>CAWIUP010000010.1:0-255552 GCA_963839345.1 uncultured Actinomycetota bacterium | reverse complement strand
CCTGCGGAATTCGCTTGTGCCCTGACTGTTTTGCCCCCCGCATTGAACAGCTCGGTACAACCGGCTGCTTGTGCTAGTGCAGTCAACCATGGTGAACCGACGACCGGCGCATAGCCGTGCGCCCGCGGTCGTGGCGCAGCAGTACGTCAAACGCGTAATCAGGCCTTGTTGGGAGTGATCATCCCGATGTCGCCGCTTTCCGCCAGCGCTGCGGCGCGGCCGATCTGGGCCCGCACGGTCCCCATGCGATCGCGGTGGCTGGCAGGCCTTGAGCCCGCCGCCAGTAGGTGAAGGCGCCTCAGCTAGTTGTTGGCCGCGGCGTAGGCACCCTGACCCGTCGAGCCCAGCAGGGCGGCTGGTCGAGGAGAACGGAGCAGAACCAGTCCAGTGGCTGCCCGGCAGTGGCCTGGTGCAGGTGCCAGGCGCCGTGGGCCTTGGGACCCCAGTCACGCTCGATCAGCTCGTCGGTGATGTTGCTCAGGGCGGCGCCCTCGATCACGGCTGCCGCGTGCAGCACACCGCGCAGTGGAAGCCCGGTGGCGGTTGCGGCTGCCACCAACCGGTCCGCAGTGCCCGCTTGGGCGATGTCGCCACGCTCGACGACGACGTCGGATCCGATCGCCCGAATGAGCTCGATTGTCTTCAGTGCCTTTTGATTCGGCTGGGAGCGGGAGGTGAGCACGATCCGGCCGCAGCCCGCCGTGGCCATTTTCCAGGCAAGGAATAGCCCGAGCCCACCCAGACCGCCGGTGATGATGTAGGCGCCGTCAAATCGGAAGGGCTGAACCTGCTCCGGTGGTATCACCACACTGCTGCTCCCCGCACCCGGGATGTCGAGGACGAGTTTGCCGGTATGTTCGGCCGCGCTCATCGCCCGAATCGCGGTGGCCGCCTCGGCAAGCGGATAGTTAGTGTGCTTCGGGGGTGGCAGCACACCGTCCGCGACGAGCCGGTAGACCGTACGCAGCAGGTCCTGGAGCCGCTGGGCGTAGCTACCGCACAGCAACGACATGTCCAAATAGTGGAATGCGAGGTTGCGGCGGAACGGATACAACTCTAGCCGGGCAACGAGCGTAGACGTCGCGTTTGCCGATCTCGACGAACCGCCCGCCCAGCGCCAACAGTTCGAGCCCGGCGCGCTGTGCGGCGCCGGTCAGGGAGTTGAGCACGACGTCGACGCCATACCCATCGGTATCCCGGCGGATCTGCTCGGCGAATTCGATGCTGCGCGACTCGTAGACATGCTCAATGCCCATGTCACCCAACAGCGCTCGACGCGCGGCGCTGCCGGCTGTGGCGAAGACCTCGGCTCCCGCCGCTCAGGCTATCGCTACCGCCGCTTGCCCCACACCGCCGGTTGCGGAGTGGATCAGCACCTTGACGCCGTAGGTGATCCGGGCCAGATCGTGCAGGCCGTACCAGGCGGTGGCGTACGCGGTGGCAACCGAGGCGGCCTGGGTATCGGTTAGGCGCGACGGCAGCTTCACGGCCACGCGGGCGTCACAGGTGACGAACGCGCCCCAGAACCGTTAGGAGAGATGCCCCCGACACGGTCGCGACCCGGTGATCAGTGACATCCGGGCCGACCGCGGTCACCACACCGGCGAAATCGCCGCCCAGCTCGGGTTGACCCCCGTCGATGCTGGGGTATCGGCCCATGGCGACCAGGACGTCGGCGAAGTTGATGCTGGACGCGCTGACCGCGACCGCGACCTGGCCGGGCCCCGGTGGGACGCGGTTGAATCGACCAATCTCCATCGTTTGCAGATCACCGGGGGTGCGAATCCGCAGGCGCATGCCGTCGTGCTCGTGGTCGACGATGGTGGTTCGCCGCTCCTCGGGGTGCAGCGCAGGGGCACACGCGCGCGGTGAACCACGCATCCCTGTCGCCAGGCGGTCTCGTCCTCGTCCGAGCCGGCCAGCAGTTGGCGCGCCACCCGCTCGGCGTTGGTTTGCTCGTCGATGTCGATCTGAGTGGTGCGTAGGTGCGGATGCTCGGCGCCGATCACCCGCAGCAGGCCGCGCAGCCCGCCCTGCTCGAGGTCGACGATATCATCGGCCAGCACCGCCTGCGCGTTCGTGGTCACGACATATAGCCGCGGCGATTCGCCCGCGATTTCGGGCAACTCGCGAGCGATGCGCACCACATGGCGTACGCACTCACCGCCGTACACGGCGTACTCCTCATCCGGAGTGCCGTTACGCGGACCAGTGAGCACGACCACACCGGTGAACCCGCCGGAACCGAGCTGACCGCGCAGCCGCCGGCATCGGCCACCTGGTCGGCATGCTGCGGCCAGCACATGGCCGTGCAGCGCGCGCCGTGGAGTTTCAACGCGTCAGCGACGTGGGTGGCCATCACATCGGCAGCGGCGGAGGTGCTGATGAGCAGCCATGTTCCGGCGTCGGCAGGGTCCACCTCGGGCAGCTCTCGCCGTTGCCATTCGATGGTCAGCAGCCGCTCGTGAAGCACACGATCGCGGCTGGCGTGCTCAGAGGTCTCGGTTCGAGTTGCAACCCACGCAAGGCAAGCAGCACCGTGCCGTGCTCGTCGAGCACATCCAGATCGGCTTCGACCCCGGCAGCGTCAGCATTGGTTACCGTCGTATGGCAGTAGCGGGCGTTGCGGGCCGGCGCGTAGGCGCGTAGCCGTCGTACGCCCAACGGCAGCAGCAGATCGCTACTGCCCTGGACGGCGGGGTGGGCCACCCACGGACTGGATATAGACATCCAGCAGGGCGGGGTGAATCCCATAGCCGCTCTGTTCTGAACGAATCGAACCAGGCAGCGCCACTTCGGCCAGCATCGTGCTGGCCGCGCGGCCGACAGCGTGCGCGGTCTTAACACCAGGGGAGACAGGCCCGTGGTGCACACCGTGGTCGTCGAACCACTGCCTGATTTCGGCCGGGTCCAAGTCGAACGAATACGTTGTCAGCAGAGCGGCCATGTCGTAGACCGGTGGTTGGTCCTGACCGTCTCCCGCGTGCAGCACCGCCACGGCCCGCCGAACCCGCTCACCTTCCTGAAAGGTTTCCACGACGAGCTCGACGACGCCCGGCGACGTCACCGAGCGAACGCGAACACGGGGGTCTTGTCTTCGAGCAGCAGCATCTGCTCGAAGCGAATATCACGGACCTCGGACCCTTCGCCGAGGACCATGCGCGCGGCGGCCAGCGCCATCTCACAGTAGGCGGCCCCCGGAAGGGCGGCCACATTGTGGATCCGGTGATCGCCCAACCAGGGCAGCGCCGCGGTGTCCACATCGGCGTGCCAGGCGTGACGCTCAGGTTCCTCCGGCAGCGGCACATGCGCGCCCAACAGTGGATGCACCGAACCGTGCAACCACCGCGTGCCTGGGGATTCCTCACCGTCGCGGCTCAACCACAGCCGACGGTGCGTCCAGGTCGGCAGTGGCGCATCCACCAGCCGCCCATTCGGGTAGAGCAGGAGAAATCGATCGCGGCGCCCGCGCTATGCAGATCCGCCACAAAGCCACGCAGCCCGTGCGGCAGTTGCTGCTCACGGCGCATACCGGCCAACGCGGCCAGCGGCATGTCGAGACTGCGGGCGGTCTGCTCAACAGCGTGCATGAGCAGCGGGTGCGGCGCCAGCTCGGCAAACACCCGATGGCCGTCCTCCAAAGCCGCCCGGACCGCCGCGGCGAACCGCACGGTGCGGCGCAGATTGTCCACCCAATAACCGGCATCGCATACCGGCTCTTCGCACGGGTCGAACAGGGTCGCCGAGTAGAAGGGAACTTCCGGCGTCCTCGGGTTGAGCTCCGCGAGGACGTCGGCCAGCTCGTCGAGGATCGGATCGACTTGCAGGCGAATGCGACGCGACATCGACAGCGATCTCGCGGGCCATCACATCACGCTGCTCCCATGCCGCCACCAGCTCGCGAACCGTCTGGGCGGCACCGCCAATCACCGTGGACTGCGGCGAAGCCACCACCGCCACCACGACGTCCTTGACGCCGCGCACCGCCAACTCCGAAAGCACTTGCTTGGCAGGCAATTCCACCGACGCCATCGCCCCGGAACCGGCGATGCGGGACATCAACCGCGAGCGGCGGCAGATAACACGCACCCCGTCTTCCAGCGACAGCGCACCCGCGACGACAGCCGCCGCCGCCTCGCCGAGAGAATGCCCGATGACCGCGCCCGGGCGCACCCCGTACGCCTTCATGGTGGCCGCCAGCGCGACCTGCATGGCGAACAACGTCGGCTGCACACGGTCAATACCGGTCACCACCTCAGCCGCCGTCATCGCCTCGGTGACCGAGAACCCGGACTCGCGCGCGATCAGAGGCTCGGCTTGCCGCGACGGTGGCCGCAAACACCGGTTCGGTCGCCAGCAGCTCAGCACCCATCTGAGCCCACTGCGAACCCTGCCCGGAGAACACCCACACCGGACCCCGATCATCTTGCCCGACCGCGGCCTGATACGGAGTATCGCCCTCGGCGACCTCGCGCAAAGCCTCGGTGAGCTTCGGCCGGCTGCTCGCAATGACGCCGGTACGTACTGGGCGGTGCGCGCGCCGACGCGCCAGGGTGTAGGCCAGATCCGGCAACGCCACGTCATCATGTGCTTGCCACCCAGTCGGCCAGCCGGCCGGCGGTGTGCCGCAGCTCGTCGGCCGAGGTGGACGACAGCGGAAATAGCAAGGCTGCCCCAGCGGTGCTATAGCCGCCGATTCGGCTGAGCTGTCTTGCGCGTAGTGACTTCGGGAGCCTGTCGGGAGCTTGCTCCACAATGGCGTGAACATTGGTTCCCGAGAGCCCGTACGACGACACCGCCGCCCGGCGGGGCTGCTGGCCGTTGTTGGGCCACGGTGTGATCTCTTGTGGCACAAAGAGTTTCGTGTCTATTCGGGCAAGGTCATCAGGCAGACGGGTGAAGTGCAGATTCCGCGGAACCACACCATGCTGCGGCGGCAGGATCGCCTTCATCAGCCCCAGTGCTCCGGAGGCCGACTGGGCATGGCCGAAATTGGTCTTCACCGACGCCAGCGCGCAGGGGCCGTCGATGCCGTAAACCTCGGCAAGGCTCGCGTATTCGATCGGGTCACCCACCGGGGTGCCGGGGCCGTGCGCCTCTACCATGCCGACGCTGCGGGCGTCCACGCCCGCAGCGGCCAACGCCGCCCGATACACCGCGGTCTGCGCGTTCAGCGACGGTGTCGCGATATTCACGGTGCGACCATCCTGGTTAGCGGCCGTGCCACGCACCACAGCCAGAATCCGGTCACCATCCCAGCGCATCCGGCAACCGCTTGAGCAACACCACTGCACAAGCCTCGCCACGACACGTACCCGTCCGCCGCGACGTCGAACGCATGACAGCGTCCGGTGGCAGACAGCATGCCCTGCGCCGACCCCGCGGCGAACTTCCGCGGTTCCAGCATCACCGCGGCGCCGCCCGCGAGGGCGAGATCGCTTTCGCCGTCGTGCAGGCTGCGACAGGCCATGTGCACCGCGACCAGGCCAGACGAGCATGCGGTGTCCACCGTGATCGCCGGCCCGTGAACCCCCAGGGCGTAGGCGATCCGCCCGGACGCCACGCTGAAACTGTTGCCTTGAATCCGTACGGCCCCTCCATGGCGTGGAATCGGCGGTCACCAATGGTAGTCGTCATGAATCAATCCCACGAACACGCCGGTACCCGAGCCGGCCATCGTTTCCGGCGTCAGACCGGCATGCTCCATGGCCTCCCAGGAGGTTTCCAGCAACAACCGGTGCTGCGGATCGATCGCGGTCGCCTCCCGCTCGCTGATCCCGAAGAACTCGGAATCGAAGCCCGCAATGTCGTCCAGGAACGCGCCCCACTCGACACTGACCGACCAGGCACGCCAGGCTCGGGGTCGTAGTACTCGTCGGCGTCCCACCGGTCGGCGGGAATCTCGGTGACCAGGTCGTCGCCCCGCAGCAGCGCCTCCCACAACAGGTCGGGCGAATCGATGCCCCCGGGAAGCCGGCACGCCATGCCGATGACAGCAACCGGACTCACACGTGCCTTGCTCACGGCCGCATACCTGCCTTCCCTTGCAGTGCCCAGGCAGGGAACCCCGCACCGTCGCATCTAGCGACCCTTGACCTACCAACCGAAATCCAAGCCAATCACCAATTCGTGAAGCGATCTACTTTATATCTGACTTTCCGCTTCTGGAGCCGGTTTTGCGCTCCCCCGGAAAACGCACGACACCTCCATTCTTTGCGTACTCGCGGTATAAGGACTCGACGGCGGCCTGCGCCACGCGGGCGAATTCCTCGCACCAGCCTTCACCATTGGGGTGAGGGTTGTTCTTTAGCATCCTCATCAGCCAGGTGCCGCCTGATCGGCCAAGGGTGCTAACCAATATCGTCGACTCAAGACATGCCTCGTCGGGCTGGGCGAAGCCCCGGTAGATCTAGAGGTACAGACCTGAGATGCAGAGCACTTCGTCGAGGCTGGCGGTGCGCAGCCCGGCGCCGGCGGCCGGTCGCCCACGTTGGGCGGGCGGATCGGGGTCGCTGTTCTGCACACCGACGGCCCGATCCAGGCGTGCGGTGTCGAACATCGCCGGGCCGCTGGCCATCGCCTCGGTCAGTAGGTAGCGGCCGGCGTCGGGTGCCCGGCGCACCGCCTGCTCGGCGGCGCTGGCGCCGGTGAGTTTGACCGCGTCGGCGAAGTTGATGCCCACCTGAAACACCTGTGGTTCGGCGTCGAGCACCGCGGTCAGGCGGGTGATGTAGTTCTCGGGGGCGAAAAACCGCCAGCCTTCGCCCAGGTGCAGCCAGAACCGTCCGTCGATCTGAGCGCGCAGCTGCGCGAGCTGGGCGGCGGGCTTGTCGCCGGATCGGCAACGGGCGAACTTGAGAAACCCGTAGCGTTGCCGCAGCTTCGCGCGGTCGGGGGCGGACAGGCCGGTATCGAGCACCAGGAAGCGCCCGACCCGTGACACATCGAGGCAGCAGTTCAGGAACGAGTTGATGGTCTGCTCGGTGGTCTGCCGGTCCGGTCCGGCGACCAGGCTGACGGTGACCTCGGCCTCGCCGGGACCGGCGGCCAGGGACTGCACCAGGGCTTCGGGGTACGGTGCGGCCGCCTCGATCATGGCCGGCACCGAAAAGTCGCGGTTGGCCGCAATCCGTTGCCGATCAGGCTCGGGGAGGTCGGGGCGGGCCAGCAGGCGCCGGCACAGCGTGAACGCCTCGGCGTGCTTGCCGATCCAGGATGCGCACACCGCCTGCTCATCGGTTGCGCGCCAGGCGTAAACCTCTGCGAAGTATCCGAGGACAAAGAGGTCCTCTTCGGGAAACGGGATTTCGGCGGCGCGCTGGGCAAACAGGTAACCGAGCCAGTAGCGCTGCTCGACGCGACACCGAAAGGCGATGGCATGCAACGCCTCGGCGCGGGTCGGTCGAAACTCCCACGCCTTGAGGTAGGCCTCCTGAACATCCGGCCACGGTTCACCGAGTTCCGCCATCGACTCCGCGAGCCGATACATCGCCCAGTAGACCTCCTCGTCGCAGCCGCCCATCTCGACCCGCCGCGCATACCACTTGCGCGCGTCGACGAAATCGCCCAATTGGAAGGAGGTCTCGGCTAGGAAAAAGACCGACCGCGCATCCTCGGGATTGCGTTCGACCTTGGCCAGCCACAGATCGCGGTCGGGCGCAAACTTATGCCTGAACAGTTGGCGCTCGCGGAGCTGATGATCTGCGCTGTGGTCTTTGCCTTCGAGGCGCACATCGATGCAAGGGTCGTCCCGCGCAGCGGTCTCGTGGGTGACATCCTCGAGGCCTTCCGACAGCGCGCGGTGCAGGATGGCGGCCTGGTCTGCGAGCGGAGAAAGCCTGGTAGCCCCGCTCGGCGAGCTCGCGTCGCGCGCGCTCGTCGCCGAGGAGCTCCACACAGCGATCGACCAGTTCGTCGTAGTCCGCGAACGCGACGCCGGACTCCAGGTCGCGCTCCAATGTCGGATCGGCACCACGCTCGGAGACCACCGCGCGTCTATTGGCGAGCAGATAGGAAACACGCGTGATTTCGAAGATTTTCGCTTCCCAGTAGTGGATGTTGAGGACGATCTTCGAGCGTGCGATCCAGGCATCGCGGCTCGCGCCGTAGACGCCCGATAGCCATTTGACACGAAGACCTCGGTCGTGCAGGTCCCTGAGAACGGCGTATCGGCGCTCGTAGGGCGCGCCGTAGAAAAGTACGTCGATGTCCTCGGGGGCTGGGGCGATCCGTGTCAGCTCGGGGACGTATCCGATCGGAACGTAGGTGGGCCGGGGCAGTCCCAGGGCAGCGAGCCGCTCGATGTTGGCTTGACTGTAATCCCAAGTCGGGTAGCGCCGGAAAAGGTCGAAGAATGCAGGCAACGTCATCGACGGCAAGTCGTCACCCAATTGCTCGAGGTTGTAGAAGATGGGGTTTTTTGGCGGCTCCAAGCCGTTCCGGACGAGGAGGTTTCCGCCGAGCACGATGGTGCGGCGCTCGTCGAGGTCGAGACGGTTGGTCAGCACCGAGTCATGGCCAAGCGCCAGAAGAGCATGGTGCAATCCCTCCGCAACTTCGTCAAATGCTCTGCTGTGCTGAAAATTCGGAGGTGACACAATCGCGACGGCGAATCGCATGGGTAGCAAAGTACCGCAAGAACTGAGGTGTTCCCGACTTAACCGCAGAGATGCCGCACGAAATTACCCGATGCATGGCGTCTCCCCGATCGGGTCGGGCAGACCCTCGATCTCGAGCGCGTGGTCGAAGAGCACTTGCACCCGGGTGATGTCTCCTCGATTGATACCAGGGTGTCGATCCACTCGCGGGACACCATGTCGACTATCGCAAAGCAAATCCGGCGGCAACGTGTGAAATGCGTTGCGTCCCAGATCCGGATCCGGTTCGGCTTCCGCGGCCCGAAAGGTCTACGCGTAGCCGCACGCTCGGCGGGGCTAGCCGGTGAATCGGTAATCGTCGAGGTCGAAACGTCGGCTACGCCAGTACATCTCGAACGTGGTGGAGGGCCGCAGCGCGACGTCGCCGTTCTTGTCGAAGTAATAGCTGTTGGCTCGCCGGCAGCTGTCCTGCCAGAACACCTGTCGATGCCGGCGGCCCATGACCTCGGCAAAGTAGCGGGCGTTTGCCTCCTCGGTGACTTCGACGCGGGTGGCGTTGCACTGACGGGCGCGCTTCAGGCATCGCAGTATGTGGTGCGTCTGCGCCTCGATCAGCGCGAAATACGACGACCCGACATAGCTGTACGGGCCGAAGATACTGAACAGATTAGGGAAGCGCGGAATGCTCACGCCCTGGTAGGCCTGCAGCCGGTGCTCTTCCCAGAACTTGGTCAGCGACAAGCCGCCGCTGCCGGTGACCGCGAAGGTCGGCATGCTCTCGGAGTCCAACACCTGGAAGCCGGTCGCCAGTATCAGCACATCGGCCTCGTGGCCGGCGCCGTCGGTGGTGGCCACGGCTGACGACGTTATTTTGTCGATCGGCTCGGTCACCAGCCGCACGTTGTCGCGGTTGAACGTCGACAGGTAACTGTTGTGGAAGCCCGGGCCGTTTGCAGCCGATGGCGTATTGCGGGGTGAGTTGCTTGCGCACCTCCGGATCCTTGACCTTCCAGCGCAGATACGCCCGACCGACCGACTCCATCCATCTAGCGAACGGGAACACGGTGAAGTACTGCGCTGGAATCGGAAACGTCACCTCGACGTAGGCCTGGCTGATCAACCGTTGAAGTGCTTTCGCGCCGGGCAGGCGCATCGCCCAGTGCGCCACCCTAGGCAGCGGCACGTCGAACTTCGGGAAACACCAGATCGGCGTGCGCTGAAATACCCTGAGCTCCTTGACGATTGGCGCGATCTCTGGAATGAGCTGCACGGCCGAGGCGCCAGTGCCTATCACGGCTACCCGCTTGCCGGTCAGGTCTTGGGTGTGATCCCAGCGGGCGGTGTGCATGACGGCGCCGCCGAAGGAATCGACGCCGTCGATGTCGGGCAGCTTGGGCACGGTCAGTACACCGCTGGCGTTCACCAGGAACCGGGCGGTGACCTCGCCGCCGGGATCGGTTTGCACCCGCCACAGCGATCGCTCGTCGTCGAACTCCACGGCTTGAACCTTGGTGTTGAACCGGATCTTCGGCCGAATCCCGTACTTGTCGGCGCAATGTTCGGCATACGCCTTCAACTCTTTGCCCGGCGCGTAAGTGCGTGACCAGTCCGGCCGCTGCTCGAACGAAAACTGGTAGGAAAACGACGGAATGTCCACGGCGATGCCGGGATAGGTGTTCCAGTGCCACGTGCCGCCGACGCCGTCGGCGGCCTCGACGATCAGGTAGTCGCCAAATCCTGCCTGATCGAGCTTGATCGCGGTACCGATGCCTGAGAACCCGGCACCGACGATGAGGCAGTGGTAGTCGGGAGAAGCATCGGTCACGTTACCGACGGTACCGCGTCGAAAATGAGGACTTACGAGTGCAGGGCCGCTTTCAGGGCGGCCAGTCCGCGGTTGGTCGCCTCGGCGGCCGCCGGTATGAGCAGCGCGAAGCTGACATAGCCATGCGCCAACGTTGGCTCGTTGCTGTGTTCGGCGGGCACACCTGCGGCGTTGAGCAGCTCGGCGTAGTACGCGCCGTCGTCGCGCAGCGGATCATGTTCAGCTGTACCGATGAAGGCCGGCGGGAGGCCGGACAGGTCGGCGGCGTGTGCCGGGGCCAACGTGACCGGCAGCGTGGTCGGGTCGCTGATGTCGGCGTCCGGGATGTACCACAACAGGAACGCGTCGATGACGTCGCGGTCCAGGATCGGCGCGTCGGCGTTCTCGGTGAACGACGGCAGCGACAGGTCGGCAGATGTTGTCGGGTACCACAGCAGCTGGAACGCCAATGCCGGCCCGCCGCTGTCGCGGGCCAGGTGCGCCATCACTGCGGCCAGGTTGCCGCCGGCGGAGTCGCCGGCGACGGCAATCCGGTTCGGGTCGCCGCCCAGCTCGGCGGCATGCTCGCTGACCCATCGCAGCGCGGCCCAACAGTCGTCGACGCCGGCCGGGAACGGGTGCTCCGGCGCGAGTCGGTAGTCGACCGATACCACGATGGCCTCCGCACCGACCGCGTGCGCACGGACGACGGGATCGTGGGTGTCCAGGTCACCGAGCGCCCAGCCGCCGCCGTGGTAGAAGACGACAATGGGCAGGTCGCGGTGCTCTTTAACTGACGAATCCGGCGGCCAGTAGATGCGGACCGGGATATCGGTGAGGTCGCCGTGCCCGACGGTGCGGTTCTCGATGCGCAGGTCAGGGAGCATTTCCGGGGGTGCCTGCAGCTGGCGCAGTCTCGCGCGCGCGACCTCGACGCCGTCGGCGGCGGTGAAGGTCAGCGGAAACGCGTCGAGGATTGCCTTCAGCGTCGGGTCGATCGGCTGTCGGGTGGTGGTCGGCTCCGTCATGGACTCACCCTACGCATCCGGCAATCAGACCCAATGCAGGGCCGCACGCAGTGCGGCCAGTCCGCGGTCCAGTGCAGCCGTGGCGGCGGGCACCACCCCGGCGTAGCCGACATAACCGTGCACGAGCGTCTCGGCGTTGTGCACCTCGACGGGAACGCCGGCGGCTGCGAGCAGTTCGCCGTAGCGGATCCCGTCATCGCGCAGCGGGTCATGCCCGGCGACGCCGATGTAGGCGGCCGGCAATCCGGCCAGGTTCTCGGCCCGCCCCGGCGCCATCCCGGGTGGGGGATCGGACAGGTCGATTTCGCCTGCGTACCAACGGGAAAAGTCGCCGACGGTTGCATGGTCGAGGACGGGGGCGTCAGCGTTTTCGGTGAACGACGGCAGCGACGTGTCCCACAGAGTGGAGGGATACCACAACAGCTGGAACAGGATTGGCGGGCCGGCGTTGTCCCGGGCCCGTTGCGCGATCACCGCGGAGATGGTGCCGCCCGCGGAGTCGCCGGCTACCGCCAGGCGGCTGGCGTCGGCGTCGATCTCGCTGCCATGCTCGGCGACCCATTGCATTGCGGCCCAGGCATCGTCGACGGCGGCGGGGTAGGGATGCTCGGGTGCCAACCGGTACTCGACGGACACCACCACGGCCGAGGCGCCGACGGCATGCTGGCGGCACGTTCCGTCGTGGGTGTCGAGGTCGCCGAGGACAAAGCCGCCGCCGTGGAAAAACAGGAGTACCGGTGGCGCGGCGTGATCGGTTGGCGGCCAGTAGATCCGGATGTTGATCGGACCGGCCGGCCCGTCGATGGCGCGGTTCTGCACGCGCAGCTCCGGATGGAAAGAACGCCGCGGCAGATCCCGCAGTTGCTGGCGAGCGGCTTCGACCCCGTTTTCGGTGGACAACCGAAACGGCACTGCATCCAGTACCTTCAGCAGGATGGGGTCGATACTCCGGTCCGTCACGGTGGGCATGGGGACACCGTACGCAACCCGGTTAGTGGTCGGTTCCTGGGTTGCCGCCGGTTGGGCCGGCGTCGGCTACGGGGTGTTCTTGACTCTGACCGCATTGCGTTCGCCGCCGGGCGCCGAGCTGACCGGACAGTGGATGGCCCAGCCGGCTTTCAAGGCGTCGATGGCCCTGCTGCTGGCGTTCGCCGCGGCCGCGCATCCGATTGTCCGCGAGCGGCGCTGGCTGATGCTGGCGTTGGTGTTCTCGGCAGCCGGCGACGTGCTGCTGGCGATCCCGTGGTGGACAGCGTCGTTCGTGCTCGGGCTGGGGGCTTTTCTGTTCGCGCACTTGAGCTTTCTGGGTGCGCTGGTGCCGCTGGGGAGGTCGTCGGGCCGGTCGCGTCCGCGTCTGATCGCCGTTGGGGTGATGTGTGTGGCGTGTGCGGCGCTGCTGGTGTGGTTTTGGCCGCACCTGGGTCGCGACGGATTGACCGTTCCCGTCACGGTCTACATTGTCGTGCTGTGCGCCATGGTGTGTGCGGCGCTGCTGGCGCGGCTGCCCACGATCTGGACGGCAATCGGCGCGGTGTGCTTCGCGGGCTCGGACGCGATGATCGGTATCGGCCGCTTCGTGCTGGGCAATGAGGCGCTGGCCGTGCCGATCTGGTGGGCCTACGCGGCGGCGCAAATCTTGATCACCGCCGGCTTCTTTTTCGGTCGAGGGGCGCCGCCGCTAGCGCGTCTGATTCCAAGCGCATGCGGCGATCGTAGGCTCCGCTGATGGTGGGTCACGGGACGACCGAAATACGGCTGGCCGAACTCGTCGCCTCCTTGTCGCTTGCCATCGATCTTGGTCTGGGACAGCCACAAGAGCACGTTCTGCGCCAGACGGTGATCGCTACTCGGCTGGCAGCGGCGGCGGGCATGCCGGAGGATCGGCAGGCAGCGGTGTTCTATGCATCGCTGCTGGCCTGGGTGGGATGCGTCGCTGACTCGCACGAACTCGTTCGCTGGTTCGGCGACGACCTGAAAGTTCGTGCCGACAGCTACCTGGTGGACAAGGCTGGATTTGCGATGCTGCGCTTCCTGCTAGGCCATCTCACCGAAGGTCGGCCCCCGCTGCAGCGGATCACGATGCTCGGCCGATTTTTCGCCGAAGGCGTAGCCGACGTCTCGAATTCCTTTGTCGCGCACTGTCAAACCGCCAGTGATGTGGCGGACCGACTGCAACTTCACCCCGATGTGCAGAAGGCACTGCATCATGCCTTCGAGCGATGGGACGGAAAGGGCGTGCCCAAGCGCCTGCGCGGCAATCAAATCGAACCGGTGATGCGGATCGTGCAGATCGCCGATGATGCCGAGGTATACCACCGGGTCGGCGGCGTGCAGGCCGCCTCGGACATGCTCCGCGCCCGCAGCGGCAGCGAGTTCGACCCCGCATTGGTGGAGGTGTGCTGTTCGCGGCAGGTCGAAATCTTCGGCGATCTGGATACCGTGGATTCCTGGAGCGTGGTGATCGACGGGTGTTCGGCACTGGATCGTCGCGTCAATGACTCGGAACTGACGCCCATGCTAGCGATCTTCGCTGACTATGCGGACTTGAAATCCCCCTGGTTCCTGGGTCATTCACGCGCCGTGGCCGCACTGGCTGCCGTCGCGGCATGCGGTGTCGGGATGAGCCCGGCCGATGTGGCGGTGGTCGAACGCGCGGCCTTGGTCCACCGCATCGGGTCGATCGGGGTTTCGACCGGCATTTGGAACAAGGCGGGGTCGCTGTCGGAAAGCGAGCGGGAAAGGGTCCGTACCGTCCCGTATCTCACCGAGCGGGTGATGTGTCGCCAGCCGCTGCTGGCTGAGATCGGCTCGGTAGCCGGAATGGCCTACGAGCGCATGGACGGCTCCGGATATCCGCGCGGGCTGGGCGGTCATGGCATCACCATGCCGGCCAGGGTGCTGGCAGCCGCGGCGGTCTATCAGGCTTTGGGCGAAGCTCGCCCGCACCGAAAAGCGCTGCCACCGGTAGAACGTGAGGCCGCGGTTCTGGCCGAGGTCAACGCGGGACGTCTCGACGCGGCCGCGGTGCATGCGGTGCTGGCCGCGGCCGGACGCCGGGTCGGCCGCCGGCCGCGCCTCGTCGCCGGACTAACCGCCCGCGAAGCTGAAGTGCTGGAGCTGCTGGTGCGGGGGTGGTCCAACAGGCAAATCGCCGAACACTTGTCGATCACACCCCGGACTGCCGGCACACACATCGAGCACATCTACACCAAGATCGGCGTATCAAGCCGCGGGGCGGCGGCGATGTACGCCATGCGGCACGGGCTCGTCGTGGCCACTGCCGAGGACGGAACTAGCGAAAAATCGGGTGATTGACCGATGCGCAAGCCCTGACGGGCGTCGTAAAACCGGGGGATGAACAAAAATCGCACCCTGCTCACCGCGGCATGCATCATCGGCGCCACCGTGCTCGGACAGTCCCCGATTGCCCGCGCGGACTGGGATATCGAAGCCTTCGACAAGTGCATGGCACAGACCGTCAGATCCGAAGACGTCTGCTGCCTCGACTCCGGCGGCTGGGTCGGCGCCAACGGGCATTGCGGTGCGCCACCTGCCACTGCGCAAGGCACGCAGGGAACACCGAAGCCACGCCCGGTGGTGCCCGGCGGGATCAGCGCACCGCCCACCGAAGCGAACCGGCCGTGACAACGCTTGCCACCTCGCGCACAGACACCGGCGGTTGGGCAGCCGCCGGCCTGTTCCTGAACGCCTTCACCCGGCGTGACTTCGCGGCGCTGTCGTCCTGCTTCGATCCCGCGGTCCGTTTCCGCGCGCTGGTTCCGCCCGGCCTCGTCACCGCCGTCGGCGCCGCCGACACCGCTCGGCAATTCGAGCAATGGTTCGGCGGTGCGGACGCCTTCGATGTCGTGGATGCGTCGATCGGCCAGATCGGCGAGCGGCTCTACCTACGGTGGCGCGTGCGGATGCGTGCGCCGGGCAACTCCGAAGCCGCCCGCGTCGTCGAGCAGCATGCTTTCGCCACAGCCGGCGAGCGGATTCACGCACTCGACTTACTGTGCTCCGGATTTCAAACCGAAGACCCGACTCACGAGCGGACGGAAACGACACCATGACGAGCAAAGTGGCGATCAGCCTCAGCACCGGATTGGAAGACGCCGAGAAAGTGACGATCGCGCTCCTCGTCGCGGTCGGCGCCGCCGAGCAAGACCACCCGACCTTGATATTTCTCGCCAAAGAGGCGGTCCGCCTCAGCCAATCCGGGGTAGCGGTCGGCGTCGCCTGCGAAGGTTGCCCGTCGCTTCCCGACTTGATGGCACGGTTCGAATCTGCCGGCGGGCGGTTATTGGTGTGCCCTATCTGCTTCAACGCCAAGACGCTGGCGGCCGAGCAATTACTGCCCAACGCCGAACTCGGCGGCACCGTTCAACTTTGGCAATGGATCGGTGACGAACCGGCAACGACGTTCAGTTACTGATCAATCGTTCGGTGGTCGGTCGCCGCGGCTACCATGCTGGCGTGACGCGGACCCGGCAGGCGGCCGCATTCGAGCCGATTGCGCGGGTGCTGCCGATGTTGTCGGTGCCGCATCTGGATCGCGAGTTCGACTATCTGGTGGCTGCCGAGCAATCCGACGACGCCCAGCCCGGGGTGCGGGTGCGGGTCAGGTTTCACGGCAGGCTGGTGGATGCGTTCATCATCGAGCGCCGCACGGATACCGACCATGTCGGCAAGCTGGCCTGGCTTGACCGTGTGGTGTCTGCCGAGGTGGTGCTCACCCCGGAGATCCGTCGGCTGGTCGATGCCGTCGCGGCGCGCTACGCCGGAACCCGCGCCGACGTGCTGCGACTGGCGGTGCCGCCCCGACACGCCAAGGTGGAACGCGAAAGCCCAACACCGCCAACACTTCCCGAGATTATGGCCGTCGACCCAACAGGGTGGGAGTCCTACGGTCGCGGCGGCCAGTTCCTGACCGCGCTGAGCGAGTCGCGTGCCGCCCGCGCGGTGTGGCAGGCGTTGCCCGGCGAGCTGTGGACGGACCGATTCGCTGAGGCCGCAGCGTTGACGGTGCAGACCGGGCGTGGGGCGTTGGTGATCGTCCCGGACCAGCGTGATGTGGACGCGATGTGGCGGGCCGCCACGACGCGACTCGACGAATCCGCCGTGGTGGCGTTGTCGGCGGGATTGGGTCCGGCCGCACGCTACCGACGCTGGCTGGCGGCACTGCGGGGCAGCGCACGGCTGGTGATCGGCACCCGCAGCGCGGTGTTCGCACCGGTCGGTGAGCTGGGCCTGGTCATGGTGTGGGACGACGGCGACGACACCCTGGCCGAGCCGCGAGCACCGTATCCGCACGCCCGCGAGGTGGCGATGCTGCGCGCACATCAGATGCGGTGCGCGGCGCTGATCGGCGGCTACGCCCGCACCGCGGAAGCCCACGCGCTGGTGCGCAGCGGATGGGCGCATGACGTGGTCGCCGCGCGCCCGGTGGTGCGTGCCCACAGCCCGCGGGTGATCGCGCTTGACGACGGGGGATACGCCCAAGAGCGCGATCCGGCAGCCCGCACCGCGCGGCTGCCGTCGGTCGCGCTGCGTGCCGCGCGCTCGGCTTTGGAGGGCGGGGCGCCGGTGCTGGTGCAGGTGCCGCGACGCGGCTACGTTCCGTCGCTGGCGTGCGGGCGCTGCCGAGCGATCGCCCGCTGCCGCCATTGCACCGGCCCGCTGTCCCTGGACGACCGCGACGGGACAGGCCCGGTGTGCCGGTGGTGCGGCCGTTCGCACGCCGCGCTGCGGTGCGCGCGCTGCGGGTCGGACGCGGTGCGCGCAGTCGTGGTGGGCGCGCGGCGCACCGCCGAGGAACTCGGTCGGGCCTTCCCGGGTACGACGGTGATCACCTCGGCGGGCGAGGCGGTGGTGTCCGAGGTCGCCGGTCGTCCGGCGCTGGTGGTGGCCACCCCCGGCGCAGAACCACGCGCGTGCGGCGGGTACGGGGCAGCGCTGCTGCTGGACAGTTGGGCGCTGCTGGGTCGTCAGGATCTGCGCGCGGCCGAGGACACGTTGCGCCGCTGGATGGCCGCGGCGGCGTTGGTCCGGGCCCGCGACGACGGTGGGGTGGTGACCGTGGTGGCCGAATCAACAGTTCCCACAGTGCAATCGCTGATCCGCTGGGATCCGATCGGTCATGCCGAGGCGGAGCTGGCGGCCCGCACCGAGGTCGCCTTGCCGCCCAGTGTGCACATGGCTGTTCTCGACGGCGGCGCCGCGGCGGTCGCGACGCTGCTCGACGAAATTCAGCTGCCGGACAGCGCCGAGCTGCTCGGGCCGGTGCAGCTGCCGCCGGGCGCGCGCCGGCCGCCGGGCACGCCGGCCGACGTTGCGGTGACCCGGATGCTGGTGCGGGTGCGCCGCGAGCAGGGGCTGGCGCTGGCGGGTGAGTTGCGGCGCGGCGTCGCCGCCATCAGTGCCCGGCAAACACACGAGCCGGTCCGGGTGCAAATCGACCCGCTGCAGATCGGTTAGGCGGGCGTGTGGCGGGCCGCTTCCTGGGCGAGCTGAACGCGGGAGGTCAGACCGAGCTTGGTGTAGACGTGGGTGAGGTGGGTCTGCACCGTGCGGGGTGAGACGAAAAGCCTTGCGGCGATGTCGTTGTTGGCCAGCCCTTCGCTGACCAGTCGTACGACATCGCGTTCGGTGGGTGTGAGTGAGGCCCAGCCGCTGGTAGGTCGTTTGCGTTGGCCGCGGCCGCGCTGCGCGTAGGCGATCGCCTCCTCGGTGGATAGCGCCGCGCCCTCGGCCCACGCGGAGTCAAAGTCGTTCTCGCCTATTGCGTCTCGCAGCGCCGCCGCCGAGGCTTGGTAGGCGGCGTCCCAGACCTTGAAGCGGACCGCGCCGATGCGCTGCCGGATGGCATGTGCCGCGCCGAAGAGCCGGGTCGCTTCGCGGTGACTGCCGGCCTCGCCGGTCAGAGCGCCGAGGCATTCCAGGGTGTCGGGGATGGACAGGTACGCCTCGACTTCGGTGGCACACGCGAGCGCGTCGTGGGCGTCACGCTCGGCCTGGTCTGGCTCACCTTGTGCGATCGCCACGCGGGCGCGCGTCGTCAACGCTTCCGACAGGAACGCGCCCGTCGTCGTCGACACGGCGTCGTCGGCCCAGCGGCGGGCCCCGATCAGATCCCCGCCCGCCAGCGCGGCCTGCGCAGCAACAACGCGCCGTTTCGCCGCCGGCATCGGCAGGACACTCACGTGCCGCCAGGCCGCCTCGGTCGCTTCCTGCGCCGTCGTAGCATCGCCGGCGGCCAGGGCCGCGGCTGCCAACGCCAAGTAGGCGATGCTCGCTTTAGGCCCACTCAGCTCGGCGGCGGCCTCGACGGCCGCGTCGGCGGCAGCCCGGGCCGCAGCAAGGTCACCCTGGTACGCCAGCGCGACGCCCCGAAACGCGAGGCCATCCAACCTAAAGATCTCATCGTGAGCCGCCTTGGCCTCGTCGGCCACCGCGGCGAATTGTGCTACCGCTCCGGCCAGATCACCCCTAAATACCTGTGCGACTCCAAGGCCCCAGCGGCACCGGCGAGCGCCGAACTTGTCACCGATCGCATCGGCGAGATCGCGTCCCTCTTCGGCGGCTGCGCACATCGCGCGCAGATCACCCGCCGCGAGCGCCACCATTGCTTGCGCGACAAGGATCTGACTGAGCCTCAACCGATCGCCCGACGGCCGGGCCAGGCCGATTGCCTCGGCCAAGTACGCCCGGGCCGCCTCCGCGTCGAACATGCCGGCGATGTAGCCGCAGGTGGTCAGCGCCCGCGCCAGCAGGGCCGGATCGTCGACCTCGCGGGCGATCGCCAGTGCTTGCTGAGCCTGATTCGGGCTGTCGGCGTCGCTCACCCAGATGGCGAGCATGGCCCTGTCGGCCAGCGCCC
Organism: uncultured Actinomycetota bacterium; assembly: GCA_963839345.1. Lineage (GTDB taxonomy): Bacteria > Actinomycetota > Actinomycetes > Mycobacteriales > Mycobacteriaceae > Mycobacterium. The sequence goes on along the minus strand of CAWIUP010000010.1, from coordinate 236,244 downwards.
GCGCACGCACCGCGGCCGCCACCTCGGGATGCTGCGCGTTGTCGTCGGCCAGCGCGGTGTCGAACCAGGTCAGCCCTTCCAGGAGGCGTCCCCGCGCTTGCCACAGCGGCTGCAACGACGACGCCAACGCCAGGGCCAGTTCGACGTCGGAGTTTTCGCGGCTCCACCCGAACGCAGCGCGTAGGTTGTCGATCTCGCGGTCGGCCTGATCGAGGCGCTGCTCGTGATCGCTTCCCGCCGGGGCATCGAGTAGGGCCGCCAACGCCGTGTAGTGATCGCGGTGACGCGCTCGCACGGTGTCGGCTTCGCCGGATTCGCCAAGTTTTTCCAGGGCGTACTGGCGCACGGTCTCCAGTAGCCGGTAGCGGGTTCGGCCCGCACTCTCGTCGGTGACCACCAGCGATTTGTCCACCAGTAGCGTGAGTTGGTCGAGCACCTGATAGCGCTCGACATCGCCACCGCCACAGACGCTTTGCGCGGCGTCGAGGTCGAAGCCACCCATAAACGCGGCCAGTCGGCGGAACAGCACCCGCTCGGGCTCGGTCAACAGCGCGTGTGACCAGTCCACCGACGCGCGCAACGTCTGCTGGCGGCGCACCGCGGTGCGCGCACCGCCGGTCAACAGCCGGAACCGGTCATGCAGGCTGTCGAGAATCTCGACCAGCGACAACGCCCGCACCCGTGCCGCGGCCAGCTCGATGGCCAGCGGTACCCCGTCGAGGCGCCGGCAGATCTCTGCGACCGTCGCGGCATTGTCGTCCGTGACAACGAAATCCGCCCGAGCACAGCGGGCCCGGTCGGCGAAAAGCTCGATAGCCTCGTCGGCCGGTGACAGTGACGGAACCCGCCAGCTGAGCTCGCCGGCGACGCCGATCGGCTCACGGCTGGTCGTCAACAACGTCAATCCCGCGGCGGCGCCGAGCAGCGCGATGACCATCGCCGCGCTCGCGTCGAGCAGGTGTTCGCAGTTGTCCAGCACCACCAGCATGTGCCGGTCGGCGACAAACCGGTTGATGGTGTCCATGGTGGAGCGGCCTGGTTGGTCGGGCAGCCCGAGAGCGCGGGCCACCGCGATCGGGACCACCTGGGGATCGGTGATCGGGGCCAGGTCCACATACCAGACTCCGTCGGCGAATTCGCCGGCGATGTGGCCCGCGATGTGGATGGCCAGGCGGGTTTTGCCGACTCCGCCGGCGCCGGTCAGGGTGACCAGTCGGTTTTCGGCCAGCAGATCCCGGACTTGGGTGAGCTCCGCGTCGCGGCCCACGAAACTGGTGAGCTGCAGTGGAAGATGCTGGGAGGCACCAGCTTTAGCGATTCGGAGCGGCGGGAAATCGTTGACAAGGTCGGGGTGGCATAACTGCATCACCCGCTCGGGGCGGGGGAGATCACGTAGTGCATGGGTGCCCAGGTCGGTCAGCCAGGTATCGGCGGGGAGCCGGTCGGCCACTAAATCGTCGGTTGTGCCCGATAGCAGGGTCTGGCCGCCGTGGCCCAGATCGCGCAGTCGCGCGGTGCGGTTGACGGTCGGGCCGGCGTAGTTGCCTTCATCGCGCAGCTGGATCTCGCCGGTATGCACGCCGATCCGCAACCGGATGGGAGCCAGCGGCGCACGCTGTAATTCCAGCGCCGCCGCGACCGCGTCGGAGGCGCGGGCGAATGCCGCCACGAAGCTGTCGCCCTCGCCCTGTTCGACGGGCCGCACGCCGTCGTGGGCAGCGATGACATCGCGACACGACGTGGTTGAGCCGAGCGATGGCCGCGGTCATCTCGCTCGGGTTGGGTTTCCCACAGCCGGGTGGAGCCCTCGACGTCGGCTAATAGCAATGTCACGGTGCCCGTCGGCAACAGCGCGCTCACGCCTAGTTCGCTCCAGTCCACCAGGGGCGTGTCGATGCGTGGATCGATCTCGCTCATGCTAGCCAGCATGCGGCCATCACGGACCGCAAAACATCGGCGAAACCGCGTAGATTGCCGCCGATCGTGCGCCGATGTTTCAGTTGCGGCGAGCCGCTTCCTGGGCGAGCTGTACGCGCGAGCTCAAGCCGAGCTTCGTGTAGACGTGGGTCAGGTGGGTTTGCACCGTGCGCGGTGAGACGAACAGCCGGGTGGCGATGTCGCTGTTACCCAGCCCTTCACAGACGAGTCGCACCACGTCGCGTTCAGCCGGCGTGAGCGATTCCCACCCGCTGGCGGGTCGTTTGCGTTGGCCGCGGCCGCGCTGCGCGTAGGCGATCGCCTCCTCGGTCGACAACGAAACGCCCTCGGCCCATGCCGCTTCAAAGTCCTTCTGGCTCACAGCATTTCGTAGCCTCGCCAGCGAGGCCTCGTAGTCGGCGTCCCAGACCTTCAACCGCACCACGCCCACGCGCTGCCGAATGGCGGCTGCCGCGCCAAAGAGCCGCGCCGCTTCCCGGTAGCTGCCGGCGTTCACGGCCAGCGTGGCGAGGCACTCCAGGATGTCGAAAATGCCCACATACGGGAAACTTTCGGGGATGCTGGCCAGTGCGTCATGAGCGTCGCGTTCAGCCTGCTCTGGCTCACCCTGTGCGATCGCCACGCGGGCGCGCGTGGTCAGCGCCAGTGCTAGCAAGGCCCAGCCGGTCGCTGTCGCGACCGCGTCGTCGGCCCAGCGCCGGGCGGCGATCAGATCTCCGCCCGCCAGTGCGGCGCACGCGTCAATGGGGCGCAGGTGCGTCGCAAAGCCCGGCACGAAGCTCCCGTGCTCCCAGGCCGCCGCGCTCGCGTCCCGCGCCGTCTCAACGTCGCCGGCGGCCAGGGCCACCACTGCCAACGCGTGGTAACCAAGACCCGCGATGACCCAGCCGAATTCGGAGGCGGACTCGAGGCTCGCTTCGGCCGCGGCCCGGGCCGCAACCGTGTCGCCCTGCCACGCCAGGGCGATGCCCTGGTGCGCGAGGTTACCTGCCTCAAGGAGCCCATCGTGGGCGGCCTTGGCCTCGGTGGTCACCGCGCGGAATTGTGCGAAGGCTCCCGCCAGATCGCCCTGGTATACCTGTGCCACACCCAGGCACATGCGGCAGTGGCGCGAGTCGAACCGGTCACCGATCGCCTCGGCGAGGTCACGTCCTTCTTCGGCGGCCGCGCGCGCCGCGATCGGATCACCGGCGGCGATCGCGGCGTTCGCCTGCCAGGCCAGGATCTGGCTGAGCCGCCACCTATCGTCTGACTCCCGGGCGAGTTCGATCGCCTCGGCGAAGAACTCCCCTGCCAGCTCAGCGTTGTAGGCGGCGGTAAAGCCGCAGGCGGTCAGCGCCCTGGCCAGCACGGCCGGGTCTTCGATCTGGCGTGCGAGCGCCAGGGCTTGGTGCGCGAGATCCACGCTATCGGCAGCGCTCAACATCATGTCAAGCATCGCCTTATCGGCCAGCGCCCGAGCGCGTACCGCGGCTGCCATTCCGGGGTCCTGCGCTGCCTCATCGGTGAGAACGGTGCCGAACCAGGTCGACCCTTCACGCATGCGGCCGCGCGTGATCCACAGCGGCTGCAGCGACGACGCCAGCGTCAACGCGAGCGCGGTGTCCGAGTTCTCGCGGCTCCACCCGAACGCGGCGCGCAGATTGTCGATTTCCATTTCGGCCTGGTCGAGGCGCTGCTCATAATCACTGCCTGCTGGCGCGTCGATCGGCGCCGCTAGCGACGTGTAGTAATCGCGGTGACGTGCGCGCACGGCGTCGGCCTCGCCGGACTCGCCGAGCTTTTCCTGGGCGTATTGACGCACCGTCTCTAACAGCCAGAATCGGGTTCGGCCGCCGCTGTCGTCGGCGACCACCAGCGACTTGTCCACCAGAAGACTGAGCTGATCGAGTACCTGGAAGCGCTCCACATCGCCACCACCGCAAACGTTTTGCGCTGCATCGAGGTCGAAGCCGCCCATAAACGCCGCCAGCCGGCGGAACAACACCCGCTCGGGTTCGGTCAAGAGCGCATGTGACCAGTCCACCGAGGCGCGCAACGTCTGTTGTCGGCGCACCGCGGTACGCGCCCCACCAGTCAACAGCCGGAACCGGTCATGCAGGCTGTCGAGAATCTCGGCCAGCGACAACGCTCGCACCCGTGCCGCGGCAAGCTCGATCGCCAGCGGCAAACCGTCCAGCCGCTCGCAAATTTCGGCCACGACTGCGGCGTTGTCATCGGTGACGACGAAATCGGGGCGAGCGCGGCGGGCCCGGTCGGTGAACAGTTCGATGGCTTCATCGCGAAGCGACAGCGATGGCACGCGCCAGCTCAGTTCGCCGGCCACCCCGATCGGCTCACGGCTGGTGGTTAATAGCGTCAATCCGGGCGCGGTGGCGAGCAGCGCGTTGACCAGTGCCGCACTCGCGTCCAGCAGATGCTCGCAGTTGTCCAGCACGACCAGCATTTGGCGGTCGGCGACAAACCGGGTGAGCACGTCCATCGTGGAACGGCCCGGCTGATCGGGCAGCCCGAGAGCGCGGGCCACCGCGATCGGGACCACCTGGGGATCGGTGATCGGGGCCAGGTCCACATACCAGACTCCGTCGGCGAACTCGCCGGCGATGTGGCCCGCGATGTGGACGGCCAGGCGGGTTTTGCCGACTCCGCCGGCGCCGGTCAGGGTGACCAGTCGGTTTTCGGCCAGCAGATCCCGGACTTGGGTTGACTCCGCGTCGCGGCCCACGAAACTTGTGAGCTGCACTGGAAGGCGCTGGGAGACAGCAGCTTTAGCGACTCGGAGCGGCGGGAAATCGTTGACAAGGTCGGGGTGGCATAACTGCGTCACTCGCTCGGGGCGGGGGAGATCACGTAGTGCATGGGTGCCCAGATCGGTCAGCCAGGTGTCGGAGGGGAGCCGGTCGGCCACCAGGTCCTCGGTTGTGCCCGATAGCAGGGTCTGGCCGCCGTGGCCCAGATCGCGCAGCCGCGCGGTGCGGTTGATCGTCGGCCCGGCGTAGTTACCCTCGTCGCGCAGCTGAATTTCGCCGGTGTGAACGCCGATCCGCAACCGGATGGGAGCCAGCGGCGCACGCTGTAATTCCAGCGCCGCCGCTACCGCGTCGGAGGCCCGGGCGAATGCCGCCACGAAGCTGTCGCCCTCGCCCTGCTCGACGGGCCGCACGCCCTCGTGGGCAGTGATGACATCGCACACGACGTGGTTGAGCCGAGCCAGGGCCGCGGTCATCTCGTCGGGTTGGGTTTCCCACAGCCGTGTCGAGCCCTCGACGTCGGCTAATAGCAATGTCACGGTGCCCGTCGGCAACAGCGCGCTCACGCCTAGTTCGCTCCAGTCCACCAGGGGCGTGTCCATGCGTGGATCGATCTCGCTCATGCTAGCCAGCATGCGGCCGCCATGACCCCCAAAACATCAGCACAAATGCGCAGATTTGCAGTCGGCGGAACATACGACCCCTGGCGCGCAAGACCTACGCGTTACCGCCGATGTTCTCCAGCTTGCTACCGCCGGATAGTCGCCATAGAGGGCTGACCTTCCGGATTTAAGTAGTGCACTACTGATGTCCTGCGGGTCAGGCGCTGAAACCATCGATTCGCATCTGCGCGAAAGGTGAACTGCCATGGTTGAGGTGCTTGAATCGGTCGACGTCGCCAAACTGCCGCTGGCGCCGAAGAATCCGCTGCCCTACCGCCACCAGCTCAGGGCCGTGCGGTCTCTCATCGACGGGTTCCAGGAGTTGCTCGATGCCGGCGGGCCCGTCACCCGGATCGTGCTCGGGCCAAAATGGCTTTTCCCGACGGCGGTGTTAATCGCCTCGCCGCAGGGCGCGCGAGATGTGCTGGGCCGCACCGACGAGATCGCCGACCGAGGCGGGACGACGACCATGATCCAGCTGCACCGGCTGATGGGCGGCAACCTGCTCGACCTGCCGCACCACCAGTGGTTGCCGCGGCGCCGCGCCCTTCAGCCGATGTTCACCAAACTGCGCGTCCGGCGCTACGCGGGCCACATGGCGGCGGCGGCGCAGACGGTGGTCGACGGCTGGCGCGAAGGCGCAACCGTAGACCTGGATGCCGAATGCCGCGCGCTTACCCTGCGGGCGCTGGGCCGCTCGGTGCTCGGGCTGGACCTCGACGACAGGGCCGACACCGTCGGGCCGGCGCTGCGTACCGCGCTCATCTGGGTCGCCGACCGTGCGACCCGGCCGGTGAATCTGCCGCAATGGGTACCCAGCCCCGGCCAGCAGCGGGCCCGGAGGGCCAATGCGGCTCTGCATCAGCTGGCCGCCGATATCCTCACGGCGGTACGAGCCGACCCGGACCTAGACGCACCACTGGTGCGTGGGCTGATCGCCGCAGCCGATCCGCATACCGGCCAACCACTCTCGGATGACGACATCTGCCACGAGCTGGTGCTGTTCATCCTCGCCGGCCACGACACCACATCCACCACTCTGACGTACGCGCTGTGGGCGCTTGGTCGCCATCCCGCCATTCAAGACCGAGTGTTCGAGGAGGTCAGCGCGCTCGGCGACGGTCCGCTGACACCCGACGACGTGCCCCGGCTCGGCCACACCGTGCGGGTGCTGCACGAGGCCCTGCGGCTATGCCCGCCGGGTGCCGGAACGCCGCGCCTGCTCAAACAAGATTTGACCGTAGACGGCTACCGGTTGGAAGCCGGAACCATGGCGGTGGTCAGCTTCTATGCCATGCACCGAGACCCGCAACTGTGGGACGACCCGCTGACGTTTGACCCGGATCGGTTCCTGCCGGAGCGCTCGCAGGGGCGCAGCCGTTGGCAGTACCTGCCGTTCGGTGGCGGACCTCGCTCCTGCATTGGCGACCACTTCGCCATGCTGGAAGCCACCCTCGCACTGGCCACCATCATCCGCGCCGCCCGGATCGAATCGCTCAACGACGACTTCCCGCTGGCCACACCGTTCACCGTCGTCGCCGCCGAGCCGATCGATGCCCGGGTTCATCCGCGGGCCTCACTTTAGGGACGACGAGCTTCAGTTGTGCCGGGCTGCTTCTTGGGCGAGCTGTACGCGGGAGGTCAGGCCGAGTTTGGTGTAGACGTGGGTCAGGTGGGTTTGCACGGTGCGCGGTGAGACGAACAGCCGGCTGGCGATGTCGTTGTTGGCCAGTCCTTCGCTGACGAGACGGACGACGTCGCGCTCGGTCGGCGTGAGCGAACCCCAGCCGCTGGTAGGTCGTTTGCGTTCGCCGCGGCCGCGCCGCGCGTAGGCGATCGCCTCCTCGGTGGACAAGCGCCGCGCCCTCGGCCACAGCGGATTCAAAGTCCTTCTCGCCCATGGCATCTCGCAGCGTCGCCATCAAGTTCTGGTGGTCCGCGTCCCAAGCCTTGAACCGCACCATGCCCATGCGCCGCCGGGCGGCGTCTGCCGCGCCTACGAGGCGGGCGGCTTCGAGGTGACTATCCGCCTCGCCCGCCACAACGGCGGCGCACTCCAGGATGTCGGGAGTGGCAAACCACGGTTGCATGCTCGCGGCCATCGCGAGCGTGTCGTAGATGTCGCGCTCGGCCCTATCAAACTCACCCTGCGCGATCGCCACCCGGGCGCGTGTGCCCAGCGCCGACATCAGCCACCAGCCCGCCCCCGCCGACACTGCCTCGTCGGCCGCGCGACGGGCCGCGATGAGATTTCCGCCAGCCAGCGCGGCCAGCGCACTCCACGTGCGCCCGAATACTCCGTGGGCGGGCAAGAGAATCCGATGCCGCCAGGCCTTCTCGCCCGCGTCTTGGGCTGTCTCGGTATCGCCGGCGGCCAGGGCCGCAGCGGTCAACGCCCCGTAGCAGGTAACCGCGGGAAGCCCGCCCAGCTCGGCCGCGGCCTCGACCGCCGCATCGGCGGTTGCACGGGCCGCCGCCAGCTCGCCCTGATACGCGAGCGCGAGGCCCTGACCCCCCAGGCTGGCCGCCCTCCAGATCTCGTCGTGGGCTGCCTCCGCGTCTGCAGCGACCGCGCGAAACTGTGCGAGGGCTCCAGCCAGATCGCCCTCGAATAGCTGTGCGACCCCGAGGCAGTAGCGACACTGGTCCGACATGAACCGGTCACCGATTGCGTCGGCGAGGTCGCGTCCTTCTTGACCGGCCGCGCGCAACGCGACCGCGTCACCCGCCGCGATCGCGGCGCGCGCCTGCCAGCCGACGATCTGGCTAAGCCTCCACCGATCGGCCGACGCCCGCGCCACCCCGATTGCCTCGGTGAAGTAGCCTCGGGCCGTTTCAGAATTGGTGAAGGCGGCGATGTAGCCGCAGACGGTCAGTGCCCGGGCCAGCAGGGCCGGGTTGTCCGTGTCGCGCGCGATCGCCAGCGCTTGCTCGGCCTGATCCATGCTCACATCGGCGGCCATCCAGGTGGCGAGCAGGGCTCGGTCGGCGAGCGCCCGGGCTTGTACCGCCGGCGCCACTTTTGCGTGCTGTGCGTGCTCGTCGGCGAGGGCGGCGTCGAACCAGGCCAGCCCTTCGCGCAGGCGCCCCCGCGCCTGCCACAGCGGCTGCAGCGAGGACGCCAGCGCCAATGCCGACTCGACATCGGAGTTTTCCCGACTCCAAGCAAACGCGGCGCGCAGGTTGTCCATCTCGGTTTGGGCCTGATCGAGACGTTGCTCGTAGTCGGTGTCTGTCGGTGCGTCAAGCAGGGCGGCCAGTGCGGTGTAGTAGTCGCGGTGACGTGCACGAACGGCGTCGGCTTCGCCGGACTCGCCGAGCTTTTCCAGGGCGTACTGACGCACGGTCTCCAGCAGCCGGTAGCGGGTTCGCCCTCCGCTGTCATCGGCCACCACCAACGATTTGTCCACCAGCAGCGTGAGCTGATCGAGCACTTGATAACGCTCCACATCACCAGTGCCGCAGACGTTTTGCGCCGCGTCGAGGTCGAAGCCACCCATGAACGCTGCCAACCGGCGGAACAGCACCCGCTCCGGTTCGGTCAACAGCGCATGTGACCAGTCCACCGACGCGCGCAACGTCTGCTGGCGGCGCACCGCGGTACGCGAACCGCCGGTCAACAGCCGGAAACGGTCATGCAAACTGTCGAGGATTTCGGCCAGCGACAACGCCCGCACCCGTGCTGCGGCAAGCTCGATCGCCAGTGGCACCCCGTCGAGGCGCCGACAGATCTCTGCGACCGTCGCGGCGTTCTCGTCTGTGACAACGAAGTCCGCTCGAGCACGACGGGCCCGGTCGGTGAAAAGTTCGATGGCCTCGTTGGCCAACGACAGCGACGGCACCCGCCAACTCACCTCGCCGGCCACGCCGATCGGCTCACGGCTCGTTGTCAACAACGTCAGTCGCGGACATCCTGCCAGCAGCTCCACCACCAGTGCGGCGCTCGCGTCGAGCAGGTGCTCGCAGTTGTCGAGCACCACCAGCATCTGGCGGTCGGCGATAAAGCGGGTGAGCGTGTCCATGGTGGAGCGGCCCGGCTGATCGGGTAGGTCCAGCGCGCGGGCCGCCGCGGTCGGCACTACTTCCGGATTGGTGATCGGCGCCAGATCCACATACCAGATCCCGTCGGCGAACTCGCCGGCGATGTGGCTCGCTACCTGAATTGCCAACCGGGTTTTGCCCGCCCCGCCGGCGCCGGTCAGGGTCACCAATCGGTTCTGGGCAAGCAGTTCCCGCACTTGGGCCAGTTCTGCGCAACGGCCCACGAAACTCGTGAGCTGAACCGGAAGGCGTTTGGAAGCAACCACTTTAGGCTCGCGCAGCGGTGGGAATTCGTTAACCAGGTCAGGGTGGCACAGTTGCACCACTCGCTCGGGGCGGGGGAGATCACGCAGCGGATGGGTGCCCAGATCGCTCAGCCATGCGCCGACGGGCAGGCGATCGACCACCAACGGTTCGGTTGCTCCCGATAGCAGGGTCTGGCCGCCGTGTCCTAGATCGCGCAGTCGCGCGGTCCGGTTGATGGTCGGGCCGGCGTAGTTGCCTTCGTCGCGCAGCTGGATCTCGCCGGTGTGCACGCCGATCCGCAACCGGATCGGGGCCAGCGGTGCGCATTGCAACGCCAAGGCAGCGGCGACCGCGTCGGAGGCGCGGGCGAATGCCGCGACGAAGCTGTCACCTTCGCCCTGTTCGACGGGGCGCACTCCGTAGTGTTCGGCGATCGTCTCCGACACCACTTGATTCAGCCGAGCGATGGCCGCGGTCATCTCGTCGGGTTGGGTTTCCCACAGCCGCGTGGAGCCCTCGACGTCGGCTAATAGCAATGTCACGGTGCCCGTCGGCAACAACGCGCTCACGCTTAGTTCGCTCCAGTCCACCAGGGGCGTGTCCATGCGTGGATCGATCTCGCTCATGCTAGCCAGCGTGCGGCCATCACGAACCGCAAAACATCGGCGGAAACGCGTAGATTGCCGCCGACGTTGCCGTTATTTAACGTCATTTCCGCTAACAGCCCGTCCATTCCCGGTCGAATCACTCACCGATCGGGCTATGCTGCGCCGACACTTCGTCCAGCTATGCAGTTTGATCACGGGAGCTATTCAATGAAGCGGATGGCAGCAATCAACGGTGCAACGATCGCCCTCGTGGCTTTAGGCATCGGCTTGGTCGGATGTGGATCCAATACCAGTAGCCACAATGCGTCGAGCAAGACCTCAACCACAACGACCACCGCCAAGGCGACCACGACAACTACCGCCAAAACGCAAGCAAAGGTGGCGCCGCGTACCACCGTCCCGGGTCCAAACCCCAGCATCGCCAGCTACGTTCAGCAGAACGGCATCACCGACACCCCGGTCCACCGCGGTGATCCCGGATCGCCGACCATCAACCTGCCAATCCCGGACGGCTGGGCCGATGCTGGACCCGATACCCCGGCCACCGCTTACTGGGCCATCGTCGATACCGGTCCGGAGGCCGGCAAATACACACCCAGCATCGTGGCGACGGTCTCCAAGCTCACCGGCAATGTAGACCAGCAGAAAATTCTCGATCTCGCTCCGGGCGAGCTGAAAAACCTACCCGGGTTCAAGCCCATGGGCGACGGCTCTGCCACTACCCTGGCCGGATTTCCCGCCTACCAATTGGGTGGCACCTGGGTCGACGATGGCCAGACAAAAGCGGTCGCGCAGAAAACTGTGGTAATCCCGGCCGGCGATGGCCTGTACGTGCTGCGGCTCAACGCCGATTGCCTCGAAGACCAGATCGACAAGGCGCTACCCGCGACGATCACCATCGACGAACAGGCGAAGATCACCGCGTAGACCACACAACGGCGACAAAGGGGACGATCGATGTCCATGGAAAGCGCTGCGACAATTGATGATTCGCTGGACGCGATGACCGATGCATTGCTGACTGCATCACGCCTGCTGATGGCCATCTCGGCACGTTCAATCGCCCAGGTCGATGAGACCATTACGATTGCGCAGTTCCGGACGCTGGTGATCTTGTCCAACTATGGGCCGATGAACCTCGCCACGCTCGCGGGTCGGCTGGACGTCCAACCGTCGGCGACCGGCCGGATGGTTGACCGGCTCGTCGGCGCCGGGCTGATCGACCGGCTGCCGCATCCGACCTCGCGTCGTGAGTTATTGGCCGCGCTCACTCCACAAGGCCGTGACGTCGTGCGGCGGGTGACCGCGCATCGTCGCGCCGAGATCGCCCGCATCGTCGAAGCGATGCCACCGCCGGAACGTCGCGGCTTGGTGCGCGCGCTCACGTCGTTCACCGCTGCCGGCGGTGAGCCCGCGGCCAAGCTGGAGGGCGTCGAGACGTAAGCCTACGAGGCATGGTCGCTGGCACATTTCATGTCGCTCAGGACTCCGCTATGCCTGGCAACGTCTGGAATCCGGCAAGGTGACACCTCTTTTACTGTGCGGCAGCGTCTTTCGCAGCGGCAAGTCAAAGACGTGTTGGCCGGTGGGCTGATCCCGCGCCTGGCCGAGGACGAAGACTAGCGGCGGCCTACGGTTTGTCGGACTTGGTCAGTTCATCGGCCCACACCGAGCGGGCTCCGGAGTCACCGATACGGACCACCTGCACGATCGAGGCGGCGCCCACCGCGATGGCGAGGACGGCAACCGCCAGGCTGGTGACCATCCCGGGTTTGGCGGATCGGCTTTCACGCCACTGCATCAGCGCCAAGACGACTGCGACGACAAGCATCGCCACCGAGAAGTAGATCATCCACCCGCCGCGGTCGGCATGGGTGTTCAAGATATCGCGATGATGGTGCTCCCGGTCAAACAGCCACTCGCCCGCATGCGTGGTGATCGGCGTCAGCACGGTGGTCACCACCGCAAAGGCAAGCACCAGCCAGACCAGGCGCCGACGCGCCGCCGGCCAGAGCGCGCACAGAACTTCCAGCAGCGCCGTCAACGGCGCCAACACCACCAGGGCGTGCACCAGCAGCACGTGGGCGGGAAGCCCCGCGATTGTGGTCAACATCGATGCGTCCCCCCACTAGGTCGGTCGGTTGCAGCGACTTCTTCCTACACTGTGCCGGTGCGCCTCGTCTTCGCCGGCACCCCCGAACCTGCGCTGCCCGCGCTGCGCAGCCTCATCGAGTCGCCGCGCCACGAGGTGATCGCGGTGCTCACCCGCCCGGACGCCGCCTCCGGACGTCGGGGCAAGCCGGAGCCGTCGCCGGTGGCCAGACTCGCGCTGGACCACGGCATCCCGGTGCTGCGACCGCGGCGGCCCAACACCGCCGAGTTCGTCGCCGAGTTGTCGGAGTTGGCGCCCGACTGCTGCCCGGTGGTGGCCTACGGTGCGCTGCTTCGCGACGAGTTGCTCGCGGTGCCGACCCACGGCTGGGTGAATCTACATTTTTCGCTGCTGCCCGCCTGGCGTGGCGCGGCACCGGTGCAGGCCGCGATTGCCGCGGGCGACACCGTCACCGGAGCCACCACGTTCCGAATCGAATCGGGTCTGGACTCCGGCCCGGTCTACGGGGTGGTCACCGAGGCGGTCCGGCCAACCGACACCGCCGGGGATCTGCTTGACCGGCTGGCGATTTCGGGTGCGGCCCTGCTGTCCACCACTCTGGACGGTATCGCCGACGGGGCGCTGACGCCAGTGCCACAACCGGCCGACGGGGTCAGCGTCGCGCCCAAGATCACCGTTGAGGAAGCTCGGGTGCGTTGGGACTTGCCGGCTCAGGTCGTCGAGCGACGGATCCGTGCCGTCACGCCCAACCCGGGCGCGTGGACTCTGATCGGTGACCTGCGGGTCAAGCTCGGACCGGTGCAAATCGATGATAACGTGCCAAATACGCTGTTACCTGGCGAGATTCACGTCGATCGGCGCAGCGTGTGGGTCGGCACCGGTTCGGCGCCGGTGCGGCTGGGAGAAGTTCAGCCACCGGGCAAGAAACTGATGAACGCCGTCGACTGGGCCCGCGGCGCGCGGCTCGACCCAGCGGTGCGTGCGTCGTGACGCAACCGCGACGCAACCGTCCACCCCGCAAGCCACCCGCGCATAAGCCGCGGCGCCGGCCGCTGGATCCGGCGCGCCAGGCCGCGTTCGATGTGCTGCGGGCGGTGCGCGAGCGTGACGCCTACCCCAACCTATTGCTGCCAGTCCTGTTGCGAGAACGCAAGATCAGCGGCCGTGACGCCGCTTTCGCCACCGAGCTGACGTACGGCAGCTGCCGCGTTCGTGGACTGCTCGACACGATCATCGGCGCGGCCGCCGGTCGGTCACCGGATGCCATCGACCCGGTGCTGCTGGATCTGCTGCGGCTGGGGACGTATCAACTGCTGCGCACCCGGGTTGACGCGCACGCCGCGGTGTCCACCACCGTCGAGCAGGCCGGAATTGAATTCGATTCAGCACGAGCCGGTTTCGTCAACGGCGTGCTGCGCACGATCAGCGCCCGCGACGAGCAATCCTGGGTTGATGAGCTGGCGCCCGACCGGGAAGCCGACCCGGTCGGGTACGCCGCATTCGTCCACGCTCACCCGCGCTGGATCGCGCAGGCCTTCGTCGACGCGCTGGGCGCCGCCGCGGGCGAACTCGACGCAGCGTTGGCCAGCGACGACGAGCGTCCCCTCGTGCACCTGGCGGCCCGCCCGGGCGTGCTGACCGCCGATGAGCTGGCCGCTGCGGTAAACGGCACCGTAGGCCGGTATTCGCCGTATGCGGTGTATCTGCCCGGCGGCGACCCTGCACAACTGCCGGCGGTGCGCGACGGCCAAGCCCTGGTCCAGGACGAGGGCAGCCAGTTGGTGGCCCGCGCGCTCACCCTCGCCCCGGTAGCCGACGACGCCGGGCGATGGCTGGACCTGTGTGCCGGGCCGGGGGGGAAGACCGCGCTGCTGGCCGCGTTGGGTGTCGGGTCGGGCGCCCGGGTCACCGCGGTGGAGCAGGCGCCGCACCGCGCCGAGCTCGTTGCCGAAAACACCCGCGGCCTGCCGGTCGAGGTGTTGCAGGCTGACGGACGCAACACCGGCCTCGACCCAGGATTTGACCGGGTTTTGGTTGACGTGCCCTGCACCGGGCTGGGTGCCTTGCGCCGCAGGCCCGAGTCGCGCTGGCGGCGGCAGCCCGCCGACATCCCGGCGCTGACCCGGCTGCAACGCGAGCTGTTGGAATCCGCTGTCGCGCTGACCCGGCCCGGCGGGGTGGTGCTGTATGCGACCTGCTCGCCGCATCTGGCCGAGACGGTTGGCGTAGTCGGCGACGCGCTGCGGCGCCACCCGGTGTCCGCGCTGGACACCCGGGCGCTGTTCAAGCCCGTCCCAGATCTGGGGGAGGGCCCCTACGTTCAGCTGTGGCCGCACCGGCACGGCACCGACGCCATGTTCGCCGCCGCGCTCGTCCGGCACTGACTGATTCCGGCTCGCCCTCTCATTGCGAGCGTGCCTACCGGCACGCCGACACGCCGCAAAGGCCGCGTGCACGCTCGCGAAAGACAGCAATTTGCCGTCACATAGGCTGAAGGCATGTCAGGCAGGACCGATCGGCCGTTGATCGCGCCGTCGATACTGGCAGCCGATTTCGCCAGGCTGGCCGACGAGGCCGCCGCTGTCGAAGGCGCCGATTGGTTGCACGTCGATGTCATGGATGCACATTTCGTGCCAAACCTGACGATCGGGCTGCCGGTGGTGGAAAGTCTGTTGGCGGCCAGTGACATTCCAATGGACTGCCATCTGATGATCGAAGATCCCGACCGCTGGGCGCCGCCGTATGCGGAAGCCGGCGCCTACAACGTCACGTTTCACGCCGAGGCGACCGACAACCCGGTCGGTGTGGCCCGTGACATCCGCGCCGCCGGCGCCAAAGCAGGGCTGAGCATCAAGCCCGGCACCGCGCTGGAGCCTTACCTGGACATCCTCAAGGACTTCGACACATTTCTGGTCATGTCGGTCGAGCCCGGTTTCGGCGGCCAGGACTTCATTCCCGATGTGCTGAGCAAGGTGCGCACGGTTCGTAAGATGGTCGACTCCGGCGAGTTGACGATCCTGGTCGAGATCGACGGCGGCATCAACGCCGACACCATTGAACAGGCCGCCGAGGCCGGTGTTGACTGCTTCGTCGCAGGTTCTGCGGTCTACGGTGCCGAGGACCCGGCGGTCGCGGTGGAGGCCCTGCGCCGACGGGCCGCTGCTGCGTCCCCGCATCTGCGCCGATGAGTCGCGCCGACGACGACACCGGAGTAGCCGGGATCGAGGAGTGGCGCGAATGAGTACCGCGGCGGCTATCGGTTACGACGCCGCTATGCGACTCGCGGTCGAGCACGCCGACCTGGTCAAGGGCAGTACCTATCCGAACCCGCCGGTCGGTGCGGTCATTTTGGACCGCGACGGGCGGGTGGTCGGCGCCGGCGGCACCCAACCGGTGGGCAGCGCGCACGCCGAGGTGGTGGCGCTGCGCCGCGCGGGACGGCTGGCCGAGGGCGGCACCGCCGTGGTCACCCTGGAACCCTGCAATCACCACGGCAAGACCCCGCCGTGCGTGGACGCGCTGCTTGACGCGGGCATCGCGTCGGTGGTGTACGCGGTCACCGACCCGAACCCCGCTGCCGCCGGGGGTGCGGCGCGGCTGGCGGCCGCCGGGATCCACGTCGTCGGGGATCTAGAAGCCGATCTCGTCGCGGCGGGACCGCTGCGCGAATGGCTGCACAAGCAACGCACCGGCTTGCCGCACGTGACATGGAAGTACGCCACCAGCATCGACGGGCGCAGTGCGGCCGCCGACGGCTCAAGCCAGTGGATCTCCAGCGAAGCCGCGCGCGCCGATCTGCACCACCGGCGGGCAGCGGCCGACGCGATCGTGGTTGGCACCGGCACGGTGCTCACCGACAACCCGACGTTGACCGCCCGGATGGCTGACGGCGGCCTCGCGAACCGCCAGCCGCTGCGCGTCGTTGTGGGCCTGCGCGAAATCCCTTCGGAAGCAAAGGTTCTCAACGACGACTCGCGCACGATGGTGATGCGCACCCGCGACCCGGCCGAAGTGCTCAAGGCGTTGTCCGACCGCACTGACGTCCTGCTCGAGGGTGGGCCCACCTTGGCCGGGGCATTTCTGCGGGCGGGAGTGATCGACCGCATCCTGGCCTACGTCGCGCCGATCCTGCTGGGCGGGCCGATCGCGGCGGTCGACGACGTCGGGGTGCCTAGCATCGCCCGGGCGCTGCGCTGGCGCTACGACGGCGTCGAACGCGTCGGTCCGGATCTGCTGCTGAGCCTGGTGCCTCGGTAGGTCAGCTCGGTAGGCCGCCCTTTATAGCGGCATCTTGCTTCTGACCGATGTCGGTGGCGAACTCGGGCGGAACGGGATCGTCGGGCTTGCCGTCGAACTCGAGTGTGACAAATGCCTTGCCCTGGGTGAAGAGCAACACGGTGACAGACTTTGAGCCGTCCGGAGAGGTTCCCGACACGATCGTTCCTCCGTCGCCGACCGCAGCCGGTGCAGGGGATCCGCCGGTCACCGCGTTACCGAGCGAGCCCTTTGCTCCGTCCATCGCGATCGCGGCGCCCGGCGCGTCCGGCAGGATGAGGATGGTGTCGCCGATCTCGCGTGTGTCGCCTTGGTTGCTGAAAACCGTAGCGACACCGGGCTTTCCATTCGGGTTCTGTGTCACGGGTGCAGCGGTGAAGCTGTCGCCGGGCAGGACGATGTCGCTCGCCTTGATCAGCAGGTTGCTGTAATCGGCGGGTTCGGCCTGCGCCGAAGAGGATGGCGAGGAAGCAGCGCTGGTGGAGGTGGCTGATTGCGACGACGATGTCGTGCCGGCCTTGTCTGACTTGCTGCTGCAGCCGGTCGCCGAGACGCCGAGCAGTGCCGTGGCAGCCGCCACGCCTGCGATCGCGAGCACCGCAGTTTTCATCGAAGCGCTCCCATCTGTTGTTGAGTTGCTGGCCCGTTCGACCGTTGGCGGTACCGTAGCTGACCGGAAAGCGCCGCCATCCACGAATACCGAGTTTTCATAGCTTTTGTTAACCTAGTTTTTACATGAGTTGCAATGTCTGGTATCTGTTCGGCGTGCAATACTTCGCCGATTCCATCTTGGTCAAATACTTCGGAGGCGGACATGGCTCACTCGATTTCACGGACTCTACTTATCGCAGGTGCAATTTCGAGCACCCTAGTAGTCGGCACCGCGTGTTCGAGCGGCCCGGGCATGGTGAGCAAGGACGATATCGCCAAGCAGATCAGCTCCAAGATGACCGACGCTGCGGGCAACAAGCCTGATTCGGTTTCCTGCCCGGACGGACTGAAGGCACAGGTCGGGGCGCAACTGAACTGCGGGATGAAGGTCAAAGGGCAGGACTACAACGTTAATGTGACTACTACCAGCGTAAACGGCAATGACGTCAAGTTCGACATGGTGGAAACGGTCGACAAGAATCTGGTGGCCAGCAAGATCAGCGATCAACTCACTCAGCAAGTCGGCAATAAGCCAGACTCGGTGACTTGTCCCGACAACTTGAAGGGCGAACAAGGGGCCACGCTGCGGTGTGAGCTGAAGGACTCCGGCCAGACGTATGGGGTCACCGTGACCGTTGCCGACGTACAGGGCGGAGACGTCAACTTCAATTTCAAGGTAGACGACCAACCGAAATAATCCCCAAGATTGTTCCAATTAGTTTCCAATCGTAGGCGCGTATAGTCGTCGCGCTATTTGACGGAGAGATCAATTACGAGAGGCCGCCGATGCCGAGCAAGAATTGGGGTATGCGGGGACTGGCGTTTGCTGCGGTATTACTGCTCGGCGGCGCCGGGTGTAGCACGAGCAAGCCGTCGGTACCGGCGCCCGGGACCGTCATCGGCGGCCGAAGCTGTGCAAATCCACGGCGACGCCGCGAACCCGGTGAACAAGATCGTCATCAAAGCCATCGCGGATCTCCAAGCGTTTTGGGGCGGGGAGTTTCCCAAGCTGTACGGGCACGACTACACACCGGTCAAGGGCGGCTTCTATGCGGTTACGCCGTCGTCGGGGCAGTTGGCGCCGTGCGCGCAGGCAGCCGACGACATCGCCGGGAATGCCTATTACTGCTCGAAGGCCGACGATGTCGCCTGGGATATCGAAGGACTCCTTCCCGATCTACGAAAGCGCTTCGGGGACTTCGTCATTCCCGTGGTACTCGCCCACGAGTGGGGACACGCCATCCAGGCGCGGTCCAACTTCCAAGGTCCGACGGTGGTCAAGGAGATTCAAGCCGACTGTTTCGCGGGGGCCTGGGCGGCACACGCCAAGAGCGACACCTTCAAGCCCAGCAACGATGACCTCGACGACGCGCTGGCGGGTTTCCTGTTTCTGCGTGACGAACCGGGCACCGAAAAGCGTGATCCGCAAGCGCATGGCAGCGGCTTCGATCGGGTGAACTCGTTTCGCACCGGGTTCGACAACGGCGCGGCGGCGTGCAAGGGATACCGCAACGGCGACCCACCGGTGGTCGAGATCCCGTTCAACAACGCGGCCGATGTGGCGAGCGGCGGAAATGCGCCCTACGACGACATCATCAACGGCGTCCCGGCCGACCTGGAGGACTACTGGTCGCAGGTCTTTCCGAACTTGACCGGCCAGCCGTGGAAGCCACTGCAGCCGGCACGCCCGTTCGACCCGGCCGATCAGCCCACCTGCGGCGGTCAGCCCACTACCGGCTACCTGCTTTTCTACTGCGTCCCGGATGACTACGTCGGGTTCGATGCGGTAAATGGGATGCCCCAGATCTACATGCAGGGCGGCGATTTCGCGGTGGCCACGCTTATCGCGACCCAGTACGGGCTGGCGGCGCTGACCCGCGGCGGCCAAGATCCCACCGACAAACTTTCATCGCTGCGCGGCGATTGCCTGGCCGGCGCATGGGCCGCCAGCATCCTGCTTCAGGACCGCCCCGAAAGCAATTACCGGATGTCGCCCGGCGACCTCGACAAGGCGATCACTGCGTTGATCGTCTTTCGGGGCTCCGGCGACGTTGCCCGGCAAGGGCAGGGTTCGACCCGAGTGGACGCATACCGTGACGGCGTCATGAACGGCGCCAAAGCCTGCCTCACCCGCTAACTGTGTACGCCGTGCTGGGGTTCTCACTCGGCATGTTGGCGTGGGGTGCGCTCGTCGCATTCATCAACGCGCTGGTGTCACTCTTGCTGATCGCCTTCGGGTGCTATGCCGCCCTGGCGCTCATCGGGGGGCTGGTCTTCGTCGGGATCGAAGTTCGGCGGCGAATCGTAGGCCGCGCCAACAACTCTCGTCGAGGCGAGCTCAACTGCACCCCGCCGAGCATCATCGGACGATAGTGATCGTCTAACCGCGTCGGGATCTCTTGGCGATTACTGAATCGGCACGCACACCGTTGACATGATCTTGTCCGCCAGTGTCTGCCGTTTGGCATCCCATAGCGGGAACAAGTAGCCGATGTAGCAGATGGCGCCATCCACGATGTGTGCGAGTTGGCGCACGAGAGACATCCCAAAGCCGATGGGCTGGCCGGTGGCCTCCGAAACCACCTTGAATTTCAGAACCGACTTGCCGATCGTCGAGCCCGTCGTGCCCTGCCGGTAACCCCAGTTCCAAATGGAAAACGCCAGGACAATCAGCCCGGCCAGGAACGACGCCAGGATCCCTATCGCAGAAAACGACGAGGTGCACGCACCCCCGTAGCCCTCGGTGCTCGCGACACATGAATTGTTGCCGGTGGCGACCGCGATGCCCTCACCGATACCGCCGATGACTACCACCGGGATGGAATCGACAATCGTGGCGATGACGCGTGTGATCCAAGGCGTGTAGCCCTCGGTGGGCAGCGGCCCCACAGGATGTCCGGCGGGGGCATATCCGCCCGGCACCCCAGGCGACGGATATCCACCGCCGGATGATGGCGGTTGCAGAGGGTCGCCAGGCTGTGGTGCGGGCGGTGGTTGTGTCATGGCACCTTCCTCTAGATCAGCTTCGAGTTTCGCAAATTACCGATGTCCGGCGAGATGACGTTAATCACTCCCGGCCGCTGACATTGGCATTATCGAAAAATCAAATCGAGTATTGTAAAAATCGCGGCCAAGCCATGGATGTCAATAGCCAACCGCCGCGATGTAACCAACCAGCCCAAAAATCTCAGCGGCTACGGACAGCGCCAATGCCGCCGCGGCGAACGGCCAGGCCAGCCGCCGTCGAATAATTCGAACGATCGCGATGACGGCACTGATCGCGATCACGACGGCCGCCACCGATAACGCAACCGCGATTGAGGCAAACGCCTTGTCCGCGTTGCAAGTTGCCGCGGGACAGGAGTCGGTGAAGGCAAGCATGAAGAACTCCATGCCGGCAGAGCCGATCCAAGCAAATACGCTCACGACCAGCAGCACCGTGGATAGTGCCACATCCCACCCTGCACGCGCAGGCTTGACGCCTGGCGCGCCCGGCGTCGGTCCGGCGACGTACGGATAACCGGATGACATGTCGTAACAATAGTGAACCGGACGACGCGTTATACAGTTTCGAAAATCACGGCACCAGATTCCAACCGAATTCCAATCCGAACTCACTACGTTCTGCGCGATTCACCACAAAGCCATATGCCCGAGGGACAGGAGACAGCGCATGAAGTGGACTACGGCGAGCCGCGGTGTGGCAATCACCGGACTCATCGGTAGCCTGGCTTTGGCGGGCTGTGGCGCAGAATCGAAGTCCAGCGAGAAATCCACCAGCTCGTCGGCCAGTTCCTCGGCGAGCACTTCGGTCGCGGCCAGTAAATCAGCCTCCCCGAAGGTGGCCCCGCGAAAGTCTGCAAAGGCGGTCGGGCCGCATCCGACGATCGCCGCCTACGTCGAGCAGAACGGCATCGTCGAATCGACCGTGCACCGGGGCGACCCGGGCTCGCCGACGATCGACCTGCCGGTCCCGGACGGGTGGCAGATCGTTCGCGAAGACGTGCCGGACTGGGCGTATGGCGCGGTTGTGTATACCGGCCCAGAAGCGGCGCAGTACAGCCCCAGCATCGTCGCGCTCGTCTCGAAGCTAACGGGCAACGTTGACCCGCAGAAGATCATCGACCTGGCACCCGGCGAGCTGAATAACCTTCCCGGATATCAGCCGATGAACGAGGGCGCCACCAGTACGCTCGGCGACTTCCCGGCTTATCAGCTGGGCGGGACGTGGGTCGATAACGGTCAAACCAAGCTCATTGCGCAGAAGACCGTGGTCATTCCCGCCAGCGATGGACTCTACGTCCTCCAGCTCAATGCTGACGGCCTTCAAACGCAGGTCGATATCGTCAGTGCCGCAACAGATATCATCGATAGCCAAACAACAATCACCACCTAGGTCGGTGAGTTCGTATCAGCGTGGGACGGATGTTTCTGCGACCGCGGGCATTCCCCGCATAGCGTGCGACTGCGCATTCTCCAATGGCTTCGCAAGCTATTTGCAATCGCGTCGACCATCCTCGCTGCATGACTTCGCCAAGCTATCCCTATCCTCCTGACCATCCTGGCGGCCAGCCATACAATCCGCCCGGCCAGCCGTTGCCTTATCCACCGGTACCGCTTGGCTGGCCACCCAGCGTTGACGCCTACGGCCGGCCGCTGTCGGATAAGAGCAAGCTCACGGCTGGACTACTGGGCATTTTCCTCGGCAGTTTCGGCGTCGGCCGGTTCTATCTCGGCCGCCGAACCGCGGGTAGCCATTAGGATTCGCCGAGGCTACTGCCGTCAGGGCGCAGCGAAGGTAGGCATAGCCATCGGAGGTGAATATGCACAACGCCTGGGCGATCTTCGGATTCGTTGCCCTGCTCGTGGCGGGAATCGCTGCGGTGCAGGCGCTCGTCTGGGTCCCGATCATAATTTGGTTGCGGCGCAAGCGTCGTGCCGCCTACGCGGCGCTTGCGACGGTACTCGAGTCGGAGACGGTGATTCGTCCACCCGAAAAGGGCGTTTACCGGGGGGCTACCGCGCCCGGTTATCCAGCTGTCAGCAACAACGGCGTGATCACGCTGACCACTCGCCGGCTGGTTTTTATTACGTTGACCGGCAAGATGATTGAAATACTCAATTCCGAGATCACCGGCGTGCGCGAGGCAAAAGCCTTCAAGACGGCGGTGCGTGGCGGTCGTGTGCACCTGATCGTTCAAACTCGACCTGGCGAGATCGGGTTCTATGTACCGGATGTCGCTGACTGGATCAACGCCATCACGTCGGTCGGATCGGGGTATGGGAAGGTCTAACTGCGCCTGCACCCGTCACCGATGACGGCCCACACCCGGGATGAGCATTGGAACGCGGCGGCGGTAGTCGCGGTACTGTTCCCCGAACGCGCGGATCAGGTCGCGCTCCTCGAAGCGCACCGCGAAAAGGATGTATCCGGTCATTGCGGCCGCAAAAAGCAAGTGCCCCAACGTCATTCTCGGGGTGACCCAAAACGCGATCAGGAAGCCCAGATAAAGCGGGTGGCGAACCGCACGGTAGAGAAACGGCGTCGTGAATTGGTGGTCGGCAAGCTGGTGCCCGCGCAGCCGGGCGAACACCTGACGAAGGCCAAACAAATCGAAGTGATCGATGAGCAGGGTGCTCAGCAGGACAATCGCCCACCCCACTAGACCGGTGGCGGTCAGCACCGTCCGCCAGGGTTGGGCGGTGACCCGCCAGATGTCGTGGGTGATGGGGTACCAAGCTGCGAGCAGGACGACCAGACAGACGTTGGCGGCAAGCACGTATGTTGACCGCTCGGCGCTGGGCGGCACCACGCGGGTCCAGCGGCGTTTGAAGAATTCCCTGGCCATGACGCTGTGCTGAACCGTGAACAGCGCGAGCAACGCCGCGTCAATGAACACCGCGGCCACCGTGAGAGTGCCGTCGCCGAGGCCGCCGCGGTCGATGCTTTTGCCCACGATGTGCACGTTGCCGACCATGAAGTCGGCGTCGACGACGAACGCGATCAGATACAGGAAGGCGACCAGGAACATCACATAGGTAGCTACGCCGTAGGCCGCAGTCAGGACACCACCGGCAAAATTGCCGGCCGGCCGGAAGGAGGTCCCATCGCTGGGCGCCACAGGAATATTGTGCTCCAATTTTCGGCCGCGGCCAACTGCCGGCAGTACCGCGTTACACCCGAGGCCCGACGGGCTGCTCCTCGCGCAATTCGGGTTCTTCGGCATGGGCGCGACGGCTGCTGATCAGCAGCCCCAACACGGCACCCACCACACAGACGATGGCCGTGACCGTGAAGATGCCGCCATACATTTCGGCGAACGCCTGCCGGTAGAGGATGGCCTGGGCCGCGATCCGCATCGCCAGGCTGGCGTCTGCCGGCACGTGCGCAGCCAGCTTCGAAACGATGTGCGGCAGCTGATAAAAGCCCCACGCGCTCAGCGCGGCCACCCCGATCAACATGCCGGTCATCCGGGCCACCACCACCGCCGCCGATGCGATGCCGTGCTGTGCCGACGGCACCACCCGCAAGCTGGCTGAGGTCAACGGCCCGATCACCAGACCCAGCCCCAGGCCCGCGACTGTCAGGTCGGTGTCCAGTGCAGGCAACGACAACAATCCAAAGATGTTGTGGTGCTGGCTCAGGAGGTCCACCGACCACTTCGAAATCAGCCAGTAGCCGCCGGCCGCGATCAACAGCCCGACGAAGGCCATCGTCCGGTCGCCGACTTTGGTGGCGATCCAGCCGCCCAGCAGTGCCCCGATCGGCAGCGCGATCAGGAAGCGCAGCAGCAGGATCGCGGCCTGGTCCTGTTCCTTGCCGAGCACACCCTGCGCGAACAGTTCGACGTCGACCAGCGTCACCATCAACGCCGCACCGGCGCACAGCGAGGCGCCGAGCGCGGACAGGAACGGCCGGAAGTGCACCCCGGCGGGTTCGATCAGCTTGGTGCGGGCAAACCGCTCCCAGAGCGCGAAAACCACCGCCGCGCCGACGGCCGCATAGATTAGCGGCGGCCCGTAGCTGGGCAGCACCTGTTGACCGTTGGGGGATGGGTTATATAGCCCGATCACTGCCAGGCCCAGGGTGATTGCCAGCAGCAGTCCACCGACCACGTCGATCTTCTCGGGGTCGGTGCTGCGGTCCCGCGACGGCAGGCTGAATTGGATCATCACCATCGCGGCCAGCGCCAGCGGCACGTTGATCCAGAACACGTCCTGCCAGCGACTCGTCAGCCACACAATGAAGATCCCGTAGAGCGGGCCGAGCACGCTGCCCAGCTCCTGTGCGGCACCGATGCCGCCAAGTATCCCGGCGCGGTTGCGCAGGCTCCACAGATCCGCGCCGAGGGCGAGCGTCACCGGCAGCAGTGCACCACTGGCGACGCCTTGAATGGTGCGGCCGACCACCAGCACGTGCAGGTCGGTGGACAGCGCGGTGACCACCGACCCGGCGATGAACGCGGCCAGGCTCGCCTGGAGCAGCAGTTTGCGGCCGAACCGGTCCGAGGCGCGGCCCAACAGCGGCATGGCGGCGATGTAGCCCAGCAGGTACCAGGTGACGATCGGCGTGATTCGTTGCAGCTGGTTGATCGGGATGCCGATGGTGTTGATGATGTCGCGCATGATGGTGACCACGACATAGGTGTCGAGGGCACCGAGGAGTACGGCGAGGCTGCCGGCGCCGATGGCGACTCCGCGGCCGGCGTGTGGTGCCGTCATCCGGCCACCGGCGGCTTGGTGACCTGGACCGGCGCGTTCCAGTTCGACAGCGTCATCTGGACCGAGTTGCCCGAGCTTTGGTCCAGCTTGGCCTGCACCAACTGGTGGTCACCGGTCTCCTGGATCCAGACCGTCGCCGGCAGCGGCTGTTTGGCCTTTAGTTGGGGCGCAAGCCCATTCACCGCGTCTGCCGAGGCGGTTCCGGTGATCTTGACGGTGCTTTGCCCGTTGACGGTTTCGCGTGAATCGGACTTGGGATTGCTGATGTTGGTCAACACGTTGGCCAGACCGGTGTTCGGGTTGACGATCTGGGACGGGTCGTAGATGGCGGACGCCGGACCGAAGCTCTCCCAATGGCCCGGGGTCAGCGCCGCGTAAAGGGTCCCGTCGCTGACCACGAACTCGGCATCGACGCTCGAGCCCAAGACCGTGAGGTCGGCGTCGCCCTTGGCCGCGGTGTCAGGCGTGGTGGTCAGGTCGCCGTTGAGCGTCTTGACCGGAAGTCCCTTGATCGTGCCGGTCACCGACAGCACCAAGTGCACGCTTTTGACGTTTCTGGTGGTCAGGTTGGACTGGCTGAGCAGCGTGGCGGCATCCGGCAGCGGCGCCGTGTTTTTCTTTGCAGATGAACAGCCACCGACCAAAGCGGTGGCGACAGCAAGGGCGGCGAGGACGGCGAGGATCGAGCGTCTTGAGCGCAGCGTCGGCATAGGTGCATCGTAGAGGGTGCCCTTTGCCCGACGCTGAAGCCCGAGGTGACGGCGACATCGCGCGCGGACGCCAGACTCAATTAGCCTGAGGCGGTGTTCACCGGAATCGTCGAGGAATTGGGTGAGGTTGTCGGCAAGGACGAGCTGGGTGATGCCGCGCGCTTGACCATCCGCGGTCCGGTCGTCACCGCCGATGCCGGTCACGGCGACTCGATCGCCGTCAACGGTGTGTGCCTGACGGTCGTCGAGCTGCTGCCGGAGGGCCAGTTCACCGCCGACGTGATGGGCGAGACGTTGCGGCGGTCCAGCTTGGGCCGGCTGGCCGCCGGCAGCCCGGTCAACCTCGAGCGTGCGGCGGCCCTGAACAGCCGGCTTGGTGGGCACATCGTGCAGGGACACGTGGACGGCACCGGGCAGATCCAGGCCCGCACGCCCGCCGAACACTGGGAAGTGGTCCGGATCGGGCTGCCCACTGAATTGGCACGCTACGTGGTCGAAAAGGGCTCTATCACCGTCGACGGCATTTCGCTGACCGTCTCCGGACTCGGTGATGACTGGTTTGAGGTATCGCTGATCCCCACCACCCGGCAGCTGACCACGCTGGGCCAGGCCGCGCCCGGGACGCCGGTGAACCTCGAAGTGGACGTGATCGCTAAGTACGTCGAGCGGCTGATCACAACAAAGTAGGGCTCTAACTGCATCAGGTGCCGTCGGGGCCTTTGTTGCCGCTGTAGCCGAGGCCGCCGAGGGGGTTGCCGGAGCCGCCGAGGCTGAAGTCACCGCCCTTGTGTATTCAGCGGACGTTCCCCCCGACATCCCGAACGCTAGATAGCTTGCCTATGAATCACCTACGAGAGGTCTCTGGATAACTTCTGCCCCGTTTGATCACGCCGCCTACCAGAGCAGAAAAATGTGCTCTGAGCTCGAAGGATCGATGCCGGCAGGAGGCGCCAAGGCCCTTCACGCGGCGGCCGCGGTGTCGTCCACGGCGTGATGGGGAACCCGATGCGCCATGGCAGAACTCGCAGGGCACCACCTCGCCGACCGGATGGCGGAACTCGCACGGGCGTTCGCTCCACCGCCTCGCCTGGAGGACGTTCTCGCCGGTGTGACGTCGGCGGCGGTGGAGTTGATACCCGGTGCCGATATGGCCGGTGTGCTGCTGACAGCAAAGGGCGGCAAGTTCGAGTCTCTGGTCGACACCTCCGACCTGGTTCGCCGACTCGATGGGGTGCAGGAGAGGCACAACCAGGGTCCGTGCGTGGAGGCGGCTACCGACGAGCTCGTTATCCGCACCAATGACTTCGCGACGGACAACCGCTGGCCGAAATTTGCGCGCGCGGCCATCGCCGCCGGCGTGCACAGCAACTTGTCGTTCCGGCTCTATGGCTCCACCCAGACCGCCGGCGCATTGAACGTTTTCGGCTCGAAGCCCAACGTTTTCACCTCAGAATCCGAAGCGATTGGCCTGGTGCTCGCCTCGCACGCGGCCGCCGCCATCCTCGCCAGCCGCCACGGGCAGCAGCTGGAGTCCGCAATGGCCAGTCGGGACACCATCGGCCAGGCGAAGGGCATCATCATGGAACGCTTCGACGTCGATGCCGTCCGGGCATTCGACCTGTTGCGCCAGCTCTCCCAAACTGACAACATCCCGCTGGCCGTCATCGCCCAACGGGTCATCGACACCCGGGGCGACTAAAGATCCGGCATCGATGCAGCTAGAACCGTTACGGCTGCGCGGCACGTCACCGGTTACGCGCGGCTTCCCGCTCAGTAAGCCACGGCAATAACGGCGGCCGTCTCGTGGTTCATACTGGATGCAACACTTGAGCGCTTCAGGTGGGTTTTTCTTACAAGGTGGCAGCGATGACGAGGTTGGACTCCGTCGAACGGGCGGTCGCCGACATCGCGGCCGGCAAGGCTGTCGTAGTCATCGACGACGAGGACCGGGAAAACGAGGGCGACCTCATCTTCGCCGCCGAGAAAGCCACCCCCGAACTGGTCGCGTTCATGGTGCGCTACACGTCGGGATACTTGTGTGTGCCGTTGGACGGTGCGATCTGCGACCGGCTGGGACTGCTGCCGATGTACGCGGTCAATCAGGACAAGCACGGTACCGCTTACACCGTGACCGTTGATGCGAAAAAAGATGTAGGAACAGGCATTTCAGCCTCAGACCGGGCTACCACCATGCGGCTGCTGGCTGATCTGGGCAGCGTTGCCGATGATTTCACCCGGCCCGGGCACGTAGTTCCCTTGCGCGCCAAGGACGGTGGCGTCTTGCGCCGCCCCGGGCACACCGAAGCCGCCGTCGACCTTGCCCGGATGGCAGGCTTGGCGCCGGCCGGCGCGATCTGCGAAATCGTCAGCCAGAAGGACGAGGGCGCGATGGCGCAGACCGACGAACTGCGGGTCTTCGCCGACGAACACGGCCTGGCGCTGATCGCCATCGCCGACTTGATCGAATATCGCCGCAAGCACGAGAAGCACATCCAGCGGATCGCCGAGGCCCGGATCCCGACCCGGCACGGTGAATTCCGTGCGGTTGGCTACACCAGTATCTACGAGGACGTCGAGCACGTGGCTCTGGTAAAGGGTGAGATCGCCGGGCCGAACTACGACGGCGACGACGTACTGGTTCGGGTGCACTCGGAGTGCCTGACTGGGGACGTCTTCGGATCACGCCGTTGCGACTGCGGGCCGCAGCTGGACGCTGCGATGGCCATGGTTGCGCGGGAAGGCCGGGGCGTGGTGCTCTACATGCGTGGCCACGAGGGCCGCGGCATCGGTCTGATGCACAAGCTGCAGGCCTATCAGTTGCAGGACGCCGGGGAGGACACCGTCGACGCCAACCTCAAGCTCGGATTACCCGCCGACGCACGCGATTACGGCACAGGTGCCCAGATCCTGGTCGATCTGGGCGTTCGTTCGATGCGGCTGTTGACGAATAATCCCGCCAAACGGGTCGGGTTGGACGGGTACGGACTGCACATCATCGAGCGGGTGCCGCTGCCGGTGCGAGCCAACGCAGAGAACATTCGGTACCTGATGACCAAACGCGACCGGATGGGCCACGACCTGACCGGGCTCGACGACTACAACGAATCCGTCCATCTGCACGGCGAATTCGGGGGAGCTCTATGACCGCCGACCACGATGCAGAGCGCAGCGATGCTGAGGAGTGGCGCGTATGAGTGGAGGCGCCGGTGTGCCGGACATGCCGGCACACGACGCTTCCGGAGTAAGCCTGGCGATCGTGGCCAGCACATGGCACACCGAAATCTGTGACTCGCTGCTGGCCGGTGCCCGCAAGGTGGCCGACAACTGGGGCGTGAAGGACCCGACCGTGGTCCGGGTCCTTGGCGCGATCGAGATTCCGGTGGTGGCCCAGGAATTGGCCCGCGTTCATGACGCCGTCGTCGCGTTGGGCGTGGTAATCCGCGGGGCGACACCGCATTTCGATTACGTCTGCGACGCGGTAACTCAGGGGCTGACCCGCGTCTCACTGGACGCGTCGACGCCGGTCGCCAACGGTGTCCTGACCACCGACACCGAAGAGCAAGCGCGCGATCGGGCCGGGCTGCCGACGTCGGCCGAGGACAAGGGCGCCCAGGCGACGGCTGCGGCGCTGAGCACCGCGCTGACCCTGCGCGATCTGCACGCAAAGCCGTGATCGTCAAGCCGAACCGGGCCGGCTGGGATGTGCAGGTTCGTCCGCATCTGACACCGTACTTCGCCTATGGGGCGGCGTTCATGATCGCCGCGACCCACATCGTGGTCGGCCTGTTACTCAAGATCAAGTCCAGCGGCGTGGTCTTCCAGACCGCCGATCAGGTGGCGATAGCGGGGCTGGGCCTGGTGATTGCCGGGTTCGTGCTGCTGTTCGCCCGGCCGCGGCTGCGCGTGGGAGCTGCCGGGCTGTCGGTGCGCAACCTGCTCGGTGACCGCCTGGTGCCGTGGTCGGATGTGGTCGGTGTGTCGTTTCCCGCCGGTGCGCGCTGGGCGCGGATCGATCTGCCTGACGACGAGTACATCCCGTTGATGGCGATCCAGGCCGTCGACAAGGATCGCGCAGTGCACGCCATGGACACCGTGCGCGGACTGCTGGCCCGATACCGCCCGGATCTGGATTCGCGCGAGCGCTAGGGCGGCGCCAGACCTGGCTTCGCGCTGAACGGCCCTTGGGCTGTCGACCCGACCGACTAGCCTGGAACGGTGCCTGATCCCGCGACGTACCGCCCCGCGCCCGGGTCCATCCCGGTCGAACCCGGCGTATACCGATTCCGGGATCAGCACTCACGGGTGATCTACGTCGGCAAGGCCAAGAGCCTGCGCAGCCGGCTGACCTCTTACTTCGCCGACGTCGCGAGCCTGCACCCGCGGACCCGGCAGATGGTGACCACCGCCGCGAAGGTCGAGTGGACGGTGGTCAACACCGAGGTCGAGGCGTTGCAGCTGGAATACAACTGGATCAAGGAGTTCGACCCCCGGTTCAACGTTCGCTACCGAGACGACAAGTCTTACCCGGTGCTGGCGGTCACCCTCAACGAGGAATTCCCGCGGCTGATGGTCTATCGCGGCCCGCGCCGCAAAGGTGTGCGCTATTTCGGGCCGTACTCGCATGCTTGGGCCATCCGGGAGACCCTCGACTTGCTCACCCGCGTTTTCCCGGCGCGCACCTGCTCGGCCGGAGTATTCAAGCGACACAACCAAATCGGCCGACCATGTCTGCTTGGCTACATCGACAAGTGCTCAGCCCCCTGCGTCGGCAGGGTCAGCGCCGAGCAGCATCGCCAGATCGTGCTGGACTTCTGCGACTTTCTGTCCGGCAAAACCGACCGGTACGCCCGCAGCCTGGAACAGCAGATGAACGCTGCTGCCGAGGAACTGGACTTCGAGCGTGCGGCGCGACTTCGCGACGACCTGGGGGCACTCCGGCGTGCTTTGGAGAAGCAGGCTGTGGTGCTCGGCGACGGCACCGACGCCGATGTGGTGGCATTTGCGGACGACGACCTTGAGGCAGCTGTTCAGGTGTTCCATGTCCGCGGTGGCCGGGTTCGCGGCCAGCGTGGCTGGATCGTGGAAAAGCCCGGCGATCCCGGTGATTCCGGCGAGGCCCGCTTGGTCGAGCAGTTCTTGACCCAGTTCTACGCCGATCAGGCCGAACTCGATGGCGCCGCCGACGAATCCGCCAACCCGGTGCCGCGGGAAGTTCTCGTGCCCTGCCTGCCGTCCAATGCCGACGAGTTGACCACCTGGCTGTCGGACCTGCGCGGTTCGCGGGTGAGACTGCGGGTCCCCCGCAGAGGCGACAAGAAGGCGCTGGCCGAAACCGTGCAGCGCAACGCCAAAGAGGCGCTGCAGCAGCACAAACTCAAGCGGGCCGGCGACTTCACAGCCAGATCTGCTGCGCTGCAGAACATTCAGGATGCGCTGGGTCTGGCCGACGCGCCGCTGCGGATCGAATGTGTGGACATCAGCCACGTGCAGGGCACCGACGTCGTCGGCTCGCTGGTGGTGTTCGAAGACGGACTGCCGCGCAAGTCCGATTACCGACACTTCGCGATCCGGGAAGCCGCGGGCCGCGGTCGCTCCGACGACGTCGCGTCGATCGCCGAGGTGACCCGACGCCGGTTCGTGCGGCATCTGCATGATCAAGCGGACCCGAAAGTTCTCTCACCCGAAGGCAAATCGCGACGGTTCGCCTATCCGCCCAACTTGTATGTGGTCGACGGCGGCGCCCCGCAGGTCAATGCCGCCAGCGCTGTCCTCGACGAGTTGGGCATCACCGACGTCGCGGTGATCGGCCTGGCCAAGCGGTTGGAGGAGGTGTGGGTGCCCTCGGAGCCCGACCCGATCATCCTGCCGCGCAACAGCGAGGGTCTCTACCTGCTGCAGCGGGTACGCGACGAGGCACACCGCTTTGCGATCAACTACCACCGCAGCAAGCGGTCCAAGCGGATGACCGCCTCGGCGCTCGACGCTGTGCCCGGTTTGGGCGAACATCGCCGCAAGGCGCTGGTGACCCACTTCGGGTCGCTGGCCCGCCTCAGGGAAGCCACGGTCGACGAGATCACCTCCGTGCCGGGCATTGGGGTCGCGACCGCGACCGCGGTGCTCGACGCGCTGCGAGGCGGCGGCGCCGGTCCGACCGCGGTTGCCGAAGGCAGGGTCGCCGAACGGGCATCGGGATGACAGATCAGGGGATGGACCGGCTGAGTGCGGCGGAGCAGGGCAGTGCCGATACCCAAGCCGATAACAACGGTGGGACAACGGATTCCGGTATCGACGTGGTTCTGGTCACCGGCTTGTCCGGTGCCGGACGCGGCACCGCAGCAAAGGTGCTCGAGGACCTGGGCTGGTATGTGGCAGATAACCTGCCGCCCCAGCTCATCACCCGGATGGTGGATTTCGGGCTGGCCGCGGGATCGCGGATCACCCAGCTGGCCGTGGTGATGGACGTACGCTCGCGCGGATTCACCGGTGATCTGGACTGGGTGCGCAACGACCTGGCCACCCGCAATATCACCCCGCGGGTGTTGTTCATGGAGGCCTCCGACG
Source organism: uncultured Actinomycetota bacterium (assembly GCA_963839345.1). GTDB lineage: Bacteria > Actinomycetota > Actinomycetes > Mycobacteriales > Mycobacteriaceae > Mycobacterium. The sequence continues at coordinate 203,967 of CAWIUP010000010.1, read as the reverse complement.
ACATGCTGGTGCGCCGCTACGAGCAGAATCGCCGGAGCCATCCGCTACAGGGCGAGCAGACCTTGGCCGAAGGCATCGCCGCCGAGCGCGAAATGCTGGCTCCGGTTCGTGCCACTGCCGACTTGATCATCGACACATCGACGCTGTCCGTGCGCGAGCTGCGGGAAAGCATCGAACGTGCCTTCGGCGGCGAGACGGTCGCCAGTACCAGCGTCACCGTGGAGTCGTTCGGCTTCAAGTACGGTCTGCCGATGGACGCCGACATGGTGATGGACGTGCGATTCCTGCCCAATCCACACTGGGTCGACGAGTTGCGTCCGCACACCGGCCAACATCCGGCGGTCCGTGACTACGTGCTCGGCCAGACTGGCGCGGCGGAGTTCCTGGAGACCTACCATCGATTGCTGACCCTGATAGTCGACGGCTATCGCAGGGAGGGGAAGCGCTATATGACAGTCGCGATCGGCTGTACCGGCGGTAAGCATCGCAGCGTCGCCATCGCCGAGGCGTTGGCGCGGCTGCTGGAGCACAACGAGCAGTTGTCGGTGCGGGTACTGCACCGGGATCTGGGCCGCGAATGAGCCGCGCCCGACGATGCAGACGAACATGCGAGACGCCGTGGCTGGAAAAAAACCGCAGCATCGTCGCCCTGGGCGGCGGACACGGTTTGTATGCGACGCTGTCGGCGGCCCGGCGACTCACGCCGCACGTCACCGCTGTCGTCACCGTCGCAGACGACGGTGGCTCTTCCGGGCGGCTGCGCAGCGAGCTCGACGTCGTGCCTCCCGGTGATCTGCGAATGGCGTTGGCGGCGTTGGCATCCGACAGTCCGCAAGGCCGGCTGTGGGCGACGATTCTTCAGCACAGGTTCGGTGGCAGCGGCGCACTGGCCGGACATCCGATCGGCAACTTGCTGATCGCCGGCCTCAACGAATTGCTGACCGACCCGGTCGCCGCGCTCGACGAACTCGGCCGTGTCCTGGGCGTGCGGGGCCGGGTGCTGCCGATGTGCCCGATCGCGCTGCAAATCGAGGCCGACGTCTCCGGCTTGGAGGCCGACCCCCGGATGTTCCGCTTGATCCGCGGCCAGGTAGCCATCGCCACCACACCGGGAAAGGTTCGCCGCGTCCGGTTGCTGCCCGGCGACCCGCCGGCCACCCGGCAGGCCGTCGACGCGATCATGTCCGCCGATCTGGTGGTCCTGGGACCCGGATCCTGGTTCACCAGCGTGATCCCCCATGTGCTGGTGCCCGAGCTGGCAGCGGCGCTGCAGGCGACCACGGCCCGCCGCGCGCTGGTGCTCAACCTGGTGGCCGAGCCGGGGGAGACGGCCGGCTTTTCCGTCGAACGTCATCTGCATGTGCTCGCACAGCACGCACCGGATTTCACCGTCCACGACGTGATCATCGACGCCGAGCGGGTGCCGAGTGAGCGGGAGCGTGAGCAGCTGAGGCGTACCGCGACGCTGCTTCATGCGCAGGTTCAGTTCGCGGATGTGGCCCGGCCTGGTACACCTTTACATGACCCGGGCAAGTTGGCGGCTGCGCTGGACGGAGTAAGCGTGCGCGACACCGGCTCGTCGCCGCCTTCGGCGACGACCACTGCCGCGATGCCGATCGAAAACGAACGCCGACAGACCGGCGCAGAGGGACCGGGTCGTAACGGACCGAGGGGTGACGACGCGTGGCGATGACGGCCGAAGTCAAAGATGAGCTGAGCCGCTTGATGGTGAGTTCGGTGAGCGCGAGGCGCGCCGAAGTGACCTCCCTGCTGCGATTTGCCGGCGGGCTGCACATCGTGGGCGGTCGCGTGGTCGTTGAAGCCGAGGTGGATCTGGGCAGCATCGCGCGACGGCTGCGCAAAGACATCTTCGACCTGTACGGCTACAGCGCGCTCGTGCATGTGTTGTCGGCCAGCGGAATCCGCAAGACGACGCGCTATGTGTTGCGGGTCGCCAACGACGGTGAGGCGCTGGCACGCCAGACCGGCCTGCTCGACTTGCGCGGGCGTCCGGTGCGGGGCTTACCCGCCCAGGTCGTCGGCGGCAGCATCGCCGACGCCGAAGCTGCGTGGCGAGGAGCCTTCCTGGCGCACGGCTCGTTGACCGAGCCGGGGCGCTCGTCGGCGCTCGAGGTCAGCTGCCCGGGACCGGAGGCTGCGCTGGCCCTGGTGGGGGCGGCGCGCCGGCTGGGGATCAGCGCCAAAGCGCGTGAGGTGCGTGGGGCCGACCGGGTGGTGGTGCGTGACGGCGAGGCGATCGGGGCGTTACTGACCCGGATGGGCGCCCAGGACACCCGCTTGGTGTGGGAGGAGCGGCGGATGCGCCGCGAGGTCCGGGCGACGGCCAATCGGCTGGCGAACTTCGACGACGCCAATCTGCGGCGCTCGGCTCGCGCCGCGGTGGCAGCGGCCGCCCGCGTCGAGCGCGCGCTGGAAATCCTCGGTGAGGGCGTGCCCGACCATCTCGCCGCGGCCGGCAAGCTTCGCGTCGAACACCGACAGGCCTCCTTGGAGGAATTGGGTCGGCTGGCGGATCCTCCGATGACGAAAGACGCTGTCGCGGGCCGTATTCGGCGACTGCTGTCGATGGCCGACCGCAAGGCGAAGGTTGAAGGCATCCCGGACACCGAATCCGCTGTAACCCCAGACCTGTTGGAAGACGCCTAGCGCGGCGACGATGCTAAACAGATCGGCCACGACTATGGGCGTGTCCTCGCGGTGTTCCCGACTTGGCTCAAATTGGTGCGCGGTTGTCGGTGCTGATGTCATCAACACGGTTCTGTGAACGGATCCCGTTATGCCCCAGAATGTTTGGGTGTTGATACATTGGCGGTAGTGACTGGCCCCGGCAACCACGCTAGTTGTTTGTCGGTGGTGGTTGGGGTTGGAAGGGTTCATACCACCACCAGTCGGCGCGCTCCCCAGTAGGTCCCGGGCAGGGCGCCACCGCGGGCAGGGGTTGAGTCGGTGGGCGCCCCAGCGATCCCGGGCTCAGTGATCGGCCGGCGTTGTCGCTGACGATGAGCGCGCCTGCGGGTCCGGTGATGGTGATGACGCCACGATGGTGCAACCGGTGGTGATAGGGGCATAACAGCACGAGGTTGGCCAACTCCGTCGGAGCCGCCGTCTTCCCAGTGTCGGATGTGATGGGCGTGTAGACCACGGGTGGCACCGCAGCCAGGAACCGCGCACATGCGGTCGCGGTGCTCCAGCGCGCGGCGAAGCCGCCGGTTGACCAGCCGGGTCGCCCGGCCGGCACCAATGACCTCGCCGTGACGTTCGAACCACACTTCACACGTGGCATCACACGTCAGGTATCGACGTTCGGCGTCGGTGATCAGCGGACCCAGATGCAGTGCCGCAGCGCGCTGCTCAACGTCGACATGCACCACCACGGTGGTGTGCTGCCCGTGTGGGCGGCGGGCTGCCTCGGCGTCCCAACCTGCCTCGACGAGGCGCATAAACGCCTCGGCGGTGCTAGGCAACGGGGGCCGCTGATCTGAAGCGCCCGCGCCATTGCCGTGATCGTGCTTCCACTCGGCGATCAGCGCGTCACGATGAGAGGCCAAGGCGGCCTCGAACTTCGCGGCGTCATGGTGGCCAAGTGTGATCCGGTAGCAGCTGCCCTGATCGTTGGCGGTCGTGGTGACCGAGCGCTCGGCCTCGGGCCGAGGTTCGGGTTCGGGTCGCGGTTCCAGCTTCACCGCGGTGCGCAGCTGAGTGACCGTGGCGACCCGCGCCAGCTCCGCGTAGTGCTCATCGGATCCCCTACCGGCCCGCGCCGCGATAACGCCGACCTGGTCGAGCGACACTCGGCCCTCTCGCATGCCTTGGGTGCAGCGCGGGAACTCCTCCAGCCGGCTCGCGATCGTGGTGATCGTGTGGGCGTTTGCCGGCGAGCAGCCGGTCTTCCAGGCCACCAGCGCCGGCACCGACCGCGCGCCGGTGGCGCCGCACAATTGGTCGCGATCGATCTCGGCCACGATCTCAACGATGCGCCCATCAATGGCGTTGCGCTGACCGGTCAACTCCGCCAACTCCTCGAACAGCACCTCAAGACGCTCGCTAGGACTCACCACCACAGCGCCAGCGGATGCAATCGAAGACATGACGTCATCATCGCAGCCACCTCCGACAAATCCGGGCCACCCAAACAGCTCAACCCGCTGCCGCCACCGCGGACTTCGATTCCTGATGCAAGTCAGGTTGGCAAAGTCGGGCCGCCTGGCCGATCCGCCGATGACGGAAGATGCTGTGGCCGGACGTGTTCGGCGTCTGCTGTCGATGATCGACCGCAACGCGAAAGTGGAAAGCATCCCGGATGCCGATCGGCAGTGATGCCAGATCTGTTGGAAGACGCCTAGCCTGCGGGCAGAACCACAGTCGGCTCACAACATCGCTTTAATGTTGAGAATTCTCGCGGTTAACGTCGACACCATGAACCTGGCATACCTAGTGCGAGTATGGTCAATCGCCGCAGGTATCGGCGTGAGCGGAGCATTCGGTACCACGATCGCGGCCGCGCACGCCGCAACGGCTCCGGCGTGACCCGCGGCCCGAATCAGCAAAACCATTGCGGCAAGCTCGTCCACAAGGGACCCCAGACTCACTGAACTCGTGATGCCGATACATTATCCTCGCCAATTGGTTTCACACCTGGAGCGAGGCCATCATGGGATTCATCACGCCGGAGCTTCCCGACGTGGATCACGACACCTGGCACACGCTGCCGGCGGCATCGAGGATGCAGGTGGTGACGCGCCACTGGGTGGAGCACGGATTCGGCACCCCCTCGGCGATCTATCTGCTCTACGTGCTCAAGATGGCCGCGTACGTCGCGGGCGCTGCGGCGGTCATCTCGTTGACCCCCGGGCTGGGCGGGCTAGGTCAAATCGGGGCGTGGTGGACACAGCCGATCGTCTATCAGAAATTCGTCATCTTCACTCTGCTGTTCGAGGTGATGGGACTCGGTTGTGGCTCCGGCCCGCTCACTGCGCGGTTCTGGCCGCCGATCGGCGGCTTTTTGTATTGGTTGCGGCCCAAGACGATTCGACTTCCGCCATGGCCCGACGAGGTTCCGCTCACCAGGGGCGATACCCGCACGATCGTCGACGTCGCCCTTTATGCGATCGTGCTGGCTTCCGGCATCTGGGCGCTCTTGTCGCCCGGCCACGGCGGGTCGGTTACCACCACCGGTGACGTCGGTCTGATCGATCCCGTTCTGGTGGTGCCGACGATCGTCGCGCTGGCACTGCTGGGTCTGCGGGACAAGACCATCTTCCTGGCCGCCCGCGGCGAGCACTACTGGCTGAAATTGTTGGTGTTCTTGTTCGCGTTCACCGACCAGATCGCCGCTTTCAAGATCATCATGCTCGGGCTGTGGTGGGGCGCGGCGACATCCAAGCTCAACCACCATTTTCCCTACGTCGTCGCGGTGATGATGAGCAACAACCCACTGCTGCGGGGCAAGCCCTTCAACTGGTTGAAACGCAGGCTTTACCGCGACCCGGTCAACGATCTGCGACCCACCTGGATACCGAAAATCATGGCCCACGTCGGTGGGACCACAGCGGAATTCATCGTGCCGGCGGTGTTGGTCTTCTTCGGCGACAGCCATCCATGGCGGTGGGCGCTGATCGGGTTCATGGTGATCTTCCACCTCAACATCATTTCCAACCTCCCGATGGGGGTCCCGTTGGAGTGGAACGTGTTTTTCATCTTCTCGTTGTTCTACCTATTCGGGCACTACGGCGGCATCTCCATCTTCGACCTCAATTCACCGTTGTTGCTGGCGATCTTGCTCGGGGCGCTCGCCGTCGTGCCCTTGGTGGGAAACATTTTCCCGCAACAGATCTCGTTTCTGCCCGCGATGCGCTACTACGCCGGCAACTGGGCGTCCAGTCTTTGGTGCTTCCGGGCGGGCGTCGAAGAAAAGCTCGATGCCGACGTCATCAAGAGCTCGGCGCTGACCGCCCGGCAATTGGCCAAGCTCTACGACCCGGCGACCGCCGAGATCGTGAGCGACAAAGCTCGCGCGTTCCGATCCATGCACGTTCACGGCAGGGCGCTCAACGGGCTATTGCCCCGTGCGCTGGAAACCGAAGCGGACTACACGCTGCGTGAAGGCGAAACCGTAGCCGGGCCGCTCATCGGCTGGAACTTCGGCGAAGGCCACCTGCACAACGAGCAGCTTGTGGAGGCCGTGCAGCGGCGCTGCCACTTCGACGAAGGTGATCTCCGGGTGATCATCCTCGAAGGCCAACCGATTCAGACGCAGAAGCAGTGGTATCGCATCGTCGACGCCAAGACCGGCCTGATCGAAGAAGGCTACGTCAACGTCTCAGACATGCTGGCCCGCCAGCCGTGGCCGGAGCCCGGTGACGAGTTCCCTGTCCATCTGATAACACACCGCGCTGACGCTCCGCGATAACGGCGCCGATGACAAAGGCAGTCGTCGTCGGCGCCGGTCCCAATGGGTTGGCCGCCGCAATCCATCTGGCGCGCAACGGTTTCGATGTCCAAGTGCTCGAGGCTGCGGAAACCGTTGGGGGAGGCGCGCGGTCGGGAGAGTTGACCGTCCCCGGCGTCATCCATGATTACTGCTCGGCGACCCATCCGCTGGGAGTCGGTTCACCGTTCTGGACGGAGATCGACCTCGGCCGCTACGGGCTGACGTGGAAGTGGCCGGAGATCGACTGCGCGCACCCGTTGGACGACGGCACCGCCGGTGTGCTGTATCAATCGATCGAAAAGACCGCGGCCGGCATGGGCCGTGACGGCCGCCGGTGGCGGCTCGCGGTGGGCGACCTGGCCGCCGGTTTCGACGAGTTGGGCCAAGACCTGCTGCGGCCGGTATTGCATCTTCCGCGCCATCTCATCCGGCTCGCCGCCTTCGGGCCGCGCGCGGTACTGCCGGCGACGGTGATGGCTCGATGGTTTCGCACCGCGCAGGCGCGGGCAGTGTTCGGCGGTGCTGCCGCGCACATGTTCACCCGGCTGGACCGGCCGCTGACCGCGGCGATGGGCCTGATGTTCCTGGCAGGCGGCCACCGCTACGGCTGGCCGGTCGCCGAAGGCGGGTCGGGGTCGATCACCGCGGCGTTGGCCGCCGCGCTGCGCGCGCATGGCGGTGCGATCCACACCGGCGTCAGGGTCTCCGGCCGCGCCGACATCCCCGACGCCGACGTGGTGATGCTGGACCTGACCCCGGCTGCGGCTCTGGCCATTTACGGCGATCTGATGCCCGCGCGAATCAAGCGGTCCTATCGGAGATACCGCGAGGGCTCCTCGGCGTTCAAAGTCGACTTCGCCATCGAGGGTCACATCCCGTGGCTCAACCACGACTGTCGTCGCGCGGGCACCGTGCACCTGGGCGGGACGTTCACCGAGACCGCGCACACTGAACAGCAGCGCGCAGCCGGCCGGATGTCGGAGCGGCCCTTCACTCTCGTCGGGCAGCAGTACCTGGCCGACCCGTCCCGGTCGGCCGGCAACATCAACCCGATCTGGACTTACGCCCATGTGCCGTTCGGCTACACCGGGGACGCCACCGCGGCGGTCGTCGGCCAGATCGAGCGGTTCGCGCCCGGCTTCGCCGATCGCGTCGTCGCCACTGTCAGCAAAAGCACCGCCGAGCTGCAGGCCTACAACGCCAACTTCATCGGCGGCGACATCATCGGCGGTGCCAACGACCGGCTGCAGGTTCTGTTCCGGCCCCGGGTGGCGATCGACCCCTACTTCACCGGCGTGCGCGGCGTCTACCTGTGCTCGCAGTCCACCCCGCCGGGCGCCGGTATCCACGGCTTGTGCGGCTATCACGCGGCCCAGTCTGCGTTGCGCCGGCTCGGCGTGACCTGAGGCAGGCGAATTCGCGGCGCATTCCCGCAGCTACTAGGCTGGCGGCGAGCAATTCGTCAGCGATTAAGGAGAGACACGTGACGGTCCGGGTAGGCATCAACGGCTTCGGCCGAATCGGACGCAACTTCTACCGGGCCTTGCTGGCGCAGCAAGCCGAGGGCGCCGGCACCGATGTCGAGGTGGTCGCGGCCAACGACCTGACCGACAACGCGACGCTGGCGCATCTGCTCAAGTTCGACTCGATCCTGGGCCGCCTGCCCTACGACGTAAGCCTGGAGGGCGACGACACGATCGTCGTCGGCAACGCCAAGATCAAGGCTCTGGAGGTCAAAGAAGGACCAGCCGCCCTTCCCTGGGGCGACCTCGGTGTCGACGTCGTCGTCGAGTCCACCGGAATCTTCACCAACGCCGCCAAGGCCAAGGGCCACTTGGACGCCGGCGCCAAGAAGGTGATCATCTCCGCGCCGGCCACCGACGAGGACATCACCATCGTGTTGGGCGTCAACGACGACAAATACGACGGCAGCCAGAACATCATCTCCAACGCGTCATGCACGACGAACTGTCTCGGGCCGATCGCCAAGGTGCTGCACGACGAATTCGGCATCGTCAAGGGTCTGATGACCACCATCCACGCCTACACCCAGGACCAGAACCTGCAGGACGGCCCGCACAAGGATCTACGTCGCGCCCGCGCCGCCGCGCTCAACATCGTCCCAACGTCAACCGGCGCCGCCAAAGCCATCGGCCTGGTGTTGCCGGAGCTGAAGGGCAAGCTCGACGGTTACGCGTTGCGGGTGCCGATCCCGACCGGCTCGGTGACCGATCTGACTGCCGAGTTGTCCAAATCGGCCAGCGCCGAGGAGATCAACGCCGCGATGAAGGCCGCCGCCGACGGCCCGATGAAGGGCATTCTGAAGTACTACGACGCCCCGATCGTCTCCAGCGACATCGTCACCGACCCGCACAGCTCGATCTTCGACGCAGGCCTGACCAAGGCGATCGACAACCAGGCCAAGGTGGTGTCCTGGTACGACAACGAATGGGGCTACTCCAACCGCCTCGTCGACCTGGTCGCGCTGATCGGCAAGTCGCTGTAACCGTGAGCATTCCGACCCTTTCCGACCTTCTGGCACAAGGGGTTTCGGGGCGCGGTGTGCTGGTGCGCTCCGACCTGAACGTGCCGCTGGACGACGGCGTCATCACCGATACCGGCCGCATCGTCGCCTCGGTGCCGACGTTGAAGGCGCTGGTCGACGGCGGCGCCAGGGTGGTGGTGACCGCCCATCTGGGACGACCTAAGGGCGAACCCGAACTCAAACTGTCGTTGGCGCCGGTCGCCGCCGCACTCGGGGAGCAGCTGGGCCAGGACGTGCAGTTGGCGGACGACGTCGTGGGCCGTGATGCACGAGCCCGCGCGGAGCGGCTGACCGACGGGGATGTTCTGCTACTGGAAAACATTCGCTTCGACCCTCGGGAAACCAGCAAGGACGACGGCGAACGGCTGGCGTTGGCCAGAGAGCTGGCCGAATTGGTCGGGTCCACAGGTGCTTTCGTGTCCGACGGCTTCGGGGTGGTGCACCGCAAGCAAGCCTCGGTCTACGACGTCGCCACGCTGCTTCCGCACTACGCCGGCAAGCTGGTCGCCGAGGAGGTCAGCGTGCTCGAGCGGCTGACGAACTCGACGCGCCGGCCCTACGCCGTGGTGCTCGGCGGTTCGAAGGTATCGGACAAGCTCGGTGTCATCGAGCAACTGGCCACCAAGGCCGACAGCATCGTCATCGGCGGTGGCATGTGCTTCACATTCCTTGCGGCGAACGGTCTTTCGGTTGGCACGTCGCTGCTCCAGACCGATATGATCGACACCTGCCGCCGGTTGCTGGACACCTACGCCGACGTGTTGCGCCTGCCGGTGGACATCGTGGTGGCCGACAAGTTCGCCGCCGATTCGCCGCCACAGGTGGTCGCCGCCGACGCGATCCCGGAGGACAAGATGGGGTTGGACATCGGGCCGGGGTCGGTGACCCGGTTCAGCACGCTGCTGTCCAACGCCGAAACCATCTTCTGGAACGGCCCGATGGGCGTGTTCGAGTTCCCGGCGTTCGCCGCCGGCACCAAAGGCGTCGCCGAAGTGATCGCCGGTGCAACCGCCAAGGGCGCTTTCAGCGTGGTCGGCGGCGGCGACTCGGCCGCGGCGGTGCGCGCGCTGGGCCTGCCCGAGGACAGCTTCTCGCACATCTCCACCGGCGGTGGGGCGTCGCTGGAATACCTCGAGGGTAAAACGCTGCCCGGTTTAGAAGTTTTGAGCACCTAAAACTAAGGACGCCGATGAGCCGCAAGCCGCTGATAGCCGGCAACTGGAAGATGAACCTCAACCACTTCGAGGCGATCGCGCTGGTACAGAAGATCGCATTCTCGCTGCCGGACAAGTACTACGACCGGGTCGACGTCGCTGTCATTCCGCCGTTCACCGACCTGCGCAGCGTGCAGACCCTGGTCGACGGCGACAAGCTGCGGCTGACCTATGGCGCCCAGGACGTATCCCAGCACGATTCCGGCGCGTACACCGGCGAGATCAGCGGGGCCTTTCTGGCCAAGCTGGGCTGCAGCTACGCCGTCGTCGGCCACTCCGAGCGGCGCACCTACCACAATGAGGACGACGCGCTGGTAGCCGCTAAGGCAGCTGCGGCGCTCAAACACGAGCTGACCCCGATCGTGTGTATCGGCGAGCACCTGGAGGTCCGGGAAGCCGGTGAGCACGTCGCGCATTGCGAAAACCAGCTGCGCGGGTCGCTGGCCGGGCTTTCGGCGGAGCAGATCGACAAGGTCGTCATCGCCTACGAGCCGGTGTGGGCGATCGGCACCGGGCGGGTGGCCAGCGCGGCCGATGCCCAGGAGGTGTGCGCGGCGGTCCGCAAGGAGCTGGGGACACTGGCATCGCCGCAGATCGCCGAGACCGTTCGGGTGCTCTACGGAGGCTCCGTGAACGCAAAGAACATCGGGGACATCGTCGCGCAGGACGACGTCGACGGCGCGCTGGTCGGCGGCGCCTCCTTGGACGGCGAGCAATTCGCCACGCTATCCGCCATCGCCGCTGGGGGGCCGCTGCCGTAACCCGTGGGGCCGGCGGGACCATTGGGCCTGTCGAGTTGACGGCCGGCAGAGTGGGGTTTAGCTTAACGAAACCTGATAGAAATACAGGGTCGTTAAGTTCTCTTGATTGCCCAGCTACTCTCTAGGGCACTCACGCAACTCTACCCAACCCCGGAGGGCACCCGCATGGCTAGTCGCCACAGCGCGAACGGCACCACGGAGTCGCGCAACGCCAAGGCGCGCCGGCGCCCGGTCGCCATCCTGGTTGGGGCGGCTGGTGCGTTTGCTGCCGCGGCAGCGCTGGCGACCGGCTCGGCGGTCACCGCGGCTCCTGCCAAGGCCGACATTGAAACTCTGCTCGACCCGATCATCCAGCCGCTAATGACGTCGTTGAGCGATGCGATCGCCGGCTTCGATCCGGCCGCCGCCGCGGATCTGACCAGCTGGACCGACAGTCTGCTCAGCAGCCTCAGTGCGCTCGATGTGAGTGCTGCGCTGCCGGCGGCAGCCGAGCCCGCCGCGGCGTCCGCCGCGTCGGCATCGGGCGTCTACGACCTCCCACTGACCATGCAAGTGGCTACCGAGCCGACCGTGCAGGCCACGATTGCCGGCAGCCCGGCCCAGACGCTGCTCGTCGACACCGGATCCAGCGGACTCGTCATCCCCTGGCAAGACCTGGGCTCGAATAACCTCTCGGCATTTTGGAACCTATTGACGCTCGGTTCGCCCACCAACGGCCTCCAGATGAGCGGCTACAGCGGCGGGGTCGACTACCTCTACCTGACCTACAACACGACGGTCGACTACACCACCACTACTGGCGCCCTCGACACCACTAATGTCCCGGTCAATGTGGAGGTGTTGTCCTGGCCGACAGCCTTAGGCTCGCCCGCGAACTTCCAGCAGTTCCTGGTCGATGACCATGTAACCGGCATTCTGGGTATCGGAAATGCCGGCAGCGATGGGGGGCCGGGCGTCAGCCCGCTGCAGTCCGCGGGCTTCAGCGGTGTGACCGTCGACATTCCCCACAGCCAGCTCGTTGTCGGCGAAAATTCCGGAACGCCTCTCTTCCCCGCGATAAGCGGAGCCCCGGTTCCGAACACCACCCTGTATGAATCGGTCAACGGTGGAACTCCAGTAGGGGTTATCGCCAATATCGACTCCGGCGGTGTGTACGGAACGATCCCGTCGTCGTTGGTCGGAAACGCCGGATCCCTGCCGAGCGGGACGCTGATTTCGGTTTACGACAACAGCGCCGGCACCGGTACCCCGCTGTACTCCTACACCGTGGGGACCGACAGTCTCGGCCAGAGCACCGCGCCGACACCGGTGTCGGGAAACCACATAGACAGCGGCGTCGTGCCTTTCTTGAACGCACCGATTTACATCGGTTACGGCCCCGGTGGCGGCACCTTAGTCTTCGACAAGCCGTAGAGCTAGCGCCGGTCTGATTCGGCCAAACGTCGGCCGGTAAGGTGTTGGCCATGGAATTGGCCCTGCGGATCACCCTGATGGTCACCAGCGTCCTGGTGGTCCTGTTGGTGCTGTTGCACCGCGCCAAGGGTGGCGGTCTGTCGACGTTGTTCGGAGGCGGCGTGCAGTCCAGCCTGTCCGGGTCAACGGTGGTGGAAAAGAACCTCGACCGGCTGACCTATTTCGTCGTCGGCATTTGGCTGGTGGCCATCATCGGCATGGCGCTGCGCATCAAATACAACGCCTGAGCCATCCTGCTCGTAGCGCACGGTAGCCCGCGCGCGCCGATACTGGACTGATGGCTGACGTATCCGACATCGGGCTGGAGCCGATCGGCGCCGTCCAACGCACCCGCATCGGCCGCGAGGCAACCGAGCCGATGCGCGAGGACATCCGGCTGCTCGGTGCGATTCTCGGCGACACGGTGCGCGAACAGCACGGCGAGGAGGTCTTCGCTCTGGTCGAGCGGGCCCGGGTCGAGTCGTTTCGGGTGCGTCGCTCGGAAATTGAACGCCATCAGGTAGCCAGCATGTTCGAGGGCATCGACATCCACCAGGCGATCCCGGTGATCCGGGCGTTCAGCCACTTCGCTCTGCTGGCCAATGTCGCCGAGGACATCCACCGCGAACGGCGCCGCGCTATCCACCTTGCTGCGGGCGATCCGCCGCAGGACAGCAGCCTGGCCGCCACTTATCTCAAGCTCGACGCGGCGGAACTGGATGCGGCAACCGTCGCTGAAGCACTGGCCGACGCGCTGGTCTCACCGGTCATCACCGCCCATCCGACCGAAACCCGCCGGCGAACGGTGTTCGGCACCCAGCACCGGATAACCCAGCTGATGCGGCTGCATGCCCACGGGCACACCGAAACCGACGACGGCGACGACATCGAGCGGGAATTGCGCCGTCAGGTGCTGACCCTGTGGCAGACGGCGCTGATCCGGCTGTCCCGGCTGCAGATCTCCGACGAGATCGCGGTCGGGTTGAGGTATTACCCGGCAGCGTTCTTCGAGGTGATGCCGAAAGTCAACGCTGCGGTCCGGCAGGCGCTACGCAGTCGCTGGCCCGACGCCGAGCTGCTCCCCGAACCCATCCTGCGGCCCGGCTCGTGGATCGGGGGTGACCGCGACGGCAACCCGAACGTCACTGCCGAGGTGGTGCGACTGGCCACCGGCAGCGCGGCCTACACCGCGCTGGGTCACTACACCGCTGAGCTGACCGCCCTCGAGCAGGAGCTGTCGATGTCGGCGCGGCTTGTCGCGGTCACCGACGAGCTGGCAGCGCTGGCAGCGGACTGCGACGAGCGTCCCCGCGCTGACGAGCCGTACCGCCGGGCCTTGCGCGTGATCCGGGCCCGCCTCACCGCCACCGCCGGCCAAATCCTGGATCGTCAGCCGGCGAACCTGCTCGACCTCGGCCTTCCGCCCTACGCGACGTCGGGGGAGTTGCGTGCCGATCTCGACACCGTCGACGCCTCACTGCGGGCGAACGGCAGCACCCTGCTGGCCGACGACCGCCTGGCCCAATTACGGGAAGCCGTGCACGTCTTCGGTTTTCATCTGTCCGGTCTGGACATGCGGCAGAACTCCGACGTCCACGAGGAGGTGGTCGCGGAGTTACTTGCCTGGGCCGGGGTGCATCCCGACTACAGCTCGCTCAGCGAAGACGAACGGGTCAACATCCTGGCCGCCGAGCTAAGCACTCGACGGCCGCTGATCGGGGACCGCGACGAATTGTCCGAACTGGCCCGCGAAGAACTCGCGATCATCAGCGCGGCCGCCCGCGCGGTCGCCATTTACGGTCCGCCAGCGGTGCCCAACTACGTCATCTCGATGTGTCGTTCGGTGTCCGATCTGCTGGAAGCGGCGATCCTGCTGAAGGAATCCGGTCTGCTCGACGCCACCGGCGGCGAGCCGTACTGCCCGGTGGGCGTCGTGCCGCTGTTCGAGACGATCGATGACCTGCGTCGTGGTGCATCGATTCTGGAAGCGGCACTGGATCTTCCGATCTATCGCAGCATCGTGCGTGCGCGTGGCGACAGCCAAGAGGTGATGCTCGGCTACTCCGACTCGAATAAGGACGGCGGCTACCTGACCGCCAACTGGGCGCTGTACCGGGCCGAGCTCGACCTTGTCGAATCGGCACGAAAAACCGGAATCCGGTTGCGGCTCTTCCATGGTCGCGGCGGCACGGTCGGCCGGGGTGGTGGCCCCAGTTATCAGGCCATCCTCGCCCAGCCGCCGGGGGCGGTGAACGGTTCACTGCGGCTGACCGAGCAGGGTGAAGTGATCGCTGCCAAATACGCCGAGCCGCAGATGGCGCAGCGCAACTTGGAGACATTGCTGGCGGCCACCCTGGAGTCCACCTTGCTAGACGTCGAGGGTCTCGGCGACGCAGCCGGCCCAGCCTACGAAATCCTCGACGAGCTGGCTGACCGGGCGCAGCGCGCCTACGCCGAATTAGTCCACGAGACAGAGGGTTTCGTGGACTATTTCCTGCAGTCCACCCCGGTGAGCGAGATCGGGTCGCTGAACGTCGGCAGTCGGCCCACATCGCGTAAACCGACGTCGTCGATCACCGATCTGCGGGCGATCCCGTGGGTGATGGCGTGGAGCCAGTCACGGGTCATGCTGCCGGGGTGGTACGGAGCGGGCTCAGCCGTCGAAAGTTGGGTCGCCGATGGCGACGGGCGCGTCGAGGCGCTACGTGACCTGTATCAACGTTGGCCGTTTTTTCAGACGGTGCTGTCGAACATGGCGCAGGTGCTCGCGAAAACGGATCTGGGTCTGGCGGCGCGCTACGCCGAGTTGGTGGAGGACGAGGCGCTGCGGGGCCGGGTGTTCAACAAGATCGTCGCCGAGCACCAACGAAGCATCAACGCGCACAAGCTGATCACCGGCCAGGACAACTTGCTCGCCGACAACCCGGCGCTGGCGCGTTCGGTGTTCAACCGCTTCCCGTACCTGGAGCCGCTGAACCACCTGCAGGTCGAGCTGCTGCGGCGTTACCGATCCGGCGACGACGACGAGCTGGTGCAACGCGGAATCCTGTTGACGATGAACGGGTTAGCCAGCGCGCTGCGCAACAGTGGGTAGCGGGCCCTCACGTGCCTCATCAGTCTCATCAGTCGCTGGCTGAAGGGCCAGTTGCTTCTGCGATTTGAACGCGTATGTGATATCAGTCCAAGTGATATCGCATACGCCTTCGTTTCCGAAGCGATGTGCATACCGAGTT
The DNA here is from genome assembly GCA_963839345.1 of uncultured Actinomycetota bacterium. Taxonomy (GTDB): domain Bacteria; phylum Actinomycetota; class Actinomycetes; order Mycobacteriales; family Mycobacteriaceae; genus Mycobacterium. The sequence goes on along the minus strand of CAWIUP010000010.1, from coordinate 188,311 downwards.
CCTGGTGCACAAGTGGCTGAAGTGACCTCAGCGGCGGATGTAGTCGAGGCGACAAGGCCCCAAGGCCCTTGCCACGCCACCGATTTGGGCAGGGACCGGCTGCGGGTGCCTCGTCCAGCCAGGCGTCATCCGGTAGCGGCCTAACAAGTGGGTCATCGCCGCCACCATGGCTGATAGCGAAAACGGTTGCGCCGGACAGGAATGGCGTCCATGGCCAAAAGCCGTCACCAGCATCGGCGAGGGCAGCGCTTTCTCGTCGGTCAGCCGGTGCCGCGTCCATCGGTCTGGGTCCCAGTTTTCCAGGCCTGGCGCCGCGGAGGTGTTGAGCAGGGGCAGCAAGGTGGCGATCGTCCATCCCGGCGGCACCTGATAGGTGACCTCGCCGGTGTCCAAACGCAAAGGGGACAGCACAGTGCGCGACATGATCGAGCGCTGCGCCAAACGTATCGACTCCAACGCACACCGCTGCGCCAGGTCGGCATCGCCTGCGGCCACCCGTATCCGATGCGCGGGGTGTTCCAGCAGGTCCACCAACGCCCATCCCAGCGCGGCGGCCAGGTTAGACATCGAAGCGATGTGGATGAGCGCGACATCGAGCGCGATCCCACGCATTCGGACGTCCGGCGGCTCCGAAGACCAGGCGTCCACAATCCTGGCGAAGAGGCCTTGATCGTCCGCGCCGCAGGCGTCCCAACGGTGCACAGCGGCGGCGACGATATCGGCGATCTCGGCGAGGGCCGCGCGTTCGGCCTGCTTGTCTGCGGCGGCGACGGCAGCCATTGCGTCGGGATGCACGAATGCCTCGGCGCCGTCCAGGATGTCGAAGGCGCGCACCAGCCGGTCAAACGCCTCGCCTTGGGCTGACCCGGGCCCGGCCCAGGAGGCAAGCCCCATCCGGTGGCCGAGTCGACGGGTCAGGTCGAAGACGTCCAACGAGCCCGCCGATCCCAACTCCGCGGTGGTCTGCTCGAGCGCGCCATCGAGGTTGACCAGGTAACCGGCAACGTCGTCACGGCGGAACAGCGTGCTGGGCAGCAGACGCCGTCCGTCGAAGATCTCGTCGGGAAGTTTTCGGCGCAGCATCAGAAAATCGGCGAGGCCTTTGCTGGCTTTCTCCTCGGGTAGTCCGTAGAACGACTCGACGCCGGTCGGGGAGAAGGTGAACAGGTAACGATCCTGGCCGCTGTGCACGGCGAACGTGTCGCCGTGTTCGGCGCGGGCTGACGCGATGGTGGCAACGGCGTCGGAAACCGAGACGTCCCACGGCAGACCGGTGTCATCAGCCAACGGGGGAGCGGGAACCGGGTCCGGACGCGGCACGAGTTAACGACGGGTGCGGTCGCGCACCGCGTTCAGCATGTTGCGCACCGCGTGCTCGGTTACCGAGAACGGCGACATCACCGTCTCGCCGACACCGACGATGTAGTCGATGCGCTCGACGATGGCCTCGATTGGCGCGACCAGCGTAACCAGCCGCTTCATCAAGTCGTCGATCCGGCTCAGCGTGGCCTCGAAGTGGTCCAGACCGGCGTCGAGGCGGTCCACCGCACCATTCAAGTTCGAGAGCGAATTATTCAGGTCCGACAGGGTGTCGCCCAGGCCGCCCAACAAGTCTTCCAGCTGATTGACGGTGACGTCGGCATTGATTGCCGCCTGGGTGAGCGTCTTGATCCGCTGTCGCGGCGGGCGGTCGCCGGCGCTTTTGTCTGCCATAGCGCTCATTATTACCGCCTGGTGGGGAACCGCCGGAATCGAATCGGCATCTGATTGGATATGCAACCCAGACAATGTGACCAATACCGCCGCGTCGTGACTACGCGCGCCGCACCAACGGACGTCAGTCGACGGCTGGCCGACTACGCGCTCGGCTACGCCGATCGGCAGGCCGAGCGGCGTAGCTAGCCGGAACGGCCGGCCGGAAGCTTGGCGGCTGCCTGGCTGTCGAGAAACCAGACCGTGTCCTCCCGGCCCACTGCCCCGGCTGCCGGCACCGACGCCGGGTCCGCGCCGCCGATCGCTGCGGCCACCGCGTCAGCTTTCTCCGCCCCGGACGCCAGCAACCAGACTTCGCGCGAACGCTGAATTGCGGGCAGTGTCAGGGTAATTCGCAGCGGCGGAGGCTTCGGTGAGTCCTCCACCCCGACCACCAGCCGGGTGGTCTCGTGCACGGCGGGACTGTCCGGGAACAGCGAATTGATGTGGCCTTCGGGTCCGACACCCAGCAGATGGACATCGAAATTCGGTGCGGGATCGCCCGGTAAGGCGTTCGCCGCCAAAAGCTGCTCGTAGGACAGTGCGGCAGCAGCCAGGTCACTACCGAATTCGTCGTCGCGCGCCGGCATCGCGTGCACGTTGCGTGCCGGGATGTCGATGTGGTTCAGCAACGCGTCACGTGCCTGCTTGTCGTTGCGTTCGTCGTCCTCTTCGGGTACGTAACGCTCGTCACCCCAGAACAGATGCACGCTGCCCCAGTCGATCCGCTGCGCCTCGGCGCCGAGATAACCCATCAGCCGGTTGCCGTTGCCGCCGCCGGTGAGCACGACCAGCGCGCGCCCCCGCGCGCCGATGGCGGCATCGATGACGCCGATCAACCGCTCGCCCGCAGCGGCGACCAACCCGTCGCTGTTAGTGAACGTTTCGACGCTGGGACTCATATGTACTCCACCCGATCGATGCCTTCGAGCGCTGAGAAGAAGATCGCGTCGGGATCCAGCCGTCGCAGGTCTTCGGCCAGGCATTCACCGGTCTCCCTGCGCGCCAACGGAAGCAAAGCATCCGGCTTGGCCGTCCGGCTCAATGTGGCCGTCCTGCCTTCCTGAGGACGGCTCAACACGATGGTCTCGCTCTTGCGTGTCAGCTCGATTTTGAGCTCGCCGACCGCCCGGCGTACCGGACCGTCAATCCGGCTGGCCAGCCAGCCCGCCAAGATGTCAAGCGCGGGCTCCGTCTTCAAACCGGAAACCAGTGCCGAGTCGATCGGTTCGTGGGGTGCCAGATCGACGGCCGAGGTCAGCAGTGCCCGCCAATAGGTGATGCGAGCCCAGGCCAGGTCGGTGTCGCCTGCGGTGTACCCCGGAAGCCGGCTCTTAATTGCCGACAGCGGGTCGACGCCGTTGGTGGCGTCGGTGATACGCCGAATTGCCAACTGGCCCAACGGATCTTGGGCAGGAACGGCTGGGGCCACATCTGGCCACCACGCCACTACCGGGATGTCGGGAAGCAGGAAAGGGATGACCACGCTAGCGGCGTGGCCGGCAAGCGGTCCGGACAGCCGCAGCACCACGACTTCGCTCGCGCCGGTATCGCCGCCGGCGCGCAGTTGCGCGTCCAGGCGCGCGTCGTCGGCGTACGGGTCGCCTCTCATCGCGACGATGATCCGGCTGGGGTGCTCGTGGCTGGCATCGTTTGCGGCCTTGAGCGAATCCTCCAGCACATCTTCGCTGTCCGGCGCGATGATCAGTGTTAGCACCCGTCCCATGGTGACGGCACCGGCCTTTTCACGTAGCTCGTCAAGTTTCTTGTTGACCGCCGTGGTGGTGGTGTCGGGAAGATCGACGATCATTTGCGCCGCTCCTCAGCATCGCTTCGCTCTGCATCGTCGCCGGCTGGGCGCCTGCGGATCACGGCCTTCTCCATTCCCGGCCGGTGCGGCGCAGCATTTCAAACGACGACTCCGGGCCCCAGGTGCCCGCCTCATAGGGGTCGGGCTTACCGTGCGCTGCCCAATTCTGGAGAGCAGGGTCGAGTATCTCCCAAGCCAATTCGACCTCCGCATTCACCGGAAACAGAGAGGGCTCGCCGAGTAGCACGTCGAGGATCAACTGTTCGTAGGCCTCTGGCGATTCTTCGGCGAACGCCGAGCCATAAGAAAAGTCCATGTTGACGTCGCGGACCTCCATGGCGGTGCCGGGCACCTTGGACCCGAACCGCAGGGTGATCCCTTCGTCCGGCTGCACGCGGATGACCATGGCGTTGGCGCCCAGCTCGTCGGTCATGGTGGCGTCGAATGGCAGGTGCGGTGCGCGCTTGAAGACCAAAGCGATTTCGGTCACCCTGCGGCCCAGACGTTTACCCGTGCGCAGGTAGAACGGCACACCGGCCCAGCGACGGGTATCGACCTCCAGAGTGATCGCGGCGAACGTCTCGGTGGTGGAATCCTGCGAGAAGCCCTCCTCGTCGAGCAGCCCAACGACTTTCTGTCCGCCCTGCCAACCGCCGGTGTATTGGCCGCGGCTGGTGGTCTCGTCGAGCGGTTCGGCCAGTTGTGTTGCCGAAAGCACCTTGATCTTCTCAGTTTGCAGCGCAGCCGGGTTGAAGCTGACCGGCTCTTCCATTGCGGTGAGCGCCAAGAGTTGCACGAGATGGTTTTGGATGACATCGCGGGCGGCGCCGATGCCGTCGTAGTAGCCGGCCCGTCCGCCGAGCCCGATGTCTTCGGCCATGGTGATCTGCACGTGGTCGACGTAATGGGCGTTCCAGATCGGGTCGAACAGCTGATTGGCGAACCGCAGTGCCAAGATGTTCCGAACCGTCTCTTTACCCAAGTAATGGTCGATCCGAAAGACCGCCTCCTCCGGAAAGACAGCGTTGACAGCCTCATTCAGAGATTGCGCACTTGCCAGGTCATGGCCGAATGGTTTCTCGATGACCACGCGGCTCCACCTGTCGCCCTGCGGGCGGGCCAAGCCGGACTTGTGCAGCTGGCCGCACACCACCGGGAACGAGTTGGGCGGGATCGCCAGGTAGAAGGCGTGGTTGCCGCCGGTGCCGCGCTCGGCATCGAGCTTGTCCAGCGTCTCGGCGAGTCGGGCGAATGCGTCTTCGTCGTCAAAAGCGCCTGGCACGAAACGGAATCCCTCGGACAGCCGTTCCCAGTTCTCCTCGCGAAATGGTGTTCGGCAGTGGTCCTTGACCGCCTGGTACACCACCTTGCGGAAATCCTGGGTTTCCCAGTCCCGCCGGGCGAAGCCCACCAGGGAGAAGGAAGGTGGCAGCAGCCCGCGGTTGGCCAAGTCGTAGATGGCGGGTACCACCTTCTTGCGGGCCAGGTCGCCGGTTACACCGAAAATCACCACCGCGCACGGCCCGGCGATGCGGGGCAGTCGCTTATCGCGCTTGTCCCGCAGCGGGTTTTGCCACTGGCCGGCGTTGCCCCGGTTGCCGGCTGGACTCATTTGGCGTTGGAATCAAGCTGAGTCTGGGTTTCCTTCAGCAACTCGTTCCACGATTCTTCGAATTTCTCGACGCCTTCGTTCTCCAGTACCAGGAACACGTCGGTCAGGTCGACTCCGACCGCCTCCAGCTTGTCGAACACTTCCTGGGCGGCCGAGGCCGTGCCGGTGACCGTGTCGCCGCTGACGACGCCATGGTCGGCGACTGCGTCAATTGTCTTCTCCGGCATGGTGTTCACCGTGTTCGGAGCGACCAGCTCGGTGACGTAGAGCGTGTCTGAATAGTCGGGATTCTTGACGCCGGTCGAGGCCCACAGCGGTCGCTGCACCCGCGGCCCGTCGGCCTCGAGTTGTCCGAAGCGATCGCCACCGACGAACACTTCCTGGTAGGCCGCGTAGGCCAATCGGGCGTTGGCCACTCCCGCCTGCCCGCGCAGCTCCAGCGCTTCGGCCGAGCCGATCTTTTCCAGGCGCTTGTCCACCTCGGTGTCCACCCGTGACACGAAAAACGAGGCCACCGAATGGATCTTGGACAGGTCGTGTCCGGCCGCCTTGGCCGCCTGCAGCCCGTCGAGGTAGGCATCCATCACCTGGCGGTGCCGCTCGACCGAGAAGATCAGCGTGACGTTGACCGAAATCCCTTCTGCCAGTGTCGCGCTGATGGCGGGCAGACCGGCCTCGGTGGCCGGGATCTTGATGAACAGGTTCGGCCGGTCGACGATCTTCCACAACTCGATGGCCTGCTTGATGGTCTTGTCGGCGTCGTGTGCCAGCCGCGGGTCGACCTCGATCGACACCCGGCCGTCAACCCCGTCGGAAGCCTCCCACTGGGGCCTCAGCACGTCGCAGGCGTTGCGAACGTCGTCGGTGGTCACCGTACGGATGGTGGCGTCCACGTCGGCGCCGCGCTCGGCGAGCTCGGCGATCTGGCCTTCGTAGGTGTCGCCCTCCGCCAGCGCCTTCTGGAAGATCGACGGGTTGGTGGTGACACCAACGACGCTCTTGGTGTCGATCAGCTCTTGCAGGTTGCCGGACTGCAGACGCTGACGCGACAGGTCATCCAGCCACACGGACACGCCCGCCGCGCTGAGTGCGGCAAGGTTGGGATTCTGGGTCGCTGAACTCATCTGTATTCCCTTCTTCTAGTTGTCTATTGTTCGTTCGGCGGCGTCGACGACAGCTTCCGGGGTGAACCCGAATTCACGGAACAAGGTCTTGTAATCAGCGGATTCCCCGTAGTGCTCGATCGAAACGATCTCGCCCGTGTCGCCGACCAACTTGTGCCAACTCTGCGCGACGCCGGCCTCGACGGCGACGCGAGACGACACCGACGGCGGCAACACGCTGTCGCGGTATTCCTCCGACTGGGACTCGAACCATTCCACGCATGGCATCGAGACCACGCGCGCAACAATGTCCTTGTCGGCCAACAGCTTTTGAGCCTCGACAGCCAGCTGGACCTCGGAGCCGGTCGAGATCAGGACGACGTCTGGCTCGGCGCCGCCGGGGTCACCGAGGATGTATCCGCCCTTGGCCACGCCTTCATAGTTGGTGCCTTCCAGGATCGGCACACCCTGGCGGGTCAGAATGAGCCCCACCGGACCGCTGCCGTTGCCGCGAGCCAAGATCGTCTGCCAGGCGTAGGCGGTTTCGTTGGCGTCGGCGGGACGCACCACCGACAGCTTGGGAATGGCGCGCAGCGCCGCCAGGTGTTCGATCGGCTGGTGGGTCGGGCCGTCTTCGCCGAGCCCGATCGAATCGTGCGTCCACACGTAGATGGTGTCGATGTCCATCAACGAAGCCAGTCGCACGGCCGGGCGCATGTAGTCGGAGAACTGCAGGAAGGTGCCGCCGTAGGCCCGGGTCGGGCCGTGTAGCACGATGCCGGACAGGATCGCACCCATCGCGTGCTCACGAATACCGAAATGCAAGGTACGGCCATACCAGTCTGCCGTGTAGTCCTTGGTTGAAATCGACGGCGGGCCAAAGGATTTCACATTATCCATGGTGGTGTTGTTGCTGCCCGCCAAGTCGGCTGAGCCGCCCCACAACTCGGGAAGCTTCGGGCCTACCGCGTTCAGCACCTTGCCCGATGCCGCGCGAGTGGCCAGCGGTTTGTCGCCTGGCTCCCAGTGCGGTATGTCGGCGTCCCAGCCGTCGGGCAACTTTTCGGCGGTCAACCGGTCCAGCAGCGCTTTGCGCTCGGGTTCGCGCTGCGCCCAGGCCTCGAATTCCGGTTGCCACTTGTCGTGGGCTTCCTTACCCCGCTCGACCAGCTTGCGGGTGTGGGCGATGACCTCGTCGCGGACTTCGAAGGTCTTGTCCGGATCGAAGCCCAGGATCTTCTTGACCGCGGCCACCTCGTCGTCGCCGAGGGCCGCGCCGTGCGCCTTGCCGGTGTTCATCAGGTTGGGCGCCGGGTAGCCGATGATGGTGCGCAGTTCGATGAACGACGGCCGGTCGGTGACGGCCTTGGCATTGGCGATGGCTTCCTCGATACCGATGACGTTCTCGCCGCCCTCGACGTGCTGCACATGCCAGCCGTAGGCCTCATACCGGGCAGCGGTGTCCTCGCAGAGCGCGATGTTGGTGTCGTCCTCGATCGAGATCTGGTTGTGGTCGTAGAACACGATCAGGTTGCCGAGCTGCTGGACCGCGGCCAGCGACGACGCCTCGGAAGTAACCCCTTCTTCGATATCGCCGTCAGAGGCGACCACATAGATGTAGTGGTCGAACGGGCTGGTGCCGGGAGCGGCGTCCGGATCGAACAGGCCGCGTTCATAACGTGAGGCCATCGCCATGCCCACCGCCGAGGCCAGGCCCTGGCCGAGCGGGCCGGTGGTGATCTCGACGCCCTTGGTGTGCCGGAACTCCGGGTGCCCGGGCGTCTTCGAGCCCCAGGTGCGCAGCGACTCAATGTCGGACAGCTCCAGGCCGAACCCGCCCAGGTAGAGCTGGATGTACAACGTCAGGCTGCTGTGCCCGCACGACAGGATGAACCGGTCGCGGCCCAGCCAGTAGGTGTCGCTGGGATCGTGGCGCATCGCCCGCTGAAACAGCGTGTAGGCCAGCGGGGCCAGGCTCATCGCCGTTCCGGGATGGCCGTTGCCGACTTTCTGAACGGCGTCGGCAGCCAACACTCGGATGGTGTCGACCGCGGCCGAGTCGATCTCGGTCCAGTCGTCGGGAAGGTGGGGGCGGGTAAGGGTGGAGATGTCTTCGAGTGTTGTCACGAACGCGGTCCTTGGGTCGACGTGGTGATCAGGGTTAACACTAGTGCGGGTACCCGCGTCGTTGCAGATCCACCGGCACGTGAAATCGCGCGGAATTTTGCGGCAAATTGTTGTGAGTCGACCCTGGACTACGAGCGGGGCAGGCAGGCCGTCTACCATCGCCGGTAGTAGAAGCTGCGCGCTGCTGCGATCCAAGGAGTTATTGCGTGAGCCTTCGCGAGCGCGTTGCGCCAAGTCGAGTCAGCACCACTGTGCTGGCTTATCTGGCGCTAACCAAGCCGCGGGTTATTGAGCTGTTGCTGGTCACCGCCATCCCGGCGATGTTGCTGGCCGACCGTGGCACGGTAAACCCGGTGTTGATCCTCAACACCCTGATCGGCGGGATGCTGGCCGCTGGTGGCGCCAACACGCTCAACTGTGTGGCCGACGCCGACATCGACAAGGTGATGAAGCGGACCGCCCGGCGGCCGCTGGCGCGGGCTGCGGTGCCGACCAGAAACGCGCTGGTGTTCGGGCTGGCGCTGAGCGTCACCTCGTTCTTCTGGTTGTGGTGGACAACCAACCTGCTTTCCGGCCTGCTGGCGGTGGCCACGATCGGGTTTTACGTGTTCGTCTACACCCTGTTGCTCAAGCGCCGCACCTCGCAGAACGTCGTCTGGGGTGGAGCGGCCGGTTGCATGCCGGTGATGATCGCCTGGTCGGCTGTCACCGGCACGATCGGTTGGCCGGCGCTGGTGATGTTCGCGATCATCTTCTTCTGGACGCCGCCGCACACCTGGGCATTGGCCATGCGGTACAAGGACGACTACAAAGCGGCCGGTGTGCCGATGCTGCCGGCCGTCGCCACCGAGCGCCAGGTCACGAAGCAGATCGTGGTCTACACCTGGCTGACGGTGGCTGCGACGCTGGCGCTGGCGCTGGCAGCCGGATGGCTGTACAGCGCGGTGGCAGTGGTGGCGGGCGTGTGGTTCTTGGCGATGGCCCATCAGCTCTACGCCGGCGTTCGCCGCGGTGAGCCGGTTAAGCCGCTGCGGCTGTTCCTCCAGTCGAACAACTACCTGGCGGTGGTGTTCTGCGCGTTGGCGCTCGACTCGGCGATGGCGCTGCCTACCCTGCTCCCTGTCTAAGCCGTAACGCAAGCTCTTAGACCTGCGGATACCCCCTACCCCGTCGGGGTCTTGTCCCTACGACACAGCGTCGTATTTAATGCCCGACGTGATCTCAGGGGTGGGCGGCCGATGACGGCGCCGGTGTGGATTGCCTCGCCGCCGGAGGTGCACTCGGCGTTGTTGAGCAGCGGCCCGGGGCCCGGGTCGCTGCTGGCTGCGGCCGGCGCGTGGAACTCATTGAGCACCGAATACGCCTCGGTCGCTGAGGAACTCAGCGCGACTTTGGCGGCGGTGCAGGCCGGGGCGTGGCAAGGCCCCAGCGCCGAGCGATACGCGGCTGCGCATGTGCCTTACTTGGCGTGGCTGGTGCAGGCCAGCGCCAAAAGCGCGTCGGCGGCTGTCCAGCACGAGACCGCGGCCGCCGCCTACACCGCGGCGTTGGCCGCGATGCCGACCTTGCCGGAGCTGGCAGCCAACCACATGATTCACGGGGTGTTGGTGGCGACCAATTTCTTTGGTATCAACACGATCCCGATAGCGCTCAATGAGGCTGACTACGTCCGGATGTGGATCCAGGCCGCCACCACGATGGCGACCTACCAGGCCGTGTCCAGCATCGCGGTGGCATCAACAGCGGCCACCACCCCGGCGCCGCAGATCGTGAATTCCAACAGCAATAGCGCCAGCACCAGCAGCGACAGCGGTATCCAAGACATCATCGACAACGACAGTGGGAATCCGTACGACGGCTTCTGGTACGTGAACAGGGTCCTGGAAATTACCCAAACTCTGCAGAGGGACTTTAGCGAATTCTTTACAAATCCATCCGAGGCGATACCACAGCTGTCGAGCGATATTGCGGCCCTTATCGCCGACGAGACCACTCACGTAGGTGAATTCATCACCGCGTTCCAACCGGAATTGACGGCGGTGGCGCTCGGCCTGACGACTGCCAACCTCGGAGCCCTTGGCGGATTCGCGGGGCTGGCCGGTCTGGCCGGCGTGCCTGCTCCCGCGCCGGTATCCGCCCCCGTTGAGACACCCGTCGAGGCGCCCAGCGCGTTGCCGGCCGCCGGGATGGCGCCGACTCCCGCCGTGCCGGCCAGCGCGCCTGCGACGGCCCCGGCGCCCTCGCCCGCGCCCACAGCCAGCACAGTGGCTAGTTCGGCGCCGCCGACACCGCCGCCTGCGGCCGCGGGCGGGGCAGGTTTTGTCCCTCCCTACGCGGTGGGGCCGCCCGGCATCGGGGTGGGTTCGGGGATGCGTAGCAGCGCCAGCTCCGGCGACAAGAAAAAGGCGGCCGAGCCGTATGCCGCTGCCGCGGCGGCCGCGGCAGCTGCGCGCGAGCAGCGTCGGTCGAGGCGGCGCCGGCGAGCAGGGATGCGCGGGTACGCTCACGAGTTTATGGAAATGAATGTCAAAGTCGATCCAGACTGGAACACGCCGTTGGCAGTGGCCTCCGATCAAGGTGCCGGGCCGTTGGGGTTTGCCGGCACGGTGCGCAAGGGAACGGTCGCCGAGGCCGCCGGTTTGGCCACGCTGGCTGGTGATGAGTTCGGCGGTAGCCCTACCATGCCGATGGTGCCGGGCACTTGGAACGCAAACCAGGCCGGCGAGGCGGAAAAAGGCGGAGAGCACGGCTGATGCGGCAACGCTTATCGGGCGTTAACGTCGACTTCTCACTCGCCTGGTTGCTTCAGCCGCTGTCCGTCGAGACCTTTCTTGACGAAACATGGGCGCAGGACCACTACCACATCAAGCGAGGCTGCCCGGACTACTTTGATGGTCTCCTGCCCGGACCGCCGACGGTTGACGAGCTGCTGGAGTTGTTTCGCCGCGAGCCATCGGCGGTGCGGCTGGTAAGGGGGAGAGACAAAAAGGGCTCCGACAACTACCGGCTTGTTGACGGCAGCCTCGATATCGTTGGTATCCGCGGCGACTTTGCCGACGGCTACACCATCGTTATGGACGGCGTCGAGCAATACGTGCGCGCGATCGGGACGTTGGCACACTCGATCGAGGTTGAGCTGAACTTCCCGATACAGGTGAACACCTACATCACTCCGCCAGGGCAGCCGGGGCTGGCTCCGCACTACGACGACCACGATGTGTTGATCCTGCAGGTCCAGGGCTCCAAGATCTGGCATTTGTACATCGGCGCCGACCGCCCGCCACGTGAGATCCAGCGGGACAACGAAAAGGCGGTTGCTGTTGAAGGTCTCCCGGCGCCAACCGACGTGCACCTGGAAGCCGGCGACGTGCTTTACGTGCCACGCGGCCGCGTTCACGCCGCCGAGACAGCTTCAGAGCAATCCGTCCATCTGACCGTCGGAATCCACGCACCAACCGTGCTCATGCTTGCCATCGGAGCGCTGTACTCGCAGAGCTTCCGCGATGATCGTCTGAACGCGCGTGTGCCGCCGCGGCATCTAGAAGATGCGGACCTAGACGCGACGCTGCGCGGCCTGGTGCGGGAAGCTGTTGGAACAGTTGAGGATCCGGGCGCGATGGCCGGCGGTCTCGGGTTGTTGGCGGATGGGTTGGTTAGGCGTGGTCGATGCCCACCAGTCGGACAGATTGCCAACGCCAACGCAATTGACGGGCAAACACGGGTGGTGAAGTACCAACCGCTCTATTCCCGGGTAAAGGCAGTTGACGACGGCGTTGTCCTGCAGTTTGCCAGCTTGTCGATAAACGCCGGCTCCGACCACGAAGCTGCACTGCGGTTCGTCTCCAGTAGTACCGAGCCGTTTCGGGTCGGCGATCTGCCGGGGCTGCGTGCGGCACAGCAGACGGATTTGGCCCGTACGCTGATCGTGAGCGGATTCCTTGTCCGGCTGCCCGACGACTGATGGAGCTCGCCGATCTCGCCCGCTGGACGCCGATCAGGTTCGACTTTTCCGGGCCCGCACCGACGGTCGACTGGGCCGATCTGTCGGCGGAACGCTTCGTCGAACCGTTCTTCGACCAGACCGTCGCCCGTTGGGCCACCAGTCCGCAGGCCAGGCCGCTCGTCAGGACCGGACTCGATGCGTTCGTCGCTCTCGATAGCGAGCCGTCGCTCGATCCGGCGGGCATGATCTTTCACCTCTCGCGATGCGGGTCGACGCTCGCGTCCCGACTCCTGGGCACCCTCCCTGGCGTCGTGGTCGTGGCGGAGCCCTCGCCGCTGAACGCGCTTCTCGGGCTGGACCCCGATCTGGTTGACGGGGCCACGCTGGTCGGTCTTGTGCGACGTCTGGTGCGCGCGCTCGGCCGACTCCGGCACGGCGACGAACGGCACCTGGTGCTCAAGTGCACCAGCTGGAACATCCGCAGCCGCGCGGTCCTGGCCGCTGCCTTTCCCGACACGCCATGGATCTGGGTCCAGCGCGAGCCGGCGCACGTGGTGGCCTCGCTGCTCGCCAATCCACCGGGCTGGCTGGGACGCCAGGCGGCACCCCCTCGGGCCGCGCGGCTATTCGGCATTGATCCGGCTGTGGTCCCGGCCATGACGCGGGCTGAGTTCACGGCCCGCGCGCTCGGCGCGATGCTGGAGTCAGCCGTGGCCGATCCGGGTCGGCGCCTGTGCATCGACCACGCCGATCTGCCCGCCGCGGTGTGGCAGCGCGTGACCCCGCACTTTGGGCTCGAGGCCGATGCTGCAGCAATCGAACGCATGACCGAGCGGTCCCGGTTTTACTCCAAAGAACCAGAGCCCCAGGTCTTTTCCGGTGACATCCCGGAACGTCGCCCGATGACCGCGGAGATACGGGAGGCCGCCCAGCGCTTCGCCGAATCCGGCTATCGCGCGCTCGCATCGAATCCCGGCTGAACCGTCGCGCCGAGTTTCCAAACCCACCATCGTGTGGTACAAGTGTTAATGAAAATCATATTCACCTTGGCGTCTGGAGTGGCTGTCATGGCGTTGCGCGTCGTTCCTGAAGGTCTTGCGGCTGCCAGTGCGGGTATCGAAGCGCTGACGGCACGGCTGGCGGCGGCGGATGCCGGTGCGGCCCCGGCGATCACGGCCGTGGTGCCTCCTGCCGCGGATCCGGTATCGGTGCAGAGCGCGGCCGGCTTCAGCGTTCGCGGTTGTGCGCATGCGGCGGTGGCCGCCCAAGGTGTCGAGGAACTCGGCCGCTCCGGTATCGGCGTCGGTGAATCGGGCGCCAGCTATGCCGCGGGCGATGCCGCGGCGGCGGCGGCGTATCGCGGCGCCTGGGGCTGACAGTGACAGCGCCAATCTGGATGGCCGCACCGCCGGAGGTGCATTCGGCATTGTTGAGCAGCGGTCCCGGGCCCGGGTCGCTGTTGGCGGCAGCGGGGGCGTGGAACTCGTTGAGCGCCGAATACACCGCGGTGGCCGAGGAGCTCAGTGCGCGGTTGGCGCAGGTGCAGGCTGGCGCATGGCAGGGGCCGAGTGCAGAGTCGTTTGTGGCCGCGTTCGTGCCGTATCTAGCGTGGCTGACCAAGGCCAGCGCCGACAGCGCCGCAGCGGCTGCTCAGCACGAAACCGCGGCCGCGGCCTACACGGCGGCACTGGCGGCCATGCCGACCCTGCCTGAGCTGGCCACCAACCACATGGTTCACGGGGTGTTGCTGGCGACGAATTTCTTTGGGATCAACACGATTCCGATCGCGCTCAACGAGGCTGACTACGTCCGGATGTGGGTTCAGGCCGCTACCACGATGAGCACTTATCAAGCGGTCGCCGGCGCGGCGGTGGCGGCGACGCCAACGACCACCCCGGCGCCGCAAATCGTGAAATCTGGCGCCGCGGCCCAGCCTGCCGCGAATATTGGAGGTGATGCCTATGGCAATCTCTCCGGTGACAACCCGCTGGGGATTCCTCAGTGGCTGCAGAACATCTTGAAAGAGTTCGGTATTGGCAACACCATCACTGCACACAGCCCGAGGCTCGACTACTTCTTCGATGACTGGGTCGCGAATTTCCTGCAGAACTTCGGTATCACGTGGAACCCCGCCGCGGGCACCGTCAACGGAGCCACCTACGACTCCTACGCGAACCCAGGCGTAGCGATGTATTGGGTAGTCCGAGCGCTCGAAATCTTTGAGGACGTGCAACAGTTCGGCACCTACTTCGTGCAAAATCCGGTGACGGCTTTCCAGTACTTCTTCAGCTGGCAGCTGTTCGACATTCCGATTCACATCGAGGAAATTGGTATCTACCTGTTGTCGAATCCGCTGCTACTGGCGGTGGTGGCCAGCCCCGCGCTCGCCCCCGGGGCTCTGAGCGCGATCGGACTGAGCGGGCTGGCTGCCATTCCGCCCCCGCCCGCGGCTCCCACACCCCTGCCGATTCTCCCTCCGGTCTTACCCGCCGCCGGATTGACCCCGACCGTGGCAGGTGCTCCAGGTGTCAGCATCAGCACGCCCCCGAGCCCGACGTCGGCGGCCACGGTCAGCGCTGCCGCCAGTGCTCCGGCGCCGGCTCCGCCACCTCCAGCCGGCGGCGGACCCGGATTTGCGCCGCCCTACGTGGTGGGTGGTCCGACCATCGGGGACGGGATGAGCCTGCAAGCCAAGACGCAGGAGCCCACCACGCGCGGCGGTTCTAAGGCGCCCGCGGCTGCCGCGGCGATCGTCGCCGCCACGCAGGATCGGACAAAGAAGCGGCGACGTCAGCGCGCAATGCAGCGCGGGTATGGCGACGAATTCATGGATATGAACGTCGACGTGACTCCCGATTGGGGCGCGCCGACGGCATCGGATCGGGGTGCGGGGCCGTTGGGATTCGCCGGGACGGTGTCGAAGCCCGCCGAGCAGGCGACAGGGCTGGCAACGCTATCTAGTGATGAGTACGGTGCGGGGCCGACGATGCCGATGCTGCCCACGACCTGGGGTCCTGATTCGCCGCAGGGGGAGGATGACCGCTGAGTGTGTTGGTGTGGCAACGGTAATCAACTAGTGAAGGGATTTTAGGGATGAGTTTGTTGGATGCACATATTCCGCAGTTGGTGGCCTCGCAGTCGGCGTTTGGTGCCAAGGCGGGGCTGATGCGCTCGACGATCGGTCAGGCCGAGCAGGAAGCGATGTCGTCGCAGGCGTTTCACGCCGGGGAGTCCGCGGCGGCGTTTCAGGCCGCCCACGCCCGGTTCGTGGCGGCAGCGGCCAAAATCAATAGCTTGCTGGATATCGCCCAGGCCAACATCGGAGATGCGGCCGGCACGTATGTGGCCGCCGATTCCGCTGCGGCCGGCAGCTACCCCGGCTTCTGATCCCCATACGGTTTAGACGAAAGGATTTGTGATGTCGCAGATCATGTACAACTATCCGGCGATGCTGGCGCATAGCGCCGACATGGCCGGCTATGCCGGCACGTTGCAGAGTTTGGGTGCTGATATCGCCAGTGAGCAGGCGGCGCTGTCGGCGGGCTGGCAAGGGGATACCGGGATGAGCTATCAGGCTTGGCAGGCGCAGTGGAATCAGGCGATGGAGCAGTTGGTGTTGGCCTACCGCGCGATGGCCGGCACGCATGAGAACAACACCACCTCGATGCTGGCCCGCGACCAAGCCGAAGGGGCGAAATGGGGCGGCTAGACGACGGCAGCCGCTGGGGTCACACGCGGTTCCCGCACTATCCGCAGTCGGACCTTGACGGTGCGGTTAATTGCGAGAGCTGGCGGCCCCCAGCGAATTAAGTTGCGATCGCAGGCGTTGTGGCAGGGTGTCTATGTCCCAGCCACCGCGCTCAAGCCAGGCCCGCACAGCTTCTGCATCCGCGGGGTTAGTGATGGGACCGACCCACCGCGGTGGGCCGACGGGTGATCGGTCTGTGGAGCAGGGCTGCAGCAGCACCATGGTGCCCGACCCGTCGGTACGTGCCGCGCACGTGAGCTTCCCTAGGAGGCACGGCGCGGAGACCAGGATGCCGTGCGGGCAGCGTCGGATACTCTCACGAAGTTCCTGCAGGACGGATAGCCCGGGCTCGGCCGCGCAGCAGGAGCAGACGATGACAGTGAAGGCGCGGTCGGTGGCGCGGCGCCAGGATGTCACCGCGCTGCCTTCGGGGAGGGCAGTAGTGCCATGTCGCGCGCATTTTTGATCGCGGTCGCAACTTGACGTTGCTGGCGGACGGTGAGCCCGGTGACTCGGCGGGAACGGATCTTCCCACGCTCGGAGATGAACACTCGCAAGGTGGCGGTGTCTTTGTAGTCCACCTCGCTGATGCCCAGGCCGGTGAGCAGATTCTTTCTCGGCGACGTGGTTTCGACTCGGGCCGGACGGCGGCCCCGCGCAGCTTTTTTGGCCATCACCAGCTGGCTTTCCGCACGCCGGGCAGTTGCCCCGCATGAGCGAGCTGCCGCACCCGCACACGTGACAACCCAAACTTGCGCAGATGACCGCGGGGCCGCCCGTCGACCGCGTCGCGGTTGCGCAGCCGAACTGCGCTGGCGTCGCGGGGCTGGCGGGCCAGCGCGCTTTGGGCCGCCTGCCGTTGCTCGGCGGTGCTCGCTGGCGAGCGGATGATCGCCTTGAGCTCGGTGCGCCGCTCGGCGTAGCGCGCCACGACCGCGCGGCGTTGCTCGTTGCGGGCAATCTTGGATTTCTTGGCCATCACCGCTCCTCGCGGAACTCGACGTGGCGGCGGATCACCGGGTCGTACTTGCGTAGCCGCAGCCGGTCAGGGTCGTTGCGCCGGTTCTTGCGCGTGACGTAGGTGTAGCCGGTACCCGCCGCGGAGCGCAGTTTGACGATGGGCCGGATCTCGTTGCGCGCCATCAGATCCGCTGCCCGTCACGGCGTAGTCGTGCCACGACCGCCTCGATGCCGTCGCGGTCGATGACCTTGATGCCTTTGGCGCTCACGCGCAGCTTCACCCGTCGGCCCTCCGATGGCAGAAAGTAGGTCTTGGTCTGGATATTGGGTGACCACCGGCGTCGGCTGCGGCGGTGTGAATGCGAAACCGAGTTACCGAAACCGACTGTGCGGCCGGTGACTTGACAGCGTGCCGACACGGGCACTCTCCTCAACAGTGGAAGTCTTGATGAAAATCATTTTCGACAAGCGGCGATCGCCACTGTAGCGTGTCGGAAGCAAAGATGAAAATCGTTTTCAATAGGGGATGGTGATGAGGACTCCCGTGGTTCTCGTGGCCGGTCAAGGTGACACCGACTCGGCGACCGGTACGTTGATGCAGCGGCCGGGCACGGTCGTCGTCGAGCACCGGTTCGACGGGCATGTGGTGCGGCGGACGACCGCGATGCTGCGGCGCGACGAGCTGACGACGGCGGAGGCCGTCCTGGAGCTGGCGCACGGCTGCGTGGCCTGCACCATTCGCAACGACCTGCTGGTCTATTTACGCGTGTTGCATCGGCGAAGCGATGTCCAGCGCATCGTTGTGCACTTGGCGCCGTGGCTGGAACCCGAGCCGATCTGCTTGGCTATTAACCATGTTCGGGTGCGCATCGGCCCCGGCTACGTCGACGGCCCTGCCGCCCGCGATGTGGCCATTGCCGGTGTCATCACCTGCGTGAACGCCGGCGAATGGTTGACCCAAGCGCTCGGCGACGAAGAGCTGCCGGACGGGCGTACCTCCGCCCAGGTCGTGGTCGGCCAGGCCGAGTTCGGCGACGTCATCATGCTCAGTTATCCAGAGGCGGTCACGCTCGCGGTGCTGCGCCGGCTCGCACCCCGCTCCCGCATCACGGTTGGCACCGATCGCATCGAACTGGCGCTGGCCAACCTCGATGACGAGTCGCGGCGTGGCCGCAGTGATGACCCGCACGGCCCGCTGCTCGCTGGCGCGCCACCACTGAATCCCGACGGCTCGGTCGCGATGGTCGAGTTCCACGCCCGCCGGCCGTTTCACCCGCAACGCCTGCATGACGCAGTCGACCACCTGCTCGACGGAGTGATCCGCAGCCGCGGCCGGTTGTGGCTGGCCAACCGCTCCGACCAGGCGATGTGGCTGGAGTCCGCCGGCGGCGGACTGCGGGTGTCCAGCGCCGGCAAGTGGGTGGCCGCGATGAGCGCGTCCGAGGCCGCCTACATCGATCCGGAGCGGCGTGCCTTTGCCAACCTGATGTGGGACGACGACTTCGGCGACCGGCACACCTCGATGACGGTCCTGGTGTGTGGCACGCATCCCGGCGAGATCCTCGACGCCTTGCGCGGCGCCCTGCTGACCGACGATGAAGCTGCTGAACCGGCGACCTGGGTGCACTACGACGACCCGTTCGGCGATTGGCACGAAGATCCTTGCAACGACGCCGCGCCCGTCGTCACCGACGCAACGACGGCGCACGGAAACGACGAGGCGTCATGAAACCTGGCATTCATCCCGATTACCATCCGGTCGTCTTCCAAGACGCGACCACCGGAAAGTTGTTTCTCACCCGCTCGACGATCACCAGCTCACGCGTCGTCGACTGGCCGACGCCTGATGGTGTCCGGGCTTATCCCCTGGTGGTCGTCGAGGTCTCGTCGGACTCGCACCCCTTCTGGACCGGGGGGCGACGGATCCTCGACACCGCAGGCCAGGTCGAAAAGTTCTACCGTCGCTACGGACTGCTTCGATCCTCGGCGACCGGCCCGGAAACCCCCGATGGTGAGGCCTCGTAGGCGGAGGCGTGGCTTCAAAGTGACGGGCTTATTGGGACCGATTATCGTTTGCATCATGACCAGTTGCCGCCGCCGCGTTCAGCTCACCGCAGCGGTGGTCCTGGCGCTGACTTGGGGTCTGGTCGCCTGCGGCTCAGACCGGAGCAGTCAATCGAGATCGACCACGAGCGCTGGTGCGGTGGCAGCGCCCGCTACCAGCAGCGCGCCCCCACCGTGCCCGGGTGCACCAGTCGATGTGGCGGTCAGCGTCGATCAGTGGGGAGACATCGTCTCTCAGCTCGGCGGCGCATGCGCTCAGGTTAAGACGGTACTGGTCAGTTCCTCGGTGGACCCGCACGACTACGAACCGTCACCACGTGACGCCGCGACGTTTTCCGGGGCGAGGCTGATCGTGGTCAATGGCGCGGGTTATGACCCCTGGGCGTTAAAACTGGCCGCAATTTCTGCGCCCGTGGCACCGGTCATCAGCGCAGCCGACGTGACGAAAACCCCCGATGGGGCTAACCCGCACCTTTGGTATCGCCCGTCGGCAGTCACCGCCGTCGCCGACGCCGTCACGGCCGAGCTCAGCAAGATCGACCCCCAGACGCGGGCCTACTTCACCGACCGGCGCATGGCGTTCACTGCGGCGCTACAGCCCTACACCCGCCTGATCGACACCATCAAGGTGCACGCCGCAGGCAAGACCTACGCCGCCACAGAGGGAATCTTCACCTACATGGCCGACGCCCTAGGCCTGGTCAACAAGACCCCGCAGGGCTACCAACAGGCCGCGGCCAGCGAATCCGATCCATCTCCAGCTGACATTCAAGCGTTCCTTGACGCGCTGGCCGGCCACCGGATCGATGTGCTGATCTACAACCCGCAGACCGAGGGCTCAATACCCGACCAGATCCGCGCCGCCGCCGAGCAATCCAATGTCCCGGTGGTAACCGCTATGGAGACCGTTCCACAAGACCAGACCACGTTCGTGGGCTGGCAGAACGCCCAACTGACCGCGTTGGCGAAGGCGCTCGGTGTCGCCGTCTGAGGTTCACGCCCAACACACCGCGCTGCAGTTCAGTGATGTCAGTGCGGTGCGCGGCGGGCGGCTGATCTGGACGCAGGCCACCTTCGAGGTGCCCGCCGGCGGCATTGTTGCGGTCATTGGGGCCAACGGGTCAGGCAAGACCACGCTGCTGCACATGATTCTCGGCGTGGTTCCCGTTGCGTCGGGACAGTTGCGAGTCTTCGGCCGGCGACCCGGCACAGGCAACCGCATCGGGTACGTCCCTCAGGACTACGCGGCCAGCACTGGAGAAGCGGTCCGCGCTACCGACGCCGTACTGCTGGGCTTGACCGGTCATCATTGGGCGTTGAGGCGCACCACCGCGGCGCAACGACGCCAGGTTCGGCAGACCTTGGAAGCCGTCGGGGCCGGCGGGTTCGCCAATACGCGACTGGCCACACTGTCGGGCGGGCAACGGCAGCGGGTGGCTATCGCCGAGGCGCTGGTGGACTCGCCGCGCATGCTGATCCTCGACGAGCCGCTGGCTTCGCTGGACCTGCGCAGCCAGCGCGAGATGGTTCTCCTGCTGGCCCGCTTACACGGCGAACTGGGTATGACCATCCTCGTGGTTGCTCATGACCTCAATCCGCTGCTGCCCATCCTGGACAGCGCGATCTATCTGCTCGACAAGCACGCTCACCACGCGCCGATTGCCGAAGTGGTCGATGACGTGTTGTTGACTGATCTCTACGGCACACCCATCCGGGTCACGCACACGCCGCACGGTGAGTTGTTTATGAGGTGTGCGCTGTGACAGCGACTTTCGTGGCGATGCCGATCGGCTACCAGAGCGACTGGTGGCCGATCCTTGGGTCCGCGTTCATGCGCCACGCGCTTGTCGGCGGGACGGTTGCGGCGTTAGCGGCGGGGCTGCTCGGATATTTCATCGTCGTGCGGCGCACGGCCTTTGCTGCGCATGCCTCCGCGCATATCGGGCTGCCAGGAGCCACCGGTGCTGTTCTGCTGGGCCTGCCCCCAGCGTTGGGTCTCGGCGTGTTTTGCGTCGGCGGGGCCGTCGTCATCGGGTTGCTCGGCAAGCGTGCCGCCGAGCGCGACGTCGCCACCGGAACCACCTTGGCCTTCGCAACCGGCGTCGGCCTCTTCTTCAACTCGCTGGCAAGGAAAAACTCCAGCACGATGACCAACGTATTGTTCGGTAACCTGCTTGCCATCTCCGCCGACCAACTCCTCACCTTCGCGGCTCTGCTGCTGCTGCTCGCGGTAAGTGTCGGAATTGTCTACCGGCCGTTGTTGTACAGCTCCATCAATGCAGCCGTCGCCGAAGCCAAAGGCGTCCCCGTGCGTTTCCTGTCGGTCGTGTTCATGGTGCTACTCGGGCTGGCGGTGACGATGGCCGTGCAAGCCGTGGGCACGCTGTTGTTGTTCGCGCTTCTCATCGCCCCCCCGGCGACGGCCATCATGCTCACGCCACGGCCGGCTCTTGCGATAGCCATGTCCACCGCCATCAGCGTGACCTCGGTGTGGATCGGACTGGCTGCATCGGCGATGTTCAACTTCCCGCCCAGCTTCCTTATCGTCACCATTGCCTGCGGAATCTGGCTGATAATCTGGCTGACCGATCGTCGCGTCCGCGTCACCGCCGAAGCGCTCGACCAACCGGTCCCACCTGACCGCGCCTGGTTAGTAGAAGGGCCGCCGACGAAGCCTGGCGCCCCGACATTGACCAGCCTGGTCAGTAAGAGATCGCGGTCCGGTGACTGAACCTCATGCGACGAACCGGCGGCGCACCACAGCCAAGCAGCGCGTCGGCATCTGCCCTCGATACCGACCACCGCGCCCCTGACCGGCAATGGCGCACTCGCATTCGCATTTCCACGCGACCGGTTCTGGTTCGGCAACGCCGCTCGGTCGAATCGCGGTTCGCGTTGTGGTGGGTCTGCTCGCCGCGTTCGGCGTCGCCGTCGTTGCCGGCGCGGTAATGCTTTGGCCGAGCGGGCAAAAGGTCGACATCCCGCTGCCGTTCCAAAATGCCGCCGGCGGCGCTGTGATGACAGCCGCGGGACGGGTGCTGTCCAGCGGACCGGGCTACTGCGGTAGTCCGTCGGCCGGAAAGGTCCTCACTGCGGCCCCGGCGGCGGGCCCGCACGGCGGTGCGCGGTGTACCCGGGCGCTGATCGCGATTGAATCGGGACCTAACTCCGGGGCCGCGACGTTGCTGGAGTTCGGCGAGGGACCAGGCCAGCCGACACTGGCGGCCGGCGAGGATGTCCGGCTTATCCGGCAAGTCGATGAGCAGGGTATGACGAACTACGCGTTCTACGACTACGAGCGAACGTGGTCGCTTATCGGGATTGCAGCGCTGTTTGCGGTGGTGATCGCAGCAGTCGCGCGCTGGCGTGGACTGCTTGCGTTGGTCGGCATCATCGTCGCGTTCTTGGTGCTGGTGGTTTTCCTGCTGCCGGCGCTTCGCGACGGCGCGCCGGCGGTGCCGGTGGCGCTGGTCGCGTCGGCCGCGATCCTGTTCGCCGTGATCTATCTGGCGCACGGGGTGAGCCTTCGCACCAGCGCCGCGTTGCTCGGGACGCTGGCCTCGCTGCTGCTGGCGGCGCTGCTGTCCTGGGCTGCGATTGGGTTGGCTCATCTCACCGGGCTGTCCGAAGAGCAGAGCAACGAGGTCGCCGCGTACCTGGGCCGGGTGTCCATCACCGGCCTGCTGCTTGCTGGGTTCATCATCGGTTCGCTCGGTGTGCTCAACGACGTCACCGTCACGCAGGCCTCGACGGTCTTCGAGCTGGCCAACCTGGGCGAAAGTCCTTCTCGTCGGGCAATCTTCGTCGGCGCTATGCGGGTGGGGCGCGACCACATCGCCAGCACCGTCTACACGCTGGTGCTCGCCTACGCAGGCAGCGCGTTGCCGCTGCTGTTGTTGTTTTCCGTGGCGAACCGGTCGCTGGGTGATGTGCTGACCAGCGAGAGCGTGGCGATCGAAATCGTGCGCTCGGCGGTCGGCGGCATAGCGCTGGCGCTATCGGTGCCGCTGACTACCGCGATCGCCACCGTGCTGGCAACGCCCGGTGTTGCTAGCTCTCCTAGAGTCGCGATGCATTAGCAGAAGCCAGCGCGGCCGGAGTCCGGTTTCCGCCCGAACTAGCCGCGCCGGAGCCTGCCACGATATGTGTCGAGGCCTGAAGGATTGTGATACCGAGAGATCTTCTCGCACAACGTAAATGGTCCTGCGAACAATATGGTCAGTGTGTTGAGCGGCACAGCCCAGGATGAGCTGCCAGGCGTGGCAGGCCCAGTGGAATCAGGCCATGGAGCAGTTGGTGCTGGCCTACCGCGCGATGGCCGGCACCTCGCCAGGTGAGACGCCGTCTTCGGCGAAACTCGACAAGTTAGGTTAGGCAATGCTAACGTTCAGCGGATCAACGTTGCACCGTGGGAGGTTTGAGGGTGATCACGCCCATGTGGATGGCGTTTCCGCCGGAGGTGCACTCGGCGTTGCTCAGCAGCGGCCCGGGGCCGGGTTCGTTGCTGGCGGCTGCCGGGGCATGGAACTCATTGAGTACCGAATACGCCATGGCGGCAGAGGAACTCAGCTCTGTGTTAGCGGCGGTGCAGGCCGACGTGTGGGAGGGGCCGAGCGCGGAGTCGTATGTGGCCGCGAACCTGCTGTATCTGGCGTGGCTGATGCAGGCCAGCGCTGACAGCGCCGCAGCGGCGGCCCGGCACGAGACTGCCGCCGGGGCCTACACCGCCGCGCTCGCGGCTATGCCGACAATGCCGGAACTGGCCACCAACCACGCGGTTCATGGGGTGTTGGTGGCGACGAATTTCTTTGGTATCAACACGATTCCGATTGCGCTCAACGAGGCCGACTATGTCCGGATGTGGATCCAGGCGGCCACCACGATGACGACCTACCAGGCGGTGGCGAGTGCCGCGGTGGAGTCCGCGCCGCAGACCACCGCCTCGCCGCAGATCCTGAAAACCGCGGCCTCCATCTCGGCTCAGACCGGCACGCAGGGAACGGGCATCGGCACCTGGCTGAATGACATAGCGGACAAGTTGGGGCTGGCGGAGCTGGTGGACAAGTTAGCCATCGACCACATCTTTGACTTTTTGAACAATCCGATTGGTTACACAGAGCAGGTAATCGAAACGGCAATCGAGAGATTCATATCGAATCCGATTGCGGCGCTGATCAATCCGCTTTATCTGTTCTTCGACGGCGACGAGCTGTTCTACGGAATCGGCTATGCGTTGCTGCCCGCCTCCGCCGGGGGCCTGGCGGCCGCCCCCGCCGGATCTGCCGGCGGCTTAGCCGGCCTGGCCGGGTTGGCCGCCGTAGAGCCTGCCCCGGTCGCTATCGCTCCGGTGCTGGCCCCCGTCGCCGCGGAGCCCAGTGTGCTGCCGGTCGCCGGGACGGCGCCGACTGTCTTTGCGTCGGCCATGGCCCCCGGCGCGCCGCCGCCCCCTCCATCCACCCCCGTGGCGAACACTGTCGTGGCTTCCGCATCGACACCGCCACCGCCGCCGTCGGGACCCGGTTTCGTCCCGCCTTACGTGGTCGGGCCACCGGGCATCGGGTTCGAATCGGGGTTGAGGACCAGCGCCAGTTCCAGTGCCAAACGGAAAGCACCGGAGCCCGACAGCGCCGCGGCGGCAGCGGCAGCGGCCGCGCGTGAGCAGCGGCAGGCGCGGCGACGTCGGCGCACGACACTGCGCGACCACGGCGATGAATTTGCCGATATGAATATCGAGATCGACCCGGACTGGGGCGCGCCGGCGGATGACCAGCCGCTGGCATCGCGCCACGGGGCGGGACCGTTGGGGTTCGCCGGCACGGTGCGCAACGCGGCCGCCGAACAGGCGGCTGGATTGACCACGCTTCCCGGCGACGAGTTCGGCGGCGGCCCGACGCTGCCGATGGTGCCGGGCAGCTGGGAGCCCGACGACCGGCAGCCATGACGCCTACGGCATCAACACGATAGAGCCGACGGTCTTGCGGCCCTGCAAGTCGCGGTGCGCTTGGGCGGCATCGGCCAACGGATAGCGCCGACTCACCGTCACGCTGATCGAACCCGCGGCGATCGCGTCCAGGAATTCCCCTGACCGCCAGGCGAATTCGTCGTGGGTACGGGTGAAGTGGACCAGCGACGGCCGGGTCAGGTATACCGAGCCGGCGGCGTTGAGCCGCTGCGGGTCGATCGGCGGAACCGGTCCGCTGGCGGCGCCGAACAGCGCCAAGGTGCCCCGCACGGCGAGGCTGGCCAGGCTGGCGTCGAAAGTCGATGCGCCGACGCCGTCGTACACCGCGGCCACACCGGCCCCGCCGGTCAGCTCGCGAATACGCTGTCCGAACTCATTCGGATCGTCGCCGGGGTAGTCCAGCACGTCCGTCGCGCCGGCCTGCCGGGACAGCTCGGCTTTGGCCGGTGTCGACACCGTGGTGATCACCCGGACGCCCAAGCTGGTGGCCCACTGGGTCAGGATCAGGCCCACCCCGCCGGCACCGGCGTGCACCAGCACGGTGTCGCCGGGCTGTACCGGATACACCGACTTGAGCAAGTAATGGGCGGTCATGCCCTTCAGCAGCGCCGAAGCCACCACCTCCAAATCCACCGCCGACGGCACTTTTGCCACAAAATCTGCTGGGGCCGTGCAGAACTCGGCATAAGCGCCCGACGCACCGGCGGTCACCACCCGGTCGTCGCGCTGAAGCATGGTCACATCCTTGCCGACTTCGGCCACGGTCCCGGCCACTTCGGTGCCCAGAACGAACGGCACCTCGCGCGGATACTGCCCGGAGCGGAAGTACGTGTCGATGTAGTTGACCCCGACCGCTTCGGATTTGATCAGCACCTCACCGGGGCCGGGCGAGGGCTGTGGCTTCTCGACGTAGCTCAGAACTTCCGGACCGCCGATTTCGGCGACTTCGATTGCATGCATGCGCACTATCATCCGCAAGCATGGAGCGCCGCATGAAGTTGGCCCGGCCCGACATTCGTCATCCCCGGATCGTGCTGGCCGGTTCGGCGGGCGGCGACGACGCCGGTCTGGTCGCCGCGTTGCGCAAACGGGGCCTGCACGCCCGATGGCTGTCGTGGGATGACCCGGACACGTTGCAAACCGACCTGGTGATCCTGCGGACCACCACCGACTACGCCGGCCGGCTCGACGAGTTCCTGGCCTGGACCAGGCGGGTGCCCAATCTGCTCAACGCGGCACAGGTCGTCGGCTGGAACACCGGCCAACACCATCTGCGCGATCTGCGCCGTGCCGGGGTGCCGGTCAAAAGCCGCCGACCCACCGCCGCGGCCGCGCAAACGGCGCTGGTCTACCTCGGCGGTGTGCAGTCGCACGCGTTCACCGCACAACAGTTGGTGGATGCCGACTTCGAATTGTGGGACCTCGGGCAGGCTGCCCTGCAGTCGGTAGCCGAGCATCTGAGCATCGGCGTCGACGAG
The DNA here is from genome assembly GCA_963839345.1 of uncultured Actinomycetota bacterium. Taxonomy (GTDB): domain Bacteria; phylum Actinomycetota; class Actinomycetes; order Mycobacteriales; family Mycobacteriaceae; genus Mycobacterium. The sequence continues at coordinate 161,752 of CAWIUP010000010.1, read as the reverse complement.
TTGCTCTACGCCCGCGCTGACGTGGTCGGCGGACCGGGTGATGCGGAACTGGTCGGGTTGAATCTGGTTGCGCCGTCGCTGGGTTGGCACCTACTCGCCGAGACCGTGCGCGACGACGCTCAGCGGCGGTTTGCGCTGTGCGTTGAGTCAGCCCTGGATCGGCTGGGGCTCGGTCCGCTCTCGCGTCGACGCCCATAGCGCGGCGGTGGCCGCGGTGCACGCCGCCGCGCCTGCGACGTGCACCGCCACCAGCGCGGCGGGCACTCCGGTGAAGAACTGCACGGTGCCCACGGCGGCCTGGGCGAATACCAGCAACACCAGCACGCTCAGCCGGAGCAGTATCGGGCGCGGCGCCTGTACGGCCAATAGCCCGAAACCCAGACCGAACAACAGGCCCAGATAGGCCACCAGCAGCGACGAGTGCGCGTGCACCAAGTTGGTGACCTCGACCCGCAGCCGTGGCACCGTCCGATACGGGCTGGTGTCGCCGGCGTGCGGGCCCGCCGCGGTGACCAGGGTCCCGGTCACCAGCACGGCAGCCAGCGTCGTCGCGCTGAGCGCGATGAGCCAGCGCAGCGGCGGCGCCACCGCGCTCGTCGCCACGCCGTTGTCGGGTTCGCCCACCTTCACGTAAAGCAGCACGGCCAGCCACACCATCGCCATCGATGCCAGCAGATGGATCGCCACCGTCCACCACAGCAAGCCGGTGAGCACGGTGATGCCGCCGATCACCGCCTGCAGCACGGTCGAGGCGGGCATCAACCAGGCGTACACCAACACTTCCGCGCGTCGCCGGGCCCGGGTGACCGCCAGTACCGCCAGGATCGCGGCGATCACCACCGCGAAACTGATCATCCGGTTCCCGAACTCGACGGCCTGATGGATCCGGGGCACTTCGGCGTGGGCTACCGGGGTGAAGCTGCCCGGGAAGCACTGCGGCCAGGTCGGACAACCCAATCCCGATGCGGTGACCCGGACGATCGCACCGGTGACGGCGATACCGCCCTGGGTCAAGATGACCAACGCCGCGATGACGCGTTGGGCACGGCGGCTGGGCTCGGGCAGCAGATCCACCAGTCGCAGCAGCCACCGTCGGACAGGCATCGCCCGATCGTAGGCCAACGAAAACTACGTCACGTAGTAGGCCCTGGTTCGCCGAGACTGCAACTACGCACACCTTGTCCGCGTGTCGTCTACGTGGTTGCAGTGTCGCGAGCGGTGCGCCGCGAAATCAGGTGAACCGGAACCACCGCAGCGCGGCCAGGGCGGCCACGCCGCCCCACGCGGCCAGCACGGCGACGCCGAACCAGTCCACCGACACGCTCATCGCCTGGGACAGCGCCTCGGTCAGCGCCCCGGCGGGGGTGAGCCGCGCCGCCCATTTGACCGGGGCCGCGATCATGTCGGTGTCCACAGTCACCGCACCGAGTCCGGCGAAGACGAACCACAGCAAGTTGGCCACGGCCAGCACGATCTCGGCGCGCAGCGTGCCGCCCAGCAGCAGACCCAGCGCAGCGAAACCTGCGGTGCCCAGCGCGATGATGACGGCACCCAACGCCAGGCCAGCCGGATGCGGCCGCCACCCAAGCGCAAACCCGATGGCGCCCAAGATGATTGCCTGCAGGAACACGACGGTGACCACCGCCAGCGATTTGCCGGCGATGATGCCCCACACCGGAAGCGCGGTCGCGCCGAGCCGTTTGAGCGCGCCGTAGCGGCGATCGAACGCGACCGCGATGGCCTGGCCGGTGAACGCCGTGGAGATCACTGCCAGCGCCATGATCACCGGGACGAACGTGGCAGCGCGGTTGCTGCCGAAAGATCCGAGCGGCAGCAGCGTCAACCCGACCAACAGGGTTATCGGGATGAACATGGTCAACAGCAGTTGTTCGCCGTTGCGCAGCAGCAGCTTCAGTTCCAACGCGAACTGCGCGGCCAGCATCCGCGGCACCGCAGCGGGGCGGGGGTCGGGAGTGAAAGTCCCTGCGGGAAAGACGGATTGGCTCATGACCGCAACTCCCGACCGGTCAGCTCCAGGAAGACGTCTTCTAAACTGCGCTGCTCCACTCGCAGGTCGGTAGCCAGCACGTCGATCTGGGCAAACCACGCCGTCACCGTGGCCAGCACCTGCGGGTCCACCGGGCCTTCCACCAGATAATCACCCGCCGCCACCTCGGAGGCCTGGTAATGCTCCGGCAATGCTGAAACCAGCAGGGAAAGGTCGAGTCGCGGCGGCGCGCTGAACCGAAGCTGGTCTTTGGCGCCGCTACGGGTCAGCTCAGCCGGAGTTCCGGCGGCGACGGTCACCCCTTGATCGATGATGACCAGTCGGTCCGCGAGTTCCTCGGCCTCCTTGAGTTGGTGGGTGGTCAGCACGACGGTCACGCCGTCGCGGCGCAGCGCGTCGATCAACTCCCACACCAACAGCCGGGCATGCGCGTCCAGTCCCGCCGTGGGCTCGTCGAGAAACACCAGCTCGGGTCGGCCGACCAGCGCGCAGGCCAGCGCGAGCCGCTGCTGCTGCCCACCGGACAGGCGTCGGTAAGTGGTGCGTGCCGCGTCGGTCAGGCCCAATGTGTTGAGCAGCCACTGCGGGTCCAGCGGGTCGGCGGCGTAGGAGGCCACCAGGTTGAGCATCTCGCCGGCCCGGGCCGCGGGATAGCCGCCGCCGCCCTGCAACATCACGCCGATGCGCGGTCGCAGCCGCGCGTTGTCGGCGATCGGGTCCAGCCCGAGCACCTCGATGGTGCCGGCATCGGGCCGGACGAACCCCTCGCACATTTCCACCGTCGTCGTCTTGCCGGCGCCGTTCGGGCCCAGCAGCGCCAACACCTCGGCGGCATGAACATCGAGGTCGAGGTTGGCGACGGCCCTGGTCGTGGCCGCTCCCGAGCCGTACGACTTGCACACTCCGCGCAACCGCACGGGGACTTGGACGGCCTGGCTCACGAGGACTCAGCGTATGCGCCGGGCACCGCCGCGGGCTGCGGGGTCTCGTTGCCGGGCAATACATCCGGCGTCGCCGTGTCGGAAGTCGACTCGGCGCTGGGCAGCGGCCGCCACGGCAGACGGGTGTAGGTCGCCGCGATCAGCAGCGCCACGATGAGGGTGCTGGCCACGGTGGCATCCACGATCTGGAACAGCGCGAACCGGTCACCGTTGGCGGTGGGGCCGAAGATGCCGACGACGATCGTGACGGTGATCGCCGCTATCCGGAAACCGGGGCGTGTCGCCCAGGCGGCCAGCGGGATGATGGCCCACAGCAGATACCACGGCTGCACCACCGGAAACAGCAGCACCGTTCCGCCCAGCGCGACCCCAAGGCCGCCGACCGGGTGCAGCCGGCCGCGCAATACCGCCATCAGCAGCCAGCCCACCATCACCGCGATGATCAACACGCCGATGCCACGGGTCAGCGACAGCACGGCGGTGGTGTGATCGCCCAGCCCGAGCAGGATCCCCACCTGTCCGGTGCCGAGGGCGATCAGTGTCGGCGGCGACATCCAGCTGCGGACCACGTTGGCGGTGCCAAGCGTGTAGATCCAGCCGAAGCCGAGTCGGCTGGCCCAGCCGACGGCGGCCATCACCGCCAGCGCGAGTCCGGCCATCAGCCCGCTCGCCAATAACAACGCGCGCAGGTTGCCGCCCCAGCGCCAGGCCAGCGCCATCGCGACGAAACCCAACGCCAGCAGCGACGGCAGCTTCACCTGCGAAGACAACGCGATCAGGATCGCGCCGGCCAGCAGCATGCTCAGCGGTGCCCAGTCCGGCCAGTGGGTCCGGAGATTGGGCCACGGCCGGGGCATCAGCGGACGCGCGGAGTCGATTCCGCGTAGCGCGAACTCGGTGCCGGCCAGCATGAGCCCGAGCATCGGTGCCTCGTTATGGATGCCGGCGACCAGATGCATGATCAGCAGCGGATTGGCCGCCCCCAGCCACAGCGCGCTGACCTCGGCGACCCCGCAGCGGCGGGCCAGCCGCGGTGTCGCCCACACGATCAGACCCACGCCGACCAGCACGACCAGCCGATGGCAGAGCACCGCGGCGACGATGTTTTCGCCGGTCAGCGCCGAAATTCCGCGGCCAATCCACAAGAACAGCGGCCCGTACGGCGCCGGCGTCTCCCGCCACAGGCTGGGCACCGACAACGTGAAGACGTGATCGAGGCCCAGGCCGGTCGCCGGACCCACCCGGTAGGGGTCGAGCCCCAGGCGGCAGATCTGGCTTTGCGCCAGATAGGAGTAGACGTCCTTGCTGTACATCGGCGGTGCGATCAGCAGCGGCAACACCCACAACAACAATGTGCGGTCCAGCTCGCCGCGGGACATCCGTCGTTGGCCGAGGGCGAAGCGGCCCAGCATCAGCCAGGCCAGCGCCATCATCACCGCCCCGGTGGTGGTCATCGTCAGCGACACCGTCTGGAGCCGCGACGGCAGGTTGAGCAGCCGAACCCCGAAGGTCGGGTCCTGAACCACCGGCCGGGCCCCGGCTCCCAGCGCGCCGATGCCCATCAGTACCGTGCCGGTGGCGCCGAACAACCGGGTGCGGCGAACTGCGACCAGCTCGGTGTCGTTGAGCGGCTGACCTACGGCCAGCTCGTCGCCATGCAAGCTGGCAATCGACGAACTCAGCGTGTGGTGGCGAGCTGCCATCAGAGCAGCGTAGCCGCCGGCTCGCGGAGGCTGACTGGACCCGAGGCCGGAATTTTGTCACACTTGTGTTGTGAAATTCCGGACGTCCGCCGACAGTGCTGAAGCAGCACCCGCAGCGTCGACCCACGACGGCCAGACCCGAAGCGCCGTCGTGCGGTTGTTGTTGGAGTCTGGATCGATCACCGCCGGGCAGATCGGCGATCGGCTGGGCCTGTCCGCCGCCGGGGTGCGCCGCCATCTGGACGCGTTGATCGACGTGGGGGAGGCGGAGTCGGTTCCCGCGGCGGCCTGGCAGCAGGAGGGACGGGGCCGACCGGCCAAGCGGTATCGGCTTACTGCGGGCGGTCGCGCCAAGCTGGACCACAGCTACGACGACCTGGCATCCGCGGCGATGCGTCAACTCCGGGCAATCGGCGGGGAGGACGCGGTCCGCACCTTCGCCCGGCAACGCATCGACGCCATCCTGTCCGATGTCGAGACGGGCGAAACGGACATCGAAGCGACCGCCGAGCAGATCGCCACCGCGCTGTCGAAGGCGGGCTACGTCGCGACCACCACGCAGGTGCGCGGCCCGATCAACGGTGTGCAGATATGCCAGCACCACTGCCCGGTGTCGCACGTCGCCGAGGAGTTCCCGGAGTTGTGTGAAACCGAGCAGCAGGCCATGGCCGAGGTGCTCGGGACCCACGTGCAGCGGCTTGCGACCATCGTCAACGGAGACTGCGCATGCACCACCCACGTGCCGCTGACTCCCACCGAGAAGCCGTCAACACTTCGACGCTCAGCCCGCGTCGAAGCCACCGCAAGCAAGCAAGGAGCGTCGTCATGACGACCACCCCCGAGGTTCAGAAGCTGGCCGAACCGCTCTCGCAGGAAGAGGCCATCGCCTCGATGGGCCGGTACGGCTACGGCTGGGCCGACTCCGACATCGCGGGCGCCAGCGCACAGCGCGGGCTGTCCGAAGCGGTGGTCCGTGACATCTCGGCGAAGAAGAACGAGCCGGAGTGGATGCTGGCGACCCGGCTGAAGGCACTGCGCATCTTCGACCGCAAGCCGATGCCGAACTGGGGCTCCAACCTCGAGGGCATTCACTTCGACAACATCAAGTACTTCGTGCGGTCCACCGAGAAGCAGGCCGCCACATGGGATGACCTACCGGAGGACATCCGCAACACCTACGACAAGCTCGGCATCCCGGAAGCCGAGAAGCAGCGCCTGGTGTCCGGCGTCGCCGCGCAGTACGAGTGCCTGGCTGGTGACACTATGGTCTGGACGGCCAACCGCGGGCAGGTCCTGATCAAGGAGATTGGGTTTGGTGATCGGGTATTCGCCTACGACGAAGCTGCCGAGCGATTCGTAGTTGCACCCGTCAAGGCATCGGCGCAGACCGACACCCGGTTGACGTATTCGGTTAAAACGACGCGGCGCAGTATCCGCGCGACTGACAACCACCCGATGCTGGTATTGCGTGACGAGCGCAAGGACGGGCGGCAGCGCGCCCGCTATGCGCGACGTTGGGTCACCGTGGGCGAGATCAAGCTGGGCGACTTCATTGCGGTGCCTCGCCGGATTCCGGAATTCGGTGTGGCCGCTAAACTTCCGAGCGTTGCCGGGCTTATAACTCCTTCGGTGAGTTCGGTCGACCTGATGTGGCTGCTAGGCCTTTACATCGGCGACGGCAACCTACACTTGTCAACGAGGACTTATCGCGTTCAGTTCGCCATTCCCGCAACTGATGTCGAGCTACGGAGCGAATTAACCCGCGTCGTTAAGGATCTGTTCGGATTGCGTTGCATTGAGGCCGACGAATACCGCGTGGTCGTCAACTCGAAGGCCCTGACCGAGTGGATCGTTGAATTAGGCTTCGCCGGCCTGGCGCTGACAAAGCGGGTCCCCGAGTGGGTCTACGGCTTACCTCGCGATCAGCGGCTGGCTTTCCTCGGTGGCTGGGTCGACGCCGACGGCTACGTGGGGCCGGCAACCAGCGGATCGATTCTGCTGACTTGCGCCAACGAGGGGCTGCTGGGCCAGGCGCGCGAACTGGCCGAGCTGTCGGGTCTCCGCGCCGGTGGACCTTGGTCGTTCACCCAGCCGTATCGGCACGCTCCGGAGCGCATGCAGACCGCTTGGCGGCTAGGCATTTCCGGCGACTTCGAGCAGCTCGGGTGCCGCAACCGGAAGCGGACCGACCGCTTTGGCCGGCGTCGCTACATGCATTCATCCAATAGCTCGCACGGGACGACGATCAGAGCCCACACCAACGAGTGGCTCGGGTTTGAGCGCGTGAAGTCGGTCGAACCATATGCCGTCGAGCCGGTGTACGACGTCGAGGTCGACGGCCCGCACAACTTTGTCGCCGAAGGTCTGGTCGTACACAACTCCGAGGTGGTCTACCACCAGATCCGCGAAGACCTGGAAGCTCAGGGGGTCATCTTCCTGGACACCGACACGGCGCTGCGCGAGCACCCGGAGATCTTCAAGGAGTACTTCGCCACGGTGATCCCGGCCGGCGACAACAAGTTCTCCGCGTTGAACACTGCGGTGTGGAGTGGCGGAAGCTTCATCTACGTCCCGCCGGGTGTGCACGTCGACATCCCGCTGCAGGCCTACTTCCGGATCAACACCGAGAACATGGGCCAGTTCGAGCGGACACTGATCATCGTCGACGAAGGCGCCTACGTGCACTACGTCGAGGGCTGCACCGCGCCGATCTACAAGTCGGATTCGCTGCACTCGGCGGTGGTGGAGATCATCGTCAAGCCCGGTGGCCGTTGTCGTTACACCACGATTCAGAACTGGTCGAACAACGTTTACAACCTGGTCACCAAGCGGGCCCGCGCCGAGGCCGGCGCCACCATGGAGTGGGTCGACGGCAACATCGGGTCGAAGGTCACCATGAAGTACCCGGCGGTCTGGATGACCGGTGAGCACGCCAAGGGCGCGGTGCTGTCGGTGGCTTTCGCCGGTGAGGGCCAGCACCAAGACACCGGCGCCAAGATGCTGCACCTGGCCCCGAACACGTCGAGCAACATCGTGTCCAAGTCGGTGGCCCGCGGCGGCGGACGCACGTCGTATCGCGGTCTGGTCCAGGTCAACAAGGGTGCGCACGGATCGCGCTCCAGCGTGAAATGCGATGCGCTGCTGGTGGATACGATCAGCCGTAGCGACACCTATCCCTACGTCGACATCCGCGAGGACGACGTGACGATGGGCCACGAGGCGACGGTGTCCAAGGTCAGCGAAACCCAGCTGTTCTACCTGATGAGCCGTGGGCTGACCGAAGATGAAGCGATGGCGATGGTGGTGCGCGGCTTTGTCGAGCCGATCGCCAAGGAGTTGCCGATGGAGTACGCGCTGGAGCTCAACCGGCTGATCGAGCTGCAAATGGAAGGCGCGGTCGGGTAGTGACGGGATTGACTGAAGCGGTTGAGGGTTCGCCACTCGCCGCTGCCAACAAGGGCGAGCAGTTCGCGTCGTTCGACGTCGATGCGTTCGAGGTCCCCGGCGGCCGCGACGAGATCTGGCGGTTCACCCCGCTGCGCCGGCTGCGCGGCCTGCACGACGGCTCGGCGCATATGACCGGGAGCGCGCAGATCACCGTCGGCGAACAGCCCGGGGTGCGAATCGAAACCGTCCGGCGGGGCGACTCGCGGCTTGGCGACGGCGGCGTACCCACCGACCGTGTTGCCGCGCAGGCATTTTCGTCGTTCAACTCGGCGACAGTGGTCACCGTCGCGCGCGACACGCAGGTCGCCGATCCGGTCGAGGTGGTGATCACCGGCCCGGGCGAGGGCGCGGTGGCCTACGGGCATCTGCAGATCCGGGCCGAGGAGCTGGCCGAGGCCGTCGTTGTCATCGACCAGCGTGGCAGCGGAACCTATGCCGACAACGTCGAATTCGTTGTCGACAACGCCGCCCGACTCACCGTGGTGTGGATCGCCGACTGGGCCGACGACACCGTGCACGTCAGCGCGCAACATGCCCGGCTGGGCAAGGACGCGGTGCTGCGCCATGTCGCCGTCACCCTCGGCGGCGACCTGGTGCGCATGTCGGCCACGGTGCGCTTCGACGCGCCCGGCGGCGACGCGGAACTGCTCGGCCTGTACTTCGCCGACGACGGTCAGCACCTCGAGTCGCGGCTGCTGGTCGACCACGCTCAACCCGACTGCAAATCCCGCGCCCTGTACAAGGGGGCGCTGCAAGGGGATCCGGACTCGAGTCGGCCGGATGCGCACACCGTCTGGATCGGCGACGTGTTGATCCGGGCCGAGGCCACCGGCACCGATACCTTCGAGGTCAACCGCAACCTGGTGCTCACCGATGGCGCACGCGCCGACTCGGTGCCCAACCTCGAGATCGAGACCGGCGAAATCGTCGGTGCCGGACACGCCAGCGCCACTGGACGATTCGACGACGAGCAACTGTTCTATCTGCGTTCCCGCGGCATCCCGGAAGAGCAGGCCCGCCGGCTGGTGGTGCGTGGTTTCTTCAACGAGATCATCGCCAAGATCGCCGTACCTGAGCTGCGGGAGCGCCTAACCACCGCCATCGAGCATGAACTGGCCATCACGGAATCGAGAGCAACCGCCTAATGACCACTCTGGAAATCAAAGACTTGCACGTCAGCGTCGAGAACCCGTCGGATGGCGGCGAGATCGGCATCCTCAACGGCGTCAACCTGACGGTGAGCTCCGGCGAGACGCATGCGGTGATGGGGCCCAACGGATCCGGCAAGTCCACGCTGTCCTACGCCATCGCCGGGCACCCGAAATACCGCGTGACGTCGGGCTCCATCACGCTCGACGGCGAAGACGTCCTGGGCATGAGCGTCGACGAGCGCGCCCGCGCCGGCCTGTTCTTGGCCATGCAGTATCCCGTCGAGGTGCCGGGCGTGTCGATGTCGAACTTCCTGCGCTCGGCCGCTACCGCCGTCCGTGGCGAGGCGCCCAAGCTGCGGCACTGGGTCAAAGAGGTCAAGGCGGCGATGAGTGATCTGGAGATCGACCAGGCTTTCGGCGAACGCAGTGTCAACGAAGGCTTTTCCGGCGGCGAGAAGAAGCGCCACGAGATCCTGCAGCTGGGGTTGCTGAAGCCCAAGATCGCCATCCTCGACGAGACCGACTCCGGCCTGGATGTCGACGCGCTGCGGGTGGTCAGCGAGGGTGTCAACCGCTATGCCGAATCCGAGCACGGCGGCATCTTGCTGATCACGCACTACACCCGGATCCTGCGCTACATCCATCCCCAATTCGTGCACGTGTTCGTCGGTGGCCGCATCATCGAGTCGGGTGGCCCGGAGCTGGCCGACGAACTCGAAGAAAACGGCTACGAGCGCTTTTCCCAAGCGGCGGCTGAGAAGGTTTAAGGGAGCTTGACCGTGGGCAGTTCCGTGACCTCACTGGACCTCGCCGCGATCCGCGCTGACTTTCCGATTCTCAAGCGGGTGATGCGGGGCGGAAATCAGTTGGCGTACCTGGATTCGGGTGCCACGTCGCAGCGGCCTGTGCAAGTCCTCGACGCCGAACGCGAATTCCTGTTGACGTCCAACGGCGGGGTGCACCGGGGTGCGCACCAGCTGATGGAGGAGGCCACCGACGCTTACGAGCAGGGCCGCGCCGACATCGCGGCGTTTGTCGGTGCCGACACCGACGAGCTGGTGTTCACCAAGAACGCCACCGAATCGCTCAACCTGGTGTCCTATGTGTTCGGCGATGACCGGTTCGAGCATGCCGTCGGTCCGGGCGATGTCATCGTCACCACCGAACTCGAGCACCACGCCAACCTCGTGCCGTGGCAGGAGCTGGCTCGGCGCACCGGTGCCACGCTGCGCTGGTACGGCGTCACTGACGAAGGCCGTATCGACCTGGAGTCGTTGGCGCTCGATGAGCGAGTGAAAGTTGTTGCTTTCAGCCATCATTCGAATGTGACCGGAGTAGTCGCCCCGGTGGACGAGTTGGTCGCCCGGGCCACGGCCGTGGGTGCATTGACGGTGCTGGACGCCTGCCAGTCGGTGCCGCACCAGCCGGTCGACTTTCACGCGCTTGGAGTCGACTTCGCCGCCTTCTCTGGGCATAAGATGCTGGGCCCCAACGGGATCGGCGTGCTCTACGGGCGTCGTGAGTTGTTGTCGGCGACGCCGCCGTTTCTTACCGGCGGGTCGATGATCGAGACGGTGACCATGGAGGCCACCACCTACGCGGCACCACCGCAGCGGTTCGAGGCCGGCACCCCGATGACCTCCCAGGTGATCGGGCTGGGCGCCGCCGCACGCTATCTCGGCGCGATCGGTATGGACGTCGTCGAAGCCCACGAACGTGAATTGACCGCCGCCGCGATCGAGGGGCTGTCGGGCATTGACGGCGTGCGGATCGTCGGGCCGACATCGATGGAGCACCGCGGCTCACCGGTGTCTTTCATCGTCGACGGGGTGCATGCTCACGACGTCGGCCAGGTCCTCGACGACGACGGCGTGGCGGTGCGGGTTGGCCACCACTGCGCCATGCCGCTGCACCGCCGATTCGGCCTGGCCGCCACCGCCCGGGCGTCGTTCGCGCTCTACAACACCCACGAGGAGGTCGACCGACTGGTGGCCGGCGTGCGCCATGCCCTCGACTTCTTCGGCGGAGCGTGAGCCGCGGTGCGCCTCGAACAGATCTACCAAGACGTGATCCTCGATCACTACAAGCACCCGCAGCACCGCGGGCTGCGTGAGCCGTTCGGCGCTCAGGTGCGCCACGTCAACCCGGTGTGTGGCGACGAGGTCACTCTGCGGGTGGCGCTGTCGGACGACGGTGAGCACGTCGTCGACGTTTCCTACGACGGGCAGGGCTGTTCGATCAGCCAAGCGGCCACGTCGGTGCTCACCGAACAGGTGATCGGTCAGACCGTCGGACAGGCGTTGACGACGGTGACCGCCTTCGCCGAAATGGTGTCATCGCGCGGAACCGTGGCCGGTGACGAGGACGTCCTTGGCGACGGAATCGCATTCGCCGGCGTCGCCAAGTACCCGGCCCGGGTCAAATGCGCGCTGCTCGGCTGGATGGCGTTCAAAGACGCACTGGTCCAAGCAACTCACGACGTCGAGGAGGTCAAAGGATGAGCGAAACCGCAGCACCGGACAACGAACTGCTCGGCGACATCGAAGAGGCGATGCGCGATGTCGTCGACCCCGAACTGGGCATCAACGTGGTCGACCTGGGACTTGTCTACGGCGTGAACCTCGAACAGGCCGAAGAGGGCACCGTTGCGTTGATCGACATGACGCTGACTTCGCCGGCCTGCCCGCTCACCGACGTCATCGAAGACCAATCGCGTAGCGCACTGATCGGCACCGGTCTGGTCGACGAACTGCGGATCAACTGGGTGTGGAACCCGCCGTGGGGCCCGGACAAGATCACCGACGACGGCCGCGACCAACTCCGCGCGCTGGGTTTCACCGTCTGAGCCGGCGCTACCCATCACTGCCTGGCTGTCCTAAAAGTCGCGCGAGACGGAACTTGCCCGCAGAATTAAGACACCGGACAGAAAGGGTTCGCTTTATGACGAGAAAACTGGTGATGGTCGCGGCCTGCGCAGTGGCCGCGTTCCTGGGCAGCGGTATCGCCCACGCAGCCCCCGACCCCGACCCGTCGCCCGCACCTGCACCTGAGCCGGGTGGACCGTTGTGCAATGTCATGGGGGGCGATGACGGTACGAAGTGGGAACTCGCGCCCTGCGGCTGGGCGTATGGCGAAGAGCGAGGCTGGTACCAGGTTCCGTCGTGACAACTTGACCGAGGAGCGCCGTCAACTGCGCGGCCCGGTTTCGCCGGCTGAGTCCGGCATGCCGCCGACGTCGGCTTTTGTAATTGGTGGTTTCGTCCGGACCGGACGTGGCTACCACCATTGTTGTGAGCGATGCCACTAAGGCTCGCCGGCCTGAGCAGAACGGCACCGGCGCTGAGCCGCACGTTGTCGTATTGTTCGGCGCAACAGGCGATTTGGCCCGCCGGAAGCTGCTACCCGGCCTGTTGCACCTGTCCCGTTCCAACCTGGCTCCCGAAATCCGCATCATCGGCACCTCGCTCGATGACCTAGACAACGACGGGTTTCGCAAGCTGGCGCACAAGGCCTGCCGCGAGTTCTCCAACCACGAGGTTTCCGACGACTCGATGGATGAGTTCAGCCCCAACTTGACCTATGTGTCCCAAAGCAGCGGCGCGAAAGCGCTGGCCGGGGCAGTGGCCGAACAAGTCGAGGCACTCGGCGGCGACGTGCGGCTGTTGCACTACCTCAGCGTGCCGCCGAAGTCGGTGCTGGGCGTTCTGGACACCCTGAACAAGGCGGATCTGGTACGTCACTCCCGGGTGGTCATGGAAAAGCCTTTCGGCCTCGACCTCGACAGTGCGCGGGAGCTGAACGAGGCGATTCACCAACGATTCGACGAAGAACGCATTTTTCGGATCGACCACTTCCTCGGCAAAGAGCCCGCGCAGAACATCCTGGCATTCCGGTTTGCCAACGGGTTGTTCGAACCGATTTGGAACCGCACCTTCATCGACCACATCCAGATCGACGTACCCGAGAAGCTCACGCTGGAGGGTCGCGCACAGTTCTACGAATCCGTCGGCGCGTTTCGCGACATGGTGGTCACCCACTTGTTCCAGATTTTGGCGTTCGTCGCGATGGAACCGCCCACCGAACTCGCTCCCGAGGCGATCCGCGACGAGAAGAACAAAGTGTTCAGATCGATGCGCCCGTTGGATCCAGAGCACGTGGTCCGCGGGCAATACAACGGTTATCGCGACGAGCCCGGCGTCTCCGAGGAATCGGATACCGAGACGTTCATCGCGCTCAAATGCGAGATCGACAACTGGCGCTGGGCGGGCGTCCCGTTCTATCTACGAACCGGCAAAGGCCTCGCCGAGGGACAGCGCATTATCTCCATCGCATTCAACGAGCCGCCCAAGAGCATGTTCCCACCCGGATCAGGTGTGGGACAACAAGGTCCGGATCACCTGACTTTCGATCTCGCCGATGTGTCGAAGATGTCGCTGTCGTTCTACGGCAAACGGCCGGGACCGGGCATGAAGCTGGACAAGCTCAGCCTGCAGTTCACCATGGAAGAGACCGGCCATGCCGGTGAGGTGCTCGAGGCCTACGAGCGTCTCATTCTCGACGCTATGCGCGGCGATCGGACGCTCTACAACACGGCAGAGGGCATCGAGCGGCTCTGGGAGATCTCAGTACCGTTGCTCGACGATCCGCCGCCGGTACACACCTATGACCTTGACTCGTGGGGCCCCAATGCGGTCCATCCACTGATTGCCCCGCGATCGTGGCGGCTGCCGTTCGAACGCGGCTGGCGCGGCAAGGATTGACCGGCCGTCCGTCACGGTCGGTCATCGCGGTCCTGTGTCGTTGGAAGATCGAAGAAATTCGGCCATCGCCTCGGCGGCCACGACGTCGCTGAGGGCGGGCCCCCAAAATCAGGGCGCTGGGCGGTGATTCGGGTTGGGGATCTGAACAGAATTTCGGCGGCCGGGATGATTGCGCGGCTGCTGAGTGCTCTAGCTTGTCAAGCTGGTAAGCAGACGCAGGCTCTCTTCGGAGGGTCACCGGCCGTTACTACGAAGACTGCGTTGAGGCCAAACAAATCACCGAGCGCGACACCCACGCCGGCCGCGTTGCACCGTACGCACTTGACCCGACCAATGCCGGGCGCCTCTGGCAGACCTCCATCGATCTAACGCGATAAAGGCCTGAACGCCCGGGCCCTGCGGCGGCCATGCGATCACCGGTGTCACCGTGGGTGCCGCGAGATGATCCTCAACCACATCGCGCAGCACACCCTCGGCTTGCCGAGATCGTATTGGTCGATCGGTCGTTAGTGCGGATGCTGCTCACCGGCAGGCTGCGGGCATTGGCCGTTGTTGGCAGGGCGCAAGATGACCTCCTCGCCTGCAGCGTCCCGCCACCATCCTTTTTTCCCCGTGCGGTGATGCACTTGCCTTGCGCGATGGCCTGCGAATTTGCAGAGGCGTCCTTTGTGTATTGCGTCTTGTCGGTGACCGTCACGTCGGTTTGAGAGGGATTGCCGTTGGCGTCGGTAACGGTCACGTTGATGGTGTTACCCGCCATAGAAGCAACGGTGCCGACCACGTCGCGATGTGGACCATTCTTCGGTTGCGGGCACTTGCCGTCAGCCCCCGGCGGGGTGACTTGCACGGCTGCGGCCGTGACAGCGTTACCGGAGCCCGAGCCGGGCTTGGCAACCACGTTCACGCAGTTGCCGGTGGCGATATCGGTCAGCTGAGCCGTGGTCCACTCGGTGACCTTGGTCTTGGGGCTGAAATCGACGGTGGCCGTCCCAGTCGTCTGGGTGACCTGGACCGCGTTGCCGGACACCGACGCGATCAGGCCGTAAACCGTCGGCTTTGTCGTTGGCGGACGCCGGTGACGACGCTAGCTGGGGACTTCGCATTGTTCGACGAACCGCAGGCGCCCACGGACAGTGCGGTTGCGCCCACAACCGCGAGGATCGCGAATCCGGTCAGCCGGGCGGGCTCGAAAGTTACATGCATCGAGATCCTTTCAATCTTCGGCCGCTTTGGCCAGATCAGCTAAGCAACGGTTCCGCCAGCCGCGGAACTCAGTACCGGCTGATGGCTCGGTACCATCCTACTGTGTTTTTTGGGCAGTCGTGCCGAATCGTCTAGAAAGCCGCCTCGGGTAGCGCCATGACGTCGCCCATATCACCGGGCTCGGTGCGGACACGCCGCCGATCTCTTCGGCGAGACCGATGCGCCACCACTCGGCGTCCTTGACCGCCTGCACCGATTTGGCCAACTCGGACGGCACCGAGATGGTGTGCCGGTCCGGCTCGAAAACCGGCGGGTTGCGGTCGGCGTCGGCGAACGACTCGGCGACTGGGCCCTCGGCCAAGCGAGCGACTTCGTCGAGCATGGTGTGCACTGTTTCGACGTCGAGCTCGCGATAGCGCCCTGAGCCGAGAACCTTGTCGATGCCCAACACCTCGAACAGGTTGAACTCAATGTCGCGCAGGTTAGCGATGTAGTGCCCCAACGGTTTTCCCTTCCCCCAGCTGAACTTGGACGCAGTGCTTCCGAGGCGGGAATGGGTACGCAACCGTAACCTACGCCGACGGAACCGTAGGGTCCGAGGTCAGCACCGCGGACCGCGCACTTCCACGTCGTGCGAAGGCATTTGAACGAACTGAGGCTTGCCGCTAAAGGTGATGATGGTGCGGCCATGGGATGCGGAAATGGTGGTGCGGGCGACCCATCGGCGGACACGGTTCGAGGTCGATCGTCTGTGCCTGCAGCACACCGCCGTCCTTGGTTCCCTGCGCCGCCATGCACTTACCGTTCTGGATTGCTTGCGCATTGGTAACCGTGTGCTTGACATAGGTGGTCGTATTGACGACGGTCACCGTGTTATGCGTGGTTTTGCCGGTCGGATCGGCGCTGTCGACCGCGATGGTGTTATCCGTGACAGAGGCCACCATGCCGGAAACCGGTGGGGCAGACCCCGGGCTGGAGGGCAGCGGCGGCGGGCATCGGCCAGCCAGGGCCGGGCTGATCTCAACGGATTCCGCGGTTATCCCACCGCCGGGCGAAGCACCCTGCGGTGCGGGCTTGACGTCGACGCAACTGCCGGGTTTCACGTCGGTCAGCGCAGCGGAGCTGATCTCGGTGATCATCGTCTGCGGTGTGAAATCCACCGTCGCCGAGCTTCGGTCTCGCTGGGTGAGCTGGATCGTGTTGCCAGACACGGATCTGACCAAGCCCTCGATCTCGTCATGGCCCATGGGTGGTGCCGGCGGCGGCTTGGGCGAAGCAGGCGAAGGGCTTGCTGAGCTCGCCGAAGCCGAGGTGCTGGGTTTTGCGGTGTTTTGGTTGCTCGAATTTCCGCATGCGGCAAGCGACCCGACCGTGGCGGCAGTGACCGCGAGGATCGCGAGCTGAGTCAATCTATATTGCGTCGTGGCGCTCATCAGGGTTCTCCGATCGCGGCGTTGCGCGCGGGGTACCCGCTGCATGGCCGACTTGCACAATTATTAGTCCAGCGCGTGAGCGGCCGTTTGCTGAGGTCCGGTCGAACTAGGGTTGTGCCATGTTTTGGTTGTGCAGAACCTGCGGTGTCGAGCACACCACCGCGTCCGGCGTCTGCGCGATTTGTGCCGACGATCGGCAGTGGGTGCCGGCCGAGGGCCAGCAGTGGGCCACCCTGGAGCAGCTAGCTGCCGAAGGGATGCGGTCGCAGGTCTCGGTCATTGAGGACGGACTCGTCGCGATCGGCAGTTCGCCGCCGCTCGGCATCGGGCAGCTGGGAAAGCTGGTGTGTACCGATGCCGGCAACGTGTTGTGGGATCCGTCCGGCTTCGTCGACGACGACGCCGTGGCTGCAGTCGCCGAGCGCGGGCCGGTCATCGCGATCGTGGCCAGCCATCCGCACATGTACGGCGCACAAGTCGAGTGGAGTCATCGACTGGGCGGCGTCCCGGTCTACGTGAACGCCGCGGACGCCGAGTGGGTGATGCGTCCCGACCCGGTGATCGAGCAGTGGTCGGACGCCTTGCAGCTGACGCCGTCGTTATCGGTGGTCCAGGTCGGCGGGCATTTCCCCGGCAGCGCAGTCGCCTGCTGGACAGACGGAGCCGACGGGCGCGGCGTGCTGCTGGCCGGCGACACCATCTTTCCCAACCCGGACCGCCGCACCGTGGCATTCTTGCGCAGCTACCCGAACCGCCTTCCGCTGTCCGCTGCCGTCGTGCAGCGCATGGCCGGCACCCTGGCGGCGCTGGAATTCGACCGTATCTACGGCCTGTTCACGAACTCCATCGACACCGACGGCCACGCCGCAGTCCAGCGATCGGCCGACCGCCACGCTGCCTGGGTACGCGGCGATTACGACCACCTGACCTGACCAGTCGGGGCGCTGAGTTCTCGAGTGTGAGCTCAGGGCTTCGAGAGTGAGCGCAGGGCGGAAATTTCGCGATTTTCCCGCCCGGGATTCACGCTCGAAGCCCAGGTTGCACACTCGGCCGGTAAGACGCCGGGAACATTCCAGGCAGTTCACGGCGTTGAGCGGGCTGTGACTACCCAAGACCTCACTGCCGAGCAGTTCAACGAGACCATCAACGGCAACGACATCGTGCTCATCGACTTTTGGGCTTCCTGGTGCGGGCCGTGCCGCCAGTTCGCGCCCACCTTTGCCGCATCCGCGGAAAAGCACCCCGACGTCGTGCACGCCAAGGTCGACACCGAAGCCGAGCAGCAACTTGCCGCGGCCGCCCAGATCCGGTCCATCCCGACGTTGATGGCGTTCAAGAAGGGCAAGCTGGTGTTCAACCAGGCCGGAGCCTTACCGCCGGCCGCGCTGGAGGATCTCGTCCAGCAGGTCAAGGCGTTCGACGTCGACGCGGCGATCGCGGCGCAAGAAGGCGACCAGGCCTGATCGCATCGCGACCAGGCGGGTTACCGTTCAACGGTGAATTTGGTCCTCGTTGAACATCCGCGGCCGCATGTCGCGCTGATCACCCTCAACCGGCCGGAGCGGATGAACTCCATGGCGTTCGACGTCATGGTGCCGCTGAAAGCGGCCCTGGAGGAGATCACCTACGACAACTCGGTGCGGGTGGTCGTGCTGACCGGGGCCGGTCGGGGTTTCTCGTCGGGGGCCGACCACAAGTCGGCCGGGGAAGTCCCGCATGTCGGCGGGCTCACCCGACCCAGCTACGCGCTGCGGTCCATGCAGGTTCTCGATGATGTCATCCTGGGGCTGCGACGGCTGCACCAACCGGTGATCGCCGCGGTCAACGGCGCAGCGATCGGTGGCGGGCTGTGCCTGGCGCTGGCCGCCGACATCCGCGTCGCGTCGTGCCAGGCCTATTTCCGGGCCGCGGGCATCAACAACGGCCTAACGGCCAGCGAGCTGGGTCTTAGCTACCTGCTGCCGCGGGCCATCGGCTCGTCGCGGGCGTTCGAGATCATGTTGACCGGTCGCGACATCGACGCTGAAGAAGCCGAGCGGATCGGCCTGGTATCGCGCCAGGTACCCGACGACCAGCTGTTGGAGACCTGCTACGAGATGGCCGAGCGAATCGCGGCGTTCTCGCGGCCGGGAATCGAGTTGACCAAGCGCACACTGTGGAGTGGACTAGACGCCGCTAGCCTGGAAGGGCATATGCAGGCGGAGGGCCTGGGGCAGCTTTTCGTTCGTCTGCTCACCACCAACTTCGAAGAGGCGGTTGCCGCGCGTGCCGAAAAGCGGCCGCCGGTGTTCACCGACGACAAGTAGTACCAGAATCCACTAAAGGAGAGTGACCGTGATCACGGCTACGGACCTCGAGGTCCGCGCTGGCGCGCGCACATTGCTCTCCGCCGACGGCCCGGCGCTGCGGATTCAGCCCGGCGACCGCATCGGGCTGGTCGGGCGTAACGGCGCCGGGAAGACCACCACGCTGCGCATCCTGGCCGGCGATGGCCAGCCGTATGCCGGCACAGTGACGCGCAACGGCGAGATCGGCTATCTGCCGCAGGATCCCAAAGAGGGCGACCTCGACATCTTGGCCCGCGACCGGGTGCTCTCGGCGCGCGGACTGGACACGCTGCTCACCGATCTGGAAAAGCAGCAGGCGCTGATGGCTGAAGTCGCCGACGATGCCACCCGCGATCGTGCGATCCGCCGCTACGGCCAACTCGAGGAACGCTTCGCTGCTTTGGGTGGTTACGGCGCCGAAAGCGAGGCCGGCCGGATCTGCGCAAGTCTCGGGTTGCCCGAACGGGTGCTGACCCAGCAGTTGCGCACGCTGTCCGGCGGGCAACGCCGCCGGGTGGAGTTGGCGCGGATTCTGTTCGCCGCTTCGGACACTGGCGCCGGGTCGGCTACCACCTTGCTGCTCGACGAGCCGACCAACCACCTCGATGCCGATTCACTGGGCTGGCTAAGGGAATTCCTGCGGGCGCACACCGGCGGCCTGGTGGTCATCAGCCACAACGTCGACTTGTTGGCCGACGTCGTCAACCGGGTCTGGTTTCTCGACGCGGTGCGTGGCGAAGTCGACGTCTACAACATGGGTTGGCAGAAGTACCTCGACGCCCGTGCCACCGATGAGCAGCGGCGTCGCCGGGAACGCGCCAACGCCGAGCGCAAGGCGACCGCGTTGCGGGCCCAAGCCGCCAAGCTCGGCGCCAAGGCCACCAAAGCCGTTGCGGCGCAGAACATGCTGCGACGGGCCGACCGGATGATGGCCGCGCTCGACGAAGAGCGGGTGGCCGACAAGGTGGCCCGGATCAAGTTCCCCAGCCCGGCGGCCTGCGGGCGCACCCCGTTGGTGGCCACCGGTCTGACCAAGACGTACGGATCGCTGGAAGTATTCACCGGCGTCGACCTGGCGATCGACCGCGGCTCCCGGGTGGTGGTGCTGGGGCTCAACGGCGCGGGCAAGACGACACTGCTGCGGTTGCTGGCCGGTGTCGAGCGACCCGACGCCGGGGCGCTGGAGCCCGGACACGGGTTGAAGATCGGGTATTTCGCGCAGGAGCACGACACCCTCGACGACACCGCGACGGTCTGGGCGAACATCCGGCACGCCGCGCCCGATTCCGGTGAGCAAGAGCTGCGGGGTCTGCTCGGGGCGTTCATGTTCAGCGGCAGCCAGCTCGAGCAGTTGGCCGGCACGCTGTCCGGCGGAGAAAAAACGCGACTGGCCCTGGCCGGTCTGGTGGCCTCCACGGCGAATGTGCTGCTGCTCGACGAGCCGACGAACAATCTGGATCCGGCGTCTCGCGAGCAGGTGCTGGACGCGCTGCGCAGTTACACCGGGGCGGTGGTGCTGGTGACCCACGACCCCGGCGCCGCCGAAGCGCTCGATCCGCAACGTGTCGTGCTGCTGCCCGACGGCACCGAAGACCATTGGTCTTCGGATTATCGGGATTTGATCGAGCTGGCCTGACCGGCGCAGTCACACAGCCGATTTCATCAAATTGGCCCGCCGCCGACGTCGGCTTCCTACGCTGTGTGCTTTGGGGATCGAAGTTGCAGCGGGGAGGCGCCGATGCGGAAATCGAAGAAAACGCGCTCGCAGTTGCTGGTCGAATTGCGCAGTGCTTACGAGGGCGGGGCCAGCATTCGTACCCTGGTCGCGTCCACCGGCCGATCGTACGGATCGATCCACAGCATGCTGCGCGAGTCGGGCACCACGATGCGCAGCCGCGGTGGGCCCAACCACCGCACCCGACCTCGTTAACCCGATTAACTTATCTTTGGCGTACCGAGCCCTCGACCAGATCGAGGACGGCGCTAAGGCGTTGCGGGTCTTCACCGGAGGCCACCCGGGCGACCAGCCCGTCGAGCACCAGGTCCAGATAGCACACCAGTACGTCGCTGGGGATGTCGTCGCGTACCCGCCCGGCCTGTTTCTGTCGCCGCAGCCGATCGATCGTTGCCGCCGTCAACTCCGCCGAGCGCTCCGCCCACCCGCGACTGAATGCGGGGTCGTGGCGTAGCTTCCGCGCGATCTCCAAACGGGTGGCGAGCCAGTCGAACTGCTCGGGCGCGGTGAGCATGTCGCGCATCACCTGGATCAGACCTTCCCGTGACGCGACCGCGGCCATCCGCTCGGCATCCTCACGGGCCAGCTCGAAGAACAACGTGTCTTTGTCGCGGAAGTGGTGGAAGATCGCTCCCCGCGACAAGCCGATGGCCTGTTCAAGCCGGCGCACCGTCGCCTGCTCGTAGCCGAATTCGGCAAAGCAGCGGCGGGCACCGTCGAGGATCTGACGGCGGCGGGCCGCCAGATGGTCCTGGCTGACCTTGGGCACAAGCGTTCCGGGCTAGGCTGTCGCGGTCGATCTGAGCATGTTGCGCAAGACGTACTGCAGGATGCCGCCGTTACGGTAGTAGTCGGCTTCACCCGGCGTGTCTATTCGCACTACAGCGTCGAATTCGATCGGAGCACCTTCCCCATTTTCCTTGGCGGCCTTGACGCGCACGGTCTTTGGTGTCTTGCCGTCGTTGAGCGCCTCGATGCCGGTGATGTCGAATGTTTCGCTGCCGTCGAGGCCCAACGATTCGGCGGTTTTGCCCTCGGGAAATTGCAGCGGGATCACGCCCATGCCGATCAGGTTGGACCGGTGAATGCGCTCGAACGACTCGGCGATCACCGCACGCACACCCAGCAGCCGGGTGCCCTTGGCCGCCCAGTCCCGCGACGAGCCCGAACCGTATTCCTTCCCGCCGAGCACCACCAGCGGAATGTTCTTTGCCGCATAGTTTTGCGCAGCGTCGTAGATGAACGCTTGCGGTGCGTCCGGCTGGGTGAAGTCGCGGGTGTATCCACCGGAGACGTCGTCGAGCAGTTGGTTACGCAGCCGAATGTTGGCGAACGTGCCGCGGATCATCACCTCGTGGTTGCCGCGCCGCGAGCCAAAGGAGTTGTAGTCCTTGCGCTCGACGCCGTGCTCGTCGAGATACTGCGCCGCCGGGGTACCCGGCTTGATGCTGCCGGCCGGCGAAATGTGGTCGGTGGTCACCGAGTCGCCGAGCAGCGCCAGCACCCGCGCGCCGGTGATGTCACTGACCGGTTCCGGGTCAGCGGGCATGCCGTCGAAGTACGGTGGCTTGCGCACATAAGTCGAGTCGGCGTTCCACTCGAAGGTGTTGCCGCTGGGGGTGGGCAGGTTGCGCCACCGCTCATCGCCCTTGAACACGTCGGCATAGTTCTTGACGAACATCTCCCGGTTGATCGCCGACGCGATGGTGTCGGAGACGTCCTTCTGCGACGGCCAGATGTCTTTGAGGAAGACGTCGTTGCCTTCCTTATCCGCGCCCAGCGGCTGCGATTCGAAATCGAAGTCCATCGTGCCGGCCAGCGCGTAGGCGACCACCAGCGGCGGCGAGGCCAGATAGTTCATCTTCACGTCCGGGTTGATGCGGCCCTCGAAGTTCCGGTTGCCGGACAGCACCGCGGCGACGGAAAGGTCGTTGTCGTTGACGGCCTTCGAGACCTCCTCGGGCAGCGGACCGGAGTTGCCGATGCAGGTAGTGCAGCCGTAGCCGACAAGGTAGAAGCCGAGCTTCTCCAAATACGGCCACAGGCCGGCCTTTTCGTAGTAGTCGCTGACCACCTGCGAGCCCGGCGCCATCGTGGTCTTCACCCACGGCTTGGCGGTCAGGCCCTTCTCCACAGCATTCCGCGCCAGCAACGCCGCACCCAGCATCACCTCGGGGTTGGAGGTGTTGGTGCATGAGGTGACCGCGGCGATCACCACCGCGCCGTGGTCGAGCACGAATTCGCCGAACTCGTCGGACTTCACCGTCACCGGGTTGCTCACCCGGCCCTTGGCATGCTTTGCGGCCGACTCCACCGGTTTGTGGTCGTCAGCGTGGCCATTGCTCAGTGCCCCAGGGTCACTGGCCGGGAACGTCTCGTCGACCGCCTCGTCCAGCTTCGAGTAGTCCATCTTGTCGGGGTCATCGCCGACGTAAGTCGGGATCTGCTCGCGGAAGGTGGATTTGGCTGCTGTTAGCGGGATACGGTCCTGCGGGCGCTTCGGTCCGGCGATCGAGGGAACAACCTCGGAAAGGTCGAGCTCCAGATACTCGGAGAACTCCGGCTCGTGCTTGGGGTCGTGCCACATGCCCTGTTCTTTGGCGTAGGCCTCGACCAGCGCGAGTTGCTCTTCGTTGCGCCCGGTGAACCGCAAGTAGTGAAGAGTTTCCTGGTCGATCGGGAAAATTGCTGCGGTGGAACCGAATTCGGGACTCATGTTGCCCAACGTGGCGCGGTTGGCCAGTGGCACCTCGGCCACCCCCTCGCCGTAGAACTCGACGAACTTGCCGACTACACCGTGCTTGCGCAGCATCTCGGTGACGGTGAGCACCACATCGGTGGCCGTGACAGCGGGCTGGATCTCACCGGTGAGTTTGAAACCGACCACCCGCGGGATAAGCATCGAGACGGGCTGACCGAGCATCGCGGCCTCCGCCTCGATTCCGCCAACACCCCAGCCGAGTACGCCCAGGCCGTTGACCATCGTGGTGTGCGAGTCGGTGCCCACGCAGGTGTCCGGGTAAGCCACCCCGTCGCGCTCCATCACGACGTGGGCCAGATATTCGATGTTGACCTGGTGCACGATGCCGGTACCAGGCGGCACCACTTTAAAGTCGGCGAATGCTCCTTGCCCCCAACGCAGGAATTGGTAGCGCTCACCGTTGCGCTGGTATTCGATCTCGACGTTGCGCTCGAAAGCATCGGCGCGGCCGAAAAGGTCCGCGATCACCGAGTGATCGATCACCAGGTCGGCCGGTGCCAGGGGGTTGACCTTCTCGGCGTCACCGCCCAGATCCCCGATGGCCTCACGCATGGTGGCCAGGTCGACGATGCACGGCACACCGGTGAAGTCCTGCATGACGACACGAGCCGGCGTGTATTGGATTTCGATGCTGGGCTGCGCCGACGAGTCCCAATTGGCAATCGCCTCGATGTGGTCCTTGGTGATGTTGCTGCCGTCCTCGTTGCGCAGCAGGTTTTCGGCGAGCACCTTGAGGCTGTAGGGGAGTTTCTCCGTGCCCGGCACCGCGTCGAGGCGATAGATCTCGTAACTGTTATCGCCGACCGCCAGGGTGTTGCGCGCTTCGAATGAATTCACCGAATCTTTGCTGGTCACATCAACTCCCGGGATTTTGTTCTTTTCGCCGACGGGCGGTGTCGACGAGACCAGTCTAACAGTACGCTTGTCCTGCATTCCGGGGTACCCAGCCCTAAGTCCGCGAGACTGCAGCCACCGCGACGAGCGTCGGCGCGCCATAACACTGGGTTAAGTGTCGCGGCGTCGCGGGCCGGGAACGGGCTGCGTTGCGTCGCGTGGCGGGTTCCTCAGCGGGCCGGCAACCACCCGTGGTGACCTGGGCACTGGGGCGGTACCGTCATGGACCGTGACCACCCCGCACGCGCCGCTCTACATCCCCGGCGAGATCTGCGGCACGATCGGCGCTGATCCGGCCACGCCGCCCGAGCAATGCCTGACGATCGTGCAAGAACAGGTCACTGCCGAGAACATCAGCGCGCCGCCGGCCGTCACGCCAGCGCTACTTCAGGTGATCAACCAGGCGCACAACGACGGTATCGATCTCAAGATCGTCGTCCTCGACCACAACCCGGCGAACGACACGCCGCTGCGCGACATCGCGACCAGGGTGGGCGCCCAACACACCGATGCCACCGTGCTGGTGCTCAGCCCGAACTTCGTCGGCACCTACAGCACGCACTTTCCGCGGGCCACGCTGGAGATCGGCGAAGACCACGCCAAGACCGGCAACCCGGTGGTGTCGGCGCAGAATTTCCTGCACCAACTCACCACCCCGCAGTTTCCCTGGACCGCGTTCACAATTGTGCTTCTTATCGGGGTGCTGGCGGCGGTTGTCGGCACCCGAATCCTGCAACTGCGGGCGAGGCGGTCAGCAACATCTCCAGATGACGTCGAAGTGCCCAGCAAAGAAGTTGACCAGAGCGTTTAACTGGTCATATTTGTCGCCTGTCGCATAGCGACGGCACGGCGACCGGCGCAGCCGGCAAATCAGTGATGTCACCGTTGGGTCACAATTTCCAGAAGAACAAACTTGTAATTTGTTACTAAAGTTTCCAACGGGTCGGATGTGACTTACGGTGCAAAGGAGGCTTTTGATTAATCGCGCTTCCAGTGATTACTGGGGGTGCCAACTACCAGCGCCGTCCGCCCGCGTTGAGCCATAGGGAGAGAGACCCGAGTCGAATGAGACGCAACTGCCGCGGCTCGTCTATCCGACTTGCCACCAGGCTCGCCCGCCGCGTTGCTCCGGCCGTACTCAGTATTGCCGTCACGCTGTCCATACCGGGGCTGGCAAATGCCGACCCGGGCACCGAGCCGAACACCATGGCCAAACTGATCGCGGATGTGGCCCAGGCCAACCAGCGTCTGCAGGACCTCCGCGCGCAAGTTCAGACCGAACAGGAGAGTGTCAACAAGGCCTTGGTCGGCGTTGAAACCGCACGGGACGACGCTGCGGCCGCACAGCAAAACGTCGAGGTCAGCCAGCGGGCGGTCAAGGACGCCGACGCCGCAATCACCGTCGCCCAGAAACGATTTGACCGCTTCGCGGTCGCCAGCTACGTCAACGGTCCGTCGGGCAGCTACCTCAAGGCGGCCGGCCCCGACGACATCATCGCCACTGCGGCGGCTGGCCAGGCTCTGGCTGCCAGTTCCCGGCAGGTGATGGACAACCTGCAACGGGCTCGCACCGAGCAAGCGAACAAGGCGTCGGCGGCGCGACTGGCCAAGCAGAAGGCAGACAGGGCGGTTGCTGACGCCCAATCCAGCCAGGACGCGGCGGTGGCGGCACTGACCGACGTTCATCGCAAGTTCGGCGAACAGCAACAGGAAGCCAAACGCCTGGCCGACGAGCGCAGCGCGGCCCAAACCAGACTCGACGCCGCCCGTGCGTGGTCGGCATCCCCGGGCGGACCAGGTGCCGGGGGCCCGGCGGCGTCAACATCGGGGTCTGGTGGTGACCGGTGGGATCCGGCGGCTCCCGGCTCGCCCAGCCGACTCCGGGGCAACGGCGGCGAATGGGACGGCGCATGGGATCCCTCGTTGCCGATGGTGCCCAGCGCCAATGTCCCGGGTGACCCCGTCGCCATCCTCAACAAAGTCCTGGGGATCTCGGCAACCTCTTCGCAGGTCACCGCCGACCTGGGGCACAAGTTCCTGCAGTCGATAGGCCTCGTCAAGCCCGACCAACCCGATTCCGGCATCACCAATGGCCGGATTCCCCGGGTCTATGGGCGGCAGGCCTCCGAATATGTGATCCGCCGTGGGCTCTCGCAGTTGGGCGTGCCGTATTCGTGGGGTGGTGGCAACGCCGCCGGGCCCAGTAACGGCATCGATTCCGGTTCCGGCACAGTCGGTTTCGACTGCTCGGGCCTGGTGTTGTACTCGTTCGCCGGGGTGGGCATCAAGCTGCCGCACTACTCAGGTTCGCAATACAACCTGGGCCGCAAGATCCCGTCTTCGCAGATGCGTCGTGGCGACGTGATCTTCTACGGCCCCGGCGGCAGCCAGCACGTGACGATCTACCTCGGCCAGGGTCAGATGCTCGAGGCGCCCGACGTCGGATTGAAGGTCCGCGTCGCACCGGTTCGCACCAGCGGCATGACGCCATACGTGGTCCGCTACATCGAGTACTGACACGAGAAGGGATTTATGCGCCGCCGGTTTATAAATCGCAACAGGATGGGCCGGGCCAGGGTGGCCTGGCCCATCCTGGCTGCCATCGGGCTGCTGATCGCTCCGGCCAGTCCCGCTGCTGCCGAGGACGGCGGGTGGGATCCCACTTTGCCGCCGGTGATCAGCGCAGGTGCGCCGGGCGACCCCGTTGCCATCGCCAACCAGTCGCTGCAGGCCACCGCCAACGCCACCCAGACCACCCTTGATCTAGGGCGGCAGTTCCTCGGCGGCCTTGGCATCAACCTCGGCGGCGGCGGTGGCGGCACTGGAACCAATCCCAACGGGACACCGCGGGTCTACGGACGAGAGGCTGTCGAGCACGTGATCCGCCGCGGCTCCGCACAGATGGGAGTGCCGTACTCGTGGGGTGGCGGCACCCTCAACGGCCCCAGCAAAGGAGTGGACTCCGGCGCCGGCACTGTCGGCTTCGACTGCTCGGGATTGGTCCGGTACAGCTTCGCCGGGGTGGGCGTGCTGATCCCGAGGTTCTCAGGCGACCAGTACAACGCCGGCCGACACATCCCGCCGTCGCAGGCCAAGCGCGGTGACCTCATCTTCTACGGCCCGGGCGGCAGCCAGCACGTGACGATCTACCTGGGCAACGGCCAGATGTTGGAGGCGTCGGGCAGCGCCGGCAAAGTCACCGTCAGCCCGGTGCGCAAGGCGGGCATGACGCCGATGTTGACCCGGATCATCGAGTACTGACAGACGGCCTGCGTTGCCGCACGGAGGCGGCCACGTCGACGGAACTCCGGTGGCCTGGAATAGTTGACCCAGGGCACGCCGCTGCCCCGCGACCTCGTAGTGCGAGCAGTCGTGTCTGATGGAACTTTGGAGGTTTAAGTCGTGGAGGGTAATCGATGACATCAGCAGGTGGGCTGCCCCCGGGCGCCGGCGATTACTCGGGCCCGGGCGGACACCCGACGGCCCCCGCGCGCTCGGCGCCGTCCGGCGGCGGCAATGGGCTGGCTGCCGAGGTGCACACCCTGGAACGAGCCATCTTCGAAGTCAAGCGGATCATCGTGGGCCAGGACCAGCTCGTCGAGCGCATGCTGGTCGGCCTGCTGTCCAAGGGCCATGTGCTGCTCGAGGGTGTGCCCGGCGTCGCCAAGACACTGGCGGTGGAGACCTTCGCGCGAGTGGTCGGCGGCACGTTCGCGCGTATCCAGTTCACCCCCGACCTGGTACCCACCGACATCATCGGTACCCGCATCTACCGGCAGGGCAAGGAGGAGTTCGACACCGAGCTCGGCCCGGTGGTGGTCAACTTCCTGCTCGCCGACGAGATCAACCGGGCCCCGGCGAAGGTGCAGTCGGCCCTGCTGGAGGTCATGCAGGAACGCCAGGTGTCGATCGGTGGCAAGAGGTTCCCGCTGCCCAACCCGTTCCTGGTGATGGCCACGCAGAACCCGATCGAACATGAAGGCGTCTACCCGCTGCCGGAGGCGCAGCGGGACCGCTTTCTGTTCAAGATCAACGTCGGCTACCCGACGCCGGAAGAGGAGCGGGAGATCATCTACCGGATGGGCGTTCGGCCGCCGGAGCCCAAGCAGATCCTCAACACCGGCGACCTGCTGCGGCTACAGGACATCGCGGCGAACAACTTCGTTCATCACGCGCTGGTCGACTATGTGGTGCGCGTCGTCATGGCCACCCGTTACCCCGAGCAACTCGGCATGAACGACGTCAAGAGCTGGATCTCGTTTGGCGCATCGCCGCGTGCCTCGCTGGGCATCATCGCCGGCGCGCGTTCGCTGGCGTTGGTGCGCGGCCGCGACTACGTGATCCCGCAGGACATCGTCGAGGTCATCCCCGACGTGCTGCGGCATCGGTTGGTGCTCACCTATGACGCGCTCGCCGACGAGATCTCGCCGGAGATCGTCATCAACCGGATCCTGCAGACCGTCGGAATGCCGCAGGTGAATGCCGTTCCGCAACAGGGTCATTCGGTACCTCCGGTGATGCAGGCCGCGGCGGCTACCGGTCGGTGACCGATACGAATTCAGCCGCGGACCCGTCCGCGGCTACGCATCCGCCGTCGATGCAGCGGGGGCAGATCGACGACCCGAAGCTGTCGGCGGCGTTACGCACACTGGAGCTCACGGTCAAACGCAAGCTCGACGGTGTGCTGCACGGCGATCACCTCGGGCTGATTCCGGGTCCGGGTTCAGAGCCGGGGGAGTCGCGCGAGTATCAGCCCGGCGACGACGTCCGCCGGATGGACTGGGCGGTCACCGCGCGCACTAACCACCCGCATGTCCGGCAGATGATCGCCGACCGCGAACTGGAGACGTGGCTGGTGGTCGACATGTCGGCCAGCCTCGACTTCGGCACGACGGTCTGTGAGAAGCGCGACTTGGCGGTGGCGGCCGCGGCGGCCATCACCTTTCTCAACAGCGGCGGCGGAAACCGGCTCGGCGCGATAATTGCCAACGGCGAGAAGATGACTCGGGTGCCGGCCCGCTCCGGACGGCAGCACGAGCAGACGTTGTTGCGCACCATCGCCACCATGCCCAAAGCGCCGGTCGGGGTGCGTGGGGACTTGGCGGTGGCCATCGACGCGTTGCGCCGCCCGGAACGTCGCCGCGGGATGGCCGTCATCATCAGCGACTTCCTCGGCCCGATCAACTGGATGCGCCCGTTGCGTGCGATCGCTGCGCGCCACGAGGTGCTGGGCATCGAGGTGCTCGATCCCCGCGACGTCGAGTTGCCCGACGTCGGCGACGTCGTTTTGCAAGACGCCGAATCCGGTGTCACCCGCGAGTTCACCATCGACGAGCAACTGCGCGACGACTTCGCCAAGGCGGCCGCGGCTCACCGCGCCGACGTGGCCCGCACGTTGCGCAGCTGCGGAGCGCCGCTGTTGTCGCTGCGCACCGACCGGGATTGGATCGCCGACATCGTCCGCTTCGTCGAATCCCGTCGGCGCGGGGCACTGGCGGGTCGCCAGTGACGCGCATCTTTCCCCGCACCGGCGGACACATCAAGACAGGTCTGGTATGACACTGCCGTTGCTTGGGCCGATGACGCTGTCCGGCTTCGCCCACGCGTGGTTTTTTCTTTTCCTGCTGGTCGTTCTGGGGCTGGTGGCGCTGTACATCATCGTCCAGGTTGCCCGGCAGCGCCGGATGCTGCGCTTCGCCAACATGGAGCTGCTGGAAAGCGTCGCCCCCAAGCAGCCCACCCGGTGGCGTCACCTGCCGGCCATCCTGCTGGTCTCGGCGCTGCTGCTGTTCACGATCGCGATGGCCGGGCCGACCCACGATGTCCGTATCCCGCGCAACCGCGCGGTCGTCATGCTCGTCATCGACGTTTCGCAGTCCATGCGTGCCACCGACGTCGAACCCAACCGGATGGCCGCCGCCGAAGCGGCCGCCAAGGAATTCGCCGGCGAGCTGACCCCGGGCATCAACCTGGGGCTGATCGCCTACGCCGGGACGGCGACGGTTCTGGTGCAACCGACGACCAACCGGGACGCGACCAAAGCCGCGCTGGGCAAGTTGCAGTTCGCCGACCGCACCGCCACCGGAGAGGGCATCTTCACCGCGCTGCAGGCCATCGCCACGGTTGGCGCGGTGATCGGGGGCGGGGACACCCCGCCGCCGGCGCGGATCGTGCTGTTCTCCGACGGCAAGGAGACGATGCCGACCAACCCGGACAACCCCAAGGGTGCCTTCACCGCGGCGCGCACCGCCAAGGACCAAGGTGTGCCGATCTCGACGATCTCGTTCGGCACCCCGTACGGCTTCGTGGAGATCAACGGCCAACGCCAGCCGGTGCCGGTCGACGACAGCACGATGAAGAAGGTGGCCGAGCTGTCCGGCGGCAACCATTACGGCGCCTCCAACTTGCAGGAGCTCAAGCAGGTCTACGCGTCGCTGCAACAGCAGATCGGGTACGAGACGATCCGCGGCGACGCCAGCGTCGGGTGGCTGCGGTTGGGCTCGCTGGTGCTGGCGCTGGCCGGGCTGGCGGCGCTGCTGATCAACCGCCGGCTGCCGACTTAACCCGTGCCGCGTGGCCGAGCGGCCCGGTGGATGCACGCCTGCGACGAAATCGCGTGCCGTATGTGGCCACTCGGCACGGGGTGGATTTCGGCGTCGCTCCAGTGAGCCGCTAAGTTGACGGGGTGACTGATGAAGCCACCGAACTCGCCGCCGACAGCGGCAAACCCGCGTTCGTATCCCGTTCAGTCCTGGTGACGGGCGGAAACCGGGGGATCGGTCTGGCGATCGCACAGCGGCTGGCCGCCGACGGCCATAAGGTGGCCGTCACGCACCGCGGATCCGGCGTGCCGGAGGGCCTGTTCGGGGTCGAGTGTGACGTGACCGACAGCGACGCCGTCGATCGCGCGTTCAAAGAGGTTGAGGAGCATCAGGGTCCGGTCGAGGTGCTGGTGTCCAACGCCGGCCTGGCCGCGGACGCGTTCCTGATGCGGATGACCGAGGAGAAGTTCGAGAAGGTCATCGACGCCAACCTCACCGGGGCGTTCCGGGTGGCTCAGCGGGCAGCGCGCAGCATGACCAAGAAGCGGTTCGGCCGAATGATCTTCATAGGTTCGGTTTCCGGTAGCTGGGGCATCGGCAACCAGGCCAATTACGCGGCCTCCAAGGCCGGTGTGATCGGCATGGCCCGCTCGATCGCCCGGGAGCTGACAAAGGCCAACGTGACTGCGAACGTGGTGGCGCCGGGCTACATCGACACGGACATGACCCGCGCGCTGGATGAGCGGATTCAAAAGGGGGCACTGGAATTCATCCCGGCGAAGCGGGTTGGCACCGCCGCCGAGGTTGCCGGGGTGGTCAGTTTCCTGGCGTCCGAAGATGCGAGTTACATCTCCGGCGCGGTGATCCCGGTCGACGGCGGCATGGGTATGGGTCACTGACCGAACTACAACTACCCCAGAACATTAGGACGGACATGGCAGGACTGCTCGAAGGCAAACGGATTCTGGTCACCGGGATCATCACCGATGCGTCGATTGCGTTTCACATTGCGCGGGTGGCCCAGGAACAGGGCGCCCAGCTGGTGTTGACCGGGTTTGACCGGCTACGGCTGATCCAGCGCATCGCCGACCGGCTCCCGGAGAAGGCGCCGCTGATCGAACTCGACGTGCAAGACGAGAAGCACCTGGACAGCCTCGCCGAGCGGGTGACCGCCGAGATCGGTGAGGGCAACAAGCTCGACGGTGTGGTGCATTCGATCGGCTTCATGCCGCAGAGCGGGATGGGCATCAACCCGTTCTTCGACGCGCCCTACGAGGATGTGTCCAAGGGCATCCACATCTCCGCGTACTCGTATGCCTCGCTGGCCAAAGCGCTGCTGCCGATCATGAACCCCGGCGGTTCGATCGTCGGCATGGACTTCGACCCGAGCCGGGCGATGCCGGCCTACAACTGGATGACGGTCGCCAAGAGCGCGCTGGAGTCGGTCAACCGGTTCGTGGCGCGCGAAGCCGGGAAGTTCGGCGTTCGGTCGAATCTCGTTGCCGCAGGCCCTATCCGGACGTTGGCAATGAGTGCGATCGTCGGCGGCGCGCTCGGCGACGAGGCGGGCGCCCAGATCCAGCTGCTCGAAGAGGGCTGGGATCAACGCGCTCCGGTCGGTTGGAATATGAAGGACCCCACGCCGGTCGCCAAGACGGTATGCGCCCTGCTTTCCGAATGGCTACCGGCGACTACTGGGACGATCATCTACGCCGACGGCGGCGCAAGCACCCAGTTGCTCTAAAGAAGATTGCTTTCGGCGCTGATGGAATTTGACGCGGTCCTGCTGCTGTCGTTTGGCGGTCCCGAGGGACCCGAGCAGGTGAAACCGTTCCTGGAGAACGTCACTCGCGGCCGCGATGTACCGCCGGAGCGTCTTGACCTCGTCGCCGAGCACTATCTGCACTTCGGCGGGGTGTCGCCGATCAACCGGATCAACCGCGCGCTGATCACCCAACTGCGGGCAGAACTCCTCGAGCGCGATCTGGACCTCCCGGTCTATTTCGGCAATCGCAACTGGGAACCTTACGTCGAGGACACGGTTGCAACCATGCGCGACAACAGTATCCAGCGTGCGGCAGTATTCACTACGTCGGCGTGGAGCGGTTACTCCAGCTGCACGCAGTACGTCGAGGACATCGCCCGAGCCCGGCGGGCGGCTGGGCCGAATGCACCCGAACTGGTCAAACTGCGCCCCTATTTCGACCACCCGGGCTTCGTGCAGATCTTCGCCGATGCCATCGGTGCGGCTTCCGGCGCTTTACCCGCCGAGCTGTTCGCCGATGCGCGGCTGGTTTTCACTGCGCATTCGATCCCGGCCGCCGCCGATCAGCGCTGCGGTCCGCAGCTCTACAGCCGGCAAGTCGCTTACGCCGCAAGCCTGGTAGCGGCAGCGGCCGGATACCGCGATTTCGACCTGGCCTGGCAGTCGCGATCGGGCCCACCGCAAGTTCCGTGGCTGGAGCCCGACGTCGCCGACCATCTTTCGGGGTTGGCCGCGGCGGGAACCAAGGCCGTGATCGTCTGCCCGATCGGGTTTGTCGCCGACCATATCGAGGTGGTGTGGGATCTCGACGAGGAGTTGCGGGCCCAGGCCGAGGCGGCGGGCATTGTGTTGACGCGTGCGGCTACCCCCAATGCCCAACCGCGATTCGCGCGGATGGCCGTGGATCTGATCGACGAATTGCGTTACGGCCGTGCGCCTGCTCGGGTGGGCGGATCCGCTCCGGTGGCAGGCTGCGCGGCCAGCGTCAACGGCGAGCCGTGCCGCCCGCCGCACTGCGTGGCAGAGGAACGCGCGGACTAGAGGTGATCAGGCCGACCAGGCGGCGTGCAGAATCGCGCTCAGCGCGGCCATTCTGGCCGACCGCACCACAGCGGCCAGCGGACGCAGTGCGTCGGTGGCGATCTGAGCCTCCGACAACGACTGTGTCCCGATCCGGCTGAGCCCCCCGCTGACCGTGATGATCGCGTCGACGTGTGCGGCGTTCTCCAGCACCCGCAGGGCGCGCGACGGCGCAGGCTCGGGAACCCGGTGTTGCCGCAGGGATTCCAGCAACTGCTCGACGAGCCCCCGCGGATCGTCGATGTCGACGCCGGTGGACCCCAGCCCGATAGCGGTCAGCGCGTCAGCGGCTGAACGCACCGCCAACCGGAGCGCGTATTCCGCCTGGCCCAGCTCGGTGTCGTCGACGACCGGGGCGTCCGGCAGCGAGAAAACCGTCCAGGACAGCGCACACAACTCGGGCACCACGAGTTCGTCGTCCGCTTCGTCATAGCCGAATTCGGGCACCAGAGCGAGAGCGACGCCGGGTTCGTCGGGATTACTGACGATCACCGCTTCTCCCGCGGCCAACGCGTCCCGCTCGAACTGTGTGCCTGCCGCCAGCCCGCGGACATCGCCGGGAACCGGCAACACCACCTTGATCGAAGGCGCACCCGTCGACGGCCGACCGGCAGCTGTGCGCAGCGTCTGTAGCAGCGACACCGCGCCCGCGTCGTGCACGTCCGGCCACGGCAACCCGGTGTGACCTGCCGCGACCGCATCGTACGCGGTGACTGATTGTATTGGCGCCCAGCATGATAGCGCGTCGAGGACGTCGTCCGGCGCGGCCTTGCCGGCAAGCCAGGCGTTGGCCCAGACCGAGAGCGTTGCGCTGGGGCACCACATGGTTTCGCAGTCTAGTTGTTCGTCGTGACCAAGGCTGATCACGCGATATCCTGACGGCATGCCTGCCGCCGTGATCTGGCTGATCGTCGCGTTGGGGCTGGCCGGCGCGGAGGTGCTGACCGGCGACATGTCATTGCTGATGCTTGGCGGCGGTGCGCTGGCCGCAGCGGGCTCGAGTTGGCTGTTGAACTTGCCGATCTGGGCCGACGGGACGGTGTTCCTGGTAGTTTCGATGCTTCTGCTGGTGCTGGTGCGGCCCGTGCTGCGGCGGCGTCTGACACCGGCAAAGGGGTTGCCGACGGGCGTCAAGGCGCTGGAGGGAAAAAGCGCACTGGTCCTCGACCGGGTCGCCAATGACGAAGGTCAAGTGAAAGTAGACGGCCAGGTGTGGACGGCGCGGCCCATGAACGAAGGCGACGTCTTCGAACCCGGCGAGCGGGTGACCGTCGTGCAAATCGACGGGGCCACCGCGATGGTGTGGAAAAACACGTAAGCACCTCTTGAGCACTAGGAGGAATTGTGGTTGCTGGTCTGGTATTTCTGGGTGTTCTGGTGGCCTTCGCCGTCATCGTGGTGGCGAAATCGGTCGCGCTGATCCCGCAGGCCGAAGCGGCGGTGATCGAGCGGCTGGGCCGATATAGCCGAACGATCAGCGGCCAGCTGACGCTGCTGATTCCGTTCATCGATCGCATCCGCGCCCGCGTGGACTTGCGTGAGCGGGTGGTGTCGTTCCCGCCGCAGCCGGTGATCACCGAGGACAACCTCACGCTCAACATCGACACCGTGGTCTACTTCCAGGTCACCAACCCGCAGGCCGCGGTCTACGAGATCAGCAACTACATCGTCGGCGTCGAGCAGCTGACCACCACCACGCTGCGCAACGTCGTCGGCGGCATGACTCTGGAGCAGACCCTGACGTCCCGCGACAAGATCAACGGCCAACTGCGCGGCGTGCTCGACGAGGCCACCGGCCGGTGGGGGCTGCGGGTGGCACGGGTCGAACTGCGCAGCATCGACCCGCCGCCGTCGATCCAGGCCTCGATGGAAAAGCAGATGAAGGCCGACCGGGAGAAGCGGGCGGTGATCCTGACCGCTGAGGGTATGCGACAGGCGGCTATCACCCAGGCCGAAGGCGAGAAGCAGTCGCAGATCCTCGCCGCTGAAGGCGCCAAGCAGGCGGCGATCCTGGCCGCCGAGGCCGATCGGCAATCCCGGATGCTGAGGGCGCAGGGTGAGCGGGCCGCGGCGTACTTCCAGGCGCAGGGCCAGGCCAAGGCGATCGAGAAGACGTTCGCCGCGATCAAGGCCGGTCGGCCCACCCCGGAGATGCTGGCCTACCAGTACCTGCAGGTGTTGCCTCAGATGGCGCAAGGTGAAGCCAACAAGGTCTGGCTGGTGCCCAGCGACTTCGGCACGGCGTTACAGGGGTTCACCAAGCTGCTGGGCGCTCCGGGTTCGGACGGGGTGTTCCGGTATCAGCCGTCGCCGGTCGAAGACGTTCCCAAGCACGCCGTTGCCGATGACGACGCCGACGTTGCCGACTGGTTCTCCACCGAGACCGACCCGGCGATTGTGCAGGCGGTCGCCAAGGCCGAGTCCGACGCGCATCAGCCCGTCGAGGAAGCCTTCCCGCCGCCGTCGCAACTGAATCAGTGACATGAGCGGCCTGACTTCGCCGAAAACCTATGCGGCGCTTGCGGCTTTCCAGGCCGGTGACGCGGTCGCCTGCGCGATCCCGCTGCCGCCGATCGCCAAGACGCTCGCCAACCTTGGGATCCCACAAGATATTTGGTGGGTCCTTCCCGCCTGCAAAGCCGCGTCCGTGATCGGTTTGCTCTCAGCCAGCAGGATTCCGGCATTGGCGCGGCTGACCACGGCGATGTTGACGCTGTACTTTGCGCTGGCGGTGAGTGCACATCTTCGCGCGCGCGACCCAATCGTCAACGCCGTTCCCGCGGCATCGTTTCTGGGCACCTACGCGATGCTGACGGCCTTGGGGCCGAGCGCGGATTAATCCAGCCGCAGCTCGACGATCGGCAACGGCGTATCGGTCTCGGTGATCGGGCTGCCGAGGGTGTGCTCCAGCACGGGTTTGAATCGCTCCCAGGCCCGCGGATGCGCGCTGGCATACGCGCCGAGCGCCCGGTCGGCCTCTTGCTGGGTCAAGATCCGCGCGGTTGCGGCCGCGGGCGCATGGCTTCCGATATAGACCCGCACCCTCGGGTTGGCCTTGATGTTGCGGAACCACTGCGCCTTGTCGCCGAAGCCGGAGGCGACGACGTAGCTGTCCGGCGTGGGATGGTCGACGACCTCGAGGACGACATAGCGCCGGACCCCGGATTTGCGGCCGATGTGCTCGAGCATCAGCAGCCGCGAGCCCAGCACCGCTCCGGCGCGGGCCTGGTAGATCCAGATCGGGGCGCGCATGAGCGCGCGGGTGCCGAGAATGCGCGCCCCCAATGCGGCGAGCCGCGACCGCGGCCGTGTCGTGGACATGATGCCTCCAGGTTGTCGGTGCTCACTCTTAGCATCACGGAATCGTTTGGACCCAAGTCGATCGGGGGCGGACATGAGGGCACTGGCATCGTTTTTCGGCGTTTTGATGCTGATTGCATTGATCATCAAACTCATCTGGTGGATCCTCGGCGCGATCGCACTCGTCGTGCTGTTCGGTGTCGTGCGCGCGCAGCTCCGGGCTGCCCGTGCCCGATCCGAAGCCGATGCCCGCCGTGCTGGTCAGCTCGCTGCGCGGGCGGACCAACAGCATCGCTGGGTCCTTCGAGGTGACGAGCGCGGAATCTACGGCGAGTACCCGGTGGCCGGCCTCTTCCGGGCTGAGGCGCCGTGCGATCAGTGCGGGGTGCCCGGCGGGCAGGGCGGCGGGTAGACCGGCACCCCACCGCCACCTCTGGCGCTGCCCGGCCCGACGCGCCCGTACGGCCAGCACTTCATGGCCTTGATGCCCGGCGCAGGTGCTGGCTGGCTCGCCGGCCCATCGGGACCCGGCTGGCAGGTAGGGCAGGGCGGGGGCGGGTCCAACGGCGCGGCGCTGGCGAGTCCTACGCCGAACGTCTGGGTTGAGATGATGACTGCCGCCGCGGCGATCAGATGCCGGATGTTCACGTCGCTTGCCTCCAGCCATTAGCCGCGCGGGCTGCCAACGATCTGGACGCCTCGAGGCCCGAACACCAGCGCAACACCCATGTCTGGCGCCTGACAATTGTTGTCAGTCTTCAAGTGTAGCGCTGAACCGCGGCCCTTACCGGGCCCCGCGTAGCGCCGGCTCGGCCGTGCCGTCGACTTCCGTCACCGCGGTGTGGTGATGACGGCGGTGTTGACGGATTTCGTACGCCAACAGCGCAACCCCGACGAGGGCTGTGCACAGCGACACCAGAACCAGCAGCGGGCTGACGTGACCGGTGAGCGCGTCGCCCAGGATCACTACCGCCGCGGTCCCGGGAAGCACGCCGGCCAGCGTCGCCAAGGTATAGGGCAGCACCCGAATCGCCGACGCGCCGGCCGCGTAGTTCAGCACCGAAAACGGCACCGCAGGGATCAACCGCAGCGACATGACCGCAATCCAGCCGCGGTCGCGTAGACGGGCGTCGAGCTTCTCGACGGCTGTGTGGCGAACCAGGCGGCTGAGTTGCCAGCCGGCCGCCCGGACCAACAGCAGCGCGATCACTGCGCTGGCCGTGCTGGCCGCCACCGCCAACGTCACCCCGAGCACCGGTCCGAACAACAGGCCGGCGGCCAACGTGAACGCAGTACGCGGAAACGGCAATACCGTCACCGCGATGTGGGCGGCCAGGAAGGCCAGCGGAAACCACGGGCCCACCGAGGTTGCCCAGTCCCGCATCTGCACTGCGGTAGGCAGCGGAACCAGCAGCGCCAGCGCGACCAAGACGGCCATCACCAAACCCGTCACGACCATCCGGCGCCTGGATACCTGGCGTGCCGTCGCAACGACTGCCGCGGCCAGGCCGCGCACCGCGTCAGTAAGTCTGCTGGTGGCGCGAGCCGTCACGAGGTTCAAGGGTACGGGTTGTGGCGGCCGGCCGGTACCTCAGCGGTGTCATGTCGGGCAGCCACGTTCACCGAGACTCAAACTGCTGCGAACCGTCCCGGCGTGGCGTCGCAACGGTTTAAGTGTCGGCAGCACCGGCCGTTACACCGCGTGTATTCAGCGGACCAGCAGCGACAACAGCCTTCTGCCCAACGGCAGTGCAGCTGGGTTCTTTTCGGTGCACACCGTGACCTGGTCACCGGCCCGTCGGCGCAGTTCGCGCTGCAGCTGGTCCTGAAGTGTCGAGCTCGCCGCCGGGCAACCGTGACACGCACCCGACATACGCACGGTGACGGTCGGCCCGACCACCGAGACCAACTCGATCGACCCGCCGTGCGATTCGGCGAGCGCGCCGATCGGACCGGCGAGCAGTTCCGCGGCGATGACCGCCACCCGGTCGGCGTTGCCTGAGCCGTCCACTTGCCATTCGGCCGGGTCAAGCAGTGCGTCGCTGAGTGCTTCGCGGACGTCATCGCCGCGCTCTCGCCAGTTGTTGCCCGCGCTGAGCGTGATCAGCACTTCGCCTTTGTCGCCGGCGGGGCCGACGATCATCTCGTCGATCACCCCGCCGTCCAGCAGAGCTCCGAGACGGCCGGGCGCCCGGCGGACGATGCCGGCGGGCGGCAGCGGGCCGGCGCCGATCACCCAACGCAGTTGTTGCGGGTCCGCGGTGGCCGTGGCGTGAATCGGGATCATGCGCCCAGGCCTATCGCAATCGTGCGGGCGGCAAACGCCATCACCCATGCCAGCACGAACATGTAGGAGAACGCGAAGGCCGGCCATCGCCACGAATTGGTTTCGCGGCGCATCACCGCGATGGTCGACATGCACTGCAACGCGAACATGAAATACGTCATCAGCGCGATGACGGTCGGTGCGGTGAACACCCGGTGGCCGTGATCGTCGGTCATGGTGGCCAACGCTTGGCGCGGGTTGGCAGGGTTTGTCGCCGCCGACACTTGGCCGAGGGTCGAGACAAACACTTCGCGCGCCGAAAGCGAGCCAACCAGGGCGACATCGGTGCGCCAGTCGAAGCCCAGCGGTGCGAACACCGGCGCGATTGCTTTGCCGACGTCGGCGGCGTAGCTGTGGTTCATCACATAGGCGCCTGTCTCGACCGGGGGCAGGCTCCTGGTCTCCGCCTCGCGGAGCGGCAGATTGAGCAGTGCCCACAGGACCAGAGACGTGCCCAGGATGATGGTTCCCGCCTTGCGCAAGAACACCTTGGCTGCACTCCACATCGCGGCCAGCAGCACGGTCAGAGACGGGAACCGGTAGGGCGGCAGCTCCATCGTGAACGGCAGCAGATCGCCACGCAGGATCGTCGACTTGACCACCGACGCGGCGATCAGCGAGGAAGTGCCGCCGCCCAGGTACAGCAGGAACATCGTGGCGCCCTGCGCGCTTAGCCCCCACCAATGGGTTTGCGGTGCCACCAGCAGACCCACCAACAACGTGTACACCGGCAGCCGGGCTGAGCAGGTCATCAACGGCGCCGAGACGATGGTGGCGATCCGGTCCCGTGACGACGGCAGTGTCCGGGTGGCCATGATGCCGGGGATCGCGCAGGCGAACGACGAGAGCATCGCGACGAAGGCGCGGCCCTCCAGGCCGGTCTTGGCCATCACCCGATCCATCAAGAACGCGGCCCGCGACATGTAGCCGATGTTCTCCAGCAGCGCGATCAGCAAGAACAGCAAGACGATCTGGGGGAGGAACTGCAGCACGGTGCCGACCCCGCCGATAATCCCCTGGCCGAGCAGACCACGGACGACCGGATTGCCGATGTGCTCGCCAACCTGCCCGCCCAGCCAGGTCAGCCCGCGGCTGATGCCATCCCGCAGCGGCGCCGCGATGCTGAACAGGACCTGGAAGAAGCCGAACATCACCGCAAAGAACGTCACGGTGCCCCACAGCGGATGCAGCAGCACGCGGTCGATCCGGGTGGTGCGGCGATCCGGTTGCGGCGCAACGTAGTCGGCCGCGTCGAGCACCGACCGTCCCCACGCGTCGATGGCGTCTTGGTCAGCTGGCGGCAGTACCGGCGGGCGTTGCCACCGGTCGAACGACGCCAGCTGTGCCCGCAGGGTGTCGATTCCTGACCCGCGATGCGCGACAACCGCGATTACCGGGATGCCCAGCGCCGTCGACAACGCCTCGACATCGATACTGCCGCCGCGCGCTGTCAGCTCGTCGCCCATGGTCAGGGCGAGTAAGCAGGGCAGGTCCAGCCGTAACACCTGGCCTACCAACATGATTGACCGGCGCAGTGTGGTGACGTCAGCGACCAGCACCACCGCGTCGGGCCGATCGATGTCGGAATACTCGCCGGCCAGCAGGTCGGTCACCACCTGCTCGTCCGGGCTGATCGGGTCGAGGCTGTAGGTGCCGGGCAGATCTTCAACGGCGATGCTCACGCCGTCCAGCCGGGTAGTGCCGACGCTGCGGCCGACGGTGACGCCCGGATAGTTGCCGGTCTTGGCACGCAACCCGGTCAGATGATTGAAGACACTGGTCTTACCGGCGTTCGGGCTGCCGACCAGGGCCACCCGCCGGACACCGGCGACGGTGACGGCAGCGCCGGGGACGTCGTGGCAGGCGGTCATTGGTCCGGCTCGGGGACGACGACGATCAGCTGCGCCTCGCGGCGGCGCAGGCACAGTTCAGTGTCTTGGACCCGGTAAATGGTCGGGTCGCCCAGCGGTGCGCGACGGATCACTTCGACGTGGGCCGTCGCTCGAAAGCCCAGCTGCCCTAACCGGTGTGCCACCGCCGAGTTGGTCTGCGGCAGCGTTCCCACTACCGTCGCCCGCTGGCCCGGCGGCAGCTGGGCAAGCACGATCACCGACGTGGTTTGATCGCCTGCGCACTGCGCCCGATTTCGCATTATCGACCCAACATTAGCGTTTCCCGGCTTAGTAAGGTACACCTAACTTGCCCAGCCCGCGGGGGTCTGCCGGGTGCTGCCGGGCGCCGTTCGGGCGTCGACGACGATCATTTAGCCTGGTGGTTAAGTGGCAGGCCAGCATTGCGGCCGCCTACCTGCTGTCGACATAGGAGTTGCCGGTGTCAGTCGATGTGTCCGCTGGGCCCACCGACCCCGCGCAGGGGCGTGCCCGATGGCGCACGGCGGTGGCCGGAGTGCTGACCAAGAGCACCCGGCGTGACGTCGCGGATCCTGAGGCCCTCGGGCCAGAACCCGAGCGGTTGCTTGACAGCCCGACCTATGAAGGCTTCGCGATCCGCCCGCTCTACACCGCCCTCGACGAGTTACCGGAGCCGCCGCTCCCGGGCGAGTGGCCCTACCTGCGCGGTGGCGACGCGTTGCGCGACGTGAAATCGGGATGGAAGGTCGCCGAGGCGCTTCCGGCCAACCGGGTAACCGGGGTTGCGGCCGAAGAGGTCAACGCCGCCGTACTTGCCGCGCTCTCCGAGGGGGTCAGTGCGCTGCTGATCCGAGTGGGGGAGTCGGGGGTGGCGCCTGGGCAACTGGAGAAGGTCCTCGACGGGGTGCATCTGAGCATGGCGCCGGTGATCGTCGATGCCGGGGCCGACTACCCGGCGGCCTGCAAAGCCCTCTTGCAGTTGGCGGATCGGGTCGAACCCGACCAGCGCGCGACTCTCTCGATCGACCTGGGGGCCGACCCACTGACCGCGCTCGCTCAGCGAGCGACCCGCGGCGGCGATCAAGGACGTCATTAACGTCGCGAAGCAGGTGGCCGGCCGCCATGGTGTGCGGGCGATCACCGTCGACGGGCCCGCCTTCCATAACCTGGGCGCCAACGCGACCTGGGAGCTTGCCGGCAGCATCGCTGCCGCGGTGGCCTACCTTCGGGTGCTCACCGAGTCCGGGCTTCCGGCGGCTCAGGCCCTGACTCAGATCAGTTTTCGGCTGGCCGCCGACGACGACCAGTTCATGACAATCGCCAAGGTGCGTGCGCTGCGCCAATTGTGGGCGAGGGTCGCTGAGGTGGTCGGCGAGCCGGAAAGCGGCGCAGCGGTCGTGCACGCCGAGACCTCGCTGCCGATGATGACCCAGCGCGACCCGTGGGTGAACATGCTGCGAACCACGTTGGCCACCTTCGGCGCCGGCGTCGGCGGCGCCGACACCGTGCTGGTGTTCCCGTTCGATGTGGCGATCCCGGGCGGATTCCCCGGCATGGCAACGAGTTTCGCGCGGCGGATGGCCCGCAACATTCAGCTGCTGCTGCTCGAAGAGTCGCACGTCGGCCGAATTCTGGATCCAGCGGGCGGATCCTGGTTCGTCGAGGACCTGACCGAGCAGCTGGCCCAGCAGGCCTGGCAGCATTTCCAATCCATCGAGAAACGCGGTGGATTCGTTGACGCAAGTGATTACATCGTCGGCCAGATCGGCGAGATAGCGGCACAGCGCACCGACGACGTCGCGCATCGCCGGACCGCCATCACCGGCGTCAACGAATACCCGAACTTGGGTGAACCTGCTTTGCCGCAGCTTGATTCGCAGCACTCGCCGCTGGCGGCCGGCCACCTGGTGCGCTACGCCGCCGCGTTCGAGGTGCTGCGGGACCGTTCCGATGCCTACCTGGCCAGCACCGGTTCGCGCCCGCAGGCGCTGCTGTTGC
Organism: uncultured Actinomycetota bacterium; assembly: GCA_963839345.1. Lineage (GTDB taxonomy): Bacteria > Actinomycetota > Actinomycetes > Mycobacteriales > Mycobacteriaceae > Mycobacterium. Next base: position 118,507 of record CAWIUP010000010.1, on the reverse strand, counting down.
CGCTGGGCCCGTTGGCCGAACACAACGTCCGGGCGACGTTCGCGGCGAACCTGTTGGCTTCGGGCGGTATCGAGGCGGTTAACCCGGGCACAGTGGACGCCGACAGTGTCGCCAAGGCGCTCGCCGATGCCGGCTCGCCGGCTGTGGCGGTCATCTGCGGCACCGACAGCCGCTACGGCACCGAGGCGGCCGCGATCGTCGAGGCGGCACGCCGCGGGGGAGTTTCGCACGTCTGCCTGGCCGGGCCGCAAAAAGCGGTAGCGCAGACAGATCCGGAACAACAACCCGACGAGTTTCTGACCATGAAAATCAACGCGGTGGAGGCTCTTTCGAGCCTGCTGAGCCGGTTGGGGGCATAGCGACGATGACGACCACCGCGCCTGTCGTGGGCAGCTTCTCCGATATCCCCTTGCACAGTGAGCGTACGGTGCCGCCGCCGACCGACGCCGCCGTGGAAAAACACATCGCCGCGGCAGCTGCCGCGCACTGGTACACCCCCGATCAGCTGGTGTGGCATACGCCGGAAGACATTGAGGTCAAACCGGTGTACACCGCCGCGGACCGGGCCACCGTCGCGGCCGAGGGCTACCCGCTGAATACATTCCCCGGCGAGCCTCCGTTCCTGCGCGGTCCGTACCCGACGATGTATGTCAACCAGCCGTGGACAATTCGCCAGTACGCCGGGTTTTCCACCGCCGCAGAGTCCAATGCGTTCTACCGCCGCAACCTGGCCGCCGGGCAGAAGGGTCTGTCGGTGGCCTTCGACCTGGCCACCCACCGCGGCTACGACTCCGACCATCCACGCGTTCAGGGCGACGTCGGAATGGCCGGTGTGGCAATCGATTCCATTCTCGACATGCGTCAGCTGTTCGACGGCATCGATTTGTCCACGGTATCGGTGTCGATGACCATGAACGGCGCCGTGCTGCCGATTCTGGCGCTGTACGTAGTGGCCGCCGAGGAGCAGGGGGTGCCGCCGGAAAAGCTGGCCGGGACCATCCAAAACGACATCCTCAAAGAGTTCATGGTGCGCAACACCTACATCTATCCGCCGAAGCCGTCGATGCGCATCATCTCCGACATCTTTGCCTACACCAGCGCCAAGATGCCGAAGTTCAACTCCATCTCGATCTCCGGTTACCACATCCAGGAAGCTGGTGCCACAGCCGACCTGGAGCTCGCCTACACCCTGGCCGACGGCGTCGACTACATCAAGGCGGGTCTGGATGCCGAGTTGGACATCGACAAGTTCGCGCCGCGACTGTCCTTCTTCTGGGGCATCGGGATGAACTTCTTCATGGAAGTGGCCAAACTGCGGGCAGGCCGGTTGCTGTGGAGCGAGTTGGTCGCTCAGTTCGACCCGAAGAACGCCAAATCACGGTCGTTGCGCACCCATTCGCAGACCTCAGGCTGGTCGCTCACCGCCCAGGACGCCTTCAACAACGTCGCGCGTACCTGTATCGAGGCGATGGCCGCGACTCAGGGCCACACCCAGTCGCTGCACACCAACGCACTCGACGAGGCGCTGGCGCTGCCCACCGACTTCTCCGCCCGCATCGCGCGTAACACCCAGCTGGTATTGCAGCAAGAGTCGGGCACCACCAGGCCGATTGATCCCTGGGCCGGTTCCTATTACGTGGAGTGGCTGACCCACCAGCTCGCGCAGCGAGCCCGCGCCCACATCGCCGAGGTCGCCGAGCACGGCGGTATGGCACAGGCCATCAGCGAGGGCATTCCCAAGCTGCGCATCGAAGAAGCCGCCGCCCGCACGCAGGCCCGTATCGATTCGGGGACACAACCGGTGATCGGGGTGAACAAATACCAGGTCGAAGAGGACCAAGAGGTCGAGGTACTCAAGGTCGAGAACAGCCGGGTGCGCGCCGAGCAGCTGGCCAAACTCCAAGAGCTGCGGGCAAACCGGGATCCGGCTGCCGTCGAGGCCGCCCTGGCCGAGCTGTCGCGGGCGGCCGCCGCGCACGGCCGCGCCGGTGATGACGGGCTGGGCAATAACCTGCTGGCGTTGGCGATCGACGCTGCCCGGGCCAAGGCCACCGTCGGGGAAATCTCCGACGCGCTGGAGAAGGTCTACGGGCGGCATCAGGCCGAGATCCGTACGATCGCCGGGGTCTACCGCGACGAAGCTGGAAAGGCCGGCAACATGGTCACCGCCACCGAACTCGTCGAGAAATTCGCCGAGGCTGACGGTCGCCGCCCCCGAATCCTGGTCGCCAAGATGGGTCAAGACGGCCACGACCGCGGGCAAAAGGTGATCGCAACGGCGTTCGCCGACATCGGGTTCGACGTCGACGTCGGCTCGTTGTTCTCCACGCCGGACGAGGTGGCACGCCAGGCCGCCGACAATGACGTGCACGTGGTCGGGGTGTCCTCGCTGGCGGCGGGCCACCTGACCCTGGTGCCCGCGCTGCGAGACGCACTGGCCGAGGTGGGCCGGCCCGACATCATGATCGTGGTGGGTGGGGTCATTCCCCCCGGTGACTTCGAGGAGCTCTACGCCGCCGGAGCCACCGCCATCTTCCCGCCGGGCACGGTGATCGCCGACGCCGCAATTGATCTGCTGAAGAAGCTGGCCGAGCATCTCGGGTACAGCCTCTAGCCAGATGGCAACCGAAAACGGCGACCTCGTAGACGAACTCGCCGCAGCTGTGCGCCGCGGCGATCGTGCGGCGCTGCCGCGCGCGATCACCTTGGTCGAGTCCACCCGCCCTGACCATCACGAGCAGGCGCAGCAGTTGCTGCTGGCGCTGATGCCGGCGGCCGGAACCGCCCATCACGTCGGCATCACCGGTGTGCCCGGTGTGGGCAAGTCGACGGCCATCGAAGCGCTGGGCATGTACCTGATCCAGCGGGGACATCGGGTCGCGGTGCTGGCCGTTGACCCGTCGTCGACCCGCACCGGCGGATCGATCCTGGGCGATAAGACCCGGATGCCGCGGCTGGCAGTGCATCCGGATGCCTATGTCCGTCCATCACCGACATCGGGCACTCTCGGCGGGGTGGCGAAGGCCACCCGCGAAACCATCGTGCTGATGGAGGCCGCCGGGTTCGACGTGGTCCTGGTGGAGACCGTCGGCGTCGGCCAGTCCGAGGTAGCGGTCGCCAACATGGTCGACACCTTCGTCTTCATGACCCTGGCGCGCACCGGCGATCAGCTCCAGGGCATCAAGAAAGGCGTGCTGGAGCTGGCCGACATCGTGGTGGTGAACAAAGCCGACGGCGACCATCTCACCGAGGCTCGCTCAGCCGCACGCGAGCTTTCCGCAGCGATCCGGTTGATCCATCCACGCGAAACGCTCTGGCGTCCACCGGTTCTCACCATGAGCGCATTGGAAGGCGCCGGGCTCGAGGAGCTTTGGGAAACCATCGAGCGGCATCGGCAAGTGCTGACCGACGCCGGAGAATTCGAAGCGCGGCGGCGCGCTCAACAGGTCGCCTGGACCTGGCAGATGGTCAAGGACACCGTGCTGGACCGGGTGCTGTCCAATCCCGCGGTACGCAAAGCCCGCGCCGAGGTGGAGCGTCGGGTGCTCACTGGGGAATTGACGCCCGCCCTGGCCGCTCAGCAAATACTTGAGCTCGCGTCAATAACGGAAGGGTAACTTCGAAGTTGTTTGCGGACGGGAACGGTAAATTCAACGGTATGACCCTCGAAGTGGTGGGCAATCGCCGGTCAGTGCTGCCGCGCGGTGTTCACGGCGCAGCCGATCCACACTTTGCCTGCGCGGTGCGCAGCTTCGCCGCCATGTTCCCGGGACGCCGATTCGGCGGCGGGGCCCTGGCTGTCTACCTCGACGGGGAACCCGTTGTCGACGTATGGACCGGGTGGGCGGACCGGCGCGGCCGGGTGCGGTGGTCGGCAGACACCGCCACCATGGTGTTTTCGGCGACCAAGGGCATGGCTTCGACCGTCATCCACCGGCTCGCCGACCGCGGATTGATCGACTACGACGCACCGGTCGCCGAGTACTGGCGCGAGTTCGGTGCCAACGGCAAAGCGAAGATCACCGTCCGACAGGTGATGCGGCACCGAGCAGGGCTGTCGGCGCTGCGCGGCGCCCGCAAGAGAGACCTGCTGGATCACGAGGTGATGGAACAACGTCTGGCGGCGTCACCCGCCGGATACTCGTTCAACAAACCCGCGTACCACGCGCTGACCTACGGCTGGCTGATGTCGGGCCTGGCCCGCGCGGTCACCGGCAAGGGCATGCGCGAGCTGTTCCGCCAGGAGCTGGCAGAGCCGCTGGGCACCGACGGCCTGCATCTGGGCCGCCCGCCCGTCGACGCACCGACGCGGCCCGCGCAGATCATCATGCCGCAGTGGGGCATCCCTAATCCGGTGTTCAACGCGGTGGCGCCGAAGATCGCTGCGCTGCCGATCTCGGGCGGGTTCGGCTCCATGTATTTTCCCGGAATGAAAGCCTTTGTGCAAGGCGATATCCCAATGATGGACGGCGAAATCCCGGCGGCCAACGGCGTGGTCACCGCGCGCGGTCTGGCAAAGATGTACGGTGCGATCGCCAACGGCGGCCAGATCGAGGGCATCCAGTTTTTGTCGCGCGAGCTGGTGGCGGGTCTGACCGGACGAAAGAGCCTGCGACTGGACCGAAACCTTGTGGTGCCATTGGGTTTCCATCTCGGATACCACACCCTGCCGTTCAGCGTGATGCCGGGATTCGGTCACGTCGGGCTCGGCGGCTCGCTCGGGTGGGCCGATCCTGCCAGCGGGCTCGCCGTCGGTTTCGTGCACAACCGGCTGCTGTCTCCGTTCGTAGTAACGGATCACGCCGGCTTCGTCGTGACGAACGCTTTGATCCGGCGGGCCACCGACACGGCCCGCAAGCACGGGTTCGAGAGGGTGGCCGACTTCGGCTCGCCCTTCTCCGAGCCGGGAGCGGTTGCCGGTTAACGGTTTACCTGACTGCTGGTGATCCCTCAGACAGGCGACGCCCGGGTTCCTCGTTTACCGGCCAGTGAGGCCAGGGCCGCCGCCGACGAAGCCGGCGTGCCCGACTACATGGCCGAGCTGGCCATCTTTCAGGTCTTGCTGAACCATCCCAAGTTGGCTGGTGCGCTTAATGATTTGCTCGCCACCATGCTGTGGCGCGGAACGCTGGACCCGCGGTTGCGCGAGTTGGTGATCATGCGCATCGGCTGGGTGACGGCCTCCGACTACGAGTGGACGCAGCATTGGCGGGTCGCGCAGGGTCTCGGGATCAGCGCCGATGATCTGCTCGGCGTGCGGGATTGGCAGACTTACCAGGCGTTCGGCCCGACGGAGCGAGCTGTGCTGTCGGCGACCGACGATGTGGTGCGCGACGGTGCGGTGAGCGCCGAAAGCTGGGCGGCGTGTCGGCGGGAATTGGGCACCGACCCAGCGTTGCTCGTCGAGCTGGTCACCGCGATAGGTGCGTGGCGAATGGTCGCGTCGATCCTGCACAGCCTGCAAGTTCCGCTGGACGACGGCTTGGCGAGCTGGCCGCCCGACGGCCAACCGCCGACGCGTCAAGAAGCCGACGACAACGATTGACACGTCAGTCACTAACTCATAGGTTCCCTGCATGCGAACCAGAGTCGCCGAGATGCTCGGCGTGGAGTTCCCGATCTGCGCTTTCAGTCACTGCCGCGACGTGGTGGCCGCCGTTTCCAACGCGGGCGGGTTCGGCATCCTCGGCGCCGTTGCGCACAGCCCGAAGCGGCTGGAATCCGAGCTGACCTGGATCGAGGAACAGACTGGCGGCAAGCCGTACGGCGTCGACCTGCTGTTGCCGCCCAAGTATGTCGGCGCCGAGCGGGGTGGGATCGACACCCGGCAGGCCCGTGAGCTGCTTCCCGAAGAGCACCGTGCGTTCGTCGACGACCTGCTGGTCCGCTACGGCATCCCAGTCCCGGCCGACGAGCAGCGTCTGCCGCCCGGCGAGCTCAACATCTCGCCGAAGGGCTACGAACCGCTACTCGCGGTCGCCTTCGCGCATCGCATTCGGCTGATCGCCAGCGCGCTGGGCCCGCCCCCGGCCGACCTGGTGCAACGGGCCCACGACAGCGACGTGCTGGTCGCCTCGCTGGCCGGAACCACCCAGCATGCGCGCCGGCACGCCGCGGCCGGGGTCGACCTGATCGTCGCCCAGGGCACCGAGGCCGGCGGGCACACCGGCGAGGTCTCAACGATGGTGCTGGTCCCTGAGGTGGTTGACGCGGTGGCCCCGGTGCCGGTGCTGGCCGCCGGCGGGATCTGCCGGGGCCGTCAGATCGCCGCGGCGTTGGCCCTCGGCGCCGAGGGTGTGTGGTGCGGGTCGGTCTGGCTGACCACCGAGGAAGCCGAGACGCTGCCGGTGGTCAAGGACAAGTTCCTGGCCGCCACCTCGTCGGACACCGTGCGATCGCGCTCGTTGACCGGCAAGCCGGCGCGCATGCTGCGCACCGCCTGGACCGACGAGTGGGAGCGGCCCGGCAGTCCCGAGCCGCTCGGTATGCCGTTGCAGAGTGCGCTGATCGGCGACCCGCAGTTGCGCATCAACCGGGCCGCGGGCCAGGCCGAGTCGAAGGCTCGCGAGCTGGCCACCTACTTCGTCGGTCAGGTGGTGGGTTCGCTCAACAGAGTGCAACCGGCGGGATCGGTAGTGCTGGACATGGTCTCGGAGTTCATCGATGCGGTCGGACGTCTCGACGAGTTAGTCGATCGGTGACAGAAGGCACCCGGATGCGCCGGCGTCCTGCAGTCAGCGCAGCGGACAAGTTGCACCGCCGCGACGAGATCATGGCCGCGGCCAAGAAAGTCTTCGCCGGCAACGGTTTTCACGCTGCCACCATTGCGGACATCGCCAAAGAGGCGGGGTTGGCCTATGGGTCGGTCTACCAGTACTTCGGCTCGAAGGAAGAGTTATTCGACGCGCTGATGGCCGCAGAGGAGTATGCCCTGCGCACCCATCTTGCGGTCGCGCTGTCCGCAACTGGCTTACGACCCAACGAAAGTTGGGAGCCGCTTCGCGCCACTGTGCAGGCGACATTCGAATTCTTCGAAGCCGATAAGGCGACCGCGAAGTTGGTGTTCCGCGACGCTTACGCGCTCGGTGATCGGTTCGAGAAACATCTCATCGCCATCTACGAGCGCTTCATCGACGACATCGAAGACCGGATCGTCGCTGCCATGCAGCAGGGCGAGGTGATACTCGTGTCGTCCCGGATGGCGGCCTACAGCATGGGGGCACTGATCGGGCAGCTGGCGCATCGACGACTGATCACCGACGACGGCGTCACCGCAGCCCAAGTCGCGGATTTCGTGGTCTGGTTGGTCCTCGACGGGTTGCGGCCGCGCGAGAGCCGGGACTGAGCCGCAGATGCCAGGCGCCCCGCGGTCACAAACTCATAACGGCTGGTCAGAGCCCGTAGCGCGACTCAGCAAGTTTTTGGGCGTGGCGAATTGACCCGGGCGCAATGTTCGTGCATCATCGACTGGGTAAGCACCTCGTTAGGTGAGGCGTCTACGCGGATATAGGCCACTGACCCCGAACGTCGAGAGACGCCCAGGGTCAGGACAGCTCCTCCCGGGTTAAGGGTTGAGCCCAAGTGGCTTCCGGAGTTTCCGGACACGCCGTGTAGTGCCGAAGCTGTGACGAGTGGGGTGCGGTTCCCGAAATTTCGGGTTTCCTCTGCTCCTGCTTGCGTGTGAATTGTGCGGTTATCCGCACGTGGCGCGACCGCGAGGAGGTGAGGGACGAATGAGTTCCAGTTCTAGTCCGGACCGAGATCCGGGCTCTGTGTCGTCCCGATCCGGCTTCCGGCGCGTCGCTCGCGACTGAGCTTTCTGCGGCTCTCCAGCACGTCGCCTCAAACGGACGCCGTTTCGGACGGACATCGAATCCCGTTATGCCCGTTTGACTTTCCGCTTAGGAGGCGACCATGACCGCTGTACTGTACGACGAAGTGGTAACGGCGACGCCCGCACGCCGGCTCAGGGCAGTGCCTGCCCCGACGCCGATGGCAGTGCCGGCGCCGAAGCGGACCTCCAGGCGGCCCGAACGCGAGATGATCGGCGGCGACCCGTTGGTTACCGGGGCCGCCCGGTTGCTCTGCGTTCCGCTGCGTCAGCTCTACGCCGCGCTCTGGCGCGCGGGCGTCTTGGAGGTCGGCGTCTAACAAAACGTTCGCTCCCGGTATTCGAGGTGCGTTGCCCCTCGGTGCCGGGAGCGTCGTCATTGCTGGGTCGCGATCAGCGCCGACAGCCCGCTTCGATAGGCGGTGAGGCTGTGCCGCCAGGCGATCTGGACGGGCCCGCCGCTGTCCACGGTGATCTGGGCGCCGACATGCACGTAGGGCGCCGGCGGGACGTACGGCACGATGTCGAGAAAATTCACCACCCGAAAACAGCTTTCGATCGCGGCATTGAACGCGGTACCAAAGTCGGGCAATCCGACCCGCGGGCCGGCAAAGGTGATCAGCCGTGGTTCGATCTTGTTCGGCGGCATGTTTCGGAAGATGTCCGGCGCCGCGAGCACGGCCAGCGCCGCGCCCAGGCTGTGCCCGGTAATCAGGATCTGACTGCAGCCGGCGGTCGCGGTGGCCAGGTTGGCGGCGATGCTCTTCCTGACGAGTTCGTACACCTCTTGAAAGCCGGCGTGCACCTGCCCGAATTCGCTGACCGGGAGATAGTCGCCGGGGATGGCATCGAGGTCCGCGAGCCAATCCTCGACGTCGGCAGTGCCACGGAATGACACAAATGCGGTACGAGTGGTCGGGTTATGGCCCATCAGGCCGAAAATGCCGGTGTTCTTGGTCATGGCCGCCACGGCGGGATGCGGGCTCGTCATCGCGGTGAGCACCACGGTGTCGGCCTGGATCGAACTGGTCTGGGCGTAACCGGGTGGGAGGGTGGCCTGGCCACCACCCATCACCGTGTAGGCCGCCTCCGCCAGCGGCAGAGCCACATCGCGGGCAAACGCCGCGTCGAACGCCACAGCCGCAGTGTAGGAAAGCCGCTGTCGAGTTTGGTGGACCTTCAGCCAGCGTGGCCGGGGTCGCGCTGACATACGTCCCCGCAGACCCGGTGCGAACACGCGCGTCATGGCGACCGATCTGCCGGTCTGTGCGCTCTGACCAGCGGCGAAGCGGTTGGTGTCCGGCGCGGTCAATCTCGCCGATGCGAGGGCCGCGCTGGCCTGAGGTTGATTTGCGTCCGCCCCGTAGAATCTCCCGCAGCGGCGTCGATCCGGCCATCACCGGGGAGCCTTCGGAAGAACAGGCTTAGTTCCTCAACGAACGGCTCAACTAGACCCGAACGGGTAGGCCCGTCACAGCCGTAACGAGCGGCCGCGTCTCGGCGCGGCAATGCGGGGTGGTACCGCGGCGCTTGCGCAACGGCGCGACGTCGTCCCCGGGCCTGGATGCGGCACGAGGGAGACGACGCGCGCAGTGACCGAGAACGCCTATCCCAAGCTGGCCGGTGGTGCACCCGACTTGCCGGCACTGGAGCTCGAGGTCCTCGACTACTGGGCGAGCGACGACACGTTCCGGGCTACGATCGCGCGGCGCGCCGACGCGCCGGAATACGTGTTTTACGACGGACCACCGTTCGCCAACGGCCTGCCGCACTACGGGCATCTGCTCACCGGCTACGTCAAAGACATCGTGCCGCGGTATCGCACGATGCGCGGCTTCAAGGTGGACCGGCGCTTCGGCTGGGACACCCACGGGCTGCCGGCCGAACTCGAGGTCGAGCGGCAGCTCGGCATCACCGACAAATCCCAGATCGACGTGATGGGCGTCGCCGCGTTCAACGAAGCCTGCCGTGAATCGGTGTTGCGCTACACCGACGAATGGCAGGCCTATGTGACCCGTCAGGCCCGCTGGGTCGACTTCGACAACGACTACAAGACGCTCGACCTGGCCTACATGGAATCGGTGATCTGGGCGTTCAAACAACTGTGGGACAAGGGTTTAGCCTACGAGGGCTACCGGGTGCTGCCGTACTGCTGGCGTGACGAGACCCCGCTGTCCAATCACGAGCTGCGGATGGACGACGACGTCTACCAGAGCCGGCAGGACCCGGCGATCACCGTCGGGTTCTGCATCGCCGAGAGCGATGCAGAAGAACTCGCCGGCGCGCACCTGCTGGTGTGGACGACGACACCGTGGACCCTGCCGTCGAACCAGGCGGTCGCCGTCAACCCCGACGTGACCTACGTGCAGGTGCGCGCGGGGGAGCACCGCCTGGTTCTGGCCGAGGCGCGGCTGGCCGCCTATGCTCGAGAACTGGGCGATGAGCCCGAGGTGCTCGGCACCTACCGCGGCAGTGATCTGGTAGGCCTTCGTTACCTGCCGCCGTTCCCGTATTTTATGGACTCGCCCAACGCTTTTCAGGTGCTCGGCGCCGAGTTTGTGACCACCGAGGACGGCACCGGCATTGTGCATCTGGCCCCCGCCTACGGCGAGGACGACAAGGAGACCGCGGACAAAGCCGGCATCGTGCCGGTGACGCCCGTCGACGCCAGGGGCCGTTTCGACGCCACGGTCGCCGACTACCAGGGTCAGCATGTCTTCGACGCCAACTCGCAGATCATCCGTGACCTGAAAAGCCACACCGGCCCGGCAGCCGCCAACGGTGCGGTGCTGATCCGCCACGAGACCTATGAGCACCCGTACCCGCACTGCTGGCGTTGCCGTAATCCGCTGATCTACCGCGCGGTGTCGTCGTGGTTCGTCAAAGTGACCGAGTTCCGCGACCGGATGGTCGAACTCAACCAGCAGATCACCTGGTATCCCGAGCACGTCAAGGACGGTCAGTTCGGCAAGTGGCTGCAGGGCGCCCGCGACTGGTCGATCTCGCGAAACCGATACTGGGGTACGCCAATTCCGGTGTGGCTCTCCGACGACCCGGCCTATCCACGGGTCGACGTCTACGGCAGCCTCGACGAGCTGGAGCGTGACTTCGGGGTGCGGCCGGACAACTTGCACCGGCCCTACATCGACGAGCTCACCCGGCCCAACCCCGACGACCCCACCGGGCGGTCGACAATGCGGCGCATCGCCGATGTTTTCGACGTGTGGTTCGACTCCGGATCGATGCCCTACGCGCAGGTGCACTACCCGTTTGAGAACCGCGACTGGTTCGAGACGCACTATCCGGGCGACTTCATCGTCGAGTACATCGGGCAGACCCGCGGCTGGTTCTACACGCTGCACGTACTGGCCACCGCGCTGTTCGACCGGCCTGCGTTCAAAACCTGTGTGGCGCATGGAATTGTGTTGGGCAGCGACGGGCAGAAAATGAGCAAATCGCTGCGCAACTATCCCGACGTCAGCGAGGTGTTCGACCGTGACGGGTCCGACGCCATGCGCTGGTTCTTGATGGCCTCACCCATACTGCGCGGTGGGAACTTGATCGTCACCGAACAGGGTATCCGCGACGGCGTGCGCCAGGTGCTGCTGCCGTTCTGGAATGCCTACAGCTTCTTGGCCCTCTACGCGCCGAAAGTCGGTACCTGGCGCGCTAATTCACCGCACGTGCTGGATCGCTACATCCTGGCCAAACTGGCGGCGCTGCGCAACGAGCTGACCACCGGGATGGATGTCTGCGACATCTCCGGGGCGTGTGAGCAGCTGCGTCAGTTCACCGAGGCGCTGACGAATTGGTATGTGCGACGGTCTCGCTCGCGGTTCTGGGAAGAGGACGTTGACGCAATCGACACCTTGCACACCGTACTCGAGGTGACCGCGCGGCTGGCCGCCCCGCTGCTGCCATTGACTACCGAGATCATCTGGCGCGGAATCACCGGCGAGCGTTCGGTGCACCTGACCGATTGGCCGCAGGCCGAGGTGCTGCCTGCCGACGCCGGGCTGGTCGCCGCGATGGATCAGGTGCGCGAGGTGTGTTCGGTGGCCTCGTCGCTGCGCAAGGCAAAGAAGCTACGGGTGCGGCTGCCGCTGCAGAAACTCACGGTGGCCGTGGACAATCCGCAGCGCCTCGAACCGTTCACGGATCTGATCGCCGACGAGCTCAATGTCAAGAAGGTCGAACTCACCGCGGACATCGACACCTACGGGCGTTTCGAGCTGACTGTCAACGCCCGGGTTGCCGGCCCGCGATTGGGCAAGGATGTGCAGGCGGCGATCAAAGCGGTCAAGGCCGGCGAGGGCGTTGTCAACGCCGACGGCACACTGACTGCGGGGCCGGCGGTGCTGCGGCCCGACGAGTACAGCTCGCGGCTGGTGGCTGCCGATCCCGAGTACACCGCTCCGCTGCCCGGCGGGTCCGGGCTGGTGGTGCTGGACGCCACCGTGACACCCGAGCTCGAGGCCGAGGGTTGGGCCAAGGACCGCATCCGTGAACTGCAGGAGCTGCGGAAATCGACCGGGCTGGACGTCTCCGACCGGATCAGCGTGGTGATGTCGGTGCCGCAGGAGCGGGCCGATTGGGCCAGCACACATCGCGATCTGATCGCCGGGGAAATCCTGGCCACCAGTTTCGAGTTCGGTGAACCGACCGACGGGGCTGCGGAAATCGGTGACGGTGTGCGGGTGTCACTGACCAAGGCGTAACTCACGCCGATATCGACGCTAGCGTGCAGAACAGCGTTAAATCCTGCGCTACCGGCGATCTCGCGGCGGGTTACGGCTTGGTTGCGCGCCAGCGCAGCCGGCGGCTATTGGCCCCGACATGCACATCGTCAAAACCCGCCGCGCGCAACCGGTCCGGCAAGGTATCCGGCGAGACGGGATTGCAGGTATCGCGAAAATGCAGGATAGAGAACAGGGTTGATGCCGCACTGTCGCTGCCGGCGAACACGCCGCCGGGCCGCAGCACGCGAAACGCCTCGGCGAACAGCCGGTCCTGCAGCTGCGGCGTGGGAACATGGTGCAGCATCGTGAAGCACACCACCGAGCTGAACTCCCCGGACGGCAGTCCGGTGTTGGTGCCGTCGCCGTGGATGATCCGGGCCCGGTCGCCGTACTTGCCCTTCAGCCGCTTCGCCATCGACCCGTCGATCTCGACCGCGGTGTAGTGCGGCGCCTTGTCGATCAGCACCCGGATGTGGGCGCCGTAGCCTGGCCCGATCTCCAGCACGTGCTCACCCAGGTCGAGGTCGCCGAGGACCCACGGCAACAACGCGTCTTCGACAACCTTGAAATAGCGCTCGGAACTACAGCACATGCGGTGGCAGAGGTTCATCGCCATGAAACCAGACGCTAGCGCAATAGCATCGACAGCTGTGGACTCCCGTTGGGTGCTGCACCTCGACATGGATGCGTTCTTCGCGTCCGTCGAGCAGCTCACCCGGCCCACCTTGCGGGGCCGCCCGGTGCTGGTCGGTGGGCTGGGCGGACGCGGCGTGGTGGCCGGGGCGAGCTACGAATCACGGGTGTTCGGGGCCCGGTCGGCCATGCCGATGCACCAGGCGCGCCGATTGATCGGTGTGACTGCGGTGGTGTTGCCGCCGCGCGGCGTGGTCTACGGGGTCGCCAGCCGCCGTGTCTTCGACACCGTGCGCGCAGTGATGCCCGTCGTCGAACAGCTGTCCTTCGACGAGGCGTTCGGCGAGCCGGCGGAGCTGGCCGGCGCTGCGGCGACCGAGGTTGACCACTTCTGCGAGCAGCTGCGGCGGCGGGTGCGCGAGGAGACGGGCCTCATCGCTTCGGTCGGTGCCGGCTCGGGCAAGCAGATCGCCAAGATCGCGTCGGGTATGGCCAAGCCTGACGGGATCCGGGTGATCCGGCGCGCCGAGGAGACGGTACTGCTGGGTGGCCTTCCGGTGCGCAGACTCTGGGGGATCGGGCCGGTGGCCGAGGAGAAGCTGCATCGGCTGGGCATCGATTCGATCGGGCAGTTGGCCGCGCTGAATGAAGCCGAGGTGGCCAGCATCCTGGGTGCGACGATCGGACCCGCGCTGCACCGGTTGGCCCGCGGGATCGACGACCGCCCGGTTGCCGAGCGGGCCGAAGCCAAGCAGATCAGCGCGGAATCCACCTTCGCCGCAGACTTGACCACGCTCGATGAGTTGCGCGAGGCGGTCGGTCCTATCGCCGAGCATGCCCATCAACGGCTGTGCCGCGACGGCCGCGGCGCCCGCACGGTCACGGTCAAGCTGAAGAAATCGGACATGAGCACGCTGACTCGCTCGGCCACCCTGCCGTACGCCACCACCGAGGCCGCCGCGCTGATCGCGATGGCCCGCCGGTTGCTGCTCGATCCCCACGAGATCGGACCGATTCGCCTTCTCGGCGTGGGATTTTCGGGTTTGAGCGACGCGCGCCAGGAATCGTTGTTTCCGGACTTGGAATTGTCTGAGCCCGAGTCGCACCATTCCGTCGAGACAGCAGCCGCGGCCATGTTCGGGCCGAGTCCCGAGGCCTCGCCGTGGCGAGTCGGCGATGACGTCAGCCACCACGAGCTGGGCCACGGCTGGGTGCAGGGTGCGGGCCACGGCGTGGTCACGGTCCGGTTCGAAACCCGTAGCTCGGGTCCGGGGCCGGCCCGGACCTTTCAATCCGACACCGGCGAAATCCTGCCGGCCAATCCGGTCGACAGCCTCGACTGGCCCGACTACGTCGCCGCGATGGCCGAGAACGCTTCAGCGCAGGCGGTCGATGACATCGCCCAGCGGTAACTGGGCCGCCAGCGCCGCCATCACCAGCACCCGCGCCTGACTCGAGGGCAGCCGCGAGATCATCACCGCGCCCGCCTCGACCAGGTCGTGGCCGGGACCAGATCCCGCGCTGACCCGACCGCCCACGACCCGGGTGGAGACCGCGACCACGACTCCGGCGCGGCAATGCCGCCGCACTCCGTCGATCACCGCATCGCCGGCGTTGCCCGAACCGAGCGCTTCCACCACGATGCCGCGGGCACCGGCGGCCACGCAGGCGTCCATCGCCACTGAATCACCGCCGGGATATGCCGCGACGATGTCGACCCGTGGGGCGTTCGCCGCGCTCAGCTCGCCAAGGTAGGGGCGAGGCTTGCGCCGTGCCAGCATCACCCCGCCGTCGACGCTGCCGAGCAGCTCCCCGGCGAAAGCGTCTGGCGTCGCCACCTTGTGCAGGCCCGACGGCTGCAACACCCGGCTGCCGAAGCAGACCAGCACGCCGAGGTCGCGGGCCGATGGGCTGGACGCCACCGACAGGGCGTCGCGCAGATTCGCCGGGCCGTCGGCGTCGGGTGCGTCGGCGCTGCGCAGCGCGCCGGTGATCACCAGGGGAACCGCGCCCGCATAGGTGAGATCCAGCCACAGCGCCGTCTCCTCGAGGGTGTCGGTGCCGTGCGTGACGACTACGCCATCGGCCCCGCGAGCCACCGCGGCCCGGGCTGCGGCGCCGATCACATCCCAGTCGGCCGGGGTCAGCTGCGAGCTGTCTTTGGCAAGGACGTCGACGACATCGACGTCCAACCCGGCGGTCAGCTCCGCGCCGCGGCGCGTCGGCCGCCGAACCCCGTCAGCGGCGGTGCTGCTGGCGATCGTCCCACCGGTGGCGATGACGGTGAGGCGGCTCATGGCAGGAATCATCCCGCATCGCCCACCGGAGCCGGGCGCGGCGGGTCGGCCCCAGATCACCTAGTGGATGATGGAGCAGTGACTGACGAACCACGGCGATCGGCTGAGCCGGTGACCGAGGCCCCGACGGCAGGGGAAGCCGAAGCTCCCGCGCCGCGCCGGCGGCTGCGCCTGCTCCTGTCGGTCGCCGCGGTCGTGCTGGCGCTGGACATCGCCACC
The DNA here is from genome assembly GCA_963839345.1 of uncultured Actinomycetota bacterium. GTDB lineage: Bacteria > Actinomycetota > Actinomycetes > Mycobacteriales > Mycobacteriaceae > Mycobacterium. The sequence continues at coordinate 102,788 of CAWIUP010000010.1, read as the reverse complement.
AAGGTGCTGGCAGTCAAACTGCTCACTCCAGGCCAGCCGGTGCCGATCATCGGTGACACCGTCACCTGGACGCTGGTCCGCAACTCCGGCGCCGCGTTTTCGATGGCGACCGGCTACACCTGGATGTTGACGTTGATCGCAACCGGCGTCGTGGCCGGGATTTTTTGGATGGGACGGCGGCTGGTGTCGCCGTGGTGGGCCGTCGGCCTCGGGATGATCCTAGGCGGTGCGATGGGAAACCTGGTCGACCGGTTCTTCCGTTCGCCGGGACCACTTCAGGGACATGTCGTGGACTTCTTGTCGATCGGCTGGTGGCCGGTGTTCAACGTGGCCGACCCGTCGGTCGTCGGCGGGGCGATCCTGCTGGTGACCCTGTCGGCGTTGGGCTTCGACTTCGACACCGTCGGCCGCCGGAAGTTGGATGACGGGCTCGATGTCGCCGATTTCCCCGGGGGCACCGACCGGCCGCAGGAGCCTGCCGACGCTGTCGACGGTGATGAGCCGCAGGACGGCAGCGTTGGCCAGCCCGCGGTCGACCAACGGTAATGACTGATCGATCGATGCCGGTGCCGGAGGGCCTGGCGGGTATGCGTGTCGACGCCGGGCTGTCCCGGCTACTGGGTTTATCGCGCACCGCGGCCGCGGCGCTGGCCGAAGACGGCGGCGTCGAGCTAGACGGTGTGCCGGCCGGCAAATCGGATCGCCTGGCCGCGGGGGCTTGGCTGCAGGTGCGGTTGCCTGAACCGCCGGCGCCGTTGGAAAACACGCCCGTCGAGATCGAGGGCATGACGATTCTGTACTCCGACGACGACATCGTGGCAGTCGACAAACCGGCCGGGGTGGCTGCGCACGCGTCGGTCGGCTGGACGGGGCCGACGGTGCTCGGCGGGTTGGCCGCGGCCGGCTACCGGATCACCACCTCCGGGGTGCACGAAAGGCAGGGCATTGTGCATCGCCTCGACGTCGGCACCTCCGGCGTCATGGTGGTCGCGATCTCCGAGCGGGCCTACACGCTGCTCAAGCGTGCGTTCAAGCAGCGCACAGTCGACAAGCGCTACCACGCGCTGGTGCAAGGACACCCGGATCCGTCCAGTGGCACGATCGACGCGCCGATCGGCCGCCACCGCGGCCATGATTGGAAGTTCGCCGTCACCGCCAATGGCCGCCACAGCCTCACGCACTACGACACCATCGAAGCCTTCGCCGCCGCGAGTCTGCTCGACGTACACCTGGAAACCGGCCGCACGCACCAGATTCGGGTGCACTTCGCCGCGTTGCATCACCCCTGCTGCGGTGACTTGACCTACGGCGCCAACCCGAAACTGGCGAAAAAGCTTGGGCTGGAACGTCAATGGCTGCACGCCCGGTCGCTGGCGTTCACGCATCCCGCCGATGGACGGCAGATGGAGATTGTCAGCCCCTACCCGCCGGATCTACAGCACGCCCTGGACGTGCTGCGGGCCGAAGGTTAGTTTCGCGCCCGTCGCGGATAGCTTTTGGCTTCCTCTGTCCACTGCCGTTCCACTCGGCCGATCTCAAGCGACCGCAGCGCGACTGTCGGGTTGTCGCAGCTGATTTCGTGGGCAGCGCGATATTTCGCGGCTTCGCCGGTGGTGGGCAGATGCGGCCGCAAGCCCTCGAACCACTCGTCGCCGACGACGTTGGGCGCATCATCGTCGCGCGGCCCGGTAGCCCATCGGCGGTAGGTATCCCGGGCGTCCGCCAAGCCTGCCCGCCACTGCTTGACCGTTTCGGCCCGCTGCGAGTGCACGTTGGCGATCATCTGGTGTCGGTGCTCAGAGTTCGCCGCGACCCACGGAAACCAGGTGTCGGCCATCAACCTCACAACGCCCAGGATGCCCGCGGTCGACGCGCCCGCAGCCACCCCGACCAGGCCCATCGTCGCCATGCTCATGCTGCTGATCGTTGCATGAATTCAAGACTGCGGCTTCCGGGCCTCGACGAGAACCCGGCATGCGGACGCGACGAAGGGTCCGTCGCGAGCGATCCGTTCGTGCAAATCGCGCAGCCGCTCACGATAGCGGTCGACGGTGAAATCGGGCACAGTCCAGATGACCTTGCGGAGAAAGTAGATAACGGCGCCGATGTCGAAGAACTCGGCGCGCAGCCGCTCCATGCGCAGATCCACGACCTGCAGCCCGGCCGAGTGTGCCTGAGCGCTCTGGATATCGGGGTGAAGCTCGGCCCACTTCTCGGGTTGCGGTCCGACGAAGTATTCGACCAGCTCGGACATCGTCGCGGGCCCGATCTGCTGGGCAAAGTAGGTTCCACCCGGACGCAGCACCCGAGCGATCTCGTTCCACCGCACTGAAACTGGTAGCCGGCTGATCACCAGGTCGAACGCCTCGTCGGCGAACGGCAGCGCCGGTTCGTCGCCGATCGTCACCACCACGACGCCGAGCGGGTGCAGCAGCTTGGTGGCCAGCGCCGCGTTGGGCGGCCATGATTCGACCGCGGCCATCGTCGGCGGGAACTTCTCCGCCCCGGCCAAGACTTCGCCGCCGCCGGTGTCGATGTCCAGAGCGGCCGACGCGGTGGCCAGCCGCTGGCTCATTTGTCGCTGATAGCCCCACGAGGGGCGCTGTTCGGTGGCGCGGCCGTCCAGCCACGAGAAATCCCAGCCGTCGACCGGAGCGGCCGCGGCCTCGGTCACCAAATCCTCGAATGTTCGGGTCATGGATGCATTGTCGATCGGGCCGGGTCTGGATCGTCATACAGGTGACATCATCGACCCGGAAAGGACACCACCATGCAGTACTGCCTGCTCATGCACTATCAGGAGGGCCCCGAGCTCGGCCTGACCGAGGAGGACATGGCCCCCGCGCGCGCAGCATTCGCCCGCTACGCCGACGACCTCGACGGGGCGGGCGTGCTGATCGGCACCCAGGTGCTGCAATCGGCCGTCGCCTCGACCACGTTCACCGCGCGCAGCGGCGCTCCCATAGTTCAGGACGGCCCGTTCGCCGACACCAAAGAACGCCTGGGCGGCATTTTCGTCATCGAGGTGCCCGACTTGGACGCCGCGTTGGCGTGGGCCAAGCGCTGCCCGGCCGCCGCCTGGGGCTCCGTCGAGATCCGTCCCGTCGCGGTCAGCTACGCCAGCGGGAAAGGCTGGTACAGCCCTGAGTGAGGCCCACGGTCGGGTCGCCGAGTTGGTTCGCACCAGCTACGGCCGACTGCTCGCGGTGCTCGCCGCGCGCAACGGCGACATCGCCGCCGCCGAGGACGCCATCGCTGACGCGCTGGAACGTGCCCTGACCCGCTGGCCGATTGAGGGAATCCCCGCCAACCCGGAAGGCTGGGTGCTCACCGTGGCCCGCAACCGGCTGCGTGACCACTGGAAGTCGCACGCCTACCGGATGGCCGACCCGTTATCCGAAATTTCATGCGATACAACTGAATTCGATAATGACGCGTTTCCCGACCGGCGTTTGGAGCTGATGCTGGTTTGCGCTCACCCGGCGATCGCCGCCAACTGCCGCACCCCGTTGATGCTGCAGACCGTGCTCGGCGTCGACGCCGCGGCGATCGCGGAGGCGTTCGCGGTGCCCGCAACGACGATGGCACAACGACTGGTACGCGCCAAACGCCGCATCCGCGACGCGCGAATCCCCTTCGTCCTGCCGGGTCGCGCCGGCCTCGACGAGCGGTTACCCGCTGTCTTGGAGGCGGTCTACGGCGCCTACGCGATCGACTGGCAGGCGGCGGGTGCCGTGCGGGAAGCGTTGTCCGCCGAAGCGCTCCATCTGGCGCTGGTGCTCGTCGAGCTGCTGCCCGACGAACCCGAGGCGCTGGGTCTGGCGGCGTTGGTCTGCTTGTCGGAGTCACGTCGAGCGGCCAGGCGCACCGGCGATGGCGCATTCGTGCCGTTGGACGAACAGGACCGGGCACTGTGGGATTCGGCGTTGATCGCCCGCGGCGAGGCCCTGCTGCGTCGCGCCCACGGCTTCGGCCGGCCGGACCGCTACCAGTACGAGGCGGCGATCCAGTCGGCGCACTGCAGCAGACCGGTGGACTGGCCGGCACTGCGCCGCCTGCATCGTGCTCTGCTTCGGGTCGCGCCGTCGTTGGGAGGAGCGGTCGCGCTGGCCGCCGTCGATGCCGAGATCGACGGTCCCGACGCCGGTTTGCAGGCGCTGGACGCGATCACCGACCCGGCGGTGCACCAGTTCCAGCCGGCCTTGACAACGCGTGCACACTTACTGGCCCGCGCCGGGAACCCGGCCGCCGCCGCGGCGGCTTACCAGCAGGCTATCGCGCTGACCACCGACCCTCCGGTGGCCGAATACCTGCGTGCACGGCTGGCCGCGCTGTGACGCTGCGGTTCGCCGAGCGTGCCGTCGACGCGAGACCTTGGCCGAGAGAATTCGCAGCCGAAGCACGCCCGGCGAAGCATGAGGGGTGATCAGACGTCGGCCGTCGCGTGATCTGGTGCGATGTCGGCAGCCAGCGGTGCGATGGCACCCAGGATTTCGGCGATCGTCGTTTCCGGCACGCCGGCTGCGCACAGTGAATCCGTCAAGTGCCCGGCCACCAGGTTGAAGTGATGCACGGTGATCCCGCGACCCTGATGGACTTGCTTCATCGACGCGCCGGTGTAGGGTTCCGGCCCGCCGAGCGCCGCGGCGAAGAATTCGACCTGCTTGCCTTTCAGCCGGTTCATGTTGGTTCCGGCGAAAAAGCCCGCCAAGTGGTCGTCGTCAAGCACTCGGCAGTAGAAGTCCTCGACGACGACTTCGAGGGCTCGGTAGCCGCCGATCCGGTGGTAGATGCTGTCGGTCTTTGGCCTGCGCAGAAGTGAGAGCATTCGCATGCTCATAGCGGACCATCCGGCCGTTGCCCGGTAGTTAGAGCGCTATCACCGAGCGATTACCCGGCGTAACAAGCCGATTGCCACAGAATCACCAGAAGTTCGCACCGTTGTAGGAGACTCTGTGGGGAGTCCACGCCAGAAACCAGGGGGAGCGCGATATCTATGAATCTGGGTGACCTGACCAGCCTCGTCGAAAAGCCAATCGCCGCAGTGTCCAACCTCGTCAACACCCCGAATTCGGCGGGCCGGTATCGACCGTTCTACCTTCGCAATCTGCTCGATGCTGTGCAGGGACGCACCCTGGAGGACGCGGTCGACGGCACGATCGTGCTGATCACGGGCGGGTCGTCGGGGATCGGTGAGGCGGCGGCAAAGAAGATCGCCGAGGCCGGCGGTGAGGTGGTGCTGGTCGCGCGCACCCCGGAGAAGCTGGAAAAGGTCGCCGACGACATCCGCAGCAGTGGCGGCACCGCCCACGTGTACCCCTGCGACCTTGCCGACATGGATGCCATCGCCGCGATGGCGGACAAGGTGCTCGCCGATCTCGGCGGCGTCGACATCCTGATCAATAACGCCGGACGGTCAATTCGGCGCTCGCTGGAACTGTCCTACGACCGGATCCACGACTACCAGCGGACGATGCAACTGAATTACCTGGGCGCAGTTCAACTCATCCTCAAGTTCATTCCCGGCATGCGGGAGCGTGGTTTCGGCCAGATCATCAACGTCTCGTCGGTCGGCGTGCAGACCCGCGCACCGCGCTTCGGCGCCTACATCGCCAGCAAGGCGGCACTGGACAGCCTCTGCGATGCGCTGCAGGCCGAGGTGGTGAACGACGACGTCAAATTCACCACCGTGCACATGGCGCTGGTGCGCACGCCGATGATCAGCCCGACCAAGATGTACGACAAGTTCCCGGCGCTCACCCCTGACCAGGCGGCCGGCGTGATCACCGATGCGATCGTGCATCGACCCCGGCGCGCCAGCTCCCCGTTCGGGCAGTTCGCCGCCGTCGCCGACGCCGTCAACCCGGCCGTGATGGACCGGGTGCGCAACCGCGCGTTCAGCATGTTCGGCGACTCGTCGGCGGCTAAGGGAGACGAATCCGACAGCCCACCAACGGAATTCGATGCTCGAAGCGAAGCGTTCGTACGGGCCACCCGCGGAATCCACTGGTAAGGACATCATGAGTCTTCCGAAACCAAGCAGCCAGGCAACGATCGTCATCACCGGCGCCTCCTCAGGCATCGGCACCGAGCTGGCCCGCGGTCTGGCCCGGCGCGGCTACCCGCTGGTGCTGGTCGCCCGTCGTCGGGAACGCCTCGACGACCTCGCCGGTGAGCTGCGCTCGCAGTACTCGGTGGACGTCGACGTCATGCCGCTGGATCTGGGCGACGCCAAGGCCCGAGCGCAACTGGCGGAGCGGCTGCGCAGCGAACCGATAGCCGGTTTGTGCAACAGCGCCGGCTTCGGGACCAGCGGGGTGTTCCACACGTTGCCGGTCGAGCGTGAAAGCGAACAAGTCACGCTCAATGCGCTGGCGCTGATGGAGCTCACCCATGCCGCGCTGTCCGGCATGGTCGATCGCGGCGCCGGAGCGGTGCTCAATATCGCCTCCATCGCGGCATTCCAGCCGCTGCCGGGTATGGCGGTCTACTCGGCCACCAAGGCCTTCGTCCAGACCTTCTCCGAAGCCGTCCACGAGGGGCTGCACGGAACCGGGGTCTCGTGCACGGTCTTGTGTCCGGGTCCGGTGCCGACCGAGTGGGCACAGATCGCCGACGCCGAACACGTGAACATCGGCTTCGCGCAAGTCTCGCCGCACGACGTCGCTGAAGCTGCGATCGCCGGAATGCTCGACGGCAAGCGCAGCGTGGTGCCGGGGGTGGTGCCGAAGGTGGCCAGCCTGGGCGGCCGGTTCACGCCGCGCAGTGTGCTGCTGCCCGCTCTGCGGATCGGCCGGAAGCTGCGCGGCTAGGTGGTGGCTAGGTAATGGGGTTGCCGACCCACTGGGGCCCAAGATTCTACGGTTCCAGCAAATTGCCGGTAGCCTGGCCGGATGTTGCGGGGGGTTGAGGCGGTCACCGCGACCGAAGCTAAGGGTGTCTTCGGTCGGGTAGGCACTTTTGTGCTGCGATGGCCGTGGGTCGTCATCGGGTTCTGGGTCGCGCTCGCCGCCGTCCTGTCGGTGACATTTCCACCGCTGACCGAGATGGCCAGCAAGCGGCCGGTCGCTATCCTGCCGTCCGACGCTCCCGTCCTGAACACGACCCGACAGATATCCGAGGCTTTTCACCAATCGGGGTCCGAGAATGAGAACGTTCTGTTGGTCGTTCTCACCGACGAGACCGGGTTGGACCGCAGCGATGAGGCCACCTACCGCGAACTGGCCAACCGGCTGCGGCAGGACACCCGAGACATCGTGATGCTGCAGGATTTCATCAGCACACCGGCGCTGCGCGATGCCATGACCAGCAAGGATCACCAAGCCTGGTATCTGCCGATGGTGCTCACCGGCGCAGTGGGATCACCGGAGTTGCACGCGGCCTACGGCCGGGTCGCCGACATCGTCAAGCAATCGGTGGCGGGGTCCACGCTGATGGCAAACCTGACCGGCCCCGCGGCCACCGGCGACGACCTCATGTACATCGGTATCCGCGATATGCACGTGATCGAGACCGCCGTCGTGCTGATGGTCCTGATCATCCTGTTCGTCATTTATCGAAATCCGGTGACCATGATGTTGCCGTTGATCACGATCGGCATATCGGTGGTGACGGCGCAGGCCATTGTGGCTGGCATCTCTGAACTTGGTTTGGGCGTCACCAGCCAGACGATCACGTTGATGACGACGATGATGGCGGGCGCGGGCATCGATTACGCCGTCTTTCTCATCAGCCGCTACCACGACTATCTGCGGCTCGGCGTAGCTTCGGACCAAGCGGTCATCAAGGCGTTGACATCTATCGGCAAGGTGATCGCCGGGTCCGCGGCCACGGTGTCAATCACCTTTCTCGGGATGTCCTTCACCCACCTCGGCGCCTTCAAAACAGTCGGTCCGGCGTTGGCGATTTCAATTGCGGTCGCGCTGCTGGCCGCAGTGACTTTCCTCCCCGCTCTGCTCGTCCTCACCGGAGCTCGCGGGTGGATCAGGCCACGCCGCGACCTCACCGCCCGGTTATGGCGGCGCTCGGGAATCCGCATTGTGCGCCGGCCGGCAACTCACCTGGTCGCCAGTCTCACAGTGCTGATCATTCTGGCCGGCTGCGCGATGTTTGCCCGCTACAACTACGACGACAGCAAAACACTTCCGAAATCCGTCGAGAGCGCTGTCGGATATGCCACCCTGGGCCGACATTTTCCGTTGAACGCCACCATTCCTGAGTATCTCGTCGTCCAATCGCCAAACGACTTGCGGAAACCTGCAGCCCTCGTTGACCTGAAGCAGATGGAACAGCGGGTGAGCCAACTGCCGGATATCGCCTCGATCCGAGCTGCCCCGCCAGCCACCGAAAAACCGACCGACGAGACATCTGCGGTTGGCGGCGCAGCAAACGGCCCATCCAAGGGTTTCGGTGGTGCCCCCGACACTTTCGCCGAATCAGGCGGTGGGGGAGCTGACGGTTTCCCCAGCGTGGCCGCCATGCTGTACCAACTCGCCAACATGGAGAACGAATCCCCCGACGATGGCCAACAAGGCGCGCCGGGCGGGGAAGACGACGCCGCAATGTTCGTCAGCACCGTGCGTGGACTCGGCTTCGCCATGTCCGTCGACGTCGCAGAGATCGCCAACACCGTCAACGCCGCGCCGGTGACCGTGCTGGACGTCGTTGCCACCACCACGAGCGACGGTGGAGCACTTCAGAAGCTCTCTGATTTCGCTGAACAGCTACAGGCCCTGCCAGAGGCGACCACGATCGAGGCGGCGGCGCGCAGTGCGCGCCAAGTACTCGACCGCGCCGCCGACGACCTGCGGGCAATGGGCATCGACGGTCCTGGCGACGCGAAGGACCGCGCGGCCGGTCCACAAGATGCGCACACCTTCTCGCAGGCGATTCGGCAACTGATCGACGGGGTGAAGGCGCTGATCAACCAAACCGGACATATTGCGGGAGGATTGAACAACGCGCTGACGGCTTTCATCTCGCCGGATGGGCACACGGCGCGGTATCTGGTGCAAACCAAACTCAACCCCTTCGGCACCGATGCCATGAATCAGATTCATGTGATCGTCGATGCCGCTCGGGGGACTCACCCGGACGCCACGCTGGCGAATGCCTCGATATCGGCATCGGGAGTCACCGCGATGCTGCGGGACACGCGTGCCTACTACGGCCAGGACATCCGACTCATCATCGTGATGACCATTTTGATTGTGTTCCTGATTCTGGTCGCGATACTGCGCGCCGTCGTCGCGCCGCTGTACCTGATTGCTTCGGTGGTGATCTCATACTTGTCGGCACTTGGTGTCGGCGTCATCGTCTTTCAGTTCATCCTCGGGCAGGGATTGACTTGGAGCATCCCGGGATTGACGTTCATCGTGTTGGTCGCAATGGGCGCGGACTACAATTTGCTGCTCATTTCGAGACTGCGGGATGAGTCGCCGTACGGCGTGCGCTCCGGGGTCATCCGCACGGTGGGCTCGACGGGTGGTGTGATCACCGCGGCGGGTGTCATTTTCGCCGCCTCGATGTTCGGCATGTTGTTCGCCAGCATCAGCACCTTGGTGCAGGCAGGTTTCATCATCGGGACCGGGCTTTTGCTGGATACCTTCCTGGTGCGCACCATCACCGTGCCCGCCATAGCCGTACTGGTCGGGCGGGCGAACTGGTGGCCATCACGGCCACCGGCGCCCGCACCGCATGAGCCCAGACGACGGATATCTACGCCCGACTCCGGATCAACCTTCGAGGCGCCGGCCGACGCCTTGGACTACCTGGGTGGGGGGCGCCACGAGATGCAGACCGACGTCGGTGCCGGCACCGACTCAGGCGTCATCGCGCTGCGCTCGTGAGTCGGCAGGACGGCAAGACACACTCGCCGACACGCCGGGGACTCGTCGGTGCGCGGCCATAGACTGGCGTCCCTATGAACGATCCATCCGCTCTTCGCGCAAGCACTCATCGCGCGTCCTTCGTGCACCTGCATAACCATACCGAGTACTCGATGTTGGACGGTGCCGCGAAGATCACGCCGATGCTGGCCGAGGCGCAGCGGCTGGAGATGTCGGCGATCGGGATGACCGACCACGGCAACATGTTCGGCGCCAGCGAGTTCTACAACGCGGCAACGGCGGTGGGGATCAAGCCGATCATCGGCGTCGAGGCGTACGTCGCTCCCGGTACCCGTTTTGATACCCGCCGCATCTTGTGGGGTGACCCGGGGCAGAAGAGCGACGACGTGTCCGGCAGTGGCTCTTACACCCACCTGACCATGGTCGCCGAGAACGCCACCGGGCTGCGCAATCTGTTCAAGCTGACCTCGCGGGCTTCATTCGAGGGTCAGCTGGGCAAGTGGTCGCGGATGGACGCCGAGCTGATCGCCGAGCACGCGGCCGGCATCATCGCCACCACGGGCTGCCCGTCGGGAGAGGTGCAGACCCGGCTGCGGCTCGGCCAGCACCGCGAAGCGCTCGAGTCGGCCGCCAGGTGGCGGGAGATCTTCGGCGCCGAGAACTACTTCCTGGAGTTGATGGACCACGGGCTGGACATCGAACGCCGGGTCCGCGACGGGCTGCTCGAAATCGGGCGCACGCTCAACATCCCGCCGCTGGCCACCAACGACTGCCACTACGTCACCCGCGATGCCGCGCACAACCACGAGGCGCTGCTGTGTGTGCAGACCGGCAAGACACTGTCGGATCCCAACCGGTTCAAGTTCGACGGCGACGGCTACTACCTGAAGTCCGCGGCCGAGATGCGAGCAATCTGGGACGGCCAGGTCGCCGAGGCCTGCGACAGCACGCTGCTGATCGCCGAGCGGGTGAGCTCGTATGCCGACGTGTGGGCACCACGCGACCGGATGCCGATCTTCCCGGTGCCTGACGGGCACGACCAGGCGTCCTGGCTGCGCCACGAGGTGGACGCAGGGCTGCGCCGGCGATTCGGTGACGCACTCCCCGACGGCTACGCAGAGCGGGCCGGTTACGAAATCGAAGTCATCTGCGACAAGGGTTTTCCGTCCTACTTCCTGATCGTCGCCGACCTGATCAACTACGCGCGGTCCGTCGACATCCGGGTCGGTCCGGGCCGCGGCTCGGCCGCCGGTTCGCTGGTGGCCTACGCGCTGGGGATCACCGACATCGACCCGATCCAACACGGGTTGCTGTTCGAGCGGTTCCTCAACCCCGAACGCGCGTCGATGCCCGATATCGACATCGACTTCGACGACCGCCGTCGCGGCGAAATGGTGCGCTACGCCGCCGATAAGTGGGGACATGACCGCGTCGCCCAGGTCATCACCTTCGGCACCATCAAAACCAAAGCGGCGCTCAAGGACTCGGCGCGAATCCATTACGGCCAGCCTGGTTTCGCGATCGCTGACCGGATCACCAAGGCGCTACCGCCGGCGATCATGGCCAAAGACATCCCGCTGTCGGGTATCACCGATCCCAGCCACGAGCGCTACAAGGAAGCCGCCGAGGTCCGCGGCCTGATCGACACCGATCCCGACGTGCGGACCATCTACCAGACCGCACGGGGTCTGGAAGGCCTGATCCGTAACGCGGGCGTGCACGCCTGCGCGGTGATCATGAGCAGCGAGCCGCTGACCGAGGCGATCCCGCTGTGGAAGCGACCGCAAGACGGTGCCATCATCACCGGTTGGGACTACCCGTCGTGCGAGGCGATCGGCCTGCTGAAGATGGACTTCCTCGGGCTGCGAAACCTGACGATCATCGGCGACGCGATCGAGAACATCAAGGCCAACCGGGGCATCGACCTCGACCTGGAATCCGTGCCGCTGGACGACAAGGCCACCTACGAGTTGCTGGGTCGCGGTGAGACGTTGGGGGTCTTCCAGCTCGACGGCGGGCCGATGCGCGACTTGCTGCGCCGTATGCAGCCAACCGGATTCGAAGACGTCGTCGCCGTGATCGCGCTTTACCGGCCCGGCCCGATGGGCATGAACGCCCACAACGATTACGCCGACCGTAAGAACAACCGGCAGGCGATCAAGCCCATTCACCCCGAACTCGAGGAACCGCTGCGCGAGATCCTCGCCGAGACCTACGGCCTGATCGTGTATCAGGAGCAGATCATGCGCATCGCGCAGAAAGTAGCAGGCTACTCGCTGGCACGAGCCGACATTCTGCGCAAGGCCATGGGCAAGAAGAAGCGCGAAGTTCTGGAAAAGGAGTTCGAGGGCTTCTCAGAAGGCATGCAGGCCAACGGGTTCTCGGGCAAAGCGATCAAAGCGTTGTGGGACACCATCCTCCCGTTCGCCGATTATGCGTTCAACAAGTCGCATGCCGCCGGCTACGGCTTGGTGTCGTACTGGACGGCTTACCTCAAGGCGAACTATCCGGCTGAGTACATGGCCGGGTTGCTCACCTCGGTGGGCGACGACAAAGACAAGGCCGCCGTCTATCTGGCGGACTGCCGCAAACTCGGCATCACCGTGCTGCCGCCGGACGTCAATGAGTCCGTGTTGAACTTCGCCTCGGTCGGAACCGATATCCGCTACGGGCTTGGCGCGGTGCGTAACGTCGGCGCCAATGTGGTTGCCTCGCTGCTGAATACCCGCACCGAAAAGGGCAAGTTCACCGACTTCTCCGACTACCTCAACAAGGTCGACATCGCGGCGTGCAACAAGAAGGTCACCGAATCGCTGATCAAGGCCGGCGCGTTCGATTCCCTCAAGCACCCCCGTAAAGGGCTGTTTCTGGTGCACACCGACGCGGTCGAATCGGTGCTCGGCACCAAGAAGGCCGAGGCGATGGGACAGTTCGACCTGTTCGGCGGTGACCCGAACGACGGGGGTGCAGGCGCCGACGCGGTGTTCACCATCAGAGTTCCCGACGAGGAGTGGGATGACAAGCACAAACTTGCGCTGGAGCGCGAGATGCTGGGCTTGTATGTGTCCGGACATCCGCTCAACGGGGTGGCGCATCTGCTGGCGACTCAGGTCGACACCGCCATCCCAGCGGTACTCGACGGCGACATCCCCAACGACACCATGGTGAAGGTGGGCGGCATTCTGGCGTCGGTGAACCGGCGGGTTAACAAGAACGGAATGCCCTGGGCGTCAGCGCAACTGGAAGACCTCACCGGTGGTATCGAAGTGATGTTCTTTCCGCACACCTACTCCGCGTTCGGCGCTGACGTCGTCGACGACGCGGTGGTGCTCGTCACCGCCAAGGTCGCCATCCGCGATGACCGCACCACACTGATCGCCAACGACCTTGTGGTGCCCGACTTTTCCAATGCACAGGCGAATCGGCCGCTGGCGGTCAGCTTGCCGACACGGCAGTGCACCGTCGACAAGGTCAGCGCGCTCAAACAAGTGCTGGCACAACACCCCGGCACGTCGCAGGTGCATCTGCGGCTGGTCAGCGGGGACCGGATCACCACGCTCGAGTTGGACGCATCACTGCGGGTGACGCTGTCCCCGGCGCTGATGGGCGACCTCAAGGCTCTGCTCGGCCCCGGTTGCCTGGGCAGCTAGCTCGGCGCGTCGAAAGTGCGGCTGGCCGCACACTCGCGACCGAAAGTGCGGCCAGCCTCACTCTCGAGGGGAAGCATCAGTCGGATGCTTGTAGACCACACCCTCCTTCATGACAAAATCCACCTGCCCGGTGACTTCGATGTCGGTGAAGGGATCGCCGGGCATGGCGATCAGATCGGCGATCTTGCCGTTGGCGATCACACCGAGATCGTCGAGGTGCAGCAGGTCGGCCGCGACGCTGGTGGCGGCGCGCAGGGCGCGCAGCGGGGTGATCCCGGTGGACACCATCATCGGGAATTCGCGCCAGTTGTCTTGGTGCGGAAACATTCCGGCGTCGGTCCCGAACGCGATCCGGACCTGGCTGGCGGCCAGCCTGTCGGCTGCGTCCAACAGCGGACCGCGGTATTTCTGCATTTTGCGGCGCGAGTGCTCCGGCATCGCGGCCCACAACGCGTCTCCTTCGTCGCGGCGGGCGCCCGACAGGATGGTGTATTGGGTGGGCACCATGAACACCCCGGTGTCCTGCATCATGCACAGTGTCTCGGGCGACGCGAGATTCCCGTGTTCGATGCTGCGAACCCCCGCGCGCACCGCGCGCTGGATGCCTTCGTCGCCGTAACTGTGTGGGGTGACGGGGATTTCGAGGTCGGCGGCCGTCGCCACGATGACGTTCATCTCCTCCTGGCTGTAGGTGGCGTGCCCAGGGTCGTCCGACGGTGAGGCGAAGCCGCCGGTGGCGGCGAACTTGATCCAGTCGGCACCGGCGCGGATCTCCTGCCTGACCCGGGTGCGGATCTCATCGCGGCCGTCGGCCGCCGTCAATTCCAGTGGCCTGCAACATCCTTGGTATTCATCGGCGATCATCCCGCTGAAGTCGCCGTGCCCGCCGCGCGCGGAGATCAGGTGCGGCGCCACCACCATCCGCGGGCCGACGACGATCCCGTCGGCCACCGCGTCACGCAGATCGATGGTCGGATAGTCGACGTCCGCGCAACCCAAGTCGCGCACCGTGGTGAACCCGTTCATCAGCAGGGCTCGAAGGACCGGCAGCGACTTCAACGTCTTGGCCACACTGGATTCGAGTGCCATCAAGACCCCGACAGGCGGCCTCAAGGTCACGTGCACATGGCAGTCGATGAACCCTGGCGTCAGCGTGTGACCGGAGAGATCCACCACACACGCGCCTGCCGGCGGCTCGATCGCATCGGCGAGTTGCCGGATGCGGCCGTCGACGACCAGCACCTGCCGCGGCGCCGGCTGCGCCGAAACCCCGTCCCACACGTTCGCGCCGGTGATCAGTGTCGGAGAAGTCGACGTCATTGTGCTGACCTCTCTGCTCTTAGAAGCGGTAGCGCAAGATCCGCGCCTTGCGGGCGCCGGCTTTTGTCAGCCCCATCAGTCGGGTCGATACGCGGGCCGCAACCGGATACAGGTCGATCTCCGGCGCGTGGGCCAAGCTGGCCTCCTCCACCAGCGTCAGACGCGGACTCCACCGTTGCGGAACCCGGGCATCGTTGAAACCCCGGTAGGCCCACTGGTTTCCGACGGCGCTGAACCCAACCTTCATCGCCAGGACGCTGAGCCGGCCGACCCGTCCGTAGTCGTTCAAAGCCAGTTCGCCGGAGCGGAAGTGCTCGGGAATATGGCGGAACAGGTTGATGATGACCGGCTCGGGCAGAAAGGCCAGCAAGCCGTCGGCGATCAGCATGGTCGGCCGGTCTGACGGGATCGAATCAGCCCAACCATCGTCGGCCAGCGATGCCGCCACCGAATGCGCATGGGCGTCGGCCGGGACCACTTTATCGCGCAACGCGATGACGTTCGGCAGATCGACGCTGTACCAGTCCACCGTGGCCGGCGGCGCGACCCGGTGCATGCCGGTGTTCAGGCCTGCGCCGAGGTCGACGATAACGGCGTCGGGATGGTCACAGATGAAGTTCCGCGCTCGGTCGTCGAGCATCTTGGCGCGCAGCACGGTCTGGCGTACCGCGCCCGACGGCACGCCCAAAGCGTGGAAGTCGTAGTCGATGTTGGCGACGATTTCGTCGGCCAGTGCGTCGCCGAGTATCGGCCTGGGCCAACGGCTGTCGAGCGCGCGGGCGTACTGGGTCACGAACGCGGTCTGCTCGACAGGTGTCAACTCGGTTATCGCAATTCCCATACCGGCAAACTACTCCCGGACTAGCCTCGGCTGGGTGATCGATTCGAAATCCCCCTCCGAGCAGCCGACGACCCTGTGTGCGGCATTTCAGCGCACCGCGGCGATCGACCCGGACGCGATCGCGCTGCGGACCCCGGGCGGCACCCAAACGATGACCTGGCGGCAGTATGCGGCCGATGTGCGGCGGGTCGCGGCCGGGTTGGCCGGCATTGGGGTCCGCCGGGGCGACACGGTCTCGCTGATGATGGCCAACAGGATGGAGTTCTATCCGCTGGAAGTGGGCGCGCAGCACCTCGGTGCCACGTCGTTCTCGGTGTACAACACGCTGCCGGCCGAGCAACTGTCCTACGTTTTCGGCAACGCAGGCACCAAAGTGGTGATCTGCGAGCAGCAGTACGTTGACCGGATCCGGGCCAGTGGCGCCGCGCTCCAGCACATTGTCTGCATCGACGGGTCGCCGGAAGGCACGCTCTCGCTGGATGATCTCTACGCCGCCGGCGCAGCAGATTTCGATTTCGAGTCGACCTGGCGTTCGGTGCAACCCGACGACGTGATCACCCTCATCTACACCTCCGGGACAACGGGCAATCCCAAAGGGGTGGAGATGACCCACACCAATCTGTTGTTCGAAGCCCATGCCTTCGGCGCGGTCCTCGACGTCCGATTCGGTGATCGCATCACGTCCTATCTGCCTTCGGCCCACATCGCCGACCGCATGATGGGGCTCTACAACCAGCAGTGGTTCGGCATACAGGTAACCGTGGTGTCCGACGCTCGTGCGATTGCGGCTGCACTGCCCGACGTGCGACCGACGATCTGGGGTGCTGTGCCCCGGGTGTGGGAAAAGCTCAAAGCGGCCATCGAATTCGCGGTCACCCACGAGCCGGACGAGGCCAAGCGTCACGCTCTGCAGTGGGCCATGTCGCTCGCGGCGAAACGTGCCGCGGCCCTCGTCGCCGATGAGCCACTGCCGGACGACGCAGCCGCGGATTACGCGAAGGCAGATGAGCTGGTGCTGTCGAAGCTGCGGGAAAAGCTGGGACTGGACCAGCTCAGGTGGGCGGTGTCGGGTGCGGCGCCCATTCCGAAGGAGACGTTGGCCTTTTTCTACGCGATCGGGATCCCGATCGTCGAGGGGTGGGGCATGTCCGAGCTGAGTTGCGTTGCCAGCGTGTGTCATCCAGCCGAGGCGCGCCTGGGCACCGTCGGCAAGCTGCTGCCCGGGCTGGAGTCCAAGATCGCCGAGGACGGTGAGTATCTGGTGCGCGGACCGCTGGTGATGAAGGGCTATCGTGGCGAGCCCGCGAAGACCGCCGAAGCCATCGACGCCGACGGCTGGCTGCACACCGGCGACATCCTCGAGGTCAATGCCGACGGTTATCTGCGGGTGGTCGACCGCAAGAAGGAGTTGATCATCAACGCGGCCGGAAAGAACATGTCACCGGCCAACATCGAGAACACCGTGATGGCCGCCTGTCCGATGGTTGGCGCAATGCTGACGATTGGTGACGGCCGACCGTACAACACCGCGCTGTTGGTCTTCGATGCTGACTCGGTAGGCCCGTATGCGGCCCAGCACGGGCTCGCCGACGCCTCAGCCGAGGCCTTGGCGGCCGAGCCGCAGGTGATCGCCAAGATCGCCGCGGGCGTGGCTGAGGGCAATGCCAAGCTGTCGCGGGTTGAGCAGATCAAGCGCTTCCGCGTGCTGCCGACGTTGTGGGAGCCCGGCGGTGACGAGATCACGCTGACGATGAAACTCAAGCGGCGGCCGATCATGGCCAAGTACGCGGCCGAGATCGAGGAGTTGTACGCCGGCGAGCCGGGCCCGGAGGTTCATGAGCCCAGGGGCCATCGACGGCCCAACCGGCCTGACCTCAGCCGGCCTTGCGTCGATTCCGGTGGGTGACAATGGCAGTCGCCAATCCGCTTTGTCGCACATCCTCGCCCACCAACGATGGCTCCGGTGGTTTCTTGGCATTCCGGAACTTGTTTTCGGAGGCGGTTTCTGGTGCGTCGTCGGAGGTAGCTGAAAGGAACCGGTCCGGCAGAGCCAATTTGCAGATGGTGCGCACCGTGAGTAGGTAATTGCGAATGAAGGAACCCGTTGTGTAGGGCAAGTCATAGGTGACGCACAGCGCGCGGACCCGTTCGGCGATCTCGGGTAGGCGATTGCTCGGCAGGTCCGGGAACAGGTGATGTTCGATCTGGTAGCAGAGATGTCCACTCATGAAGGCCAGCACCCGCCCCGCCCGGAAGTTCGCGGTACCCAGCATCTGCCGCAGATACCAGTCCGGTTTTGTCTCGTCCTCCAACACCGACGCGGTGAACTTTTCGGCGCCGTCGGCGAAGTGCCCGCAGACGATGACGATGTAGGCCCACCCATTGCGAAGCCCGTTCGCCACCACGTTGGCTCCGAGCGCGCGGCGCCACCGCCCGCGGCTCAAAGCAGGATAGAGAACATAATCCTTGACGGCTTGGCGGACCATCTTGCGGATCATCGCCTTGGTATGGGCTGATTTAGCGGCCTCTGTGTTCTCGCGACCCTGCACCGAGTACAGGCCGTGCATTGCGACACCCCATTCGAAGGCGGTCGCCAGCAGCACTGCGCGCAACGGCTGCAACAGGTTGCCTGGCCGCCACTCCTGGTCACGGGTGACCCGCATGACTCCGAAGCCGAGGTCGTCATCCACGCCGATGACGTTGGTGAACATGTGGTGTCGGTGGTTGTGCGAGGACCGCCAGTGCGACGAGGGACCGACCATGTCCCATTCCCAGGTCGCCGAATGGATTTCTGGGTCGTTCATCCAATCCCACTGACCGTGGGTGATGTTGTGGGCGAGTTCCATGTTCTCGACACACTTGGCCAGAGCCAGCGCCACGGTTCCGACAGCCCAGCCGGACTTGGTTTTGCTGGCGAGGATGGTCAATCTCGCCGCGACCTCGAGGCAGCGCTGGAAGGCGATCGCGCGCCGGATGTACTCGCGATCCTTGGCGCCGCGCGACTGTTCGATGTCGCAACGAATCGTGTCCAATTCCGCCGCGAGCTTGACCACATCCGCGTAGCTCAGATGGGCGTATTCAGGAACTTCGGTGATGGCCATCGACTGCTACCGGGACAGGGCCGAGGTGGCGTGTGGCCTTCGCGCGAGGGCGCGCGGCAGTCCGCGGTACGGCTGGGGCATTGCTTGAGCACCTGCTTCATCGGCTCTACGCCGTACCGTCCGACCGTGGATGATCGGAATCGTCGCAGACTCTACACGGCGGACGTCACGGCGCGGTTGCGCGATCGGAAGGGCATGGTCAGCGGCCAGGGAAGTCGAGTCCGCAGCAGTTGTCGGTCCAGGCGGCGCCGAGGATCCGCTTCGCGGCACGTTTAAGGTGGTGATATGCCACTTGAAGGTGAATACGCTCCTAGCCCCTGGGATTGGTCCCGAGAACAAGCCGACAAGTACGCCGAATCCGGTGGAAGCGAAGCCGCGGATATGAAGGGCAAGCCCATCATCTTGCTGACTACCGTCGGCGCCAAGACCGGCAAGCTCCGCAAGACCCC
The DNA here is from genome assembly GCA_963839345.1 of uncultured Actinomycetota bacterium. Lineage (GTDB taxonomy): Bacteria > Actinomycetota > Actinomycetes > Mycobacteriales > Mycobacteriaceae > Mycobacterium. Next base: position 83,579 of record CAWIUP010000010.1, on the reverse strand, counting down.
GCTGATGCGGGTCGAGCACAACGGCGAGTACGCGATCGTCGCCTCGCTGGGCGGGGCGCCGAAGAACCCGGTCTGGTACTACAACGTCGCGAAAAACCCGCGCGTCGAATTGCAGGACGGCAGTGTGACCCGCGACTACGAGGCCCGCGAGGTATTCGGCGACGAGAAGGCCTCTTGGTGGGAACGGGCGGTGGAGGCGTGGCCGGACTATGCCGACTACCAGAAGAAGACCGATCGGCAAATCCCAGTCTTCCTGCTCACCCCTGTGCACTGAACTTGCAGTTGAGTGGCACCATTGATCGGTGTCCGCCGAACTGAGCCAGGCTCCTAGCACCCCGGGTGCTGCGCCGCTGTCTGCGGCCGAGATCGATGCTGCGGCGAAGCGAATTGCCGGGGTGGTCACACCCACGCCGCTACAGTTCAGCGACCGGTTGTCGGCGACAACCGGGGCCAATGTCTACCTCAAGCGCGAAGACTTGCAGACCGTGCGCTCCTACAAGCTGCGCGGCGCTTACAACCTGCTGGTGCAGCTGTCGGATGCGGAGATAGCCGCGGGCGTGGTGTGCTCATCGGCCGGCAACCACGCGCAGGGCTTCGCCTACGCGTGCCGGACGCTGGGGGTGCACGGTCGGGTGTACGTGCCGGCCAAAACGCCGAAGCAGAAGCGCGACCGCATCCGCTATCACGGCGGGGACTTCATCGAGCTGATCGTGGGCGGATCGACTTACGATCGGGCGGCCGAGGCAGCGCAGGCCGACGTGGCGCGCACCGGCGCCACGCTGGTCCCGCCGTTCGACGACCTGCGGACCATCGCCGGCCAGGGCACGATCGCCGTCGAAGTGCTCGACCAGCTCGATGACGAGCCGGACCTGGTGGTGGTCCCGGTCGGTGGCGGCGGCTGCATCGCCGGAATCACCACCTATCTGGCCGAGCGGACGACGAACACCTCGGTGCTGGGCGTCGAACCCGCGGGTGCCGCGGCGATGATGGCGGCACTGGCCAACGGCGCCCCGGTCACCCTCGACCATGTCGACCAATTCGTTGACGGCGCGGCGGTGAGCCGGGCCGGAACGCTGACTTACGCGGCGCTGGCCGCGGCAGGCGACATGGTGTCGATCACGACGGTCGACGAGGGCGCGGTGTGCACGGCGATGCTCGACCTGTATCAGAACGAAGGCATCATCGCCGAGCCGGCGGGCGCCTTGGCGCTGGCGGGCCTGCTGGAGACCGACGTCGAGCCGAACACCACCGTGGTGTGCTTGGTCTCCGGCGGCAACAACGACGTGTCCCGGTACGGCGAAGTGCTGGAACGCTCGCTGGTTCATCTGGGTCTCAAGCACTATTTCCTGGTCGACTTCCCGCAGGAGCCAGGGGCGCTGCGCCGGTTCCTGGACGAAGTGTTGGGACCCAACGACGACATCACGCTGTTCGAGTACGTCAAGCGCAACAACCGGGAGACCGGTGAGGCGCTGGTCGGTATCGAACTGGGTTCAGCCGCCGACCTCGACGGCCTGTTGGAACGAATGCGGGCCACCGAGATGCAAATCGAAACGATCGAGCCGGGCTCGGCGGCCTACCGCTACCTGCTCTAGCCGGCGCTGAAGGGATTGTCCACTCGGATGCCGGCGTAGTCTTCGCGGTCGCTGAGATCTTCGGAAAGCACGACATCGCAACCAAGCGAGCGGGCAGCTTCGATGATCGCGGCCTCCCAGTAAGAGATGCCGAACCGCTGATGGGTCGCGACGGCGGCCAACATCAGTTCGGTTCTGATCGGGGCGACCTGGAATCGCATGAACGCCTCCACCAGCCCGACGGCCTGCTCGTGGGTGAGCGGGTCTGGCCTGCTCGCGCGAGTCGCCTGAACATAAAACTCTTGCAGGACCTGAACCGACAGCGCCAGATCCCGGGACCTCAGAATCTCGTTGGCACGTCGTTCCTTGTCCCGCTCCTGCGGATCGCGTGAAATCGCATAGAGCAGAACCGTGGTGTCAACGAACCGCACGGCTGTGAACGTCGTCGCGGGTTAAGCGATCTCCTGCCCGAAAGCGGCTGATACCGCTGTGGATTCGGCGCTGCTTTGCTTCCAGCCGGGCAAACTCCGTCTCGCGCTCCGACAGCGAGTTGAGAAACTCGGCAACCAGGGCGCTCACCGACTTCCCGAGTTCAGCTGCACGAATGCGTGCCTGCCGGTACACGTGATCGGACACCGAGACCGTAATATTCTTCACAGAGTCACAGTATCACTGATCCTGTGAAACCCGCTCCAGCGATTCGTCGTTGGCGCGAAAGATCGGCTCCAATGGCACCGCGAACCTTTCGGCCATTTCGGCCAGCGTTCTCGACCACACGCGGTCGGTCGACGAAATTGGCCCGCGCCCGGGGCCGGTCAGCAGCAACGCCACTGTGGTTCCCGTTGCCTGGTCGTCGAGGAGCGTGCGCAACGCGGACATCAGGTTCCACAAGACTCGGCCCTGTGGCCGCTGGCGGACCGGCACGTGACAGAGCTTCTTGGTGAAGCACCGATCCGGCCCGATCAGGCCGAACCACAGCAGCCGCTCCTCAAATCCGAGCGGCCCCATCAGCGCCCGCCACCGCTGACGCAGATCGGCGGCCGAATGAACGGGATCGTTGGCGGTCTCGAGGGGCGGAATCGGCAGCAGCTCATGGTGGGTCACCCCGGCATCATCGGGCGTCGTCGGCACCGCCGGTAGTCAGTTATCCACAGCGCAGGATGGCGAATGAATACGGCTGCAGCTTGGTAGTTGCGGCCCCGCCGGTGGGCGGATCGGAGCACAACACCATCTCGCCGGTGAACGGAACATCCACCGCCTCGGCGCCCAGATTGCAGGCGATAGCCAGCCGGCCGCGGCGCATGACGATCCAGCGCCGGTCCTCGTCATAGTCGATCACCATGTGCGCCAACCACGGATCGGCCAAGTCAGCTTCACTGCGCCGCAACGCGATCAGGCCCTGATAGACCCGGCGCAGTCGCTGGTGCTCACCGGTGTCGACCTCATTCCAGTCCAGCTTCGAGCGCTGGAAGGTCCGCGGGTCCTGCGGATCCGGAATCTCGTCGGCGTCCCATCCGTGATCGGCGAATTCGTTTTTGCGGCCCTCGGCGGTGGCGCGCGCCAGCTCAGGCTCCGGGTGGGAGCTGAAGAATTGAAACGGGGTCGACGCTCCCCATTCTTCTCCCATGAAAAGCATTGCGGTATAGGGGGACCCGAGCGCCAGCGCGGCTTTGACCGCCAGCTGGCCATAATTCAAATTCTGCGACGGGCGGTCGCCCAGCGCGCGATTGCCGACCTGGTCGTGTGTGCAGGTGTAGGCCAGCAGCCGGGTGGCCGGAATCCCTGAGTTCGCTGCTGTGTTCAACGGCCGTCCGTGCCGCCTCTTTCGAAACGATGAGTAGGTCGCCGCGTGGAAGAAGCCGTTGCGCAACGTCTTTGCCAGCGTGGCCAGCGACCCGAAGTCGGCGTAGTAGCCCTGGCGCTCCCCGGAAACGGCGGTGTGGATCGCGTGGTGGATGTCGTCATCCCACTGCGCGGTCATTGCCAGGCCGCCGCCGCGCCGGGGCGTGATCGTCCGCGGGTCGTTCAGGTCGCTCTCGGCGATCAGCGACAGCGGACGGCCCAGTTGATCGGCCAAGTCCTCGGTTTCGGCGGACAGCTCTTCGAGAATGTGGATCGCGGTGGTGTCCACCAGCGCATGCACGGCATCCAGCCGCAGGCCGTCGGCGTGGAAATCGCGCATCCAGCGCAGTGCACAGTCGATGATGTAGCGGCGGACTTCGTCGGAGTCGGCGTCGGCGATGTTGATGCCTTCGCCCCACGGGTTACTCGCAGACGACAGGTACGGACCGAACCGGGGCAGGTAGTTGCCCGACGGGCCGAGGTGGTTGAACACCGCGTCGATCAGCACGCCCAGGCCGCGGTGATGGCAGGCGTCGACGAACCGGACCAGCCCGTCGGGTCCGCCGTAAGGCTCATGCACGGCGTACCACAGCACCCCGTCGTATCCCCAGCCGTGTGTGCCGGAGAACGCGTTGACCGGCATCACCTCGACGAAGTCGACGCCGAGATCTACCAAGTAGTCCAGCTTTTCGATAGCCGCATCGAACGTGCCTGCAGGCGTGAAAGTGCCGATGTGCAGTTCGTAGATCACCGAGCCCTCGACAGAACGGCCGGTCCAGCCGTCGTCCGTCCACCCCTGCGCCGCGGGCTCCCACCGCTGTGAGCGGCCATGTACGCCCTCGGGCTGGCGAGGTGAGCGCGGGTCGGGCAGCACCTTGGGATCCTCGTCGAGGAGATACCCGTAGCGGGCGGTCGGCCTCGCCTCCACGCTGGCCCGCCACCAGCCGTCCCGGCCCCGGGTCATTTGATGCACTTCGCCGTCGACGTCGAGGCGGACCGTTTCCGGTTTGGGCGCCCACACAGTGAATTCCTGGAATTGCGCCATCATCTGCGCTCCAGCAGAGCCACCGGCAGCTCGGCGAACAACTCGGCGGCCGGCACCGGCCCGGTGACGACCGTGCCGGTCAACGTGTCGGTCCACGAGCCGTCCGGAACCGCCAGCACGGTGTCACCCCAGCCGCGTTCTTCGAGGCGAACCGTCCAGCGGGTCACCGCGACCAGCACGTCATCACCGCGCATGAAGGCCACCACATGATCGGCGGCGGTTCCCGCGGCAAGCACCGGGTGGTAGCCGCCCTGAACAAAGGTGTCCGGACGGGCGCGGCGCAACTGTAAGGCCGCTTTGACGACTCGGATTTTCCGATGTTGCAACGACTTCAGTGCCTCTCGTCGGGCCTGGTAGTCCACTGGCCGCCGGTTGTCCGGGTCGACCAGGCTGTCGTCCCACAGCTCGGTGCCCTGATAGATGTCGGGCATGCCGGGCACGGTCAGCGCAAGCAGCTTTTGGCCCAGCGCGTCGTTCTCGGCGTGCGGTTTCAGCTGGCCGACAAGCTCGGTCAGCTGTACGGCCACCGGCCCGTCCAGCACCGAGTCCAGCCAGCGATGCACCGCCGACTCGAATGCGGCGTCCGGGTCGTTCCAGGTGGTGTGCGATGCAGCTTCGCGGATCGCTTTCTCGGTGTAGCCGTGTAGCCGCTCCCGCAGTTCGTCGGTGACGTCGCCGGTGGTCGGCCACACACCGAAAATGTTCTGCCACAAGAACAATCCGGTCGCGTTGTCGGGGGAGGGAGTCAGGCCTTCCCAACGGGTGACGAATTCCATCCACAACGACGGCACCTGCGACAGGACTCCGATGCGAGCCCGGACGTCCTCGCCACGTTTGGTGTCATGGGTGGTCAACGTCGTCATCGCCTGCGGCCACAGCCGCGCGCGGGTGGCGGCGGCTTGGTGGAACTCCGCGGCACCGACGCCGAACCGCTGCGGCTCGCCCCCGACTTCGTTGAGCGAAACCAGGCGGGCGTCGCGATAAAACAGGCAATCCTCAACGGATTTGGCGGTCACCGCACCGCACAGCTGCTGCAATCGGGTGTCCGGCTCGCCGCGGGCGGCGAGCGCGGCAGCCAGCACTTGCAACGGCGCGCGCAATTCCGGTGCGGCGGCTTCGGTTTCCGCGAAGGCACTCGGCATCAGGGCGGCCAAGCCCTGATAATCGCTGCGGTAAACGTCGATGTGACCGAGCAATGCGGCCACCGCATCTGGAAGTTGCGGGTGGTCGGTGCCGGTGGTAGCGGCGATGGCCCGTCGCAGCCGCGCCAGTTCGCTGCTCAGCATGCCGCTGGCTACGGTCGCCTTCAGCTCGCGTCGCAGCTCGGGCATGACCTGGTAGTCGACACCGGTCGATTCGTAAAGCGCTGTCAGTGCGGGTGCCCCGGTCGGATCGATGAACAGTCCGCCGACTTCGCGCAACACGTCGTATCCGGTGGTGCCCGCTACCGGCAGCGTCGGCTCGAGCGCTTCGTCGGCGGCCAGGATCTTCTCGATCACGATGTAGGCGTCCTGGCCTACCAGCTCTCGCAGCCAGCTCAGATACCCGGCCGGATCGGACAAGCCGTCCGGATGGTCGATACGTACGCCGTCGACGAGCCCTTCGGAAAACCAGCGGGCGACTTCGGCGTGGCTGGCGTCGAACACCGCGCGGTCTTCTTGACGCAGGCCGGCCAACGAGGTGATCGCAAAGAAGCGCCGGTAGCCGCACAGCCCGCGCTTCCACCCGATCAGCCGGTAATGCTGGCGGTCATGCACTTCCGGGCCGGTGCCGTCACCGGTGCCAGGGGCGATCGGGAATGCCAGATCGCCCAGCCGCAACCGATCACCGTCGACGGTCAAGTCGGCGACATCGCCGTCAGAACCCAATACCGGCAACACTATTCGCCCGTCAGCCAGGTCCCAGTCGATGTCGAAGAACGGCGCATACGCCGAGGACCGCCCGTGGCGCAGCACATCCCACCACCACGGGTTCTGCTCCGGCTTGTCCACCCCGAGGTGGTTGGGGACGACGTCGACGACCAATCCCAGGCCACGGTCCCGCGCCGCCGCCGAGAGCCGGGTCAGACCCGCTGCGCCGCCCAGCTCGGCCGATACCGACGTCGGGTCGGTCACGTCGTAGCCGTGCGCCGATCCGACCACCGGGGTCAGGATCGGTGACAGGTAGACATGCGACACCCCGAGTTCGGCCAGATAGTCGAGCAGGTTCTCGGCGTCGGCGAAGGTGAACCCAAATCCGCTGGACTCACCCCGCAGCTGTAGCCGATAGGTAGACAGGACGGGAAATGCCATGCCTTATTTGGTCTTACGAAACACGAGTAGTGCTCGACCCGGCAACGAGACTTCGTCGCCGTCGTGCACCACCAGCTTCACCTCACCGGTGGGATCAGTGGTATCCAGTTCCGCTGTCCATTCTTTGGCGTAGTCGTCATGGGGCATCACGAAATCCACCACGTGGTCGTGGGCGTTGAAGCACAGCAGAAACGAGTCGTCGACCACCCGCTCGCCACGCGCGTCGGGCTCATGCAAGGCCTCGCCGTTCAGGAATACCGCGATGCACTTGCCGAAGTCGCTGTCCCAGTCTTCTGAAGTCATCTCGTCGCCTGACGGCGTCAGCCAGGCGATGTCGCGGACTTGGCCAGCGCTGCGGATGGGACGCCCCTGGAAGAACCGGCGACGGCGAAACACCGGATGGCTCGTGCGCAACGCGGTGACTTTGCGGGTGAATGCCAGCTGGTCGCTGTTCTTGTCGACCAGCGACCAGTCCATCCAGGAAAGCTCGGAGTCCTGGCAGTAGACATTGTTGTTTCCGTGCTGGGTGCGGCCCATCTCGTCGCCGTGCGCGATCATCGGAGTTCCCTGACTGAGCATCAGCGTGGCCATGATGTTGCGCATCTGCCGGTGACGCAGGTCCAGGATTTCCGGGTCGTCGGTGGGACCCTCGACGCCGCAGTTCCAGGACCGGTTGTGGCTTTCGCCATCCTGGTTGTCTTCGCCGTTGGCCTCGTTGTGCTTCTCGTTGTAGGACACCAGATCGTTCAGCGTGAACCCGTCGTGGGCGGTAACGAAGTTGATGCTCGCGCTCGGACGCCGGCCGGTCGCCTCGTAGAGGTCCGACGACCCGGTCAGCCGGGAGCCGAACTCGCCAAGGGTTGCGGGCTCACCCCGCCAGTAATCGCGCACAGTATCGCGATACTTCCCGTTCCACTCGGTCCACAAACCCGGGAAGTTGCCGACCTGGTAGCCACCTTCGCCGACGTCCCACGGTTCGGCGATCAATTTGACCTGGCTGACCACCGGATCTTGCTGCACCAGATCGAAGAACGCGCTCAGCCGGTCGACGTCATAAAACTCGCGGGCCAACGTGGACGCCAGATCGAAGCGGAAGCCGTCGACGTGCATTTCGGTCACCCAGTAGCGCAGCGAGTCCATGATCAGCTGCAAGGTGTGTGGCATGCGGGCGTTGAGGCTGTTGCCCGTGCCGGTGAAATCCTTGTAGAACCGCAGGTCCTCATCGTCGAGCCGGTAGTAGGCCGCATTGTCGATCCCGCGGAAGTTGATCGTCGGGCCGAGGTGGTTGCCTTCGGCGGTGTGGTTGTACACCACGTCGAGGATGACGTCGATGCCTTGCTCATGGAATGCCCGGACCATGGATTTGAATTCGGGCACCGCACCGCCGCCCCGCGGGTACGCGGCGTACTGGTTGTGTGGGGCGAAGAACCCGAAGGTGTTGTAGCCCCAGTAGTTTCGCAGACCCAGATCAAGGAGCCGGCTGTCGTGCAGAAATTGGTGCACCGGCATCAGTTCGATCGCGGTGACATTCAGTGCTTTGAGGTGTTCGATGATGGCCGGATGAGCCAGGCCGGCGTACGTGCCACGGAGTGCTTCGGGCACAGCGGGATGGGTCTGGGTCATCCCCTTGACATGCGCCTCGTAGATCACCGTCTCGTGATACGGCGTGCGCGGCGCACGGTCGGTCGCCCAGTCGAAGAACGGGTTGATCACCACGCTGGTCATGGTGTGCCCGAGCGAGTCGACCCGCGGGGGAGTGCCGGTCTCGGCCGGGTCTTCGGCAGCGGCCTTCATGTCGTAGGAGAACAGCGCCTGGCCGAACTTGAACTCGCCGTTGAACGACTTCCCGTACGGGTCAAGCAACAGCTTGCTGGGGTCACATCGATGGCCGGCCGGCGGGTCGAACGGCCCGTGCACCCGAAACCCGTAACGCTGGCCCGGGCTGACGGTCGGCAGGTAGGCGTGCCAAATGTATCCGTCGACCTCGTCGAGGGAGATGCGAAACTCCTGGCCGTCGTCGATCAGGCACAACTCGACCTTTTCGGCGATCTCGGAGAACAGCGCGAAGTTGGTGCCGCCGCCGTCGAAGGTGGCGCCCAGCGGATAGCTGGTTCCGGGCCATACAGTGGCCAGCGCGGGCGGACTTTCGGCGGCACCGTTGGTCGGGTCAGAGAACGGCATCCTTCGACCTTATCGGCGTCCGGATCTGATCGCCCTGCGTCCCTGCCCGGGCGAGCTCACCACCAGCCGGTGGCCGCCCCGACCTGGCGACCCAGCTCATTGGTCATCGTGCGCATGTAAGTTGCCGACAGGTGATGAGCGTCGTGGTACACCAACACGTTTCCCTCGACGGCGGGGCAGATGTCGGGGCGGCAGACGGCGTCGCTCATGTCCAGCGGTTTGAGCATCGGGAACTGCTCGACCCAATCCAGGGTGGGGTTGTAGTCAGCCAGCACATCGGAGCGCTTGATTCCGCACGAAATGGCGTCGCCGCCTTTGGCCAGGCAGTCCGTCGGGTTGAAAGGCTGACCGTCCTTGACGAGCCAGGGAGTGTCTCGCATCGCGAGGATCGGAATGTTGTTGTCGGAGAACGCTTGCCAGATCCCGACGTAGGTGCCCGGCATCACGTCTCCGGGCTTGATGTTCCAGGGCCGGGTTGACGTGGTGAACACGAAGTCCGGATGATCGGCGATCACCTTGGCCATAACCTTGGGCACCCAGTCGCGGCACTCCGGGTATGGCGCATTGTTGCCCATGACCAACGGCATCTGCTCGGTGGACAACGGGCAGCCCATCTTCAGGTAAGTCGTCACCTTGAAGTGGTATTTGCGGCCGAGGATGTCCAGCGCGGTCAGCCAGTGCTCGGCATGGGAGCCGCCGGCGAGCGCGATGGTCCGAGCCGCGTCCTTGTCGCCGTAGGTGCAGGTAATCACGGAGGTGTTGGCGAAGTCGCCGATGCAGCCGTCGCGGGTGGACGGCGGGTAGTCGGTCTGGGCTTCCAGCACGGTGGGCCGCGTCCGGAGCTTGGGCACCCGCACGTGTTTGACCAGGGCGCGGGCGCCCGGATAGTCGTGGGAGTTGAGCCCGCTGAGCTCCTTGCCGCTCGCACGCGCCACGCTGACATGCTCGACCCAGGTGAAGGCGGTCGCAGTGAGCGTCACGCCGAGCATTGCCACCAACGATCCCAGCGCCATGGTTGGGCGGCGCAGCCGTGCCCGCCAAGGGATGGCCGGAGCCGACCTGGGCGCGGCGTTGACACCAATGCGGTATCGCAGCGGATCTTCGACGAACCGGTTGGTCAGGTAGGCCAGCAAACCGGACATCAGCAAGACCGCCGTGCCTTCGACGAAGTTGGCGCGCCGGTGGCCGGTATACGCGAGCCAGAAGATCAGCAGCGGCCAGTGCCAGAGGTAGAGGGCGTAGGCCATCGCGCCGAGCTTCACCAACGGCTCGGCGGCCAGCAGCCGGTTCGGCAGCGGCAGCTTGTCACTCGTGCTGGGGTGCGCGTGCCGGTTGGCCCCGGCCAGGATGAACAGCACGGCTGCGCCGACGGGGACCAGCGCCCACGGACCCGGGAACTGTTTGACGCCGTCGATGAGCGCACCGCAGGACAGCACCGCCGCCAAGGCGATGGTGGCAAGCGTCGTGCGCAGCCACATCGGCCAGCGGATGTAGGGGACCAGCGCGCCGACGAGCGTTCCCAGCAGCAACTCCCAGGCCCGCGCAAAGCTGTTGTAGTACGCGGTCGCCTGGTTGGCTTGGTGCGCGAAGATCGCGTAGACAAACGACGCCACCGCCAGCACGCTCAACAGCAGTACGAACGTCGTCCGCAACCGGTCGCCGAGGCGGCGGCGGAACAGGTATGCGAACCCGAAAACCAATGCCAGGAAAGCGATATAAAACTGGCCTTGCACCGACATCGACCAGATGTGCTGCAGCGGGCTGACCGCTTCACCGGCGCGCAGGTAATCGGCGACCGTGCTGGCCAGCTCCCAATTCTGGTAGTAGCCAAGGCTGGCCAGGCTCTGGTCCGCGAAGGTTTCCCAGCGAGTCTCGGGCTGAATCAGGATAGTCAGTACCGTGCACCCGGCCAGCACTACCACCAGAGCCGGCAGCAACCTGCGGGCCAGTCGAATCACTTCGGGCACCGGCGACAAGGACCCCGTGCGACCCCCGGCCGGGTTCAGCGCCGCGCGAAGCAATTTCCCGCCGAAGAAGAAGCCGGACAGCGCCAAGAACACGTCCACCCCGCCGGAAACCCGGCCGAACCACACATGGAACATCGCGACCAGCGCGATCGCAATGCCACGCAGCCCGTCCAGATCGTGGCGGTAGAACCCTGCGTTCCGGTTTCCCGCCGCGGACCGGGCGGAGTCCGCAAAAGGACCGACGGCCGGTCGGGTTGGATAGACGGTCATCATGATTGACAGACAATCTACCCAACCTGCCAACCGCCGGCAGTGCGCTAACGAGGCGTCGGCGAGTTCTTGGTCAGGACTCGATTATTCGGGTCAGGTAGGGAACCATCCCGCTGGTGCGTGCCGCCGAGACCGTGACGACGGGCTCGGTGGCCTCGATCATCTGGCCGTTGCCGAGGTACATCGCCACACTCTGGGTGCCAGCGGGGCCGTAGCAGAGCAGGTCACCCGGGCGTGCCTGTGCCGGCGGCACTTTGCGGCCGACGTTGCACTGCTCGCCGGAGGTCCGCGGCATCTTGATCCCGGCGCCGGCATAGGCGTACTGGACCAGGCCGGAGGCGTCGAAGCCGACGATGTTGGCTTTCAGCCCGGTGCCGCGGGTGGGGCCCGCGGCGTTGCCGCCGCCGTACAGGAACGGCACACCACGCTGTGCAAGCGCCCGCTGAATCACGTAGTTGGTGGACTGCTGGTAGCCGACCAGTGCGGGCCCGGTCACTGCTGGTCCGGTCACCGAAGGTCCGGGCTGTGACGGTCCCGGCACTGAAGGTCCGACCACTGCTGGTCCGGGCACTGAAGGTCCGGGCATTAACGGTCCCGGGTCAGCGGTCGCTGAAGTCGGGTTGAGCATCGGTAGCGTCAGCAACAGGGCCAGGCTGATCGGGACGGCGTAGCTGCGTTTCATGTGGATCACCTCTCTGTGGCCTCCGCGCGGCGACTACGCGTGTCGGCCGTCATTCCTGCCGGTTCACCACAGAGGCTCATGAGCTGGCCCGCCCCGTTGGGGGCCGCACGCCGTCACCTACGCCGGTGCCGACGTGGACCCAGGTGAACCGCTGAATTCACAACAGTCACAACAAACACTCTGGCAACAATTAGCCGCGGTGGCCACACCACAGCGACCTCACGCAGGATTTTTTGTCGTACCGTGACCGAACGGTGACGGTTGCCGGCCGGCGGCTCAATCTTTGGCGCGCAGTTGTGATTTCGGTCTCATCGCGGTTGGGTCACGACGTGGCGCGGCGCGCGCGTCCTCAATGCCAGTACTGGCTGCAAAACGTGGTCAACATGGACCCGGCGACTGAGCTGAAGACGAGGATCGCGATCGCCAAGACCGGCCAAAAGAACAGGTACCAACCCTTCAGCAGGGACACCACCGGGCCGACCACGGCCGCGGCAATCGCCGCACCGATTCCGCCCCACACCACCGGGTAGATATAGAAGTCGACGCCGTACGGCACCGGTGGGCAGTCGTCGCCCGTGCACACGTCCTTCAGGAAGCCGAAGAGCCGCGATCCCCAATCCGTCGCGGTGGCGGCGACCAGCAGCGTCGCCAGCAACACGACGGCACCGACGACATCCCATGGCACGAGTCGCAACCGCAGTACCGGTGGCGGCGAGGGGGTTGAAGAACGAACCGAGTCGCCCGCGGACGGGTCGTCGAACTTTTGCGGCGAAGCCATGGTGGCTCAATGCTGCCGGATGGCCGACGATTGTGCGACCGAAGGCTTCGGGCCGCGAGCAGGGCCACAACCCGCTGCTGCACGGCCGGGGGTGCCCCCACTGCATCGTCGCCGGCGCGTCTTTCGGCTGCTCTACCCTCGTTCTCTATGACTTCTGCGGCCGCAGGGACGTCTGGGCTCACACCCGAGCAGATCAGCGCGATCGACGCAGCGCATCTCTGGCATCCCTACAGCACGATCGGCGCCGAAGCCATGCCGCCAGTAGTCGCCGTCGGCGCCCGCGGCGCCCGGCTGACGCTCATCCGCGACGGTGTGCCCGTCGAGGTGCTCGACGCGATGAGTTCCTGGTGGACGGCCATCCACGGGCACGCTCACCCGGTCTTGGACGCGGCGCTGGCCGCGCAGCTGGCGACGATGAACCACGTCATGTTCGGCGGGTTGACCCATGAGCCTGCCGCGCGGTTGGCGCAGTTGCTGGTCGAGCTGACGCCATCGGGGCTGGAGACGGTGTTCTTCTGCGATTCCGGATCGGTGTCCGTGGAGGTCGCGGTGAAGATGGCGCTGCAGTACTGGCGCAGCCGCGGTCGGCCGGGCAAACGGCGGCTGATGACCTGGCGCGGCGGCTATCACGGTGACACCTTCACCCCGATGAGCATCTGTGACCCCGACGGCGGCATGCATTCGTTGTGGGCCGACATCCTGGCGTCGCAGGTATTCGCCCCGCAGGTGCCCCGCGACTACGACGCCACGTACAGCGCGGCGTTCGAGGCACAACTGGCCGACCGGGCCGATGAACTGGCGGCCGTCGTCGTCGAGCCGGTGGTGCAGGGCGCGGGCGGCATGCGCTTCCACGATCCGCGTTACCTGGTCGACCTGCGGGAGATCTGCCGACGGCACGACGTGCTGCTGGTTTTCGACGAGATCGCCACCGGATTCGGCCGCACCGGCGAGCTGTTCGCCGCGGACCACGCCGGCGTCAGCCCCGACATCATGTGCGTCGGCAAGGCGCTCACCGGCGGATACCTCAGCCTGGCCGCCACGCTGTGCACCACCGACGTCGCGCACACGATCAGTTCCGGCGAGGCCGGAGCGCTGATGCACGGACCGACCTTCATGGCCAACCCACTGGCCTGCGCCGTGTCGGTGGCCAGCGTTGAGCTGTTGCTCGGCCAAGACTGGCGGGCGTCGGTGGGGCAGATCAGCGCCGGGCTGGCCACCGGTCTGGAACCGGCGCGGACGCTGCCGGGAGTGACCGACGTGCGGGTGTGCGGGGCCATCGGCGTAATCGAGTGCGACCGCACCGTCGACCTGGCGATCGCCACCCCGGCAGCTGTCGAGCGCGGTGTGTGGCTGCGGCCGTTCCGCAATCTGGTCTACGCGATGCCGCCGTTCATCTGTACGCCCGAGGAGATAGCGCAGGTCACCTCCGCGATGGTGGAGGTGGCGCGACTGACCGGCTCTCGTAGGCTTTAGGACGATGACCCAGATCGACACATCCCCGCTGGCGTGGCTGGATGCGGTGGAACAGCAGCGCCGGCAGGCCGGGCTGCGGCGCGGCTTGCGCCCCCGACCGGCGGTGGCCACCGAACTCGACCTGGCGTCCAACGACTACCTGGGTCTTTCCCAGCACGCGCAAGTCATCGAGGGCGGGGTCGAGGCGCTGCGCACGTGGGGCGCCGGCGCCACCGGTTCGCGGCTGGTCACCGGTAACACCCTGCTGCACGAGGAGTTCGAGTCGGCACTTGCCGAGTTTGTCGGTGCTGCAACGGGTTTGGTTTTCTCCTCCGGATACACCGCGAACTTAGGGGCGGTCGTCGGACTGTCCGGCGCCGGTTCGGTGCTGGTCTCGGACGCCTACTCGCACGCCTCGCTGGTCGACGCATGCCGGCTGTCGCGGGCCCGGGTGGTGGTCACCCCGCATCGCGACGTCGACGCCGTCGAGGCGGCGCTCGCGGCGCGGGACGAGGAGCGGGCCGTCGTCATCACCGAGTCGGTGTTTTCCGCCGACGGCGCGCTGGCGCCGGTGCGACAGCTGCATGAGGTGTGCCGCCGGCATCGCGCCGTGCTGATTGTCGACGAGGCCCACGGCCTGGGAGTGCGTGGCGCCGGCGGGCGCGGGCTGCTGCACGAGCTTGGGTTGGCCGGAGCGCCCGACGTGGTGATGACCACCACGCTGTCCAAGGCGCTGGGCAGCCAGGGCGGCGCGGTGCTGGCGTCGTCGGCCGTGCGCGATCACCTGATCGACGCCGCCCGGCCGTTCATCTTCGACACCGGCCTGGCGCCGGCGGCAGTCGGCGCGGCGCTGGCCGCGCTGCGGGTGCTGACCGCGGAGCCATGGCGGCCCGCTGCGGTGCTGCAGCATGCGGCCGCGCTGGCGCAGATCTGCGAGGTAGCGCTCGCGCCGGAGTCGGCGGTGGTGTCGGTGATCCTCGGTGCGCCGCAGGTGGCGTTGGCCGCGGCGACCGCCTGCCTGGACGCCGGGGTTCGCGTGGGTTGCTTCCGACCGCCGACCGTGCCGGCCGGTACGTCGCGATTGCGGCTCACCGCGCGCGCTTCGCTGGATGCCCACGACCTCGAGCTGGCCCGCACCGTGCTGACCGAGGTGCTCGACGCGGCACGCCGTTGACGGTCCTGATCGTCACCGGAACGGGTACCGGGGTCGGCAAGACCGTCGTTACCGCGGCGCTGGCGTCGGCTGCGCGACGAGCCGGGCTCGACGTCGCGGTGTGCAAACCGGTTCAGACCGGCACCGACGCCGGTGACGACGACCTCGCCGAGGTGACCCGGTTAACAGGCTTGACCAACGTGGTCGGGTTGGCGCGTTACCCGCAGCCGCTGGCGCCGTTGGCCGCTGCCGAGCAGGCCGGGACCGCACTGCCCACCCGCGAAAGCGTGCTGAAGCTGATCCGCGCACTCGACCGTCCGGGACAGTTGACGCTGGTCGAGGGTGCCGGGGGATTGCTGGTCGAGCTCGCCGATGCAGGCGTGACGGTGCGGGATCTCGCGGTCGACCTGGGCGCTGCGGCGCTGGTAGTGGCCACCGCCGAGCTCGGCACGCTCAATCACACCGCCCTGACGGTGGAATCGCTTACAGTGCATGGAATTTCGTGCGTTGGCCTGGTGATCGGCAGCTGGCCGATCCAGCCGGGCGCGGTGGAGACTTCCAACCGGTCTGCGCTGGCACGCTTGGCGCCGCTGCGCGCCGCGCTGCCTGCCGGCGCGGCATCGATGGACGCCGGTGAGTTCGCCGCGATGAGCGCGCACGCCTTCGACCGGGATTGGGTAACCGCGCTGGTCGGCTGATGGTCCATTCAATCGAGCTGCTCTTCGACAGCGACACCGAGGCGACGATCCGTCGCATGTGGGAGGACCTGGCCGCCGCGGGCATACCCAGCCAGGCGCCGGCCGGTCGTCCGCACGTGACCCTGGCGGTCGCGGAGCGGATAGCGCCCGACGTCGACGCATTGCTGCGGCCGGTGGTCCAGCGACTGCCGCTGGGGTGCGCGGTCGGGGCGTCGCTGCTGTTCGGCAGATCCAACGCGGTGCTGGCCCGGCTCATCGTGCCGACGGTCGAGCTACTCGCCTTGCATGCGCAAGTGCACCGAATCTGCGGGCCGTTTCTGGTGCCCGGTCCGATGCCGAACAGCCTGCCCGGTCAGTGGACCGCGCACGTCACGCTCGCTCGTCGAGTTGGGGGAGCCCAACTCGGGCGGGCCTTGCGTATCGCGGGCCGACCGTCGGAGATTCGCGGGAAGTTTGCCGGTTTGCGCCGCTGGGACGGCAGCAAACGCCTCGACCACCTGATCAGCTGACCGGCTGGCCGCTGCCCGGGCTGGCGCCGCCGCCTGCGGTGTAGGACGCTTTTCCAGTACCGGCCAGCCCGCCGCCGGACACGATCAGGTATTCGTCGCGGATCGGGCGGTCGGCGAACCAGTCTTCGAGGATCTCCCGCGTCCCCGCGGCATAACGGGCCTGGGCCGACAGCGTGGTGCCGGAGATGTGCGGGGTCATCGCGTTGTGCGGCATGCTGCGCCACGGGTGGTCGGCCGGTGGTGGTTGCGGGTACCACACGTCGCCGGCGTAGCCGGCCAGCTGACCGCTCTGCAGCGCCGCCACCACCGCGTCACGCACGCAGATTTCCGCGCGAGCAGTGTTGACGATGTAGGAGCCGCGGCGCATCGACGACAGCAGCTTTTCGTCGAACAGGTGATAGGTCTGCGGGTGCAGCGGAGCGTGAATGGAAACCACGTCAACCGCGCGCACCAGCGACGCCGCATCGGGGTGGTAGGTGACGCCCAGTTCGCGTTCGACGTCTTCGGGCAGCCGACGCGTGTCGGTGTAGTGCAGGTTGACGTCGAAGGGGGCCATGCGACGCAACACGGCCTGGCCGATGCGTCCGGCGGCGATCACCCCGACGTCCATGCCTTCGACGTCGTAGGCGTGGGCGACGCAGTCGGCGATGTTCCAGCCTCCGTCGGCCGCCCAGTTGTGCGACGGGACGAAGTTGCGCACCAGCGCCAAAATCTGCATGACGGCGTGTTCGGCGACGCTGATGCTGTTGCTGAAGGTGACCTCGGCGACGGTGATACCGCGGGCAATCGCCGCGTCGAGATCGACGTGGTCCGAACCGATCCCGGCGGTGATCGCCAGCTTGAGGTTCTTGGCTTTGGCGATCCGCTCCGCGGTCAAATATGCCGGCCAAAATGGTTGGGAGATAACGATGTCGGCGTCGGGCAGTTCGCGTTCGAACTCCGAGTCCGGGCCTTCCTTGTCCGACGTCACGACCAGTCGGTGGCCGCCGTCTTCGAGGAATTTCTGCAGTCCGAGTGCACCGGACACGCAGCCCACCAGTTCCCCGGGGGTGAAATCGATCGCCGACGGACTCGGCAAGCTCTGACCGCCGGGATAGTCATGGACCACCGGAACGCTATCGCGCGCGTACACCGGCGGATAACCGGTGACCGGATCGGGATACAGAACCAGCAGCACGTTAGCCATCAGCCGGCAACCAGGTCGCGGCGTTGGGTGAACTTGATGTCGAGACTGCGCAGGTAGGTCTGCAGGCCGGCGTCCTGGATGGGGATCAGGTGCGCCGCGGTATCGGTCTCGTTGTAGTGGGCGTGCCACATGCCTGGCGGTGTGGTGAAGGCGCCGCCGGCTTGCCAGTCCACCCGGATCGGGTCGACGATGTCGCCGCGCTCGTCGAGTCGCGTGCCCAGCAGGGTGTAGCAGCCGCTCGGCGGCGCATCGAGGATCAGGTCCAGTGCCACCGACTGGTGCCGGTGCGGGCGCTGTACCTGGCCGGGCGGCAGCACGCCGAACATGGCCCACAGCACGTGGGTGATGGTCAGGGTCTGCTCCTGGTCGGCATTGGCCAGCAAGACGCTGACCCGGCTCTTGTCGTTGGCGCCGGGACGGGAAGCGATGTCCTCGAGCTTGGCGACGGCGTCGGCACGGCGGAACTTGGTGGCCCGGAATCTGGGCCGGGTTGCGTCGACACCGAGATAACGCAGCAGCGGCTCGTCGTGCACCCAGTACATGGTCGCGTCGGAATCGGCATAGAACACCGAGTGGGCTCCGGCCGGCAGGGTCAAGAAGTCACCTTTCTCCCACTGCACCAAATGGCCGTTGATCGCCGCGAAGCCCCGCCCGTGCAGCACGTAATACAGCTGGCTGGTCGCGTTCACGGTGGTGTCGATTTGCTCGCCGGCGCGGATGCGCGCGAAGTTGGCCAACAATGCGGGGCTGGTCGCCGCACCGTCGCCGATTCCCAGCTCCTTGGATAGATCCAACGGCACCACACCGGTCGGCTGGTCTGAGTAGGTCTCGGGGCCGAACCGGACGACTGGGACCTGCGGCGCGTGCCCGGAGCCGATCGGGTTGGCGGCCTTGGAATACTCGAACAAGCGGGCGCCATCGGCCCACTCTTCGAACCGGCCCTCGAACCCGTACTCGGCGACGTTGGTCATCGGCGCTGGAATCGTCGGATCCACGTTGACGGATGCGGCGACGGACATTGCGGTCTCCCTTCCCGGCACACAAACATGTATCTGAATCATATCTATCTTGTATCTTAGCTGTCAAACCTCACCGGGCATGGGGTACCCGCTGCGGCGCCTGAGCAGCGGCAATATCTGGTTTACTTTGATGAATACATGTGGCATACGGCTGAGGTGCAGGGAGGCTGGCGTGGCGACCAAGGCGACTGGCGGTGGCCGGCCTGCGGCCAAGGACCGTGCGCTCGAGTACGTCAAAAGCCAAGTGCTCACCGGAGCGTTTCCCGGTGGCGAGCTGATCAGCGAGGGTGAAGTTGCCGCTGCGCTCGGCATGTCGCGCACCCCGGTGCGCGAGGCCTTCCTGCGGTTGGAAGCCGACGGGCTGCTGCGGTTGTACCCGCAGCGCGGTGCGCTCGTCGTGCCCGTGTCGTCGGAAGAAGCGCGCGCAGTCATCGAGGCCAGGCTGGTGTTGGAGCAGTTCGCGGCCACCAAAGTGGTCGGTCGCGGGCCCGCGGCATGCACGGCGGTTTTCCAGCGGTTGTCGGCGGAGCTGCAACGGCAGCGCGACGCCGCCGCCGCACCGAACTGGCGAGAGTTTCTGGAAGCCGACCGCGCCTTTCACGACGTCACCCTCAAGGAGTCCGGAAACACCATCCTGTCCGACTTTTACTCATCGTTGCGTGACCGTCAGATGCGCATGACCGGCGAATCGCTGATCCACGACGGGCAGCGGATGGCGACGATCCTCGACGAGCACCGCAGTATCGCCGAAGCACTGCGTGACGGTGATCTGCCACGAACGTTGAAAGTTGTTCAGACCCATCTGACAAGCACACTGCGCTCGCTTGGCCTCGCCGTCGAATTGCCGTGAGCAGCGCTCGACAGCCCACAAACAATCGCTCGCGAGGAGGAGCAGCATGCACGATCCTGCCGAGTCCGCAGCCGGCGTCCTGCGCGGGTGGGCACGTGCGGTGCTGGCGCACCGCCATGGCAGCGAGGTCTACCAGACCTCGACGATGGGAGCCTTGCTCGACGGCGTCTACGACGGCGATGTCACCATCCGGGAGTTGTTGCGGCACGGCGACTTTGGCCTTGGCACCTTCAACGGCCTCGACGGCGAAATGCTGGTGCTCGACGGAGTCTGCTATCAATTGCGCGGTGACGGCAGTGCACGGATCGCCGATCCAGATCAACGCACCCCGTTCGCGGTGGTCACCTGGTTCACCGCCGACCGCACAGTCGAGGTGTCCGAACCGGTCGACCGCGCCGAGCTCAAAGCGCGCATCGACGCCTCGCTGCCGAGCACCAACCTGATCGTCGCGGTCCGTGTCACCGGCGATTTCAGTGTTATTCGCACTCGCACGGTGACCGAGCAACACCGGCCGTACCGACCTTTCACCGAGGCCACCGAAGACCAGCAGGAGCTGAGCTTCACCGACGTGACCGGCACGCTGGCCGGATTCCGGATGCCCGATTACGAGCAAGGTATCTCGGTGGCCGGCTACCACTCCCACTTCGTCGACGCCGAGCGTCGCCACGGCGGACATGCCCTCGACTACCGGTTGACCCGGGGCACCGTCGAGGTCGGTGTCCGTTCCGATCTGCACTTGAGTCTGCCGCGGACGCCGGAATTTCTTGCCGCCGAGTTGAATAAGGCCGACGTCGACAACCAGATCCGTCGCACCGAGGGGCACTGAGTTGAGCGAAAACGAGGTGCGATCCGCCCAGCGCGTGGTCGAGACGCTGTCCGCCTACGGCATCGAGTTCATCTTCGGTGTGCCCGGGGCCAAGATCGATCCCGTCTACGACGCGCTGGCTGACGGCGGCCCGCGATTGGTGATTTGCCGCCACGAGCAGAACGCGGCGTTCATGGCCGCCGCCGTCGGGCGGCTCACCGGAACACCCGGCGTCGCGCTGGTGACGTCAGGGCCGGGTACCACCAACTTGGTGACGGGACTGATCACCGCCACCACCGAGCAGGACCCGATGATCGCCATCTGCGGGGCGGTCGCCCGCGCCGATCGGCTCAAGCGCACCCATCAATCGATGGATGCCGTTGCGGCGCTGAAACCCTTCACGAAATACGCCGGGGAGGTCGACGATCCCGATAATGTGCCGGAGGCGGTCGCCAACGCCATCCGCGCCGCGGTCGATCCACCTCGCGGCGCCACGGCGGTGGTGCTCCCGGCTGATGTGTCAGCGGCTGTCACGTCGGCCGCGATCGTGGCGCCGTTGCCGGTGCCGCCGCTGGGCCCGGCGCCAGCAGACCGAATCGCGAAGGCCGCTCGATTGATTCGGTCAGCCCAGCGTCCCGTGCTATTCGTCGGTGTCCGCACCGGTGATCCGAAACCGTGTGCCGCACTGCGTGAGTTACTCGCCGTCACCGACCTGCCGGTAGTGGAGACATTCCAGGCCGCCGGCGTGGTTTCGCGCGAACTAGAGGATCACTTCGTGGGGCGTGTCGGGCTGTTCCGCAACCAGCCCGGCGACATCCTCATCAGCCAGGCAGATGTTCTGGTGACGGTCGGGTTCGACCCGGTCGAATACGATCCGCGGCTGTGGAATTCAAATCCGGCCCGCACGCTGGTTCACATCGATGAGATTCCCGCCGATATCGACCATTACTACCAGCCGGCCCTTGAACTGCGCGGCGACATCGCCTCGACGCTGAGCGAATTGAGCCGGTCGCTGTCGGGGCTACGGCTGCAGCGACACCGTGACCGCTGGTATCGCCGAACAACGTGGTGCGCTGCGCAACATCGACGAGGAGGCGCGAAACCGCCCACAGACCGGCATTGGCGTCAACCCGGCTGCGCTCGTCCTCAAGATCCGCGACCTGATCGACGACGACACCACCGTCGCCTGCGATGTGGGTTCGCACTACATCTATATGGCCAGGCACTTCCGTGTCTACCAACCCCGCCGGCTACTGTTCTCCGACGGCCAACAAACCCTCGGCGTGGCGCTGCCGTGGGCGATGGCCGCCGCGATGGTTCGACCCGGCACGCCCGTGGTTTCGGTATCCGGCGACGGCGGATTCCTCTTCAGCGCACAAGAATTGGAGACCGCGACCCGGCTGGGGCTGAGTTTCACTCACGTGATCATGCGCGACAACAGCTATGACATGGTCGCATTCCAGGAGCAGCTCAAATATGGGCGCACGTCGGGGGTGCAGCTGGGCGACTATGACATCGGGCACTTCGCCGCGGCGTTCGGCGCCAAGGGCATCCGGGTCAGCAGCATCACCGAGTTCGAAGCCGCGTTCAAACAGTCTCTGCGCGAACCCGGGATCACCATCATCGACGTGTTCGTCGACTACAGCCGTAACACCGAGCTGTTCGCTGAGCTGCACGAGGACATCGTCGAATAAGCGTCGAACGACCGATCGCTATGCGTTGAAGAGTCGTCATCGGCGGCGATCACCGCCACGACATGCCCAGTGACCACGCATGAGACCATGGTCGGGGCGCCACTGCAACCACATCGCGTTTGTGCAGGTGCGCACGGCTAGCCTAGCCTGGGCGCTGTTCCAGGCAGCTGCGATGAGCTCGGGTCGGTGTCGACCTGCCTGCTCACACCCGACAAGAACGTGGTTACAGAAATAAGGAGTAGCTGGTGACTCAGGCGGCGACGCGGCCAACCTCCGGCACCGACAGCACCGACATCCTGACCGTGGCCCGCCAACAGGTGCTCGAGGGCGGTGCGGGGCTGAGCCGGGAGCAGGTGCTGCAGGTGCTGCAACTGCCCGACGATCGCCTCGAGGAACTGTTGGCGTTGGCCCACGAGGTGCGGATGGCCTGGTGCGGGCCCGAGGTCGAAGTCGAAGGCATCATCAGCCTGAAAACCGGTGGCTGCCCGGAGGATTGCCATTTCTGCTCCCAGTCGGGACTTTTC
This sequence comes from uncultured Actinomycetota bacterium, assembly GCA_963839345.1. Classification (GTDB taxonomy): domain Bacteria; phylum Actinomycetota; class Actinomycetes; order Mycobacteriales; family Mycobacteriaceae; genus Mycobacterium. The sequence continues at coordinate 61,062 of CAWIUP010000010.1, read as the reverse complement.
GCCTCGCCGGTGCGCAGCGCCTGGCTAGACATTCCCAGTTTGGTGGAGGCGGCCAAGCAAACCGCGAAGACGGGCGCCACCGAGTTCTGCATCGTGGCCGCGGTGCGCGGACCCGACGACCGGTTGCTGGCTCAGGTGGCCGCCGGCATCGAGGCGATCCGCGACGCAGTCGACATCCAGATCGCCTGTTCGCTGGGCATGTTGACCGCCGAGCAGGTCGATCAGCTGTCGGCCATGGGTGTGCACCGCTACAACCACAACCTGGAGACCGCTCGCTCGTTTTTCCCCAACGTCGTAACGACCCATACCTGGGAAGAGCGGTGGCAGACGCTGTCGATGGTGCGCGAGGCGGGCATGGAGGTGTGCTGCGGCGGCATCCTCGGCATGGGTGAGACGGTCGAGCAGCGCGCCGAATTCGCCGCCGATCTTGCCGAGTTGGACCCCGATGAGGTGCCGCTGAACTTCCTCAACCCGCGTCCCGGCACGCCGTTCGGCGACCTTGAAGTGCTGCCCGCAAGCGAAGCGCTCAAGGCAGTGGCCGCGTTCCGGCTGGCGCTGCCGCGCACGATGCTGCGCTTCGCCGGTGGCCGCGAGATCACCCTCGGTGACCTGGGCGCCAAGCAAGGCATTCTGGGCGGCATCAACGCCGTGATCGTCGGCAACTACCTGACCACGCTGGGTCGCCCGGCAGAGGCGGATCTCGAGCTGCTCGACGACCTGCAAATGCCGATCAAGGCGCTCAACGCGAGCCTGTAGAACGTAATTGATGGTCCGGGACGATCTGCCCGCGCCGGTCGGTGCAGGTGTCTACAACGTCTACACCGGCACGCGTGTCGATGACGCGGCCGCCAGCGCCGTGCCGACGGCGGCCCAGCTCGGCCTGGAGCCGCCCCGGTTCTGCGCTGACTGCGGTCGCCGGATGGTGGTGCAGGTCCGGCCCGACGGCTGGTGGGCCAAGTGCTCGCGGCACGGGCTGGTGGATTCTGGCGACCTGGAGGCGCGCCGATGACCGGACCGGTCGGCCCGCAGCCCTGCGGCGCCCCGCGGACGTCGCGGCGGCGGGCGGTCGGCGCGATTGCGGCGGTGCTGTTGATCGCAGGCTTGGTCGTGGGTGGGCTGTGGGCATGGATCGCACCACCGATTCACGGCGTGGTGGCGCTGACCCACACCGGCGACCGGTTGCATGATTATCTGGGCGACGAACCGGAGCATTTCTTCGTCGCGCCGTTTCTGATGCTGGGGCTGTTGAACGTCGTCGCCGCAGTGTCGGCGGTGCTGGCGTGGCAGTGGCGGGCCCATCGTGGGCCGGGCATGGTGACCGGGCTCTGCGCCGGCGTGGTGATCGCCGCCGGGGCTGCCGTCGGGGTGGGCGTACTGCTCGTGCACTTGCGTTATGGCACAGTGAATTTCGCTGCGGCACCGGTCAGTCACGACCATCCGGTGTACTACTTCACCGAGGCGCCGCCGGTGTTCTTCGGTCACAGCCCGTTGCTGATCGCCTGCACGCTGCTGCTACCCGCGAGCACCGCCGCATTGGTGTACGCGGTGCCGGCCGCGGCAACCGCACGCGATGATCTCGGCGGCTATCCGCCCGTCAAGCCGTCTTACCCGCGGGCCGCGGAAGCGATCACATCCGCGCCGTCATAGCGGGCGGCGGTGCACCGCCTTGCCGGTGATCACCTTGGCCGCGATCACGGCCAACCGCGCGATCCCGACGTAGGTCGCCGGGTTGAACATGGTCGGCCACGTCGTCCTGACCACATGCTCGGTCAGCGGTCGGCCGGCGAACCGGTCCTGCAGCCAGCGCAGCGCCATCGGCGCCGACAGCGGATGCAGCAGCAGGTGCTCGTTGAACGCGTCGCGGTGGTAGGTGACGCTGGTGCCACCGGCCATGTAGGTCTGGGCCAGTGCGTCGATGTCCTCGACGGCGATGAGGTAGTCGTGCACGGCCTGTACCAGCAGCACCGGCGGCTTGGGCGTCGTCTTGCCCAACTTGATGTTGTCGAAGACGTACTGCACCTCCGGCATCGCCAGGATGTCCTCGAGCGGCCGATCGAGGTAGACCCCGACATCCTTTTTGACCATGTGCAACACCGCACGCACCGTGGTCATCCGCTCCAACCGCTCCAGCAGAGCGCGCCCCTCGGAGTTGGTGTGCTCCTTGATCACCCGATCCAAGTCGGGGTAGAGATGCGACAGCGCCGCGATCACCATGGCGGGCAAACCGGCTAAAAAGCCTCCGTTGAGTCGGCGGAAGGTGTGACCGAGATCACCGACCGGCGATCCGAGCACAGCGCCGACGATGTCGAGGTCGGGGGCGTAGTCGGCACACAGCTCGGCGGCCCAGGCGCTGGCCAGTCCGCCGCCCGAGTAACCCCACAACGCCACCGGCGCCGACGGCGATAGCCCCAGGCGGTCCGAGTGCAAGGCCGCCCGGATCCCGTCGAGAATGCAGTACCCGGGTTCGTACGGCGCACCCCAAATCCCGTCGGGACCCTCATGGTCGGGCACCGACACCGCCCAGCCCTCGGCGAGGGCGGCGTTGATCAACAGAAACTCCAGCTGCGCCAGCGCGCCGACGGCCTGAGCGCGTCGTCGCAGCGCGTAGGACGGGAAACAGCGCGACGACACGGCGTCGATCGCGCACTGGTACGACAGCACCGGGCAGGGCCGCTCGGGTGTGACGCCTGCGGGGACGATCACCGTGGTGGCTCCCGCTGCCGGTAAGCCGTTCATGTCCGTGGTGCGGTAGAGCAGCTGGGTGGCCATCGTCCGCTGCGGTACGAGGCCCAGAAAGGCCAGCTCGACGTCGCGGCTACGCAACACGGTCCCGGGTACGGCGTGCTCGAAGCCCGGCGGCGGCTGCGTAGAACGGGTCCTCCGACGGCAGCATGGGCCGAGCGTTGGGTTGCAATTCCTCGTGCTGCGGTCGGCCGATCCACTCAGCGCCGGTTGTGCTCGCAAGGCTGCCAATGTCCATCCGGGCATTCTTGCTTAAGAAGGCGTTAAGAATCCAGTCGGCCCGCCGGGAGGCCGCAGCGCGGCAAACTCGTCGGTGACCCGTAACCGGGAGTCGGTGAAGCGGTACAGCGCCGCCGGACGCCCGCCGCTGCGCCCGGATTGCGCGACGGTGCCCGTCGCAGTGATCACGCCGCGACGGGCCAGCACGCGCTGCAGGTTCGTCGTGTCGACCTGATATCCCAGCGCGGCGCCGTAGATGTCACGCAAACTCGACAGCGCGAATTCGGTTGGGGCGAGAGCGAATCCGATATTGGTGTAGGACATCTTGGCGATCAGCCGGGTACGGGCGTGGGCGACCATCGTGCCATGGTCGAACGCCATCGTTGGCAATGCGGTGACCGGGTGCCAGCGGGTGTCGGGTGGCAACTCCGGGGTGGCGGGGGAGGGAACCAGCCCCAGGAAGGTCGACGCGATCGTGCGGGTGCCGGGCACCCGGTCGGGTGCGGAAAACACCGCGAGTTGCTCGAGATGCGCGACTTCCCGCAGGTCCACCTTCTCGGCCAGCTGACGCCGCACCGACGTCGTCATGTCTTCGTCATGGCGTAGCTGCCCGCCGGGCAGCGACCACGCCCCACGGTACGGATCACGGGCGCGTTCCCAGAGCAGAACGTTGAGCTGGGGCTTCTGGGTCTTCGGCCCCGGCCCGAGGCCGCGAACCTGGAATACGACGGCGAGCACTTCGTGGGCAGTGCTACCATATGGCATGTTTTCGATTATAAGTCGAAAACCGGGGTCGGGGGCGAAAGGAACGGCCATGACGGTCCTGAATCGCACGGATCAGCTGCCATCCGAGAACATTTATCCGGAAAGCGATCTGGTCACCGCCATCACCAGTACTCCCACCGGTTACGCCGGTGTCGAGAGCGACGAGCAATGGGCGGCCGAGATTCGCCGGCTTGCCGAGCTGCGCAACGCCACGATTTTGGCGCACAACTACCAGCTGCCGGCCATCCAGGACGTCGCCGATCACGTCGGCGACTCGCTGGCGCTGTCGCGGATCGCCGCCGAGGCGCCCGAGGAAACCATCGTGTTCTGCGGCGTGCACTTCATGGCCGAGACCGCGAAGATCCTCAGCCCGGAAAAGACCGTGTTGATCCCCGACCAGCGCGCGGGCTGCTCGCTGGCCGATTCGATCACCCCGGAGGATCTGCAGGCCTGGAAGGACGAACACCCCGGCGCTGTGGTGGTGTCCTACGTCAACACCACCGCCGCAGTGAAGGCGCTGACCGACATCTGCTGCACTTCCTCGAACGCCGTCGACGTCGTCGCCTCCATCGATCCGGATCGGGAGGTGCTGTTCTGCCCCGACCAGTTCCTCGGGGCGCACGTCCGCCGCGTGACGGGACGCGAGAACTTGCACGTGTGGGCCGGCGAGTGTCATGTGCACGCCGGGATCAACGGCGACGAGCTCACCGATCAGGCCCGCAGGCATCCCGACGCCGAGTTGTACGTCCATCCCGAGTGCGGCTGTGCGACCTCGGCGCTGTATCTGGCCGGCGAGGGTGCGTTCCCGGCGGAGCGGGTGAAGATCTTGTCGACCGGCGGCATGCTGGACGCGGCGCGGGACACCGAGGCTCGCCAGGTGCTGGTCGCCACGGAGGTCGGGATGCTGTATCAACTGCGCAATGCCGCGCCCGGCGTCGACTTCCGCGCGGTCAACGACCGCGCGACTTGCAAGTACATGAAGATGATCACCCCCGCGGCGCTGTTGCGTTGCCTGGTCGAGGTCGCCGACGAGGTCCACGTCGACGGGCAGGTGGCCGGGCTGGCGCGGCAAAGCGTGCAGCGGATGATCGCGATCGGTCAGCCGGGCGGCGGCGAATGAGCAGTCGTCTGGCCTGGCAGCAACAGGCCGACGTGGTCGTCATCGGAACCGGGGTCGCCGGCCTGGCCGCCGCACTGGCCGCCCATCGCGCCGGCGGTCGGGTGGTGATACTCAGCAAAGCCGATCGTCGGTACGGGGTGACCGCCACGCACTATGCCCAGGGCGGGATCGCGGTGGCGTTGCCGGATACCGACGACTCGGTCGAAACCCACGTTGCCGACACGCTCGCCGCCGGCGCCGGATTGTGCGATGTCGATGCAGTGACGTCGATCGTCGCCGACGGGTATCGAGCGGTGGCTGAATTGGTCAGCGCCGGAGCACGATTCGACGAAGCCACACCGGGCCGCTGGTCGCTGACCCGGGAAGGTGGACACTCCCGGCGGCGCATCGTGCATGCCGGCGGCGATGCAACCGGGGCAGAGGTGCAACGTGCCCTGGACCGCGCGGCCGCGGCCCTCGACGTCCGTACCAACCACTGCGCTCTGCGGGTACTGCACGACGGCTTTTCCGCAAGCGGGGCGGTGACCGGCGTGCTGGTGGCCAATGCGGCGGGTATCGGCGTGCTGCACGCGCCGTCGGTGATCCTGGCCACCGGCGGCCTGGGACACCTCTACAGCGCGACGACCAATCCGGTCGGCTCCACCGGCGACGGGATCGCCTTGGCGCTGTGGGCCGGTGTCGCGGTGAGCGACATCGAGTTCGTCCAGTTTCACCCCACCATGCTGTACAGCCCTGATGCGGGCGGCTCGGCCGGCAATCGGCGACCGCTGGTCACCGAAGCCATTCGCGGCGAAGGCGCGGTTTTGGTTGACAGTCAAGGTAATTCAGTCACCGCCGGCGTACATCCGATGGGCGATCTGGCGCCGCGCGATGTGGTGGCGGCCGCTATCGACGCCCGGCTGCGGGTCACCGGCGACGATTGCGTCTTTCTCGACGCGCGCAGCATCGGGGACTTCCCGGGGCGCTTCCCGACCGTCACCGCCGCCTGCCGGGCAGCCGGCATCGACCCGGTTCGTCAACCCATCCCGGTTGCCCCGGGCGCGCACTACAGCTGCGGCGGCGTGGTCACCGATGTGCATGGCCAAACCGAGTTGCTCGGGCTGTTCGCCGCCGGCGAGGTCGCTCGCACCGGGATGCACGGCGCCAATCGGCTGGCGTCCAACAGCCTGTTGGAGGGCCTGGTCGTCGGAGGCCGGGCGGGAAGGGCCGCGGCGGCGCACGCGGTGCTGATCGGACGTCCCCGCGCGACGGCGCCGGAACCGACCGGCCGCCCCGCGCTTGCCCGCGCCGACCTGCAGCGGGCGATGAGCCGCGACGCATCGGTGGTCCGCGACGCCGACGGGCTGCACCGGTTGACCGCCACGCTGTCGGCGGCACCGGTTCGCGCTTTGGTCACTCGCAACGACCTGGAAAACGCCGCACTGACCGTGACCGCTCGTGCGGTCGCGGCCGCCGCGACGGCCCGTGACGAGAGCCGGGGCTGCCACCACCGCGCCGAGTACCCCGACGCCGCCGCGGGCGAGGCACGCAGCATTGTCGTCCGGCTGGCCGAGGCCAACGACGCAGTGCTCGTCGAGGAGCCGGCGGCGGTGTGCTGATGCGCCTGTCGGAATGTGAGCTTGCCGAAGCTCGCGCCACGATCGGCCGCGCGCTCGACGAGGACTTGCGCTACGGGCCCGACGTCACAACGCTGGCGACGGTTCCTGACGGCGCCACCACCACCGCCTCGCTGATCACCCGGGAGCCGGGCGTGATCGCCGGGGTGGACATCGCGCTGCTGGTGCTCGACGCGGTGCTCGGCGCCGACGGCTACCGGGTGCTCGACCGGGTCGAGGACGGCGCGCGGCTGCAGCCGGGCGCACCGGCGTTGACGGTCGAGGCCCAGACGGTCGGCCTGTTGACCGCCGAGCGGACCCTGTTGAACCTGGTCTGCCACTTGTCCGGGATTGCCACCGCGACGGCCGCGTGGGTCGACGCCGTGCACGGCACCAAAGCGAAGATTCGCGACACCCGAAAGACGCTGCCCGGCCTGCGGGCATTGCAGAAGTACGCGGTACGGGTGGGCGGTGGCGTCAACCACCGCCTCGGCCTGGGCGATGCGGCGCTGATCAAGGACAACCACGTCGCGGCGGCGGGATCGGTGGTCGCGGCGCTGCGCGCGGTGCGGGCCGCGGCACCCGACCTGCCGTGCGAGGTCGAAGTCGACTCGCTCGAGCAGCTCGACGAGGTATTGGCCGAGGGCGCCGAGTTGGTGCTGCTCGACAATTTCCCGGTCTGGCAGACCCAGATCGCAGTGCAACGCCGCGACGCCCAGGCGCCGGCAACGAGACTGGAGTCATCTGGCGGGCTGTCGCTGGACACCGCCGCGGACTATGCCGGGACGGGTGTGGATTACCTGGCGGTCGGCGCGCTTACCCACTCGGTGCGAGTGCTCGACATCGGTTTGGACATCTGAACGGACTCCAGCGCTGAGGCTCACCACCCTGGCGGTGCGGCTCCCCGGCCGAAGCCCCACGTGGACTGACCTAATCTGGGCTTGCCTGGCTCATCGGGTGGCCGTCGAAAGTTATTGTCCAGCAATGATTCCGCGTTGGCGCCTTCGGTGAGTGCCGAACACGGCGCGCTGAACTCGCAGTCGCGACAATGCGTTGCGAACGTCGGGTAAATGGTGGGCCAACTAGTCATATCGACCGCCTCGGCAGCGATCAGCGAACCCACCGAGGTGATCTCGTGACGGCTTCGACGGATGCGAGTGCGACGCAGCACACCCGCGGTGCGCTGCTGGGTGCGGTCTGTTTCGCTGCGGCGCGATGCCTGCGCCGACACCCGTTGATGCTGCGGCAGTAATCGACCGCCCCCGCTGGCCTCGTGTTGGGCCACCGCTTTCGGCAGGCGCCTTGCCGCGGACCCGCCGGGCGGGAACTTGAGCGGACCGGCGCTGCGCACCTCGTTGTGGATGGTGCCGGCGATCTGCACACCGATGTAGTCATGCTCGAATGCCCAGCAGGCCGCCACCGCCTGCTCGTCGCGGATCAGCGTGTCGATGTCCTGCCACTCGTCGACGATCTGATGGCGGATCACCCAGTACTCGTCGGCGGCGTCCACGGCGACCAAATCGATCCGGCACGGATAGATCACCGGAGATCCGTCGTGCACCACCAATCCGCGTTCGGGGTCGTCGGGGTCCGGAACCAGCGCCTCAACATCGAGGTTGATCTTGACCGGTGCAAAGTCGTCGACGGCGTGCGCCCAGGCGTCATAACAGTCCAGCAGCGCTGCTGCCGTGTCGAGCATGTCGGTCGCCTCGGCATCGTCCAACGAACGTTCGAGCGCCTTGTGCACCAGCGGCTGGGTCACCTCGTGCTGCCAGTCCCAGGTGCCGGGGTAGTAGTACACGGCCAGTGCGTCCTTGAGCGCGGACGGCAGGGCCGGTTCGGCGAACGCCGTGGGGCGCAGGTTGCGGCGATGCGGTGACGCGAAATCCCACTGCCGCCGGCAGCGCTTGAACCGTGTGCGCTCCTCGGCGGTGATCCGATAACTGACCATGTGAGTCATACCGCGCCCCGTTGTTCAGAATAGGCGCGCTGACCGCTGCGATCTAGCGTCGAAGTAAGCGGCGCGCAGCCGGTTTGGCGGCAACCAGCGCACCCGCATCGCCTGCGATACGGGACAAGATCAGCGCACCCTCGATCAATGAGATCACCCCAATGGCAACGGTTTCCGCTTCTGTTTCCGGCCAGCCGTCGGCACACAGCCGCTCTTCGATCGCACGGCACCAGCCGGTGAAGGCACGCGCCGACGCCTCGCGCACCAACGGGCTGGCGTTCACCGACTCGGTGGCGATCGGTTCGATGGGACAGCCGTCGCGTCGATCGGCGGTCAGCCCGTCGATCAGCAAATCAACCCACCGATCGACGATGTCGGCCACCGGCAGGCCGCCGGCCAGGAACCTGCGCAGCAGGCCCTCGATCGTGGCGCCGGCACTGTCGACAACTGCGGCGGCCAGCTGCTGCTTGCCCCGCGGAAAGTGGTGATACAGCGAACCGGGCTTGACGCATGCTTCGTCGAGGATCTGGTTGATCCCGGTCGCGGCGTAGCCCTGGCGGCGGAACAGGGTGGCCGCGGTGTCGATCAACGCGGCCCGGCTGCGATCGGGTCTCGGCATGCTATTGACAATACTTGAGTAATCACTCAAGAATGCTGAGATGAAGCAGTTGACGTTCGAAGATGTCGGTCGATACGAATGGCGCGAGGTTGCCGATCCGCAAATTGCGGCGGCCGGCCAGGCGCTGGTTCGCCCGCTGGTGGTGGCCTGTTGCGATCTCGATGTCGCCGTCGCCCACGGCCGGCTGCCGATGCCGCCCGGACATGCCGTCGGTCATGAGGGGCTAGCTGAGGTCATCGCCGTTGGCGACGACGTCAGTAGCGTCCAGGTGGGGGACCGAGTAGTCGTGCCGTTTCAGATCAGTTGCGGACACTGCCGCGACTGCCGCCGCGGTGTCACCGGTTCGTGCGCATCGCTGCCGCTGATGGCGATGTACGGAATGGCCCCGCTTGCCGGTCTGGACGGCGGCGGGTTCATGGCCGATCTGGTGCTGGTGCCCTACGCCGACGCGATGCTCATCCCGATACCCGACGGCGTCGACCCGGTTGCCATCGCATCGCTGTCCGACAACATCCCCGACGGCTGGCGCGCGATTGGTCCATTCAGCTCAGAGCTGGCCGGCCTCGATCCGGCCGATCGTCGGGTGCTGGTAGTCGGCCGGCTGTCGATCGGTCTGTATGCGACGGCGTTTGCGGCTGCACTCGGCTTCCACGTTGACTACGTCGACACCGACCCGGACCGGCTGGCAGTCGCCGAGAAACTCGGCGGGGTGGTCCACGACGTCGCCAAACCCGATAAGTCCTGGGAACCGTACCCGGTCACCGTGCACACTTCAGGCGATCCGTCGCTGCTGGCTGCTGCCCTGCGGGCCACCTGGCCGGACGGGGTATGCACCGACACCGGGATTTACCCCCAGTACAACGTCGAGATGCCGCTGCTGCCGATGTACACCCGCGGTGTGCGTTTCGTCACCGGGCGGGTCAGCGCGCGCGCCGTCATCCCGGAAATTCTGGAGCTGCTAGCCGGCGGTTGCGATCTGTCTCCGGTCGTTGACCGCGTCGTCGACTGGGAGGACGCCCCGTCGGTCTGGCCGACCATGACCGGCAAGACGGTGTTCACGAGATCGCACTCAGGGCTGTGACCGGTTAGGAATCCACGACCCTGGGTGCAATCTCGTCAGACGATGTCAGCGACGAAGACCCCGACCCGGCCGATCTGCTGGCGGGCCAGAAAGGGCAATCCCGTGCCGTCGCTTCCCGCGGGCAGCACCCGCGGATTGGTGATGTGGACGTCCTTGCGGATGAAGTGCACGTCGGCTTCACCGGCGGCCAGCACGTTCTTCACCCAATCCGTTTTGCCGTGCGCCAGCCCGATGGCCAGCACGTTGCCTTTGCGGTACGCGGTGACGATGGTCTCGTACTGCTTGCCGGATGTGCGGCCGCGGTGCTTGATCACCGAGAACGTCGGAAGGTAGCGGGCGAACGGCTTCACCGCCGGGTTCCAGTACCTGGTTTGGAACTTCTCGAACCAGACCGGGAAGAGCATCGGGACGCCCGGGGCGTTGTTGGGATGGTCCTTTCGGGACATGGCGGCTCCGTTTTCGTGGTGTGCGGTCACTGTACCGGCCCGATATGCAGTTGATTCGCTCTGGGACAATGGTCGATATGGACGTGATGGCGCGCATCGACCTGCGGGGCGTCGAGTTGTCGACGGCCCGGCTGCGGGCGGCGCTGCCCCGCGGCGGAGTCGACGTGGATGCCGCGCTGCCCTCGGTACGCCCGATCGTCCAAGCGGTTGTTGAACGGGGCGCCGAGGCCGCGCTGGAGTACGGCGAATCGTTCGACGGGGTGCGCCCGCCGACCGTGCGGGTGCCCTCCGCCGAGTTGGACGCCGCGCTGGCCGGTCTGGACCACGATGTCCGGGCCGCGTTGCAGGTCGCGATCGACCGCGCCCGTGCCGTGCACGCCGACCAGCGCCGCACCGACTCCACGACGACGCTGGGTCCGGGCGCCACCGTCACCGAGCGGTGGGTTCCGGTCGAACGGGTCGGGCTGTATGTGCCGGGCGGCAACGCGGTGTACCCGTCCAGCGTGGTGATGAACGTGGTCCCGGCCCAGGCCGCCGGCGTGGGGTCGCTGGTGGTGGCCAGCCCGCCGCAGGCGCAATCGGAGGGCCGGTACAGCCGCTTCAATGGCCTGCCGCACCCGACGATCCTGGCCGCCGCCCGGATGCTCGGCGTCGACGAGGTGTGGGCGGTCGGCGGGGCGCAGGCGGTCGCGCTGCTGGCCTACGGCGGTAGCGACACCGACGGTGCTGAGCTCGCGCCGGTCGACATGATCACCGGGCCCGGCAACATCTACGTCACCGCGGCCAAACGGCTCTGCCGCTCGCGGGTCGGCATCGACGCCGAAGCCGGGCCGACCGAGATCGCGATCCTGGCCGATCACACCGCCGATCCCGCGCACGTCGCCGCCGACTTGATCAGCCAGGCCGAGCACGACGAGATGGCCGCGAGCGTGCTGGTGACACCGAGCGCCGACTTGGCCGATGCCACCGACAACGAGCTGGCCGCCCAGCTGGCAACCACGGTGCACCGTCAGCGGGTGACAACCGCGCTGTCCGGACGTCAGTCGGCGATCATCCTGGTCGACGACATCGACGCCGGGATCCGCACCGTCAACGCCTACGCCGCCGAGCACCTGGAGATCCAGACCGCCGACGCAGATCAGGTTGCCGCGCAGATCCACTCGGCCGGCGCCATCTTCATCGGCGCCTATTCACCGGTCAGCCTGGGCGACTATTGCGCCGGCTCCAATCACGTGTTGCCGACCGCGGGCAGTGCCCGGTATTCCAGTGGCCTGTCAGTGCAGACTTTCCTGCGCAGCATCCACATCGTGGACTACACCGAGGCGGCCCTGAAAGATGTTTCCGGACATGTGGTTACGTTAGCCAAGGCCGAAGACCTGCCCGCGCACGGCGAGGCGGTCCGGCGGAGGTTCGAGCGATGACCAAAAACCCGGCGCTCGACGAGTTGCCGCTGCGCGGCGACTTGCGCGGCAAGTCACCCTATGGCGCACCGCAGCTAGCGGTTCCAGTGCGGCTGAACACCAACGAGAACCCGCACCCGCCCACCAAGGCTCTTGTCGACGACGTTGTCGCATCTGTACGCGAGGCGGCTGTCGACCTGCACCGCTATCCCGATCGCGACGCAATCGCTTTGCGCCGTGACCTGGCCGCCTACCTCAGCGCGCAGACCGGTGTCCAGCTTGAGGTGGAGAACCTCTGGGCCGCAAATGGTTCCAACGAGATCCTGCAGCAGCTGCTGCAGGCCTTCGGCGGACCGGGGCGCAGCGCGATCGGATTCGCCCCGTCGTATTCGATGCACCCGATCATCTCCGATGGCACCCACACCGAATGGGTCGAGACCGTGCGGGCTGCGGACTTCAGTCTCGACGTCGAAGCTGCCGTCGCGGCGGTCGCCGACCGCTCGCCCGATGTGGTGTTCGTCGCCAGTCCCAATAACCCTTCGGGGCAGAGTATTTCGCTGCCTGAGCTGCGTCAGCTGCTGGATGTGACGCCCGGGATCCTGATCGTCGACGAAGCTTACGGCGAGTTCTCGTCGCAGCCCAGTGCGGTCGCGCTGGTCTCGGAGTATCCGACCAAGCTCGTGGTCACCCGCACCATGAGCAAGGCGTTCGCCTTTGCCGGCGGCCGGCTGGGCTACCTGATTGCCACCCCGGCGGTGATCGACGCGATGCTGTTGGTCCGGCTGCCATACCACCTGTCCTGCATCACGCAGGCCGCCGCCCGGGCTGCGCTGCGGCACGCTGATGACACGCTGGGCAGCGTGGAGACGCTGATTGCCGAACGTGAGCGAGTGAGCACAGCGTTGAGCGGCATGGGATTTCGGGTCATTCCCAGCGACGCGAATTTTGTGCTGTTCGGGCAGTTCGCCGACGCGCCGACGACCTGGCAGCGCTATCTGGATGCCGGTGTGCTGATCCGCGACGTCGGCATCGCCGGGTATCTGCGCGTCACCACCGGATTGGCCGAAGAGAACGACGTCTTCCTGCAGACCAGCGCGCAGATCGCCGCCACCGAATTGGCCCAGCCCCTAGGAGCTTCATGAGCCTGCAGCGCCACGCCCGCGTGAAACGCACCACCAAAGAGTGTGACATCGTCGTCGAACTCGACCTGGACGGTACCGGAGAAGTCCACGTCGACACCGGAATCCCGTTCTACGACCACATGCTGACCGCGCTGGGCAGCCACGCCAGCTTCGACCTGACCGTGCGCGCCAAAGGCGATGTCGAGATCGAGGCGCACCACACCATCGAGGACACCGCGATCGTGCTCGGCCAGGCGCTAGCGCAGGCGCTGGGCGACAAGACCGGCATCCGGCGGTTCGGCGACGCCTTCATCCCGATGGACGAGGCGCTCGCCCATGCCGTGGTGGATGTGTCCGGCCGACCCTACTGCGTGCACAGCGGCGAGCCGGATCACTTGCGGCACTTCAGCATTGCTGGCAGCGGAGTGCCCTACCACACCGTCGTCAACCGGCACGTGTTCGAGACACTGGCGAACAATGCCCGCATCGCACTGCACGTCCGCGTCCTCTACGGTCGCGACCCGCACCACATCACCGAGGCGCAGTACAAGGCCGTCGCCCGCGCATTGCGTCAGGCTGTCGAAGCCGATCCCCGGGTATCGGGCGTGCCGTCCACCAAAGGGACCCTGTGAAAGCCAAATCCGTGGTGGTTCTGGACTACGGTTCCGGCAACCTACGTTCGGCGCAACGTGCGCTGCAGCGGGTGGGCGCCTCGGTCGAGGTGACGGCCGATCTGGCCGCCGCCGCGGCCGCCGACGGGTTGGTGGTGCCGGGCGTCGGTGCCTTCGAGGCGTGTATGACCGGGCTGCGCGGTATAGGCGGCGAGCGGGTCATCGCCGAACGAGTAGCCGGCGGGCGGCCGGTATTGGGTGTGTGTGTCGGCATGCAGATCTTGTTCGCCCGCGGTGTCGAGTTCGGGGTGGAGACCAACGGTTGTGGGCAGTGGCCCGGCGCCGTAACCCGGTTGGACGCGCCGGTGATCCCGCACATGGGCTGGAACGTCGTCGCCGCTGCGCCCGGCACCGCGCTGTTCAAAGGCCTTGACGCCGAGGCCCGGTTCTACTTCGTGCACTCCTATGCGGCTCAACGGTGGGAAGGCCGGTCCGAGGCACTGCTGACCTGGGCTACTCATGGGGTGCCGTTCTTGGCTGCCGTCGAAGACGGGGCGCTGGCTGCCACCCAGTTTCATCCGGAAAAGAGCGGGAACGCCGGGGCGGCCGTATTGAGCAATTGGGTTGAGGGGTTATAGACGTGGCGCTGATTTTGTTGCCCGCCGTCGACGTCGTCGAGGGTCGGGCGGTGCGCTTGGTGCAGGGCCGGGCCGGCAGCGAAACCGAGTACGGCTCAGCGCTGGACGCTGCGCTGGGCTGGCAACGCGATGGCGCCGAATGGGTTCATTTGGTCGACCTGGACGCGGCATTCGGCCGTGGCTCCAATCGTGAGTTGCTGGCCGAAGTGGTCGGCAAGCTCGACGTGCAGGTCGAACTGTCCGGCGGGATCCGCGACGACGACTCGCTGACGGCCGCGCTCGCGACCGGATGCGCGCGGGTCAACCTCGGGACCGCGGCGTTGGAGAATCCGCGCTGGTGCGCTCAGGTGATCGCCGAACACGGCGACAAGGTCGCGGTCGGGCTGGACGTCCAGATCGTCGACGGCGATCACCGGCTGCGCGGCCGCGGCTGGGAGACCGACGGCGGCGATCTGTGGGATGTGCTCAAACGCCTTGACAGTGAAGGGTGTTCGCGGTTCGTCGTAACCGATGTCACCAAGGACGGCACGTTGACCGGGCCCAACCTCGATCTGCTTCGCAAGGTCGCCGAGCGCACCGACGCCCCGGTGATCGCCTCCGGCGGCGTGTCGAGCCTCGACGATCTGCGCGCGATCGCCACCCTGACCGGCAACGGGGTCGAGGGCGCGATTGTGGGCAAGGCCCTCTACGCCGGACGGTTCACATTGCCGCAGGCGCTGGCAGCGGTGGCGGGGTAGGACGTAATGGATCTCGACGCGTTGGTGGCCGAGGCGTCGGCGATCCTGGACACCGCCGCCGAGCCGTTCATCGCCGGTCATCGCGCGGATTCCGCGGTCAGCAAGCGTGGCGACGACTTCGCCACCAAAGTTGATCTGGAAATTGAGCGGCAGGTCGTCGACGCGCTGGAGAAGAGCACCGGAATCGGCGTGCACGGCGAGGAGTTCGGTGGCGCGGAACTCGACTCGCCGTGGGTGTGGGTGCTGGATCCGGTTGACGGGACCTTCAACTATGCCGCCGGGTCGCCGATGGCCGCGATTCTGCTGGGTTTGCTGCACGACGGAGATCCGGTGGCGGGCCTGACGTGGCTACCGTTCACCGGCGAGCGTTACGTCGCCGTCGCAGGCGGGCCGCTGATGAAAAACGGTGTGCCACAGCCGCCGTTGGTCCAGGTCAAGCTCACGGATTCGGTCATCGGTGTCGGAACGTTCAATGTCGACTCGCGCGGACGTTTTCCCGGCCGCTATCGGCTCGCGATACTCGAAGGGCTGAGCCGGGTGTCGTCGCGGATTCGGATGCATGGTGCCACCGGTATCGATCTCGCTTATGTTGCCGACGGGATACTCGGCGGCGCAATCAGTTTCGGCGACCACGTGTGGGATCACGCGGCGGGCGTTGCGCTGGTTCGGGCGGCCGGCGGCGTCGTCACGAACCTGGCCGGCGAGAAGTGGACCCCTGACTCGCGGTCCGCATTGGCCGCCGCCCCTGGAGTGCACGATCAGATGCTCGAGATCCTGCGCAAGGTAGGGCGACCGGATGAGTACTGATGCCTATTGCGACACCAGCCTTGCGGTGCGGGTGATTCCCTGCCTGGACGTCGACGACGGTCGAGTGGTCAAAGGCGTCAACTTCGAGAACCTGCGCGACGCAGGTGATCCCGTCGAACTTGCCGCCGCCTACGATGCCGAGGGCGCCGACGAGCTGACCTTCCTCGACGTGACGGCGTCGTCATCTGGACGGGCCACCATGCTCGAGGTGGTGTCTCGCACCGCCGAGCAGGTCTTCATCCCGCTCACCGTGGGCGGCGGTGTGCGGACGGTCGCCGACGTCGATGTGTTGTTGCGGGCCGGGGCGGACAAGGTGTCAATCAATACCGCCGCGATCGCGCGACCCGAACTGCTGGCCGAGATGGCCAACCAGTTCGGCTCGCAGTGCATCGTGTTATCGGTCGATGCCCGTACCGTGCCCGCCGGCTCGGCTCCCACACCGTCGGGGTGGGAGGTCACCACCCACGGTGGGCGGCGCGGCACCGGCATCGACGCCGTCGAGTGGGCGGCCCGCGGCGCCGAGCTCGGGGTGGGGGAGATCCTGCTCAATTCGATGGATGCCGACGGCACCCAGGCCGGCTTCGATTTGGCGATGTTGCGGGCGGTCCGTGCGGCGGTGACGGTGCCGGTGATCGCCAGCGGAGGCGCGGGGACAGCCGAACATTTCGCACCTGCCGTCGCCGCGGGTGCCGATGCGGTGTTGGCCGCCAGCGTTTTTCACTTCCGGCAATTGACCATCGGACAGGTCAAGGCGGCCATGGCCGCAGAGGGGATCACCGTTCGATGACGCTGGATCCCGACATCGCCGCACGCCTCAAGCGCAACGCCGACGGGCTGTTCACCGCCGTCGTCCAGGAGCGCAGCAGCGGCGACGTGTTGATGGTCGCCTGGATGGACGACGAGGCGCTGGCTCGCACGTTGGAAACCCGTGAGGGAACGTACTTTTCGCGGTCCCGTGGCGCGCAGTGGATCAAGGGTGCGACGTCCGGCAACACCCAGCATGTGCATTCGGTGCGGTTGGACTGCGACGGCGACGCGGTGCTACTCCTGGTCGAACAGGTCGGCGGCGCCTGCCACACCGGCGATCACAGCTGCTTCGACGCCGACCTATTGCTCGACTCCGACGGCGACTGATCGGCGGTTACGAGAACAGCGTCGCGAGGTTGACCGCCGTACCCAGCGTCGCAACCAGGGCGGGTGTGACACCGAGGATCAGGTCGTAGGGAACCAAAGCGGTGTTGGCGGACATCGGATCGAGGATCGCGCCCAGCACGTTACCGGCATCAAGCTGATCGGTGAAGATGTTCGCGTCGTAGGCGGGAAGACTGGTGAGCAACACATTGATTGCGTCGGCAAAGGACAGCGTCGAGGAATAGTCGTTCGACAGCGTGGCGCTGATGTCGTTGATGATTTCGGTGGGCGACGAGGCCAGTGTCACGTCGGAAACCGGGAAGCCGAGGAGTTTGAGAAGCCCGTCCACGGTGTCGGTGAAGGACGGGTTCTCGGACGCAAAGCCTATGGTGTGCAACGCGTTTGCGAACGGGACCAACGGCGCGACCTGGTCTTGGTAGCCGATCGGGTGCTGCAGATCGTGCAGGGCGTCGGTGACTCCCTGCTGCCAGCCGGTGCTCAGTGCGTCGGAGAGCTGGGCGTGGTTGATGTCGGGGAACACGCCGAAGGTGGTGGGCACATTGGCCGGTCCCTGATTCCAGCCGTCGGTGATGCTGCCGTAGCCGAGGTTCACCAGGATCCGGGTATCGGGCTCCAGCAGGTCATAGAGCGGCTGTCCGATTTTTGGGATCAACAGCAGCGGCTCCAATATCGGCAGGTTGTCATTGGGAATCAGGTAGTAGTCGGTCAGCCCTTGCCCGGTGAGCGCCTCTGATCCCGGCAGCAGAAATGCGCTGCTGATCTGCTCGGGGGTGAGATCCAGATACAGGAAGTGCGCCAAAAACACTCCTACGTCGGCGTTGAGGTCCGACAACAGGTTGGTCGTGTAATGCGGGTAGTCGGCGAAGCCGTCGTATTCCAGGCTGTAGATGTCGGTCGGATAGAGATCAGACGGTGCGGGGGGATAGAAGGAAGCGTCGAAAGCGGTGAAGGCCGCGGTGTTACCGGCTGGAAAATCGAATGTGTTGAGGAACCCCCCGTTAGGGTTTTGAAGATCGCCGACCAGCACGAAGTGCACGTCGTCACTGGATACGCCCTGTTGGGCGAGCTGTGACATGCTCAGCGAGGCGGCATCTGTGCTTTGTGAGTAGCCGAAGACCACGACGGGATTCTCGGCGCTCACCCCGCCGGCGGCTATTTGGCCTTCGACAGCCGAGATCATGATCTGCTGGTCCTGAACGAACGACGTGTCGATTCCCAGGCTTTGCGCGCCTGTAAGCGGATAGGCCCCATTGGGTTCGAACTCGGGTTGGGCGGTGCCGGTGAAGCCGAGCCGCTGCAGGTACAGCGTGTCGGCGGCATCCACGTACTGCGGGGGCGGTATCGGGACACCGCTGGGGCCGAACACCAACGCCGCACCATCACCGAGCGGCGAATCTGCGGTGCCAACGTCGACGAGCTGGATTTCGCGGACCTGGACGCGGGGTAGTGGTGGTGCCACTGCGGGGAGGGTGATCAGGCTGGCACCAACCAGGGCGACTCCGGCGGTGGCATAGGGGCGAAGTGCTTGTTGCATGGCCGTTCGACTCCGACTGATAGATCAGCAGCCGCGATGCTCTCGCAGCATCCCGCGGGATTTTATCTGAGAATCGGCTTAGAAACTATACATTTGCCTAATAGCTGTTAGGCGCGGTGCCGAACACGGCTCGCCACAGCTGCTGGATACGGTTTGGGCTGGCATCCGAGTCCCTGGGGGCACCTCGTGAGTCGTTCGCGCAGAGGCGACGGCACGCCCTTGAGCTCATACGAACCGCGCAACTCGAACTCGAACCCTGACCGACCTAAAGGTCGCTCCGTGCCCTTAAGGTGCTGGCGTTCCAGGCGTTGGCGCGCATGGTTTCCTCAGCCCACGTCAGAGGTGTCAGGCCGGAGAAATCATTGACGTATACCACCCACAGGTGGATGTTCCGCTGGGCGTAAAGCGTATTGATGGCGCGCTCTACCCCGGCGCGGCCGGCGGGCGTCAATGCGCCGGACTGATCGGTGATGTACTGGGACAGCTGCACTGACGGTGCTGACGACGGCGGTGGACCGTTGGCCGGCGCGGGGGCAGACGGGGCGGCGGTGCTTGGCTGGTTTGAGGTGGCGGCAGTGCCGTTGCTCGGCTCGTTAGCGTGCCGACGCAGCAGTTGCACACCGACGACCGCGGCCACTGCCACCAGGACGGCGGTAGCGATGGCCGATATCAGCACCACCGGCCGCCGACCGCTGCGCACCGCCGTCGGCGGTGTGGTCTGCAGGGGCGCAGCAGCACGCGTCGTCGGAGCCGCAGCAGCAGGGCCGGCAACGGTGTTCGCCGTGCCAACGGCAGGCCGGCCGGTGAGCGCGGTGGCGAAATCCGAACAGCTCGGGTAGCGATCTGCGGGGTCCTTGGCCAGCACTTTGGTAATCATGTCGTTGAGTTCTGCAAGTTCGGGGCGTCGTTCGCCGATCAGTGGCGGTGGCGCGGACAGGTGCTGGGTGATGACCACCGCCGGGTTGGAGTTCTGATAGGGCGCTGCCCCGGTCAGCAGGTGAAAAGCGGTGCAGCCAAGCGCATATTGGTCAGCCCGCCCGTCGATGTTGGAGCCCATCAGTTGTTCGGGCGCCGAGTAGGCCGTCGTCCCGACCACCATGTTGGTGGCAGTCAGACCGCTGATGTCACCGACTTCTTTGGCGATACCGAAGTCGGCCAGCAAGATTCGTCGGGCCCGGGGATCGGCATCGGCCAGCAGGATGTTGGCGGGCTTGACGTCGCGGTGGAGCAATCCGCGTGAATGGGCGTAGTCCAGCGCGTCAGCGACCGCGGTGACGATCTCGAACACCTCGGCTTTCGGCAGGCCGGAGGGATAGCGGGTGCGCAGCAACTCCGCAGCGTCGGTGCCCTCGACGTAGTCCATCGAAAGCCACAGCTGTCCCTCGAACTCGCCGCGGTCGTGGATGCCGACGATGTGGGGATGCCACAACTCCGCGGCGGTGTCCGCTTCGCGGCTGAATCGCTGCCGGTACTCGGTGTCCGCGGTCAGGGTGGCAGGCAGCACCTTCAGGGCGTCCCGGCGGGGCAGCCGCGGGTGCTGGGCCAAGTAGACCTCGCCCATTCCGCCGGAGCCCAGTTGTCGCACGATGGTGTATCCGGCGAACACATCTCCCGGGTTCAACGGCATGCGTTTCTCCTATGTCAAGCCGCTGCCCCTATGTCAAGCCGCTGCCGGTTGGCAAGCCTGGATTCGGGTTTGGTGGTCGGTGTGGAGGTGGCCGAAGACGGTGCGGGCGATCCGGCGTTTAAGGCAACGTAGTGCTTCTGTCGAGGAGTCTCCGGTGGCAAGTCGCGTGCGGTAGTAGGTGCGTCCGAGGCCGTCGAGTCGGATCTGGGTGACGGCGATGCGGTGCAGCGCAGCGTTGAGTTGACGGTTACCTGAACGGGTCATCCGGACTCGGCCGGCGGTATTGCCCGACCAGACCGGAATCGGGGCGACCCCGGAGTGGCGGGCAAATGCGGCCTCGCTTTTGAATCGCCGGACGCCAGCGGTTTCGCCGACGAGTTTGGCCGCGGTCAGCTCACCGCAACCCGGAAGGGTCAGCAGCGCCGGGGCGATCTGACGGATGCGCTGCCCGATACGTTTGGCCAACGCGTCGATGAGCACACTGAGCCGGGTGATGTCGGCCAGCTCGTCGCGGGCCAGCTCGGCGACCAGCCCCGCGACAGTGTCCAGCCAGACCCGCAACACATCGCGGTGCTTAGCCAAGTTCAGCGATTTCGGCTTGGGAGCACGCTCGGGATCGAGTTCATGAACCCGCCACCGTAGCCGGTTGATCGTCGCGGTGCGTTGGGCCACAAGCACTTCCCGGCGATCCACCAACAACTTCAGCTCACGCGACACCTCGTCATGAGAGGCGACCGGCAAGTCGGGCTCGCGCAGCACCGCACGCGCCACCGCCAACGCATCGATCGGATCCGACTTACCCCGGGTGCGCGCCGAGGCCCGGGTCTGGGCCATCAACTTCGGCGGCACCCGCACCACCTGCTGACCCGCGGTCAGCAGATCGCGCTCCAGACGTGCCGACAGATGCCGGCAATCCTCGATGCCCCACACCACCTGAACACCGAAACGCTCTCGCACCCACATCACCGCCTCGGCATGACCGGCACTTGTGGCAGCGACGACTTTCTCCCCGAGCTTGCGCCCGACCTCATCGACGGCGACAAACGTGTGCGTCCGCTTGTGTACATCGGCGCCAACAACAACCATGGTGGTTGCCTCCTTCACTGTGAGGTGACGGTTGGGCCGGTCGGCGGACACATCTCAGTGGGGGCGACACCACGCTCCTATCAAGTCACGCCGGCCGGTCCTTCACACCTGATGCCGACAAAACGCATGAACGCCAACCCTCAGGCGGCAAGGATGCTACGAGCCAGACATCAGGTGATCAGGATCCAACCACCGCAACATGCGGCATCTCACCCTGACACTGAGAGCATGCTACAAAGGCGCCGGTTAGCTGCGGGTCTTTAACGCCTGCAACGCCTTGTCGGCGTGAGTGTCCATGCTGATCTCGCTGGATATCACGTCGAGCACCTTGCGATCGGTGTCGATGACGAAGGTTGTCCGTTTAACCGGGAGCAATTTGCCCAACAAGCCTCGCTTGACGCCGAACTGCGTGGCGACCGCGCCATCGGTGTCGGACAGCAGCGGGTAGTCGAACCGCTGCGTGTCGGCGAATTTGGCTTGCTTGGCAACCGGATCAACGCTGATGCCGACCCGGCTGGCGCCGACCGCGGCGAATTCTGCGGCCAAGTCGCGGAAGTGGCAGGCCTCCTTGGTGCAACCGGGCGTCATCGCGGCCGGGTAGAAGAACAGCACCACGGGTCCGTCGGACAGCAGCGCACTGAGCTTGCGCGGGGTTCCAGTCTGGTCGGGAAGCTCGAAGTCGGCCACGATGTCACCGGTTTTCATGGGCTCTTACGCTACGCCGGGGGTCAATGCGGCATTCGCGAAGATGGCTTGGAAGATAGAAGGGTGCACGCCAACCTCGCCGCCGCCACCACCTCGCGGGATGATTTCCGCGCGCTGGCCGCCGAACATCGCGTGGTGCCGGTGACCCGCAAGGTTCTGGCCGATGCCGAGACGCCGCTGTCTGCGTACCGCAAGCTGGCCGCCAACCGGCCCGGCACCTTTCTGCTGGAGTCGGCCGAAAACGGCCGGTCCTGGTCGCGGTGGTCATTCATCGGGGCGGGCGCGCCATCGGCGCTGACGGTGCGTGACGGCGAGGCGGTGTGGCTCGGCGCGGCGCCCCGCGACGCTCCTACCGGTGGGGATCCGCTGCAAGCCCTGCATGCCACGTGCGAGTTGCTGGCCACCTCCGCGTTGCCGGGTCTGCCGCCGCTGTCGGGCGGCATGGTCGGATTCTTCGCCTACGACCTGGTGCGACGGCTGGAACGGCTGCCAGAGTTGGCTGTCGACGACCTCGAGTTGCCGGACATGCTGCTGTTACTGGCCACCGACCTGGCGGCCGTCGATCACCACGAGGGCACCATCACGTTGATCGCCAACGCGGTGAACTGGAACGGCACCGACGAGCGGGTCGACGAGGCCTACGACGACGCGATCGCGCGGTTGGATGTGATGACCGCCGCGCTGGGCCAGCCGCTGCCCTCGACGGTCGCCACCTTCACCCGGCCCGAGCCGCGGCTTCGCGCGCAGCGCACTGTCGAGGAGTACGGGAAGATCGTCGACTATCTCGTCGAGCAGATCGCGGCCGGCGAGGCGTTTCAGGTCGTGCCGTCGCAGCGCTTCGAGATGGATACCGACGTCGAGCCGATCGATGTCTACCGGATGCTGCGGGCGACCAATCCAAGCCCCTACATGTATCTGCTCCACGTCCCGAATGATGCTGGGGGGACGGCGTTTTCGGTTGTCGGATCCAGCCCGGAGGCGTTGGTCACAGTCAGCGACGGGCGGGCGACGACGCATCCGATCGCTGGAACGCGGTGGCGGGGACACACCGAAGAAGAGGACCAGCTGCTGGAAAAAGAGCTGCTGGCCGACGAGAAAGAACTGGCCGAGCATCTGATGCTGGTCGACCTGGGCCGCAACGATCTGGGCCGCGTCTGCGTGCCGGGCAGCGTTCGCGTCGAGGATTACAGTCACATCGAGCGCTACAGCCACGTCATGCACCTGGTGTCCACCGTGACCGGGATGCTCGCCGAGGGGCGCACCGCCCTGGACGCCGTGACGGCCTGCTTCCCGGCCGGAACGTTGTCCGGCGCCCCGAAGGTGCGTGCCATGGAGCTGATCGAAGAGGTGGAAAAAACCCGCCGTGGCCTCTACGGCGGCGTGATCGGCTACCTCGATTTCGCCGGCAACGCCGATTTCGCGATCGCCATCCGCACCGCCCTGATGCGCGACGGCACCGCCTACGTTCAGGCCGGCGGAGGTGTGGTCGCCGACTCCAACGGGCCCTACGAGTACACCGAGGCGACGAACAAGGCGCGGGCGGTGCTCAAGGCGATTGCGGCGGCGGAGACGCTGACCACCCCGTTTTCGCCCGTCGACGATGCGGGCCGTGGAACGCCCGAGGTGGGGGCACCTCCCAGCCGCGGAGCGGCGAGGGGGCGAGGCGGGCATTAACGTCGCCGAGATGGCTGACGCCCCGCCCGACCGCCCGGCCCGGCGGACCATCCGGCTGGCCCAGGCCCTGCTGGTGGCCGCCGCCGCCGGATTGTGGGCGGCATCGCGGCTGACATGGGTCGAGCTGCGGACATTCGACGGACTGGGGCCGCCGAAGGTGGTCACGCTGTCCGGTGCGGAATGGTCATCGGCCCTGATCCCGTTGGCGCTGGTGCTACTGGCCACCGCTGTCGCCGCCTTGGCCGTGCGGGGCTGGCCGCTGCGGATGCTCGCGATCCTGGTGGCCATCGCCAGCCTGGCGACGGGTTATCTGGCGATCAGCATGTTGGTCGTCCCGGACGTGGCCGTACGGGGAGCCGACCTTGCACACGTCCCGGTGCTGTGGTTGGTGGGCAGCCAGCGGCATTACCCCGGTCCGGTGATCATGTTGGCGACCGCGGTGTGCACGCTGGTCGGTGCCGTGCTGTTGATGCGCGCGGCGACCTCGGCGCGCGGCGCCGCGACGAAATACGTGGCGCCCGCGGTTCGCCGGTCCCGGGCACAGCGTGACAGGAAGATCGTGTCGGAGCGAATGATCTGGGATGCCCTCGACGAAGGCCGTGACCCAACCCAAGACCCAACCGAGCAACCACCCAAGCCAGCGGCGCCACCGGATCCCGATCCGGGACACGAAGCCGAGACCGAGGGTCGGTGACGAACTGCGCGCCGACAGTCGCTACCCTTCGAAGAACGTCATCGATCTGCTGGCAGCCGTTGGGGCAAAAGGAGAAGCACCGACATGAGTTCGGCAAGCGTGCTCGACTCCATCATCGAAGGGGTCCGTGCCGACGTTGCCGCGCGTGAGGCTGTCGTGAGCATGGCCGAGATCAAGGCGGCCGCCGAGGCCATGCCGTCACCGCTGGACGTCTTGGCGGCCTTGCGCGAACCCGGCATCGGCGTCATCGCGGAGGTCAAGCGTGCCAGCCCATCGGCGGGACAGCTCGCGTCGATCTCCGACCCGGCCAAGCTGGCGTGCGCGTACGAAGACGGCGGCGCGCGGATCATCAGTGTGCTGACCGAGCAACGACGCTTCAAGGGTTCGCTCGACGATCTCGACGCGGTGCGCGCAGCTGTGTCGGTTCCGGTGCTGCGCAAAGACTTTGTCGTTGGGCCGTATCAGATTCACGAGGCACGTGCCCATGGCGCCGACATGCTGTTGCTGATCGTCGCGGCGCTGGATCAGCCTGCGCTGGAGTCGATGCTGGAGCGCATCGAATCGCTGGGGATGACCGCACTGGTCGAGGTGCACACCGAGGGAGAAGCGGACCGGGCGCTGAAGGCCGGAGCGCGGGTGATCGGCGTCAATGCCCGCGACCTGCGAACGCTGAGGGTCGATCGAGACTGCTTCGCACGCATCGCGCCCGGGCTGCCCAGCGACGTGATCAGGATCGCCGAATCCGGGGTACGTGGCACCGCGGACCTGCTGGCCTATGCCGGCGCGGGCGCTGACGCTGTACTGGTCGGTGAGGGCCTCGTCACCAGCGGCGATCCGCGCGCAGCCGTCGCCGACCTGGTTACCGCGGGCAAGCACCCGTCGTGTCCGAAGCCCGCCCGCTAGGCGTTCATAAAAGGGTTGAACGCTATGCACCGCTTGCGCGTTGAGCCTTCGTGATGGCAGACATCTTGCGCCCGGAACTTCCGCCTTCCAGCGCGGCGATCGCCGAGCCCACCCACCACGATCCCGACTCCCGGGGTCATTTCGGTGTCTATGGGGGCCGCTACGTCGCCGAGGCGCTGATGGCGGTGATCGAGGAGGTCACCGCGGCCTATGAGAAGGCGCGCACCGACCAGACTTTCCTGGACGCTCTCGACAAGTTGCAGGTGCACTACACCGGTCGGCCGTCCCCGCTGTACGAGGCCGTTCGGCTCGGCGCGCACGCCGGCGGTGCACGGATATTTCTCAAACGAGAAGATTTGAACCACACCGGTTCTCACAAGATCAACAACGTGCTGGGTCAGGCCCTGCTGGCTCGGCAGATGGGCAAGACCCGGGTGATCGCGGAGACCGGTGCGGGCCAGCACGGGGTGGCCACGGCAACCGCCTGCGCGCTGCTCGGGTTGGACTGCGTCATCTACATGGGCGCCGTCGACACTGCGCGGCAGGCGCTCAATGTGGCGCGGATGCGACTGCTGGGTGCCGAGGTGGTGGCGGTCGAGTCGGGCTCGCAGACTCTGAAAGACGCGATCAACGAGGCGTTCCGCGACTGGGTCACCAATGCGGACAGCACTTACTACTGTTTCGGTACCGCCGCCGGGCCGCATCCCTTCCCGACGATGGTCCGCGATTTCCAACGGGTCATCGGGCTCGAGACCAGAGTGCAGATTCAGGACCAGGCCGGGCGACTGCCCGACGCCGTCACCGCGTGCGTTGGCGGAGGATCCAACGCCATCGGGATCTTCCACGCCTTCCTCGATGATCCCGGTGTTCGGCTCGTTGGCTTCGAGGCTGCCGGCGACGGCGTCGAGACCGGCCGCCACGCCGCCACATTCACCGGCGGGTCGCCGGGGGCGTTTCAGGGATCGTTCTCGTACCTGCTGCAGGACGAGGACGGGCAAACCATCGAATCGCATTCGATCTCGGCCGGCCTGGATTATCCGGGCGTGGGTCCCGAGCACGCGTGGCTGCGCGATACCGGACGTGCCGAGTACCGGCCGATTACCGACAGTGAGGCGATGGATGCGTTTCGGCTGCTGTGCCGGACCGAAGGCATCATCCCGGCGATCGAGTCGGCGCACGCGGTGGCCGGCGCCATCAAATTGGGCGTCGAGATGGGCAGCGGCGCAGTCATTGTGGTGAACCTGTCCGGCCGCGGTGACAAAGATGTCGAGACAGCCGCGAAGTGGTTCGGTCTATTGGACGGCAACGCGGCCGACGGCAGCCGATCATGACTGTGGAGCAGAGCGAGACCAGTAGTCTGACAGCGCTTTTCAGTTCATGCCAGCGTGATAACCGTGCGGCGCTGATCGGCTACCTGCCGACCGGGTATCCCGATGTGCCGACGTCGATCGACGCGATGACAGCATTGGTCGAATCCGGATGCGACCTCATCGAGGTCGGCGTGCCCTACTCGGATCCGGGCATGGACGGCCCCACCATCGCGACGGCAGCAGAGGTTGCGTTACGCGGGGGTGTGCGAGTTCGCGACACGCTGACCGCCGTTGAAGCCATCAGCGCGGCCGGCGGGCGTGCCGTTGTGATGACGTATTGGAATCCGGTGTTGCGCTATGGAGTTGATGCATTCGCGCGCGACCTCGCCGCAGCCGGCGGGCATGGGTTGATCACACCGGACCTGATTCCCGATGAGGCTGACGAGTGGTTGGCGGCATCTGACCACTACCACTTGGACCGCATCTTTCTGGTCGCGCCGTCGTCGACGCCGCAGCGGTTGGTGGCGACGGTCGAGGCGTCGCGCGGCTTTGTTTACGCGGCATCGACCATGGGTGTGACCGGCGCCCGCGATGCGGTATCGCAGGCTGCGCCTGAATTGGTGGCCAGGGTCAAGGCGGTTTCTGATATCCCTGTTGGCGTCGGTCTGGGCGTGCGCTCGCGGGAACAGGCGGCTCAAATCGCCGAGTATGCCGACGGTGTCATCGTCGGCTCGGCGCTCGTCGCTGCACTGACCACCGGTATGCCAACCGTACGGGCGCTGACCAAAGAATTGGCGGCCGGCGTGCGCCAAAGGGTTTCCAGGTTATGACGACGACCGTAATCGCCTATTTCCCGAGCCCGCCCCAAGGGGTCTGGCACCTCGGGCCGGTGCCCATCCGCGCGTATGCGTTGTTCATCATCATCGGCATCGTCGCCGCGCTGTTGATCGGTGATCGACGCTGGGAGGCCCGCGGCGGTGAGCGCGGTGTTATTTATGACATCGCGCTGTGGGCAGTGCCTTTCGGTCTTATCGGGGGCCGGCTGTACCACTTGGCAACTGATTGGCGAACCTATTTCGGTGAGGGCGGTGCGGGACTCGGTGCAGCGCTACGTATTTGGGACGGCGGTCTGGGCATCTGGGGTGCGGTCGCCCTGGGCGGCGTGGGTGCGTGGATCGCCTGCCGCCGTCGCAGCATTCCGCTTCCCGCCTTCGGCGACGCCATCGCCCCGGGTATCGTGCTCGCACAGGCGATCGGCCGGCTGGGCAATTACTTCAACCAGGAGCTCTTCGGCCGCGAGACCACGATGCCGTGGGGGTTGGAGATCTTCTATCGGCGCGACCCGGCCGGATTCGTCGATGTGCATTCGCTTGATGGCGTGTCAACCGGACAATTCTGCGATGGTCGTCCAACCCACATTCCTCTACGAATTGCTCTGGAATCTGGTGGTATTCGCCGCGCTGATTTACCTGGATCGGCATTTCGCGATCGGGCATGGTCGGCTGTTCGCGCTTTATGTGGCCGGGTACTGCATCGGACGCTTTTGTGTCGAGCTGTTGCGTGACGATGCTGCCACCCATATTGCCGGGATCCGAATCAACTCCTTCACTTCCACGTTTGTCTTCATCGGCGCGGTGGTCTACCTGATCTTGGCGCCTAAGGGCCGCGAGGATCCGGCGACGCTAAGTGCTTCAGCTGCTGACCGACTTGTGCCGGACTCCGTTGACGAGGCCGCAACGGTTTCTTCGCCGTCGGCTGCGGCTGTTGCCACCGCCAGTGACGAGCCGGTCGGGCCGGTCGCTGAGCCGGCAACCGCAGCGATACCCGCGGAAACAACCGGCGCGGTGGCGCTAGGTGAGCCCGAGGGCGAGGGAGTCGAGGCGGAAGCCGTCGCCGCGGAGGCCGACGCCGCAGAGGTCGACGCCCCTGAAGTCGAGGTCGCGGAAACGCCCGAGCCGGCGGCCACTGACGAGCCTGAGCCAGCGAAGGCCGAGGAGGAGTCGGACGGTGAGGCCGCCGACGCTGAGCCGGCGACGGCCGAGGATGAGCCGGACGGTGAGGCCGCCGACGCTGAGCCGGCGACGGCCGAGGATGAGCCGGACGGTGAGGCCGCCGACGCTGAGCCGGCGACGGCTGAAGAGGAGCCGGCCGCCGAGGTTGAGGAGGCGACGAGTTCGGCTGACGCTGAGCCCGCAACGGCAGACGAGCCGACGCCCGAAGCCGAACGACTCGACCGTAACCCAGTCACACGACGGCTGAGAGGGCTGAGTCCCTGGTTGCGCCGCCGCTAGTCGCGGCATCGCAGCAACTGGCATGCTGAAAGGCATGACCGATCCGGCACAGCACGGCGCCATGGGGATGCCCTCCCGGGCCACCGGTCAAGCCCGTCGGCCCGGGCTCTATGCAGGGCTGGGTTCGGGCGCGCTGCTGGCGGGCGCGCTCGGTTACGTCGGCCTGGTGGACCCGCACAAGCCGGACTCGATCTTTCCCCTTTGCCCGTTTCGGCTGCTCACCGGGTGGAATTGCCCCGCCTGTGGGGGCCTGCGGATGGTGCATGACGTCCTGCACGGGGACCTGGCCGCGGCGGTCATCGACAACGTCTTTCTGCTCGTCGGCATCCCGATGTTGGCCGGATGGATTCTGCTGCGCCGCCGTTCTGGAAAAGCGCCGTTATCAATACCCGCGGCGGCGACTGTCGTCATCGCGATGCTGGCCTGGACAGTGCTGCGTAACCTGCCGGGATTCCCTTTGGTTCCGACGCTACTCACGAGTTAGCCGGCTGCCGGATCGGTAAGTGTCGGGAGATGATCAGCTAGCGGGACTATGCTGATTCGTCGTGGCGAGACGCAGCAAGATCGTCTGTACTCTCGGTCCGGCCAGCAGCACTGACGAATCGGTCAGAGCGCTGGTCGAAGCCGGAATGGACGTCGCCAGAATGAACTTCAGCCACGGCGACTACAGCGATCACAAGGCTTCCTACGACCGGGTGCGGGCTGCCTCTGATGCCACCGGGCGGGCGGTCGGTTTACTCGCCGACCTGCAGGGCCCGAAAATCAGACTTGGCCGTTTCGCTGAGGGACCGACTTACTGGGCCGACGGCGAAACTGTGCGAATCACCGTCGCCGACTGCCTGGGCAACCACGATCGGGTGTCGACTACCTACAAGTACTTGGCCCAAGACGCCGTACCCGGCAACCGTGTCCTGGTCGACGACGGCAACGTCGGGTTGGTGGTCGAAGACATCGACGGCGACGACGTCGTCTGCACCGTTACTGAGGGCGGACCGGTCAGCAACAACAAGGGGATGTCGCTGCCAGGGATGAACGTGTCGGCTCCTGCATTGTCCGCGAAGGACGTCGAAGATCTCGAGTTCGCGCTGCACCTGGGCGTCGACATGGTGGCGCTCTCGTTTGTACGCTTGCCATCCGACGTCGAGCTCGTCCACGAGGTGATGGATCGGGTCGGTCGGCGGGTACCCGTCATCGCCAAACTCGAGAAGCCCGAAGCCATTGACAACCTCGAAGCGGTTGTCCTGGCATTCGACGCCGTGATGGTCGCCCGCGGCGATCTGGGCGTCGAGCTGCCGCTGGAAGAGGTTCCGCTAGTGCAGAAGCGGGCGATCCAAATGGCCAGGGAGAACGCCAAACCCGTCATCGTGGCGACGCAGATGCTGGAATCGATGATCGAGAACTCGCGACCCACACGTGCCGAAGCCTCTGACGTCGCCAACGCCGTGCTTGACGGGGCGGACGCGGTAATGCTGTCCGGCGAAACCGCCGTCGGCAAGCATCCGTTGGCCGCGGTCCAGACGATGGCCCGGATTATCTGTGCGGTGGAAGAGAATTCAACCGCCGCGCCGCCGCTGACGCACGTGCCTCGCACCAAGCGCGGAGTGATCAGTTACGCCGCCCGTGATATCGGTGAACGGCTCGATGCCAAGGCCCTGGTCGCGTTCACCCAATCCGGGGACACCGTGCGGCGCCTCGCGCGACTGCATACGCCGCTGCCGCTGCTGGCGTTCACGCCGCTGCCTGAAGTGCGCAGCCAACTGGCCATGACGTGGGGCACCGAAACGTTTATCGTTCCCATCATCCAAACGACCGACGGCATGATCCGCCAAGTCGACAAGTCGCTGCTGGCGCTCGGCCGTTACAAACGGGGCGACCTGGTCGTGATCGTCGCGGGCGCACCCCCGGGCACCGTTGGGTCAACCAACCTGATCCACGTACACCGAATCGGCGAGGAAGACGTTTAGCTCGGGCACTGGGCTCGCGCGGTGACGATGCGCTCTGTGCAGCGGCGAGGTGGCGAGGCGGGCCACTAGGCTGAGCCGGTGTCTGACTTCGACGAGCTGATGGCGGTGCTCGACCTGCACCCCATGGGCGACGATGTCTTTATCGGATCGCATCCCAGCAAGAACCCGCCGCGGACGTTTGGCGGACTGATGATGGCGCAATCGTTTGTTGCGGCCAGCCGCACGCTGACCCGCGATTTGCCGCCCAACGCGCTTGCCGTGCACTTCGTCAATGGCGGCGACACCGCTAAAGACATCGAGTTCCAGGTGGTGCGGTTGCGTGACGAGCGTCGTTTCGCGAACCGCCGCATCGAGGTGACGCAGGACGGCACCTTGTTGGCGACGGTCATGATGTCCTACCTGGCCGGCGGGCAGGGCCTGGAGCACCATGTCGAGCCGCCGACGGTCGCCGATCCGGAGACCTTGCCCTCGATCAAGGACTTGCTGCGCGGGTACGAGGACACCGTTCCGTTGTTCGTCAACGCACTGCAACCAATCGAATGGCGCTACACCAACGACCCGGCCTGGGTGATGCGCGATAAAGGCGAGCGGCTCGACTACAACCGAGTCTGGGTGAAAGCCGACGGTGTGATGCCCGACGATCCGGTGCTGCACACCGCAACGATGCTCTATTCCTCGGATACCACTGTGCTGGACTCAATCATCACTACGCACGGGCTGTCTTGGGGGATCGACCGCATCTTCGCTGCGACCGTCAATCATTCGGTGTGGTTTCATCGCCAGGTCAGCTTCGACGACTGGGTGTTGTATTCCACCTCCTCGCCGGTGGCTACCGATTCACGCGGCTTGGGGACCGGCTATTTCTTCGATCGCGCCGGCCGGCCGGTAGCCACCGTGGTGCAAGAAGGCGTGGTGAAGTACTTCCCCGATTTGCGGCCGTAGGCGCTTGGATCCAACCCGGCAACGAATCGATTGCGGCGCGGCCAATGTCACCGCAGCAAACCCGGTTCGAAGCGTAACGTTCCCGTTGGTGCGGTAATCGAATGCTGGCGGCATACCGGCTACGAGCGCTGTTACGCAGCAGCCCGCGTGCCGCCTGAATTTGTTGCCGAACAAACGGAGGTGGGTGTGCCCGAGTCGTCAATCGGTGTCGCGCCCGAGGCCCGCGCGACTGAGCGGGTCGTCGTTCATGTCGACTCGCCGGCGGCGCGCTGGGTAGGAGCAGTGGCCCTGCTCAGCGCCGCGTGTTGGTTGATGAAAGTGATCACCCGCGGCCCGGCTGACCGGCTGGAATGGTCGTTGACGGTATTGGCCGCGGTGGCATTGATCGCCCGCGGTATCTTTCTGGGTCGCCCGGTGACCACCCGGCATGCGACGACCGCCGTCCTGGTCTTGTTCGCGGGGATCGGCGCGCATGTGCTGGCTTTCGATCTGCTCGGTGACGTGCTGATCGCCGGGTCCGGCCTGGCGCTTATGTGGCCGACATCAGCGCGTCGGCACCCCGACGACCTCTCTCGGGTGTGGGCATTGATCAATGCCACCGGTGGCGACCCGCTGGCGCCGTTCGCCATGCAGGCGGGCAAATGCTACCTATTCAGCACGGACGGGCGGGCGGCGCTCGCATACCGAACGCGAATCGGCTATGCGGTGGTCGGCGGCGACCCCGTCGGTGACGAGGCGCAATTCCCCCAACTGATCGCCGACTTCGCCAAGCTGTGCCATGCCCACGGCTGGCGAATCGTCGTGCTGGCTTGCAGCGAGCGGCGGCTTCACCTGTGGAGCGACCCGATAGTGCTGGGCCAGTCGCTGCGTCCGATACCGATCGGGCGAGATGTCGTCATCGACGTGGCGAGCTTTGAGATGGTCGGACGCAAGTTCCGCAACCTGCGCCAGGCCGTTAAGCGCACGCACAACTGCGGCATTACCACCGAGATCGTCGACGAGCAGAAACTCGACGGCCCGCTGTTGGCCGAGCTGACCGAGGTGCTGCGCGCGTCAGCCAAAGGCGCGCACGCCGATCGCGGATTCTGTATGAACCTCGACGGCGTGCTGGAGGGCCGGTACCCCGGGACACGGCTGATCATCGCGAGGGACAAATCCGGGCAGGTGCAGGGCTTCCACCGCTACGCAACCGCCGGCGGTGGTAGCGATATCACCCTCGACGTGCCGTGGCGTCGCCCCGGGGCCCCCAACGGCATCGATGAGCGGCTCAGTGTCGATATGATCAACGCAGCCAAAGATGCTGGCGCGCAAAGGGTATCGTTGGCGTTCGCGGCTTTTCCGGAGATCTTCGACGAACAGCAGCGCGGGCGCGTGCAAACCCTGTTCTATTGGCTCATCCATCTGCTGAATCCATTCATCGCGCTTGAGTCGCTCTATCGATATCTGCGCAAATTCCGCTCGCCGGACCAGCGGCGGTATGCGCTGGTTTCGCTGCGTCAGCTGGTGCCGTTGATCTACGTGCTGCTGTCGCTCGAGTTCATGCCGCGTCGCCGCGGCCTCTGACGGTCTACGGCACCGGCGTTGGCGTCAGCGTGACGCTCAACCGGTCTTGCACGTTGTGCCGGAACTGATCTGCGCAGCGCTGCTGCTGGACCTGGTCTGAGCCGGCTTTCTCCATGCAGTCGATGTAATCGCCGCCGCCGGCGTCCTTCCAGACCGTCGTCCACAGAGCGATGAAGGCCAAGCTGATGATGATCGCTAACGCGCCCAGCACGATGCCGGCGATCGCGACCCCGCCATTGTTGGCAGTGCCGCGCTTGACACGTCCGCGCGCGATGAACCCGATGACCACCGCCGCGAGTCCCAGAACGATGCTGACGATGTTGACGACGGGCACCCAGACACTGAGTAACCCGACTATCGCCAATACCAGCGCCGTGGTCGCCAGCCCGTTTCTGGGCGGAGGCGGCGGTGGCGGATAACCGTAATAGGGCGGTGGCGGAGGCCCGCCGGGATATGGGCCGGGCTGCGGTGGATATTGATGCGGATATGGGTACGGCGGCGCCGTTCGCGGTGTTCCCTCGGGGTTTTGGCGTCTGTCAGACGGCCTGTCCGGAGGTTCGGTCATGGTTCGCTTTCTCGATCGGCGTCCTCGACGACTGTTCGCCAGAATACCCGCCGACGCCGATCTGTAGTTCGGGACAAGAAATGTCTTCGGGTAGGTGATGAGTAGCCACCACCACCGTCCGGTCGACGGCCATCAGACCATTCTTCGCGTTCAACAGGCTGCGCAGAATGGGCTCGGCGTCGGCCGCATCGAGATGCTCGACCGGTTCGTCGAGAAGCACGATCCGAGCGGGTGCGATGAGGGCCCGGGCGAGCAGCAGCCTCCTGCGCTGGCCTGCCGAGAGCGCCTGCGCGCCGCCGGACAGCACTGTGTCCAGACCATCCGGCAGACCGGCCAGCCAGCCGTCCAGGCCGACCCGGCCCAGCGCATCGTCCAGCCGACGATCCGGGCAATCGCCCCGTGCCACTAGCAGGTTGTCCCGAACGGTCGTGGCAAAAATATGCGCGTCCTCGGCGAAAAACCCGACGCTACGCCGCAATTCATCTTCACTGAACAGGTGCAGTGGTACACCGCCGAGTGTGATGTCCCCGTGCAACGGTGGCAGTAGACCTGCAAGCGTCATCAGCAGCGTTGTCTTACCGGAGCCGCTGGGGCCGGTGACGGCCAGCCTCGCGCCCGGTTGCAGGTCGACCGTGACTGAGGCGGCCGCCGGACAACCCGGGTGTGCGGCAACCAGGTTCTTGCTGCGCAGCGACCCGTCAGGCAGCGGATGTGGTGGCGCCACGACGGAGGTCGGACCGCGATCCTCGCTGGACGCCACCGTGTCGGTCGGGGTCAAGTCGAGCAGACGCCGTGCCGCCAAGCGTGACCGTGTCAACTGGATGGCAGCGGCGGGCAACGGCGTCGTCGCCTCGAATGCCGACAGTGGCAACAGCATCAGGACGGCCAGTGTGGTGGGGGCGACTGAGCCCGCCATCGCGATGCCCGCCACCACGGCGCCCAGCACGCTTACGCCGATCATCGCCGTGGGAAGAGCCTCCGCGAACGCCGCCGGTCGGGCTGCGGCATCGACGGCGTGGCCCCAATCACGTTGCCGGCGTTGCGACTCGGAGACGACATCGCGCAACCTACCACCGACTCGCAGTTCGGGCGCATGCTGCAATGCCAGCATCGCCGACACGTCACGGGCGGAATGGTGTTGGCGGGCAATCTCTTCCTGTGCACCAGCAGCTTTCGACGACAGCCACGGTGCCAGGATGCCGGCGGCGAGCAGACAGATCGCCAAGACCGCCGCCGCCAGCGGTGAGATCAGCCCGACGACCACGGTCGCCGCGACCGCGAGCACTGCGGCAACACTGCACGGCAGCAGGGCGCGGACCAGCACGTCGGCCAGTTGATCGACATCAGCGCCGACGCGCGCGACCAGCTCGCCACTGTGCAATCGACTCGCGATATCGGCAGGACCGTGCGCCAAGCGGGTGTAGATCAGCGCGCGGGCGCTGCCCGCGGCCCGCAACGCGGTGTCGTGGCTGGCAAGCCGTTCGCAATAGTGCAGTACGCCACGGGAAATCGCGAAGGTGCGCACCGCGACCACCGCGATGGACAGATCCAGCACCGGTGGCATTCGCCACGCGCGGGTGATCAGCCAGGCCGACAGTCCAGCCAGCGCCAGAGCACTGCCCAGGGATAACACCCCGAGCGCAATTGCGAGCAGTAAGCGCGGGATTCGCGGGTGCAGCAGCCGCACCGCGGCGGGCAGCGGATCAGACGCGAGCATGATGGACGTCCTGCGCCCCGGTCACCTCGATGACCTGATCACCGATTCTGAGGACGTCTTCGCGGTGGCCGACGAGCACCACGGTGGTGCCGGTGTGAGCTCGTTCGACAATGCCCCGCAGCACTCGGGCTTCGGTTGTGGCGTCCAGGTGCGCAGTGGGCTCGTCGAGCAGCAGCACCGGCGCCGGCGAGCCGAGCGCGCGGGCCAAGCCGAGGCGTTGTCGCTGACCCAGCGACAACCCCACTCCGCCGCTTCCGATGACGGTGGCTAGCCCGTTAGGCAGCTCTGTCACAACTTGATCGAATCCAGATGCCGCACAGGCGCTTTCCTGATCAGCGAGAGTGCCGAACAGAGCCAGGTTCTCGGCGACGGTACCGGGGATCAGCACCGGACGCTGCGGCAGCCACGACACCTGCTGCCACCACGCGGTCGGTTCGAGATCGGCGATTTCGACTCCGGCCACGCTGATGCGGCCGGTGGTGGCCGCGGTGATTCCGGCGATGGCCTGCAGCGTGGTGCTTTTCCCGGCGCCGTTCGTACCGGTGAGCACCGTTACCTCACCGGGCTTGATCACTGTGCTCAGCTCACGCGGGCACATCCCGTCGCGACCCGCGACGCTGAGCTTGTCGAGCACAAGGACGGCACCGCGTGCCTCGACCGTGCGGGAACCGGACGCGGCGACGGGGGAGTCCTCGATCAGCGCGAATGCTTTGTCGGCGGCGGCCCGGCCATCCTGGGCGGCATGAAATTCCACGCCGATGCGGCGCAGCGGCCAGTAGACATCGGGGGCGAGTAACAGCACGGTCAAGCCGGTAGTCAGGCTGATTTCACCGAACACCAGACGCAAGCCGATGCCGACCGCGATTATGGCCACGCCGAGGGTGGCGAGAAGTTCCAACACCAGCGCAGAGAGGAACGCGATCCGCAGGGTCGCCATCGCGGAGTGCCGGTGGGCGGCAGCCAACTCGGAAATGCGGTGCTCGGGCCCGGTAGCGCGGCCGAGCGCCCGCAGCGTGGGAATTCCGGCGATCAAGTCCAACAGCCGAGCCTGCAAGCTGCTCATCGCAGCCAGCGCAGCTGCCGACCGGTCGGCGGTCGCCAGACCGATCAGCACCATGAATACCGGGATCAACGGGAGCGTGATCAGCACGATCACAGCGGATTTCAAGTCGTAGAGCCCGACGACGATCACGCTCACGGGCGTCAAGATCGCCGCCAGCAGCAAGGACGGCAGGTAGGCGGTGAAATAGGGTCGCAGCGCGTCGAGCCCGCGGGTCACCACCACCGCGGCCGCATCGCGCTGGGCTGCCAGTTGCCGGGGTTGGCGGGCCGTGACAGCTGCCAGCACCTGGCCGCTGAGATCGGCGATCACCGCGCTGGCGCCGTGCTGGCCCAGTCGAGTCTGCAGCCAGCGCGCCACGGCGCGCACCGCCCACACCGCCAGCAGCAACGACAACATCGGCGCCCATTGGCCCAAGTTGCGCGCGGCCGGGTCGGTGATAACTCGGGAAGTGATGTGCGCCAGCAGGATCGCCGAGCCGATCGCGCAGCCGGAGATCACTACACCGCAGACCACCGTGGCTGCCAGAAAATGGCGCAGTGCCGCAGATGCCCGCCATAGTCGCGGATCGAGCGGCGCTCGGCTGGCAGCGCTCAGGACGCTCGCCTCACCAGGCCGGTCGCCGGTGGTATGCGATCTGTCGAAATCCGCTGTCGGAACACCCAATACGTCCAGCCCTGGTATACCACCGTCAGTGGAGCCATCAATGCCGTCACCCAGGTCATGATTTCCAGGGTGTACGGGGTCGACGAGGCGTTGTAAATCGTGACATTCCATTGCTTGTTCAGCGTCGAGGGCACCAAGTTGGGATAAAGCGCCCCAAACAACAGGATCACCACCGCTGCTACTACCAAGGCAGTGCACAGAAACGCCCAGCCATCGGATGCGCGCCGCCAAACCAACGCCACTGCCGCCAGCTGTGCGACCACCGCGAGCCCCAGCACCAGCCATGTCCAGTTCTTGCCGTAGGCAAGTTGGGTCCAAAGCCCAAAGCCCCCAACCAGTCCGGTCACCGGAAGAGAAAGCCGGACCGCGAAGCGGTGGGCGTCGTCGCGGATCGTGCCGGACGTCTTCAGGGCGACGAACACCGCGCCGTAGAACAGGAACAACCCTGCGGTGGCCAGACCGCCCAACAGCGTGTAAGCGTTGAGGACATCGGTGATCGACAAGTCAATGCGGCCGTTCGCGTCCACCGGGAGCCCCCGCACCAAGATGGCGAACGCCACGCCCCACAGCACGGCAGGCAGCCACGAGCCGGCCGCGATTCCGAAATCGGCCCAGGCCCGCCATTTCGTGTCGTCGACCTTGCCCCGCCATTCGATTGACACCGCGCGAACGATCATGCCGAACAGGATTGCCAGCAGCGGCAGATACAGGGCGGAGAATACGGTGGCGTACCAACCCGGAAACGCGGCGAACATCGCTGCGCCGCCGGTGATCAGCCACACCTCGTTGCCGTCCCACACCGGTCCGATGGTGTTCAGCGCTGTGCGGCGATGAATTTCGGGTTCGCCAGCCCCGACGCGGGCGAGCGGTTCCATGAGCATGCCCACGCCGAAGTCGAAGCCCTCAAGGATGAAGAAACCGAGGAACAGCAATCCGATGAGGCCGAACCACAACTCTTGCAATCCCACCGGTC
The DNA here is from genome assembly GCA_963839345.1 of uncultured Actinomycetota bacterium. Taxonomy (GTDB): domain Bacteria; phylum Actinomycetota; class Actinomycetes; order Mycobacteriales; family Mycobacteriaceae; genus Mycobacterium. The sequence continues at coordinate 22,784 of CAWIUP010000010.1, read as the reverse complement.
AGCTCCTATCCGTCAGCCGTCTAGTAGGCAAAAGACAGTGGTTCCACCTCGTCATCGCTGGGAGAGCGAGGCGCAGCCGGTTCCGCATCGTGCTCCAGCGGCCCTTCGACGGTGTAGCGCTTGAGCAGCCAGAACCAGATCACCGCCAGCACCGCGTAGACAGCGGTGAAGGTGACCAGCGAGGTGACGACGATGCCCGAGGCGTGGTGTGAGACGGCCTGGTGGACGGTGAGTCGGACTTGCTGGTCGCCGGTCGGGTTTGGCGCGACGATCCACGGCTGACGGCCCATTTCGGTGAACACCCAACCGGAGATGTTGGCCAGGAACGGCGCGGGAATCGTGATCAGCGCCAACCAGGAGAACCATCGTTGGTTGGGGATCCGGCCACTGCGGGTGAGCCACAACGCGACCACCGCGAACAGCACCGGAATTGCCAGCAGCCCGATCATCGCGCGAAACGACCAGTAGGTGACGAACAGGTTGGGGCGGTAGTCGTTTGGCCCGAACCGCTCTTGGTAGTCCTGCTGGATTTTGCGCACGCCCTGCAACGTGACGTCGTGGGTTTTGCCTTGTGCGAGGAACGGGAGGACGTAGGGCACTTCGATAACGCGGGTGATGCTGTCGCAGTTGTTGTGTGTGCCGACGGTCAGGATGGAGAAGTCCGGATCGGTTTCGGTGTTGCACAACGATTCCGCCGACGCCATTTTCATCGGCTGCTGGACGAACATCAGCTTGCCTTGATGGTCACCGGTGAAGAACAAGCCGGCGGTGGCAATCAGCGCCACCCAACAACCCAGGATGGCCGCCGGGCGGAAGATGGCGCGCGCGTCTGGTGACCGCACCAGCCACCATGCACTGATGGCAGCGACGAACGTCGCAGCGGTCAGCAGCGAACCGGCAACCGTATGTGAAAAAGCCGCTCGCGCAGTGTTGTTGCTGAGCAGCGCGGTGATGCTGTGCAACTCCGCGCGCCGGGTGATGGGGTTGTATCGTGCGCCGACCGGGTGCTGCATGAAGGAGTTCGCCACGATGATGAAGAACGCCGATACGTTGACGGCGATGGCGACGATCCAGATGCATGCCAGGTGTACCAGCCGGGGCAGCCTGCTCCAACCGAAGATCCACAAGCCGATGAAGGTCGATTCGAAGAAGAACGCGGCCAGGCCTTCCATCGCCAGCGGCGCGCCGAACACGTCTCCGACGAACCGGGAGTACTCACTCCAGTTCATGCCAAACTGAAACTCCTGCACGATCCCGGTGGCCACCCCGATCGCGAAGTTGATCAGGAACAACTTGCCGAAGAACTTGGTGAGCCGATACCAGGCGACGTTGTCGGTGACGACCCATACCGTCTGCATGACGGCGATCAGCGGCGCCAGACCAATGGTGAGCGGCACGAAGATGAAGTGGTAGACGGTGGTGATACCGAACTGCCACCGTGAGACGTCGACGACGTTCATCTGCCCCCTCCCTGGTTACCGAGCCAAGGTACTACGACGCAGTGTAGTAGGTAGCCGTGCTCAGCGCTATCGGCTAGGCGCCGTGCGGTCCGCCCGCCAAGGCCTTGTCGACTCTCTTGGATGCGCTGCGGATACCGAACGAGGAGACGATCTCGAAGACGCCGATCACGATGAGCCAGATGCCGACGATGAGCGTCAGGATCGCCAGTGATTCGAACGGCGAACCGATCATCACGATGCCCGCCAGCAGGCTGATCACGCCAACGAATATCTGCCAGCCGCGACCCGGCAGGGTGGGATCGCTAATGGCCGAGATCGACGTTGCCACACCACGAAAGATGAAACCGACGCCAATCCAGATGGCCAGCAGCAGAATGGCATAGCCTTGGCCGAAATGACGGAAGCACAGCATCGCCAACACCAGCGAGGCTGCGCCGCTGATGAACAACAGCACCCGCCCGCCGGCGGTGACGTGCAGGCTGAACGCGAAAATGACTTGTGCGATACCGGTGACCAGCAGATAGGCGCCGAATAGGACAGCGGCAATGACGATGGAATCTCCGGGCAACAGCAGCACCAGAATACCCAGGGCCAGCGCCAGAATTCCGGATATCAATGTCGACTTCCACAGATGCGGCAACAACCTTGGGACAGCAGTGGTTTCCATGCCCGAAGTTTCCCACAAACGGCGATTGAGGTGGGAGGTTTGCCAGGAGTCAGACGCGGGCCGCCTCTGGCGCCTCGGCATGCACATCGCCCGAACCGGTGTCCGGTTTGCGGCCGACGAGATACCAGGTGCGCATGCGGCCCTTCCCTTTGACCTCGACGACGCCCCGCTCTTGCAGCACGAAGTCGTTCTTCAACCGGTGGTAGACATCCTCTGGCACTTGGATCCGCCCAACCGAATCGGTCGATTCCATCCGGGAAGCGACATTGACCGCGTCGCCCCACACGTCGTAGAAGAATCGACGAGAGCCCACCACGCCCGCGACGACGGGGCCGTTGGCCAGTCCGATGCGCAGGGGCAGCGCATGGCCCTGTGAATCCGTCAATCCGTTTGCAGTCTCCGCCATGTCGAGTGCAAGGTCTGCCAGCGCCTCGACGTGATCCGGCCGTGGCTCGGGCACCCCACTGACCACCATGTAGGAGTCGCCGCTGATCTTGATTTTCTCCAGCCCGTGTTTGTCCACCAGTGCGTCGAAGTCGCTGAAAAGCCGGTCCAGAAATCGGATCAGCTCGTCCGGCGCGATCTCGCTGGCCCGTTCGGTGAAGCCGGCGATGTCGGCGAACAAGACCGAGGCGTCATCGTATTTGTCGGCAATGATGTTGCGCGCCGGGTCTTTTAGCCGCTCGGCGATGCTGGCCGGCAGCATGTTGGCCAACAGGGCCTCGGACCGTTCGTATTCCAGTTCCACGGCAGCCTGGGCCCGGCGCAGCTCGCGTAGCGCGTACCACACCGTCGCGACCGCCATCACGCAGGCTGAGACTGTGGTGACGACGAAGCCCAGCGACAAAAACCACTGCGGCTGAACACCGGTGTCGCGGGGGACGAGGAACTGCAGAGCGATCACCAACCCAGCGGCGATGGCGGCCAAGAGCGCCGCCAGCACGATGCGCTCGATGCCCAGTTGGAAAACCACAAGGCAGGCCGCGACCAGGAAGTAGAGCTGCAAACCCGTTCCGGTGCCCAGGATCGAACAGATGACGAAGATTGATGCGTAGGCGGTGCAGATGAAGGTCAGCGGCGGAACCAGCTCCCCGAAGCGGTAGAGCCACGGGATTACCGCGTAGATCGCGGCGCCGACGAGGTTGATCACACCGGTCCACCACAGCTGCGGTGCGACCACAAGTTGCATGACCCCGAAACTCACGCTGATGATCATCGCTATCGACGTGTTGAGCCGCAGTATGCGGCGGCGCCGCGCGATGCGGTCGGCAAATTGCTGCCCGCGGCTGGGCTGTTCCGCCCGCACTGCTGCTACGCAGTCCGGCGTTCGCCGCGAACCTGCGGGTTGCGTGGCACCACACTTCTTAGCCACCACAGCAAAAGCCTAACCGTTGAACCCGCGGATGTGGCATACAGAGGCCAAGTCTCGTCCGGCTCGTCGCTGGTCAGCCATGCCGACATGACGTGTTCGGCCAGCGACCCGTTGGGCATGATGTGCTGCACGGCATGGCCATCGCGAGCACCCAAGTCCGCGATCATCCGCCGGTAGCCGTCGGCCTCCTGCATCAGTCGCTGATAAGCGGCGCGAAACTCGGGTGGGGTATTTCAGCGGTCTTTCCGCCGTGGCCGATGGTGTACAGCACCGTTGGTGAGTGCCCGCGGTGAGATTCGAACTCTTTTCGCGCGTCGCTGACGACCTTGGAGGATGGGTGAAACTGCCCGGCTAGCTGCGGTTTTCTGGTCAATCGAGATCGATCGCTATTAACCGCGATGCGCCGAAGATGTAGCCAAAGCGCAGCCAGTCGAATGGACGTTCGGGCTACGTCGGGGATTAGCCAGGGATAGCGAGTGTCATGCGCCATCACACCTCTCACCCGACGATCGGCCCGGTCATCCGGTCAGCGTCGCCAGCGCCACCGCCGAACCCTGTAACCGGGCGCGCTGGACCTCGGTGGCGTCGATCTCTCCGCTTTCGATGGCGGCAAGCACGACCCCTATGCGGTCGGCCAGCACCGGTGACATCTATCGACACCCGTCGGACGCGACCATGCGGGCAGCAATCGACAGCCTGACCAGCGCACTTGGCCTCTAGTCGCAACTTACTATTAGGATTCAGCAATCCATTCGCGCGCTTTGCTGGCTTCAGCGGTCGGGAACGCGCGGATTTCCCAGGGTGTCAGGAAACCAAAGAAGCCAAAGAATTTCGCCGCACGTTTCATCCACTCCACGTCAGTGACGAGCGCGCCGCGTTCCCAGTCGAAGAAGTGCCTGAAGTCAAACTTCGTATCCTCCCAGACCGCGCCGGGATCGATCCCACTGAAATCGGGCGCGATCTCGGTGTAGGCCCGTAGCTTTTTGTGCCGCTTCAGTTTGTCTTCGATGTGCGGTATCAGCACCGTTTCGTAATCGGCCTTCGTCATGTGCCCATGGCACGCAAACGCCACGACGTTGTCGGGAAAGTCCGTCAGCGCCTCGATCACGATGTCCTCCTAAACAGGCTTGGGGGTCTGCTCTCGTCTCGTCATCGTCTCCTCGCCGAGCGTCCTGGTGTAAGAGGCCAATTGTCACCAACCAAACACAAGCGACAGGCCCGTCGTCCCATATTGCGCTCGGAAAAACGTTCCGGAAGTGGTCGATGACCATCACCGAGTCCAGCCACATCCTCCGGGCCCCGAGTAAAAAGGCCTGCAGGGCGCTCAGCGGCGGTTGCGTCCCGATCTGAAGTCCCACAGAAATTCCCGAACTCCTGTTCATCGCGTCCTCGGCCTGTTCGCGGAGGCCGCGCCCGTGTGCGTGGGGGTTTGTGCTCGATGCCGCGCAGTGATCGTCTTGTAGACCTCGAACCAGGCGACACCGATGAACCCGGCCGCGACGGCGACGATCCAGTCCCGCGGTGTGATTGGGCCGAAGTTGAAGGCGCGGCGCAGTCCAGGAACCGTCAGCACCACGACGAGAAGCGAAGCCGTCGCACCGAGTATCCACTTCAGGGCGCGGTTGCGCCGCTCCTGGAACGTTCGCCAGATCGGCAGCCGCCATGAACGATTCACCAGAATCAGTGCCAGGTTGCCGATGACGAGCGTGGCGAAGGTCACCGAGCGGACGACATTGTCGGGGCGATCGCTAAGTACTGCCCACAGGAAAACGCCTAGAGTGGCAGCCAGCACCGAAACACCTTGCAGTGCAGCGATCGTCAGCACACGTGCACCGAACATCGGCTCGTTCAGCCCGCGCGGTGGCGATTCCATGATCTTAGGGTCGATCTCCTCGGCCTCGAACACCACCGAGCACGCAGGATCGATGATGAGTTCGAGAAAGGCGATCTGGACGGGCAGCAACACCAGCGGCCAGCCGGCGACGAAAACCGGGATGAGCGACATGCCCACGATCGGCAAGTGCACAGCGATCACATAGGACATCGCTTTTCGCAAGTTGTCGAAGATGCCGCGGCCCTGACGCACTCCGCCAACGATCGACGTGAAGTCGTCGTCGGTGATGACAAGCGCGGCGGACTCGCGGGCAACGTCGGTGCCATGCGCGCCCATTGCGATGCCGATGTTGGCCGCTCGCAACGCCGGAGCGTCATTGACGCCGTCGCCGGTCATCCCAACCACTTCGCCGTTGGCCTGCAGAGCGCGGACAAGTTGAAGCTTCTGTTCGGGCACCATGCGCGCGAAAACGCTGACTGACCGGATGCGGCGAGCCATCTCATCATCCGACATCGCCTCAAGGTCCCGGCCGGTGATGCAGCCGGCGGCATGGTCCAAGCCGATGTCGCGGGCGATCGCCAGCGCGGTACCGGGATAGTCACCGGTGATCATGATCGTGCGAATGGCCGCACGCCGGCATTCGGCGACCGCAGCGGCCACGCCGGGCCGTACAGGGTCATGAAGACCGGCCAGCCCAAGGAATTCGAATTCGAAGTCGTGCTGCTCGGCCGGTAATGCGGCGTCCGCGTCGAAGCGCGAGCAGGCCACTGCCAGGACCCGTTGGCCGCTAGCCGTGGCTCGTTCGACGTCGGCAGTGAGTGCGGCGAACTCGTCGGCGGTGAAATGGCACAGGTCGGCGATCGCCTCAGGTGCACCCTTGGCGGCGATGATGTACTCGCCCCCGTCGGGCGAGCGCCAGACGTGGGACAGCGCCAACAACTTTTCCGAGAGCGGATATTCACGCACCAGTTCCCATGCGGCGTGCACGTGTTCGGTTCCGGACAGGTACTTATCGCCAAGTTCCCTGAACGCCTTGTCCATCGGATCGAACGGATCAACCGGCGAGGCCAGTACGGCAAACTCGGCGATGGTGTGAAACGCCCCGGGTAGCGTGTCCTCATCGAGCGTGTGCGCCTGCCCGTCGACGATGAGCTGGCGCACGGTCATTCGGTTCAGCGTCAACGTGCCGGTCTTGTCGACACACAAGACGGTCGCCGATCCGAGCGTTTCGATTACCGGGGGACGCCGGGTAAGAACCTGCTTACGCGACATTCGCCAGGCGCCCAGCGCCAGAAACACGGTGAGGACGACCGGAAACTCTTCCGGCAGCAGCGCCATCGCGGTCGCGATGCCCGCGAGTAGACCAGCAAGCCAGTTGCCTCGCGTCAGCCCGTAAACGATCACGACGACAACCGCCACCGCCAAACCGAAAGCGGCCAAGATCCCTACGACGCGGTCGACTTCCCGCTGCAGGGCAGTGCGCTCCGGTGAGATCGTGCGCAGCGCCGTCCCGATCTTTCCCAGCTCGGTGCCCGCGCCGGTCTCCTTGACCTCCGCAACACCGTGGCCTTTGACCACGAGGGTTCCCGAGAAGACCCATGGCGTCGCGTCCCCTCCGGGGCGACCCATGGCCGCCGAGACCGCCGCAGGCTGGGTCGACACCTTCCGCACCGGGACTGATTCGCCCGTCAACGCCGACTCGTCGACCGAGAAGTTCGCGCATTCCAAGAGGGCCGCGTCGGCGGGGACCCGGTCACCCTCCGCGAGGAGGACCACGTCGCCTCGCACAACGTCGCGGCCGGCAATGCGAAGCTGCGTCCCGTCGCGCACCACGAGCGCCCTGGGCGACGACAGGTCACGTAGCGCGGCCAACGCCCGTTCGGTTCTGTGCTCCTGATAGATGGAAATCGTGATGACAACGACGACGAAACCCATCAGCATGATGCCGTCCAGCGGCTCGGCCAACAGAAAGTTCACCAGGCCGGCACCCAGGAGCAGCAGCAGCATGGGCTGGCGCACGACATCCCAGGCCTCTTGCAGCAAGTTCCGCCGCTTTTGGGCCGCAAGCTCATTGGGACCGTCGGCCGCCAGCCGGCCTGCGACCTCCTCGGCGGTTAGCCCAAACAGGGCGGCGTCGGTTCCTGCCTTAGCCATCTGATGCTCCGCGCCGCAACGCCGTGTCGGGAACCACCGTTCGTCAGTCGGGGCTCGACGTTAATGCCGGATTGGTCATGACGCGGTCAGGGCCTTCTGAAATGTCTGCTGGTGGGTCTTCTCGTCGCCGGCAATTTCCCGGAACAGGTTGGCGAACTTCGGGTTTCCCGCTTGGTCTGCTTGGCGGGCATAGTCGGGATACATGACGTCGGCCTCGTGCTGCTCACCGTTGATCGCGTCTTGCAGGTTCGTGTTGGTGTCGGTGGCCACCAACCCGGCCAGCGTAGCCAGCATCGCAAAATGCTCGTTCAACTCGACATTGGCGGTGTTGGTGAACAGCTGCGCCACAGCCGGATTGCCGTCTCGTCGCGCCTGATCGGCGTAGCGCATGTACTTGGCGTAGGCGAACGCCTCGCCCTGCATCGCCGTGCGCAGGTTCGCCAGCGTCGCCCCGGACGACCGCGGGGGCCCGGCCGTGATGGCCGTTGGTGTCGGCGTTGCCCCGGCCGGTACCGACGCACCGCTGCCCGGATTGCCCACCGCGTTCAGTGCTGTCTGGAAGTCCCTGAGGTGGGTTGCCTCGTCGGCGCCGATCTCGCTGAAGGCGGATGCCGCGGCCGGGTCGTTGTCAGCGGTGGCCTGCTTGGCGAAACCCGGGTACATGGAGTTGGTCTCGTTGGTCTCGCCGCTGATCGCGTCGCGCAGGTTGGCCGCGATGTCGCTGCCCAGCCCGACCAGATCGGCCTCGCGCGCAAAGTGATCCATGTGCTCGGTCTGGGCGGCGTTGGTGAAGTCCTGCGCGGCCTGCGTCCGCCCGGCCTGCTGCGCCTGGGTGGCATAAGCCAGATACTTCGCATGGGCGAGCGCCTCACCGTGCATGGCTGACAACGCATTTGATCGGGTGGAATCGGCTGGGGGGGAGGGGGATGACGATGCCGGTGGCCCCGGGTGACTCGAGCACGCCACCAGCAGCGCGGCCGTGCAGACCACAACCTGCAACCACTTAGCCTGATACATGGTCAACCCCGCAGTCGATGTGTCAATCGTCTCGCTGTAGCGCCGACGGTAGTTGTCGGTGCCGCGCCAGGCCTAGGGGCGGAAGTCCTGTGATTGCATCGCCCGGCGCTCACGACATTGCCCCGGGGCAGTGCCACCCGGCCAATCGGTTGAGGTCGACAGCGGCCGAAAACTGCTCCGCGCCGACTGAGCCGAGATCGCGTGTCGATCACGCGCGGTAGACCTACGCCAGCTAGTGCATCGAGGGCGGCGGGCACTAACCGGTAGTAAGCCCATTTGCCACGCTGCGCTCGTTCGAGCAGACCAGCCTCTACTAGGACCTTGAGGTGGTGCGACACCGTCGGCTCGGAAAGCCCGACCGGGGCGGTCAGCCCGCACACGCATGCTTCGGCGCCCTCATGGCCCGCGATCAGCGACACCAGCCGCAGCCGGGTCGGCTCGCCCAGCGCCTTGGGCACGGCGGCCAGCCGCTCGGCGGACGCCGCGTCCAGCACTGTGCCAGTGACCGGGCTGCAGCATGCCTCGAGGTCGGCCACGAGCAGCACGCCATGGGGTGCCGTTGTTGACCTAATGACAGGCATCGATGCGTAACGCATTCTTGTCCCATAGACACCTGTCGATGGAAGGAGTTCAAAATGGCCGAGACCGCAGACGACGGGCTGCGCGATCAGGTTCGGGCCCGCTACGCCATGGCCGCCACCGCGGTGATAGCCGGTGCCACCAACAGCGATGTCCTCACCGCAGAGAGCTGCTGCGGCTCATCCGGCGCGGTCGAGCTCGAAAAGACCTTCGGCGCTGCCCTCTACAGCGCTGACGAGCAATCCGAATTACCCGCCGAAGCCGTAGCAGCGAGCCTGGGTTGCGGCAACCCGACCGCAGTCGCCGAACTGCACCCGGGCGAACGCGTACTCGACCTCGGCTCCGGCGGCGGGGTCGATGTGCTGCTCTCGGCACGCCGGGTCGGCCCGGACGGATTCGCTTATGGCGTGGACATGACCGACGAGATGCTCGCACTCGCAGAGGCGAACAAAGCCAAAGCCGGTGTTACCAACGTCCAGTTCCGCAAGGGCAACATCGAGGACATCCCACTGCCCGACGCCGCGGTCGACGTCGTCATCTCCAACTGTGTGATCAACCTGTCGGTCGACAAACCGACCGTGTTCGCCGAAATTTTCCGTGTCCTGGTCCCCGGCGGACGCATCGGGATCTCCGACGTCGTCGCCGAAGACCACCTCACTCCGGCTGACCGAGCCAACCTCGGCTCCTACGTCGGCTGCATCGCGGGCGCACTTTCCAGGCAGGAGTACCTCAAGGAGCTGGCTGCGGCCGGATTCACCGATGCCTCAGTCGCTTTCACTCACCAACTCGTCGACGGGATGCACGGCGCGATTATTCGCGCCACTAAACCCAACACACCGCCCGGCGACTAAGCCACCGGCAGGGCGGCCAATTCGCACCGCCATGCGGGCGACTTCGAGTTGACATCGCGCGCGGCGAGGGTTTGCTGCGCACCATCCAGCTTCCATCCGACGACGCTATGAGGCGTACATCGGACTCACTCGCCGGGGCAAATGCATTGCCGCCGCGACACGTTTTGCCACCGACAAAGCGACCTTGTCCTCTGGCCGTGCACCGGCTTTGCTGGAGACTCGGGTGTCTGCTTCTTGAACAGGAAGTTCCGATGATTTGGACTGCCCCATCCGTCGTCCCGTTCTCCGTCTGGCGGAAGGCCGCGTGGCGCCCGAGGAAAGACCAGATGATTTTTGTGTGTCCGGTGCTGCCGTGATAAGCCCCTGACCTGCAACGACATCGGCCGATGGTGTGGTGCCCTCGGTGAGATTCGAACTCTAATCACGCGTCGCTGGCACCTGCGGCGATACACGAAACAGGCTGGCGTACCTGCGGCGATCGGGTCAATCGAGATCAATGCCGATTAACTCCGGTGAGCCAGGAATGTAGCCAAAACGTAGCCAGACGAACGGGTGTTCGGGCTACGCCGTCCGCGTCACCCTGAAGCTGCCCGGCTGCGCGCCGCCGCGGATCAACGCAGCTCGTGACCGTTGTCCTTCGCCGGGATGCCCAACGCCTCGCACACGTCGGCGTGCCGGGCTACGGTGTCGGAGCAGATCCTTCCGGGCGAGTTTGCAGATCGCGGGCCAACGACTCGTTCGGCAAGGCGCAGGCCGTAGCTGGTCCGCTAAGTCGACGACGATGCCTTCCATGTCCAGCCGGGCACCTCCTGAAGCCGGTGCTCACGGTCGGCGTCAAGCGTGCGTTTACTCCGCTTGATGCGTTGCTTCGCGACCCACGCACCGAGCCGATAGCCATCGACTATGTGGTCGGAAGGGACGCGGGCGTCGCCGTGGCGTTCGACGTAGTGCAGGAGTTGGCGGAAGCCCTCCTCCCACTTGGCGGCGTTTGAGGCCCCCATGTCCAGCCGGGCAGGTCCTGGAGTCTGCGTCCGCGGTCGGGGTCGAGGGTGCCATTCTTGTGCCTCTGGCGTTGCGTCGCGACCCAGCCGCCGAGGTTGTACCCCGTGTCGTCGACGTACGCCTGTGGGACAGCCGCACCATGGAATGTTTCGACATACCGCAGCAGGTGCGCGTATCCCTCGTCCCAATTCTCGGCACGGGGATTCCAGGTCCAGCCAGGCACCGCCGAGAGTCGGGCCTCCCGTTCAGGTTTCAGTCGCCCTGCGTTCCTTGCAGCCCGCTGAGTGGTGACCCATGATCCGAGTCGGTATCCGTCGGCGTCCGCGTATTTCTGAGGAACGTTGGCGTGACGGTGAACCTCGACGTAACGCAGTAGTCGGCTGAATCCCTCCTCCCAGAAAGTGTCCTTTGCGCTCCAGCTCCATCCGGGCAACTCTCGGAGCTGTTGCTCACGGTGAGGGGGCAGTGTTCCCTTACCGTAAGCGACTTTCTGACTGTTGACCCATCCACCTAGCTGGTAACCGTCGTCCGACGTGTACTTGAGCGGTATCAGAGCATTGCCGTGAGTTTCGATGTACTCCTTGAGATGCCGGGCACCCTCCTCCCAGAGATAGTCCCGGCGGTCCCACCACCAGCCATCTAGCGCCTCAAGCCGTTCCCTACGCTCCCGGGTGATGATCCCCTGCCCGTATCTCATGCGCTGAACCGAGACCCACTGCCCGAGCTTGAACCCGGTTGCCGCCCTGTAGGTGGTGGGAACGAGAGCGTTTCCCTTCTGCTCGACGTATTCCTCGAGCAACGCGTAGCCCTCCTCCCACACGGCGTTGCGGGCGTCCCATGTCCAGCCGTCGATGTCGGCGAGTCGGCTCATCCGGTCAGCCGGCAGCGTGCCTTCCATGTAGCGCGACCGCTGCTCGTTGACCCAGGCTCCGAGTTTGTGGCCGTGGAACCGACTCTTGGCGGGGACAAGGGCGTTGCCGTTCTCGCGGACGTACCGCTGCAGCAGGCCGAACCAGAACTCCCATGACGCCGTGGTCTGCTCGACGAGGCGCACGTCGAAGGCGCGGGCGAAATCGGTGCCGACCCTTGCGGGCAGGTCGAAGTGGATCTTGCCGGGCAGCCGTGGCCGTCGGCCTCGCCGACCTAGTTGTCGTCTGAGTTCGTCGAGTTGCTTCGGCAAGCTCCTCGTCGTGTGAGCGCAGCGCCTTGATCACGTCCCACACCGGCTTGAACGCCGAGTCGTCGAGGGCGATCTCGGGGTCATCATCGGTGTCGATGAACACGGGGATGACGATGGTGCCGACGGTCTTGTCGGCGGCCAGCCTGATGGCGCGGCCGACGGCCTGCACGATGTCGACCTCGGAGCGGCGGGGGTCGATGAACGCCACGCCGTCGAGGGTGGGCACGTCGACTCCTTCGGCGAGGCAGCGGGCGTTGGCCAGCAGCCCTCGTTCACCGTCATTGAGCTTGCCGAGGTGTCGCAGCAGTGCATGGCGCTGCCCGGCGGGCATCTCGCCGGAGGCGTAGTCAGACCACAGGTGTCCCTTGGGCCGCTGGCGTGCGGGCATCCAGGCGATCACCTCGGGCAGCGAGTGGGCGAACTCTCGCGCACGCTTGACCCGTGAGTGGAAGGTGATGGTGCGGTGCAGGTCGTAGCGGCGCATCGCCTTGGCGAGGCCGATCTGTCCGGCCAGAGTGCGGGCGTCGGTCACCTTGTTGCCGTCGATGGTGACGAACCGGCCCCGTTCCGCCCAGTCCCGGTAGGTGGCGTCGTCGACGCCGACGACGACGACCTGGTAGTCGGTGAGCAGGTCCCGCTCGATCGCCTCCGCGAAGCCGAGCCGGTGAAACACCGGGCCGAACGCTTCCTCGTCGTCCATCGAGGCGACCTCGAAGTCGGCCTCTTCGGCTTCCCGGACAACCCGCCCGGTGAAGTAGCGGGGCGTGGCCGTCATGAACAACCGGCGGCGCGCCTGGATCGCCTCGGCGTCGAGGATGGTGGCGAAGTCAGATGACACCGGCCCGGCGCAGCGATGGGCCTCATCGGCGATCGCCAGGTCGAATGCAGGCACCCGGCCGAGCCGAAATGCCTCGGCGATCTCGCGGCGACGACTGGTAGGTGGCGAACACCACTCGCGGGCCGGAGCGCCGTCGCAGGAACGTGGCGATCTCCTCGGGGTCGGTCGTGACCGGGAAGCCCAGATCACTGGTGTTCGACACGACGGCGTCGGGGTCGGCGACGGTCTCGTCCGAACACACCGGAAGGAAGTCGAATCCAGTCTTGGCGTTGGCCGTCCACTCGCGCAGCGTCTGCGCCAGCAGCGACAGCGACGGCACCAGCACCAGCGTGCGCTCGGCGGCGAGCTTCTCGGGGATGAACAACGCGGCCAGCGTCTTGCCGGTCCCGCACGCCATGATCAGCTGGCCGCGATCGGCCCCGCTCGAACCCCTTCACCACCGCTTTGATCGCTTCGCGCTGATGAGGCCGGGGGCGTTTCGGCGGCAGCCGCCGGGCACGCAAGTCGGACGGGGAGGCGGGCCAGTCGACCTCGGCGGCTTCAAGGTCACCGAGCAGCAGAACGCTGGCTTGCTTCTCCTGGGCCTCGATCGTGCGCCTGGCGGTGTGCCCGATCAGGTCGGTCGTCGCGATCAGAAGCCGGAACGAGAACTCGGGCCGCCCCGACTCGGCCAGGAAGGTGTCCACGTCCCGCTTGGTGATCCAGGTAGGCGGGGTCGTATGCCTTCGCCTGGATCGCCCACAGTTGTCCGCGACGATCTTCGGCGACCAGGTCGATACCGGCGTCAGCGCCCCATCGGCCCGGCCAGTCTTTCCACAGCCACACATGGCGAAGCTCGCGCGCGTAGACCGGGTCGTGCGTCAGGAACCACTTGCAGATGCGCTCGAACTGCCTGCCCCGCCGAACAGGATCGGGGTCAAGTCGGCCCAAGAGATCACCCAGTGCAGTCATGGGCAGCCGTTCACTCGGGCAGCCCGCAGGTCGAGCGCTACGATCTCGGGACAATCCGACATCCGCACGGCAATCAGTGTGCCAGCCCGACAACGGTCGCAGGTTCAAATCCTGTCGGCTCAACGCAGGTCAGGGGCGGTTTCGGACCGCCTCTGTTGCTTTCGGAGACGCTCGTACGCCGACGCGCGTACGCCAACCAGGATTTGCCATCTCCTGAGCTCCATGGGTATTTGGCGTTTCCCGCCGAAATCCTGCGACGAGCGTTTTGCCTCGAATAAGTTGGCCGCTAAGGGGGATTCCGCGATGGAGAGAGGAAAGGCCATGTCTGAGGCTGGGTTATTTATCGGCTGGGGCGAGCCAGCGCGCGGGCGCGAGAAGGAAGCCCTCGAAATCTTCAACAAGTCCGTGGAGTACTGGGGACGTCTTCAGCAAGAAGGAAAGATCGAGCGCTTTGACGTTGCACTCCTTGGGCCGCATGGTTCAGACCTCGGCGGCTTTGCCATGCTACGCGGCACGGCGCAGCAGATTGACTCGGTTCAGCGTGAGGAGGAGTTTCAGCGGATTGTCGCCGCCGTGCGGCTGCGTGTCGATGGGCTCGGGCTTGTGGACGCAATCATCGACGAGGAACTCGCCAAACAGATGGGTTATTACCAGGAGGCCGTTGGGGAACTCGGCTGACCGACGCCGTACGCCGACCCTCACAGCCCGAGTAGTCCGACCAGTCCTTCGACCGCCGCGCATGCCGTGTCGTCGCTGGTGTGCCCGTACACGTCGCCGGTGATCGCGATCGAGGCTGTGCCTGAGCCGGTCATTCGGCAAGAATTTTTAATTGGGGCGGCTACCGCTTTGCGTTGTCTGCGTTGTCGTTTCGGCCGCCTCAGGCGGGCACGGGCCGCGAGACGGTAAAGCTGCCGGGCGCGCTGCCGCCTCGGATCAGCGCCAGCTCGTGCGCGGCGGTCTGCGGGTCGGCGGACAGGCCCCAGCGCCGAGGTGATGTCGGCGTGGCGGGGCCACGGTGTCGGAGCAGATGAGGCCGGCACGACAAACGAGGAGCGGCTAGCATTGCCGCTCCACCGGACCCGGTAGCTCGGGCACCGCGCTCTGGTTGTAAGACTTGGCGTTTGGCGGAAGCTCAGTTCCGCACGGCCCACAAACCAAGCCCAGCCCCGTCATGGCATCGCCTCGGCCCACGCGATATGGCCTTTGAAGCCAAGCGATGTCGCCATGTCGCGGTAGCGATCCCGGAAGTGCGCGTAAGCCGCGCCTCATCGCTGTGAGCCCGCGCCAGCAGTGACCGCAGCCGCAGCAGCCAAATTTCGCGTATCACCAGACCCTCATCGGCTGGCGCGGCCGCTAAGCCGCTCGATCGCGGCCTCGGCTTCGACCACATCACCGTCGGCCCCGCGGTCCAGCAGCGTCTCCACCAACACGCCCGTGGCCAACACGCAATACGGCAGCTGCCCGTTATCAACCAAATCATCGACAGCCGCGCGTATCAGCGCTACCGCATCGTCGCGGTCGCCACGCCTCGCCGTCTCACATGCGATGTACGTCTCGACAAGCGGTAAGTCGCTCAGATAGTACCGACCCTGCCGGCACATCTCGCCGACCTGTTCCAGCAACTCCAATCCACGCTCATGGTCTGCCGGGGAATCCCGATGCACCAGTGCAAGGCCCATTGTTGTCCGGGCGATGCCCAGCGCCACATCATCGGCCGATCGTTCGGCGAGATGCAGCCCTTCGTCGATCTCGCGCAATGCGGTGTCGTTGGCCACGAGCACTCCGTGGGCTATCGCCAAACCGTATTTCCAGAAGACGACGACGGAGCGCGAGAACGGGTCGGTCCTGTCGGGCATGGAGACGGCCCGGTCGAAGTCGTCCCGCCACCCCGGCAGGGCCAGGCAAAATCGAGCGACGCCGCGCGATGCCAACGCCGCGGCCAACGGCGATCCCATGCCGATAAAGTTGCCTTTGGCGGGATCACCTTCAGCCAGGTCGATGACGCGCTGGGCCAATCGGAGCACGTCGGCCATCTCGCCGGTCTCAATCTTGATGGCGAGCGACCCAACCGACAGCCCGACAATTAGCGCTGGATCGCCAATCGACTCGATCAGCGCCATCACTTCGGAAATCAGCTGCGATGCTTCGCGCACGCGGGCATGAATCATGTGCTCGCCCACCAGCCCGCCCATGGCGATGGCCAGCGAGGCCTTGTCCCCAGCTGCCATGCACAACTCCCGCAGCTCCTCGAAGCCGGCATCGGAGGTTTTCACGTTGACGCGAAAAGCGTTTAGACACATTAGGGTGCGGGGGGCGATGCGCATGGCGGTGTGGTCCGGGTCGTCGGTGGGCAGCGAGTCGGCGATCTGGCGCGCACGCTTCCAACTGACGGGTGCCGCGTCGACACGCCGGATGGCCGACCACGCACCGGCGCGCATGTGCCAGGCATAGGCTTCGTGCAGCTCCCCGGCGGCCTCCAGATGTTCGGCGATCAGGGCTGCATTCTCCTCAGCCGCTGCCGGATCACGGGCTTCGATGGCGGCCGCCACGCGCCGGTGCAGCTCGGCGCGATCCGATTTGAGCTGCGATTCGTAGGCCACGGTGCGGACCAGCGGATGGTGGAACACATACTCGGGTTGTCGGGTAAATGTGATCTGATCGATGAACTCGCCGCTCACCAAGTCCTCAAGGACAGGATCAATGCCCAGGGTTTCGAGGAGGCCCCGGCTGAACCGCGAACCGATGACAGCGGCTGCGCTCAATGTGCGCTTAGCCGCCGGCTCAAGCCGGTCGATGCGGGCGGCGATGGTCGCCTGCAAGGTGGCTGGCACACTGACCTCGGCAGCATCGGCGGTCGATTCGTAGGCGCTGCGGTTGCCCCGTAGGACGCCGCGCTCGGCCAGGTCGCGCACGATCTCCTCGGCGAAGAACGGGTTTCCGGCGGCCTTGTCGGCGATCGTCTGACCCAGCCAGCCGACCGAGGGGTCCGGCCCGAGGAGCTCTGAAACCAGTGCTGCGGTTTCTGAATCACTCAGCGGCGCAAGGGCTACCGTTTGCGCACCAGGCAACTGGGTCAATGGGCCGCGATATTCGGGACGATAGGTGACCAGCACTAGCGACGGCGTCTGCGGTATCACCGTGAGGAACTCGGCCAGCATCGACTCGCTGACCTCATCGATCCAATGGGCGTCCTCGATGACGTAGAGCGCCGGGCTTTTTCGGGCCAATGACATGGCATTGACCAGCGCGGTCAACCGTCGCCGACGGGCATCCGGATCAATCTTGGGCAGCTCCACATCGGGATCAGCGATGCCCAGCAAGTCATCGAAGAGCACCAAGTCCTCCGGATCTGCGTCAGAAACCCGGTAGCGCAATTGATCGCGGGCGGCCCGCGCTCCCAGACCCTCAACTCCTGTAGCCGCGCCCAAGAGCCGAGCAACAACGTGAAAGGGAATCTGGCTGGTGTGCGACTCACAGAACGTTACGAAAACCTCCACCCCACGCACAGAGGCCATAGCGGAAAGCTCACGCACCAGACGGCTTTTGCCGACACCAGGCGACCCGACGACGCCCACCACAGCGCCATGGCCGTCGATGGCACGGTCCAACAGCCCCTCGACGGCATTCATTTCCCATCGACGACCGACCAGGTTCGCCTCGGCGCGCTTGACCGTCCGATCCTGGCGCATGCCCAGCAGGCGGCAGACCGGAACGCCTTCATCAGCACCCTTGATCCGAACCGCCTCAGGCTCCCCCAGAGCCGCTGCGCCATCAACTAGTCGCGCTGTCGACGCGCTGAGCATCACACCGCCAGCCGGAGCGACCGACTCCATTCGCTGAGCCATCCCCACCTGCTCCCCGATAGTGGTGTAGCCCAAGGAAGCTGAACCGACTTCGCCAGCGATCACTTGACCCGAATTGAGTCCTATGCGCAAGGCCAGTTCGACGCCGTCATGATCGCGAACCTGCGCGGCCAACCGTGCAAGTTCGTCCTGGATTTCCAATGCCGCAAGACACGCCCGCACGGCATGATCCTCCAACGCCACCGGCGCACCGAAGACTGCCATGATGCCGTCGCCCGTGAACTTGTCCACCGTGCCGCCGTAGCGCTTCACGACCGCTGTCGCGATGTTGACAACTTCGGCCATGATCTCGCGCAGCCGCTCCGCACCCACCACCGAGGCGATGTACATCGAATGCACCACATCGGCGAACAGCACCGTCACCTGCTTGTACTCGGCCGGTGTCGTGGCGGTCGCAACCGCCGCACCGCACTTGTTGCAGAACCGTGAGTCCGGCGGCAGGTCCGTACCACACGACCCGCACCGAAACCCTGTTGCGGTCATGCCGTCGCCGTGAGGTTGGTCCCACCGCCGTCATGAGCATCGCTCACGCCAACATCGTGTCACCGCTGGCCAGCCAACATGTGCCATATCGCCGCTGCGATCCGGCCAACTGGTAGCGCGCCACAGTGTTTCGATGTCGTCTACCGGCCTGATAGAAGGCAGCACTCCGCCCCGCTCACGGCACGCCCGGCGAATGGCGGCCAGCAATCGCAACTCGCGGTCGATGGTCTCCCGGCCGCGCCCGAACTGACACCTGACCCTTAAGTTTTGTCAGGATTTGCACATATTGCACTCACGTTGAGTTAAGTTTCCGTTGACAACGACAGATTGGCCGCACCGTTGGCTCCACATGGAGCTGAGTACACGACAGGTGGAAATGCAGTACCGGACTACTGGTGTGCCGGGCGGCGGTCACTCAGAAAATGCGCACAGGGGGCTGAGAGAGGAAGACCCATGTTGCGTTCTCGTGGTCTCGGTCGGCTGACGAACCCTCGCCGAATCCCGTATGAGGTCTTGTTCGGAATCGGTGCTTTTTGACCATCGGGTCGATGATCGCCCGCCAGCGGTTCGAGGCCCTGGCTCGATGATGAATGTCTCATCGGATGGTGCAGACCTCAACTGACAGAAAGATTTGAGGGCCGAAATGAACAGCAATCGCAGTGTCTACACAGCCGCCGCGGTGGCTGTCGTCGGTGCCGGCGTCGTCGTGGCCTCGCCGGTGACGCCAGCCCCGGTCGATATCCAGGCCCGGGCGGTGCGGCTCCTCGACGTTGACACCGCAGCTTCGCCGCTTGGGGACGGTACGGCGTTGGTTTTCGGTGGCAGCGGTATCCCGCTACCGGGGCCCCTGTACGTGGATGCCGCTGACCAGCTGTACCTACAGCCCAATGGCTTCACCGGCACCGCCCAATCGGCGTTCACACCCGAGGGGTTGCGGCCGTTTACCGGTCTGAACAGCCTCGGGCTCGGCACGTCGCTAAACCAGGACCAGCCGATCATGATCTCCGATATCGAACACCAAATAGCCGCCGGAGGGGTGAGCCCGGAGAATCCCGTCGTGGTTTTCGGCTACTCGCAGAGTTCAGATGCCTCCTCGCTGATCATGCAGCAGCTCCACGACGCCGGTGTGCCCGCCGATGATGTGCACTTCGTGCTGGTGGGCGATACCAATAACCCTGTCGGCGGCGGCTTTAGCCTCTTCGATTTCCCATCGGGTAACACCGGGGCACTCAGCCCCATGGACGTCCCCTTCGAACCGGCCACACCAAGTGATCTGTATCCGACCGACATCTACAGCATCGAATATGACAGCGCCCCCGACTTCCCGCAGTACACCAGCAACCTCCTGTCAGACCTCAACGCCGATTTGGGAACCTTTTTCGTACACACCACGTATTTGCAGCTCAGCCCCGAGCAAATCGCCAGCGCACAGCTTTTGCCCGGATCCCAGGACGCGACGATCGACCCCTGCGCTGCCTGCCTGACCGACTACTACATGATTCCCAACGACAACCTGCCAATCCTGGAGCCGCTGCTGTTGATCCCGGGGGCACAGCCGCTTTATGACCTCCTGGAGCCCGATGCACGGATCTTGGTGAACCTGGGCTACGGCAGCATCACCGAGGGCTGGAATCAAGGTCCGGCCAATGTGCCCATCACCTTCGGGACATCCCCGCCGGCCAGCGTGCTCGAGCAGGCCCCCGCAGCATTGGCCGCCGGTTGGCAGCAGGGAGTCACCGCCTTCATGAACGATCTAGCGCACCCGGTCAGCTACCAGGACCAGGTAGCGCCGCTGCTGCCGTTCGTGAATCTCATGCACACGATTGGCTTTGCTCCCGAGAATCCGTCGTTTACCGAATTCATCGATGCGTTCCTGAAATACCTCGGCTTCCCGCTTCCAGACCTGACGGCGAACTCGTCACCATCAGAGATCGTCGACGCCATCAGCAAAATTGCATCGTATGACTACACTTCGCTGACTAACTTCGGGGACGCAATAAACACTTTGTTCACAAGTTTGCCGGCATACGACGCGAACATTTTCACGAGCCTGGTCGATGCCGGTAATCTCGCTGACGCGCTCCTTTATCCGATCTCCGCCAACACGCAACTGGTTCCGCTCGATATCATATATGGCGCAGGCCCTCTGCTTGCGGCCCTAGGCACCGTGGTCAGCCTCGGACAACTGTAACCGCCTACCGCCGGGCGCTTATGTGGCAATCCCCTGAAACCGTAGTTTCTCAGATAGGAGTCACTGACATGAGTAGCAACAATCGCAACCGCCGGTGGGCTGGTGGCGTAGGCGTGGCTGCCGGCACGGTATTTGCCACCGCGCTGATCGGACTGGCTAACGCTCCCGCAGCCAGCGCCGACAATGAAGTTCTCCCGTCCGACGACCCCGGCAATAGCGGACTCAACCCGTTCGAGGACCTGTTCGGCAATAGCGGAATCAACACCTGGACCACCTCGGCTGACAGCTTCTTGGCCAGCAACGATCCGACCCTGGCCGCCAACTTGGACACAAGCGTCGACAACTTCCTATTCAATTTTGGTAATCAGGTCGACCCGTTCAGCACCATTGCTTACAGATTGGACCCGAGCCTTCCACTGGATCAGCTGCCGTTTAGCATGGACCCCGCCGGTTTCGGTTATTTCCTCGACGACGGAGTACCTCTCAACGCCACTGGTGACTTCGCCCTGGGCCTGGATTACATGTTGTATGCCAGCGGCATCGGGGCGACGCTGGACCCGATCATCTATTCGCTCATCCTCGATCCGATCTTGTACGGTGGCTTTCCTTTGTTCTGATTGCGGGCGACACCACGATGATCCGCAGCTCGCTGGCCAGCCTCGCCGTTCTTTTCGACCGGCTCGGACGCTATGAGCCAGCGGCCACCATCGCCGGTTTCGCCGTCAACCCTTTCACCGCGGCGGGCTTCCCGGAGGCCAACACTGCGATCGCCCACCTCCGCGACGTCCTCGGCGACCAGACCTACGAATCGCTCGCCCGCAAGGGTGAGACGATGACCACCGCCGTCATGGCGACGTACACATACGACCAAATCGACCAGGCCCGAGCAGAACTGAACGCCGTCTCGAAATAGACCAGTTACGCGAGTCTCGAAAGATTGTGTCGTGAGCTGAACAGCTCTCCGGGTTCGGTATCGCTGAGAGCCGAACACTCGACTGTCAGATCGGGTGTAGACGCGTGCGGAACTGCTTTGGTCATAGGCGAGCGGACGCGGTAATTGCCGGTGTGATGACCAAGTCCATCGCGCCGTCACGCCGGGATCAGCAGCGCACGCCGCACCGATCGCATTGACCACCCGACCGCGGTGGCGTCCGCGCCGGGCAACGGGCTTCCGTCGAGGGCGAGGTCGAGGGTCACTGACGGCGTTCCGTTGACGGTGATCCGGGTCAGCCGCGGCGGGGCGTTCGGAGTCAATCGCGGCTCCCAATCGTCGACGACCTCGTCGCTCAACGACCAGATCTCTGAGATCGCCAGGCGTACTTCGCCGTTCACGATGCCCTCGGCAGTGATCCGAACGCTGATGATCGTCCCGGCTGGTACTTCACCAGCGGGACAGGAGTGGTCGTCTGACGTCGTCGCGACATCCTTGTGGTCGCGGAGTTCGTCTAGACGCCGCCCCAGCCCATCTGCCATCAGCCGAATAGAGCTGCCGAACATGTGGACGCCCGTGCCCGGTCGGTAGGCCTCGGCGTCGGCCGCCGGGGTTGTCCCGAAACCTAGTGCCGAGAAGAATCCCGGCACCGAGTAGTCACCGCACGGAATTGCGTTCTTCCACAGCCACCCTCGCCGGCGCAGAGGACAGCGTCGCGGCGTGTACCGGCAGCACGTCCATCGCGAATCCGGGCGCGATGCCCGCGGCGATGAGTGAGCTGTTACCAGCGATACTGGCGTTTCGCAGTATTCTCGTCAGCAGGGCGTCGCCGAGTGTCTCGGGATGGATGAATTCGCCGAGCGCCGTGGTGACGATGTTCTTGCCGCTGGCCAGGATTGCGCAGTGGTCGTCGATAACGTCGTCGACGGCGCGACCGATGCGGGTCGCCAGATAAGTGACGCAGTCAGCGTCGGTGGCCAGAAACGTATCAAACTCCTGCGTGGCCACGATCCCAGTGGGCGGCTCGCCGACGAGGTCCCCAGAGTCGCGACCGACCTTGTTGGGGCTGTGGACATACTGGCTGACCAGATCGAGGGCGGGCGTGTTCAGGATCAGTCGCAGCACGATGCGTCCCGTTCGGCCCGACCCGACGTGCGCGATGCGCAGCACTTGCGCCATTCGATCACCCCGAGGGGAATGCTAAGCCCTGGCCACGCGGCAGAAACGATGATCGACGCACGAAGTCGAAGAGTCACCATTCAAGCTCGGCTCTGGCGTCGACCGCCTGTCTCGACAACGACGACAACTGCGACTCGCCGAACTTGTCTTAAGAACACTTGCGCCTGCTGACGGGCTGGTCCGGCGATGTAGGCGTTGAGGACCGCATCGGTTGTGAGATTCTGCGGAGGTG
>CAWIUP010000009.1:0-501521 GCA_963839345.1 uncultured Actinomycetota bacterium | reverse complement strand
CGCATTTTGTGGCAGTTGGTGCCGACACCGCAGGCGCCGCATTTGACGAGTCCTTTGAGCAGCCACTGGCCGGGTTGGGCGCGGCGCGGGCTCCACTTGGTGTTGTCGGTGGCGACTCGGTGAGCGGCCTGGAACAGCTCGTCGGAGATGATCCGCGGGCATGCGATGGGGATCCATTCGTCCCGGTCGCGGGGGACCTGGCGGTTGCGGTGGGTGGGGCGCCGGTCGGGCACCGATTCGGTGCGGTTGTAGTAGACCCGGCCGACGTAGGCCTCGTTGCGCAGCAGCCGGCACAGCGTGGAGTGCCCCCAGGTGGGTTTGCCGGTCGGCGATGGCACCCCGTCGGCGTTGAGCCGGCGACAGATCTCGCGCACGGTGATGCCCGCGGCGCGGTCGGTGAAGATCCGGCGCACCACGGCGGCCTCAGGCTCGTAGAGTTCGTGGTGTGCTTGGCCGGTGGCGGGGCTGCGGGGGATGCGACGGTAGCCGTAGGACGCCTTCCAGGTGACGATCTCGCCGGCGCGGGCCCGAAACAGTTTGCCGCGCCGGTAGCGTTCGGCGATCTTGGCTTTCTCGTATTCGGCGATCACGCCCTGCACCTGGGTGAGCAGGATGGCCTGCGGGTCATCGGCGGCCAGCCCCGGGGAGTCGGTGAAGGCGACGGTGACCCCGAAGCGCTCCAGCTCATCGAGCACCAGCACCTGGTAGGCGTAGGCGCGGGCGAGCCGGTCCGGCGATAGGCACCACACCCGTTCGACGAGGCCCGCCTCGGCGGCATCACGCAACGCGTCCAGGCCGGGGCGGTCCAGTCGAGCGCCGGAATGCCCGTCGTCGACGTACTCGCCGACCAGCTCGTCACCGGCGGTGGTGATCTGTTCGCGCAGTAGCTGCAGCTGCGAGCCGATGGTGCCGCGGTCGGCTTGGCGCTCGGTGGACACCCGCGCATACAGTGCCGCTCTCACCGCAACCTCCGCAGCGATGTCACCGCGGCATGATCCCGGCCGGCCTCTAGGTCGAGCAGGAACTCATATCCTGCGGCCAGGGCTGCCACCCGGGGATCCTCATGCGGGGTCCAGGCCGGGCGGGCGGCGGCGAGGAGTTCGGCGACGAACACCGGCTCGGCGCTCGGCCACGCGATCAGCCCGGCCAGCCCGCGACGGGCGAACCGGGCCGCGGCCAGACTCTCGGGTAGCCGGGCATGCTCGTACGCGTGGGCGCGCAATGTTTCGTAGTCGACCTGCGCCGCCTGCAGCGGCGGCCAGAACGACCGGGGGCTCACCGCCCGCGTACCCGCTCGATGGTGCGCCGGTGCAACCGCACCCCGAACCGGTCGGCCACCTGCTCGGCGATCTGGGCCCCCGACCCGCCCTCGGCACAGATGAATTCCACGATCTCCGGGCGCAGCTTCACCGGGCCACGACGGCCGCGCCGCTCGTCGATCAGCCCCGCCATCCCCGACTGATCGAACGCCGCCGCCACCAGATAGAACGCTGCCCGCGAATACCCGTGTGCCGCTGCAGCTTCCGACACGGACACTCCGTCGACCAGACGCGCCCGCAGCATTTCGTATTTCACCTGGACCTTGTCGGAGGCCAGAAAGAAACCCGCCCCGCCGGTGAACAACGGCGCGAGCACCGCGTCCGGGTTCGGATGCACCAACCCCGCCTCGGTCAACGCCCGAAGCCGTGTCGTGTCGCTCACCGGCCTCACCTCCCGCGCCCGAGCCTAAGCTCCCCACCCGCTGTCGTCCACTATTTACTGCCGCGTGTCTGCATCTGACCATCGGCAAACCCGTGAAATAAGCTGTATCAAAGTAATAGTAGTGGGCCATGCGACATCCAACACTAGATATGCGGTCATTATTACTAGACATCAAACTCACTCCGAACAACCGGCCGCCGCAGTCGACGACGGTGATCAGGATGCACATACAAGCCAGGGACGGCCTCAGCCGGGGCCAGAACCACCGTCAACTGCAGCTTTGCATTCCGTTGGTGGCGACTTGGTGGCTGGTGTTGATCAGCCGGTCGAGCAGCGATTCGGCGACGACGGGGTTCGGGAACAGCGGGTACCAGTCTTTGGGTGCCCGGTTGCTGGTCAGGATCAGGGGTTTGGCGGCGATGGCGCGGTCGGAGACCAGGTCGTAGAGGTCGTCGCTTTGGGTGGGGGTGTGCTCGCGCATGGCGAAGTCGTCGACGATGAGGACCAGGGGTCGGGTGTATTCGCGCATGCGTTGGCCGATGGTGCGGTCGGCGTGGCCGCCGGCGAGGTCGGCGAGCATGCGGGAGCATTTGACGAATCGGATGTCGCCGCCGCGTCGGGCGACTTGGTGTCCGAGTGCTTGTGCGACATGGGTTTTCCCGACTCCGACGGGTCCGTAGAGGATGACTGATTCGCCGGCGTCGAGCCAGCGCAGCGCGGACAGGTCGCGCAGCATCGCGGCGGGCAGTTTGGGGCTGACGGTGAAATCGAAGTCCTCGAAGGTGTTGGGTTGTTCGAAGCGGGCGCGGCGTACTCGCCGCGCCAGGGCGGCGGTGTCGCGGCGGGCGATTTCGTCTTCGCAGAGCACCTGCAGGAATTCCAGGTGTCCGAGTTTCCCGTCGCGGGTTTGGGCCAGGCGAGCATCCAGGGTGTCGAGCATGCCGGTGAGTTTGAGGGTCTTGAGCGCGGCGCGAAGGCTGGGATCGTGAATGGTCATGACAAAGGTCCTTTGTTCGATGTGGTTGGCGCAGAATTGAATCGGGTGTGCGGTGGGGTCAGGCGGTGCGCTCGGTGTCGAACGCGTCAGGGCCGCGCAGCATCGCCGGCGGTGCCGCGAGGTGCTGGCGTGGTGGGTCGTCGCTGTGTTCGGTGCCCGCGACGAGGATGCCTTTGACGGTGCGGTAGCCGGGATCCCCGACAGCCAGGGCGCGGGCGCACGCCGCGTCCAGGCGGGCATCGCCGTAGGTGTCGCGTAGCCGGATGATCCCTTGGATAGCTCGCAGTCGGTGAATGGCGTTGACTGCGGATAGTTCGGCGACGATGGCGACCGCGCCGGGCCCGATCTGTTCGGCTTGGGTGCGACACCATGTCACGCTGCGTAGGGTGTGGGCGATCTTGTGCGGTGGATAGTGCTCGAAGTTGGTGGCGCGTCCCGACAGGTGCAGCACGTGGGTCGCCACGACGGTGTCGTTGCAGAAGATCTGCACCACATCCCCGGCGGTGCGCACGGTGGCGTGCTGTCCCATCAGTCGCCACGGCACGGAGTAGAACGCCTTCCCGGATTTGACGTGGCAATCCGGGGCGATCCGCCCGAGCGTGTAGACCACCGATTCAAAAGGTCTGGGCGGCAACGGCATCAGCGTACCCCGCTCCACCGCGGTGAACACCGACGCCGGGGTCTGTCCGTCCAACCCGCGATGCTTGTGCTGTCCGTAAACCTCGATGGCCCAGCGGACCGCCTCGGCCTGCATCTGGATCACGGAGTCGTATTGGCGGCCGGCGAAGAAGGAGTCCCGGATGTAGGGCATCGGCCGCTCGATGCGAGGTTTGTCCTTGGGCTTTCGGGCGCGGGCGGGGTCGATCAGGGTGCCGTAGAACGCGGCGAGTTCGCCGTAGGCGAGGTTGATCTGCGGGTCATACAGGTCCGGGCGTTCCACCCCGGTTTTGAGGTTGTCGCACACCAGCCGCGCTGGAACGCCGCCGAAGAACTCGAACGCCGCGACATGCGAGGCGTTCCAGGACGTTTGGTCCATCCGGAGGACAGGTTGGACGAACAGTGCCCTTGAACACGACAGGATCATCGCGAATACCCACACCGCGACACGGCGGCCAGAGGCTGGGTCCAACCACATGCCGAGCTTGCCGTAGTCGATCTGTGCTTCGCTACCGGGTTCGACCACGCCACGCGGCACCGTCACCTTGCCTTCGAGGCGAGCCTCAGTGAAAGTGGTTGCAATGTAACGCCGTACGGTGGACTCCGATACCTGCACGTGGTGGTCATCGCGCAGCCTTTGCGCAATGGTGGCCACCGTCACCGGCACCGCCAGCTGACCGGCGATCCATTGGTGATGGGCCGCGATCTGCTCCCAGGTCAGCGCCCGCGCCGCCGGATCGACCAACTCAGGGAACCAACGTTGTATTCGGGCCCGCCACAGTTCCTCGTCGAACGGCTCGTCGGGAGTTGGTTGCAGACCCTCAGCCAGTGCCGGGGCCAGGTACTTGCGTATCGTCTTTCGGTCGATGTCCAGTGCCTGATAGATCTGCACCTGGGATCGGCCAGCGTTCCAATGCCGGAACATCTCCACGAAGTCGGTCACGTTCCACGATCTCCTCGCCACCTCAGGCCCCTTCCAGGACCCCGTGGTGGGGCACCTGAACGGAGCGAACCTGAGCAGCACCCCAACCCCCGCCGGACACGCCCCAGGGTGGGGAATTACGTGACGGCAGGTGGGGAATTACGTGACGGACAACCCCTCAAACCTGGGGAATTACGTGACCGCTGACACCTGTGTCCGGCTAGTTCCACCGTATTGCCCTGATTTAGGGCAATTTCGCAGTGTTTTGTTCCCAAATTTGTTCCCAATCTGGACGGCCCGACGTGCCGCTCATCAATGAACGACTCGACTGCGTTCGTAAGTCCTTGGCCCCAGCGAGTGTCGCGAAACTTGGCCGCTCCACTCAACTTCGGACTGAGATACGGCATGGGAGTTTATCGATGTTGAGCACTGATGCTCATCGCTCGCTCCGACGGCCCGAAGCGGCAACGCGTCGGTGAGTGGGTGCGAGCCCAGCATTCCGCACACGGCGACGGGCACCTGTCCGCGGGCCCGGCGGCGCTACTGCAGCCCTACCGGGCTGAGGCTGGTCCGAACCAGATTGCCGGAAGAGCCGGCCGAACTTAAGCCCGGGGCGCAAGCCGGCCGTCGTCGATGGGCCGGAGATGTAGTAGGGGATGCCGCCGGGCCACCTGAGAGGACGCGCCAATGGCGGCGCCTCGTTTTGGCCCCATATTGGCCCCATCGCCAAGGCCGATTCGAAGATGCGCAGTTCGACGACAGAGCATAAATGGCCGTTGAACTGCACGAATCTTGGTGGCCAGGGCCGGGATCGAACCGGCGACCTTCCGCTTTTCAGGCGGACGCTCATACCGACTGAGCTACCTGGCCGGAAGGCACCGAGTGCCTCGCGCGACGGCGACCCTGACGGGACTCGAACCCGCGACCTCCGCCGTGACAGGGCGGCGCGCTAACCAACTGCGCCACAGGGCCTTGCTGCTGCTCCGCGTCACCACGTTGCGTACCCCCTACGGGATTCGAACCCGCGCTACCGCCTTGAAAGGGCGGCGTCCTAGGCCGCTAGACGAAGGGGGCCAGAACCGAATCTCTCCGGGGTACCCGCAACAATGGTTACGTTGGGAGCCAAGCCAGCTTAGGGCACCATGGACCCAATCCTCAAACGAGGCCCACCGGGCAACCAGTTATCCTTGTGCCTCGCGCCCCTATAGCTCAGTTGGTAGAGCTACGGACTTTTAATCCGCAGGTCCTAGGTTCGAGTCCTAGTGGGGGCACCACGCAAGCGCCCGGCGATATTGCCGACGGGCCGGATTTCGGGTAGGCCCGGCTCATGAGAGGAATATCACGGCGCTCATTCGGGCAGCTCGCGGCCGGAGCAAGCATGGTGGGCGCCGCAGGACTGGCCGCGTGCGGCTCCAGGCAGCCGGCTAACTCCCCGTCCACGCCGACCGCTGCGCCGGCATCCTCAGGGCCGGGCGTCGGCTTGGTGCTCGGACACGAACAATTCACCACAGCGCAACTCGTCGACCAGGCGCAGGCGGCCGAGCAGGCCGGCTTCCGCTACCTGTGGGCCAGCGACCACCTCCAGCCCTGGCAGGACAACGAGGGCCATTCGATGTTCCCGTGGATCACGCTGGCGCTGGTGGGCGAACGCACCAAGCACATCCCGTTCGGCACCGGCGTGACGTGTCCCATCTACCGCTATCACCCGACCACTGTCGCGCAGGCGTTTGCCTCGCTCGCGCTGCTCTATCCGGGCAGGGTGTTCCTCGGCGTCGGCACCGGCGAGCGACTCAACGAGCAAGCGGCCACCACGCAGTTCGGGCCCTACCGGGAGCGTCATGACCGGTTGATTGAAGCTGTCGAGCTGATCCGCCAGCTGTGGAGCGGTCAGCGAACCTCCTTCCAGGGACGCTACTTTCAGACCGATCAACTCAAGCTCTACGACCCGCCGCCGTCACCCCCACCTATCTTCATCGCCGCGGGCGGTCCCAAGAGCGCCCACCTGGCCGGCCAGTACGGCGACGGCTGGATCACCGAGGCCGACGGCGTCAAAAACCAGAAGCTGGTGGCCGCGTTCAACCAGGGTGCGCACGACTCCGGCCGCGATCCCGCCACGCTGGGCAAGCGAGCCGAAATGTTCACCGTCGTCGGCGACCAGGACGAAATCAATCGCGGCGCAGAACTGTGGCGGTTCACCGCCGGCGCCGTCGACCAACCCAATCCCGTCGACATCCAGCGCGCGGCGCAAGTCAATCCGCTGGACAAAGTCATCAAGGGTTGGACCACAGGTACCGATCCGGCCACGCACATCAAAGCCGTGCAAGCCGTTCTCGATGCTGGAGCGACGCCGTTCATCCGGTTTGCACAACAGCACCCACTCGCCGCGATCGACTTCTACCGCACCGCGGTGCTGCCGCAGCTGCACTAGCGCCGGTCAGCTCAATACGGCGTTGAGGTAGACGTTGTCGGCGAAAGCGGTCGCGACTTCGTCGTCGGGGTAGACGAAGCCGTTGGCGGCATGAAGCTCCGCGACTGTGCGGTGCGAAACCTGCCAGCCACGCTGGGTGAGGTATTCGATGATGTGGCTGCGCTCGAAGTGGTAGACCAGATCGTTGAAGTCGATGTCGAACCCGAGCTCACTCATCCGATCGTGATGCGTCCGATAGCGCGGATCGGTGAAAATCCTTGTGTCAGGGACAAATTCGCAGAACAACTGGCTGCCGGCAGCGCTCAGCGCGGTCACGTTGTCGAACAGGCCGTCCTGCGCCTCGGGCGGCAGGTAGACCAGTAATCCCTCGGCGCTCCACGCCGCGGGCTCCTGCGCGTCGAAGCCCGCGGCTTGCAAGGCCGCAGGCCAATCGTCGCGCAAATCAACAGCGACCGTTCGACGCTCGGCCGTCGGTGCGGCACCGAGCTTGCTCAGCGTCGAGGTCTTGAACGCGATGACGTTCGGCATGTCGACCTCATAGACGACGGTGCCTTCCGGCCAGGGCAGGCGGTAGGCACGCGCGTCCAAACCGGCCGCCAAGATGACCGCCTGGCGGATGCCGTTACACGTCGCGTCGATGAAGTGCTGATCGTAGAAGCGGGTGCGGACGCCCATCCCCCGCGCCATCCGGTCCGGATTGAATTCGGTGTCGGCAGTGACCGCTATCTCGCCGTTCACCAGCCGGGTGTAGGCGTCGATTCCGACCGCGCGGACCAGCGACACGGCAAACGGGTCGTCGATCAGGCCGGCGGCGCAGGCCAGCGCCCGTTGGGCGGCCACCATCGTCGCCGTCGCCCCTACGCTCGTCGCCAGATCCCAGCTGTCGCTCTCGGTGCGCCTGGACATCGCGGCTCCCATCTCGGGGTCTTCCCGAACAATATAGATCACCTAGTTACCACCGGCGGCCAGCGCCCTTGACAGCAGCTACGATTGAGCTACTATCTGCGTATGCATGCAGATAACGAGGATGTCCGGTTGCCGGACGACCAGGTCAGCTTGGTGGTCGAGGTATTCCGGATGTTGGCCGACGCCACCCGGGTTCAGGTGCTGTGGTCGCTCGCCGACCGCGAAATGTCGGTCAACGAACTCGCTGAGCATGTGGGCAAACCGGCGCCGTCAGTGTCCCAGCACCTGGCCAAGTTGCGGATGGCCCGGCTGGTGCGGACCCGCCGCGAGGGGACGACGATCTTCTACAGCCTGGAAAACAATCACGTTCGCCAGCTGGTCGTCGACGCGGTTTGCAACGCCGAGCACGCCGGTCCGGGCGTGCCGCGGCATCACCGCGGCGACGAGGCGCTGCGGGCGGTCGACCCGAGGCCGGTGCGGAAGGGCAGCTGATCGGTCGGGCGCCCAGGCGTTATAGCCAAGCAGCACAATGTTTTACACACAAAGGAGATGATCACAGATGGCAGAACAACACACCCATGAAGGGCCGCACTCACACGAGCACCAACACGGCGGGGTCGCTCACACGCACGCGCACACCGAGCACAACCACGAGCATGTCGAGCACGAACACACCCACACTCACGATGACGGAACCGAGCACAGCCACGGACACGTGCATCAATCCGGCCTCGAAGAGGCTCACAACCACGCGCACGGCTGATCGATCAGCAGATAGCCGTAGCTGTCATACGTTGGGGCAGTAGTGCTTTGGGCTGTCGCGCTCGTCGAGCGGCGGCAGGTTGCGCGCCGGAGTGTGCACCAGCGGCGTCGCGTCCGGGATGCGACCGGTGGCGCGGTCCCACCCCGCCCGCGCCCGCGGGTGCATGCGGGCCCGGCGCGGTAGACAGCTGAAGACCAGTCGCACGATGTCACCGAAGCGGCGGTGTAGCCACTCGTCGCGACCCGACCACCGGTAGCCCATCAGCTCACGCACCGGGGGGTCGTAGAGCCCAACCGTCACCCAGACGAAGAACGGCGCCAGCAATTTGCGCTGCACGGCCCATAGCCGGTCCGGAAGCCATTGCGCGAACGGAGGTTTGGGCAGCTCGGTCAAGTTGAGCACTTCGCGTGCCGCGAAGTTGTTCTCCAGCACCTCGCGGCACATGTGGTCCCAGTAAACCTGGAAGTCTTCCCAGCTCTTCGGGACCGGGCGCATGCTCATGCCGTACATCTGATACCACTGCACATGCTCGTCGAAAAGCCGGCGTTTCTGCGCCTCGGTCAAGCCACCACAGAACCGCTCAGCCACATGCAGGGTGCCGACGAAAAACGTTGAGTGCGCCCAGTAGAAGACATCGGGGTTCAACGCGTGATAGCGCCGGCCCTGACCGTCGGTGCCCTTGATGTCCACGTGGTAGTCACGCACCTCGGCGCCGGTCATCGGTGCACGGTCGCCGTCGAACACCACGCCGCCGATCGGATACAGCGACCGCAGCAACCGCGGCCAGCGTTCGCGAAAGAACGTCGAATGCTCTTCGACGGCCGCGCCCAGTTGCGGATGCATATTCTGCATGGATCCGGCCCACGGGCCCTGCAGCATGCCGCGCCAGTCACCGAAGTACCGCCAGGTCAGCGAGTCCGGGCCCAGCGGCGGCGCGTCATACCCGAGCGGTGAAACCGGGCAACCCGCCGCGACCGGGGAAGACTGCGACGTATCTTGAGTCACTGGTGAGGTTTTCCTGTCCGCGTCAGACAATCTGACTACATACGTTGTCATCGTAGACCTTAGGAGTGACGTGCCATCCGGTCAACGCTCGCGCCGCTGGTCCGGCGTTCCGTTGGAGGATCGCCAGGCCTTGCGGCGCGACGAACTCATCGCGGCCGGTGTGCAATTGCTCGGCGGGGAGAGCGGCCCGGCAGTGACGGTTCGGGCGGTCTGCCGCGAGGCCGGTCTCACCGAACGCTATTTCTACGAAAGCTTCGCTGACCGTGATGAATTCGTGCGTGCCGTCTACGACGACGTCTGCGCTCGCGCCATGTCGGCCCTGATGTCTGCGACCACGCCACGCGAAGCCGTGGAGCGATTCGTCGCGTTGATGGTCGACGACCCGGTACGCGGCCGGGTGCTGTTGCTGGCCCCGGCGGTGGAGCCGGTGCTGGTCCGGTCCGGCGCAGAGTGGATGCCCAGCTTCATCGACCTGCTGCAGCGCAAGCTGACCCAGGTCGGCGATCCGGTGCGGCAAAAGATGATGGCCACCAGTTTGATCGGCGGGCTGACCGCCCTGTTCACCGCCTACCTGGACGGGCGGCTGGCGGCCAGCCGGGAGCAGTTCATCGATTACTGCGTAGAAATGCTGCTCAGCCGGGCTACGACGCATTAGGGGCCCACTAGCAAGAGCGCCGGCGATCAGTGCGCCACGAAATACTGTCGGCGCTCGGAACTTGGCTGCTACCGGCATACACAGATATATTGACTGGAACCGACAGACACAGATATCTGGGAGGCGCTGTGCCGGACCCGCAAGACCTGGACCTGTTGCGTGAACTCGAGCCGGTCGTCGAGAAGTACATGAACCGGCACCTGAGCGTGCACAAGGCCTGGAACCCGCATGACTACATCCCGTGGTCGGACGGTAAGAACTTCTACGCGCTCGGGGGGCAGGACTGGGAGCCTGGGCAATCCGTGTTGTCCGACGTCGCGCAGGTCGCGATGGTGCAGAACCTGATGACCGAGGACAACCTGCCGTCGTATCACCGCGAGATCGCGATGAGCTTCGGCATGGACGGCGCCTGGGGTCAGTGGATCAACCGCTGGACCGCCGAGGAGAACCGGCACGGAATTGCGCTGCGCGACTACCTGGTGGTGACCCGCGCGGTCGACCCCGTTGAGCTGGAGAAGCTGCGCATGGAGGTGGTGAACAGGGGTTTCAGCCCGGGGCAGAACCAGCAGGGCGACCTGCTGGCCGAGAACCTGTTCGACTCGGTCGTGTACGTCACGTTCCAGGAACTGGCCACCCGCGTCTCCCACCGCAACACCGGCAAGGCCTGCGACGAGACGATCGCCGATCAACTGCTGGCCAAGATCTCGCAGGACGAGAACCTGCACATGATCTTCTACCGCGATGTCACCGAAGCCGGCCTGGAGATCGCACCGAACAAGGCGATGCATGCGCTGCACCGGGTGCTGCGCAACTTCAAGATGCCCGGATTCTCGGTGCCGGAGTTCCGCCGCAAGGCCGTGATGATCGCCGTCGGCGGCGTCTACGACCCGCGCATCCACCTCGACGAGGTGGTGATGCCGGTGCTGAAGAAATGGCGCATTTTCGAGCGCGACGACTTCACCGGCGAGGCCGCCCGGTTGCGCGACGATCTTGCCGTGCTGGTCAAGGAGCTCGAGGCGGCCTGCGACAAGTTCGAGGTGTCCAAGCAGCGCCAGCTCGAGCGGGAGGAACGCAGGGGCGACCTGCGGATGACCGCCCTG
The DNA here is from genome assembly GCA_963839345.1 of uncultured Actinomycetota bacterium. Classification (GTDB taxonomy): domain Bacteria; phylum Actinomycetota; class Actinomycetes; order Mycobacteriales; family Mycobacteriaceae; genus Mycobacterium. Next base: position 490,387 of record CAWIUP010000009.1, on the reverse strand, counting down.
CAGCTGCACAAGACCGAGGGCAAGCTCTCCCTGAGCCGGCGGTAGCCGGCCTTGCGTATCGGGCCCATCACGCTGGCCAGCCCGGTGGTGTTGGCGCCAATGGCCGGTGTGACGAACGTCGCATTCCGGACGCTGTGCCGCGAACTCGAGCAGGACCGCGTCGGAACAGTCAGCGGGCTCTACGTCTGTGAGATGGTGACGGCGCGTGCTCTCGTTGAGCGGCATCCCGTCACCATGCACATGACGGCGTTCTCCGCCGACGAGTCGCCGCGGTCGCTGCAGCTGTACACCGTCGACCCGGCCACCACATATGCGGCGGTGAAAATGATCGCCGACGACGGCCTGGCCGATCACGTCGACATGAATTTCGGCTGCCCGGTTCCCAAAGTCACCCGTCGTGGTGGCGGCGCGGCGTTGCCGTTCAAGCGGCGGTTGTTCGGCCAGATCGTCGGAGCAGCCGTGCGCGCGACCGAAGGCACCCGCATACCGGTGACAGTGAAGTTCCGGATCGGCATCGACGACGACCACCACACCCATCTCGACGCCGGCTCAATCGCGGAGTCCGAAGGCGCGGCCGCGATCGCATTGCATGCCCGCACCGCAGCCCAGCGCTATTCCGGAACTGCGGATTGGGACCAGATCGCGCAGCTCAAGCAGCATGTGCGGACAATTCCGGTGCTCGGTAACGGCGATATCTTCGAAGCCACCGACGCGCTGACCATGATGGCCGTAACCGGGTGCGACGGCGTTGTCATCGGACGCGGCTGCCTGGGCCGGCCCTGGCTGTTCGCCGAGCTCTCGGCCGCCTTCACCGGCCGCCCGCCGCCCGCCCCACCCAATCTCGGCGAGGTCGCCGACATCATCCGCCGGCACGGGGAACTGCTCGCCGCGCACTTCGGCGAGGACAAGGGCATGCGCGATATTCGCAAGCACATCGCCTGGTACCTGCACGGCTTCCCCGCCGGGTCCGAATTGCGGCGGGCGCTGGCGCTGGTCAAAACACGCGGCGAACTCGACATTCTGCTGGACAAGCTCGACGCCGGCGTGCCGTTCCCAACCGCGGCCGCCGGACCGCGCGGCCGGCAGGGGTCACCCGCCCGCGTCGCCCTGCCCGAGGCCTGGCTGGCCGACCCTGACGACTGCACGGTGCCGGCAGGGGCCGACATCATGCACTCAGGCGGCTGAATCGGGACATTCCCGAGATCGCGTTTCCGTCCATGTCTCAGTACCATGTGGATCTTGTTGTGTCGCGTGCGCAGTGGCCCGGCCCCGACGAGCTCGGCCGCTCGGCGCTGCATTGATATACGCGCACGACAGGTGGGGTATCCAGCGGATTCGGAGGCCGGTAGGACATGAGTGACGGCGACTTTGGCGCCGGTGAAGCCACTCCTGATGCCACTTCCGGCCATCCGCGCGCTACGGGCTTCAACGGTGACGATGTAGGGCTGACGGGAACGCGCGGCGCCGCGCCGTGGGAGCGATTCGCAGCGCCCTCGCGGGGGGTCGCCGTCGCCCATCGGGGGTCGCCGCCGCCGGCGCCACCAACGTCACCGTCCGTGTCACCGCCAGCCGAAACCGCCGACGACGACGAGCCACGCGGAAGCCATACCGATGGCGGACTCACCGTCGCCGAGCTGATCGCCAAGATCGGCGGCTCGACAACCGCAAGGCCCAGGCGCCGTCACGCGGCTCCCGAACTCGAGCCGCCAGAAGCAGACGTCGATCAGCCCGCCGATGAGCGCGACAACGGCTACGACGACGCCTATGGGCCATCGGCCTCGCTGGACTATGCCCTCGCGCTGTCCGCCTTGGAGGTCAGCGCGCCCAAGCGCCGCAGCGGCAGCGCCGACGCCGAGCAGACCGCTGTGTTGCCGAAAACGCCGGACCGGCCGCCACCGCCACCGCCACTTGACGATGACCCAACAGCTGGCGAATATCCGAAGAAAAAGTCGAATCGCAGACGGCACGGCATCTTGCTGGCCGGGCGCTTGTTGGCCGCCGCGATCGCGGCGCTGGCGCTGGCGTTGACCGGCGGCGCTTGGCAGTGGAGCGCGTCGAAGAACCACCGGCTCAACACGGTCAGTGCCTTGGACCCGCAGTCGCGGGACGTCGTCGACCCGAATGCACAGTACGGCGACGAGGACTTCCTGATCGTCGGCATCGACTCGCGTGCCGGGGCAAACGGTGACATGGGCGCCGGTGACACCGAGGACGCCGGCGGCGCCCGGTCGGACACCATCATGTTGGTCAACATTCCGGCGAACCGCAAACGCGTTGTCGCAGTATCGTTTCCGCGCGACCTGGCGATCAACCCGATCCAATGCGAGGCGTGGAACCCCGACACCGGCGAGTACGGCCCGCTCTACGACCCGGACACCAAGAAGTACGGTCCGCGAAACGTCTACACCGAGACCAAGCTGAACTCGACGTTCGCGTTCGGGGGGCCGAAGTGTCTGGTGAAGGAGATCCAGAAGCTGTCCGGGCTGAGCATCAATCGCTTTATTGCGATCGACTTCGCCGGTTTCGCCAAGATGGTCGACGCGCTCGGCGGCGTCGAGGTGTGCAGCACCACCCCGCTGAAAGACTACGAACTGGGCACAGTGCTGGCTCACGCCGGACGCCAGAAGATCGACTCGAAAACCGCCCTGAACTACGTGCGTGCCCGCAACGTCACCACCGAGAACAACGGTGACTACGGGCGCATCAAACGCCAGCAGCTGTTCATGTCGTCGCTGCTGCGCTCGCTGATCTCCCAAGACACGTTCTTTTCGCTGAACAAGCTCAACAACGTCGTCAACACTTTCATCAAGGACAGCTACGTCGACAACGTCAAGACCAAAGACCTCGTCCAGCTCGGCCAGTCGGTGCAGGGCATGTCCGCCGGCCACGTCTCGTTCGTGACCGTGCCGACCGGCGAAACCGACGAGAACGGCGACGAGCCACCGCGCACCTCTGACATGCGGGCGCTTTTCGATGCCATCATCAACGACGATCCGCTGCCAGGCGAAAACGACCTGAACGCGACGTCGAGCCCGCCGACGAAGTCGCTCACCAGCAAGGCCCCCCAGACCAGCCCGTCAGCCCAGCCGCATCCCGAGCAGCTGCAGGCCGTGACGACGTCACCGCGAGACGTCACCGTGCAAGTGTCGAATGCGACGAGCAAGTGGGGCCTGGCCACCACTGCCAGCACGGAGTTTAAGCACCAGGGCTTCAAAGTCAAGACGCCAGACGACTACCCGAGCTCACTGAAGTCCACCACGGTGTTGTTTTCGCCCGGCAACGAAGAGGCCGCTGCCACCGTCGCGGCCACTCTTAAGAACCCAAAGATCGAGCGGGTCAACGGGATTGGGAAAGTGGTGCAGGTCGTGCTCGGCCCGGACTTCTCGTCGGTGAGCGCCGCCCCGCCCTCCGGCTCGTCGGTCAGCGTGCAGATCGACCGCAATACCAGCAGCGCACCGACCAAGCTTCCGGAAGACCTGTCGGTGACAAACGCCGCCGACACCACATGCGAATAGCCGCAACCATGCTCGAAGATTTGAATTCAAGCCGGCATTCACCGCGAGTTCACATCTGTCTTCATGCCGGTTCATGCCGGTCCCCCGAATGAGAACGTAGGCTGGTCGGTATGCGTACCGCCTATCATGAGCAGCTTTCTGAGCTCTCCGAGCAGCTCGGCGAAATGTGTGGGCTGGCCGGCGCTGCGATGGAACGTGCAACCCAGGCGCTGCTGCAGGCAGATCTGGTGCTAGCCGAACAGGTCATCTCCGACCACGAAAAGATCGCGCAGCTGAGCACCCAGGCCGAGGAAAGCGCTTTCGTATTGCTCGCTTTGCAAGCACCGGTCGCCGGCGACCTGCGCTCGATTGTCAGCGCCATCCAGATGGTCGCCGACATCGACCGGATGGGTGCGCTGGCCCTGCACGTCGCCAAGATCGCCCGCAGGCGCCATCCACAGCACGCGCTACCCGAAGAGGTCAACGGATACTTCGCCGAGATGGGCCGGTTGGCTGTGGAATTGGGCAACAGCGCGCAAGAGGTGCTGTCGTCGCGCGACCCGGAAAAGGCCGCGCGCATCCGCGAAGAAGACGACGCGATGGACGACCTGCACCGCCACCTGTTCACCGTGCTGATGGATCGGGAGTGGAAGCACGGCGTGGCCTCAGCGGTCGACGTGACGTTGCTGGGCCGGTTCTACGAAAGGTTTGCCGACCACGCCGTCGAGGTGGCGCGCCGGGTCATCTTCCAAGCGACCGGTCACTTTCCCGAGGACGACTCGGTCGCCAAGTCAAGTTAGCCGAAGCGGCCGGAGATGTAGTCTTCGGTGGCCTTCTGCGTCGGGTTGGAGAAGATCTTCTCGGTGTCGTCGATCTCGACCAGTCGGCCGGGCTTTCCGACAGCCTCCAGGTTGAAAAACGCGGTGTGATCGCTGACCCGCGCCGCCTGCTGCATGTTGTGGGTGACGATGACGATGGTGTAGTCCTGTTTCAACTCGGCGATCAGATCCTCGATCGCCATCGTCGAAATCGGGTCCAGAGCCGAGCACGGCTCGTCCATCAACAGCACGTCGGGTTGCACGGCGATGGCCCGCGCGATGCACAGCCGTTGCTGCTGACCGCCGGACAACCCGCCGCCCGGCCGGTCCAGCCGGTCTTTGACCTCTTCCCAGAGGTTGGCGCGTCGCAGCGCGTGTTCTGCGGTATCGTTCAGCAGTTTTCGGCTGCGCACGCCCTGCAGCTTCAGCCCGGCTACCACGTTGTCGCGAATTGACATGGTGGGGAACGGGTTCGGCCGCTGGAAGACCATTCCGATCGCACGACGCACGCCGACCGGGTCGACCCCCGAGCCGTAGATGTCCTCGTCGTCGAGCAGCACGGAGCCCTCCATGCGGGCGCCCGGGATGACTTCATGCATCCGGTTCAGGATGCGCAGCACAGTCGTCTTGCCACAGCCGGACGGGCCGATGAAGGCCGTTACGCTGCGGGGCAGAACCGATAGCGAGACGTCGGCGACCGCGCGAAACGAGCCGTAATAGATATTGACGTCCTTGAGGTCTAAGCGCTTAGCCACTCCAGCTCCTGCCCGGGCTTTCGGCTGCGAAAAGTTTCGCAACCACTCTGGCCCCCACATTAATTACGGCGATGAGCGAAATCAGCGTGAGTGCCGCACCCCACAGCCGATCGGTAGGAATCGGGTTGGCACCTGCGCCTGCCGACGTCTGGTCATACATCATGCCCGGCAGCGACCCCATGAAGCCGGTGAACATGTCGAAGTTCATTGCTTGCGAGTAGCCGACCAGGATCAGCAAGGGGGCCGTCTCCCCCATCACTCTGGCCAGGGCCAACATGACGCCGGTGATGATCCCGGACAGCCCGGCTGGAAGCACGATCCTGGTTATCGTTCTCCACTTCGGTACGCCCAGCGCGAAACTGGCCTCGCGCAGGTCCTCCGGGACGATCCGCAGCATCTCCTCGGTCGCGCGCACGATCACCGGAAGCATCAGCACCACCAACGCCAGCGACACCGCGAAACCCGACCGGGGCAAGCCAAGCGTTGCGATACACAGCGCATAGATGAACAGCGCGGCCACGATCGACGGGACCCCGGTCAGGATGTCCACCATGAACGTGGTCAGCTTGCCCAGCGGGGTGCCGCCGCCGTATTCGACCAGATAGATGGCCACGAAGATGCCGATCGGTACGGAGATGACCGCGCACACCAGGCCCTGCATAACCGTCCCGACGATGGCGTGGTAAGCGCCGCCCCCGGATAGAAATGCGGTCATGTCGGCTTGAGAATGCGTCCACCACTCGGTTGATCTGACGGCACTGACACCTTTGGCGATCACCGAGTAGAGCACCCAGACCAGCGGTGTCAGGGCCACCACCACCGACAGCGTCACCAGCACGGTGGCTATCTCGTCAGCCAGCCGTCGGCGCAAGCTCAGACCGGTGAATGTGCGCGCCTTGAGTGGGCGGTCCAGGATCGACGTCATCGGGTGTCCTTGCCGGTGACAGCGGCCCGCGCCATCGCATTGACCACGAAGGTGAGCAGGAACAGCACCAATCCTGCGGCGATATAGGCGCCGGCTTTGTACTGGTTGTTGAATTCCGCGGCGGTGGCCGCGATCTTGGTCGCGAAGGTGTAGCCGCCGTCGAACAACGACCAGCCGAACGCCGCCTGAGTGCCGCGCAGAATGATCAGCAGTGCGATGGTCTCACCCAGCGCTCGGCCCAGGCCCAACATCGCGCCACTGATGTAGCCGGAGCGTCCGAACGGCAGCACAGCGGTTTTGACCACTTCCCAGCGGGTGGCACCGAGCGCCAGCGCAGCCTCGACGTGGCTCTGCGGCGTTTTGATGAACACTTCGCGGGTGACTGCGGTGATGATCGGCAGGATCATCACCGCCAGCACGATCCCGCCGGTGAAGATGGTGCCGCCACCGGAAACCGAGACATTGCCGTCCGCGAACAGAAAAAGCCAGCCCAGGTGCGCGTTGAGCCAGGTCGCGACCGGTCGCAGCCGCGGCGCCAGCACGTACAGACCCCAGACGCCGTAGATGATCGACGGGACCGCAGCGAGCAAGTCGACCACATAGGCCAGCGGTCCGGCGATACGGCGCGGCGAATATTGGGCCACGAAGATCGCAATGCCCAAAGCAACCGGCATCGCCAAGATCAGGGCGAACAATGCCGCGAACACCGTCACCTGCAGCAGATCAAAGATGCCGAACCGCATCGCCGAAGTGTTGGTGGTGACCCAGTTGCCGCCGTAGGTGAAGAAATTCTCGTGGTCGCGCGCCAGCGCCGGAACCGCACGCACCAGCAGAAACACTCCGATTGCGGCGATCAAAACAACGATCAGGACGCCAGACCCCTCGGACAGCCCGCGGAACAGCCGGTCACCGCGATGGGACCTGCTGCTGCCCCACGGCAGGGCCGGCGGGGCCACGGACCTGGAAGTAGGCGCAGCGACGCCCTCACCCGAACCGGCGTCAGCTGGATTTGGTGTCGTCACGGTGTTCCCATCAAAGCCCTTGGCGGCAGGTCAATCGGAGAGATCACCGGATCGCGTTGATCGCGGCGATCAAGCGATGTTTGAACTTATCCGGCAACGGCACATACCCGGCGGCCGAGAGACCGCTTTGAGCATTGTTGGCCGCCACGGTCAAGAGCGACTTGATCGCGGCGGTGGTCGCGGGGTCGTAACCCTTGGAGCAGACGATCTCGTAGGTGGCGAGCACCAACGGGTAAGCACCTGGCGCCTTGGTGCTGTACAGCGATTTCAGATTCAGTTTCAAGTCGTCGCCGCTGCCCGCGAAGGTGGCGCTGTCAATGGCCTTGCGAGCCGCGTCGTCGGTCAGCGTCACCGCACCGCTGCCATCGTTGATCTGCGCATACGGCACGCCGCTTTGGTCGGCAAAGCCCTTCTCGACATACCCGATGGCACCGGGCGTGGATTGCACCGCCTGGATGACACCGGCAGACTTTTGCGCGCCCTCACCGACACCACCCTGAAACTCGCTGCCGGCGCCTCTGGTCCAGCTGTTCGGCGCGGCTGCGGCCAGGTACTTCTGGAAGTTGTCGGTGGTACCTGAAGAGTCCGACCGGTAAATCGGCACGACCCTGGTGTCAGGCAGTGCGATGCCGGGATTGAGTTCGGCGATCGCCGGATCGTTCCAATTGGTGATCCAGCCGCTGAAGATCTTGGCCAGCACGTCAGCGTTGACAACCAGCTGCTTGACACCGTCCAGATGGAAGGCGACCGCGACTGGCCCGAAAACCATCGGCAGATGCCAGGCCGGGTTTCCGTTGCAGCGCTTGGCGGCCGGATCGATCTGGTCGCGGCTCAACGGTGAATCCGAGCCGGCGAAATCCACGTGCGCAGCGATGAACTGCTCGCGTCCGGCACCCGACCCGGTCGGGTTGTATGCCAACTGCTTACCGGGACAAAGCTGCGCCCAGTCCTGGTTGAACAACGCGACGGCGTTTTGCTGGGCCGTGGAGCCTTCAGCGGTCAGGGCGCCCTTACCGCCGCAATTGACTGGTCCGGTTGGTGCCGACATGCCGTGCAGGTTGTTGTCACTGCCGCAGCCGGTAGACAGCAGGCCAGCGATCATGGCCGTCGACACCGCGGCTACCAGCACTCTGCCCCCCGGGTCGAACTTCACTGCTCTCGCTTTCTGACTGGATTTGTCTGCGACTGACCGTCCCGGCAGCGGTTGCCGGGCTAACCGGAAAATATGCGCTGGGCGTTGACGGTATCCACATGAGGCGTGAACGCGGGGTGAACAGGTCAGTGGTTGCCGGCGTCGCCGCTGGTCGAGCCTGTTTTAGCCGGGCGCATAGGCGGTGTCGACGCTGTGCTGGGTGAATCCCAGCCGTCGATAGGCACGCAGCGCGGCGGCGTTATCCGATTCGACGTAAAGCAGCACGGTGGGTCGGGCCGCGCCGGCCAGTCGCCGCGCCAAAAACGCGACGCCCACCGACGTCAGCAACCCACCCAGACCGCTGCCCTGCGCCGACGGATCGACGCCGACGACATAGACCTCGCCCAGACCAGGTTCGTCGAAATGCACTTTCGTCCAATGGAAACCGAGCAGCGCGTCGGTCCGCTCGTCGAAGGCCAAAAAGAGCCCATCGGGATCGAACCACCGCTCAGCACGTCGCTCGGCCAGATCAGCGGCAGTCCAGCCGCCCTGTTCGGGATGCGTCGCGAATGCCGCGTTGTTGACTCGCAGCAACTCGGCGTCGTCGACAGTTCCGGCATAGGTCCGGATGCGGATGCCCTCGGGTACGGCCGGCTCGGTGATGCCCTGTAGCGAGCGGCGCATCTGAATGAGTTCGCGAACCGCCACCAGACCTAATGCCGAGGCGGTCGCCTGGGCCGACTCGAGCGTGCCATGCGCCCAGAAATGGCTCTGCCCAGTGGTTTTGGACAATGCAGCGCGGATCAGTGCAGCGCCGATACCGCGTCGGCGGGTTTGCGGATGCACCACCAGCTCCGCCATGGCGAACTCGCCTTCGCGCCCGGAAGAAAGGTTGAGATATCCGATGATCCCCTCGCCGCCGCCGCTGGGATGGCGACCGGTGGCCACCAGGTGCTCGGTGCGGCGGTGCGCAAGCTCCCGCAGAACTTGCTCGCCCAGCGGTGCCACTTCATCGAACTCACTGGCCGCATGGGCGAGTTCACGTATCTGCTGCTGCTCGTCGGCGACCAGCTCCGCCCGCCACTCGGGTGACGTCACTGGCTGCGCAACGGGTCGACCAGCGGGTCCTGGCGACTCTCTACTTCGGCTCCGTTGTCGTCAGCGGCCGGCTCGCCGCTCGATGGCCGGCTGCGGCTCGGTCGGACCGCCTTGTAGCCGACGTTGCGTACCGTGCCGATCAACGATTCGTACTCCGGCCCGAGTTTGGCCCTCAGCCGGCGCACGTGCACGTCGACCGTACGCGTACCACCGAAGAAGTCGTATCCCCAGACCTCGTGCAGCAGCTGGGCCCGAGTGAATACCCGGCCGGCATGCTGCGCCAGGTATTTCAGCAGTTCGAACTCTTTGTAGGTGAGGTCCAGCGGACGGCCACGCAGCCGGGCGGTGTACGTGCTCTCGTCGATCACCAGTTCGCCCAGAGTGATCTTGCCGGCGCTTTCCTGGTCCTGCAGGCTCCCCCGCCGGCCGATCAGCAGTCGCAGCCGGGCATCGATCTCAGCGGGCCCGGTGCTGGGCAGCAGAATCTCGTCCAGGCCCCAGTCGGCGTTGACGGCAACCAGGCCGCCCTCGTTGACCACGACCACCGCCGGAATCGAGCGGCCCGTCGAACCCAGCAGCCGGCACAGTCCGCGCGCTGCGGGCAGGTCGAGACGCGCGTCGATGATCAGTACGTCCGCGCTACCGGCTTCCAGCAAGGAGGAAACATCAGGCGGCGCTGTGCGCACGGTGTGGGCTAGCAGCGACAACGACGGTAGGACCACGTCCGGATGCGGCTCCGCGGTCAGCAGTAACAGGTCCAACAAGCCCCTCCAGCGTCGTGGGAAAGGCGTCTCCCATATTCATGGCGAGGTGTGAAATTTCGGCCAGGGTATTTAACGATAGCGTGAATGCTGCCCTTCAGCGCGGGGACGATGCAGACCGGTACGCCACAATATGGCCATGCGTAAGGTGCTGGTCGGTGCGATAGCGGTACTGCTGGCCGTCGTGATCGTGCTCGTCGGTGCCGCGGGCGTCGATTTTGGAACCACGATCTACGCCGAGTATCGGCTGGCCCGCACCGTGCGCCAGGCGGCACAGCTGGGTTTCGATCCATTCGTCGCGATCATCGGCTTCCCGGTTATCCCCCAAGCGATGAAGGGCCACTACAACGAAGTGGAAATCAAGGCCGGTGCAGTCGACCGTCCAGTGATCGGCAAGGCCACGCTGGAGGCCACCATGCACTCGATCGACCTGATCGACGCGTCATGGCTGATCCAGCCCGGCGACAAGCTTCGGGTCGGCAAGCTGGAGAGCCGAATCATCATCGATTCGATGCATCTCGGCCGCTACCTGAATATCCGCGATCTGATGGTCGAGGCGCCGCCGCAAGAGACCAACGACGCCACCGGCGGTACAACCGAATCGGGGATCTCGGGCAGCCATGGTCTCGTGTTCACCGGAACCCCCACGTCGGCCCACTTCGACAAACGGGTCAGCGTGTCCGTGGACGTGTCGATTGCCGGCGATGACAAGACCACACTGGTGTTCACCCCCACCGGGGTGCTGACCGGCCCGGACACCGCCGACCAGAAGGTTCCCGACGACAAGCGCGACGCGGTGCTGGCCGCATTCGCCGGAAAGCTGCCCGACCAAAGACTTCCGTTCGGGTTGGCGCCGACGAGCCAGGGCGCACGCGGCTCCGACGTGATCATCGAGGGCATCACCAAGGGATTAACGATCACCCTGGACGGGTTTAACCGGGCATGATCTCAGCGTTCGTGGCGGTGGTTGGCGCGCTGGCACTAGCTGCCGTCGTCGGCCGGCTGCTGAACCGCCGCGCCGGTCAAGTTCGGGCGACCGATTCCACGGCGGACGGCAAGGTGGATATCAGCGACCTGGGCCTGTCCGATGCCGGGCCGACCGTCGTACATTTCAGCGCCCCATGGTGTTCGCCATGCACCCAGGTGCGCCGGGTGGTCAACCAGGTGTGCGGGGACCTCGGCGACGTCGCACACGTGGAAATCGACATGGACGCCAATCCGGCGGCGGCGCGACGTCTTTCGGTTCTGTCGCTGCCCACTACGTTCATTTTCGATGCGCAGGGCCGTCAGCGATACCGCGCCGCGGGTGTACCGAAAGCCGACGACCTGCGATCAGCGCTGGCTCCGCTGTTGGCTTGATGGTGTGGCCATTGGGTAAGCTGTCCGACGTGTCCGCCCGCATTGAGCTCTTGCTCACCAAGCGCCGCGCAGTCGATCTGTGCCGCGTCGCGGGTTGCTGCTGTTGTTGTAGTCGCTGAGTAGCCGCGCTTTTTTCGCGCCGCGCTCGGAGCAGCCAGGAACAAACACCATGGCGCGCGTCCCCCATACCCCCTGCACAGAGCAGCTAGGAGCACCATCATGTCGAATACCAGCACCATCGATCAGGTCGATGTCCGCGGGCCGCGATTCGCCGCATGGGTCACCACCGTTGTACTGGTGATCACCCTCGTCGTTTCCGGGATCAGCCCGCCGGCCGCCGCGATCATCCTGGGCCTGCAGGCCGTCGTCTTCGCGATCGGCGCCGTGGCCGGCCCGCGCCGTCATCCCTACGGACTGCTGTTCGCCAAACTTGTCGCCCCGCGGTTGGCGCCCGTGCGCGAGCGCGAGCCGGTGCCCCCGCTGAAGTTCGCCCAGCTAGTCGGGCTGGTCTTCGCGATCATCGGAGCGGCCGGATTCGCCGCCGGCGCGCCCCTCGTCGGCCTCATCGCCACCGCCGCCGCACTGGTGGCGGCTTTCCTCAACGCAGCTTTCGGCATCTGCCTGGGCTGCCAGCTCTACCCGTTCGTCGTGCATCTGAGGCCTGCCTCCAGGACTTCTGAGCCCGCATAATTCCGAAAGGATCACCAACATGGCACGCTCCGACGTCCTGGTCTCCGCCGACTGGGCCCAGAGCAATCTCGACGCGGACCACGTCGTGTTCGTCGAGGTCGACGAAGACGCCAGCGCCTACGACGTCGGCCACATCGCCGGGGCGGTCAAGCTGGACTGGCGTTCCGATCTGCAAGACCCGGTCCGGCGTGACTTCGTCGACGCTCAGCAGTTCTCCAAGCTGCTGAGCGACCGCGGTATCGCCAACGACGACACCGTGATCCTCTACGGCGGCAACAACAACTGGTTCGCCGCCTACGCGTACTGGTATTTCAAGCTGTACGGCCACGACGACGTCAAGCTGCTCGACGGAGGCCGGAAGAAGTGGGAGCTCGACGGCCGCCCATTGTCGACCGACACCGTGCAGCGCCCCGCAACGTCCTACACCGCCAACGCGCCCGACAACAGCATCCGGGCGTTTCGCGACGAGGTGCTCGCCGCGATCAACGTGAAAAACCTTGTCGACGTGCGCTCCCCCGACGAGTTCTCCGGCAAGATCCTGGCGCCGGCTCATCTGCCGCAGGAACAAAGCCAGCGGCCCGGTCACATCCCCGGCGCAATCAACGTGCCGTGGAGCAAGACCGCCAACGAGGACGGCACCTTCAAGTCCGACGACGACCTGGCCAAGCTCTACGCCGACGCCGGCTTGGACGGGTCGAAGGAGACCATCGCGTATTGCCGGATCGGTGAGCGGTCGTCGCACACCTGGTTCGTGCTGCGCGAGCTGCTCGGACACCACAACGTCAAGAACTACGACGGCAGTTGGACGGAATACGGCTCCCTGGTGGGCGCCCCGATCGAGTTGGGAAGCTGATATGTGCTCTGCACCAAAGCAAGGACAGACCTTGCCGGCCAGCGTCGACCTGGAGAAGGAGACGGTGATCACCGGTCGGGTCGTCGACGGTAACGGCCAGGCCGTCGGCGGCGCGTTCGTGCGCCTGCTGGACTCCTCCGACGAGTTCACCGCCGAGGTCGTGGCGTCTGCCACCGGCGACTTCCGATTTTTCGCCGCACCCGGCTCCTGGACGCTGCGCGCGCTGTCGGCGGCCGGCAACGGCGATGCGGTGGTGAGCCCGTCGGGTGCGGGGATCCACGAGGTCGACGTCAAGATCGCCTGACAGGTCTCCCCGGCCAGTCCTGGCGCCGTCGCCGACTAGACTTGTTGCCGTGGTTTTGCTCTTCGAGATCGTGCTGGTCGCGACAGTCGTAGCGATCTCCTGGTTTGCGCTGTACACGCTCTATCGGCTGATCACTGACGAGTCGTGAGTCGCGCCGGCGACGATGCAGAGCGCAGCGATGAGGAGGAGCGGCGCTTGAGCCGCGCCGAAGGCCAAGACAGGCCGCCAGAGTCGGTTCCTTCGCCCGGTTCGGCGGACCGCGCCGTCGCCGCAGCCGCGCAACGCGCCAAAATGACTGCCTCGCGCAACATCCCGGTCTTCGACGATCTGCCCATCCCCGCCGACACCGCGAACCTGCGCGAAGGCGCGAACCTCAATGACGCTCTACTGGCCCTGCTTCCGCTGGTCGGCGTCTGGCGCGGCGAAGGAGAGGGCCGCGGACACGACGGCGACTACCGGTTCGGCCAGCAGATCGTGGTCTCACACGACGGCGGCGACTATCTGAACTGGGAAGCCCGCTCCTGGCGCCTTACCGACTCAGGTGATTACCACGGGCCGGACTTGCGGGAAAGCGGCTACTGGCGTTTCGTGAACGACCCCCATGACCTGACTGAGTCACAGGCCATCGAGTTGCTGCTGGCGCACTCCGCCGGTTACATCGAGTTGTTCTACGGGCGGCCACTCAACCAGTCATCGTGGGAATTGGTCACCGATGCCTTGGCACGCAGCCGGTCTGGTGTGCTGGTCGGCGGCGCCAAGCGGCTCTACGGCATCGTCGAGGGCGGCGACCTGGCCTACGTCGAAGAACGGGTGGACGCCGACGGCGGGCTGGTGCCGCATCTGTCGGCGCGGCTGTCGCGGTTCGCCGGCTAGCACGGCCGACCAGATGGCCGCCAGGGTGACGCCGTAACGGCCGCTTCTTCCCCCATACCGGCTGCCGCAGAGAGTGTTTGAAGTCTCGGGGCCAGACTCCTGGAAATGGGCGGCCCCCGAGCCGTAGTTCCTGGTTGGACAGACCGGAGGCTCGGGGGCCGGGTGGCTGCGGGGAATTCGCCAGCGCGCGCAGGTGATTCCTCGCCTGGTGCAGCTAGCGGGCAGCCACCTCACAAGTCCATTGAGCTATCAATTCGCGGACCACCTCCTTCCCTGTGTACGGCCGACCGTACCCGCTCAACGCCGCGGCGACAACCGATTTCAGCGATCGCTGACAATGGCGGCGTCGACGAGCTCGGCGAACTCGCCCGCCAACGGAGCGCTCGGCAATTTCCGGCCGTCGAGGGTATGGACGCGCGCTGCCAGCGTCATGCTGGATACCAGCCAAACTCCCTGCGCTGCAAAAAGATCAGCCGGACGTAAAGCGCGATAGTCGCAGTCGTAGCCCTTGGCCCGGGCGACCCCGAACAGCGCCTGCTGGGTAGTGCCGCGCAGGATCGGATACCAGGGCGGCGGGGTCAGCAGGCAAACGTTGTCGCCCGCTGCGGCGCCGCCGACGGCGATCACCACCGTCGACCGGGGGCCTTCCAGGACATAGCCATCCGAGCTGACGAAAATCACATCGCCGGCGCCCTGGCGGGCGGCATGGCGCAGCGCGGCCATATTGATGGCGTAGGACAACGTCTTGGCGCCGGCCAGCAGCCACGGCATCGCGTCGACACCGGTCGCGGGCAGTTCACGCGGTAACGTCAGCGCGGCCACCCCGTCACGCCGGGCAGCCGTAATCCGATCGGCGATCGGATTGACGGTCACGTAGGCGGTGGGCATCGAGCCACCTTCCCGGCCGCGGCTGTACACCAAGCGCATCGCACCCTCGTCTGCGGACTCCGCCGCCCACAGCCGCGCTGCCAGGTCGATGGCGTGCCGCCACACCGCCAGGTCCGGCTCTGGCAGGTCCAGCAGTTTCGCCGAATGGCTCAGCCGCCCCAGATGTGCCGCCACCAGGCATGCCTCGCCGTCACGCACGAGCAATGTCTCGAACACGCCGTCGCCACGTACGGCGGCGAGGTCGTCGGCGAACAGCAGCGGCGTCCCCGGCGGATGGATCTCGCCGTCCAGCGTGACGACCACGCCCGGGCGGCCTGTCATGGACCAGAAGCCTAACGGCTCGGGGTCCGTAGAGTTGGTGTGTGTCCGCCGTCCCCGCCCCCGAATCCGGACCTGACGCCGGCGCCGTCTGGCATTACGGCGATCCGCTGGGCGAGCAGCGCGCAGCCCAGACCGGCGCCGTGCTGATCGATCGCTCGCATCGCCGCGTGCTCACCCTGACCGGTGCCGACCGACAGACTTGGCTGCACAGCATCTCGACCCAGCACGTCAGTGAACTCGCCGACGGCGCGAGCACGCAGAACCTCAGCCTCGACGGGCAGGGCCGGGTCGAAGACCATTGGATCCAAACCGAGCTCGGCGGCGTCACCTATCTCGACACCGAGCCGTGGCGGGGCGATCCGCTGCTGGACTACCTACGCAAAATGGTGTTCTGGTCCGACGTGATTCCAGCTTCCGCAGACCTGGGGGTGCTGTCGCTGCTGGGGCCCAAACTCGGTGAACCGGCCGTGCTCGACGCGCTGGGGCTGGATGCCTTGCCCGCAGAGATGACCGCTGTGCCGATGACCGGTAGTGGTTTCGTGCGTCGGATGATCGGGGCGCAAGAGGGCCAAGTTGAGCTGGACGTGCTCGTCGACCGGCGCGAGTCCGCCGACTTGCAGCGCCGTTTGACGCAGGCGGGGCTGCGCCCGGCCGGAGTGTGGACCTATGAGGCCTACCGGGTCGCGGCCGTGCGCCCACGACTGGGCGTCGACACTGACGAACGCACGATCCCGCACGAAGTGGGTTGGATCGGCGGTCCGGGCCTGGGAGCGGTCCACCTCGACAAAGGCTGCTATCGCGGCCAGGAAACCGTCGCGCGGGTGCACAACCTGGGCAAACCGCCCCGCATGCTGGTGTTGTTGCACTTGGATGGGTCGGCCGACCGGCCCGCCACCGGCGACGCGGTGCTGGCGAACGGGCGCGCGGTGGGACGGCTGGGAACGGTGGTCGAACATGTCGACCTGGGCCCGGTGGCGCTCGCGTTGCTCAAGCGGGGGATCCCGGCCGACACCGCGCTGATCACCGGCGGCGACGGCGAGGTGCCGGCATTGATTGACGCGGACTCGCCGCCGCCGCTCGATGCGCCCGGTGCCGGTCGGGTGGCAGTCGAGAGACTACGAGGAACGCCGCGATAATCATCCGCACGGTGGCTGCACAGGGTGCGGGGCGCAACAGCGCACAACCATCGGGCACGGTAAGCTGTCGGCAGGACAATAAAGACAAAGATCGGAGCCGCCTACTTGTTAGGCCGCTCCGTTATTGCGCGAGGGGGTTCCCCCATGGGCCGCGGCCGGGCTAAGGCGAAGCAGACCAAGGTTGCTCGAGAACTTAAATACAGCTCACCGCAGACCGATTTCGAGCGGCTTCGGCGCGAGCTGTCCGGGTCGGGTGAAGACGACGCCGACCAGGCGGACGCCGAAGACCCCTGGAGCGCCGACGACAACTGGCGCCGCTGAAGCTTTCCGGCTCCACCTGTCGTAGACCCGAAGTGGATTCTGCTAAAACCTTGGGTGCTGCCCGACGAGCTTGGCTCGTGGGCTTTCTTTCCCGCCCTTGTTGATGGTGCCTAAGACCCAGCAGTCCAAATGCCGGGCGGTCAAAATCGCCAGGGCCCGGTCGGTGTCCTCCGGCGCCACCACGGCGATCATGCCGACGCCCATGTTGAAGGTTTTCTCCATCTCGGCACGCGAAACACGGCCGCGCTGGGCGATCATCGCGAAGACCGGCGCCGGTGTCCACGTGCCGCGGTCTACGTCGGCCACCAGCCCGTTCGGAATCACGCGTTCCAGGTTGCCGGCCAGCCCGCCGCCGGTCACGTGACAGAACGTCCGGACCTGGGTTTCGGCGGCCAGCGCGAGGCAGTCTTTCGCGTAGATGATGGTGGGCTCGAGCAACTCTTCGCCCAGCGTGCGGCCGAACTCCTCGACGTAGCCGACCAGGTTGCCCCGGTCGATCTCCAGCAGAACCTTGCGGGCCAGCGAGTATCCGTTGGAATGCAGACCCGACGACCCCATCGCGATAATCACGTCCCCGGGCTTGACCCGGTCAGGTCCGAGCACATCGTCGGCTTCGACCACGCCGACGCCGGTGGCTGAGATGTCATAGTGGTCCGGCTCGATCAGCCCGGGATGCTCGGCGGTTTCACCGCCGAGCAGCGCACATCCGGCGCGAATGCAGCCTTCGGCGATACCGCCGACGATCGCGTTGAGCCGTTCCGGCACGATGCGGCCCAAGGCGATGTAGTCCAGCAAAAACAGCGGCTCGGCTCCGCAGACCACCAGGTCGTCGACGACCATCGCCACCAGGTCCAGGCCGACGGTGTCGTGCTTGTCCATCGCCTGCGCGACCGCCAGCTTGGTGCCCACCCCGTCGCTGGATGCCGCCAGCAACGGTTCGCGGTAATCGCTACGCAGCGCGAACAATCCGGCGAATCCCCCCAGCTTGCTGCGCACCTCGGGCCTGGTGGCCTTCGACGCCAGCGGCTTGAACAGTTCGACGGCGCGGTCGCCGGCTTCGATATCGACTCCGGCCGATGCGTACGTGGCGCCCTGGGCGGCCGGACTTTTTCCGGACTTCTTCGTGAGGTCGGCCATCGTCGATAAAGGCTACCGGTCGTCCCCGAGCACGGGTATCGGCCACCTGTCCGCTGAGCTAGGGATGGCGCAGCACGGAAGCCTGCTCCGCCTCCGGGGAGATTTCGCGGGCCGCGATATCGGCCTGCGCTGCTCCCCGCGCGGTGCTGGCGAGCATGTGCTCGATGACATTTTTACCCAGCGCAGTCTCGCTGGGCAGTTCGATCGGATATTTGCCGTCGAAGCAGGCCGAGCACAGCCGCGAGGTGGGTTGTTCGGTCGCGGCGATCAGACCTCGCAGCGAGATGTAGCCGAGCGTGTCGGCGTTGATGGCATGCCGCACCGCCTCGAGCATCTCGTCTTCGTCTTCGACGGCGTTCGCGATCAACTCTGCCGGCGAGGGGAAGTCGATGCCGTAGAAGCACGGCCATTTCACCGGCGGCGAGGCGATGCGGACATGCACTTCGACGGCGCCGGCCTCGCGCAGCATCCTGACCAGAGCGCGCTGGGTGTTGCCCCGCACGATCGAGTCGTCGACGACGATGAGCCGCTTGCCGCGGATCACCTCTTTGAGCGGGTTGAGTTTCAGCCGGATGCCGAGCTGGCGGATGGTTTGCGACGGCTGAATGAAGGTGCGCCCAACGTAGGCGTTCTTCATCAGGCCTTGTCCGTAGGGGATGCCGGACTCCTGTGCATAGCCGACGGCGGCCGGTATGCCGGATTCGGGAACACCGATCACCAGGTCAGCGTCGATCGGGGATTCCCGGGCCAGCCGGCGACCGATCTCGAGCCGGGCGCCGTGCACCGACCGGCCGGCGATTGTGCTGTCCGGTCGCGCCAGGTAGACGTACTCGAAAATGCAGCCCTTGGGTTCAGGATTGGCGAAGCGGGTCGAGCGGACGCCGTCGGCGTCGATGGCCAACAGTTCGCCCGGCTCGATGTCGCGGACGAACGAGGCACCGACGATGTCCAGCGCTGCGGTTTCGGAGGCCACCACCCAACCGCGGTCCAGTCGTCCCAGGCACAGCGGCCGCACGCCGTACGGGTCGCGCGCGGCGTACAGGGTGTTCTCGTCCATGAATGTCAGGCAGAACGCGCCGCGCACTGTCGGCAGGAGTTCCAGCGCCGACTGTTCCAAGCTGGAGTCGGCCGCACCGTGGGCCAGCAGTGCACCCAACATGTCCGAGTCGGTGGTAGCCGCACTCGGAACCCTGGTGCTGCAAAGTCCGGCGTCACGCGCCCGGGCCACCAACTCGGCGCTGTTCACCAGATTGCCGTTGTGCCCCAATGCAACCCCGGTGCCTGCCGCGGTGTTGCGGAACACCGGCTGCGCGTTCTCCCAAGTGGTTTGGCCGGTGGTGGAGTATCGGCAGTGCCCGATCGCGACGTGGCCTTCCATTGCCGCCAACGTCTGCTCGTCGAAAACCTGGCTGACTAACCCGAGATCCTTGAAGACCAGCACCTGGGAGCCGTCGGCGACGGCGATACCGGCGGCCTCTTGGCCGCGATGCTGCAACGCGTAGAGCCCGTAGTAGGTGAGTTTGGCGACTTCTTCGCCGGGGGCCCATACGCCGAATACGCCGCATTCTTCGCCGGGCGGGTTTTCCTCAGGCACTGGCAGTGGCTGCTGGGCGGTCACGGTAGGGCGGCTCCCTTGGGGGGCGGTTGGTGACGTAATGCAGTTTACGGAAACCACGGTCATGTGACCGAATCGGTTGTGCGTGTCGCGTCACGTCATAACCGCTGATCAGCGCAAATCGTTCCCACTGGATGCCAGCTGTCACATATGTCACAAAACTCACTACCCGGCTGGGCGGTGCGACTGCCCAGATGCCAGATCGTCGAGGACCTGATACGCGGCGTTGTAGCCGGGGGTGAAGGTGATGCCCGGGCCACCGTGACAGCCGGCACCCGCCAGGTACAGCCCGTCGACCGGTATCGGCAGGTCGATGAAGCCTTTGGGCCCTGGGCGGTTTTGTCCCATCAAGTCCGGATGCAGCAGGCCGTGGCAGAAGTCGCCGGATGGGGCGCCGAACATGGTTTGCATGTGGTACGGCGCGAACGTGATATGCCGGATGACGATGTCGCGGAAGTTGGGTGCGTAGTGGGTGATCTTGTCGATAACACGTTGCGCCATCTCGTTTTTCAAGCGCCCGTGCTGGTCGCGGTCGACTTCGACGGGGAACGCATAGGCAAATGCGCTGGCGGCATGCTTGCCGGGCGGCGCCAGGCCGGCGTCCAGGCACGACGGAATCTGCATTCCCAACGAGGGATTGTCGGGCAGCAGGCCGTGGGTGCACATCTCCCACTGGCGTTGCTGTTCCTCGGGTGAGCCGAAGATCCCGATGGACTGTTGCATGCCAGGTTCGTTGAGCAGCTCATAGGGCGCCGTGAACTGCGGCAAACCGTCGAGAGCGAAGTGCATCTGGACAAACGCCGCGCGGTGGTCGCGGTCGCTCAGCCGGGCGATCAAATCGGCAGGCAGGTATTCGGCGCCGACCAGATCGTTGAGGGTGAGGTCGGGCGCAAGGTTGGACACCACGACCGGTGCGTTGATCGTGGACCCGTCGCGGAGCCGCACGCCGGTGACACGTTCGTTGTCCACGAGGATCTTCTCGGCTTTGGTCCGGAAGCGGATCTCACCGCCATGGGAGATGAAGAGTTCATGCAGGTGTTCGGTGAGCGCTCCGATCCCGCCGGCGAGCTTGGTCATCATCGCCGTGCTGTCATCGGGCACCGCCAGTGCAAAGGCCAAACAGGTGGCACTGCCGGGCGTGTACGGGCCGCGATAGGTGGAGTTGACGGCAAGAAACGCCAGCATCCCGCGCAGGATTGCGTGCTTGTCCTTGTCCGGCAGATAGCGGTCGATGACGTCCATCGCCGAGCCGAACAGCATTTGATGGATGGCCTTGCGTTCGGCCTCATTGGCTGCACAGGCATACATTTCATCCAGCGTTTTGGGTGGCGTGCGCACTTCGAATCGGCCCAGCGCTTTGGCCGGGCCTTGGCTCCAGGCGATCAACTCGGCCATGCCCGTGATCGCGTCGACGCCGTGTTTCTCGCCGAGATGCGTCATCAGTTGCATCGGATCGCGGTAGAAGATCATCGGCTCTTCACCAGACTCGCCGACGTTGACCGACATCACCTCCGCGTCGACGGTCGGAAGAGTATCCAAGCCAAGCTCTTTGGTGATCTGACCAGCGGTGGGAAACTGCACCGATCCCGCGATCTCGTAGCGGAATCCGTCGATGAGCTCGACCGTCGCGGCCATCCCGCCGCTATAGGTGTTGGCCTCCAGGCATACCGTGCGCAGACCCGCAGCCTGCAGGACCGCCGCCGCCGTCAGTCCGTTGTGTCCGGCGCCGACAACGATTGCGTCATAGTCAGTCATGGCTCGTTTCCCTTCCCAGAGGCCACCCGCAGGACCGCGCAAAAGCAGAATATGTCAGTACTGACACATTGGGAAGATGTCAGTACTGACATGGCCCGCGAATCGCGATAACATCGGCCCGATGGCGGAGCCGACAAACCTCCATGAGCTGCGCCGGCGATCCACGCACGAGGCGTTGCGGCGGGTAGCGCTGGCACAGTTCGCCAGCAAGGGCTTTGCCAACGTGACGGTCACGCAGCTGGCCGCCGAGGCCGGCGTCACTGAGCGCACCTTCTTCCGGCACTTCCCCAGCAAGGAAGCAGTGCTGTTTCAGGACTACGACACCCAGCTGGAGTGGCTGGCCGAAGCGTTAGCGCAGCGTCCTGCATCGGAATCCCTGTTCGATGCCGTGTTGGCCAGCGTCGCGAGCTTCCCGCACGACGTGGAAGTGGTTCGCCAGGCCGCGATCGCCCGCTCGACGTTGATCTCCGCTGAACGAATCGCCGCGCATCTACGGGTGGTGCAGTCGTCGTTCGCCGAGGTGCTGACCGACTTCATCAAGAAGCGGTATGCCGGAGTGCCCAACCTCGACCTCGTCGCCGCGGTCGCGGGAGCCACACTTGCGGCAGCGCTTGTGGTGGCGGTGCAGAAGTGGGGTGACGACGGCTGCACCGGCGACCTGGGCGAAATTGTCGTTGCCGGTATCGATCTGGTGCGTTCCGGGCTGGCGCCGCTGGCCTAACCGGCCAACCGCACCAGCGGCAGCCAGGCCTGGATCTCACCGGCCCGCGAACCTGACAGCCGCAGCGCTCCGGTGGCGCCCGCGTCGTTCATCTCGACCAGTCCGGTGGCCAGCAGCAACCAGGTTCGAGGATCGGTCTCGACCACATTAGGTGGGGTACCCCGAGTATGCCTCGGCCCGGAAATACACTGCACGGCAACCAAAGGCGGGATTCGGACTTCGACGCTGGCTCCGGGCGCCTGTTCGGCCAGGGTGCGTGCGGTGAGCCGAACTGCCGCGGCGAGATCGGCTCGGCTAGGAGCCGGGCAGGTTTCGTCACGCAGCCAGCCTTCGACAGCCCGGACCGCGTCACGGGTCTTCACCGGGTCGGCTCTACCACGGGCGGTCATACCTCAGGGTCTCAGAACCATGGATCCGCGCCGCCGGCCACCGTACAAGATTGCCGGCTTGGCGATGCCCTCGTCATAGCCTGATCGGGTTCTCGGACCCTTCACCGGTGCCGCTGCGCCTGTCAGTGCTCTAAGCCGCGCTGACGGCCGACGAGTCGCACCCGGATCGCCTCGTCGCGATCTTCCTCTTCCAGCTCTAACTCGATGCGGGCCAACTCCTGTTGCAGCTGTGGTAGCCAGTGTCGGCTCAGGGCGCGCACCCGCAGCCGGGTGGTGTGAACCTCTTGCTCGACGGTTCGGAAAGACGATTGCGCCGCAGCGCATTTGGCCGCGGCAACAACGGCTGCACGATACGCGCGCGCCGCCTGCACAGACGCCGAGGTCAGGTAGGTGACGACCGGATCGTTTTCAGGCGGCAATACGCAGACGGCGACGTCGGGGTAGCGCACCCCGGCGGTGACGGCCCACCGCACGGTGACCGACGCCGGCGCGGTGGTCACGGCCAGCTCGATCGCGTTTTGGCCGCCCAACAGCACCGCGCGCAGCCCCCACATGTCGGCCTTGCGGCATGCCTGCTGCCAGTCGTGGCGGCTTTGTTCGGCCTTGCGCTGCAGCTCTTCTTGCAGCGCGGTCAGCAAGTGCAGCTTCTGCTCGAGCAGCATCACCCCACGCTCGGCGAGGTCGAGTCGGTTCAGTACCCACATTCGGCCCATCCGCCCCGAGGGACGCGACAACGGCGCCATCACGCCTCCTGCACACTGTCGGGCCGGTGTGCCTCGAGCAGGCCAGACGGCAGCATCGACAGTTCACTGCGCGGCAACCGCGCGAGTACCTCCCATGCCCGGTCGAGGGTTTCGTCGAAAGATCTTGCGGCGTCAGGACGTTGGTTGATCAACTTCGCAGCAAAATCGTCCTCGAACAGCAGATAGCTGCGGTCGGTGGCAGTGAGGGCGTCGGGCCCGATCAGCTCGGCCAGAGCGCTTACCTGCCGTGCGTGGGCCAACGCCGCGAGCAGCTGTGCCGCCACCGGCAGGTGATCGTCGCGGGTGCGGCCAGCTCCCGCGCCGCGGCGCATCAGCCGCGACAGCGACGACAAGGCGTCCACCGGCGGGTAGATGTTGTGCAGATGCATCTGTGCGGAGAAGATGATCTGCCCTTCGGTGATGTAGCCGGTCAGGTCCGGCACCGGGTGGGTGATGTCGCCGCCGGGCATCGTCAACACCGGCAACACCGTCACCGAGCCGGACTGTCCGACGATTTTGCCGCACCGCTCGTAGAGCGAGGCCAGGTCACTGTAGAGATACCCCGGATAGGCGCGCCGCGCAGGCATTTCACCGCGGGCTGCCGAGATTTGACGCAGCGCCTCGGCGTAGCTGGTCATGTCGGTCATGACCACCAACACCTGCCGCGCGGTGTCGAATGCGAGATGCTCGGCGATGGTCAGCGCCAGGCGCGGGGTGAGGATCCGCTCGATGACCGGGTCGTCGGCGGCGTTCAGCAGCAACACCAACTCCCCTGCCGCGGCTCGTGATTCGAGCACGTTGCGGGCATAGGCCATATCGGCGTGCGTAAGCCCGATACCGGCGAACACCACGCTGAACGGCTCGCCGCCAGCACTGGCCTGCGCGGCGATCTGACATGCCAGGCGCAGGTGCGGGAGCCCGGGCAGCGAGAACACCGGCAGCTTCTGTCCCCGTACCAGGGTGGTCAGCGCGTCGATCACCGACACACCGGTCAGCACCGGCTCCGAGGGAGCGTCACGTTGCGTCGGGTTGAGCGGGTCACCGTTGACCGACACCCGTTGCGCTCCGGTTACCGGCGGGCCGCCATCGATCGGCTCGCCGCGGCCGTTACAGGTGCGGCCCAACCATGCGGTTCCCACCGGGATGCGCAGCGGCTCGCCGCTGAACCGGTATGCAGCCCCTGCCGGGTCCATTCCGGACGTGCCTTCCATCACCTGCACGAGCGCCACGTCGCGGTTCGCGTCGAGCACCAGCCCATGCCGCACCGACCCGTCGGCCAGCGTGATGACCACATACTCGTCCCACCCCACACCCGCGACACCGCCAACCACGGCCAGCGGACCGCGCAATTCACGCACACCGCGGTATTCGACCCACCGCTCCCACGGACGGCTCATCGCGGGAGCCCGCGCAGCGTCTCGATGATCTCGTTGCGTCGTTGCGCCGCCAGCGCGGTATCGTCGGGCCCGCCGTCGTCGCGGGCGCGGATCAGCTTGCCGAAGTCGGTCTCCTCGATCAGCTGCACTGCCACACCCCCGGCGACCAGCTCACGGCAGGTGTCGATTACCGCCAGCACTGCCTCGACGAGCGCCGCGGTCTTCTCGGACCCGCAGCGCGCGTCGTTGGGGTTTTGGGCATTCTGTGCGAGTACGGCCTCGCGTAGAAGTCGCCCGGCCACCAGCACCATCCGCTCGTTGTCCGGAAGCGCCGTCACGCCGACGAGCTCGGTCAGCGCGGCCAGGCGATCGGACTCGGTCAGCAGATCCAGTACCCGAGCGCGGCGGACAGGCCAGCCAGGGTCGCCGGCGACAACGCGGGCGCTGCCAAGCGCTTCGGCGTCACGGGAAAACGACGCCGACCACGACACCGCAGGGTAGTGACGCGAGTAGGCCAAGTCCCGGTCCAGGGACCACCGGCAACGCACGAACCGCTCAGTCTGGACGGTGACCGGCTCGGACAAGTCCCCACCCGGCGGCGATACCGCTCCCAACACCGTCACCGAGCCGGTATCCCCGCCGAGGGTGTCGACGTAGCCGGCTCGCTCGTAGAAGGCCGCAAGTTCGGAGGACAGGTTGGCCGGATAGCCCTCCTCGGCAGGCAGCTCACCTAGCCGAGATCCAAACTCGCGCAATGCTTCTGCCCATCGGGACGTCGAGTCGGCGATCACCACCACGTGATAACCCATGTCGCGGTAGTACTCCGCGACGGTGACACCGGTGTAGATGCAGGCCTCCCGGGCCATCATCGGCATGTTCGATGTGTTGGCGATGATCACGGTGCGGTCCACCAACCTCCCCCCGGTGCGCGGATCGCTCAACTCGCGCATGTCGGCGACGATCTCGGCCATCTCGTTGCCGCGCTCACCGCAGCCGATATAGACGATGACGTCGGCGTCGCACCACTTTGCGATCTGTTGCAGCAGCACCGTTTTGCCGGTGCCGAAACCGCCTGGCACTGCGGCGGTGCTGCCCCGGGCGATCGGGAACAGCAAGTCGACCACGCGCTGGCCGGTGGTCAGCGCGACGGCGTCGTCGCGTCGACGGCGATACGGTCGCGCCCGCCGCACCGGCCACCGCGCCGCGATGGGCACTGGCTGTCCGCCGACTGTGGCGACCGCCTCATCGGCGGGATAATCACCAGCGGCGGCGATCCAATCCAGGCTGCCCGACATCCCGGCGGGAACCTGCACGCGGTGCGGCACCGACCCGGCGCCGGGCACCACGCCAAGCACGGTACCGGCCATCAGATCGGCGCCGATAGTCGCTCTCGGCTCGAAATGCCACGTCGTGTGGTCGATTTCACTGTCATGGCCGGGCGCCAACCAGGTCGGCGCGGTGTGCAGCGGGCGCAGCAGCCCGTCGAACACCCCGCCCAGCAGCCCGGGTCCCAGCGACGCCGACAATGGGCGGCCCAGCGCCACGACGTCGGCACCGGGCCCCAGGCCGCCGGTGTACTCGTAGGCCTGCACGGTCACCTGCGCACCGCGGATCCCGACCACCTCCCCGGGGATTCGCTCGCTTCCCAGCGTCACCAGCTCATTCATCGCGAGCGGGGCCGCGACGTCGATTTCCACCAGCGGACCCGACACTCGCACGACTCGGGCCGTATCGCCTACGACCACGGCGCGTCCAGCTGGGCGGTGGTGTCATCGAGCACCCGTGCGGCAATGCCGGCCAGGCTCAGGTCGATGCACCGCTGACCGGCCTCGGCCACCACACCGCCGGTTGGGTGCTCATTGAGCTGCGCGTCGGCGCCCAGCGTCGCCTGCGCGGCGGCCCGGAGGGCCGCAGCCCAATGCGGGTAAGCGGGGTCGTCACGCAGCCGCAGCACCGCCTCGGTGCTGCGCCGACACCACCGCTGGTAAACGTCGCACCGGGCCGCGAGCACCGCACCGCGCAGCTCCCGCTGCAGCGCCGCGCGTCGCTGGGCGCTCACCGCTTCCGCCGCGTCCCGCCCTGCGGCCCGGGCCGTTTCGGCTAGCTGTGCGGCCTGGTCATGGGCCGCAGCGAGAACGCGCTCGGCTTCCTGCTCCGCTTCGGCGATTTCGCGTTCGGCGTCAGCCCGGGCGCACTCCAGCAGGTGCCGTCGCACCGGCTGCAGCGCGGCCACGGCCTTCTCGGTATTCAGCGCGCTCATGCGGGCATCACCGCGGTCAGCGGGTCACCCTCGCTTAATCGGTCGCCCAACGCGTCAGCGGCCGCCGCGGTCAGGATGACCAGCGCTGTGCCGGACGGCAGACCTTCCCATGCCCGGCGCACCTCGTCCGGGCCCTGGGCAGGCATTGTTGTCGCGCCAGCCATGACATAACCGGCCACTAACGCGGGCTCCCCGATCAGGACGACGGCTCCCACGTCACGCCCGCTGGATCAAGATGACCGCCACGACCAGCCCGTAGATGGCGATGCCCTCGGCTAACCCGACGATCACCATCGCCCGGCCGAACAACTCTGGCCGCTCGCTCAGCGCCGCCAGCGCCGCCGCACCGGTATACGCCACAGCAATCGCCGCGCCGATCGACGAGCCCGCGACCGCGATCGCCGCGCCCAGCAATGCCGCCCAGTTGCTGCTCGCGCCACCCGGCCCAGCCGCCGCGGCCGTTTCCGCTACCGCCGGCCCAGCAGTCAACGCCTGCACCAGCACCACCAGCGCCGCCACCGCCACCACCGCATTGACCGCCCAGAACAGCCGTACCGCCAGCCGGCCCCGGCGACGCAAGAGCGTCAAGCTGACCGCGAATCCGGTGATCAGCGCCGGTAAAGCGATTACCCAGGTCAACATGCCGCCTCCATTTCGACCACCGGGACCGTCCAGGGGCGGAACGGCCGACCCTCACCGATGAATACCCGCGAAAACAATTCATAGAATTCCAGCCGGAGCGCCTGCACGCCTGCCACCAACGCCTCCAGCGCGAACGCCACCGCGTTGCCCACAACGAACATCACCACCGCCCCCGCCGCGCCGATCCAGCTGTGCGCCCACAGTGCCGTCGTCCCGCGCCACACCACCCAGCCAAGCGCGGCGTGAGTCATCCCGAACGCTGCCAGCCGGGCGAACGAGACCAGGTTGGACCCGAGACGCACCAGCAAATCCAGCCCACCGATCGCGGCCTGCAGCACTCCGCCCGCGCCGCCACCGGACTCCGCATACAGACCGATCAGCGCCAGCAGCAGACCGACCGCGCACAGCAGCAGCCCAGCCGCCACCAGCACCCGGGGGCCGATCGTGTAGCCCCCCAGCACCACGCCGGCGCCGACGAACACGGCCGCCCCGGCAATCCCGGACGGCGCGTAGATGGCCAGCCGGAACCCGCCCTCACGCCAGCGGTTGATTGCTCCCACGGTGTAGGCGGCTCCCAGCAACACGGCGCCGACCGCTAACGCAACTAGCAGCAGCCGCATCGGATCATCCAGCGGAGCCAGCCATACCACCGGCACCAGCCCGGTCGGGCCGAAGCATTCCCCGTACAGGACCCCGAAGACGCTTGCCGCGATTCCTGCGCCACCGACGAAAGTCCACATCGGCCGTAGCGACGGGAACCGGCGGATCCAGCCCAGCCTGATAATGACCGCAGCTAGCACCAGCAGCAGTCCGTGGCCGACGTCACCGAACATCATCCCGAACATCACCGTGTAGGCCAGCCCGGCCCATACGGTGGGGTCGATGTCGTGGTATGGGACGGTGCCGTAGGTGCGCACCAGCGCCGAGAAGCTGCCGGAAAGCCCCCGCCTGGTGTCGAGCAGCGTTGGCGGATCGATCCCCCGCGGGGTGGGTAGCGGCACTGCGGCCGCGCCGCCGTAGTCCAGCCGCGCACCCAACCTGGCTAACTGGTCGGCCGGGCACCAGCCTGCGACCGCTACCACCTCACGGCGGCGCACTGCGGCTGCGGCGTACCGCTGCAGCTGCGCCTCACCCGCCAGCAGGTCCGCACGCCCAGCATGCTCCAGCTCGGTGACGTCCGGCGCGGCGGCTGACAACATCACCGTCGCGACGCCGTGTCCCGATTCCGGGTGCGCGCCCATCCGCTGTAGCGCCTGCGCTGCCGGACCCGGTGCGCGGCCATTATCGGCGGGTTCGTCGAGCTCGACGCTGCCGGATCCGGCCACCGCCACCAGCACATCGCGCAACATGTCCGCCTGTGTGACTACCGCGATGCGCTGCATGCGAACCGGTGTAAAACGCCGCGCGAAGGCACGCAACCGTTCAGGCCGTTCAGGCCGTTCAGCCTGTTCAGGCGACGACATCGTAGACGTCCATCGGGCCGCCGCCACGCGACGCCAGCGCCACTGCAGCGCAGCACCGCCAGGCGTCGGCGGCCAACACCGCGACCGCCCCGATCGTCCGGGCCCGGGTGAACTCGCTGCCGCCGAGCATGGTCAATCCGTCGGCTTCCACCCGCGCCCACCAGCGAGCCTCCGCCGTCCACAGGCCGTCGGCGGCGGTGATGCCGTCGAGCAACCAGCGGAACCGCATGGCAAGTGAATCGGCGAACGAGGCCAGGTCGCCGGCCGCCGTCGCGGCCGCACCCAACACCACACGGGTGCGGATCCGCAGCGGCTCGGGCAGCTCACGCTGTTCTGCCAACCTATGACGCGCCACCGTCAAGGCCAACCGTGTGTACGCCCAGTTGCGCGCCTCGGGGATCGCGTTGGCGACCCGTGCCGCCCAGCCGACCTGCACCGCCAGTGCGATGTCCGCTGGCGATTCCGATCCCGGGTCACCCCACGTTGTCTGGGCCAAGGTGTCCCGCAGCTGCGCCAGCGAGGAGGTCTCGCTTAGCTGCGGCCACGCGGTAGCCAGTGCGCCCAGCGTCTGGGGCGGGGGGGCTGGCGCGCCCGCCAACCGCCGGGCGTGAGCGGCGATGTTGCCGGCTTCGAAGCCGGCGGCCAGCGCGCGAATGGCCTGCGCACCTTGCGCCGGTTGCCATCCGGCCAGCACACGTAGATGCCACAGCAGCGCGGCGCACACCGCATGAGCGGTGTCCGGTGCGGACTGCCCCACGGTGATGTCACGGCCATATGCGGTACCAGCCAGCGCGTGCTGAGCATCGGTCAGGGAGTTCATCGCCGCGAGGGCCCGGGCGCGCCGCACACCCAGCCGCCGATTGAGCAGAGCTTTGGCGCGCACGTTGCCTGCCACCCACTGGGCGCTCACTGCTCGCTCTTCACGGTCGTTGAGCGGACAAGGGCATCGAGCCACTTCCGCGCTTGAGCGGCAACGGTGTCGGCGCCATCGGCTAACCGCTCGTCGGCCTGCTGGTGCACCCGGGCGATCTCGGCCTCCGTCTGGCGTCGCATGTCGTCCTCGTCGGCGCCGGCTTCGCGCAGCGCGTCCGCCTCCGATCGGGCTCGCACCGTCTCGGCGTCGTCACGGGCTTTGACCATGAGTTCGGTCGCCTGCCGGTGGGCGGCGCGGCGGATCTCCTGAGCCCGATCGGCGGCAGCCTGGCGCGTTCGCGCTGCCTCGTCTTGCGCATCGTCCAGGAGTGCCAGCATTGCGGTGAGTTCAGCCGCGGCGTCAACGCTGCGATCCGCCGGGATGCCGGGACGGCCCGCAGCACCCGGTGTGCCGGCTGGACGGAAGCGGTCCCGAATATTTTGCCACTGCGGCACCGCACTCCTCCTTACGGGCACTTCAGGCTGAAAAACGTTGCGCGGGAGATGTCTTCGGCGTTCGGCGCACAAGTCGCCAGCCGACGTTCGCCACCCACCCGCAGCCCAAATGTTTCAGCGTCCAGGCTAATAGAGGCTTGCTAATAAAGTGCAGAGTCCAATGGCCCTACTGCGGATTGGCCTTAGATTCGTGGCTTCCGGTGAGGAACCTCTTTCAAAAAACGACCTTTACACATATATCCAGCAGTTGTGCCGGGAGGAGTCGTCCCACCCTCATCCCAACCACTGTTCGCAATGTCGGAGACGCGCCATGATGGACCTGGCTTTCGTTCGCCAAGGTGTACCGCAACGAAAAAGTGTCCGGTGTGAGCTCCGCCAAGCCGTCGGGCACTAGGCATTGAACCGCCCTCGGGACCGCCGCTGGACGGTCAGCGCCGCAGCGGCGGCGGACTCGTTGATCGCCAAATGCGCCAGCATCGGTGCGCTGAGGCTGCCGGAATGCTCGGCCAGCCAACCGAATACCCACCCGGCGGCGCCGGTTGCCAGCACCGTGGGCAGCACGGGCTCACCGGTCGCGCGTGCGTCGACGATATGAGAGAGCCCGAACGCCATGGCCTGCAGCAGCCGACCAGCCGAGGCACCATAGGCACGGCCGGCGACGGTGGCCAGCGCCGCACGGAATGCCGCCTCCTCGCCCATACCGTAGCCCAGCGGTATCTGCACCGCCAGCCAGCTCGACGCTGAGCGCGGGCAGTTCCCGCTCCGGCCATCGAAACCCGCACGGCTGGAACAGATGTCGCCGCCAACGACTGCAGTCGCCGCCGCTGATCCGACGGCCAGGCCCAGTCGCAGACCGGCCCACAGCCGGGGCGGGCGCAAGCCCAGCGGCGCCCGGGTCAGCCAACACCAGCAGCCCGCCAAGACCGGCCTGCAGCAACAACCGCCCCCGCGCGGGCACCCGCGGGCCGACAAAGCTCCAACCGACCAGCGCGGCGGCCAGCCCAAGCGCCCGCAGGTGCCGAAAACTGCTGTAGCCCATCAGGGTTTCGGCTCAGACATCAATGCGCCACGTATGCGCTGGGTGTCGGCTGCTGTCCAGCCGTCCGGTGGCAGCACCGCGGCCCAGCCGTCCAAAATGGTGTTGCTGTAGTCGTGGCCATGCCCGCCGGGCATGCCCTCGGCGTTCGTCAGGTCGGCGCTGACTTGCCAAAAGGTGACGACCGGATACCAGTGCATGGAGGCGCTGCGGTCCGCGCCGCGGGGTTCGACCAACCAGTCGGGCCGGCCGAACAGCAGATCGGGTGACCACCAGACCACCGGGTCGGATGGGTGCTGCAGGAACAACACTCGCGTGCCCGCCCACGGCGGCCCGGCCACCCCGGCAATGTCGGCCGGATCGATTGCTTCGGAGAACCGCACTGTTCGGCCGTTGTCGTAGCGCGGCCGCACCTCCGTGGTGTGCGGGTCGCGCCGCGCGATCAGTGCGTGCCACATCGGACTGGCTTGTGGTGGTCCCACCCACAGCACCGCGTCGAAACCCATCCGGCGGATGTCGGGCAGCCAGCCGAAAGCGGCCTGGCCGGCCATCGAACCCAGGCTTTCGCCGTAAAGCACCAATTTCGGCCGGTGGTCTGGCGGAAGTTGTTGCCAGCGCTGGTGAACGGACTCGATGAGCATCCGGCCGGAATCCTCGGACTTCTGCCGGTCAGCCAGGAATGAGACCCAGCTCGGCAGGTAGGAGTACTGCAGACCCACGATCGCGGTGTCGCCGTTGTACATCATCTCCAGGGAACTCGCCGCGACCGGGTCGATCCAGCCGGTGCCGGTGCCCGGGGCGATTACCAGCAACTTGCGGGTGAACGCGCCGGTGCGCTCGAGCTCTGCGACGAGCACCGCCAACCGGCCTTTGTCGTCGGGGGCGGTGTTCAGCCCGGCATACACCCGGATGGGCTCCTTTGCCGGCTTGCCGTTGACCCGGGCCAAATCGGCTGCATGCGGACCGGTGGCGACGAAGTCGCGGCCTTGGTATCCCAGCGAGTCCCACGGCGCCAACGACATTGGGCTACCCGACTTTTCGGGCAGCATCGGCTGCGACAGACCAGCGGGGTCAGCGGCATCCCGCGGTTGGGAGAGTGCGTTGGCCCCGGCGAAGAACCCGCGGACCAGGACACCGTTGATCAACATGATCAGCAGCGCGACAACCATCGCCGTGCCGATGAACAGCGCCACCTCGTCATGCACGCGCCATCGCCTGATCAGCATCCGGGCCAGTAGCTTGACGGCGTCGATGAGCACCCTGCAGGTGGACACCAGCAATGCGCCGACAGCGACGGCGACGAGCAGCGTGCGCAGATAACCCAGGGTGGTCGGGCCCTCGATGCCCATCAGCGCGGACACCTGCCGCTGCCAAGAGGCGGCCGGGATGAGCATCAATACAGATGCCGTCGGCGCGATTACGACGACCGCCGCCTTCAGCCAGAACAGCACCGACGCCCGCGGCGGCCACCAGCGGGCGTTATGGAGCAGAACACGGTAGGTGGCCTTGCCGATCAGCACACCCAGGCCGTAGCCGAACCCCGCGTTGATACCGCCGATCAGCCCCTGGAACACCCAGTCCCGCGGCAGCAGCGAGGGCGTCAGGGAAAGGCAGAAGAACAGCGCGCCGAACGCCATCCCGACGAATTTCAGCCGTAACAGGCTCCAAGCCCACACCACGAGCGGATGCCGGCTGCGCGGTTCGGTATTCATCGGACTCGGCACTCAGCCAAACAGTCCGGCGAGCACTCCCTCAGACGTGCTGCGCAGCTCGGCCAGCGACACGGTGAACAGACCCGCCACCTCCACCGCGTCCGAACCTTCGTCGACGACACCGATGCGGGTAGCCGGCAGGCCCCGCGCCGCACACATCGAGCGGAAGCGACTCTCCTCGGTGCGCGGCACCGCTACCAGCACCCGGCCCGCCGACTCGGAGAAGAGATATACGAAGGGGCCTGTACCTGATTCAAAGCCCTCGGGAAGCGCGATGCGACAACCTGTTTCGCCCGCAAGCGCCGACTCCACGACAGCCTGCGCCAGACCGCCTTCGGACAAATCGTGGGCCGCGGACACCAGCCCGTCCCGCGCGGCCGCGCTCAGCACGTCAGCCAACAGCCGCTCGCGGGCCAGGTCTACCGCGGGCGGCAGTCCGCCCAGATGGTCGGCGGTGACCTGCGCCCAGACTGATCCGTCAAATTCGTCGCGGGTGTCGCCGAGCAGTATCAGCGTCTCGCCCGGGCCGGTGCCCATCGCCGTCGGGATCCGCCGGGCGACATCATCGATCACGCCCAACACACCGACCACCGGAGTGGGCAGGATGGCCGTCGACCCGGTTTGGTTGTAGAAGCTGACGTTGCCGCCGGTTACTGGAATGCCCAGTGCCGCACAGCCGTCCGCCAAGCCACGTACCGCCTCGGCGAACTGCCACATCACCCCGGGGTCTTCCGGCGAGCCGAAGTTGAGGCAGTTGGTCACCGCGACCGGGGTGGCGCCGGTGACCGCGACGTTGCGGTACGCCTCGGCCAGCGCGAGTTGAGCACCGGTGTAGGGATCCAACAGTGTGTAGCGCCCCGACGCGTCGGTCGACAGCGCGATGCCGCGACCCGTGGACTCGTCGACGCGTAGCACTCCGCCGTCGGCGTGTTCGGCCAACACGGTGTTTCCGCGCACGTAGCGGTCGTATTGCTCGGTGATGAAGGCACGGCTGCATAGATGCGGGCTGCCCAGCAGCGCAAGCAAAGTCGCGCGTAGCTGATCGCCGGTGACCGGTCGGGGCAGGCTGCTCGCCCGATCGGCGTTCAACGCATCCTGCGACTCGGGCCGAGCGACCGGCCGCTGATACACCGGGCCCTCGTGGGCCACGGTGCGGGGCGGCACGTCCACGACCGTCTCGCCGTGCCAGGTAATCCGCAGCCGGTCGCCCTCGGTGACCTCGCCGATTGTGGTGGCCACTACTTCCCACTTGCGGCACACCGCCAGGAAGGCATCCACGTTCTCCGGTGCGACGACCGCGCACATTCGTTCCTGCGACTCGCTGCAGAGCACTTCGGCCGGGGTCATGTTCTTGGTGCGCAGCGGAACGGTATCCAGTTCGACCACCATGCCACCGTCGCCAGCAGAGGCTAATTCCGAGGTAGCACAAGCTATTCCAGCTCCACCGAGATCCTGGATGCCGATCACCAGACCGGCCGCATACAGCTCCAGGCAGCACTCGATGAGCACCTTTTCCATGAACGGGTCGCCGACCTGAACCGACGGTAGTTTCTTTCGGCCCGACCCCGACTCATCGCCGCCGAAGGTCTCCGATGCCAGCACCGACACACCGCCGATACCGTCGAGACCGGTCCGCGCGCCGAACAGGATGATCTTGTTGCCCGCGCCGGAGGCGAAGGCCAGGTGCAGGTCCTCCTGCCGGAGCACGCCCACACACATCGCGTTGACCAATGGATTGCCGGCATAGCAGGCGTCGAACACGGTTTCGCCGCCGATGTTGGGCAGGCCCAGTGAGTTGCCGTAACCTCCGATGCCGCGCACGACCCCGTCGAGCACACGACGGGTATCGGGGGCATCCGCAGCGCCGAACCGCAACTGGTCCATCACCGCGACCGGTCGAGCGCCCATCGCCATGATGTCGCGGACGATGCCGCCGACCCCGGTGGCCGCGCCTTGGTAGGGCTCGACGTAGGACGGGTGGTTGTGCGATTCCACCTTGAAGGTGACCGCCCAGCCATCACCGATGTCGACCACGCCGGCGTTCTCCCCGATGCCGGCCAGCATCCCGGCCCGCATCTGCTCGGTGGTGGTCTCACCGAAGTAACGCAAGTGGACCTTGGACGACTTGTAGGAGCAGTGCTCGCTCCACATCACCGAGTACATCGCCAGCTCGGCGTCGGTCGGGCGGCGGCCCAGGATGTCGCGGATCCGCTGGTATTCGTCGTCTTTGAGACCCAGTTCGCGGAACGGTTGCGGCTGATCAGGGGTGGCCACGGCCTGCTCGACGGTATCGACCGCTTGAGTGAGCCCGGACGTCACGGGGACAGTCTAGAGGCGAGTCGAACCGGCCGGCCTACTGCGCGCCGGCTATGCAGAACGCGTTGCCGTCCGGGTCGGTCAGCACCACCCAGCGAAAGTTGTCACCGATGCTGTGCCGGCCGACTTCGGTGGCGCCGGCGGAAACCAGTCGGGACACCTCCGCATCGACATCAGCCGCGCCAAAATCCAGATGTACCCGGTTTTTTCCCGGCGTCGGATCAGCTACTTTCTGAAAGCCCAGCCGCGGTCCGTCGGGCCGGATGACCGCGACGAATTCCCCGGGGATCAGCTCCTGGGTGTCGCCGTCGAACTGCTCGGCCCACCAGCCGGCCAGCGTCGCGGGGTCGCTGCTGTCGAATGTCACCATCTCTACCTTGAGCGCCATATCCCCGACCTTATTACTCGCGGCGATGACCTCCGAGGTAATTGCGGGACCAGCACCGGTCGAGAGACTCTTGCTCTAACGCGCTCGACCAGAGCGCCGAAGCCGTGGGAGGAATCATGACCGACACCCAATCTAGTTCTGCTACAACGACTCTCGACTCAAACCCGAAGTTCAGCGCTGAGATGTTTGCAGCGTTCTGGGCGGCGCCGGATATGTCTCGCGGGATGGACATCCTGGCCCAGGACATCGTCGGCTACTGGCCCGGCGACCCGGAACCGGTCCGGGGAGTCGAGGCCTACACACAGAAGATCGCCGACCTACTGGCCGCCGCCCCGGACCTGCGACTCGACGTCGTCGACAGCGCCACCGTTGCGGGCACCGCCGAGGGCGAGCAACTGGTCTTCCTGCATTACGTCGGCCGCGGAACCGGGCCGGACGGGCCATTCGAGATCCGCGGGATCGACCGCGTCCGCACCCGCAACGGCATGGTGGTGGAGAACGTGATCCGCTACGAGCCGACCATCGTCGACTAGCCCCGGAAGGCGGCGCTCAGCCGGGCGACAAGAAGGCCCGCAGCGCCGCCGCGTACGCGGCGACGTCGCCCGCGCCCATCAGTTCCCGTGCGGAGTGCATCGCCAATTGCGGTGCGCCAACGTCGACCGTCGGGATACCGGTGCGGGCCGACGTCATCGGGCCGATGGTCGAGCCGCACGGCAGGTCGGCGCGGTGCTCGTAGCGTTGCAGCGGCACCCCGGCCTGCTGGCAGGCCAGCGCGAACGCGGCGGCGGTGCGGCCGTCGGTGGCGTAGCGCAGATTCGGGTGCACCTTGAGCACCGGGCCGCCGTTGATCGCGATCAGGTGGCCGGGCTCGTGTCGCTCCGGGTAGTTGGGATGGGTGGCGTGCGCCATATCCGCCGAGGCCACCATCGATCCCGATATCCGCCGCAGGAAGTCTTCCCGCCCGCCACCACCGGCCAGCACGATTCGTTCCAGCGTGGTCAGCAGCAGCTCGGAGTCGGCGCCGTGATCGGAGGTGGACCCGACCTCCTCGTGGTCGAACAGCGCCAGCACCGGCAGGTATTCGCCGGGCGCAGCGTCCACGAACGCCTCCAGCCCCGCATAGCAGGAGGCCTGGTTGTCCAGCCGCGGCGCGCTGACGAACTGGTCGCCGAGGCCGGACAGCGTCGACGGGCTCAGGTCGTGCGTCATCAGGTCGGCGCCGAGCACGTCATCGGGATCGATGCCGGCCTGCGCGGCGACGTAGCCGATAAACGACCGGGTTCGGGCTTGCGGATCCGCACTGGCTCCCCACACCGCGTTGACGTGGCGCTGCGGATCCAGCGTGAGCGACCTGCGGTCCTCAGCGAGGTGGATCGCCAACTGCGGCACACGCAGGATCGGCGCATCGATACGCACCAGCCGGTGAGCGATACCGGAGCCGTCCCGGATCGATAGCCGCCCGCTGATGCCCAGGTCGCGGTCCAGCCAGGAGTTCAGCCAGGCTCCCCCGTAGGGCTCCAGCGCCACCACCTGCCAGCCCGCGACCTCACGGTCGGGCAGTTGCTTGACCCGCAGGTTGGGGCTGTCGGTGTGCCCGCCGACGACCCGAAACGGCCGGTCGCCGGTTTCGGCGCCGCTGTCCCAGGCCACCAACGACCCGGCCCGCACAGTGAAGAACTTGCCCGCCGGGGGCCACTCGTCCGCTTCGGCCAGCTCGGTGTAGCCGGCGGCGCTCAGTCTGGCGGCCACCGTGGCGCAGACATGAAACGGCGACGGGGATTCGTCGATGAATTCGCACAAGCCGCGTGCCGTAGCCGCCATGGCTCCATCTTTTCATCACGGGATCCTCTGCAACCCACGGGCACGTTAGGGTCGAATGCGTGCCCTTGGAGATCTCAGTGCAGCCGCAACCGGTTCTGGCGCCGCTGACGCCGGCTGCGATCTTCCTGGTGGTCACCATCGACG
Organism: uncultured Actinomycetota bacterium; assembly: GCA_963839345.1. Lineage (GTDB taxonomy): Bacteria > Actinomycetota > Actinomycetes > Mycobacteriales > Mycobacteriaceae > Mycobacterium. The sequence goes on along the minus strand of CAWIUP010000009.1, from coordinate 452,751 downwards.
AGGGCGGCGAGGCCACGGTGCATGACGCGCTGCCCGATATCCCCGGGCTGGTACGGGCAATCGGATTCCGCGATCCCACCAAACACTTGTCGGTGATCACCTCGATCGGATCGAAGGCTTGGGACCGGTTGTTCACCGGCCCGCGTCCTGCCCAGCTGCATTCGTTCGTCGAACTGGTCGGTCCGCGCCACGCTGCCCCGGCCACACCTGGCGACCTGTTGTTCCACCTTCGGGCCGAATCCATGGACGTCTGCTTCGAACTGGCCAATCGCATTCTCAAGTCGTTGGCCACCGCGGTCACCGTCGTCGACGAAGTGCACGGCTTCCGGTTCTTCGACAACCGCGACCTGCTGGGTTTCGTCGACGGCACGGAAAACCCGGACGGCGCACTGGCGGTTTCCGCGACCACCATTGGCGACGAGGATCCGGATTTCGCCGGCTCATGCTATGTGCACGTACAGAAGTACGTGCACGACATGGCGGCATGGGAGACGCTTTCGGTCACCGAGCAGGAAGGCGTGATCGGCCGGACCAAGCTGGACGACATCGAGCTCGACGACGACGAGAAACCGGCCAACGCGCACATCGCGCTCAACGTCATCACCGACGACGACGGCACCGAACTGAAGATCGTCCGGCACAACATGCCGTTCGGCGAGCTCGGCAAGGGCGAATTCGGCACCTACTTCATCGGTTATTCGCGCACACCTGAGGTCACCGAACAGATGCTGCGCAACATGTTTCTCGGCGATCCCCCCGGCAACACCGACCGCATCCTGGATTTCTCGACCGCGATCACGGGCGGGCTTTTCTTCTCCCCCACCGTCGACTTCCTCGACGATCCACCACCACTGCCCGCCTCACCGGCAGCAGCTCCGGCGGTGGTCACCGTCCCCGCGAATGGCTCGTTGGCGATCGGCAGTTTGAAAGGAACCCGGCAATGAACAACCTCTACCGCGATCTTGCGCCGATCACCGAAGAGGCCTGGACCGAAATCGAATTGGAAGCAACACGGACGTTCAAACGTCACATCGCCGGACGCCGAGTCGTCGACGTCAGCGAGCCGGGCGGTCCGACCACGGCGGCCATCAGCACCGGGCGGCTGCTCGACGTGAAGGCACCCACCGACGGCGTCGTCGCCCAACTCCGCGCCAGCAAACCGCTTGTGCGGCTTCGGGTTCCATTTACGCTGTCCCGCGGAGAGATCGACGACGTGGAACGCGGGTCGCAGGACTCCGACTGGGACCCGGTCAAGGCCGCCGCCAAGAAGCTGGCCTTCGTCGAAGACCGGGCCATCTTCGAAGGCTATAAAGCCGCCTCGATCGACGGTATCCGTAGCTGTAGCTCCAACCCCCCGCTGAAGCTGCCCAAGGAGGTACGCGGCTTTCCCGACGTCGTCTCCCAAGCGTTGTCCGAGCTGCGACTGGCCGGTGTCGACGGTCCGTACTCAGTACTGTTGTCCGCCGACGCCTACACCAAAGTCAGCGAGACCACCGAACACGGCTATCCGATCCGCGAGCACATCCGCCGCTTGATCGACGGCGACATCATCTGGGCACCCGCCATCGACGGAGCGTTCGTCCTCACCACCCGCGGCGGCGACTTCGACCTGCAACTGGGCACCGACGTGTCGATCGGATATCTCAGCCATGACGCCGAAACCGTGCAGCTGTACCTGCAGGAGACGCTGACGTTCCTGTGTTACACCGCTGAAGCCTCGGTGTCCCTCAGCTCGTGAGGATAAACGCTGTCGGTTCGCTGCTTAGCCGGGAGAATGTGAACTTCTCCGTGGGAAGCAGGCTCCGATGCCAACAACTTCGTCCGGCCAACTGGCTGGTTCAACCGCACTAGTGACCGGCGCCACCTCCGGTATCGGTCGCGAAATCGCTGTGGAACTCGCCAAACGGGGTGCCGAGGTCGTAGTGCATGGCCGCAGCGCCGAACGCGGGGCCGAAACCGTTGAAGATATCGAAAAAGCAGGCGGCAAGGCACGTTTCGTCGCCGCAGATCTGAATGACGGCGACGATGTGCGCCGGTTGGCCGCCGAGGCGGGACCGGTGGACATCTTGATCAACAACGCCGGTGTCTACAAGTTCGGCGGCACTCTCGACGCCGACGACGCGACTTTCGACGAGCACGTGAACGTAAACCTGCGCGCGCCATACATCCTGACCCAGCGTTTGGTGCCCCATATGATCGAGCGCGGCGGCGGCACCGTGGTCAATGTGAGCACGCTCGCCGCGTCGTTTCCGGCCAGCAGGGCGGGAATATACGGAGCGACGAAAGCCGGCCTGGAATTGCTCACCCGGGTTTGGGCCGATGAGTTCGGCGGGGCCGGCGTGCGGGTCAATGCGGTTGCCCCGGGACCTACCGACACCCCAGGGGTGGCCGTGACGCCGGGCATGCTCGACGCGGTAGCGGCAACAACGGCATTGCACCGGCCGGCCGAGGCGAGTGAGATCGCCCACGCGGTCGTATTCCTCAGCTCCCCGGATGCCAGTTACATCAACGGCGCCGTCTTGCACGCAACCGGCGGTCAGCGGGCGATTGCCGCGTAGGCAGCCGCTTAGACCAATGGTTCGCCGCCGTCCACCTTCAAGGTCATACCGGTGAAGAAGGTGTTGGTCATCGCAAACAGCACGCCGCCGGCAACGTCGTCGGGCGTCCCGATACGCCGCGCCGGGTTCCCGGCGGCGATGCGCTCGAAGTAGTCCCGCTTACTTTCTGCGCCAAGCGAATCCCAGGCACCGGTATCGATGACGCCTGGCGAGATGGCATTGACCCGTATCGGGGCCAGCTCGACCGCCAACCATCGGGTCAGGAAATCCACCGCGCCGTTGGTGATACCGACGCCGAGATAGCCTACGTTGAGTTTGAAGCGGCCGGCCGACTCGAAGCGAGCCCGGAACGCGTCTTCTCCTTCGAGGAGGTCCGCGAAGCGCACCGCGTCATGGAAGCCGGTGAAGCCGGCGGAAAAATGGTCGTCGTCATGGAATGACCCCGGCTGGATCGTCAGCATTGGATGATGGAACGATGACCGCCGCTCCTTCCGTTCTGGTGTTCGACGTGAACGAAACACTCCTTGACATCGAATCCATCGCACCACTTTTCGTCCGAATCTTCGGCGATCCGCAAGCGATGCGCGAGTGGTTCAATCAGCTCGTCACGTACTCCATGACCGCAACGCTGGCCGGATATTACGTCGACTTCTTCTCGCTGGGCCAGGCACTGTTGCAGATGCTGGCCAGCGCCCACCGCGTCGCCATCACCGACGACGACCTACACGGCCTGAAGCGCGGCATGCTGACGATGCCGGCCCACCCCGACGCGACAGACGGACTGACAGTGCTGCGCGACAACAACTTCCGGTTGGTAACGCTGACGAATTCGCCGCCCAACCCGGACGGGCCCACCGCGCTGGAACACGCCGGGCTGGCGCACTTCTTCGAGCAGACGTTCAGCGTCGAGAGTTGCCGCGCGTTCAAACCCGCGCCGAGCGTCTACCACCACGTGTGCGGGCAACTCGCGGTGCAGCCGGCCGAGTGCATGATGGTCGCCGCCCACGTCTGGGACACCATCGGCGCGCAATCCGCCGGATTCAGCGGCGCGCTGATCACCCGCCCGGGCAACGCACTACTACCGATCCCCGACTTGCCGCAGCCTGCCGTCGTCGCAAACGATCTGCGCGATCTCGCCCGGCAACTCTGCGCGTCATGACGCCGATGCCGCGGCCCAACCTCACAAACCCGACGAACCGAACGTCTACCGAACAGATAGCGATTCCGACCACCTCGCGAGGAGCCCCATGCCTACCGCAGCCGCCACAACGGGATGAAGCCGCCATTCGAGAAGGTCGTCGCGCAGCACGGTGCCACCGTGTTGCGGGTAGTGCGCGCGGTCCTCGGCCACGCCGACGCTGATGACGCCTGGTCCGACACCTTCTTGGCGGCGATGAAGGCCTACCCGGACCTACCGGCCGATGCCAACCTCGAAGCGTGGCTGGTTACCATCGCCCACCGCAAGGCGATCGACATCCACCGCGCCACGTCGCGGCGGCCGATACCGGTCGCGGACACACCGGATAGGCCGTCGTGCGATCACGCCGACGAACCTCACCTTGACCTGACTGAGGCGGTGGCCGGGTTACCCACCAAACAACGTCAGGCGGTGGCCTACCACTACCTGGCCGGCCTGCCCTACGCCGAAATCGCCCCGCTACTTGACAGCAGTGCTGCCGCCGCCCGGCGCGCGGCAGCCGACGGCGTTGCCGCGCTGCGACGTGCTTTCGCGCCCAACATCATTGACCTATCACCGAAAACGGAGTCCACCAATGACCACAGTTGACCTCGCCTCGCTCTACCCAGTCGATGACGACGACATCACCCGCCTGCACGCCCGGCTGGCGGCGGCCGCCGACCGCGACAACCTTCTTGACGTCGCCTACCGGACGGTCGACTCACCCGTCGGCGCACTGCTGCTCGCCGCGACGCCGGTCGGACTGGTGCGGGTCGCCTTCAGTGGCGAAGGAAACGACGCGGTGTTGCAGAACCTCTCCGACCGCATCAGCTCCCGACTGCTGCACGCCCCGAAGCGGCTGGACGCGGTCGCGCGCGAACTGGACGAGTATTTCTCCAGGCGCCGCCGCAGCTTCGATGTTCCGCTGGATTGGCAGCTTTCCAAGGGATTTCGGCGTCTGGTGCTGAGCCACCTGGCCGCCGACGTCGGCTACGGAAGTACCACCAGCTACGGCAGGCTGGCCCGACTCTCCGGTTCTCCCAAGGCCGTTCGCGCCGTCGGCACGACCTGTGCGACCAACCCCATCCCGGTCGTGGTGCCGTGCCATCGCGTCGTCCGCTCCGACGGCGCCCTGGGCGGCTACCGCGGCGGGCCGGTCGCCAAACGTGTCCTACTCGAGCTAGAAGGTGCCGCCTAAGCAATCTGATCAAAGAAGGCGAAAGGGCCGAAAGTGACAACAGCCGAACCGGGATTCGCCGGCTTAGGCCGCTTTCGGCCGTTGTCAGACAGCCAGCACGGCGTCCAGTGCCGAATAGAACAGACCGAGCCCGTCGTCAGACGGTCCGGTCAACGCCTCGATGGCGTGCTCGGGGTGCGGCATCAGCCCCACCACACGGCCGTTGGCAGAGCTGATACCCGCGATGTCGTTCAGCGAGCCGTTCGGGTTGTCGTGGTAGCGGAACACCACCCGGCCTTCGCCTTCCAGCTCGTCGAGCACGTCGGCGGAGGCCACGTAGCGCCCCTCGCCTGACTTCAACGGGATCAGCAGGTCGGCGTCGGGCTCGAACCGCGAGGTCCACGCCGTCGCCGTCGACGCCACCCGTAGCCGCACATCGCGGCAGACGAAATGCAGGCCGGCATTTCGGGTGAGCGCTCCGGGCAGCAGCCCAGCCTCGCAGAGCACCTGAAAACCGTTGCAAATGCCCAAAACCGGCAACCCGCGGTTGGCGGCTGCGACGACTTCACCCATCACCGGGGCGAACCTGGCGATCGCGCCGGCCCGCAGATAGTCGCCGTAGGAGAATCCGCCCGGCACCACGACCGCCTCGACGCCCTTGAGGTCGGCGTCGGCATGCCACAGGCTGACCGGCTCGGCGCCGACAAATCGCACCGCCCGGGCGGCGTCGACGTCGTCGAGCGTGCCAGGAAAGGTGATGACGCCGATGCGGGCCGTCACTGCGGTTCCCGGCTTACTGTCCAGTCTTCGATCACGGTGTTGGCCAACAGCGATTCGGCGATCTCGGCAAGTTGAGAGTCATCAACGGTACCGTCGACTTCTAACTCAAACCGCTTGCCTTGCCGCACTTCTGAGATGCCAGCATGGCCAAGCCGCCCCAATGCACCGACGATCGCTTGACCCTGCGGGTCGAGAATCTCGGCCTTGGGCATCACGTGCACAACCACCCGGGCCACCCGCGCTCCTCCTACCTGTCCGGTTTGCTCGGACCCAACTCTACCGGTCGATACCGGGACCGCCCCGCTAGCACGAACCGAGGTAGGCCGCGCATACCGGCGACGTCATAGCGTCCAGGAGCTGCACGTCGGAGATCACCGGCCAGGGCACCTGTGGTGGCTCCGACGACCACAGCGTGAGTTCGCTGATGGTGCTGTTCTGCGGATGCGCGACGAGGTAGGTGTGCATGATCACCGGTCCACTGATCACCGCGGCCAGTCGGTTGGGCTCGTCGACGGTGACCGATGGCGACTCCGCCGCCGCCCCCAGCTGACAGCCGCGCAGCGCAGCCGCAGCGACATCGAACACCGAAGACGCGTCCTGGCCGCCCCGCGCGGTGTCGCCCCGCCAATGCAGGACCTGGGCCTGTAACTGCCACTGGCCGGGCGGGTTGACCACGGTCGCTCGCCCGGCGACCGCCGAGTTGCGGGTGTCCTGCGGAAAGGCCGGGGTCGCACAGACCTCCTCGAACCGGAACCGCGGCGTCGCCGTCCCCGTCATCGGCACGGCTACACCGGCCAGCGCGGGCCAGCGGTATACCGAGTTCATCGGTATCGCCGCGGACGCGACCCAGGCCGTGTCGGGGATCCGGTCGCACACCGGCGGGCACGTCTCCTGATCGGCGCGCGCGACCAGCGGCAACATGCACCCGCCGACCAGGCCGCCGGCAATCAGCATCGTCGCCAGCACTACTCGCATGCCAGGCACCCCATGAGCGCACAATCGTAGACATGCAACTGACGCATTTCGGCCATTCCTGTCTACTCGCCGACTTCGGCCACACCACCCTGCTGTTCGACCCAGGTACTTTCTCCCACGGTTTCGAGGGCATCACCGGCCTATCGGCGATCGTGATCACCCATCAACATCCCGACCACGTCGACGCCGCCCGTTTGCCGGCACTGCTCGACGCGAACCCCGATGCCGCGCTGTACGCCGACGCGCAGACCGCCGAGCAGCTTGACGTGCCGTGCCAGCAGGTACGGGTCGGCGACGAGCTGTCAGTCGGCGACCTGACCATCCGCGCAGTCGGTGGCCGACACGCCGTCATCCACCCGGAAATCCCGGTGATAACCAACATTTCGTATCTGGTCGGCGACGGCGAGCACCCCGCCCGGTTCATGCACCCCGGCGATGCGCTGTTCGTTCCGGACGAGCCGGTAGATGTGTTGGCCACTCCTGCGGCAGCGCCGTGGATGAAAGTTTCTGAGGCCGTCGACTACCTGCGCGCGGTGGCACCGGCACGGGCGGTGCCGATCCACCAGGGCATCATCGCGCCGGAGGCCCGCGGCATCTACTACGGCCGGCTCACCGAGATGACCAGCGCCGACCTCCAAGTGCTCCCTGAAGAAAGCGCGGTCACCTTCTAGGCGATGTCGTTCGCGGCACCGCGGCCGGCAGCGCGACCCGAGAAGATGCACCCGCCCAGGAACGTTCCCTCCAGGGCCCGGTAACCGTGCACGCCACCGCCGCCGAAGCCGGCCACCTCCCCGGCCGCGTAGAGCCCGTCGAGCGGAGTCCCGTCGGCCATGAGCACCCTTGAGTCCAAGTCGGTCTGCAATCCGCCCAGCGTTTTACGGGTCAGGATGTGTAACTTGACCGCGATCAGGGGTCCGGCTTTCGGATCCGCCAAGCGGTGCGGGGCGACCACTCGGCCCAGCCGATCACCCAAATACGCACGGGCAGCGCGGATCGCAGTGATCTGGCCATCCTTGCTGAAGCGGTTGACTACCTCGCGATCGCGCGCGGTGACCTCTTCGGCCACCGTCGCATAGTCCAGCGGCAGCACATCGGGCAACTTGTTCATGGCAGTCACCAACTCGCGCAACGAGTTTGCGCTGACGAAGTCGACGCCGCGATCGATAAAGGCCTGGACCGGGCCCGGCGGGCCGGACCGTGCCCGCGACGACAGCAGCTGGCGGACGCTACGACCGGTCAGGTCAGGGTTTTGTTCCTGACCGGACAACGCGAATTCCTTCTCGATGATCTTGGCGTTCAACACAAACCACGTGTAGTCGGATCCCGACCTGGCGATGTATTCCAGCGTGCCGAGAGTGTCGAAGCCCGGATACAGCGGCACCGGCAGCCGCTTACCGGTAGCGTCCAGCCACAGCGACGACGGCCCCGGGATGATCCGGATGCCGTGCAACGGCCAGATCGGGTCGTAGTTCGTGATGCCCTCGGTGTAATGCCACATCCGGTCGCGGTTGATCACCCGGGCGCCGGCCGTCTCGGCGATCCCGATCATCCGGCCGTCCACGTGGGCGGGCACCCCGCTGAGCAGTTGCTCGGGGACCCGACCCATCCGTTTCGGCCAGTTCGCCCGCACCATGTCGTGGTTGCCACCGATCCCCCCGCTGGTGACGATCACCGCCGGACCACGAAACTCGAACTGCGAAATCGCTTTTCGTGAGGACGGAACACCGCGTGGTTCCGATGAAGGCTCCAGCACGGTGCCCCGAACTCCAGTCACCGCGTCACTCTCGATGATGAGCTCGTCCACCTGGTGGCGGTGCGCGAAACGCACCTTCGGGTGGTCCCGCAACCGCCGCGCGAACATTTCCACCAGAGCCGGCCCGGTCCCCCAGGTGATGTGGAAGCGGGGCACCGAATTACCGTGCCCTTGCGCGTCGTAGCCGCCGCGCTCGGCCCACCCCACCAGCGGAAAAATCTGCAAGCCGCGGGTGCGCAGCCAACTGCGCTTCTCCCCGGCGGCAAAGTCGACGTAGGCATGCGCCCATTGCCGCGGCCAATAGTCTTCCTGCCGGTCGAAGGCCGCGGTGCCCAGCCAATCCTGCAGGGCGAGTTCATGACTGTCGCGGACGCCGAGGCGGCGCTGCTCGGGGCTGTCGACAAAGAACAAGCCACCGAACGACCAGAAGGCCTGTCCACCGAGGTTGGCGCTGTTCTCCTGGTCGAGAATCAGCACCCGCATGCCGCGGTCCACCACTTCGCAGGCTGCTACCAGGCCGGCCAAGCCCGCTCCGACGATGATGACATCAGCTGCGGTATCGCTCATGGCGCTACACAGTAGCGACCGGAGCCGTCAGGCCGCGTCGAGAACCGCCTGATCGGCCCGCCACTGATACAAGGTCGGTGCACAGCCTTGCAGCAAGGCCAGATCCACCGCGTCGAGCATCGCTTGCAGCGGGCCGGTCTTGCGCAAGTGATGAGCCGCGACCGCGACCCGGACAATGCCGTCCCGGCGCGCCACGCGCTCGGCGGACAGCACCAGCATCCGGCACCACCATGGCTCGGCCAGGAAACCTTCCCCGATGCCTAACACCCGTCCGCGCACGGTCGTGTTCCGGACCAAGTCGGCGATCCCGTGCAGGTCGGCCAACAGCCGAAACCCATTGCGCGGTAGAACTTTTGCGGTGCCCGGCGACGCCGTCCAACTCGGCGGGGCGAACAGCCGGGTGCGTAGGCCGACGTGCTCGAGCACTCGGTCGGCGGCCATAATTCGCAGGTTGGCCTCGTGGGCCGGCAGCGCGGCGAACTCGCCACGCCGTTTCTTGGTGGCGGCCTGGTCGTAGCCGTTCAACAGGATCGCATCACCGGCCGCGCGCCGGCCGGCCAGCCACTCGACGGTTTGCGAGTCACGGTCGAGCCGGTAGCCGCCCTTCAGTCGCGGGGCGACCAGCAATGACACCGGCACATCCCGGGTGTCCATCTGTGCGCAGAACCCGGCGACGTCGTCCAACGTGCGTTCACAGATCCCAGAGACCGAGACGATCAACTTTCCAGACACACCACAAGTTTGACGATGTCAGGTGTCCAAACAGTGACATACACGCGGCCAGAAAGCGTCGATCCGACCCTGCGACCAGCTATTTCGGCAGCACAGCCTCGATCGCGGCGATAACCTCGGGCGCGTCAGGCACTGTGCGTGGGCGGAATCGGTTGACCACCTTCCCGCCGGGAGCGACCAGAAACTTCTCGAAGTTCCACTGCACGTCACCGGCCTGCCCGTCGGCGTCCGGCGTCTTGGTCAGTTCCGCGTAAAGCGGGTGCTGGCCGGGCCCGTTGACGTCCGTTTTGGCCAACAACGGAAACGTCACGCCGTAGGTGGTGGAACAGAACGTTTGGATCTCTTCGGCGGTGCCGGGCTCTTGGCCCATGAATTGATTGCACGGAACGCCAAGGACTGTGAGCCCCCGGTGACCGTAGTCCTGCGCGAGCTGTTCCAGCGCGGCGTACTGCGGCGTCAGACCGCACTTGGACGCCACATTGACTACCAAAACCGCGTGGTCGCCGTAGTCGGCCAGCGAGGTGGGACGCCCATCAAGTGTGGTCAAAGCGATCTCGGTCACAGTCACACCGGGCAGGCTACCGCAGCGCGGAGTATTTTGGTCAGCTAGCTAGTTTCTCGTTAGGCTGATTTGGTGTTGCATCGCGCGAACAACCCGCTGAACGGGTCTGCGATACCGATCGCGCCGGTCACACCGGTAGTCGCCGACAAACCCGACTATCCAGACAGCCTCGATGCCGGCCTGCTGCGCATCGCCGCGGTCTGCATTCTCGCCTCAGTGATGGCGATCCTGGACACCACCGTCGTCAGCGTCGCACAACGCACCTTCATCGCGGAGTTCGGATCCACCCAGGCCATCGTCGCCTGGACGATGACCGGCTACACACTCGCGCTTGCCACCGTGATCCCGCTGGCCGGGTGGGCGGCTGATCGGTTCGGCACCAAGCGGTTGTTCATCGGCTCGGTCTTGTGGTTCACGTTGGGTTCGCTGTTGTGCGCAATGGCCTCAAACATCACCGCCCTCATTGCTTTTCGAGTCATACAAGGCCTCGGCGGCGGCATGCTGATGCCGTTGACGTTCATCATCTTGACCCGCGAGGCAGGACCGCGTCGACTTGGCCGGTTGATGGCGGTGCTGGGTATCCCGATGCTCCTGGGCCCGATATGTGGCCCGGTGCTCGGCGGCTGGCTGATAGACGCCTACAGCTGGCAGTGGATCTTCCGGATCAACCTGCCGCTCGGGGTAATCGTGTTATTCCTTGCCGCAGTGGTGTTTCCGAAGGATCGTCCGACGCCGTCGGAGACGTTCGATTTCACCGGTATGGCCCTGCTCTCGCCCGGGTTGGCGACGCTGCTGTTCGGGATCTCCTCGGTCCCGAGGCGGGGTACCTTCGCCGACCACCATGTGTGGATACCGGCGGTGGTAGGCGTGGGCTTGATCGCCGCGTTCGTCGTCCACGCCCTCAACCGTGCCCAGCACCCGCTCATCGACCTACGGCTGTTCGAAAATCGGGTGGTAACGCTGGCTAACTCGGCGATGTTCTTGTTTGCCATCGGATTCTTCGGTGTGGCGCTGCTATACCCCAGTTATTTCCAGCAGTTGTTGCATCAGACCCCGCTGCAATCTGGACTGCATCTGATCCCGCAAGGGCTGGGCGCGATGGCGACCATGCCACTGGCCGGCACATTGATGGACAAACGCGGACCACGCAACGTCCTGTTGGTCGGTATCGCGCTGGTGACTGTCGGCCTGTCCGTGTTCGCCTTTGGCGCATGGAAACAAGCAGGTTACCTGCCAATCCTGCTGGTGGGTTTGGTGATTACCGGCATGGGCCTCGGCTGCACGATGACGCCGCTGTCCGGAGCGGCGGTGCAGACGTTGGCCCCGCATCAGATCGCGCGCGGGTCGACGCTGCTCAGTGTCAACAGTCACGTCGCAGGTTCAGTCGGCACCGCGTTGATGTCGGTGATTCTCACCAACCAGTTCAACCGCAGCGAAAACATCACCAAAGCAAACGCACTGGGAATGCTGCGCGGAAAAGTGGGCAGGCACGGGGCGCCGATTCACTCGTCGGCGCCGTCGCCGCACGAAATCGCCCCCGATTTCACCAGCCGGCTGGTGCACGACCTCGCCCACGCCTACACACTCGTCATGGTGGTCGCCATCGTCCTGATTACGTTAACGTTCTTGCCCGCAGCGCTTTTGCCGAAGAAACCGCCGTTACCGGTGCCAACGCACTAATCGGACGACGAGTCCTCGAAGAGCATCCTCGCGATCCGTTCGACGGTGCTCCCCTGCGCACCGCTGAGGAGATCGTCTACCTGGCCGCTGCCGTAGTGGTCGCGGTCGGCGGCAGCTAGCAGCCAGGCGTATTGGTAGGCCACCTCTTTCCAACGCTCGTAGCGTCCGCTGATACCGCCATGGCCGGCGGTCATCTGAGTCTTCAACAGCACCTGCTTGTCGCCGGTCTTGGTGTGCCGCAACGCCGCCACCCACTTCGCGGGTTCGACGTAATAGACCCTGGTGTCGTTCAGCGAGGTCATGGCAAGGATCGGCGGATACTTCTGGGCCGTGACGTTCTCGTACGGCGAATACGATTTCATGTATTGGTAAACGTCGCTGTCGGCCAACGGGTTTCCCCATTCGTCCCACTCGGTGACGGTCAACGGCAGCGTCGGGTCGAGGATCGTCGTGAGCGGGTCGACGAACGGGACCTGCGCCAGGATGCCGGCGAACAGCTCGGGAGCCAGGTTGGCGACCGCGCCCATCAGCAGGCCGCCGGCGCTGCCGCCCAGGGCCACCAGCTGCTCTGGTCGGGTCAGTCCGGACTCCACCAGGTGATTTCCCACCGCGACGAAGTCGGTGAAGGTGTTCTTCTTCTCCATCAGCTTGCCGTGCTCGTACCACAGCCGACCCATCTCCCCACCGCCGCGGACATGCGCGACGACAAACACCATGCCGCGGTCCAGCAGCGACAGGCGTGCAATGGAGAACCGCGGGTCATCACACATCTCGTATGCGCCGTAGCCATAAACCAGTGCCGGACAAGGGAATTCGATGTCCGCACGGTGCACGATCGAGATAGGAATCCGGGCTCCGTCGGCTGCGTGCGCCCAATCACGGCGTTCGACGTAATCCTCGCGCCGGTAGTCGCCGAGCACCGGCTGTTCGCGTAAGAGGGTGCGCTCGCCGGTGAGAAGATCCAGGTCGTAGATCTGCACCGGGGTGACGAACGATCCAGCCCCGATCCGCAGCTTCGGCGAGTCCCAATTCGGATTGGCGCCCAGGCCGGCCGACATGAGCTCGGAGTCGAATGCGATCTCCTCGGGATGTCCGTAGTCGCCGCCGACAATGGGCCACAACTGAATTCGAGGTAATGCTTCGCCGCGGTAGCTGACCACCAGATGGCCGGCGAAAGCGTCTACGGCGTCCAGCCGCACGTCGTCACGGTGACCGATCAGCGTCCGGTGTGCGGTCGGGTTATCGGTGGGAGCCTCCACGAGGGTGAAGTTGACCGCGCCGTCGTTGTGCAGGATCAGAAACCTGTTCTGCCCGTCGATGATTGCGTGCTCCACCGAGTACTCGACACCATCGCGCCGGGGCAGCACGGTGACGAACTCGGCATGCGGGTCGGCGGCGTCGGCGTAACGAACCTCCGAGGTGATCGCCGACGCCGATACGATCAGCACGTAGGCATCGCTGCGGGTCCGCCCCACCGCAAGCCAGAACCGCTCGTCGGCTTCGTGATAGACCTTTTCGGCGGGCAGGCCGGAGGCGAGTCGGTGACGCCACACCGCATCGGGGCGCCACGCCGCGTCGACGGTGACGTAATAGACGGTCCGGTTGTCGGTGGCCCAGGTCGCTCCTGCGCCGATGCCGACGATCTCGTCCGGGTACTGCTCTCCGGTGCGGAGGTCCCTGAATCGCAAGGTATAACGTTCATCCCCGACCACGTCGATGGAGTAGGCCAGCACGTTGCCATCGGGGCTGACGCTGGCCGCGCCCAATGCGAAGTAGTCGTGTCCCTCGGCTTCGACGTTCTCATCGAGCAACACCTGTTCGCCGGGAATCTCGGTGTGCTCGTCAAAAATCGGCGGGTTCCAGTCGCCCGGATCCGATACCGGGCAACGACATTGGACTCCGTATTGCTTGCCTTCGAAGCTGCGGGCGTAATACCACCAGCCGGTTCGTCGAATCGGCACCGACAGGTCGGTTTCCTTGGTGCGCGCTTTGATCTCCTCGAATATCCGCTGACGCAGCGGCTCGAGTGGGGCGGTCACCTGGTCGGCGTACTCGTTCTCGGCTTCCAGGTAGGCGATCACCTCGGGGTTGGACTTATCGCGCAGCCATTCATACGGGTCGACGAACACGTCACCGTGAAATTCCCGTCGGCTGTCCACCCGCTTGGCGACGGGCGGTTCAGTCGGGTCGCTCATGCCGCCGGGCCGATCCAGTCGTCGAAGCGCAGCCCGGAAATCCGTTCGTAGGCCTCGATGTAACGTGCGCGGGTGGCGTCGATGATGCTTTCGGGCAGCGGCGGCGGAGGCTCGGATCCCGATCGGTCCCAGCCAGATTCGGGGCCGGTCAGCCAGTTGCGGACGAACTGCTTGTCGAAGCTGGCCTGCACCACGCCGGCACGGTAACCGGCGGCTGGCCAGTACCGCGAGGAATCGGGGGTGAATATCTCGTCGGCGAGCACCAAGTTGTCGTGCGCGTCGATACCGAACTCGAATTTGGTGTCTGCGATGATGATCCCTTTTCTCAGCGCGTGGTCGGCCGCCTGGACGTACGTCTGGATAGTACGGTCGCGCAACTGGTTGGCGCGCACCCCGCCTACCATCTCGATCACCCGGGCGAACGAGATGTTCTCATCATGTTGTCCCAGTTCGGCTTTCGTCGCCGGGGTGAACAGCGGTGAGGAGAACCTGCTGGCCTCGACCAGACCGGGAGGCAGTGAGATGCCACAAACCTTGCCGGTCTGCTCATAGTCGAGCAATCCGGAGCCGGTCAGATAGCCGCGTGCGACGCACTCCACCGGAACCATCTTCAGCTCCCGCACCACTAATGCGCGGCCCAGGACCTCGTCGGGGATGCGCGGATCGTCCGGCGGACCGGCGAGGTGGTTGGGCGCCTCGACGAGGTCGAAGAAGAACACACTCATCGCGGTCAAGATGCGACCTTTGTCGGGGATCGTGCTGTCGAGCACGTAGTCGAACGCTGAAATCCGGTCCGTCGCGACGAACAGCAGGTGATCGTCGTCGATGCGGTAGAGCTCGCGGACCTTGCCGCTGGCGAGGTGCCGGTAGTCGGACAGAGCGGGACGCATCGGGTCAGCCTAATGGGAGCCATAGCAGCCCACTGTGCTGGGATCGAGGCTATGAAATCGCGGTTTCTGCCTTACGCCACTACTCCGGGCCGACTGTTGGCGCAATTGTCCAGCGATGTCATCGTCGCCATCTGGACCTTCATCTGGGTGCTGGTCGGCCTGGCCGTGCACAGCGCGGTGTCGACGATCGCTGGGGTGGGCCGACAGGTCCAAGGCGGCGCGGACGGCGTCGCCGACAGCCTCAAGTCCGCCGGCCACAGTGCCAATCACATACCACTGGTCGGTGACGCAGTGAGCAAGCCGCTCACCGCGGCCAGTAAGGCCGCCCTCGACATCGCCGGCGCCGGGCACACCCTGGACACCACCGCCACCTGGCTGGCGGTGGTGCTGGCACTGGCCGTCGCCGCACCGCCGGCACTCGGCGTGCTGATGCCCTGGCTGGTGTTGCGGATCCGCTTCTTCCGACGCAAATGGACGGTTAGCACGCTGGCAGCCACGCCGGCCGGCCAACAGCTGCTGGCGCTGCGGGCACTGGCCAACCGGCCGCTGCGCCGGCTCACTGCCGTCAGCCCCGACCCCGTTGGCGCCTGGCGCGTCGCGGATCCCGCCGTCATCCACAGGCTGGCCGCCGTGGAGCTGCGGTCGGCGGGGATTGCGGTCAGAATGCGCTAACCGCGCTCGCCGATCATCGCGCGCCGAAACCGCAGCAGGCCCGCGAACACGTCCGGCGTCGGCTCGATACTGACTGGCCGCAGCTTCACGAACCTCCGCGCAATTCGACGACCAGGTGCCGGATACCGGTATGGCGGTTGCTGCGAGTCCATTCGACCGGCCGCACCACCCACACCGCGTGGAAACGAGAAAGCAGTTCTTCGAACAGCACTCGCAGTTCCAGCCGGGCCAGATTGGCGCCCAGGCAATAGTGCACGCCCTGGCCGAAGCCCAGGTGCGGGTTGGGCTTTCGGGCAATGTCGAATGCGTCGGCGCAGTCGAACACGCTGGCGTCCCGGTTGGCCGAGCCTTCCCAGATCTGCACCTTCTGCCCCACCTCGACCAATGCGCCACCCAGCGTGACGGCACGTGTCGCGGTTCGCCGCTTCGACGGTGACGGCGACGTCCACCGGACCATCTCTTCGACCGCCGTCGGCAGCATGTCCAAATCCTCACGCAGCGTGCGCAATTGCTCCGGATGTTGCGCCAGCGCCAGTAGGCCGCCGGCAACCGCGTTGCGGGTCGTCTCCGCACCGGCGCTGAACAGCAGGCTGAAGAACAGATACAGCTCAAGATCCGACATGGCCGGCGCCGCTTCCCCTCCCAAGTCGTCCGGCTTTGCGTTGGCGACCACCGACAACATATCCTCGGTCGGCGCAGCACGCTTCGACGCGATCAACTCCTGGCCGTAGGCGTACATCCGCGATCCGGCTTCCTCGGCCGACATCTGCGCGAGAGACGCCTTGCGCGATCCGCCGAAGTCGAACTGCGGCTCGATGGCCTCGAAGAGCCAATGCCGTTCCGACTCCGGCACTCCCAGCAGGATGCAGATCATCTGCATCGGCAGTTCGGCGGCGATGTCGACCAGAAAGTCGAACGGCTCGCCCGGCACCACGGCATCCAGCAGCCGGCGCGTCCGAGCCCGAAGATCGTCCTCGACGAGACGGATCATCCGCGGCGTCAGACCGGAGCTGACCAGTCGCCGAATTTGCGAGTGCCGCGGATCGTCCATCATGTTGAGCACCTGGCCGGCGATGGACAGGTCCTGTAACAGCGTGCCGCCGAAGGGCCGTTGGCCACCGGTGACTGATGAGAAGGTCACCGGATCCTTCAGCACCGCAAGCGTTTCCGCATACGTGGCGACGGACCAGAAGCCCTCTCCGTCGGGCGTGTGCTCGGTCGGCTCGTGCCAGTACACCGGTGCAACTCGGCGATGGACATCGAACAGCTCATGGGGAAATCCGTTGGCGAAGTTGTCCAGATCGGTGAAATCGATCCCGGACAGGGCGCCGGTGAGAGTCACAGGATGGCACCCGGCGTGTACTTGGCGGCGTCCGGGTAGCGGGCGACCAGCGCGTCCACCTCGGCAACCACCGCATCGACCTGGTCATCGGCGGCCCCGATGAACGCGTGCTTGTCGGCGAGCGCGGCGTCCAGCGCCGCCCGGTCCAGCGGCAGTCGTGGATCGGCGGCCAGCCGATCGAGTAAGTCGGGCTCGGCGCCGCGTTCGCGCATCGCCAGTGCGGTGGCCACCGCGTGTTCTTTGATCACCTCGTGAGCGGCCTCGCGGCCCATCCCGGCCCGCACCGCCGCGATCAGCACCTTGGTGGTGGCCAGGAACGGCAGGTAGCGGTCCAGCTCGCGCTGGATCACCGCGGGGTAAGCGCCGAACTCATCGAGCACGGTCAGCATCGTCTCGATCTGCCCGTCGACGGCGAAGAAGCTGTCCGGCAATGTAACTCGTCGCACGACCGAGCAGAAGACGTCTCCTTCGTTCCACTGCGCGCCGGCCAATTCCGCGGCCATCGAGGCATAGCCGCGCAGCACCACCTGCAGCCCGTTGATCCGCTCACAACTGCGGGTGTTCATCTTGTGCGGCATCGCCGACGAGCCGACCTGCCCCGGCGCGAAACCCTCGGTGACGAGGTCGTGACCGGCCATCAGCCGGATGGTGTGCGCCAACGACGACGGTCCGGCACCCAGCTGCACCAGAGCCGACACCACCTCGTGATCCAGTGAACGCGGGTACACCTGTCCGACACTGGTCAAAACCGTTGTGAAGCCGAGAAAATCAGCAATGAGGCGTTCCAATTGGGCCAGCTTCGCCACGTCACCACCGAGCAGGTCGAGCATGTCCTGAGCGGTGCCCATCGGGCCCTTGATGCCGCGCAGCGGGTAACGGTCGATCAGTTCCCGCAGTCTGGTCAACGCCAGCAGCGTCTCCTGCGCCGCCGAGGCGAAGCGTTTGCCCAATGTGGTGGCCTGCGCGGCGACGTTGTGGCTGCGTCCGGCCATCACCAGATCGCGGTAGGTCGCCGCACGCTCGGCGAGTCGGGCCACCACGGCGACGCCGTGGGCGAACACCAATTCCAGTGACCGCCGAATCTGCAGCTGCTCGACGTTTTCGGTCAGGTCGCGGCTGGTCATGCCCTTATGCACCTGTTCGTGGCCGGCCAGTGCGTTGAATTCCTCGATGCGGGCCTTGACGTCGTGGCGCAGTACCCGCTCGCGGGCGGCGATCGAGGCCAGGTCCACATCGTCGAGCACCCGCTCGTAGTCGGCGACGGCGGCGGCGGGCACCTCGACCCCCAATTCCGCCTGCGCCCGCAGCACCGCCAGCCAGAGCCGCCGCTCGGCGACGACTTTGGCCTCCGGCGACCAGATCGCCACCATCTCGGCGCTGGCGTAGCGGTTGGCCAGCACGTTCGGGATCGTCACAAACACACAGCTTAACGGCGCCGACGACGGCCGCGGATCAGGCACAGTAGGCCGCATGCACTTCGTTGGGCTCGATCTCGCCTGGGGCGAGAAGAACAGCACCGGTGTCGCGGTCATCGATTCCGACGGCCGACTGCTGCACGTCGGTGCCGCGCAGGACGACGCGAACATCGAGGCCGCGGTGTCGCCGTATGTCAGCGGCGACTGCCTGGTGGCCATCGACGCGCCGCTGATCGTGAAGAATTTGACCGGACAACGGCCCTGCGAGGCGGCACTCAACCACGACTTTCACCGGTTCGACGCGGGCGCGCGCCCGGCATACGCGCAGAAACCTGAATTCAACGAGCCACGCGGCGCCCGGATCGCAGCGGCACTGGATCTCGAAATGGATCCGCTTTCGAGTTCGCCGCGACGGGCGATAGAGGTGTATCCGCATCCGGCCACCATTGTGTTGTTCGGCCTGGACAAGACCCTGAAGTACAAGAGGGGCCCCTTCGAGGTTCGTCGCAATGAGCTGCTGCAGCTGATGACGCTGATCGAGGGACTCGATAAAGCAACACCGCGGCTGCGGGTGAACCACAACGTGTCCTGGGTGGAGCTGCGCCGACGGGTTGCCGCTGCGACCCGCCCAGGACAGCTCGACACGGACGAAGATCCCGTCGACGCCGTGCTGTGCGCGTACGTCGCGCTGTATTGGTACCACCGGCCCGAAGACGTGAGCGTCTATGGCGACTTCGCGACCGGCTACATCGTCACACCGACTCTTCCGCCGGATTTGGCACCCGCGCCGCGGCGTCGTGCGTCACCACGGCCGGACACCAACGAATTACGTGAGCGAGTCGCGCACGTCGCTGCGCTGCTCGACCAAGCCCAACGCGGGTTGACCGAAATCCGCCGACAGCTCGACCGCTAGCGTCAGATCTCTACGGTGCGCTGGTCGAACGGTGCCAACGAGTCGATGACATCGATCACAGTTGCCCGCGCGGCAGTGCGGGGATCGTCCCCGTCGTTGACCAAGGCGGACACCACCGCGCCGTCGACTGCGTAAACCAACGCCGAGACCAGCTCCAGGCGCACCGAGCGTCCGGACCGCTCGATCACCTCGGCAATGGAGTCGATGCGGTGATGCACGTTGCGGCGCTGGATGTCGCGCAACGCGGGCTGACGGGCACAGGCGATGTAGCGCTCGTAGCGCGAAATGAGTTGCTCGGTAAGCGGCGGGCCGGATTCGCTGCCGACCAGCAGGTCGACCAACAGGTCCGCCAGCGTTTCGGGGCCGCGGCGCCGGCGGGACAGCGTGGCGACCTCGGCCCGCAGCTGCGCCACCTCCAGCATTCCGACATGGGCGACCGCGCTGCAGATGAGGTCGTCGAGGCTGGAGAAGTAGTAGGTGGTCGACGCCAGCGGAAGGCCCGCCCGTCGGGCCACGGCACGGTGGCGTACCGCCTCGAATCCGCCTTCGCACAGCAGCTCGGCGGCGGCGCTGACCAGCGCATACCGTCGACGTTCTCCCTTGGGAGTAACAGCTGCAGTCACCTAGCACATGCTGCCAGTCAGCCTGGTGCCGCATTGCCCTTTCCGACAAACGCCAGGTCCGGTGTGACGCAGCGGCGCTCTAGGTCAGAAGCGGCGCTCTAGGATGGCCGGCATGCCAGATCTGAGCCGTCGCACTGTGCTGCGTCTGGGCGCCGGTGCGGCGACGGGAGCACTGGGCGCCTATGCACTGGACAGGTTGCTGCCGCCTCGAACCCTGCGCACGGCGCCGGTGACGATGACGGGCACCGGGGTCCCGCTGGCCCCGCACCCGCCGCTGGACCCGGCCCCTGCGCCAGTCGTGGCCCCGACGATGGTGACCGGCTCGTTCGTGTCGGCGGCACGCGGCGGAGTGGCTACCAATTGGGCGATCGCCCGGCCGCCGGGTCAAACCAAAACGCTGCGGCCGGTGATCGCGCTGCACGGCAAGGGAAGTAGCGCCGCCACCGTGATGGACGGTGGCGTGGAACAAGGTCTGGCCCAGGCCGTGGCCGCCGGCCTGCCACCGTTTGCGGTGGTTGCCGTCGATGGCGGCGGAAGTTATTGGCACAAAAGGGCTTCCGGCGAAGACTCCGGTGCCATGGTGTTGAACGAGCTGATCCCGATGCTGGACACCAAGGGTCT
This sequence comes from uncultured Actinomycetota bacterium, assembly GCA_963839345.1. GTDB lineage: Bacteria > Actinomycetota > Actinomycetes > Mycobacteriales > Mycobacteriaceae > Mycobacterium. The sequence continues at coordinate 432,119 of CAWIUP010000009.1, read as the reverse complement.
CGACACCTCCCGGGTCGCCTTTCTGGGCTGGTCGATGGGCGGCTCCGGGGCCCTGTTGCTCGGCGGCCGGCTCGGAGCCCCCCGCACTGCGGCGATCTGCGCGGTGAGCCCGGCGCTTTGGTTGTCGTCCGGGGCCGCCGCGCCGGGCGCATTCGACGGTGCTGACGACTTCGCGGCCAATTCGGTGTTCGGGATGCCCGCGCTGGCGTCCATCCCGATCCGGGTCGACTGCGGCAACAGCGATCCGTTTTACAGCGCGACAAAGCAGTTCGTAGCGCAGCTGCCGACCCCGCCGGCGGGCGGGTTCTCCCCCGGCGGACACGACCCGTCGTTCTGGAGCTCGCAGCTGCCTGCCGAATTGACCTGGATGGCCCCGCTGTTGACCGCGTGAGCCATTACCAGAAGCCTTACGATATTTGATACGATAGCCCATTCTTCAATATCGGAGGTTACCCAATTGGCGAGGCAGGCAGCCGTAGACAAGCGGCAGCGCCGTCAACGTGGATCGATCAGCGTCGACGAAATCATCAATGGCGCATTCGAAGTGGCCAAGGAAGTATCCGTCGACGGCCTGAGCATGCCGCTGTTGGCTAAGCACCTCGACGTCGGCGTGACGAGCATTTACTGGTATTTCCGGAAAAAGGACGATCTGCTCAACGCGATGACCGATCGCGCCCTGGGGCAGTACGACTTCGCGACACCGTTCGTTGAAGGTCAGGATTGGCGGGAGTCGTTGCGCAATCACGCGCGAAAGATGCGCCAGACCTTCCGGACCAATCCGATCCTCTGCGATCTGATCCTGATCCGCGGCACCTTCGGCCGGGAGGCAACGCAAGCCGCCTTCGGCAAACTCGAGAACGCCGTCGCCACCCTGGTCGATGCGGGCCTCTCGCCCGAGGACGCGTTCGACACCTATGCCAGCATCTCGGTTCACACTCAAGGCGCCGCGGTGCTGGAACGGCTACAAGACAAATCCGGCGGCGCGCAACCGAATCGCCGTAGCGAAACTTCGGTCATCGACCCCGAGACCATGCCGCTGATCGCCCAACTGACCGAGAAAGGTCACCGGATCGGCGTCGCCGACGACATCAACTTCGAGTTCGGCCTCAACTGCATTCTCGAGCACGCAACCCGGCTGATCGCCGCCCGTCAAGAAGACAGTTAGACCTCGACGACGACTGCCCCGCCCTGGCCGCCGCCGGCACACATCGCTGCCACACCGATTCCGCCACCGCGGCGGCCCAATTCATGCACCAGCGTGGTGAGCATCCGGGCGCCGGAGGCCGCGATGGGGTGGCCCAGACTGCAGCCACTGCCGTAGATGTTGACCCGGTCCTCGTCGAGCCCGTACTCGCGGCATGCCGCGATCGGCACCGAGGCGAACGCCTCGTTGATCTCCCACAGCGTGACGTCGTCGGGAGTCAGACCGGCCCGCTGCAGCACCTTGCCGATCACCCGCACCGCACCAAGCCCGGTGTCGCGTGGTTCTACGCCGACAGCAGCCCACGTCTGGACCGAGCCCAACACCGTGAGCCCGGCCGACTGGGCGAAGTCGGCGTCGGCCAGGGTCAGCGCGGCGGCCGCGTCGTTCGTACCGCTGCTGTTGCCGGCGGTGATAGAAAACCCGTCGATCTCCGGGTGCAGCACTTTCAGCGACGCCAGCTTCTCCATGCTGGTTTCCCGGCGCGGATGCTCGTCCACGCTGAAGTCCACCAGCGAACCGTCGGGACGTGGAAGTTTCAACGGGACGATCTCGTCGAGGAATGCGCCGTTGTCGATCGCAGCAATGGCGCGTTGATGCGACCGCAGCGCCCACGCATCCATGTCCTCGCGGCTGATCCCGACCGCCTGGGCGGTGTTCCAGCCCACCGTGATCGACATGTCGCGGGTTGGCGCGTCGGGCGCCTCCACGTGAGTGGGCGGCAGCCACTGGTCTTGGAATTCCAGGGTCGGCCCCGGAATGCGCTGCTTCATCAGCGGAGTCATCGACAGCGACTGCACACCGCCGCCCACGACGACCCGCTCGGCGCCGGAACGGATCTGCGCGGCCGCGTTGGCGACCGCGGTGAGGCTGCCCGCACAATGCCGGTTGACCGCCTGACCGGGTACCGAAGCCATACCCGAGGCCACCGCCGCGTAACGGGCAAGATCGCCTCCGCCGTAGTGGGATTCGGCGAAGATCACGTCATCGATGTCGGCCGTCTCGACTCCTGACCGCCGGACCGCTTCTTGCAGGATGGTGGTGGCGAGGGTCTCAGGGGGAGTGTTGACCAGCGAGCCCTTGAACGACGTCCCGATAGCGGTCCGGACGGCACTGACAATGACGGGCTGGGGCATGGGGTCATCCTTTGAGGATTCGGGAGGGCTTCTGGACGCTGAGTGGCCAATCGTATCAGCTACCGTAGCGCCGACGATATCGGGTGCTTGCCGGCTGCAGGGCCTCTGAGGTTCACCCCTTGGCGGCGGCGCTCTTCGGATTGAGGCTGGTCAGGTGCCCGCTCTCGACACCCGCAGCAGGATCGAGTTCGCAGTCCACGATCGCCGGCCCCTTCGATGCCAGTGCGTCGGCCAGCGCGGATTGCAGTTCGGCCGCGGTGGTGACGTGGTAACCCTTGCCGCCGAATGCCTCAGCGATCAACTCGTGGCGCGCATGCGGGCTGAGCGCGGTCGGCGCCGGATCCGCGCCCGACGTCTCGTCACCCCGATAGACGCCGCCGTTGTTGAGGATGACGACGGTGATCGGTAGCCGGTAGCGGCAGATCGTCTCGACTTCCATGCCGCTGAAGCCGAACGCGCTGTCGCCCTCGATGGCCATCACCGGTTGGCCGGTTTCAACCGCCGCAGCGATGGCGTAACCCATGCCGATGCCCATCACACCCCAGGTCCCGCTGTCGAGCCGGTGTCGCGGCAGTGGCATGTCGATCACGTTGCGGGCAATGTCCAATGCGTTGGCGCCCTCGTTGACCAGATACACCTCCGGATGCTGTTGCAGCACATCGCGAATTACGCGCAGCGCGTTGTGGAACCGCATCGGGTGCGGGTCCTCGGACAACCGTTCGCGCATCCTGGCGTCGTTGTGCGCCCGACGCTCAGCGAGCTCGCCGGTCCACGCAGCCGGCGCGGCGATCGGATGGGCGTCGATGCGGTCGAGCAGCGCGGACATCACCGAGCCGATGTCGCCGGCCAGCGGCGCAGCGATCGGCCGGTTGCTGTCGAATTCGGTTGTCGCGAAATCGATCTGAATGAATTTCGGGTCTGCCGACCAGGGTGGCGAGCCGCCATGGCCGAGCAGCCAATTCAGCCGGGCGCCGACCAACATCACCACGTCTGCGCGGGCCAGCGCCAGCGAGCGTGCCGCCGCGACCGACTGCGGGTGAGTGTCGGGCAGCAGCCCCTTGGCCATTGACATCGGCAGATACGGGACGCCGGTGGTTTCGACGAACTTTCGAATCACGTCGTCGGCCCGGGCATATGCCGCGCCCTTGCCGAGGACGACCAGGGGACGTTGCGCCTGAGCGAGCAATTGCAGAGCGCGATCGACCGCCTCGGGCGCCGGCAGCTGAGCCGGGTCGGGGTCAACGACGCGCCAGATGGTGTCGGCCGCCTCCTGGGCCGCTATCGCTTGCGCAAGCACGGCACCCGGGATGTCGAGATAGACGCCGCCGGGCCGTCCGGAAACCGCGGTGCGGATGGCCCGCGCAACCCCCACGCCGATGTCCTGCACTCGGGCGATCCGGTAGGCCGCCTTCGCGAACGGTCGAGCCGCGCTGAGCTGATCGAGTTCTTCGTAGTCGCCGCGTTGCATGTCCACCAGGTGCCGCTCGCTGGATCCCGAGATCTGGATCATCGGAAAACAGTTCGTCGTGGCGTTGGCCAGTGCAACCAGGCCGTTGAGGAAACCGGGCGCCGAAACCGTCAAGCACACGCCTGGTCGGCGGGTCAGAAACCCGGCGGCGGCCGCCGCGTTGCCGGCCGAGGTCTCATGGCGGAAGCCGATGAAGCGGATTCCCGAGTTCTGCGCGATACGTGCGAGGTCGGTGATCGGGATGCCGACGAGCCCGTAGATGGTGTCGACTCCGTTGAGCTTGAGGGCGTCGACGAACAGGTGGAAGCCGTCGGTCAGCTCGGGAAGTGCCGATTCAGTGCTCATGGACTTCACTGTTATCTCATTTGCCGCGGCCGTCCAACACCGAGCTGGTTCGCGGATGGATATTGGACGGCGGGGCGACGTCCCGGCATCGTGTGAAGAATGAAGGCCCACGAAACCGCTTCGAGCCCGCGTATCGCCGATCTGGTCGCCGCGACGGCAGGTCGCAATCCGGAGGCGCCCGCACTGGTCGTCACTGCCGACCGCATCCCGATCACCTACCGGGACCTGGTCCGGCTGGTCGACGATCTGGCCGGACAGCTGACTCAAGGCGGGCTGCGGGCCGGCGACCGGGCCGGGCTGCGGGCGCAGAGCAGCGCCGAGTTCGTCGTCGGGTTGTTGGCGGCTTCGCTTGCGGGGCTCGTCGTCGTTCCGTTGGACCCCGCATTGCCCGTCGCCGACCAGCATGCCCGAATCACAGCGGCCGGCGGCCGAGTCGTCTTGGTCGGCGGTGACGGGCCGGGCGAGCCGACTCTGCCGCACTGGCCGATCTCGGTGACGGTTAACGAGGGCGCCAGCACCGCACATGTCGACACCGCTTCGCCACCGTCACCGGCAAATGCTGGACCCGACGGATTGCAGCCCGACGATGCGCTGATCATGTTCACCGGCGGCACCACCGGTGCCCCGAAGATGGTGCCCTGGACCCAAGACAACATCGCGACCTCGGTCGGCAACGTCGTCGCCACTTACGGCCTCGGCCCCCACGATGCGACCGTCGCGGTGATGCCGCTATTCCACGGGCACGGGCTGATTGCCGCGCTGCTGTCAACGTTGGCGTCGGGCGGGACGGTGCTGATCCCGGCGGGCGGGCGGTTTTCCGCGCACACATTCGACGATGACTTGCATGCGGCGGCCGCGACCTGGTTTACCGCGGTGCCGACGATTCATCAAATCCTGCTGAGCCGCAACCATACCGACGCCCAACGGGGTGGGCTGCGTTTCCTTCGCAGCTGCAGCGCGGCGCTGAATCCGCAGACCGCAGAGGCGTTGCAGACGACGTTCGGGGCACCGGTGCTGTCCGCGTACGGCATGACCGAGGCCACCCACCAAATGGCGAGCACGAGCGAGGATCAGACGGTCACAGCCGGCCTCGTTGGCCGGTCGACCGGTGTGCAAGTGCAGATCGTCGACAACGACGGCCGCACCTGCCCACCGGGTGGCGTCGGAGAAATCTGGGTGCGCGGCCAGACCGTGGTGCGCGGATACCTGGCCAATCCAACCGCAACCGAACAGACCTTCACCGACGGATGGCTGCACACTGGCGACTTGGGGTCGCTGACGGAGTCGGGCGAGCTCACGCTACGTGGCCGCATCAAAGAACTGATCAACCGCGGCGGTGAGAAAATATCGCCGGAGCGAGTCGAGGGCGTGCTGGCCGGTCACCCGAACGTGTTGGAGGCTGCCGTCTTCGGGGTTCCAGACAGCCTTTACGGGGAAACGGTTGGTGCGGCGGTGGTGCCCGATCAGTCCGCCCCGCCGACCGCCGACGAACTCACCGAATTCTGCCGGGAACGGCTCGCCGCCTTCGAGGTGCCTGCCAGCATCGCGCTGACCGACGAACTTCCGCACACCGCGAAAGGTTCGGTCGACCGCCGAGTGGTGGCCGAGCGGTTCGGGAAAGGCGATTGAGCCGTGCAGCCGTTCGCCTGGGACCTGCCATACGCGTGGCCGCGAAAGCCTGTGCTGGCAAGCAACGTTGTGTGTACATCACAACCGCTGGCCGCCCAGGCGGGCCTTCGGATGCTCGCCGAGGGCGGCAGCGCGGTGGATGCGGTCATCGCAACCGCGATCGCCCTTACGGTGGTGGAGCCCGTCTCGAACGGGATCGGTTCGGACGCATTCGCGATCGTCTGGGATGGCCGACAACTGCACGGGCTGAACGCATCGGGGCGCTCGCCCGCGGCGTGGACCCCAGAGTATTTCGGCGGCAACGGTGTTCCCGCGCTTGGCTGGAATTCGGTGACCGTGCCGGGCGCGGTATCGGCGTGGGTCGAACTGCACGCCAAGTTCGGCAAGCTTCCCTTCGAGCGGCTCTTCGAGCCTGCGATCGCTTACGGCCGCGACGGCTTCCTGGTTTCCCCGACGATCGCTGAGCAATGGGATGCCATGGTTCCGCTGTTCGCGTCCCAGCCCGGGTTCGCCGAAGCATTCATGCCCGGCGGTCGAGCGCCCAAGCCCGGTGAGCTGGTCACCCTCCCCGACCACGCGGCCACGCTCGAGCTGATCGCCGCCACCAACGGCCTGGCGTTCTACCGTGGAGAACTGGCGGCGAAACTCGAGGCGCATTCGACGGCCAACGGTGGCGTGATGCGGGCCAGTGACCTGGCGGCGCATCGTGCCGACTGGGTCGGGACGATCAGCGGCGACTACCGCGGGTACACCGTCCACGAGATACCACCCAACGGCCAGGGCATCGTGGCGTTGATCGCGCTGGGTATCCTCGAGCAGTTCGAGATGAGCTCGCTGCCAGTGGATTCCGCCGACAGTGTGCATCTACAAATCGAAGCAGTCAAGCTCGCTTTCGCCGACGCGCAGGCCTATGTCGCCGATATCGAGCACATGCCGGTGGGTCCAGAGCGGCTGCTGGATAAGGAATACCTGCGACAGCGCGCGTCGCTGATCGACCGCAAGCGGGCGAAGCCGGCAACCGCAGGGACACCGCGCGGCGGAACTGTGTACCTCACCGCCGCCGATGCTTCCGGAGTAATGGTGTCGATGATCCAGTCGAACTACATGGGTTTCGGCTCCGGCGTAGTAGTGCCCGGCACCGGAATAGCATTGCAAAACCGTGGTTCGGATTTCGTTGTGGCATCGGGACATCCGAACCGAGTCGGGCCGAACAAGCGGCCTTACCACACCATCATCCCAGGCTTTCTGACCAAGGACGGCGCACCGGTGATGAGCTTCGGGGTGATGGGCGGCCCGATGCAACCGCAGGGTCACGTGCAGGTGGTGACGCGCATCGTCGACCACGGCCAGAACCCGCAGGCGGCCTGCGATGGCCCACGCTTTCGCTGGGCGCAAGACCTTCAAGTTCACTGCGAGAAGGGCTTTCCGTCGTCAACGCTCGACGAACTCGAGCGGCGCGGCCATCAGTTGGTCACCACCGAAGACTACAACGAGTTCGGCAGCTGCCAGGCGATCTGGCGGCTCGACGATGGATATCTCGCGGTCAGCGACCCCCGTCGCGATGGCCAGGCCGCGGGTTTCTGAAGTTCCCACTTCTGGCTACTCCTGGTCTTCAGGCGGGTCGGGGTCTCCGTGTAGGAGTTCTTCGGGGTGATGGGCGTGGTTGATTTCGGGTGGACCGGTGCCGTCGGTCCATCCGAGTCGCCCGGTCTTGGTGACCGCGGTGCGCAGTTCGCCGCGGGTTGCCATGGCGTGGTGTGGGCCGCACCCGAAGTACAGCTTGTCGGCGTCGGTGCGGCCGCCGCCGGCCCAGTCCGGTGAATGGTGCACTTCGCAGCGATACCCCGACACCAGACAATTGGGGCGGGTGCAGCCGCGGTCGCGGGCATGGCAGATCAAGCGTTGGTCGGTGGTGGCAATGCGTTTTTGACGGCCCAGATACAGCGGCCGTTCGGTGTGGTCGTCGAACACCGCAAGGTAATGAATGGCGTTGGCGGCCATGTCGATCACATCGCGCATCGGCAACCGGGAGCCGCCGCCGGTCCTGGCGGGCGCTGGCATCGGGACCGAGGAGTCGGCGGCGGCGTGGGCGGCCCGGTCGAGTTCGGCCAGTGTGGTGGTGATGACCACGGTGACCGGGTGGCCGCGGTGCACCCCGAGTCCACCCGAAGCGATCGCGGTGTGCAGGCCGAGTTTCACCGCGTCGTGGCAGCGCTGCGCCGGTGTGCGATCATCACGCGCCTCCGGATCGTTACTCTCGGGCAGGTGGCGGCCGGGCCGCACTGCGGCGTCGATGGCCTCGAAGTAGGCGCGGGCCTGGGGGTCGAGCAAGCCCGAGAGCCGAGACATGCCGTCGGGGCCCTGCGGGCCCAGGTAGAGCCCGCGACGGCGGGCGCGATCGTCGTCGGTGAACAGGCCGTCGGGATTGAGGTAGTCGGCGATGCGCTGACCGAGTTTGACCACGACGCCGGCATCAACTTGGGCGGCCTGCTCGACCAGCTTGCGCTCGGCGATGCTCACGTCGGTGGGCGACACGCGGGCGGGCAGCACGTCGATGGCTCGGCACACCGCCCGGATGTGGTCGTCGCCGATCGCGCCGGCCTGCACGGCCGCGGCCAACGCCGGCAACTCCGCAGCCACCGGCGGGCCGGTCAACGACCGGCGCGGCCGAATCCGGGCGGCGAGTTTGAACCGACGGGTGATCTCGCCCGGCGTGATGCGCAGTCGTGCCCACAGTGCGGCTCGCATCGCTGCGATCGACCCGGGTTCATCGGGCGGGTCGGCGATCTCGCCGAAGAATCGATACATCAGCCCGCGGTTGGTACGTTCTTGGGTCTCCAGCCGCTCAGCAACCTCAACACGAAACGTGTTGCCCAGCAGGTCCGAAGACGTATCACGCAACCGTTGATGGGCAGCGTCAATCGCATCGAGGGCGGCGCTGATCCGTTCCCGCGCCTGCTCGGTTCCGACTACTGGACCCATACTTCGACGCTACGAACCGGCCCGACAAACCAGCCCCCAGCACCAGCCCAAACCCCGCACTGTGGATCAACGGCCAACTGTGGATAACTCGGCGTTAGTGGGCCGTTGACAGCTGGATTTGTCGGCATCGCGGACTACGATGCGCGCACCAACGCTGCTGGTGACTAGACGCTGATCTTGCCTTCGGCGGCGGCCAACCCGATATCAGTTCGGAAATGACTGCCAGGCAATCGAATTGACTTGAGAATGTCGTACGCCGCCGAACGGGCCTCGGATAGGTCTGCCCCGGTGCCGACCACCGAGAGCACCCGGCCGCCGGACGACACGATCGCGCCGTCGTCGCGACGGGCCGTTCCGGCATGCAAAACCCCGTCCGCTTCGGATCCCACGATCACGTCGCCGACCCGTGGCCGGCTGGGATAGTTCTCCGCCGCCAGCACTACCGTCACTGCCGTGCCGTCGCGCCAACGCAGCGGGCCGAAACTGGCCAGCTCGCCGGTGGCTGTCGCATGCAGCAACTGGCCCAGTGGCGATTCGAGCAACGTGAGCACCGACTGCGTTTCCGGATCGCCGAACCTGCAGTTGAATTCGATCACCGCGGGCCCGTTGGAGGTGACCGCCAGACCGGCGTACAGCAGCCCGGAAAACGGGCAACCACGCCGGACCAGCTCGGCCGCAACGGGTTCCACGATATCGCTGACCATTGCCCGGTAAAGGTCCGAGGGCAGCCACGGCACCGGTGCATAAGCACCCATGCCGCCGGTGTTGGGGCCGGTGTCGCCGTCGCCGACCCGCTTGAAGTCCTGCGCGGCCAGCAGTGGCACCACCGTCGCGCCGTCGACGAGGCAGAACAGCGATACTTCGGGACCGTCGAGAAAAGACTCCAACAACACCGGGTGGCCGGACTCGAGCAGGCTCGCGGCATGAGCACGAGCGGCGTCGCGGCTCTGCGTGACCACCACACCTTTGCCTGCGGCCAGCCGGTCATCTTTCACCACCCAGGCAGGATCGCCGCCAGCCGGCCCGAACCGGTCCAGTGCAGCATCCAATCGCGCTGGGTTGTCGACGATCTCGCTCGACGCGGTGCGGACGCCGGCGGCCGCCATCACATCTTTGGCGAAGGCCTTGGACCCTTCGATCTGTGCCGCCGCCTTGCTCGGCCCGAAGCAAGCGATACCAGCGTCGCGCACGTTGTCGGCCACCCCGAGCACCAGCGGGACCTCGGGGCCGATGACCACCAGGTCGGCCCGAACCTGGCGGGCCAACGCGACGACGTCATCACCGGAAGTGATGTCGACGTCGTGCTGCTCAGCTATTGACGCGGTGCCGGCGTTGCCGGGCGCGACGGCCAGCGCTTCGACCTGCGGATCGTTGCGCAGCGCCAGCAGCAAGGCATGCTCGCGGGCACCGGAACCGATCACCAGGACGCGCACGAAAGGTCACTTTAGCTGCCCGCCCCGGAAAGAGAAGAAGTTAGTCCGTCGGCTTACCCGAGTGCATCTTCAACGCGGCGTCCACGTTGGCTTTCTTGTCCTCCTCGGCGCCCTTCGCCGTGGCCTTCTTGCGCTTTGCCACCACGGCATCGACCGCGCCGTTGAGCGCCGAACCCAGCGGGAACCCGAGATAGTGGGTGAGGAAGACCGCCATCTCTTTGAGTTCAGTTTCGCTGAGCTCCCCGTTCAGCAGTGCGGCGTTGATTTGGATCTCGGCCAAGTCGCGATTTCCGATTGCGGTCACCGCGGTCAGCGTCATGATGCGCTTGTCCCGCATGGACAATCCCGGTCGGGTCCAGATACTGCCGAACAGGTGGTCGACGGTCAGGTCGAAGTAGGCGTCGCCCTCGACGTTGGGCATCTCCCAGCCATAGACCTCGTTCATCTTCTCAAGGCCCTTGCGGCGCAGTTCATCCATTACTTTTCTTCCTCTGTGTGAGGTACGCCGAGGCCGGCGGCAAGCCGCTCGAGCGCGATCTGCGCCAGCGGCAGATCAACCGCAACCGTCTTACCCAACGCCAGCGCCAGACTCAGATCCTTCTCGCCCAGACCGCGGGCGTGCAAGAACGGCTGATACAAGAAGTTGTCTGGCTCAATATCTTTCATGTCGTCGCGCACCATGATCGCCCCTGCCCCACTGGTGAGCGCATCGGTATGGCGCACTACTCGGCCCAGCGCCTGCAGATCCAGGCCGGCCGCCTCAGCCAGTTTCATGGCTTCGCACGCAGCTGCGTATGAGGTGAACGTCAACATGTTGCGGGCCAGTTTCATTCGCGTGCCCATGCCCGGGCCGCCCGCGTGGATCACCATCGACGCCCACTGCTTGAACGCCGGCTTGATCTTTTCGTAGACCTCGCGCTCGGCGCCGACCATGGTGGCGAGCTCACCCTTCTCGGCGGCAGTGCCGCCACCACTAACCGGTGCGTCGACGATATGGATGCCCTGCGGTTTCAGCTCGTCGGCGAGTTCGACGGCGGTGGTGTCACTGATCGTCGAATGGATCGCGATGACGGTGCCGGATTTTGCGTTGGCGGCCAGCTCGCCGACGACCTCACGCACCTGCGCATCGTCGAGGACGGTGACGCTGATGATGTCAGCGGTGGCGACGTCGGCAAGACCGTCGGCCAAGGTGGCGCCGGCCTCTGCCAGCGGCGTCATCGCCTCGGTCCTGATGTCGTAGACGGTCAGGCCGCCTGGCCAGCCGACCAGACGTTTGGCCATCGGCCCGCCCATGTTGCCCAGGCCGATGTAGCCCAGCTTCAAATCATTCGTCACGATCGAATCACCTGTCCGCCGTCGACATTGAAGATCTGTCCGGTGATCCAGGATGCCTCATCGGACAACAGGAATAGGCACATACCGACCAGGTCTTCCGGGGTGCCCATCCTGGACAGCGGAAGACCCTTGACGATGTCGGCGACGATCTCCTGCGGAGTCGTGGTCCGATTCGCCTCGGTGTCGATGGGTCCCGGTGCGATGGCGTTGATTCGGATGTTCTGGCCACCCAACTCGCGAGAAAGCTGTTGGGTCAGCCCGTTGATACCCACCTTGGCCAGGCCGTAGAAGTTCGCGTACAACCATGCCGCGGTGGACGACTGGTTGACGATCGCACCGCCGCCGCGCTTGGCCATCTTCTTGTACACCGCGCGGGTGCACCACAATGCGCCGTCGAGGTTCACGCTCATGAATTTCTTGTAGTACTCGGGGTCGACGGTGACCAGGAAGTCCAGCTTCATACCGCCGAAGATCGCGGCGTTGTTGACCAGGTAGTCGATGCCACCGAACTCGGCCAGCGTGCGGTCGGCCATCGACTTGGCCGACTCCGGATCAGAAACATCGACCGGGATGCTGATGGCCGTGCCGCCGTCGGCAGCGATCTGCTTGGCTACCGCTTCGGCGGCTTCCGCGTTGATGTCGGCCACCACGACCGCTGCGCCCTCTCGGGCCAGCGCCTCGGCGTAGGCCTGGCCAATGCCGCCGCCCGACCCGGTCACGATGGCGACTTTGTCCTCGAATCGCATGTTTTCCTTTCGGCTCAGTGTGGGCTTACGGCAAGCGTTTTGGCCCAGGGCGTGTCAGCCCACACTCGGCGCGTTAGACCGCCGTCGCGATGGTTTTGACTTCCAGATACTCCTCGAAGCCGGCCAGCCCCATCTCCCGTCCGTTGCCGGACTGCTTGTACCCGCCGAACGGCGCATCCGCCGAATACCAGACGCCGCCATTGACGTTGACCGTCCCGACCCGCATGCGCGAGGCGAACTTCGCGGCGCGCTCCGGATCGGCGCTGAACACCGTGCCGGACAACCCATATGGCGAATCGTTGGCGATCCGCAATGCGTCCTCGTCGCCATCGTGCGCGATGACCGTGAGCACCGGCCCGAAGATCTCCTCGCGGGCGGGCCGCGCGTCGTTGGTCAGGCCCGCGATCACGGTGGGCTCGATGAAGAAACCGGCCGCACGGTTGGCCGGCCGGCCGCCGCCGCAGGCGAACGTGCCGCCTTCGGCGATCGCGAGGTCGAGGTAGCTTTGCACGCGATCTCGCTGACGCGCCGAAATCAATGGACCACAAACGGTTCCGGCGTCGTTGGGATCGCCCGGCTTGATGGACCCCATGGTGCCCGCGGCAATGGCAACCGCCTCGTTGTAGCGGGCCCGCGGCACCACCAGGCGGGTGGTGATCGCACAACCCTGTCCCGCGTGCATGGATGCGGTGAACGCCGAGACCGAGCATGCGCCGTTCAGATCGGCGTCGTCGAGCACCACGAACGCCGACTTGCCGCCCAGCTCCAAGAACACCTTCTTGATGGTCGCCGCGGCGTCGCTCATCACACTGCGGCCGGTGGCCGTGGAGCCGGTGAACGAAACCATGTCTACCCGAGGGTCTTTGGCCAACAGTGCACCAATGCTGTGGTCGCTGGAAGTGACGATGTTGACGACGCCGGGCGGAAAGTCGGTGTGCCCGGCGATCAGCTCACCGAGGACCGCCGCGCACCACGGTGTGTCCGGCGCGGGTTTCAACACGATGGTGTTTCCGGCGGCCAGCGCCGGTCCCAGCTTGGCCAGGTTGATCTGGTGCGGAAAGTTCCATGGGGTGATCGCGCCGACGACGCCGACGGCTTCCCGTGCGATGGTGCGCCGGGTGGGAATGCCCATCGGCGACGCCTCACCGAGATCGTGATTCCACTGGTAGGACTCGGCCGTGTCGGCGGCAAAGCTCAGGTCGCCGACCGGGCCCTCCAGTTGGGCGGCGGCGGTGAGCATCCGCGGTGCGCCCACCTCCGAAATCGTCAGCTCCCGTAGTTCTTCGGTGTGCGCGCGCATCGCATCCCGCAGCTGGCGCACACACCGCACCCGCAGCTCGGTGTTGCGCGACCAGTCGGTCTCGTCAAAGGCCCGCCGGGCCGCCTCGATGGCGCGAACCATGTCCTCGGCGTCGGCGTCGGCCGCGGCACCCAGCACTTCCTCGGTGGCGGGGTTGATGGTGGCAAAAGTGCCCCCGCTGCCGCTGGTCAGCTTGCCGTCGATGAGCAGAGCGCTTACGCCGTCGGCCAGCAATGCCATCTTCGCCTCCGCGCTTCTTTTGGATGGACACTTGTCCGGAATAGTTCAGTCGAACCATAGTCGTCTGGGCCGTCCAAGTGCAAGAGCCGGTCATCCCCGCTGGCGTCAGCGAGGTGCGCTACCGTAGATTTCAAGGCAATTCGCTGACCGCTCTTGCCTCGGCTGACCCGTATCGGATAACTTGGACACGTGTCCAGCGATCCAGTCGTCGCGATCACTCCCCACATCGGCGGTCCGGATGGGGAAGTGCCGCGCAACCGTCGCCAGGAAGAGACGTTCCGCAAGGTGCTGGCCGCAGGCGTCGAGGTCCTGCGCGAGACGTCATATGCCGACCTGACTGTTCGCGCCGTGGCCGCCCGCGCCAAGGTGGCCCCGGCGACCGCCTACACCTATTTCTCGTCGAAGAACCACCTGATCGCCGAGGTGTACCTGGATCTGGTGCGACGAGTTCCCTACTTCACCGATGTCAACGAGCCGATGCCGACGCGGGTGGACAAAGCCTTGCGCCACTTGGCGCTGGTGGTCGCCGACGAGCCCGAGGTTGCCGCGGCCTGCACGGCGGCGCTGCTCGGCGGCGGCGGCGACCCGGCGGTGCGGTCCGTGCGGATGCGGATCGGCGCCGAAATCCACCGCCGCATCACCTCAGCGATCGGGCCCGACGCCGATCCTCGCAAGGTTTCGCTACTCGAGATGGCGTTCTTCGGTGCGCTGGTCAATGCTGCCAGCGGCGCCTACACCTATCACCAGATCGCCGACCACCTCGGCTACGGGGTTGGCCTCATTCTCAAGCCGGGGGAAGAGCAATGACCCTTCGAATCGACAAGCCGCTGCTGGATCCATACGACTACGACTTCCACGAGGACCCCTACCCGTACTACCAACGGCTGCGCGACGAAGCCCCGCTCTACCACAACGAAGAGCTCGGCTTCTGGGCGTTGTCGCGACACCGCGACGTGCACCAGGGGTTTCGCAACAGCACCACGCTGTCCAACCGCGACGGCGTGTCGCTGGACCCGGTTTCGCGCGGGCCACACGCGTCGAAGACGATGTCGTTTTTGGCGATGGACGATCCCGCCCATCTGCGGCTGCGCACGCTGGTGTCGAAAGGCTTTACCCCGCGGCGGATTCGCGAGCTCGAGCCCAGGGTCACCGAGCTCGCCCTGCAACACCTCGACACCATGCTGGAAAAGTCAGGATCTGGCGAAACCGTCGACTATGTCGCCGAATTCGCCGGCAAGCTGCCGATGGACGTCATCTCCGAACTGATGGGTGTGCCAGAACCCGACCGTGACCGCATCCGCGCCATGGCCGACGGCGTAATGCACCGCGAGGACGGGGTCAACGACGTGCCGGCGTCGGCGATCGAGGCATCGCTCAACCTCATCGTCTACTACCAGCAGATGATCGCCGACCGTCGCACGAAGCCCAGCGATGACCTCACCTCAGCGTTGCTGGAGGCCGAAATCGACGGCGACCGGCTCACCGACGAGGAAATCCTCGGCTTCATGTTCCTGATGGTGATCGCCGGCAACGAGACCACGACCAAACTCCTTGCCAATGCCGCATTTTGGGGGCACAAGAACCCCGATCAGCTGGCCCCGGTCTACGCCGACCTGTCGCTGGTGCCGCAGTGGGTCGAGGAAACCTTGCGCTATGACACCTCCAGCCAGATCCTGGCCCGCACCGTCTCCGGCGAGCTGACCCTCTACGACACCACGATCCCCGAGGGCGATGTGCTGCTGCTGCTGCCCGGTTCGGCGCACCGCGACGAGCGGGTGTTCGACCGCCCGGACGACTATCTGATCGGGCGCGACATCGGTTCCAAATTGCTCAGTTTCGGCAGCGGCGCACACTTCTGCCTGGGCGCCCACCTGGCCAGGATGGAGGCCCGGGTGGCGCTCACCGAACTGTTCAGACGAATCCGCGGATATCGGGTCGACGAGGCCAACGCCGTCCGCGTCCACTCCAGCAATGTCCGCGGGTTCGCTCACCTTCCCATGACCGTGGAGGTCTCGTAAATGCCGCGCTTTGACCCTCTGCCCGAACGACGGCCGGCGATCGTGGCCGGCGCATCCTCCGGCATCGGAGAAGCCACCGCCATCGAACTCGCGGCGCACGGCTTCCCAGTCGCCCTGGGCGCCCGCCGGCTCGAGAAGCTCAACGACATCGTCGGCAAGATCAACGCCGATGGCGGCGAGGCGGTCGGATTCCACCTGGACGTCACCGACCCGAACTCAGTGAAATCCTTTGTCGCGCAGTCTGTGGAGGCACTCGGCGACATCGAGGTGCTGGTCGCCGGCGCGGGTGACACCTACTTCGGCAAGCTCGCTGAGATCACCACCGACGAGTTCGAGTCACAGCTGCAGATCCACCTCGTTGGCGCTTACCGGCTGGCCGCCGCGGTGCTGCCGGGCATGCTCGACCGACAGCGCGGCGACCTGATCTTTGTGGGCTCCGACGTGGCCCTGCGCCAGCGGCCGCACATGGGCGCCTACGGGGCGGCCAAGGCCGCGCTGGTGGCGATGGTCACCAACTTCCAGATGGAACTCGAGGGCACTGGCGTGCGGGCCTCGATCGTGCATCCCGGTCCGACCAAGACGTCGATGGGCTGGAGCCTGCCGGCCGAGAAAATCGGTCCCGCACTTGAGGACTGGGCCAAGTGGGGCCAGGCCCGCCATGACTACTTCCTGCGGGCGGCGGATCTGGCACGAGCCATCACGTTCGTCGCCGAAACACCGCGCGGTGGCTTCATCGCGAACATGGAGCTTCAGCCCGAGGCGCCGCTGGCCGCGACGAAGGATCGCCAGAAGCTCGCGCTCGGAGAAGAGGGGAAGCCGTCATGACGACAACTGCCATCGTGCCCCGGGTTTCCGGCGGCGAAGAAGAACACGGTCATCTCGAGGAGTTCCGGACCGACCCGATCGGCCTGATGCAGCGCACCCGCGACGAGTGCGGCGACGTGGGCTGGTTCCAGCTGGCCGACAAACACGTGATTCTGTTGTCCGGCGCAGGAGCCAACGAGTTCTTCTTCCGTTCTGCCGACGAGGATCTCGACCAGGCCGAGGCCTATCCGTTTATGACGCCGATCTTCGGCAAGGGCGTGGTCTTCGACGCCAGCCCCGAGCGGCGCGCCGAGATGCTGCACAACACCGCGTTGCGGGGCGAGCACATGAAGGGCCACGCGGCGACGATCGAGAACGAAGTCCGCAAAATGATCGCCAATTGGGGCGACGAAGGCGAGATCGAACTGCTCGACTTCTTCGCCGAGTTGACCATCTACACCTCGACGGCGTGCCTGATCGGGGTGAAATTTCGCAATCAGCTCGACCATCGCTTCGCGGAGTACTACCACCTGCTGGAGCGAGGCACCGATCCGCTGTGCTACGTCGATGCCTACATGGACATCGAGAGCTTTAGGATCCGGGATCAGGCGCGCGTCGGTCTGGTCGAACTGGTGCAGGGTGTAATGAACCAGCGGATCGCCAACCCGCCCAAGGACAAGAGCGACCGAGACATGCTCGATGTGCTGGTGTCGATCAAGGACGACGACGGCAATCCCCGGTTCTCCGCCGACGAGATCACTGGCATGTTCATCTCGCTGATGTTCGCCGGACATCACACCAGTTCGGGCACCTCGTCATGGACGTTGATCGAGCTGATTCGCCATCCCGATGTCTACGCGAAGGTGGTCAAGGAGCTCGACGACCTCTACGCCGACGGGCAGGAGGTGAGTTTCCATGCGCTGCGGCAGATTCCAGAGCTGGACAATGTGCTCAAGGAAACCCTGCGCCTGCATCCCCCACTCATTATCCTGATGCGGGTTGCCCAGGGCGAATTCGAGGTCGAGGGCTACCCCATTCACAAAGGTGACTTCGTCGCGGCGTCCCCGGCGATTTCGAACCGGATTCCCGAAGACTTTCCCGAGCCCGACGCGTTCAACCCGGACCGTTACAACAAGCCCGAGCAGGCCGACATCGTCAATCGGTGGACTTGGATCCCCTTCGGCGCCGGCAGACACCGCTGCGTCGGAGCCGCGTTCGCACAGATGCAGATCAAGGCGATCTTCTCGGTGCTGTTGCGCGAGTACGAGTTCGAGATGGCACAGCCTGCCGACAGCTACCACAACGACCACTCCAAGATGGTGGTGCAGCTGGCCCGGCCCGCCAAAGTGCGCTACCGCCGCCGCCACAGGAATTGATCATGGGTTATCGGGTTGAAGCCGACTTGGATCTGTGCCAGGGCCACGCGATGTGCGAGCTCGAGGCACCCGACTACTTCCGGGTGCCCAAGCGGGGCAAGGTCGAGATCATCGATGCCGAGCCGCCTGACGACGCCCGCGACGAGATCGAGCGGGCAGTTGAAATGTGCCCAACTCACGCACTATTCATCAAAGAGAAAGAAGACGGATAATGGCGTCACACTCACGCGCAGAGCTGGAGGCATGGGTCGATCGCTGGCTGCAGGCCAACAAGGACTGTGAAAAGGCGGGCGATTGGCGGCCGCTGGCCGATTTCTACGCGCCCGATGCCACCTACGGCTGGAACATCGGCCCCAAGGAAGACGTGATGTGCGTCGGCGTCGACGAGATCCGTGACGTCGCGCTGGGCTTGGAGATGGAAGGCCTGGAGAACTGGGTGTATGAGTACCAGAAGGTGCTCATCGACGACAAGCAGGGCGAGATCGTCGGCTTCTGGAAGCAGATCGTCAACAAGACCGACGGCAGCCAGGACGAGATCTACGGCATCGGCGGCAGCTGGTTCCGCCTCAACAGCGACGGGCTCATCGAGTGGCAGCGTGACTTCTTCGACTTCGGGCACGTCGCGAAGATGTTCGGGGCACTGATCGAATCCGGCGATCTCAGCGCCGGCATGCAAAGGCGCATTGAGCGCAGCCTGGCCGGCGAGAAGCTACCCGGCTACTACCCGCTGGGACAGGCTCCGGTACCCATCTGGTGACCCCCTCGCGGCCGTTGATGCTCCCCCGTTGCCTACCGCACCGTGACGCAGGTCATAATGGTCTGCGAATGAGAACACGTTCTAAATTGCCGACCGGCGCCGGCCGGTCCCTTTCACCGACCTACGGGTCAGGGCATGTTGATGGAGGTCTTTGATGAAAACAAAGGGCGCGCTGCTCTGGGAGTTCAACCAGCCCTGGTCGGTCGAGGAAATTGAGATCGGCGACCCACAGAAGGACGAAGTCAAGATCCAGATGGAAGCGGCCGGGATGTGCCACTCCGACCACCACCTGGTCACCGGCGGAATCCCGATGGGCGGCTTCCCGGTTCTCGGCGGGCACGAGGGCGCCGGCGTCGTCACCGAAGTGGGTCCGGGCGTGGAAGGCATCGAACCGGGCGACCACGTGGTGCTGTCCTTCATCCCGTCCTGCGGCAGTTGTCCGAGCTGTCAGGCCGGCATGCGCAACCTGTGCGACCTGGGGGCCGGGCTGCTCAATGGTGCCGCGGTAAGCGATGGAACGTTCCGCATCCAGGCCCGCGGCCAAGACGTCTTCCCGATGACTCTGCTCGGAACCTTCTCGCCGTACATGGTGGTGCACAAGAGTTCGGTGGTGAAAATCGATCCGTCGGTGCCGTTCGAAGTGGCTGCCCTGGTGGGTTGCGGCGTGACCACCGGCTACGGCTCGGCGGTCCGCACCGCCGACATCAGGCCGGGCGATGACGTCGCCATCGTCGGCATCGGCGGCGTGGGCATGGCCGCGCTGCAGGGCGCAGTCAACGCCGGTGCCCGCTACGTCTTTGCGATCGACCCGGTGGAGTGGAAGCGCGACCAGGCCTTGAAGTTCGGCGCCACCCACGTCTATCCCGACATCAACACCGCACTCGGCGGCGTCATGGAGGTCACCTACGGCCTGATGGCCAAGAAAGTAATCGTCACCGTCGGCGAACTGCACGGCGCCGATGTCGAGAACTACATGATCTTGACTTCGAAGGGCGGCACCTGCGTGCTGACCGCGATCGGCAGCCTGCTGGACAACAACGTCAACCTCAACCTGGCGATGCTGACCCTGATGCAGAAGAACCTGCAGGGCACCATCTTCGGCGGCGGAAACCCGCAGTACGACATTCCGCAGCTGCTGTCGATGTATAAGGCCGGCAAGCTCAACCTCGACGACATGATCACCCGTCAGTACAAGTTGGAGCAGATCAACGACGGCTACCAGGACATGCTGGACGGCAAGAACATTCGTGGCGTCATCCGCTACACCGACGCCGACCGGTAGCGCCCCTGCTGCCGAGCGGCCGTTATGACATCCGATCTCGTGATAGACGTGCACTAAGTGGCCGCTCGACGGTAGCGAATAGGAGCGAAATGTCTGCCGAAACCGTTCAACAGTCCCCCGCACTGACCGCGTCGCAGTCGTCATGGCGTTGCGTGCAGGCCCATGACCGGGAGGGCTGGCTGGCGCTGATGGCCGACGACGTCGTCGTCGAGGACCCGATCGGCAAAACCATCACCAACCCCGACGGGACCGGTGTGCGCGGCAAGGACGCGGTCGCCGGGTTCTACGACACCAATGTCGCCGCCAACCAGCTGACGATCACCTGCGAGGAGACGTTCCCGTCCAGCGACCCGAACGAGATCGCGCATATCCTGGTGCTGCACAGCAAGTTCGACAATGGGATCACCAGCGAGGTGCGCGGTGTGTTCACCTACAAGGTCAATGACGCCGGGCTGATCATCAATATGCGCGGCTACTGGAACCTCGACATGATGACGTTCGGCACCGACGAGTGAGTTCGCTGCTGGCCGACCGCGGCGCCGTCGTGGTCGGCGGGTCGCGGGGCATCGGTGCAGCGGTCGCGACCTTGTTGGCACGACACGGCGCCGGTGTGGTGGTCAACGGCCGCGACGGCGACGCCACCCGGGCAACCGCTGATGCGATCACCGCCACCGGTGGACGTGCGGTGGCCCACCCTGGCTCGCCGTCTGATCAGCCGGCCGCGGAATCGTTGGTGGACAAGTGCATTGACGAGTTCGGCGCCATCCACGTCCTGGTGAACTGTGCCGGCATCGCCGAACCGCCGGGTTCGTCAATCCTGGATATCAGCCCCACCCAATTCGACGAGCTGCTCGATGCGCATCTGGGCACGGTGTTCGCAACCTGCCGCGCGGCCGCCCCGAAGATGGTCGAGCAAGGTGGCGGCAGCATCGTCAACACCAGCTCGTTCGCGTTCCTCGGTGACTACGGCGGCACCGGATACCCGGCCGGCAAGGGCGCGGTGAACAGCCTCACTTTGGCGATTGCCGCCGAACTGAAGGAGCACGGCGTGCGGGCCAACGTGGTCTGCCCCGGCGCCAGGACGCGGCTGTCCACCGGGCCGGACTACGAAGCCCACATCGTCGAGCTGAACCGGCGGGGGCTGCTCGACGACGTCTCGATGCACGGATCGCTGGACGTCGCACCACCGGACTACGTCGCTCCCACGTACGTCTATCTGGCCAGCGATCTCGCTGAGCAAGTGACAGGCGAAATCTTCGTCGCTTCAGGCGGTTTCATCGGACGATATCCGCGAACCACGCCTGAGTTGATCGGGTACCGAGACCACCACGACTCGCCACCGTGGTCGGTGGCCGAGGTTTCCGCATTGATCGGCGGCGCCGCCTAGACAGCCTCGCGGCGGAACACCAGGCTGACCTTCAGCGCGGTCTTGGCGCCCACCATGCCGAACATGTTGCCTTCCACGGCGAACTGCTTGCGTGCGACCGTCGTCTGTGCGGTCAGTCGCACCTCACCGTCGTCGAGCACCTCGACGTGGGCCGCAAGCGGCAGCGGAGCGGTGATGCCCTTGGCGGTGAGTTCGGCGTTCAGACGGACGGTGTCACCACCGGCGGGCTCACCGCCGCTGACCTCGACGGTGATGTTCGGGTACTTCTCGACATCGAAGAAGGCCGGCGACCGCAGATCCTCGTCGCGCTTTCCCAGCCCGGTGTGCACCGACGCCGCTTTGACTTCGATTCGGCCGGATACCGTTCGAGCGTCCTCGATTTGCCCGCCGCCGCTGAATTCGGTGAACTCGCCGCGGACCTTCATCGCGCCCCACATTGTCTTGTTCTCAAACCGGATGGCGGAACGTTGCGGAACCAAGCCCCAAACGCCCACCGACTCGGGACTGCTGAGAAATGTTGTGACAGTTAACATGTCATCTCCCTGCATGTCAGCGCGGGTTGGTCGCGCCGCGCCGCGGCCAACCCGACGGGATTAGCACCAGCTAGTATTCGACGATAGTCCTTACCGGCTACCGGTAACAGCGTTGTGCGCCAGATGCCCCGCCAACCCTGGCCTCGAAGCGACTCATATGCTGGCGCCTATGCCTACCGTCTTCACCAGGATCATCAACCGGGAACTGCCGGGCCGGTTCGTGTACGAGGACGACGAGGTCGTCGCTTTCTTGACCATCCAACCGATGACGCAGGGTCACACGCTGGTGGTGCCGCGCGCAGAGGTCGATCAATGGCAGGACCTTGATCCCGCCGTGTTCGGCCGGGTGATGTCGGTGGCCCAGCTGATCGGCAAGGCCGTTTGCCGGGCGTTCGACGCCCAGCGTGCCGGCGTGATCATCGCCGGGCTGGAAGTCCCCCACCTGCACATCCACGTCTTCCCGACCCGTAGCCTGAGCGACTTCGGTTTCGCCAACGTCGACAACAATCCATCCCCGGCATCCCTCGACGAGGCGCAGGCCAAGATCAAGGCGGCGCTGGCCGAGCTGGCCTGAACCAGACGGGTGAATAGGCGGAGTGAATCAGCTCAATTCGTCGTAGCCGTGCCTTGTTTTGAATTGTTCGGGAAAGCTCTGCTGAGCAGATCGCACCCATTGATCCATTTGCCGGGCATTGATACCGAACGAGGACTTATACGAGGTGTATAGCAGCACCAGTGCGATCGCGTATACGACCGCCATCACACCCGCGAGTACTTGCCAATCTCGATTTATCGCCAGAGGAACGAAAATACTCGATATCGTCAGCGCCAACACGACTGCCAGCACCCCTCCGTAAGTCAGGATGCTGGCCGCGGCCATACCGAACCTGCGCTCTTTCACCAGCACCGGAAGCTCAACCACTAACCTGCCGCTGGTATGCCCGATCCACAGCCCGGTCGGATACTTGATACTGGGGATCAAATCCAAGAGCCTCTGCTCGAGAACTAAAATCACCTGGTTGTGTGCCCATACGCGACTGTTCAGTTGCGAATGCCAAGCTATCACGATATATGCGGGCACCGGAATAAGCGGAATCAGATAGTGCGGTATTGTTTCAGCCCTGGTAGCCCAGGCGATGAGAACAACCGAAGAATAGCCGATCAAGACGTTCACCAGGGTGAGTGCGTGCCCGAGAATGCTTTGCACCTCGGAGCGTTCAGCCGAATACAACGAGCGAGCGCGGACGGGGCGTCACCGCCGCTGTCGACCGAACCGCTGCCGGAGTCCTGAGTCGTCATCGAATCACCGCACTGCACGGGCGCGGGCGGGCATGTCGGCGATGCGCGGCAGGCTGACGTAGAAGCGGCAGCCCTGCCCGGGCGCCGTCGTAACGGTGACCATGCCACCGTGGGCGTGCACCAGGGAGTCGACGATCGACAGCCCCAGTCCGCTACCGCCGCTGATTCGCGCGCGTGATGAGTCGGTGCGATAAAACCGTTCGAAGATGCGAAGCGCGTCCTGCTG
Source organism: uncultured Actinomycetota bacterium (assembly GCA_963839345.1). GTDB lineage: Bacteria > Actinomycetota > Actinomycetes > Mycobacteriales > Mycobacteriaceae > Mycobacterium. Next base: position 408,622 of record CAWIUP010000009.1, on the reverse strand, counting down.
ACTCATGCCGGGCCCTTCGTCGACAACCTCCAAGATCGCGTCCTCGGCGTCGGTGCCGACCCGCACGATGATGTCGGCGGCTTCCGGCGTGTGCTGTAGAGCGTTGGTCACCAGGTTGCCAAGTACCTGACGCAGCCGGGGCTCGTCGCCGAGCACCTCCGGGGTGCCGGGGCCGTCAAGCACCTCCATGGTGATCTTGCGTGTCGGCGCGACCGCCTGCGCATCGTGCACGGCATCGCTGGCTAGCGCCAGCAGGTCCACCCGATTGTGCTCGATCGGCCGCTGCGCATCGAGCCGGGCCAGCAGCAGCAGATCGTCGACCAGCAAGCCCATCCGGCGGGATTCGCTTTCGATGCGCGACATAACCATTTCCAGGTCGCGGGCGGCGCCTTGGCGATACAGCTCGGCGAAGCCGCGCATGGTGGTCAGCGGAGTGCGTAGTTCGTGGCTGGCATCGGTGATGAACCGTCGCATCCGCTCCTCTGAGTTGCGCGCCTTCTCCGCCGAGGATTCCGACGACGCGAACGCCCGCTGGATCTGAGCGAGCATGCCATTCAGCGCCAGCGACAGCCGGCCAACCTCAGTTCGCGGATCACGTTCCGGCACACGGCGATCCAGCTGGCCGGCAGCGATCGCCGCAGCGGTTTTTTCGACCTCCGTCAGCGGCCGGAGGCTTCGGTGCACCACCCATGACCCGGCCAAGCCGAGGACCAGCAACACCGCCGCACCGATGCCGAATTGCAGCAATACCAGTGACCGGACCGTCTGCTGGATGTCGGACAAGTCGTAGGCGACCGTGACCAGCCGGCCAGAGGGTGCACGCACCGACACCACCCGCCACTGCACGCCGGAGTTGTCGACCGATCCGACCGTCGTCGGTTCCGGGCCGACGTCGTTGTTGCTCGGCAACACGGGCTCGGCGTTGCTGTCGTTGACGACCGTTGTGGTGCGTCCGTCCACGGTGATGTAGCGCACGAAGAAGTTCGACGGCGGGCGGTCCAGCGTCGGACCTTTGCGCACCGGCAGCGATTCACGCGGCGCCTGCGCCCAGCCGCGGGACGCCTCCCGCAGCGTCTGGTCGACTCGCTTGATCAGACTGTGCCGCAGAATCTCGGTGACCGCGATGCCCGACGTTGTCAGCCCGCATGCCGCCAGCAGCAGCAGCGCCGCCACCAGGGCAACACGCAGCGACAATGCGGCCCGGAGTCTTCTCGGCATCCCGCTATTCTTCGCCAAACCTGTGCTGATTCGCCCGGCAACTGCTTATCGCGGCTCGCGCAGCACGTAGCCCACGCCCCGCAGGGTGTGCAGCAGCCGCTTCTCGCCGGTGTCGATCTTGCGCCGCAGATACGACACATAGGACTCGACAACGTTGACGTCACCACCGAAGTCGTAGCGCCAGACATGGTCCAGGATTTTCGGCTTGCTCAGCACAGTGCCGGCGTTGATCACGAAGTAGCGCAGGAGGGTGAACTCCGTGGGTGACAGCGACACTGGCTCGCCGGCTTTCCAGACCTCGTGGGTGTCCTCGTCGAGTTCGATGTCGGCGAAGGTCAGTCGGGCATTGCGGCGCTCGGTGACACCTCTGCCGGTGCGCCGCAAGATGACCCGCAACCGAGCGACGACCTCTTCCAGACTGAACGGTTTGGTGACGTAATCGTCGCCGCCGAGCGTCAGCCCGGCGATCTTGTCCTGCAGCGAGTCGCGCGCGGTGAGGAACAGTGCGGGTGCCTCGATGCCGTCGGCGCGAAGTCGGCGCAACACCCCGAAGCCGTCCATCCCGGGCATCATCACGTCGAGGATCACCGCATCCGGCTTGACGTCGCGAGCCAAATCCAGCGCCGCCGGGCCGTTCGTCGCGGTGTGTACCTCGAAACCCTGGAACTTGAGGCTTACCGACAGCAGTTCGACGATGTTGTCCTCGTCGTCGACGACGAGTACCCGCGCCTCGGGAGTGGTTTCTTCTGCGATTCCCAATGCCATGCCATTAATCTGCTCCTACTTAGCTAAAAGTTGGCTGCGGGAGACCCGTGGTATTGCTGTGAGTTCGTTGCGAGCCGGATCGCAACAAGAACTACGGAGCACGGCCGGGCCTGCATAGACTCGGGGAATGAACCTTGCCAAAAGCGTGGCCGCCATCGCCACCGCGCCCATGCGGGTCGGGCTCGCTGCGGCTGACGCGGGCCTCGGCGTCGCGGCGTCGGCGCTTGGCCTGGCGCATCGAACATTGGGCGAGGCGGGCGCGCCGGTCGGGTCGAACACGGTCGTGCACATGCTGGGCATCGACGATGCCATTACCCGGGCAAACCGGCTGGCCCGGCTGTTGGACGACGACGCCCCGCTGGGGCGCGCACTGGCTACCGATGGGCCGATCGATCGGCTGCTGCGTCCGGGGGGTGTGGTCGATTTGTTGACCCAGCCCGACGGCCTGCTCGACCGGCTGACCGCCGAGGGTGGTGGGCTGGAACGCGCGCTGAAGCCCGGTGGGCTGGTCGATCAGCTGGTCGCCGACGACGGGCTGATCGAGCGTGTGCTCGCCGATGACGGGTTGGCTGATCGCCTGCTCGCTGAGGGCGGTCTGATCGACAAGCTCACCGCCAGGCGCGGGCCGCTCGAGCAGCTGGCCGACGTCGCCGACACGCTGAGCCGGCTGGCACCCGGGATGGAGGCGCTGGAGCCGGCCATCGCAACGCTGCAGGATGCCGTCATGGCGCTGACCATGGTGGTCAACCCGCTGAGCAACATCGCCGAGCGGATTCCGCTGCCCGGCCGCCGCCCGTCACGCCGCACGTCGTCGCGGACGGTTCGCTCCCAGCGCATCATCGAACACGACGAGTGAGCCGATAGGCTGACACCGGTTAAAAACCGGCCTCCTTAGCTCAGTGGTAGAGCACTCGCCTTGTAAGCGAGCGGTCGTCAGTTCAATCCTGACAGGGGGCTCAACTGGAAAGGCTCAACTGGAAAACGTGCTCTACCTGCGGAGTCACGAAACAGGTGCGCGGCACGTGTGTTCGATTCCGGCTCTTACTGACACGCGGGTGACACAACTGCTTGCAAACTGGTCGCCGCCGCCTTGAGCGCGTCGTTCTGGCTGTGGACATAGGTCCGCATGGTGAACGCCGGGTCGGCGTGGCCGAACCATGCCGACACCACCACAATCGGCACACCCTGAAGGTGCATCAGCGTTCCGCAGGTGTGCCCATCGGCGCCGCCCTTATCAGCGCCTGCATACCTCCCGCTCGCCATGACAAAGGTCCGCACCTCTAAATGCCAATAGACCCTTTAGCTGGCCAGCGAGCAAACGCAACATGGTTGGATACGTTGATTACGCAGAATGTCGATGCCGCCGAGTTGCTCGGCGTGCGGTGCGACATTGCTCTCAGGCACCGCTCGAGGGAGGGGGCAGCCGATGGACGGGCCCGGCAGTGGCGTGGCCTTGGAAGCGGCGCTGGCTCGATGGGGCCGCGCCGCTGCTGTGGTCGTGCTTGTCGTCGCTGCCTTGGACTGGGTGGGCTGGGCGACTGGTGTCGAGGGGTTGACGCGGGTCTATCGGACCTGGCCGCAGGCGGTGCCGTGGACTGCTCTGTGGTTGGCCGCGCTGGCGGCTGCGATCCTGGCGCAATCGGGGCAGCCGTCGCGTGCTCGTGTATGGGTCGGGCGTGGCGTTGCCGTGGTGGTGGGTGCCGCTGCCGTCGTGGTCTTCGTGGAGTATGCGACCGCTCGGTCGTTAGGCGTGGACCAGGTGTGGTTCGGGGAGGCAGTGCGCACGCTGCAATCGTCCTGGCCTGGGCGTCCGAGCCCGCAGACGGCGGCGTCGGTCCTGCTCTTGGCCGCCGCCGTTGCGCTGACCCGATTGGATCGCCGCTGGACATGCGTGGTCTGGCCGGTGTGCGTCGTGTGTGGCGCGGTCATCTCGTTTGTCTCAGTCGTGGCCTACTTGTTGGGTGCTATGACGCTGGTGGACGTGACGCCGTCAACCGGCATGGCGATCTCGACTGCCTTGGCTGTGCTGCTGCTCGTCGTGGCGACATCGGTGGCGCGCCCTGACCGGCCTCCGCTCGCCTGGCTGCTCGCCCGACCCGACCGGGGGGCACTGGTGCGTTTGTACGGCCTCGCCGTCGGCTTTCTGATCCTCGTGGCGTTTTCTCGGCTGACGTTCCTGGCCCTGGGCCTTAGCGAGAATGCGGCCTTTGCCCTCTCGGTGATGGTGTGCACGGCCGTAGTCGTGTTGGTCGGGTTTCACTTGCGCCACCAAGAGCAGAGTCTTCTGATAGAGAAGGAGCAACTAAGCAGGGAACGCGCTGACGCTGAGATGCGCTACCGCATCCTCGCCGACAACGCTGTCGATATCATCGTTCACCTTCGCGGCAGCCAGGTCGTGTGGGTCTCGCCGTCGGTGGAGGCCGCGTTGGGGGGGCCACTTCAGCGGTGGATCGGCTCAGGCTTCCGCCGCCGCATCCACCCCGACGACCTCGACACACTCGCAATCGCGCTGCAGAGGATCGCCAGCGGCGAATCGGTCCTGCAACGGTTCCAGGTCCGCTCCGCCGACGGTGGTTACCACTGGGTCGATGGCCACGGAAAGCCCTACGTGGATGCTGAGGGCAACACCGATGGGCTGATCGCGGCGCTGCGTATCGCCGATGATCGGGTCGAGGTAGAGCTGCAACTCGAACGGTTGGCCCGGTTCGACACTCTCACCGGGTTAGCGAATCGTGCCGAGGCGATTGGCCGCCTTGAGTCCGCGTTGGAGCACCCGCCAGCTTTTGGAACGCACCTCGGCATCCTGTTCTGCGACGTCGACCACTTCAAGGGCATCAACGACACCTGGGGACACGGCATCGGCGACGCCGTGCTCATAACTTTGGCGGCCCGAATCCGCGGATCTGTCCGTCAAGGGGACACGGTTGGACGGACGGGAGGTGACGAGATACTCGTCGTGCTACCCGGCCTCCGCAGCATCGATGAGGTCGCCCACATTGGCGAGAAGATTCGCTGTCGCGCCGCCGAACCGATCCACGAATCCGGGAACACGATCCACGTGACCTTGAGCATCGGTGCCACTATCGCCGTTCCCGGCGAGCCCGTTTCCTCGATCACGGCCCGGGCCGACCGGGCGATGTACCAGGCCAAGTTAGGCGACAGGAACACCGTCATCTGGGTCGAACCAACCCAGCGATCACGACCTACTTTTCGGTAACCCGCTTTTCCCTGGCTGTCGTTCGACATGACGAAACGGGGCTGCGTCGGCCTCGTGGTCACCCCTTAGTTATCTCCGATCGGGTCACCGTGGCCGATTTTGTCTCGAAAGAGACCTTGCGCTCAACCGGTCAGCGCATCAGTTGGGCCAGGGCAACCGGTCGTTATCCCCAGAAGATGGGGTCGGCTCGGTCGTCGAGATAGTCGAGCAAGTCCTGGACTTGTGGGCTGGGGGGGCATGTCGGTGCCGCAAGGCTGGACCGTGGCCGCCCCGGAGATCAGGCTTTCTGCGGTGACATTGCCGACCACCGGCTTGGGCGCTGCCCCAGAAGTTTTCGCAGCAAGCCCAGCAAACCTCTTGGGTGAGATGACCCTGGCGAACATGGCAGGCAACGCCACAGCGGCACGCGGACCCCGGGACGACGTCAGGAGCGCATCGCGTCCGTTACCTGCGCTCGCGCCGTATCAACGACGCCCACGTCGCCGACCGGACACATGACGGCAATGGCCGCCGACGTCCACGAGTTCGCTGAAGCGTTAGTCAAACTCGGCGACCTCCGCGACTCCGGGCTCTTAACTAATGAGGAATTCAACAAGGAAAAAGAACGTCTCCTCGCACGCTGAATCTCGACACACCCGGGCGCATCGGCCGATCCCAGCGCTTGCTGCCAAAATTTCGCATTGCGCTGGTGATGGAGCTACACCTGCGATCCGACAATTCATCCAGCGTCAGACTTACCGGAACTCGGACTCGCGTTGTAACACTGGGAAATCGGACTCCTCGACCTCAACCGCGCGAGCTTCCGCTGCGGCGAATACCAGCGAACACCTATGCTGAGCCGCCTTGTAAGCGGGCGGTCGTCAGTTCAATCCCGACAGGAGGCTCCGCGTATCCCCGGGCGCATGCGCTGGCATGTGTAGCCATGCGATGGTAGCGAGCAAGCCAAGCACTATGCCGCCGATGAAAACGCCGGACTTGTCAGACCGCCGTGACGCGGCGAGATTTCCAGAGAATTCGCAGACGTCCTGGCTGATGTGTTTACCGGCAATGGACCGCTAGATTTTCACAGTACATTCCGACGCCACCCCAGTCGGTTGATGGGCGAGACCTTCCGGCACCACCCGAGCCCGAGCCGGCTGCGGGGCCGCCTTGAAAGCCCGGTGGCGCCCACAGTGCTGGAGTCGACGTAATTAATAGATCGACTACCGGAGGCACCGGTAGCGGATCTGGCTCTGGCTGGGCGCTCGCTACGCCTGTGCCGCCCGCGAGAGCCATGACGCTCATCCCACCGGCCAGCAGTGCCCGAGCGCACCTGTGACGTTTCATCGCCGTCTCCTCTGTGGTCTACCCCAACCGCTGGCTATCCCCAAAGGTTAGCCGCCGCCGGGCGGGGACACTTTTGCTAGTGGGCCACCGATCCTCCCCAGCCTTCTGCGCCCTTATCGCATACGAGTTACAAACGCACAACAACTTTGTTTGGTCGCCCAGCGAAAACCGCAACGCGAATTGGACCGGGCTTACGGTGTCGGGCGTGACGCGGATAGCCGTGGTCGTTCGCCGCGCTGCGGTTCTCGCGGTTTGCCTCGTCACGTCTGTGACCATGGCTCCGTCGACAAGCGCTGATCCCGCGTCTGAGCCTGTCGCTGCTGCGGCGGCGGCACCGGCCGACGGACGGGTGCCCTCGGCCGATCCGGCAACCCTCAACACGCCCGACGGCTGGACCCTGATCCTCGGCGCAAGAGACGAGATGCAAATCCCCGTTGCGCCGTTGACCACCGCGGTCTCGTCTCGCGAATACCTCGCCAGCGGAACATTCGTCGGTTCGCTGAAAGGACCGGAACCACCCCGAGGCGTCCTCGAGGTGGGTTACGAGATCGGCTGCGGAATCGATATGAGCACTTCCAACGGCGTCACGATCGCGGGTAGCGCAGGCCTCAGCCCGGGCGTCGGCTTCCCGTTGACCGGTGGATTTATCCCGTTGGTTACCGCGCCGGTCAACGGCGTGCTCACCGTGGGGCTCAAGCCTGGCCTGGTAATCGTGGTGCCGGTGGCCAAGAAAGAGTTCAAGGGGGCAAATCCCTGGGTCATGATCAGCAACTTCCACGTCAAGATCGACGGATGCGTGGGCCAGTCGTTCATCCGCTCCTATGCGACGCTGACCCGAGAGACCGATGAATCCGACGTGGTGCTGTCCTACGTCGGCGTCACGAAAGCCGTATGACGTCGCGGACACCGAGGTCTCCGACATCGAGGTAGCCGCGCGCAACGTCGCGCGGCGGGGTCGGACATGGTTGCAGCGGGGACCGCGTGTCACCGGCCCGCATCCCTCGCCTGCCGGTGCGGCGTGTCCAGCCGGTCGGCCACCGCGTCAAGGTCGGTGTCGAACAGGTCGGCGTAGACGTCCAGCGTCATGGGCAGTGGCGCGAACGAGGACGCGATCTACGTTCTCCGCGCGAGCGATATTGTCTTGTGGGAGAGCGAGATTCGTGCGCGGGTGCTGCCTGAGACCAAGACGCAGAACCTCGCGGTTTTGCTGCAAATCTATTCGTACCTGGCGTTTACCGCAGCTAGGCATCGGCAATCCGTCGTCGAGATCGTCGGGGGGCTGACGTCGCCGACGTTCTGACATGTGAGCCGCATTTGCTCCCCGGCGTTGGCCGTGAGCACATCGTGAGGCCCCTGACCAGCACCGTGCATAACAGTTCAATCCTGACAGGAGGCTCTCAACGAGGGTGCCGGCGCTTGTCTTCATACATGGCAGCGTCGGCCCGCTTTAGTAAATGGTGCGGTTCTTCGGGCTCGGTCGCCAGCGCCACCCCAATTGCCGCGCTTATGGTCAGCTGGAGGTCTGGGCTGATCGCCATCGGCTCGAGCAGCGACTGACGGATCCGGTCACCGACCAGCGCGGCGCCCTCGGCATCTGTCCCCGGCAGCAGCACGACGAACTCGTCGCCGCCGAGCCTGGCCGCACGCGGGTTCCCCGCATCGACCCGCCCCATGACGTCGTGCCGGATGCGGGTTACCTCGGTAATGCGCCGCGCAACCTCGCGCAGCACGCAGTCGCCTGCTTCGTGCCCGTACTCGTCGTTGACTTCCTTGAAACGGTCGAGATCAATGAAGATGGCGGCCACCGGATTAGCGGGTGTTGCTTCTGCCAGCATGCCGGCCATGACGTCGCTCAGCTGTCGGCGATTTGGCAGCCCAGTCAGCGAGTCATGCAGGCCGAGGTGCGCAAGCTTGGCCTGGGCTCGGCTCAGCTGGGCCGATTCGACGTCGTATGCCAACAGTTGCGCCGCCTGCAGGTCGGCGTCTGTCCAGGGCGCGCTCGAGCCGCCGACTTCCTCCAGCCAGGTATCGAAGGACTTTCTCGGGTTGATCAGTCCGGTGGAGGGAGTGCGCGGATCCCCCAACCAGCGGAGCTGCTGAGGACGGTCTCGCCTAAACCAGACCACGAACTCATCTGGCGCGCCGAGGGCGACGAACAAGCAACCGGCTGCACCGAGAGAGTCAGCTGTCGATTGCGGCAAGCGGTCGGTGGACCAGGTCGCGCCCGGGGACCCGGTTGCGCGGATCTCGCTCGCAAGCCTTCGCACGGCATCCTCGGATGGCGCTGCGCCAATCGACCGGTATTGCCCGTCCGCACATGCAGTTGCGCCGTCTGCCTGGCAGAGCTCCAGCAGGTCAGCGGAATCCAACGTGAGTCCCTCGACAACAGCGGGCGCGCTCTGCATCGCTGCCCTGACCCGGGTGCGGATAGCGCCGCGGCTGGCCGCATCGTTCAGTCTGGAGATCTGTTCAACTGCCGAGACCTGGAGTTTGGCCTGCAGGACCAGCAGTTCACACGACTTACGCCTCGAACGCGAAAGCCATCGGGGCTTCTCAGAAATGCAGGAGACGAGCCTTGTCAGCCGGCCTCCGTCGGCCATGGCGAACGAGACGCTCGCTGCTGTCTCCATATTGCGCATGTATTGGAGGTGGCAGGCAGAAACGCTGCGCAGCACAGCGCGGCTCAGGTCAAGGCTCGTGCCGGCCATGCGCGGCGATGCAATCAAGGCGACGTCGCCCTCGTCGACGTCGGGTATGTAGCGCGACGCTTTGCGGGTGTAAATCTGGCGGGCCTGGGGCGGAATGTCACCCGCCGGAAAATGGTGCCCGAGGTATCGGACCAGTCCTGGAAGACGATCCTCGGCGACGATCTCTCCGTGCTCGTCTTCATGGAACCGGTAGACCATCGCGCGGTCGAATCCGGTCAGTGCGCGCAGTGCGCTGGCAACGGCCGCCTCAACTTCGGGCACGCTCGTTGCCTCGCCGATCGCTTGTGAGGCATACAGAACCGGGACGAGATTGGCTTGATCATCCCCCTGCGCCCGTTCGATCTCGATGACGACCTGCCCGCCGACTTGATGCAGGATCACATCGACCTTGCGGTCGAATGCCGGTGCCAGGCGCATTCCATACAGATCGGGCGACGAAGGCCGGTAGCCGGTCTGCTCGATCGCCTGCTCAAGACGCGGCTGTTCATCGGGAGAGAAGATGCTCATCACCGGGGCATCGAAAAGCTGATCCGGCTGTGCCCCGATCAACTCAAGAGTGTTAGCGCTGGCGTAGGTGATGCGGCGATCTTGCAGATCGGCGGCAACCAGCGCTCCATGGGCTTGGATTCGGCCGGACAGGTGCAGCTGCTCGCTGGCGCAATCGGTCAGAGCCTGCGCGCTCAAATCCGCTTGGGCGGTCATCATCGTGCTTCCGGCGAGGCATCTTGCCCGCTCAGAACGTCGCCGACCAACGCGTAAGCAGCCAGCGCGCCCGAAATGACCCGGTCAGGGTCCGCTCCGGATTCGCCGAAGACGTCCAATGCAGTCTTGAAGTCACGCCAGAGCCGGCCGATGTCGAGCCCGTCGGCGGCGAAGAAGGATCGCGGAAAGTCGCCGCAGGCAGCGAGATTTGCAGCGATCACGCGGCCGCCGAGGGCCGATCCGGCCGCGACGTAGGCCGCGCCGATCTTCTCCTCGCGGCCTCCACGTAGCTGAGTCGCCACCACCGGCCCGCTCTGGGCCTCATCATCGGCGATCTGCAGCCGCTGCGACATTGACCTGATGTCTGCGCGCAGTGCCCGCGCACGGCTCATAAGTGCCATGTCCGGCCCGAGCTCTCTCGCGACTGCCTCCCGGCTGAACTCCGCCACGGCAGTTTGGAAGATCAGCAAGCCGTTGAGCACAGCCAGGTATTCCGACGGATCGGGGTCGCTGAAGTCCAGCCGCATGGCCGCCTCGGCGTTGCTGTGCGCTTGCGCTGTACTTTGCCGAAGGATCCGCGAAAGGCGCGGTCCTCTCGGCTGGGGCGAACCGGCCCCGGACCCGCGCTCAGTCGCATATTCCACACCCGGAGAATAGAGCCTTGTGCCGTGTTGGTCCTTCGATTGCTGCGGGCCGCATGTCAGCCCTCAGCCGGCTTTGAGGACCATCGGGAAGGGAGTGCGGTCGTCGGGAAGGTCGCCGGGGAAGCACGGGGAGTCGGCTATGAGTGTCGGCGGATCGCTCACCGGATCTTTCGCCATGATCTGCAGGATGTAGCCGTCCGGGGCATACCCGAAGCGGTTCGGTTTGCGGAAGCCGTCGCGCTCGATGACGTGCCAGCCCCAGCTTTTCCAGGTTTCGCCCAGTTGGGCGACGATGCCGACAGGGTTCACACCGGCCGGCAGGTTGAGTTCGCCGATCGTCGAAAACGATTTCGGCGCAATGCCGGTGGTCATGTCTTTGCAGGGCGGCGTATTGGTGCCGCCGCTATAGCGGGTGGCGTCCAAGCTAGTTCCCGGCGGTAGCGCTCCCAGGGTCTTTTTGAGGTAGCCGAGTATGGTGTCCTGGGCCTGCTGCTGGCTGCTCGGGACGACGGGCCGCAGTGTCCAGCCCGGCGGCGTTGGCGAAGCGGATGTCATGTCTGGTCCTCCAAGAATCGTTGCGCCGGTCGGTGTGGCCGGCCCGAGTCGACTGTGCTGACCACACCCAGCGGCGAGCACCGCCATCAGCAGGGCGGCGATACCGGCTCGCGCTACGACGGCCCGACTCATCGGGACCCGTCCATGTAGGGCGGGGTCTTGCCCGCGATGACCGAACCCATGTTGCGCAGCGCCTTGTTCTCGGGCGACCAGTAGCTGCTGTGGGCGTCGACGCTGGGAAGCCCAAAAGGTCCGGCGGGGCCGGGGTCTGCCTGTAGATGAACCGCACCAAACTCCGGTTTGTCCGGTTCCGGCCCGAGCGTCCATTGGGTGGCTTCACCGGCCACACCGATGATGTCGTTCTGTGCGCGCATGGCATAGACATGGCCGCCGGGATCGAGGCTCAGATCACCAGCGTGATCAACCAGCATGCCTGGGCTGCCGACGGCGATGACGTTATCGGCGGCGAGCTGATGCCCGCCGGAAGCGGCCGCGCCCACCACGGTGGAGCCGTAGCTGTGGCCGATCACGGTGTCAATTGATGGTGCTCCGATGTGCGAGGCGCGCTGTCCGTTTTCGAACGCATCGAGGTTGGCCGCGCCCGCCTGCGCCAAGTTCGGGAAGTCTGCGTGGTCGAGGCCCATCGGACGGTCATAGCCCATCCACGTCGTCACCGCCACGTCTCCTGGCTTCAGATTGTGGTCAGCATCAAGCGCGGCGTTGTACATGGCGAGCGACTTGGCGTCAGCGCCGTTGATAGTCGTCAAGTCTTGGCCGGTGCCGGGCACCAGGATCGCATTGCGTTTTGCGGTGTCGGGGTTGCCGATTGCGATTGCGCCGTGGCCGAATTCGTCGAGCTGGCCCAGGTAGCGCTTCGGACCGTTGGTGGAACTTATTGTCGCCTCCACGTCTTTGAACCCTCGCAGGTGGTTTTTGGCCGCTGCCAGTTGCGTCTGCAAGGCGTAGATTGCGCCGTCGTCGGCGTTGGGTTCGGCCATCATCTCATCGAGGCTGTGTTGCATGCGGTCGATGTCAGCTTGGGTCTGTTGCTCAAGCTCGGGCAGACGAAGCCGCAGGTAATGGTCCTTGCCCAGATGGTCTTCAGGGTCCCACGGCATTCCGGGATGGTTGCCGATGTCGTGGTCTCGGCTGTAGAGCCAGTCCTTTTCCTCGGTGGTCAGTTGGTTCCACAGATCGTTGAACTTCTTCGGGTCATCGGGCAGCGGCGCATACAGCGCAGTCTGGACGTCCGGTCGATTACCGTGCGGCCCAACAGGAACCGGCGCATCGCCGTCGGCCATGTTGATCGCGGTGGCCAACTCGGCGTCAACTGCGTTGGCCTGGGCCAGGATCCCGTCCAGCCGTGGCTGCAGCTGCATTTCGGCGATGAGAGCCTCCATCGGTGGACCGTTGAAGGTCGAACTCGGGACCACCTTGTTGGTCAGTCCGTCGATTGTCATGTGCAGCTCGGTGGCGTCGGCGCGCAACGCACGCAGCTCGGACTGCACATGCTCGACGTCATCGGCCGCTTTGCGGGCAGCCCTGGCAACCGCCAGTGACTCATTGCCGTGGGCGTCGAGGTCTTGGCGTATCGAGGCATTGGTGTGCCGCCTCGCTTCGGCGGTTGCGCCCTCCCAGGTGTCGAACACCGCCAAGGTGCTCAGTTCACGGGACGCGTCCAAGGTGGCCTGCCCGCGCGCGTTGGCCGCATGGAACACTGCGCGCACCGCTTCGGCGCTCCACCGATCAATATCGGCCACCGTTAACGTCACGGCTTATGCGGGCTGCAGGTCAGGCCGCACTCAACTGCTCGACTAATCTTCCCAAGCCCCACGTCCACCACCTCGCAGGAAGAACTGCTGACTATGTCATTACAGCCCTGAATTATCGGCGCAAGTCACCGACCGCGACAGGGCAACGGCGATGTCCGTCAGCGTCGATTGCCGAGTACGGAGTCAGCTAGCCGCCGCGGCCAGCGGAAGGGCCGCACCCAGCGGCCGAAGCTGATCGGAAAGCCCTGCGGCTCTTCGGATTTCAGTGAAAGCATCGATCATGGCGTCCGTCGCTTCGTGCGGATCGACCAGCGTGCGATCGTCGGTCAACACCGAGATGGCCAGTTGATCGACGTAGCTCCACACCGTGATGTTCAGCCCACTGCCCACCACCACCGGCCCGACGGAGTAGATCTCGGTGACCGTCGCGCCCTCGATATGACCGCGTTCGCGTGGGCCGGGCACGTTGGAGATGGTCAAGTTCATCACGCTGGCCGACTCGATACGTCGGGCCTGCGTTCGAAAAAACCGCGGCGCCAGCGCCGGTGGAAGGTAGGACAGCCAAGCCGGCAGCAACGTCGGCCCGAGCAACTGGTGGTTCTCTTTGGCGACCTTGGTTGCCACCGCGGTCAGCTCCACCCGCTGCAGTGGGTCGTCGATGTGAACCGGTAGCGACGGCGTCATATAGGTGAACTCGTTGCCGTCGAGGCGGTCCGGGGAGGTGTTGTAACTGACCGGCACACCGGCAATCAGCGGTGCGTCGGCGTGCCCGTCGTAGCGCAGCAGCAGTCGACGCAACGCGCCGGCGGCCGTCGCCAGCACGACGTCGTTGAGCGTCACCTCGAGGTGTTTGGCGGTCTCCTTGACATCGGACAGCGCCAGCGGCGCGGTGGCAAACCGCCGCCCGGACGTCACGCGGTGGTTGATGAAGCACTGCGGCGGGGCGAAGTTGCGGGCCAGCTCGGGATGCGCGCCACGTTCTTTGGACCGGCGCCGTACCCGCGCCACCCCGGTGACTGTCTCCCGCATCAGCCGAGGCAATTTGCGGATCAGACCCACGTGGTCGCGGGCGGCCGCCCGCAGCAGATCCGCGCTGGTGAGCGGACGACTAGCAGAGCCCGCCACCTCGGCCGGTGTGGGTTGGTACGACTGGATGGCCATCGCCATCTGGTTGGCCGATGCGACGCCGTCAGCCAGCACGTGGTGGACCTTGTGGATGATCGCGATCCGGTTGTCGGCCAGTCCGTCGGCAACATACATCTCCCACAGCGGCCGACTGCGGTCCAACGGTGTACTGGCGATCTCGCCGATCAACTGGTCGAGTTCGCGACGGCCGCCCGGCGCGCGCACCCGGGCCCGGCGCAGGTGATAGTCCAGGTCGATGTCGGCGTTGCGCACCCACATCGGGTGATGCAGCTTGAACGGGATGTCCACCAGCTGGAAGCGAAGCGGCGCCAACGCCAGAAGCCGTGGATAGGCGATCTGCCGGAACAACTCGAAGCTGAATCCGCCTTCTACACCGGACACATCGAGCACGCCGATCTTAAGCGTGTGCATGTGGATCTCAGGTGTCTCGGTGTAGAGCATCAAGGCGTCCACACCGTTGAGCCGCTTCACATCCCACCCCGAATCTCAGCGCCGGCTACGGCCATCCCTCATTTGACCTCTTGGCAATCTTCGTTGTGCGACTTCGGCGAAACTTTACAGAAATGCAACTCTTTGTAAAGATGCGTCTGTGGGTGGAAGGGTAGTGCCGGCTCTCGGCTTGACCGCACATCTGGGTCGTGGAATGCAGCGGGTGGCAACCGATGCCCTCCTCGGCCGGACGAGGTCGCTGCCACGAACGATCAGCGGGCTTGACCCGCAATCGCTCTCGAAACTCATGGGGCGCCGGGTGACCTCGGTGTCGGTGATTGGCGGCGATGCCGGGACGTCGTCCCGCGCTCGCCTGGCACTGACCGGCGACGACGTTCCGGCGTCGGTCTTCGTCAAAATGCCGGCCAGAACCGTCGCCACTCGGCTGATGGGCGAACTGGGCCGGCTGGCACAGACCGAGGTGCTGTTCTACCGCGAGCTGTCCCGCCAAATCACCGGCGTGCCTGCCGCGTACGGGGCGGCGTTCGACCCGCTGACCGGTCGCTATGTGTTGGTACTCGAAGACCTTGCGGTCAACTCGTGCGAGTTCCCAGACACCCTGCATCCGCTCGACAAGGACCGGGCGAGCAGGGTCGTCGAGCTGCTGGCCCAACTGCACGCGACGTTCTGGGAGCGTCCGCCGGGTTGGGTTTACTCCGCGTCGGGCGACCACACCTCGCTGCTCACCGGTTCACTGATGAACACTTCGGCGCGCCGACTGGCCGAGCGAACCTCCATCCCTGTCGAACACGGTCGCTTCATCATCGACAACTATCGCGCGGTCGCGAAAGTGATTGACACACCGCCGAATACGGTGATGCACGGCGACGCGCACCCGGGCAACGTCTACTTCCGCAACGGCGAAGCAGGGTTGCTCGACTGGCAGGCGGTCCGACGCGGGCACCCCGGCCGGGAATTGGCGTACACGCTGATCACCAGCATGACCACCGCCGACCGCCGGGCTTGCGAACGCGACCTTCTCGCCACCTACCGGCAGGCCCTGGCCAGAGCAGGTGGTCCTGAGCTCGATACGGACGAGCTGTGGCTGCGCTATCGACAAGGCGCGCTCTATGCGTACGTCGCACCGCTGATCACCGCCGGGATGGGCGGCATGCAGCACGAGAGCATCGCGTTGGAAGGCGTGAAACGCGGCGTCGCGGCACTTACCGATCTCGAGACCGTAGCCGCACTCAAGCGGTCGATGTCTTAAGCATCGGCCGCGCTGGCCGTAAGTTCTCTAGCCATGAAACTGACGGTGCTCGGTAGCGGTGGATGGATTCCCACCCGCTCCCGGCAGACGAGCTGCTACCTGGTCACCTCCGGCACCGAAGCTCTGGTGCTCGACGCCGGAACCGGTCTGGGTGCGTTGCACATCAACCCTGCTCTGCTGGCCGGCATCGAGACGGTGACGGTGGTGCTCAGCCACTTCCACCTCGATCACGTGACGGGTCTCGGCTTCCTCAGCACGCGCGGCTTGGGCGAACGGCAACTGACAATCGCCGGCCCGGGCTCGCAGTCCTACGGCCGGCCCACCCGCTCGATCGTGGAGGATCAACTGCTCGCCTCGCCGTTGCAGACCGCCTCGCCGGTGCCGTCTGCACGCTGGGACGAACTGGGTCGGGACTCCTTGAGCTTCGCCGGTCACCAGGTTGTGACGTGGGAGCAGACCCGGCACACCCTGCCCTCCGCGGGGTTGCGGGTCGGGGACCTTTTCGCCTATTGCACCGACACCGAATTCGACCCGGAGACCATCCGCCACACAGCAGGTGTGTCCACGCTGCTGCACGAGGCGTGGGAGCCGGTCGACGCCGAGCGCGGCCACACCTCCGGTGACGAGGCCGGCATCATCGCCGTGCAGGCCGGCGTCTCACGCCTGCTGCTCACGCATAACCACCCCGTTCCCGGCGTGCCTGAACGCACCGCGGCCGCCGCGCAGGCACAGTTCGCCGGCGCAGTTTCAGCTACCGACGGGACGGTGCTGGAGCTGTAACCAGCCGATCAAGACCACGATTTGGTCACAACTAGCAGCTGCTCGTCAGCGGAAAAGTTGAGCTGCGACGATACGTTTGCGCAGGTAGTGGGCATTATCGTGGCGTCTTGTAGGCTGGAGTTCGTTAGTTGGCTCACAACGCGCTGCACAGCAACCTGCCGCATACTAGATGCCAAGCACTAAACGTAGCCCGCGCAAACTGCAACCAGGGGGAACGCGCGGCATCCCCTAGACAGTCGAGGTTGTGTGGGAAACCCACAGCGATCCAGCGCTAAGCACCGCCATCGCGCGTCGCGGGTAGCGACCCGGCGCCGATCGATCGCGCATGCCTTCTGGACGCTGGTGGCGCTCTTCTTGGTGTCGGCGACCGGGTCGGCATATTGGATGGCGCACGGCATGCTGGGCGGGATCACGGTTTCGCAGGCCCTCGGTTCCAACGATCCGAAATCCAGCAACGGCGCGATGAACATCCTGCTCATCGGCCTCGACTCCCGGAAGGACCAGGACGGTAACGACCTGCCGTGGGCGTTGCTCAAACACCTGCATGCCGGTGACTCCGACGATGGCGGCTACAACACCAACACGCTGATCCTCGCGCACGTCAGCGCCGACGACCGGGTGACCGCGTTCTCGATCCCCCGGGACGACTGGGTGAAGTTCTCCGGCGTACCCGGCTACAACCACATCAAGATCAAAGAGGCCTACGGGCTCACCAAGCAGTACGTCGAGCAGAAACTCATCAACAAAGGTGTGAGCGACCAAAAGGAACTGGAAACGAAGGGCCGCGAAGCCGGCCGCGCGGCGACGTTGAAAGCGGTGCGGAACCTCACCGGGGTGCCTATCGACCTGTTCGCCGAGGTCAATCTGGCCGGTTTCTACGACCTGGCCCAGAGCCTGGGCGGCATCGATGTGTGCCTGAAGCACGCCGTGTACGACTCGTATTCCGGGGCCGACTTCCCGGCCGGACGGCAGACACTGGACGCTGAGCAAGCACTGGCATTCGTGCGCCAGCGGCACGGCCTGGAAAACGGTGATCTGGACCGCACCCACCGTCAGCAGGCGTTCCTGTCGTCGGTCATGCGCCAACTGCAGAACTCGGGCACGTTCACCAATCTCGGCAAGCTCAAAAGCTTGATGACGGTGGCGCGCAAAGACGTCGTGCTGTCGTCGGGCTGGGATGAAGACCAGTTCCGCCGGATGGGCGCGCTGGCCGGCAGTGGGATCCAATATCGAACCCTGCCCGTGGTGCGCTACGACAACATCAACGGTCAGGACGTCAACATCATCGACCCCGCCGCGATCAAGGACGAGGTGACCGCCGCGTTCGGCGACTCCTCGGCGGCCACGACGGTGCCCTCCTCCACCGAGCCGAGCCCGTCGACTGTGGTCGACGTGATCAATGCCAGCAACACCAGCGGGCTCGCCAACCAGCTAGCGCGCACGCTGAAGAAAGACGGCTACACCACCGGTGCGATACGCGACCGCGTGCGCGGCGAACCCACCGCCACCACGATCGAGTACGGCCCCGGCGCCGAGACCGACGCACGCAGCGTGGCATCGCTGCTGGGTATCGATGCGCCGGACAAGCCGAATCGCACGCTGCAGTTCGGCCACGTCGAAGTCATCATCGACGACAACTACTCCGTGCCGTCCCAGGACGAATCCCCTTCGACTTCAAGCGACGAATCCCCCTCGGCTTCAAGTCTTTCCGGCAGTTACGGCTACCACCAATCAAGCACAGACACCGACACCACCGAGCCGACACCTGATCAGGGTGCACCGATCGACGGTGGCGGCGTGCCCTGCGTCAACTGAGTTCGGCCGGATCCTTCCGCAACAAGAACGCCAGCACGGCGCTCTCGAAGGCCTCTTTCGCCTCGATCATCGCCCAGTGACCGCAGTTGGGGAACACGTGTAATTCGGCGTTGGGAATGGTGCGCATCGGGATCAACGCCATATCCAGCGGGCTGACGCGGTCGTCGCGGCCCCAGGTGATCAGCGTCGGCGCCTTCACCCGGTGCATCATCGCCCACGGCTGCGGCCCCTTCGACGAGTCCATGGCCTTGGTCAGCTGCGCGAAGGCTTCGCTGCTGTACATCCGCCGCGCGCCGGCCAGCGTCTGCGGATCGGTGGCGTGAGCCCACCGCTCCTCGATCAGCTCCTCGGTGACCGTCGCCGGGTCGTAGACCATCGAATGCAGCCAACGCACCAACCGCTCCCGGGTGGGCTCGTCGGTGAACTCCTGCAGCAGCCGAATGCCTTCCGGCGGTCCCGGCGTCAGGATGTTGCGCCCGATGCCGCCGATGGTCACCAGCCGACGCACCCGCTCAGGATGAGTGATCGCGTAGTTGATGCCGACACCGCCGCCCATCGAATTGCCGACGATGTCGACGGTTTCCAAGCCGAGCGCATCGACGAAGCGCACCAACGCATCCAACGCGGTGATCATCGGGTGACCGCCGAAGTCGTCGCTGACGCCGAAGCCGGGAAACTCCAGAATCAGGCATCGAAAGAATTCGGCGAACGCGCCCAGCACGCCGCGGAAGTTGCGCCATCCCGTCACGCCTGGCCCGGAACCGTGCAGCAGCACCAACGGCGGTCCCGTGTCGATCAAGCCCGCCTCGTGATAGCGCAGAACCCCTGCGTCGGTGGTGATTTCACGCAACGTATCCTCGTAGGTCACGCTGGCTGGGCCGTCGGCGCCGCTCCTCCTCATCGCTTCGCTCTGCATCGTCGTCGGCGCGTCATGCGTGTGTTCCGCCGTCCACCCGGATTTCGGTGCCGGTGATGAACGCGCCGTCGTCGGACACCAGCATGGCGATGACGCCGGCCACGGCCGCTGGATCGCCCATCCCAGCGCCACTGGACTCCAGCGTGGTCGGCAGAATCGGCATGAGCCGGGTGAACAGCGTCCAGTCCGCGTCGGCAGGGATGTATCCGGCTGTGGCGTCGGTGATTCCGGACTTGATACTTCCTGGTGCCACGCACACCGCACGCAGTCCTTTACTCGCGTACTCGAGCGCCAGCGCATGGGTGAAGGACTGAACCCCGCCCTTGCTGGCCGCGTAGGCGGCCATGTAGGGATGGGCGAACGACGCCGATGTTGAACTGAAATTGACGATCGCGCTGCGGGAATTTTGCAACAGCGTCGGCAGCGCCTCGCGCACCACCAGGAAAGTCCCGGTCAGGTTGATCCCGATGATCTGGTTCCACTGATCCAAGCTCGTCTGCTCGGTGTGTGCGGCGCGCAGGATGCCGGCAGCGTTGACCAACGAATCCAGGCCGCCCAACGTACCCACCGCCGAGCGCACACCGTCGACCACCGACTTTTCGTCGCCGACATTCATCTCCAACGTGGTCAGCCGGTCACCGGCCCCGATCTCGCCGGCGCGGGCACGGGTCTTGTCCAACCCGTCAGCGGCGACGTCGGCGGCGACGACCGCGGCACCTTCGTCCAGCAGGCGTAGCGCGGTGGCCTGCCCGATACCGGAGGCTGCGCCGGTTACCAGGATCCGGTTGCGTTCTAGTCGCTTCATCTGTACTCCTGTCTGGTCTCACTGCCCCAAAACGTATTTCAGAGTCGGCCCGGCGGTCCACCCGCCGTCCACCGCGATTTCGGCGCCGGTGACATAGGCGGCGTCGTCGGACAACAGATAGCCCACGGCGCCGGCGATCTCCTGGGCCACCGCGACCCGTCCCATCGGCGTATTTGGATAGTTGCCTTCGCCCACCTCGATGCCGACATTCGCGGTCATCGGGGTGTAGGTCACGCCGGGGTGCACTGAATTGACCCGGATACGATCGGCGCCCAGTTCGACCGCAGCGATCTTCGACAGCCCGCGCACCCCCCACTTCGAGGCGCCGTAGCCGGCGGTGAATGCCAGACCGAACAAACCTGCCGCAGAGGAGATGTTGACGATCGATCCGCCGCCCGCCGAGCGCATCGGCCCGATAACCGCCTGCAGACCGTTGAACACGCCGACCAGATTCACCTCCAAGACCATCCGGAAGTGCGCGACCGGCTCGTGCTCGATGTACTGACCGGTCGACACTCCGGCGTTGTTCACCAGGCCGTTGAGCGTGCCGAACTCGGTCAGGGTGAACTGCACCGCGGCTGACCACTGCTCGGGGTCGGTGACGTCGAGATGGGTGTAACGCGCCTGCGCGCCGAGTTCCCCGGCCAGCTGCCTGCCGTCGTCATCGAGTAGATCAGCGAGCACCACGCTGCCGCCGCGAGCGACGATGTGGCGCGTGAACGCCGCGCCGAGCCCACCCGCGCCGCCGCTGATGATGGCGACCTTGCCGGAAAGCTGTCCTGAATTATGTTCCATTGCAACGGCTTTCTATCACGGGCCCTTTACCAAGACGAATCCCTTGTAGCCGGCGGCGGCGACCTCGGCGCATATGTCGTTGTAGACCCCGAACCCGCCGACGAACAACATGAATACTCGCGGCTTGCCGGGGACATTGGCACCCATGTACCAAGAGTTGGCCTTGGTGAACAACGTCGACTCGGCTCGGCGGATACACTCGGTGACCCATTCATCCACCGCGTCCGAACTGGCCTCGATAGCGGTATACCCATGGTCATCGAGGTAGCTGATGCAGTCGCCAATCCAGTTCACTTGTGCCTCGGCATGTAGAACCATGTTGGCCAGCACCGCGGGGGCACCCGGACCCGAGACGATGAACAGGTTTGGGAACCTATCTACGCCCAGGCCGAGATAGGTGCGCGGACCGTTCTTCCAGTTGTCGCGGAGCACTTCGCCGCCCCGCCCGACGATGTCGATCTTGGCCAACGCCCCAGTCATGGCGTCGAAACCGGTTGCAAATACTATGGTATCGACAGCGTAATGCGCTTCTGTGGTGTTGATCCCGTTGGCATCAATCGATTCGATCGGAGTCTTGCGGACGCTGACCAGACTTACGTTCGGCTGATTAAACGCCTCAAAGTAGTTGCTGTCGGTGCAGATTCGCTTCGTTCCAATGGGGTGATCGGCCGGGATCAGCAAGTCGGCAATCTGCGGGTCGTCGATGATGGCGCGAACCTTCTCCTCGTAGAACTTTTTAGCCTCTTCGTTAGCCGTCGCGTCGATCATCTGATCCGGGAAGGTCTTGCTGAACAGCACACCACCGAGCTGCCAACGCTTTTCGAATGCGGCACGACGCTCTTCGGGACTGACCTCCATCGTCAATCTGGTGGTGCCGAGGTACGGCGAGCCACCGCCGCTCCGCCAGGAAAGCCGTCGCCGCTCGTCGTAGGTCGCCTTCACCTCGGCAATTTGCTCGGCGGACAATGGCTCATTTCGGGCCGGGACGCTGTAGTTGGGCGTGCGTTGGAACACGAAGAGGTGGTCGGCCTGCTCCGCGACGACCGGCACGGTCTGGATGCCGGAGGATCCGGTGCCGATCACAGCGACCCGCTTTCCGGTGAAGTCCACGGGGTCGTGGGGCCAATGAGCAGTGTGGTAGACCTCGCCACCAAAGGTCGTCAGGCCCTGGATGTCCGGTGTCATCGCAGCCGACAGCGCGCCGGTCGCCATCAGGCAGAACCGGGCAGTGACGACCTCGCCGGTGTCGGTGGTAACCGTCCAGGTCAACGCCTGCTCGTCGAGGACGGCCGAGATCACCCTGGTGTTCAGCCGGATGTCACGACGAAGGTCGAACCTGTCGGCGACGTGGTTGATGTACCGCAGTATCTCGGCCTGCGTCGCGTACTTCTCGGCCCACGTCCATTCCTGCTGCAACTCCTCGGAGAACGAGTAGCAGTAGTCAACGCTTTCCACATCGCACCGTGCGCCGGGGTACCGGTTGTAATACCAGGTGCCGCCGACGTCGGGGGCCGCCTCGAACACGCACACCGACAGTCCCTGGGAACGCAATTTGTGCAGTGCATATAAACCCGAAAAGCCGGCTCCGACGACAACGGCGTCGAGGGCAGGTCCGTTCAGCTCTGGAGCGTTGCTCACACCTTCGCAAGCTACGCGCTATTCCGGGGAGTCCGGTCAGCTTTCCCGGTCACCGGACGCTGCGCTCCCCGCACATATCGAGTGGCGATCGCATTTTCGTCCACTCACCGGGATCGCCTTCGGTCCGGCATCGACTGCGGTAGACCATTACCAGGCCCCCACAATTAAGGACGAAAAAGATGACCGAGCTGGTAATCGACCGGGTAATGGCTATGGCGGACCAGTTGCGCGACCAGGCCGCGGAAGCCGAGCGAATCGGACGGCTCACCGACGACAGCGTCAAAGCCATGAAGGCGGCCGGCCTGATCCGGCTGTTACAGCCCAAGAGTTACCAAGGGTATGAAGTTCACCCGCGCGAGTTCGCCGAGACCGTGATGGCCACAGCAGCGCTGGACCCGGCGGCCGGCTGGATCGTCGGCGTGGTCGGGGTTCACCCCTATCAGTTGGCATATGCGGATCCGAAAGTGCCGGCCGAAGTTTGGGCCGACGACGTGGACACCTGGATGGCCTCGCCGTATGCGCCGCAGGGCGTGGCCAAGCCCGTCGACGGCGGCTATATCTTCAACGGGCGCTGGCAGTTCAGCTCGGGCACCGACCACTGCGACTGGATCATCCTGGGCGCGATGCTCGGAGACACCAACGGCGTACCGGTGATGCCGCCGCAAATGCTGCACATGATTCTGCCCCGCAAGGATTACGAGATCGTCGAGGACTCGTGGAACGTGGTGGGGCTGCGCGGCACGGGCTCCAAGGACGTCGTCGTCAAGGAAGCGTTTGTTCCGGCCTACCGGACGATGGATGCGACGAAGGTGATGGACGGCACCGCTCAGCGTGAGGCCGGCATGACCGAGCCGTTGTATCTGATGCCGTGGTCGACGATGTTCCCGCTGGGCATTTCGGCGGCGACCATCGGCATCGCTGAGGGAGCGCTCGCCGCGCACCTGGACTACCAACGGGAGCGCGTCGGCGCCACCGGAACCGCGATCAAGGACGACCCGTATGTCATGTACGCCATCGGCGAGGCCGCGGCCGACATCAATGCCGCCCGCCAGGAGCTGCTGGCCAACGCCGACCGCATCTACGAGATCGTGGCGTCGGGCGGTGAGGTGTCGTTCGCAGACCGGGCGGCTGGTCGCCGTACCCAGGTTCGGGCAGTGTGGCGGGCGGTATCGGCGGTTGACGAGATCTTCGCCCGCTCGGGCGGGAATGCCGCGCGGATGGACAAGCCGCTGCAGCGGTATTGGCGCGACGTGCATGTCGGACAAATGCATGCCATCCACGTCCCCGGTACCACCTACCACGCGTCGGCACTGAGTTCGCTCGGGGTCGAGCCGCCGGAAGGTCCGCTGAGGGCCCTGATCTAATCTAGGAGCAGCTGTTGTGTCTGACTTGAAAAGCCTTGGCTACATCACCATTTCGACCAATGACATTGAGCGCTGGCGGCAGTTCGCGTTCGGTGTCCTGGGCTTCGCTGAAGGTAAGGGACCGGACGCCTCGGCGCTGTATCTGCGGATGGACGAGCGGGCGGCCCGGTTGATCGTGGTGCCCGGTGAGACCGACCGGGTTCTCACCGTGGGCTGGGAAGTGCGCGATCACCCCGCACTGCAGCGGATCAAGGCAACCCTCGACGGTGCCGGGGTGCCCTTCAAACAGCTGTCCACCGAAGAAGCCGAAGCCCGCCGGGTAGAAGAGGTGATCACGTTCGAGGATCCGGCCGGCACCACACTCGAGGTGTTCCACGGTGCGGTTCTTGACCACAGCCCGGTGATCACCCCGTTCGGTGCAAAATTCGTCACCGGCGATCAGGGCATGGGCCATGTCGTCGTACCTGCCACCGATCCCAACGCGCTGTTCGACTTCTACACCGAAGTATTGGGTTTCCGTTCCCGCGGCGCGTTTCGGGTACCGCTCCCGAAAGAGTTTGGCCTCGTGCGGGTTCGGTTCCTCGGGATCAACGAGCGACACCACAGCATGGCGATCGTCCCGGCCGCACACCAGCGTGACCCGCGCTTGGTCCATATCATGGTAGAGGTCGACACTCTCGACGCCGTAGGTCAGGCACTGGACCGGGTGAGCGCCGAGGGCTTCCAGTTGTCCTCCACTCTCGGACGCCATACCAATGACAAGATGGTGTCGTTCTATGTCCGCGCACCCGGTGACTGGGACATCGAATTCGGCACCGACGGTATGCGTGTTGACGAAACCTATTACACCGCAGAGGAAATTACGGCCGACAGCTATTGGGGCCACCAGTGGGTCGGTGAGATGCCGGCGGCAATGCGGCTATGACTCCCGACACCGACGTCACACCGGTCCAGGCCCGATCGATCACGTCTTGGGACCATGAGGCCGACGTCGTCATCGCCGGCTACGGAGTTGCCGGTGCCGCCGCGGCGGTGGAAGCAGCCCGCTCCGGCGCCGATGTCCTGGTCCTCGAACGCACCGGGTCCTGGGGCGGCGCCGCGGCGATGGCAGGTGGCTTCATCTACCTCGGCGGTGGCACGGCGCTGCAAAAAGCCTGTGGTTTCAGCGATTCCGTGGACAATATGGCGGCGTTCCTCAATGTCGCGATGGGGCCCGGAGCTGACGAGAAGCGGATCGCCGACTACTGCAGCGGCAGCGTCGCGCATTTCGACTGGCTCGTCGGGTGCGGCGTGCCGTTCAAAGCGGAGTTCTTCTCCGAACCCGGCTGGGAACCGATGGGCGACCAGGGGCTGATGTACAGCGGCGGCGAGAATGCCTACCCGTTCAATACCGTTGCCACGCCGGCCCCGCGGGGGCATGTCCCGCAAATGCAGAACAAGAAGCAGGGCGAAGCGAGTGCGGGCTACATGCTGATGAAGCCCCTCGTCGAGGCGGCCACCTCGGCCGGCGCTCGGGCGCTTTACGACGTGCGGGTTCAGCGCCTGGTCGTTGAATCCGACGGCCGGGTCGTCGGCGTGTGCGCCCGCATGTACGGCAGGGACATGACGGTCCGGGCGCGCCGCGCCGTGGTGTTGGCGACCGGCAGCTTCGCTTACAACGACGCGATGGTGGCGCGGTTCGCCCCACGCATCGCCGGGCGCCCGGCCGCGTCGATCGAACAGCACGACGGACAGGCGATCCGGATGGCCCAGGCGCTCGGCGCTGACCTCGCCCACATGGATGCCACCGAGGTGGCGATCTTCATCGACCCCCAGCAGTTGGTACGCGGCATCCTGGTCAACGGCCGCGGCCAGCGCTACGTCCCCGAGGACACCTACCCGGGCCGGATCGGTCAACTCACCCTGTACCAACAGGACAACACTGCCTACCTGATCATCGACGGCGATGCGCAGGAGGAGGCGATGAACTCGTGGTCACCGAAGCTCATGCTGCGACCGGCGACCTGGGTAGCCGACACCGCTGCCGACCTCGAACGCGACATGGCGCTGGCACCCGGTTCCCTGCAGGCGACCATCGCCGCCTACAACGAGGGCGCCGCGCGCGGCGAAGATCCGCTGCTGCACAAGAAACCGGAGTGGTGCAAGCCGATCGGCTCTCCGGTCGGCGCCGTCGACCTACGGGAGAGCACTGGCGGCTTCACCTTGGGCGGCCTTGCAACCACGTTGGATTCCGAGGTGCTGCATGTCAGCGGCGAGCCGATCCCCGGGCTCTTCGCCGCCGGCCGTTCGACCGCCGGGTTGGCTGCGTGGGGTTACGCCAGCGGCGTCTCCCTTGGTGACGGCAGTTTCTACGGCCGTCGTGCGGGATGCTCGGCTGCCAAGAGCTGAACTGCGCTCCCGCGTCGCCAGACCGTACGGGCACGGAGTTTTCGCGTGCCTAGTGACAATGGGCCCGCAAGTGTGGTTTATTACTAATAGTCATATGCCGTTCAGTCACGAAGGGGTCCTGGAGAAGCCGATGTCAGGGAGCATGAAAGCCGTCGCGATCGTCGAACCAGCTACCCCCACCGCCGTGATCGATCGCATCTCGCTGGTCCTCGATGCATTCGAGGGACCCGGGCGGCTGACGCTGGCCCAGATCGTCCGTCGTACCGGCCTGCCGCGCTCCTCGGCGCACCGGATGCTCGACCGACTGGTCCAGCTGCGCTGGCTGCGCCGCAGCGGTCGCGACTATGAGCTCGGCATGCGTCTGGTGGAGCTGGGCTCGCTGGCCGTGCACCAGGATCGTCTGGTGCGCGCCGCTGCCCCGCTGCTGGGCGAATTGCACCGTGCAACAGGGCTCGTCGTACACCTCGCGGTTTTGGACGGACCCGACGTCGTCTATCTCGAGAAGGTCGGCGACCGGATGACTGGCGCGATCCCTACCCGTGTCGGGGCTCGCCAGCCCGCACACTGCACCGCCGTCGGAAAGGCGATCCTGGCCTACAACAACGAGGACGCCGAGGTGAATTTGCAGGTCCGCAAAACTAAGTACTCGATCTCCAGCAGCTCCCAACTGGCAGGCGAACTAGCCAAGGTACGCGGCCACGGTGTCGCGTTCGAGCGCGAGGAGTCGCAGCTCGGATTCGGTTGCGTCGCAGCGCCAATCGGCGGCCCCGGCGAGGCGGTTGCTGCAGTCTCGGTGTGCGGTCCGATGAATCGCATGATGTTCGACCAACGGCTGGTTGCGCCGGTGCGCATGACTGCGATGGCCATCTGGCGCAACGTCGAGGACGGCCCACAGCGGGTAGCGCCGACTTTACAGCCACTGCGCCCATTGCTGCCGCGGCGTCCCGTCGTCGAATCGCGACCCGCCTTGCAGTACGCGTGAACCTCGACCCGCAGATCGCCCCGCTGATCGAGGCGTTCGACAGCGGCTTCCCGCCAGTCCACACCATGACCGGGGCGCAGGCAAGGTCGACCATCCGCTCCCGATTCGTCCCGCCGGCCAAACCCGAGCCCGTTGCCCAGGTGTGGGATCAAACCATCCCGGGCCCCGGCGGCGATATTCCGATACGGATCTACCGACCCGACGGCGAACACCTTCCGGTACTGGTGTATGCACACGGCGGTGGGTTTGTGTTCTGCGACCTCGACAGCCACGACGAGTTGTGCCGCAATGTCGCCAATCGTATTCCAGCCGTTGTTATTTCGGCGGCATATCGGTTGGCGCCGGAGCATCAATGGCCTGCTGCGGCTGAGGACGTCTACACCGCCGCCCAATGGGCGTTAGACAACGCGGACGCCGTGGGCGGCGATGCCCGGCGCATTGTGGTGGGTGGCGATAGCGCGGGAGGTAACCTCGCCGCCGTTACCGCCGTAATGGCGCGCGATCGCGGCAGTCCCCCCATTGCGGGTCAGCTGCTGATCTATCCGGTGATCGCAGCCGACTTCGACACCGAGTCCTATCGCTTGTTCGGCAAGGGTTTCTACAACCCGAAGCCGGCATTGCAGTGGTATTGGGACCAGTACGTGCCGGCGCCTGCGGATCGGGAACATCCGTATGCCTCCCCGCTGGGCGCGAACCTGGCGGGACTGCCGCCGGCGATCGTCGTCGTCGCCGGGCACGATCCACTCCGCGATGAGGGCATCGCATACACCGACGCGCTGGCGGCGGCGGGTGTAGTTACGGTGCCTTGTCTCTTCGAAGGGGGCATCCACGGGTTCATGACGATGCCGATGCTCGACGTCGCGCAAGACGCCCGACGGCAGGTGTGCCTGCAGCTGGCCCAACTGCTTCGCTGAAATCTCCCGATGGCCGGGATCGCACTCGCTCGAGGTGCACGTGCATGTCTACGGTCGGGCCATGGCTGACGGTCGGGTATTCGTCATCGACCGGGTGGTGACCAAGCCGGGATGCGCCAGAGCATTCGTCGACATCTACCTCGCCGAGTACGCACCCGGTGCCCGCTGCCGCGGGATGACCTTGCATGACGTCCTCGTCAGTCCGCCGATCTGGTCTGAAGATCTCTCAAATACCGTCACCATCAGCTGGACACTGCCCAGCGTCCAGGCATGGTGGGAGATGACGTGGAAGGGGCGGCCGGACCCGGCACTCGGCGAATGGTGGTCGCGGATCAGCGAACTGGTTGCGGAGCGGTCCCGGTCGTGCGCCGCCGCAGCCGACGACGTTGACGGGCTCTGCGATGTATAGCGTCACCAGACTCCTCGACGTCGCCGAAGAAGATCGCGAACGCGTGCTGGCATCTGTGCGTTCGGGAGCCGAAGCGACCCACGCACACCACCGCGTCGTCGAGCCGACGCTGCCGGGGTCGCGCAATGGCGGTGACATTCTCGTCCATTTAAGGTTCAATTCCAGAAGTCAATGGCTCTCAGCTGCAGGCGATTTCAGTGCTGCTCTGCAGGATTCAGCGATCGCCCGGGTCAGCGGCGCCACTTATCCGGGGACCCCGACGCGCAGCGGCAGCGGCTCGTGCACCGTGTATCGCGCCCTGTTGTTGCGGGTGGTGCCCGATACCGACGCGGGCACCGTTGCACGATTCGAAGACGAACTGTCCTCGATGCCCCGCCAGATATCCGCCATCAAGGCATGGCAGCTGAGCCGTGTCGACGACGCGATCGGAGCGTCCCAGTGGACGCACGTGTTCGAGCAGGAGTTCAGCGATGTCGACGGGCTGATGGGCCCCTACCTGATGCACCCGATCCACTGGGCGGTGGTGGATCGCTGGTTCGACCCCGAATGCCCCGACGTGATCATCCGGGATCGGGTGTGCCACAGCTTCTGTCACTGCGACACGGCGATCTTGACTTGACCTGCAGTCAGACGCCGGCGGCGTGGATGTTCGGATTCGCGGCGGCCGGCGGTTCCAGTGGTGGCAGCTGCGACTTTCCGTCGAGGCTGTACACCGGCAGCCGCTGCGACCACGGGTAGTGCAGGCTGAACGCCACCAGGCCGGTGCGTTCGGCAGCAGGCAGATGGCACATCGCGAGCACGGTCTCGGCCAGATACTCGACCGGCTCGGTGAAGAACGTCTCCGGAATAAGCGGCGACGCGCCCGGCGTGCGAACGGCCGTCGACGGGCCGACGCAATTCACGGCGATATTCGCATCGAGCAGTTCGGCGGCCACGCCCTGGGTGAAGCGGTGCAGCGCGGCTTTGCACGACGCGTAGATCACGTCGCCTGAAGTCTTGTTGTAGTCACGGTACGGCCGCACCGGGGCGACACCGGTGACCGAACCGATGTTGACGATCCACCCGCCACCCTGGTTGCGCATATGTGGCATCGCCGCCTTGGTCAGGACGAACGGCGTCCGCAGATAGTGCTCGACAGTCCGGTCGAAGGTCTCCATTGACATGTTCTCGATCAGCGCGTAATCGGCGAAACCCGCGTTGTTGACCAGGATGTCGATGCGGCCGGTGCGGTCCAGCACCGCGTCGATGAGGCCATCGCGCGCCGCGGCGTCTTCCAGGTCCGCGGTGAGCCCGAACGCCGATCCGCCGGCGCCCTCGATCAGGGCGATGGTTTCGTCGATCGTTCCCGGTATCACTGACGTGACCCCGGCCCGAGAGGACGGCGACGCCTGGTGGGCGCGTGCCGTGACCGCGACAGTAGCGCCCTCCGCCGCCAGTCGCTGGGCGATCGCGCGTCCGATGCCGCGGCTGCTACCGGTGACCAAAACCGTTTTGCCGGTGAGCAATTGGTTCATCTCAGCGTGAAATCCTCTTCGATCGGCGCGCGATGCTGATGCCAGAGGTCGACCAACCGATACGGTGTGGCCACCACGACCCGGCCCGATCCGGACCGGTAATAGGTGTGCGCATTCGGCGTATGGCACCACACCGTGTGGCTCATCGCCTCGTCGATCGCGGCGACATAGTCGCTCGTAGGCCGGCTCGGTGACTTCGATTGTGGTGGCGCCACGTAGCGCCATCAGCTGCAGGCATTCGATGATGTAGTGCGCGAGCACCTCCATCGAGAAGTTCGCGCCTGCACCGTGACCGGGACTGTAGTTCGGCGCCGACATGGTGAACAGATTCGGGAAGCCGGGCACAGTTCCACCCCGGTAGGCACGCGGACTGTCACCCCACTGTTCGGCCAGCTTTTTGCCGTCGCGCCCGCAGATGTCGACGGTGGACAGGAAGTCGAGGTGATAGCCGGTGGCGTAGATGATGACGTCGAGGTCGATCTGCCGGCCGTCCTGGGTGACAATGCCTTTCGCGTTGATCTCGGCAGGTTCGCTGGCCTCCACATCGACGTGGTCTCGTGTCAAAGCTGCGTAGTAGCCGCCCGGATCGCGGATGATCCGCTTGCCGTACGGCGCGAAGTCCGGTGTGACCTTTTTCGCCAACTCTGTGTCTTTGCCGAAACTCCGCTCGATGTACTCCAGACACATCTGCAGTAACACGTCGTTGGCCGCTGAAATTGACAGGTGGTCCTTGGCCCACTCCGGGTCCCGCAATATCACCGGGTAGTTGTTATCGGCCGTGCCCCAATACGATTTCAGGCGATTCCATTTTGCATAAAACGGCACGTGCCGCCCAAGGTATCGCCGATAGGCAGGGACCTCGTCGGTGAGGCGTTTACGTGGTGCCACCCAGTGCGGCTGACGCTGGAAAATCGTCAAGTGTTCCACCTGGTCCACGCATGCGTCGACGATCTGCACGGCGGTGCAGCCGGCGCCGATGATAGCCACCTTTTTCCCGGTGAGGTCGAGCGAGGAATCCCACGAGGCCGAATGAACGCTGTTGCCGGCGAACGTTTCCCGTCCCCTGATGTCGGGCCAGTGTGGGCGGTTGAGGTAGCCGGCAGCGGTGATCACGATGCTCGCATGGCTGACGTCCCGGCGACGTGCGGCATCGATCCAATGGATTTGCCACTCGTTGCGGTCGCCGTCCCACCGCAGGGCGTGGACCTCGGTACGGAACCGGGTATGCTCGCGCAGCTTGTACTTGTCTGCCAGCGACACCAAATATGTTTCATACTCCCCGCCTTGCGGGTAGTAGCTGCTCCAATCAGGATTCACTTCACGGGACAGCGAGTAATACGCCGACGGTGTGTCGACGCCGATACCCGGATAGGTGGTGGTCAGCCAGGTGCCACCGACTTCGGCGTTGCGGTCGAAGATCTCGTAGGACACCCCCTCCTCGGCGGCGGCCAGCGCGACGCTCAGCCCTGCGATACCTGCGCCAATAATGCCGATTTTGACGGTATCCGGGATCGGCGCCGTGCGCGGTAACGTTGGCCGCGCCCGCTGAAAGCCGCCTTGCTCGAGCAGCAGATCCACTTGCTCGTCGTCGACCTCCGCACCCAGCGCCACCGGCAGCAACCGGGCGAATAAGTCCCGGTCGTCGGCGGGCACCGCATCGGCCGGCCGGGGCTTGGCCAGCGCGTCGATCACGGCGTCAACCAGTGCCTCGGCCGTATCGGCGTCGGTGACACCGGCCCGCTCGGGCGGATCGGGAATGTGCGAGATCTTGGACGCATATGTGTCGATCACCGACGGGTCGCCGGTGAGCTGAGCCAGCACCGCCACCAGGACGCCCGGATCAGCCTGCCGCAGGTTCTCCCGCAGCTCGTCGGGGCCAGCAGGGACCGGGCCCGTGGGCGGCGTCGATTCCATGGCAGCGGTCATGAGGTCGAGTATCGAAGCAGACAGCCAAGTCAGGCAGCAGTCTGTCTACTCAGCGGGAGGCGAATACAGCTGACAATGTTCCACTGACCGGGCATCAGCGGTGTCAACGGAACCACACCGGGGTTGACTCGCCGGCATGAGCAACGAGATCACGCTCCCAGAGCTGCACGAGTTCATCGCCGCCTTTTGGTATCACTACGACGAGGCGCACTACGACGAGCTGGCAGCGCGTTACTCACAGGACGTTCGGTACGTGACTCGCAGCGACTCGGGCGCCAGCCCATTCGAAGAACTGATGTCTCCCACACTGGACGGCCGCGATGCGGTCGTTGAGTGGCTATCCGAGCATCGCAAACAGAGCCCATACCCGTTGCGGCACCACGCCACCAATGTGCACCGCACCGGCACCAACGGTGACACCACCCACGCACGCTTTTACATCTTCGTCAACCAGATCAGCAACTTCGTCCCGTTCGCGGTATCGAGCGGTGTGGTCAACGTCGGCATCCGGCGCGAAGCATCCGGCCTGGTGTTCACCGATATGGAAGTCGTGCTGGACACCCAGAACTCGGTCCTGCTCTCCGAGCTCGCCGCCCACGGCACCGCTGGTTCGTGAGCGCAGGCGAAACCTTCTCCGGCGGCGTCGCCGTCATAACCGGGGCCGGCTCCGGCATCGGCGCTGGACTAGCGCGGCACGCCAGCCGGTTGGGGATGACCGTCGTACTAGCCGACATCGACGCCGACGCCATTGCCGGACTCCGCGACGAGCTGCACGCGGCGGGCGGCGTAGCGGTGGACATCGCTTGCGACGTCCGTGATCCGGACGCAGTGCAGGAGCTCGCCGACAGAACCTACCGGGACACCGGGCCGGTGCGCCTGTTGGTGAACAACGCAGGAGTCGAGCAGTTCGGCTACCTGTGGGACACCCCGATCGCCAATTGGCAACGCGTCGTCGACATCAATGTCAGCGGAGTCTTTTTCGGCGTGCGCGCATTTCTCCCGAAGATGATGGCCACCCGGGAGCAAGCATGGCTGTGGAACCTGTCGTCGGTTGGTGGCGTGGTGGCAATTCCTTTACAAGCGCCCTACATCATGAGTAAGCACGCGGTGCTCGCATTGACCGAATGCCTGTATCTGGACGTCCAATCCGCCGGTCACGACGACCACATTCACGTGCAGGCCGTGCTGCCCGGCGCGGTGGTCTCCAACATCTTCGAGTCGGCCGGCGGAGTCGACTCGGACGCCGGCGATGTCGGTGCCGCGGAGACGCAGCGGTCCGCCATGCTGCAGATCAAGGCTGCGGCGATGGATCCCTTGGCCGCCGCCGAGACGGTCTTCGAGCAGGCCGCCGAAGGCAGGTTCTACCTGCTGACCCAGCAGTCCGTTGGCGAGGCCATGACCGAACGGGCGACAATCCTTGCTGCACAACGACCCCCGGCGCCCAGATGACGACACCCACACTGGATCCCGACGCCGCGGCACGAGTTGCTTCATTCGGTGACATCCCACCGATGCGCCAACGAGGCTTGACCGCCGTCCGTGCCGCGATCGAATCCGCGCCACTGCCTGACACAATGCCTGAAATCTTGGACATCACCGAGCTTGCCGTCCCCGGCCCCGGCGGACCCATACCCGCCCGGATATACCGTCCGACAAACGATTCCGCGCAACCTGTGCTGGTTTACTTCCACGGCGGCGGACTAGTGATCGGCTCCAATCACTCGTTCGAACCGCTGGCCCGTGCGCTGGCGTCGGCGTCGGCGGCCACGGTGGTGGCCGTGGACTATCGGCTGGCCCCCGAGTCTCCGCCGCCCGCGCAGTTCGACGACGCCCTCGCCGCGACCGAGTGGGCGTCGCGAAACGCCGATCGCCTCGGTCTAGACGCCGGCCGGCTCGCAGTTGTCGGTGACAGCGCAGGTGGTTCGCTGGCGGCAGCAGTTGCATTGGCCGCGCGCGATGGTGGCGGGCCCCAGATCTTCGCGCAAGTGCTCATGTATCCGGGGCTCGACCGCGACATGTCAGCTCCGTCAATAACTTCGCTGGCCGACACGCCGATGCTCGCCCGCGATGACATCGCTTACATGCACGCGTTGGTCGACGGCGACTTGGGGCCGCCCCGAGACCCCTACCTGGTTCCGGCGTATGCCACCGACCTGTCTGGCCTACCGCCGGCGATCGTGGTGACCGCGGGCTGCGATCCGATACAGGACTGGGGCGAGCGGTACGCGGCCCGGCTGCGCGACGCCGGCGTTCAGACCACTGTCACTCGCTATCCCGGGATGTACCACGGCTTTCTCATGCGGTCTGATGCGACCGCGCGCGGTCGGCTGGCCATCGCCGAGATCGGGGCGCTACTGCAAGCCAAGTTCACCAACCCGATCCGGTTCGACGTCCCGATCACCGGACAGGGCACAGCCGCGGCGCAGTGACGATAAGCACAATCACACCAACGTAGAACTGAGAGAAGGAGGCAGCTGATGCTCACCGACGAGCGGCGGATGGAGCTTTCCGACGTATTGCGGCCAGCTGCGCCGCCCCGCGAGATCGAGGACGTCTACACCGACGATCAACGTGAGCGGCTGCTTGACGTCGTGCGCACCGAAGGGCCGTGGAAGCTCATCATCGCCCAACACTTCGCGTCGGCCGACGAGCTGATCGCCACTATGAGCGGTGCTTTCCCCGAGGGATTCACACCGTCGCTGGACCTGTTCCTCACCGCCACCTTCCGCGGATATCTGGCCAACTACGGTGCGGTGCTCTACCCGCAACTGCACGACTGCTTCTATAACGACCGATTCCTGGAGATGGCCAAAAGCTATTGGAAAGCCGAGTACGCCAAGCCGCAACTGATGCTGTTCAACATCAACGGGCCGTGCGCCAATCGCGACCCGGGGCACCTGGATTCGCCGAGCTTCCGCGGTGTTCGCCACGAGAACGCCCCGACCTGGCTCACCAGCGTCATGGGTAAATCCGGCCTCTTCCAGGACTACCTGATCAAGATGGCACAGGTAATCACTTGGTTCTCCCTCGACACCGGCAGCGGATTCACCTACTGGCCCGACGGCCCGCTGCAGCCGCCTAAGCGGGTTCTGCCGCCGATCAACAACCGTGGCGTGGTAGTGCAGAACGAGATGATGGTTCACCGTGGCGAAGCGAACGGGCCATTGGATCAACAGATTCCGGCTGGCCTGGCGTTCGACACTGTCTTCAGCGGTGACCCCGACAATCGCGATCAATGGCTCCTGAAGAACGATGAGCAAGTGATTGCCCGTCACCACACCGAACAACTGCGGTTCCTGGTTCACTGGTCGGCCGAGGTCTTTTCCGACTACGACGAACTCAAGAAGAACATGGAAGGCTCTGACGACCTGACCATCGAGCGGGCCATCGACATCATGGTCGACGACGTCAACACCAGGGGAATCAAGCTCGACATACCGAGCGAACCGCTGCACGATCCAGCATTCGTCGGTGCGCTCAATGCCGCCTACGACCTGGGCGGACCTGCCATCTACCCGGAGGAGGCGCCGATCAGTTCCTTTCAGTTGGCCTGAGCGAAAGATATTGCGCTGTGCGGCGTTACGTCCACCGTTCATCGACCACCGGTAAGTCACCGTCATGGACCGCGTCAACGATCGAGGCGGTCACCGCCGAACAGACCAGGAAAACACCTGCGCCGTTGCCCTTGACCTCGCCTTGGGTCAGATCGCCGCCCATGTGTCGGCAGTACCGGTGGCCTCGGAATGGCAGCGGGCGTCCCGCTGGTAGGGAAAAGCGGTCACGGTGCCGATTCCGCGACCTAATGTCATCCTCGTGACGACTGCTCAACCAGCCACCATCCCTGCCGGCCTACCGGTGCGCAACACCTCGGTCGACCTCCTCGTCGTGGGCTCCGGCACCGGAATGGCAGCAGCATTGGCCGCACACGCATGCGGACTGAGGGTGTTGATCGTGGAGAAGTCGTCTTATGTCGGCGGCTCCACCGCGCGCTCGGGCGGCGCGCTGTGGTTACCGGCGACCCCGATCCTCGAGGAAAAGCGCGCCGGAGACACCATGCAGCGCGCCGAAACCTACCTGCGGTCTGTCGTGGCCGGTAGTGCCCCAGCCGAACGGTCCGCCGGCTACTTACGAAACGTCACTGCGGCCATCGACATGCTGCGGCGCACCACCCCGATTCGGTTGGCTTGGGCCAAAGACTATTCCGACTACCACCCAGAGGAGCCGGGCGGAGCCGCCGCCGGTCGCACGTGCGAGTGCCGGCCGCTGAACTCCGCAATCCTCGGCGAGCACCGAACCCGGCTCCGGCCCGGTGTCATGGAGCCCAAGATCCCTATACCCACCACCACCGCCGACTACCGGTGGATGAACCTGATGGCCCGCGTTCCGCGCAGGGGCATACCGACCGTCGCAAAGCGCCTCGCCCAAGGCGTGGGCGGGCTGCTGATCGGCCGGCGTTACGTCGCGGGCGGGCAGGCTCTGGCCGCCGGACTATTCGCCGGTGTTGTGCGCGCTGGGATCCCGATTTGGACCGACACTGCGCTGCAGCGGTTGACCACCGACGGTGGACGGGTTACCGGCGCGGTCGTAGGCCACGATCGGAGCCTGGTCACCGTCACCGCGCGGCGCGGCGTGGTGCTGGCCGCCGGCGGTTTCGATCACAGCATGACGATGCGGTGGAAGTTCCAGTCCGAATCCCTCGGCAAGCATTTGAGTTTGGGTGCCGAGTCCAACACCGGTGACGCGATCCATATTGCTCAAGACATCGGTGCCGCAACGGATCTGATGGATCAGGCGTGGTGGTTTCCCGCCGTGTCGCCGCTGCCGGGAGGAGCACCGTCGGTAATGCTCGCCGAACGGTCCCTACCGGGTTCGCTGATCGTCGACCAGTACGGCACCCGATTCATCAATGAGGCAACCGACTACATGACGTTCGGACAGCACTTGCTCAAACGGGAACGCTCGGGCAATCCGGTGGAGTCCATGTGGATCCTCTTCGACCAGCAGTACCGGAACAGCTATGTCTTTGCCGGCGAACTGTTTCCGCGTATGCCGATTCCACCGTCATGGTACGAAGCTGGGATCGCCCATCGGTCGGATGACTTGGCTGAACTCGCCGGCAAGATCGGCGTACCCGAATCACGGTTCACGGCTACCGTGACGCGGTTCAACGAGATGTCGCGAGCCGGATATGACGCGGACTTCGATCGCGGCAGTAGCGCCTACGACCGCTACTACGGTGATCCCACCATCACCCCGAACCCAAACCTCCGCGCCCTCGATAGTCCGCCGTTTTATGCGGTGAAGATGGTGCTCAGCGACCTGGGCACCTGCGGCGGCCTGCGGGCCGATGACCGCGCTCGGGTGCTGCGCGAAGACGGCAGCGTCATCAACGGTTTGTACGCGATCGGGAATACCGCGGCAAATGCGTTCGGCACCACGTATCCCGGCGCGGGCGCCACCATCGCCCAGGGACTGGTGTACGGCTATATCGCCGCGCGCGATGCTGCGGGAGCCTGATCAGTCTGGTTCCTCGGCGTCGGCTTTCTTTTCGATCTCGTACCAGAATTCTGGTGTGGGCCAGGGGATTTTGGCTGGGGTGCCTCTGCCTGGCCGGGGAAACGCGGCTTCGGCCTCGTCAAGTTCTTTGATCGTCTTCAGCGCGAGTTCCCGCTCGTTGGCGTAATACCGCTCAGCCCACTGCAGCGCGACGCGGGCGTATGCCCACGACGGATCCGCGCCGGCCCAGCGTGCATCCTTCGCGGCCTTGCGGTGCATCTCGTCGGCATACGCCACGTGTTGTTGCAGGGCCTCTTTGAGCCTTGCCGGGTCGATGAGATGCCCGAGCGCCACTCGCAGCAACGGACCATGCTTGAGCGTTGGCGGGTCAACTGGCGCTTCGTTCGCCCAACGGGTGACCGCGTCAAGTCCCTCCCCAGTGATCTTGTACAACCTGCGATTGCGCGTGCCGCCGGTGTTCTCGACGCGAGAAGTCACTAAGCCCAGCTTCTCCAATTTCTTGAGCTCGGAGTAGATCTGGCTGTAGGCCGGGCTGCCGTAGAAGAACCGCATGCTCCAGTCGATCCACTTGCGGATGTCATAACCCGAAAGCTCGTGCTCGTATGACAGCATGCCGAGCAGCGCCCAGCTGGTCGCCGCAAGATTCGCTTTGCCCGGCGGATTGCTGCCTTCCATTGGGTCAGGTTAACAACCCGGTCCACTGGTCTTGCGGGAACTGACCACTGGCCGGGAGGCGGTATTGCCAGGCGAACGAGCCGCGACGGACGCTGTGGCGGTGACATCCAACGGGGAGATCGCGAAGCTCGAGTCGGTATATCGACCGTTGGCCGATTCAGTGAGACGACTCATCGATGCCACCATCAGATCGCAAGTCGATGTGGCGGCGCTAACCACCGCCAAAGAGAAGATCGATTCTGCCACTGAGGAATTAAGCACGAAACTGATGCCGGGTTCTTTCGGGGTGCGACAAACCGACGACGGTCAATCGATGGCCTGGGGCAACGTCGTGATCGGTCTGCGCAATCCGGTCGCCCCGCCCCTGGCGGTCAACCACGAAGCGGACGGTCTGGTATGGAGCAGCTTCACTCTGGGCGCTGCCTACGAGGGTCCGCCCGGCCACGTGCATGGCGGGGTTTGCGCGATGGTGCTCGACCATATGCTGGGCGCAACCGCGCACAAACCGGGAAGGCCCGCCTATACCGGCACGCTTTGCATCCGCTTTCTGCGGGGCACGCCGCTCGGCCCGTTGCGCGCGGAGGCCCGCGTCGACCGGGTGGAAGGGGTCAAAACGTTTGCCGTCGGCCATCTTGCCGATGCCCAAGGCATCACCGTCCAAGCTGAGGGCGTGTTCGTCCATCCACGGGCTGACAGCTAGCTGCGGGCCGGAGCCAGCCGCTTGAGGGCCAGCCCGCCTTCGAAGGGTCGGTAACCGAATGCGGCCGGGGCCCGATAGCCGGTGTCCTCGAGCGGCGTGTGCACCTCAGCCACCGTGGGCCCGATCTTCGCGGCGATGGGCGCCAAGGCGTCAAGGTCGAACCTATACAAACGACCAGCGTTGCCGCCCAGGATCTTTCGGCAGGCGTCCGCTGGCTTGTCGTGCAGGGCCCAGCGGATGGCCAGCTTGGAGTGTGGCGTGAAGCCTTCCTCGTGCGGATAATCGCTGCCCCACATGATGTGCTCCGGACCCATGAAATCGATCATCCCCGAGTCGAACGGTCCCAATTCGCTGGCCAGGTAGCAGTTCCGCTTGACGTATTCACTCGGTGTCATGGTCAGTTCGTCGACCGACGACCCGCCGAACATCCCGTAGGTCCGGTTACCGGCTTCGGACTTCATGGTAGGCACCATC
Source organism: uncultured Actinomycetota bacterium (assembly GCA_963839345.1). GTDB lineage: Bacteria > Actinomycetota > Actinomycetes > Mycobacteriales > Mycobacteriaceae > Mycobacterium. Next base: position 369,258 of record CAWIUP010000009.1, on the reverse strand, counting down.
GCGTCGAGGATGCCGAGTTGTCCCGGCACCCACAACGTGCCCTGCTCGGTGGGCACGAACCGAAGCGTCGGATACCTTTCGAACACCCCGGCCAGGATCAGGTGACCCAGTGTGCGCTGCGCCCAGAGCGCCATCTCGGTGATCAGCACCGCGTTGGACGCCGGCTGGTCCATCGGCATCTCGGGGCTACCGGCGCCGGCGTGCTGCACGACGGTGAGGTCCAGATCCGCGCAGAGCGCCCAGAGCGGTTCGTAACGGGTATGGAAGAGCGGTGCGACGCCGGGGTCACCCGGCGAGACCGGCGGGATCAGGACACCGCCGAAGCAGTTCTGCTCGGCACCCCAGCGAATCTCCTGCATCGCCAGCTCGACATCGTTGGGAAAGACCTGAATCAACCCGCGGCGGCGGGCCGGAGCCAGCGAACAGAAGTCGACCTGCCAGCGATTGTGGGCCTGCACGCCCGCCCAACGCTTCTCGAACTCGTCGCGAGTCCGGGGCAGGCTAATGGTGATGTTCGGGGTGGTAGGGAAGAACGGCGGAACGGTGTTGGGCAGCAGCACCTCGGCGGCGACCCCGTCGGCGTCCATGTCGGTAATCCGCAGCTCGCTGTCCCAGTTCCGGTTGGCGGTCGCGATTATCAGGTCATCGAACGGGCTGACATACGTCTTGGCCCAGGCGTCGAACTCCTCGTGGAGACGCGTCGGCAAATACGGCTTGTAGTCGCATAGATCGGCCCCGGCGTGTGTATCCGTCGAGATGACGACGTAGCGGTCGATCGTGTCCCAAGTTGTAGCCATCGCGTCCTCCGGGGTTGTCGCTATACGAGGCTAGCTTTCCGAATGATCCGCTGACCGCAAGATCTGCATCTCATTGAGCGGACCATCGGTCGAATCGGCCTGCCCACAGAAATGCGCGGCATGGTGGAAACATGGACATCGGATTCATCGGGCTGGGCAGGATGGGCCACGGCATGGCCACCAACCTTGTCGAGGCGGGTCACACCGTCACCGTCTACAACCGCACCGCCGCGAAGGCCGAGGCGCACGGGTTGCGCACAGTGTCGCTGAAGCCTGCGGCGGTGAACTCGTCATCACGATGCTGGCCGACGACGCGGCGGTCGAAGGGGTCGTGTTCGGCGAGCACGGCATGCTGGCGTCGTTGGCGCCGGCCGCCACCCACGTCTCGTCGAGCACCATCAGCGTGGATCTGTCGAGACGGCTCACCGCCGCGCACGACGCCGCTGGGCAGCATTACGTCGCCGCGCCAGTATTCGGTCGGCCCGAGGCGGCAGCCGCCGCAAAACTTTTCGTTATCGCCGGCGGCTCGCCGCAACAGCTCGAGACGCTGGCCCCGATTTTCGACGCGATCGGACAACGGACCTTCGTGGTGTCCGAGCAGCAACACGCCGCCAGCCTGGTGAAGCTCACCGGCAACTTCCTCATTGCGTCGGTGATCGAATCGCTGGGCGAGGTCATCGCGCTGATTGGCAAAGCCGGAGTCGACCCGCGGCACTACGTCGACATTCTGACGTCGACCCTGTTCAACGCGCCGGTCTATCAGACCTATGGCGGGTTGATCGCACGCCAGGAATTCGAACCGGCGGGGTTCGCTGCGGCGCTGGGCCTCAAAGACGTCCGGCTGGCGCTGGCTGCCGCTGAGGAGTTGGCGGTGCCGCTGCCAATCGGCAGCCTGCTGCGCGACCGGTTTCTCACGCTGCTGGCCAACGATGGCGGACAGCTGGATTGGTCGGCCATCGCCACACTCGCCGCTCGCGACGCGGGCCTGACTGGCGAGGAAGGGTCAGACCACGCCTCTTAGCCCGTCGGCGCCGAACACCGGTTCGAGCATCGCGGTGAAGTCCGGACCGCGTCGCAGCTGGTGACCGCCGTCGACGTTGATGATTTGGCCGGTGATCCAACCGGCCGCGTCGCTGAGTAAGAACATCGCCGCGTTGGCAATGTCTTCCACCTCACCGACTCGTGGCAGCGGGGTGCAGGTCTGGTAGTCCTTCGACAGTTCCGGCGACTCGGTGATCGCGGTGACCAGGTCGGTCCGAATCAGGCCGGGACGGATCCCGTTGACCCGCACCCAGGACGGGCCGAGTTCGTCGGCGGCCAGTTGCATCAGGTGGTCGAGCGCCGATTTTGTCACCCCGTAGGCACCGAACCAGCGATGGGTGTTGCTGGCCGCGATCGACGAGATGCCGACGAAGGATCCGCCACCGCCGCGCACCATCTCGCGCGCGGCGTGCTTGAGGACGTACATGGTGCCGTTGACGTTGAGATCGACGGTGCGTCGCCAGGCCTCGGAGTCGATCTGCGTGATCGGCCCGATGGTCTGCGACCCGCCCGCGCAGTGCACTACACCGTGCAGCCGGCCATGCCACGCCGTGACGGCATCGAGGACGCGCGTGACCTCGTCTTCGTTGGTGACATCGGCCGGTTCATATCGGATCGCGCCGCCGCCGGCCGTGCCCGCCTCGATTTCCCCGACGGCCTCTACCAGCCGATCGGCGTTACGGCCGACGATCATGACCGCGGCCCCGGCGGCCACCAGCCCGGCGGCCACTCCCTTGCCGATTCCACTGCCACCGCCGGTGACCAGGTAGGTCCGGTCTTCAAACGAAAGCTGCACGTCAGCCCCTTCGCACGCCAAACTGAAACAGGTTCTAGCTATCGAACCATGGGGCGGAAATCGCTCCGAGGCGGGCACAACGCATGCCCCCCTCCGAAACGGGGCTGCTGTGACGCTTGTGACCGACGCCGGACTACGGCTCGTCGCGGCGGGCTATTTTCGACGGCTTCGGGTTGCGCCAGTCCTCGACATCGGGCGGCAGTCCGACCGGGTACCTGTTCTCGTTGTGCGCCGCCCAGTGCGCATGCCCCAGCTCGTGAATGTGGAACGCGTGGCGCAACGCCTCGGTGAAACCCATCGCGTCCGATGCCGCGTTCACCGAATCCTTGATCAGCAGCGCCGCCATCGTGGGCCGCTCGGCGATACGCCGCGCGAACTCCAGGGTCTTGTCTTCCAGCTCGGCCAGCGGGAAGACCTTGGACACCATGCCGAGGCGGTAGGCCTCATCGGCATCCAGCGAATCACCGGTCAGCAGAAGCTCTTTGGCTTTGCGAGGGCCGAATTCCCAAGGATGAGCATAGTATTCGACGCCTGGCATGCCCATCCGGACAGCAACCACGTCGCTGAACTTCGCGTTGTCGGCGGCGACGATCAGATCGCACGCCCAGATCAGCATCAAACCCGCCGAGATCGCGTTCCCCTGTACCTGGGCAATAGTTATTTTGCGCAAATCGCGCCAACGGCAGGTGTTTTGGAAGAAGTAATGCCACTCCTGGAGGTACACCTTCTCGGCGACCGGATCGCGGGTGGCGCCGTTTATCCGGAAGCTCGGCAGCTGGTGGGGGCCGGGCGCCCGCTCCGCCAACGCCAACTCTGATCCCAGGTCGTGCCCCGCGGAGAAATTCCTGCCGCGCGCGGCCAAGATCACCACGCGAACGTCGTCGTCGGCCTCGGCGCGCAAGAACGCCTCGTCGAGTTGAACCAGCAAGCCGCGGCTCTGAGCGTTGTGCGCATCCGGCCGGTTGAGCCAGATCCGAGCGACGCGGCCTTCGTCGAGCGTTTCGTAGGCCACCAGCTCTTCGGGCATCGCGTCAACCGCGCTGGTGCCCACCTCGTTGGGGACTGCCATTCGCCACCTCACTCGCCTTGGTTAGGCCTTACACATTACGGCCAGCCCGTAACGCGCACATCGGCGGGTTGCGCCGTGAACTGCCGCTGTTCACGCACGTCGCATACAGTTAGGTCATGCCCGCTAAACCTGATCCTTCCGAAATCGAAGATGTCGCACCGCTGACCGACACCACCGCAAGCCAAGCCAGGCGCGTAGTAGCGGCCTATGCGAACGACGCGGACGAGTGCCGCATCTTCTTGTCCATGCTCGGCATTGGACCGTCAAAAATCGAGGTGTAAATGCCCCGCGTGCGAGGCCAGGACTCGAAGAATGCTGCCGTCGGGGAGTCCGACTTCGTGGTGGTCGCCAACCGGCTGCCGATCGACATGGAGCGCCTGCCCGACGGCAGTACCAGCTGGAAGCGCAGCCCGGGCGGCTTGGTCACCGCACTGGAGCCGCTGCTCCGGCGTCGCCAAGGGGCCTGGATCGGGTGGCCCGGCATCGTCGACGACGACGTCGACGTCGAGGACGAACCCATCGTCGAGGACGACCTTACGATGCACCCGGTGCGGCTGTCCGGCGACGACGTCGCCGAGTACTACGAGGGGTTCTCCAACGCCGCGCTGTGGCCGCTGTATCACGACGTAATCGTCAAACCGATCTACCACCGGCAGTGGTGGGACCGCTACGTCGACGTCAACCGTCGGTTCGCCACGGCCGCCGCACGCGCCGCTGACCGGGGGGCGACCGTCTGGGTGCAGGACTACCAGCTGCAGCTGGTCCCCAAGATGCTGCGCGAGCTGCGGCCGGATCTGACCATCGGCTTCTTTTTGCACATCCCGTTTCCGCCGGTTGAGCTGTTCATGCAGATGCCCTGGCGCACCGAAATCGTCGAGGGGCTGCTTGGCGCCGACCTGGTGGGATTCCACCTGACCGGCGGCGCCCAAAACTTCCTGATCCTGTCGCGACGCCTGGTCGGGGCGAACACCTCCCGTGGTGCGGTTGGCGTGCGGTCCCGATTCGGTGAGGTGGAGCACGACGGACGCATCACCCGAGTCGGCGCCTTCCCCATCTCCATCGACTCGAACGAGCTCGACCAAAGGGGCCGCGACCGCAACATCCGCAAGCGGGCCAAAGAGATCCGGGCCGAGATCGGCAATCCCCGCAAGATTCTGCTCGGCGTCGACCGGCTCGACTACACCAAAGGCATCGACGTACGGCTCAAGGCGTTCTCCGAGCTACTCGCGGAAGGCCGCGTCAAGGGCGACGACACGGTGTTGATCCAACTCGCCACGCCCAGCCGGGAACGCGTGGAGAGTTACCAAATTCTGCGCAACGACATCGAACGCCAGGTCGGCCACATCAACGGCGAATACGCCGAAATGGGCCATCCGGTGGTGCATTACCTGCATCGCGCGGTTCCCCGCGACGAACTCATCGCGTTTTTCGTGGCCAGCGACGTCATGCTGGTCACCCCGCTGCGCGACGGGATGAACCTGGTGGCCAAGGAGTACGTCGCCTGCCGCAGCGATCTCGGCGGTGCACTGGTGCTCAGCGAATTCACCGGTGCCGCAGCCGAACTGCGGCAGGCATACCTGGTCAATCCACACGACACCGAAGGCGTCAAAGACGCGATCGAGGCAGCGCTGAACCAACCGGTCGAGGAGGGGCGGCGCCGGATGAGGGCGTTGCGACGTCAGGTCCTCGTCCACGACGTCGATCGTTGGGCCCGGTCGTTCCTCGACGCGCTGGCCGAGGCGCATCCGCAGAACAGCTGAACCCCATGGTGTGACCGCAGGTCCGCTGCAATACTCATCTACACCTAGCCGGAGGGGAGCGCGAAGATGAGTATGTCCCGCGGCCTGACCGCCGCCGCTGTCATGGCACTCGTGGCGCTGGGAACAGCGAGCCCCGCTGAAGCGCTCGGACCGCCACCGGACGGCATGTACAGCTTCAGTGAAGCCGGAGCACCCGCGAGCACATGGAAGATCTACGCGCTCTGCGACGCGCCGTCGCGCCAGCGGGCCATCCCCGACTTCACCGACCCCGTCGTTGCGGCGGACCTCTGCGCTCTCAATGTTGTGAGCACGACAGCCCGGCTCGTCACTCGCCAGGAAAAGCAGGCGAATTACAGCGGCCGGGCTCTCCTGACCAGCGATCTGTGGACCTTCCAGGTGCCGAAGGCTGACGGCGTGAATTGTCCGGACGGCACCACCGCGGCGTCGACGGAAACCTATGCGTTCGACGACGTGTCACTGACCGGCACGCATACCAGCATTCACGGCGACGTCTGCGGCCTGCAGCCCGCGATGACGAAGACACCTTTCACGCTGGCATTTCAGGGTCCGTTGCCCAACCCCGTCGAGCGTTACCCGTTGAACTGCAACGAGATCGGGCAATGCCGCTGAGTCGACCTGCTTACCCGGCTAGATCGGTGTGATGTAGTTGATCAGCCATTTGCCGCCGACTCGCTGGTAGTCAACCCGCAACCGGCTGCCGTCGTAGAGCGGTTGCCGTGATTTGTCGGTCACCGTGCGGTTCATGTAAACCATCACCGACGCCGAATTACGCTGCGCCGCAATGACTCCCACTCCAACAACATTCGCCTGCACCACAACCTCGCGCTTCTTCGCCTCCGGGATGATCTGCTGGATGGCGCTCTTCTCGAACTCGTGGCGATAGCCAGGTGTGAGCAACGGGTACGCGGCGTTCAGGCTGCGTTCAACGGTCTGGTAGTCGTAGGCGAAAACCTGCGGAATTTCCTTGGCGGCCAACGGCGGAAGCACCGCCCGGGCCGATTGCTCACCGCGCGTCTCCACCCGTTCCCAGTAGAACCAGCCGCCCATCGCGGCTAACCCGATGAAGGCGGTGTTCAGCAAGCCGACGGCGGCGGTGACCGACCACCGCATCAATTGCCCCCGTCCGGATACTTCAGGTCGTAGCCGGTCATCCGCCCGTTGTCGTCCTGGTGCACGATCACGCGCATCCGATAGGGTTCGGACGGCTTGTTGACACCGTCCGTGTCGGTCACGGTCACCCGCACCGACACCAGCACCGAGGCATTGTCGGTGACGGCGTCGATGCCCTCCAGCGCGGCGCCGTTGACGACCGCCTCCGACGTCGCGTCGGTGTGCCGGAACAGCGCCTTGATGTTCTCGACGTTGTTGTTCGAGCTGAGCATGCCACGCAACGGCCCGCTGGTGCCGTCGACGAACCTAGCCACGCTTTGGTCGATGGTGTCCGGCGTGTAGCTGAACATGTTGACCACGGTCTGGGTGGCGGTGTCGACGAAGCGCTGCTCGCGGGCCTGCTTGGCGTCGGCTTGGCGCTGCTGGTAGACCTCGACCCCCAGGCCGCCGGCCAGTACCGCGATCCCGACCAGCCCGGCTGCCAGCGCGATCAGCCCGACCAGCCGACGGTGTGCGGGGCGCCGAGGGGGCGGACCGAGCGGCGCGGGGCGCCGTTTGACCGGCGCGGCAGTCGTCTCGACCCGCACCGTGGTCGAAGCTGCCTCACCATCGGCAGGGCCGGCTGCTCGCGAAGCCCGCCGTCGCACAGGCCGCGTCGCTGACTCGGGGCTTGTCACAACTGCCTCGGATCACGCATCAGGTCCACCCAGTTCTCGGCGCTCGATACTCTGCCGGGCGCGAAGATACCAGTGCCGCCTGCGGGGTCGGAGAAAACTCCGGTGCCCTCGTCGTAGGTGGTATACGCCGCACCGTTGGCCTGCGGCACCGGGCCGGGGGGCGGGCCCCACGGCTTCTCCGGCGGCGGGAATGGCGGTGGCGGTGAGAGGCCTTCCGGTGGTGGGGGCGGTGGAACCGCCTTCGGAAACGGCAGCGCCGGCGGCTGCGGCGGGTACGGCGCCGGGGGTATCCACGCCTGTCGGCCATCAGTCCCGCCGGTATTGGGCGGCGCCGGCGTCGGGAACGGCTGGTTTGGAGCCGGCCCTGGTCCCGGCACCACACCGGGCGGAGGTGGGCCCACTATCGGCGCGCCCGGGTCGGGGTCGGCGCCCGGCGGGATGAAGGGAAATTTGTTGGGCGGCAGGATGTTCAGCCCGTTGGTCACTGGAGTGCCGTACGGGATCGGCGGGCCCCGCCAAGGGTTGGTGCCGATCGGCACATATCCCTTCGGGTCGCGGCAGAGCGCCACGGTCGGTGCCCGCTTGCCCGGGAATTCCTGGCAGGGGTAGTTGCGCGCGCCGCGCACGGTCGTTGGGTCGTTCTGCGCCACCTTGCAATACATGTCGGTCGGGATTTCCCGAAGCGTCTCGTCGGCCGGAGTCCGGATCAGCGGGGGCGGAATGAAGCCGGTGTTGCACGGCGGTGGGTCGATGTTGATCTTGAAGTCCAGCTTGGCGCCCTCGTCCTGAGGTTCACCACCCGCGGCGGTGGTGATCGCGGCGAACAGCGCCGGCAACACCACCAACAGCTGCTCAATCGATTTGTGGTAGATGACGCCGACTCGGCCGAGATTCGCCAGGTTGGCCGCCAGCATCGGGAATGACGGACGGATACCGGAGAACGCCGTATTGGCCTCGTCGGCGACGGGCGGGACCTCAGTCAGCAGCGTGCGCAGTTGCGGGTCGGCCTGCCGTACCTCGGAGGTGAACCTCGCCAGCCCGTCGGACAGCGATCTGATGTCGTCGCCGGAGCGGATCTGGGCCTGTAGAAACGGCCCCACCTGATCGATTAACTGTGAAGTCTGCGGATAGTCGGCGTTGGCCTCGTCCACCAGCAGCCGCGCCGATTCGATCAGCCGGGCCAGTTCCGGACCGGATCCGTTGAACGCGGTGAAGGTTTCGTGCAAAAGCTCACGCAGCCGGGTATCGGCGACGCTGCTGACCAGCGTCTCGGATTGATGCAGCAGAGTCGCGATGTCGACGCCGATGCGGGTGTTGTCTCGGTCAATGCGAGATCCGTTGTGCAGCTTGGTCGCCGCCGGGTGGTCCGGCGGCACCAGGTCGATGTACTGCTCGCCGATGGCCGACACACTTTTCACGGTTGCGGTGACGTTTGACGGGACCGGGGTCCCGCTATTCAGCCGCATCACCGCGTCGACGCCGTGCGGGTTCAGCCCCACCGAGTCCACCCGGCCGACCGCGACGCCGCGGTAGGTGACGTTGGCGTTCTTGTACATACCGCCACCCGCCACGAAATCGGCGGTCACCTGGTAGGTACCGACGCCCAGCGCTGCCGGCAGCCGCAGGTAGAAGATCGCCATGATGGCGACCGTGATCACCGTGACCACTCCGAAGATGGCCAGTTGGGCTTTGATCAGTCGGTCCAGCATCAGTGCGGTCCTGCCGCAGGCGTGCCCGGCGGAATCTTGAACGGATCGGCAGCCTGCCCAGACAGGTTGGCCATTTCCCCGAGCAGGAAATCCGGCGGGTTGAGGACATCCTGCATGTGCAGCATGTTCGGGTCGAGCGGCCACGATGTCGTAAAGAACGTCTCACCAAGCCGGCGCACGGTGAGGTCGAACGTGGTGAACACGTTCAGGTAATCACCGCGCACCGCCTGCTTGATACCGAAGTTCGGGAACGGGAACGTCAGCAACAATTGCAGCGACGTGACGAAGTTCTTGCGATTGTCGGCCAGCGCCTTGGTCGCGGAGTAGAGGCTTTTGAGGTCCTCGGCGAAATCCACCTTGGTCTGCGAAAGCACATGTGACGCGACGGTCGCCACCTTCTTGAGCGCTCCGAAAGCCTCGACGATCTTGTCCCGGTTCTTGTTGAGCACCAACAGCGCTCCCGGCAGTGACTCCAACGCCCGACCCAGACTGTCCTTATTGTTCGCCAGGATCGTCGAGAACCTGTCCAAACCGTCGATGGCGGCGATGATGTCGTTGACTTGCCTGTTCAATCCCGCTGTCAACTCGGCGAGCCGTGGCACCAGGTTGACGAACTGACTCTCCCGACCCGCCAGTGCCTGGTAACTCTCGTCGGTGATCTCCTGCAGCGCACCGAGATTGCCCTTGTTCACCACCATACCGAGCGCTGAGAGCACCTCCTCGGTGGTGGGATAGCGACTGGTGCGCGACTCATGGATGGTCGATCCATCTTTCAGCCTGCCCACCGGCGACTGATTCGTTGGCGCGGCCAGTTCGACGTGCTGGGACCCCAGCAGCGAGGTCTGCGCCACCTTGGCCGTCGAGTTCGCGGGCAGTACCACGTTGCGGTCCAGCGCTAATTTGACTGCGGCAAAGAAGCTTCCGGGCGGGCACTGCCTCGGATCGATTCCAGGCACCGGACACTGCATCGCATCGATTCCAGAGACACTGCCGACGGTGACGTCGTCGACCATGACCGGCGAGTTCTGCGGCAGCGTTGCCACATCGGCCAAATCAACGGTGATCGAGTACGCGCCGGGGCCGTGGCCGGCGGTACCTGGCAGCGCGACGGAATTCAACCCGCCGAACTGGCAGCCAGCAAGCAACGCGCTACCGGCTGCTAATGCGCTGCCGCGCAACAGGGTCCGGTTCATCTTCCGGCTCCCTGCTCCGCCGGCAACGGCGCCGCAGGCCCGGGAGCACTAGGGGCCGGGCCTGGCCGCGGACCGAATGCCCCGGCTGAGGGCGCGGCCGGCGGGGCACCGTTCGGCGCGGCTTGCGGGACCAACAGGGCCTGCAGGTCCGCCGGGTTGGGTGGATGAGTTCCCGGAGCCGGTATCCATTTCAGGTCTGGAATCGGGGTCTGCGCCTTGGCCTGAGTGGCCGGCGTGTCATAGATGACCTGACCTTTGTAGGCCGTGATCGAGTTGAGCGGGTGGAACATGATCGGCGGGTAGTTGAAGGTCAACCGGCGCAGCGGCGGGGCCAACCGCTCCCGGCAGATCTCAGCACGCTTGTAATACTCCGGCGCGGACAGCCCGGCCGCGGTCTCGAAGGATCCGCCGCAGATGAACTGGACCGGGTTGGAGAATTCGGGGATCGACAGCAATCCGTTCAGCGTGCCCTGGGCGGGGTCGTAGATGTTGTAGAAGTTGGCGATACCCGGACCTGCAACGTGCAGTACCTGCTCGATGTCCTCACTCTGATCACTCAAAGTTTTGGTCAGGTCGCTGAGTTTGTCGACCGTTCCGATCAGCGTCGAATTATTCTGTTGCAGAAATCCTTTGACGTCGCTAAGTGCTTGGTTGAGCGTTGCCAGGGTCTGGTCGAGATGAGTTGAGCTCTTGGCGAGCACCTGTGATACCGATGCCACATGGCCGGCGAACGCGACGATCTGTTCGTTGCTCGACGACAGCGCGCTGACCAAAACCTGCAAATTCTTGACCGTACCGAAGATGTCGGTGCGCGAATCCCCCAGCCGGCCAGCAACTTGCGAGAGCTCACGAAGCGCGTTGTGGAATGATTCGCCATTGCCGTCGAAGGTGTCCGCGGCCTGGTTGATCACCTTGCCCAAGGGCCCCTGCAGCTGTCCGGCAGCCGGACTCAGCTGCTTGGCCAGATCCGTCAGCGCCGCCTTGACCTCGTCCCATTCCACTGGCACCGCGGTGCGCGACAGCTCGATGCTTGCCCCGTCGGGCATCGCCGGGCCACCGGTGTAGGCCGGGGCGAGCTGAATATAACGCGCCGCAACAAGATTGGGCGCCATGATGACCGCCCGGGCGTCCTGGGGAACCTTGACGCCGCTGTCCACCGACATGGTGATCTTCACGTCTTCTGCGCGCGGTTCGATCGACTCGATCCTGCCCACCGGTACGCCGACAATCCGAATCTGGTCCCCGGGATACAGCCCGACCGCCGAGGTGAAGTATCCGACGATCTTGTTGCCGGTCCGCCCAGGCCACACCAAATACGCGCCCACGGCAAGGAAAACGGCAAGCAGCACGACCAGCGTCCGCCGCAACCCGCGGCGACGCTCCTTGATCGCAGACAACACGGTCATGGCGACTGCGGCCTTATCCGCCAGCGCTCCTGGACAAGCCCGCGCAAGTAGTCCGCGAAGCTGGCCGGCAGCTTGCCGGGCTGGAAGACGGCGTCGAACATCGTCGCGACCAACGGTCCCGGCAACACGCTGAACACGTTGACGTTGAAGCCGGGACCTGAACCGACCACCTCGCCGAGCGTGGTCGCATAGGGAGGCAGCCGTTTCAGCGCCTCACTGATGTAGTCGCGGCGCTCGTTGAGATTGTCCAACACCAGGTTGAGCTTGCTCAGCGCTGGGCCGAATTCCTTGCGGTTGTCCGCAACGAAACCGGAAAGCTGCCCCGAGACGTCGTCGATACCGCCGATCAGCTCTGCCAGTGCGGCACGGCGCGCATCCAGCGCTGCGAACAACTGGTTGCCGTCCACGATCAGCTTGTTGACCTGCCCAGCCCGCTCGGCGAGCACCGCCGTCACCGACTTGGCATGTGCCAGCAGGCTTTCCAGTGCCTCGTCCCGGCGATTCAACGTACGGGACAGCGAGGTAATACCGTCCAATGCACCGCGCAGCTGCGGGGTGGCGGCGTGCAGCGCGTCGGTGAGTACCTGCAGTGACTTCTCGAACTGGGCCTTATCCAAATCGCCGGCGTTGTGCCCCAGGTCCTCCAGCGCGGAGCCCAGGGCATACGGTGTCGTGGTGCGGCTCAACGGGATTGCGGTCGCGCTACCGGTCCCTAACGGAGTAACCGCAATCGAGCGCTGACCGAGGATGGTTTGGGTGCGAATCGCCGCCAGTGATTGGTTGCCGACGGCGACGTGGCGATCGACGGTAAACGTCACTTTCGCGGTGTCGCCGGCCAGTGCGAGCGACTGCACCTGGCCGACCTTGATCCCCGACACATACACGTCGTTTCCAGGGGTGAGCCCGCCGGCGTCGCTGAAGTAGGCGGTGTAAGCCCGGCCCTGCGGCCAGAACGGCAACTCGGTGTAGCCGAAGGCGACCAACACGATGCACACCACCAGGATCACACCGAAGATGCCGGTGCGCAGCGGGTCCCTGTCTTGCCTGCGAACTGCCTTACTTGGCAAAAGCGCACCTCCCCTTGCTCGGATCCGGCTGGCCGCCCATGGGGATCAGGATGTCGCTACCGGCCGGCCCATTGATCTTGAGGGACACCGTGCAGAAGTAGATGTTGAAGTAGGCCCCGTAAGCACCGAGTGCGGACAGCCGCAGGTAGTCCTCGCCGAGTTGCTCAATGTCGTTGTTCACCTCAGCCTTCCGATCGTCGAGCTCGGTGGCGATCGGACGGATGTTCTCGATGTTGCCCTGCAGCGGCCGGCGCGCGCGTTTCAGGAATTCGGTCAGATCCGAGGTCGTCGACGCCAACGGTGGAATGGCACCGGCCACAGCGTCGCGGCCCTGCGCTAAACCGGTGATCAGTTTCTGCAGCTCGTCGACGCTGGTCGAAAACTGCGCTCCCTTTGCGTCGACGGTGCCCAGCACGGCGTTGAGATTGTTGATCACGTTGCCGATCACCTGGTCGCGGGCACCCAGCGTCGACCCGAACGCGTTGGTGTCGGCCAGCAGGTTGGACAGCGCTCCGCCCTGGCCCTGTAGCAGCTGGATCACGTAGCTGCTGACCGTGTTGATCTTGTCGGCGTCCAAGCCCTTGAGTACCGGACGCAGGCCACCGAGCAGGGCGTCGAGATCCAGCGCCGGTTGCGTGTGCTGCTGGTCGATGGTCGCCCCGGGCGGCAGCTTGCGCAATTCGCCAGGCCCCGAGGTGATTTCCAGGAACCGGTCACCAACGAGGTTGTCGTAGCGGATTGCCGCCCGTGTCGACGAGTACAGCGTGTATCGCTTGTCCACGGTGAAGGCCACGTCCACGGTGTTATTCGGGTTGAGCTTGACGCCCTTGACCGAACCCACGGGTACCCCGGCGATGCGGACCTTCTGTCCCCCCTTCAACCGCGTCGCGTCAATGAAGTTGGCGTGGTAGGTGTTTGACGGACCGAAGCGGAACTCCCCGAAGATCACCACCAGTCCGGCGGCCACCAACAACATCGTGACTGTGAAGATGCCGACCTTCACCATCATCGAGCGGCGCGACCCGTAACCGTCGGCGGCCATCAGAAATCGTCCCGTTCGGCGAAGGCGCCGTGGAACAGCCACTGCAGTGTCGAGGGCGCGTCCACCTGCATCTCGGTGAACGGCTCGTAGGGGATGTAGCCATTGTCGGTGACCAGGAACGGTGAGCGATAGAAGGATCCACCGCTCTGCTTGGTCGGGATGTCGGGCAGGCCGCGGCAGTTCGGCCCGCCGGAGGCGTTGACGATGGGCAGACTTTCCGGATACGTGTACGACGGCGCGCCCAGTATGAAGCTCGAAGAGGTGAACAGGCCCGCCTTGCGAACACCGAGCAGGGGTGCGAACTCCTCGATGCCCCGCTCGATACCGGCGAACAGGCAGCCGAACTCCGGTGAGTAGTCGCCGGCGACCTTCAGCGGCGCGCGAAGCCGTTGGAGGGCGGCGATCAGATCCTGCTCGGCCGGTGCCAGCGTGTCATAAGCGTTGTTGGACAACCCGATCGCAGCCAGCAGGCTGCGATTCAAGTTGCTCTGCTGGTCCACGACGGTCCTGGCAATCGTTGGCGTGTTGTTGAACACGGTGACCAGATCAGGTGCTGCGTCGGCGTAGATGTTGGCCACCTTGGCCGTCTTCCGAAAATCCTGCTGCAGGGTAGGCAGCTTCGGATTTGTTTGCTGCGTAAGGGTATTCAGCCCTGACAGCAGTTCGCCGAGATCATTGCCGTGTCCACGCAGGCCTTCGGCCAGCGCGCTCAGCGTCCCGTTCAGCTCGACCGGGTCGATCTTGTGTAACAGGTCGGTAAGCGATTGAAACAGCGTGTTGACTTCCAGCGAAACCGCTGAGGCTGCCAGGTGGGCGCCGGGGCTAATCGAAGTCGCCGCGGGTGTTTTGGGCGGAATGAACTCCACCGACTTGGCGCCGAAGATCGTATTGCCGGCGATGTGGATCGGCGCGTTGGCTGGGATGTAGTGCAGCTCGCCGCTGTCGATCGCCAATGTCAGCTGCGCCTCATCGTTGCTGTAGCTGATGTTGGCGACCTTGCCGATTTGGATGCCGCGGTACTTGACCTTGCCGCCGCGGTCCATCTCCAGCCCGACGCGCGGCGCGGTGACGGTGATGGTGTCGATCGGGGAAAAAGCCGCGGTGTAGGACAGATAGGTCAGCACCGCAAACGCCGCCAACAGAGCGGCCAGCAGCGCCGCTGCCAGCCTCACCTGTGTGCGTCGTGCACCGGTGCTTGCCAATCCGCCCCCTTACCCCGAGAGGTTGAAATTACCGGACGCGCCGTATACAGCCAGCGAGATGAACAAAGTAATGACGACGACGACGATCAGTGACGTCCGCACTGCCTCGCCGACCGCCAGGCCGACGCCCACCGGACCGCCAGAAGCGTTGTAGCCGTAGTAGGTATGGATCAGCATCACTGCAATCGACATCACGATGGCTTGCAGGAACGACCACAGCAGATCGGTCGGAATCAGAAACGTGTTGAAGTAGTGGTCATACAAGCCGGCCGACTGGCCGTTGATGAACACGGTGGTAAACCGTGCCGCGAAAAACGACGCCAGCACCGCCAGTGAGTACAGCGGCACGATGGCGATCAGCCCCGCGATCAGCCGGGTGGACACCAAATAGGACACCGAGTCCACGGCCATCGACTCGATGGCGTCGATCTCGTCGGCGACCCGCATCGCTCCCAGCTGCGCGGTGGTGCCGGCCCCAATGGTGGCGGCCAACGCGATACCGGCCACCACGGGAGCGACGATGCGGACGTTGAGAAAAGCCGACAGGAACCCGGTCAACGCCTCGATGCCGATGTTGCCCAGGGATTCGTAGCCCTGTACCGCGATCACCCCGCCGGACGCCAGCGTCAAAAACGCTGCGACACCGACCGTTCCACCGATCAGAACCAGCGCCCCAGTGCCCATCGTCATCTCGGCGATGAGCCGGATCGTCTCCTTCCGGTAGCGGGTGAGCGCATGCGGGATGTGGCGCATGGATTCGCCGTAGAACAGCGCCTGCTCGCCGAACTTGTCGACCGGCCCGGCGAACCGGTTGAAATAGCGCCGGATGCGCAGCGTGGCGTCGTAACTCACCGCGACAGCACCCGAACACCGATCGCCGTCATGATCACGTTGATCACGAACAGGCAGATGAATGCGTAGACGACAGTCTCGTTGACAGCGTTGCCCACGCCTTTGGGTCCGCCCTTGACGGTCAGGCCCCGGTAACACCCGACCAGGCCGGCGACGACGCCGAACAGCAATGCCTTGATTTCGGAGAGCATCAGCTCACCGAGGTGAGTGAGCACGGTCAGGCCGCTGACGAACGCACCCGGGTTGACACCTTGCAGAAGTACAGAGAACACGTAGCCACCGGCGATGCCGATCGCCGACACCAACCCATTCAGCAGCAGCGCGACGAAGGTCGACGCCAGCACCCTGGGCACCACCAGGCGGTGGATCGGATCGATGCCCAGCACCCGCAGGGCGTCGATTTCTTCGCGAATAGTGCGCGCGCCCAGGTCGGCGCAGATCGCGGTGGCGCCCGCTCCGGCCACCACCAGCACGGTGACGACGGGTCCGAGCTGGGTGATGGTGCCGAACGCCGTACCCGCCCCGGACAGGTCGGCGGCGCCGATCTCGCGAAGGAGGATGTTGAGGGTGAACGCCACCAGAACCGTGAACGGGATGGCGACCAACAGGGTCGGGATCAGCGAAACCCGGGCGATCATCCAGGTCTGATCGAGGAACTCACGGAACTGAAATGGTCGACGAAAGGTCTCGCGAAAGGTCTCCAGCGACATTTCGACGAATCCGCCCACAGCCCGGGCCGGGACCGCGAGCTGTTCGATCAACCTGGTTCCCTTCTCGCGCGGGTGTCTGCATTCAGAGCGAATCCTCTGCTTCCCCGGCCGGTGCCGTCTTGGCTTGTTTCTCAGCCGACGGCGCTCCGCGTGAGCCGGATCATACTAACTAGAACAAGTTCGGAGTGTCAAAGAACAGCAGAATTAGACAAATGTTAGTAGTTTCGGCAGGTCAGAGCGATTGTGATGCAGGTCATCCTGCAACGCGTTCTAGTTTGCTGAAACGCTTCCGGGCGTCTCGATTTCCGGAATATCAGTCCACTAACCCGGTCGCCGCGAACGTTCGTTTCGGGTCGCGCTCAGCAAAGTAATCCGCCAGCGTGGCGCTTAGCTCTTGCGCGTCCCACGCCTGCGCGTCCGAGATGAATCGGTGCTCGACGCTGGGCGCCGACATCAGGGTGACTTGTGGGCCGTACACGATGAATACCTGGCCGTTGACGGCGCTGGCCGCAGGCGATGCGAGGAAGCGCACCAGGGTGACCACATGCTCGGGTGAGAGCGGGTCGATCTCGCCGTCGTCGACCTCGGGGGCGTCCCCGAAGACATCGGCCGTCATCGCGGTCCGGGCCCGCGGGCAGATCGCGTTCGCGCACACTCCGTAGCGGCCCAGCGCCCGCGCCGCCGTCAATGTCAGCGACGTGATGCCGGCCTTGGCAGCGCCGTAGTTGGCTTGGCCGACCGGGCCCACCAACCCCGCTTCCGAAGACGTGTTGATGATGCGGCCGTAGACCGAGCCGCCGGACTCCTTGGCCTTGGACCGCCAATAGGTGGCGGCGTTGCGAGTCAGCAGAAAATGGCCGCGCAAGTGCACGGCGATCACCGCATCCCACTCCTCGTCGGACATGTTGAACAGCATCCGGTCGCGGGTGATCCCGGCGTTGTTCACCACGATGCTCAAGCCGCCCAGCCCGTCGGCGCAGCTGATCAATTCGTCGGCGGTCGAGCGTTGACTGATGTCGCCTGGGACCGCCACCGCTTTTGAGCCGGTATCAGCGCCGGCGGCGGTGATCTCGTCGATGACATCGGAGGCATCCAGCGCGGTCGCGATGTCGTTGACCACGACAGTGGCGCCGGCACGGGCTAAGCCGATCGCCTCGGCGCGGCCCAACCCCGCGGCCGCACCGGTCACCACCGCGACCTTCCCGGACAGATCGGTCGCTTTCGTGCTGGTAGTCAATTTATGAATACCTCTAGTCTTCCCGTTTCAGGGCGGCGCGCGGGCATTCGAGGATCGCCTGCTCGGCCAGCGCCTCCTGGTCGGCGGGAATCGGATCGGTCTTCACCACCGCGTAGTCCTCGTCATCGAGGTCGAAGATATCGGGCGCGATTCCCAGGCACACCGCGTTGCCTTCGCAGCGATCGTGGTCGACTATCACCCGCACGGCATCCTCCTTGAAACGTGGGCAGTGACTTCGATGGATTACGTTGGACCCACCATACGACCCGCTGCGAACGTGTTCGGCTGGACGGTCGCTGGACCCTCAGACTAGAACGTGTTACAACCTCAGAGGGCGAATGGGTGGCTGCTGGTGCAGGCTGCCGCGCAATTCACCTACGAGGAGGAGGGTGGCCGCAATGCGCATCAGTTATACCCCTGAGCAGGAGGAACTGCGTCGCGAACTGCGCTCGTATTTCGCCAAGCTGATCACCCCGGAACGTCGCGAGGCGCTGAGCTCGACGTCGGGTGAGGTCGGCGAAGGCAACGTCTACCGCGAGACGGTCGCGCAGATGGGCAAGGACGGCTGGCTGACCCTGAACTGGCCCAAAGAGTACGGCGGCCAGGACCGCTCCCCGATGGAGTCGCTGATCTTCACCGACGAGGCGGCGATCGCCGGTGCGCCGGTGCCGTTCCTGACCATCAACAGCGTCGCGCCGACCATCATGGCCTTCGGCACCGAGGAGCAGAAGAAGTTCTACCTGCCGCGCATTGCTGCGGGGGAACTGCACTTCTCAATCGGATACTCCGAGCCGGGCGCCGGCACCGACCTGGCCAACCTGCGAACCACCGCGGTGCGCGACGGCGACGACTATGTCGTCAACGGGCAGAAGATGTGGACCAGCCTGATCGCCTACGCCGACTACGTCTGGCTGGCGGCCCGCACCAACACCGAAGCGAAGAAACACCGCGGCATCTCGATGCTGATCGTGCCGACCGACTCTGAAGGTTTTTCCTGGACGCCGGTACACACCATGGCGGGCGTGGACACCAGCGCCACCTATTACCAGGATGTCCGAGTCCCGGTGGCCAACCGGGTCGGTGAGGAGAACGGCGGCTGGAAGCTGGTCACCAACCAACTCAACCACGAGCGCGTCGCGTTGGTGTCGCCGATGCCGATCATCATGGCGCTCAACCAGGTTCGGGAGTGGGCGCAGAACACCAAGGACGCCGGCGGCGCGCGGCTCATCGATTCGGAATGGGTGCAGCTCAACCTGGCCCGGGTACACGCCAAGGTCGAGGTTCTCAAGCTGATCAACTGGGAGCTCGCGTCATCGGACTCCGCCGCTCCGTCGCCCGCGGATGCTTCGGCCGCCAAAGTGTTCGGCACCGAGCTGGCCACCGAGGCCTACCGCCTGCTGATGGAGGTACTGGGCAGCGCGGCGACCTTGCGTCAAGATTCACCTGGAGCGTTGCTGCGCGGACGAGTCGAGCGAATGCACCGGGCCTGCTTGATCCTGACCTTCGGCGGCGGCACCAACGAAGTGCAGCGCGACATCATCGGCATGGTGGCATTGGGCCTGCCCCGAGCCAACCGCTAACGAATTGGAGGAGAACCCATGGACTTCTCAACCACCGAAGCCGCCCACGACCTCGGCGGTCTGGTCACCACGATCGTCGACGCGGTGTGCACGCCCGAACGTCAGCGCAAGCTTGACGACCTCGACCAACGGTTTGACCGCGAGCTGTGGAGCAAGCTGATCGACGCCGACATCCTGTCCACCGCCGCCCCGGAGTCATTGGGCGGCGGCGGCTTCGGGGTGCTCGAACAGACTGCCGTACTCGTCGGTCTCGGCCGGCAACTCGCGGCCGTCCCCTACCTGGATTCCGTCGTCCTGGCCGCGGGGGCGCTGGCCCGGTTCGCTCCACCGGAACTGCAGACGCAGTGGGGCGAGCCCGCGGTGAGCGGCACCAAGATCCTTGCAGTCGCGCTGGACGGCGAGATGGGCGACGGACCGGTGCAGGCCGCACGTTCCGGTGACGGCTACCGCCTGACTGGAACCCGCACCCAGGTCGGTTACGGGCCGGTAGCCGATGCGTTCTTGGTGCCAGCCGAAAGCGACTCGGGCACTACCGTTTTCCTGATCGCCGCCAACGACCCCGGAGTTTCGGTGACGGCACTGGAGACCACCGGCCTGGGCAGCATCGGGCACCTCCGGTTGGACGGCGTCGAGGCCGACAGCCAACGAATTGTTGGCGGCGAAGACGTGGTCAGCTGGATCGCCACGTTAGGTGTGCTGGGCCGCAGCGCGTTTCAGCTCGGCGTGCTGGATCGCGGACTGCAGATGACAGCAGAATACGCGCGCACCCGTGAGCAGTTCGACCGTCCGATCGGCAGCTTCCAAGCGGTGGGACAACGACTGGCGGACGGCTACATCGATGTCAAGGGATTGCGACTGACTTTGACCCAGGCGGCGTGGCGACTCAGCGAGGAGCTGCCGGCCGACAACGAGGTCTCGACCGCAGCGTTCTGGGCTGCCGACGCCGGACATCGAGTGGCGCACACCATCGTTCACATACACGGCGGTGTCGGCATCGACACCGACCACCCGGTGCACCGCTACTTCCTAGCCGCCAAGCAGACCGAGTTCGCGTTGGGCGGGGCGACTGCAGCGCTGCTGCGCATCGGCCGCGAGTTGGCCGACACCCCTGCCTAACCCGGTGACCGAGCCCGGTGACGATGCGGCCCGTGCAACGGGCCGAGGAGGCGGGCCGATGACCCAAGCACTTCCCACCGTCGTCGACTTGCTGCGGCCGCTGGTCGATGTCGCAGATCGCGGCGTGTACTTCGAGGATTCGTTCGTCAGCTGGCGTGACCATCTTCGGCACGGCGCCGCTGTCGCCGCCGCGCTACGCGAGCGCCTCGACCCGGCGCGACCGCCACACGTCGGGGTGCTGCTGGAGAACACCCCGTTCTTCTCCGCGGTGTTGGTGGCCGCGGGGATGTCGGGAATAGTTCCAGTCGGCCTCAACCCGGTGCGCCGCGGCGCCGCGCTCGCCCGAGACATCGGCCATGCCGATTGCCAGCTGGTGCTGGCCGATTCGAATTCTGCTGCGACGCTGGGTGATATCGACCATATTAACGTCGACACAGACGAATGGACCGATGCTCTCGCCGCGCACCACGATGCCGAAGTGCGCTTTCAGTCAGCTGCGCCCGACGATCTGTTCATGCTGATCTTCACCTCGGGCACCAGCGGTGACCCCAAGGCGGTCATGTGTAGCCACGGCAAGGTCGGGATCGCCGGCGTGACGATGACTGAGCGGTTCAGTCTCGGCCCTTCCGACGTGTGCTACGCATCAATGCCGTTGTTCCACTCCAACGCCGTCCTGGTGGGCTGGGCGGTAGCATTGGCCTGTCGTGGCTCAATGGTGTTGCGGCGCAAGTTCTCTGCGTCTGGATTCCTGCCGGACATCCGCCGCTACGGCGCCACCTACGCCAACTACGTCGGCAAGCCGTTGTCCTATGTGCTCGCCACGCCGGAGCGTCCGGACGACGCCGACAATCCGCTGCGTGCGGTATACGGCAATGAGGGCGCGCCGGGCGATATCGAGCGTTTCGCGGACAGGTTCGGCTGCATCGTCATCGACGGCTTCGGATCGACTGAGGGCGGGGTGGCGATCAGCCGCACACCAGATACCCCGCCAGGCGCGTTGGGCCTACTGCCCGACGGCATCGAGATCGTCGATGTCGACACCGGTCAGCCGTGCCCGGTAGGCGTGGTCGGCGAGTTGGTGAACACCGGCGGCCCGGGGCGTTTCGAGGGCTACTACAACGATGCCGAGGCCGATGCGCAACGGATGAAAGGCGGTGTCTATCACAGCGGCGACCTGGCTTACCGCGACGACGCCGGCTATGCGTACTTCACCGGCCGGCTTGGCGACTGGCTACGCGTCGACGGGGAAAACCTGGGCACAGCACCCATCGAGCGAGTGCTGTTGCGTCATCCGGAGGTGACCGAAGTCGCGGTGTATGCGGTGCCGGATCCGGCCGTCGGCGACCAGGTGATGGCCGCGCTGGTGATGACGCCCGGCGCCGAATTCGACGCGGAAAACTTCCGCGCATTCCTGGCCGAGCAGACCGACCTTGGACCCAAGCAGTGGCCGTCCTACGTCCGCGTCGGCACGACATTGCCGCGGACCGCGACCTTCAAGGTGCTCAAGCGACAGCTGGCGGCCGAGGGCGCCGACTGCGCCGACCCGGTGTGGCCGATCCGCCGTTAACGTTAGTACCGTGAAGCACGGCGTCGCGATCGCTGCGGTCGACGGAACCTGCCTGGCACCGTTGGGCACGTGGTCGGCCGGGGTGGCATGGTCGACGATCAAGGTGCCGCTGGCAATTGCGGCGATACGTGCTGGCGTGGATAGCGACGATCTTGTCGCTCAAACAATTACGCAATCCGACAACGCCGCCGCCGAGGAACTGTGGTCACGGCTAGGGGACCCGGCCCATGCCGCGCAGCAGGTGCAAGCCGTCATCCGCGATGGCGGCGACGCAACCACCGTGGTCGAGTCACGACGACTTCGCCCCGACTACACGGCTTTCGGTCAAACGCAGTGGTCGCTGGTCCGGCAAGCACAGTTCGCCGCCGGGCTGCCCGGCATCCCCGATGCGGCCCCGGTCGTCGACTTGATGCACAACCTTTGTGCCGATCACTGCTGGGGGCTGGCCGCCAAAGGCTATGCCGCTAAAGGTGGTTGGGGGCCGGGGATCGGCGGCGACTATTTGGTCCGGCAGTTGGCGATCGTGCCGGTCGAAGCCGGGCACGTCGGTGTCGCGCTGGCGGCCGAACCCGATGACGGCGTGTTCGAGACCGGAGTCGATATTGTCAACGGCCTGAGCGACTGGCTGGTCAACCACCTTGCCGGGCTAACCCAGAATTGACGGCACCACGGCATCGATCAAGTGCGGTCCAGGTTCGGCGAAGGCGCTGCGCAAAGCATCGGCGAAGTCCTCAGCGGTGTTGACGCGCCGTGCCGGAACGCCCATGCCCTCGGCGATCTTGACGAAATCCATTGACGGGCGCGATAGATCGAGTAAGTCAAGTGCCTTGGGACCGGGAGCCGAACCGGCACCGACCCGCTGGAGCTCGATTCGCAGAATGTCGTAGGCGCCGTTGTTGTAGATCACCGTGGTGACGTCGAGGCTCTCCCGGGCTAAAGTCCACAGACCCGAAATCGTGTACATCGCCGATCCATCGGATTCCAGGCACAGCACCGGCCGGTCGGGAGCGGCGACCGCCGCGCCCACGGCGCACGGGATGCCGAAGCCGATGGCGCCGCCGGTCAGCGTCAGCCAGTCATGCGCGGGCGCACCAGCCGTCGCCGCCACCAACGGCACGCCAGAGGTGTTGGACTCGTCGACGACGATCGCCCGTTCGGGCAATAGCGCACCCACCACGTCAGCCACCGCCGCGGCGGTCAACGCCCCACTCGGCAGCTGCGGACGCGACGGTGCCGCGACAGCAGCAGTCGTTCCGCTCGCCACCTCGTCGGCCAGCGCCGCCAAAGCCTCTGCGGCACCGGCGGGTTCGGCGAGCACATGAACTTGGCAGCCCTCCGGCACCAGATCGCTCGGCTTGCCCGGGTAGGCGAAGAACGACACCGGCGACGCCGCGCCGGCCAGTATCAGATGTTTGGCGCCATCGAGTTGAGCAGCGACGGCCTCGGCGAAGTAGGCAATCCGTTCCACCGCGGGAACGCCGGCGCCGCGTTCGAGCCGCGTGGGAAAGACTTCGCAGTACCAGCGGGCGCCGGTGGCCGCGGCGACCCGGGCCGCCGCAGTCAATCCTGCGCGGCGGGTGGCGCCGCCGCCGATCAACAGCACCGTGGGTTCGCCGGACTGCAGCACTTGCGCGGCGAGCGCCACGGCGTCCCTGTCGACGGACGGGGCCGCCGGCCGGGCACCAGCGGACTGTCCGGCCTGCGCACCGTCGGTCCATGAAATATCCGCGGGCAGAATCACAGTCGCGACCTGTCCGCCGCTCTGGCTGGCGGCGATGGCCTCGGCGGCGTCCGCTGCGACGTCACCGTCGGATCGCCGCAGCCAGCCGGACACACTGCCGGCCAGAGCCTCGATGTCGGATTCCAGTGGGGCGTCGTATTTCTTGTGGTAGGTGGCGTGGTCGCCGACGACCACCACCATCGGCACCCTGGCACGACGGGCGTTGTGCAGGTTGGCCAGGCCGTTGCCCAGCCCGGGGCCGAGATGCAGCAGCACCGCCGCGGGACGGTCGGCGATGCGGGCATAGCCGTCAGCCGCGCCGGTGGCGACGCCCTCGAAAAGGGTCAGCACGCCACGCATTTGCGGGACGGTGTCCAGCGCCGCGACGAAGTGCATCTCGGAAGTTCCGGGATTGGCGAAGCACACGTCGACGCCGCCGTCGACAAGAGCGTTGATGAGGGCTTGGGCACCGTTCACGCTTCGACTGTAGACGCGGCCAGATGCGTCTGCTGCGCATACCCGCCGCCGAACAGCACGACATGGGCAAGCAACGGAAAAAGCTGGTGCAGGCCAACGCGTTTGCGCCAGCCCGGTCTCAGCGAGCGCACCTGCTGGTAGCCGGCGAGGACGGCGTCGTAGTGCGGGCAACCGAACAGGGCCAGCATCGCCAGGTCGGTTTCGCGATGACCGCCCTGTGCGGCCGGATCGATCAGCACCACCCCGTCAGGCGTCCACATCAAGTTGCCGCTCCACAGGTCGCCGTGCAGCCGGGCCGGCGGGTCATCGTCGTCGAAGTCGCCTGCTCGGCACCGTGCCGATACACAGTCGACCGCCGCACGGGTGGAAGCGTCGAGCCGTGCGGCGGCGCGCTCGGCCATCGGGACCAGTCGCTCGTCGGCGTAGAACTCGCCCCAGCGTTGGTGCGGCCGCAGCGACAGCGGCAACGGCTGCGACAGCGGCCCGAAGAACCCGGGGCCGTCCCATCCGTCCGGCCCGGCGCCGAACGCCGCTGCGCCCGCGTCGTGGGTGATGGCCAGCCGGCGGCCGAACTCGGACGCCGCTTCGGGGGTCGGGGTCACCGAATCGAGCCGCCGCAGGGTCAGGCTCGTGGCGTCGACACAAACAATCTGGGCACACCGCACGCCGCCGTCGACGCTGGACAGCCACCGCAGCCCGGCGGCCTCCCAGTCAAAAAAGCCGGTCGGCGCGGCCGGGTTGCTCTTGACGAAACCGGTCAACGACTGCGTCAGGCAGGTGCGTGAGCGGCATGCACATCGTCGGCCGGGCGGGCCTCCGTCTGCTCTTTGGCCCAGCGGTAGTCAGGCTTTCCGGCCGGCGAACGCTTGACCTCGTCGACCAGCCAAAGGCTGCGTGGCACTTTGTATCCCGCGATCTCGGCCCGCACGAAACTGTCCAGCTCCGACAGCGTCGGCCGCGATCCCGGCCGGGCCTGCACCACCGCGGCCACATGCTGGCCGTAACGGGCATCGGGCACGCCGACCACCAGGGCGTCGAAGACGTCGGGATGACCCTTGAGTGCTGCCTCGACCTCTTCGGGGTAGATCTTCTCGCCGCCGCTGTTGATCGACACCGAGCCGCGACCCAGCATGGTGACGGTGCCGTCCTCCTCGACCTGCGCGTAGTCACCAGGAATGGCGTAGCGCACACCGTTGATGGTCTTGAACGTCTCGGCGGTCTTCTTCTCGTCCTTGTAGTAACCGACGGGGATATTGCCCTTCTTGGCGATGAGACCGCGTACGCCCGAGCCGGGCTTCACCTCGTTGCCGTGCTCATCGAGCACGACGGTGCGGTGGTCGATCGTGACACGCGGACCACCGCTGTGCGGCGCGTCTTTGGCGACGATGCTGGTGCCGCCGAAGCCGGTCTCCGAGGAGCCGATCGAATCGGTGATGACCCGGTTGGGCAGCAGCTCGAGCAGCCGCTCCTTGATGCTCGGCGAGAACAGCGCTGCAGTGCTGGCGAGCAGAAACAGCGATGACAGGTCGTAGTCGTGGTCCGTATCGAGGGCGTCGAGCAACGGCCGCGCCATCGCGTCGCCGGTGAAGAACAGCAAGTTCACCTTGTGGTCGTGAATTGTGCGCCACACCTCGTCGGCGTTGAATTCCGGTGCGAGCACGGTGGTTTGGCCAGAAAAGATCGACATCCAGGTGGCCGACTGGGTAGCGCCGTGGATCATCGGCGGAATCGGATAGCGGATCATCGGCGGATTGGCCGCGGCGGCCTTCGCGAGGTCATGCTCGTCTTTGACGAATTCGCCGGTGGCGAAGTCAGTTCCGCCGAACAGCACCCGGTAGATATCCTCGTGGCGCCACATCACACCCTTCGGGAAGCCGGTGGTGCCGCCGGTGTAGAGCAGGTAGATGTCGTCGGCGCTGCGCTCACCGAAATCCCGCTCGGGTGAGCCCTGCTCAATCGCGGAGTAGAACTCCACGCCGCCGTAACGCTGGTAATCAGCGTCGCTGCCGTCTTCAATGACGAGGACCGTCTTGACGTTGGGCGTGTCCGGCAGCACGTTGGCGACCCGGTCGGAGTACTGGCGCTCGTGGACCAGCGCAACCATGTCGGAGTTTTCGAATAGGTAGCGAAGTTCGCCCTCGACGTAGCGGTAGTTGACGTTGACCAGGATCGCGCCGGCCTTCACGATGCCGAGCATCGCGATGACGATCTCGTTGCGGTTACGGCAGTAGAGCCCGACCTTGTCGCCCTTCTGCACGCCCCGGTCGAGGAGGTAGTGCGCCAGGCGGTTGGCCTTCTCCTCCAGTTGGGCGTAAGTCAGCTGGTCGTCGCCGCAGATGAGGGCGACGCGGTCAGGTACGGCGTCGATGGCGTGCTCCGCCAAGTCGGCAATATTCAGGGCCACGAACCCCAAATTAGAACGTGTTACATTTTTTTACAAGTTTGGTTCAGCCTGGCAAGTCCGAGGGAAGGCGATCACCCGTGAGCGAGTCCGAAAAAAACGCCGACGCCATCATTGAGCAGCGCGGACACACCCTGATCCTGACGCTGAACCGGCCCGAGGCCCGCAACGCCCTGAGCACCGAGATGCTGTCGATCATGGTCGAGGCGTGGGACCGCGTCGACAACGATCCCGACGTCCGGTGCTGCATCCTGACCGGAGCCGGCGGCTACTTCTGCGCGGGCATGGACCTCAAAGCCGCCACCGCCCGCCCGCCGGGCGACTCGTTCAAAGACGGCAGCTACGACCCGTCGCGCATCGACGCCCTGCTCAAGGGCCGTCGGCTGACCAAGCCGCTGATTGCCGCGGTCGAGGGCCCGGCCATCGCCGGCGGTACCGAGATCTTGCAGGGCACCGACATCCGCATCGCCGGCGAGAGTGCCAAGTTCGGCATCTCTGAAGCCAAGTGGAGCCTGTATCCGATGGGCGGCTCGGCGGTGCGGCTGGTGCGGCAGATCCCCTACACGGTGGCCTGCGATCTGCTGCTGACCGGTCGGCACATCACCGCGGCGGAGGCCAAGGAGATCGGCTTGATCGGGTATGTCGTTCCCGATGGCGAGGCGCTGACCAAGGCACTCGAGATCGCCGAAGTGATCAATAACAACGGGCCGTTGGCGGTGCAGGCGATCTTGCGTGCGATTCGGGAAACCGAGGGCATGCACGAGAACGAAGCGTTCAAGATCGACACCAAACTCGGCATCGAAGTGTTCCTGTCCGACGACGCCAAAGAAGGCCCGCTGGCGTTCAAGGAGAAGCGCAAGCCGCAATTCAAAGGATCCTGACGCCGGCCTTGGCCGCCGAGGGCTGCATGCCGAACGTGCCCTCATGGCGTGTTTTCGGCTGATTTCTCGCCCTCAGGGCTCGTTCGGCGGGACTGTCGGTGCCCCAAAGCACACTGCAACTCCATGGCCGAGATATACGAACCTTTCATTGGCAGCGAAGCGCTCGCATCCGGTGCGGTGACTCGTTACCAGCTGCGAAGCCGATTCGTCGCGGTGTATCCCGACGTCTATGTCCCGCTCGGCGTGAATCTCACCGCCAGTTCGCGCGCTCAAGCCGCTTGGCTTTGGTCGCGGCGGCGCGGAATCGTCGCGGGTCAGTCTGCATCGGCGCTCTACGGCGCTAAGTGGGTCGCTCATCAAGCGGCCGCACAGTTGCTCTGGCAACACCGTCGTCCGCCGCCCGGCATCCGCACGTGGCTCGATCGAGTTGCCAACGACGAAATCCAACTGATCTGCGGCGTGCCGTCAACGACTCCGGCGCGCACCGCGCTGGATCTCGCCTGCCGCAACCCCATCGCCAAATCCGTCGCGGCCATCGATGCCCTTGCGCGAGCAAGCAAGCTGGATATTGCCGAAGTGGAATTACTGGCCGAACGTTATAAGGGCCACCGCAACATCAGGCGGGCGCGACAAGCGCTCAAGCTAGTGGACGCCGGCGCCGAGTCGCCCCGCGAAAGCTGGTTGCGGCTCCTGTTGGTGCAGGCCGGCTATCCGCGACCGCGGACTCAGATCCCGGTTTATGGCGAATACGGTGAGCTTGTCGCGATCCTCGACATGGGATGGGAGGACATCAAAGTCGCTGTGGAGTACGAGGGCGACCACCATCGGACCGATCGCAAACAATTCAACCGCGACATCGCCCGCTACGAAACGGTGACAGCAGATCGCGGTTGGATCGTCATCCGGGTTACCGTCGAGGACGTGCCGGCCGGCATTCTGCGTCGAGTGGCGGCTGCCTGGTCACGCCGAACGTGCTTTCAGGGCGAGAAAATCGCCTAAATCTCGCCCTCAGAGCACGTCCGGCGGCAAATCAAGAAAGCGGCGCGCTCGGAGTGAACGTCACCGGCATCTTCTCGAGACCTGACACGAAGTTCGCCGGCCGCAGTGGCAGCTCGGCACCCGGGGCCAGCCGCATATCCGGAATGCGTTGCAGCAGACGGCTTAGCATGATCGACAGCTCTAGCCGCGCAAGTTGGTTGCCGAGGCAGAAGTGCGTGCCGAAGCCGAAAGCGAGGTGGTTGTTGGGGTAGCGCTCGATATTGAAGGTCTCCGGATCATCGAAAACCTTCTCGTCGAAGTTCGCCGACTCGAACAGCAGGATCATCTTCTCGCCCTGGTGCAGCTGGGTGCCGTGGAATTCGTTGTCAGCGGTGATCGTGCGGGCCATGTTCTTCACCGGCGCGGTCCAGCGCAGCATCTCTTCGATCGCGTTCGGCAGCATGCCCAGGTCGCCCGCCAGCCGTCGGTGCTGATCGGGGTGCAGCAGCAGCTGCCTCGTGCCGCCGGAAAGCGTATGACGGGTGGTCTCGTCGCCGCCGACCAGCAGCAGCACAACCTCGACGACGATCTGGTGATCCTCCAGGCGCGAGCCTTCGACCTCCGCGTGCGTCAGGATGCTGACCAGATCGTCAGTCGGTTCTTTCCTGCGGGCCGCGATCATCCCCATCATGTATTCGCTGTAGGCGGTGAAGGCCTCCAAGCTGCGCTGGACACCCTCTTGCGTCGCAGTGCTACTCAAGAAGCCGACCAGATCGTCGGACCACTCGAGGAACATTTTGCGTTCCTCCGGACGCACCCCGAGCATGTCGCCGATGACAGCCATCGGCAGTGGGGCGGCTAGGTCCCAGACGAAGTCGCACTCGCCGCGTTCGCACACCGCGTCAATTAACGTGTCACACAGTGAAACAATCTTGGGTTCCAGGTCTTTAACGCGCTTGCGGGTGAACCCGGAGTTGACGAGCTTGCGACGCAACAGATGTTGCGGATCGTCCATCTCGATCATCATCTCGATGCCGTCTTGGTCGGGTCGGATGCCGCCGGCGTTCGAGAACAATTCGGGTTTGCGCTCGGCCTCGATGACGGACTGATACGTCGATGCGGCGGCCAAACCGTTGCGATCCCGGAACACCGGTTCGTTCTCCCGCATCCAGCGGTAGACCGCGCGGGAGTCACCCGCGTAGAAAGCGCCATCCGTCAGATCGACATCTGGTTTGGTCGTTGAAGTCACTGTCATGAGATCTCCTGAGCATCGCCGAATGTCATTTGTACGTTGTCAGCAGAACTGGACAACATCGCGCGCTTAGGAAGGCCCAGCGACGCAAGCTCTTTCGCGTAGGGGTGATCGCCCAGCCGGACGCGCACCCCACCGAATCGGGTGCGCACACCGTCAAGTGTGTAGTCAAAGGCGGTCTCGCAGGCCACACCGTCGCGGTGCGAGTAGCTGCGCTGCTCTTGGTGGCGCGGTGTCAGCCGGAATGGCAGGCCGCGGCGAAAATCCATGCCCACCACCAGTTGCCCATCGACACTGCAGTCGAAGCCGAACTGACGGCCGTCTCGAATGGTGAAGTCCGCCATGACTTTCGGATAGCCCCAGATTTTGGTTCCCGCTTCCAATGTGAACGGCTGGTCGACGGGCATGTGGTGAGTGAAGGCGCCGGCCGACCGCAGGGCCCGGGGCCCGCTCGCCGCCGACCCGGGCGGGTTGACCATCACGCTGGTGTTGAATTCGTGGTACTGCTCCAGGTCGCCGTCGATGTAATGCATGAACGTCAGGACCACGACCGCGCGACCCGGGAGGTAACGGCAGACCTGTAGGCCGCTGTAGTCGATCATTCGCTGAGCGGCGTCGGCGTCGACCGAGAACATCGCCATGTGCTGAGTCGCCTTGCGGATCCGCACCGGCATCGTGAGTACGGTGCCGGCGATGGTGTGCTGCGA
Source organism: uncultured Actinomycetota bacterium (assembly GCA_963839345.1). Taxonomy (GTDB): domain Bacteria; phylum Actinomycetota; class Actinomycetes; order Mycobacteriales; family Mycobacteriaceae; genus Mycobacterium. Next base: position 338,890 of record CAWIUP010000009.1, on the reverse strand, counting down.
AGCTGTCATCCGGCCAATCTAGAACGTGTTCTAGCCAGTAGCAAGAACCGGCTCAGATCAGCGACGCGAGTTCGCGGACCTGCTCTGTACTGCGACCGGACACCACCATCATCGTGACGCCGGCGGCCTCCCAGGCCTTGATCTGCTTACGCACGTAGTCCACGTCGCCCACAATCGCCGCGTCGTCGATGACCTCGTCCGGGATGATTTCTGCGGCCTTGTCCTTCTGGTTGCTGCGGAAGAGCTTCGTCACGTCGTCGACCACCTCGGCATAGCCCATCCGGCGGTAGACGTCGGCGTGGAAGTTGGTGTCCTCGGCGCCCATTCCGCCCATGTAGAGGGCTATATAAGGCTTCATCGCCGCGAAGGCGGCGCTGCGGTCATTGGTGATGACGATGTTGGCCGTGGCGCAGATCTCGAAATCCTCGCGGCTGCGCCGGGCGCCCGGGCGGGCGAACCCTTCGTCGAGCCACTCGTTGTAGGTATCGGCCATCCGCGGCGTGTAGAAGATCGGCAGCCAGCCGTCGCAGATCTCGGCGGCCAGCGCCACATTCTTCGGGCCTTCGGCGCCCAGCAGTATCGGGATGTCGGCCCGCAGCGGATGGGTGATGGGCTTGAGCGGCTTGCCCAGACCCGTTGTTGGGCCGCCGGTCAGCGGCAGCGGATAGTGCGGGCCGTCGCTGGTCACCGGCTTTTCCCGGGCCAGCACCTGGCGGACGATGTCGATGTATTCGCGGGTGCGGGCCAGCGGTTTGGGGAATGACTGCCCGTACCAGCCCTCCACCACCTGCGGGCCGGAGACGCCCAGACCCAGCATGTGGCGGCCACCGGAGAGGTGATCCAGCGTCAACGCGGCCATCGCGCACGCGGTCGGCGTACGTGCAGACAGTTGCACCACCGACGTGCCCAGCCTCAGCCGCTGCGTCGACGAACCCCACCAGGCCAGCGGCGTGTAGGCATCCGATCCCCAGGCCTCGGCGGTGAACACCGCGTCAAACCCGGCGTCCTCGGCCGCGGCGACCAATTCGGCGTGGTTGTCGGGCGGCTGAGCGCCCCAATATCCCAGCTGGAGTCCGAGCTTCATGACAGCCGCCTTTCCTGCAGGTCCCGACCGTATCTTGAATCCATTCTTAGAACCTGTTCTACTCGATGCTGTGACCACCAGCCAAAGCAGCCCGGTGCAGATCGATACCCATCAGCCGCCTCTCTCGGCACCACTGAAGCTGTCCTTCGACTACACCCGTTCAGTCGGACCCACCCTCAGCCAGTTCTTCACCGCCCTGCGTGAGCGACGCATCGTCGGTGTCCGCGGCTCGGATGGCCGGGTCTACGTCCCGCCCGCCGAGTTCGACCCCGTGACCTACGAACAATTGACCGAGATCGTACCGGTGGCCAGCGTCGGGACCGTGCTGTCGTGGACCTGGCAGCCCGAACCGCTGGCGGGGCAGCCGCTGGATCGGCCGTTCGCCTGGGCGCTGATCAAGCTCGACGGCGCCGACGTCGCACTGCTGCACGCCGTTGATGTCGGAGCCGCCGGTTCCGATTCCATCACCACCGGGGCGCGGGTGCATGCACATTGGGTCGACGAACCGGTGGGCGCGATCACCGACATCGCCTACTTCGCGCCTGGCGGGGAGGCCGAGCCCGTTCCCGAAACGACCGACGACCGTGACCCGGTGACGGTCCAGGTGACGCCAAGCAGCATCGAAATCCAGCACACCGCTTCGCTTCCCGAGAGCGCATTTCTGCGCGCTCTCGAAGAGGGCAAGCTGCTCGGCGCCCGCACCGGCAAGAATGGGAAGGTGTATTTCCCTCCGAAGGAAGCCGACCCGGCGACCGGCCTGGAACTCGACAACTTCGTCGAGCTGCCCGACAAGGGCACGGTGACGACGTTCGCGATCATCAACATCCCGTTCGCCGGGCAACGCATCAAGCCGCCCTACGTTGCGGCCTACGTCCTGCTCGACGGCGCCGACATTGCGTTCCTGCACCTGGTTCAGGAGATCGACGCCACGCAGGTGCGGATGGGCATGCGGGTGCAGGCGGTGTGGAAGCCCCGCGAGGAATGGGGCCTGGGCATCGACAACATCGAATACTTCAAGCCGACCGGCGAACCTGACGCCGACTACGACACCTACAAGCATCACCTCTGAGCACCACCTACAAAAGGGACCAACGTGACCGATCGCGACGTAGCTGTCGTCGGATTCGCCCATGCGCCGCATGTGCGCCGCACGGACGGCACCACCAACGGCGTCGAAATGCTGATGCCGTGCTTCCACGCGCTGTACGAGGAACTCGGGCTCAAGCAGACCGACATCGGCTTCTGGTGCTCCGGGTCGTCGGATTACCTTGCCGGCCGGGCATTCTCGTTCATCTCGGCAATCGACTCGATTGGGGCGGTACCGCCGATCAACGAGTCGCATGTCGAGATGGACGCCGCGTGGGCGCTCTACGAGGCCTACATCAAGCTGCTGACCGGTGAGGTCGACACCGCGCTGGTCTACGGCTTCGGCAAGTCTTCGGCCGGCACGTTGCGCCGGGTGCTCGCGCTGCAGACCGATCCGTACTCGGTCGCGCCGCTGTGGCCGGACTCGGTGTCGATGGCGGGGCTGCAGGCCCGCTTCGGCCTGGACGCCGGCAAATGGACGGCCGAGCAGATGGCGCAAGTGGCGCTGGACTCGTTCGCCGTCGCCCAGCGCACCGATTCGGAAAAGCCGGCCAAGAGCATCGACGAGCTGCTGTCCCGGCCCTTCTTCGCCGATCCCCTTCGCCGCCACGACATTGCGCCGATCACCGACGGCGCGTCGGCGATCGTGTTGGCTGCCGGCGATAAGGCCCGCGAACTGCGCGAGAACCCCGCGTGGATAACCGGATTCGAGCACCGCATCGAAACGCCGGTGCTCGGAGCCCGGGACCTGACCACGTCGCCGTCCACGGCGGCATCAGCCAAGGCCGCGACAGGCGGAGACGCCGGCTCTATCGAGGTGGCCGAGATCTATGCGCCGTTCACGCATCAGCAGCTGATCCTGACCGAGGCCATCGGCCTGCCGTCGTCGACGAAGATCAACCCCTCGGGCGGCCCGCTGGCGGCCAACCCGATGTTCTCCGCCGGGTTGGAACGCATCGGCTTTGCGGCACAACATATTTTCTCTCGTTCCGCGGGCCGGGTGCTCGCGCATGCGACCAGCGGCCCGGTGTTGCAACAGAATCTCGTTGCCGTGCTGGAAGGGAAATAAAGATGGCAGGCCAACTCGCGGCGGTGCTCGGCACCGGCCAGACGAAGTACGTCGCCAAGCGTCAGGACGTCTCGATGAACGGTTTGGTTCGCGAGGCGATCGATAAGGCATTGGCAGACTCCGGGTCGACCATGGGCGACATCGACGCGGTGGTGGTCGGCAAGGCGCCTGACTTCTTCGAGGGCGTCATGATGCCGGAGCTGTTCATGGCCGACGCCGTGGGCGCGACCGGCAAACCGCTGATCCGGGTGCATACCGCGGGATCGGTCGGCGGGTCGACCGGCGTGGTGGCAGCCAGCCTGGTGCAGTCCGGAAAGTACCGGCGAGTGCTGGCGATGGCGTGGGAAAAGCAGTCCGAGTCGAATGCCATGTGGGCGTTGAGCATTCCGGTGCCGTTCACCAAGCCGGTCGGCGCCGGCGCGGGCGGCTACTTCGCCCCGCACGTGCGCGCCTATATCCGCCGATCGGGTGCACCGGCGCACATCGGCGCCATGGTGGCGGTCAAGGACCGGCGGAACGGCGCCAAGAACCCGTTGGCGCATCTCCATCAACCGGACATCACGCTGGAGAAGGTGATGGCGTCGCAGATGCTATGGGACCCCATTCGCTTCGACGAGACCTGCCCGTCGTCCGACGGTGCCTGTGCGGTGGTGATCGGCAACGAGGACATCGCCGACAAGCGCGTAGCCGAAGGCAATCCGGTGGCATGGATCCACGCCACCGCGCTGCGCACCGAACCGCTGGCTTACTCCGGCCGCGACCAGGTCAACCCGCAGGCCGGACGCGACGCCGCCACGGCGCTGTGGAAGGCAGCAGGGATCACCAGCCCGATCGACGAGATCGATGCTGCCGAGGTCTACGTGCCGTTCTCCTGGTTTGAGCCGATGTGGCTGGAAAACCTCGGGTTTGCGCCCGAAGGCGAAGGCTGGAAGCTGACCGAGGCGGGAGAAACCGAGATCGGCGGGCGGATCCCGCTTAACGCCTCTGGCGGTGTGCTGTCGTCGAACCCGATCGGTGCATCGGGTCTGATCCGCTTCGCCGAGGCAGCAATCCAGGTAATGGGTAAGGCGGGCGATCACCAGGTTCAGGGCGCGCGCAAGGCCCTTGGCCACGCCTACGGCGGTGGGTCGCAGTACTACTCGATGTGGGTCGTCGGCGCGGACAAGCCTGGGGCTAAGCCGTGAAGTACACCTGCAGCATCGCGATGGGGCCGATCGATCAGTTGGTCGACATCGCCAGGACCGCCGAAGAGGTGGGATTCGACTCGATCGCGCTGCCGGACTCGTTGTTCTACATGGAGAAAGCTGCCGCCGATTACCCGTATACCCCTGACGGGTCACGGATGTGGGACGAGAACACGCCGTGGGTTGATCCGCTGGTCGCCGCCGGGGCGATGGGCGCGGTCACCTCGAAACTGTTCTTCTACACCAACGTGATGAAACTGGGCTCCCGCAACCCGCTGCTGTTGGCCCGCCAAGTCGGCTCGGTGGCCAACCTGACCAACAACAGGTTCGGCTTCGGGGTGGGAATTGGCTGGGCGCCAGAAGAATTCGAATGGTGTGGAGTGCCGTACAAGCGCCGCGGCGCGCGAGTCGACGAGATGATCGAGGTCATCAAGCTCGTGTTGGGCGGTGGGATGGTCGAATTCCACGGCGAGTTCTACGACTTCGACCGACTGCAGATGAGCCCGGCGCCCAGCCAACCGGTGCCGTTCTACGTCGGCGGCCACACCGACGTCGCGCTCAAGCGCGCTGCACGCATCAGTGACGGCTGGACCAGCGCGATGATGACTGCTGAGCAGCTCGCCGAAACCATCGGCAAACTCAAGGCGTTGCTTGCAGAGTTCGACCGGGCAGACGTCCCGTTCGAGTATCAGGCGGTGTGCATCGACAAGTTCGGAGTCGACGGTCACCGGGAACTCGCCGAGATCGGCGTGACCGACAATATCGTCATCCCTTGGGTTTACCCCGAGTTTGGGGGACTTGGCTTCGATGCGCCATTGGAGAAGAAGAAAGACTCGCTGAAGCGCTTCGCCGACACCTACATTCACTCGGGATGGCAAGACAAATGAATCAATCACCCGCACACCTGGCCGGTAAACGCTCCCGCGATGCGGTGGGGGCACGAGACAAAGACGCCTGGCTGGCGGTGTTCGCCGACGATGCCATCGTCGAGGACCCGATCGGGCCGTCGCATTTCGATCCCGAAGGCAAAGGCCATCGCGGTCGCGACGCGATCTCGGCGTTCTGGGACAAGGCGATTGCGCCGACCGACAAGATCGAGTTCGTCTTCCGTGACACCTATCAATGCGGCAATGAGGAAGCCAACGTCGGGCACATCCTGATCACCGCAGCCGGATACCAGGTCACCGCGGAAGGCGTGTTCACCTACAAGGCCAACGACGAGGGCCAGTTGGTGGCGCTGCGCGCCTACTGGGAGGTTGACCGGGCGACCGCCAGCGCCAAGAAGATCTGAACCGAGCGCTCTCCTCCCGCGTAATCAAGTTGGAGCGGCCTGCATATCGGTTTGGGGAGTTGCAGGATGGACAGCATGGACGAGCCCGTTCGTGTACGAGGCGGTGTTGACGCGCCCTCGCGTTGGCTCTGGTTGTTCAAGTGGTGCGTGCTGGCGGCTCCGCACTACCCCATTCTGATACTCCTGTACCTGGTCTTCCCGCTTTTGACCATCGTTGCCGGCATCGCGATCTTGTTCACCGGACGCTATCCGCGTCCGCTCTTCGACTTCAATGTCGGGGTGCTGCGCTGGTCGTGGCGGGTGATGAACTACCGGTTTCCGATGAACACCACCGACAAGTATCCGCCCTTCACGCTCGCGTCACGGCCCGACTATCCAGGGGATCTTCAGGTCGACTATCCGGAGCGCCTAACCAATTGGGCGGTGCTGGTGAAGTGGTGGCTGCTGGGCTTGCCACAGATAGTGCTGTGCTGGGCGATGGAGCCGCTGCTACAAATTCTTTGCGTTATCAACGCGGTGTGGTTGTTGTGCAAAGGCGCGATCAACCAGGGCATGTTCGATCTGCTGATGGGCCTTGTCCGCTGGCGTTATCGCGTGGCCGTGTACGTCTCCCTGATGCGCGACGAATATCCGCCTTTCCGGCTTGATCTGGGTAACCGATGACCCGCCGTAATCCGTTATTTCCGTACGTCTATCGACTCGGGATGCCGATCTTCGACCGGCTGTTCTATCGCCGGTACCGCCGCGAAGCGATGAGCAACGCAACCGGCCGGCTGCTGATGGTGGGTTTGGGCCCCGGAATCGACTTGATGTTCCTTCCACCGGCCGTGACGTCGGTCGCCGCCGTGGAGCCGGAAGCGGCGATGCGCCGAATGGCTTCAGCGCTGGCTCGCCGCCGCAACGTTGCCGTCGAGATCGTGGACGGTGTCGGCGAGTCGATTCCGTTCCCGGACAAGAGTTTCGACTCGGTGCATGTGGGACTGGTGCTGTGCTCGGTCGACAATGTGGCCGCTACCCTGGGCGAGATCCGCCGGGTCCTCGTTCCGGAGGGCAGATTGGTCGTTCTGGAGCATGTCCGCGGCGACGGGCTAATGGGTCGGTTTCAGGATCTGATCGCCAAGCCGTGGTCGTGGCTGGCTTCCGGCTGCGAGCCGAACCGCCAAACCATCGACGCCATTGCCGCGGCCGGATTCGATACCGGAGGGTTGCGCAGCACCCGACGCACCCTGGTGCCGCCCCCGTGCACTCCTCATCTGCAAGGATTCGCCACCGTTATCGAATGAACGCGGGTTCGCCGATAAGACAATCGTCATCTTTCGTTCAGCTGTTGTTAAGCTTCTATTCAGCTATCGCTCATCGACGGCACGTGTACCCGGTATGGCCGAACATTCCGCTACGCTTCTGATCCCGCGAATCGGGCCAGGTGAGGGGGTGTCGCTCAGCTTATTTGCCGTATACGCTCAGGTTTTGCTAACAGTGAGCTAGATCACACTCTTACTCTCGATTGGAGTCTCCAATGAGTGCTCGAAGCATGACACTCGTTCTCGGCACGGCCGCCGGTGCTTTCCTGGCCGCCGGGCTCATCCCGTTGGCAGCCGCCGCTTCCGCTCGAGCCGATGACGACATCAGCCCAGGAGCGGACACAGACTTTATCTCTGCCACCGACAAATTGTTTGCCCTCTTTGGCATCTCGGACGTGGGGTTTGCCGACCCTGACGACAATTTTGAGGCGATGGTCATGAACATTCCGTCTCTCGGCATCACGGATGTGTTGACGTCTGGCGCCGACCCCTCGGATAGCTTGGCGACGTTCGGGGTGCCCGATGACATTGCCGTAGGGACCGCCGGCGTGACAGTCAACACGTTCATCGATCCGAGTATGGGCATCGATAGTTCGTTCACCATCCCTTTCACGGATCCCCTCGCCCACCTGTGGGACTTCCTTGTTCTCCACGACTTCTTCGGTCTCTGAGATCGCCATCGCCTTAGTCGACGCCGACAGCCTCGATGATGTTCAGTTGCGCCGCGCGTCGCGCCGGCGGCAGCGAGCCGAGCAGGCTGATCGCCAGCGCGCCCACGGTGAACGCGAGTGCCATCGGACTCGGCCGGAAGCCAACGGTGAAATTCATCAGATCCCCGCTGACGAGGCTGTAGAGCCACTGGTCCGTCAAGCCGAATAACAGTCCGCAGACGCCGCCGACGACACCGATGGCGGCCGCCTCGGCCAGGATCATCTGCACGGTGAACCGTCGGCTTGTCCCCATCGCGCGCAGCACACCGATTTCACGGCGCCGTTCGAGTACCGAGAGCGTCAACGTGTTGAAAAGTGCGACCGCCGCGACGAATACGACAATGATCAACACGGCGTTGGCGATGAACATGCTCTGATGCAACGGCGCCTCGAGGCCTGCCAGCGCCGTGCGACCGTTGTACACGTGGTTCGGCGCAGGCACTACGTGGCGGACGTCGGCTAAAAAGCGATTCGGATCAACGCCTGCCGCCGCGGAGATCTGGAGTGCGGTTGCTGCGGGACGGTCGAACCAGTCCCGCATTTGGTCGAGGTCCATTCCGACGGTGCCGATGACCGTCGAGAAGTACGGGACCAGGGCAAGCACCGCCGTCCGCCGCGGACCATGTGGCGTTTGCAGCAGTAGGTCGTCGCCGACCCGGACATGCAGAGTTTTGCCGAGGTTCTGCGAAAGCACCACGCCCCGACCGGCGAGCACCGCATTGCGTACCTGCTCACCGAGCGCGCGGTAGAGCGGATCAGCGGTCCCGGCGGCAAACCCGTCGAGCATCACCCGCGTGCCGCCGACCTCAGCGAACCCGAATGCACCCTCGGTAACCCGCTTTACCCCCGGCACCGCGGCAACCTTGCCGGCAAGATCTTGCGGCAGCGCGTCAACGGGATAGCTGTCGGGAGGATCCGCGCTCACCCACACGTCGACGCCCGCGACCGGCGCGAAGATGGCGCGCGCCGACCGGATCATGTCGGCGTTGGTACCGGTGATGACGACGGTCGTGACGACGGCGATGAGCACTGTCATTACCGTGGCCCACACCCGCCGCGGCGCACGCTCGATGGTCGCCGCCGCGAGCCGCCCGACCGATCCGAATACCCGGGCTGTTGCCGCTGTGGCGTTGACGATGGGCGTGGTGAGTGCGAAACCAAGCGCGATCTCAGCACTGAACAGAGCAAAGATAGCGGCGAATGCGAACGAGCCGCGTTGGTCGACAATGACCAGGATCGATGCCGCGACCACCGCAACCGCTGCGACCCCGCTTGCCATCCGCAACCACCGTGGCACGAAATCGGCGGCTGAAACCCCAACCGGTGCGAGGGCCTCGATCGGTGCAACTTTGTACACCTGCCGCGCAGCCATCGCCGACGCTGCCGCGCTGGTTAGCACCGTCGCCGCCAGCGCTGCCGGTATCGCGTAGCCGGGCAGCCCATACTCGATCCGAGCTTCCAGACCTTGGGTTATCGCCGGAGGCAATCGGCCAATCGCGATACGGCCCATGACTATTCCGATGCCGGCCCCCATGGCTCCGCCGATCACTCCGAGAATCCCAGCTTCCGCGAGCAAGTCGCGAACAATGGTGACGCGTCGGCCGCCGATCGCGCGCAGCATCGAGATGACAGGCCGGCGCTGGGTGATAGCCATTGTCATCGTGGTGTAAATCAGGAATGCGCCTACCACCAACGCAACTCCCGCACCCATCAATGCCATGTAGTTCATCAGCTTCACACCGTCGCCGGCCCGGGCTGCCCGCATACTCGGATCGGCAACGATTGCCCGACCGTTCACGGCGGTTGTGACCGCGGCGCGCACTGCTGCGAGACTGGCGCCGGGCTTTGTCGTGATCAGTATCGAGTCGAGCTGACCTTTTCGCCCGGTTATGTTCTGCGCCAGGGCAAGTGGAGCGAGCACGTAGTGTCCGCCATTGAGGTCGGCAAGCTGCTTGCCGGTAAGCACTTCGGTGACTGAGACCGAAGCTGAGCCGAGCCGGAATTTCTGACCTTTGGCGTGACCTAGACCGGGCCCAACCTGGACACCGTCGGGGTTGGCGGACAGTTCCTTCAATGGTTTGCTGACAGCATCTTTCAAGGCACCGCCCAATGCAGCGCTGCTCTTGTCGGCGCCGAACAGCAGCACTGGGCCTGATGCTGTGGACGCAGAAGTCCGAATCATCGGTGCCGCGGTCGCGACGCCGGGAACGGCAGCGACATCGGCCGTTATCGTGTCGGGAAATCCCGCGTCGGTAATGCCCGACACCTCAAGTGCAGCGATGCCCGCAATCCCGTCGGCTAGCCGGTTGACCGATCCGGTGATGGATCCGAAAATCCCGAATACTGCAACCAGATACATTGCAGACACCGCCATTACGGCGATTGAGGCCGTCGTACGCCGGCGATGCACAACGAGTTCGCGGATGCTGAATACGCGTAGCCGGCTCGCCGTCGCAGCGATGGCCGAGCCGGGTCTCATCCCGGCACCACCGACAACTCGTCGGAACCGACCCGACCGTCCTGGAGGGTGATCACCCGATCCGTCGCCGCCGCGGCATCCGAGTTGTGGGTCACCATCACCACCAGCCGATTGCCGCCGTCCCTGTGTGCCACCTCGGCAAGGAGCGCCAAGATCGAAGCGCCCGTTGCGGAGTCGAGATTTCCGGTCGGTTCGTCGGCGAGGATCAGCGATGGGTCCATCATCAGCGCCCGCGCCACCGCCACCCGCTGCATTTGACCGCCCGACAGTTCCGCCGGTCGGTGCTGGGTGCGGTCACCGAGCCCAACCCGATCCAACAACCGGACAGCATCCGACTTGACTTTGCCCAGCCTCACACCGTCAAGCAATTTTGGGACCGCCACGTTTTCCCACGCCGACAATGTCGGCAACAGGTTGAAGAACTGAAAGATGAACCCCACGCGATGATGGCGAAATTCCGACTGCTGTGCGTCGCTAAGGTGACCAATCTCGTCGCCGTCGAATTTGATTGAGCCCGAATCGGGCGAATCCAATGCGCCGAGCAAGTGCAGCAACGTGCTCTTGCCGGCACCCGACGGCCCGACGACCGATACAAACTGCCCGCCCCCGAACCGCAGACTGATCTCGTCGAGTGCGCGCACGCACTGCCCGCCGACCCGGTATTCGCGCACCACGTCGCGAAGTTCGATCGTCAGCGCGTGCCTTGGTGTATCGCAGGCGTCCAGTCGTTTGGTCATGGCCCTCCCGCGAGACCGCAGCAGTCAGCCGGCCGCGGCGACCTGCACGCGACCGACTGCCATGCCCACGCGAACATCATGTCGCGACGGCACTGGTATGAGATATAACGAGCCACAGACCCAATCGGTTCGATCGAGCTGCCCGACAAATAGTGCACATAAGTCAGCGCCCACCGATCTAAAGCAGGTGTATAGTTCGATTCACAATACTGGCGAAATCAGCTTATTTGCAACGTTTTTAACAGGAGCCGCGCCCGCCGCCATCTGCGCTACAAGCCGTGAACTCAATCGTCGTTCGCTACAAAGGAGACCGATCCGATGTCGCTGCCCGCGCTTGAAGATATCGTCGCCCACACCGGCACCACCCAGCCCATTGCGGGGGTAACCCGGATCGAGACGAGCCCGCGGGAGAAGGCCACCCCGGTGATCATGGAGATGATGCACTCGGTGTATCCGCATGATGAGGTCTTCGGTCAGTACTGCACCGTCAACGACTACATTGACTGCCCACCGGATGAGTTGTTCGCTTACATGGCCGATACCCGTTGCTTGGAAGAGTGGACCTACAGCCTGCGTGGGTTTACCGAGACCGATGAGCCAGGACTATGGCAGGCCTATGACCGGCTGGGGTCGGAGACGAAGATCTACGTCCGCACGATGGCCGGCGAGCAGGGTCGCACCGTGGACTACCACTGCGCGTGGGATCAAGGCAAGCACCTGTGGATGATCTACCTGATGCGGGTCGTCGACGCGCAAGCCGTGTTGGACAAGCCCGGCTCGGTGGTGCTGTGGACTAACTGCCACCATCCGTTCTACGACCACAACCCGTATCCGGACGCCGCTCCCGCGGAGCGTCCGGTCTGGGTCGGCGACTTCTGGGACATGTTCGGCGCGGGCCATCTGCTGGAGATGAGAAACCTCAAGGCAATTGCCGAATATCGCCATCACAACGGGCTCCCGGTGACACCGGACTGGATGCGATAAGCCTCCGCTAAATGGGTTCCAGGCCAGTCAGATAGCGCTGGGCCAGGTCCTGATAGGCCTTCGGGTTCACGTTCACCCACATTTCGGCGCCGGTGCCGGCGATCGGGCCCTTCACGACGGCGGGCGCCCCGACCACCAGCACCTCGTCGGGAATCTTGGTGCCACCGATCACCACCGCACCGGCCGCGATCAAGCTTCGCGAACCGATCACCGCCCCGTCGAGGACGGTGGCGTGGTTGGCGATCAGCGCCTCTGCCCCGACATGGGCCCCGTGGATGAGGCACATGTGCGCCACCGTTGCTCCCGGGCCGATGTCGACCGGGATGCCGGGCGGCGCGTGCAACACCGCGCCGTCCTGGACATTGGCCCCCTCGCGCACGATGACGGGCGCATAGTCGGCGCGCAGCACGGTGTTGAACCACACCGACGCCCCGGCCTCGATCGTGACGTCGCCGATCAAGGTCGCGGTGGGTGCGACGAAGGCGGTGGGATCGACTTTCGGCGACCGGCCTTCGAAGGAAAACAGCGGCATCGTTCACATATACCGCAGGCGGGGTACTCCGGCGGCAGGACCTGGTTAACAGGCAGTAAAGCTCGCCTTCGTTGCGCGACCGGGCAGTAAAACTGTAACGTGTTCTAATTAGAAGCTGACGAAGTTGGAGGCTTGATGGCTACCGAAACTGCCGGTGTTCGCGAGATCGACGCCGGCACCCTGCCCGATCGCTATGCGCGCGGGTGGCACTGCCTTGGCCCGGTCAAGGACTACCTGGACGGCGAACCGCACGGAATCGAGGCCTTCGGCACCCACCTCGTGGTGTTCGCCGACTCACACGGCGACGTGCACGTCCTCGACGGCTACTGCCGGCACATGGGCGGCAACTTGGCCCAGGGCACCGTCAAGGGCGACGAAGTCGCCTGCCCGTTCCACGACTGGCGTTGGGGCGGCGACGGCAAATGCAAATTGGTGCCCTACGCCAAGCGCACGCCGCGTCTGGCCCGCACCCGATCCTGGACCACCGACGTGCGCGGCGGCTTGTTGTTCGTCTGGCATGACCATGAGGGCAACCCGCCGCAGCCCGAGGTGCAAATCCCGGAGATTCCCGAGGCCGCCAGCGACGAGTGGACCGACTGGCGGTGGAACTCGATCCTGATCGAAGGTTCGAACTGCCGCGACATCATCGACAACGTCACCGACATGGCGCACTTCTTCTACATCCATTTCGGCCTACCGACGTACTTCAAGAACGTGTTCGAAGGCCACATCGCCTCGCAGTATCTGCATAATGTCGGGCGGCCCGACATCGATGACATGGGCACGTCATACGGTGAGGCACATCTGGATTCGGAGGCGTCCTACTTCGGCCCGTCGTTCATGATCAACTGGCTGCACAACAAGTACGGCGACTACAAGGCCGAGTCGATCCTGATCAATTGCCACTACCCGGTGACCCAGGATTCGTTCATGTTGCAGTGGGGCGTCATCGTGGAGAAGCCCAAGGGCATGGACGAGGCGATGACCGAGAAGCTGTCCAGAGTCTTCACCGAGGGCGTCAGCAAGGGCTTTCTGCAGGACGTCGAGATCTGGAAACACAAGACCCGCATTGACAATCCGCTGCTGGTCGAGGAAGACGGCGCCGTCTATCAGATGCGCCGGTGGTATCAGCAGTTTTATGTCGACGTCGCCGACGTCACGCCGGACATGACCGACCGCTTCGAGATCGAGGTGGACACCACCATCGCCAACGAGAAGTGGCACGTCGAAGTCGAGGAGAACTTGCAACGGCAGGCGGAGCAGCCCGCGACATGACTTCGCGCGAGGAGCCGCCCGACGTCGATCGGCTGGCCCGGTCGATGCTGATGCTCCATGGCGATCACCACAGCCATGACGAGCCGGCACCGGCCGCTCGCGGCGGATCTTGGCCGAAGCCACCGGCTTTCAGAGGTGATCCGGAGCGCGCCGCCGCCGTGCGGGAGGCCACCCAGGCCGACCGCACTCGTTACCTGACGTCGGGCCTGCAGCCGGTGGACTGCCGGTTCTGCCACGCCACGGTCAACGTCAAACGGCTGGGACCGGGGCACACCGCGGTGCAGTGGAACACCGAAGCGTCCCGGCGCTGCGCCTATTTCGCCGAACTCCGCGCGTCCGGAGTCGACAGCGCGCGCTCCCGGACTTGCCCGAAGCTGGCCGACAGCATCGAACACGCCGTTGCCGAGGGCTGTTTGGAGCCGGCGTCCAGCGCACCGCCCCCCGGCGACGGCTGACCAGGGCGGTTCACAGTCCCGCGAACCGCTCCTTGACTTCTTCGGCGGTCAGCCCGTAGTCCGCGAGCGAGTACGTGTGTTTGGGCGCACGTTCACCGGATTGGCTTTCGGCATGGCTCTTTTCCATGGCGGCCCGGGCCTCGTCGGTCAGCGAAATATCGAAGTGGCGGTAGATGTCGGCCACGGTGCCGAGCGGATCGGCGATGAACTCGCGGTAGTCGACGTCGTAGAACTGAGCCGGATCGTATTTGGCGCGCGCGGTGTTGAACCGCTCGAGACCGCGTGACCAGGTTTCCATCGCGTCAGAGCCGATTTGGGCGCCGTCGAACGTTGTCGACCACCCTTCGGCAGTGTGCTGCGCCAGTGAACACATCGACGCCATGATCGTCTCGACGGGCCGATGGGTCTGGATTACCAGCGCATCGGGGTAGGTCGACATCAGCGCATCCAATGCGAACAGATGACTGGGGTTCTTCAGCACCCACCGCTTGTCGGCATCGTTGAGCCCGATCAGTTGAAGGTTCTTGCGGTGCCGCTGGTATGCCGGCGTCCAGTCCTGCTGCGACAGCCACTTTGAGTAGGTGGGCAGGTGCGCCAGCGTTTCGTAGGACACCGAATGCACCGACTGCCGCAGTAGCTGCCAGCATTCCTCCAACTCGTATGCGGCCATGAAATGCAGACCGGTGTAGCCGGGATTCTCCTGGTGGTGTTGGGTGAACTGCGCGTCGAGTTGGCGATACAGCAGGTTGGATTCCCAGGTGTCGCGCGGCGGACGCGGCTGTGGGAACTCGGCCAGCCACATGTGCAGGCCCTGGTGAGCTGGATCGGCGCCGAGCAGCCGGTGCAGCGCCGTGGTGCCCGTGCGCACCAGCCCGGTGACAAAGATCGGCCGCTTGATGACGACGTCGGCATGTTGCGGATATTGCTTCCAGGCGGATTCGGACAGCAGCCTGGCCACCAGGGCGCCGCGCAGAAAGAAGCGGTTCATCTTGCTGCCCAACGCGGTTAGGCCGGCTTCCCGCTGATAAGAATCCAGCAGCACGGTCAGCGCTTCGCGGTAGTTGTCGTCGTCGGCGCCGAAGTCGTCGAGCCCGGTCAGCTTGGTGGCCGAGGCGTGCAACTCGTCGACGGTTGCGATGTCGGTGCGTTCGGCGGTCATCAGGTGTGGTACTCCCCGCAGTTGACATCGAGGGTCTGCCCGGTGATGCCGCTGGATAAGTCACTGGCCAGGAAGAGGATCGCCGAGGCGACCTCGTCCTCGGTGGGCAGCCGCTTGAGGTCGGAGTTCGCCGCGGTGGCCTGGTATATCTGCTCGGCGGTGGTCCCGTATTTACCCGCCTGATGGTTGAAGTACGCCTGCAAGGTGTCGCCCCAGATATAGCCGGGCGCAACGGAATTGACGCGAATGCCCTGCTCACCCAGCTCGGTCGCTAATGACTGCGACATGGCCAACAGTGCGGACTTGGCCATCTTGTAGGCACCGTACTTCGCCTGGGAATGCCGGATCACCATGGAGTTGACGTTGACGACTGCGCCGTGTGACGCGGCCAGCGCCGGAGTGAAGCCCTGGATGAGCCGTAAAGCTCCCAGCGCGCTGAGCTCGATCGCGTCACGGATGTGCTGAAAACTGGTGCCGGCCAAAGGCTTCATCGAGGGCACCCGGAATGCGTTGTTGATCAGGACGTCGACCTTGCCGTAGGCCTCCAGCGTGGCGTCGACGAGGTTGGCGACCTGAGCGTCGTCGGTGATGTCGGTGCGCACGGTCACCGTCCGGCCCCCGGCGTCGGCGATCTGCTTGGCGACGTCGTCCAGGCGTTCCGGGGTGCGCGCGGCCAGCACCAGGTCGGCGCCCTCCCGTGTGCACCGGTGCGCCAGCGTGGTGCCCAGACCCGGGCCGACCCCGCTGATCACCACGACCTTGCCGTCGAGCATTTTCGTCATCCCAGCATCCTTGCCGCAATTTGGGTTTGGCGCAGCGCTATTCGCGCCCGCCATTCGTCATCGGAGATCTTGTTGTGCTCGAAATGCGGCAACGTGGCCGCTATCGCGTCGAGGTCGACCAGCTCGACGGTGGGACCGTCAGTATCGGTGAGCTGCCGTGACACCCGTTGCCAGCGGAACTGGAGGAATCCCCGCCGATGGCCGAGCGTCTCCACCCAGTTGGTGACGCCGGGATTCTGGTCGGCGACGACGATGCGTATCTTGCCGTCCGGATCCGCTTGGGCCTGAGTGTTGTTCAGCGATGTCTGATGATTGATGTAGTCCAGCGAGATGTACCACATGCTACCGAGCTGGAAGCCGAGGTAGGGAGCATCGGACACCGGGATGGTGATCACTAGCGCTTGATCGGGCCGCAGGTCGAAGTGCCCGACCGACGAATATTGGGTGGCCAAGCCCCCGGGCGTCAAGCGCGGCGCGACCATGGTGTTGACCGGGATGTCGAGATAGAACCACTGCGGGAACTGCAACCACGTCTTGATTCGATTCACCAGTTGCTTTCCCGCTGTGGCAAAACGCTTTTCGATTGTCTGGCGCGTCAGCGGTGGCGGCGCGGTGCCGGCGGTGTCCAATCGGGAAATGGACAAGGTGCCGCGCCGCGCCGACCAGTCGCCGTAGACCTCGCGGATCACCAGCTGGCCCGGGCTGGATGGCCGCACCTGCCATTGGAAGCTGCCGTCGGCAGCGATCTCGAGTTCACGGTCGTCGAACGCGGCCTGGCTGGCGGGCACGTTGTCGTCGGTGTATTCGCCGCCGAGCAACTGGAAGCTCAGGTCCGTGGTGGTGCCACGCATACCGGTGACCAGGTAATCGTGGTCAGGTTGGACCCGGCAGCCGAAGTAGAGGGTGTCCGGGTTGTCCAGACCCATCTTGGTGAACGGTCCGGTGCCCGACAGCAGCATCGGATGGTCACGGTCGTAGTCGAACACCATGTGCGTGCAGGCGGCAACACACCCGGCGAGGTATTGCAGGCCCTCGAGCAAGTCGGCTTCGGTCTCGATATGCGGTGCGGCGGCGACTAGGTTTTCGGCCTCGGCGATTGCGTCAGTAAGCGGCTTGGAAAAAGAGGGAGAGAAAGCAGGAGCGGGCACGCCTTGACGCTAGAACGTGTTCTAATTTTCGTCAATGGGCGAACATCCCGCGTGTTGGCGCGGGCACTCGTGGACGAGCCCGGCTCACTGGATAGCTAGGGCGCGCACTGCTGCGACAGGTCGATCAGGTGCTGCCGCACGTCCGGATGCCGATTCAGGTAGTCGATGACGTTGGGTCCGCCGCCCTCCGCCTCCGAATTGTGCTGCAGCTGCTGGTGCAGATCGGGGTGCCGCTGTAGGTACTGGTCGATGGAGTTACCCACGGTCTGGCCGTTGCATTGGGCGCTGGCGGGGCTCGCCATGGGCAACGCAACGAGCGTCGCGGCCGAGGCACTCAGCAGGCCACCGGCGAGCACACGATACAGCTTGCGGCGACGGGACCATGGGGTTCCGGAAGTCATGGTCATCGATTGGCTCCTTTGGGCACTAGCTATTCGATGTAGTAATCGAGGGTACCCACGGACCTGTTACCGCAGCCTTTGCTGAAGCTGTGAAGCTAATGTGTGACGGCTTCTTTGCCGCTCGCGGCTTGTTCGCGCTTGATCTCCAGCGCGATATCGATGAGCTGGTCTTCCTGGCCGCCGATGAGTTTGCGCTGGCCGGCCCGGTGCAACAGCTGGTGGGCCGGGACGCCGTAGCGCTCAGCTTGGCGAACGGCGTGCTTGAGGAAGCTGGAATAGACCCCGGAATACCCCATGATCAGCGCATTCCGGTCGAGCACGCATTCGGCCGGCATGGCCGGGCGAACGACGTCCTCGGCGGCGTCGGCGATATCGAAGAAGTCGATGCCGGTCTTGACGCCGATCTTGTCGAACACGCCGATCAGAGCCTCGACGGGCGCGTTGCCGGCGCCGGCGCCGAAACGACGGCACGAGCCGTCGATCTGCTTGGCACCCGCCCGCACCGCCTCCACCGAGTTCGCGACCCCCAGACCGAGGTTCTCATGGCCGTGGAAACCGACCTGGGCGTCGTCGCCGAGTTCGGCGACCAGCGCCGCCACCCGGTCGCGCACGCCTTCGAGGACCAGCGCGCCGGCGGAGTCGACCACGTAGACGCACTGACACCCGGCGTCGGCCATGATGCGGGCCTGGGCAGCCAGCTTCTCCGGCGGAATGGTGTGGGCCATCATCAGGAACCCGACGGTTTCCAGGCCGAGCTCACGGGCCAGGCCGAAGTGCTGAATCGACACGTCGGCCTCGGTGCAGTGGGTGGCGATCCGGCAGATCGACCCGCCGTTGTTCTGGGCCTCCTTGATGTCCTCCTTGGTTCCCACCCCGGGCAGCATCAAGAAGGCGATCTTGGCCTCTTTGGCGGTCTCGGCGGCCAGCTTGATCAACTCCTGCTCGGGCGTCTTGGAGAACCCGTAGTTGAAGCTCGACCCGCCCAGCCCGTCGCCGTGGGTGACCTCGATGACCGGCACGCCCGCGGCATCCAACGCGGCCACGATCGCCCCGACCTCGTCCTTGGTGAACTGGTGACGTTTGTGGTGCGAGCCGTCCCGCAGGGACGTATCGGTCATCCGGACGTCCCAGATCGGGTTGAAGTAGATCTCCTGCGCGCTCATGCCTGCGCTCCTCCCGCCGTCGTCGCTAGGGACTCCTTGGCGATCTCCTCGCCGACCTTGGTGGCCGCGGCGGTCATGATGTCGAGGTTGCCCGCATACGGCGGCAGGTAATCGCCGGCGCCTTCGACCTCGACGAACGTGGTGACCAGGGCCTGGCCGCCGGAGTTGATCGACGGCTCGTCGAACTGCGGCTCGTTGAGCAGCCGGTAGCCCGGCACGTAGGTCTGCACCTCGGCGACGACGTCCCGAATCGACTGAGCGATCGCGTCCCGGTCGGCGTCCTCGGGGATGGCGCAGAAGATGGTGTCGCGCATGATCATCGGCGGGTCCGCCGGGTTGAGGATGATGATCGCCTTCCCGCGTTTGGCGCCACCGATGGTCTCCACGCCCTTGCTGGTGGTCTTGGTGAACTCGTCGATGTTCGCCCGGGTCCCGGGACCCGCGGAAACTGAAGCCACCGACGCCACGATCTCGGCATACGGCACTTCCACGACCCGCGAGACGGCATAAACGATGGGAATGGTCGCCTGTCCGCCGCAGGTGATCATGTTGACGTTGGGCGCATCCAGGTGCTCACGCAGATTCGCCGGCGGGATCACGGCCGGACCGACCGCCGCGGGCGTCAGGTCGATCGCCCGGATACCGGCTTCGGCGTATTTCGGCGCCGCGTCCCGGTGCACATAGGCGCTGGTCGCCTCGAACACCAGATCGGGTTTCTCGGACTGGGCCAGCAGCCAGTCGACCCCCTCGTGGGTGGTCTCCAAACCGAGCTTGCGGGCCCTGGCCAGGCCCTCACTCTGCGGGTCGATACCCACCATCCAGCGCGGTTCGAGCCACTCCGAGCGCCGCAACTTGTACAGCAGGTCGGTGCTGATGTTGCCCGACCCGACAATGGCCACACTGGCCTTCCGGCCTGTTGAAGGCATGGACGCTCCCTACTACTCGAAAGACAACCGGACGGACCCGAGGCCGGCGAACTCGGCGACGAAGTTGTCGCCGGGTCGGGCGTCGATGGCCCGGGTGCACGAACCGGGTAACACGATGTCACCGGCACGAAGCCGCACACCAAAGCTTTCCACCTTGCGGGCCAGCCACGCCACCGCAGTCACCGGGTTGCCGAGTACCGCGTCGCTGCGGCCCTTGGCGACCACCTCACCGTTGCGGGTCAGCACCGCCTCGATCTGGGTGACGTCGATATCGGCCGGTGTAACCCGACCGGCGCCCAACACGAAACCCGCCGAGGAGGCGTTGTCGGCGATCGTGTCGCACAGCGCGATCTTCCAGTCGGTGATCCTGGTGTCGATCAGCTCGATGGACGGCACCAGCGCTTCGGTCGCCGCCAGGACGTCGTCTTCGGTGCAATTCGCGCCCGGCAGATCGTGAGCCAGGATGAAGCCGACCTCGACTTCCACCCGCGGGTAGAGATATTTGTCCGCGCTGACCGGGGTGTCTTCGAAGACCTGCATCTCATTGAGCAGATGCCCGTAGTCGGGCTCGTCGACGCCCATCATCTGCTGCATCGCCAGTGACGACAGGCCCACCTTGTGCCCTACCACCCGGGCCCCTTCGGCGACCCGCTGGCGAATGTTGATCAGCTGGATCTCGTAGGCGTCGATGACGTCGATCTCGGGGTGCCCGGCAGTCAACGGCGCGATGGGCTGGCGGCTGCGCTCAGCCTGCGCGAGATCGGCGGCCAGCACATCGCGGGTGGCTAGCGGGATCATTTAACCGAAGTCCCCTCGTTCGTGTGACCGGGCCAGTAGCGCCCGGCCCCGGCAATTCTATAACGTGTTCTACATGACAGCTCAGGAGTTCGACGTCGTCGTGGTCGGCAGCGGCGGCGCCGGCATGGTTGCTGCCCTTGCGGCCGCCCACCGGGGTCTTTCGACAATAGTCATCGAGAAGGCTGCGCACTACGGCGGCTCAACTGCACGCTCGGGCGGCGGCGTGTGGATTCCGAACAATGAGGTCCTCAATCGCGACGGCGTCAAGGACACCCCGGAAGCGGCCCGCACTTACCTGCACGGAATCATCGGCGACGTCGTCGAGCCGGAACGCATCGACACCTACCTCGAACGTGGGCCCGAAATGTTGTCGTTCGTGCTGAAGCACACGCCGCTGAAGATGTGCTGGGTGCCGGCGTACTCCGACTACTACCCCGAAGCCCCGGGCGGCCGCCCGGCCGGCCGTTCCATCGAGCCGAAGCCGTTCAACGCCAACAAGCTCGGCCCTGACCTGCCCGGGCTGGAGCCCCCGTACGGCAAGGTTCCCCTCAACGTCGTTGTAATGCAACAAGATTACGTCCGACTCAACCAGCTCAAACGTCATCCCCGAGGCGTGCTGCGCAGCCTCAAGGTGGGCGCACGCACCATGTGGGCCAAAGCGACCGGCAAGAACCTTGTCGGCATGGGACGCGCGCTCATCGCGCCGCTTCGGATCGGGCTACGCGAGGCCGGTGTCCCCGTACAGCTCAACACCGCCCTGACCGACCTCTACGTCGAGGACGGGGTGGTCCGTGGGGTCTACGTGCGCCACACCGAAGCACCTGAATCCGGTGATCCGCAGTTGATTCGGGCTCGCAAAGGAGTGATCCTCGGCTCCGGTGGCTTCGAGCAGAACGAGCAGATGCGAGTCAAATACCAGCGCGCTCCGATCACCACCGAATGGACGGTCGGCGCGAAGGCCAATACCGGCGATGGCATCATTGCCGCCGAAAAGCTCGGCGCGGCACTGGAAATCATGGAGGACGCTTGGTGGGGGCCGACCGTCCCGCTGGTGGGCGCACCGTGGTTCGCATTATCTGAGCGCAACTCGCCCGGTTCGATCATCGTCAACATGTCCGGCCGGCGATTCATGAATGAGTCGATGCCCTACGTCGAGGCGTGCCACCACATGTACGGCGGTGAGTACGGGCAGGGTTCCGGTCCGGGTGAGAACATTCCGGCATGGCTGGTGTTCGACCAGCAATACCGTAACCGTTACATCTTCGCCGGATTGCAGCCAGGACAACGCATTCCACGCAAATGGCTGGATTCCGGTGTGATCGTCCAGGCCGACACGATCGAGGAACTCGCCGCCAAGGCCGGCCTGCCGGCCGATGAGCTCAAGGCTACGGTCGAGCGTTTCAACGGCTATGCCCGCTCGGGTGTCGACGCCGACTACCACCGCGGCGAGAGCGCCTACGACAGGTACTACGGTGACCCGACCAACAAGCCGAACCCCAACCTCGGCGAGATCAGCCACCCGCCGTACTTCGCGGCCAAGATGGTGCCCGGCGACTTGGGTACCAAGGGCGGCATCCGCACCGACAAGCACGGCCGGGCACTGCGCGACGACGGCAGCATCATCGAAGGCCTCTATGCGGCGGGCAATGTCAGCGCTCCGGTGATGGGCCACACCTATCCCGGTCCGGGCGGCACCATTGGCCCCGCGATGACCTTCGGCTACTTGGCAGCTCTGCATCTTGCAGGAGAGAACTGACATGCCCATCAATCCTGAAGTCGCACTCGCCGCCGAGCTCGATCCGATCGAATTCTCTTGGAGCAGCAGCGATGTGCAGCTCTATCATCTGGGCCTCGGTGCCGGCGCCGACCCGATGGACCCGCATGAGCTGCGCTACCTGGTCGACGACACCCCCCAGGTACTGCCGACGTTCGGCAACGTCGCAGCGACCTTCCATGCCACCAAACCGCCGACCGTGCAGTTCCCCGGCATCGACATCGAGCTGAGCAAGGTCTTGCACGCCAGTGAGCAGGTGAGCGCGCCGGCGCCGCTGCCGCCGTCGGGCGCCGCGAAAGCCGTCACCCGGTTCACTGACATTTGGGATAAGGGTAAGGCCGCGGTGATCTGGTCCGAGACCACAGTGACCGCGCCGGACGGCACCCTGCTGTGGACTCAGCGCCGGTCGATCTATGCCCGCGGCGAGGGCGGATTCGGTGGAGAGCGGGGACCTTCTTCGGCGGCGACCGCACCGGACCGGGCGCCCGATCTTGACCTTGACATCGCGGTGCTGCCGCAGCAAGCGCTGCTGTATCGGCTCTGCGGCGACCGTAATCCGCTGCACTCCGATCCCGAATTCGCTGCTGCCGCAGGATTTCCGCGGCCCATCCTGCATGGCTTGTGCACGTACGGCATGACCTGCAAGGCGCTCGTCGACGCGCTACTCGACGCTAACGTCGCCGCCGTCGCGTCCTACGGCGCCCGCTTCACCGGCGTCGCCTACCCGGGCGAGACGCTGAAGGCCGCGGTCTGGAAGGAAGACGGCCGGCTGTTGGCCAGCGTCGTCGCGCCCGCCCGGGACAACGCTGTGGTGCTCACCGGCGTGGAGCTGATCCCGGCCTAGCGGCCTTGGTTCCGCCCAACGTGAAGCTGGCTTCACATTCGACCGCGACTGTGAAGCTAGTTTCACGCTCGACGGGCTAAAGCGGCGCGAACACGGCGAATGATATCGGCGGGCCGGTCACCCGCGAGTACCCGTATTACAATCCAGCCGTAACGCTCGAGCATTTCCAGCCGTCGTAGGTCCCAGGCGTACTGCCGACGATCGTTGCGGTGTTGCTCGCCGTCGTATTCGACCGCGACTTTGACGTCCTCCCAGCCCATGTCAAGGTACGCAACGGCCTCGCCGAACCCATCAAAAACCGGAATCTGTGTCTGCGGCCGCGGTAAGCCCGCCTGTACCAGGACAACTCGTAGCCATGACTCTTTCGGAGATTGCGCGCCGGCATCGAAGAGACTGACTGCTTGGCGTGCGCGAGCAATGCCCCGGCGTCCCGTGTACCTCTGAGCGAGCAGCTCAACATCGGCAGCTTTGACGTCCGTCGCACGCGCTAATGCGTCGATGGCGGCGACAGCGCTCACCGTTGGATACCAGCAGCCGAGGTCGAGTGCCGTCCTTGCGGGCGACGTGACTGGAATGCCGGCGACAGCATCAATCTCGTCCTCTTCTATGCGGTCCCCACGGGTCTGGATTCCCGGCAGCCGATGTCTATTGTCGTGGATCAGTTCGATCGCAATTGTGCTGTCGACCCATGCGCTACCGTGCAACGCCGCAGCAGATAGCCCGGCGACTACCCCTTGACGCCTGGCCCACAGCCATCCTGCTTTTGCGCGCAATGCGGGCGTCACCTCGGCGCCTTGTTCGACGTATACGTCGCGGAAGATCCGCGTATAGCGCGTGCACAGCTGACTCTTGGTCAACGCCTTCTGTGCGATGGCCTCGCTACCGATGAATGGGTCACCCATGACGGCAGGGTCGCACGAGCCACGCCGATCGTCACTTCAGTCGGCGAGCGTGAAGCCAGCTTCACGTTGGGTACCGAGCGTGAAGCCAGCTTCACACTCGAGCACGGGTGCCAGAGACTTAGCCCAGAATCAATCCGGAGGTTGGCACACCAGTGCCGGCGGTGACGAGTACATGCTCGACATCGGGCACCGGGTTCACCGACGTACCCCGTAATTGGCGGACTCCCTCGGCAATGCCGTTCATGCCGTGGATGTAGGCCTCGCCGAGTTGACCGCCGTGTGTGTTGATGGGCAGTCGGCCGCCCACCTCGACTGCACCGTCAGCGATGAAATCCTTGGCCTCACCCTTGCCGCAGAATCCCAACTCCTCCAACTGAATCAGCGTAAAAGGGGTGAAGTGGTCGTAGAGCACCGCGGTCTGGATATCGGTCGGCGAGAGCCCGGATTGTTGCCACAGCTGCTGACCAACTAGTCCCATCTCGGGCAACCCGAGTTCGGGCCGGTAGTAGCTGACCATCGTGTACTGGTCGGGACTCGAGCCCTGCGCCGCCGCCTCGATGATCGCCGGCCGGTGCTTGAGGTCTCGCGCCCGTTCGACCGACGTCACCACGATCGCAACCGCGCCATCGGTTTCCTGGCAGCAATCCAGCAGGCGCAGTGGCTCGGCGATCCAACGCGAATTCTGATGATCCTCAATGGATATCGGCTTCTCGTAGAAGTAGGCCTTCGGGTTCTTGGCGGCATGCTTGCGGTCGGCCACCGAGATCACGCCGAAGTCCCGACTCGTCGCGCCGGACATATGCATATAGCGCTGAGCGATCATGGCCACCTGCGCCGCCGGCGTCGAAAGTCCATGCGGATACGAAAACGAATTGTCCGCGGCAGTCGAATCCGCCTGAGCGCCGGCATCTCCCACGAGTCGAGTCTGCACTTGCCCGAACCGCATGCCAGACCGCTCGTTGAAGGCCCGGTATGCCACCACCACGTCGGCCACGCCGGTAGCGACGGCCATCGCCGCCTGCTGGACGGTCGCGCACGCCGCGCCGCCGCCATAGTGGATCTTGGAGAAGAACTTCAGCTCACCGATACCGGCCGCACGTGCGACGGCGACTTCGGTGTTGCTGTCCATCGTGAACGTTGTCAGCCCGTCGACGTCGTCGGGCGTGAGACCGGCATCGTCGAGGGCGTCGCGGACGGCCTCAGCGGCCAGCCGCAACTCGCTGCGGCCGGAGTCCTTGGAGAAGTCGGTGGCACCAATCCCGACGATGGCAGCTCGGCCACTGAGCAAACCCGACGACATCAGGCGTCCCCGATCGTGAGCGTGGTGGTTGCGATGACGTGATCACCAAGACTGTTGCTACCCACCACTTTCACCGTGATCAGGCCCGCATCCACTGCCGTCACCTCACCGGAGAAGGTCACCGTGTCGTAGGCGTACCACGGCACACCAAGCCGCAGCCCGATCGACTTGACCAGTGCGGACGGCCCGGCCCAGTCGGTGACGTAACGCTGCACCAGTCCGGTGTCGGTGAGGATGTTGACGAAGATTTCCTTGGACCCTTTGGACTGCGCCTTGTCGCGGTCATGGTGGACGTCTTGAAAGTCCCGGGTGGCCAGCGCCGTCGAGATGATGAACGTGGGATCGCCATACAACGAAAGCTCGGGCAGCTTGGTACCGACCTCAACCGTCGGGGCGCTCATGCGTCAGGCTCCCATGCATAGAGGGACCACTCCGGCCCGCTGTCACCAGCGGGAAAGTCGATATAGGTTGCGCGAACCGGCATTCCGATCGTCACCTGCGCCGAGTCGACGTTGCGCAGCTCACCGAGCATGCGTACCCCCTCTTCCAGCTCGACGAGTGCGATCACGAACGGCAGCGTTCGGCCGGGCACTTTCGGGGCGTGGTGCACCACGAAGCTGAACACCGTCCCTTTGCCGCTGCCTACTACGTAGTCGATGGGCGCGGTCTTGTCCTGCCAGACGGCCGGCACCGGCGGGTGCTGCAGGCCGCCGTCGGGCCGGCGCTGGATGCGCAACTCGTGCGCCTTGACGCCCTCCCAGAAGAACGCCGTGTCACGCGACACCGAAGGACGCATCATGGCATCAGGGTCCAGATCCGCCGGCACGCCAGTCTTCGTATCCTGCGACTCGCGCGGCTTGAATTTAAGGATCCGCCAGTTCATTTCGGCGACGTCCTCATCGCCCACCCGCCAGATTATGTGTTGGTTGATGAACCAGCCTTCACCCAGCGCGGTCTGCTTGGGCCCGACCACGTCACCCATCTCAGAGGTGATGCTGACCTGCTCGCCGGGCTGCAGGTAGCGATGGTAAGTCTGCTCGCAGTTGGTGGCGACGACGCCGACGTACCCGGCGTCGTCGAACAACTTCATGATGGGGCCCATCGGGTCATCGGTCGGACGTTCACCGCTCAGCCCGAACATCGTCCACACCTGAATCATGGCCGGTGGTGCGACGATTCCGGGATGGCCTGCGGCATGGGCCGCCGTCTCATCGGTGTAAATCGGGTTGCGGTCGCCGATCGCCTCCACCCAGTTGTTGATCGTCGGCTGGTTCACCGGATCCCGAGCAGCGCGCGGCTTGGCCGCGCCCGCCGCTTTGATTTCGGCGACGGCTTCGTGAATATCGGTCATCGCGGAACCCGTGGAACTTTCAGGCCCGACGCCGCGATCATCTCGCGCATCACTTCGTTGACGCCGCCGCCGAAGGTGATGACGAGGTTGCGTTTGGTCTGGGAATCGAGCCAATCGAGGAGCTCGGCGGTATCCGATTCGGCAGGATTGCCGTACTTGCCGACGATCTCCTCGGCCAGGCGGCCAATGTACTGAATTCGTTCGGTGCCAAAGACTTTCGTCGATGCAGCATCGGCAACGTTGATGTCCTCGCCGGCGGCGGCCACCTGCCAATTCAGTAGCTCGTTGATCCGCCACATGGCGTAGATCTCACCCAGCGCGCGCTTGACGTCCTGGTGGTCAATCGGGGTAACCCCGTCACCACCCGGCTTGGACGCCCACGCGTGCACCCGGTCGTAAATCCCGGCTACCCGCCCGGCGGGACCGAGCATCACCCGCTCATTGTTGAGCTGCGTGGTGATCAGCCGCCATCCGCCGTTCTCCTCGCCGACCAGCATGTCGGCCGGCACCCGCACGTCGTTGTAGTAGGTGGCGTTGGTGTGATGGGCGCCGTCGGACAAGATGATCGGCGTCCACGAATAGCCGGGATCCTTGGTGTCCACGATCAGGATCGAGATGCCTTTGTGCTTGACGGCTTCCGGGTCGGTGCGGCACGCGAGCCAGATGTAGTCCGCGTCATGCGCGCCGGTGGTGAAGATCTTCTGGCCGTTGACGATGTACTCGTCACCGTGGCGCACAGCCGTGGTCCGCAACGACGCCAGGTCGGTGCCGGCCTCCGGCTCGGTATAGCCGATCGCGAAGTGCACTTCACCGGCTAGGATCGCAGGCAGAAACTTCTTCTTCTGCAGCTCGCTGCCGAACACCTGCAAGGTGGGTCCCACCGTCTGCAAGGTGACGGCGGGCAACGGCACATCGGCCCGGTGGGCCTCGTTGACGAAGATCTGCTGCTCGATCGGGCCGAAGCCGAGGCCGCCGAACTCTTTTGGCCAGCCGACGCCGAGCTTGCCGTCCTGGCCCATTCGGCGGATCACCGCGCGGTAGGCCGCGTTGTGGCGGTCCTGCTCCATCGCCTTCATCTCGTCAGACGAGATCAAGTTCGAAAAGTATTGGCGCAGATCGGCTTGCAGCTGTCGCTGCTCCGGTGTCAGGTCGATGAACATTGCGCTCCCACCAGATGGCGGCCTCCGAGGAGGTCAAGACGTAGCGAAGGCCCGCCCAGCAACCGGGTCAGGTCTTTGATCGTGGAGTAGTACCGGTGCATCGGATAGGTGATGTCCATGCCCATGCCGCCGTGCAAGTGGTGGCAGATCTGCATCACCGGCGGCGCCTGCGAGGTGATCCAGTAGCCGAGCACGTCGAGGTCCTTGTCGGCGTCGCGTCCTTCGGACAATCTCCAGATCACCGACGTCGACGCCAAATCGATAGTCCGCGAAGCGATGTAGACCTCCGCGAGCTGCGCGGCCACGGTCTGGAAGGTGGACAGCGGCTTACCGAACTGGTGGCGGTTCGCCACGTAGTCCGCCGTCAGCCGCAATGCGCCGGCCACCAGGCCGGCCACATAGGCACCGATCGCGGCCAGCGCCAACTGGTTCACCCGCTGGGTCGTTGCTCCGATCAGCACATCTTGTTCGGGCACCGCGACATCGGTGAACGTGACAACGTACTCGTCGGATCCGTTGGACGTCGGCGTCTGTGAAATCTGCACGCCGTCGGCCTTCGGCGAGACGACGACGACGGCGCTGTCGGCAGTAACGATCATCCACTCGGCGTTTTCGGCATATTCCACACCGACTTTGGCGCCAGAGAGCCTACTGTGCACAAAGGTCGTCGCCGGTCGCTCCGGCAGCGCATTGCCCGGCTCATTGAGCGCCGCGGTAAGCAGCGCGCCCTTGGCCAGACCGCCGAAGTACCGGTCCTGCTGCTCGTCGGAGGCCAAATCCAGCAGCAGCACCGCGCCGAATCCGAGGGTGGCCAGCGCCGGACCGACCATGCCGTGCCGACCGATCTCGGTCAGCACCGTCGCGATCTCGGGCAGGCCGACGCCGTCGCCGCCCAGTCGCTCGGGCACCGGAAGCGCAGTCACGCCGCCGGCAACGAGCGCTTCGAAGGTATTGTCCCGGCCCAGCACCGACGTGACCACATCGGCAACCGCCTGCTGCTCCGGTCCCGGCGTGAAGTCCATCAGTGCGCGCCGGTGTAGTCGACTTGCCAGTGCTTGATGCCGTTCAGCCAGCCCGACCGTAACCGTTCGGGTTCCGAAATCGGCTTCAGGTCCGGCATGTAGTCGGCGACGGCGTTGAAGATCAGGTTGATAGTCATGCGGGCCAGGTTCGCCCCGATGCAGTAATGCGCGCCGGTGCCACCGAAGCCGACGTGTGGGTTCGGGTCGCGCAGGATGTTGAACGTGTGCGGATCCTCGAACACTTCTTCATCGAAGTTGGCCGAGCGGTAGGACATCACCACCCGCTCACCCTTCTTGATCGTGACCCCGCCGAGCTCGACATCCTCGTGCGCGGTTCGCTGGAATGCCGACACCGGCGTGGCCCAGCGGATGATCTCGTCGGCGGCCGTCGACGGGCGGTCCTTCTTGAACAGCTCCCACTGATCGGGGTTCTGCGAGAACGCGATCATGCCGTGGGTGATCGAGTTCCGAGTGGTCTCGTTGCCGGCCACCGCGAGCATGATGACGAAGAAGCCGAACTCGTCGTCGGAGAGCTTCTCTCCCTCGACGTCGGCCTGGATCAAAGTCGTGACGATGTCGTCGGTCGGATTCTTGCCGCGCTCGTCGGCCATCGCCATCGCATACATGACCAGTTCCATCGACGACTGCGCCGGATCGACGTCGGCGAACTCTGGATCCTCGCCGCCGGTCATCTCGTTTGACCAGCGGAACAGCTTGTCGCGGTCGGCCTGCGGCACGCCCAGCAGTCCGGCGATGGCCTGTAGCGGCAGCTCACAGCTGACCTGCTCGACGAAGTCGCCGCTGCCTTCGGCCGCCGCGGTCTTGGCGATGTTCTGAGCCCGCTGGGCGAGTTCCTCTTCCAGCCGCCCGATCGCCCTCGGCGTGAA
The DNA here is from genome assembly GCA_963839345.1 of uncultured Actinomycetota bacterium. GTDB lineage: Bacteria > Actinomycetota > Actinomycetes > Mycobacteriales > Mycobacteriaceae > Mycobacterium. Next base: position 309,086 of record CAWIUP010000009.1, on the reverse strand, counting down.
ACCGCGGGAGATGATCTTGCGCAATCGGGTGTGGTGCGGGGCGTCCATGTTGAGCATGACGTTGCGCTGCAGTTCGATCTGCTCGAACTGCATTTCCTTCGGCCAGACCGGGATCGCCCCGTTCTGCCAGCTGGAGAAGACGTCGCTGCGGCGAGACACCTCTTTGACGTCGGCGTGCTTGGTGACTAACCAGTAGCCCTTGTCACCGAAGCCACCGGTGCCGCCTGGCACGTCCACCCAGTGGATGGGCTCGGACTTGCGCAGCTCGGCGAGTTCTGCCACCGGAAGTCCAGCCAGGTTGACGTCGGGATCGAGGAAGTCGAAGCCGGCCGGAATGTTAGGGGGTGTCATAAAGTGTCTCCTGAACTACAACGTGTTCTAGTGCCAGTAAAACATGCTCTCGCCGCAGACCAAAAGGCGCGCACGCATCGTCGCTTGTCAGGGTAATGAAACGTGTTCTAGCCTGACCCCATGGGTAACCCGGTAATAGTTGAAGCCACCCGCAGCCCCATCGGCAAACGCGCCGGATGGTTGTCCGGGCTGCATGCCACCGAGCTGCTGGGCTCGGTTCAGAAGGCGCTTGTGGAGAAGGCCGGTATCGACGCCGGCGAGGTCGAGCAGGTCATCGGCGGCTGCGTGACGCAATTCGCGGAGCAGTCCAACAACGTCACCCGGACGTCGTGGCTGACCGTGGGGTTGCCCGACCACGTCGGCGCGACCACCGTCGACTGCCAATGCGGGAGCAGCCAGCAGGCCAACCATCTGATCGCCGGGCTGATTGCCATCGGCGCCATCGACGTCGGCATCGCCTGCGGGATCGAGGCGATGAGCCGCGTCGGGCTGGGCGCCAACGCCGGTCCCGACCGTAACTGGCGCGCGGAGTCCTGGGACATCGATCTACCCGACCAGTTCACCGCCGCCGAGCGCATCGCCAAGCGTCGCGGCATCACCCGTGCGGACATCGACCAGCTCGGATTGGCCTCCCAGCAGCACGCCAAGCGGGCCTGGGACGAGGGTCGCTTCGACCGGGAGATCTCACCGATCGAGGCGCCGGTGCTCGACGAGCAGAAGCAACCTACGAGCGAGCGCCACATGGTCAGCCGTGACCAGGGTCTGCGCGACACGACGCTGGACGGATTGAGCCAGCTCAAACCGGTGATCGAGGGCGGGATCCACACCGCGGGCACGTCGTCGCAGATCTCCGACGGCGCGGCGGCGGTGTTGTGGATGGACGAGGACAAAGCCAAGGCGTTGGGCCTTCGCCCGCGGGCGCGGATCGTCAGCCAGGCGCTGGTCGGCGCCGAGCCCTACTACCACCTGGATGGCCCGGTGCAGTCCACCGCGAAGGTGCTGGAAAAGGCCGGCATGAAAATGGGCGACATCGACCTCGTCGAGATCAACGAGGCGTTCGCATCGGTGGTGCTGTCCTGGGCCCGGGTGCACAACGCCGACATGTCCCGGGTCAACGTCAACGGCGGCGCGATCGCGCTGGGGCATCCGGTGGGCTGCACCGGCAGCCGACTGTTCACCACCGCCCTGCACGAGTTGGAGCGCTCCGATCAGAGCACCGCGCTGATCACCATGTGCGCCGGCGGTGCGCTGTCGACAGGCACCCTCATCGAGCGCATCTGAGGTGGGCGTCTCCGACGACGATCGCATTGCCGCGGCCCAGTCGTACATCGACGCACTGGTCAGCCATAACGGCGATGCGGTGCCCTTCGCGCCCGATTGCGTGCGGATCGAACAGGGCATCAAGACCGGGTTGTCCGGAAACCACCTGCGGCGCAGCCTCAATCGGGGACCGCAGTTCCGGATCATCGCGGCGACCACCCAGCCGAAGTTCAGTGTCGATGGCGACCTGGTGCGGGCGCAGTTCGACGTGATCACCAAACCGTCACTCGCCGGGCGGCGGGTTTGCGCTCACGTCGACGAGACGTTTGTGATCCGTGCCGAAGACGGCAAGATCCGCCACATCCGGGCTCAGCTTCGCCCGTTCGTTGCGCGGACCTAGTTGATTGGCGACGACCCGCTGCGCCCGACTCCGCCGCGCTTGCGATCGCCGCCTAAACTCGTCGCTATGCCGAAATCACCGCCCCGGTTTTTGAATTCGCCGTTCACCGACTTCTTCATCAAGTGGATGTCTCGCCTCAACACCTTCATGTACCGCCGCGGCGGTGGGGAGGGACTCGGCAGCACGTTTCAAAACATTCCGGTCGCCCTCTTGACCACGACGGGGCGCAAGTCCGGCCAACCACGCGTAAGCCCGTTGTATTTCCTGCGCGACGGGAACCGCGTCGTCGTCGCCGCGTCGAGGGGCGGTTCGGCGAAGAACCCGATGTGGTATCTCAACCTGAAGGCCAACCCAGAAGTCTCGGTCCAGATCAAAAAGGAAGTTCTCGAGCTCACCGCGCGCGACGCCACCGACGAGGAGCGCGCCACGTATTGGCCAAAGCTGGTCGAGATGTACCCGTCCTACGAGGACTACCAATCTTGGACTGACCGGACCATCCCGATCGTCGTCTGCGACCCGCGCTGACGTGACGCAACGGCAATGGTTCCGCAATTCGCGCTTCCTGGCCGCATCACTCAAATACTTTGCCCGGGCGCATATTTGCGTGTATCAGCGGACTAACGGCCGGTTCGGCGCGCGGTTGCTGTGGTTTCCGGCTGCTTTGCTGACCGGGTCATCCCCTTGGTGGTGTGCGAACCGGCCTAGACCATCGCGGGCATTTCGGTAAACAGCGGGTTCCGCTGCGGTAAATTGCCCTTGCGCTGACAGGCAGCACGGCGAATGGGGGAAGTGATGAGAAATCGGTTGCGCGTCGTTACCGTCGGGCTGCTCTCTACCGCGCTGATGTCCGTTGGGTCCGCGCTGGCCTGGGCCGACGACGGATCGATCGTGATCGACTTCATCCGCCACGGGGAGTCGATAGATAACGCCAAGGGCATCATCGACACCGTGCCGCCCGGAACCGAGCTCGACGCAACCGGCGAGTCCCAGGCCGTTGCCGTCGGGCAGGACCTCGCGACGACACACGCGAACGACCTCGCGGGGATCTTCTCGTCGGACGAGCTCAGGGCCGAGGAGACCGCGGCGCAATTGGTCTCGGACCTCGGCGGCAGATTTCCGGACACGGCGTTGGCCGGGCTCAACGAGATTCCAGCCGGCGCCTTCGAGGGCGCCCCGACGAACAGCCTCGAGGGAATCCTCTACTTGATGGCCCCGATTTCCTGGGCGTTCGGGGACGTGCTGGTGCCCGATCTAGGCGATCCCAGCCTCAACGGGGTGACATTCGACCAAAGCTTCGGTGGCGCTGTTCAAACGATCTATGACAGCACTGTCGGCAGCGGTGGTGGTAATCCGTTCGATGCCGCGTTCTCCAGCGAAGGTGGGATCGCGGTATGGACGATGATGAACGTCAAGAACCCTGATTTCTCTGTCCTCTTGCAGGAGTTGGTCAGCAACCAGCAGTTCCTGCCCAATACCGGCCAAGTCGTCATCGAAGGTAGCCCCGGGGATTGGACGCTGGTCAGCTATGACGGGACCGCGGTGCCGCAGGATCCGGGATTGCCGACCGATCTGTTCGTCGACTTCCGTAACCTGATCGAGGCACCACAGTTCGCCGGCTACGACATCTACGAGGCTCTGCTCAGCGGCAATTCGACAACGATTGAGGCTGCGCTTCAGACCGGTATCAACCAAGTCGACACGGCCTTCGCGCAATTCCCGGTCGAGGTGTTCGATCAAATCGTCGCCGCTCTTGGTGGCAGCATCTGAGCCGAGTCCACAAGATGCCAAATCCCCGCTATCTAACCGGCGGTCTGCTGTCTGCCGCGTGCCTGTCCATGGGATCGGCGACTGCCTGGGCCGACGACTCGGTAATTCTGGACTTCGTGCGGCACGGAGAATCCGGCGACATGACTGTGGTCAACACGTTGGTGCCCGGCCCGTCGCTCACCGATACCGGCGAGCAGCAGGCTCAGGCCCTCGTTAATGTGCTGTCGGGCAACGGCATTGATGGCATCTACGCCTCGACGATGATCAGGTCGCAGGAGACCGCGATGCCGTTGGCCGAGGCACTGCATTTGCCCATCCAGGCATTACCCGGGCTGAACGAGATCGATGCCGGCATTTTCGAAGGCATACCGGTGAACGTGGGCAACCTCCCGCTCGGCGGCGCCCTGTATCTGCTCGCCCCGATCGCATGGACACTCGGTTTGGACTTCGTCCCACAGCTGGGCTCCACGATAGACCCGAACGGGATCGCTTTCGACGAAAGCTTCAGTGGCGCTGTGCAATCAATCTACGACGGTAGCGTCGGGTCCGGCACTGGCGACGTCACGGACGCAGTCTTCTCACACGAAGGCGCGATTGCGATCTGGACGCTGATGAACGTCAACAATCCCGATTTCGGACTTGCCCTCCAAGAGTTTTTCAATACTGGCGAGCTGCTGCCCTACACGGGCCAAGTCGTGGTGGACGGCTCACCCGGCGACTGGACCCTGGTCAGCTGGGATGGGATGCCGGTGCCACAGGACCCGGGACTGCCGACCGAGCTCTTCGTCGACTGGCGTGACATGGTCACCGCGCCGCAGTTTGCAAGTTACGACATCTGGGAAGCCCTCCTCGGCGGCAACACGGCGACGATTGAGACGGTGATTCAGACCGGCGTCAGCCAAATCGATTCCGCGCTCGCCCAGTTCCCGGTCGCTGTTTTTGATGACGTCGTCAGCGCTCTTGGCGGCACGATCTGAGCCAGTCCCGTTGCCGGCGGACGAATTCCGCGTCGACGACGCTGCCGTGACCCGGTACGTAGATGGCGTCTGGCCCGCCGACTACCAGCAGGCGATCAAGTGTGGCCGGCCATGCCGCCACATCGGAGTCGGCATCGATCGCCGGGTCACCGGACTCCTCGATCAGGTCACCGGTGAAGACCACGATCGGGTCGCCGCCATCACCCGGCGCGACGACAACCAGGTCAGCGTCAGTGTGGCCTCGCCCCAAATGCGCGATCTCAACTTGGCGGTTTCCGAGGTGGACGACAGCGTGGTCGGTGGCGTGCTGGGGTAACCGCAGGGCCGCGATCGCACGCTCGATCTCGTCGAGATCGGCACCGTAGCATAACGCATCGTCACGAAGCTGGCCGGTGGCCGACGAAAGATACTCGACAACCTCAGGTGCACAGTAGGTTTCGGCTTCGACGAACACTGAGGATCCCAGCACGTGGTCAAAGTGCTTGTGGGTCAATACGACATGTGTCACACGGCGGCGGGCGATCTGTTGCACGTCGGCGTCGATCGCCGCAGCTTCGGCGAGCGTGGTACCGGTATCGACCAGCATCACGCCGGTGCGGCCCTGCACCAGACCGACTGTCACATCGAGGAACGGCAGCCGACAACGATGCACGCTGTCGGTCAACCGCTCCCAGTCGAAATGCACACGCGGCCCAGGGAGGCTGTCGGGCTAGGCGCCGTACACCGGCACCGGAGGTCGAGACTTGGCGAGTAGATCGCCGACCACCGAGCCCAATTCCGCGGGATCCCACTTCGCGCCCTTGTCGATTTGGGGACCGTGCGCCCAGCCTTCAGCGATGCGGATCTTGCCGCCCTCGACCTCGAACACCTTCCCGGTGACATCACGGGATTCGGCGCTGCCCAGCCAGACGACCAGTGGCGAGATGTTCTCCGGCGCCATCGAGTCGAAATCCTCGTTCTGCGTTGCCATCATCTCGGCAAACACCGTCTCGGTCATGCGGGTGCGGGCTGACGGCGCGATCGCGTTGACGGTGACGCCGTACCGACCCATTTCAGCAGCACCGACGAGGGTCAGTGCGGCGATGCCGGCCTTGGCGGCACTGTAGTTGCCCTGCCCGACGCTGCCCTGCAGGCCCGCACCGGAACTGGTGTTGACGATCCGTGCGTCAACGGTTTCGCCCGCTTTTGACAGGCCGCGCCAATACGACCCGGCGTGCCGCATCGCGGCGAAGTGGCCCTTGAGGTGTACGGCGATAACGGCGTCGAACTCCTCCTCGCTGGTGTTGGCAATCATCCGGTCGCGCACGATGCCGGCGTTGTTCACCAAGACGTCCAGACCACCGAACGTGTCGACGGCCGTCTGGATCAGGGCTGCCGCCTGATCCCAGTCGGCGATGTCAGAGCCGTTGGCGACGGCTTCGCCTCCGGCTGCGGTGATCTCGTCGACCACGGACTGCGCAGCGCTGCCGCCGCCTGCGGGTGACCCGTCCAGGCCCACACCGATGTCGTTGACCACAACGCGTGCACCCTCGGCGGCGAAGGCCAAGGCATGCGCACGCCCGATACCGCCGCCGGCTCCGGTGACGATGACGACACGTCCGTCGACAATTCCCATTTGCTATCCGTCCTCCCGGTCCTCTACTTGATCGCGCTCGCGTTCGTGCTGGCCAGATAGTGGGGTGGCTCGCCTCCACCGTGTACCTCCAACGAAGCACCGCTGATGTAGGACGCCGCATCCGAAGCCAAAAATGCCGCGGCCCAACCGACATCGGCAGGTATGGCCAGCCGGCCGAGCGGCACGTTCTTCGAAATCGCGGCGATCGACTCGGCGTCGCCGTAGAACAGTTCCGATTGTTCGGTCTCCACCATGCCGACCACGCAGGCATTCACCCGGACTTTCGGTCCCCATTCCACCGCCAGCGTCTGGGTGAGGCTCTCCAGACCCGCCTTGGCCGCTCCATATGCGCCGGTGCCCGGGGACGGCCGCCTGCCGCTGAGACTGCAAATGTTGACAATCGAGCCGCCGCGGTCCTGGCTTTGCATGGCGTCGTTGGCGTGCTGCGAAACCGACAGCGCCCCAATCAGATTGAGTTCGATGATCTTGCGGTTGAACTTCGCACTGGAATCCGCGGTCAGGACGTAGGGCGAGCCGCCGGCATTGTTGACAACGACGTCAAGGCCACCGTGCCGCTCGACGATCGCCTCGATCATCGCCTTCACCGCGTCGTCGTCACGAACATCGCAGGAGTGGAACTCGTAGGGCAGGCCCTCGACCGCGCGCCTGGCACAAGTCACCACGGTGGCACCCTGCCCGGCGAAGACTGAGCTGATGCCGGCGCCGACCCCCCGAACGCCGCCGGTCACCAGCACGACCCTGCCGTCGAGCCCGAAGCTGATCGCTGGGCCTCCTTCGGCGTGAGTCACTGTGCTAGCGTACCAAGCAAGTGCTTGCTTAGGTAATCGTCCCCCAAGGAAGTGGTCAAGGATCTCGATGACAATCACGTCACGCACCATCGAACCGGGGATAGTCGCGGTCACCGTCGACTTTCCTCCTGTCAACGCCATCCCGTCGGCCGGCTGGTTCGAACTTGCCAATGCGCTGACCGCCGCCGGTGACAACCCGGAGACGCACGCGGTGATCTTGCGGGCCGAGGGCCGCGGCTTCAACGCCGGGGTGGACATCAAGGAAATGCAGCGCACCGAAGGGTTCACCGCACTTATCGACGCCAACCGGGGCTGCTTCGCCGCCTTCCGGGCGGTCTACGAGTGCGCGGTGCCGGTGATCGCCGCAATCAATGGGTTCTGCGTCGGCGGGGGCATCGGTCTGGTCGGTAACGCCGACGTGATCGTCGCCTCCGAGGACGCGACTTTCGGGCTACCCGAGGTTGAGCGGGGCGCGCTGGGCGCGGCCACCCACCTGTCCCGGCTGGTGCCCCAGCACATGATGCGGCGACTGTTCTTCACTGCCGCCACCGTGGACGCCGCCAGCCTGCACCACTTCGGCTCGGTGCATGAGGTGGTGCCGCGGGAAGAGTTGGATGAAGCCGCAATGCGGGTGGCGCGCGACATCGCCGCCAAGGACACCCGGGTGATACGGGCGGCCAAGGAGGCGCTGAACTTGATCGACGTCCAGCGCGTCAACTCCAGTTACCGTATGGAGCAAGGGTTTACCTTCGAGCTCAACCTCGCCGGGGTGTCCGACGAGCACCGCGACGCGTTCGCCGGTACGGCGAAGGGCAAGAAGTGAGCGACAAGCGAACCACTCTCGACGAGGCCGTCGGGCAGTTGCGCAGCGGCATGACGATCGGCATCGGCGGTTGGGGGTCGCGCCGCAAACCAATGGCATTCGTGCGCGCCATGCTGCGCACGGACATCAAGGACCTGACCGTAGTCACTTATGGCGGACCCGATCTGGGACTGTTGTGCTCGGCGGGCAAGGTGCGACGCGTCTACTACGGCTTCGTCTCGCTGGACTCGCCGCCGTTTTACGACCCCTGGTTCGTCAAGGCCCGCACCACCGGCTCCATCGAGGCCCGGGAGATGGACGAGGGCATGCTGCGCTGCGGACTGCAGGCCGCCGCGCAGCGACTGTCGTTTCTGCCGATCCGCGCCGGGCTGGGCAGCTCGGTCTTGGACTTCTGGGAGGGTGAATTACAAACAGTCACCAGCCCTTACCAGGCGTCGGACGGCGGGTATGAAACGCTGATCGCGATGCCGGCGCTGCGCCTGGACGCGGCTTTTGTCCACCTCAATCTCGGTGACGCCCAAGGCAATGCCGCCTACACGGGCATCGATCCCTACTTCGACGATCTGTTCTTGATGGCCGCCGACAGGCGCTACCTGTCGGTGGAGCGCGTCGTCCCAACCGAGGAGCTGGTCAAAGCGGTGCCGCCGCAGGCGCTGCTGGTGAACCGGATGATGGTCGACGCCGTAGTGGAAGCGCCCGGCGGTGCCCATTTCACAACGGCCGCACCGGATTACGGCCGTGACGAGAAGTTCCAGCGCCACTACGCCGAGGCCGCGTCGACGGACGAGGGCTGGCAGAAGTTCGTGCAGACCTATCTGTCCGGTGGTGAAGCCGAATATCAGGCGGCGGTGCGCGTTTTCGCAGAAGAGGCATCGAAATGAGCACCCGAGCCGAAATCTGTGCGGTGGCTTGTGCCGAGTTGTTCAGAGACGCTGGCGAGATCATGGTCAGCCCGATGACCAACATGGCCTCGGTTGGTGCCCGGCTGGCACGATTGACCTTCTCCCCTGACATCCTGCTGACCGATGGTGAGGCGCAGCTGCTGGCCGACACCCCGGCGCTGGGCGCGTCCGGAGCCGTCGAGGGCTGGATGCCGTTCGGCCGGGTGTTCGAGACGCTGGCCTGGGGACGGCGCCATGTGGTGATGGGCGCCAATCAGGTTGACCGCTACGGTAATCAGAACCTGTCGGCGTTCGGGCCGCTGCAGCACCCGACCCGCCAGATGTTCGGTGTTCGCGGCGCTCCCGGCAACGCGATCAACCACGCCACCAGCTATTGGGTCGGCAACCATTCCAAACGGGTGTTCTGCGACACCGTCGATGTGGTCTGCGGTATCGGCTGGGACAAGGTAGACAAGGACAACCCGGCGTTCCGGTTCGCCAACACCTACCGGGTGGTATCCAATCTCGGCGTGTTCGACTTCGGCGGCCCGGACCATACGATGCGGGCGCTGTCGCTGCACCCGGGCGTTTCACCCGGCGACGTCCGGGAGGCCACCTCGTTCGAGGTGCACGGCCTCGACGACGCGGAAGAGACGCGGTTGCCGACCGACGACGAACTACGCCTGATCCGTGAAGTTGTCGACCCTAAAGCACTGCGCGACCGAGAGATACGTTCATGAAATTGCGCACGCCACTCACCGACCTGATCGGGATCGAGCACCCGGTGGTGCAGACCGGCATGGGCTGGGTGGCCGGCGCCAGGCTGGTCTCGGCGACGGCCAACGCAGGTGGGCTGGGCATCTTGGCATCGGCCACCATGACTATCGACGAGCTCGTTACCGCGATCGGGAAGGTCAAGGCGGCCACCGACAAGCCGTTCGGTGTCAACATCCGCGCCGACGCGGGCGACGCCGCCGACCGGGTGGATCTGATGATCCGCGAAGGCGTGAAGGTCGCGTCATTCGCATTGGCACCCAAGCAAGAGCTGATCAGCAAGCTGAAAGATGCGGGTGCGGTGGTGATTCCATCGGTCGGTCTCGCCAAGCACGCACGCAAGGTGGCCTCCTGGGGCGCCGATGCGGTGATCGTGCAGGGCGGCGAGGGTGGTGGACACACCGGGCCGATCGCTACCACGTTGCTGTTGCCGTCGGTGCTTGATGCGGTGAGTATTCCGGTTATCGCGGCGGGCGGCTTCTTCGACGGTCGCGGGCTGGCTGCGGCGTTGTCCTATGGCGCCGCCGGGGTTGCCATGGGTACCCGGTTTCTGCTCACATCGGATTCGACTGTGCCGGACGGGGTCAAGCAACGCTACCTGCAGGCCGCGCTGGACGGGACCGTCGTCACCACCCGTGTCGACGGCATGCCGCACCGGGTGCTGCGCACCGGGCTGGTTGAGAAGTTGGAAAGCGGCCCACGGGCAAGGGGATTCACCGCAGCCGTGCGTAATGCCGCGAAGTTCAAGAAAATGTCACAGATGTCTTGGTCATCGATGATTCGCGACGGCTTGGCGATGCGGCACGGCAAGGACCTCAGCTGGTCGCAAGTGCTGATGGCGGCCAACACCCCGATGCTGCTGAAAGCCGGTCTGGTCGAGGGCAATACCGATGCCGGCGTGCTGGCTTCCGGCCAGGTGGCCGGCATCGTCGAGGACCTGCCGTCGTGCGCGGAGTTGATCCAGGCGATCGTCGCCGACGCCATCAAACACCTGCAGTCGGCGTCCGCGTTGGTGCAGTGACCGGTCTTCCGTAGTTAGGATTCCACGACCATCAGCGTGTGTCCGGTCGGGTCGCGGAACCAGAACATGGGTGGAACCGGCTCGCCCATTCGCGATACCTGCGCATCGACGTCGACGCCGAGTTCTTTCATCGCCGCGTGGGTGGCGTCGATGTCGCTGGTGGCCAGCGTGATACCGGTGTTGGTCGGCTGCACCGGTCCGCCATCCGGCGGCGGTGGAGCAAGCGCGATGCCGGTCGTGCCCTCGGGTGGGTACACCTCAATCCACCGGTAGTCGCCACCGAACGGCTGATCGGTTCGCTTCTCGAAGCCGAGCGACTCGTAGAACGAGACCGCTTTGTCCTGCTCGGGTGTCGGCACGCACACCAGGCTGATCGTCGTCAGGCCGGTCGTCGTGGTGGTCATCTTGTATACCTCCTAGTGTTTTTGAATCAGCACCATATGCTCGGGCGATGTCCTGTGAGCCGGCCCAGCGGCTGTAGGTCGGATGCTGCGGCCAACCATCCGGTGAGTCCTGCCACTCTTCCTGACGGCCGTACGGCAGTAGGTCGATCAACGCGAACGAATGACTCAGCTGCTCGGTCCCACGGCCATTGGTGTGCCACGTCCGGTAAACCCGGTCCCCTTCGCGCAGAAAGACATTCACGGCGAACCCGCCGCCCGGTGGGGCGCCGACATCCTCGCCGAACGAGCTATTGGCAGTCGAGTACCAAGTCATCCGATTGCCCACCCGCCGCTTGTAGGCAAGCGCTTCGTCGATCGGTCCCTGCGTGACGATGACGAACCGGGCGTCATAGCTGTCCAGGAACTCCAGCCGGGTGAACTGGGAGGTGAAGCCGGTGCAGCCCGGACACTGCCACTCCTCACCGGGGAACCACATGTGGTTGTAGACAATGAGCTGCTGTTTACCGTCGAATATGTCGGCCAGTTGCACCGGTCCGTTCTCGGATTCCAGTACATAGTCTGGCATCTCGACCATCGGCAGCCGTCGTCGCTGCGCGGCGATCGCGTCCAGGTCGCGGGTGGCCGCCTTTTCCCGGACGCGCAATGCATCCAATTCGCGCTGCCAGGTCTCCTGGTCTACGACGGGCGGCAGTCCTACGGTTGTCACGACAATCCTCCCCTTTACGATGTTCACGCCGTCAACATGGTAATGTTCACACCGTACACTTTAGTGCCGAGGAGGGTCAAGGGTTGACGGACTCGAAGACCGGCTACCACCACGGAGATCTGCGCACGGCATTGATCGACGCCGGTCTTCAACTCACCCGGGCCGGTGGGCCGGAGGCGCTGACTATCCGGGAAGCGACTCGGCGCGTGGGAGTTTCGCCGAACGCGGCATATCGCCACTTCGCCGACCGCGAAGCATTGCTAGAGGCCGTTGCGACCGCGATCCAGCATCGCATGACAGCGAGAATGCGGACCTCCGTGCGCAGACGGGGCTCAACTGAACTGCTGCGGGCCGTCGGCATTGGCTACATCAAGTTCGCGCTGGACGAGCCAGGGTGGTTCGCGGTCGCATTCTTCGGAGCCAGCCAATCCAGCGAAACAGCCAGTGCACCGCCATACTTGGCCTTGGTCGAGGCGCTCGACGCCATGGTCAATGCGGGCGCGCTGGCACCTGAACGACGCGACGGCGCCGAGTGGCCGTGCTGGTCGGCGGTGCACGGGTTCGCCGAACTGGCCCTGCATGGACCGCTGCGCGGTGCGAGCCGCCGCGAGTTGGACTTGCTAGCTCAGCGTACGGTCGACGACATTATCGCCGGTCTGTCACGCCGAGCGTGATCTGCGCGCATCACGTCACGCCAGCCCCTTGCGCACCATCAACTGCTCATGCACATCGTCTTGGAAACGAACCCATATGTGATATGACACGGGCTGATATCACATATGGGTTGAAAACCGCAGAAGGCACCAGCCCTTCAGTCAGGGACCGGAGAGTCTGGTGAGACATGTGTGCCGACCTAGCCGCTGTTCTGATTGCGCGCCTCCCGCTCGGCGCGAGGATTACAGCCGCTCGATGATCGTGACGTTGGCGGTGCCGCCGCCTTCGCACATCGTCTGTAGGCCGTAACGGCCACCGGTGCGCTCCAGCTGGTTGAGCATCGTGGTGAAGAGCTTCGCGCCGGTGGCGCCCAATGGATGACCGAGTGCGATCGCGCCACCGTTGGGGTTGACCTTCTCCGGGTCGGCCTTGATCTCCTTGAGCCAGGCCAACACCACCGGGGCGAACGCCTCGTTGATCTCCACCGTGTCGATGTCCTCGATGGACAGCCCGGTCTTCTCGAGTGCGTAGCGCGTGGCCGGAATCGGTCCGGTCAGCATGAAGACCGGGTCGGCGCCGCGGGCGCTGATGTGATGGATGCGGGCGCGCGGTGTGAGTTTGTGGTCCTTGACCGCCTGCTCGGACGCCAGCAGCACCGCACTGGCACCGTCCGAAATCTGGCTGGCCACAGCCGCAGTCAGCCGGCCGCCCTCCGACAGCGTCTTGAGCGCGGCCATCTTCTCCAGCGACGTGTCGCGCGGTCCTTCGTCGATCCGAAACCCGTCCACTGCGACGATCTCGTTGTCGAAATGCCCGCCGCGGATGGCCGCCAGCGCCCGCTCGTGGCTGGTCAGCGCGAACTGCTCCATCTCCTCGCGGGACAAATTCCACCGTTCGGCGATCAGCTCCGCGCCGCGGAACTGTGAGATCTCCTGGTCGCCGTAGCGGTGCAGCCAGTTCTTCGATTCGTTGGTCGGTGAGGTGAACCCGAACTCCTTGCCGACCACCATCGCCGACGAGATCGGGATCTGGCTCATGTTCTGCATGCCGCCGGCCAGGATCACGTCAGCGGTGCCGGCCATGATCGCTTGCGCGCCAAAGGAAATAGCCTGCTGGCTGGAGCCACACTGCCGGTCGACGGTTACTCCGGGAACCTCTTCGGGGTAGCCCGCCGCCAGCCAGGCGTTGCGGCCGATGTTGCCGGCCTGCCCGCCGATCGCGTCCAGGCAGCCGACCACCACGTCGTCGACGGCACCCGGGTCGACGTCGACCCGCTCGAACAGTCCATGAAATGCGGCTACACCCAGGTCAATTGGATGTACGCCGGCCAGCGATCCGTTGCGCTTACCAACGGCGGTACGGACGGCCTCGACGATGTATGCCTCGGGCATTTCAAACTCCTTCTTTGGTAATTCCGCCTAGAACGATAGCGAGATACTGCTGACCCACCTGCTCGGCGGTGAGCGGTCCGCCGGGCTGATACCAGCGCACCGACACCCAGGTGGTGTCGCGGATGAATCGGTAGACCAGGTCGACGTCGAGATCGGGCCGGAAATAGCCTTCCTCGATGCCCTGGTGCAGCACGTCGACCCACATCTTGCGCTGCTGCTTGTTCATGTCCTCGAGGTAGGAGAACCGCGGCTGCGACAACAGCCGCTTGGCCTCATCCTGGTAGATGACGACCTGTGCGTGCCGGTGCTCGATCGCGTCGAACGACGCCATGAACAACCCTTTGAGCCGCTCCAGCGGATTGGGCTGGGTGTCGATGATTGCCTGGTAGCGGCCGAACAACCAGTCCAGGAAGCTGTGCAGCAACTCATCGACCATCTCTTCCTTGGACGCGAAGTGGTGGTAGAGGCTGCCCGACAATATGCCGGCACCGTCGGCGATGTCGCGCACCGTGGTGGCGCGCAGGCCGCGGTCGGCGAACATCGCCGCCGCCAGTGCCAACAGCTCGTCGCGTCGGTTCACGGGTGTTGACTCGACACCGAAATCACTTCTCCAGTCAGGTAACTGGAGTAGTCGCTGGCCAGGAAAGCGATGGTGGCCGCCACCTCCCACGGCTCGGCCGCCCGGCCGAACGCCTCCCCGGCAGACAACCGGTCGAGCAAATCTGCCGAGGTGGTCTTGTCCAAAAACTTGTGCCGGGCGATGCTCGGCGACACCGCGTTGATCCGCACCCCGTAGTCGACGGCCTCGATTGCGCTGCACCGGGTCAACGCCATCACCCCGGCTTTGGCCGCCGCATAGTGGGATTGCGAGTGCTGAGCTCGCCAGCCGAGCACGCTGGCGTTGTTGACGATCACCCCGCCGTGGTCGGCGCCGCGGAAGTAACGCAGCGCAGCCCGGGTCGCGCGGAAGGCCGACGTCAGCGTGACGTCGAGCACGCGGTCCCATTCTTCGTCGGTCATGTCGGCCACCGGCGTTTGTCCGCCCAGGCCGGCGTTGTTGACCAGCACGTCGATCCGGCCCATCCGCGCATGGGCCGACGCGATCAGCGCGTCGACCTGCGTCGACGACGTGACGTCGCAGAGCACGTGCTCGACACGGCCCAGCCCCAGCGCCGACAGTTCCTGGGCCGTCTCGCCGAGCCGTCGCTCGTGGTGATCCGAGATGACGACGTCGGCGCCCTCGGCCAGCGCCCGCCGAGCGGTGGCCGACCCGATGCCGGTGCCGGCGGCCGCCGTGACGATCACGACCTTGCCGGTCAGAAGTCCGTGTCCGGCAACCTCTTTCGGCGCGACCGCTAACGTCATCTGGCCTCCCTGGGTAGGCCGAGCACCCGCTCGGCGATGATGTTGCGCTGAATCTCGTTCGAGCCGCCGTAGATGGTGTCCGCGCGGGTGAACAGATAGAGCCGCTGCCACTCGTCGAAATCTCCGCTGCCCAGTACCAGTCCAGCCTTACCTTGGACATCCATCGCGATCTCGCCGAGCTCGCGATGCCAATTGGCCCACAACAGCTTTGAGACGTTGTCTTGTCCAGGCTGCTCCACGTCCATGGTCGCCAACGCGTACGAACGCATTGCCCGCAGCCCGGCCCACGACCGGGTCAGGCGTTCGCGGATCAGCGGATCATCGGCAGCACCAGTGCGTTTAGCGAGTTCTGCGACACTGTTCAGCTCGCGCGCGTAGACAATCTGTTGACCCAGCGTCGAAACACCGCGTTCGAAGGTCAGCGTTCCCATCGCGACCCGCCAGCCGTCACCAGGTGTGCCCACCACCAAGTCGGCATCGGTGCGGGCGTCGTCGAAGAACACCTCGTTGAATTCCGAATCCCCGGTCAGCTGCACGATGGGGCGGACCTCCACACCGGGCTGATCCAGCGGCACCAAAAGGTAGGACAAGCCGGCGTGGCGCTTGGAGCCCTTCTCGGTGCGTGCCACCACAAAACACCACTGCGCCCAGTGCGCCAGCGACGTCCACACCTTCTGCCCGTTGATCACCCACGCGTCGCCGTCGCGCACCGCGGTGGTGGACACGTTGGCCAGATCGCTGCCGGCGCCGGGCTCGGAGTACCCCTGACACCACAGCTCGGTGACGTCGAGGATTCGGGGCAGAAACCGCTGCTGCTGCTCAGGCGTGCCGAAGGCGATCAGCGTCGGGCCCAGCAGTTCCTCGCCGAAGTGGTTGACCTTCGCCGGCGCATTGGCGATCGCGTACTCCTCGTAGAACGCGACCCGGTGCGCGACGGACAGGCCTCGGCCGCCGTGCTCGACCGGCCAGCCCAAACAGGTCAGGCCGGCTTCTGCCAGATGCCGGTTCCAGGCCCGCCGCTCTTCGAACGCCTCATTCTCACGGCCCGGCCCGCCGAGCCCCTTGAGCGTGGCGAATTCGCCAGCCAAGTTCTCGGCCAGCCAGTCGCGTACCTCAGCCCGGAACTCCTCGACGCCCTGCACCCCTGTAGGCTAACCTACCAAGCACTTGCTTTGTTAAGGAGTTCGATGCCGAGCGATCCGCAGACCATTCCTGCGGTGTTGGACCGCATCGCGCGCGAGCTGCCCGACCACAATGCGCTGGTCACCCCTGATCGAACCGTCACCTTCGCCGAGCTGCGCGACGAGGTGCGCCGCGCGGCGGCAGCCATGATTCAGCTCGGCGTGAGCGCGGGCGAGCGGGTGGCGATCTGGTCACCGAACACCTGGCACTGGGTGGTCGCGTGCCTGGCCACCCACTACGCCGGCGCCACCGTGGTGCCGGTGAACACCCGCTACACCGCCGCCGAAGCCGGCGACATCCTGGCCCGCACCGGCGCGCCGCTGCTGGTGGCGATGGGTGAATTCCTCGGCACGGACAAGACCGCCGACCTCGACCGGGCCGCGCTGCCCGACCTGCGGCACATCGTGCGGGTGCCCGTAGAAAGCAGCGCGGGTTTCGACGACGGCACCTGGGACGAGTTCGACAGTCACGGGTCCGACCTCAGCGCGGCCGACGCCCGCGCCGCCGCAGTCCGCCCCGGCGACGTCTCCGACATCCTGTTCACCTCCGGCACCACCGGCCGCAGCAAAGGTGTGCTGTGCGCGCACCGACAATCGCTGGCCGGGTCGGCGGCGTGGGCTGCCTGCGGCAAGATCACCAGCGACGACCGCTACCTGTGCATCAACCCGTTCTTTCACAACTTCGGCTATAAGGCCGGCATCCTGGCCTGCCTGCAGACCGGTGCCACACTGATCCCCCAGCTGACCTTCGACCCCGAGCAGGCGATGCGCGCAGTCGCCGAGCACCGGATCACCGTGCTGCCCGGCCCGCCGACCATCTACCAGACCCTGCTCGACCATCCCGCCCGCGGCCGCTACGACCTGACCTCGCTGCGGTTCGCGGTCACCGGCGCGGCCACGGTCCCGGTCGTACTGATCGAGCGGATGCAGACCGAACTCGACATCGACATCGTGCTGACCGCCTACGGCCTGACCGAATGCAACGGGTTCGGCACCATGTGCCGCGCCGACGACGACGCCGTCACAGTGGCCACCACGTGCGGACGACCGATCGCCGATTTCGAGCTGCGGATCAACGGCGCTGATGGCGCCGAAACGGGGGAAGTGCTACTGCGCGGACCCAACGTGATGCTCGGCTATCTCGACGATCCAGAAGCGACTGCGGCGACCGTCGACGCCGACGGCTGGCTGCACACCGGCGACATCGGAAAGCTCGACGCCGCAGGCAATCTCCAGATCACCGACCGCCTCAAGGACATGTATATCTGCGGCGGTTTCAACGTCTACCCGGCCGAGGTGGAGCAGGTGCTCGCCCGCCTCGACGGTGTGCTGGACTGCGCCGTGATCGGCGTGCCCGACGAGCGGCTCGGTGAGGTCGGCCGGGCTTTCCTGGTGACACGGCCGGAGTTCGGGCTCGACGAGCAGGCGGTGATCGCGTACACCCGTGAATACTTGGCGAACTTCAAAGCCCCCCGTTCGGTGAGGTTCGTCGACACGCTGCCCCGCAACGCGGGCGGCAAGGTAGTCAAACCACAATTGCGAGAGATGCCTTGATGGACCTTGATTTCGACGACGACACGAATGCGTTCCAGCAGGAGGTGCGCGAGTTTCTGGCTGCGCACCAAGAATGTTTCCCGACGCTGTCCTATGACACGGCCCAGGGCTTCGAGCAGCATCGACGTTGGGACAAAGTGCTTTTCGATGCGAATTTGTCGGTCATCACCTGGCCACGCAAGTACGGCGGCCGCGACGCGACCCTGCTGCAGTGGGTGGTCTTCGAGGAGGAGTACTTCCGCGCCGGCGCCCCCGGGCGAGCCAGCGCCAACGGCACCTCGATGCTGGCGCCGACGCTGTTCGCCCACGGCACCGAGGAGCAGCTGGACCGGATTCTGCCCAAGATGGCCAGCGGCGAGGAGATTTGGGCGCAGGCCTGGTCGGAGCCAGAGTCCGGCAGCGACCTCGCCTCGTTGCGCTCGACGGCCACCCGCACCGACGGCGGCTGGCTGCTCAACGGCCAAAAGATCTGGAGTTCACGAGCACCGTTCGGTGACAGGGCTTTTGGATTGTTCCGCTCTGACCCCGAAGCGGAACGCCACCGCGGGCTGACGTATTTCATGTTCGACCTCAAAGCCGACGGGATCACCGTACGGCCGATCGCCCAACTCGGCGGCGACACCGGATTCGGCGAGATCTTCCTTGACGACGTATTCGTGCCCGACGTCGACGTGATCGGCGAGGTGCATGACGGGTGGCGGGCCGCGATGAGCACGTCAAGCAACGAACGCGGCATGTCGCTGCGCAGCCCGGCCCGATTTCTTGCTGCCGCCGAGCGTCTGGTTGAAGTGTGGAAGACAAGCGGCGACAGCGTGTTCGGCGATCAGGTGGCCGATGCGTGGATCAAAGCACAGGCCTACCGGCTACACACCTTCGGCACCGTGACCCGCCTGGCGAACGGCGGCGAGCTGGGCGCCGAGTCCTCGGTGACCAAGGTCTTCTGGTCCGACCTCGACGTCGCGGTGCACCAGACCGCGCTGGACATCCGCGGCGCCGACGCAGAGTTGGCCAACTCGTGGACCGACGGGTTGCTGTTCGCGCTCGGCGGCCCGATTTACGCCGGTACCAACGAGATTCAACGCAACATCATCGCCGAGCGGGTGTTGGGACTGCCCCGGGAATCCAGAAGGTGAGATGCTGTGTTTTTTGACGTTGACGCGCAACAGCGCGATTTCGCGGCCAGTATCGACGCGGCACTCGCGGCGGCCAATGTGCCGGGCGCGGTGCGCGCCTGGGCCGGCGGGGACACCGCGCCCGGCCGCAAGGTGTGGGCACAGCTGGCCGACCTCGGAGTCACCGCGCTGGCGATACCGGAAAGATTCGACGGCCTCGGCGCGCACCCGGTCGACCTGGTCGTCGCGCTGGAGCGACTGGGACGCTGGTGTGTTCCCGGACCGGTCACCGAATCCGTGGCGGTAGCACCAGTATTGCTGGCTGACGATGACCGGTGCGCAGCGCTGGCCAGCGGTGAACTGATCGCCACCGTCCTGCTTCAACCGCAGGTGCCGCGGGCGGTGGACGCCGATGCGGCCGGGCTGGTCCTGGTTGCCGAAGCGGACGGCTGGGTCAGCGCGGCCAAGGCCGGCGAGCGGCACGAGTCCGTCGACCCGAGCCGCCACCTGTTCGAAGCCGACGCTGTCTCCGAACCGTGGCAGGCCGATGTCACCCGCGCCTACGAGTTCGGCGCACTGGCCACCGCCGCGCAACTGATCGGTGCAGGGCAGGCACTGCTGGACGCCGCGGTCGACTACGCCAAGCAGCGCGCCCAATTCGGCCGGGTCATCGGCTCGTACCAGGCGATCAAACACAAGCTCGCCGACGTGCACATCGCGCTCGAGCTGGCACGCCCGCTCGTCTTTTGCGCGGCGCTGTCACTGGCGGACCATTCCCCCGACACCGCTCGCGATGTCAGCGCCGCCAAAGCCGCGGCTTCTGACGCCGCGTTACTGGCCGCCCGGTCGGCGCTGCAGACTCACGGCGCAATCGGTTTCACCGGCGAGCACGACTTGTCGCTGTGGCTGCTGCGGGTGCAGGCGCTGCGCTCGGCGTGGGGCGACCCGGCTACGCACCGGCGGCGAGTCCTGGAGGCGCTATGACTCGCGCCGGCGACGATGCAGAGCGCAGCGATGAGGAGGAGCGGCGCCGATGAGTGACGAACGGGAACTGCTCCGCGAAACCGTGGCGGCGCTGGTGGCCAAGCATGCCTCGCCCGCCGCGGTACGCAAGGCGATGGAATCGGAGCGTGGCTACGACGAGTCGCTGTGGCGGCTGCTGTGCGAGCAGGTCGGCGCCGCCGCGCTGGTGGTGCCCGATGAATACGGTGGTGCCGGTGGCAGTCTCGGCGACGCGGCCGTCGTCCTCGAGGAGCTCGGTAAGGGGCTGGTGCCCAGCCCGCTGCTCGGCACCACGCTGGCCGAACTGGCATTGTTGGCCGCCGACGATCTCGACGGCGACGCGCTGGGGTCGCTGGCCGAAGGCGCGGCGATCGGCACGGTGGTCTTTGACCCCGACTACGTGGTCAACGGCGGCATTGCCGACATCGTCATCGCCACCAATCACGGAAAACTCGACCGCTGGACGGTGTTTGACGCCGAGCCTGTCGCCACCATGGATCCGACCCGGCGGCTGGGCCGGGTTACGCCGCAGAGCACCGCGCCGCTGGGCGCCGATCCCGGCATCGCTGACGTCGCCGCGATCCTGCTGGCCGCCGAACAGATCGGCGCTGCCGCCCGCTGCCTGCAGCTGACTGTCGACTACACCAAAGAGCGGGTCCAGTTCGGCCGACCGATCGGCAGCTTCCAGGCGCTCAAACACCGGATGGCCGACCTCTATGTCGCCGTCCAGGCCGCCCGCGCGGTCGTCAACGACGCGTTAGACGCACCGTCGGCCACGTCGGCGGCGCTGGCCCGGGTAGCGGCCACCGAGGCGTTCAACACCGTGGCCGCGGAGGGAATTCAGCTTCACGGCGGTATCGCGATCACCTGGGAGCACGATATGCAGCTGTATTTCAAACGGGCACACGGCAGTTCGCAGCTGCTGGGCCCGGCGCGGGAATATTTGCGCCGGCTCGAATCTGAAGTGCTCTAACCTTGGCGACATGAGCGATCACGTCGCGCTGCGCGCCGGGGTCCCACCGTTCTATGTGATGGACGTCTGGTTGGCGGCAGCAGAGCGCCAGCGCAGCCACGGCGACCTGGTGAACCTGTCGGCGGGGCAGCCGAGTGCCGGGGCCCCTGAGCCGGTGCGCGCTGCGGCGGTGGCGGCGCTGGAACTGAATCAGCTCGGCTACACGGTGGCGCTGGGCATTCCCGAGCTGCGTGCGGCGATCGCGGCGTCGTATCTGGATCGGCATGGCCTGCAGGTCGATCTGGACGACGTGGTGGTGACGACGGGCTCATCGGGAGGCTTTCTGCTGACTTTCCTGTCCTGCTTCGACGTCGGTGATCGGGTTGCGGTCAGCAGTCCCGGCTACCCCTGTTACCGCAACATCTTGACTGCGCTCGGCTGCGAGGTCGTGGTGATGGAATGCGGCCCGGAGATCCGGTTTCAGCCCACCGTGCAGATGCTCGCCGAACTCGACCCGCCGGTGCGGGGCGTAGTAGTCGCCAGCCCGGCCAATCCGACGGGAACAGTCATCCCGCCCGCAGAGCTCGCGGCGATCGCGTCCTGGTGTGACGACGCCGGCGTGCGGCTGATCAGCGATGAGGTCTACCACGGATTGGTCTATCCGGGCGCACCGCAGACCAGCTGCGCCTGGAGTACGTCACGAAATGCCATGGTGGTCAACAGCTTTTCCAAGTACTTCGCGATGACGGGATGGCGGCTGGGCTGGCTGCTGGTGCCCTCCGAACTACGCCGGGCGGTGGACCGGCTGACCGGAAACTTCACCATCTGCCCGCCTGTGCTCTCGCAGCGCGCAGCCGTCGCGGCGTTTACCCCGCAAGCCGTCGCTGAAGCCGACGGCCACCTGCACCAGTACACGGCCAATCGCACGATGCTGCTCGACGGCCTGCGCGGCATCGGCATCGACCGACTGGCACCCACAGATGGCGCGTTCTACGTCTATGCCGACGTCTCCGACTTCACCGCGGACTCGATGGTTTTCTGCTCAAAGCTGTTGGCCGACACCGGGGTGGCGATTGCACCCGGCATCGACTTCGATGCTGAGCGCGGTGGTTCGTTCGTCCGGCTCTCCTTCGCCGGGCCAACCTCGGACATCGAGGAGGCGTTGCGCCGGATCGAGCCCTGGCTGAGCGGTCAGAAGGGCGGTGGATCGGAACGTGCGTAACGCCGATTTTGGCCGTCAGCAGAAGCGCGTATGACCTACCATCCGCCGTATGACGACCTTTGCTTTGGTGCACGGCGCATGGCATGGCCCGTGGTGCTGGGAGGAAGTCGCTCCGCTCCTGCAGAATGCGGGCCACGACGTGATCGCGCCGGAACTGCCGTGCGACGACGGCACAGCGACAACCTTTGAGCCCTACGCCGATGTGGTATGCGCCGCCCTTGACGGTCGCGGCGCTGATGTAGTCGTTGTCGCCCACTCGTTGGCTGGACCCACTGGCACTCTGATCGCGGCTCGACGCCCGGTGAGGCACCTTGTGTACGTGTGCGCCGTAGTACCTGCGCCTGGACTCAGCCTGGTCGATCAAGGGGACGAAATGGTTAACCCCGACTGGGACAAGGGCCTTAGCCAACCCGATGCAGAACTGCGGACAGTATGGGTGGATCGTGGCATGGCAAAAGCGATGTTCTACCACGACTGTGACGAATCGACGGTGACGGCAGCTTTCAGCCGTCTTCGACCGCAGTCGGCGTATCCGTTCATAGCTGCGTTTCCATTATCCCAACTTCCAACGGTCAGTTGCACTTACGTCGCATGTGCTGAGGATCGACTTGTCGACCCGGACTGGCAGGTAAGGACGGCACGCAGTATCGCTGCGTCTCTTGAAGTTATTCCTTCGAGTCACTCACCGTTCTTTTCGCAGCCGAGAGCGCTCGCCGACGCCCTACTACGCGTGGCCAGTGCAGCGTAGGTTCGCATCAACTAGAACGGCGGTGGGTCGTTGGCGGCGCACGCTTCTCGGCGTTCTTCAAGTTCGTCGGCCAACCACCGTTGGCGTTTGATCCGTTGCTCATTGATCCGCCGTTCGGCAGCAATGCGCTGTTGCTTGTCCTGCTGACGAGTCCGCCTGCGCCGCGGCATCATCAGGCCGCGCTGGCCCCCGGCCTCGGTGGACGGTTTTTGAATCCTGACTTCACCTGTGGGGCTGGCCAACACCGGAAAGAAGATGCTGCCGCCGGGGGTCGTCGTATAGGTGTGGCCGCTGGGCGCCGTCCACTCCACAGTGCCGTCCGGTAGCTGACGATCCGTCCAGCCGCCACATCCCGTGTAGAACGTTTTGAGCAGGTGATGATAACGGCAAAGCAATTTCAGATTCGATGGGTGCGTAGGACCGACCGGGAATGGGACGGTGTGGTCCACATCGCAGACTTCGGCGGGTTGATCGCATCCGGGGAATCGACACGTCAAGTCGCGGCAGCGCACGAATTCGGCCAACGCTGCCGAAGGTCGGTAACCAGGCTCGGAAACGTCCGAGGGTATTACCAAAGGCTTGAGTTTCGCTTTTGCCACCATGTCACGCACGGTGGTTGACGGAAGAGGCCCGAATCCAGGTAGATAGCCGGGCGACTGGGCGGCACCACTGACCGTCGCCTGCTCGGCCAAGACATGGATCACCACGTCGGTAGCCGGGCCTCGTTGTGCGGCCACGCAATCCGGCGACTGGCATTGGCAATGCATCGCCGCCATCCCAGCCACCAGTGCAGCCAAGGCGTCCGCCCGACGTTGCTGCTTGGTTCGCGGGTCCGCCGCGCAGACCGTTCCAGCAAGCGCATCAAGCTTTTGATCCAAAGCCGCGCCGTCCGCCGCATGCAACTGCGCCCAGATTCCGGCCAGCCCGGAATCCTTGGCTGTAATCTCCACATAGCGATTTTCGATGCGCTGTTCCGGCACTCGCGTACCAGCCGGATCGAACCGCATTACCCACATGTCGATGCGTTCGAAGAGCTTGGGCCCGGAGAGCCGCATCCACTTCGGCGCGTGCCGTGCGATGGCCGCATCGAGCTTGGCGATCAAAACCGGATCCTCAACCAACTCGGTGCGAGACACGACCGCGGCCATCATCCGGAAGTCGATGAGCCCCAGCGCGAAAACCTCGGCGACGCGTGGCAGCCGCTCGCGCAACGCGATCGCATACCGTAACCGCCCTCGTGCCCGGCCGCGGCTGATACCCAAGGCCGCGCCCACTTCGGCGACGACGTTCTCGTGGCCGTCGATGGCCCAGTTCTCGCGGTCAACGTCGTCTTCGGGTGCACGGCGCGCGTACAACTCACCGATCGCGGCCAGCTCTCGCGCGCACATCGCGTTCTGGTCGCGCGCTGCGGCGGTGATGGCATCCACGACGCCGGCGTCGTTCACATCGCAAAAGATCGTGGCGACCCGCGGCGATGGACCTTCATCGAACATAGTTTCGAATGCTACGCCGGTCCACCGACAAGTGCTTCTGGGTACCGGGGTGATCGAGGTCGAACGGTTATCGCGCTGAGTTCTCTTTGAGACGGCGATAACTCACTGTTGTTTGACCTGACTTTAGAACCGTAGGCGCACCCCATACAGACGAGGAGTGGGATGCCGGCGCTGAAAGCTCGTCGCGGCTGGAGTGTCGCCGCGGCCGTCTGCATGCTTGTCGCCGGAGGCGTGTGCGTGGCGCATGCCGGCCCGCCGGCGGTCCTGCTCGTCGGCAGCTATCAAGGTATCCCCGGGCAGTACTCGAGCATCCAGGCAGCGGTCGACGCCGCCCGGCCCGGGGACTGGGTGCTCATCGGGCCGGGCGACTACCACGAGACCGGCAATCGCGTTCCTCCCGGGGCGGGCGGCGACGACAAGGCGGGGGCCGCGGTGCTCGTGACCACGCCCGGCATCGGGATCCGGGGCATGGACCGCAATGGGGTCGTGCTCGACGGCACCAAGCCGGGAGCGCCGCCGTGCAGCTCCGCGCCGGCCGACCAGAACCTCGGCCCGCTCGACACCAACGGCGTCCCGACCGGGCGAAACGGCCTGATCGTGTTCAAGGTCTCCGGTGTCAGCGTCGAGAACCTGACCGCCTGCAACTTCATCGCGGGCGACCTCACCCCCGCCGATGAGATCTGGTTCGACGGCGGTGGGTCGACCGGTGTCCAGAAGATCGGAAGCTGGCGCGGCGCGTACTTGTCGGCCACCTCGACCTACAACGGCGGTCCGGACCAGTCCACCCAGTACGGGATCTACGCCTCCAACACCTTCGGGCCAGGGCTGTTCACACAGGTATACGCCAACAACATGGCCGACGCGGCGTTCTACATCGGCGGCTGCCCGGATTGCAACGCAACCCTCGATCATGCCCACGCCCAGAATTCGGCCGAAGGATATTCGGGAACCAACTCCGGTGGTCACCTGATCATCCAGAACTCCGAGTTCGACAACAACCACACCGGGTTCTCCACCAACAGCCAGAACAACGACGACCAACCATCGCCCCAATCCGGCCACTGCCCTCGTAACGAGACCGGTCCGACCGGAACCCATTCATGCTGGCTGCTCACGCACAACTCGATACACGACAACAACAACCCAAACACGCCCTTCGGCAACGGCATCGCCGCAAACAGCCCGGTGGGAACCGGCGTGCTGATCTCCGGCGGCCGGTACGACACCATCGCTAACAACGACATTCATGACAACGGCGCGTGGGGCGTGCTGCTGGTCCCCGAGGTCGACAACGGGAAGCCGCCGCCGATAGCCCACTGTAAAGGCGGCTTCGGCCTGTCGGCGTTGTCGTTCTGCTACTTCGACGACTGGGGCAACGAGATCGAGAACAACACGGTGAACCACAACGGCTTCTTCGGCAACCGGAGTAACGTCGACCTCGCGGAACTGTCAAACCTCGCGTATCCCGGCAACTGCTGGCACGGCAATGTCGACGCCTCGGGAAACGCCGTCAAACCCAAGCACTTTCAGCTCGGCCGCCCACAGGTCACGAGCGACCCGCTGTTCATCCAGTACTTCCCCCACAACATCTGCGGAATCCCGGACGCGGGCACGGGGATCATCAGCATCCTCAGTGTGCAGCTCGCCTGCAACACACAGATCTTCGGCCCCTGCCCGGACAGCACCTCGTACGCGAACTACCCGCAGCGGACGGGGGTTCAGATGATGCCGCTGCCCCCGCAGCCGAGCATGCCCAATCCCTGCCTCGGTGTGCCACGCAACCCCTGGTGTCCCGCCAACCCGATCAGCCAACCCCCCTATCCCGTACCAGGGCTCAACGCGATGTGAGGTGTTGGCGCGCGCCGCAACTACGCGGCTCGGGCCTCCACAAGGCTAAGCGGTGACGCCGTCTGAACTACCCGGGTCATTCGAAAGCCAGCTTTGCTCAGCAGGTTTCGGTACTGGGCTGCTGTTCGCTCGCGGGCAGCAAGATTCAGCAACATTTCCAGATCCGCCCATTTTCCCGGGAAGTCACGGTCGTGATCGGGGATCACCAATTCGATCAACAGCACGGTGGCGCGCGGGCCGGCTGCCGCGCGAACATTGCGCAGGATCTGCACCGCCTTCTCGTCGGGCCAGTCGTGAATGATGTTCTTCAAGACATACACGTCGCCGCCGCATGGGACGTCGTCGAAAAACGATCCCGCCTCGATGCGCACTCGATCGGCCACGTCGTGCTTGCACAACAGCTTTGGCGCGTCCAACACGACCACCGGCAGGTCGTATAAAACGCCCTGCGACGCCGGCGCCGCCGCCAGGATGGTGGCCAGCAGTGGGCCGTGCCCGCCGCCGACATCGACGATCGTGGGGTAAGCGCTGAAGTCGTAGCCGGCCACCACGGACGCATCGGTCAACTCCGAAATACTGGTCATGGTCCGGTGAAAGAGTTCGGCATGCTGGGGATACTCGGCGAAATAGTCGAAGCTCTCTTTGCCGTGCAGTACCGGGACAACCGATCTTCCGGTTCGGATCGAATCGACAAGCCGGGTCCATCGTTCGCGTTGCTCCTGCGAGCCGTAGAAGCGAGCTGCCCAGGCCATGGACATCGGCGCATCCGAACACAGCGTGCGCCCAAGGGGATTCAGTTCGTAGCGGCCGTCGTGCCGGCGAACGAAGACTCCCCGGCCGATCAATGCCCGCAGCAGCCGGTGCAGCGCATCTGCGTCCGCGCCGACCTTGGCCGCCAATTCGTCGATCGACAACGGTTCGTCGGCCAGGGCGTCGGCAACACCGAGCTCGGCTGCAGCCGCGATCGCCTGAGACGCCCAGGTGGCAATGATCATCTCCATCATTGCCGCGGGGGCAGGTACCAGCCGCTGATTGAGCCGATACAGCTGGTGGCGAATCCACTCGACTACGCGGGCCACTTTGGCGGGCGGCATCGTCGCGGTCGTCACGTCACCTCCGCAGGAAGCGGTGTACCGAGACCCCGGCTGACCGCTGCCGAAATATCGCGGTGACTGACCCAGCCCAGGAACGTGGTCAGCGCCCACGTCATGAACCGATCGGGGATCAGCGCCGCCGGTCGCAGCACGGATTCGGGGCGCGACACCTGCAGGGTGGTCAACCGGGACACCGCCGTCACCTTGCGCCGCCTGGTGTCCTCGTACCAGCGCAGCGCGCCGCACAGCTCGCTGCTGCTGCAGTTCGCGCCAGTTGGGAGACCAGAGAGCGCCTTGCGCAACACCATGGTGTCCAGCAGTGCCTGATTGGTCCCCTGCGCGAGCGTGGGCGGCATCGTGTGTGCGGCATCGCCGAGCAACGTCACCGCGCCTGCGCCGGCGCGGGGAATCGGGTGCCGAAAATGCGGAAACGGCGAAGGGGCCAGGTCGTCGTCGGTCAGCGTCGCGAGTACCTGATCGACGAGCTCAGACCAGCCGGTGAAATGCGACCGGATCATCTCGATCGGACGTTGCGGCCTGACACAGTCGGGCGACCACGGCAGGTCGAACCACCACTGCAGCTCGCGACCCCCCGCCGGCCACAGGCCGAGGTTTCCGTGCTTGCCGATCATCATCGTTGCGACGCGCGGGTCGGCGACGGCGGGGAGGGTGACCAGTCCCTGCCAACTACACCAACCGGTCGGCTTCGCAGGTGGCCCGCCGACGACCCCTCGCACCACTGAGTGCAGCCCGTCCGCACCGATCAGTAGGTCTCCGTCGGCGGACGCGCCGTCTTCGAAATCGACCCGCACGCCGTCAGGAGTCGTGACCACCCTGACCGCGCGGGAGTTGCATCGGACGCGATCGATCGGAAAGCCTTTCAGCAGCCGTTCCAGCAAGATCCGTCGTGGGACCATGCGGACCGGTGCGCCCAACCGGTTCACCATCGCGTCGAGGTCCATGGTGGCAAGCGGGCGGCCGGTGGATGTCATGACCCGCACGGCCGACAGCAACTGCCCGGCGCCATCCATATCGACACCCAGCTGCTGCAGAACCGTGGCGCCGTTGGACCAAATGGTCACGGCACCGCCGCCCACCGTCACATTGGGGCGCTGGTCGAAGACGGTGACGTCGTGTCCGTCGCGCAGTAATCCGCGGGCGACCGCAATGCCGCTCACGCCCGCGCCGACGACCAGGATCCGGAGTTTCACACGTCAGTCCTCAGCGTGCCGTTCGTAGTCCCATCGTTCCAGCCGTGCCTGCAGCCGCAACAGGCCGAATCCGGCGAAGGGCGTGCCGACCGAGAAGTAGACCATCAGCAGCGGACTCATCTGTTGGACTCCTCTCTTTGCACCGACTGCTGGTAACACGGGGTACGCCGGAGAATGGTTCACCGCGGCGTAAGTTAGCTCCGTGAGCCTGGTTCTCTCCGATCACGAGCGGGCGGCGCTGGCCGAGCTTGAACGTTTCCCGCTGTTCGCCGCGATGACCGGGCGACGGTCACGCCGATTTCCGGCCGGTGGCCGGATTCCCGCCGGCGCGCTGGCGTACACCAGTCGTCGACCGGTGCAGCCGTTATCGGAAGTCGAACGGGCGCTTCTCGTTTCGGTTGCCGGGGGCGTCACCGGCTGGAACTTCAGCATCACCCACAACCCGAGCTATGCGCCGTCGTTTCCGAACTACTCGGGCAGCGCCACGGGCCGGACGTTCCCCTCGGCCGCAGGCTTCCATACCAGCCAGCTGTTCTTCACCGACGACACCGGAACCTACCTACTGCCCAACCGCGATGAGCATCCGCGCGAGTTCGACAGCCTCGAACAATGGATCAGCCAAACCGCCGCGTCCTATGTGCGCATCTCGAAATCGCGCCTTGAACTGCCACGTGCCGAACCACACATGGAAGGTCATAACGTCTGGATCGGCAACCATCCGGGCAGCCTGCTGGCGTTCCCGATAGCTGATCTCGCCGAGCACCTGATGGAAAACCTTTGGTTCTTCGCGGCCAACGGCTATCCGGTCTTCGACGACATCAACGGCCGCAACATCCCCGGACTTGAACGGTTTTCCCCGCTACCGCACGCCGACGACCCGATCCCACTGTCGTTCGTCGAGCAGTACACGATCACCGAGACCAGCGCCGAACTCGCGATCGCCACCAACAACGGAGTGCTGGCGTTGCAGGCGATGGGTCTGGGCGGCTGGACTTACGACGGGCTCAATCGGTTGTCGGTGTTGGGTGGCTCCGGTGATCCGAGCGCACCCGGGCTGGGCTTCGTCGCCGACGACGACGAGCGCTGGCCCTTCCCCAACGTCACCGGGTTGCCCGGATACTTCGAGACGCTCAGCCCGCCGCACGTACCGTCGGTAGCGGCGGGGGTGGAAAAGCTGGTCGCACGGAAGTACGGTCCCGGCGGGCCGTTTCACCCGGACACGCCAGGGCCGTGGTCGGATACACCGAAGGTCCGCGCCTCCGCGCTACCACCGGAGGGCATTCAGGAACTCGTCTCCGTCGAAGCGTCCTATATCTACGATGCTTTCGGAAAGCTGCCCGGTACCGTGCCGACCGTGCACGTATTGATGTATCTACAGGCGCAACATCTCGACGTTGACTTCTACGACGAGTTCTTCGGCCCAGCCGCCTACCTGCCTACCCACGCCGATCACCAGGCCCGCTGGCATTAATGCACGGGCCGGTGGCCGCCGACGGGGCTGAAGGAATCCGGATCAGCAATCTCCCAATCCGATCGCCACCCGCCCGGCACGTGGTCGAGTAATTCTCCTGGTGCTAGCCACTCGTAAAGCTCGGCGTACGAACGCTGCTCGGTCGGCGATAGCCGCTTGCGCAGCATGTGCGGGTTGAGCGCCGACGGGTCGGCCACGCCCATCGAGGCCATCATGCGCATCGCCTGAGCGACGGTGGCCTGCTGATAGCGGTACACGCGTTCGCTCTTGTCGGCGACGTCGAGAGCCCGGGCCCGATACGGATCCTGGGTCGCGACGCCGACCGGACAGTGGTTGGTGTGACACCGCTGGGATTGGATGCATCCCGTCGCCATCATCATCGATCGGGCCGCGTTTGTGTAATCCGCGCCCTGGATCAGGCGCTTGATGATGTCGTTTCCGGTGGCGACTTTGCCGCTCGCTCCGATCCGTATTCTCGTCCGCAGATCCGCTCCCACCAACGCGTTGTGCACGGTCATCAATCCGTCGGTGAGCGGAAGGCCAACGTGGTCTTCGTATTCCAGCGGAGCCGCCGCGGTTCCGCCTTCGGCGCCGTCGACGATGACGAAGTCAGGCGTCACCCCTTCGGCCAGCATCGCCTTGCATATCGCCAACACGTCGACCCGCGAACCGACACAAAGCTTGAAGCCCACCGGCTTCCCGCCGGCCAACTCACGTAACTTCGCCACGAACATGATCAATTCGCGCGGAGTGTGAAACGCCGAGTGCGCCGCCGGGCTGACACACTTCTCGCCAACCGGCACGCCCCGGTATTCGGCGATCTGCTTGCTGACCTTTGCGGCCGGAAGCACGCCACCGATACCGGGCTTGGCGCCTTGACTCAACTTGATCGAAATGCACTTCACCAGATCGTGAGCCGCTTTGTCCGCGAACTGATCTGGATCGAACGCGCCGTCTTTCGTGCGAGTGCCGAAATAGCCCGAGCCGATCTCCCAAACCACGTCGGCGCCACCGAGATGATACGGAGTCAGCCCACCTTCGCCGGTGTCATGGGCGAACCGGCCCTTGCGGGCGCCGTTGTTCAGCGCGCGCAGGGCGTTGCCCGACAACGCGCCGAAGCTCATCGCCGAGACGTTCATCATCGCCATGTCGTACGGCTGCGCGCAATCGGGCCCACCGATCCGTACCCGGAACGGTTCGCCGGGCGGATCGAGCGGGGCTGTCGAGTGCACCAGGTATTCGTAGCCGACCTGGTCGATGTCGCGCTCGGTACCGAAAGCCAGCTCCGCCGCAGTCCCTTTGGCCCGCTCGTAAATCAACGAGCGGACGTCGCGGTCGAAAGGGCGGCCGTCGAAGTTGCGC
This sequence comes from uncultured Actinomycetota bacterium, assembly GCA_963839345.1. Classification (GTDB taxonomy): domain Bacteria; phylum Actinomycetota; class Actinomycetes; order Mycobacteriales; family Mycobacteriaceae; genus Mycobacterium. The sequence goes on along the minus strand of CAWIUP010000009.1, from coordinate 277,638 downwards.
TCGATGAAGTACTGCTGGACTTCCGGGCGCAGCGCCTCCAGCAGAAACCGCATATGCCCCAAAACCGGGTAGTTGCGCAGCACCGAGTGCTTCCGCTGAACCAGGTCGTAGATGCCCACCGCCGCGACCACCGCCACCACCGCCGCAGGAATGCTCCAGCCCCACGACACCACGATGGCCAGAGCCAGCAATGCCCCCGCGAGGGCTGTCAACAATGCAACACAGCCAAACCGGATCACATCGCCGAGCGTAGCCTCAGGGCCGGTTAGAGCCAGGTGTCCTGCGTCGTCGTGGTCAGGAATGCTTCCAGGTCGTCACGCCACTGCGCCGGGGTGGTCTTGTCCGGCTCGATGCCGGTGTAGTCGCCGCGGTAGAACAGCAATGGCCGCGGCTTGATTTTGGGCACCTCCGAAAGCGACTGCACCGCACCGAACACCACGAAGTGGTCGCCGCCGTCGTGCACCGATGCCACCGTGCAGTCGATATAGGCCAGTGACCCGTCGATGACAGGCGAACCCAAAGGTGAAGGACTCCAGTCGATACCGGCGAACTTGTCCGGCTCCTTGGAACCGAATCGCGCCGACACGTCCTTTTGGCTCTCGGTCAATACGTTGACGCAGAATTTCCCGGTGGCCTCGATGGCCTTCCACGAGCGCGACACCTTGGTCGGGCAGAACAGCACCAGCGGCGGCTCCAGCGACAGCGCTGCGAACGACTGGCAGGCGAAACCGACCGGGATCTCGTCGTGCATGGTCGTGATGATCGTGATCCCCGTGCAGAACTGACCCAGCACCTGCCGGAAGGTGCGTGAATCGATCTGCCCGGTCATTGCTACCCGCGAAAGCCGATGCTGAAGTCGTGGCCCCAAAGGCTTACTGCGGTGCTCTCCCGGGCGATCCAATCGTGGTCGTCGACTTTTCGTCCCTCACAACCGAATTCGACATCGAACCCGGCGGGCGTCTTCATGTAGAAGGACAACATCAGGTCGTTGACATGGCGGCCCAGCGTGGCCGACATGGGCACCTTGCGGCGCAACGCCCGGTCCAGGCACAGGCCGACGTCGTCAGCCTGCTCCACTTCCATCATCAGATGCACGATGCCACTCGGTGTCGGCGCCGGCATGAAAGCCAGGCTGTGATGGCGCGGGTTGCAACCGAAGAAACGCAGCCACGCCGGTGCTCCATCGGCCGGCCGGCCCACCAACTGCGGCGGCAGCCGCATCGAGTCACGCAGCTTGAACCCGAGCACGTCGCGGTAGAAGTGCAAGGACTCGGCGTCGTCGCGGGTGGACAACACCACGTGGCCCAGGCCCTGCTCACCGGTGACGAACTTATGGCCATACGGGCTGACGACGCGACGGTGCTCCAGCGCGGCACCATGGAACACCTCCAGGCAGTTGCCCGAGGGATCGGAGAACCGGATCATCTCGTCGACCCGGCGATCTGCCAACTCGGCGGCGGTGGCCTCTTTGTAGGGTGTGCCCTCGACGTCGAGCCGATTGCGGATTTCTTGCAGGCCTCCGGCATTCGCGCATTCCCAGCCGGCCTCCGATAGCCGGTCGTGTTCGCCCGGCACAATCACCAAGCGGGCCGGGAAATCGTCCATGCGCAGATAAAGCGCACCGTCGGTAGATCCGCTGCCCTCGATCATGCCGAGGACTTTCAGGCCGTATTCTCGCCACGCCGCCACGTCGGTGGCCTCGATGCGCAGGTACCCCAGCGACCTAATGCCCGTCGAGCTGCTCATCAGGCACCTCCCAGGAAATCAATCGTCAGTTTGTTGAACTCGTCGAACTTCTCCACCTGCGCCCAATGTCCACACTGCCCGAACACATGCAGTTGCGCTCGCGGAATGGTCTTCAGCGCGACCAGCGCGCCGTCCAGTGGGTTGACCCGGTCTTCGCGGCCCCAGATCAGCAGCACCGGCTGCCGCAGCCGGTGTACCTCGCGCCACATCATGCCGAGTTCGAAATCGGCCCCGGCGAACGACTTTCCCATCGCGATCGTCGCTCTCAGCGATTCCGGTGTGCTGGCCAACGCGAAACGCTCGTCGACAAGCTGCGGGGTGATCAGCTTCTGGTCATAGACCATCACCCGCAGGAACGCCTCGAGATTTTCGCGGGTGGGCTGAGAAGAGAACTTCCCCAGCCGTTTGACGCCCTCGGTCGGATCGGGCGCGAACAAGTTGATGCTCAGCCCGCCGGGCCCCATCAGCACCAGGCGTCCGGCCCGGTCGGGGTAGTCCAGTGCGAAGCGAACCGCGGTGCCGCCGCCCAGTGAATTGCCCACCAGCGGAACGCGTCCCAGGCCGAGTTGGTCGAAGAGGCCGTTGAGCGCTCGGGCCGCGTAGTGATTGAACTGGCCGTGTTCGGCGCGTTTGTCGGAGTGCCCGTAGCCGGGTTGGTCGACGGCCAGCACGTGAAAACGCTCGGCCAGTACCGGGATGTTGCGCGCGAAGTTCGTCCAGCTCGCCGCTCCGGGACCGCCGCCGTGCAGCAGCACCACCGTCTGGTCGTGGCCGACGCCCGCTTCGTGGTAGTGCAGCTTCAGCGGTCCGTCGACGTCGACCTCGACGAACCGCGAGGTGGACTCGAACGTGAGTTCTTCGGTCGCCGTCACTGGCTAGACCATGGTGTCGCCGGGCGGCAGCCCGAACTCGTTGTTCCCGAAGATCTGGTAGGCCCGTTCGGGGTCGTTGGCGGCGTGCACCCGTCCGGCGTGCGCGTCGCGCCAGAAACGTTGCACCGGTTGATCATTGCCCAGCGCCGTGGCACCGGATGCCTCGAACAGCCGGTCGACCGAGGCGATCGCGCGACCGGTGGCACGCACCTGATCACGGCGAGCCCGCGCTCGCAGTTCGAACGGGATCTCCTTGCCGGCGGACAGCAGCGCGTACTCGTCGGCCACGTTGCCGCTCAACTGCCGCCAGGCGGCGTCGATGTCGCTGGCCGCCTCGGCGATGCGGACTTTGGCGAACGGGTCGTCCTTGGCCTTCTCGCCGGCGAACGCCGCGCGCACCCGCTTGCCCTGATGCTCAACGTGCGCGTCGTACGCACCGTAAGCCATTCCGACGATCGGTGCCGAGATAGTGGTGGGATGCATTGTGCCCCAGGGCATCTTGTAAACCGGAGCGGTGTTGTTCTCGTACCCGCCCGCGGTGCCGTCGTTCATCGCCTTGTACGACAAGAACCGGTGCCGGGGCACGAAGACATCCTTGACGACGACGGTGTTGCTGCCGGTGCCGCGCAGGCCAACGACATGCCAGACATCGTCGATGCGATATTCGGTGCGCGGAATCAGGAAGCTGCCGAAGTCCACCGGCCGGCCGTCCTTGATGACCGGGCCGCCGAGAAACGCCCACGTGGCGTGGTCACAGCCCGACGACCAGTTCCATGACCCGCTGACCCGATAGCCGCCGTCAACCACGACGCCCGCACCCATTGGAGCGTACGACGACGAAACCCGCACATTGGGGTCCTCGCTCCAGACCTCGTCTTGGGCCTGTTGGTCGAACAGCGCCAGATGCCAGTTGTGCACGCCGATGATCGAGCTCACCCAGCCCGTGGACCCGCACGCGCTGGCCAGTCGGCGGACCGCCTCGTAGAACAGCGCAGGGTCACATTCCAGGCCGCCCCATTGCTTGGGCTGCAGCAGCCTGAAGAAACCGATCTCCTGAAGTTCGCTCACGGTGGCGTCCGGCAAACGGCGCAGGTCCTCGGTCTCCTGGGCCCGCTGCCGCAACTTGGGCAGCAATTCGTCGATGCTGTCTAGGACCGACTGGGCGTCACGTTGTTCAATGGACGTCACGGGTTCCCTCCATAGGTGGCTTACTTAGACAGAGACTAGAACACGTTCCGATTTGTGTCGAGCAGCCTGTTCCTGCGACTGGTAGCGCCACCAATCGAGTTTTCTGTAACCTGTTCTAGTTATGACAGACGAGAGGACTTCGCAGTGCCGGATGTCGTGACCGACGAGGTTCCCGACGAGCCGCTCGGCAGCCACGTCCTTGAACTGCAGATCGCAGATGTGCTCGTCGAGACCGACGAGGCGCGGTCGCTGGTGTTCCGCGTCCCGGACGGCGCTCAGATACCGGCGGAGCGGCTGCGGTATGCACCCGGCCAGTTTCTGACGCTGCGGGTCCCCAGCGATCGCACCGGATCGGTGGCCCGCTGCTATTCGCTGTGCAGCTCGCCGTTCACCGACGACGCCCTCACCGTCACCGTCAAGCGGGACAAAGACGGGTACGCGTCGAACTGGCTGTGCGACCACGCCCATCCCGGCATGCGGATTCACGTGCTCGCGCCGTCGGGCACCTTCGTGCCCAAGACCCTCGACGACGACTTCCTGCTGCTGGCCGCCGGAAGCGGAATCACCCCGGTCATGTCGATCTGCAAATCGGCACTGTCGGAGGGCAGCGGGCAGGTGGTGCTGGTCTACGCCAACCGCGACGACCGCTCGGTGATCTTCGGCGACGCCTTGCGCGAGCTCGCCGCCAAATACCCTGACCGGCTGACCGTGATCCACTGGCTGGAGTCGCTGCAGGGATTGCCGTCGGCCACCACGCTGGCCCAGCTGGCCGCCCCATTTACCGACCGGCAGGCGTTCATCTGCGGTCCCGGGCCATTCATGGCGGCCGCACGAGAAGCCCTCGAAATACTGAAAGTGCCTGCGCGGCAAGTACATCTCGAAGTGTTCCGATCGCTGGACACCGATCCGTTCGCCGCAGTGAAGATCGAAGACGATGATGATAGCGGCGATACGCCGCATGCCACCGCGGTGGTCGAACTGGACGGGCAGACGCATACCGTGTCATGGCCGCGCGGAGCCAAGCTGCTCGACGTGCTGTTGGACGCCGGCCTGGACGCGCCGTTCTCCTGCCGGGAGGGCCACTGCGGCGCGTGTGCCACCACCCTGCGCAGCGGCAAAGTGAACATGGAGGTCAACGACGTCTTGGAGCAGCAAGACCTCGACGACGGACTGATCTTGGCGTGCCAGTCACACCCGGAGACCGATTCAGTCGAAGTCACCTACGACGAGTAGCTGCAGCGTAGGTTCTGCTCAGACCGCAAGCGAGGGGACACAGGATGAAGCGGCTGGTGAGGGCACTGGCAGGCGTCTCTCTGATGCTGGCTTTGGTGCCGCCCGCGGTCTCCCCGGCGGCGAGCAACAACGCCACTACGCTCATGCCGCTCCCCGACGGCACCCAGCTGGAGACCTATGCGCGGCTCGACTGCCATCACGCGAACGGCAGCTGCGACTTCACCGTGGGAGCCGACCGGCGCACCGGCGACGGCGTGACCGGATTCCCGAACGACCTGTGGTCGCGACAGAGCACCACGATCCGCCCCACCGACCGGCTGGCCTACCTGGATGTGCATGCCACCGCGCAGTACGACCGGGTCAACAAAGACGGCGGTTCCGACGAAGTCACGACGATCTACCTGGGTGAAGGCCCGCCGGAGAAATACCAGACCGTCGGCCGGATCGACTCGACGGACTGGCGGACCGGGCAACCCCGTTTGGACGTCAACGTCATCGCCTGTACCCATATCCAGGTGGTCTACAGCGGGGTCAACGTCACCTCACCGAGCACCTGCGCGCAAGCCAACTTCTCGTAAATCGCCGGCTTGGACCTCGAGATTGCACACAGGGTCGTTAAACCCGGAATTTCACAGCCATACAAGCAGTTTCGCGGACAACAGCTTTGCGAAGGTGTGGGTGTCACCAGGCCAGCGGGCTGACACGTAGTCGCCGTCGTCGACGACGAACGCCGGACGTGAGTCGGTTGCGGTGTCGCGGGCGAGGCCGGAGGTTTTGAGCCGCCAGTGTCGCGACCCGCGTTCGACGTCGCAATAGTCCGCCGGGTTTTTCAGCGCGCGAGTGACTTCCGACTGCACGGACATGTAGCCGGTGGCCTGGCCGGGCTCCTCGGTGTAGGTGCGGTAGTAGTTGGAGTCCCAGAAGCGGGTGAACCGGGTCAGACGCCAGGCAGTGCGCTCCAGCGCCCAGGTCAGCGCAGTGGTTCGGCGACCGTACAAGACCGAATGGCCGGTCGCGGGATCGACGCTGCGCGCGGCCAGCAGGACACCGTGACAGATCGCGGCAACCTTGAGCCCGCGCGCGAAGGCGTCGACGACGAGGCGGTGCAGCGGCTCGCTGTCGATGTAGGAGCGCATTCCGCGGGCCCGATGCCCGCCGGGTAGCAGCAATGCGTCGATGCCGTCGAGGGTGGTTTCGCGCCAGCGGGACGGATGCTGATACTCAGGCGACTGCAGCATGTCCCGGTATGCGCAGCGGGCGTCTTTGTTCGCCCGCAGCATTCTGCCGACAACCGTGACGACGCGCAGCACCGGTATCGCCGACCAGAAATCCAGACCGCGGCCGGTGACCATGATGTCGTCGGCCAGCCCGGGTTTCCCGCTTTCGGTGGCGAAGACGACGCGGTGGCCGTCGGCGCGCAGGACCTGCCAACTGACCGCGACTTCGGTCGGGTCGAAGTCGCGATCGGGAATCGGGATCAGCACGGTACCCATCGGCGACTTCTGAGCTTAGGGCTTGCAAGAGCGCAGGCAAATGCCGTCGCGATCGACCCAAATGGCTGACTCGATTGTTTAGCCGCGGCCCGGGCGTTGGAAGGGCGGTTGCCTCAAAGCCCGCCAGGCGGATCCTCGTGATTTCGGGGTATGGACCCACGGCTCGCCAGCACACGACGAACCGCTTTCCTCGGTCGAAATAGCAGTCAGCCGAGCTTGCGTCAACCGGGAGTCGATGCCCATATTGTCGACACGTTCTGGGCTGACGGAGATTTGATGGACCGATCCCGCTAGTCAACTACCTTTTCCTACACTCAGAGCGGCGTAGGAGGTAACGATGCTCGGCCAGATGATGCAGATGCCTCTGATGATCTCTTCATTGATCCGTCATGCCGACCGGTACCACGGAGATACGCAGATAGTGTCCCGCCTGACGGAAGGCGGCATCCACCGCTATACCTACTCCGATGCCCACCGCCGTGCCCGCCAGTTGGCGCGGGCCCTCGGCTCCCTAGGGGTGCGACCGGGCGAGCGCATCGGCACCCTCGCGTGGAACAACCACCGCCACTTCGAGATCTACTACGCCGTGTCCGGTATGGGCGCGGTGTGTCACACCATCAACCCACGTCTGTTCCCCGAACAGATCGCCTACATCATCAACCATGCCGAGGACAGCCACGTCTTCTTCGATGTCAGCTGCGCCGCACTGATCGAGCGGATCGCGCCCCGCTGCGCGCAGGTCAAGGGTTGGGTGGCGATGACCGACCGCGACCATCAACCACAGAGCACGCTCGACCTGTTGAGCTACGAAGAACTCGTGAACGCGCACTCGGATGATTTCGAGTGGCCGATATTCGACGAGAACACCGCAGCCGCCCTTTGCTACACCTCAGGCACCACCGGTAATCCGAAGGGGGTTCTGTACTCGCACCGCTCCACACTTTTGCACGCGTATGCCATCTGTTTGCCCGACGCTTTCAACCTGTCGTCGCGGGAAACCACGCTGCCGGTGGTGCCGATGTTTCATGTGAATGCATGGGGACTGCCCTACGGGGCACCGCTGGCAGGATCCAAGCTTGTCCTACCGGGGCCCGGGTTGGACGGTGCCAGCCTGTATGAGTTGTTCGAGCGCGAACAGGTTACCTTCAGCGCCGGCGTACCCACCGTGTGGATGGGCTTGCTCGAGCACCTACGGACGAATGGTTTGACACTGTCATCTCGGCCACGGCTTGTGGTGGGCGGCGCTGCCGCACCGCCGGCAATGATGAAGGCCTTCTCCGAGGAGTTCGGCGTCAGACCGCTGCATGCCTGGGGGATGACGGAGATGAGCCCGGTAGGAACGTTGTGCTCCCTCAAGGGCAAACACTTGGCACTCGCTGAACACGAAAAGGACAAGCTGCGCGTTAAGCAGGGACGTCCCGTGTTCGGCGTCGAATTGGAAATCGTGGACGAAGAAGGCAAGCCAATGCCCCACGACGGCAACGCCTTCGGCGACCTGCTGGTGCGCGGGCCCTGGATCTGCGCCTCCTATTTCAAGGGTGAGGGTGGCGATATCCTTCGGCCTGGCGGCTGGTTTGCCACCGGCGACGTGGCCACTCTTGATGCCGACGGTTACATGCAGATCACCGACCGTTCCAAGGATGTCATCAAGTCAGGCGGCGAATGGATCAGTTCCATCGAACTGGAGAACCTCGCTGCTAGCCATCCCGCCGTCGCCGAGGCAGCGGTGATCGGCGTGCCGCATCTGAAATGGGACGAACGTCCCCTGCTGGTGGTGGTGAAGAAGAACGATGCAGCGCTGTCACGCGACGATCTAATGGATTTCATGCGAGGCAAGGTCGCCAAGTGGTGGCTGCCGGATGACGTCGTGTTCGTCGACGCCATACCCCACACCGCCACCGGCAAGGTGCTCAAGACCAAACTGCGGGAGGACTTTCGCAACCACAAGCTGCCGTCGGCTTGACCACCGTCCTCGAAGCACTCAGGTAACGAACCGGTTCGCCGCCTTCAGCGCGGCAGGCCAAGCAGTCGCTCGGCGGCCACCGTGAGCAGGATCTGCTCGGTGCCGCCGGCGATGGTCAGGCAGCGGGTGTTGAGGAAGTCGTGCACGATCTTGTCCTGCTCGACGACGCCCGCCCCGTCGGCCAGGTCCATCCGGTATTCGGCCAGCGCCTGGCGGTAACGCACCCCGATGAGTTTTCGCACACTGGATTCCGACCCGGGGTCCTGACCGCCCACGGCAAGCTGGGCGATGCGTTGGTCGAGCAGCGAGCCGACCTGCGCGGTGATGATCAATCGCGCCAGCCGATCCTGTTGCGCGGCATCGAGATCGATCTCCGCCGCGGCCGCGAGCAGCTCCTCCATCGGGTTGCCCAGCGCCGTGCCCTGCGCCATCGCGACCCGCTCGTTGGCCAGCGTGGTGCGGGCCAGCCGCCAGCCGTCGTTCACCGTGCCGACCACCATCTCGTCGGGAACGAACACGCCGTCGAGAAAGACCTCGTTGAACAGTGCGGCGCCGGTGATTTCGCGCAGCGGCCGGATCAGAATGCCCGGCGAGCTCATGTCGATCAGAAAGTAGGTGATCCCTTTATGCTTTGGGGCGTTTGGGTCCGTTCTGGCCAGGCAGACACCCCACTGCGCCTTGTGCGCCGAGGATGTCCACACCTTCTGCCCGGTCAGCTCCCAACCTCCGTCGACCCGCACCGCTTTGGTACGCAGCGACGCCAGATCCGAGCCGGCTCCCGGTTCGGAAAACATTTGGCACCAGAAGATTTCGCCGCTAAGGGTGGCCGGCACGAATCGCTGCACCTGCTCGGGCGTGCCGTGTTCGAGGATGGTCGGCGCCGCCCACCAGCCGATCACCAGATCGGGCCGCGGCACACCGGCCGACGACATCTCCTGATCGATCAGCAACTGCTCGGCCGGCCCGGCGCCGCGGCCGTACGGCACCGGCCAGTGCGGCGCCTGCAGCCCCGCTTCGGCCAGCGCCGCCTGGCGCTGGTCCGCGGGCAGCTCGGCGACCCCGGCGACCGCTTCAGCGATCTGCGGGCGCAGGTCGGCGACCTCGCTCAAGTCGATACTCAGGTTTCGGCGCACACCGGCCTGGGTCAACTCGACCGTCCGGCGCAGCCAACGGGCCGACCCGCCGAGGAACTGCCCGATCCCGTATGCCCGTCGCAGATACAGATGGGCGTCGTGCTCCCAGGTGATCCCGATGCCGCCGAGCACCTGGATGCAGTCCTTGGCGTTGGCCTTCACCGCGTCGATGCCGATGCCCGCGGCGATGGACGCGGCGATGGACAACTGGCGGTGATCGGAGTCGCTGGCCGCGCGGGCCGCGTCGGCGGCGGCCACCGCGACCTGCTCAGCACGGCACAGCATCTCGGCGCACAAGTGCTTGATCGCCTGGAAGCTGCCGATCGGCTTGCCGAACTGCTCGCGCACCTTGGCGTAGGCAACGGCGGTGTCCAGCGCCCAGCGGGCGATTCCGGCTGCTTCGGCGGAGAGCACAGTCACGGCCAGGTCTTCCACCCGGTCTGCGGCTGCGCTGTCCAGCACGGTGGCCGGCGCCCCGGTCAGCACCACCCGCGCCAACGGCCGGGAAAAGTCGGTGGCAGGCAGCGGTTCGACCAGCACAGAGCCGTCCGAGTCGGCGGCGGCTGCGTCGATGAGCAGCCATTTTTGGCCGGCCGGCACCAACAGCAGGCCGTCGGCGGTGTCTTCCGAGGCGCCGAGCACCCAGGGCACCGTGCCCGACGCCCGTGCGGTGGCTTCGTCGAATTCCAAGTCGAACTCGACGTCACCGTCGAGTGCCACCCCGGCGGTGCGTTCGCCCGACGCCAGCGCGGCGCGCAGCTGCGGATCGTCGATCACCAGCGTGGCCAGCGCGGTCGTCGCCACCGGGCCGGGTACCAGGGCTTTGGCGGCCTCCTCGACCATCGCGCACAGGTCCTCGATGGTGCCGCCGGCGCCGCCGCAGTCCTCGGGGACCGCGACACCGAACAGCCCCAGCTCTGACAGGCCGCCAAACACCGACCGCCAGGCGTTTGACTCACCCTGTTCGATTTCTCGGACCGCTGCCGTCGCACCCGCCCCCGCAGCCCAGTCGCGCACCAACTCCCGCGCCGCGAACTGTTCGTCGGTGATGGTCGTTGGCACGATCGGCTCCTCTCTCGACTAGAACGTGTTCTAATAGTGCCAGCGATCGACCGTCAAGTCGAATGCCATCGCAGCAGGACATCGGAGTGTCCCCGGCGGCCCGGAGGTGAGAAATTCGCGCTCGGCATGCGTATCGTTTCGGGCGAGGACGCAAGAAAAGGAGCTGTCCGTCAGATGACCCCTTCCGTTTCGGGGCCGGCGAACACCGGGTCGGGCCAACCCTCGACTTCGTCCACCGCTCAGCCTCGTGAGGTGATGAACGTGGCGGTATTGGCCGAGTCCGAACTCGGATCTGAAGCGCAACGCGAGCGTCGCAAACGCATTCTGGACGCGACGATGGCGATCGCCTCCAAGGGCGGCTACGAGGCGGTGCAGATGCGTGCGGTGGCCGACCGCGCGGACGTTGCGGTGGGCACCCTGTACCGGTACTTCCCGTCGAAGGTGCATCTGCTGGTCTCGGCGCTGGGCCGGGAATTCGAGCGAATCGACGCCAAGACCGACCGCTCCAGCCTGACCGGCGGGACGCCGTACCAGCGGCTGAACTTCATGGTCAGCAAACTCAATCGCGCGATGCAGCGAAATCCGCTGCTCACCGAGGCCATGACCCGGGCCTACGTGTTCGCCGACGCCTCGGCGGCCAGTGAGGTTGACCACGTCGAGAAGCTGATCGACTCGATGTTCGCCCGCGCTATGAGCGACGGCGAACCGAGCGAAGACCAGTACCACATCGCCCGGGTGATTTCGGACGTGTGGCTGTCGAATCTGCTGGCCTGGCTCACCCGCCGGGCATCGGCCACCGATGTCAGCAAGCGGCTTGATCTGGCGGTGCGGCTGCTGATCGGCAACGGGGAATACTCCCAGGTCTGACCGCTCAGGCCGGAGGCCCGGCCGTCCGTCCGCGAATCAATTCGGTGTCGAGCACCTCAACCGTGGGTTGGATATTGCCTTCGTGCAACAGCTCGCCGGCCCGGCGCCCTTTCTGCAGGCTCGGCTGCGCCACCGTGGTCAAACCGCGGCTGATGGCCTCGGAGATGCCGTCGAAACCGGTGACGGTCATCTGGCCCGGCGCGTACTTGCCGCGGCCGCGCAGGTAATCCATGGCCGATAAGGCCAGCACATCGGCGGTGCACATCAGCGCGGTGATCCGCGGGTTGGCCTCGAGAGCAACCTTGGCCGCATCGCCGCCGGATGCCGCGGTGTGCTGGTAGCTCTCCACCACCGTCAGCGACTCCGGGTCGACGCCGCCGGCTGCCATCGCGTCGCGGACACCGCCGATGCGTTCGCTCTGCACGTGAAACGTCGAGGAACGGAGACGTTCGGAGTCGACCAGGCCATGGTCGGTCTTGTTGCGGTCACGGCGCAGTCGCATCGTCAGCAGTCCGATCTCCCGGTGACCCAACCCGAGCACGTAGTCGCCGAGTTTGCGCATCGCGCCCCGGTCGTCAATACCCACCGCGGATGCACCGGGTACCTCCTTGGGCTGGTCGACAATCACCAGCGGCAGTCGCCGTTGCTGCACGACCTGCAGGTAGGGGTCGTCTCGGGCGGCCGAGTAGACCACGAACCCGTCGACTCCCGCCGCGAGCACCGATGCTGTCCCGTCTGCGACGCTGCGGCTTGGGCCGACAGCCACCAGCAGCAGTCCCTGCCCGAGCTGTTCGCACGACTGGGCAAGTCCTGCAACGAAATCCAGCGCTGCCGGATCGCTGAACGAGTAGGTGAGCGGTTCGGTGATCATCAGGCCCACTGCCCCGGCCTTACGGGTGCGCAGCGATCGAGCCACCGGATCGGGTCCGGGATAGCCGATACGTTTGGCCGTCGCCAGCACTCGTTCGCGCAGCTCGGACGAGAGCTGATCGGGCCGGTTGTAGGCATTCGAGATGGTGGTGCGCGATACCTTGAGCTCAGCCGCCAACGACGCCAGGGTCGCCCGCCGTCGCGGCGTGGGGCTCATGCCGTCCGACGTTACCGGGCATTCCCGCCAGATTGCGTAGAGATTCTCGTCTTAAGCTAACGATCGTGGCCTCTATCGATCTCAACGCCGACTTGGGTGAGGGCTTCGGCGTCTGGCGACTCGGCGACGACGACGCCATGCTCGGCATCGTCACCAGCGCCAACATCGCCTGCGGTTTTCACGCCGGCGACCCCGCCGGGCTGCTGCGGGTGTGCCGGCTGGCTGCCGAGCGCGGTGTGCGGATCGGCGCACAGGTCAGCTACCGCGACATGGCCGGGTTCGGCAGACGCTTCATCGACGTCACTTCCGACGATCTACTCGCCGACGTGGTGTATCAGATCGGTGCGTTGCACGGACTCGCCCAGGCCGCCGGCACGGCGGTGTCCTATGTCAAACCCCATGGCGCGCTGTACAACACGATCATGACCAACCGTGAGCAGGCCGCCGCGGTCGCGCAGGCGGTGCAGATGGTGGACGCCGGCCTGCCGGTGTTGGGGCTGGCGGGTTCGGTGTTCTTCGATGAGGCACAGCGGCGTGGCCTGCGCACCGTCCCAGAGGCCTTCGCTGATCGCGCCTACCAGCCCGACGGCCGACTGGTGTCGCGCCGTGAGCCCGACGCGGTGCTGCACGACCCGGTCGCCATCGCCGAACGGGTGCTGGCGATGGTGACCACCGGACACGTCACCGCGGTAGATGGGTCGGCCATCGAAGTAGGCGTGGAATCGATTTGCGTGCATGGTGATTCACCCGGCGCAGTACAGATCGCGTCAGCGGTGCGAGATCGGCTGAACGCCGGCGGGATCGATGTGAAAGCGTTCTGCTGATGCGGCTGCGACCCGGGCGCCCGGACATCGAGCGGTATGCACACCGGTTCAGCGTGCCGGCCGCCGAATCCGGCGTGCCGCTGGTGGCGACGTGGCTCGGGGTGTCGACGCTGCTGCTCGACGACGGGACTTCGGCGCTACTGACCGATGGCTACTTCTCCCGGCCCAGCCTGGCGCGGGTGGCGTTGGGCAAGGTGGCACCGTCGCCGGCCCGGGTTGACGGGTGCCTGGCGCGCCTGAAGGTGACCCGGCTGGCGGCGGTCATTCCGGTGCACACGCATATCGACCACGCGCTGGATTCCGCGCTGGTCGCCGATCGCACCGGGGCGCTACTGGTCGGGGGTGAATCGGCAGCCAATGTCGGTCGGGGCTACGGCCTGCCCGAGGATCGTCTGGTGATCGCTGTCCCTGGCGAACCAATCCGGTTGGGCGCCTTCGACGTAACGCTGATCAAGTCACACCACTGCCCGCCCGACCGGTTTCCGGGCGAGATCACCGCGCCCGTCGTACCGCCGGTGAGGGCATCGGCCTACCAATGCGGCGAAGCCTGGTCGACGCTGGTGCACCACCGGCCCTCGGATCGGCGGCTGTTGATTCAAGGCAGTGCCGGCTTCGTGGCGGGCGCGCTGACCGGCCAACGCGCCGAGGTCGTCTATCTCGGCGTAGGCCAACTGGGTTTGCAGGCCGAGCGGTATCTCGTCGACTACTGGACGGAGACCGTACGCACGGTGGGTGCGCGTCGGGTGGTGTTGACCCATTGGGATGATTTCTTCCGTCCGTTGTCAAAACCGTTGCGGGCGTTGCCTTATGCGGGCGACGATTTGGACTTTTCGGTGAGCGTCCTGAGCAGGCTGGCCGAAGAAGACGGTATCGCGCTGGATATGCCCACCGTGTGGCGGCGCGAAGACCCGTGGGCCCGAATTTGACGTTACTTCTGGCACTTCTGTCGCTGGCGGTGGTTCTGGCGTTCGCGGTCGCCCGTCCACGGGGGTGGCCCGAAGCGTTCGCCGCCGTCCCAGCGGTCGTCGTCCTGATCGCTGCCGGAGCGATCACGCTGCATGATGCGGTTGGTGAAGCGGCGCGGTTGTCACGGGTGGTGGCTTTTCTTGGCGCAGTGTTGGTGTTGGCCAAAATGTGCGACGACGAAGGTCTGTTCGAGGCGGCGGGGGCGGCCATGGCACGCGGTCGCTTCGGTTCCCTGCGGCTGCTGCGGCAAGTGTTCGTGATCGCCGCGACGATCACCGCGGTGCTGAGCCTGGACGCCACCGTTGTGCTGCTGACACCGGTGGTGCTGACCACGGTCCGGCGACTGCGGGCCCCGGTGCGTCCCCATGCCTATGCGACCGCGCACCTGGCCAACGCCGCATCGCTGCTGCTCCCGGTGTCGAATCTGACGAACCTGCTGGCATTTCACGTGCTCAACGTGTCGTTCACCAAGTTCACCGCGGTGATGGCACTGCCGTGGCTGGCCGCGGTGGGCACCGTCTATCTCGTCTTCCGGGTTTTCTTCCGCCGCGACCTCAGCGTGCAGCCCGATCCTGAAGACTCTGAGCCGGCACCGCAGGTACCGGTGTTCGCGTTGGTGGTGGTGGCGCTTACGTTGGCCGGCTTCGTGATCGCCGAAGCGGCCGGGGTGGCGCCGGCTTGGGCGGCGCTCGCCGGTGCGGCAGTGATGGCGGTGCGCAGCCTGGCCCGACGGCACACCACGGCGGTGGCGATCGTACGCGCGGTCAACGTGCCGTTTCTGGTGTTCGTGCTGGCGTTGGGCGTCGTGGTGCAGGCGGTCATGCAGAACGGTGTGTCCGAGCGGATGGAGGCGGTGTTGCCATCCGGTTCCGGGCTACCCGCTCTGTTGGGGTTCGCGGTAGTGGCCGCCGTGCTGGCCAACGTCGTCAACAACCTGCCCGCGACACTGGTGTTGGTACCACTGGTGGCCTCCAGCGGACCGGCCGCGGTGCTGGCGGTGCTGATCGGGGTTAACATCGGCCCCAACCTGACCTATGTCGGTTCGCTGTCAAACCTGCTGTGGCGCAGTGTGCTACGCCGCTATGGCGTATCAGCCAGCGTCGGCGAGTACACCAGGCTCGGGCTGTGCACCGTGCCCACGGCGCTGGTGGCTGCGGTGCTGGCCTTGTGGGCAGCTGTGCGACTAGTGGGGCTCTAAAACTCTGCAGTATCAGCAGCCACTGGAGTCGCTCCGTGCAGGGACAGTCTCTTCTCCAATTCGAAGCACATGCGATATCAAAGCCATCACGGCTCCGACGGCCGGCCCGGTGATATCACATGCGCATCGTTTCCCCGCGTCGTGTCCCAACTACTGAGAGATGCCGATGTGGCTTCTGTGACGACTGGGTCACCGCCGGTAGGCCGGCGGCAGCGGCATACCGAGTTCGGCCAATACGCTGCGCAGCGTCGCGGGATAGTTGGTGATGATGCCGTCGACGCCGTAGGCGATCTGGGCCCGCATGTCGTTGGCATCGTCGACGGTCCATGGAATGACACTGAGCCGCAACGCATGTGCCCGTTCCACCAAAGCCTTGTCGACCAACGAGTAATCGGGCGAAACGATATTCGCGCCAACCATCGTGGCCCCGAGCACCGGATCACCGACCACCGCGGGGTTGACGCCGGCCAGCCATGGTGAATCCGCAACCCAGGTTTGCGCACTCCACAAGGCCACTGTGGGAATCGACGGTTCGGCTTGGTGCATGAGCGGCAACGTTCGCCAGTCGAAGCTTTGGATCTCCACCCGATCGACCTTGTCCGCCGACCTGGTTGCAGCCAGTATCACGTCGACGAACTCCTGGGGTTCGGCGGAGATGGCCGGGCGATCGGCCGCGACCTTGGTTTCGATGTTGAACCGCACATCGGCGCGATACGAGTCGACCAGTGAGAAGACCTCTGCCAGGGTGGCTATCTTGTTGTGCCGCGGCACTTCAGCGTGCGGGAATTGGCCGTTCGGCTTGCCGCAGTCCAGCATGCGGATCTGCGGCAGAGTCAGGTCGTGCACCTGTTTTCCGACGTAAGGATATGACGGGTCGCCGCCGAAAGCCGGCCCGGTGTCTGCGCACTGCTGCGGCTCGATAATCGGATCGTGCCACACCAGCGGTTGGTGATCTTTGGTGATATTGATGTCGAGTTCCAGTGTGCTGACCCCGAGTTCGATCGATTTGGCGAAGGCACGCAACGATTCGCCGGTCGCCTCGCCGCGGCCACCGGCGTGAGCCTGCAGATCGAATCGCGGCAACTCCGCAGCGGCGGGCGGCGCCGAAGCGAGCACCCCGCTCGCCATCAGGACGGCGCCAAGGCGCACGGGCCATCGCGCGCGCAATTGGACTAGCGCCTGCGCTGACGGGCAACCTCAGCCAGCACCACGCCGGCGGCGACCGAGGCGTTCAACGATTCCGCGGGGCCGGCCATCGGGATCGAAACCACCGCGTCACAGTTCTGACGCACCAGCCGCGACAGTCCCTTCCCTTCCGATCCGACGATCACCACCAGCGGACCCTCGGCGTCCAGATCATCGAGGACCGTGTCGCCGTCGGCGTCCAGCCCGACGAGCTGCAGACCGCGATCAGCCCAATCCTTCAATGTCCGATTGAGATTGGTAGCGCGCGCGATGGGAACCCGCGCCGCCGCACCCGCGCTGGTTCGCCACGCCACCGCCGTCACCGACGCGGAACGACGCTGCGGGATCAGAACCCCGTGACCGGCGAACGCCGCAACCGACCGAACAATCGCGCCCAGGTTGCGCGGATCGGAGATGTTGTCCAACGCGACGAGCAGCGCGGGCGGGGAATCCAAGGCCACCTCGAGCAGCTCGTCGGGATGCAGGTACTCGTAGGGCGGCACCTGTAGCGCGATCCCCTGATGCAGGCCGTTGGTGGTCATCCGATCCAGATCGGTGCGCGGCACTTCCAGTATTGCGATACCGGAATCGGCTGCCAGGGTGACGGATTCGGTCAGGCGCTCATCGGCCTGGGCTCCGAGCACAACGTAGAGCGCGGTCGCCGGAACCCCGGCGCGCAGGCATTCCAATACCGGGTTTCGTCCCAGCACCGTCTCGACTTCGTCGTCGCTGCGCTTAACGGGCCGGCGCTGCTGCGCCTTGAGCCGCTTGGCGGCCGGATGGTAGGGCCGCAGGTGCGCGGGCGGGGTGGCACCCCGGCCTTCCAGCCCGCGGCGTCGCTGGCCACCGGAGCCAACGGTCGGCCCTTTCTTGGTACCGGCTTTGCGCACCGCTCCGCGGCGCCGCGAATTACCGGCCATCGGTTTGGGTTCCCAGCGACCACTGCGGGCCGTCGCCGGTATCGGTGACCTCGATACCGGCGTCCTTCAGCCGATCCCGGATTTCGTCGGCCAGCTTCCAGTCGCGCTGCACCCGGGCCTGTTCGCGCCGCTCCAGCTCGGCGTGCACCAGCACGTCTACCGCTGCCAGCGCAGCCGACGTCTCGTCGTGCGACTCCCAACGCTCGTCGAGCGGGTCGCAGCCGAGAATGCCCATCATCGAGCGGATCGCGGCGGCGTTGGCCATCGCACCGTCGTGGTCACCGGCGTCAAGCGCCCGGTTGCCTTCCGCGCGGGCGTGGTGCACCTCGGCCAGCGCGACCGGCACCGCGAGGTCGTCGTCAAGTGCTGCAGCGAATTTCGGCGTCCACTGTCCGGGTTCGACGGCGCCGACCCGACTACGCACCCGGTGCAGGAAGTCCTCGATCCCGACGTAGGCGTTGACCGCATCGTGCAACGCCGTCTCGGAGAACTCCAGCATCGAACGGTAATGCGCGCTACCCAAGTAGTAGCGCAGCTCGGCCGGCCGGACACGCTGCAACATGGCGGGGATCGACAACACGTTGCCCAGCGACTTGCTCATCTTCTCGCCGCCCATGGTGACCCAGCCGTTGTGCAGCCAGAAGCGGGCGAAACCATCACCGGCCGCGCGGCTTTGCGCGATCTCGTTCTCGTGGTGCGGAAAGACCAAATCCATCCCGCCGCAATGGATATCGAACTCCGGACCCAGATACTCGTGCGCCATTGCCACACACTCGGTGTGCCAGCCGGGCCGTCCGCGTCCCCACGGCGTGGGCCAGGACGGCTCACCGGGCTTGGCGCCCTTCCACAGCGTGAAGTCGCGCTGATCACGCTTGCCGGTGGCCACACCCTCGCCTTGATGAACGTCGTCGATCTTGTGTCCGGAAAGCCGGCCGTATTCGGGGTAGCTCAGCACGTCGAAGTACACGTCGCCGCAGCCGGTATAGGCGTTGCCCGACTCAATCAGCCGCTCGATCAGCTCCACCATCTGGGTGATGTGGCCGGTGGCCCGCGGCTCGGCCGACGGCGGCAACACCCCGAGGGCGTCGTAGGCGGCGGAAAACGCCCGCTCGTAGGTGGCAGCCCATTCCCACCACGGCCGGCCCGCCGCCGCGGCCTTGTTCAGGATCTTGTCGTCGATGTCGGTGACATTGCGGATGAATGCGACGTCGCAGCCCCGGGCCATCAGCCAGCGGCGCAGGATGTCGAAGGCTACGCCGCTGCGCACGTGCCCGATGTGCGGCAGACCCTGCACGGTGGCGCCGCACAGGTAGATGGAGACGTGCCCGGGCCGCAGCGGAACGAATTCACGCACGGCACCGGTTGCCGTGTCGTGTAGCCGCAGCTGGGCGCGATCGGTCACGACGTGCCAGCTTACCGGGCTACAGCTTTGCCGATGACCAGCGTGGGCGCCGCGGACTCGATTTCATCGGCAGAGTTCACGGTGTTGCGCCGCACCAGAGATGCGATCACCGAGATGCGAAAGGCCGCAGCGGCTAACCGGCGGTTCCTTCGGCCTCGACCAGCAAAGCCGTGGCAATCGCGGCCCGGCCCTCGCCGCGGCCGGTCAGCCCCAGACCGTCGGTGGTGGTGGCCGACACCGACACCGGCGCGTCCAGTAGATCTGACAACAATCGTTGCGCCTCGGCGCGGCGCGGGCCGATCCTGGGACGGTTGCCGATGACCTGCACCGCCGCATTGCCCACCCGGTAGCCCCGCCCGGCGATCAGGTCGGCGACGTGGCGCAGCATGTCGACCCCGCTGACACCGGCCCAGCGTGGGTCGTCGACACCGAACACGTCGCCGATGTCGCCCAGCCCGCTCGCCGAGAGCAGCGCGTCACACAGCGCGTGCACGGCCACATCGCCGTCGGAGTGTCCGGCGCAGCCGTCGACACCGGGAAACAGCAGTCCGAGCAGCCAGCATGGCCTGTCGGCTTCAATCGCGTGCACGTCGGTGCCCAGACCTATCCGCACGTTCACTGCTGCACGATCGCTTGCGCCAGCAATATGTCCCACTTGGTGGTGATCTTGAAAGCCAGCGGATCGCCGTCGACCACCTGTACCTGACCGCCGATGTGCTCGACCATGGACGCGTCGTCGGTGAAGTCCGTCCCGCTGAGGTCAGCAGCTCGCTGGTATGCACGCAGCAGCAGTTTGGTGACGAATCCCTGCGGGGTCTGTACGGCCCGCAGGCCGGCCCGATCCGGCGTCCCCAACACCACCCCGTTGGCGTCGACGGCCTTGACGGTGTCGGAAAGCGGCAGCGCAGGCACCACAGCCTCGTGCCCGGCCCGCAGCGCTTCAACGACACGCACCACCAGGGCGGGCGGTGTCAGCGCCCGGGCCGCGTCGTGAACCAGCACGAAGTCGGGTTTTTCGGTATCGGCGACTGCCGCCAACGCCCGGCTCACCGACTCGGTGCGATTCGCCCCGCCGGCGACGACGGTCGCCTCGCGGCCGAGGATCAGTTTGGCCTGGTCAGTGCGGTCAGGCGGCACGGCCACCACGACACGGTCGACGACACCAGATTCCAGCAGTCCGCCGACCGCGCGTTCAACCAGCGTGCGTCCATCGAGGTGAAAAAACGCCTTCGGCACACCGACGGCCAGCCGTTGGCCGGTCCCGGCGGCCGGGACCACCGCGACTGTGTCGATCACCCCGGCCTCTGCGCGTCAGGGATTCAAGAAGCGGCGGCCAGAACCTCGTCGAGGATGGTTTCCGCCTTGGCATCGTCGGTGCTTTCGGCCAGCGCGAGCTCGCCCACCAGAATCTGCCGAGCCTTGGCCAGCATGCGCTTCTCGCCGGCGGACAGGCCGCGTTCCTGGTCTCGGCGCCACAGGTCGCGAACGACCTCAGCGACCTTGTTGACGTCACCGGAGGCCAGCTTCTCCAAGTTGGCCTTGTAGCGACGGGACCAGTTGGTCGGCTCCTCGGTGTGCGGTGCGCGAAGCACCTGGAACACCTTGTCGAGACCTTCCTGGCCGACCACATCGCGGACGCCGACGTATTCGGCGTTGTCAGCGGGTACTCGAACGGTCAGGTCGCCCTGCGCCACCTTCAAGACGAGATATTCCTTTTGCTCCCCTTTAATGGTTCGGGTTTCTATCGCCTCGATCAACGCAGCACCGTGGTGTGGATAGACAACGGTGTCTCCGACCTTGAAAATCATCAGATTCGAGCCCCTTTCGTTACTCCATGCTAACACGCGGCTCCAACACGTGCGGAACAACGATGCAGGTCAGGGGCACCGCACGCGAAGAGAGGGGGTTGACAGAAGCAAATTTTCATGCAATGCACCGGCCTATCGGGAACCCGATGGGCGCGCCCTGAGACATCTCCAGGTTTGCGCTGTTAAGCACGGTCAAGATCATACTGCGCCGCGCTAATCGGCCTGCCGTCGCCCTCTATTCCCCCTTGAGCGCCCTGCGCTACCGCCTGGTTTGCCGACCTACTACTGTGCATAGTCGAACGTTTGGCCAAGAGAGCACAGCGCCATGAGTCGGCCGAGGAGGCTTTGAGTGAATCGCTTCGACTACCGCGACTCGAAACCCCGCTCGAACCGCCGGCCGGCCAGAGTCGCCGCCCTCGCGGCGGGCGGCTTGATCGGCGCCGTCGCGCTCGCCGGTTGCGGCGCCGGCCAGCTCTCGCAGACCGCCAGCCAGGAGTCGGCGGTCGACGGCAACGCTGCGGCGGTCAAGAACGTCGCGCTGCGCAACGTCCGCATCCAGGCGCAGCAGAGCACCGACTTCCTGCGCCCGGGCTCGACGGTGGACCTGGTGCTGGTGGTCATCAACCAGTCGCCGGATGTCGCCGACAAGCTGGTCGGCATCTCCACCGATATCGGCAAGGTCACCGTGACCGGTAATCCGAGTTTGCCTGCCGGTGGAACGCTTTTCGTCGGCACTCCGAACGGTCAGAACAAAAAGGCCGTGGACGCCGTGGAGGCCGCAGGCACCGTCAAGGCGACGGTCGCGCTGGACAAGCCGATCACCAACGGCCCGAACTACAACTTCACCTTTGATTTCGAGAAGGCCGGCAGCGTGAGCTTGGCGGTGCCGATCTCGGCGCCGGAGGGCCCACCGTTGTCGGCCGAGCGTCCCTAGGTTTGTCAGACCTGCCGGATACCGTCGGCGGGTGGCCAAGGCACGCGCGCAGTACCGGTGTTCGGAATGTCGCCACCTCACCGCGAAGTGGGTCGGACGCTGCCTGGAGTGCGGCAGTTGGGGCTCGGTCGACGAGGTGGCGGTGCTCAGCGCCGTCCGCAGCACCGCCCGCCATTCGCTGATCACCCCCTCGGCTGCGGTTCCGATCAGCTCCATCGAACCCAGCGGCACCCGCCACCGTCCCACCGGGATCGATGAACTCGACCGTGTTCTGGGCGGCGGCGTGGTACCGGGCTCGGTCACGCTGCTCGCGGGCGACCCGGGGGTCGGCAAGTCGACACTGCTGCTCAAGGTCGCCCATCAGTGGGCGGCGTCAGGGCAGCGTGCGCTGTACGTCTCCGGTGAGGAGTCGCGCGGCCAAATCCGGATGCGCGCCGACCGGACCGGCTGCAGCCATCACGAGCTGTACCTGGCCGCCGAGTCCGACCTGCAGGCGGTGCTCGGCCATATCGAAGCGGTGCAGCCCACACTGGTCGTCGTCGACTCGGTGCAGACCATGTCCAGCACCGACACCGACGGCGTCACCGGCGGCGTCACCCAGGTGCGGGCGGTGACCACCGCCCTGACCGCCGCGGCGAAAACCACCGGTGTACCGCTGATCCTCGTCGGCCATGTCACCAAGGACGGGGCCATCGCCGGGCCCCGTTCGCTTGAACACCTCGTCGATGTCGTGCTGCATTTCGAGGGCGACCGCAACTCGCTGCTGCGAATGGTGCGCGGCGTGAAGAATCGGTTCGGCGCATCCGATGAAGTCGGCTGTTTTCTGTTGCAGGACAACGGGATTGAGGGTGTCGCCGACCCGTCGGGCCTTTTTCTGGATCAGCGGCCGCAGCCCGTCGCGGGTACTGCCATCACGGTGACCCTCGACGGTAAGCGTCCGCTGATCGGCGAGGTGCAAGCGTTGCTGGCAACAACCTCGGGCGGCGCACCGCGCCGCGCCGTCAGCGGGATCGACCACGCCCGGGCGGCGATGATCGCCGCGGTGCTGGAAAAGCACGCCCGCCTCAAGATCGCCGTCAACGATGTGTACCTGTCCACGGTGGGCGGTATGCGGCTGACCGATCCGTCGTCGGACCTGGCGGTCGCGATCGCGCTGGCGTCGGCGTACGTCAGCCTGCCGTTGCCGGCCACCGCGGTGATGATCGGTGAAGTCGGACTGGCGGGCGATCTGCGGCGGGTCAATGGCATGGAGCGCAGGCTGGCCGAAGCTGCCCGGCAAGGGTTTACGACCGCGCTGATCCCGCCGGGCTGTGATGCAGTGCCGGCGGGTTTGCAGGCGCTGGAGGCGGCCAACATCGTCGCAGCGCTGGAGCACATGCTCGACATCGCGGAGCACCGCGCCAACCCACCAGCGTCCCCACAACGGCTCGATGTAGCGCACAATGACTAGCAATGACCAGTGGCAAAGCATCGACCAACGGCGCCTCACCGGCGCCGCGTCCCACCCTGCGTGAGGCCGTTGCGCGGCTGGCGCCGGGAACTGCGCTGCGCGACGGCCTGGAACGCATCCTCCGGGGCCGGACCGGTGCCCTGATCGTCCTCGGTGACGACGACAGCGTTACGGCGATCTGCGACGGCGGCTTCTCGCTCGACATTCGGTATGCGCCGACCAGGTTGCGGGAGCTGTGCAAGATGGACGGTGCGGTGGTGCTGTCCACTGACGGCAGCCGGATCCTGCGGGCCAACGTTCAGCTGGTGCCCGACCCGTCGATACCCACCGACGAGTCCGGGACCCGGCACCGCTCGGCCGAGCGGGCCGCTATTCAAACCGGCTACCCGGTGATCTCGGTCAGCCACTCGATGAGCATCGTGACCGTCTACCTCGGCGGCGAGCGCCACGTGCTGGCCGACTCGGCGACCATCCTGTCGCGGGCCAACCAGGCCCTTGCCACGCTGGAGCGGTACAAGACCCGGCTCGACGAAGTCAGCCGACAACTGTCGCGGGCCGAGATCGAGGATTTCGTCACGCTGCGCGATGTGATGACGGTCGTGCAGCGGCTCGAGCTGGTGCGCCGGATCGGTCTGGTGATCGATTACGACGCCGTCGAGCTGGGCACCGATGGACGTCAGCTGCGGCTTCAGCTGGAGGAATTGCTGGGCGGCAACGACATCGCGCGGGAGCTCATCGTTCGCGACTACCACGCGAACCCCGAACCGTTCTCCAAGGAGGAGGTCGGGGCAATCCTCGACGAGCTGGATGGGCTGTCCGACACCGAGCTACTCGACTTCACCACGCTGGCAAAGGTGTTCGGTTATCCCTCGACGACAGAGGCGCAGGATGAGGCGATGAGCTCACGCGGCTATCGCGCGATGGCCGGTATCCCCCGGCTGCAGTTCGCTCACGCCGACCGGCTGGTCCGGGAATTCGGGTCGCTGCAGGGTCTGCTGGCGGCCAGCGCCAGCGATTTGGAGGCGGTCGAGGGGATCGGCGCAATCTGGGCGCGGCAAGTCCGCGAGGGGCTGTCGCATCTGGCCGAGTCGACCATCGCCGACCCGCTCGGTTAGTGGCCGGGGCCGGGCCGGCGGCGGGCCGGGCGGTGGCCCAACCGGCATCGGGCCGGGCATGCCCGGTGCCGGCGGAGGCGCGGCGCCCGGTGGTAGCGGCGGCGCCAAGATAAACGGGACCGCGGCCGAGCGCAGGTTTCCCAACTGCACGACCAGGTTGTAGGTACCGGGTCCAATCGCCGGCCGTGGCAGCGGACAGTGCGGCGCCGACCCCATGCCGGTCCAGGTCACGGAGGTGGTCACCTGCTCGCCCGGGGCGAACGTCTTGACCAGTGTCTCGTTGGATGGCGCGCAGTCCAGGTTGGACCACAACCGCTTGTTGTCCAACGAATAGACATAGGCCGCCAGCACGGCCGCGCCCACGTCACGTTTGCATGCCACCAGCCCGATATTGGTCACCACCATCACGAATTTCGGCTGGTCACCGATGAAGTACTGCGGCGCGTTGGTCAGACCCAGGACGGCGAGTGTGGAGTCGGGGCAGTCATCGCCTTCCTTGAGCACCGGCGGCGGCTGTACGGCTGCGGTCGGCGTCTCGGCCGGCTGGCCAGGGTTCTGCCCGGCCGGTGGCACCACCGGGCTCTTGACCTCTGGGGCTGCCCCGGACCCGGCCGCGGGTTTCTGGGCGGCCGCATTGCCGGACTTGCCGCCGGCGGTGTTCGCCCCGGCGCTGCTGCTCATGACGGCGACGATGATCGCGATGACGATGCCGACCACGACGACCCCAATGCCTAACGCCAATCCCCGGCGTCGCCAGTAGATCTCTGGCGGTAGCGGGCCCCGCGGTTCCAGATCCAGCACATTCACACGGTAAGCCCAGGTCACGTTGACAGGGCCGACGTGGCTCGGCGTGTCGCCCAGTTAGCTGACGCTCAGGGCTCTTCGCCGATATCGCCGATGGCATCGCGCAGCACCACCCGCCCGTCGGCGAGCTCGTAGGTGGCGCCGACAATCGCCAGCGTTCCCGCCTTGACCCGTTCGGCGATGGCCGTCGAGCGGGCGATCAGCTGTGCGCCGGTCTCGACCACATGGCGCGCCTCGAACTCGTCGATCCGGGTCAAGCCCTCACGGCGGCCGAGCAGGATGGACGGTGTCACCCGCTCGACTACGTCGCGCACATAGCCGCCCGGAAGCACCCCGTCGTCGAGCGCCGCGAGCGTCGCCTTCACCGCCCCGCAGCTGTTATGGCCCAGGATCACGATCAGCGGCACGTCCAGCACGGTCACCGCAAATTCAATTGAGCCCAATACCGCGGAGTCGATGACGTGTCCTGCCGTCCGGACCACGAACATGTCGCCCAGGCCCTGATCGAAGATGATTTCGGCGGCCACCCGGCTGTCGCCACAGCCGAAGAGCGCCACAGTGGGCCTCTGACCTTTAGCCAGGCTGGCGCGATGATCGACGCTTTGGCTCGGGTGCTGAGGCTGGCCGGCGACGAACCGCTCGTTACCCTCTTTGAGTGCTTTCCACGCGGTTACCGGAGTGGTATTGGGCATGCCGCACATTCTGCCGCAGCCGGCCATGAAGCCCTCGCCAACGCCAAGTGAACTTCTGCACTGGTACGACCGGTGTCGACGCGACCTGCCGTGGCGGGAACCCGGCGTCACTCCGTGGCAGATCCTGGTCAGCGAGTTCATGCTGCAACAGACGCCGGTGTCGCGGGTGCTGCCGATCTGGTGCGACTGGGTGGTGCGGTGGCCGACGGCATCGGCGACGGCGGCGGCCAGCCCGGCCGACGTCGTGCGCGCCTGGGGCAAGCTCGGCTATCCGCGCCGGGCCAAGCGCCTGCACGAGTGCGCGACGGTGATCGCCCGCGACCACGGCGACGTGGTTCCCGACGACGTGGAAATACTGCTGAGGCTGCCCGGGGTCGGCAGCTACACCGCCCGCGCGGTGGCATGCTTCGCCTACCAACAGCCGGTGCCGGTGGTGGACACCAATGTGCGCCGGGTGGTGGCCCGCGTCGTGCATGGCCGCGCCGATGCCGGCACGGCGTCGACGGTCCGCGATCACGCCGACGTATCCGCGCTGTTACCCAAAGATTCTTCAGCGCACCGATTTTCAGCGGCACTGATGGAACTGGGCGCCACCGTGTGCACCGCGCGGGCGCCGCGATGCGGGCTGTGTCCACTCAGCGGGTGCGGATGGCGGCAGGCGGGCTATCCGCCCGCGCAAGGTCCGGCGCGTCGCCCGCAGACCTACGCCGGAACCGACCGACAGGTCCGCGGCCGGCTGTTGGATGTTCTGCGCGACAACGAGTTTCCGGTCACCCGTGCCGAGCTGGACATCGCGTGGCTGACCGACACCGAGCAGCGCGAACGAGCGCTGAATTCACTGCTGGCCGACGGCCTGGTGACGCAGACGATCGACGGCCGGTTCGCCTTGGTCGGCGAAGGGGCCTAGGGCGCGGCCAGAAACGATTCCACCGCCTGCCGATAAATTTCAGGAGCTTCGTCGTGGACCAAGTGGCCCGCGCCAGGGACATGCAAATACTCTGCCCGGTAACCGGTTTCGTTCATCGACCGCATCTGCCCCGCTGGCGTGACCGAAGTGCCGGCCTCGATCAGCAGCACGGGTGATCGCACCGCCCGCCACTGCGCCCAGTAGTCGCGGGTGCCCCATTCCGCTGCGATCTCGATCCACCGAGAGGTGTGACCGTGCAGCCGCCAGCCAGTCGCAGTTCGGTCGAACGCCTCCAGGAAGTACTGGCCTGCGACCGGCCCAAACTCAGCGAATACTTGCTCGGCAGAGTCGAATTCGACGGGCAGGTTGTGCAGCCACGGCTCCCACGGTCCGGTGGTGCGGCCCCGGAAGTCAGGCGCCATGTCTTCGACCACCAGCGCCGAGACCAGGTCGGGATGCTCGGCGGCCAGACACCAGGAGTGCAACGCACCCATGGAATGCCCGACCAGCCGCACCGGCGTGCCGAGCGCAGCCACCGCATCACCGAGGTCGGCCACAAAGCGTTCGGTGCTGACCGGATAGGGATCGGCTACGTCACGCCCGCGGTGCCAGGGGGCGTCGTAGGTGTAGACAGCCCCCAACTCAGTCAGCCACCGCAGCTGCCGTGGCCAGGTACTGCCGCGGCCCATCAGCCCATGCACCAAGACCACCGGGTCACCGCGGCCGCCACGATGGGTTAGCAGATCGGCCGCCATGGGCGGCACGGTAGCCTAACGGCATGCCAGTGGTGAAGATCAACGCAATCGAGGTGCCCGCGGACGCGGGCCCCGAACTGGAAAAGCGGTTCGCTCATCGCGCGCACGCGGTCGAGAACTCGCCAGGCTTCCTGGGCTTCCAGCTGCTTCGCCCAGTCAAGGGCGAGGACCGCTACTTCGTGGTGACGCAGTGGGAGTCCGAAGAGGCATTTCAGGCGTGGGCTACCGGGCCGGCTATCGAGGCCCACGCCGGCCACCGGGCCAACCCGGTGGCGACCGGCGCCTCACTGCTGGAATTCGAGGTTGTGTTGGACGTTGCCGGCTCCGGCCAGAAGTAGTAGCCCGCGCCAGGTCCGGCACCGCGTCGCGACATTAACCGCCGTCGCAACGCTGGTCGGTGCCCTGGTCCCGGGTTGCGCCCCGCCACCGGCGCCGTCCGCCAACGCAGCGGGTGCCGGCGCGCGGGTGATCAATATCAGAACTCCGCCCGGTCTACGGGCCCAGCAGACCCTCGACATGCTCAACTCGGACTGGCCCATCGGCCCGATCGGAGTTGGCACCCTGGCTACGCCCGACAAGGTCAAGCAGGTCGAGGCCAGCATGGAAGCACTCTGGTGGGACCGCCCGTTCACTTTCGGTGGAGTCGACCTCAAGGCCGGCTCAGCCACCCTGAAGCTGATCACGTCCTACGGCGGGCATCAGGAGATCCGCATACATACCGCCGACGACACATTGGTGGACGGGTTCGAGGTCAGCACGCAGGCACCGACGATTTCCTCTTGGCGTGACATCGATACCACGTTGAGCAAGACCGGCGCCCGCTACTCCTGGCAGGTCGCCAAGATCAACGACGGGCAGTGCGATCGGGTGGCTGGTACGAATACCGCGCAGTCCCTCCCGCTGGCGTCGATCTTCAAGCTGTACGTGCTCTATGCGGTCGCCGACGCGGTCAAGGCCGGAACGGTGTCCTGGGACGACCAGCTGACCGTCACCGCGAAGGGCAAGGCGGTCGGATCGGGAATGGAATTGCCAGCGGGAGCACATATTTCCCTACGAACCGCCGCCGAGAAGATGATCGCCACCAGCGACAACATGGCCACCGACATGCTGATCGGAAAAGTCGGTACCCAAGCCGTCGAGCGAGCGTTGGCCGCGGCGGGTCATCACGACCCGTCCGCGATGACGCCTTTCCCGACCATGTACGAGTTGTTCTCGGTGGCTTGGGGGCAGCCGGATGTCCGCGAGCAATGGAAGCAGGCCAGCCCGCAGACTCGGGGGCAATTGCTGGCGCAAGCCAATTCGCGTGTCTATCAACCGGATCCGATGCGCGCCCACATTCCGGCCTCAGGTTACGGCGCGGAATGGTATGGAAGCGCCGACGACATCTGCCGGGTGCATGCGGCACTGCAGGCCGGCGCGGTCGGCAAAACCGCGCTCGTCAAGCAGATTTTGGCGGCCGCTCCGGGTATCGACCTGGATCGCCGCGTTTGGCCGTACATCGGCGCGAAAGCCGGTGGCCTGCCCGGTGATCTGACGTTCAGCTGGTATGCCGTCGACCGGACGGGACAGCCGTGGGCGGTGAGTTTCCAGCTGAACTGGCCGCGCGATCACGGCCCGAGCGTGACCGGTTGGATGCTGCAGGTCGCCAAACAGGTCTTCGCGCTGCTACCCGTGCAGTGAGCACTCCGCAGTTGGCTACTGCGGAGTCGTCGGCGGCCCGCCGGCGGCGGGTGCCCCGGCCTTGGCCAGTTCCGCCTCGGTGGGCTCGGCCGGCTTGCGGGCGCCGGTGAAAGTGAACACCGCATCCTCTCCGGCGCCCTCGCCGTCCCAGTTGTCCACGTCGACGGTGACAATCTGGCCCGGACCGACTTCTTCGAACAGGATCTTCTCGGACAGCTGATCCTCGATCTCGCGCTGGATGGTGCGCCGCAGCGGGCGAGCGCCCAGCACTGGATCGAAGCCACGCTTGGCCAGCAGCGACTTGGCTTTGTCGGTGAGCGTCATCGCCATGTCCTTGCTCTTCAGCTGCTTTTCGACCCGACCGATCATCAGGTCGACCATCCGGATGATCTCGTCGCGAGTCAGTTGGTGGAAGACGATGATGTCGTCGATGCGGTTGAGGAACTCCGGGCGGAAGTGCTTCTTCAGCTCGTCGTTGACCTTCTGCTTCATCCGCTCGTAGTCGTTCGCGCCCCCGCCCTGGGTGAAGCCCAGGCCGACCGCCTTGGAGATGTCGGCGGTGCCGAGGTTCGACGTGAAGATCAGCACGGTGTTCTTGAAGTCCACCGTGCGGCCCTGCCCGTCGGTCAGCCGGCCGTCTTCGAGCACCTGCAACAGGCTGTTGTAGATCTCCTGGTGCGCCTTCTCGATCTCGTCGAACAGCACCACCGAGAACGGCTTGCGCCGCACCTTCTCGGTGAGCTGGCCGCCTTCCTCGTAGCCGACGTATCCCGGCGGGGCGCCGAACAACCGCGAGGCGGTGAACCGGTCGTGGAATTCGCCCATGTCGATCTGGATGAGCGCGTCGTCGTCGCCGAACAAGAAGTTGGCCAGCGCCTTGGACAGCTCGGTCTTACCGACACCGGACGGGCCGGCGAAGATGAACGAGCCGGACGGGCGCTTGGGGTCCTTCAGCCCGGCGCGGGTACGCCGGATCGCCTTGGAGACCGCCCTGACGGCGTCCTCCTGACCGATGATCCGCTTGTGCAGCTCGTCTTCCATGCGCAGCAACCGAGTGGTTTCGGCCTCAGTGAGCTTGAACACCGGGATGCCGGTCCAGTTACCCAGCACCTCAGCGATCTCGTTGTCGTCGACCTCGGCGACCACATCGAGATCGCCTGAACGCCACTGCTTTTCGCGCTCAGCGCGCTGTGTGACGAGTTGCTTTTCGCGGTCGCGCAGGCTGGCCGCCTTCTCGAAGTCCTGCGCGTCGATCGCAGACTCCTTCTCGCGGCGGGCATCGGCGATCTTCTCGTCGAACTCACGCAGGTCTGGCGGCGCGGTCATCCGGCGGATGCGCATCCGCGCGCCGGCCTCGTCGATCAGGTCGATCGCCTTGTCCGGCAGGAACCGGTCGTTGATGTAGCGGTCGGCCAGGGTGGCGGCCGCGGTGATCGCGGAGTCGGTGATCGACACCCGGTGGTGTGCCTCGTAGCGGTCCCGCAGGCCCTTGAGGATCTCGATGGTGTGCTCCACCGTCGGCTCGCCGACCTGCACCGGCTGGAAGCGGCGTTCCAGCGCGGCGTCCTTCTCGATGTACTTGCGGTACTCGTCGAGCGTGGTCGCACCGATCGTCTGAAGTTCACCACGAGCGAGCTTCGGTTTCAGGATCGACGCCGCGTCGATCGCGCCTTCGGCGGCACCGGCGCCCACCAGCGTGTGCAGCTCGTCGATGAACAGGATGATGTCGCCGCGAGTGTTGATCTCCTTGAGCACCTTCTTCAGGCGCTCCTCGAAGTCACCGCGGTAGCGGCTGCCCGCGACCAGCGATCCCAGGTCGAGGGTGTAGAGCTGCTTGTCCTTCAACGTCTCGGGCACCTCGCCGTGCACGATGGCCTGCGCCAGACCCTCGACCACCGCGGTCTTGCCGACGCCGGGCTCACCGATCAGCACCGGGTTGTTCTTGGTGCGCCGGCTCAACACCTGCATCACCCGCTCGATTTCCTTCTCGCGGCCGATGACGGGGTCGAGCTTGCCTTCCATCGCTGCGGCGGTCAGGTTGCGCCCGAACTGGTCGAGCACCAACGACGTAGAAGGTGAGCCGGACTCTCCGCCACGACCACCGGTTCCGGCTTCGGCGGCCTCCTTGCCCTGGTAGCCACTCAGCAGCTGAATCACCTGCTGGCGCACCCGGGTCAGCTCCGCGCCGAGCTTGACCAGCACTTGGGCGGCAACGCCCTCACCCTCACGGATCAAGCCGAGCAGAATGTGCTCGGTGCCGATGTAGTTGTGGCCCAGCTGCAGCGCCTCACGCAGACTCAGCTCCAACACCTTCTTGGCGCGCGGCGTGAACGGGATGTGTCCCGAAGGGGCTTGCTGGCCCTGGCCGATGATCTCCTCGACCTGGCTACGGACGCCCTCCAGTGAAATGCCCAGCGACTCCAGCGACTTTGCGGCTACGCCTTCGCCCTCGTGAATAAGACCCAACAGGATGTGCTCGGTGCCGATGTAGTTGTGGTTGAGCATCCGGGCCTCTTCTTGCGCCAGGACGACGACCCTGCGGGCACGGTCGGTAAATCGTTCAAACATCGGTGGTTACCTGCTCTCCCTCACCATCGGTACAGCCGACGACATCGCGTACCTGCCATCCACTGTAATGGGCGGCTCGCCGGGCTTCCTACCTTGCGGCCGCTAATCCATCCGCAGATGCCCGGCGTGATCAGAGCCGTAATGGAAGCAACGCGGTAGAACGGCAAATCGGTTCCCGGCCCGCTGCGCAATCAGTTCGCCACCAGCGAAAGCCGGACCAGCCCGCGATGGGTGCTGGTCCGGCTCTGCTTTATCGCCGAGGTGTTGGTCGCCGGGTCAGGTCGCAGCGTGGAACGCGTCGATGACGTCGGCCGGGATGCGGCCCCGCGTCGACACGTTGTGCCCGTTGCGACGGGCCCATTCCCGGATCGCGGCGCTCTGCTCCCGGTCGATGGCCCCGCGGCCGCGACCGGAGCTGGAACGTCCGCGCCGACGACCGCCGACGCGACGGCCGGCGTCGACCCACTGCTTCAGGTCATTGCGCAGTTTAGTGGCATTTTTGGTCGAAAGGTCAATCTCATAGGTCACCCCGTCGAGGCCGAATTCGACGGTTTCATCGGCGGCGCCCTCACCGTCGAAATCATCGACCAGGGTGACGGTCACTTTCTTCGCCATTGGCTGCGCCTCACGCTTTCTTCCTGAGCACTTACTGTGCAAGTTGGAGCCCCCGTGGACATCAATCTGCCATATGAAGGCGCGGTATTCAATACACCACCGTAGATGACGTCAGTTGCTATGTGGACGGACAATCGGAAACAATACTGTCTCCCTAATTGACAGGCCAGTCAAAGCCATCAACAACCGATCGATACCCATTCCGGTTCCCGTGCAGGGCGGCATAGCGTACTCCAAGGCAGCCAGGAAATCCTCGTCGAGCACCATCGCCTCATCATCGCCGGCTGCGGCGGCTTTTGCCTGTTCGGCGAACCTTTCGCGTTGCACCACCGGGTCGATCAATTCCGAATATCCGGTGGCCAGTTCGACCCCGCGAATATACAGGTCCCACTTCTCCGTGACACCGGGGATGTTGCGGTGCTGACGCGTCAAAGGCGTTGTCTCCACTGGGAAATCCCGAACAAAGGTGGGCGCGGTCAAGCCGGCGCCGACGGTGTGTTCCCACAATTCCTCGACCAACTTGCCGTGCCCATACCCCCGATCGGCCGGCACCTCGACGCCGAGTGACTCGGCGATTGCGCCTAAGCGCTCAACCGTGGTGTTCGGTGTGATCTCTTCGCCGAGTGCATCAGATAGCGACGGATACATTTGTATCGACGCCCATTCTCCGTCGATGTCATAGACACTGCCGTCGGGTAGTGCCAGTTGTCTAGTCCCGATCGCCTCGTCAGCCACCTGTTGAATAAGCTCGCGGGTGACGACCGCTGAATCGTCATACGTTCCGTACGCCTGGTAGGTCTCCAACATGGAGAATTCCGGGGAATGGGTGGAATCGGCGCCTTCGTTTCGGAACACCCGATTCAGTTCGAAGACCTTGTCAAACCCACCAACGACGCATCGCTTGAGGAACAGTTCCGGTGCGATCCGAAGGTAGAGATCCATGTCGAGAGCATTGGAGCGTGTGACAAACGGCCGGGCGGCTGCACCGCCCGCCAAAGTCTGCAACATCGGCGTCTCGACTTCGAGAAACCCGCGTTGCTCCAGCGCGGTCCGGATCGCGCGAATGACCGCGATCCGTTGCCGGGCCACTGTGCGCGCCTGGGGACGGACGATCAGGTCGACGTAACGCTGCCGCACCCGCGACTCTTCGTTCATCTCCTTATGCGCTACCGGCAGCGGCCGCAGCGCCTTGGACGCCATCTGCCAGGAATCGCCGAGCACGGACAGTTCGCCGCGACGTGAGCTGATCACCTCTCCGTGCACGCAGACGATGTCACCGATATCCACGTCGGCTTTCCACGCGTCGAGCGCTTCCTGACCGACACCGGTCAGGCTGACCATCACCTGCAGTTGGGTGCCGTCGCCCTCTTGGAGTGTCGCAAAACACAGTTTTCCCGAATTGCGGGCGAACACCACTCGGCCGGCAACACCGACGATGTCGCCGGTGGTCGAATCGGCGGGCAAGTCGGGGTAAGCGGCACGAATCTGCGCCAGCGTGTGAGTACGCCCGACGTCGACGGGGTAGGGGTCGCGACCCTGCTCGAACAGCCGGGCGCGCTTGTCCCGCCGGATACGGAACTGCTCGGGGATGTCCTCAGGAAGTTCTTGACCGCCGGCGTTCACGACCTGCCAGCTTAAAGGAGTCGAGGCCACGAAATAGCACCAGAGGTTGTGACCCTGGCCGGCTGCCAGCCCTGGCGGCTGTCTCGCGAAAAGTCGGATCCTCGGTCAGCGCGCCGTCTTGAGCCGTCCGCGCTGGCTGTCGCGGTTGCGTTCGAACACCAACCGCAGCCCGTGCAGGGTCAGGTGCTGGTCGTAGTGATCAACGGAATGCAGTTCCGCCAGCAGCAGCGGCGCGGTGTGCCCAGTGGCCACCACCGTGACGTTATCGCCGGCGAAACCGTCCACGTCGTTGCGGATGCGGCCGACCAGGCCGTCCACCAGCCCGGCGAAACCGAACACCGCACCCGCCTGCATGCACTCGACGGTGTTCTTGCCGACCACTGAGCGCGGCCGGGCCAGCTCGACCCGCCGCAACGCGGCAGAACGTGCCGCAGCCGCGTCGGAGGAAACCTGTATCCCCGGCGCGATCGCGCCGCCGAGGAATTCGCCTTTCGCCGACACCACGTCCACGCAGATCGATGACCCGAAATCGATCACGATGGCCGCGGTGCCGTACTTCTGAAAAGCCGCCAAGCAGTTGACGATTCGGTCGGCGCCGACCTCTTTGGGATTGTCGACCAGCAGCGGGATGCCGGTGCGAACCCCGGGCTCGATCAGCACATGCGGCACCGTCGGCCAGTACTGCTCGAGCATCACCCGTACTTCGTGCAGCACCGATGGAACCGTAGACAGCGCGGCGGAACCGGTGAGCTGATCGGAGTCTTCACCGATCAGGCCGTCGATGGTTAAGGCCAGTTCGTCGGCGGTGACTTCGGATTCGGTGCGAATCCGCCACTGCTGCACTACCTTCGCGTGCTCCTTCGTGCCGGAGAGCAGCCCGACGACGGTGTGGGTGTTGCGGACGTCGATTGCCAGCAGCATGGCTAAAAGGCCTTCATCGCGGTGAGACCAGCTCGCCCGCGTCGGCGGGCACGTAGGCCGGGTCGTGCCCGAGATCGATCGGTCGGTTCTCGGCGTCGACGAAGACGATCCTCGGCTGGTAGCTGCGCGCTTCGGCGTCTTCCATCGTCGCGTAGGCGATCAGGATGACCAGGTCCCCGGGATGCACCAGATGCGCCGCAGCACCGTTGATTCCGATCACGCCGCTACCGCGCTCGCCGGTGATCGCGTAGGTGACGAGCCGCGCGCCGTTGTCGATGTCGACGATGGTCACCTGTTCGCCCTCGAGCAGATCGGCCGCATCCATCAAGTCGGCGTCAATCGTCACCGAGCCCACGTAGTGCAGGTCGGCCTGGGTGACGGTTGCCCGGTGGATCTTCGATTTGAGCATTGTTCGTAACATCAGTTCCTCCAGGATGATTCGTGATGCCCGGCCGGAACCGCGGGCTCTCGCCCGTCGACACCGACGGTAGTACTGATTTCAATCGCGACATTGTCGAGAAGTCGGGTGGCACCGAGCCGCGCCGCAACGAGCAGGCGGGCGGGGCCGTGCAGCGGCGCCGGGCCGAGCGCCGGGCTGCGCACCTGCAGATAATCCACGTCGATCGCCGGTACCTCTGACAGCACGGCACGGGCCGCCTGCAGCGCCGCATCCGCACCACCCGATGCGGCATGCGCCCCGGCCAGCAGCGCCGCCGAAAGCAGGGCGGCCAGTTCACGTTGGGCAGGATCGAGGTAGCGGTTGCGCGACGACATTGCCAAGCCGTCTCGTTCGCGCACGATCGGCACTCCGATCACCCGCACGTCGACGTTGAGGTCGGCGACCATCTGCCGGACCAACACCAGTTGCTGATAGTCCTTCTCGCCGAAGAACACTCGGTCAGGGCGCACAATCTGCAGCAACTTCAGCACCACGGTGAGCATGCCCGCGAAATGAGTCGGTCTGGCGGCGCCCTCGAGCTCGGACCCCAGTGGACCGGGATGTACCGCGGTACGCGGGCCGTCGGGATACATCGCCGCAACGCTTGGGGTGAAGGCTATTTCAACCCCTTCACCGCACAGCATCGCCAAATCGTCCTCGACGATCCGCGGGTAGGCGTCGAGATCTTCCTCAGCGCCGAACTGCAGCGGGTTGACGAAGATCGACACCACCACCACCGCGCCGGGCACCCGTTTGGCGGCACGCACCAGCGACAGATGTCCGTCGTGCAGCGCACCCATGGTCGGCACCAGCATCACCCGCCGACCGGTATGGCGCAGCGCGCGGCTGACCTCGCCGACATCGCCGGGGCTCGAATACACGTTGAGTTCGCCGACATTGAACTTCGGCGCACTGTTGACGGTCATCGCGCGAGTACCTCGAGGACGTCATCGGGCGCATGCGCGCGCTGCGCGGTGCGCAGGGCATTGACCCGGTAGGCCTGAGCCAGTTGCGCGTCGACGGCGGCCAGCGCATCTAGATGACCGGCGACGGCGACGGCATCACCGCGGGCCACCGGGCCGGTCAGCGCCGCCTGCCCGCGCTGCAGGGTGTTTTCCAGCGCGGCGCGGGCCAGCGGCCCGAGTATCCGTTCGGCGATGCCGCCGGGCTGATGATCGATCAGCTGCTGACCGAGGAGTTCGCTGCCCGACAGCGCGGCCCGCAATGCGTCCAGGGCGTCGGCGAGCACGGTGACGATGTGGTTGCCGGCATGGGCCAGCGCGGCGTGATACAGCGGCCGCGCCTCCTCGCGCACCCGGAACGGCTCACCGCCGATCTCCAACACCAGAGATTGCCCGATCGCGTATCCGACCTCGTCGGCCGCGGTGATCCCGAAGCAGGTGTCCGGAAGCCTGGCGATGTCCTCGTCGGAGCCGGTGAACGTCATCGCCGGGTGGATGGCCAGCGGGATGCAGCCCTGTCTGCTCAGCGGTGCCAGCACGCCCACCCCGTTGGCGCCGGAGGTGTGCGCGACGATGGTGCCCGGCCGTACCGCCGACGTGGCGGCCAGCCCCGACACCAGCGCCGCCAGCTCGGTGTCCGGGACGGCCAGCAGCAGGAGCTCGGCACTACCCGCAACGTCGGGTACCGGGGACACCGGGGTGTCGGGCAGCCAGCGTTCGGCACGCTGCCGCGAGGCCCGGGAAACGGCACTGCATGCCACTACGACATGGTCGACGCGTTCCAGCGCGACCCCCAAAGCCGTTCCTACCCGGCCGGCGGAGATGATTCCCACCTTGAGCCGGGCGGGGCGCAATCCGTCGAACTGCACCATCGCAGACGACCCTCACAAGTCTCTTTGGTTCGTTCCAGTCCCGCGATGCGGGTACCGGACGGTCGCTAAGACTCTACCCCGGCCGCGATGCCGATGGCCTGTGGCGTTCGCCTCAATCCTCGCGGCGTCGGCGCCCGCCGCCTCCGGATGGACTGGTCTGCAGCCGCGCCAACAACTCGGCGACCGACTGACCGCCCGACGGCGGCGCATCGACGTCCAACGGATCGGTACTGCGATGCCGGGCCGGGGGCGGCGGTGGCGGCGACATCACCGGCTCCCGTTCGGCTGGCGATGGTGGCGAAGGTGGCATCGGTGCGGGTGGCGGCGACATCGCCGGTGCCGGCGCCGAGGCTTCGGCGGTGCCGGAGTCGGGGTCTTCCGCATAGTGACGGGCCCGCACGCGCTCGTCGGGCTCACGCCGACCGGCTTCGGATTCGCCGGACTGGTTGGTCGGCTGGGCGACGCCGGAGTGCCGGCCCCGCCGCTCAACCGGGGGTGCGGACGGGGCGTTGTCGTACTTCCAAGGCCCGCTACCGGTGTTGTCGGCCGATTCGGCATCCCAATTGCCGCCGGGCCAACCGGCCGGGGTTTCCTGACGGCGAGGCGTCTCAGCCGGTGCCGGCCACTCGGGCCGCGGCGGCTCGGGCTGCGGCGGTGCCTCGGGCCGTCGGTGGGAGCGGCGCGGGGGCTGGGGCTCGTGCCGCCCTCCCTCGATCGTGGGCGATGCGCCCGGCGCGGGCCAACCAGTGGGCGGCGTCGACTCATCCTGTTGGACTCGAGCCGCGCGCTCGCCGCGGCGTCGTTGCACACCCCGGTCCGGTTCTGGCGCGTCGTACGGCTCAGCGGCGCGGTTTGCCCTGGACGTGTCGGGAGCGCCAACGGGCTGATAGGTGTACGGCGCGGCCTGGTAACTGTCCGCGACCGGTTGCCGCGGCGGTGGCACCAGCGGTTCCTCCGGCACATCGATGATCGAGCTGTCGTCCACCTGCCGGGGCTCTTCGGCCCGCACCGAGGTGACGCGATTGACTCGTTCGCGCGCGCTTTCGTCGTCGCGATCCCAGTCGCTGTAGCCACGCACGGCCCTGCGCTCGGTCTCCAGTGCCGGCCGCTCGCTGAGCTCGGCGTCGAACAAGATCTCGAGGTTGGTGCGCAGCGCGGCCAATTCGGCCCGTAATGCCGAAACCTCGTCCGCAGAGTGGGCACGCAGTTCGCTGGCCAGCTCGCGACGCAGCTGAGACTCCACGGTGAGCTCGTACTCGCGGCGGGCCGAAATTTCGCGGTCCAGTTGCAGGTCATAGACCAGCTTCAGGTCCCGTGCCCGGGCCTGATCCACATCGCTTTGCCGGCGGTAGATCACCGACACGAACGCGGCGACGACGGCGGCCCACAGCGCCAGGATCACGGCGAGCTTGAGGAGCTCCACCCGGTTGGTGAAAACCAGCGCAGAACTAGCGCCGATTGCCAGCACCAGCAACGCCGTGAGCAGTACCCAACCCGGTCTGCGGCCGCCGCGCCGAACCCGGGCGCCGCGGGACAGATCGGTCATGGCCCGACTGTACCGGCCCGTGGTCACTGCGCGTGTCGCCCTGCTCCGGCGATTCTCACCTGGACTAATTGCCCGCCTCGCCCTCACCGTGCTCGGTTGGATCCGGCGGCGATTTGCAGCAATGTTGCAGCCACAGCCCCGCGACCACCAAGGCCAGCGCGCTGACGGCCGCCACCGCCGTGCCGGCGGTGTCTTCGCCGGCCACCTTCAGCCACGACCGCCGCGGCAGCAGATACACCAGGACCCCGACCCACCAGCCCAGCGCCAAGGCGCCCACCCAGGCCGACGCCTGGGCGATGACCAAGCTGCGGGCCACCGACAGCGGATGTAGCCAGCCGGGACCGTCGCCGATTTCACCGTCGCTGATCTTGGTCCGGACATGACGCCCCCACGCGGCCTCGGCGACACCGACGGCAAGCAGCGACAGACCCGTCCAAACGGTAATCGGCGGGAACCACCGGTATAGCAGCGTGACCAGCAGGTACCCCACCACCGCAGTGCCGATCACCGCGGCCGTCAGGTCACGTTTCCTGGTCGGGCCCATCAGGTTTCCGGCGTCGAGTGGGCTTCCGTGCCCTCGCCTCGCGGTTCGAGCACCAGGCCGGTCAATTGCACACCGGCACGGTCGGCCGCATCCAGCTGGGCGAGTAACTTTGCGACGGGCTGCTTTCCGCCGGCCACCGTCAATTCTGCGTCCGGGTCGACGGCCAGCCACGGGATCATCACGAAGGCCCGCAGATGAGCCAGCGGATGCGGCAGGGTCAAACCGTCCTCCAGGGAGGTCACTTCGGTGTCCCCGGCCGGCGACGTCTCGTGGCAGCTGATCAAATCCACATCGAGAGTGCGTGGGCCCCAACGCTGCCCGCGAACTCGGTCCGCCGCCTGTTCCAGCTCCTGGGCGCGGCGCAACCAACCGTGCCCGTCGAGCGTGCCGTCATCGGCGATGAGCACCGCGTTGAGGAACGGGCCCTGCTCTACCCCGCCCCAGGCCGCCGTCTCGTAGACCGGAGACACCGCTCGCACCGCCTCGCCCAGCCCGTCGAGCACCGACTGCAGCCGGGCCAACCGGTCACCGATGTTGGACCCGATCGACAACACCACCCGCGTCATAGGCCCCCTCCCGCCGGAACTACCGATCCCCGGCCCCCACGCCGTGACCGTCGAGCCACCACCGCCACATCGCCGAAGGTCCGCGGAATCGGGGCCTGCGGCTTGTGCACCGTCACCTCCACGGCGTGCACCCGCCGGTCTTTCATCACGTCCTCGGCGATTTCCCCGGCGACCGTTTCGATCAGGTTGCGGGCCGGCCCGGCGATGATGGCGGCCGCCCGATCAGCCAGGACACCGTAGTCGTAGGTGTCCACCAAGTCATCGCTGGCTGCGGCATCCGCCAGGTCGATCCAGACAGTGATATCGACTACGAAGTCCTGACCGTCGGCGCGTTCATGGTCGAAGACCCCATGATGACCACGAACCGTCAAGCCGCGCAACTCAATTCGATCAGCCATCGGATCCGTCCGCCCCAGCTCGGGTCCACGCGTCGACGACCCGCACGGCGTCGACGGAGGACCGTACATCGTGCACCCGAACCCCCCAGGCGCCATGCAACGCGGCCAACGCCGAAACTACCGCGGTAGCGGCCTCCCGCCCGTCGGGTGGCCGCACCGCACCATCGGGACCGGCCAACAAGGTGCCGAGGAACCGTTTTCGCGACGCCCCGACCAGAACCGGGATGCCGGTGGCCACCAGCTGCGGCAAGGCGTGCAGCAATGCCCAATTATGTTGGCCGGTCTTAGCGAATCCGAGGCCGGGATCGATGATCAGCTTCGCCGGATCGACGCCCGCGGCAACCGCGTGGTCGACGCCGGCGAGCAGCTCGGCGCGCACTTCGGCCACCACATCGCGGTAGCTGGAGACTTGGTGCGGACGGTCCGCCGCCACCGATCGCCAGTGCATCAACACCCAGGGCACACCGGCTTCGACGAGCAGATCGGCCATCCGCGCGTCGGCGCGTCCGCCGGACACGTCATTGACCATCTGGGCGCCGTTTTCCAGCGCCGCCCGCGCCACACCAGCGTGCATGGTATCGATGCTGACCGTAATACCTTGCGAAGCAAGCCCTTTGACGACGGGCACGACGCGAGCAGTCTCCACCTCGGGAGCTATCCGGACCGCGCCCGGCCGGGTCGACTCTCCCCCGACGTCGATGATCGTGGCGCCCTCGGCGGCCAACGCCAGGCCCTGTTCGACCGCGCGGTCAGCGTCCAGATAGCGCCCGCCGTCCGAGAACGAGTCGTCGGTGACGTTCACTACGCCCATGACTGTTAAGCGCGTCGTGCTCACTTGCGCAAGATCAGTTCGAGCGCCTCGGCTCGAGATGCATTGTCGGTCTTGAACTGTCCACGCACTGCGGACGTCGTGGTAACAGCTCCCGGCTTACGAACACCTCGCATCGACATGCACAAGTGCTCGGCTTCGATCACGACAATGACCCCGCGCGGATCCAGTTTGCGCATCAAGGCGTCGGCGATCTGGGCCGTCAGCCGCTCCTGAATCTGTGGCCGCTTGGCGTAAAGGTCGACCAACCGCGCAATCTTGGACAAGCCGGTGACCCGGCCGTCGTGCCCCGGGATGTAGCCCACATGCGCCACACCATGGAACGCCACCAGGTGGTGTTCGCAGGTGGAATAGAGCGGGATTTGATTGATCATCACCAACTCGTCGTGCTGCTCGTCGAACGTGGTGTCCAGCACGGTGTCGGGGTCGGTGTAGAGCCCGGCGAACATCTCCCGGTAGCTGCGCGCGACCCGGGCCGGGGTGTCCACCAGGCCATGTCGATTCGGGTCCTCTCCGATCGCGTACAGCAGTTCGCGGATCGCTGCCTCAACACGTGCCTGGTCGAAGACCGGGGTGCTCAGGGTCGCGGTTCGAGAGTTCGGCCGCACCATCGAAGCCTCCGTTCGTTTAGCCGCGCGCCGACGGGTTGGACGGGCTCGGGTCACCGCCGGGCGGGTCGGCGGCCTGGCCGGCCTCCGGTGCGGGCGCGCCAGGCGGCGGATACGGCGGATACGGGGGATATTGGGGATAAGCGTGACCCGTCGAGCCCGCGTGGTTATGCGGTGCCGGCGGCCAGTGCGCTGGCGGCGGCGGCGGGTACCAGTAACCGGGCGGCTGCTGCGGCGGCGGCCATCCGGGCGCCTGCCAACCGGCCGGCGCACCGTAGTCGGGTTGCGTCGAGTGCTGCGGTGCAGCCGCCGGCATGCTACGACCGTCGGGTCCGACGGGTGCACCGTGAGAACCGTTGGCGCCGTTGGTGCCTTGATCGGCATCGGCCTGCGCCGCGTCCCGCGTGGCCGCCGCGATGGCAGCCCTGAAGGCGGGTTCAGGCACCGGCTTGGGCCACGGCTCACCGCGCTCGATCGCCAGCTCGCCGGGCGTCTTGATCGGCGGCTTGTCGGACGGGACCCGGCCACCGAAATCGTCGAACATGGTGAGCCGGGGCCGCTTCTCCACGTCGGCGAAGATCGCCTCCAACTCGACGCGGTGCAGCGTCTCCTTTTCCAGCAGTTCGCCCGCCAGGGTGTCGAGCACGTCGCGGTATTCGGTGAGGATTTCCCAGGCCTCGGTATGCGCAGCCTCGATCAGCTTGCGGACCTCATCATCGATATCGCGCGCCACCTCATGCGAATAATCCGGCGCAGTCCCCATGGTCCGGCCCAAGAACGGATCGCCGTGTTCGGTGCCGTACTTGACCGCACCGAGCTTGGAGCTCATCCCAAATTCAGTCACCATCGCGCGCGCGACCTTGGTGGCTTTGTCAATGTCGGATACCGCACCAGTCGTCGGCTCCCGGAAAACCAATTCCTCGGCGGCGCGGCCGCCCATCGCGAACACCAGTTGCGCAATCATTTCGGACCGGGTCAACAGCCCCTTGTCGTCCTCAGGCACCGACACCGCATGGCCGCCGGTACGTCCCCGGGCCAGAATGGTCACCTTGTAGATCGGCTCGATGTCCGGCATCGCCCAAGCTGCCAACGTGTGCCCGCCCTCGTGGTAGGCGGTCATCTTCTTCTCCAGTTCGCTGATGACCCGCCCTTTGCGGCGCGGCCCGCCGATCACCCGGTCCACGGACTCCTCAAGGGCCGCCGCTGTGATCACCGTGCCGTTCTCACGCGCGGTCAGCAACGCCGCCTCGTTGATGACGTTCGCTAGGTCAGCGCCGGTCATCCCGACGGTGCGTTTGGCCAACCCGTCCAGGTCGGCGTCGGGGGCCATCGGCTTGCCTTGGGCGTGCACGTGCAGGATCGCCTTGCGGCCGGCGATGTCGGGGTTGGACACCGGGATCTGGCGGTCGAAGCGACCGGGCCGCAGCAGCGCCGGATCGAGAATGTCGGGCCGGTTGGTGGCCGCGATCAAGATGACGCCGGCCCGCGGGTCGAAACCGTCCATCTCGACCAGCAACTGGTTCAGCGTCTGCTCGCGCTCGTCGTGGCCGCCGCCGAGCCCGGCACCGCGCTGGCGACCCACCGCGTCGATCTCGTCGACAAAGATGATGCACGGGTTGTTCTGCTTGGCCTGCTCGAACAGGTCACGGACGCGGGATGCGCCGACGCCGACGAACATCTCGACGAAGTCGGAGCCGGAGATGGTGAAGAACGGGACGCCGGCCTCGCCCGCCACCGCGCGGGCCAACAGCGTCTTACCGGTTCCCGGCGGCCCGTACAGCAGCACGCCCTTGGGGATCTTC
The DNA here is from genome assembly GCA_963839345.1 of uncultured Actinomycetota bacterium. Lineage (GTDB taxonomy): Bacteria > Actinomycetota > Actinomycetes > Mycobacteriales > Mycobacteriaceae > Mycobacterium. The sequence continues at coordinate 234,061 of CAWIUP010000009.1, read as the reverse complement.
GCGCCCAGCGCCTGATAACGGCCGGGGTTCTGCAGGAAGTCCTTGATCTCGTAGAGCTCCTCGACCGCCTCGTCGACGCCGGCGACATCGGCGAAGGTGGTCTTGGGCATATCTTTGGAGAGCTGCTTGGCCCGCGATTTACCGAAGCCGAACCCCATCCGGGCGCCGCCCTGCATGCGGGAGAACATCATGAACAGGCCGACCAGAAGCAGCAGCGGCAGCACGTAGATCAGCAGCGAGCCCAAGATGCTGCCCTGGTTGACGACGGTGCTGACCTGGGCGTCTTTACTGGTCAGGGCGTCGAACAACGGGACGGCGTAGCCAGTGGGGTACTTGGTGATGATCTTGTCGGACCCGTCGGTGCCGCTCTTGGCGCTTTTCAGCGTCAGCCGCACCTGTTGCTCGCGGTCGTCGATCTGCGCGCTCTTGACGTTGCCACCCTTGATCTGCGCGATCGCCACCGAGGTGTCAACCGGCTTGAAGCCGCGGGTGTCATCGCTGAAGTAGAAGAACGACCAGCCAAGCAGCAGCACGACAGCGATCGCCGTGAGCGTACGGATCACGTTTTTCCGGTTCATCAATCATCGGCCGTCGTCGGCCAGGTCCTTCCGATACACACAGCTTGAATAGTCCAGGTTACCGCCCGTGGCGATCGCCAGCTCGGCCCAGGCCGAGCGCAGCGGGTCGCCACCATCCTGCCCCGTGGCGATCGCCAGCTCGGCCCAGGCCGAGCGCAGCGGGTCGCCACCATCCTGCCGCGTGGCTATTGCCAGCCCGGCGGAGCCGAGCGCAGCAGGTCGAACGCCGGGCCACGGGCCGGAAAGCACGCCGTCCACATCCGCCGTCAAAACAACGAATGGCAGTTCCCGACAATTGCCATCAGGGCGCGCCCAACCGCCGAACACCTTTCGGGCGCAGCAGGGCATGTGCTTGGCTGAGACGGTGCCCGACAGCGTGTCCATCACCGAGCGCATTATCGAGACCAATGGTGTGCAGTTACGCACCGTCGAAGCAGGTGAGCCAGGCGCACCAGTGGTGGTGCTGGCCCACGGCTTTCCTGAACTCGCCTATTCATGGCGCCACCAGATCCCGGTGCTGGCCGCCGCCGGATATCACGTGTTGGCGCCGGATCAGCGGGGCTACGGCGGCTCCACCCGGCCCGAAGACATCTCCGCTTACAACATTGCCGAGCTGTCCGCCGACGTGATCGGCCTGCTCGACGACGTCGGCGCCGAGCGGGCGGTGCTCATCGGTCACGACTGGGGCGCTCCGGTGGTGTGGAGCTCGGCGCAACTGCATCCCGAACGGGTCGCGGCCGTCGTCGGTCTGAGCGTTCCCCCAGTGCCGCGCGCCCAGGTGCCGCCGACACAGGCCTTTCGCATGCTGTTCGGCGAAAACTTCTTCTACATGCTCTACTTCCAAGAGCCCGGGGTAGCCGACGCCGAACTGAGCGCAGACCCCGCGAAGACCATTCGACGGATGATGGCGGGCTTGCGCGCGTCGGATGACCAAGCGGCCGGTTTGCGAATGCTTCGACCCGGGCCGGCGGGCTTCATCGAGCGGCTGCCCGAACCCGACAGCCTGCCGAGCTGGATCAGCACCGCCGAGCTCGACCACTACATCGCCGAGTTCACCCGCACCGGTTTTACCGGCGGGCTCAACTGGTACCGGAATCTGGACCGCAACTGGGAAATCTTGGCCGACCCGCCCGCCGCCACCATCTCGGTGCCGGCGTTGTTCGTCGCCGGCACCGACGATCCGGTCGGGGGCTTCATGCGTCGCGACCGCACGCGGGAGGTGGTGACCGGCCCCTACCGCGAGGTGATGATCGACGGCGCCGGACACTGGCTGCAGCAGGAGCGGCCGGACCAGGTCAACGAGGTGCTGCTGGACTTCCTATCGGGTGTGCAGCTGTGATGAACCGCCCGCTGAATTTCGGCGTCTTCATCACACCGTTTCACCCGACCGGCCAATCTCCCACGGCGGCACTCGAATACGACATGGAGCGAGTGGTCGCGCTGGATCGTCTGGGCTTCGACGAAGCATGGTTCGGTGAACACCACTCCGGCGGCTACGAGCTGATCGCCTGCCCGGAGGTGTTCATCGCCGCGGCGGCCGAACGGACCAAGCACCTCCGGTTGGGTACCGGCGTGGTGTCACTGCCCTACCACCACCCACTGATGGTGGCTGACCGGTGGGTGTTGTTGGATCACCTGACCCGCGGGCGGGTGATGTTCGGTGCCGGTCCGGGCGCCCTGCCGTCGGACGCATACATGATGGGCATCGATCCAGTCGAGCAGCGCCGAATGATGCATGAATCATTGGAGGCGATCCTGGCGTTGTTCCGCGCCGCGCCGGGTGAGCGGATCAGCCGCCACTCGGACTGGTTCACGCTGCGCGACGCCCAGTTGCACATCCGTCCCTACACCTGGCCCTATCCGGAAATCTCAACGGCGGCAATGATTTCCCCGTCGGGGCCGCGGCTCGCCGGTGCATTGGGGACGTCGCTGCTATCGCTGTCGATGTCGGTGCCGGGCGGTTATGCGGCGCTGGAGAACACCTGGGAAGTGGTATGCGAGCAAGCCGACAAAGCCGGCCTCGATCAGCCGGACCGGGCCAACTGGCGGGTGCTGGGCATCCTGCATCTGGCTGACAGCAAAGATCAAGCGATCGACGACTGCACCCACGGTCTGCAGGACTTCGCGAAGTACTTCGGCGCGGCCGGGTTCGTGCCGCTGGCCAACCTGGTCGACGGCGCCCAGTCACCCCGGGAATTCGTCGAAGACTACGCGGCGCAGGGCAATTGTTGCATCGGTACGCCCGAGGAGGCGGTTGGCTACATCGAGGATCTGCTGGAACGGTCGGGCGGATTCGGCGGGTTCTTGTTGCTCGGCCACGACTGGGCGTCGCCGCAGGCGACCTATCACTCCTATGACCTGTTCGCCCGCAAGGTGATTCCGCACTTCAAAGGACAACTGGAGGCGCCTCGGGCGTCCCACGAATGGGCCAAGGGCATGCGTGACCAATTGCTTGGCCGCGCCGGCGAGGCAATAGTGAAGGCGATCACCGAGCACACCGAGGAACTCAAGACGGAAAGCGAGAACAACTGATGCGTGCCGCGGTCCTACGCCAGGGCCGCATGGTGTATCGGGACGACGTGGCTGACCCCGCCCCCGGTCCGGGTCAGGTTCTGGTCGGCGTGCGGTCGTGCGGGATCTGTGGCTCAGACCTGCATTTCGCCGCCCACGGCGCAGAAATGCTGGCGCTGAGCGAACAAATAGCAGACAGTCTGGGCGGCGGTACGAATGTCGACTTGAGCGACGACGTCTTCATGGGCCACGAGTTCAGCGCGGAGGTGCTCGAAGCCGGCCCCGACACCGAGACGTTTCCGGCCGGCACGCTGGTCACGTCCTTACCGGTGCTGATCTCGGGAAAACGGGTCGAGCCGATCGTCTACAGCAACAAGACGCTCGGCGGCTACGCCGAGCGGATGCTGCTTTCGGCGCCGCTGCTGCTGCGCATCCCCAACGGCCTGGACCATCGACACGCCGCGTTGACCGAGCCGATGGCGGTCGGGCTGCACGCCGTGAACAAGTCCGGTGTTCAACCCGGCGAAACTGCGCTGGTGCTCGGCTGCGGCCCGATCGGCATCGCCGTAATCGCTGCGCTGCGACTCCGCGGCGTTGAAAGCATTGCAGCAGCAGATTTTTCGGAGAAGCGACGCGGTATCGCCGCGACGATGGGCGCGCAACAGACGCTCGACCCCGCGCAGGGATCACCATTCGACACCGTCAAACCCGCTGTCGTATTCGAGGCGATCGGGGTGCCCGGCATCATCGACGACGTGATGCGCAGGGCCAGACACGGCACTCGCCTGGTGGTCGTGGGTGTGTGCATGCAGACCGACACCGTGCACCCGTTCTTCGGCATAGCCAAGGAGATCAACGTCCAGTTCGTTGTCACCTACGACCCGAACGAATTCGCCGAGTCCCTGCGTGCGATCGCCGAAGGTGACATCGACGTCGGCCCGGTGATCACCGGCGACGTCGGCCTCGAGGACGTCGGCGCGGCATTCGATGACCTCGCCGAGCCCGAACGGCATTGCAAGATACTGGTCACGCCCTAGATCGCGGGCCGTCACAGCCGTGTCTTTGTCGGGCAACCGGGTCATCAGCTGTTGTATGTTGAGCCAAGCCGGCCAGCTCACCACGAATCCCTCAGAGGAGCACCATGCCAACCGCGGCGCCGAGCCTGGCAAGCCAGATGTTTCGGCGCCGGCCGGTGAGCGGCGGACCAATCGCCCACGGGGCCTCACATCACTTGCAACGCAGCCTTGGAACCTTCCTGCTCACCATGTTCGGCGTCGGCGAGACGGTCGGCGCGGGCATCTTCATCGTTCTCACCCAGTCGGTGCCGCAGGCCGGCCCGGCGGTGGTCATCTCGTTCCTCATCGCCGGCATCGCGGCGGGCCTGGCAGCGGTCTGCTATGCCGAAATGGCCTCGGCGGTACCGGTTTCCGGATCGGCCTACTCCTACTGTTACGCGACCCTGGGCGAGATCGCCGCGATGGGCGTCGCGGCATGCCTGCTCCTCGAATACGGCGTCTCCACCGCCGCCGTGGCTGTCGGATGGAGTCAGTATCTGAACAAGCTGCTCAACAACGTCTTCGGAGTTCAGCTGCCGCAAGCCATTTCACAGGGGCCGTGGGATGATCAGCCAGGTGTCATCAACGTGCCGGCCATCGTCCTGGTGGCGATGTGCGCGGTCTTGTTGATCCGCGGTGTCAACCAGTCCGCGAGGGCCAACGCCGTGATGGTGTTGATCAAGCTCGGCGTATTGGTGATGTTCGCGGCCATCGCATTCACTGCGTTCAAAGCGGACCGCTTCGCGGACCTGGCGCCGTTCGGCGTCTCGGGCATCAGCTTGGCAGCCGGCACAATCTTCTTCGCCTACATCGGCCTTGACGCGGTGTCCACCGCCGGCGACGAAGTCAAAGATCCGCAACACACGATGCCGCGGGCAATCATCTACGCCCTGCTGATCGTCACCGGCATTCACCTGCTCGTCGCGGTTGCCGCGTTGGGTAGCCAGCCGTGGCAGGACTTCAAGGGCGAAGAGGCTGTGCTGGCCGTGATTTTGGATCACATCACGGGGAACCCGGTAGGCGGCACCCTGGTAGCTGCCGGCGCGGTGATATCCATCTTCTCCGTCACCCTCGTCACGTTGTACGGCCAGACCCGCATCCTGTTCACGATGGGCCGTGACGGCCTGCTGCCGGCGACATTCGCGAAGGTCAGTCCGCGAACCATGACACCCGTCGGCAACACTGTGATTGTCGCCGTCGCAGTGGCAGCCCTGGCCGCCCTAGTGCCGCTGGACCGGCTGGCCGAAACAGTCTCCATCGGTACCCTGACCGCGTTCATCGTGGTGTCAGGGGGAGTGATCGTCCTGCGCATTCAGCAGCCGGACTTATCCCGCGGTTTCAAGGTGCCGGGCTATCCGGTGACACCGGTCTTGTCGATCGCGGCGTGCGCCTACATTCTGGTCAGCCTGCACTGGTACACCTGGATCACTTTCAGCGCCTGGGTGGCGGTGGCGGTGATCTTCTACCTGGCGTGGGGACGCCGGCACAGCGCGCTCAATGGCGACGGGAACGGCGGTATCCAAACAGCCGTGCCCGTCAGTGAAGATCTCAGGTAGCCGGTCCTGGCTTGTTCGCGGGTGGGACTGCACTCCTTGTGACATCCTGTGCGCGTGTGCGCGGCGGCTGCCCCTTCGGGAGTGGTGACATTCCTGTTCACCGATGTCGAGGGTTCAACCCGTCGGTGGGAAGCCGACGCCGATGGCATGCGGGCCGCTCTCGCCGCGCATGACGGCGTGCTGCGCAATGCAATCGAGTCGCATGGCGGCTTCCTGTTCAAGCACACCGGCGACGGGGTGTGTGCTGCCTTCGCGTCGCCAAAGTCGGCAGTGGACGCCGCCGTGGCCGCCCAACGGGCCTTGAAGTTGCCGGTGCGGATGGGACTGGCGACCGGCGAAGCAGAACTGCGCGATAGGGATTACTTCGGTGCGGTACTCAACCGAGCCGCAAGAGTGATGGCCGCCGGGCATGGTGGTCAGATTCTCGTGGCTGAGTCGACGGCGGGTCTGCTCGGCGGCGCGGACCTCGTCAATCTGGGACCCCGAAGGTTGCGCGACGTGCCGATGCCGGTCGGGGTGTTCCAAGTGCGAGCAGCGGGACTCCACACAGAGTTTCCGCCGCTGCGGGCGCTGGATACAACTCCGGGAAATCTGCGGCCTGCGACCACCAGCTTGATCGGGCGCGAGTCCGAGGTAACCGAGATCGAATCGGCGGTGCGAGCGCATCGATTGGTGACACTCACAGGGGTGGGCGGGGTCGGCAAGACCCGTCTCGCGGTGCAAGTCGCGGCACGGCTGGCCGACGAGTTTCCCGACGGGGTTTGGCTTTTCGAGCTGGCCACGGTTACCGATCCAGCAGCGGTGCCCGACGCGGTCGCCGCAGTCCTGGGCATCACCCAACAACCCGGCAAGACCGTAGCCGAGTCAGTGGCCGCTGCGCTTGAAGGCCGGGTCCGACTGCTGGTGATCGACAATTGCGAGCACGTTCTCGACGTCGCCGCCGACCTGATCGAAGCCATACTCGTGCATTCGGTGACTGTTCGAATCCTCGCCACCAGCCGCGAGGGACTCGCAGTCCCCGACGAGCAGGTATGGCCGGTGCGCTCCCTGGACGCGGCAGCGGGAATCGACTCTGCGGCGGTGCGTCTGTTCGTCGAACGCGCTCAAGGCATTGCACCGGGCTTCTCGATGGTCGACGGCGATGAGGCTGCCGCAGTCACCGAGATTTGTCAGCGCCTGGACGGGATTCCATTGGCCATCGAACTGGCCGCCTCCCGGATGGCCTCGATGACCGCTAGTGAAATGCGTGATCGTCTTGATCACCGGTTCAGGCTGCTGGTCGGCTCGCGGCGCGGCCTGGAACGCCACCACACGCTGCGCCACGCGGTGGCCTGGTCCTACGACCTTCTCGCCGACACCGAAAAGACAGTGCTGGACCGCTGTTCGGTGTTTGCGGGCGGTTTCGACCTCCAAAGTGCCTTCGCCGTGGCCGGACCGGACCTCGACGAGTACGCCCTGCTCGATCTGCTGGATACCCTGGTGCGCAAGTCGCTGCTGATCGCCGACCGATCTTCAGGGCGGACCCGGTTTTCGATGTTGGAGACGATCCGCCACTTCGCCGAGGAACAACTCGCCGCGTCCGGTGCGGCAGAGGCCACCGAGGTCCGAACCGCCCATGCTCGCTACTTCGCCGGACGTGAAACCGACATCATGGCCCTGTGGGACAGCCCGCGACAACTTGAGGCTTACGACTGGTTCACTGCCGAACTGGCGAATCTGCGCACCGCCTTCCGCTGGGCCACCGACCGCGGCGACCTGGACGTGGCCGCCACAATCGCCAGCTACGCGACCTTCCTCGGCTTTGTCATCGAGAACTATGAACCCATCGCCTGGGCGGAAGAACTCATCGAGCCCGCGCGCGCCGTCAACCATCCCCGGCTCGTTGTCCTCTACGTGATGGCATCGCTGTGCTGGATGCCGGGGCGGGTCGACGAGTCCCTCCACTACTGCGACTCTGGCCAGCTGATTATCGGTAACGGCCCCGGACACCCGCCGTTCGGCATCGAGGGTTGGCTTGGCAGCGCATACATGGCCATCGGCCAGCCCGAACGGTGGGTCGAGTGGTGCCGCACCCAGCTCGCACACGGGCGCGACACGCATACCATCACCAGGGCATCCCTCGTCTACGCGCTGACGACCGCCGGTTCCGCCGGCGAGGCGATGGCCGCCGCGAACGGCCTGATCGAGGCCGCCGAAACAACCCGCAACCCCTACGCGTTGTCGTTCGCGCTCACCGCCTATGGGTTCGCATTCCGCGACGCCGATCCCGCCCGCGCGCTCGACGCTATGCGCCGGGCCCTGGTGATTGCTCGCGACAGCGACAACAGTTTCAACGAGTCGAACGCTGCGCAGAATCTCGCCTACGTGGAGGCCAAGCACGGCGACCCCCTGGCCGCGCTCGACTACCTGACGCTGCCGATCCGCCATCACCACGACTCGGGCAGCACCAACCTCATCCGCAGCCCGCTGGCCGTCCTCGCCGCCCTTCTCGACCGGCTCCAACGCTACGAACCAGCAGCCACCATCGCCGGGTTCGCCGCCACCTCACTCACCGCCGCGGGATACCCCGAGATCAACACCGTGATCGCCCACCTACGCGATTTCCTCGGCGACCAGACCTACGAATCGCTCGCCCGCAAGGGCGAAACAATGACCACCGCCGCGATGGTGGCATACGCATACGACCAAATCGACCAGGCCCGAGCAGAACTGAACGCTGTCTCGAAATAGACCTTGAGCTCTGAGATCGCCACCACACTCGGGACAACGAGCTCATAGCTGGCTCGCCGGGGATCTACATAAAAGATTTCTGCTCGGCGGGGATATTCGTCCGTCGCGACCGAACCAAGTGCTCAGCCTTACGGCTCTGGCAGTTATCCACAACCGGCGACGCCGCCAAAAAGTTTGAGTCGGTCAGTGGATGCCGCTATACTCGAACACATGTTCGATATAATGACCGACCCGCTCGCAGCGGCCGGACTCAATGACGCCGCGGAAATGGCTCAGCTCGAACCAGCCGCACTGATTGCTGCGGTGGAGTCGTCGTATCGGCTGGAGTCGATCCTGGTGGCGCGAAGGCTGGCGGCTGTGGCTCGGCTGCTGCGCCATCGTGTCGCAACAGCCGAGCAGACAGAGCGTGACCTCGGATACGCGGTGATCGACGGCTTCGAGCAGACTGCGGCAGAGGTGGCCGCCGCGATGAATTTGTCCGCGATGGCGGCGAGCTACCTGGTGTGTCATGCCGAAGCATTGGATGTTCGCCTGCCCAAGGTGGCGGCGCTGCTGGCTGAGGGCCAAACGGATTGGCGCACAGTGCGATTGATCATCAGCCGTACCGACTTGGTTAGCGACGCCGTCCTGATGGCCAAGTTGGATGACGCATTGGCTGCCCGGATCGCCACGTGGCAAAGTTGGTCAAAGCAGCGCATCGTCAATGCGGTAGATGCTGCGGTGCGGTTAGCGGATCCCGACGCTGCGCGTGAGCGCCGCACGGTCGCGGATCAGGAGCGCTTCATCGGGATCACCGCTAAAGACAACGGGATGGCCGAGGTGTACGGCACCGTCGCCGCCGCCGCCGCAACCGCTTTCGACCGGCGGCTTTCGCAGCTGGCCAAGCAGGTTTGTTCAGCCGATCCGCGGACATTTGATCAGCGCCGCGCAGACGCGCTGGCCGCGTTGACGGAAGGCCGCCAGTTGGCCTGCGCCTGCAGACAACCGGAGTGCCCGCGTAGGTCTGACGTCGCCGTCGAGCAGAGTCCGTCCGCAACGCAAGTTGTCATTTCGGTGGTCGCCAGCGAGCAGACCCTTACCGGCCGAAGTGATTTGCCCGCGTATCTCGAGGGCTACGGGGTCATCGATGCCGAGCAGGTGCGCGCGCTGGCCGAGGCGGCCTCAGTGCGGCTGGCCGATCCGCAGATCAATGCGGCGGCAGCGCTGCGGTATCAGCCGTCTGCGGCGCTCGAGCGCGCCATCCGGTGCCGAGATTTGACGTGTCGATTCCCGGGGTGCAGTAGGCCGGCAACCCATTGCGATCTGGACCATACCGTTCCGTTCAACCATGAGAATTCGGCGGCCGGCGGTCTGACCGTGGTGGGAAATCTTAAATGCCTTTGCCGCCAACATCATCGGCTGAAGACGTTCGGCGGATGGCAGGACAAACAGCTGGCCGACGGCACAATCATTTGGACATCACCCAGCGGTCAGACGTACCGCACGGCGCCCGCCGGAGTCGATCTGTTCATGCAGCCGCGGCTCCCGGCATGCGCGGCGCCGAGCGTGAACCGCCGAAGCAGAGCCAAACAACGAAGTGCTCGAATCGTTCTGGCGCGGAGCCGTAATCGGGAGTTACGACCCATCAACGAAGCCCGCCGCAACCTTGAAGAAGCGCGCAGACAAGAAATCGCCGACCGTAAGTTCCGGAATCACATGCGCGACATGCTTTTGTTGTTCAAGGGCAGCCCCAGCACGAGCCCATTTTGTGCCTGGGTGAACGATCCACGTGAACCCGAAGAACTGCCCGCGGACTGGACCCCAAAAAATCCCGAAATCGAACCGCTACCCGACGATCCGCCCTTCTAAGAAGAGCTAGGGTGCCATCATGCATGTTGCAAGAGGTGCCAGACTGCCACTGCGTATCGCAATCGCGCTGGGTCTGATGGTCGGCGTCTTGGCCGGGTGTGACCGTAGCGATGAATGGGCCGAGAAAAACCCACGCCAAGTGACTGTCGTCGGGTCCGGAAAGGTGCAAGGCGTCCCTGACACTCTTACCGCCGATGTCGGTATCGAGTTCACCGCACCGGACGTCACCACGGCGATGAACCAGACCAACGACCGTCAGCAGGCGGTCATCAATGCCGTGACTGGCGCTGGCGTCGACCGCAAGGACATCAGTACCACCGAGGTCAGACTGCAGCCGGAGTACGAGAGTTCCGGCGGCGCCGTCACCGGATATCGCGCCGACAACTCGATCGCGGTCAAGATCCACCCAGCCGACACCGCCTCGCACGTGCTGGCCGTCATTGTCGGCGCAGGTGGCGACGCCACCCGGATCAGCTCGGTCACCTACTCGATCGCCGACGATTCGCAGCTGGTCAAGGATGCGCGTGCGCGCGCTTTCGCCGACGCCAAGAACCGAGCAGAGCAGTACGCGCAGTTGTCCGGGCTCAAGCTGGGCAAGGTCATCTCGATTTCAGAGGCACCAGGCGGTGCGACCGCCATGCCTCCGGCGCCGCTACGCGGTGGCGTAGCGGAGAGCGTCCCGCTGGAGCCCGGCCAACAGACGGTGAGCTTTTCGGTCACCGCGATTTGGCAACTGCAGTAGCCGTTCAGTCCTGGTAGATCCTGGGGTCCAGGGTTCCGATGTAGGGCAGGTCGCGGTAGCGCTCGTCGTAGTCGAGGCCGTAGCCCACCACGAACTCATTGGGGATGTCGAACCCCACGTAGGCGATGTCGACGTTGGCGCGCAGCGCATCCGGCTTGCGCAGCAGCGTGCACACCCGCAGTGAATGCGGGCGCCGGGTGGCCAGGTTGCGCAACAACCACGACAGCGTCAGCCCGGAGTCGACGACATCCTCGACGATCAGCACGTCCCGGTCGTTGATGTCGCGGTCGAGGTCTTTGAGGATGCGCACCACTCCCGACGAGGACGTCGAGGATCCGTACGAGCTGACCGCCATGAACTCGAACTGGGTCGGCAGCGGGATCGCGCGCGCCAGGTCGGTGACGAACATCACCGCACCCTTGAGGACGGTGATCAACAGCAGGTCCCGGTCGTCGGCGTCGGACCGTTCGCGATAGTCCGCACCGATCTGTGCTCCGAGCTCGGCGATGCGGGTCTGGATCTGCTCCTCGCCCAGCAACACCGATTTGATGTCCCCGGAGTACAGCTCTGGCGATTCCGCTGCCACGCCCCACAGCGTGCCATGCCGTTGCGTGAACAACCAACGGTGGTCGGCTTACGTTCGATTGCCCGGCTCCTCCTCATCGCGCTGCTCACTCTGCATCGTCGCCGGGCGGATCGGTTCACGACGCAACGTCAAAAGACCGCCGGTTCGGCCGGCGACCAACCGTTGACTGCGCAAACTGGACCCGACCGCCACTCCGCCCTGGCCGCGCCAGGCGGTGATCAGCCGGTCCACGCCGCGGATCTGCTTGTCGGTCAGCCCGATCGCACCGCCGGCCAGCAGCCAGCTGCGGATGACGCCACGACGAACCGGGGCGGGTAGCACCGTCAACTCCCGGGTGTCGAGCCCCTCGGCGGTCGCGGATGTCGTCATGGCCTGCGCGATCAGCGCATCGACCAGTTCGGTCTGCTCGCGCAGCGCGGTGGCGGTGCGGGCCAGCGCCTCGGCGACCCCGCCGCCGAGCACCTCTTCCATCAGCGGCAGTACCTCATGGCGCAACCGGGTCCTGGTGAAGCGACGGTCGGTGTTGTGCGGGTCCTGCCAGGCAGTCAGGCCCAGCTCAGCGCACCCGGCGTGCGTCACGCTGCGCCGCACGCCCAGCAACGGCCGACACCAGGGCGGGTCGTAGGGGCGCATTCCGGCGATCGATCGGGCGCCCGAACCGCGGCCCAGGCCGAGCAGCACGGTCTCGGCCTGGTCGTCGAGGGTATGGGCCAGCAGCACCGGACGATCGTGGCGGGCAGCGTCCAGCGCGCGGTAACGAGCATTGCGAGCGGCGCCCTCCGGACCGCCGTCTCCGCCTACCTGGACGCAAAGCACTTGAGCGTCAACGCATCCCAATTCCCCGGCTTGGCGGCGCGCGGTGGCGGCAGCCGCCGCCGAGCCCGCTTGCAGACCGTGATCCACGATCAGCGCGGTGGTCGGCAGCAGGGCGGCCGCAACGGCGGTAAGCGCCAACGAGTCCGGGCCGCCGGAGAGCGCCACACACCAGCGATCGGCAGTGGCTCGGGAATCGGCGAGGTATTCCGCGACGAACGCCGACACAGCCGAGCGGAGCTCGGCTACAGCACCCTGTCGATCCATCGTTGTGGGTGTTCGATCTCAGCCGGCCGGGGCAGCGTGTCCGGACCGGTCCAGACGGTGTTGAACCGCTGCATTCCGACCCGGCCCACCACATGGTCGACGAACGCCTTGCCCCGGGTGTATTGGCTCAGTTTGGCGTCGATGCCCAGTAATGCGCGCAGCAGCCGTTGCAGCGGCGGTTGCTTGCGGTGACGACGTTCGTCGAAGCGGCGCCGGATGGTCGTGACCGAGGGCACCACCACGGGTCCAACGGCATCCATCACATGATCGGCGTGACCCTCCAACAATGTGCCGAGCACCAACAATTGATCCAGAGCCGCACGCTGCGGCTCGGACTGCACGGCGCGCAGCAGCCCCAGCACACCCCTCGTGTGCGCGTCGGGGCCGTCCGGCGACGATCCGCCGCGACCGCGGACGAAGTCGGTCAGCCGACTGACTATCTGCGCGACGTCTTCGCTGCCCTCCTGAGTCAGCACGCCCAGCGCTTGCGACATGTAGCCCGGTAGCCACGGATTGGCGGTGAACTGCACCCGATGGGTGACCTCGTGCAGGCATACCCACAGCCGGAAATCAGCAGGCGCCACCCGCAATTGCCGCTCGACCGCAATGACGTTCGGATACACCAGCAGCAGGGCACCGCCTCCGCTGAAGGGGTCGTACTGGCCGAGGATTCCCGACGCCACGAACGCCAACATGGCACCGGTCTGCGCGCCGGTGAGCCGTCCGGAGATCACGCTGCGCGGCTTGTCGGTTCCGCCGGTCATCACCCGCATCGATTCGGCGGCCGCCCGGATCCAGCCCGGCCGGTCGACGATGCGCGCGTCGGGGACTGCGCTGTTGGTCTGCAGACCGGTTACCTCGCGCACCGGCGGTTCGGCCGCCTTGGCGGCGGCGGCCAGCTGGTCGACCACCTGGTCACGGGTGTAGTTGGTGGACGGCGGGCCCGGTCGGGCCAGCCGCTGCCCCACCGTCGCCGCGAATCCCCAGTCGACGGTGCGCCCGACGGTCAAGTCCGCCGACGCGGTCACGTTGCGCATCCACACGACCATAGAGTGGCCGCCACCGCGTCGATCGCCGTGCGACCGGTCGGGCCGGCCTCGTTGGAGATCAGCGCAAAGGTCAACACCCGTCCACTGCGGTCGGTCACCACACCAGCTAACGCGTTCGTGGCCGTCAGCGAACCGGTTTTGGCTCGCAACCACCCAGCCGGCCCGGTGTCGGCCGCCGGGTCCAGGAACCGGTCGGAAAGGGTGCCGCTGCCGCCGGCGATCGGCAGCAGGTCCAGCAGCGGCCGCAGCGAAGGCTGATCCGGCCCGGCTGCCGCTTGCACGACGGCGTCGAGGGTCTTGGCGGTGAGCCGGTCGTCGACCGATAACCCGCTGGAGTCCTGCAGTGTCGCGCTGCGGGTGTCGACATGCGCGGTGTTCAATCGACTGGTCACCGCCTCGACGGCACCGGCGAAACTCAGCGGCCGATGCATGGACGCCGCCACTTCACGGGCGATGCATTCGGCCATCACATTGTCCGAGACGCTCATCATCTCGTTGAGCCGCTCGATCAGTGGGGCCGACCGGACGGCGGCCAGCTGTCGCGCACCGGAAGGTGCGGGACGGCCGGCGATGGTCACTTGCTGCGGGTCGACCCCGAGCGCGGTGGCCAGCGCGCGGCCCGCGTCCAGGGCCGGCGTAACCGACCGGCGGGACTCGTCGGTCGCCGGCTGGATTCGCCCGGCGTCAAGCATGACGGACTCGATCGGCGCGATATCGCCGCCATCGATGTCGGCCGGATCCCAGCCGGGCGCCATGCTCGGGCCACTGAACAACGACGTGTCCACTTGCACCGCTGATGGTGCTACGCCGCTGCGGCGTACCTGATCGGCAAGATCGCTGATTCGCGCCGCCCCGTGATACCAGGTGTCCTGCCCGGGCGGCGCCGCCGAAAGCGTCGGGTCGCCGCCGCCCACCAGCACCACGGTGCCTGGCTGGTCGGCGGCCACCACGCGGGTGGTCACCCGGGCCTCGCGGTCCAGCGCCAACAAGGCAGCGGCCGTGGTGAGCGTTTTGTTCGTCGACGCCGGCTGTAACCCCACGTCGTCAAGGTGGACCCAGAGCTCTTCGCCGGTCATCGCGTCAGTAACCCGACCGCCCAGCTTGCCCAGGTTGGGGTCGGCCGCCACCGCCGCCAGCGTCGCCGCCATCCCGGACTGGGTCGGCATCGGCGCGGTGGCGGCCACCGGCACGACGCTCGGCTTGGCGGTGACGGCGGCAGGCGGGGGTGGGGTGTGGACGCCGTTTGCGCCGCGACCATTGGCCGTGAACAACGCGGTTGCCGCCACCACGGCGGCAATGATCACCAGCACGCCCAATCCCACGATCAGGTGCGTAGACGGCCGCCACTGGGTGGGACGCATGGCTCTCCTGACTTCTTTGCGCCTATTGTGCCGAAACGTTCGCCGACCGGCCTGATCTGGGAGCCGCATTACGCCCCTGATTCCTGGACTAGGGTGGATCCGCGACGTAGGCCGACGCGCAGCGACTATCCCAGCCGAAGGAGCCCAGACGGTGCAATTCGACGTCATCATCGAGATCCCCAAGGGTCAACGAAACAAATACGAGGTCGACCACGACACGGGGCGGGTCCGCCTGGATCGCTACCTGTACACCTCGATGGGCTACCCGACCGACTACGGCTTCATCGACGAGACCCTGGGCGAGGACGGCGACCCGCTGGACGCGATGGTGCTGTTGCCCGAGCCGCTGTTCCCGGGCGTGGCGCTGACCGCGCGGCCGGTGGGAATGTTCCAGATGACCGACGAAGCCGGCGGCGACGACAAGGTGCTCTGTGTTCCGGCCAAAGACCACCGTTGGGATCACATCCAGGACATCACCGACGTTCCGGCGTTCGAGCTCGACGTCATCAAACACTTCTTCGAGCAGTACAAGGCGCTGGAGCCGGGCAAACACGTCAAGACCGCCGACTGGGTCGGCCGCGCCGCTGCCGAAGCGGAGGTGCTGCGTTCGCAGGAGCGGTTCAAGTCCACCGGACACTGACGCGTTCTGAGGGTCCATCCGTCCGTGCCGCAAGTGGCATCCTGGCAATGTGGGCCCGCTGTTTCATTTCGCCGCGAACTTCTGGTGGCTGGTGTTCCCGCTGGGCGGCGCGATCGGCGGTGGCCTGCGCGCGATCGCCGCGGCCAACGAACGCCGGGCCGAGCGTCGGCTCGAGCGGTATCGGCTGAAGCAGCAGGCCAAAATCGCGATCGCGGAAGCCAACGGGCGACGGCGTAACAACCAGGAGGGCTACCGCCGCGAGATCGCCAAACTCCTTGCCGTGCATGATCGAACCGACGCCCGCTGGCTGGAGTACGAGGTCGACATCGCCAAACTGCTCGACTTCCCGTTGATGACCGACATGCGCAACCCGTTGACCATCGCTTTCCACAGGGCCAAGCGGCAGTCCGACCTGCTGCGCCCGGAACGGCCCGAGGATCTGCTTGCGGATCGGACCACGCAACTGGAATACCGCGATGCCGTGCACGAGTACGTCAGCGCATTTGAAATCGCCGAAACTGAAGCGATCCGCCGGCGCCGCAGCGACTTTTCCGAGGATGACCAACAACGGCTGGCGCGAGCCCAGCACCTGCTGCAGCTGGCCCAAGACGACGCCGCTTCCCCGCAGGAACGGCAGCACGCCTACGCGCGGGCCAGCCGGGAACTCGACGGGCTGATCGTGTTGCCGGCCCCGGCGCGCGCCAGCATCCAACGACGCATCGCCGGCCAGATCGAGGCCTAAGCCTTACCTCGGGTGCGGTAGAGACTGGCGGCGACGGTGATCACGAGAATTACCGCAATCACCGCCAGCGAGAGCAACGTCGGGACCTCGGGGACGTCGAGGGGTTTACCCCCGTTGATGAACGCCAGATCGTTTTCCCGCAACGCCTGCAGCACCAGCTTGATCCCGATGAACAACAAGATGACGCCAAGACCTTTGGACAGATAAACCATCCGCTGCAACAGATTTGCGAGCAGGAAATACAGCTGCCGCAGGCCCATCAACGCGAACACGTTGGCGGCGAACACCAAGTAGGCCTCGCGGGTGAGCCCGAAAATCGCGGGAATGGAATCCAGTGCGAAGAGCAGGTCGGCAACGCCGAGCGCGACGATCACCAGGAACATCGGGGTCATCGAGAGCCGCGACCCGTCCTTGACGTAGAGCTTGAGACCGTGCCAGGTGTCGGTGGCATTCAAGTGGTTGCGCGCGAACCGGACGGCCGCGTTCTCCGTGCTTGCGCCGTGCTGGGCACCGCGCGCCAGTCTGATTGCGGTGTAAACGAGAAATGCGCCGAAAAGGTAGAAAACCCACGAGAACCGTTGGATGGCCACCGCGCCGAGCGCGATGAAGATGCCGCGGAAAACCAGCGCAATCAAGATACCGACGAACAGCGCCTGCCGCTGATAGGCCTTGGGCACGTTGAAGCTCGCCATCACGATGACGAAAATGAACAAGTTGTCGATCGACAGGCTGTACTCGGTGAGCCAGCCGGCGAAGAATTCCAGGGCGAACTGCTGGCCATGGGTGTGCCAAGTCCAGATTCCGAAGCACACCGCGAGCGCGACATAACCCGACAACGCGATCGCACAGCGCCGCATCGTCGGTTCCCCCGATCGGCGCGCCATCACAGCGACGTCGAACAGCAGCACCACGGTCGTCACGCTCAAAGTGACGACCCATTCGAGCACGGACACGAACAACAGAGGCCTCCGGTCGTTGATACACCAGAGGTCTCTTCCGCCGCCGCGACCACAGTCGCAACGGCCCGCAGCCCGGTCGCCCGATGGGTGACGTGATGACGAACAGCGGCGGAGGAATACTCCCCTCTGCGCCCAGTCTGTCAGGTCGGCGTCGGCGCAGCTTTCCCGAACGCGGTAACGGCTGTGAGTATTTTCGAACCGTGACCGAAGTGGGCGGTACGCCTGGCATAGCTGCCTCCGTCAGCCCGATCGCCCGCGGCAGCGTCGCCCGGGTCGGTACGGCGACCGTGCTGACCGCCCTGTGCGGCTACGCGGTGGTTTACCTGGCGGCCCGGGATCTGGCCCCGGCCGGCTTCTCGGTCTTCGCCGTCTTCTGGGGAGCGTTCGGGTTGGTAACCGGGGCGGCCAACGGCCTGCTGCAGGAGACCACGCGGGAAGTCCGCGCCGCGGGCAATCAAAGCCGAGCGGAGGTGATCCCGGGTCGGCGTAACCATCCGCTGCGGGTAGCCGGGATGGTCGGGGTGGCCGCGGCTGTGGCGATTGCCGGTAGCTCACCACTGTGGAGCAGTCGGGTGTTCGCCGAAGCTCACTGGCTGTCGGTGGGCCTGCTCAGCGTCGGTCTCGCCGGGTTCTGCCTGCACGCCACGCTGCTGGGCATGCTGGCCGGGAGGAACCATTGGACCCAGTACGGGGCGCTGATGGTCACCGACGCGGTAATCCGGGTGGCGGTAGCGGCGGCCACCTTCGTGATCGGCTGGGGCCTGGTGGGGTTCCTGTGGGCTACCGTCGCCGGCGCGGTGGCCTGGCTGATCATGATCGTGGCGTCGCCGACGGCACGGGCCGCGGCCCGGCTGCTGACCCCGGGGGGCACCGCGACCTTTCTGCGCGGGGCCGCCCACTCGATCACCGCAGCCGGTGCCAGCGCGATTCTGGTGATGGGTTTTCCGGTGCTGCTCAAGGCGACCTCCAACCAACTCGGCGCCGGGGGTGGGGTGGTCATCCTGGCGGTCACCCTGACCCGCGCGCCGCTGCTGGTGCCGTTGACCGCAATGCAGGGCAACCTGATTGCGCACTTCGTCGATGAACGGACCGAGCGGCTGCGGGCGCTGATCGCGCCGGCAGCGCTGGTCGGCGGCATCGGCGCAGTCGGCGTGCTGGCTGCGGGCCTGATCGGCCCCTGGCTGCTGCGGGTCGGGTTCGGGCCGGATTATCACGCGGCCGGCGCGCTGCTGGCCTGGTTGACGGCGGCTGCGGTGGCGATCGCCATGCTGACCCTGACCGGCGCGGCCACCGTCGCGGCTGCGATGCATCGCGCGTACGCGTTGGGCTGGGTCGGGGCGACGGTGGCATCGACGCTGTTGCTGTTGCTACCGCTGCCGCTGGAGACCCGCACCGTGGTCGCGTTGTTGTGCGGTCCGATGGTGGGCATTGCGGTGCATCTGGTCGCGCTGGCGCGGGCGAGCGGCTGATCAGCCGAATCGAGCGAACAGGCGTGTAGCTTGTGGGTTTGAGATGCACGAAATGCTCAATCAAACGCGCAACGTCTGGATCATCGTCCCCGCATTCAACGAAGCCGGCGTCATCGGCGACGTCATCACCGATCTGCGCTCGGTGTTCACCAACGTCGTGTGTGTAGACGACGGCAGCGGCGACGACACCGGCGATGTCGCGTTGCGGGCCGGGGCGCATCTGGTGCGCCACCCCGTGAACCTGGGCCAGGGTGCGGCCATCCAGACCGGCGTCGAGTACGCCCGGCGTCAGCCCGGCGCGCAGATCTTCGCGACCTTCGACGGCGACGGTCAACACCGCGTCAAGGATCTCATCACGATGATCGACCGGCTCGGCGCCGGCGACGTCGACGTCGTCATCGGAACTCGATTCGGCCCGGGCGTCAGCAGGCCGCCGCTGCTGAAGCGGGTCGTGCTGCGCACCGCCGCCAGGTTGAGCCCACGCGGCCGACGGCTGGGGTTGACCGATACCAACAACGGCCTGCGGGTGTTCAACAAAGCCGTTGCCGACGGGCTGGACATCACCATGAACGGGATGAGCCACGCCACCGAGTTCATCATGCTGATCGCCGAAAACCATTGGCGGGTAGCCGAAGAACCCGTCGAGGTGCTCTACACCGAATACTCGAAATCCAAGGGCCAGCCGCTGCTCAACGGTGTCAACATCATTTTCGACGGGTTCCTGCGAGGAAGGAGGCCGCGATGAACTGGATCCAGGGCCTGCTGATCACCGCGATCATCGCGTTACTGGTTTACCTGCTGCGGTCTCGTCGCAGCGCCCAGTCGAAGGCTTGGGTCAAAGTCGGCTATCTGGTGTTCGTGCTGGGTGGCGTGTACGCCGTGCTACGGCCGAACGACACCACGGTGGTAGCGCATTGGCTCGGCGTGGACCGGGGCACCGACTTGATGCTCTACGCGCTGATAATCGCTTTCAGCTTCACCACTTTGAGCACATACATGCGATTCAAGGACCTGGAGCTGCGGTATGCGCGGCTGGCCCGGGCGATCGCGCTGGAAGGCGCGCAAGTGCCAGACTGATCGGCCTGCGCCGACACGTCAACGGTTGCGACGACAAGCCGAGTAACGCTGCAACGGTTTAAGTCTCGATGCGGTAGCGCGCCTACGGCGAATCTGCGTGCCGGAAGTACTCGACTGTGCGGCGCACTCCTTCGTCGAGCGACACCTGCGGGCGCCAGCCCAAAACCTGCTCAGCCAAAGCGATGTCGAGGCAGGACCGTTTCAAGTCGCCCAACCGCGGCGGATAAAATTCCGGATCGTCGGGCGCACCGATAGCGGCGGCCACCGCTGAATGCAGTTGACGGTCTGAGGTTTCCACGCCGGTGCCGACATTGAACCGCTGCCCGCCACCGACCGGGCCGGCGGCCCTTACGAACGCCTCCACCACGTCGTCGACGAACACGTAGTCGCGGGTATTGGAACCGTCGCCGTACACCTTGGTGGGCTTACCCGACAACAGCGCCTGAGCGAAGATCGCGACGACCCCGGCCTCGCCGTGCGGATCTTGCCGGGGGCCATAGACGTTGGCCGGCGCGATGTGTGAGCACTCCAGGCCGTACAGATGGCGGAACGCGTTGAGGTAGATCTCCCCCGCGACCTTGCCCGCCGCATACGGCGATGCCGGGTCGGTCGGCACGTCCTCGCCGGTCGGGTACGACGGCGGGGTGCCGTAAATCGAGCCACCCGACGAGGTGTGCACGAGCTTGCGCACACCCGCGCTGCGGGCCGCGTCGGCAAGTCGCACGGTGCCGATCACGTTGACCGATGCGTCGAACTGCGGGTCGGCCACCGAGTGCCGCACATCGATCTGCGCGGCCAGGTGAAACACCACCTCCGGGCGATGCACGTCGAGGATCCGCTGCAGGTCGGCCGTGACGATGTCGGCGTCAAGGAATACGAACTCTGGATTGTCGGCCAGATGCTCGATGTTGGTGGCCCGTCCCGACGCGAAGTTATCCAGGCCCACGACGCTGTCCCCGTCGCTCAACAACCGGTCGACTAGCGTCGACCCGATGAAACCGGCTGCCCCGGTAACCAGTGCGTGCACCGGCCCACCATACCGATTGGGTGCCCGGACCCCGAACGTCGCGCTGGCCGCTGCCGCGCTGATCGTGGTGCAGTTGGTGATCCGCGCGGTGCTGGCGTTTCGGGGCTACTTCTATTGGGACGACTTGATCCTGGTCGGCCGGGCCGGCACGCACGGCCTGCTGTCACCGTCCTACCTGTTCGACGACCACGACGGTCACGTCATGCCGGCCGCCTTCCTGGTCGCCGGCGCTATCACCCGGCTGGCCCCGCTGAACTGGACCGGACCGGCCATCAGCCTGCTGGTGCTGCAACTGCTGGCTTCGCTGGCGCTGCTGCGGGCGCTGCACGTAATCCTGGGCTGGCGAACGGTGCTGCTCATCCCGCTGACCTTCACGCTGTTCAGCCCGCTGGGCGTGCCGGGGTTCGCCTGGTGGGCGGCGGCGCTGAACTCGCTGCCGATGCTGGCCGCGCTGCTCTGGGTCTGCGCCGATGTGATCATGCTGGTCCGAACCGGCAACCAGCGCTACGCGGTGACCGGCGTGCTGGTCTACCTCGGCGGGCTGCTGTTCTTCGAGAAAGCCGTGGTGATCCCCTTCGTCGCGTTCGCGATCGCCGCGCTGCTGTGCCACGTGCAGGGTGATCGCGCCGCGGTGCGGACGGTGTGGCGGGCCGGGGCCCGGTTGTGGACGGTGTCGCTGGCGCTGAGCGCTATCTGGATCGCGGTCTACGTGGTCGTGGTCAACCAGCACCGGTGGAGTTCGGACCTGTCGATGACGTGGGATCTGTTGCGCCGCTCGATCACTCACGGGATCGTTCCCGGTTTGGCCGGCGGGCCGTGGGTCTGGGCCCGCTGGGCGCCGGCGTCGCCGTGGGCTACCCCGCCGATGGTGGCCAGGGTGCTGGGCTGGTTGGTGCTGGCCGCGGCACTGGGTTTATCGCTGGTCCGCAAGAAGGGCATTGTGCCGGTGTGGCTGACCGCGGCCGGCTACGTGGTCGCCTGCCAGGTGCCGATCTACCTGATGCGCTCGTCGCGTTTCACCGCGCTCGAGCTGGCCCAGACGTTGCGTTACTTCCCCGATCTCGTCGTGGTGCTCGCGCTGCTGGCCGCGGTCGGGTTCTGCGCACCCAACCGCCCGTCGTCGCACTGGCTGGACGCGTCGAGCGCGCCGTGCTGTGCTGACAACCGCGGTGGCGGTGTTGTTCGTGGCCAGCAGTTGGTATTCGACGGCGACGTTCCTGACCTCGTGGCGCGACAACCCCGTTGTTCCCTATCTGCAGAATGCCCGCCGGGATCTGGCCGCCGCGCACGCGGCGTCGAACGCGCCGTTGCTGGATCAGGAGGTCGATCCGCTGGTGTTGGGTCGAGTGGCCTGGCCGGAGAACCTGGCCAGCCACCTGTTTGCGTTGCTGCGTGACCGCCCGGAATTCGCCTCGGCGACAACGCATTTACGCGTGCTGGACAGCTCGGGTCGATTATCCGACGCACAGGTGACCTGGGTACGCGCAATCGTGGCGGGCCCGGTGCCGCAGTGCGGCTACTTCGTGCAGCCGGACAGACCGGTGCGGCTAGGTCTCGACGGCCCACTGCTGCCGACGGATTGGACCGTCGAGCTCAACTACCTGGCCAACAGCGACGGCTCGATGACGCTGTCGCTGTCGCAGGGGCCCGACATAAAGGCTTCCGTGCATCCCGGGCTCAACCGCGTCTACGTCAGGCTGCCCGGTGCGGGCAATGCGATCACCGTGCGCGCCGACACAGCCGCGCTTGCGGTGTGCATCGCTGCCGGGCCGGTGGGCTATGTGATGCCCAAGTAGGTCGAGCCACCTAGGAGAATCGAACTCCTGACCTGCTCATTACGAGTGAGCCGCTCTGCCGACTGAGCTAAGGTGGCGTGCCCTGCGGGCGGCACGAGTCTACGGCAGCGCGACTGGCCCACCCAAACTTCAGTCGCGCAGGGCCTGGCCGATCGTGGCGACCATGGCGTCGACGGCGAACTTGGGCTTGACGTTGATCGCCAGCGCTTCGCGGCATTCCAGCACAGCTTCGATGCAGCGCAGCAACCGCTCGGGTGCGGCGTGTGCGGCCATCGCCGCGATGGGCTCCGCCATGTCGGGGTGGTTGCGCCGCACGGCCCCGGCGTCGGCGGCCACCAACAGCGCGTCCCGGAAGTACGTCGCCAGGTCGATCAGCGCGCGGTCCAAGGCATCCCTCGATGCCCGGGTCTGACGCGACTTCTGCCGTCGCTCAAGGTCTTTGATCGCGCCGGTGGCGCCGCGTAACGCACCGGCAGTGCCCTTACCGGTGCCTCCCGCGCCCAGCGCGGTGCGCAGCTCCTCGGTTTCGGCCTCGTCGCGCCCGGCGGTCAGCACCGCAGCCTCAGCCTCGGCGGCGGCCACCAGCGCCTCGGCGGCACCGTAGGCCTTCGATCGGGTGGCCGCATCGCGGGCCAGCCCCAGAGCCTGCAGCCGCCGCTGGCGCGCCTCCGGGTCGGTGGCCAGCCGCCGCGCCCGGCCCACATGGCCACCGCTGACCGACGCCGCCCAGTTGGCGGTCTCAGCCGTCAGCGCGTCGCCGTCGATCAACACCTGGGCAATGGCGGCCGGCGAGGGAGTCACCAGCGCGATATGCCGGCAGCGGGACCGCAGCGTGAGCGCGATGTCCTCAGGATCCACCGACGGCGCGCACAGCAGAAAGACCGTCGACGGCGGCGGCTCCTCCACAACTTTGAGCAAGGCATTGGCCGCGCCTTCGGTCAGCCGATCGGCGTCCTCGATCACGACAATCTGCCAGCGTCCCGTGCTCGGCCGGCGAGACGCGACCTGGACGATCGCGCGCATCTCGTCGACCCCGATGGACAGACCCTCCGGGATGACCCGGCGCACGTCCGCGTGCGTGCCCGCCATCGTCGTCGTGCAGGCACGGCATTCGCCACAGCCGGGCACGCCGGCGGAGGTGCATTGCAACGCGGCCGCAAAACACAACGCCGCCACCGAACGCCCCGAGCCGGGCGGCCCGGTGATCAGCCAGGCATGCGTCATCGCCGCGGTGTGAGTCGAATCACCGCGGGCCGCCTCCGCGGCGGCCACCAAATCGGCTTCGACCGACTCCTGGCCAACCAGCCGTGCGAATACCCGCGACATCACCGGCAACAGTACTGGCCACCGCTGACCGCCCGGAAACACAAGCAGCTCTACACGGAACGTTTTGGCTACTTTTTCGTCCCCGACGACCGATACGGTGGGTTGGTGGGCACGGCGGCGGCACTTCCCGGGCGGATCAGCGGATTCGTCCAATGGCTGGTGCGCACGCCGTGGCCGGTGTTCTCGCTGAGCCAACTGCAGGCTGACATCATCGGCGCACTACTGGTGCTGGGCTTCCTGCGGTACGGGCTGCCACCCGAAGACCGCATCGAACTACAGGATCTGCCGACCCCCAACTTGGCTATCTTCGCCGGATCGATCGTCGTCCTGTTCCTGGTCGGATTCTCGATCAGCGTGCGGCTGCTGGTACCGGTGTTCCGGTGGCAGCGCCGCGACGGTCTGCTCACCGATACCGACCCGGCCGCCACCGAGCTGGCCCGCAGCCGCGCGCTGCGGACACCGTTCTACCGCACGGTGATCAACTTGGCGTCCTGGCTGATCGGCGGCGTGGTGTTCATCGTCGCCAGCTGGCCGGTGGCCAAGCATGCGGCGCCGGTGGTGGCGGTCGCCACTGCCCTGGGTGCCACCGCCACCGCGATCATCGGCTACCTGCAGTCCGAGCGGGTGCTGCGCCCGGTGGCCGTTGCCGCGCTGCGTGGCGGGCTGCCGGAGAACATCCGCGCTTCCGGTGTCATCGGACGCCAGATGCTCGCCTGGGCGCTGTCGACCGGGGTGCCGCTGCTGGCGATCGTGCTGGCTGTGGTCGCCGACAAGGCCTCGTACCTGCATGGGCCACCGGAGAAGCTGCTGAACCCGATACTTTTGCTGGCGCTGCTGGCGTTGGGCATCGGGCTGGCCAGCACGCTCCTGGTCGCCATGTCGATCGCCGACCCGCTGCGCCAGCTGCGCTGGGCGCTGGGTGAGGTACAGCGCGGAAATTACAACGCGCACATGCAGATTTACGACGCCAGTGAGCTGGGCCTGCTGCAGGCCGGCTTCAACGACATGGTCCGCGACCTGTCCGAACGGCAACGGCTGCGGGACCTGTTCGGCCGTTACGTGGGTGAAGACGTTGCCCGTCGCGCGCTGGAGCGTGGCACCGAACTCGGCGGTCAGGAGCGCGATGTCGCGGTGCTGTTCGTCGATTTGGTGGGCTCGACCCAGCTCGCGGCGACCCGGCCCCCTGCCGAGGTGGTCATCCTGCTCAACGAGTTCTTCCGGGTGGTGGTCGATACCGTGGGCCGGCACGGCGGGTTCGTCAACAAATTCCAGGGTGATGCCGCGCTGGCCATCTTCGGGGCCCCGATCGAGCATCCGGACGCGTCCGGTGGCGCACTGGCAGCAGCCCGTGAACTGCACGACGAGCTGCTCCCGGTGATCGGCACCGCGGAGTTCGGCATCGGGGTGTCTGCTGGGCGGGCCATCGCCGGCCACATCGGCGCGCAGGCCCGTTTCGAGTACACGGTGATCGGCGACCCGGTCAACGAGGCCGCCCGGCTCACCGAGCTGGCCAAGCTCGAAGAAGGCCATGTGCTGGCCTCGGCGGTCGCGGTCAGCGGCGCCCTGGACGCCGAGGCGTTGTGCTGGGATGTCGCCGAGGTCGTCGCGCTGCGCGGACGCAACGCGCCCACTCAGCTTGCTCGACCGCTGAACCTGGCAGCGCCCGAAGAGCTTTCCAGCGAAGTCAGCGGTTAGCTGCCCGGCGGTGGCGGCGGAGCCGGTGCTGCGGTGAGCTCACCCGGTGTCATCGGGCGGACGTCCACAAACGATTTCCCGGGCTGGCTCCCGGCCGGCTCGTTGCCGAGGTTCAGCAGATCACTCAGACCCGGCACATTGGCCGCCTGGTCGCCGCTGAGGGATCCGGCGCCGGACTCGATGATGTTCTGCACCACAATCGGGCTTTCCAGGCCGTACATGACCTGCAGTAAGTCCTCGACCGACGGGCTGTTCGCGTCCGGATTCTCGTGCGTGTTCCCGGAGAGCTGCACCGCAGGCACCTGGATGTCGTGCAGCGGCGGGGCCGCGGGGGCGGCGATGATGATGCTGACGCCCCCGAGCGCAGCACCAGCGGTGATGCAGTATCGGACAGCGGATCGCATGAGCTCTCCTAGATGCCACCGTGACCGGTTCACAGCGACGTAGGGCTACTGTACCTGAGAAGTCGCTGAGAATCACCCCTTTTTAAGCAAAAGGGCGGAAAAAAGTCACCTGCGCCGCCTGAGCTCGCGTTTTCGGCCGCCCACGGCGCCTGCTAGCTGCGCTTGACGGCTTTCTTGGCCGGCTTCTTGCGGGCGGTCTTCTTGGCCGTGCGCTTCACCGGCCCCCGGGCACGCCGGTCGGCCAGCAACTCCGCGGCCCGCTCGTCGGTGATCGACAAGACGTCGTCACCCTTGCGCAGGCTGGCGTTGGTCTCGCCGTCGGTGACGTACGGACCGAATCGACCGTCCTTGATCACCATCGGCTTGCCCGACGCCGGGTCATTGCCCAGCTCACGCAGCGGCGGAGCCGCGGCGCCCTGCCGACCACGACGTTTGGGCTCCGCGTAGAGCTTCAACGCATCATCGAGCGTGATCTCGAACATCTGCTCTTCGGTGGCCAGCGACCGAGAGTCGCTGCCGCGCTTCAAGTATGGGCCGTAACGCCCGTTTTGCGCGGTGATCTCCTCACCAGAGTCGGGATCGACACCGACGACTCGGGGCAGTGACAGAAGTTTCAGTGCGTCTTCCAGCGTGACAGTCTGCAGGTCCATGCTGCGCAACAGCGAACCGGTTCGGGGCTTGGGGCCGGTGGGTTTCTTGCCCTTTTTGGCCCCGACACCGTCGGCGTCATCCGGTGGCTCCGGCAGGATCTCGGTGACATACGGCCCGTAGCGACCGTCTTTGGCGACGATCTCGTGACCGGTATGCGGGTCCACCCCGAGCGTCCGACCCTCCTGCGGTGTGGCGAAAAGCTGTTCAGCCACTTCCAAAGTCAGCTCGTCGGGGGTGAGGCCGTCGTTGAGGTTGGCCCGCTGCGGTTTCAGCTCGCCGTCGTCGCCGAGCACCATCCGTTCCAGATAGGGCCCGTTCTTGCCCACCCGCACATAGATAGTGCGGCCTTCGGCATCGTCAAACACTTTGATGGAGTTGACTTCTCGCGCGTCGATCCCTTCGAGGTTGACGCCGACCAGCTTTTTCAGGCCGCCGGAGCGGGCCACCGAGTCGTCCACGCCGTGGTCGCCGCCGAAGTAAAAGTTGTTCAGCCAGTTGGTGCGGCGCTCCTGGCCGGACGCGATCGCGTCGAGCTCGTCTTCCATCGCCGCGGTGAAGCCGTAGTCGACCAGCCGGCCGAAATGCTGTTCCAGCAGACCGGTGACGGCGAACGCGACCCACGAGGGCACCAACGCGCTGCCCTTCTTGTACACGTAGCCGCGGTCCTGGATGGTCTTAATGATCGACGAGTACGTCGACGGGCGGCCGATGCCCAGCTCTTCGAGTGCCTTGACCAGCGAAGCCTCGGTGTAGCGCGCCGGCGGGTTGGTGGAGTGGCCGTCGGGGGTGAGCTCGAGGGCCGCCAGCCGCTGGCCTTCCGTCAGGTGCGGCAGCCGGCGCTCGGCGTCGTCGGCCTCGCCACCGGCCAGCTCGTCCACCGTCTCCACGTAGGCCTTGAGGAAGCCCGCGAAGGTGATGGTGCGCCCGCTCGCGGAGAACACCACTTCCCGCTCTCCCGCGGGACCACCGGCGGTGCCGGCGATCCGCAGGCTCAGCGTGGTTCCGCGCGCATCGGCCATCTGTGAGGCCACCGTGCGCTGCCAGATCAGCTCGTAGAGCCGGAATTCGTCGCCGTCAAGCTCACGACGCACCCCGTCCGGGGTCGCGAACGTCTCACCGGCGGGCCGGATCGCCTCGTGCGCCTCCTGGGCGTTCTTCACCTTGCGGGTGTACTGGCGCGGCGACGGCGAGACGTACTCCTCGCCGTAGAGCTGACGCGCCTGGTTGCGCGCCGCGGTGATCGCCGACTCCGACAGCGTCGTCGAGTCGGTCCGCATATAAGTGATGTAGCCGTTTTCGTAAAGGCGCTGCGCGATGCTCATCGTGCGCTCGGAGGAGAACCGCAGCTTGCGACCGGCCTCCTGCTGCAGCGTCGACGTCATGAACGGCGCATACGGACGCCGGGTATAGGGCTTCTCCTCTGCCGAGGTCACCGAGAGCTGCGCGCCCTGTAGTCCTCTGGCCAGCTCGGTCGCGCTGGCCTCATCCAGGATCACAACCTCGTCTGCCTTACGCAGCTGGCCCAGCGAGTCGAAATCGCGGCCGCTGGCGACCCTCAGGCCGTCGACGCCTGCCAACCGGGCGGTGAAGGTGGGCGGCTGGGCTTGCGGATCGGAGACACTGGCGTCGAGCTGGGCAACGATGTCCCAATACGACGCGCTGCGGAACGCCATCCGGTCGCGTTCACGCTGCACGATGATGCGAGTGGCCACCGACTGGACCCGGCCCGCCGACAGCTTGGGCGCGACCTTCTTCCACAGCACGGGGCTGACCTCGTAGCCGTAGAGCCGGTCCAGAATGCGGCGGGTTTCCTGGGCGTCAACCAGGTCGATGTCCAGCTCGCGGGGATGTTCGGCGGCCGCGCGGATCGCCGGTTCGGTGATCTCGTGGAAGACCATCCGCTTGACCGGGATGTTCGGCTTCAGTGTTTCCAGCAGGTGCCAGGCGATGGCTTCGCCCTCGCGGTCACCATCTGTGGCCAGGTAGAGCTCGTCGACGTCTTTGAGCAGGCCCTTGAGCTCGCTGACGGTGCTCTTCTTCTCCGGGCTGATGATGTAGAGCGGCTCGAAGTCGGCGTCGACGTTGACCCCGAGGCGGGCCCACGGCTGTGACTTGTACTTGGCGGGCACGTCGGCAGCAGCGCGCGGCAGGTCGCGGATGTGGCCTCGCGAGGACTCGACGATGTAGCTGGAGCCCAGGTAGCCGGCCAATTTGCGCGCCTTCGTCGGCGACTCGACGATAACGAGTCGCCGCGTGGTTCCGTTACCTCGCCCGTTTACAGGCCCGTTTACAGGCCCGTTTACAGGCCCGTTTACCGGGCCAGCCCCGTCGGCTTCAGCCACCTGCGGTTACGCTCACTTTCCTCTTCGTCCCAAGCCTCTGGCGGTGCCGTTCGGCCCTGCGGACACCTGACAATGTGGCACCCGGGATGGGCCGACGCAAACCGACCCCCCGCGAAAGGCCGGTCCAATCGCCGCTAAACGTGCGGCCAGTAGGGCAACGCAGCTGTGCAGTCTGGCGGTTCCCCGACGCTTTCTACCAGGCGCGATAGCCTGCGCCGGCCGCTGATCCGCAGCGCCGGCCGCGTCCCGCGAGTGCCGATCAGGGTCGGGGCTATCCCGACCCGCATCAGCGCCGACGCCAGCGGCGAATGGGTGTCAGGTGCGTGCGGGTCCAGTCCGAGCAGATAACGGTCGGCTTCCGGGGTGCCGGCCGCCAATATCCAGGCCCGCAGCTCGCGCGGCCCGGGCAACCACAACGGCGGAACGGTCTTCACCGCGCCGCGGGTCCATTCGCCGGCGATGGAACGCAGCCTGACGTCGACCGCGGTGCGCACCAGCGGCGTGTTCTCGTCGGTCTGGGTGATTTCGGCCATCAAACCGGCCTCGTCGATCATCTCGGCCAGCGCCTCAGCCCGCCAGGGCTGGTCCACGACTACCGACAGCCTGGCCCCGCTGCCGACGGTCACGATCTGGCCCGCGGCTGCCAGCACGCCGGTGAGGTCGCCGACCGCAGGCGGCACCGACTCCGCCGAGAAGAAGGACAGCTGGCTCACGTCACCGACAGTAAGCCGTCCGGCGACGACGAGCGCCGCGACGCGGCGTGAGAAGGAGACGGACCATCAGGCCGCGCCCGGCGACGATGCGCGCCGCAACGCGGCGCGAGGAGGAGCCGAGCCATCAAACCTGCGTGACGATGCGTGCGGTGACACGGCGCGCCGGGGAGCTGACCGAAACGAAAACCCCCGCACGAACCCGGTAACTCCGAGCCGTGCGGGGGGGTTGTCGTCGTTGGCTGCTCAGATAGAGCGAACGCCAGTGGCCTGGGGACCCTTGGGGCTTTGGCCGACTTCGAATTCGACCCGCTGGTTCTCTTCGAGGGTGCGGAAGCCGGACCCCTGGATCTCCGTGTAGTGGACAAACACGTCGGCCGAACCGTCCTCGGGGGCGATGAAGCCGAATCCCTTCTCCGCGTTGAACCACTTCACAGTTCCCTGTGGCATTTCTTGATCTTTCCTTTACTTCTCGGGTGCGGTGCACCGCCTTTCGGTGCCCCGGGCCCGTTCCGACCGCTATACCTTGCCGAGTCGCCGGAACTTCACCCGACCTACAACCTCGCAGGAACTCGCGCCCGCAACGTCGATCCTGCGAAAGCTTTTACACGAACACAGAAGCTGCGACCGCAAATAGTCAATCATGTTCATCGCTTCTGCGACAGCCTCAGGTGATCAATTCAGCTACCAAGAGGTAAACAATTCAGGTGCGAAGCCGAAATCCCTGGCCGCAGCCACGCCGTGGGGTGAGGTTGTCGGCATTCAGCTGGCCTTAGGAGGTGCGGAAACATCGTGACGTTCGGCAGCGAACTGCTCGCCGCCGCGGTTGCCGGCAGCGAACCGGGAGAACAGCCGCTGCGGCATGTTGCCGAGCTCCCACCCCGGCATGGCCGCCGTCGTCCGTGGCCGGCATGGGCCGCGCCCGACGTGGTGCGCGCATTCACCGATCGCGGAATCAGTTCGCCATGGGCACATCAGGTTGACGCGGCAGATCTGGCCCATGCCGGCCGTCATGTGGTGATCAGCACCGGCACGGCGTCGGGGAAATCGCTGGCCTATCAACTTCCTATCCTCAACGCGCTGGCGAACGATCCGCGGGCCCGAGCGCTGTATCTTTCGCCGACGAAAGCGCTTGGCCACGACCAGTTGCGGGCCGCCCACGAGCTCACCGCGGCGATACCCCGGCTGGGTGACGTCGCGCCCACGGCCTACGACGGCGATAGTCCGGCCGAGGTGCGGCGCTTCGCCCGCGAGCGCTCACGGTGGCTGTTCTCCAACCCCGACATGGTCCACCTGGCACTGCTACGCAACCATGCCCGGTGGGCGGTCTTTCTGCGTGGCCTTCGCTTCCTCGTTGTCGACGAATGTCATTACTACCGAGGTGTTTTCGGATCGAACGTGGCGATGGTCCTGCGTCGTCTGCTGCGGTTGTGTGCACGCTATTCGACGAACCAGGCCACCCCCTCTTTGCTACCCACTGTCATCTTCGCCAGCGCGACAACCGCGGCGCCCGGCGCAACCGCTGCCGAACTCATCGGCCACCCGGTCGAGGAGATCACCGAGGACGGCTCGCCACAGGGCGCTCGCACGGTGGCGTTGTGGGAGCCGGCCCTGCGCACCGACCTCGTCGGCGAAAACGGCGCCCCGGTACGTCGGTCCGCCGGCAGCGAGGCGGCGCGGGTGATGGCCGACCTGGTCGCCGAAGGCGCGCGCACCCTGACCTTTGTCCGATCGCGTCGCGGCGCCGAATTGACCGCGCTGGCAACCCGAGCGCGGCTGGAGGACATCGCCCCGGAACTGACCGAGACGGTGGCGTCTTATCGGGCGGGTTATCTGCCCGAGGACCGCCGCGCGCTCGAACGCGCGCTGGTCGACGGGCAGCTCCGAGGCCTGGCGACCACCAACGCGCTGGAGTTGGGTGTCGATATCGCCGGGCTCGATGCGGTGGTGCTGGCCGGCTTTCCGGGGACGGTCACGTCGTTTTGGCAGCAGGCCGGGCGATCTGGGCGACGCGGTCAGGGAGCGCTGGTCTTGCTGATCGCCCGTGACGACCCGCTGGACACCTATCTGGTGCATCACCCCGCCGCGCTGCTGGACAGGCCGATCGAGCGGGTGGTGATCGATCCGGCCAACCCGTATATCCTCGGTCCGCAACTCTTGTGTGCTGCAACCGAATTGCCGCTGGAAGACGCCGAGCTCCGGGAGTTGGGCGCCGAGCAGGTCGCTGAGGCGTTGGTCGACGACGGGCTGCTACGACGACGATCGGGCAGGTACTACCCGGCGCCGGGCCTGAATCCGCATCCGGCCGTGGACATTCGGGGCCCGACGGGCGGTCAGGTCGTCATCGTGGAGAGCGAAACCGGACGGTTGTTGGGCACTGCCGGTGTCGGCCAGGCCGCCGCTTCGGTGCACCCCGGGGCGGTATACCTGCACCAAGGCGAGAGTTACGTTGTCGACTCGCTGCACTTCGAAGACGGCGTGGCTTTCGTTCACGCCGAAGATCCCGGTTACGCCACGTTCGCAAGGGAATTCACCGACATTACGGTCACCGGAGTTGGTGAACGCCGGGCATTCGGGTCGGTCACGCTGGGTCTGGTGCCCGTCAGCGTCACCAGTCAAGTCATCGGCTACTTGCGCCGTCGGCTGAGCGGGGAGGTCATCGACTTCATCGAGCTGGATATGCCGGCGCATACCCTGGCCACCACCGCGGTGATGTACACCATCACGCCGGAGGCTCTGTATCGCAACGGGATTGACACGCCGCAGATACCCGGATCGTTACACGCCGCCGAACATGCCGCGATCGGGCTGCTGCCGCTGGTGGCCAGCTGCGACCGCGGCGATATCGGCGGCTTGTCCACCGCGACGGGTCCCGAGCCTGACGGGCTGCCCAGTGTTTTCGTCTACGACGGTTACCCGGGCGGAGCGGGCTTTGCTGAGCAGGGTTTCCGCCGGGTGAGCACCTGGCTGGGTGCCACCGCCGCCGCTATCGAGGCGTGCGAATGCCCGTCGGGATGTCCGTCCTGTGTTCAGTCACCGAAATGCGGCAGCGGTAACGAACCACTCGACAAAGCCGGGGCTGTGCGCGTGCTGCGCTTGGTGCTCACAGTGCTGGCTCACGAGGGCGAGACATACCGGTGACGACCGACCCCTCGACGGTCGACTTCCACGTGTCTGTCGTGGCAGCCGCCATGAGAACGCATTCCCTCGCTGCTGAAGAAACACGCACATGCCGAAATTACAAAACAGCGCGCTGACGGTCGGACAGCGCAATCCGTCCGCAATCTCTGTGGGCGCACAGGCAAAATACCCGCCTGCGCTGACCTGTGCAAGTCACCTACTGACGCCGCAACGGCATCCTCAGGGTCACCGCCACCCAATTCCGTCGGATTAGTCAGGGACGCAACGAGATATCCGCGGCCCAATCGGTAGAATATCGAACTATGGCCCGCGACTGGTTGCTCGTGGAAACGCTGGGTGAGGAACCGGCTGTGGTAGCGCTGGGCCGCCAATTGAGAAACCTGGTTCCAATTTCGGTGTTCCTGCGCCGTAATCCGAACCTTGCCGCCATCCAGACCGCAATCGCCGAGTCGCTGCAAAACGGCCAGAGCCTGGTCAGCATCACACCGAAGAGTCGCCGAGTGATCCGCACCGAGCCGGTGTTGATGTCCGACGGCTGCATGCATGGTGTGCACATCTGGAGCGGGCCGGCGGAGGCTGAACCGCCGGAGCGGCCGATCCCGGGCCCGCTGAAATGGGACATGACCCGTGGAGTGGCCACCGATACGCCGGAGTCGCTGGCCAACACCGGCAGGAATCCCGATGTCGAGGATCCTGAGGGCCGGGCGTTCGCCGACAGCTGGCCGTCGGGTGATCTCAAGCCCAATGAAGGCAAGGCGCTGGCGGCGGCGGTCAAGTCGCAACCAGGGCACACCGTCTGCGACACCTGGGACAGCACCGATTGGCAAGGCAACCACATCCGGGTGAGCTTCGTCGCGCGCAATGGACTCGAGCCAGGGCCAGATGGCCGCGACCACGTGATCGCACGAGGGATGAATTGGCGCGCCGAACCCGCCGACCCGGCGCAGCCGGCCGACCGGCTCGCGCAGCGGATCCTGCACGGGTTAGCGCAGCCGGGGGTGCATCGGGCGTTGTTCGATCCGTCCAGCTGGACCCTGCTGAAATGGCTCGACGACCCGTGCCCGTTCTATGACTGGCGGCGTATTGCGGCCGACGCGCCGCGGATGCATCCCAGCGACGAGGCGCGGATGGCGGCCATGACCGCGGAGTTCGCCGGTGGTGCTACCAGCGGGGTGTTGCGCATGCCGGCCCATGACGGCGGCTGGATCCCGGTGCATGTAACGGTCAACAGGGTGGAAGTCGAGCAAGAAACGTTCGCCGGGCTGGTCTCACTGCGGTTGCCCACGGCGACCGAACTCGTCGCCGCGGGACTGCCAGACCAGGATCGAAACGACGACTGAACCACGTCGACCGGGCCTGCACGGGCGGCAGCCTGCGCGCGATGCGATCGGCCGATCGCAAGGCGTACCTCGGTAGTGACGACGACGTCCAGGTCGTCTACTGCACACCCAGTGGTGCTCGCCCGCATCCTCCGGGCTATTACTTCTGCCTGCCCACACGCTGTCCCAGGTCCGGCGGCCAGCCGCGCCGCAGCGGCCAGCGCGGCCAGATCGGCCGCCGCCTGGGCCTGGTGGCGCGCTACCACCGCGGAGCCCAGATACGCGCTGGCGCCGGTGACGGACAGCAGAACCGCGACCATCGCGACCGCGACCACGGTTGCCGATCCGCGCTCACCGCGACGGCTCCACCGCCGAGACACCGGTCGCCGTGATTCCCAGCGTCGGCAGCAGACTCGACCGGGCGGTAACCGTCGCGACGATGAACTCGCCGTCCCGCCGCAGCTGCACCAGGGCACCATCGGGCGCGATACCGCGGGCGGTGGCAGCCGCCGACCGGTCGTCACCACGTGCGGCCAATCGGGCAGCCTCGCGGGCGGCGTCGATGCAGCGGACCTGCATCGACACCGCGGTGATCCCGGCCAGGCATACCACCAGTACGGCGACCAGCGTGACGACGCCCACCGCTGCCTCCACGGTGCTGGCGCCGACATCGTCGACTAGACCTTGGTGTTGAGCGCGCGTGCGATGATGTTGGTCAACGCCGTGACGATCGAGTCGCCGGTCACCACCGTGTAGAGGATCGCAGCGAACGCCGCCGCCGCGATCGTCCCGATCGCGTACTCGACCGTGGACATGCCGGCCTCGTCGACCGCCAGCAGGGCCGCACGAGCTCGTAGCTCGCGAAACATGTTGGCAAATAACATATGTCCCTCCTCCTTCAGCACCTTTAGAGCTCGCCCGCGCTCTCACAGCAAGCCGGACTGCAACAAGTCGCCGGCCAGTCCGGCCACTACCGGAACAATTCCCAGGCACACGAACGCGGGCAGGAAGCACAGCCCGAGCGGACCGGCGATCAGCACCGCGGCACGCTCGGCAGTCGCCGCGGCCATGTGCGCAGCATCCTGGCGACACTGCGCGGCAAGGGCGGCCACCGCCTCGGCCAGCGCCACTCCCGAGGTTGAAGATCGCCGCGCCAGCCGCAGCAGCGCATCGGTCTGCGGGTCGAGGGAACCGGGCGGCAGGCCCGGCGGGGCCGACCAGGCGACGGCAGGCTCGGCACCCAGCGCCAGCAGATCGGCGGCACGCCGCAGCACCCGGGCCAACTGCGGTGGCGCCGATGGCGCAGTCGCCGCCACGGCAACCGACACTGCCATGCCCGCCGCCAGGCACACCGCCAGCACATCCAGGCTGGAGGCGACGGCCAGCGGATCCGGGCCACGCGCCGACCGCCGCGGGGTGGTAGACCCGCCGGCCGCCATCCCGGCCCGCGCTCTCACCCTCGACGGCCGGGCGCCACTCAACAGAGCGGCGGCCAGCAGCAGCGCAGCGGTGCTCATCTTGCTGCGCGATCGGTGATGCGGTCCGACCAGAGCAGTCCACCGCAGATCAGCATCACCCCGACCACCAGCAGCCAACCGCCGGCGTGCCCGGCCGACAGGAATGCGACCGGGTCGGCCCCGATGAGTTGACCGAACAACACCGACAGCAGCGGCAGCCCGGCCAGGATGGCCGCTGTGGCACGCGCGCCGGCCATCGCCGACGTCACGTGTCCTAAGAACCGTTGCCGCTCAACGATATCGCGTTGAGCGGCGCGCATCAGGGTGGACATTGCCAGACCGTGTTCGGATGCCAGTTGCCAGCACACCGCAAGCCGGTCCCATTCCGCCGGCAGCGCCGAGGTCTCAGCGACGCAGCGCAATCCGGCGGTGACGTCGGCACCCAATCGCGCACGCGCCGCCACTGCATGGCATGACTCCGCAACCGGGCCGGCTGTTTCGTCTGCCGCAACGGCGAACGCCTGCGCAGGGTGGGCACCGACCCGCAGTTCGCCCACCAACACATCGATCGCGGTTTCCAGCTGCCGGCTCTCAGCGATCCCCCGACGGCTGCGGCGACGACGACGGTAGCGCAAACCCACCGTCGCGGCGAGCGCGGCGGCGGCGAGAACCGTTGTCGGCGGAAGCAATACGGCAGCGGCCAGCACAGCACACACGCCGCCCCATCCGGCGGCACGCGGTGACAACCCAACCCCGCCCCCGTCAACGCGAGCGAGTCGTCGACGCGGCGACGCCGGCGATACGACCACGGCTGCTGACAACGCGAGCGCCGCCGCGGATGCCGTCATCTCGGCGTCCGGCTCTGCACCAGCCGGCGCAAGCCGGCGACTTCCTCAGTCAGTCCATAATCGGCGTGCCACACCGTAACCGCGCCGACCTTTCCGTCGGCTTGACGTAGCACGGCGATCTCGCTGAGTCGACGCCGCCCGGCTCGATCGCGGACAACATGCAACAGCACCTGAACCGCCGCGGCGAGTTGACTATGCAGCGCAGCGCGATCCAGTCCACCCAGAGCGCCCAACGCCTCCAGGCGAGCCGGGACCTCGCCCGGATTGTTGGCATGCACGGTGCCCGCACCACCGTCGTGACCGGTGTTCAGCGCTGCCAGTAGATCGACAACTTCGGCGCCGCGGACCTCTCCGACGACAATGCGGTCCGGCCGCATCCGCAGTGCTTGCCGAACAAGTTGGCGCACAGTGACTTCGCCAACCCCTTCGACGTTGGCGCAGCGCGCGACCAGCCTGACCAGATGCGGATGCGGTGGCGCCAGCTCAGCAGCATCCTCGACGCAGACAATCCGCTCGTCGGGCGCCACAGCGGTCAGCATCGCCGACAGCAGCGTCGTCTTGCCGGCTCCGGTGCCGCCGGACACCAAGAACGCCAACCGGGCGCCGAGAATGTCAGCGAGCAGCGCGGCGGCCGTGGGCGCGATGGCGCCGGCGGCGATCAGCGCGGGCAAATCCTGGGTGGCCGGTCGAAGCACCCGCAACGACAGGCAGGTGCCGCCGGCGGCGACCGGTGGCAGCACGGCGTGCAGCCGCACCGCGAAGCCGCCGGCGCCGACCCCGGTCAGCTGACCGTCCACCCACGGTTGCGCGTCGTCGAGACGGCGGCCCGCAGCCAGCGCCAACCGCTGCGCCAAGCGCCGCACCGCGGCTTCGTCGGTGAACCGGAGGTCAGTGCGCCGCAGACCATTTCCGTCGTCAACCCACACCACATCCGGCGCGGTGACCAGAACGTCGGTGGTGCCGTCCGCGCACAACAACGGCTCGAGGATCCCCGCACCAGTCAGCTCGGTTTGCAGTACCCGCAGATTGCTCAGCAGCTCGGTATCGCCGAGCACCCCGCCCGATTCAGCGCGGATCGCGTCGGCCACCACCGTGGGGCGCAGCGGAGCGGATTCGGTCGCCAGCCGCTCACGCACCCGGTCGATCAGTGAACCTGTCATGCTGCCCTGTTTTCCGGGTTGTCCGTGAGGCGCGCCGGCAGTACTGCCAGGACCTGCCGAGCCGCCGCTGCCAGCGCAGAGCGGCGCGCTAACCGCAGGCCGCCGTGTTCGAGTCGCTCGGCCAGCCGCGGATACGGCTTCATCGACGCCAGTAGCGGCACGGCGGCGATCGCGGCCACCTCCTCGGCGCGCAGCCCGCCCGGCGACGGTCCGCGAACGACCAGTCCGACGTTGGGGTTGATGCCGGTGAGCACCGAGGCGATCGTTGCGGTGGCCGCGCACGCCCGCACATCACACGGGCTCAGCACAACGACGAGATCCGCTGTGTCCAAGGCAGTTAGAGCGGCGTCGGTCAGGCGGCGCGGAAGGTCGCAAATCACGGTCGCCCCGCCGCGCCGGCCGGCATCGACGACGGCGTCCACTGCCGAGGCGTCCAATTCGTATCCGCGCCGAGTGCCCGATAGCAGGCAAATACCGCGGTGTCGGGGCAGCGCCCCGCGCACTGCCGACCAATTCAGCCGCCCGCCCTGCAACGCCAGGTCGGGCCAGCGCACACCGGGGGCGGTTTCGCAGCCCACCAACAAGTCGATGCCACCACCCCAGGGATCGAGATCGACCAGCAACGAATCGGTGGCGACATGTGCCAATGCGGCCGCGAACAGAGACGCACCCGCCCCGCCACGCCCGCCGATCACCGCCACGACCTCGCCGCGGGCGCGCTCGTCGCGCGCGGATTCGCCGGCGTCAGCGAACTCGCGGACCAGAGCGCGTTCTTGGGCAGGCAACTTGAGCACATGCCCGGCACCCACCTCGACGGCCGCGGCCCATGTCGTGGATGCCGGTTCACCACCCGTCACCACGATTACGTGTGCGCGGCGCGGCAGCCCCGTGCGCGCGCATCGGGCAGCGGCGGCTTCGTCGAGTACCGCCGCCGCGGCCGCTGACCAGGCTTTCCTGCTGATCGGTGCTGTGCTGTCGACATGCACGACGCGCACGCCGACGGCTGCGGCGACGCGGTCGACTTCATCGCGCAACGCGGTTTCGGCTAACGCGGCCAGGATTCCGCGCGCGCCGCCACTGCCGGTCGAGATGCTCATCGGCCTACCGTGCCCGGGCACGACGCGGCGCCGCCAGCCGCGAACGACGATCTGTGGACAACGCCGGATCTGTGCACAACTCGGCGGCTTGCACATCGTTACCGGTGGGGCCGCGGGGAAGAACTCACCCGACAAAAGGGACGACCCCCGCCAGGGGGGGAGGAGGCGAGGGTCGTCGTGTATCAGCCCCGGGGGGTCGGGCTGATACACCCTCGGCTAAGCCGAGTACTGCTTACTATACACATGACAGCATCTCGCGGCGCAAGTGCTGTTTTTCGTTGCGGCTGGATCATGCTGTCCTCGCGAGCAACCCGACTCGGGGTTGACCGGCTGTTTTTGGTACCACGTCGCGATTCGTCGCGTCTTGGACCTATGCTGGGGCGGTGACCGTACCGGGCCCGGCCGCTGACCAGCAAACATCGCCACAAACCACCGGTCCCACCCGTCGCACCGCCGCGTTCTTCGATCTCGATAAGACCATCATCGCCAAGTCCAGCACGCTGGCCTTCAGCAAACCCTTCTTCGACCAGGGACTGATCAACCGGCGGGCCGTGCTCAAGTCCAGTTACGCCCAGTTTCTGTTCCTGCTGTCCGGCGCCGATCACGACCAGATGGACCGGATGCGGATTCATCTGACCAACATGTGCACCGGCTGGGATGCCGAGCAGGTCAAGTCCATCGTCAGCGAGACGCTGCACGACATCGTGACGCCGCTGGTATTCGCCGAAGCCGCGGACTTGATCGCCAGCCACAAGTTGTGCGGCCGCGATGTGGTGGTGGTGTCGGCATCCGGCGAGGAGCTGGTGGCGCCGATCGCGCGTGCGCTGGGCGCCACTCACGCGATGGCGACTCGCATGGTCGTGGAGGACGGCAAGTACACCGGGGAGATCGGGTTCTACTGCTACGGCGAAGGCAAAGTGCAGGCGATTCGCGAGTTGGCCGCGCGGGAGGGCTACCCGCTGGAGCATTGCTACGCCTACTCCGACTCGATTACCGACCTGCCGATGCTGGAAGTCGTGGGCCATCCAAGTGTGGTCAACCCCGACCGCGCGCTGCGCCGGGAAGCGACCGCCCGCGGCTGGCCGGTGCTGGCGTTTTCCCGGCCGGTGTCGCTGCGAGACCGTATCCCGGCGCCGTCGGGAGCCGCCGTCGCCACGACCGCCGCGGTGGGTGTCAGCGCACTGGCTGCCGGGGCGCTGACTTATTCGCTGCTGCGCCGCTTCTCGCCGTAGCCGCCGCCAACACTTCAGCAAACTTTCCGGGTAACCGGCAGGTATCAGTTCAGCGTTTTCACGGCAATTAACTCTTGATGTGACCGGGGTCACGGAGTACAAAGGAGTCACGGAAGCCCGGTGAGGCCAAGATCGATCCGGAAGAGAAGGTTCGACCTCCCGAACTGGGCAACCCAGCATGGTTCCCGGCACCCACGCGGAGTCACAGCCGCGAAGATGGCAGAAGTGTTGCGGGCCTGCGTAATTGCGAAGAGCGAACGGTGTCCACGGCCCTTTGGGTGGGGTTGCAGCCCGGACGTGTCGCAAGATCGCCGAGGCCACCCACGCAGCCCACAGTTGCACGCTTGGTAACCGGGTCCCCGTGCTAGCGGGCGGCGCGCCGAAACCCTTCGGATCGTCGCCCGCTTTATTCGTCTGGACAACTCACCGCGCCGCCGTTTCAGCAACGTACTCAGCGAGCTATTCCGTAAGCGATTCGGCGATCGACAACGCCTCCTGCGCGCCGGCGCGCAGGGCCCGGCAACACAGCACCAACCACTCGGCCATCCCCTCAGGCGTCCCGGCGGCGAACCCGCGCGCCGCGTCGCGGTAGTCGGCGGCACGGCGCATCCAGCTGACCTCCGGCACCCCCAGCCCGTGCGGGTCCAGCCCGGTGGCGATGGTGACCAGCCGCGACACCGCCCGCGCCACCACACCGTCCGCGCTGCCGAACGGCGTCAAGGTCAACAGTTCGCCGTGCGCGACCGCGGCGATCACCGGGGCGGGCGCGTGAGTACCACCGGCGACGATCTTCGCGAGCAGCTCGAGGCGCGGCCCCACGGCGGGATCGGCACGGGGCCGACCCAATTGGCTCTCGTCGACCCGGTCGGCGGCGGCGAGCATGTGCAGTCGCGCCAGCGCCTGTAGCGGTGCCCGCTGCCACACGCCGACAAGTGTGGTCTCGCCACCTTCCAGTGCCTGCGCGACGCGCAGCGCACCGGCGAAGACCGGGTCGCTGACCGACGAGACATCCAGCTGCTCATCCAGTTTCAGCCCGCCGTCGAGCACCGCCGACGCCCGTGCCGCCCGCAGCGCCGCCTCGGCGGCAGTCACCGGCCAGCGCCGCAGGTTTGCGCGGTGGCGATGCGCTCGCCCGAGCGCATCGCGGGCTTGGTCGCTGGCGTCGACGACACCGGGCAGCGCCATCAGCGGGGCCAGTGGGTCAGAGGTCACGAGCTCTGACCATACGGCTTACCTCCTGGCGGGGACCCGCTGCTCGGCCGCGGAATCGCCGCCAGTAGTTGGCGGGTGTAGTCATGCTGCGGCCTGGTGAACACCTCGCCGGTGGGCGCATGCTCAACCACCCGGCCGGCTTGCATCACCAGCACCTCGTCGGCGATCTGGCGGATGACGGCCAAGTCGTGACTGATGAACAGATAGCTCAGCCCCAGCTCGTCCTTCAGCTCGGCCAGCAAGTCGAGTATCTGGGCCTGCACCAAGACGTCGAGCGCGGAGACCGCCTCGTCGCAAATCAGCAGCTCGGGCCGCAACGCCAGCGCTCGCGCGATCGCGACCCGCTGGCGCTGCCCGCCGGACAACTCGTGGGGGCGTCTATCAAGCACCGACGCTGGCAGCGCCACCTGGTCAACCAACTCCCGCACCGCCGCCCGCCGCTCGCGGCGGTCACCGACGCGGTGAATGTGTAGCGGTTCCTCGACGGCCCGAAACACCGTGTACATCGGATCCAGGCTGCTGTAAGGGTTTTGGAAGACCGGCTGCACTCGGCGCCGAAATGCGAGAGTTTCGCGCCGGTTCAGCGCGGCGAGGTCGAGGCCGTCGAACGTCACCGTGCCGGCCGTCGGTGGCAGCAGACCCAGCGCCATGCGTGCCACGGTGGATTTCCCGGATCCGGATTCGCCTACGATCGCCAGCGTGGTCGCTTTACGCAGCCGAAACGACACACCGTCCACAGCGCGGAATTCCGCTTTCCGCCAAGGCATGCCGTGGGGTGAACGGTAGATCTTGGAGAGCCCGGCGGCGATCAAGAGGCCGCTGGCGTCGGCTTTTGCGACCGGCGCCACATCACCACTGCGCGGTTGAGCCCTCGCCCCACCGGCCAAATGCACCGACGGTGCGGCCGCGACCAGTTGCCGAGTATACGGATGTTGCGGATCACCCAAGATCGATTGCGCTGCACCGGTTTCCACTACCCTGCCGCGGTGCATGACGACAACCTGCTCCGCGCGCTCGCCTGCCAGCGCAAGGTCATGGGTGATCAGTAGCACCGCCGTACCCAGCTCGGCGGCCAGATGCTGCAAATGGTCGAGCACCTGCCGCTGCACAGTGACGTCGAGCGCAGACGTCGGTTCGTCGGCGATCAGCAGGCGCGGCCGCCCGGCCAGTCCGATCGCAATCAGCGCGCGTTGACACATCCCACCGGACAGCTGATGCGGATACCGTCTGGCCTGAGTCGGCGGATCCGGCATCCCGGCTTCTTGGAGCAGTTGCAGTAATCGCTGACCCGTATCAGTGATATTGTTCGCCCGCAACGCCTCTCGGATCTGAAAGCCAACCTTCCACACCGGGTTGAGGTTGGTTGTCGGGTCCTGCGGCACATAGCCGATGCTGCTCCCCCGAATCGAGCGAAGCCGGCGAGGATCGGCCGATGTGATGTCGATGCCGTCGAACATGATGCGGCCGGTCGTGATTCGTCCGCCCGGCGCAAGCAGCCCGAGAATCGCGGCGGCGGTCGTTGATTTGCCTGAGCCCGATTCACCGACGACGGCGACGGTCTGCCCGGTGCGTACGACCAGCTCGACGTTGCTGACGGCGGGGGCATCGTCGCCGAACCTGACTTCCAGGCCCGCCACA
This sequence comes from uncultured Actinomycetota bacterium, assembly GCA_963839345.1. Lineage (GTDB taxonomy): Bacteria > Actinomycetota > Actinomycetes > Mycobacteriales > Mycobacteriaceae > Mycobacterium. The sequence goes on along the minus strand of CAWIUP010000009.1, from coordinate 191,023 downwards.
CTCAGCAGCGGCTGCTCGACGGCGCGGCTCACGACCGCCGCGCCCGTGACGTGGAATCCAGGACGTCGCGCAATACGTCGCCCATCATCAAAAATGCCAGCACCGTAAGTGCAAGCGCCCCAGCGGGATAGAACAGGATAGGCGAGCCCGCCCGCAACCGCGTCTGCGCCACGTTGATGTCGCCGCCCCATGACACCACCGACGGCGGCAACCCGACACCGAGGTAGGACAGCGTTGCCTCGGTCACGATGAACAAGCCCAGCGAGATGGCGGCGACGGCGACCACCGGGCCGAGGGCGTTAGGGGCTACGTGGCGGACCAGAATCCCGAATTTGTTCAGCCCCAACGCCTGCGCGGCCAGCACGTAATCGCTGTCGCGCACCGCTAGCACTGACCCGCGGGCGATCCTGGCCACCTGCGGCCAACCGAACAGCGCAAGAACCGCGATCACGGTCCACACGGTGCGGTGGTGTGTGACCTGCATGAGCACGATGGCGGCGAGCAATAGCGGGATTCCGAAGAAGACATCGGCGATGCGGGACACCGCCACGTCGATCCAGCCGCCGTAGAAGCCGGCCAACGCTCCCAGCGCCCCGCCGATGACGAAAACCAGCAGGGTCGCACCGATTCCGACGGTGATCGAGGCGCGGGCGCCGTAGACCGTGCGGGCGTAGATGTCGTGGCCCTGCAGATCAGTGCCGAACCAATGCGCCGTCGACGGCGCGAGCAGGCTCTGATACGGGTCGGCGTAGCCGGGATCGGCTGAGGTGAACAACGCCGGGAACACCGCCACCACCAGAAAGAACAGGATCAGCGCCGCGGCGACGACGAACTTCGGGCGGCGTCGCAGGCCCAGCCAAGCATCACGCCAAAACCCCACGCCGCCAAGCGCTTCGGTGTTCCGCTCAGCCATAACGGATCCTGGGATCCAGCGCCGCGTACAACAGATCCACCACCAGATTGGTCACCAGATAGATCACCACCAGCACGGTGACGATCGACACCACCGTCGGCGCCTCCTGGCGGGTGACCGCCTGATAGAGCACGCCGCCGACGCCGTGGATGTTGAAGATGCCCTCGGTGACGATCGCCCCGCCCATCAGCGCCCCGAGGTCGGTGCCCAGAAACGTCACCACCGGAATCAGTGAGTTGCGCAGGATATGGATGGTGACCACCCGAGGCCGCGACATGCCGGTGGCGGTCGCGGTGCGCACATAGTCGGCGTGCGCGTTGGCGGCCACCGCCGAACGGGTCAACCGCACCACGTACGCCAGCGACACCGATCCCAGCACCACACCGGGCAGCAGAAGCCGCGCGAATGTCGGCTGGTCACCGACAGTCACCGCGGCGAGGCCCAGCCGGACCCCGAAGACGAACTGCGCCAGGAACCCCAACACGAAGATCGGGACCGCGATGACGATCAAACTCGTGATCAGCACCGTGGCGTCGAAGATCCCGCCGTGGCGCAGCCCGGCGATCACCCCGAAGCCGATCCCGAGGACCGCCTCCACTGTCAGGGCGATCAATGCCAACCGAATCGTCACCGGAAATGCCTGAGCCAGAACGGTACTGACCGGCAACCCGGAGTAGGCGCGCCCCAGATCGCCATGGACGATGCCGCCCAGATAATGCAGGTACTGCACCAGAAACGGGTCGTTGAGGTGGTATTGGGCCCGCAGTTGCGCGGCAACAGCGGAGCTCAGCGGGCGGTCGCCACCCAGAGCGGCGATCGGGTCGCCGGGTAACAAGAAGACCATCGCGTAGATCAGCAAGGTGGCGCCGAGAAAAACCGGAACCATGATCGCGATTCGGCGAGTGATGTACCAACCCATCTCAGGCCTTGACGATGCGCTCGTAGTCGGGCAGGCCATTCCAGGTCAGCGTGACGTGGCTGACCGCTGGTGACGTTCCAGCCACACTGATCGTGTACCACAGCGGCACGACGGGCATGTCCCGCAGCAGGATTCGCTGTGCATCGTTGGCGAGGGCGAACGATTGCGCCAAGCCGGGAGCGGCTTCGGCCGCGGCCACCGCGGCGTCGAATCGGGGGTTGGAATAGCCGACGTCATCAGCGCCGGCCCCGGTGACGAACAGCGGCTCGAGGAACTCCAGCATGGACGGGAAGTCACCCTGCCAACCGGCGCGGAAAGCGGTGGTGATGCGCCGGGTGGTGACCTCGGTGCGGAACGTGGCGAAAGTCGGCTGCGGCGCACCGACCGCGTCGATACCCAGGATGTTCTTGATACTGTTGGCCACCGCGTCCACCCACTCCTGGTGCCCGCCGTCGGCGTTGTAGGCGATCGCGTATCGGCCGGACCATTTCGACATCGCATCGGCCTGCGACCACAGCCGACGCGCCCGGTCCGGATCGAAGTCGAGTGCGTCATTGCCCTCGATGTGCGGGTCGAAACCGGGCAGCGAACTTGCGGTGAAGTCACGCGCCGGCGCACGGGCTCCGGCGTAGATCTGACGGCAGATCTGTGCGCGGTTGATGGCCGCCGAGAGCGCCAGTCGGCGCAACCTACCTTCTTCGCCGCCGAAATGCGGCAACCGCAGCGGGGTGTCGAGGGTCTGGTTCACCGCTGCCGGCGCGCTGACGTAACGATCACCCAGATCTCTGCGGTAGACCGACAGCAAGCTGGATGGAATCGTGTCCAGCACATCAAGATTGCTCGACAACAAGTCGGCGTACGCGGTCTCGAGGTTGGCGTAGAAGACGAAACGAAGTCCCTTGTTCTGCGCTATCCGGATGCCGTGATAGCCGGGGTTGGGCACCAGATCGAGCTTCACATTGTGTTGCCAGGCCGCACCACCGGGCGCGTCGGCGAACTTGTAGGGGCCGTTGCCGATCGGATGCCGACCGAAGGAAGTCATATCCTTGAGTGCGGCATCCGGCAGCGGATAGAACGGCGAAAACCCAAGCCGCAGCTTGAAATCGATGGTCGGTGCCTTGAGTCGCACAGTGAACTGCCGGTTGTCGACGACGTGCAACCCGGACATCGCGGTCGCCGTCGGTTTTGCGGCGGCCACCTCGTCGAAACCCGCAATCGGGCTGAAAAAGCTCTGCTGCAGTTGAGCGTTGGCGGCCAGCGCGCCGTAATTCCAGGCGTCGACGAAGGAGTGCGCAGTCACCGGTGTGCCGTCGCTGAACGTCCACCCCGGCTTGAGGGTGATGCGGTAGTTGACGTCATCAGTGGTGTCGATCGACTGGGCGACCTCCAACTCGGGCGTGCCGTTGGCGTCATAGGACATCAGGCCCGCGAAGAGCCGGTCGATGATGCGGCCGCCGTTGCTGTCATTGGTATTGGTCGGAATCAGCGGATTCTGCGGCTCACCAGCGTTGACGATCACCACGTCGGTGCGGACATTGCCGACCCCGCAGCCGGCCAGCGGTGTGGCCGCGAGCAGCGTCACGGCCGCCGCCATGATGCGCAACCCACGCAAGCGTCCTCCTCTGATCGCCTATGCCCAATACAATCCCGCCGTGACTGCCGATTACGCTGGCGAACTGCTCGCGATGTTCGGCATCCCCATTGTGGGGCTGATCTTGTTGATCGCCGGTGTTCGGCAGCGGTCGCGGAACCGCCGGCCGCCTCCATTTGCCGGCCCGATGGTTCCTCCGGGTTACCCGCCGCCTCAGCCGCCAACGTACCCACCGTATTACCCGGCGGACTATCCGGCGCCGCGTCCACGTGGATCGTCAGGCACTGCGTTGATCGTCGTGGGGTCGATCCTGTTGGGATTCGGCGTGCTCGGGATCCTGAGCCAGGCGGGTAAGGTCGCCTCCCGAGCCGGACACTCAGCTCACTCGGCAACTGTCGGTCAATGTGTCGGTGCATTCAGCGTGCGGGACAACAATCTGAACCCATCGCCGCAGGACTGCGACAAGCCGGACTCGACCTTGGAGGTCGCCGCCAAAGGTGGTCGCTCGACGAACTGTCCTGACGGCAAGCGTGAGGGCTCCGATTACTCGATTCTCTTCGACGGCACCACCACCCTGTGCCTGCTGCTCAACCTGACGCAGGACCAGTGCTACTCGGTGTCCGGCCCAGAAAACAACCCCACGTTTGTCGCGACCTCCTGCGATAGCTCGCTTCCGGGCATCAAGGTCGTCACCCGCGTCGACGGCAGCACGAACGCCGAGTTGTGTCCGGCGGGCACGAAACCGATCTCCTATCCGTCCCCGGCCCGGCTGTACTGCCTGGGACGAATCGAAAACTGATCGCCTTGGCGAGTCGTGCTGTCCGACTCCTCAACGGCCGCATCGTCACCGGACTACGCCTGATTGTCCGACTCCTCAACGGCCGCACGCGGCCGCATCGTCACCGGACTAAGCCTGATTGTCCGACTCCTCAACGGCCGCACGCGGCCGCATCGTCACCGGACTACGCCTGATTGTCCGACTCCTCAACGGCCGCACGCGGCCGCATCGTCGCCGGACTAGGCTCGTGCCCGTGACCGAGACGCACACCGCTGCACCGTCTTCATATCCACCGCCGGGAGATTTCGCCGCACAGGCCAACGCGACCGCCGACTTATACCGACAAGCCGAGCAAGACCGGCTGGCGTTCTGGGCCGAACAGGCCAACCGGCTCTCCTGGTCGAAGCCGTTCGACCAGGTGCTGGACTGGTCGGACGCACCGTTCGCCAAGTGGTTCACCGGCGGCGCTCTCAACGTCGCCTACAACTGTGTGGACCGCCATGTGGAAGCCGGCAACGGCGATCGCGTCGCGATCCACTGGGAAGGCGAGCGGGTCGGCGAGGACCGCACCCTGACCTACCGCGACCTGCACACCGAGGTATGCAAAGCCGCCAATGCGCTTAGCGGTCTGGGTCTGGTGGCCGGCGACCGCGTCGCCATCTACATGCCGATGATCCCGGAAGCCGTCATCGCGATGGTGGCCTGCGCGCGGCTTGGCCTCATGCACAGCGTGGTGTTCGCGGGCTTTACCGCCACAGCGCTGCGCGCCCGCATCGCCGACGCCCAGGCAAAGCTGGTGATCACCGCCGACGGACAGTTCCGCCATGGAAAGCCGATGCCGTTGAAGGAGGCGGCCGACGAAGCGGTGGCGCCGGATGACAACGGCGACAGTCCCGTCGAACACGTTCTGGTGGTCCGCCGCACCGGGATCGACGTTCCCTGGACGCAGGGGCGTGACGTGTGGTGGCACGACGCCGTCGACTCGGCGTCACCAGAGCACAGCGCCGAGGCGTTCGACGCCGAGCACCCGCTGTTCCTGCTCTACACCTCCGGCACGACCGGCAAGCCCAAGGGCATCGTGCACACCAGCGGCGGCTACCTCACCCAGGCGTCCTACACCCACCACAACATCTTCGACATCAAGCCCGAAACCGACGTGTTCTGGTGCACCGCCGACATCGGCTGGGTCACCGGCCACACCTACGTCGTCTACGGGCCGCTGTCCAACGGTGTCACCCAGATCATCTACGAAGGCACGCCGAGCACGCCCACTCAGCATCGGCATTTCGAAATCATCGAAAAGTACGGCGCGACAATCTATTACACTGCGCCGACGATGGTCCGGACGTTTATGAAGTGGGGCCGCGAAATTCCGGACGCCCACGACTTGTCCAGCGTGCGGCTGCTGGGATCGGTCGGTGAGCCGATCAACCCGGAGGCCTGGCGCTGGTATCGCAAAGTCGTCGGCGCCGACAGCACGCCCGTGGTGGACACCTGGTGGCAGACCGAGACCGGCGCGGCGATGATCTCGCCGCTACCGGGCGTCGCCGCGGCCAAGCCGGGATCGGCGATGACGCCGCTGCCCGGTATCTCGGCGAAGATCGTCGACGACGACGGCAATCAGCTGGATCCGTGTCCCGACCGCGGGGAGCACGTCACCGGCTACCTTGTCGTGGACGAGCCCTGGCCATCCATGCTGCGCGGCATCTGGGGCGACGCGGATCGCTTCCGCGAAACGTATTGGTCGAGGTTCGGCGATCGGGGCTGGTACTTCACCGGCGACAGCGCACGCTACGACCCCGACGGCGCGATCTGGCTGGAGGGCCGTATCGACGACGTGATGAATGTGTCCGGCCATCGCATCTCCACCGCCGAGGTGGAGTCGGCGCTGGTCGGCCATTCCGGGGTCGCCGAGGCCGCGGTGGTGGGGGCGACCGACGACACCACCGGACAGGCGATCTGCGCGTTCGTCGTCTTGACGGCCGACCATGCCGACACGGTCGGTGAAGAGATCATCGACGAGCTACGCGCCGAAGTGGCCCGGGAAATCTCGCCGATCGCGCGCCCGCGTGAACTGCACGTGGTGCCCGAATTGCCGAAAACCCGAAGCGGCAAGATCATGCGCCGCCTACTGCGCGACATCGCCGAGGATCGCGAGCTCGGCGACACGTCGACGCTGCTTGATTCGGGCGTTTTCGACGCGATCCGCGCGGCTGACTAGGACCTAGGCCGGTACCGGGACGAACCCCGCGCCGGGACGGCTCTTGGCGTTGATGTCGGCCAGTATTGCGTTGATCGACTGGACCACTGCCGGGGTGTGCAGCGGGATGTATTTGATGATGCAGGCCGGCAGGTTGTCGCTGAAAGCGCCATGAATCATGCCGACCAGCAGGTTGTTGACGGTAACCGGGCCGCCCGAGTCGCCCGGCTGTCCGCACACCTGCATGACGATCGTGCCCGGGTCTTGGCCGGGGCCCCACGTGACGCCGCAGGAGTTCCCGGTGGTGCGGCCTTGCTTGCACGCGATCTCGCCGAAGGCCGGATCCGGGCCGATGCCGTTGATCACAAAGCCACCGACGTTGGCGACCGGCGCCACCTTGGCCGGATCGAACTGGATGACCGCGTAATCAAGGCTGTCGTTGCCGGCCACCATCTTTCCCAGCGTGCCGCGGTTCTTTGCCGCCTCGGCGGCCACCTGGGCGCCGGGCCCCCCGCAGTGCGCCGACGTGAAACCGATCAGCTCGCCTTTGCCGTCGGTACCGATGGTGGTCAACGTGCACAGAGTGTCGCCGTTGACGACGATGCCCGATCCGCCACCGAGCGGGAGCCGGTCGTCAGCTGCTGCCGGCGCGGCGTGCAGGCCGGCGAGGCCCACCGATGTCAGCATGACCAACGCCGCCACGACAGGAAGCAGCCGGCGGTACGTGGTCTGCAAAGCAATACTCCCGTCGACAAGCCTGGTCGCGTACCCGAAGCGGCGGCGCCAGTCTAGCGTGATCAATGCCCCGCCAGCGCGGATCTGTAACCGGGCCCGGCCTGATTGCAGTATTCGCTCGCGGTGTCCGGTTGACCTCGTCTGGCGTCCGACCGCATGGCAACATGAACCGCGACGAGCGAACCACCCGGGGTAATCAGACCGCCCGGCGGCGATGCGAGCCGGGCAAGCAAACCGAGAGGACCGTCTGTGAGCAAGCCAGATCGAAAGAACGGCGACGGCAAGGACGGGGTTCCCCGCACGCTGACCACCATTCCCCTGACCGATCCGCACGCGCTGCCCGTCGAACCCTCGATCGGTGACCTGGTCAAGGACGCCACAGCGCAGATATCGACGCTGGTGCGCGCCGAGGTCGAATTGGCCCGCTCGGAAATCACCCGCGATGTGAAGAAAGGCCTGACCGGTAGCGTCTTTTTCATCTCGGCACTGGTGGTGGGGTTCTACTCGACGTTCTTCTTCTTCTTCTTCCTCGCCGAACTGCTCGACAGCTGGCTATGGCGCTGGGTCGCTTTCCTGATCGTGTTCGGGATCATGGTGGTGGTGACTGCGGCGCTGGCCTTGTTCGGCTATTTGAAGGTGCGGCGCATCCGCGGACCGCAGCAGACCATCGAATCGGTCAAGGAGACCCGGACCGCTTTCACGCCGGGCCACGACAAGGGTTCGCGGCGCGCGCTCAGTTCGCCGCAAGGCGGGACGCCCGCCGACTCGTCGGGTTGGTAGATGGCGCCACCAGATCCGTCAGTGACCCGTATCGACGGGCCATGGCGCCATCTGGACGTGCACGCCAACGGCATTCGGTTTCATGTCGTCGAGGCAACGCCCGTCGACCGGAGTCCGGCCACCCCACCAACAGCGCAGCCGCTGGTGATCATGCTGCACGGCTTCGGCTCGTTCTGGTGGTCGTGGCGTCACCAGCTCCGCGGCTTGGCCGGAGCCCGGGTCGTCGCGGTGGATCTGCGGGGTTACGGCGGCAGCGACAAACCGCCCCGCGGCTATGACGGCTGGACGCTCGCCGGGGACACCGCCGGACTGATCCGCGCACTGGGGCACACGTCGGCGACCTTGGTCGGCCATGCCGATGGCGGGCTGGTCTGCTGGGCAACCTCGGTCCTGCATGCCCGGCTGGTCCGCGCCATCGCAGTGGTCAGTTCGCCGCACCCCGCCGCACTACGCCGCTCGGCGCTGACCCGCCGCGATCAGGGCCGTGCGCTGTTACCCACGCTGCTTCGCTATCAGGTGCCGATCTGGCCGGAGCACGCACTGACCCGGCATAACGGCGCGCAGATCGAGGATCTGGTCCGTAGCCGTGCCAGCCCCAAATGGGTTGCCTCCGAGGATTTTTCCGAGACGATTGGTCATCTGCGACAGGCGATTCAAATCCCGTCGGCGGCGCACTCCGCACTGGAGTATCAACGTTGGGCAGTACGTAGCCAGCTACGCGAAGAGGGCCGGCGATTCATGCGGTCGATGAACCGGCCGTTCGGGATTCCGATGCTGCACATTCACGGCGACGACGATCCGTACGTGCTGGCCGACCCGGTGGAGCGAACACAACGCTACGCGCCGCACGGTCGCTACGTATCAGTAGCCGGCGCAGGACATTTCAGCCACGAAGAGATGCCGGAGGAAGTCAACGGTCACCTGATGCGCTTCCTCGACCGGGTGTACCGGTCACCCCTTAGCTGACGCACTGCCCGGTGGCCACCGGCGCAGTGTCGCCGATGTGCGCCAGCTGAGCGGCCACCTCCTTGGCCGTCAGGACGAAACCGGTGTCGTTGTCGTCGACCGCCGCGCCGAAAACCACACCGAGGACCTGACCGGTGAGATCGATCAACGGTCCGCCCGAATTGCCTTGCTCCACACCGGCTCTGACCGTATACACCTCGCGGTTGACCGTTGCGCTCCGGTAGATGTCGGGCCCACTGAGTTCGATGAGTTCCCGGATTCTGGCCGGAGTTGCGACAAAGCCACCGCCTCCGGGATAGCCCATCACGATTGCCTCGGTGCCCGATGTCGCCGGGGTGTTGGCGAAGGCCAGCGGCCCGGCCGGCAGGTTGGGCACGGCGAGGATCGCGATGTCGACGGTCGGGTCATAGGACACCACGGTGGCGTCATGCGGGTTGCCGCTGGCCTCCACGGTGACACTGTTCGCCCCGGCCACCACGTGCGCGTTTGTCATGACGCGGTCTGGAGATAGGACAAACCCGCTGCCCTCCAACACTTTCTGACAACCCGGCGCAATCGCGCGAATCTTGACCACGCTGGACTGGGTGGCCGCGACCACCGGGCTGTTGGCCAGCGTCGCATCCGGAGCGGCCACCGCCACAACCGGCGTGCGACTGAACGGCTCCAGCACCTGCGGCAGACCAGAGGTGTCCAGCAGCGCCGACAGTCGTTTGGGCACGGTCTTGAGCCAATCCGGAGCGAAGTCGTTGACCTGAGCCAATACTCGCGATCCCCTTACCGCAGCGGCCAGGCTGGGCTGGCCCGACGACGACGTCAGTGGAGTGGCCAGCAGCCATGCCGCCACCAGCACCACCACCAGCTGGACCGCCACCCCGATCAGCGAGTCGAAGAATCGGACCGCGCTGCTCTGGATCGCGCCGCGCACGGCGCGGCCCAGCACCACCCCGGCGACCTCGCCGATGACGACCAGCCCCAGGATCAGAAACAGCGCTGCGAACAGCTTGGCTCGCGGGGCGCTGATGTGGGCGACGAGGTGTGGAGCCAGCAGGACGCCTGCTATCGCGCCGAGCAGCACGCCGACAAACGACAGCAGTGAGCCGAGTGCGCCCGAACGCCAGCCTGAGATCGCAGCGAGTAAAGCAACACCCAGCACCGCGACGTCGAGCCATTGTGAGGAGGTCATCAGGCATCATCCTCGTCGCCGACCAGAGCCATCGCTTCATCCAACTCTCGAATATCGCTGGTGTCCCACGGTTTAGCCCAACCAGCCACGTCCAGCATCGCGGAAATAACCTGGCCAGTGAATCCCCAAACCAGCATCTCGTTCAACAGGAATGCCGGCCCGGCGAAGCGGCGGTGCAGGGAGCTGCGGTACACCATCAGCCGGTTGGCCGGATTGATGAACGCCCGCAACGGGACCCGGGCCACGAGCGCTGTCTCTGCCTGATCGACAACGGCCACCGGTCCCGGATCCGGCGAATACGCCAGTACCGGCACGACGTGAAACCCCGACGGCGCGATGAACGTTCGCTCCATCGTGGCCAGCGGATGCAACCTGCCGGTGTCGATGCCGGTCTCTTCGCGTGCCTCGCGCAGCGCAGTGGCCACCGGCCCGGCGTCTTCGGGATCGGAGGCACCGCCCGGGAACGCCGCTTGGCCCGCATGGTGACGCAATGTGGAGGCTCGCACGGTGAGCAGCAAGTCGGCTTCATGAGGAAGGGACTCGGGCAGAGCGCCGTTGGCCTGTTCCGACGGCGGACCGGAAAACAGCACCAGCACCGCTGCGTCGCGTCGGTCGTTGCGCAGAGAGGCCGTCGCCTTGACGGCGGTCACCATGGCCAGCACGTCGGCGGGAAGGCGACGACGGTAAGCATCGGGTATCTGACCGACGTTGTCGACCAATGGACGCAGCCAGGACGGCCCGAGCTCCGGCGTCAGCGGAGTTGTTCCTTGCGGGTGGGTGAGGTCTGCACGGCGTGGCCGCGGAGTGGCCCCTGCGCTCACCGGCGCCTCCCTCTCCCGTCTCACGCCTGATCTCCGACCGCAGCCGCGATCTCGTCGGCGTTGGCGAAAGCGCGCGGCAGGATTTGCGCAACGCTACCGTCCAATCTCAGCACTACTGTCGCGGGCATCACATTTGGCACCCGTAGCGCCGCCGCGACCCGACGGCTCGCGTCCTGCAGAGTCGGCAGCCGGACCCCCAGCTCCGCCAACCGCAGCAAGCCCGCCGACTCGTTCTCGTCCTGGTGCACCGTCACCACCATCACGTCGGCGCCGACCCGTCGTTGGTACTCGGCCATCGCAGGGAGTTCCGCCCCGCAGGGTGCACACCAGTACGCCCAGAAGTTGAGCACCACCCGGTGCCCGGCCAGCGCCGGCCCGACGTCGACGACCGAGCCGTCGGCTGCGCATTCGGCGGTCACACCGCGCAACGCCGGCGCCCCGGGACCCGGACCCGGGCGTGGACAGGGCGCCAGGCCGGCACGCTGCCGTGGTCCGGCCAGTGCTGCCGGGGCGTCGGCATCGCGATGCTCGCGGCCGGAGCCGGTCGGCGGGGCGGTTGACGAGGAAGAGTGATCGCGCAGCTCGACCAGCAACGCCGCGAGCAAAGCCGCGACGATCGCCAGCACCGCGATGGTCCAGCGGGCGGTTCGAGGGGTGAAAGTGGTCAAGTAGGCCCCGATGCTGCGCTACAACCCGGCCAACGCCAGCAGGTGCTCGGTTTCCGGTCCCTGCACCAGGGCGGCCGCGATCAGCGGTTCGGTGGGCCCAGTGCCGAACGACGGACAGTCCTTGGCCAGCACGCAAACCCCGCATGCCGGTTTGCGGGCGTGACACACTCGGCGACCGTGAAAGATCACCCGGTGGCTGAGCAGGGTCCACTCCTTGCGTTCGATGAGCTCGCCGACCGCATGCTCGACCTTGACCGGGTCCTCTTCGGTCGTCCAGCGCCAGCGCCGAACCAGCCGCCCGAAATGGGTGTCGACGGTGATACCAGGGACACCGAATGCGTTCCCCAAGATGACATTGGCGGTCTTGCGACCCACCCCGGGCAACGTCACGAGTTCGTCCATGGTGGCCGGAACTTCGCCGCCGAACCGCTCGACCAACGCCTGCCCCAGGCCGATCAACGACGAGGCTTTGTTGCGGTAAAAGCCGGTGGGGCGAATGAGGGTTTCAAGTTCTTCGCGGTCCGCCTGCGCGTAGTCGACCGCGGTGCGATAGCGGGCGAACAGCGCCGGGGTGGTCAGGTTCACCCGTTTGTCGGTGCTCTGCGCCGACAAGATCGTCGCCACCGCCAGCTCCAACGGGGTGTTGAAATCCAGCTCGCAGTAAACATGTGGAAACGCTTGAGCAAGTTTGCGATTCATGCGGCGAGCTCGTCGCACCAAACCGGTCCGAGTTTCCGAAGACCAACGATGGGCGACGGCGACGTCGGCCGTACCGGACGCGCGTGCTGCGGCGCGAGAAGGTTTGCCCATTATCACCCTCGACAGAGTACTAATTCGTGATCCCGCTGAGACCTTAGCCGTGTTTACTTGCTGGTTGTGTCTTGGTTGCTCGTGGCTTTCATCCCGGGGTTGCTGATGCTGGCAACTTTCGGGCTCGGACGGCTGGAAGCGGGCTTAGCAGAGAACACCGTCACGGCAAGCGATGTCGCGGAATTCCTCGCGCAGGCCGAGCCTATCGATGTGCGCACACTGGCCCGGGAGGGAATGCCCAAGGCTTTGGACTGCATGCACCGCCGTATCGCGCGCCTCACCGGCGATTGGCCCGACCTCCTCGCCGACGCCGAGGCGAACACCGATCGGTTGTTGACGGCCGCCATTATTTCGGCCGCCGAATACCCCGGTTTACCGAGACATCGGGATAACCATTCGCGGACGAATCGGCAATTTGGCCCGCCTCAGCATGCCAATCGTGTGTAGCGTTGGCACGTTGAGTTGATGGCTGACCTCTAGACCGCGGGTCGGCCGGGCAACCGACCCGGGTACCAGACCCGCCCGATGACGATGCGGACCGCAAAGCGGCCCGAGGAGGAGTCGGGCAACAGATTTGCGCCTACCAGAGTCGTTTGAATAACTAAGGGGCAACGTGGACGAGATCCTGGCGAGGGCCGGAATCTTCCAAGGGGTTGAACCAAGCGCCGTCGCCGCGCTGACCAAGCAACTACAGCCAGTCGACTTCCCCCGCGGACACACCGTTTTCGCGGAGGGCGAGCCTGGTGATCGGCTGTACATCATCATTTCCGGAAAGGTCAAGATCGGCCGGCGTTCGCCGGACGGTCGGGAGAACCTACTGACCATCATGGGTCCATCCGACATGTTCGGTGAGTTGTCGATCTTCGACCCGGGGCCACGGACCTCCAGCGCCACCACGATCACCGAGGTGCGCGCGGTGTCGATGGATCGCGATGCGTTGCGGGCGTGGATTGCGGATCGACCCGAGATCGCCGAGCAGCTCTTGCGGGTGCTCGCCCGCCGGCTGCGGCGCACCAACAACAACCTGGCTGACCTCATCTTCACCGACGTGCCGGGACGGGTCGCTAAGCAGCTACTGCAGCTGGCCCAGCGTTTCGGCACCCAGGAAGGTGGCGCGATGCGGGTGACGCACGACCTAACCCAAGAGGAGATCGCTCAGCTGGTCGGCGCGTCCCGGGAGACGGTGAACAAGGCGCTGGCCGACTTCGCCCACCGGGGCTGGATTCGCCTGGAGGGCAAGAGCGTGCTGATCTCGGACTCCGAGCGGCTCGCCAGGCGGGCACGCTAAATCCACCGCGAAGCAGACGGTAGGGCTGTGGTTTCGCGCTGAGCCACCGCCCTGGCGTCTGGCTCGCGGCGACTAGCGACGCAGATAGTCCAGCTGCGCCTGCACTGACCATTCCGCGACGTCCCACAGCTCCTCGTCGACGTCGAGGTAGACGTGCTCGACAACCTGGCGTGTAGTGGCGTCATCCCCGAGATCACGCAGCGCCGAGCGCACCTGCTCCAGCCGCTGCTCCCGGTGTGCCAGGTATCCCGATGCCACGGCTGCCAAATTCGCCAGGTCCGGTCCATGGCCGGGTAACACCCTTCGCTGGCCCAGCCCGCGCAGCCGATGCAATGACTCCAGGTAGTCGGCCAGGCTGCCGTCCTCGGTGTCGATGACCGTCGTTCCGCGACCCAGCACAGTGTCTGCTGTCAGCACTGCGTCATCCAGCACGAACGACAGCGAATCGGCGGTGTGGCCTGGTGTTGCCAATACCGTGATCTTCAGGCCCGCGGCCTCGATCACTTCACCGTCGGTCAGCTCGGCGGACAGGCCGCGCAAGTACCCGCTGCCCGCCGAGCGCACCGGTGCGCCGGTGAGGTCGATCAGTTTGTCGATGGCATCGGTGTGATCGCCATGCCGGTGACTGATCAGGACCAGAGCGATGCGGCCCAGACCGGCGATGTTTTCGATGTGGTTGTCGTCGTCGGGGCCGGGATCGACGATCACCATCTCGTCGCTGCGTGGTCCACGCAGCACCCAGGTGTTGGTGCCGTCCAGCGTCATCAGGCCGGGATTGTCGGCCAGCAGCACCGATGCGGTTTCGGTGACCGGGCGCAGCCGACCGTAAGTGGGATGCGTCAGCGACTCGTCGGCGTCGGTCACAGTCGTTACCCGACCTCCACCACCAGCTCGACCTCCACCGGTGCGTCCAACGGTAATTCGGATACGCCGACCGCGGAGCGGGCATGGCCGCCACGATCACCGAACACCTCCGCGAGCAGATCCGATGCGCCGTTGACCACGCCGGGCTGACCGTTGAATCCCGGTGCGGACGCGACGAATCCGACCACCTTGACCAGCTGGGTTACCGCGTCGATGCCCACCAGCGAATCGACAGCTGCCAGCGCGTTGAGCGCGCAGATCCGGGCCAGCGCCTTACCTTGTTCGGGCGTCACACCGGCTCCGACCTTGCCGGTCGCGGCCAGTTTGCCGTCCTGCATCGGCAGTTGGCCCGCGGTGTACACCAGGTGGGCGCTGCGGACTGCGGGAAGGTAGGAGGCCAACGGCTTCGCCACTTCCGGCAGCTCGATTCCCAGCTCGGCGAGCCGGGCGGACGCACTCATTTCGGACGTTTCAGATATGCCACGTGCTGCTCGCCGGTCGGTCCGGGCAGCACCGACACCAGCTCCCAGCCGTCGGCACCCCACTGGTCGAGGATCTGCTTGGTCGCGTGTGTCAACAGGGGGACGGTGGCGTACTCCCATGTGGTGGGTTGGCTCATATCCCGAGCTTATCGGCAGGGTCGTTGGCCCTTCGGGCCGTGTGGTTAGAGTGCATTGGTGGCGACCACACCAAGCAGCGGCAGCACCGTCCGCTGGCCATCGCGATTGTCGAAGGCCCGCCTGCATTTCGTAACCGGCAAAGGCGGCACCGGCAAGTCGACGGTCGCCGCCGCGCTCGCGCTGACGCTGGCGTCCGGAGGGCGCAAAGTGTTGCTCGTCGAAGTTGAAGGGCGCCAAGGGATTGCGCAACTCTTCGATGTGCCGCCGCTGCCCTACAAAGAGCTCAAGATCGCGACGGCCGAGCACGGTGGCCAGGTCAACGCGCTGGCGATCGACATCGAGGCCGCGTTCCTGGAGTACCTCGACATGTTCTACAACCTCGGCATCGCCGGCCGGGCGATGCGGCGCATCGGGGCCATCGAGTTCGCGACCACGATCGCGCCGGGTCTGCGCGACGTGCTGCTCACCGGCAAGATCAAGGAGTCGGTGATCCGCTTGAACAAGGGGTCCAAGGACCCGGTTTACGACGCAATCGTCGTCGACGCGCCGCCGACCGGTCGCATCGCACGCTTCTTGGACGTCACCAGGGCGGTGTCCGATCTGGCCAAGGGCGGCCCGGTGTACTCACAGGCCGAAGGCGTGGTGAAGATCCTGCACTCAGATCAAACAGCCATCCACCTGGTGACCCTTCTGGAGGCACTGCCGATGCAGGAAACCATCGAGGCGATCGACGAGTTGCAGGGGCTGGGACTGCCTATCGGCAGCGTGATCGTCAACCGAAATATCGCCGTCTACCTGCAACCCGACGATCTCGCCAAAGCCGCCGAGGGCGATGTCGATGCCGACGCAGTGCGCGCGGGCCTGGCCGCCGCCGGGATCAAGCTGCCCGACGCGGACTTCGCGGGGTTGCTCACCGAGACCATCCAGCACGCCACCCGCATCACCGCGCGAGCGGCAACCGCCGAACAGCTCGACGAGCTGAAGGTGCCGCGTCTGGAGCTACCGACGATCGCTGACGGTGTCGACCTCGGCAGCCTCTATGAGCTCTCCGAATCTCTTGCGCAGCAGGGGGTCCGATGAGTACCACGCCGCCGACGTTGGATATCGCCGCGATCCTGGCCGACACGGCTAATCGCGTGGTGGTGTGCTGCGGCGCGGGCGGGGTCGGCAAGACCACCACCGCCGCCGCGATGGCATTGCGGGCGGCCGAATACGGGCGCACGGTAGTGGTTTTGACGATCGACCCAGCGAAGCGGCTGGCACAAGCATTGGGAATCAGCGACCTCGGCAACTCCCCGCAGCGCGTGCCGCTTGCTGCGGAAGTGTCCGGCCAGCTGTTCGCGATGATGCTCGACATGCGCCGCACGTTCGACGAGATGGTGATCCAGTATTCGGGACCCGGTCGGGCGCAAGCGATTTTGGACAACCAGTTCTATCAGACCGTCGCTACGTCGCTGGCCGGCACGCAGGAGTACATGGCGATGGAGAAGCTCGGCCAGCTGCTGGCCGAGGACCGTTGGGACCTGGTGGTGGTGGATACCCCGCCGTCGCGCAACGCGCTGGACTTCCTTGATGCGCCGAAGAGGTTGGGCAGCTTCATGGATAGCCGGTTGTGGCGGCTGCTGTTGGGGCCGGGGCGTGGCATCGGTCGACTGGTCACCGGCGCGGTCGGCTTGGCGATGAAGGCAATGTCAACCATTCTCGGTTCGCAAATGCTGGCCGACGCAGCCGGTTTCGTGCAGTCATTGGACGCCACCTTCGGTGGCTTCCGAGAGAAGGCCGATCGCACCTATGCGTTGTTGAAGCGCCGAGGTACCCAGTTCGTGGTGGTGTCGGCCGCCGAGCCAGATGCGCTGAGGGAGGCGTCGTTCTTCGTGGACCGGCTTTCAGAGGAGCGCATGCCGCTGGCCGGGCTCATCCTGAACCGGACCCACCCGATGCTGTGTTCGTTGCCGGTTGAGCGGGCCATCGACGGAGCCAAGACTCTCGAAAGTGAGCCGGAAGCCGCCGGCGCACCGCACTCCAATGACTTAGCGAGAGCAATCCTGCAAATCCACGCTGACCGCGCGGCGACTTCCAAGCGCGAGATCCGCCTGCTGTCCCGGTTTACCGGAGCCAACCCGCACGTCGCCATCGTCGGGGTGCCGTCGTTGCCGTTCGACGTCTCCGATCTGGAGGCACTGCGCGCAATCGCCGACCAGATGACGGCGACGGGCCAGTCTGTGGGCTAGTCGCCCGGCTACCTAGCCAACGCTGCGGTGCTTGCGCTGCGTAGCGAAGAACTCCGCCCAAGACACCACCTCGGGGTGTTGCTTGAGCAACGCCCGACGCTGACGTTCGGTCATGCCCCCCCACACACCGAACTCGACACGGTTGTCCAGCGCATCAGCGCCGCACTCGAGCATCACCGGGCAGTGCCTGCAGATGACTGCGGCCTTGCGTTGCGCGGCCCCCCGCACGAACAGCTCGTCGGGATCAGCCGCCCGACACAGCGCCTTGGAAACCCAGGCGATCCGCGACTCAGCATCCGCTCCATAAAGGATGCTGCTCGTGGGCGCTGCGCTCGTCTTGCGCACCGCGGTCCGTATACCTGACACCAGCGATTCCCCTTCGCTCCTGCCACCGCTACGGCGGCTCCGTGTTAGATCCAGACCACCGATGCGATCTGCGCCACACTCTGCACTTCGGTGTTACCTGTATCTCATTGTGTGCATAAGCTACGTGGTCAGGTATCAATTACGCAACAGTCTGAAACCCCCTTTTTTGGGACGACCGTGCCGTCCGATCATGAAAGGGCCCCTGAAATGGGTCGCAACGACGGCTGATACCGCCCTGAGCTGCGACTGAGAGGAACCTGAGCGGTCACGGTTGGGAAACTATGGCCGGCACACCGCGCGAGGCAACTCGCGTCGCGGCGCCGCTAATCTAGTAGCCATGCCGGAGCGCTCCACCACTGCGATCACAGTCGCCAAGCTCGTCGGGTGCTGTGCTTTGGCCAGTGTCGTCGTCGCGGCCCTGCTGTTCCCCCTGGTCGGTGGCATCGGGTTGGTCTCCAATCGGGCCTCGGAAGTCGTCGGCAACGCGTCCGCTCAACTGCTCGAGGGTGAAGTCCCGGCGGTAAGCACGATGGTCGATGCCAAGGGCAACACGATCGCTTGGCTGTACTCACAACGGCGGTTCGAAGTACCTAGCGACAAGATCGCCAACACCATGAAGCTGGCAATCGTTTCAATCGAAGACAAGCGGTTTGCCGAGCACAACGGCGTGGACTGGAAGGGCACCCTGACCGGGCTGGCCGGCTACGCGTCGGGCGACGTCGACACCCGCGGCGGCTCTACGATCGAGCAGCAGTACGTGAAGAACTATCAGCTGCTGGTGATTGCGCAGACCGACGCCGAGAAACGCGCGGCCATCGAGACCACGCCGGCGCGCAAACTGCGCGAGATCCGGATGGCGCTCACCCTCGACAAGACCTTCACCAAACCGGAGATCTTGACCCGCTACCTGAACTTGGTGTCCTTCGGTAACAACGCTTTCGGCGTGCAGGATGCGGCGCAAACCTACTTCGGCATCAACGCGTCCGACCTGAACTGGCAGCAGGCTGCTCTGCTGGCCGGCCTGGTTCAGTCGACCAGCACGCTGAATCCCTACATCAATCCGGACGGCGCGCTGGCCCGCCGAAATCTGGTGCTGGACACCATGATCGAAAACCTGCCCAATGAGGCGGATGCATTGCGCGCCGCAAAGGCAGAGCCGCTGGGGATCTTGCCGCAGCCCAACGAGCTGCCGCGTGGCTGCATCGCAGCGGGTGATCGGGCGTTCTTCTGCGACTACGTGCAGGCCTACCTGGCCCGCGCCGGCATCAGCAAGGACCAGGTGGCCCGAGGCGGCTACCTGATCCGCACCACACTGGATCCCGACGTGCAGGAGCCGGTGAAGCACGCGATCGACACTTACGCCAGCCCCAGCCTCGAGGGCATTGCCAGCGTGATGAGCGTGATCAAGCCGGGTAAGAACTCGCACAAAGTCGTGGCAATGGCCAGCAACCGCACGTACGGGTTGAACAGCGAGGCCGGCGAGACCATGCGACCG
This sequence comes from uncultured Actinomycetota bacterium, assembly GCA_963839345.1. Classification (GTDB taxonomy): domain Bacteria; phylum Actinomycetota; class Actinomycetes; order Mycobacteriales; family Mycobacteriaceae; genus Mycobacterium. The sequence goes on along the minus strand of CAWIUP010000009.1, from coordinate 171,795 downwards.
CAGCCGTTCTCTCTGGTCGGAGACGGCGCCGGATCCATCTTCAAAATCTTCACCACCGCCGCCGCGATGCAGATGGGCATGGGTATCAACGCCACACTCGACGTGCCGGGCCGATTCCAGGCCAAGGGCATGGGTAGCGGCGGCGCCAAGGGCTGCCCCAAGGAGACCTGGTGCGTGATCAACGCCGGCAATTACCGCGGGTCGATGAATGTGACTGATGCGCTGGCCACCTCACCCAACACCGCCTTCGCCCGGCTGATCCAGTTGGTGGGGGTGCAGCGTGCCGTCGACATGGCGATCAAGCTCGGCCTGCGGTCCTATGCCGATCCGGGGACCGCACGCGATTACGACCCCGACAGCAACGAAAGCCTGGCCGACTTCATCAAGCGGCAGAACCTCGGGTCGTTCACGCTCGGTCCGTTCGAGCTGAACGCGCTGGAGTTGTCGAACGTCGCGGCCACCCTGGCCTCCGGCGGTACGTGGTGTCCGCCGAACCCGATCGACAAGTTGATCGACCGAAACGGCAACCCAGTCGCCGTTACCACGCAGGCCTGCGAACAGGCGGTGCCCGAAGGGCTGGCCAACACGCTGGCCAACGCGATGAGCAAGGACGCGCTGGGCGGCGGCACCGCGTCGGGGTCCGCCGGTGCGGCGGGGTGGAACCTGCCGGTGTCCGGCAAGACGGGCACCACCGAAGCCCACCGGTCGTCGGGCTTTGTGGGCTTCACCAACCAGTACGCCGCGGCCAACTACATCTACGACGATTCGACTTCGCCGTCCGATCTGTGCTCATCGCCGCTGCGCCGCTGCGGTGACGGCAACCTCTACGGCGGTAACGAGCCGGCCCGCACCTGGTTCACCGCGATGAAGCCCATCGCGACTATCTACGGCGACGTGCACATGCCGCCGACGGACCGGGAGTATGTCGAGGGCGGACCCGGTTCTCGAGTGCCGAGCGTCGCGGGTCTGGACGTCAACGAAGCGCGTCAGCGCTTGAAGGACGCCGGTTTCCAGGTCGCCGAGCAAACCAGCTCGATCAACAGCAGCGCGCGATACGGCGAGGTGGTCGGAACCTCGCCCAACGGCCAGACGATCCCCGGTGCGGTGGTCACCATTCAGACCAGTAACGGCATCCCGCCGGCGCCGCCGCCGCCGCCAGAAGGCCAGGCTCCGCTGCCGGTCGGTTCTCAGGTCATCGAGATCCCGGGGCTGCCGCCCATCACGATTCCGATTCTGGCGCCGCCACCGCCCGCTCAGCCGCCGCCATAGCCGGTCTGCTGGCGTGTGGCCTGATGCCAGCCGACGCACGGCAGTAACCTGGCCTACATGCCTTCCGCCATTTCTGCGCTGAAAAGCACCGGCGCCATTGCGCTCGGGTCGGCCGTCGTCGGCATCGGCTACGCCTCGATCATCGAACGCAACGCCTTCGTGCTGCGAGAGCTCACTATGCCCGTGCTGACACCGGGTTCGTCGCCGCTACGGGTGCTGCACATCAGCGACCTGCACATGCGTCCCGGTCAGCACCGCAAGCAGGCGTGGCTCCGCGAACTCGTCAGCTTGCAGCCCGACCTGGTCGTCAACACCGGCGACAACCTGGCGCACCCCAAGGCAGTGCCCGCGGTCGTTCAGAGCCTCAGCGACCTGCTTTCGCTGCCAGGCATTTTCGTCTTCGGCAGCAACGACTATTTCGGACCGCGCCCGAAGAACCCGCTGAACTACCTGACGAACCCGGGTCACCGAGTACACGGGCAGCCGCTGCCCTGGCAGGATCTGCGGGCGGCATTCACTGAGCGCGGCTGGCTGGACCTCACCCACAACCGCCGCGAATTCGAGGTGGCCGGACTGCATATCGCGGCCGCGGGCGTCGACGACCCGCACATCGCCCGCGATCGCTACGAGGCGATCGCGGGCCCGGCCAGCCCGGCTGCCAATCTGCGGCTCGGGTTGACCCATTCACCGGAGCCGCGGGTGCTGGACCGTTTCGCCGCCGACGGCTACCAACTGGTGATGGCCGGCCACACCCACGGCGGGCAGCTGTGCTTGCCGTTCTACGGGGCCCTGGTGACCAACTCGGGTCTGGACCGTTCCCGCGCCAAGGGCGCGTCGCAATGGGGCGCCACCATGCGCCTGCATGTCTCCGCGGGGATCGGCACTTCGCCATATGCGCCGGTGCGGTTCTGCTGCCGGCCCGAAGCGACCCTGCTGACATTGATTGCCGCGCCCATCGGCGGCCGCGAAGCACGCAGCGATCTGGGCCGGTCGCAGCCGACGTATTCAACGTATTGAGCCGCATTGGTCCGGGCCGCAGGCGCCGCGGCCGACTATGCGGGGACCGCTACGCCGACACCGACTTCTGCGGCGGGTGGGTGACGACCCAGGAGTTGGATAGCTCCGCACCGGTTGCGGCCTTGGCCGAGTTCCACCGCTCGGGCCACTGGGACTGATCCCAGGCGTCATCAACCTCGCTGGCCGGAGCGGTAACCAACAGCCACAGCACTCCCAGGGCCAGGAATCCGCCGAACACCACGGCGCCTAACACCGTCATGATTCTCTCGCTTCCACTTGCACCGATCGCGCGGCCATTAGTTTATTGAAGGCCGCCGACATCCCGCTTATTCCACGCCGAACTGTGGCGTAACTCGTCAGCCCCGATCGGATGTGATCTGCGCAGCACCGGCGCTTAGGCAGCCAAGCCGATCACCGCCGGGATACTGGCGTTGGCAGCCCAATCCGCTTTGGCGAATCGCCGGGTGGGTGCGATACGCTGTCGTGGCTTCAATCGGGGTGTGGCGCAGCTTGGTAGCGCGCTTCGTTCGGGACGAAGAGGCCGTGGGTTCGAATCCCGCCACCCCGACTCATGCTGTAACGAGTCAAAAGCCAAGCACGGCGCCGGTGTTGACGCTGTTGGCGCCGACCCGGTGACTTGGCTACGGGGTGACCAAGCTGTTCGTTTCCAGCGGTGTCCCGAAGTAGCACGCTTGGGAGTCGACGACTACGGTTTTGCCGTCGCCTTGCCGGGCCAGCGACTCCCGAGCCATCTGCTCGAATGAGATCTTCTCCGGCCCTCCGACGTTCTTGATACCGCCCAGTGGTTTGCCTTCTGCCACCTCAGCGACTTCTGCTGCGAGCTCTTCGGAGGCGATCGGCTGGATCAACGCGTCCGGTACGCGCACTTCGCTGCCGACCGTCAGCGATGCGGTGATCGCGTCGGTGAATTCCGCAAACTGGGTGGCGCGAACGATCGAGTAGGCAATCGCCGCGTCCTCGATGAGCTTCTCCTGGGCGACTTTCGCTCGCAGGTACCCGCTTTCGGGTAACTCGTCGCAACCCACGATGGACACCGCAACGTAGTGCCCGATACCCGCGGACTTCGCGGCGGCCAACAAGTTAGCGGTCGACTTGGTGAAGAACTCCATCGCCGGGTCGTCGTCGAATGACGGCGAATTAGACACGTCAACAACGACATCAGCCCCGCTCAGGGCGTCGGCAAGGCCTTCGCCGGTAACCGTGTTGACGCCCGTTCGAGGCGACGCCGGGACCGCGTCATCGCCATGTTCCTTCAGCTTCTGGACCACCTTCGAGCCCAGGATGCCTGCGCCGCCGATCACCACGATCCTCATGTTCTGCCCCCTTCGACCCTCGCGAGCACGCCCACTCGGCGCGGTGCGAGTTTAGACCGCGGGGCCCCGCGAGGCTCCGGCTATGTCAACCCGGGAGGGAACATGCTGTAAATATCCGGGAACCACGCGTCAGGCGGCAAATAGTTGGCTATGTCGAAGGCGTGAGCGGGGAATTGCGAAGTGACCAGCGAATCGAACACCAGGTGCGGAGTCGACGAGCCCCACGGTTCGATCCAATCCACCGACCCGGTCGGCGTGACCTCCAGGAAGTTCGTGAAACGCCCTGGGAGAGTGTCGATCTCGATGTGATCCCCATTGCCGAGGAACACCCCGGCAAGCCCGCCGGAGTCAATGCCGCCCGGATTGTCGGCGGCCGGAGCGTAGTCGCCGAACGCCTACTCGGCCACTTTAAATGCCGGGCCACCACACGTCGGGCGGCAATAGGCTGGACAGGTGCTCAACGGCCAGCAGCGCCGCTGACGTGTCAGCCAGCCCACTCCACAGCAGGTGAGGGTCGGTAGAGCCGGGTGCCTCAAACCAGAGAGCTGAGCCAACCCCCGGGTCATCCACGGAATACCAGGTTCCCGAGGCCGTTGTGACGGCATTGTCTACTTCACCGTTGCCCAACACCACGTGGATGTTATGGAGCGCGGCGGTGACGTCGGGCGGCGGCTCCTGCTGGCTGGCGGCGTTGAAGCTGGGGCGCCACGCGAAATCGGTTACCGTCGCCCCCGCCAGGCCGCCCGGGTCGGTACCACCACTAGTGGCTGCGCCGAAGTCGTAGACGGACTCATCAGTCCAACGGGTTGCGTAATCAGTCTCGAACACGTCATAGCTGCCGACGGTCGAACCACCTATTTCCACATTGGTCGGCTGGTACTGCTGCCACTCGGTGAAAAAGGGCTGGAACCCCACATACCCGTCGGCGCCGAGCGCCGTGTAGGGCACATCTGGGCCAGCGGACACCAAGGTAAGGCTGCCGATGTCGGTAACTCCGTCATCGGCGTGCGCGAAAGCCATCGGGACGGCCGCTGCGGCGACGATGCCACCGGCAGCCATGCCGATTGTCAACAGAAGATGGCGTGGTTTGTACACCGGACCCCCCTACCCCTATTCGAACCATGCGCAACAAGTTGCGAATTTCAAGATCGTAACCCGGCTGCGATCCTGGGGCACCGGAAATCAGAATAGTTTTACCCGGATTAAAGGCCCGGCTATACCTGCGACCTGATTTGTTGTCTTGACATCGCAGTTCGCCGTAACTATGCCGGGCGCTGGCGGTATCGAGAAGTTGCTCAGGTACGCCGCCAAGTGCGTTGACACCCCTGCGAGGCGACGCTTGGACCGCATTCTCCCGCTTTTGAACCACCTCTGAGCGCAGGAAGGCCCGCACAGCCTGTTACCGCGATCTTCGTGGTTTCTGGCTCAGAATTGTTGCGGCCACGCCAATCGGCGTAGGCAAAGTTTGGTCCGGATGACACGCCGTTATATCCGCCGACGCCGTGCCCTGCGGGACGGAGAACACGGCGAAGGCTTCGACATGACGTCTGGCTAGTAAAGCCAGGCGGGAACGTACCTAATATGTCCTCAAATATGTCGTCAAACCATGCGTCGGGCGGGAAATAGTCGGCAGGGTTGAAAGCTCAGCGGGAACCGCGGGTGGGTCACGGAGTCCCATCCGAGCTGCCAAAATCAATCCAGCTGCGGTCCGAGTTCGAACCGTCCAGCTCTGCCACTTCAGATGCCGGGGTACCACACGTCGGGCGGCAATAGGCTGGACAGATGCTCAACGGCCACCAGCGCCGCCGACGTGTCAGCCAGCCCACTCGACACCAAGGAAGGGTCGGTAGAGCCGGGTGCTTCAAACCAGAGAGCTGAGCCAACCCCTGGATCATCCACGGAAAAGTAGGTTCCCGAGGCCGAGGTGAAGACATTGTCCTCGACACCGTTGCCGAACACCACGTGGAGGTTATGGAGCGCGGCGGTGACGTCGGGCGGCGGCTCCTGCCCGGTAACGGCGTTGAAGCTGGGGTCGTACGCGAATTCGGTCACCGTCGCACCCGCCAGGCCGCCGGGGTCGGTACCACCACTCGTGGCTGCGCCGAAGTCGTAGATCGACTCATCAGTCCACGGGGTTGCGTAATCGGTCTCGAACACGTCATAGCTGCCGACGGTCGAACCACCTATTTCCACATTGGTCGGCTGGTACTGCTGCCACTCGATGAAAAACGGCTGGAACCCCACATACCCGTGCGGGCCGAGTGCCGTGTAGGGCACGTCTGGGCCAGCGGACACCAAGGTAAGGCTGCCGATGTCGGTAACTCCGTCATCGGCGTGCGCCAAAGCCATCGGAACAGCCGCGGCAGCAGCGATGCCGCCGGCCGCAGCACCGATGGCCACCAGAAGACAACGTTGTTTCGACATTGGGACCCACCTTGCTATTAGAATCACGTACAACAAGACGAACAATTGCGAGAGCGTACCTCCACGGTGATCTCGAGATATCGGAAAACAGAAGAAAAATTATGACCTGATTGACGCGCCGGCACTGCCGCGAAGTTGGTTTGCTGTCACGTGCGCTCAACACAAGAAGGTGCGCTTCCCGCTGCCCCCGCCGTTGCTCATCGGTGCGGTTACCGTGCTTTTGAGGGCCTTCGGATCCGACGGGCATCGGTCCTGGCAACGGCATGCATTATTGACTGTCGTTGCGTTAAATATGACGCCGAGTAAGCGAAATATTCTAAAAACAAACTACAAAAATCAATATCGCCGCTAGATGCGATACCGGGTACGGTGCCCGCGCTGAGGCGCGGGTACGGCTGTCACAACATTGGGTCCGCTGAGGTAAAGGGTCAGGCGCGGTGCTTCGCTCCGGCATCGACCCGAGGGCGGTCATCGAGTTCCCGATGTGCGGTGTCATCGCGGTCAGCGCGAGCTGCTTCATAACTTTCTGGTACTACAAGACCTTTCGACTTAACGGGCCAGATCACCCACTTGTGTAGCTCTTTGGCGCATCAACCTGATGTGGCCCGCGCGCAACGCTGACATGAGCAGCCATTCGGGGCGTGTGATCGAGATTTGCTGCGCAACGCCGAAACACTGGATGATCGCCAAGTGAGAATCATTGTCACGGGCGGCAACAGCGGCGTTGGCAAGGCGACCGCTGCGGCGCTCGCAGCCACTGGGCATAGCGTCGTGATCGCATGCCGCACCATCCCGAAAGGCGAGCAGGCCGCGGCCGCGATGGCCGGCGACGTGGAGGTTGCCCACCTCGATCTCGCCGATCTGGCCAGCGTGCGAAAGTTCGCCGATTCAGTGGACGGCGTTGACGTGCTGATCAACAACGCCGGCGTGCTCGGGTTGCCGCTGACCCGGACCGCGGACGGCTTCGAGGCGCATATGGGTACCAACTACCTTGGCCATTTCGCCCTGACATGCCTGCTCGCCGACAGGATCGAGGACCGGGTGATCTCGGTTGTCAGCTCGGCCTACGCCCTTTGCCGCTTGCGCATCGACGACGTGAATTGGCACACCCGCAAGTACTCGAAGTGGGCGGCCTACGGGGAATCCAAGCTGGCGATCATGCTGTTTTGCCACGAGCTGGTACGGCGCGGGGTACGGACCTACATGACCGATCCCGGCGCGACGGATACCGACATAACCAGGGATACGACGGGCGTGCTGCCCTGGGTGCGTGAACACACCATCGGCCGGTTCCCCGCGCACAGCGCGGCCACCGGCGCCCGGTCCACGATTCAGGCCGTTACCACTGATCTGCCCAGCGGCAGCTACCTCGCCCCGCGCTTCAGCCAGTGGGGCAAGCCGAAGCCGACCAAGCCGCGTAAGAAGGCCCGCGACGCGGTGATGGCCCGTCGTTTGTGGGAAGCGTCGGTTGAATTGACCGGCTGCGACTGGCCCGTTTGACGGGCGGAGATTTGCGGGTAAACCACTGCGTGACCCACGTAGAAACAACCGTCGAACCACGGCTTCCTGCTGCACACGGGCCGCTGTCGATGGTGGTCCGGCGCAGTCTCATCCAACCCGCGCCCCGCGATCAACTGAATCGCATCGGCGCTTCGGTCCGCGACTCCGATCCCTACGGTCTGGATCTGCAGCTTGCCCTTTACCTGTGCTACGAACTGCACTACCGGGGTTTCGCCGGCGTCGACCCCACCTGGGAATGGAATCCCGGATTACTGCATCTGCGCGGGCAATTGGAGCGCGCCTTCCTGGCCGGTGTGCGCCGCGACGTCGGGCCCATCGAGCCCAGCCGGACAGCCGCAGCCGAAATGGACGCCCTCTCAATCGAATCCGCTGACGGAACCGGCCCGTCGTATTGGCTGCACGACAGCGGAACGTGGGAGCAGATGCGCGAGTACTTTGTGCACCGATCGCTGTACCACCTCAAGGAGGGCGATCCGCACGCGTGGGCTATTCCACGTCTGATCGGCCAGGCCAAGGCATCGTTCGTGGCGGTCGAGTACGACGAGTACGGGGCAGGGCGCGGCCCGCAAGTTCACCAACAGCTGTTCGCCGACCTGTTGACCGCCGCCGGCCTCGACGCAACCTACCTCGCTTACCTCGACGCGGTTCCTGCCGAATCGCTGGCGGTGGTGAACTTGATGTCGTTGTTCGGGTTGCACCGGGAGTTACGCGGAGCGGCCATCGGGCATTTCGCATCAACGGAGATCACCTCGTCGCCGGGCTCGCGCCGGTTGGTCGAAGCGCTGCAACGGCTGTCCGCGCCGGACGAATGCGTCGCGTTCTACCGCGAGCATGTCGAGGCTGACGCGGTGCACGAGCAGGTGGTACGCGTCGACGTAGTGGGCGATCTCGTCGCCCGGGAACCGCAACTGGATTCCGACGTGGTGTTTGGTATCCGCGCCCACGCCGTCGTCGAAGACCGACTCGCCGATGCCATCATGGCGTCGTGGAAGGCCGGGCAGACGTCGCTACGACGACCGCTCAGTTGACCGGGCACGCGCCGGGCGGCAACGCCGATGGCTGGTGTCGCATAGCGGATAGTTCTTGCTGCGTCGGCAAGTACAGATGGCGACCATGAATCGGTCGGATTCCACGACATCGCCGGCGGGTGTCTCGATCCGCACCGGCCCTGACACCAACACCGGGCCGTTGGGTATGACTTGCACCCGGGTGCGATCGGTCATGGCTTGTCCGCCCGAATGACCACCAGTTCCTCAGTGCGGCAGCCCTTTTGAATCCGGCCAGTGACTTCCAACCAGCCGGCTCGGGCAGACAACACCGGACCGAACGGAATCCACTGAGAAGCAACGACTTCAGCGCACAATCCTGTTGCTCGTAACGATTCAAGTGACTTCTCGACGCCAGATAGCGCCGATTGCACCAGCAGCAGGGAGCCGCCGGCGGCCAGCAAGCCGGCCGCCGATTCGCACAACGGTTCCAGCACCGTTCGCCCGTCGATGCCCGCATTCCAGGCCCACGCGGGCCCTGCGGTCAGCGGGATGACGTCGGTGTCACCCGCTGGCGGGGTGGGCACGTAAGGCGGATTGGACACGATGACATCAAAAGGCGCGTAATCCAGTGCGCCAGTCCATGATCCTTCATGAACGTCGATGTCGACGCCGGCGTGGCCGGCGTTACCCCGCGAACAGTGCACCGCATTTGGGCAGATGTCGAACGCAGCCACGCTGGTCGCACCCCATTCGGCTGCGGCGATAGCGACTACACCGCTGCCCGTACAAAGGTCCAACACCCGCCGTCCCCGAGCCAGCTCAGTCTTTTCCAGCGTGTCGATCAACAATTGCGAGTCATGTTGCGGCGGGTAAACACCGTCGATATCCAGCGAATCGCACGGTACAGAGTAAGCGATGGTCACTTCGGCCTTTCGAGGTCGTGATCGCCGTATCGTTCACGGCTTGAGGTGATTCATGCCCACAATTCACGTTCTCGAAACTCGAGATTCGCCAGCGATGTCAGGCGCCCGCCGGCGCTTGGGCCAATTGCTGGACAATCGTCGAGCAGAACGCCGGCAGGTCGGATGGCGATCGGCTCGTCACCAAATTTCCGTCGACGACGACTTCCTCATCGAGCACTTTGGCGCCCGCGTTCCGTAAGTCGGTGCGAATGCTGCGATACGACGTCAGCTTTCGACCCGCGACCACGCCGGCCTCCACCAGTGTCCACGGCCCGTGACAGATCGCAGCGACCGGCTTACCCGAGTTGACGAAGTCACGCACGAACGAGACCGCTGAATCATCCAAGCGCAGCTTGTCCGGATTTACCGTGCCGCCGGGCAATACCAGCGCGTCGAACTCGTCCACCGACACATCCGACACCGCGCGATCGACGTCGAATGTTCCGGCTGGCTCCAGATCGTGATTACGTGCTTGAATTTCGCCGGTTTTCAGGGACAGCAGCTCAATCTGCGCGCCGTGCTGGCTGAGTTCCTTTCGTGGCTGATCGAGCTCCACCTTCTCCACGCCGTCTGCGGCCAGGATGGCCACTTTCCTGCCTTGCAACGAGTTTGACATCTGAATACTCCTTTAGGGCTTGTGCACGATCAACGTCGCTGTGGTGTTTGCGGATGAATCACCCATTGCTGTTTCCGTCGTTGGCTGCCGCCCGGAGCGCGGACAGCAGCGGCTCGGCGGCTTCTTTGAAGAAGAGGTCTTGGCTTTCACCGCCGATTTGCACCAGCGCGATGTCGGTGAAGCCGGCTTCCCAGTAGGGGCGCACCGCGTTGACGATCGCGTCCAGGTCCGGGCCGCAGGGGATGGCCTCGGCGACATCCTCGGGGCGGACGAACTGCGTGGCACCGGCAAAGCCGGCCGTCGTCGGCAGGTCGGCGTTCACCCGCCAGCCACCACCGAACCACCGGAATTGGTCGTGGGCACGTTCGACGGCGGCGTCGCGGTCGGGGTCCCAGCAGACCGGTATCTGGCCGACTACCCGGCGGCCGCCGGCGATGCCGGTGCCCTGTCGCGCCGAATGCCAGGCCCGCACCAGTTCGCCGTCGGGTTCCACCGCGATCAGGTGGTCTGCGAGGGTGGCGAATCTATCGACGGACTTCTTGCCGCTCATCGCCACCCCGATACCAACCGGAACATCCGGCAGATCCCACAACCGCGCGGAATCCACCCGGTAGTAGTGACCGTGCCAGTCGACCAGGCCGCCGCGGAATAGCGCGCGGATGATCTCGATGGCCTCCTGCAACATCTCCTGCCGTTGACTGATCGCCGGCCAACCGTTGCCGATGACATGCTCGTTGAGGTTCTCGCCGCTACCCAGCCCCAGAGTGAAGCGGCCGTCGGCGAGGATCTGTACCGTTGCCGCCTGCTGCGCGACGATCGCCGGGTGATAGCGCATCGTTGGGCAGGTCACATAGGTGTACAGATCCACGCGCTCGGTGACCTGTGCCACCGCTCCGAGAACCGCCCAGGCGTTGGGCGCATGTCCTTGCGAGGCCAGCCAGGGCGAGAAGTGGTCACTGCTGACCTCGAAGTCAAAGCCTCGGTGTTCAGCCGAAACCGCATAGCGGACAAGGTCTTTCGGCCCGTTCTGCTCCGTCATGAGGGTGTAGCCAAACCGCGTCATACCGCACTGGATACCCTTGGGCGGCCGGAGCAAACAACCGTGAGCGTTAGAGGCGGTCCTTCACGGCCGTGGACAGCCGGGCGCCGTCGGCCTTGCCGGCCGCCAGCGTGGTGGCGGCTTTCATCACCATGCCCATCTGCTTCATGCCCGGCCGCTCGCCCAACTGCTCGGCCACCTGCGCGATAGCGGTATCAACCACGTCGGCCACCTCGGCGTCCGTGAGCGGAGTCGGCAGGTACTCGTCAATGACTCGGGCTTCGGCGTGCTCGTTGGCCGCGAGTTCCCCGCGGCCGTTCTGGGTGTAGATCTCTGCGGCTTCGCCACGCTTCCGGGCTTCCCTGGCCAGCACCTTGAGCACCTCGTCGTCGGAGAGCTCCCGGGCTGCCTTGCCGGAGACCTCCTCGGTCTGGATCGCGGCCAGCAGCATGCGCAGCGTTGCGGTGCGCAACTTGTCCTGCGTCTTCATCGCCTCGGTCAAATCTGCCCGCAGCCGGGATTTGAGTTCCGCCATGGCGGAGAGGCTACGCGCCACACCGCCAGGAGAGCGCGACACCGCGCACATCGGGCGACGTTGAGAAAAGATTCGCTGCTCGACAGTATGGAGCAATGGCGCGCCGGCGACGATGCAGAGCGAAGCGATGCTGTGCAACCGCGCTCGTGAGTAACGATGGCGGCGCTACCTGGTGAGCGCGCCGCCGCCCGATTACCCGGACTATCCGGAATACCCCCCGTTCGGTTACGGTCCCCCCGCCTACCCGCCATCGGGCTATCCGGGGTACCCGCCGCCCGGCTACGGCCCACCCGCCTACCCGCCGCCCGCTTACGGTCCCCCCGCCTACCCGCCGCCCGCTTACGGTCCCCCCGCCTACCCGCCATCGGGCTATCCGGGGTACCCGCCGCCGCCCGGCTACGGCCCACCCCCCTACCCGCCATCGGGCTACCCGCCTGCACCGGGCTATGCCGCGCCATCCGGCTATGGCAGTGCGCCACCGAACCGTTTCGGAACGTCTGCGCCGGGGATAATTCCGTTGCGGCCGTTGAGCCTCAGTGACATTTTCAACGGCGCGGCGGCCTACATCCGCACCAACGTGAAGGCCACCCTGGGGCTGACGGCGATCGTTGTGGTGAGTACACAAATCATCACGTTGGTTGCCGCGCTCGGCCCGTTGGCTGCTGCTAGCCGATTACGGACAGCCCCGTCCGACGACTTGACCGGGGGTGACATCGCGGCCTGGACGACGTCAGCCGGGCTCGCCGGCCTAGTCGGCTGGCTGGCCGGAATCCTGCTCAGCGGCATGCTCACGGTCGTCGTTGGCCGGGCGGTATTCGGCTCGACAATCGGCCCCGGCGAAACATGGGCCAAGATTCGTGGGCGGTTGCCCGCCTTGCTCGGGCTGGTGGCGCTCGAGTCCCTTGGGCTGATCCTGCTGGCCGGCCTGGTTGGGCTGATCATCGGGGCAATCGGCGCCGCCGGCAACGCGGCGGCGGCCGTTGTTGTCGGGCTGCCTTTGCTGCTGGTGTCGTCGGCGACGGTGGTCTACTTCTACACGATGCTGTCGTTCGCGCCGGTGCTGATCGTGCTGGAGCGGCTGCCGGTGATCGATGCGATCACGCGGTCATTCGCGTTGGTCCGCAACAGCTTTTGGCGAGTGCTCGGCATCCAGTTGCTGACTTGGGTGGTGGTGCTCTTGGTCGCCGGTGCGGTCGCGGCGCCGTTCAATTTCGTCGGTGCCGTGCTGGTCGGATCCAGTGGCTCGTCGCTGATCGGCGCAACGGTGGGGGCGGTCGGATCGGCGATCGGCCGGATCATCACTGCTCCGTTCAGCGCAGGCGTCGTCGTCTTGCTCTACACCGACCGCCGGATCCGGGCCGAGGCCTTCGATCTGGTTCTGCAGACCGGCGCCGGCCGCGGCCCTGCGCGCGGCCAACCAGCAGCTGCAACCGACTATCTCTGGCTGACCCGGCCGGTGTAGGGACGAGCTGAAGATGCCCACCATCGACATCGACCGCGATCCCGCACACCAGGCCGCCCAGCGCGAGCTCGACAAGCCGATCTATCCCAGGGGGTCGCTCAGCCAGCGGGTACATGAATGGATCCACGAGCTTCTCTTTCGCCTTATCGAGAAAGGCTCTACCCTGCCGGGCGGCTGGTTCACCCTCAGCGTGCTGTTTACCTTGCTGATTGTCGCGGTAGTGGTCGCCGTCCGGATCGGACGGCGCACCATGCGCACGCGTCACGGTGGCGACTATCAGATATTCGATACCGGCCAGCTCAGCGCTGATCAGCATCGGGCTGCTGCCGAACACTTTGCAGCCGAGGGTAATTGGACTGCCGCGATTCGACATCGGCTGCGTGCGGTGGCCCGCGGTCTGGAAGAAAGCGAAATACTGCAGCCCGCTCCCGGCCGCACCGCCAACGAGCTGGCCCGCGACGCCGGAGCACGCGTACCTCATCTTGCCTCCGAATTATCCCAAGCGGCAACCGCGTTCAACGATGTCACTTACGGCGAAAGGCCGGGAACCCCCATTGCCTACCAGATGATTGCTGACCTCGACGACCACCTGCGATCCCGTGCCGCTGCCGGCCAACCCAGGCCGGATCAGCCCGCCCCGGTCGACGCGTGGATGCCGGTTCGATGACTGCCGTAGGCACGGCGATCCCGATGCGCCAACGGCGATCATGGCGTTGGACGCTACCGGTGCTGGCCGCCGTCTGCGTTGTCGCCGCGATCACCACCTTCCTGACCGCACCGCGTCCGGGCGGGCGGATGGACCCGGCGTCAACGGGACCCGACGGGGCGCACGCCCTGGTCACGCTGCTGCGAGACCGCGGTGTCAGCGTTGTGGTCGCCGCCAGCGTCGCCGATGCGGAAAACGCCGCCCGCCCGGGAACACTTCTGCTGTTCGCCCAGACCCAGCGGGTCACCAGCGAATCACTGCTGCAGCGATTGGCCGCTACCCGAAGCGATCTGCTGCTAGTCGAGCCGACCTCGCATGCCCGCGCCGCGCTCGCCCCTGGTATCCGCAGCGGTGACGCCAGCGTAGGGTCCACCCAGCCGAATTGCGCGCTGCGCGAAGCGGACAGGGCCGGGTCGGTGGATTTCGGCCCATCCGATGCCTTTCGTGCTGTCGGCGGCCGGACAGTTACCAGCTGCTATGGCGGAGCACTGGTCCGCTACAGCGACGGCAAGCGCACCGTGACCGTGGTCGGCAGTACCGACTTCATGACCAACGGTGGCCTGTTGCGGGCCGGTAATGCCGCGCTGGCAATGAATCTGGCCGGCGCGCACCCCCGGCTGGTGTGGTATGCACCGCAGCATGTCGAAGGCGACTCTTCCGGTTCGACAACGATCTTCGGACTGATCCCCGATAACGTCATCTGGATGGTCCTGCAGCTGTGGCTGGTAGTGCTGCTGATTGCGTTGTGGAAAGGTCGTCGAATCGGACCCCTGGTGGCCGAGGAGCTGCCCGTGGTGGTGCGGGCGTCGGAGACGGTCGAGGGCCGCGGCCGGTTGTACCGGTCGCGGCGCGCCCGCGATCGCGCGGCACAAGCATTGCGCGCCGCCACTTTGCAGCGACTACTGCCGCGGCTCGGCCTGGGCGTCGACACATCGGCGCCTGCGGTGGTGATCGCCGTCGCGCAGCGCAGCGGATTTCACCCAGAACTGTTGCGGCATATCCTGTTTGGCCCGTCGCCAGCTTCTGACGCCGACTTGGTACAGCTTGCCCGCACACTTGACGACATCGAAAGGCAGGTCGCACACGGATGACTCAATCGCGCACCACCTCCGCTCAGCCGCCAGGGGCGGAATCGGCGCGGCATGCGTTACTCGCGTTGCGCGGCGAGATCGGCAAAGCCGTCGTCGGGCAGGATGCGGTGATCACCGGCTTGGTGATCGCGCTGCTGTGCCGCGGACACGTGCTGCTCGAAGGTGTTCCGGGCGTGGCGAAGACGCTGCTCGTTCGTGCACTGGCGGCAGCACTCCAACTGGAGTTCAAGCGTGTCCAATTCACGCCTGACCTGATGCCCGGCGACGTCACCGGATCGCTGGTCTACGACACCCGCACCGCCGCATTCGTGTTCCGAAGCGGTCCGGTTTTCACCAATCTGATGCTGGCCGACGAAATCAACCGCACCCCGCCGAAAACCCAGGCAGCCTTGCTGGAGGCGATGGAGGAGCGCCAGGTCAGCGTGGACGGCGAACCGAGGGCGCTGCCGGACCCATTCATCGTGGCCGCAACGCAAAACCCGATCGAATACGAAGGCACCTATCAGTTGCCGGAGGCACAGCTCGACCGGTTCCTGCTCAAGCTGACGGTGCCACTGCCACCGCGCGACGCCGAGATCGCCATCCTCAGCCGCCACGCACACGGCTTTGATCCGCGGGACTTGTCGGCAATCCGACCGGTGGCCGGGCCGACCGAGCTGGCAGCGGGCCGCGACGCAGTCCGTCAGGTGCTCGTAGCCGAGGAGGTGCTGGGTTACATCGTCGACATCGTCGGCGCTACCCGCCACTCGCCGGCGCTGCAACTGGGTGTCTCACCTCGCGGCGCAACCGCATTGCTGGCCGCCGCGCGCTCCTGGTCGTGGCTTTCCGGGCGCAACTACGTGACGCCCGACGACGTCAAAGCCGTCGCCCGGCCGGCGCTGCGGCACCGGGTGATGCTGCGACCGGAGGCCGAACTGGAGGGCGCCACTCCCGATGGCGTGCTGGACGGCATTTTGGCGTCTGTCCCGGTGCCACGCTAGTGGTCCTCACCGGGCGCACCGGGCTGATCGCACTGCTGTGCGTTCTGCCCATTGTGCTATCACCCTGGCCGGCAACGGCTTTTGCGGTGCTGTCGGCCGCGCTGGCCGTCGGGGTGATCGCTGATGCGGGTTTGGCGGCGAGCCCATCCCAATTGCAGTACACCCGCATGCACAATGGCTCGGTGCGCCTTGGCGAAGCGGTGAATGCCGGTCTGCTGATTCACAATGCCGGGCGGCGGCGGTTCCGCGGACAGGTTCGCGACGCCTGGGCTCCCAGCGCCCGGGCCGAACCGGCTACTCACACCGTCGACATCGCCGCCGGGCAGCTGCGGCGCGTGGACACCTGCTTACGACCGGTCCGCCGCGGTGATCAGCGGTCGGCGGTGGTCACTGCGCGGTCTATCGGTCCGCTCGGAATAGCCGGGCGGCAGCGGTCGCGTCCGGCACCCGGCCGGGTCCGGGTGCTGCCGATGTTTCTTTCACGCAAGCATCTGCCGGCACGCCTGGCCAAACTCCGCGAGATCGACGGGTTGCTACCGACTCTGACACGCGGGCAGGGCACCGAATTCGATTCGCTGCGAGAATATGTCGTCGGCGACGACGTCCGCTCAATCGACTGGCGGGCCACCGCCCGTCGGGCCGACGTCGTGGTGCGGACCTGGCGGCCAGAACGCGACCGGCGAGTCGTCGTCGTGCTCGACACCGGACGCACCGCTGCCGGCCGCGTCGGGGTCGATCCGACGGCCAGCGATCCGGGCGGTTGGCCCCGGCTTGATTGGTCGATGGACGCCGCACTGCTGCTGGCGGCTCTCGCCTCGCGAGCCGGTGACCACGTCGACTTCCTGGCGCACGACCGGGTGACTCGCGCAGGCGTATTCGGCGCTTCGCGAACCGAACTGCTGGCCCAGTTAGTTGAAGCGATGGCCCCGCTGCAACCGGCGCTGATCGAAACAGATTCTACTGCAATGGTTTCCGCTATCATACGCCGAACGCGGCGGCGGGCGCTGGTCGTGCTGCTGACCGATCTCAACGCGAGCGCTCTCGACGAGGGACTGCTGCCGGTACTGCACCAGCTTTCAGCCAAACACCGGGTGATCCTCGCCGCGGTCGCCGACCCGCGCGTCGATCGGCTCGCCGCCGGGCGCGCCGATGCGGCCGCGGTCTACGACGCTGCGGCCGCCGAGCAATCCCGAAACGACCGGCATGCAATCGCCTCGCGGCTTCGCCACTGCGGAGTGGAGGTAATCGACGCGGCACCCACCGAACTCGCGCCGGCACTGGCCGATCGTTATTTGGCCATGAAGGCCGCCGGGCGGCTTTGACTATCGGCCGACGCGCCAGTCAGCGGGTGGGGACAACGTCCGGCGCATCGACGATATCACCGGTGTCGCCGGCCCGAACCGCGCGTCGACCGAAGTACACGATGTAGGCCAAAAACCCTGCCTCGGCAAGGATTCCGATGCCGATCCGGACGCTCGTCGGCAACGGTGACGGGGTGACCAACGACTCGATGGCACCCGAAATGAGCAGCACCACAACCAGCCCCACAGCTACCGCGACGACGGCGCGGCCCTGCTCGGCAAGGACCTGTCCGCGGGGCCGATCACCCGGCGAGATCACTGACCACCCCAACCGCATTCCAGCGGCGGCCGCCAGGAACACCGCCGTCAGCTCCAGCAAGCCATGCGGCAGCAGTAAGCCCAGCATGACGTCGCCTTTGCCGGCCTGAATCATCAGACCGGCGACCACTCCGAGGTTTGCGGCATTCGCGAACAGCACAAATGGGATCGGCACACCCAGCAAGACGGAGAACGCGATGCACTTGGCGGCCACCCAGGAATTGTTGAGCCAGACTTGCAGCCCGAAAGCGACTGCGGAGTGCTCGCTGTAGTACGAGGCGAAGTCGTGGTTGACCAATTCGTCTATGTCGCTTGGTGTTCCGATCGCGGACTGGACTTCCGGGCTGCCGATTACCCAGAGCGCGATGGCGGTAACAACGGCGAAGAACAATACTGCGGTCGCCAGCCACCACCGCCAGGCGCGGTAGGCCACCACCGGAAACGACACGGTCCAGAACCGAGTCAATTCACTGGACAACGGGGCGTGGGCACCGGTGACCGCGGCTCGCGCACGCGCCACCAAACTCGAAAGGCTGCCGGTCAGAGCGGAATCTGTCGATGCCGAGCGCAGCATCGACAGATGCGTTGACACCCGCTGATAGAGCTCGACGAGTTCGTCGATCTCCGCGCCGGTCAACCGCCGCCGGTTCTTCACCAAACGTTCGAGCCGATCCCAGGCGCCGCGGTGAGCAAGCACGAACGCGTCGACGTCCACCACTAGAAGCCTAGCGTCGCGGGTAACGTTGCAGTATGTCGCAGGTGGTGACCGGGGACGCCGTGGTTCTCGACGTGCCGATTGCTCAACTGCCGGTGCGGGCCGTCGGCGCGCTGATCGACATCACCGTCATCGTCATCGGTTACTTGGTGGCGCTGATCTTGTGGGCGGCCACGCTGAGCCGTTTCGACGATGCTGCGAGCGCGGCGATCCTGATCATCTTCACGGTGCTGCTGTTCGTCGGATATCCCGTCGTCTTCGAAACCGCAACGCGGGGTCGCTCGGTGGGCAAGATGGTGATGGGATTGCGGGTGGTGTCGGAGGACGGCGGCCCGGAGCGCTTCCGTCAGGCGCTGTTTCGCGCACTAGCGTCAGTCGTCGAGATCTGGATGCTGTTGGGCAGCCCGGCGGTGATCTGCAGCATGCTTTCACCCAAGGCCAAACGAATCGGCGACATCTTCGCGGGCACGGTGGTGATCAGCGAACGCGGGCCGAAGTTGGGCTCACCGCCATTGATGCCGCCGCAGCTGGCGTGGTGGGCAGCGTCGCTGCAGTTGTCCGGGCTGAGCGCCGAACAAGCCGAGGTTGCGCGCCAATTCCTCACCCGTGCAACGCAACTCGATCCGAGGTTACGCGATCAGATGGCCCACCGGATCGCGGGGGACGTGCTGAGTCGAGTCGCCCCGCCGCCGCCCCCCGGAACGCCGCCGCAACTCGCCCTGGCCGCGGTACTGGCCGAACGACACCGCCGCGAACTCGCACGGTTACGCCCGCGCGGCGGACCTGCTGGTTTTTGGCCGCAGCGCTAACTATTGAGCGACCGTGACGGCGAGGATGGTGATGTCGCCGACCAACAGCGCTAACGCCAACAGTGGGACCACGATGCCCCATCGGCGCTGCGCGGTGAAAAACGATACGACAATCGTCAGCGCCGCCACTACCGGAGCGCCGTAGAACAGCACGTCGAAGCTGATCCCGCTGGGCCCGAGATTGGGGCATTGCTTGTCGCTGCACGCGGCGGTGCTCATCACGGCACCGAGCGAAAAGACCATCACCACGGCCGCACCGAGCACGGTCAACAGCGCCAGCGCCCAGTTCACCCAGAACCGGACGCCCTTGGTGCGATCGGTGCCACTGGTAGCAGCGAACTGCTCACCGGGGCCGGAATCCTCGCCCCGGTTGATGCCTGCAGCGACCTTCACATCGCGGTTTTCCTCATTCATCACTGCTGTGCTACCCGGCCAGTCGAGGACACAAACCCCTGGTCAAAAGGACAGTCGGAAGGCAACCGTTGCATAACGATAGTATCCGATATATCGTTGTAGTATCGGTAGCGCATCTGGCGCTGCCCTTCCAGAAACGAGATGACATATGGAAAACCCCTTCCCCCATGCAGGCGGCCCTTTCACCGGAGGCCCCGAAGGCCCCGGCGTTTCAGCCTTCGGCTTCCATCCACAAGCACGGCGCGCGCTGCATGAACACCGCAGGCAGGTCCGTCGCGAGTTCCGCGACTTCGTCCGCGGTCACGACGCCGGTCACGACGGGCCGTTCGGGCCTGGTTTCGGTCCCGGCTTCGGTCCGGGCTTCGGTCGGGGCTTCGGGCCTGGCGGGTTCGGCTTCGGCCCCGGCCCACGCGGTCGACGGCGTGGCGGGCTCGGTCGGCGTGGCCGCCGTGGTGACATCCGCGCCGCCATCCTGGTGCTGTTGGCCGAGCGGCCGATGCACGGCTACGAGATGATCCAGGAGATCGCCGAGCGCAGTCAGGACCTGTGGCGGCCCAGCCCCGGCTCGGTTTACCCCACCCTGCAACTGCTGGCCGACGAGGGGCTGATCGTCGGCTCGGACACCGAAGGCAGCAAGAAGCTTTTCGAGTTGACCGAGGCCGGCAAGGCCGCTGTGGAGAAAGTCGAGACGCCGCCGTGGGACGAAATCGCCGACGGTGTCGATCCCTCTCATCTGAACCTGCGGGCGGCGGCCGGGCAACTGTTCGGCGCCGTGGCGCAATCCGCCCACGCCGCCAGTACTGAGCAGCAGCAACGCATCATCGAGATCGTCAACAACGCTCGCCGCGAGATCTACACGGTCCTCAGCGAAGACGACTGATCAAGCCCCAACGGTGGGGATCAGCACGTGCTGGTCCCCACCGAAAGTCAAGACACCTCAACCCAATCCAGCGTGCGCTGTACGGCTTTGCGCCAGCCCGCATATCCCGCCGCGCGCTGGTCATCGCTCCACTGCGGCGTCCACCGCTTGCCCTCCCGCCAATTCGCCCGCAGCTCATCCGGGTCGGTCCAGAAGCCGACCGCCAGGCCCGCCGCGTATGCCGCGCCCAACGCGGTGGTCTCCGCGACCACCGGGCGCACCACGTCGACGCCCAATACATCGGACTGGATCTGCATGCACAGTTCGTTGGCGGTGATACCGCCGTCGACCTTCAGCACCTCAAGGCGCACACCCGAATCGGCTTGCATCGCATCGACCACATCGCGGCTCTGGTAGCAGATCGACTCCAGCGTCGCGCGGGCCAAATGTGCGTTGGTGTTGTATCGCGACAGCCCCACGATCGCGCCACGGGCGTCGGAGCGCCAATACGGTGCAAATAGTCCGGAAAACGCTGGAACGAAGTACATCCCGCCGTTGTCGTCGACCTGGCGGGCCAGCGCCTCACTCTGCGCGGCTCCGCTGATGATGCCCAGCTGGTCACGCAGCCACTGCACCGCCGAGCCGGTCACCGCGATCGAACCCTCAAGCGCGTAAACGGGTTTGGCGTCACCGAACTGGTAGCACACCGTGGTGAGCAGACCGTTGCGGGACCGAACGATCTGTTCGCCGGTGTTGAGCAATAGGAAATTTCCGGTGCCGTAGGTGTTCTTGGCCTCGCCGGGGTCCAGGCAAACCTGGCCGACCATCGCCGCATGCTGGTCACCCAGAATGCCGGTGATCGGCACCTCACCGCCCAGCGGTCCGGTGTCCACCGTGACGCCGTACGGCTGGCGCGGCGACGACGCCGCAATCGCCGGCAGCATTGCGCGCGGGATGTCGAAAAACGACAGCAGTTCGTCGTCCCAGTCCAGCGTCTCCAAATTCATCAGCATGGTCCGGCTGGCGTTGGTGACATCGGTGACGTGCACCCCGCCGCGCGGACCGCCAGTCAGATTCCACACCAGCCAGGTGTCCGCAGTGCCGAACACGGCGTCACCGCGCTCGGCCGCCGCGCGCACGCCTTCGACGTTCTCCAGAATCCACTGCAGCTTGCCGCCGGAGAAGTACGTTGCCGGCTGCAGACCGGCTTTATGCCGGATCACGTCGCCGCGGCCGTCGCGGTCCAGCGCCGACGCGATCCGGTCGGTACGGGTGTCCTGCCAGACGATCGCGTTGCAGTAGGGTCGGCCGGTACGCCGGTTCCACACCAATGTCGTCTCCCGCTGATTCGTGATTCCCAGCGAGACAATGTCTTTCGCAGAAAGGTTCGTCGCATTGAGCGCTGACATCAGGACCGAGGTGGTGCGCTCCCAGATCTCGATCGGATTGTGCTCGACCCAACCGGCGCGCGGCAGAATCTGCTCATGTTCAAGCTGATGGCGGCCCGCCTCGCTGCCGTCGTGGTTGAAAATGATGCAGCGGGTGCTGGTGGTGCCCTGGTCGATCGACGCGACGAACTCGGCCACGTGCCCATCATGTACTACGCGAGCGCGCAAGTCCTTCGCATCGGCCGATGGTCAGGCGGCCAGCACACTAACCAAGTAGGGCCAGACCGGGGTCGGTGGGGATGAAGTCGATGCCCAAGAAATTGTCGATCAACCTAACCGAACCGTCGACGTCGGCGACGCCGAACTGGAAAACCCCGGGGTCGGTCAACAGAACCTCGAATGATCCCGACCCAGGCGCGCCAAAATACGTGTCCAGATTGAAAACAGATCCGTCGACAGTCCCGGTGAGGTAGTTGTCGAATGCGAAGGTGCTGTCGTTGAAGCCCAACATCTCCGTGTATCCGTCAAACGGGTAGGGGCCCAGCGTCACTATTGGGCCGAGGTCGCTCGAAGCCGTCGTCGGGTCGGCGCTGGCCAGCGGGCTGGCGAGCAGCGAGATCAGCGGCGGGGCGAGCAGCGCGCCGGCGGCCATGCCAACAATGACACCGATACGGTGATGCTTGTTGTTGATCATTTGAGCCTCCGTCTCCCTGAGAATCGGATAAGAGCAGGCTGAGATTATCTAGGATTATTGACGCTGCGTCAATACCACACTGCGCTCGAACGGACAAGGCGCGCGCTGCCTGTTGCGTCGGGGTAAGCAAACCGGTTGCATCGGCGGTGTGGGCGATGAGGTCAAGCGGACCACCTTCGAGCGGGCAGACCGGCAGGAGTATCGGCGCAAGGTGCAGTTGTGCCTCGACGTCTTCGAAACGATGCTCGCGCAGGCCAGCTTCGAGTTCGAGCGCCCACTCACCGGGATGGAGATCGAATGCAACCTGGTCGATGACGATTATCAGCCGGCGATGTCGAATCAGGATGTGCTGGCCGCCATCGCCGACCCGGCTTACCAGACTGAATTAGGCGCCTACAACATCGAATTCAACGTGCCACCGCGGCCGCTGGCAGGCCACACCGGGCATGACTTGGAAGCCGAGGTGCGGGCCAGCTTGAATGCCGCCGAGACCAAGGCCAACGCCGGGGGCGCCCACATCGTCATGATCGGGATCCTGCCGACGCTGATGCCCGAGCATCTCACCGGCGGATGGATGAGCCAGTCGAGCCGCTATGCGGCCCTCAACGCCTCCATCTTCAACGCGCGCGGCGAGGACATCCAGATCGACATCAGCGGACCGGAGCCGCTGAGTTTGAACTCGGCGTCTATCGCTCCCGAATCGGCTTGCACCAGTACGCAGTTGCACCTGCAGGTGTCGCCGGCTGATTTCGCCGCCAACTGGAACGCCGCGCAGGTGCTGGCCGGGCCGCAGCTGGCGCTGGGGGCGAATTCGCCGTACTTCTTCGGCCATGAGCTGTGGTCCGAAACCCGCATCGAGCTGTTCGCGCAGTCCACCGATACCCGGACCGACGAGCTCAAGACTCAGGGTGTGCGGCCGCGAGTTTGGTTCGGTGAACGCTGGATCACATCGATCTTCGACCTGTTCGAGGAGAACGTCCGCTATTTTCCGTCGCTGCTGCCGGAGGTGTCTGACGAGGATCCGGTTGCCGAACTCGCCGCAGGCCGCACGCCGTATCTGCCGGAGCTACGTCTGCACAACGGCACGGTGTACCGGTGGAACCGGCCGGTCTACGACGTCTCGGAAGTGAACGGGGTGTGGCGACCGCACCTGCGGGTGGAGAACCGCGTGCTGCCGGCCGGCCCGACGGTAATCGACATGCTGGCCAACTCGGCCTTCTACTACGGCATGTTGCGCACGCTGTCCGAAGAGGACCGTCCGCTGTGGACCAAGATGAGTTTCGCTGCGGCGGAACAGAATTTCGTTGAGGCGGCTCGGCACGGCATGCGGGCAACCCTGTACTGGCCGGGGATGGGCGAAGTGACCCCTAAGGAATTGGTGCTCGCCGAACTGTTGCCGATGGCGCACGAAGGACTGCGGCGGTGGGGCGTCGCCAGTGAGGTACGTGACCGATTCCTCGGCGTGATCGAGGGCCGCGCCCGCACCGGACGAAATGGCGCCGTCTGGCAGGTAGCTACCGTGCATGCGCTGCAGGAGCGCGGTTTCACCAGACCTGCAGCGCTGGCGGAGATGCTGCGGCAGTACTGCGATCACATGCACACCAACGAACCGGTGCACACCTGGGATGTCAGCTGACGCGGGTATGGTCGAAGTCATGCCGAATGAAGTAATGGACTGGGATAGCGCATACCGTGGGCAGGGCGAGTTCGAAGGCTCGCCACCGTGGAATATCGGTGAGCCACAGCCGGAATTGGCCGCGCTGGTCGCCGCCGGCAAGTTCCGCAGCGATGTGCTCGATGCCGGGTGCGGCTACGCCGAGCTGTCGCTTGCCCTGGCCGCCGACGGCTACACCGTGGTCGGCGTCGACCTCACGCCCACAGCTGTCGCCGCCGCCAACCGAGCCGCGCAAGAGCGCGGACTGAACACGGCCAGCTTTGTGCAGGCCGATATCACCGCATTCACCGGCTATGACGGCCGGTTTAATACCGTGGTGGACAGCACGCTGTTTCACTCGCTGTCCGTCGAGGACCGCGACGGCTATCTGCGATCGGTGCACCGGGCAGCGGCTCCCGGGGCGAACTACTACGTGCTGGTGTTCGCCAAGGGCGCCTTCCCTGCCGAAGCCGAGCAGGGACCGAACACGGTCGACGAAGACGAGCTGCGCGACGCGGCATCAAAGTACTGGCAGATCGACGAAATCAGGCCGGCTTTCATTCACGCGAACATCCCGCCCGCCAACCCTGATGCGCCGTTCCAGATGCCTGAATTCTCCCGCGACGACCAGGGCCGGGCGAAACTGCCGGCCTATCTGCTGGCCGCGCACAAGGCCGACTGAGCTTCATACCGCTGCGGTGGCCTCGGTGAGCGCCGCAGCGAAGGTTGTCAGATCGTCGAGAGTGGCGTCCGCGTGCGGCGAAATCCGCAGCACCGGCGCCGTCAGCTCCAGCGGCGCCCGCTCCACCGCGGCCGCCGTCGTCAATATGCGACGTTCGGCGATCAGCCACGCCCGGATCTTTTCCGGGTCGGCGCCGTCGACCGGGGTCAGCGTGGTGATGGCGCTTTGCTCGTCGACGGGTTCGACCACCCGCCACCCGCGCACATCGGCGAGTACGGTGCGGCTGAGGTCGCCCACCTCGGCCAGACGTATGCGCAGCTGCGCCGGGCCGCAGGCCAGGTGCTCACCAAGTGCGACCGAAAGACCAACGCGGGCAGCCACATTGGCTTCGCCGAGCTCGAGTCGCTGGGCCACGGACAGCGTCGACACCCAATCCGGCGGCGGCAGCCGCGGCCGCAGCCGCTCGATCAAGGTCGGGCGCACGGCAAGCACACCGACGCCGCGCGGTCAAGTGGACCAGGTCGGGCGGATCGGCGGCCAGTGCGACGGCGGCTTCGTCGACCGCGACCCGGCCATCGCCGTCGGTCGGCAACGGACGGCGGGCGAAGCCGTGCGCGGCCATCACGGCCAGGTTGGGTCCGTATTCGCCGGGAAGACAAGCCAACCTGCGGCGGCCGGGCGGCCAACTGGCCAGCAGCAGGTCCAGCGCGTGCAACGCCCCGGTGGTGAACACCACCTCGGCGTCGGGCATACCGGCGAGCGCAGCGACGGCGGCGCGTCCCGCGTCGAGAACAGGTTTGGCCGCCTCGGCCGCAACATATCCGCCGACCTCGGCCTCGTGCCGCGCGTGCCGGGCGGCGGCGTCGAGCACGGTGAAGCTCTGCCGTGAGCAGGCCGCACTGTCCAGATGTAGCCCGGCGACCGGTGGCCGGGCCGCCCGCCACGCTTCAGCCAGGCTTGCGCTCACTTGGTTGCCAGCGACAACCCGAAGTCGCCGGCGTCATCGGTCCACCACCGGGTAAGCCGGAGCCCGGCCAAGGCCAGCTCGGCAGCCACCGCGTCCGCCCGGAACTTGCAGGACACTTCGGTGAGTATCTCTTCGCCGGCAGCCAATTCGACGGTCAGGTCCAGCGCCGCGATGCACACCCGCTGCGCAGTCTCGGCCCGCAGCCACATCTCCATCCGCTCTTCGTCGCTGTTCCAACGAGCCACGTGCCGATAGGAGTCGACGTCGAAGTCGGCGTCGAGTTCTCTGTTGATGACGGCCAGCACATTGCGGTTGAACTGTGCTGTCACTCCCGCGGCATCGTCGTAGGCCGCGACGAGCCTGCCGACGTCCTTGACCAGGTCGGTACCCAGCAGCAGGCTGTCGCCGGGCTGCATCACCCCAGCCAACGCCGCCAAAAACTCGGCACGCGGGTCGGTGGTGAGGTTGCCGATCGTCGAGCCCAGAAACACGAAAAGCCGCCGCCCGCCGTCCGGGATTTCCGACAGATGCTCTTCGAAATCTCCACACACAGCGGTGATTTCGATATCGGGAAACTCGCGCTGGATGGCCGTCGCGGCTGCCGACAACATGCTGGCGTCGACGTCGAACGGCACGAACCTGCGCAGCGCACCGCCGTCGCCCAGCGCCGCAAGCAGAGTCCGGGTCTTCTCAGAAGTACCGCTGCCCAGTTCGACCAGGGTGTCCGCACCGGTGACCGACGCGATCTCGGCAGACCGGGCCCGTAAGATCTCCGCCTCGGCCCGCGTCGGGTAATACTCGGCCAGCCGGGTGATCTGGTCGAATAGTTCACTGCCGACCGAGTCATAGAACCATTTGGGCGGCAACGACTTCGGGTAACTCGCAAGACCATCGAGCACGTCACGGCGCAGCGCATGATATGCGGAGTCGGCGGCCAAGTGGTTGCACAGCGATAGCGTCATCAAGATCCCTTCGTGTGTTCCAGTGCCGTCAGAGTGACGCCCTCGGCGGTCACCTCCACGAGGTGACGGTCCGGAACGTCTTCCCAGCCGGGGTGATCGTCATACGGCTCGCTGGCCAACACCAGCCCGTCGTCGCGGCGCAATATCGACAGGGTGTCTCCCCAGGTGGTGGCAAGGAGCCGAGAACCGTTGGCCGCCATGATGTTCAGCCGTGCGTTGGGGTCATCGGCTCCGACCTTGACGATCGTCTCGCCCAACGCATCGAGGCCTCGGTCGAAGATCAGCGCAGCGAGAATCGCGCTGTCACAGACCGAGTCGGCTGGTAGACCGGACGGCAGTACGCTCCGGTCGACAATCCCGTTGTGCGACAACAGCCATTGACCGTCGGTGAACGGCGCGGTCGCGCTGGCATCGATCGGCATGCCGACCGTCGCTGAGCGTACCGCCGCCACCACGCAGTGGCTGCGCAGCGCGGGCGCAACAGAACCGAACGAGAGGTCTCCCCACAGCGGCGCGACGCTGCGCCAGCGCCGCGGCGTCGCGCCGTCGAAAAACCCGACTCCCCAACCATCGGCGTTCAACAGACCGTGTTTTTGCCGGCGCGGGGCATAGGACTGCACCGCAAGACCATGCGGCGGGTCGAGCATCAACGAGGAGACCGAGACTTCGCGTCCCAGCCAGCCGAGGTGTCGGCACATCAGGCGCGGCCCCCGGGTTGATGGCCCTCGATGGACCACGCCAGCCGGACACCGGAAAAGATCTGCCGCCGATAGGGGTGGTCCCAGTTGCGGAAGCTGGGCCGCAGGATGGCCGACTCGACGGCCCATGACCCGCCGCGCAGCACCCGGTAGTCGCCGCCGAAAAACGGCTGGGAGTAACGCTGGTAAATCATCGGGGTGAAGCCCGGCCACGGTTGCAACCCCGAGCTGGTCCACTCCCAGACATCGCCGAGCATCTGCTCGACCCCGTAGGCCGACGCGCCGGCCGGGTAGGCGCCCGCCGGTGCCGGGCGCAGTGCCTCGCCGCCGAGGTTGGCACGAGCTAGCCGACGGCTCTTCGGCACCCCACGGATAGCGGCGCCGCGCATTGGTCGCCGGATCCCACGCGCAGGCCTTTTCCCATTCGGTTTCGGTGGGCAACCGGGCGCCGGCCCACGCGGCGTAGGCCTCGGCTTCGAAGTAGCTGACGTGCTGGACCGGTTCGTCGGCAGGAACGTCCTCGACGCGACCGAACCGGGTACGTGTCCGCCCGTCGGCATCCCAGAACTGCGGCCCGGTCAGGCCGGCATTTTGGCGCTGTTCCCAGCCGCGTGCCGACCACCACCGCGGCCGGGTGTAGCCGCCGTCGTCAACGAACTGCCGCCATTCACCGTTGGTGACCGGAACTCGTCCGATGCGAAACGCCGGAACGTCGACCACGTGGGCCGGGCGTTCGTTGTCCAGCGAAAACGGTTCGGCGCTTGCGTCGACGCCCAGGACGAACGGACCACCAGGCACCAATACCGACGTCCCGACGAGACCCGGCCGGCCCGACGGCAGCGCCGGCGTGTCGGGCAGCAGCGGCGGGCCGCTGCGCAGATTGAGCGCCTGCAGCATCGTCTCGTCGTGCTGATTCTCATGGCTGACCACCATCCCGAACGGGAAGGCCCGGCCAGGCTGGTCGGGCAGCGCATCGAGGGCATCCAGTGCGGCCGATCGCACAGTCCGGCAATACGTTCGCGCCTGGTCCGGTGACAGCAGCGGCAGCTCGACGCGACTGGCCCGGGAGTGCACGAAGGCGTCGTAGAGGTCTTCGACCGCGCGGGGCAGCATCCCCGGTCGATCCGGGTCGCCACCGCGCAGCAGCCACAGCTCTTCCTGCTGACCGATGTGCGCCAAGTCCCACACCAACGGGCTCATCAGCGGGTCGTACTGGCGGTGCAGCTCGGCGTCGTCGAAATCGACCAGCCGCAACGTCCGTTCCCGCGCTCGGCTCAAATCGCGGACCAGTGCTTCGGTTCCAGTCACGGCTCGCCTAGCGCCAGCTTGGCGACCGTGGCCTCGATGCCGTTGGCGATCACCTGATCGGAGAATTCGTCGGCGGGACAACGGCCCCGTTCGACCGCGGCGACCAGACGCTGCATCGCCTCGGTGAGCCCGCGCGGCACGCGTTCGGCGGCGAGGGCCACCAGCCGGTTGGCCGCGGCGTAGAGCCGACGGTCGCTGAGCCCGGTCCGCGCGGCGACGTCCCAGGCCGTGGCGACGGGTTCGACGGCTTCAGCGGCGAGGTCAGCGGCCACCGGGTCGTCGAGCAGGGTCACCAACGTGAACACCACCGCCGGCCAGATGGCGTCGGGAACGCTGTCCAGGTAGCGGATTTCCAGCCACTGCCGTGGACGAACCGGCGGGAACAGCGTGGTGAGGTGGTATTCCAGGTCGTGGGAAGTCGGCCGCCGACCGCCCAGCAGTTCGCGGCCATCAGCCCAGTCCGCAAATGGCAGATAGTGCGTCACCGGCTCGGCAGTGTCGTTGTCAGGGTCGCGCACCAGCATCACCGGCGCCTTCAAGGCGTAGCGCGCCCAGTCGGTGCCCGGGTCATCGCCGCTGGCGGTCAGGATAGGTCCGCAGCGCGCGGAGTCGAGCTGGCTCCACACCCGCTGCCGGGTGGATCGCCAGCCGGAGAACTCACCGCCCAGCAGCGGCGAATTAGCGGCGATCGCGACCAGAGTGGGCCCCAGGGCGTGGGCCAGCCGGACCCGATCCGCCCAGCCGGCCGCGGGCCCCGCGTCGAGATTGACCTGAACCGAGGCCGTCGAGGTCATCATCGCCGCACCCGCGACACCGGAGTGGCTGGCCGTGAAGAACTGTTCCATCGCTCGGTAGCGCGCACCCGGATTGATGCGCTTGGCCGGGCGCAACGGGTCCGCGCCCAGCATCACCAAGCCCAGGCCGGCGTGGGCGAAAGCTGTTCGCAGCACGGTCTGGTCGGCGGTCATCGCCTCGATCGCCGGCAGCACGCCCTGCACCGGAGGGCCGGACAATTCGACGGCGCCACCGGGTTCAACGGTCACCACACTGCCGCCCGGCATGGCCGGAAGCGATCGCAGGACGTCGGTGATTTCATCCCAGGTCGGTCTGCGGTGCGGGTCTGCCTGGTGGTAGCAATGCGCCTCGACTTCCAGGCCGACCCGCCCCACCGGGCCGTCGGACAAGCAGTTCTCGGTGATGTACTGCGCGACGGCCGATGAACTGACCAACTCGTCTGCGGGGCATGCGTGATCCTGCTGCGACGCGACGGCAAACGCCATATTCTCGACCCCTCCGGGCCCGGACCGTCGGTCGCGGGCCATTGGTTGCGCGCGGCTACCCCACGATAGTCACAAGAGTCCATCTTCCAGAGGGCACCGACATATTCCCGTTCCCGTGTAGTTCGGAGCGGTTGCGGTTGCGGTTTACTGCCCCAGCGCGTTCTCCATGGCGCCGGCCAGCACGTTTACCGCAGGACCGCCGTTACCGGACTGACAGACCTTCGCTTGCAGCAGCACGTTTTCCCGCAGACGCGTCTGGGTGAAACATCGGCGGTCGGTGCCGGCTTCCTGCTTGGCCCAAGCCTCGTCCGCAGGGCCGGGCGGTCCCCCGTCGAACGACCACACTTGCGTGGTTCCGTTGTCCAGGTGCATCGCTGTGGTCTGCCCGGCGCAGCCGACCGTGCGGTCTACGACGCGGT
The DNA here is from genome assembly GCA_963839345.1 of uncultured Actinomycetota bacterium. Taxonomy (GTDB): domain Bacteria; phylum Actinomycetota; class Actinomycetes; order Mycobacteriales; family Mycobacteriaceae; genus Mycobacterium. The sequence continues at coordinate 141,382 of CAWIUP010000009.1, read as the reverse complement.
GAAACGCTGCGCTGGCCGCATCGCCGGTTGCGAAGACACCGACGGCTTGTTTGACGAAGTGGGTCTGATCGGTCGGTGAGGTCTGCGTGCTGGCGCCGTTGAACGACGCCAGGTCGGGATCGTTGTAGACCTCCGGCAACCCGATGTCGGCCCAGTTGTTGCACACCGGATTGTCGACGAAGTACGACTGGAACGGCTGGGTGAACACTGATTCTTCGCGCATCGGCCCGCCGACGATGTTGCCCACCGAACCCTTGCCCAGCACCGCGTAGCTGACCACGCCCGGGGCTGAAGGCGCGGCTGCCGCGGACGGGGCCGTTAATACTGCCGCGACAACGCCGACCGCCGCGCCGATCGCCACCGCCGCCGCTACTTCGCTGGTCATGGATCTCGATCTTGCCAACTGCACCATCCAAACAAAAGCCTGGGCTGCGCGCCGCAATGGTTCCGGGGGCACGGCTATGAACACTTCCGCAGTCGATGTGGTTGTGCCGCAAGCCCTTCTGCTGACGCTACGGGGTAGGAGGCGCGGGCGGCGGCGGACCGCCATGACCACCACCATGGCCGCCCGGACCACCGGGTCCTGGCATCGGCATCATCGGCATACCACCGGGACCCATGGGGCCCATGCCGGGTGGGAATGGCCCTGGGACGACGAACATCCCTTCTGGACCGTCGGGGCCACCGGGACCGAACATGCCGTGGTGATGGCGGAACGGGTGGCCATGTCCGCCGACCGCGGCGCCGGTGAAGAAGATGACCGCAACGACGAAAACAATCCCGGCGACGATCACCACCCAGGCCGCAGCCTGGTAGAGCCGTGAGGGCTTCGCCACGTACGGCGAAGGCGGAGGCGGGCCGGGGGCCGGCTGGATCTGGGGCTCGGGTGCTTGGGTCATCCCTCGATCATGCCGATGTGCGCGTCGGCCATCAAACACCGCGCTGTTGGTCGTGGCGTGGTTAGGCGTGCTAGTAGCACAAAAACCAAGCGAAGCGCAGAACAACTACGGCAATGAGCACGACCCCGGCGATGATCGCCACCCACGCCGCGACCTGATACAGCCGCTCAGAATGTTCCTGCGGCGGCGCCACCGACGACGGCACGACAGGAGACGGCGGAATCGACGACTGAGGTGTCTCGCTCATGCTTCTTCATCATGCCTCAGGTCAGCAGGAGCCGCGACCGGACAGCGGCCGGGCAGGATCCGTCGGCAAAGCTTGAAGCCCGGCGCCCTGTTGCGGGGACGCCGGGCTTGTGGTGACGATTGCGAGCTACGGGTGTGCCGGAGCCAGCGACGGAGCGACGGACTGCGGTGGCTGCGAGGGTCCCACGCTGGCAGGACCCCCCGGACCGCCAGGTCCGGCCCCTGGGCCGCGGTGGTGCATGCCCCCCTGACCCATGGCGTGGTGTTGTCCCCAGTGGTGGTGGCAGCCGTGGCGACCGTGATGGCCGGCGATCTTGAAGCCGGCGAAGAAGACGGTCGTGACGATGAACACGATGCCGGCGACGATCACGACCCACGCTGCGAAGCGATAGAGCCAGTAGGGTTTGACTGGCACAGCCGCTGGTGTGGTAGCGACCGTGGTCGGTGTGGTTGGTGTTTCCGGTGTTTCACTCATGCTCAAATGATGCGTGTGCGACGACTAGGGCGCGCTAGGTACAACCTATGAAAGACATATGAGTGGCGCCGCAACTGAGCTGAGTTTCGACTAAGTCGGTATTTCGCCGTCAGTCGGGGATGCATGCGTCATGTACCGAAATGGACGACATTTGAGGTTCGCGGAAATTCGCCTTTAAAACGCACGTTCATTTGGTAACCGGTCCTGGTCCATCGAGTTCGGCGTGGGAATGCGTTGCTTATGAAATCCTGTGGGAGTGTCCGCGGCGGCTGCTCCTTCGGGGGTGGTGACCTTCCTTTTCACCGATGTCGAGGGTTCAACCCGTCGGTGGGAGGCGGATGCCGACGTCATGCGCGACGCGCTCGCTGCTCATGACGATGCGCTGCGCACCGCGATCGAGGCCCATGGCGGCTTCTTGTTCAAGCACACCGGTGACGGGGTGTGCGCCGCGTTCGCCTCGCCGAGGTCGGCGGTCGATGCGGCGATGACGGCGCAGCGTGGATTGGAGTTGCCGGTGCGGATGGGGCTGGCAACCGGCGAGGCCGAGCTGCGGGACGGGGATTACTTCGGTGCGGTGCTCAACCGTGCAGCGCGGGTGATGGCCGCCGGGCACGGCGGTCAGATCCTGTTAGCCGAGTCGACGGCAGCTCTACTGAGCGGAGTGGATCTGATCGATCTGGGTCCGCGACGGCTGCGGGATGTCCCGATGCCGGTCGGGGTGTTTCAGGTCCGAGCGGCGGGCCTCCGCGCGGAGTTTCCGCCGCTACGGGCGCTGGATACCAGTCCGGGAAATCTGCGACCTGCAAGCACGAGCTTGATCGGGCGCGAGTCCGAGATCGCCGACATCCAAGCGGCGGTGAAGGCGCATCGGTTGGTGACGCTTACCGGGGTTGGTGGAGTCGGTAAGACCCGCCTCGGGTTGGAAGTCGCGGCGCAACTGGCTGATGAGTTCCCTGACGGGGTTTGGGTGTTCGAATTGGCCACGGTCACTGATCCAGCGGCAGTACCCGATGCGGTGGCGGCGATATTGGGCATAAGCCAGCAACTTGGAAAGACCGTGAGCGAGTCGGTTGCCGCCGCGTTGGCGGGCAGGATCCGGCTGCTGGTGATAGACAACTGCGAGCATGTTGTCGATGCGGCGGCCGAGCTGGTGGAGGCCATCTTCTTGCACTCGGCGAGTGTGAAAGTCCTTGCTACCAGCCGCGAAGGGTTAGGGGTCGCTGATGAGCGGATATGGCGGGTGCCGTCGCTCGATGTCAGTGCGGGAATCGAATCAGCCGCCGTACGTCTTTTCGTTGAGCGTGCGGAGAGTGTCGCGACGGACTTCTCACTGGCCCACCCCACCGAGGCGTCCGCTGTAGTGGACATCTGCCGCAGACTCGACGGCATTCCGCTGGCCGTTGAACTTGCCGCGTCGCGGATGGCGTCGATGAGCGCGGGTGAGGTGCGTAGCCGTCTTGATCACCGGTTTCGGCTGCTGGTCGGATCAAGACGCGGGCTGGCACGTCACCAAACTCTGCGCCACGCGGTGGCGTGGTCGTACGACCTCCTGGATGACGCCGAACAGTCTCTGCTGGAACGGTGTTCGGTGTTCGCAGGCGGCTTCGATATTGAAAGCGCCTGCAGCGTCGCAGGTTTCGGGGACAACGATGATTACGCCGTTCTCGAGGTACTCGACGCTCTGGTGCGCAAGTCGCTGCTTGTCGCCGAGCGATCCTCTGGACGAACACGGTATTCCATGTTGGAGACGATCCGCCAGTTCGCCGAGGAACAACTCGTCGCCCATGGCGCGGCTACTGAGGTCCGCACCGCGCATGCTCGCCACTTCGCCGCAAAAGAAGCCGACATCATGGCCCTGTGGGCTGGGCCCCGACAACGTGATGCGTACGACTGGTTTGGAACCGAATCGGCTAACTTGCGCGCCGCTTTTCGCTGGGCCGCCGACGAACGTGACCTCGACGCCGCCGCTGCCATCGCGGCGCTGTCAGGTTTGCTGGGCGTTTTGCTGGAAAACCTGGAGCCGGTTGCGTGGGCCGAAGAACTCTTCGAATCGGCTCAGGCCGTCGACCATCCGCGCCTGGTGGACGTCTGTGCGATCGCCACGCTGTGCTACATGCTCGGCCGAATCGACGACGCCCTCGCCTACAGCGACGGCGGTCGGGAAGCGATGGAGCGGGGTGTGGGCGGTGTGCCGATTGGCCTGACCGAGCTTTGGCTTGGTGCCGTCTTCAGTGCTATCGGCGAGCCTGAGCGTTACGTCGAATTTTACCGAGACCACTTGACTCGCTGTCAGGATACCTACGGGCTCATTCGGGCCTGCGTCGCCGTAGCGCTGGCGAACGCCGGTCGCGCTGATGAAGCGCGATCTGTTGCGACCGGTGTGATCGAGGCCGCTGAGGCGACCCACAACCCTTATGTGGTCTCGTTCGCGTTGCTTTGCTATGGCATGGCGTGGAGCGCGGAAGACCCTCATCGGGCACTCGACGCGTTGCGCAGGGGCATGGCGATCGCCCAGGAAAGCGGTAACCGGTCCAATGAGACATACATGGCGATGACACTGGCAATGACACTGTCCCGAATCGAGGCTGGTTCTACCAACCCGCTGGTAGAGCTTGACAACATCATCCTGGCGATCCGGAACTACTCCGGCGCGGACAACGTCGGTCAGCTCCGTGCCGCCCTCGGGCTCCTGACAACCTTTCTCGACCGGCATGAGCACTACGAACCGGCCGCCGTCGTAGCCGGTTTCGCGTGCGTCGCCCCCACGGCCGCAGCGATGGTAGCTGACTTCCGTACCGCGATCTCACACGTCCGCCATGTCCTTGGCGACCAGGCGTACGAATCGCTCGCCCGCACGGGTCAAACGATGACGACGGCCGAAATGGCGAAGTACGCGTGCGACCAGATCGAGCGGGCCCGAGCAGAGCTGAAGACTGTCACGAAATAACGGCCTGATCCGGCAATGTTTGACGCAGGGGTGCTTACCTTATGACATTCTGTGCGCGTGTCCGCGGCAGCTGCGCCTTCGGGTGTGCTGACGTTTCTGTTCACCGATATTGAGGGCTCGACCCGTCGGTGGGAAACCGACGCCGAGGCGATGCGGGCGGCGCTGTCCGCCCACGACGAGGTGTTGCGCTCTGCGATCGAGGCACACGGCGGCTTCCTTTTTAAGCACACCGGCGACGGCGTGTGCGCGGCCTTCGCCTCGCCCAGGTCCGCGGTTGATGCTGCCGTGGTGGCGCAGCGGAGCCTGGACTTGCCAGTGCGGATGGGGCTGGCGACCGGCGAGGCCGAGTTGCGGGATAGGGATTATTTCGGTCCAGTGCTAAACCGCGCAGCGCGGCTGATGGCCGCCGGGCACGGCGGTCAGATATTAACCGACGGGGCGACCGCGGAGCTCCTGGCTGGAGTCGACCTGGCTGATCTCCGAGCGCGACGACTTCGTGATATTTCCAGACCGGTCAACATCTTTCAGGTTGTGGTCGATGGTCTACGAACTGACTTCCCGGCACTGAGGACGCTCGACGCGACACCCGGAAATTTGCGGCCACCTACTACGAGCTTCCTTGGGCGTGAGGCCGAGATCGCCGAGCTACAGACAGCGCTCAGGGCGCATCGATTGGTGACGCTGACCGGCCCGGGCGGCGTTGGCAAGACCCGGCTCGCGGTAGAGGTCGCAACACGATTGGCAACTGAGTTCATAGATGGCGTGTGGGTGATTGAGCTCGCGCCCGTCGGCGAAGCCACCGCTGTCGCCGAGGCGGTGGCAGCGACACTCGGGCTCACTCAACAACCGGGCATGAACCTCGCCGACAGCGTGGCCGCCGGGCTAGAGGGCCGAGCCAGGCTCCTGGTGTTCGACAACTGCGAACACGTTCTCGACGCCGCGGCCGACCTGATCGACGCGATCCTGCAGTACTCGGCAACGGTGACGATCCTGACCACCAGCAGGGAAGGTTTGCGGTTGGCCGACGAGCAATTATGGCCGGTGCCATCGCTGGACACCCGCGGCGGAGCCGACTCGACCGCCGCAGCACTGTTCGTCGAGCGTGCCCAGGCCGTGGCGCCGACATTTACATTGAGCGGCACCGATGACGCACACGCAGTGGCTGAGGTCTGCCGTCGACTCGATGGCATCCCGCTAGCTATCGAGCTCGCCGCGTCGCGAATGCAATCCATGACCGTCACCGAGTTACACGATCGCGTAGATGACCGGTTCCGTCTGCTGACCGGATCTCGGCGTGGTCTTGAGCGTCATCAGACTCTCCGACAAGCGGTCCAATGGTCCTACGATTTGCTCAGCGACAGCGAAAAAAGCCTTCTGGCAAGGTGTTCGGTGTTCGCCGGCGGGTTCGACCTAGCCGCGGCCTGTGCAATCGCGGACTCGGGCGACGAGCTTGCCGTACTAGACCTACTCGATGCCCTGGTCCGCAAGTCACTTCTCGTCGCGGGCCAGTCAACTGCTCGGACCCGATATTCCATGCTGGAGACAATCCGTCAATTCGCTGAGGAGCAGCTCGTCGGTAGCGGCGAGGCCGACCACACCCGCGATGCGCACGCCCACTACTTCGCCGGACGCGAAGACGACGTGCTGGCCCTGTGGGACAGCCCGCGCCAACGCGAGACCTATGATTGGCTGGCTCGCGAGCTGCCGAATTTGCGTGCCGCCTTCCGCTGGTCCGTCGACCAAGACAACTTGGATACCGGCGCGACGATTGCCTTCTACGCCGCACTCCTCGGCATGTGTTCTTATACCTTTGAGCCCGTGACCTGGGCAGAGGAACTCATCCAGCCCGCGCAGGCGGCCGATCACCGGCGCCTAGTGCAGCTATGTGCAATGGCCGCGCAGTGCTATGCCGCCGGCCGCGTCGATGAAGCGATCAGCTATATCGAAGTGGGCCAGGCGGCTCTTGAGCGCGGGGGCTATGCCGACGTCCCGTTCGGCTGCGAGGCAACGCTTGGCACCGCATACCACCTGAAGGGTGAGCCCGAGAAGACGGCAGCGATGGTCCGCCAAACCATTGCGCGAAGTCCCGGCACGCATACAGTTCCGCGCACGCAGCTGGTGCTGGCGCTGACCAACGCCGGCGCCTGCAACGAGGCTAGGACGATTGCCGACGATCTCCTGCTAGCCGCCGACGCCACCGAGAATCCGCAAATCAAAGCACTGGCGTTGAACGCGTACGCCTGGGCCTACCGCGACGCTGACCCCACCACAGCCTACGGCGTCAGTCGCCACGCAATGCAGATCGCTCACGACAGCGGCAATCGCTTCGTCGAGGCAACGATTTTCATCAACCTGTCAAGGCTTGCCGCCTGTCACGGTGATCCCATCGAGGCCCTCGACTACATGGTTTCCGCCGTTCGCTACTACCAGGACTCGGGCAGCTTTCTCCTGATAACTGGGCCGCTGGCGATGATCGCCATCCTTTTAGATCGACTGGGCCGTTATGAAGCGGCCGCAACCATCATGGGATACGGCGACGTGCCAGGATCTCGTCTAGTCTTCACCGAGGTCGATTCGGCGATCGCCCATCTGCGTGAGATCCTCGGCGACCAGGCCTACGAATCACTCGCCCGCAATGGCGAATCAATGACCATCGCAGCCATCGTCAAGTATGCATTCGACCAAATCGACCAGGCTCGAGCGGAATTGAACGCTACGTCGAAGTAGACATCAAATATTTGGTTGTAGGAAAAGAGAAGTGAGTTGGTTATGGCCGGGCGAGTCGAAGGTAAAGTCGCGTTCATCACCGGGGCGGCGCGCGGTCAGGGCCGAGCGCATGCGGTGCGGTTGGCTCAAGAGGGTGCGGACATCATTGCCATCGACATCTGCAAGCCGATCGAAGGATTCTTGAACCCGCCGGCTACGCCGGAGAACTTGGCCGAGACCGCGGATCTGGTGCGAGCCCACAACCGCCGCATTGTCACCGCCGAAATCGACGTGCGTGACTACGCGGGCCTCAAAGCCGCAGTGGACAGCGCGGTGGAGCAGCTGGGCCGGCTAGACGTCATCGTGGCCAATGCAGGCATCAGCAACGCCGGCAGCGACGACGGCGACACGCTCGACAAAGTCAGCGAAAAGGACTGGCAGGACATGATCGATGTGAACCTGTCGGGCGTGTGGAAGACCGTGAAAGCCGGTGTGCCCCATATCTTGGCGGGCGGCCGCGGGGGTTCGATCGTGCTGACGAGCTCGGTCAACGGGTTCAAGGCCTATAGCAATCTCCATCTCGGTCATTACGTGGCATCCAAACACGGTGTCGTTGGTCTCATGCGGGCGTTCGCAGTCGAACTGGGCCAGCACATGATCCGCGTCAACTCCGTGCACCCAACGTTCGTGAACACTCCGATGGTGCTGAACGAGGGACTCTACAAGCTGGTCCGCCCCGACCTGGAGAATCCCGGCCCCGACGATCTGGCCCCGTTTTGCCAGACGTTCCACACGCTGCCGATCCCGTGGGTGGAGGCGGCGGACATCAGCAACGCGGTGCTCTTCCTCGCGTCGGACGAATCCCGCTACATCACTGGTGTCACACTGCCGATCGATGCAGGCCAATGCCTCAAGTAACTGCGTTACGGCCCGACCTTACTTCTGGCGCAACGGATTTCACGATGACCTCCCGCGTACCCGCTCGCCGAGGCGGGCGCGCAGATCGTCCTCGAACGCGACGACCTCGGGGCTGAGCTTCTCGGTGCGCAGGCGCTGCAGGTTCGGATAGCCGGCGTCACGCTCAGCTTCCCACTCGTCGGCGAACCTGCCCGACTCGATCTCGCTCAACACCTCGCGCATCACCCCGGCGACGTCGAGGCCGTCGTAGCGATCCGCCCGCGACATCTGGCCGTACTGGCTGGTCGGCGAGTGGTAGCGCATCTGGCCGACGTAGCCTTCCTGCCGCAGCAGCCGGTAGTTCCGCTCGATCTCCCCGGAGAGCATGAGTTCGGTCATGATCGCCTCGATCGGGATGCCGGCTTCCGCCATCAGCGCGACGAAGCTCGTGGAGACCCTGGCCATGGCGGGGGCGAACAACTGCTCCATCGCGAGGTCGAGGACAGCCTCCTGGCGCGGCGTCATCTCGATGGCGCCTTGGCGCAAGCCGCCGACAGCCCGTCCGATGGCCAGCGCGCGGGCCAGAGCGGTCCCGGTGTTGTCCTTGTGGATACCGAGCGCGGTGATGAACCCGACGCCCTCCTCATAGCACGCACGCACCTCGGGACCCAGCATCCGGGGAGCGACCATCCCGACGTCGCAGTTGGGGTCGATCCGGTCGAAAGCCACCGCGTAGCCCGAGGCCAGCACCCACAGCGCATCGCGGTTGGGCCTGATGGGCAGCTCGGGGATGACGTCGTCCGGAATGAGGGTGCAGATCACGTCGTACTCACTCGCGGCATCGAACTCGTGGGCTGGGAAGCCCTCGGCCTGAGCCTGGTCCCGGGAGGCGTCGGCCTGAGTGAAGACCTCCACCGCAAGCCCCGAGTCACGCATATTCAGGGCCCATGAGCGTCCCTGGTTGCCGTACCCGACGACGGCAACCCTCTGCCCGTCCAGCACCGACAGGTCAGCGTCGGACTCGTAGTAGATCTTCGTCATGGCAATCCCCTCTGCCGCGGTGCCACAGGATGCACGTCCCGTAATGCTGGTCTACCCACTGGAACGCGGCGGCGCATGCATACGACCAACTCGACCAGGCCCCAACAGAGCTGAATGCGAATTAGCGCAAACTGTCGGCGCAGATTGGTGAGCGCGCCGCGGAGGTCGTGGGGGAAGGGGTCGGCCGTGGTCAGGGTTTGGCTGCCACCTCGTCGGATCCGGAGAATCGTTTCGGTTACATGATCGAACGACGCGCAGCTTTGTTCAGGGTTGTGCGGGTGGCCTGATGGCATGATCTACGACATGTGTCAGAACGGTCGGCGACCTAGTGAGGTAGCGCCCATCCTTCTGACGGGTTGGCGAAAACGGCGACACCGCAGTGAGGCTGGCCTCGGGTCGCGCGTAGTGCCGAGCACCACCGGCTCCCGACACCGCGTCGCGTCGTGTCCGAGCTGAATCGTCGGCGTTTTCTCGGGGCGCTTTCTGCCGCCGTTCTCGGCGGCATCGGAGTGGCGCGCGGCGTATTCGGCGATCCGCCACGAACTTTGACGGCCGCAGCTGCGGCTGCCGCCTCGCCGCACCCAGCGGGCGGCAAGGTCATTCCTGCTGCGTCGTTATCGCAGCCCGCGCCCATCGAGCGGGTGCCGCTGCCTGGTGGCGGCGTGCTCAACAAGCTGCCCGGGGACGGCAATCTACTGGCACTGACCGTTGATGACGGCGTGAACACCGACGTGGTGCGCCTCTACACGCAGTTCGCCAAAGATACCGGCGTGCGGCTGACCTATTTCGTCAACGGCACGTACCGCTCGTGGACCGACAATCTGGCTTTGCTGCGGCCCTTAGTGGAGTCCGGCCAGATTCAGCTGGGCAACCACACCTGGTCGCATCCGAACCTGACAACGCTGCCAGTAAGTCGAGTGGCCCAACAGATCTCCCGCAACGACGAGTTCTTGAAGACCACCTTCGGGGTGGACGCGCGGCCGTACTTCCGGCCACCGTACGGACGGCACAACTCGACCGTTGATGCCGTGGCCGCCGATCAGGGCTACACCGCGATCACGCTGTGGTCGGGTTCGCTGTCGGATTCCACCGTGGTCACCGAGGACTACATCGTCCAGATGGCCCAGCGGGCCTTCACCGGGCAGGCGATCGTGATCGGACACCTTAACCACCTGCCGGTCACCCACGTCTACGAGCAACTCCGCGATCTCATCCGCGCACGCAACCTACGCACCGTCACCCTCAACGATGTATTCCTCCCACCGCACTAGGGGGGTGAACGCCGCCGTCTTCGCTGCAGCCCAGTCTGCCAACACTGCCGCGGTCAGCGTGGTGAGCCCCCGGGGTTCCTGTGAAAGCCTCTAAACAGCCGGCATGGGCTCATTGGGCCGCCATACTCAAGTTCATGGGCCTACGAACAAGGGTGCGGCCAGACCCCGGTTGCGGGTGCCCAATATGCGGCGGAGCCACCGAAATCGCCCGCGACTGGCACAGCCCGCATAGTGATTTCGATTGGGATATGGACCCGGCGACGCGCGAGTGGCGTCGATGCACAAACAGGCGATGCTTTGGCTTCAGCCCGGCGCCGCCCGAACGCTGGATTCGCCAAGCGGATGACCCGCAACCACCGGCCGGTTACGAACCAGACTACGGTTGGACTTTCGTGGAAGGCTGAATCTCAGCCACACCACCGTGGTGCTGCGATGAGCACATTCCGCGCTCCTGTCTCGAAGCAGACCGCATTTACGACATGCACCGATCCGCTTGCAGGCCAGACAATTCCGCAGGTCGCGATGTCGCAAAGTTCGTCTCGGAACCCACGTGGGCAGCTGTCCCTCGCTGAAGCGGTGGTCGACGGCGGCGCGCATGATCGGCATCGCGTCATCGCGATCACCCCGCCGAGCCCACTCACGCGCCGAGTACACCTCGACGGCAGGTAAAGGTTCCACAGGGCGTCCGGGACGCACGAGCACGTCGCTGACCTCGACCAGGAGCTGCTGTCCGCGGTCATGCTCGGCAGCCGTTGGACGGTGCACCAACGCATGGCCCAGCGTCATCCGGGCGAAGGCCAATACGAAATCATCACCGGATCGTTCGGCAATCCGTATGTCTATCACCGCGGTTGGTCGAGGTAGCGGCGCGCGCCCCAGTAGTCTGTGTCCAGTCGAACCGGGGTGATGCGCACCGGTGTCGTCGAGTCGAATGCCTCGATCATCTCGCCGTTCCCGGAATACATGGCCACGTGGTAGATCGCGTCGGGATGGTCGGGGTCCTTGCTGCCGTGCGAGTAGAAGAGCAGATCGCCGGGCTGCAGCGCGGATTTGTCTATCACGCGGCCCTGGCCGTCGGCGGCTTGCGCGTCGGCGTCGCGCGGGAGAGTGATGCCGTGCACCTGGTAGATGGTGGAGGTGAAACCGGAGCAGTCGAACCCGAACCCGGCACGACCGCCCCACAGATAGGGGACGCTCACGAACACGGCGGCGTACCGGACCAGATCGGCTCCAGTGGGATGCGATATGTCCGTGGGCTTTTCGTAGACCGCTACAGTTCGGGCATCCAGCCACCTCGGGCCGCGATCGGGGGTGGCCACCAGAACCGCCGTGTCAGTGCGGTTCAGCACGGGAAGCCCGGTGTTGGTGCTGATCTCGAGGTCGTGATCGAAGAGTCCGGAATCGCGGTACAGCCAGGTGGTGATACCGCGATCGGCGAGCGCGAAGGAAGCGTGGTCCTTCAGTGCGCCGTAGTCTGCGTCGGTCGTCAACTGGGCCTTGGGAATCCAGCCGGGGTAGCCCAGCGCGTTCTTCGGTGTGGGCTGACCGGGGACCAGTACCTCCTCCCAGTCGCCCTGCTGCCCCACCACGAAGACACGGTCACCGAAGAGGGCCTGCGTCTGGGTGAGATTGTCCGAGGTGAGGGCTTGCTGCTGGGCCGGGGTCATAGCCGACAGCCAGCGGCGGATATCGACCGGATTTGTCAGGGCGGGATGGTCGACCGGACGCGGGCTCTGCGGCGTGGTCCACACCGTGGCCACCGAAACGGCGACAAAGGCGCTGGGTGGCGTGTGACCGGGTCCCGTCGTCCCAACCGGGCCCATGGTGCCGCCGGGCTTCATCGCGGGGCCGGCGTGGTTGTCACCGCGCGACGAAACGCCCAGACTGCAGCCGGGAAAGAAGATCACCGCCGCAACAACCACTACACCGGCGACGATGCGCACCGAGGCTTCAGCCCGGTTGAGCCTATTGGGCCGTCGCCTGCTCATTGCAGGGCCAGGGCTGCCGCGGTAGCTACATCACCTCGCAGATACGCGATCGGTGGATCCTCTCGCGGATCGATCGCGCTGGTGAGCAGAAGGACGTAGGTATCCGAGCGTGGGTCCATCCACAGCGAGGTTCCGGTAAAGCCGGTGTGGCCGAAGCTGCCGATGGGAAAGATCATGCCTCGCGTGCCGGAATAGGCGGTATCGATATCCCAGCCGAAGCCACGCAGGTTTTGTCCCCTGATCGCCGGATAGTGCGGGGCGAGCAGCGGATCGTATGTGTTCGGTGTCTTCGCGATGTCTTCTAGGGCGGCATTGTTGGCTGCCTCAACTTGTTGAGCACTGTGTCCGGGCTGCTCGGGAGTCGTCATCAACTCCAGCGTCGCCTGCTTGAGCGGAAACGTGCTCGGGCGGCCCGCGAGCCGATCAAGAAGGGCCTGCGCATAGAGGCTGAGATCGTGCGCCGTCGAGAACACACCGGCATGCCCGGCCACCCCACCCATTCGGCGTGTCGTCGGGTCAAACACAGCGCCGCGGAGCAGGAAATCGAAATCGGGATTCTTGCCCGGATCGTTCCGGCTTTCGTCGTCATGTGTCGACGGTGCGATGCGCGATAACAGACTCGTGCTCCACGTACCCGCAGGGCAGTCGCCCGGCATGCCCCCTATTGGTGCAGGCGCCCAGCCAATCGCGGCTCCTCGCAGCACATGTGGGCCACATGCTTTGGCCGGGGGAAGATAGCGGGTTTCTTCCATACCAAGCGGCGCAAAGACGTTCTGTTGAACGTAAACGTCTTCTGGCTCGCCGGTGAGTTTCTCGATCAGCGCGCCAAGCAGAATGAAGTTGATGTCGGCGTAGTTGAAGAACTCACCCGGAGGCGACTGCAGCGGCGTGGTGAGGGCACGGAGAATGCCTTCTGGTTTATCGGCTCTGCCCAGTCCCCACGGATCGTCGAGGCGTACGTCTTCCGGTTCGCCTGAAGTGTGCGTCAGCAACATGCGAACCGTCACCTTTGCACGTTGTGGATCGTTGCCCGTGTTGAAGTCAGGCAAATACTTCTGCACGGGATCGTCGAACTGAATCTTGTCGTGTTCGTATAGCTGCATGACCGCGGTCGCGGTTGCGAGGGGCTTCGTCAACGATGCGATGTCGAAGATCGTGTCCTCGGTCATCGGCTCTGCAGGTGCAGGCGATCCAGCTAGGCCCGGTTCGCCGGCAAGCTTGCGCGAACCGTAAGCCTGATGGAGGACGACCTTGCCACCATGGCCGATCACCACCACGCCACCTGGCACCGTACGTGCCGCGATCGCATCGTTCATCAGCTTGGAGACCGTTGCGAAGTCCGGTGCGGGCGCCGCATCGGCCGCCGGCGAGGCGGGCGCGGGAACCGCAGCTGGCGTAGGTGCGGCAACCGCTACTGGTGCTGGCGTTGCCTGCGCGCTGTCTCTTAGCGCTGTGTGCGCTGGATAGCGACACGAGGAAGCCGCCGCGAGAGGAAGTAAGACAATTCCAACAGCAATTGCTTTTCGCAGGGACAGGCCCGTGCTCGTACTCCGCCTGCCGTGACGAGCATCGCTCACGCCAATATCGTGTCACCACTAGCCAGCCAGCATGCGCATATCGGCGCTGCGATCCGGAGCGCGGGTAGCGCGATGCAGCACGTCAGGGCCTAGATGTAGAGCCGGATTCCGGTGAAGTGCGCGGTGGAAGCGGATCGGTTGTGAGAGTCTGCGTGGGTGTCCGCTCCTCCCGGGGCTGCCCCGTCGGGGGTGGTGACGTTTCTGTTCACCGACGTCGAGGGTTCGACGCGTCGGTGGGAGGCCGACGCCGAGACGATGCGGGCTTCGCTGGCGGCACATGATGCGGTATTACGTGCGGCGATCGAGGCGCACGCCGGTTGGTTGTTCAAGCACACCGGCGATGGTGTGTGCGCCGCGTTCACTTCGCCAAGATCTGCCGTCGATGCCGCGGTGGCCGCGCAGCGGGCGCTCGAATTGCCGGTCCGGATGGGTATCGCGACCGGCGAGGCCGAGCTGCGCGAGGGAGACTATTTCGGCACGGTTTTGAATCGGGCCGCGCGGGTGATGGCCGCCGGGCACGGCGGCCAAATTTTGCTCGCAGATTCGACGGCCGGCCTGCTCACCGGGGTTGATCTCCTCGATCTGGGGCCGCGCCGGTTGCGCGATCTTCCGACTCCGGTCGAGGTGTTCCAAGTCCGGGCAGCAGGGCTACGCACAGACTTTCCCGCGTTGCGGGCACTGGATGCCGGTCCGGGGAATCTGCGGACTCCGACCACGAGCTTCATCGGGCGCGAGTACGAGGTCGCTGAGCTGCAGGCGCTGCTGAAGGCTCATCGGTTAGTGACGTTGACCGGGGTGGGCGGAGTCGGCAAGACCCGACTGGCGTTGGAGGTCGCGAAGCGTCTCGCTGACGAATCCCCGGACGGAGTATGGCTTTTCGAACTCGGGTCGGTGACCGATCCGGCTGCGGTGCCCGATGCGGTGGCCGCCGTGCTGGGCATCGCCCAGCAACCAGGCGAGACCGTAACCGAGTCGGTGGCTGCCGCGTTGGAGGGCAGGGTCCAACTGCTGGTGTTGGACAATTGCGAGCACGTGCTTGGTGCCGCTGCCGATTTGGTCGAGGCCATCCTCGCCCAGTCGGCGACGGTGAGGGTGCTCGCGACCAGCCGCGAAGGGCTGGGCGTCCTCGACGAACAGCTGTGGCCGGTTGCCTCGCTAGATGTAGCTCGAGGAATTGACTCGTCTGCGGCCGCCTTGTTCCTGGAACGCGCCCGCAGCGTGGTACCGGACCTATCGGTTGATCAAGCCGACGAAACGGCGGTCGTGGAGATCTGTTGCCGACTCGACGGGATCCCGTTGGCGATCGAGCTGGCCGCCTCGCGCATGTCGTCGATGACCGCCGGCGAGGTCCGTGATCGTTTGGATAACCGCTTCCGGCTGCTGGTCGGGTCGCGACGCGGACTAGAACGCCACCAGACACTGCGGCAGGTGGTGGCCTGGTCGTATGACCTCATCAGTGACGCCGAAAAGGCCTTGTTGGCAAGGTGTTCGGTGTTTGCCGGCGGATTCGACCTGCAAAGCGCCTGCGCGGTAGCCGGATCCGATGATCTTGACGAATATGCCGTCCTCGATCTCCTGGACGCGCTGGTACGCAAGTCGCTGCTCATTGCCGACCGGTCGACCGGGCGGACCCGGTTCTCCATGCTGGAGACAATCCGCCAGTTCGCCGAGGAACAGCTCGTCGCTCGTGGTGAAGCAGAATCGATCCGTCGTGCGCATGCCCAATACTTCGTGGCGCGCGAAGCTGGCATCATGGCGGTGTGGGACAGTCCCCGCGCTCGCGATGCGTACGCATGGTTTGCCGTCGAGCTGGCCAACCTCCGCACGGCGTTTCGCTGCGCCGCTGACCAAGGTGATCTCGACGTCGCCGCCACCATTGCGATCCACTCCTCGATGCTCGGCATTCAGAGCGAAAACTACGAGCCCATCGCCTGGGCCGAAGAACTCATCGAGCCTGCGCGGGCCGTCCACCATCCTGGGCTCGCGGCCCTATACGTAATGGCGGCAGTGTGTTACATGGTTGGACGAGTCGAGGAGGCAATTCAATATGCTGACGCCGGCCGGCTCGCGATCGAGAGCGGCGAATTCGACGAGGTGCCCTACGGCCAAGAGGGCGTGCTCGTTGGCGCGTATAGCCTCATCGGCCAACCCGAACGTGCGGTGGAGTGGTGTCGCGCCCAACTTGGCCGGGATCGCGATACACATGGAATCACCGCAGGCAACCTCGTTCTCGCGCTGAAGTGGGCCGGCCGCACGGATGAGGCGATGACAGTCGCGAACGGCCTCGTCGATGCCGCCGAGGCTACCCGTAACCCGTGGGCACTCTCGTTCGCACTGTTCTGCTACGGCTACGTCTTCAGCGAGGCCGAGCCGGACCGCGCACTTCGTGCCTTGCGGCGAGGTCTGGTGATTGCCCAAGACAGCGGTAGCCGCTACAACATCACAATCCTGTTGGCTGCGCTGTCCCGACTGGAATCCGAGTACGGCGACCCGCTCGCCGCCTTGGAATACCTCAACGTTGCCATCCGCACTTATCACGACTCCGGAAATGGCCCGGCGATCCGTACTGTTTTGGCTGGCCTCGCCGCTCATTTCGACCGGCTTGGACGCTATGAACCCGCGGCCAAAATCGTCGGCTTCGCCGTCAACCCGAGCACCATCGCGGCAATCCCCGAACTCAGCACTGCCATCCACCACCTCCGCGAGGTACTCGGCGATCAGACCTACGAATCGCTCGCGGGGAAAGGCGAGGCGATGACGACCGCCGCCATGGCGACGTATGCATACGACCAAATCGACCAGGCCCGAACAGAACTGAACGCTGTCTCAAAATAGACGGCATATAAGAGTCTCAAAACTTCGTATCAGCACCACCAACTTTGAAACCAATACCGCCTCGTGCAGCGTCCGACCACCTATCCTGGTTAAACCGGGGGCCGGACGCGGCGGAGGGTCGGATGACCGCAGCGACCGCGTGCCGCACGTGTGGCACCGAGCCGCGAGAGGGTGCGCGGTTTTGTGACGGCTGCGGTGCGCCTGTAACGGCGCACGATACCCGCGCCGAGTACAAGCAGGTGACAGTCCTGTTCGCCGATGTGGTGCATTCGATGACGATTGCGGCAGCCGTCGGGGCGGAGCCGCTGCGTGAGATCATGACCGACCTGGTAGACCGCGCTTCGGCGGTGGTGCAGCGTTACGGGGGCACGGTCGACAAGTTCACCGGGGACGGCATCATGGCCATCTTTGGCGCACCGACTGCACTGGAAGATCACGCGCTGCGCGCCTGTCTGGCGGCGCTCGGCATTCAGGACGAGGTCAAGCAGCTGGCGGCTGAGGTTGAGCGCCGCGACAGTGTGGACCTGCGGCTGCGAATAGGCCTCAATTCCGGCCAGGTCATTGCCGGTGAGATCGGTTCGGGCGCTAGGGGTTACACCGCGATTGGTGAGCAGGTGGGCCTGGCGCAGCGGATGGAGTCGGTGGCTCCGCCGGGTGGGGTGATGCTCAGCGAGTCGACAGCGCGGCTGGTCGAGGGCGCGGCGGTGCTGGGTGAGCCGGAGATGGTGCACATCAAGGGTGCCGAGGATGCGGTGCCCGCGCGGCGGCTGCTGGGGGTGGCGTCGCAGCCGGGGGGGATCGGTCGCTTTGAGACGACGTTGGTGGGGCGTCAATGGGAAATGAGCATGGTCACGGGCGTGTTGGATCGATTGGTGGGTGGGCACGGGTGTGTGGTGTGTGTGGCGGGACAGGCGGGGATCGGCAAGAGCCGGCTGGTTCACGAGACCGCCGCGATCGCGCGCCGCCGTGGTGTCGAGGTGTTTTCGACCTGCTGCGAGTCCCATGCCGGCGACATCTCGTTTCATGTGGTGGCGCAGCTGCTGCGGGCGATCGTGGGGATCAGCGATCTGGACGGGGAGGCCGCGCGGGCGCGGGTGCGCGGCCAGTTTCCCGACGGCGTCGATCCGCAGGATCTGGTGTTGCTGGATGACCTTTTGGGCATCCGTGATCCGGGTGCGGACCTGCCGCCAATCGACCCGGCCGCGCGGCGGCGGCGGTTGACCGCGCTGATCAACGCGGTGTCGCTCGCGCGCACCGAGCCGAGGCTCTACATCCTCGAAGACGCGCACTGGATCGACGCGGTCAGCGAATCCATGCTGGCCGAGTTCCTGAAGGTGATCCCGAAGACCCCGTCGATGGCGCTGATCACCTACCGCCCGCACTACCACGGGGCGCTCGCCCAGGTGCCCGGCGCGCAGACGGTGGCACTAGACCCACTGGGTGATGCGGATATCTCGGCGTTGGTCGGTGAGTTGTTGGGCGCAGATCCGTCGGTGGGCGCGGTGGCGGCGCTGATCACCGAACGGACCGCCGGTAACCCGTTTTTCGCCGAGGAGATGGTGCGCGAGCTTGCCGAACAGGGGGTGCTGGAGGGCGAGCGTGCTCGCTACCGGTGCCGCACCGATGTGGCCGAGGTCAGCGTGCCGGCCACCGTGCAGGCGGTCATCGCCGCGCGCATCGATCGCCTCGACCCGTCGGCCAAGCAGACGCTGAGCGCCGCGGCGGTGATCGGAGCACGGTTCGGCCCGGATCTGTTGGCCAGCCTGGGGATCGAGCCGGCCCTAGAGGCGCTGGTCGATGCGGAGTTGATTGATCAGGTGAGGTTCACCCCGCGCGCCGAGTACGCATTCCGGCATCCGTTGATCCGCGCGGTGGCCTACGAATCACAACTGAAAGCGGACCGTGCCAAACTGCACCGGAGTCTGGCCGCAGCCATCGAGGCCGGCGACCCGGGATCGGTCGAACAGAACGCTTCGGTGATCGCCGAGAACCTCGAGGCAGCCGGCGATGTGCAGCTCGCCTACGACTGGCATATGCGTGCCGGCGCGTGGTCGACGCACCGCGATATCGCCGCGGCGCGGTTGAGTTGGGAGCGGGCATGCCAGATCGCCGACGCGTTGCCCCCCGACGATCCGGGGCGCACCGGGATGCGTATCGCGCCGCGCACCCTGCTGTGTGGCACCGCCTACCGAGTCCATGCCGTGGACGCCCTCGCGCGCTTTGAAGAGCTGCGTGAACTGAGCTCGCTCGCCGGCGACAAGGCATCGTTGGCGATGGGCATGGCCGGCCAGGTGATGGACCACGCGATCCATGCCCGCGTGCAGGAGGCCTCGGCGCTGGCATCCGAACTCATCGTCCTGGTCGAGGCGATCGCCGATCCGGACATGATAATCGGGCTGTCGTGGATACCGACACTCGTCAAGATCGAGATCGGCGAATACAGCAACGTGGTGCGCTGGTCACAAAGGGTCATCGAGCTGGCCGACGGCGACCCCACCAAAGGCAACTTCCTCATGGGGTCTCCGCTGGCGTTCGCTCACGCCACCCGCGCGATTGGCCGAGCGAGCCTGGGCCGCCCAGTGTCAGAGGTGCTACCTGCCCTCCCCTTGGCCGCCGCCATGTCCCGTGAGACGGACCCGACGACCCATGCCATCATCATCACCATCACATACGGACTAGGGATAGTCGTTGGGGGGCTGCTGGCCGACGACGCCGCGCTGAAGCTCGCTGAAGAGGCGGTGCACAACGCCGAACGATCCGCTGACGATTTCGCGCTGGGCCACGCCCAAAACGCCCTAGGCCTGGCGTTGATGCACCGCGACTCCCCCACCGAGCGTCAGCGCGGACTGGAGGTGCTCACCCAACTTCGCGACATGTGCCTGCACGGGCACTGGACCCTGTCCGAGGTACCGATGATCGAGGCTGTCATCGCTCGGGAGCAGGGCCGGCGCGGAGACCTCGATGGTGCCATCGCGGCGTTGCGGGAAGCGGTGGACGACTTGTTTGATGCGGGTCAGTTTGCCTGGTGCATCCCTCCCACCGGAATGTTCGTCGAGACGCTGTTGGCCCGCGGCCGCGAGGACGATCTGCAGGAAGCCCATACCGCGATCGAGCGGTTGGCGGCCGCCCCGATGGAGGTGGTGGACCGCGAGATCTGGGTGCTGCGGCTACGCGCGCTGCTGGCCGGCGCCCGCGGCGACGAGGCCGCCCACCGCATTCTCAGCCGGAAACACCGCGCCATGGCCACGAAGCTTGGCCGGCTAGGACAAATGGCGATGGCTGATTCGTGGACTGTCCGCGCTGCAGCGGCAGGCGCAAGCCGAATAGTGTCTGCGTCGACGAGAATGTCCGGAAAGACCGTGTGGAACAAGCTTATTCTCTGGTCGACGACGCCGAGGCGCCGTCGCTGACGACGTCTGCTACCGATTTGTGCGGCGCGCCGCAGTGCGCGATATGCCGATCGCGATCGTGAACGGGGGCCGCACCCGCGTCGGGCCTGGTGATCGCCCAGCACAGCGGCAACCGCTCCACCGAGTCACTCCTGGCGGGTCAGTCTGTGCCGCCTCGAGGCCGCATACGGCGACCTGCTGGCCGCGCTCGACTACATCACGCTGGCGATCCGCACCTACCACGACGCGGGCAACAACACCTCCGTGCGCGGCTCTCTCTCTCGATCCTCGCCGCCGTGTTCGAGCGGCTCGGACGCTACGAACAAGCGGCCACCATGGCCGGGTTCGCCGGCATCCCTACCTCGAAATGCGTGCTGAGTTCAGCACCCTGATCGCACATCTACACGAAGTCCTAGGCGACCAGACCTACGAATCGCTTGCCCGAAACGGCGAGGCAATGACGACCGCCGCGGCGGTGACATACGCCCTCGCCCAAATCGATCAGGCCCGAACAGAACTGAACGCCGTCTCACAATAGACCTCATATACGAGGCAGCCGGACCTACGTGCTAGGTACGCGCTGCTCGCTCAGGGGACCACAGCGAATATCGAAACGCTCCCGGACTGTGTCAAGAACACGGCGCTGGCGCTCGCGCTCGCGGCGGTGCGTGAGCATGAACCGCATCACGCCCGGCAAGCGGCGCGGTAGCGGGTACCACTTATCGAAATCGAGGCCGTTCTCGCTGAACACGCGACTGGGGACGTTGTCGTAGATCAGGCTGAGGTTGTGCTGGACAAGCGCGAAGAGCACATAGGGAAATCCCACAGGTAACTTATGCCGCA
This sequence comes from uncultured Actinomycetota bacterium, assembly GCA_963839345.1. GTDB lineage: Bacteria > Actinomycetota > Actinomycetes > Mycobacteriales > Mycobacteriaceae > Mycobacterium. Next base: position 120,268 of record CAWIUP010000009.1, on the reverse strand, counting down.
GTTCCTGCCAATCGACTTCATAGAGCGGGATCTCCGTGAGCTTGCCCGAGAACAGCAGGTGCCCCAAGAAGTAACCCATGAACGCAGGTAAGTGCAGTACGGCCGACCGCATATTGATCGAAACCACCGCGCCGCTGGGCGAAGCGTAGGGCTCGTACGGGTATTCGCCGTTGAACCCGACGTATCCCGTGCAGTTGACCACCCAGCTGCCCGGTTGGATCGCCTTCGTCGATCCGCTCCGAAAGACCAACTCGGTAGTGCCATTTCGGTCGACCGCATCCTCGAAATAGTCCATGACGAGATCGTTGAGGCCCGCGGAGATCGTGTGGTTCTCGGCCTCGGACAGCACCCCAAGCACGAAGTTGTCCGCTTGAGGGGTCAAGAACGTGCCGTACTTGCCGCGAAACCAGGCTTGAACTTCTGCTTCGTTCGTTCCGTCGTACCGATGACTCATCTGGGTGGCGATGGTGCTCCCCGGTGTGCCCTTCCACCAGCGCCGGGCGCCGCTCGGTAACAGGTTGTCGCGGCTGGAGAAGAACGTTCCCCGGCCGGCGACGAGGTTTACCTGGCGACCGGGGTACGCCGTGATCAGCGCGTGTGCAGTGTCCATCGCCGTCTTTCCGCCGCCGATAATCCACACCGGCGCGTCGCTTTCCCCGATAGCGCCCGCCCGGACGTCGCAATAGTCGGGCGACACCGAATGGACGCGCTTGCTGGAGATGTCGAGCGGTTCGTTGGGCGTGACTCCCAGGCCATAGGCTTTGATTAATCGCTTCGCCTCGACGATGAGTGTCCGGCCGTCGGCAGCCTTACAGGCGACCCGCACGATTCCGCTCACTTCGTCCTCCGACTCGAAGTCCCACCCGAAATACTCGTCGACCTGCACCCGCTCCCTTATCACGTCGACGCAGTGCTGAAAATGGTCGAGCACCTCGCCCTTGGTCGCCAAGTGGCCGCGATCCTTGCCCAGCGTCCACTCGATGTTGCCCGCGGTGAACATCGGGTGCGGTTGATGCAGGCGCACGTAGGAGTACACATCGACCCACATGCCGCCGACACGCCCTCGACGATCGATGAGGATCACCTTCTGGTCCCGCGACAGGTACCGGCTCGCGGCGAACAAGGCGTTTAGCCCGGCGATACCGGCTCCGACGATGCAAACGTCGCAGCTTGCCATCCGCGGGGGCTCGGGTGCGGACATCAGACCACCTTTCCTTGCAGAGGCGTCAAGTATGTGTCCGCGCCGCGCTGCCGGGTTAAGTAGTCGACTACTTAACGGCCGTTCAAGAGAATTCAGCATCGTTCGCAGACGACTTGTCTAACCCGCGGAAGTTCGTCTCACAACCCCGATCCCGTGGCTGATACTCCGATGTTGCCCTCGCGGAGTCCCGATGACTGCCTGGAAAAGTCACATCCGGGCGTAACGGCTCAGGGCGAAGCTGTAGAGGCCGTAGGCGGCAAATCCGATGCCCGCCAAGAGGATCAGCGCTGTGCCGAACGGTGCGTGGCCGAAGGCTTTCACCGCACCATCGAGACCCGTTGCCTTGGAGGGGTCCACTCGAACGGACGCGACGACCACCAACACGCCAGCGAAGGCTAAGACGATGCCTTCGGCTACATAGCCGCAGACGCCCAGCGCAGTCAGTATGCGCCCGGGCGTCACAGTAAGGTCACCCAGGAACTTGCGCGACGCGCCCTTGAAGGCGAAGTAGCTGCCGATTGCGATGACGACAATGCCGACCACGATCAGTATTCCCTTACCCTGCGTCGAGTGCATCAACCGGGCGCTGAGCCCGGCGTCCTGGGCGGCGCTGGACCTTCGCCTTCCAAGCGCGAACTGAACCGCGGTGACGGCGACCGCCGCGTATACCAAGGCGAGACCAAAAGCCTTAAGCCGGTTGACCACTCGAAAATCCTGCGGATCACGGCGCTGCTCCGCCGGGTGCAGGCCGACAACTGTCTCCGCGAGTCGCCACAGCATCAGGGGGACCAGTGCCGCCGCGACGGCCCACAACGCTGCGAAACCGCCAGTGGTATCGGCGAGAGTCGCCAAGGCACCGGTCTGATCGGCGGTCGCCCTGTCCCCGAGCGCGACGCGGACGATGAGATAGGCGATTAACAGGTGAACGACCCCACTTATGACATACCCGGCGCGCGCTGCGATCCGGGCGCTGCGCTCAGCGGTGGCGCGTCGCACGACATCGGTGGGACTGATCACCTCGGCCATCTCCGGGGCCCGTCGGCTAAATCCGTCGGCGGCGTCGGGGCCGGAATGCGTCTTTGACCTTTTCACCCGCGTCCCTCAGATGGGCCTCTCGCTCATCGGCCCTGCCCTCCGCCGCGAGGGTTGGATCGTTGATCGCGCGGCCGGTTGCCGCCTTGATCTTCCCGACGACCAGCCGCACCGTGTTCCGGGCTTTGTTTGCGCTGCTCATAGCGTGTCCTTCGGTTGGGATTCCACCTAAGCCAAGGGGCGGCTACCCTTTTTGCTCGTCAGCCACGCGCTTTGGCTGGGCTTCGTGCGGAGGGCGCCAGCGAGGCCGTGCCCACCCTCGGGTGGGATGGTCGCCCACGTCTACGACCAAATCGACCAGGCCCGAACACAACTGAACGCGGTCTCGAAATAAATGACAACTGAGTTAGCAGCAAAGCGATGACAGCTTTGTCGGTGTGCGGCAAAATTGTCCATATGGCCAGCTCAAAGGGTGCTAATCCGAGCAAAAACAAGTCGGCCGCGCAAGGCGCTGTGGAGACGGCGCAAGCGGCTGTGGAGTCGGCGCAAGCGGTCGTCAGCGGTACTCTGCGTATCCCGCGTGCTTCGGCTCAGATCGTTGCGCAACTGCCTGATCTTTTGGAGAACCTGGCGGTCGCGACCGAGCGCCTCAACGCAACAATCGACCGCGCGGAAAGGTATATGGCGCTGACCGATCCCATGGTTCGAACCATGGACCGTCTGCTGCCCCAGATGGAAGCGCTTATCGCAACAGGCAACGAATTGTTCAAAGCACTGTCCAACCTCCCGGGAGTCTCCAGGTTGGGTCGACTCGTCAGCGAACGGTCGTCGGGCAAAGGCGACGATCCAAAGGCCGCGAGACGCCGAGCGAAAAGTTAGCGCTTCCAAGATAAAACGATCCATTGGCCAGTACGGATCGACGTGATCCATGCCGTGACTTATTTGTGGCTAAATCGAAATACTTTGCCGCCGAGCATACTTCGACCTCGACCAGTTCAAGGACCACCGGCATGACGCTTGAGGGCTTAAGACCCTGCTCGTATGTCGCTGAGCCAACCTACGATAGCCACAGGCTTCATCCCAATCTGTAGGAGGTCAGGAGATGAAGATATTGGTGGCCGTCATACTGGCGGTTATAGGTCTTGTTGTGTCAGCGCCGATCAGTGCCGCGACGGAGGTAGCCCGAGACGGCAAGTTCGAGTTCACCGTCACCAGTGTGTCCACCGCCGCGAGCCTCGGTGGTGAGAATGCGCAGGGCGAGTATGTGATCGTGTGGATGACAGTCCAAAACATCGGCCACGTAGCCCAGGGGTACTACGGGAACAACCAAAAGCTCATAGACAGTACGGGGCGGCTGTTTTCGTCGGACAGCATGGCAGATATCGAGGCGAACGGAGCCCTCGACGAGACTGAGATCAACCCCGGCAATCACATCAACGTACGAGTGGTATTCGACGTGCCCCCGGGTACGAAGCCGGCCCAGCTCGTGGTCCACGATTCGGCATTTTCTGGCGGAGCAAGAATCAACCTCTCATAGAAAGAGATTCAAGGTTCTGACCACGGTTTGAACGGGTTGACCGCGAATTGGATTACGCGATACGGCGCCCGCGCCCGCGGATCGATGTTGTGCCACTGGCTGACGAACACCCGCAATTCATCCAGCGTCGAGCCAGGTGAGATGTACCCGCCGTACGGCTGGGCCAGCCGGTTGTCTTCCGGCGGCGGAAGGCTTTCCGCGGGATCGGGCCAGTCGTCGTGTTGCACGACGGTGGTCACCGGCGCGGTACTCAGCGAGGTCGGGTCGTCGGCCACCCGGACTTCCATGTTTCCAGTACTGGCGTTGAAATATGACAGCACCGACTTGCCCTCGATCTGCTTGAAACTCATCTCGCCAATCAGGTCGCCCCACAACGGGGTTGGTGGCTTATTCCAACCGGCTTCGGGACCAGCCGCCCAGCCCTGCCACCGCGACCGGTCGCCGAAGTTCTCCGGTGCGACTCGGTACAGCACCGCCGGTTGGCTGCGGTCGAAGTTGTCGGCGACGATGTACACCCACCCGGTCGGTGATGTAGGTGTCGGTATCGGGTCGTAGTAGCCGCTGATCTGTGACTGTTCGCCGCCCAGGTAGGCCGCGTCCCGCGCCGAACCCGGAACAGTCTGCCAAATCCCTTGTGTCGGTTCGGCTTTCACCAGCCTGGAGTTCTGCGGCACCAGTTCTTTCGCGGTGGTGACCAGCAGGTAATTCTGCCGGTTGATCTGCACGACGCCCGCCGGCAGTTGCGAAGCGCCCGCCGGCGTCGGGTCGGCCAGTAGAGGCTCCGCTACACCGGTCACCCCGGTGTAGCGGACCCCGGCCGGGTCGTCGACCGACGACATGTCAACCCGCAAGGCGATCGGTGAGTAGTAGCCACCGAATCCGACCCCTTGTCCGGCGAAGCTGTCACCGCAGACCTGCACAACGTCAGTGGGGAATTCCATGAACGCGCACAAGTCGGTGGCGCCGACGCCGTAATCGCGGGTGGGCGTGCCGGTGCCCGCCGTCGGGCCGATCCGCATCACCTGACCCGGCGCCAGCGGCTGCAGCACCGGCTCCGGCATCGGAGCCGGTGGATCAGCACGCGCAGGCCAAAACCCTTGCTGCGCAAGTAGACACGCGACGGAAGCAGCCATCAGCGAGCACTGTGCGATCCGGCGGGGGTCGGCAGGGCTCACCCGCGGATCACAATTCGGCGGCCAGCAACTCGGCGATCTGAATAGTGTTCAATGCTGCGCCCTTGCGCAGATTGTCCCCTGACACGAACAGCGCCAGGCCGCGTCCATCCGGCACACCCGGGTCGTGGCGGATCCGGCCGACCAAGGATTCGTCGACACCGGCGGCGGCCAACGGTGTCGGCACGTCAACCACCTTCACCCCCGGTGCGCCGTCCAGGACTTCGCGAGCGCGCTGCGGCGAAAGTGGTTGGGCGAACTCGGCATTGATCGACAACGAGTGGCCGGTGAACACCGGAACCCGCACACAGGTTCCGCTGACCAGCAAGTCCGGAATGCCCAGGATTTTGCGGCTTTCGTAGCGCAGCTTCTGGTCCTCGTCGGTCTCGCCGGAGCCGTCGTCGACCAACTTCCCGGCCAGCGGGATGACGTTGAATGCGATGGGCGCGACGTAGGCCTTCGGCTCCGGGAACGCCACCGCGCTGCCGTCGTGCACCAGTTGCTCGGGGGTGTCGTCGATGGCCGAACGCGCTTGAGTCAGGAGCTCTTCCACGCCGGCCAGCCCGGTTCCTGATACGGCTTGGTAGCTCGACACCACCAACCGCACCAGCTGGGCCTCGTCGTGCAACACCTTGAGCACCGGCATCGCGGCCATCGTGGTGCAGTTCGGGTTGGCGATGATGCCCTTGGGCCGGCGATGCGCGTCGCGGGCGAAGTTCACCTCGGAGACCACCAGCGGCACGTCCGGGTCCTTGCGCCAGGCCGATGAGTTGTCGATCACCGTCACCCCGGCGGCGGCGAACCGCGGCGCCTGCACCCGCGACATCGCCCCGCCGGCGGAGAACAACGCGATGTCCAGGCCGGTCGGGTCGGCCGTTTCAGCGTCCTCGACTTCGATTTCCTGGCCGCGGAAGGTCAGCTTGCGGCCCTGCGAGCGGGCCGAGGCGAAAAACCGCACGTTGGTTGCCGGGAAGTCGCGCTCATCGAGCAGCCGGCGCATCACCTGGCCCACTTGGCCGGTGGCGCCGACTACACCTATTGACACGCTATTCGCGCCCATATCTAACGTCCCGTCCCCGCATACACCGTGGCCTCTTCAGCACCGCCGAGGCCGAATGCTTCGTGTAACGCGACAACAGCCTTATCTAGTTCAGTGTCGCGGCACAGCACCGAGATCCGGATCTCCGACGTGGAGATCAGGTCGATGTTGACCCCGACGCCGGCCAGCGCCTCGCAGAACGTGGCGGTAACGCCCGGATGGCTGCGCATGCCGGCGCCGATCAGCGACACCTTGCCGATGTGGTCGTCGTAAAGCACTTGGCTGAAACCGATCTCGTCTTTCAGCGAATCCAGCTTCTCCACGGCGACCCGGCCGCTTGCGCGCGGGCAGGTGAAGGTGATGTCGGTCTTGCCGTTTTCGATCTTGGAGACGTTCTGCAGCACCATGTCGATGTTGACGTCGGCGTCGGCGACCGCGCGAAACACCTTGGCCGCGTAGCCCGGGTGGTCGGGTATGCCGACGACGGTCACTTTGGCCTCGCTGCGGTCATGTGCGACGCCGGTCAGAATGGGCTCTTCCATGGGTATGTCCTTGATCGATCCGGTGACGACGGTGCCCGGCCTGTCCGAGTACGACGAGCGGACGTGCACCGGAATGTTGTAGCGGCGGGCGTATTCCACGCAGCGCAGCATCAGTACTTTGGCGCCGCAGGCGGCCATTTCGAGCATCTCCTCGAAGGTGACCGTATCCAGCCGCCGGGCGTTGGAAACGATCCGCGGGTCGGCGCTGAAGATGCCGTCCACGTCGGTGTAGATCTCGCAGACGTCGGCGCCCAGGGCTGCGGCCAGCGCCACCGCAGTGGTGTCCGAGCCGCCACGGCCCAGGGTGGTGACGTCCCTGGTGTCCTGGCTGACGCCCTGGAATCCCGCGACCAGCACGATCAGCCCCTCGTCGAGCGCGGACTGCAGCCGGGTGGGGGTGACATCGATGATCTTGGCCTTGCCGTGGGCGCCGGTGGTGATGACGCCAGCTTGCGAACCGGTGAACGAGCGGGCCTGAGCGCCCAGCGATTCGATGGCCATCGCGACCAATGCATTGGAGATGCGCTCGCCGGCGGTCAGCAGCATGTCGAGCTCGCGGGCCGGCGGGGCCGGGCACACCTGCTGGGCCAATTCCAGCAGGTTGTCGGTGGTATCGCCCATCGCCGAAACCACCACGACGACGTCGTTGCCCTGCTTTTTGGCCTCGACGATGCGCTCGGCGACGCGGCGGATCCGTTCGGCGTCGGCCACCGAAGATCCGCCGTACTTCTGCACGACGAGCGCCACTTAGATCCCTTTCTAAGTCCTATCCAGCCGCGAGATTTAGGTCGGAAACAGGATACGTGGATCAACCAGGCGACGATGCCCGCGGTCCACCGAGCGGATCCGTCAGAACGCCGATGCTATGCCGGCATTTGATATCCAATAGTGGCCGATAGATGCCCGTCGAAGACGGCGGACGTTTGGTGTGGAAGGGGTCGACCCGGTGGCCAGTGAGTCATCCAAGGTGCTGTGGGGCACCGAACCTGACGAGCATGACTATCCGGCAGCGGCGGACTACCTCGCACTGCTCGCCAAGCCGGGACAGGTCAGCGAATTTGTGGCGGAGCTGAAAAAGGCCCCGATCGTGTACAAGAAGGCCAAAGATCTGCTGCGGGCGTCGCGGCTGGCGCTGCTGCCGCCGGAGAACCCACATGTGCGCTCCGATCTCGACAAGATCAAGAAAGGCAAGCAGCTGTCGCCGATTCTGGTGGTCCGCGGAGACCTGGGCAGCGATGTGGCGTTGCAGATCGCCGACGGATACCACCGGGTGTGCGCCAGCTATCACACCGACGAAAACACCGACATCCCGGTCAAGATCGTCGCAGCCGGCGACTGACAGCCTGGGGGTTTTGGGCAACCCCGCGGGCGCGGTAAAGTAGCCAACGTGCAGCGGGTGCTCCTTCTCGGACGCCGCGGCGGGGCCTGATCTAGGCCGGCTTCCCGTCGCGGGTGTTCGCGACGCGCCGGTCGCCGCCGTTTAGGCGCCCCTCCTCATTCCCCGGAGCAAACCGTGACTGATATTTCCAGCTTTCCCTCCCCCGTTTCGGGCGACTCCCCTGACGTATTCAAGTCCGCTCGAACCATCACCAAACCCGCCGGCCAACCCAATGCCGGCCAACCGGCGTGGAACACCCAACGCGGGTCGTCGATGCCAGTCGGCCGGTACCGGCCGTTCGCCGAGGAAGTCGAGCCCGTCGGGCTGGCCGACCGTAGCTGGCCTGACAAAGTGATCACCCGCGCGCCGCTGTGGTGTGCGGTGGACCTGCGTGACGGCAACCAGGCGCTGATCGACCCGATGAGCCCCGCCCGCAAGCGCCGCATGTTCGACCTGCTGGTCCGGATGGGCTACAAGGAAATCGAGGTCGGGTTCCCGTCGGCCAGCCAGACCGACTTCGACTTCGTCCGCGAGATCATCACCGAGAACGCGGTCCCCGAGGACGTCACCATCCAGGTGCTGACCCAGTGCCGTCCGGAGCTGATTGAACGCACCTTCCAAGCGTGCGAGGGAGCGCACCGCGCCATCGTGCACTTCTACAACTCGACGTCGATCCTGCAGCGCCGTGTGGTATTTCGCGCCGACCGGGCCGCGGTCCAGGCCATCGCGACCAATGGCGCACGCAAGTGTGTCGAGGAGGCCGCGAAGTATCCGGGCACGCACTGGCGGTTCGAGTACTCGCCGGAGTCGTACACCGGTACCGAGCTGGAATACGCCAAGCAGGTCTGCGACGCCGTCGGCGAGATCATCGAACCGACGCCAGACAACCCGATCATCTTCAACCTGCCCGCCACGGTGGAGATGGCCACACCCAATGTCTACGCCGACTCGATCGAGTGGATGAGCCGCAACCTGGCGAACCGGGAATCGGTCATCCTGAGCCTGCACCCGCACAACGACCGCGGAACCGCCGTCGCCGCAGCCGAATTGGGTTATCAGGCCGGCGCGGACCGGATCGAGGGCTGCCTGTTCGGCAACGGTGAGCGGACCGGGAATGTCTGCCTGGTGACGCTGGGCCTCAACTTGTTCTCCCGCGGTGTCGACCCGCAGATCGACTTTTCCAACATCGACGAGATCCGCCGCACGGTGGAGTACTGCAACCAGCTGCCGGTCCCCGAACGTCACCCCTACGGCGGTGACCTGGTCTACACCGCGTTCTCCGGCAGCCACCAGGACGCCATCAACAAGGGCCTGGACCAGATGAAGCTCGACGCGGATGCCGCCGATTCCGACGTCGACGACATGCTGTGGCAGGTGCCGTATCTGCCGATCGATCCGCGTGACGTCGGGCGCACCTACGAGGCGGTGATCCGGGTCAATTCGCAGTCCGGCAAGGGCGGGGTGGCCTACATCATGAAGGCCGATCACGGCCTGGCCTTGCCGAGGCGGTTGCAGATCGAGTTCTCCGGCGTGATCCAAAAGATCGCAGAGGGCACTGCGGGAGAAGGCGGCGAGGTCAGTCCGAAAGCGATGTGGGAGGCGTTCTCCGAGGAGTACTTGGCCCGGGTGCGACCGCTGGAACGGATGAAGCAGCGGGTCGACGCCTCCGAGGAGGACGGCGGCACCACCACGATCGCCGCGACCGTCAAGATCGATGGGGTCGAGACCGAGATCAGCGGTTCGGGCAACGGCCCGCTCGCGGCGTTCGTCGACGCGCTGGGCACCGTCGGGTTCGACGTGGCCGTGCTGGATTACTCCGAGCACGCGATGAGCGCCGGCGACGACGCCCAAGCGGCGGCCTACGTCGAAGCGTCTGTGTTCGGCGGGACTGTGTGGGGTGTGGGGATCGCGCCGTCGATCACCACCGCGTCGCTGCGTGCCGTGGTCTCGGCGGTGAACAGGGCTGCCCGGAACTAGCGCCGGGCAATCAGAACAGTGCGAACTGCTCGCCGGCGCGCGCGGCGTCGATGAAGTCCTCGACGCCGGTGCCACCGACCACCGTATCGACGCAATCGATGAACTTCGCGTCAGAAACCACCGGCACGCCCAGCTCGCGAGCCAGGTAGCCCTTGCCGTGCGCCGGCCGGGATTCGTTGCAGATCACCAGCGAGGTTTCCCGGTCGACGGCATCGGCATAGGCCAACCCGGCGTGCAGGATCCGCTCGACCAGCTCGTCGTGAGTCCGCGCCACCTCAGCGGCCAGCGCGACCCGCATGCCTTGCACCAGCGGCCTGCCCCGGACGTAGGGGCCTGGGTTGAGGTAGGGGCACGGCATCCGGGAGGCCAGCATTTTCAGCGGTCGCAGCTCGTCATGGGTGACTCGGCCGCTGGGCCAGTGCCGGCGGGTAACGGGCCGCACGGGTAGCCAGACCGCGCGTTCGCGGGCCCGATCCAGCGCAGCTGCCAGCACGCTGGTCAGCACGACGGCGTCATCGAACGCATCGTGCGGGCGGCGTTGGGTCACTCCCCAGTGCGCGGCCAGGGTCTCCAACCGGAGGTTGTCGATGCCCAGCTCCAGCCGGCGCGCCAGCTCCACCGTGCACATGACGGTGTCGATCGGCAGTTCGACGTCGGCCATCTCCGCCTCCGCGGTGAGAAAGGCGTAATCGAACGCGACGTTGTGCGCGACCAGCGTGCGGCCGCGCAGCAGCTCGACCACATCGCCCACGATGTCGGCGAACTGCGGTTGGTCCTCGAGCATCGCGGCGGTCAGACCGTGCACGTGGGTAGGGCCGGGGTCCACGCCCGGGTTGAGCAGGCTGACCACGGATTGCTCGACTTGGCCGTCGGCGTCGAGGGCCAGCACCGCGAGGCTGATCACCCGGGCGTGGCCCGGTCGGAAACCGGAGGTTTCGACGTCGATGACGGCCCATCCCGCGCCGGGCTCAGTGGCCGGACGGCCCCAGGCCATCGTCGTCGGGCTTGCCACCGCGTTGTCGCGCATAACTGGAGGATGGCACGTCGAGCCGACATCGCCGGTTCGCTGCGCGACGTGTCGTGAACTTAAACTGCCCGGGTGATCACCGCCCGAGGACGTCTGGCCCTCGCCGCCGGAGCCGGCGCGCGATGGGCCTCCCGGGTGACCGGTCGCGGGGCGGGCGCGATGATCGGCGGCCTGGTTGCGATGACGCTGGACCGTTCGATTCTGCGTCAGCTCGGGACCGGCCGGCGCAGCGTCGTCGTCACCGGGACCAACGGCAAGTCGACGACGACCCGGATGACAGCCGCTGCGCTGTCGACGCTGGGGCCGGTGGCCACCAACGCCGAGGGCGCCAACATGGATGCCGGTCTGGTGGCCGCGCTGGCCGCTGACCGCAACGCACCGCTGGCGGTCCTCGAGGTCGACGAAATGCACGTGCCGCATGTCGCCGACGCGATCGAGCCCGCCGTCATCGTCCTGCTCAACCTGTCCCGCGACCAGTTGGACCGGGTCGGCGAGATCAACGTGATCGAACGCAGGCTGCGGGCCGGACTGGCCAACCACCCCCAGGCAGTCGTGGTCGCCAACTGCGACGATGTGCTGATGACCTCGGCTGCTTACGACAGCGCCGGCGTGGTGTGGGTGGCCGCGGGCAGCAGCTGGGCGGCCGACTCGGTCAGCTGCCCGCGCAGCGGCGAGGTGATCGTTCGCGATCGAGGCCATTGGTATTCCACCGGGGCCGACTTCAAGCGGCCCAGCCCGCATTGGTGGTTCGACGACCACATGCTCTACGGGCCCGACGGGCTGGCGCTGCCGATGCGGTTGGCGCTGCCGGGCTCGGTGAACCGGGGCAATGCCGCCCAGGCGGTGGCGGCCGCGGTGGCGCTGGGCGCCGACCCGGCGGCCGCGCTGGCCGCGGTGTCCGGGGTTGCCGAGGTCGCCGGACGTTACCGCACGATTCGCGTCGGTGCGCACACCGTGCGGATGCTGTTGGCCAAGAACCCCGCCGGCTGGCAGGAGGCGATGGGCATGGTCGACCGGGAGGCGGCGGGCGTCGTCATCTCCGTCAACGGGCAGGTGCCCGACGGCGAGGACCTGTCCTGGCTGTGGGACGTGCGCTTCGAGCATCTCGAGGACACCGCCGTCGTTGCCGCCGGCGAACGCGGGACCGACCTGGCGGTGCGGTTGGGATATGCCGGTGTCGAACACACTCTGGTGCACGACACGTTGGCGGCCATCGAGTCTTGTCCGCCCGGGCCGGTGGAGGTGGTGGCCAACTACACCGCGTTCCTGCAGCTGCAACGCAGGTTGGCTCGTCATGGCTGACTCGGCGGTGCGCATCGGGCTGGTGCTGCCCGACGTGATGGGCACCTACGGCGACGGCGGGAATGCGGTGGTGCTGCGGCAGCGGCTGCGGCTGCGGGGTATCGGCGCCGAGATTGTCGAGATCACCCTGGCCGACGCAGTGCCCGACAGCCTCGACCTGTACACGTTGGGCGGCGCCGAGGACTATGCGCAGCGGCTGGCAACCAAGCATCTGGTCCGTCACCCGGGATTGCAGCGCGCCGCGGCCCGCGGCGCGCCGGTGCTGGCGATCTGCGCGGCCATTCAAGTGCTCGGTCATTGGTATGAAACGTCTTCGGGCGAACGGGTCGACGGAGTGGGTCTGCTGGATGTGACCACTTCGCCGCAGCAGGCCCGCACGATCGGGGAGGTGGTCAGCGCTCCGCTGCTGGCCGGGCTGACGCAGCCGTTGACCGGTTTCGAGAATCACCGCGGCGGTACGGTGCTCGGCGATGCGGCGTCGCCGCTGGGCACCGTGAAAAAGGGGGCGGGCAACCGCGCCGGCGACGGCTTCGACGGCGCGGTGCAGGGCAGCGTGGTCGCCACCTACATGCACGGGCCTTGCCTGGCCCGCAATCCGGAACTCGCCGACCTGCTGCTGAGCAAGGTGGTAGGTGAGCTGGCGCCGCTGGAGCTGCCCGAGGTGGACCTGCTGCGCCGCGAAAGGCTGCGGGCGTAGTGTTGTCACACCAGCCCCGTACGTCACTCCGCGGCAAGGGCGCTGCTTTTTCGTTTTAACACCACATGCGGTATCACCGAGCCGGTGATATCGCCGGTGGTGCCGTTTCGCAACAGCAGGTAATGGTCGGACTCAGGTACCGGAGTTACGCCTGTGACGCCTGTGCTGGCACAGCCGTCAGGCCATCGCACGACGGCCGGTCAGCGCGCGGCCGAGCGTCAGCTCGTCGGCGAATTCCAGGTCGCCGCCCATCGGCAGCCCCGAAGCGATTCGCGTCACGGTCAGACCGGGGATGTCACGCAGCATCCTCACCAAGTAGGTGGCGGTCGCCTCGCCTTCGGTGTTGGGGTCGGTGGCGATGATCACCTCGGTGATGTCGACGCCGTCGACCTGCTGACCGATCCGGTTCAACAGCTCGCGGATCCGTAGTTGCTCGGGACCGACCCCGGACAGCGGATCCAGCGCCCCACCGAGGACGTGGTAGCGCCCGCGGAATTCGCGGGTGCGCTCGACGGCCTGGACATCCTTGGGCTCCTCGACGACGCAGACCTGCGAGCCGTCCCGGCGGGGGTCCGCGCAGATCCGGCAACGCTCGTCGTCGGAAACGTTGCCGCACACCGCGCAGAACCGCACGCCGTCGCGTACCTTGCCCAGCACCGCGGTGAGCCGGTCGATGTCAGGCGGCTCGACGGACAACAGATGAAAGGCGATGCGCTGCGCGCTCTTCGGCCCGATACCCGGCAGTTTGCCGAGCTCGTCGATCAGATCCTGGACCGGTCCCTCAAACACCCAGCGCGCTGCCCATCCCACCGGCCAGCGGACCGAGCTGCTCCTGCGCCATGGTGGACACCTGCTTGGAGGCGTCGGCAAGTGCGCCGACGATCAAGTCCTGCAACGTCTCGACGTCGTCCGGGTCGACGACTTTGGGATCGATCTTCACCGCCACGACCTCCCCGCTGCCCTTGACGGTGACCTCGACCAAGCCACCACCGGCTTTTCCGTGCACCTCGGCGTTGGCGAGTCGCTGCTGGGCAGCCAGCAGCTGTTGCTGCATCTGCTGCGCCTGCGCGAGCAACGCCGACATGTCGGGCTGGCCTCCGGGTTGCATGACGGTCCCCTTGCATCTTGGTCTCGACTTTGTTTCGCCTGCGGCGTGCGAGCGGTTCGAAGCTTCAAGCGTAGACGGCGCCAGGCTAACGTAGCGGCGTGCGCATACCGCATTGCCTGCGTGTCGGGGCCGTGATGGCCGTCGGCATCCTCACCCTCGTCACTGGCGTCGCCGTCGCACCGACGCCAACATCCCCGAAAGCCGCCGCAGCCCCCGGCATCGCCGGGATGATCGTCTTCCTCGACCCCGGTCATAACGGCGCCAACGACGCATCGATCAGCCGCCAGGTGCCCACCGGCCGCGGCGGCACCAAGGACTGCCAGGCCAGCGGAACCTCGACCAATGACGGCTATCAGGAACACACCTTCGCCTGGGACACCGTGTTGCGTATCCGCGCCGAACTCAATGCGCTGGGAGCACGGACGGCGATGTCGCGCGGCAACGACGATGCGCTGGGCCCGTGCGTCGACGAGCGCGCCGCGATGGCCAACGCGCTACATCCGAACGCGGTGGTCAGCATCCACGCCGACGGCGGACCGCCCAGCGGGCGGGGATTTCACGTCAACTACTCGGCGCCACCGCTCAACCAGGTACAGGCGGGTCCGTCGGTGCAGTTCGCCCGCATCATGCGCGATCAAATGCAGGCGTCAGGTATCCCGCCGGCCAACTACATCGGCCAAGACGGTTTGTACGGGCGTTCAGACCTGGCGGGGCTGAACCTGGCGCAGTATCCATCGGTCCTGGTCGAATGCGGCAACATGAAGAACCCGGCCGACTCAGCCCTGATGGAATCACCCGAAGGCAGGCAGAAGTACGCCGAGGCCGTAGTCAAGGGCATCGCCGGCTTCCTGGGCAGCCAAGGCCAGACCCGCTAGCCCTCGAGTTCCTTCTTCAGGTTGGCCAGCACCTCGGCCTGGATCTTCTTCAGCCCGAGCGGCGCGAACGTCTTCTCGAAGAAGCCCTTCACGCCGCCGGCTCCTGTCCACGTGGTCGTGATCGTGACGCTCGAGCCCGGCCCGGCGGGAGCCACCGTCCAGTTGGTGATCATCGTCGAGTTGGCGTCCTTCTCGATGACGGCGTGGCCGGCGACGTCGACGTTCGCCCGGACATCACGAACCCGGGATTTGGTGGCCTGCAGCTTCCAGCTGGCGACAGTTCCCTGCCCCTGCCCACCTTGCAGCACCTGGTAGTCGCGGTAGCGCGAGGACAGAATTTTGGGGCGGACTCCTTTGTAGTCAGCGACTGCAGACAGCACGGTCGTGGGCTCAGCATTTATCAAGATGGTGCTGGCAGCACTGACGTGTCCCATCAGGCGAAACTCCTCTTCGCGGGGATATGGCCGATGCCACGCCTGGGTGATCTGTCCCTGCGCGGGCTGTTATCGGGGACTAGCGTATATCTGGTGCCTGTCCCTGCATCCGCACCGGCGGCTCATGCGGCGGGCGTCGAGCGGTTGCTGGCCAGCTATCGTTCGATCCCCGCGTCGGCGGCCGTCCGGCTTGCCAAGCCCACCTCCAATTTGTTTCGCGCCCGCGCGAAATACGACGCGCCCGGACTGGACACTTCGGGACTGACCAATGTCATCTTGGTCGACCCGGACGCTCGCACCGCCGACGTAGCCGGTATGTGCACCTACGAGGATCTGGTCGCCGCGACCCTGCCGTACGGGCTGTCGCCATTCGTTGTCCCCCAGCTGAAGACGATCACGCTGGGCGGGGCGGTCACCGGGCTCGGCATTGAGTCGGCCTCGTTCCGCAACGGCCTGCCCCACGAGTCGGTGTTGGAGATGGACATCCTCACCGGCACAGGCGAAATGCTCACCGTCTCGCCCCAGCAGAACCCCGACCTCTACCGTGCATTCCCGAATTCCTATGGCACCCTGGGCTATTCGACCAGGCTTCGCATCGAGCTGGAGCCAATCAAGCCGTTCGTGGCGCTGCGGCACCTGCGGTTCGACTCGCTGACCGAATTGGTGGCGGCGATGGACCGCATCATCGACACCGCCGGTTTCGACGGGGTGCCGGTCGACTATCTCGACGGCGTGGTGTTCAGCGCCGAGGAGAGCTACTTGTGCATCGGTGTGCGTACTGCCACCCCCGGCCCGGTCAGCGACTACACCGGCCAAAAGATCTACTACCGCTCGATCCAGCACGCTGCCGGTGTCAAAGAAGACCGGTTGACGACCCACGACTATTTCTGGCGATGGGACACCGATTGGTTCTGGTGCTCGCGTTCGTTCGGCGCGCAGAACCCCCGGGTGCGGCGGTGGTGGCCCCGACGTTATCGGCGCAGCAGCGTGTACTGGAAGTTGGTGGCGCTCGACCAACGTTTCAACATCGCCGACCGGATCGAGAAGCGGAACGGCCGTCCACCACGCGAACGCGTGGTTCAAGACGTCGAGCTGCCGCTCGAACGCACACCTGAGTTCTTGGAATGGTTCCTCGACGCCGTGCCGATCACGCCGGTTTGGTTGTGCCCGCTGCGGTTACGTGACCAGGACGGCTGGCCGCTGTATCCGATCCGGGCCGGATCCAGCTATGTCAACATCGGGTTCTGGTCGTCGGTTCCGGCCGGCGCCTCCGAGGGCGAGACGAATCGGTTGATCGAAGCGAAAGTTGGTTCGCTCGACGGCCATAAATCGCTGTATTCCGACTCTTTTTACAGCCGGGAAGAGTTCGACGAGCTCTACGGCGGGGAAACCTACAAAACCGTGAAGAAGACCTACGACCCGGACTCGCGTCTCCTCGATCTCTACGCAAAGGCGGTGCAAAGACGATGACGACCATCAAGGAAACCGCAGCCACCACGACCGGCAAGTTGACCCTCGCCGAGGTCTTGGCGATTGTCACCGGCGGCGCTAACCGGTCGTTGCGCTTCACGGCGTACGACGGCAGCAGCGCCGGACCGGAAAACGCCGTGCTGGGCCTGGACCTGCTGACGCCGCGGGGCACCACCTACCTGGCCACCGCTCCCGGCGAACTCGGTCTGGCCCGTGCCTACGTCTCAGGCGACATCGAGGCGCGCGGGGTGCCGGCGGGCGATCCCTACGATCTGCTCAAATTGCTGGCCGACAAGGTCGAGTTCACCAGGCCCTCGGCCCGGTTGCTGGCCAACATCGTCCGCTCGGTCGGCATCGAGCATCTGGTGCCCGCACCGCCACCGGCGCAGGAGGCGCTACCTCGCTGGCGGCGGTTCGCCGAGGGTATGCGGCACAGCAAGACTCGTGACGCCGAAGCCATCCATCACCACTACGACGTCTCCAACACCTTCTACGAGTGGGTCTTGGGTCCGTCGATGACTTACACCTGCGCGGTCTACCCGGATCCCGACGCGACGCTGGAGGAGGCGCAGGACAACAAGTACCGGCTGATCTTCGAAAAGCTAGGGCTGCAGCCGGGTGATCGACTGCTCGACGTCGGCTGTGGTTGGGGCGGGATGGTTCGCTACGCCGCGCGGCGCGGGGTGCGCGCGATCGGCGCCACCCTGTCGGCCGAACAAGCCTGCTGGGCGCAGCAGGCGATCGAGGCCGAGGGGCTGACCGCGTTGGCCGAGGTGCGACACTCCGACTACCGCGACGTGCGCGAGACCGGCTTCGACGCGGTCTCGTCGATCGGTTTGACCGAGCACATCGGTGTCAAGAACTACCCGTCATACTTCGACTTCCTCAAATCCAAGTTGCGCATCGGGGGCTTGCTGCTCAATCACTGCATCAGCCGCAACAACAACAGGTCGAACTTCCGGGCGAGCAGCTTCACCGATCGCTACGTCTTCCCGGACGGGGAGCTGACCGGCTCGGGACGGATCACCTCAGAGATCCAAGACGCGGGTCTGGAGGTGGTGCATGCGGAGAACTTCCGCACGCACTACGCGATGACGTTGCGTGACTGGTGCCGCAACCTGGTCGCGCATTGGGACGAGGCCGTCGAAGAGGTCGGCCTGGCGACGGCGAAGGTATGGGGCTTGTACATGGCAGCATCTCGAGTGGCCTTCGAGCACAACAACATTCAGCTACACCACGTGTTGGCAGCCAAGCTCGACGCGCGAGGCACCGACAGCCTGCCACTGCGCCCGTGGTGGCAGCCCTAAGACCGCACCGGCTGCTCGGTCAGCAGGGGTAGCAGGCCCAGCCGTTGGCGCCATTTCGCCAGTGAAATCCCGGACCGCAGCCGTGTGCACCGGTAGTACCGTTGCAGTCGAGCGGCTCACTCAGCCGTTGTCGATGCGGCGCGCGCCCAGTTCGTTTTGCAGCAGCTCGAGTGCCGCCTCTTCGGGGTCGCGGCGCGGTATCGACGAATCATCCTGGCCCGCTTCGGCGAGCATGCTTTCCTCTTCGGCCCGCTGAGCGGAATCCTCATCGGCGGACGGTTCGACCGACGGGGATGGATCTGAGCCAGCGCGGGCAGACGCACCGCCGCCAGATTCGGTGCGACGGGCCGGCGCGGCCGGCTCTGCTGTCGTCGTCAGGTTCGGCGTGCCGGCTTCGCATCGCACCCGCCAGTCCACGCCCAGCGCGTCTTTCAGCGCCTCGGCGATGACGTCGGCGTTGCGTCCTTCACACAGCCGCTTGGCCAGCGGCGCCGATTCGTGGCTTAACACCAAGGTGTCGCCTTCGACGGCGCGCACGGTGGCGCCGGCCAGCATCACCTCGGTGGTTCTGCTGCGCTGACGTACCTTGTCGCGCACCGTCGGCCACAGGGTGCGGACAGCGGCCGCGCCCGGTTCGCCGGGACCGGCGGCCGGCGCTGGCTGCTCGGGTGCGGGCTGCTCGGGCGGGGGCTCAGCCGCGGCAGGCGGTGGCGTCGAGGGCGCCGGGGCCTCGCGCGGCTCAGCAGGCGCTGGGTGCGGCGGCTTGTCACCGATCGGGATGGACATCTCGAGTCTGGTCTCGATGCGCTCGACTCGTTGCAGCAGAGCCGATTCGGTGTCACTGGCCGACGGCAGCAACAGCCGTGCGCAGATCACCTCGAGCAGCAGCCGAGGTGCGGTCGCGCCGCGCATCTCAGTCAGGCCCGCATGCACGACTTCGGCGTAGCGGGTGAGCGTCGCCGGACCGATCCGGGCCGCTTGATCCCGCATCCGGTCCAGCACGTCTTCTGGCGCGTCGACCACGCCACGCGCGGCGGCGTCCGGAACGGCTTGCAGTACAAGCAAATCGCGGAACCGCTCCAGCAGATCGGTGGCGAATCGCCGAGGGTCATGTCCGGCGTCGATCACCGATTCGACCGCCCCGAACAATGCCGCGGTATCGCCCGCGGCGAGCGCGTCGACGGCCTCGTCGATCAGCGCGACGTCGGTGGCGCCCAGCAACCCCAGTGCCCGCTGGTAACCGATCCGGTTGCCGTCCGGACCGGCCTCCGAACCGGCCAGCAACTGGTCGAGAACCGAAAGGGTGTCACGTGGCGATCCGCCGCCGGCCCTGATCACCAACGGAAAGACCGCTTCGTCAGCGACGACACGCTCCTGCGCACAGATCCGTTCGATCAGCGCCCGCATGGTGCGAGGCGGCAGCAGCCGGAACGGATAGTGGTGGGTGCGCGACCGGATCGTCGGCAATACCTTCTCCGGCTCGGTGGTGGCGAAGATGAAGATCAGGTGTTCGGGTGGCTCTTCGACGATTTTGAGCAGCGCGTTGAACCCTGCCGTGGTCACCATGTGCGCCTCGTCGATGATGAACACCCGGTAGCGCGACTGGGCCGGCGCGTAGAACGCGCGGTCACGCAGCTCACGGGTGTCGTCCACACCGCCGTGGCTGGCCGCGTCCAGCTCGACGACGTCGATGCTGCCGGGTCCGTTGGGCGCCAGCGCGACGCAGGACTCGCAGACACCGCATGGCGTGGCCGTGGGCCCCTGCGCACAGTTCAACGACCGGGCCAGGATGCGGGCCGACGACGTCTTGCCACAGCCACGGGGGCCGGAGAACAGATAGGCGTGGTTGATTCGGCCCGCCGACAACGCGGTGCACAGCGGCTCGGTGACGTGTTCTTGTCCCACCACCTCGGCGAAAGTCGCCGGTCGGTACTTGCGGTAGAGGGCCACGGTCAGCAGGCTACCGAGGCCGTCCGACGTGAGCTCGGTTGGGCATCGAGTGTGCATCTATGGCGTCGAGTGCGCATGTGGGGCGGGATTTTCTGCGGATGTCCACCCTCAACGCACACTGGAAGCCCGCAGTTCAGGCTCACTTGAGCAGCGACTCGGTGGCGGCCAGCAATGCGCAGGTGGCCAGCCCGTCGATGGCGTTGCGCAGATCGGATACCGGCGGGAAAGTCGGCGCGATCCGAATGTTCTTGTCGTCCGGGTCTTTCCGGTACGGGAACGACGCGCCCGCATCGGTGACGGCGATACCGGCGTCTTTGGCCAACGCGACGGTACGTCGCGCCGTGCCCGGCAACACGTCGAGGCTGATGAAGTAGCCGCCTTGCGGCTCGTTCCAGGAGGCGATCTTGGATTCACTCAGGCGCTTGTCCAAGATCTCCAGCGCCAACGCGAATTTCGGGGCCAGCAGCTGCTGATGGCGCTGCATCTGCAGGCGCACCCCGTCGGCGTCGCCGAAGAACCGTAAATGCCTGAGTTGATTGACCTTGTCCGGCCCGATCGACTTCTTGCCGGCGTACTGCAGATACCAGGCGATATTGCCCAGCGATCCACCGAAGAAGCTGACGCCCGCACCGGCGAAGGTGATCTTGGATGTCGACGCGAAGACGTACGGCCGGTTGGAGTTGCCGGCGGCGGAGGCCAAGCCCAGCACGTCGACCTGGCGGACGAAGTCGTGCGTCAAGGTGTGCACCGCGTAGGCGTTATCCCAGAACAGCCGGAAATCATCTGCTGCGGTGCGCATCTGGACGAGCCGTCGAACCGTTTCCCACGAGTAGGTGATGCCGGTGGGGTTGGCGAACACCGGAACCGCCCACATGCCCTTGATGGCGGGGTCGACGGCGACCAGCTCTTCGATCAGGTCGACGTCCGGGCCGTCCTCGCGCATCGGGATCGCGATCATCTCGATGCCCAGGGTTTCGGTGATGGCGAAATGTCGGTCATACCCGGGTACCGGACACAAGAACTTGACCTGCGGCTCGTCTTTCCAGGGCCGCGGCGAGTCCACGCCGCCGTACAACATCGAGAAGACGACAACGTCGTGCATCAGTTCCAGGCTGGCGTTGTTGCCCGCGATCAGGTTGGGGACCGGGATGCCGAGCAGCTCGCCGAAGATGGCCCGCAGTTCCGGGAGGCCGTGCTGGCCGCCATAGTTGCGGGTGTCGGTGCCTTCGCCGTCGCGGTAGTCAGCCCCGGGCAGGCTCAGCAAGGCGTTGGACAGGTCAAGTTGCTCGCTGCACGGTTTGCCGCGGGTGAGGTCCAGGGCCAGCTTCATGGACTGCAGCTGCGCGTAGTCCTGCTGGTGGCGGTCGTGTAACGCCGCGAGTTCGGTACGGCCTAACGAGCTGAACGAGCCGTACGACACCATCCGCCTTTCACCGAGGACACCTGGTTGGGCACAGCTGGCGATCGCCAGCTCGGCGAAGCCAAGCGCAGCGGGTCGCCACGATCCGACATAGGGGACCCCGCGCACCCGCCAGAGCCCATTGACCCTTGCTGCCTTCCGGCCCTGGGGGAGTTCACAGGATAGACGCCGCGCGGGGTCCACCGAGAGTCTAGTACTCGGGCTAGATGCATCCGGCTGCAGTGGCAGGGCCATATAAAAAGACATTGCGCTGCGCTCGGCTACCATGGCCGACGGAGGATTCGCCTAGTGGCCTATGGCGCTCGCCTGGAACGCGGGTTGGGTTAACAGCCCTCGCGGGTTCAAATCCCGCATCCTCCGCACTCAGTCCGGGGTGCGACCAGGCCTGATCGACATCGACTAGGGTCTGGTCGCTACCGGACACCACCTCAAGGAGGGGCATGGGACGCAAGGTTGCCACGCTGTGGCACGCCACGTTCTCGATCGCCGCAGGCGTCCTTTATTTCTTTTTCGTGCTGCCGCGCTGGCCCGAACTGTTGGGCGACACCACGCACACCCTCGGCACGGTGGCGCGGATTGTCGCCGGCGTACTTATCGCGCTGGGCGCTTTGCCGGTGGTGTTCACCTGGTTGCGCGACCGCAAGCCGGAGTACGGCACGCCACAGCTCGCCCTGAACCTGCAGACCTCGTCGATCGTGGCCCATGTGTTGGCCGGCGTGCTGATCGTGGGCACGGCGATCAGCGAGATCTGGCTGAACCTGGACAATGTCGGGCAGTGGCTGTTCGCCGTTTACGGCGCGGCAGCCGCGATCGCGTTGCTCGGCATCTTCGGCTTCTACCTGTCGTTTGTCGCCGAGCTGCCGCCGCCACCGCCGAAGCCGCTGAAGCCGCTGAAGCCCAAGAAAGAAAAGCAGCGCCGCGGCCGCAAGAAGGACGGCGCAGCCGCAGAAGCCGAGGCTGCCGACGAAGACAAGGCTGCGGACGAGGAGTCCGACGGCGACGAGACCACAGCGGCGCCTGAGGAGATAGAGGAGCCCGCCGAAGTCACCGCGGAAACCGACGTCAAGTCGACCGCAGTGCAACCCGAGTCGACGGCTGACGAGGCGCCCGCACTGCCAGACGCCGCCGCGGAAGACGATCTGGAAGATACTGCCGACGCATCCGCGAGCGGACTGCGTAATCGTCGCCCGACCGGAAAGCCGTCAGGGTCGCACCGGCGCAGGCGCTCGCGCCGCGGTGTCGCCGTCGAAGACTGAATCGGCCATCTGCGGCTGCGAGCTTTTCTATGCTGAGCGAGTGCCAAACAAGTATCGAGTAGTTCAGTGGAACACCGGAAACGTCGGCAAAAGCTCTCTCAAATCGATCGCCGCCAACCCTCGGCTGGAGCTGGTGGGGTGTTACGCCTGGTCGCCGGAGAAGGTAGGCCGTGACGCCGGCGAACTGGTCGGCATCGCGCCGCTCGGGGTAACCGCGACCAACGACATCGATGCGCTGCTCGCGGGTAAGCCGGACTGCGTGGTCTACAACCCGATGTGGCTCGACGTCGACGAGCTGGTCCGCATCCTGTCGGCGGGCATCAACGTGGTGACCACTGCCTCATTCATCACCGGGCACAACCTGGGCGGCGGCCGCGACCGGATCGTCGAAGCCTGCGAGAAGGGCGGCTCCACGATCTTCGGATCCGGCGTGAGCCCGGGCTTCGCCGAGCTGTTGGCGATCGTCTCGGCGATGGTGTGCAACCGCATCGACAAGGTCACCGTCAACGAAGCCGCCGACACCACGTTCTACGACTCGCCGGAAACCGAGAAGCCGGTGGGCTTCGGCCAGCCGATCGACCATCCGGACCTGCAGGCGATGGCCGCGAAGGGCACCGCGATTTTCGGCGAGGCGGTGCGGCTGGTTGGCGACGCACTCGGCCTCGACCTCGACGATGTGCGGTGCGAGGCTGAATTCGCCCAAACCACATCGGATCTCGAGATGACGTCGTGGACCATTCCCGCGGGATGCGTGGCCGGCGTCTTCATCAGCTGGCAGGGAATCGCCGCCGGCAAGACCGTCATCGACCTCAACGTCCGGTGGCGCAAGGGACAGACGCTCGAACCGGACTGGAAGATCGACGGGGACGGCTGGGTCATTCAGATCGACGGGCAGCCCACGGTCACCACCAAGGTCGGCTTCCTGCCGCCGCCGTATTTCGAGGCCACGACGATCGAAGAATTCATGGATCTCGGGCACATCATGACGGCGATGCCCGCCATCAACGCGATCCCGGCTGTCGTGGCCGCGGCGCCGGGCATTGCCACCTACAACGATTTGCCGCTGACGCTGCCACGCGGCGTTGTTTCGACCGCCTAGCGCGCGGGAATGTTTTGCAGCTTGGGCGCCAGATCGGGGCAGTAGATGCTGATGGCGCTGCCGAGGAACTGATACGCCTGTACCTGGGTGGTGCCTCGAGGAAGATTGTTGGAGAGGAAATGCGCAGATGCCGCCGCGTCGGGATCGACGCCCTGACCCAGCCGTCGGCAGACGATCTTGGCCAGATAGGGGTTGTAGTCGTGCGGCCCGTAGATCCCGTACCCCGCGATTTGGTTGTCAAAGTCAGTGTCGGGGTCGGCGTATGCCGGCACGGACACGCCGATCGCCGCGGCAATAGCGACGACGGCAAGACCAGCGGACCTCAATGCCTTCATGCGCCGAATCGTACCGTCGTTGATTCTGCGGTCGCTCATCGTCACGGATCCTCCTCGCCCGTCCACGCCGTCCATCTTGAAACCCGTTACGGTCGTCGTAACAACGGGCCGCCCCGGTTTCATTCTGGTCGCCTATTCAGCTTAGAGTAGCTAAGGTTACACATAGGCTAATTAGTTGAGCACCCGTCGCCCCTGGTTAAGGAAGAACCCATGACGACCACCGAGCCGAGGACCGAGCCGCTGGCAACCCAGGTTGCCGGTGCCGGTGAAGCGAAGGTCGCCAGCCAGCGCCCGCCCAAGCGGTCGGGGCTCTCTGGCTTCCTTACCCGTTTCTGGGTCGTGCTGGTCATCGCCGCCGTGGTCGCGGTCTCGGGGTTTTGCGTGTACCGACTGCGCGGCATCTTCGGTGTGCACGGCAACACCTTCGGCGGCGGGGCGGTCGCCGAAGAGATAAAGCCGTTCAACCCCAAAGTCTTAGCACTCGAGGTCTGGGGCCCACCGGGCAGCGTGGCGACGATCAACTATCTGGATAAAGATTCCAAGCCGCAGCAGGCCCTCAACGTGCCACTGCCCTGGTCGAAAGAGCTGACAACAACGCAGCCTTCCCTCCCCGCCAATCTCGTGGCGCAGGGAAGCGGCGATTGGATCGCCTGCAAGATCACCCTGGACGATAACGACGGGCGCGGGCCGATCCTCAAGGCCACAAATCAATCCCCCGCCAACGAAACAGTGAACGCCTTCACCTTCTGCCTGAACAAGTCCGCATGAGTGAGACCACCGAGGTTGCACAGCCTGTCTCGCAGCCGTTGATCCCACCGTTCCTGCCCCGGATGATCCATCGGCTTGCGCTGCCGATCGTGCTGTTGTGGCTGGGACTCACCGTGTTCGTCAATGTCACGGTGCCGCAACTGGAGGTCGTCACCAAAGAACACGCGGTGTCACAGAGCCCGAAAGACGCACCGGGGATGATCGCGATGAAGAAGGTCGGATCGACCTTCGGCGAAATCGATAAGGACGGAAAGTTCAAGCCCGAATTCAACTCCGACACCTCGGCGATGATCGTCCTGGAGGGCGATAAACCACTCGGGACTGCCGCGCACCACTATTACGGCGAGATCGTCAAGCGACTCGAGCAGGACACCAAGCACGTTCAGCACATCCAGGATTTCTGGAATGACCCGCTAACTGCTGCGGGCTCGCAAAGCCCGGATGGAAAAGCTGCCTATGTCCAGGCCTACCTCGCCGGCAACATGGGTGAGAGCTTGTCCACCGAGTCGGTCGAAGCGGTCCGCAAAATCGTCAACTCAGTGCCCGCGCCGCCGGGGGTCAAGGCCTATGTCACCGGCGCCGGCCCGCTGATCGCCGATCAGTCTCATGCGGGCGAGAAAGGCGTCAAGACGGTCACCCTGATCACCTTTCTGGTGATCATTGTGATGCTGCTTTTCGTCTATCGCTCGGTGAGCACTGTTTTCATCGTGCTGTTCATCGTGATGGTCGAAGTGGCCGCGGCCCGGGGTGTCGTCGCGTTCCTGGGAAATTACGGGATCATCGGGCTGTCCACCTTCGCGAACAACTTGCTGGTGTTATTGGCGATCGCCGCCGGAACGGACTACGCGATATTCGTGATGGGCCGCTATCACGAGGCCCGTGGCATCGGCGAGGACCGAGAACGGGCCTTCTACACCATGTTTCACGGCACCGCGCATGTCGTGCTGGGTTCGGGGCTGACCGTCGCCGGCGCGATGTATTGCCTGAGCTTCACCCGGTTGCCGTGGTTCCAGACTATGGGTGTGCCTTGCGCGGTCGGCCTGCTGGTCGCGGTGTTCGCGGCGTTGACCCTGGGCCCGGCGGTGCTCGCGGTGGCCAGCTTCTTCAAGCTCCTCGATCCGAATCGGATATTGCAAACCCGGAATTGGCGGCGCATCGGTACCGCGATTGTCCGTTGGCCCGCACCGATTCTCGCGGTGACGATCGCGATCGCCCTTGTCGGTCTGCTCGCCCTGCCCGGATACACGACCGACTACGACAATCGCCACTATCTGCCGGCCGACACCCCGGCCAACGTCGGATATGCCGCGGCAGACCGGCATTTCAACCAGGCCCGGCTGAATCCTGAGCTGTTGATGATCGAGACGGATCACGACATGCGCAATCCGGCCGACTTCCTGGTGCTGGACAAGGTGGCAAAGGCTGTCTTCCACATCCCCGGTATCGGCCGTGTGCAGACCATCACCCGGCCCCTGGGCACTCCGCTCGACCACGCCACCCTTGCTTTTCTGCTGAGCGCGCAAAGCGCCGGCCGGATCCAGACCCAGCATTACCAGGAGGAACAGGCGAAAAACCTGTTGAAGCAAGCGGACGAGCTCCAGAAGACGATGGCAACTCTGCACCAACAGATGCAAGTCACCCAGGATCTCAGCAACACCACGCACCAAACCACGCTGCTCACAAAAGAAACCGTGCAGATCACCGCGGCGCTGCGAGACGAGATCGCCAACTTTGATGATTTCTTCAGGCCGATTCGTAGTGCCTTCTACTGGGAGAAACACTGCTTCGACGTACCGTTGTGCTGGGCGCTGCAATCCATCTTCAACGCGCTCGACGGCATCGACCAGGTCAGTGAGAACATCGAGAAGCTCAGCGCGAATCTCGACAGGTTAGACCAGATTCAGCCGCAGCTGGTGGCGCTGATACCGCCGCAGATTGCCAGCCAGGAGCGAAATCTCGACACGATCATGTCGAACTACGCGACGACGAAAGGTCTCAACGACCAACAGGAAGCGTTGTCGGACAACGCCACGGCCATGGGAGAGGCCTTCGACAAAGCGAAGAACGACGACACCTTCTATCTGCCGCCAGAGGCTTTCCAAAGCCCGGATTTCAAGCGCGGCCTGAAACAGTTCATGTCACCCGACGGCCACGCTGTTCGTTTGATCATCTCGCACGAAGGCGATCCGGCGACCCCTCAAGGCATCGCTCACATCGACCCGATCAAGCAGGCGGTGCACGAGGCCATCAAAGGCACGCCCTGGGAGGGCGCAAAGGTCTATCTCGGCGGCACCGCGGCGCTGTACAAGGATATGCGCGACGCCTCCAACATCGACCTGATGATCGCCGGAATAGCCGCGGCCACTTTGATTTTCATCATCATGTTGGTCATCACCCGAAGCGTGGTCGCGGCCCTGGTCATTGTCGGAACCGTGCTGCTTTCGCTGGGTGCGTCCTTCGGCCTTTCGGTGCTCGTGTGGCAGTACCTGCTCGGGGTCAGACTGCACTGGATGGTGCTGGCGATGGCGATCATCCTGCTGTTGGCGGTCGGGTCGGACTACAACCTGCTGCTGATATCCCGGTTCAAGGAAGAGATTCACGCCGGACTCAAGACGGGCACCATCCGGGCGATGGCCGGCTCGGGTTCGGTGGTGACCGCTGCCGGTCTGGTGTTCGCCGCCACCATGGCCTCGTTCGTGTTCGGCCCGTTGCGGGTGATGGCCCAGGTGGGCACCACGATCGCACTGGGTCTGTTGTTCGACACCCTGATCGTGCGGTCGTTCATGACACCGTCGCTGGCCACCCTGCTCGGCCGCTGGTTCTGGTGGCCACAACACGTGCGTCCGCGCCCCGTCAGCACGATGCTTCAGCCGTACGGATCCCGCCCGGCCGTTCGTGAGCTGATGCACACGGATGCCGACCAAAGCCCGCCCAGCGGGCTGGTCCAACAGCGGTAATTGTCCGTGGGGTCTTTAGACGGACGCGTCGCGTTGATCACCGGCGCTGCTCGAGGGCAGGGTCGCGCGCACGCTTTGGCACTGGCAGCCGAGGGAGCGGACATCGTCGCGGCGGATGTTCCCGGTCCGATGAAGGATCTCTCGTACCCGCTTGGCACCGAGGACGACCTGCGCGACACGGTCGAGCTCGTGAACAGTCTGGGCCGCCGCTGCATTCCGATACCGATCGATGTGCGCGACTCGGCCCAGGTTAACGCTGCAGTCGAGCAGACGCTCAAGGACTTCGGCAGTCTCGACATCGTTCTGGCCAATGCCGGCATTGTCAGCACCGGACCGTTGGAAGAGGTGAGCGATGACGTTTGGCAGCAGCTCGTCGACACCAATCTCACGGGTGCGTTCAATACCCTGCGCGCTGCCATACCGGTGATGCGGCGGCAGCGCTTCGGGCGGATTGTCGTGACGTCCTCAATGGGAGGGCGAATGGGCATCCCAGAGCTCGCCGCCTACAACGCCACCAAGTGGGGCGTCATCGGGCTGGCGAAATCCGTTGCTCTGGAAGTCGCTAAAGACGGCATCACGGTCAATGTGATCTGTCCGACGACGACCCAGACTCCGATGGTTCAGCCTGCCGGTGGCGGCGACATTCCTGATGACCTGGTGCGCCGGATGATGAAAGCCAACCCCATACCGCAGCCATGGCTTCAGCCCGAGGACGTCAGCCGTGGAATCCTCTACCTGGTCACCGATCCCGGAGTAATCACCGGCAGTGTGCTCGAGATCGGCCTGGGCGGTAGCGCCCGCATTCACTGAGCTGCGTTACCCGGACCAGGTTTTCGATAACGGTGCCGTATTGACATCCTGCTCTTCGCGGCCCTCACCCAGTAGCTCACGAACCACTGGGCGCGGCCCGGTCGGCCGAAGCATCGTGCTGGCGGGGCGAGGCCGGACCTTGATCGGCCACCAGAACCAGCGTCCCAGCAGCGCGGCGATGGACGGGGTCATGAACGAGCGGACCACCAAGGTGTCGAACAACAAGCCCAGACCGATGGTGGTGCCCACTTGGCCGATGATCCGCAGGTCGCTGACCACCATCGAACCCATCGTGAACGCGAACACCAGACCGGCCGACGTCACCACCTTGCCGGTGCCGCCCATGGCGCGGATGATGCCGGTCTTGAGGCCGGCGTGAATCTCCTCTTTGAACCGGGAGACCAGCAGCAGGTTGTAGTCCGATCCGACCGCCAGCAGGACGATGACCGACATTGCCAACACCATCCAGTGCAGTTTGATCCCGAGAATGTACTGCCAAACCAGCACGGAGAGCCCGAATGACGCGCCCAACGAAACCGCAACCGTGCCAACGATTACCAGCGCTGCAACAAGGCTTCGGGTGATGATCAGCATGATGATGAAGATGAGGCACAGCGAACCGATCCCGGCAATCCACAGATCGTATTTCGAGCCGTCCTTCCAGTCCTTGAAGGTGGCCGCGGTGCCGGACAGGTAGATCTTGGCATCCTCGAGCGGAGTTGCTTTGAGCGACTCCTCGGCCGCCTGCTTGATCGCGTCAACCCGCGCAAGGCCCTCCGGCGTTGCGGGGTCGCCCCGGTGCGAGATGATGAACCGTACCGCCTTGCCGTCCGGCGAAAAGAAATTGTTCAGGGCACGCTTGAAGTCCGGGTTCTTGAAGACTTCCGGCGGCAAGTAGAACGAGTCGTCGTTCTTGGCGGTGTCGAAGGCTTTACCCATCGCCGTCGCGTTGTCGCTGAGCTCATCCATCTGCCCGAAGATCCCGGACATGGTGCTGTGCATGGTCAGCATCATCGTTCGCATCGACTCCATGCTCGCGATCATCGGCGGGAACTCCGCGATCATCTGCGGCATCAGCGCATCGAGTTGATCGAAGTCCTTGGTGAGAACTTGGAACTTCTCGTCGATCTCGTCGACACCGTCGACGGCGTCGAAGACGGATCGCAGCGAGAAGCAGATCGGGATGTCGTAGCAGTGCTTTTCCCAATAGAAGTAGCTACGGATAGGCCGCCAGGTGTCCTCGAAGTTTGCTATGTCGTCCCGCAGTTCCTCGGTGACGGCCTGCATTTCCTTTGTCTCACCGACCATCTTGTGTGTGGTGTTGGTGAGTTGCCGCATGAGGTTGTACATGCGCTGCATTCGCTGGATGGTGTCCTCGAGCTCGTCAGCTTGCTTGAGCATGTCGTCCATCCGGGCTTTCTGGAATTTCATCGTCTGGACCTGGCCGGCGTTTTGCATGCTGAGCTGGAACGGAATCGACGTATGTTCCATCGCCGTGCCCTCGGGACGGGTGATGGCCTGCACGCGGGAAACTCCCGGAACACGGAGGATCCCTTTGGCCAGTTTGTCGAGCACCAGGAAGTCTGCCGGATCCCGCAAGTCATGATCGGCCTCGATCATCATGACTTCGGGCATCATTCGCGCCTGAGAGAAATGCCGCTCAGCGGCGTCATATCCCTTGTTGGCCGCAATATCGTGCGGGATGTAGAGCCGGTCGTTGTAGCTGGTTTGGTATCCCGGTAGCGTCAGCAACCCGACGAGCGCAATTCCGCATGCTCCGGCGAGAATGGGCAGCGGCCAGCGCACGATCGCGGTACCGATCCGCCGCCAGCCGCGGACCTGCATCTTTCGTCTGGGGTCGAACAAACCGAACCGCCCGCCGACCACGATGACCGCCGGGACCAGCGTGAGCGCCACCGCGACCGCGACGAGCATGCCCACCGCGCACGGCACGCCCAAGGTCTGGAAATACGGCATCCGGCAGAAGCTCAGGCAGAGCGTCGCGCCGGCGATCGTCAGGCCAGAGGCCAACACAACGTGGGCGACTCCACGGTAGGTCGTGTAGAAGGCGGTCTCCCGGTCCTCACCAACCTGGCGTGCCTCTTGATAGCGGCCGAAAAAGAAGATGCCGTAGTCGGTTCCGGCCGCGATGCCGAGGGACACCAGCAGATTGACGGCGAAGGTGGAGAGTCCAATGAGTTGGTGATACCCGAGAAACGCGACAATTCCCCGGGCCGCCGTCAGCTCGATGCCGACCATGACCAACAGAAGAACCACCGTGATGACCGAACGGTAAACCAGAAGCAACATGGTGAGAATCACCAGACAGCGTCACCACGGTGATTTTGACCAGGGTGCTGTCGCCACTGTGATGCATGTCGGCTACCAGCGCCGCCGGGCCGGTCACAAAGGCTGTCACGCCTGGCGGCGCGGGCGTCTGGTTCACGATTTTGCGGACGGCCGCGATCGACTCGTCTCCCAAGGTCGTTCCTTGGTTTCCGGCGAGGTTGATCTGGACGTACACGCACTTGCCGTCGGGGCTCTGCGCACCGGGTGCTGTGAGCGGATCGCCCCAGAAGTCCTGGACGTGTTGCACGTGGGTCGGATCTTGCCTGAGCTGCTTGATCAAGCTGTTGTAGTACCGGTGCGCGTCGTCGTCGAGCTTCTGCTGGCTTTCCAAGACGATCATCGCGAAACTGTCGGAATCGGATTCCTTGAATTTCTGGCCCATGCGTTCCATCGCTACGACCGACGGCGCATCTTTGGGACTCAGTGAAACCTGACGTTGGGTCGCGATCTGCTCCAGCGAGGGAACGGCGGTGCTCACCAGGACAACGATCGCCAACCACGCCAGGATGATGGGAACCGCCAGCCGATGGATCATCCGCGGCACGAATGGCGGTTTGGTGTGTTGGGTGCTCGTCGGCTGGCTGATCATGCGCCCTTTAGCACGCAGTAGGTGAAGGCATTCACCTCGTGCGAGATCTTTTCGGCCTTGACCACACCGTCCACCACTATGCGACAGCCGATGCTGTTGCTATTACCTTGCGCCACAATGTTCCCCATGACTGCCGGCGAAGTCGTCGTCAAGTTCAGCGTCCAGGGCAGGTGCGCTCCATCGACCCGCTTCGGATCGGCATTGACATCGAAGTAGCTGATGTCGGCCACCGTGCCGGGCGGACCGAAAACCTCGTAGGTCAAGTGCTTGGGGTTGAAGGGCTTGGTATCGGAGTTCGAGCTGTCCGAATACGACGGGCGCTTGTCAGAGCCGAATATGCCGTGAATTCGCCACACCGTGAACCCGCCGAGGCCAACGACCATCACAATCACGAGCGGAATCCACAGCCGCTGCAGAACCCTGAAAATCGCAAAACCCCTTTACCCATTGCCGCTTTTGTTCGGCGACGTCCCGCCTGCTTGAAGATATCCACCTAGCGATCGGTCAGCCACGCCCCCCGGCGGCACATTGAACGCGGCGGGATTCAGGGTGCCTGCGTGACAGTCGCCTCGACCGAGCGACGGCGGCGCGGAGGCACCACCGAACCTGACGAGTAAACCATGCCCATGATCGAAGATTGTCCACTCCTTTCCGACAGCTCTGCACTGCAGTGCGGGAGTGCGCGACGGGTAACGCATGGCAAGTGCGTAAACGGACGCTACCGGGTTGAACGCCCTCCCGCAATCGGCCGACCTGCGTTATTCTCGCGCGGTGCCGCAGCTCACCTTCCAGCGCGCCCGTACCGAGGACAAGAAACGCCTACGTGCGGCAGCGTTGGTGGAGGCTGCCCGCTCGCTGGCGCTGGAGTCCGGTGTCGCGTCGGTGACCTTGACCGATGTCGCCAGCCGGGCCGGCGTGCACTATTCCGCGGTGCGCCGTTACTTCACCTCCCACAAAGAGGTGCTGCTGCATCTGGCCGCCGAAGGCTGGGCGCGGTGGTCGGACACGGTATGCGCGAAGCTGCGGGAACCCGGTCCGATGTCGCCGTCACGGGTTGGCGAGGTATTAGCCGAAGGTCTGGCGGCCGACCCACTGTTCTGCGACCTGCTGGCCAACTTGCATCTTCACCTGGAGCACGAGGTCGAGATCGACCGGGTTCTCGAGGTCAAGCAGATCAGTACCGCTGCAGTGAACTCGCTGGCTGAGGCAATCGAGCAGGCGTTGCCGGGGCTGGGACGCGCCGGCGCATTCGACGTCATTCTTGCTGCTTACTCGCTGGCAGCGCCGTTGTGGCAGGTCGCGAATCCGCCGAAAAAACTCGCGGATGCCTACGCGCAGTCAAAGGCCACAGACCTGCCGCCGGACTGGAACATTGACTTCACGTCGGCGCTGACCCGGCTGATCACGGCCACCTGCGTCGGCCTGATGGCCGAGCCCAGGGATTCAGACCGCGGCTGACCGCTGCGAGTTGCGTCCTACCAGTTCCACACCGACATGTCGCCGGCCGGATAGTTCTGGCAGTTCTCGGTTTCCTTGGCGACGACGCCCTTGTTGTTGAAGAAGATCTTCATGTGGTTGGGCCAGGCCAAGTTCAGCGGATCAATTTGCGGTGCATAAAAGTTAGCCGAATAAGCCCGGCGATCCGCCGGTGACAACGCGTAGAACCAGTGCACCTTGTCCTGGGTAGCCTGCTGGACGTTCGGGTGATTGTCGTAATCGGCCATGTATCGCTGGTAATACACCGGCTCGAAATCCCGCGCAGCAGCCAAGATTTGTTCGGCCGTGCAGGTCGTCGCGATCATGCGCCGGGGTATCGGGAAGTCCTCGGTGGAGTCGTTGGATGCGCAGCCGTTGCACGGTTGGAACCCAGGATCGGCCACCGCAATCCGGGGGAAGGCGGTCGCGGCGGCACCGAGGGCGAGCACTGCGACGCCGACGCGGACGGCAGAGCTCAGACGAGAAAGACGCATGCGGCTACTATAACGCTTCTGTAAAGGCCGTGCTTAGCCCCCCTAGGCACCCGGATCGCCGCTAGCCGGCCGGAATGATTTCCAGTCCGACGTGCACCTTGTCGATGCCGCCACGCACGATCGAGTGCGCGTAGAACCACGCGGCGTGGTACCAGTACCGCTTGAGGACGGCGTTGTAGACCCGCCGGGTTTCCGACTTGGGCAGCACCCGGGCGATGCCCTCGACCTCGCCGCTCTTGGGCTTGCCCAGCGATCCGCTTTTGGCGATCGTCACCCGGGGCGTGTTATTGATCCGCTTGGTCTTCCACGAGCCGTCGTCGGTGATGACCAGCAGCTTGTCGCCGTCGGGCACGCCCCAGATCGGCGTCGGCTTGGGACGACCGTCCTTGGTGAAGGTGGTGAGCAGCAGGTACTTGGACTTGATGATGTCCTGAAACGCGAGAGCCACGCTCTTCTTTATATCTGAGCTGCAGCATGGCTGCGTCGCGGCTGCGCACCTACCCCGACAGGTGGAAGTTGCCGCTGGAGCCGTAGATGGCCAGCGAGATCAGCAGTGTCACCGACACCACCACTACAAGCGATGTTCGCACCGCGCTGCCGGTCGCGACACCAACACCAGCCGGTCCACCAGTGGCGTAGAAGCCGTAGAACGTATGAATCAGCAGTATTGCCAGAGCCATGAAGATGGCTTGGACAAACGACCACAACAAGTCGATTGGGTTCAAGAATGTCGAAAAGTAGTGGTCGTACAGCCCTGCTGATTGCCCTAACAGGAAGACCGTGGTGAACCGGCTCGCACTGAACGAAAGGATGACGGCGATGGCATACAACGGCGTGATCGCGATCATTCCGGCGACGAGCCTGGTACTGACCAGGAAGGAGATCGGGCGGATAGCCATGGCTTCCAGGGCATCGATTTCCTCATTGATTCGCATAGCGCCCAACTGCGCGGTCACACCGGCGCCGAAGGTGGCCGCTAAGCCGATTCCGGCAACCACAGGAGCAGAAATACGAACGTTGATAAACGCCGACAAGAACCCGGTCAACGCCTCGATCCCGATATTGCCTAGCGAGTTGTAACCTTGGACTGCCAGCGTGCCGCCGGTAGCCAGAGTCAAGAACCCGACGATCACCACAGTTCCGCCGATCATCGCCAAAGTGCCTGCACCCATGCTGATCTCGGCAGTGAGACGGACGATATCGCGTCCGTAATTGCGCACCGCGTAAGGCGCGCCCGCAATGGCTTCACCAAAGAACTTTGTCTGATCGCCGATTCTGGCTAACGCGGTAATCGGCCTTTCAAGCTCATGCGTCACCCGCGGATTGAGGGCTCGTAGCGTCATGGCAGTCCCATCCGTCACTTGCTCGTCATGTGGATGCCGATTGCGGTGACGACCACGTTGATGACAAACAGCGACATGAAGGCAAACACGACAGTCTCATTGACGGCGTTGCCCACCGCCTGTGCGCCGCGTCCGGCGATCGTCAGGCCCCGATAACACGCAACCAGGCCGGCGACCAGGCCGAACAAGGCTGCCTTGACCCCCGAGATGATGAGCTCGGGGATTCCGGTCAGCACCGTGACACCAGCGGCGAACGCCCCGGGGTTGACATCCTGGACGAACACCGAAAAGACGTAGCCGCCCAGGATGCCGATGATGCACACCAGGCTGTTCAACAGCAGCGCGACCAACCCTGAGGCGAGCACGCGTGGCGTAACCAACCGCTGAATCGGGTTGATCCCCATCACCTCCAGGGCGTCGATCTCGTCGCGAATCGTGCGCGAACCCAAGTCCGCACACATCGCAGTGGCGCCGGCTCCGGCCACGATCAACACGGTGACCATCGGGCCGACCTGCGTCACTGCGCCGAATGCCGCACCGGCACCGCTCAAGTCGGCTGCGCCGAGCTCACGTAGCAGGAGGTTGAGGGTGAAGCTGACCAGGACCGTGAACGGGATCGCTACCAGCAGCGTCGGCACGACGGCGACACGCGCCACAAACCACGACTGTTCGACAAACTCTCGTGCTTGAAAGGGCCGGCGAAAGAGGAACTTCACCGCATCGGCCGACATCATGAACAGGCCCCCGGCGCCTTCCAGCGGTCTGGGCAGGGTCCGGCCGGCAACCGGCGTTCGCGTGGACCGCTGATCCTTCCGACTTTTCATCGTTGGCCCAAAATCCTTCCGGGATCACGGCTGATCAGCATTTGCCCTCAGGTTCCGCCCGGTGTTCACCTCTCAATAGAGTCGTTCGACCCAGCTGGCCGCGCTGTAATGCCCTACTCCCCGGATCAGATTCAGCACAATGCCGCGCCGGGCTTGAGGCAGACGGGCTGGTAGGTCAGTCGTTGGCGAGCTCGCGGCGCTCGATCAGATCGCCCAAACCCTTCACACCTAGCCGTTCACGGAAGGCCTGCGCCGTGTAGCCGACGGCCGTCGCGTCGGTTCGGGCCCGCACGGTGGCCGAGCGTGGCAGGTTGAACAGGACGCCGATTTCGCCGAAGTAGTCACCCGGTCCGGCGACCTTCGCCAATTCCTCACCGCCGTCAGCTAATTCGCGAACGATCTCAAACTCGCCGTCGGAGACCACGTAGATCAGTTCGCCCATCGTGCTCTGCTCGAAGAGCACCTCGCCGGCTGTCAGGTGCACCGTCTCGGGTGGCCGGTTCGTCGACGAGAGCGCGGGTATCAGCTCGATGACGCGATCGGCCAACGGCAGCATCCGGCTGTCGTGGGTGGCGACCACCACCACACGCTCACCCTGGGCCAGTGAGCGGATCAGCCGCAGTACCTCTTCCACCTGAATGAAGTCGAGGTGGGCGGTCGGTTCGTCGGCAAGGATCAATGCCGGATCCAACGCGATCGCGCGAGCGACCGCGACGCGTTGCTGCTGTCCGCCGCTCAGGTCACCGGGCCGGTGTTTCAAACGGTCGGCCAGACCGACCCGGGTCAGCAGTTCCTCGGCACGCTGACGCGCCGACGAACGCGACTTCCCCGCCGCGCGCAGCGGAACCATCACGTTTTCCAGCGCGGTGAGGCTCGGCACCAGGTTGAACGCTTGAAAGACGATGCCCACGTCGTCGCGTCGGTACCTGGCCAGCGCGCCGCCGTCGAGGGAGGTGACGTCGATGCCATCGAACTTGATCGACCCGGACTTCGGCCGCAGAATCCCGCCGAGGCACGACAACAATGTCGTCTTCCCGCAACCGCTCGGCCCGAGGAGGATCACCAGCGAACCGGCCGGCACGTCGAGGCTCAAGCCGTTGATCGGCCGGACCGCGTAGCCGCCGCTGGAGTATTCGACGACGAGGTCGGCAATGCTCAAATCGCCCACCGCTCAAGGACCTCCGAACGCAAGCGCGGGATCGACCGACACCGCGCGCCTCAGCCCGGCGACGCTGGCCAGCAGACCGATCGCGACGGCGATCGCCGGTAACGTGACGTAGGCATGCAACGGCACGACCACCGTCATCGGGAACAGCGGTGCCAACAGTTGGGCAAGGCCGACGCCGACCACCGCGGCGAGCAGTGCGACGACGACCGCCTGCAGCGCGAGTCCCGCCAGCACCGACCGGGTCGGCACGCCGATGGCCTTGAACACCGCGAAGTCGCGCATGCGCTCGAGCGCCGAGAGGTACACCACCGAACCGACGATCAGCACCGCGACGATCCACAGCAAGACAGCGATCATCGTGATCGCACTGACCGCGACCTTCAACGGTCGCTGCAGGTCGTTGACAGCGGCCGCACGATCAAGGGTTTGGTAGCCGTCGGGCAGCTGCTGGGGCGTGCCGACGATCCCGATCGAGGTGACCATCGGCTGACCGTTGTACGCCAATCGCTGCAGGCCCTCGGTGGTGAGAAAGATGTTGGGCGTCTTCGCCAGCGCGGTCGAATTGTGCACAATGCCGACAATCCGCAACGGGTGCCCGCCGACGTCCAGGTCGTCACCGAGGTGACGACCCAGCGTGCTCGATACCGCAACCTCCTCGGGTGTCGACGGCGCTGCTCCCTGCGAGACAACCGGCATGCCGGGTCCGTGCTCCGGCGCGCCGAAGGCCGTGGTGTTTCGCGTCGCCGAGCCCTCCTTGATCGTCACCGCCGCAGTCGCCATCGGGGCCGCTGCGGCGACACCGCGTTCAGCGGCTACCCGCGCCAGGTCAACTTGGGCAAATGGTGTCGATCCCAGAAACGGTCCGTCGGCTCCGGTTTTGACCACGAATCTGTCGACGCCCATGGCGTCGACGGTCCGCTGCGCCTCTACCCGAAACCCGTTGGCAAGACCGGTCAGAACGAGCGTCATCGCAAAGATCAATCCGGTGCTGACGATCGCGATGACGAGGCGCCGCCTTCGCCATTGCATGTCACGCAGAGCCGCAGACAGCATGCCGGTGACTACCGATGACCAGGAAGTTCCGGGCCGGGTTGGGCCATACAGGCGCGGCCACCCGGCGTCATGGCATCGCCTCGGCCCAGGCGATGTGGCCCTCGAAGCCAAGCGATGCCGCCATGTTGCGATAGCGATTCACGAAGTCGAGGTATTTCACACCTTCGCCGCGCGCCCGCGCCAACAGGGCGCGTAACCGCAGCAGCCAGATGTCGCGCAAGGTGGAATCGTCGTCGGTCGCGGCCGCTGCCAACCGCTCGATCGCCGCCTCAGCCTCCACCACGTCACCTTCGGTGCCACCATCAAGCAGCGTCTCCACCAGCACACCCGTCGCCGGAATGCCCCATTCCCGCGATCCTCCTTCGCGGAGCAGATGGTCGACGCCGGCGCGCATCAGCGGTATCGCCCCGTCGCGATCACCCCGCCGGGCCTGCTCACGTGCCAGGTAGACGTCATCGAACAACACCGTCACCTGGCTGTTTGAGGCAGGGCTGTCGGGCACAGCAATCGGCGAGCCACATCCGTGACAGCACCGCGCGTTCCCACGGCGCTGCGTCCCGCACGCGCGGCACACCGTTATGGCCGTCATCCGACCCTCCGCCGCTCAGCCCCCAAATGCCCCGATCTCACAGGATAGGGCGCTCGACGGCTGACAATGGGCATGTTCGCAGAGTTAGGGTGTGGTGATAGCGGTAAGGACGAGTGCGGATGAACCCAGATGAGCGCTGACGAAGAGTCCGTCACAACTCTGGAAGACCTCAGAGGCGACTTGGCGCTGCGCTATAAGCGGACGCCGACCAGCGGGGCCTCGGTCGACCCCGCGACCGCCCAAGCCGACATGGCGGCTCTGGATCGCGACGGCTACGTCATTTGGGAGAACCTGCTCAGCGACGAGGATTGCCAGCAGATCCGTGATGTCGTGCTGCCTTGGTTGGGGCACACCGGCCGCAACTCGTTCGAGGGGCGTCGCACCCAGCGCATCTACAGCGTGCTGAGCAGGACGCGTGTGTGCGACCGGCTTGCTGATCATCCACGGGTGTTGGCGGTGCTCGATCAATTGCTGATGCCCAACTACCTGCTTTCGGCGTTGCAGGCCATCAACATTCAGCCTGGCGAGGCTGCGCAACTGGCTCACCACGACGACGGGTTCTACCCGGTTCCGCGCCCGCGGGCGCCGCTGGCGGCCGCGACGATTTGGGCGATCGACGACTTCACCGCGGACAACGGCGCGACGGTCCTGTTCCCCGGGAGTCACCGGTGGGGCAAACGCCGGCCGGGCCCGGACGATCAGTCGACACCTGTGGTGATGCCCGCCGGCTCGTGCGTCTTCTTCGTCGGCACCCTGTGGCACGGCGGAGGCGCCAATGCCACCGACCGCGACCGTCTTGCCGTCACTGCCCAGTACTGCCAACCATGGCTGCGGCCAATGGAGGCCTTCACGCTCTCGATCTCCCGCGAGATCGCGCGGGAGGTCTCTGATGACCTTCGCCGCATGCTCGGCTACAGCATCCATCCGCCGTTCGTCGGCGCCGTCGACGGTTTACATCCGCTGCGGCTACTGGACGATCAGCCCTAGCGCCGTCCCGATACCGCCCGCTTTCGGGGTCGGGGTCCGCCGTAAGTCGCGCCGAACTGCGGCACCTCGAGCGGACCGGCGTGCCGGGCGGCAGTAATCGCACTGCGCAGCGGACGGGCCAAGCCGGCGAACGACGCCATGTCGAACAGCATCGGCGTCAACAGCCGATTGTGCACGTAACCGAACGCGCTGGCCGTCTCGGGATCGGCCCAGCCGAGGGTTCCGCCCAAGCCGATATGGCCGAACCCTTTGAGCAGACCGGGAATCGGCGATTCGTGATAGCCGAGGTGAAATGGCATGGGCACCAGCATGTTCAGATCAGGCATCACCCGAGGCTTGCCGATCAGGCCATCCACCAACTCCGCTGACAGGAACTGCCTTCCGTCGATGCGGCCGCCGTTGGCCAGCGCCGCGTACATCTTGGCCAATCCGCGGCCGGTGACAACACCGTTGGCGGCGGGTACTTCGCCATCCAGGAACGGGATATTGCCCTGCACAAGCGATTTGATGCCAGGGAAATACATCGAGCCCAAGGCACCCGAGAACGGCAGCCCAGCCATCTTTGGCGCGACGAAGTTGAACACCGGATTGGGCCGGTTGCTCTGCGGCGCCAAGATTTGCGCGACCTTGGTCGGCGCGCCGGCCGGCGGCCGGCCGAGATGCAGGCCATCGGTGTTGAGCGGCTGCGCCAGCTCGGCGCGAACCAGCTCGCGCATGCCTTTACCGGTAACCGATCGGGCCAGACCCGAGAGCAGCCAACCGTAGGTCAGTGCGTGATACGCCGGGGCGCCCCGCAGGTGGTCGACCGGCGCCGCGGCCAGTCGCTCTTCCATCAGCCGGTGATCCATCAACTCCGTCTTGCTGACACCCTTCAAATGCGACAGTCCGGATCGATGCCGCAGGACGTCGCGGACCGTGATGTCGGCCTTGCCGTTGGCCCCGAACTCCGGCCAATATTCGGAGACAGGCGTGTCATAACACAGCAGCTCACGGTCGACGAGCCGGTGAATCACCGTGGATGCGACTCCTTTCGTCGCGGAGAACACCATCGCACCGGTGTCGGCCGTCCAGGGCACTTTCCCGGCCCGGTCCGACCACCCCATCCAGACGTCGACGACCGGGCGGCCTTCGATGTAGACGGACAGTGTGCCGCCGCCGAACCGGCGCCCGGGAAACAGCCGGGCGAACATCCCGATCACGTTGCCGAAACGCGGATCGGCGGCACCGCGGACGCCGCGTGGCAGGCCGCTGTCTTCTTTGAGAAGAGGCGCTTGAGCCATCGTGCTACGGCGCGGCTCTGGAAAGAGCCGCATCGCCGCGCCGCGATGCGATCATGGCGTGATGCTATTACCGGTACTCCCCAGAGATGGCAGCATTGCCAGGATGAGTAGACGCTTCATTGCTCGCATCGCTGGTACTGCCCTGATGGTGCTGTTGGTATTGCCGGCCGCACCGGTGGGCATTCGGGTTGCGGTGGCCGATCAGTGTCCCGATGCCGAGGTCGTGTTCGCGCGCGGAACCGGTGAGCCTGTCGGCCCGGGCGGGCCCGGCCAAGCCTTCACCGACTCGTTGACCGCGCAGCTTCCCGGGAAGTCTGTGAATCTCTACCCGGTCAACTACCCGGCGACCAACGACTACGTCAACAGCGCCCATGTCGGTGCCGGCGACGCGGTCGCCCACGTCCAGGGCACCGCCGCGAACTGCCCGAACACTAAAATCGTGCTGGGGGGATATTCGCAGGGCGCGGGAGTGATGGACATGACCAGCCACCAGCTGTCCCCGCAGGTCGCCAATCACGTTGCCGCCGTTGCCTTGTTTGGAAATCCCCAGAGCAGCTACGCAAAGCAGTTGTCGGACAACCAAATTCCGGCGATCAACCCGAGCTACGGTGCGAAAACCATCGACATCTGCCTCCCCGACGACGAGATCTGCGCCGACGGCGGAAACATCATCGCGCACCTTGGCTATGTTCCCGGGGCGACCGACCAGGCCGCGGCATTCGTCGCAAGCCGCCTCTAGCGCTCCGCCTGCTCAGCCAGACGCAGGGTCACCACTGCCACCGGCACGCGGGATTCGGGCCAGCAGTTGCGACAGTTGTGCGATCTCGCCGCGGAGCTGCTCAATCTGACCGGCGGTGGCAGCCTGCTC
Source organism: uncultured Actinomycetota bacterium (assembly GCA_963839345.1). Lineage (GTDB taxonomy): Bacteria > Actinomycetota > Actinomycetes > Mycobacteriales > Mycobacteriaceae > Mycobacterium. Next base: position 78,555 of record CAWIUP010000009.1, on the reverse strand, counting down.
GGCAGCGTCGACATCGGCGATACGCCGCACAATCCACGTCGCGACCGTCGCGGTGATGATGCCGATGAGACTGATCCCACCCAGCATCAACAGGACCGCGATCACCCGGCCCATTGCGGTGATCGGATGATAATCGCCGTATCCGACAGTGGTGAGTGTCGTGATAGCCCACCAGACTGCGTCACCGAAGTTTTTGATATTCGCCTGCGGCGTCACTCGTTCCGCATCAAGAACGCCCAGCGATGCCGCATAGATGAGCAGCACCCCACTAAAGGCCGTATACGTGACGATGCGGCCCCGTAAGGCGTCTCCGAACAGCTTCTCCATCACTTCGACCAGAACGACAAGTCGCAGTACGCGCAGCGGCCGCAGGAACGGCAGCGCGATGATCGCCAGATCCGGCAGATTGCGAAAGAACCACCTTGTCCGCTGATCGGCCAGTATCAAGCGGACGAGGTAATCGATCCCGAAGGCTACATACAGGGCGACCATGATCCAGTTGAGCAGGCTTGCGGTGAATCCGTGCGGTTGCGCCAAGACCTGCACCGAAAAGGCGATCAGGAAGGCGACGGCCACGCTCGCGAGCGGCCACTCGGCACGCCTCTCCCAACGCTGCTGCCTGGACAGGGAGCTCATAATTTCTTCCGATCCGTATCACGGCTTGGCTGAACACGTTTGGGTTCGCCCGGCATCTTCGGGGCGCCATCGTGCTACTGAATCATGCTCAGCTGCGTATTTCCAGCTTGGGAGCATCAGCCATGCGGCATGTTGTCGGGCGAGTTTTCGCCGCAGTCCCGATGCCGACCTGAGCGCAGCTCTAGACAGCCGTCGGACCGGCAGGCTTGACACTCATTCTCAGCCGGATCTGTTCGCGGACTATTTCATCACCAAGCAGCTGACGAACCCTTTCTAGTGTCGTGAGTCGTTAATTCGCTCGCAGTTGTACCGGCCCTGGATCCTGGTCCAAGGACGTGTCGACTGTGCGGGTTATGCGCGAAGAATGCGCTCGAATCGGTTCACAAGCTACACAGTCGACGGCGAGGGAATTCAAACAGCTGTCGCTGAATTAATGACTCTCGACGCCAGCTTCGCTTCATCGTCGATCACATCGGACTCAAGCTCGTGACGACGGTGACTTCGTGACGATGGTGACTCAACGGGCAGCGATTGCGGGCGAGCTTTTTCCTGAAACCTCCGCCACTTCACCGAAGTCGTAGTCTTGATAGCCGTCGATCACGGCTGGCCTCCGTCGCCGAGGGCGATGACCGCGTCAAAGCCTTCACGGATGCACGCCGCGAGCGCGCCCAAGTCCGGGACCGCTGCGGCGTCGACATTGATGCCGATCAGCGCCTTGTGGTGATAACCCACCAGCGTGATGTTGGCGGCGGTGCCGACCGGGGGCCCGAAGGGAAAGATGCTTAGCACCTTCGCGCCGGCGAGGTAGAACGCCAAACCGCCCGCGTTGACGTCGCTGAGCACGAAGTCGTCGTGTTTCATGATCAACCCGAAGACTAGATTCACTGCAGGACCGAAGGCGTTGATTACCGTGCCGAGCCCGCTGGCCAACGGGAGCTTCGCGACTTCCTGCAAGCCTTTGATGAGACGGTGATAGGTCGCCATCGCGGCGCCCGGGTCATCGGCGCCGATCGGGATCGCCATTCGGCAACCGTTCACCCGGTTGCCGAACAGTGGGTCACCCGGCTTGCGGATATCAACGGGGATGGTGGTCCGCAGTCTTTCGACGGGTTCGCCGTGCCGTTGGTGGTACAAAGCGAATCCGTGAGCGACGGCGGTGAGGAACGCGTCGTTGACGGTGCAGCCCCGTGTCTTGGCGGCTTTCCGCAATCCTTCGAGGTCGGCCTCGAGTGCCGCGAAGCGCAGCCACCCTCGACGCTCGGTCATCAGGGGCGAGAGGGTCTTCAAGTTCGGCGCCATGATCCGGGTCACCCCCCTCACATCCTTGGCGACTGTGGTCGCGGTATAGCGCGGCCGCCGCATCACGGTCGGCAGCGTATGCGCCGTCAAGCCCGCGGACCGACCCAGGAACCGCAGGATCCGGTGTCCGGTGTAGCAGGCGGCTTCGGCCGCCAGCCCGAGCCGGGATTGATCCTCGGGCTCGGGGATCGCCGGCATCGGGCCAAGATCACGGGGCTTTCGGGTGAGGTCACCGAGCAACCCGAAGATCGCGAGAAGGCCGGTACCGTCGCTCATCACATGATTCACCGTCAGGATTAACGCCGCCTGCCCGCCCTTGAGGCCCTCAACCACGGTGATGGTCCACAGTGGGCGCTCCCGGTCGAGGCCGGACATCGCCGACTGGCGCGCGAACTCCAGCACACCGTCCAAAGATCCATCACCCGGCGCACCGATCCAGCGGACATGGTAGGAGAGGTCGAAGTTCGGGTCGACGATCCAACGGGGAGTCGACAGGCGCAACGGCGCCTCCACCAGGCGGTGCCGAAATGACGGCAGGGTGCGGCTGCCACGTTCGAGGCGGTCCAGGAGTACCTCGCGGTCGGGCGCCCGATCAAGGATCAACACCACCGTGATCGTCTGCCGAAGCAACGGATCCCTTTCGATCCCCCACAGCATCGCGTCCAGATCGCCCGTGTGATGGGGCTTTTGCGAGGCGTGATTGTCGATGGCTGGCATCGTCCCTCGGTTGTCGTTCGTAGTTTCTGCGGGCGTTTCGGCAAGTGCGCCCATGCATCGGGTTTGACGGCCAATGTGACCGGTGCACTTAAGAGTGTGCGCCGCACCAAAGCTGTTCCGCGGCAGATTATTGAGAAATTTCGCCGACCTATCTCAACTTTGCTACCGGACATTGCCCGCAACGCAGCATGACGGCAATCAGCCGGCGTAGCGGTTGCGGAGTTTGGTCAACGTGGCTTCGATGCCGGCGGCATTGCACTTGGCGAAACCCGTTCGCTCGTAATACTTCAGCCGGTCGTTCAGCGGCCCGGCGTCGCGGTAGTCGAACGTCTCGGTGACGCGTGTGGTCGTCGGCGTGATTGCGGCGAACTCCCAACGCCAGTGGTGCCCGACGGGGTGGCGCCATTCGATGAGTTCGTCGGGTTTCATCGCGGTGACGGTGCTGGTGACGCGATACGGCACCCCGAACATCCTCATCTTCGTGGTGAACCGCGCGCCGGGGACCAGCCGCTGCGGGGCGCGGATGTTTTTCCCGACAGTGCCGGAACCGTCGAGTTCGTGGTGTCGACGCGGGTTCGCGACGATCGCGAACAGGTCAGCTGCCGGGGCATGGACCTCAACGGAGCGGCTGACCTGATTGCGACCGGCGTCCACGGTAGTGACGGTCATTGTGTCTGCTCCTGACTATTCTAAGTGGCGACCATGGCGAGGCTGCGCTCCCAGAGTTCACGGGCCAGGACCGGGTCGTAGGCCCGAGGGTTGGCCCGAGCGATTCTGTGGTTGGCGTAGTACTCGCCCGATCTCCAGTCGGTTCCCGGTGTGGATGAGGCCAGCCACACCAGCTCGTCGGATCCCTGCTCAGGTCCAACCAGCGCCAGAAACTTGATCGGGCCGCGAAATGCCGTCCGAATCCACCACGTCCGCGACGCGTTTCCGAAGTTGGTCGCCACGTCCCCGGGATGAAACGCCGCCGTGGAGATCCCGGCAGCGTGGTAGCGGCGGTGCAGCTCCTTGGTGAACAAGACGATTTCCAGCTTTGCGTCGCCGTATGCCCTGAGGGGCCGGTAGCCGTGCACTGCGTCCAGGTCATCGACATCGACGTGGCCGAAGTACGTATTGACCACGCTTGAGGTGTTCAGCACCGTGGCGCTGGATTCGACGAGCCGATCCATCAGCAGCGTCGTGAGCAGAAACGCGGCCAGATAATCGACCTGGAAAGTCGTTTCGTGGCCGTCGACGGTGACCTCGCGCCGCCTCATGGCACGGCCGGCATTGTTGGCCAGCACATCGATGCGGGGGTAGGACTGCAGCAGCTGCTCGGCCAACCTCCGCACTTGTGAAAGATCCGTGAAATCGGCCACGAAGTACTCGACGCCCAGACGCGCGGCGACGGCGGTTGTTTTCGCCGCGGATCGGCCGACCACGACCACGTTCTCGCCGCTTCGGCTCAGCCTGGCCGCCGCAGCCGCGCCGATGCCATCGCTGGCGCCGGTAATGATGACTGTCCGACCTGCCATTAGTCTCCTTCCCGAAGCCGCGCCGTCGCAACAAAACCGCCGCATCAATCATTGTTGCGACGCCAGTGCCACGTCCACCCCTGGCCGACTGGTGTCGCCCCGGGTGCGGCGCGATCGTCACCGAAGGGGGAGACGCCGGTTGCCGAGGGACTTACGACTGCCATAGCGGAGCCCTAATGCCCTCGCCGATTGTGGTCTGCGGAGAGAACATCTTCGTTACGGTTCGGATTCTTGAGCGCCTAGCCCGTTTGTCGGTCAACGTCTGCCCGAACTTCGGATAGGAGGTACGCCATGAGCAAACCGATTCCGCCGCTGGATCTTTCATGGCTGTTGATCGAGTGACCGGCTGGCACGACGCACGTCGGTGCGATGCTGCTGTTCAAAAAGCCCGCCGGTCGCGCGCCCATTGTGCGCGAGATTGTCGAGGCGTATCGGGCGTGCACGCCAGCGCCGCCGTTCAACTATGTCCCGGAGTTGCTTGGTCGGGGCGCGCCCCATTTCCGGGAGGTGACGAGCTGGGACCCTTACTACCACTTCGGGCATCTGGCGCTCCCCGCTCAAGCCTCCTACGACGACCTGCTGCGGCTCGTAGCCGATCTGCACGAGCCGCAACTCGATCCCGACCGGCCGCTCTTTCGCTGTTGGGTGATCGATGGGGTACCGGACGGAACGTTCGCGATCTACACGAAGACTCATCACTCCATCATCGACGGCGAATCCGGCCTGAAGCGGGGTCCGCAGCGGGCATCTTCCTGAACGATAGAACAAGAAACAAACCTGACCAGAGGTCCGAAGCGACGCCGAGAGCCCGGGCCGGCGTCGGACGTGACATCGAGGCCCACGCGCCGGCTACGTCAGCGTCTGCGACGTATCCGTGACGGGTCGACAAGCCCCGACTGCACCAGCGCGTCGTCGATGAATCGCTGTACCGGCCGGGAGCGGAAGAACCCGGTGTGGCCGCCGGAGTACCAGTGGATCTGGGGTCTGCCCCAGTGCTGCCAGAGCCGGGTGATCTGGTCGCGTGGGTGCACCAACCTGTCGGCGATGCCGGCGTAGATGAAGCGGCCCTGCATCGGCACGCGGGGAGTCAGTGCAAATGGGGAGATCATCCGGCCGATGGGCTTGGCCAACCGCATCGTCTGACCGAGGGCGTCGTGACCGCTCAGGCCGGCGTGGCGGTCGACCAGCTCGACCAGATCGACGGCTGGGACGCCGAGAATCGCACAGGTGAGGCCGTCGTCGAGGCTGGCGACCAGCGACGTGAGGTGACCGCCAAGGGAGATGCCGTTCAGCCCGATCATCGCCTCGGGTTGCTGGGAGCGGATCCAGGACAGCAGGCGCCTGATATCCCACACCGCCTGAGCCGCACCGTGGACGTCGTTGAGCACGTCCTCACTGGGGAACGCGGCGCCCTTCGGCAGGCCCCGCGCGCGAGGCCCGTGCATGGGAAGCACCGGAAGCACCACGTTCAGTCCGAGATCGGAGTGCAGATGCCAGGCACGAAACAGCGTGGGGTCCAGCGCAGCCCGTCCCATCTCCGCGCCGTGCACGCACACCAGCCAGGGTCGCGGCTGGCGGTGTCGCAACATCAGCCCGTACTCGCGGTTGTTGCCGGTGTAGCTCAGCCATCGTTCCCGGCCCGGTTCACCTGCATGGGGCTCATAGCCACTGTCGAAGAACAGGCGCTCGTAGGTGCGCCCCAAGTTGTTCACGGCCCTGACCGTGACATCGGTCAGCGGCGGGGGAGCCGCGAAAAACCCCTCAGGCTTCTCGAGCCAGCCCTGCTGGCCGTAGAACTCTAGTGCCGCCGAGACCTCGCGAGTGATCCATTCGAGTCTCGTCGCGTCGGGGGCCGACCGCAGCAGGCGAAACCCGGTCAGCACGATTTCGTCGAAGAACGCCTCCGTCGCCAGCGCGAGGGTAGGCCGTGCCACCGGAAGCTCACCGGGCTCACGATCCAGATAGGCGCCCCAGGACCGGGCGTAGAAGCCGCCGGTCCGGGTGAATAGCCCCAGCACCTGCGACAGCGGATTGGCACTAGCGCGGCGCGGGTCCCGTCCTAAGTCGGCATCGTCTGCTACGGCAGCCGAGGCGCCTATATGTTCGATGTCCTGCATCTAGCCTCTAATTCATTGGATAGGCCTGGGCACGAGATCGGGTGTCAGTCAGCCTAATGCCTCTGGACCGGCGCGGCCGCCACGGTCGAGGATCTGGCCCTTTCGACGCTTTGCACGGGGAGGTGTGGGGCGGTGCGGTTGATCGTGACCCAGTTCCTTTCGCAACACCTTGCCGGTGGGATTACGCGGGATCGCGGCGACGACGGTGATGTCCCGCGGTTGTTCAAAGCGAGACACCTTGTCCTTCAAGTACTCCCGCAGTTCGGCTTCGTCGATTTCGGCGCCTGGGCGGGGAACGACGAATGCAGCGAGCCGCTGCCCGAAGTCCTCATCCGACACACCGATCACCGCGTTGTCGGCCACGTCGGGATGTTCACCAAGGGCGTTCTCAACCGCGCGGGGGTAGACGTTCTCTCCGCCGGAGACGATCATGTCGTCTGCGCGGCCGGCGATGAACAGCCGCCCCGCCTCGTCGAAGTAGCCCATGTCCCCGGTGTCTGTCATCTTGGCGACCACATCCTTGCCACCGCCGCCGGTGTAGCCGTCGAACGTCATGCCACCACCCACGAACACCCGCCCGGTGACGTGCGGCCCGACCGGACTGTCGTTCTCGTCGAGAATTACGACCGGACAGCCAGGAACCGGCCTGCCAACCGTTTCCGGCGCCTCCCGTAGATCGGCGGGCGTCGCAAGCGACCCCATGGCGACCTCCGAGGAGCCGTAGCCGTTGTAGAGGATCTCGCCGTAGGCGTCCATGAACCGCTGCGCCAGGCTCGGATCCAGGCGTGCCCCGGCGGTGATCACCACGCGCAGCGACGGAACCGGGTTTCGCGCCCGCACCTCGCCCGGAAGGTCGAGAATCCGGGCGAGCATGGCCGGGACCGCGGCGAGCACGTGCGCGCGATGCAACGACGCCTGCGCGAGCGTTGCTTCGGCGTCGAACCGGCGTCTTGTCAGAACCGTGCCGCCGAGGATCACCGTGAGCAACACCATCCCGAACCCGAACGCGTGAAACATGGGCACCGACAAGGCAATTCGGCTTCCAGCGCGCAGCCCGACGCGGTCGAGGAACACGGCTCCGACACCCAGTGCCGGGGTGAAACTGGGTGTGCGCGGCACACCCTTGGGCGTGCCCGTCGTGCCGGACGTCAGGAGCACGATCCGACCGCCCGGCCCAGCCTTCGGCCGTGGCTCGCGCTCGTCGATCTCAAGCGCCGCGAGATCGACGACGGCGACCGCCTCGGCTGCCGCATGCACCCGGTCGGCGAATTCGTCGTCACAAATCACGGTTTGGATCCGGTGCGCACCCAAGGCGTACGCCAGCGCGTCGGTACGGAACTCGGTGTTGAGCAACACCACGTCGGCACCGACCGACGCCACCGCGAACATCGACTGCATGAAGGCGCGCCCGTTGCGGCACAGGATGCCGACCGAGACCCCGGGTCCGATGCCGTGGCGATAGACCAGCGCGGCCGCCAGGGATTCAGTGCGGGACCGTAGCTGGCCGTAGCTCAGCGCGCCGTCGTCGTCGATCACCGCGGTCCGGTCCGGCCAGCGAGCCGCCGCGATCGCCATCACAGTAGCCAGGTTTGCACCGCCTCGAACCGCCTCGCGCACGATGCGGAACACAGTCAGCGGCCCAGCGGGCGCAAACAATCCCGATCGCAGCACCACCCGGGCCGCGCTGGTCACGATGGTCGCGGCCGTCATTGCTGAATCCCCCGAGCGCTTGGGGAATCGGTGGAGAACCGATACATCAGTCCCATCCCGACCCCCAGAGGCCCGGGCAGCAGCATCGAGCTGATTTCGATCGGCCACACCCACCACGGCTGCACCCTGCCGGGCCGGTCGATGATCGCCTTGGCGACGACGTCGGCGGCCTGCTCCGCAGACAGACCCGGCATTCTGCGCAGGATCGGCGTGGGATCGCTCATGGGGGTGTGCACCAACGTCATATACACCGAGGTGACGTGCACGCCGTCGGCGCGCAGTTCCGGTTCCACGCTGCGCAACCACACATCGAACGCGCTTTTGGACGCCAAGTAGGCGCCCCAGCGCGGGCCTGGTGCGGTGAGCACACCGACCGTCGAAATGCTGACGATGTGCCCGCTGCCGCGGCGCCTCATCGCAGGAAGCAGCCCGAGCAGCAACCGAACCGGGCCGAGGTAGTTGACGCCGATCGTGCGCTCGAAATCCTGCGGCCGGTCGTACTGCAGATGCAGCGACCGCCGGATGGACTTGCCGGCGTTGCTGACGACGACGTCCATCGGGCGGTGGTTTTCGGTGAGTCTCTCCGCCAGCGCGGCGACCGCTGTCTCGTCGGACAGATCGGCCGGGTACGCGGCCGCGCGGCCGCCGCCCGCGTTGATCGACGCCGCGAGGGCTGACAGCCTGTCCGCAGAGCGTGCGACCAGCAGCACGGTCGCCCCGGCCGCCCCGAGCTTGCGCGCGGTGGCCTCGCCGAGTCCGTAGGAGGCACCGGTGACCAGCACCGTCTTGCCGGACACCGCGGCGCGCAGCCGATCCGGATCCGACACTCGCGGTGGATTGGCGATCTTGTCGACAGCCTTGGCTACCAGGTTCATTGGACTGCCTTACTACACGGACGAGTCGCAGCATAGCCCCACATCAACGCACGCATCGAGGGAAACGGCGTCGCGGGTGCCTACGGGTTCGGGGAGGTCGCCACCAAGATCGCGCCTCGCCTGAGCGCGCCCAGCAGAAACCTGGTGACGATCTCGGGGTCATCGACACGAAGGGTGCCCTCCCACACGCGCAGCGAAAGCCGCCTGGAGCTACCTGAACCGCAGCCCGACTTCGAGCCGATCGCTGGCGCGGTCGCCGTGATGGCCGCGCTCGTTGACCGTTGCAGCCGTCAACGATGCCCAACCTCAAGTCCGCTTATTTCTCCTCGTCGGATCTGTATCGCGCGATGGCTGCACACGCTTGGGTTCGCCCGGCATCTTCGGGTAATTGGGCGGATACGGCAGATCGCCGAGTCCACGCTCTTCGTCGGCCTCGACCATCTCCAATAGCGGTGCGATCGACTGATCGACCGAATCCATGTCGGCCCAGGGGTCGTCGCGGCGGGCCACCAGATCGGGCACGGTAGCCATCGTGTAGTCGTCGGGGTCGGCGCCGGCCAACTCGTCCCACGTCAGCGGTGTCGACACCGTCGCGATCGCGGTGGGCCGCACCGAGTACGCCGACGCGAACGTGCGGTCGCGGGCGTTCTGGTTGAAGTCGATGAAGATCCGCGCGCCGCGTTCTTCCTTCCACCAATTCGTCGTCACCGCATCATGCGCGCGGCGCTCCACCTCGCGCGCCAGTGCGATGCCGGCGCGGCGCACCGCGATGAAATCCCAGTCGGTTTTGATTCGCAGGAACACGTGAATACCGCGGCCACCAGACGTCTTCGGGTAGCCGATCAGCCCGAGTTCGTCGAGCAGCGGCCGCAACACGTCGACAGCAACCGAGCGGGCCTCGGCAAAGCCGGTGCCGGGCTGCGGATCCAGATCGATGCGCAACTCGTCGGGGTGCTCGGTATCCGGGCAGCGGACCTGCCACGGATGCAGGGTGACGGTGCCCATCTGCGCTGCCCACACAATGGACGCAGGATGGGTCACCTTCAGCGCGTCGGCCGTCCGACCGGACGGAAACGTGACCCGACACGTCTCGAGGTAGTCGGGATGGTGCCGCGGAATGCGCTTCTGGTAGATCTCCTCGCCGTCGATGCCATCGGGGAAGCGCTGCAGGTGGGTCGGGCGGTCGCGCAACGCGGCGAGCATCGGCCCGCGAGCGACCGCCAGGTAGTACTCGACCAGCGTGCGTTTGGTTCCGTTGGTCCCCAGCTTGGGGAAGTACATCTTGTCCGGGTTGGTGAGCCGAACCGCGATCCCGTCGACGTCGAGTTCCTCCGCTGGAGTTGCCATACGCCGATTCCAACACAGGGTTACAGCACAATGGGCAAATGGACTTGCCCGTCATGCCGCCGGTCTCGCCGATGCTGGCCAAGTCGGTTCGGTCGATCCCACCCGATTCGTCCTACGAACCGAAGTGGGACGGCTTCAGGTCCATCTGTTTCCGCGACGCCGATCAGGTCGAGCTGGGCAGCCGCAACGAGCGGCCGATGACCCGTTATTTTCCCGAACTGGTCGCGGCGGCCAAGGCCGAGCTACCGCAGCGGTGTGTGATCGACGGAGAGATCATCATCGCCACCGACCACGGCCTGGACTTCGAGGCGCTGCAACAACGCATCCACCCGGCTGATTCGCGAGTCCGGATGCTCGCCGAACACACGCCGGCGTCCTTCATCGCGTTCGATCTGCTCGCGCTCGGCGATGACGACTACACCGGGCGACCATTTGCCGAGCGCCGCGCCACCCTGGTCGATGCTGTTGCCGGGTCGGGCCCGTCGATTCACGTCACCCCCGCGACGACCGATCTTGCCACCGCGCAGCGCTGGTTCGACGAGTTCGAGGGAGCCGGCCTCGATGGCGTCGTGGCCAAGCCGCTGGGGATCACCTATCAGCCGGACAAGCGCGTGATGTTCAAGATCAAGCACGAGCGCACCGCGGACTGCGTGGTCGCCGGTTACCGCGTGCACAAGTCGGGCGGCGAGGCGATCGGCTCGCTGCTGCTCGGGCTGTACAAGGACGACGGCACCCTGGCGTCGGTAGGCGTCATCGGCGCTTTTCCGATGGCCGAGCGCCGGCGGCTATTCACCGAGCTGCAGCCACTGATCACCAGTTTCGATGGTCACCCGTGGAATTGGGCTGCCCACCAAGCCGGCGAGCGCACACCGCGTAAGAACGAATTCTCCCGCTGGAACGCCGGCAAAGACCTCTCGTTTGTGCCGCTACGACCCGAACGAGTGGTGGAAGTCCGCTACGACCACATGGAAGGCGAAAGGTTCCGCCACACCGCCCAGTTCAACCGCTGGCGCCCCGACCGCGACCCACGGTCATGCACGTATTCCCAACTGGAAACCCCAGTCACCTTCAACCTGGGCGACATCGTTTCCGGCCTCGGCCCGAGCTGATGCCCGATGCCCGTCGAGCGGCCACTTGTGACAACCGAATTCGGGAAAAGCGTTCAACAAGTGGACTTCGGCGACAGCTCACACCGTCACGGCTAGTGACGACATGCCGCGCAGCGTGACGTTCGGCTTGTAGGCCGGCTCACCGTCCAGCCGGGCTTGGGGGAAGCGTGCCGTCACCGCCGACAGCGCGACAGCAGCCTCCAGCCGAGCCAGCGGAGCGCCCAGGCAGTAATGCAGGCCTCGCCCGAAGGCCAAGTGCCGAAACGGTTTTCGATCAGGGTCGAAGGTATCTGGCCGCTCGAACTCTGTCGGGTCATGCTGCGCTGCAGCCAGCAGCAGCATCATGGTGTCGCCCTTGACCACCGGGGTATCCCCAATCGTCATGTCGTCAGCCGCAATTCGGGCCACCAGTTGCACGGGCGGGTCGTAGCGCAGCGTTTCCTCGATGACGGCCGAGGCGCGATTCGCGTCGGCGCCGAGTGCGGCCCAGTGCGCGGGTTGGCGCAGCATCGCCAAGATGGCGTTGGCAATCAGGTTCACCGTGGTCTCATGCCCGGCGATCAGCAGCAGGTTGCAGGTCGAGACGATCTCGTCCTCGGTCAGCTGGTCGCCGGACTCCTCCACCGCGATCAACCGCGACATCAGATCGTCGCCGGGTTGCGAGCGGCGCTGCCCGATCAGGTCGCGCAGATATTCCCGCAGCCACTGACCGGCACTAATACGCTGCTGCAAGCCCTCCACAGGCTCGCCGGTGATGGCGAAAAACGGGTCCAGCGCCTGCGCCAGCAGCGCCGATGCACGGCTGAACTCCGGCTCGTCCTTCAGCGGAACGCCCAGCAGCCGGCAGATCACCGCCACCGGTAGCGGGTAGGCCAGATCACTGATGACGTCGCAGCGTCCTCTTTCGGCGATACGGTCGAGCAGTCCGTCGACCAGCCCGGCAATCTCCGGTTGCAGCTCGTTGACCACCTTGGGCACGAACGCCTTGCTGACCAGTTTGCGCAGCCGGGTGTGATCGGGCGGATCGAGAAACAGAAAACCGCCAGGTGCCACCGGGCGCACAGGCCCGTTGTCGGCGAGCAGACGCTGCGCGATCGTCGACTTGAGCCGGTCGGTCGACGACGACGGGTGCCGCAGTGCCTCGTCGCAGTCGCGGTACGCCGAAAACACGGTGAGGTTGGCTTCGGGCAACTGGATCGGCCCGTGGTCGCGGAACTGCTTGTACACCGGATACGGGTCGGCCCGGTTGGCCGGGTCCAGCAGTTGCAATAGAAGTGCCTGCGGCTCGGCCACACTCGTCATGCACACATTGTGCAGCAGTTCGCCGCGCCGCTAGATTTCACTCGTGAACGGTAGATCGCTTGTCGTCGCGGTGGCTGTGGTGATGCTCGGCCCTACCGGCTGTTCGGCGCAGCAGGCAGCGAACAAGCCCAGGCCCGGCACGCTGCCGGCGGGGACTGCCGAACTCAGCGTCAACGGCAGCACCGCGCGAGTCACCGACGCGGTGCGGTGTGAGTCCATCGAATGGATGCGGACAATCAAGACCGGCGACGAGGCCTCAGGCGTGACCGTGATGCTCTCCAACGCGAAAAAGCTGGTCGCCGAGTTCGTCCGGTTCCGCGGCTCCGACGGCTTCACCGGCAGCTACGACCGTGATCTGCAGGGCCAGGCCGCGGTCGCGATGACTGGTTCCACCTACCACATCGCCGGTACCGCGGTCGGCTACGCCAACGCCAGACCGACCCAGCGCACGATACAGCCCTTCGAGCTGCGGGTGTCCTGCTGACGTCGGCTAGCTGCGCAGGAAGTCAACGATGTAGCCGGCGAGCTCTTCCCCGGCGTCTTCTTGCAGGAAGTGCCCGGCGTTGTGGACGACCGGATGCTCGATCCCTTGTGCTCCTGACATTTTGCGCTGAAAGATCGGCGCCATGCCGCCGGTGATCGGGTCCCCGTCGCTGAAAGCGACCAGCATCGGCGTCGAACTGGCGCACAGCTTCGCCCATGCCGAGCGGTTGGCCGGTGCCGCCGGGTCATCCGGCGACGTCGGCATCAACCCGGGCATGGCCCGCGGCGCGGCGCAATAGGTGTCGTCGGGGAATGGCGCGTCATAGGCGGCGCGCACTTCATCGCTCATCGGGCGACGGCAGCCGCCCTGCACGAACCGGCCGACATCGATCGACGGTGCGCCCTGGATCGCCTCGCGGAACCGCCACCAGACCTCCGGCATCGGGATGTCTCCGGTCGGCAAACCGGTGTTGGCGACGACTAGCCTGCTGAAGCGTTCGGGATGCTCGGCGGCCAACCGCAATCCGATCAATCCGCCCCAGTCCTGCCCGACCAGGGTGACCCGCTGTAGGTCCAAGACGTCGAACGCCAGTGCCCGCACCCACTCGACATGGCGCGCGTAGGTGTAGTCCTCGATGCGAGCCGGCTTGTCAGAACGGCCGAACCCGACCAAGTCCGGGCAGACGACGCGATGCCCGGCCGCGGTCAGCACCGGAATCATCTTGCGGTACAAGAAGGACCACGATGGCTCGCCGTGCAGCATGAGCACCGGATCGGCGTCGGCTGGGCCGTCCTGCACCCAGGCCATCCGCAGCGACCCGCCGTCGTCGTCTGATACTTCGCAATAGCCTGGTACATAAGGGAATTCGGGTAGATCGGTGAACCGCTCGTCGGGCGTTCGCAGCGTCTGCATGAGTGTGAACATACGCCCAGCTTCATTCGCCTTCACGCAGACCGGCCAACGTCGAGTGTGCCATCAATTGATCCAAGAAAGGGCGGTGGCCTTTGAGCAGCTTGGTCTTGGCCTGCGCCACCGGAAACCAGGCCACCCGGTCGAGCTCGGGGAAGCTCTGAATCCGCCCGGACCCCTTGGGCCATTCCAGTTCGAAGGTATTGCTGTGCGTATCGGCGATGTCAAGATCGCCCCGCACAGCGAACGCGGTGACGACCTTGCCGCTGGGCTGCTTGAGCGGTGGGAAATCGATCCGCGGGCCGGCCGGTGGCGGCAGTCCGATCTCCTCTTCGAATTCGCGCTGCGCGGCGGCCCACGGATCGTCGGCGTCGGTGTACTCCCCCTTGGGAATCGACCAGGCGCCGTCGTCCTTGCGGGCCCAGAACGGCCCACCGGGGTGCCCGATGAGGACTTCGACGATGTCGTCGCGCACCCGATACAGCAGCAGCCCGGCGCTTAGCTTGGGCATCGAAGGTCAGACGCCGACCGCGCGTTCCAGATCTTTCAGGGAGCTTTCCAGGTGACCGAGTAGCCGCTGCAGGTGCGGCACACTTCGCCGGCATCCGACCAAGCCGAAGTCGATGTTGCCGGCGTTGTTCGTCAGCGTGATGTTCAATGCCTGCCCGTCCAGCGCGATCGACAGCGGATAGTTGCCCTCGAGCCGGGCACCGCCCCAGTACATCGGCTCGGTCGGCCCCGGCACGTTGGAGATGACGATGTTGAACGGCGGCGGCGCCGAGGAGACGAAGCCCGGGACGGCGGCGAGTCCCAGCGGCGCGATGAGGAAAGCCGATAACGCGAACGCTTGTAGCCGAGGGAGTTCGGAGAAAACCTTTTTGTTGCCCCGCATTGATTCGCTGATCGTCTCGAGCCGCTTCGCTGGATCGTCGAGGTCGGTGGCCAGGTTGCATAAGATGCTGCCGACCATGTTGCCGCCTGCGTCGGCCTCTTCCGCGGTACGCAGGCTTACCGGGACCATCGCGATCAATGGCGTGTCTGGCAGCGCATGCTCATCCAGCAGGTAGGAGCGCAAGGCACCGGAACACATCGCGAGGATGACGTCGTTGACGGTCATTCCGGCGGCCTGCTTGATGCTTTTGATCCGGTCCAATGACCACGACTGGGCGGCCACGCGCCGCGCACCGCCGATGGGAACGTTGAGCATGGTGCGCGGTGCGGCGAACGGCAAGGTCAGTTGCTGTTCCACCAGCGCAGCGCGTGCCAGGGTCCACGTCGAGGGCCCAAAGGCCGCAACAGATCCCGCTAGCTGCCTAAGCGTCTGCCATCGGGATCGCTCGGTCGAATGGCGATGACGTCGAGGCAGACTCCAAATCGCCCGCAGCTCGGGATCATCCGCGTCGGTCGACAGCGTGCGCTGCATCAGCTTCAGCGCGGAGACGCCGTCGATCAAGGAATGGTGGAACTTGCTGTAGACGGCGAACCGCCCGTCGGTCAACCCCTCAACGAAGTAGGCCTCCCACAGCGGGCGATGCCGATCGAGCAGGCTGCTGTGCAGCCGCGACGCCAGCTCGAGCAGCTCGCGGATCCGTCCCGGCGACGCCAGTGCCGAGCGCCGAAGGTGATAGTCGATGTCGACGTCGTCCGCGTCGTCATAGGCCCATGCGACGTTGGCGAGTCCGCCGACGACCCAGGCGGGTCGCTTGCGAAAGGTGGGTTGGAATTCGCGATCGGCGGCCAGAACGTCGCAGAGCTCTCGCACGAATTCCGGCCCGGCCCCCTCCGGCGGCTTGAACAGCTGCAAACCGCCGACGTGCATGGGGTGCTCGCGCGTTTCGGTCAGCAGAAACACCGAGTCGGTGGGCGACATTAGCTCCATCGACCCATTAAAGCGCTATAAGCAGCGGATTCGGCCGGTTCCGCACAGCGAGATGGCGGTCTCGCGCGTCGTGCCTAGAGGTGGAAGCCCCCGAGACCCGGAAGGTGCGGAATTCCTGGCCCGCCATGGGGGATGCCCGGGACACCCGGACCAGGGCCGTGCGGGATGCCCGGCACGGGACCAAGACCCGGCCGCCCCGGCGGCGGACCCGGAGCCAACGGGCCTGGCCCCGGTATCAGGGGCGGTAGCGCCGGCGCCGGTATAGCCGGCGGAAGTGCGGGAGCCGGCAGAGCAGGAGCAGGAGCAGCAGGGGCGGGCGCGGGCGCAGCCGGAGCGGCCGGGGCGACCGCCGGAGCTGCCGGGACCTGCGCCGGTGGTGGGGCCGGCTTGGCCGGAACCACGACCCGTTGCCCGATGCTGGGCCGGTTATTGACCGACGGACGGATGTCGAGGGCCAGCGAGAGCGTCAACGCCGCGACACCGAAAACGAAGACCATCAGTACCCCGAGGGCGACCAGGAACGGCCGACGGCTCGGCTCGGGTTCGTCAGCCGCGAACTCACCATCCCCCACCACCGGATAGAAGCCGGTGTTGTCGGGTTCCGCGCTGTAGGCCCGTTGCTGGCTGACAGGGCCGTCGTCGCCGTCGGAAACCGGCACGACTGGGCCCGCTGCACCGGTGCCGGGATCTTGGGCATACGCCAGGGCGGAGGTCGACCAATCGGCAAGTGGCGCGTGCGCAGATGCCAGCGCCGCGCCCCGGGCCAGCGCCGATTGGGGCTCGGTAGGAGCGCTGACGGTGAGCGGAGTCGCGGCCTCGAGCTCCGCCTTGATCACGTCGACGTCAACACCGCCGGAACCCACCACGAACAGGCCCTGGGGTCGTGGTTCCAGCCCGTTGGCAGCGGCGGCCATCGCGGTGAGCTCGGCGACCGCGTCCGCGTCATCATCCGGCAGGGGCGCTCGGCGCACATCGGTGACCGAACCGTTCGTGGAGTCGACGACCGCCAGCGTCGCAGAGTCCGGCTCGATGAAAAGCAAGCCGGTGTGAGCGTAGCCAGTGGTGGTGCCGAAAGACTGGGCCAATGCGGCCGCGGCCAGAAAGGCCGAGACCAGCATGATGTTTTCCACTTTGTGGGCTGCCAACGCGTCGCGCAGTGCGTCGGCTTCGACGGGATCCGTGTAGGTCACGCCGGTAGATGTCAGCCGATAACCGCCCTGAGCGGCGCTTTCCAGGGTGCCCAGGATCGCTGCCATCGTCTGGTTGGCCGCGGTCTGCGTTGCTGTGTCGCTGGCATTCGCCACCGCGGTGACCGGGAAACGGTCCTGGTCGACGGTGGCACCGTCGCCGTCTTTGCCCTCAACCAGCACCATGTTCACTGTCGACGGGGCCATCGACATCCCGAGTACGAGGTCCAACGTTGCCCACTCCTCCCAAGCCTTTAAGCGCTGCTGAGTTCTGTCTGACAGCAGCACCACACGCCGGCCCCCCGAGCGAGTCTGATCCTTCGACCTTACTCGGCCCTGCAACCAACGGTCTAACGTGCTCAGCTGGTGATCAGTCCCCCGAGGGGTCCGATGAGTCCGAAGATCGGGTCGAGGATGTTCTGTTGGATGCCGGTGTCCATCAACAGGGTTTGGATGTCCTGGCCGATCGGTGCTTCCAGTGCAGCGTATGCGGTGAATGGGTTGAAGTCGTTGTTGAGCGCGGTCACGAGCTGGTCGTAGGGCACGCCGATTTGCTGCTCAGACCATGACTCTGCCGAGCTGAAGAAGCTTTCCAACTCGCTGAAACCGGGCAACTGGGCCCCGAACAGCTCGAAGGCGTTGTTGGCGCCCTGGACCAGGGCGTTGTCGAATTCCAGGGTGAAGGTGACCGGGTCGATGGTCGGAAACAATTCCGCCGGTGTCGGGTCGCCGAACGGAATGGATCGGTCGTAGCCGGCTTCGACGATCACCTGCAGCGCCGGCTGGAAGATGTTGAGCACCGGCTCGGGCACACCCAGGCTGCGCAACGGATCCAGCAGCGGCAACTCGGTGGTGGGGACGAAATAGAACGTGGTGTCCCCGGTGACCTGCCTGACGATCTCGGTCGATCCGAGCACATACTGGTCCGCGTACGGCCCGCTCAGCGGGTCCGAGGGCGGCCAGATGGCCGGAATCTCCTCGGGCAGCGGGCCATCGCCGTAAGCGGCATGAGCATAGATAAAGCCCAGCTCGGCGTTCAGGTCAGCCAGCCCATTGGTCGGAAACTGCGGGAAATCAGCGACGAAGTCGTACTGGTTCGCGATGTCGATGGTGGGGATACCAGCATCGGTGGGCTCGGCGCCATTGAAGGCGAGCCCCGCGCCGGGCACGAACAGGCCGACAAACCGCTCGTCCAGACCACCGTTGGGGCGGTTGAGGTCGCCGAGCAGCAGGAAAGTGACGTCTGGGTGCAGGCCGGCCTGCATGAGCTGCAGTTTTTCCGATACCGCGATAGCAGCGC
The DNA here is from genome assembly GCA_963839345.1 of uncultured Actinomycetota bacterium. Lineage (GTDB taxonomy): Bacteria > Actinomycetota > Actinomycetes > Mycobacteriales > Mycobacteriaceae > Mycobacterium. The sequence continues at coordinate 60,167 of CAWIUP010000009.1, read as the reverse complement.
TCTGCGAATAACCCTCGACGAGGTAGGGATCGCCGGGAAAGCTCAGTTGCTGGGCAGCCATGGCGGCTTGCAAATCCGCCAGGCCGACCGAAGGCGAGGTACTGGCGAACGATTCGGGTGTGGGCACCAGCACTGGGGTGTAGTTGCCGCCGGTGGCGGGGTCGATGTAGTCGGTGATGATGGTGTTTCGCCAGAACTCGCTGGGGGTCGGCATGAACGAGCCGCCCATCATCAACGCGTTCAGTGGGTCGTTTGCGTTGTCTGCCAATGAGATCGGGGCCGAGAGCACTGACATCAGTCCCAGCAGCGTCATGGAAGCACCGGCAATCAGCACTCGTTTCGAGTACCGACCGACCTCGCGTTCAGGGCGCACGAAAACCTCCGACAGTGAGTAGTTGCTCCACTTTGGCGGAAGCATCTTCCGGAAAGCAAGACGCTCAACCTCGGATCGGCGCTGTACGGCATCGCGGGTGGACGCTTGCGGCGAATAAAGATTTGGCGGTGGCGGAGGGATTTGAACCCTCGGACGGGGGTTACCCGTCACACGCTTTCGAGGCGTGCTCCTTAGGCCGCTCGGACACGCCACCGCCGGACAGCTTACCCAACACTGCCCTGCTCACCCCAATCGCTGACGAGCGAAGAAGGCCTCCAGCAGCGCGGCGCACTCGTCGGCCAACACTCCGCCGCGAACAGCCGGACGATGGTTGAGCCGCCGGTCGCGGACCACGTCCCACAGCGAGCCGACTGCTCCGGTCTTGGGCTCCCACGCGCCGAACACCAGGCGGTCGACCCGCGCCATCACCAACGCACCCGCGCACATCGTGCACGGCTCGACGGTGACCGCCAGCGTCGCGCCGGTCAGCCGCCACCCGTCGCCGAGTACATGGGCAGCACACCGGATGGCCAGGATCTCGGCGTGTGCAGTCGGATCGCCGAGCGCCTCACGTGCATTGACCGCGCGAGCCAGCTCCGTTCCGTCGGCGCCGACGACCACCGCGCCCACCGGGACGTCACGTGGGCCCGCGGTGGCAGCAACCACCAGCGCAGCCCGGATCAGGTCTTCGTCGGATCTCACCGTCCGAGGATGATGGCGGCGACCCGCTGCGCCCGGCTCCGCCGCGCTTGCGATCACCGACCGAGACGGTCGAGCACTGCCGACAGTTCCTCGGCGAAGCCCATCTCCCGCGCGATGCGGCCCAGCTGCTCGTCGGCGTACAGGTCGGTCTCGTCGAGAATGACGCCCAGCACCGCGTCGGGCAGTCCGACATCGGAAAGCAACCCCAAATCGCCTTCCTCGAACGGGTCGGCATCCTCCAGATCCTCCGGATCGATGTCCGCGTCCAGGTTGTCCAGCACTTCGGCGGCGATGTCGTAGTCCAGTGCCGCGGTGGCGTCGGAGAGCAACAGTCGGGTTCCCGACGGCGCCGGCCGCACGATCACGAAGAACTCATCGTCAACATCGAGCAGCCCAAAAACCGCGCCGGCGCTACGCAACTCGCGCAATTCGGTTTCTGCAGCGGCCAAGCTGGTCAAAGCCTTGGATCGCATGGCAGAACAGCGCCATTTCCCATCCTCGCGCACCACCGCCACGCCGAACCCATCCGGCGTGTCTGCCTGTGCGGAAGCCCGCTGTGCTCCCATGGGCGCCTACGCTAGTCCGACTGCAGTCCGTTGACCAGCAGGTCGGCACTGGACCGGCCTCGCGTCGGCAGCCTGTCGGGCGGAGGCTTTCCCGGCGGATGTGCCAACCTTGTGGGGTGGCTCGTCCTTTTGTCAAAACACCGGTGTGCGTGCTGGGCCTGGGGCTGATCGGGGGCTCGATACTGCGCGCGGCGACAGCGGCCGGCCGCGAGGCCTTCGGGTACAACCGCTCGGTCGAAGGGGCCCAGGCGGCGCGGTTCGACGGGTTCGACGCCACGACCGACATCACCGAGGCGCTTACCCGCGCCGCCGACACCGGTGCGCTGATCGTTCTGGCGGTGCCGATGCCGGCGTTGCCGATCCTGCTGGGCCATATCCGCGAGTTGGCCCCCGACTGCCCGCTGACCGACGTGACCAGCGTCAAAAGCGCGGTGCTCGATGAGGTCATCGCGGCCGGTCTGCAGGGCCGTTTCGTCGGAGGACATCCGATGACGGGGACGGCACATTCGGGTTGGACCGCCGGCCATGCCCGGCTGTTCATCGGTGCCCCATGGGTGATCAGCGTGGACGACCACGTCGACCCGGCGATCTGGTCGCTGGTTTTGGAGCTGGCGCTGGACTGCGGGTCGGTGGTGGTGCCGGCCAGATCCGACGAACACGACGCCGCCGCGGCCGCGATCTCGCATCTGCCGCATCTGCTCGCCGAAGCGCTGGCCGTCACCGCTTCGGAGGTTCCGCTGGCCTTCGCGCTGGCCGCGGGGTCGTTCCGGGACGGCACGCGGGTAGCGGGCAGCCCGCCGGATCTGGTGCGGGCCATGTGCGAAGCCAACGCGAGTCAACTGCTGCCAGCCGTGGACCGGGCCCTCGCATTGCTGACCGATGCCCGAGAGTCGCTGGCGCACAACAACTCCGTCGCCGAGCTTGCTGAGGCCGGGCATGCCGCCCGCACCTGCTACGACAACTTTTCGCGGCCAGAGATCGTGACGGTGTTCGTCGGCGCCGAGAATTGGCGCCAGGAGCTGGCTGCTGCCGGCCGCGCCGGCGGGGTCATCAGATCCGCTCTGCCAAGCCTGGATAGTCCAGGATGAACCCGTCCGCGTCAACGGTCAGCATTACCTCGGACACTGGCGAGTGAACCTTGATCCCCTCACCAGATCCGGGCGTTGCACTGCTGTAGCTGACCAGCGCTGAGCTCACCGACATCTCCGGGAGTCTGACGTAGATCGTCGGCACGGTGATCGAGTCGGCGCGTTCCATCAAGCCGCAGCGGCGGATCGGCAGCGAGTTGAAGAACGGGCTGAACACCACATCGACATCCAACGCGCCGTCGAAGGCCGCACGGTGCTCCCCTTGATGGTCGGTGACCAGCCACATGTTTTCCTCGTCGCGGGCGACCGCGAGCTGCCGTTCCCGCTCGGCCAGCGTGACCGTCATCCCGAGTCGCTTGGTCGCGCCGGCCTCGTCGGTCTGCAGGTCGTAGTAGGCGGCGAACGCCGGGTTGGTCTCTGCGGCGGCTGCCACGATGCGTCCGTTGGCCTTTAATCGCTTGCCGGACAACTGCACCCGCACCGCTTCCATCCGCCTGGCGTCGTGTGAGCGCCAGGTGAAAATCGTCGACCACGAGTTCGACGTCGATTCCGTTGGGGCTGAGCTCACGGGTCTACGTTAGGCGACGGTCCCTGCAATTTCGAGGCGAATTTCGTCACGTTCGGGCCATGCGCCGGCGCCCGCCGCAGCCGACCGGTACCGGGCGCCGAGGCCCAGATCGCGAACGCCATGGCGGCGTCGAGCAGCAACGCGAGCGCAGCCACCATCAGCGCACCGACCAGGGCGATGTGGAACTGGCGGACCTTGATGCCGTCGATCAGATACCGGCCCAGCCCACCCAAGCTCGCGTAGGCGGCAACCGTCGCGGTGGCCACCACCTGCAACGTCGCGGTGCGCAACCCGCCCAATATCAACGGCAACGCGTTGGGCACCTCGACCCGCAACAGCACGCGCAGCTCGCCCATCCCCATCGAGCGGGCAGCGTCTACCACGGTGCGGTCCACGGCAGCAATGCCGGCGTACGTGCCGGCCAACAGCGGTGGGATGCCCAACAGCATCAGCGCCACAATCGGCGGCACCAGGCCCAGCCCCCACAACAACACGGCCAACAGCAGCACACCCAGGGTCGGCAGCGCGCGTAAGGCGTTGACCAGGCTCACCACCACCAAAGTGCCGCGGCCGGTGTGACCGACGATCAAGCCGACCGGGATGGCGATCAGCGCCGAAACCGCTACCGCCATCGCGGTGTACTCCAAGTGCTCCAAGGTGCGCGCCGCCAGCCCCACCGGGCCGGCCCAGTTGTCGGCGGTGAATAGGTAGGACACTGCCTGCCCGATGAAGTTCATCGCGAACCCCCGACCACCGGAGCCGTCAACAGCCGGCGGCCGGGCCGAGACGCGCGCTCCCATGGCGTCGCCACCCGTCCTGCCAGCATGAGCAGCACGTCGACGACGAACGCAAGGACCAGGATGGCGATGATTCCCGCGACGATCTGGTCGCTCTTGTCCGCCTGGTAGCCCTCGGTGAACCAGGTGCCCAGACCGCCGATGCCGATCACCGCGCCGACCGAAACCATCGAGATGTTGGTGACCACGACCACCCGCAGCCCGGCGACCAGCACCGGAATCGACAGCGGCAGTTCGACTTTGAGCAGCCGCTTGATCGGCCGGTAACCGATCGCGCTGGCAGCGTCGCGTACCTGCGCCGGCACCGCGTCCAGCGCCTCGAAGACCGCCCGCACCATCAGCGCGGTGGTGTACAGCGTCAGCGCGACGATGACATTGGCCTCGTCGAGGATCCGGGTCGGGATGATCAGCGGCAACACCACGAACAGCGCCAGCGACGGGATGGTGAACACCACACTGGCGGTCACCGTGGTCAGCCGTCGCAGCACGGTCCTGCGCCAGACCAACATTCCCCACGGCAGCGCAATCGCCAACCCGGCCAGCACCGGCACCAGCGACAGCCGGAGGTGGATCACGGTCAGCATCCACGCCGCCGGGAGGTGAGTGAGCAGGTAGTGCATGCCTAGTCCTGCTGTCGGGATTCCAGCAGGGCCAGCACATCTTTGGCCCGCACTCCCCCGATGACCTCGCCCGCCGTGTCGACGGCCACACCCATCGCCGCCGGAGACGACAACGCGGCGTCCAGCGCCTGGCTCAAGTTGGCGCCCGGGCGGAACAGCGAACCGACCGCCGTCACGCTATCGCGCAACGATGCGCCGCCGCGGAACTTACGTACGCCGTTGGTGTCGATCCACCCCAGCGGCGCGCCATCGGCTCTGACGACCAATGCCCAGCCGTCGTGAGGTTGCGCCTCCCCGACAGCGGACTCGACGATCTGGTGGATGTCGTGCACCGGCAGTTGTTTCGCGTCCAGAAACTGCAGCCACCGGTAGCCCCGACCGGCGCCAATCATCTGCGACACGAAATCGTTGGCCGGGCGCGACAGCAGCCGCGCGGGCTCCTCATACTGCTGCAGCGAACCACCCGGACCGAACACCGCGACTCGGTCGGCGAGCCGGACCGCCTCGTCTATGTCGTGCGTGACGAACACGATGGTTTTGTGCAAATCGGCTTGCAGCCGCAGTATTTCGCGCTGCAGCTCGTAGCGGACTATCGGGTCTACAGCTGAAAACGGCTCGTCCATCAAAAGAATCGGCGGATCGGCGGCCAGCGCCCGGGCAACGCCGACACGCTGCTGCTCACCGCCGGAAAGCTGCGCGGGATAGCGGCCGGCGAACCTGGCATCCAGCCCCACCCGCTCCAACACGTCAAAAGCGGCGTTGCGGGCCGACCTGCGCGATTGGCCTTTGAGCACCGGTACGGTCGCCACGTTGTCGATCACCCGTTGGTGCGGCATCAAGCCGGCGCCCTGGATCACATAGCCGATGCCGAGGCGCAGTTGCACCGGGTCGACCGTTGCCACGTCTTGGCCGTCGACCTTGACGGTGCCCGACGTCGGCTCGACCATCCGGTTGATCATCCGCATCGACGTGGTTTTGCCGCAGCCGGAGGGCCCGACGAAGACGGTGAGCGTGCCTTTGGGCACCTCCAGATTCAGGTGGTCGACGGCGACGGTGCCGTCGGCGTAGACCTTGCAAACATCCTCGAAGCTGATCACGCTTCAGCCGCCGATCGGATGGTTGAAGCCGTTATTTCGCAACCAGTTTCGAGCCGCCTGGTCGGGATCGATGCCGGAGTTGCCGGACACTGAGGCATTGAGATCGGCCAAGCCCCGAGTTGTCATCTTGGCTGACACCGCATCCAGCACATTTTTCAGGCGATCGGACTTCTTCTGCGAATTCACCAGCGGCACAATGTTGCCGGCCAGAAAGTTACACTCCGGATCGTCGAGTGCCACCAGATGGTTCTGCATGATGGCCGGTGACGTGCTGAAGATGTTGGCGGCGTTGACGGTACCGTCCACCAACGCCCGAACAGTGACGGCACCGCCGTCGTCGCTGATCGCGACGAAGTTGCCCGGCGCGATGTCGAGCCCGTATCGCTCCCGGAGCCCGACCAGGCCCGAGGATCGGCTTTGAAAGTCCGAGGGAGCGGCGAACTTCACCTCTGGTGAATGTGCCGCCAGGTCCGCGATGGTCTTGAGGTTCCACTTGGCCGCTGTGCCGGCGGTGACGGTGACCGTGTCGGTATCTGCCGCTGGTGACGGCGTCAGAATCGACAAGTCGCCCGGCAGCCGTTTGTACAGCTCCAACTCGACGGCGTCGAGCATCGTCACTGTCGCAGCCGGCTCGAAGTACAGCAACAGGTTGCCGATGTACTCGGGTACCAGGTCGATCGAATGATCTTTGAGCGCAGGGACATACGCCTCGCGGCTGCCGATTCCCATCCGTCGGCCCACATTGAAGCCGTTGGTTTGCAAGGCTTGTGCATAGATCTCGGCGATGATCTTCGATTCGGGAAAACCGGCCGACCCGACCACGATCGAGTTGATATTGCCTGACGCCCCGCCCAGCGGATTCGGGCTGCCGCAGGCGGCTACGACGAGAGACAAGCTCGCGAGCCATGCCGCCGCGCGGTACCCGCGCCGTCGCAGCATGCCCATGGCAATCGACAGTATCCTGCGGCGCGGCGTCGGCTTGGGACTGCGATGATGTTTGCCGCGCGATTTCGTTTCATTCCCTATGACAAAGGGGAAGATGAAAGCCATGAGCAGCGATTCCCCAATATCGCCCGATGAACCGGTTCCCGCCCCCGCCCAGGACAAGGCGCCGCCGGAATCGGCGGTGAAGTTTACCCGCGCGGCCAGCCTATGGACATCGCTGACCGCCGGTTTTCTGATCCTCATCGTGTTGCTGATCTTCATTACTCAGAACACGAGTTCGGCGCAGTTTGCGTTCCTGGGCTGGCACTGGAGCTTGCCGCTGGGGGTGGCGATCCTGCTGGCGGCGGTGTGTGGCGGGCTGATCACCGTGCTGGTCGGCACAGCGAGGATCTACCAGCTGCGGCGCGCGGCTAAGAAGAACCTGGCGGCCGGCCTCTAGGCCCGATGTCGGCTAACGATCAGCGGCCTGCAGCTGGGTCAGCCCGTAGCCGATCAACGGCGCCACCGTGTCACCCACCCGATCGGACGCGTCGCTGTCGGGATGTCCCGACATACGGCTGCGGAACTCGATGCCCGCGGCGATGATGGCCAGCTTGAAGTAGGCCAGCGCCATGTAGAAGTTCCAGTGCGCCAACGGTTGTCCGGAGACCAGCGAGTAGCGGTGGGCAAGCTCGTCGGCGACCGGTAGCAGCGGCGACGTCCAGGCCGCGTGCGTGTTGATGATCAGGTCCAGCGACGGATCGCGGTAGACGCACATCAACGCCGCGTCGCTGAGCGGGTCGCCGAGCGTGGAGAGTTCCCAGTCCACGACAGCACGTACCCTTCCCGGGTCGTCCGCATCCAGGATGGTGTTGTCGATCCGGTAGTCGCCGTGCACGATCGACGTGCGACTCTGCTGCGGAATCGACTGCTGCAACGCCGAATGTAGCCGCGCAACGTCGGCGTCACGGTCGTCATCGGCAAGACGCACATGTTGCCACTGCGAACCCCACCGACGGACTTGGCGCTCCAGATAGCCGCTCGGTTTACCGAAGTCGGCGAGTCCGACGGCCGCGGGGTCGACCGCGTGCAGGTCTGCCAGCACCCGGATCAGTGCGTCGACGCAGCCTTCGACAACGTGCTCATCGCCCAATGCCTCGAGTTCGGCGCGGCTGCGGACCACCTGCCCGGCAACATATTCGACGATTTGGAAGGGCGCGCCAAGCACCGACTCGTCGTCGCACAGTGCGACCGCGCGAGCCACCGGGACCGCGGTGTCGGCGAGTGCGGCGATCACTTTGTACTCACGCGCCATGTCGTGTGCCGACGGCGTCAGCCCATGCAGCGGTGGGCGCCGCAGCACCCACTTCGCTGAGTCGTCGGCGACCAGAAAGGTCAGGTTGGAGCGGCCGCCGGAGATCAGCTCTGCCCGCAACTCTCCAACACGGCCGATGCCGGCCGAGCGCAGGTAGCCGTCGAGCGCGGCCAGATCAAGCCCGTCAAGCGCCGAAGAAGTCACCGGACTTACTTACCACTCGGCTCGCGCTGGTTGCGCGGTAGCAGGTCCCACACGTGGTCGGTGCCGTTTACCGTGACGACGCTCGCTTGCCCGGACCGGGAGAACAGCAGCCGGGTCACCGACACGTAGTCGATGGGGAAGGACAACACCCGGCGGGTTCCCAGGATTTCGTGCAGCACAACGTTGATCACGCCGCCGTGGCTGAACACCGCGACGGTGTCCTCGTGCTCGGAGCCGGCAGCGACGTCGTCGACGGCCGCCCGCACCCGGGCCCGAAATGCCTCTTCGTCGACCGAGCTGGGCAGGTGGCCTGCGGCCATGCGGGCCCACTCTTGCGGGTTCTCGTCGCGGATGTGCTCGATCGGGATGTACACCGGCAGATCGCGGTCGTATTCGGCGAAACGGTCGTCGATCTCGACTGACAGGCCGCGGGCGGCGGCGACCGGCTCAGCGGTCTGGATCGCGCGACGCTGCGGACTGCTCACCACCCGGGTGATCGGAAACCTGGCCAGCGCGTCGGGCAGCCGCGCGACCTGGGCCCGTCCGTCGTCGGAAAGGTCGGGATCGGCCCCTTGGCCGGGTTCGCTGCGGAACGGCAACGCATGCCGGATCAAGAGCAACTGCATGCGCCCAGCCTCGCATGCGGGGTATTGTCGCGGATATGCCGATGGAGAACGCTATTCTCCGCACGGAGATTGGAGTGTGCAGGTGCTGGATGCAAGCGTGCTGGGACGGTGGCTGGACGCCAACGGCGCCCCCGGCGAGGGTGAACAGCCCGTCCTCGAACCACTGTCCGGCGGCTCCCAGAACACGCTCTACCTGATCCAGCGCGGTGAGGAGCGCATGGTGCTGCGGATGCCCGGCGCCCGAGCCGACGCGGCCCGCATCGATGGGCTGTTGCGCGAGATCCGACTGGTGCGCGCGCTGCGCGGCACCGACGTGCCGCATGCCGAGCTGATCGCCGCCAACGACGCCGGCGATCTGCTCGGTATGCCCTTCTACGTGATGCGGGCGATCGACGGCTGGAGCCCGATGGACGGCGGCTGGCCGGCGCCGTTCGACACCGACCTGACCGCTCGCCGCGGCTTGGCGTTCGAGCTGGTCGAGGGCGCCGCCAAGCTCGGCCGGGTGGACTGGCGCGCTCAGGGGTTGGACGGCTTCGGCCGGCCCGACGGATTCCACGAGCGCCAAGTCGACCGCTGGCTGGCCTTCCTCGACAGCTATCGGGTGCGCGAGCTTCCCGGCCTGGACGAGGCCGCCGACTGGCTGCGACGCAACCGGCCCGGGCACTACAAGCCGGGCATCATGCACGGCGACTACCAGTTCGCCAACGTGATGTTCGCGCACGGCGAGCCGGCACGGCTTGCCGCGATCGTGGATTGGGAGATGACCACGGTCGGCGATCCGCTACTGGACCTGGCCTGGTGCCTGCTGGGCTACGACGGTGAGAATCCGCGACGGGACGGCTTCTATCTCGACATGAAGGGCATGCCGACGCGCAGCGAGTTGCTCGAACGCTACGAGAAGGTCAGCGGGCTATCAACCGAAAATATCGACTACTACCTGGTACTGGCCAACTGGAAGCTCGGCATCGTGCTGGAAAAGACCTACGCCGCCGGAGTGCGGACCGGCAAAGTCGACCCCAAGATCCAGGACGCGTTCGGGGCGATGATCCCGCAGCTGATCGCCACGGCCGCCGAACTGGCCCGGTCGTTATCCGGGGCTCACTGAAATGGGTTATGCCGACGAGCTTTTCGACCTGACCGGCCAGGTGGTGCTGATCACCGGCGGCAGCCGGGGGCTGGGCCGGGAAATGGCTTTCGGCGTCGCCCGGTGCGGCGCCGACGTCGTGATCGCCAGCCGGAAGATGGACAACTGCGTCGCCACCGCCGAGCAGATCGAGCGCGAGACCGGCCGCGCTGCAATGCCGTACCAGGTGCACGTCGGGCGATGGGACCAGCTCGACGGCCTCGTCGAGGCCAGCTACGAACGCTTCGGCAAGGTCGACACCCTGATCAACAACGCCGGCATGTCGCCGGTCTACGACAAGTTGACCGACGTCACCGAGAAGCTGTTCGACGCGGTGGTCAACCTCAACCTCAAGGGCCCGTTCCGGTTGTCGGCGCTGATCGGTGAACGGATGGTCGCGGCCGGAAGCGGCTCGATCATCAACGTGAGCACCGCCGGGTCACTGCGCCCGGCGCCCGACATCATTCCCTATGCTGCATCCAAGGCCGGGCTCAACGCGATGACCGAGGGGCTGGCGCGAGCGTTCGGGCCGGCGGTGCGGGTCAACACGCTGATGGCCGGCCCGTTCCTCACCGACGTCAGCAAGTCGTGGAATCTCGACCGGGCGACGCAGAACCCGTTCGTCCACCTCTCACTGCAACGCGCCGGAGATCCGGCCGAAATCGTCGGAGCCGCGCTATTTCTGGCTTCCGACGCGTCCAGCTTCACCACTGGTTCGATTCTGCGGGCCGACGGCGGGATTCCCTGACGGCGATCGCAAGCGCGGCGGAGCCGGGCGCAGCGGGTCGCCGCCAATGTACCCAGAACCCAAGAAATAGGAGTATTCGACATGACATGGGACTTCTCTACCGAACCGGAGTTCGAGAAGAAGCTCGACTGGATCCGCGAGTTCGTCCGCGAAGAGGTCCAGCCGCTGGAAGTGGTTTTTCCCGGCTGCGAATTTCTACCTCTGAACGAGGAGCGTCGCAAAATCGTAGACCCGCTCAAACAGCAGGTTCGCGACCAAGGTCTGTGGGCCCCGCACCTCGGGCCCGAACTCGGCGGGCAGGGCTTCGGCGCGGTAAAGCTGACGCTGATCAACGAGATTCTGGGCCGCAGCCCATGGGCCCCAATCGTATTCGGAACACAAGCACCTGACACCGGTAATGCGGAGGTCATCGCGCGGTTCGGCACCCAGGACCAGAAGGACCGCTATCTGGCCGGGCTGCTGTCCGGGGAGATCTTCTCCTGCTTCTCGATGACCGAGCCGCAAGGTGGTGCCGACCCGCGAGTCTTCACCACCCGCGCGGTCCGTGACGGTGACGACTGGGTGATCACTGGGCGAAAGTACTTCTCCTCCAACGCTTCGGTCGCATCGTTCTTTATTGTGGTGGCGATCACCAACCCTGATGTGGCGGTACATCACGGGGCATCGACGTTCTTGATCCCGGCAGACACCGAGGGCCTGAAAGTCGAAGCCAACCACCATCTGGTCGGTGCCGACCCGCACGAACCGGGTCATTCGCTGGTGCACTACGACGGGGTGCGGGTGGGATCGGATGCACTGCTCGGTGAGCCCGGCCAAGGTTTCCTGATCCTGCAGACCCGGTTGGCGGGCGGACGGCTGCATCACGCGATGCGCTCGATCGGGATGGCGCAACGCGCCGTCGAGATGATGTCGCGGCGGGCGAAAAGCCGCTTCACGCAAGGCACTTTGCTCGCCGATAAGCAGCTGGTGCAGGAGTTCATCGCCGACTCGTATACCGAGTTGATACCGTTCCGGCTGACGGTGCTGCACGCCGCGTGGCTGATCGACAATAGCGACGAGCATGCCGCCCGAGCCGAAATCGCCACCTGCAAAATCTTGGCGTCGCAGGTGTTGAAATCGATTGCGCTGCGGGCTATTCAGGTGCACGGTGCGATCGGGCTCACCGATCAGCTGCCGCTGGTCAACGTTTTGCTCGGCGGCATTGCGCTCGGGCTGGCCGACGGGCCGACCGAGGCACACAAGGTCAACCTGGCCCGGATGCTACTCAAGAACTACGATGCCGAAAGCTCGGAATGGCCCAGCGAGATGCTCGACCTCCGCCGCGAGGCCGCCCGCGCCAAATACGGTGAGCTCATTGACCAATAGCCGGGTGGCCGCGGCCGTCGAGCGTGCTCTCGACGATCGGCAGCGGGAAGCCACCGAGGAAGTCGAACGCATCCTTGCCGCGGCGGTTCGGGTCATGGAACGGGTGGCGCCCGAACCGCCACGGGTCAGCGACATCGTCGCTGAGGCCGGCTCGTCGAATAAGGCGTTCTACCGCTATTTCGCCGGCAAAGACGACGTGATCCTGGCGGTGATGGAGCGCGGGGTCGCGATCGTCGTCTCCTATCTGCAACATCAGATGGCCAAGGAGGCTACGCCAACGGGCAAGGTGCGCCGCTGGATTGAGGGCGCGCTCGCGCAGGTTGCCGATCCACACCTGATCAGCATGAGCCGCGCTGCGGCCGGCCAGATTTCGACCACCGCCAACTGGCGGGCCGCCGACGACGAAATCATGCGGCCGATGCGTGATCTGCTGACCGAGCCGATTGCGGCGTTGGGCAGCACCGACGTTCGCCGCGATGTCGACACCGTCTTCCATTGCACGGCAGCGGTCATGCGGCGCCACCTGGATTCAGCTGACCGGCCCAGCCCCGATGACATCGATCATCTGGTGCGGTTCTGCTTACGCGGGCTGGCGGCCGGCTGATGCGCGCCGTTGTCTGCCGAGCCTACGGCCCCCCAGAGGACCTGGTTGTCGATGACGTCGCTGATCCGACACCAGGCCCGGGTCAACTGCTGGTGCGGGTACACGCCGCGGCGGTCAACTTTCCCGATGTGCTGCTGATCGCCGGCAAGTACCAGGTCAAGATCCCGGTGCCGTTCATCCCTGGTAGCGAGCTGGCAGGTGAGGTGGTGGCGGCCGGGGAGGGTGCAGCGTTTCTGCCGGGAGACCGGGTGTTTGGCGCCACGCCGACCGGTGCGTTCGCCCAGCTGGCCCTGCTCGACACGCACCAGGTGTCCGCGATTCCCGATGGCACGGACTTCGCCCCCGCAGCCGCGTTCGGCGTCACCTATCGCACCGCCTATCACGCCTTGCGCTCGGTTGCCCAAGTGGCAGAAGGAGATTGGGTGGTGGTCCTCGGCGCGGCGGGCGGCGTCGGACAGGCCGCGCTCGACCTGGCAGTCGGCATGAAGGCCCGGGTCCTGGCCGCGGCCTCGACGGAGGACAAGCTGGCCATCTGTCGGCAGCGCGGCGCCGAGGCGACCGTCGCGTACGAGCGCGACGATCTGAAGTCGGCTATTCGCGAGCTCACCGGCGGCGGCGCGCGTGTCGTCATCGATCCGGTCGGCGGCCGCTACTCCGAGCCGGCGTTGCGTGGACTGGCCCGGGGCGGGACGTTCATCACCCTCGGCTACGCCGCGGGCACGATCCCCGCAATTCCGCTCAATCTTGTATTACTCAAAGACATCACGATCCGCGGCATGGAGATCCGCACCTTCACCGCCGACCACCCCGACGACGCCGCGCGCGACGTCCGTGAGCTACAGCAGATGTTCGCCGACGGCCGGATCCAGCCCTACATCGGAGCGCGGTTTCCGTTGGCCGACGCCGCGACGGCGTTACGGCAGGTGGCCGAGCGCAAGGCGGTCGGCAAGGTGGTCATCGACATCGCCTGATTCGCGAGATTGCTTACAGGGTCGTGGAATTCACGAAATCACAGCCCTCAGTACCATCTCGCGGCGAAGCTGATCACGGGGTGACGATGTTGAACGCCGGGTCGGGTTTGTCGAGTGCACCAAGCAGCTGCTGCAGCGCCGACTGGTCGCCGGATGATATCTCCAGCCCGGGTGATGCGACGTCACCCATCGTCACCGTAAGGAGACGAAAGGCGTTGTCCAGCCGGACAGTAACGTTCGCCGTTGCGGCATCGGCGGCGGCCTTGCGCTGCACGAGGACACCGTTGCGAAGCCGCAGCCGGTAGTTGACATCCACGTCGGCCAACGTCACATCGACGGCGAGGTCCAAGTCCCAGGCCCGCGGCCCGTTCACGCTGATGGCCATACCGTCGAAGATCTGCTCGGGAGTCAGCGCGGACAACATGGTCAGCGAGGTGGTTTGGGCTGCGGTGCCGAAGTTGCCGTCGCGCAATTCGACCGCTCCGGACAGGAAGAAGTTGCGCCACGTCGCGTTCTCGGCACCGTAGGCCAACTGCTCGAACGTGGCCGCGAGCAGCGCGCGGGCGCCGGCGTGCGTGCTGTCAGCAAACACTGCGTGGTCGAGCAGGGTTGCCGCCCAACGCAAGTCACCGGAATCGACAGCTTGCGCAGCGAGTTCGACGACCCGGTCGATCCCGCCCAACGCATCGACATACCGAGTGGCCAGTGCTTCCGGCGGATGTGACCACAGCCGCGCCGGGTTGCCGTCGAACCAGCCCATGTAGCGCTGGTAGATCGCCTTCACATTGTGGCTTACCGAGCCGTAGTAGCCGTGGGTGTGCCAGGCGTTGTCCAGCGCCGGTGGCAGTGTGAGTATTTCGGCGATTTCCGCGCCGGTGTGACCTTGGTTGAGCAGCCGCAGCGTCTGGTCATGCAAGTAGGCGTACAAGTCGCGCTGCAACGACATGAACTCGACGACGCGCGCACGTCCCCAGGTTGGCCAGTGGTGCGACGCAAATACGACGTCGGTGCGATCGGCGAACCTGTCGATCGCCTCGGTCAGGTAGCCCGACCAGGCGTGCGGATCACGGACCAGCGCGCCACGAAGCGTCAACAGGTTGTGCAGGTTATGGGTGGCATTCTCGGCCATACACAATGCCCGGAATCGCGGGAAATAGAAATGCATTTCGGCGGGTGCCTCGGTGCCGGGCGCCATTTGGAATTCGATCTCGACGCCGTCGATGGTGCGGGTTTCACCGGTGGCCTGAATATCGACGGTCGGGACGATCAGGGCTATCTCACCGAGGGACGGCGCCTGACCCAGGCCACAACCGACGTGTCCTTGCGGGCCGCGGGCCAACTGGCTGCCGTACATGTATGTCGCGCGGCGCGCCATGGCCGTTCCGGCGTAAACGTTCTCCTGTACGGCGTGCTCGGTGAATCCTTCGGGCGCGAGCACCGCCACTTTCCCGGCGTCCACATCGGCCTGCGAAGTCACGCCCAGCACGCCGCCGAAATGGTCCACGTGGCTGTGGGTGTAAATCACCGCGACGACGGGCCGATCACCCCGCTGTGTGCGGTAAAGCTGCAGCGCCGCGGCCGCCACCTCGGTGGAGACCAGCGGGTCGATGACGATCAGACCGGTGTCCCCCTCGACGAAGCTGATGTTGGAGAGATCCAAGCCGCGGACCTGGTAGAGACCCGGCACCACCTCGTAGAGACCTTGCTTAGCGGTCAGCATGGACTGCCGCCACAGACTGGGATGCACGGATGGCGGCGGGTCCCCGGTGATGAACGAATACGCGTCGTTATCCCACACCACGCGCCCGTCGGCGGCTGTCACGACACAGGGTGTCAGCGCGGCAATGAATCCGCGGTCGGCGTCGGCAAAATCGGTTGTGTCGTCCAGCGGAAGCCCGCGATTGTGGTCCACCGACCCGAGACTGCCATCAATTCACCCGCGCAGGACCAGAACCACCCGATCGGTGAGACGCCAGCAAACCTCTGTTCATGCCGATGTGGGGTGCTGGCCGCTAGAACGAATTTTTCGCGAATTCGATACCCACAGTTCGGTAAAGCTGCATACTGCGAAAGCGGTCTGTGAAGTCCCTGTGGACCGCCACAACGGCAAAGGAGCACGAGTGAAGCGTTCAGTCACGGTCGCTGCAGCAGCGACGGCGATCGTCGTAGTAGGCCTGTCCGGATGTTCGAGCAACAAGTCGTCAACGAGCAGTACCGGGTCATCCTCGAGTCAAACAAGCGCATCGGCGTCCGGCTCGAGCGGCTCATCCGCGGCCAAGGTCACCATCGACGGCAAAGACCAGAACGTGCAAGGCACAGTCGCCTGCACCACCATGGGCGGCAACGTCAACATCGCCATCGGCGGGGCGTCCACCGGCATCGGCGCCGTGCTCACTGACGCCAACCCGCCCGCGGTGAAGTCGGTCGGACTGGGCAACGTCAATGGGGTCACGCTGGGCTACACCCCGGGCACCGGTCAGGGCAACGCCACCGCGACGAAGGACGGCAGTACGTACAAGATCTCCGGCACCGCGACCGGGGTGGACATGTCCAACCCGATGCAGCCGGTGAACAAGCCCTTCGAGATCGATGTCACCTGCCCCTAGGACTGCACTCCTGAGGTAACCACACCCAGACGACGGCGACGCACCCCAAGGCGTCGCCGTCGTCGTGTGCGCTCGTGCTGCGAGCGGTCAACCGCTATGCGTCGGCCGCCAGCGGCAAGCGCACCGTGAAGTCGGTGTGGCCCGGCGCGCTGTTCAGCGCGATTGTGCCGTGATGGGCCTTGACCACCGCCGACACGATCGCCAGACCCAGGCCCGTGCTGCCGCCCTTCCGGGATCGGGAGGTGTCACCGCGGGCGAACCGTTCGAACACCTCCGTCTGCAACTGCTCGGGAATTCCGGGCCCGTTGTCGACCACGCTCAGCACGGCATGTGTCGCGTCGGACGCCAACCGGGTGGTCACGACGGTTCCCGGGCCGGTATGGACGCGCGCGTTGGCCAGCAGGTTGGTCACCACCTGGTGCAGCCGGGCCGCATCGCCGCAGACCATCACCGGCTCTGCGGGTAAGTCCAGCTCCCACTGGTGATCCGGCCCGGCGACGTGCGCATCGCTGACTGCGTCGACGGCCACCCGGGACAGATCCACCGGTTCGCGTTCCAGTGGCCGCCCGGAGTCCAAGCGAGCAAGCAGCAGCAGATCCTCGACGAGGCGGGTCATCCGCTCGGTTTCGGATTGCACGCGTTGCATCGCATGTGCGACCGCATCGCTGTCGTCGCCCATTCGTTGTGCCAATTCGGTGTAGCCGCGGATCGCGGACAGCGGGGTGCGCAGTTCATGACTGGCGTCGGCGACGAACTGGCGTACCCGGGTCTCGCTGGCCTGCCGCGTCGACAATGCGGCCGCGATGTGGTCGAGCATCCGGTTCACCGCCGAGCCGAGCTGCCCGACTTCGGTGCGCGGGTTGGCGTCCTCCTGGAGGACCCGCACCGGCAGCGCGACTTCGCCGCGGTCCAGCGGCAGATCGACGACCTCGCCGGCGGTCTGCGCGACGCGGCGCAGCGGCGCCAGCGCTCGCCGGATGATCACGATGCCCGCCGTGGTGGCGGCTGCCACGCCGATCGCGATGACGACCGCGAAGATCAGCAGGACGCGGATCATCGTGGCGTCGACTTCCGACAATGGCAGGCCGGTGACGATGGTGTCGCCGCCCTGCCGGGCGGGCGCAGCAACAACGCGATACCGGCCCAGCCCGTTGAGATTTCGGGTGACCGGCGTGCGGTTGACCGGGAGCGCGACCAATTGGGCCTTGGCATCGTCACTCAACGCAGCCCGGCCGCCGGCCGTGGTCAGGTATCCGGCCTCGCTCGTCCCGCTCGGGCCGACCACGGCCGCGACCATACCCACCGGCTGGCCCGGCGCATCGAGGAAGACGGGGCCCGGGCCGGGGCGCGGGAACGGCCGGAGACGATGACGCCACGGCGCAGAGGGCGGCTCACCGAGGATCCGCACCGAGCGATGCGAGGCGTCCTGCAGCTCAGTGTCGAGCTGTCCCACCAGATATCGGTACAACGCGAGCTCGGTCACCGCGCCGATTCCGACACACACGATGGCGAGCACCACGACCTGTCCGATCAACAGCCGCAGCCGCAGGGACCACGTCCGGCCCATGACTAGCGGGCCGGCTTGAGCACATAGCCTGCGCCTCGCAGCGTGTGGATCATGGGCTCGTGCCCGTTGTCGATTTTCTTGCGCAGATACGAGATGTACAACTCGACGATGTTGGACCGGCCGCCGAAGTCGTAACTCCATACCCGGTCCAAAATCTGCGCCTTGCTCAGCACACGTTTGGCGTTGCGCATCATGAACCGCAACAACTCGAACTCGGTGGACGTCAACGAGATCGGCTCACCGGCCCGGGTCACCTCGTGGCTGTCCTCGTTGAGCACCAGGTCGCCGACGACGAGCTGCGCGCCGCTGTCCTCGGTTGTCACACCGGTGCGCCGCAGCAGCGCCCGCAGCCGTAACACCACCTCTTCCAGGCTGAACGGCTTGGTGACGTAGTCGTCGCCGCCGGCGGTGAGGCCGGCGATGCGGTCTTCCACCGCATCCTTGGCCGTGAGCAACAACACCGGCAACTGCGGGTTGTGCTCGCGCAGTTTGCGCAACACATCGAGCCCGCTCATATCGGGCAACATCACGTCGAGGACGACCACGTCGGGCCGCTGCGACCGGGCGGATTCCACCGCCGAGGCGCCGTCGCCGGCGGTAGCGATGTTCCAGCCCTCGTAACGCAGTGCCATCGACACCATCTCGGCAAGGACGGCTTCGTCGTCGACCACCAGCACGTTGATCGGGTTCCCGTCGGCACGCCGCATGACGACACGTTCGACGGGTGCGTGGGGTTGGCTCACAACTTCAAAGTATGCCCAGCGCGATGAGCCGCTGCTGTGGCAACCCTATGTGCCTGCTGTGAGCCGCCCAGGCTCCAGCTTTGCGCTTAAAACCAATATCGGCGGCCGGCAACCGGGCGGCCCACCGCGCCAAGAATCCACAGGATCGCACCGATGACTATCAGTATCCAGCCGATGGTAAGTCAGCAGATACAGTCGGCAACAGATAACCGATGACAAGCAGAATGATTCCGAGGATGATCATGATGACTCCATTCCAGATGTTTCCGTGAGGGTTTCGCGTCAGTACCAGTAGCGCCTGCCGGCGACCGGGCGCCCAACGGCGCCCAGAACCCATAGCACCGCACCGATCACCAGCAAGATGATGCCGATCGTCTCCAGGACGTACACCTTGAGGAAATATCCCAACACCAGCAGGATGATGCCCAAGGCAATCATGACGCCTCCATTCCAATCAGATGATCGATGTCCAATGCGGGCATCGAACTGGGTTGCGGCAAATGACAATTGGCCACCTTTGGGTTGACACCCGCGTAATTCAGGGGACCGACGAGCACGGTGACTGCGATGGTGCCTAAAGAGGCACAATTTTGGTCCGTGTTCTTCAGGTAGTCCCGCTGAAATGCGGCTATCACGCCGATCACCAGCCAGACCACCACAACCGCACTGATTAAACCTCCGCCACGCATCCTCGCCTCCATCAATGTCGGAGCAGAAACCGTCAGGCAAACGCTGAGCGGTGATACCCGCCCGTTCACGCGCTCAAACATCGTCGTTCTACACACGCCCAACAGTGCGGCCTGAAATAGCCAGCGTTAGAAGAAGTAACGCCTATTCCGGCGGCTCGAACGGTGCTGGCGTCACCCGCTCCGGCTCCTCCGCAGGCGACAGCCGCTCCGGCGGCTCTGCCGGCGTTACGGGTTGGGGGTGTGCGGTGGCGGCGGCTCATGCTCTAACAGCAAGTGCACGTGGTATCTCCTCGGCTTGTCCTGAAACACGCTGCCTACCCCGCCGGTGTGCAATCGAAACGAGAACCCACGCAGCGTTACAGCCTTTGCGCAGAGACGAATTCGGTTGGCGGCAGGATGTCGTTGCCAGGGACGCTGCGTTCGTACCGGGTCAGCATCTCGCCCATTGTGATCGCGGACGCGTCCCAACCGTGTTCACGCAGCCAATTGGCCACGTCGGTGCGCTCCTCGGGGTACCACAGTTCTTCGACGTCGGGCACCTCGCTGTCGAGCACCCGGGCCGCTGCGGCGCGGAAGCGTTGCGATTGGTCACGCTGGCGGGCCAGTAGCCCGGGATCCAGCGCGCTCGTTGCGGGCGCATTGACAGCCAGCCAACTACCGGACGGACTCAACTCGTCGATGCGCTCGAACAGCAGATCCTGCGCGCGGGCAGGCAGATACCGCAGCAGCCCCTCAGCCGACCACGCGGTCGGGCTGGATACGTCAAACCCCGCTTGTTCGCAAGGCCGTTGGCCAATCCTGTCGCAGGTCCACAGCGACACTCACCAGCCTTGACGTCGGCTGCGCACCGTGTCGCCGCAGGGTGGTCGACTTGAACTCCAGAACCTTGGCCTGATCCAGCTCGTACACGGTGGTGTCATCGGGCCATGGCAGCCGCCACGCGCGCGCGTCCAGACCGGCCGCGAGAATCACCACCTGCCGAACACCGGATGCCGCGGCGTTGAGGAAGTACTCGTCGAAAAACGCCGTCCGCACGGCCATGAAGTCGATCATCACCTGCATGTGAGCCCGCACGTCCGGCTCGAGGCCGGTCAGTTCGGCAGACTTGGCGGGATTTGCCATCAAGCTCCACATGCCGTCGCCGGCCGCCTCCAGAAACGCCCGCGCGAACGGGTCGTGGATGAGTGGTTTCTCGCTCTCGGTTTCGGCGGCGCGAGCCGCAGCAACCCCGAGCGCTGTCGACCCCACACTTTCGGTGATGTCCCAGGAATCGTCGTCGGTTCGCGGCATGGTCGTTCCTTCCGTCTGCGGCCAGCACCGGAGACTACGCCTCGTGCCTGAGAGGCCTGGCCTCTCAGGCAGGTCGCAGCACGACCTTGATCGAGCCGATCGGCTCGTCGCTACTTTCGAAAATCTTTGTCTCCGAATACTTTTGCAGCCACCGCGCAGTACACCAAGGCCTTGAAAGGACCTCCGCAACCCAGGCCCGCCCGGGGACGGTAGCTTCATCCAACGTGGAGGACGTAACAGCCCTGGGTGCCCTGGCCGAGTGGATGTCGCAGCAGGGATTAGGCGATGGCCCGCTGGAGGACATCTCCAAGATCAGCGGCGGGACGCAAAACATCATGCTGCGGTTCACCAGGTCGGGCCGGCAATACGTACTGCGGCGCGGGCCGAAGCATCTGCGCCCACGCAGCAACGTGGCGATCATGCGCGAGACTCAGGTACTGGCCGCGCTGGCCGGCACCGACGTGCCGCACCCGCACCTGATCGCCAGCTGCGACGACACCGGCGTGCTCGGCGACGCGGTGTTCTATCTGATGGAGCCGATCGACGGGTTCAACGCCAGCGAAGAGTTGCCCGCGTTGCATGCCGGCGATCCGGCTCTGCGATTCCGAATGGGATTGTCGATGGCCGACGCGCTGGCCAAGCTGGGGGCCGTCGACTATATCGCGGTCGGGCTCGGCGATTTCGGGAAGCCGGAGGGATTCCTGGAACGCCAAGTGCCGCGCTGGCTTTCAGAGTTGGAATCGTATCGGGAGTTCGAAAACTATCCCGGGCCCGACATTCCCGGGGTTCACGACGTCGCCCAGTGGCTCGAGCAAGGCCGGCCGTCGGTGTGGACGCCGGGGATCATGCACGGCGACTACCACGCCGCCAACGTGATGTTCTCCCGGACTGGTCCTGAGGTCGTCGCCATCGTCGACTGGGAGATGTGCACCATCGGCGACCCGCTGCTGGATCTGGGCTGGCTGCTGGCTACCTGGCGACAGTCCGACGCATCCAGTGCGTTCGGCGGCACCCTCTTCGAAAAGGACGGACTGGCCAGCGCCTCCGATTTGGTTGAGCAGTATGCCCGCAACACCACCCGCGACCTGTCCCACATCACCTGGTATACCGTGCTGGCGTGCTTCAAGCTCGGCATCGTGCTCGAGGGTACGCAAGCGCGGGCGTGCGCCGGTAAGGCGCCCAGGGAAGTCGGCGAACTACTGCACGCGGCCACGGTGCACCTGTTCGAGCAGGCGCTGACACTGATGGAGACCGCATGATCGATTTCGAGATTCCCGCCAACACCGCGGCGCTGCGCGACGAGATCCGCATGTTTGTCAGCGAGCAGATCGTGCCCTACGAGACGGATCCGCGCCTGACTCGGCACGGCCCCGACGACGGACTGCGAGCCGAGCTGGTCGAGCTGGCTCGTCAGGCAGGTCTGCTGACATTCCAGGCGCCCAAGCGTTTTGGTGGCCGCGAGCCGTCGCACTGCGAGCAGGCCGTGTTGTTCGAGGCGGCCGGCTGGTCGACATTGGGCCCGGTCGCACTCAACTGCGCCGCACCCGACGAGGGCAACATGTTCCTGCTGGGCAAGATCGCCAATCCAGAGCAAGTCGAGCAGTTCCTGGTCCCGGTCATCGACGGGCGGCAGCGATCGGTGTTCGCGATGACCGAACCCGGCGGTGCCGGTTCGGATCCCAACCAGCTGACCACCGAGGCGGTGTTCGACGGCGCCGACTATGTCATCAATGGGCGCAAGTGGTTGATCACCGGTGCGCACGGCGCCCGGACGTGGATCATCATGGCCCGCGTCGTACCCAACCCGCACGGCGGCCCAGACCTCAGCGGACCGACGCTGTTCCTGTGTGACGGCGAAACGCCGGGCATCGAGCTCGAGCGGGTGATGAACACGATGGACCGCAACTACGTCGAAGGCCACGGCGTTGTGCGGTTCACCGACCTGCGACTGCCGTCGTCAGCAGTACTCGGCGAGGTCGGTCAAGCACTGCGCTACGCACAGTTGCGGTTGGCGCCGGCACGGCTGACACACTGCATGCGCTGGCTGGGCGCCGCGTCGCGCGCCCAGTCGATCGCAGTGCGGCACGCTCGTGAACGCACCGCCTTCGGCAAGCCGCTCGGTGAGCACCAGGGCGTGAGTTTCATGATCGCCGACAACGAAATCGCGCTGCAGCAATGCCGGCTCGCGATCTGGTGGGCGTGCTGGACGTTGGACAAGGGCGATCGGGGCACCGGCCGCCACGAAAGCTCGATGGTCAAGGCCTATGTGTCAGAGGAGCTTTTCAAGGTTGCCGACCGCTGCGTGCAGATACTCGGCGGCATAGGTATCTCCGACGAGACGCCCGTCGGAATGATTTTCTCCGATATGCGGGCCTTCCGCCTCTACGACGGCCCGACCGAAGTGCACAAGTACGCAATCGCCCGTCAGGTGCTGCGGTCGATCTAGCTGTTTGGCTCCGGCTCGATGCTTACTGCGGTCAACGCGTCGTCCAGCGTCGGGTACAAGGAAAGAACTTTGTCCAGGCCGGTCAACTCCATCGGTCTGCTCGTCGCCGGATTGTTGGCCACTATCGCGACTTGAGCAGATTCGCCGACCTTTTCGTGGGTGGCCGCCAGGATACGAAGACCTACCGATGCCATAAAGCTCACCTCGGACAGTTCAATGACCAGAACCGGCGGATCATCGTCAAGCGCTCCGGCGATCGCCGCTTCGAACGCCGGCGCGGTGCTCAAATCGATTTCGCCACCGACGCTTACCACAGCGACCCCTTCGCAGTGAGCCAACGAGGTGGTGATCGAGTCCGCAGCTGACAACGGCCATCCTTAATCAGGTGTCCTATCGCGCCAGGCGGACCTGGTGCCGACCCGGTGCCGCCGTCGCGAACTGGCAGAAATATTACTTCAACTCCTCCTCCGGCGAGGCTCGGTTACTCTTGGCCCGGGACTTCTGCCCGCGTGTGGCAAGCCGGGAGGTTCAATGACGGATCACACGATCGATTTGTCGGGAGTGGGTGTCGCCAATCAGGCGCCGGCGATCTCGAGTGAGGGTTTGCTGCTGCCACAGCTCGTGCAGCACTTGCGCCAGAACCGTACGGCTTTGCGCGAGGAATGGGCCCGCCGGATCACCGAAGCCGAATTGCTCACCGCGATGTCGCCGGAGGAGATCTTCTCCGAGGCAACGACCGTGTACGACAGCTATGTCGAGGTGCTCGAGACCGGTAGCGTCGAGGCGCTCCAAGACTACGCACGCGACTTGTCTGAGCGCATTATTCCGCGTGGCGTTGAAACCAACGAGGTCGTCGGAATCGTGCTGCTGCTGCGCGACGTGCTTGCCCGCTCACTGTTCGAGAAGTACCAGACGGACTTCGACCTGCTGAACCGGGTGCTCGACGCCTACGAGCCCGCCGCTAACCGCATCGCCAACACTGTCGCCGTCGGTTTCGTCCAGGAACGCGAGCGCATCATCCGGCAGCAGCAGGAGGCCATCCGCGAGCTGTCGACGCCCGTGCTGCAGGTGCGCGAGCAATTGCTGATCTTGCCGATCATCGGTGTCCTGGACAGTCAGCGCGCCCGGCAGGTCACCGAGCAGCTGTTGCGAGCTATTCGGGCCAACCGGGCGAAGGTCGTCGTCATCGACATCACCGGTGTGCCCACCATCGACTCGACCGTCGCCAACCACCTTGTGCAGACCGTCGACGCATCGGGCTTGATGGGCGCCAGCGTGATCATCACCGGTCTGTCGTCGGAGATCGCGCTCACCCTGGTGACGATCGGGCTGGACCTTTCCAAGATGAACGCCGTCGGTGACCTGCAGGGCGGTATCGAAGAAGCCGAACGTCTGCTGGGCTACGAGGTCAGCTCGCACCGGCGAAACGGGCGGATAACAAAGACTCCATTGAGAGCTAATACGAGCGCGCCATGCCAGTACCGATCCTGAAGCAGGGCCCCATCCTCATTGCGTCGGTGCAGGCGGCGCTGACCGACTCCGACACCGAGCGGCTGCGCTACGACCTGATGGAGCGGGTCAGCCGCTACCGCGCTCAGGGCATCATCGTCGACGTCACCGCCATTGATGTCATGGACTCGTTCGCCGCCCGGTCGCTGCGCACGATCGCGCACATGACGCGGCTACGCGGCGCGGACACCGTGATCGTCGGCCTGCAGCCGGAGGTCGCGTTCGCGATGGTCCAGCTGGGGTTGATGTTCGACGACATGTACACCGCGCTGGACCTCGAAGAGGGTCTCGCGCTGCTGAATAAACAACTGGGGCTGGGAAAGTCGATCGGACTCGACGGTGGGGGATGATGTCGTCGTCGATGTCGGCAACCCCGACGACATCGTCGCCGCGCGGCAGGCGGGCCATCAGCTAGCCCGCAAGCTCGGTTTCTCGCTGACCGATGTCACGATGATCGCGACGGCGATCTCGGAAGTCGCCCGCAACATCACCAGCTATGCCGGTTACGGGACGATTCGGGTTGGGGTCCAAGACCGGGAGGGCAGGGAGGCGCTGGTGGTGCGCGCCGAAGACGACGGTCCTGGTATCGCCAACATCGAAAGGGCTATGGAGGACGGCTTTTCGACCGGGCGCGGCCTGGGCCTCGGCTTGCCCGGTGCACGTCGGCTGATGGACCGCATGATCGTGGAGTCCACACCGGGTCAGGGGACGGTTATCGAGATGTGGAAGTGGATTCCGCGTAATGGTTGAGCACGGTTGGCTGGGTCCGATCGAGTGGGCGGCTAAGTCGCGGCCGCGGCCGGGCGAAAACGTCTGCGGCGACCGGCTGCTCGCGGTCGACGTGAACGGTACCGGCGCCCTCATCGCTGTGCTGGACGGTCTCGGCCACGGTGCCGAAGCCGCCGAGGCCGCGAAGTGCGGTGTCGAAGTGCTCCGGTCCGCCCCTGACGAGCCGCTCGACACCCTGATCCAACGCTGTCACCGCGCCCTGTCAGGTACCAGGGGTGTAGCTATGACGTTGGCACACATCGACTTTCGATCCGATAAGCTCAGTTGGGTCGGCGTCGGCAACGTTACCGCCGATCTCGTCGCCAAGCGCCCAGCCGGTGTCGAGGTGCGGTCTTCCGCTCGTCTCGCCGGCGGCATCGTCGGCTACCGCATACCCGAAGCGCTGACGCCACAGGAAGTCCCGATCCGACCCGGCGACCTGCTCGTTATTGCCAGCGACGGGATCGCCGAGAACCACCTGGACGACATCGACTTCTCTGCAACGTCGTTGGCGATCGCCGAGCAGATCTTGCGTGGGCACGCCAAGGACAACGATGACGCGTTGGTGCTCGCCGCGCGTCACCGAGGCGCGTCGGGATGACGTGGCGCCGATGAGTGAGCCCGGCGACTTCCACGTCAGTTACGCCGTCGCCCTGCGTACCTACCTGGAGGCGCGCGGCGAGGAAGACCTCGTCGTTGGTCATGAGCTTGGACGCCGGGCCCTGCAAGAAGACATCAGCATGCTCGACATCATCGAGAACCACTCCTGGCTGGTCCACGAGATGACGCAGAGTTCGGCCGGCGTCGACCTGGTGGCGGCGCTGGGTTTTTTACTGCAGACGCTGGCCCCGCTGGATGTCGCGACCCGCGGATTTCTCGACGGGACAAGGCGTTACGAAGAACAACGAGCGCGCGCCGAAGATTTGGCGGACCGGGATGAATTCCGCAGCGCATTGGTGAATTCGCTGCAGGAGGGCTTCTTCGTCGCCAATCACGAAGGAACGGTCACCGAAGTCAATGAGGCATTCACCAAAATCACCGGCTATCCGGCCCACAATGTTCCCTACCGATGGCCGCACCCGTGGCTGGTCGACCGGAAAGCGGCGCATCTACAACAGTTGCGGCTCAACCAGGAGAACCACGTCCAGTACGAGACACCGATTCGGCATCTAGACGGCCGGCTGGTCTGGGTAACAGTCAACATCAATAGAGTCACCGCAGACGTCGCCGACGACGACGTGTACGTCGGGACGATTCGCGACATCACCGCCGAGCGGGCTTTCGCGGCGCGGGAAAGCGCGGTACTACGCCTGGCCACTGCGGTCGGCGTGGCCAAGAGCGTGGCCGAGGTGCTGTCGATCACCCTCGACGAGTGCCGCCTGGCGCTCGACGTGCACCGGGTGGTGGCCGCGGTCTGGCCGCTCAACGGCGGTGACCCGACGATCCAGGTGGCCGGCGAAAAAGCCGCATTGCCTTGGCGGCAAATCGATCCGGTGCTACGTCAGATATTCGAGCAGGCCCGCCATCAATTGCCGCTCACGGTGCAGCCGATCGAATGGCCGGACAACCCGGGCACCGCACGTGGAATCGTCGCGGTCCTCACCGGCGGCGGCGACGTCGCATTGTGGCTGGAGCTTCGGGTGCCGCGCCGGGTCAGCGCCGAAGATCGGCTGCTGGTCACCGTGCTCGTCGGCCATCTCGGCTTGGCGATACAGCACGTGCGCCAATTCGAGACCGCGCGTGAAACCTCGCTGACATTGCAGCACGCGATGCTGGCGCCCACCGAACTTCCGCCCGGATTTGCGGTCCGCTACGAACCCGCAGTCCCGCCGCTGGAGATCGGTGGCGACTGGTATGACGTGCTGCGGGTCGGCGAGCACCGGATCGGCATCATCGTCGGGGACTGCGTGGGACGTGGCCTTTCCGCCGCGGCGGTCATGGGCCAGCTTCGCAGTTCCGCGCGGGCGCTGCTACTCACCGGCGCCGAGCCGGCCAAGTTGCTCGAAGAGCTCGACGCCGTGGCTCAGCTGATTCCGGATGCCTTCTGCACCACCGTTTTTCTCGCGATCCTCGATACCGTATCCGGTGAATTCTGTTACAGCTGCGCCGGCCACCTGCCTGCTGTACTGGCTGCGCCGCAGTCCGAGCCGACGCTGCTGTCCGACGCTCGCTCAGTGCCACTTGTCGTGCACCGCAAGGGTCCTCGCCCGCAGTCGTCGGTGGTCCTGCCGCCCGGCTCGACGTTGATGCTGTATACCGACGGCCTGGTTGAGCGGCGTGAGGTGTCGATCGACGACGGGATTGCGCGGGTGAGAGCGACGGTCGCCGACGGGCTGCACCTGCCTGTCGATGCCGTCGCGGATGCGGTGCTCAGCGAGATGGCGCCGCCGACCGGATACGATGATGACATCGCGATTGTCGTCTACCGCCAACCCTATGCGCCATTGACGATTGAAAAGCCCGCTGCGGCTGACCAATTAAGCGATATCCGGCATCGGCTCGCCGCGTGGCTGCGGGCCGCCGCGGTTCCGGAGGAGACCGTCGCCGACATCGTCTTGGCTGTCAACGAGGCAGCCGCCAACAGTATCGAGCACGCCTACCGCGGGCATGACCCGGACAGGGTTCGGATTGAGGGCGAAAACGACGGCGCCCGAGTGCATCTGAGGATCATCGACAAAGGTTCCTGGAAGGCCGCGCCTGCCGATCCCGGTGTTCGCGGCCGCGGCCTACTGCTGATCCGCGCGGTCAGCGACTGGCTCGAGATGGACTGCACCCCGTCGGGAACCACGGTGGACATGAGCTTCCGCTTGACCGGCGCGACGTCGTAGCGCTGAAGTTAGGGCAGCACGGTATGCATCAACATCACGTCGTATGCCGACCACAGCGACAGGTTGAAGTACAAGTCTTTGCCCGACGACCAGGGATGGATCATCGGCGCATAGATGCCGCCGGGCATCGAGAATGACGACACCAGTGGCTGTTCGGGACTCCAGGGCCCTTCCGGAGACGGCGCAGTCCGCGCCACCACATCATTGCTGCCACCGTTGGTGTAGAGCACCAGGTATTGCTTGAGATAGTCGTTGTACTGCGCTGACATTTCGCCCACCGGCCCGGGGAATATCGGCGTCGCCGCACTCGGATCCCTGGCGACCCAGCCCTTGCCTTCGCCGTTCCAGTACTGGTACTTGGTCAGGTCGGGCAGTTGGCCCGGGGGGACTCGCGACAGGAACGCCGGGCCGCCGCGTCCAGACGGGGTGCCGAAAGAGTAGAGGTAGCCGTCCTTCCCCTTCATGAACGCGCCCATCTGGAAGTTCTCATTTCCGGGGAAGTAGTGGCCTCCCGGGACGGTGTCCGCTGCGGCCAGCCGAATGGTGCCGGGGAAGATACCCCAGCTTTGGCCGTTGTCAACGGATCTCGCGATTCCCGAGTAGTTTGTCGACCAATCGCCGTCGCGGCCCCAGTTCCTGATGGACATGAAGCTCATGTATTGCGTTCTGCCGAGCGACATCGCAGAGGTCGGGATGATTCCGGTCTCGTGCGCCGCCTTGTGGATACTGTTGAGGACTTGCTTGGAAAGCCCGGGCGCCCATACCGGCGAACCGGAGTATGGGTTGTTCGGCACCCCGTCGGCCACGTGGAGTCCGTGCGACAAGTCGCGGTCTTGACTGCGGAAGAGGACGTTGTACCGCCATTGCTGGCCGTGCACGCTGCAATAGCCGAAGGTGTCACCGAAGGCCATCAGGACCTGGCGGTTAGCGGGATCGCCGTTGTCCCAGGGGATCCCGAGGTCGGTTCCGGAGATACCGAACCGTTCCAGGGTGTGGTTGGGGCTGTTGGGTCCGGTGACGAAGTCGACCAGCGATGTCGGGGCACCTGCAACCGCGGCCGGCGGAGGCGGAGGCGGAGGCGCCGGCACGGCCTGCGGAACCGCCTGATTGGCGTTCGGCGACTGTGGGATGGCCGCGCCGGGCGGAGTGGGTCCCGGCGTCACCGCCGCCTGCAGCTGCGCGGGATTTCGGGTCAGAGGTTTGAGGAGGGAGCCGAAGGACTGGATCAGCGGACCCAATTTCGGAAGGGGCGCATGGTCATTGGTACCTCGAGGCCGGCGCCCCGTTGGTGGCGCAACGACCGGCGCGGGCGCGGGCATCTCCGGCATGTGCGGCAGGCGGCGGAACGTTCGCTTCGGGCGCGTCGCACGGTACGGCGATCGCCGGCGGCGCGAGGCCGATCGGCATCACGAGCCCGATAGCGGTCGCCGACGCCACCGATATTGAAACGATTCGACGAATCGCCGACATGTCCCACCTTTCGAGGGGCGAGCCGTCGCATTGACGTCCGCAGTTGGCTCATGTGACGATAGTTGTCGATGAGTCAGCTGTGACTGGTGAGGTATTAATAGGTATCTATCCGTGACCGTGTCGCAACCCATTGGGGAGTGGCGGAAAGCGCCACTAGACAACCGACTTCGGCGGGAATGGCCTCAGTAGTTGTGGCAGGTAGCGGCGACCTGTTGGATCAGTCCAAAGTACTGCTCAGCCCCTGGCGAGCCGGCAATCTGCTGGGCCATCGCCATACGTCGACTTGGCGGTGAGAGGATGAACTGACGCAAAGAGGACTGTGCCAGCGGCGATGCGTTGAATTGCGCGGCAGCCGCCGGATCTTGCGCGTTGAGCGCCGCCATCACCTGCGAGTAGTTGCACGTGGTGTTGACGATCGGACCCAGGTCAGGATCCGCGGACGCGACCCCGGCCGCAGCGGTCAACGACAATGCCAGACCGCCAACCGCGACAGCCAATCTGGTCAACGACAGTTTGATCATTTGTGGTTTCCTTCCAACTGATTGCACACCGGCTACCGAGCCGCCGGTGGACGCCGGTGGGTTTCGGCAAATCGATCGGGCACCCTGACTTGCCCGTGATAGCCGTGTTCGGCGAAGCCGTGCGGCTGGCGCCGACGCCCGTGGGCGACACGTGTCCGCGGCGTCGGCGCGTCCTGAACCGGAAAGCCGCCGCTTACCGGCTGCTCTCTCAGCAACAAGGCGCGAACCACCGGACGGGGGGCATACGGCCGAAGTAGGTAACTGGCCGGGCGCGGGCGCACCTTTGCGGCCACCAGAACCAGCGTCCCAGCAACGCGGCGATCGACGGCGTCATGAACGAGCGCACGATCAAAGTGTCGAACAACAGACCGAGGCCGATGGTGCTACCGATCTGGCCGATAACCCGCAGCTCACTGACCGCCATCGAGGCCATGGTGAAAGCGAACACCAGCCCGCGGTCGTCACGACCTTGCCGGTACCGCCCATCGCGCGGATGATGCCCGTGTTTATGCCGGCGGCGATTTCTTCTTTGAACCGGGATACCAACAACAGGTTATAGTCAGACCCCACCGCCAAAAGGATGATCACAGACATCGGAAGTACCATCCAGAACAATTCGATGCCCAGAATATACTGCCAGATCAGCACCGACAGGCCAAACGATGCGCCCAACGAAAGTGCCACCGTACCCACGATAACTAGTGCGGCCACAAAGCTTCGCGTGATGATCAGCATGATGATGAAAATAAGGCAGAGCGCACCGACTCCCGCGATCAAGAGATCGTATTTGGAGCCGTCTCGCCAGTCCTTATAGGTCGCCGCAGCCCCGCCGATATAGATCTTGGCGTTCGCCAGCGGTGTCCCCTTGAGAGCCTCCTCGGCCGCCGTCTTTATCCGGTCGATACGCGAAATTGCCGCGGGCGTCGCGGGATCGCCCCGCTGGGAAATGATGAATCGCGCCGCCTTCCCGTCCGGAGACAGGAAGGATTTCATTGCGCGCTGGAAGTCCGGGTTCTTGAAAACCTCCGGCGGCAGATAGAAGGAATCGTCGTTCTTGGCGGCGTCGAACGCCTGCCCCATGGCGGTGGCGTTCTGGTTCGCGTTGTCCATCTCGCTGAAGGTCCCCGGACATGGTGCTGTGCATCGTCAGCATCATCGTGCGCGACGACTGCATGATCGCGATCATTGGCGGGAACTGGGCGAGCAGCTGCGGCATGATCACATCCATTTGATCGAGGTCTTTGACGAGTTCATGCATTTTCTCGGTAAGTTCGTCAACACCGTCGAGTGTATCGAATACGGATCTCAGCGACCAGCAGATGGGAATGTCGTAGCAATGCTTTTCCCAGTAGAAGTAACTGCGGATCGGCCTCCAGGTATCCTCAAAATCCGCAACGTGATCCCGCAATTCATCGGTGACAGTAACGAGTTCCTTCGTCACAACAATCGAGTGATGAGTCGCGTCGTTCACCTCCTGCGTCAGGGCATACGTGCGCTGCATTATGTTGATCTTCTTCGCCATCTCGTCGGCCTGCGTGAGTAGTCGTTCATGCGGGCTTTCATATACGCCATGTTTTGCAGCTGGGTAGCGTTTTGCATGCTGAGCAGAAACGGTATCGACGTGTGTTCGATCGGGGTTCCCTCGGGCCGGGTTATGCCCTGCACCCGCGAAATTCCTGGAACCCGGAAAACTCCCTTGGCTAGTTTGTTCAACACGAGAAAATCCGCCGGATTGCGCATATCGTGATCGGACTCGATCAACAGAACTTCCGGCATCATTCGCGCCTGGGAGAAATGACGATCAGCGGCCGCATACCCCAAATTGGCTGGAACGTCTTTGGGGATATAGAGCCGGCCGTTGTAGCTCGTTTTATAGCCCGGCAGTGTCAGTAGACCGAGCAGCGCGATCGCGCAAGCGGCAGCCAGTAATGGGCACGGGCCAGCGGACAATCGCGGTGCCGACCCGGCGCCATCCATGAACTCCGATCCTGCGCTTGGGGTCGAACAGCCCGAAGCGGCCGCCGACGGCAATAACTGCCGGAACCAGCGTCAGCGCGACCGCGACCGTGACGAGCATGCCCACTGCGCACGGGACGCCCATGGTCTGGAAGTAGGGCATCCGGGTAAAGCTCAGACAGAAGATCGCCCCGGCGATCGTCAAACCGGAGGCCAAGACAACCTTAGCGACCCCGCGGTATGTGGTGTAGTAGGCCGTTTCCGGGTCCTCGCCGGCCTGACGCGCCTCTTGATACCGACCGAAGAAGAATATCCCGTAATCGGTTCCGGCCGCCATCGCGAGGGACATCAGCAGATTAATGGCATACATCGACAGTACGAGAATATTGTTATGGCCGATAAACGCGACGATTCCCCGGGCCATCCCCAATTCGATCCCAACCGTGAGCAACAGCAGAACGACGGTGATGATCGAACGGTAGACCAGGAGCAGCATCGTGAAGATTATCGCGGCGGCTACCACGGTGATCTTCAGAATGGAGTTATTCGCACTGTGCTGCATATCCGAGATGAGCGGTGCCGCGCCGGTGACATAGACCTTGACCCCGGGAGGCGGCGGCGTCCGCTCGACGATATTCCGGACCGCCGCCAGGGATTCCTCCCCCAAGGTCGTGCCTTGGTTGCCGGCCAGATTCAATTGCACATATGCGGCCTTACCATCGGGGCTTTGCGCGCCCGCCGCCGTGAGTCGATCTCCCCATAAATCCTGCACATGCTGCACATGCTTCGGATCGTCTCGTAACTCACGAACCAATCCGGCATAGTAGTTGCGAGCATCGTCCCCGAGCGGTTGCTGCCCCTCCAGCACGATCATCGCGGAACTGTCCGAATCGGATTCTTTGAAGTCCTTGCCCATGCGCATCATGGCCTGCACCGACGGCGCGCCTTTGGGAGCCACTGATACGGAATGCTCTTGCCCGACTTGCTCCAGCGATGGAACTGCCAGAGTCACAATCAGAGTCAGCGCCACCCAGGCCAGGATGACGAGCAGCGGAAACCTGTAGATTGCCCGCGCCATGAAGGGCGGCTGGGAGCGTTCGGTGCTCATGCGGCCTGCGCCGGGCATCGTGACCTACAACGATCTGCCGCTGAGACTCCCCCGCGGCATGGTCCCGTCGTGAACCGGAAATCCGTCACTTCCGCTTGCTCTCTCAGCAACAAGGCACGAACCACCGGACGGGGGCCGACTGGCCGAAGTAGGGCGCTGGCGGGGCGGGGGCGCACTCGTTGCGGCCACCAGAACCAGCGTCCCAGCAGCGCGGCGATCGACGGCGTCATGAACGCACGCACGACCAGCGTGTCGAACAGCAGACCGAGGCCGATGGTGGTACCGATCTGACCGATCGTGCGCAGGTCGCTGACCACCATGGACGCCATGGTGAAGGCGAACACCAGGCCCGCGTTCGTCACGACCTTGCCGGTACCGCCCATCGCACGAATGATGCCCGTGTTTATCCCGGCGCCTATTTCCTCTTTCATCCGGGATACCAGCAGCAAATTGTAGTCAGACCCCACCGCCAAAAGGACGATCACCGATATCGCCAGCACTACCCAGTGTATTTGTATGCCGAGAAGATACTGCCAGACGAGCACGGACAGCCCGAAGGACGCGCCCAGCGAAAGCGCTACCGTACCCACGATAACCAGGGCGGCAATAAAACTTCGCGTCATGATCAGCATGATGATGAAAATAAGGCAGAGCGCAGCGACTCCCGCGATCAATAGATCGTATTTGGAGCCGTCCACCATGTCTTTCACCATCGCTGCGGTGCCGGCTGAGGTAGATCTTGGCGTCTTCTAGCGGAGTTCCCTTGAGCGCCTCCTCGGCCGCGGATTTTATCGGCTCGACCCGCGAGATGCCCTCAGGCGTCGCGGGATCGCCGCTTTGCGTAATGAGCATACGGACGGCCTTCCCGTCCGGCGACAAGAACACTTTCATGACGCGCTGGAAGTCCTTGATTCTTGAAAATCTCCGGCGGCAGGTAGAAGGAGTCGTCGTCTTTGGCGGCGTCGAACGCCTTCCCCATGGCTGCCGTGTCGCTGCTCGTGTCGTCCATCTGGCCGAAGATCCCGGACATGGTGCTGTGCATGGTCAGCATCATGGTCCGCATGCTCTGCATGATCGCGATCATCGGCGGGAACTGGGCGAGCAATTGCGGCATGAGCACGTCTAGCTGATCGAGGTCTGCCAGCAGATCGTGCATCTTTTCGGTAATCATCGTCAATACCGTCGAGCGTGTCGAATATGGATCTCAGCGACCAGCAAATGGGAATGTCGAAGCAGTGCTTTTCCCAGTAAAAATAACTGCGGATCGGCCTCCAGAAATCCTCGAAATCCGAAATGTGATCCCGCAACTCGTCAGTGACCGTCTCCATGTCGTGCGTTTTGCCGACCATGTCGATGAGTCGTGGCGGCCATCTGTTGCATCAGGCCATACATGCGCTGCATTATGTTGATCGTTTTCGACCATATCGTCGGCCTGCTTGAGCAGGTCGTTCATGCGGTCTTTCTGGAACCGACATGTTTTGCAGCATGGCGGCGCTGTGCATGCTGAGCATAAACGGTATCGACGTGTGCGCGATGCGGGGCTCCCGTGGGCCGAGTTATGGCCTGCACACTGGAAATGCCTGGAACGGCGAAGACGGCCTTGGCTAGTTTGTTCAATACCAGAAAATCTGCCGGATTGCGCATATCGTGATCGGCCTCGACCAAGAGGAATTCGGGCATCATCATTCGTGACGGCGGAAAATGTCGCTCTGCGGCCGCATATCCCAAATTGGCGGGGATATTCTTTAGGGATATACTTCTGGTCGTTGTAGCTGGGTTTGTATCCCGGCAGCGTCAATAACCCGATAAGCGCGACTGCTAATGTCGCGGCGAGAATAGGTGCGGGCCACCGAACGATCGCCGTGCCGACCCGCCGCCACCCATGGCCGCTTATCATGCGCTTGGGGTCGAACAGCCCAAATCGGCTGCCGACGGCAATAACTGCCGGAACCAGCGTGAGGGCCACCGCGACCGCGACGACATAGCCCACCGCGCAAGGGACGCCCAGGGCTTGGAAAGAGGGCAGCCGGGTAAAGCTGAGGCAGAATAGCGCTCCGGCGATCGTCGAACCGGAGGCCAAGACAACCTTAGCGACCCC
Organism: uncultured Actinomycetota bacterium; assembly: GCA_963839345.1. GTDB lineage: Bacteria > Actinomycetota > Actinomycetes > Mycobacteriales > Mycobacteriaceae > Mycobacterium. The sequence continues at coordinate 24,877 of CAWIUP010000009.1, read as the reverse complement.
GCGGTATGTGGTGTAGTAGGCCGTTTCCCGATCCTCGCCGGCCTGACGTGCCTCTTGATATCGCCCGATGAAAAATATCCCGTAGTCCGTTCCGGCCGCGATGCCGATAGATACCAGCAGATTAACGACGAAGGTAGCTAAGACCAATAATGCCGATGATGGCCGAGGAATGCGACGATTCCTCGGGCGACCTGCAATTCTATCCCGACCATCAGCAACAAAAGAATTACCGTGATAACCGAACGGTAGACGAGCAGCAACATACCGAAAATCACTGCGACGCTTACCGCCGTGATTAAGATGACCGTCCTGTCGCCGCTCTGGGCCATATCCGCAGCGATCGCCGCCGGGCCGGTGACATATGCCTTGACCCCCGGCGGCGGTGGCATCCGCGCCACGATGTGCCGAACGGCTTCGACCGATTCGTTCCCCAAGGTCCGGCCCAGCCGACCGGCGATGTCCAATTGAACGTACGCGGCCTTACCATCGGCGCTTTGCGCGGCGCCCGCCGTGAGTGGATCCCCCCAGAAATCCGTGGATGTTCTGCACATGCTTCGGATCGTCTCGGAACTGACGAATCAAACGGTCGTAGTACTGGTGAGCATCGTCGCCCAGGGGTTGCTGACCCTCCAAGACGACCATCGCGGCACCGTCGGAATTAGCTTCCTTGAAGTCCTTAACCATGCGATTCATCGCCTTGAACGACGGCGCATCTTCGGGATTCTGCGATACCGAATGCTCTGCCTCGACCTGCTCCAGTGAGGGGACGCCGATACGTCACGATGACGGTGATCGCCAACCACGCCAAGATGATGGGCACCGACAGTCGACGGATCGTCCGCGCTACCAGTGGCGGACTGTTGCGCAGCTGATGGTTGCTCATGAGGCCTTCAGCAAGCAGGAGGTAAACGCGCTCACTTCGTGCGTGATCTTCTCCGCTTTGACCACGCCGTCCACCACGATGCGGCAGCCGAGGCTGTCGCTATCGCCCTGCGCCACGACACTTCCCACGGCCGTCGCCGCGGTGGTCGCGAACGTCAACGACCACGGCAAGCGCGCCCCTTCGACTCGCTGCGGGTCGGCATTGACGTCGAAATAGCTGATGTCCGCGACCGTCCCCGGGGGGCCGAAGATCTCGTACGTCAACTGCTTGGGGTTGAAAGGCGTGGTGTCGTTGATTTGAGTGTCGGCATACGCGGGGCGTTTCTCAGAGCCGAAAACGCCGTGCAGCCGCGACACAGTCAATCCTCCAGCGCCGATCACCACCAATATGAGCAACGGAATCCACAGCCGCCTCAAAACGCCGAAAATCCCGAATCGCCGATTTCGATGGCTCTTTCGAGGTGCTCGAGGCGCGAGTGAGGGTTGGCCAGCAGGTCGCGGAAGAGGGACTCCGCGGCCAGACGGTTGGCTGACGTCTCGGAGGTCCGCTATGGCGACATCGGGCAGGGCTTCCGCAACATCGCGCACACCGGGTTCGACCATCCGCACCTAACCTTCCACCCGTTGACCAAGACGAAGAATTTCCATTGTCGTCGTCCAACGGATCGATGCTCATCCGTTCTCCAGACCGTCTAGTTCGACATGAGTCGAACAGCATCAAACCATACTCACGGCCAACAGGGTCGATCCAGGGTTTCGACAAAATTCCTTACGACGGCTATCGAGTTTCCCGCCAGCTCAGTACTTTGCTGCGCGGCCACGCAGCGCACGCTTACTGTACACACGTACTGTAGGGTGACCCGCTATGGCGGCTCTCGACGACGCAGAGCGGGCGCTACCTCACTGGACGACACAACGCGCGGAACGCGCGACCCCGACGCCCGTCGGACCAACCACGCTGCACCACACCAGAAGGCACTCCCCGATTCGGCTGCCGTCTCGCCAGTTCGTCACCGTCCTTACCGCGATCGGCGGCATACAGCTGATGGCGGCGATGGATGGCCCCGTCGCGGTCTTCGCGCTTCCTAAGATCCAGAACGAGCTGGGCCTGTCGGATGCCGGGCGCAGCTGGGTGATCACCGCTTATGCGCTGACCTTTGGTGGCCTGATCCTGCTGGGCGGCCGCCTCGGTGACACCATCGGTCGCAAGCGCACCTTGATCGCCGGGGTCGCGCTGTTCACCTTCGCCTCGACCATCTGCGGCATCGCCTGGGACGGGGGCGCCCTCGTTCTGGCCCGGCTGCTGCACGGCGCGGCCGCCGCGATCGTTGTGCCGACCTGTATGGCGCTGGTGGCGACCACGTTCCCGAAGGGGCCGGCACGCAATGCGGCGACGGCGGTGTTCGGCGCGATGGGCGCTATCGGCGCGGTGCTGGGCCTGGTGGTGGGCGGGGCGCTCACCGGGGTGTCGTGGCGGCTGGCGTTTCTGGTGAACGTGCCGATCGGGCTGCTGGTGATCTACCTGGCCCGCACCATGCTGTCCGAAACCCAGAAGGAGCGAACGAGGCTCGACGCCACTGGGGCGGTGCTGGCCACGTTGATCTGTACCGCTGCGGTTTTCGGCTTGTCGATGGGGCCGGAGAAGGGCTGGCTGTCGGCCACCACGATCGGTCCAGGTCTGGTGGCCATGACCGCTTTCGTGGCGTTTCTCGTGGTGGAGCGCACGGCCGAGAACCCGATCGTGCCGTTCAGCCTGTTCTCCGACCGCAACCGGCTGGCCACGTTCGCGGCCATGTTCTTGGTCCGTGGGATCGGCTTCACGAGTGACCGTGCTGCTCGCCATGTATGTGCAGAACATCATGGGCTACAGTCCGCTGCGCGCAGCTATCGGCTTCATCCCGTTCGCCATCGCGATGGCCATCGGGACGGCCGCGTCGTCGCGGCTGGTGATGTGGTTCTCGCCGCGGGTGATGGTGATTGCCGGCGGCATCCTGTTGCTGGGCTCGACGCTGTACGTCTCGACGCTCCACGGCGGCATCCCGTACTTCCCGAACCTGGTGCTGCCTATGGTCGTCGGCGCTATCGGTCTCGGCATGATCAACGTCCCGCTCGGGCTATCGTTGTTCGCCAGCGTCGGCGTCGACCGCATCGGGCCCGCCTCGGCGATCGCGGTGATGCTGCAGAGCCTCGGCGGGCCGTTTGTGCTGGTCGTCATCCAGGTCGCCATCACGTCGCGCACGCTGCACCTAGGCGGCACCAGCGGGCCGGCGAAGGCCATGAACGCCGCCCAGTTGCATGCGCTGGACCACGGCTACACCTACGGCCTGCTGTGGCTGGCCGGGGTGGTCATCCTGCTCTGCGGGGTGGCGCTGCTCATCGGCTACACCGCACAGCAGGTGGCGCACGCGCAGGAAGTCAAGAAAGCCATCGACGCCGAGGAACTGTAGCTCAGGCCGCACGGGGACGATTCGTTAGTCGATCTGCCCAGTCAGGTCGAACTCAGCCAGCGTGCGCGCAGCCAGCTCACGCAAAGCGGGCTTCGTGTTCTCGGCGCCCGGTTGGTAGGCGAGGACGTGGATGAAAATCTTGCCGACCGCACCGGCGTGCGGAAAGACAGCAGCTGCATTTGCCCGCCTGTTCGCTCAAGCCACTGTCGCGTTACGTGTTGCCTCGTCCCTCGTGCGAAGGCGTACTCGCAGTGGGTGCCATCGAGCGAGGCCACCACCGAGCCGACGTCGCCGAGGTTAGAACAAACCACCGGGCGATCGGGGTCGGCGAACGCCGCATCGACTACCCGTTTCCACGTCCGTTTCGGCGTGAACGGGGTGAGCGGAGCGAGCTGCGACTGACTCATCTGGCGTTTCCCGCAGAGTCTTCCAGCGCCTGCTTGATGGCGGCGCGGGCGTCACGCAGATCCGTCGTTACCCGCGTCGGGTCGACGCTGACGCGGGCAAAGGACACTGCGATCGCACGCGTATCGCCCTCGGTGCGGTCGCTCACTACGAGTTGCACGGTGACGGCGCCGTCACCGTGCACGTCGGCGCCCCATGCGCTCCCCGAGTTTCGCGGTCAACCCGGCGGCCAGCGTGTTACTCGTTCCGCCAAGAGCCTTCGCACGGGCATCCCAATCATCCAGGTCGATGCAGATCGTGATACCGGGCACGATGACAGGGTCATCGCCGTCGCCTCCACGGAGGGCGACGGGTCGCGATGCCGGTGATCGGGCAGCTATCGTGCCGGCGACGGCGGGCCAGTTTTGCCGCCGCGACAAGCGCCCGGGCAACCTCAGGTGCGTCCCGGGCTGTTTGGCGGGCATCCTGAACCACCGCGCGCAGTCGAGTGCGTGAACGCGGCGGTGGGTAGCCAAGATCGCGCGTGTTGCCCAGGATCGCCTCAACTAGCGCGACGATAAGCCCGATGCCGTCGAGCAGGTAGTGGGAAGCCACCAGGCTGACCGCGGTCGAGCCGTCCGTAAGGGGAAGGACGCCGAGATGCCAGCCGGGCCCCCATTCCGGATCAACAGGCAGTTGTGAGCGTTCATCAGCCCAGTCGCTGAGTTCAGCGCGTGGACGGGCGCACTCGGCGATATCGATGTCCGACGGCCCCCGATCTAAGACCCACCGATGCCGGGCGAACGGCAGCGGTGAACGCTCGATGCGCCGTCCCAACAACCCGTAACCGAGATTGTGGTGAAAACGCCTCAGCCCATCGAAGTCGATAGCGTGCTCATAAACCCACACGACCTGCATGACTTCCTTCTGGCCGGCGGCGCGATGCCCCGCAAAGAAGGCTTGGTCCACCAACGCGAGCCGATCGTCCGGCCGCGCATCACCGTTGGATGCGCGGCGTTTAAGGATGCACGTGCGGGACGTATCCGGACTGGCACTGATCAGCCTCCGACGACAGGATCGATTCGCCCGTGACGCCCTGTGGAGCGCGACTGGTCACGGCGGATATCGCCCGGACGGCGTGGCCCTTGGTAGGGTCGACCAATTCATCGCATGTAGAGTAGCCGACGCCATGACTAACAGCCGACGCATTGCCGCGAAGCCCGCTCGGAGCTCTGTTCGTGCGCTGGGCTTTGGCCGGTCCGGAACGTCGGCGCTTACGCGGGTTCTCTCGCTGTGCGGTGCTGCGCTCCCGGCCGGGCTGTTGGGCGCCACCGCGGAGAATCCGCGTGGCTGTTGGGAGCCGCGCGCGGCCATCCATCTCAACGAAGCGATCCTGCGCCGCCACGGCAGCTCCGGGTACGACCTGACACTGCGGCATGCAGGAGGAAGGTGCGTTCGACGCCAAAGAGAACGCCGCCGACATCGCCAAGATCAAGGCGTTTCTGACCACGTTGCCGGCCGCGCCGCTCGTGGTCATCAAGGAACCGAAGCTAACGGCGGTGTCTGGCATCTGGTTCGAGGCGGCGCGTCTGGCCGGATTCGACATCGCGGCCGTGATCGCGGTGCGCCACCCGCAGGAGGTCATCGCGTCGCTTGAAAAACGCGCTGCCCGTCAGAATTACGTTCAAGCCTCGCCGGAGCTCACGAGTGCCTGGTGGCTGAAATACACTCTGCTGGCCGAGAGAGACACTCGCGGCGTGCCGCGCGTGTTCGTCGAGTACGCCAACCTCCTGGAGGACTGGCGCCGGGAAGTAAAGCGGATTTCTGCGGCGCTCGAGATCGATCTCAACACCCGGGACGAGGGCGCGATCGAGGAGTTTCTCACACCGGATCTTCGGCACCATCGATACGGCGGCCCGGTGCCAGAGCCCTTCGGTACAGACTGGATGTCCGTGGTCTACGAAGCGCTGGCGCGGCCGCGCGGGACGAGCCCTGGGATGGGTCTGCGCTGGATCGCGTTTTCGAGGCGTATCGGGCGAGCGAACACGGTTTCCGGACGGCGTTCGAGGATTTCCGACCGCTACCTCAAGCTCAACCGGCTCATGCTGCCGTCCCTCGTGAAGCTGGCCCTCGAGGCCCTCGCAATGCTCACCGGCGCCGTGGAACTTGGGCCTAGGGGCCAGGATCACGCGATGAAATTTGTGCTGGCGTTCTATGGAACTCGCGGCGATGTCGAGCCCGGCGTCGCTGTCGGTCGTGAGCTGCTGCGCCGAGGGCACGACGTGCGCATGGCCGTCCCGCCTGACCTGGTCGGCTTCGCCGAGGCGGCTGGGCTTGCGGCGGTCGCCTACGGGCCGGATATCCAGGCGTGGCTGGAAGCGACGCGCAACTTCTGGGCGTACTTCTTCCGCAACTTCTGGAGGATCCGGGACGTGATCCGGTTGTTCCGCGAATCTCGGGAGCCCGGCACCCAGTGCTGGGGGGAGATGAGCACGATGCTGACCTCGCTGGCGGACGGGGCCGACCTGCTACTCACCGGCATGAGTTACCAAGAACTCGCTGCCAACGTCGCGGAGTATCGCGACATTCCGTTGGCCACGCTGCTCTGGTTCCCGATACGGGTCAACGGCCACGTCGTTCCGACGCTGCCGGCGCCGTTGATCCGCTCGGCGATGACGGTGTACGAGTGGCTGGTTTCGCGCGGGGTGAAAAAGGTCGAGGACGCGCAGCGCCGTGAACTGGGCCTACCGAAGGCCACCGGCCCCGCGCCGCGACGGATCGCAGAACGCGGATCGCTGGAAATCCAGGCCTATGACGAGGTGTGCTTTCCCGGGCTGGCAGCCGAATGGGCGAAGTGGAACGGGCGGAAGCCGCCCCAAAGGCCGTTTGTCGGCACGCTGACGCTGGAGTCGCCGACGGATGCCGATGACGAGGTCGCGTCGTGGATTGCCGCAGGAACACCGCCGATTTGCTTTGGGTTTGGCAGCATTCCGGTCGAATCTGCTGCCGACACGATCGCCATGATCAGCGCTGCCTGCGCGCAGTTAGGCGAGCGGGCGTTAGTTTGCGCCGCCGCAACTGATTTCAGCGACGTCCCTGCATTTCGACCACGTCAAGGTAGTGGGCACGATGAATTACGCGACCATCTTTCCGGCCTGCCGCGCGGTCGTGCACCACGGTGGCGCGGGCACCACGGCCGCGGGCCTGCGCGCCGGAGTCCCCACGTTGATCCTCTGGATGGCGGACGTTCAGGTGGTATGGGGAGCTGCGGTCAAACGGCTGAAGGTGGGCACCGCTCGGCGCTTTTCGACCACTACCGAGAAATCGCTGGTCGCGGATCTGCGCACCATCCTCGCCCCGCAATACGTCGCCCGGGCCCGCGAGATCGCCACCCGGATGACCAAACCCGCCGAAAGTGTTGCGACCGCCGCTGATCGTGTGGAGGATTTCGCCCGCTTGCGGCGTGTTGGCTGATCGGCGATGGCGGCTGCCGGGTTCCTGTTCAACACCCGTCTAACTGACCGTATTATCTCTACTCGTGATCGAGCTAAATGGCGTAGCCAAGACGTTCGACGGGAACATACGCGCATTGCAGGACGTGACCTTCTCAGTTCCCACCGGTTCGGTCTGCGCCCTGCTCGGTCATAACGGCGCCGGTAAGACGACCACGATCAAGATCTTGTCCACGTTGCTGCGGCCCACCTCTGGCCAAGCACTGGTGGCCGGATACGACGTCGTCCGACAGCCCGCCCAGGTACGCGCAAACATCGGGACCACCGGCCAGCTCGCCGCGCTCGATTGGCAGCTCACCGGGCGGGAGAACCTGGTGCTGTTCGGCCGGCTGCGGGGAATGCGGCGCAAACATGCGCAACTGCGCGCCGACGCTTTGATCCAACAGTTCGATATGTCGCACGCCGCCGATCGGAAGGTGGGCACCTACTCGGTCGGCATGCGGCGCCGCATCGATATCGCCGCCGCACTGGTGGTTCCACCGAAAGTGCTTTTCCTCGACGAACCGACAACCGGGTTGGACCCGCGTAGCCGCCGCGACGTGTGGGACCTCGTGTCATCGTTGTCGGCCCAGGGCGTCACGGTCCTGCTCACGACGCAGTATCTCGAAGAAGCCGACCTGCTCAGCGATTCGATCGTCGTCATCAATGAAGGTCGCGTTATCGCCAGAGGGACCGCCGAAGAGCTAAAGAGCCGTGTGAGATTTAGCTACTGCACGGTGAGTCCTGCCAACCCGGCCGACCTGGGCAGGATCCTCGCCGTGGTCGCCGATCTCGAAGACGCCCAAGCCGATCGCGAGGCGAATACTGTGTCGGTGCTGGCGCCCGACGGCGTTGCGACGCTCAGTGAGGTGTTTCGCCGGGTCGACCAGCTTGGCGTTGAGCTACTCGACATATCGCTGCGCAAACCGTCCCTGGACGAGGCCTTCCTGCACCTCACCGGAAGTGTCACGGCATGACCGCACTTGCTGCGCTGACCGAGCGCATCGTGCTCGGCACGCTACGCGACGATCTACCGTTCGCGATTGTGGCGCCCGCCGGTAACTTCGTCGTCTTCAACTTCGGGCTGCGCAATGTGATCGACACCGGCGCGATGAGCTACTCCCAATACCTCCTACCGGTCATCATCGTCCAGGTGATGCTGCTCGGCGCGCTGACAACCGTTGACCGGGCTGCCCGAGACCAGGGGTCCGACTTCGGGGTTCGGCTCCGCACACTTCCCATCTCCGCGCTGGTACCGCTGATGGCTCGGATGTTGTACTGCCTCTTCCGTGGCGCCCTCGCCCTGCTCGCCGCGATCGCCGTCGGGTACGTGTTCGGCTTCCGAATGGTCGGCGGAATTGTCTACGCGGCGGCTTTCGTCGTGCTTGTCCTGGCGTTGACGTTGGCGGTTTCGCTCGGCGCCGATGCAGCGGGGGCCGGGATCGCCGGGGCTGGGATCGCCGGGGCTGAGATGGGGAGCAGCGGGGCGGCTAGTCAGTTGCTCCTGGTTCCCCAACTGCTGCTGGTCATGCTGTCCACCGGGATGGCGCCGGCCGATGCGTTCCCCGACTGGCTGCATCCGTTCGTCCGCTACCAGCCTGTTTCACAGGTGACGGAAACCCTGCGTGGGTTCGCCACCGGCCATGTCGCGGTCAGCAATCTGGCGACCAGCTTGGCATGGTGCCTTGGGCTGCTGGTGGTGTTCGGTGCACTCGCGGTGCGGATGCAGAAGCGGACGCAATGACCGGGAACGCACCGCCGCGGAGCTCACTGGCAGTCGAAAGTCTGCTGTTCGCCGGCCGGCTACTCACCCACTGGCGGCGCGCGCCAACGGTGCCGATCCAGGGTCTGCTGTTCCCGACCTTTCTGCTGATTACCTTCAAACTGCTGGTCGGCAAATCGATAGTGCAAATCACCGGCACGGACAGTCTCTACGGCTTGGTGCCGATGTGCGCCGTGGCCGGTGCGATGTTCGGGGCGCTTGGAGCCGGTCTCACCATTATCGGCGAACGCGACAGCGGTCTGCTCAGCCAATTGTGGGTGTTGCCGGTGAACCGGGCCAGCGCCCTGGTCGGCAGGCTGCTCGCCGAGGCTGCCCGTACGGTCGTCGGTGCCGCACTGATTACCGCGGTAGGCGTTGGGCTCGGGCTTCGATTTGAAGGCGGCTGGCTCGCCGTGATTCCGTTCTTACTGGTTCCGGTGCCGGTGGTCGTCGTCTTCTCGACGGCAGTATTAGCGATCGCGGTGCGTGCGAAGAGCAGTGTCGCGCTCTTTTGGCTAGCGGTGCCGTCCATCGCCTTGGTGTTTTCCAGCTCTGGTGTTCCTCCCGTTGAAATGTTGCCATCGTGGATGCGGCCACTGATCCCACTGCAGCCGATGTCGGCGACGATTGAGTCCATGCGGGCACTTGCCCTAGGCGGTCCCGCGCTGTGGCCGCTCCTGGTGAGCTTCGCGTGGGCTCTTGGTCTGGCCGCAGTGGTTGGGCCACTAGCCGTCCGCGGTTATCGCGCCGCGGCCGAATCCGCACACTGACACTTTCGCTTAGGCGATCTGATCTTGGAATACTTTTATACACGCGTTGAATGGCAGTTTAGACTCAGCGCCGGAAACGCTGGCATGCAAGACAGGGGCAGTTATGACACTGACCGATTACGACGTCCGATCTCTGTACCTGGACCTGATCCGACGCAACCTCACCAGATACGGGATGCACGAGCGCATGCCGGCGCAGTGGCCTTTGCGGCGACGACTTCTATTCAAAACCGTCAACACCATCAGCTCCATCCGCAACGGCACGAGCCTGTTCGATCAGCAGAAGCGCGAGTTGGGCCTGGACTGGCCCGCGGAAGCCGAAACGATGATCGGAATGCAGAGACTGACCAGTCTGCAGCATTGCGTTGAGACAGTGCTGGCCGACGACATTCCCGGCGATCTGGTCGAATGTGGAGTCTGGCGCGGCGGGGCTTGCATACTGATGCGCGCGGTTCTGGCAGCGTATGGGGACCACACGCGAAGCGTGTGGCTGGCCGATTCATTTGAAGGCGTGCCCCGGTCGGACCCCACGAATTACAAAGCAGACAAAGGGATTAGGGCGGACTTCGCTGCGGGCATACTGGGGGTATCGGAAGCGGAAGTCCGGGCGAATTTCGAGCGCTACGGGTTGCTAGATGACCAGGTCCGCTTTCTTCCCGGCTGGTTCAAAGACACCCTTCACGACGCCCCGATTGATCAAATCTCTGTATTGAGGCTTGATGGCGACCTCTATGAATCGACGATACAAGCGCTCGACGCGCTTTATCCGCGGCTATCCCCCGGCGGTTTCTGCATCGTGGATGACTACCAGGCGGTGAAGGCCTGCGAACAAGCTGTGACCGACTACAGGGCGAAGCACGGGGTGTCTGCGGAAATCGTCGACATAGATGGAACTGGGGTGCTGTGGCGCAAGTAGTCGAGGCCCCGGTGCGGATCGGAATCCTAGGCGCTTCGAGCTTCGCACCGACGACGCTCATCAACCCTGCTCGGGGAAACGACGAGGTCGTGGTGGCCGCGGTGGGAGCACGCGATATGCCCAGTGCTCAGGCCTTTGCCGCCAAATACGGCATCGCCCGGGCGCACGGCAGCTACGAGGCGCTGATCGCCGATCCAGACCTGGATGCTGTCTACGTCCTGCTGCCGACCAGCTTCCATGGCACGTGGACCCGGGCTGCGCTTGCCGCGGGCAAGCACGTGCTGTGCGAAAAGCCCTTCACCGCCAACGCTGCCGAGGCCCGCGAGATCGCCGAACTGGCCGCCAAGTCGGACCGGGTTGTGATGGAGGCAATCCAGTACCGCTACCACCCACTGACTTCGCGCGTCGAGCAGATCATCGCCTCTGGGGAGCTGGGCAAACTGGAGCTGGTGGACGTTGCCTTGTGCGTATTACTGCCGAACTTCTCGGGCAACTGTTACAACTACAACTTTGCCGGTGGCGCGCTGATGGATGCCGGAAGCTATGTGGTCAACATGGTGCGAACGTTCGGCGGCTCGACCCCGAAAGTCGTTGCGGCACAAGCGAAACTGCGCGATCCTCGGGTGGATCGGGCCATGACTGCCGAGTTGCGCTTCGCAAGTGGGCACACGGGTCGGCTCCGCTGCTCGCTGTGGTCGTCGGATCTGTTTCGGGCGAGGGCCAAGGTGGTGGGTGACCGCGGCGAGCTGCGTGTGCTCAGTCCAGCGGCACCGCACCTTTTCCCTCGGCTCTCGATCCGATCGGCCGACGGAAAGCGTGTGGAGCGCTTCCCGCGGCGCGCCACCTACGACTATCAGCTCGACGCGTTCGCTGCGGCGGTGCTGCGCGGGGAACCGGTGAAGACGACACCGGAAGACGCGGTCGAGAACATGACGGTCATCGATGAGATCTATCGCGCCGCCGGCCTCCCGCTGCGGCAGCCGGTCTGAACAGCAACCCGATCGTCCCGTCGGCTGTTGGACAGCCCCGCCGCTAACGCAATTTGACGGCGATTAACGACGACCCGTGTTCGGCAGTCCAATTTCGGGTGGCAGGGCCGTATCGGTGAGCCAGCTGTCGACGGTACGGGCGAAGAGGTCCGGATAGCGCAACGGCCAGTTGTGGGGCATATCGATTGCGACTCTGTGGATTCCGTTGGGCATTGGCTGTGCGAGCGCTGCGGCCGAGCGGCGTGCGAGCCGCATCTCCTTGCCGCCGGTGAGAAACAACGTGGGTGTATCCGATTTGTCCAGCCCCCGGGAAGAGTGAACCGCGCGGAAGCCGCAACGATGTGGGCGAATTGTGCGCCCGTAATGAGACTCACGTCCTTACGGTAGTCATCGAGCCGGGCCGCCGGAATCCACGCGTGGTGCGCGTTCCAGCGGCGGCGGATTGCCCTTCTGAACCATGTGGTTCGAGCGAGCGGCACCAGCAGGTGCTGCATGAGCTTTACTCCCGACATTGTGTTGATGACGGTCCCGCACAACACCGCCCGATCGACGAGTTTCGGCTCACTCGCCAGCAGTTGCACCCCTACCTGGGCGCCGAGGGAGAACCCCACCACGTGCGCCCGGCCGGTGCCAACCCTGGAGCGGATAAGTTCGGCCACCGCATCGGCGGCCCGGCCCATCTCGAATGGTCCCTGTCGGAAGCTCTTGCCAAATTGCGGCAGATCGGGGACCAGACAGCGGTATCGCTGCATTCGTTCGACCACGGGCTGCCAGCACCAGCCGCTCATCTTCCCGCCGTGAAGGAAGACGATAGCGGGCGCCCCGACCGGACCAGATTCGCGCACAAACAGGTCCATACAGGCGATCGTATCTGCTTGTGACGAAAAGTCGGGAAAGTACCGGGCGCCAGTGAAATGCCCTGATGATCAACGCAGTGTCAGCGATGGCGGCCGGCGCGATTGCTAATCGACTCGCCCACTTGATATTTCGGATAGCAAGCGGTGTACCACGTCAACACAGTGCAGAACGATCGAATCGGCTCAGGAGGCGAAATGCGCCTGATCTACGTGCGCGGCCACCCGTAAGGCGTTGGCCGCGACCGTCAAACTGGGGTTCAGACCAGCGCTGGAAGGGAAGAACGAGGTGTCTACCACGTAGAGGTTGTCCACTTCGTGCGCCCGGTTTTGCGGGTCCAGCACGCTGGTTTTGGGATCGGTGCCGAAGCGGCACGTGCCGCAGACGTGGCCCAGGTTCGCGTTGTCTTTGCCGCTCCCAAGGGGGATTTTGCGAAACGGCTCCAACACTTCTTTCAGCTGCCGCAAAAAGGCGGCGCGGCGTTCGATCTCACTGGCGTGTAAACGGTACTGAATTCGCAGCCGCTGGCGGCCATCGACGCTGGGCCGATCGCATGGCAGGACGCGGTTGACCAGATAGGGCAGGTCTTCCGTCATCGCGGCCAGCACCAATCCGCCGGTGAAGAACCGCTCGTAGATCTGGCGCACCGCCGGGCGCATCAGGCGCAGCCCCTTCCCGCGCCAGCCGGGGCGGTTCGTCAGCCATTCCATGGGCGGTATCGCGCCGAATGATTGGACGGTGCCGTATTTCTGCCCCTCCCAGTAATAGAAGTCGTTCAGCCCGATCTCCTTGTTCGCAGCCGTGGTCTTGTATTCGGACTGCGGCCAGATCTCGATCGGGTCGAGCAGATGACGCATTAAGTTGCGCCCCACCCAGTCCGAGCCATTGGCCAATCCGCGCGGCCAGTCGCCCGAACGGGAATTGAGTAACAGCACCGGGGTGACCAGCGCGCCGGCGGCCAGTACCACCACCTTGGCCTTCAGGGCCAGCATGCCGGTGCGATGCTCGCAGATCACTTGCCGGACGTGGGCACGGTCGGCGTCCAGGCGCACAACGCGACATTCGGCCAGCAGGTGGGCGTCGTGCTCGGCAACAGCCGGTAGCACGCAATTGCGGGCGGCGTCGTTTTTGCACGGCCGGGGGCAGAGAAAGGTCTGACAGGTGGCACACCCGTCGGTGTACTCACAGGCCATCGGCAGGTGGTAGGGATGCAATCCGCGACCGGTCAGATAGTCGACCAGCGGCTGGTTGTCCGCTGAAAACGGCGGCGCCGCAGGAAGATTGACCTCGGCAGCTTCCGGCCGCAGCGGATCGGGCTGGCCGCGCACCCCCAGCAGCTTCTCGGCCTCGGCGTACCAGGGCCGCATCTGGTCGTAGGTGACCGGCCAGGCCTCCGGCACGGTGGAATCGCCGGGGTCGCGGAAGTTCTGCCGGGGAGTGAAATCGCGCACGAAAAATCGCTCGCAGACCATGCCATAGAGCGCCGAGGAACCGCCCGTCCCGCTGCCGATGAACGGCACAAACCGCCGCGAGAAGCGCCCGCTGATGTCTTCGATCTCATCCGTACAGCGTCCGGCGCGCGCCAAGGCGTCGTAGTAGGCCTCTGCGGAACGGGCCGACAGGGGCTCGGCCAGTTCCGGCATCGCAGCGCGAATCGTGCCCGGCGCCCCGGGCAACGTCGAGCGCCCCTTTTCGACGAACAGCACCCGGCGGCCTGATCGGGCCAGTCGGTAGCCCAGCATCCCGCCGCCCATGCCGGTGCCCACCACGATCACGTCCCACACCACGCGTTCCGCCTCGCGCGCATTCAGCTCGCCGTCAGCCAATTGAGTTCCTTAGCGGATGATGGCCCAAAGCTTTGCCCGGCCTGGACGAGTCGCGATCGTACCATCCGAGATTTTGACAATAGCCAGTAACGACCTTGCCGGTGTGTACCCAAATCCCTCACCGACCCGATCAGGTCGAGTAACGTGCGCGAAAGCCTGGAATTTTGTTGGTGACCGCACGTAGACCCTGTGATCACGGAGGCACTAACTCTATTGACAGATCAACTGGCAACGAAGCGTTACCAGCGTATTCGACAATGCATCAGATTCCGAAGCACTCCTTCGACGCTGCCGAGGAGTGACTATAACTCTTCCGATGCACGGTCGCGCGCGGCAAATACGCGATTTCGCCCGGACATCGAGGGCTTGCGCGCTGTGGCGGTGTTGGCCGTTGTCCTGTTTCACGCGGACGTGCCCGGTGTGGGTGGTGGGTTCATTGGCGTCGACGTGTTCTTTGTCATTTCAGGCTTCCTGATCACCGGGCTGCTGTGGCGCGAGGCGAACACGAGCGGTACCGTCCGGCTGCGCCGCTTCTATGGGGCACGGGCTCGCCGACTGCTGCCGGCGTCGGCCACAGTAGGTGTGGTTATCGTGATCGCCTCGGCTCTGCTGTTGTCCCCGTTGCAGGCCCGGCGAATCTTCGGTGACGGCATCGCCAGCGCCCTATATGTCAGCAACTACTGGTTCGCCCTACAAGGCACCGACTATTTCACCGCCTCCGCCGTTTCAGCGTCGCCGTTCCAGCACTTCTGGTCTTTGGGTGTCGAGGAGCAGTTCTATCTCATGTGGCCGCCCATGATCATCGGTACGGCGTGGCTCATCCGGCGCGTGCGTCGGCGCAGCGGCGCCCATGCCACGTCGTCGGCGGGCCCGTACCTCGTGGTCCTCACCTTGGTTGCGACCGTGTCGTTCGCGGTGTCGCTGGTGGTCACTCACGTGGCGCCTGCTTGGGCGTTCTTTTCGCTGCCTACCCGGGCATGGGAGTTGGCCGTGGGCGGCTTGGTAGCCCTCACGGCCAACCAGTGGCGCCGACTTCCACCACTGGCTGCCGCGCTCGCGGGATGGGCAGGTCTGGGGGTGATCCTGTTGGCCTGCACTTGGTTGGACGGGGGCATGCCCTATCCGGGTACTGCCGCGCTGTTACCCGTGCTCAGCACGGCGCTGGTGATCGGCGTGGGCTGTGCCGCACCTACTCGAGGGGTCGGGCGCGTCCTGGCATTGCGGCCGATGCAAGCCGTCGGCCGGGTGTCGTACTCGTGGTATTTGTGGCACTGGCCGGTGGCGCTGCTGGCCAACCCGCTGGGGCCAGCGGCCAGCATGGCAGGGATCCTCTTCTCCGGTGCACTGGCCGTCGCTCACCCTGCGCTTCATCGAGAACCCCCTGCGATTCGCCGCGCCCGTGCGCCGGTCGGCCGCCCGCAGTCTTGCGCTTGGGGGTGTCGTCACCGCGGTTGCGGTCTGTGTGGGCGTCGCGGCGCTTGTCTTGGTGCCCGTCCCGGTCGGCCGCGGCCCGGCGGCGCGAGCACTGGTGGTCAGGGCAGCGCCTCCCCCCACTGGAGGAAACGTCGACCCGTACGACGCGGCGGTGCAGCATGCATTTGCGCAGGTGCAGGCCGCGGTCGCCGCGTCCGCCGACCTGAAGGCAGTACCGTCGAACCTCGACCCTCCGCTAGCCCACTCGGAAAAACCGTTCCTGGGCCGCTACGGCGGCTGTATGCGCAACCTGTTGGACGTCGACCAGCCTCAGTGCGTGATGGGCGACACCGCATCGACGACGACGGTGGCCCTGGTCGGTGACTCGCATGCCGCGATATGGAGCCCGGCGTTCCAGCAGGTTGCCGCGCAGCGGCATTGGCGGCTGGAGAACATGGACAAGGCCGGCTGCCCACTGCTGGACCTGCCCATTTACAACAACATCCTTCGCCGGGAGTACACCGAGTGCGAGCAGTGGCGCGATCAGGTCATCGCCCGGTTACAGACCGAACGCCCGCGGCTGGTCGTGCTAAGCATCCGGCGGGTCTACGGCGCCCAAAGTTTCACGCCGTACGACCCGGCATGGATCGACAGCCTGACCCGGCTGGTGCGGCAGGTGCGCGGTACTAGTGCGCAGGTGTTGGTACTCGGGCCGGTCCCGTATCCGCACGTACTGGTGCCGGACTGCCTCGCCTATCCATCTCAATGACGCGACGGCCTGCTCGCCGCAACGCTCGAATGCAGTCAACGAAGCCGGCATCGCGGCTGAGTCCGCCGCTACCAAAGCCGGGGGCGGACGATACGCCGACCTCACTGCGCTCTTTTGCACCGCCGACCGCTGCCCAGTCATAGTGGGCAACACCCTGGTGTACGTCGACGAGTCGCATATCACCGTCGAATATTCCCGAGTGTTGGCGCCGGTAATGGGCGCGCTGGCAGACCGTGCGCTCGTGAACGGCTAAAACGCCACGGCAGTCACTGGCCGAATCGCCGTAGCGGCAGCCTGATGGGGGACATCAGCTGGAGAAGCTGCCGTAGGCTCCCGGCCATGAGTCCCTGGCCCGTGACGTGACCGGATTGGTGAGCGCGGACGCACGCGCACTCGCAGCGCAGGCGCTCGGCAACGACCGGGTACTGATTACCGGCGCGTCGGGCTGGCTCGGGAGGACTGCCCTCGACCTGATCGCTCCGCTCGGCCTGCCCACGCTGGCGCTGGCCAGTCGAGCCCGGACGATCCGAGTCGGTGATTGCGAGATCGGTTGCCGGGCATGGGACTACCAGGAGGCGGCCGCCTTCGCGCCGACCGTCGTACTGGACTGCGCGTTTCTCACCCGGGGCCGGGTTGCCGACATGCCACTGGGCGAGTATGTCGCGGCCAACCGCACCTTGACCGAGCGGCTGGTGTATGCGACGCAACTACCCGGCGTACGTCTCGCCCTCACGGTTTCCAGCGGAGCGGCGGTTTACCCGCACGATGCCCTGAGTGGCCCGATCGAGGACAACCCCTACGGCTACCTCAAGCGCGAAGCCGAGTATCGCCTAGCGGAGGCCGCGGCCGAGAGCGGGGCAGTTCCCGTCGTCACGCGCGCGTGGAGCATCTCGGGTGCCCACGTGCAGGAGCCGCAGGGGTACGCGTTGGGCTCGATGATCCGGGACGCTAACGCGGGAGCGATCCGAATCATCGCACGCCGTCCGGTATTTCGCCGCTACGTGCTCGCCGAAGAGCTACTCGCCCTGGGCATCGCCGAGGGCGGTGTCGGCCCAGCCACGATCGACAGCGGGGGAGAGCTAATGGAGATGGCCGAGCTCGCCGCGCGGATCGTCGCGGTAGTGCGGCCCGACGCGGTGATTACCCGTGGCGAGGTCGATCCTCGCGACCCGGACCGGTATCATTCCGACGGTCAGGATTGGGAAAAGCGTTGCGGAAGTTGGGGTTTGGCGAGCGCGCCCCTTGATCATCAGATCGAGATCACCGCCCGTGGAGTGCTCGGCCATACCTAATTAGCCCATACGCGAGTTGGCAAGACCCAGCGCGCTAGGGCGCTGCCAGTAATTGCGTGGCGGCGCTACTGCTGCTTGCGACCGATGCGGACGGAGCGCTCGCGGTGGCGGCGGACTGATTTGGATATGGCGACGGCTCCGGTTTCAGGCCCTGATCTTCCTAAATGGCGATTGACGCCTGTTCTCCGACTCGGTTGCGTATTTAGTTTGACCCTGAGCAGTTTAAACGCATGATTACATGCAGAATCTCTTATAGATAGATGTGTATTATCCGCAGACTAGAATTTACCACCTGCGCGCCACGAAATCTAAACAGCGCTGTCGCGTACCACAATCCCAACCTCGTACAGAACTTTGAAGCGCTATCGCGTTTGAATCAATATCCATTCAACGTCCCACAGCTGGCCCCACTGCTGGCTGGTACCGTAGTTACTCGTGTAGACAACTCGCCATATTCCTTCGCTAATCTTCTGCTCGATGAGTTGGTCGAGATAACGCTGCTGCAGCGGGTTGCCCTGGTTGAAGTCAATCTCATGCAACCGAAGGGTCGCAAGCTGCCTCTGATAAAAGATCCATTTTGGCGGCGAATGCTGCAACTCATCCATCAAGTCCTGAATGGTTTGCTTGCTCGTCGTATCGAAGAACGTCTGCACATAGCCATGCCATGGTGGTATGGAACAAAAGTAGTTCCCGCCGGGAAACGGCAGCGACAACAACTCGTTGTCAGAACCGCCATCTCGTATCTTCTGGCAGACCGGCTGAATCATCCGCAGCAGATCGTGATCGATGATCATTGGTCCGTAGTCGGGGTGCCGGTACCAGGCGCGATCCGCAAACATTGGCTTCTCCCTGTAGGTATGCCAACGGTATGGATCGGTGAATCGGTTGCTGGCCCCGCAGAGTATCAGCAGAAGCGCCAACCCGACCAAGATATCGCGAGTCCATTGCGGCTTTAAGTGATGCCACTGCGTCTTCAGGCGAATGGGAGAACTGATTGCGAGAAGCAGGATTAAGATGCCCACGGGCCCAATAACATTGGTGTAATGTGTTCCGTTCGAAGACATCGATGCCGAAGCCGTCTGGCCGAGCGGTATTAACAGCAGAATCTCTCGCTTGTCCCACCCGTTCGCATGCTTCGGGTCGAACAGCGAGTAAATGAATCTCGCTGCCACCCAAATGCCAAGTCCATACGCCAGCACGACGAGGACGCCAGCCAGGCTTAGCAACAATGCGCTCTCCGTAAGAAGAACCATTCGCTCAGCCAGAAACGCGATCAGACAGATTCCAAGGATAGCCAATCCACGCTGCCACCATCCACGTCTCCGCCTGAATTGGTGCAGCAGGAACGCGAAGATGAGCGCGCCGACGAAAGCATAGAAACACAACGTTATGGGGCCACTTTGAAACAGCCATTTGACAGTGTTCCAGGGTAGGCGCAATGGCTGCAGCAATACACTGCCGCCGTCGCCCTTGATCGCTGCCGCCCTGAAAATCGAATTGTCAGCATAATCGTGCAGGGAGTCGCCGGTAAGGTGCACGATGAGCACGAGGGTGAAGCCCGTGGCGAGGCAGAACACCAGAAGCAACAGCAGTTTCTTCGAAGGAGCCAGGCACACGATGGCGAGGACGACCCCAGCGATTAGCGCAGCGCCATCGTTGACCCGGGTGGTCAGGGTCAGACCGGAGAGCGCGCCAAGGATCGCCGCCAGTCCCAGGGTGCGACGAACGCTAGACGAGGTTCTGAGCGACAGCAGCGCTACCAGCGAGTAGAGCTCAAAGCACTCGGCGAGCACATGGTAGTCGTTGAACGCGAACGCCCCCCAGGCGATGGAGACGAAAAAGGAGCAAGCGAGCACGATCGCCTTGCGTGCGTCGGAAAGGTTGGACTGCCGGACTAGTAGGAGAAGGGCTACGCAATACGCCACCAGGTGCAGTACCGCCGGAATCCTCGAAACCAGCCACCCCTTGCCCAGTACAGTCATGAACGCGCTGGTTTCGAGCACATACAACGGTTGCAGCGCCAGATGCATATCGGCGTAAAGGTGTTTGCCGCTGTTAAAAAAGAAGCTATACCAAAACCAAACTCCGTCGCATGCAGCCTCAGTGTTGGCGATCAGAGCTAATCCGAACAGTACGCACAAAAAAACCGCAATAGTTTGAAAGACGTTACCTCGATTGACAATTCGTCCAAGGCGCAGCCGCGGATACACCGGCTCCACTGTGCTGTCCTCGACCCGCGGGCCGAATATCTGGATGAGATTTGGCCGAGTGGGATAAAGACCGCTGACACGCTGCCGTAGCCCAGCTTTTTGTACATCCTCCTTGGGGGGGGTACGCAATGCGACCCGACCGTTCGATATGCATGGCGCGAAATCTAGCTGGCAACGAGTCGTTCTTGGCCTTAACTGGCAAATCTGAGGCCGTGTGAAAATGAACACCTCGCGACCACCCGCGCAGTTAGCGTTGGGCCGGTGCGACCCCGCAACTCGAGGCCGAACCTGCAGTAGGCTCCCGGTCCATGAGTCCCCGGTCCGCGGCTTGACTGGGCTGGTAAGGTCCCCGCGACCCGGATCGGTATCACTCCGACGGCCAGGATTGGGAACGGCGTTGCCAGAGATGGGATTTGGCGAGCGACGCCCCTTGATCGTCAGATCGAGATCACCGCCCGCGGAGTGCTCGACCATATCTATTAGTCCATACGTGAGTTGGCGAGACCCAGCGCAACGGGCGTCGGGCCGGCTGCCGAAGTTCACACCGGTCACGCCGGAACCGCGAGGGCTCCCAATCGGCCCAAACGCAGACCCCCGAAACTCGCCGTCGGGTCGGCCTGTGTGCCGACCACCCGGAATCCCCCGCCGGCGAGCAACGCCTGCAGAGATTGCGTCGAGAAGTAGTTGATGTGCTCGCTCTGCTTGACAGCCCCCAGCCGTGGCACCCTACGGCCGAAGTTGCGTGCGACGCCGGCGGCGAAATCCGCGGCGATCCAGCTGCCACGGGTAGCCGAAACCCAGTCAAGGAAACGGCGGTATGGTGCCCCTGCGTGCCATTGGCGCACCTTGGGCCGGTCCAGTGGTACCTCGGCGTAGAACAATCCGTCATCGGCGACCGCGGCTCGGATCTCTTTGACCAGCGACGCGGGGTCGACGAGATGCTCGAGAAGGCCGGCCGCGATCACCAAGTGAGGTCTGTCGGGAAGCTCATCGAGCGATGAGGCAGCCTGCACGCCGTCGACCAAGTCCTTTCCCGAGACGTCGATCACGTACTTGGGGCCCGAGTAGCCCGCGGGAAAGAACTGACCTTCGTCGCCTCCGTAGTCGACGATGTTCCGCAGGCTATCGATCTCGATGTAGGACCCGACGATGTTGGTCACGAACCCTACGCGCTCGGCGACGATCTCGGATCCAGGCTCCATCGCAGAGTTCACATCCCGCGAATACCAAGGCTCCCAGCGTCGTCGGATCGATAGGTATCGCTCCTTTCGGTACCCCGAATACATGGCGGCGAGAGTGTCGTCATCAAAACGATGGGAGAAGTAGACCAAATCGCATCGGTCACAACGACATAGTGTGGTATCGCGCGTTGCGTCCTCGGGGTCGCCCTGCAGCTCGAAGAATGAACGGCGCGATTCGGCCATGCGCCTGGATGGTCCCTGGAGCCCCGCACATCGGGCAGAGCTCAGACATGCCGTTCCGAAGCCCTTTATATTCAGCGAACTGGGCGGGTTACGGCCAAACCCAGCGCGAGCGGCGTGGTGCCGACGGGCTCGCAACCTATCGACGGCAGGATCATCTCATCTAGGACGCGTCGTTCGTCGGGCTCCATCGCTTCGTCGAAGTAGATGATGTCCCCGGGTCGTAGGTGAGTACCGATCACTTCCCAGGCGAAGGCCGTCGGCTCGTAGATGTCTAGGTCGAAGAGCACCAGCCACTGCGCATCACGCGCGGCGACCAAGTCGACTGCGCTGAGGGTGTCCTGGACGTCTCCGATGTGCCAGCGCACGCGCTCGTCGTCGATCGCCGGCGGCTTACCACCGGCTCGAACGCGCCCTGCTCGTGTTCGCGCCAGGCGCGCGGAGCCCCGTGAAACGGTCGAACCCGTGCCAGACCACGTCGCGCCCGCCCAATCGGCATAGCCACCAGTTGGTCGCGTAGCCCCAGGCGACGCCGAACTCCAGCACGACGAGAGGACGGCTTGGATCCAGCCGTTGCGCGAGCCGTTCCCATAGCTTTTCGCGCCGTCCGAAAACCGCCGGCTGATGACCGAAGACGCGCTGTTGCCAGTCGATGAAGTCGGCGATCTGCCCGGCATTGACGGTCTTGGTACGAAGCGTCGAGGAGGCTCGGAACAGCCGTGCAGCGATCGCCATGCAGCTCGACCCCGAGGCCAGAAGGACCGGCGTCGGGGAACGCGGACGAAGCCCTACTCGGCATACGCGATGGCCTTTCAGAATCCCCGGTCGACGATGAACCGGCGCAGATATTCCGACCGGAGCTACAGGGCCGTCGACGTGCGCGACGTCATCGGCGCCTTTCCTCGGTCGGCTGTTAGCTCGAGTACTTGACACCCGTTTAAGCCACGTTTCGATTCGGCGACAAGTTATAGTACGTCTTTTGCAGCGGCCTACAGGCGGCCGCCGTTGTTGCTCTTGGTCAACGGGATCATGGCTTATCATGGCGGTACCACGAGAGTGACTTGTTCCTTACACAGGAGGTTCTTAATTGGGGTCTCGTTCACTGGAAACCGCTAGCGGGGCGACGTGTCTGAAGCGCATGGGGCCACAGTGAAACTGGGCATAATGCAGGGTCGGCTGGTTCCTCCGGAACCTAAGCGTCTCCAAAGCTTTCCACGGCAGCGCTGGCGCGACGAATTTGCGCTCGCGGCGGCAGCAGATATGGACAACATAGAATGGATTTACGACGCTTATGGCGAGGACGTGAACCCCCTAGGGACCGACGCGGGGGTTAAGGAGATGCAAGCGTTAAGCGCTGAAGCATCGGGTGGGCATTGAATCGGTATGCGCCGACTGGTTCATGGATTATCCAGTGGTTCGCGTCGACGCCGCCGAGGCGCTGCGCCGCTGGCAGCGACTGCGCTGGTTGATGGAGCGATGCGCCAAACTAGGCATCAATCGGATCGTTGTTGCCGTTCGTAGACGCGTCGTCCATTCGAACGTCGATCGACAGGCATCAGGTCGTGTCGGGGATTCGCACGGTAATCGACCTCATTGATCAGTTAAATATCGAAATTCATCTGGAGACCTCACTCGCTCCAACATCTTTCGCGTCGCTACTATCGGAGGTAGGCATCCCCGCGTAAAGGTCAACTACGATTCGGGCAACAGCGCATCGCTTGGGCTTCAAGCCCGCGGATCAGTCGCACAATACGGTAAACGCGTGGGCAGTGTGCATATCAAAGATCGCTGTCTAAACGGAAGCACTGTTCCACTCGGTGAAGGTGACACAGATTTCGCTGGCCTTTTTTCCGTGCTGGCCGCCGTAGAACTACCAGGGGGATTTCATTCTTCAGGTTGCGCGGGGCAGGGAGGGCGAAGAGCTGGAGTGGGCACGCGCGAACGCCAAAAAGGCACGGATGCTGATTAGTCAGCTGCGGCAAACATCGAAGGACAATGACTGATGGGTACGGATCCTTTTGATCTGACGGATCAAGTCGTGGTCATCACCGGCGGAGCCGGGCTGCTCGGGCAGTCGCATGCACAGGCGATTCGAAGCGCTGGCGGCACGCCCGTAATACTGGATATCATCGCGCCGCTCTGTGGCTGGGACGAGACTGAAGCTGGATTTCGACGCTCCACTACATACGTTGCGATATCACTGCCGAGCCACAGCTGCAGGAAGCACTAGCGGAGGTCCTCGGTCGCTACCAACGGCTTGACGTGCTGATAAACAACGCGGCAAACAACCCAAAGGTGGAAGAACCGGGCGTGTTGGGTAGGTCACGCCTAGAGAGCTATCCAATCGAGCAGTGGGATGCCGATCTGGCGGTGGGTCTGACGGGTGCGATGTTGTGTAGCCGGGTGTTCGGTGCGGAGATGGCTAGGCAGGGCGGAGGCGTAATCATCAACGTGGCCTCGGATTTGGCGCTGATCGGTCCGGATCAGAGACTGTACGCCCTCGATGGCGTGGCGCCCGATAAGCAACCGGTCAAGCCAGTTTCCTATTCGGTGGTAAAGACGGGATTGATAGGCCTGACCCGATACCTTGCAACCTACTGGGCGGACGCTGGCGTAGAGAGCAAAATGCGATATTGCCCAGGCGGGGTCGAAAGCAACCAAGATCAAGTCTTTCTGCAGCGTGTCGAGGGGCGCATTCCGCTTGGCCGGCTGGCGGTTGCGGACGAATATCAGGGCGCCATCGTTTTCCTTGCTTCTGATGCTTCCGCTTACATGACCGGAGCCGTGCTCACCATCGACGGCGGCCGGTCGGTTTGGTGACAGCGTGAAACTTTCAGACTTCGTGATGAAATTTGTTGCCGACATTGGCGTCAAACACGTATTTCTCGTCACTGGCGGCGGTGCGATGCACCTCAACCGTGTCCGCTCGCGACGGAGTCGCGGCTGACGCCCGTATGCAATTCGCACGAACAAGCATCGGCGATCTGCGCCGAGGGGTACGCCAAAGCCACCAATGGGCTTGGTGTGTGCATGGTGACAACCGGGCCCGGTGGGACGAACGCGGTCACGGGCGTCGCGGGCGCGTGGCTTGATTCCACACCAACACTGTTTATCTCCGGGCAGGTTAAACATCCGGCCCGGCGTGTTCGACGGCACAACCAGAATGCCCTCGGCATGCGCCAGCTCGGCGTTCAGGAAGTCGATATTTGCAGGATAGTTAAGCCGATAACCAAGTACGCGGTCACAGTGCTCGAGCCTCAAGGGATTTCTTTTTCACCTGGAAAAGGCCGTATATATTCGCGCTTAACGGCAGGCCTGGTCCAGTCTGGATAGATATCCCCCTTGATGTCCAGGCGATCCAGATCGACGTCGGACGCGATGCGCCATTTCGACCCGGCAGATAAGCCAGGGCTCCGCTGCGCTCCCCTCAGAGCGCCGACATCGGCGGCG
>CAWIUP010000008.1:0-155725 GCA_963839345.1 uncultured Actinomycetota bacterium | reverse complement strand
GCAGCAGCACTGGCAAGATCATCCGTGGCGAGTTGCGGGCACGGGTCGGCGCCGTGACGGGACGTGGCGGTTAGCACGCGACTGCGCGTAATCCGGTCACCGGCCGATTCCGGTCGTGTTCGTAGGCGACACGCTGGCCGGATGGCGGTCTCGGCGTCCACCTACACCCTGTAGGGTTCATCCTCGCGCACACGAAATAGCGTCCAGCTCACCACAAATGGCGGCCGTCATTGATAGCGCGTTTGACGACGAATCCTAAGCCCGCAATCGAATCACTTGCTTGCCAAAACCTTCGGCGCAGTCGTTGCGTCAAGCGCGGCCATTGATCCGGTCTCCGAGACTGGTTACTGCGTGGTCATAAACTCGGTTCCCTGCACCACTCGGCGTGGCTAACTCTTTGTAGTGTTCGCCGCGCTCTTTCATCCTCCGCGGTAATCGGCGTGTCGATCGTGGTTCACCTCGACGGGTGGGTTTCGAGTACATCGCCCAGCATAAGCAGCCCCCAGGCTCGGGCAAGCCCGCAGGAGGTGTTGCCCTGCCGCCGATCACGGACTCGGGCGCGGGCACCGTCCGCGACCACGAGATGGTGCCGCTCGACTGTTCGAGTCAGGGCGATCTACCTACCATGAAAAATTCCACAGAAACGATTAGGAATTGCGCCAATTAAGAATTGATGCGGCGGAAACAGCCGAAATCGGTTGGGGCGCATGGGCGCACTTGAGCTGATGATTTCCGGTTAAGGGCTGCGAGGCCCCATCATCCTGCCGCAGCCCATCATCCCGCCTGGGCCCATCATCTGTTGCATCATTGCGGGCATCCCGTCCTGGACGAACCCGGTGACCTCCCGCGCGTGTCCGCGGATGACGTCGATGAGGGCGGGATCGTCGGCGGTCTCCTCAGCGATCACACCCGTAGGGGTGAACGTGAGCTGGCGGCGGTAGCCGCTGGCGTGCCGGAAAAGCGAACTAACTCTCGAGCAGCTTGGCGATCCGCTCCAGGGTGGCGCGATGCTTGCGTCACTGATCTTGATCACCCGGGATCTGCTTCGCAGCTAGAGCTTGCCGGCCACGAAGCTGGCAGCCTGATCCACCAGTCCGGAGTCGATGTACGAGGGCTGCAGATGCGACGGCCAATTCGTGCCTTTCCCACAGATGGGGTCGCCGGCCGCGCCGCAGCGCGCTATCGCTCAGGCACCTTGCGCAGAGGGCGTTGTTGCTCGCTGGCCACCGCGGACAGCGCCCCACAATCCGGCGCACGTCAGCAGTGCACCGGCCCAGATCGCACCGAGCAGCCACCCGGCGATCACATCACTGGGGTAATGCACTCCCAAATAAACTCGCGAGAAGCCGATACCACCGATGATCACGATCGCGGTCATCCACACCGCGATTCGGCCATTCCACGAGTGGATCAACCAGCGCGCGATGGTCCATGCCAAGATCAACGTCGCGGTCGTGACGCCCAGGGCGTGCCCAGAGGGAAACGAATAACCATCGACCGCCATCACCGCGTACGGCAGGGGTGGGCGCTGGCGAGCCACCTCGAGCTTCACCAGGGTTACGGCCAAAGCAAATCCCGCCAGCCCGATCGCGACCGTCGCGACCGGCAACCAACTACGGCTCCGCCACGCCACCGCCGCGCACACGATCACAGCTACTGCGGACGCTGAGACCGGGCTGCCCACCATGCTCAGTGTGCGCATCACCGTGGTCAGGACGGGCTCGCGGTGGGCCGCCAACCACGCCACAATGGGCCGGTCTACCAAGGCGATTCCGTCGTATTCCTGCACACTGTCGGATACATAGGCGAACAGCGCGGACAGGCCACACACGGTTATCAAGCCGACGGTCAGCACGGCCAGTGCTGACCCGCCGAATAGCCCTGTTGCCCAGCGTATTCCACGCTGCCCCAGGTCGCCCAGATGTCTGGTCACTAACCGCTGGACCGCGTGGCGCGATCGTGCCACCGCGGATTGCAGCCGATGTTGGCTGCGTGCCAGCCACACCGCCGTGATGATCACCGCCACCAGGATCCCGGTCAAAACCGCGCTGATCGGGCCCATCGTTGATTTAGCGCGTCGCCGCGGAGTCAGCTTGCTGTGATAGGCGCCGTGCTCGGGTGGTTTCCGGCGTCGTGGGCTCGTCCTCGGCGAGGGTGAAGTAGTTTTCTTCTTCCTGCAGGAAGTGCAGCCGCAGCAGCGCGTACAGGCCGTACAGGCACGCCAGCAGGTCATCGACTTGGTCGGACTGGATCGCGCCTACCGATTGGGCCAGGCCCACATGTGCGCCGATGCGATCGGCGAGCCGCAGGATCTCGGCATGGGTGCGGCTCATGGTGGCGGTAGCCTCGTCGTTGCCCAGCGGCCGCGCCAACGCTGGATAAAGCTGGGTTTCCTCCGCGCGTTCATGCGGCAGAATCCGGTCGGTGAGCAACCTGCTCGCCGTGGTCAGCAATTCCAGCGCCGCAGCATCCGCGCCGCTGGCCAGCCGATCGGCGCTATCGCGCAGCAGCCCTAGGGTGTCGCGTAGTTCGTCATGTTCGGCGGCGAAGTGGCGCAGCATCTGCTCGGTGTCGGCGGGCACCGCCACCTCGGTCGCCGGGTTACCGCGCAGGGCCCGCAGCGCATTGAGAATCACCGCGACATCGATACCCTCCTGCAGCAACGCACCGGCCACCGGCGGCAACCAGCCCAGCGCGGCGATCACCATCGCCAACAACGACAGGCTCATGCCCACCACGGCGCTTTGCACCGCGATACGCCGAGACCACCGCGCGATATCCATCGCATCGGCGAGCCGATCGACACGATCGGTGGTCAACACGACGTCGGCGGCCTCCGAGGACGCAGTGGCTCCCCGAGCACCCATCGCCACACCCACCGTCGCCGCCGCCAGCGCCGGCGCGTCGTTGATCCCATCGCCCACCATCACCGTCACCACGCGGTCGCGTTCGGCGCGCACCGCGGCGACCTTATCGGCCGGGGTCTGTTCGGCGTAGACCTCATCGAGTCCCAGCACCGTGGCGACCTCGCGCGCCGGCTCCGCACGGTCGCCGGTGAGCATCACCAGTCGGTTCAGGCCTGCTGCGCGCAACCGCCGCACGGTGCGAGGCGCGTGGCGGCGCAACGGATCCCGCAACAACACCGCACCGGCCGGCTCGCCTTCGATGCATACCCACGCGATAGCTGCGCCGTCCAAGCCGGCCCGGTTAACCACCCCACGCCCCCACGCGCTGGTCACCGTGTCGGTGGCCAGCTTGCCGACGGTCACCCGGCGCTCATCGATGGTGGCGCTGACGCCGCGGCCCGGCTCCTCGATCACACTGGTCGGCAACGACAACCGCAGACCGCGGGCGAGCGCTTCGGTGACGATGGCCTCGGCCAGCACGTGCAGGGAGAGCTGATCCACCGACGCGGCGACCCGCAGCATCTCGGTGGCATCGCCACCGGGCGCTGCGACCACGTCGACGACCACCGGGCGTCCCATGGTCAGGGTGCCGGTCTTGTCCATTACCAAAGTCGTTGCATGCCCGAGGTTTTCCAACGCACCGCCACTGCGGATGATCACTCCGGCGCGGGAAGCCCGTGACAGCCCCGAGACGATCGCTACCGGCGCCGCGAGCAGCAACGGGCACGGGGTTGCCACCACCAGCACGGCCACCGCTCGCACAGCTGAGCCGCTGGCCAGCCACGCCGCACCGCCGAGTAGCAGCGCCAGCGGCAAGAACCACGCCGCGTAACGGTCGGCCAACCGCACAATCGGCGCGTTCTCGGCGCCGGCCTGTTGGGCCAGCCGCACGATGCCAGCGTAGGTGCTGTCTTCAGCCGTCGCGGTCGCGCGCACCTCGAACGCGCCGCCGGCGTTGACCACACCGCTGCGAACGGGTTCACCAACACCGCGTTCGACCTGCAGCGGCTCACCGGTCAGTGCTGACTCGTCCAGCACTGCCACCACGTCGACGATCCGCCCGTCCACCGGCACCACCTCGCCCGGCCCGACGACGAGCAGATCATCGACGGCCACCTCACCCAGCGGGATCACGCTGACCTGCGTGCCGACGCGTCGCCGCGCGAAGCGTGGCGCCCGCTCCAGCAGTGCCCGCAGATCGTGCGAGGCACGCCGCGCGGCCGCCGCGTCGAGCGCACGGCCACCGGCCAACATCACCGCAATCAACGCCCCAGCCAGATACTCGTGAACGAGCAGGGTACCCACCAGCGACAGCACCGCAATGACATCCACGCCGAGCCGCCCATGGCGCAACGCCGCCAACACCCACACCACTGCCGGCAGCACCGCAAGCACCGTGCCGGCGATCCAGCAGCCATCGGCGATATCACGCCAACCGGCCAGCCACGCGATCCCGCCGCCGGCAAGCGCGGCAACCGTAAGCACCACCAGGGCCGGTTCGATCAGCGGGCGCAGCCACGACGACAGCCACCGCACGGCCACAGAATCCGTACCGGCCATCACCACTGATCCTCTCGGCCGCACCAACTTTTCCGCGTGCACACCACGCCACCGCACAGCCTGGCGGTGTGGCGAAACGAACCCACAATTGAGTCGATCAGTGGCAGCTGGTGGAATCTAGAGTCGCAATACCTCGCGATCACGGGCCGGCCAGGCCGATCAGTGTGACTGCCACTCTGGAAAAACTGGCCGCTGATGCCGCTGCGGCCTGGCGCATCACCGCCGATCCCGCTGCGGAAGCGGTCGGCGGCGCGACGTGTCAGCAACTGGTCCTCCCACGCCGCCACCTGGGCTGCCAGGTCCCGGTCGGCGATGGTGCCGTCGAGCCAGCGAGGAAAATCACCGTGTTCCAGGTGGTATTGCAGGGCTTGGGGGTCGAGATGCGCTAGGGCGGTGCGGGAGGTGTTCGGCGCCCAGGCCCTGGTCCGAAGATGCACTTTGCACAAGCGCCGCAACGTCGCTAACCACCTGCCGGATGACGATGCCGATCCCATCACCGGCGATGCATTCCACGCGCTGCGGACAGGCTTCAGGGGCTCGTCCCCTGGTTGATGATGAGCGGCGGTGGCGCTCCTTCGTGCGGATCGGCATGTGTCTTGTAAAACGGCGGCAGCGTGCCGGCGCCGGCCTCGAACGGGGTGATGTACTCGTCGTCGAATGTAACCTGGTACCACTGGATGCCGAGCGAGGCGGAGATGTCCGGGTCGGTGCTGTTGGCGCTGGCGATCTTGGTGACTCGTACGCATTTCACGTGCTGGCGCATGATTGACGAGAAGCTCGACAGGCCGGTTGCGTCCCGATCCGGTGATGTCGCGCCATATATGGCACGCATCGGCCGGCCCAGATATCCCCATGCTGTGGCGTAGTCCTGGTTGTTGATCGCCCTGAAGTAGTCCACGATCACCTGCTGGCCCTTGCCGACGGGGCTGGCGTCGGGTTGCCCGTTCGCGCACCCGGGATCTGCCGCAGCCTGCCCGGCGAGCATGAGACCGACTCCGATCAGCGGCACGACCGCGGCCATCACACCGGCAACCAGCTGACCCCGATACCGTGGCAAATCCATACCGGCCAGAATAGGGCCCGTTCCCACAAGCCGGTATCGGTCTAAGGCCCCAAATCAAGAGGTCCTTCATCCCGTGTTCAATGCGACGGTTGTCGGCGGTGGGCCGGTGGCGTCAAAGTAGAGCTTGCCCGTCGATTGTTGGCCTCTGGCGATAGTGGCTCCGCTGATGTCGTTCGGGGTGTTGGCCTGCCACAGGACCCGGTAGTCGATGCCGTTGGCAGTGCGGGCATTGGATTGCGGAATGGCGCGGGTGACTCTGCCCGCAGCAACATTAAAACGCGCATCGGCGGCCACGTGGACAAATTCTGGTACAAGAGCCCGATTGTTGAGACGGCTGCTTACGTGAAGGTCACAGACGGACGCTGCGCAAGCAGCTCGAAGAGACCCTCATCAAGTTCCTCAAGTCCAGTGCGGTCATCAACAAGAAAGGCGTTGTCCGCCCACCGCGATCTTGACGGCGACTACCGATCTAGGCGCTAACATCGCGGCGTATTGGCGTCAGCTAACCGCGTCGACGCATCGGCACCACATTGGGCGCAGACGGGCGGCTCATCGCCTCCAGCGCGGCCATCGTCTCAGCGTGATCGTCGTCGAACAGGTGCGTATAGGTCGCCAGCGTCGTCGTCAACTTCGCATGACCCATGAAACGCGAAAGCTGAAGCGGCGGAATCCCGGCCGCGACACACAAGCTCGCGTAGGTATGACGCAACGCATGGAACTTCAATGCGGGCGGCAACATCGGATCACGACCGCCAAGGCGGTTGGCGCGCAGCACAGCGGGCCGGAACACCGCTTTGTAAAACGTCTGGTGACGGATCGTAGCCGACCAATCGAGCACCAACCGTTGCGCGGCTTCATCCGATGAAAGCGCGGCCAACGCATCGACAGCGGTCGGGGTGATCCGGTTACCGTCCGCGTCGGTCGCGCGCCTGCCGGTCGGCTTGGCAGGCGTCAGCGTCACCGAGCAGAACAGCGGTGCGGCCGGATCGTCGCGGCGGGGATGGTCGGACAGGTAGCCGCGCAGAAGCTCGGTCGTCGCGCTCATGAGCGGAACCCGGCGGCGGCTGCCCTTTGTCTTCGGGGTGTCGTAGACCAGCGCGCCGTCAATCGTGATCACCGTGCGCTCGACGTGCAGCACGCCCGGTTTGGCGGGAGCGTTCGGATTGATCGGTGCATCCGGTAGCTCGACGTCGCCAACCTGTAACCCGGCCAGCTCGGCGGCCCGCAGACCCGACCACGCAGCCAGGTGCACCATCACCGCGCACGGCCACGGCGTCGCGTCAACCAGGGCGGCAACCGGCAACGACCCCTGACTGAAGTGCGCGAAACTGTTGCCGAATGCCGGTCTGTGCACGAGCGCGTCCACGGTGTCCCAAAAGCCCATCGCGTCGTGTACAGCATTCTTGATCGCGCCGGTCACCGATTTGACCACCGCGCCGATCAGCCCGGGGCCGACGTTCATCGCCAAGTTGGGAAGGTTCGCGATCAAATCGTTCAGTGCGGTTTGCATGCTGGCGTTCAGCGCGTCATGGGCGGCCACGAGAACGTCGGATTCAAGATCCTCGGGCTGCACGAGCACTACCGCGAACCCGAACACGCCATCGACATCTGCACGATCCTGGTTGGGCGGCAAGGGGATTGCCGTCACCTGATCCGTACGCTGGTTGATCTCGGCTGGGAGGGTCACTGACCCCCCGGGCTGCAGAATGATTACCGGCCCGACGCCCTCTGTGCCGTCGACCGTCGCAGTGCCGACAAGCTTGCCGAGCGCGTCCACGTGCGTCGTAGAGCCGTCGATCTTGAAGAACACCGGCCACACATGAACCGGGGTCGGCCAGTTGTGTGATCCGAACCGATCGTCGGCGATCGCCTTGTCTGCGTAAACCGAATCAAGACTCATCGCAAAACTTGTTGTGCGTGGCATGCCTACATCCTTCCGCGCCGTGTCATGAGTGTCCGCGTTCTTCCGCGGGTCGATAGGTGTGAGTCTCGAAGCCCGCCACTCCTAGCGGACTTCCATGAACGGTTCTCTCCTGCTCACGGCTCCAGATTTGAGCAGCACCAGCACTATTCGGATATCGATTCGGTTCGCGGCCCGGTACCCCGCCCGCACCCCGACTTTCCTTAGCGCTCGCCGGGCCGGTAGCGGCCGTGCTCGGTGACGACGGCGGTGATGAGCTCGGCCGGGGTCACGTCGAAAGCCGGATTGAAAACGTCGGCGTACGGCGGGGTGATTGTGGTGCCGTTGAACGTCCTGAGTTCGTCGGGCGCGCGTTCCTCGATAGCGATCTCGGCGCCGGTAGCGAGCGACCTGTCGACCGTGGACGACGGCGCGACCACGACGAGGGGCACGTTGTGATGACGCGCTGCGATGGCCAAGCCGTAGGTGCCGATCTTGTTGGCGACGTCGCCGTTAGCCGCGATCCGATCGGCGCCGACGAGCACGCAGTCGACGAGGCCGCGTGCCATCGCCGCCGCCGCGGCCCCGTCCGGCTGCACCCGGTAGGGCACGCCGGCCTGCGCCAGCTCCCATGCCGTGAGCCGGGCACCTTGCAGCAGTGGACGTGTCTCGTCGACCAGCACCGACTCGACCAGTCCGCATTCGTGCAGGTGCCAGACGACGCCGAGCGCACTGCCCCAGGCCACCGTGGCCAGGTGACCGGCGTTGCAATGGCTGAGCAGCCGCAGCGGGCGGCGATCGCATAGCTCTAGGACGATGTCTGCGGCGTGGGCCGATGCGGCGCGATTGAGACGTTCGTCCTCGTCGAGGATTTCCAGTGCTTCGGCGAGCACGGCTTCGGCGCCCTCGCCGATCTTCTCGAGCGCGCGCGCGACTCCCCAGCTGAGGTTGACAGCGGTCGGCCGTGCCTTCGCGACTCGTTCGGCCGAGGCCCGGAGGTCGCCTCCTTCGCGGGTCGCGAGCACCACACCCAGCGCGCCCGCCGCGCCGAGCGCTGGGGCGCCGCGTACGGCAAGGCGGCGAATCGCGTCGATCAGCTCGTCGACGGTGCGCAGACGCACAACGCGGTAGTCGGCCGGCAGCGCAGTCTGGTCAATGATCGTGACCGCATCGCCGTCCCAGTCGATGGTCCTGCGCACCAGCCGACCCTAGCCCTCGGTTAGCGCGGGCCCAGCGCACGCATGCGTCGAATGCGGGCGAAATACTTGCGGCACTGTTCCGCGACATCCTGGGAACCAGGCCCCAAACCTGAGTATCTGGTGCTGCGCAACGTCCTCGGCCCCGCCGCGCTAGAGCTTGCCGGCTACGAAGCTGGCAGCCCGATCCACCAGTCCGGAGCCGATGTATGAGGGCTGCAGATGCGACGACCAATTCATGCCTCTCCCACAGATGGGGTCGCCGGCCGCGCACTGGTCGATCGTCTTACCGGCGAAGGCGGGGGCGATTTGCCGGGTGCCATTACCAAACAACGCCACGGCCGCGACGTGCTGATCCACACCCGGCGGCAGGCCGCCCCACATCATGCGGTCAGCCACCTCGGCACCCAGCGAGTAACCGCCGAGCACCATGCGGGTGTTCGGGCAACTCTGGGCCATGGATTGAACGTGAGCGCTCATATCGTTGGCGCCACTGATGGTGGTGATGTTGGCGGGGTAGTTGACCCCATACACGCCGACCGACATACGCGTCTTGCCGCGCAGCGAATTGACGAGTGCGTCGCCGACCGCGCCGACGCCGGGTGGTTCCTCTCGGCCGCGAGCGAATACTACTTCGGCATCGGGGCATGCCGCCGATGCCGCCGGAATCAGCGCCGCTCGCGGAAAGGGTGCCGCTGCCGGCGCAATCACCAATCCCACGGCGAGCAGGGCGGCGGCCGCCAGGCTGAAGACACGGTGCGCACCTGGCGTTATCGCGACAGGCCTCATGGCGCGATATTACGGATTTCTGCCTGTGTATGGGCTATGCGTTTGTGCCGGCTCGACGGCTGGGGTCAGATGCCGGAAGTCACCCCGGCTGACTAGCTCAGGTGGTGCACCTCCGGTAAGCCGTATACCGGCGTGGGGATCCCTTCATAGCGGGCCTTGAGCTGCAGGGCGAGAAAGAGTGAGTAGTGCCGTGATTGGTGCAGGTTGCCGCCGTGGAACCACAGATTCTCCTGCTGGGTCGGCTTCCACATGTTGCGCAGCTCGCCTTCCCACGGCCCCGGGTCTTGCGCGGTGCCCGAGCCGAGGCCCCACACCTTGCCGACTTTGTCGGCCACGTCTTGGCCGATGAGGTCCGCCACAAAGCTGTTCATCGACCTGAAGCCGGTGGCGTACACAACCAGATCGGCGGGCAGTTCGGTGCCGTCGTCCAGAATCACCGACTCCTCGGTCAGCCGTTCGACCCCGCCGTGGCACAGCTTGACGTTGCCGTCGCAGATCAGGTCGGAGGCGCCGACATCGATGTAGAAGCCGCCGCCGCGTCGCAGGTACTTCATGAACTGGCCGGAGTCGTCCTCGCCGAAGTCCAGCTTGAAGCCGGCCTTTTCCAAGCGGTCGTATAAGTCCTTGTCCCGCAGCCGCATTGCGTCTGAGATCGGCTTCTGGAAGTCCGCGATGATTCGGTATGGCAGCGATGCGACCGTCAGGTCAGCTTTCTCGGTGGTGATACCGGCGGCCGCCGCCTGCTCGGAGTACAGGCCGCCGAGCGCGATTTCCAACACCGCCTCCGACGTGACCACGAGGGTGGACGCGCGCTGCACCATCGTGACGTCAACCCCGTTCTCGTACAGGGCTTTACAGATGTCATGCGCGGAGGTGCCGGAGCCGATCACCACGGTACGTTTACCCGCATAACCGTCCGGGCCGGGGTGCTGGCTCGAATGATGCTGGTCTCCGCGGAAAACGTTCTGGCCGAGCAACTCTGGCACGTTGGGCTTGCCCGCCATTCCTGTCGCAAGCACCAGGTGGGTAGGCCGCAGCGTGAGCCGTTCACCGTCTCGGTCGAGCTCGACCGTCCACTGCTCTGCTTGGGCGTCGAACGAGGCCGACAGGCACGTTGTCGAGGTCCAGTACGGGATCTCCATCACCCGGGTGTAGAACTCCAGCCAGTCGGCGATTTTGTCCTTCGGTGAGAACACCGGCCAGTTCGCTGGGAACGGCAGATACGGAAAGTGGTCGTACCACACCGGATCATGAAGGCACAGCGTCTTATACCGCTTGCGCCAATTGTCGCCCGGGCGGCCGTTCTTCTCGACGACGATGGCCGGCACCCCCAGCTGGCGCAGCCGGGCGCCCAACGCGATCCCGCCTTGGCCGCCGCCGACAACCACGACGTAGGGCTGCTGCGAATTGCCCAGCGACGCCTCGCTCTTCCGCACGCGTCTCCGCCCACGACCGGCTGTCCGGATCGGGACCGTGCACGGTGCCAAGTGCGCGGCGAGAACCCGTCGGCTCCTCGTGACCCTTCAGCTCATCCAGCGCGGTGAGCAGCGTCCAACCGCGATCGCCCTTGAGCCGCAGATGACCGACACCTCGGCCGACCGCCGTTTCAAATTCGATAAACGCCGACGCCACACCACCTCCATCGTCGGTCGGCGTTTCCCGGGTGCGGAATCCCGACGGGTCGGTGTCGGCGAGTCGTGCGCGCAACATGTCGGCAATGCCTTCGTGGCCCTCGACCGTCTTGATATTCCACGTGAACGTCACCAGATCGCGCCAGATGCCGTCCGGGACGAACATTGCCACCACGCGGTCGATGTCACGCGCCGCAAGGGCCGACTCGAAGTCGGCCAGCCAAGACTGAACGCGGGCCTCTGGAGTCATGAGCGGCACGCTACACGCCGGGCGTCTACCAGGCGTTTTCGCTCCACCGTTCGGGGATGGAAATGGCTTCCCACGCTGAACACGCGGGTTCGATTCCAAATCAGCGGCGCGGCGGCAGCGGGATCGCAATATCAGCGATCACCGCATCGGGAACCGCCGTAGTCTTCACCATCAGCAGCTCGAATTTGCGTCAGCAAGCAACAGCACCTCTGGCGTGTAGGAGCAACCGGAATGACGAGCACTCGTGCAGGCAAACGCACTCACACGCCAGCACGGTTGGCGGCCCAACTTGTCGTTGTGGTGGTCGCGTTGTTCGGCCCGCTGGGCGCAGCCTCGACCGCTCATGCCGACGCAACCGATGACGCATTCCTCGCAATGCTGCGGTCCGACGGCATCAGCCACGAGTCACCGGAAGCCGCGATCGAGGCGGGTCATAAGGTCTGTGAGTACCTTGATCAGGGCAAGACGTTGGAGCAGGTCGTCTATGACGTGGTGTTTAGCAGTCGCCTGCCCGCCTACGATTCCGGTTACTTCGTCGGTGCGAGCACGCGTGCCTACTGCCCGCAGCACGCGCCGCAAACCTGACCGGGATACGTCGAACAGTCGGGCACCGGAGACCGGCAGCACTTAGAATCTCGACAGCAACTAGCACGGAGGACGGCGAGTGATCACAAGACTTCTGGTCAGTGGCACTATCCTTTTCGGCGCCGCCGCTGGGTTAGCAGCACCAGCTGGCGCTGACCCCGACTTCACGAATCTCACCTGTAGCTGCCGGACGCCCGACACGACTACCGGCCCGGGTTTCGATGACCTGATTCACAAGGGGATTCAGGACGCTTTTGACCTGCCGGCCGGCCCAGGCCAGCAGCCGCCGCTGTGATCTGCGCACGCCGCGCAGCGCTGACCCACCTCCCAAGCCTCCAGCTCGCGCAACAGCACATTCCCAACGCGCACATCGAGTCTCTGCCGAATGCTGGTCACATGCTGACGGTCGACTGTCCCCGACTGCTTAGCAGCAAGTTGCTGGCGGCTCTGGGTGACTCGGCTCCGCTCGCGTCACCGCGCGATTCAAACGCGCCGTAGTCAAAACGTGACGAAGGCGTGATCGAATAGCTAACGCGCCCTTGCGCTTCCACTGTTAGCCAACCTCTACGATCGCTATTGCAGTTCTGTCGATTAAAGGGGTCCGAGCCATGCGGGCGGTTGCGCGTTGTCTTCTTGTGGTGAGCGTGATCGCCTCGACCATGGCTGCACGGCCGGCCCCCATACGCCTGGCGGTGGGGAACCAGTCATATCAGTTCGGCATCGCGTCAGTTCAACCAACGCCGGGCGAGGTGGTGGGTGTGGCGCACCCCGTGGTGGTGACGTTCAGCGCGCCCGTCGCCAACCGGCGCGCAGCCGAGCGCGCCATTGCAGTCAAGTCCGAACCCCCAATGACCGGCAAATTCGAATGGCTCGACAACGACGTCGTGCAGTGGGTTCCGGACCGATTCTGGCCGGCGCACAGCACGATCGCTCTCTCGGTGGGGAGCAACCCGTCCACGGAGATCAAGACGGGTCCTGCCGTCCTCGGCCTCGCCGATATCTCGGAGCACACGTTCACCGTCAGCATCGACGGAGTCGGGGCAGGACCGCCGCGACCCGCGCCGCACCACCTCCCCCACGCGGGAGAAGATGGGGTGATGCTGGCCTCGATGGGTAGGCCGCAGTTTCCAACGCCCGTCGGCATCTACACCGTCTTGTCCAAAGACCGCACGGTGATGATGGATTCAAGCACCGTCGGCATCCCTGTCACCGATCCCCAGGGTTACCACGTTCCGGTGGATTATGCCGTCCGCATCAGCAGCCGCGGCCTCTTCGTGCATTCAGCTCCGTGGGCTATCAATTCACTCGGCTTTGAGAATGTCAGCCATGGCTGCATCAGCCTGAACCCCGCGGACGCGGAGTGGTACTACAACACGGTCAACATTGGCGACCCTGTGATCGTCAAGGAATAGCAGCGGCGAGAGCACCGCTTGTAAGTGGCTCGCTCCTCTCCGATGATGGCGAGTCGACGCGCGTCACGCCGTTGACATCGTCACGTTCATCGATCCTGATCGGTATCCACTTGGCGCCGCGGCTCATTGGCATCGATGGCCAACTGTGGTTGCGGCTGCGCACGCGGTACTCCGCCACGCCGGTCCAACGCATGCCTCAACTCGTCAGGCATGCGCTTCACCCTCTCGGGTGACAACCATGCGAGGTACATGACAAACATCGCATAGCTGAATATGCCGATTTGGACGTGGACATCGATCAGCACGTGCATCAACACGCCGGCGGCAAGCACCCAGGGGCGAAACCGCGGCAACCAGACCAGAATTCCGATCGCCAATTCGATCAGCAGGGCACCCCACGTCAGCGCATTCATCGCTAACGCATTCGTCACCCACCAGTGCGGTAAGGACACACGTCGCATGTCGTCGAGCTGCAACACGTAAGACACGGCAGTGCCGTTCAGCCATGTCTCGCCCGACAACTTCGCTTGCGCGGCGGTGAGATAGATGAGCGAAAGTTGCACCTGGATCAGTCGGATCGGCCAGTTCGGCAGCGTCTGTGCCGACCAGAACGATCCCGTTCTGCGTCTCTGATCGAGCGATAGGGCTGAGCCGGAGGGCGATACAGCGAGAAGCAACGCCTCGATTCTGACGGCAACGTCCCCCGCGTTGAAGGCCCACGGATTTCGGCGCTCAAATGACAGGATCAGGATGAAGACGAGCACGGCCGCGAGCCTGGTGTGCCAGCCCACCAAGAGCGCGGTGGCCGACAATATCAGCGCGACGATCCCGATCAGGATGGCTTTGTCGCTGTTCCAGACCGCAAAGATTCCCCAGGTATGCGCGATGGATGGCTGTGCTGGCACCACACCGTTGGCGTCCAAGAGCCCTCTGCGCATTGGCAAAAGCCATAGCCCCCACCACAATGCGAGTACTCCAAACGCGATGCGCACCAAGCCGAGCGTGTACATCTGTTGCGGCTGAAACCAAAATGACTGCCAGGCGCGGGCGACCGCTGAGAGCCGCGAACCGACTGAATGGGTAATGTCGGTCATCGATTTGCTGCCACGTTCTCGATGTAGAGCGTCTGTATCGCGGACCGACCGGGTTCCCGTACACCGGGCGGCGGAATGTCTGTTGTGCGCAAAAGCATTTCGACGTGAACAACGCGGTCGTCCGGTCCGGTCAGTTGGCGGACGACCCAGTGGGCGAAGTCCGCGCGGATATCCGGTGAGTTGAGCAGGCTCTCCTTGAATTTGCGCCAGCGATGCGAGAGCGCGACACCGAACACCGGATCAAGTCGCGGAAGCGCCCACACCTTGTCGGTCCCGCTCGCCATCATCACGTGCACTTCGACGTCTTCCTGGTGTGTCGGCGGGTTGGGCGCAAAGACTGACCAATTCTGATCGAGCCCCGTGGACAGCGCTACGGGGTCGATGAACGGCGAGGCGGATCGCTTAATGGCACTGCCTGGCAAGTTGTTCACCACACCGGTCGCGACAACGACGACGATCATCACGCTTATCGTGACCTCACGGATGCGGGAGGTTTCCGACGAGAACTTCTGAGTGTCCCAGCCGCGCCGTGTCAGCCAGCGATGCACGGCGGCCGGCGTTGCAATTCGCGTGGTCCGAGGCGGCCGTGTTTCCCGCATAGCGTCTATTCCCATTGGCGGTCACTTCACAATCGACGCTTTGGTGGCGTAAGAGCAAACGTATGATAAGTCGTTCTGCCACGTTTGGACCCGCGCCGCGACCGTGCGAAAGCCCGCGGGGCTACGGTTTTTCCCGTTCAGAAGAGTCCAGCAAGCCGGCCGCACCGACCACGGGCACGACGACGGGCAAGACGGCCGGTGGTGGCGAGTCAGCTCAAGACACGCTGTGCCACCCGAAGCCTCCACCTTGCTAGCTGCTTGCCAGGGTTAGGCGGGCCGCCAACTTTTCTCAAGCATTTGCGGCTTCGGTTCCGAGCCGTCGTCACCCCGCAGGACCGGGCGGAATCGGCTGACCGGGCGCAGGCCCGCCAGCCGGCGCCGGGCCCGTCGGCTCACCCTTACCCCCAAGGCCGCCAGCCGTATCGGTCAGTAAAGCGCCACCCGGCACCGGCGCGGCAGCCCCGCCGAGTGCAATCAGGGGAGCACCCACTGGCAACGGCGCAACCACCGGCGCACCCACCGGAACCGGAGCACCAATCGGAACCGGAGCACCAATCGGGATCGGAGCGCCGACGGGAATCGGAGCGCCCACGGGAATCGGAGCGCCCGCCGGAATGGGAGCACCCACCGGAACCGGAGCACCCACCGGAACCGGAGCACCCACCGGCACTGGCGCACCCACCGGGACCGGAGCGATCACGGGAGCACCAACCGGTAGCGGTGCGCCAGCCGTTTCAGCGATTGGAGCGCTAGTAGGCGCGATGCACGCCTCGTTGGCCGCCGGTCCGCCCGCGGCCGGCGTCGGGCCTCCGGCACCCGCCACTGGGCCTCCGGCACCTGCCACTGGGCCACCTGCGCCCGCCACCGGGCCTCCCGCACCCGCCACCGGGCCTCCGGCACCCGCCACGGGGCCGCCTGCGCCCGCCACCGGGCCTCCGGC
This sequence comes from uncultured Actinomycetota bacterium, assembly GCA_963839345.1. Taxonomy (GTDB): domain Bacteria; phylum Actinomycetota; class Actinomycetes; order Mycobacteriales; family Mycobacteriaceae; genus Mycobacterium. The sequence goes on along the minus strand of CAWIUP010000008.1, from coordinate 139,800 downwards.
GGCTGGGAGCGGTCCTGCTTCGCCCGCCGCTCCCTGCATACAGGCGTAACCGCCCGTCATATAAGGGACGGCTGCTGCGTTAGGGCTCAACGCTAGAGCGGCTGCACACAATCCGGCGCCGGCAACTACTTTGACCATGGCTCGATCGAAGATCGCCATCGACGTCTACTCCTTTATTCGCGCTCAGCTGTGTCCGCAAGCAATAAGGTGCAGGAGAACCGCATAGCCATAGGTAAGTCGTCCTTCGACACCGACGCAATTTTTACTGGACCTATGTGGAACACAACGCGCGGCGCACCGTGTCGTTGCCAAATAGAGACGTTCGGCCCGCAGTGTCACGACGATGTCACGAGTCAGCGCATGCCTTTTCGCTATGCAAGCAGGTTGACAATACCGGTGAAGATGGTGGGCATCGCCGCGGCGGCCGGGACTATGCGCGCCCGCACGGGCGCGATCACGCTGGCCCGAAGCAAGCCCGCTGTCAGCATCCGATAACGCCGCGTCATCTGGCGCCAATGTCGGTCGTAGCTGTCCGGCCGTTCGGCGACAACAGCTTTCACCAGCAGTTCCGCTGCGCCGAATGCCAGGCCGAGGCCCTCGCCGGTCAGAGCATCGACATAGCCCGCCGCATCGCCGACCAGCAGAACCCGGCCGACCCCTCGACTTGAAACCCGTTGGCGCAGTGGCCCGGCGGCGCGATCCGGCTCGTGCGGTCGGCCCTCGATCCGATCCCGCAGGGAGGGAAACTCAGCCAGATGGGAATCGAATCCGCCGCGACGAGACTTCAGCACCGCGACACCCACGCAGTCGTCCGCTACTGGCGTCACGTAGGCCTCGGCACCCGGCGCCCAATGCACCTCGACGTAGTCCGACCACGGCGCGGTCTGCACGTGCCGACGGATACCCCACCGACGAGCACCCAGGCTGGGTCGCTCCAAACCAAGTGATCGGCGGATCGGCGAGTGCAGCCCATCGGCAGCAGCGAGGTAGCGTGCCCGCCATTGGCCGGCATGGACAGACGTCGCGTCTTGGCTTATCTCGCCGACCTCGTCGTGGCAGATCCGCACGCCCGCGCTGGCGGCGGCGTCGAGAAGCGCACTGTGCAGCACGGTTCGGCGTACGCCGCGCCCCGCACCATGGCGGAACAGCGCGTCAACGTGCCGGTTGCCGTCCCGGTAGCTGATCCCCCGGAACGGCTTGCCGTGCGGGTGCACGCCCAAACGTTCCAAGTGCCGCACTGTGTGTGGCATCAGCCCCTCACCGCAGGCTTTGTCGATCGGTCCGCTGCGCCTCTCCACAACGACGGTTTCCAATCCTGCTTGGGCGCCGTGGATCGCGGTGGCTAATCCGGCCGGGCCACCGCCGACGACCAGAAGATCGATCATGCGAGGCTGGCCAGTGCAGCGTTTTCAACGTGAATTCGCGTTCTCAGCAAGACTGCGTTGAGAACCGTGAACACCAGCGCGGTAATCCACGCGGTGTGCACCAGCGGCAACGCAAAGCCTTCAGCGATCACCGCGACGTAGTTCGGGTGAGGCAGCATGCGGTACGGGCCGCCGGTCACCCGTGCCGCACCGGGTATCACAATCACCCGAGCATTCCACTGATGTTTCAGGGTGCTGATACACCACCAACGTAACGCTTGTGCGGCAACGACAATCGCGAGCATCGGCCAGCCCAGTGCTGCAACGAACGGGCGATGCAGCACAATCGGCTCGGCCACACACCCCACCAGCAGGCCGGTGTGCAGCGCCACCATCACCGGATAGTGCCCGGCGCCGAACTCGACGCCGCCGTGCGCCCGGCTCCAGGCGCGGTTGCGTTTGGTCACCACGAGTTCGGCCACGCGTTCGACGGCGACCGCGCCGATCAACAGCGCGTACCAGTTCATGGGATCAGCGCCAGCGCAGCATCACGAGTTCAGAGCAGAAACCCGGCCCCATGGCCATCATGAGCCCGGGGCTGCCCTCGGCCGGGCGCTTGGCGATGGTGTCGCGCAATACGTGCAGCACCGACGCCGACGAGAGATTTCCGACTTCGCCGAGCGAGCGCCATGTCAGTTCGAGTGCGTCGTCGGGCAATCCGAGCGAGGCGACGATCGACTCGATGACTTTCGGGCCACCGGGATGGCTTACCCAGGTCGGTACTTCGGAGATGTTCAAGCCATGTGCCGCAAGAAAGTTCGTGACATCGTCGGGCAGGTACCGCTCGATGACCGACGTGACATCCGGAGAGAGGACGAGGCCGAAACCCGATGAGCCGACATTCCAGCCCATGGTCCCCTGCGAGTCGGGGTACAAGTGGCTGCGCGATCCGATGACATCCGGGCCTGCGGCTCCGATCTTCTCCGCGCGTCGCTCGCCGACGGCGACCACCGCGGCCGCGCCGTCACCGAAGAGAGCGGTGCCGACCAGGCTTGCGATCGAGCGGCCAGCCGCGGGGTAAGTCAACGAACACAGCTCGACGGCCACCAACACCGCGACGTCGTCGGGTGCGCCCCGCAAGTAGTCGTTGAGTCGGCCCACCCCCGCCGCACCCGCAACGCAGCCCAACCCGAACAACGGCACCCGTCGCACATCAGGTCGCAGACCCAGCCGGATGGCGATGCGGGCGTCGAGCGACGGAACGGCGATGCCGGTGACGGTGGTCGAGAAGATCACATCGACATCGTGCGGCTGTAGCCCCGCCTCTTCGAGCGCCGCAGTCAGCGCCGTGCAGCCGAGCTCCACGGCGTTCTCAATGAAGATGTTGTTCGCGTCACCGAAGTCGGTCAGCGACCCGTACTCCTCGAGCGGTCGCACCAGGTAGCGGCTGTTCACTTTGGCACTCGCATGCAGCTTTCGCAGTATGTCCTCGCATCCTTCGAAAGCCGGTAATGCGGCGAGCGACTCGGTGATCTCGCTCTGGTCATATCTATGTTCTGGCAAAGCACCCTGCACACCGGCTATGACGCTGCCAGCGGTGTGAAAACGAAAATCGTTGCGGCTCAATGTCTGTGTCACCTTGGTCATCCTTCTGCGAGCGTGGCTGGCGCCGTTGCCGCCCTGAATAGCGTGTCGCTGATCCCGGTCCGAGCCGGGCCAGCGGGCTGGGCGTCCATCAACGGTGGCCATGTCATGCAAGTGACCGGGCCCCGCGACGCCTTAGTAGTGATACGAACGCCGCCCCTGTTTGGTTCGATCGGCGCCGCCGCCGTTGTCTCCGACGGGCCCGGCCAGTTGCGGTGCCCGCCCATACCAATGCCTTCAGCCATGGGATCACCTGCCCTGAGGGAAGCTCTTCACCCGCCGATGACTGGTGTCAACAGTCGATAACTTGGCAGCAACGCGCCTCCCTCAGATCTTGTCAACAGTGGGTGACATATAGAGTTTCAGGATGGTAGAGACGCGGCCCCGCGACGCCAGTCGCACCCGCGCCGACATCTTGGCCGCAGCACGTCGGCGCTTCGGGGCCGAGGGATATGAACGCACCACGTTGCGCGCTGTCGCGGCTGACGTCGGCGTGGATGCGGCGCTGGTGATCCGCTACTTCGGCAGCAAGCACAACCTGTTCGCGGCGGCGGCCGATTTCGCGATCGAACTGCCAGATCTCTCGGGCCTGCATCCCGACGACGTCGCGAATATCTTGTTGCAGCGATTCTTCGCCGTGTGGGAAGAAGACGAAACGTTCGTAGCGCTGTTGCGGGCGGCGATGACGAGCCAGCGTGCGGCCGACACTTTGCGGCAGGTCTTCGCGCAACAGATTGCACCCAAGCTGGTAACCGCCACTCCAGACCACCCCGTGCAGAGGGCAGGACTGACCGGCGCCTTCGTGATCGGGCTTGCCATGACCCGCTACGTGCTGCTGAATCCGCCGGTGGCCGACCTGAGCCGTGAAGAACTGTGCCGCTGGGCTGCGCCGGTGATTCGGCAACTGCTTACCGGGCCGGCAGCGCCGCAGCCCGACGTGTGTGCTTAGCGGACGTAAACTTCGCCGCCGGTGGGGTATCCGCCGCCGTGGGTGGTGATGTGGACATGGTCGTAGTGGCCGTAGCCAGATCCCGAGGGCCCGCTCGGCGTGTAATAGGTGCCGCGCCAGATGGCATCTTGCAACGCGTATCGCGTCGCATTCTTCAGCGCGAACGCGACGATTTCGTTTCCGAGGGCGATGCCTTGGGCGCTACTGGGATTGGGGATCATCACGTCGATCGCCAGACCCCGCGGATGCCAGGGGAGCGCGTCGGGACGGACGCCGCCCATGTTCGTGATCTCAGGGAACGCCGCGCTGATACTGCGCGCGGCCAAAATCGTTTTCACCTGCAAGCCCCGCTCCGGGGCGACGCCTGTGGGTAGCAGCTTCGGGGCGTTGAAGTTGACGACTCGCCATCGCGATGCCCTCGACGCCGACACCGCCTCGCCGGGACCGGTGCTCACACTGGACAACCCCCACGCCGATCGGGTCGGCGCGGCCGCGGCGACTTGCACGCCGAACGGCGCGACGTTGCCAGCAACCGAATCCGCGACGCCGCGGGCGCCCAGCGGGTGGGCGCTTCCGCCGAGGGCAAAGAACACGGCGGCCGGGGCAGCGACTGCAGCCATGACTACCGGCGACTTTCGCCGGTCGCTGGCTAATCGGTGTCGACCCACGACACGCACCTTACGGGCAAATCTCTAAATAGTCACGATCAGATAACGACCGGGCAGGCCGATCGCCACGCCACAGGAAACGCGGCAGATCCTCAAGCTCGGTGTTTGGTGTGACACCCCAAACGAGACGCTGTTCAACCGGGGGCTGCCGCCCAACCGCGAAGAACACGAACGTGGCTTTTTGACCGACGAGAGTGCCGACACCGGTGGCCACCTGCATACACCGGTCGAGATGCCGTCCGACCCGCATTACGCCCCGTGAGTGATCGGCGCTCGGCGGGCATCTCGATTACCCACCGACGTTGAGCTTTCTAACCATGAACTCGGGCCGATCTTAACGGTCGTCATGAACAGCCACCGCCCATAGCGTTCGGGGCGTCCAAAACCGCTGCGGCGCAACTACGCGTTGCTGCTTACAGATAGAAAGGAACACCATGCCTTCTACGCTGAAAGATCTGCTCGACCTGAAAGGTGTCGTCGCGGCAGGCGAGTTTTCGCGTGACGGTTCGCTGGAGGATTTCGAAGCCGCCGTCGACTTCCCCGACGACTTGGCGAAAACAACCGCACAGTTCACGGCGGTGGTAACCCAATTGTTCGATGTGCTGGCCGGGGCATACACGAAACTCAATGACCAGTTCGCCTTCGCCCCGCAGCACGGTTGGGCCTACTCGGGCGGCGACTGGTCGGTGGCGGTCGGCGGAACCCGTGGCGTGTTCGTCAAGACGGCCGATGCGGACTACAACGAACTGTTCTCCGCGCTCGTGGGTCCGCGCTGACGGGCCTGAGCTAATCGAGCATGAATTACGGCCAACTGCTCGACGCGGGCGCGAAACGGAGAGCTGCCGCCCGGGGCAGCGGCCGTCGTTGGCGAGTTGATATCGCGTCGAGTATCAGCGCGACGTAGCGACGCCAGCCGTCACTGTTCGAATCCATCGTCCACAGCACGCTGTGCAGCATTGCGATCAACCGGGGCAGATCATCGGCCACCAGGTCGGCGCGGACGACGCCGGCCCGCTGACCGCGGCGGGCGAGCTCACTGAGCGCCTCATACAGCGAGGTCGAGACGTCCGGGGTCAGCGACCCGGCCCGGCGCGCCGCAGCCAGCAGATTGTGTTCGCGGGCACCCAGCGATATCGCCGCGTCGATAAGTTGGGCGATACCGCGCAGCGGATCATCGGCGCGCCGGACGGCCTCGATCGTCGGCGTGAGGTCCTCGGCGATGCACTGGTCCAGCGCAGCCCGGACCAGTTCGGCCTTGGTCGGAAACCTGCGATAGAGCGTTCGCTCCCCCACTTGTGCGCGCCGGGCGATCGCCTCGATGGGTGCCTCGGGCCCCAGTTCGGCGTAGACGTCCCGCGCCGCCCGCAGGATCCGCTCGGCGTTGCGCGCCGCATCTGCTCGCAATGGTCGGTCGGAAACCGCGGTCATAGCGACAGCGTAACTGACAGTTGACTGGCAATTAACCGGGCTCTACGCTCGGCTAATTGGCAGCCAGCTGACAATTGTAAGGAAACGCGTGTGACGGCAACAACTTCCGACTTCCGGGCCGAAGCCGAACTCCCGGTCATGCCGGCCCGGCGGGCTGCGCACTGCCCCCTTGCGCCGCCACCTGAATTTGCGAAGTGGCGGGAAGAGCCCGGTCTTCGACGGGCGATGTGGGGAGGCCAACCGATTTGGGTGGTGAGCCGCTACCAGGACATCAGAGCCGCGCTGGTGGACCCGCGGCTGTCCGCGGACACCATCTCGTCCTCGATCAGACCGTCCAGCGATGAAGGCACGCCGGTGATCTTCGCCCGGATTGACGATCCCGAGCATCATCGGTTGCGGCGCATGATGACCAGCCAATTCACCTTCCGGCGTACCGAAACAATGCGGCCGCAGATTCAGGAGATGGTCGACGAATACCTGGGCACGATGATCGACAACGGGCCGCCGGCTGACATCGTGCGCGACTTCGCCCTGCCGGTGCCGTCACTGGTGATCGCGCTGCTGCTCGGCGTGCCGCCGGAAGACCTCGGGCTGTTTCAGCACAACACCACGCTCGGGCTGGAAACCAGCACGTCCGACGAGCAGAAGGCGCAGGGCTTCGCGACGATGTTCGGCTACATCCAGGAGTTGGTGCGACGCAAAGAGGCCGAACCCGGCGACGACCTGATCAGCCGCCTGGTCACCGACTACGTCGCGACCGGCCAGCTCAACCGTGAGACCGCGGCCATGAGCGCGGTGATCATGATGCAAGCCGGGCACGAGACGACAGCCAACATGATTGCGTTGGGAACTGTTGCGCTGCTTCAGCATCGGGATGTGTTCGAACGACTGGGCCGAACCGACGATCCAGCCGTGATCGCCAACGCCGTCGAAGAGCTCATGCGCTATCTCACCATCGTGCACGCACAGGTGGATCGGGTGGCAACTGAAGACCTGACGGTCGGCGGTCAGCTGATCCGCGCCGGCGACAGGGTCTTGATGAACCTGCCCGCCGGCAACTGGGACAGCGAATTCGCGGACGACCCAGAGACTTTCGACATCGACCGGAACACCCGCGGACACTTGGGTTTCGGCTACGGCGTACATCAATGCATCGGAGCCAACCTGGCCCGAGTCGAAATGCAGGTCGCGTTCGCCACGCTGGCTCGGCGTCTCCCCGGATTGCGATTGGCGGTATCGCCGGATGCACTGCAGTTCAAAGACTCCGACATTTACGGCATGAAAGAGCTGCCCGTCACCTGGTCAGCCTGATGAGCGCTGACGACATGCGGTTCGACGAACAGGTTGCAGTGATCACCGGTGCCGGTGGCGGCCTGGGCAAGCAGTACGCGTTGCTGCTGGCGTCGCGCGGCGCCCGCGTCGTGGTCAACGACACCGGTGGTTCGGTGACCGGAACCGGTTCGGACGTTGACGCTGCCACCGCAGCCGTCGACGAGATACGCCGCCAGGGCGGTGAGGCCGTCGCCGACACCAACAGCGTGACCAGTCCGCAAGGCGGACAGGCGATCGTCGAGACCGCCCTGCGCACCTGGGGACGAGTGGACATCGTGATCAACAATGCGGGCATCGTCTGCGACGCGCCGTTCGAGGACGTCACCGCTGATCGGCTCGATCCCCTGTTGGACGTGCACTTGAAGGGTGCGTTCTACGTAACCAGACCGGCATGGAAAGTGATGCGCGAGCGGCGCTACGGCCGAATCCTCAACACCTGCTCTGCCGCCGGAATCCTCGGCGCGGAGCAGATGAGCAATTACGGCGCGGCCAAGACCGGGTTGATCGGCTTGACCCGGGTGCTGGCCGCCGAAGGAGCCGACCACAACGTCAAGGTCAATGCCATCGCCCCGATCGCCTATACGCGGATGCTGACACACTCCATCGACAACGCCGGCCATCCGGATGACGAATCCGCGCAGCAGGTCCTGGATGACCTTGTGGCCCAATATCTTCAGAAGCTCGACCCAGCCCTGGTGGCTCCGGTGGCGGCATTTCTGACGCACCGGGCCTGCCCGGTTTCCGGAGAGATCTACACCGTGGGCGCCGGCCATGTCGCACGGTTCTTCATCGGCAGGACAAAGGGTTTCTGCGATCCCGCGTTGTCGGTCGAAAGTGTCCGTGATCATTTCGACGAGATCCGCGACGACACCGACTACACGGTGCCGCGCGGTCCCGCCGACGAAATGAGTGAGCTGTTCGCAACGATCATGGCGAACCCGTCAGGCTGAGGCTATAGACGACTCGCGGCGAAATCCGCGGCTTGAGTTGTCATGCCATTCGCCGGGTAGGCCGCGTGCGCGAGACTCGGCACACCGCCGGCATCGCCGTCGCAGATCGTGTCCCCGGGAGCGCAAAGGTCATCGGTCTTGGCCGCATACAGCGGGCCGATCGTGATCGTCGGTGCGCCGTAGTTCTGCAGCCACTGAGTCGACGGCTTCCCAAACAGGGTCACCGCCGCGACGTGGTTGGCGATCTCCGGCGGCAACGGCTTGGGCAGAAACTGTACGTAATCGGCCGGTATGCCCGCCGGGATGGAAGCCGAAGTGACAAAACCGGCCACTGCTGCACCCTGGGAATATCCGCCGAGCACGATCCGGGTCTTCGGGCAGTTCGCCGCAGTTGCCTCGATATGGCTGCCCGCGTCTTTGATCCCGTCGACAACGCTTTGGGCGAACTGGATGCGGTCGGAGAAGGCACTACTGGCTTCGTAGTTGACCGGGTACACGTCGAGCGACTTGGGAGCGACCGCTGAGCGCAGCGCGTCGACGAATGGCTCTCCGATTCCACCGACACCGGGCGGCTCGCCGGTGCCGCGGGCGAAGACCACCTCAACGTCGGAACAGGGCTGCGCAGCCGCGATCGGGATGGGCGCGCACAGCAATCCGGCGAAGGTTATCAGCGCAGCGACAGCGAAACGAGCGATCTGACGTGGACCCATGGCCGACATTGTTGCCCTGTACCCCCGAATGTGTCTTGTTATTCGTGTCGCTCCAGTCACAAGATCAATCCGCTACGGCGTTTCCTTTGAATCGTCTAAGACGCTGACGGCGATGCCGTATGGCAGAAATCGGACCCTGCGGGTTGCGTCGGTGTTGTTCTGATTGGCGCGCAGCGCATCGAGCTCAGAGGCGTACACCTCTTCAACCCGGGCGCCGCCGTCGGCGCTCATGGAATAGATTGCCCAGACACCGTCACCGGCTTCACCGGCGGTTTCCGGCCTGGTCCGCATCCGACGGGCCAGGTCCTCGAGAAGACCGGACCACCCGGCCCGGTCGCCGGGCATGGTGAAGAACCGCCCGACCCCGTCGAACGCCTCGCGCAGTCCTTCGCTGGCATCGCGGAACACGCGATCGAAGTCCTCGGGATCGAATCCGAACCGACCGTTGTCGTCCATTGCGTCCTCCTGGCAGCTCACACCGATCTCTCTAGTGTGCGCATAACCGGCGATCTGCGCCACGGGCACTTCCGGAGCGACCGCACAACGCTAGGGCCCAGGCGGCGGTGGCGGTGGCGGTGGCGGCGGGTTGATCGGGATCGGGACGGTGACGAACGGCAAATGCAGGTACATCACCATCGGTGGCATCTGTGGGGCCGGGGCAGGGGGCGGCGGCGCGGCCGGCGGCGGCGGCGCGGGGGCAGCGGGCGGCGGCGCTGGTTCGGCGGCGGGCGGCGGCGCGTAGACGGGTGCTTGACGGCTCGGCACCCGACGAACCGGAGCGGGGGTCACGACGTTTTGCGGTAACTGATGCACCACCGGGGTCGGTGCCGTGATGGTTTGTGGAGGTGGTGCAGCCGGCGCGGGCGACGCCGGCGGAGCCAGTGCCGGCGCGGCCGTTGGCGGTGGCGGCGCTGGCGCGGCGGCCACCGTAGGTGCGTGAACGCTCGGGGGCGTCACCTGTTTCGTCGGATGGGGCGTCCCACCATGGCTGGTTGCGTGACCTATCGGCGACGGGACGTCGGCCCCCAACGAAATCAGCAGCGTCACAAAGACGACGACAAGCACCGCCGCCAGCCCACTACCCGCCAGCAGGAACGGCCGGCGGAGACGGAGGCCGTCATCGTCGTCGTCCGCCAAGGCGCTGTAGGCAAGGGCGCCGTTGCCTAATCGGGCATTCGCGGAAACGTCGAGGTATGCGGGTGCGAGCGGGTTCACCTCGCCGGTGCCGGGATCCTGCGCGTAGGCCAGCGCAGCAGTCGACGACGCGAACAACGGTGCATTTGCCGAGGCCAGCGCCGCTCCGCGGGCGAGCGCCAGGTCCGGCTCCTCAGATGCGCTCAGCGGGATGGAGACCAGCGCGTCCAATGGCCGCATCATGGGGACGATGTCGACGCCGCAACCAACAATGAACACACCGTCGGCGCGCGACTGCCGCGCGTCGAGCCCAGCGACCATCGCGGCCAGCTCGGCAATCTCCTCAGCGCGGTGCTTGGCGCAGTGCACATGCTGTCGGTGCAAATCGACGATGGAACCGTCGGCGGTCTCGACCACGGCCAAGGTTGCACTTTCCGGCTCGACGAACAGCAGTGCGGTGTACTCGTAATCCATTGCCTGGCCGACCGTCTGGGTCAGCGCGGCCGCCGCGAGCAGGGGTGAAACCAGCATGACGCCGCAAATCTGCCGGGCGGCGAGCTCGTCTCGCAGCACACCGACGTCGGTCGGCTCGGTCCAGGTAACACCGGTCGACATCAACCGGTAGCCACTTTCGGCGGCGCCTTCTCGGGTGCCGAGGATGGCGGCGACCACCTGAGCGGGTGCGCTCGTTGCCAAGCCGTCTGCGACCGCGACGTCGAACTCGTCTGCTTCGACTGTTAGGCCGTCGGCGTTTTCACCTTGGACCAGCACCATGCGGACAACCGTGGGTGCCATCGACACACCCAGAACGATGTCCACTAGCCCTCCAGCACGACACGGCCGTTATCCACAGTTTGTCGCCGCGGCACTACGCGGCGTTACTCGCGAATTTACCCGTCGGACGTCAAGAGGGTCACGGGCAGGAAACGGCCGTAGGAGTCAGAAGCCAGGGCTTCCGTACGGATACTGCGGCTGGTACGGGCTTTGCGGCTGGTAGGGACTCTGCGGCTGATATGGACTCTGGGGCTGGTTCGCGCCGCCCTGCCCCTGCGGGACCTGAACCGGTATCGGGACGGGCACGAAGGGCAGCTTCAAGTACGTCGTCGTCATTACCTCCGACGGTGTCGTGCTGGTCGTCGTGCTGGGCGGCGGCGGTGAGGTCGGAGTCGTGGTGGGGGTGGTGGTCGTTGTCGGGGTAGTGCTCGTCGCCTGCTGGGTGGTGCTCGGCGGCGGCTGGTACGTCGTCGTCACCGGCGGTGGCGGCGGAGGCGGCGGGGCCTCGCTGGTAACCGGCGGCGCGAGAGTCGCCGACTGCGCCGGGCTCGGCGGCGGTGGCGGCATCGGGCTCGGCGACGGGAGGTTGGAGCTGGGTAGCGCCGGCGGCGGCACGGGCGAGGTGCTGGGCGGCGCGGGGGCCGGAGGATGGCTGGTTGAGCTTGTCAGCGTGAACGCGACCCCGCCGATGGCGACCATCGAGATCAGCGCCGCGACGCCTAGAACCAGCTGCGGCAGACGGTTGGGACGATGCGGCTCCACGAGCGGCTCGACCCTCGGCAATGACAGCAGCTGAGACGGCGTGGCGCGCGTGTCGTAATCGTAGGGCTCGCCGGTGTAGAGCACGGGTTCGTCAATGGAATCGTCGGCCGCCGACCAGGCCAACTGGTGCAGGGTCTCCGAGGGGTCCTCCAAGAACGCACCGCCGGTGGGCACGCCGAACGTGCCGGTCGGGGCACCGAGGGTGTCAGTCGATGCGGCGAAACCGCCGGTAGACGCCGCGAAGCTGCCGGTGGACACACCCACCATCGCCGCCATCGTCGTCGATGCGGGTTCTTCTTCTTGCTGCTCGACCGGCTGTCGGGTCGAAAGCATCACCGCGCCGACCGCCATCGCGAGACCAGGCTGAACAGCGGTGACCACCGACGCCTTCGCATGAGCCGAAAGACGCTGAGCGACAACCGGAATCTTGGCACTGCCGCCGGCCATCGCCACCGCGGCGAGATCTTTGCGGCGAATTCTGCTGCGCCGCAACATGTCGTCGAAAGCCGAGAGCACGCCGCCCAGCCGAGCCTCGATCAAGCCATCCAAATCGGCCCGACTCACCTGGACAGCGGCACGCTGTCCAGACAGTTCAACGACCAGCTCGGTCTCCGTCTCGTCGGAGAGCCGCTCCTTGGCCAGTCGGCATTCCTCCCGCAGCTTCCCGAGCTGCCCTACGACGGCCGTGCTGGCGGGGTCGGCCCCCTCGATGTGGCCGACGTTTTCCAAAACATGGACCAGCAGCGCCTGATCGACGAACTCCCCGGAGAATTCCGGGTAGCGCACCGTGTCGGCAATCGGCGTGAAGCCTGACGCAGCGTCGGCCAGCGTGATGCTGGTGCCGGCACCGCCGAAATCAACAAGCGCCACAACTCCGTTGGCAGGCAGACGGTCGTCGGAGTTCAAGGCCGTCAACGCGGTAATGGAATCCGAGACCAACCGCGGGGACATGCCGCCGCGAACGAAGCCGGCATGGGTGCACAACGCGTCCTGCAGCGCCTGCAGGGCTCGCGAGTCCCAGTGCGCGGGAACGGCAATCGTGATGTTGGACGTCGACGCGTCGCCACCGGTTTCGGTGATCAACGCGTCGATCGCTTCCACCAGCAACAGGGCAGGGTCATGTGTCGACCCGTCGGCAGACATCAGAGTGCTTGAACCACCGACCCGCTCGACGAAGCCGGTCATCAAGGCGCCGGTTTCCGCCCCACCCGATTCCTCTGCGGGCACACCGAGTCTCGGTGCGCGATCGGGAAAGAGAGTCAACACCGCGCGGCGCGAGACGGGTGGATTCCCGCTACGGACCGCGACTAGATTGGTGGTCCCGATCGATAACCCCAACGGGTCATACATAAAGCGAATACTTTCGTCGATAGCGGTCGGTGGCCAGCGTTAACCATAACCGTGGGCACACTACGACGAACGGGCACAAGCTGATCGGTATGCGCTCGATGCGGTTGCGTCACCGAAGTGATACGGCCGACCTCTTGACAGATTCGGGCGCGGCTCACACCACCGTCAGCGGTAGCGACTGCCTCGGCTGGAATTCGAACGTCGACCCACCGCTGAACTTGGCCACTGAGACCTCCGGCAACTCGGCTGCGGCAGTCTGGTTTTCGGACAATTCAGCCGACCAATCGGTATCAGAGCCTGAAATCCGGACTTCGATTTGCGGGTCCACCGCGGTCGCGATCGCCTGCAACGGCTGCACCGACTCCGGCGAGCACAACGAGATCCACGCCGCATCGTCATGCGCCGGTGACCGGTGCACACGCAGCTGGCCCGACATCTCGGCATTGACATAGCCGGACGGGTTGAACAGCGGATGCAGCTCGAAAACCCTTAGCACGCCCTCGATCCCGCCGGGCAATGACAACGCTCGGTGGATGCGCTCCGCGCCGAGGCCGGCCAAGCCGATCAGCTGACGCGTCCCCACCGAGGCGGCCAGTGCGCTATCCGACTTGGCGCGCGCCCGCACCGCGACCGCGACCGCGAAGGACAGATACAGCAGGTGCATCTGCAGGCACACCTCGTCGGCCAGCCTAACCAGTGCCGAGTGCGAGAAGGCGCCGAAGTCGAGGTCGGACACCAGCGGACCCGAGTAGTCAGCTAACCCTTCATCGGACCGATCAATCGGGTCGAGTTCCCATGTGGCAGATCGAGTTTGCGCAACGACCTCCAATGCCGGAATGCTCTGAGCTTCGGGATAGGACTCATCGATGATGACAGTCCAGGCGCAGTGCGGATGGCGATCGGACGGAACCCGCGGCGGGCGATGAATGGGACGCATCTGCGCGCGCGGGTTGGTCGCCACCGCGGTCGCGTCGAACGTCGGATCTTCGATGGTGTGGCACATCCCGAAGACGTACTCGTCGCCCATCGGTTCCACATCGAGTAGTGCGCCGCAGTGGTCGAGGTGGAACTCGCCGCGCCAGCGGTCGTGGATGGTGTAGCGGAAGTCCATGAATTGCGGCGGCGCGCCGATGTCGAGTTGGAGGCCCTTGAAGATGGTGGGCACGTCGTCGCCCTCATAGTTCAGCGCCCGCTGCATGCGTTTGGTGTAGATCGGGCTGGCGCCGGCCCACTCCTCGATGGCGATCTGCACCATCTCCTCACGGCCGAATTCCTGGATGCACCATGCCATGCCGGAGCGATCGATCATGTGCCCGATCAGCAGCAGTTCGGGAACGAGCACGGCCAGTTCCTGGCGGGACAACTGCGCGTAGCGGGATGGGCTCACGGCCCAAAAATAGTCGGGTTTATGTTATAAAGTCAACAATGTCTATTGCCGCAAGCCGGAAGCCGCGCCGACCCGTCAGCCCCACTCGACGGACCAACGCGCCGCGAAAACGCGGGGATGACACCCGGGCGAAAATCATCGATGAAACCGTCCGCTGCATCGTGGAAGAAGGATTCGCCGCCGCGACCGCAAAGCATGTCGCCGAGCGCGCGGGCGTTACCTGGGGGGTCATCCAGTACCACTTCGGCGACCGCGACGGCCTGCTCATGGCCGTCGTTGACGATGGGGTGGCCAAGCTGCTGGAGAGCCTGTCGTCCGCCGATGTCAGTGAGCTGCCGCTGCAGGAGCGCATCGAGGTCGTCGTCGACACCGCGTGGAGTTGCTACAGCAGTCCGACGTCGATGGCGGCGTTCGAAATCCTGCGGGCCAACCGCGGCGGCCCCGGGGGGTCGTCACGACGGCACCTGCTGGAGATGAATACCGCGATCGCTGACCTTGGCCGACTGATAACCGACGATCCCTCCAATGATGGCGTGGCCGAGGTTATTTGGGCGACGTTGCGAGGTGTGGTGTTGGCGCAGATGATCGTGGGCACCTCGATCGACTGGCGCCGCGAGCGGCGCGCGCTGATAGACATGGTCACCCATTACCTCAATGCGGGATCTTCGCGGCGATCGCGGTGACGATGTCGGCGGCCTGGTTGGTGACGTCGTAGCGGCAGGCAGAAACATCGATAGCGACGTTGTTGCGCACGGCCAGCGCGCGCTGGCATTCCATGCCTCCCCCGTCTCTCAATTGCTGTGTCACCGTCAACGTGCTGTCGGTGTCGGCCGGCGTGCCAACGGTCCAGAGCTGCGGCGACGGTGGGCTGGGGAAGACCAACGTCAACGTCCGGCCCGAGCAACTGGTCCACTGCGACTTCTGCGCGGCGAGCAGCTTTTTAGCCTCCTGTGCGCTCGGAAAGGCGATCACCGCCTGGATGACGGCAAAAGCGCGGGGACCGTCACCACCATTACGGAGAGCTTGTGATCGCGCACCGGTCCAGCCGGTATCCGCGTACACCAAATGCTGGTCCGGGGCCGCGATACCGATGCAATCTTTTTGAAGGACCTTCGACGAATCATCGATCACCGTGTCGGCAAAGGACTCCTGGACCAGCCCGTCGGCTCCGACGAGTCCGGCGACCTGCTCGGGGCGCAGCAGCAGACCCGACAGCGCGGCGGACGTCACCGGGGGCGCGGGTGTCACGGCGGCCGGCGTGCTGGTCGGCGCCGACGTCGGCGCTGGCGTGGCAGTGTGCGGGCGGGATTTCGTGGAGGACATCACGACTGCCACTGCGGCGGCGGCGACGACGGCGACGGCACTGATCACCGCCGCGATCCGCCCGCCACGACGTCGCTTGGGCGGCGGCCCGTAGAAAGCGGGCAGCGGCATCGGCGCAGCCGACGGCGGAAACGAATTCGCTTGTGCAGCGGGAACCGGCTGCCAAGGCGCCGTGAACTGCACCGTCTGATCGTTGAGCGCAGCGCCGGCCGCCTCAGCGAGGCTGCGGGCCGAATTAAACCGCTGCGCAGGGTCTTTGGCCATCGCGATGGCTATCACTTGGTCCATTTGTGTCGACAAACTCGGAGCCACATCGGTGACCTTCGGTGGCGCGGCGTGCAGATGCGCGGCCATCACCGCCGCCGATCCGTTGGTCGTCGCGAACGGCGCCCGGCCGGTCAAGAGCCGAAAGAGCGTGCAGGCCAACGAATAGAGGTCGGCCCGGCCGTCGAAAGGCTGGCCGGCCAGCACCTCGGGGGCCGCATACGCCACCGTCGCCGTCACCGATCCGGTGCCGGTCAAACCCACGTCGTCAAGGGCACGCGCGATCCCGAAGTCTCCCAACAGCGCTCGCTCATCGGGCCCGGGCGGGCCGGACAGCAGAAAGTTCGCCGGCTTAATATCACGGTGCACCACCCCACGCTGGTGCGCGTAGTCCAGCGCTTTGCCCACCTCGCTGATGATGTGGACTGCCCGCGCCGGCGTCATCGTGCCTGCGCGCAGCGCGGCGTCGGCGTCGGTGCCGTCGACGAACTGCATCGCGATCCACAACTGCCCCTCGAACTCGCCGCGCCGGTGGATCGACACGATGTTGGGGTGATCCAGCGACGAGGCCACGTCGGCCTCCCGAATGAATCGGGCCCGGAAGTCCGGATCGCGAGACAGCTCCGGACTGAGCACCTTCAGCGCGTCGCTGCGCGGCAGGTCGGGGTCACGCGCCAAGTACACGGTGCCCATCCCGCCGGCGCCCAGCAGTCGCTCGATGCGGTAGCCGGCGAAGACCCAACCGGCGCTCAACATGCTGGCGTCTGTCCTCCCCTTCGAGCCGGGCGATCGCAGATGCCCGAGGATAGCCCGGCTGCCCGGAGAATACCCGGCGGCGTGTGCTGAGATGACGTGATGAGCCCTCAGGATCATGCCGCATATCTCGCCGACGTCGCTGCGATCGAACAGGTCAAGTACCGCTATCTGCGCGGGCTGGACACCAAACACTGGGATGACTTCGCCGACACACTGACCGAAGACATCAAGGGCGACTACGGGTCGTCGCTCGGCGAGGAGCATCACTTCACCAACCGCGCCGACCTGGTCGAGTTCATGCGCTCAGCGATGGGCCCGGGCGTCATCACCGAGCACCGGGTGACCCATCCGGAGATCACCGTGACCGGCGACGAAGCAACGGGTTGCTGGTATCTGCAGGACCGGGTGATCGTGGCGGAGTTCAACTTCATGCTGATCGGTGCGGCCTTCTACCGCGACCGTTATCGCCGCACCGCCGACGGATGGCGGATCAGCGCGACGGGATATGACCGGACCTATGAGGCGACGATGTCGTTGGCGAATCTCGACTTCAAGGTGCGGCCCGGTAACGCTCTGGCCTGAATTCGTCTGCGGCTCGTGGCTATTGGGTGATCGCGATGACGGCCCCGGGTTTCAGCCACTGAATGATCTGCACCAGTGTGGCGTCGTCGATCGCCACGCAGCCCTCGGTCGGTCCACCGTCGGTGGTGTGGAAGAAAAACGCAGCGCCTTTGCCCGGCTCACGGTTCGGGTTGACACCCATCACCACCGCATGCTTGTACTGCGGAATCTCGAGGTTTTCACTTGCTCCGGTGTCGAACGGGCACTGAGCTTTCTGGCAGACCTGCATCGTGTTGAAGGTCGGGCTGTTGTCATCACCGCTCCACCAGTGGTTGGAGTCGACCTGCACATACCTCAGCCCGCCACCGGGATTGGGCGCGGTCCCGAACGCGAATGGCAGGGAGTAGACCCCCATCGGGGTAGCCGGATAGCCGCTTTTGGCCTGCGGCGCAAGGCCTGCCGACCCGACATGGGCAGGTATGCCCGCCGCGACCGGCTGCCAGCCTGCAGCGCCAAGTTGGTAGACATCCAACTTCGCGTTCGAACCGCCAACGCCGACAACAGAAACCACTTGGGTCGCATTACCGACCGAACGAGAAAACCAGGGTGCGCCGACTGCACCACCCGTTGGAGCTGCCGCCAGGGTGACGAAAGCAGTACACACCGTGGCGCACAGCGAACCCAGCAGTCGGCGCACTGTTTCATCGTCGACTCCGAACGATGCCGACGTCAAGTAAAGCTTTAGCCTCGAAAAGATCACCGCGCGGACGCGAGTCACGTCCTTGCTGGCTACGGCGATATGTTCGTATGGGTCGCGCACAGGATCCCGGGGTATAGAGAGCATTGGATGGCACCGACAGATCGCAGCCGCACGCCGTCGGACGACGGCAACACGACCAAGCTCGCTGTGGCGGGCGGCGTCGGCGTGCCTCCACTGACGGTTTGGCTCGGATCGGCGATGTACACGTTTCCAGCCGGCCGGGACGTCATTGTGGGTCGCGACCGCGACTGCGACATCCGGTTCCAGGACCTCAACCCGGACGACCTCGCACTGATATCGCGGGTGCACGCGATCCTGCGGTTCGACGGCGGGCGGTGGGTCGTCGTCGACAGAAGCCAAAACGGCGTCTTTGTCGACGGTTCGCGCGCCACTGTGGTGCCCATCCACGACCGCCTGAGCATCACCCTGGGCAGCCCCAGCGGGCCCCAGTTGCTATTCCGGGTCGCTAAATCACCGACACTGCCGGGACCCCGCAATCCGCGGACGCTCGACCGGATGCCCGATGAGTCGCCGGACGACAGCCCGAAGACGACCGCGTTCCGCCCCGTGGTTCCGCCGCCCTCCACCCGCGCACAGTCCTGGCCGCCTGTTCGTCCGAGCCCACCGCAGCGGCAGCCGGCGAGCGAGACCCGACGGTTCAGGACCCCGCCGCGGACGTCGGGATCGTCGGGTCTGGTGACGGTCGGCCGCGCCAAGACGAACACCGTCGTCATTGACGACGCGCTGGCCTCCCGCGTGCACGCGGTGCTGGTGTCCACTCCGGCTGGTCTGGAGATTCGCGACAACAACAGCAGCAACGGCACTTTCGTCAACGGCGCCCGGATCACGCGGGCGGCGCTGCGCGACGGCGACGTCGTCACCATCGGCAACACCGACCTGCTCGCGACCCGCAACACGTTGGTGCCGCAGCCCGCGGCGGCTCGCACCAGCGGGCTAACTGCCCAGGGGTTGACGCTGACCGTCGACGGGCGCCAACTGCTCGACGACGTGTCCTTCACCGCGAAACCTGGGACGCTGACAGCGGTCATCGGACCGTCCGGCGCCGGAAAATCCACCCTGGTCAAGCTGATTGGCGGCGCGATGCCGCGCAGCGCCGGTGTGGTGGCCTTCGACGGGCACGACGTGCACGCCGAGTACGCCTCGATGCGCTCGCGGATTGGGATGGTGCCCCAGGACGACGTCGTGCACCGCCAGCTCACCGTCGAGCAGGCGCTCAGTTACGCCGCCGAACTGCGGCTGCCGCCCGACACCTCGACCGAAGACCGCCGTGAGGTCGTCGAGCGGGTGCTCGACGAGCTGGAGTTGTCGCCGCACAAGAAGACGCGCGTCGACAAGCTGTCCGGCGGGCAGCGCAAACGTGCGTCGGTGGCGATGGAACTGCTGACCGGCCCGTCGCTGCTGATCCTCGACGAACCGACCTCGGGGCTCGACCCGGCATTGGACCGGCAGGTGATGACGATGCTGCGCCGACTCGCCGATGCCGGGCGCGTGGTCATCGTTGTCACGCATTCGCTGACCTACGTCAGCATGTGCGACCAGCTGCTGCTGCTGGCGCCCGGCGGCAAGACCGCGTTCGCCGACCCGCCGTCGCAGATCGGGACGGCGATAGGCAGCACCGACTGGGCCGACATCTTCGCCCGGGTCAGCACCGACCCCGACGGTGTGCACAAGGCGTATCTCGCGCGCCATCCCGCAGGGCCACGACGGCGGTCACCGACCGCCGGGGCGGCACCGCTGGGGCAACCGCCGCAGACGAGTCGATGGCGTCAGGTCGGGACGCTGGCGCGCCGTCAAGCCCGGCTGATCACCGCCGACCGGGGCTACTTCGCGTTTTTGGCGTTGCTGCCATTCGTGCTCGGCGTGCTGTCGCTGGCGGTGCCCGGCAGCACCGGGCTGGGGACCGCCAATCCGACTGCGCCCGAGGAGCCCATCGACATCCTGATCTTGCTGAACATCGGCGCGGTGTTCATGGGGACCGCACTGACTGTGCGTGATTTGGTCGGCGAGCGAATGATTTTCCAGCGCGAGCGCGCTGTCGGTTTGTCGGCGTCGGCCTACCTGATGGCCAAAGTCCTTGTCTTCAGTGCCGCGGCGCTGATCGAGACCGCGTTGATGGTGGTCATCATGGCCATCGGTAAAGGCGCACCGTCGCATGGCGGCGTCCTGTTGGGCCGCGGCGTTCTGCCCGGGGTCATCGAGTTGTGGCTGACGCTGGCTGTGACGGCCATTGCCTCGGCGATGGTGGGGCTGGCGCTGTCGTCGCTGGCCCGATCAACCGAGCAGGTGCTGCCGATGCTTGTCGTTGTCATCATGATCTCGATGGTGATGGCCGGCGGCCTGATTCCGGTGACGGGTCGGCTTGTGCTGGACCAGATTTCGTGGCTGGTCCCGGCCCGGTGGGGTTTCGCCGCCGGCGCGTCCACTGTCGACCTCAACAACATCGAGGCGGCCCTGCCCGTCGACCGGTTCTGGCGTCATGTGCGCAGCGCGTGGTTACTCGACATGGGCATGCTTGTGCTGCTCGGCGTGGTGTTCACCGGCATTGTGCGGTTTCGGCTCCGGTTGCGGGCGCGCAGCTAGGTTTACGACGGGCGGGGTCATTTCGCTTTTGCGAAGCGAATTGTCGCGCGAATTGTGAGCGATACCATCGCCGAATGTCCGATGTACCGCCGAGAGCATTTTCCACCGATCCAAGCCGACATCCGGGCCCTCCTACGCGGCATGCGGCGCGGACAGGATCCGGCCGGACCGCGGGCTGGCCCAGGCTGATAACGCCGGCGATTGCGATCGCCGGAGTCGCTATCGGTTTGGTCGGATGGTTCCGTCCCATGCCGCAGAACCCGCCCCAGCCCACGTATACCGAACAACAAACCGCCGACGCCAAAGCAAAAGTATGTGCCGCCTTCGGGAAGATCGATCGCACAACAGGCGTGCTCAAAGCGCTTCCCCCCGATAGCGATGCGCTGGTCGTGGCCATCAATACTCGGCAAGTATTCGACGTAGGCAGCCGATACCTCTCTATGACTCTCACCGACGAGCCGGCAACCCCGGCTGATCTCGCGACTGCCGTTCGTAAGCAAGCGAGTTCGCTTGAGGAAGGTGTCATCGGTTATCAGCTGGGTCTTCGTAATTCCGATCCGGAGATGCAGCCGATTGTGGACGCCAACAACGCGACTGCCGACACGATCCGGCGGCTATGCAAATGACTGCGTCCAAGTGACGACAACGGCAACAAAGGCCGAAAGGTGAATTGACCGCTCTGCGAGTGCTAGTAGCGTTGCCGCCGGATAGGAGGGTCAGCGATGTTTGTCGATACCGCAATGCTGCACTCCGGAGCGGCGCAGTCCTATCGCGCAAGTGAGCACGCCCGCGACGGCGTGAATCATCTCGCCGGGACGACGCCAGCAGCCGGGATGTTCGGCAGCTTTGCCGACGCCGAAGCTTTCCACGGCGCGGTCAGCGCAGCGCAGGCCCACCACGTCGAAACGTTGCAAAACCATCACCAGAACCTCAACGACGTCGGCACGAAGACGCATCACGTGGCGTATTCGTTCTCGGCGACGGAGGACAACAACACAAAGGTGTTGGGGGACGTGTTGCGGGACGTGTAGTGAAGCTGCGCTACATGAGCCGGGGCTTGCTGGTCATGTTCGCCGGCGGCGATCCCTGGAAGATCAATGCCACCCTGCAAAGCGGCCGACCCGCGGATATTGCCGGACTCGGGCAGGCGTTTCACAACGCCGGCCGATCGACTCAAGAAGCCGACAAGGCGTTCGCCGAGGCGCGCCGTCGCGTTGATAGGTGGATCAGCGACAACGGGCAGCATCCGATCACCGACTCGTCTCAAGTGCAGCGAACTGCCGCCGCGCTGGGTCTGCAAGCGACCCAGCTGCCCAAAATCGCCGTCGATCTCGAAAACGTCGCTGGGGCATTGGCGCAGGTGCAGGGAACCGGCAACGGCTGTATCGCACCGTTGGAAGCGCGACTGCAAACTCTCGACGATTGGATCGGCCAGGCCGACGATCTGATCAAGCAGGACGAGAGCCTCCTTGCCGAAGCGGACGACGAGGACGACATCTGCGAATTGGAAGACGATATCGATCGGCTTCAGCAATACATCAATGACTGTGAACGCGAAGCCATCGACGACACGAAATCAACGCTGCAGCAGGTCGAGAAGGTCCGTGACGACTACGCGGCCGAGCTGAAGCAGGCCGAGGCCAGCCTGCGCACCGACGGCTACGACCCGGCCGCGATTCAAGCGCTCGATGGGGAAGATCCGAAAGGCCAAGTGCCCGGGGACATTCCGCCATCCGGACTGGAAGCCGGCGAGTTGGCAGGCATTAATCGTGTGATGAACCAGGCCGTCGTGGATCAGATGGGCAAGGTGCGCGCCGCGCAGAAGGCTCTCGACGATGCCGCGGCGACCGCTTACAGCAAGGGCCCGGGCTCCCCCGAAGGCCAGGCCGCGCTGCAGAGCCTGCCCCAACTCAAGAAAAATCTCGCCGACGCCCTCAACGACCTGGGCAAGCTGCCCGACTACAACAACATCGATCCCAGCGTGATGCGCAGCAGCCCGGATGGCCATTTCCTATTCGGCTACGACGCCGACGGGCAGCCGGTACAAGTCACAGGTCAGCTGAAGAACGGCACCGGCGAGATCTTCGACCAGGGCACCGGAACCTATTACACCTTCAAGGACGGCAAGCTCGTCGGCACCCGGACGCCCGATCCCGGCCGCGTCGAAGCGACCGACGAACCGCTGCTGAGCGCGGTCACCCTGGCCGTCGGGGCACCGGAACTCAAGGCTGGCGGCGAGGCCGCCGTGCAAGGCTTCAAGGCGCTCTTGGAACGGCGAGCCGTCGGCCTCGGCGCCGACATCACTTCGGAGAACGTCCTCCCCCAAACCTTCGCCGCGGCCGAAAGCCGTGCCGAAGCCGCCGCACACAATCTCGCCACCGAACAAGCCGAACACGTCCCGGGGTCGCTTCCGCCGGGCGCCGCTGCCGACCACCCAGCCACCGGTCACCACAACCGATCACCCGGCACCTACGACGACGCACGACCCACCGGTCGCCGGCGGCGGACACGGCGCACCGCCACCACTCGACGAGGTGCCGCATCCCGCTGCCGCACGACTCGCCGATATTCGATGGATACCAACCGGTAGACCTGGCCCGGAATTCACCAGAGCTGACGGCAGCCTCCTCTACCCCGACGACACCCTGCCCACTCAGCCCTATGCGGTACCCGGCACGATCGTCCCGGATGCACACCTACCCCCTGGCACCGTCATCGACCGGTTCGGCTACCCGGCGGCGGATACCTGAGCGCCCGACGGAGTCCCCTTCGCCGAACGCGCTCTTCCCCCAGAAAGCGCGCTAAAACCCTACTATCGAATACGTCGTCGAAGACCCCACGAGACTCCCGCCGGGTTGGCACGTCGAAGAATCCAAAGCAGCACCCTGGTTCCATCAACCCGGCGGCGGCACGCAGTACCGAATCATCGCACGAATTCGGTGATACTGCTAACGTCGACGAACTGGTCAAGTGGGGATTTTTGAGAAGGATTAATTAATGGTAGACATTTCGCGCTTTCAGCAAACTGGCGTCAGATGGGCGCCCAGCCTCGGAGGCGGCAAAATATCCGTGTCGACCGACTGCGACGACTGCGATGCCCTCTTCAGTTCGGGCGACTATTCAGTTCGTCTTCACAATGAAGGTCTGGTGGATCGTTGACACAGTCAACGATCGTGGCCAGCGACCAACGGTGCGGCTAAGCTATCGACCTTCGATCTGGCCGAAAGATACCTAATCTGGGATTGGGCCACTATTGCGCGCCCAAGCCTTGCGTCTGGATCATTAGGTGCCGATCTAGCCCGGTTAGGGTACGCGCCTGGGGTTGAGGTTTCACAAGCGGAAAAAGGCTACCAAATATGCCTGAACGGACGACTGCGCGATACTATCTGTCGTTAATGCGACCATTTTTAGTCATCTGATGTGAAAGTCGGTGGAAGAGATCGAACAGATGGTGCGGCAAGGCCTCACCTAGTCAACCAAGGTCCAGATTATTCGCGTCGGCCATGTCCGGAGTGGCCAGCTTTGGTGAATACCACGATCGGCGATCAGCGATACCATCGCTGTCATGCCCTCGGATTTGCCGCCCGGAGCAGTTCCACCCCAGATCCAGGCCAGTACTGGGGTCCTCCCCCGCCAGCCGCTTCGACCCCACCGGCTCAAACGCCGCCCGCCGTGGCGATGTCATCCGGTCGGCCAGCACGTTGGCCAACATTCACTGCGCTTGCGGTCGCGCTGATCGCACTGGCCGTCGGGCTCGTCGGATGGTTCCGCCCAACACCGCACAACAATCAGCCCCCACCGAAGCCGACCTACACCCAGCAAGAGATCGCCGACGCGAAAGCAAAAGTATGTGCTGCATTCGGGAAGTTGGATCGTGCTGCTGGGCGTGAATAACACACTGCCTAGGGGGCAGCGACCCGACCGCCGCTGCCGTCTACATTCTCGACAAATATTCGATGCATTCAGCCGGTATCTCCTCGCGACGCTCGGCGAAGAGCCGGCAACCCCGGCTGACCTGGCAACCGCGTTCGTGAACAAGCGAGCACGCTCGAAGAAGTTGTGATCCTTGATCAGGACGGACTTAGTATTCTGATCCGGAGTCTGCGGCCGGTGGTAGACGCCAACAGCTGCGGCGGCCGACACGATCCGACAGTTGTGCAAATGACTGTGCCTGATTATCCACTCGGCGAATGGTCCATGCTGCTAGTTGGCGCCCAGTGGGTGAGTATCACATCGGTGGCCGCTCTTAACAACGCGATCGCTAATCGCGGAACAATTCAGACGAACTTCTCCCAACTTCACGACACTTTGCAGCGAGCCATCACGACAACCTTGGCTGGGCAGGAGGGAGAGACCGCCGACGCTATCCGCGACGCATTTCGTCAGGGCGCTGACCAAGCTGCCAAGATCGCGGAAAAAAACGGTGCCTACAAAAAGGCGCTGCAAGACGCCCTCGACAGCGTACAACAACTTCGCGAGAAATTGACCGGCATTGCCAACGATGGCAATAAGCAAATAAATGATGAACTTCAATCGAAAGACGACTTCGAGATCAAAGTCGGTAAAATCGCCCAAATTATCGCCGACCATCAACGGCAAGCCAACCAAGCCGCCGCAGAGTGCGCATTCAGCATCATTGGCGCGGGCCAGAAAGTTGTGGATGCACAAGGTACCGGTCAGTCGTTTTTCGGTATGTCCCGCGACGCAGGCATCGACGCGAACCAGCAGCCCAACCTGCAGGCCATCGAGGACCAGGTCCGAGGCCAGCTGAATCAGCCCGCGCCACACGCACCGACTGCTGCCGCGCCACAGCCGGCGGCGCAGCAGCTTGCAGCACCACATGCCACCGTCGCCGGCGACCCAGGCGCCTGCCCGCCTCCAGCGGGCCCGAGCGGCAAGCACGCCCCAGCCCACTGTGCCGGCGGCCCCAGCGCCATGCCCCGCCTCGCCGGCGCGGCAGCAATCACGCCCCAGTCCACAGTGCCGGTCTCGCTGCGACTCCTGCCGGACTGCAAACCCGCCGCAGTTGCAGGCGGGGAATTGCCGACCGCCGCACATGGGGCACCGTCGCATGGGAAGCAGCCGTCGGCGCCCACGGTCGCCGATGGGGGGGATGGCAGCGCCAGCCGGTTTGGGGGGGATCAGCCCAACAGCCGCGCCATCCGGCTTGAACCCCGGTGCGCCGATGAGTGCCCCCGCGACAGGCGGACCGCCGGGCCTGCCCGGCGGTCCGGTGCAAGCGATGGCATCACAGGTGTCGCCAACTCCGCCGACGGCGCCGACCTTCCCGACAGCCGCGGCGGGCACGCCGATCACAGTGGGGGATGTGCCTCCGCCGACTCCGCAGGCACCCGTCGCGCCCGCTACACCGGCGCCGCCGGCTTACACCGCAGAGCCGGCTTCACCGATGGTGGCCGCACCCGCCCCCAGCCCGGTCGCGGTTCCACCCACGCCGGCAGGTCCGTTGCCCGCCTACGGCGCCGACCTGCGTCCACCGACTCCGGCATCGCCCCCTCCTCCGCCGGTCGTGCCTTCAGCACCATCGGCCGCCGCAGCGCCGATGAGCCAACCGCCCACGTCGCCGGTATCGAGTTCGACCTCGGTGCACCCGTCGGCGGGTACCACGCCCGGCGTAGGCCAGCCCGCCGCAGTGGTGCGTCAGCCTGCCGTGGCGACTCCGGCGCCGTCGCCACCCGGTGTCGGAACTGAAGGTGTCATGGCCACCGCCGGTGGCGCGATGGCCGGGGCAGTATCTGCCGATGCGACAGCGCGTATACGACTGCAGCGCCTGGTGGCGGTGGTGGCCGGCCAACAACCCCGACTGGCCTGGGCGGTCGGCGACCGCGCCGACGACACCACCGTGCTGGTGACCGATCTGGCCAGCGGCTGGATTCCGCCTGGCATCGAAATCCCCTCCGCTGTAACGCTTCTCGAGCCCGCGCGCCGACGCGGTGATCTCGAAGCACTGTTGGGCGAGGTCAAGCTGGCTGCCGCTACTCAGGCCGGGCACTACCGTCCGGAGTCCGACGCCGACGAACCGGTGCCAACCTCGCCGCGGCGGCGGCTGGCACCCGAAGTGGATGAGCTGAGCTGGCAGCTGAGCCAAGCGACCCTCTGGCGCGACGGGCTACCGCGACTCGCGCACACCTTGGCCAGGGCCGCATCGAGGGGTACCGGAGTACTCGAATCCGAAGCCGAGCAACTGCACGACGAATTGACCAAGCTCGCCGATCGCGTGCTGGACAATTATCCCGACAACGTTGACGCAGCCGATGTGGGCAACTGGCAGCTGCTCGCCGCAATCGAGGCTCTGGTCAACGAGGACAAGATCGCTGCCAATTATCACCTCGCCTGGTTTCTCGCCTGCAACACCACCGCCGCGGAAAGCCTTGTGCAATGAGCGATTTCGATCTTGCTAGCCTGCAAGCCGCAGCGGCCGCCGACCATCGACCGCTCGCCTCAAAACCCGACGGAATCCCAACGGGAACCTCGCCAGCCGACCAAGCCGTCGCCGGCTACGCGATGGCCGTCAACCTGGTGATCCAAGCTGCCGAGCTCGACTGCGATGCCGACTGGCGTCGGCGCCAACGCATCTACGCGGCCGAGATCGCCCGACTCCAAACTGGAGGCGGCACAGTAGGTTCGGCAGTGATCGACCAACTGAACACTGAACTGGACAGGGCCACACTCAATGCCCGCTACTGCGAAGAACTGCACACCATCGCCCAATCCGGCTACGAGCGCATCTTCGAGCTTATGAGCCCACGCGACCGCACCACTACTCGAACCGAGATGCTCGAACGGATGTCCGCCACAGTCGACGAGATCAACGCGCTGACCCAGCGCCTCATCGACGAGTACCGCCCGGGCGATTCCGTCTACGAGTTTCTTTCCGCCCGTACCCTGGACACCACCGTCCCGCCGCACTAGACGACATCGCAAGGAACACCATGGATCCAAAGCTGGTCGCGATAATCGAACACTATGCGCAGACGCACGGATTGAATCTGCCGCCGCACCAAATCGTCTCCGACATGGTGGCCTCCGGCCCATCGGGCGTCGAGCAACTACTGTCCCTGCTCGGCGTGAGCGTCAATGCCGGTGATCCCGCGGACAACGCCCAAGCTCAGGGCGGGCATGCCGCGCGGGACGCTGGTCTAAATTTCGCCACCACGCAATTCCCTGCCACTGAACAGAGTTCGGCCAGCAACCTCGCCGGCGTCGGCGCCGGCGGCAAAGATCCGATGTCTGAGTTCACCCAGCTTATGCAGGGAGCAACGGGGATCGGCCAGGGTCTCACCAGCTCCCTGACCGGTCTAATGCAACCGTTTACCCAGATGGCACAACAGATCCCACAGCAAGGGATGCAGGCCATGCAGGCGGTGATGGGCGTAGCCGGGAAGGGTGCAGGCGGCGGCGCGGCCGCTGCCGGGGCGATACCCGAGGAATTGGCCGGTGCGGCCGGCGGACTCGGCGGTGGCGCAGCGGAATTGGCCGGTGCCGCAGGTGGTGCGGGCGGTGGACTGGCCGGCACCGCTCCGGCCGCACAGCTCGGGCCGCCGCCGACACCCTCGGCCAGCACCGTCCCGGCATCGTCGACCACCACGCCACCGGTACCTGCAGCCCCGTCCGACCCCACGGCAGCCGGCAGAGGTGGAATGGCCGGCATGCCGATGATGCCGCCGGGTGCGATGGCCGGCGCGGGTGGAGCCGGTGGCGAAAGCAAGACCGACACCAAACGCGTTGTGGCGCCGTCGGTGAAGAACGGTGCCCCGGTACAGGGACGTATCGTCACACCGCCGACAGCGCCGGAAGTGGTGAAGCGAGTGGCGGGCAAACCGGTCGCTGCCCGCCGCATACTCGCACCCGATAAGAAACCCGACGACGACGAAGACGACACCAAGGCCTGAGCGCTCCCGCGGCGCTTAGCAGCCACTTTCGCGGCTGTGGTCATACTGGGCGGATGGCCGTCATCGTCCGCAGACTTTTCGGAATCGGCAAGCTTCCGGCCGACGTGCGCGCCGAGGTCGAAGCCGAGGGGCTCGTCTACCTCGCCGATTACGTCGCAGTCACCCGGCGGTTCAGCGGGGCCATCCCGGGCCTGCGGTCAGCGCACAGCGTCGCCAGCTACGTCGGCTCGCTGGCCGTCACCTCCGAACGCGTGCTGGCCACCCTGTCGTCGCTGCCCAAACTGGCCGGGCCCACCGTCAACGTCCGTTGGGGCGCGCCGCAGTCCGGCGCGGCGACGGCGGAGATCGGGCCGGCGGGCCTGCAGGTCGATATCGACGTCAGCAAGGTGGATGAATCGTTCACCGGCCAGCTGTCGCTGCTCTACAAGATCGCCATTCCCGGCGACGTGCTCACCGGGTTACCGCGCCGGTCGCTGAACTTCGACATGCCGCCGGAATACGTTTTCCGCGCCGTCGGCGTCACCTACCGGCCGTAACGGTCAGCCTCGCTGCCACGCCTGCGACGTCGCCGACAAGTCCGGCCAGGGCGGGCGGCGCAGCACGGCCACACTGGCGATCACCCCTGTTATCAGGCCGGTGATCACCCCGACCAGCGCGATCCGGTTCGCGTCGACTGCCGGCACCCAGCGGACCGTGCCGCCGTGGATGACGAACACCCCGACGGGCATCGAGGTGCCGGCGCGGACCTTGGCAACGGTGATCACCGTGCCGCCGTCCGCCATTGGATAGGGATCGCCGTAGACGCGTCCGCGGGTGCCGTTGGTGGGCAGTTCGTCGAGTGAATCCGGGACTTTCATGGGACCGCTCCTTTTCAAGCGCTCGAACGCCAGTCTGGCAGACACGTCGGGCATCGGTTCGCCTCTTCGCACACGACGGTTCCTACGATGGTCAGGTGGCCGAACACGCGTTCAGTCCGCAGGAGCGGCAAGCGGTGTATCGCGTGATCTCCGAACGACGCGATATGCGCCGGTTCGTGGCCGGCAGCACGGTGCCGGAAGATGTCATGGCCCGCGTGCTTCAGGCCGCGCACGCGGCACCCAATGTGGGTCTGATGCAGCCGTGGCGGTTCATCCGGATCACCGACGAGTCGCTACGACGACGCATCCACGCCCTGGTCGACGAGGAGCGGTTGCTGACCGCTCACGCGCTGGGCCAACGAGCGCAGGAGTTTCTGGCGCTGAAGGTCGAAGGCATCCTCGATTGCGCCGAATTGCTGGTCGTAGCGCTGTGCGACGGCCGAGAAAGCTACGTGTTCGGCCGTCGCACGCTTCCGCAGATGGATCTCGCATCGGTGTCATGCGCGATCCAAAACCTCTGGCTGGCAGCACGATCCGAAGGCCTGGGCATGGGCTGGGTGTCGCTGTTCGATCCGCCGAAACTGGGCGCTTTGTTGTCCATGCCCGCCGATGCCGAGCCGGTCGCGATCCTGTGTCTGGGGCCGGTGCCCGAGTTCCCGGATCGACCGTCGCTGGAATTGGACGGCTGGGCATTGGGCAGGCCCCTGGCCGAATTCGTCTCGGAGAACGGTTGGGGCAACGAGCCGGGCGTCAGCTCATCGCCAGTTGCGCGATGAGCGTCTCGATGGCCGCCGCGGCGTCCGGAGAAACGGGACGCTCCAACTCCGCGTCTTGAAGTACCGCGGTTGGCATTCCGGCGGCGTTGGCGGCCTCGTCGATGCTCAGCTCGGCCTTATGCCGCGCCCCGTAGAGCCGCTGCCCCAACGTGGCCGACGGCGACCGCGCAGCGCGCAGCATCAGGTCGTTGTAGGCCCGGCGCACCGAGCTGAGTGCGAGCACCACCGACGGCGCACCCCTGGCATTGCGGGCAGCGTTGGCAGCCACCGCCTCGAGCTTGCGCAGGTCCGCCAGGATTGGGCCGGCCCGCTGGGCGAACTCGGGCGCCGATTCGTTGGGGAGTGCGTCCAGCGCGGTGGCGATGGCATGCATGGCGAGCTCGACGGCCTCGGCCATCAGGGGCGCGTGGACGGTGTCGGTCAGCACCTCGGTGGCCTCGCCGCCCGGTGCGACCGCAGCCCCGTTGCGGATGCGGGCGATGGTTCCGGGCGGCCAGTTCAGCACCTCTTCCAACTTGGCCAGCGTCCCGCGACGAGGCCAGCTGCGCCCCTTCTCGAACGCGATCAAAGTGCCGGCGTTGATGATCTTGTCTCTGGCCAGGCTGCGTTGGGTGAGGTCGAGTTCGCGCCGACGCGCGGCTACTGCCCGGCCGGCCCGCGCCACGTCGGGATCGGTCTGCGAGAGCTCGTCCCACTTCTCCTCGTCATCGGGCTCCGCTTCGACCGACGCCGCCACAGCAGTCGGATCGACTGGATCGCGGGGCACCAGGCTGACCGGAATGCCGTCGGCAGCTCCCAAATGAATAGTCGTAGGTCCGGTGATAAGCGCTGAGCTTCGGCGCACACCGTCGATGAACATTCCGTTGGTACTGGTGTCGAAGGCCTGCCAGCCGTCGCGGCGCGGCTCCAACCGAACGTGCGAGCGGGAGATCCGGTCATCGTTGACCCGCAGCGTCGCTCCAGCATCTCTGCCGATGACGGCGACGCCGGCTATCGGGTCGAGAGTGTGCGACTCAGCTCCAACCCGCACCGCCAGCGCCGGCCCGGGCACTGACGTGGTCTGACCAGTCGTCACGGCACACTCCCTCGATTCCACGTCCGGCGCTACGGTGTCCGCTGGCTAGCTCGAGCAGATGCTACATCTTTGCTGCGACAGCTAGTGCGGACGCGGCCGTATCGCGCTTGGTTCGGGCGGAAATTGGCTGTTCCGGGCGTGTGAAGGCGCCGCTGTCCGCTACTTTCATGATCAGTTGGCGTGCCAACCATAGCACTCTGCTTGGCGCATTCACGCACCTCATTGGCGATTCTGTTTTAAAACGCCCGCCTTATGCCGCTCAATCCGTAGCGGTTCTACGGCATAAGTGTTGCGGTTGCTGCATTAATCTGGATACAGTCGTAGCACTAGTGGTGCGGGTGCACCGCTAAGGAGGGGTAGAGCTATGACTGCAACTGTCGCGCCGCTAGCGACGCCGTCCGAGGCGTTCGTCCCGGTCTGCACAACCGACCCGGAACGCTGGACCACCAATCCCGATGACGAAGCCAAGGCGTTGTGCCGCGCCTGCCCGGGGCGCTGGTTATGCGCGCGCGAGGCATGGGAAACGCCCGGTGCCGAAGGACTGTGGGCGGGCGTCGTAATACCCGAGGCCGGCCGCGGTCGCGACTTCGCACTGCGCCAGTTGCGCTCATTGGCCGCACACGGCGGTTATCCGGTTCGGCCGGGATACCGTGCTCGGCGTCGAGTCATTCTGCCCAGCGCATAGGCGGTGGACTCGCCTACCGCCGCGTGATCGCAGGTCGCCGGGGCGGTTACGATGCCGGAGTGCAAACTCCGCCACCAGGTTTCCCCCCGCAGTGGGGCAGTTCGCCAACCGATCCTCCCGAGCACAATCAGCCCGGCCCCGGTGGCCAGTCGGCGCCCGGCAACTACGCCCAGCAACCGCCCTACCCTGGCTACGGCGCGCCTCCACCTGGACCTGGTTATCCGCCTACCGGTTACGGTCACCAGTCCGTGTGGGGCGGCCCGGGCGCGCAGGCAATCGCCCCAACGTCCCAACAAACCATCGGCTGGATTACCTTCGCCGCTGTCGGGTTGCTCGGGTTGCTCGGCGCCATCCTCACGTTGACGCTCTGGATCAACTTGAGCAGCGCTGTCAACCGGGCATCGGATGTGTGTAATCGGTTCGGCGGTGAGTACTCCACCCTTTGCCAGCAGCAGATCAAGAATGCAATCCCAAGTGTGCCAGCGGCTCTCGTGACCTGCTTGTTCCTGATTATCGCGGCCGGCCTTGCGGCCAGCGGGGGCGCGGTGATGCTCTTCCTCAAGCGGCAGATGGGCCAATTTCTGATCCTCGGCGGCGGGATCGTGATGCTGGTGCTGTCGATCGGCTGCGAGGCTCGCTATGGCGCCACGGGTCGAATCACCTACGACCTCGTCGCGGGATTTGTCATCGCGGCTGTCGGCGGCCTCATGTTGATCCCGGCGTTCCGGGTCACGCTTGGCCTGCCTCCGCAACCGACCGGCGGGCCGGCGCCCGGTGGATTCCAGGGCGGCGGGCATTGGCCGTACGGCCAGCCGCAACCGCCTCAGCAAGATCCGCCCGGCCCGGGCGGATATCCGCCGCCGAATTGGTGAGTCGTTAGTGGCAGGCGGGTCGCCGACCGGCCCCGCCCTAACCACCAAACACCGCTGCCGATAACGTCGACGTGGCCCACAAGCTGAGGAGGTAGCGGCAATCAGCGAGCACGACACAACACACCGGCGGCGTGACAACGTACTGCTCGTGCACTGGCATGACACGGGCCGCTATCTCGGTGCCTATGGGCACCCCGACGTCTCGAGCCCGCGGCTGGACCAACTGGCCAGCGAGGGCATCCTGTTCACCAGAGCGCATGCCACCGCGCCGCTGTGCTCACCGTCGCGAGGATCACTCTTCACCGGGCGCTATCCACAGAGCAACGGACTGGTCGGCCTGGCGCACCATGGTTGGGAATACCGCTCGGGTGTCCGTACGCTTCCTCACATCCTGTCCGAGTCTGGCTGGCATTCAGTTCTTTTCGGGATGCAGCATGAGACGTCCTATCCGTCACGACTGGGTTTCGACGAGTTCGACGTATCAAACTCCTACTGCGAGTATGTGGTGGAACGGACCGACCAATGGCTACGCGACCATGGCACCAGTCAACCGTTTCTGTTGACGGCCGGCTTTTTCGAGACCCACCGGCCTTTCCCACGGGATCGCTACCAGCCGGCCGACGCCGCTGCCGTTGATCCGCCCAACTACTTGCCCGACACCGTTGAGGTCCGGCAAGATGTGGCCGACTTCTACGGCTCGATCTCGACCGCCGACGCCGCTGTCGGCCGGATACTCGACGCCCTCGCGGCCACCGGACTCGACGCCAGCACGTGGGTGGTCTTCTTCACCGACCATGGCCCGGCCTTCCCTCGGGCGAAATCCACGCTGTACGAGGCCGGAACGGGTATCGCGATGATCATCCGTCCGCCGACTAAAGCGGCAATGGCGCCAAGGGTTTACGACGAACTGTTCAGCGGCGTGGATTTGCTCCCGACCCTGCTGGACCTCCTCGGCATTGCCGTGCCGGCCGACATCGAGGGCCTCTCCCACGCGCAGGCGCTGCTTGCGCCGGAGGGCGCCACGCCGGTGCGCGATCATGTGTACACCGGCAAGACCTATCACGACTCGTTCGACCCGATCCGCGCGATCCGTACGAAAGATTTCAGCTACATCGAGAATTACGCCCACCGGCCGCTACTGGATCTGCCTTGGGATATCGAAGCGAGCCCGTCCGGACACGCTGTCGCACCGCTGGTCAAGGCTCCGCGACCGGAACGCGAACTTTATGATCTGCGCACAGATCCCGCCGAGGCCGATAACCTGCTAGCCGGAGACGGCACCGAGGTAGACGATGCGATCGCCGCCGATCTCGCTGTCCGGCTGCATAATTGGCGACAACAGACCGGCGACGTCATACCATCCGAATTCGCCGGTAGCCGCATCGCTGCACGCTATATCGAAACGTACTTGCAGATCTACGAAACGACTTTGACCAGTCGGTCGGCCATCGCCACTGACCGCGGTTTCGAAGGCGAAGTCAAACACACCGAGCAATAGTTGCGTTCAGCGTGAACGTAATCCGTATAAAACCGACGATCATGAGGTGCGGCTAGGCTCAGCTAGTGCCCGCGCATCCGACGTCGTATCTCGTGCTCGCTTCGCAGCGCTGCGGCAGCACGCTGCTGGTCGAATCGCTACGCGCGACCGGCAGCGCCGGCGAGCCGCAGGAGTTCTTCCAGTACCTGCCGACCACCGGCATGGCGCCCCAGCCGCGGGAGTGGTTCGCCGACGTCGAAGACGAGACGATCCTGCAGTTACTCGATCCGCTCGAGCCGGGCACACCGGACACCGCGTCGTCGGTCGCCTGGCGCGAGCACATCCGCAGTTCCGGCCGGACACCTAACGGCATCTGGGGCGGCAAGTTGATGTGGAACCAGACGTCGCTGCTGCAGCAGCGGGCAGCCGGCTTGCCCGATCGCTCCGGTGACAGTCTCCGGTCAGCGATTCGTGATGTGATCGGAAGCGAACCGGTGTACGTGCACGTCCATCGTCCGGATGTGATCTCACAGGCGGTGTCGTTCTGGCGGGCGGTGCAGACCCGGGTGTGGCGCGGCCGCCCCGACCCTTCACGCGACTCACAAGCCGCCTATCACGCCGGCGCCATCGGCCACATCGTCACGATGCTGCGGGAGCAGGAGGAAGGCTGGCGTAACTGGTTCGCCGACGAGCACATCGATCCGATTGATGTGGCCTACCCGGTGCTGTGGCGCAACCTGACCTCGATCGTCGCGACGGTGTTGGAAGCGGTCGGCCAAGATCCGCGCCTGGCTCCCGCCCCGGTGCTGGAACGCCAGGCCGACCAGCGCTCCGACGAATGGGTCGACCGCTACCGCGTCGACGCTGAGCGACTGGGGCTGCCGCAATAGCCGCGCGTCAACCCCCTACCTGCGCGACGACGAACACTCGCCGGAACGGGAAGAACGTCGTCCCGTCGGGCCGGGGTGGATAGGCGTCGGCGAGCAGCGGGATGAGCTCCTGACAAAACTGTTGGTATTCCACGTCGTTGAGCCGTTCGCGCACCGGGAGCAGCGCGGTGCCGCTGATCCAATCCAAAACTGGATGCTCGCCGGTCAGCTGGTGAATGTAGGTGGTTTCCCAGGCGTCGACGGTGCACCCGGCGTCGAGCAGCAGCTCAGCGTAGTGCGCTGGCGTGTCGACCACGGTGTCCGCCCCAAACGGATTGTCGTGCAGTGTCTTTGCGTATCGCGCGCCACGGGCTACCTCGCGCACCGAGGCATGAGATGGGGTCTCGAAGTTCCCGGGCATCTGAATTGCGATCCACGCCCCGGCGGGAAGTTCGCGAGCCCACCGGACCATCAGCTCGTCGCGTTCGGGCACCCAATGCGCGGCGGCGTTGCTCAGCAGGACGTCGGTATCGGGTTGCGGTGTCCAGGTTCTCAAGTCTCCGACGGTGGCGTCCACACCGCGCTCGCGGGCGGCGGCCACCATCTCCGGTGAGCTGTCCACCGCCTCGACCACCGCGTCAGGCCATCGCCGGGCCAGCTGCACGGTCAGGTTGCCGGGGCCGCAGCCCAGGTCGACCACCCGGCGTGGCTGCCGGGCACCCACCCGGGACAGCAGGTCGTAAAACGGACGGGCGCGGTGATCGGCGAAGGCCAAGTAGACGTCCGGATCCCACATAACCGCTCCTCCTGATCAACAGGCCGCATGGCGCCTGATATAGACAAAGGTATTACCTGCTGCTTGACGGACCAGTCGAGGATGGCGATGACCGACGAGGACGAGGCCGCGCAGGTCCGGCACATCTGGTCTGGGCTGGGCTTGCC
Organism: uncultured Actinomycetota bacterium; assembly: GCA_963839345.1. Classification (GTDB taxonomy): domain Bacteria; phylum Actinomycetota; class Actinomycetes; order Mycobacteriales; family Mycobacteriaceae; genus Mycobacterium. The sequence continues at coordinate 103,620 of CAWIUP010000008.1, read as the reverse complement.
CGGGCTGATCGACGTGCACACCCACTTCATGCCGAAATCGGTGATGGACAAGGTGTGGCACTACTTCGATTCGGCCGGCCCGCTGGTAGGCCGTAACTGGCCGATCGCCTACCGGGCAGCTGAATCCCGGCGGGTCGAGCTGCTGCGGGAATTCGGCGTGCGCGGCTTCACCGCGCTGGTCTACCCACACAAGCCGCAGATGGCGGCGTGGCTGAACCAGTGGGCTGCCCAATTCGCCCGGTCGACTCCGGATTGCCTTGCCACCGCGACGTTTTATCCCGAGCCCGACGCCGCAGATTACGTTGAGGCGGCGATCAGTGACGGGGCACAGGTTTTCAAAGCCCATGTCCAGGTTGGTCGCTACCAGCCGAACGACCCACTGCTCGACGGTGTTTGGGGAGCCATCGAGGACGCCCGGATACCCGTGGTCATTCACTGCGGCTCTGGACCGGTGCCGGGCGAACACACCGGTCCGGAGCCGACGCGTCGTCTACTGCGTCGTTATCCGCGGCTGCGGCTGATCATCGCGCACCTGGGGATGCCGGAATACACCGAGTTTCTCGACATCTGCGAGAGCTCAGCCGATGTCCGGCTGGACACCACAATGGCTTTCACCCCGTTCGTCGAGGAAACCATGCCGTTTCCGCCGGCTCAGCTGCATCGGCTGCGGCAACTGGGCGATCGCATTTTGTTCGGCAGCGATTTCCCCAACATCCCGTACGGCTACGCCGACGCGATGCGGTCGATCACCAAGCTGCCGGGCATCGACGATGACTGGCTGCGCAAAGTGTTCTACGAGAACGCCGCCGCCCTGTTCAAATAGCGGGGTGCAGCGAAGTCGGCTGTTGGGCAACGGTGCTCGGCCAGCGCAACCGGGTCAGCAGCAGGGCTTCCGGCAGCGCGACGTGACCGTCGAGCTGCTGAGTCGACGACGGATGCAACGCCGTCAGCGCGGGCCGGTGATTACCGGAATGCGACGTCAGCCCGGGCAACGGTCCGCCCGCAGCGGGAGGAGCATCGGTGCGGAACGCGCACGATACGGCCAGCGTCTGCTTGTCACCGGCACCGGTGACCTCCAACGCCGTCCATGTTTCGCGGACCGGATACGACCAGATCGCCGCGAGAGTGTTGGGCAACGCGGTGTCAACCTTGACCTGATACGCCGCAACGTAATCCGTATTCCCCTGGTGGATCCCACCCCAGGTTTCGCGGGCGGACCGAATGTAGAGCCCTGGGATGTCGTCGGGGTCGGCGATGCCGGCCGTCCACCCGCTTTCGCGGAGATGATCGGCGAGCCGGCGCGCGGCCACCTCGGCGGTCTCGTGCAGTGGAATCTGCGACGAACGGGCCTGCAGCGCAGCAAGGTTGTCGGCGGCCGACAGGGTCAGCCCGATCCAGGTCTCTCGCACGGGCATACCGGCCTCGGATGCGGTGTCGCGGCTGGTGATGCGGATAGCGTCGGTGCGCAGGCCGTAGCGGTCGGCGTAGCTCGCGATCAGCGGCAGCGGCAGCGTGTCGGGACCCGACACCGGCGGGGTGACACGTAGCAGCGCGGTTGTCCGCACGTCGGTCTTTGACCCGCCAGGCATGTGCGCACCGCGTTGGGCACGCCGGATTGCCAACCGACGGCGCAGAATCGTCGTCACGGGCAGCCCGCGCCACCGAGCGAGCAGCGTGATCACGACGGCGATGGCGATGCCGAGCACCCACCGCTCGCGCACCGAATGCCACGGGAAACCCATGGCCGCGGCGACAATCGCCAATACCACCAACGTGATCCGTCCCGTGGGCGGTGCTACGGATTGATGTGAGCTCACTGGGCGGGTTCCTTTCGTCGACGCGCGGCAATCGCGGCGGCGGCTACGACGGCCAAGATCAGGGCCGCGGTCCCGGCGAACGCGACGATCCGCGGCGTCGGGCTCTTCGGTGCCGGTTCCGGCGGAGCCGCAACGTGTTTCACCGGCGCTGCATCGTGGTTGATGGATGCGGGCAGCTCCCAGGTCAGGGCGGCAACCGGGTCCAGGGTGCCGGCGCCGACGACGTTGGACGGCGCGCGGGCCCCGTTGTGCGCCGTTGCGGTGATGCGCTGAATTACGTGGGCGGCGTTCAATTCTGGATACTTGCTGCGCACCAGCGCCGCGACACCGGAGACATAGCCGGCCGCGTAGCTGGTACCGCTGAGCGGAACCAGCTGCTGGTGTTCATTGGGCAGGCCGTTCGCGAGTCCCCCGTCGTCGCGGTTGCTCACCGAGACGATGTTCTCGCCGGGCGCGGCGATGCCCACCCATGGGCCGGCCATCGTGAATTTCGACGGATGGTCGTCGGGTGTCAGCGAGGCCACCGACAGCACGTACGGCTGCCACCACGACGGCACCGACACCGACGTGACACCTGCCCAGTTGCGGGGATCGTCGGGGCGGCCCAAGTCGGTCAGCGGGTTGGATTCGCAGGCCGTTCCGGCGAAACCCGAACCGGTGAAACCACTGTTACCCGCGGCGGCCACGATGACCGCGTCCTTGTCGACCGCCGCATACCGGATCGCCGCGCCCAGTTCCGCCTGGTCGACATTGCGATCTGCGGGCAAGCAGGTGATTGCCGAGATGTTGATCACCCGTGCGCCCAGGTCGGCCGCGTGCACAATCGCCCGGGCCAGCGCGGCCACGTCGACGGCGGCCCGTGCCAGCGTCGGATCGCCGCCGGGACTTCGCGGGGAAAACTTCGCCGATGTCACGCGCAGGGACAGCAGCCGTGCCGCGGGTGCGATTCCGGCGAACCCGTCGTCACCGGGCTGACCGGCGATCAGGCCCGCGACCAGGGTGCCGTGCCCGTCGCAGTCGGTGAGCCCGTCGGTGGTTTCCACGTAGTCGCCACCGGGTTGCACGGCGGGCAGTCGCGGCCCCGGCCGCACGCCGGTGTCCAGAACCGCCACGAGTTGCCCGTCGCCGCGGGAAAACCGCCATGCCGCAGCCGGATCCATCATCCGCTGGTTGGGTGTCGCCAGGCCAGGATCAGTGCCGGCGATGACGCCGGAGCTACTGCAGTCGCCGTTTTTCTCCATCGGCTGCACCGGGCCGGGTGCGCCGTTGGGCGGCACGGCGCCCGGGTCGACCTTCGGCTGGTTGACCGCCAGAGCCGGCGGACAGGCCCACAACGCAGCGACCAGAACCGCTGCGAGGCAGCCAGATCGGCGCAGGCCACGGGCAGAGATCATCGATTGAGCACCCAGCTGAACAGGCCGACCAGGTAGGCGATGACCGGGATCAGCGACGCGTCGATTCCCGATGCGAGGAACCCCAGCAACCGGCGCAGCGGCAGCGAATAGGTCTCGGGGGAGGCAATCGACGGGTTCAGCGCGACCACCGCCCAGGCCAATACCAGCGCCGCGAGAACTATTACGGCGACAAGCGCCGCCAGATAGTGCGCGGTCGCGGTGTAGAACACGGCCAGCGCCACGCTCACCAGGTACGGCTGGGCCAGTAGCCAGGCTTTGCATGCCGCCGAGTCCCATACCCGGGCCCGCAGGGCAGCCGCCGCCGAGGTCGCGGCGACCACATACCAGCCCCAGGCGGACAGAGTTTCGGGGCGCAATGCAATCGCCACCGACCCGACCGCGCTGAGTAACACAGCCCCCGCGATGAAACCGGTTTGGTGCGCGTCGCTGATCCGTACCCGTCGCGGCAGGTCCTCCAGCACTCGCAGCGACGGCGCCGACGGGGTGGGATCCCCGGGTGCCGGGATGACCGGCAGCGGGAACCGCGCCCACAGCGCGGATAGCTGAGCGGCCTCGACCGTGACCAGCAGCGCGATCACGATCAGTACGCAGCCCAGGCTCACCAGCGACAACTGCCACAGCGATGCTGCGCCGGCAGCCAGCAGCACACCAACGCCCAGGACCCCTGTTGCAGTGAAGATTTCGATTGTCTTTCCGATTTCGCGCTGCGGAAGGATCAGGTTGATCAGCGACCACGCGGTCACCCCGGCGGCGCCCAGCATCACCTGCGCTGCGCCAAAGCCACCCGGTACCGCCAGCGCCAACGCCGCGGCGATAGGCACCAGTGCGGCCACCGATAAGGCCCCGCCGGCGCGCGGCGAACGGAATGTCAAGCCGCTCAGCGCGGCGAGCACCGCGATCGCGCCAACCGCGAACAACCCGACCGATGAGCCGGCAACCAACCGGTGGGTAACGGCTAGACCGGTTGCCGCCCAGATCAATCCGACGACCGCAGCCAGTGCGCCGCGCTGGATGTGGGTGATGCCCCAGGGCTTCAGCCGGGCGGTGGAGAAGATCACCGCCGCGTCGGCGATGTCCTCGACGATGCCGGGCGCGGCCGGCCCGGCGGGGACCGGCTGCAACGCCAGCAGATCGCCATCGACGACGCCGACGGTGTCCAGGCTTGCGTCGAGGCTGAACGGCGCCCCGCCGATCGGCGCGAGGCTGAGCCGGGCCGGTGTAGCCGCGCCGTTGTCGGCCGCGTCAAGCTCACCGTCTTGGACGGCGGGAACCACCAAACGTTCAACCGCCGGCAGGATTTCGCGCAGCGGCAGCTCTGCCGGCAGCGCTATCTCGGTCAACCGACTGTCAGCAAGGATGGCGACCCGCACGATGGGCATCACAGCGCTGGACATCACCGGCTCCTCAGGCTTTGGGGGGACATGGGTTCTCTTTCTCTTCGTGACGGCTCGTTAGCCGGATTGCGTGGAAAAGTCTCGGGACAGCCGTTTACCCGGGAACCATTCGGCATCCGGTAATTCCGCGGTGAGCTGCTCGACGGCAACAGCGATCGCGAACCCGGTTCCGGGTCGAAACGTCGATATCCATTCGCCGTCGAAGGCACGCGAGGGGCTGACCAGCACCCTGCCCGCCGTGGTATCGACGATGCTCATGCCAACCTCGGTACTGGCGTGCTGCCCGTCCTTGCGGCAGCCTGCGACTATCTCAACGTAGCTGCGCGGCCCGGTGAACACCGACTCCACCACTGGGCGCGCTGATCGCGGAATACCAAGGTAATCAAGGACTTCGGTCAGTGCCGCGCCGTTGCGCAGCCGCTCATCTGCGCGCGCGCCAACCTGGGCCGGCAGGCTGAATTCATCGAATTGCGCCGGGCGCCGTTGCGCCAACCCGACACTCAGAACCGGCACCAGCGCGCGGGCATCGTGGATATCCATCGCCGTGAACGTCACTAGCTGCGCATTACGCAGCCCTACAACAGTTCTGTCACCGCGCCGCGCAATGATCCCGCGGAGCAGAGCCTCAGCAGCACCGGAGACTTCACCGGATCCCACGTAGCGCAGATCCAGCCAGCGGTCCGGGAAGCACACCTGCCGGATCCACTCGGCGACTGCCGGGTTGACCGCACCGCCCTCGGACATCAGGCCCATCCGGGTCAGTTCGGCAGCCTGCCGATCGAGGAACGCGCCCCGCTCTGCGGCGTCAGTGTAGGGCGTGGTGATCGCCAACACCCATGGGAACGTTCCCGCTCCAACGGTTTCGGCGATGAACCACGCCTGGTCGACGGTGAGCTCGACGGCGTTAGGCTTGGCAGCCATCTAAATTGCGGGCCTCCCCAGCCCGGTTAGCCGCCCCATTTGGCGCCTTCGGCTTGGTCGCGGGCCAGCATCGAGGTGGTGTTGTTCTCATGCGTGCCGGCCATCGCACGGTAGGCCAACACCAACTGCTCCATGGCCTGATTCCACTGCGCCTGCCAAGCCTGATAGCTCATCCCGGTATCCCCTTGCCAGCCCGCCGACAGCGCCGCCTGCTCACTGGCGATATCCGCACCCAGGCTTTGCAACGTGCCGGCATAACCGGCCATGTCGGCGGCATGGGCCAGCATCGCCGGATAGTTGTACATGATCTGCGACATCACAAATCCTTTCGTCTAAACCGTATGGGGATCAGAAGCCGGGGTAGCTGCCGGCCGCAGCGGAATCGGCGGCCACATACGTGCCCGCGGCATCACCAAGGTTGGCCTGGGCGATATCCAGCAAGGTATTGATCTTGGCTGCGGCCGCGACGAAGCGGGCGTGGGCGGCCTGAAACGCCGCCGCGGACTCCCCGGCGTGAAACGCCTGCGCCGACATCGCTTCCTGCTCGGCCTGACCAATCGTCGAGCGCATCAACCCCGCCTTGGCGCCAAACGCCGACTGCGAAGCCACCAACTGCGGAATATGAGCATCCAACATACTCATGAACGAAATCCTCCTTCTAATCGACTACCGTTGACCCACAAGCACACTCAGCTGTCATCCCCCTCCCCCTGCGGCGATTCCCGATCCCACGTGCCCGGCACCATACGAGGTCATCGTCAGCTGCGCGCCAGGTATGTCGCCGCGGCGGCCGCATCACCGGCGGCGTAACTCGCACCGGACTCACCGACACCGACACCGGCGCGGCCGAGCTCTTCCACACCTTCGGCCGCCACCGCGGTGTGCTCAGTGCCCTGGGCGCTGAACCCGGCCGCAGTCTGCAGCGACACCGGATCGGCCGCCGACGGAACCACCGCCGTGATCAACGGGGCGGCCTCCGCATGCGCGGCCGCCAGCCGGGCGGTGATCGCTTCCACGGCGGCGCTGGCGGAGGCCAAACCCTCCGGGACGACTCGCAGCGTCATGGCAGATACTCCTAATCATTCGTAGGGATGGGTTGGCGGTCATAAGACCGGGATCTGTTCCTCGCGGGGTCTGTCGCCGGGTGATGCCTGGTTTCTCCCGTCGTTCGACGACTTGCGAAAGAGCGGCGCGCCTGGCGGCAGATCAGGTGGTGCGGTGATGAGATGCCGTTGCCCGAGCATGGCGCAGGCTTGACTTCCCGATGGTTGTTCCCGAGCCTTGAGCTCTTCGACAGAACGAGGTCCTGCGGTGTGTTGGAGTCATGGACGGCTAGTGAGATGACGGACCGTCGAGTCCTGTGATTAGGGCGCCGCACGACTTCACCGGGAACAACGAAATCACTGACCGAAGGAGTGCGGATATCTTGGGCTTGTATTGCGGAATCGATTGGGCCAGCGACCATCACGACGTTGCCGTGGTCGACGGTCATGGACGTGTGGTGGCACGGGGACGGGTCGGCAACGACGCGGCGGGCTTTGGGCAGTTGTTGACGCTGTTGGCCGAGGTCGGCGACAGCGCGAGGGATCCGATCCCGGTGGGGATTGAAACCGATCGCGGGCTGTGGGTGGCCGCGCTGCGCGCCACCGGCCGGGTGATCTATCCGATCAACCCGCTGGTGGCCTCGCGGTATCGGGCGCGGTATGCGGTGTCGGGGGCCAAATCTGACGCCACCGATGCGGTGCTGTTGGCCAACATCATCCGCACTGACCCTGATGCGCACCGACCCCTGCCCGCTGATACCGAGCTGGCCCAAGCCATCCGGGTACTCGCCCGGGCGCAACAAGACGCGGTGTGGGCCCGCCAGCAGATCGGCAACCAGATCCGCGACCTGCTCAAAGACTTCTACCCAGCGGCCCTGGCCGCGTTCGCCAAGCTGCCCAGCGGCGGGCTGGCCCGCGCTGATGCCCGCACCATCTTGGCCGCCGCGCCCACCCCCGCCCAAGCGGCGACGCTGACCCCGGCGCGGCTGCGCCGGCTGCTGGTCAAGGCCGGGCGTCGCCGCGACCTTGATCGCGACGTCTCCCGGCTGCGCGCCATCTTCACCGACGCCTACCTGCACCAACCGCCGGTGGTGGAAAACGCGATGGGCATCCAGCTGACCGCGCTGCTGCGTCAGTTCGAAGCCGCCTGTGCGGCCGTCGACGACCTGGCCGAGGCGGCGACCGCCCATTTTGAGCAACACCCGGACGCCAAGATCATCACCAGCTTTCCCGGCCTGGGGAATCTGGCCGGTGCCCGGGTGCTCGCCGAGATCGGCGATGACCGTACTCGTTTCGCCGACGCGCGCGGGCTGAAAGCCTTCGCTGGCTCCGCGCCGATCACCCGCGCCAGCGGCAAGAAAACCGTTGTGACACACCGGCATATCAAAAACCGCCGCCTCGCCGCCGTGGGCTCCATCTGGGCGCTGACCGCCCTGCGCGCCTCGCCCGGGGCCCGACGACACTTCGATGCCCGCCGCGCCGCCGGAGACTGGAACCGCCAAGCCCAACGACACCTGTTCAACAAATTCCTCGGCCAACTTCACCACTGCCTGCACACCGGCCAGCTCTACGACGAACACCGGGCGTTTCCACCTCCTCTCCCGCTCGCGGCTTGACTTTTAACTACGTGAGATGTCTTTCGATTAACTTCACCGACCATCGACGGCAACACTTTCGTCGACGAGTGGATTGACCAACTGCACATATGTCGGGGTGTCGCTGTCGCCCAACAGAATCGCGCGACCGGCGGGCAACCGATCAAATCGCTGACCGCGGATCTTCCCGCCGTCTGCCGGATTGCCGGACAACATCAACGTGGTGGCTTGCAGGTCGTTGAACCGGCGCAGCAACGGGCTGGTCATCAGCGCGTGCGCAGCACCGGTTGCACGCGCGGTGACGATCACCCGCAGGCCCAGGTCGCTGGCTTGGGCCAGCAGCCCAATCAGAGGCGTCCAGGGCCGCTGACCGACAAACGGACCAGTCATCGCCGGGCTATCCGGTATCTGGTCGACGTCGTCGATGATCAGGTAATGGGTGTGGCCCTGGTATGACCAGCCGATCAGCTGCGACGGCGAAAGCCCTGCCGGTGGTTGCCGCTTCTCGATGAGCGCCGACAAGCCGAGGATCGCCGGGGTCACCCGGTCGATATTGGCGGTGTATTCGTTGTCGGGGAACAGCGGCTCGTCGACGAGATGCAGCCGGCGATCCAGCACGGTGAACGCGACGCGGTCCGGGGTGGAGTTGTCGCGGATGGTGCGGATGATGTGGCGCAACAGCGTGGTCTTACCCGATTTGGTGTCACCCAGCACCATCAGCAGTGGATTCTCGGCAAAGTCGAGTTCGACTGCAGCCAAGTCTTCTTCGCGTTGGCCGATGACGATCCGGTCAGTACCCCGGTATAGCGAACCGACCGCGGCGGGTGCCAAGTTCTTCGGCAGCAGCCGCACCGGTGGCGCTGTGAGACCGGGGTGGCGGGCGTTGATCGCCGGTATCTGGTCCAGTTCGGGTGCTGCGAACAGGAAGTGCTCGGCGGCCATCGTCAGGCCACGACCCGGCTGGTCGGCCGGCACCGCCTCGGCCGGACGGTGCAGTGCACCGATCACCCGGACGTTGCTGTCGCGAGCGTCGTGCAGCTTCAGTTCCAGACGCAGCCCGAGGCCGTCTCGCATCGCCAGCGGCACCTCCAGCCAGCTGGGGGTGGTCGCGACCACGTGGATGCCGTAGGCCAATCCCACGTTGACGAGTTCAGTGACCTTGCTCAGCAACGGGTTTCGCGTGTTGAACTGGTCGGTATTGTCCCGGCTGAAGGCATACAGATTGTCGATGACCAGGAACACCTGGCCCATTCCGTCATCCGGCCCTTGCCTATCCCGGAACACCTCCCGCTGCTGACGCGACCGCAGCAGCTGCTCGAGCTCCCCGAACGTGCGGCGGATGCGTTCTGGTTCCAGCGCCGAGGCCACACTGCCGACATGCGCCAGGTCCTCCAGCGCCCTCAGCTGTCCGCCGCCATAGTCGAGGCAGTAGAAACTCACCTCGCTGGGCGAGTGCAGGCTTGCCGCCGACAAGATGAACGTCTGCAAGGCAGCCGATTTCCCCGACTTGGCCCCACCATGGATCAACACGTTGCCGGCCGACGACCGCGCGTCGAACACCAGCGGGTCGCGGCGCATCTCGAACGGCTTGTCGATTTCGCCCAGCGGCCAACGCCACTCGCCCCGCGGCAGTGCCGCGCGGGCCAGCACCGTGCTCAGCGGGATCGCGTCGTCGAGCGGTGGCAGCCACAGCTCCGGTGCGCGAGGCCCGTAACGCGCCAGCTGGTCACCGATGGTGGCGATCAACTTTCGCGGCGGGCCGACCGGCTCCTCGTGGCCATTCGTCGTGATCACCGTGCTCTGATCGGGCTCCACGCGGCCGGCGGTGAACAGCTTCGGTTCGGGAGCAGAGTGCACCACAATCGTTTTCGCTGCCTGGGGTGGATCGTAGATGCCATCGACGTACGTGCTGCGGAATTTGATCGGCGCGGCACCCGGAGCAGGCACCAGGAAGCCCACGCCTTTGTGCTCCTTACCGGACTCGATGTGGTACGCGTCCTCCACGCCGATGATGGACCGTGACACCGCCGGGCTGGCCACCTTCAGACCGATGCGGTAGGAGGTGTTCTTGTCGATGTCCTTGATCTTCCCGACATCCAGCGTCTGCGACGCGAACAAGATATGGATGCGGAACGACCGCCCTTTACGTGCGACGTAGTCGAACAGCTCGGCGTACTCGGGGTGATCGGCGAGCATCAGGGTGAACTCGTCGGCGACCACGAATAGGGTCGGGATCGGCGCCAGATCATGCCCCGCGGCGATCGCGTTCTCGTATTCGGTCACCGAGTTGAACGCGCTGCCCTGCACTCGGCGTCCGGCGTCGCGCAGCAGTATTTCCCGACGTGCGACCTCACCACGCAGCGTGTCGGCGAACCGGTCGGCCAACGCTTTCTTCTCGGCCATATTCGAGATCACCGCGACGACCTGCGGGAAGTTGCGGAAGATATCGGCGCCGGCCTCACCCTTGAAGTCGGCGTAGATCACGATCAGCCGGTCAGCGGAGTGAGTCGTCAACAGGGACAACAGGATCGACATCAGGGTTTGCGACTTGCCGGCACCGGTCATGCCGATCATCAAGCCGTGCGGACCCATCCCGCCCTCGGCTTCGTCTTTGAGGTCGAAGATCAGCGGCTCACCGGTCGCGGTGACACCGATCGGAACCCGCAACTCGTCGTCGCGGCTCCGGGGTGCCCACAGCGTCGGCACATCGAGCCGGGATGCGTCCGGGATGCCCAGCAGCGTGGTGAAAGCAGCACCCCGGGTCGCCGTCGATTGCAGGCCGCTGTGCGTCGGGTTGGAGTCCCATCGCGACAGCCGGCGCGCCAGATGGCCGGCGTCGTCGGCGCCCAGCTGGTCGACGCTGTCGATATAGCGCTGCCAGCCGCCGGTCTGCCACCGGTCGATGGCACCGTCGGCGATCCGCAGGATCGGCCGTTCCGGATCCGAATACTGTTCGCGATGCGGCGCCTTGGCCGATCGGTGCACGACGGTAACCCCGGCCCGGCCGGCCGCCAGCGGTGAGGCATTCAGGTCGTAATCCGGATCGTCGACGACGATCACTAAGTGCCGCAACGCATCAGCCGACCCGCCGGTGAATGCCGGGCGGTCGGTCAGCGCCGGGCCAAGCAGCGCGGCCAGCTCGTCGGGCTTGCTGGACAGGTAGCGGGCCGGGCCGGCGCCGTCGAGTTCGCCGGGAACGTCGACGTGCGGCAACCACTTGAGCCACGACCATTCCGGCGTTTCGAGATTCGAAGCAGCAACCGCGATGCCCAGCACCGTCGGGTCGTGCCAGGTCACGGCGTGTGCGATCCAGGCCCGCATCGCCGCGCGCACCTCGTCGTCGTCTCCGAGCACGGTGATCCGGGACACCTTGGTCAGGTCGATGCCCGTCGGGACGTCGCGGACGGTGCGCTGGGTGTCCAACAGGCTACGTAATGCGCTGTGCGACACCGGTTCCAGGTCGATCTCGTCGGCGGTGTCGTTGACCCGCAATGCGGTGTCCAGCGCCGCCGTCTGCAGGCCGGCCCGCACCACCAGAAAGTCGGCATCGTGCGGGTCACGTTCCCACTGGCGGCGCGAACCGGGTATCGCTGCCAAATCTGCGGGGTCAGGGTGCGACCACTCGGCCGCCGCACGCTGCGCGGACGCCTGGGCCCGGACGTTGTCCCGCACCACCGACAAGTAACGCAGGTAATCAGCACGCTCGGCATCGACCTCCTCGGTGCGGTTCTTGTTGTCACCACGAAAGAACGCGGTGGCAGCCAGCAGCAATACGAACGGGAAGAACAGCGTCTGCGGCGAGATGAGTCGCATCCCGGTGGCGACCATCGCAACGATCATCCCGACGATCAGCAACACGATCACCACCGGCAGCGCCCGCTTCAGCAATGACGGCGGGATCACCCGGGGCAGTTCCGGCGGAGCTTCGATGCTGATGCTGCCCTTGCGGGTCACCGGAGAAGGCAGCCTGCGGCGGGCCTCGAAGATCAGTCGGCTCATCAGTTTTGTCCTTGGGCTGAGGTGCGACCGGGTCGCGAATCTGGTGCCAAGCCGTCATGGGCGAGCAGCGCGTCGGCCCGCGACAGCGTTGGCCCGGGCGCATACAACGAGAGAATGGACCACGGGATCGGAGTCGCTGGCGGGCTCAGGCCGAGGGCCTCAGCGGTTTTCGTGTTTCCGGTAGGGCTGCCCTGGGCGGCTTCATTATCGATGCCGTACCGGACGCCGGTGTCAGAAATCCAGAACAGCGAGCCGGCGGCCGGTGACGACGAGCCCTGCCCGACGGTCTGCGCGAAGTACCCGGAGCCAGGTGCCATCGCGACCCGGCTGGCCGTACCGCCGCTGCCGGCACCGACGAGATCCTCGGTGTGCACCGCGTCCGGAATCGGAAGAGCCGAACCCGTTAGCAATGTCAGAGAATTCGTGCTCGCGCCCGCCAACTTGCTCCAGTGCGCGCAGGTGACCGGGTCACGCGAAGCGTCAACCAGACTGATCCGCTGATCGGGGTAACGACTAGTGTCCAACGCCTTCGACACCGGCAATTTCGCCACTTTGTCAGCGCCCAGCCGCGGAGGCTGATCCAGACCGTAGGAGTTGGCGTTGCGCAGCACCGCCGCCAACACCGGCGAGACCGGCTGCAAGCCATCGGGCAGCACCGCGTAATAGAGCACGCCGTTGGCCGAACTGCTTTCCAGGCCAAGCGATTCGACCACCGCACCTATCGGCGCCGGCACCGGGAACCGCGCCGGACTGCCGGCGTCCGCGATAACCGGCACAGCTAGCGGCGGCGCCTCGGGGATCCCGTTGAACAGGCCGGCGGCGATCGGCCGCGGCGTAGGAATGTCACTACCTAGGCCCAGTGCGCTGGTCACGGCGTGGTCGGCCAGGTCGATCCGACTGCGCCGACCGTCCCACAGCAGCCAGGTGCCGCTGGGATTGCTGACCAGCACGGCCTTCCCAGCGCCCAGCGCCGCAGCCCGGGCACCAGAGCTGTCCAGTGCTCCGGCGATCACCGTGACCCCGGCAGCCGCGCCCGTAGCGGCATCGCACACCGTCCAGTCGGCGTCCTTACGGGTGTTCTGCACCAGCCGCTCAGGTGCACCCGGGATGCCGATCAGGTTACCACGCGGAAACTTGTCCAGCACACTGCTTTTCACGGTGGTGGGGTTCACCGGCCGACCCGCGATCAGCCGAGCCGACGCCAAGTTCAGCACCGGATGCAGCTGATCGCCCACCCGCACATACAACGCGGCGGTGGACCGATCAGCCAGCACCGGGTTGTTGGCCGCCGACCCGTTCGGCCGGATCAGCGAAAAGACAAAGCAGCCCCCCAACGCGGCGACCAGCACGATCACGCCCATCAGCACCGCGCGCGTCTGGGTACGCAACGGATCGACCAGCATCCGAGTGTCATGCAGAGCGACGCCAGAGGCGATGCGGCGCATCACAAACCGCCAACCCGTCACCTGATGGCGGGTGACAAAGCCACGGCGGTAGACCACCTTGTCCGGGTTGTCGTTGACCGGGGTGCGCGAAGCGAACGAGCGCCGGTCGTCGACCGATTCCGGCTCAGCCATTAGCGCTGCTCCTCTTCATCGTTTCACTCTGCATCGTCGCCAGCGCGGTCATACCGGCATCTCCAGCCGCAGGCCTTCCAGCAGCGGCGGCACCGTGTTGGCGACGTCGGCTGCCGTGATCGTGATGAGCTCCTCATCGGTGAATTCACCGGTCCGCGCGTGCTCGGAGTGGTCCAATCGGAATTCCCGTTCCTCTTCAGACTTTTCGACGACGTTACGGACGAACCGGCCGTTGCCCGCGATATCCAGACCGCGGCGTTCTACCCCCGCAGTATCGGGTTTCGTGGTGCTGGCCAGGTGGGCGAACAACGCTTCCAGATCCTTGAGCGCGGGCTGCTCGAACGCGCTGTCGCGTCTGGTGGCCATGAAGTTAGCGATCTCGATCAACTCGGCCGGCTGATACGACGGGAAGTCGATGGTGCGAGTGAACCGCGACCGCAGACCCTGGTTGGTGTCCAAGAACCGATCCAGGTCGGCGCGGTAGCCGGCGATGATGACCACCAACCGATCCCGATCGTTCTCCATTCGAGCCAGCAAGGTGTCGATAGCCACCAGACCGAAGTCGTTCTTGGCGCCGGTCGCAACCAGGGCGTAGGCCTCGTCGAGGAACAGCACACCGTCCAATGCGCTGTCGATGATCGCGTTGGTCTTGGCCTCGGTCTCCCCGATGTGCTGACCGATCAAATCGGCACGGTGTACCTCTTTGATGTTCTCCTTCTTCAACAGGCCAAGGCCGCAATAAATTTTCGCGACGACACGCGCGATCGTGGTCTTACCGGTTCCGGGTGGCCCGGTGAACACCAGGTGGTGGGTGCGCTGCGCCACTTCCAGCCCGCGCGCCTTACGCACCAATTCCATTGCGACCGCACTCTTGAGCCGCGCGACCTGATCCTTGACCTTCTCCAGGCCGATGAACTCGTCGAGCTCACGCTCCGCCTCGGCCAGCAGCACGGCCTTACGCTCCTGAGCTCCGGGGTCGACGAAATCGCCAGGCTTGGGCTCGGTCTCGGGGTCCCACGGGTCGATACGCGCATCGATACGGTCCGCGCTGGTCGGCACGATCCCGAAGCTGGAGTCCGTCAGCGCCTGTTCGACCTGGGCGTTCTCCGGGTTGGCCGCATACAGGTCCTGCAGCACCTCACGGGCAGTGTCCTCGTCGCCATCGGCGCGCAGCGCCAGCGCCTTGGCCAGCCCGCCGTCCACCGCGGCCACAGCAACCGGACCGTCAGGTTCCTCGAGATACGACAACGCCGCAGCAAACATGCCCAGCCGTGCCAGCGAGACGCCCAGCGCTATCTTGGCGGCGTGCCCGAAGTGCTGATCGAGGCCGGGGTCGTTGACAATCGGTGACAGCAGCTTGACCACATCCGCCCAGCGCTGCGCCCGGTAGTGGATGGTAGCCGCGACCCAGCGGGCCTCCCGCGAACTCGGCCGACGCTGGGAGACGTCGCTGACGAGTTTGTGCGCGTCGGCGAATTGACCATCGCCCGCCAACGCCGCGGCGTACGCGAGGTGGAAATCGTCGGGTTCGGTCGCGCGGAAACGTAGATACAGCCCGGTGTCGTAGTGAAACCCCAAGGCGCCCGGCGCGAGTTCGACTTGGCGCTGCAATACCCCCGCGGTCGCCGCTGTGCGCGAAATCGCCTCCAGCACATGGGTAGACGCGTCGCCGGCGGCGGCCAGCCCGACCCAAGCGTCGCACTGGTCATGGGCGATACGGGTGAGCGCGGTGAACCCGGATCGCGCGGCGGTCAGGTCTGCTGGACGCCTGCGGTCATAGACAGTCAGCCCAAGCGCTCGGCAGCAGGTCGCGAATCGGCTCGTGACGTCATCATCCACCCGTGGCGTCGTCGGCCGTGTCGCGATCATGCCGGTGTCAGCGGTTTCCACGCCTCCGTCTCTCCTTTGGACATAGTGTTGCCTAAGCTAACCTCGGCTGAAGTTAGCATTGCGTAAGCTAACTGTCGAGACGCACCTATCGGGTCGATACGCGCGCCCGGTCGCGCCGGCGCGGAACGCCAACCGCTGCAGTTCAGTCGGCACAAGAGCCTCTCGCGGCAGCCTGAGGACGCCGGCGGGACGCAGAGGTCTCAGCCGGCGCTGCCATGGGCCGCACACCCGTTTAATGAAAATGGATGTCATTAACGGTGGAGTGTACGGCATGGAACTTCTCATCGTTTGACGGCCCTGACCAATGTGTTCCGAGCGACCATCGGTTCGGCCTCGGATTCCGGTCCGGGAACCGGGTCTGGCTTTTGCGCCTCCAACGCTCGAGCGGTCGCCACGAATGACGCGGTCAAACCGACACTTGTAGTGATGTCCCAGTTGTCGTTGTCACTACGCACGGCAACCGACCCTAAGCCCGCGCAACAGCACGCTTTTGTCGCCCAATCCAGCCACGACGGCATTCAATACGACGCAGTGTCGTAGAACAAGACCCCGTCCCGGTAGGGGGTACTCGCGGGCCAGCCCGGCTACACCAGCGGGCGGCCGGCCTTGATCCGTCGATCCAGATCCCACAGCAGCACGTTGAACGGGAAACGTCTTACGAACCGCGGCATCATGTTGTTCGCTGTGCGCAGCACGGCAATCAACCGGTCGAAGCGTCGCTGCTTGGCCGCATCCCAGGAAAAGTGCATCTCGTCGCGAAAGCGTTGCGGCAGAAAGCCGGTGGTGATCAGCAGATTAAGGCGTTCCGGCAGCGGGCGCAGCGGCTCCGGGACGCGCAAGCGCTGAATCCGGCCTACGGCAATCGGATAGAGGTACTCCCGGACGGTGTCGTCGATGTGAACCTTGTCGAGTTGCTGCTGCCAGTAGCGATCGAACGCGGCCCGGTCTGGCGGCCACATGTCCGGCGGCACCTGCAGTGTGGTGCCGAGCACCACCGCATCGCGGTAGTGCCGCTCGGCGTCGTGCTCGTCCATCTCGCCGACGAACATGCGATAGAAGTCGACCCCGCCTTTGTAGAGGCAAGCCGCCACCCACAGCTGCAGGTCGGGGTCGAACGCGTTGTACTCGACCGGGCTGTCGGTGGTCGAGTAGACCTCGGCATGCGCCCGGTTGACCGCCCGGCGAAACGCCGCCTTTTGGGTCTCGCTACCGGCCATCGCCACCGCAAGATAAGTGAACGTGGTGCGGGCCCGCTTGATCGGATGCAGGTCGATCCGGCCGCTTTCGACGCGGCTCTCCAGCACGCCGTAACCAACACCTGGCCGGGCCAGCTGCATGATCACGTTGGCCGGTCCGAGCAGCAGGGCCAATCCCATCAGCGTGTCGTCCAGCCGCGCAGTTCGCCGCGGCCGACGGCGTCCCATGCGGCTGATCGGCGGGTCGCTCATCGCGCGCTCGACATGCCTGATTGGCTCGCTGACCGTCATCGGACACCTACCCCGGCTAATTCTGAGAACGCTTGTTTCCTGATATTGCCGCCCGGCGGGCACGGATGTCAAGATGGGAGCCATGGCTACAGCGACGACGACCGCACGGCCATACCGCGGCGTCGAGGCGGCCGATCGCGCGGCCACCCGCCGGGCCCGGCTGCTGCGGGCGGGGCTTGATCTGCTGGGCGCCGACGACCCCGCGGAGTTGACCGTTCGCGGCGTCTGCCGGCAGGCCGGCGTGGCCGCCCGCTACTTCTACGAAAGCTTCGCCGACAAGGACCAGTTCGTGGCAGCGGTCTTCGATTGGGTGATTGCCGACCTGGCGGCGACCACGCAGGCCGCGGTGGCCGCCGCGCCGCCGGACGAGCAGACCCGCGCCGGCATGGCCAACATCGTCCGGACGATCGGCGGCGACCCCCGGGTGGGCCGCCTGTTGTTCAGCGTTCAGCTGGCCAATGCCGTGCTGGTGCGCAAGCGGGTCGAATCCAGCGCGCTGTTCGCGATGCTGTCTGGCCGCCACGTAGAGGACGCGCTGCAGGTACCGGAGAACGACCGGATCAAGGCCGCAGCGCATTTCGTGGTTGGCGGAGTGGCCCAGACGATCGGCGCGTGGCTGGCCGGTGACGTGCGGCTGGATCCCGATCAGCTGATCAACCAGCTCGCGTCACTGCTCGACGAGCTCGCGGACCCGAACCTGTATCGCGATTAACTGGGCACGGTGAGCTAATGGCTGGTTGGGATTCGGCGGTCGGCAGCCGTCTTCGGCACCGCCTGCGTATCAGCAGTCGTGAATTCCTTTACCCAGCAAGCGAACTCAAGCGTGATGCCGTCGGGATCCTGGAAATAGAATGACCGCACATAGACGCCGGGATGCACCGTGGCCGAGACCTGCATCTGACTTTCGTCGTGGTTGAGCACCGGGCCGACCCGAACACCTTTGGCCTTGAGGCGCTGACGATAGTCGTCGAACTTCTCGGCTGGGACGTGGAACGCCAAGTGATTCATGGTGCTAACCGCACTGGTGATCTCTCCGATGCCCGGGATGGCCGCCGGCGACGACAGGCCCGGCACCCGATCCGGCGCATCGGCGAACCAGAAGAACGCGACGCAATCACCATTGCCGGCGTCAAAGAAGAAATGCTGCCCGGCGCCGTCGGGCAGGTCCAGCGACTTGATCAACGGCATGCCCAGGATGTTGCTGTAGAAGTCCACGGTGCGGGCCATGTCCGAGCACACCAGCGCGACGTGGTTGATACCGCCAAGCTGGAACTCGGAATTGGCGTTGTGCGGCTTGATCATCTCCCGGCTCCCGTCCGTCGGCAATGCGCATCGCTGGTTCCGTGGCGGAGATCCGAATCTGAACCTAACATCAGATCCAGGTCTATTCCAGAGAACTCGACGTTGCCGCGATCGCACAGATCCCACGGTCACGACGAAGGAGGCCCGCCCGTGTCGACCGTGTGCGAGCAGCCGACGCGGCGCGCTCAGCCAGCTACCAACGGCGGCCGCCGACCGCAGGCCGCCATCGACCCCGCCAAGGCGGGCGGGTCCATAGCGTCGTTCGGCAACTGCTACGACTTTAACGAGGCGATGGTCTGTGGCAGGTTGGCGAATCCCTCCAATCAGGCCATCTATTGCAAGGAGGGACGCCCAAGGTGACTCGCACCAGTGGCACGCCCGGGGTCATCCGCGAATTCATCGGACTGCCGTCGCCGACCGCCCGGCGCGCCGGGGCAGGCGGACATCCCTGTCAGGGTGTGTATTACCGGGGCGTCGGGCGCAAACCGAAGGTTGCGATGATCGCCGCCCACTACCAGATCGACTTCTCCGAGCACTATCTCGCCGACTACATGGCTACCCGCGGCATCGGGTTCTTGGGTTGGAACACCCGCTTCCGGGGGTTTGAGAGCAGCTTCCTGCTCGACCATGCGCTGGTCGACATCGGTGTCGGTGTCCGTTGGCTCCGCGAGACACAAGCAGTGGAAACCATTGTGCTGCTCGGCAATTCCGGGGGCGGATCGCTGATGGCCGCCTACCAGGCCCAGGCGGTCGAGCCGAACGTGACTCCGCTTGCGGGTATGCGGCCCGCAGCCGGGCTGACCGACCTGCTGCCTGCCGACGGCTATGTGGCCAGCGCGGCCCATCCCGGCCGTCCCGACGTGTTGACCGCCTGGATGGACGGTGCCGTCGTCGATGAGAACGACCCGGTCGCCACCGACGTCGACCTCGATCTGTTCACCGGACACAACCGGCCGCCGTACTCGTCGGAGTTTTTGACCCGGTACCGGGCAGCACAGGTGGCGCGCAACAACGCGATCACTGACTGGGTCGAGAAGGAGCTGAAACGTGTTCGGGCGGCGGGGTTCTCGGATCGCCCATTCACAGTGATGCGGACTTGGGCCGATCCTCGGATGGTCGACCCGACCCTCGAGCCGACCAAACGCCCAGCGAATATGTGTTATGCCGGGGTACCGGCCAAGGCTAACCGTTCGGCGCACGGGATCGCCGCCGCCTGCACCCTGCGCAGCTGGACGGCGATGTGGAGTCTGCGGACCGCCCAGACCAGGGCCGAGCCGCACCTGGCGCGGATCACCGACCCTGCTCTGGTGATCAATGCCGAGGCCGACACCGGTGTGTTCCCAACCGATGCCCAACGCATCTACGACGCGCTGGCCAGCACCGACAAAACGCTGTGCGCCATCAACACCGACCACTACTTCACCACGCCGGGGGCACGCAGCGAGCAGGCTGACACCATCGCCAAATGGATTGCCAAGCGGTGGCGCTAAGGGTCCTCGCCCACTTCGTTCCCGGTCCCAAGGTGCTGGAATTTCTCGCGCCGGAGGCTGATTGGCTCGACATCCGCTGGTGCGCCGACGATGACTCGCCGGATTCGCAGGCCGCGTTCTACCGGGAGTTACCCGACGCCGCCGTGATTTGGCATGTGCTCAGGCCGCTTTCCGGCGCCGACTTGCGGCAGGCGGGTCGGCTGCAGCTGGTCCACAAGTTCGGTGCCGGAGTCAACACGATCGACGTCGACACCGCCACGAAGCACGGCATCGCGGTCGCCAACATGCCCGGCGCCAACGCGCCGTCGGTGGCCGAAGGAGCGGTGCTGCTGATGTTGGCCGCGCTGCGCCGGCTGCCGGCATTGGACCGGGCCACCCGCGAGGGCCGCGGCTGGCCATCCGACCCGCAGCTCGGTGAAACCGTGCGCGATATCGGCGCCTGCACGGTCGGCCTGGTCGGCTACGGCAATATCGCCAAACAGGTCGCGGGCATCGTCGCCGCGATGGGCGCCACCGTGCTGCATACCAGCACCCGCGACGACGGACTGCCGGGCTGGCGAGCGCTACCAGAGCTGCTTGCCGCCAGCGACATCGTCTCGCTGCACCTGCCGCTGACCAATGACACCCACGGCTTGTTGGGACGCGCGGCGCTGGCCGGCATGAAACCGGGTGCGGTGCTGATCAACACCTCACGTGGTGCGATTGTCGACGAAGCCGCGCTGGTCGACGCACTGCGCGGCGGTCCGTTGGCGGCCGCCGGCCTGGATGTCTTCGAGGTCGAACCGGTGCCGCCGGACAACCCGCTGCTCAGCTTGGACAACGTCGTGCTCACCCCG
This sequence comes from uncultured Actinomycetota bacterium, assembly GCA_963839345.1. Classification (GTDB taxonomy): domain Bacteria; phylum Actinomycetota; class Actinomycetes; order Mycobacteriales; family Mycobacteriaceae; genus Mycobacterium. Next base: position 82,854 of record CAWIUP010000008.1, on the reverse strand, counting down.
CACGTCACCTGGTACACCGTCGACACCATGCGGCGCTATCTGGTCGAGGCGGTCGCCAATTGCCGTCGGCTGCGGGACGGCAAGCAGCTAGCCCATGTGGTGAACCAACCGACCGGTTATTAGATTGAGGGAAGGCCCAACGGAAGGCGACCAATGCCGATCGCGATAACTCCTGAGCATCAAGACCTGGCCGATTCGGTGCGATCCCTGGTTGCGCGGGTAGCGCCGTCGGAGGTTTTGCACGCCGCGCTGGAAGCACCGATCGACAACCCACCGCCGTACTGGCGAGCCGCGGCCGACCAAGGCCTGCAAGGCGTGCATCTGGCGGAATCGGTTGGCGGGCAGGGGTTCGGCATCCTCGAGCTTGCCGTGGTGCTCGCCGAGTTCGGCTACGGCGCGGTACCCGGCCCGTTCGTGCCGTCGGCGATCGCCAGTGCGTTGATCGCGGCGCACGACGCGCAAGCCAAGGTGCTCGCCGAGCTGGCGTCCGGCGCGGCCATCGCCGCCTACGCGCGGGATTGTTACGCGCTGACCGCCACCCGCCAGGGCGACGTCCTGGTAATCCGGGGTGAGGTCCGGGCCGTGCCCGCAGCCGGCGAGGCGTCGGTGCTGGTATTGCCGGTGGCGATCGACAGCCGCGAAGAGTGGGTGGTGCTGCGCGCCGAGCAACTCGAGATCGAGCCGGTCAAAAGCGTCGATCCGCTGCGGCCGATCGCGCATGTGCGCGCCAACGCCGTCGAAATCAGCGACGATGCGGTGCTGAGCAACCTCACCGTTGCCGTCGCGCATGCGCTGATCTCCACGCTGCTGTCGGCCGAGGCCGTCGGCGTCGCGCGCTGGGCCACCGACACCGCGGCGGAATACGCCAAGATCCGTGAACAGTTCGGCAGACCTATCGGTCAGTTCCAGGCCGTCAAGCACAAGTGCGCCGAGATGATCGCCGACACCGAGCGGGCCACCGCAGCAGTGTGGGATGCCGCCCGCGCCCTCGACGAGGCCCGGCAAAACAATTGGGAGATTGAGCGTCCGGCGGTCGAATTCGCTGCGGCGGTCGCGGCGACGTTGGCGCCGGCAGCAGCGCAGCGCTGCACTCAAGATTGCATCCAGGTCCACGGCGGTATCGGATACACCTGGGAACACGATACGAACGTCTACTACCGTCGCGCGTTGATGCTGGCCGCCTGCTTCGGCCGCAAAGCGGAGTACCCGCAGCGGGTGGTCGATACCGCAACCAGCAACGGGATGCGCAAACTCGACATCGACCTCGACCCCGACACCGAGAAGCTGCGGGCGGAGATCCGCGACGAAGTGGCCGCGCTCAAGGCGATATCGCGCGAAGACCGCACCACCGCGATCGCCGAGGGTGGGTGGGTAGTCCCGTATCTGCCCAAACCCTGGGGGCGGGCAGCCAATCCCGTCGAGCAGATCATCATCGCCCAGGAGTTCAGCGCCGGGCGGGTGCGGCGGCCACCGATCGGCATCGCGGCCTGGATCGTGCCATCGATCGTGGCCTTCGGCACCGACGAGCAGAAGCAGCGTTTCCTGCCGCCGACGTTCCGCGGCGAGATGATCTGGTGCCAGCTGTTCTCCGAGCCGGGAGCCGGGTCCGACCTGGCGGGCCTGAGCACCAAGGCGACCAAAGTCGACGGCGGCTGGCGCATCAGCGGACAGAAGATCTGGACCACCGCGGCCCAGTTCTCGCAGTGGGGCGCGCTGCTGGCGAGGACGGACCCGAGCGCGCCGAAGCATAACGGCATCACCTACTTCCTGCTGGACATGAGCAGCGAGGGCGTGGAAGTGAAGCCGCTGCGCGAGCTCACCGGCGGCGCGATGTTCAACACCGTGTTCATCGACGACGTGTTTGTGCCCGACGAGTTGGTCCTCGGCGAAGTCAATCGGGGCTGGGAGGTCAGCCGCAACACGCTGACCGCCGAACGGGTGTCGATCGGCAGCAGCGAGGCGCCGTTCTTGGCCAACCTCGACCAGTTCGTCGAGTTCATTCGTGACGGGCAGTTCGACCAGATCGGCCAAAACCGGGCCGGCCAGTTGATCGCGGAGGGCCACGCTGCGAAGGTGCTCAACATGCGGTCCACGCTGTTGACGTTGGCCGGCGGCGACGCGATGCCCTCGGCAGCCATCTCCAAGCTGTTGTCGATGCGTACCGGGCAGGGCTATGCGGAGTTCGGGGTGTCCTCTTTCGGTACCGACGCAGCGATCGGCGATCCCGACACGGCGCCCGGCAAGTGGGACGAATACCTGCTGGCCAGCCGGGCCACCACCATTTACGGTGGCACTTCCGAGGTACAGCTCAACATCATCGCCGAGCGGCTGCTCGGGCTGCCCCGCGATCCATAGCCTCGGCTGTGGATGGGCGGGGCTAGCCGGCGCTCCCCCTCAGGGGGTGGCTCACCACCACCAGTTCCACCAGGGCCGATAGCCCAATCCAGGGGCCCCAACCACCATTGCCCCAACCTGCTAGCTTCGCGTCATGGCAGAAGCGCAGCCTCCCGATAGGCGCGAGCGAGGAGCAGTCGACGAGCGCACCACGCTGGAGTCGTTCCTCGACGACTATCGAGACATCGTGGCGCGCAAGGTTTCCAATCTGTCCGACACCGATGCTCGGCGCAGGCTCGTCACGTCGCCGACGACTGTGGGCGGGCTGATCAAGCACCTGCGTTGGGCGGAATTCGGTTGGTTCGAACAGCTTTTACAGGAGCGGAATGACGACAACCGTCGCCCACATGAACGCTCGTGGGAGTTCGAGTTTCTCCCCGAGGAGTCACTGCCAACGCTGATCACCGAATACCGAGCCCAGTGTGAGGAGTCACGGCGTATCGCTGCGCGCTATCCGCTCGATCACGTTGTGCCACATCGTCGGCTCGGGCCAATATCACTGCGCTGGATCTACGTGCACATGATCGAGGAGACTGCCCGCCACACCGGACAACTCGACATCCTGCGCGAACAACTCGACGGCGCAACCGGATTCGACGGGTAGCTCACCGCGAAGCAGAGACTAGGGCGGTAGTAAGCGCCGAAACCACGACCCTGGTTTCTGTTTCGCGACCGCAGGGCCTAGTCGACGTCGATGTCGCGCAGCTCGCGTTTCAGGATCTTGCCGGTCGGATTGCGCGGCAACTCGTCGAGGAACACCACCTCACGCGGCACTTTGTATTTGGCCAGGTGATCGCGTACGTAATGCTTGACGGTGTCCTCGTCGAGGTTGGCGTTCTGCTTTTTCACCACGAATGCGCGCAGCCGGTGGCCCCACTCCTTGTCCTCGACGCCAATCGCGGTGGCCTCCACGACATCTGGATGCCCGCTGATCAGATCTTCGACCTCGGCGGGGAAGACGTTCTCGCCGCCGGAAACGATCATTTCGTCGTCGCGGCCGCTGATATAGAGCAGACCCTTCTCGTCGAAGTAGCCGACATCGCCGGACGACAGCAGGCCGTCGATGATCTGCTTACCGCCGCCGCCGGTGTAGCCCTCGAATGGGAACGTGGTGCCGACGAAGATCCGCCCCACTTCGCCCTGCGGCAACTCCTTGCCGTTGTCGTCGAAGATCTTCACCTTCACCCCCTTGACGACCGGTCCCGCCGTCGAGGAGTTGAACTCCAGATGCTTCGGCTCGGCGATGGTGGCGAACGCGATCTCGGTCGAGCCGTACATGTTGTAGACGACCGGACCGAAGTCCTTCAGCGCCCGTTCGGCCAAATCGGCGCCCAGCGCCGAACCGGAGACGAAGATGATCCGCAAGCTCGACAGGTCGGGCTTCTTGTCCGTCTTTTCCAGCGCGTCGAGCATCCGCGCCAACATCACCGGTACCACCACAACCGCTGTCACTTTGTGCTTCTCGATATCTTCCAGCACGACGACGGGCTTGAACTTGTTGTGCAGGACCAGCGTCGAGCCCAAGAACATCCCGATTGTGGCGTGCAGGAAACCAAGCGCGTGGAACATCGGCGCCGGCAGCGACGTCACCTCATTGGCCTTGAACGGAACATGCGACAAGATGCCGCCGATCGGCGCCAGCGTCGGCGGGGTACTCCGGTTAGCGCCCTTCGGGGTACCGGTGGTGCCGCTGGTCAAGATGATGATCGACGAGTGCTTGCTGGCCTTCGGGGCGGGCGATTTGCTGTTGGCGGCCACCAGGTCGGCCAGCGTCTCGTCGGTGCTGCCCGAGTCGTCACCGTCTGGGGTGACACCCAGCGCCCGCAGCTTGCCCAGCGGCGGGTCGGCCTTGCTGACGTCCTTGGCGTACTCGTCGTCGTAGATCAGCAGTTTGGCATCTTCGCGCTCGGAAACCTCCTTGATCTGCGGGCCGGAGAAGGAGCTGTTGAGCAAAATGATGCGAGCTCCAACCCGGGCGCAGCCGAACTCGGCAATAGCGAACCAGCGGTGGTTACGCGCCAGGATCGCCACCCCGTCGCCGCCGCGGACGCCCTTGGCCAGCAGCCCGTGCGCCACCGCGTTGGCGGCCTCGTCGAGCTCCTTGTAGGTCAGCTCGCCATCATCGTCGATGATGGCAGCGCGGTTGGGCGTGCGCCGCGCGTTAAGCGCAGGAAGCATGCCGATCTCGCCCCACTTGCGAATGTCGGCCGCCATCACGGCATAGTTCAGCGGCGGCTCCAGCCGAAACGCCCCCGACTCGATGATCTTTCGGAGGTAATGCAGTTCGGCCACTCCACGCTCGGCATACTGCTGAACCTTGGCGGCTGCCTGCCCGGGGATATCGAAGAGATTCGGCATGACGTCAGCCTATGTGACGCGCGTCTCGGTTTTTCGGGGAACTTACGATGAAGAACATGGCGCCTCCCGTCGCACTCGAAGTGGACGGACGCCAGGTCGAGGTCACCCATCCAGACCGGGCGATATTCCCCGATCATCACCACACCAAACTGGACCTGATCCACTACTACCTGGCCGTCGCCGAGGGGGCACTGCGGGGCGTGGCCGGACGGCCGATGATCCTCAAACGCTTCGTCAAGGGCATCGAGCAGGAGGCGATCTTCCAAAAGCGCGCACCCGAAAAGCGCCCCGACTGGGTGGACGTCGCCGAGTTGCGCTACGCATCCGGGACATCGGCCAAAGAGGCCGTCATCCATCACGCCGCCGGACTGGCCTGGGCGATCAATCTGGGCTGCGTCGACCTCAATCCGCATCCGGTGCTGGCTGACGATCTCGACCACCCCGACGAGTTACGCATCGATTTGGACCCCATGCCCGGGGTCCAGTGGCGCCAGATTCTCGACGTCGCGCAGGTCGCTCGCGAGGTGCTTGAGGATCACGGGCTGACGGCCTGGCCGAAGACGTCGGGTTCGCGCGGCTTCCACATCTACGCGCGCATCTTGCCGCACTGGTCGTTTCGGCAGCTGCGGCTGGCTGCCCAAACCGTGGCGCGGGAAGTGGAGCGGCGTGCCCCCGACCTGGCGACCAGCCGCTGGTGGAAGGAAGAGCGCGAGGGCGTGTTCGTCGACTTCAACCAGAACGCCAAAGACCGCACGGTCGCATCGGCGTACTCGGTGCGGGCCACGCCGGACGCGCGGGTATCGACGCCGCTGCACTGGGACGAGGTCGCCGGCTGCGACCCGGCCAGTTTCACCGTCGCGACGGTGCCTGGGCGGTTTGCCGACATCGGGGACCCGTGGGAGGGGATCAACGACACCGCCGCCGGGCTGGAACGACTGCTCACGCTGGCCGAGGAACTCGGACCCGCCGAAAAGGCTCCCAAAGGGGCGCGCCGCGGGGCCGGCACGGGCCGCCGCCAGTCGGTGATGCCGCTCATCGAGATCGCCCGCACCAAGACCAAAGACGAGGCGATGGCCGCCCTGCAGACCTGGCGGGAGCGCTACCCGACCGCGGCGGACCGCTTGCAGCCCGCCGATGTGCTGGTCGACGGGATGCGCGGACCAAGTTCGATTTGGTATCGGATCCGGATCAACCTGCAGCATGTGCCCGACGACCAGCGGCCGCCGCAGGAGGAGCTGATCGCCGACTACAGCCCCTGGCCCACCCCACCCACGCGCTGAGAACCGGCCGACATGTCACGCCGATTCTGAATGCCTGCGGGCGAACCAAGTGATCAGCCGCCCCAGGATGATCAGCAGCAGCAGGAACACGAGCAGCAAGAAGGCCGCGTCATAAGACAGGTCCAAAGCCGTTTTCGACGGCAGGTTGTAAAACGTCCAGATCGGATAGGTCAGGTAGCCGACCGGCGAGTGTTCGAGCTTTGCAGTCGGCAGAGAATCCGACCAGCCCGCCGTGTACAGCATCGGCGCCGTCTCGCCGATCGCCAACGCGAGCGCCACCAGCATGCCGGTGACGATTCCGGGTAGTGCCGTCTTCAGCACGATTTTGCGCAGCGTCCAACCGACGGGCAACCCGAGCGCCGTTGCCCCTTCCCGGTATGCGGTGGGTACTTGACCCAGCGCCGATTCAGTGGCCTTGGCGATGTACGGAATACTCAACACCGACAGGGTCAGCACCCCGGCCGCCAGTGAGAACCCCCAGTCAAAGTAGAGCACCAGCGCCAGATAACCGACGTAGCCCAGCACGATAGATGGGATACCAGACAACACCTCATAGGCGCCGCGTAGCACCGAACGTGTTCTGCCGGTGGCGAATTCGGACAAGTAAATTCCGGCCAACACGCTGATAGTGCCACCCACCAGCATGACCCCGAAACCCAGGACCGCCGTACCGATGATGGCGTTGCGAAGGCCGCCACCGCCGCCGTGCGAGTCCTCGACCAACACGCTGAAGTGAAACACCGGCAGCGCACGGCCGACGATTCCGATCAGCATCCACAACGTCGGCACGATCACCATCGCCAGGCATCCGAAGCATGCCGTCCACCACAACGCGTTGACGGTTTTGCGCCGAGACGTCATCGACCACATCTCAGACACCTCGCCCGACTGGTAGCGCGGTACCTGACGCGCGGCGCACCAACGCACGGGCTAACACGTTCGTCAGCAACGTGATCACCATCAGCACAAGACTTGCCTCGGCAAGGGTCTTCACTGCGAAGTTGGTGGAGTCGGTCAAGGCCGAATCCAGTTGCGACACAATGGTGGCAGCGATCGTGGTCATGGTCGAGTAGATGTTGTGGGGCATCGCCCCCAACTCCGCACCAGACACCATGGCAACGGCCATCGTCTCGCCCAGCGCACGTCCGAGTCCCAGCACGACGGCGCCGACGATGCCGCGCCATACCCACGGCAGGGTAACTCTGCGCGCACATTCCCAGTCGGACATACCCAATGCGATCGCGCCCTCGCGAGGCAGTGCAGGAACCTGTCGGAACAGATCACGCGCGGTGCTGGCGATGATCGGGATGATCATCACCGCCAGCACCAGACCGGACACCAACATGCCCTCTCCGTTGCCAGTGTCCCCGCGCAAATAGTTGAGCACCGGCACATTCGGCGCGTTGCGAGCGATCACGGGAGCGATGCGGTGGGCGATGAACGGCCCGAACGTCATTGCCCCCCAAAGCCCAACGACGACACTGGGGATCCCCGCCAGCAATTCGAGCACCATGCCGACGGCCGAGGCGGCACGTTTCGGCAGCCGTTCGACGATCGCCAGCGCCGCGCCGATCGACACCGGCACCGCGATGATCAGGGCGATCGCGGAGCTGGCCAATGTTCCCACGATCAGCGGCAATGCCCCGTAGTAGGCATCGACCGGACGTGGGATGCCTTTGCTGACATCGTTGCTGCCGTAAAGGTTTCCCGGGTTCCATTCGCTGGCGGTGAAGAAATGCAGCCCGTTGATCCTGATCGCCGGAAGCGCCTCGACGATCAGCGTGGCCAGCACGAATACCAGCGCGAGCAGTGGGATCAGCGCGCCCACACCGCCGGCCCACCGCACGGCAAGGCCTTCGCGGCTCACGCCACGGATGCGGCCCAGCGTTCGCGGGAATGCCAGCGAGCGGGCCGACGCTGGCTGTCGCGTCGAAAGCATCAGAGCAGCGAGTTAGCTTGTGATTTTAGCGATTTGGGTTTCGGACAGCTTCTCCACCGAGGCAGGCAGCGGCTGGAAGTGAACCTTTCCCAAAAATGAGGGGCTACTGCCGTCGGTCACCACCCAGTGCAGGAACGCCTGCAGTGTCTGCGCGGTAGCGGCATCCTTCTGGCTGCCGTAGACGACGGCGTACTCGTAGTTGACGATCGGGTACCCGTCAGCGGCGGGTCCGTTGATCAGTGAGATCACCTGATTTGCCGGCGTTTGCGGGGCGAACCCCGAAGCCTCGGCCTGAATGCTTTGGGCATCCGGCAGTACGTATTTGCCGGAGGCATTGGCCAGTTCGGCCACGCCCAATCCCTTCTCGATGGCCTGGTCGAGATAGCTGATGCCGATGTAGGCGACGCACCCGCGAGTCTGAGCGCAGCCGGTCACCATGCCACCGGCCCCGTTTTCACCGAGCGCGCCCGGCAACGCGGGGAAGCCGACGGTGGTGCCGAAACCGGGCGACTTACCCCAGCCTTCGGGATCTTGCTTCGACAAGTACTGGGTGAATACGAATGTGTCGCCCGCCCCGTCGGAACGGTGGAGCGGGACCACTGGGATGGCCGGTAGGTTCACCCCGGGGTTCAGCGCGGCGATCTGCGGGTCATTCCAGCTTTTGATGGTGCCCTGATACATGGCCGCGAGCACTTTGCCGTTGAGCTTGAGGTGCTCGGTGACACCCGGCACGTTGTAGTGGACCTCCTCGGCGGCAATGGCCAAGGCGATATTCATCAGGCCTTTGTGAGCGGAAATGTCACCCTGCGACAGGTAGGCGCCGGAGGCGCCGATATCGACTGCCCTGGCGATTGCCTGCGAGATCCCGGCGCCTGACCCGGTGGCCGCGGTAGTGATCGTGACGTTGGGGTATTTCGACTGATAAGCCGGAACCCACGCGTTCATCAGCGGATACAGCTCGGTGGCACCTGTCTCCGACAACGCCACCTTCGAAGTTGCGGGCGTAGTGGCGATGCTGCCGGCGCTAGCCCCCGAGTTGGACGAACCGCCTGTCGAACTCGAACCGCAGGCCACCGCAACCGAAACCAATGGCGCCGCGACCAGCAGGGCACGCAATGAATTTTTCACGGCCATCACTCACCTTTCGTTCCCCCGTTTGCGTCTGTGGCCCCCACGACCACGCCGAGGAGCCGACGGTCGCCGAACAGCCCGGAGACGTAGCGGACGGTCTCCGCGTGTTTTGGCGATAGGAACAGCTGTTCAGTGGGACCTTCCTCGATCAGCCTGCCGTCAAAGAACAAGGCCGTCCGGTCACCGATTCGAGCGGCCTGCGCGAGATCGTGCGTCACAATGACCACGGTGAGCCGGTCGGCCAGCGATCGAATCAGCTCTTCGATCTTTTCGGTCGTGCCAGGGTCCAGCGATGAGGTGGGCTCGTCGAGCAGCAGCACCTCCGGGTTCACCGCGAGCGCACGGGCCAGGCACAACAACTGCTGCTGACCGCCCGAGAGCCGGAATGGTGAATCACCGAGCCGATCCTTCACCGCATCCCAGAGACCGACTTCGACCAGGCGAGCCTCTGCAACACTCTTAAGGTCTTTGCGGGACACCAGCTTATGAGCGCGCAAGCCGGCAACGACGTTGTCGATGATCGACATCGGGAATGGATTGGGACGCTGGAACAGCATGCCGACCCTGCGGCGAAACTCCATCAGATCTTGGCTTTTGAAGATGCTGCGGCCACCCATCAGCACATCACCGCTGTAGCGGTATCCGGACACTTTGTCGTTCATCCGATTCAGGGTCCGCAGGAAGGTCGTTTTGCCCGAGCCGGTCGGTCCCAGCAACGAGGTGATCGTCCGCGCGGGAAAGTCGAGGCTCACATCGTTGAGCACGGTTGTGGCGCCGAAACCTAGGGTGAGATTGACCGAACGCAGCGCCGGCGCAGCGGCATCGGCATCGGCATCAACGTCGCCTGTTCCGGCGTTGATTTGCTCTGGGATCATCAACACCCCATCACGTTACTTCGCTATGCTTCAATAGAGTCCAGCGTCGTCACCCTCTGCCTCTTTTCAAAGGCACTACTAACCCGCTGCTTATCTTCACAGTTGCTGCTCAAATTTTCTGTTCATTTTCAAAGGCTTTGCTAATAATCAGCCCAACTTCAGGGGCTTGTATGTTGCCAGGCTCATGTGTTCGTTTGCCAGACCAGCAAAGTGCCTGTGCGGCGGAACGTGTACCACGGGGGCTCCCCGGTGGCGGACCGCGTCCGTCACCCGATTCGTCAGAGGAGTTCCGGTGAAGCGCAACCGAGCTGGCGCCGCACTCAGCCTGCTGTGTGCCGGCGCGCTGACGTTAACGGCATGTGGTGGCCACCCGAGCAGTCCGGCGTCATCATCTGGAGCCAACTCCCCGTCCACACCAATCGTCTGCGGCGGCAAGAAAAAACTCAAAGCCAGTGGCGCGACGGCACAAGAGAACGCGATTGAACAATTCGTCTACGCCTATGTCCACGCGTGCCCAGGCTACAGCCTGGACTACACCGCCAATGGCTCCGGCGCAGGAGTGACCCAGTTCGTCAGCAACGTAACGGATTTGGCGGGTTCCGGCGATCCTCTGAACCCATCGAAGGGTCAGCCCGCGCGCGCTGAACAGCGGTGCGGTTCGCCGGCGTGGGACCTGCCGGTCGTGTTCAGCCCGATAGCTGTTACCTACAACATCGCCGGCGTGAGTTCGCTCAATCTCGACGCTCCGACGATCGCAAAGATTTTCAACGGCGCGATCACCTCCTGGAACGACCCGGCGATCAAGGCGCTTAACGCCGACGCCGCCCTGCCTGCAGCGCCGATCCACGTCTTCTTCCGCAGTGATCAATCCGCTAACACATCCAATTTCGAGAAGTATCTGGATGCCGCGTCCGACGGCGCATGGGGGAAAGGTGCCGGCCAGACCTTCCATGGGGGCGTCGGTGACGGCGCAGCCGGCGATGACGGCACGTCGGCGGCCGTGCAGAACACCGACGCGTCGATCACCTACAACGAGTGGTCGTTTGCGGTGGGCAAGCAGTTGAACATTGCCCAGATCATCACGTCGGCGGGTCCGGAGCCGGTGACGATCACCACCGACTCGGTCTCCAAGACGATCGCCGGAGCAAAGTTCGTCGGAGAGGGCAACGACCTGGTGGTCGACACGTCGTCGTTCTACAAGCCGACCAAGGCCGGGGCCTACCCGATCGTGGAGCCGACCTACGAGATCGTCTGCTCGAAGTATCCGGACTCTGCAACCGGCACGGCCGTAAAAGCGTTCATGCAAGCCGCAATTGGCGCCGGCCAAGATGGTCTGGACCAGTACGGGTACATCCCGATGCCGAGTTCATTCCAATCGAAGCTGACAGCGGCCGTGAATGCCATCTCGTAGCTGAAGGGAGTTCAACGATGACTGGCAGTGAGCCGGGTTCGTGGTTCGGGCCCTATCGGCTGATGCGGCTGCTGGGCCGCGGCGGGATGGGCGAGGTTTATGAGGCCGAGGACACCCGCAAGGGCCGGGTGGTGGCGCTCAAGTTGATCTCACCGCAGTTCTCCGACGACCCGATGTTTCGGGCGCGCATGCAGCGTGAGGCCGGCGCAGCAGGGCGGATGACTGAACCGCATGTGGTGCCGATTCATGACTACGGCGAAATCAACGGACAGCTGTATTTGGATATGCGTCTCATCGACGGCGCCAACTTGGCGACGATGCTCAAAGTCAGCGGGGCGTTGAGTCCGCCGCGGGCGGTGGCGATAGTGCGTCAGATCGCGGCCGCCTTGGACGCCGCGCATGCCAACGGCATCACGCACCGGGATGTGAAACCGGAAAACATTCTTGTCACCGCCGACGATTTTGCGTACTTGGTGGATTTCGGGATTGCCCGGGCCAGCACCGACCCGGGTCTGACCCAGAGCGGCACCGCGATGGGGACCTGCAAGTACATGGCGCCGGAGCGGTTCACCGGCAACGGAGTCACCCACCGCTCAGATGTCTACGCGCTGGCCTGCGTGTTGGAAGAGTGCCTGACCGGGGCGCCGCCATTTCAAGCGGACAACATCGAACGGCTGGTGGCCGCACACCTGATGGAGCCACCCCCACGGCCCAGCCAGCTGCGGCCCGGACGGGTACCGGCGGCTCTGGACGATGTGATCGCCAAGGGCATGGCCAAAAACCCCGAGGAGCGCTACCGCAGTGCCGGTGAGCTGGCCAATGCCGCCCTGGATGCGCTGACCGCACCCGAGCAGCACCAGGCGCAAAGCATCCTGCAGCACGGCCAACAAGCCGCGGCGGCCCAGACAATGGCGCGTCCCGTACCGGGTGGCAGCGGCGCCGGGAACCGGCGGCCGCCCGCCGGCCCACCGCAGCCGGATTTCGCGCCCAGCGCCCCGCAGCGCCGTCACAAACGCAAGCTGTTGATGGTGATCGGCACCGCCGCCGTCCTCCTCGTCGCTGCGGTGGTAGCCGCATACCTGGTGGCCTGGCCGCGTTCGGCCTCGTCGCCGGTCTGCGGACAAAACGTGTTGCCGTTCAACGGCCTTGACTTCCGCCTCTCTCCTGGAGGAGTGGCGCTCGACTCCGCCGGCAACGTGTACGTCGCCAGTGAGGCGATGTATGGCCGCGTGGTGGAGTTGGCTTCCGGGTCGACCACCCCGACGGTGCTGCCGTTCACCGGCCTGTATGAACCGCAGGGGGTCGCGGTCGATACCAACGCCAACATATACGTCACCGACTTCAACAACCGATTGGTAAAACTGGCGGCCGGGTCGAACAACCAGACCCTGCTGCCGATGACCGGCCTCAATTACCCCGAAGGGGTCGCAGTGGACAGCGCCGGCAGCGTCTATGTCGCCGACCGGGGAAACAACCGGGTGGTCAAGCTGGCGGCCGAGTCGAACAACCAGAGCGTGCTGCCGTTCACCGGTTTGAACAACCCTGATGGCGTGGCGGTGGACGGCTCGGGCAACGTGTTTGTCACCGACTCGGACAACCACCGGGTGGTGAAGTTGGCGGCCGGGTCGAATAGCCAGACCGAGCTGCCCTTCACCGGTCTCAACGTGCCCTGGGGCGTGGCGGTCGACAACGCTGACAACCTTTACGTCACCGACCACGACACCAGCAACGTTGTGAAGTTGGCGGCGGGGTCGAACACCCAGAGCGTGTTGCCGTTCACCGGCCTCAACACCCCATTGGCGGTGGCCGCAGACAACGGAGGCCGGGTCTACGTCGCCGATCGCGGCAACGACCGGGTGCTGAAGTTGTCGACGTGTTGACGGTGTCGGGCAACATAGAACACTCGGAGTCGGCGACGCGCTCGACCGCGGTGAACGCAGCACCCCACCGTGGCGCGTGCGGGAGAATCAGGTCATGCAGGCGACCGACCAAACTCCCGGTCTGCGGGAACGCAAGAAGATCAGGACCCGCCAGGCCATCAGGCGAGCGGCGTTTCGGCTGATCGAAGAAAACGGTTACGCCGCCACCACCGTCGAGCAGATCGCGGAGGCTGCCGAGGTATCGCCGAGCACGTTTTTTCGGTATTTCCCGACCAAGGAATCGGTCTTGCTTGCCGACGACATCGACCCGGTAATCCTGAATGCCCTGGATGAGCAGCCGGCCGACCTGTCGCCGAGTCAGGCCGTGCGATGCGCCTACCAGGCCGCCATGGCCAACATGTCGGAAGGTGAGCGGGAGTTCGAGAACACCCGGCAACGGCTGATGTTCTCGATACCGGAGCTCAAAGCCGCCATGTACGACGAGTATTACCGCACCATCACCACGTTCGCCGAGGCGCTCGGCCGCCGAATCGGCCGCGACGCAAGCGATTTCGAGCTGCGGGTATTTGCCGGAGCCCTTACCGGCGCGATGATGGCAGTTTACGAGCCCGGTCCGGGCGCAATCGACACCGTCTCTCGCGCCTTGGACTTCGTCGATGCCGGCATGCCGCTGACCTGAGCGAACGCTGTAGGCTCACGCGATGCTCGAGCGATGGAGTCGGCGCAGGTTTTTGCGTGCCGGCGCGGCCGCGGGACTGCTCGTGGCCGCGGCTCCCCCGGCCTGCTCGTCGAACAAATCAGCGCCCGCTGCGGGCGGCGGTGGCGCCGGACCGGTGACCATCGCCCACGTTTTCGGCGAGACGACCGTCCCGGCGCCGCCCAAACGGGTGGTCAGCGCCGGTTTCACCAGCCAGGACGATCTGCTGGCAGTCGGCGTCGTGCCGATCGCGGTAACCGACTGGTTCGGCGACCAGCCATTCGCGGTGTGGCCGTGGGCCCGGCCCAAACTCGGCGACGCGAAACCCGTTGTGCTGAATCTGGACAATGGGTTACAGGTGCCGCAGATCGCCGGCCTGAAACCCGACTTGATCATCGCCACCGACGCCGGAGTCGATCAGGACGCGTACCAGAAACTGTCCGCGATCGCCCCAACGATTCCGCAGTCCGACGGCTACGCATTCTTCGAGCCGTGGAAGGACCAGGCGAAGGTGATCGCCCAGGCGGTTTTTCAGCCCGGTCAGATGAACTCACTGATCAGCGGTGTCGACCAGAGCTTCGCCGGTGTCGCGGATAAGTATCCGCAGTTCAAAAGCAAGAAGGTGCTGCTGCTGCAGGGCAAGCTGCACCAAGACAACGTGGTCGCAACAACCGGTTGGCGCACTGAGTTTTTGACCCAAATGGGTCTGGCCCTCGCCGACAGCATCACCCCGTTCGCCGTCGACCAGCAGCAGGCCTTCATTCCGCGCGACCAGATCAAGGCGGTTCTCGATGCCGCCGACCTGCTGATCTGGACGACGGAAGACGACGGCGATCAAGCGGCGCTGCTGGCCAACCCCGACGTGGCGGCGCTGCGGGCGCGCAGCGTGTTCACCACCAAGGACCAGGCCGGCGCGATCGCGTTCGCGTCACCGCTCAGCTACCCGCTGGTGGCCGATCAGCTGCCCCCGCTGATCGGCAATATTCTGCACTAGGACCGACGAGTCTTAATCCGAGTGCCCGCGCCCTCTGAGCGTTGGCTAAGGCAGCTCTGGCAGTGCTCAAAAATCTGGTTTCGGCTCGCGGCCAAGGGGTTACTGTCGAGTAATGAGCGTGGCAATGGATCTGAGCGTGGCCGACACTGTTCTCGACTACGGTGATCGGGCGCTGCTGCTGCAGTTGCACAGCAGCACCGACGTAATGGCGTGGGCTGCTGCTTTACGCGATGCCGCCCTGCCCGGTGTACTCGACATCGTGCCGGCCTCCCGCACCGTGCTGCTGAAACTCGACGGCCCTCGTCATCAAAGCGCGGTCCGCCGTCGGCTGCGCACGTTGCGGGTGGCGGCCGACATGGTGGCCTCCGCTCCGTCCGAAGAGCCCATGACGATCGACGTCGTCTACGACGGTGCCGATCTGGCCGAGGTCGCCGACCTTACCGGGCTGACCACCGCGCAAGTCATCAATGCCCACACGTCTACTCCCTGGCAAGTCGGATTCGGTGGATTCGCACCGGGTTTCGCGTATCTGGTCGGCGGCGATCCGCGGCTGGCCGTACCTCGACGGTCGGAGCCGCGGTCATCCGTTCCGGCCGGTGCGGTGGGCCTGGCCGGCGAATTCACCGGAATCTACCCGCGCCGCTCCCCCGGCGGATGGCAGCTGATCGGCCACACCGACGCGGTCATGTGGGATATCGACCGGCCGAACCCGGCGCTGCTGACACCGGGGATGTGGGTCCAGTTCCGGGCCGCGTAGCGGCAGGCGTGCGAAGAGCCTGAAAGGAGAGCGGCCATGACAGCCCTGGAAATCCTGCGCACCGGCCCGCTGGCCATCGTCGAGGACCTCGGGCGGGTGGGTCTGGCCCATATCGGCGTCACCCGGTCGGGCGCGGCCGACCGCCGCTCGCACACCCTGGCCAACCGGCTGGTGGCCAACCCCGACGACCGCGCCACAATCGAAGTCACCTTCGGTGGCTTGTCGGCGCGAGTCCGCGGCGGCGACGTCGACATCGCTGTCACCGGCGCCGACACCGACCCGCGCGTCAACGGAATCCCGTTCGGCAGTAACAGTATTCAGCATGTCCGCGACGGCGAAGTGATCTCGCTGGGCTCCCCGCGGTCCGGTCTGCGCAGCTACCTGGCAGTGCGTGGCGGTATCGACGTGACACCGGTGCTGGGGTCCCGCAGCTACGACGTGATGTCGGCGATCGGTCCGTTGCCGCTACAACCCGGTGACGTCCTGCCGGTAGGCGAACACACCGAGGAGTACCCCGAGCTCGACCAGGCGCCAGTGGCGCCGATCTCCCAACATCTGGTGGAGCTGCTGGTGGTGCCGGGGCCGCGGGCGGACTGGCTCGTCGATCCCGACGCGTTGGTGCACAGCATCTGGATGGCCTCCGACCGCAGCGACCGAGTGGGTACGCGGCTGGAGGGACGTCCGATGAGGTACCGCTCGCCCGATCGGGTCTTGCCCAGCGAAGGAGCCACCCGCGGCGCGATCCAGGTGCCGCCCAACGGCTTACCGGTCATCCTTGGTCCCGATCACCCCGTCACCGGCGGCTATCCGGTGGTCGGTGTGATCGCCGATGAAGACATCGACAAAGTCGCCCAGGTGCGCCCCGGGCAATACGTGCGACTGCACTGGTCGCGACCGAGGGCTGCGCCCGCTTCTGCCCCAACTTCGATGGCTTCGATGGTGGAGAGCTAGCCCACCTGGTAAACCAGCAGTGTGCACACCCAGGTCCACACCGCTCGCCTGGTTCACACCGCCGACCTCGAGAGCGATGCCCGGCAGCGCGCCTATGAGATGGTCAACGATGCGTTCGCCGGTGAGTTCACCGACAGCGACTGGGACCACGCGCTGGGCGGGATGCATGCCCTGATCTGGCATCGCGGTGCGATCATCGCGCATGGCGCGGTCATCCAGCGACGCTTGCTCCACCGCGGTGCCGCATTTCGCTGCGGCTACGTCGAAGCCGTTGCGGTCCGAGAAGATTGGCGCGGCCAGGGACTGGCGATCGCGATACTCGATGCCTGCGAGCAAGTGATCCGCGGCGCCTATCAGCTCGGCGCACTCAGCTCCTCGGACCTGGGAAGGCGGCTCTACACGTTGCGCGGTTGGCTGCCGTGGGCGGGCCCGACGTCGGTGTTGGCGCCGGACGGAATCACACCGACCCCCGACGCCGACGGCTCAGTGTTCGTCCTGCCGGTCGGGATCAGCCTCGACACCTCCGAGGCATTGACGTGCGATTGGCGCGACGGCGACGTCTGGTAGCGCATCGGGGCAACGCGTCAGCAATTGCTCGGTAATGCACCCGAAATCTGCCGGGCATACACACTTCATATGGGTCACCCGGTCGCGCCGTCGCTCGCCGGCTATCGGGTGGCGGTCACCTCGGCCCGACGCTCCGGCGAACTCTGCGCGCTGCTGCGCCGCTACGGCGCCACCGTCGGCCATGCGGCCGCGATCGCCATGGTCGCGTTACCCGACGATGACGAATTACGCTGCAACACCGAGGCACTGATAGCAAGCCCACCCGACATTGTGGTCGCCACGACCGCCGTCGGATTCCGGGGCTGGATCGCCGCCGCCGATGAATGGCAGCTGGGCAGGCAGTTGACCGCGGCGTTGTCGCACGCCCGAATTCTGGCCCGCGGAGCGAAAGCCACCGGCGCACTGCGCGCTGCCGGCCTTCCTGAAGAGTGGTCCCCGAAAACCGACTCGTCGCGCGAGCTCGTGCAATACCTGCGGCAGTCCGGCATCGCGGGCTGTCGCATCGCCGTACAGCTGCACGGCGCCACCGCCGCGTGGGATCCGTTTCCGGAATTTCTCCACGAGCTGCGTTTAGCGGGGGCCGAGGTCGTGCCGATCCGGGTGTACCGGTGGAAGCCGATGCCGGCCGGCGGCGAGTTCGACCGGCTGGTCACCCAGATCGCGCAACGGCAGTTCGACGCGGTGAGCTTCACCTCCGCGCCGGCGGTGGCAGCGACGCTGATGCGGGCCGGGGATCTGGGGCTCTCCGAGCAGTTGCTCAGCGCGCTGCGCGCCGATGTGCGGGCAATGTGCATAGGGCCGGTGACCGCACAGCCGTTGGTGAGCCGAGGGGTTCCGACGTCCTCACCACAACGCATGCGACTGGCCGCGCTGGCCAGGCATATCGCCGAGGAGCTGCCCGGGCTGCGGTCACGCACGCTGCAGGTGGCCGGCCATCGCATCGAGATCCGCGGCTGCGACGTGATGGTTGACGGCACGCACCAGTCGCTGTCCCCGGCGGCGATGGCGATCCTGCGTGCGCTGGCGCACCGTCCCGGCGTCGTGGTCGCCCGCCGGGAACTGCTACAAACGCTGCCCGGCAGCGCCAGCGATCCGCACGCCGTGGATACCGCGGTGCTGCGGTTACGGAAAGCATTGGGTGACAGGAATATCGTCGCGACGGTCGTCAAACGTGGGTACCGGCTGGCCATCGATGAAAGCCTCGACGCGGCGTTGGTCTGACGCCGTTCGCTGACGGCGAACAAGAGGGTGGAACTTAAGCGTGGTCGACTCATGTTTGTAGTGGTAGGCCGGCAAGGCGTCGGCAACCACCAAGCACGAGGAGATACGAATGAGCAACCTGGCCTTGTGGTCACGACCCGCCTGGGATGTCGACCGCTGGATGCGCGATTTCTTTGGGCCGGCCGCTGCGACCGACTGGATCAAGCCGGTAGCCGAAGGCTTCAGCCCCGCCGCCGAGATCGTCAAGGACGGCGAGGACGCGGTAGTTCGCCTGGAGCTGCCCGGTGTGGACGTCGAGAAGGACGTCAACGTTGAGGTGGAGCACGGCCGCCTGGTCATCCATGGCGAGCGCCGCGACGAGCACGCTGAGGAGAAGGGCGGGCGCACGCTGCGCGAGGTCCGCTACGGCGCGTTCCGCCGGTCGTTCCGGCTGCCTGCGCACGTCACCGGCGACGCCATCTCGGCGTCCTACGACGCCGGCGTGCTGACCGTGCGGGTCACCGGTGTCTACGCCGGGTCTGCGCCGCAGCGCATCGAGATCACCAAGTAGTGCCGCTCGAATCCGGTGGGGCCCAACGGCTCCACCGGATTCGGCGCATGTCAGACGAATGCTTGCTCGGCGTCCACCCCGATGATGCGCAGCAGGTTCACCACTTTGCGGTCAAGCCCCTCACCGACTTTGGTCACATCGGCGATGCCGAGGCTGCCGAATGCCGGGCTGGGCTGGTCCATCGTGAAGACCGCGTTACCGTCCGAACCGCTGTAGACCAGCATCCGAAGCGGCGCGTACAACAGTGCCTTCGGGTCGTGCCGAAACATGGTCTCGGCGATGATGTGATTGCCGATCAGATACTCGATGGCCCGAGTGCGATGTCCGGCCACGCCGAGCAACTCGGTCGCGCCGATCTTGGCGTAGACCATCAACTCGTTCGGCGCATTCTTCGCCACGGCGGCGCGGACGTCGTCCCAGCTGCCGCCTGCTGCAGGGATCCGCTCCATCGCCTCCCGATCGAGTGGCGGCGCCGCTTCTTCCAACTTGGTCACGAACTCATCGAACGCCACCCCGGTGGCGATGTCGACGCGGGTCATCACATGCTGCTCACGGTGAAAGCCGGTCATGACTCAACGCAACGGCTGGCAGAGCCGGTTCATTCCGGCGACTAGCCCCAGCGGGCCAGGATCTCCTTGGCCCGAGTCCCCAGGGCAGTCTGCAGGTATGGCCCGAAACTGATCCGCCCCACGCCCAGTGGACCGAAGGAAGCGGGATCATCCCGATCAGGTAAGGCGATCGCATTGACCGGGAGCGGTAACTCAGTTGTCAAGCGCCGCAACGTCTCCGGATCATGGTGGCCAACGGGATAGAGGACGTCGGCACCAGCGACGGCGGCCTGTTGCAACCGCGCCACCGCCCGCTCGACACGGTCGGAATCGTCGCCGTCCTTGCGCAGGAAAAGGTCCGTACGGGCGTTGATGACGAGATGGACCTTCGCCTCGTCGGCGGCGGCACGTAGCGCACCCACCAGCTCGGCGTGCTCATTCGCCGAACGCAGTCGCTTGCCCTCGCTGTGCACGGTGTCCTCGATGTTCAGCCCCACCGCACCTGCCCCGAGCAACCCGTCGATGAGCCGCGCCGCCGGCAGCCCGTAACCGGATTCGACATCCACCGAGACGGGGACGTCCACCGCGGCGGTGATCTGGGCGACCCGGCTCAGCAGGTCGTCGAAAGACATGCCCTCGTTGTCGGGTCTACCGATTGAGTCGGCGACCGGATGACTGCCGACGGTGAGCGCGGCGAATCCGGCGTCAACGGCCAGTCGCGCCGACCAGGCGTCCCACACCGTCGGAAGAATCACCGGATTGCCCGGCTGGTGCAGCATGAGAAGCGCCGTTGCCCGATCGGCCAATGCGTGGGGTGCCGGCACGACTCGTCCTCCCGCTTGCCGGCGTGAGTTGTCTCACGCCGTCGCTGTGTGCTGGATGGTATCCGGTGGGTCGTCCTGTGATCCGTGCCACCTCATCGGTAGGGAGATCCGTTGTCCAGCACGACTGAACTCGCCGAACTGCGGGAGCTCGCGCTACCGCAATATGACAGCGAGTTCCGGCGCGATGTCGACGCCGTAACGTGTCCGCGGTCACCATCGTCGCTGATCTACCCCCCGCCAGACTGGGTGCTCTTCGCTCTGGGTACTCTCCGACGAGGCCACGCGAAGAGGATCACAACAGATGAGCGCACCCACAGCGAACCGTTCTGCGTCCGGTGTCTTTTCACCCACGCGCGCCCATATCCAGCAACGGACGCTACGCACCGACCGGTGGTGGATGTCGCCGCTGCGGATCGATCTCGGCTTCGCCGCATTCCTCATCTACGCGACGGCGCGCGCGTTTCAACGGAATTACTTCTTCGTCCCGAATTATCACTACCTGACCCCGTTCTATTCGCCATGCGTCAGCAACGCTTGCGGTGAGGCCAGCGACTTCTGGCCGCAGATCCTGCCGAACGTGTGGTGGTTGCCGTTCGCGGCGTTGACGCTGCCGTTCCTGCTGCTGTTCCGGCTGACCTGCTACTACTACCGCGGCGCCTACTACCGCACGGTGTGGCAGTCGCCCAGCGCCTGCGCCGTAGCCGAGCCCCGCGCCCACTACACCGGCGAGACCCGATTTCCGCTGATCGTCCAAAACACCCACCGGTACTTCTTCTACGCCGCCGGCATCATCTCGGTGATCAACACCTACGACGCGATCATCGGGTTCCATTCCGACGCAGGGCCGGGCGGATTCGGCTTCGGCCTGGGCAACGTCATCATGGTCGGCAACGTCATCATGTTGTGGATCTACACGCTGTCCTGCCATTCGTGCCGGCACGTCACCGGTGGGCGGCTCAAACACTTCTCCAAACACCCTGTGCGGTACTGGATCTGGACTCAAGTCAGCAGACTCAACACCCGGCACAAGATGTACGCGTGGGTCACCCTGGGCACGCTGATGCTCACCGACTTCTACATCGCGCTGGTAGCCGGCGGTGTCATCCAGGACCTGAGGTTTGTTGGCTGAGAAGCCGTTTCACGGAAATCAGAGAGTTTAGTGAGGTTCCATGACTGAGGTCGAACGGCACTCCTACGACGTCGTCGTGATCGGTGCCGGCGGCGCAGGTTTGCGCGCGGTCATCGAGGCGCGGGAGCGCGGTCTCAAGGTCGCGGTGGTGACCAAGTCGCTGTTCGGCAAGGCCCACACGGTCATGGCCGAGGGCGGCTGCGCCGCAGCGATGGGCAACACCAACCCGAAGGACAACTGGAAGACCCACTTCGGCGACACGATGCGTGGTGGGAAGTTCCTGAACAACTGGCGGATGGCCGAGCTGCACGCCAAGGAGTCCCCCGACCGTGTTTGGGAGCTGGAGACCTACGGCGCGCTGTTCGACCGCCTCAAAGACGGCAAGATCAGCCAGCGCAACTTCGGTGGGCACACTTACCCGCGGCTGGCCCACGTTGGTGACCGCACCGGCTTGGAGCTGATCCGCACCATGCAGCAGAAGATCGTCTCACTGCAGCAGGAGGATTACGCCGAAACCGGCGACTACGAGGCCAGGATCCGGGTCTTCGCGGAATGCGCGATCACCGAACTCATCAAAGACGGTGACGCGATCTCCGGAGCGTTCGGCTACTGGCGCGAAAGCGGCCGCTTCGTCTTATTCGAGGCCCCGGCGGTGGTGATGGCCACTGGCGGAATCGGCAAGTCGTTCAAGGTGACGTCGAACTCCTGGGAGTACACCGGCGACGGCCACGCTCTGGCGCTGCGCGCCGGCGCGACGCTGATCAACATGGAGTTCGTCCAGTTCCACCCAACCGGCATGGTGTGGCCGCCCAGCGTGAAGGGGATCCTGGTCACCGAGGGTGTGCGCGGCGACGGCGGCGTACTCAAGAACTCCGACACCAAGCGGTTCATGTTCGATTACATCCCGCCGGTGTTCAAGGGCCAGTACGCCGAGACCGAGCAAGAAGCCGACCAGTGGCTCAAAGACAACGACTCGGCCCGCCGCACCCCGGATCTGCTGCCCCGCGATGAGGTCGCGCGCGCGATCAACTCCGAAGTCAAGGCCGGCCGCGGCACCCCACACGGCGGGGTCTACCTCGACATCGCCTCGCGGCTGACACCCGAAGAGATCAAACGGCGCCTCCCGTCGATGTACCACCAGTTCATGGAGCTGGCCGGCGTCGACATCACCAAAGAGCCGATGGAAGTCGGGCCCACCTGCCATTACGTGATGGGCGGCATCGAGGTCGACGCCGACACCGGTGCCGCCACCGTGCCCGGATTGTTCGCCGCCGGCGAGTGCTCCGGCGGCATGCACGGGTCCAACCGGCTGGGCGGGAACTCGCTGTCGGACCTGCTGGTCTTCGGCCGTCGGGCCGGTTTGGGCGCCGCCGACTACGTGCGGGCGCTGAGCAGCCGTCCGAAAGTATCCGACGAGGACGTCGCGACGGCGGCCAAGCGGGCGCTGGCCCCCTTCGAGACACCGACGAACGGTGCCACCGCGGAGAACCCCTACACGTTGCAGCTGGAGCTGCAGCAGTCGATGAACGATTTGGTGGGCATCATCCGTAAGGCAGAGGAAATCAGCGAGGCCCTCGGTCGGCTCGACAAGCTTCGCGAGCGGTTCAAGAACATCCACGTCGAGGGGCACCGCGAGTACAACCCGGGCTGGAACCTCGCCCTCGACCTGCGCAACCTGCTGCTGGTCAGCGAATGCGTCGCCAAAGCCGCTCTGGAGCGCACCGAAAGCCGCGGCGGCCACACCCGCGACGACCACCCGGGCATGGACTCCTCATGGCGCAAGGTGTTGCTGGTCTGCAGGGCCGCGGGCGGCGACGACGTGATCCCGGACATTTCGGTCACTCGCGAAGACCAGATTCCGATGCGGCCAGACTTGCTGGAGGTGTTCGAGATCTCCGAGCTGGAGAAGTACTACACCGCCGAAGAGCTGGCCGACCATCCAGGACGGAGAGGCTGATGGGCTACAACGCGACCCTGCGGGTATGGCGTGGCGACGAAGCCGGTGGTGGACTGCAGGACTTCACGGTGGAGGTCAACGAGGGCGAGGTGGTGCTCGACGTCATCCACCGTCTGCAACAAACGCAGACGCCTGACCTCGCGGTGCGGTGGAACTGCAAAGCCGGTAAGTGCGGTTCGTGCTCAGCGGAGATCAACGGCAAACCCAAGTTGATGTGTATGACCCGGATGTCGACCTTCGCTGAAGACGAAGTGGTTACCGTGACGCCGATTCGGACGTTCCCGGTGATCCGCGATCTGGTTACCGACGTCTCGTTCAACTACGAAAAGGCCCGTGAGATACCGTCATTCACCCCGCCGAAGGATCTCCAGCCCGGCGATTACCGGATGGCGCAGGCGGATGTGGAGCGCTCTCAGGAGTTCCGCAAGTGCATCGAATGCTTCATGTGCCAAAACGTTTGCCACGTGATCCGTGACCACGAGGAGAACAAGGAGGCGTTTGCCGGCCCGCGCTACCTGATGCGAATCGCGGAGTTGGAAATGCATCCGCTGGACACGCTGGACCGGCGCGACCAGGCGCAGGAAGAGCATGGCCTCGGGTACTGCAACATCACCAAGTGCTGCACCGAGGTCTGCCCCGAGCACATCAAGATCACCGACAATGCCCTGATTCCGATGAAGGAACGCGTGGCCGACCGGAAATACGATCCGGTGGTGTGGTTGGGCAACAAGCTGTTCCGTCGCTGACACGCATCGGGTATAACCCGGCAACGGGTCGTTGACTAGGCCCCGAGTCGTCGAAAAGTGCTGCGGTGAAACACGATTGGCGCAACATCTGCGTCGACTTGGACGTCGCTGACCCGCAGAACCACGATGGTGTGGTCCCCGGCGGGAATGAGTTGCTCGATCGCGCTTTCCAGCCAGACGCTGGTGCCTCTGATGAAGACCGCGCCGCTGCTGTTGGACACCGTCTCCAGACCGGCGAATCGATCGCCGGTCTTGGCGGCCAGGGTGCGCACGGCTTCGTCGTGCCCCTCACCTAACACGCTGATGCCCAGCGCGCGCACGCTTTTCAATTTCGGCCAGGTCGTCGAGGTGTTCTGCACGCAGAACGACACCAACGGCGGATCCAACGAAACCGGGACAAACGTGCTGGCCGCCAGCCCTTCTCGGACCCCGTCCACTTCGGCGGCAATGGCGATCACGCCGGACGGGAAATGGCCAAAGGCCTCGCGTAGCGACGACGGTGTCAGCTTCTCAGGTGTGTTCACCGGGGGTTCATTCGCATCGACGGGATCGTTGTCGTCCTGACCCTACTCGTCCGACGAGTAGCCGTGCGCGGCGGCGACGTCGGGGTGGGCCCGCAACCTGCTCTTCCACGCGTTGCGGCCGTAGACCGGGAAGATCGGATCGGACGGGTCCGCCCGCCGGCTTGCCCGCGCCGCAAGCTCCGGGGGCAGCCGCAGGGTCGGGATCTGCGCGTCCAATCGCGGGTTGAAAAAGTAGGGCACCGAAATCCGATCGGCTGCCTGACGCAGGTTCACCCGGTGCTCGGTCGCCCGCAGATAGCCGCCGCTCGACCACTCCAGCAACTCACCGATGTTGACGACGAACGCGTCGTCGCGCACCGGGACGTCGATCCAGTCGGCGCCGTGTCGGCCCGGCCGCACCTGCAATCCCTGGCTGCCCGGCTCCGCCAGCAGCAGGGTGAGCACGCCCGCGTCGCGGTGGGCTCCGACGCCTTGGGAGCCGACCGCGCCGGTCGGGTAACGCACGATTTTGATCAGGGTGGCCGGCGTCTCGGCAAAGGCGGCGTCGAAAACGTCCGGCGGACTGCCCAGCGCTGCCGCCCAGTGCCGCAACAAGCCGCGGGCCACCGCGGCGAGCGCCGCGTCCCAGTCGGCGATAATTCCCGGCAGCTCCGGCAACCCGGCCGGCCACTGGTTGGGCCCTTGCAGCCACAGGTAGTCAGGCCCACCCGGCCCACCCACGGGGTCGCGCTCGGGACCGATGTCGATCTGCTCGCGCCAGTCCACTTCGCCGCCGGTCAGCTCGCCACCGAGCCGGGTATAGCCACGAAAATGCGGACTGCGGACCATCGCGACAGCGTTCTTCTGGGCCTGCGGCAGCGCGAAGAATCCTCGTGCCGCCGCCAGCACCCGACGCCTCAGCGCCGCGGGCACGCCATGGCCGGTCAGATAGAAGAAGCCCACCTCGTGAGCCGCCTCGCGCAGCCGTTCCCGCAGTTGGCCAGCAGGGTGCCGCAGGTCCACTTCGGGCAGCGTCGTGACGGTCGACACAATTGCCACCTACCCATCATCACCGCAGGTCAACCTGTGTGCCAGCGTCCCGATCAGCGCAAACCCAACTAGTTGGTTAATTAGGCAATGAAATTTAGCTCACACTTGGTTGCATCAAGTTACTGATGGGTATAGTTTAGCGGTGTTACTGGTGGGTAACTTAGGCATAGTACCCAACCACAAGTGGCGTTCTCATCGAGGAGGAACCAGTGAGCCACTACAAGAGCAACGTCCGCGACCAGGTATTCAACCTGTTTGAGGTCTTCGGCGTTGACAAGTCCTTCGGTCAAGGCCCGTTCAGTGAGCTGGATACCGACACCGCCCGCGAGATGCTGACGGAGATGAGCCGGCTGGCCGAAGGGCCGGTCGCCGAGTCCTTCGTCGAGGGGGACCGCAATCCGCCGGTCTTCGACCCGCAGACGCATTCGGTGGCGCTGCCCGAAAGCTTCAAGGAATCGGTGCGCTCAGTCATCGAAGCCGGTTGGGACAAGGTCGGCCTCGACGAGGCGCTGGGTGGCATGCCGATGCCCAAGGCGCTGCTGTGGGCGCTGCACGAGCACCTGCTCGGCGCGAACCCGGCGGTGTGGATGTACGCCGGCGGCGCCGGATTCGCTCAGATCTTCTACAACCTGGCCACCGAAGAGCAGAAGAAGTGGGCCATACTGGCCGCCGAGCGCGGCTGGGGCTCCACCATGGTGCTCACCGAGCCGGACGCCGGCTCGGACGTCGGCGCAGGCCGGACCAAGGCCGTCCAGCAAGACGACGGCTCGTGGTACATCGACGGAGTGAAGCGGTTCATCACCTCCGGCGACTCGGACGACATGTTCGAGAACATCTTCCACTTGGTGCTGGCCCGCCCCGAGGGCGCCGGACCGGGCACCAAGGGTTTGTCGCTGTTCTTCGTACCGAAGTTCTTGTTCGACTTCGAGACCGGCGAGCCGGGCGAGCGCAACGGCGTCTTCGTCACCAACGTCGAGCACAAGATGGGCCTGAAGGTTTCGGCGACCTGTGAACTGACCTTTGGTCAGCACGGCGTTCCGGCCAAGGGCTGGCTGGTCGGCGAGGTGCACAACGGCATCGCGCAGATGTTCGAGGTCATCGAAAATGCCCGCATGCTGGTCGGCACCAAGGCCATCGCGACGCTGTCCACTGGCTACCTCAACGCCCTGGCCTACGCCAAGGAGCGCGTGCAGGGTGCCGACCTGACCCAGATGACCGACAAGACCGCGCCGCGGGTGACCATCACCCACCACCCCGACGTTCGTCGCAGCCTGATGACCCAGAAGGCTTACGCCGAGGGTCTGCGTGCGCTGTACCTCTACACCGCGACCTACCAGGACGCGCAGGTGGCCGAGGCGCTGCACGGCGTGGACGCGGATCTGGCGGTGAAGGTCAACGACCTGATGCTGCCGGTGGTCAAGGGGGTCGGCTCCGAGCAGGCCTATGCCAAGCTCACCGAAAGCCTGCAGACCTTCG
The DNA here is from genome assembly GCA_963839345.1 of uncultured Actinomycetota bacterium. GTDB lineage: Bacteria > Actinomycetota > Actinomycetes > Mycobacteriales > Mycobacteriaceae > Mycobacterium. The sequence continues at coordinate 55,616 of CAWIUP010000008.1, read as the reverse complement.
GTGGCTCCGGCTTCCTGCAGGACTACCCGATCGAGCAGTACATCCGTGACGCCAAGATCGACTCGCTCTACGAGGGCACCACGGCCATCCAGGCGCAGGACTTCTTCTTCCGCAAGATCGTCCGCGACAAGGGTGTGGCGCTGGCCCACGTGTCGGGGGAGATCGAGGAGTTCGTCAAGAACGAGTCGGGCAACGGCCGGCTGAAGGCCGAACGTGCGCTGCTGACCACTGCCCTGGCTGACGTCCAGACGATGGCGGCGACGCTGACCGGCTACCTGATGGCCGCCCAAGAGGACATCTCCAGCATCTACAAGGTGGGGCTGGGCTCGGTGCGCTTCCTGATGAGCGTCGGTGACCTGGTCATCGGCTGGTTGCTGCAGCGTCAGGCTGCGGTGGCCCTGGAGGCGCTCGACGCCGGTGTCAGCGACGCCGACCGGGCCTTCTATGAGGGCAAGATCGCGGTCGCGTCGTTCTTCGCGAAGAACTTCCTGCCGCTGTTGACCAGCACCCGCCAGGTGTTGGAGACGATCGACAACGACGTCATGGAGCTCGACGAAGCGGCCTTCTGATCCGCCTCCTGGCCCATACAGCAAATCCCCCGTTCTCATTGCGAGACGGGGGATTTTGCGTTTACCAGGCTGATCGTGGAAAGACCCTGATACAAACCATAAGAAGGGGCCGCCGCGGGATCCCCTCATTCCGTCGGCGGCCCCGACTTGACCTCGGCCTGAAACCAGGCTTGGGGTCGACCAAGGATGCCCCGCGCTGCCATCGGGTCGGGGGGTCGGACGACAACACGGAGCTATCCGCTCGTCGGATTCCCCCGGGGTCGCGTTACTAAACGCCAAAAGCGGCGCCGTGCGGGCCGGCGTATCAGGCTTCCAGGATGGCTGCGACGCCTTGGCCACCGGCGGCACAAATCGAGATCAACCCCCGCAGCGGCTTGGCTGATGCCCCCGTCTGCTTGGCCCTGGCTTTCGCGGCCTCGGACAGTTGCTTTGCCAGCTGCGCAAGGATCCGCCCGCCGGTGGCGGCGAACGGGTGGCCGGCGGCCAACGACGACCCGTTGACGTTGAGCTTGGACCGGTCGATGGGCCCCAGCGCGGCGTCCAACCCCAGCCGCTCCTTGCAGTACTCCTCGGACTCCCACGCCTGCAGGTGCGCCAGTACCACCGAGGCGAACGCCTCGTGGATTTCGTAGAAGTCGAAGTCGGCAAGCGTGAGCCCATTGCGCGCGAGCAAGCGGGGCACTGCGTACGTCGGCGCCATCAGCAGGCCGTCGGCGCCGTTGACGTAGTCCACTGCTGCCGTCTCGGCGTCGACGAAGTAAGCCAACGGCGTCAGCGAGTGCTCGGCGGCCCAATCTTCGCTTGCCAGCAGCGCCACTGAAGCGCCATCGGTCAGCGGCGTCGAGTTGCCGGCCGTCATGGTCGCGTCGCCGGCTTTCACCCCGAACACCGGCTTGAGTTTGGCCAGCTTGTCCACCGACGCGTCTGGCCGCAGGTTGTCGTCGCGGTACAAACCCAGGAAGGGGGTGACCAGGTCGTCGAAGAAGCCGCGATCGTAGGCGGCTGCCATGTTGCGGTGGCTCGCGACGGCCAGCTCGTCCTGGTCGACCCGCTTGATGCCCATCTGCTTGGCGGTAATGGCCTGGTGTTCGCCCATCGACAATCCGGTGCGCGGCTCGCTGTTCACCGGAATCTCCACCCCGAGGCTGGCCGGTAGCTTGCCGACCAGTTTCAGCCGCTCGACGTTCGATTTTGACCGGCGCAGTCCCAGCAAGGTGCGACGCAGGTTGTCGCCCAAGCCGATCGGCGCGTCGGAGGTGGTGTCGACCCCGCCGGCGGCGGCGACCTCGTAGCGGCCCGACGCGATGCCGTCAGCGGCGGAAATCGCGGCCTGCAGCCCGGTCCCGCAGGCCTGTTGCAGGTCGAACGCCGGCGTGTAGGACGACAACGCCGAGCCGAGCACGCATTCGCGCATCAGGTTGAAGTCGCGGCTGTGCTTGAGCACCGCACCACCGATCACCGCGCCCAAGCGCTCTCCGGCCAAGCCGAACCGGTCGACCAGCCCGCTCAGGGCGGCGGTGAACATGTCCTGGTTCGACGCCTCGGCGTAGGCGCGGTCCGAGCGCCCGAACGGAATTCGATTGCCACCGAGCACCGCGACGCGGCGCATAGAACTCTCTGAAGTCACGCTTATCTCCGTCGGTTGGGGGTTATCCACGGCTAGTGCCATACTACCCACTGTTCTTACTCTGGAGTAAGTTCGGTCTCGATACGGTAGTCGACAGATGGCACGCTCGATATGGAAGGCAACTCAGTGGCCCCCAAGGTCTCGCCCGATCTATTCTCCCAAGTCGTCAACTCCGGGCCCGGCTCGTTTCTCGCCAAGCAACTCGGCGTACCGCAGCCTGAGCAGCTGCGGCGCTATCGGGTCGGCGATCCGCCGCTGGCCGGATCGCTGCTGATCGGCGGAGCGGGCCGGGTGGTCGAGCCACTGCGCGCGGCGTTGGACAAGGACTACGACGTGGTGGGCGCCAACCTCGGCGGCCGCTGGGCCGATTCGTTCGGCGGGCTGGTGTTCGACGCCACCGGCATCACGACGCCGGCCGGATTGACGGCGCTACACGAGTTCTTCACCCCGCTGCTGCGCAACCTCGGCGCTTCTGGCCGCGTCGTCGTCGTGGGCACCACTCCCGACCAGGCCGGCAGCACCGACGAGCGGATCGCCCAGCGCGCGTTGGAGGGCTTCACCCGGTCGCTGGGCAAGGAGCTGCGCCGGGGCGCCACGGTCGCGCTGGTCTACCTGTCACCCGAGGCCAAACCAGCGGCCACCGGCGCAGAGTCGACCCTGCGGTTCATCCTGTCGGCCAAGTCGGCCTACGTCGACGGGCAGGTGTTCTATGTCGGCGCCGCCGACTCCACTCCGCCGGCCGACTGGGACCGGCCGCTGGACGGCAAGGTGGGCATCGTGACCGGCGCCGCACGGGGTATCGGCGCGACGATCGCCGAGGTGTTCGCCCGTGACGGGGCGCGTGTCGTCGCAGTCGACGTGCAGGCCGCCGCCGAGGCCCTGGCGGCGACCGCCACCCGCGTGGGCGGCACGGCCTTGACTCTCGACGTCACCGCGGACGATGCCGTCGACCGGATCACCGAGCATCTGCGTGAGCACTACGACGGCCGGGCCGACATCCTGGTGAACAACGCCGGCATCACCCGCGACAAGTTGCTGGCCAACATGGACGACACCCGCTGGAACGCGGTTCTCGCCGTCAACCTTCTTGCGCCACAACGACTTACCGAGGGATTAATTGGCAACGGCACGATCGGTGACGGTGGTCGGGTGGTCGGGCTGTCGTCGATGGCCGGTATCGCGGGCAACCGCGGGCAGACCAACTACGCCACCACCAAGGCCGGCATGATCGGGCTCACGCAGGCGCTGGCGCCGGAGCTCGCCGGAAAGGGCATCACGATCAACGCCGTCGCACCGGGATTCATCGAAACGCAGATGACCGCGGCCATCCCGCTGGCCACCCGCGAGGTCGGCCGCCGGCTCAACTCGCTGTATCAAGGCGGGCAACCGGTGGATGTCGCCGAGACCATCGCCTACTTCGCCAGCCCGGCGTCAAACGCGGTGACGGGCAACGTCATCCGTGTCTGCGGCCAGGCCATGCTGGGCGCCTAGTCCGGCGACGATGCGGAGAGGGAAGAGCGCAGTGACGCAACCAAGCGGCTTGAAAAACCTGCTGCGCGCGGCGGCTGGGGCATTGCCATTCGTTCCGCGCAGCGACCACCTGCCCAGCAGGACGCTCAAGATCGACGACGTGCCCATCGACCGCGGGAACGTGGCCGACTACGCGGCGGTCACCGGCCTGCGCTACGGCGACACCGTACCGTTGACCTATCCGTTCGCGTTGACCTTCCCGACGATGATGTCGCTGGTAACCGGGTTCGACTTCCCCTTCGCTGCAATGGGATCCGTCCATACCGAAAACCACATCACGCAGTATCGGCCGATCAAGGTCACCGACACGGTCAATATCGCGGTTCACGCAGAGAACCTTCGCGAACACCGCAAAGGCCTGCTGGTGGACTTGGTGACCGATGTCAGCGTCGGCAATGCGGTGGCGTGGCATCAGGTGACGACCTTCCTGCACCAACAACGCACCAGCCTGTCCGACGAGCCCAAAGCACCGCCGCAGAAACAGCCCAAGCTGCCGCCGCCGAAAGCCATCCTGCGGATAACACCCGGTCAGATCCGCCGCTATGCGGCGATCAGCGGTGATCACAACCCCATCCACACCAACCCCGTTGGGGCCAAGCTGTTCGGCTTTCCCACCGTAATCGCGCACGGGATGTTCAGCGCTGCAGCAGTATTGGCGAACTTAGAGGCTGGTCTGCCCGATGCAGTGACGTATTCGGTGCGGTTCGGCAAACCGGTGGTGCTGCCCGCCAGCGTCGGACTTTACGTCGATCAGGTGCAGGACGGCTGGGATATCAGCTTGCGCAACATCGCCAAGGGGTATCCGCATCTGACCGGCTCCCTGCGGGCGCACTAGCCGGAATCACGTTCGACGAGTCGCCGGAGCGCGTAGGTGGCAAGCGCGGTGGTCAGGAAGACCAGCAGCAGCCAGAGCGGAGGGCGAGCGAGTTCCCACACGAAGATCGCGGCCCAAAACGGCGTGCGTTGGGTGACCGCGAGCACGCCTGCTGCTCCGGCCAAAGAGATTGCCGGAACATGAAAGTGAGTTCCTGCCATCGCGTTTATGGTCAGCACGAACAGCGTCCCGGCTGCCGCGCCGGTGGCCAGCGCGGGGGTGAGCATCCCACCCGTCGCGCCGGCGCGCAGAAACACCGCCGTCAGAATGGGTTTCAGAAGCAGCACTGCCGCCGCCGTTGTCAGGGTCATCCCGCTGGCCAGCGTTGCGGTCAGGATCGACTTGCCGTTGCCGGGCAGTTCGGGCCACCAGTGTGAGCAAACACCGATCAGCAACCCCGCGCCGGCGATCGCCGGGACCAGCAGCCAGGATCGCGTCACCGCGGCCCGATCTGCCGCCGCCATGAGGCGGTTGAACGCCAGCCCCACCAACAGGGTCAGCGGGGCCAACGCCACGGAGTAAGCGATGAGCAGGTACGACAAGTGGGGGTTGGGCCAGTTCAGGTTCGGCTGATTGTGGGTGACCAAGGAGGCGACCGCCACAGCCAGGCTCGAGGTGATCAGCGCGGCGCCCAGGGCCCGCGGATGCCAGGTCTTCAACATGATGCGCACGGTGAACAGCGCCCCACCGACCGGCACCGCATAGACCGCACCGAGGCCCGCGCCGGCCGCACACGCCAGTAGAATCTCGCGGTCGCTCGGCGACAGTCTTTTCAGCCATCGCATACCGAAATCGCCTAGCGCCGCGGCGAATTGGCGCGGCGCACCTTCCCGGCCGAGCGACGCACCGGAACCGATCAGCAAGACCTGCAGTGCGGCGTCAGCACCGAAGGGCGCCAAGCCTATCCGCTCGTGGCCGGCGATGGCCTCGGGTAGCGGCGGGACCACAGTTTTGGATCGCAGCAGCCACCAACCCAGCCCCGCCAGCGCTCCGCCGACGATCGGCCCTAAAGCTCGCCGAACCGGGCTGCTGCCGGTGACCCCCTGGAGCAGCGATCCGAACGTGTAGTGGTAGGTCAGGTGTTCAACGAAACGCAACACCAGCGTCGTCGACAACCCGGCAAATCCGGCCAGCAGCCCGACAATCACAAGCCCGCACAGGAACTCAACGTTGCGGCGGCTCACGGCGTCGATCGGCGGTTTCGGCGGCTAGCCTGGCCCGGCCGCGGCCTCGGCCGCGTCCCGATCGGATGGCGCGCCCTTGAGGCCGCGCCAGAACAGGTTGATCATCAGCTCGGCCGCCTCGTCGACGTTGGTATCGCCGCTGCTCAGCCGAGTCGCGATCGCCTCACCGGCCCCTACCAGCGCCACGGCCATCATCTCGAAGTTGGCGTCCGGCGCGGGATTCCGGGTACCGGACTCCAACAGCCGGGCGACCATGGCGATGATCCGCTCGCGTCCTTCGCGCACGGTGTGGGCGAACGCCTGCGAGCTGGTGGCCTGGGTGTACATCACGATCCATGACGCGCGGTTGGCGTCGATGTAACGCATGAACGCCAAGATGGCATTGCGTAACAGTTCTTTTGGGCTTTGCTCGAGGTTGATGTCGTCGCGCACACCGTCGATGAACCGCGCCAGCTCGCGGTCAAGGCAAGCGCCGAACAGTTCCTCTTTGGAGCCGTAATACAGGTACAACATCGGCTTGGAGATCTCGGCCTTCGCCGCAATCGCGTCCATCGATGTCTCGTGATAACCGTTGACCGAGAACATCTGGACGGCGGCATCGAGCATCTGCTGCTCGCGCACAGCACGGGGTAACCGCTTGGTACCACCTGCCATGCTGTCCCCTTCTAGCCGACCTGTGAGTGCGCCTGCCTGACTTCAGGGTAAGCAATCCGTATCCGGGCCGCCGCGTTTACGGCCCGCAGTCCGGCTTCGGACCCTTCACCTTCGCCACCCGCAGTACCGAGGCGTCGACCGCCGGCATCGTCAACTCCCCTGCGGCCAATGCCTTCTCCAACCGGTCCAGGACGGCGGGCACCTCGTCGGTGGTCACCCACAGCGCGATGTCGGTGCCGGCCTGCAGGGACCGCAGGACCGCGTCCGGCACGCCGTAATGCTCGTTGATCGCGGCCATGCTGGACAGGTCGTCGCTGAACACCGGGCCATCGAAGGCCGGGCCCTGGTACCCGGTTCCGGTGCGCAACAGCTGGACCGCGGCCTTGCTGAGGCTGGCCGGTTGGTCGCCGGTCAGGCCCGGCACCTGCAGGTGACCCACCATGACGCCGACCGGGGCGGCAGTCGCCAGGGTCCGGTACGGCACCAGGTCGCCGTTTTGCAGTTGCGCCAGCGGCGGCGTGGTCACCCCGCCGGTGTGCGAGTCGCCGGACCCGTGCCCGTGGCCAGGGAAATGTTTGAGCACCGGCAGCAGACCGGCGTCGCGCAGACCCCGCGCATACGCCCCGGCGTATGCGGTGACCACCGCCGGATCCGCGCTGAACGATCGGTCGCCGATCACGGTGTCGTCAGGAGCGCTGGTGACATCGACCACCGGCGCGAAGTCGATGGTGATGCCCAGCCCGCGCATCCGGTGGCCCCGGTCCAGTGCGATGCCGTAAACCTCGTCGGCGGTGTGAGTCTGGGCCAGCACCCGCGCCGACGGCGCCGGCCCGATCAACGACGACAGCCGCGCCACCCGGCCGCCCTCCTCGTCGACGCTGATCGCCACTGGCAGCGCCGTACTTGTGGACAGGTTCTTCACCGAGCCGTTCGCCAGCATCGACAGGTCGGTCCAGCTGCCGATGAAGATGCCCCCGACGTGGTTGTCGGCCACCACGGCCTTAGCGTCGTCACCGTTGCGCACGCCCACCATCAGCAGCTGAGCCAGCTTGTCGCGGGTCGACATTGCCGCCAGGATCGTTGCCGGGTCTCCGCAGGCGGGTCGGGCCGGGGGGAGCGCCCGGCCCGCGGACGTGGTCGGTGCCGACTTGGGTCGTTCAGCGGTATGGCCGCATGCCACCACCAGCGCCATAACCGCGGCAAGCACAGCCAGAATGCGCGGGAAAGCCATTCGCCCATGCTGTCATGGGATCGATCCGCCGCGCCGTCACCCCGCCCTGTCGGCGCCAACCAGCCGCGCCGTTGCCTTCTGCCTGCCTTCTGACCCTTCTGCTAGGTTGCGACTATGAACCGGTTCGTTGCACCCGCCGCGGCCAGCGTGGTGGTCGGTCTGCTGTTGGGCGCAGCCGCGATCTTCGGGATCACGTTGATGGTGCAACAGGACACCAAGCCGCCGCTTCCCGGCGGCGACCCGCAGTCGTCGGTGCTCAACCGGGTCGAGTACGGGAACCGCAGCTAGCCGCCGCCCGGCGACGATGCAGGCCGCAGAACGGCCCGGCGATGAGCCGGGCGATCAGACTGCTGTGGCGCCGTTGTCGAGACGCTGGTTGTGGTTGGTCACGACGGCCGCGCTGACGCTGAGCTTCGCCGCGTCGCCGGGGCGGATCTCCCCGGACACCAAGCTCGACCTGACCGCCAACCCGTTGCGCTTTCTGGCCCGGGCGACCAACCTGTGGAACAGCGAACTGCCGTTCGGGCAGGCGCAGAACCAGGCCTATGGCTACCTGTTTCCGCACGGGACATTTTTCCTGGCCGGTCATCTGCTGGGGCTGCCCGGCTGGGTGACCCAGCGGCTGTGGTGGGCGCTGCTGTTGACCGTCGGCTTCTGGGGGTTGCTTCGGGTCGCTGAGGCGCTGGGCATCGGCAGTTCGACGTCACGGGTGATCGCCGCGGCGGCATTCGCGCTTTCGCCCCGGGTGCTGACCACCTTGGGGTCGATCTCGTCGGAAACCCTGCCGATCATGTTGGCGCCGTGGGTGCTGCTGCCCACCATTCTGGCGCTGCGCGGCGGAGCCAACCGGTCGGTGCGCCAGCTCGCCGGACAGGCCGGAGTAGCCGTCGCGCTGATGGGAGCCGTCAACGCGATCGCGACGCTGGCCGGCTGCCTGCCGGCGGTGATCTGGTGGGCCTGCCGCCGGCCCAACCGCAGATGGTGGCGCTACACCGCCTGGTGGTTACTGGCCCTGGTATTGGCGACGTCGTGGTGGCTGGTGGCGCTGATCTTGATGGCCCGGATCAGCCCGCCGTTTCTGGACTTCATCGAATCGTCGGCCGTGACCACGCAGTGGTCGTCGCTGGTTGAAGTGCTGCGCGGCACCGACAGTTGGACCCCGTTCGTGGCGCCCGACGCGACCGCGGGCGCGTCGTTGGTCACCGGGTCGGTCGCCATCCTGGCCACCTGCCTGGTGGCAGCGGCCGGGTTGGCCGGGCTGGTGCTGCGGGATTTGCCGGCGCGGGGGCGGCTGGTCGCCATGCTGCTGATCGGGGTGGTGCTGCTGGCCGCCGGATACAGCGGTGGGCTCGGCTCACCACTGGCGCATCACGTGCAGGCTTTCCTGGATGCGCGCGGCGCGCCGCTGCGCAACGTGCACAAGCTGGAGTCGGTGATCCGGATCCCGATCGTGCTGGGTCTGGCTCACCTGCTGGCGCGGGTTCCGCTGCCGGGCAGCGCGCCGAAAGTCGCCTGGATCCACGCATTTGCTCACCTGGAGCGGGACAAGCGGGTCGCGGCCGCGATCGTGGTACTGACCGCCCTGATGGCCGGCACTTCGCTGGCGTGGACCGGTCGGATCGCCCCGCCCGGGACATTCACCGCGATACCGGAGTACTGGCATGACGCCGCCGACTGGCTGTCCACCCACAACACCGGAACCCCGGTCGCTGGCCGGGTGTTGGTAGTCCCCGGCGCGCCGTTCGCCACCCAGCTGTGGGGTACCAGCCACGACGAACCGCTGCAGGTGCTCGGCGACAGCCCGTGGGGTGTGCGCGACTCGATCCCGCTGACCCCACCGCAAACCATCCGGGCGCTGGACTCGGTACAACGCCTGTTCGCGGCCGGCAGACCATCCGCAGGCCTTGCCGATACACTTGCCCGCCAAGGGATTTCGTATGTCGTCGTGCGCAACGACCTGGACCCCGACACGTCGCGCTCGGCGCGCCCGATCCTGGTGCACCGGACGATCGCGGGGTCGCCGCGCCTGACGAAGGTCGCCCAGTTCGGCGACCCGGTCGGGCCGGGGCTGGTGCGGGGATTCGTGACCGACAGCGGACTGCGGCCCCGATATCCCGCCGTGGAGATTTACCGAGTCGCCGCCGATGCCACCGCCGGCGGTGATCCCGCCGCGCCCTACCTGACTGACACCGACCAATTGGCCCGCGTCGACGGCGGGCCGGAGGTGCTGCTGCGCCTTGACGAACGCCGGCGGCTGTCGGGTCAGCAGCCGCTGGGTCCGGTGCTGATGAGCGCCGATGCCCGACGGGCCGGGCTGCCGATACCCGCGGGAGCAGGGGTCACCGTCACCGATACGCCGTTGGCCCGGGAGACCGACTACGGCCGGGTCGATGATCACTCGTCGGCGATCCGGGCCGTCGGTGACGCCCGCCGCACCTTCAACCGGGTGCCCGACTACCCCACCCCGGGCGCCGACACCGTCTACGGCGCCTGGACCGGCGGGCGCCTCACCGTGTCCAGTTCGTCGTCGGATGCCACCGCCCTGCCCGACGTCGCCCCGGCGGCCTCGGCCGCGGCCGCGATCGACGGCGATTCGGCGACCGCGTGGGTGTCCAACGGGTTGCAGTCCGCCGTCGGCCAATGGCTTCAGGTGGACTTCGACCATCCGGTGACCAACAGCGTCATCACGATCACGCCCAGCGCCACCGCCGTCGGCGCCCAGGTCCGCAGGATCGAGGTGTCCACCGCCACCGGCACCACGACGCTGAGGTTCGACGAGGCCGGCAAACCGCTTACCGCGGCGCTGCCCTACGGCGAAACCCCGTGGGTGCGGATCACTGCGGTCGGCACCGACAACGGTTCGGCCGGAGTGCAGTTCGCGATCACCGACTTGTCGATCACCCAGTACGACGCCTCCGGGTTCGCACATCCGGTCGACCTGCGCCACACCGTGCTGGTTCCCGGCCCCCCGCCGGGGGCGCCCATCGCCCGGTGGGACCTGGGCTCCGAGATGCTCGGCCGGCCGGGCTGCGCGCGGGGGCCAGCGGACCCGGGGACCATGCGGTGTGCGGCATCGATGGCGTTGATACCCGAGACACCGACGACTCTGAGCCGTACATTGACTGTGCCTCAACCGATTTCGGTACTGCCGACGGTGTGGGTGCGGGCGCGGCCGGGACCCGGACTCGCCGACCTGATCACCGAACCCGCCACGACCCGGGCCCGCGGCGACTCCGACCTGGTTGACGTTCTGGGCTCCGCTTACGCCGCGACCGACGGTGATCCGGCGACCGCCTGGACGGCACCCCAGCGGGTGGTGCAGCACAAGGCGCCCCCGACCCTGACCCTCACCTTGCCCCGGCCAACCGAGGTGGCCGGGCTGCGACTGGTTCCCAGCCGGTCATCAGTGCCCGCGCACCCGACCATGGTCGCCGTCGATCTCGGAGACGGACCGCAGGTCCGCGAACTGACCGGCCCGGCAACCTTGCCGCTGAAATCCCGCGTCACAGACACCGTCACGCTGAGCCTGCTCGACTGGGAAGACGTCATCGACCGCACCGCGCTGGGTTTCGACCAGCTCAAACCACCCGGCCTGGCGGAGATTTCGGTGCTCGGCGCCGACGGCCGACCGATCGCCGCCGCAGACGCCGCCCGCAACCGTGCTCGCGAGGTCACCGTCGACTGCGCGCACGGGCCGGTCGTTGCGATCGCCGGCCGGTTCGTGCACACCGCAATTCAGACGACGGTGGGCGCATTGCTGGACGGTGCCCCGGTGGCCGCCCAGGTGTGCGACCGTCAGCCGATTTTGTTGCCGACCGGTCAGCAGGAGCTGCTGATCAGTCCCGGCCCGCAATTCGTCGTCGACGGCGCGCAATTGTCAGGGCCGCTTGCAACCGAATCACCAACCACCACAGCCGCATTGACGCCGGCTACGACCGGGGCATGGGGCTCAGCCCGCCGCGAGGTCCGCATACCGGCGGCCAGGACATCGCGGGTACTGGTGGTGCCGGAAAGCATCAACCCCGGTTGGGTCGCACACTCCGGCAGCGGGACTCGACTCACACCGGTGGCAGTCAACGGCTGGCAGCAGGGTTGGGTGGTGCCGCCGGGTACGTCCGGCACCCTCACGCTGAGCTTTGCGCCCAACTCGCTGTATCGCGCCGGCCTGGCCGGCGGCTTGGCGTTGCTGCCGCTGTTGGCCCTGATGACCTGGTGGCCGCAACGACGTCGGGGCCGTGACGACGATCCCGCGGCGCCGCCGTGGACACCTGGGCCCTGGGCCATTGTCGCGGCGCTGACCGCCGGGGCGGTGATCGCCGGTGTGGCGGGCGTGCTGGTGTTCGGTGTCGCGCTCGGCGTGCGGTGGGCGCAGCGCGGCCGTCCGCGACGGCGTGACGCCACGACTCTGGCGTTGAGCGCCGGCGGGCTGATTCTGGCCGGCGCGGCGCTGTCCCGGCATCCGTGGCGCTCTGTCGACGGTTACGCCGGGCATTCCGCCAGCGTGCAACTGCTGGCGTTGATTTCGCTCGCGGCGATCGTGGCGGCGGCCACGCCATTACACAAATCCGCCCGGTAGGCAATTCAGTCAGGCATTGAGTTGCAGCCGCCCACCCGGCGCTGTTACCGGATAGTCAGCGCGTCTTTTTGCGAGGTGGTGGCGATGTCGGGGTTGCCGGTGGCCGATATTGACCGGTGGAGCGTCGAGGCGGTACAGACGGTGTTTCATGCGGCCGGTGCGCGTGGTCAGGCCACCTTGGCGGCGTCGCGTCAACTGAGCTCGTTGGCGGTGTTCGACAGCTGGGTGGGCGCAACCGCCGAGGCCAGGAAGCACACCATTGCCGAGATCCGCCACGACCTCGACGCGCACGGCAACGAGTCACTGGCGGTAGCCCGGGCGGCAGCCAGCGCCGCCGACGGCATCGAGCGCGTGCAGTCCGAATTGCGCACGCTGCGTCACGATGCCGCCGAGTTGCAGATGACGATCGACCCGATGGCCAACAAGGTGCTGCCGAATGCAATGTTCAATGGGCCGCCGACAGCAGGTCTCGTTGCCCTGCAGCTGCAGTCACGACTGGACGCGATTGTGGCCGAGGCCAACACAATCGATGCCGAGCTGGCGACCGCGATCTACCGGGCTGGCGGAGACTCAACCATCCCGCCGCGACCGCACGGAAGCCGGCCGCCCATTCAGGATGCGCTGTCCGAGCCGCTGCCCGATGATCCCCGAAAGTTCAACGAGCTGTGGAATCGGCTGACCCCGGATGAAAAGGACTGGATTTACCGCCAAGACAACAGCATCGGCAACCACGCCGGAATGCCCTGGGACCCAACGGATCACTTGGGCAAGGACCACTACAACCGGCTGCACCTGCAGGAGTTGTATCAGCAGACCGAAGCCGGTGTCGAGCGGATGCAGCACGGCCTGGACGAGATGCAGGCCGGCCACAATGTCGACGACGGCGCACTCTATGCGTTGCAATCACAGCTGGCCGCAGCCCACCGCAGCCTGGCCGGATATCAGGCGCTGCGAGCCGACTTGGGCCGCACCGACGGGTTGCGTCGCTACTTGGGATTCCTCGACGATGCGGGCCACGGCGCCGTGGCTATCGGGAACCCGGACTACGCCACCCGCAACGCCATATTCGTCCCGGGCACCGGCCAGGACCTGGCCCGACTGCGGTTCAGCGACGCCCGAGCAGTGGCCATGTACAACGCTGCGCGCACCGCGAACCAGACTCTTGGGCCCGAGGATGTGTCGATCACGACGTGGATGGGCTATGACCGCCCAATGGACTTGAGCCACGCGGCCTTCCCTGATCCCGCCTGCGCCGGTGCCGGCAGGTTGGACGCGTTCGAAAGCGGGCTGCGTGCCTCGCATCTCGGGCCGCCGTCGATCGACACCGTGGTCGGCCACAGCTACGGCTCGACTCTGGTTGGCGCGGCCGCTTCCGGTGGACATCACCTCGCCGCCGACAATGTCATCGCGGTCGGCAGCCCCGGCATGCTGGTAGACCGCGCCGGCAGGCTCAGCCTTGAGCCGGGCGCCCACGTCTATGCGATGCGGGCGGCTAACGACATCATCGCCATGAGCGGCGTGGTCACCGAATGGACACTGGGACCCGACCCGACGGCGCCGAACTTCGGTGCCGGTGGGCTGGCCGCCGACCCGGAGCCCGCCGGCCCGGCGGGACTGCCGAGCGTGGACGCTCACAGCACCTACTGGGATCAACAGAACATCGCGCTGGCCAATATGGGTGCCGTCATCGCCGGCGTCGCGCCGCCGCAAATCGTTGGGCCGAGGTGAACGAGGACGGACCGATTCGGCCATACGCGGGACTGGTACAGCTTGCCCGGGAGGACGGCGGTTTTCACCCGGGCCGGCCTACGAGGCGGGAGGATGACGACAAACGTCCACCGTCCGAGGAGTTACGGACATGGGATGGCTCAACGCACCCGAGTACTGGTTGGGCAGGCTGATACTCGAACGTGGCATTGCCGTGGTCTATCTGCTCGCGTTCGTTGGTGCCGCACGACAGTTCCGTCCGCTAATGGGCGAGCAGGGACTGCTGCCGGTGCCGCAGTATCTGGCCCGACACGCTTTCCGGCGAACGCCGAGCATCTTCCACTTCCACTATTCGGATCGGTTCTTTGCGACGGTCGCCTGGTTGGGCGCGCTGCTCTCCGCGGCGATGGCTTTGGGGTTGGCCGGCGTGTTACCGCTGTGGGCCGCAATGTTGCTGTGGCTGCTGCTTTGGGTGCTTTACCTGTCGATCGTCAACGTCGGCCAGACCTGGTACTCGTTCGGCTGGGAGTCGCTACTACTGGAAACCGGTTTCCTGGCGATCTTCCTCGGCAATGATCGGGTGGCGCCACCGGTGCTGGCGATGTGGCTGGCGCGCTTGCTGTTATTCCGGCTCGAGTTCGGCGCGGGACTGATCAAGCTCCGGGGTGACTCGTGCTGGCGCGATCTGACCTGCCTTTACTACCATCACGAAACTCAACCGATGCCGGGGCCGTTGAGCTGGTTCTTCCATCACCTGCCCAAACCGCTGCACCGGGTGGAAGTCGTCGGCAACCATTTCGCGCAGCTCGTCGTCCCGTTTGGGTTGTTCGCCCCGCAGCCGGTGGCCAGCATCGCCGGAGTGATCATCGTGATCACCCAACTCTGGCTGGTGGTGTCCGGTAACTTCGCCTGGCTCAACTGGTTGACGATCCTGTTGGGCTGCAGCGCAATCGATGCGTCGTCGGCCTCGGCAGTGCTGCCCATCCCCAAGCAGCCGGCGCTGACCGGGGCCCCACCGTGGTTCGCCGGCCTGGTGATCGTGTTCACGGTGTTCACCGCAATGCTGACCTACTGGCCGGTCCGTAACATGATCTCTCGGCGTCAACGAATGAACATGTCGTTCAATGCCTATCACCTGATCAACACCTACGGCGCGTTCGGAACCGTCGGCCGAACCCGTCGTGAGGTGGTGATCGAAGGCACCGACGAGCCGAAGCTGACCGACCAGACGATCTGGAAAGAGTACGAGTTCAAGGGCAAGCCCGGTGCGGTGCGCCGACTGCCACCGCAGTGGGCGCCGTATCATCTGCGACTGGACTGGCTGATGTGGTTTGCTGCCATCTCACCGCAGTACGCCTACCCGTGGCTTCGACCATTTATGGTGCGGCTCTTGCAAAACGATCCGGCGACGCTGCGTCTGCTCCGCCACAATCCCTTCCCGGAGTCCCCGCCGCGGTACGTGCGCGCTCAGCTCTACCGATACCGCTTCACCACCGCGGCCGAATTGCGCCGCGATCACGCATGGTGGCACCGCACGCTGGAAGGCAACTACCTACGGCCCATATCGGCCGGCTAGAGCGTCTCGTCGAGCTCGCCAAGCCGGTCGGTCAACCGCAGGTTTTCGGAGTAATCGACCGGACAGCAGATCAGCGATACGCCGTCATCGTCGAGCGCAGCCTTCAACGTCGGTAACAGTTCCTCTGCGTGAGAGATCCGATAGCCCTTGGCGCCGAAGCTTTCTGCGTAGGTCACAATGTCGGGGTTGCCGAACCGCACGTAGTAGTGCTCGCCGAGCTCGAGATCCATCTTCCACTCGATGAGCCCGTAACCACCGTCCTCCCAGATCAGGACCACCAGCGGTATCCGCTCCCGGACGGCGGTTTCGATCTCCTGGGAGTTCATCAAGAACGCTCCGTCGCCGGCCACGGCCAGCACCTTCGACTCGGGCCGTGCCAGCTTGACACCGAGGGCACCCGGCAACGCAAAACTCATGGTGGACAAGCCGTTTGAGACCAGGCAGGTGCTGTGTTCGTAGGTGGGATAGAGCCGGGCCATCCACATCTTGGTGGCACCCGTGTCGACCAGGACGATGTCGCTGCGGCCCAATGCGGCGCGGGTATCGGCGACTATCCGCGCTGGAGCCAGGGGGTAACGCGAATCTTGTTGTCCGCGAGCGAATTCCTCATCAAGCAGGCCAGAGCCGGGGATGTCCGGATCGGCTTCGAAGGTGAGGCCGGCGAGCGCCTCGGTGAGCGCGTCGAGTGAGGCACTGATGTCGCCGATGATCCCGACGTCGACGGAATAGTGCGCGTCGACCTCGGCCGGAAAGCGATGGATGTGGATGATCTTCTTGTCGGCTTTGGGGTTGATCCGGACCGGGTCGAATTCCTGCAGCTCGTAACCGACCGTGATGACGACGTCGGCGTTGTCGAACCCGAAGTTGACGTAGTCGTGGCGCATGAACCCCAGTGTCCCGATGCTGTTGGGGTGGTCGTCGGGCATGACGCCCTTGCCGTGGAAGGTGTTGGCCACCGGAATGCCGAACTCTTCGGAAAACCGCACCAAAGCCGCGGTCGCGTCGGACCGCGCCGCGCCGTGCCCGGCCAGCACCACCGGCCGCTTGGCCTCGCGCAGAATGTCGACCGCGCGTGCCACCTGACGGAAAGCCGGCGCGTCGGCACGAACGACGTTGCGCGGCAACGGCGTCAAGTCGGGATAGTCGGCGGCGTCGGCATCGATGTGTTCCGGAACCGCGAGGTAGACGGCACCCGGGCGTTCGGTTTCGGCGACCTTGAACGCCTTGCGGATCATCTCCGGGATGGCCTGCACGGTCGGGATACCGGCGGCCCAGCGGGTGATCGGCGCGAACATCGACACCAGGTCGACGTACTGGTGTGACTCCTTGAACTGGCGATCCTGACCGACCTGCGCGGAGATCGCGACCAGCGGGGTGCTGTTGGTAGTGGCGTCGGCGACCCCGAGTTGCATGTTGATGGCACCCGGACCCAGCGTGGCCGACACCACCGCAGCCCGGCCGGTGACGCGCCCGTACATCTCGGCCATGAACGACGCCGCCTGCTCGTGACGGGTGAGCACATAGCGGATGTCAGACGCGGCCAGCGCCTGCACAAAGCGGATGTTCTCCTCGCCCGGCAGACCGAAGACGACGGCAACCCCCTCGTTTTCCAGGCATTTGACCATCAACTCCGCGGCTTTAGTCATCCGGCACCTCCCTGGAGGGAACGATAGTGGCAGGCTGGTTGTTGGACTTTTCGTCAACCTCTAAGCGAAGGATGTCAGCGTGCCCATCGCCACGATCAACCCGGCCACCGGCGAGACAGTAAAAACCTTCACCCCGGCAACCGACGACGAAATCGACGCGGCCATCGCCCGCGCGTACGCCCGGTTCCAGGACTACCGCCATAGCACTACCTTTGCCCAGCGCGCGCAGTGGGCAAACGCGACCGCCGATCTGTTGGAGAAGGAAGCCGACGACGTCGCCGCGATGATGACCCTGGAGATGGGCAAAACCCTGAAATCAGCCAAAGCTGAAGCGATCAAATGCGCCAAGGGGTTTCGCTACTACGCCGAGCATGCCGAAAAGCTGCTCGCCGACCAGCCCGCTGAGGCGAGCAAGGTCGGCGCCACGCAGGCCTACACCCGATACCAGCCGATCGGCGTGGTGTTGGCCGTGATGCCGTGGAACTTCCCGCTCTGGCAGGCGGTCCGGTTCGCCGCGCCGGCGCTGATGGCCGGCAATGTCGGCATCCTCAAGCACGCCTCCAACGTGCCGCAATCCGCGCTGTACCTCTCCGACGTCATCGCTCGCGGCGGCTTCCCGGAGGGCTGCTTCCAGACGCTGCTGGTCTCGTCGGGCGCCGTCGAGCGCATCCTGCGTGACCCCCGGGTTGCGGCGGCCACCCTCACCGGTAGCGAACCGGCCGGCCAATCGGTCGCCGCCATCGCCGGTGACGAGATCAAACCCACCGTGCTGGAGCTCGGCGGCAGCGACCCGTTCATCGTCATGCCGTCGGCAAACCTCGACGAGGCCGTGCAGACCGCGGTCACCGCCCGGGTGCAGAACAACGGCCAGTCCTGCATCGCCGCTAAGCGCTTCATCGTCCACGCCGACATTTACGACGCGTTCGTCGACAAGTACGTCGAAAAGATGCAGGCGCTCAAAGTCGGCGACCCGACCGACCCGGACACCGACGTGGGCCCGCTGGCCACCGAGTCGGGCCGCGACGAAATCGCCAAGCAGGTCGACGACGCTGTAGCGGCGGGCGCCAAGGTGCGAACCGGCGGCAAGCCGCTCGACCGCCCGGGTTGGTTCTATCCGCCGACGGTGGTCACCGACATCACCAAGGACATGGCGCTCTACACCGAAGAGGTGTTCGGACCGGTCGCCTCGCTGTACCGGGCCTCGGGCATCGAGGAGGCCATCGAGATCGCCAACGCCACGACGTTCGGGCTGGGCTCCAACGCCTGGACCAACGACGAAGCCGAGCAGCAGCGCTTCATCGATGACATCGAGGCGGGCCAGGTCTTCATCAACGGGATGACGGTGTCCTACCCGGAGCTGGGGTTCGGCGGCGTGAAGCGGTCCGGCTACGGTCGCGAGCTGGCCGGCCTTGGCATCCGCGCGTTCTGCAACGCCAAGACCGTCTGGGTCGGGTAGCGCTGATACGGCCGCGCCGGCTCAGGAAGCTGCGGCTGCCAGAGCCCTGCTGTCCTCGTCGGCGAAGGTGTCCTCCAGTTGCAACGGCGTGTAGTCCAAGTCGATCTCGGCAAGCGGGCGCCCACGGGCGCTGGAGATCGTGCCGAACCGTCGCATCCCCTTGTCGGCGGCGTACTGCATGAACTCGTCAACTGACAGGTTGAAGGGCATCGGGTCGTAGAGGGCGAAGCCTTCTTCGATGAGGCGCAGCGCGAGTGGCATCAGCTCGTTCATGCGCGTTTCGAACACGCCCCAGTTGGCGTCGTCGGCAGCGACGTGGCGCCGGCAGGTGAAGGTGCCCCACGCCATGTGGCGTCGTTCGTCGTCACCGATGCGCCGGACCAATTCCTGCATGCCGGGCAGGATGCCGCGGTCGACGCAGATCTTGTGCCAGCCGAAGTAGCCGGTCAGCGCCAACATGCCCTCGACCATGTGGTTGTAGGTCACCGACGCGCGGATCTGGGCGGCCGGGGACGGATCGGTCGACAGTGCGCCCAGACAGTCCGGCAGCTCCTCGTAGAAAATCGTGCGGTACGTGGGGACGTCGTCGAGGTACTCGTGCAGGTCGCCGGTGACGCCGACGGCGTCCAGCCACATCCGGAACACCTGGACATGCTTGGCTTCCTCGAAGGCGAACTGGGTCAGGTACATCTCGTCGCCCAGCCGGCCTTCGGCCCGCATCGCGGACATGAACGGCTGGATGTCCTGGGTGACCGCTTCCTCGCCGGCGATGAACTCGGCGCACAGCCGGGTGGCATAGTGCCGTTCGTCCTCGGACAGCCGATCCCAGTCGGCGCGGTCGCGGGAGAAGTCGATGTTGGCCGGATCCCAGAACTTTGCGTTGCCGCCGGCGAACAGCCGAAGCGGCAAGCTGTCCCAGTTGAGCCCGCCGGCAACCATTGAGCCGGTACGTGTGCGTGTCATGTGATCTCCCCAGATCGTTCAGCAGAGCTGAATTGTGGTGGTGACCAATAGGACTCAGAAAATGCGGCCGCCAATACCCCGACCAGCCTGCGGACCGCGAGGGCCGGCTGCTCCGGCGTGGGTTCGTCGAGCCCGAGGATCGGGTCCAGGCCGCGCACATACGGCGCCAGCGCCAGGTGCGGGAAAATCATCAGCAGCAGGGACAGCAGCGCGTCGGTGTCGGAATCCGCTCGCAAGTCCCCGCGGAGCTGAGCGTCGCGGACAAGCGGCCGCAGCACTTCCAGGTAATGGCGGTGAATGACGTTCTGCACGCTGACGCGGGCTTCGGTGTCGACCTCGAGAGTCGCCGCGGCGTGCAGCGCGCGTTCACGCGGATGGTCTGCGAAGTAGGCCACCCACGCGTCGAGCCAGTCGGTCAGAAAGTCGAAGAACGGCCGGCTGGGGTCCAGTTCGCGGATGCGGTCCTCCATATAGGCCCGCACGCGCTGGCTGCTGACGTCGGCGATGAACGCATACAGGTCGCGCTTGTCCGCGAAGTACTGGAACAGGCTGCCCTTGGCGACTCCTGCACGCCGCGCGATGACGTTCAGGCTGCCGCGCGAGAAGCCGTGCATCCCGAACTCGGCCTCTGCCGCGTCGACGATGGCCGCGCGGCGCGCCGGGTCCACGCGAGCCCAAGTCACCGTCGGCATCCGGCCCTCCTCGTGTCAATGACCACTGGTCACTCTACTGTGAGCCAGGTCACGTCTCAAGACTGGCAGGGTTGCCCGGTTCGGGTGAATCACCAAGCCGCGAATTGCAGTCGGCTGTGGGTGACCTCGGTTTGGTCGATGGACACGGGCGAACCGTCCACGCAGGCAACAAGATCAGTGCGCTGAACCTGCGTCAACGGATCAAAGTCCGGAACCCCGGAATTTACCTCCGTAAAACGGAGAGACACTCCATACTGCATCCGAGGAGGGCTACATGGGGCATTACAAAGCGAACCTGCGCGACATCGAGTTCAACCTATTCGAAGCGCTGAAGCTAGGACCCGTCCTGGATTCAGGCTCAGTCGGCGAACTCGACAGCGCCACCTCACGCGAGATATTGGCCGAAGTCGCGCGCTTCGCCCAAGGTCCGGTCGCCGAGTCATTCGTTGCCGCCGACCGCGAGCCCCCGACGTTTCTGCCGGACCAACACACCATCACCGTGCCGGACCCGATCCGCGGAACGTTGCAAGCGATCTGGGATGCCGAATGGTGGCGACTGGGCGTGGCGCCGGAGATCGGCGGCACCGCGGTGTCGAGGACGTTGCTGTGGGCCGTTTTGGAGATGGTCATCTGCGCCAACCCAGCGCTGTTCTTCTACTATGCCGGCCCCGGAATGGCCGATATCCTCTATGGACTCGGCAACGAGAAGCAGCGGGAACTGGCCAAGGCGGCAGTCGACAACCGTTGGGGCGCAACGATGGTGCTCACTGAGCCGGATGCCGGCTCAGATGTGGGAGCCGGGCGTACCAAAGCCATCGAGCAGCCGGATGGCTCCTGGCACATCGAAGGTGTCAAGCGGTTCATTTCCGGGGGCGATCTCGGCGACACCGTCGAAAACATCCTGCATCTGGTCCTGGCCCGGCCCGCCGCCGCCGGCCCGGGCACCAAGGGCCTCAGCCTCTTCGTGGTGCCGAAGTATCTGTTCGACTGGGATAGCTTCGAAATCATCGGACGCAACGGGGTTTTCGCAACCGGTCTCGAGCACAAGATGGGATACAAGGCGTCCCCGACTTGCGAGCTGACGTTCGGCGCGCACGGCATACCGGCCAAGGGCTGGCTGGTCGGCGACACCCACGACGGCATCGCCCAGATGTTCAAAGTGATCGAAAACGCCCGAATGCTGGTCGGCATCAAATCATCCGGAACGCTGTCGACGGGCTACCTCAACGCCCTCGACTACGCCAAGACGCGGATCCAGGGCGCCGACATGACGCAGATGCTCGACAAGAGTGCTCCGCGGGTGCCGATCACCCGCCACCCGGACGTGCGGCGATCGCTGATCATGCAGAAGGCCTACGCCGAGGGATTGCGTGCCATCTACCTGTACACCGCGGCTCACCAAGATCCCGTTGTCGCCGAGGCGGTCTCAGGTGCCGACGAAGACATGGCGACCCGGGTGAACGACCTGCTGTTGCCGATCATCAAAGGCGTGGGTTCCGAGCGGGCCTACCAGTACCTGACCGAATCGCTGCAAACCCTGGGTGGTTCGGGCTTCCTGCAGGACTACCCGATCGAGCAGTACATCCGCGACGCCAAGATCGACTCGCTGTATGAGGGCACCACTGCGATCCAGGCGCAGGACTTCTTCTTCCGCAAGATCGCGCGGGACAAGGGTGTGGCGCTGGCACATGTCGCCGGGCAGATCCAGTCGTTCCTCGACAGCGACGCGGCCGACCAACGGCTCAAGGTGGAGCGCGCCTACTTGCGCACCGCCTTGGAAGACGTGCAGGCGATGACGGCCATCCTGACCGGTTACCTGCTGGGGTCGGCCGAAGCCCCGACCGACTTGTACAAGATCGGGCTCGGCTCGGTGCGGTATCTGCTCGCGGTCGGTGATCTCCTCATCGGCTGGCAGCTGCTATTTCACGCTGAAATTGCCTCGCGGGCTCTGGATTCCGGTGTGGGCGGCAAAGAGCAGGCCTTCTACGAGGGCAAGATCGCCGCAGCGCAGTTCTTTGCCGCCAACGTGCTGCCGGAGATCACCGCCACGCGGGGCATCCTGGCCCGCACATCGACCGCGTTGATGGACCTCGACGACACCGCATTCTGAAAAACCGGACCGGGGACCCGCAGTGAGCACCGTCCCGGTTCGGCTGGCCCTGCTCGGGCTGGGAAGCATGGGACTGCGGCACCTGGAAATCTTCCGAAGCCTCGAGCCGTGGGCGCACATCATCGCCGTGGCGGATAGCCACCTGCCGTTCGCGAAGCGCGCCGGCGCTGTTGTCCCGGATGCCAGGGTTTTCCACGATCCGCTGGACTGCCTGAGTAACGTCGATGTCGACGCCGCCGTCGTAGCCACTGCAGATTCCACGCACTACGCGATCGTCGACGCGTGCATCACACGTGGCATCTATGTGCTGTGCGAAAAGCCGTTGACCCTCTCGGCAAAAGAATCTCTACACCTCGTCCAGGCTGAACGGGCCGGCGGCCGCAGGCTCGTTCAAGTCGGCTACATGCGCCGATACGACGCCGACTACCGGCGTCTCCACGACACCGTGCGCTCCGGTCGCGTCGGCCAGCCCGTCCTGATCAGCCAGCGACATCACAATCCGCTGGCTTTCAACAACTTTGACGCACGGCAACTACTCACCAGTTCGGCCGCGCACGACGTGGACCTGTTCCGCTGGCTTACCGGCGAGGAGATCAGCGTCGTCAACTGCCTAGCCAAAGACAGCGATGACGGATCGACGGTGACCGTCCTCGTCACGCTCAAATCGCAAACCGGGATCCTTGGTGTTGTCGAGGTCGGCCGCGGACCGGGAATGCGCTACGACATCGGGCTCGACCTCGTGGCCAGCGGCGGCGGTCTCACCCTCGGCTCACCGTCGCTGATCACGCACGCCACCACCGACGGTGTCGCCGCCCAGAGCCTGCCGGACAGCTGGATCGAACGGTTCGACGGCGCCTACCGAGCCCAGAACGCCACCTGGCTCAGGGCGGTAGCAAACCAGTCGGTCGACGGACCGTCAACATACGACGGGTATGCCGCCAACGCCGTCGCCGACGCCGCCTTGACGGCGCTGACTACCGGCGGCGCTCAGGTCGTCCACCAGATCCCGGTCAGTAACCTCGGGCAGCAAGGCCCGCCACTCTGATCTGCCCGACCCGTCCGCCCAAGCCCGTCATGCCCGGGCGGTCGACCACATAACATCGGCCCCATGTCGCAACTGAATACCGCCCAGGGACCAATCGATACCAATGATCTCGGCGTCACGCTGATGCACGAGCACGTGTTCATCATGACCACCGAGGTCGCGCTGAACTACCCCGAGGCATGGGGCGACGAAGACGCGCGGGTGGCTGACGCGGTCAACCGGCTCAACGAGCTCAAGTCGCGCGGCGTGGACACCATCGTCGACCTCACCGTGATCGGACTGGGCCGCTACATACCGCGCATCGCCAGGGTCGCCGCCGAGACCGAGCTGAATATCGTTGTCGCGACCGGCCTCTACACCTACAACGATGTCCCGTTCTGTTTTCACTACCTGGGCCCAGGCGGGCAACTCGACGGTCCGGAGATCATGACCGACATGTTCGTCCGGGACATCGAGCAGGGCATCGCCGACACCGGCATCAAGGCGGGGATCCTCAAATGCGCCACCGACGAACCCGGCATCACCCCCGGTGTCGAGCGGGTGCTGCGTGCGGTCGCCCAGGCGCACAAGCGCACCGGGGTGCCGATCTCCACCCACACCCACGCGGGGCTGCGCCGCGGGCTCGAGCAGCAACGCATCTTCGAAGAAGAAGGTGTCGACCTGAGCCGGGTGATCATCGGTCATTCCGGCGACAGCACCGACATCGGCTACCTCGAGGAGCTGATCGCCGGCGGCTCGTATCTGGGCATGGACCGGTTCGGCATCGACGTGATCCTGCCGTTCGAGGAGCGGGTGAATATTGTCGCGCAGATGTGCGAACGCGGCCACGCCGACAAGATGGTGCTCTCACATGATGCCAACTGCTATTTCGACGCCCTGCCCGAGGAGCTGCTACCGGTGGCCGCGCCGAATTGGCACTATCTGCACATCCACAACGACGTGATTCCCGCATTGAAGGAACGCGGGGTCACCGATGAGCAGGTGCACACCATGCTCGTCGACAACCCACGACGCATCTTCGAGCGACAGGACAGCTATGACTGAGCCCATCCCTCCGATCGGCACCCAGATCTCGGCGCTGGCCGCGCTCGCTCCCGACGAGCCGGCGGTTACCTGCGACGGACGCACGCTGACCCGCCGCGAACTGGACCGCTCGACCAACCGGCTGGCCCGCGCCTACGCCGAGCGTGGCGTCGGCGTCGGCGACTACGTGACCATCGCCCTACCCAATTCGGTCGAGTGCGTGCAGGCCATGGTGGCGTGCTGGAAGCTGGGGGCGGTACCGCAGCCACTCTCATCGCGGCTGCCGGACGCGGAGTTCGAGGGCCTGCTCGATCTGCGGCCACGCGCGCTGCTCGTAGGTCGAACGCATGCTGAAATACCCAGTGTTCCTCAAGGTTTCGTTCCCGACCCGGCATTGTCGGATGACCCGTTGCCCGAAGCGGTGTCACCGTGCTGGAGGTCGATCGGCTCCGGCGGCAGCACCGGCCGGCCGAAACTGATCGAAGCGGGCGGCGACAGCCGGCTCGGGCCGGAACTGGGATATGTCCTGGGTGGCCAGCAGGGTGATACCGCGATGGTGCCGGTGCCGCTGACGCATACCACCGGCTACACCGCGGCCGCGGTCGCCTTGATCATGGGCAGCCACCTGGTACTGATGGGGCGCTTCGACGCCCATCATTTCCTGCGGCTGATCACCGAGCATCGCCCCCATCTCGTCACCGCGGTGCCCACGATGATGCAGCGGGCGCTGCCGGTCTACCGCGCCGATCCGGATTCTTATGACTTGTCCTCGATCCGGCGGTTCTGGCACCTTGGCGCGCCGTGTCCGCCGGACATCAAGCAAGCTTGGATCGAACTCCTGGGCCCAGAGAAGGTTTGGGAACTGTACGGCGGCACGGAGTTTCAAGCGATCACCTTCATCTCCGGGGACCAGTGGCTGACCCATCGAGGGTCGGTCGGTGTGGTGGTGATGGGCGAGATGAAAGTACTCGACGACGACGGCAACCCGTGCGCGCCGGGCGTGGTTGGCGAGATCTTCTTGCGGCCCACCCCGGGCAACGCGCCGTCGTACCGGTACATCGGCACGACGGCGAAATCCCGCGACGGCTGGGACTCGTTGGGCGACTTAGGCCATTTCGACGAGGACGGGTTTTTGTATCTGTCCGACCGCCGGGTCGACATGTTCACCGTCGGCGGCCGCAACGTCTACCCGGCCGAGATCGAAAACGCATTATCGGCGCATCCAGATGTGCTGTCCTGCTTAGTAGTTGGTGTACCCCATGATGACCTGGGGCAAGTGCCATACGCGCTGGTTCACGCTGGGTCAGCGCTGGACGAGCAAACCGTGCAGGAGTTTCTGCGCGACCGTATCGCGGGATACAAGGTGCCGGCCACGGTCGAGTTCGTCGACACCCCGTTGCGTGACGACGCCGGCAAGGCACGCCGTTCGAAGGTTCGCGACGAGGTCATGGCGCGATTGCGTCCTCTTGACGCGGGCTGACGACGCCGTCGCGGGCCGGCGCGGCCGGTTGCCTTCTACGAGATTCCCAGCCCCGCAGAGCTTCTCGGCACGGTGATTCGACCAGCGCATAGCTCACCGCGGCGATGGCAATCGCGAAGATCAGTGTCAACACCAAGACTTCGGGCATGTGGCCCCTGAAGGAGAATTCGCCGATCACCGGGAACACCATGGTCAGCGCCGCAAGATGCCAGATGAAGATTCCGTAGGACCAGCGCCCCAGCGTCACCATCGGTCTGCTACCCAGAAACCGATGGCTGGTGTCGGGCCGGTCCAGCACCAGCGGCGCCACCAGACCCGCCGCAACCAGCGCGCCCATCGCGGTCTTCACGGTGAACTGCGCGGCGCTGCTTCCGACCAGCCCCGCGGGCCCGGCCAGTGGTGAGGCGGCCACCAGATAGGCCGCCACCACGACGATCGCCATCAACACCCGCCGCCGGGCGAGCCGATGCGGCCACCCGAACGGGCTGTGCACGCACTCCGCCAGCAGCATGCCCGCGGCGAACCACGAGAAGAATGCCGGCGGCCAGTTCAGCGGATTGAGCCCGGTCGGCGCGGCGAACGGAATCCAACCCCAAAAGCAGCTGGCGACACCGAAAGCGGCGATCACCGGCACCCGGGCACCAACCGGCAGCCGCACAGCCAGCAGCGCAAGAGTGGGCAGTGCCAAATAGAAGGTGACCTCTACCGACAGGCTCCACATCTGAGTGAGCCCGTGTGTCAACGTCAGCGGCACATACACCTGGGTCAGCGAGAGATTCGCCAGCCACACCGTCAGGCTCGGGTGGTCGGCGTCCGGCAACAGGGTCAGTATCACGACGACGGCCACCAGATACGCGGGCATGATGCGCACCACGCGCGAGCGCAGGTAGTGGGCGGTCGATGGGTGCATCCCCAGGCCGCGCGCCGCGGCGGCATGTCCGCGCCACAACAAGAACCCCGACAGTGCGAAGAACACCGCGACCGCGAGATCGAAGCGACCGAAGAGCCGGCCGTCGACCCCGCTCGAGTGCCCCGTCTGGAATGCGACGTGGGTGATGACGACGCCGATGGCCGCGCAGGCCCGCATTCCCTCCACGGCGGGCAGGAAGCTGCGAGTCCCGCCCACCTGCTGGGCTTCACTCATGCCGGCCACCCCAACAGTGTGCCCGCGATGGGTTACCCGGCAAATCGGGTACACCCCCGTTTGCCCACCGTGGGCACCTGAACAGCGACCTTAAATTTTGCTGTTAGGGTCGAACGAGTTTTGCTTCGCTGGCCCCAGGTCGGGGTGGTCGGGTGTCTCCGAACCGGATGAGACCAGGAGGAGGTCACGGCAACGTGAACCGAGCAGTCATGTTGCGGATGGCCGCATGCGCGATCATGGGACTCGGAGCCGCCTTGCTGGTCGCCGCGCTGCTGCTGTGGACCTACACCAGCAGCAGGATCACCAAGATTCCGCTTGATCTGAATGCCACGTTGGTCAGTGACGGCACCGGGACCGCGCTGGACGCGGCGTCGCTGAACAGCCCCAAGCTCGTCGTCAACAAGAACGTGCCGCTGGTATCCCAGGAGCAGGTCGACGTCGAATCCCCGGCCAACGCCGACGTTGTCACGCTGCAGGTGGGTAGCTCGCTTCGACGCAGCGACAAACAAAAGGACAGCGGGCTGCTGCTCGCAATCGTCGACACCGTCACGCTGAACCGCAAGACGGCGATGGCAGTTTCCGACGACACCCATCCGGGCGGGGCCGTCCAGAAACCGCGCGCCTTCAACGACGAAAATCCGGCTACCAACATCGCATTACCGCACGACGGACTGTCCTACCGATTCCCGTTCCACACCGAGAAGCGGACGTATCCGTACTTCGATGCGATCGCGCAGAAGGCGTTCGACGCCAACTACCGCGGAGAAGAAGACGTCAACGGTTTGACCACCTACAAGTTCACCCAGGAGGTCGGCTACGACGCCGACGGCAAGCTGGCCGAACCGGTCAAGTACCCGTCGCTGTACGCCAACGACGAGGACAGCAGGGTGACTGCGACTGCGGCGATGTGGGACGTGCCGGGTGATCCGGACGAGAAGGTCACCATGACCCGCTACTACGCGGCGCAGCGGACCTTCTGGGTGGACCCGGAGTCGGGAACCATCGTCAAAGAAGACGACCACGCCAATCACTACTTTGCCCGCGATCCGTTGAAGCCAGAGGTGACCTTGGTTGATTACAAGGTCACCTCCAACGAGCAGACCGTCGAGTCACAAGTGAATGCCGCGCGTAATGAGCGCGACCGGTTGGCGTTGTGGTCCCGGGTGCTGCCGATCAGCTTCACCGCGTCGGGTGTCATCGCGTTGATCGGCGGCCTGCTGCTCGGCTCATTCAGCTTGCGGACCGAGTCGGCGCTGCTCGACCCCGGCCTGGACACCGCCGATCACGGGTTCTTCGGCCGCGGTGAGCCACCGCCCGAACGAGTGCCCGGCGCTGAGGCCGAGACCGAGAAGCTGCCAACACCGCCCAAGGACGTACAGCCGGAGTCCGGGCCACCAGGCGCGGGTCCGCCGGAGCCCTAATCCGACGCGTGAGGCCGCTACCCCACTGGGTTCTGCAGTCGTCTCGTCCGGCATACGCACTGGCGTTGGCGCTGCTGGTGGTGGCGCCGCTGATCAGCCCCGGATACTTGCTGTTGCGCGATGCGGTGTCCACGCCGCGGTCGTATCTATCCGATAGCGCACTCGGGCTGGTGTCGGCGCCGCGGGCGACGCCGCAGGATTTCGCCGTCGCGTTGGCGTCGCACTGCGTTGATGGCGGCATCGTGGTGAAAGCGTTGCTCGTCGGGGGACTGTGGCTGGCGGGCTGGGGCGCGGCTCGACTGGTCGCATTGGCGTTGCCGGAAGCGGGTGCCGGCGGCCAGTTTGTCGCGATCACGTTGGCGATCTGGAATCCGTATGTCGCTGAACGGCTGCTGCAAGGGCATTGGAGCCTGCTGCTCGGCTATGGCTGTCTGCCCTGGGTGGCCACCACAATGCTGGGGTTGCGTTCGGCAGACCAGCCGTCCTGGCCGGGGGTTTTCGGGTTGGCGTTGTGGTTCGCGCTGGCCGGGCTGACCCCGACCGGGTTGATCATTGCCGCAACGGTCGCACTGGTCTGCGTGGCTGCCCCTGGTGCGGGCCCGGATCGGCCCCGGCCGCGCGGTCTGTGCACCGCCGTCGCGTTGGCCGCAGCTGTGCTGGCGGCGCTGCCCTGGTTGACCGCTGCGGTGCTGGGTTTGTCCTCGGCAAACGGCATGTGGGCGCGGCCCCCCGCCGTCGCCGCGTTCGCCGCCCGCGCCGAGCCGGGGCTGGGCACGCTGGGCAGCCTGGCCAGCTTGGGTGGGATCTGGAACGCCGAAGCCGTACCAGCTTCGCGGGCAACGCTTTTCGTAGTCGCATCGGCCGGGGTGCTGCTTGCTGCGGTAGCCGCCGGACTACCGGCGGTGGTGCGTCGACGGGCGGCGGTGCCGCTGCTGGTGCTGGCGGCGGTGTCCGTGCTGGTGCCCGCCGCGATGGCCACCGGGCCCGGGCTGGCCACGCTGCACGCGGTGGTGGACGCCGCGCCGGGCCTGGGTGTGCTGCGCGACGGACAGAAGTGGGTGGCGCTGGCGATGCCCGGGTACGCCCTGGCAGGTGCGGGGGCGGTGCTGACGTTGCGGCGCTGGTTTAGGCCCGCGGTGACGGCGTTGGTGTGCTGCGCAGCGCTGCTGCTCGCCCTGCCGGATTTGGCGTGGGGCGTCGCGGGAAAGGTTGAGCCGGTGCATTACCCGACCGACTGGGCCGCCGTCGCCGCGCTGATCAACCGTGACCCCGGGGCGGTCGCAATATTGCCGGCCGACAGCATGCGGCGCTTCGCCTGGTCGGGGCCGGCGCCAGTGCTGGATCCGCTGCCGCGCTGGGTGCGCGCCGACGTGCTGATTACCGGCGACCTGATCATTTCGGGCGTGACGGTACCCGGTGAGGGATACTGGGCGCACGAAGTGCAGCGCCTGCTGTTGGCCGGCGCCGATCCGAGTGCGCTTCGGCGCGCGGGCGTGGCGTGGCTGGTGCTCGAGGCCCGGACTCCAGGCGAAATAGGCTTGGCAGCACGGACATTCAAGCAGCTACCGGTGACCTACCGGGGGCACGATTTGACGCTGTACTGGGTCGGCGGCACGGCGGCAGGTGTTCCCGCCGACCGGCGGCTGGTCGCGGTGGTAGCGCACCTGGTGTGGCTGGCCATGCTGATCGGCGGTGCGATCGGCATAGCGATTTCGAGGTGGGGCAGCTTACGAGCGGTCAGATCACTCCGCTGACACACTCTCCGGCCAGCACCGACTCCAGCACGATGCGCATGGCATCAGCGCTTTGCCGCCAGGAGAATTCGGCGCTGCGTGCTTGCGCCTTGGCGCCGAGTTGATCACGCAGCACCGGATCGGCCAGTAACTGCTGCAGCCGATCCACCAACTCCGCGCGACCGTCGACCAGCACACCGGTCACCCCGTCGATGACCGAGTCGGCCAACCCGCCGGAAGATCGGTAGCCGATGGTGGGCACCGCGTGCTGAGCCGCCTCGATCACCGCCAGACCCCAGCCTTCTTTGCGCGACGGCAGCACGTGTACCCAAGACTGTTGCATGACATGGTGTTTGGTGACGTCATCGACATGGCCGTGGAACGTCACCGCGTCGCTGATCCCCAGGCGTGCGGCGTGCTCGACCAAGCGCTGCCACCACCACCCGCCGCCGACGATGTCGAGATGCAGCCCGCGTATCGACGGCCGCAGCAGCGCCACCGCAGCCAACGCATCCTCGATCTGCTTGTGCGGCACCAACCGGGACAACACCAGCACGCGCGGGTTTGCTGCCCGCGGGCCATGCAGAGACGCCTCCGGAGCTTCGTCGAGACCGTTGCGCACCAAAGCAATTCGCTCGTTAGCGACACCCAGACCGACCAGGTCGCGAGCCGACGGCAGCGACACCGTCACGTACTGGTTGCCGCGGTGCAGCCGCGGCGACAACCGCGACTCGACAAACCAGCCGAGCCGCCCGAACACCGGGCCGGCTACCGGCCATTGCTCACGATGGCAGTGGTGTACCAGCATCGCGACCCGCCGGCCATAGACCAGCCGGGCCAGAAACGGCAAGCCGTTCTGGGTGTCGACCACCACGTCCGGTCGCACCCGGCGCAGCGGCCCAAGGCCCACCTTGGCCGCCACCATCGCCAGCAGCGCCCACACGTATACCGAGTACCGCCCGCCCGCGCGGCTGATCCGCACGCCGTCGACAACTTCCCGCCGCGCCGCCCCGGGGTAACGGGCCGTGCGCAACGTGACCGCGACACCGGACGCGGCCAGCTGGGCGCCGATGCGCTGCAGGTAAGTTTCACTGCCACCGCCCTGTGGGTGGCCGGTATCGCGCCAGCACAGCAGCAGTACCGAGCGCAGACCAGACATTGTTGGCAAGCCTAACCGGGCGTTCCCGCCGAACGTGAAGCTGGCGGCACACTCGCCGCCGAACGTGAAGCTGGCGGCACGTTCGTCGGCACTGCGTAGGGTTGGCCGGTGGCTGTAACGGACGTCTTTGCGCAGCGGGCGACCCTGCGCCGGTCGGTGCGGCTGCTCTCGGAATTCCGTTACGAACAGCGCGACCCGGCCAGGTTCTACGGCGCGCTGGCAGCCGACACCGCCGAGATGGTCACCGACCTTTGGCGGGGCATCCACGGCGCACGCCCGCTCGGTCGCAGCCTGCTCGACGTCGGCGGCGGGCCCGGATACTTCGCGACGGCCTTCACCGCCGCCGGGCTTCGGTACATCGGCGTGGAGCCGGACCCGAGTGAAATGCACGCCGCCGGAACGGTTTTGGCGGGTGAAGCGGGGACGCTGGTCCGTGCGTCGGGCATGGCATTGCCCTTCGCCGATGACAGCTTCGACATCTGCCTGTCGTCGAACGTCGCCGAGCACGTGCCACGGCCCTGGCAGCTCGGCGGCGAGATGCTGCGGGTGACCAAGCCCGGCGGGCTGGTCGTGCTCTCCTACACCGTCTGGCTGGGACCGTTCGGCGGGCACGAAATGGGCCTGACGCACTACCTGGGCGGCGCTCGGGCCGCTGCCCGTTATGCCCGCAAACACGGTCATCCGGCCAAGAACAACTACGGATCGTCGTTGTTTGCCGTGTCGGTCGCCGACGGCCTGAACTGGGCGGCCAGCACCGGCGCGCTGGTGTGCGCGTTCCCGCGCTACCACCCCAGATGGGCGTGGTGGCTGAGGTCGGTGCCGGTGCTACGCGAGTTCCTGGTGAGCAACCTCGTGCTTGTCCTCCAGCCGCAATACTGAAACATGTTCTCGTTTTGGTTCGGCTTGGGTAGGGTGGCGCCCATGACCGCCGGGCGACGATGCAGAGCGGTGCGATGAGGAGGAGCGGCGCAGATGACCGACCTTAAGACGGAATACGACAAACTTTTCATCGGCGGCAAGTGGACGGAACCGTCAACTTCCGAAGTGATCGAGGTGCATTGCCCGGCCACCGGCGAATACGTCGGCAAAGTGCCACTGGCAGCAGCGGCCGACGTGGATGCCGCGGTCGCTGCGGCCCGTGCGGCATTCGACAACGGCCCCTGGCCCACCACGCCCCCGAAGGAGCGCGCCGCCGTCATCGCCAACGCGCTCAAGTTGATGGAGGAGCGCAAGGACGGCTTCGTCAAGTTGCTCGGCCTCGAGACCGGCCAGCCGCCGACCTCCGTCGAGACGATGCAGTGGATGAGTGGAATCGGGGCGATGAACTTCTTCGCCGGCCCCGCCGTCGACCAGGTCAAGTGGCAGGAGATCCGCACCGGCGGCTACGGGCAGACCATCGTCCATCGTGAGCCGATCGGCGTGGTGGGCGCGATCGTGGCGTGGAACGTGCCGCTGTTCCTGGCGATCAACAAGCTGGGCCCGGCGCTGCTGGCCGGCTGCACTGTGGTGCTCAAGCCCGCTGCCGAAACACCGCTGAGCGCAAACGCTTTCGCGGAGGTATTCGCCGAGGCCGGCCTGCCCGAGGGGGTGCTGTCGGTGGTGCCTGGTGGCATCGAGACGGGCCAGGCGCTGACGTCCAACCGGGACATCGACAAGTTCACCTTCACCGGCAGCTCGGCCGTCGGCAAGGAGGTCGCCAAACGCGCGGCGGAGATGCTCAAGCCGTGCACCCTGGAACTCGGCGGCAAGTCGGCGGCCATCCTCCTCGACGACGTCGACCTGGCCGCGTCGATTCCGATGCTGGTGTTCTCCGGGATCATGAACACCGGTCAGGCCTGTGTGGCCCAGACCCGCATCCTGGCGCCGCGCTCGCGGTACGACGAAATCGTGGACGCGGTCAGCGCTTTCGTGCAGGCGCTGCCGGTCGGGCCGCCGTCGGACCCGGCCGCCCAGCTCGGGTCGCTGATCTCGGAGAAGCAGCGCGCCCGGGTCGAGGGCTACATCGCCAAGGGCGTCGAGGAGGGTGCCCGGGTGGTGTGCGGCGGCGGCCGTCCCGAGGGCCTAGAGAACGGCTTCTTCGTGCAGCCAACCGTGTTCGCCGACGTCGACAACAAGATGACGATCGCGCAGGAGGAGATCTTCGGGCCGGTGCTGAGCATCATTCCCTACGACACCGAAGAGGACGCGATCAAGATCGCCAACGATTCGGAGTACGGATTGGCCGGCAGCGTGTGGACCAGCAACGTGCCGCATGGCATCGAGATCTCGGAGAAGATCCGCACCGGAACGTACGCGATCAACTGGTATGCCTTCGATCCGTGCTGTCCATTCGGCGGATACAAGAACTCCGGCATCGGCCGCGAGAACGGGCCCGAAGGCGTGGAGCACTTCACCCAGCAGAAGAGCGTGCTGATGCCGATGGGCTACACCGTCGACAGCTAGCGCGGCGCCGGGCGCCAATCAGCCGATAGCGCGAGGCGTTGATCGAGGGTGGCGTGGAAGTGCCCAATGGCACTTTCGTGCCGTCCGAATTCCACGAACGCGTTCGCCCCGGAGCGCAAGCCGCGCTGCACACCGAGCGACATTTCGTTGTCCTCCACCAAACCCTGCTCGATCAGGGTGGGCGTTCGGTCGCCTTGCTGCGCGGCCTCGATCTCAGCTGCTTCGGCGAACTCGGGCGTGACGAAGGTGTAGGTCGTGATCATCGAGTGATCGACATCGACCGGGTCGACGACGACCACGCTCACCTGATCCGGAAACGTCGCCACCATCGCGTTCGGGAACAGCTGATAGACGAACGTCATCCGCTGCTTGGTGGTCCACGTTGACTCCGGGCGGTCACGGGGCCTTTCAATATTGCGGTACGGAAACGTGATTCGACTGTTCGGGCCGAACATTTCCACAACATTGAGATCGTCGTACTGTAGCGGGAAGAAGGTCTCACGGTGCGTTGAGCGAATGTGGTAGCCCTCCCCGAATTGCTCAATAAGCACCTTCCAATTGATGTTCCATACCGCGGACTCCTCCGCGACCAGGCGCTCGGCCGGCAGCAGTTTGTCGCGCCACGGACTGCCGTCGGTGAGTGCCGCCATCGCGTCCTCAGTACACGCCTGCAATGAGGGCCGGGCCGCGTCGGGATCCACCGCGTCGATGACGATGAGACCGTCGACCTCACGGCTGGGGACTTCGACCAGGCCGCGCGTCGACATGTCCAAATCCGGGAAGGCTTCCGCGTGCGGGACATGGGCAAGCGAGCCATCGAGCCGATAAGTCCAGCCGTGGTAACGGCACACCAACGCATGAGAGCAACCGGCGCCCTCGACGAGAGCCATGCCGCGATGACGACAGGCATTGCGGAATACCCGCGCACGCCGATCGTTGCCGCGAACTGCGAACAGCGGCGTCCCGAAGCAGAGGCGTTCGACATGGTCCCCCGGGTTCGGGATCGCCGCGGACGGCACGAACACACTGGGAAACGAGCGCAGCATCCGCAGTTCATCCACGAATCGTTCGGGGTCGAGGTAGTTTTCGACCGGTTCCCGGCACGATTCACCTTCATCGGTCGTGCCCGCGTCGATATGGGCGAGTACCCGGCGCACGATCTCGAAATCGTCGGCGACCACGGGCCGCGTCAAGGGACTCACGGGGTGCCTCCCGGGTGCATTCGATGCCTGCGCTTAAGCAGGAACGGTAGGCCGAAAATGAAGTGACGTCAATTTATTTTTTTGCTAACCTTTCGGCATGATCACGGTCGCTGAACCGAGGACTCAGAAGGGGCGTGCGACGCGCGAACGACTTCTCGCCTGTGCCCGCGACATTGCGATCGCCAACGCTGGTCACATCGAAATCGCCTGGGTCGCAGATGCAGCCGGCGTCGTGCCGAGCCTGGTCAACCGCTACTTCGGGTCACGAGCTGGACTCGTGAGCGCCCTGCTGGACGATTTCTACGACCGTCTGCGCTTCGAGGTTCTTGACCTCGATCTCGACGATCTGGGCACCTGGGTGCAGCATGAGCGCGTCCGCCTCGAGAAGGGCGTGCACTTCCACTACACCGACCCGTTTGCTGTCGTCATCTACACCCGGCTATCTCGGGAGCCTGAGGTGGCGTTGACCGAGAACCGGCACATCGACAGCGTCGTCAAGCACGCTGCAGCCAACATTCGTCGCGGCCAAAAGCGTGCTGAACTACCGTCATCCGTCGATCCCGAACTGGCCGGCGCGGCGATGTTCGGCGCGATGCAGCGGGTTATGGTCACCGCGCTGGGCCGCACACCGCGTCCGCGGCCCGACCGCATCGTCGAAATCCTCTGGCGGCAAATCGCTGCCGCCGTCGAGATTGACCCGGACGCCAAGATGCATCAGCTACCGGGCGATTAGAACGCCTCTTCACGCAGATCCATGACTGCCAGATCGACATTTGTGGCGATACCGCGATCGGCGGTCAGCCGCGGTAACACATTGCTGACGAAAAACTTTGCCGCAGCGACTTTCCCGTTGTAAAACGCGCGGTCCGCCGCTGAGGGATCACGATCGAGCGCCGCCAATGCGATCTCGGCGTGCCGAAGCAGCAGCCATCCGATCAGCAAGTCGCCGACGGCGAGCAGGAAGGGCACCGACTCCAAGCCCACTCGGTAGAGTTCGCGGCCGCTTTCCTGCGAATCGACCAGGAAGCCGGTCATGGTGTTGACCCAGGCTTGCATGTCCTCGAGCGCGGTTGTCAGCCGCGCTCGGGCGTCGGCGAGTTCGGGGCGGGCGTCGTCGCCTCCGATGAACGCCTCGATCTGCCCGACCAGATGTTGCAGCGCCTTGCCGTGGTCGCGGATGATCTTGCGGAAGAAGAAATCCTGCGCCTGAATCGCGGTGGTGCCCTCGTAGAGGCTGTCGATCTTGGCGTCGCGGATGTACTGCTCGATCGGGTAGTCCTGCAGGAAGCCGGATCCACCAAACGTTTGCAGTGATTCGGTCAAAGTTTGATAGGCCCGCTCGGAGCCCACACCCTTCACGATCGGCAGCAGCAGGTCGTTGACCCGTTCCGCCAACGCAGCATCGGTGCCGGACACCACGGTTGCCGCCGCCGGGTCCTGGTGGGCGGCGGTGTAGAGATACAGCGCGCGCAAGCCTTCGGCGTAGCACTTCTGCATCATCAGTGCTCGGCGCACATCGGGGTGGTGGATGATGGTGACCCGCGGCGCGGCCTTGTCCGTCATCTGCGTCAGGTCAGCCCCTTGAATGCGAACCTTGGCGTATTCCAACGCATTCAGGTAGCCAGTCGACAACGTCGCAATCGCTTTGGTGCCCACCATCATTCGGGCATACTCGATAATCTTGAACATTTGCGCGATCCCGTTGTGGCTGTCCCCGACCAGCCAGCCTTCCGCGGGGACGCCATGCTGCCCGAACGTCAGTTCACAAGTGGCCGAAACCTTCAGGCCCATCTTGTGTTCCAGCCCGGTGACGAATACCCCGTTGCGCTCTCCCGGCTCGCCGGTCTTCGGATCGAGCAGAAACTTCGGTACCAGAAACAGGCTCAGCCCTTTGGTCCCCGGCGCGGCACCCTCGGGCCGGGCCAGCACCATGTGCAGGATGTTCTCGAAAAGGTCGTCGGTGTCGCCGTTGGTGATGAACCGCTTGACGCCGTCGATGTGCCACGTGCCATCGCCCTGATCGATGGCTTTGGTGCGGCCGGCGCCGACGTCGGAACCGGCGTCGGGTTCGGTGAGCACCATGGTGCCGCCCCAGTTGCGTTCGATCGCCATCGATGCCCAATGGCGTTGCTGCTCATTGCCGATGCCGTAGAGGATGTTCGCCAGGATCGGACCAGCCATGAACATGAACACCGGCGGGTTGGCGCCGAGCACCAACTCGTTGATCGCCCATTGCACCATCGACGGCGCCGGTACCCCGCCGACGTCTTCGCTGAGCCCGACGCGGAACCACTCGCCGTCGCGCCACGCACTCAGCGACTTCTTGAACGGATCCGGCAGGCTCACGACGTGGGTGTCGGGGTCGAACGTCGGCGGGTGGCGGTCACCTTCGGCAAACGACTCCGCCACTGGGCCCTCGGCCAATCGGGCAGCCTCGGAAAGCATCTGGCGCACTGAATCGCCGTCCAGGTCGCCGAACGCCTCGTCGGCCAGCACCTGTTCCAAGCCCAGCGTTTCGAACAGGTTGAATTCCAGGTCGCGCACATTGCTCTTGTAGTGGCCCATGGCTGACGCCTTCCGGAGATCCGCTGGGCCGAGCCTAACGCTCTTAGCGCCCCTGGAATCGGGCTTGGCGGCGCTCGATGAACGATTGCACGCCCTCGGCGGCATCGGCGCTGGCGAACAGGGCCGCCACGTCGGGTCGCAGCCGCGCAATGGCAGCCGCGTCGCCCTGATCGCGGGCCAGCTGCGCTGACGCCAGCGTGGCGCGTACGGCCAGCGGCGCAGCGCGCTCGGCGATGGTGTGGGCGATCTCGCGGGCGCGCGTCAAGGCGGTCGCCGCATCGTCGGCCAGCTCTTGAACCAGACCGATCCGATGCGCCTCGGCAGCGTCGAACTCGTCGCCGGTGAGCAGCCAGCGCATGGCATTGCCCCAGCCGGCCTCCCGAGGCAGTCGCAGGGTCGCGCCCCCGAACGGGTAGATGCCGCGCTGCACCTCGAGCTGCGCGAAACGGGTGCCGGTCGCCGCGATGCGCACATCGGCGGCCAGCAGCAGCTCGATACCCAGGGTCATGCACCAGCCGTGCGCCACTGCGACAAGCGGCGTGGTCCACGAACCGTCCAGGCGCCACGGGTCGCGTCCGTCTTCCGGCTGAGGCAGATCGCCAGACGCGATGCTGGGGCCGACGTCGACAAGGTCCAGACCACCGGTGAAGTGATCGCCGTGGGCGAACAGCACGCCGACGCGGACCGATGGGTCGGACTCCAGCAGCCCGTACGCGCGGGACAGCTCGGCGAGCATCGCCTGATTGAAGGCGTTGCGCTTGTCCGGTCGGTTCAAGCCGATCAGCAGGACGTGGCCGTCCCGCTCCAACGTCACGGTCTCGAGAGCCGGCAGTGCGCCCGGCAACGCGTCTGGGGTGCCAGAGGTGCTTGTCATCCGCCGAGTCAATCGCACCGCAACCGATTATGCAATAGGCCATATTACTGAGACACCTGTCAACCGCCCGGTTACTGCATACTGCGGTTTAGCTGCAGGTTTACCCGTCCAACGGTCGGCCGTGTGGCCCGCATTTGCCCCAGCCGCCAAGCAGTAATATGATGCTTTGCATAATCGTGTGTCGGTGGATCCGGCGCATGAGGGCATGTGAAAGCCCAGGAGAGAACCATGTTGAATGTCGAGCTCAACATTGCCGGCTACCGCTTTAGCCGGGAAATCCCTGACCTGCGCCGCAGATCGCTTCGATCACCCGGGTTTGG
Organism: uncultured Actinomycetota bacterium; assembly: GCA_963839345.1. Lineage (GTDB taxonomy): Bacteria > Actinomycetota > Actinomycetes > Mycobacteriales > Mycobacteriaceae > Mycobacterium. Next base: position 16,813 of record CAWIUP010000008.1, on the reverse strand, counting down.
TCCACGTCCCATCCAGTGGCGGATCCCGCACTGGCGGCAGTCGCACGCTGCGTGACGGCCGGACGGCGAAAAGGAAGCGAACGACTATGTCGTTAGCGACACGCGCGCGCAGCAAGCGCGGCGATACCCGAACCAACATGCTGGTCAGCGCCGCCGAGGTGATGCGCGAATGCGGCGCCGCAGGCGTGACCATCGACGAGGTGCTCACCCGCAGCGGCGCGCCCCGCGGATCGGTGTACTACCACTTTCCTGACGGGCGCAATCAGCTCCTGGCCGAGGCGCTGCGCTATGCCGGGGATGCGATCACCGCCGACATCGACGCCGCCGCCGGCCAGGGCGCAAAGGTGCTGTTGCGGCAGTTCGTCGAATTTTGGGAACACGTATTGGCCGACAGCGATTTCAATGCCGGCTGTCCTGTGGTGGCCGCCGCAATCGGTTCGGCCGACGACGAAGTCCGGTTGGCCGCCGAGGCCAGGCGGATTTTCGCGCACTGGCGCACGGCGCTGACTCGGGCGTTCGTCGCCGATGGTTTTGTCGAGTCGGATGCCGATTCGCTCGCGGTGATGTCGATCGCCGCGCTGGAAGGCGCTGTGGTGCTTTGCCGCTCGCTACGTAGCAGCGACCCGCTCCGGAAAGTTTACGGAGAGCTCGAATTCCTGGTCAAAGCAAGGGAATTCGTTCGCCGCAACGGAGTGCCGGACCACCCGGAATAGGGCTAGTCGCTGGCGGGCAGCGGTTTGGCTTCCTTGAGGCTCAGCGCGGTCTCGCCGACCGCCAGGGTTCCGGCACCCGCCTTGGTGACCAGCACCTCGGCACCGGCCTCGTCCACGTAGCGCTTGCCCATCACGTTGCCATCGGCGAACGCCGGATCCAGTTCACCCGAACGCTCGACGCCCAACGCCACCATCGGCACGCCGCCGCAGCGCAGATCGTCGAGGCTGTCCGCGCTTCGGACGACGATGACCTGGGTGTCGCACACCTGGCTGGCCAGACGAGTTCCGTTCTTGATCATGATCTTTGTAGTTCCTTACTGCTCGGCCGGAGCGGCTCGAAGCTCTTCGACAATTTCGCGGCGGAGCACTTTGCCGGTCGCGTTGGTCGGCAGCTCGTCGCGAAAGACTACCCGGTCGGGGGTGCGCGAACCCCGCAAACTCTTGCGGACGTGCTCGCGTAGCTCCTCGGGGTCGGGGTCGATGCCGGCGGCCGGCACCACCACCGCGACGATCGCTTGCCCCCACTGCGGATCGTCGACGCCGACCACGGCGACGTCCCGCACGTGGGCGTGTTCGATCAGCACGTCCTCCAGTTCGGCAGGCGCGATGTTCTCCCCACCCCGGATGATGGTGTCGTCGCTGCGCCCGCTGATGAACAGGTAGCCGTCTTCGTCGAGCATGGCGATGTCCCTGGTGGGGAACCAGCCGTTCTCGTCGAGCACCGAGCCGATGCCCGTGTAGCGGCCGGAGACCTGGTCGCCGCGGACGAACAACTCACCGGTCTCCCCGCGCCCCAGCACGGTGCCGTTCTCGTCGCGAATCTGCAGCTCGATCCCGGGCACCGGTTGACCGACAGAGCCCAATCGCTTGACGACGTGTTCGGCCGCCGCCGAATGGGCGTCGCGGTGGTCATCCGGGGTTAGCACAGCGATTGTCGAGCTCGTCTCGGTCAAGCCGTAGGCGTTGACGAACCCGACGTGCGGCAACAGCTCCAGGGCCTTCCGGACCAGCGGCAAGCCCACCTTCGAGCCGCCGTAGGCCAGGTTGCGCAGCGACGGCAATTGATGACCGCCGCCCTCCAGCACGGTCACGATGCGGTCCAGCATGGTGGGCACCACGGTGGCGGTGGTGACGTTCTCGGCGTTGATCAGCCGCACCCATTCCTGCGGATCGAAGTTGGGCAGGTAGACCATCTTGCGTCCGGCGTACAGGTTCGACAGCGCCGCGCTGACTCCGGCGATGTGATAGGGCGGCACGCAGATCAACGCCGCGTCGGCCGGTTCGGCGGAGTTGAATTCGACTGATCCGGTGATGTAACTGGTCAGGTTGTTGTGCGTGAGTTCGACGGCCTTGGGCTGCGAGGTGGTGCCCGACGTGAACAGCACGATCGCGACGGCGTCCGGGTCGGCGAACTCCGCTGCCGGTTGCGCGCCGCGGGCCGCCACCAAGAACTCGTCGGCGTCGATGACCTGTCGACCGGAGTCGCCCAGCATGTCGCGGTACCGGCTGTCGACGACTACCAGCGGCTCGGGCAGGCGCCGGATCAGCGCTTGGATTCCCTCCGCCGACAAGCGGTAGTTGATTGGTGTGAACGCCACCCCGGCCCGCGCCGACGCGAAGATCAGCAGCGGCAGCATGGCGCCGCCGGTGCCGACGTAGACGACGTGCTCGGCCTTCGTTCCGGCGATGACGCCCGCGCCGCCGTCGGCGAGGTCGCTGAGCTGCTGAGTCGTCAACCGGGTATCCCCGGAGACGACGGTAATGCGGTCGGGATCGCTCGACAAAGCCATCTCGAGAAGTAACGAAATGCTCATCCTCGAACTCTCTGTGGTTCACCCGTTACAAAAGCGGTCGAAAGTGTCATGCCCCGCCGCCAGTTTAGATCATCCAACCATCGCCGGGTCTAGGTCCCGGTCCAGCGGGCGGGACGCTTCTCGGCAAACGCGATTGCGCCTTCCTTGGCATCGTTCGACGAGAAGACCGGCATCAGGATCTTGTTCTGCTCGGCGAACATCATCTCCGGGCTCCAGCCGCGGGATTCCACGATGATCTGCTTGGTGGCGGCCACCGCGAGCGGCCCGTTGGCGGTGATCTTCTCGGCCAACTCGATCGCCGCCTCCAGCGCGCCCCCCGGCTCGGCCAGCACATTGACCATCCCCAGCGCATGCGCCCGCTCTGCGCTGAAGTTCTCCCCGGTCAGCGCCAGCTCCATGGCGATGGCAGCCGGGATGCGCGCGGGTAGCCGCAGCAATCCCCCGCCGCCGGCAACCAGCCCGCGCTTGACTTCGGGAATGCCGAACGCAGCGTCCTTCGACGCCACGATCAAGTCGGTGGCCAGCGCCAGTTCGGTGCCGCCGGCCAGCGCATAGCCTTCGACTGCGGCGATCAGCGGCTTGGTCGGCGGACGCTCGGTGAAGCCCATCCCGCGACCCTCGACGATGGGAACTTCGCCGCGGGCGAACGCTTTGAGATCCATGCCGGCGCAGAACGAGCCGCCCGCACCGGTCAGGATGCCCACCGACAGACCCTGGTCTCCGTCCAGCCGGTCCATCGCGTCGGCCAGGCCCCTGGCCACAGCGGCGTTGACGGCGTTCTTGGCCTTCGGCCGGTTGATGGTGATGATCAGGATCCGGTCCCGCTGCTCGACGAGGACTTCGGGTTCTTCGTTTCCGGCTTCAGTGCTCACGGTGTTCACAGCGCTGTGACGCTCCTTATTGAATTCAAGACGGGTGTTGGGGAGATGGTATCCAGCGCTAACATCACAGCGACATCCGCGCTGAGATCCCAGGGGAATGCGTTGACGGCTACCGATAGCGAACCGACCGAGATTTCCAAGTGGGATCCCGGGCTCACCGAACGGGTGATCGGGTGGCTGCGTCCGCTGATCAAGGGCTATCACCGCGCGGAGGTCCGCGGGCTGGAATCCTTCCCGCGAGGCGGCGCCCTGGTGGTGTCCAACCACTCCGGTGGGCTGTTCCCGATGGACGTTCCGGTGTTCGCCACCGGTTTCTACGAGAAGTTCGGCTATGACCGGCCGGTCTATACGCTCAGCCACGACATGTTGTTCAACGGCCCGCAGGGCGAGTTCCTCATCCGCACCGGCTTCATCCGCGCCAACCACGAAAACGCCGACGAGGCACTGCGATCCGGCGGCGTGGTGGTGGTGTTCCCAGGCGGCGACTACGACGTGTACCGGCCCACGCTGTCGGAGAACAAGGTCGACTTCGACGGCCGGGCCGGGTACGTCCGGGCGGCGCTCAACGCGGGCGTGCCGATCGTGCCGGCTGTCGCCATAGGTGGCCAAGAGACCCAGCTCTACCTCTCCCGCGGCATGGGACTGGCTCGCGCCCTGCGGCTGGACAAGCTGATGCGGGTGAAGATCCTGCCGATCTCGGTGGGCTTCCCGTTCGGGCTTTCCGCGGTGATCCCGGTGAACGTGCCGCTGCCGGCCAAGATCGTGATGCAGGTGCTCGAGCCGATCGACGTGACGGCGGAGTTCGGCGACGAGCCCAACATCGACGAGGTCGACGCCCACGTCCGGCGCGTCATGCAAAAGGCGCTCGACAAGTTGGCCAAAGAGCGTCGCCTCCCGGTTATCGGCTAATACCGGTGGCACCGCTCGGTCTGCTGGCCACTATGGTCCGCGCGGGAATCATCGCACCGCTGCGACCGGACAAGTACCTGCGCATCGCTGCCGTCGCACGGCGCGAAGGCCTCTCCGTCACAAGCGGGTTCGCGATGTCGGCGCAACGTTGCCCGAACCGGCCGGCGCTGGTCGACGAGCTCGGCGCACTGACCTTCCGTCAGCTCGACCAGCGCGGCGACGCACTGGCAGCGGCGCTGCAGGGGCTGCCCGGCAGCACACCGGAAGTGGTTGCCATCATGTGCCGCAACCACCGCGGCTTCGTCGAGGCACTGCTGGCGGCCAACCGGATCGGCGCCGACGTGTTGCTGCTGAACACCTCGTTCGCCGGCCCGGCGCTGGCAGAAGTGGCCAACCGTGAAGGCGCGGACGCGGTGATCTACGACGAGGAGTTCACCGACTCCGTCGACCGCGCGCTGGCCGACAAGCCCGATACCACCCGCGTCGTCGCCTGGACCGACCAGCCGCAGGCTCACGCCACCACCGTGGAGAAGCTGATCGCCGCTCATCCCGGTGAGCGGCCCGCCAAGACGGGACGTAGCGGCAAACTGATCCTGCTGACGTCCGGGACTACCGGTAATCCCAAGGGCGCCAAGCACTCCGGTGGCGGCGCCACCGAACTCAAAGCGATCCTCGATCGGGTGCCGTGGCACACCGAAGAGACGACGGTGGTGGTGGCGCCGATGTTTCACGCCTGGGGCTTCTCGCAGCTGGTTTTCGCCGCATCGCTGGGCTGCACGGTGGTGACCCGGCGCAAGTTCGACCCGGAGGCCACCCTCGAGCTCATCGACCGCTACCAAGCCACCGGTCTGTGCGTGGTGCCGGTGATGTTCGACCGGATCATGGACCTGCCCGAGGAGGTACGCCGTCGTTACAGCGGTCGTTCGCTGCGGTTCGCCACTGCTTCGGGGTCTCGGATGCGCCCCGACGTCGTCACCCGGTTCATGGACGAATTCGGCGACATCATCTACAACAACTACAACGCCACCGAAGCCGGCATGATCGCCACCGCGACGCCGGCGGACCTGCGTGCTGCACCCGACACCGCCGGTAAACCCGCCAGCGGCACCGAGATTCGCATCCTGGACAGCGAGCTTCGCCCGGTGCCCACCGGCGAGGTCGGTCAGATCTTCGTGCGCAACTCCAACCGCTTCGACGGCTACACCACCGGAGCGGGTAAGAACTTCCACGACGGCTTCATGGCATCCGGAGACGTCGGCCGTCTCGATGATGCCGGCCGGCTATACGTGGTCGGGCGCGACGACGAGATGATCGTCTCCGGTGGGGAGAACGTCTACCCGATCGAGGTCGAGAAGACGTTGTCGGCTCACCCGGATGTCGCCGAGGCCGCGGTGCTGGGCGTCGACGACGAACAATACGGGCAACGGCTGGCGGCTTTCGTCGTGCCGGCGCCAGGCGCGTCGACCACTGTCGAGAAACTCAAGCAGCATGTCCGCGACAACCTGGCCAACTACAAGGTGCCTCGCGAGATCGTCCTGGTCGATGAGCTGCCCCGCAGCAGCACCGGCAAGATCGTCCGCCGCGACCTGCTGGCCCGTCTGTCGTCTGACTGACCGCCGAATGTGGGGTTGATGCACGCCAAAACGCGAATGACGGGTATCGAGCCCACACTCGACCCGATGTGGTCAGGCTTGCGCCATCGCGCTCTCGATGACCGTCAGCTTCTCTGAAAGCCCTGCTGCGCGGCGGATTTCGATCAATTCATCGATGATGGCCTCAGTCAACTCGTGCGGGTCGTCGACGGTGGCGCCATCGGAGAGCACCGAGACGTTGAGCTGGTCGACATAACTCCACACGGTGATGTTCAGGCCGCTGCCGGCAGTCAACGGTCCCACCGAATAGATTTCGGTGACCAGCGCCCCGCCGACCCGCCCGTGGTCGCGCGGGCCCGGAACGTTAGAGATCGGCAGGTTGAGCACTTTGTTCTGGCCGTCGCGGTTGGCCAGCCAGCGAAACAGCGACTCCGACGGCGCCGGCGGGAAGTAGGCCGCCCACCGGCTGACCAGTTCCGGCCCGAGCAGCTGGTGGCTCTCCTTGGCGTCGACCGCGTTGTCATGAGCGCGCCGGACCCGTTCCAACGGGTCGTCGAGGTCAGACGGCAACGCCACCAGCATCCCGGTGAAGTAGTTGCCGGAGATGCGGTCGGGCGAGAAGTCGAAGCTCACCGGCACCGAGGCCAGCAGTGGGTGATCGGCTTTACCGTCATAGCGCAGCAGCAGTTTGCGTAAGGCGCCCGCGGACAGCGCCAGCACCATGTCGTTGATCGTGGCGCCGAGGGCCTGGCCGGTCTCCTTGACGTCGGCCAGCGCCAACGTCGCGGTGGCGAATCTGCGCTCGGGAGTGAGCATGTGGTTCATGAATGTCGGCGGCGGGGTGAACGGCCGGGTCAGTTCCGGTGACAGCTTGCGCGAGCTACGGCGCACCCGGTTGATGCCCTGCGCGGTGTAACCGATGGTTCGCGGGATCCGCCCGATCTGGCGCAGGTGATCACCGAACGCCGAGCGCACCAGCTCCCCGGTGGACGGAGCCGGGTCGGCCGCGTATCGGGTGTGGCCGGGCTGCGGGCCGGGCGCCAAATCCATCCCGCGGGCAAGCAGATTGGCGGCAGCCACCCCGTCGGCGAGGGCGTGGTGAATCTTTCCGACGACCGCGATCCGGTTATCGGCCAAACCCTCGACGAAGTACATCTCCCAGAGCGGGTGATCGCGGTCCAGCGGGATGCTCGCGATTTCCCCGATGGCCTCATCGAGCTCGCGACGACCGCCCGGCGCGCGCACTCGCCAGGGCCGCACGTGGTAGGTCAGGTCGACATCGCAGTTTTCCCGCCACATCGGGTGGTGCATCTTGAGCGGGATGTCAACGAGCTGATAGCAGAACGGTTCTAGCTTGTACAACCGGCTGTGGATGACCCGGCGGAATTCGTCAATGCCGAAGTCACGCCGGTCGGGATCCAATTCGATCACCGCAATTTTCAGAGTGTGCATGTGCACGTTCGGTGTCTCGCTGTAGAGCAACACCGCATCCCAGCCGCTGAGCCTTTTCACCTGCCTGCCTCCCTCATGCAGGGACGATACAGTCGGCCGGTGGCTAAATAACCTGTTTGGCTGTGATTTTGGCCCTGATCAGGGCGGTTTCGCGGTGAACCTGGTTGAGGAACAGCCCAACTGCGGTCGCCATCGGACCGGTGCGCGCACCGTCGGTCAGATCAAAGCCGTGCCCGGCGCCGGGCAACTCCATGTAGCTGACCACCGAACGTGAAACCGACCTGAGTCGCTCAATGAAGCTGCGGGCCTGCGCGACCGGTATCACTGTGTCGTTGCTGCCGTGAATCACCAAGAACGGCGGGGCTTCCGGATGTACCCGGGCGATCGGTGAAGCGTCACGGAACACCTCGGGGTGGCGGTCGATCCTGCGCTTGACGACCACCCGCTCCAGGAAGTCGACGAAGCGGACCCGCTCGACGGTCGAGCGGTCCTCCCAGTCGTAGCGTCCGTAAATTCCGACCACGGCATCCACCGAGGTGTCCGAGCCGGCCGGCAACTCGGTCTGCATGTCGGGGTCGTTGCCGGTGAGTCCGGCCAGCGCGGCCAGGTGCCCGCCGGCCGAACAACCCGCTACCGCAACGAAATCGCGGTCGCCGCCGAACTTGTCGACGTTGGCGCGCGCCCATGCGATCGCGGTTTTGACATCGGTGATGTGAGACGGCCAGCGGTGGTGTGGCGCGACCCGGTACTGAACCGACAGACACACCCAACCCAGTTCGGCCAGACGCGACATCAGCGCATAGCCCTGCAAGGTGCGTCCGCCGTGTACCCAGGCGCCGCCGGGCACGAACACCATCACCGGTGCCGGCCGGACCGGCAGATCCTTGCGGCGCCACACGTCGAGCAGTTGCACCGGGTGTTTGCCGTATCGCACGGATGCGCGGTGCAGGTAGCGACGGTGTTGCAACGCCCGCCACAACGGCGGGGTCCGGTCCGGCGCCGGCCACTCGATCTCCAGCTCTTTGCCCGGCACAATGCCGCGCAGCGCGGCGTCGGAGACGGCTTGGGTCTTGTCCCGCTCGGCCTTTCGGATCTCGGCGATGCCCGGCGTCAGCCAGGACTTCGCCGATGTGGACACGAACTCCGGCAGGTGCTTGTAGCCCCAGACCCCCATCGCGGTCACACCGCCCAGCGGTTCCAGGTGCCGACCGACCACGGGTAGCGAAGCCGTCGCAACGCTCAATGCCAGCATGTAGTCGCCTGGACGGGCTCGTAGCAACCACTTTGCCCGGGAACCCATCGTCGGACGTCGCGTCATTCCGGGAGCGTACCCCGCAAGCCCCCAATCGAACTGGAAACGCGGCTGCCTCGGCGGGCGGCGAGCGCCAAACGCGACAAATAGACGACGGCGCTGGTGGCGAACATCGCCGCGGTAAGCAACAGCCACCTACCAAGAAACGGCTGTTGGGTCTGGCCGGTCGCGGACAGGTAAGTCGGTGCGCCCTGCCGGATGATGCCCGGCAGAAATACCAGCAGCGTCAGCCCCGACCCGAGGGCCGGTATCCGGAGGTAGTTGCGTACCGATACTGGCAGCTGCCGGCCCGGTCGTCGTCCGGCCCGGGCCCACAGGATTCGGTCGGCAAGTGCATAGATCGGAAACAACAGCAGATCGTGCGCGATCACGGCCCCGGCGAACCAGACCGCGATCGACTGCCACCAGCAGTGGGCATTCCACAAGGTCATCGGTCTGACGGTGACGACGACGTAGCCGAGCAGCGCGAACCCGGCCGTCATGGTCAACAGATGCAGCGGGTACGACCCGTAGACGCCGTGGAAGGCAGTGCGCCACCGAGCCGACATCTCAACCCGCCTCGAAGTCGATCGCGGCCACCCATTTGGTGTTGTGTACACCCGGCAACGCCGGAACGATGATCCGCGCCGGGTAACCGTGGTCCATGGTCAGGTCAGCGCCGTTGACGCGCAACGCCAACAGCGCGTCGGGATGAGCGATCTGATTGCCCTGCAGGCGTGCCTGCCCGAAGGCGCCGCCGCGCTGCAGCGACATCACCCGCGCGGCTCGCGGCGCCGCGACCCCGGCGAGCCGGGCCAGGTCGGCCAGCCGCACCCCGCTCCAGGTCTGCATGGTCGACCAGCCCTCCACACACGCAATCGGCAGCCGCGCGGTGTGCTGCGGCATGCTGGCCAACGCGGCGCGATCCAGCACCACCGCCGACGTGCCGCCGCGCAGCCTGAGCCGCCACTGCGTGCCCACGCTGCGCGGATCGATACCGGCGGCGACGGCCGTCTTGTTGACTTGGAAGTCGCCGCCGCGGCTGCGCCCGCGGGGCAGCAGCAGCGCCGCGGGACGAAGGATCCCCCCGACGGTTTGACCGACGGTCAGTACCGCGATCAGTACCGTGCCCGCACCGACCAACCCGAGTGCACCGCGTCTGCTGATCGTTGGGTCCGCCGGATCGGTCGCAACCAGCCCATCAGGGTCGAGCGGCTCGGGACGAGTGCCTGATATGTTGGTGCGCAGAACCTTTCGCAGCGGCAGTGATCGCAGTCCGGTGATCATCCGAGGAATCTTTACCGCGATGTGCACAACGAAGCCGGCGATGAACACCCAGGCCCCGAAATAGTGGGCGGTGTAGAAGCTGAAACCGAAGATGTAGTCGTACTGGATGTTCAGCACACCGGTGACTATCTCGAACAGAATCCCGCCGACCAGCATCGTCAACGAAAGCCGTTCCAGCAGTTGAGCGGCTGAGGAGACTGGCGGCCACACGAACAACCGCGGTATCACCGACCACAGCTTGGCCAGCACCACCGGGATGAGCACCAGACCCAGACCGACGTGCACGCCCTGGGTCAGTCGGTACAGCCATGACGGGTTGGTGGGCCAGTCGAAGCCGGGCAGCCGCAAGAAGCCGACGTGGCCGGGGATGGCCTGGCCGAGCTGCGGCCCATACGCCAGGTAGGAGAGCAGGCCGGTGAGAATGACGACCGGCAGCGTCACCAACAGCACCGACCCGAACACCGAGGTCAGCCATGGCCCTCGCAGCGGGCTGCGCCACCTGAACCGGCTGTGAGCGTTCACAATCGCTCACAATACGACCATGTCGGCGACGACGCGCTTGCCGATCAGATTGACTCCGAGCATGCGCAGACCCACTTCGCGGGCCAGCATTGCAGCGCTGTCGAGGCCGACCCAGGCCCAGCGAAACCACGGACCGACCTGGCGAGCGAACTCCAGGCGTACCCAGTTTGCGCGGATACCGACCACCTCGGCGTCGAACTCGGCAACACATCGTCCGCCGCGACCCAATAACTCCGCGGAGCGGCGCAGGATCCGCCGCGGATCACCGCCCAGACCGACATTGCCGTCGATCAGCAAAACCGTTTGCCAACATCCCATTCCGGGCAGCGGCTGGAATACGTCACCGAGCAGCGCCCGGGCTCCACACCAGCCCGCCAGCCGGACCGCGGTGGCTGAACGGTCGACACCCAGTGCCGGAACACCTCGCCGAATCAGACGTGCAACCAAACATCCAGGGCCACAACCCAGTTCGATCGCCGGGCCATTGCACATGGCCACGACGGCGTCATCGAATACCTCATCGGCGTCGCAAGCGCCCAACCACCGGTGCGCAGGAAGTATTCGGAGCCCTCCGTCGGGAAGACGGATCCAACATCGCTCACCGTCGAGTGCCCGCTCGTACAGGTGCCCCAGCATGTCAGATCGGTACCCGGATCTGAGCTCTTCTAGTCCTGTGGCCCGGGCCGATGGCTGGAAGTCATCGTCTAACTCGAGACTTGACTGAGCGAGCTCAAACTACGACTCTGCGCTTTGACGCCGTCCAGGGCGTGCGAGAAAAAGTCGTTTTGCTTCAGCGCTTCTTGTCGTGAAATAACGCATCGGTAGACGTGGCGCGTCGGGCAGTCTTGGCTTGCTTGTCGGCGCGTTTCTCCTTCAATGACTTTCCAGACTTCTTGCTCATGGTTTGCCGAGGAGACTTATCGGACATCGATGGACCCCTTCATCATGGGGGCCTGGTTGGTCCCGATTCTCCGACCCTACGCCACGACGCGGAGTTGATCGGATTATTCCGGCGACGACGCGACGTCCGCGGCCATCTCGTCGCGGCGATGCCATCGGGCGGCGGATACGACGGACTGCAGGCTGACGGGGTGAACAGTAACCAGGGTGCGCAGTCGACTCTCGCGGTGATCTCGACCTTGCAGCACGCAAGGCGTTTATCGGTTGTACGGCAATGACCGACTCCACGTTACTCACCCCCAGCGATGAGAAGCGGCGTAACATCGTAGATATCGGGCAACTCGGTTTCGAGCGAACATGCTCGACAAAAAGGAACATTTTGATGGCCTCACTACCGACGTTCCGCTCGCCCTACGTCCAACGCCTCGAACTGGTCAGGGACACCATCGTGTCTCATTCCCAGCTCGCAGACAAGGCGGCAAGCGAACTGGCGGAACATGTTCTGCACGCACTGAATTCGATTCCCGAGAGGGTGCGCTGAGTACGGACCAACGACGGTCCGCATTTCGTGATCACACGGCCTTCCCCGATTCGTGTGCACGTCTATTCACTGATTTGCACGTGGGCTAATCACCCACGATCCCCGCCGGCATTGCCGGCGCACCTGGAGGTTTGAACCATGACGGTTACCGTGACACTCAAAGACGGCGCAACCGACAGCTATGGGCGGTCCGGTGACGCGTACATCAAGCACAACGACGGAACGCTCGACGTCATCCGCTTTGGCGCCAAACAACCATATAGCTACGCGGCGGGCGTGTGGACCGACGTAGACGGCGACGAAAAGCTCTTGAAGAGGCGCCATTTCTGGGGCTGATCCGAACGGGAAGCAACGAAGTCCTGGCACCCGGTAGAGCACCTCGGCGGTGGCGTCAGTGCTAAAGCTTGTAGATCCTTACCAAACGATGGGTTCTCCACTCGCTGAATGCCAAGAAGCGCTGCGGCACATGAACTTTGCTGCGGGGAGGGCAGACCGTCATGAGGTTCCAGTGCGAACCCGCCGTTCTCCGGCACTGGTTCGGCGACGGCGCCAGCCATCGGAATTTCATCTTGACTACACGCTTCCGTCGAGGTCGCGGTTAGGGATCGAAGGCCCTTAAGTCGTCACCAGGTGCCGTAGTCGGTGCTGTCGGCTTGCCGCAGTGCGCTGACGTAGTCCCAGCGTTCGCGAGTGGTCTCGTCGGCGCCGGCGGGTGTGGCGAGCAGCCCACGCATTTCCTCGACGGTGGTGTAGCCCTTGCGTCGCATCCATTCGCGTAAGCCATCGAGCAGTACGCGCGCGTATTCCGGGCCGTGGCGCAGCAGTGCTGACGCGGTCATCACCACATCCGCTCCGGCCAGCAGGTATTTGATCAGCTCCACGGCGCTCTCGACGCCGGTGGTGGCAGCGAGCGAAGCGCCGACGCGGCCGCGCAGTAACGCAATCCACCTCAGCGGCAACCGAATCTCCGCCGCGGTGGACAACGACACCGCACGTTCCACGGTGAGGGTCTCGGGGTCGATATCGGGCTGCAGGAATCGGTTGAACAGAACAAGCCCGTCCGCACCGGCCTCGTCCAGCCGCCGCGCCATCTCGCCGGTCGCGCTGAAGTACGGGCTGAGCTTGACGGCCACCGGTACGGTCACCGCGTCCTTGACCCGCGCCAGGATGTCGAGGTGGCGCTGTTCGACATCGCGGCCGCAGATGTGCGGATCGCCGGGTAGGTAGTAGATGTTCAATTCGATTGCGGCCGAACCGGATTCCTGCATTGACCGGGCGTAGCGGGCCCAACTGCCGGGGGTGCTGCCGTTGAGGCTGCCAATCACGGGAATTGCGACCGCCCCGGCCGCGCGTTCGAGCAGGCTCAAGTACCGGCGCGGGCCGTGGTCCTCATCGGCGGCGTGCGGGAAGTATGACAAAGACTCGGCGAAGCTCTCGGTGCCTGCCTCGGCCAGACGTGCGTTCTGTTCAGCCTCGCGACGTAGTTGCTCTTCGAACAGCGAGTAGAGCACCACCGCACCGACGCCGGCGTCCGCGAGGCGCCGAACGCCGTCGACGGTCTGCGACAGCGGGGACGCCGCCGCGACCAGCGGGTTGCGCAATGTGAGGCCCATATAGCGAGTCGACAGTTCCATCAGCGTTCCCTGCGGGCGTCGGCGTGGAAGTGTTCGGGACCGCGGGAAGCCATCTCCTGGTACATATTCCAGCGCTGAGCGGTGGCTTGTTCGGCGAGGCCGAGAAGCCGGTCATACTCGGCCGGATCGGCGTTGGCCAGTGAGCGGTAACGCAGTTCCCGGGTGCGGTAGTCGGCGAGCGGGATCCGCGGCTGGTGCGAATCGAGCAGGAACGGGTTCTCTCCGGCCGCCCGCAGCACCGGGTCATAGCGGATCAGCGGCCAGTGCCCGCTGGCCACGGCACGGTACTGCTGATCCATCCCCTGATGCATTTCGATGCCGTGCGCGATGCACTGGCTGTAGGCGATTACCAGCGAAGGGCCGTCGTACGCCTCCGCCTCGCGGAATGCCTGCAGAGTCTGTTGCGGGTCGGCACCCATGGCGACCTTGGCGACGTAGACGTTTCCATAGGCGATCGCTTGGAGAGCGAGATCCTTCTGAGGCACAGTCTTGCCTGCGGCGGCGAACTTGGCCACCGCGCCCAGCGGGGTAGCCTTCGACATCTGACCGCCGGTGTTGGAGTAGACCTCGGTGTCGAGCACCAGCACGTTGACGTTGCGCCCGCTGGCCAGGACGTGGTCGAGCCCGCCGGACCCGATGTCGTACGCCCAACCGTCACCGCCGACGATCCATACGCTGCGCCGAACCAGGTGGTCAACCACACTGCGCAGATCACCGGTGATGGCGGGATCGAGGCTGTCGATGCGACGCTGCAGCTCGGCCACCCGCTGCCGCTGAGCGTGCAACTCCGACTCCCGCAACTGCGGCGCCGCCAAAATCTCGTCGACGAGTGCGGCGCCGAGTACGTCGCGCAACTCGGCCAGCCGCCGCTGGGCCAGCTGGGCGTGCGCGTCGCTGGCCAACCGGAAGCCGAGCCCGAACTCCGCGTTGTCCTCGAACAGTGAGTTGGACCATGCCGGACCCCGCCCGTCGGCGTCGGTGGTCCACGGCGTGGTGGGCAGGTTGCCGCCGTAGATGGACGAGCACCCGGTCGCGTTGGCGATCATCAGCCGGTCTCCGAAGAGTTGCGATAGCAGCTTGAGGTACGGCGTCTCACCGCAACCCGCACACGCGCCGGAGAACTCGAACAGCGGCTCCAGGAACTGCGCGCCGCGCACAGTGCCGAAGTCCACCCGGGACCGGTTACTGACCGGCAGGGTCTCGAAAAAGGTGATGTTGTCTCGCTCAGCGGCCAACCGCGGCTCGCCGGGAGCGAGATTGATCGCCTTGGTCACGGTGGTCCCGGGAATGACGACGGGGCAGGCCTCGACACACAGGCCGCACCCGGTGCAGTCCTCGACGTACACCTGCAGCGAGTACCGGGCGTTCGGCAGCCCGACGGCCTCCAGCGGCGCCGAGTCGAACTTCTCCGGGGCGCCCGCCAGTCGGGACTGGTCGTAGTACTTCGACCGGATCACGCTGTGCGGGCAGACGAAACTGCAGTTACCGCACTGAATACAGCTCCCGGCATCCCAGACCGCCACCAGTTCGGAGATATTGCGTTTCTCATACGCGGTCGTGCCGCTGGGGTAGGTGCCATCAACCGGAAGTGCGCTGACCGGCAGGGCGTCTCCGCGCCCGGCCATCATCTCCGCGGTCACGGCGCGCACGAACTCCGGCGCATTCGCGGGCACCGTCGGTACTGGCGCGCGTACGGAGGTGGCCAGGCCCGGCAGCTCGACGCGGTGCAACCCGTCCAGCGCGGCGTCGACCGCGGCCAGTTCGCGCCGCAGCACATCGGCGCCGCGGTCGCCGTACATCTTTTCCACCGATTCCTTGATTCGGGCGATCGCCTGTTCGCGCGGCAGCACGTCCGAGATCGCGAAGAAGCACGTCTGCAACACGATGTTGATTCGCCCGGCGAGCCCGACCTCGCGCGCGATTCGACCGGCGTCGACGGTGTACAGCGTGATCCGCTTGTCCAAGATCTGTTCCTGGGTCCGCCGGGGCAGAGCGTCCCAGACCTTCTCCGCCGGATGCCGACAGTTCAGCAGCAGCGTTGCGCCCGGAGCAGCCCGACCCAGCACGTCGACTTTGTCGAGAAACCGGAACTGGTGGCAGCCAATGACGTTGGCTCCAACGACCAGGTAGGGGGCCCGGATGGGATTCGGCCCGAAGCGTAGATGCGACTCGGTCTGCGAACCCGATTTCTTCGAGTCGTAGACGAAGTAGCCCTGGGCGTGCATGCCCTCTTCGGACCCGAGGATCTTGATCGTGTTCTTATTCGCGCTGACCGTTCCGTCCGAACCCAGCCCGAAAAAGATCGCCCGGACTGTACCGGGTGACTCGATGTCGAACGACGGGTCGTACTCCAGGCTGGTACCGGAGACGTCGTCGTCGATACCGATGGTGAATCGCCGCCGGGGCTGCTCGCGAGCCAGTTCGGCGAACACGCCGGCAACCATCGCGGGCGTGAACTCCTTCGAGGACAGTCCGTAGCGTCCACCCGTAACGCGAGGCATAACGGCCCGCTCCCCATCGGCATGCGCCTCGGCGAGCGCCGCCACAACGTCTAGATACAAGGGCTCGCCGATCGACCCGGGCTCCTTGGTGCGGTCTAGAACCCCGACTGTGCGCACCGTCGCCGGCAGCGCTTCCAGGAGTGCTCTCGCGGGAAATGGGCGATACAGCCGCACCTGCACCACCCCGACTCGCTCCCCGCGCTCGGCGAGCGCGGGCACGGTTTGCACGACGGTCTGGGCACCCGAGCCCATCAGCACCAGCACGCGCTCCGCCTCCGGGTGCCCGGTGTAGTCGACAGTGTGCATCTTGCGGCCGGTGCGCTCGCCCAGGCGGGCCATCAGGTCCTCGACCGCACCGGGAACCCTTGCGTAGAAAGGGTTCACCGTTTCACGAGCCTGAAAGTAGACGTCCGGGTTCTGCGCGGTGCCGCGAATGAAGGGGCGCTCGGGAGACAGCGCTCGTCCGCGATGCGCCCAGACCAACTCGTCGGGCACCAGCGCCCGCAGGTCGTCATCCGACAGCGTCTCAATCGTGTTGAGTTCGTGCGAGGTTCGGAATCCGTCGAAGAAGTGCACGAACGGCACCCGGGTCGTCAGCGTGGCCGCCTGTGCAACGAGCGCCAGGTCGTGTGCCTCCTGCACGGAGGCCGCCCCGAGGAGTGCGAATCCCGTTTGCCGCACGGCCATCACGTCGGAATGGTCTCCGAAGATCGACAATCCTTGGGCTGCTAGCGATCTGGCCGCCACGTTAATGACGGCCGACGTCAATTCGCCAG
>CAWIUP010000007.1:0-1654701 GCA_963839345.1 uncultured Actinomycetota bacterium | reverse complement strand
AATGATCAGACTAATAATCACGACCATCCGCTCCTCGGCGATTCTGTTGAAAAACTTGCTGTCGCACTCGCGATCAGCTTTCATCAAGGTTGGAATTTGGGGGCTTGCCTCTTTCGATGCCTGCATTCGGGTCTGAACGCCCGCTTTTGTTGTTAATCCTGCTGTTTTTGCGTCATGCAGACGCACCTATCCCGTCAATCGGTGGCGCTTGCGCGGTCAGTTTGGCCAAACGACGCAGATTCTGGACGGCAGCAGCCAGAGTGAATTCGTCGCTTGCACCGCTAAGTCCACGTAGTCGGAGTCGATCAAGTTTCAATATGCGTTTGAGATGGGCAAACAGCATTTCGACCTTCTTGCGTTCGCAACGCGTTCGCAAGTACTCAGGTGTTGTGGCGATACGCCGGGCTACATCGCGTGCGGCTTCATGAATGCTGCGAGTGATTTTGCGAACTGCAGTGTTCGGACAGCACCTGGGTTTCATTGGGCAGTTCTTGCAGTCTGCCTGGCTTGACCGATAGATGAGGGTGTCAGCCTTCGTGACATGCGAACGCGGGTTCTTGAATGGACGCCAGTTGATTCGTAGTGCATGTCCTTCCGGACAGCGGTACTCGTCGGCTGCTTCATTCCACGTGAAGTTATTGCTGGAGAGGGTGTCGTCCTTACGTTCGGTCTTGTCCCAGACCGGCACATGCGGTTCGATGCCTTTCTCGCCGACCATCCAGCCGAGCAGCTGCGCGGACCCGTAAGCAGTGTCACCGATGAGCCGCTGGGGCGTAAGGTCGAACCGCGCCTCTACCCGATCTACCATCACCTTGGTGGATGCGACTTCCTCGGTACGGTTCGCCGGCGTCGCTTCCACATCAAGGATGACGCCATGGGAAGTGTCGATCAGGTAGTTGGTTGAGTAGGCAAAGAAGGCGATGCCGCCGGTTGCAGCCGTCCATCGCGATTGCGGGTCAGACAGAGAAGTCTTGCGGGGTACCACTTCGGCAAGTGCCTCGTCATCCAGTGCTTCCAGATACTCACGCACGGCACGGTTGCCGAGTGTCGGGTTCGTCCAGTCGATTGCCTCTCCAGTCTGCACGCTGTGCTGATGGCTTGCGTCCGCCGCGATCAGGCTGGCGTCCACCGCGAAGCCCTCGCCCTTGACGAGACCCTCAGCCATGCAACGGCGGACCACTTCGTCAAACACCCAGCGGAAGGCCTCGCTGGCACGAAAGCGTCCATGGCGATTCTTGGAGAAGGTGGAGTGGTCTGGCACCGCATCTTCCAGGCCGAGGCGGCAGAACCAGCGATAGGCGAGGTTGAGATGGACTTCTTCGCACAAGCGTCGTTCAGAACGAATGCCGTAACAATAACCAATGATCAGCATGCGGATCATCAGTTCGGGATCAGTCGAAGGACGGCCAGTGTGGCTGTAGTAATCCGCCAGGTGCTGGCGTAGTTCGCTCAGGTCGAGGCAGCGGTCCATGCTGCGGAGGAGGTGATTCTGGGGAATGTGTTCGTCGAGGTTGAAAGAGTAAAACAGTCGATCCTGACTGCCTGTCTGACTTCCCATCATAGCTAGGCTCCCCGCGCATCAGATGGTGAAATCATAGCCAAATCAGCCGCAATATCCAGGGAGTTTTTCAACAGAATCCGGCCGAAGCTGCCGGTGGCGTTCTGAGTAATTCAGGTCTGTTATGTGCCGGACACCAGTCATTGATTCGAGATTCAAGCTGGATGGCCGCTTTCCAAAACGGCATATCACACCCGTGACCCGAGGAGTCATGTGCAGCATGTTGACAGAAGGTCAATTTGGCAACGAACAGAAGCCAACTGTACGGTAGCTAGATGCTATTTAGTAGTAACTTATCTATTCGTTGCCGGATTGACCCGTTCATAACCGTTTTGCTCCCAGGAGTGGAGCAGACATTCTGTTAACTTGGTCATCATGTGCTCGATGATGAATCATAGTGCGACTGATCCATAAGCCCTTGTCGGAATACTTTACATACTTGGATTTCTGATTTTGGCGATCCTGGCTATGTTCCTGATTAACCAGCCTATTCTGTTTTTGGAACGGGATATGCTTCTCTGCATAATCTGCTGTCAACTGGGGTAATGATATGCATAGGCCCGTCAAAACCATGCTGTTACTGGTGCTGGCATGCATGCCCATACCCCTGATGGCGAGTCCGATGTTCAGCATTCAGCCGATCATCTCCCCAGGCGATCCCACCCACACCTTGGCGCTTGGAATCAACGACACCAGCACGATCACAGGGTCACACGGGACCCCGCAGCAGGGTTTCACGCTTGCGCTGCCGAACAGCTTCACATCTATGAACTTTCCAGGCTCGGTCGGCACGCAGGTGTTCGACATTAACAATTCCGGCAACACAGCGGGGTTCTATATCGATGCCGGGGGCACCACGCATGGATTTATGAACCAAGGCGGATCGTTCTCCACGGTCGACGCGCCCGGCAATGCCGTTACAGAATTGCTCGGCATCAATAGTATTAACCGAACAGTAGGCTTCAGCGGCACAGGTGCACTACTCGGTCAGCAGGCATTCAGCGAGGCTGGGGGTGCGTTCACTTATTTGGTACTCCCCTCAAACGTAAGAAGTCAGGCGACCGGTATCAATAACGCCGGAAACATCGTCGGTTGGTATATGCCGGACACAGCTCCAGCATTGGATTTCTCGATGTGGGTGGGGTAATCACCTTAGTGGCTTTCCCGGGCGCGACGTTTACGGAAGCCTGGGGAATCAATGACAGCGGAGAGATCGTAGGAAATTATGTTGACGCTGCCAATGTGACGCATGGATTTGTCGATCTTGGTGGGACATTTACTTCCTTTGACGTGCCGGGCGCGAACTTGACCACGATCACGGACATCAACAATTCTGGTCAGTTCGTCGGCTGGTATACCGATAGCGCGAGTGGCTTATTCGGCTTCGTCGCAACACCGACGTCCGTGCCTGAACCCGCCTCGCTCTCGCTGGTTGTCATTGGCCTTGCGGGTCTCGGTGTCTTGCGTGGAGGCAAGTCAAACTGAGCGATTGGTTATAAATCACCATCGAATACTTGCTTGCCAAACACACTTGGATGGCTCTCAAATTGAGGCGTCCCCCCTGTTACCTTGGGTCGATAGTACTATTGAAAAACCAAGCAGTTCTGTGGCCATCGTCATCTTTCTGACGTTCGGTCCTCGATTCCCTCGTGTTAGGGAATAAATCTTCCCGTCCTGTGATCTTGCATGTATTGACCCAATTCGGGTCGCGCATCTCACAGGAGATCAACATGCAAGGCACGGTCAATCGGCGTGATTTTCTGAAGCTGACGGGGCTTGGCGGAGTCGTCTTTGCATCCGCTCTGGCGGGATGCGCGAGCTACGGAAAATCAACGACGTCAGATTTCCACTTTGTTCAACTGTCGGATGCCCATTGGGGCTTCAATGGTCCAGTGGTCAATCCGGAAGCGGGAACCACACTCAAGCGGGCAGTCGCAGCGGTCAACGCACTTGCCATGCCACCGGATTTCATTGTCTTCACCGGAGACCTCACACACACCACAGACGACCCCCAGGTTCGGCGTAACCGGATGCGCGAATTCAAGACGATCGTCGATGGCCTTAACGTACGCAACATCCACTTTCTTCCGGGAGAGCATGACGCCTCGCTGGACCGAGGAGAGGCCTTTAAAGAGTTCTTCGGGCCTACTCATTACAGCTTCGATTATCGCGGGGTCCACTTCATTGCACTCGACAATGTTTCCGACCCCGCCGCTCGCATCGGCGATGAACAGCTTGCCTGGCTGCAGGCCGACTTGGCCACCTTAACCAAGGATACGCCTGTGGTTGTATTGACCCACCGGCCGCTCTTCGACCTTGCTCCGCAATGGGATTGGGCCACTCGTGATGGCAGTCAGGCCATTGATCTTTTGTTGCCCTATCAAAACGTCACCGTGTTCTATGGCCACATTCATCAAGTACACCATCACATGACGGGCCACATAGCCCATCATGCGGCCAACTCGCTCATCTTTCCCTTGCCAGCACCCGGCTCGCAGCCCAAACGCGAACCTGTCAAATGGAACGCAGAACATCCGTTTCGCGGTCTGGGGTTCAGGGAAGTTACCGAGGTTGGCACCGGGGAAACGATTGCCATTGATGAACGGCCGTTGGAGGGGGGTAAATCATGAAATTATCCCGACGTGGCTTCATTCTGGCCGGAATTGCAGGTGTAGTATCGGAATCGGCTTGCCGGGCCTTTGCGCAGCCTGCCGAGAAGGTGATCCCGGTCATCGCACGCAAATTTGTTTTTCTGCCAAATGAAATCGTGCTTAAGCGTGGCGAACCCGTCATTATCGAATTGACTGCGCCTGAGGTGGTCATGGGGTTTAGCGTGCCCGCAATGAAACTTCGCACTGACATTATCCCAGGCCAGGTGGCGCGCTTACGCATCGTTCCTGAAGCCGTGGGCACGTTCGATTTTCTATGCGACATCTTCTGTGGCGATGGCCACGAGGGGATGAATGGTCGCCTGATCGTAACCGCCTGAGCATTTTCCAAACAGACAGCCCATGGACGAAAACCAGGCACGCTTTGAGAAAATTCTGGTGCATATGGACGCCGCGTACAACCTTGCGCGCTGGTTGGTACGCAACCCCAATGATGCTGAAGATGTCGTGCAGGAATCGATGCTCCGGGCACTTCGATTTATCGATGGTTTTCGCGGGACAGATATTCGTCCCTGGCTCCTCGCGATCGTACGCAATGCCTCGTATGCGTGGTTGAAAGCACACCGTCCAACCGAGTTGCATGACATCTCGGACAATGAATTGGAAGTCGACTCCACGCTTGATTTCCCCGATATGAATCCGGAAACATTGGCAATCCTCGATGCCGAGAGAGCGCTGCTGAACGAAGCCATTAGCGTGCTTCCAGTTTCCTTCCGGGAAGTTCTGATCTTGCGAGAACTTGAGGAATTGTCCTATCGAGAGATCGCGGAAATAACGAAAATTCCTCTTGGAACCGTAATGTCGCGACTGTCACGCGCCCGCCATTTGTTGGCCCAGGGCCTCGGTGCCATAGCCCAGGCATCCGTACGGGAGGGTCAAAGATGAAACAAGATCATTATCAACTTTGGCTCAATGCAGGCCTGGACGGTGAACTGGATGTCGAGAAAAGCATTGAAATGCAGGCACACCTGGCACGCGACCCCATTCTGAAATCTGCCTGGGACCGGCAGCTGGCGTTACGGACCGCGATCCGCGAGGGCGCAGAGTATTACGCTGCCCCTGAGAACCTTAAGACAAAACTGATCAAATCTACCCAAGCGGAAACTTCCAGGGAAAAGACACGCCCCCGCCCCGAGCCCGTAATTATCCCTGTGATTCACCAACGGAGGCGTTGGGGCCTGGCTTTGGCGTCTGCCCTTACTTCAGCGCTGCTCACCTGGGGAATCACGACGAATGTGGTGGAAGTCCGTTCAAGTCGTCAGATTGTGCTGGAGCGCGTTGCTGAAGATGCAGTGGCTGGCCACATTCGGGCGATGATGACCGATCGCCTCATTGATGTGGCCAGCTCGGATCAACACACGGTAAAACCCTGGCTTACCGCTCACCTTACGTACGCGCCATCCGTGCCGGATCTGTCTGCGCAAGGGTTCGAACTTGTCGGTGCTCGCCGTGACGTCATTGATGGTCAGACGACCGCCGCCCTGGTTTACCGGCGACGCCAGCATGTGATCTCCACCTTCGTCCGGCCTGTAAGTACACCGCCGGAGACCAAGGCATTAACGGTTCGCGGATTCAACGTAATCAGGACGACCCGCAACGGCATGGAATATTGGGTCGTGTCGGATCTCGATGCACGGGAGCTAGGTGACTTTGCGGAACTGATACAGGAAGGGAAATGACGGGGCTGTCCAGCCCGATCTGTGGTTCCGCTCACAACTTTATTTTTATTGAGTGCGGGAATAAATCCTTCTTTCCTTTGATCTTGCATGTATCAACTCTTATCGGGCCGAGCATATGAGAGGGAATCATCATGACTGGATCGAACAGTCAGTCGGATTTTTTTAACGTTTCCGGTCATGGAGAAGCCGCCCGAACCATCCTACTTGTGGCTCTGCGGAGCCACAGTGGTCGTTGCTTGGATTCCATATGGACGTCGCAATCAGGCAATGCTGATTTAGGTTGCTGATCAGAAAATAATCCTGCCAAAAGGTATTCGATATGATCCCAACTAACGTACGAGTTGTCGGCAAGTTCATTACGGCCCTTGGGTTAGCGCTTTGCGCTTTTCTTGTCGGTGCTTTGCCGGCGAGAGCCACCTTGATCGTTTCGTGCCCCGGTTGCACTACTACGACGGTCGGGGGAACTCCAGTGATCGTCTCCCCTTCCGTGTTGCCGCCCAGCATCACGCTTTCGCGAAACCCGAATATAGGTCTGGCACTCAGCGAAAGTAATGTCACGCCCTTGGTACTGATTCCGGATAACACGCCGAATGGCGCCACACTCAATTTCAATGTCACCGTCAGCCAAGGTAGCGCGACGCTCGGAAGTGGGAGCACCGCAGGCTGCGACCTGTCCTGCCTAGCGCCAGCGCTGGGTTTGCCTGCGGAGTGGTCGACGCTTGGATCCAATTTCCTGACGGATTACCTGGGGGATTCACAATCTTCAGGACCGGCGATTCTCTTTGACAATCTGCTGGCAGCAACCAGAGCAGTTGATGCAGGTGCGAACGGCTATTTCGTTTATACGCCTCTGGCGGGCGTTCCCATTCAGTTCGGGACCGGAACGGATGCACAGATGAGCTTCGGCGGCATCGGCAATTTTCCTGCCGGCACCATCCTCGCGGCCTTCCTTATCGACCTGCCAGCGAACAACCAGTTTGGCGGTGGCGTCAGCAGTGATTCCAGTGCCGATCCCCTCTTGGTCGGCACGGCCAATGTTCCCGAGCCCTCAACCTTGTTGCTCATGCTTGCAAGCTTCATGGCCATCTGCGTCGTCAGGGGAAGTGGCCGCGGAACTTTGAACTGCCACATCCGCGAAAATCCCCACATAACGCTTCCTCTTATGCGACGTGTGGTTCGTTAGAAATAGACAAACTTGAACAGGAGCGCATTAAATGAACTCTGCCTACGGGAGCAACAAGCAATTTCTTCTCGGTGCGATGGTCTTGGTTGCGGGCCTTGTTCCTGCTACTGGTCACGCCTTTACGATTTCCGGTCAAGCCGTGGCAACCACCGGCAATAACGGCAACCCGGCCATTACAACCCCTACGGTGACGGCGTCTGCCCCAGGCACCTACACTTCTGGGGTGGTGACTGGGCCAGAGGGGAATTCATCGAGTGCCAGCTTTACCATTTCGAGTCAGCCCACGCCTTCGTTGTCCTTGTTTGCGACAGGAAACGATGGCAATGGCTCGTCGAACGGGTCCTATGGGTTTACGACGGCCTCCTATCGATACTTGGTGAATGTTAACGGTCCTGTCTCGGGCGTGGCGGTTCCCGTTGATTTTTCCGGCAACACCAGCGGGACCATCAGTGCTGCTGGATACTCGCCGCTTTTTTTTAACCGGGCAGGATCTCTCTTACGGCTCGATGGCACCAATATCGCAAATGGTGTTGCTGACTTGGGAACCACGGGCACGCTCCCCTACGTGGCAGCGGGTTTCAATTCCGGGGGTGGAATCCTCTTTATCGGATGGGGATATGATGCGCAGGGTCCGGTCAATTATCAGAACTATTCCTCATCCTACGGTTACCAGGTTACGCAGAATGCAGGCTCCTCTTTTCTGATGACCATCGCAGCGACTGCGCAGGGCGGTTTGACCGGCAGCATTACACCATCGGGTACTTATACCTCCGGGACGACCTCGGTCTTCATTGATCCTAACATCTATATCGATCCCACATGGCTAGCTTCACACCCCGGGTATTCCATCCAGGTGGAAGCCGGAGTTGGGAATACGCCTGCTGTGCCAGAACCCTCTAACTTGTGGCTCTTTGGTGTCGGTGTGATCGTGACTGGGATTTCATATAGGCGTCGCCGTCAAACGATGCTGATTTAGTCACCTAATGCTGAGAGAACCCGTCTACAAAGGACGATGAGATGATCCCTATTTACGTACGGTTCGTAGGCACCCTGATGAACCTGGAGGACAGCGCATGAAGGACGGGAGTGGCCCTGTCATCGACCGCGCGAAGGTCGTACTGGTTTTCCGAGGACCCGGATGGTTCATCCAAGGGCCTGGGGTAGACGGCGAGATCGATGAGCCCGCCGTGACACGGGCGTTCAGAGCGATACTCCGAAGCCCGTATGTGTCGGAACTTGTGCAATACCGTGGTATTCGGCGCCCCGCCCTTGTGGAAACTCATATGGATACGAACCCCATTGGTCACCTCGGGCCCGACCCCCGCGGGTTCCTGACCACACAGGTGCGCTTGATCGATACTAGCGAGATCATCGATGCGGTCAAGAGCGCCCGGAAACTCGGTGAAATGGAGCCCATAGGCGACGCCGCGCTCTACTTGGTAATCGTCTTTGCGGATCCGCTGCCGGTATTCTCGCAGGCGAACCTGATCAATGCGTTCGGCTTCCACGATCATTTCAGTGACGATGCTGGCAAGGACGTACGTTATGGCTGCGCGCTGGCCTGGACCGGCAGTCCCGTCGCGTCGCTTTGGAACAGCAGCGGCGGCATTCCGGCCGTGCTTAGCCACGAAATGGTCGAGGCTTGCAGCGATCCTGATACTTCCAGCGGTTTTCGCCTCGACAACGGCCAAGAGATCGGCGACATCAACGATGTACGCGGCATACAACTGCCCGGCATTTCCCAGACACTTGGGCTGGCGGCTTACTGGTCCGACCTGCGAGGGAGCGGCGTGGTACCGAGCAGCTACTCGGTGCGGATCACGCTGGGCCTGCGCCCCTCGGACAGGCTGCCAAGTCTGCTAGCGATAGTCGGCCCTGGGTCGCTGCAGGCTGCCATGCTCGCTCGGCTTGAACCTTAAGGATGAGCAAATCGTACGCTTTCCTCCGTCCTTCACAGCGATTGAGGCGGTTCTTTACCAAGTCGGTTGGCACGAAAATCGTCCTGGTACTTACTTAACTTTGTAGCGAGAGGGGTATTTAAATGCCTGGACAATTCAATGCAAGTGAGACGGAGGACGGCCTTACCGCCTTCACCGCCAGCAGCGCAAAATCCGGCGTGTTTGGTCGGAACAATTCGACCGATGTCGCTGTTGGGGCGGGTGGTGCCGGTGTCTTCGGGCTGACCGTGAGTGCGGGTGCGGCCGGCGTATTCGGCGCCAACAACGGCGTCAAGGGAGTCGGCGTGCAGGGTAATGGGCCCGAGGCCGGTGTAAGCGGCTTCAGCGAATCCGGGGCAGGAGTGCGCAGCCACAGCAACCACGCTAACGCGGTAGAGGCGTTCTCGCACGACTCCAAAGGCAACGCCGTATTGGCGATCAACGATTCCACGGTCGAACCCGTCCCCAACAGCGGCTCGCCGCAAGGTTGCGGGATTCTCGCGGTGACGAATGTGCCTGGCGCCGCGGGCGTGTTTGGGTCGAACAATAGCGCCAAGGGCACGGGCGTTCAGGGAAATGGCCCCGAACGTGGAGTCAGCGGCTTCAGCGACGCCGGCCTCGGCGCTGTGGGTCAAAGCAACAAGAACACTGGCGTGCTGGCAACTAGCGGCCACGGCCAAGGACTATCGGCGTTCAGCGACAACGACGTTGCAATATTTGGCCAAGGCGCCACCTTTTCCGGTGTCTTCAATGGTGCACTGGTGGTAAACAAGGGGCCGAATCCGAAGGACCCGGCCGTAAGTCCATCTGACATCAACGGCAGTGTTGTCATCAATGACGGCAACCTGTTTGTAAAGACAGGCCACATCTTCGGCGGGCCGAATACGAAGATCACGTGCTTTGATGTCTCTCTCGTTGGTGCCGACTGTGCCGAGAATTTCGATATCGCCGGACCAGTAGCGATCGCTGCCGGCAGCGTCATGGTCGTCGATGACGAAGGCAAGTTGAGTCCCTGCCACCTCGAATATGACCGCCGGGTCGCAGGTGTCGTATCTGGCGCGGGGGACTACAAGCCTGGGATCCTTCTCGGCCAAGATGGCTCAACAAACAACAGACAACCCATTGCACTCGTCGGCAAGGTCTATTGCAAGGCGACCGCGTGCGAACACCCCATATCTGTTGGTGACCTCCTGACGACTTCTTCGACGTTGGGCCACGCCATGAAGGCAGCCGACCCCGTCCACGCCTTCGGCGCAGTTATCGGCAAGGCGTTGCAGCCATTGTCCGCAGGCGTTGGCGAGATCGCGATCCTGATTGCGCTGCAATGACGGGAGCACGCAAATGGCCGCCCGAAGCACTGCGATTTCCCTGCACAACGAGACCGGGTTTGACCTGATCAAACCCGAGATCGACCTGCCGCACGGGCAATGGATCGACCCTTGGCAGCCGCCGTCGCGCATCGCCGCGCAATCGGTAGGCGAATTCCGCTCCGAATCGGACGGTTTCATAACAGGTACCGAAGGCTCGGTGCGCTATCACTTCGGCGATGCAGCCACGATCTACGTGCACTGGGACAACCCGTTCGACGGCGTGAACAGCTATCACCAGTTCACGGACAACGGCTTCGAGGTGTTTCACACCGGTGGCGACGGCAATGACGCGCACATCGACGTCTTCCTGCGTGTCTCGGTGCTACATTTCGTGCCGGGCTTCGGGCCGTCGACAAACGGCTTCAAGTTCGTTAACCACTGGGACAACGCGCCTAACTCGCTGCCACCGCTTCGTGGTTCGGATCTCGACTGGAAGTTTGGCAACGCAAAGAACGGGCTATGCGGCGGTATGGTCTACACGGTGCGAGACCACTACCAGGCTTCGCGCATAATCCCCCAGACCACGACCGCGCCGGCCGGCGAGCAAGACCCCCTATTCATCCACATCGTCAATCGCCTGTTCGACACCTTCGACATCGACGACGTGACGATGTACCTGAAGCTGATGGACCCGGCCTACCCCGATACCGACGAGAACGTGCTCAACCCGGAGGGCCTAGCCAATGGCCGCGCCTACGTGATGGCGGTGATTGAGTTCCCGATGATTCGTGACGACCTGTTGGCCGGGCACCCAAGTCCGCTCGGGCTGGTGAGCGTGAAGTCGCTTCGGCCAAGCGACCTGGGCGAATGCCACCAGGTGCTGGCCTACGGCTACCAGCAATCCGGCAATGATGTGACGATCCGGGTCTACGACCCAAACACTACGCTGGACGCTGCGGACGACGTGATGCTGCGTTTTTCGGTGCGGACCACGGCCGAGCGCATCGACGTGCAGCACAACGTCGACATGAAGGACAATGGCCAGCGCCTGCCGGTCTACGCCTTCTTCCGCACCAACTACCAGTTCAGCCCGCCACCGCTCGGCACTTTAAGCTTGAGGCTCTATGGCGCATCGCATTCGCTCGACCTGAGCCGCGGCGTGCGATGGCTGCAGGTGGACGGCCGACCCATCACCTACCTGCGCGCATTGGCGTAGCGCGACCAGGAAGCGGCATGGCGACGAACATCTTGGTGCAGAATATCTTCCAGGTGAAGCCACTAACCTCGCCTGCATCGGTGCGGATCGACTTCAAGGTAATCGGCCTTCTTCCCGACATCGTGCAGATATATGCCAGCGGGGTCAGCGGCGGCATCGGCAGTTTTGTCGAACAGGTGGACATTTCGCCGCCGGAGAACACCTACAACGAGTCGATCGAATTGGCCTCGGGCACGGCCTTCCTCATCCACCTGTGCCCGCGCAACAAGGGTGATAACGGCCAGCTTGACGATCAAATGAACGACATGGACTGGCAGGCGGCATGCACCGTGGTGCCGTTCACGACCCAGTCGCCGCCCGACCCGCAGCCACGGCCCAAGCCGCCGACGCCGTCAATCGGATCCATTGAGCCCCGCCAAGCGACCCTGCATGACCTAGGCCGCATCGACGTACATTGGTCCGGTAGTCCGCAATTCGATCTTTACCATTTCATGTGGAGCGAATTGCCGCACGGTTGGAGCACAGTGGAGGTGAATTCCCGCGGCAGTACGGGTGTGTGGACCGCAGCCCCCGCGATTGCCGGCCGCACCTACAGCTTCAAGGTGCAGGGCTGCATCAGCCGGACAATCGGCCTGGACGATTGCTCGCTGTTCTGCGCTCCGTTCAACTTCGTCATGCCGCCGAATACGAACAGCCTGCGCGAGTTTCTTCTCCTCAGCGCCGTCCGCTTAGATCCCGGTATTCGGTCACTGGGCGCGGCGATCTATGGTGATGGCTTTCGAGTGATGATGCATCTGTAGGGGACTTTCCGCGCGAGTTGCTTCCCACTCTGCTGTCTAGCATTAGCGAGGTGCGCAACACGCGGCTCTGCAAGAGTGATGCTGCTGAAACCGATATGCAGTATCCAGGGAGCATTGTAAGCTTTCCTCGGCTCTTTGATTTTATCCTCGACGCCGTCGAACGGCCGGTGACTGGAGTGGATCGGTCGTTCGGTCGGAAAATCGCCTACGGCTGCAACGGGTCGAAAGGGTTAGAAGCGTTTTTCGGTAAGCGGCCGCACAGATTCTTTGGCCCAGACTTGTCGGCGGACAAGCTCGAACGACGGCAATCCACGCCGACAACATCTCCGGAAAAGTGGTCGGCATTAGCGACGGCGACACACTTACCCTGCTATATGCGACCCCCCAGAGACCTGACAGTCAAGACTGCCAGGGCAGGCTGACGGGGCCCGAATCGGCGAATTGCGACCCTGGTCGTCAGGAGTTGCACAAAGGCGCGAACCACGCGTCCCGGCCCAAGTAATGGGGGTGTGACGCCAAATGTGCCGATGGCGAAATGATTCATTATATAAATGTTTACTGACACGGTTTTCGAAAGCACCAGTGTGTGCTATGCAAAAGAGAAGTGCATGTAATCAGGCAACTTGGACGGAGGTGATCGCGATGAGAGGACGAAAATGGCTGCCGATCTTTGTGCGCAGAGCGAATGCGGGGGTGGCGGGAATACGCTACCTTATCCGTGGTCTGATCGTGGGTGTTGTTATGGCCGCCGTCCCCGTACCGGGGTACTCGGCGATAGTGACCGTGACCGTTGGTGGAACGGTGTCCTTCGGTCTCGACCAGGCTGGCCTCTTCGGCGTTGCCGGCGCTGACCTGACCGGAGACCCCTTCAACGCCGTTTATACTTTCGATACCGGCATGCCCGGCGCACTGACCATCTCATCCCCGACTGAGGTTGCTGTGTATGGTGGTTCCAGTTATCCCGCGCCGACGCCCTCGCTGGGCGCCACGATCGAGATCGGCGGCCAATCGCAGCACATTAACGGGACCTTCGTGGGCTCCACTCAAGCCCTGATCACGGGCGGGCAGTCCAGGCAGAACCAAGTGGCGTGGGATTCGTCCGGGAGTGGCGGCAGCTCGATAAGCGTCGAGCTGCTCACGGATGTGTATGGGGGCCTTGGCGTGATGCCACTGGCGGTCGATCAAAGTTTCAGTACCGGTTCGTTGGCCAGCCACAGTTACGGTTCTTTTACTTACTTCGTCGGGGGAGTGCCGTCCACGAGCGCTCATGTTTCGCGCCGACATCGATCACGACCGCAGTGGCGAGCGTTCCCGAACCGGCCAACTGGGCCATGCTGCTGTCCGGGGTTAGTCTGGTTGGTGTCATCGCACGACGCAGGAAGCAAGCCAGGACTTAAGTGGGTATGGCGTAATAAAATATGGGAGCGGTAGCTCCCTTTTTTTAATCTTGGAAACACAGACAATGGACATTGCCAGATCAGTGCCTGTTTACGACAGGTAAAGAATGGCCAGTTAATCAGGGTTTCAGACGCTCATAGCAGTCTTTGAACGACCGAAAGTGGCCGACTGCACGCATACGACATCATGCCCGAAAGCGGCCGCACGAAACCTATCAAGGGGCTTGGCGTACGGCCGACTCTCCCGCTGCTAGATCTCGGTCTGCTCTGAGATTTCCAGTGCGTCGTCCACCTCGATCCCAAGGTATCGAACTGTGCTCTCCAATTTGGTATGGCCGAGCAGGAGTTGGACGGCCCGTAGGTTCTTGGTTCGCTTGTAGATCAGTGTTGCCTTGGTGCGTCGCATGGTGTGCGTGCCATAGACCGTCGAATCAAGGCCGATGGCAGCAACCCACTGATGCACGATCCGGGCGTACTGGCGGGTAGAAACATGGGGCGATTTCGCCAGGCGGCTGGGGAACAGATAGTGCTCCGGCCTCAAATTCGCCTTTTCGATCCATGCCGAGACAGCAGACCTGGTCGGCTCGGTCAGTTCGAACTGCACCGGACGTTGGGTCTTTCGCTGCACGACCATCGCACGGGGCAATATCTGGTTGCCGTGCGTCACGTCCCGAACATGCAGGTTCACCAGATCGCAGCCACGCAGCTTGCTGTCGATCGCCAGGTTGAACATGGCCAGGTCACGAACCTGGTGTTCGTTTTGCAGGTGGATTCGGATGGCCCAGATGTCCTTGGGCTTGAGTGGCGGCTTTTGGCCGACCAGCTTGCCTTTGTTCCAGGGTTCCCGAGTTGGATTGGATTCCATGTCAGACTCCTTCGTTGTTGATGGGAGTCTGATTGTGTTACCGCGCCGCGGATGGCGGCTTTCTGGCAATATGCGTATGCGTTCTCTCGTCCATGAAGTGTCGTTTGGAAAATTGCTCCATAGCCGACATTCAGTTCGGGGTTAGCTCCGAACCGGTCATTCGCTTGAGGTTGCCATGCAATTTGACTTGGGGCTGGATGGACACACATTCAACCATGCGAGGTTTATAGCTTCGGCTGTGACTAACAACGCATCTGCATCACCCTCGATGTTTCGCGAGATGGTACTAACAAAATGCGAGAGAAATTGTCGACAATTTTTACACTCCATCCAGCTTACTCTTGAGCACACCCGAGACGGTGCCTACTCTGCTGAATACCTTGTAATTTATTTTTTGGCACTAATATTGCTTGAATTTACACCCGTCCGCTTGTGATGTGACTGCTTGTATTCCTACTGCGTGTGGTCAGACTAACGTCTTATTAGCTGGAAATCTCATCCGGCATTGTAGGCCAGCACCTTATCTACACTTAGGGGTTAAAAATGAACTTGCGATATATTTTGTGCGTTTCCGTCTTGTCGTTCGCAGTGTCGCCGCTCGCTTCCGCTACCCAAACCCTCTTTGAGGATTTCAATTATCCGGTGGGTCCGCTCGATGGTCAAAACGGAGGCACCGGCTGGGCAGGTTCATGGGTCGCCCCCGCCGAATACAACGTTGCGCCCGGGAGCTTGTCATACCCTCCCTTGATCGACATCCGGTAACCGCGCCCAATTCGTACCCGTCGAGTCTGGCTGGCACGAATGCCATCCGCACCCTTTCCCCGTTGGGGCCCAATGGCTCCACCTTTTGGCTCAGCTTCTTGCTCAGTTTTGATGGGACTCTCGCCCAGAACACTGCGGATGTCCGGCTGGACGCCATGAATGGGAATTTCTATATTGGCAGACCCCTGGGCACTCAAAGCAATTGGGGCGTGGAGGATGCAGCACCAGGAAATGCAGCCCCCTATTCCGAGTCTTCCATTCCGATCGTATCGGGAGTCCCCGTATTTGTCGCCTTGCGCATCGACCTGAACGCGGACCCGAACGCGAACGACACCATCACGGTTTACTTCAACCCCAATGTGGCCACGACTCAGGGAGCCAGCCCCGGCGTCCCTGGGATGGTCTTCAACGACCTCAACTTTTCCTCCGGCAATGTCACATTAGCTCTCGATGGAAGCGCCTTTCCCAGCCCGCTGACCACAGGTTTTCTGGCTAACTACGACCCGATCCGCGGCGGCACGACCTACTTCGACGTGGCTCCCGCAGCAGTTCCGGAGCCCGCTACTTGGAGCTTCATGGCCATGGGTCTGGCCTTCCTTGGCGCAATGGCTAGGTGGCGGGACATGAATGGGTCAAAGCTTGAGATGTGAACACTAACCAAAGTAGATCATGCTGCCGACGGTCGTAAACGACATCGGCCGACAGTTCCCATTTATTTTCTAGGCTCGAATGGCCGCTTCTTTTTTCACACCTGAGGCGAATGGCGGCTTTCATTTTTTCGCCACTGTCGGATCAGGGTCGGTGAGTAGCGTTTTACGCTGAGCAGTCATACGGCCAGATTTCTGGTCAACGGCCGGTCTACCGCATATAGCAGACCTGATTTGCTATAAGCGCCACCGGCCGCTTCGGCCGAACAAGAGACGTCCGGTCACCTCAACCTGTACCTCCGCTTCTGGCCGGCTTCAGACTAAAGCCCCCTGTCGAAATATTCTCCCGGAAGCGGTCATTTTCCAGCGCGAACAACGTAGGTGGTCAACGAATACCGGAATAGGTGGTCAGTCGGGCCGGAATACGCACCAGACAAAAAAATGCCCGACGGACGGTCGGGCATTTTCAATGGTCTATGCTGGCTTTCGTCGAAGCATATGTCTGCACTTCGATTTTGGAAGCATATGTCTGCATTTGGTGCAGTTTTATGGTTCCAGTCACAGGTGGACTTCACTGGATTATCTGGTGGTGGAGAGGAGGGAGTCCGAATTGACAGCTGTATGTCTCACTAAACAACGGATTGTTGGTTTTATGGTCGGATGTTACTGCATGTGTTACTGCAGACCGTGATCGCTGGGACGCTCTGCCCCTAAGACGAGCCAGCATTACACAGTGATCAGTGTCGAAGGCCAAGGGACCCAATGGCTCAATACGAGCGATATATCCTTGAGAAGGCCGATGTGGCTTTGCCTGTTGAGGTTTAGGGTTGATCTGATGTGAACTTCGGAAGGCGATGACTGGCATCAATCAAGTCGGTACACTATTGACGGCCAGCGATCTCGGCCAAAGCTGAACCATGTCCTAGCAATTTGTTATTAACTAAATCGCCCTCTGATCGCGCTAGAAAACGGGCTTGTGTGGAGAAAAAATGTACGCTGATGCAACGTTGAAAAACATTCACCCCTGTAGCGACTGGGATTGGGATCTCTGGCCTGGCAAGTAACAACGCGAAGCCTTGTATTGATTTGCAGGCGTGGCAATGTCCTTGCCTCGCCTGCCCTGATTACATCACTTCTTCTTCGCGGCTTTCTTGCCTGCGACAGCAGCTTTGAAGCCAGCCCCAGCCGTGAAGCGCGGTACGGTCGACGCTGCAATCTTGATTTCGGCGCCGGTCTGCGGGTTGCGGCCAGTGCGTGCTGCACGCTTGGACGATTTGAAGGTGCCAAAACCTACGAGGGTGACAGTGTCGCCCTTTGCAACCGCTTTGACGACTGCATCGAGGATAGCATCCAGTGCTCTTCCGGCGGCGGCCTTGCTGATGTCTGCTTCGGTTGCGGTGACTTCGATCAATTCAGATTTGTTCATGAATTTTCCTTTGGTTGGTTGAGGGAGTTTCATGCTATCAGCGTTGAGGCATATGCTGCCTCACTGTTGTTTATCGGCCATTTTGAGTCACTCAAGAATTTCAAGCCACCGGCTGCTTCGCGGCGCATTGGGGGCGTGCGCGGCCGCAACGGCACCTGGCACCGCTACTACTACTGCCGCAACCACGACCCCCTGCGCGCCGGCGGCGAATCCCGCCGCTGCCCCGAACGCAACATCCGCGCCGACGCGCTCGACACGTTCGTCTTCGAGCACATCCGCGCTGCGATTACCCACCCCGAGCAGCTGCTGGCCGGCGAACAAGCCGTCACCCTGCACACCCCGATCCCCGACGACGAACTGCTCAGCGCCGAACTGGCCCGACTGGACCGCAAAATCGAGGCCGCCGACACCGAACGGCGCCGTCTCATCGACCTCTACCAGGGCGGGTTCATCGAACTGCCCGAAATGCAGCGTCGCGCCACCGAAGTCTCCTCCCGCCGAAAAGAGCTGCAGCACAAGCGAACCAGCCTCGCCGACGAACGAACCGCGCTCGCCCGCGACAACCAACTCCGCAACCGCGTCCACGACTTCGCCGCCCGCATCCACGCCGTCATCGACACCCTCGACGACACCCAAAAACAACAGCTACTGCGCCTGCTCATCGAAGACGTCCGAGTCACCGGCTGGCACGTCCAGATCCGGCTGCGCGTCGCACTAGACCCACCACCACCCCACCCAGCCGGCCCAACAGGACCACCAGCCAACCCGTCACCACACCGACGCCCGGTGAGAGTGTCAACTCAAGACCGTTTGCGTTCCGTTGGTGCTCATGGACGGCCCGTCCTACCGGCCCCGGAAACGACCCGGAGCCGCCACCACCTGACACCGACCGCCAACCCAGCTACCCTCACATCCAGCAGCGCCCGAACCTGGGGAATTACCTGACAGCTACCCCTGGGGAATTACGTGACCGTGGACACACAGGACGCCTGCTGACCTGCACAAATGAGATCATACGAACACTCAAAAACCCCTGGTGCGTAGCTCATAACCCAGAGGTCGCGGGCTGGTTCGAATCCTGTCCCCGCTACCAGCCGAAATGGCCCTCGGAGATCCCTCCGGGGGCCATTTTCTAGCCAGGTGGTCCAGGCGGCGGTGGCGCTCCCAAGGTGATCGGCGGCAGCCCAGGGATCTGGATTACCAGCGGCGGGGGAGGGGCTGGTTCGCTTGGACCGTCAGCCGCAACAATCGGCCCGCGCTGCACCGGAGCCGGTGGCGGTGCCGGCGCAATCCCGTTGCTGATGGTGATCGTGATGATCGACCCGGGGATGATTTGACCGCTCGGGGTGGTCCCCACCACGGCACCATAGGGTGCGTAGCTGTTGACCGAGGTGGGCTGGTCGGCGACCTGGAAACCGGCGTTCTTAAGCCGCTGACGCGCTGTGTCCACAGTCAGGCCCGATACATCGGGTACCCGGTCGCCCGGCGCGCCGTCGACGTAGCGCGGATCGGTTGGCGGCAGATGCACGTCGCCGAAATCGGTGGCGATAGGCTTCATCGCCTCGAACCAGGTGCGAGCGGGCTCGCTACCGCCATACAGGTCACCGCCGCCGCACCTGCGCAGTGGGAATGAGCAGATGCCCGACGGTGCGTCGGTGTCGTCGAAGATGTAGTTCGCCGCCGCGTAGTTGTTGGTGAAGCCGACGAACCCCGACGATCGATGCGACTCAGTGGTGCCGGTCTTGCTCGACAGCGGCAGGGTCCAACCCACCGTGCCGGCCGAGCCCGCTGCGGTGCCGCTGCCCTGATCGTCCTTGCTCAAGGCGTTCGCGAGCGTGTTCGCCAGTCCGTTCGGCACCACCTGGTCACAGCGCTCGGTGGTCACGGACACCTGGTTGCCCTTGCGGTCGAGGATCTTGTCGATCGGGCTCGGCGGGCACCACATGCCGCCGGACGCGAGGGTCGCCGCCACATTGGAGAGCTCGAGCGCGTTGAGTTGGAATGGACCCAAAGTGAACGAGCCCATGTTCTGTTGCTTGATCAAATCGGCCAGGCTTTCACTGCCAATCGGATCGTAGGCGCGCGCCGTTCCCGGAATCGCGTAGGACCGCAGCCCCAGCCGGACCGCCATGTCGACCACCCGCGGCACCCCGACGAGCTGGATCAGTCGCGCGAACGCGGTATTCGGTGAGGTGGCCAGCGCATCGGTGACGTTCATCGAACCCCGGTAGCGGCCTGCATTTGCCACGCACCAGGTTTCCTTCGGACAGCCGGGCGTATCGCTGCTGCCCAAGCCTTTGGCTTGAAAGAAGCCCGGAACCTGCAGTTGAGCGTTAATACCCATACCCATGTCTAACGCCGCCGCCGTGGTGAAGATCTTGAAAATGGAGCCTGCCCCATCACCGACGAGCGAAAAGGGCTGCGGCTGCACCTTTTCGCGCGCGTCGCTGTTGAGGCCATAAGTGCGGTTGCTGGCCATCGCCATCACCGGATGCACATACTTGCCGGGCTTGATCACGCTCATCACGCTGGCGATGCCGTCGAGTGTCGGGCTGGCGAACTTGTCGATGGCCTCCTTGACCGACATCTGCACCTTGGGGTCCAGCGTCGTGCGGATCAGATAACCACCGCGGGCAACCTGCTCCTTGCTGATGCCGGCCCGCGCGAGGTAGTCCAGTACATAGTCACAAAAGAAGCCGCGATCGCCGGCGGCGACGCAGCCACCGGGCAGCTCATTCGGGTGGGGTAGCACGCCCAGTGGCTCGGCTTTGGCGGCACGCAATTCGTCGGAGTACTGGGGGAGATTGTCGACCATGGTGTCCAGCACCACGTTTCGCCGCTGCAGTGCCCCCTCGGGGTTGGTGTACGGGTCGAGCGCACTCGTCGACTTCAGCGTGCCGGCCAGCAGCGCGGCCTGCTGCCAGTTCAGCTGCGAGGCGTTGACGCCGAAGTAGGTCTGAGCGGCATCCTGCACACCGAACGCGCCGTTGCCGAACGACACCAAGTTGAGGTAGCGGGTGAGGATCTCTGCTTTGGAGAGCTTCTCGTCGAGGGTCAGCGCTATCCGAATCTCGCGCAGTTTGCGCGCGGGTGTGATTTCCACAGCGGCTCGCCTCTCGGCGTCGGTCTGCGCGGTCACCAGCAACTGGTAGTTCTTGACGTATTGCTGTTCGATGGTCGATCCCCCGCGGGTGTCGAGGTTGCCTGACAGGTAGCCGGACAGGCCGGTCAGCGTGCCCGGCCAGTCCACCCCGTTGTGCTCAGCGAACCGCTTGTCCTCGATCGACACGATTGCCAGCTTCATCGTGTTGGCGATCTGCTCGGTGGGGACCTCGAACCGCCGCTGGGAATACAGCCAGGCGATCGGGTTTCCCGCGGCGTCAACCATCGTCGAGACCTGCGGGACGTCACCTTCGAGGATTTGTGCGGACTCGTCGGCGACAACTTCGAAAGCGCGGTTGAACAACAGCCCAATACCGCCCGCGACTGGGAACATCAATGCCGCCGCCAGCAGCGCGGCCAACAGGCAGCACCCCGCGAGCCTGGTAACCGTTGCCGAAGTCGGCGCGCGCTCCGACATACCTGAATTATCCGCGGCCCGGCCCCGAGATTGCGGCGAATGCCCACAACGGATCGCCTTTGATGTTGCGGTATTTAATGTATACGGCGGCGGCCAGATGGCCGGGCCAACCTCTCGGCCGCTCCACGACTCGGCGGCTCGCGGCGCTCATTCCGATACAACACGGGCGGCATTGACTTCGGCCATCGGCACACGTGTGACCCCGGTGTTCGGCAGGGGTGGGGGCTTGAGGCCCATCACGGCGCCGTCAGCTAGAAATGCTTGTGACCTGCGCAGACTCACCGAGCGCCGAACAGCCGCACGCATGTGCGAACGCCTTTGTTATGACTGAGGGTCAAGTGGTAGCAGGTTCGAGATGTCAGCGGTCGGGCGTCAGCGGTCAGGAGCTACGGGTTGAGGTTGAGTTTCGTCCCCGAGCCGTTCTGCGCTCACCGAGCGGAACTGGCTGGCGGCTAGGGTTTCCCGGCGATCCCGGCGAGTATCCGGTTAAGTGCCCGCATCGCGTCGTTACGTGTGCTGTTCGGGTTTGCTGACCGACCGATGAGCATTGCAGCCTCGTTCAAGGCGCTGACTAGCATGTGGGCGAGCGTGTCGACTGGGCCGGAGGCCACCAACCAAGCCTAAGGCTCGGCATGGCCTGGCCACCGAGGGCGTCGACGACCCGAATCGCAGCCAGCGCTGGGACCCATGGATTGAGCCGGATCGTCAATCTGCGGGCCTAGTCGATGCCATGAGCCTGGTAGGGGGAGCCGGTGCGGCGAGGTGGTGGTCATGGACGCATAGGCCCGGACGGCGTTAGCTGGTCGTGCTCTAATTGCGTCACTATTTTCACGCGCACAGCCTAGGGTGACGACGCATGAAAAGACGCATGAAAGACGCTAGCGGGACGGCTGGCGATACCGGCGATAGCCGCGTGGCGGTGAATGTGCGGGTGCGTGTATCTCCGGGGACGGACGGCGAGGTCGGGGGGACTGTGGTCGAGGATTTCGGCGATCTGGCGGGGCACGCAGTGGATATCGGTGAGAACCAGATAGTTGGCCCCGCGCGGAGATGGGCGGTGGCGCTCGACGCGGGCGGTCTGGTTTTCGTCGACAGCGACCAATTGGTCGCCGAGTAGTTTTAGCTGTCGCGGTTTACCCACCGTCAGGCGACCATCTTTTCCAGTTGCGGCGGCGCTATCGGACAATAGGGGGCCAGCCAGCGTGCAGAGCCCCAGGTTGCACTTTAGTCAACGCTCCGACTGCTCGATCTCGTCAAGCTGTCTGTCGAGGTCCGTTAATTCGATTGCCAGACGCCGCAATTGGCGTGCGACGGCTGCGCGCCGCTGCTCAAGCAGCGCGCGGCGCTCTTCGCGGCCCATGTTGTGTGCGTCGGTCTGCATGGTGGTCGCTCCCCGTGGTTTGGCTGTGAAGTTGCAGACACCCCGCAGTGTGCGGCTGGTGCGCTGACCTGGCCAGCCCGCGCCGCGAGTGACAGCACAATTGACAAGCAACCGACACCGACCCGTGACCGGGCACCCCGTCAGCGGTACCGACCGACCGGCTCAGTGCCCGCAGACGCGCGTGTCGCTCATCTTCGATGCCGTGGTCTGCGGGCTGCGTCATGCCTGCCTTGAGTGCCGACGTCTCACGCGCGCAACCCGCGGTGCAAGAGGCTTACGAGCGCAAGATGACCGCGCTTGTAGTCCGGATCGGCTGCCTGCTCGACGGTGACCAGTCTGATCGGGACCGACGGGCATGGAGCACTGTCGCCATGATGGTGGGATCGATCGTCATCTCACGCGGCATGCCCGAACAGAGCGAAACCCGGACCGCGCCACTCGACTCCGCGCTCAGCACAGCGTCCACACCGATCGAGGCCGGCGCCGATGACGGCGGCCGCAGCGAATGAGCAAGAGGGGCCATGTTCATGGGGCCAACGGGTCAGACGAGCTGATCCAACACGTCCGATTGCAGGCCCCACGTCTAGTCCGACCAGCGCAAATAACTTCACGCGGGCGCAAGTCCGCCTGAAAAGCGGAAGGTCGCCGGTTCGATCCCGGCCCTGGCCACCAGGACTACGCGATTCAATCTGGCGCCTATTTGGCCACCGTAGTGTCAGGATGTCGTCGTGAAGGACAGTCCGGTGCGCTATGCGCGCAACGGCGACGTGCGGTTGGCATACCGGGTTTTCGGCGAATCAGGTCCCATCGTCATCTGGGCACCCGGTTGGGTTGTCAACAACGTCGACACCATCGACGGACCGGACAGTCCCTATGCGCCGCTCATCGAGCGGCTGTCGCAGGCCATGCAGTTCGTCATCTGGGATCGCCGTGGCACCGGCCTGTCCGATCCCACTACACACATTCTTTCGTTGGACGAGCGTGTCGATGATCTCAAGGCGGTGGTCGATGCCGTCGGTGGAGCAGGGCCGGCCATCCTGGGGTCAAGCGAAGGAGGCGCGGTATGCCTCTTGTTCGCGGCCACTTATCCGGACCGAGTCCACTCACTTGGCCTTTACGGAACCGCCGCGCGTTTCGCCCAAGAGCTTCCCGACTTCCCCTGGGGCTTCACCGCGAGTGAGATTGAGGCGCAGATCGACGAGATTGACCGGCGTTGGGGTGAAGGTGCGTTGGCTGAACTGTATTTCGGCGCGATGGCTGAAACGCCGGGGATTCGGCAGATGTTCGGAAAGCTGCAACGGTCGATAGCCAGTCCGACCACCGCGAAATTGTGGTGGCGAGCCCTCACCCAAATCGATGTACGTTCCGTGCTAAGCGGTGTGCGTGCACCAACGATGGTGCTTGCGCGGCCTGAAGATCGGCTCGTGCCGATCGAGGCCGCTGCTGCACTGGCGGCGGCGATCCCCGATGCCCAGTTTCATTCCTTGGCGCCCGGCCCACATAATGGCTTCGATATCATCGCTGAACTGACCGAAAGAGTGCTCCGGTTCATCGTCGAGACGCCCGACGTCCCGGCCGAGGAACGAGTTCTTCGGACGGTCCTGTTCACCGATATCGTCGGCTCGACCGAAAAGCTGACCGCAAGCGGCGATGAGCATTGGCGTCATCAGCTCGACAATCACGACAGCCTGGTCGATCACATCCTGTTGAAATACAGCGGTATCCGGGCGAACCACACCGGCGACGGCATCTTTGCGTTGTTCGACACGCCAACCAAAGCGGCGAACTGCGCGCTTGAGCTGGTGCCGGCTCTTGCCGCGCGCGGCATTCCGATACGTGCCGGTATTCACACCGGCGAATGCGAACGACGCGGCGACCAGTGGAGTGGGTTAGCGGTACACACCGGGGCACGAATCGGCGCGATGGCGGGGCCAGGCGAAGTGCTGAGCAGTCGCACCGTCCGGGATCTGTCAGCGGGTTCTGGTGTTCGATTCTGCAGCCGTCGGCTTCATCAGCTCAAGGGTCTTCCCGAGGACACTGAGTTGTTCCAAGTAGTTGAC
The DNA here is from genome assembly GCA_963839345.1 of uncultured Actinomycetota bacterium. Taxonomy (GTDB): domain Bacteria; phylum Actinomycetota; class Actinomycetes; order Mycobacteriales; family Mycobacteriaceae; genus Mycobacterium. The sequence continues at coordinate 1,630,231 of CAWIUP010000007.1, read as the reverse complement.
CCGCAAGCGCCCTGACGTCGTTGCCTCTATCGCAACTTGGACCAACTGCCCTCCCCGCGACGTCACTGGACCTGATGTGTAGGGACCAAAGTCCTTACTTCCCAGTGAGCTGCTGACCTTGGGCGTTATTCGTCGTACGTTTGATCTCGGGAGCAAACTATGACCGAATTCATGCGCAATACCGACGCCTTCACCTGGGCGATGGAAAGCGATCCACGGCTGCGATCAACCGTCGTCAGCGTCGTGCTGCTCGAGCACACCCCGGACTGGGGCGAGGTGCGCGAACGATTGGACCTGGTAAGCCGGAAAATCCCGATGTTTCGGCAACGGGTTGTGGCGTCGCCGCTGCCGGGCCCGCCTCGCTGGGAGTACGCCACGGATTTCGACCTGGACTACCACATCCGGCGAGTGGGTGCGCCCGGGGCCGGCACGCTCGACGATGTGTTGAATATGGCTCGATTGGCCGAGATGCAGGCTTTCGACCGGGCCCGCCCGCTCTGGGAGACGACGCTGATCGACGGCCTGGAAAACGGTGGCGCGGCCATGATCTGCAAGTTCCACCACGCCCTCACTGATGGAATCGGCGGCATCCAGATCGCGATGATTCTGTTCGACGTTTCCGAACAGCTCTATGAGCATGAGCCGCTGCCGCCCGCACCAGCGGTAGCCAGACCGTCGTGGCTCAGCGGCTACCGCGATACCTGGCGCTATGACACCGGCATACTCCGTAATGCCTTGACGGGCCTGGTCAAATCGGCGCCGCGACTGGTGTACGACAGTGCTCGGCGGCCTATCGCGACGGCCCGATCGGCAGTGGGTACTGCGGCGTCGGTCTATCGCACAGTGCGGCCCATAAGTCAGACCGGATCTCCGCTGGTGAAGGACCGCAGCATGATCCGCCGTCTTGGTGTCCACGAGGTGCCGAGGCCGCTGCTGCGGGAGGCGGCGCATCGTTGCGGCGGCGCGCTGAATGACGCGTTTGTCGCGGGGGTGGCTGGTGGGTTGCGTCTGTACCACGAGAAACACTGCGTTGAGGTCGGCGACCTGCACCTCACCATGCCGATCAGCCTGCGGACCAAGGTCGATGGCATGGGCGGAAACCGGATCACCCTGGTGAGGTTTGACGTACCCGTGGGCGAGGCCGACCCTGCAGCACGAATAAGGGCAATACACCAGCGCACCAGCCTGGTGCGCGGTGAAAAATCCATGCCCTATACGCAGTTGATTGCCGGCGCTTTGAATTTGATGCCGCGGTGGTATATCGGCGCGGTACTGCGCCACGTCGATTTCCTGGCCAGCGACGTGCCGGGCGTACCGGTGCCGGTTTTTCTGGGCGGGGCTCCGGTACGCGCACAATATGCGTTCGGCCCGACGATCGGCTCGTCGGTCAACGTCACGTTGCTCACCTACGTCGACACGTGCACTCTGGGCATCAACGTCGACACCGCTGCGATACCCGACTACGACGTCTTCCATGACGCTATCGTCGCCGGCTTCGACGAGGTGCTGGCGCTCGCAGGCTGAGTCAGTTCACCGTTGCCGAGAGCCTGACGTGCCTCGTCGCGACCGGCTCGCATGAACGAGGCCCAGTCGCGGGTGCTGAGGAATTGGCGGTAGAACCCGACGCCGCGCACCGTCTCGTAGGGAACCGGCTCGATCATGATCAATTTCGAAGCTGCCCGCAGCCTGGCGAGATTTTCACGCGCGAGCTCGACCTGCTGGCAGGTGCGCACCTGGCTTGCGACATACAGGATGCTGGCCTTGCGATACTCCCAGCCGGTGGCGTCTTCGCCCTCGAATCCGGGCGGGTAGAACCCGTTGATTGCCAAGGTGACATCGCAGGGCTGCTCGATGTCGAGCAGCGGGTGGACGGGGAAGATGTCGACGATTCCGCCGTCGCACCAATGAAACCCGTTGAACTCGACGGGCTGGATGAACAGCGGCAGCGCGATCGCCATGTGCACGGCGCGCGCTACCGAAAGCTCTGGATATGTTCGAGGACCGATGAATTCAACGCGATTCTGCTCGACGTTCCATATCGGCGCGTACGCAGGGACTGGCAGCTCTCCCAGCGTCATGTCCCCGAGTAGACGTCGGTAGGTGTCTTCGATCGCGTCGCCGGCAATGATGCCGGCGAACCCCCGCCCGACGGTCAGCGCCAGCCGCAGCAGCCGGCTCCAGTCGAGGTCGACGTAGTCGCGAGGCAGCAGCCCCAGGGTGAATGCCGCCACTTTCTCCGGGCTGATCCCGGCCGCGAGGGGGAATCCGAACAAGGCCGAGCCTGAGCACAGCGAGTACACAGACGGACGCAGACCGGCTTCTTCGAGAGCACGCGCGGCACCCACCAGCGCCGCCATCGCGCCGCTTCCGCCTGTCGCCGCCAGCGCGATCCGCTGACCGTTCGTGACTTCGGTGGCATAGGGCTGGATCGCGGGGAAAGGTTGCAGTTCCTCAACACCGGCCGGCAGGCGCAGTGCGGCCCGGGCCGCGTCGGTAAGCAAGCCGGCATCCTGACGCAATCCATCCGCCCACTCACGGGTGCGGGTTATCGCGTTGAAGTACTGGCGAAGACGAAAAACATCCAGCAGGGCACCGAGCATGTTCACTGACTATGCATGGCCGGTGGATCGCAGCCCAGAGTCCTCAGTCACCAGCGCGCAGGCCCATTGGCCTTCGTGTCGCTGGCTGAGCAGGGGTCAGACTTTCTCGCCTAACCCCCGCCGTAGGTAGGCCCTTGCACGCCATCGCGATAGCTCGTGCATTTCTGGGATGGCCCAGTGCCGGTGCAACAGGTCTCGATCAAGCTCGGCGCCTGGCCGAAGTGAGGTGAAACCTCCTCCGACGTATATTGGCCGCCGGAACTCGCGCAGTTGGCCTGCACGTCGGTCTGCGCATGGGAAAGAGGTGCGGCCAAGACCATCGCCGCGACCGCAATTCCGAAAGTGGCCCCGCGCCGGGCACTTGATACAGGGCGCTTCATCTTCCTCCGTAAGCCGCTGCTCTTGATGGCGACAGTTTACCGGCTCTGCGCTCGCGATCACGGCCTCCGGCGTAATCCTCGAACGAAGGTAAACTACAAGCATGTAGTTCTGCGCCCGACGCGGTCGCCAACCAAAGGATTCGCCCATGGACCCACTCAAGATTTCCTGCGTTGAATTCGACGACCGGGATCCTTTTCGAGCGACGTTCAACGTGCACCTGACTCGCGACATGACCGATTTCGAGCGCCAGACACTGCCGCCGCTGCTCTCCGGGAGCTTCTCACCATCCGAGGCTCGAGGCTCGGCGGTGGTCGCCATCAGAAACGCGACCATCGCGATGATCGAGGATCACCGTGACCTGCTCAAGCAGATCGTCGCCGAAGCCGAATCCCTGGCTAAGACAATGGAACACGACCAACATGCGGTTGCCGCACAGGTCGCAGCCAGAGTCGAGGACACCCGGCGGCGCGCCGCAGCAATCGACTGGAGCTGACGCAGCAGTCGCGGATAATCGGGTGGTGACACCTTGGCGGTTGATTGGCGCGCTGGTTGTGATGATGTTTGCGGCCGGTGGGGGTACACCCGCCAACGCCGACGTGCCGCCGGTGAGCGCCGCGGCGCGCGCAGCGGGACTTGTGGATGTCCGTTCCGTGGTTCCCAACGCGATCATCGATCTGCGCTACGCGACGCCGAACAACTTCACCGGCGTGCAGTTGTATCCCGCCGACGCCCGCTGCCTGGTGCACGAATCGATGGCTCCCGGGCTTGCCGCTGCGGCAAAGGCATTGGTCTCGCAGGGAGAGGTGCTCGTCTTCTGGGACTGCTATCGACCCCACGCTGTGCAGGTCAAGATGTTCGATGTTGTCCCGAATCCCGCCTGGGTGGCCAGGCCCGGGCCCTATGCGAAAAGCCATGAGGCAGGGCGTTCGGTTGACGTGACAATGGCGAGCGCACCACAGCAATGCCTGCCGGCGCGGCAGTTGGCCGGCCGATGCCTCGCCGACATGGGAACCGACTTCGACGACTTTTCGCCTCGCGCCACCGCTTTCGCCACCGACGGCGTCAGCGCGGACGAGCAGGCCAACCGGGCTCGGCTACGCGACGCGATGAGTGCGGGCGGATTGTCGGTGTACTCCGGCGAGTGGTGGCATTTCGACGGCCCCGGGGCCGGGGTTCAGCGACCGATCCTCGACGTTCCCGTCGACTGAGCTATCTCATATTATGAGATTTAAGTTTCGTATTGTGAAATAGGCGGCGTAGCCTTCGGCTCGGGGGCGGGCTGGAGCGCACAAGGAGCCGCACGATGAACAGCAATCCACGGGCCGTCTACACCCACGGGCATCACGAGTCGGTGCTGCGTTCGCACCGCAGGCGCACCGCGGAGGATTCGGCCGGCTACCTGTTGCCGCACCTGCGACCGGGCATGTCGGTGCTCGACGCGGGTTGCGGTCCCGGGACGATCACCGTCGACCTCGCCGCCCGGGTGGCCCCCGGTCGGGTCACCGCTGTCGAAATGACCGACGAGGCTTTGGATCTGGCTCGCGCAGAAGCGCGAGCGCGTGACCAGTCGAACATCGATTTCGTGACTGCTGACGTGCACGCGCTCGGCTTTCCCGACAACACCTTCGACGTCGTGCACGCGCATCAGGTGCTGCAACACGTGGCCGACCCGGTACAGGCGCTGCGGGAACTGCGCCGCGTCTGCGTGTCGAACGGGATCGTCGCCGTCCGCGACGCCGACTACGCGGGATTCATCTGGTTCCCCCAGCTTCCGACGCTGCAGCGTTGGCGCGAGCTGTACGCCCAGGCGGCGCGCGCGAACGGCGGTGAGCCCGACGCGGGGCGTCGGCTGCTGTCGTGGGCCCAGGAGGCCGGCTTCGACAACATCACGCCGACCGGCAGCATGTGGTGTTTTGCGACGCCGGAGGCGCGCGAGTGGTGGGGCCGGATGTGGGCGGACCGGATCGTCGAATCGGCCCTGGCTCATCAGCTCGTGGACTCGGGGATGGCCACCGCCGCGGAGCTCGACGAGATTGCGTCGGCATGGCGGGACTGGGCGGCTGCTCCGAACGGCTGGCTGGCCATCCCGAATGGCGAGCTCTTGTGCCGGGCCTAGGAAACGGCTGAGCAGGGCCGCCAGCCTCCTTTGGGCAGGTCAAGGAGCGGTATTGGCATTCTCTTTTTTTGCAAGTACGTTATCAGTCGATGGATAACCACACCGAAACCTCGTCCGGCATCCCGCTGGCGCCCGTGTACGGGCCGGGGGACCGTGGTGTTGAGCCGCCGCCGCCGGGCACCTACCCCTTCACCCGGGGCAACTTCGCCAGCGGTTACCGCGGCAAGCTGTGGACATTTCGGCAATATTCCGGTTTCGGCACCGTCGAGGAATCCAGCCGCCGTTACCGCTACCTGCTGGAACAAGGCGGGACGGGGCTGTCGGTGGCACTCGACCTACCGACCCAATGTGGCTACGACTCCGACGATCCCGAGTTCGGTGAGGAGGTCGGCCGGGTCGGCGTCGCGATCGACACCCTCGCCGACGCAGAGATCTTGTTCGACGGCATTCCGCTGGACAAGATCAGCACCAGCTTCACGATCAACGGCACCGCCGCAATCCTGCTGGCGTTCTACGTCGCCGCCGCCGAGCGCAAGGGCGTTCCGCGCGCCAAGCTCACCGGGACTATCCAGAACGACATCCTCAAGGAATACGCCTCGCGCGGCACCTGGATCTGGCCGCCGGAGCCGTCGCTGCGACTGATCGCCGACACCATCGAGTTCTGCGCCGCTGAAGTTCCTAAATTTAACGCGATCTCGGTGGCCGGGGCGCACTTTCGCGACGCCGGGGCCAACGCGGTGCAGGAGATGGCGTTCACCCTGGCCGACGGCGTCACCTATTGCGACACCGTGGTGGAACGCGGCGGCATGACCATCGACCAATTCGCGCCGCAGATCTCGTTCTTCTTCTACACCCATGGCGATTTCTTCGAGGAGATAGCCAAATACCGTGCCGGACGGCGACGTTGGGCAACGATCGTGCGAGAACGCTACGGCGCCACCACCGACAAGGCGTCGATGTTTCGTTTCGGCTGCGTGTGCGGCGGGGCGTCGTTGTATGCTCCGCAGGCGCAAAACAACCTGGTGCGGGTGGCCTACGAAGCGATGGCCGCCGTGCTGGGCGGTGTGCAGTCGATGTTCACCGCCGCGTGGGACGAGCCGTTTGCGCTACCCACCGAGGAGTCCACCACGCTGGCGCTGCGCACCCAACAGATCCTGGCCCACGAAACCGGTGTCGCGCGGGTCGCGGACCCGCTCGGCGGCTCCTACTTCGTCGAGGCGCTCACCGACGCCACCGAGAGCCGCATCATCGAGATCATGCATGACCTCGAGCAGCACGGCGGAATGGTCCGAGCCATCGAAGACGGCTATCTACAAGGGCTGATCGCCGACGAAGCCTATCGGATCCACCAGGACATCGAAGCGGGCACGCGGCCGGTCGTCGGGGTCAACCGGTTTGTCTCTGAGGAGCCGGCGCCCGAAATCGTCACCTACGAGTTGGATGCCGATGGACGCGATCTCCAGCTCAAGCGACTTTCCAAGGTGAAGGCCGAAAGAGATTCGGCAGCAGTGGAATCCAGCCTCGCCGCACTGTCGCGCGCAGCCGAAGGGACCGACAATCTAATGCACAAGCTGATCGACTGCGCAAACGCCTACTGCACGGTCGGTGAGATGGTCGCCACGCTCAAATCGGTCTGGGGCGAATTCCAGCAGCCGGTGGTGTTTTAGATGGCAGCGCGGATCCTGGTCGCCAAGCCCGGTCTCGACGGACATGACCGCGGTGCCAAGATCGTTGCCCGCACGTTGCGCGACGCGGGATTTGAGGTGATTTACACCGGTATCCGGCAGCGCATCGAAGACATCGCGTCGATCGCCGTACAAGAAGATGTGGCCGTGGTCGGGTTGAGCATCCTGTCCGGCGCGCATGTCGCGCTGACCACCCGCACCATCGAGGCGCTGCGTGCGGCCGACGCCGCCGACATCGCCGTGGTGGTCGGCGGGACGATACCGGAGAGCGACGTACCCAAGCTGCTCGACGCTGGGGCAGCAGCGGTATTTCCCACCGGCACTCCGCTGGACGTTCTGGTGCGGGAGATCCGCACGCTGACTGGCAGTCCCCAACCCGAGCCGAAGGAAACACAGTGCGCATCGGAGTGATGATCGGAGCCGAGCGTGGCGATATGGCCCGCAAGGTGGCCAAGCTGGCCTCCGATATCGAGTGGGCCGAATCTGCCGGACTGGACACCGCTTGGATGCCGCAGGTGCCCGATGACTTCGACTGTCTCACCATGGTGGCGCTGATGGCCGCGCACAGCTCGCGCATCGAGCTGGGTACCGCGGTCGTGCCGCTGCAGGCCCAGCACCCGATTGCTCTTGCCCGCCAAGCCCTCTCGACGCACGCCGTGACTGGCGGACGGCTGGCATTGGGCGTCGGACCGTCGCACCACTGGATCATTCGGGACATGCTCGGTCTGCCCTATGAGAAGCCGGCCTCCTACACCCGCGATTACCTGCAGGTGCTCAACACCGCGATCGGCGGTCCGGGACCTGTTGACGTCGAGAACGATTCGTTCACGGTGCACAATCCGATGGCGATCGGAGCCGATACCCCGATGCCGGTGCTGGTTGCCGCGCTGGGTCCGGTGATGTTGCAGCTTGCCGGTGAAGTGGCCGACGGCACCGTGTTGTGGATGGCTGACGAGCGTGCGATTGGTGATCACATCGCGCCGAAGATCACCAAGGCCGCCGCAGATGCCGGACGCCCAGCGCCGCGGATCGTCGCGGGTATCCCGGTATGCCTGTGTGCGCCTTCCCAAGTCGATGAGGCCAAGGAGCGGGCCAACCGCATCCTGGGCGAGGCCGAGGTGTCTCCCAACTACCAGCGCCTGCTCGAACGCGGCGACGCGCGCGATGTCGGCGACCTGTGCGCGGCCGGCGACGAGGCGGCCATCCTCGCGCGGATGCGCCGATTCGCCGACGCCGGGGTGACCGATCTGTCGGTGCGGCTGCTGCCGATCGGCGACAACCGCGACGAGCTGGTCGCATCGAAACGCCGTACCCGGGAAGTGATCGCAGCCCTCGGTACCGAACTGCGATGACCGGGCCGCTGGCGGGGATCAAGATCCTCGAGGTGGGCACCATGCTGGCCGGGCCGTATGCGACCATGCTGCTCGCCGATCTCGGCGCGCAGGTCGCCAAGATCGAGCCGCCGGGCGGCGAGATCTCGCGCCGGGTCTCCGACAGCTATTTCGCCAGCCTCAACCGCAACAAGGACAGCGTCAGCCTGGACTTGAACTCGCGCGAGGGTCAACAAGAGCTGGGCGCGCTTGTCGCGGATTCCCATGCGCTGCTGGTGAATTTGAAGCCGTCCGCGATCCACCGGCTAGGCCTGACCTACCAGGCGCTGCGGCAGTGGAACGAGCGCATCGTGTGCGTCGCGATCACCGGTTTCGGGTTGGACAACGGTGATGACCCGGCTTTCGACTACGTCATCCAGGCTGGGACCGGGATCGCCGCGCTCACCGGTGAGCCGGACGGGCCGCCCACGCTGCCCGGCTATTCCTCGGCGGACAACTCCACGGGGTTGGCGGCTGCGCTCGGGCTGCTGGCCCAAATCACCGCTGGGCGTGGCGGTCAAGTCGATGTGTCGCTACGTGACGTGATGCTGTCCCAGCTGAACTACCATGCATCGGCGTACCTCAACGACGGCACCGAGCCGCAACGGCGGCCCTTTGGTGCGCACTCGTATTACGTTCCGGCGCAGATCTTCCCGACGGCTGCCGGCTATCTGGCGTTGTTCATCACGCATGACGGTTTCTGGAAAGCCTTTGCCGGCGAAGCGAACATCACCGGCTTCGAGACGATGACCGAGCGGGTGTCGCGGCGTGAGGAGCTGCTGACCGTCGTCACCGCCACACTCGCGACCGACACCGCCGCCAATTGGGAAGCCCGCCTGCGACCGCTGGGAGTGCCTGCGGCGGCAGTGCGAACCCTGCCCGAAGCGTTGCGAGCCACGCCGGAAATGGTCGTTACCGCAGGCGATTTCCGCCTGGTCGGCAATCCGATCCGAGTAGTCGGCTACCAACCGGACTACCGCCCGCCGCCGGAACTCGGCGAGCACGGCGACTGATCGAGCCGCTCCGCGTGCCCGGGTGGCTTCGCGGCTAGACCTTCAGCTCGATGAATTGGTCGTTGTTACCGTCGGCGAGGTAGATGTTGCCCTGAGTGTCGACCGCGATCCCCAACAGTTGGGGACCGCCAGCGGGACCACCGCCGACCGGCAGCTGCGTGGTCTGCTGCGAACCCTTCGGCAGCACGGTCACGCCCTGAGCCCCGGCCAGATAGACGTTGCCGGAGCTGTCAACGGCGACTGCTGACTGCTTTGGTGTGGTGATCGGCAAGACGCTCTGAGCCGTCGAGCCCGCGGCTAACATCAATACGCGCGAATTGCCAATATCTGACACGTAAATATTGCCGGCCGAATCCACTGCTACGTAGCCGGGACCCTTCAGACCCGTGAACGACAGCTGGGATGGGTGTGTCGCCCCCGGTGGAAGTTTCAAGACACGGTTGTTGCCCCGGTCAGCCACGTACACCGTCCCGTCGGGTGTCACCGCCAGGCGCGGATCTTGCCCGAGGCCTGCAAATGGGAGCACGGTCTGGGCGCCCGTCGGGGTACGTTTCTGCACTCGCCCCGTCCCGTTTGCGGGGCCGCCGTCGTCGGTGACAAATACGTTGCCCGCGGCGTCCGCACCGGCAGAGACGGCAAATTGCAAACCGGAAAAGCCGACAGATACTGCCGCCTGCGCACCCGGTGCCAATTTGAGGACGCCCTCATTGACCGCGGTCGCGTATACGGTGCCTTGCCCATCCACGGCGACATCCTCCGGGTTGAAGTATTCGCCCCCCTTGATCGGCAGCGTTACCTGCAGGCGCGCCGCTGCCGGATTGACAGTGCTGGTGTTCGGATTCGCCGAACTATTGGGGGAATTTTCCGCCGATCTGCTGGCGGAACTGTCCGCTGATCTGTTGTGCTGGCGCTGGCAACCGCCCAGAACCGTCCCGGTCGCGGTGGCCACACTCGCGAGAATCACGATGCCAACCGAACTGATCAAGCGTTTGCGGAACACCCGAATTCGCATTCCTGCTCCTCGAAGCCAGTGGCGTGAGGTGAACCTAACCCGCGCGTGACGCGGACCGGACCCATTCGCGACAATTTCCTAAACCCACCGGTCGCGGCTTCCTCGGCTTGCCGGACCGGGCGCCGTCACGCCGGGTTCGTGTAGACGCGAGTCGGTGAGATCAGCACTGCGGCACGCCGTTCCTCGCGCATTACCCGGTCGTAGGTGTCCCAGTCGTCGTGGGTGCCGCCGGCAGCGGTGAAGATGTCGCGCAGCAGGACCCGCAGCCGCTCGTCATCTACATCGGGGTGAGGGTCATCGGGTCCGATCAGCTGCGCGGAGCCTTCGACGGCGGCCCACTGCCAACCGGCGCGGGCGACGATCGTGGTTCGCGGATCGGCACGTAGATTGCGCAGTTTGCGGGCGCCGCCGATGGCTACCAGTCCGACGACCGGCACATCCGTCAGCGGGTGTAGCAGGACACCGGCGTTGATCACCGAGGCTTGAACACTGCCGTCGCGCCGCAAAGTGGTGAACACGCACAGCCCGCGGTCGACCGCGGCGAGATCGGCGAAGGCCGAGAGGTCGGTCATAATCGAGGTTCCTTTCCAGTTCAGGTTCGGCTCGACGAAAGTCGTTGTCGCCGTCGTGCCGGCGCTAACCGAGGTTCGGCCGTTACGCCGGGTCGCCTGCGGGAACAATCGTCGATACCACCAGCTGCAAATACGAACGGTAGAGATCTATTCCATCGATGTGGCTACCGAGTGTCACACCGTCGTTGACCGCAAGGATGACGCGGGCGAGGTCATCCGCGGGCATCGTGAGCGATGCACCTAGTCGCGCCACGTTCTTGGCGATGAACTCGGAAAGCGAGCGGATCGTCTCGGCCCGTTGAGCGGCGAGACGCTCGCGAGCTTCTGGATTGCGCAGCAAGAACAAGGTGAGTTCGTAGTTCAGCGCGGCGCGGTGCGGATCCCCGCTGGCTTCGACCCACCGGCCGGCGAGGCCGTCGATGTCGAGATCGCTAAGCCGATGGAAGGACTGGATGATCTCGGTGAAGCCGTCCAGAAACCGTTGCCTCTGGCGGTCGGTGACCGCGAGGAACAATTCCTCCTTCGAGCCGAAGTGGGAGTAGATCGCGCCGCGCGTATACCCCGCGACGTCGGCGATGTCTTCGAGTGCAGCACCCGTCAGCCCCTTGCGCGCGAAGACTTCCTCTGCGGCATCCAATAGCAGGCTGCGAGTGTGCTCGAGACGTCGCTCCCTGGTCCATCTTTCCGGCACCGGCCCATCCTCCCTGATGCAGGATCCACTGCTCTGAAGCCGACCGCTGTATACAATATTGTATTTTAGATACAGCAATGTATATCGTGACAGCTGTCACAGCACCAAAAGGCGCTCCATGAGGAGATCAATATGAGCCAAGCGACACGGCCCGGACAATGGGTAGAGCAGGATTCCGGCCTCGGTCTCGGCCTTGAAGACGTCGCCTCCGACGCGTTCGCCATGCGCATATCGACCGACCGCTACACGTCCCGCCCATACGCAGTGCAGGAGCGGGAGCGCATCTGGATGCGCCTCTGGCAGATCGTCGGCAGGGTCGACGAACTACCCAACGTCGGTGACTGGAAGCAGTACCGGATTCTGGACCAATCGTTCGTGATCGTCCGCGGCAAGGACGAGAAGCTCCGCGGATTCGTCAATGCCTGCCGCCATCGCGGCAACATTCTGTGTAACGCCCCCACCGGAAACGCCAAGCGCGGCTTCCTGTGCCAGTACCACCTTTGGTCATACGATCTGGACGGCAAACTACGCGGGATGTTGCGGGAGAATCTCGCCGGCCTGATTGACAAGAGCGAAAACTCGCTGTTGGAGGTTCCGGTCGACACCTTCGGTGGCTTCGTCTTCCTCAACCCGGATCCGGACGCGCGGCCGCTGAGTGAGTTTCTGGGTCCGGAGGTTCCCGAACTGCTCGCCCCGTATCACCTCGACGAGATGGTCACCGTGATGAACGTGCGAGAACCGTTGGACTGCAACTGGAAAGTTGTCATGGATGCCTTCGAGGAGGGCTACCACGTCAACGGCATCCATCCGCAACTACTCAGTGTGCTGGTGATCGATCCGACGACCGCCCGGTACCGATTCTTCGAGAACCACAGCGTCGCGGTTGCTCCGTTCGAAGTGAAAGGCGCCAGCGCGGAAAAGCAGATCGAAGGCATTTTGAATCTGCCCGACACCTTCCCCTCGACCGTCGCGGTCATACCCCGCTTCCAGCAATTGGTGGCCGAATACCGCGCACCGGACGGGTCGGTTGAGTTCCCCGAGGGAGTCACCGCCCGCACGCTGCTCCAGCAAGCCACCCGCGACACCTTGACCGGTATGGGCCTAGACGTCAGTGGGCTCACCGACGACCAGATGAGCGACAACCAGGGGTGGGTGCTGTTTCCGAACTATTTCATGACGATTCGCGCCGGCGAATGCCACGTCATCATGGCCCTCCCGCACCCGGACGGCGACCCGAACCGGTGCATCTGGCACGTCAGCAGCTACATGTATCTGCCGCCGGAGCACCGTGACGCCTTCCAGGTCGGGTTAACCGAGGTCGATGATCCTGGCAGCTACAAGTATTTCGAAGCGCTGCAACAGGATTACGAGCAGATGCCGCGTCAGCAACTCGGTTTGCGCAACAACCGGCTCGACCACATGTCGTTGGTGAAAGAGGAAGTTGTCATCGGCCACTATCACTCCGTCTTAGATCGCTACATGGCCAATGGTGCTTGAACCGAGAGGAAGCGCAATGAATATTGAACAGCGCATCGCCCATCACCGCCGGATGGCCGAGGCCTACCGCGACGCCTACCTGCGTCAGGGGGTTCAGGATGGTGAAGCGTTCGCTGACGCATGGAAATTCGCCGAGGACGGCATCTACGTCTCGCCGTATTTCACCGGTGACCAGGCGTTCAAGTTCAGCGAGTTCCCCGAGGACACCGCGCGGGCTTCGACGATGGAAGCCAAGGCCTACTCGCTGACATTCCCGGACTGGAAGCCCGCCGACTTCAAATACTGGCCGGCTGAAAATGGTGTCGTGATGAAGACCCGATGGGAAGGCCACACCAAAGCCGGCGACAAAATGGGCTTCTACTCATACAGTTTCATCGAGACCAATGACGCCGGCGAGTTGACCCGCTGGGAGACTCACGTCAACGACGAGTACAACGCCTTCCTGGATGTCGCCATCGGCGTGCACGGTCCGTTCCACGGCACCGGCGAGTACGTCGAGGCGCTCGAACGTTGCCTTGCTAACGCCGGGGTGTCGGTGTGATGGCCTTGCCGAAGATCGAGGACGTCATCGGAAGCCACGCCGGCCGCGCGCGCACGGTGCTGCAATACGGAATGGTCACCAAGCATCTGGTCGACGAAGCGAAGAAACCCGGCTTCTCGGTGGAGAGTTGGGGCCCGCTGGCCGAACTGGTCGCTGTTGGCGAGTTCGAGCGAGTCGGTGCTTTCAAGGAGGTGATGAAGTGGCCGGACTATGTTGACTTCCTCACCAACTGGGCCACATCGTCGAAGTGGGATTGCGGATTCAAACGCATCACCGAGGCTGATGGCCGGGTGTTCCTCGAACTCGAGGAACGCAGTCAGATCGGAGATTTCAGCAACGTCGTCAACTCCTTTTCGGTGTACGAGTTCACCGACGACGGCAAGATCCGCCACATCGACCTCTATCTCCAGATGACGCCGCCCCAACCGGAGATGCTCAAAAGCTTTGAAGGAGTAGCACTCTCGCAGTGACTACTCGTAGTGCACGGTGATCGAATCGGTGTCGGGCACGCTCTGGCACGTCAGGATGTAGCCGTCGGCCACCTCGTCGTCTTCGAGAGCGTCGTTGACTCGCATGGTGACATGGCCCTCGACCAGCCGAGCCATGCACGTGCCACAGTTGCCGGCTTCGCAACTGAACGGCGGCTCCAGCCCGGCCCGCCGCGCGGTCTCCAACAGCGTCTCGCCGGGGACTAATGGCACCGACACCTTCTTACGATCCAGGTGGATCGTCACCGTCCCCGCCTTGGCGCCATTGTTCGATGCGGGATCTGTCACCCGTGGCGTCTCCTCGATGGTCCGGGCGACTGTCGCCATGACCGCCCCCTTCCGCACTTGTATTCTTCAGTATAGAGAATACTATTCTCGCAAAGCGATAGGGTCTTCTCAAGGCGTTGGGACTGCTGGGAAGGAACGGGACGTGACCGAGCGGGCAGCGCTCGTGTTCGAGGATCGGCAGTTCAGCCTGCCTGAACTCGATGCGCTGGCCGATGGGCTGGCCGCTGTCCTGGTCAAACGCGGTGTCGCAGCAGGTCAGCGGGTTGCGGTTATGGCATCAAGCCGGCCGGAATTCGTCGCCGCTTTGCTGGCGATCTGGCGGCTGGGTGCGGCCGCGGTCCTGCTCAGCCCGGCGTGGAAGCGCGACGAGGTCGAGCACGCCGTGGCATTGACGGATCCGTCCCACGCGATCGGCGACCACGCGGTGTTATCGGAACTGATGCCGATGCTGTATCTCGACGAGCCGATTCCGCCGGGCGAAGCGGTGTTCGGCACGCCCTCGCCGGATGCCGATGCGGTGTTGGTCTTCAGCTCGGGCACCACCGGTCTGCCCAAGGCCGTCCGGCACACCCATGCATCCTTGCAGACCGCCGCCCGGCACTGGCGCCACGCGCTGGGCTTGACCTCCCGCGACCGAATCCAAGTCGCCACCCCGCCGTCGCACATCCTCGGCTTGCTCAACATCATGACCTCGCTGCAGACCGGCGCGTGGGTGCGGCTGCATCGCCGATTCGACGTCGACCGAATGCTGCAACACATCCAGGCCGACCGGATCACCGTCGAGATGGCGGTCGCGCCTATCGCGCTCGCCATCGCCTCGCACCCGCGGCTGGAGTCCTACGACCTTTCATCGTTGCGGTACATCATGTGGGGCGCGACCCCGGTCAGCGAGAGCGTCGCCCGAACCGTCACCCAGCGCACCGGCGTCGGCTGGCTTCCCGCCTACGGCACTACCGAGCTGCCGGTCATCGCTTGTAATCCGCTGGACGGCGCCCGCCTGGACTCGGTCGGGAAGCCGGTGCCCGGCGTGCAGCTGCGGGTGGTGTCGTTGCAGACCGGCAAGCCCGTCGGTCCGGGCGAGGTCGGCGAGATCCAGGCGCGGTCGGAGTCGCTGATGGCGGGCTATCTACCCTGCGAGGCCACCCGAGATGCCTTGTGCGACGGCTGGTATCGAACCGGCGACGTCGGCTATCTGGACACCGGCGGCTGGCTGCGGGTCACCGACCGGTCCAAGGAGATGATCAAGGTCCGCGGTTTTCAGGTTGCGCCCGCCGAGATCGAGGCCGTGTTGCACGCGCACCCCGCCGTCGAAGACTGCGCGGTGTTCGGGATCCCCGACGGTGTCGACGGGGAGTCGGTCGTCGCCGCCGTCGCGACGCGCGCACCGGTCGACGCCGCCGAACTCACGGCCCGAGTGGGAGAGCGGCTCGCGTCGTACAAAAGCCTGAGCCGCGTGGTGTTCGTGCCCGAAATACCTCGGCTGCCCTCCGGAAAGGTGCTACGCCGAGTTTTGAAGGAGCGCTATGGATGTACGTCTGACAGCTGAACAACAACAACTGTGCGATGCGGCGGCCAAGCTGGCCGACGACCTCGGCCCGGGATCGGTGCAAGATCTCGCCGACAACGATCGAATTGCCAAACTGGACAAGCAAATCGAGATGACGGGCTGGCGATCGCTGCGTTCCGACGGGGCCTCCGGTGTCGAAGTGGCCATTGTCGCCGAAGAATTCGGCCGTGGATTGGTGGACGCGCCGTTTCTCGGCCCGGTGCTGGCCGACGATCTGGGCCGGCAGGTCGGCGCCGACGGCTCGGGATCGACTATTGGCGTGGGTGCGCACGGTATCGACGCCCGGGGCTATCAGCGCGCGTTGGTGTTGGACGGTGCGACGGTGTCGGCCACCGACCTGGCCGCGGCCGCCGAGGCGGTTGATCTGACCAGAGCCACCGCCGACGTCGTCGGAACAGCGAGCGCCGTGGGCGAACTGGACTCCGGGGCCGCCGAACGGTGGCTGGCACTTGCTCTGGCTACCACCTCGGCAGACCTGGTCGGAACGGCCCGCGGCGCCCATACGCTGGCGTGCGATTACGCAAAAATTCGCGAGCAATACGGCAATTCGATCGGCTCCTATCAAGCCATCGCGCACCTGCTCGCCGAAAGCCTGGCCCTGATCGAAGGTTCGATCAGCGTGCTGCGCCATGCCGCCTGGGCGGTCGACGAACTGGACCCCGCCGAGGCGATCCGGGCTGGTCGAGTCGCGAAGATCTACTGCGCACGCGCTGCGCGAACCGTTTGTGAGACCGCCATCCAGGTGCACGGCGGCATCGGCAATACCTGGGAATGCCTGGCGCACGTGTACTTGCGGCGTGCGCTGACATCGACCGAACTGTGGCCTGTCAAGTTGGAGGAGATCGACGTTGGACTTTCGTGATTCGGCCGACGAAGCCGCCTTCCGCGACCGGCTCCGATCGTGGCTTGCGTTGCATGCCAAACAGTTTCCGAGCTCAGGCGACGAGTACTGGGCCAAGCAGGGGCAGTGGCATCGGGCGCTGTATGAGGGCGGCTTCTTCGGGTTGTCCTGGCCGCGTGAGTACGGCGGGCAGGAGTTGCCGCCGGTGTACGACGTCATTCTCGATGAAGAACTGGCGCGGGCCGGCGCTCCGCCCCGGCCCAGCCTTGGCTACCTGGTCGCCGGTCTGAGCCGACACGGCAGCCAAGAGCTGTGCCGCCGGTTTCTGCCCGGCATGATCAATGGCACCGAGCGATGGTGCCAGGGCTTCAGCGAGCCCGGCGCGGGCTCGGACCTGGCGTCGCTGACGACCACCGCCACCCGCGAGGGTGACGATTACGTCATCAATGGTCACAAGATCTGGACCAGCTACTCCGATGTGGCCGACTGGTGTCTGCTGTTGGCCCGCACCGATCCGGACGCCAAACGTCACCGCGGCATTTCTGCGTTCATCATCTCGATGAAACAGGCAGGCGTACAACAGCGTCCGCTGCGGATGATCAACGGTGTCACCACCGAATTCGGCCAGGTGCTCTTCGACGGTGCAAGGGTACCGGCGGAGCATATGGTGGGTGCTCCGGGCGAGGGCTGGCCGCTGGCCATGACGGTGGTCGGTCACGAACGCGAACCATCCACGCTGGGTTACGCGGCGCGCTACGGCAAGCTTGTTCGTGAGCTTGCCGCCCGCACCAAGGGACCCCCGCCCTCCGAATTAGCTTGGGCAGCAGTGCAAACCGAAATGCTGACCCACCACGTCCGGCGGCGGTTGTCCGAACAGCTCGACGGTGTGACCCATACCTCGGACGGATCGCTGGACAAGTTGCTGATGACCTGGGTCGAGCAGTCGGTCGGCCATGCCGCGCTGGCCGTCAGCGGCATCGACGACCCCGGCCTGCTGTCCGCCTACCTGTACAGCCGTGCCCAAAGCGTGATGGGCGGGACCTCGCAGATCCAGAAGAACATCATCGCCGCACGAATCTTGGGATTGGGAGCCTGACGTGTACGACATGCCAACCGAAATCGACGTTAAAGCCGATGGGCCGCTGCGGATCATCACGCTGAACCGGCCCGATTCGCTCAACTCGGTGAACGACGACCTGCACCACGGGCTGGCGAAGCTGTGGCAGCGGATGAGCGACGACCGCACCGCCCGTGCCGCGGTGATAACCGGTGCGGGCCGGGCCTTTTCGGCTGGCGGCGACTTCACCTACCTCAAGGAATTGGCCGGCGACGCTGACCTGCGCGCCAAGACAATCGCCGACGGGCGGGAGATCGTGCTGGGCATGGCCCGCTGCCGGGTTCCGGTAGTGGCGGCGGTCAACGGCCCGGCCGTCGGGTTGGGCTGCAGCCTCGTCGCGCTCAGCGACATCGTCTACATCGCGGAGGACGCCTATCTGGCCGACCCGCACGTGCAGGTCGGGCTGGTGGCCGCCGATGGCGGCCCGTTGACCTGGCCGCTGCACATCAGCTTGCTGTTGGCCAAGGAATACGCGCTCACCGGCACCCGCATCTCCGCGCAGCGGGCTGTCGAACTCGGCCTGGCCAACCACGTCGTGGCCGATCCGGTGGCCGAGGCAGTGAAGGCCGCGAAGAAGATTCTCGAACTGCCGCAGCAGGCGGTCGAAAGCACTAAACGCGTCCTGAACATGCATCTCGAGCGCGCGGTGCTGGCCACGCTGGACTTCGCGCTGTCCGCCGAGAACCAGTCCTTCCAGACCGAGGACTTCCGCTCGATCGTGACCAAGCTCGCGGCCGGCAAGAACTAGCGTGACTTTGCGTCGAAACTGCGGTGGGGGCGGGTCGTCGGCTCCGAACGGCAAGCTGAGCGCAGTCTGGGTGCCGTGTCGGCAGTCTCGACGGTCCGTCCACGCTGGTTCACGAGCTGCGCAGGCGCGGCGGTGGTATCGGCGTCGCGGCGATGTGTGCGGGCGGCGGAATGGGTTCGGCCACGGTCATCGAGGTTCCGGCTGCATGATCGTCAGATGACCATCGCCGAACTGATCGCGGCCGCGCGGAGCGGTTCCCCGCGGGCCGCAGGCCGGCTGCTCAGTCTGGTCGAAGGTGAGCGTCGCGATGAGGTGCTGGCGAGCCTGGGTCCGTCGTCGGCTCTCGTCGTCGGGATCACCGGCCCGCCCGGTGCAGGTAAGTCGACGACGATCGCGGCGCTGGTGGGGGCCTATCGGCAGCGAGAGTTGCGGGTGGCGGTGCTGGCCGTCGATCCGTCGTCGCCGTTCAGCGGCGGTGCGCTGCTCGGCGACCGGATTCGGATGGCTGCGCACATCAACGATCCCGATGTGCTGATCCGATCGGTGGCCACCCGGGGTCATCTGGGCGGGCTGGCCGCGGCGGTTCCGGCGGCCATCCGGCTGCTCGGGGCGCTCGGCTACGACGTGATCCTGCTGGAAACGGTCGGCGTGGGACAGTCCGAAATCGAGATCGCCGCGGTCGCCGACCCGACGGTGGTCATCCTCAATCCCGGCGCCGGCGACGCCGTGCAGGCCGCCAAGGCCGGTCTGCTCGAGGTCGCCGACATCGTGGCGGTGAACAAGGCCGACCGGGAAGGCGCCGAGCAGACCATCCGCGACCTTCGGGCCGAAACCAAATCACCGATCGTCAGCCTCATCGCCGCGAAAGGTGAAGGTCTGCCGGAGCTGATGGAGGCGATCGACGCTCACCACCGCACCGACAGCGCCGCTCGTCGAGCGGCTCGCGCGCGGGCCCAGATCCTTTCGCTGGCGCAAACCCGGTTGCGGACGCACCCACAACTCGATCGGCTCGCGGAGTCCGTGGCCGAAGGCCGCGGCGATCCCTACTCGGCGGCTGAACAACTGCTGGCCCCCGAACCCCAAACACACTGTGCCGCAGAGGAGAAGACGCATGACAACAACGACTGACGATGTTCTCGTCGTCATCGGCGCCGGCGGGATGGGGCTGTCGATCGCCCGTCGCGTCGGAGCCGGACGGACGATTGTGCTGGCTGACATCAGCGCAGCAGGTCTGAAGAACGCTGCCGATGCACTCGGTAGTGACGGGCACCGGGTGCTGACCCGAGAAGTCGACGTCACCTCGCGGCGCTCGGTGGCCGCCGTTGCGGAGCTGGCCACCGAGGCCGGCCGGGTCACGGCCCTTGTTCATACCGCGGGGCTTTCGCCGCAACAGGCATCCGCTGAGGCGGTGCTGGCGGTCGACCTGCTCGGCGTCGCGCTGACCATCGACGAGTTCGGCACGGTGCTCGAGCCCGGCGGCGCCGCGGTGGTGATCGCCAGCATGGCCGGCCACCTGCAGCCTGCCCTCGATCCGGCAGTGGAGCGGCAGCTGGCGAGCACGCCCACCGACGAGTTGCTCGGCCTCGAAGCGTGCTCGAATATCACCGACAGCCGGATGGCCTACCCATTCGCCAAGCGGGCCAACCAAATCCGGGTAGCCGCTGCGGCCGCGTCGTGGGGCGAGCGCGGTGTGCGGATCAACTGCATCAGCCCCGGTGTCATCTCCACGGCGATGGGCCGATTGGAGCTCAGCAGTGAATCCGGCACGCTCATGCGAGCCATGGTCGACAACTCCGGGCTGCGACGTCTTGGGACACCCGAAGACATTGCCGCCGCCACCGAGTTTCTGCTCGGGCCGTCGGCGTCCTTCATCACCGGCACCGACCTGCTGGTCGACGGCGGCGTCATCGCCGCGATACACACCGGCACAATCGATCTCGCCAAGGCACTGGCCGATCGATGAGGGCCTGCATCGTGACTGGGCCGGGGGAGTCGCAGATCGTCGAGCTACCTGAACCCACGCCTGGTCCCAGTGATGTCCTGGTGAAGATGCGGGCCTGCGGTATCTGCGGATCTGACGCGTTGTACATCTCGATGGGCGGCCTGCCGCCACTACAGGGCAAGATGCCACTCGGCCACGAGCCGGCAGGCGAAGTCGTCGAAATCGGGCGCGAGGTCACCGGTATAGCGGTGGGCGACCATGTCGTGATCAACCCGATGGCCGCGCCCAGCGGCATCATCGGCAACGGTGGTCCGACCGGAGCTCTCGCGGACTACCTGCTCATCGAGGACGCGGTGCGCGGCAGAAGTCTCGAGGTTGTCCCCGATCACATCCCTTTCGAAATAGCGGCACTGAACGAGCCGATGGCGGTCGCGCGACACGGTGTGAACCAGGCTGCGCCCAAGCCCTCAGACAAGGTCGTGGTATTCGGCGCGGGCCCGATCGGGCTCGGCGCGACCATCGGGTTCAAATCGGTTGGGGTACAACACGTAACCGTCGTCGACTTGATCCAATCGCGGCTGGACAAAGCCGTCAAAGTGGGTGCCGACGCGGTGATCAACACCGCCGACGAAGACCTCGCGCAACGCCTGATCGACATCCACGGTCCGGGGGAGTCGATGTTTCCCGGTAAGGCCGACAGCGACATCTATTTCGACGCCGCGGGGGTACCGGCGGTGATCACTGCCGCGCTGAGGACCGCGAAGAGCGGGGCCAAGGTTGTCGTCGTCGCCGTCCACAAAGAACCGGTACCCGTGGACTTTCTCAACGTGATGAGCAACGAAGTCACCATTGTCGGGTCGTTGGGCTACCCCAAGGAGATCTTCGAGGTCACCGAAGACATCATCGCCAACTGGGAAAAGTACGCCGTCATCGTCAGCCACACCCTCCCCTTCGACGACGTAGCGGAGGCGCTGCGGATTGCCGCCACGCCCGGCGCTGCCGACAAGGTTGTCGTCACCTTCAGCTGACGGCGTGGTCTTGATTTGCGGCTTACCAACGTGTTCCATGAACCCATGACGCGTTCCGCCGATGCGCTGGTAACCGAATTCTGCAAGCTGTGGTCAGCCCCGAACCCCGAAGAGCTGGCCGGCTATTTCACCGAAGATGCCGTCTACCACAACATCCCCATGGATCCTGTCCAGGGTCGCGAGGCGATCAAGCAATTCATCGCAGGCTTCGTCGCCGCGGTCGATGGCATCGACTTCAATGTGCACCGACAGGTCAGCGACGGCACGGTGGTGATGAACGAGCGCACCGACGTGATGCGCCGCAAGGGCGGCGCAGAAGTCCCGCTGCCGGTGATGGGGGTGTTCGAGGTGCACGACGGCAAGATCGCGGCGTGGCGGGACTACTTCGACATGGCCGCCATCGCCAAGGCATTCAGCTAGTCGACCGGCTTGCCGGTCGCGGCGGCGTAGCCGGCGCGAAAGCCGAACACCATTGCCGGTCCGATGGTTCCGCCGGCGCCGCCGTAGGCCCGCCCGGTGACGCCGCCCATCGCGTTGCCGGCGGCGAACAGGCCCGGTATCGGCGTCCCCGCTGACATGCAAGACCCGGCCGTCTCGGTCGGTGCGCGGTCCACCCTTGGTTCCCATCGCACCGATGGACACCGGAACCGCGTAGTACGGCGCGGTGTCGACCGGGCCGAGTGTCTTGCCGGCCGGCGTCGTCGCGCGTTCGTCGCCCCAGTAGCCGTCGTATGCGCTTGAGCCACGGCCGAAGTCGGGATCCGATCCGGCGCCGACGTGGTGGTTCCAGTTCTCGATCGTGCGGGTGAGCCCGTCGGCTGCGATACTGGTCTTGGCGGCCAACTCGGCCAGATCGGCCGACTCGTTGAACCAATCCGGGGCCGGCTCATCCGGCTCGACGCCCAAAAAGCCGTAGCGCTTGAGGTGAAGTGAATCGAACACGATCCACGCTGGGTCGTTGGCATAGCCGTCACGTGGGTCCAGGTAGTGGAAGGCACCGGCCATCGAGTTGTAGTCGCAGGCCTCGTTGACGAACCGCCTGCCGGCCCGGTTGACGATGATGCTGCGCGGGCGGGTGCGCTCCAGGCGCACGCTGCGGCTGCGTGGTTGCCCGTCGATCGTGTCGCCCGGAATCTGCACGATCGGCACCCACCACGCTTCGCCCATGTTGGCCAGGTCGGCGCCATGCGCCATCGCCATGCGCAATCCGTCGCCGGTGTTGCTGGGCGGCGAGACGGCGCCGTGCATCGGTCCGCGCAGAAAAGCCTTGACCAACGTACGCATCCCATTCGAAGCCGCCGGTGCCCAGGATGACGCCGTGTCGGGCGTGCACCGCCAATTGCCTGCTGCGCAGCTGATTCGGACCCCGACGATCTCGTCCCCTTCGGCATAGAGCTCCTCGGCCCGGGCATTCGTCTGCGGTGTCACGCCGGCAGTCCAGTAATCCCTTGAGCAGCCCGGCAATCAGTGCGGTGCCTGCCACGCACAAGTCGGTGGTGCTCTCATCCACCGCCGCATGCAGCCTCGCCCGGGTTTCGGCATCGAAGCCGACGTTGGACCAATCCGCGGGGAACGAGGTGATCCGATCCCGCCACTCACCGAGTCGGGCGAGGTCGAACGGAGCAGCGGTCAGCGACCGTCCACCGGTCGGCCGGCCGCCCGGCAGCTCCGGTTTGTAATCCGGGAAGCCATCCGCGATTTCGAAATGCAGCCCGCTGTGCGTCTCGACGAAGTCGAGCATCGCCGGCCCGGTTCGCACAAACGTTTCGACCAGGGCCTCATCCATCGAGCCGAACGACTGTGCCTGGAGATACCTCAGCATGTCATCGGCAGGCGTCAATTCCCCGCCCGGTGAACGATTATGCGCCGGAATCCACGACCACGCCGCCAGAAACCGCCGTGGTACCACCGACAGTCGCGGCTTTCTCGTAGACCGCCACCGACGCGCCGTTGGCGGCCGCGGTCAACGCGGCGGTCAGTGCCGCGCCGCCGCTGCCGAGTACGACGACGTCGACCTCGTGGTCCCAAGACGGCATTTGCTCGTTTCCTTCCAGCTCAGGTCAGCTGAGTATCGCCGATAATTCCTTGGCTGCCTTGATGACTGCGTCCTTGCCCCGCATCACCACGTCTTCCCGGTGCGAAATCAAGTTGATGCAGGTCGGCGGCGACGGCGGCAGGCGGTGCACCGGGACGGCCAGACCGTACGTGTTCGGCTCGATCTCGCCGTGGGTGATCACCCACTCTTGCTCGCGGGCGCTGGACAACGAGCTCGCGTTCGTCCGGGCGCGGGGGCATGCTCGCCAGCAGTGCGATGCCCGCGGCTCCCCGGTCCAGCGGGTAGCGGCTGCCCTCGTGGAAGGCCAACTGGTAGGCGACCTGGGTGGGGACGATCACCGCGACGGCTACCTGCTGGTCGCCCTCGGCGACGAGCAGCGACACCGTGGTGCCCGAGATCGTCGGCCAGCGCGCGCAGGATCGGCAGGCTCAGCTGGCGCACATTGCGGTCGAACGACGCGCCGAGCACCGCCAGGCCCGCGGCCGGCCGGTAACGGCCGTCCTCGCCCTTGGCGACGAACCGGAACTGGGAAAGCGTGGCGAGCAGGCGATAAGCGATCGTCCGGTGCACGCCGACGCCGTCAGCGACCTGCTGAACGGTCAGCCCCGACGGAGCCTCGGCCACCAGCTGCAGCGCGTAGAGCCCGCGGGCCAGTGTTTGGGAACCGGGCGCGTCGCTGGTCGGCGTCTCTGGCATGTCAGCGCACCGGGACCGCTTGGGCCGGGCCGAGCTGCGCTATCCCTTGACAGACGAACCGGCGGAGAGTGATGCTCTATACATAGTGCACATTAGTGTGCGATTTTAGCACACAAGGTTGGCGTAAAACGAGAACGAATATTCTCCCAGCGGCGCGAGAGAGGAACCGGTGGCCGAGCACGAGAGCGTGTGGAGTGATCTGCAGGGCGTCCCGTTCGCGCAGGGCTACCTCGATGCCGGTGGCGTGCGAACCCGCTACCTGCACGCGGGCGATCCGGACAAACCGGTGCTGGTGCTGTTGCACGGATCGGGCGGCCACGCCGAGGCGTATGTCCGCAACCTGGAGGCGCACGCCGAGCATTTCTGGACTTGGTCGATCGACATGCTGGGGCACGGCTACACCGACAAGCCCGGTCATCCGCTGGAGGTCGGCCACTATGTCGAGCACCTGATGGCGGTCCTGGACGCCATCGGCGCCGAGCGTGCCAGCCTGTCCGGTGAATCACTCGGCGGCTGGGTGGCCGCCCGCGCCGCCGTCGACCATCCCGACAGGTCGACCGCCTGGTGCTGAACACCGCGGGCGGCTCGCAGGCCGACCCTGAGGTGATGCAGCGGATCATCACACTGTCGATGGCCGCCGCGCGAGAATCCGACCTGGGAGACCGTGCAAGCGCGGATCAAATGGTTGATGGCCGACAAGTCCAAGGACTACGACGATCTGGTCGCCAGCCGGCAGCGGATGTACCGCCAGCCGGGCTTCGTCGCGGCGATGCGCGACATCATGGCGTTGCAGGATCCAGAGATCCGGGCGCGCAACCTGCTGGGCCCGAACGAGTATGGCTCGATCACCGCGCCCACCCTGGTGTTGTGGACCAGCGACGACCCGACCGCCGATGTCACCGAGGGCCGCCGAATCGCGTCGATGATCCCCGGCGCGCGGTTTGAGGTGATGCCCGGTTGTGGCCACTGGCCGCAGTACGAGGACGCCAAGACCTTCAACCGCCTGCATCTCGATTTCCTGCTGGGGCGCTGACAATGGCCCGTGACAAAGAGTCAAGGATGTAGACGTCGACGTTGTCGTGGTCGGCGCGGGCCCGGTCGGTTTGACCCTGGCCAATATCCTCGGCCTGCAAGGTGTACGCACCCTGGTGGTCGATGAACGCGAGACGCTGATCGATTATCCGCGCGGGGTGGGGCTTGACGACGAGTCGCTGCGCACCTTTCAGGCGATCGGTCTGGTCGATCGCATCCTGCCCCACACGGTGCCCAACCAGATCCTGCGATTCGTCGACGCGCAAACGGCGGGTACTTGCCGAAATGGCCCCGCCCGACGCGTGTTTCGGCTGGCCCAAACGCAACGGCTTCGTGCAGCCGCTGGTCGATGCCGAGTTGCTCAGCGGCTTGGACAGATTCGAGCACGTCGAGGTGTGGTGGAGCCATCCCATGACGGTCATGCACCGAAACCGCCGACGCGGTAACCGTTGAACTCGACGGCGAAGGTGGGCCAACGACGCTGCGCGCGCGTTACGTGGTCGGCTGTGACGGCGGGCGGAGCACCACCCGGCGGCTGATGGGCGTGTCCTTCGACGGCACCACCTCACCGACGCGCTGGCTGGTCGTCGACGTCGCCAACGATCCGCTCGGCCATCCCAACAGCGAGGTCGGTGCCGATCCGCAACGCCCCTATGCCTCGATCTCGATCGCACACGGGATTCGTCGCTTCGAGTTCATGATTCACGCCAACGAGACCGACGAGCAGGCCGAGGATCCGGCTTTCCTCGCGCGCATGCTTGCTGCATTCGTCCCGCATCCCGACCGCGTCGAGGTGATTCGCCATCGGGTCTACACCCACCATTCGCGGATTGCCGGGGCGTTTCGCCGAGGTCGGCTTCTGCTCGCCGGTGATGCCGCCCACCTGATGCCGGTATGGCAGGGCCAGGGCTACAACAGCGGTATCCGCGACGCCGGCGAACCTGGGCTGGAAGCTCGCCGCGGTGGTGACCGGATACGCCGACGACGCATTGCTCGACACCTACGACGTGGAACGCCGCAAGCATGCCCGGGCGATGATCGACCTGTCGACGATGGTGGGCCGGGTCATCTCTCCGACCAACCGGCGAGTCGCCGCGGTTCGCGACCTGATGGTGCGATCCGCGTCAATTGTGCCCTCGCTCAAGCGGTATGTGCTGGAGATGCGGTTCAAGCCGATGCCGCGATACGAGCAGGGGGCCGTCGTGCACTCCGAGCCGCGCCGCACCGACTCACCGGTCGGTACCCTGTTCGTGCAACCGCGCGTGGACACCCGCGAACATCAGAACGTCCTGCTCGACGACGTCCTGGGCGGCTGGTTCGCCGTACTGTGCTGGAACAACAATCCGCGCGAAATCCTGGGCGCCACAGCGTTTGCGAACTGGAAGGCGCTGGGCGCGAAGTTCGTCGCGACCAGGCCGTTGAATCAGCTGCACTGGACCGGACACGACGATCCAGACGTTCTGGTCGTCGGCGACCGCGGCGGCGATCTCAAAGCCTGGTTCGACACCCACCGAGAGTCCGTGCTGTTTCTGCGCCCCGACCGTTGTATCGCGGGCGCCTGTATCGCTCAACTCGCACCCGAGCTGAGTGCCTCGCTCTTCGACGTCCTCACCCTGACACCGGGAGGCGGTGATTTTCAAAGTGCCCATAGCCCTGTGCTGTATGTCCCACAGCCCGCTACTGAATCTGCCCGGGCCGGCGCAGGACCTCCTTGATGACATCGACGCCGCGCTTTCGCGCGCAAGGGAATTCGTCGAGGGCTTCGACCCGGAGCTCGTCGTCATCTTCGCCCCCGACCACTACAACGGCTTCTTCTACAAGCTGATGCCGCCGTTCTGCATCGGTTTGCACGCGCAGGGCGTCGGCGATTACGGCACCTACGCTGGCCCGCTCAACGTGGCCGAGCTCTGGCGGTCGCATGCGCGAAAGCCGTCCTGTCGGCCGGCGTCGACGTCGCCGTATCGGCGAACATGGACGTCGACCACGGCACCGTCCAACCGCTGGAGAAACTGTTCGGCGACGCCAAGGCGCGCGCAGTGATACCGATCTTCATCAACTCGGTCGCCATGCCGCTGGGACCGCTGCATCGTTGCCGGACGCTCGGCACCGCGGTCGGCAGCTACCTGGCCACCCTGAACAAGCGGGTGCTGGTGGTGGGATCCGGTGGGCTGTCCCATGATCCGCCGGTGCCGACGCTGGCCACTGCGACACCGGCGGTGGTTGAACGAATTGTGCATGGCCGGCCGATGACGCTCCGAGCAGCGGCTGGCGCGGCAGACCGCGGTGATCGATGCGGCCAGAAGCTTCGCCGACGGGGAAAGCGAACTGCAACCCCTCAACCCGGCTTGGGACCAACGATTCCTCGACATTCTCGACAGCGGGCAACTCGAGCGAGCTGGACAAGTGGTCGAACTCGTTCATCGCTGAAGAGGGCGGCAACTCCGCGCACGAGATCCGCACTTGGGTAGCGGCATTCGCGGCGCTGGCGTCCGCCGGGCCGTATCAGACCGGTCTGCGCTATTACAAACCGGCCGCCGAGTTGATCGCCGGCTTCGCGGTCCGAACGGCGGTGTCGACTTGACCCACCAAGTGGACGTGCTGGTGATCGGTTCCGGAGGCGGTGGCATGACCGCGGCTCTGACTGCTCATGCTGCTGGCCTGGACACGCTGGTCGTCGAAAAGTCCCAGCACTTCGGCGGTTCCACTGCGCTCTCGGGGGGCGGCATCTGGGTACCCGGAGCACCGGCGCAACGCCGGGCCGGCTACACGCCGTCGCCGGACGACGTCGTCGACTACTTGCGGCGGGTCACCGATGGCTTGGTCAGCGACGCGCGGATCCAGCAGTACGTCGACTCGGCACCGGAAATGATGGAGTTCCTCGAACAGCTCAGCCCGTGGTTCGAGTTCGTGTGGAAGCCTGGCTATGCCGACTACTACCCGGAACTGCCGGGCGGTTCCGAGCTCGGCAGCACGATCAACGTCCCCCCGATCGACCTGCGAACGCTGGGGGAGGAGGAACAACATCTGCTTGCGCCCTTGGCGTTGGCGCCTCGCGGAATCTGGCTGGGACCCAAGGAGCTTCGGTCGTTCTACCAGGTTCGCCAGTCATGGGCAGGCAAGGCGGTCCTGGCGAAGCTGTTGTGGCGCATGGTCAGGGCGCGCGTCTTCGGGGATCGAATCGCGGCGATCGGCCAGTCGCTGGCGGCGCGGCTACGGCTGGCGATGCAGGACCGCGGTATTCCGCTGTGGCTGAACTCACCGATGACCGAACTGCTCACCGACGAGAACGGATCGGTGACCGGCGCGATCGTGGTGAAAGACGGAGCGGCACTGCGCATATGCGCCAGGCGCGGCGTCATCCTGGCGACCGGCGGGTTCGACCACGACCTGGCATGGCGTAAAGAACACCAGCCGGTGGTAGAACAGGATTGGAGTTTCGGCAACCCAGCGGCCACCGGCGACGGTATCCGCGCCGGCCAGCAGATCGGCGCTGCCACCGACCTGCTCGACGAGGCGTGGTGGTTCCCGGCCATCCAATGGCCTGATGGCCGTCTGCAGTTCATGCTCAACGAGCGAATGATGCCGTCGCAGTTCATCGTCAACGGCGAGGGGAAGCGATTCATCAACGAAGCCGCTCCGTACATGGACTTCGGCCACGCCATGATCGAAGGCCAGAAATCCGGCGTCACGCACATCCCGTGCTGGCTCATCACCGACCATCGGTCCTTCAACCGCTATGTCGTTGCCGGACATCTTCCGCTGCCGAAGATCCCGGGCGCGCCGGTGCCCACCGGGCGAAAGCTCCCGGCCGCCTGGCTGGAATCGGGCGTGGTGAAAGCCGCGAAGAGCTGGGAGGAGCTCGCAGCCAAGATCGGGGTGCCGGCCGGCCAACTCCGCGACGCCGCCGCGCGTTTCAACGACCTGGCCCGCCGTGGCCACGACGACGACTTTCTCAGAGGTGACAGCGTTTACGACAATTACTACGGAGACCCCACTCTGCCCAATCCCAACCTGCATCCGCTTGGCAAACCGCCCTACTACGCCTTCCAAGTCGTTCTCGGCGACCTGGGCACATCAGGTGGTCTACGCACCGACGAATACGCGCGAGTGCTGCGCACCGACGGCACCGTCGTGGCCGGTCTCTACGCGGTGGGCAACACCTCGGCGCCGGTGATGGGACGCAGCTACGCCGGTGCCGGCGCGACGATCGGGCCGGCGATGACGTTCGGCTATGTCGCGGCCAAACACCTAGTCAGTGAAAGCTCAACACACGCAATTGTTCCAGGAGGTACCAGTTGAAAATCTCATTGTTCTACGAATTCGCCCTACCCCGCCCCTGGCAGCCGGACGACGAGCACATCCTGCTCAAGGACTGTCTCGATGAGGTCGAGGCCGCCGACAAGGCCGGCTTCTCCACAGTGTGGCTGACCGAACACCACTTCCTGGAGGAGTACTGCCATTCCACCGCACCGGAGATGTTCCTGGCCGGGGCCAGCCAGCGGACCAAGAACATCCGGCTGGGCTTCGGGATCATGCATCTGCCGCCGGCCGTCAACCATCCGGCCCGGGTCGCCGAACGCATCGCCACCCTCGACCTGATCTCTGACGGACGGGTCGAGTTCGGCACCGGAGAATCCTCCTCGATCGGCGAGTTGGGCGGCTTCAACATTGACCCCGCCGACAAACGTGCCCAGTGGGAAGAGGCGCTGGAGGTGGCGATTCGCTGCATGATCGAAGAACCCTTCACCGGGTTCAAGGGCGAGCACATCGAAATGCCGGCCCGTAACGTCATCCCCAAGCCGCTGCAAAAGCCGCACCCACCGGTGTGGGTCGCGTGCACCAGGCCCGCGTCCGTCCAGATGGCCGCTCAGAAATGCATCGGCGCATTGAGTTTCGCCTACACCGGACCGGGCCCGCTTACCGAACGGGTGAACGGCTACTACAAGGAGTTCGAAGAGGCAGGTGTCCCGGTGACACCGGCGATCAACCCGAACATCCTCGCCATCGGCGGTGACCTGTCGATGATGGTCGCCAAGACCGACGAGCAGGCGGTTGAGCGGCTCGGGATGGGTGGCGGGTTCTTCTCGTTCGGGATCATGCACTACTACATGACCGGCATACATACGCCCGGACGAACCGGCGTGTGGAAGCGCTATCTCGAAGAATGCGAGAAGGACCCGACGCTGGCCTACGGTCCCGGCCGCGGGGCCATCGGGTCGCCGGCCACCGTCCGGGAGTTCCTCCGGGGTTACGAGGACAGCGGCGTCGACGAGATCATTTTGCTGCTCAACCCGCGCAGCCACGAAGGCACGATGGAATCCATCGAGCTGATGGGCAAAGAGGTGCTGCCGGAGTTCATCGAACGCGACGCAAAGGCGGTCGCCGACAAGAAGAAGCGGCTGGAGCCGGTTATCGAGAAGATCGAGGCGCGCCGGCCGGAGTCGACTGCCCCGAAGTTCGACGAGGGCTACTCCTTCGGCGGCCTGCCCACCGGTCGCGGCGGCAAGTTCACCGCCAGCGAGATCCCGGAAGCCATGGCCGAAATCAATGAGGGCCGCGTCCAGGCGGCCCAGCGCGCGAAAGAACAGAAAGCGCAGCAGTCGTGACACCGGAAGTTGTCTGAAGACTTGGGACAGATCGACGAGCTGTGGCGCTACGACGGCCGCCATGCCGTCGTGACCGGGTGTGCGTCGGGCATCGGGGCTCATGTCGTCAGACAGCTCACCGAACTCGGCGCTTACGTTGTCGGGCTGGACAAGCAACCGCCGAGCACCGACGTCGCGGAATTTCATGCCCTTGACCTGACCGACCCGGCATCCATCGACCGTGCCGTGGCGTCGGTGGGCCGAAACGTCGATGTGTTGTTCAACATCGCCGGGGTTTCCTCCGGGATCGGCGATCCGTTGCTCGTCGTCACGATCAACTTCCTTGGCTTGCGGCATCTCACCGAGGCGGTGTTGGAGAAGATGTCGGCCGGCTCGTCGATCGTGAGTGTGTCCTCGCTGGCGGCCGCCGGGTATCGGGAGCACCAGCAGGTCGTCGGCGGCCTGCTGAACACCCGCACGATGGCCGAGGGAATCGGTTGGTGTCACCGTCATCCGGACGCGCTGGCCGACGGGGGCTACCGGTTGAGTAAAGAAGCGATCATCCTTTACACCATGACAAAAACCGCTGCGCTCGGTGCGCGAGGTATTCGCATCAACTGCACGGGGCCGGGGGTTACCGAGACCCCGATCCTTGACCAGCTGCGCGCTGCCTATGGCCAGCGGTATTTGGACGACATCCCCAAACCGTTGGGCCGGGTATCCGACCCGGCCGAGCAGGCCGCGGTCCTGGTGTTCTTGAACAGCAAAGCGGCCAGCTATATCTCAGGCCAAGTGCTGTGGGTCGACGGCGGCAATATCGGCGCCACCGTCGCACGTGAACTCGAGGAAGGGCGCGCATCGTGGCCAGCCTGAGCGATTTTCGCCGGGTCGCGCAGGATGTCTGCAACTGGGGACGCTGGGGCGACGACGACGAGCTGGGCACCCTCAATTTCATCTCTGCGGACAAGGTTGCGCAGGCGGCCAGCCTGGTAAAGCACGGCAAGGTGTTTCCGCTCGGCGTCGACTTCGGGTCGGCCGGTCCGCAGGGTGCTTTCAAGTTCCGGCACAACCCGATCCACGTGATGACGGTAGACGGCGGCGACGTGAACACGCTGGCCCGCTACGGGCCGGAATGGGCCAGCAACCCAGAAGCCGCGGAGCTCGGGAAATACTTCCAGGACAATCCGTTCCGCTTCAACGACGACATGATCATCATGCCGCTGCAGGCGGCCACCCAGTGGGATGCGCTCTCTCACGTCTATTACGACGATCAGCTTTACAACGGCTTTCCGGCGGACTCGGTGACCAGCCGGGGTGCGTTCCACTGCGGCATCGACAAGGTCGACGGCAAGGGCATCACCTCGCGTGGCGTGCTGCTTGATCTCGTCCGTCATCGCGGTGTGCAGACTTTTATTGAACTCGGCAACCCGATCACCCCGGCCGAGCTCGACGACGTCGCCCGGTCGCAGCGTGTGACGGTTGGGCGCGGCGACATCGTGCTGATCAGAACCGGCTGGTGGAAAAGGTTTCTGGATACCGGCAACGGGGCAGAGCCTGGGTCGGGATTGGACTGGCGGTGCGCCTCCTGGCTACACGACCGCGACGTCGCCGCGGTGGCCGCCGACAACCTGATGGTCGAAGACCCGGTATCCGGCGTCGAGGGAACGTACTTGCCGATGCACATGCTGTGTCTGCGGGACATGGGGCTGATGCTCGGCGAGTACTGGGATCTCACCGCGCTGGCGGCGGACTGTGCGGCCGATGGCGTGTACGAGTTTCAGCTCATCGCCCCGCCGTTGAGAGTCGTTGGTGCGGTGGGCTCTCCAGTGAATCCCATCGCAATCAAGTAAGGAAGGGCGCGGTTGATGCTGAGGGAAGAGCCAGAATTCGGTGGGCCGCTGGTTGTCGGTCTCGGTGGAACGCTGAGGTCCAACTCGTCGACCGAGCGAGCGTTGCGCCACTGCCTGGCAGCCGTCGAGCGCCATGGCGGACGCACCAAACTCTATTGCGGCGGGGACATCGAACTACCGATGTACAACCCGCATGATCCGGCCCGCACGCGAGAGGCGGTCCAGTTGATCGAGGCCCTGCGCGAAGCGGACGCCGTCATCGTCGGATCGCCCGGATACCACGGCGGCATATCCGGATTGGTGAAGAACGCACTCGACTACATCGAAGATATGCGTGACGACTCCCGCGTCTACCTCGACAACAAACCGTGGGGCTGCATCAGCTGTGCCTACGGGTGGCAGGCGGCGGTGGGCACGCTGGACCAGCTCCGCGCCGTCGGGCACGCACTGCGGGCCTGGCCGACTCCCCTCGGCGTCGCGATCAACTCGGCAGACCGAATCTTCGACGAGGCAGGCGAACTGGTCGATGCGGCCGTCACCAATCAACTGAACCTGTTGGCATCGCAGGTGTTGACCTTCGTGCGGTCGGCAACGGGTCAGGCCGCCGGGTAACAGGATGCAACGCAAAGAGCTCGTGGTCGACGGGCTGATCACCAGCTACCTGGAAGCCGGTTCCGGCGACCCGGTGATCCTGCTGCACGGCGGCGAGTTCGGTGTCAGCGCTGAAATCGGCTGGGAGCGAACGCTACCTGCGTTAGCCGATCGGTATCGAGTGTTGGCTCCTGACATGTTGGGCTTCGGAGGGTCGGCCAAAGTCATCGACTTCAACGACGGCCGGGGAATGCGGATACGACATATCGCGCGGTTCTGCGACGAGCTCGGCATCGAATCGGCACATTTCGCCGGCAATTCGATGGGCGCCATCAATTTGCTCACCGACGCCACATCGGAGTCGCCGGTCCTACCGATGCGCAGTTTGGTGGCCATCTGCGGCGGTGGCGAAATTCAACGCAACCAATACATGGAAGCGCTCTACGACTACGACGCGACCGTGCCGGCCATGCGCCGGATCGTCGAGGCGCTTTTTCACGATCGCTGCTATCCGGCCGACGACGACTACGTCGCGCGCCGGTTTGAATCCAGCATCGCTCCCGGCGCCTGGGAGGCGCTTGCCGCGGCGCGATTCCGCCGACCCGGAGCTGAGTCGCCACCGGCTCCGTCCAGCAAACGGGCCTACCAGCGGGTCACGGTTCCGGCGCTGGTCATCGAGGGCGGCTGCGACAAGCTTCTTCCGCCGGGCTGGGCGAAACAGATCGCCGACCAGATGCCTCAGGCGCGGTGGGCCGTGGTCGACGCGGCCGGTCACTGCCCGCAGATCGAGCAGCCGGCAATCGTCAACGAGCTGTTGCTGGAATTCCTCGCGGGAGTCGACGAAGGCACCTGACCTGCGCCGATGATGAGTAGGCAGAGCTGCGCCGCGTCGGCGCAGCAGATCCTTCGCAGGACACACAAAGCCGGCACAAAGCTGTCGTTAAAGATTTATTCATCTCCAAAGGGTTAGCTGTTAACAATAGGGCTCATCGTGCTGTTGCCGAGCCGCAACTCGATGTCCGAAACGGATCAGAAGAGTAGGAGAGAGGCGCAGTGAAGGTCAACCGATATGCCGCCGCGCTGAGCCTGCTGATGGTCGGCGCGATGATGCTGTCGGCATGCGGCAGCAAACACAGCACCTCGTCATCGCCTGGATCTAACCCCCCGTCGGTCCCCGTCGACTGCGCCGGCAAGAAGAAACTGTTGGCAAGCGGTTCGACCGCGCAGGAGAACGCGATCGAGCAATTCGTTTACGCCTATATCCGGGCGTGCCCGGGCTACACGCTGGACTACAACGCAAACGGCTCCGGCGCCGGAGTCGACCAGTTCGTGCAAAACGAAACCGACCTGGCGGGCTCCGACAAGCCGTTGGATCCGAGAAAGGGTGACCCCGACCGGGCGAAGGAGCGGTGCGGTTCGGCTGCCTGGGATCTTCCGGCGGTGTTCGGGCCGATCGCGGTCACCTACAACGTCGTGGGCGTGAGTTCGCTGAACCTGGACGGTCCCACCACGGCGAAGATCTTCAACGGCAGCATCACCAGCTGGAACGACCCCGCCATCAAGGCGCTGAACGCGGACGCCAAGTTGCCTGCGACGCCGATCAACGTCGTGTTCCGCAGCGATAAGTCGGGCACTACCTACAACTTTCAGAAGTACCTCGACGCCGCATCAGACGGCGCGTGGGGCAAGGGCACCGACGAGACGTTCGACGGCGGGGTCGGGCAGGGCGCAAGCGGGAACGAGGGCACGTCGGCGGCCTTGAAAGCAACGGACGGGTCGATCGCTTACAACGAATGGTCTTTCGCGGTGGGTCATCAGTTGGCGATGGCGCAGATCGTCACGTCGGCCGGTCCGGACCCGGTGACGATCACCACCGATTCAGTAGGGAAGACGATCGCCGGGGCCAAGTTTGCCGGCGAGGGCAATGACTTGGTTGTGGACACTTCGTCGTTCTATAAGCCGACGCAGGCCGGTGCCTACCCGATCGTGCTGGCCACCTACGAGATCGTCTGCTCGAAGTACCCGGATTCTGCGACCGGTGCGGCGGTGAAAGCGTTCATGCAGGCCACAATTGGCGCCGGGCAGGACGGTTTGGACCAATACGGCTACATACCGATGCCGAGCTCGTTTCAGTCGAAACTTGCTGCGGCCGTGAATGAGATCTCGTGATGGAAGGGGCAACTAGGGTGAGCATCAGCCAGGCGGGTTCGCGGGCTGGGTCATGGTTCGGGCCCTATCGGCTGACGCGGCTGCTCGGCCGCGGAGGTATGGGCGAGGTCTACGAGGCCGAGGACACCCGCAAGGGCCGGGTGGTGGCACTCAAGTTGATCTCACCGCAATTCTCCGACGACCCGACGTTTCGCGCTCGGATGCAACGCGAGGCCGGCGCCGCAGGACGGCTGACCGAGGCCCATGTGGTGCCGATCCACGACTACGGCGAGATCAACGGCCAACTGTATTTGGACATGCGTCTGATCGACGGCGCCAACCTGGCTGACGTGCTGAAGCGCAACGGGCCGATGTCGCCGGCTCGCGCGGTGGCCATCGTGCGCCAGATCGCCGCTGCGCTGGACGCCGCGCATGCCAGCGGGGTGACGCACCGCGATGTGAAACCGGAGAACATCCTGATCACCGGGGACGACTTCGCATATCTGGTGGATTTCGGAATCGCCCGCGCCGGTACCGACCAGGGGTTGACCCAGACCGGGATGGCGCTGGGAACCTACAAATACATGGCTCCGGAGCGGTTCACCGGCAATGAGGTCACCTATCGCTCCGACATCTATGCGCTGGCTTGCGTGTTCGGTGAGTGTTTGACCGGTGCACCGCCGTATCGGGCCGACAGCATCGAACGACTGGTCGCCGCGCACCTGATGGAGCCTGCGCCGCGGCCAAGTCAGCTGCGACCCGGGCGGATTCCCGTGGCGCTAGACCAGGTGATCGCCAAAGGGATGGCCAAGAACCCTGAGGGGCGCTACCGCACTGCCGGTGAGCTGGCCAACGACGCCCTGCACGCACTGACCGCACCCGAGCAGCACCAGGCGGAGAGCATTCTGCAGCACGGCCAAGATGCCGAGACGATGGCGCGTCCCGCGGTCGCCGGCAACGGCGCGGCGGGCTGGCGACCGCCCGCTGGACCGCCGTCGCTGCCCCCACCAACCAGCGGTCAACATCCCGATTTCGCGCCCAGCGCGCCTCAGCGTCGCAACAAACGCACGTGGTGGATCCTTGCCGGCGTTGTGGTGGTCGCGCTGGTCGCCATTTTCGGCTATCTGGTCAGGCCGCACTCTGGTCCGGCGCGGGAAGCGTGCGGACAAAACGTGCTGCCGTTCAACGGCCTCAGCTTCCGGCTGTCGCCCGGAGGGGTGGCGGTGGACTCCTCCGGAGCGGTGTACGTCACCAACCAAGGCATGTATGGCCGGGTGGTGAAGTTGACGCCTGGGTCGAGCACGCCGACGGTGCTGCCGTTCACGGGTCTGTATCAGCCCCAGGCGGTGGCTGTCGACTCGGCGGGCACCGTCTACGTCACCGACTTCAACCACCGGGTGGTGATGTTGCCTGCGGGCTCGAACAACCAGACGGAGTTGCCCTTCACCGGCCTCAGTTTCCCCGAGGGCGTCGTGGTGGACAAGCAGAACAATGTCTATGTTGCCGACCGGGGCAATAACCGGGTGGTGAAGCTGGAGGCCGGGTCGAACGCCCCGACCGTTCTGCCTTTCAACGGACTCAACAATCCAGATGGCGTAGCAGTCGACGGGGCCGGCAACGTGTATGTCGCCGACACCGACAACAACAGGGTGGTCAAGCTGGAGCCCGGCTCGAACAACCAGACAGTGCTGCCGTTCACCGGCCTCAGTGTGCCCTGGGGTGTGGCGGTGGACAATGCCGGCAATGTCTTTGTCAGCGAACATGACAACAACCAGATCCTGAAATTGCCGGCCGGTTCCAACGTCTCGACACCACTGGCACTTACCGACCTCAACACGCCGTTACAGCTCGCGGTGGACAGCGCGGGGAACCTCTACGTGGCCGACCGCGGCAACGACAGAGCGATCAAGTTCGTTGTTGCCGGATGTTCCGGGTAGCAGATCAGCGCCGGCGGATTGCGATCATGCGGTTGAGACCGCCGGCGACCAAGTAGACTACTGACACCACGATGATCAACGTCAGCGCAGCACCCCAAACCCGCAGGAAGCCTGCGTGTTCGGGATTGTTCAGCTCGCTGTAGATCAACAGCGGCAGCGATGCCATGTTGCCGTTGAAAATATCGAAGTTGATCGAGCGGCTGTACCCGACCAGCACCAGCACCGGTGCGGTCTCGCCCATGACACGCGCGATCGACAGTAAGACGCCCGATATGATGCCCGGCATCGCGATTGGAACGACGACCCGCATGATCGTCTTCCATTTCGCAATACCCAAGGCGTAGCTGGCTTCTCGCAGATCGTCGGGCACCAACTTGAGCATCTCTTCCGTCGAGCGCACCACGATCGGCAACATCAGCAAGACCAGCGCGAGTGACACCGCGAACGCGCTCTGCTCGAATCCCAGGGTGGCGATCCACATGCTGAAGATGAACAGCGCCGCAACGATCGAGGGCAGCCCGGCAAGCACGTCGACCATGAAGCTGGTGAACCGCGATAGCCGATTAGAACGGTATTCCGCCAAGTACACCGCGGTCATGAATCCCAGCGGTACGGCGATGACAGCCGCCACCGCAGCCTGTACCACGGTCCCAAAGAGGGCGTGGTAAACCCCGCCGGCGAACTGCTCGGGCAGCACTCCGCGCAGTGAGTGACTCCACCATCCTGGTTGCACAATGGCGTACCACCCTCGTTGGACGACCACCCACAGCAGCCAGACCAGCGGCACCAAAGCGATGACGAAACAGGTGACGAAAAACATTGCCGCGACGTAGTTTTTGATCCGCCGCTCGATGCTGATCCGCTGAACCGCCACAGCTTTGACCGGTAGGTCGAGGGTTGGGGCGCTCACGTCTTGACCGCCCTGCCGACGATCACGCGGGCGGCCGCGTTGACGATGAACGTGAGCACGAACAGCACGAATCCGGCTGCGATATAAGCCCCTGTCGGGAGTGGCTCGCTGAATTCGTTTGCCGCCGAGGCGATTTTGGACGCAAAAGTGTAGCCACCATCGAAAAGCGACCAGTGTCCGGCCTGGGCGGCGGCGCGCAGGATGATCAGCACCGCCACGGTTTCACCGAGCGCGCGACCCAGACCCAACATCGACGCGGCGACGGCACCGCTGCGACCATACGGCAGCACGGTCATCCGCACCACCTCCCACTTCGTCGCGCCCAGCGCCTGCGCTGCTTCGATGTGCGGAATGGGCGTCTGCCGGAACACTTCTCGCGATACCGAAGTGATAATGGGTAGGACCATCACCGCCAGCACGACGCCGGCGGTGAAGATATTGCCGGCGCCGGCCAATGAAACATTGCCGGCCTTGAACAGAAACAGCCATCCCAAGTAATGGTTGAGCGATGATTCGATCGGCTCGAGCTGTGGTGCCAGCACGAAAATCCCCCACAGCCCGAAGACGATCGACGGCACTGCGGCAAGCAGGTCGACTAACGCAGCGAACGGGCGGGACAGCCTTGCCGGCGCGTATTGCGTGAGGAATACCGCGATCCCGATCGCAACCGGTACCGCCAGGGCCATGGCGCATAGCGAGCTCAGCACCGTCACTATGAAGAGGTCACGGATACCGAATGCCAGGTTCTTGCTGTCATGGGTGTCGAACTGCGCGCTGGTGAAGAAATTCGCGTGGTTGGCCCGCAGCGACGGGACGGCGTGGACCAGCAGGAAGACGCCGATCAGACCGATAGCGATCGTGATCGTCGAACCGGCGACTGCGGCGACCGACTTGAACAGCCGGTCGCCCCGCCGTGCCTTGGCTTCGTCGCCCGCCCTCAGCGCAGGCGGTGTCGCGGTCGACAAAGATGGCCCTAGATCATCACGCGATGGCGTCGACCGCGGTCGACAACCTCGACTTGAACGCGTCGGGAATCGGAATGTATCCGTTGTCCGCCAACCCATTCTGGCCGGGACCGATGGTGGCCTGCAAGAACGCCTTCACCGCCGTGCCGACCTGGGGGTCAGGGTACTTGGAGCAGACCACCTCATAGGTTGCCAACACGATCGGGTAGGCGCCCGGCTGCGTGGGCTTGTAGAACGACGCCGTGTCGAGCACCAGGTCGTTACCCTGCCCTTTGATCTTCGCTGCGGCAATGGTTTTGCCGACCGAATCGGTGCTGACCGACACCGGATCGGGACTGGCCGAGGTGACGATCTTGGCCTGATTCAGCTTTTGTGCCTGCGCGAACGACCATTCGTTGTAGGTGATCGATCCCGGGGTGTTCTTGATGGCTGCCGACGTGCCGTCGTTGCCCTTGGCGCCTTCACCGACGCCACCGTTGAACGACTTTCCGGCGCCCTTGCCCCATGCACCGTCTGATGCGGTGTCGAGGTATTGCTGGAAGTTGTCCGTCGTTCCCGACTGGTCACTGCGGAACACGACGTGGATCGGCTGCGCGGGCAGCGCGGTGCCGGCGTTGAGCGCCGTGATGGCAGGGTCGTTCCACGTCTTGATGGTCCCGTTGAAGATTTTCGCCGCCGTCGGCCCGTCCAGAGTCAGTGATGTCACGCCGCTGACGTTGTAGGTCACCGCGATGGGACCGAAAACCACCGGCAGGTCCCACGCCGGCGATCCGCACCGCTGCTGCGCCTTGCCGTGTTCGTCAGCGCTCAGCGCCACGTCCGACCCACCGAAATCGGTCTGGTTGCCGACGAACTCATTGACCCCGGCGCCCGAACCATTGGCGGTGTAGTTCAACGTCTGACCTGAGCAGGCCTGCTCGAACGCGTTGACGAAACGGGCCATGGCATTCGCCTGGGCGGTGGATCCACTGGCTTTCAGCGTCTGCTTTCCGCCGCAACTCACCTTCGCCGACGACGCACTCGACGACGAACCCGACGTCGCACCGCCTTGATTTGCGGTGTTGTTGTTTCCACACGCGGACAGCATCAGCGCGCCGGTGGCCAACACACTCAGCGCGGCACCGAATCGGTTGATCATCAAAATTGTTCCTTTGAACGGTCGTTGTTGTGATGACTGATTTCATTGCGCCACCAGGTCAAGCCGGACCACCGGATTGTGCCGAGATACGGAAGCGTGGCTGCTCTGGGCCAACGCTGTGAGGATTCGAAGTTAACAAACCGCGTCACCAAGCCGAACGTAGCACCGCGTCGAAGCCGCCTGCGACCCCGTTGGGTAAATCAATCGCTTGACTTAAGCGATGCCGCGCCGATTAACTCTTCGTTCATGGTCAACGAACTGACCGGCAAGGTCGCGATCGTCACCGGCGGTGCATCGGGCATCGGTGCCGGCATCGTCGAGAAGTTTTTGGCCGAGGGTGCTCGGCTCGTGATCGCCGATGTGGACCGCGATCGCGGTGAAGACCTCGCAGCCAGGCTGGGCGCTGACGCCGTCTTTCGGTTGACCGATGTCGCCGACGTCGAGCAGGTCGGTGCGCTGGTCGCAACTGCGGTCGAGACCTTCGGCCGGCTGGACGTGATGGTGAACAACGCCGGCGTCTCCAGCCGGATGCACCGCAGCTTTCTCGACGACGACCTCGCCGACTTCCACCGCGTCATGTCGGTCAACCTGCTGGGCGTGATGGCCGGTACCCGCGACGCGGCCCGGCAGATGGCGCCCGGCGGCGGCGGGTCGATCATCAACATGTCGTCTATCGGCGGTGTCCAGGCCGGTGGCGGGGTGATGACTTACCGCGCCTCCAAGGCAGCGGTCATCCACTTCACCAAATCCGCCGCGATCGAGTTGGCGTACTACGACATTCGGGTCAACGCGATCGCGCCCGGCAGCATACCGACACCGATTCTGGCCACGTCGGCCTCCGAGAAGTCCGCGGAGGAGATCGCACGTTTCGAGAGTGCGATCCGTCAGCAAATGCGTGCTGACCGGCCATTGAAGCGGGAAGGCACCCCCGAAGACGTCGCCGAGGCCGCGCTGTATCTGGCCGGCGAGCGGTCCCGGTATGTCACCGGGACCGTGATGACGGTCGACGGCGGTACTTCTGCCGGCAAAGCGATCCAACGTCGCAGCGACAAGAAAGATTAAATCAATCGCTTGACTTAATCAGGATCAGGGCGTTCACTGGCTCAGGTGACCACCGCGAAGGCCGCGCGCACGGACCGGGCCAGTACGACCCAGGAGGCGATCCTGACCGCAGCCGAACGGCTGTTCGCCGAGCATGGCGTGTTCGCCGTCTCGAATCGGCAGGTCAGCGAGGCTGCCGGCCAGGGCAACAATGCCGCGGTCGGCTACCACTTCGGCACCAAGACGGATCTGGTGCGGGCCATCGAGCAGAGGCATCGGGTGCCGATCGAGTTGCTGCGGGAACGCATGGTGACCGAGACCGTGCAGTCGGGGGCCGCCGACGACATGCGCAGCTGGGTGGCGTGTCTGGTACGCCCGCTGACCGATCACCTGGCGGCCCTGGGCAACCCCACCTGGTATGCGCGCTTCGCCGCGCAAGTGATGACCGATCCGGCTTACTACAACATCGTGGTCAAGGATGCCCTGACATCCCAATCGCTGGTCCAGGTGATAGACGGTATCAACCGCTGCCTCCCCGAGCTGCCGCACGAGGTTCGGGCGGAGCGCAACCTGATGGCCCGCAACCTGCTGATGCACACCTGTGCTGACCGTGAAAG
The DNA here is from genome assembly GCA_963839345.1 of uncultured Actinomycetota bacterium. GTDB lineage: Bacteria > Actinomycetota > Actinomycetes > Mycobacteriales > Mycobacteriaceae > Mycobacterium. The sequence goes on along the minus strand of CAWIUP010000007.1, from coordinate 1,588,168 downwards.
GGCAATGGCCGCAGACACATCCACGCCGGGCTCGTCCTGGCAGGCTGCCGGGTCCGGCCTGATCGACGCCGTGGTGGGACTCTGGCTGGCACCGGTCACACCGCACGATTAGATGAAGCAGGCTGGCCAGAATTATGAAAGTGACTGTGGATCAAGACAAATGCGCTTCGTCGGGAAACTGTGTAATGCATGCTCCCGAAATCTTCGACCAGCGCGACGATGACGGTGTCGTCGTTCTGCTGGATGCGAATCCGCCCGCCGAACAAGCTGACAACGCCCGCAAGGCCGCCGCGGGTTGCCCCGCACTGGCCATCGGAATCGAGGAGTGAGAAGTGTCCGACACCCTCACCGGTACCGCAACCGAGGCGATCTCTGACCTCCCGGAGTATCCGATGGGACGGGCGGCCGGCTGCCCGTTCGCCCCGCCACCGGAGGTGATGGAGCTCGGGGCGGCGCGGCCGCTGTCCCGGGTCCGGATCTGGGACGGCAGCACACCGTGGCTCATCACCGGTTACGAGGAAGTGCGCACGCTATTCTCCGACTCCCGCGTCAGCGTCGACGACCGGCGGCCCGGCTTTCCGCATTGGAACGAGGGCATGTTGTCGACGGTGCACAAGCGCCCCAGGTCGGTCTTCACGTCTGATGCCGAGGAGCACACCCGGTTTCGGCGGATGCTGTCCAAGCCGTTCACGTTCAAGCGGGTCGAAGGCCTGCGGCCGGCGATTCAGCGGATCACCGACGAGCACATCGACGCAATGCTGGCCGGACCGCGCCCGGGCGACCTCGTCACGGCGATCGCGCTGCCGGTGCCCTCGCTGGTCATCAGCCAGCTGCTGGGGGTGCCGTATGAGGACGCCGAGATGTTTCAGCAGCACGCCAACATCGGCCTTGCCCGCTATGCGACCGGTGAGGACACCGTCAAAGGTGCGATGAGCCTGAACAAATACCTCGCGCAGCTGGTCGAGGCCAAGATGGCGAATCCGGCCGAGGATGCGGTTTCGGATCTGGCCGAACGGGTCAAAGCCGGCGAGCTCAGCGTCAAGGAGGCCGCGCAGCTGGGTACCGGGTTGCTGATCGCCGGACACGAAACCACGGCCAACATGATCGGCCTGGGCGTGCTGGCACTACTGCAGTACCCGGACCAGGCGGCTGTGCTGCGTGACACCGACGACCCGAAAGTCATCGCAAACGCCGTCGAGGAATTGCTGCGCTACCTGTCCATCATCCAAAACGGGCAGCGCCGCGTCGCCGCCGAGGACATCGAGATTGCCGGCGAGGTCATCCGCGCCGGTGAAGGAATCATCATCGACCTCGCGCCGGCGAACTGGGATGCCACGGCTTTCGCCGAGCCCGAGCGGCTTTACCTGCATCGCTCGGGTGCCGGCCAGCACGTCGCGTTCGGCTACGGCCGGCACCAGTGCGTCGGTCAACAGCTCGCCCGCGCCGAGCTGCAGATCGTCTTTCACACGCTGTTTCGCCGCGTCCCTACGCTGGAACTGGCCGTGCCGATCGAGGACATCCCGCTCAAGCACGACCGGCTCGCGTACGGCGTTTATGAACTGCCGGTGACCTGGTGAATCCCCTCACCAAGCGATCCGAGATGACTACTGTCGAGCACGTGTGGATCCGATTGGAGGGCCAATGATGTCGCCTCAGACCAGCGCCGTTTCGCTTTACCCGCCCGGAGGATTCGGCGCGCCCAAGGATCGGCACGGCCACGCCCACGGCGCATCGGTCGGGCTGCCGGAAGGAACCGTGGTTTTCTCTGCGGATAACCACATTTCGCTGGCTGACGACATCTTCTATCAGCGCTTCCCGGAGGCGCTCAAAGACAAGGCGCCGCGGATCTGGTACGAGGACGGCGCTTATCAAGTCGGGCGAAAAGGGCAGTCTTTTCTGCCGGGTGACTTCAGCGCGGTGCTGATGCAATACGACGACCTGCCCGGGGCGGCAAGCACGAACATCGAGGCCCGGATCCAGGAGCTGCGCGAGGACGGCGTCGACAAGGAACTGGCGTTCCCGAACGCCATCCTGGCGCTTTTCCACTACCCGGACAAGGAACTTCGCGAGCTCGCATTCCGCATCTACAACGAGTACATCGCCGAGCTGCAAGAGCGCTCCGGTGGCCACTTCTACGGCGCGGGACTGATCAACTGGTGGGATCCGGAAGGCACCCGCCGCACGCTGGCTGAGCTGAAGTCGTTGGGGCTCAAGACGTTCCTGCTGCCCCTGAATCCGGGCAAGGACGACGACGGTAACATCATCGACTACGGCAGCACCGGGATGAAACCGGTCTGGGACGAGATCGAAGCCGCCGGGCTTCCGGTGACCCACCACATCGGTGAGACCCCGCCGAAAACGCCGTGCCAGTTCAACAGCGTGGTGGTCGGCATGATGATCAACATCGACGGCTTCCGTGAACAGTTCGCCAAGTACATCTTCACCGGGATCCTCGACGATCACCCCAGCCTGCGGATCGGCTGGTTCGAGGGCGGGATCGCCTGGGTACCTTGGGCTTTGCAGGACGCCGAGCACCTGGTGGCCTCCTATCAGCACATGTTCAATCGGTCCTTGGAGCATGACGTGCGCTATTACTGGGACAACCACATGAGCGCCTCGTTCATGGTCGATCCGCTGGGCCTGAAGTTGATCGACCAGATCGGTGTCGACAAGGTGATGTGGTCCAGCGACTATCCGCACAACGAAAGCACATTCGGCTATTCGGAGAAGTCGTTGGCCGCGGTTGTCGACTCGGTCGGCGCCGAGGCCGCCGTGCGGATCGTCAGCGGCAACATCACTGAATTCCTGGGTCTCTAGGGCGCTGCATGACTTCGATCCTGCCGGCGCCGACGTCTGCGCTCGACATCCCGGACAAACCGGATCTGAATCGGATGCGTCGCGAGACCGGCGCGCGGCTGCGCTCGGCGATGGCCGACCGCGGCGTGGATGCCCTGGTACTACTGGGAAATAACAGTGTCGTGTATGCCACCGGGGTGAGTTGGCCGCTGGGTGATGCCGGGTTGTCTTACGTCGAGCGCCCGGTCGCGGTGGTGCTCGCCGACGACCCAAACCCGCATCTGTTCCTGCCGTTCCGTGAAGGCGCCGCATCAGAATCCGGATTGCCGGCCGACCATCTGCACGGCCCGGTCTATCTGGAGTTCGACGAGGGAGTGGAGAACTTCGCCCGGGTGATCGAAGACCTGATCCCCGCCGGGGCGATCATCGCGGTGGACGAACTCACCGGCGCCATGCGGCGCGCGCAGCCGCAACTGTTCCGGTCCGGACGGCCCGCCGACGCCGCGCAGATCGTCGGAGCGGCCAAGCTCATCAAGACTCCCGACGAACTGGCGTGTATGCGCATTGCCTGCCGGATTACCGACGAAGCCATGGTCGACGTGCAGGCAGCGCTGGCACCCGGCATCCGCCAGATCGAGCTGTCGGCCAGTTTCCTGCGCCGGGCCTTCGAGCTGGGCGCGATGGCCAGCATGCTGGAACCGATCTGGCAGGTGATGCCGCCGAGCAAGGCAGATGGCGTCTGGACCACCCACGGCGATTTGGCGTTGCCGCTGTTGACGACCGAGCGTGCACTGGTCGCCGGCGACGTGCTGTGGACCGATGTCAGCATCACCTATGCCGGTTACTGCTCCGACTTCGGCCGTACCTGGATCGTTGGCCAAGAACCGACACCACGCCAGCAGGCGCAATTCCGCAAGTGGCGCGAAATCATGACCGCGGTGCTCGACATCACGAGGGCCGGCGCCACCGCCGCCGACTTGGGCCGGGCGGCAACGAAAGCCAACGGTGGTGCCCGGCCGTGGCTGCCGCACTTCTATCTGGGACACGGCATCGGCGTGAACGCCGCCGAAATGCCAATGATCGGGACCGATCTCGGTGACGAGTTCGACGAGAACTTCGTCCTCGAGCCGGGAATGGTGGTCGTGCTGGAGCCGGTGGTGTGGGAGGACGGCACCGGCGGCTATCGCAGCGAAGAGATCGTCGTCATCACCGAGGAAGGCTGGATCCCGTTGACCGACTACCCTTATCACCCCTATAGCGCCGATGGCGACTGAGGTTCTGCCCGACGACCGCGCACTGCGGGTCGGTCGCCGGGAGCGGGCGCTGGCCCAGATGGAAAAACACGACCTCGACGTGCTGGTGCTGGGTCGCCAGGCCAACGTGCGCTATGTGTCCGGTGCGCCGCAGCTCTGGGTGGCAGGCACCCGTCCGTTCGGACCGGCCTGCGTGCTGGTCCGGAAGACCGGTGCGATCCACCTGCTCAGCACCTGGGACGAGGGCATTCCCGACGACATTCCGCACGAGAACCTGTACGGCATCGCCTGGAACCCGATGAACACGATGTCGGTGCTGAAGAGTATCGACGGTGCGGCTGATGCAAAACGTGTTGGTACCGACGCACTTTCACCGGGATTTGCCCAGTTGCTACCGGTGGCGTTCCCCAACGCAGAGCTGGTCGACGGTGAACTGGCCATGCGTGCCGCGCGCCGCATCAAGACCTCCGAAGAGGTGGTCGCGCTGCGCGAGGCCATTCGGGTAGCCGAGGTCGGGTTGGCCGCAGCAGTCGCCGAGCTGCGACCGGGTGTCAGCGAGAAGACGTTGGCCGGCGTCCTGCTGGAGGCCATGGCGGCCGGCGGGGTGAGCACCCCGTCGACTCAGGATGCTGCGTGGGTGACCTCACGCGACCACCCATGGCGACGGGCGAGCGACGACGGCAGGGTGCAACCGGGCGATCTGGTCGCGTTCTCTGCGGGCGTGCTCGACAGGGGCTACACCGGCGAGGTCGGACGCACCTGGCCTGTCGGGGAGCCCAGCGGTGCGGCCGACCTGTATCGCCGGTGGGATGCACTGTGGCAGCGGCTGTATGACGCATGCCGCCCAGGCGCGCCGGGTGCCGATCTGCTGACCGCCTACCAGGCGGCGGGCGAGCAGCTGCCGCCGATGCCGATTGCCCGGGGCCTGGGCCTCGGCTTCGACCCACCGGTGGTTTCTCAGCACCTGCCGGCGACCGCTGCCGAGGAGCGGCTGGAAGCGGGGATGGTGCTGGCAGTCACCGGCTACGTCTGGCAAGAAGGCGTCGGCGCGGTGTTCGGTCGGGAGGCGGTGTTGATCACGGCTGACGGCCCGGAAATCCTGACATCCAGCCCGTCGGCCAACGTTGCCGTCGGCGCCTGAAAGCGGCGCAGTCGTGCAGCCTGAGACCGGCCCGCTGCACGGCTACACCGTCATCGAACTCTCCACCGGCATCGCCGGGGCCTACTGCACCAAGCTGCTGGCCGACGGTGGTGCACAGGTGATTAAAGTTGAGCCGCCCCAAGGAGATCCGCTGCGCACCTGGTCGGCGTCTGGGACCCGCATCGAGTCCGGCAGCGACGGTGCCCTGTTCAGCTTCCTGGCGTGTTCCAAACACAGTGTGGTTGCCGATCCGGACCTCGACGGCGATATCGACGTCGTCAACGATTTGCTGGCGTCTGCGGACGCGGTGGTGTGGTCGCGCGGTTCGACGGTCGCCGACCGCGACGCATTCACGCCCGCCGCGCTGCGTCGTTCTCATCCGCACTTGACCGTTACGGCCATCACGCCGTTCGGGTTGGAAGGCCCGTGGCGGGATCGTCCCGCGACCGAGTTCACCCTGCAGGCCTGGTCCGGCGGAATCGTGGGGCTTGGTCGCGGATCACCGGACCGCGCACCGGTATTCGTCGGTGGTCAGGTCGGTGAATACCTCGCCGGCGCGTACGCCAGCGCCGCGACGCTGGCGTCGCGGTTGCGGGGTGGTGGTGAACTTCTCGATCTGTCCATGTTGGAAGCGCAGATCTTGGGCCTCACCTATTACCCGGTCACCTATTTTCAGATGCTGGGCCGGCCATGGCGGGATGCCCGCAAGGTCACTGTGCCGGGGATCTGCCGAGCCAAAGACGGGCTGGTGGACGTCGGGTGCGGAACCGCGCAGCAGTGGTTTGACCTGTGCGCCATGACAGGCCACCAGGACTGGATCGACGAGGAATCTCCGTTATCGATCACCGAGCTGGCTAATCAAAAGGCCGAGGCGATTTATGCTTGGGTGCGGGACCACACGGTGCAGGAGATCCGCGAGCTTGCCACGGCATTCCGTATTCCGAACGCACCGGTGGCCAACGGCGCCAACATCACCGACTTGGACCACTTCCAGGAGCGGCGCTCGTTTCTGACCAACCCCCGCGACGGCTTCCGCCAGCCCGGCCATCCTTATCGGATGCAACCCGCGCTGCTGCAGACCCCTCAACCCGCCCCGCGGCTCGGTGAGCACACCGCGCAATACCGGCACTCCCGGCCGCCCGCGCAGCCCTCGAGGCCCGTCGGTGCCGCGGATCGACTGCCGTTCACCGGCTTACGGGTCCTTGATATGACAACCTTCTGGGCCGGCCCGAGTTGCACCCATTTCCTCGCCATGCTCGGCGCGGAGGTGATCCACGTCGAGTCGACTCGCAAGCCGGACGGTACCCGGCTGATCGCCGGGGTGCCGGTCACCGAAGAGCGCTGGTGGGAGAAATCGCCGATCTACTCGGGTCTCAACACCAATAAAAAGGGGTTGACCCTCGATCTGCAGACCCCGGCGGGCCGAGACCTGTTGCACCGCTTCATCGCAACGTGTGACGTCGTCGTCGAGAACTTCACGCCGCGGGTGCTGGACCAGATCGGTCTGGACTTTCCGGCCGTCCAGACGCTACGGCCCGACGCGATCCTGCTGCGGATGCCCGGCTTCGGGCTGGACGGGCCGTGGCGCGACAACCCGGCCTTCGCCTACGTCATCGAGGCAGCATCCGGGGTGAGCTGGCTGACCGGCTATCCGGATCGCCGCCCGTACGAGCCATACTCGGTCGGCGACCCGAACGCCGGCGTGCATGCCGTCAATGCGCTGCTGATCGCGTTGGAGTTCCGCCGCCGCAGCGGGCAAGGCGTGTTGATCGAAGCCGCGATGATCGACGCCGCACTCAACATCGCCGCCGAGCAGGTCATCGAGTACTCCGCGTACGGGGCTTTACTGCAGCGGGCGGGCAATCGGGGACCGACTGCGGCACCGCAAAACGTCTACCGGACAGCTGATGTCGACGAATTCGGTCGGCTCGACAGCTGGGTTGCGGTGGCGGTCGCAAACGATGAGCAATGGGCAGGGCTGGGAGAGGCGCTGGGCCGGCCGCGGTGGGCAATGGACCCCAGGCTGGCCGTTGCAGCCGGCCGCCGCGAGCAGCATGACCTGATCGACCGGCAACTGAGCGCTTGGTGTCAGGACCGCCGCGGCGACGACATCGTCGAGCGCCTCTGGGATGCCGGTGTCCCCGTGGCCAAAGTGCTGCAGCCGCACCGCCAGACCGAGATTCCGCAGCTGCAGTTCCGCGGCTTCTTCGAAGACGTCGGGCACCCGGTGAACAAGCGGGTCGCGCACAGCACACTACCGGTGCGGTTTTCCGCCGGCCCCGATCGATTTCATCTGCGGTCCGCACCGCTGCTGGGCCAACACAACCACGAGCTGCTCGCAGAGCTCGGGCTCAACGACCACGAGATCGCCGAGTTGGAAGCCCAGGGTGTCATCGGCACAGCCCCCGCCGGCGCGAGAACGGCTGTCGGACGGTGACGATCACCCCGTCCGACATCCTGCTCAACAGTCGGGTTGCCGTGGTGACCGGCGGCGGCGCCGGCATCGGCCGGGGCATCGCGGCCGGCATGGCAGCTTTCGGTGCCTCGGTGGCGATCTGGGAAAAAGACCCCGAAAGCTGCGCCGCAGCCGCCGAAGCCATTGGCGCACTGGGCATTGTCACCGATGTACGTGACAGCGACCAGGTCCACGCAGCATTGAAGCAGACCGCCGCCGAGCTCGGCCCGGTCACCATACTGGTGAACAATGCCGGTGGTGTGTTCTATTCGAAGCTGCTTGACACCACCGAGAACGGTTGGGATGCGTTGTATAGGGCGAACTTACGACACGTGCTGTTGTGCACGCAGCTGGTGGCGGAAAAACTCGTGAGCGCTGAGTTGCCCGGCAGCATCATCAATCTGACCTCGATCGAAGGTGTCCGCGCCGCACCGGGCTACGCGGCGTACGCCGCCGCCAAGGCGGGGGTGATCAACTACACCAAAACCGCGGCGTTCGAACTGGCGCCGCACGGCATCCGGGTCAACGCAATAGCACCCGACCTCACTGTCACCGAAGGCCTGATGCAGCTCAGTCCGCAGGGTTTGGGACCCGAGGTCGGCCATGCGATTCCGTTGGGCCGAGCAGGTCATGTCGAAGAGATCGCCGGCACTGCGGTATTTCTGGCTTCCGACATGGCGAGCTACATCACCGGTCAGACCATTCACGTCGACGGCGGAACGCAGGCCGCCGGTGGCTGGTACCACCACCCCGATACCGGCGAATACAAGTTCGGGCCCGGCTAGCTAGTGATTCCACCCTTCGGCGGCTTGATCGTCGAACGTGTGGTCAATGCGCTCAAACCTGCGGCGGATTGACGCACGAGCCGCCGCGTGTGGCAACACGTACAAGCGGTTGGCCGCAATGGCATCAGCGGTGAGGCGGGCCACCTCGTCGACGCCGAGGCTGTCCTGCTGTGCCGGAACCCCCGCTGTCAGCTCCGGCGCGGACGACAGCCCGTAGTCCGCGCCGCGGATTCGCTCCGAGTTCGAGAGCAGCTTGGTCTCGACGACCATCGGGCACAGCACCGACACCCCGATGCGGTGGTCTTTGACTTCGCGGGCCAGCGTCTCAGCCAGGCTGACGACGCCATACTTCGCCACACTGTAGGCCCCGAGTCCGACGTTGGGTACCAGGCCGGCGAACGACGCCGTGAAGGCGATATGGCCGCCCGTGCCCTGTTCGAGCAACCTCGGCAAGAACGCCTCGACGGCGTGGATCGAACCCCACAGATCGGTGTCGATCACCCAGCGCCAGTCCTCGTGTGTCATCTGCGCGATCGGGCCGGCGACCACAATGCCGGCATTGCTGAAGACGATGTCGACGTGGCCGAGCAGGCGAAATGCCTGGTCCGCAAGGTGCGCCATTTCACCGTGATGCCGGACGTCGCACAGCACGGCGTGCGCGTCGAGCCCTTCGGCATGCAATCGCGATACCGCCTGTTCCAGCGCGGGCTTGTCCACGTCGGCGAGCACGACACGTGCTCCCCGGCGAGCGAACTCGGTGGCAGTGGCCAAGCCGATACCATTCGCCCCGCCGGTGACAACGGCGCCCTTTGCTTCGAAACCGTCCATGAGACGGAACCCTATTTCAGGCAGCTACCCGCGTCGATGGGAAGGGTGACGCCCGTGACGTAGCGGGACTCGTCGGATGCGAAGAACAGCACCGCGTTGCTGATGTCCTGCGGTTCCACCCACGGAATCGGCAAGGTGTGGAACATCTGACAGATGGGCGCCATGTCGTCCGGACCGGGATTTTCCAGATCCGGACGGAACATCTTGAAAGTGCCTTCGTTGTGCAGCATGGGTGTCTTCACGTGCGTCGGATGCACCGAGTTGACGCGAATCATATGCTGCCCCAACTCAACTGCGAACGCGCGCATGAGGCCGACGACTCCGTGCTTGGCCGCGACGTAGTGGCCGGTGTGCGGATAGGCCTTGAGCCCGCCGACCGAGCTGGTCAGGATGATCGAACCGCCGCGGCCGCCCGAGAGCAGGTGCGGCACACCGGCTTTCACGGTCTTCCAGACCCCGCCCAGATTGATGTCGATCATCTCTGTCCAGTCTTCTTCGCTGGTTTTATCCAAGGTGTCGCCACCGTTGCCGATACCCGCGTTGGCCACGATGATGTCAAGCCGGCCGAGCTGTTCCACACCGTTGTCCACGGCGGTTTTCAGCGCGTCGTAGTCGCGCACGTCGACTTCGGCGGTGAAGATTCTGCGGTTGTGGCCCTTGACGAGCTCGGCGGTCTCCGCCAGATCCTCCGGCGTTGAGGCCGGAATCGCGGTTTCCGTAACGCCTTCGCGGATCGGCTTACAGATATCGACCGCGATGATGTCGGCGCCCTCCTGCGCCAATCGCACCGCGTGCGAGCGACCCTGTCCACGGGCCGCGCCGGTGATGAACGCGACCTTGCCTTCGACTCGACCCGCCATCGTTACCTCATTTCCTTATTTGTGTTTGGCTCAACCGAGAACCGCCGGCATCGCCTCCCAGCCACGCACGGTGGACGTCGGAGACAACGCGGCGTTGCTGAGGTCGACTTCCCATTCGGGGAAGCGCTTCAAGATCTCCTCGAGCGCGATCCGCCCCTCCAGCCGGGCCAGTGCCGAGCCCAGGCAGTAGTGGGTGCCGACGCTGAAGGCGAGATGTTGGCGGGGTTCCCGGTGAATGTCGAAAACGTCGCCGTCCGGCGGGAATTGACGGTGATCACGATTGGCCGCGCCGATCAGCATCATCATCGCGCTGCCCGCCGGCACGGTCTGCCCGTAGTACGTGACGTCACGGGTCACGAAGCGTGCCACGTGCGGAGCCGGCGGTTCGAAGCGCAGCAGCTCTTCAATGGCCGCCGGGATAAGCGCGGGATTCTCGACCAGTTCCCGCCGCTGATCGGGATGCTCGGCCAGCACCTTGCCGGCCCAGCCAATAAGCCGGGTGGTGGTCTCGTTGCCGGCGCCGGAGACCACGCTGACATAGGTGAGCAGCTCCTCGCGAGTCAGCCGCCGGGTTATCCCCTGCTCGTCTTCGAACTCGACGTTCAACAGGTCGGTCATGATGTCGTCCGAGGGGTGTTCGGCGCGCCAGTCGATGAACTCGGCGAAGAAGTCACCGGCGTTCATGCCGTCTGCCGCCAACGTCATCGGCTTACCGGCCTCGGTGCGCATCTGCGCGTTCGCCAAATCGCGTGCGGCTTCCTGGTATTCCTCGGGTACCCCGAGTAGCATCCCGATCACCCGCATCGGCATCTGGGCACCGAGGTCTGCGACAAAGTCAAACCCGGCCGTGCCGATCAGCGGATCCAAACTGCGCGAACAGAATTCGCGGATCTTGGGCTCCAAGTCGTTGATCTTACGCGGGGTGAACATGCGAGCCAGGAGTTTACGGTGCACATCGTGAATCGGCGGGTCCTCGAAGATGAGCACACCTGGCGGCATGTCGATGTCGGCCTTGATCAATTCGATGATCGCCCCGCGCGCCGAGCTGAAAGTTTCGTGATCGACGATCGCCCGGTCAACATCGGCAAAGCGGCTCAACGCATAGAAGTCGTGTTGCTCGTTGTAATACAGCGGCGCTTCTTCACGCAGCCCTCGAAACGCCGAGTAAGGATCGGCATTGATCTGCACGTCGTACGGGTCGTAATAGACGCCGTCGGGGGCAGTGACTGTCACAGGGCCCTAACCTTTCGAAGCCTCTCGCCGCAACCGCGTTGTTGGTAGCGCGGAATCTCTCTCGCACTAGGGACTGCGGCAACTCTGTCATCAGCCGCGTGCAGGTGTCAACGCGGAATCCGTTTTCGCTACCTATCATTCTTGGCAAGAGAGAATCTAATTCTCGATGAAGCGGGCGATGTGCGATATGCGAACGCTCAAGCGTCGCGGAAGCGCAGCAGGGCCTCTTGGGCGTAGGACGCGACCAGTAAGCCGTCCTCGGAAAGTACGTCGCCGCGACCGAAGCAGCGGCCGTGCGCCAGCACCGGACTGTGCTGACGAAGCAGCAGCCAGCGGTCGGTGCGGAATGGCCGGTGAAACCAGATGGTGTGAGCGGTGACGGCGGAGGTGAACACCGTGCCGTTACCGCGTTGGTTGAAGCCTTCGAGGGGACGGATCGCCGTTCCGATCAGCGTGAGGTCGGTCGCATAGGCGGTCAGCGCAGGCGCGAGATGGCCGTCCACGGGCGGGGTTCGCATCCAGACTTCGGATCGCGGTGGGCCGGCGGCCGACGCGTTGAGGTCGTCGGCGCTGCGCGTCTCCCAGGGGACGAGATCCAATTCGACGCGATACTTCTCATCCAGCAGCGTCGGAACCATCTCGATGCGCTGGTGGTCGGGGCCGTCCTCGGCCGTGTGCATGCACACCGAGCCGGTGGCCAACACACCTCGCGGTTGGCTGGCGACGATCGTCAATGTCGCGAATGACCGACCCTGGTGATGGAGCGTCACCTGGTAACGCACCGGTTCGTCGGCTCGGCCTTCGCGCGCGAACACCGCATGCAGCGACTTGACGGTCTTGTCCGGACAGGTCACGGCCGCGGCCTGGATGAACTGCGCCAGAAGTTGGCCGCCGAACAGCCGGTGGTAATTCAGCTGTTGGCTGGCTCCTTCGAACACCGAGACGTCCTGGGCGTGCAACTGCAGGCAGCCGAGCAGGTCAGCCCACAGGTCGGGCAAGTTGGATTCTTGGTGCGCGATAATGCTGTTCTCGGCCTAGTTGCCGACGAATCCGTGCGAGCAGAAGTCCCAAACTTCGTCGGCGGTGATGGGGTGCACGGTCGCATCGTCGGAGCCGCCACTGGACTGCGCGATGAACATGACCGTCTGCATTGTCATCGCGGCCATCCGCCGTGGATTGGTTCCAGCGCGCAGCTCCCCGGCCGCGCTGGCTGCTTCCATCAGTTCGGTGAGCAAAGCAACAAGCGGCGCGTGGGCCACCTTGACCTCTGCCGGATGCGACACCAGCAACCTTGGCGCGAAGTCGGTGAACAATGGCCGTTTAGCCGTCGGGTCGGGTCGCGAGGCTTCGAACAGCAGCTCGACGGCTACCCGCAAGCGGTCGATGGGGTCGGAATGGTTGGCGGTGGCGGCGCGAATCTGGTCGGCCGACCGGCTCAACGCGTCTTCGAAAAGCGCGAGCAGCAGCTCATGCTTGCCGTCGAACTGCAGGTAGAAGCTCCGCAGCGACTGCCGGGAGCGGTCGACCACTTCTTGCACGGTGAAGTCTGTGCTGCCCTTCTCGATGATGATGGCCTGGGCTGCGTCGAGAAACCGTTGGACGCGCTGCGCTGCCCGCAATTTTGCTGTCTTGATCGACCGCTCGACGGCACGCTGCTTCCACGCCGGTTCCTCGCTTGGGCTGGTCACCGCAGGCTCAGTAGATTGCCGCGAGGGGAGAACATGACTGGACTGTACCGGAGAACGTCGTGTCATTGCTGAGCTAGACCCCCTCACGGGACCACGTGTCTGAGATTGTAACTTTCGTGCTACGAGAATAGTATTCTCTCGCTGCTCCTCTGGGAAGCAGAACGCCAAAGAGGGTGGAACCGTCCACAGTGGTCAAAGCGCAGAGGCGATCAGAGTTGCGCCAGTCGAGGCGCAGAACGCTTGGCGCGCAGCGTCGCCCCGGCCTCTCGGGTCAGTTCGCGTGCACTGCCGAGCAGGCCATCCAGCACCAGCGAACGCTTCACGTGGCGGTGCAGCTCATGCTCGGCGGTGAATCCGACCCCACCGAGCACCTGCTGACAGTGCCGCGCCGCGGTCAGCGCCGCCTGGCCGGCCGCGGCCTTGGCGAGTAGGAAGCCCAGCTCGTCGGGTTCAGCGGCCGCGGCAACCAGGGTGGCCTCTGCGCCTTCCACGGCGACCAATGTCTCGGCCAGTCGATGCCGGATCGCCTGGAACGACGCGACCGGCCTGCCGAATTGCACACGGTCCAAGGCGTGCCGGCGGGCCAGCGACAACATGGTGCGGCTGCTACCCACCAGCCACCAGCCCAGTGCGTGCCGACCGGCGGCCAGAGGCAGCGAATCGCCCTGGGAAACTCGGTATATCGGTAGGTCACCGCCAAGCGTGGAGCTGGGCTGGGCGGTGCGTTCCCAGACGACCCAGCAGCCGCCCGCGAACGGCAGCGGGACGGTACCTCCGCCGTCCCGTCCGGCGGCGCGCAGCACGACGTCGTTGAGCACGGGTGCGTGGGCGCCAGTCTCACCGAGTAGCCGGAACACCAAAGGGATTGCGGCATCTGGCATTTCGTCGAGCATCTCCAGCCAGCCCAAGTCCGCCAACGCCTCGTCGAGTTCGCGGCCCGACACCGCGGTCATGGTCTTTCGCAGGGCGTCTTCCAGCAGATGCAAGGACTCGGTATCCACACTCACTCCTTGCCCAAGTCCAATAGCCGGCGAGCGATGATGTTGCGCTGGATCTCGGCAGTGCCGCCATAGATGGTCGCCGCGCGGGAATACAGGTACTCCGCCCGCCATGGTGTGTCGTCCAGTTCGAGCGCGCCGGGCAGCAAGTTGCGCACGGTGTCATACATTCGCTGCTCGGCGGTGGCGAGCAAGACCTTGTCGATCGAGGTCTGCGGTCCGAGCGGCTCGCCGGCAGCTAACCGGTGCTGGGTGGCCCGCGACCGGCAGCGCAAGGTGTGCAGCGCGAGATAGGCCGCGCCGAGGTCATATTCGTCGGGGTCGACTGCTTCGGTGATCAATTCGTCGAAACGTGCGTACAGGTAGGCGATTCGCTGCCAGAAGCAGGTGGAGCGCTCGTAGGGCAGAAGGTCCATCGCCAGCCGCCAGCCGTCGCCCGGCCGGCCCAGCATGCGTGCTGCCGGCACTATGACGTCATCGAAGTAGACCTCGCAGAATTCGTCGACGCCGTGCATCGTGCGCAGCGGTCGAATAGTGATGCCCGGTGTGTCCAGATCGACGAAGAACGCGGTGATTCCATCGTGGCCAGGTGCGGTGCGGGTGAGCAAGACACATCGCGTCGAGTACTGCGCGTAGCTGGTCCAGACCTTTTGCCCGTTGACAATCCAGGCTTCTTCTTCCTTGCCATACGGTTTAGCGCGGGTGGTCAGCGACGCCAGGTCGCTGCCGGAGCCCGGCTCGGAAAATCCCTGACACCACTGCTCGCGACCACTGAGCAGCCGCGGCACCATTTCCGCTGCGAGGTCTGGCGGCGCGTAATCGATCATGGTGGGTGCAAGCACCTCGACCATCGAATACGGGCCCGGCTCGGCAAGACGGCGGCCGACCACCTCCTCGCCGACTATTGCGCGAAGCATTGCAGGTCCGCCCAATCCGCCGACGTGCTCGGGCCAGCCGTATCGCATCCAGCCGGCGTCATAGAGCGCGGAATGGACTCGGGCGAGCTGCTTGATGTGCCCTTCCAGCGAGTGGTCCGGCCCGGGGGTCAGGTCGTGCTCATCGAGCCAGGCCCGCAGGTCCGCCCGGAACTGCTCGACCTTCATGCAGGGTTCGCGGACGGGCGTCCTATCGCATGCGGGCGGCCGGAATCGTGCGCGCCGCTGCGCCGGATGAACGTCATGGCACGGGTTTTCAGTCGCCAGCCGTCGGCAGTGCGCACATAGGTGTCGTTGTAGTAGCCGATGCGCATGTCATGGCTGGCGTGGTCGATGAAGCACAGCGGTTGGGTTCCGGTGGCGGTGTCGCCGTTCAGCTCGATCACCGGCGTGGCGGTCATGAACAGCCCCTTGGGCGCGGCGTCGACCAGCACGGGAAACCGGTCCAGGGAATAGGTTTCACCAAAAGCGCTGTAGGTGCCGTCGGGCGTGAAGACTTTGACCAGCCCGTCGATGTCCTGCTGCGTGATAGTCACGGCATACCGCGCCAGTAGCTGCTGGATCTCGACCAGGTCGTCAGTTCGTGTTGGCGGTGTTGTTGACAAAAACCCGGCCCCCTTTCATCACGAAGCTCACCTTCTGGGTAACGCCGATGTCGGACAACGGGTCTCCTGGTACCGCGATGACGTCCGCGAGCAGACCTTCGGCCAGCCGGCCCCGATCGTCAGCGTTGATCAACTCCGCGGCAGTGGTCGTCGCCGCCCGCAACACCGCTAACGGCGGCAGGCCCCAATCGACCAGGGTGACAAGCTCGTCGGCATTCTTGCCGTGCGGGATCGCCGGCGCATCGGTGCCGACCGCGATCTTCACCCCGGCTTCGTATGCGGCCAGTATCGAGGTCCGCGACTTCGGAAACATCTCGGCGGCCTTGGCCTGCAGCTCGGGCGGGGCGTGCGAGACGTCCATTCCCTCCGCCAGACGCCGGGTCGAGACGAGGAAGGTCCCGTGCTCGACCATCATCGCGATCGCCTCGTCGTCGATCAGAAATCCGTGCTCGATGCAGTCGATACCCGCTTCGACCGCATGCTTGACCGCGTCGGCGCCGTGCGTGTGCGCGGCGACTCTGAGCCCACGCCGGTGCGCTTCGTCGACGATCGCCCGTAGCTCTTCATCCGAATAGTGTTGTGCGCCGGGCGGACCGGTCAGTGACATCACCCCGCCTGAGCAGCAAACCTTGATCAGCTCGGCGCCGTGCTTGATCTGATACCGCACGGCTTTGCGGATCTCGTCGATTCCGTTGGCGATGCCCTCTTCGACCGTCAAGTCGAGCACATGCGGGGCGAACGCGGCGAACATCGTCGGATCCAGATGCCCGCCGGTCGGCGTGATCGCATGCCCGGCGGGCACCACCCGCGGGCCGTCGATCCATCCTGCGTCGATGGCCTTGCCGAGCGCGACGTCAAGCAGATAACCGCCGGTCTTGACGAACAGGCCGAGGTTGCGCACCGTGGTGAAGCCCGCGCGCAGCGTCCGGCGGGCGTTGCCGACCGCACGCAACATTCGCGTCGGTGGGTCATCCTGAACCTGGGACAGCCCGGGTTTCTCGCCGCGGCCACCCATCAGGAGGTTGACCTCCATGTCCATCAGGCCGGGCAGCAGGATCTGCTCGCCGAGATCGACAATCTCGCCCTCGGCATCGCCGCCGACGCCGACGATCCGGTCACCGTCGATCCGCAGGATGCCGGGCGACAGGATCTCACCGGCGTCGACGTCGAGCAGCCCGGCCGCCTTGAGCGTCAACACCTTCTAAATCACCGGCTCCCTGATCAATTCGACCCAGGCCGCGCCGCTGTCGGGGACGCGCGGCTGCTTCCATGCCTCGATCGGAAACGACACCATGACCAGCGACTGCATGATGTGCATCAGAGTCTTTGCGTCGTCGGGCAGGTCGTCCAATGGGAACTCGTCGCAGTACTCGATGACATCGTTCAGCCGGGGAAACGCGACATCGTAGAACGCCTGCAGCTCGGGCATCGTCGAAGCCAGCCGCTTGGCGTAGCGCTCGGGTTCGGTGGCCAGATCCCACTCCAAATACGGCTCCAGGTCCGCGAATTCAGCGGGCAGCTTGGTTGGGGTGGCCTTATTTATTGTGGCCATTGTGGCTGTACTCCTTCACATAGTCACCGGTCGTCTTGTGCAGGTGACGAATCAGGACTTCCTGGTCGCACAACAGGAATTCTGTGACGGCTCGGGTGCCGATCATAGTCTGAGTCGCTTCCAGCGTGTTGGCGTCCTGCAACGCGTACTCCTTGAACGTCACGGCCGCCAACTCCTGGGCCAGCCGTTCCCGCGCGTTGCGTGGCGGAACGAAATACAGCGTGCACTCGAAGGTGTGCTTGTCCACCGCGGTCGGCCAGTAGTGATAGGTCAAAAACCAGCCCGGCTCCCAGATCAGCAGCATGAAATTCGGGTAGAAGAGCCACGAGTCGATACCCCACTGCGGCGCCCTCTTCACGTTGACACCCGGCGGCAGCTCCAACTTCTCGATGACCTCCGGCTTGTCCCACGGACCGAACAACCCGCTCCGCAACACCTGATCCAGCGGCTTGACCATGGACATGTCCGGAGGCGGCGCCTGACCACCCCAGGTCGACTGAAGGCTGTGCGGGCCGGCCAGTTCGTAATGCAGCGCCTCATAGCCGAACTTCTGGATCTTGGCGGCTTCTTCCTTGGTGTACTGCCCCTGGTGCAGGATCGGCGCGTGGTAGAACTCGACGAACGCGTCGATGAACAGTTTCCAGTTGCTACCTACCTCGGCCCGGTAGGAGTAGGTCTCCGTCATCTCGCCGAAGGGGTAGCCCTCGATACTCTTGGCCAGCGGCCCGAGATAGTCGATCAGCGGCGCCGCGTTCTTGTCGAAGTTGATGAAGATGAACCCTTCCCACAACTCGCAGCGCACCGGGACCAGGCCGTACTGGCTCTTGTCGACGTCGAAGAACTCGTCCTCCTGCTGGATGAAGGTCAAATCTCCATCGAGGCTATAGCGCCAGGCGTGGTACTTGCAGGTGAACTGCCGGCAGGTGCCCGAGGTCTCCTCGTGCGGAAAGTCGTTCCACACCAACTTGTTTCCGCGGTGCCGGCAGACGTTGTGATAGGCCTTGATGGACCCGTCCTTGGTTTTGACGACGATCACCGACATGCCCGGACCCGCCGATGGCAGTTCCTTGGTGAAGTAGCTGCCGGTGCGCGGCAGCCGCTCGACTCGCCCGACGTTGAGCCACGTCCGCTTGAAGATCGCGTCGCGCTCGGCTTCGAAGAAGGCCGGATCGATCGAGTCGGTGTAGTCGACTGGCGCGGTTCCCAATTCGGGGTAGTTCTGCGTCCAGCTGCCGGCATCCGGCTTGGCGAAATGTGGCAAGGTTCTACCTTTCTGTCCGGGCTGTCTGGCCATGCTCGACCTCGACGCCAAAGGTGTTCAGAGCCATGGCAAGTGCGATATAGCCACCGGTCGTGAAGATCAGATCCATCCGCTGCCGCTCGTCGAGCCGTTCACCGAGAGCTGTCCAGGTCTGGTCCGACAGGTTGGTATTGTCGTCGAGCTGGTCGACGGCAGACAGCACCGCGCGATCGAACTCGTCGCTCGCGTCGCCGGATTGCACGGCGGCGATGTCGGATTCGGACAACCCGATGTCTTTGCCGATCGCCACATGGTGCTCCCACTCGTAGGCGCACCCGCGCCGATGCGCGACACGCAGGATGACTTGCTCACGGACGCGCGGCGGCAGCGTCGACCCGTACAGCAGGTAAGTGCTGAACCGGAGAAACGCACGGGTCAGCTTCGGATGGCGCACCAGGGTAGCCAGCACGTTGCCGGCATCGCGAGGATTCCGCCGCTCTTCGGGCAGCATGCCGCTGACCGCATGCCGGGCGGCGTCGTCCCACTGGTCCGCCGGCAACGGGGACAGACGCATACGGCCTCCTCAGTTGCGAGAATCATATTCTCATATTTGATCAATAGGTTTCCACGAACTCGCGGATTGGTCAATGTTTTGGGTCCGACCTGCGGAAACGCCATGCCCGTCGACAGGCCGCGCTGCCGTGCCAACCTCACCTCGGGAGGCGCAGGGGTAGCCTCACGATGTTGATTCTCGCGATCAGAGAAGATAATTTTCAAAGTTGATACCGATAGTTGAGACCAGGGCCGCCGAACGACCCCCGACGAGAGGAACGGCCAGTGCACAAAGACGACATGATTTTGATCAGCGTCGACGATCACACCGTCGAGCCACCGGACATGTTCAAGAACCACCTGCCGAGCAAGTACGCCGATGACGCGCCGCGGCTGGTACACAACGCGGACGGCTCCGACACCTGGCAGTTCCGCGACACCGTGATCCCCAACGTCGCCCTCAACGCGGTGGCCGGCCGCCCGAAAGAGGAGTACGGGCTGGAACCGCAGGGCCTCGACGAGATCCGGCCGGGCTGCTACAACGTTGACGAGCGGATCAAGGACATGAATGCCGGGGGCATCCTGGCCTCGATCTGCTTCCCGTCGTTCCCAGGGTTTGCCGGGCGGCTGTTCGCCACCGAGGATCCGGAGTTCTCGGTAGCGCTGGTGCAGGCGTACAACGACTGGCACATCGACGAGTGGTGCGGGGCGTACCCGGCGCGGTTCATCCCGATGGCGATACCGGTGATCTGGGATGCCGAGGAGTGCGCCAAAGAGGTGCGACGGGTGGCCAAGAAGGGCGTGCACGCGCTGACCTTCACCGAGAACCCGGCCGCGATGGGTTACCCGAGTTTCCACAACGAGTATTGGAATCCGCTGTGGAAAGCATTGTGCGACACCAACACCGTGATGAACGTGCACATCGGCTCATCGGGCCGGTTGGCGATCACGGCGCCCGACGCGCCAATGGACGTGATGATCACCCTGCAGCCGATGAACATCGTGCAGGCGGCGGCGGATCTGTTGTGGTCGCGGCCGATCAAGGAATACCCGGACCTCAAGATCGCCCTGTCGGAGGGCGGTACCGGGTGGATCCCCTACTTCCTCGAACGGGCGGACCGGACCTACGAGATGCACTCGACGTGGACGCACCAGGACTTCGGCGGCAAGCTGCCGTCCGACGTGTTCCGCGAGCACTTCCTCACCTGCTTCATCAGCGACAAGGTGGGTGTGGCGCTGCGCAACATGATCGGCATCGACAACATCTGCTGGGAAGCCGACTACCCGCACAGCGACTCGATGTGGCCGGGCGCACCCGAAGAGTTGTGGGAAGTGCTGTCGGCCAACAACGTGCCCGACGACGAGATCAACAAAATGGCCTACCAGAACGCCATGCGTTGGTACTCCTTCGACCCGTTCAGCCACATCACGAAGGCGCAGGCGTCAGTGGGCGCGTTGCGCAAGTCCGCTGAGGGCCACGACGTTTCGATCCGGGCGCTCAGCCACCACAAAGACACCAGGTCGGGCTCGTCGTTCGCGGAGTTCGCCGCGAGCGCCAAGAACTTGACCGGCAACAAGGACTGACGCAGCGGGCCGACGCCGAAAGCTGGTGCCTGAGCTGATCAAAGGAGATTTACCAGTGCCCGGCAGCGGAATGAACTTCGAGCTGACCGACGACCAAGAGCTGATCCGCAAGTCGGTAGCGGAGCTGGCGTCGAAGTTCGACGACCACTACTGGATGGAAAAAGACCAAGCGCACGAGTTTCCGACCGAGTTCTATCAGGCGATCGCCGACGGCGGCTGGCTGGGGATGACGATCCCCGAGGAGTACGGGGGCCACGGCCTCGGGATCACCGAAGCCACCCTGCTGGCCGAGGAGGTGGCCAAGGCCGGCGGTGCGATGAACGCCGCCAGCGCCATCCACTTGTCGATCTTCGGCATGCAACCGGTCGTGGTGCACGGGTCCGACGAACTCAAGGCGCGCACGTTGCCACGGGTCGCGACGGGCGAGCTGCACGTGTGCTTCGGAGTCACCGAACCCGGCGCGGGACTGGACACGTCCCGGATCACCACCTTCGCCAAGCGAGACGGTGACCACTACGTCGTCAATGGCCGAAAAGTGTGGATTTCCAAGGCACTCGAGTCGCAGAAAATTCTGCTGCTCACCCGAACCCAGCCCTATGCCGACGTTGGAGGAGAAGGCACCAAGAAGACCGACGGCATGACCCTGTTTCTGACCGACCTCGACCGCGATCGGGTGGACGTCCGGCCGATCCGCAAGATGGGCCGCAACGCGGTCAGCTCCAACGAATTGTTCATCGATGACCTGCGTATACCGGTAGAGGACCGGGTTGGTGAGGAGGGCAAGGGCTTTCAGTACATCCTGCACGGCCTGAACCCGGAGCGGATGCTGATCGCCGCGGAGGCATTGGGCATCGGCCGCGCCGCCCTAGACAAAGCGGTGAAGTACGGCAACGAACGTGTCGTCTTCGACCGGCCGATCGGGATGAACCAAGGCATCCAGTTCCCGCTGGCCGATTCGCTTGCCCGGCTTGATGCTGCCGAGCTGATGCTGCGCAAAGCCACCTGGCTCTACGACAACGGAAAACCATGCGGACGCGAGGCCAACACCGCGAAATACCTATGCGCCGACGCCGGTTTCACCGCAGCCGACCGGGCGCTGCAAACCCACGGCGGCATGGGCTATTCGGAGGAGTACCACGTGTCGCGGTACTTCCGGGAGGCCCGGCTGATGAAGATCGCGCCGGTCAGCCAGGAGATGATCCTGAACTTCCTCGGGTCGCACGTGCTCAAACTGCCGAGGAGCTATTGATGACCAACGCCCTATTCGACCTGACCGGCCGATCGGCGTTGGTCACCGGGTCCGGCAGCGGAATCGGGGCGGCCGTCGCCCAGGCCTTAGCTGTTGCCGGTGCGGCGGTGCTCGTCAGCGACGTCGACGCCGACGCCGCTTCGCTTGTCGCCGAACGTATTTGCCTGGCCGGTGGTAAGGCAGAAGGCATCGCACTCGACGTGCGAGACCGTGCGGCCGCAGATGCGGCGGCCGCACACGCCGCCGGACTCACCGAGGGCGTACTGCACATCCTGGTCAACAATGCCGGGGTGACAGCGCCGGGGATGTTCGCCGATCTCACCGACGAAAGTTTTCAGCGGGTGCTCGACATCCATTTGATGGGGGCCGTGCACTGCGCTCAGGCCGCGTTGAAGTTCCTGCCCACGGATGGCACCGGCCGCATCATCAACGTCGTCTCCTCTGCCGGGATCACCGGCACACTCGGCCAGGTGAACTACTCGGCCGCCAAGGCCAGCATCATCGGGTTCACCAAGTCGTTGGCCCGTGAGATGGCCCGGAACAACATCCTGGTCAACGCTCTTGCGCCGCTTGCAGCAACCCGGATGACCGAAACCATTCGCACCAACGAGAAATTCGCGGCCAACATGATGAACCGAATTCCGTTGAAGCGCTGGGCCGAACCGGAGGAGGTCGCGGGCGCGTTCGTCTTCCTCGCGTCCGACGCCGCCTCCTACATCACCGGCCAGGTGTTGCCGGTGGACGGTGGCATGGTGATGTGATGTCGCAAAACGGTGGGCCGCTGGCGGGAATCACCGTGGTGGCTTTGGAGCAGGCGGTCTCCGCGCCGATGTGTACCCGGGTGCTCGCCGACTTCGGTGCACGGGTCATCAAGGTGGAAAACCCCAACGGGGGAGACTTCGCCCGGCACTACGACGATGTGGTCAACGGGCTTGCCGCGCATTTTGTTTGGGCCAATCGCGGCAAGGAGTCGGTGGCGCTCAACCTGAAAACCGATGCCGGACTGGAAATTCTGCATCGGCTCCTCGACCGTGCCGACGTGCTGGTCTCCAATCTCGCTCCAGGGTCCACCGCCCGGCTGGGCATGGCGCCGGCAGACCTGGCGCAACGCCACCCGGACGTCATCGCTGTCGAGATCGACGGGTACGGCCCTGGCGGACCGCTGTCGCACAAGCGGGCCTATGACCTGCTTGCTCAAGCGGAATCCGGCGCATGCGCGGTGACCGGTCATCCAGGTGCACCGGCCAAGCCTGGGCCGCCGATGGCGGACATCAGCACCGGACTGTATTCGGCACTGTCGATTCTTGCGCTGCTGTATTCACGCGACGCCGGGTCGACTCCTGCCCGGCACGGCAACGCGGTCGCGGTGAGCTTGTTCGACACCATGACTGATCTGATGGGTTACCCGCTCACCTTCACCCAGCATTCCGGCGTTGACCAGCAGCCGTTGGGACTCAGCTCGCCTGCGGTGGCGCCCTATGGCGCCTACCGCACCGGCGATGGCCAGACGGTCGTGCTCGGCACGACGAACGATGCTGAATGGCAACGGCTTTCACGTCAGATCCTGGAACGCGACGACCTCGCCGACGACCCGAGGTTCGCCAACAACGCCGGTCGTTGTGCGCACCGCGACCTGCTAGACGACGCGATCGGCGCCTGGTGCGCGACGCACGACTTGGAACATGTGCAGAAGACGGCGGATGCCGCCGGGATCGGCAATGCGCGGTACAACACGCCGAGCGAGGTGCTGAAGCATCCGCAGCTGACGGCTCGGGACAGGTGGCGGCAGGTCGACACACCGGCCGGCCCGATTCAGGCATTGCTGCCTCCGCCCGTCATCGCCGGCTACCAGCCCGCGATGGGTGCAGTGCCCGGGCTGGGGCAGCACACCGACTCGGTGCTCGCCGAGCTCGGCATTGCACCCACCGAAGTTGACGCGCTGCGAACTCAAGGCGTCATCGGGCCGGTCTGCCGCTGATGGCCCGCGCCGAGGATTCTGCGCTGCTGTGCAGTGACCGCAACGGCGTTCGGACGCTGACGCTGAACCGGCCGCAGCGCAAGAACGCGATCAACCGTGACTTGTGGATTGCGTTGGCCGACGCGCTTACCGCCGCGGGGAACGATCGCGGGGTGCGTGCGGTCGTCATCACGGGTGCCGGCGGTGCGTTCTGCTCAGGAGCCGACATCTCCAGCCCAGACGACAGCCACCCGATGCACAAGTTGCAACGGCTGACGGATGTGGCACTGGCGCTGCATGAGCTACCGGTCCCGACGATCGCCAAGGTGAACGGTGTGGCCGTCGGCGCCGGATGGAACCTGGCGCTGGGGTGCGATCTGGTTGTTGCCACCCTGGAATCGACGTTCTCGCAGATCTTTACCAAGCGGGGCTTGTCGCTGGACCTTGGCGGTTCCTGGTTGCTACTGAAAATCGTTGGCCTGCAACAGGCCAAGCGGCTGGCTTTACTGGCGGAAACCATCGACGCGGCGGAAGCCCAGGCGCTGAAGCTGGTGACCTGGGTGGTCTCCACTGCCGAGATCGACGATTTCGTCACCGACCTTGGCCAGCGGCTAGCGGCCGGTCCGACGATCGCGCTGGCACAGAGCAAGGCGTTGCTGAACGAAGGCGCCGACCGGACCCTGCGTGATGCGCTGGCCAACGAAGCCCGCGCGCAGGGCGTCAACTTCGCCACCGCCGACGCGCGCGAGGCGTATGCCGCGTTCGCCGAGCGGCGAGAGCCGACGTTTACTGGTCGATGGGCGGTATCGAGATCGGAGCAGACAAATGCGTGAAACAGTCATCGTCGAAGCGGTGCGGACACCGGTCGGCAAGCGCAATGGTGGGCTGTCCGGCATGCACGCCGCTGATTTGTCGGCTCTGGTGCTCAACGAGCTACAGCAGCGCACCGGCATCAGCCCGGAGATCATCGACGACGTCGTGTGGGGCTGCGTGTCACAGGTCGGGGACCAATCCAGCAATATCGGGCGCTATGCGGTTTTGGCCGCCGGCTGGCCGGAGAGCATCCCGGGTACGACGGTCAACCGGGCCTGCGGCTCCAGCCAACAGGCCCTGGACTTCGCGGTGCAGGCGGTGATGTCCGGTCAGCAGGACGTGGTGGTGGCCGGCGGTGTGGAGGTGATGAGCCGGGTTCCGTTGGGTTCGGCTCGGGCCTCCGGAATGCCCTACGGGCCGAAAGTCCTTGCCCGTTACGGTGATTTCTCGTTCAACCAAGGGCTCTCGGCCGAGATGATCGCTAAGAAGTGGGGACTATCCCGCGCCCGGCTAGATGAATACTCTGCGCTGTCGCACGAACGGGCTGCCGCGGCGCAGGACAACGGTGCCTTTGACGAACAGATCGTCCCGGTCTTTGTCGACGACACCGCGGTCACCGCCGACGAGGGTGTGCGGCGTGGTACCACCGTGGAGAAGCTTGCTGGGCTCAAGCCCGCGTTCGTCGATGACGGGGTGATTCACGCCGGAAACTCCTCGCAGATTTCCGATGGCGCGGCGGCGCTGTTGGTGATGACGTCGCAGACCGCGCTCGAGCTCGGGTTGACCCCGCTGGTGCGTTATCGGGCGGGCGCGGTGACCGGGGCGGACCCGGTGCTGATGCTCACCGGTCCCATCCCCGCCACCGAGAAGGTGCTGACCAAGGCCGGCGTCGCGCTTGACGAAGTCGGCGTATTCGAGGTCAACGAGGCGTTCGCCCCGGTGCCGCTCGCCTGGCTTGCCGAAACCGGTGCCGACCCGGAGCTGGTCAACCCGCTGGGCGGCGCCATCGCCCTGGGCCATCCCCTCGGAGCGTCGGGCGCCGTTTTGATGACCCGAATGGCGCATCATATGCGCGACAACGGGATTCGTTACGGATTGCAGACGATGTGCGAAGGCGGCGGCACTGCCAACGCCACGCTGGTAGAACTTGTTGCCTGACAGGGGAATTCATGCAGCGAGACCTTTTCACCGATGACTACGAGGCGTTCCGCGCGCTCGCGCGCGACTTCATCGAGAAGGAGGTCGTGCCCGCCTACCCGGAGTGGGAGCAGGCCGGGCGGATGCCGCGCAACGTTTTCAAGCAAATGGGTGCGCTCGGGATGCTCGGGATGGCGATCCCCGAGGAGTACGGCGGTGCCGGCATGCCCGACTACCGGTACAACGTCGTGCTGCAGGAGGAGGCGGCGCGGGCGCTGGTGACGCTTTCGACGGTCCGCACCCAACTCGAGGTGATCCTGCCGTACTTCCTGCACTACGCGAACGACGAACAGCGGAAGCGCTGGTTCCCCGGCCTGGCCGACGGGACGCTGCTCACCGCCGTCGCGATGACCGAACCGGGAACCGGGTCGGACCTCGCGGGTATGCGCACGACGGCGGTGCGGGACGGCGACCACTGGATCGTCAACGGCGCCAAGACATTCATCACCGGTGGTATTCAGGCCGACCTCGTGATCGTCGTCGCCCGCACGTTCACCGACCCCGACAACCGGCGCAGGGGCCTGACGCTGCTCGTCGTCGAGGACGGGATGGCGGGTTTCACCCGTGGCCGCGAACTGGAGAAGATGGGCTGCAAGGTGCAGGACACCGCCGAACTGTCGTTCGTCGACGTCCGTGTGCCTGTCGAGAACGTTCTCGGCGAAGAGGGTGAGGCGTTCGGCTATCTGGGCCACAATCTGCCGCAGGAGCGTCTGACGGTGGCCGTCGGGTCGGTGGCGCAAGCCCGCTCGGCGATCGCCGCAGCGATCGACTACACCAAGGACCGCAAAGCGTTCGGCCAGCCCGTCGCCTCGTTCCAGAACACCAAATTCGAGCTGGCCGCGTGCTCGACGGAGGTGGAGGCCGGCCAGGCGATGCTGGATCGTGCAGTGGCGCTACACGTCGCCGGCGAACTGTCGGCCGCTGACGCCGCACGCGTCAAGCTGTTCTGCACCGAGATGCAGGCCCGCGTCGTGGATCGTTGCCTGCAGCTCTTCGGCGGCTACGGCTACATGATGGAGTATCCGATCGCCCGGCTGTACGCCGATGCGCGGGTCGCGCGGATCTACGCCGGGACCAGCGAAGTGATGAAGGTGATCATCGCCAAGTCGCTGGGTTTGTGACCGGCGTCGGAAATATCGTCAGCTGCGACCCTTGTCACAGTCGTCGAACCAACCTACTGTGTGTTCAGTTGGTTGGTTGGACGAAGGAGTCCGGTGCCCGATACCCGGCCGTACGACACGCTGCTGACTAAAGGTGAGGACCGCAAACAGCGGATACTGGCCGTCGCGCAGCGGTTGCTCACCCGCAACGGGTGGCGCAATACGACGCTGGCCCAGATCGCGGGCGAAGCCGGCGTCAGCCCGGCCGGCCTGCTGCATCACTTCGAATCCAAGGAGCAGTTGCTTCACGCGCTGCTCGACGTCCGCGACGCGGACGACGACGCGCACGCGGACCGCGCCGGCGATCTGATATCGGAAATCGCCGCGGTCGCCGACCGCTTCTACCGATCGCCCGAACTGGTGGGCACCTACAGCGTGCTGCTGGCTGAGAGCGTCGACCCGGACGCCCCGTTGCACGACCGCCTCGCCGCCAGGTACCAGGGTGCGGTCGACATCATCACCGAGCTCATCCGGCGAGGTCAGCGGGCCGGCCGGTATCGCATGGACATGGACGTCACCGTCAAGGCGGTGCAGATCCTCGCCTTCATCACCGGAATGGAGACCACATGGCTGATCAATCCCTCGATACCACTGACCGAGGTCTTCAAGGAGTACTCGGAGTCGTTGGCTCGGGACATGGCGCCGCCGAGCTCGGCATGAGATACCGGCTCGACGTGGTCGCCGCGGACGTTGCCGATGTGGTGAAGTTCGCCGGCGGTTGGCTGTTCGACCGGGCGATGGCCGGATGGGACGTCACCGTGCTGGTTGCCGACCATCCCGACGAACGACCGCTGCAGATCCTGGGCGCCCAGATCCTCGACCTGGAATACGCGCTGGCGACGGCGGGGCACCGGCCGCCCCCGCAGACCCTGGCGGCCGCGGCTGATCTCTTCGGCTGCGATTCCCGCGTCCGGCAGGGCGTCGTGCAGGCGCTCGACCAGGGTGCCACCGAGGTCACGTTGTGGGGCCGGACGTGGCCGGTCGAGCTGGACGACAGCGTCGGCCTGGTCGAGCACCGGCTGAGCGCCGCAGCCCTGGCCTTCAAGGCCCAGGCCCTCGCGGCCGCCGCGATGCCCCGCGATGCGATCGGACTGGTCGAGACGTTCCGGAGCCGGGTGATGGCCAGCCCGTCGGTCGAGGCCGATCTCATTCCGGCCAGCTGATTCGCCGCCGGTGCACGCCGCGTTGACGTCGCGGCATGCTCTGTGGAAATCTAATACTCATCTCCGAGAGGCGCATTCTCACTGGTCGAGATTGGAACGGTGCGAGATGGTGAATGACTTCACCGAGTTGGACTTCTTCCGCGGCAACGAGCTCATCGCGGACCCCTACCCCTACTACGAGGCCCTGCGGCAGCAATGCCCGGTCACCCGGGAAAAGCACCATGGCGTCACGATGGTGACAGGTTGGGACGAAGCCTGCGCGGTCTTGAACGACGCCGAGACGTGGTCGTCGTGCATCTCGGTGACTGGTCCATTCCCCGGCTTTCCGGTGCCGCTGGAGGGCGACGACGTCACCGAGCTGATCGAGCAGCATCGCGACGAGTTGCCGTTCAGCGACCAGCTACCCACTCTTGATCCGCCGACCCACACCAACCACCGGTCCCTGCTGATGCGGCTGATCACCCCGAAGCGCCTCAAGGAGAACGAGGACGCGATGTGGGTGCTCGCTGACCAGGCACTCGATGAGTTCTTGGCGCCGGGGCGCGGCGAATTCATCAAAGGGTTCGCCGGTCCATTTACCCTGCTGGTCATCGCTGACCTGCTCGGCGTGCCCATGGAGGACCGCGACAAGTTCATCAAAGGCATCCGCGAGCACTCGGGTGGCGGCATCGGGGGCACCGGCAAGGAATCGTTGGCGCACAGTCCGCTGGAGTTTCTCTACGGTCTTTTCCGCGATTATGTCCAGGACCGCCGCCGTGAGCCCCGCGACGACGTGCTGACCGGTCTCGCGACCGCCACCTACCCCGACGGCTCGACTCCTGATGTCGAAGATGTCGCCCGCGTCGCCAGCAACGTCTTTTCGGCGGGTCAGGAAACCACCGTGCGGCTGCTGGGTGCGGCGTTGCAGACCCTGGGGGAGCGACCTGACATCCAGGCGCAGCTGCGCAAGGACCGCAGCCTGATCCCGAACTTCATCGAAGAGTCGCTTCGCATCGAGAGCCCGGTCAAGGGCGACTTCCGGATGAACCGAGTGCCGGTCAATGTGGGTGGGGTCGACCTGCCGGCGGGCACAACGGTGATGATCGTGCAAGCGGCCGCCAACCGCGATCCGCGCCGGTTCGAAGATCCCACCACATTCGACCCGGCCCGGAAGAATGCCCGCCAGCACATCTCGTTCGGGCGAGGCATTCACAGCTGCCCCGGTGCGCCACTTGCGCGCGCCGAAACGCGGGTGGCGATCGAGCGGTTGCTCGACCGCACGTCGGACATCAGGATCAACGAACGCGAGCACGGGCCTGCGAATGACCGTCGCTACCAATACGTTCCGACCTACATCCTGCGCGGTCTGACCGAACTGCACCTGGAGTTCACGCCGGCATGAAAGTTTGGGTCGACGACCAGCGCTGTCGCGGACACGGCGTGTGTGTGACGCTGTGCCCGGATGTGTTCGACCTGACCGACGACGGCTACGCCGAGGCGATAGATTCCGATGTGCCAACGGAATTCGAGGCGGCTACCCACGAGGCCATCGACTGCTGCCCCGAACAGGCCATCGCTGAACGCTGACCAAAGGAGATCTATGCCAAAGGGATACGTCATCCTTACTGAGGCCATCAAGGATCCGGAGGGCATGAAGGCCTACGGTCGAGCCGCCGGCGCAGCGATGGGTGGTGTCAACATTCTCGCGGTGGACACCGCGCCTGAGGTCATCGAAGGCAGCTGGCATGGCGACCAGACGGTTGTGCTCGAATTCGAGTCCGTGGAAGCGGCCCGCGCGTGGTACGAGTCCGAGGCCTACCAGGCGGCGGCGAAACTGCGCCAAGCGGCCGCCGACTGTAATGCGGTGATCATCTCCGGATTTGGCTAGAAGGGCGGTGGGTCGTTGCGGGCGGCGATTCGTTTTCGGGCCGCTTCGGCGGCGATGAGGGCTTCGTTGATCCGTCGCTCTTGAGCGATGCGGGCGGCGCGTTCGGCGGCGCGGGTCTGGCGGCGGGTCGGCATCATCAGGCCTCGGTGCTCGCCCGGTGCTGGCGTTGTGGTCGGCAACTGCAATGCGCCGGTTGACGCGGTCAACGATGGGAAGAAGTCGCTTGCGCCGGGTTTGGTGGTGTAGGTGTGGCCGGTCGGTGACCTCCACTGCACGGTGCCGTCGGCAAGTTGACGGTCGGCCCAGCCGTCGGCACCGGTGTAGAAGGTTTTCAGCAAGTGGTGATAGCGGCAAAGCAGCTTCAAATTCGAGGGGTGCGTGGGACCCGCCGGGAAGGGCACGGTGTGGTCGATATCGCAGACTTCAGCCGGCTGGTCGCAGCCGGGGAATCGACAGGTCAAGTCTCGGCAGCGGACGAATTCGGCCAACGCCGCCGACGGTCGATAACCGGGCTCGGGCTTGGTTGAGGGCATCAGCAGCGGCTTGATCTTGGCCGTCGCGGCAATCTCACGCAGGGTGTGTGATGGGAGCGGTCCGAATCCGGGCAGATAGCCAGGCGTTGGAGAATCACCGCTGACGCTGGCCTGTTCGGCCAGCACGTGGATCACCACGCCGCAGGCCGGGCGTCGTTGTGCAGCCGGGCATTCCGACGACCCGCATTGGCAATGCAGCGCTGCGAGTCCGGCAACCAAAGCGCCCACCGCGTCGGCCCGCCGTTGTTTCTTGGTGCGCGGATCGGCCGCGCAGACCGTGTCGGCAAGCGCGTCGAGCTTGTGGTCTAGCGCCGCGCCGTCGGTGGCGTGCAACTGCGCCCAGATCCCGGCCAACCCGGGGTCGGTGGGTGCGATGTCGACATAGCGATCTTCGCTGCGCTCGCCCGGCACTCGCCTGCCCGCGGGGTCGAACCGAAGCACCCACACGTCGATGCGTTCGAACAGCTTGGGCTCCGACAGCCCCATCCACTTGGGCGCATGCCGGGCGATCGCCGCATCCAGTGTGGCGATCACGTCGGGATTCTCGACCAACTCGGTGCGGGATACCACCGCAGCCATCAGCCGAAAATCGATGAGTCCGCGCGCAAAGACGTCGGCGATGCGGGGCAGCCGCTCGCGCAACGCGATCGCATAACGCAACCGGCCTCGAGCCCGGCCGCGGCTGATGCCCAACGCAGCGGCTACCTCGGCGACCACGTTCTCATGGCCGTCGATGGCCCAGTTCAGCCGCTGCGCATCATCCTCGGGAGCGCGCCGGGCATACAACTCGCCGATCGCCGCCAACTCCCGAGCACACCCCGCATTCTGTTCGCGGGCCGCAACGGTGATGGCATCCACCACACCAGCATCATCCACACCGGTGAACTGCGGCGATGCAGCGCATTCGAACATAGTTTCGATGATACCCGCAACCGCCGACCACAAAACGGCCCCGCTGTTATTCGATGATCGAAATGGCCTGCCGCGGGCACTGGCGAACGGCGTCGCGCACTTGCGCTTCGTTTTCCGGGGTGACTTCTTCCTGCAGCACGGTCAACATGTCGTCATCGCCGAGTTGAAAGACCTCCGGGATGATGCCCATACATACCCCGTTGCTTTCGCACAGACCCCAGTCGACTTCGATCTTCTTCATCGCAACACCTTCACCGGTACGTTTAGCCAGCCCGCGACATTCTGCATGGTGACCCGTTTGCATCCTTCCCAGTTCACCTCGTAGCGGGGCATGAAGTCCAGCAGCTTCTCCAGCGCGATCCTGCTTTCCATTCGGGCCAACGCCGCACCCAGACAACTGTGAATCCCGTATCCGAGGCCGAGGTGCTGCGCCTCGGTCTGGTCACGCTCGATATCGAATGTGTCTGCGTCGGTGAAGGCGTCGGGGTCTCGGTTCGCCGCCGCTTTCATCAGGAACACCGGCTTGCCGGCGGGAATCGTACCGCCGCTAACGTGTGCCTCTTTCAAGGTGTAGCGGACGTTGTACTGCACCGGCCCCTCGTAGCGCAACAATTCTTCGACGGCACCGGGGATCTTGCTGCGGTCCGCCAGCAGCTTCTCCCACTGGTCAGGGTGACGGGCGAAGAGCACGGCCGCGCTGCCGACCAGCTTGGTAACGGTCTCCGCGCCCGCGCCGCCGAGCAACGTCGCAAAACCGCAGATCTCAACGTCGTCGAGGCGGCGAACCGTGCCGTCATCGCAGGGAATCTCGGCGGCGATCAGCCGGCTGATCATGTCGTCCTGCGGCTCGGCGCGGCGCTCCTGCACCAAGCCGTAGTAGTACATCGCGGTGTCGGTGTTGGCCTGCATGCCGGCTTCGCTGAGTTCGATTTGCCCCGGGTCGCGGTGCAGGCTGGTGTCGATCCAGTGCCGCACCTGTTGGCGGTACTCCGGCGGCACTCCGGCCATCGTGGTGATGACTTCGACCGGGAACGGGCCGGAGAAATCCTGCACGACGTCGAAGTGCTCGGGATCCGCTGCGCCCAGGTACTTGTCGACGACGGCGACGACGGTATCGTGCTGCGATTGAATCGCCCGCGGGGTGAACGCCTTGTTGAGCAGGCTGCGCATGTGGCGGTGCTCCGGCGGATCCATGAAAATGATCGACCGCTGCTCGGGGGATATGCCCTTGCGCACCATTGCCAGGTCGCAACCGCGCGAGGACGAGAAGGTCTCGAAGTCCTTTAGCGCGGCGGCCACGTCCTCGTGCCGGGTCAGCGCGTAGAAGTCCTCTTTGTCGTCGTAGTAGAGCGGTGCATCTTCACGCATCCGTCGGTAAATCTCGAACGGGTTGGTGAAATATTCTTCGGAGAACGGATCAAAGATGACCTTCGGCTTGGTCATTGCAGCCTCCTCGCCGCCCAGTAAGCGGCCTACACCTTTACGACGGAATGCTTGACTGTAACGCTAACGGTAGACGGTTCGTCGCGGGTTAAAAAGGCCTCATCTGACCGCCGGCATGACCGCATCGATGACGTCGTCGAGCACGCCCAAGTCGCTGCCCAACTCAGCCGCGATACTTCTGACCACGGCAACGTCTTTGCCGATGAATTCGCCCGCCGTGCCGATGAATGACGCGACGGATCCACCCGCGGCGACGATGTCCAGCACCCGACTCGCCGCGCTGCCATGCGGAAGCGCGCTCAGCAGCGTCGACTCCGGCACGCCGAGCCGCGCACCCAGTTCGACGGAGCCGGAGAGCAATCCGATATGCGCTGCAAACAGCGCATTGTTGACCAGCTTCACCTTTTGCCCGGCGCCCAGCGGGCCGACGTGCAACACCGGATCGCCGTAGCAGCGCAACACCGGCCGTACCCGCGCGACTGCATCCTCGGCGCCACCGACGAACAACGTCAAGGCGCCGGCCGCGGCGTTGTGCGGGCCCCCGCTGACCGGTGCGTCGACGACGTCGACGCTGTGCGGTGCGGCGCGCACGGCGAGGGTCTCGACGGTGCGCGGACTTCCGGTGGTGTGCACTACCAGAGCCGAACCCGGCGACATCGTCGCGAGCAGGCCGCCACCAGAAGGGTCGAGGCAGACCTGCCGCACCTGGTCGTCGGTGAACACGCAGACCACCACGACATCCGCGGTTGCGGTGACGTCAGCTATGTCAGCAACCGCCTCAGCGCCCAATCCGGCTATGGCAGCTCGCTTCTCGACAGTGCGGCCCAACACGGCGACGTCGTGGCCGCCCTCGATCAGCCGGGCCACCATCGGACGTCCCATCCGGCCCGCGCCGATGAATCCGATTCTCACCGTGGGTGTTCCATCAGAGCCAGAGTGGCGTCAGCCGCGTCGAGTACGGCGCCGCCGGGGACGGTGGCGGCGTCGGCCAGGTCGGCGACCAAGCGGACGTCCTTCTGCAGCAGTAATCCGGCGAGGCCGGCAAGGCGGCTCAAACCGCCGGTGTCGCCGCCAAGAACGTTGAGCGCGAAGCTGTTTCCGCTGCCCCGCGAGATGACCTCGGTGAGCCGGTCCGGCAAGACGCCGAGTGCCTCGCCGAGCGCCAACGCGCTGGCCGCGGTGCCCAGGTTGGCGGTGAACAACAGGTTGTTCAACAGTTTGGTGGTTTGTGCGGATCCCAGATCGCCCAGGTGCACAATGGGATTGGCGTAGGCCTCGAACACCGGGCGGCAGCGCTCGACGACATCGGCGTCACCCCCGACCATCACCAGCAGACGACCTTCGGCCACGGCCGGAGCGCCACCGCTGACTGGCGCATCGATCACTGAGACCCCCTGCGCGCCCGCCTTCTTCGCCAGCCCGTGGCAGGTCTTGGGATGCACGGTGCTATGGATGGCGATTACGCTGCCCGGCTTGAGCCCAGCCAGCACTCCGTGCTCGCCGGCGGTGACCTCATCGACGTCTGCATCACCGACGACGCAGAGGCAGACGAGATCGCTGCTGGCCGCCAGCTCCGCCGGTGATCCGGCGACCTTGGCCGCGGTGTCGGCGAACGGCTCGAGTGACGCCGGTCGGCGGGCCCACAGCGTCGTCGGGAAGCCCGCTTCGGCGATCCGCCTGGCCATCGGGCCGCCCTGACTGCCTAACCCTATGAATCCGACTTGCATCAACCGGCCTCCAAGTCGGGACTTTCCCGCGCGACAACGCATTCCTCGGCGAACGCCAGAACTGTCGCATGGTAATCCGCGGCGGTGTGGCCCAGGCTGATGTTGTGTCCTGCCTTAGGTTGGTGATGGACAACGAACCGCGGCGTGCCGGAGAACATAGCCGCGATCTCAGTCACCGCCGAAGTGTCGGTCTGCCAGACTTTCTCGTGCTCGGCGATGCTGAAGTGCACCGGGACGCGCACCGCGGGGGCAAGCGCCGGAAAGTCCTGACGCGCCCAGTTGGACACCATCAGGTCCTCGTAGGGCGGGGCGCTGGGATACACGGTGGCTCCGTTCAGCACTTCGGGCGGATACAGTTCCGTTGGATGCCATAGCATTTCACGCAGCCCTGACGGGAGGCGTTCCCGAGTGGCCGTCTTGAGCATGTCGCGGGCCGCTGGGTGATAGTGCCGGCCGGTGCCCGCCAGCTCGATACCCAGCAGATCACCACCGCGTTCGTGCGCGGCCATCCGCATTGTCAATTCGCATCCGCCGGAATGGCCCATCAAGAACACACCTGCGCCGCGCGGCCGTTCACCGAGAATTCGATCGACTGCGGCATAAGCAAGCTGCACCCGCTGTTCCGGCTCAGCCACCGCTTCGGGATAGGGAGCCGAGCTGCCGTAGCCAGGGCGATCAAGCGCCACCGCGGTGAATCCGTGCGCCGCGCCGGCTCGAAGGAAAGACAACCCAGGGTGGCCCGGACAGTCGAAATAGATTGAGGTGGTACCGCCGCCGTGGATCGCTACGATAACCGCCCGCGGGTCCGGCGCCTCGGCGACCAACGCGGACATCGGCACGCCGTCGACGATGACGACCCGCGGGTGAGGCGCACTCATATGTCGGCTCGCAAAAGCATTACGCCGCTAGGCGTCAGGCCGCCGCTGCTGACCACGCCGACGCGCGCGTCGGCGACCTGACGCTGACCGGCTTCCCCGCGCAGCTGGCTGACAGCTTCATGCAGCAGACCCATGCCATGTGTACGGCCGTGCGACAGCTGACCGCCGTGCGTGTTGAGCGGCAGCTGGCCGTCGCGGGCGATGTTCTTTCCACCGTCGAGGAAGTCTTTGGCCTCGCCGATCCGGCAGAACCCCAAGGCTTCAATCCAGGACAGGCAGTTCATGGTGAACCCGTCATAGAGCTCGGCGACGTCGACATCCTCGGGCCGCAGCGAAGTACGCGTCCACAGATGCGCGGATTGACCGAGCACTTGCGGCTCGTGGGTCAATGTGCTTTGGTCCCAGTCGATCCGCTCGATGATCTGCGTGCCCACCGCTTCGACCAACACCGGTGGCTTGGCCAGGTCGCGGGCGGCGTCGACCGCCGAGACGATGACGGCGATCGCCCCGTCGCAGGGCACGTCACAGTCATAGAGCCCGAACGGTGTGGTGATCGGCCGCGCGTTGAGGTAGTCGTCCATCGTCATCGGAGAGCGGTAGACCGCGGTCGGGTTGAGCTCGGCATTGGCGCGCTGGTTCAACGCAATCCAGCCCAGCGTCTCTCTCGTCGTCCCGTAACGATGGAAGTGGCGTTGTGCGTTCTGCGCCAAGGTGTGCGCCGCCGAGGTGGCGCCGAAAGGCATCAGCCAGCCGGCGCTGCGGCCCATCGACGGAACGATCTTGCCCTGCTTCATCAGCTCGTTGAACGTGGCTTCCCACAGCGTCCGGAAGCAGAGCACGTGACGGGCCAGCCCGCCGGCGATGGCAAGCATCGCCGCGATCACCGAGCCCCCCGGCCCGAAAGTCTCGATGCCGCCGTTGTGCCACGTCGGCCGGATGCCCAGAGCGGCCTCCAGCGCCGTGACGCCGCCTTCGCCGAAGCCGCCGAGGTTGCCGCCGCCGGGATATGTTGACAGGCCGTCGATGTCGTCGAGCGTCAGGCCGGCGTCAGCGACCGCCGCCTCGCACGCGGCCACCGTCAGTGACAGCGGCGGCACCATCAACCGGCGCCCGATCTCCGATATGCCGATGCCGGTGAGCGCCACCTTGTCTTCGAACTTCTCCGGCGTGAGCATCGGGCGGACGTATTCACCGAAGCGCTCCGGAGCGATTTCGTCGATTGGCAGCGGCGCGGGCCGGGTGTCTTCGATG
Organism: uncultured Actinomycetota bacterium; assembly: GCA_963839345.1. GTDB lineage: Bacteria > Actinomycetota > Actinomycetes > Mycobacteriales > Mycobacteriaceae > Mycobacterium. The sequence goes on along the minus strand of CAWIUP010000007.1, from coordinate 1,551,513 downwards.
GGCCGAAACAACGGCAGCCACACGTCTTCGGCTTGCTCGAAGACGACCTCGACTTGCTGACCGAGCTGGAGCTGCTCGGGGTCGCAGTCAATGATGTTGGTAGTCAGTCGAACACGGGGGTCTTCGGTGATCGCGACTTGCGCGACGACGTACGGCGCGGATAGGCCGGGCAGGCTGAACCGGTGGTTGACAGTGAATCCGGCCAACGTCGCGCGACCCGACACCGCCCGCACCTCCAGGTGATGTGAGCGGCAGTACCGGCAGATCGGCGCGGGCGGATGGATCAGTGATTCGCAGCTCCGGCATTCCTGTAGTCGCAACGTGCCGTCGGCACCCGAGCGCCAGAAGAATTCATTCTCGTCGGTCACCAGGGGCAGCGGGCGTCCGGTGTTCTCCGTCAACGCGTGAAACCCCACTCCGCTTCGTTCGCATCGGTTTTGAGATGCTCGGCAGGGTCTTCGTCGCTGCTTGGCGTTGGGTGGGTCTCGTCCGGCCTGCGCTCGTCCAACTCCATGATGGCGTGCACCGGGCAATCCATCAGTGCATTCATCACCCCGTCGACGTCCTGTTCGGAGACCGTGCCGTCCCCGATCAGCGATGCATAGCCCCAGTCGTCTAGGGAGAAGTAGCCCTGCGCGTGCTTGGCGCAGATACCGAAGCCGTCGCAGACGGTGCGGTCGAGGCGAATTTTCATGCTGGCGTCACCGCTTCCACCTGGTAGGGACGCTCGGCGCGGAAGGCACCGGATTGGCATGTTGGGCAGGCGTTGTCGAGATGTTGCTGAACCGGGTCTGGGAACTGGTCGAGCAGACTCGCCGCGATGTTGGTGGCGGCATCCAGTGTCGCGCACGCTCCGCGGCCGCGGAGCACCACCGACCAACGGCGCAGCCGCGTCAGGTCCTCGTCGGTGGCGACGCCGTCGCGCAGCGCCCCGGCCACGGCGGCCATCGCCGCGGTCCCGTTGAAGCAGGAGCCGCACTGCCCGGCGTTTTCCCGGTCGAAGTAAGCCAGCACCGACGCGGCCACCGCTACCGGGCAGTCGTCGGTGATCACTGAAATCGCGCCGCATCCCAGCCCGCAGCCGAGGCCGCGGAACGTCTCGTGATCCGCGGTCGCATCGAGCACGTCGCGGTTGAGCAGGCCGGCGAAGTAGCCGCCCATCAATGCGCCGCGTACCCTGTCGGTGGAAACACCGTGTAGGGCAAGCAGTTCGGTAATCGGTAAGCCATGCGGGACCTCGTAGAGGCCGGGCGGGCGGTCGGCGCCGGTGATGGTCATCAGCAGCGTGCCCGGCGAACCCGGTGTGCCCTGGTCGCGGAATGCCGCCGAACCGTGTTGCTGGATGTAGGGCAGATTGGCCAGCGTCTCGACATTGCTCACCAGGGTCGGCCGCCCGTCGACGCCTACTTCGAACGGCCGGGGCGGTTTGTCCGTCGGCTTGACCGGGCCGCCGTTGAGCGCACGGACCGCAGCCGTCTCCTCTCCGGCGATGTATGCGGAATCCACCACTCGCACCGCCACACTGACGCCGCCGAGCGCGTCGGAGCTGAGCTCGCCGAGCGCGGTTTCCACGCTACGGGCCGACTGGAGGTCGGACACGTAGACGTGCGCGCGGTCGGCGGCCACGATCGCCGCGGCCAACCGCAGCCCGTCGAGAACCAGGTGCGGGCGGTTGCGCAGCAACCATCGATCCTTGATCGACGCCGGTTCGCCCTCTTCGCCATTCGCGACCACGACGGCGCCGAGATTGCTGCGTGCTCCGTTGTCGCGCACCGCGCGCAGCTTAACCGCTAACGGAAAGGCCGCGCCGCCGCGGCCAAGCAACCCGCTGCGCTCCACCTCGTCGAGCAACTCGTCGGCGGCCGCAAGCGGCCGGTAGCCGCTGTACGCTGCGCAGTCCTCGCTAACCGTCTGAAGCTCGGGCCGATCACGCAGCAGCCGCGGCGCGCAGCCTGGCCAGGTGGCGATCGTGATGGTCGATGCGGCAGTGGTCTCCATCAGCTCTCCGTCGCTAAAGTGGCGCGCATGCGGACAGCGGTAGTGCGAGTCAACGTCGACCCGTCCGGCCTGCTCACAACGGCACAGTTAGACCAGGGCATTAGCACGCTCCTCAGTCTTGCCGGCCAAGCCGGCGCCCAAGTGGTGCAAGCCGCCCTTACGGCGATGCCGGCCGGCCGGCGCGAAGTAGAGTTGCTCATCACGGGCAGCGTCGTCGACACGGTCAAGCAGACCGCAATAGAACTGTGCGCCAAGGCTTTCAGTACCACACCGGTCGCCGGTGTGATCACGTATGTCAGCAGGGGAACCGACGACGACGTTCACGGCGTACTGGCCGGATTTGGGCTGACCGGGCAGGTCAGCCGATCCTGCGACGACGAAGGGTTTGACGTCGTCCATGTGACGCTGCGTCAAGCGGACATGGAGCATATTCCGGAGAGCCGGATCTACACGGCCCTGGAGGCGTCGCTGAACTGTGAGGTGCACATCCGCACCGAGTGACGGCACGCGCGGAGTCATGAACATCAGCGTCCGAGGAACTCGAGTATCGGGGGCGCCGCCTGCACCCACGTGTCGAACATGTTGAAGTGCTTGACCTTGCCCGCCGCGCGCTCTTCGGAGGCACGTTCCCAGGCATCCTCCGGCCAGGGTGGATCGATCAACTTCGATCCCTTGATCAAGCAGCTGACTTCCAGCGACGTCCGCTTGGGATGATCCATGTCGTTCTCGCCGCCACGAATGATCAAGGTGGGGACCTTTATGCGGTCGAACATTTCATCTTCGACGCCCGGAATCGTCTGTCCCGGCTTGGACACGAATGCGTTGAGCCAGCGCAGCATGACGGTAAGAAACTCGTCCTTGTCGAAGTCTTGGAACCGCTGCTTATTCGTCGGGTTCTCCTCGATGCGCTCGCGCCATTCCTGCACCTTCATCACGCCGTCCATTCCGGTGCCCCGCACAGCGAGAATGCTTGGGATGATGTAGAAGGAACCCAGTACGAACGTGCCGTAGATACCGCCGACGATGTTCCAGACCACGAGTTTGGTGACCAGTTCGGGGTAGAGCATCGTGGTCAGCATGGAATCCCTTGCCCCACCGGAGCCCCCGGCGATGATGCAGGGCCCGAAGCCGAGCTTGGTCACCAGCGTATGGAGCGTCTCGGCGCGCATGTGTGATTCGCTCTGCCCGTAGAACTGCACGTCCGACTTGCCGCAATTGGGTCGGTCCCACAACAACACTCGGTACCCGCCGTCGACCAAGGCTTCGGCCAGCGGACGGAGCCCGGGGATCTCCATGCTGAACCGGCCACCCGGCGTCAGCGCGATGAGATCACCCGATTTTCCGAGGATTTCGTAGACGACGTTCCCACCGTTGATCTCGATGGAAGCCACGGGCTCTCTCCTTCGCCAGTCAGGCCATGACCAGGACGTCGTTGCCGACGACTCGGACCGGGTAGGTGCGGATGCTCCACTCCGGCTTGACTGCGGTCGTCCCGGTCGCGAGCTCGAAACCCCATTGATGCCAAGGGCAGTAGAGAAACTCGAGGTCGCGAACCATGACAGCGTCACCCGCGGCGCTCTCGTCCACGATGGTTCGGCCGCGAGGCCGGCCGGAGCACAGTGGTCCGCCCTGATGCGGACAGTAGTTCGCGATCGCGTAGAAAGTGCCGTTGACGTTGTACACGCCGACGCCATGACGCCCGATGGGCACCAATTTGTGCTTCCCAGGCGGGATTTCGTCTACGGTTGCGACGACGTGCTCGCGGCCCTGCGCCAGCCGGGGCCGCTTGATTTCTTCGGGCACTCAGAACACCCGCACTTGGCCTTCGAGGACCGGGACCGTTTCCGGGAGATGGTAGGTCGCGATGCCGTTATTGAACATCACCGCCTCGCGGGCCGCCTTGGGGAGGTGCTTGACCAGCCAGCGCGGGTCATCGAAGGTCCAGTGCGGGTAGTCCGAGGAGTACAGCAGGATCTTGTCGCACTCCATCCACTCCAGCGCGCGGGTCAACTCCGTCTTGTCCTCGGGATAGTCCAGCGGCTGGGTGGTGAATTTGATGTGGTCTTTGACGTATTCGCTTGGCTTGCGTTTGATCTCCATCCGCGACTTGCGCTTTTCGTAGATCGCGTCCATCCGCCACATCAACGGCAGGATCCAGGTGAACGCGTGCTCGACGAAGACGATCCGCAGCGTCGGGAACCGGTCGAAGACCCCGTCGAACACCAGGCTCATCACCTGGTTGGCGGCCAGCAGCGAGTAGGTCACCATGAAATCGTGGTTGTAGCTCGGGAATCCGACCGGCGGCATGGGCAGCATCTCGTAGTTGCTGCGGGATAAGTGGCAGCTCACCGTGATGTCGTGCTTGGTGGCGGCCGTCCAGACCGGGTCGTACATCGGGTGACCCCAGGAGGGTCGCGGCTCGGCCTTGAGCAGGATCTGCGCCATGTAGGGGTGGCCGGCCCACCGCTCGATTTCGGTGGCGGCCCCGAGCGGATCCTCGATCGCCACACAGATCGAGCCGCGCCAACGCTCGTGCCAGTTGTTGTGGCTGTCCAGCCAGTGCTTGTCCTGCCAGTCGTTGAGCGCACACGAGAACGCCTGGTGGGCCTCGGGCAGCCGCGGGGTTCGGCCGCCGGGCTCCAGAATCACGATGTCTGAGCCGGCCTCCATGATCAGCTGGCGAAACGCCATGTCCGGGTCACTGCCGGGGAATTCGCCGTCCGGCGGGAACGTGTCGACGCGCATCGCGTAGGAGTGCGCGTAGTCCGGAGCGTCGTAGTAGATCAGCTCGCCGACCTTGTGGTCGAGGAAGAACTTGCTGCGCCAGGGCTCCGGGATATACGGGGTGAGCTCGCCGCGCTTGGGCACCGGGTGGACGTCGGAGTCGACGCACCGGACAGCGATGCGCTCGGCGGCGGGAACCCGCGCTTGAGTGTGTATCAGCGTCATCGTGGCCTCCTTGTATCTACTGTGCAGCCAGCTTGGCCTGAATGTCTATGCCGTAAAGCTCGGCGGCGTTGCGCCAGCAGAACTTGTCGCGCTGTTCGGCGGTGTAGGCACTCGGGACCGCCAGGTTGTTCATCTGCCAGTGCGGGTAGCTGGAGCCGAACATCACCATGTCGTCTTTTCCGGTGAAGCCGAACCACTCACCGGCGAATTCGGCGTCCCCGGGACCGTCGAAGCCGCCGTTGATGAAGTAGACGTGTCCGGGCAGGTAGTCGCTGGGTATCCGGGGAGCCCACGGTGTCTGTTCCAGATGCGGCCGACCGAAGGTGTCCATCCGCCAGCTGAACGGGGTCAGGAAGTCGCCGGCGCCGTCGGCCCAGACGAACTTCAGCGTCGGGAACCGCTCGAACACACCCTCGGCGATCATGTTCATCAGGTGGTACAGGTAGTTCAGCGCCATGAAACTGACGTACTGCTCGTAGGTCCGGGTGTGCCCGGACGGTGTCGGCGGAAATCCGATGCCCTCGCCGGTCTCGATGTGCACCGCCACCGGAAGGTCGGCCGCCGCAGCGGCTTCCCACAGCGGCCAGAACTGAGGTTTGCCGTAGACCTCGCGGGATTGCAGCGGTACACCGATCTGGACCACCCGCGGGTGCCCGCGCCACTTGTCGACCTCGCGCACCGCGCCGGCGATGTCGTCGGGGTTCACCCGGACGGTGCCGCGGAAGCGATCACCGAACTCGCTGTGTTCCAGCCAGCGCGACACCATCATCTCGTTGTGCGCGGCGTGCAGTGCTGAGCCCAGGTGCCGGTCGGGCATGATGCCACGACCCATCGGGTGCAGGACCGCGACGTCGACTCCGCGCTTCGAAAACAATTCGTTTGCAACGAATTCAGGATTTGAGCCCGGGTACTGCCGGTCCGGGCCCTCGGTGTTGGGGGCGTACTCGCTGCCGGGCGCGCCGTACCAGTCCTGCTCGTAATCGGGAAAACCGCGACTCTTGAACGGCTCCCGTAAGAAGGAACGCAAGTCTTTGTTGGACGGAAAGAAGATGTGCACACTCGCGTCGATGACCGGTGTCCGGGTTCCGTCGGGGTGCTCTATCACCTAAACCGCCCTTCGCGGCGCCGACGTCTGCGTCGGGCCTGCTGGCAATACGCTAGCCAATCTAACATTTAGGTTCATCGCCAATCAACGGGGTTTCCGGTAAGCATTTCGATTAATCATCGCACCTGGTAGCGGTCGCAATTGGGGGAAGCGTGCGTAAGTATTGTTCTTCGTAAGCGATAATATCATTCTCCGCTTTCCCGTCGCTGCACGATTGGGCCGACAGTGACACCGGCGCCTCGTTCGATCGGTTTGATCGCCGAGGTGAAATCGGAATCGGCGCCCTCGTCGCGCATGGCGGTTTCCCAGAGTCGCCCGACTGCTTCGGCGAGATTGTTACTGTGCTAATAAGAGAATACTATTCTCACAGCGCGCTAACTCATCGAAGGAGCCGGGATGCTGCTGGAATTCGACGCCGATCAGCGGCTCTGGCAGGAAACCGTGCGTGATGCCGTCGGCAAGCAGTGCCCGCCGACGCTGGTCCGACGTGTTGCCGAAGACGGCGTGGACCCGACTCCGGTCTGGAGGGCCTATGTAGAGCAAGGCTGGACCGAGATGAACGATCCGGAGGCCGCTGTCGAGTTGGCCATCGTGTTAGAAGAGCTGGGCCGCGCGACCGATCCCACGCCGTTCCTGGCGACGATGAGCCAGTTCGCGCCGTTGGCGGCCGATCGGTTTGACCCGCGGGGGTCGGGAACCGCGGTCTACACCGGTGTGACCGCGCATCGGGATGGCCAAGAGTGGGTGTTGGACGGAACCGCGAAGAACGTGCTGGACGGGGACCGCGCCGATTGGCTGGCGGTGGTGACCGACGCCGGGGTGTTCATCGTCAGCGCCGCCGAGGTCGCTGGGCAGGTGTCCCGGCGACGTAGTTCGGTGTTCGACCCGGTGTTGCACGTCGCCGACTTGACGTTCAGCGACGTTAGGGTGCCCGACACCGCGCGCATCAGAGTTGACGTCGAGCGGGCGCGTCACATCGCCCTGATGGGTATGGCAATGACGATGGTCGGTGCCTGCCAACGCATTCTGGATCTGGTCCTCGACCACGTGCGCAGCCGACACCAATTCGGGGTGCCGATCGGCTCGTTTCAGGCGGTCCAGCACAAAGCCGCCGACATGCACGTCGCCGTGGAGCGGGCGCGGGCACTGACTTACTACTCGGCGTTGACGATCGCCGAGGACGACCCGCGTCGGCGGCTGGCAGCCGCGATGGCGAAAGCTGCTGCGGGCGAGTGCCAGTCGCTGGTGTTTCGGCACGGCCTGCAACTGTTCGGGGCGATGGGCTTCACGTGGGAGAACGACCTACAGTTTGCGCTCAAGCGTGCCAAGGCAGGCGAGCTGATGCTCGGCGGGGCCGCCGAGCACCGGGCGATGATCACCGAGGAGTACCGTGCAGCTCGCCTTTGACGCGCAAGTCGAATCGTTCCGCGCAGAGTTCGTCGCCTTCCTCGACGAGCACGTTTGCGCCGCCGCAGCCGAGGCGCTAGAACGACCGAAGTCGGTGTCGCACATGCCGGCCTGGGCGCGCCGCTGGCAGCGGCTGCTGTTCGACAACGGCTGGCTGCTGCCCACTCAGCCGCCGGAGTTCGGCGGCCGCAACGCCACGGTGTTGCAGCAGTACGTCTACTTGGAGGAGCTGTGCCGGCGGCGGATCTACCACAGTTTCAATCCGCAGGGCGTCAATATTATTGCGGCATCGCTAATTTCGTTCGGAAGTGACGAGCAGAAACAACGTTGGGCTGTCCCGATCTTGCGTGCCGAGATTACCGCGTCGCTGGGGATGAGTGAGCCCAGCGCCGGTTCGGATCTGGCGTCGTTGCGCACGAAAGCGTCCCGCGACGGCGACCATTTTGTGGTCAACGGCCAAAAGGTGTGGACGTCAGGCGCGCACGATGCCGACGTCTTGCTGACCTTCGTGCGGACCGATCCAGATGCGCCCAAGCACAAGGGGATTAGCGCGTTGCTGATCCCCACCGACACCCCCGGTGTGGTGCGCCGGCCGTTCCCGTCCATCTGCGGGCAGGATGATCTGGATTTCAACGAGGTGTTCTTCACCGACGTGCGGGTGCCCGCCGAAAACCTGGTCGGCCCGCTCAACCAGGGCTGGCGGGTGGCCAACGGATCGCTGGGGCACGAACGCACGATGATGTGGCTGGGTTTCGCCGATCGACTGGACAACGTCCTCGCCGACTTTCATCCCAGCAACCCGCTCGAACGTGACCAGTACGCCACCACGCTGATGGACTACCAGGCACTCCGGCTGCTCGGGTCGGTAGCGCTGGCGCGCGCCGCGCGCGGGGAAGAGGACGTGCCCGCCCTATCGGTGCTCAAGCTGCTCGGCTCCGAAGCCGAACGACAAGCATGCGAAAACGCGCTGGCCGCAGCGGGATCCGACGGCTTGGCGCACCCCGCGCTGACCGGACCGTACGAGCCGATGAACCTCGACCACTACTTCGGCAGCTGGTTCGAGCGCTATGCCCGCAGCTTCTCGGGCACCATCGCCGGCGGCACCTCGGAGATCCAGCGCAACATCATCGCGCAGCGAGTGCTCGGATTGCCCACCGGCTGAGCGTTCTGCTCAGTCGATAACGGCGGTGTCTTTGCGTTCGGTGATGGGCAGCGCCAGCTGCTGCTCGTCACAGATCCGTTGCAGCTTCTCCAGTGTTTCGTCCAGACCTGCACCGAGCCGGTGGCCGGGGGTGAAGGTGGCCGGCAGGTGTCGCATGCCCTGGATGACGCCGATGGTTTCGTAGTGCACGGTCCCTTCGGGGTCGCACTCGTAGTCAGGCATCCGGTCGAGTACTGCGGTGAGCATGGACTTGAACACCGTGCGGGCCACGTTCGAGCCGATGCAACGGTGTACGCCGAGGCCGAAACTGAAGTGGCGGTTGCCTTTTCGGTCCAAGATGATGTCGTTTGGCTCAGTGAACACCGATGGGTCGCGGTTGGCCATCGCCCAGGAGATCCACAGTCGTTCACCCTCTTTGAACTGTGTTCCTTCGATCTCGACGTCGTCGGAGAAGGTCCGCCCGTCACCGGGTGCCGGGGTGAAGTAGCGCAGGAACTCCTCGGTCGCCGAATCCAGCAGGGTGGCACGCTCGCGGCTGAGCCGCTCGCGCTGATCGGGATGCTGCGAGAGCCACTCCATCGAGTGGGCAGTCAATGCGGTGGTGGTGTCGAATCCGCCGCCGATGACCAATCCGAGGTTGCCCATGATCTCGAGGTCGGGAGCGGGCTCGCCGTCGATTCGCATACCGATGAGCGCGTTGACGATTCCCGGCCGGGGGTGTTCCCGGATCTCGATCATGTTGTTCAGCAGATCAAGTCCCATCTGCCGGTGCATGGCGGTCACCCGGTCGATGTCCGGGGAGTGCTCTGGTGTGTAGACCGCCGCGTGGACCGGCTCGCTGTAGATCGCCCAGTTCTTCAACGGGATGCCCAGCATCGCCAGCGTCAGCACTGCCGGCACGATGTTGGCGAGGTCGTCGACGAAGTCGATGCGGCCCCCTTCGATCTTCTCGTCGAGGCACGCACGCGTCACCTCGTCGATGAACGGCACCCAACGCTTGACCGCGGCCGGCGACAGAAAAGGGTTGAGCACGTTGCGGTAGATACGGTGCTCAGGCTCGTCCATCTCCAAGATGCCGCCCCGCACGCCGCTCGCACGTTTGGCTTTGGGGATCGAAATACCCTGATAGCCTTTGCGTTCGCCATTGATGTCGTGATCGTTGGAGACGACCGGGCATCGGGCGAGCTCGAACACCGCCTGGCTGCCGCCAGCGACCCAGTGGCCATCGTAGGTGTCGGTCCAGGCGACCGGGCACTTGGCGTGCATCTCTTCGGTGATTTTTTCGAACTGATTCCGGTACTCCGGGGTGTGCCGGTCGAAGTGATACCGGTTCTTCTTGCGATCGCTGTCGCTCACGATGTCGTCGACGCTCAAGATGTGCTCTCCGTAATCATGATGGCCTGCTCGGGGCAGGACTGAGCGGCTTCCCGAACGGCGTCTTCCTGTTCGGGCGGAACGTCTTCCGAGACCGCTGACGAATGACCCTCGATGTCATCGAGCACAAAGGAATCCGGTGCGATCATCGAGCACAGCGTGTGCCCCTGGCAGCGATCTGAATCAACCCGAACTTTCACAACTTTCCCTTACGTACGGTAGTCGTACCACTTGAGGTATCCGCCCGCGTCGACGCGCAGCTGCATACCTGTCACATATCGGGCCTCGTCCGAGGCCAGCCACAGCACGGCATTGCTGATGTCCTCCGGCTCGACGTAAGGAATCTTCATCGCCTGCTGGACACTGAAAACCGGCTCTACGTCAGCGCGAGTCGGGTTTTCAAGATCCGGCCGGAACGAACGGTACATCGGCTCGCTCTGCAGCATGTCGGTATTGGTGTTCGTCGGATGAATGACATTGGCGCGAATCCCGAAGGCCGAAAGCTCGGTAGCCAGATCGTGCAAGTAGCTCGACAGGGCACGCTTGGAGTGCACGTAAGCCATCCCGCCGGGGTCTTTGCCGGGGCTGTCTTTCTTGGAGGTGTCCATCAGCGCGGCGGTGGATCCGGTGGCGATGATCGAGGCGCCCTCCCGAAGATGGGGCAGCGCAACCTGAATCGCGTTGATGGTCCCGATCAGGTTGGTGTTGATCACGTCGCACCAAGCCTGCAGTGGCGGCTGGCCTTTCATGCCGGCGACGCCCGCCGCAGTGACGACGACGTCAAGCTTGCCGAATTCGGCCAGGCCGGTTTCCAATGCGGTGCGCAGTTGTGCGGCGTCTCGGACGTCGGCCTGCGCGATGACCACTCGTTGGCTGGTCTTCTCGATCAGCCGGGCGGTTTCGTCGAGGTCGTCCGGCGTCGCCATCGGATAGCCGATGGTGTCGATGTCGCGGCACAGGTCGACGGCGATGATGTCGGCGCCTTCCTCGGCCAACCGCACAGCGTGACAGCGACCCTGCCCGCGCGCCGCACCCGTGACGAATGCAACTTTTCCCTTCACCCGGCCTTCGGCGCGTTGTACCAACAGCAGAGTCCTTTCAGATGTTCCGGCCGCCGTTGACGCCGAGTATCTGACCGGTGATGTAGCCGGCTTCCTCGGACACCAGAAAGGCGCACGCCGCGGCGATGTCTTCGGGCTTGCCGATGCGGCGCACGGGTGTTGCGGCGATGGTCTTTTCGATGTCGCCGAGGTAGCCGTTTTCCGCGGCGCTGCGCAACATCGGGGTGTCGATGAAACCCGGCGGCACAGCGTTGACCGTGATGCCGCTCGGCCCGTACTCCAGCGCCAGCGATTTGGTCAGGCCGTTGACCGCAGATTTGGCCGCCACGTAGTGAGCCATGTACGGAGCGCCGGAGTGGGTGCTCGATGAGGAGATGTTGACGATGCGACCCCAGCCGGCTTCCAGCATGTCCGGTAGCACTGCCTGGATCATGTGGAAGACCCCGTTGAGGTTGACGTCGATCAGCCGCTGCCAATCCTTGAACTCGATGTGGTTGAAGCGTTTGAAGCCGTCCAGTCCGGCGGCGTTGACCAGAACGGTGACCGGGCCCAGTTGGTCGCGGATGGCCGCCAGCGCAGCGTCCACCTGCGAACGGTCGGTCACATCGGCGGTGAAGGCAAATTGCGTCTCGGACGGCTTGAGGTCGATGGTCGCGACTTGGTAGCCGTCTTTGCGGAGCCGCTCAGCGATGGCCAGACCGATTCCCGAGCCGCCGCCGGTCACGACGGCCGTTTTCACGCGGGCCTCCCGTTGCAGACGGTCTCAGGCACAAAGAATCTCCCTTCCAATTATGAGAACCTTACTCTCACGGTGCAGCCGCTCGCAAGGCGACTCAGAAACCCCGCTCTTCCTGCGAAGATACTGCGGATTCGGGGTGTCCAGAATCGCTGTGAGCATGGCAGTCTCGTTTCTCCCGTTTGGTTGAATTCTCGTTGGCGGAATGTAAGATTCGCCCGGGATGAGAATGAAATTATCCACGTGTCGAGGAGACCGGAATGCCATTGCAGGAAACCGCGACGACAACCGTGGGTGATAGCCCGGCGGTGGACGGCAGTTCCGAGCCGCACGCGGGAGAGGCCTGATGAAGCCGCTGGACGGGATTCGCGTCCTCGAGGTCGCCATGTACGGGTTCGTCCCGTCGGCGGGCGCGGTGCTGGCCGAATGGGGCGCCGACGTGGTCAAAGTCGAGCACGCAGTGACCGGCGACCCGCAGCGCGGATTGCGGCAGACCGGGTTGTTGCGCGTCGAGGGCGATCCCAACCCGAACATCGAGCACGCCAATCGGTGCAAGCGCAGCCTCGGCCTGGATATGTCGGTGGCCGAGGGCAAGGAAGTGCTCTACGAGTTGGCTCGCCGCTCGGATGTGTTCCTGACTAGTTTCCTGCCGGGACACCGGAAGAAGTTCGGCATCGACGTCGACGACATCCGCGCCGTCAACCCCAACATCATCTACGCCCGGGGCAGCGCCCTGGGGCCACGGGGCGCCGAGTCGGAAAAAGGCGGCTACGACATGACCGCGTTCTGGTGTCGGGCCGGCACTGCGGCCACCATCACCCCGCCCGGGACCGAAGGCATGGTCGGCCCGCCCGGACCTGCCTATGGCGACACCATTTCCGGCACCAACCTCGCCGGCGGCATCGCGGCGGCGCTGCTCAAACGGGAGCGGACCGGTGAACCCTCGATTGTCGACGTCTCGCTGTTGGGCAGCGGGCTTTGGTCGCTGGGGCACACGGTGGCGTTGACGGTGCATCTGGGCCAGCGGATGGAGGCCTTCCCGCCCGGTGTGCACGGCTCACCGATCAACCCCCTGGTGGGTCTCTATACGACATCCGACGGCCGCTACATCTCCTTTGTGATGATGCAAGCGAGCAAGTTCTGGGCCGACGTGTGCCACCACATCGACCAGCCAGAACTGGCAGACGACCCGCGGTTCGACACTGACGAGAAGATCGCCGCCAACACCGCGGAGGCGGTGCAGATCCTCAGCAAGGCGATCGCCACCCGCAGCCTCGCGGAATGGAGTGAACGCTTTTCGACGCTCGCCGGACCGTGGGCACCGGTGCAGGACACCTTGCAGGCAGCCAAGGATGCGCAGATCCGGGCAAACGAATATCTAGTGCAGGCAGGCGAACTCGAGCTGGTTGCCAACCCGGTGCAATTCGACGTGGCCGCACCGGAGTCGGGCCCGGCACCCCGGTTTGCCGAGCAGACCGACGAAATCTTGATGGAGCTCGGACTCGACTGGGACCGCATCATCGAGCTCAAAACTATCGGTGCCGTCACTTAATTCGGAGGTCTCTCGGTTGTCAGTTTTCACTCCCGCCGCACGCGTAATGAGTCATAATCGCCGGACGCTTCAACAAGTGGGAATTGTCCGGCCCGCGTTGTCGGGTGCGCCAACTCACGCGAAACATACGGAGCGACCGGCGTGAGGATGGTAGGCACCGATGGCGACTAAGGGGGCGGAGCGCTGGTCCACCGGGATCAGCATGCCGAGTGGCTTATCTGGCGCGATGCAAGCCGTCGGAGGGCTGTTCGCGATGTCGGCCGACGCGGTGCGCTTTCTGTTTCGCCGGCCCTTTCAGGCGCGCGAGTTCCTGGAGCAGTCCTGGTTCATCGCGCGCGTTTCATTAGCTCCCACCTTGTTGGTGGCCATACCGTTCACGGTTCTGGTCAGCTTCATTCTCAACATCCTGCTTCGGGAACTGGGTGCCGCAGATCTCAGTGGTGCGGGCGCTGCGTTCGGCGCGGTCACCCAGGTCGGCCCGCTGGTGACGGTATTGATCGTGGCCGGCGCCGGCGCGACCGCGATGTGCGCGGATCTGGGCTCCCGCACCATCCGCGAAGAGATCGACGCGATGGAGGTGCTGGGCATCAACCCGGTGCAGCGGTTGGTAACACCCCGGATGCTCGCCGCCGGTCTGGTCGCATTGTTGCTCAACAGCCTGGTCGTCATCATCGGGATCGTCGGCGGTTATGCGTTCTCGGTGTTCGTGCAGGACGTCAACCCGGGCGCGTTCGCAGCGGGGATCACGCTGCTGACCGGTGTGCCCGAGGTGATCATTTCCTGCGTCAAGGCTTGCCTGTTCGGCATCATTGCCGGCTTGGTGGCGTGCTACCGCGGACTGACGGTTTCGGGCGGAGGAGCCAAGGCGGTGGGCAACGCCGTCAACGAAACCGTGGTCTACGCATTCATGGCGCTCTTCGTCGTCAACGTCGTGGTTACCGCGATCGGCATCCGGTTCTCGACGAAGTGATGGGACGAATGCCGTGAGCACGACGAAGATGCTGAGAGCCACCTACCCGCGGGCGTTCCGGGTGTTCGGTTCATGGCGCAAACCGGTTGCCACGCTGGGCTCGATCGGCGACCACACGTTGTTCTACGGCCAGGCGCTCGCCGGCATCCCTTTCGCGATCACCCGCTACGGGCGGGAGATTATCCGTCTGGTTGCCGAAATCAGCATGGGTGCGGGAACTTTGGCGATGATCGGTGGAACGGTCGTGATCGTCGGATTCTTGACCCTGGCCGCCGGCGGCACGCTCGCGGTGCAAGGGTACAGCTCGCTGGGAAACATCGGCATCGAAGCGCTGACCGGATTCTTGGCGGCATTCATCAATGTCCGCCTTTCGGCGCCGGTGGTCGCCGGGATCGGTCTGGCGGCGACCTTCGGTGCAGGCGTGACCGCACAACTGGGCGCGATGCGGATCAGCGAAGAAATCGATGCGCTGGAATCCATGGCGATTCGGCCGATTTCGTATCTGGTCAGCACCAGGATCGTGGCGGGGATGCTCGCGATCACGCCGCTTTACAGCATTGCCGTCATTTTGTCTTTCGTGGCAAGCCAATTCACCACTGTTGTCCTGTTCGGCCAATCGGGCGGGCTCTATAACCACTATTTCGACACCTTCTTGAACCCCATCGACCTGTTGTGGTCCTTCTTGCAGGCCGTCTTGATGGCGCTCGCCGTCCTGTTGCTGCATACGTACTACGGGTATTTCGCGTCAGGTGGACCGGAGGGTGTTGGGGTCGCAACGGGCAATGCGGTCCGCACCTCGCTCATCGTCGTGGTGTCGGTAACGCTGCTGATTTCGCTTTCGATCTACGGCTCGAACGGAAACTTCAACCTCTCGGGATAAGGACGGGACAGGAAAGGCTCGATGCAACACACTGGGATACGCGCACTGACCGGTCTGGCGACGGTGGCGGTTATCGCCGCGATCGTCGCCGTCGCCGTGGGCCTATTCCAGGGCAGCTTCACCGAAAGCGTCCCGGTTACCGTGCTCTCGTCGCGGGCCGGCCTGGTGATGAATGTGGACGCCAAGGTGAAGATGCGCGGCGTGCAAGTCGGCAAGGTCGATTCGATCGAGTCGCGTCCGGACGGCCAAGCCGTCCTGCACCTGGCGATGCAACCCGCCGACATGCACCTGATTCCGGCCAATGTGCTCGTTGATATCACAGCGCCAACGGTTTTCGGCGCCAAGTTCGTCGAGCTTCTACCGCCGGCGCAACCGTCGGCGCAAGCCCTGCACGCCGGTCAGGTGCTCGACAGCCAACACGTCACCGTCGAGATCAACACGGTGTTTCAGCACCTGACGGCGGTGTTGGGCA
Organism: uncultured Actinomycetota bacterium; assembly: GCA_963839345.1. Lineage (GTDB taxonomy): Bacteria > Actinomycetota > Actinomycetes > Mycobacteriales > Mycobacteriaceae > Mycobacterium. The sequence continues at coordinate 1,535,847 of CAWIUP010000007.1, read as the reverse complement.
CACTCGACCCGGCGAAGCTCAACGAAACCCTCGGAGCTATCGGGCAGGCACTCAGCGGCCGGGGCGAAAAGATCGGTCAGGCGTTCAGCGATCTGGACTCGTTTCTGGCGAAGTTCGATCCGAGTCTTTCCGCGCTCAGCCACGACATCGCGGTCTCGGCGCCGGTATTCAACGCTTACGCGGACGCCGCACCTGCCCTGGTGAAAACCGTTGCCAACTCGTCAAGGATCAGCCAGACGATCGTCGACCAGCAAAACAATCTCGACGCGCTGCTGGTTAGCGCGATCGGTTTGGCCAACGTCGGCAATGATCTGCTATCCGCCAACCGCAAGGGCCTGACGGACGTCTTCCATCTGCTGGTGCCGACCACCAATCTGACCAACGAGTACAACAAAGCGCTGTGGTGCGGTTTTTCGGGTCTCGCACAGGATGGGAAGTTCCCGCCGTTGTCGGAACCGAGCATCAATATAGCGGCGAGTCTCACGTGGGGGGCCGAACGTTATCGGTATCCGACTAACCTGCCCAAGGTCGCGGCCACCGGCGGCCCGCAATGCCTGGACCTTCCGCATCGTGCCTTCAACAGCAACGAGAAGCTTCTCGTCGCAGATACTGGTGCCAACCCGGTGGCGTACGGGAACCCGCAGCTGCTGATCAACTCCGATCTGCTCAAACAGTTGTTGTATGGGCCGATTACCGGCCCGCCGCGCAACTCCGCTCAGATCGGACAACCCGGATGAGGGGCTCACTGCGCGCGACCCTCATCAAGTTCGGTGTCTTCGCCGTCGTGATGGCGGTGCTGACCGCATTTCTGTTCTTCATCTTCGGCCAGTACCGCACCGGTGCGGTAACCGGCTATTCGGCAGTCTTCAACGATGCGTCACGTCTGAAGACCGGAGATTCGGTGCGGGTCGCCGGGATCCGGGTGGGCACCGTCAACGGGATCTCGCTGCAGCCGGACAAAAAGGTTGTGGTCAAATTCGACGCCGACCGTAGCGTCGTGCTGACCGAGGGCACCAAGGCGGCGGTTCGCTATCTGAACCTGGTCGGTGATCGCTACCTCGACCTCGTCGACGGTCCGGGCTCGACCAGGCGGCTACCGGCCGGGGGTCAGATTCCGGTGGGCCGTACCGCGCCGGCGCTCGACCTCGACTTGCTGCTCGGCGGACTGAAACCCGTTGTTCAGGGCTTGAATCCCAAAGATGTCAATGCGCTCTCGTCAGCGCTGTTGCAGGTATTCCAGGGCGAGGGCGGCACGTTGGAGTCGCTGTTCTCCAAGACGACTTCGTTGTCGAATGCATTGGGCGACAACGACCAAACGATCCAGCAACTGATCGAAAACCTGAACACGGTGGTGGCCACCATCGATAAGGACGGCGGCAAGTTCTCCACCGCGATCGATCGCCTCCAGCGGCTGGTCACCGGACTGTCTGACGACCGCGACACCATCGCCCCCGCTATCGACGCGTTGAGCAACGGAACCGCCTCGTTGGCAGATCTGCTGTCCAACGCCAGGCCGCCGCTGTCCGGCACCATCGAGCAGCTCAGTCGGCTGGCCCCGATACTGGATCAAGACAAAGACCGCCTCGACGCCGCGCTCCAGAAGGCGCCACAGAACTATCGCAAGCTGGTCCGACTCGGCGTATTCGGTGCCACCATCCCGTACTTCATCTGTGCGATAACGCTGCGTGGCACGGATCTTTCGGGCAAGACAGTGGTGGCCCCCTGGTTCAGGTCCGAAGCGAAGAGGTGTCAGGAACCCTGATGTTGAAATATCGCGGAAGTGGGCTGATCAAGGCGGGCTTCATCGGCGCCGTCTTGATCGTGCTGCTCATCCTGGTGGGCTTGTCGCCCGATCGGCTGCTTTCGTTGGCTACCAACGTCCGATACCAGGCGCTGTTCTCCGAAGCCGGCGGGCTGGCGGTGGGCAATGCGGTGACGGTGTCGGGAATCAAAGTCGGCACGGTGTCGAATGTGTCGCTGCGCAACGGCGATGCACTGGTCACGTTCACGATGAAAGGCAACATTCCACTCGGAACGGACACCAGCGCGCACATCCGCACCGGCACACTGCTGGGCGAACGCGTGCTGACCTTGGAGTCGGCCGGCAGTGGAATGATGCATCCGCTGGATGTCATCCCGATATCCCGCACCTCCTCGCCGTACTCGCTGACCGACGCGGTCAGCGACTTCACGTCGTACGCCGGCGATACAAGCACCGCGACCTTGAACCAGTCACTCGACACGCTGTCAACAACGCTCGACCAGATCGCCCCACAGTTGGGGCCCACTTTCGACGCAGTCACCCGGTTATCGCGAAGCCTGAACAGTCGCAACCAATCCCTGGGCGCGCTATTAAAGAGCGCCGGCGATGTCACCGGAATCCTGTCCGAACGCAGCCAACAGGTGAACAAGCTGATCCTCAACTCCGACGACCTGCTTCAGGTCTTGGTCACGCGCCGACAAGAGATCGTCTCGCTGTTGGCCAACACCTCGACGGTGGCCAAACAGCTGTCCGGCTTGGTGCACGACAACGAAAGCAAGTTGGCGCCCACGCTGGAGAAGCTGAATTCGGTGACCGCGATGCTGGAAAAGAACCGCGACAACATCAACAAAGCACTGCCGGGTCTCCAAAAATTTGAGATCACGGTGGGTGAGGCTATCTCCAGCATGTACGCCTACTCAGCGTTCGTCCCGAACTTCCTTGTCCCGCAACTCTTCCAACCGTTCCTCGATTACCTGTGGGGATTCCGCACCTTCGACACCTCGCGCGGTCCGGGCTACCCGTCGCCGGTGCCGCGGGCTTTGCTCCCGCAACTGTATAACGGTATTCCACCGTGCCCTGGCTGTACGTTGGGCGGAAGGATCGGAGGGGGGCAATGATCTCCCGGATCCCGCGGGTTCCGCGTAACAGACTCACAGCCATTGCGGCGGTCGTCCTGGCCGGGCTCGTCCTCGCCGGCACCGCACTGGTGGTGCATAACGTGTTCTTTGGCCCACGGACCATAACCGCCTACTTCACCACGGCCACCGCGATTTACCCGGGCGATCAGGTGCGGGTCTCTGGCGTCGAGGTCGGCACGATCAAGTCGATCCAGCCCGCGGGCACGCAGGCCAAGATGATCCTCAAGGTCGACCGCGGCGTGCCGATTCCGGCGGACGCAAAAGCGGTCATCGTCACCCAGAATCTGGTGGCGGCCCGCTACGTCCAACTCACGCCCGCCTACCGGACTAGCGGCCCGGTCATGACGGACGGGGCGGTGATCCCGGTGGAACGTACCGCCGTGCCCATCGAGTGGGACGAGGTCAAGACCCAATTAATGCGGCTGGCAACAGATTTGGGCCCTAACAGCAAGGTGTCGACGCCGTCGATCGCGCGGTTCGTCGACAGCGCTGCCAATGCGCTGCAGGGCAATGGCGACAAGCTGCGGCAAACACTCGCTCAACTGTCCGGAGTGGGGCGCATCCTCGCCAACGGCAGCGGCAACATCGTCGACATCATCAAGAACCTGCAGACCTTCGTCACCGCACTGCGCGACAGCAACGTCCAGATCGTGCAGTTCAACGACCGGCTGGCCACACTCACCAGCGTGGTCAACGACAGCAAATCCGACCTGGACGCGGCACTAACCGATCTGTCGACCGCGGTAGGTGAGGTGCAGCGATTCATCGCCGAAACCCGCGACCAAACCAGTGAGCAGATTGCCCGATTGGGCGATGCCCTCCAGCCTATCGTCGATCAGCACATGGCTCTGGAGAACATCTTGCACGGCGCGCCGAACGCGCTCAGCAACTTCTTCAACGACTACAACGCCGACACCGGAACCATCGTGGGCGGGTTCGGGATCATGGACTTCGCCAATCCCACGCAGTCGGGTTTGATGGTTCCGCTGCCGGTGCCCGGCTGCGGGGTAACCGAATCCATCGAGAACGTCACCGCCGTCGAATCGGGCAAGCTGTGCGCGCTGTTCCTCGGGCCCGGGTTGCGGGTGCTCAACTTCAACAGCCTGCCGTTCCCGATCAACCCGTTCATCCAGAAGTCGGTAGACCCGGCCAACGTGGTCTACAGCGAACCGCGCCTCGCACCTGGCGGCGAGGGTCCGAAGCCCGGACCGCCCGAGATCCCGCCCGCGGTGTCGGCGTACACGGGGCTGCCGGGCGATCCGGTGGGACCGCCGGGGGCGGTGCCGCCGGAGCGGATACCGGGCGCGGCGATGCCGCTGCCCCCGCCGCCGTCGACACCAGCGCCCCCGCCGCCGCTGCTGCCAGCGGAAGGGCCGCACCCGTGATGGGCCGGCTGCCGGTCCGCCGGGTACTCGCCATCGGCTCCTGCGTGGTGCTGACCGCCACCGGGTGTGCCTTCCACGGCCTCAACTCGCTACCTTTGCCCGGCGCGGTGGGACGCGGAGCGGGCGCCGACATCTATCACGTCGAGCTGGCGAACGTCCTGACGATGGAGTCGAATTCGCCGGTGATGATGGACGACGTCGTGATCGGCAGTGTGGGCCCGATGACGGTGAAAGACTGGCACGCCGACGTCGAGATCTCGGTGAAGCGCGATGTCGTCATCCCTGCCAACGTGGTGGCCAGCATCGGTCAGACCAGTCTGCTGGGGTCCATGCATGTGGAGCTCAACCCGCCGCTTGGCCAGCCCGGTACCGGACGGCTGCGACCGGGCGCCACTATCCCGCTGAATCGGTCGTCGATCTATCCCTCGACGGAGCAAACCCTGTCGTCGCTGTCGCTGGTCGTCAACGGGGGCGGGCTGGGACAGATCGGGGAGATCATCCACAATTTCAGCGCCGCGCTGTCCGGGCGCGAGGGCGCTGTTCGCGATTTGCTTAATCGGCTCAACACTTTCGTTGGGACGCTCGACCAGCAGCGGGACAACATCGTTACGTCGATCCAGGCGCTGAACCACCTTGCCGAGACATTCGCAGGACAGCGCGACGTTCTCACCGAGGCGCTGCGCAAGGTGCCGCCCGCGCTCGAGGTGTTGATCAAGGAGCGGCCGCGCCTGACGGCGGCGTTGGATCACCTGCGCATGTTCAGCAACACCGCCACCGGGCTGATCAACGACACCCAGGCCGATTTGGTCAAGAATCTGAAAAACCTGGAGCCGACAATCCGCGCGCTCGCCGACGTCGGACCGGGGCTTGACACGGCGCTCGCGGGGTCGACGGTCTTCCCGTTCACCCAGAACTTCGTCGACCGAGCCGTTCGAGGTGACTACTTCAACCTGCATGTCCAGTTGGACCTGACTATTCCCAAGCTCAAGAGCTCGCTGCTGCTTGGGACGCACTGGGGACAATTAGGGGAACAGTTGGTACCCGCGCCCGGGGAACCGTATTACCTGAATTACACCTATGATCCGTTGCGCCCCGGCGCCGCACAGCCGCCTGGTCCGGTGGCGCCGCCGCTACCCGGCCCGCCGCAACCGCCTGGCGTGCCACCGGCTGGTCCCCAAGCTCCGCCGCCCGGACCGGCTCAGCCGAATCTGCAATTCAGCGCTCCGCTACCGGGACCCGCTGCTCCACCCCCTGGGTTTGGTCCCTTACCGGGGCCCGCGGCTGGGCCGCCAGCCCCGGTGCCGGCCGGACCGAATCCTGCTCCGCCACCGGGGATCCCGCCGGCAGAGGGAGGCGGATAGATGCTGACACGCTTCGTTCGGATCCAGTTGGGGATTTTCGCGATCGTCGGGCTTATCGGTGTGATCGCGATGGTCCTCTTCTACATTCAGGCGCCGACCCTGCTCGGCATCGGTCGGATGACGGTCACCCTCGAGTTGCCGGCCGCCGGTGGCCTGTACCGGTTTTCCAACGTGACGTACCGCGGAGTGCAGGTCGGCAAGGTCACTGCGGTGGCGCTTACGGCGAACGGCGCCAAAGCAACGCTGTCGCTTGGCACCTCACCCAAGATCCCGGCGAACCTGCAAGCGGATGTGCTGAGCGTCTCCGCGGTGGGCGAACAGTATGTCGACTTGCGGCCACGAACCGATTCGGGGCCTTATCTGCGCAACGGGTCGGTTATTGCCATGCGTGACACCACGATTCCGCAGGCGGTCGGACCGATGCTCGATCAGGTGAACGCCTTGATCAAAAGCCTTCCCAAAAACAAGATCGGCCAATTGCTCGACGAGTCTTTCCAAGCCTTCAACGGGGCCGGATACGATCTGGGATCGTTGTCCGACTCGACCTCGCGAATCTCCGCTGACGCCAACAGCGTTGTCGACCGCACGCGAACCCTCACCGAAGACACTGGGCCGCTGCTGGACTCGCAGGCGAAGACCGCCGACTCCGTTCGCACCTGGGCGCGTAGCCTGGCCGGGATCTCCGACGTGGTGGCGACCGACGATTCCCGGGTTCGCACATTGCTGCAAAACGGTCCCGGCGCCGCGGACGAGGCATCGCGACTGTTCGAGCAAATCAAACCGACGCTGCCGGTGTTGCTTGCCAACCTGACCACCATCGGGCAGATCGGCGTCACCTACCACCCCTCGCTGGAGCAGCTGCTGGTGTTGCTGCCGCCGTCCGTTGGCTACATACAAACGGCAGCCTCGTTCAACCATCCCGACGGTTGGTCCAAGGGCGACTTCGCACTCACGATCGACGATCCGCCCATTTGCACGGTCGGCTTCTTGCCCCCCAGCCAATGGCGATCCCCGTCCGACACCAGCGACATCGACACGCCGGACGGGTTGTACTGCAAACTGCCGCAGGATTCACCGCTTGCGGTTCGCGGCGCCCGCAACTATCCCTGCATGGGCCACCCCGGAAAGCGCGCGCCCACCGTCGAAATCTGCAACAGCGACAAGCCGTTCATGCCGCTGGCGATGCGCCAGCATGTCCTCGGCCCTTCTCCTCTGGACCCAAACCTGCTGTCCCAGGGCATACCACCCGACGACCGGGTCACCGCGGACCGACGAATCTTCGGACCGGTTGAGGGAACGCCGCTGCCGCCAGGGGCCGTCCCGCGGGGAACACCCCCGGGGCCGCGCGGAGCAAATCCGCCACCGGGCACGCTGGGCGCAGCCGCGCCACCGGCGCCGTCGTCGGGCAACATGTCGACACAGGCAGCGGACTTCCCGCCCATAGCGCCACTCGACGTCCCCGCGCAGGGCGAGCTTCCCCCGCCGCCGGCCGTGCCCTCACCGCCGGCCGGTCCGCCACCACCCGACACGGTCAATGGTGCACAGCCGCAGGCGCATCCAAGTTCATTTGGGGCCAAGGCATCTCTACCCGCGCCGTCGGTCGCAGTTGCCCCGTACGATCCGCGTACCGGTCGTTATGTCGCTGCGGACGGGAAGTTGTACCAGCAGTCGGATCTGGCAACCTCGACCGCGCCCAAGAAGTGGCAGGACCTGTTTCCGACTTAAACGTCCGACTGCCTAGTCAGCCGATCTTGTCCAGCCGCAGCGGTATGTCGATGGTAAGCCACTGGTTTTGCCCGCAGGCGCCGCTCGGTCCGATCGTCTTGTCCTTCCCAGCCAGTACCGGCGACCCGATTTGGAATTCACCACTACCCGCGGGATCAACTGGATAGAAATAGTAGGTCTGCTGCCCGGTGAAGGCGGTGCCGTCTTGGCACCGCTCCCAGTTCGGCACATCACGTTTGGCGTACCACATGATCCCGTCGATCATGTAGATTGGTGCGCTCCAACCCTGGTCGCTCTTCAGCGTGCCGTTGCATGTCTGGAAATTGGAGCAAGAGGAACTGATCGTCCATGTGGCGACGACCGTCGGCTGGTAGTTGTACTGATCATTGAGCTTGGCCCAGTTGCCGTTTGACGTGGCGCGGTACGTCCCGTTGATCGCGACGTCGTCCTTCGTTGTTGCCCGGGCTGTGGATGCCGGACCCAAAATGCCGAATACATTGGCAGCCAACAGTATCGCGGTGGTGATCGTTCCAGCTGAACGCATCGTGTGCTCCTCGACGGGCACCAATTGACGATGCCCATGCGACTTTATCGACACCGGTAGCGGCGTTCTCGTGCGATGAGAATAGCACCGGCGCTATCGGCCCGGTAAGAGTTCATCCGTACGGATCCAACTTCGAGATCAGCCAGGAACCGTTGACCTTGGTAAGCGTTATTCGCACGCTGCTCGGGGTCGTCAGCGGTTGTGGCTTCTCCTTGGTCATGGTGGTCTCGTTGAGGAACACCAGCACGACGGCTGAGTCCGGGTGCAGTTCTGATACGGCCGCCCGAAGCACCGCGGCTGTCTGCGCGATGTGCTTTTGCTGCACCATAGGCGTGACGATCTCGCTGGTGAATTTGTCGTAGTAGGCCAGAAAGTCCCCGGTGAGATGTGACTTCGCGGTGGCGAAGTCATGAGCCATGCCCTCCGACGAATACGAGAGCGACGCTACGGCACCGTCTGACGCTGCCTGGATTGCCCGCTGAGCCGCGGCGTCGTCGATCTGTCGATCCGGACGGTACAGAAAAAAGAACACACCGCCGGCAAGCCCCAACATGGCAGCGACCAGTGCGGTCACCAGAATTGGACGCCAGTTCGCCAGACACCAACCGGTCAGCCGGCTGATCGCGGCCGTTGCGCTGGGACGCGCGTCGCCGAGGGATGGAGCCTGTCTGGTGTCAGTCGGCGATTCCGGGTCCTCAACTGCGGTCTCTGCACTGTCGCGCGACGAGTCTTGCTCGGAAGTCATTGGACGAAGTCAAGTTTCGACATCTTGAGCTGACCGCCGTCCCGATCGATGTCTACGCTGAGTCGCCAGAAGACCGGTGGCCGTTTCGACTTGTCGGGATTGGTGGTGTCGGATTTCGCGATTACCAGCACGACTGCGGAATTGTCGGTCATCGACTCCACAGCGGCGTCTTCCACGGTGGCCTTGGTGGTGACCTTCGCATCCTGTGCACTTTTAGCCATGTAGGCGGACGTCGCCTCCAGCTGGCTCCTAAGCGGGCCCGTCGTCACGTCGATGGTGCGCTGCACATTCTCCTTAGCGTGGTCGGGGTCAATCGACATCATCATCTCCACCCCGCGCCGCGCAGCCGCGGCGAACTCCGCGGCGTGCCTGTGCTCACGGACGAGCGAGAGGTGTTGCCAGACCATGTAAGCGGTCGCCGCGACCGAGGCACAGATGAGCACCGTCGCGGTTGCGACACCCACCGCTTTTCGTCCGGGCCGCGGGACCCGCGGTAGCCGCCATCGCCGTGACTGCGCGGGAGCGGGCTCGGTCTCGGTCTCGGCAGCGTCGCCGGAACCTTCGGCAAGCCGGCGCAGTTCCGCCGCTCGCGTGCGGGCTGCCTCGGCGCGCGCCTCCGCTCGAGAGAGCTCTTCTTCGGCTTCGGCTAGCGAGGCTGGAGCATCGGTGGTCGCTGGGTCGGCGTCGGAATCGGTCACTGGCCCCGGGCTATCGCCGGTGCAGGCGCACCGCGACCCATTACTAGCATCCAACCACACACAGAGAATCACATTATCACCTCAAAATCGCTGGCCGGAGGGGCTATGAGGCCGCGCAAGGATCAGCCCGCCGCCGCGCGTGCGCGGCCTTCTTGAAAGAAAAGAATTTTCTTATCGGCTATGCCAAACTATTGCGGTGCGTATCATCGTGGCAGTCGTTGCTGCGCTGATCGGAGTCGGCGTGTTTCTGCCGCCGACTGCTGCCGCCGGTCCGACCGTCTGCGACTACCCGGCCTGCACACCAGGAATCGCGCCGAACATGGTTCTCGGTGCGCCGTGCGACAACACCACCTATTACGCATTCGGTGTCTCAGGCGGTTATGTGCCCGCCACCCAACCCGGACGGCTGATGTTCTGCGGCTCCCCCCGCCGATATCAGCCGAGATGGTTCCGCTCACCTCCGATGGCCGGAATCAAGGAAGAGAACGCCGACTGCCAACAGTGGCTGAACTACGTCGCGCAGGCTCCCGACGGACTGTTTCTGATCTGCATCGCGCAGGAGGGCCATAGCTTCTGGACGCGCGCCGACACTTAAATACTATTGCGTGACAAACGCATTGCGCGGGATCGTCAACGGTAGGTCGACCGAACTCAGCAAGCCAGGCGCTGCGGCAACGACATATGGCACCGCGTTGAGGACGCGCATTGCGGTGGCCACCATCGCGCCGGCGCCCGAGGTCATTCCCGCGATTCCAGCCCGGCGCGGATCCTTGAGGGTCGCCGCCAATGTGCATTCGATGTCGGGATCCCCGCTGATTGCGATGCGGTAGGACAGATCGCCGATGCCGGTGGGCCAATCGGGCGCGACGTCGTGGGCCAACCGGGTGACGTGCTCGATGACGATGGCCTCGCGGTCGCCCACCACGCCGACGGCCTGCATCCGTATAGCGCCGCACGTGCCCGCCTCGACGGTGCCCATCGCGACGTTCAACGTCCGGTTCGTCATTGCGCGATCGAAGCTTTCGCGTACCTCTTGGACTTCCACCCCGAGTGCGTCGGCGATCAACCGGATCTGCCCCTGCCATTCGCCGGCGATCGCGCCGGGAAAGCTGATCCACGGTTGATAGTCCGGGGGCTGCCCGAAGCCCAACGCGTCGCTCATGATGTCGGGAACCCCGTAGTCGTCGTACAACCCGATCTCGAACGCGTGGATCTTCTCGATCGACGACGACTGTGTCGATAGCACCAGCGGTAAGTAGTCGGCGGCAAAGCCCGGCTCGATTCCCGACGCGTACAGCGAGACTTGGCCCTGCTTTGCTGCGGCTACGAGTTGATCCCGCCACTCCGCGGGTTCGTACGCGTGCGGATTGACCAGCCGCGTGGTGCTTGTCGTGACGACGTTGATTCCGGCCTCGAGAAGCTTGACGTAGTCCGGTATCGCCAGCGCGTCACGTTCGGGCCCGCTGGCCGCGTAGATGACGCAATCGGGCTTGAGGCCGATCAGCGCGTCGGCGTCGTTGGTGGCGGCGAGTCCGATCGGTTCGCCGTTGGCGAGGTCGCCGGCGTCCTTTCCGACCTTCTCATCCGAGTGCACCCACACGCCGACGAGTTCGATGTCAGGGCGTCGCTGGATGGCCCGGATGGCGATGGATCCGATGCCGCCCGTTGCCCACACCACCACACGTAATGGATTGTTTGCCACTTCGATCCTCCCTCGGAAGGTGTTGTGCTAACTGAAATCCGACCCAAAGATTGGCAGAACAAATGTTAGGTTGGCACTGATGTTCACACTCAGGTTCGACATGCGGGCCCCAGCCTGGGCCGGTCCGGCTGCCGACCTCTACGCCGCAGCCGTTGACATGTGCGCCTGGTCGGAGACTCACGGAGCGATCGTTGCTGTGCTCTCCGAACACCACGGCGCCGATGACGGCCACCTTCCCAGCCCGTTGATCTTGGCTTCGGCAATCGCCGCGAGGACCAAGCAGCTGATGATTCTGCTTGCTGCGGTGCCGATTCCGTTGTGGGATCCAGTGCGACTTGCCGAGGAAGTGGCCGTCCTGGATCTGATCAGCAAGGGCCGGGTGATGTACGCCTTCGGTATCGGTCATCGCAGCGAGGAGTACGAACACTTCGGTGTGAGCATGGCCACGCGTGGCCGGGTAGCCGACGAGATCCTGGGCATACTCGGCGATTTGGTTCGCGGCAACGTCGTCGAGTATCAGGGCCGGCGGGTTCGCGTCACTCCGCCCTGCATGTCGGCCGACGGCCCGCCGATGATGATTGCGGGCGGCAGCAGGGCCGCTGCTCGGCGCGCCGCGACCCGCGGACTCGGCTTCATCTCGCAGACCGACTCGCCGGACCTGAAGGAGTACTACGAATCGCAATGTCGCGCAGCCGGGCATGATCCGGGCATTGTTCAGTTTCCGGTACCGGGCGCTCCGACAGCGGTTTTCGTTGCCGACAATGTTGACGAGGCATGGGAGGTGCTCGGTCCGCATCTGGTGCACGACGCCGTAACGGCGGCGTCCTATCGGCCCCACCACGACGCGGTGGCCAGCATCACTCGCGCCGACAACGTGACGGCCCTGCGAGAGGCGGCGGGCCCTTACCGGGTATTCACGCCCGACGAGGCGGTTGACTACATCCGCAGTGGGCGGCCGCTGCCGCTGCATCCGCTGTGCGGTGGAATTCCACCCGATGTGGCTTGGCGGTACTTGGAGCTTGCCGGGGCTGCCAGCGCCCGGGCGCAGTCCGACTGAAGGAGAACGTTGATGTCCGCTTCGCCCGGTACCACCCGGGTCGTTGTGTGGTCCACCGGAGGGGTCGGCACTGCGGCCATCGATGCGATCAGACGTCGCCCAGACCTGGAGTTGGTTGGCGTATGGGTACATTCGCCCGAAAAAGTGGGAAAGGACGCTGGCGAGTTGGTCGGTGGGCGAGCCGATCGGCGTCATCGCCACCAACGACGCCGATGCGCTGATAGCGCTCGTGCCCGGCTGTGTGGTTTACGCCGCGAGTGGTCCTGAACGAGACGCGGCCGCGGTGCGCGACTACGTGCGACTCTTGGAGGCCGGCATCAACGTCGTATCGACCTCGTCGACCAGCCTGGTCTATCCGCCGTCGTACTTCGCCCCGGACTGGCGACATCAACTCGAAGAGGCCGCCGCAGTCGGCCATGCGTCGCTGTACGTTTCGGGCATCTTCCCCGGCTTCGCATCCGACGAACTCGCACTGCTGATGACCACCCAGTCGAAGAACATCCGCAGCATCACGGCCAGCGAAGTGGCGCTGAACGACCACTACCCGGTCGCCGACGTGATGATGGACGGGATGGGCTTCGGCCGACCGCTCGACTTCGAGCCGATGCTCAAGACTCCAGGATTCATCGAGATGGCTTGGAAAGCACCGATATACCTCATGGCGCGCGGCCTCGGCGTCGAAATCGAAGAGGTACGTGGCTATCTCGATCGACAACTGTCCAATCGCGACATCGAGGTGGCATTCGGCACCATCGCGGCGGGTACCTGCGGTGCGGTGCGGACCCGCGCCGCCGGCGTGGTCAACGGCCGGGAGGCCATCGTGATCGAGCACATCATCCGGATGGCGCGCGACGTCGCACCGGACTGGCCGCACTCGCAGTCCGACGCGACCTACCGCGTCGACATCGTCGGTGATCCCGACATTCACTGCGAGATGACGCTCGGCGAAGCCGAAGGTCACGGTGCGGGGCGCGCCGCTATGACGTCCACGGCCATGCGGGTCGTCAACGCCATTCCGTACGTGATCGATGCGCCTGCCGGCCTGCTGAGCTCGTTGGACATCCCAATGACGCTGCCGCGTAACGTGTTTGACTGAGCACCTCACAGGCGTGCCTACTTGGGCTGGTTCGGCACGCCCGGGAACAACTGGCCCGTCGGTTCCGCGGTCACCCAACCACCCAGTTTCGTCGCCAGATGCGGCGCGAAAACCGCACTGTAAATTAGGTTTCCGATCACGACGACGGCGACGACGGACAGCGCTGCCTCTTGCAGTCCAGTCTTCGAACGCTTGTCGGCCCACATCTCGACGACATTCCGTCCTTGCGCATCGGTGCGACCCAGAAGATAGGTGAAAACCATCATCTGGATGGCCATCGCCAGCGAGTCGTAGAGCGGATACTGGTGCACGGTCCCTTCGCGTATCGCAAGCCCGGGGATCACCCGGCCGTAATAGAAGACGCCGAGCTTGGCGCCCAGGAATCCGTTGAAGAACAGCGCCCAGCAGAAGCCGACGACGAGACCGACAACCAACAGCGTTTGGGGCCTGCGCCAGCCGAATTTTGCGCTTACCCAGCGTCCCAGTGCTGTCCCGGTTACGGCGGGAAGCACGAAATAGGAGATATAGCCGACCGGAACGAACAAGGGCAATCCGCCCCACGTCATATTCAACGGCCACCACGACGGCATGCGGGGGATAGCGGGCGGGAACTGCGCGTACATCGCCCAGTCGTAAGGCGCCTCGATCCACGAGAACGAGATCGCCGAAATGCAGAGCAGTAGTAGGGGATGCAGCCGGCGTCGTCGAATGCTCAGATACCCGCCAAGAGCGGTGAACGTGATGCCCCCGACGAGCGCGAAGTCGCTGGCCGCCTGCATCACCGGTGTCATCTGGGCGCTCATCGGTCACGCCCTCGACTCGGACGTGCCTCGGGGTCGAAACGCAACACCAGCGCGAAAATCAGGATGACCAGGCCGAATAGCGTGCCGAGCATGATCACGGCGCCCATGTCCGCACCCCTTTCGAACCGCACTCGACGTTTAGGATAGTGCATACTATCCTAAAGTCCATGCCTGAGCGATCTGCTGCCACGGCGATACGGCGGCCACGTGGCGAGCCGCGCAGACTCTTGCTGGACGCCGCCCGAACCCTGTTCGCCCGGCAGGACTACCGCAGCACCACGACACGTGAGATCGCCGTGGCTGCCGGCGTTACCGAACATCTGCTGTTCCGTAACTTCGGTTCGAAGGCGGCGCTGTTCCGGGAGGCCCTCGTGCTGCCGTTCACCGACTTTGTCGACGAGTTCGGCCGGACCTGGCAGTCGGTCGTCCCCGAGGAGACCGACGAAGAAGAGCTCACTGGGCATTTCGTCGGACAGCTCTACGACGTGTTCGTCAAACACCAAGGCCTGCTGTTGACGCTGATGGCATCAGACGCCCTGAGCGAGGATGAAATCGCTGAGACCGGCATCGCCGACGTCAGGCGGGCGCTGCGGGTGCTGGGCCGAATCAGTGCCGAGGGCATGAACTTACGCGGGTTGCGTTCAGACCATCCGGACCTGCCGGCGCACTCGACAGTGGCGATGATCGCCGGCATGGCTGCCCTGCGGTCCACCTACTTCGGCACCAAGCCGCCGTCGAGGGAGGTGATCGTCGATGAACTCATCCAGGCGATTCTGCACGGCTTCCTGCACCGAAACGAACTGAAGGGGCCCGACAGGAAATGACAGGCACCAAAGCGGCCGAGTTGTATTACGACCCATACGATCCCGACATCGACGACAACCCTTATCCGGTGTGGAAGCGGATGCGCGAAGAAGCACCGCTGTATTACAACGAGAAATACAACTTCTATGCGCTCAGTCGATACGAGGACGTGGCGCGTGAACTGCCGAACTGGCAGACGTACCGATCCGGCCGCGGCACCACCGCCGACATCCTGTTCAACAACATCGAGGTGCCGCCGGGCATTCTGCTCTTCGAGGACCCGCCGCTGCACGACCTGCACCGTCGCCTGCTGTCCCGGGTCTTCACCCCCCGGCGCATGCTTGCCGTGGAGTCGCTGGTTCGCGAATTCTGCGTCAAAGAGCTGGACCCGCTGATCGGCGCCGGCGGTTTCGATTTCATCGCCGATCTCGGGGCGATGATGCCGATGCGGACCATCGGCTACCTGCTGGGCATACCCGAAGAGCATCAGGCAAACATCCGGGATCGCAACGGCGCCTACATCGACGTGGCCAAGGGGCGCGAGCCCGGCGAAGTCAGCCAGAAGATCTTCGAGGAAACCATCGTGATGTTCGCCGAATTCATCGAATGGCGGGCCGAGCATCCCTCCGATGACCTGATGACCGAGCTGCTGGCCGCCCAGATCAACGAACCCGACGGGACGCGTCGGCCGCTGTCCCGCACCGAGGTGCTGTCCTACACCGCGATGATCGCCGGTGCCGGTAACGAGACCACCGCCCGCTTAATCGGTTTCATGGGACAGCTGCTCTCGGATCACCCAGATCAACGGCGCGAGCTGGTCGCCGACCCGTCTTTGATCCCGGGCGCGGTCGAGGAGACACTGCGCTACGAGCCGCCGTCACCGGTGCAGGCCCGCTACGTTGCCCAGGACGCCGAGCATTACGGCCGCGTCGTACCGGAAGGATCGTTCATGTTGCTGCTCAACGCTTCCGCCAACAGAGACGAACATCAGTTCCCGGATCCGGACCGCTTCGACATCCACCGCCGGTGCAGCCATCTCAGCTTCGGTCAGGGACTGCACTTTTGTCTCGGCTCGGCCCTGGCCCGGTTGGAAGCTCGGGTGGCCTTTGAAGAGGTGCTCAAACGCTGGCCCGACTGGGAGGTCGACTACGCCAACGCCCAACGGGCGCACACCGCCAGTGTGCGGGGGTGGGCACGCTTACCCGTCGTAACCGGGTGAGGCGAGGTCAGGACAGGACGCGTCGACTGTGCGGGTTATGCGTGAGAATGCGCCTCGAATTCGTTCACAAGCTACACAGTCGGCGTCGAAGGGATTACTCGTGACCGGCTAGCCGGCTGGCGCCAGCGCCGACCGCGGCGTGAACGTCAGGTGCAGTTCGGACAGCCCACGCAAGATGTAGGTCGGCTCGAAGGTGTAGCGCCGCTCGTCGGCCGGCCCGTGGTGGGTTTCGCTGATATTGATTTGCGACATCCGGTCCAAAATGCGCTCGAGCGAGACGCGGCCCTCGACCCGGGCCAGCGGTGCACCGGGACAGGAATGCACGCCGCGGGCGAACGCCATGTGCTCGCGGACGTTCTTGCGGTCGAGTTGGAATTCGTGGGGATTTTCGAATCTGCGGGGATCGCGGTTGGCCGCACCCGGCAACACCATCACGACGGTGCCGACGGGGATGTCCACGCCGCCGACGGTGGCGGGCCGGCGAGCCAGCCGGGAGTCACTTTTCACCGGGCTCTCCATGCGCAACGACTCTTCGATGAAGTTCGGAATCAGGCTGCGGTCGGCACGGAGCCGATGCTGGACATCGGGTCGGTCGCCGAGCGCCTGCAGGGCAGCCGAGAGCAGTTTGGCGGTGGTTTCCTGTCCGGCGGCGAAAAGGAATGTCGCCGAACGGCTTACCTCGATCACCTCGGGCGTCGATCCGTCCGGGTACTTCGCCGTCGCCAACGAGGTCAGCACGTCGTCACGGGGATTGCTGCGACGGTCCTCGATGTAGGCACAGAACTTCTCGTCGAGCCACTCCAGCGGGTTGACGCCGACCGACTCGTGGTCCAGTGCCCCCACCCGCGCGCCGGGGCGATCCGCGCCCAGAACCGTGCGGAACTGCTTGTGGTCTTCCTCCGGGACGCCGAGCAGGTCAGCGATCACCAACGTCGCGAACGGCTTTGAGTACTCGGCGATGAATTCGCACTCGCCGTTGTCGAGGAACTCGTCGAGCTGGCGATCGGCCAGCTGCCACATGAACTCCTCGTTCTCCTTCAGTCGACTCGGTGTGAGCAACCGGCTCAAGATCGAGCGTGCGCGGGTGTGGTCGGGAGGATCCATGGTGACCATGTGCTCGAACATCGGAAACTGACTGCGGTGCTGGTTGATCAGCGGTGTGAGGTCGTCGCCCTCGGGCTCGAACGGCAGCGGCGGGAACGGTCCGCCGAGCGCGACGATATTGGAGAACGTGTCGGGGTCCTTGTAGACCGCGTTGGCCTCTTCCCAGCCGGTGATCGCAACGACATTGTGGTGGGGTAGCCGCAGCACCGGGTTTTGGCCGCGCAGGTAGTCGAAGTAGGGGTGCGGATCGGGAACCAGGGTCGGGTCGGTGAAGAAGTCGATGGAACCGAACGTTGAGTCAAGGCTTGCCATGTTGTTACGCGCCTCCCGAGGCTGATTTACCCGTGGTGTAAGGGCGGGCCGCTATAGGCCTGAGCGTCGTCCGGATACAAGATCGATGAATGTGCTGAGCACCTGCTTAGCATGGCGCTAATGTCGTGGTCAAGATCGCGGCGTTGCCCGACGCTACGATCACCGATGTTGACCAGGCGATCTCCCACGAGTTTGGAGCCACGGCATGACTTCGGCACGCAGGATCGGGGCGCCCGACGCCAAGAACCGCGGCGTGCTGCTTGACGCTGCCGAACAGTTGATGCTCGAAGAAGGTTATGCCGCAGTCACTTCCCGTCGGGTCGCGGAGAAGGCGGCGCTGAAGCCGCAGCTCGTCCACTACTACTTCCGCACCATGGACGACCTGTTCCTGGCCGCGTTCCGCCGTCGCGCTGAGCAAGGCCTTGAGGTGCAAGCGCGGATTTTGCAGGCGCGGCAACCACTGTGGGCGCTGTGGCGGTTCAGCACCGATCCGGCGGCCACCGCGATCACCATGGAATTCATCGCGCTGGCGAACCACCGCAAAGCGCTCAAAGCCGAGATTGCGTACTACGCCGAGCGTTTCCGTGAAGAGCAACAAAAGGCGTTGACGACCGTTCTGCAGCGCTACGGGGTCGATCCCGCCCGGGTGCCGCCGCTGGTGTGGTCGGTGCTGATGACCAGTGTTTCCCGAGTCCTGGTGATCGAGCAGGCGCTCGGCATGTCCGCCGGGCATGCCGAGACTGTCGAGTTCGTCGAGCGCTACCTCCACCGACTGGAGGGCGATCCCGAAACGTAGCCGGCTCACCAGGTGCGCAGCGAACAGATCACGCCCTTGGCGCCGTCGTTCGAGGCGACCACCGCCCCGTCGACGACGAGAGCGCAGTGAAACTTCGGCGTGCCCGGTTCGGTACCGGTGCTGACGGTGACCATGGCGTAGTCGTTGGGATCCGACAGCATCACCATCGGTGAGACCCAGGGGTGGCCCGGCGCGATATCGGCCTGGACGTTGGGGGTGAACTGGTACGGGTTGTGGCTGTACTCGGAAAACTTTTGCGGCTGCTGATCCAGGTAATAGATGTCGGCATAGATCGGATTGGCCGACGTGATGACGTAGGTGACCTGATGCATGACCGGGTCATCCGCCCGTGACGGCGCGGCGAACGCAGTAGCGGCCACCGCCATCGCCAACATTGCAGCCAGCGCAGACCCGCCGAGTGTTTTCACATCGCACCTCCTACTTGGGCGCTGCGGTTCATCACCCGATCGGCGGCTTGCCAGTGCGCATCGCGAACCCACAGCCGCGCAAACGCTGTCACGGCTTCCTCGGGAGAGACCCCGTCGATGACCCGCTTGATCTCGCCGGCGGGACGCGCCGAAAGCGCCTTGGCCACACGTCGCCAGTCCTCGTCAAAGGTGGACCGCGGCAACACCTGGTCGATCAGTCCGATCCGTTCGGCGTGGGCGGCGTCGAGCACGGTGCCCGTTCCGGCCAGCAGCAACGCCCTGCTTTTCCCGACCAATGCGGCCAACCGCTCGGCCCCGCCCCAGGCCGGCATGATCTCCAGGGCGACCTGGTTGAACCCGATCTTGATGTCGTCGGCGGCCAGCCGGATGTCGGCGGCGACCGCGACCTCGGCGCCACCGCCCAGGGCGTGACCGTTGAGCGCGGCGATCACCGGCGCGGGAAAGTCGGCCAGCCGGTCGCAGATTGATCGCATCCGCCGGGCCATCGCGGCCGCGTCTTCCTGCGTCCGGATTGCGCTGAGCTCTTTGAGGTCTCCGCCGGACACGAATGCCCGGTCACCGGCGCCGGTGATGGCGAGAGCGCTGGCTCCCTCGGCCGCATCGAGCGCCTTCTCCAACTGGTCCATGGTGTCCAGCGAGATGGCGTTGCGGGCGTGCGGCCGGTCGATGGTCAGCACCGCAAGTCCCTGGTCGAACTCGACGTCCACCATGCGCCGCTTCCCATCGCGCGATATTGGCATTCTCCTGGGCGGAGAATAGCATCGCCCCTTGAATCGACAGCTTTTGCATGACCATAACGTTTGCCGGTCGGAGCCCTGAGCCAATGCGCAATATTCCCGTTGAACTGGTCACCCGATACGAGGAAGCGGGCTGGTGGACCCGCGAGACCCTCGGACAGGTGCTGGCCGGTGGGCTGCACGCCGCTCCGGACGCGCGATTTCGGGTGTATTCCGAGCTGCGGCCATGGTCGGGCACGTTCCGCGACGTCGAGCACGTGGCCCGTCGGCTGGCGGCCGGGCTGCGCGCCCGCGGCGTCGGCCCCGGTGACGTGGTGGCGTTTCAGTTGCCCAACTGGATGGAGGCCGCTGCGACGTTCTGGGCGGCGGCGTTCCTGGGTGCGGCGCTGGTGCCGATCGTGCACTTCTACGGCCGCAAGGAACTGGCGCACATCCTGGCCGCCGCCAAGCCGCGGGTGTTCATCACCGCCGAGGAGTTCGGCCGGATGACCTATCAGCCCGACCTGTGTTCGGAAGTTCCGATCGTCGGGCTGGTCGGGCGGGACTTCGACGAGTTGCTCGCCGACGAACCGATGGCCGGCACGGTTGCTGCCGACCCGGGGCGACCCGCCCTGATCGCCTTCACCTCCGGCACGACCAGCGCGCCCAAGGGCGTCGTCCACAGTCATCGCAGCCTGGTCTGCGAGGCGCGTCAGCTCTCCGGCCAGATCCGGACGATCGGCGACAACCAGCTGACCGCGACACCGGTCGGCCACTTCATCGGGATGCTTGCCGCGTTGCTGATCCCGGTACTCGAACGGTGGGCCGGTGCATCTGATCGACAACTGGGACCCCGGCGTTGTGCTGGCGCTGATGGACCGCGACGGCCTCACCCTCGGCGGCGGGCCGCCCTACTTCGTCACCAGCCTGCTCGATCATCCCGAGTGCACGCCTGCGCATCGGGGCCGGATCAAGACCCTCGGGCTGGGCGGGTCGACGGTACCGGCGGCGGTGACCCGGCGGCTCTCGGATCTGGGCATCATCGTGTTCCGGTCCTACGGCAGCAGCGAGCACCCGTCGATCACCGGTTCGACGCTGGACGCGCCCGAAGACAAACGCCTGCTCACCGACGGTCGGCCGATGCCCGGTGTGGAGATTCGGTTGGCACCCGACGGCGAGATCCTCAGCCGCGGCCCGGACCTGTTTCTGGGCTACACCGACGCGACGCTGACCGCGGCCGCCTTCGATGACGACGGCTGGTATCGCACCGGTGACGTCGGCGTGCTGGATGCCGACGGCTACCTGACCATCACCGATCGCAAGGCCGATGTGATCATCCGCGGCGGCGAGAACATCAGTGCCGTGGAAGTCGAAGAGGTGCTGCTGCAGATGCCCGGTATCGCCGAGGCGGTGGTGGTCGCCGCCCCCGACGCCGGCCTCGGCGAACGGGTCGCGGCCGTGCTGCGGCTCAAACCGGGGCACGCCTTACCCACCGAAGACGAGGTTCGGGCGCATTTCGCCGGCCAGGGGGTGGCTCGTCAGAAATGGCCGGAACTTTTGCTCGAAGTCGACGACTATCCGCGTACGCCGAGCGGCAAAGTACAGAAGCGTTTGGTGCGTGCGCACATTGCGGTAACCTGAGCGTGAGAATATGATTCTCACGAATCGCGAAGGAGGATTTCATGGGGCAGTTGTCGCATCGGGAGGACGTTCCGTTCCCGCTCTTTGACGCGGATAATCACCTCTACGAACCGCCGGAGGCGCTGACCAAGTTCCTGCCCAAGGAGTACAAGGACTTCGTCCAGTACGTGCAGGTCAACGGGCGCACCAAGATCGCGATCCGCGGCCAGATCAGCAACTACATTCCCAACCCGACCTTCGAGGTCGTCGCCCGGCCGGGCGCCTGGGAGGAGTACTTCAAGTTCGGCAACCCGGACGGCAAGACCAAGCGCGAGCTGTTCGGCGAGCCGATGCGCGCGATCCCGGCGTTCTTCGAGCCCGGCCCACGCCTGGAGCAGATGAACGAGTTGGGTCTGGACCGCACCCTGATGTTCCCGACGCTGGCCAGCCTGCTCGAGGAGCGGCTGCGCGACGACCCGGTCGCCATCCACGTCCTGGTCCATGCGCTGAACCAGTGGCTTGACGAGGTCTGGGGCTTCAACTACCAGAATCGCATCTTCACCACCCCGGTCATCACCCTGCCGATCGTGGAGAAGGCGATCGAGGAGCTGGAGTGGGTGGTCAAGCGCGGTGCACGTTGCATCCTGGTCCGCCCGGCGCCGGTTCCCGGCTTCCGTGGCCCCCGGTCGTTCGCGCTGCCCGAGTTCGACCCGTTCTGGGAGCGGGTGGTTGAGCACGACCTGCTGGTCGGCATGCACTCCAGCGACAGCGGCTACTCCCGGTACACCTCCGAGTGGGACGGTGCCGACCAGGAGATGCTGCCGTTCCAGACGAATGCGATGGGCATCCTCAACGAGTGGCGGCCGATCCAGGACTCGGTGGGTTCGTGGGTGATCCACGGCGCGCTGTACCGCCACCCGAAGCTGAAGGTCGCGATCGTCGAGGCCGGCTCGAAGTGGATGACCCCGTTGCTGGACGGCCTGGCCGAGGTGTTCCGGAAGGCTCCTGAGGCTTTCCCGAGCGACCCCGTCGAGATGGTCAAGAACCGCATCCACGTCAGCCCGTTCTTCGAGGACGGTATCGACGATCTGGTCAACCTCGTCGGTGTGGATCAGGTGCTGTACGGCTCGGACTGGCCGCACCCGGAAGGGCTGGCGGAGCCCACCTTCTACATCAACGCGCTGGCGCACCTGCCGGTCGAGGATCAGGCAAAGATCATGGGCGGCAACCTGTCCCGACTCGTCACGGTGTGACGGAGCCCGTGCTGCGACGATCAAGGGCTTAACGCCCGATGAGGAGCAGCACGAGATG
This sequence comes from uncultured Actinomycetota bacterium, assembly GCA_963839345.1. Classification (GTDB taxonomy): domain Bacteria; phylum Actinomycetota; class Actinomycetes; order Mycobacteriales; family Mycobacteriaceae; genus Mycobacterium. The sequence goes on along the minus strand of CAWIUP010000007.1, from coordinate 1,513,499 downwards.
ACGAAGCTCTGGGAGACCATCCCCGAGATGGTCCTGAGCGCGGCGGATCGTTTTGGCGATGCGGAAGCGGTGGTCGACGGTCGGCTGCGCTTCAGCTTTGCGGAGTTGGTCGAGCAAATTCGTTGCGCCGCGGGCGCGTTCGCTGACCTCGGGGTAGGAAAAGGCGACCGGGTTGCCATCTGGGCGCCCAATTCCGCGGAATGGATAATCGCGGCGTTCGGGCTGCTCACCGCCGGCGGGGTGCTGGTGCCGGTCAACACGCGCTTCAAGCCGGACGAAGCGGGCGACGTCATCACCCGCAGCGCAGCCAAGGCCGTCCTGGTTCAGAAGGGGTTCCTCGGCCAGGACTACACCGCGCCCACCGGCCTGCCGGTCATCGATCTCAAATCCGACTTCCTCTCCAGCGGTTCGCCTTTCCAGCGCGCAGTGAGCGGCACCGACATCTCGGACGTCATCTTCACCTCGGGCACGACCGGCCGCCCGAAAGGCGCGATGATGAATCATCGTCAAACGCTGCGAATGTACGAAGAGTGGGCAACGCTGGCTGATCTGCGCAACGGCGACCGCTATTTGCAGATCAACCCCTACTTCCACACGTTCGGGTTGAAAGCGGGTCTCATCACGTCCTTTCTTCGTGGCGCGACGATGCTGCCGGTCGCGGTGTTCGAGGTCGGCACGGTGGTGGATTTAATTGAGCGTGAAGGTATTACGATGCTGCCGGGTCCGCCTACGCTGTACCACTCATTGCTGGCGGTTGGCGATAAGGCCAAGTTGTCGACGTTGCGGGCGGGCGTGACCGGCGCCGCCGACATCCCTGTCGAACTGGTCCGTCGCATACACGACGAGTTGCCGTTCCAGACGCTGATGACCGGTTATGGGCTCACCGAGGCGGGCAACGTCACCTTGTCGCGACCCGGCGATTCCTTCGAGGATGTGGCCACCACGGCGGGCCTGCCCTGCGACGGGGTCGAGGTTCGTATCGCCGACGACGGCGAGGTGCTGGTCCGCGGCTATGGCGTGATGCAGGGCTACCTGGACGACCCGGTGGCCACCGCGGACGCCATCGACGCCGACGGGTGGCTACACACCGGTGATTTGGGAAACTTCGACAAATCCGGTCGGCTGCGGATCGACGGGCGTAAAAAGGACATGTTCATCGTCGGTGGGTTCAACGCCTATCCGGCGGAGATCGAGGGCTTCATGCTGGAGCATCCCGCGGTCGCTCAGGTCGCGGTGATCGGTGTGCCCGACCAGCGGCTCGGGCAGGTGGGGAAGGCGTTTGTCGTGACGAAAGCACCGGTGGCCGAAGATGATTTGATCGCCTGGTGCCGCGATCGGATGGCCGGCTTCAAAGCCCCGCGGTACGTCGAGTTCCTCGATGAGTTGCCGCTGAACGCGACCGGCAAGGTGATGAAGGACCAACTTCGGTGAAATCGGCTGACCCGCAAGCGCATTCGATGGTGATCGCGTCGGACTACCGGGTGCCGAACCCGGAACGGGTGTGGCCGCTGTTGCAACGGCGCAAATCGGCGCTGGCCGGTATCGGTGCGCACCATGTGCTGGTCTATACGTCGACACATGATTACGGCCGCGTCCTGGTGACGATCGGTCTGCGTAGCCGGGAGCCGATTGTGGAACTGCTGCGCTCGCGGGTGTTCTTCGAGTGGTTTGACGCGGTCGGCGTGGCGGACATTCCGGCGGTCTTCGCCGGCGAGATCGTCGAACGATTCAATTCCAGCACGCCGTCGCAGCCGACGGCTCCCGGCGTCGTCATCGCCGCCCTTGCTTCGGTCGACGACGTGTCCGTCCTGACCGCCGAGATCCGTGGCGCGCTCCCGCGATTCCAGACAGCGGGCATCCGGGAAACCCGCGTTTTCAAGGCTTTCGACGATGCGCATGAAGTCCTCATCCTGCAGGAGATCGACGACGAGGATGCCGCGCAGCGCTGGATCAAGCGTCCCGACGTGGTGGCGCGGTGGATGTCCGGAGCCGGAGTCGGCGCCTACCCGCCGCTTTTCGTGGGCGAGCTGGTGGGCATGATGCGGATCGACGGGTGAACGGATCACTGCATGTTCGTCTGCCTGTGTAACGGCATCACCAGCCAGGCGGTGGCCGACGCCATCGCCAACGGGGCGACGACGACCAACCAGATCGCCGCATCATGCGGGGCGGGCGCTGACTGCGGCCGCTGCCGGCGCACTTTGCGCCGGCTCATCGACGCGGGCTGCCATCCGGAGAAGTCGGCTGCGCCAGATCGTTCAACAGGTCCGGGACGTCCAGCCGCGGCACGACCGCCTCGATGAGCACCATCCGGTCACGGTGGTCAGCCGCCGCGACGAAAGCGTCGTCGAGCTCACCGTAGGTTTCGGCCCGAAATGTCAGATGGTTGGTCACGCCCAGCGCGTTGGGAACCTCGGCCCAACTCCAGCTGACAATGTCGTTGTAGGGCTCGTCTTTTCCGTGGATCATCCGTTCGACGGTGTAGCCGTCGTTGTTGACCACCACAATGACCGGCGACAGACCTTCGCGGGAGAAGACGCCGAGCTCCTGGACGGTCAGCTGGGCGGCCCCGTCGCCGATCAGCAGCACCGGCCTGCGATCCCGTTGGGCCAGCCCGGCGCCGAGCGTGGCGGGCAGCGTGTATCCGATCGACCCCCACAATGGTTGGCCGATGAAAGTCACCCCGCAGGGGAGACGGTGAGTGGCCATGCCGTAGAACGAGGTGCCCTGATCTGCCAGCACCACATTGCCAGGTGTGAGCGCCTCGCAAAACCTGTCCCACAACACTTTTTGGCTGAGCGGCTGATGGCGGTCAGGGGTCTTGACCGACACGTCGTCGGACAGCGATGCGACGGGCGGGGAGGTGATCTGACGGCGAACCAGTATCGAGGTCAGTGCATCGAGCGCGGCCGGCATCTCCAGCGGCGCGAACACCTGATTGCCGACCGTGCTCTGTTGAACGCCGACGTCGATGGTTTTCAGCGGATCGATGCGCTGGCTGAAGAAGCCGCTGACCATGTCGGTGAACACCACTCCCGCGGTCACCAGCACCGGCGCCTCCTCGATGGCGCGGCGCACCGGTTCGGCACTGGCCGCCCCGACATAGATACCCAGAAAGGCCGGCGCGCTCTCGTCAACCAGGCTCTTGCCCCACATCAGCGTGGCGTGCGGCACCACGTCCGCGGCCAGCAGCGCCTCGAGCTTGTCGACGGCGTTCAAACGATGCACCAAGAAGTCGGCGAGCACGGTCAATTGCCGGTCGGCGATGAGTTCGGTTGCGGCTTCAGTGAACATCGCCAGCGCCCGGGGGCTGGTACCGCCGGTATAACGCGGCAGGGGTGCAGTAGGCCGCTCAGTTTCGAAGCGGGCCACGTCGGTGGGCAACAGCAGATACCCTGGTCGTCGCTGCTCGCGGACCTCGGACAGCACCCGGTCGATTTCCCTGGTGGCCGTCGCCGGCATGAGATTGGCTTGGGCACAGGTGATTTCCCGGCTCATCCGGAAGAAGTGCTCGAAATCGCCATCGCCCAGCGAATGATGCAGAGCCCGGCGGGTGCCCTGTGCGTCTTTCGAAGGCCCCCCAACGATGTGCACCACCGGCACGTGCTCGGCGTAACTACCCGCGATCGCATTGGCTGCGGAAAGCTCGCCGACGCCGAATGTGGTTACCACAGCTGACATTCCACGCAGACGGCCGTATCCGTCGGCAGCGTAGCCGGCGTTGAGCTCGTTGGCGTTTCCGACCCACCGGATGTCTGGGTGGGCGACGATGTGGTCGAGGAATTCGAGGTTGTAGTCGCCGGGGACGCCGAAGACTTCGGTAACGCCCAGTTCTGCCAGGCGGTCGAGCAGGTAGTCACCGACGGTGTAGGCGTACGCGCTGCTTGCGGTCACGAGCATGACGGTACGCGGCTGCGGTCGAAAACGCCGTCCACGCGGCGCCGCATCGCTATCGTCGGTGGACATGGCAATCAACGAAACCCGCGAAATTGTCATCGAGGCGACCCCGGCGGAGATCCTCGATGTCATTGCCGATCTCGAGTCGGTCACCGAGTGGTCGGAGCCCCACCAGAGTGCGGAAGTCCTCGAAAGACATCAGGACGGTCGGCCCGCCAAAGTGAAGATGAAGGTGAAGGCGGCGGGGATCACCGACGAACAGGTGGTCGCCTACACGTGGAGCGACAACAAGGTCAGCTGGACGCTGATCAGCTCCGGGCAGCAGCGGTCGCAGGATGCGTCCTACACGTTGACGCCCGACGGCGACAAAACGAAGGTCAAGTTCGAGATCAGCGTCGATCCCGTGGTACCGCTGCCGGGCTTCGTCCTCAAACGTGCCATCAAAGGAACGATCGACACCGGCACCAAGGGCCTACGCGACCGGGTGCTGGAAGTGAAGAAGGGTGCGCGATAGCAGCTTCCGCGCGCTGGGAGAGCACAGAATCAACGGGCGAGGTGCTCGACGAGGACAACTTGCAGCTCGCCGACCAGAAAACCGAGCACCGCACCGACGGTGACCATGAGCATCTCGTCGTCCTTGAAGACGGGTCGGAGGATCGCTTCGTACTGGTCGGGGGTCAGCTTGTTCATCTTCTCGACGATGAGGTTTTCGATGTCGAGGGTCTTGGCGGTGTAGTCCTTGGCCTCCTGCATTGTGTCCGGGAGCCGGTCGAGGACCATCTGCACCACGGCGTGTTTCGCCTCGCGGTAGCGCTTGGTGCCGATCGCGAGGGTGATCACCGGCCGGGCGACCCCGGCTTGGGCGTCGATCGCTGCTGAGACTTCTTTCTCGACGGCCGCGAACAGCCGCTCGGAGGTGGGGCCGTGCAGGATCGCTTCGAGGAGTACATCGGCGGAGAAGAGGTCGTTGGCCAGTATCCGGGCGTAGTCGTGGGTGACGTTTTCTCGTTGCGCGTGGAGCACGCCGTGCACCGGGATGAAGCCCAGCAACTTCTTCGGCTCGCGGGGGATGAAGATCAGGTTGAGCGCCAGCCAGTCGCTGGCGAACCCGGTGAAGAAGCCGAATGTCGGCATGATCCACGGGTTGTGAAACAAGCCCCAGGCGACCATCTGCACCAGGCCGATCGCGAAACCGAAATAGATACCGCTGCGGCGGATGAACTTCATCGCCGCCCCACCCATGCCCTTCATCAGTTCATTGAGTTGAACCTTGTTCTTCACCAGGGTCGTGACGGCGAGGTACTGCAGATCGACGAACCGCGGCAGGTCCTCCTTCATCGCGACGAATATGTTGTCGACGACGCCGGGTGCGGCGGCATGCACGCGCGACAGCACGGCGTTGCGTCCCGCGGCCGGTAATGAGTCCCACAGACCGGGGCGTAGCTGCTCGGCAAGGTCGCGGGCCATCGCGTCGATCGTCCGGGTGAGCGGCTCGCGGAGATCCTCGACCGCCTGTTTGGCGTCGATCTTGTCCAGGATCTCCTCGGGCTTGAGCAGCTTGTCGGTGAGCATCTGGATGGTCAGGGCCGCCGTCTTGCCGGCGCGGCGCGGCACCACGCCCTGCCAGCCGATCGGGCCGACACCCACGAAGTCGATGGGCCGGTAGAGCATCTGCAGCGCGACCAGCTTCGTGGTGTAGCCGACGAACGCGGCGATGAACGGCATGGACAGGTAGATGAACCAGTTGAGCTTGGCGTCGGCAATGATCTCGCCCCAGGACTGGCCCCAGGCGACGACCGACGAGGTCACTCCCGGTCCCGGGAGCTGTTCGCCGCGGCCCACAGCTCAAGACCAAGCCCGGACAGGCGCAGCGTGTATCGCTCGACAGGGGCGGGGATCGGGCCGCGGCTGGCGTCTTTGATGGCTTGGAGCACGGCCGTGTCGGCGGCGAGGATCTCGTACTCGTCCTTCATCGAGGTGTCCTCGGGACCGGACTCGACCAGCCCGAGCGACAGTAAGTGGCTGACGTACATCGGCGTCAGATGGGGAAGCGCGAGGTTCGCGGTCTTCCCGATCAGCGACATGTTCTCCAGCACAACTTCGCCCACCAGCCCCGCGCGAGTCCGGGCGTACACATTAAGCAGCGGGGAGGCTGACCCGTCGGAGAGCGCGCTGACGATGCGTGCCTCGTCGGGCACGATCTGGTCGAGGATCTTGTGGAAGAGCTCTTGGCGGCTCGATGTCGAACTTTGCTCGACCGCGCGGCCGAGCAGGCCGCGCATCTTCGCGTCCAGGCCCTCGGGGACCTCGACCTCAGGCGGGGGCGGCGCCACTGTCTCTGTCGTCTCCGGCGGAGCGGTGATCTTCATCCCGGACCGGATCAGCCCGAAGATTTGCCGCTCGCTCCAACTCGCAGCCTTGATATATGTGCGCACCGTCTGCTCCGCGAGGTCGACGAGACCCCGGGGATCGAAGCGGGACGCCATGGGCTGAACATAACGAATCAGCCTGATGGCCCGACCGGATTCGGCGGACAAACCGGGTTCCGCAAGTGCTAGTAACGTCTCGCTGGTGACCGCCACCGGGCCCCTTGCGGGCATAAAAGTCATCGAACTCGGCGGCATCGGACCGGGCCCGCACGCCGCGATGGTGCTCGCCGATTTGGGCGCCGACGTGGTGCGGGTGCGCCGTCCCGGCGGACTGACAATGCCGGCCGAGGACCGCGACCTGCTGCACCGCGGAAAGCGGATCGTCGACTTGGACGTCAAGACGCAGCCGCAGGCACTGTTGGAACTGGTCGCCAAGGCCGACGTGCTGCTGGACTGCTTTCGCCCCGGCACCTGCGAGCGCCTGGGCATCGGGCCCGACGAGTGCGCGGCGGTCAACCCGCGGCTGATCTTCGCGCGCATCACCGGATGGGGACAAGATGGACCGCGGGCCAGCACTGCCGGCCATGACATCAACTATCTGTCGGCGACCGGGGCGCTGTCGGCGTTGGGCTACCGCGACCGGCCGCCGATGCCGCCGCTGAATCTGGTTGCCGACTTCGGTGGCGGTTCCATGTTCGTGCTACTGGGCATCGTGGCCGCGCTCTACGAGCGTGAGCGGTCGGGGCTCGGTCAGGTGGTGGACGCCGCGATGGTCGACGGGGTCAGCGTACTCGCCCAGATGATGTGGACGATGAAGTCGACCGGCGCGCTGCGCGACCAACGCGAAGCATTCTTGCTCGACGGCGGAGCGCCGTTCTATCGCTGCTACGAAACCGCCGACGGTAGGTACATGGCTGTCGGCGCAATCGAGCCGCAGTTCTTCGCCGAGTTGCTGGCCGGGCTGGGGTTGAGCGCCGACGAGGTGCCGGGTCAGCTCGATATCGGTTCCTACCCGCAGATGTTCGACATCTTCACCGCGCGGTTCGCCGACAAGACCCGCGACGAGTGGACGCAGATCTTCGCCGGCACTGACGCGTGTGTCACTCCGGTGTTGACGTGGAGTGAGGCCGCCGCGGATCCGCATCTGATCGCGCGGTCGACGGTGATCAACCCGGGCGGTGTCGATCAGGCCGCGCCTGCGCCGCGGTTCTCCCGCACACCAGCCGGACCGGTCGGCGCACCGCCACTCGCAACCACGCCGCTGGACGAAATCGGCTGGTAATCAGCCCGTTAGCCGGGTGGGCTTGCTAGCTTTGACGTAGTGGCCGTACGAGCATCGCGAGAAATCGTCATCGAGGCGCCGCCGGAGGTGATCCTGGAGGCACTGGCCGACGTCGGGTCGCTGTCGTCGTGGTCGCCGGTGCACAAACGGATCGAGGTTCTCGACTGGTACGCCGATGGTCGACCCCATCGCGTGAGGGCCACCATCAAAATCTTCGGCCTCGTCGACAACGAGATCCTGGAGTATCACTGGGGTCCCAACTGGGTGGTCTGGGATGCCGATGACACGTTCCAGCAACGCGGGCAGCATGTGGAATACAACCTGCAGGCGGTGGGCGTCGATAAGACCCGGGTGCGCTTTGACATCACCGTCGAACCGTCGGGGCCGGTTCCCGCTTTCATCGTCAAGCGGGCGAGCAAAATCGTGTTGGACGCCGCGACCAAGGGACTGCGCGACCAAGTCATGGGCGCTACAGGATCCGATCAGCCGATGTAGTCAGGGCAACCAGGTCAGCCCGCGGCCGCGAGCAACTCCTGAAAGGCGTGCTCCATGCATTGCGCATACGTCGCCGGGTCCGGCAGGGCGTCGCGATCCGCCGTAGCGCCGATCGACAAAGTTCCGTTGTAGCTCGCCACCACGTGGATAAGGTTCAAGCCAGCTATCAGCGGCCCGAGGCCGGCGGCGCGCACGAGTCGCGCACCGCTGAAGAAGATCGGTTCGGTCGGACCCGGCACATTGGTCACGGTCGTGTTGGCGACGGTTGGCCCAGAGAACGGAAGCACGCTCGCGGCCTTCGCAGTCACGCCGAGCAGTGAGGTTGGCACTGTTCCAATCAGATCCAGCAGCTGAGTCCCAGTGGACTGATCTGACCCCGACCGGCTCTTCGCAGTCGACGCAGCGATTGAGGCAAGCCGCTCAATCGGATCGGCGATGTCGGTGCCCAGGCTCTGTAACCGACCGAACAACGCGTTTCCCTGGCTGGTCTCGTCGCCCTTGTCGCGCAGCGACATCGGGCACGCCGCGACGAGCGAGTCATCGGGAAGTTCGTCGTGGCCATCCAGATATTCACGAAGGGCGCCCCCCACGTAAGCGAGCGCTACGTCGTTGACCGTCGAACCGGGCACGCTCGCCTTGATTCGTTTGAAGTCAGCCAAAGCGTGGAATCGCGCCTCGAAGACCCGGTGCGGGGACACTGTTTGGTTGAACCGGGTCTTCGGCGGAAACGACGGCACGTTGCCTTCAGCGACCCTGGACGCGACACCGCCGATCAGCTTGGCCGGTAGACCGGCCAATTCGCGGACTACCTTGGGGGAACTTGACGCGAGAGTGGCGCCCGCACGCAACGGGTGCAGCATAGCGTTGATCACGGTACGCGACAGTAAGTCTGCGGTCGTTGGAATAGGGGCGGGGCGCCAGGGACTATCGGGCCCGGCGGGGCGTGGGCTATCGGCGGCAAGGTCGTGCATGGCCGCGATCATCTGAACGCTGGCCATACCGTCTACCGCGCAGTGGTGCAGTTTCAACGCCATCGCGAACGAGCCCTCCGGGACTCCCGGCACGGCATTGAGTCCCTCGATGACCGTGATCTCCCATGGCGGACGTCGCAGGTCGATCTGCCGGGCGTGCAGGCGCGCGACCTGAATACAGAGCTGTCGCCAGTCACCAGGTTGGGGCAACCCGATATGACGGACGTGATACTCGAGATCGAAGCTCGGATCGTCTACCCAGTACGGCCGATGGAAACCGCCTGGCAGCTCGGTCAACCGGCGCCGAAAGACATCCGCGAGATGCAGCCGGGCGTCCAGCTCGTCGAGAATCCCCTTGAAGGTCACCTTGCCGCCCGGGGCGGTCGACGGGTCATAGATCAGAAGCATCTGAATCTGCAATGGCGTCGCTGGTCTCTCCGCGCGCAGCATCATGTCGTCGGTCCAACTCAGCTGCTGCATAGACCCCAGAGTAGGCCCGTTAGGCCGCGCCGCCGGAAATCATCCTGATCGGCCGAAATAGCCGTTCAACCTGGTCCGCGAAGGCGGCTGCGTTGCTAACTTGACAGGTAGTGGCCGTACAAGCATCGCGAGAAGTTGTCATCGAGGCGCCGCCGGAGGTGATCCTGGAGGCGCTGGCCGACGTCGGCTCGGTGCCGTCTTGGTCGTCGGTACACAAACGCGCCGAAGTCATCGACAGCTATCCCGACGGTCGCCCGCACCACGTGAAGGTCACAGTCCGGATTGTCGGCATCGTCGACACCGAAGTGCTCGAATACCATTGGGGCCCGGACTGGCTGGTGTGGGACGCCAATAAGACCCTGCAACAGCATGCCCAGCATGTCGAGTACACCCTGCAGCGTGAAACCGAGGACAGGACGCGGGTGCGATTCGAGATCACCCTGGAGCCGTCGGCGCCGATTCCTGAGTTCCTGGTCAATCGGGCGCGCAAGAAGGTCCTCTATGCCGCGACCGAGGGGCTGCGACGGCGGGTGATGGCTGCCATCAGTGCCGATCGGCCGGGATAGCCGATCAACGTCGCAGCCCTGCCAGTCGGCGAATCGCCTCGTCGAGGGTGTCGTCCCGCTTGCAGAAGGTGAACCGCACCAAGTGATTCCACTGCGTCCAGTCCGGGGCGCCGGGATCACAGAACGCCGTCATCGGGATCGCGGCAACGCCGACCCGTTCCGGTAGCGCCGCGCAGAACGCCGTGCTGTCGTCGTAACCCAACGGACGAGGATCGGCGCACAGGAAGTAGGTGCCCGAGCTGTCGTGTACCCGAAAGCCGACCTCGGTCAATCCGCGTGCCAGCCGATCGCGCTTGTCCTGCAACGAGGTTCGCAGTGCGCCCACCCAGGGGCCTTCGGTGTTCAGCGCATGGGCCACCGCCGGTTGAAACGGCGCGCCGCCGACGTAAGTCAGATACTGTTTGGCTGCTCGCAGGCCGAGGATGAGTTCGGCTGGCCCGCAAGCCCATCCGATTTTCCAGCCGGTGCAGTTGAACATCTTCGCCGCGCTCGAGATCGTGATGGTGCGCTCGGCCATCCCGTCAAAACCGGCCAGCGGCAGGTGGCGGTGGCCGTCATACACCAGATGCTCGTAGACCTCGTCGGTGATCACCAGCAAGTCGGCGGCCACCGCGATCTTCGCGATGGTGGTCAGCTCGGCCGCGCTGAGCACCGTGCCGGTCGGGTTGTGCGGCGAGTTCACGATCAACGCTTTGGTGCGCGGCGTCACCGCACGGCGCAATGCGTCGGTGTCGAGCGCGAAGCCGCGACCGTCGGGCACCAACGGCACGATGACCCGCTGCGCGCCGGCCATCGCCACCACCGGGGAATAGGAGTCGTAGAACGGCTGGATCAAGATCACCTCGGAGCCCGGCTCGACTAGGCCGAGCACCGCTGCCGCGATGGCCTCGGTGGCTCCGACCGTCACCAGGATTTCCGTCTCCGGGTCGTAGTCGATCCCGAACTGCCTGGTGCGCTGGGCGGCGACGGCCTCGCGCAGCGCCGCGATGCCGATTCCCGGCGGGTACTGGTTGACGCCCTCGGCGATGGCGTCCTGCGCGGCTTTGAGCATTGCCGGCGGCCCGTCTTCGTCAGGGAAGCCCTGCCCGAGGTTCACCGCGCCGACCCGGGCCGCCAGTGCGGACATCTCGGCGAACACCGTGGTTGCATACGGTCGCAGTCGCGACACCGTCATGGCCGTCGAGCTTAAGGTGCGCCCGCGCCCGAGTGTGCGGCCAGCCGCACGTTCGGCGTCGAGAGTGCGGCGTGGCGCACTGTGGCGGCTCTGAGCGGCAGGGCCCGGCCCAACCAACAGGTTGATCGGCCGCCCTGTTAGGGTGGCCGACAGAGGACTAGCGTCCAATGGACAGATCCGAAAAATCCAGTCATGAACCAGTCGTGAAGAGGAATCACTCATGTCCGAAGAAGCCTTCATCTACGAGGCCATCCGCACGCCGCGCGGCAAGCAGCGCAACGGGTCTTTGAACGAGGTCAAGCCGCTGAACCTGGTAGTCGGTCTGGTCGACGAACTGCGCAGACGCTACCCCGACCTGGACGAGACGCTGATCAGCGACATGATCCTCGGGGTGGTCTCGCCGGTCGGCGACCAGGGCGGTGACATCGCCCGCACCGCGGTGCTGGCGGCCGGGCTGCCCGAGACCACCGGTGGTGTCCAGCTCAACCGGTTCTGCGCCTCAGGTCTGGAAGCGGTCAACACCGCGGCGCAGAAGGTGCGTTCGGGCTGGGACGACCTGGTGCTGGCCGGCGGCGTCGAGTCGATGAGCCGCGTTCCGATGGGTTCGGACGGTGGTGCCTGGGCGACCGACCCCGAGACCAACTACCAGATCGGCTTCGTTCCGCAGGGCATCGGCGCCGACCTGATCGCCACCATCGAAGGCTTCTCCCGCGACGATGTCGACGCGTATGCGCTGCGCAGCCAGCAGAAGGCCGCCGAGGCGTGGTCGGGCGGCTACTTCGCGAAGTCGGTTGTGCCGGTGCGTGACCAGAATGGTCTGGTCATCCTCGACCACGACGAGCACATGCGGCCCGACACCACGATGGAAGGCCTGGCCAAGCTCAAGACCGCATTCGACGGCATCGGCGAGATGGGCGGTTTCGACGACGTGGCGCTGCAGAAGTACCACTGGGTCGAGAAGATCAACCACGTCCACACCGGCGGCAACAGCTCGGGCATCGTCGACGGGGCCGCGCTGGTGCTGGTGGGTTCCGAAGCCGCCGGCAAGTCGCAGGGGCTGACCCCGCGGGCCCGCATCGTGGCCACCGCCACCAGCGGCTCGGACCCGGTCATCATGCTGACCGGCCCGACTCCGGCCACCCGCAAGGTGCTCGACCGTTCCGGGCTGACGATCGACGACATCGACCTGTTCGAGCTGAATGAGGCGTTCGCGTCGGTGGTGCTGAAATTCCAAAGGGACCTGGGCATTCCGGACGAGAAGCTCAACGTCAACGGTGGCGCGATCGCGATGGGCCACCCGCTGGGCGCCACCGGCGCCATGATCACCGGCACCATGGTCGACGAGCTCGAGCGGCGCAACGCGCGACGCGCGCTGGTCACACTGTGCATCGGCGGCGGCATGGGTGTCGCCACCATCATCGAGCGGGTTTAAGGGTTAGGGAAACAAAGCCATGGCAGAGAACACCATTCAGTGGGACAAGGACGCCGACGGCATCGTCACGTTGACGTTGGACGACCCGACCGGGTCGGCCAACGTGATGAACGAGCATCACGCCGAGTCCATGCACAACGCCGTCGAACGACTTGTCGCGGAGAAGGATTCGATCACCGGCGTGATTATCACCAGCGCGAAGAAGACCTTCTTCGCCGGCGGTGACCTCAAGGGCATGATCAAACTCGGCCCGGAGAATGCCGGCGAGGCGTTCGACACCGTCGAGTCGGTCAAGCGCGACCTGCGCGCCCTGGAGACGCTGGGCAAGCCGGTGGTGGCCGCGATCAACGGTGCCGCGCTCGGCGGTGGCCTGGAGATCACGCTCGCGTGTCATCACCGGATCGCCGCCGACGTCAAGGGCCTCGTGGTCGGATTTCCCGAGGTGACGCTGGGCCTGCTGCCCGGCGCTGGCGGGGTGACCCGCACTGTGCGGATGTTCGGCATCCAGAACGCGTTCATGAACATCCTTTCCCAGGGCACCCGTTTCAAGCCGGACAAGGCCAAGGAGATCGGTCTGGTCGACGAACTCGTCGGCTCGGTCGAGGAACTGGTGCCCGCCGCGAAGGCGTGGATCAAGGCCAACCCCGACTCGCACACCCAGCCGTGGGATGTCAAGGGCTACAAGATGCCTGGCGGCACCCCGTCCAGCCCTGCGCTGGCCGGCATCCTGCCGTCGTTCCCGGCGCTGCTGAAGAAGCAGCTCAAGGGTGCGCCGATGCCGGCGCCGCGGGCGATCCTGGACGCGGCTGTGGAGGGCGCTCAGGTGGACTTCGATACGGCCAGCCGCATCGAGAGTCGCTACTTCACTTCGCTGGTCACCGGTCAGGTCGCCAAGAACATGATCCAGGCGTTCTTCTTCGACCTGCAGCACATCAACGGCGGCGGCTCGCGTCCCGACGGCATCGAGCCGGTCAAGATCAACAAGATCGGTGTATTGGGTGCGGGCATGATGGGCGCTGGTATCGCCTACGTATCGGCCAAGGCCGGCTTTGACGTGGTACTCAAGGATGTCAGCCTCGAGGCCGCGCAAAAGGGCAAGAACTACTCGGAAAAGCTTGAGGCCAAAGCACTTCAGCGTGGCAAGACCACCGAGGAGAAATCCAAGGCGCTGCTGGACCGCATTACGCCGACGGCCGACGCCGCCGACCTCAAGGGTGTCGACTTCGTGGTCGAGGCGGTGTTCGAGAACCAGGAACTCAAGCACAAGGTGTTCCAGGAGATCGAGGACGTCGTCGAACCCAACGCGCTGCTCGGGTCGAACACCTCGACGCTGCCGATCACCGGTCTGGCGACCGGTGTGAAGCGCCAGGAGGACTTCATCGGGATCCACTTCTTCTCACCGGTCGACAAGATGCCGCTGGTCGAAATCATCAAGGGCGAGAAGACTTCTGACGAGGCGCTGGCTCGCGTGTTCGACTACACGCTGGCTATCGGCAAGACCCCGATCGTCGTCAACGACAGCCGTGGCTTCTTCACCAGCCGGGTCATCGGCACGTTCGTCAATGAGGCGTTGGCCATGCTGGGCGAGGGCGTGGAGCCGGCCAGCATCGAGCACGCCGGTTCGCAGGCCGGCTACCCGGCACCGCCGCTGCAGCTCTCCGACGAGCTCAACCTGGAGCTGATGCACAAGATCGCGGTCGCGAGCCGCAAGGGCATCGAGGACGCGGGCGGCAAGTACGACCCGCACCCCGCCGAGGCGGTCGTCGAGAAGATGATCGAGATCGGTCGGCCCAGCCGCTTGAAGGGTGCCGGCTTCTACGAATACGTCGACGGCAAGCGCACCGGCTTGTGGCCGGGCCTGCGCGAGACGTTCAAATCCGGTTCCTCGGAGCCGCCGCTGCAGGACATGATCGACCGGATGCTGTTCGCCGAGGCGCTGGAAACCCAGAAGTGCCTTGACGAAAATGTGCTGACGTCCACCGCCGACGCCAACATCGGGTCGATCATGGGTATCGGCTTCCCGCCGTGGACCGGTGGCAGCGCGCAGTACATCGTCGGTTACTCCGGCGCGCACGGCACGGGTAAGGAAGCCTTCGTCGCGCGGGCCCTCGAGCTGGCCGCCAAGTACGGCGACCGCTTCCTGCCGCCGGACTCATTGACCTAAGCGCCGCGGCGGAGCAGTCGCTTTCGTGTCCGAGACTTCAACCACTGCGACGCGGTGCGGCGCGTCGTCGCAACCGGTTAAGTTTCGCGGCGCTGGAAGAGGTAGCTGCGGGCCTCTAATCGCGCCGGCAACTTACCGGCGAGTCTGCCCTGAGGAACCATTCGTTCATCGGCGGCCGACAGTAGTGTCCAGGCGGACGTGAATCGGCGTTCGATCTCAGCCTGGTCGATCCCCACCGGCCCGACCCCGCCACCGCGTTTGAATCCGACGATCGCTAGTAGTGCGCTCGGGGCTGCCGCCGCGGTGATCTGCTCGACATAAAGGTCGCGGTCATGGTCGCTCATCCCGTGCAGGCAGCCGTTGTCCACGATCAACTCGAACGGCCCGGTGATGCCCGCCTGGCTCAAATGTGTCACGTCAGCGTGGACGAAGTCGACCGCGGCATCTGCCGCGCGGGCTTTGGCGCGCGCCTTATCCAGCGCCTTCGGCGTGAAGTCAGCGCCGGTGACATGCCATCCGTGTTGGGCGAGGTAGATTGACGTGTCTCCGGTCCCGCATCCGACGTCGAGTACGGATCCTGGCGACAACCTGTCGGTTCCCTCGACGAGTTCGCACAGCGTCGCCGACCGTGGATGACCATCCCACGGAGTAAAGCCAATCGCGTAGAAGACCCGAAATAATAAGTGTCGAGAAGCCATTGCTCCGACGGTATTCCTTAGCAGCGGTTGATTAAAGGTCTCCGAGGTCAGACTCGCTGCTGACTTGAGCGCCGCGCTGGAAGAGGTAGTAGCGCGTCGGGGTCTGCTCGCGGTCCAGTTCCTGCTCGGAGCCGGCGGACAACAAGGTCCAGCCGGATGCGAAACGCCGTTGGATCTCGGTGCGGTCGATGCCGCGCACGCCGAATCGTCCGCCGGGGATGAACGCAACGATCAGCAGCCGCGCGTCGGGCGCCGCCACGGCGCTGACCTCGCGGACGTAGGCGTCGCGGTCGTCGTCGTTCATGTTGTGCAGGCAGCCGTTGTCGACAATCAGCGCGAAATCGTCGCCAAGGCCCGCTGAGCTCAACCGGGTGACGTCGGCGTGGACGAAGTCGACGTTGACGTTTTCGACGCGCGCCTTGGCCCGCGCCTTCTCCAGCGCCGTGGGCACGAAGTCGACGGCGGTGACCTGCCAACCCTGCTTGGCCAGGTAGATGGACGTGTCGCCGGTACCGCAACCAAGTTCGAGTGCGGCGGCCGCCGGCAATGCGGCTGAGTGATCGGAGTCGTTGCCTTCGACCAGGTTTCGCAGACTCTGTGCCAGCGGGTGGCCGTCCCAGCGCGTGAATCCCAGCCGGTAGAACAGCCGGAAGAGGGTGTGCTTGGAACCCAGCAGATCAAATTTCATGGCGGTTATGCTGCCAAACGCTGGTGTAGTCAGGCACCCGCATCGAGTCGTGCATGCGAATCCCCTTGGTGT
Source organism: uncultured Actinomycetota bacterium (assembly GCA_963839345.1). Classification (GTDB taxonomy): domain Bacteria; phylum Actinomycetota; class Actinomycetes; order Mycobacteriales; family Mycobacteriaceae; genus Mycobacterium. The sequence goes on along the minus strand of CAWIUP010000007.1, from coordinate 1,497,211 downwards.
TCAACTTCGCGACCGCACGGACCAGCGACGCGGGCAGCGCCGACACCAACTGTGCGCCGCGGGTCACTGCCCACAGGGCTGCCGCGGACCCGGGGACGACGGTTTTAGCGGCGGTACGAGCGAACGCGCGGCTACGGCGCACCGGTTCGCGCATCGCGGATTCGCAGGACGCCAACGCCGCCGCGTAATCGCCGCGTGCGCGGGCCAGTTCGCCGGCCAAGACGTAGGCGCCCACCACCGCCAGGCTGGTGCTGCCGCCCACCGCGGGGCCGGGGCAGTAGCCGGCGTCACCCACCAGAGTGACCCGGCCGCGTGACCAATCGTCCAGCTCGAGCTGAGTGATGGCGTCGAAGTAAAACGCCGCCGAGTCGTCGAGGTGGCCGAGCCAGCCATCCACCTCAGCAGCCATTCCGATGAACGCGCGGCGCAGTATCTCCTTTTGCTGCACGGTGTCTCGGTAGTCGTACCGCAGTTCGGGGCTGTGAAAGAGGAACACTATCCGGGCGTCGTCCAGATGTCGGGCGGTGTAGATCGCCGCCATCCGGCCCACCCCGGCGTGGCAGACCATTTCCCCTTCGGGCGCCAGGGATTTCGGCACCGAGGCCACCGCAAGGTAGGCCCCGAGGAAACCGGTGAGTTCCGTGTGGTCACCAAAGATCAGTCGTCGAACGTTGGAGTGCAGTCCATCGGCACCGACGACCACATCGAAGCTGCGAGGGGCCGCATGTTCGAAAGTCACGTCACCGTCGCGCGATACGCCCGAGATCGAGTCGCCGAATAGATACTCGACATCGTCGCGGCTGGCGTCGTAATAGATCTCACTCAGGTCGTCGCGCATGATTTCCACGTGCCGATCTGATGCGGCACTGAACAGCTTGGTCAGATCGACGCGGGCCGGTTGCCGGGCGCCGTCGCGGTAGATCGTCATCCGGTTCGTCCCGGTAGCGCGTGCCTCGATGCGCGGTAAGACGCCCATCTTGGCCGAGGTCTCCATTGACGGCCGGAACAGATCGACCGCATGGCCGCCGGTTTTGCGCAACGTCGGCGCGCGCTCGACCACGGTGACATCGAAGTCGTGTCGGGTCAGCCAGTACGCCAGCACCGGCCCGGCGATGCTGGCACCAGAGATGAGGACTCGCATTGCACACCTCCCGCTTACTTAACGATCGGTAAGCTTAACATGCACGCTTACCTATCGGTAAGTCAGATAAACTGGCCGGGTGAGCAGGCCCCGCTCGGACACTCGCGAGCGCATCCAGGACGTCGCCCGGGAGTTGTTCGTGCAGCAGGGCGTACAGCGCACCAGCCTGCAGGACATCGCCGACAAGCTCGGAATCACCAAGCCGGCGTTGTACTACCACTTCACCTCGCGCGAAGAGCTGATTCGCAGCATCGTGCAGCCGCTGATCGACGATGGCGAGCAGTTCGTCGTCGACCAGGAGAACCAGGCCGACATCGATGTGCGCGAATTGCTCGACGGCTACTTCGATTTCCACTACCGGCATCGCCGCGACCTCGTCGTGGTGCTCGCGGAATTCGCCGTGCTCGAGGACCTCGACCTGATCGAGAAGGTGCTGGCGTGGCGCACTCGGCTGGGCAAGCTGGTGTTCGGGCCGACGCCCACACTGGCTCAAGCCGCTCGCGCCACGATCGCGTTCGGCGGTCTGCAGGACTGTGTCATCCAATTCCCCGACCCGCCCCTCGACGAGCTACGGGCGGCGTCGGTCGACGGTGCGCTGGCCGCTCTGGGCATGCAAACGGGCGGGACCTAGAGTCGCTAACTATGCGATTCGGACTTTTCATTCCGCAGGGCTGGCGGCTGGATCTGATCGGGATCGATCCCGCGGAGCACTGGGCGGTGATGCGCGACCTGGCCGCCCACGCCGACGACGGCGCGTGGGACTCGCTGTGGGTCTACGACCACTTCCACACCGTCCCGATGCCGACCGGCGAGGCCACCCACGAGGCATGGTCGCTGATGTCGGCCTACGGGGCGACGACGTCGCGGATCAAGCTCGGCCAGATGTGCACGGCGATGAGCTACCGCAATCCGGTGTACCTGGCCAAGGTGGCAGCCACCGCCGACATCATTTCGGGTGGTCGAATCCAAATGGGTATCGGCGGTGGCTGGTACGAACATGAATGGCGCGCTTATGGTTACGGCTTCCCGTCGGCCGGGGTGCGGCTGGGCCGGTTGGACGAAGGCGTGCAGATCATGCGCGACGCCTGGCGCGACGGCAAGGTCAGCTTCGCCGGTAAGCACTACCAGGTCGACGGCGCGATTGTTGCACCGAAGCCTTTGCAGAACAACGGGATTCCGCTGTGGATCGCCGGTGGAGGGGAGAAGGTGACCTTGCGCATCGCTGCGAAGTACGCGCAGTACACCAACTTCACGCCGGAGCCCGCCGGATTCGTGCACAAGTCCGAAGTGCTTGCCGGACATTGCCGCGACGTCGGCACCGACTACGACGCGATCGTGCGCTCGGTCAACGTGAACGCCGTCATCGGCAGCTCGGAGTCCGACGTCAAAGACCGGCTGCAGCGCACCCGCGACCGGATGGTCGGCTACATACCGGAATCCGCGGCGGACGCGATGATCAGCAGCACCGCCGGACCGGAGTCGGCGACTGGTACCGCAGAACAGGTGGTCGAGCGGCTGCAGCAGCTGCGTGACTTGGGCTGTGAGTGCGTGATCTGTTATTTCCCGGAGGCCGCGTATGACCGCTCCAGCATCGAGCGGTTCGAACGAGAAGTGATTCCGGCGCTGAGCTAGACGTCGGTGGTGGTGTACCTGGTCTTGACCGGCGGCGCGGCCAGCAGCGGCGGGAGCTGGGTCAGCTTGCCTTCGCCGGCGCGGAATCTGCGGTAGGCCTCGTCGTGCTCGACGGTGTCCCACAGTTCGTAGATGAGCCAGTGCGCTTCGTCGTCCTCGTCGACGAGCACGTCGGTCTGCAGATTTCCGTCGAACGCCCGGGTGTCTTGCAGCGCCCGGCCCATGAGTTCTCGCCCGGCGGCGACCTGGTCGGGTTTGAACCTGAGCTCGAGTGTCACGGTGACCGCCATAGCCGTCAACCTAGTGCAGGCCCGGCGTACGCCGGCACGGAGAATGGGATTTCCACTTTTCACCAAGGCTGTTATACGGTTCAGTGAGCAATATTCTGGTCGTTGGATGGATGATCGCTGGAGGATCGCTCGATGCAGAAAGCACTTGCCCCCGACATCTCAACCTGGCCCGACGACAGCCCGCAGCTGATCGGCAGTCGATGCGGCGACTGTGGCGCCACCACCTTCCCCGTGCAGCAGCGGTGCCCGCGCTGCAGCGGCGGCCAGATGAGCGAGTTGTTGTTGCCGCGCAGCGGAACCTTGGTGGCATGGACGACCCAGGGCTTCCCGCCCGGAGCTCCCTACGCCGGCCCGACCGGTGACGACTTCGTGCCGTTCGGGGTGGGCCTGGTCCAGCTTGATGACGTGATCCGAGTCGAGGGCCGGCTGACCGAGAACGACCCGGCCAAGCTCAAGTTCGGCCAGCAGGTCGAGCTCACCATGGTGCCGTTCGCCACCGACGCTGACGGCAACGAGATCGTCACGTTCGCGTTCCAGCCGGTTTAAGAAGGAGCTCGGTATGACTAACGACGTCGCCATCATCGGCGTGGGCCTGCACCCATTCGGCAGGTTCGAGAAGACCGCGATGGAAATGGGCGCCGAGGCAATCCAATTCGCGTTGACCGACGCCGGCGTGGACTGGAAGGACATCCAATTCGGGTTCGGTGGCAGCCACGAGGTGTCCAACCCCGATGCGGTGACCCGCCTGGTCGGGCTGACCGGCATCACCTTCACCAACGTCTTCAACGCCTGTGCCACCGCGGCCAGTGCCATCCAGCAGACCGCCGACACCATCCGGCTGGGCAAGTACGACATCGGCATCGCGATCGGCTTGGACAAGCACCCCCGCGGCGCGTTCACCGACGACCCCGCGAAATTGGCACTGCCGCAGTGGTATGCGCAGAACGGGCAGTTCGTCACCACCAAGTTCTTCGGTATGAAGGCCAACAAGTACCTACACGACCACAACATCTCCCAAGCGACGCTGGCCAAGGTGGCCGCCAAGAATTTCCGTAATGGCGCGCTGAACCCGAACGCGTTCCGCCGCAAACCAATTCCTGAAGACCAGATCCTCAACTCGACGGTGCTGAACTACCCCCTTACGCAGTACATGTTCTGCGCGCCCGATGAGGGTGCCGCGGCGGTGGTCATGTGCCGAGCCGACATGGCGCACAAGTTCACCGACAAACCGGTCTACGTGCGAGCCACCGAGATCCGCACCCGCCGCTACGGCGCCTACGAAGTCCACGCCACCTTCGCGCCGTTGGACGAGGATGTTTCGCCCACGGTGTATGCGGCCAAAGCCGCATACGAGGCCGCGGGCATCGGCCCCGAAGACGTTGACATCGCCCAGCTTCAGGACACCGACGCCGGCGCCGAGGTCATCCACATGGCCGAGACGGGTCTGTGCGCCGACGGCGAGCAGGAAAAGCTGGTGGCCGACGGCGCCACCGAGATCCACGGCTCGATTCCGGTCAACACCGACGGCGGGCTGATCGCCAACGGCGAGCCGATCGGTGCGTCGGGGCTGCGGCAGGTGCACGAGCTGGTGCGCCAGCTGCGCGGCGAGGCGGGCGAGCGTCAGGTGCCCGGCAACCCGCGCGTCGGTCTGGCGCAGGTGTACGGCGCACCCGGTACCTCCTCGGCGACCATCCTGTCGCTCTAGCGCTCCCCGCGAGCAGACGCAAAATCGCCCAAAAATGCTTGTTTTTGGGCGATTTTGCGTCTGCTCGGCCTAAATCGCCGGCCCCAGCAGGTCGTCGGCGTCGCGGATGACGTAGCCGTAGCCCTGCTCGGCCAGAAACCGCTGCCGGTGCGCGGCGTATTCGGCATCCAGGCTGTCGCGGGCCACCACCGAGTAGAACACCGCCCCGCCACCGTCGGCCTTGGGCCGCAGCAGTCGGCCCAGCCGCTGCGCCTCCTCCTGCCGAGAGCCGAACGTGCCCGAAACCTGCACGGCCACTGCGGCTTCCGGCAGGTCAATGGAGAAGTTAGCCACCTTGGACACCACCAGGGTGCTGACCTCACCGCGGCGAAAGGCATCGAACAGCGCCTCGCGCTCGGAAGTCTTGGTTGAGCCCTGGATCACCGGGGCGTCGAGCACCGTTCCCAGCTCGTCGAGCTGATCCAGGTAGGCACCGATCACCAAGGTCTGCTCACCGGGATGGCGGCTCAGGATCGAGCGGACCACCGGGATCTTCGAATGGGCTGTCGAGCAGACTTTGTACCGCTCGTCGGCTTCGGCGGTGGCGTACATCATCCGTTCGTTGTCGGTCAGCGTGACGCGGACTTCGACGCACTCCGCCGGCGCGATCCAGCCTTGCGCCTCGATGTCTTTCCAGGGTGCGTCATAGCGTTTCGGGCCGATCAGCGAAAACACGTCACCTTCGCGGCCGTCCTCGCGGATCAGCGTCGCCGTCAACCCCAGCCGTCGCCGCGACTGCAGATCAGCGGTCATCCGGAACACCGGCGCCGGCAGCAGGTGCACCTCGTCGTAGACGATCAATCCCCAGTCGCGGCTGTCGAACAGTTCCAGGTGGCGGTACTCGCCCTTGGTGCGACGGGTGAGCACTTGATAGGTGGCGATGGTGACCGGGCGAATCTCCTTACGCTCGCCGGAATATTCGCCGATCTCGTCTTCGGTCAGCGACGTGCGGGCGATCAGTTCGCGTTTCCACTGGCGGCCGGCGACGGTATTGGTGACCAGGATCAGCGTCGTCGCACTGGCTTTCGCCATCGCTGCCGCTCCGACCAGTGTCTTGCCCGCGCCACAGGGCAGGACGACAACGCCCGATCCGCCCGCCCAGAACGAGTCGGCGGCCATCTCCTGGTAGTCGCGCAGATGCCAGTTGTCTTGCTTGAGGCTGATCGGATGCGCTTCGCCGTCGACATATCCGGCCAGATCCTCAGCGGGCCAGCCGATCTTGAGCAGCATCTGCTTGACCCGGCCACGCTCACTGGGATGCACAACGACGGTGTCATCGTCGATCCGTGCGCCCAGCATCGGTGCAATTTTCTTGTGGCGCAACACTTCTTCGAGCACTGCACGGTCCAGGCTGACCAGCGTCAAGCCGTGGGCCGGGTGTTTGACCAGCTGCAGCCGGCCGTAGCGGGCCATGGTGTCGACGATGTCGACCAGCAGCGGCTGCGGCACGGCATAGCGGGAGTAGCTGACCAGCGCGTCGACCACCTGCTCGGCGTCGTGGCCCGCGGCGCGCGCGTTCCACAGCGCCAGCGGGGTGATGCGGTAGGTGTGCACATGCTCGGGCGCGCGCTCGAGCTCGGCGAACGGCGCGATCGCCGAGCGCGCTGCACGGGCGAGCTCATGGTCGACCTCCAGCAGCACCGTCTTGTCGGACTGCACGATCAAGGGTCCGTCAGTCATTCAGCGCCGCTCCTCCTCATCACTTCGTTCTGCATCGTCGCCGGCGCGCATAGAACTCCATTATCCGGCGTCCTCCGACAACACCGAGGTGATGCGGTGGATGGAGAACTCGCGTGCCCGCCCGGAGGCGAAATCGAACGCCACCAACTGGCCGCCGGTCACCGTGATCGGCGACACCACCCGCTGGGTGGCGACCCCGGCGGCGTCGACGTAGCTGATGACCACGGAGTCCTGCTGCCGGGCGGCGCGCTGCAGCAGCGACAAGGCCACCGCCGGGTCGATCCGCACACTGCCGAACGGTGCAGTCGTCACTTTGCGTAGCACCGAGACCACCCCGCTGAGGCTTTCGCCACTCGGACGCGGGATCGGCCGGTGCGGACGGCGGCGCTGCGGAGTGGGCACCCGGGCGCGGCGAGCCCGGATGTCGACGATGGTGCCGGTGGAGTCCTCGGCGGCCGGCGCGAAACCAGCGTCCTGCAAGGTCGCGAGCACTTCGCTGATCGGCGCCTGGGATATCGCCACTGTCGGCGCCAGCACCCGCAGGCCAAGCGCTTGGGCCCCGGCGGACGCCACCGCCTGGGCGAGCAGCGTTGGGTCTTCGCATCGCACGAACGATGCGGCCATGCCGATCCTGAGTTGACCGTGCCTGCGCGCGACGTCGTCGATCAGGTAGGTCAGCCCTTGCGGCACTGGAGTTTTGGAGTGCTTTTCGAACAGCGAGTGCAACGAGTCGGCGGTTTTGCCGATATCCAGGGCATGCCGGATGGACTGCTCGCTGACCCGGTACACCATCGCCGTCCCCGCGGACTCGACGATGGCTAACGCCGCGAGCTCTTCGGCGAGCTGACGTTCGAGCGGCCCGGGCACCACAACCGTCAGGTCGGCCTGCACCAGGAAGTGGTCGATGGGCGCGGGCAGCGCACGAGCCATCGCGTCGACGACGACGTCGTCTCCGTCGACCAGTGCGCGGCCGGGGGTGCTGATCGCTCCGCGGCCCACCAGGCCGAGTTGGTGGGCCTCCTCCAGCAGGTCGGCCACCGGCGCCGGCTGTAGCCGCTTGGCCCAGCGAGGCCGCCGCCAGATCAGTGCCGCCGACGCTGTGTTCTTGTCCACCCCCGCACCGGGCGGCAGCTCGGCCAGCATGCCCAGGAGCAGCCGCCGGTCCAGCGGCGCCGCAGTTGAGTACAGCGAATCCGCCAGCGCCGCATATGGTTTGGCGTCGGGACCGCGGGCACCGATCAACGCCGGACGAGCCGCTAAATCAAGCCAGGTGTTGGCCAGTAGATACCAGCGCTCGGCGGCGGATGCCTCGGCGAACCGGTCGGCGGCGACCGTCGGCGCCCAGTAAGGCGGCTCACCACCGGCAGGCTGTGGATCGGGTAGGCCGCTGGCGATCAGGCCCGCCGCGGCGGCCAGCTCGAGGATCAACCCCAGCCGGGTCTCGTCGATGCCGGTCACCTTCACCAGCCGCCTGACCTCACGCACGCCCAACCCGCCGCTGCGCAGCTCGGAAATCGGTGCTGCACCGAGTGTTTCGAGCAGCACCTCGAGTTCGCGCAGCAAGTCGATGACTGCGCCGGCGGCCGCAGCGTCGGCGTCGGCGGAGGTGGTGGTGCTGACCACCGGATCCGGCGCGGCCAGTTGCGTGGGCCCGGGTTCCTCGCCGCGCAGCACCTGCCCCACATGGCGCGGCAGGATCACCGTGTCGGCGTCGATTCGCCGCAGGAGTCCCACCGCGAGCAGCTGCGGCACCGGCCGATCCGCGGGAGCGCCGGGTGCGGCGTCGCGGGTGCGCCCCAGCGGCGACCCTTCCAGCAGCTTGTCCAGTAATTCCCGCTGGGCGTCGTCGAGGCCGTCGATCAGCTCGGCGATCTGCTCGCTGCTCGCCGAGGCGTCTTCCAGGGTCACCTGCCCGGGATGCCATGGCAGGCCGGCGCCGGCATCGGGGGCCGCCCGCAGTTCGGTGTCACCCCAGACCAGGGCGCGTTCCCTGAGGTCGTCGATGGCTTCGAGCACCTCGCATTGGGGCGCGCGACCGTCGATCAATGCGAGCAACTTGGCAACGGGCACCGATGCGGTATCCGCGTGCAGAACCAACAGCGCGTCGATCACCGCCAGCCGCAGAAAGTCCAGCTCGTCGGCGGCAGCCGTGACTGACTGTCGGGCCTGGGCGCGGGCGGCCAGGGCCGCGATGCTGCCCGGCGGGGGCTGGGCAAGGTCGGGCCGTAGCTCCAGCAGACGGATCAGCCGCTCGTCGGGCAAGTCGGCCAGCCAGGACCCCAGCGGGGTACCCGGGGTTTGTTCGCTCATTGCTGACCAGCGTAAAGCAGTCGGGCGAGGTGCTGCCTACACCGGGATCTCACCGCCGAGCAGCCAAGGCTGCGCACGACCTGTCAGAATGGGACGCGTGGCTGACAACGCTGACAAGAACGCGCCGAAGACCCGTTACGTCGACAAAGGCTGGCCGACAACCAACCCCGACGACCACGCGGTGAGCGAACTGGCAACCGATCGGGTAGGCGCACTGTCTCCCTACGGCGACGTCGTCTTCCCGCTGCCTGCCGACGAGTTGCCGTACCTGCATCCCGTCACCGAAATCAACCGCTAGGCGGCTGACGTCGCGGTGCCGTTCAGACGAGCGAGGACAACGCCGGGTTGTCGTTCACGCTCTGTGACTGAATGGCTTTGAGCAGGTCTTTGACGTAGCTCGGGTCCATGTTCTGCGGCGGCGCGACGGGCAGCCCTTTGGAGGTGTCGGGCACGTTCGCCGGATCGAGCAGCGGTGCGAGCTGCGGCGGCACCTGAAGGTCGTGTATCGCGGAGCCCGCAGCGGCCGGATCGGTGGGTAGCCCCGGAACGGTCGGCAGATTCGGGATCGGCGCCGGGTCGTCGACAGCGGCCGGCTCGGCGGGAGCAGGTTCGACCGGCGGGGCGGGGTCCGCGGGCGGTGGCGGCGCAGGAGCGTCGAACGCTACCGGCTCAGCCGGTGCAGGTGGCGGTGCGGCGCCGGGGCGTCGACCGCGCGGCCGGCTCGGCGGGAGCAGGCTCGGCCGGCGGGGCGGGGTCAGCGGGTGGCGGCGGCGCGCGGAGCGTCGAACGCTACCGGCTCAGCCGGTGCAGGTGGCGGCGGTGCCGGGGCGTCGACCGCGGCCGGCTCGGCGGGAGCAGGCTCGGCCGGCGGGGCGGGGTCGGCGGGCGGTGGCGGCGCGGGAGCGTCGAACGCGACCGGCTCAGCCGGTGCAGGTGGCGGCGGCGCGTCCGGTGCAGGTGGCGGCGGTGCGTCCGGTGCGGGCGCGTCAGCGACGACGTTGCGCGGCGTCGCAGCCCCGAGGCCGTGGCCGCACACCGGCCAGGCGCCGCGGCCCTGGGTGGCCAGCACCCGCTCGGCGACCGCGATCTGCTGTTCGCGACTGGCCTGGTTCGCTGAGGAGGCGAACTGGCCGCCGCCGTGCGCGGCCCAAGTGCCCTGCGAGAACTGCAGGCCGCCGTGGTAGCCGTTGCCGGTGTTGATGGCCCAGTTGCCGCCCGACTCGCATCCAGCGACAGCGTCCCATTGCTGGTCGGTGGCCGCGGACGCGTGGCCCGCAAGGGCGATGCCACCGCCGCTGATCACAGCACCTGTGAATGCGAGTTTGGCGACGCTGATGTTGGAAGTGGTGGGCTTACGATGCCGTCCGCTCATAGGCGTGAAGACGTCCTCTCATGATGCGCCCACGAGGTCAGCTGTCGGGTTCGGGCGGAAGAGGTCGCCCGGCCACGCCGGATTCCTGCGAATCGGCGGTGGCTTCACCCCAAGGAGCCGCGAACGGCTCCGGTCCGATTTCGGCGGACCAGTTGGGTCCCCCGTCTCCATCCACGGGTTTGTGTGTCCCCGCCTATTGGATGGAGCTCGGCGCTATAGGCGAGAAAGCCCGCCGCTCAGGAACATTCGGCAAGCTCCGGACGACGGTAGCGGGTGATCGCTGTCGAGTCATTTTTTGCCTCACCCGGCGTTTCGCTTCCCGTAGGCGTCGAAAACGCCAGGAAGGCCTGCTGTTTGTGCAGGTTGATCGGCTACTACATCGAGCCGTTGCCGCGCCGTGATCAATCCGTTATGTGACTGAATTCACACCGGCAAGTGGCCGAGAAACGGCTCACAGGTGACACGCGCGAAAGCGCCAGGAGGCCGGGCGCAGCGCGGCTAGCGGTAAGTCGGCAGGGATCCAGTTCGGTTTGGCTGACCGACGGGGACGATTTCTTTGCCCAGCGGCACCAGCGATACCGGGATCAGTTTGAGGTTGGCCAACGCCAGCGGAATACCGATGATCGTCAGCGCCATTGCCACCGCGCTCACCAGGTGGCCGATCGCGAGCCAGACCCCGCACAACAGCAGCCAGATGATGTTGCCGATCAGCGCGCCAGAACCCGCGCCGGGCTTGTCGATGATGGTCCGCCCGAACGGCCACAGCGCATAAGATGCGATGCGCAACGCAGCGAACCCGAAGGGGATGGTGACGATGAGCAGGAAGCAGACCAGCGCAGCGAGCAGATAGCCGAGGGCCAACCACAGCCCGCCGAAAATCAACCAAATGACGTTCAGGACCAGGCGCATTGTCTCCTCCAGCGGTATTGCCAGGCTACGGGAAACGCCGGTGCTCGGTTGGCAGCCGTCCGAGTAGGATCGGTCGTCATCGCGTCCTGCACAGGCGGGGCGCTTCGTTGTATTTCCCGTATTTAGTTGTCCGTCAGACAAGCAGGTGAGACCGGTGCCAACTGGCAAGGTGAAGTGGTACGACGCCGCGAAGGGATTCGGCTTCTTATCCCAGGAGGACGGTGGCGAGGACGTCTACGTCCGCTCCTCGGCGTTGCCTACGGGCGTCGAAGGCCTCAAGGCGGGGCAACGCGTTGAATTCGGCGTTGCCTCCGGACGCCGCGGACCGCAGGCACTGAGTCTCAAACTGATTGATCCGCCGCCCAGCTTGACCCGGCCCCGCCGGGAGGGCCCGGCTGAACACAAGCACAGCCCCGACGAACTGCACGGCATGGTCGAGGACATGATCACGTTGCTCGAGAGCACTGTGCAGCCCGAGTTGCGCAAGGGCCGCTACCCCGACCGCAAGACCGCTCGCCGGGTTTCCGAAGTGGTCAAGGCCGTGGCCCAGGAGCTCGACGCCTAGCCCCCGTTGCGCAAACGCGTGTGCCGCCGCGCTTCGGAGGGAACACTGGTCAGCAGAAGCTCCACAGGAGTCGCCTTTCAGTGAGGGAAGTCCGATGGCACAGCAGGTACAGGTCAGCGAAGAGCAAGCGAGAGCCGTAGCTGAGGAATCTCGCGAAAGCGGTTGGGATAAGCCATCCTTGGCCAAGGAGCTTTTCCTCGGCCGGTTCCCGCTTGAGCTCATCCACCCATTTCCCCGGCCCTCTGACGAAGAGGCCGCGCGCACCGAGGAGTTCCTGGCCCGGCTGCGGGAATTCCTCGACGCGATCGACGGCAGCGTCATCGAGCGCGACGCGCAGATCCCTGACGAGTACGTCAAAGGCCTCGCCGAGCTCGGTTGTTTCGGCATGAAAATTCCGTCCGAGTACGGCGGCCTGAACATGTCGCAAGTCGCGTACAACCGCGCATTGCAGATGGTTTCGACGGTGCATGCCAGTCTCGGTGCGCTGCTCTCGGCCCACCAGTCGATCGGGGTACCTGAACCGCTCAAGCTGGCCGGGACCCCGGAGCAGAAGCAAAAGTTCTTGCCGCGCTGCGCCGCCGGGGCGATATCGGCGTTTCTGCTGACCGAACCGGATGTTGGCTCCGACCCGGCGCGGCTGGCCTCGACGGCCACTCCGGTCGACGACGGGCAGGCCTATGAACTGGACGGCGTGAAGTTGTGGACTACCAACGGTGTGGTCGCCGACCTGCTGGTGGTGATGGCCGCGGTGCCCAAGAGTGACGGGCACCGGGGCGGAATCAGCGCGTTCGTCGTCGAGGCCAATTCACCTGGGATCACCGTCGAGCGGCGCAACAAGTTCATGGGATTGCGCGGCATCGAAAACGGCCTCACCCGGCTGCATCGCGTCCGGGTGCCCGCGGAAAACCTGATCGGCCGGGAAGGCGACGGGCTGAAGATCGCGCTGACGACCCTGAACGCCGGACGACTCGCGATACCTGCGATAGCATCCGGCGCTGCCAAGTGGTCGTTGAAAATCGCTCGGGAATGGTCGTGCGAACGGGTGCAGTGGGGCAAGCCCGTCGGTGAGCACGCGGCGGTCGCCAACAAGATTTCGTTCATCGCCGCAACCAGCTACGCGCTCGAATCGGTGTTGGAGTTGTCGGGTCAGATGGCCGATGAGGGCCGCAACGATATTCGGATCGAGGCGGCACTGGCCAAGCTGTGGGCAAGCGAGATGGCCTGCTTGATCGGCGACGAACTGTTGCAGATACGCGGCGGCCGGGGCTATGAGACCGCTGAGTCGCTTGCCGCGCGCGGGGAGCGCGCCGTGCCGGTCGAGCAGCTGGTCCGCGATCTGAGGATCAACCGCATCTTCGAAGGCTCCAGCGAGATCATGCGGCTGCTGATCGCCCGCGAGGCGGTCGACGCCCACCTGAGCGCGGCCGGTGATCTTGCCAATCCCAAAGCCGATGTGCGGCAGAAGGCCAAGGCCGCGGTTGGCGCGAGCGGATTCTACGCAAAGTGGTTACCCCAACTGGTCTTCGGTGAGGGTCAACGGCCCACGGCATATCGCGAGTTCGGCAGATTGGCAACACATCTGCGATTTGTCGAGCGCTCCGCCCGGAAACTGGCCCGCAACACCTTCTACGGAATGGCGCGTTGGCAGGCTGCGCTCGAGCAAAAGCAAGGGTTCCTCGGGCGGGTGGTGGATATCGGCGCGGAACTGTTCGCGATGTCGGCGGCCTGCGTTCGGGCCGAGGCCCAGCGAGTCGCAGATCCAATCCAGGGCGAGCAGGCATATGAGCTGGCCGAGGCGTTCTGTCAGCAGGCCACCCTGCGGGTCGAGACACTGTTCAATGCCTTGTGGGACAACACCGACAGCACTGACGCTGCGTTGGCCCGTAGTGTGCTGAAGGGTCGCTACACCTGGCTCGAAGACGGGATCGTCGATCAGTCCGAGGGCACCGGACCATGGATCGAGCACTGGGAAGCCGGTGAGTCCACCGAGTCCGATTTGGCTCGGCGGTTCCTGACCGTCGCCGATTCCTGACCGAGGCGTGCGTGTCTTCTTACGTCGCCGCGGCCGGCGAGTTCAACCGCGACACCAACTACATCGCGACCCGCATCACCGCCGACGGCCGGGACGGCTATTCGGTTGAGCCGGGCCGATATCGGCTGATCGTGGCCCGTGCTTGCCCATGGGCCAACCGCGCAATCATCGTCCGACGCCTGCTGGGCCTGGAAAGGGTTATCTCCATTGGGTTTTGCGGCCCAACCCATGACGAGCGAAGTTGGACTTTCGACCTCGACCCAGATGGCGTCGATCCGGTGTTGAAGATCCCTCGCCTGCAGGACGCGTATTTCAAACGCTTCCCGGACTATCCAAAGGGCATCACCGTACCGGCAATCGTGGACGTGCCGACAGGAGCGGTGGTCACCAACGATTTCGCGCAGCTGACCTTGGACCTGTCCAGCGAATGGACCGCCTACCACCGCGACGGGGCTCCGCAGCTATACCCCGAGGCGCTGCGAAACGAGATCGACGAGGTCAACAAGAGGGTCTACACCGAAATCAACAACGGCGTGTACCGGTGCGGTTTTGCCGGCTCGCAGCAGGCTTACCAGGCCGCTTACGACCGGTTGTTCACAGCCTTGGACTGGGTCAGCGATCGACTGGAAAACCAGCGGTTTCTGGTGGGCGAGACGATCACTGAAGCCGACGTCCGGTTGTTCACTACCTTGGCCCGCTTCGACCCGGTTTACCACGGGCACTTCAAGTGCAATCGAAGCAAACTCTCCGAGATGCCGGTGTTGTGGGCCTACGCGCGTGACTTGTTCCAGACGCCGGGTTTCGGCGACACCGTCGACTTCGTCCAGATCAAGCAGCACTACTACATCGTGCACGCCGACATCAACCCGACCCGGATCGTGCCGAAGGGGCCCGAGCTGGCCAACTGGCTGACATCGCATGGCCGGGAAGTCTTGGGCGGCAACCCCTTCGGTGACGGCTCACCGCCGGGACCGCCGCTAGCCGGCGAACACGTGCCCGCCGGCCACGGCGCCTAGCCCCACAGGGTGCGCACCGACCGTTCGCGTGCGGGTCACTCCCGTGAGACCGCGGCGTTGTGGTCGCTGTGGCCGCCTTCCTGCTCGACCATCACCGGCCGGTTACCGCCCAGGCCGGGGATCAACGAGTCACCGTTGAAGCTGACCACCGTCTGCGCCAAACCCAGGATCAGCACTGCCGCAACGACGCTGAAGCCGATCCATAAGTCGGTGTAGAGCAACACGCCCAGCGCCCCGCCCAGGACCCAAGCCAGTTGCAGCGTCGACTCCGATCGCCCGAACGCCGACGCGCGTGACTCCTCGGGCAGGTCGTCCTGTAGCGATGCGTCCAGTGCTGCCTTGGCAATTGCGCTCGAGCCTGAGGTGATCAGGGTTGCGATCGCGGCGGCCAGCAGATTGCCGGCCACCGCCGCCGCTACCGCCGCCGCCGTTACCGCGATGGTGCAGCGCACCGCCAATACTGCGGGCCGGCCCAACCGCAGCCGTGCGCTGGTGAAGTTGCCGGCGAAGTTGCCGGTGGCGGCCGCGGCTCCGATCAGCCCCAGCATGCCGAGCTGCACCCATCCACTGGCGGCATGCGCCTTGGCGACGAAGGCCGGATACAAGAACAGGAATCCGACCATCACCTTGATGGTGGAATTGCCCCACAACGCCGTGATGATGTTGCGACCCAACGGTTGTCGCAGCGCCCCGCTGAACTCCTCGGACCAGCTTCGCCGGGGCGTGCGAGTGCGATAGCTCAGCGTGGTGGGAACCTCACCCTCGGTCACTTCGACCCAGCTCGGAATCCGCATGGATAGCCCGGCGCCGGCAACGGTGACCGCAACGACGACGAATAACGCGCCGGGCCAATGGAACAAGCGGGTAAGCGCGTACTCGATTCCACTCGCAATGCCGCCGCCGACGATCGTTCCGCCCAGCAGCCCGAACATGGTCAGCCGGGAATTGACCCGCACCAGGTCGATGGTCGGCGGCATCACCCGTGGCGTCACCGCGCTACGCAGGACGCTGAACGACTTCGACAGCACCATCATGGCCAGCGCGCACGGATACAACACCCACGACGGGAAGCTTCCGGTGGCGCCGTCGTAGTTAGTGATCAGCACCACCGCTAATCCGGTGCGCATAACAAACGAAGCCGCCAGGGCGACGCGCCGACCGTGCTGCAGCCGGTCGAGCGCCGGTCCGATCAGCGGCGCGACAACCGCGAACGGCGCGATCGTGATCAACAGGTAGAGCGCGACCCGGTCCTTGCTTTCGCCGGTGGCCGCGGCGAAGAACAGCGTGTTGGCCAGTGCGACGGCCATCGCGGCATCGGTCGCGAAGTTGGCCACCACCGGCCAGGTCAGCGCTGTCAGCCCGGACTTGTCGGCGCCGTCGGCGGTGGCGGCGCGCTGCACCAACCCGTACATCCGCGAGCCCATCTCGCGACTGCGCTGCGCAGCCGCGCGGGTGACGGTGACCCGCTCGGCGTCTGCGCCGCCGGCCGGCGGCTGGCTGCGCCAGTTGGTCTCGGGCTGGTGGTTCAGCGGGGGCAGGTAGCGGTTGGCGCTGGGCATCGGCGGCGGGCGGCGCGGGCGGCGGTAGTCCGGTTCGTTGGCCGGATAGTTGGCCATGCCGGGGTGCTCGGCTGCAGGTCCGGTGCGAGTGCGGCGGCGGGCAGAAGGCGGGCCCGTATCCGGGTGATCACGCCGCCGTCCAGCCATGCCTCAATTCTCACAGATGCCGGCCGATGCGACGTGCAGGCAACCGGTGTGGCCGGGTGCCTGCCTCTGCGGCAGAATCGGGGGCGTATGGAAACAGCGGAGAATGTGACCCAACCGACCCCGGAGTCGGCAGAAGCAACCGCGGCGGAGTGGTCGCCGGAGTTGGCGGCGGTGCTCACCGCTGCGGTTGAACCGGCGCGGGCGGCCATCGTCGAGTTCAGCGGCGCCGACATAGTGGGTGACTATCTCGGCGTCGGTTATGAAGATCCGGCCAGCGCCACCCACCGTTTCCTGGCCCGTTTGCCTGGTTATCAAGGGTGGCAGTGGGCCGTCGTGGTGGCCGCCTATCCCGGCGCTGACCAGGCAACAATCAGCGAGGTGGTGCTGGTACCGGGCCCGACGTCCCTGTTGGCGCCCGAATGGGTGCCCTGGGATCAGCGGATCCGGCCGGGCGACCTGGGCCCAGGCGACCTGCTGGCGCCGCTGCCGGACGATCCGCGGTTGGTGCCCGGGTATCTGGCCTCCGGTGATCCGCAGGTTGATGAGACCGCGGTGGAAATCGGCCTGGGGCGCCGCCGGGTGATGAGTCCCTGGGGCCGCTCGGAGGCCGCGCAGCGCTGGCACGACGGCGACTACGGTCCCGCGGCGCAGATGGCGCAATCCACCAAACGGGTTTGCCGCGATTGCGGGTTTTTTCTGCCGCTTGCCGGGTCGTTGGGTGCGATGTTCGGGGTATGCGGCAACGAATTGTCCGCTGACGGCCACGTCGTCGACTTCGAATACGGATGCGGCGCGCATTCCGACACCCCGGCTCCCGCGGGCACCGGCTCGCCGATGTATGACCCGTTCGACGACGGGGTGCTCGACGTCAGCGAGAAACCCGCCGAGCCCAGCTAGGAAGCTCCTGAATAATGCGGCGTGGCGGTCGACCTGTTGATGCTGGTTGTTGACGATGATCGTCGTGTGCAGGGTCGATCTGAATGTCAGCGCGAACTGTTGGATGCGGAATCGGTAGCGGGTCATCTTCTCAAGGCGGGCAGCGTTTTTGCTTTCCTGGCTGCGCATCGGCGAGAGCTGTTCCGCGATGAGATGTTCGCTGATCTGTTCCCCACTGGTCGGGGCAGGCCCAGTGTGCCCGCCGATGTGATGGCCAGCGTGATCACCCTGCAGGCCTTGCAGGGTCTTTCCGATAGCGAAACGGTGGATGCGGTCATCTATGACCTTCGGTGGAAGGCGGCGTGTGGGCTGCCGGTTACGGCAGGAGCTTTTCACGCCACGACGTTGACCTACTGGCGACGGCGGTTGGCTGCCTCGGATCGGCCTAATCGGATCTTCGACGCGGTGAAATCGGTGGTAGCCCAGACCGGGGCGCTGACTGGCAAGACGCGGCGGGCGTTGGATTCCACGGTGCTCGATGATGCGGTGGCCACCCAGGACACGGTGACGCAGCTGATCGGCGCGATCCGCCGGGTGCGCCGGGAGGTGGCGGGGGCGGGCGAGGTGATCGCCGAGCATTGCACCGCTCATGATTACGACGATCCGGGTAAGCCCGCGATCGCCTGGGATGACGGTGATGCTCGAGACCGGCTTGTCAACGCCCTGGTCGGCGATGCGCAGCAGCTGCTCGAGCAACTGGGTGAGCAGCCACCGGGCTCGCGGGCCGCCGAGGCGGTGGCGTTGTTGGCGCTGGTAGCCGGCCAGGACGTGGAACCGGCCGAGGGCTCTGATGGCACCGATGGGCGCTGGCGCATCGCCCATCGTGTAGCGGCCGATCGGGTGATCTCCACGGTGGATCCCGACACTCGCCATGTGCATAAGTCGGTGGCCCGCCGCCAGGACGGGTTCAAGGCCCATCTGGCCGTCGAGCCCGACACCGGCCTCATCACCGATTGCACGCTGACCAAGGCAAACGGGTCCGACAACCATGAAGCAGCAGTCGGGCTCGGACTGCTCGATAGCGAGGATGAGCCGGTCACAGTGTTGGCCGATTCGGCTTACGGCACTGGGGGATTCCGCGCCGAACTGAGCGAACGTGGCCATATCGACCGGGTCAAGCCCGCACCCGCGCGCGGTGCCATCCCGGGCGGGTTCACCGTCGACGATTTCACCGTGGATCACGACAACCGCACCGCAACCTGCCCCAACGGGCTGACCCGCCGGATCAGCCGCACCGGGTACGCCACTTTCGGCGCGGCCTGCTCCGGCTGCCCACTGCGAGCCCGCTGCACCCGCAGCCGCACCGGTAAAAGCCTCACGATCCGTCGCCATGATGCGCGGCAACGCGCCGCCCGGCAAGCGGCTCGTGATCCGGATTGGCTGGCCGAATACCGCCAGCACCGACCCATGATCGAACGGACCATCGCCTGGCTGACCCGCGGCAACCGCAGGCTGCGCTACCGGGGCGTGACCAAAAACGACGATTGGCTACATCACCGAGCCGCCGCGCTCAACCTCCGCCGACTGATCACCCTGGGCCTCCACTACACCGGCACGAATTGGGTTATCGCCTAACAACACCCGCCGCAGAGCTTGCACCCACCACCGACCGACTGCAACGCTTAACGATGGCGGGGCGACCTCCGTGTCGACCACAGGGTCTGACTTCACTCGCGCTAACAGCGCCTTGAGGCGCCCCGCCCCAAAACCCACTAATTCAGGAGCTTCCTAGCCGTTCTCGGCTGCGGCTTTGATCTTGGCCAGTGAGGTGTTCATGCCGTCGACCATTTCCCGGTCGAATTGGTCGGCGCCCCCCATAAGCCTCACGCCCATCGCCGAGAACGGCGTCACCCCGTTCTCGGCGTGCCGGCTCTCGATCACCCGGGTGCCCTCGGGGATCGGTTGCAATTCGTAGCTCCAGATCGTGTTGTTGGTGTTGACCCGGAATGCCAGCTTCTCTTCCGGGAGCACCTCAAGGACCGTGCAGGTCGTCGGCCAGAACAGCCGATTGCGGCGGTTCAAGTTCAGTGTTCGGGTGCCCTGACGGAGCGGACCGAGTGGCCGCATCACTCGACATTGGGGGCTCCACTGGGGCATCCGGCGGAAATCACTAACCAGCGCCCAGACTTTCGAAACCGGTGCCTTGATATCAATCTGCGCTTGCAACAGCGGCGCTGCCATCAGACGCACTACCTCCTCGATGGGGCGATCATTGTCGGTCGGAACGGTGCTGATAGTTCAATCCGGTCTGCGCGCCACGCGAGCCACGGCGGGCGGCGTCACGCTGCCACAGAAAGATGATGGTGCCCAGCACGCCGACGGCCAGCCCGGCCACCGTCAGCGGCCGCCAGGTCGCCAAGGTGGGTACGACGAACGCGGCCACGGCGGCGACCAGCCAGGCCAGTGCGCCGACGGTGATGACCGGCCATACCGCCAACAGGACGGCGGGCAGCATCGGCGGCTCGAGGTGCTTGCCAGGTTCGACAGACATCGAGTTCACGATAGCCCGACGACGATGCCGGCCGGGGCGGGCTGGAGGAGGAGTCGGGCAGTTGGGCATAGCCCGACGAAATTGGCCCGGCCCGACGCAGCACGGAGTCGGTGATTCGTTGTTGACGGCTCGGTGTTGTGTCGTAACCTTCGCGCTGTGATAGAGGGTGATTGCAGGTTGGCCAGCGACCTGTCGTTGGCGGTAATGCGGCTGTCCAGGCAGCTGCGGTTTCGGCGGCCGCACTCCCCGGTGTCGTTGTCGCAATTGTCGGCGTTGGCGACGTTGGCCAATTACGGCCCGATGACCCCCGGCGCGTTAGCCATCAGGGAGCGGGTTCGCCCGCCGTCGATGACGCGGGTGATCGCCTCGTTGGCCGATCTGGGTTTTGTGGACCGCGTCGCGCACCCTGATGACGGCCGGCAGGTCCTGGTCTCGGTTTCCGATGCCGGCACCGAACTGTTGGAGGCCGAACGCCGGGCCAGCCAGGAGTGGCTCGCGCAGCGCCTCGACACCCTGGGCGGCGCCGAACGCGACACGCTGCGCGACGCCGCGGACCTCATCTTGGCCTTGGTTGACGAAAGCCCTTGATCGCAAACGGCTTTGACCGCGCCGATGACAGCGATGGTGTGGTCGTCCGCGATGTCACCGATCCCCACGACCCACGGCTGGATTACTTCCGGGATTTGAACAGCATCGACCGTCGGCCCGACCTGCCGAGCGGGAAGGGGCTGGTGATCGCCGAGGGTGTGCTGGTGGTGCAGCGCATGTTGGCCTCGCCGTTTACGCCGTTGGCTTTCCTCGGCACGGATCGCAGACTCGCCGAACTCAAGCCAGATCTGGCCGGCAACCCCGCGCCCTACTATCGGGCGTCCGCGGAGGTCATGGCCGAGGTGGTGGGCTTCCACCTCAACCGCGGTGTGCTGGCCGCCGCACGTCGGATGCCGGAGCGCAGCCTCGCGCAGGTGGTCGAGGGCGCCCGGACGATCGTCGCGCTCGAGGGCGTCAACGACCACGAGAACCTGGGCGCGATCTTCCGTAACGCCGCGGGGCTGTCCGTCGATGCGGTGGTGTTCGGCAGTGGCTGTGCCGATCCGCTGTATCGCCGTGCGGTGCGGGTTTCCATGGGTCATGCCCTGCTGGTGCCGTATGCGCGTGCGACCGATTGGCCGGCCGACCTGAATGCACTGCGTCAGCGCGGATTTCGATTGTTGGCGATGACCCCTAGCCCCGATGCAACACCGTTGCCCGAGGCAATGGCGACGATGTGCGACGAGCGGGTCGCGGTGCTGGTCGGTGCCGAAGGGCCAGGCCTGAGCCGTGCCGTGCTGAGGTCGAGTGATCTGCGGGTACGCATCCCGATGTCCCGCGGCACCGACTCGCTCAATGTCGCCACCGCAGCGGCAGTGGCGTTCTACGAGCGGGCTAGGCTCGGCTGATGACCGACGAATCCACGCCGTGGGCAACGGGTTTGACGGTGGCGGGCTTTGTCGCCGCGGTGACCGGGGTCGCGGTCGTGGTGTTGAGTCTGGGGCTGATCCGGGTGCATCCGGTACTGGCCGTCGGGCTCAACCTCGTCGCGGCCGGGGGATTGGCGCCGACGCTTTGGGGATGGCGGCAGACCGCGGTCCTGCGCTGGTTGGTACTGGGCGTCGGGGTGGGTGTGACAGCTGCCTGGCTGACCCTGGTGTCGATGCAGCTGTCCGGCTAGCGCCGGGTCGGCGGCCGAGCTTCGAGGAGCCGAAGCGCGTCGAGTCTGCACAGACGGCGCCGAGCCTGCGCCCAGCGTGTGGATTTCGCCGTCGAGACAGCCGTGGCCGCAGACTCGATCCGGGAACAGCCCGGGCTAGCGCTGCCCGCCGGAACGGACGCCGAGCAATACGTCTTCCCATGCCGGCACCGGCGGCTTGCCGCGCCGGCTGCGCGTCGGCGCGGTCTTGCTTTCAACCGCGGGGGTTTCCACCGGCGCGGGCTGCGGCTCGTCGAAGTCGAGCTGGGCGACCTGGGCCACCGGTCGCAGCGGACGGTCGAAGTCGGGATCGATCAGCTCACTGGCCGCATCATCGAGGGCGGTGACTGTCCCGCCGTGTGCGCCCGGGCAGAAGCGGAAGTGCGCGAGGTTGTCGGAACGACCCGCCTTCCAGCCCAACTGGACCGTCCAGCGGCCATCCTCGTTACGCCAGGCATCCCACATCGTGTGGTCAGGGTTGAGGCCACGCGCCAGCAGCGACGATGTGATGGTCTCCAGCAGCGTCAGCACCGCCGGGCCGTCGGCGAGAACGGGGTGTGCGGCCGTTGCCAGCTCGGCAGCGCGCGAGCGCTCCAACAGCACCGGGTGGGCGAAGCGCTGCACCCGCTCGATATCCACCCCGGCGGCACTCGCTACTTGCTCGACGGATGCGCCGGCGCGGATGCGGGACTGAATTTCCTTGGGACGCAGCATGCTGGTGACCTCGATGTCGATATGGGTTTGACCCACCCGGGCCCCGTCGCCGCGCACCGCTGCCCTTAGCCGGTCCTCGACCCGAATCTTGAACTTGTCGCCAGGGTCCCCGTTGTCACGAGTGCTCTCGCAAATGATGTGTTTGCCATCAACGTCGAGTCCGACGATGGTGAGTTCCCGCATGGTGTCTCCTCGCAGGCTCCTCGCAGACCAGCACGCCAGGCCTGTCAGATCCGGACTCTAGTGCAGGTAGCGGCCGTTACCGTTTTGACACGCGGCAGCCACCTGGGCTTCTTTTCCAAGAGCGGGCTAGAGCCGCTCGACCACCCAGTCGATGCACTCGGTGAGCGCGCTGACATCGTCGGGTTCGACGGCAGGGAACATTGCGACCCGCAACTGATTGCGGCCGAGTTTGCGGTACGGCTCGGTGTCGACGATGCCGTTGGCGCGCAGTACTTTGGCCACCGCCGCGGCGTCGACGTCGTCGGTGAAGTCGATCGTGCCGACGACCTGGGAACGCAGTCGCGGCTCGGAGACGAACGGCGTGGTGTAGGGCCGCTCCTGGGCCCAGGTGTACAACCGCTGTGACGAGTCCGCGGTGCGCTTGACTGCCCACTCCAGTCCGCCGTTGCCCAGCAGCCAGTCGATCTGTTCGGCCAGCAGCACCAAGGTGCCGATGGCCGGAGTGTTGTAGGTCTGGTTCTTCAGGCTGTTTTCCACCGCGATCGGCAGCGACAAGAAGTCTGGCACCCACCGCCCGGACTCAGCGATAGCCTCGATCCGGCTCAGTGCGGCCGGGCTCAAGATCGCCAGCCACAGTCCGCCGTCACTGGCGAAGTTCTTCTGCGGCGCGAAGTAGTAGGCATCGGTGTCGGCGATGTCAACCGGCAGGCCGCCGGCGCCGGAGGTGGCGTCGATGACGATCAGTGCATCGCCGGCGCCGTCGGGCCGCGTTACCGGCACCGCCACCCCGGTCGAGGTCTCGTTGTGCGCCCATGCGATCACGTCGGCCGACGGGTCGCTCTGCGGCTCGGGCGCGCTGCCGGGATCAGCCTTGACGATGATCGGTTCGCCGACGAACGGATTCTTGGTGACCGCCGAGGCGAACTTCGCGCTGAACTCGCCGTAGCTCAGGTGCAGCGACCGCTTGTCGATCAGACCGAACGCGGCGGCATCCCAGAACGCCGTCGCTCCGCCGTTGCCCAGTACGACCTCATAGCCGTCGGGCACCGAGAAGAATTCCCGCAACCCGGTGCGCACCCGGCCGACCAAGTCCTTCACCGGCGCCTGCCGGTGCGAGGTGCCGAAAAGCGCGGCGGCGCTGGTAGAGAGCGCTTGCAACTGTTCGGGTCGAACCTTCGACGGACCAGATCCGAAGCGTCCGTCGGCGGGTTTGATGTTGTCAGGGATCGTGAGCTGGTCAGCCATGCTCACCAGGTTAGTGATCGCGCCGAGCCGGACGATCATCCGGTCGGCGATGCCGGTCACATGCGGCTCGATGTGATCTAAGTCATAGTGTACAGATGTTCACGGACGCGCCACCCTGGTTATCAGGGGTCTAGAAAGTTCGCGATACCTGCGGTACTGTCCTTGGACATAGCGCGGCCAAATGTAAACCTCATCGGGAGGCTGGAATGGCTCAGAAGACGGCTCGGACGAAGATCGTGCGCCGTTGGCGCCGCAACATGGATGTCCAGGACGACATCAAGTATGTGGAGATGCTGACCACGCTGTCTGAGGGATCGGTGCGGCGCAATTTCAACCCGTACACCGACATCGACTGGAAGTCCCCCGAGTTCGCGGTTTTCGACAACGATCCGCGCTGGATCCTGCCGAAGACCGACCCGCTGGGCCGGCACGCTTGGTACCAGGCGCAGTCGCAGGACCGTCAGATCAAGATCGGCATGTGGCGTCAGGCGAACGTCGCCAAGGTCGGTCTGCACTTCGAGTCGATCTTGATCCGCGGCCTGATGGAGTATGCGTTCTGGGTGCCCAACGGGTCACCGGAGTACCGGTACTGCCTGCACGAAGCGGTCGAAGAGTGCAACCACACCATGATGTTCCAGGAGATGGTGAACCACATCGGCGCCGACGTGCCGGGCATGCCCCGGCTGCTCAAGTGGATCCAGCCGGTCATCCCGCTGGTGGCCGGTCCGCTGCCGATTCCGTTCTGGTTCGGCATCCTGGCCGGTGAAGAGCCCATCGACCACACCCAGAAAAACGTGCTGCGCGAGGGTAAGGAGCTGCACCCGATCATGGAACGGGTGATGGCCATCCACGTGGCCGAGGAGGCCCGCCACATCTCGTTCGCGCACGAGTATCTGCGTAAGCGTGTGCCGAATCTGCCGCGCCGCAAGCGGTTCTGGCTTTCCCTGTACGTTCCGCTGACCATGCGGATCCTGTGCTCGGCGATCGTGGTTCCGCCCAGGGCGTTCTGGCAGGAGTTCGACATCCCGCGTGCGGTCCGCAAGGACGTGTTCTTCCGTTCGCCGGAGTCGCGTCAGATGCTGCGTGACATGTTCGGCGACGTCCGGATGCTCTGCCACGACACCGGTCTGATGAACCCGCTGGCCAAGCTGATGTGGCGGATTTGCAAGATCAACGGCAAGCCCTCGCGCTACCGCAGCGAACCGCAGCGCCAGCAGCTCGTCGTCGCTTCGGCTGCTTAGGAAACCCGCTTTCTATGCCGCACGTTATTACCCAGTCGTGCTGTAGCGACGGGTCCTGTGTTTACGCCTGCCCGGTGAACTGCATCCACCCGTCTCCGGATGAGCCGGGCTTCGCCACCGCCGAGATGCTCTACATCGATCCGGTGGCGTGCGTGGACTGCGGAGCGTGCGTGAGTGCGTGTCCGGTGGGCGCCATCGCCCCCGATGGCCGGCTGACTCCGGAGCAGCAACCGTTCATCGCGCTCAACGCCTCGTTCTACCCGGATCGGCCGGCCGGCGAGAAACTGCCGCCGACATCCAAGCTGGCGCCGGTGATCCCGGCGCCGGAAATCCGCGGACGCCATCGTGGCCCGTTGACCGTCGCGGTCGTTGGGTCCGGGCCGGCCGCGATGTATGCCGCCGATGAACTGCTCACCCAGCCCGGTGTGCGGGTCAACGTCTTCGAGAAGCTGCCGACCCCGTACGGGCTGGTCCGCGCCGGGGTGGCACCGGACCACCAGACCACCAAACGGGTCACGGCGCTCTTCGACCGGATCGCCCGTCGCCGCGAATTCCGGTTCTTCCTCAACGTCGAGGTGGGCAGGCACCTGAGCCACGATGACCTGTTGGCTCATCACCATGCGGTGATCTACGCCGTTGGCGCACCCAACGACAAGCGGCTGGACATCGACGGCATGGGCATGCCGGGTACCGGCACCGCCACCGAGCTGGTGGCCTGGATCAACGGTCATCCCGATTTCGCCGAGCTGCCAGTCGATCTCAGCCACCAGCGGGTGATCGTGGTCGGCAACGGCAATGTCGCTCTGGACGTGGCCCGCGTGCTCACCGCCGACCCCGACGAGCTGGCCCGCACCGACATCTCCGATCACGCATTGCAGGCGCTGCGCGGGTCACGGGTGCAGGAAGTGGTGATCGCCGCGCGGCGCGGACCGGCGCACTCGGCGTTCACGCTGCCCGAGCTGATCGGGCTGACGACCACGGCAGATGTCGTGCTCGACGTGGGCGACCACGAGCTGGTGCAGCGGGATCTCGCCGCCGCGTCGGACGCGGTGACCAAGCAGAAGCTGGAGATCCTGCGCAACCTCGGCGACGGGTCCGGCCCGGCGTCACGGCCCAGGATTCGGCTGGCCTACCAACTGACCCCCCTGCGGGTGCTGGGTGAGCAGCGGGCCTGCGGGATGGAGTTCTCGGTCACCGGCACCGACGAGACGTGTCAGCTTGAGGCCGGTCTAGTGTTGACCTCAATTGGCTACCACGGCAAGGATATTCGCGACTTGCCCTTCGACGACGACGCGGGCGTCGTGCCCAACAACGGCGGGCGGGTGATCGACCCCGGCTCAGGCCAACCGGTGCATGGCGCATACGTGGCGGGGTGGATCAAGCGCGGCCCGACGGGATTCATCGGCACCAACAAGTCGTGCGCACTGCAGACCGTGCAGCGGCTGGTCGACGATTTCAACGCCGGCCTGCTGCATGATCCGACCGGCAAGCCGTCGGCGTTGGACCACCTGGTGCGGACCCGTCAGCCCGCCGTTGTCGACGCCGCCGGTTGGCAGGCCATCGACGCCGCGGAAGTTTCGCGCGGCAGCCTCGGCGATCGGCCGCGCAACAAGTTCACCTCGATCGACGACATGCTGGCGGTCGCGGCCGCCGCGCCGGCCCGGCCGCTGCGGCGCCGGCTGGCCGAGCGGCTGCGCCAAATGTCCTAGCCCGGCTGCTGGCCGATCGCGGCCGCGATCTCGTCCATGCTGACCTCGCGCACCGGCTGGCCCAGTGACCAGTGGTGGCCGAACGGATCGGCGACGATGCCGTAGCGGTCTCCCCAGAACTGGTCCGCGAGCGGAGCGACCACAGTGGCGCCGGCGTCGAGTGCCCGCTGGAACTTGGCGTCGACGTCGGTGACGGTCAGATGGATGGTGACCGGAGTTCCACCCAGCGACGTCGGCGTCATCGACTTTCCGCCGGACATCTCCGGGAAGTCATCGTTGAGCAGCACGGTGAAGCCGTTGATGCGCAGTGCGGCGTGGATCAGCTTGCCCTCGGGACCGGGCACCCGCCCGAGCTCTTCGGCGTCAAAAGCCTTGACGTAAAAGTCGATGGCCGCGGCGGCGTCATCGACGACAAGGTGTGGGGACAGTGCGGGCTGGACGTCAATTGCCATGAAGACCTCCTTGGTGTCGGTGCCTGTACGACTCTTAGACTCGAGCCGCGACGCAATTTCATCACCGGCCACCGACACGTTTCGGGGTCAGCCCTTGGAGATGTCGTTCCAGCCTTCGACGGATTCCGGGCTACGCGGATCCGGGCCGACGTAGATCGCCGACGGGCGGACCAGCTTGCCCAGCCGCTTTTGTTCGAGGATGTGGGCGCACCACCCGGCGGTACGACCGCAGGTGAACATCGCGGGCATCATGTTGGGCGGCACCTTCGCGAAGTCCAGGATCACCGCGGCCCAGAACTCCACGTTGGTTTCGATCGCCCGGTCCGGACGGCGCTCCCGCAGCTCGGCGAGCGCTGCCTGCTCCAGCGCCGCCGCAACTTCGTAGCGCGGCGCGCCCAGCCGCTTGGCGGTGGCCCGCAACACCCGTGCGCGGGGGTCTTCGGCGCGGTAGACGCGGTGGCCGAAGCCCATCAGCTTCTCGTGGCGGTCCAGGATGCCCTTCACCAGACCCCGCGCGTCACCGGTGCGCTCGACCTCTTCGAGCATCGGCAACACCCGCGCCGGCGCACCGCCGTGCAGCGGGCCGCTCATCGCCCCGATCGCACCCGACAGCGCCGCCGCGACGTCGGCGCCGGTGGACGCGATCACCCGTGCGGTGAACGTCGAGGCGTTCATCCCGTGCTCGGCAGCCGAGACCCAGTACGCGTCGACGGCCTCGACATGGCGGGGATCCGGCTCGCCTTGCCATCTGGTCATGAAACGCGCTGTGACCGTTGAGCATTCGTCGATGACCCGCTGCGGGACCGCCGGCTGGTAGATACCGCGGGCCGATTGGGCGACATAGGACAGTGCCATCACCGACGCGCGGGCGAGCTGGTCGCGGGCGGTGGCATCGTCGATGTCCAGCAGCGGTTTGTATCCCCAGATCGGCGCCAGCATCGCCAGACCCGCTTGGACGTCGACCCGGACATCGCCGCTGTGGATCGGCAACGGGAAGGGCTCGGCCGGCGGCAGCCCGTGACCGAATTTTCCGTCCACCAGCAAAGCCCAGGCGTCGCCAAAGGTGATCCGTCGGGCGACCAGGTCTTCGATGTCGACGCCGCGGTAACGCAGGGCGCCGCCGTCTTTGTCGGGCTCGGCAATCTCGGTGGTGAAAGCGACCACACCCTCGAGGCCGGCAACGAAATTCTCCGGGATCTTGTCCGGGATGACAGTCATGCCTGAATTCTCCCACGCCGGTCCAGACCGTTCACTACCGGTCGGTAACCAGGATTCGCGAGGCTTTCAGCGCCCGGCGCTGGCCCGTAGCACGCGACACGCCTCGTGAAGGCGCTTCGGCGACAATCGGGCGATCCC
Source organism: uncultured Actinomycetota bacterium (assembly GCA_963839345.1). Classification (GTDB taxonomy): domain Bacteria; phylum Actinomycetota; class Actinomycetes; order Mycobacteriales; family Mycobacteriaceae; genus Mycobacterium. The sequence goes on along the minus strand of CAWIUP010000007.1, from coordinate 1,468,761 downwards.
GTAACGAAAAGCGTTGCGCGGCAGAGTATGAAGATTGTCAAAGTTGACGACGTAATCGCTTGGAACATGATCCTGTTCGACTGTCAGCTGCAATTCGGAAACCAGCCCGCGGCGAGTCCGTGGCAGCGCGGCCACCACGACGGCGCCAATCCGATCAGCCACTGGATCGCGGGTGAGGACGAGGACGGGTCCGTCACCCGGGGTGCGGCGAACCACAATTCACCCGTTCGCATCGGCCCAGTCACTCCACTCTTCAGCTGGGCCCCAATCGGCTATCTCGGCCAGATGGCGCCGCAGCGCATTCCGCAACAATGCCGACCGGTCCACTCCGAGTCGTTGCGCCCACCGTTCGGCGGCGACGACATCCGCGCCGTCCGCCCGGAAACTCACCATTGTCATTCATGCGCGGTACGTCGTCAGACGTCCTCGCGGCGTTCCCAACTTGGCTCGAATTGGTGCGCACTGCGACCGCGGGTCTTTGATGAGGTTGCGGAGGTGTTGGTGTCGCGGGTCTGCCGCGGTGCGGGTTTGGCTGTCGGCCCCGATGTTCACGATGCGGTAGGCAGTCGGCGCTGTGAACGAGTTTCGCAATGCCACAATCTGTTTGAGCTTCGATACATTGGCGGTAGTGACTGGCCCCGGCAACCACGCTAGTTGTTTGTCGGTGGTGGTTGGGGTTGGAAGGGTTCATACCACCACCAGTCGGCGCGCTCCCCAGTAGGTCCCGGGCAGGGCGCCACCGCGGGCAGGGGTTGAGTCGGTGGGCGCCCCAGCGATCCCGGGCTCAGTGATCGGCCGGCGTTGTCGCTGACGATGAGCGCGCCTGCGGGTCCGGTGATGGTGATGACGCCACGATGGTGCAACCGGTGATGATAGGGGCATAACAACACGAGGTTGGCCAACTCCGTGGAGCCGCCGTCTTCCCAGTGTCGGATGTGATGGGCGTGTAGACCACGGGTGGCACCACAGCCAGGAACCGCGCACATGCGGTCGCGATGCTCCAGCGCGCGGCGAAGCCGCCGGTTGACCAGCCGGGTCGCCCGGCCGGCACCAATGACCTCGCCGTGACGTTCGAACCACACTTCACACGTGGCATCACACGTCAGGTATCGACGTTCGGCGTCGGTGATCAGCGGACCCAAATGCAGTGCCGCAGCGCGCTGCTCAACGTCGACATGCACCACCACGGTGGTGTGCTGCCCGTGTGGGCGGCGGGCTGCCTCGGCGTCCCAACCTGCCTCGACGAGGCGCATAAACGCCTCGGCGGTGCTAGGCAACGGGGGCCGCTGATCTGAAGCGCCCGCGCCATTGCCGTGATCGTGCTTCCACTCGGCGATCAGCGCGTCACGATGAGACGCCAAGGCGGCCTCGAACTTCGCGGCGTCATGGTGGCCAAGTGTGATCCGGTAGCAGCTGCCCTGATCGTTGGCGGTCGTGGTGACCGAGCGCTCGGCCTCGGGCCGAGGTTCGGGTTCGGGTCGCGGTTCCAGCTTCACCGCGGTGCGCAGCTGAGTGACCGTGGCGCAGCGCGCCAGCTCCGCGTAGTGCTCATCGGATCCCCTACCGGCCCGCGCCGCGATAACACCGACCTGGTCGAGCGACAGTCGGCCCTCTCGCATGCCTTGGGTGCAGCGTGGGAACTCCTCCAGCCGGCTCGCGATCGTGGTGATCGTGTGGGCGTTTGCCGGCGAGCAGCCGGTCTTCCAAGCCACCAGCGCCGGCACCGACCGCGCGCCGGTGGCGCCGCACAATTGGTCGCGATCGATCTCGGCCACGATCTCAACGATGCGCCCATCAATAGCGTTGCGCTGGCCGGTCAACTCCGCCAACTCCTCGAACAGCACCTCAAGACGCTCGCTAGGACTCACCACCACAGCGCCAGCGGATGCAATCGAAGACATGACGTCATCATCGCAGCCACCTACGACAAATCCGGGCCACCCGATCCTTGCTTCTGAACTAGGTGCGCACGTCCCCCCAGCCCACGCCAGAAAGCAACAGCTCAACCCGCTGCGACTACCGCCAATCCCGATTCGTGAGCCCAATCAGGCTATTCATGCACGGTACGTGTCAGACGTCCTCGCCGCGTTCATCCAGCCGCGGGTAGCGTTGACGTGATGGCAGGACTAGACAACGAGCATCTGGCCCGTATGCGGTTGGAGTACGGCTCCGTCGAAAAGGACGGTAGTCCCGACCTCGACGTGGACTGGCTCGACGATGGTTGGCTTGCGTTGTTGCGCAGGTGGATTGGCGACGCCGAGCGCGCTGGGATCGCCGAGCCCAACGCGATGGTCTTGGCCACCGTAGACGCAGGGAGACCGGTCAGCCGGTCGGTGCTGTGCAAGGGCGTCGACGAGGACGGGATCACGTTCTTCACCAACTACGACTCGGCCAAAGGCGACGAGCTGGCCGCGACGCCGTACGCATCGGCGACCTTTCCCTGGTATCTGCTGAACAGGCAGTTTCACATCCGAGGGCCGGTCACCAAGGTCGATCCGCAGGCCACTGCCGACTACTGGTCGAGACGGCCGCGCGGCTCGCAGCTGGGCGCCTGGGCGTCGCATCAGTCCCGGCCGATCGCGTCGCGCGCCGCGCTGGTCGATCAGCTCGCCGAGGTGACGGCCCGCTTCGCCGACACCGAGCAGATCCCTGTCCCGCCGAACTGGGGTGGGTACCGCATTGCTCCCGACGTCGTCGAGTTCTGGCAAGGTCGGGAAAACCGATTGCACAACAGGATTCGCGTAATCGACGGTCGCGTCGAACGCCTGCAGCCCTAAAGGGCTGGCCGATCGAGTTCGCCGAACCGTGCGAGCGCGACGTCGAGGTCCGTCTCGTCGAAGACTTCGACGCCGCTGATCAGGTCGCGTTCGACTGTGAATATGGTGATCATCCGCGACTCCACCTCAGAGCCCTCTTGCCAGGTCCCCTTCACCACCTGGGTGGTGACGGCTCCGCGTTCGGTCAGCCGATGCAGGGCTTCGATGTAGACGCTGACCGCCGACGTGATGTCCAACAGGGTGCGAAGCGATGCGGCCAGATAATCGGCCCCCTCGATCGACACGAGCGGTCGATGGTCGATGTAAACCGGGTCCGGCGTCGTCGGGGGAAGTTCGTGCCGGTTGAACCCGGCGAAGGCCTCCGCAATCACCGACCACATGTGCTGATGCTCGGCCGCCTCGCCAGCGAGGTAGCGGGCGTCGAGTTCTTCGAAGGCGGCGCCGATGTCGTCGGAGTCGAACGAAACGGCGGCAACGATCCGCTCGTCGCCGTTGATCTCGCAGATGCCGAGCACCTCCGTGAGGAACGCCTCGTTACCTTGATCCGGCACCGAGAAGCGTAAACGCATGAGGGCGAGGCGTTCCCCGCGCGTTGCTATGTAGGTCGGCGCTGCGTTCCCCGTCCACAGGTCGGCAATCGCACGCAAGTCCGCGATCTCTTCGTCTCGACCATGCCGGACTCCCGCGCCGACTACCCGACGGCGGTCGTCCTGCGAAAAGTTATCGGCCAGAGTCTCCTTCACGGCGTCCCAGTCGCCTGCCGCAAAGTCTGCAAATAAGCGCTCGGACGCCCGAATTGCCGCATTTTCCAAGCGCGGCGTCTGCGGGTGCAGCTCATCGAAGCGGGCGAGCGCGGTGTCCAGGTCCGCCTCGTCGTAGACTTCGGCGCGGCTAAGCAGGTCACCTTCGACCGTCTGAACTTCGATAATCCGCCACTCTGCGTCAACGCCGTCGTGCGAGGTTCCGTTGTGCACCTGTGTGTAGACGGCTCCGAGTTCGTCCAGCCGATGCACTGCTTCGACGTAAACGCTGTAGGCCGAATGGATCTCAAAAATTGCACGAATAGATGCGGCCAGATCAGCCCCTTCGATCGATACGAGCGGCCGATGATCGATGTAACCCGGATCCTGAGTCATCGCGGGAAGTTCGCGCCGGTTGACCGCAGCCTGGATACCTGCAACCACCGACCACGTGTCTGCATGGGCGGCCGCTTCGCCGGCGAGGTAGCGGGCATCGAGTTCCTCGAAGGCGGCGTCGATGTCGTCGAGGTCGAGCGCGAGGCGCGCCACAATCCGTTCGTCGGTGTCGATCTCAATGATGCCGAGCACCTCGGCAACCGCCTCGGACCCCTGGCCGTCCTCGATTGAGAAGACATCACGACTGAGGGCAAGGCGCTCGCCACGCGTCGCGATAACCAATGATGTAACTGTTGAAAGCCCGAAGGCGGCTGACGCCCTCATGCTTGCGATCGTGGCATCTCGACCATGTCGTAGTCCCGCGTTCACCACTCGACGGCGATCGTCGTTGAAAATGTCATCGGCCAGCATCTCCGCGACGGCATCCCAGTCGCGGGCAACCCACCGCGCCACAAAGCGTTCGAAGACTTGACTTGCCGCGTTTTTGACGCGCCGCGTCTGCGGGTGGAGTTCCTCGAAGCGGGCGAGCGCGGTGTCGAGGTCGGCCTCGTCAAAGATCTCGACGCGGTTGGCCAGGTCGCCTTCGAAAGTGAATAGTCCGATATTTTGCCACTCGGCGTCGAGACCCTGTCGGGAGGTCCCGTGCAGCGTTTGGGTGATGACTGCTCCGAGGTCGCTCAGCCGATGCACCGCCAGGATGTAGTGGCTGACGTCAGGCATGTCGTCGAACGTGTCACGCACGTACGGGACTAGGTCGCCTGGCGCGAATGCTATTCCGCGCCGGTGGTCAATGTTGACCCAGCCCGGCGCCGTTGGGGGTATCTCATGGCGGTTGAGCATCCCGTGGATCCCCGCCATGAGCGACCACGTGTGCGCGTGGGCGGCCGCTTCGCCCGCAAGGTAGCGGGTGTCAAGCTCCGCGATAGCCGCGGCGATGTCTTCGGGGTCGAACACGATGATCGCCGCGATCAACTGTTCGGTGTCGACCTCGATGAGGCAGAGCACCTCGGTGTGGAACGTATCGAGCATCTGGTCGCTGTTCGACCATCGCCAGCGACCGAGGGAGAGGCACTCCCCGCGGGTGGCGACAAGCCCTAAATTCTCGACCCTGAAGTCGGTAATCGCTCGCATGTTTTCGATCACGAGATCGCGGCCGTTCCAACAGCCGCCATTCACCACGCGCCGGCGATCGTCGTAGAAAATGTCATCGGCGAAAATCTGTGCGACCCCAACCCAGTCGCGAATGGTGAAGTACTTAAAGAAGCGTTCATTGACCCGGGCGGCCGTATTTTCGAGCCGCCGCGTTTGCGGGTGCAGCTCATCGAACCTTGCGAGTGCGGAGTCGAGATCTGACTCGTCGAAGATCTCGCAGCGGCTGATCAGGTCGCCTTCGATCGTAAAGATGTCCGCCATGCGCCACTCACCATCGAAACCCGCCTGGGACGTCCCGCTCGACACTTGGGTTATGACTGCTCCGAGATCGCTCAGCCGATGCACGGCCTCGATGTAGACCTTGTACACGCCATCGTTCAATGCCGCACGCACGTATGCTTCCAGGTCACCAGACCCGATCGCGGCAAGCGACCGATGATCGATGTCGACAAAATCTGCAGTCGTCGCGAAGATTTCGCGTCTATTCAGTGCGGCGCACGCCTGCATAATGACCGACCACGTTTGCAAGTACGCGGCCGCTTCGCCGGCGAGGTATTTGGCGTCAAGCTCCTCGAAGGCAGCGTCGATGTCGTCGGGATCGAACGCGACCCGTGCGACAATCTGCTCGTCAGCGTTGATCTCGGTGACGCTGAAAAATTCGAGACGGAATGCCAGAGGTTGATCCTGGCCCGAGATACACGTACGAGAGAGCTCGAGGCGATCGCCGCGCGTCGCAATGACGGTCAACGAAATGTTGGTTAGTCCCGAGTCGATGGCGCCCCGCATGTCGGCGATGGCAGCATCTGGTCCGTATTGGATCCCGGAGTTCACAACGCGACGGCGATCGTCGATTGCAATGTCGTCGGCCAGGATCTCGGCAGCCGCGTTCCAGTCGCGGCCCGCGACGCACGCCTTAAGACGTGCGTGCGCTCGGCTGGCCGCATTCTCCAGCTGCCGCATTTGTGGGTGTAGTTCATCAAACTTTGCGAGCGCGGCGTCGAGATTTTCCTCATCGAAGATCTCGCAGGAGCGGATGAGATTGCCTTCGATCGTCAGAACAGGTGTCATCCGCCACTCGGCGTCGAGCCCCTCTTGGGAGGTGCCGTAGGCCGCCGCGCTGCAGACCGCGCCGAGATCGTTCAGCCGATGAACGGCCTCGATGTAGTGCCTTCGGTCCGGCGTGAGGTCCCACGCCGCCTCGAGGTATGCGAACAAGTCACCCGGCACGAACGCTGCTCCTCGTCGGTGATCGAGGTTGGCGAAGTTCTGTGTCGTCGCGGGAAGCTCGTGCCGATTGAGCGCAGCGAAAGCGCGAGTGATGACGGACCAGGTGTGCGCGTGAGCAGCCGCTTCACCGGCGAGGTAGCGGGTGTCAAGCTCGGCGAACGCCGCGTCGATGTCTTCCAGGTCGAACACGACGACGGTCGCGATTCGTCCGTCGGAATCGAGCTCGAGGAGATTCGTGGCATCGTTAGAAATCGCTTCGGGATCAAGGCCAGAGGCGCGAACTCGGATGAGGGCGAGGTGTGCGCCACGAGTCGCTATTACGCCCAACATCTTGTACGTGAAGCCGACCTCTGCGGCCACTCGCACATCTGCCATCGCGGCATCACGACCAGTTCTCAGCCCGGCATTCACCACACGCCGCCGGTCATCGACGGTAACGCTTTCGCCACACAGAGCGGCGATGGCGTCCCAGTCGTGGACCTCCAAGTAATCATTGATGCGTTCGTAGGCTTGGCTAGCGGCGTTTTTCAGCGCGGGCCGACCCAGCTCATCGAACCGCGCGATCGCGGCGTCAAAGTCCGCTTCGTCGAACACCTCGCAGCGGTTGACTAAATCGCCGTCGACGGTTAGAAGACTGACTACCCGCCACTGGGCGGCGAAACCCTCTTGCGAGGTCTCGCGCGCCCCGTAGGTGATTACTCCGCCGAAGTCGTTCAGGCGATGCACCACCTCGATGAAGTTGGTCAAGTCAGACGCGCCGTTCCACGCGGCGCTCAGCAGCTCAGGCATTTCGCCGGGCGCGAACGACGCCCCTCGCCGATGGTCGATGTTGACCCAATTTGGTGTCCTGGGAGGCAGTTCACGCCGATTAAGCGCGGCAAAGCCGCTTGTAATGACACTCCACGTGCGCGGATGCAGCGCTGCCTCACCAGCAAGATATCGCTCATCGAGCTCGGCGATCGCAGCGTCGAAGTCGTCGGGGTCGAACAAGACGCCCGACTCGATCCGGTTGTCGGCGTCGACCTCAACGACGTCGAGCACGTCGGCACCATCCAGGCCGCGGAACGTGGCGTGGAGAGAGATCAGAGCAATACGCTTCCCGCGGGTCGCGATCACGGTCGAGGTGAAGCCCTCGACTCCGGCTTCGAAAGATGCTCGCAAACTGGCAGTTTGAGCGCCGCGGCCGCGAATTATTCCACCGTTGACGACTCGGCGGCGGTCGACTGTGACGACGTCGGCCGCCAACGTTTCGGCCAGTTCGGCCCACTCTTGAGCCGCGAAACAGCTCCACAAACGCTCGGCTGCTTGGCTTGCCGCATTTTCGAGTCGCCGCGCCGGCCGGCTGAGTTCTTCAAACCTGGCGAGCGCGACGTCGAGGTCTGCCTCGTCGAAGATTTCGCAGCGGTTGATCAGGTCGCCTTCGACGGTCAGCGTGTTGATCCCACGGAACTCGACGTCAGAGCCCTCCTGCGCAGTGCCATGTCCTCTCCACGTGACAACCGATCCAATATTGTTGAGACGGTGCGCGCTCTCGATGTAGAAGTCGCCGTCGGACAACAGGTTCCACGCCGAACGGATGTACGCCGTCAAGTCACGGGGCGTAAAGGCGATCCCTCGCCTGTGGTCGATATTCACCCAATCCGATGTTGTAGGGAATAGCTCACCTCGGCTGAGCGCGGCACACGCTGTTGTGATCACCGACCATGCATGCGCATAGGCGGCCGCTTCGCCGCCGATGTAGCGGGCCTCGAGTTCGGCGATGGCGGCGTCGAAGTCGTCGGGGTCGAAGACGAGGTGTGCCACGATCCGATTGTCGGCATCGCTTTCCACGACCGCGAGTATGTCCGTGTGGAATGCTCCGGGCTCTTGATCGGGGCCTGAGTAACACGTACGCGCGAGGATAAGACGTTCGCCGCGGGTCGCAAGAACGGTCGACGTCAAATTCGTCATTCCGAAGTCGATGATTGTCCGGCCGTTAGCAACCACCGATTCTCGACCGTATAGGTCAGCATGGCCTACTACCCGACGGCGATCCTCCGTCGAGATGTCGTCGGCGAACGTCTCCGCGAGGGCATCCCAGTCGTGGGCCGCGAAATACGCGTTGCAGCGTTCGTAGACTTGGCTCGCAGCGTTCTCCAGCCGCGGTGCCGGACGGCTGAGCTGATCGAACTTCGCGAGCGCAGCGTCCAGGTCTGGCTCGTCGAATACCTCAGCGCGGCTGACCAGATTGCCATCGACCGTCATGATTTCGACGGCCCGCCACTCGGCGTCGAAGCCCTCGTGCGAGGTTCCATTTCCCGCCCAGGTGAAAACCGCGCCGAGGTCGTTCGCCCGATGCACTGTCTCGATGTAGAGGTTGTCGTTCAGGTCGATGTCCCACCCGGCGTGGATGTATTTGAGACCCTCACCGGGCGCAAACGCTGCCACCCGGCGGTGGTCGATACTCACCACATCAGGTGTCGCCGCTGCGACTTCGCGCCGATTGTGTGCAGCAAAGACACCGGCGATTATCGACCAGGTGCGCGCGTGAGCAGAGGCTTCGCCAGCGAGGTAGCGGGCCTCGAGCTCGGCGATGGCGGCGTCGAAGTCGTCGAGGTCGAACACGACGACACCCGCGATTCGCTCCTCGGCATCGATCTCGATGACTTGGAGGGCATCGTTTTGAATCGCCTCGGGGTCACGGCCCGAAACGCGAACTCCGGTGAGGGCGAGGCGCCCGCCCCGGGTTGCCAGGACGCCCAACATCGTCATCGTGAGGCCGACATCAACGGTTGCCTTAGCATCTTTGATGTTGGCATCTCGACCATGCAGGGTCCCGGCGTTCACCACCCTTCGGCGATCGTCGACGGAGACGTTCTCGGCCGTTATTTGAGCCACAGCGGCCCAGTCGCCGGCGGCAACGTACGAATAAAGGCGCTCGAATAGACGCGTTGCCGCGTTTTCCAGCCGCGGTGCAGGCCGGCTGAGCTCGTCAAACTTGGCGAGTGCGACGTCAAGATCGCCTTCGTCGAAGACCTCGCAGCGGTTGAACCGGTCACCGTCGACCGTCAAAAGGTCGATGCCACGCCATTCGGCATTGAAACCCTCGGGCGAAATGCCATGCCCCACATGGGTGCAGACCGTTCCCAGGTCGCTTAGCCGGTGCACTTCCTCGGCATAGGTTCGGATGCTTTGGTCGAGATCCCAACCAGCGCGGAAGTACGCCAACAGCTCGCCGGGTGCGAACGCTGCTGCCCGACGGTGGTCGATGCTGACGGGGTCCGCTGTCATTGGGGGCAGCTCGCGCCGGTTGACGGCGGCGTGGCCGCTGGCGATCATCGACCATGTGTGCGCGTATGGTGCCGCCTCGCCGGCGAGGTACCGGGCATCCAATTCGGCGATAGCAGCGTCGAAGTCGTCGGGGTCAAACGTGACGACCGCCGTGATGCGCGCGTCGGCGTTGATCTCGTAAATGCTGAGGACATCGACGTGAAACGTCTCGGGCGGCTCGGCGCCACCCGAGTATCGGGCACGGCAAAGGACGAGGCGCTCGCCGCGTGTCGCGATAGCGGTCGACGCTACGTTCTTGGCCCCTACGTCTGCGTTGGCCCGCGCATCTTGGACTGCGGCCTCTCGACCACGTCGGATCCCCGCATTTACGACTCGGCGGCGATCATCGATGGAAATGTTGTCGGCCTGTAGCTGGGCCATCGCGTCCCAGTTGCAGGATGCGAAATACAACAAGAAACGCTCAGCGACTTGGCTGGCCCCGTTTTCCAGCCGCCGAGCCTTTGCACGCTGCTCGAAACGTGCTTGTGTGGAGTCGAGTTCGGCCATCGCGTCGTCGATGTCATCGACGTCGAACCACACCTGGAGTGCGATTCGACCCTGCTCGTCGAGCACCACCACTTGAAGCAGCGCGTCCTGCGGACTACCGGGACTTTCGCCTCTCGTGCCTATCTCCAATCGGGTAAGAGCGAGGCGCTCGCCTTGTACGGCGATAACGACACGACGATGTAGTGTCGCTCCTTCCTCGCAAAGACCCTTCACCTGAGCCGTCAACTCGTTCGCATCGAAAAGCCGTCGGGGGAAGCCAACTATCTTCCGGTGACTCTCGATGAAGACGGTGGGTGCGAATACTTGTCCGATTTCGACCCAGGCTCCGCCATTGATGGCGGCGTCGAGACGGCCGACCGCGCGCACGCACGCGTTGTCGAGCTCGACGGCCAGCGCTTCCGGCGGTGGTGGCGTTGCGGTGGGCGGTGCGACGCGCTCGCCGAGGACGCTGCGCGCCTTCTCCGCCAGTGCCGCAGCGCCTTTGCGTTCGTAAAGCTCGACCGCCCGCTCGGCGGCGGCGCGCGCCGCTGCAGTATCGCCGGCGCTGTCCAACACTTTCGCCAGTGTTAGGCAGGCGTCGCCGTGATCGACCAACGCATCCGTGCGCTCGGCGAGCGCGACGGCAGCATCGGCCAGCTGCCGCGCCTCGCCATGCTCGCCACGCCGCGCCAGCAGTTGCGCCCGCAGCGTGCGCCAGGCAATCGACGCCTTCAGCGCGTTACCCGCCAGACGCTCACTCTCCCTGGACAATTCGTCGGCTTCGGCATCTCGGTCCAGCGCGAGGCATGCTCGACCGAGCAGCGCGGCGGTCTCGGCAGTGTCGGCGTCCAGACCCATCCGACGAAAACCCTTGTAGGCCTGGCGCAAATGCGGCTCGGCGGCAGCTGGATCGTCGACGACCAGTTCGACAATGCCGGCGAACTGCTCAACTTCCAGCAACGCATGGCGCAAGCCGAGCTCGGTGACCGTGCGCCGGGCCGAGGCGATCATTCGTCGGGCTGCCTCGGCGCGTCCGCGGAAGGCCTCCAACACGGCCTGGCACCGCGTCGACGTGGCCTCGACTGCGGGCGAGTCGGTCGTGATCCGCAGCAGCCGCACCACGTCAAGACACCGTCCGCCCGCGCGCGGTACCGGGTTCGGGCCCCACAGCGCAGCCAGCGGCGCGCCCGCCAGAACCGCGTTCACCCGGCGATGTTCACGCGCGCGCCGTGCCGCGGTCAGGGCTTCGTCAAGGGCGACTTCACAATCGGCGATCCGCCCGAGGCGCGCCAGACACGAAGCCCGAACGGTGTGGGCTTTGGCTTCCCCCGCGGCATCGTTGAGACGGGCCAGCTCTTCGGCCGCCGCGCCTAACGCGGCTTGAACCTCGTCCAATCGCTCCGGATGAATCAACATCGACAGCTCGCCGTCAAAAGACGTCGCCCAGGCCGCAAGCCGCGGGGAATTCACTGTCGCAGAGCGTAATTGCGAAACCGCCGCTGGAGCCGAACTGACGTCGCCCGCAGCCAGCAGGGCCTCACAACGTGCCACCAACAGCTCGGCAGCCTGCTCATCACGGTCGGGCAGCTCGTCGTCCAGCTCCTCCAACGCGTGCAAGGCGTGGTCGTAGAGGTCGGCGGCACCTTCGTAGGCAAGGCGGGTCATTGCCTGGTCCGCGGCACGCCGGCAGTATTCGACGGCCTTCGCCGCGTTCCCCGCCCACGCGCACTCGAAGTAGTGGTGAGCCAGTTCAGCCGCTAACTCGTCGCCGGCGCCAGGCTGGGCCTCCAGCGTCGTCGCGATGCGCTGGTGTAGCCGCATGCGGCGCACGGATGCCAACTCGGCCAGCAGCGACTGCCGGACGAGAGCGTGGTTGAACCGGTAGTAGCCGCCCTGCTCTTCGATCACGATGCCGGCCTTGGACGCTTCCTCGAACGCGTCGATCAGGTCTTCCCCAACCACGCGCTCGACCAGATCCACGGCGAACCGGCTGCCGACGACGGCCGCTGCGGCAAGGGCCTTATTGGTTTCCGCGGTCAGCCGGGAGAGGCGGCGACTCACCGCGTCGCGCACACCCTGCGGCAGCGTGTTGCGGTCCCAGGCACCGCCGTTCTCGTCGACGTGCCGCAGTGCCTCGATGAGGAAGAACGGGTTGCCGCCGGTGACCGCCGCCAAGGCCCGGGCCAGCTCTTCGTCGTCGTAGCCGGCTTCGGCGACATAGGCGGTCACATCTTCGGCGTCGAGGCCACTCAGTTGGAGGGGGCTGGCAGTGCCGTCACGGTGTAGGTCTGCCAACATCGCGCCCAGCGGGTGCGAGCGGTCGACGTCGGTGCTGCGGTACGTGCCGACGATCTGCACGCGGGCGTGCTCGCCGAAGCGCAGAACATGGCGCAACAGCAGCAGCGTCGACTTGGCGGCCCAATGCAAGTCGTCAAGGATCAGCACGACCGGCGCTGCCGCCGAGGCCACTCCCAAGACTGCAACGACCGCGTCGAAGAGCGCGTAGCGTTCGGTGTCCGGATCTGCGCGGGTGGGCGCAGCCAGGTCGGGCACCACGTCAGTCAGGCCGGGCACCAGGGAAAGCAGTGCCTCCACGCCGCGCAGCCCGCGCAATCGGTCGGCACCGAGGCAAGGCACCAGCGTGCGCAGGGCTTCGGCGAACGGCTGGTAGGGCGCACCGAGATCCTCGTCGCAGCGGCCGTATAACACGACTGCGCCGTGTTGGTAGGCCTGCTGAGACCATTCGCCCGCCAGTCGCGTCTTGCCGACGCCGGGTTCCCCGGCGATCAGCATCGCTCGCACACCATCAGTCAGCGCGCACTGCCAGGTTGTAAGAAGTCGGTCGAGTTCGTGGCCACGCCCGACGAACGGTCCGGAGCCGGTCAGTACCCCGGGGAGGCCGGGGCGCTGGAACGGAGCATCGCTTGTCGGTTCAGGCTGATTTTCCACGGTGTCGAGGCGCAGCTCGAAAACATGCTCGGGACGCGCGAGGTTGCGCAATTGCCGCATCCCCAGGTCGGCGAGCACGACGTCATCGCGCAGTGAGTCGATGACGAGCTCGGCGGTCGCGCCCGAGCACAGGATCTGCGCACCCGCGGCCAGTGAGCGCAGCCTTGCGGCCCGGTTGACCGCCCGGCCGAAGTAGTCGCCGTCGCGCAGTTCGACCTCGCCGGTGTGCAGTGCTACTCGGACACGCATCGGGTCGCGCAACACCCAGGGTTCGTGGCCGATCGCGTCCTGGAGCTCGATGGCGGCGGCGGCCGCCGCAGACGGTCGCTCGAAGACCGAAAACGTGGCATCGCCTTCGCCGCGCGTTTTGATCAGCCGTCCTCCGCGCGACGTGACGACCTGTTCGACCAGTTCGTCGTGGCGGGCGAGCGCAACCGCCATGGCGACCGCGTCTGCCTCCCAGGCGGCAGTCGATCCCTCGATGTCGGTAAGCAGAAATGTGACGGCGCGCGTGACCGCTGGAAGATCCTGTCCCGCAGAGACTTCCAGTGCAGCATCTTGCGCAACGATCGCCCCCTCGAGTCGGCGGAGTTCTGGTCCCGGGTCTACCCCCAGCTGGTCGGCCAGCAGCGTCCTTGCCCGTTGATAAGCGGCAAGCGCGTCCCCCTGACGGCCGGCGCGGTAGAGAGCGAGCATCAGCTGGCCCCATCGCCGCTCGCGCAGCGGCGCCTCGGCCACCACCGTCTCGAGATCGCCGATGACCTCCGCGGCCCGACCCGTCGCGAGCAGCGCATCGGCCCGGTCCTCCACCAGCGCGGCGTGGCTTTCGATCCAGCGGGTCTTCTCGGCCAGTCCGCGCGGCTCGTCGGGCAACTCCGGGATTCCGCGCCACAGGGTCAGCGCGTCCTCGAAGCGTGCCGCCGCTTGGCTGGTGTCGCCCGTGGCAGCGGCTTCGCGGCCCGCCTTGACCGCGGACTTGTAGCGGGTGGCGTCGACCTCGCTTTCGGCGAGGGTCCAGCCCGCTCCCTTCGTCAGAACGAAGCCATCGCCCAGGGTGCGCCGCAGCAAGGAGATGTGCGTCTGTAGGGCTTTGGCGGCAGTGCGCGGCGGGGCATCGCCCCACAACAGTTCGATCAGTGTGTCGGCGGACACCACGGAACCGCCGTGTAGGCCGAGCATCGTGAGGATGGCGCGAGGTTTGGCGCCCGGGACAGCGACGGCCCTACCGTCGACCCGGACCTGGAGAGGCCCCAGGACCTCTAGTTCCACCGATGGAAGCGTACTCACATCGACCATCGTCGATGGCGCGATTCAAAGCATGGTCAAGATCGAGTAAAAGTCGCGGCGGTTCGGTCTACTTACGCCCCCCGCGCAGGCATGCCCTCCCGATAACGACTACCTTCAGCTATAAGCAATCTTGTAGGGCCAGCATCCATCGAGACCGCAAAGGGGTTCCAGTGGCCGCAACCGACGATTCCGCCACTCTGAAGTACCCGGGTGGTGAGCTGGATCTCGACATCGTCCACGCCACCGAAGGGGCCGACGGCGTCGCGCTCGGCTCGCTGCTGGCCAAGACCGGCTACACCACGTTCGACAATGGTTTCGTCAATACCGCGTCGTGCAAAAGCTCCATCACTTACATCGACGGTGACGCCGGCATCCTGCGCTATCGCGGCTACCCGATCGAGCAGCTCGCCGAGAAGTCGACGTTCATCGAGGTGAGCTACCTGCTCATTCACGGTGAACTGCCGACCAAGGACCAGCTCGCGGCGTTCACCCGCCAGATCCAGCTGCACACCATGTTGCACGAGGACCTGAAGCGGTTCTTCGACGGCTTCCCGCGCAACGCACACCCGATGCCGGTGCTGTCCAGCACCGTCAACGCGCTGTCGGCCTACTACCCGGATTCGCTTGACCCGATGGACACCGAGCAGGTCGAGCTGTCGACGATCCGGCTGCTGGCCAAGCTGCCCACCATCGCTGCTTACGCCTACAAGAAGTCGGTCGGCCAGCCGTTCCTCTACCCCGACAACAAACTGACACTGGTGGAGAACTTCCTGCGGATGACGTTCGGGCTGCCAGCCGAGCCGTACGACGTCGACCCCGAGGTCGTTCGGGCGCTGGACATGCTGCTGATCTTGCATGCCGACCACGAGCAGAACTGTTCGACGTCGACGGTGCGGCTGGTGGGGTCGTCACAGGCCAACCTGTTCACCTCGATCTCCGGTGGCATCAACGCGCTCTGGGGGCCGCTGCACGGCGGCGCCAACCAGGCGGTGCTGGAGATGCTGGAGAAGATCCGCAAGAGCGACGACGACGTCAGCGAGTTTGTCCGCAAGGTCAAGAACCGCGAGGAGGGCGTGAAGCTGATGGGCTTCGGCCACCGGGTCTACAAGAACTACGACCCGCGGGCGCGCATCGTCAAGGAACAGGCCGACAAGATCCTGGGCAAGCTGGGCGGCGACGACGACCTGCTCGGCATCGCCAAGGAGCTCGAAGAGGCGGCGCTGACCGACGACTACTTCATCGAGCGCAAGCTCTATCCGAATGTCGACTTCTACACCGGCCTGATCTACCGGGCGCTGGGCTTCCCGACGCGGATGTTCACGGTGCTGTTTGCGCTGGGCCGGTTGCCCGGCTGGGTCGCGCACTGGCGTGAAATGCACGACGAGGGCGACAGCAAGATCGGTCGGCCGCGCCAGATTTACACCGGCTACACCGAACGCAACTACGCCACCATCGACTCGCGATAGTTTCCTCCGCGAGCAGACACAGAATCGCATGCGCGGGGCGTGATTTGTGCGATTCTGCGAGTGCTCACCGGCTAGCCAGCACGGCCATGGCGGCGTTGTGGCCGCCGATGCCCGACACCGCCCCACCGCGCCGGGAACCTGAGCCGCACAGCAGGATTCGCTCGTGGGCGGTGGCCACGCCCCATTGCCGGGCCGGTGTGTCCAGCCGGTCGTCGTCGTCAGCGAACGGCCAGCGCAATGCGCCGTGGAAGATGTTGCCGCCGGTCATGCCCAGCCGATGTTCCAAGTCCAAAGTGGTGGTCGTCTCGATGCACGGCCTGCCGTTCATGTCATCCATCAGCACATCCTGAATCGGTTCGGCCAGAACGGAATTCAGTGACGCCAGCACCGACTCGGTCAGTTGATCGCGGGAGGCGGGCAACGAATGCGGCGTGTGCAGACCGAACACCGTCAGCGTCGCGGCGCCGGACTCGCGCAGTGCGGGGGACAGGATGCTCGAGTCGGTTAGCGAATGGCAGTAGATCTCGCACGGGAGTGGATCTGGTAGCGCTCCGGCAGTTGCCCGCGCATACGCCGTGTCCAGCTGCGTCCAGGTCTCGTTGACATGCAACGTTCCGCCGAATGCCTGCTCGGGCGTCACGCTGTTGTCGCGCAATCGGGGCAGCCGTCGCAGCACCATGTTCACCTTGACCTGAGCGCCGTGCGCCGGTGCCGGTGACTGCTCTGCCAGCAGGCCGGCCAGCACCGCCGGTGTGACACCGGCCAGGACGAATCGGCCGCGCACCAGGTGCTCGTCATCGTGCCGGCGGTAACGCACCTCACCGTTCGGCTCGATCGCGTAAACGGCTGCGCCGGTGATGATTTCGGCTCCACCGCCGAGGGCTGCGGCGGCCAGCGCGGCGCTTACCGCACCCATGCCGCCGACCGGGACGTACCAGTCACCGGTGCCGCAGCCGAGGAGGTGGTAGAGGAAGCAGACATTCTGCTGCAGCGATGGGTCGTCGAGCCGGGCGAAGGTGCCGATCAGCGCGTCGGTCGCCACCACGCCGCGGACCAGGTCGTTGCCGATCGCACCGGCAATCGCATGGCCGATCGGTTGATCGACCATGGCTCGCCACGCCGCGGCCGCGTTGGGATCGCCGCCGTCGACGAGCCCTCGGGCCTGCTCGCGGGTGCGCAACGGTTCCAGCAGGGTCGGCCACAGCCGCTCAGTCACCAATCGGCAGCGCCGGTAGAACGCGGCGAAGGCCCGCTCGTCGTCGTGCGCGCCGATGGCGTCGAAGGTGCAGTCCGGACCGACCAGCAGGCCGGTGCGCCCCGCCGTGGCCGGATCGGGGGTGTACGACGAATACGGCCGTCGGGCCAACCGCACCGCCGCGCCCAAGTCGGTTGTGATGCGTGCCGGCAGCAGGCTGACCAGGTAGGCATACCGGGATAGCCGGGCGTCGACACCGTCGAAAACCTGCGCTGACACCGCGGCGCCGCCGACCTGCGGCAGCCGTTCCAGCAGCCGTACCCGCAGGCCGGCCCGCCCCAGGTATCCGGCGGCGACCAGGCCGTTGTGCCCGCCGCCCACGATGACCACATCGACGTCAGTCGGGTCGGCCACCATCTGCTCAGCTCAAGTAGCCCTCGACTTCGTCGGGTGGGCGCAGCGTGGCTCCGTCCGGGTCGCCACCGGTTTCGCGCAGCGCCCGACGCTGCCGAAGCAGGTCCCAGCATTGATCGAGTTCGGTCTCGATCCGGCGCAGCCGGTCGTGCTCCTCAGATGCGCTGATATCGCCGTGCTGTAGCCGCGCACGAAGGGTCTTCTCCTCGGCGACCAGATCATGAATGTGCGCCAAGGAGGCGTTGTCTGCATTGTCGCTCATTGTTGGTCCTCTTCCACGACTCGAGTGTGCCGGACTAGGGTCGCATCCGTGCCAAGCAAACCAGAGATCGACTTCCCGAGCGGCCCAGCGCCCGCACAACTCGTCATCGAAGACCTGGTGGTCGGAGAGGGACCCGAAGCGGTGCCGGGGGGCGTCGTCGAGGTGCACTACGTCGGCGTCGAGTACGACACCGGCGAAGAGTTCGACAGCTCATGGGGCCGCGGCGAACCCATCGAATTCCCGCTGCGCGGACTCATCCAGGGGTGGCAGGACGGTATTCCCGGGATGAAGGTGGGCGGTCGGCGTCAGCTGGTGATCCCACCCGCGCAGGCTTACGGGCCGGCCGGCTCAGGACACCAGCTGTCAGGCAAGACGCTGATCTTCGTGATCGACCTGCTCAGCACCCGTTAGCAGGAGGGAGGGCCCATGGGGGGTTCCGGCAATCCACCCGATGCGACCGAATGGCGGCGGATCTCGAAGTTCTATCGGCGGTTTCCGGGTCTGCCGTGGCTGATCGGCTTGATCGTTATTCCCTTGCTACTGGCGGTAATCGGCCATTGCGACGTCGACCGCGCCCCATCGGCGGCCAACGGGCCGACCGGCGTGTTGCCGACGCTCAACGCACCAGCGCCGTCCGGTGGGGCGCCGACGATTTCGGCGGTCACGCTGGCACCGGTGTCAATCACCCGCAGCGGCAACGACATTAAGCTTTCCGGTGACATGCCCAGTCCGGAGGCAAAGCGGTCACTGCTGACGGCGTTGCAGGCGGGCTTCGGGCCGGACGCCAACATCATCGACAAAGTACGGATCAACCCGGATATCAAGTCTCTCGACTTCTCCTCGGCAGCACCGGTTTTCAAGGCAGCGGCATCAGTTCCCGATTTCGGTCTGACCGTCAAGGGTGACACCATCACGCTGATCGGGACTGCGGGTTCGGGAAGCCGGCAAGACGCCATCGAACAGGCCGCCGACGCGGCCTGGCCCAACTTGAATGTCGTTGGCACGATGGGGATCGGCGGTCCGGTCACCGCCAGCGCACCTCCGGGCCCGGCGCCGGCTCTCGGCCCCGGCAATATCTGCGCCCACCTGCGATCGGATGTCAAAGCGTCGGGCCCGATCACCTTTGCCACCGACGGATCGGCGTTGTCGCCGGCCGCCGAAGAGACGCTGAACGAGGTTGCCGACAAGCTGAAGGCCTGCCCGGGCGTGAAAGTGACGATCAGCGGCTACACCGACAACACCGGTAACGACGCCATCAACAGCGCGGTGAGCGCTAACCGGGCGGACGCAGTCGCCGATTACCTGATCGCACGCGGTGTTACCGGCGATCGCTTGACCGCCAGAGGTCTCGGCGCGGCAGACCCGATCGCTGACAACACCAGCCCGGACGGTCAAGCAAAGAATCGTCGCGTCGAAATCGAGGTCAGCTGAGGAGAATTCGTCCATGGACTTCGTCATCCAATGGTTGTGGTATCTAGTAGCTTTCGCGGTCGGCTCGGCAGTTGCCCTGTTCGTGGCCGGCATATCGATTCGGCGCACCACCGAAGAGCAAGCCCTGGACGACATGCCCGGTGCGCGTGAGATTGGGGCTCAGCGATGAGCCACGTGAACTACGGGCTGGTCGGGCTGGCCTTCCTGCTCGGGCTGTTTCTCACGTTCGCGCTGACGATTCGGCGCGTCAAACGCGAAGTGCCGGTGCGCGGTAAAGGCGACGAGTAAGTCAGCTCGGGCCGGGCAGACGAAGCAGCAGACGCACTCCGCCCAGCGGGCTGTCTTCCAGCGACGCCGTACCGCCGTGCAGGTGTGCTTGCTGGGCCACCAATGCCAGCCCCAGGCCGGAACCCGAATGCGATGCGGTCGATCCGCGGGAGAATCGCTCGAACACCACCTGGCGTTCCCCCTCGGGCACCCCGCTGCCGTTGTCGTCAACGGCGATTTCCACTCCGGCCCGTGAGCTGACCGCAGACAGCTGAACGCGGGTGGCGCCACCGTGTTTGACGGCATTGGCGATCGCGTTGTCGACGGCAAGACGCAGGCCCGCGGGCAGCCCGACGATGATGCAGGTCGGCGACGGCACCAGCGACACGTCGAGGTCGGGGTAGATCCGCATGGCGTCGTGCGCCGCGCGGTCGAGCAGCTCGGTGATGTCGACCGGCACGTGATCCTCCGACGTCGACAGCTCACCCTGGGCCAGTCGCTCCAACGCCGACAACGTGGCCTCGATGCGGGATTGGGTTCGGATCACGTCGCTGAGCACTTCTTTGCGCTGCTCGTCCGGCAGTTCCAGGGTGGCGAGCACTTCGAGGTTGGTGCGCATCGCGGTCAACGGTGTCCGCAGCTCATGCGAGGACACCGCCGCGAAGTCGCGGGCCGAAGCCAGGGCTTCCTTGGTCCGGAGCTGCTCGTTCCAAATCCGTTGCAGCATGCCCCGCAAGGCCTCGGCGATCTCGACCGCCTCGCTGGCGCCGCGCACGCGAACCTGCGGTCTCTCGTCGCCGGCGTCGATCGACCTGGTCTGTTGGGCCAACCGCTTGAACGGTCGTACCGCGAAAGTAGCCAGCAGCCAGGCGAATACGGCTGCCGCCCCGATCGACAATGTGCAGATCAAGATCACCCGGCGATGCAGGTTGTTGGTGTCGGCAATGGTGGCGTCGTAGGTCGCGCCCACCGCCACCAACATCGGGCGCGGCGCTGGAATGTTCACGGTGCGCACCCGGTAGCGCACCCCGTTGACATAGGTGTCGGCATAACCGGCCGGCAACTGCGGCAAGGTGACTTTCGTGTTGGACGTGACCTCTTCGCCGCCGCGGCGCACGGTGATGACCGCATCCTGATCGTTAGGGGATTTGGGGATTTCGCCCAGACCGCGGGGCAAGAACGGGATCGCGAAACCTGCGGCCTCATCCAGGCGGCGATCCAGCCGTTCCTTGCGGTCGTTGGTGATGCCGACCCAGACGACGACGCCGACGATGAGCACCGGAATGGCCGCGCCGATTGCGGTCGCCACCACCACCCGGGTACGCAGCGATGGCGTACGGGTCAAGATTCGCGACAAGAAGTTCATCCTCAATACCCGTCACTGCATTCGCAGTACGAATCCCACTCCACGGACGGTGTGCAGCAGCCGAGGGCCGCCGCCGGCTTCCAACTTACGGCGTAGATATCCGATGAACACATCGACGACGTTGGTGTCGGCGGCGAAGTCATAACCCCACACCAATTCCAGCAACTGTGCACGCGACAGCACCGCGGTCTTGTGTTCCGCCAGCACGGCCAGCAGATCGAACTCGCGTTTGGTCAAGTCGACGTCGACCCCGTTGACTCGGGCCCGCCGGCCCGGGATGTCGACTTCCAGCGGCCCGACCGCGATGGTCTCCGAAGATGAGGTCGCGGTGGATCCGCGGCGGCGCAGCAGCGCGCGCACCCGCGCCACCAGCTCGGCCAGCACGAAGGGTTTGACCAGGTAGTCGTCGGCGCCGGCCTCCAAGCCGGCCACCCGGTCGTCGACCGAACTGCGGGCACTCAGCACGCAGACCGGGACGTCGTTATCCATCGCGCGCAGCGCGGTGACCACGCTGACGCCGTCCAGCACCGGCATGTTGATGTCGAGCACGATCGCATCCGGCCTGGTTTCGGTTGCGCTCCGCAGTGCCTCGGCGCCGTCGACCGCGGTCGACACCTCGAACCCGGACAATCGCAATCCGCGCTCCAACGAGGCCAGCACGTCGGAGTCGTCGTCGACAACCAAAACCCGTGGTGAGGTCACACCAGTGTCCATGCCGCCCATGATGCCTGATAGTCCCGGGTAGCTGTGGGAACCCTCGCTGGACGCACCCTCGTCAATTTGCCGGCGACAGCGGGAATCGCCTGGCCCCGGCTTCCGGCGGTAACCGCAGTGAGTTCACCAGGTAGCTCACAGTGCGGTAAGCGCCCGCGAGCATGAGCAGTTCCAGCAGTGCCTCGTCGGAGTGGTGCCGGGTCAGCTGTGCCCAGAGCGCGTCGTCGATGGTGCAGTCGTCGTGCAGGCTGTCGCACAACCGGATCAGCAGCCGATCGGCGTCGGGCCAGCAGCTGTCGTCGGGTCCGCCGACGGTCAACGACGTGATTTGTGGTTCTGTCAGGCCGGCTTTGGCCGCGAATACGCTGACATGGACGCCCCACTCGTACTCTGCGGCGCAGGACGCTGTCACCCGGTCGATGACGATCTCGCGTTGCCGGATGCTCAGATGACCCCGGTCGAGCAGCCCGGAATTGAAGAACTTGAAGAACAGTCGGCGATCGCGCGCCAACGTGGTGAACAACAACAGTGGCGGGCGGCCACGCATGATCGCGTCGATGGCCTGCTGGATGTCGTCGGGCAACGGCTCGGCCGCGGGTGCGATGCGGGCGCTATCAGATTTATAGCGTGGCATGGTGTCGAAAGTAGCGCGCGTGCTACAAAATGTAAAGCATGAATTCGCCCCGCATCGGATCGTCGGCCCGCGGATCGCGCTCGGGTCGGCCGATCATGGTGGCCCTCGACGCGCTGGGTCGCCGCGGCGCGCTGCGCCTGCTCTGGGAGCTGCGCGCCGGCCCGCTGACCTTCCGGGCGCTGCAAACGGCCTGCGACACCAACCCCGGCTCACTGAACACCAGGTTGAAGGAGCTACGGGAGCTGCGCATCGTCGATCACGGCGATGCGGGTTATTTCCTTACCGCGCATGGTCGTTCGTTGATGACGGCTCTCGAGCCGCTGCAGACCTGGGCGCACCGTTGGGCGGTCGCCGCCTTCGATTCAGCGGTAGACCAGACCCGATAGCCGCCAGGCCAGCTTGCTGCGCACCGCCGGGAACTGTGCTGCCAGTCGCATCAACCCGTTACGTGCCGGGCGGGCTGCCCTGGGCAGCGTCGCCAGCCGGGTCAACCGCCCGGTCGTGATCAGCACCTGCTGCGCGATCGGTCGACGGCTGGCGCTGTAGGCATCCAGCGCTGTGTCCGGGCCGCCGGCCAGCACGTCGTGCAAGGCGCCGGCGAGAGCGACGGCGTCCTGGATGCCCAGGTTCATGCCCTGCCCACCGGCGGGGCTGTGGACGTGGGCCGCGTCGCCGGCCAGCAGCAGCCGCCCGGCCCGATAGGTATCGGCAACCCGGTGGTGGATGCGGAAGCGCGATCCCCAGATCAACTCGGTGACAACGCTGCGTCCCGGGCCGAAGCCGCGGGCGTCCAGGATGTTCTGGACGAACTCCGCCGACGGCTGCTCGGGCGCATGAGCGCTCGGCGCGACGATGCGGTGGATGCCGCCGGGCAGCGGCGCCACCACGTTCAGGCCCTGCACCGCGTAGAACAGGAGTACCTCGTCGTTCGGCGCCTCGCCGGTAAGCCGGACGTCGGCAAGCGTGAACGATTCGGCGTACTCGCCGCCGGCGAAGCCCACACCCGCCTGTCCGCGCACGGTGCTGTGCGCGCCGTCGCAGCCCACCACGAAGCGGGCCCGGATGGTGTCGCCGTCGTCGAAGGTGGCTGTCACGCCGTCGCGGTCGTGCGACAACCGGGTCAGCGTTTTGGGTCGGAGCACCTCGCCGCCGAGTTCGGCCAGCCGCTCGACGAGCAGCGCCTCGGTGGTGGCCTGCGAAATCATCAGCGTGTAGGGGTATTTGGTGGGCAGCACCGAAAAATCGACCGGGATCAGCGTGCGCGTCCCCTGCCGCATGGTGAACCGGGGGGCGACGAGCCCCGCCTTGACCATTCGTCGGGCAACGTCGATGTCTTCCAGCACCTCGAGCGTGCGGGCGTTGACCGCGGCCGCGCGCGAGGTGTTGGCCCCGACGGCCAGGCGGTCGACGACGATGACGTCCGCATCCCGGTGCAGCAGTGATGCGGCCAGCGTGAGTCCGGTCGGTCCGGCTCCCACTACGAGGACGTCGGTGTCCACCATGGTGATCCTCCCTTGGCGAGAAAGTCAACGCTTGTTGGCATAATCCATCGTGCGCTTGCCGGCGACTGATGTCAACACTTGTTGGCCTACAATTGTTGGCATGAGGAGAACGTCGGAGCAGACCAAGGCCGCGATCTTGGCCGCGGCCCGCGAGCGATTCGGCGCGGCCGGTTTTCAGGCCGCCACCATCCGCGGCATTGCCGCTGATGCGGGGATAGATCCGTCGATGGTGATGCGGTATTTCGGCAGCAAGGACAAGCTGTTCGCCGCCGCGGCGGATTTCGACCTCAGGTTTCCCGACTTCACCGGATTGGACCGCACGCAGGTGGGCCGGTCGCTGGTCGGCCATTTCCTGGAACGTTGGGAGGACGGTGACGCGCTGGTGATCCTGCTGCGGTCCAGCGCCACCAACGCTGAGGCTGCGGGCCGCATGCAGCAGATCTTCGGTGAGCAACTACAGCCGCTGGTCGCAACGCTGGTGCCGGCTGCGGAATCCGGCTGGCGGTCCGGGCTGGTCGCCACCCAGATCCTGGGGGTGGCGTGGTGTCGCTTCGTGTTGCGTTTGCCGCCGGTAGTCGGAATGACCCGGGACGAGCTCGTCGACTGGGTAGGGCCGACGATTCAGCGTTATCTCGGGTTGCCGGCTCAAGAACTCGCCGAGACTTAAACGACTGCGACCCAAGCGGCGTGTCGTCGCAGCGGGTTAAGTGTCGCGGGGGTCGAAGCGCTAGGAGCTACGGCAGCCCGATGTCGCGGTAGCGCCGTAACCGGGCCGCCGTCCGGTCCGCGTCGGGCACGGCGCGCAGCGCGTGCAGCTCGGCGGCAATCGCCACCGACAACCGGGTGCAGAACTCGCTCGGCTCGTCGGCGGCGTCCGGATGCTCGGGCACGACCACGTCGACGATGCCGGACGCCAACAAATCGGTCGATCGAATGCCCTGTGCGGCAGAGAGTTCGGCGGCGTGTGTGACGTCGCGGAAGACGATCGCGCTGGCGCCCTCGGGTGGCAGCGGCGCCAGCCAGCCGTGCAATGCGGCCAGCACCCGGTCGGCCGGCACCATCGCCAGGGCCGGCCCGCCGCTGCCCTGACCGAGCAGCACCGACACCGTCGGGGTGTCCAACGTGACCAGCTCGGCCAGGCAGCGGGCGATCTCGCCGGCCAGGCCGCCCTCTTCTGCCTCGGCCGACAGCGCCGGGCCGGCCGTGTCGATGACGAGCACCAGCGGCAGCCGCAGCCCGGCGGCCAGCGTCATGCCGCGACGGGCTTCGCGCAACGCGGCGGGACCGACCAGCCCCCCCACGATCCGCTGCTGGCCGAGCACCACCGCGGGTTGACCGACGAACCGGGCCAGTGCCAGCAGCGTGGTGGCCGCTTCGCCCCGTTCGGTTCCGGACAGCAGCACCTGATCGGTACAGCCGTAGCGCAGCAAGTGCTTCACCCCGGGCCGGTCCGGTCGGCGCGACGCCAGCACCGAGTCCCAGGCCGCGACGTCGGGCAGCGGTTCGGGCGGCAGCCGGTCCGGTGCCGGTCCCGCATCGTCGGCGACCACCGTCAGCGCGCGGTCGATGATCGCGCGCAGCTCTTGCAGCGGCGCGACCGCGTCGATCACCCCGTGCCGCTGCAGATTCTCAGCGGTCTGGATGCCCGGGGGAAACGGTTCGCCGTAGAGCTGCTGGTAGACCCGCGGGCCGAGGAAGCCGATCAACGCGCCGGGCTGGGCGATGGTCAGGTGGCCCAGCGAACCCCAGGACGCGAACACCCCACCGGTGGTCGGATGGCGCAGGTACACCAAATACGGCAGGTGTGCCTGTTTGTGCAGGGTGACGGCCGCGGCGATTTTCACCATCTGCAGAAACGCGACCGTCCCCTCCTGCATCCGGGTGCCGCCGGAGCTCGGCGAGGCCAGCAGCGGCAGCCGCTCGGCGGTGGCGCGTTGCACGGCTGCGGTGATCCGTTCGGCGGCAGCGACTCCGATTGAGCCGCCAAGGAATTCGAACTCGCAGACCACCACGGCCACCCGCCGCCCGAACACCCGGCCCTCGCCGGTGAGTACCGACTCGTCACGGCCGGAGGCCGCCCGGGCGTCGGCAAGCTCGCGGGCGTAGGACGGGTTCGTCGGCACCGCCACCGGCGCGGTGTCCCAGCTGAGGAAAGTTCCCTCGTCGAGCACCGCGTCGCGCAACTCATCGGTCCCGATCCGGCTCACGACGGTGAGGCTCCCTATCAGCGATCGTCGAAAAGCGAAACAGGGTCCAGGATTACGCCGGTGTCCTCGACGTAGCGATCCCACAGCGCGAGTAGTTCGGCCAGCTTGTCCGGCCGCGAGGCGGCCAGGTCGTCGATCTCGCCGGGGTCGACCGAGAGGTCGTAAAGTTGCCAGGCGCCCGGGCCGTATGGCTGGGGCAGGTAGAGCGCCTTCCAGTCGCCGCGACGGATGGCACGACGGCCGAACAACTCCCATCCGGTGTCGGTCTCGGCGTCGTGTACCGCCTCGGTGCGGCCGGATAGATACGGCACCAGTGACCCGCCGCGCATGGGCGCGACTTCGCGGCCCTGGTATTCGGTGCCGGGATGGGTCACTCCGGCGAGCTCCAGCACGGTCGGAGCGATGTCCATGACGGTGGTGAAGGCGGTGCCTATCTGGTGCTGCCGGTCGAAGCCCGGCCAGGTGACGAACCCCACCACCCGGATGCCGCCCTCGGTGGTGAACGCCTTGTACAGCCGTGATGGCGCCGTCGCGGCCTGCGCCCAGCGCGGGCCCGTACCAGATGAATGTGTTGGGGGCGCCCAGGTTATCGAGGCTGTGATCGCAACGCTGCTCGATCTGCGCCTTGATCAGACCACCCAGAATCGGCATCGCCTCGACGATCGCCCCTTCTGCGCCGTTGTCGGAAAGGAAGATCACGACCGTGTTGTCGAGCTCGCCGGTCTCGGTCAGGTAGTCGGTGACCCGGCCGATGTTCTGATCCATCCGGTCCACCATGGCGGCGTAGACCTCCATGGTTCGGGCCGAGATCGCGCGTTCCTCGTCCGTCATGTCGTCCCACTCCGGGGCGCCGTCGGCGACGACTGGGTGCGCGGTGACATCGGGTGAGCAGAGGCCGAGCCGTTTGAGCGCGACCAGCCGCTCCTCGCGCAACGCGTCCGGGCCGGCGTCGTAGCGGCCGCGATATTTCGCGATGGTTTCCGCAGGCGCCTGCAGCGGCCAATGCGGCGCCTGGAACGGCAGATACGCGAAGAACGGTCTTTCGTCGTCCTCGGGGCGTTCGCGGAGGTAGCCAAGCAGGGTGTCGGTGTAGGAGTCCGACGAATAGAAGTCGTCGCCAACCGTAACGAACTGGTCATCTTCGGTATAGAGCGTGGGGCCGGGCAGCGAAGCGGTGGCCCGTGAACCGCCGTAATGGCTGGCGCCACCGGGCAGCAGCGCGAACGAACGCTCGAATCCGCGAGCCCACGGCGTCCTGTCGATGGTGTTGCCCAGATGCCATTTGCCCGACATCAGGGTCAGGTAGCCGGCGTCACGGAGTAGCTCGGGCAACGCCACGACGCGGTCGTTGAGGTAGCCCTCGTAGCCGGGTGCGCCCTTGAATTCGGGCGGCAAGACTTCGAGCATCGTGCCGATGCCGGCGATGTGGTGGTCGGTACCGGTCAGCAGCATCGACCGGGTCGGTGAGCAGGCCGGGGCCGAATGGAAATCGGTGAACCGGATCCCGGCGTAGGCCAGTCGGTCCAGGTTGGGGGTGTCGATCTCCCCGCCGAATGCACCGATGTCGGAGAACCCGAGATCGTCTGCCACTATCACCAAGAAGTTGGGCCGTTTCACGCTGACGCATCCTGTCAGGTCTTTCGGCCAAATGGAATCTTGCGGCTACCGCCGATTAATGCGCCACCCCGCACGTAACTAGGCTAGGACCCATGATCGGTGTCTCCCGCGTCGAAGACGTCCTGACCATTGAGCTGCAACGGCCGGAACGGCGCAACGCGCTGAACTCCGAGCTCGTCGAGGAGCTGCGCGAGGCGGTGGAAAAGGCGGCCGGTGAGAACGTCCGCGCGATCGTGCTGACCGGGCAGGGCACCGTGTTCTGCGCCGGCGCCGACCTGAGCGGCGACGCGTTCGCCGCGGACTATCCCGACCGGCTGATCGAACTGCACAAAGCATTGGATGCAGCGCCGATTCCGGTGATCGGCGCGATCAACGGGCCCGCCATCGGCGCGGGTCTGCAACTGGCCATGCAATGCGACCTGCGGGTCGTCGCGCCCGATGCGTTCTTCCAATTTCCGACGTCGAAATACGGTCTGGCGCTTGATAACTGGAGTATCCACCGGCTCGCCACGCTGGTCGGACATGGCCGTGCCCGAGCAATGTTGCTCTCCGCAGAGAAGCTGACCGCCGAAACAGCGCTACTGACCGGAATGGCCAACCGGATCGGCACGCTGGCCGATGCGCAGGCCTGGGCCGCCGAGATCGCCGGCCTGGCGCCGCTGGCCATTGCGCACGCCAAGCGGGTGCTCAACGACGACGGCGCTATCGAAGAGCCCTCGCCGGTCCAAAAGGAGCTGTTCGACAAGGCGTGGGCCAGCCAAGATGTCATCGAAGCGCAGGTGGCCCGAGTGGAGAAGCGGACACCGAAGTTCCAGGGAGCCTGATCTGGTGATGCTGAAAGGAGCGCTGCGACTGGCTGTCGGCACCGTCACGCTGGCGACCGGCGGCTGGGTGCTGCGTGCGCTGCATGGTGCGCCGGCCGCGCTGGGTGCTCAGCCCGCCGACATTCGCGCGGCGGCCGAGCGCTCACCCAATTTTCAGGACGGGGTGTTCGTCAACCTGGAACCGGCTTCCCAGTTCAACATCGACCGCGAGGAGCAGCGCAACATCCTGTGGGAGGTGATCGGTGCCCGAGCCGCCACCCGGCCCCCGGCGGCAATCCCGTTCTCCACACCGCAGCCCCGAGCCTTCGAAGCCCCGGCGGGTCAGATCGCGGTCAACTGGTTCGGCCACTCGACCGCGCTGCTGGAGATCGACGGATACCGCGTCCTCACCGACCCGGTCTGGAGTGCTCGCTGCTCACCCTCGGATGTCGTCGGCCCGGAGCGGATGCATCCGCCGCCGGTCCCGCTGGAAGCGCTGCCGGCCTTGGATGCGATCGTCATCAGCCACGACCATTACGACCATCTCGACATCGACACGATCATTGCGCTGGCGCGCAGCCAGTGGGCCCCGTTCGTCGTTCCGCTCGGTGTTGGTGCGCACCTGCGTGATTGGGGTGTTCCCGACGAACGCATCATCGAGCTCGACTGGAACGAGCAGGCGCGGGTCGACGAACTCACCCTGATCTGCACCCCGGCCCGGCACTTCTCCGGTCGCTTCCTCAGCCGCAACTGCACGTTGTGGGCGTCTTGGGCGATCATCGGTCCTGCGCATCGGGCGTACTTCGGCGGCGACACCGGCTACACCAAGAGCTTTGCCGAAATCGGCGCCGAGCACGGACCGTTCGACCTGACGCTGATGCCGATCGGCGCCTACAGCAGGTCGTGGCCGGACATTCACATGAATCCCGAGGAGGCGGTCCAGGCCCACGTGGACGTCAACGGCGGGCTGCTGGTGCCGATCCACTGGTGCACGTTCCGGCTGGCACCGCACCCCTGGGCCGAACCGGTCGAGCGGCTGTTGGCCGCTGCTGACGCCGCCGAGGTAGACGTTGCAGTGCCCAAGCCCGGTGAGCGGGTAGATCCTTGCGCGACTGCGGAATTGAATACCTGGTGGCGCGGCTCTACATGACGACATGACCGGCGTCGACCGGTAGCGTCACGCCCGTCACGTAGCGCGCTCGGGGGCTGACCAGCCACAGCACCGCTTCGGTGACGTCCTGCGGCTCGACCAACGGCACGTCGGGCAGCAGCATCTGCGAGACCGCCGGGTTCGGGTTCTCCATCATCCGGTTGACCACGAAGTCGTTGAGAATCATCGGCGTAGATACCCCGCTGGGATGCACGGAATTCACCCGAATCTTATGTTTCGCATAAGCATTGGCCGCCGAGCGCATCATCCCCACGATGCCGTGTTTGGACGCGGCATAGGCGAACATGGCGGCGCTGCCGTCACCGCCGCGGCCGGTCAGCCCTTGCGATGAGCTGACCAGGACGATCGACCCGCCTCGACCCTTGCGAATGATGGACGGCACGGTGGCGACCAGGGTGTGCCACACGCCTTTGAGGTTGGTGTCGACGATCGCATTGAACACCGGCTCGGAATGCGGGTCGGTGTCGCCGATCGCCACCACGCCGGCATTCGCGATGACGATGTCGATATCAGCGAGATCCTCAGTAGCCGTGCGTATTCCAGCTTCCAACTGTGCCAGGTCGCGTACATCGGCGATGACCGGGACGGCTTTTCGGCCGGCAGCGTGGACCAACCGCACGGTCTCGTCGAGATCGGCCGCGGTGCCCAACGGGTAAGGGACGGCGCCGATGTCGGTGCAGAGGTCGACCGCGATGATGTCGGCGCCCTGCTCGGCCAGCGCGACCGCGTGGCTGCGGCCCTGACCGCGCGCGGCGCCGGTGATGACGGCAACAGTGTTTTCGAGTTCAGCCATGGCTACACCGCTCGTTTGGTACCGAAAGCACTGTGCCGGTGGACTCTTCAGCGAAAGCCACGACACGGGCGGCTGCGTCGTAGTCGCAGGCGACCACCGAGCGACCGATGAGCACCGGGCCGCCGCGCAGACCGAACCTGCCGCTGACTCCGACGTAGCTGCCGGGTGGGATCGGTTCGCTGATGCAGTACAGGGTGGGCGCCGCGCCTTCATCGATGTCGTTGGCCAACCGGTCGGCCACGGCCTTGACGGATTTGTGCGCCAGCGACATCAGCGGTGAGTCCGACAGGTGCGACAAGTTCGAGGCCACCCACCCCGGGTGCGTGAGCTGGCTGACGATTGGCGATCCGGCCGCGCGCAGCCTGCGGTCGAGTTCCAGCCCCCACAACATCACGGCCAACTTGGATCGAGCGTAGGCGCCCAGTCTCGTCCACTTGTGGTGGCGCAGCTCCAGATCGTCGAGCCGCAGTGTCGCCGACCGATGGGCATCGGAGCCGACATTGATGATCTGTGACCGGACCCGGGGCAGCAGCAGGTTGGTCAATGCGAACGGCCCGAGGAGGTTGGTGGCCAGCGTCGTCTCGAATCCGTCCACCGTCTCGGTGCGGCGGTCGGTGAGAGCGCCGGCGTTGTTGACCAAGATGTCGACGTCACCCTCGATCAGGCCGGGGAAGGCCCGCACCGACGACAGGTCGGCCAGGTCGAGTTTGACCACCGACGTCGAGCCACCGATTGCTGAGATTTCAGAAGCCCTTTGCTTCCCCAGTTCGGTGTTGCGAACGGCCAGGATCACGTGGGCGCCGGCTTTGGTGAGGGCCCGGGCTGTGCCGAGCCCGACTCCGTTGGTCGCCCCGGTCACGATGATGCGCTTGCCGGTCAAGTCGCCGAGCCGGCTCGGCGTCCAAGGTATTGTCACGGCGATCACACTAATGGCCGGTTGCAAATGAATGACCGGGAGTTAATCGAGGTGGCTCGACATGAGTGACAGCGCCATCGAAATCGCCAACCTGATCTACCGTTACGCCGAACTCCTGGACGCCGGTGACCTGGACGCGGTGGCGGGGCTTTTCGCTCACGGCCGGATCTGCGGAGTCGAGAACGGCCCGCCGGAGACGGTGTTCACCGGGTCCGCCGGGGTGCGGCAGATGTACGAGATGGCCACCCGGATCTACGACGACGGCACCCCGAAGACCAGGCACAACACCAGCAACGTGCAGCTGCACATCGACGAAGCCGATGGCACCGCGCGCAGCACGTCGTACTACTGCGTCACGCAAGCCACTCCGGATCTGCCGTTGCAGGTGATCGTGACCGGGCATTACCACGACACGTTTCATCGGTTGGACGGGGTGTGGTGGTTCGACAGCCGCACGATGTTCGTCGACCAGGTTGGCGACGTCAGCCACCACCTGAAGTTCTGAACCGGTGCAGCACTCGAGCGCCTTCGATTTCGCGGCCGTGCTGGCCGACGCACAGCGCAAGGAGTCGCTGACCGACTGGGGACCCGGGGAGTTCGAACGTCCGCTGAAAGTGCTGCTGGCCGACTACGCGGACGCCGAGCTCAACGACGTCGGGGTGCACATCCTGCGGTCGGGCATCGTCCACAGCCTGCGAATGCGGCTGCGCACACAAGAGTGGATCCGCCGCCATCCGGAGATCCTCGACGAGCAGATCGTCGCGCCGGTAGTCGTCGTCGGAATGATGCGCAGCGGAACCACGCTGCTGCAACGGTTGCTGGCCGCCGACCCGCGTCTGTATTGCGCCTACGGCTGGGAGGTGGTCGAGGTCGCGCCGCGGCTTGACCACCGGTTCAGCGGTGTCGATCCCCGTATCGCCGTCAGCGAGGCGCGCGAAGCGAAATCCCGCGAGCTGGCACCGGAACTGTTCGCCATCCATCCGATGTATGCGCGAGAAGCCGAGGAGGAGATCGTCTTTCTGGCCGATGCGTACTTGTCGCATGTTCCGGAGTCCGGTGCGCACCTTCCGAACTACCGGTCCTGGCTCGACGAGCAGGATTTCACTCCCGCCTACGTCTACCTGCACCGGATGCTGCAGTTCCTGCAGTGGCAGAAGCGGCAACGGGAACTGGGGCGCGTTGCGCCGCAACAACGTTGGGTGCTCAAGTCGCCGGCGCATCTGGGCTATCTGGACAAGCTGGCTGCCCAATTCCCGGACCTGCACCTCGTGCACATGCATCGCGACCCGCGCACCACGATCGCCTCGGGCGCCGGCCTCAACGCGACGCTGCACGCTATGCACGCCGACGCCGTCGACGCCCACCGGGTGGGGGCGCAGTGGCTCGAGCGGATGGGCTGGACCAATGACCGCGCCATGGCGGTCCGGGACAGTTGGGGTGACGCCCCGATCGTCACCGACATCGCGTTCAACGACGCCGTGCATGATCCGCTTCCGCAGGTGGCCCGCGTCTACGACGCGATCCGGCTGCCGCTCACGGCCGAAGCGGAAGCCGGGATGCGGCGCTGGCTGGCCGAGCGCCCCCGCGAGGCGGCGCGCCCGCCGTACAGCCTGCACAACTACGGCCTGCATCCCGAGCAGATCGATGAGCGATTCGCGTTGTATCACAAGTGCTTTGGGCAGTATCTCGGAGAGTGAGGAGCAGTGCATGCATGACGATCCCGTCGCGACAGCAGCGCAGCACGAACAGGAATTGGCCGCCCTCGAGCTGATCGAGCACCCTACCGTCCGGACCGCTCATCGGACGGTGGCCGACACCTGGCTGGGCCGAGCCAAAGCCTCGGACGCGATGCGCGAACGGTTCGACGACGCGTTCGCCGAGGTGATGTTCTCGGCGGCGATGTGGTCGTCCAATCAGGACAAGCTCCGGCCCAAGGTCAGTTGCATCACCCGGCTGGCCCATCCGGTGGACGGTCACCGGATTCCCGGATCACGTTGGGGCATCGACAATCCCGACAGCGTGTACCGGGTCATCCCGATTTCAGGCGACGAACGTTACGAGATTCGCGGTCGGGTCGGCGCGCATCGGATGACCGAGAACTATTTCACGCTGTGGGACGCTCATATGGGCACCGTCGACGTGCTGAACGGCCGGACCATGCAGGTGGATTCCGACGGCAGCTTCACCATCACCGTCGACGCCGATCCCGCCGACGGACGGCCCAACCACGTGCGGACCACCGCCGCTGCGCATGAGTTCTACATCCGCGACGTGCTACTGGACTGGGGCCGTGACGACCCCAATTTCCTCGAGGTGCAACGACTTGGCGGCGCACCCACGACATCGGCCCGCACCCTCGACGAGCAGGCCGAGGCGACCGCAGCGATGATGGCCTATTTCGCCGACTTCACCGGAAAGCTCAGCCACGGCGTGTACAAGATGCCGGCCAACCATTTCAACCTGGCTTGGTCGGCCGACAAGGTCGGCGCGATGCGCAACCAGGTCTACGTCATGGGCCGCTTCGACCTCGCTCCCGACGAGGCGTTCGTGGTCGACCTCAGCGACGGCGGCGCCGAGTACTTCACCGTGCCGCTGAGCAACATCTGGGGCACCACGCTGAACATCGTCGATGCCACCGGCAGCCTCAACAAAGCACAGTCGCTCGCCAATGCTGACGGCACCTACACCTACGTGATCTCGCCGACCGACCCCGGTGTGGCGAACTGGATCGACTCCGACGGGATGCAGGAAGGCATTTTGACGCTACGGATGGCCGAGTTCGGCGAGGCCGGTCCGCGCGAGGACCTGGGCGCCCGCGGACGGGTGGTCAAGCTCGATCAACTCGATGCCGAAGTGCCCGGCTTGCCGCGGGTCAGTCGTGAGCAGCGGGCCGCCCAACTCGCGCAG
Source organism: uncultured Actinomycetota bacterium (assembly GCA_963839345.1). GTDB lineage: Bacteria > Actinomycetota > Actinomycetes > Mycobacteriales > Mycobacteriaceae > Mycobacterium. The sequence continues at coordinate 1,434,773 of CAWIUP010000007.1, read as the reverse complement.
CGGCGAACGGCGTACTTGCGCCGCCTGCCGGAAGGGACGGTCTAGCGATGTCACGCTGGCTGATCACCGGATGCTCCACCGGCTTCGGCCGCGAGATCGCGCGCGCTGCGCTGCAGGACGGCCACCGTGTGGTGGTGACCGCACGACGGGCTGATGCCGTGGCTGACCTTGCCGACGAATTCAGTGACCGTGCTGTGGCTGTGGCGCTCGACGTGACCGATGCCGGCCAGATCGCCGCCGCCGTCGCGGCGGCCGACCAGGCGTTCGGCGGGATCGACGTCCTGGTCAACAACGCCGGGCACGGCTATTTGTCGGCGGTGGAGGAAGGCGAGGACGCCGAAGTTCGGAAGTTGTTCGACGTCAACTACTTCGGCGCCGTGAATATGATCAAGGCGGTGCTGCCGGCCATGCGCGCCCGCGGCTCGGGTCACATCGTCAACATTTCGTCGATGACCGGCCTGGTGGCCAACCCGCCCAACGCGTACTACTCGTCGACCAAATTCGCGCTGGAGGCGGTGACCGAAGCGCTGGCCACCGAGGTGCGTCCGTTGGGCATCAAGGTGACCGCGATCGAGCCCGGTGCATTCCGCACCGACTGGGCGACGCGGTCGATGAAAGAGTCGGGCCGGCCGATCGCCGACTATCAGGACGTCGCCGCGCGTAAGGACCTGATCAAGCAGTTCGCCGATCACCTGCCGGGCGACCCCCGCAAGGTGGCCGAGGCGGTGCTGATGGTCACCAAGCTCGACGAGCCGCCGCTGCGGCTACTGCTGGGCCGCGACGTGCTCAAGGCGATGCGCGACAAGATCGCCGCGCTGACGGCGTCGATCGACGAGTGGGAGTCCGTCACCAAGGACGTGAACTTCCCGAACCCGAAGCGGTAGAACTGACTTATGGCGAAGCTATCCGCATCCATCGACGTACCCCTGCCACCCCACGAGGCCTGGGAGAGCGCTTCCGACTTGTCCCGCTTCAAGGAGTGGCTGACCATCCACCGGGTGTGGCGAAGCAAGCTGCCCCCGGAGTTGGAAAAGGGCACCGTCATCGAATCGATCGTCGAAGTCAAAGGCATGCCCAACCGAATCAAATGGACGATCGTGCACTACCGGCCACCGGAGGCCATGACCCTCAACGGTCACGGCGTCGGCGGTGTGAAAGTCAAGCTGATCGCCAAAGTCAAGCCCAACGGTGACGACTCGGTCGTCAGCTTCGATGTCCACCTGGGCGGCCCGGCGCTGTTCGGGCCCATCGGCATGGTCGTCGCCGCCGCCTTGCGAAGCGACATCAACGAATCGTTGAATAGGTTCGTCGCGGTGTTCGCGCCGGCCTGATCCAATCATCGACCCCTTGTACCCGCGATAGGGTCACTGCATGACCCGCCTGCGCCCCGGTTGGTTAATTGCGCTGTTCGCCGCGCTGGTGTCGCTGAGCGCGTGGCTGCCATGGCTGACGACGGCCACGGGCGGCGGCGGTTGGGCCAACGCCATCGGCGGCAGCATCGGCAGCCTGCATCTTCCGCGGGGCTTCGGGCCCGGTCAGCTGATCGTATTGCTGTCCTCGACGCTGCTGGTGGCCGGCGCGATGGTCGGCAGGGGGTTGTCGGCAAGAACGGCATCGGTTGCTGCGCTGGCGATCTCGCTGCTGGTCGTCGCTCTGACGGTGTGGTATTACGACGTCAACGTCAAGCCGCCGGTGTCGGCGGCGTACGGGCTCTACGTCGGTGGCACCGCCGCGGGTGCTGCGGTGCTGTGCTCGGTATGGGCGTTGGTGGCGTCGCTTCGCGGCGGTCGACCCCGTTAGCCCACGCCGACCTGCGCGCCTTTGAGCGGCGCAGCGCACTGGTCGCAGGTCAGTTCTCCGGTAAACGGCCGGCCGCAGCTGAGATGGGTGATCAGTACGGCCGGCCCCTCTGGCGCGTGAAACCATTGCTGGCCGCACTGCAGCGCGGTGACGATCACCGGGAAGAACGCTCGCCCCTTTTCGGTGAGTTGATAACGGATGTGTGGCTGCCCCGGTTGCCGCGCCGCGGATAGCACGCCGTTGGCGCAGAACGTCTGCAGTCGTCCGGCCAGCAGGGTGGGAGGCGCCCCAAGCTGTGTTTGAAAGTCGGTGAAGCGGCTGGTTCCCAGAAATGCACACACCAGCAGCGCAGCCGCCCAACGGTTTCCGAACACGCTCATCGTCTCGGGGAACAGCCCCGCCTGATGGCGGTTGCCGTCGGCGTTTGCCCGGCGACGGGTAACCGCCTCGGGCACCGAGCGCGGCCACGAGCCGCTTGGGCCCCAGCGCGCGCTGACGTCCTTCTCGGTGACCACCTCGGCGCACGATCGGCAGGTCAGCATCGGCGCAAACTCGCTGTCGCACAGCATGTGACGCATCCCCGGAAGCCGGTGGACATGCTTGGGGACCCACCGTCGTTCCCATTCCCAGATCGACAACAGCACCGGCCAGAGGGCCCGCCCGCGTTGGCTGATCACATACTCGGCGCGAACAGGCCGGGTTCGATACGTCGTGCGGACCAGCAGCCCGTCATCCGTCAGCGCCCGTAACCGCTTGGTGAGCACCGAGTTCGAGATAGGCAGCCGGGCCATGAATTCGCCATAGCGGGTCGCCCCCAGCAACGCCTGCTGAATGATCAGCAGCGTCCACTCGTCGCCGAGCAATCCGAGGATTCGCCCGACGGCATTGGTGCCGCCGGGGCTCAGCGTGGTCGGCTTTCTCACCCAGGACGCCGCGTTCACAGCCCGATCGCGCCGGCCGGGGAGTCGGCCGTATGCCAGCGTCGCAGCTGCTCGCCCGGTGCCCAGGTGGCGTGGGTACCGCTGGAAATTCGTTCGGGCAGCGCGAGTTTGCACACCGGCCCGTCGCCGACCCGCGCGGCGTCGAAGACCAGGCAGTAGGAGGCGTCCGCGTTCATATCGGTGGTCAGCGTGATCAGGTAGCCGTCATCCTCGCCGGCACCGCCAACCCGCGGCGCCATCGCAGCTTCGCTTCCGTAGACGCCGTCGCCGAACCCGTAACGCTCTTCGCCGCCGGTGTGCAGATCATGTTTGACCAGCCCGTCGAACAGAAACCAGCCCGGCTTGCCGGTGGCAGCGTAGGTGTAACGATACTTGCCGGCGGCGTAATCGGCGTTGATCGTTCCGAACTCGGTGATGGAATCCGACAGCTGCTCTTCGGTTACCGCGCCGGTGACCAAGTTGAACCGCCAGCGGTGCAGCCTGGCTTGCAGGCGATCCAGCGCCAGAAAGCGAAAGAGCTTGTCCCACTTAGTTCCGCCGGTGTCCAGGGGCTGGGGAGCGCCTTCGAAGAATCCGTCGAGCACAATCTCGTCGCCGTCCTCGTAGGCGTTGACGAAGTGCAGCACAAACGTCGGGTCGGCCTCGAACCATCGGATGTCGCCGGTTGCGCCGCGGCGCGGCAGCACGGCGAAGCGCGACGGCAGATCTGGATAGAACCGCGGCAGATGCACATCGTGTTCGAGCAGCCGCGGATCCCAGAACAGCGGGAAATCGTTGAGGATCACGTAGTTTTCGGTGAAAGCCATGTCGTGCGGCAGCCGCGGCCCGGGCAGCGGGATGTCGACGTAGTGGGTCAGTTGGTTGCTGTCGTCGACGACGCCGTAGTGCATGTACGGAGCTTGCTTGCTGTAGTTGAAGAACAGCAGCTCGCCGGTTTTTGCGTCGACTTTTGGATGCGCGGAAACCCCCCAGTCGACCGGGAAGTGTCCATCCCAGGTTTCCTTGCCGAGGGTGTTCGCCGAGTACGGGTCGACTCGGTACAGATCACCACACTGGTAGAAGCTGGTCAGTGCGATGCCTCGGTGCACGATGACATCGGTGCTCGACGCGTCCTTCATCCGGGTCCGCGCGCCCCAGCCCTGCTCCCGCTTGGCCAACTGGACCGGTTCGGCCAGCCCCGGCCACAGTGGCTCACTGGCTTCGTTCTCGGCCAAGAATCCGTCTGTGCGGACAAAGCGGTTGCGGTAGAAAGCTTTTCCATCGCGAAAGCCGACCACGTGCAGCATGCCGTCGCCGTCGAACGGGTGATAGGTCTTCAACGCCGGGTGCAGCGGGTTTTCGGTGTTGCGCAGGTAGACACCGTCGAGGTCGCGTGGGATTTCGCCCTCGACAGCGGTGAGGTTGTCGGCGTCCCACTCGGTGGTCTGCGGTCGCCACGGGCCGGTCCGGTAGGGGTGGTCGTCATCTTCGGGCAGGGTCGACAGGAACTTACCGACGATCGCTACGTCGTTCTGAAAGTCCATCACTGCGCCCGGCTGACCACGAAGCTGACCGTGGTTGCGGTGCTACCGCCAAAGTTCAGCGTGCCAAAGGATTTCGCGTCCTCGACCTGGTAGGCGCCGGCCGTTTGGCTGACCTGCTTGGCCGCGTCGACCAGCATCCGTACCCCGGACGCACCGACCGGGTGTCCACCGCCGATCAGCCCGCCGCTTGGGTTGACCGGCAGCCGCCCGCCGATCTCGATTTCCCCGTTTTCGATTGCCTTCCACGATTCACCCGGCCCGGTGAGCCCGATGTGGTCGATCGCCAGATACTCGCTGGGCGTAAAGCAATCGTGGACTTCGATACCGTCCAGGTCATCGAGCGACAGCTGGGCGCGGCGTAACGCGTCGAGTACGGCCGCGCGCACATGCGGTAGCACGTAGGGGTCGTCAGCCGCGCGGTCGAGTTTCTGACGCAGGCCGAGCCCTACGGTGCGATGCCCCCAGCCGGTGATACGGGCGATCGGTTGAGCGTCGGGATGGTCGCGCAGATATCGATCGGTGACCAGCACGACCGCTGCGCCGCCGTCGGTCATTTGGCTGCAGTCGAACCGGCGCAGCCGACCCTCGATGCCCGGGTTGGTTGCGTCGTCGTCGCTGATCGGGTTGGGCACGGTCCATTCCCTGGTCTGCGCGTTGGGATTTCGGCGCGCGTTGGCGAAGTTGAGCTGCGCAATCGCCCGCAGATGGGTGTCGTCCAGGCCGTAGCGGCGGTCGTACTCGTCGGCGACCTGGGCGAACATCGACGGCCAGAGGAACTGTGCGTCGGCCCCCTCGTGGCCAGTCCATGCTGCGGCGCCCAGATGGCGGGCCGCGGTGTCGCCGGGAACGGTTTTCTCCAGTTCGATGCCGACCACCAACGCGGTTTCGTAGTTGCCCGACCGCAGGTCGGCCATCGCCGCCAGGGTCGCCACGCTGCCGGAGGCGCAGGCAGCTTCATGCCGCGACGCCGGGGTGTCCCATAGGCCGTCGCAGACGGTGGCCGGCATGGCGCCGAGGTGGCCCTGTTCGGCGAACATCTCGCCGAAAGCGTTCGCAACGTGGACGACGCCGATATCGGCGGCGTTCACTTGTGCCGCAGTGAGCGCGGCGTCGACGACCTCGTTGGTCAGATCCGCGAAGTCGCGGCCTTCTCTGGTGAGGTTTCGGGCGAAATCGCTTTGGTAGCCGCCGAGAATCCAGACGTCGGTGTCCATAGCCGGACGCTACTACAACTAAAAGAGTGACACCATGTCCGGTTAACCAGACGGCAGCGCCGGCAAGTTAGATCTCGAAAGGCCCGACGGCTGAGTCGGTCCCGTCGGCTCTCGGCTGAACCGACGAGACCTGAGCGAACACGCAGGTCGACCAACGTGCCCGCCTTCGTAGCCGCATTACCGTCGGCGGCGATTGACAAACCTTGTAGCCGGAACCGGCTACTCCGATCCGCGGGCCACGCGGCGAGCGGGATCCGAGCTCCACTCCGACCACGACCCCGGAAACAGCGCCGCGGCGTACCCCACCGCGGTGAGCGCCGCAAGCGTGACGGTAGCGGTCACCCCTGACCCGCAGTAGGCGCCGACTCGGTCGTGGCCCTCGATGCCATGGTCGGACAGCAACCGGGTCAGCTCGCTTTCAGCGAGAAACGTGCCGTTGCGGGTGAGCAACTCGGTGCTGGGCAGATTCTTCGCACCGGGAATGTGACCGGCGACAGGATCGACCGGCTCGACCTCACCCCGGAAGCGCTCAGGTGCCCGTGCGTCGAGCAGTGTCAGGCCGGCTGCGCCCGCCTGCTGCGCAGTCAAGGTCGGGAGCGCTCCGGCGTACAGATCGTCGTAGCGCACGGTCGCGTCGCCTGGCGGCGGCGCCACCAGTTCGGTGGCCAAGCTGCCTCCGGCCGATCGCCAGGCTGACAGGCCGCCGTCGAGGATGCGTACGTCGCTGAGCCCGGCCGCGGTCAGTACCCACCATGCGCGCGCCGATCCGGCCCGATTCCAGTCGTCGTAGACGACGGTGGGCACGCCCTCGCGGAGGCCCCAGCGTCGCGCGGCCACCTCGATGCTGCGCCCCGACGGCAGCGGGTGCCGTCCTCGTCCGGCGATCGTGTGGTCGGTCAACTCGTCCTCGAGTGACACGTACACCGCGCCCGGAATGTGGCCGTGCAAGTAGGCCGGGCGGCCGTCGGGCTCATCGAGTCGCCAGCGCACATCGAGAATCGTCACCGGCTCGCCTGCGCGCAGAAGATCGCTCAACTCGGAGGCAGTGATCAGGACGTGCGCGCGTGCGTTCAACGAGTCGCTCCGTTCGTTCGTCAATCCTGCAGCCACCGCTGGACAGAATAAGCGCCTGACCCTTCGGGGATTACTCCCGAGGACGATGCGGATGTCACACATCGGTGTGCAGTCCCGTCTAGCAACTGAGGACGAACGAGTGGAGGACGGCACATGATTCCTATCGCAACCCCGGCACGGGTGTACCTGGTCACGATCACCGGCCTGATGGGACTGCTCACCGCGGGGATAGGGATCTGGTGTTTGATCGATCCCGGTTCGTTCGCCGAGCGTGTCGGATTCGCTGCACACGAGCACTTCGTGCACGACGTCGGCGCGTTCCAGGTGGGCCTTGGCGTCACGCTGCTGCTCGCGCTGATCTGGTCGGATGCGTTGGCCACCGCACTTGCCGGATACGTCGTGGCGAACACCGTGCATACCGCGAACCACATCGTGGACCTCGACCTGGGCGGTTCGGCCCTCCAAGCGGAGGCGCTGGGCGCGGCGTCGGTGGCGTTGGTCATCGCGCTCGTGCTGCGGTTGCGTCAGCTCGGCTACGTCCTGGGCAACGTCAGCGTGGCGACCGACCCGCTGTTGGTCCCGTTCGTTCGGCAGAAGACGATCAGGCTCACCACATTTCGCAAGGATGGAACCGCTGGAACCAGTCCCGTCAGCATCGTGGTGGACGGGGACCGTGCGTACTTTCGCACTTACGAGCGAGCGATAAAAACACGCCGGATCCGGCGCAATCCGAACGTGGAATTCGGTTCGGCGACGATGTCGGGCAAGCCGATCGGGCCGATGCTGCCGGCGCACGCGCGTCTGCTGGAGGGAGCCGAGTACCGACAAGCAGCACGGCTGCTGCGGCGCAAGTATCCGGTCCTTCATGGCGTGGTGGTCCCGTCGGTGCACCGCCTGATGCGGTCCAAGTACGGACGAACGGTGCATGCCGAGTTGATTCCGTCGCCGGCGTCCGAACATGACGTACCGGCCGAAATTGTCGCCGCGGTGAATGACGAAGTTCGCTAGGTATCGCCCGAGCCTCAGAAACCACCTCTGACCTGCGAAAAAATGCGGGTGCCCCCGGCAGGATTCGAACCTGCGACACCGGCTTTAGGAGAGCCGTGCTCTATCCCCTGAGCTACGAGGGCTGGCGACCTGTTTGACTATCGGGTCAAACCTAGCCGTTCTGCTGCACCCCGTCGCGTGCGGCCGGCGCGGGATGACGCTGCAAGCTCCAGCGACTCCCGACAGGATCTCAAATCCACACGTGCAGAAGGGGTTTAGTAGGGCCGTCGTGCGCTTGGTCTCGCGAGAACGAAACTGGCGTTTCGACTTCGGCGAGCTTGACGCTGATCGCCACTGAATCCCCGGATACGGCGACGATCTTGCCGATGACGAACTTCTGCTCGTCGTCCCACGTGATGGTGGCGTAATGACCGAGATGCTGCACCGAAAGGTCCTCGGGTGCGACCTGGGTGGGCTGCGGCGCCAACGCGGGCGCCGCGGCATTCAGCTCCGTTTCCGCCGGCGCCCGCCCGGAATCCTCGGACCATGCGCGGTCATCGCCGAAGTACTCCACGTCGTCGCCGGTGCGCTCGAGTCGACTCAGCGCCGACTTCTCTTCCTGCGGATCCGGGGCATCTTCTTCGACCCAGAGTCGCCAGCCCGGCGGAGGCGGCGGCCATGCCGGATCGGGCGACCAGCCGGGTGGTGGCACCCAATTCTCGGGGGGTTTGGGCCAGTTCGGTGGAGGGTTGTATCGCATCGACACCTATCGCTGTGAATTGAGAGTCCGAAGTAAACCCACCGTATAGGAATTGGGGCGCAACACCACTGGGCAGCACAAGGCCCGGCTAAGGGCGAGTGTCCTACGTCTTGGCGACCGCGCGGTTCGGCGGCCGCAACTGGACGGTGTTCTCCGCCTGTGTACTGGTATTGCCCGTGATCGCGACGATCGTCGTCCTCGCCGAACCCGGCCGGCCGCTGTGGATCTACCTCGCCTGCGCGGCGGTCTGCGGCCTCGGCGGCGGCAACTTCGCGTCCTCGATGACCAACATCAACGCGTTCTTCCCGCAGCGTCTCAAGGGCTGGGCGTTAGGGCTCAACGCCGGCGGCGGAAATATCGGTGTTCCCGCCGTGCAGCTGGTCGGCCTGGTGGTGATAGCGGTCGCGGGCAACCGGCAGCCGTACTGGGTGTGCGCGATCTACCTCGTGGCGCTGGTCGCCGCAGCGATCGGGGCGGCCCGCTTCATGGACAACCTCGGTGCCGGGCACCCCATGTTGGCGCCAGCATGTAACAGCGCCCGACGACGGCGGTTACACCAAGATCAACTCGACCTATCACCGCGCCCGGTGCTGTGGTGAGGTGGTGAAACCGCAGGTCGTAGCTGTGAAGTGGCGTGCGATTCGCTTACGGCGCGACGAACACCACACAGTCGTGCAGGCAGCCTTGCGCGGACCCGGAAGTGCTGGGGTCGGCGTTGCGGTGCAGCAGCGCGCGAGTCGGCACCACGCGAAGCGCGGTGGTGTCGTCGCCGGAGTCGGCCGCGGTTATCTGGGCCCGGCCATCGACGATGAGTGAATAGCCAGCCGGCTCGTGCGCCGGCCACAACAATGTGACGTTGCAGTGGCTCTCAACGTTTCTGCGCGTTCTGCCGCCGATCAGCCCGACCTCCATCACGTCTTCACGCAGCTCGGGTTCGACGGTGACGGTGTGCACCCGGTAGTCATCGTCGACGGTGACGAGGTAGGCAAACCGATAGCCGGCCAACGCGTCAGCCAGACGTTTGAAATCGACCTTCTTGGGGGATTAGCGCCCATCCCCAAAGCGTAGGGCGAAATCCAGGCGACGAGGATGGCGAGGATCGTGGTGCCCCGGCTGCGGCGCTGGTGGGTTCCGTTGGCAAGCCGCATCGGCCGGGCCGATGGATAATGACAAGGTTGCCCGCGACCAGATTCGGATGATGCCATGATCACGACGCTCGGTGTGCCGGTGATGCCGCGTCGCCTCGTCGGCCCGGAAACGCCGGCTCCGTCCAGCGGACCACTGGTCGACAGCTACGGGCGGTTCGCGACCGATCTGCGGGTGTCCTTGACCGACCGCTGCAATCTGCGATGCACCTACTGCATGCCCGCTGCCGGGCTGCCGTGGTCGGCTGCCGAGCAGCTGCTGCAACCCGACGAAATCAGTCGGTTGGTGCGCATCGCCGTGACCCGGCTGGGCATCACCAAGGTGCGGTTCACCGGTGGAGAACCGTTGCTGGCCAAGCAGCTTGACGAGGTTATTGCCGCGACGGCCGCGCTGCGGCCGCGACCGGAACTCGCGCTGACCACCAACGGAGTGTTGTTGGCCAAGCGTGCCGACGAATTGGCCCGGGCCGGCTTGGACCGGGTGAACGTGTCACTGGACAGCATGGATTACATCCGCTTCGCCGCGATCACCCGGCGCGACCGGTTGGCTGATGTGCTGGCCGGTCTGGCCGCCGCGGACGCAGCGGGTCTGCGACCGGTGAAGGTGAATGCCGTGCTGGATCCGCAGACCGGCCTTGACGATGCGGTGTCGCTGGTGCGGTTCTGCCTCGGCCACGACTACCAGTTGCGGATCATCGAGCAGATGCCGCTTGACGCCGGACACCAGTGGCGCCGCGAGGCTGCGGTGACCGCGGCACAGGTGCTGGCGCAGTTGCGACGTCACTCGTTCACGCTGGAACCGGACCGGGCGCCGCGAGGCTCGGCGCCGGCCGAGTTGTGGCAGATCACCGACCCCGCGACGGGATCCACCGGAAAAGTCGGGATCATCGCCTCGGTGTCGCATCCGTTCTGCTCGACCTGCAACCGCGCCCGATTGACCGCCGACGGTCAGCTGCGCAGTTGCCTGTTCGCGATCGAGGAAACCGACCTGCGCGGGCTGCTGCGCGGCGGCGCCGACGACACCGAGATCGAGGCGGCGTGGCGGACGGCGATGTGGGGCAAGCCGGCGGGTCACGGCATCGACGACCCGGACTTCATCCAGCCGGCGCGGCCGATGAGCGCGATTGGCGGCTGAGGTGACGATTGAGACCGTCACCGTCCGGTATTTCGCGGCTGCGCGCGCGGCCGCGGGGTCAGATTCCGAGCAGCTGAGCTTGCCTTCCGGTGCCACCGTTGCCGAACTGGTCGACGGACTGGGCGGCCGAAACCACGAACTCGCCCGGGTACTGGCCCGGTGTTCGTTTCTCTGCGACGGTGTGGCGGTGCGGGACCCGGCTCAGCCGCTGCGGGCGGGCAACACGATCGACGTGCTGCCGCCGTTCGCCGGCGGCTGATCAGCGCTCCTAAGCCGAGCCCACCCACTCGTCGGTTCCGTCGGCGAAGAACTGCCGCTTCCACACCGGCAACCGTGCCTTGATCGCGTCCACCAGCTGTGCGCAGGTGGCAAACGCCGCTTGGCGGTGGTCGGCGGCCACCGCGGCCACCAGCGCCGCCTCGCCGATCTGCAGGACGCCGATCCGGTGGCTGGCCGCGACAGCCCGCATGCCGGGGGACTCCGCAGCGACCTCGGCCACTACTTCGGCAAGCACCTCGGCGGCCGACGGGTGCGCGGAATACTCCAGGGTCAGCACGTGGCGTCCGTTGTCGTGGTCGCGAATCACTCCGACGAACCCGACGACCGCTCCGGCCGACTGATGGCTCACCAGTTCCTGGTGTTCGGCAAGCGAAATCGGTTGATCGGTCAGCTCGGCACGCATTACCAGCGTCATCGCCACCAACTATATTGAGTGACTCATGCGGTCGGTCGAGGAGCATCAGCGCATCGTCGCCAGGCTGATTTCTGCCCGGCCCGCCACCACCCTCGAACTGCCCGACGCCGAGGGCCGGGTGCTGTCCGCCGATGTGACCGCGACGGTGTCGCTGCCGGTCTTTGACAACTCCGCAATGGACGGCTACGCGGTGCGCGCCGACGAAGTAGCATCAGCGGCCCCGGACCATCCCGTGAAACTGCCTGTGGCCGAGGATATTCCAGCCGGTCGGATCGACATCCCCGCGTTGCAGCCGGGCACCGCGCATCGCATCATGACCGGCGCGCCGATCCCCGCAGGCGCGACGGCGGTAGTGCCCGTCGAGGCCACCGACGGGCGTACCGATGTGGTGACGATCAACGTGCCCAGCGCAGACGGCAAGCACATCCGCCGCGCCGGCGAGGACGTCGCCGCAGGCGCGACCGTGTTGCGGGCCGGGCAGGTGGTCACCCCGGCGGTGGTCGGCCTGGCCGCGGCGCTGGGCCTGCATGAGCTGCCGGTGACCCCGCGCCAGCGGGTGCTGATCATCTCCACCGGATCAGAGCTGGTGTCGCCGGGGACGCCGCTGCGGTCCGGGCAGATCTACGAGTCCAATTCGCCGATGCTGGCCGCCGCCGTTCGCGCCGCCGGCGCCGAGGTCGTCGCCACCGCCGTTGCCGGCGACGACGTCGCCGAGTTCACCGCGGTGCTGGACCGGTACGCCATCGAGTCGGATCTGATCATCACCAGCGGCGGGGTCAGCGCCGGTGCCTACGAGGTGGTCAAGGACGCGTTCGGCCGGGCCGGTGATCAGGGAGTGGAGTTCGTCAAGGTGGCGATGCAGCCGGGTATGCCGCAGGGCACCGGTCGGGTCGCCGGCACGCCGATCGTCACCCTGCCCGGCAACCCGGTCAGTGCGCTGGTGTCGTTCGAGGTGTTCATCCGGCCGGCGCTGCGCTCAGCGATGGGGCTGCCCGATCCGCACCGGCCGCGGCGGTCGGCCGTGCTGACCGAGGCGTTGACCGCGCCGGGGGGAAAACGCCAGTTCCGCCGCGGGATTTTCGACGCCGCCACGGGCACCGTCGCGGGCCACGGCCCGCCGGGGTCACACCATCTGGGGTCGTTGGCGTCGGCGAACTGCCTGCTGGACATTCCGGCGGTCGTCACCCAGATTCCGGCCGGCTCCGCGGTGCAGATCTGGGACCTGCGCTAGGCACCTGTCAGAATGGACCACGTGGGTGACTCGCTCTCGCATATCGACGCCCACGGAGCGGCTCATATGGTCGACGTCACCGACAAGGCGGCCACCAAGCGCACCGCGGTTGCCGCAGGCACGCTGCGCACTACCGCGGAGGTAATGAAGCTGATCGCGGCGGGCGGACTCGCCAAGGGCGACGCGCTGGCCACCGCGCGGGTGGCGGGCATCCAGGCCGCCAAGCGCACCAGCGACCTGATTCCGCTGTGTCATCAGTTGGCGCTGACCGGGGTCGACGTCGACTTCAGCGTGGGTGAGACGGACGTCGACATCACCGCGACGGTGCGCAGCACCGACCGCACCGGGGTGGAGATGGAGGCGTTGACCGCGGTGAGCGTGGCGGCCCTGACGCTCTACGACATGATCAAAGCGGTGGACCCGGCTGCGCGCATCGACGATATTCGGGTGTTGCGCAAGGATGGCGGCCGGCACGGAACGTGGGAGCTGTGATGGCAGACCGATCCGCGCGCGTCATCATCGCCTCGACTCGCGCGTCGACCGGCGTCTATCAGGACCAGTGCGGGCCAATCATTTCCGAATGGCTTGCGCAGCATGGGTTCTCGTCTGTGCAAGCGGAGGTGGTTGCTGACGGCGAGCCGGTGGGCAAGGCGCTGGGTGACGCGATCGCCGAGGCTGTCGACGTGGTGATCACCTCCGGCGGCACCGGCATCTCGCCCAGCGACAGCACCCCGGATCAGACCGTGGCCGTGCTCGACTACATGATTCCCGGGCTGGCTGAGGCCATCCGGCGCTCGGGTCTGCCGAAGGTGCCGACCTCGGTGCTGTCCCGCGGCGTATGCGGGGTGGCCGGGCACACCTTGGTGGTCAACCTGCCGGGTTCGCCGGGCGGTGTGCGCGACGGCCTTAAGGTGCTTGCCGACGTGCTGGACCACGCGCTGGACCAAATCGCCGGCGAAGACCACCCACAATAAACCAAATCGCAAGTGCGCAGCCGAGTGCGACGGCGAGGTTGCTGAGGAATCCGGTGATTCCGACCGCCAGGGCCAGCGCCCAGTGCCAAGGTCCCCGCAGGTCTTTCAGCAGCATGATGTGCAACAGGCCGGCGACTGTCAGCAGACCCGCCAGGATCGGCACCGGGAATCCGGACAGCGCAGCGGTCAGGGTCGCGCCGATCGCCAGCGCCAGCGTGATCAGCACGCTGCCCAACATGATTGGCGCGCCGCCGCTGCGGGCACCGAAGGTGCGATGTGCAGTCATCCCGCCTGCGCCGTGACACACCGGCATGCCGCTGATCGCGCCGGCGAACAGGTTGGCCAGACCGAGGGTGATCGCCAGCCGCCCCGGACGCACCCGCCGGGCGGCATCGCCGAAGTAGGCGCGGGCAGTGTCTGCGGTGGCCAGACACGAGTTGGCGAACGACAACGGCAACTGCGGCAGCACCAGCGCGACAGCGGCGGCGGAGAACGCGGCCCAGCTCAAGTGTGGGGTATGCACAGCCGACGGGCCGAAAGTGAATGAGCCGTGGAAGGTCAGCACCATCGCCAGCAGCGCAAGCGCCAGATAGACCAGGGTGATCTGGCGGCGCCGCAACAACAGCGCCACCGCGATGACCGCCACGGTGGCACCCGCCAGCCACCAGTTTGAGTGCCGATGATCGACAAAGGCTTTGGGCGTTGCCGACACCAGTTTCCACGCCAGCTGACAAAACAGCAGTCCCACCGAGAGCTGGATTCCCCGAATGATCGGTTGTGGGAACACTTTGGCGACCTGATCCAGCAGGCCGGAAACCCCCAGCGTCACAAAGATGATGCCCATCAGCAGAGCGCCCGCGGCGATGTCGTCGGCGCCGAAGCCGTGCGCTATCGCGATTGCCCCGAATGCCTTCAACGGCTGCACCGGCACCGGAAGCCGATACACCAGGCCGGCCACCACGTACAGCAGCCCGGCCGGTAACAGCACCGCCGTCGGCGTCAGGCCGTTCTTCACGATCAATGCGACCGCTATCGGCACCAGCACACCCAGATCGCCTACTGCCCCGGCTAATTCCGCCCGGTCGAACCTAAACGAGCCGGACCGCGACTCCGGCAGCTGATCGACAACGGTCATCGAAAGGTCACCGAAATTCGGCGATCACCTTGGCGAACGTCTCGGCATGATGTTCCTGGACGGTGACGGAGGTCAGCCCGTAGGTCTCGCGGTAGCCGCGCAAGGTGTCGGCGATGTCGTGCGCCGATCCGCTCAGCACGGAAGGCAATGCGAGCAACTGCTCGTCGGACAGGCCCGGCACGTATCTGCGAGTCATCGCCAGGTCGGGTTTCCCGGAGCTGTCCGAGGGCACCGCCGTGATCGCGAGGTTCAACTCGAGATCGGCAAACCGGTCACCGGCGGCGGCGCGGACGAACTCGACGCGTTCGGCGAGCGGGTCATCGGCCCCGCGGTCGTTGGCACCGGTCAGGCCGATGATGTCGGCCTGCTGGGCGGCGATCGTCAGCAGTCGATTTCCGTTGCCCGCGATCAGGATCGGCACGCCGGGCAGGTGCTTCTTGAGGTACGTGGTGACGTGCTCGAGGTAGTCGACGCGTTCGCGAGCGCTCGGGTAGGGCAGCTCGGCAGCCTCGAATTCCTCCCGCACGTAGCCCGCGCCGAGGCCGAGCTCGAGGCGGCCGTCGCTGAGGTCGTTGACAGCGGCCGCGTCACGTGCCAACAGGGCCGGCTTGTAAAAGCATGCGTTGAGCACGTAGGTCCCCAGCCGCACGGTCGAGGTGGCCGCCCCGATCGCGGTCAGCACCGGAAACGGCGCCGGCGCGCCGAGATGGTCGGGCAGGTGAAGGACGTCGAATCCGAAATCCTCCAGCCGCCTTGCCTTTTCCTGTAACGCAGTGCTCGACTTCGCGCTGTGGATCCCTATCGAAAAGCGAAACCCACGCGACGTGTCTGCGGCCATCAGCCAACTCCGATCGGTTAGTTAGAACGCAATTTCCAAGAGTGTGCGGCGGCTACCAGGCCTTGCACCAAAGCGGAAGTCACCGGTGACAATCCGTCGTCGCCGGGGAGCGGGCTGCGTGGGCTGATGCCCCGGACCCGGGTCGGCAACTCCAGCTGAGTGCCGCCGTCGCGCGTGCGGTTGACCGGGTTGTGCGGATGCAGCCCGCGTAGCTCGATGGGGATCTGGTCGATCTCGGTGACGACCTGATACCCGGGCAGATCGAGGTGGCCGGCGACGTGAGCGGCCAGCGCGCGGTTACTGCCGCCGGCCAACAGCTGCGTGGCCCGCCCGATCCGCCCGTATCCGTGCAGCGAGATCGCGATGTCGACGTGGTCGAGAAATTCCGCGAGTCGGGCCGACTGGTCAGCTCGAAAGCGGGCCGACGACAAGTGATGTGGATAGCGGTCGGGATGGCGCACCAGATACACCGACGCGTTGGCCGCGTCGGCCGCACGTTCGGCGATCACGTCGGTCATCTCTTCCAGGCCGCCGCCGTGGATGGCAAGAAACCCGAAGCGCGACCGCAACCGGCTGACCTCGGTTACGCCCGGCTCGGATAGCAGCTCGGAAAGCGATTGTGGCGCAGGCGTTGATGACCGCGATCGTGGGCGCGGCCACCGAGCTGGATCCCATCGGCGCAAAAAGTCGATCCAGCGCTGCGGCAACCCATGATGCACTGCTCCGTCGATGATGCGTTCCAGGTAGCCGGGTCGCGGCGGACCCGGATCGACCCGGTGGTCGATGTAGACCCAGGCATCTGCGGGTCCGTCGTCGGTGTGCACGGTCAGCTGGTCACGTCGGTAGCGCTGCGGCACGCCTTCTGCGCTGTCCAAGGTGGCCAGATCGTGACCGGAAAGCTGCCAGACGACCCCGTGCACCGCGGTGCCGTCGAACGGCTCGACGGTGGCAACTCCGCGCTGATTGATCAACCAATCGTGGTCGACCAAGATGGCATGGCGTGGATCGACGGCGTCGGGGCAACGTTGCGCCATCTGCCGCACGCACAGGTTGGACCCGTACGCGAAATAGGTATGACGTCGCACCGTCACGGCTTCGATGTTAGCGAAGCGAAGCATTTGGCCGACGCAGGGGCGATTACCCGTCGCTGTCGCAGGTCCTGGGGTTCAATGGGGCCTTGACCGAGATCGTTTCGACCCGTCTCGCCGTCCCCAGCGTGTGGCCCGATGATCGGTACGACGTCATCTGGACGCTTACACTGGACCAAGTCGCCGGACGCTACCTGTTCGGCCAAGTCCCCCAACAACTCCTGGACGGCGACACCGACACAGTGATCTGATCGGGCAATGACCGCAAGGTTAATTCCGGCGCGTCCTGCTGTTGGTGCCAACGTCTCGGTGCAAGGATTACTCAATGGACGCTTCGGTAGATGACAGCACGCGGGATCGGGACACGATCGAGCGCGAATTGCGACTGCTGGCCAGCGTTCGTAGCGCGTACCGCAAGCGAGGTGGAGCGCTGCCGCCGGTAAGTCAAATGGACGAGCTGCTGGACGAGCTGCTGAAGCTGCGCCCGCCGGTAGCGCCGCAAACCGCTGTGTGGCCTATGTCGAGCCACTTATGGTGAGGTAGATCAGCACCGCGTTGAGCAGGCTGATCAGCACGCCGACCGCCCACCCGATCGCGCTCGTGATGCGGTGATTGGCGTCGGCTCCCATCAGCGCCCGGTCACTGGTCAGCCGGACCAACGGAAGCAGCGCGAACGGAATGCCGAACGACAGCACGACCTGTGACAGCACCAGCGTTCGGGTCGGGTCGAAACCAAGGGCCAGGATCACCAGCGCGGGCGCCAGCGTCACCATCCGACGGACCAGCATCGGAATCGACCGGTACAGCAGCCCCTGCATGATCATCGCGCCGGCGTAGGCGCCCACCGATGCCGAGGCCAAACCCGAAACCAGTAGCCCGATTGCGAAGAACACCGCGATCGTCGGGTTCACCGTGTCGTGCACGGCCGCATAAGCGCCCTCGATGGTGCCGGTGCGGCCGTGCTCCCGCATGTTGAGCGCAGCGATCAGCAACATGGCGGCGTTCACTGCCCCGGCGACCACCATCGCCAGCCCGACGTCCACCCGGGTGACGCGCAATAGTCGACGACGGTGCGGTCCCGGCTCGGGATGGCCGTGCCGGTCGCGGGACAACCCGGAGTGCAGATACAGCGCGTGCGGCATGACCGTCGCGCCGAGGATCGCGGCCGCGAGCAGCACGCTTTCCTTCCCACGAAATCGAGGCACCAGCCCGCTGATGACGGCATCGGGCGGCGGCGTTGTGACAAAGAAGCTCGCCGTGAAGCCGATCGCGATCACCAGCAGCAATCCGGTGATGACGCGCTCGAACAACTGCTGACCGCGTTGGTCTTGGATTCGCAGCAGCAGCAGCGACACCGCTCCGGTGATCACCCCGCCGATCAGCAGCGGCAGTCCGAACAGGATGCGCAGCGCGATCGCCCCGCCGATCACCTCGGCGACGTCGGTGGCCATCGCGACTACCTCGGCCTGCGCCCAGTAGGCCAGCCGGGCCCGTCGGCTCAGCTGCGCTGCGACTGCTTCCGGCAGCGAGCGTCCGGTTACCAGGCCGAGCTTCGCCGACAGGTACTGCACCAGGCCGGCCATCACGTTGGCGATGACGATGACCCACAGCAGCAAGAAGCCGAACTGCGCACCGGCGCTGACGTTGGCGGCTACGTTGCCCGGGTCGACATAGGCGATCGCGGCGACGAATGCGGGGCCGAGCAGATACCAGCCCGTTTTGAACCGGGCGCGGGTTTCCTGCGTCACCTAACCCACTTTCGTCTGGCGAATAAGAAAGTTAGGTTAGCCGAAATGCTTATCCCGCGGCGTAAAGGCCTCGCCCGGTGACCAGCGGCAGGTCCAGCGTGGTGCGGATTCCAGGCGGGGCGTTGACCACAGCGGGGATGGCGTTGACCACCCGCATCGCGGTGGCTACCAGCCCGGCGTGGTTGTGGTCGCCGTTGGGGCTGCTCAAGCAGACATCGACGCCGTACGACGGTTCGCCGGTGATCTCGATGCGGTAGGAGCCGCCAGGCTGAGCGGGCTGCGGCCAGTCCGGGCACAGGTCGTGCCGCAGCCGGGTGACATGCTCCAGGACGACGACCGGATCGCCGTTGACCAATCCGAGCACCTCGAACCGCAGCGCGGCGGCACTGCCCTTGGCGATATGGCCGGAGGCGATATCGAAAGCCTCGGGCGCGGGTTCGCGCACGTACATCTCTTCGACGGTGTCGAGTTCGAGGCCCAGCCCGGCGGCGAGTTGGCGCACCACCGATCCCCAGGCCAGGCTCAGCACGCCCGGTTGCAGCAGCATCGGGATCTCATCGATCGGCTTGCCGAAGCCCATCACGTCGAACATGACCGTCGCGCTGTCATAGGTGGCGTAGTCGACGATTTCCATGCAGCGGATCTGCTGAATGTTCTGGCAGGTGCCCGCCAGCGCCAGCGGCAGTAAGTCGTTGGCGAAGCCGGGATCGATACCATTGACGAACAGACTCGAATTACCTTCTCGCGCAGCATCTTCGATCGGCTCGAGCATCTCCTCTGGAAGCACCTGCCACGGGTACTGCAGGAAGACCGCGCTACTGCCGACGACGTTAACCCCAGCTGCCAGGATGCGCCGGTAATCCTCGAGCGCGTCGGGCAACCGGTTGTCGGCCATCGCGGTGTAGACCGCGCACTGCGGCTTGGTGGCCAGCACCGCGTCCAAGTCGGTGGTTGCGGTGATGCCGGTCGAATCTTTAAGCCCGGCAAGCTCTCCGGCGTCTTTACCGGCCTTGGCTTCCGACGACACCCACACCCCGGTGAGCTCGAACTCCGGATTGGTGATCAGTGCTCTCAACGCATGGACGCCGACGTTGCCGGTGCCGATTTGAACGACCCGAATGGCTTTGCTCATAGTTCCGCTCACAGGTCCGGAATCGGTAGGTCGAGATTGGGAAAGGTGATGCCGCCGTCGACTTCGAGCACCTTGCCGGTCAGGTAGGCGCCCGCAGGTGAGGCCAAATACACTGCGGCGGCTGCGATCTCGTCGGGCTCGCCGAGGCGGCGCATCGGCGTCACCTTTTCCATCGGCTCGCGCAACTCGTCGTTGGATGCGACGATGTCCAACGCCGAGGTGGCGATCGACCCCGGCGCGATGGCGTTGACCCGGATCCGTGGGCACAGGTCCAGCGCGGCCAGTCGCGTGTAGTGCGCGAGTGCGGCCTTGGCGGTGCCGTAGGCGGCGAAGCCGCGGCCGGCCACCCGTCCCATCGTCGAGGTGATGTTGATGATGCTGCCGCCGCCGTGCTCGAGCATCAACGGCGCCGCGGCGATCGTCAACGCGTGGGCGGTGGCGACGTTGAAAGTGAACGCGGCCTTGAGATCCTGCGTCGACGTGTTCAACAGCGCGTTGGGCATGGTGCCACCGACATTGTTGACGACGATGTCCAGCCGGCCGAAGGCTTCGACAGCCTGGCCGGCCAGCTCTGCTGTCGCTTCCGGGTGGGCCAGGTCCGCGGCGACGACGTGCGCCCGGCGCCCCGCGGCGCGGACTTTCTCGGCGACGGCGTCTAGTTCGGATTGGGTGCGCGAGGCTATGACGACGTCGGCGCCGACGTCCGCGAAGGCCAGCGCGATGGCTGCGCCGAGGCCGCGGCCGCCGCCGGTGACGACGGCGACTTGAGAGTCGAGTCGGAATTTGTCCAGGATCACGGGCGTCACCGTAACAAGGCGGCCGCGGTGGCGGAACCCCATTTTGAAACACGTTCTAGTTTTTCTTGTCAGGGCGACCGCGGTCCGTCGCGCGGCTGTTGCCTTGAGTCCACCCTTTCCACCGTGGCCGCTGTGAATAACACGACCTTGTCAAAAGGCCGTCAGTGGATGCTGCTACAATCGCACACATGTTCGAGGCGTTGAAGTTGTCGACGACGGGCGAGTCGGCTGCGTTGCTCGAGCGGGCGCAAGCGACCGCGCGAGCCGAAACACAGGCCACGGCGGCGCGACTGAATGCAATCGCCGACCTGATGCGGCTGCGACATCGCCAGTACGGCGATCGCGCGGAATGGGTCGCCGACTTGTGGGACGCGATGGTCGCCGAGCTTGCTGCCGGGCTGCGGATCAGCCGGGCACTGGCGTCGAGCTACATGTCGGCCGCCGAAATCATGCGGGAGCGACTGCCCAAGGTGGGGGACTGCCTGGCTGCCGGCGACATCAACTACGCGATGTTCAGCGTGATCGCCTATCGCACCGCGCTGATCACCGACGATAAGGCGCTGGCGGCGGTTGATGCGCAGTTGGCGGTGCGCGCCCCGCGGTGGCCGTCGCTCACCCGGGGCAATCTGGCGATGCGGGTGGATACCATCGTCGCCCAAGTCGATCGGGACGCGATTCGTCGGACCAACAAAGAGGTCAAGGACCGCTACCTGAATGTGTCGGAGTCGGCGCCCGGTTTCGCCGAGGTGTACGGCAGTGTGTTCGCCAGTACCGGTCAGGCGCTGGATCGCCGGTTGGATGAGTTGGCAGGCACGGTATGTGAGGCCGACCCGCGGACGAAGGCGCAGCGGCGCGCCGATGCGCTGGGCGTCTTGGTCGCCGGCGCCGACCGGCTGATGTGTACTTGCGGCGACTCGGATTGCATTGAGACGCGGGGCCGCATGCGGAGCCGCAGTGTGGTGATCCACGTGGTCGCCGATCAGGCCAGTGTCGATGGCAACGGGACGGCGCCGGGGTATATGGCCGACGCGGACAAGCTGCTACCAGCTGAGGTGGTCGCTGAACTGGCCAAGTCGGCTTCGCTGCAGCCGTTGACTATCCCGCTGGCGGCCGAGCCGCACTACATCCCGTCGACTAAGTTGGCCGAGTTTGTCCGGTGCCGGGATCTGACTTGTCGCGCCCCAGGTTGTGATCAGCCCGCGGTGTATTGCGACATCGATCACACCATCCCGTACGCCGACGGCGGGCCTACCCATCCGTCAAACTTGAAATGCGTATGCCGAAAACACCACCTGCTCAAGACTTTTTGGGGATGGCGGGACAAGCAGCTGGCCGACGGTACGGTCGTCTGGACGCTGCCGTCCGGGCAGACCTATGTCACCAGCCCCGGCAGCGCGATCCTTTTTCCGGCGTTGACGGTGCCCACCGGCGATCTGCCAAAAACTGCACCGACATCCGACGACCGCCACGGCGAACGCACCGCGATGATGCCCACCCGGCGGCGCACTCGCGCTCAGCAGCGATCGCAGCGCATCACCGCAGAGCGCACCCGTAATCGCAACGACAGGCTGGCCCGACAACGTGCCTACGCTCGCGCAGCGCCCTCCGGCGACCCCGACGAGCCACCCCCGTTTTAACCCCTGGCCGGTGCCTTTCTAGCCGGTGCCTTTTTAGCAGCCGCCTTTTTGGCTGCAGCCTTTTTAGCCGCAGCCTTTTTGGCCGGTGCCTTGTCGGCGGTCTTCTTCGGCGACGACTTCTCCCCGTCCGACCGCGCCTTCACGCTGGCCTCGAGTTTGGCGAGCAGATCGGAGACATCTTCGGTCTCGTCGAGCTCTTTAGGCTGCTCTTCGGTGGTGAATGCTTCCCCGCCTTCGAGTTTGGCCTGCACCAGCTCGTGCAGCTGTTCCTGGTAGTCGTCGTGATAGCGGTCCGGGTTGAAGTCATCGGCCATCGACTCGACCACCTGCCCGGCCATTTTCAGCTCGGCCGGTTTGATCTCGACCTTCTTGTCCAGCACCGGGAAGTCGGGGTCGCGGATTTCGTCGGGCCACAACAGCGTGTGGATCACCATCACCTCGCGCTTGCTGAAATCCTTGACCCGCAACGCCGCAAGCCGGGTCTTGTTGCGCAGAGCGAAATGCACGATCGCCACCCGGTCGGTCTCGGCCAATGTCTTAGCAAGCAGCACATAAGATTTGGTTGACTTGCCCTCCGGCTCGAGGAAGTAGCTGCGGTCGTACATCATCGGGTCGAGGTCACCGGCCGGGACGAATTCCAGCACCTCGATTTCCCGGCTGCGCTCTTCGGGCAGCGTCGCGATGTCGTCGTCGGTGATGATCACCGTCTGGCCGTCGTCGGACTCGTACGCCCGCGCGATATCGCGGTACTCGACGACTTCGCCGCATACCTCGCACACGCGCTTGTACCGGATGCGGCCGTTGTCCTTGGCGTGCACCTGATGAAACTTGATGTCGTGGTCCTCGGTCGCGCTGTACACCTTGACCGGGACGTTGACCAGCCCGAAGGAGATCGAACCCTTCCAGATCGAACGCATGAAGCCAGTATGCCCATACGGGCATCCGGATAAGCGCTCAACTACGACGCGCCGCAGCGGCGGTGTCCAACGCGGCCCGATCCGGCAGGTCAGCACCCGCCCGGCCCACCGTAAGCGCCGCCGCGTTGCTGGCGACCTCGAGTGCGGCCGTCAGCGCATCCAGATCCATCCCGGCGAGCTCCGCACGTCGCTCGGCGCCCAACAAGCCTTGTTGCCACAGCGCGTCGATCAGGCCGACCGTGAACGCGTCGCCGGCGCCGACGGTGTCGACCACCTGCACCGGTCGGGCCGGCACCCGCACTTCGCCGGCCGCGCAGACCGCCGCCGCCCCCCGGTCAGCCATCGTCACCGCGACGATCGCCGGACCCAACGCCAACCAGGCTCGCGCAGTCCGGTCAGGCGGACGCTCGGGGTCGATCCAGCGCAGATCCTCCTCGCTGACCTTCACGATGTCGCTGCGCTCGACGAGGTGCTCGATACGTTCGCGGGCCAGATCCCGGTCGATGATCAGCGATGGGCGCACATTGGGGTCGAAGGTGACCGTGGCCGAGACGCGGTAGGTGTCGACGAGCGCCGCGACCACCCGACAGCCCGGTTCCTGCACGGCGGCAATCGATCCGGCGTGCACGAACAGCGGCGGCGTCACCATCGGTGTACCGGAAAGCTGCCAGTCCAGATCGAACACATAGCTGGCCGAGCCGTCTTCGCCCACAGCCAGTCGCGCCGTCGCCGTCCGGGCAGCGGTCTGGCTTCCCGAAAGCAGTTGCACCCCTGCAGCATTGAGGTAATCAGCGATTCGCCGGCCAGCTGGGTCTTCGCCGATGTGAGTCAGGAAGTCGACGTCGCGGCCCAGCCGCGCCAGCCCGGCGGCGACGTTGAGCGGGCTCCCGCCGACATGCTCAGCGACGACCTGCCCGTCGCGCTCGACGACGTCGATCAGCGCTTCGCCGATCACCAGCCCGCGGGTCATCGCAGTAAAGCTGCCATCGTCGCCCGAGCTCCGTTGTGGTGCAACGAATCCAGCGCCCAGCGGTATGCCTCGACGAAGCGAGGATGGCGGGCCAGATCCCCGAACACCGCGGTGATCTCGATGAAGGCGGTGGGATTCGCGTGCTGCGACCGGGCGATCGGCACCAACGAGTCCGCCAGCTGGTCCACCACGTCGATCGGCTCGCCCTGCTCGTCGACGCCCTCGGCGTAACGGGCCCAGCTGGCCACCGTCGCCGCCGCCAGTCGGACTGGCCCATCGCTGAAAAGGTTGTGGCGTATGACGGGAACCAGCCATTTCGGGATGCGATCCGAGGAATAGGCGCACAGGCGTGCGACCGTGTCACGCACGCCTGGGTTGGCGAATCGCTCGATCAGCGTGCGGCTGTAGTCATGCAGGTCGATGCCGGGCACCGGCGCCAGCGTGGGGATGGCCTCGAAGTCGAAATAGGCGAGCAAGAATTCGGCAAACAACGGATCACGCGCCGCGTCGTGGACGAACTCGAATCCGCACAGACGGGCGAAGTAGCACAGGCACTGGTGCCCGGCGTTGAGCAGCCGTAGCTTCATCAACTCGTAGGGTCGGACATCGTCGACCAGCAGCACGCCCGCCTGCTCCAACGGCGGCCTGCCGTCAGCGAAGTCGTCTTCGATCACCCAGGCGGCGAACGCCTCGGTCAGCACCGGCCACCGGTCGGCGACACCGAAATCGCGTTGCACCTCCGCAGCCATCTCCGGTGTGGTGGAGGGGGTGATCCGGTCCACCATCGAACTCGGGAATCGGGCGCATTCGGCCACCCACTCGGCGAGTCCGGGATCCCGGCGTTCGGCATTCGCGAGCACGACTCGCCGGGCGATCTCACCGTTGCTCTCGATGTTGTCGCACGACGCAATCGTCGGTGCGGCGATGCCGAGGTCTCTGCGCCTGGCCAGCGCCTGGGTGATCAACGCGAATGCGGGCCCGTCGGGGTCGCGGTAGCCGCCCTCGGTGATGGTCAGCGAAATGATCCGGGTGGATGGCGCGGCCAGCACCTCGAGCGCTCCCTGCGGATCTTCGGGCGCGTAGCGGTAGTCGATGATCGAGCCGATCACTTGTGCGTCCCGGCTGCCGTCGGGGTTCTGCGAGATCAGCGTATAGAGCCCGTCCTGGTCACGCAGGACTTCGCGCATCGGCCAGTCGGCGGGCAGCACGCCCACCCCGCAGATGCCCCACTCGCGCGCCAGGCCCTGTTGCAGCAACCGGTCGATGTACATGGCCTGATGCGCCCGGTGAAAGTGACCGGCGCCGATGTGCGCGATACCGACGCTGATGCTGCTGCGGTCATAGCTCGGCCCGGCGATCGGCAGCCTGGACAGTGCTGCGTTGTTCAGGTTCATCGCGCCAGGCGCGCCGCCATCAGGGCATCGGCGAGAGCGCGCCACGAGTCGGTTATTGCGATCGCACCAGCATCGATTAATTCCGCACTGCGGCAACGGCGTTCGTCGGCCGGCACGAACATGAGGTTGCCGACGGTGAGGTAACCGGCCGCGACTGCGGATTTGACGCCGGGCACCGAGTCTTCGATGGCCAGGCCCTGGTCTGCGCCGACGTCCATGACCTGCCCGGTATACAGATACACCGCGGGATTGGGCTTGCTGGTCGGCACCGGTAAGGAATCTTCCGCGCTGTAGCGCAGCGCCGCCGGGATGAGCGGATCCAGCCCGGTGGCGGTGAAACAGGCGTCCAGCCGCTTGGTGGCACTGGAGCTGACCGCCGTCAATGCATACCGAGACCCGAGGGCTTCCAGTGGCGCAAGCACCTGCGGATCCGGCTTCAGCGTGGCGGCCAAATGCGCGGTGACCTGCTCGCGCTCTTGGCGCACCCATTGCTCGAGTTCGTCGGCGCACAACGCGCGACCGGATGCCGCATCGGCGTCCGAAGCGACGACGGCGGCGGGACGGCCGTGTGCCAGCGTCTGCTCCATGGGCACTCCGCTGAGCGCAGCCAGGTCCAGAGCGGTGCTGCGAAAGTTTTTTCCAACGGCTTGCTTGCGCAGCTCCTCCGCGGTGAAGGGGGCCGGCACGCCGAACCTGGCCAGAAAACGATTGATCACCTCGACCGAGGCGGCGAACGCCGGTTTCTCGGAAGGAAAGAGGTTGTCATCGGCGTCACAGAGCAACCTGGTGATCGGCGCCGGGTCGAATTCACCCACAACTTTTAGTCCCTGGGAGTTCATCGCCGCACCAACTCCCGCGCATCGTCTCGCAACGCCCGGCGCAGTGTGGGTAGCACACCGTGTTCATCGATGCTCGCAATCATGTCGCTGAGGCGCTCTGCAAAGGCGGGAATCACCCGTAATTCGGCAAAGATTTCATGTCCCAACAAGGCGTCGGGGTTGTTGCCTTCGATGGTCGTCAATCGGGTCAGCGATTCTGACTGCGGATCGTCGATGCGGATTTTGCCACCGCATCCGGTGTGCGTGCCCGGTGTGATCGACGGACTAACGCCTTCGTGTCCTTTGTCACGTTAGGTTGACTGCTATGGCGCCGCGGGTGAAGTTGACCAACGCCGACAAGGTGCTCTACCCGGCAACAGGAACGACAAAAGCCGACGTTTTCGATTACTACACCGGAATCGCCGAGGTGATGGTGCCGCACATTGCCGGCCGCCCAGCCACCCGCAAACGCTGGCCCAACGGTGTGGACCAGCCGTCGTTCTTCGAAAAGCAGCTGGCCTCCTCCGCGCCCGACTGGTTGCCCCGGGCCAGCGTCACGCACCGATCTGGAACGACTACCTACCCGATCATCGACAGCGTCGACGGGCTGGCGTGGATCGCGCAGCAGGCCGCACTCGAGGTACATGTGCCGCAGTGGCGCTTCGAAGCAGAGTGGACGCGCAAAGGCGAAGCATTCAAGCCCGGTCCGGCGACTCGCCTGGTATTCGACCTCGACCCCGGCGAGGGCGTGACGATGGCCCAGCTCGCCGAGGTGGCCCGCGCTGTTCGCGAGCTGATGACCGATATCGGGCTCACAACGTTTCCGCTTACCAGCGGCAGCAAGGGGCTGCACCTCTACAGCCCGCTGGACAAGCCGGTGAGTAGCCGGGGCGCGGTGGTGTTGGCCAAACGTGTTGCGCAGCAACTGGAGAAGTCAATGCCCAAGCTGGTCACCTCCACCATGACCAGGAGTCTGCGAGCGGGCAAGGTGTTCCTGGATTGGAGCCAGAACAACGGCGCGAAGACCACCATCGCGCCGTACTCGCTCCGCGGACGCGAACATCCGACGGTTGCCGCGCCGCGCAGCTGGGCGGAGCTTGACGACAGGAAGCTTCGCCATCTCACCTACGACGAAGTGCTGAAAAGGGTCGAGCGCGACGGGGATCTGCTGGCGCCGCTGGACGCGGGCGTGCGAACCCCGGATCGGCTGACCAAATACCGCAGTATGCGCGATGCGTCGAAAACGCCAGAGCCGGTGCCGAGTACCAAACCGGCTGTCGGCCACGGCAATACTTTTGTTATTCAGGAGCACCACGCCCGTCGGCTGCACTACGACTTCCGCCTCGAACGCGACGGCGTTCTCGTCTCCTGGGCGGTGCCGAAGAACCTGCCCGAAACCACCGCGGTCAACCATCTGGCGGTTCATACCGAGGACCATCCGCTGGAGTACGGCAGCTTCGAAGGCACCATCCCGAAAGGGGAGTACGGCGGCGGCAAAGTCGTGATCTGGGATTCCGGCACCTATGACGCAGAGAAGTTCCGCGATCCCGGTGAAAAAGGCGAAGTCATCGTCACTTTGCACGGCCAGCGGATCTCCGGGCGCTACGCGCTGATACAGACCAACGGCGACCAGTGGCTGGCGCATCGGATGAAAGACCAGAAGGTTTTCCAATTCGACGAGCTGGCCCCGATGCTCACCACACACGGTTCGGTGGCGAACCTGAAAGCATCGCAGTGGGCATTCGAGGGCAAGTGGGACGGCTACCGGCTGCTTGTCGAGGCCGACCACGGCAGCATGCGACTGCGATCGCGCAGCGGACGCGACGTCACCCAGGAATATCCCCAATTAAGGTCCATCGCAGCCGATCTCGCCGACCACCACGTCGTTCTCGACGGGGAGGTCGTCGCCCTCGATGATTCCGGCGTGCCGAGATTCGGCGAAATGCAAAACCGGGCGCGATCCACCCGCATCGAATTCTGGGCGTTTGACCTGCTGTACCTTGACGGCCGGTCATTGCTGCGGGCCCGCTACCGCGATCGGCGGCAGCTGCTGCAGACCTTGGCCGCCGGCGGCGGTCTGATCGTTCCGGAGCTGATGCCTGGCGACGGCGCCGAGGCACTCGACTTCGCCCGAAAACACCAGTGGGAAGGCGTGATCGCGAAGAAACGCGACTCCACCTATCAGCCGGGCCGCCGTTCGGCGTCATGGATAAAGGACAAATACTGGAACAGCCAGGAAGTCGTGATCGGTGGATGGCGCGCCGGCGAAGGCGGTCGCACCAGCGGCATCGGCTCGCTGCTGATCGGCATTCCGGCGCAGGGCGGACTGCATTTCGCCGGGCGGGTCGGCACTGGGTTCACCGAACGGGACCTGGCCAACCTGAAGAAAACGCTCGCGCCGTTGCACACCGACGAATCACCTTTCAACGCAGCGCTTCCCGCGCGCGATGCTAAAGGCGTGACGTTCGTGCAGCCGACGCTGGTGGGCGAAGTCCGGTACAGCGAGTGGACATCAGACGGTCGGCTGCGCCAGCCCAGCTGGCGTGGGTTGCGACCCGATAAGGAACCGAGTGAGGTGGTGCGGGAATGAAATGGGTTACCTTCAAGGACACCAGCGGGGAGCGGGTAGGGGTGCTTTCCGGTGACGCGATCCACCCGGTCGCGCCGGGTGTAAGCCTCCTCGAACTGATCAGACAGGGCGCCGCCGCGCTGAAAGAAGCGGGAGACGAGGCGCTGCGTTCGGCGCCCGCCGTGCCACTCGAGCAGGTCACGCTCGCGGCGCCGATTCCGCGGCCGCCATCGATCCGCGACAGCCTGTGTTTCCTCGACCACATGCGCAACTGCCAAGCGGCGATGGGCGGCGGCCGAGTGCTCAAGGATACCTGGTACCGCATTCCGGCGTTCTACTTCGCGTGCCCATCCACGGTTCTCGGCCCCTACGACGACGCACCGATGGCGCCCGGTAGCGCTTGGCAAGACTTCGAATTGGAGATCGCAGCGGTCATCGGCGTGGTAGGCAAAGACCTGTCGGTAGCCGAAGCCGGACAGGCGATCATCGGCTACACGATTTTCAACGACTGGTCGGCTCGTGATCTGCAACAGCTCGAAGGCCAACTGGCGATCGGACAGGCCAAAGGCAAGGACAGCGGCGTCACCCTGGGCCCTTATCTGGTCACACCCGACGAACTGGAACCGTATCGGCGCGGCGACAGGCTGAATCTTGACGTGACCGCACTGGTCAACGACACCGTGATCGGTTCCGGGTCGACCGCGGCGATGGACTGGACCTTCGCCGAGGTGATCGCCTACGCCTCACGCGGCGTAATGCTCACGCCCGGCGACGTCTTCGGTTCCGGCACCGTACCAACCTGCACACTGGTCGAGCACCTCGATCCGACGGCACCGGAATCTTTCCGCGGCTGGCTGCACGACGGAGACGTCGTCACCCTCAAAGTTCAGGGGCTGGGCGAGACTCGCCAAACTGTCCGTAAAACCCCGGCGCCACAACCTCTTCCGGCACGACCTAACCCGGACGCCGTCCGCGCCGCCAACCGGGTCAACCCGGCGCCGGCGAAAATCCCGTACACCCGGGGGTTGCACGAGGTCGCCGACCGGGTCTGGGCGTGGATGCTGCCGGACGGCGGATACGGCTGGAGCAACGCCGGGCTGGTCGCCGGCGACGGCGCGTCGCTACTGGTCGACACCCTGTTCGACCTGGCGCTGACCCGCGAAATGCTGGCTGCGATGGCGCCCATCACCGACCGCGCGCCGATCACCGACGCGCTGATCACCCACTCCAACGGCGACCACACCCACGGCAACCAGCTGCTGGACCCGTCGGTCCGAGTGATCGCCGCCAAGGGCACCGCCGAGGAGATCGCCCACGGCATGCCGCCCGAAATGCTGGTAATGACCCAGACCGCCGACCTGGGTCCGGTCGCGACCGGATATCTGCGAGAACGGTTCGGCCCCTTCGACTTCGGCGGCATCACCGTGCGCAACGCCGACCAGACCTTCGACGACCAGCTCAGCATCGAAGTCGGCGGCCGCGAAGTGCGCTTGCGCAATCTCGGCCCGGCGCATACCGCCGCGGACTCGGTGGTGCACGTACCGGACGCCGGGGTGCTGTTCGCCGGGGATCTGCTGTTCATCGGCTGCACGCCGATCGTGTGGGCCGGTCCGATGGCGAACTGGGTCGCTGCCTGCGACGCGATGATCGCGTTGGACGCGCCGACGGTGGTGCCGGGGCATGGCCCGGTCACCGACGCCGACGGAATCCGCGCGGTGCGCGGGTACCTTGTGCATGTCGCCGAACAAGCTGAAGCCGCTTACCACAAGGGACTGTCGTTCGTCGAGGCGGCCGACGGCATCGACCTCGGCGAGTACGCCAACTGGCTGGACGCCGAACGCGTCGTGGTCAACGTTTACCAGCGCTATCGCGAACTCGATCCGAACACACCGCAGTTGCCGGCGTTGGGGCTGCTGGCGATGCAGGCCGAGTGGTTCGCCAAGCATTCATGACCGATGTGCAGGTCTAGGTTTGCTTCATGACTGCAGTGGAATTGACAACGCTCGAGGACGACATCGCGGCCGTTACCTTGAACAGGCCCAGCCGATTGAACGCCATCGACGGGTCGCTGATCGACGCCATGGACGACGTGTTGGATGTGCTCGGTACAGGGGAATTCCGGGCGGCGATCCTGACCGGCGCCGGACGCGGGTTCTGCGCCGGCGCCGACCTGAGCGGCACTGGGGAACCCTGGACGAAGCCGGCGCCACATACCCCGCCGTTCAAGATCAACTACGACTCCCAAGTTCGGCTGGCCGATCTGTACACCCGGCTCTACGAGCTACCGATACCGGTGATCGCCGCGGTCAACGGCGTCGCGGTCGGCGGGGGGCTGGCGTTTGCGCTGCACTGTGACATCCGCATCGCCTCGCAGGAAGCCCGCTTCGGTTCGGTCTTCATCAAGGCAGGGTTCTCGTCGATGGATATGGGCACCAGCTACCTGCTGCCGAAGATCGTCGGAGCCGGGGTGGCGCGGGAGCTGATGTTGACCGGCCGCATCATCGACGCCGACGAGGCGTACCGGATCAAGTTGGTGCACGAGGTGGTGGCGCCGGATGAGTTGATGACCGCGGCGCTTACGATGGCCCGCTCGATCGTGGCGAACAATGCCTACGGGGTCTGGCAGACCAAGATCGGCCTCAACACCGCGCTGGACGCGCCAAGCCTGCGGCACGCCATGGAGATCGAGAACCGCACCCAGATCCTGAGCGGGTTCACCAACAACCCGATCGAGGCCGCCAAAGCGCATCAGGAGAAGCGGGCTCCGGTGTGGGATCCGCTCTAGCCGTCAGGCTTTCGCGATCACCCTCTCGGCGAACTTCTCCAGGTTACGGATCTTGGTGTCGAGCGGCTCGGTGTCGGGCCCCATGATGTAAGGAATCCGAAAGCCCACGATGACATCGGTGACGCCCTTGTCCTCCAGTCTTTTGACTCCATCGAGGGTGAAGCCGTCAACCGAGATCACGTGAATCTCGAACGGGCCGTTCTTTCCTTCTTCTTCGCGAAGCTGCTTGACCCGTTCGAGGAGTCGGTCGAGTTCTTCCGGGTCGCCGCCGCCGTGCATCCAGCCGTCGGCGCGGGCCGCGCGCCGCAGCGCGGCGTCGGCGTGGCCGCCGATCAGGATCGGGATCGGCTGTGTCGGAGCGGGAGTCATCTTCGTTTTGGGTATGTCGTAGAACTCGCCGTGGAACTCGAAGTAGTCTCCGGTGGTCAGGCCACGGATGATTTCGATGCACTCGTCAATCCGCTTGCCGCGCTTGGCAAACGGGACACCCATCAACTCGTAGTCCTCGGGCCACGGGCTGGTCCCGACGCCGAGGCCCACCCGGTTGCCGATTAGTGCTGCCAGCGATCCGGCCTGCTTGGCCACCAGAGCCGGCGGCCGGATCGGAAGCTTGAGGACGAAGAAGTTGAACCTCAGCGTGGACGTCACCGCGCCCAAGGCAGCGGTCAACACGAAGGTCTCGATGAACGCTTTGCCGTCCAGGAATTCACGGTTGCCGTCGGGTGTGTACGGATACTTGGAGTCCGACTCGAACGGGTAGGCCACGCTGTCGGGAATCGTCATGCTGGTGTAGCCAGCCGCCTCGGCCGCCTTCGCCAGCGGAACGTAGAACGTCGGGTCCGTCATCGCCTCCGCGTAGCTGAACCGCACACCATCTCCTTCGTAGGTAGCCGCAAGTATCGACCGAATACTAGAAGGTGCTAGCGGCGAAGGGCGGCACCTCGACCGTTGCCCCGTTTGCCGGAGCGGAGGAGAATCGCGACATCGCGATCTAAGCAGAAGATCGGAGCAGGCCAGATGACGGTGAGTCGACCGAGCAGGCTCATCCGCGAAGTCGCGGAGTTGGTGCAAACCCTGCAGCACCAGCCAAACACCGACGTTGACACGGTCTTGCGGGAGCTGACTGAAAGTGCGGTCAGCGCCATGCCAGGTGCACAGGACGCCGGCATCACCATCGCATCCCGCGACAAGAAGGTGCGAACGGCAGCCGCGACCGGCCGCTACCCGGCGCTGCTCGACGAAATCCAGCAACGACACAAGCAGGGGCCGTGCCTTTCGGCAGCCTGGCAACACCACATCATCCGCATCAACGATCTGGCTGTCGAAAAGCGTTGGCCGGCTTACTGTCGAGAGGCGGCCAAAGCGACGCCGATCCGGTCAGTCATAACGTTCCAGTTGTTCGCCGACAAGGACGACATGGCAGCGCTGAACTTTTACGCCGAACGACCACGTGCGTTCGACGACCGAGCGGCGGAAGTGGGGCTGATTCTGGCCACCCACACCGCATTGGCGTGGAATATGGTTCGCCGCGACGAGCAGTTCCGCAGTGCCCTGGCATCTCGCGACATCATCGGCCAGGCCAAAGGCATGATCATGGAGCGGTTCAAGATCGACTCGGTGCAGGCGTTCGAACTGCTCAAAAGGCTGTCGCAGACCTCGAACACACCGGTGGTGGCCGTGGCCCGCCAACTCATCGGGCCAGAGCATTACAGCTGAGGCGGTCCGCCGTCGCGCGACACCGCGGACAACTCTGCGGCTCCGGACATGGTGGGAAGGGCCAGCAGCGCATCGGCCAACTGATCGAGCGTCAAGACGGAGTCGGCGCAGCCTGTAGCGATTGCACTGGCGGGCATACTGGACGCCAGTGCAGTCGCCGGGTCCTGAGCCAGCACTCGGCCGCCTCGACGTTTGACGGCGCGACATCCATCGGCGCCGTCAGCCAGCATGCCGGACAAGATCACCGCCACGGTCGGCGAAAAGCGGGCTGAACTGATCAACAGGGCGTTACCCGGCCGAGCGTTCTTGGCGGCCTCAGCCAACACCCACCTACCCGATTCGTCGATGGTGGCGACGGTGTGTGCGGGCACCACGGTGATCCCTGGCTGATCCGCCGCTGCGCCGGCTTGAGCTAGTCGTGCGGGAAGATGCGTCTTATTGGTCAGAATGACGGTGAGCAAGTCGCTACCATCAAGCATGCGGGTGCGGTGCTGCACCACGATGATTGGTATGGGATAGCTCGCCGGAAGAGCGGCCAACACCGTTGTGATGGCGTGTGGCCCCCCGAGAGACGCGACCATCACGATGCGCCCGAAGTTCGGCGTCGTGACTTTACTTACGGTCGCGGACATATGGTCACGATAGTCGCCTTGTCCGGTTCCTGATATAGCCGTCGACGGGCGTACGTCGTGGGGTATGTCAGGGCTGTGCGTCCATCAGCAACAGTGCGCCATTCACGCTGCCATCGGGGGCTTGAAAACCGGTGCAGGTCACTCGAATTTGAGTAGGCCGGCCCCGGCGGTTGACGGCTTCGACAACCGACTGGCCCGGATTTTCCGGATCCACGAACGCATTGCCGATCAGCGGCCGCACCGACTCCATCGGCAGCCCGATGTCCAAACTGGTGAAGACTTTGCCGGTGGTTTCATCAGCTCGGAGCCCCCACAGCTCTTCGCAACAACGGTTCCATACCACCACTCGCATCTCGCGATCAACGACCACCGTGCCGAAGTGGATGGAGTCGACCAGCGAGTCCAGGAAGGTACGGGCCTCGTCGAGTTCGACGCTGCGCTCGCCCAGGGTGTCGTTGATGGTGTGCAGTTCGTCGTTGGTGGATTGCAGCTCCTCGTTCATCGTCTCGAGTTCTTCGTTGGTGGATTGCAGTTCTTCGTTGGTGGTTTCCAGCTCCTCGACCGTCGACTG
Organism: uncultured Actinomycetota bacterium; assembly: GCA_963839345.1. Classification (GTDB taxonomy): domain Bacteria; phylum Actinomycetota; class Actinomycetes; order Mycobacteriales; family Mycobacteriaceae; genus Mycobacterium. Next base: position 1,400,548 of record CAWIUP010000007.1, on the reverse strand, counting down.
CAATTCCTCGTTTGTCGTCTCGAGTTCTTCGTTGGTCGACTGCAGCTCCTCGTAGGCCGCCTCGAGCTGACGGTTGGTCGTAATCACCTTGTCCAACAATGCCCTTGTCGCGGTGACGTCGAAGAATACGATCGAGATGCCGAGTAGCCCGTTTTCGGCGTCGATGAGCGGATTCACGTGGATTTCGAACCACACAGGCTCTGCGCCCGGCCGCTGCCATTTGACGTCTTGGATCCGGGCGGACCGGCGATCTACCTTGGCTTGTTCCAAATAAGCACGCAACTCGACGGGCCGGTAGGAGACCTCCAGGTCTCGCAGCAGCCGGCCGATATCGCGGGCCGAGAGCCCGAACATGGCTTCGGCTTGCTGGTTTATCATCGCCACGGTGTCCTCGCCGGTCACCACGATCTGGGCCACCGGGTTGGCGCGGAAAGCCAACTCTCGCACCGCGGTCAGGCCGGGAAGATCGCCGTGTCGCTCGTACATCATCGCCGCGGGATCGTAGTGCTCCACGCCGCCAGATGACCCTGGCACCTTACGGAAGATTCGGTGTTTGAGGTTCAACGGCAAGAACCGATCAGTGTGACTCAGCAACATCTCGGCGTGACCAAGAAAGAGCGTGCCCTGGATGCCGAGTGCAAAATGCAAGCGTCCCAGAACATTCCGTTGCGTCTCGGCGTTCATGTACATCAATGTGTTCCGGCACACCAACAGATCCACCCGGGAGATGGGCGCATCTTTGACCAAGTCATTGCGACCGAAGATCACCGCGCGGCGCAAGTCTTTGTGAACTATGTAGCGGCCGTTGGATTGGTCAAAGTACTTCTCCAGCAGCTCTGGCGGCACCGACTCGATGGCTTTCGCGTCGTAGCTGGCGGCTCGCGCCTCGGTGAGTGCCTCCTCGTCGATGTCGGTCGCGTAGATCTTCACCCGCCGCCGGAATGCATCCGGCCCGAGCGCCTCGGCGAGCAGCATGGCCAGCGTGTAGGCCTCCTGACCGGAGGCGCAGCCGGCGCTCCAGATCCGAATCGGCGAATCGGGGCCGCGTTCGGCCAGCATTCGAGGAATGACATCGGTCGAGACGTACTCCCAGGCGTCGGGGTCGCGGAAGAACGCGGTGACGTTGATGAGGATGGTGTTGAACAAAGCGTCGAATTCGTCGGAGCCGGCCTGCAGCAGGTCGAGATACTCTTCGAAAGTGTCATAGCCGGCCTGGGCCATGCGGTGGCGAACTCGCCGCATCAGCGTGGCGCGTTTGTACCCGGTGAAATCGAAGCCTCGCGAATCCCTCATGTAGCGAAGCAGGGCCTCGAATGACTCGTCCGTCTTCGTTTCCATTTCATCCCGTCCGCCGACAACTCGTCGCGAACCGAACACTACCCGCGGTCAGAGCCGATTCTCAGGGCCAACCACCGCCCACACCGTCTTGCCGGTCGGTGTTGGGATGCTGCCCCACGCGCGGCACACGGACGAGACGATCGCCAGGCCGGAGACCTGCTCGCCGCCGCGGCGGGGATCCTCATGCCGGGCCGCTGGTGTCGAGCTGCGGTCCTGCACCGAGATGGTTACCGCCCTGCCGTCGGATTCAAGTACCAGCACCGGCCCGCCTGCCGTGTGCTGCAGCACGTTCTCGACGAAGACGTTGACAACGATGGTCGCCACCGGGATGAGCCCGTCGTGGGACCAATCCGCGAGCCACTCGGCCACAAACATGCGCGCGCTACGCAAGCTGACAAGTGCGGCGGGCAGTTCGGTGCGGGCCCGCCGCCGGGGGCGCTGACCATCGGTGAGAGCGGCCAACGCCGCTTCGACGGTGGCGTGCACCGGCACGTAGCGCGTCACGCCGACGTGCGTGATGGTTTTACGTTGTCCGCGATGCCCGCACACTAGGACGATCGGGATGTCGGGCCAGGTGCTGACATGCCAGCGTGCGCTGGTGAACACCGACCACGCGGACGACGCCGGGACATCGAGCGCGCTGACGTCGACGATGACCGCTTGCGGTTGGTCCAGTGCCGCCTTGATGACGAAGTCTCGCAGCTTCAGATAAGTGCTGGTATCCAAAACACCATCGACGGTCAGCACATTGACGGTTCCCGTTGTGTCCTCGGAAATCGCCAGCGGACTGGCCGGCCTAACCACCGCGCTCCGGAGGCTTGGTATGTGGGTCAGGCAGTCGGCTGCCGAGCACCGACATCGCGTGCTCGGCCTCATCGGCGATAGTCTCGTACCGCTCGCTCAATATCCCGGGATTGACCTGCTCGGCCAGCCGGCGAGACAGCTTGGCTTTCTCCTGCAGACTGCGCATGGCGACCCAGAGGGCGCTCTCGATCTCGTTGTCGCGTGCGCGCAGCAACGCGTCGGACGTCCAGGCGTGACCGACATGGCAACGGTAATTCCCGTCGCTGACGGCGATCAGCGACCCATTGCAGTCCGGGCAGGTGTATCCCGACGGCGGGCCGAACGCTTCAGCGTCGATTTCCGTTGAGAACCGTTCAGCCAGTGCGATTCGGTTTTCCAGCTCCATACGGTCGTCGGATTGCATCTCGCGCTTCCCGAATACTCGATCCGCCAGCTGATTGAGCAGGGCGCCTACCTTAATCGCCGCCACCTCGTGGTCGACCACGCCGGCCTCAATGGCGTTCTGCGGCATCGCCGGAAACAACGCGTCGGTGGGCGTTTGGGCGATTGTCGTTCCCCCGCGCGACCGGATAGCAGCGCATCCCAGCGTGCCGTCGTCGAGCACGCCGGAGAGAAGCACGCCAATGGCGCGTCGACCGTAGGTCAGCGCCACCGAGCGGAACAGCGCATTGATCGCCGGCCGCTGGCCGTTCTCGGTGGGCCCCTCCGACAACACGATGCGGTGGTCATGCAAGAGCAGGTGGCGATTCGGAACGGCGACCCGGATCGTGCCGGGTTCCAACGGGGCTCCGTCGACCGCTTGCGACGCCGGCAGTGGCCCGTTGCGGTCGAGGATGCGGGCCAAGACGCTTGGCGCTCCCGCTGGCATGTGCAGCACCACCAGGACCGCGTACGGTAGGTCGGGCGGCAGACCGGCGGCGAAGTTGGTCAGGGCTTCGACGCCACCGGCTGAGGCGCCAACTGCGACCACATCGGGCGGTTCGGATTCGACTGCCATTGGGTTCGCCACCATTCCTGGTATACCCACAGGACCGCGGGGTAGAAACCCCTATGAGGGCACCTGATCAGACTACGCTGGTCGGCGGGGAGGCGGCCAGTTCGACATCTGCCGGCACGAACGGCGGCGCGCCCACCCCGGCGATCGAGTGGGTGCGCTGCGGTGTTTCTTCGACGATGCGCGCCGGGGCGCTGCGCTCACCCACCGTCAGGGTAACCGTCCGAGCCCGCGCCAGTTCCGGCGGCTGGTCGAAAACTGTTCCTTGCCAATGGTATTGGCCATCGATCGGGTCGATGTGGCCAGCCAGCCGGACCCGTACCCGTGCTGAGGTTTCGGCCGCGGTTAGGGTTGCCGGGCCGTCGTAAATGTCGTCGTGCACACCCTCAGCCGACGACAGGTCGAACGCCGACGCGGCCGGACGATGCGATGGGCGGCGCAGGTGGACACGCTCGTTGAACACCTGCTGACTGCTGCGCCGCACCTCGATGCGAGTCTGCCCTTTCATGAGTTGCAGGCATTCAGCGACGTCATGCATCGCCGTTTCGAAGTCCGGCCCGTCGAGCAGGAAGTAATTCGGGAAGCCGTGCACCGCGACCCCGAGGTAGGGCTCCATGCCGTTGGTCCAGTCCCGCTGGAGGGTCAAGCCGCGAGCGCCCACCAATGCGTCGCGCGGTAGGCCAGCCCGGACGGAGAACCCGGTGCCGTAGACGATCGCGTCGGCATCGTGGTGGACACCGTCGGCGGTGCGGACGCCCGCCGCTGTCAACTCGTCGATGGGGGATGTCACGACCTCAGCCTGGCGACGCAGGCACCGCCTGGCGCGCCGTGGCTGCGCAACGACCCGGCGCGGCGGAAGCGGGAAAACCTTGAACGACGCGCCCGATCTGTTGAGCCGGTCGATGAGCCGCCCCGCAGTGGCGTCTCCCCCGATCACCGCGATGCGCTGACCGGCCGGGTCGAAATCAGCGGGGGGTGTCGCCGCGTGAAACGAGATGCCCCGAAATTCCCTGCGGCCGAACAGATCTGGAATCCACGGGACGAAAGGGGACGTGCACGACGCCACGATTCGGCTGCGGCAGGTCTCGCCGTCGCCGGTTGTCAGGGTCCAGCTGTCGGTGTCGTCGTCGAACACCGAGCTGACCACCTCGCCGTCCAGCGTCGGGAAGCCGGCGAGGCGGCCGCCGACGACGATGACGTCGTGGATCACAGGAACCTGGTGCGCGTCCAGCCGCGGCGCGCGAACGGGCCCAGCAGACCGACCTCGGTCAAGAACGCCGCCAGCGGAGCGAACCCGGCTATTTGGACTTCGTGGCGATGCGGGCTGGTGCGTGCGACCCTGCGCGCCTGCCGCGCATGCAGGCCCGCCCGCGCATAGGGGACGGGGTTGGAAAACAGATAGCGGAAGAAGAAGCCGCCCAGGCCGTTGACGTTGCCGACGAACCACCGCTCCGGCCATCGCATCTGCGGTTTCCGCTTGCGCAGGCCGTCGCGTGCGAACTGGATGTGGCGGGCCTCTTCGGTGACGTGGATTCGCATCAGCCGCTGGATGATTGGCTGCAGCTCGGGGTCGTCCATCATCTGGCGCTGCAGCGAGTCGAAGATCTCCTCGCCGATCAGCGCGGCAACCCAGAGCACCGACCCGCGGAAAAAGAACGGCAGGGTGTTGATGATGATCCGGTGGTACAGCCGCGGGCGCACCGGCTTGGCGCCCACCCGCTCGATGGCTCTGCCGAACATCACCATGTGCCGGGTTTCGTCGCCCAGTTCGGTCAGCGCGTAGTGCGATGAGCTGGCAGTCGGGTCTTGATGCATGAGTTTGCGCAACAACGCCTGGTTCAGGATGTTCTCGAACCAGATACCCGCGGACAGGGTGTTGACCAGTTCCTGGCGGGACAGCTCGATGCGCTGAGCGCGGGTCATTTCGTCCCAGATCGGCGTGCCGTACAGCGACACGGTTCTGGGCGGCAGGAAGAACTTGTCCGGGTCCAGCGGCGCGTCCCAGTCGATATCGACGACCGGCGCATAGGACTTCTTGACCGATCCTTTGAGCAGGCGTTCGGAGAACTCTTCACGACCTGGGCCGATCGGCTTTACCGGAGTAGTCATCGTTGGCCGTCCCTCCTCATCGCTGAAGAAATCGGTACCTATGGTATCGGGTACCGGTGGTTTCGACTAGTCCTTACTAGGCTTTGCGCGCATGACCCGGCATATTCACGTCATCGGCATCGGGGCGGGAGACCCGCAGTACGTGACCGTCCAGGCGATTGAGGCGCTGAACCGGGTCGAGGTGTTTTTCGCGATGGACAAAGGCCCCGACAAAGAACAAGCCAAGAGCGACCTGGTCGGGCTGCGGCGGGAAATCTGCGCACGGTTCATTCGCCGGCCCGGCTACCGATTCGTCGAGCTGGCCGATCCGCCACGTGCCAGCGACGCGGATTACCGGGCGGCGGTGTCTGACTGGCATGCCGCGCGCGCCCGGATCTGGGCCACGGCTATTGCCACCGAGCTCGGACCCGACGGCGTGGGCGCCTTCCTGGCGTGGGGGGATCCGTCGCTGTACGACAGCACGCTGCGCATCCTCGACGCCGTCGCCGCCGAGATCGACATCAGCTACGACGTCGTCCCCGGGATCAGCGCCATCCAGGCACTGACCGCACGCCACCGCATCCCGCTCAACGACGTCGGCGAACCGGTGCTGATCACCACCGGTCGCCAGCTGCGAGCACACGGCCTGAACGGCTCGACTGTGGTCATGCTCGACGGCGAGTGCTCGTTTCGCGGGTGCCCGCCCGAGACCCGGATCTGGTGGGGCGCCTACCTCGGCACCGACGACGAGCTGCTGGTCGCGGGAACCGTCGGCGAGGTCGGGGAGCGGATCGCCGCCCTGCGGGCCGACGCCCGGGCAGGTCACGGTTGGATCATGGACACCTATTTATTGCGGCCCGCGGAGTAAATTCTTCCCATGGGACCATTTTTCATCCGCGCCGCGTTGACCGGATTTGCCCTCTGGTTGGTCACCCTCTTCGTGCACGGGCTCAGCTTCGTCGGCGGTGACACCAGATTGCAGCGGGTCGGAATCATCTTCGTCGTCGCGGTGATCTTCGGCCTGGTCAACGCGTTCATCAAACCGATCGTGCAGATCCTGTCGATCCCGCTCTACATCCTCACACTGGGGCTGTTTCACATCGTCATCAACGCGCTAATGCTGTGGATCACCGCGTGGATCACCGCGCACACCACCCATTGGGGCCTGGCGATCGACCACTTCTGGTGGACCGCGATCTGGGCTGCGATCGTCTTGTCGATCGTCAGCTGGGTGCTGTCGCTGGTCGTTCGGGACGTGCGGCGCACAGCCCTGCGTTGAGCGGCACACTGGATGCATGCCTGAACTGCCCGAAGTCGAAGCGCTGGCCGACCACCTGCGTCGGCACGCCGCCGGCAGGACGGTCGGGCGCGTCGACGTCGTCGCGTTCTCGGTGCTCAAAACCTTCGACCCGCCGTTGGGCGCGCTGCACGGTCTGACCGTTACCGGCGCCGACCGGTGGGGCAAATATCTCGGTTTGCGGGCAGGCGAGCTGATCTTGATCACCCATCTCTCCCGGGCCGGCTGGCTGAAATGGTCGGACAAGCTGGCCGGCGCGCCGCTACGGCCCGGCAAAGGCCCGATTGCGCTGCGCGTTCATCTGGGCACTCCCGGCGAGGCGCCGGGCTTCGACCTCACCGAGGCGGGCACCCAGAAGCGGCTGGCGGTATGGCTTGTCGACGACCCGATGCAGGTGCCCGGCATCGCCGCGCTCGGGCCGGACGCACTGCAGCTGTCCGTCGACGAGTTGACCGGGCTGCTGGCCGGCAACACCGGCCGGGTCAAGTCCGTCATCACCGATCAGAAGGTGATCGCCGGCATCGGCAACGCCTACAGCGACGAGATCCTGCACGTCGCCAAGATTTCGCCGTTCGCCACCGCGGGAAAGCTCACGGACGCACAGCTGGCGGCATTGCACGACGCGATGGTGTCGGTGCTGACCGACGCCGTCACCCGCTCGGTCGGTCAGCAGGCCGCGACGCTGAAGGGGGAGAAGCGCTCCGGACTGCGGGTGCATGCGCGCACCGGTCTGCCGTGTCCGGTCTGCGGAGACACCGTGCGCGAAGTGTCGTTCGCCGACAAGTCGTTTCAGTACTGCCCGACCTGTCAGACCGGCGGCAAGGTGCTGGCCGATCGGCGAATGTCGCGCCTGCTCAAGTAGCTAGGGCCGATCGCCGCTATGCCGATGGCGATCGCCGCTATGCTGCGCGGGTGACTCGGCAAAAGATCCTCATCACCGGCGCGAGTTCCGGCCTGGGCGCCGGGATGGCCCGCTCGTTCGCGGCCAAGGGGCGTGACCTGGCCCTGTGCGCTCGTCGTACCGACCGGCTCGACGAGCTCAAAACGCATCTGTCGCAACAGTATCCGAACATCACCGTGGCCGTCGCCGCGCTGGACGTCAACGACCACGAACAGGTGCCGAAGGTCTTCGGCGAATTGTCCGACGCGCTCGGCGGAATCGACCGGGTGATCGTCAACGCCGGTGTCGGCAAGGGCGCACCGCTGGGGTCGGGCAAGCTGTGGGCAAATAAGGCAACGATCGAGACCAACCTGGTGGCAGCCCTGGTCCAGATCGAAACCGCGCTACAGATGTTCAAGCAGCAAGGGTCGGGGCATCTGGTGCTGATCTCCTCGGTGCTCGGCGCCAAGGGCGTGCCTGGCGTGAAAGCGGCCTACGCGGCCAGCAAGGCCGGCGTGCGATCGCTAGGTGAGTCGCTGCGCGCCGAATACGGCGGCGGTCCGATCAAGGTGTCGGTGATCGAGCCGGGCTATATCGAGTCGGAGATGACCGCCAAGTCGCAGAGCACAATGTTCATGGTGGACAACGAAACCGGCGTAAAAGCGTTGGTCGCCGCCATCGAGCGCGAGCCGGGCCGGGCTGCCGTGCCGTGGTGGCCGTGGGCGCCGATGGTGCAGTTGATGCGGGTAATGCCACCGGCGCTGGCCAAACGCTTCGCCTAACGTGCCGCCGAACGTGCGACCACGGCGAGTTTTTGCCCATTTTCCCGCCGTGAGTGCACGCTCGGCGCATCGTGCGCCCGCGCGGACTCTGCTCAGCGAGCATTCGTCAATGCGGGACTGGCGTGTAATGCGTTGCTTCGGTAGTGAATTCGGGTTTTCCGTAGGTTGCCAACCGGAGCTTGAGCAGCCCGATGACGTATGCGTCGGTGATGTCTTTAAGCACGGGAATCCGGCTGGCTTGGCTGACTGCGTTGAAGCGCCCGGTGATGAAGGGCATGGTCAGCGCGACGCGCATGAGATCCATCGGTCCCATGGAAACGCCCATCGCCTCGGCGATCTCACAATCGCCATTGCAAAAGGTGCGCACGAAGGTGAGCTTGCTGAAACTCTTCTCGACCGCTTCGGCACATCGGTCGAACAACGTGGTTTGCGGGCGCAGGTAAGCCGCCATCGTGCCGCGGACGAGTTCGGAGCAGATGCTGTCGAATCCGTGGCGCAGCAGTGCCGAACGTGCGTGCATGACGTGGATGATGTCGGCCGGTTCCGCGGGCAGGAGTTCCTCTGGTAGGCCGAGCAGAAAGCAGCGGTACCTGGCGAATTCGACCACGGCGCGTTCTTCGGCGGTGAACTCGGTTCGACCCTGTTGGCGCGCCTTACGGGCCAACAGGTACTGGCCGATCATTCCGGCCGGCATCTGGTCAACCTGCGGCACCGGCATGCCGTAGATGGCGACATCCCATTTGTCGGATTTCTTGAGGGCGTTGTAGCGCACCATCGAGTGCATCAACCGCACCATGGCGGCGGCTTCAAAGCCGGGGCCGTAACGGTCCAGCGCACCGGGCAGGGTGGTGACGGCGAAGAAACTGGCCGTCTCATTGACTCGCCGGGCGGCCCGCTTGCCCGAGAGTGCGCCGGTCAGGGCCATCGGCAGCGCGGCATAGGTGTTGGTGAAGGTCGCGATGAATGCTCCGCGGGTAATGAACGGGGCCAGCAGCGCCGCGGGGATGCGTTCCTGCCGGGCGCCTTCGCGCACCAGGTCGAAGTCGATCCACTCCGGGGTGGCCGCCATGGCGGCGATGAACGCTTCGAGTTCGGGGGGCGCATCGGGCACCGCCTCGATCCCTTCTCGGCAGGCCGTCTTGAGCATGTTGATCAGTTGCCTGACGCTGCGCGTGTTCATCAGGGCCGCATAGGGATCGGCGACGACGTCGCCGAGCATAGTAGCTGTGCTGATCAACTCAAGGACGCGGTCGTCTTCCAAGATCGGCGCGCGGTCGGCGACCCAGGTGGGCAGCGCCGAGTCTACGTCGGGCTCGGTGGCCAGGCGATCCGGCTGCTGGTCGAAGTCGAAGTCTCCGTAGAGGTCGGGCTGCAAATCGCGCTGGCTTCGGACTCGTTGCGCGAGTTCGGGGTAGTACGCGACCATCACAACCTCCGGCTAACTAACACTTAGTGAGTAATACTCACAAGTTGTTAGTTATGCTGTCAAGGGTGACCACCGTGGACATCCCGAAGCGGCGCATGACCGCCGAGAGGCGGCGCGAACAGATCCTCGACGTCACGCATGCGATCGTCGACGCTGAAGGGTTTCACGCGGCAACACCGAATCGCATCGCGGAAGCAGCCGGCATCGATCGATCGTTGATTTATCAGAAGTTCGGCGACTTGGCGGGCCTGTTCGTCGAACTGATCGACCGTGAGGCCGCGCGGGCCGGCGCGCAGTTCGCCGAGGCGATCTCCGGATTGGATGCTGTCGCCGACGATCAGTCGCTGGTGCTCGCGTTCGACGGTGTGTTGGCCGCCGTCGACGCCCACCCGGCAACGTGGCGGCTGTTCTTGTTTCCGCCGCAAGGCGCTCCGCCGGAGTTGTACGCCCGCCTAGCGCAATCGCAGGCCGTCGTGATCGAGTTCTTCGTTCGTGAACTGCTGCGCCACAACCCCCGGCTGAATGAGCCGGAATACACCGCCCGGGTCCTGCATGCTGCTGGACGCGAATTGCTGCAGATGCACCTCAGTGATCCGCAGACCGCATCCCAGGAACGCCTGCGCGCCTTTGTCCGCCGACTCGGCTCCGACCTTGCGGGCCGAACTGATTGACAGCCCGCTCGCCGCGAAACATCAGCTCGTACGCCCTCTTTCGGTCCGATAGCGGCGCACCAGCGCGTCGGTCGAGCTGTCGGATTGCTCGTCGGGTGCGGCGTCGTCGGTGATGACCGGCAACAGCGCCTTGGCCTGCGTCTTACCCAGTTCGACGCCCCACTGGTCGAACGAGTCGATGCCCCACACCACGCCTTCGGTGAAGACCTGATGCTCGTAGAGGGCGATCAACTGGCCCAGGACCGACGGGGTGAGCCTGGTGGCCAGGATCGATGTGGTCGGACGGTTGCCGGGCATCACCTTGTGCGGCACCACATCAGCCGGTGTGCCTTCGGCCGCGATCTCCTCGGCGGTCTTGCCGAATGCCAGCACCTGGGTCTGTGCGAAGAAGTTGCTCATCAGCAGGTCGTGCATGCTGCCGGTGCCGTCGGCGGTGGGCAGGTCGTCGATCGGCTGGCTGAAACCGATGAAGTCGGCCGGCACCAACCGGGTGCCCTGGTGCAGCAGCTGGTAGAAGGCGTGTTGGCCGTTGGTTCCTGGCTCGCCCCAATAGATTTCGCCGGTGTCGGTGACGACGGGGGTGCCGTCGGCACGGGTTGACTTGCCGTTCGATTCCATGGTCAGCTGCTGCAGATAGGCCGCGAACCGCGCCAGGTCGTTGGAGTAGGGCAGCACCGCACGCGATTGTGCGCCAAAGAAATTGGAGTACCACAGCTCGATCAGCCCTAGCAGCGCCGGTGCGTTGGCCGCCAGTGGTGCGGTCCGGAAATGCTCGTCGACGATGTGGAACCCGGACAGGAAGTCGGCGAACGCTTCCCGGCCGATCGCGGCCATCACCGAGAGTCCGATCGCCGAATCGACCGAATAGCGTCCGCCGACCCAGTCCCAGAACCCGAACATGTTGTCGGTGTCGATGCCGAATTCGTCGACCAGCTTCTTGTTGGTGGACACAGCGACGAAATGCTTTGCCACCGCGTCGTCGCCGAGCGCGTCGGTCAGCCAGCGCCGGGCCGCGGTGGCGTTGGTCAGCGTCTCCAGCGTCGAGAATGTCTTGGAGGCGACAATGAAAAGCGTTGTGGCCGGGTCTAAGTCGGCTAACGTCGCGATCAGGTCGGCGGGATCGACATTGGAGACGAACCGCGCCGAGATCCCGGCGTCGGCGTAATGGCGCAGCGCCTGGTAGACCATCACCGGTCCGAGGTCCGAACCGCCGATTCCGATGTTGACAACGGTGCTGATCCGCTTGCCCGTGGCGCCGGTCCATTCGCCGCTGCGCAGCCGATCGGTGAAGTCACCCATCGCGTCCAGCACCGCGTGCACATCCTCGACCACGTTGTGCCCGTCGACGATCAGCTTGGCGTCGCGTGGCAGTCGCAGCGCGGTGTGCAGCACCGCGCGGTCCTCCGAGGTGTTGATGTGCACGCCGGCGAACATCTCGTCGCGACGCTGTTCGAGGTCGGCGGCATGGGCCAGGTCGATCAGGAGCTGCAGGGTCTCCCGGGTGATGCGGTGTTTGCTGTAGTCGATATACAAGTCGCCGACGGTCACGGTGAACTCGCTGCCGCGGTCGGGATCGTCGGCGAAGAACTGCCGTAAGTGCGTAGTTCCGATCTGCTCGTGATGCTTGCGCAGGGCGGTCCAGGCCGGGGTCGCTGAGATGTCGGGGATCTGTCCAACCACGGTCATGGTTTCGACCCTACTGGGGATCGATCGGCGCCGACCGGGTCACCGAGGGATCAGTGGCCGAGCCGGCCGCGGCCCATTCTCAGCAGCAGCATGGCCAGGTCCTTGCCGTCGGGACCAAGCTCGCTGTAGCGCTCGATGACCTTCATTTCGCGGCTGTGCACCAGCCGGGTGCCGCCAGAGGCCATCCGGGCTTTGCCGATCGCCTGGGACACCTCGGTACGACGTTTCACCGCGGCCAAGATCTCGGCGTCGAGGCGGTCGATTTCCTGGCGCAGGTCGTCGATATCGGTGAGTTGTTCGGTTTCGATTGACATTTCCGTCTCCGGATTCTCTTGGTGTGCAGGTTCTGGTCTCATCCGGTTTCGGGCCTCACACAAGAGACGAGCCCCGGATCCGAAGCGGACCGCGGGGCTCTGGGAAGCAGCTAAACCACGGGCACCGCTGGCCGGTACCCGTAGAAAAATCGACGCTGCAATCTGAGCACGAAATGAGTGTGCCACTTGAGGGCCTGCTAGCGCAAAGGTGTCGCCGAGCAGCGGTAAGTTAGGGCGAAGTATGAGTGTGCACGTGACCGAGGCCGGAGCCGACCAACTTCTCGACGGCCTCAACCCCCAACAGCGCCAGGCGGTGCTGCACGAGGGCTCGCCGCTGCTGATCGTCGCGGGCGCGGGCTCGGGCAAGACGGCCGTGCTGACCCGGCGTATCGCCTATCTGTTGGCCGCGCGCGATGTCGGCCCCGGTCAGGTGCTGGCCATCACGTTCACCAACAAGGCCGCCGCGGAGATGCGGGAGCGGGTGGTGGCGCTGATAGGAGCACGCGCCGCTCCTTCTATGTGGGTGTCGACGTTCCACTCGACGTGCGTGCGGATTCTGCGCAACCAGGCATCGCTGATCCCCGGCCTCAACTCGAACTTCTCCATCTACGACGCCGACGATTCCCGCCGTCTGCTGCAGATGATCGCCAAAGACATGGGCCTGGACGTCAAGCGGTACTCGCCGCGGCTGCTGGCCAACGCCATCTCCAACCTGAAGAACGAGCTGATCGACCCGCAGCAGGCGGTGGCCAACCTGTCCGATGACGACGCCGACGACTTGTCGCGCACGGTGGCCGCCGTCTACTCCGAATACCAGCACCGGCTGCGCGCGGCCAACGCACTGGACTTCGACGACCTGATCGGCGAGACGGTCGCGGTGCTGCAGGCCTTCCCGCAGATCGCCCAGCATTACCGCCGACGGTTCCGGCACATTCTGGTCGACGAGTACCAGGACACCAACCATGCGCAGTACGTGCTAGTGCGTGAACTGGTCGGCCGCGACACCGAAGATGGTGTGACGCCCGGCGAGTTGTGCGTGGTCGGCGACGCCGACCAGTCGATCTATGCGTTCCGCGGGGCCACTATTCGCAATATCGAAGACTTCGAACGCGATTACCCCAACGCCACGACGATCCTGCTCGAGCAGAATTACCGCTCCACGCAGAACATCCTGTCGGCGGCCAACTCGGTGATTTCGCGCAACGCGGGACGCCGGGAAAAGCGGCTGTGGACGGACGCCGGCGAGGGCGAGCTGATCGTCGGCTACGTCGCCGACAACGAACACGACGAGGCAAGGTTCGTTGCCGAGGAAATCGACGCGCTGGTCACCGGCGGCGACCTCACCTACAACGACGTGGCAGTTTTCTACCGCACCAACAACTCGTCGCGCTCGTTGGAAGAGGTGTTCATTCGCGCCGGCATTCCGTACAAAGTCGTTGGGGGCGTGCGGTTTTACGAGCGCAGGGAAATTCGCGACCTCGTCGCATACCTTCGGGTGCTGGACAACCCCGGCGATGCGGTCAGCCTGCGGCGCATCCTCAACACGCCGCGGCGCGGCATCGGTGACCGCGCCGAGGCCTGCGTGGCGGTGTATGCCGAGAACACCGGCTTCAGCTTCGCCGACGCCCTTCAGGCCGCCGCCGACGGCAAGGTGCCGATGCTCAACACCCGCTCGGCCAAGGCGATCGCGGGTTTCGTCGAGATGCTCGACGATCTGCGCGGCCGCCTGGACGCCCCGCTCGGCGAGCTGGTCGAGGCGGTGCTGGAACGCACCGGATACCGCCGAGAGCTGGAATCCTCTTCCGACCCGCAAGACCTGGCCCGGCTGGACAACCTCAACGAACTCGTCAGCGTCGCACACGAATTCGCCACCGACCTGGAGAATGCGGCGGCGCTCGACGAGACTGTCGGCACGCCCGACGACGAAGACGTGCCGGACACCGGTGTGCTGGCGCAATTCCTGGAACGGGTGTCGCTGGTGGCCGACTCCGACGAAATCCCCGAGCACAGCGCCGGTGTGGTCACGCTGATGACATTGCATACCGCGAAGGGGTTGGAATTCCCGGTCGTGTTCGTGACCGGTTGGGAAGACGGCATGTTCCCGCACATGCGGGCGTTGGGCGACCCAGGCGAGCTATCCGAAGAACGACGGCTGGCCTACGTCGGGATCACCCGGGCGCGTCAGCGCCTCTATGTCAGCCGGGCCAAAGTGCGGTCGTCATGGGGACAGCCGATGCTCAACCCGGAGTCGCGGTTCCTGCGGGAGATCCCGCAGGAACTCATCGAGTGGCGACGCACCGACCCCACCCCCTCGTTCAGCGCGCCGGTCAGCGGCGCCGGGCGGTTCGGTTCGCCGCGTCCGTCGCCCGCTCGTGCGTCGGCGAGCAAGCGCCCGCTGTTGGTGCTGGCGCCCGGCGACCGGGTAACCCACGACAAGTACGGGCTGGGCCGGGTGGAAGAGGTTTCCGGTGTTGGCGAATCAGCGATGTCGCTGATCGACTTCGGCAGCTCAGGGCGGGTCAAGCTGATGCACAACCACGCCCCCGTCAGCAAGCTCTAGCCGCGCGGGTCAATCCTCCAGCAGCCAGTCTTTGGTGCGCGGCAGCAGCACCAGGACCACGCTGGCAATCGGCAGCAACGGCAGGGCATGCACGATCCAGGCGACGCGCGCCCCCGCGATGAACACGCCAAGGTAAGTCAAGAACGCGACCAGGCCGCCGGCCACAATCAGGTAGCGGCCGAGCGACCGCCGCATCAGGAGCAGGATCACACCGGAGATCGTCGCCAGCCCGAAAACCAGCGCGAGGAATGCCACCGCGACGCAGAACAGCCGGTCGGACCTCCACCAGCCCGCGATCAGATCGGTGGCCACCACCGAGGTCGCCCAGCCGCTGAAGATGCTGACCGCGGCGGCAGCCACCGCGGTCGCGCTGCTGGGTTCACCGGATAGTGGGCTTGCGCTGCGCGGCCGCCCGCTTGGGGCCAGGTAGGGGGGAGGCGGTGGCTGGCGCGGAATGTGGGTGGTGTGGGCGTCATCCAGTATCTGCGGCATCGGCGTGGTGGGTGCTCGCCGGATGATGCGCGTCTGCGAAGCGCTTGGGGATTCGTTGCCGGATCAGTCACCGGTCAACCGGCAAAAGTACCGACGGACAAGCCACGTTTGGCCAGCCACGGCACCGGATCGATCCGCTGGGTGCCGCCCAGCAGCACCTCGAAATGCAGATGAGGCCCAGTGGAATTGCCACGGTTGCCCATGGTGGCAATCTGGTCACCTGCCATCACGCGCTCACCGACGCGGACCATCGTGGTGTTCACGTGACCGTAGAGCGTGACCGTGCCGTCCGCGTGGCGCAGTTTGACCCACATCCCGTAGCCCGCGGTGGGGCCGGCGTCGATGACGACCCCGTCAGACACCGCCCGGATGGGGGTGCCGATCGAGTTCGCGAGATCGATACCGGCGTGCAGCACTCCCCAGCGATACCCAAAACCAGAAGTGAATATGCCTTTGGTCGGCATGACGTATAGCGGCTGCTGCAGTCGGGCCTCGCGCTGGGCGCGCTCTTGGGCGAAGGCGACGCCTTTGGCCAGCTCCGCGTTGTGCACTGCAACGTTCGCGGCGGGCTGAACGGTAACCATCTGCATGCCGCGCGCCGAGGTGCTGATGGGCCCGCCGTTCATGGTGGTGGCGTCGGCGGCCAACACCGTCTGAGCCTTGGAGTGATCGGCGGGGTGGGTGGCGGAGTGCGCCGCAGCGGCCGCAGCACCGGCTGCCATGGCGCCGATCAGCACCCGGCCGCGCGTCGGCCCCGTCGCCTGCTTGCGATGCTGCCCGCCGCGGCCGTTCGGGTAGGGGTCGATGCGCCGTTCGGAGGTTTCCCGGTTCGGCTCGGCCGCACTGGGGCCGGCCAGCGTCAGGACGGCGAGGTTGTCGGTGTCGTCCAGGTCATCGAGCTCGGGCGCGCGGAGGACCTGCGCTTCTTTGTCGAAGGCGGAATTGTCGCTGAAGTCCAGGTCATCGAGGTTGCCGAACTCGTTGAACGGGATGATGTCGGTGACCTCGTTGCGGTTGAGCGCTAACCCGCGGTCGCGCGATTGCCGAGCGCCTCGTGGCGCAGCAGACCGTGCAAAACTAGGCGTGGTCAACCGGATTGTCCCTCGGAGCGTAACCATATCGTTATCTGGACCCTGAGACGTTAACCGCCGACCGCAGCGCGTGGCAAGCCGAGCCGAAGATCCGTCCGTGGATTGTGATTTGAATCACTTCAGGCGGTGCGGTGAGATCTGCCACATCCGTGGATGCCGACGGCGGGACCTCCTGGCGGTGTCGATACAGTTCCCGCAAGCGGGCATGGGAAACCGCGCTCGCTCACAAGCAGGCCGACACATAGAAGTGAGCCCATGGATCTTTTCGAGTACCAGGCGAAAGAGTTGTTCGCCAAGCACAACGTCCCGACAACACCTGGCCGGGTGACCGACACCCCCGAAGGGGCCAAGGCGATCGCCGAGGAGATTGGCCGGCCCGTCATGGTCAAAGCCCAAGTCAAAACCGGTGGCCGGGGCAAGGCCGGCGGCGTGAAGTACGCCGCGACCGCCGAGGATGCTTACACGCACGCGAAGAACATCCTCGGCCTGAACATCAAAGGCCACATCGTCAAAAAGCTGCTGGTGTCCGAAGCCAGCGACATCGCCCAGGAGTACTACATCTCCTTCCTGCTCGACCGGGCCCGCCGCACCTACCTGGCCATGTGCTCGGTGGAGGGCGGTGTGGAAATCGAAGAGGTCGCCGCCACCAAGCCCGACCGCCTGGCCAAGGTGCCGGTGGATGCGGTCACAGGAGTCGATCTCGCGTTCGCCCGTTCGATCGCCGAGCAGGGCCACTTGCCGGCCGAGGTCCTCGACGCGGCCGCGGTCACCATCTCGAAGCTGTGGGAGGTGTTCGTCGCTGAGGATGCCACCTTGGTCGAGGTCAACCCGCTGGTGCGCACGCCGGACGGCCAGATCCTGGCGTTGGACGGCAAGGTCACCCTGGACGCCAACGCCGACTTCCGTCACCCCGAGCACGCCGAGTTCGAGGACCGCGCGTCCACCGACCCGCTGGAACTGAAGGCCAAGGAGCACGACCTCAACTACGTCAAGCTCGACGGCGCGGTCGGGATCATCGGTAACGGCGCCGGATTGGTGATGTCGACGCTGGACGTGGTGGCCTATGCCGGCGAGAAACACGGCGGGGTCAAGCCCGCCAACTTCCTCGACATCGGCGGCGGTGCCTCGGCCGAGGTGATGGCGGCCGGGTTGGACGTGATCTTGAGCGACCCGCAGGTCAAGAGTGTGTTCGTCAACGTCTTCGGCGGGATCACCTCCTGTGACGCGGTCGCCACCGGCATCGTCAAGGCATTGGAGATCCTGGGCGGCGAGGCCAACAAGCCGCTGGTGGTGCGCCTCGACGGCAACAACGTCGACGAAGGCCGTCGCATCCTCACCCAGGCAAACCACCCCCTGGTGACGCTGGTACCCACGATGGACGAGGCCGCTGACAAGGCTGCCGAGCTGGCGAGCGCCTGAAAGGACTTGCGGAAATGTCTATCTTCTTGAACGCAGAAAACAAGGTCATCGTCCAGGGCATCACCGGGAGCGAGGCCACGGTCCACACCGCGCGAATGCTCAGGGCGGGCACGCAAATTGTCGGCGGGGTGAACGCGCGCAAGGCCGGCACGACCGTCACGCACGAGGACAAGGGCGGCCGGATTGTCGAGCTACCGGTGTTCGGCAGCGTCGCGGAGGCGATGGAGAAGACCGGCGCCGACGTGTCGATCATCTTCGTGCCACCGAAGTTCGCCAAGGACGCCATCATCGAAGCGATCGATGCCGAGATTCCGCTGCTGGTGGTCATCACCGAGGGAATTCCGGTGCAGGACAGCGCATTTGCGTGGGCTTACAACCTCCATAAGGGCGCCAAGACCCGCATCATCGGCCCGAACTGTCCCGGCATCATCACCCCGGGCGAGGCGCTGGTGGGCATCACGCCGGCCAACATCACCGGCTCTGGACCCGTCGGGCTGGTGTCCAAATCCGGCACGCTGACCTACCAGATGATGTACGAGCTGCGCGATTTCGGGTTCTCCACATCGATCGGCATCGGCGGCGACCCGGTGATCGGCACCACCCACATCGACGCGATCGAGGCGTTCGAGAAGGACCCGGAGACCAAGGTCATCGTGATGATCGGCGAGATCGGCGGTG
Source organism: uncultured Actinomycetota bacterium (assembly GCA_963839345.1). Classification (GTDB taxonomy): domain Bacteria; phylum Actinomycetota; class Actinomycetes; order Mycobacteriales; family Mycobacteriaceae; genus Mycobacterium. The sequence goes on along the minus strand of CAWIUP010000007.1, from coordinate 1,382,028 downwards.
ACGCCGAGGAACGTGCGGCCGACTACATCAAGGCCAACGTGTCCAAGCCGGTTGTCGGTTATGTCGCGGGATTCACTGCGCCGGAGGGCAAGACGATGGGCCACGCCGGTGCCATCGTGTCTGGATCGTCGGGCACCGCCTCGGCCAAGAAGGAGGCCCTGGAAGCGGCCGGGGTCAAGGTCGGCAAGACGCCCTCGGAAACCGCTGCACTCGCCCGGCAAATCCTGCAGAGCCTGTAGGTCGGGATGGTCGTCGACGCGCGGACGCCGGTCGTGGTCGGCGTCGGACAGGCTGCCGAACGCATCGACGACGCTTACTACCGGGGCATGTCGGCGGTCGAGCTGGCGGCGGCCGGGGCTCGTGCGGCCCTCGAGGACTGCGGCGCCGACGCGGCCAAGGTGGCCGCATCGGTCGACACCATCGCCGGCGTAAGGCAATTCGAGATCTCCGGGCCGGCCAAAGCGGTCTTGGGCAAGTCCAACAACTACCCGCGGTCGGTGGCCAACCGGATCGGCGCGGCCCCTGCCCGCGCCATCCTGGAAGTTGTTGGCGGCCAAGGCCCCCAGCACCTGATCACCGAGCTGGCCGGCGACATCGCCGCCGGCCGGTCGGAGGTTGCGTTGGTGTTCGGTTCCGACGCGACGTCGACCAATCGCTACTTCGCCGGGTCCGATAACCGGCCGGACTTCTCTGAGACCGTCGACGGTTCGCTGGAGGACCGCGGCCACGGCCTCGACGGACTTATCAGTCGCTACACGGTGATTCACGGGCTTGTCGACGCGCCCACCCAGTACGGGCTGCTGGAGAACGCCCGGCGGGCCGGAACCGGGCTCGGGGCGAAAGATTATCTGCGGCGGATGGGCGAGCTGTTCGCTCCGTTCACAAAGGTGGCCGCCGAGAACCCGTTTGCCGCGGCGCCGGTCGAGCGCAGCGTCGAGGAACTGACCACGGTCACCGAACGCAACCGGATGATCTCCGAGCCGTATCCCCGGCTGCTGGTTGCCCGTGACCAGGTGAACCAGGGTGCGGCAGCACTGCTGATGTCCGTCGGAGCTGCGCGTAAACTTGGTGTGCCCGAAGAGAATTGGGTCTATCTACGCGGGCACGCCGATCTCGAAGAGCAGAGCCTGCTGGACCGGTCGGATCTCGGGCACGCACCGTCGGCGGTGATGGCGGTGCGTGAAGCGCTGGCGGTCGCCGGCATCGGCATCGACGACATCGCCACTTTCGATCTCTACAGCTGCTTTCCGGTGCCGGTCTTCAACATCTGTGACGGCATGGGAATCGCCCCGGACGACCCGCGCGGGCTGACCCTGACCGGTGGCCTGCCGTTCTTCGGCGGCGCCGGTAACAATTACTCGATGCACGGGGTCGCCGAGACCATCGCCAAGTGCCGAAGCACGCCAGGGCAATTCGGTCTCGTCGGTGCCAACGGCGGAATCTTGAGCAAGTATTCGGTCGGGGTCTACTCGACCACACCCGCCGAATGGAAACCCGACCGCAGTGCGCAGCTGCAGGAGCAGATCGGCCAGGCGCCCACCCAGCCGGTGACCGAGCACGCCGACGGCGCGGGCACCATCGAGACGTACACGGTCCGGCGCGACGGCGGTCGGCCGACCGGGATCATCATCGGCCGGCTGGACGCCGACCACAGCCGGTTCTTGGCGACCACCGAGGACGACGACTTGATCGGGCTGCTGATCGGCGGTGACGCATTGGGGCGGGCTGTCGTCGTGCGCTCGTTCGAGTACGGGAACCGCGGCGCCCTGGGCTGACTAGGCGCCAGCCTTGATCGCGTCGACCAACCCTTGGGTGTCGGCGACCGTCACGGTAAGCGCCGAGTGATCCCGCAGACCGATCACACGGTGGATCCGCGGCTCGAAGTGGATGCACACACCTTCGGACGCGTTGGTGCCGAACGTGAGTCCGTCGTCGACGGCCGAGAGCCGGGCGCCGATCGCGGTCCACCATCGGTAGGGACCGGTCACGTGCGCGTCTTGCACCCTCGACAGCGGGGCGTCGACATGGAACGGACCATAACGGGCGATCAGGCGGCCGTCGTCGGTCACCGTCACACCCTGGGTGCCCGGCCATGCCCGAAACGGCAGCCACATCGGGGCCAGGCGAGGATCGTAACGATAGGGAAAGTGCTGGGTCATACCACTGCGGCCAGTTTGCCGGCCAATCGTTCGACGTATGCGGCGACCTCGTCGGCGGACTTGTCGGGCAGACCGAAAAGCACCTCTGTGACGCCCAATTCGGCCCAGCGCGCCAGCTTCTCGGGTACCGGCTTGAAATCCAGCGCCACGATCTGCGGCGCGCCCTCCCGGCCGGCGGCTGCCCAGGTGTCCTGCAGCAATTTCACCGGCTCGTCGATGTCGAAGTCGCGCGGAGTAGTGATCCAGCCGTCGGCGCTGCGCGCGATCCACTTGAAGTTCTTCTCGTTGCCGGCGGCACCGACCAGCACCGGGATATGCGGTTGTACCGGCTTGGGCCATGCCCAGCTGGGCCCGAAGTTGACGAATTCGCCTTCGTAGGACGCTTCCTCTTGCGTCCACAACGCGCGCATCGCTTCGATGTACTCGCGAAGCATCGTGCGGCGCCGCCCGGGCGGCACGCCGTGGTCGGCGAGTTCGTCGGTGTTCCAGCCGAACCCGACGCCCAGGCTGACCCGCCCACCGGAAAGGTGATCGAGGGTCGCGATGGATTTCGCCAGCGTGATGGGATCGTGCTCGACCGGCAACGCCACTGCGGTCGACAGCCGCACCCGCGAGGTCACCGCGCACGCCGCGCCGAGGCTGACCCACGGGTCCAGCGTGCGCATATAGCGGTCGTCCGGCAGCGACTCGTCACCCGTCGTCGGGTGGGCAGCCTGGCGCTTGACCGGGATGTGGGTGTGTTCGGGTACGTAGAAGGTAGTGAATCCGTGTTCATCGGCGAGCCTGGCAGCTGCCGCCGGGGTGATGCCGCGATCGCTGGTGAACAGCACAAGCCCGTAATCCATGCCAAGGATTAGAACGTGTTCCAATCTCGCGGGCAAGGGCGGGGGTCACGCTGAGGCCCGCGCCGTGTAGTGCCCAAGGTGCGCTAGCGTGGGTGATCGGCACGCGTCGCAAACATCCGCACTAGTCGCCGCCTAGGGAGTATCAGCGCCGCACGACAGTGGCGCCGCAACAGCACTGGAAGGCACAGGAGAAGTCATGACCTACCCGCCCGGCAGTCCCGGATATCCGCCCGCGCAGTCGCCCGGCAGCTACGGAGCTTCCTCCGCACCCTCGTTCACCAAATCCGATGACGGTGAGAGCAATCTGAAGCTCTACCTGACCATCGGTGTGGTGGCTCTCGGCTTGGCCAGCTACCTGCTGAGTTACGGGCCGATGATCACCCGCATCCTGCCGAACGGCGACGAACTCGTCGAAAGCGGCAGCACCTTGCCGATTGATCTGGGATTGCTGGCGGCGCTGCTGGCCGGGGTGAGTTTGTTGCCCAAGGCCAAGAACTTCGCCGCGGTGGTGGCGGCCGTTTCTGCACTGGGTGCGCTGCTGCTGATCGAAGACACGATCGGCGCGTCCGGCCGGGGCTGGGCACTGTGGTTCGCCGTGGGCTGCGGGGTGGTCCAGGCCGTCCTCGCCATCAGCGCGCTCTTGCTGGACGCGGGCGTCATCACCCCACCGGCACCACGGCCCAAGTACGACCAGTACGGGCACTACGGCCAGTACGGCGGCTATTACGGTCAGCAAAGTCCCTACCAGCAGTCACCTCAGCAGTCCGGATACGGGTCCCAGTACGGCGGCTACCCGTCCGGGCCGTCGACCGGCGGCTTCAGTTCGGTCGGCGCGCCGTCCGGACCCGTCCAATCTCCGCAGTCCGGGCCGCAGCCGGCCCAACAGCACGGATCGCCCACCCCACCAACGGGTTTCCCCAGCTTCAGCCCGCCACCGTCGTCCGGTTCCGGCGGCCAGGGTCTGGGCAACTCGTCGAACCACGGCGGCTCGGGCCAGGGCCAGCACCCGTATGGCCAGGGTCAGCAACCACCGGCGCCGTCCTCGCCGTCGGGCCCGTCACAGTCCTGACCGTGCGCATTTGGGCGCGCCGGGTCGTCGGCCAAGGGACCTAGTGGCGACCGCTAGCGCGGCGAAGCCGGGCGCGGCGGGTCGCCACCTAGACGGGCCGCGGGGTAACGTCCTCGAAGCGTGACACGGGTGCAGGACAGTTCAACGGCGGGCGCCCGCCAGGCCCGTGACCTACTGCGGGTCGCTTTCGGCCCCGCCCTGGTGGCGCTGATTGTCATCGCGGCGGTGACGCTGCTGCAGTTGCTGATCGCCAACAGCGATATGACCGGCGCGTTGGGTGCGATCGCCAGCATGTGGCTCGGCGTGCACCAGGTGCCGATCTCGATCGGCGGTCGCGAGCTTGGCGTGATGCCGCTGCTGCCGGTGCTGCTGATGGTGTGGGGCACCGCACGGACCACCGCGCAGGCCACCCCCGCCACGGCCTCTTGGTTCGTCACCCGCTGGATCGTGGCGTCAGCGCTGGGCGGACCGCTGCTGATCGCCGCCATCGCGCTGGCGGTCATCCACGACGCGGCATCGGTGATCACCGAACTGCAGACGCCGAGCGCGTTGCGGGCGTTCATGAGCGTGCTGGTAGTCCATGGGATCGGTGCGTCGATCGGCGTGGGCTCTCGGGTCGGCCGGCGACTCCTCGCGACGTCGCCACTACCGGACTGGCTGGGTGATTCGCTGCGCGCCGCGACGGCCGGTGTGCTGGCGCTGGTCGGGCTGTCCGGCCTGGTGACGGCGGGCTCGCTGGTCGTGCATTGGGGCACGATGCAGGAGCTGTATGCGATCACCAATTCGGTCTTCGGCCAGTTCAGCTTGACCGTGCTGTCGATGCTGTACGTGCCCAACGTCATCGTCGGCACCGCCGCGATGGCAGTGGGATCCAGTGCTCACCTGGGCTTTGCGACGTTCAGTTCGTTCACCGTCTTCGGCGGCGACATCCCCGCGCTGCCGGTGCTGGCCGCGGCCCCCAACCCGCCGCTGGGACCGGGGTGGGTCGCGCTGCTGATCATCGGCGCGTCGTCGGGGGTGGCGGTCGGACAGCAGTGTGCGCGCCGGCCCCTGCCGGTCGTCGAGGCGATGGCCAAGCTGCTGACCGCGGCGTCGGTGGCGGCGCTGATGATGGCGCTGCTCGGCTACGCCGGCAGCGGACGGTTGGGCAACTTCGGCGATGTCGGGGTAGACCAATCCACGTTGGGATTCGCGGTGTTTTTCTGGTTCGCCGTGGTCGGTGCGATCACCGTGGCGATGGCCGGCGGTGTCAGATACCGGCCGCGCAAGCCCAGACCGGCAGAGCGGGCTGTTGAATCGAGCGTCCCGGCCGAGCCGGTCGCTGAATCCGCCGAGGACGATTCGCCGCCAGTCGCCGATCCGCCGCTTGACGAGCCCGATTAGGCTCGCCCTGTGCAGCAACCGTTCCGCGTGCCTCCCAGCGCACCGGCACGATTGGTGGTCTTGGCGTCGGGTACCGGTTCGCTGCTGGCGTCCTTGCTGGACGCCGCCGTCGACGACTATCCGGCCCGGGTGGTCGCGGTCGGTGTGGACCGCGACTGCCGCGCCGGCGAAATCGCCACCGCGGCGTCGCTACCGACCTTCATAGTGCGGCTGGCAGACCACCCGGACCGCGATGCGTGGGACGCCGCGCTCACAGATGCCGCCGCGGCGTATGAACCCGACCTCATCGTCTCGGCGGGTTTCATGAAAATACTTGGCCCGCAATTTCTTTCACGGTTCTGCGGACGAATTCTCAACACTCACCCGACGCTGCTACCGGCGTTTCCCGGTGCGCACGGGGTGGCCGAGGCGTTGGCCTACGGCGTGAAGGTCACCGGCTGCACGGTGCACCTGGTGGACGCCGGCACCGACACCGGCCCGATACTGGCCCAGCAACCGATTCCGGTGCTCGACGATGACGACGAAGAGACTCTGCACGAGCGCATCAAGGTCACCGAACGGCAACTGTTGGTGGATGTGGTGGCCGCGGTAGCGACCGGCGGCGTGACATGGAACGGACGAAAGGCGACCATCGGATGAGCCCGGAAAACGGTGTCGACGGGAGACGGCCGATCCGTCGTGCACTGATCAGCGTGTACGACAAGACCGGGCTCATCGAGCTCGCCAGCGGACTGCACGCCGCCGGTGTCGACATCGTCTCAACCGGTTCGACGGCGAAAACGATTGCGGACAAGGGAATTCCGGTGACCCCGGTGGAAGAGGTAACCGGCTTTCCCGAGGTGCTCGACGGCCGGGTCAAGACCTTGCATCCGCATGTGCACGCGGGCCTGCTGGCCGACCTGCGCAAACCCGAGCACGCCGCAGCGCTCGAGCGACTCGGGATCGCGGCATTCGAGCTCGTGGTGGTCAACTTGTACCCGTTCAGCGAGACGGTGGATTCCGGCGCGAGTGTCGATGAATGCGTCGAGCAGATCGACATCGGCGGGCCGTCGATGGTGCGCGCGGCGGCCAAGAACCATCCGAGCGTCGCGGTGGTGGTGGACCCGCTCGGCTACGACGGTGTGCTGGCCGCGGTGCAGGGCGGCGGATTCACGCTTGCCGAGCGGAAGAGGCTGGCGTCGTTGGCGTTTCGGCACACCGCCGAGTACGACGTCGCGGTCGCCGGCTGGATGGGTTCGACGCTGGCGCCTGAGCAGCCGGCAATGGCGTTTCCGGAGTGGTTCGCCGGGACGTGGCGCCGCTCGGCGCTGCTGCGTTACGGCGAGAACCCGCATCAGCAGGCGGCGCTGTACGCCGATCCCGCCGCGTGGCCCGGCCTGGCGCAGGCCGAGCAGCTGCACGGAAAAGAGATGTCCTACAACAACTTCACCGACGCCGACGCGGCCTGGCGGGCAGCCTTCGACCACGAGCAGACCTGTGTGGCGATCATCAAGCACGCCAACCCGTGTGGGATCGCGATCTCGTCAGTCTCGGTCGCCGACGCGCACCGCAAGGCCCATGAATGCGATCCGCTCAGCGCATTCGGCGGGGTGATCGCGACCAACACCGAGGTCAGCGTCGAGATGGCGGAGTACGTGAGCACGATTTTCACCGAGGTGATCGTGGCGCCCGCGTACGCGCCGGGTGCGGTCGACGTCCTGGCCGGCAAGAAGAACATCCGGGTGCTGGTCGCCTCTGAGCCGATGGGTGATGCCACCGAGCGGCGGCAGATCAGCGGCGGCCTGCTGATGCAGGAACGCGACCGCATCGACGCGCCAGGGGACAATCCGGCGAACTGGACGCTGGTGGCCGGTGCGCCGGGGGCACCGGCCACCCTGGCTGATCTGGCCTTCGCATGGCGGACCTGTCGGGCGGTCAAATCCAACGCGATCGTCGTCGCCGCCGATGGCGCCACCATCGGAATCGGCATGGGTCAGGTGAATCGGGTCGACGCGGCGCGGCTGGCAGTCGAGCGTGGCGGCGAGCGGGTCCGTGGTGCGGTCGCGGCCTCCGATGCGTTCTTCCCGTTTCCCGACGGCTTAGAGACGCTGGCGGCCGGGGGCGTCACGGCGATCGTGCATCCGGGCGGCTCGGTGCGTGACGACGAAGTGACCGCGGCGGCCGCCAAGGCCGGCGTGACGCTGTACCTGACCGGCGCGCGGCACTTCGCCCACTAGAGGGCGTCGAGTGTGTGGTTTTTTTCACGCAAAATCGCGAAAAGCGTGCATCAACCCCACACTCGGCGACAGCGCGACCCACGTTGAACTGCGAGGTAGCGTGGAGTGGTGACTGCAGCGAACAATCTGCCCCGCACCGTCGGCGAACTGCGTGCCGCCGGGCACCGTGAACGGGGAGTCAAGCAAGAAATCCGGGAAAACCTGCTGGCCCGGCTCACCGAAGGTGCAGATGGTGAGGCGATCTGGCCGGGAATCCTGGGCTTCGAAGACACTGTGCTCCCGCAGCTGGAGCGGGCGCTGATCGCGGGCCACGACTTCGTCCTGCTCGGTGAGCGCGGCCAGGGCAAGACCCGGTTGCTGCGGGCACTGGTGGGCCTGCTCGATGAGTGGACGCCGGTGATCGCCGGGGCCGAACTCGGCGAGCACCCCTACTCGCCGATCACGCCGGAGTCGATCCGCAAGGCTGCCACGCTCGGCGACGATCTGCCGGTGGCGTGGAAGCACCGCAGCGAGCGCTACACCGAAAAGCTGGCAACTCCCGACACCAGCGTCGCGGACCTGGTCGGTGACATCGACCCGATCAAGGTCGCCGAGGGCCGCAGCCTGGGAGACCCGGAGACCATTGCCTACGGCCTGATTCCGCGGGCGCACCGCGGCATCGTCGCGGTCAACGAGTTGCCCGACTTGGCCGAGCGGATCCAGGTCTCGATGCTCAATGTCATGGAGGAGCGCGACATCCAGGTGCGCGGCTACACCTTGCGCCTGCCGTTGGACGTGTTGGTGGTCGCCAGCGCCAACCCCGAGGACTACACCAACCGTGGTCGCATCATCACCCCGCTCAAAGACCGGTTCGGTGCCGAGATCCGCACCCACTACCCGCTCGAGCTCGACGCCGAGGTCGGGGTCATTCGGCAAGAGGCGCATCTGAGCGCCCAGGTGCCCGACCACCTGATCCAGGTGATCGCCCGGTTCGCCCGCTACCTTCGGGAATCCAACTCCGTCGATCAGCGATCCGGGGTTTCGGCCCGCTTCGCGATCGCCGCCGCCGAGACGGTGGCAGCCGCTGCGCGGCATCGCGGCGCGGTGCTCGGTGAGACCGATCCGGTCGCCCGGGTGGTCGATCTGGGAACCGTGATCGACGTGCTGCGCGGCAAATTGGAGTTCGAGTCCGGCGAGGAAGGGCGCGAGCAGGCCGTTCTCGAACACCTGTTGCGCCGCGCCACCGCTGACACCGCATCCAGAGCGCTCGGTGGCCTCGACGTCGGTCCGCTGGTCGCCGCCGTCGAGGGTGGTTCCGCGGTGACTACGGGTGAGCGCGTTTCGGCCAAGGATGTGCTTGCGGCGCTGCCGGATCTTCCCGTCGTCGACGCGGTCGCCAAGCGGCTGGGCGCGGAGACCGAGGGTGAACGCGCCGCCGCGCTGGAATTGGCGTTGGAGGCACTGTATTTGGCCAAGCGCGTCGACAAGGTGTCCGGAGAAGGCGAAACCGTCTATGGCTAGAAGGCACTCGTCGCGATACTCGGCGTATACCGGTGGCCCTGACCCGCTGGCACCACCGGTGGATCTGCGCGAGGCCCTCGAGCAGATCGGGCAGGACGTCATGGCCGGTACCTCGCCGCGCCGGGCGTTGTCCGAGCTGCTGCGTCGCGGCACCAAGAACATGCCCGGGGCCGACCGGCTGGCCGCCGAGGCCAATCGCCGTCGGCGAGAGTTGTTGCGCAACAACAACTTAGACGGGACTCTACAAGAGATCAAGAAGCTTCTCGACGAGGCGGTGCTGGCGGAGCGCAAGGCACTGGCCCGCGCGCTGGACGACGACGCCCGGTTCGGCGAGCTGCAACTGGACGCGCTCTCGCCGTCGCCGGCCAAAGCCGTCCAGGAGCTGTCCGACTACAACTGGCGCAGCAGCGAGGCACGGGAGAAGTACGAGCAGATCAAGGATCTGCTCGGCCGGGAAATGCTCGATCAGCGCTTCGCCGGCATGAAGCAGGCGCTGGAAGGCGCCACCGATGCGGATCGTCAGCGCGTCGGGGAGATGCTCGACGACCTGAACGACCTGTTGGACAAGCACGCCCGCGGTGCGGACACCCAGCAGGACTTCGAAGACTTCATGGACAAGCACGGCGAGTTCTTCCCGGAGAATCCGCGTAATGTCGATGAGCTGCTGGATTCGCTGGCCAAGCGCGCCGCCGCCGCGCAGCGGTTCCGCAACAGCTTGAGTCCAGACCAGCGTGCCGAGTTGGATGCGTTGGCGCAGCAGGCATTCGGATCACCGGCGCTGATGCAGGCGCTGAATCGACTCGACGCCCACCTGCAGGCCGCCCGGCCCGGCGAGGACTGGGAGGGGTCGGCGCAGTTCTCCGGCGACAACCCACTGGGCATGGGCGAGGGCGCCCAGGCGCTGGCTGATATCGGCGAGCTGGAGCAACTGGCCGAGCAGCTGTCGCAGAGTTATCCCGGTGCGACGATGGACGATGTCGACCTCGACGCGCTGGCCCGCCAGCTCGGCGATCAGGCCGCCATCGACGCGCAAACACTCGCCGAACTCGAGCGTGCGCTGGTCAACCAAGGCTTCTTGGACCGCAGCTCGGACGGCCAGTGGCGATTGTCGCCGAAGGCGATGCGCAGGCTCGGCGAGACGGCATTACGTGATGTGGCACAACAGCTTTCCGGCCGCCACGGTGAGCGTGATCACCGGCGTGCGGGTGCGGCCGGTGAGCTGACCGGCGCCACCCGCCCCTGGCAGTTCGGTGACACCGAGCCGTGGAACGTCACTCGATCGCTGACCAACGCGGTGCTCCGGCAGGCCGGAACCGCGACACTCGACGGCCGCAGTCCGGCGATCAAAATCACCGTCGACGATGTCGAGGTCTCCGAAACCGAAACTCGGACCCAGGCGGCGGTGGCGCTGTTGGTGGACACCTCGTTTTCGATGGTGATGGAGAACCGCTGGCTGCCGATGAAGCGAACCGCGCTGGCACTCGACCACCTGGTGCGCACGCGGTTCCGCTCGGATGCGTTGCAGATCATCGCGTTTGGTCGCTACGCGCGAACGATCACCCCGGCAGAGCTGATGGGCCTGGAAGGGGTGTACGAGCAGGGCACCAACCTCCATCATGCGCTGGCGCTGGCCGGCCGGCATCTGCGGCGGCACCCAAACGCGCAGCCCGTCCTGCTGGTGGTCACTGACGGCGAGCCGACGGCGCATCTGGAAGACCTCGACGGCGACGGGTCGGCGGTGTTTTTTGATTATCCGCCGCATCCCAGGACCATCGCCCATACCGTGCGCGGCTTCGACGACATGGCGCGGCTTGGCGCGCAGGTGACCATTTTCCGGCTGGGTAGCGATCCTGGGCTGGCCCGGTTCATCGATCAGGTTGCGCGCCGGGTCGAGGGTCGGGTCGTGGTTCCCGATCTCGACGGGCTGGGTGCGGCTGTGGTGGGCGACTATCTGCGAGCCCGCCGCCGGCGCTAGTTCGGCGCCGGACGCTATCGCTAGGTCTTACGGTTCTTGCGCTTGACGCCGACGCCGCCCCACAGCGAAAAACCGCGGATCCGCACGGTTGGCGCACCGGGTGTGCCTTCACCGTCGACACTGTGGTCGAACCCACCCATCACGCCGTGGCCCTTGATCTCGACGTTGACCTCAGGTGGCAGCAGGATCGTCTGCCCACCCATAATCGAACACGCGTGGATCTCCACCTCGGTGGAGGTGAAGTCGGCGTAGCGGAGGTCTATCACGCCGCCACCCCACAACGCGAACGTCGTCAGCTTCTTGGGCACGTTCCATCGGCCGCGCCGCTCGAACGCGCTCATGATGGCCAGCAGCAGCATCGACGGCGCGGGTTTGCAAGCACCACCGCGCTGCGGGCTCACCGACGAGCCCAGCAGGTCGGACCGCAGGCGATCCAGCTCGTCGTAGGTCTTCGCCGCGTAGGCCTTGGTGAGTCGGTCTTCGTAGTCGCTCATTTGCAGCCGGCCCTGTGCGGCGGCATCGGTGAGCAATTGGGCGAGCTGAATGCGGTCGGTCTCGGCGGCACGCGCCGCCGCGTTCTGCTGGTCTCGCGCGCCTCGCTGCGCTGAATTGCTCATCAGCTACGAGCGTACGACGATCAGAATTTGCTGCAAGGGAACTTGGCTAAACTGGTGCGCCGCTGTCGCCGGTCAGCCATCGCGGGGGGCGTTTCTGCAGGAAGGCGAGCATGCCCTCGCGGGCCTCGTCGGAAACGAACAGTCGCGCCGAGTCGGCGCTGAGCTGCTCGGCGTCGCGGTCAAAGCCGTGGAGGATGGCGGCGGTGGTCAGCGCTTTGGACGCGGCCAGCCCCTGCGGTGAGGCGCGTCCGATGTCCGCGACGAGCGAGGCCACCGCGGCGTCGACGTCGTCGGCGGCGATCGTGACCAGTCCGATCGTGGCGGCGGTGGCGGCGTCGAACGTCTCGCCGGTCAGGTAATAGCGGGCGGCGGCGCGGGCGGACATCTTCGGCAGCAGGGTCAGCGAGATGATCGCCGGCGCGACTCCGATGCGCGCCTCGGTCAGCGCGAAGGTACTGCGTGGCCCGGCGACCGCGATATCGCATGCACCGACCAGGCCCATGCCACCGGCCCGGACATGGCCGTCGACAGCGACGATCACCGGTAGCGGCGACTCGACGATCGCACGCAGCAGCGCGGCCATCTCCCTGGCCCGCTCGGCGGCCGCCTCGGCCGGGTCTGCACCCGTTGCTGCCGCGCCTTCCGACAGGTCGGCGCCCGCGCAGAACGTGTTCCCGGTGTGGTCGAGCACCACGGCCCGCACCGCGGGATCGGCAGCCGCATCGCGCAGGCCCTGGTGCAGCTGGTTGACCAGGGTGGCCGACAGCGCGTTGCGGTTGTGCGGGGAGTTCAGCGTCAGCCGCGTGACGTGACCGTCTACTGCGTATTCGACCAGCCTGTCCATCAGTAGGACCGGGGCAGACCCAGCGATGTCTGCGCAACGAAGTTGAGCACCATCTCCCGGCTGACCGGCGCGATGCGACCCAGCCGGGCCGACGCCAGCATGGCGGCAACGCCGTACTCCTTGGTCAGACCGTTACCGCCCATCGACTGCACGGCCTGGTCGACCGAGCGGGTCGCTGCTTCGGCGGCAGCGTATTTGGCCATGTTGGCAGCCTCGGCTGCGCCGGCGTCGTCGCCGCTGTCGTAGAGCGTCGCGGCCTTCTGCATCATCAGCTTTGCCAGTTGCACCTCAATGTGGCACTGCGCCAACGGATGCGACAGCCCCTGGTGTGCACCGATCGGGGTGGACCAGACCTGCCGGGTCTTGACGTAGTCGGCGGCGCGGTCGAGCGCGAACCGTCCCATGCCCACGGAGCTGGCCGCACCCATGATGCGCTCGGGGTTCAGCCCGGCGAAAAGCTGCGCGAGAGCGGCGTCCTCGGCGCCGACGAGCGCGTCCGCCGGCAGCCGGACATCGTCGAGGAAGACCTGGAACTGCCGCTCCGGGCTGACCAGCTCCATTTCGATTGGGGTGTAGGTAAAGCCGGGCGCATCGGTCGGCACGACGAACAGCGCCGGGCGGAGCTTGCCGGTTTTGGCCTCCTCGGTGCGGGCGACGACCAGCACCGCCTGCGCCTGGTCGATGCCCGAGATATAAACCTTCTGGCCCTTGAGGATCCAGTCTCCGCCGTCGCGACGGGCGGTGGTGGTGATCTTGTGCGAGTTGGAACCGGCGTCCGGCTCGGTGATCGCGAACGCCATCGTCAGCGAGCCGTCAGCGATGCCGGGAATCCAGCGCTTCTTCTGCTCCTCGGTGCCGAACTTGCTGATGATCGTGCCGTTGATCGCGGGCGACACCACCATCAGCAGCAACGCGCTACCGGCGGCCGCCATCTCCTCCATCACCAGCGACAGCTCGTACATGCCGGCGCCGCCGCCCCCGTATTCTTCGGGCAGGTTCACGCCAAGGAAGCCGAGTTTGCCAGCCTCGGACCACAATTCGTCGGTGTGCTGCTGCGCGCGAGCCTTCTTCAAGTAGTACTCGCTGCCGTAGTTGGACGCCCACGCTGCCACGGACTTGCGCAGCGCCTGGCGCTCTTCGCTCTCGATGAAACTGGTGTCGGTCACGATGCTCTAGTCTCCTTCTGCATTTTCGGGCGACTCCACCCTCGCCAGGACGGCGCCCACTTCGACTTGCTGGCCGGTGGTCACGTTGAGCTCGGCGAGCACACCGTCGGCCGGGGCGGTGATGGTGTGCTCCATCTTCATTGCTTCCAGCCAGATCAGCGGCTGGCCGGCGGTGACGGCATCGCCGACTGCGGCGCCCAGCCGGATGACGTTGCCGGGCATGGGCGCTACCAGCGAGCCCTTCTCGACCGCAGAGCCCGGCTCGGGGAAGCGCGGCTGTGCGACCAGGTGCACAGGGCCGCGCGCCGAGTCGACGTAAACATGATCGCCGTAGCGCGCAACCGCGAAACTGCAAGCCACTCCGTCGCCACCGGCCAACACGACTTCGTCCTGCGTCGCCGAGACCAGTTGCGCCGGCTCGCCATCGGCCAGGATCAATCCCGTTCTGGTGAAACGGTATTCGACTTTGTGCTCGGTGTCGGCGTCATCGCGATAGGCCTTGACCTGATACCCCGACGCAAGGTTGCGCCATCCGCCGGGGATCGAGCCGAGCACGGTGGCAGTGGCGCGATTGTGCGCGGCGTCGGCAACCGCCGCCGCGATCGTCGACAGCCGGATCGTCGTGTCATCGGTCAGCGGAGCCGACAGCTCGGCCAGCCCATGAGTATCGAAAAACGCTGTGTCGGTGGCTCCGTCGAGGAATGCCGGATGGCGCAGCACATTGACCAGCAGATCGCGGTTGGTGCGCAAACCATGCAGGTGCGCGCGGGCCAGCGCGTCGGCGAGCACCACCGCGGACCGTCGCCGCGTCGGAGCGTAGGAGATGACTTTGGCGAGCATCGGGTCGTAGTGAATCGACACCGCGAACCCGTCGGTGGACTCGGGAACCAGACCCGAATCGAGCCGAATGCCGGTCCGGTGTCCCAGCGTCGAGAATTGCGAGCGAACGCCCGGCACGTCGAAGCTGTGCACCAGGCCCGCCTGCGGCTGCCAGCCTCGGGCGGGGTCCTCGGCGTAGAGCCGGGCTTCGATCGAATGGCCTTGAGCAGGCGGGGGTTCGGCGGCAAGCCGGTCGCCGTCGGCCACGGCGAACTGCAGTTCAACCAGATCGAGCCCGGTGGTTTCCTCGGTGACGGGGTGCTCGACCTGCAGCCGGGTGTTCATCTCGAGGAAATAGAAGTCGCCGGCATCGTCGGCGAGGAATTCCACCGTGCCGGCGCCGGTGTAGCCGATCGCCGCGGCGGCCAGTCGGGCCGCCTCGAACAATTTCCCGCGCATCCCCGGGGTGCGTTCAACCAGGGGAGAAGGGGCTTCTTCGATGATCTTCTGGTGGCGGCGCTGAATCGAGCATTCCCGTTCGCCGACGGCCCATACCGTGCCGTGCTGATCTGCGAGTACCTGGACCTCGACGTGGTGGCCGGTGGGCAGGTAGCGCTCACAAAAGACGGTCGGGTCACCGAAAGCGGACTGCGCCTCACGCTGGGCGGCCGCGACTTCACCAGGAAGAGCACATAATTCGCGCACTACTCGCATACCGCGACCGCCGCCGCCCGCCGACGCCTTGACCAGCACCGGCAACTGGGCTTCGGTGACCGTGTCGGGGTCGAGCTCGTCGAGCACCGGAACCCCGGCGGCGGCCATCATCTTCTTGGACTCGATCTTGGAGCCCATTGCCCGCACCGCATCCACTGGCGGGCCAATCCACATCAGGCCCGCGGCTAGCACGGCGGCCGCGAACTCGGCGTTCTCCGAGAGGAATCCATAGCCGGGATGCACCGCGTCAGCGCCGGCGGCACCGGCCGCGGCGATGATCGCCTCGGTGTTCAGATAGTCATTGGTTTGCGGCAGCCGGACGCGGGCGTCGGCCTCGGCGACGTGCGGCGCCCCGGCGTCGGGGTGGGTATAGACGGCGACGGTGCCCAGGCCCAGCCGCCGGCAGGTCGCGAATACCCGCCGGGCGATCTCGCCACGGTTGGCAACCAGAACTCGAGTGATTCCCATCAGCGTCACATCCGGAAGACGCCGAAGTTCGACGTCCCCTTGATCGGGCCATTGGCTATGGCAGACAGACACATTCCCAATACGGTGCGGGTGTCGCGCGGGTCGATCACCCCGTCGTCGTAAAGCATCCCGGACAAGACCATCGGTAGCGATTCCGCTTCGATCTGGCCTTCGACTGCGGCCCGCAGTGCGGCGTCGGCTTCCTCGTCGACTTCCTGGCCCCGCGCTTCGGCAGCGGCCCGGCTCACGATCGACAGCACCCCGGCCAGTTGCGCGCCACCCATCACGGCGGCCTTGGCGCTGGGCCAGGCGAACAAGAACCGCGGGTCGTAGGCGCGGCCGCACATGCCGTAATGGCCGGCACCGTAGGACGCGCCGATCAGCAGGGAGATGTGCGGCACTCCTGAGTTCGACACGGCGTTGATCATCATCGAGCCGTGCTTGATCATCCCGCCCTCTTCGTAGTCCTTGCCCACCATGTATCCGGTGGTGTTGTGCAAGAACAACAGTGGCGTGTTGGACCGGTTGGCGAGCTGGATGAACTGGGTGGCCTTTTGCGACTCCTCGCTGAACAGCACGCCGCGCGCGTTGGCCAGGATGCCCAGCGGGTAGCCGTGCAGCCTGGCCCAGCCGGTGACCAGCGACGAGCCGTACAGCGCCTTGAACTCGTCGAATTCGGAGCCGTCGACGATGCGGGCGATCACTTCGCGCGGGTCGAACGGGATGCGCAGATCGGCGGGCACGATGCCGATCAGTTCCTCGGCGTCGTAGCGCGGTTCGACGACCGGTCCGGGTGCGGGTCCCTGTTTGACCCAGTTGAGCCGTGCGACGATGCGACGTCCGATGCGGATGGCGTCGAGTTCGTCGATGGCGAAGTAGTCACCCAAACCCGAGATGCGGGAGTGCATCTCGGCCCCACCCAGCGACTCGTCGTCGCTCTCCTCGCCGGTGGCCATTTTCACCAGCGGCGGGCCGGCGAGGAAGACTTTCGAACGTTCTTTGATCATCACGACGTGATCGGACATCCCGGGTATGTAGGCCCCACCCGCGGTCGAGTTGCCGAACACCAGCGCAATCGTCGGAATCCCGGCCGCCGACAGCCGGGTCAGGTCGCGGAACATCTGCCCGCCGGGGACGAAGATCTCTTTCTGGGTGGGCAGGTCCGCCCCGCCGGACTCCACCAGCGAAATCACCGGCAACCGGTTCTGTAGGGCAATCTGGTTAGCGCGCAGTATCTTTCGGAGAGTCCACGGGTTGCTGGTGCCACCCTTGACCGTCGGGTCATTGGCGACGATCAAGCATTCCACCCCGCTCACCGCGCCGATGCCGACGACTGTGCTGGCGCCGATCTGGAAAGCGCTGCCGTAGGCCGCCAGCGGGCTCAGTTCGAGAAACGGAGAGTCAGGGTCGACGAGCAGTTCGATACGTTCCCGGGCGGTCAGCTTGCCGCGGGCATGATGGCGCTCAACATATTTGGCGCCGCCGCCACCGAGCGCTTTGGCTAGTTCGGCTTCGATCTCGACAAGTCGACTGGTCGCTGCCGCCGCCGCGTCGGAGTAGGCGGCACCGGCCGGGTCAAGTGTCGACTGCAATACGGTCACGATTGATACCCCAGAGTCTTCGCGGCCAGCGCGGTCAGGATTTCCGTTGTCCCGCCACCGATACCGAGGATTCGCATGTCGCGGTATTGGCGCTCGACTTCGGATTCGGCCATGTACCCCATGCCGCCGAAAAGCTGAACGGCTTGGTTGGCCACCCATTCGCCGGCCTCCACGGCGGTGTTCTTGGCGAAACACACCTGCGCGATGAGGTTGGTCTCGCCGGCCAGCTGGTGTTCCACCACGTTGCGCGCATAGACGCGAGCGACATCGATGCGACGGGCCATCTCGGCGAGGGTGTTCTGCACGGCTTGCCGCGATATCAGCGGCCGACCGAACGTCTCGCGGTCGCGGCACCACTGGGCGGTGATGTCCAGGCACCGCTGAGCGCTCGAATATGCTTGCGCGGCAAGGCCGATGCGCTCGGCGACGAAAGCCTGCGCGATTTGCGCGAAGCCGCTGTGCTCTGCGCCGACCAAGTTTTCGGCCGGCACGACGGCATCGGTGTAGGACAGCTCCGCGGTGTCGGAGGACCGCCAGCCCATCTTGTCCAACTTGCGGGTGACCTCGAATCCTGGCGTGCCCTTCTCGACCGCCAGCAACGAAACCCCCTCGGCGCCAGGGCCGCCGGTGCGTACCGCGGTGACGACGTAGTCAGCGCGTACCCCGGAGGTGATGTAGGTCTTGGCACCGTTGACGATGTAGTGATCACCGTCTCGGGCGGCCGTGGTCCGCAAGTGCCCGACATCAGAGCCCCCGCCAGGTTCGGTGATGGCCAACGCGCCGATCAGATCGCCGGCCAACGTCGGGCGGACGAACTTGTCGATCAGCCACGCGTCGCCGGAGGCGATCATGTGCGGCACCGCGATGCCGCAAGTGAACAACGACGCGAACACGCCACCGGGAACACCGGCCTCGTGCAGCTCTTCGCAGACGACCACCGCGTCGGCGCCGTCTCCGCCGCCGCCACCGACGGCCTCAGGGAAGTTCGCTCCCAGCAGCCCGGCGGCTCCCGCGCGCCGGTGCAGCTCGCGCGGCAGCTCACCAATTCGCTCCCACTCGTCGACGTGGGGCAAGATCTCCCGCTCGGCGAATGAGCGGACCGTCTTGCGCAGCTGGTCGCGCTCGGGTGTCATCCAGATGTTCACAACAGCCTTTCCGGAATGTCGACGTGGCGGCTGCGCAACCATTCTCCCAGCCCCTTGGCCTGCGGGTCGAACCGCGCCTGGTAAGCGACGCCCTGGCCGAGGATGTCGTCGATGACGAAGTTCACCGCACGCAGGTTGGGCAGCAGGTGCCGGGTGACCGGCAGGTCGGCCGTCTCGGGCAACAGCTCCTTGAGCAACTCGACGGTCAAAGTGTTGGCCAACCAGCGCCACTGCTCGTCGGTGCGCACCCACACTCCGACGTTGGCCGAGCCGCCCTTGTCGCCGCTGCGGGCCGCGGCGATCCGCCCCAATGGCACGCGCCGGGTCGGCGCGGAGGGCAGCGGCTTCGGCAGCGGCGGTGGGTTGACCGGTGCCAGCTCGAGAGTATCCGTGGCGCAGGGGATCTCGACCCGGGCGCCACCGGCATGGACCGCTGTGTGGCGCACTTGTCTGGCGTCGAGGTAGCCGGGGGTGAACACGCCGTACACCTGACCGTCACCGGGCGGGGCGGTGACCGTGAAGCCCGGGTAGCTGGCCAGTGCCAATTCCACGGCGGCCGAAGAGAACTGGCGCCCGACGTTGGCCGGGTCGGGGTCGCGGACCACGCAGCGAAGCAAGGCACTGGCCGCTTCTTCGGTATCGGCATCAGGGTGGTCGGTGCGCGCCAGCGTCCACTCCAACTCGGCGGGCTTGACGGTGAGCGCGGCCTCGAGTTGACGACGCACCAACTCGGCTTTTTCTTCGATGTCCAGGCCGGTGAGCACGAACGTCATCGCGTTGCGAAACCCGCCGATGCTGTTCAACGAGACCTTCAGCGTGGGCGGCGGCGGTTCGCCGGCCACCCCGCTGATCCGCACCCGATCGCCGCCGTCAGATGACAGGTCAATGGTGTCCATCCGGGCGGTGACGTCCGGGTTGGCGTAACGGGCGCCGCCGACCTCGTAGAGCAGTTGCGCGGTGACGGTGTCGACGCTGACCAGCCCGCCGGTGCCCGGGTGCTTGGTGATCACCGACGAGCCGTCGGCGTGGATCTCGGCCAACGGGAAACCGGCGTGGAGTAAGCCGGGGATCGCCGGAATCTCGGTGAAGAACGAGAAGTTGCCGCCGGTGGCCTGGATGCCGCATTCGATCACGTGGCCGGCGACCACGGCGCCGGCCAGCTGGTGATAGTCCGTCCGCTTCCAACCGAAATGCGCGGCTGCCGGCCCGACGGTCACCGACGCGTCGGTGACCCGGCCGGTCACCACGATGTCGGCGCCGCTGCCCAGGCAGTCGACGATGCCCCAGGCGCCCAGGTAGGCGTTGGCTGTCAGCGGCGCACCCAGCCCGAGCTCCTCGGCGCGGGGAGCGAGGTCATCGCCCTCGACGTGGGCGACCTGGGCTGGCACCCCCAAGCGCTCAGCCAGGTCGCGCACCGCGTCGGCGAGACCGGCCGGATTCAGACCGCCGGCGTTGGCGACGATGCGCACCCCGCGGTCGTGTGCCAACCCCAGGCACTCCTCGAGCTGCGTCAGGAAGGTCTTCGCGTAGCCGCGGTCGGGATGTTTCATCCGGTCGCGGCCGAGGATCAGCATGGTCAGCTCGGCCAAATAGTCGCCGGTCAGGTAATCGAGGTCGCCACCGGTGAGCATTTCGCGCATCGCGGAGTGCCGGTCGCCGTAGAACCCTGAACAGTTGCCGATCCGGACTGGGCCCGAAGAAACAGAAGAAGTCATGCGTGTCCTGCTCCCTCCAGCCGCCCAGCCGGTCGTCACCAACCAACCGGTAGGTTAGCGGGTACCGCCGGTGGCACGTCAAGGATGCTCGCTTTCCGGCTCCCCGCGTCCGGACGCCCGTTTTTGTCACCACCCAGCTCACCGACTACTATCGATGTCAACTCCGCCGTCGAGGCTGCTTGCACGGCGACCCCCTACCAGTAGTAAGGCTCGACCATGGCTGTGCCAAAGCGCAGGATGTCGCGCGCGAACACCCGGAGCCGGCGCGCGCAGTGGAAGGCTGCCAAGCCTGAGCTTGTGGGTGTGACGGTGGCCGGCCAGCAGCACAAAGTGCCACGCCGTTTGCTCAAAGCGGCGCGCCTCGGCCTGATTGACCTCGATCGCCGCTAACTTTTTCGCCGTGAGCCTTGCCGCTCGGCGACGACCCGGGCCGCGCTGCGGCCCGGCGAAGAGCTGGGCGATTAGCGCCTGCACCTCTCAGGTAGCTCTCAGGCGATTGGATGAAACTGGTGGCCGTGCGAATTCTTGTCGTTGACGACGACCGGGCGGTGCGCGAGTCGCTGCGCCGGTCGCTTTCCTTCAATGGCTACTCGGTCTCGCTGGCGGAAGACGGGGTGGAAGCCCTCGAGATGATCGCCGCCGACCGGCCCGACGGGCTCGTTCTCGACGTCATGATGCCTCGGCTGGACGGCCTCGAGGTATGCCGTCAGCTGCGCAGCACCGGGGACGATATGCCGATCCTGGTCTTGACCGCCCGCGACACGATTTCCGAGCGGGTCGCCGGCCTCGACGCCGGCGCCGATGACTATCTGCCGAAGCCATTTGCTCTTGAAGAGCTGCTGGCGCGCATGCGGGCGCTGCTGCGTCGCACCAGGATCGAAGAGTCCGGCGAATCCGTTGCGATGACATTCGCAGACCTCACCCTCGATCCGGTGACCCGCGAAGTCACCCGCGGGCAACGCCAGATCAGCCTCACCCGAACGGAATTCGCGCTGCTGGAGATGTTGATCGCTAACCCGCGACGGGTGCTGACTCGCAGCCGGATCCTCGAGGAGGTGTGGGGCTTCGACTTTCCCACCTCAGGCAACGCGCTCGAAGTGTACGTCGGATACCTGCGCCGCAAGACCGAAGCAAATGGCGAGCCGCGATTGATCCACACCGTGCGAGGAGTGGGTTACGTGCTTCGCGAAACACCTCCCTAATGCCCCTGAAGACACCGTTCCGCCGGCGAAGTCGAGCTCAGCTGCGAGCCAGCACCTCGTTGTCGCTGCGGTGGCGGGTGATGCTGATGGCGATGTCGATGGTGGCGATGGTGGTCATCCTGATGGCCGCCGCTGTCTACGCGGTGATCTCCGCGGCGCTGTACAAGGACATCGACAACCAGCTGCAGAGCAGGGCTCAGCTGTTGATCGCCAGCGGATCGCTGGCGGCCGATCCGGCGAAAGCCATTGAAGGCACTGCGTATTCCGATGTCAACGCGATGCTGGTGAATCCCGGCCGATCGATCTACACGGCCAACCAGGAGGGCCAGACAATGCCGGTCGGACCGCCGGAGAAGGCGGTGATCCGTGGCGACTTGTTCATGTCGCGCCGTACCGCGAGCGGTCAGCGGGTACTGGCCGTGCACCTGCCGAACGGGAGCTCGCTGCTGATCTCCAAGAGCCTGGCGCCGACCGACGCGGTAATGACGAAGCTGCGCTGGGTGCTGTTGATAGTCGGCGGGGTCGGCGTCGCGGTGGCAGCGGTTGCCGGCGGGATGGTCACCCAGGCCGGGTTGCGTCCGGTGGGCCGGCTGACTGAGGCGGCCGAGCGGGTGGCACGCACCGACGACCTGCGGCCCATCCCGGTGTTCGGCAGCGACGAGCTGGCCCGACTGACCGAGGCGTTCAATTTGATGTTGCGAGCCTTGGCCGAATCGCGGGAACGCCAGACCCGCCTGGTCGCCGATGCCGGCCACGAACTGCGCACCCCGCTGACCTCGCTGCGCACCAACATTGAACTGCTGATGGCAGCGATGGAACCCGGTGCGCCGCCGCTACCCGAGCAGGAGATGGTGGATCTGCGTAAAGATGTGATTGCGCAGATCGAGGAATTGTCCACGCTGGTAGGCGATTTGGTGGATCTCACCCGAGGCGATGCCGGCGAGGTAATTCACGAGCCGGTCGACCTCGGCGAGGTTATCGACCGTTCGCTGGAGCGAGTACGACGGCGCCGCAGCGACATTGAGTTCGACCTCGACGTAACGCCGTGGCAGGTCTACGGCGACTCCGCGGGCCTGTCGCGTGCCGTGCTCAACCTGATGGACAACGCGGCCAAGTGGAGCCCGTCAGGGGGGACAGTCGGTGTCCGGCTCAGGCAGTTGAACTCGACGCACGCGGAGTTGGTGGTGTCCGACCATGGACCGGGGATCCCGGACGCTGAGCGTGAACTGGTGTTCGAGCGGTTCTTCCGCTCGACCACGGCGCGGGCGATGCCCGGCTCGGGCCTCGGGCTGGCGATCGTCAAACAGGTCGTGCTGAATCACGGCGGGGCGCTCCGTGTCGAAGACACCGTCCCGGGCGGCGACCCGCCGGGGACGTCGATCTACGTATTGCTGCCCGGACGGCCGATCCCCGGATCGGACTACCCGACCGCGCAGAAAGCGGCCGCGGATGTTAAACCTGCGTCAAATCCCCGGAACTCTCCAGGTCCAGCGAACGTTATCTCAGTCGAATCTCAGACCACGCAGGCAGGGTAGTTGTGCAGCTACTGTTACGTCTGAACCGACTGTCCGAGGAAAGAGCGACCTAGCGACATGACGAATCACCCGAGGTATTCGCCACCGCCGCAGCAGCCCGGGTACCACCCGGCGCCAGATCAGCGTGGGGCCCCAGGCTATTCCGGCCATGGGCAGCAGCAAACATACCCGCAGCACTTCGACTGGCGCTACGGGCAGCAGCCGCAGTACCGGCAGCCGTACGGCTCATTCGGTGGGGGTCAGGCCGGCCCCGGCGGCAACCCGCCGCCGCCTCCAGGCATGCCGCGAAAGCGTTCTCGCGCAGGAGCATTGGCTGTCGGCGCGTTGGCAGTCGCAGTCGTATCGGCCGGCATCGGCGGTGCGGTGGCATCGGTGATCGAGCACAACGGGCAGCTCCCGGTCGCCAGCGATGGAACGTCGCTGGGCGGAGCGGCTCCCAGCGTCCCGGCCGCCAATGCCCCGGTGGGCACCGTCGAACAGGTCGCCGCCAAAGTAGTGCCCAGTGTGGTGATGCTCGAGACCGATCTCGGTCGTCAGTCCGAGGAGGGTTCGGGCATCGTCTTGTCTTCGGACGGGCTGATCCTCACCAACAACCACGTCGTCGCCACAGCGGCCAACCCCGGTCACGCCGGCCCGCCGCGCGAGGGCCGTGGCCCTCGCGAGCCGGTCGAGCCGCCGGAGCCAGGTGGTCCGTCGGAGCCAGGTGGTCCGCCGGACAACGACCACCCGGGCGGGACACCAAAGACCACGGTGACCTTCTCCGACGGCCGCACCGCCGAGTTCACGGTGGTGGGAGCAGATCCCACGACTGACATCGCAGTCGTTCGGGTGCAAGGGGTTTCAGGCCTGACGCCGATCAGTCTCGGGTCGTCGGCGAACTTGCGCGTCGGTCAGCCGGTGATGGCGGTCGGTTCGCCGCTGGGCCTGGAGGGCACGGTGACCACGGGCATTGTCAGCGCACTCAACCGGCCGGTGTCGACGACCGGTGAGACGGGCAACCAGAACACCGTTCTCGACGCGATTCAGACCGACGCCGCGATCAACCCCGGTAACTCCGGTGGCGCGTTGGTCAACATGAGCGGACAGTTGGTCGGCGTCAACTCTGCGATTGCTACGCTGGGCGGCGATTCGGCCGATGCGCAGAGCGGATCCATCGGACTTGGCTTCGCGATTCCCGTCGATCAGGCCAAGCGCATCGCCGACGAGTTGATCAAGACCGGAACAGCGTCGCACGCGTCATTGGGCATTCAGGTCACCAACGACAAGGGCACACCCGGCGCCAAAGTCGTCGAGGTGGTGCCGAACGGAGCGGCGGCAGCCGCCGGCCTGCCCAGCGGAGTTGTCGTGACCAAGGTCGACGACCGCCCGGTCAACAGCGCTGACGGCTTGGTTGCCGCCGTGCGATCCAAGGCCCCGGGCGACAAGGTGACCCTGACGTACAAGGACCCGTCCGGCGATAGCAAGAGCGTGCAGGTCACTCTGGGCAAGGCGCAGCAGTGACGAGAGTCCCCGCATCGTGGTCGGACCCCAGATATACGGTTGCAACCATGGAACAGAGCGCGGAGTTGGTCGGCAGGGCACTCGTCGTCGTCGTCGACGATCGGACCGCGCACGGCGATGAGGACCACAGCGGGCCATTGGTGACCGAGTTGCTCACCGAGGCGGGCTTCGTGGTCGACGGCGTCGTAGCGGTCGCCGCCGACGAGGTGGAGATCCGCAACGCGTTGAATACCGCGGTGATCGGGGGAGTGGACTTGGTCGTGTCAGTCGGCGGCACCGGCGTCACACCGCGCGACGTAACCCCGGAAGCCACTCTGGAAATTCTCGACCGCGAACTACTCGGCATCTCCGAAGCCATTCGAGCGTCGGGCTTGTCTGCCGGCATCATCGACGCCGGCTTGTCACGCGGCCTGGCCGGGATCTCCGGGAGCACGTTGGTGGTGAACCTCGCCGGTTCGCGATACGCGGTGCGTGACGGCATGGCGACATTGAATCCACTGGCAGTCGGGATCATTGGCCAACTGTCGAGTTTGGAGATCTGACTCCGGTATGACCGGGCCAGACAGCGAAGACCACCCGCCTGAGTCGACCGACGAGCGTGATCACAACTGGGCTGATCGCGAGCAGTGGTTGAGGGAGAACGTACCCCCGCACCACCTTTGACCGGCCAACTCGCCGGCTCGCCGATTTGTCACGGCATGAATACCCTTGCATGACTAATTCGGCGCAAAGGCCGCGATCGCGGGCATACGGACATACGGTTTCTGCGGGCGGTGTCACGCCGTCCGAGTAAGTCCTGCTGACGGGAGGATGGCTCGCGTGTTAAAAGGATTCAGAGATTTTGTGATGCGGGGCGACGTGATCACCGTCGCTGTCGGGTTGGTTGTGGCCTTGGCATTTTCCAACCTGGTCAAGGCCTTCACCGACAGTGTGATCAATCCGCTGGTCGCCGCAGCACAGCCACATACCTCCTTCGGGTTGGGTTGGCAGCTCGGCAATGCGGGCAACAAGGAGACTTTCGTCGACATTGGAGCGTTCATCGGGGCGATTGTCTACTTCATAGTCTTCATGACCACCATCTACCTCGTAATCGTGTTGCCCTACAAGCACATCCAGAAACGCCGTGGGGTAACCGTGTTCGGCGACGAGCCCGCGACCAAGGCGTGTAGCGAGTGTATGTCCGACATCCCCGAGGCCGCGCACAAGTGCAAGTTCTGCGCCAGCGAGCAGTCGGCGGCCTGAAGCTTCTTCCCCGCAATCAATGCAGGGTGAACGTCACGGTCTGCACCAGTGCGGCGCCGGCCACGGCAGTGGCCGAGGAGGCCGGCAGGGCGACCAGCACCACCCGGTCACCTGGCGCGGCCGCGCCCTTCTGCTTCGCGGAGACCAGGACCACGATCGCATCGGTGGCGATGACCCTGGGGACCGTCGGGTTGGATTGGGAGCCGGTTTCTGACGCGGTAACGACGTCGACGACATCGCCAGGCCGGACCAGGTCGGCCAGGGCGCTTTCCGCCGGATGGACCGGCACGATCCGGGCATCCGGCCCCGCAGCCGACTCGGCGAGTCGGCGGCCCAGCAACCGGACGTCGGTCAGCACTTCGCCGCGCCGGGTCGGCCCGGCCAGTGTCGACCCGACAACTGTCTCGATGTTGGCCTGTGACCCGTCGGGAATGGTTGGCACCAAACGCTTTTCGAGATGGAGATCGTCGGCGGTCAGCGCGGTGCCCGGGTTGAGATCGCGGGCTGCCACCACCACTTGAGCACGGTCACCGTCGGGGTCGGGCCGCAGTGCGGCGACACCGGCAAGCACGACGAGCCCGGCCGCGACGATTCGCCGGGTCAGCACAGTCCGCGACCAGTCCGGGCGCAACCATTGCGAAATCCGGGTCGGTAGCGACGGATTCAGTGATTTGAGGGATTCCCCCATGCCGCAACGGTAAGTGGGGGCGGGCGGTAACCGCGGTCGTGCGCAGGCCGCTTGTGGATAACCGGGCTAGCTGGCGGCTGCCGTCGCCGACTTCGGGGACGTCGAATCCGACGTCGTGCCCGACGTGCTCGGCTTCTCCGAGGAGCCGGACTTGTCGCTGCCACTGGACGCCTCGGTGGGTGACGACGAGCCGTTCTTGGCCGACCCATTGGCCGAGCTCTTCGCCGACTCGCGGCTGTCAGTGCGGTAGAAGCCGCTGCCCTTGAACACCACGCCGACCGAGTTGAACAGTTTGCGCAGCCGACCTGAGCACTTGTCGCAGGTGGTCAGGGCGTCGTCAGTGAAGGCCTGAACCACGTCGAAACGGTCACCGCACTCGGTGCACGCATAGCTGTAAGTCGGCACAAAAACCTCCGTGATGGTCTAACCGGTTAGCACTCTACAGTCCCAAGTGCTAAAACCGCCATGTGGCGCGTGTCATTCCCGCCCGGCGCGGCCGATTTCACCTATTCCGGGCCTGGCTGATGGCGCTGCCGGACTGCTAGGCGCCGCCCAGTTGAATCAGGCCGCGGCCGGGGGTCAGCGCATGCGTCATCGTCACGTCGTGTGGCTCTCGGGGCAGCTCGTCGAGCAGCTCCTGGTCGCGGATCACGGCGATCACAAGCGCGTGCCGGTCCCGGTGCACCAGCGTGCGATCGTAGAAGCCGCGGCCGCGGCCCAGTCGCACGCCCGCGCGGTCGACGGCGAGCGCGGGAACGAGCACGACGCTCGCCTCGGCCACGCTGGTCGCCGGCAACCACGGTTCGGCCGGTTCGAGCAGGCCGAACCGGGCGGCCACCAGCTGTCCCGGCCGGTACTCGCCCCATTGCAGCGCCAGCGGTGAGCCGTCGGAAGTGCTGCGTGCGATCGGCAGCAGCACGCGGCCGGCCAGTTGCAGCAACACATCCAGTATCTCGATCGACCCCGGCTCGGCGCCCACCGGAGCGTAGGCGCATACGGTGCTGTCACTGCGGACCACGGCAGCGACGTGCTCGGTCAGTGACCGCGCCTCGTCGGCGTGGGCGTCGTCGGGGACCGAACGCCGCGCTGCCAGCAGCCGTTCCCGCAATGCGGCCTTGCTTGCCGTGGCCATACGGTCAACGATTACAGCCCCGGCTTTCACCCCGCTACACCGGGCGCGGGAATCTGCTGCGATTATGGTTGCAACGATGTCACGCTCACACACTCCGGTTCCGCGCACCGCGATCGTTCCCGCGGCCGGATTGGGCACGCGCTTTCTACCCGCGACCAAAACGGTGCCCAAGGAGCTGTTGCCCGTCGTCGACACCCCCGGCATCGAGTTGGTGGCAGCCGAAGCTGCCGAGGCCGGCTGCGAGCGGCTGGTGATCATCACCTCCGAAGGCAAGGACGGCGTCGTCGCGCATTTCGTCGAAGACCTGGTGCTCGAGGGCACGCTGGAGGCGCGGGGCAAGGCGGCCATGCTGGCGAAAGTCCGCCGCGCGCCGGGGCTGATCAAAGTCGAGTCGGTCGTGCAATCCGAGCCGCTCGGTCTAGGACACGCGATCAGCTGCGTGGAGCCGGCGCTGTCGCCAGACGAGGACGCAGTCGCGGTATTGCTGCCTGACGACCTGGTGCTGCCGACCGGTGTGCTGGAGACGATGTCGAAAGTGCGGGCCGCCCACGGCGGCACGGTGTTGTGCGCAATCGAGGTTTCTCCCGAAGAGATAAGCGCCTACGGGGTTTTCGATGTCGAGCCGGTGCCCGGCGCCGACAAGAACGTGCTCAAGGTCAACGGGATGGTGGAAAAGCCGAAGCCGCAAGACGCTCCGTCGTTGTACGCGGCGGCCGGCCGCTACATCCTCGACCGGGCCATCTTCGACGCGTTACATCGCATCGATCGCGGCGCGGGCGGTGAAATGCAGCTCACCGATGCGATCGCGTTGCTGATCCGCGAAGGACACCCGGTACACGTTGTCGTGCACCGTGGTTCCCGACACGACTTGGGAAATCCCGGCGGCTACCTCAAGGCTGCGGTTGACTTTGCATTGGACCGTGACGATTACGGCCCGGAATTGCGGCGGTGGCTGGTGACTCGTTTGGGCCTGGCCGAAGACTAGCGGCGGCGTCGAAACGGCCTGAGGCGCCGTTTGTGCCCGCGCCGCTGTGACGGCAGAAAGGCGCGCTGTGCGTTCGGTGGAGGAGCAACAAGCTCGGGTGTCGGCCGCTGCGGTGGCGCCGAGGCCGGTGCGGGTTGCTATCGCCGAGGCGCAGGGGCTGATGTGCGCCGAAGAGGTCGTGACCGAGCGTCCGCTGCCCGGGTTCGACCAGGCGGCGATCGACGGCTACGCGGTGCGCAGTGTCGATGTGCTCGGCGTCGGCGAGTTCGAGCCGGCCAGGGGTGAAGCCGGCGACGACCAGCTGCGCTCGGTTCCGGGTGACGCGCAGGGATCGTCACCGGGACCCGGTGCAGTGACGCTGCCCGTGATGGGCGACATCGTAGCCGGCGCCCGGACACCGAGCAGGCTGCAGCCGGGGCAGGCTGTGCGGGTGCAAACCGGTGCCCCGCTGCCCACGCTGGCCGACGCGGTGCTACCGCTGCGCTGGACCGATGGCGGGCAGACACGGGTGCGGGTGCTGCGCGGGGTCCGGTCGGGTGCCTACGTGCGCCGCACCGGTGACGACGTACAACCGGGTGACGTCGCGGTGCGCGCCGGCACGATCATCGGTGCCGCCCAAGTCGGTCTGCTGGCCGCGGTTGGCCGCGACCGGGTGTTGGTCCATCCGCGCCCGCGACTGTCGGTGCTCGCGGTCGGCGGCGAGCTGGTCGATATCTCACGCACGCCCGGCAACGGACAGGTCTACGACGTCAACTCCTACGCATTGGCGGCCGCCGGCCGGGATGCCGGCGCGGAGGTGAACCGTGTCGGCATCGTCAGCAATGACCCCAAAGAGCTGGGTGAGGTCGTTGAGGGTCAGCTCAACCGCGCCGAGATTGTGGTGATCGCCGGCGCGGTCGGCGGCGCGGCGGCCGAGGCCGTGCGCTCGGTGCTCTCCGAGCTCGGCGACATGGAAGTCACCAGGGTCGCTATGCATCCCGGATCGGTGCAGGGCTTCGGGCAACTGGGCCGCGAAGGTGTCCCGACGTTTCTGTTGCCGGCGAATCCGGTCAGCGCGTTGGTGGTCTTCGAGGTGATGGTGCGCCCGCTGATCCGGTTGTCGCTGGGTAAGCGGCAGCCGATGCGCCGGATTGTGCAGGCGCGCACGCTGTCGCCGATCACCTCGGTGGCGGGCCGTAAAGGCTTTCTGCGGGGACAGCTGATGCGTGATCAGGACACGGGCGAATATCTGGTGCAGGCGCTGGGTGGGGCGCCCGGCGCCTCGTCGCACTTGCTGGCAACGCTGGCTGAGGCAAACTGTCTGGTTGTGATTCCCCGTGAGGCCGAACAGATCCGCATCGGCGAGATCGTCGACGTCGCGTTCCTGGCTCAGCGTGGCTGAGCGACACGGCGGACTCCTTCGTGAACATGTGGCGCTCCAGCTCCCTGCATCCCGGCTGGCCGATGAGTGTGGGACCGCTGCGAGTCTCCGCCGGCGTGATCCGGCTGCGCCCGGTGCGCATGCGCGACGCCGCCCAATGGAGCCGCACCCGGCTGGCCGACCGTGCACATTTGGAGCCGTGGGAGCCCAGCACTGAGGCTGATTGGACTGCGCGGCATTCGTTTTCGTCGTGGCCGGCGGTGTGTTCGAGCCTGCGGTCAGAGGCGCGCAGAGGCCGCATGCTGCCGTATGCGATCGAACTGGACGGCGAGTTCTGCGGGCAGCTGACGATCGGCAACGTCACCCATGGAGCATTGCGGTCGGCATGGATCGGCTACTGGGTGTCCAGCGCGGTCACCGGTGGCGGGGTAGCCACCGGTGCGGTGGCCCTCGGGCTCGATCACTGCTTCGGCCCGGTGCGGTTGCATCGGGTGGAAGCCACCGTGCGACCAGAGAACGCGGCGAGCCGGGCGGTGCTGGCGAAGGTCGGGTTCCGGGAGGAGGGGCTGCTGCGCCGTTACCTCCAAGTCGACGGGGACTGGCGGGATCACTTGTTGCTGGGTCTGACAGCAGACGAGGTCTACGGGTCGGTGACGTCGGCCCTGGTACGCGACGGGCACGCCAGCTGGGCCTGAGCGCGTTGCAATTGTGACACTTGTGACTGATGGTGCTTGTCAGCAGCAAATTACAGGTGTGTAATTGTCCTGGGCGCGCCTCGACCGGATGCGCTGGTTACCGGCCTAATCTGGCGGGGAAAGGAGCAGGTCACCATGCCAAGCATCCCGCAATCATTGTTATGGATATCGCTCGTGGTGCTCTGGTTGTTCGTGTTGGTACCGATGCTGGTCAGCAAGCGCGACGCGGTGCGGCGAACGAGTGATGTGGCCTTGGCGACCCGCGTGCTCAACAGCGCCACGGCTGCGCGGCTGCTCAAACGGGGTCGACCTGCGGCAGGGCATCGTAGTAACCCCGACTGGCAGCCCGAGGCGGACGAGGACGAGGACCTTCAGGACCTCGATTCGGAGGACACCGAGGTGATGCCGCAATCGCCCGGCGAAGTCGTCGCGGCCGCAGCCGCGGTGGCTGTCGAAGAGCCCGAACCCGACAGCTCGGATGTAGAAGTGCTCAACGCAGACTCTGCCGGGCTGCCCGCAGCCGAGGAGCAGCCCGAGCCCGTGGCCGAGGACGAGACCGCAGACCGCGAGGACTCCGAGTCCGAAACCGCCGATGACGCCAGCGCCGATCGATACGAATACGTCGACGACACGTCGGGCATACCAGTCGCCGAGGAACCGCCGGCGACTGTCACACACGCGTTCTCACGGCGGCATCGATCCGAGTTGAACACCGCCGCCGCGGTGAGCGCGCGAAAATACGCCTTCCGCAAGCGGGTGCTGATGGTGATGGCGCTGACGTTGGTCGGATCCGCGGCGACGGCGTTTCTGCTGACGCCGACGGCCTGGTGGTTCTGCGGCAGCGCAGCCACGGTGACGGTGTTCTACCTGGGGTATCTGCGCCGGCAGACCCGGATCGAAGAGCGAGTGCAGCGGCGCCGGATGCACCGGATGGCGCGGTCGCGGCTGGGCGTCGAGAACACCTACGACCGCGAATTCGACGTGGTCCCGGCACGGCTGCGCCGCCCCGGCGCCGTCGTTCTGGAGATCGACGACGAGGACCCGATCTTCGAGCACCTCGACTACGCGCCGTATGCGCGGGAGTACGGCTGGCACCGGGACCTGCCGCGCGCGGCCGGGCAGTAACGGTTCGGCGACTGCGAACCGCGGCTGGTAGCCTGCTAGCGATCAGGGGCTATGGCGCAGTTGGTAGCGCGACTCGTTCGCATCGAGTAGGTCAGGGGTTCGAATCCCCTTAGCTCCACAGCGAAACGCCAGGTAAATAGCCTAATCGAGTTAGCTGACGAGCCGTCGATCCTCGGGGGTCGCTCGGGGGCAGGCCGCCGAGTGGGCCGCAGGCACGACTTCGCGATCGCCGCGTCCAAGCTCTGCCGCCACGCTCGTCCAGGTCCTCATCGAACAGGTCGGCGTACACGTCCAGCGTCATCGACGCCTTGGCGTGCCCGAGCATCCGCTGCACCGCCTTCACGTTGGCACCGGCCGACACCGCCAAGGCTGGCCGCCGTGTGCCGCAGGTCGTGCGGAGTGATCGTCGGGAACGTGCTCGTCGGCCTTCTGGCACTTCTCCACCGCCGGCTCGAACACCCGTGCCCGCCAGTTGGAGTTGCGCAGCACCCCGCCGCGCAGGTCGGTGAACACCAGATCGTCGCGGCCCTTGCCCGACCATCAGCGCGGCCAGCTCGTCGGCCAGCACCGCCGGGAACGGCACCGAGCGGCGCTCCCAGGTCTTCGGCGTCGACCACACCAGGCCGCCGGACTCGGTGACCGACCGCGACACGTTGACCCGCCGGCGCAGCATGTCGAAGTCGCACACCCGCAGCGCGGCCATCTCGCCCCACCGCAGGCCGGTGTAGGCCAGGAACCGGACCACCTCCGGGTTGACGCTCCACCGCGTCGGCCAGCGCCGCCACCTGGGCGTGGGTCAGGTAGCCGCGGTCGGCGTGCTGGCGCTTCGGCAGCTTCACACCCTCGCACGGGTTGCGCGGGATGCGCTTGTCCTCCACGGCCGCGCCGAGCACCTGGCGCAGCAGACCGAAAGCGTTCTCGATCGTCGGCGCACCGACGCCGTCGGCGACCATCTTCGCCACCCATGCCTTGCACGGCCGAGGTCTTCACGTCGACCACCGCCACGTCGCCCCAGCGCGGCTCGACCCGGCTGTCCCATGCGCTGCGCCGGGTCGCGGCCGTCTTGGCCGAGATGTGGCCTTGCGACGCCGACCACGACGCGTACACCGCGGCCACGGTCACCTGCCCGGCCTCGGGTGCGACGTAGGTGCCGGTGGCCAGCTTCGGGGTGATCTCGTTGTCCAGCCATGCTCTGCGCATCGGCCTTGCGGGTGAACGCCTTTGTCTGCTCGCGGCCTTCGTCGTCGACATACCGTGCCCGCCAGCGCTTTCCGTTGCCATCCCTCTCGCTCGACACCACCTGTAGGTTGCCGTCGGCGTCACGGACGGTTTTGCGCCAGAGGTCCTCGACGCCAGCTCTGCGATGCCTGCACTGCTTGGTCCTTTCTGTAACGGTCGGGTCAGGGAATAGCAGCATCAGTTGCATCACAGCGTCTTGTGCCTCGGTGAGCCCGTTGTGTGCGCGCTCGGCTTGCGCCCGACTTGGTCGCGGCCGTCGAAGTCGAATGCCATTGCCTCTCTGAGTCGTCCGACGAGCGCATCACGGATGCCGCCGATCTGCCACATCGAACTGCTCGCAACATCGCGTAGCGCGCGCAGTGCAAACGCCAGATCATCTCCCGGCACCGCCTGGCGGCCGAGCAGCGTGTCCAGAGACACGTCGAACAGGTCTGCGATGGCCGCAGCTTCGGCTAGCGCACAGCGCTCGTCTTCCTTGAGATCGATCTTCGCGACGGTCGAGGCATACGTGGACGCCCTTGTCGGTAAGCCGTTCTTCAAGATCTTCCTGCGACCATCCGCGGCGTTCACGCTCGGCGCGCCCCGTTTCCCGAAGTCGGATTCCACCCGCTCGCGCAATCCCATATCGGGACTATAGCCCAATTCAGCTTGACCAACGCAACCGACGCGAATAACAATTGGTCATCCCTAAACGGGATGGAATCCCGTACTGGAAAGGACGGCACCGTGGACAGCGACTACTTAGACTCTCTCGACCTCGAGGAATTGACCGGCACCAAGCCAGCACTTGGCGCTACTGGGCCTCTATCGGCGAGGGACCGGCGTACCTTCAAGACTCAGGCCGGCGCCGGTATGGCGCCGGCCGTCGTGGAGCAGTGGCTCGCCTCGAGCGGGAAAAGTCACGCATGAGCACCTTGCCGCGCGAACGCACATCGGAGATGTTGCGACGCATCTGCCGCAAGTGTCACCGGCCCGCGATAGAGCGCTGCCGCATGTCTCGACTGCCCGATCCTGAACGCGCGCTGGCGGTGCCGCGCCGCCTCAGTGGGAGCGTGCGAATGCTCGGAGTACGCCTGCCTCCTGTAACCGCGCACCCAAGCCCGTCCGAAGTGAGCAGCAATCGTTTTCGACCCCGCGCCGCATACGCCGACGTTCGTGCCCGTCGAGGCTGGCCGGATGAATGGCGTTCAGGCGCCGCCGCGCGTGTGGCGCGTGAGTCTATCGACGAGAGTCGCCAACGCGTCAGCGCTCCATCAGAATCCACAGCAGCGATGTGTGAGTCTAGCCGATCGTCGCAACTGCGCCGACGCCGTGCGCGAGCTGGCGATGTGTGCGCTCGATGCGCTGCGCCGACTCGTGCCGCATCGCTGCGAGCAGCTCCACCGTTGAGCGAGCACCAGTTAGACGCCTGGCGCTAGCCGTCGCCCATCTGCTCGACCTCGTTTGTCGCCGCTGCTGCCCGCGAGTGTCCAGCATGCTACGCTGCAGCGTGACCGTGAGCGTAACATCGCGCAAGCCACGCAGCCACCCTCGACCTAGCGAACGTCCTCGATGCCACCAGTCCTGCGCCCGTGAAGCAGCGCTGTCCAAGCTGATGGAGCGTGTGTCGAGCCAATCAATGCGTGTTGTCGCCGCTGTGTCGAACGTTCTATCCCTCGCGCAACAGCGCAACACCGCAACACCCAGTCAACTGGGGTCGCTCTCGCCTGCTGCCGCGCATTCTCGACCCGTGGCCGAAGAGTACGTCCCGCGGCCTGGTCGGCGAAGAACGCTGCGCGAAAACGCTGTACCTGGTCTCTCACGTCGCGGCTACTCGACAAGCAGGTTTCCGCCGGCGTCAAAGGTCACTCCGCGTCAGGTAAGTCGCACACCGTCGAAACCGTGACGCGGTTCTTTCCCGACGACGCCTACCTGGAGTTCACCGCGATGTCGCGAGCGCGCCCTGGTCTACTCCAAAGAACAATTCGCCCACCGCACCCTCGATCATCTACGAGGTGATCGTCACTGCGCGAAGGCGTCGAAGACGACATGACCGCCTATTTTGTGCGGTCGTTGTTGTCGGAGGGCCGCATCGACTACGAGGTGACCGATCCGCGACAAAGACGGCGGTTTCAAAACCCGACAAGATCACCAAGCAGGGTCCGACGAACCTGATCTTCACCACCACCAAGACTCTCGTTCACGCCGAGAACGAGACCCGTATCCTGTCGTTGACCACCGACGACTCGACCGCTCAAACCGCGCGGGTGCTCGCTCGAGTTCGGCCGGCGAGACCAACGGCGCCCGCGATCTTGGAGCCGTGGCGCGAATTACAACGATGGCTTGCCGGCGCCGAACACCGGGTCACGATTCCATACGCCCCGCGACTTGCGCAGCGGATTCCGACCCGTGGCGGTGCGGTTGCGCCGCGACTTCGGCTCCCTGCTCGCGCTTATCCGTGCGCACGCGGTGCTTCACCAGGCCAGCCGGCCGTGACGATGACGGCCAGATCATCGCCACCGTCGAAGACTACGCCGTGGTGCGCGATCTGGTCGCCGAGACCATCGCCGAGGGCGTCGGCGCCACCGTCTGCGATCACCGTGCGCGAAACCGTGGCAGCGGTCGACGACGCTCATATACAACATCGACGGCGTCATCAGTTCGCGAGCCGTCGCCGACAAGCTGGGGATAGACAAGTCCAACGCTTCGCCGGCGGCTGCGCCGCGCCGCCGACGACGGCTATATCCGCAATCTTGCGAGGACAAACGCGGGAAGCCTGGCCGCTGGGTTGCTCGGTGATCCGTTGCCTGATTTTCATCGACTTATTGCCTGACCCAACGCAACTCGCCACGCTCCGAGCGCCGCACCTGACCAGCGAGTGTTGCGGTGTTGCGCCGGAATCTGAGGGATAGTAGAACCCCGTGACCTACCGCAGGATCAAGCTAAAACTCATCCCCGCCGTCGCCAGATTCTACTAGTGCCGCCAACCCGTCTATACCGACCCGGCGCAACAACGTCAAGTCGCCGCCTTCCAGGTTGCTGCCGACTCAATCAGCCGGTGAAACCACCGCGACCGCTGTTCAACCAAGACGACCGCTACCGCGGCGGCGAAGAAAGGAAAAAAACCATGACCAATCCCGGCGAACTACACCCGCGGCGCTACAGTCGACGGCTATGGCCACCGCGCAAGCGTTCGGCCTAGTCACCCACGCCTGCGCCATACACCACGGCCACCCGTACGCCGAGCAGATGATGGCCGACGACATCGCAGCCCTTGAATCCTCGGGCGCCATCGAAGATGTCATCCGCACACTCGGCGATCTGCTCGAGCACGCACTCGGCCACCCGCAGGCGATGGACATGCTGACCGCTCGCTACCAGTCCGGCCAACATGTCACGCCCGCGTGTTCGCCGAGTTGGTGGCGCAAGCTATCGGCTATAACGGTCAGCAGGCGATAGACGCGGCGGCCGGCGCCATCGAACGCGCCAGTTCTACCGCACCATCGCCGACGGATTCAAACCACCTGACGATGGCGAAAACGGCTGAGCAGGGCTTATTCTGAACACCAGGTAGTCCGGCCGTTGTCGGGCTTTCGGCGCCGCCGTTGTGGTGCCGCGCAGGTGCCGCCGTTGCGGCGCCGTTTCGGGTCGCTCGGCCGCTGCTCGCCCCTAACAAAACATCCCGTTGTTGCTGTGCGCTCCCTGCTTGGCCCGCTCCATCGGCAGTCGCTCATTTTGGCCAGATTCGCCATTCTGAGCGGTCTCTGACCTGACACCCACGTGGGGGGCACTCCCCTTGAAAGGCTGAAAAAACTATGTCCCAGCGAACCGACATCGACGCGCTCGCCCTGCTCGACGACCACACCATCGACGAGCGGTCCACGCCGCCAGCGAACACATCGAGTTAAGAAATAATCGTGCTTTCGCCGAGGGCCGGGCCTTATCGGACCATGAACTCTGGTTGTCCACCGACACTACAACGAACTACAAGCCCTGCGCTCGGCGTCGCCATCAAAGAGCACGAGCAGCGTCAGGCCGACGACCAGAACCGCGACTATCAGCAGCGCCTCGGCCAGATCGGCCAAGCCATGGAGATGCACACCCGCGAAAACCAGCTCTCCTCGCTGTCGTGTCGCAGCGTAATCTCGACGAGCTCGAGGCGGCGCGCCGCCAATACCGTCGCTCAGCGTCATCGAAGAACGCTCCACGTGAGCACCAGCATGCTGGGCACCGCCGTCGAATACGCCGCGGGCGGCCTGCTGGCCCCAAACACCCTGTGGCGGCTCTCAGGTATCCCGACTGTCGAACCGCCCCCGGGCTGTCAGGCACCGTCCCGCAAATCACCTTGCCCTCCGCCACCGCTTTGGTGTCTGAAGCTCCGCGCACGTCGAATTTGATGATGTGACACCGGATGCGTCACCATGGCCCGCGCCGCGCCTGTCCGATTTGACCGCCGAAGTGTTCGTATCCTCGTCGCTGTCCGAAATCTCGGGGGCGCACGCGCGATCATCGCCCGCAACATCGACCTGGCCACCGTCACCAAGCTGGAGCAAACCCCCGGCGCGTTGACGATCGACGAGGCCCTGACCACGTGAGTGCTCAGGCCGCCACCGACGTATCGAGGTTGTGGATCGTCGTGATCCAGCTCGTCGCCTTCCTGGCCGGCGCCGCCACCTTCAACGCCACCAACGGCGCCGACACCGGCAGCTACGCCGTATCTTACGCGAGCACGTTGTACGTCACCCCGACCGCGACCGCCGACCTGCTGACGTGTTCTATCCGAGCGCCTTCCGCGCCTTCGCCACCCCGCTGGCGTCAGGTGCTCGTCTACCCGACAGACGCTCCCAAAAATTTGGCAATCGCTGCTGTTCTCGTTGGCTCTAGTCGCTGGCCGTCCCCGCGTCAGCGTGGACCTCGGCGGCAGCTCATAAATGCCCGGTGTGGTGTCCGGCATCCAACCCGTTACTCCCCTTTCACTCCCGCAAGGACCGGCCATGACCGCGTAAACTCCCGCGCGAGCCGGCACCTGCACCCAACACCACACCACCATCGAGAGGAGATCCCATGTAGTCGGCCGACCCGCACATGATCATCCATCTGCAACACCCGAACCTGCGCCTCGCCCCCGACCCCACACTCGCCGCCAAGCGGCGCCAGTGTGCAGTCCACGCTCAAGCACCAACCCGCGCAGCACCGACGCCAGAGGTACTCGTCAGCCCACCAGCCGAGCGGCGCGCTGTCCCCGATCGTCGCCTCCGTCGTGGCGCGTGCAGCCGTGCTGCAACCCACCAGCCCGCGAACGCTGGCACCTAGACCACGCCGACACTCCCGGCGCGCACCAGCGCGTAATCTTTCTAGGCCCAGCGCATACCCGATGCAACATGGCCGCAAGAAACTCTGCCACATCGCGATTGTCAGCTGAGTCAAATGAGTCACCTGACAATCTCTACAGCAACGCCAGCAAACACCCCGAGCCGTGCAAGAGTTCTTCAACCCATGATCGACCTATTAGCTGTGTCAACATTTCGCCAGTCAGGCCTTCGGTCTTTTTTTGCTGTGGGAGGTTTTGGCCTTTCAGTCAAAACCTATTTACACACAGCAAATAATTATCTATGCCGAAAACCGTTGCGCGCCAGACTATTTCTAGCTTCCAGTCTTCGTACGACAGCGAGACGCGCGACCCGAGTCGCGTGAGTCGCTGGCGAAAAAGGCGTCACCCGACAACAAGTGCATCGTGGCGCTGCTGCTAAAAGCCCACCGCGCAGCGTCGAGGCCAGTGCAGAAAAAAATCGACGCGCGCCGCCGTACGCAATCAGTACGCAGCAGAATTTCTCGCAAGTTTTAGCGATCAACAGATCCAACTCGTTGACCTGCTACTTTTTGCAACCTCACAGCTTGAGCCCTAAACACATAGTCTCTTCGCATCGCAGTAGTCAGGGGTTCGAATCCCCTTAGCTCCACACCCTTAGCTCCACAGCGGGAATTAGCAGCTCATACAAATCGAGCAGGTTAGCTAGTCAACAGTCCTGGACGCCTTGTGGGAGCAACGGGGGAGCAGGAGACCCGCCCGAGACAGCCACAATGGCCGCACTGGACGCTTTGATGATGGCGGCATCAAGACTCTCAGCAACGCTATCTCTGCGCGGCATTTCCAGGCCCTTCCGGGTTGCCCTTCCAGACCGGGTCGCCGAGCATTCCAGGCGCGCCGTTTCCGGCCATTCCTGGCGATCCTAGGCAGGGGGCATGCGGAATCGGGCCCGGTGACGTTGGCACATATTAACTGACCGCGGAGAAGCGTCAGTGTGGATTTCAATGCGCGTAATCTATTTACGGAGAGATCGGGCTTTACCGGCGCGATAGAGGCGCGGGGCCTGGGTACCCCGCCGGGTCGGGCATAGCTGCCCCAACCGTCCGTGACGGTCTACCGAATCGGTAAACAAAAGAGAGGCCGCCGAGGCGGGCCTCTCCCTTGTCCCTCCGTGTTACGGTGCGCCCTTGCCGCCGGTGCCGAAGCTGCCGCCGTTGCCGCCGGTGCCGCCGACAGAGCCGCTGGGCGGGCTGCCGTTGCTGGCGGCGGTCGGCCCGCCGGCGGTGGCCAGCGCGGGCGCGGTGGTGCCGGAAACACCGGCGCCGTTGGCCCCGCCGTTACCGCCGACCGAGCCGTTGGTGCCGGCGGCGCCGGTGCCGCCGAAGCCGCCGGCACCTGCGCTCCCGCCGGCACCGCCGGCACCGCCGTCGCTGCCGCCGGCGCCGTTCCCGCCGGCCCCTGCGATACCCCCTGGGGTACCGGACATGCCGGCGCCGGCGATGCCGCCGTTACCGCCGTTGCCGCCGACGCCTGCGATCCCGCCCTTACCGCCGTTACCGGCCGTCCCCAGCGGCCCCGCGGACCCGCCGGCACCGCCGTGACCGCCAAATGATTCGTTGCTGGCGCCGGCACCGCCGTCACCGCCGTTGCCGCCGTTGCCGCCGATGTGGCCGCCCATAACGGGGGCGGCCCCACCACCGGCACCGCCGTTACCGCCGGCACTCGAGTTGGAGCCATTGCCGCCGGCACCGCCGTTGCCGCCGTGACCCGACCCGGCTGCGTTGCCGCCGGCGCCGCCGGCGCCGCCGCCGGCGTTACCCGAGCCACCGGCAAAGTTGCCATCACCGCCGTTGCCGCCGATGCCGGCGTCTTGGGTGGCGCTGGCCGCACCGCCCCTCCCGCCGTTACCGCCGACGCCGTTGGTCCCGGTATTCCCGCCGGCCCCGCCGTTGCCGCCACTGCCCGACCCTGCGGCGTCGCCGCCGTTGCCGCCAGCGCCGGCGCCGCCGCCGGCGCCGCCTGTGCCGCCGTCACCGCCGTTACCCCCGACCAGGGTGGAGGTGCTCTGTCCGCCGATACCGCCGACCCCGCCTTGGGCGGCGTTGCCGCCGTTGCCGCCAAAGCCGCCGTTGCCGCCTTTACCCATCGTGCCGAGCGCGGCGCCGCCGTTCCCGCCGTGGCCGCCGCCGCCCGCTAGGCCGCCGTAACCGCCCTGGCCGCCGTTACCGGACCCGCCGGGGGGGTTGGTGGGGAAGAAGGTGCTGTTTCCGGTGCCGCCGTCACCGCCCTTGCCGGCGGTGACTCCGGTGTTACCGCCGACGCCGCCCGCCCCACCGGTGCCACCGGTGCCGTTGACGGTGGTGCCGCCGTCACCGCCGTTACCGCCGCCACCGCCGTTGCCGGCGTTCCCGCCCTGGCCGCCGGTGCCGGTGCCGGTGGACGCACCGCCGTTGCTGCCGCTGCCGCCTTGGCCGCCGGCGCCGCCGTTGGCGCCGCTGCCGCCGGGGCCGGCGAATTCGCCGTTACCGCCGCCGCCGCCGTTACCGCCCTGGCCGCCGGCGCCGCCGTCGGCGCCTGCGCCGCCATCGTGTGAGGTTCCGGTCGCGCTGATGGCGCTGGAGGCCGTCCCGGCGTTGCCGCCGTTGCCGCCGGTGCCCGCCGCGCCGCCGGCTCCGCCGCTGCCGTTTACGCTGGCGCTGCCGCCTAGGCCGCCGTCACCACCTTGGCCGCCGACACCGCCGTCACCGCCCGGTTGGCCGTTGGATTCGGCGAACCTAGAGTTGTACTGGAAGCCGTTGCCGCCGTTGCCGCCCGCCCCACCGTTACCGGCCGCCCCACCGGACCCGCCGGTGCCGGTGGAGGCGCCGCTGGCACCGCCGCCACCGCCGTCGCCGCCGGTGCCGCCGCTGCCGCCGACCCCGCCGCCGGGGTTGCCCATAAAGCCCTGCAGGCCGTTACCGCCGGCGCCGCCGACGCCGCCGGCGCCGCCGTTGCCGCCGTTACCGATGCCGGGCCCGCCGCTTCCACCGTCGCCGCCGCGGCCGCCGGCGCCGCCGCTGTAGC
The DNA here is from genome assembly GCA_963839345.1 of uncultured Actinomycetota bacterium. Lineage (GTDB taxonomy): Bacteria > Actinomycetota > Actinomycetes > Mycobacteriales > Mycobacteriaceae > Mycobacterium. Next base: position 1,340,739 of record CAWIUP010000007.1, on the reverse strand, counting down.
CGGTACCCGTGGCGTTCCAGCCGGTCGCGGCGCCGCCGGCGCCGCCCCTGCCGCCCAGGCCGCCGCCCCCGCCGCCGCCGACCGGGCCCTGGGAGCCGCCGGTGCCGCCGCTGTCGCCGCCGCTGCCGGCTGTGCCGCCGTTGCCGCCGACCCCGCCATAGCCGCCGCTGCCGCCGTCGCCCTTGTGGGGGCTGTAGCCGAGGCCGCCGTTACCGCCGGCGCCGCCGGTGCCGGCCGAGCCGCCCATCCCGCCGCTGCCGGCATTGGCGACCTGACCACCGGTGTTGGTGACGGGCACCGAGCCCGCGAGCCCGCCCATCCCGCCGATGCCACCGGTGCCGGCATCGCCGCCGTTACCGCCGTGCCCGGCGTCGGGGCTGCCCAGAACGCCGGGCGCGCCGTAGCCGCCGATACCGCCGGACCCGGCGTTGCCGCCGGCCCCGCCGGTGCCACCGACACCGCTGTTACCCGACAGGGTGCCGGCTTGGCCGCCGTCACCGCCGTTACCGCCGTTGCCGCCCAGGCCGCCGGTGCCGCCGTCGGTGCCGTTGCCGTTGGCGTCGGTGATGCCGTTGGCGCCGGTGTAGCCCTGGCCGCCGGCCCCGCCGGTACCGCCCTGGCCGCCGTTGCCGTGCTGGCCGGCGTTGCCGCCCAATCCGCCTTGCCCGCCGTTGCCGGCGTCGCCGCCATGGACGCCGAGCGCGCCATTGGCTCCAGCGCCGCCAGTCCCACCGACGCCGCCGTTGCCGTCCACCCCGCCGGTCCCGCCGACACCGCCCTGGCCGCCGTCACCGGACCCGCCGCCGGCGAAGCTGCCGGCGACGCCGGTGCCCCCGGCACCGCCGTTGCCGCCGCTCGGGTTCAGGCTGCCCGAACCACCCATGACACCGTTGGTGCCGCCGGTGCCGCCGGTGCCGGCGTCGCCGCCGGACCCACCGGTGCCCGCCACCGTGCCCGGGTCACCGCCGTCACCGCCGTTACCACCCGCACCCAAGATGCCGTTGGACCCGGCCACCCCGGCCACCCCGCTCGCCCCGACACCGCCGTCCCCGCCGACGCCGGCGTTGCCGCCGACCCCACCGTTGCCGCCGTTGCCGTTGACACCGGTGGCCCCGAACAGGCCACCCTTGGCGCCATCGCCGCCGTTACCGCCGTGACCGCCGGTGGCGGCGTCGTCACCGCCCGTGCCGCCGTTGCCGCCGGCACCCTGATTGACCCCGGCCACCCCGTCCGCCCCGGTCGTGCCGGGCGTGCCGTTGCCGCCGGCCCCGCCCATGCCGGCGTTGCCGCCGGATCCGCCGGACCCGAAGAAGTTCAAGAAGCCGACGCCGCCGGCGTTACCGCCGACACCACCGGTACCACCGATCTCGCCGATGCCGCCGGCTATCCCGGTTCCGCCTTGGCCGCCGTTACCGCCGTTGCCGAAGAACAACCCGCCGGCGCCACCATCGCCACCGGCCCCACCGCCGGTCCCGTCGCCGCCATTACCGCCGTTGCCCCACCAGCCCGCGTCACCGCCCACACCGCCCTGGCCGGCGGCGTCGGTGGCGCCGTTGCCGCCGTTACCGAACAACAACCCACCGCCTTGGCCATCGGCGGCAGACAGTGATCCACCCGAGGTGCCATCTACGCCGTTACAGATCAGCCCACACGCCCCGCCGGTCGGGTCTGCGGCCGTATCTGCCTGCGCGAACCAGGTATTCAGCGAGGCGTCAATCTGCTGACCCAACGAGGAGTGAATCCAGTCCTGCTCCAAACCCTGAAGCAACGACGACGAATCGACGGTCGCTGCGGCCGAGCCCGCATCCGAAGCCAGGCTCGTGTGGCCCGCAAACAAGCTGTCTAGGCTGGCCGGATTAATCAGGTCGGTCAACAAGTTTTCCCAGCCCGTCGGGGTGCCCAGATCAATGAGGTCGGTCGGGTTGACCGCGGTCACCGCCGAACTAACCGCCGAGCCCACCACCAAATCCAGGATGCCGGTAAGCGGATCGGCCTTGGCCGTCGGCGCGCCCGCCAACGGACCCAACCCGAGCGCCAAAAACGCCCCGGCGCTACCGCCGAGGCCAATCGCCCGACGCCGACACCGGGCCTTCGCTTTCGCCTTCGCCGACTGAGTGCTTCTCCAGGAGCGTTGACCAGCCATCGCCCGACCTCTCTTAGACACGCGTCGATTGACTCAGGTAACGTTAAGGTACCGCTTAACTAAAACTGGTCAACCCAGAATCGCAAAAGGATGCGAGACGACGGTCATCCGATTATCGGAATCTACGGAACTAACCCGCACGGCCTCACAAATCTATACGCAGCCATGCGCAAGCTGGTCAAGATCGGTATGCGGCGACCGGCGGTGGACGTCCGTCGAAGCCCGATAGTTACTTAGAGAAACATCAATAGGACCTAAGAGAATTGGCGTGGCCGATGGTTAAGCCTAAGAAATTTTTTCCCGCCGACCTATAGAACTCTCAGTCTCTCCTCAGGTAATGTCTAGCTCCAATTAGACATACGTCGAGGAGGCGGCCATGCGACTCTTTACTCGCCTGCGGGTCATGTCAGGGGTCGTCCTCATCGGCGCCAGCCTCATCACCGCCACCCCGGTGGCCGCGGCCCCGCCCGACTCCCTGCCTGCCGTCCAGACCGCTGACGTCCAGCTGACGGCGGGCGGCTTCGACGACGTCTCGTTGGGACAGCTCTTCACCAACGTGTCGACCAGTTTCACCCACAACATTTTCGACCCATTTATCGGTGCTCCGTTCCCGACGGCTCAGCAGCTGATCGTAAATTTGCTGGACGGAACCCAGACCGATTTCAACGCCGCGTTCAAAGCGCCGTTCGCGCCGTTCTATCCCTTCGGCGGGGAACCGTACCTCCTTCCTTCTCTCAGCAACACACCCGTTACGGCGGGCTTCTACGTTCAAGCTTGTTTGGAGGACGGCCTCGACTTCCTCGGCTGCTTGGGCCTATATCCGTCCTTCACGTTGGGGGGCCATTCCGACATCCTCAACTGGCTGATACACGGCTTCCCGCTCGTGCTGAACCTCGGGACAATTCCCACCCCGTGGCCCTTCCCCGATATCCCCCTCGGCTCCATCAACTTCGGTACCATTGACATTCTTAATCTGCTTCTTCTCGGCAACAGCCAGTTGGAAGCCCAAATTCGACCGTTCCTCGAGCTCTTGGGGTCACCGGCGAGCGGCGTCGCGTGGGGAACTGTCGGCACGTTCTTTAGCCCGATATTCCAGTTCTTGGATGACGGCATCCACCTGTCCAATGCGCTGCAGGCCGGCGACTTCACGACGGCATTCAACGATCTCCTGGCGATGCCGATCAATACCACCAACGCGTTCTTTGAGGGGTACGGCAATGCCTACAACTTGCTAGAGGAATTGGGGATCGGTCCCATTCTCGGCACGACGCCCCAGGTCGACCTTGGCGGGTTGTTCAGCCCAGCCGGCTCGGTCTTCAACGCCTTCGGCTTCGACTTTCATGTCGGTGGCAGCATTGACCTCGCCATCGTCAACTTGTCCGCTGGCGCGTACTTGACCGATCCGGCCACGCTGGTCGGGCCGATCGCCTCCCTGCTCGAGACGGACCAGGCTATCGCGCAGGCAATCGGCTGGGACGACGTCGGTAACCAGCTCCTCCACCTGGCGGGCCTGTTCTGAGCCCAGCTGCATCTGAAGCTCAAGCCGCCCAGACTGTCTTTGGACGCGGATTTGTTGATGCGCGCTTGGACCGCGTCGCCGCGAAGATGGGCAAGAGTTTGTAGCTCGCCTCGATCGGCAGTTCCAGCATGCGTCGTCGCAAAACTAAACATCCGGTACCGGCGGCTCGCTCGACCTCGGCACCAGATCGGAGCAGGTCGAGGAGTCCGATTTCCCAGTCTTACAAGCGATTCCGGGTTCCCGGCGGTGTAACACTGGATTATTGGTGGGACCACAGTTGTTGCAAGCCGCGATGAGCACCGCCGTGCATCTCCGGGTATCCACCGGGCAGCAATCGGTCGATCAAGAGCACGATGTCATCGCGGCGGCGGGCATCACGCCCGACCGGGTGTTCACCGACACCGGACTGGGAGCGCTCGCGCTGGCCTGACCTCCAACCTGTTAGACGGCATCACCGTGGACCAATACCTCACCAACATCCTGGACGTGTTTGCCGCCGCGTAAACACACCCGGCGTAATGACACCAGCGCATCCGACGTTGCCATCGGCCTCGGTGCACTACTCGAGTGCATCCCCACACTGGCTGGGAGCTGGCCGCACCACTGCGCGAGCCTCGAGAAACGACCGAAGAATCCTCGCTGCGAGACAGGAATCGATCACGATGCCCCGCAGTGCGGGCACCCTTGACGCCGTCAAGATCCGACAACGAAACCGCAGGTAGTGAGCAGGACTGAATCGGAACGAGACAGAGCGAACCTGCAGGTAATCCGGCATTTCGCCTGGTCAAGGCAGGGGTTCGAATCCCCTTAGCTCCCTTAGCTCCACAGAGTTTCAGCAGGTCAGGGCCGCAGAGCGTCGCTAACCGTCGCAAGGCTGGCGCTAGTCGCCGGTGCGCACAAATTTGGCGTCGAAATCAGTTCCGACGCAGGCGCTTCCGGTCGCGTCGATGTAACCGTGCCCGGTGAGCAGTGTGATCGGATTTTGCAATGGTTGAGGCAGCGGATAGTCCGCGGTGACTTTTTTGTGGTACGTGCCGCCAGCCGGACACGGACTGTCGCCCTCCAAGTCCTCGATCCATTTCACGCTTTCGAATACCAGCGCCTGCTCATGATTGGGTGAGTGGAAAAAGCTCATGCACCGATCGCCGGTGCGAAGACAGTCCGTCCGGACCGCGAAGTCGAATTCCCCGGGGACCTTGTTCCCGTTCGTATTCGTGGGGGTCGTCGTCTGGTGGTAGCGGCCGTGCAGCGCTTCCGCCGGCGACACCACCCGCGGCGGCTCGCTGGCCGGGTCGGGAACGCTGTTGATGTCAACATCTCCGGTGCGGGTGAACCTCACGGTTCGCTTGGCCGAGGAGCAGCCATTGCTGCTGGTCGTGCTGCGTTCGCCGGTGAGGCTGCCGTCGGGACGCGGTTGCAGCGTGAGCACCCCCCAATATTCCGTAGGGAGGTTGTTGCATTGGTCGGAGCTCAGGCTCACGGCAACCCAGCGTCCGCCGACTTCGTCGAGCACCAACGTTGGCACCGACGTGGTGTCGCCGCCCATTCGAGACGCCGTCGCCACGCAGCCGGTAGTGCGGCACACCGAGCGCACGCCCCACGTGACCGTGGCCGGCGTCGCACCTCCGTCCGGTTCACCGTCGAGACCGGTGGTCGGGCTGTAGTCGGCCCGGTAGGTGCCGGTGAAGGGGCCCGGGGTGGGCGCCGCGGCGTTCGGCGGCGCAGTGGCGGTCGGATTGTGCCGCTGCGAGACCTTAACGGTCGCGAAAACGCCGGCGGCGATCAGTATCACGATGGCGAGCAGGGCCGGAATCAAGACGCGGGGGCGCCGCCACATCGGCGGCCGCTGAGTGGGCGTTGCCTCCGGTAGTGGCGTCGCTGCGGCTTGCAAACCGGGCGCCGCCCTGGTGGCGGCGAGTTGGGTGTCTTGGCCGTGGATTCGGCCCGCGGTGAGGTGGTAGTCGGGCTGGAGCGATGGGTGCACCCGCGCCGTTGGCCCGGGCCCCGAAAGCGGCACGGTCGTCGCATCGTGCGCGGCGCGCGCCAACTCCGCCGCGGTGGCATAGCGCTGGTCGGGGTTCTTGGCCATGCCGGTCGCGATGACCTCGTCCATCGTGCTGGGAACGCCGGCCTGCTCCCTTGACGGTCGCGGGGGCGGCTGGAGCATGTGGGCGACGGCGATCTGCTCGAGCGTGCTACCCGGAAACGGCAATTGGCCGGTCAGCGCTTCATAGAGCACGCAGGCCAGCGCGTAGACATCGGCGCGCGCGTTGGCCGTTCCGCTCTGGAACCGCTCGGGTGCCATGTAGGACCAGGTCCCGATGGTCGCCCCAGTGCTCGTCAAGCCGGTTTCCCCGGCGGCGTGCGCGATCCCGAAATCGATCAGATACGCAAAGCCGTTGTCGTCGAGCAAAATGTTGGACGGCTTGACATCTCGATGCACCAGCCCGACGTTGTGCGCGGCCTGCAGCGCCTGAGCCACCTGCTCGATAACTGAGACCGCCCGCGCGGGCTCCAGCGGCCCGTCGGCGAGGATGGTTTGCAGGTCGCGGCCCTTGATCAGCCGCATGGTCACATATAGCCTGCCGTCGATTTCGCCGTAATCATAGATCGGCACCACATGTGGCTCGTCGAGCCCGGCCGCGGCCTTGGCCTCCCGGCGGAACCGCTCCTGAAACATCGGATCGTGGGCGAAATTCGCGGGCAGCAGCTTCACCGCGACGACGCGCTCCGTGGCGGTGTCGTAGGCCCGCCAGACCTCGCCCATGCCGCCGCGGCCCAGCAACTCGATCAGTCGGTAGCGTCCGAACGGCGTCCCGTCCACATCGGCCTCCTGACAGCAGCCGTTCAGCAAACCATAAGAGCTCCGATCAGGCCGGATGACGAAATCGAGCAATCGAATTGGCAGAGTCCAGTACTTGCTTATTCCGTCATCGTTTGCGGGCCGGCAAGCGTAGCGTCTTCAACGCTGGCGATAGCAGGCTCCCAGCCTGCCCAATACAGAAATCATCATGACCACTTACGCGCACTGCCAATCGTTCACCCGCAATCGCATTCGCTCCGCGGTGGGTCTCTGGGCCTTGGCGCCGCTGCTGCTCGTCGCCGCGGGGACCGCTTCTGCGGATCCGCCGAACGGCACCTATGACGTCGAGACCCCGCAGGGTCAAATCGGCGTGTGGACGATCTCTTCGTGCGGCCCCGGCTGCGCCCGCATCCACTTTGGCGGGGGGAACAAGAAGCAGGATCCTGACATGGCTACTGGGGCCATCATCGCTGACACGCAGGTGCATGACGGTCAAGGGAGCTTCACGGCGAACCCTTCAAGTCTGTGTCCGGATGGGACTTCGCTGACACAGGCGCAGTCTTATACCGTCAATCTTGAAACAATGACTGGCACGGTCGCCGTTATACCGCTCCGTTGTGCCGCGCACAGGGGCTCAGACGATCCGCCATTCACGCGTCCGTTCACTCTGATTAAGACCTGACCAACGAAACCGACTCGGGCTAAGCGAGCTCGGAGTCGCGTTCACTGCTTGGTGCCCTTCCAGGTGATAACGCAGCCGGTAGGAGTGTGATATATGACGTCGCGGATGACGGTGCTACCGCCTTCGGTGGCGAAGACACCCCGAATCGTGCCGCCGGTAGCTCGGCCACCGCTCACGGTGACTTGGAATGATCCGTCGGCGTTCAGGGTGCCGGTGGCAGTGGCCCCAACATCAAATTTCATCGTCAGTGTGTTGCCTTGATGGGTCACGGTCAATGTGCGCTCAACATCGTTCAAATTGCAGGTGTCGCTCAGCGGGTGCGTGACGTAGGTGCCGTCGATCGACGGTAGCGACCCCTGTCCTGACGGGGGTCCAAGTTGCGGCGGTGCGACGGGTTCGCTGCGTAGGGTGTCGTCAGTCCCGATGGTCCCGGCGGGCCGGTTGAAAGGTTGGCCGGTGACGACGTCGACGAGGACGAAGACCGTGATGACCACCGTGGCGGGGTGGACCTCGGCCAGCGCGGCGGAGTGGTAGCCCGGCCAGGGGGTGCCGATGGGTTGGGGCTGGCCGGTCAGGGCGACCGGTGCGGTCAGCGGGTTGCCACAGTAGCAGCGGGCGCGCGGCGTTCCGTGGGCGTCGACGAACACCGCGGTGCCGGTTTGGAAAACCGATTGCAGGGTGGTGGGGTGGGTTCCGTCGAATCCGTGGTTGGTGACTCTGGTGTCCAGACGCAGCACCACCGGGGTGAGTTCGCGCAGGTAGCTGGGGATGTCCGCAGCGGTGAGGGGGCGCCCGCCACTCCAGTACAGGGTGGGGTCGGTGTTCAGCGCCTCGACGAAGGCGCCGGCTTGGGCGGGGTGCGCGCCGAGGAAGCTGATCATCTTGTCGCGGTCGCATTCGGCGTTGTTGAGGGTGCCGCCGTAGAGGCCGTCGCGGTCGCCGGGTAGCGGCTGGGTGACCACGGTCCCGTTGGCGTGTGGCTGCAGGGTGGGCGGGGGTTGGGTGTTGGTCGGCGGCGGCGAGGCAGCCGGCGGCATGAACGAGTTCACCCCGGGATCAGTGGCCGCAGTGAGCACCAATTCCGGACTGGTCGCCTTGGGCGACAAGGCATTACGCAGCAGCAAGGCGCCGGCACCGACGGCCGCGACGAGCACGACCACCAGCACCGCGATCAACCACTTGCGCTTCGACCCCGTCGCCGACGGTGGGGCCCCCACTGTCGATCGCAGGACGGGCGCGGCCCTGGTAGCGGCCAGTTGGGTGTCGTCACCGTGGACTCCGGCGGCGAGGCGGTCGGACCGAGACGACGGCTGCCCCGGCACGGTGGTCGCCTCGCGCGCCGCGCGCGCCAACTCGACTGCGCTGGCATACCGCTGGTCGGGGTCCTTGGCCATCCCGGTCGCGATGACAGCGTCCACCGCTATGGGAATGTCGCCCATTACCTCTGACGGGCGCGGCGGCGGCTGCGTCATGTGCGCCACCGCGACCTGCTCGAGGCTCTGACCGGGAAATGGCAGCTGACCGGTCAGCGACTCATGCAGCACACACGCCAATGCATAGATATCGGCGCGGGCGTCGGCCGTACCACCCTGGAACCGCTCGGGGGCCATGTAGGACCAGGTCCCGATCGTCGCGCCGGTGCTCGTCAGCCCGGTCTCCCCGGCGGCACGCGCGATGCCGAAATCGATCAGATAGGCAAAGTCGTTGTCGTCGATCAAGATGTTGGACGGCTTGACATCCCGATGCACCAGCCCCGCCTGGTGTGCGGCCTGCAACGCCGTCGCCACCTGCTCGATGATGCGCACCGCCCGCTCCGGGGCCAGCGGACCGGCGGCCAGCACGGTCTGCAGGTCGCGGCCCGCGATCAGCCGCATATCGACGAACAGCCGCCCGTCGATCTCCCCGTAGGTATGAATCGGCACCACATGCGGTTCGTTGAGCTGCGCCGCCGCGTGCGCCTCGCGGCGGAACCGCTGCTGAAACACGCTGTCCTGGGCAAAGTTCGCCGGCAGCACCTTCAGCGCGACCACGCGATCGGTGACGGTGTCATACGCGCGCCATACCTCGCCCATGCCGCCGCGGCCCAGCAGCTCGATCAGCCGGTACTGTCCGAACGGCGTCCCGTCCATATCGGCCTCCTACCAGCCGCGGTTCAGCAAACCATAAGCCGGGGCGACTGATTCGCGGGCCGAAAATACCTCGGTGCCGTAATAGGTGGGGTATACATCCAAGGTTGTCGCGGCGCATCCTAATTCCAAAGCCGTGCGGGCCGAGAGGAGAAACCCATGGCCCCATACCGTCTGAGCAGCATCGCCGGTTTGTGCGCCGCGCCGCTCACGATCGCCCTGTCACTTCCTCCGACTGCCTTGGCCGATACTGCGTCCTGGAACGGCGAGTACGCGATCACGTTCATGGTCGGCCCGAAGTCCGGGACCAGCATGGCCGTCGGTGACCCTGAGGGCCAGCACACCGAGACCTACGGATTCCGATCAAGCTGCACGAGCGGCAAATGCGTCGCCACGATCGTCAGCGGCCCTCCGCCGAGCAACCCGACGGTTCCGCAACCGGTGCAATTCACCTGGGACGGGTCGTCCTGGACGCAAGTCAGCGATTTCCAGTGGGACTGCATGATGCCCGACACCTCGATCCAATGGAGTCCGGCGCGATCCACTGTGCGCTACACACCCCAAGCCAACGGAACACTTGCCGGCGTCATGCACACCGACATCTTGAGCGGTCCGTGCCAGGGCTGGATCGAGATGGACATGACGGCCGAGCGCGCATGACGGTCGGGGGCGTGATCATTTTTCCGGCCTAGCGCAGTCTGTATGGCATGACCAACGACACCATGATCGCGACGATCACCATCCCCGCACCGGCCGAAACGGTGTTCGATGTGCTGGCGGACCCCACGACTCACTCAGTCATTGACGGGACAGGTTGGGTGCGAGACGCCCTCGACAGCGAGCCTTTGACGACTGCCGGCCAGATTTTCCGGGTCGCGATGTACCACGACGGCCACCCCGACAAGAACTACGAGATGGCCAACAAGGTGGTCGTCTGCGACCGTCCACACGCCATTGCCTGGGAGCCCGGCCAGGACCCGGCAGGCGATGGGAACCTTTCCTTCGGCGGCTGGATTTGGCGTTATGACATACGCAGCATCGGATCGTCTGAAGCTCGTGTCAGCCTGACCTATGACTGGTCGGCAGTTGCGCCCGACCTTCGTGAGCACATTCAATTCCCGCCGTTCGATCCCGCGCATCTGGAGAATTCGCTGATTCATCTGTCCGATCTGGCCACGGCCCAGGTCGCCGGCTGACCATAATCGGCCTATGGAGCGAAGACGCAACGGCCGGTCTGGTCAATCGCCGATGAGCATTCTCAAGCAGTTGCCGGCTCTGGTTCTGCTCGAGCGGATTCCGGTCCCCGTGCTCGCCATCGCGCACGACGGCACCGTGCTCTTTGCAAATACCGCGTTTTCAGAGATGGTCGGTCGGGATTCCGAGGAAGTGTTGTCGATGAAGTTCGACGAGATCTTTCATCTCCCGCCCACCGGCGAATCGCCAGTTTCCGTTGTCAAAGCGTTGGCAAACGAGGTCGTCGAACTGGCACACCAGGACGGCTCGAGCGTGCGGGCGCTGATGAGCAGGTCGGCGCTGATCCGTTCCGACGACGATATTGCGCTCGCGACATTTCAAGATTTGACCGAGCAGTTCTGGCTCGACTCGCGCTAGTTCGCGCAATGCTTGCGGCCGGCTACACCTTCGCGGGTAAAACAGCCTTGATTGCGAGAGCCGTACGGCGGTTGACGAATTGGGTGAAGTATTCGATCCGGTCCGGTGGCACGATGGCACGAAGGACTATGGACAGGGCCTTGCCCAAGTCATTCAGAAACTGCACCGGTTCGTCGAGACTGCTGGCTTGTCGCAGGCCGACATAAATGGTCACCAAAAGTCTTCCGACGTCTTGCGGATCACACTGTTCGACGATGTCGCCCTCGGCGATGCCTCGCTGAGCGATCTCGCCCGAGAATCGGATCCAGGCCCCCAGCTGCCGTTCTTGCAGCTTTTCCGTGCGCCCTACTGACTCGAGCAGATTGAATGCTGCACGAGTGACGTCTTGAGTGATGTCTCCGACTGCTACCAGGTAAGAGATGTCGACAAGTGCCTCCAGCCCGGACAACTTTCGGGCCAGCACATTTTGGACAGCCTGGGTATATCTTTGGATCTCCTCGTCGACAATGGCCAAAGCCAACGCATGCTTGGACCGGAAATGAAAATACATTGCACCCTTGGTTAATTGGGCTTCAGCAAGAATCTCGTCGAGGCCGACGGCATAGTACGGGCGTTGAGCGAACTGGTGCGCCGCGGCACGCAGGATCTGATCGCGTGTCGTATCCGATCGCTTGTCGCCCACGTCGCTCATCGTTGAATCCGGCAGCTGAGAAACATTTTTATGTTGTCAGATTGTACCGGGCGTCAAGGCCTGGCTGTCAGCCAGGAAAGGCATCGGTATCCAGCGTGAGGCCAGCAGCGATTCCATGGCTGCAGCCGGCAGCGGACGCGACAACAAATAACCCTGTGCTCGATGGCATCCGTGTTGCATCAAAGTCAGGGCAGCGGCTGGTGTTTCGACGCCCTCGGCTACCAGCTGCAGCTCGAACGCCTCAGCAAGTCCGATGATGGCCCGGACGATCGCCAGGTCACGGCTACTGGCACCGAGATCGCGAACGAATGACGCGTCGATCTTGAGCGTGTCGACCGGCAGCGACTTCAAGTGCGACAGAACGGCATAGCCGGTGCCGAAGTCGTCGATCGCGATCTGCACTCCGACCTCTTTGAGTTCCTCGAGCGTTCGACGAGTGGTTTCGATGTCGCGAACGACGGCGCGCTCGGTGATCTCCAGGCACACCGAGCCGCCGTCGATGCCGAATTCATCGATCGTTTCGGCCACGCTGCTGACGAAACCTCGGGTAACCAGTTGGGTAGGCGAAACGTTGAGGCGCAACGTGGTGTTGTGTCCCACGCCGCGTGAACGCCACCGGCTGAACTCCGCACACGCCGTTCGCATCACCCAGTGGCCCAATGCATTACCGAGTTGTGCTGATTCGGCCACGCCGATGAACGACTCCGGCAGCAGCAGGCCCCAGGTCGGATGCCGCCAACGAACCAGCGCCTCGGTCGCCACGAGCGCACCGGTCCACAGGTCGACCTCGGGCAGATAGTGAAGCAGCAGCGCTTCGCTGTCGATTTCGCCGCTGAGATGAAGTTCGATGTCCTGGCGGAACAGACGCTGCAGGGACATGTCATCGCCGGCCACCGCCACGTGGTTACCGCCCGCGCGTTTGGCCGCCAAGACGGCCTCGTCGGCGCGGTGCAGCAGATCGCTGCCGTTGTCGCGTCCCGGCATGCCCACCGCGACGCCGACGCTGACAGTGCGGGTAACAATGTGACCACCAAGTGCCATCCGATCGCGCAGCGCCCCGCACAGCTCGTCGGCAGTCTTCTCCGCGGTTTCGATCGACATCGGACGATCGGGAACGACGACGAATTCGTCGCCGCCCAACCGGGCGGTCATGCTTTCGGGGCCGGCTTTCATCCGTAACTGATCGGCGAATGTCCGGATGAACCAGTCGCCGGCGCTATGGCCCAGGTAATCGTTGATCGACTTCAGCCGGTCGAGGTCCAGATACAACACCGGGACCGGACCGGCCCCCCCGCCAGCGAGCCTGTCGGAAAGATGCGCGATCAGTGCACGGCGGTTGTGCAAGCCGGTCAAGTCGTCGTGCTCCGCGAGTTCGCGAAGCTTGTCCTCGGCGCTGATCCGTGCCTGAAGTTGCGCAAGCAGCGAGGCGATCGCCTGGATCGTGTTCAGCTCGTCGGCTCGCCACCTTTTCCGACGAAACTTCATGCAGGTGAGCAAGCCGGTCGTCGCTCCACCCGAGACCAATGGTGCGGCGGCCGCCGAGGGCGACCTGATCTTGGCGGCCTCCAGGCCCCAGCGGTCGTAGCCGGCGGCAACCCAGCGCGCGAAAGCAGGCTCGTTTGGTTCCGGCCGGACCACGACCAAGTTCTTCCCGTGCTCGCAGAGCGCCAGGATCGGGTCGGCGCTGCTGAAATGCGCGACCGCCTGGGGATCCGGGCCCGCGTTGTCACGTCGCGGCGGCCATGCCGCGACCAACCTGGAGACCCTGAGTTTGTGGTCGTTATGACGCAGGAAAGCAGCGTCGATATCGAGATGCTGGACAAGCTCGGCGAGCACCTGGCGGCTCACGTCGGCGACGGTGGAGGCGGTCGTCTCCATCAACCGAGTGGCGACGATGGTGACCAGGTTGCGCGCCATGGTCTCCTCCGATGTGTTGCATAGCTCGGGGCGCCGCGCCGGATCTCCGGCCTGGAGTGTTGAGCGTCTGTATGCCAGCAGCACTCAAGAAGCGAAAGTATATACGCCAACCAAGCGTTGGCGGCGTGGTTGAGCGGGTTCACACCTTTCCTGCCCATGTTCTTCGATGCATCCGACAAGAAATTCACTCGGTGAATTTGGCCCGTGCTCTTGGGTATTCGGGTTGACACCCGCCTGCGACCGCCAGCTCGCCTCGACCGTTAAATAAATTGCTTGATTTAACCAAGGCCGCGGGTGTTCACTTAGGCGGTGACCGCAGCCAGGGCTCTGCGCAACGATCGGTCGACAGGCACGCGAGAAGCGATCTTGTCAGCGGCGGAGCGGTTATTTGCCGAGCGTGGCATGTACGCCGTATCTAATCGCCAGATCAGCGAAGCGGCAGGGCAAGGCAACAACGCGGCGGCCTGCTACCACTTCGGCACCAGGACCGATTTGCTGCGCGCCATCGAAAGCAAACACCGTGAGCCGATCGAGGAACTGCGGGGCCAGATGCTGGCCGAGATTGGCAACTCCACCGCGCTCCGGGACTGGGTGGGCACGCTGGTGCACCCACTTACCGACCACCTGGCGGCTCTGGGCAACCCGAGCTGGTACGCCCGTTTCGCCGCTCAGGCGATGGCCGATCCCACCTACCGCCAGGTGGTAACCAAGGATGCGCTCACTTCACCGATGCTCGTTCGGTCGATCGACGGCATCAACCGCTGTCTGCCTGATCTGCCGAAGCGGGTCCGCTTCGAACGCATGGTGATGGCCCGCAACCTGCTCATGCACACCTGCGCCGAACATGAAGGCGAGCTCGCCGAACACGGGCCGCGGCCGCGGTCGACTTGGCCGATCGCGGCCGATGGCCTGATCGACGCGATCGTCGGCTTGTGGCGGGCGCCCGTTCACCGCACCATCACGCGTGCATCGTCGACCCGCAAGGAGCGTTATGGCTGACACTTCGACTGAAACTACGAACGAGGTAGCGGCGGAGGTGCCGGACTATCCGATGGCCCGGTCGGCGGGTTGCCCGTTGGCGCCGCCGCCGGCAGTGTTGGCCCTCAATGCGGTGAAACCGCTGAGCAGAGTCCGGATTTGGGACGGCAGCACCCCGTGGTTGATCACCGGCTACGAGGCGATACGGGCGCTGTTCAGCGATTCTCGGGCCAGCGTCGACGATCGCCGGCCGGGCTACCCGCACTGGAACGAAGGCATGATGGCCACGGTGCACAAACGGCCCCGCTCGGTCTTCACCTCGGATGCCGAGGAACACACCAGGTTTCGTCGCATGCTGTCCAAGCCGTTCACATTCAAGCGGGTCGAAGGGTTGCGCCCGGCCGTCCAGAAGATCACAGATGACCACATTGACGCGATCTTGGCCGGTCCTCAGCCGGCCGATCTGGTCGAGACACTGTCGCTCCCGGTCCCGTCATTGGTGATCAGTCAGTTGTTGGGCGTGCCCTATTCGGATGCGGCGTTCTTCCAGGAGCAGGCCTCGAGGGGGATGGGTCGGTATGCCACCGCGGAGGAGTCGGCCGAAGGCGCTACGGCACTGGCGAGGTATATCGCCAAACTGGTTCGCACCAGAATAGAAGACCCGACTGAAGATTTGGTGGGCGATCTGGCGGAGCGGGTCAATGCCGAAGAGCTCAGCGTTCGCGAGGCGGCACAGTTGGCCGTCGGCGTACTGATTGCCGGGCACGAGACCACCGCGAACATGATCAGCCTGGCGATCGTGGCGCTGCTGGAGCATCCCGATCAGTTGGCGCTGTTGCGCGACACCGACGATCCCCAGGTAATCGCCACCGCCGTCGAAGAACTGATGCGTTACCTGAGCATCATTCAGACCGGTCAGCGTCGGGTGGCCATCGAAGACATCGAAATCGCGGGTGAGGTGATCCGTGCCGGCGAGGGCATCATTCTCGATGTCCCGCCGGCTAACTGGGATGCTCGTCGCTACCCGAACCCGGACCAGCTGGACCTGCAACGGCAGGACAATCCACACGTCGGCTTCGGCTACGGCCGGCATCAATGTGTCGGACAACAGCTGGCCCGGATGGAGTTGCAGATCGTGCTGCACACCCTGCTACGGCGTATCCCGACGCTACGGCTGGCAGTCCCGATGCAGCAGCTGCCGTTCAAACACGATGCGCTGGCCTATGGGCTTTACGAACTACCCGTGACATGGTGAGCGACAGCGATCTCACGGCGACGTAGCCAGATCGGAGGCGGAATGATGTCAACCCGAACCAGCGTAATCTATCCCTTCGGCGGTTTCGGCGCTCCTTGGGCGTCGAAATGACGACTTCTCCGACCGCGCAAACATTCGTCGTCCCCGAGGAGCCGGACTGGTCGCGGATGCGCCGCGAAACCAGCGCGCGGCTTCGAGCGGCGATGGTAGACAACGGCGTCGATGCGCTGATCCTGTTGATGAACGACAGCGTGGTGTACGCCACCGGTGCCAGTTGGCCGGTACTGGACGCCGGCCTGTCGCACGTTGAGCGGCCGGTGGCGATCGTGCTGGCCGGCGACGAGCACCCTCATCTGTTCATACCGTTCCGCGAGGGCACAGCGTCGGAATCGCAGGTGCCGCCCGATCATCTGCACGGCCCGCTCTATCTCGAATTGGACGAAGGCGTCCAGCAATTCGCACGGGTGATCGGTGAGTTGATACCGCCGGGCGCCAATATCGCGGTCGACGAGATGACCGGAGCGATGCGCCAGGCCGAGGCTCGGCTTTTCCCGGGCGGGCCGCCCTCGGACGCCGCCGTGGTGGTGGCAGCGGCCAACCTGGTCAAGACACCCGATCAGATCGCTTGTCTGCGCAAGGCGACCCGCATCACCGAGCAGGCGATGCTCGATGTGCAGAAGCAGCTGGCCCCCGGCGTGCGGCAAACCGATCTGTCAGCCAAGTTGGTGCGCAGGGCATTCGAACTCGGCGCGACGGCCAATATGCTCGATGCGATCTGGCAGGTGATGCCGCCGTCGCGCGCCGAGGGCGTGTGGACGACACACGGCGACCTCGCGCTGCCGCTGCTGACCGGGGAACGCGAACTCGCCAAGGGCGACGTGCTGTGGACCGATGTCAGCATCAGCTACGCCGGGTACTGTTCGGATTTCGGTCGCACCTGGCTGGTCGGCGAACAGCCCTCAGCGCGCCAGCAGGAGCAATTCGACAAATGGCGGCATATCGTCGATGCGGTTCTGCAGGTGACCAAAGCCGGTGCGACATCGGGTGATCTCGCGCGGGCGGCTGTCGCCGCCAACGGCGGCAGCAAGCCGTGGCTCCCGCACTTCTATCTCGCACACGGCATCGGCACCTACCCTGCCGAGCCGCCGATGATCGGAACGGACCTGGGTGAGGAGTACGACGACAACTTCGTGTTTCCGGTCGGCATGGCGCTGGTCCTGGAGCCGGTGGTGTGGGAGGACGGCACCGGCGGCTACCGCAGCGAGGAGATCGTGGTGATCACCGAGGACGGCTTCATACCGATCACCGACTACCCCTATACGCCCTATGGCCACTGAGATTTCGCCCGACGGCCGGGTATTACGCATGGGTCGTCGCCAACGGGCGTTGGCGCAGATGGATGCCCACGACATCGACATCCTGGTGCTTGGACGACAGGCCAACGTTCGTTACGTCACGGGTGCGCCGCAATTGTGGATCGCCGGGACGCGGCCGTTCGGCCCGGTCTGCGTGGTCGTGCGTGCCACCGGCGAAATCTACCTCATGAGCACAGCTGACGAAGCGATCCCCGAGGAGATCGGCCGCGAGCGGCTCTATGGTCTGGCCTGGAATCCAATGACGCTCATCGAGGTCTTGAAGAACATCGACGGGGCATCGACGGCCACTCGCGTCGGAACCGACGCGATCACACCGACTTTCGCCAATCTGCTGCCGATGGCGTTTCCGCGTGCCGTGATCGTCGATGGCGAGCCGGCGATGCGGACGGCGCGGCGAATTAAGACACGCGAGGAGATAGTGGCGATGGGCACCGCGCTGCGTGTCGCCGAAGCCGGAATCGCCGCCGGCGTCGCCGAGCTAAAGCCAGGGGTGCCGGAGAAGACGCTGGCCGGTGCGGTGCTGGAAGCGATGGCCGCGGGCGGCGTGAGCACGCCGGCCACCCAGGATGCCGCATGGGTGACCTCGCGGGAACATCCCTGGCGCGCAAGCGGTGATGGGCGGGTGCGGTCGGGTGACCTCGTCGCGTTCGCGGCCGGCGCGCTGGCCGACGGATACGTCGGTGAAGTGGGCCGAACCTGGTCTGCGGGCGACGCTGACGACGGCCTCACGCACAAGCTGTTTCGGCGCTCCGATGACCTGTGGGACAGCGTGCTTGGAGCATGCCGGCCCGGTGCTCGCGCCGGTGACCTGCTCGCTGCCTATGAGGCGGTTGGCGAGCCGCTGCCGCAGATGCCGGTCGCGCACGGGCTGGGGCTTGGCTTCGACCCGCCAGTGGTCTCGCAGCTGCTACCGGACACCGCCGAACACGAGCGCCTCGATCCGGGGATGGTGCTAGCCGTTACCAGCTACGTGTGGCAAGAGGGCGTAGGTGCGGTGTTTCGGCGCGACGCGGTCCACATCACCGACGATGGCCCGCAGGTCCTGACAGCAAGCCCGTCAGACTGAGCGGCTGCGTTGATGTTGACCTAGTCCGTTGGCCCCAACCTGAAGGCTCAGGTCTGTTCGGCGCCCGATGCGGCGGCCCAGATCACCGTCGCGATCAGTGCGCGCCGAGGTGAAGCGACGTTGGCAATGTTTTCATATTTGTTCGCCATCTTCTGAAGATCTGCTGCGGTGCATTTCCGCTGCATTTTCGGCTAAGTGGCCTAAGGCCTCGAGGAGTTGGGGTCTGGGCCCGATGGTCCTGTTTCTTCGGCTGCACTACATCGTGCGCGGCCACCACGGCAGCTGCTAAACATTACGGCTCACCGTTCCGGGGATAATCGCAACACTGTCACGGGTAGATGACATTTCTGCAGCGAACATGGACCCTCAACTTCCCCTTTGCTTCACTGGGTCATTGCGCGCATGTCAAATATTGGCCACCAGAAAGGTGTGCACCATGAAGAAATGCCTCGCAATATTATTCGTGGGATCTTTGCTTTGCTGGTCGCCCACCGTGGCGAAGGCTTCCGTCCAGTTTGTGCGGCAAGCGGGCACCACGTTAACACTTGGGGGGCAGCCATACACCTTCGCTGGCTTCAATATCTATATGGCCGCAAGCGGCGGAAAGTGCGGCGGACCGATCAACCTGCCGCAGGTGCTATCACTTTTACCGAACGGTATCGTGTTCCGCCTTTGGGCGTTTCAAGACTTCTACACGTCTACTGGCTACTTCAACACCAGTCAGTTTGACAACGCCTTGTCCGCCGCGGCCGCCCATGGCGACAAAATAATTCCGGTGCTGGCCAATCAGTACAACTACTGCGAGAACCAAACCAAAACTCTGTCCTGGTACCAGAGCGGCTACCAGACTGTAGTTAACCCCGGAGAGCGTTTTTCCTATAGACAGTACGCGGCAATTATGGCCCACAAATACGCCAACAACCCCACCATCGCGATGTGGCAGCTGGTCAACGAAGGCGAAGCCGTAAACGCCGACGGAACCTGCACCGAGTCGGCGGCCCTGCCGGCCCTGCAGGGCTTCGCTGCAACGGTCGCACGCGTCGTGCATAACTGGGATCCCAATCACCTGGTGAGCCTCGGCACGCTCGCGGGATGGTCTGGCGGCGGTTATCAGTGGTGCGGCGCGCAGAACGGCGACTACCAAACATTGATGGGGACGCCGGGTATCCAGGTCTGCGACTACCACGACTACGGATTTCCAACTGAACCGCTCGGTCGGCCAACTGCACCCAACCTCACCTCGGCGCTGCAAATGTGCAACGCCGTCGGCAAGCCGCTCATGGTAGGAGAAACGGGCATCTATGCGACCGACAATTCGCAGCTCCCCGCGCGGGCGTCGGCGTTCCAAGCTAAATTCTCTGCTCAATTCCAGGCAGGAAGCGTTGGCGAGCTCATATGGTGCTGGGCAAATAGTGCAAACTACGTCCTACCGCCGGCGGACCCGGACTACAGCGTGTTTCCGGGCGATCCGTCGCTGAATGTCCCGCGTGCCTACATCAACCCAGCTCAGGTTAGCTAGCTTGATCGGACTAACCGAGGCGACGGGCCCTCTGCCCGAGGGAGTGGCAGGGATTCTGTTCCGGCGCGCAAGCGGTCACTTGCCCGCTGCTACCGGCCCAGGGCGGTATCGAGAAGATCACCGAAGTGCTGTGTCTCCCAGAGGTTCAACGCGTTGGTGAGCATCTGCAACGGCGCGCGGACACTCTCGTCGTCCTTGACGAGGGGATCCTTGCGGCTTAGCGAGCGCGCCGAATCAGCGAAACGCGAACGGACCAAGGCGGGTATGTCGAGCAGCCAGGTGACCGCCATGATCTCGACATAAAGCATCAGCTGACGGTGTAATTCGCTTACGCTGAGATCCGCCCCCCCGGCGCTCGCGTATCTCCGTGACGAAGAGGCCGAGCAAATCATCGAGATGGCGGTCCCACATGTCGGTTTCGGCACCCGACATCGCTCCCCGGAGCGCCATCGCCACGTTCATCTGACCGGCGCATCCCCAGTCGAACAGACCGCAGTGCAAGACATTGCCGGCGTCGCGCCAGAACCACGCATTGTCCACGTTGGCGTTCCAGTGGCACAACGCGACGTAGTCGGGGTCGCCGACGAGATAACTCCAGACCGCGGGCTCGTGGCGCAGGAATCGGGGCGCATCGTTGCGCAGACGCGCCATGAATTGCGGTGAGCAAACGTTGGCTGGCAGCAGCCCGGGACTGCTGTCTGCGAATTCGGCGAGCCGGCTCAGTCGTCGATCGAGTTTGTCCGCGCTGATCGGAATCCGTTCGCCGACCGTCGCCGCCTCGAGGTCGACCGGGAATTGGCTAACCAGCGCGGCGGGTATCCGACCGGATCGGTGGTAGCCGACAAGCCGGGCCAGCGCCGTCAGCAACGCACGATAGTGATCCAGCGGCTCGGGCATCTGGTAGTCGAGGCACTTGTGGTATTGACGCTCGATACCGTTGGACCCGAATCGGATTCGCTCGCTGATCAATACTCCGGTGCCCGCATCGCGGTGGTAGTCGGCGAACTGAGTCACGGGCACGGTGACCGGGAACCCGGGCACGCGGGACAGCGACGCGACGAGCACCTCAGACTCCATCTGTGTCTCCCGCGGTCCCGGATGGGGTCTTGCAAATCGCGGGAGAACTTCACAAACAAGTCGGTGTGGGTGTGCGGCTCCCGGTATTCGATGCGCAGCAGAAGTTTTCGTCCGGTACTTCAGCCCGGGATCTCTTGGAACCTGTTGATGCGGGTGACGGTGTTGCCGTCGGTCAGGGCACCCGAGACGCGGAATGCATGGGTGAGAAACGCTGCGCCACCCGCACGCAAGGCGTCGGGGTCCGCGGGAATTGCAAGCCCGAAGTGGTCGCCGGTGACCCAACGATCGTCTGCGTCGATCACCAGGTCTGCTCGGCGGCACGGACCAACATCTGGTTGACGGCCACTCTCCGGTCGCGGGTGACCATGTACAGCACGGCATCGGCGATGTCTTCGGGCGTCAACTTGACCATGGACGCGGTCTGACGGTTGAACGCCTCGCGCGATTCCGGGGAAAGGTGGTCGCTGATTTCGGTGTCGACCGTGCCCGGCCCCACCACGCCGACCCGAACTCGCTTGCCCAGCAGCTCTTGACGAATGCCTTCACTGAACGCATTCACCCCGAATTTGGTCAGCGAATAGACGGCGGTGTTCGGGCGGGCGACCCAGCCGGCGGTGGAACTGATGGTGACCAGATCGGCGACACCGCGGGGTGAGTCCGCCGCCGCGTCGATCAGGTGCGGGACCGCGGCCCGGGTGACGTATAAGACACCCTGCACGTTGACCCGCACCAGGTCGTCCCAATCCTGCAGTCGCGCTTCGGCAGCCGGGGCCATCCGCATCAGCCCGGCGTTGTTCACCACGGTGTCCAGGCGTCCGAGCTCGCCGACAATCCACTGCACCGCAGCGGCAACCTGTTCGGCATCGGTCACGTCGGCGGCGACCGCCAGCGCGCTGCCGCCAGCCAATTCGATATCGGCTTTGAGTTGGTCCAGCCGATCGGCGCGGCGGGCGACAAGGGCGACTGCGGCGCCGTGCGCGGCCAGCGCCCGCGCCGTGGCGGCGCCGATGCCGCTGCTGGCGCCCGTCACCAAGGCTGCTGTGCCCGCCAAAGTTTCGGTCATGTTGTCTCCGTCGCATGAGCGCGCAAGATGTTGTGCAGAACATAGTCATTGTGCTCGCCGAGGTCGGGAGCGCCCCGCGCGATCCGTGCCGGAGCAACCGACATTCGCCACGGCGCTGCCACTATCGGTCGTTGCCCTTCGCGATGATCGCTGACGAAGCGATAAAGCTCGCGGTCCCAGAGCAACTGGTCGCTGATTACGTCGAGGGAGGTTGCGCTTTTACTCGACGGCACACCGGCTGACCTGAGCTGCTGTGCCAGTCGCTCGGCGTCGTGGCGTGCGGTTAGCCGGGCGAGGTCTGCATCCAAGGCATCGGTGCGCCGGAGTCGTTCGGGCACTCTAGCGTACCGGGTGTCGTCAGCCAGTGCGGGACCGAGGACGTCGCACAGCGCGCGCCATTGGATATCGTCGGCCACCGCGATGCTGATCCAGTCACCACCGGCACACGGATAGCAGTTGTGCGGGGCCATATCCGGATGGCAGTTGCCTTCGGGGAGGAGTGGCTTTCCGGTCAAGTCCTGTTCGAGCAGACAGTCGCCGATCATCGACGAAAGCGCTTCCACGGCCGACACGTCGACAAACTGGCCTTCGCCGCTCAGGTCGCGATGAAGCAGTGCCGCTACGGCGGCAAACGCCGCGGCCGCGCCGACGGTGGAATCTCCGTACCGGATACTCGTGCCCAGGGGCGGCCCGCCTGCGTAGCCCACCAGGGAAGCGACCCCGGCCAACGCCACGAAGCACGGCGCGTAGCCGGTCTGGTAGCCCAGTGGTCCGTCGTTGCCCCACATCTTGATTGACACCGAGATGATGTCGGGTTTGATGGCCTTCAGCTGTTGGTAGCCAAGTCCCAACCGCTCCATTGCCCCCGGCCGAAGATTGTTGATGATGATGTCGCTGCGGGCGATCAGGGCGCGAAGTCGTTCGGTGTCCACGGAAGATTTGAGGTCCAATTCCACGCTGAGCACTTCGGCGTTGATGGACAAGAAGTAGGGAGCGTGGTTGATGTCGGTGCCGCCGTACGCGCGCATCTCGTCGGGATTGCCGGAACTTTCGACCTTGATCACTTCGGCGCCCAGCATCGCAAGGAGCTTGCCGGCGTATGGACCGGCCCACACTTTGGTGAGCTCGACCACCCGCACACCTTCTAATGGGCCGCCCCGCTTCACCTTCGGCGGTTTGAGTTGTGCCGACTCCACCCTCGGCACCGGGCGTGGTGTGTCGATGCTGCCCACGATCTCCGCGGTGTGCTGGCCGAGGGTGGGCGCCGCGCTGGTGATGCGCGCCGGCGACGCACTCATCAGGTAGGGCACCGTCGGATAGGCCGCGGTGCCCAGCACCGGATGGGTGACGCTCTGGAAGAAGCCGCGATGACGATACTGCGGTGAGTTCTTCAGGTCGGCAGCGCTTTTGACGGGCACCAGCGGAACTCCCAACCGCTGTGCCTCCTCGGCCGCCGCGTCCTTGGTCAGGCCCGCGACCCACCTGGCGAACCTGCCCCGAAAGGTCGCCACCTTCTCCGGCGTAACCGAAAACTCAAGCCAATCGTCATCGAACACGTCCAGCCATTCCGGTTGGCCCATCAGCCTTTTGAGGCCCATCCAGTGATTGCGGCTGGTCATGTACAGGTAGACGAAACCATCCACGCACGCGAAAAACGAGGCGGGGCCCTGCTGATCGTAATCATCGCGGGTGTTTTCCGGCGCGACCTCCCCGGTGATGAACCTGCCTAGCACGCTGTCGGCTCGCGATGCCAGGACAGCTTGCTGCGACACGTCGATCAACTGGCCTCGCCCGGTGTGCAAATGCCAAAACAGCGATGCGGCGACGCACAGCGCCGCGTCCAGCCCGGCCTCGTAGTCGGCGAGGAATCGGCCGGGGCCTTTCAACGGCGGCTTTGCGGGATCGGCGTGGCTCGGTGTGTGGTAGCCCCAGCCGCTGCTGTTGAACACGTTGATGCTCTGGGCGTTCTGGAATTCCGGCGGGGCGAGGGCGCCGTACGGGGTGATCGAACAGAACACGACGCCTGGGTGCCGACGCGGAATGTCGTTCGCTGATAAGCCAACCGCTTCTGCCCACGATGGTGGGTGATCGTCGACGACAGCGTCGGCCGTGGCGATGATCGTGTGCAGTGTTCCGATCCCATCAGCTGAGGCCAGATCGAGCACGACGGACTGCTTGTTGGTGTTGAGGTAGGCGAACAACGCGCTGCGCTCAGGCCCGCCGCCGGCACCGATGATCGGTGACATCGCCCGCGTCGGGCTGCCGCAGCCCGGGCGTTCGATCTTGATGACCTCGGCGCCGAAGTCCGCGAGCAGTTTCCCGCAATATTCTCCGGCGACCGATTCGGCCAGCTCGACGATTCTGATTCCAGTCACTGCCGACATGCACTACCTCGACAGCTCAAGGCTTGCTGCGCCCCGAGCGGCTAAGCCGCCACTCCGGCGGAAAGTTCATGTCGTTGTCTTTCACCACATTGTTCAGGCCCTTGTTGAAGGTGCCCTCGGTGAGATCGACGTCGTTGTCCCGGTCGTTTTGAATCATCGGCAGCATACCCTCGACCATTCCGGTGAGCAGGCTGCCGAAGTATTCACCCTTGTGTTGCTTGTAGAGCTCCAGGAAAGTCTTTTGCACCGCGACCGTGTCGGTAGGGCGAGACCTCGAACAGGCCATCGCGTACTTCAGCGTCTCCGCTTCCAACTGGTCGCGAGGTACCACACTGTTGACGAAGCCGCAGTCGTACATCTCCTTGGCGCTGAATGGCCGCCCGGTGAACAGCATTTCGGAGAACTTCCGCAGCCCCATCGTCTCTGCCCACCACCAGAGCCGCGGTCCCCAACCCACGTACCGGAATGCCGGGTGCCCGAAAAGCGCGTCGTCAGAGGAGACCACCAGATCCGCGTCACCAGCCTGATAGAAGTGCCACCCGTAGCAGTAGCCCTTGGCCTCGATGATGCTGACCTTTCGCAGCTCTTGCAGCGGGCGACATCCGGCGCGCGCCTTGGAGTAGAAGTCGGTCACAGTGGACAGATAGCGATACGAACCGCCCGGCGGGTATTTGACGCCATCGTCGTTGATCGCCAGCTCATGCAGCAGCGGCATACCGGGGTTCTCCAGCATGCCCCGTTGTTCGGGCAGGTCGCCGCCGCTGCCGAAATCCTCACCCTCGCCGCGGATCACGACGACCTTGACCTCGTCGTCGACGTTGCACTTGTGGATCAGGTCGGCGTAGTTCTGGCGCATACCCAGCGTGGTTGAGTTCTGCGCCTCGGGACGGTCGAAGGTGATATAGGCGATTCGGTTCTTGACGTCCTTCTCGAACTTGATCAGCGGCTCGGCGTCCCGCTTCATTTGCTCGTAATCATACTCGGGCATTGGTCATCTCCTGCTTAGTTGGTAATCATTTGAGTAAGCTGCCCGCATCCACGGGAAGCGAAACGCCTGTAACGTAACGTGATTCGTCCGAGGCGAAGAAAAGCACCGCATTGCTGACGTCGGCGGCTTCCACCCAGGGCACCGGCAGCGTGTGCATCATCTGTGAGATCGGGGCGAAGTCTTCCGGCCCAGGATTGGGCAGATCGGGGCGAAACAGACGATAGGTCTGATCGTTCATCAGCATCGTGGTGCTGACTTGGGTGGGCAGCACGGAATTGACGCGGATCATCTGCGGTCCCAGCTCGACGGCGAATGCGCGCATCAGGCCGATAACGCCGTGCTTGGCGGCGATGTAATGGCCGGTGTTCGGGTAGGCCTTGCGACCGCCCACCGAGCTGGTGAGCACGATGGAACCACCGCGCCCACCGGAAAGCACATGCGGCACACCTGCTTTGACCGTGTGCCAGACGCCGGTGAGGTTGATATCGATCATGTCCTGCCAGACGTTTTCCCGGATCTTGTGCAGCATTCTGCCGTCGGTGCCAACACCGGCGTTGGCGACGATGATGTCGAGGCGGCCGAGTTGCTCAACGCCGCTGTCCGCCGCGGACTTCAAGCCGTCGTAGTCACGAACGTCGACCTGAGCGGTCACGATACGACGGTTCATGTTTTTGACCAGATCCGCTGTCTCGGCGAGGTCTTCCGGTGTTGAGGGCGGATAGCTCAGGTTATCAATCGGCCCGCAGACGTCGACGGCGATGACGTCGGCACCCTCCTGAGCCAGTCGGACGGCGTGGCTGCGGCCCTGCCCCCGCGCCGCACCGCTGATGAAGGCGACTTTGCCCTCGACGCGACCAGTCATCGCCGCCTCCTCAAAGTGTCCGGGCCGGCATCGACTCCCAGCCTCGCACCGTCGACGTCGGGCTGAGCCTGGCATTCGCCAGGTCGACTTCCCAGTTCGGGAAGCGGTTGAGAATCTCCTCCAGCGCGATCCGGCCCTCCAGGCGTGCCAACGCCGAACCAAGGCAGAAATGGGTGCCGATGCTGAAAGCCAGGTGCTGACGAGCCGGTCGGTGGATGTTGAACGTCTCGCTGTCGGAACCGAATTGGCGATCGTCACGGCAGGCTGCGCCGATGAGCATCATCATCACGCTGCCGGCCGGCACGGTCTGGCCGTGGCAGGTGATATTGCGCGTCACGTACCGGGCGGTGTGTGGCGCAGGTGGCTCGAAGCGCAGCAGTTCCTCGACGGCCTGCGGTATCAGCGCCGGATTGTCGACGAGTTCGCGGCGCTGGTCCGGATGCTCGGCGAGAACCTTTCCGGCCCAACCGATAAGCCGCGTGGTGGTCTCATTACCGGCACCGGCTACAACGTTGAGATAAATCAGCAATTCGTCGCGGGTCAGTCGGCGGGTGGTGCCGGTCTCGTCGACGAACTCCACGTTGAGCAACTCGGTCATGATGTCGTCGGACGGATGCGTTGCGCGCCAGTCGATGTAGGCGGCAAAGATTTCGCCGGTGGCCAACCCGTGTTCATGGCTCATGGGCTTTCCGGCTTCGGTGCGCATCTGCGCATTCGTGTGGTCTCGAATGAATTCCTGGTCATCTTCGGGAATGCCCAGCAGCATGCTGATGACCTTCATCGGCATCTGCGCGCCCAGGTCGGCGACGAAATCGAGGTGTCCGGTCCCGACCAAGGGGTCCAGCGCTTGGGCGCAGAATTCGCGGATCTTCGGCTCGAGCGCAGCGATTTTCCGGGGGGTGAACATCCGGGCCAGCAGCTTGCGGTGGACGTCATGGATCGGCGGGTCCTCCATGATGAGCAGCCCGGGCGGGATGTCGAGACTGGCCTTGATCAGCTCGAGGATGATGCCCCGAGCCGAACTGAACGTCTCGTGGTCGACCAGGCCCTTGTCGACGTCGGTGAACCGGCTCAACGCGTAGAAGTCGTGTTGGGCGTTGTAGTACAGCGGCGCTTCGTCGCGCAGCCGGCGAAACATCGGATAGGGGTCGTCGTTCAGGGCGACGTCGTAGGGGTCGTAGTAGACATCTCGGACGTCTCGGACGTCTCGGACGTCTCTGTCGGTGCTGATTGTCACGAAATCTTGCCTTTCGCCGCAACTTCCGCACCCGGCTGCGCCGCGAGCGGGGGTCGATGCCGCCAGTGTGTCAGCGTCTGAGGTGGTTCGGGCGATTTGTACTTTTCGCTTAAAGAAGCTGGCTCAGACGTCGCCGATTAACTCTATTGACGTAGAGAACCATATGCGCCGGCGTTTGGGCAAGAGTTGGCAGCGTTAGCCGGTTGGCGATGAGCGTCGGCGGCGCGGCGGCAGCGAGGCGCGGTCGTGGGTGAGCCGTCCCTGCTGGTCGCTGCGCAAGATTCCCGTCACGATGGCCGAAAGGACGCCGTCGATCTGTTCTGGGGTGTTGATGATGCGGTCGCCGTGGGCGAAGCGCAGCAAGAGGCCGTTGATGAACGTCAGCGTGATGTTGCTCAGATCGTCGACGACGGCGGGATCCAGTTCGGCGCCGTGCGGCAGTAGCTGCACCAGGATGTCGTGGTGCAGTTTGGTGAATGCGTCGGTGCCGCGCTGCAGGGTTGCGGCGATCTCCGGATCGCGGGTCGCCTGCATGGCCAGCTCATAGCGTGCCTTGGTTCGGCTCAGCTGCGGCTCTTCGCCGGACTGGATGACCAGGTTTGCCAGCGTCGAGGCCGACGCCGCGTCGTCGAGGCCGGCCCGGTCGGCAACCGACTGCAACGTGGCCAGGTCGAGCTCGACCATCCGCTCGGCAACCGCGCGCAGCAACGCCGAGCGGGTGCGGAAGTAGAACGAGGTGGTGCCATCGGGCACGCCGGCGCGGGCGTCGACCTTCAGGTGACTCAGGCCCTTGGCGCCGTCGTCGGCCAGCAGCTGGATCGCCGCATCGCACAGCTCGCGGCGGCGCTGGTCCGGATTGGGCTTGCGTCTCTTCTGTATGCGGGCAGTGTAGCGGCCCGTTCCAGGCGATTTCGGTGTCAAAGCAGATCTCTGCGGTGTGCTGGGTTTCCGTTCGAGACGACACTACTCTAAATTCGTAGTGTCATTCGAAGTCGTCTAACAGCCCGGCTCCGGCGCCGGCCGCCAAGCCGCCGCGGTCGGCGCGTGAGGACACCGGCCGATACCGGTTGCATGTGGTAGCGACGAGCATCGCCGACGTGGTCACTTCGATCGGGCGATGGCGGGATGGGATATTACGGTCGCGGTCGACGGCGACCGCAGCGGGACCATTGACGACCGGCCGATACGGATATTGGGCGCCAGGATCGACTGCACGGGAGGCGCGTCACGTCCAACGTGCTTGCCGTCGCAATCGATGTGTTCGTCGCAAATGAACCAGTGCGCCGGCTGGCGCTGGCGGCACGCAAGGGCAATGCAACTGACGTCCTGCTTTGGGGTTGGCGCCACCCGCCCGAGCTGAACTGCAAGTTTTTCCCGCTCGACACCGGCCGAGCGCCGCCCCGCAGGTATTCAAATCTCATGCCCTGGCCGCTCGCGGCGCCTCCGCCGCGAAGCCGACCGATGAGGGTTTCTGTTCGATGAGCTGACCCGCGGTCACCCAGGCTTGCGGGCCGTCACAAACTGCAAGGTGCGTTGCGTCTGCTGCCCGACGTCGACCAGTCCGGCTGAGGTGAACAGCTCGACAAACGCATGTCGATCGAACATGCGCAACCCGATTACCCGGGCACCTGCGGTCATCACGCGCCGAACGGGCGCCGGTTGTCCGGCGTAGCTGGTGAGTATCGCCACCCGACCGCCCGGCGTGAGTACCCGCACCATCTCGCGGGCCACCCGAAACGGTTCAGGCATCAGGTAGAGTGCGCCGAAACAGCAGACGGCGTCGAAAGTGCCATCGGCGAAAGGCAACGATCTGGCGTCGCCGCGGACGTAGCAAGTGCGCTTGCCGCTGTTGTCCAGCACCGCCCGGGTCAGCATCGGTTCGGAGATGTCGAACCCCACGGCAAGACCGTCAGCGGGCAGTTGACTCGCCAGCTCGCGGGTGAAATTGCCTGGCCCGCAGGCGACGTCCAGCAAACTCGTCGCTGCTGACAAACGCAATTCCCGTGCCGCGCGACGCTGCTCGGCGCCGGTGGTGATGCCGCTGGCCACGTAAAACGACACCGGCCGCCACAGCCTTTCGTAAACGGTCGCGACGAACGGGCTGTTCATCGCCCGCTGCGCGAGCGTGGGGACCGGTGACGGCGTCGATTCGCCCAGCACGTCGAGGAAGCCGTGCCGCACTGACGCGGTCGTGGTGAGCAGACCGCGGGTCCGCTCGAGCGGGTCGTCGCTGACGGTCATGAGTGGAGTCTGACGGTCGTCGGTTCGCGCCCCACACCCGGGTGGGGCGGACCTGACATGCCTTGTCGGCACCGGAGCCGACGCCATAACCTGAGCAACATTGTGACCGAATTGACCGCGCTGCGGGCCGACGAACTCGCCACACTGGAGATCTTCCAGGGATGTCCGCCCGAGGACCTGATGCCGTTGGCGGCGAGCCTGCATCCGCTGCGGGCCAGGGCCGGTCAGGTCCTCATGAAGCAGGGTGAGCAGGCGGTTTCCTTCCTGCTCATCTCCTCGGGCACCGCGGAGATCAGGCACGTCGGAGACGACGATGTGCTGACCGTCGAGCAGGTGTCCGCGGGCACGATCGTCGGCGAGATTGCCCTACTGCGCCACATCCCGCGGACGGCGACCGTCACCACGACCGAGACGTTGACCGGCTGGATCGGTGACACCGACGCGTTCGCCCGGATGGTGCACATCCCCGGGATCATGGGCCGGCTGGTGCGCACGGTCCGCCAGCGACTCGCCGCCCTCCTCACGCCGATCCCCGTTGAAGTTCGCGACGGAACAGAACTGCTGCTTCGTCCGGTGCTGCCCGGTGACAGCGAGCGAACCATGGCGGGGCACGTCCGGTTCTCCAGCGATACGCTGTATCGCCGGTTCATGTCGCCGCGCGTTCCAAGCCCCGCGCTGATGGACTACTTGGCTGAGGTCGACTACGTCGACCACTTCGTGTGGGTGATGACCGACGCGGATGACTACCCCGTCGCCGACGCCCGCTTCGTGCGCGACGATCACGATTCCACCGTGGCCGAGATCGCGTTCACCGTTGGCGACGCTTATCAGGGCCGCGGGATCGGTTCCTTCTTGATCGCCGCGCTCGCCGTTGCCGCCCGGGTCGACGGAGTGCAAAAGTTCTCCGGACGGGTGCTCGCCGACAACGTGGCGATGCGGACGATCATGGACCGCTACGGCGCGTTCTGGCAGCGCGACGACGTCGGGGTGGTCACCACCGTCATCGACGTACCTGATCCACGCCAGCTGCCGTTGAGTCGCGATATGATCGACAAAATCAAACGTACTGCGCGCCAGGTTATTCGGGCTGTCGGCTAGCATGCGGCGTCCTGTCGCTGCGGTGGTTGTCGCTGTCGTACTCGCTTCATGCGATCACACCGGCCAGCCCGCCCCGGCGCCGTCGGGTGCGCATCCGGCGCGTCACATCAACCCCGCCAACATCAGATGGTTGCGACGCGAGCTGCCGCCCGGCTACGAGGTGACGGCGGTTCCGGGCAAGGCCGCGCCACCGGCGACCTGGGGTCTTAGCGGGGACGGAACAGCGACACCTGCACGCTGTGCGGTGTTGGCCGACCCCATCGGCGGTCACGGCCAATCCGCGCAAGGCATTTCGGGATCCGGCGCAGGCGGCATCGTCTACGTGGTGGTGGTTCCGGCCGGCGGGGTTTCGTTGGATCATTCGTTGGTCACCGGATGCCCGGGATGGACCATGGCCAGCGGCCGTGCCTCCGCCCGCGTTCATCTGGTCGGTGCGCCCCGCATCGACGGCGCCGAAACCCTCGGCATGGCAGCTGATATCACTACGTCGGCCGAAGGCGGTAACGAAATCAGCTCGCGGGCAACTACCTTCGCGGCCTATCTCGGCGACTATTACGCCTTCACTACGCTGATCAGCGACCCGGGCGCAACGCAGTCGCCGCTGACCGCGCGGTTCGCGGCCGAGTTGCTGGTGAAAGCGGTCTCGGCGTTACGCAGCTGAGCGCGGTGCATTAGATTGACGCGGATGATGCGGACAGCGGTCGCGATAGGAAGTGCCTGCTTGCTGGCGGCCTGTTCATCTCACGGCCCGGCGGGGAACGCCGCGTCCGCCGATATCACCAAGATTTCTCAGGTGAAGTCGAGCTTCGGGCCGGAATTCAAGGTCAAGGACGTCCCGAAGACCGCAATCGACCCGAAGGTGCTCTCAACGCACAAGCTTCCGCCGGGGCTGAAGTTCGACCCGCCGGATTGCTCGTCATTCGTGGTCGGCGAGGACATGCCGCCGGGGCTGAAGGGAAACATGGCAGCGGTGTCCGCCGAGGGTGACGGCAACCGCTTCATCGCGATGGCCGTGCACACATCCGAAGCGGTGCCATTCAACGAACCCGGACGTAACTGCAGGAAGGTGGCATTCGAGGGCGGCCGGGTGCGCGGCCTCATCGAGGTCGTTGACGCGCCGCGGATCGAGGGGACACGCGTCCTGGGGGTGCACCGTGTCCTGCAAACGTTGGTCGACGGAAAACCGCGCGGCGGAGAGCTTTACAACTACTCCGCACACTTCGGCGACTATCAGGTGATCATCACCGCCAACCCGCTGGTGCAGCCCGGCCAGCCCGCCCCTCCGGTGGACACCAATCGGGCGCGCGACTTGTTGGTCAAATCGGTCGCGGCAGTCCGAAGCTGATTCAGCGCACGTCTTTTGGCCGGAACTGGATACTGACCCGGGAACCGGTAGCAGACGACGTTTTGGGAACCGAGTGCTCCCAAGTTCGCTGACACGAACCGCCCATCACCAGCAGATCGCCGTGTGCCTGCGGGAGCCGCAATGAGGTCCCGCCGCCGCGTGGCCGCAGCGCGAAGGTGCGGGTGGCGCCGAGGCTGACAACCGCCACCATGGTGTCCTGGGTGCTGCTGCGGCCGATGGTGTCGCCGTGCCAGGCGACACTGTCCGACCCGTCGCGGTACCAGCACAGGCCTACGGTGGTGAACGGCTCGCCCAACTCGCCGGCGTAGATGTCGTTGAGCCGGCGGCGTAGCCGGCTCAGCCCAGGATGCGGCGGATCCTCGACGGTGAGGTCGTGGAAGCTCACCAGCCGGGGCACATCGAGGACCCGGTCGTACATCTGACGCCGCTCGGCACGCCACGGCACCGTCGCCAGCAGTTCGCTCAGCAAGTCGTCGGCGCCGGTCAGCCAGCCGGAGCGGATATCGATCCAGGCTCCATCGCCCAGCGACCTCCGGTCGTTGCACTCGAATAACGATTCCTGAACTGCAATCGCCACGGCGCCGAGTCTATCGCACATGCGTTCGAGCTTCGCGCTCGACAATCGAACTACAGCCGGACGGGGCCGGGGCCCTGCTTGGCGAGGGCGTCGCCCGGATTGAACAGCGCGCAACTGCGCAGGCTCAGACAGCCGCAGCCGATGCAGTCGGCGAGGTTGTCGCGCAGCCGCTGGAGATGCAGGATCCGGTCGTCGAGGTCGGCTCGCCAGCCGGCCGACAGCCTCGCCCAGTCCCGGCTGGTCGGGACCCGATCGGCGGGCAGCGTGGCCAGTGCCTCGCGGACGCGGGCCAGCGGAATGCCCAGCCGGTGGGACATTCTGATGAAGGCGACCCGGCGCAGGGTGTCGCGACTGTAGCGGCGCTGGTTGCCCGACGTGCGCCTGCTGGTGATCAGCCCCTGGCGTTCGTAGAAGTGCAAAGCCGAAACCGCAACACCGGCCCGGGCCGCCAGTTCGCCGGGAAGCAGCTCCTCGGTCTCCATAACCTGAACCCTACTTGAGGTGGCGGTTCGGGTTACCGTGCTAGGTGTGAGTAGCAGCGAGCTGGGGTGCAACTCGGAGGTGGGCACGCTAAGGGTGGCCATCGTGCACCGGCCGGGCGCCGAATTGCGCCGACTCACGCCGCGCAACAATGATGATCTGCTGTTCGACGGATTGCCCTGGGTGGCAAAGGCGCAGGAAGAACACGATGCGTTCGCCGAGCTGCTCCGCTCTGGCGGCGTCGAGGTGCTGATGCTTGCTGACTTGCTGACCGAAGCTCTCGGCAGTGGCGCTGCCCGCATGCAGGGCATCGCCGCATCAGTCGATGGTCCGCGGCTCGGAGTGCCTCTGGCGCATGAGCTTTCCGCCTATCTGCGTGGCCTCGACCCCGCCACGCTGGCGCAGGTGCTGATCGCCGGCATGACGTTCGCCGAGCTGCCTTCAGCCGCCCGCGCGGAAGACTCGCTGGTGCATCGCATGCATCACGGCACCGACTACGTCATCGAGCCGTTGCCGAATCTGGTCTTCACCCGCGACTCGTCGATCTGGGTCGGGCCCCGAATCGTCATCCCGTCGCTGGCACTGCCGGCGCGCGCGCGCGAGGCGTCGTTGACCGATCTGATCTATGCCCACCACCCGCGATTCACCGGTGTCCGTCGCGCCTACGAATCGCGCACCGCGCCGGTCGAAGGCGGTGACGTGCTGCTGCTGGCGCCGGGCGTCATCGCGATCGGGGTGGGTGAACGGACCACTCCCGCTGGCGCGGAAGCCTTGGCGCGCAGTCTGTTCGACGACGACCTAGCTCACAGCGTGCTAGCGGTGCCGCTGGCCAAGGAACGTGCGCAGATGCATTTGGACACCGTGTGCACGATGGTCGACACTGATGCGGTGGTGATGTATGCCAACATCGTCGAAACGTTGTCTGCCTTCACGATTGCGCGTAGACCCGATGGCGTGAAGATCTCCGATGAGGCGCCGTTCGTCGAGGCCGCGGCCGCTGCGATGGGAATCGCAAAGTTGCGCGTGATCGACACCGGGCCGGATCCTATTGTCGCCGAACGTGAACAGTGGGACGACGGCAACAACACGTTGGCGCTGGCGCCCGGCGTCGTGGTCGCCTATGAGCGCAATAGCCGAACCAACGCTCGCCTCGAAGACGCCGGGATCGAGGTGCTGACGATCGACGTCTCCGAGCTGGGCACCGGGCGGGGCGGCCCGCGGTGTATGTCCTGCCCCGCCGCCCGCGACCCGTTGTAGGACTCGCGAAACAGAATCCACGGCTGTGAATTACGCGGCGCCGCGACCCAGGCTTCTGTATGGCGACGATCGCGCGTGACCGCGTCGAGCGAGAGCACTCCGTACCCGTTCGAGGACGTCGCGAGGCCGGTCCTCCTTGACCACCTTCAGCACGTGCCAACCGAGACGGTCGACCATCTCCGCTCGCCTGATGTCCTTCACGTATTGCTGTCGGTTCGTGCGATGGTGGTCGCCGTCATACTCCAGGGCGACCATCGGTTCCTCCCAACCCATATCGAGGTATGCGACCAGCTGGCCATCTGTTACTCGAATCTGCGTGGTAGGCCGGGGAAGCCCGGCATTGATCAGCACGAGCCTCCACCAGGATTCCTTCGGCGATTCAGCACCGGCGTCCATGAGGTCGATCAGCGTTCGCGCCCGCTTATTCCCACGGGCCCCGGTATAGCGATCGGCAAGGCCCAGCAAGTCCTCCTTGCTGATACCCGTTGCACGGGCCAGGGCGTCGAGGTGGGCGACGGCTATGGTCCCTGGAAGATGTCGTGCGAGGTCAAATCCGGCTCTCGCGGGCGTGGCCACTGTTAAGCCTTTGATGGAGGCGACCTCGTCCGGCTGAAATCGCTCGTCGCGAACGATAATGCCGGGCGGATAGTGATTGTTGCGCCAGAGCAGCTCAACCGGCGCATTTTGGTCAATCCACTTCGCGCCGTGCAGACTCGCAGCTGCCCGTCCGGTGATCGGCGCCCGTCGACCAGACCACAACCATGCACCGACGGCCATGACCTCCAATGATCGGCACATCGATTTTGGCAGGTATACATCCGGAAAGATGGGCCGGTAATTCCAGCGCAGTTGGCCGCGCGTGAGTGAGCCGCAGGCCAGCGCCTCACTTCCAACGATGAGTACATTCATGCGCCGAGCATGGGCGCAGGCACCGACACGTATCGCGAAATAGCAGCGAGGGTTGTGGAAAGACGCGAAACCACAGCCTTGGCTTCTGTTTCGCGGCTGAGCCCTACCGCCAGCTGGGCAGCCAGATCTCCATGTTCCAGGTGGTCTGGGAAATCGGCTGACCGGTAAGCACTGGGAACAGCCACGCAAAGTTCGTCAAAACCAGTGCGACGTAACAGGACACCGCGATCAGGCCGAGGGTGCGACGTTCGGCGTTACCGGGTTTGTAGAGGATGTCGCCGAGGATCAAGGCGATCGCCATCACCAGAAACGGCGCCATGGTGGCCGCGTAGAAGAAGTACATCTGCCGGTCGATGTCGGCGAACCACGGCAGCCAGCCCGCGCAGTAGCCGACCAGCACCGCGGCGTAACGCCAATCGCGGCGCACAATCATCCGCCAGCAGGCGTAGCCGAGCACGGGCACCGAAAGCCACCACATCGCCGGTGTGCCGACCAGCATCACCGCTTTGACGCACGACTGCGCACCGCAGCCCGGGACGTTCTGCTGATCGATCGCGTAGAGCACCGGTCGCAGCGACATCGGCCACGCCCACGGCTTGGATTCCCACGGGTGATAGTTGCCCGCTGAATTGGTCAGGCCGGCATGGAACTCGTAGGCCTTGGCGGTGTAATGCCACAGCGAGCGGATGGCATCCGGCAGCGGGAAATCCGTTCGGAGTCCGATCGATTGGCCGACCTCGTGTCGATCGATCGCGGTCTCGGAGGCGAACCATGGCGCATAGCTGGCCAAGTACACGGCGAAGGGGATGAAAAGCAACGCGTAGGCGGTCGGACCCAGATCACGACGGATGACGCCCAGCCACGGTCGCAGCACCCGGTATTGGCGGCGTGCCGTGACGTCGAACGCCAACGACATCAAACCGAAGAACAGCACGAAGTACAGCCCGGACCACTTTGTCGCACAAGCTAAACCGAGCAGCACTCCGGCGCCGAACCGCCACCAACGCACACCCAGCCGCGGCCCCCATATTGTCTCGCTGCTGCGGCCTTCGGTCATTGCCACGTGCATGCGCTCGCGCACCTGATCCCGGTCAACGATCAGCGCGCCGAACGCCGCGACCACGAAGAAAGCCAGAAAGCCGTCCAGCAGTGCCGTGCGTGCCACGACGAAGCTGACCCCGTCGCCGATCAGCAGCAGTCCGGCGATTGCGCCGACCAGCGTCGAGCGGCTGATCCGCCGCACGATCCGCACAACCAGCGCCACCAGGACCACGCCCAGTACTGCGCCGGTGAACCGCCAGCCCAGCCCGTTGTAGCCGAAGATGGCTTCGCCGATCGCGATCAGTTGCTTGCCCACCGGCGGATGAACGACCAGACCGTAGCCGGGGTTGTCCTCCACGCCGTGGTTGTGCAGCATCTGCCATGCTTGCGGCGCGTAGTGCTTTTCGTCGAAGATCGGCGTGCCGGCATCGGTCGGCGAACCCAGGTTCACCGTCCGGGTCACCGCCGCAAGCGCAGCGATCACGGCCGTGACGACCCAGCCCTCGAACCGGTCGACGGGCCCGAAATCGGGCACCGGCATCATCGGCCCGGGGCTGATAACGGGTGTTACCCGTTCGGTGGCGACGAGTTCATCGGGCGGGGCGCTCATTAAGAGCCGATCGTAGGCGGTGGGCCATGACGTCCTGGTAAATAGCCCCTCATCAGGTTTTTTACCGGGGGCGAGCCTGCCAGGAACACAGGCAAGACAGTTTTACTCGATCTTGACTGCATGTTGAATCGTCTCACCGACGATCGTTGACGTGAGTACGCTTCAAGCCGTGGAGCTGGGGGTTTTGGGGCCTCTCCAGGTCCGGCAGGACGGTACGCCGGTCATGATTCCGGGCGCGAAACCGCGCGCCATCCTTACGATGCTCGGCCTGCACGGCGGTTCGGTCGTCTCGGCCGAAACGCTGATCGAGTTGCTCTGGGGCCACGATCCGCCGCGCACCGCCGCCAAAGCCCTGCAGACCCACATCTCCTCGCTGCGCCGCATCTTGGGCGACGGCTTTGTTTTGACCGAGGGAGTGGGTTGGACCCTCGCCGACAGCCAGGTTGATGCCTCCCGTTACAAATCGGCCGCCCGACTGGGACGCGATGCCGCTGCCGCCGGCGACACCAGCCAAGCGGTGACCCGCTTCGAGGAGGCGCTTGCCCTCTGGCGCGGCACCCCCGAACTACCTGATACCCGCCGGGGGACATCCGAAGAGACTCGCTGGATCGAGGGCCACGCCGCACTGGTCGAGGATCGGGCCGACGCGCTGCTGGCGACGGGCCGCGCCGCGGAGATCGTCGGCGAGCTCGAAGCCGCGGTGGCCGAGGCGCCGTTGCGCGAAAGGCGATGGGGGCAGCTGATGCTCGCGCTCTACCGCGCCGGCAGGCAGGGTGAAGCCCTTGCCGCTTATCAACGGGCACGGGCGCTGCTCGCCGAGGAACTGGGGGTCGACCCGGGACCGGATCTTCGCCGGCTCGAGGCCGCAATCGTCGGGCAGGACAGTGCGCTGGAAATCCCTGCCGCACAGAATCTTCCGTCGGTGACTCGTGCAGTGACTTTTCTGCTCACCGACATCGAGGGGTCCACCGCCGCCTGGGAGGCCTACGCCGACGCCATGGGGGTGGCGCTTGCACGACACGACGAACTGGTCGAACAGGTGGTCACGTCGCGCGGAGGACGGCTGATCAAGACACGCGGCGAAGGCGACGCCACGTTCTCAGTCTTCGAGCGACCGTCGGCGGCGGCCGCCGCCGCTATCGAGCTGCAAGACGCAATCTTGCACGAACCGTGGGCCCTGCTGGAGCCGATGCGTATCCGCATTGCGTTGCATACCGGCGAGGTCGAGCTGCGCGACGGCGACTACTTCGGTCGCGCGGTCAACCGTGCTGCGCGCCTGCGATCGCTGGCAATAGGTGGCCAGATCCTCTGCTCTGGTGCGATCGCCGAGTTTGTCATTGACTCGCTGCCCGACGACGTTGTCCTCGCCGACTTGGGGATGCGTCAACTCCGCAACCTCGCCCGCGCGGAGCATGTATTCGAGCTCCG
This sequence comes from uncultured Actinomycetota bacterium, assembly GCA_963839345.1. GTDB lineage: Bacteria > Actinomycetota > Actinomycetes > Mycobacteriales > Mycobacteriaceae > Mycobacterium. Next base: position 1,302,435 of record CAWIUP010000007.1, on the reverse strand, counting down.
CCTGGAAACCGTAGAGCGGCCTCAAGAGACAAACGATGCACCCCTAGAGCGGCCGGGCCTCCCCGCAGTACTGACCGGTCCCGGGCCTTTCGTCGGACGCGGCCGTGAGCTCGAAGGCCTCGTGTCCGCCTGGCAGATCGCGCTGGCGGGGGGCATGCACGCGGTGCTGATTGCCGGCGAACCCGGAGTGGGCAAGACACGCTTGGCCGGCGAGTGGTCGCAACAGGCATACAGCCAAGGAGCCGTCGTGCTGTACGGCCGCTGCGATGAAGATCTCGGCGCGCCCTACCAGCCTTTCGCCGAAGCACTGCGTTCGCTCGTGCCGTGCCTGGGCACCAGCCGGCTTCGCGGGCTGCGCGGCGTTGAAGCTTTGCTTCCACTGGTTCCCGGGCTGACCGATGTCCTACCTGATTTGGCCGCGCCGACCAGGGCCGACCCGGAAACCGAACGCTACGCACTGTTCGACGCCGTTGTCGCACTGTTGGAAGTTGCTTCCACGAGCGCACCCGTGGTGCTGATCGTCGACGACCTGCACTGGGCAGCCAAGCCCACGCTGCTGTTGTTGCGGCATCTGCTGCGCTTCGGCGATCGCGCGCGCGTGCAGATCGTCGGCACGTATCGCAGCACAGACCTCGACCGCTCCCATCCCCTTGCGGCGATGCTTGCCGACCTGCACCGCAGCGACGGTTCTGGCACCGCCAACCGCCTCGCGCTCGGCGGCCTCGACGAGGAGGACGTGACTGCATATGTTGCCGAGGCTGGTTACGACGACGAAGAGCTCGCCCGCGCGTTGGCGTTGGTCACCGGTGGCAACCCGTTCTTTCTGATTGAGGCGCTGCGCCATGTGGACGAGAGCGGCGGCCGTTGGGATCCGAGCACCTTGCCGCAAGGGGTTCGTGAAGCCGTGAGCCGCAGGCTTTCACGGCTTCCGGCGGAGACGAACAAAGCCCTTGCCGCAGCGGCGGTCGTCGGCAGCCGGTTTGCCGTAGAACTGGTCGAGCGCGTGGTCGAGGATGACCTCGTCGACGCGTTCGACGAAGCATCCAAGGCCGGCATCGTCATCGAAGAACCCGGCGGTCGCTACCGGTTCAACCACGCCATCGTTCGACAGTCGCTGCTTGCCGAGCTGCCGTCTTTGCGGCGCCTGCGGCTACACCAGCGCATCGCCGCGACGCTGGAAAACGAGGTCGGCGCCGACGACGAGTTGCTAGCCGAACTGGCGCACCACTACTTCGAATGTGCTTGGGCGGGAAACGCGGCCAAGGCTGTCGAGTACTGCCGACGTGCCGCGGACCAGGCGGTGGCTCGCCTCGCCTACGAAGGCGCCGCCGACCTCTATGGCCAGGCCTTGCACGCGCTGGAGGAGATTGACGACGAGCTGCCCGACCGCGACGACCAGGCCGCCGAGCTCCTAGTTGCGCGCTGCGAGGCTCTGCTGGCCGCCGGTGACGTAGCTTCGGCAGCAGGAGCGGTGTCGCAATTGCAGAACGCGACAGTCAATTCGGCACGACTAGCGGCATGGGCAACGTGCTTCGACGGCCAGCTGTCGATCCTCATCCATCCCGAGCGGCTAGACGCGGTTGAAACCGCTTTAGCCTCGGCGGCCCAGAAGCTGGCCGAATTAGACGATGCCGCAGGCGAAGCCAACGCCCATACTGTTCGGGCTGCGTGCCTCGCCCGCCTTGGCAGAATCGGCGACTGCGAAATCGCGCTGGACGACGCCCTCACGGCAGCGCGGCGCGCGCGTGATCACCGCCGGGTCAACGCGGTGTTGGCGGGCGCGCCGCTTGCGGCGCTGTGGGGCCCGAACCCGGTTCCGCGCGCGGGCGGGCGGTGTCTCGATGTGGTGCGGCTCTTGCGAATCACCACCGACTCGCCTGCCGTCGAGGCGACGTCGACGCGGTGCCAGGCCGTATTGGAGGCCTTCCGCGGACGCGCCGAGGCGGCCCGACGGATGATCGACTCGGCGCGGCGTACCGTCACCGAGCTCGGCCTGCGCCACGCGTTGCTCGAGGTCGAGCAGTTTGCCGGCATTGTCGAGTTGGTCGCCGACGATCCTGCGGCAGCCGAGGCGCATTTGCACCAGGCGTACAACGGTTTTCGTCGTATGGGCCTGGACGCCGATACCGCGGAGACGGCAGCGCTGCTGGGCCGCACGTGTCTGGCGCTCGACCGAGACGCCGAGGCCGATGAATTGTGCACGGAGAGTGAGCGTCTCGCTGGGCACGCACTGAAGGCATCGATCGCGTGGCGCACGCTGCGGGCGAAGCTGCTTTCGCGCGGCAATAATCACGACGAGGCGCGACGGGTCGCCGAGGCTGCTGTCGCCCTGGCCGAGCGCACCGACGCATTGGTCGATCACGGCGATGCCTGTCTAACGCTGGCGGCGGTTTTGGACGCTGGCGGCGATGTCGCGGGAGCGCGAGCCGCGGCCGAGCGGGCGGTGGACCTGTATGAGCGGAAAGGGGCTGCGGCGCTCGCTGAGAAGGCGCGTCGCGTTCTCGGCGAGCGACACGTCCCGCCTGCCCCAGTGCCACCTGAAGCGCCCATTGTCGAGCTAGACAATGCATGCGTTCGAGCGATCCGCCAGCTAGATGCGGCTGTCCATCGCGAGGCCTGGGGTGAGGTCGAGCAGCTGATCGCACTCGAGATCTCCGTCGAGAACCGCCGCAAGATAGTCGGCTTCCCCCGCGTCGACTTTCCGTCTGGCGAATACGCAAGCCAGGCAAAGCTTTATCACGAGATTGGTCCAGTGCGGCACGGTCGCACGATTGTCGCTATACGTGGCGAGCGGGTGGCCCTCACCCGACTGGAGCTAGGCACTGCAGACGTGAGCCCTGGCGCGCCGCAGGACGAGGCGCTCCAGCTATTCGGCCTCGATAGGGACGGTCGAATCGCGATGGAGGTGTGGTTCGACGTCGATGACATCGACGCCGCGACCGCAGAGCTCGACGCCGCACACGCCAGGTTTGAGGAGCTGCAACCAAAGGCGCGGCGGCTCGAAAACGCAGCAAGCCAAGCGGTCGAGCGCTACTTTGCGCACTTCGCAGCCCGCGACTTGGGCGCCATGGCCTGCCTGTTCGCGGACGATATTGTCACGGACGATCGCCGTCGGGTCGCAAACGCAGGGGTCCGACACGGTCGAGATGCCGAGATCGCAAACGTGCGGGCGATATACGACACCGGGTTGGGTACGTACATGACGTCCGCCATCGTCGCAGCCCGTGGGGAGCGCCTCATCCTTGTGCGCGTCTCGAGCCGCGAACAAGGGCCCGAGAGGTTCCTCACGGATGTGCTGGGCGTCGTCGAAGTCAACTCGCGCAATCAGATCGCGGCGATCGTCGTGTTCGACCTCGACGACTTCGACGCCGCCTTCGCGGAGCTCGACGCCCGCTACCTCGCGGGCGAAGCGGCAGCCCACGCGCAGACGTGGTCGGTGATCACGGAGGCTTACGCCGCGTTCAACCGGCGCGAGCTCTCCGCGACGACGCCGGACTGGGTGAACATTGACCACCGGCGCGGCGCAGCTTTCGCCCCCGGCAACATCATCGCGTACATCCAAGCCGCATGGGACGACTCGCCTGACACCAAGATCTACATCGAGGCTGTGCGTCGGCTCAGCAACATCGGAGCGGTCGTCACCCATGTGGCGCATGGGATCTCACAGGAGGGCTTCGACGCCGAGTGGCGGGATGTTTTCCTTCTCACGGTCGAAGGCGACATGGTCAATCGCAGCGAGCTATTCGACGAGTCCGACCTCGACGCCGCGATCGCACGGTTCGACCAACTCGGCCGGCCGGCACCGCGGCTGGAAAACGCGGCCAGCCAAGCGGCCGAGCGCTACTTGGCGCACTGGCCAGCCCGCGACTGGGATGCGCTCGCGAAGGTACTGGCCGACGACATCTCTATGGACGATCGTCGGCGGGTGGTAAACGCAGGGATCCGATATGGTCGAGATGCCGAGATCGCAAACGTGCGGGCGACCGTCGACGCCGGGATCACGGACATGACGGCCGTCGTCATCGCAGCCCGTGGGGAGCACCTGATCCTCGTCTGCGCTTCGGGTCGCGATCGCGGGTCCGAGGAGTTCGGTACGGATGTGCTGGGTGTCGTCGAAACCAACTCTCACAATCAGGTCGCGGCGATCGTCGTGTTCGATCTCGACGACTTCGACGCCGCCATCGCCGAGCTCGACGCCCGCTACCTCGCCGGCGAAGCGGCCGCCCACGCGCGTACGTGGTCGCTCATCGCTCGGGCCTACAACGGTTTCAATCGGGGCGAGATCGCCGCGGCGACTCAGGACTGGGTGAATGTCGACCATCGGCACGCGGCCGCGATGGCGCCCGGTGAAGGAGTCGCATACTTCCGCGCCTCGTGGGAGCTCGCTGCGGACCTTAACGTTTACATCGAGGCCGTGCACCGGCTGAGCGACCTCGGAGCGGTCTTCACCCATGTGGGAAATGGGACCTCGCGAGAGGGCTTCGACGCCGAGTGGCGAACGGTCGACATCATGACGGTCGATGGCGACCTGATCAACCGCGTCGAGCTATTCGACGAGGCGGACCTCGACGCCGCGCTCGCGAAGTTCGACCAACTCAGCCGGCCGGCACCGCGGCTGGAGAACACGGCAACGCGTGTATTCGAGCGGCTTTATTCGTACGTTGCGGCCGGCGACTGGCACGCCGTGGCTCAAATAACCGCCGAGAACGTCTCCGTCGACGATCGCCGGCGAGTGGTCAACGCCGGGATCCTGCATGGTCGAGATGCCAACATCAAAGATGCGCAGGCGACCGTTGATGTCGGCTTCGCGATGACGGTGGTGGGCGCTCTGGCGACCCGCGGCGAACGCCTCGCTCTCATACGAGTTCGAGTGTCGGGCCGTGACCCCGGGGCGATTCAAAATGATGCCCTCAACATCGTCGAGATCGATGCCGGTGATCGGATCGTGGCGGGTGTCGTGTTCGACCTCGACGACTTCGACGCAGCCTTGGCCGAACTGGACACCCGATACATCGCCGGCGAGGCGGCCGCCCATGCGGGCACCTGGTCGGTCATCGCGGGTGTTTTCGCTGCGCACAATCGGCGCGAGATCGCAGCGGTAACAACGGATGCGGTGAGCGTCGACCACCGCCGCGGGGCAGCGTTTGCGCCCGGTGAAGGTTTCGAATACATCCGTGCCGGCTGGGACCTCGGCCAAAACCTCAACATCTACATCGAGATCGCGCATCGATTGAACGACCTCGGCGCGGTTTTCACTTGGGCGGGACACGGAACCTCGCACGAGGGCTTCGAGGCCGAGTGGCGGGGTGTCACCCTGATGACCGTCGACGGCGAAATGGTCTCCCGCATGGAGGTATTCGACGAGGAAGACCTCGAAGCTCCACTTGCGAAGTTCGATCAGCTCAGCCGACCGACACCGCGGTTGGAAAACGCGGCAAGCCGTCTCCACGAGCGCTTCCTCGCATGTTATGCGGCCGGCGACTGGCACGCCATGGCGAAGATGCTGGCCGACAACTATTCCAGTGACGATCGCCGTCCGGTGGTCGGCTCCGGAGTCCGACATGGTCGAGACGCCCACATCGCAGACATGCGGGCGATGGCCGACCTGTGGCACACGAACCTGGAATCGACCGTCTTGGCGACCCGCGGTGAGCGCCTCGCCCTCATGCGCATCGGTTTGTCAAACCGCGATGAAGAGCCCGAGGCATTTTCCACAGAGGTGCTCGTCATCGGCGAGATCGATGGCGACGAGCAGCTGGCGGCCGGGGTCGTAACATTCGACGTCGACGACGTTGACGCTGCGTTCGCCGAACTCGACGCCAGGTACATCGCCGGCGAGGCAGCACCATATCGGGACGCATGGTCCGTTATCGCTGCCGGCTACGCCGCGCTCAACCGGTACGAGGTCCCGCCGTCGGCACCGGACTACGTGAACATCGATCACCGGTTACGGGCGACGTTCGAGGCGGCGGATCTGGCCGAAAACCTCCGCGCTGCTTGGGATCTCACTCCGGAACTCAAGGGCTATGTCGAGGTTGTGCATCGGCTGAGCGGCCTGGGAGCGATCGTCACCCATGCCGCGCATGGAACCACGCGAGACGGCTTAGACGCCGAGTGGCGAGGGATCCACTTTTTGACGCTCGAGGGCGGCATGGTCAACCGCTGCGAAATCTTTTTCGAGGCAGACCTTGACGCCGCAATCGCCCGCTTTGACGAGCTCAGTCCACCGGCGCGGCGCATGGAAAACGCGGCAAGCCGTGTCCACGAGCGATTCCTCGCGTGTTTTGCGGCCGGCGACTGGGATGCAATAGCGGAGATCATGGCCGAGGACTTTTCACATGATGATCGCCGTCCGGTGGTGGGCGCGGGAGTCCAACATGGTCGTGACGCCTACATCGTTGACATGCGGGCGGTCGCCGAGCTGTGGAACACGAACCTGGAATCGACCGTCGTTGCGATCCGCGGGGAGCGCCTCGTCCTCATGCGTAACCGCTTGTCAGTCCGCGATGAAGAGCCCGAGGCATTTTCCACAGAGGTGCTCGCCATCGGCGAGATCGACGCCGACGAGCGCGGCGTCGCGGTCGTCACATTCGACGTCGACGACATCGACGCTGCGTTGGCGGAGCTCGATGCTCGCTACCTCGCCGGCGAGGCGGCCCCCCACGCGCACACGTGGTCGGTGATTGCAAGGATCTACGCCGGGTTCAACCGGCGCGAACCTCCTGCGACGACGCCGGATTCGGTTTTCATCGATCATCGACCACTCCAAAACCTAGGGGCTGTTGATCTGGTCACAGCTATTCGCTCCATGTGGGACGTAGCGTCGGACTTTAACGTTCGCATCGAGGCCGTGCATCGGCTGAGCGAACTCGGAGCAGTCGTCACCCAAACCCTGAAGGGGACCTCGCAAGAGGGCTTCGATGCCGAGTGGCGGACGATCGAAATTTTCACGGTCGAAGGCGACCTGCTGAGCCGCTGCGAAGCCTTCGACGAGACAGACCTCGACGCCGCGCTCGCCCGCTTCGAGGAATTGCATCCGCCGACACCGCGGCCTGAAAACGCGGCAAGTCAAGTCGCCAAACGCTTCTGGGGCTACTTCGTCGCGCGCGACTGGGACGCCATGGCGGTACTAATCGCCGATGACGTTGCCACTGAGGATCGCCGTCGAGTGGTGAGTGCAGGTAGCTGGCACGGTCGAGACTTCGATATCGCAAGCATGCGGGCCACCGCCGATATTGGAGCGTCGAACGCAACGTTGACCGTCGTTGCGACCCGCGGCAATCGCTTGGCGCTCAGTCGTGTTCGCTTATCCGGCCGAGACCAGCGGCCCGAGGCATTCCACACCGAGGCGCTCGGCATCGCCGAGATTGATCCCGACGGAAGGCTCGTGGCCCATGTGGCATTCGACCCCGAAGACTTCGACGCGGCCTTTGCGGACCTTGACGCTCGCTACCTCGCCGGCGAAGCTGCGGCGCACGCGCAAACATGGTCGGCCATCACGCAGGCCTACGCTGCGCTCAATCGTCACGAAGTCCCGGCGACGACGCCGGACGGGGTGGTCATCGACCATAGCCGACTCGCTTTGGCCGCCGAAGCAGCCAATCTGGCCGCATTCTTCAGTGCAATGTGGGAACTCACACCGCAATTCAGCATCTACATCGAGGCTGTTCATCGGCTGAGCAACCTCGGGGCCGTCTACACCCATGTGGTGTCGGGAATCTCGTCCGAGGGGTTCGAAGCCGAGTGGCGACTGGTCGAGCTGCTCACATTAGAAGGCGACCAGTTCAGCCGCGGGGAGATCTTCGACGAGTCAGACCTCGAAACCGCGCTCGCCCGCTTTGAAGACCTGCACTTGCAGACACGGCGGCTCCAAAACGCGGCGAGCCGCGTGACGGAGCGCTGCAGAGCTGTTCTCGCGGTCCGCGATTGGGAAGCGATGGCCGAGATACTGGCCGAGGGCTTCTCCAGTGAGGATCGCAGGCGGGTCGTCAACTCCGGGATTCGGGAAGGTCGGGATCTCGGAGTCAAAGATATGCAGGCGGCTGTCGACGTCATCGGTATCACGTACCGGACGTCCGTCGTGATCGCGACCCGTGGGGAGCGGCTCGAACTCATTAGCGCCCGCGTCAGCAACGACAAAAGGCCCGAGACGGTCCAGTTCGAAGCCCTACAGGTATCCGAGATCGACACCGACGGCCGTGTCGCGGCGTTAGTCACGATGGACATCGATGACATCGACGCTGCCTTCGAGGAACTTGACACTCGGTACCTCGCCGGTGAGGCTGCCGCGCACGCGCACACATGGTCGGTTATCGCGAACGCCAACGCAGCGTTCAACCGGCACGAGATGCCTTCGGTGACGCCGCACTGGGTCAATATCGACCACCGGCGTGTGACAGCAGCTTTCGCGCCCGGCGACATGGCGGAGTACATCCGTGCAACGTGGGACGTCGCGCCGGACATCAGAAACCGCATCGTGGCCACGCATCGTTTGACCGACTTCGGAGCGGTCAATACGCAGACGACACATGGGACCTCGCAAGACGGCTTTGAGGCCGAGTGGCGGGAGATAACGCTTCTGACCGTCGACGGTGACTCGCTCAACCGCATCGAGATCTTCGACGAGGCAGACTTGGACGCCGCGCTCGCCCGCTTCGAGGAGCTGCAACCGCAGGCACCACGGCTGGAAAACGCGGCTAGCCGCATGGACGAGCGACTTCGGACATACCTCGCGGCACGCGAGTGGGCCGCGATGGCGAACCTGCTGGCCGAGGACACTTGTACAGACGATCGACGGCGGATCGTGAATGTCGGGATCCGGCGCGGCCGCGACGTCACGATCGCGTACGGGCAGGCAATGGCAGACCTCGGTGTCAAGATCGTAACGTCAGACATCGTTGCGATTCGGGGAGAACGCTTATTCCTCAGTCGGGCAAGATGGTTGGGGCCAGATCAAGGGCCGGAGGACTTCCACACCGAGGTGCTTAACATAGTTGAGATCGACCCGGAGCAGAGGATCGCGGCGCGGGTCATGTTCGATTCCGACGACATTGACGCCGCCTTCGCGGAACTCGATGCCCGGTATCTCGCCGGCGAGGCGGCCCGGCACGCGCATGCCTGGACGGTTATCGCGCAGACGTATGCCGCGTTCAACCGACACGAACTTGCCGGGGCGGACTGGGCCATCACCGACCACCGGCGCGGCGCACTGTTCGCGTCCAGCAACATGGCCGCAGCCGTCCGCGCCTACTGGGAGCTCACCCCGGACCTCACCATCCACATCGAAGCGGTGCACCGAGTCACCAATTATGGAGCGGTCGTTACCCATACGGCGTGGGGGACCTCGCAAGGCTTCGCGGCCGAGTGGCGAATGATCCAACTCCTGACCGTCCAAAGCGACCGAGTCGACCGCTGCGAGCTCTTCGACGAGGCAGACCTTGACGCCGCGCTGGCCCGCTTCGAGGAATTGCAGCCGCAGGCACGGCGACTGGAAAACGCGGCGAGCCAAGTGGTAGCACGCTTTTGGGCCTACTTCGAGGCCCGCGACTGGGACGCGATGGCCGAGACATGGGCCGAGGACTATTGCACACACGATCGTCGTCGGGTTGTCAACGCCGGTGTCTTACGCGGTCGTGCTGACCATCTCACGAACATGCGCGCAGTGACCGAAGTCGGATTCGAGCGCATTACGTCGACTGTCATCGCGACCCGCGGGCAGCGCCTTGCGCTCATTCGCGTTCATTCCTCGGCGCGCGGCTCGGCACCAGGTGAGGTCACCGCTGAGATGCTCAGCGTCGTCGAGATTGACACCGACAGCCGGCTGGCCGGCGCCGTCATCTTCGATTCTGACGACATCGACGCTGCGTTCGAAGAGCTTGACGCCCGGTATCTCGCGGGCGAAGCGGCGGCGCACGCGGACGCCTGGTCAATAGTTACGAAGAACTTCGTTGCGTTCAACCGGCACGAACTTCCTACCACGACAACCGACTACGTCATCGTTGACCATCGACCGCTTGTAACAATCGACGCGAGTGAGCAGACCGCGAACATCCACGCCCTGTGGGACCTCATATCTGATGTCAGAATCCACATCGAGACCGTGCATCGACTTAGCGGTATCGGAGCGGTCGTCACCATTGCAGCGCATGGAACCTCAACAGACGGCTTCGCCGCTGAGTGGCGAATGATCCAACTTGTGACGCTCGAAGGTGACCGGACCAACCGCTGCGAGTTATTCGATGAGGCAGACCTGGACGCCGCACTCGCAAGGTTCGACGAGCTCGATCGGAAGACGCCTTCAATTGAGAACATCGCGACCCGAACCTGGCTACGCGTAGTCGACGCATTCAACTGCCGCGATGCAGAGGGCCTCCTTGGTCTTGCCAGTACTGAGGGACGCTATGAGGACCGGCGAAAAGGCTTGCGTAACGTGCTTGTCGGCGCAGCACGGCGGAAGGCCGTCCAAGCCATGTTCGATACGACACCGGTCAGCTGGCGCTTGGAGTTGGAGTTCATCGCTATCAGGGGGGCTCGGCTGTCGCTCACCCGCGAGCATTATCGAGACGCGGCCGAGATCGACCGACCGATCACCTCTGAGATCTTGCGTGTGATGGAAGTTGACAACCGCGGGCTGATGCGAAACGCCGTGAGTTTCGATCCAGACGACCTTGACGACGCCTTCGCTGAGCTCACGGCTCGATGGATTGCATCGGGGGAGGTTGCCTATCCCGCGGTGATCGAGTCGGTGGACCGGATTAACGCGACCATCAACCGTCATGACTGGGACGCGGTCGCAACATATTTCGACGGTGCCGAGTACGTCAATCACCGACAGCCGGCGCATGCGGTCAACGGCATGATCGCCGACTGGCTGTCATCGATGCAGACGACTGGATCGCTGGTACCCGACCTGTGGGTCGAGCTCGCCGAGGTACTGGCGCGCTCTGCGATAGGCATCGTGGGTCGCATGGCCCTGAAAGCCACGTCGACCGATGGGGCCGCAATTGAGATTCCGTTCATCGTGCTCATCCTTCTCGACGGCGAGCGTGTCACCCGTCTCGAAGCCTTCGATGAAGATCAACGCGACATGGCCCTCGGCCGGTTACAGGAATTCAACCGACCGGTCTGATCCATCGGCACGCGCCCGACCGATCGTAGGCTGTGCGTCATGACCGGTGGCCGACTGTTGCTGGGTGCGACGCCATTGGGGCAGCCGTCGGACGCGTCACCACGGCTGATCGCCGCCCTGTCGTCGGCTGATGTGGTGGCCGCCGAGGACACCCGCCGGGTGCGCACACTGGCCAAGGCGCTCGACGTTGCGATCGGCGGGAAGGTCGTCAGCTTCTTCGATCACAACGAGGCGTCCCGGGCGCCTGAGCTGGTCGACGAGATCCGCGCCGGCGCCACGGTGCTGGTGGTCAGCGACGCCGGCATGCCGCTGATCAACGACCCGGGCCATCGGCTGGTGCTGGCCTGCCTGGACGCCGGTCTGCCGGTTCGGTGTCTGCCCGGCCCGTCGGCGGTGACCACCGCGCTGGCGGTCTCCGGGCTGCCGTCGGACAAGTTCTGCTTCGAGGGATTCGCGCCGCGCAAGCATGCGGCGCGCAGCGCCTGGCTGGCGTCGCTGGCTGAGGAGCGGCGCACCGCGGTGTTCTTCGAATCGCCGCGCCGGCTACCCGCATGTCTGCGCGACGCGGTCGAACAGCTCGGCGGGGATCGCCGGGCGGCGGTTTGCCGGGAGCTGACCAAGGTTCATGAGGAAGTGGTGCGCGGATCGCTCGCCGAGCTGGCGACGTGGGCGGCCGACGGCGTGCTGGGCGAGATCACCGTGGTGCTGGCCGGTGCCACCCCGCGCGCTGACCTGCCGGCGCTGGTGGCCGAGGCGAGTGCTCTGGTCGACGCGGGGATGGGCGTCAAAGACGCCTGCGCACAGGTGATTGCCGCTACGCCGGGAGCGCCGTCACGGCGTGAGCTCTACGACGCGGTGCTGCGGTCGCGCAGCTGAGGCACCCAAGATCGGTGCCGCCTTGTGCAGGCACTCGTCCCATTCGGCGTCGGCGTCGGAGTCGGCGGTGATCCCGCCGCCGGAGCCCAGCACCGCGTTGCCGGCCCTGTCGAATTCCACGGTGCGGATCGCGACGTTGAGCTCACAGCCGGCTATCGGCGACGCCAAACCGACTGTGCCGCAATACACTCCACGCCTTGATTGCTCCCACTGTGAAATCAGTTGCCGCGCTCGGAGTTTGGGAGTGCCAGTGACCGAGGCGGGCGGGAATGCGGCAGCGAGCAACGCCGACATCGGCAGCTCGACGGCCATCCGCGCCGTCACCGTCGATACCAGGTGCCACACCCCCGGCGCGGGCCGCACTACCAGCAGCTCCGGCACGGTGACCGATCCGGTGACTGCGACGCGACCCAGGTCGTTGCGGACCAAGTCGACGATCATGATGTTCTCGGCGACATCCTTGACCGAGGCTCGCAACGCCGACGGGGGAGCGTCGAGCGGGAGCGTGCCTTTGATCGGGCTCGACGTGACGACCTCACCGTGACGGCGTAAGAACAGCTCCGGCGACAGCGATGCCACCGCGCCCCAGGCTCCGGCGACATACGCGGCCCGCGCCGGCGCGGTTCGCGCGACGCCGTCGATGAAGAAGTCCAGCGGTTCGCCGGCGATCGTGCCGGCGAACTGGGTGCAGACGCAGGCCTGGTAGACCTCACCGGCGCGGATCGCCTCCAAGCAGGCCCGCACCCCGCCTCGATGCGCCTCACGGTCGGCCGCGTCCCAGTCGACGCGGTAAGGCCGTGCCGATACCGGCGCCGCCAGGGCTTGTGTCAGCCACGCCGGCATCGGGGCGCCGGAGAGGCTCTCGTACCACCACTTCCGGTCGCGATCGCAGCGCAAGACGCAGTCCGTCCAGCCGCCCGCCGCTTCGGGTATCCGTGCGAGTTGGCCGTCGGCACCCGGATCGGGGTAGGACAGGTAGCCGACCCAGCCGCCGCCAACCGCGGTGTTGTCTGCACCCGGTCGCACGGCGAAGGCCTCGGCGGCGTCGACGGGTCGCACCGCCACACTCGGCGCGATCACCGCCAGCGCGCCGAACCAGTCACCGGTCAGCGCGGCCGGCGGCGGCAGGTCCAGCCGGTTCGTGGCGTCGCCAATGGCGCGCAGCACCTGGGGTGCGCCACCAAGATCGCCGAGCCGGTCGATTCTCACCTGCCCAGCTTGGCAGATCTCAGCCGCGGCTGATCTGGTGCGGGGTGGTCAGCCTGGTCAGCTTGTCCGGGTTGCGCATCGCGTAGAAGTTGGTGATCTTGCCATCGACGATCTCGATGGTGAAGACGCCCTCGAGCTGGTCGGCGCGGTACAGCACGACGGCCGGGGCCGAGTTGCACACCACCATTTCCACCCGGACGTCGGGAATTTGGGCAGCCCGACCCACCAGGCCGACGACCGCCCGGGCGACCTTCTCGACTCCGACCACCGGCCGGCGAGCGGCGCTGGCTTTACCGCCGCTGTCCGCGGTCCAGACCACATCGGGTGCCAACAGCGCGGTGACGGACTGCACGTCGCCGCTGGCCGCCGCGGCCATGAACTGTGCGGTGATGCGTGCATTTTGCTCCGGATCAACAGGCGCGAAGCGCCTGCGCCGGGCCTGCACGTGCTCGCGGGCCCGATGTGCGACCTGCCGCACTGCCGCCACCGATTTGCCGACCGCGGAAGCGATTTCGTCGTAGTCGAAGCCGAACACTTCCCGCAGCACGAACACCGCGCGTTCGTCGGGACTCAACGTCTCCAGCAGCACCAGCATCGCCATCGAAACCGATTCGGCCAGTACGACATCGGCCGACGGGTCCTGCTCCTCGAGCAGCAGCGGCTCGGGCAGCCACGGTCCGACGTAATCTTCCCGGCGCCGGGCCCCGGCGCGCAGCGCATTGAGCGCCTGACGGGTGACCAGCCGGGCCAGGTAGGACTTGGTGTCGTGCACCTCCGAGATGTCCACCTGCGCCCAGCGAATGTAGCTGTCCTGCAGCACGTCGTCGGATTCGGTTGCCGAGCCCAGGATTTCGTAGGCGATGGTGAACAACAACGGCCGCAGCAGCATGAACCGTTCGGCGTGTTCGTCGGAGGTGGTGGTCACGGTACCGTGACAACATCGCGCGCGAGTTGCTCGGCCCGCTTGCCGCCCTTGAGCCAGCGATACCAGCCCGGCTTGGCAGCCTCACGGCGAATGCCCCACACCGTGCCTTTGCAGACCAATTCCTTGATCGACGCGGCGACCCGCCCGCCGATGAACAGGTTCAGCGGCGTGTCGTCGGGGCGGGCGAGTTGGACGGTCGCGTACGAGCGGCCCAGGCTGATGCACTGCCCGGTGAACGCCTGGTTGACCACCGCGGGCGGGGTACCGGCGATGCGGCTGAGCACGGTGTTGGCGGCCTGAGCGCCGAGCGGGATAGCAGCCTGGCAGCTCATCCGCAGCGGCTGGCCGGACGGTGCGGCGGCGTCGCCGGCCGCCACAATGCGCGGGTCGTCCATGCTGGTCAGTGTTTCATCGGTGAGCAACCGGCCAACCCGGTCGGTGCTCAGCCCGCTGCGGGCGGCCAGTTCCGGCACGCCGAAGCCTGCCGTCCACACCGTCAGTGCGCTGGGCAGGATCGCACCGTCCGCGAGCACCACCGCGTCCGGCCCGACTTCGCGGACCACCGCGGTCTCGAGCACGTCGACACCGAGGCGGCGCAACCACTTCGCCACCGAACGCCGGCCTGGCCGGCTCAGCGACGGCCCCAGCTCGCCCCCGCAGACCAAGCTCACGCGGTGTCGACCCGCCAGCTCCGAAGCCGTTTCGATGCCGGTCAGCCCGGCGCCGATCACGGTGACGGGCGCGTCCGGGTGCAGCTCGTCGAGTGCGTCACGCAACCGTTCGGCGTACTCGAATTCAGCCACCGGATAAGCGAATTCGCGAGCGCCGAGCACCGCAGACGGCACTTCGCCGGTACTGCCGACGGCGTAGATCAGGTAGTCGTAGTCCAACACCGCGCCGGAAGCCAGCTCGATCTTGGCCTCGGCGCGGTTGATCCGCTCGGCGCTGTCTACGACCAGCTGGATGCCCTCCCCGAGCAGGGTGCCGTATTCGACGGCGGCGGTGCCGCTCCCTGCGGCCAACTGGTGCAAGCGGATTCGCTCGACGAAGACCGGGCGCGGATTCACCAGGGTGATCTCGACGTCGGCGCGCAGCCGCAGGTGGTTGGCGGCCAGCGTGCCGGCGTATCCGCCGCCGATCACGACGATGTGAGTGCGGTGGTTGGTCATTGCTGTCTCCTGTCCTCGCGGGTGTTCTGCCCTTGAGACACCGCCCGCCGCCCGGATGTGACAGCGTTGCGGCTGATGTGACCAGGCTCACGTCGATTCGGCGCCGGCAAACCCGGCGAGCAGCAAGTCCACCCGCGCGGCTCGGTATTCGGGACGTAGCCGACCGGCGCGGTCGAGGGTGACCAAGCCGTGCAGCGCCGCCCAGAACACCTCGGTGAGCGTGTCGACATCCCGCGGGCCTGCGATCAACTCCACGGCAGCGCGCAGCTCAGCGAAGGCCGCCGTCAGCTCGGGCGGCGTATCGGGGGCAGCGAAGTGCAGCGTGGTGGGGCGGATGAACATCGCGTCGAACAGCGCGGGATTGTCGTTCGCGAACCGAACGAATGCATGGGTGACTCGGGCAAGGGCGTCATGACCGTCGGTGGCACCGCTGCGCGCCGCGGCCAGCGCGTCGGCGAGCTCGTCGAATCCCTGGACAGCGACCGACGCCACGACGCCGTCCATGCTCGAGAAGTGCTTGTACAGCACCGGCTGGCTGTACTCGATCTCAGTGGACAGCCGACGGGTGGTGACAGCGTCCCAACCCTGCTCTTCTGCCAGCTTGCGTGCGGTGGTGGTGATGAGCCGGCGCCGCGCGGCCCGCTCCCGCGCTCGGCGGTCTTCGATGGCCATAGTGCTGATGCTAGCGGCGATATTAATTCTAGCGGCGCTATTGACGAAATCCGAGACAAGGGTTAGCGTTGCTAACACCAGTCCGCGAAAGACATCTCACGTAGTTAAAAGTCAAGCCGCGAGCGGGAGAGGAGGTGGAAACGCCCGGTGTTCGTCGTAGAGCTGGCCGGTGTGCAGGCAGTGGTGAAGTTGGCCGAGGAATTTGTTGAACAGGTGTCGTTGGGCTTGGCGGTTCCAGTCTCCGGCGGCGCGGCGGGCATCGTAGTGTCGTCGGGCGCCGGGCGAGGCGCGCAGGGCGGTCAGCGCCCAGATGGAGCCCACGGCGGCGAGGCGCCGGTTTTTGATATGCCGGTGTGTCACAACGGTTTTCTTTCCGCTGGCGCGGGTGATCGGGGCGGAGCCGGCGAAGGCTTTCAACCCGCGGGCTTCGGCGAAACGAGTACGGTCATCGCCGATCTCGGCGAGCACCCGGGCACCGGCCAGATTCCCCAGGCCGGGAAAGCTGGTGATGATCTTGGCGTCCGGGTGTTGCTCAAAATGGGCGGTCGCCGCCTCGGCCAACTCGTCGACGGCCGCACAGGCGGCTTCGAACTGACGCAGCAGCGCGGTCAGCTGGATGCCCATCGCGTTTTCCACCACCGGCGGTTGGTGCAGGTAGGCGTCGGTGAAGATGGCGCGCAGCCGGGAGACGTCGCGATCAAGGTCGCGGCGACGCCCGGCCTTGACCAGCAGCCGGCGCAGCCGCGCCGGGGTCAGCGTCGCCGCTTGGGCGGGGGTGGGCGCGGCGGCCAAGATGGTGCGGGCATCAGCGCGGGCCAGCCCGCCGCTGGGCAGCTTGGCGAACGCGGCCAGGGCCGCTGGGTAGAAGTCTTTGAGCAGGTCGCGGATCTGGTTGCCGATCTGCTGGCGGGCCCACACCGCGTCTTGTTGCGCCCGGGCGAGTACCCGGATGGCTTGGGCCAGCTCGGTATCGGCGGGCAAGGGTCGGTGCGCATCGGGGTCAGTGCGGATGATGTTGGCCAACAGCACCGCGTCGGTGGCATCGGATTTGGCGCCCGAGACTGCATAGCGGGCCCGATACCGCGAGGCCGCCAGCGGGTTGATCGGATAGATCACCCGGCCGGTGGCGCGCAGCGCGGCCACCCACAGCCCGCGATCGGTTTCAATCCCCACCGGGATCGGATCCCTCGCGCTGTCGCCGACCTCGGCCAACAGCGTCAACAACTGCCCAAAGCCCGCCGCGTCGTTGCCGACCCGTCCCCGTGCCACCACACGTCCATGACCGTCGACCACGGCAACGTCGTGATGGTCGCTGGCCCAATCGATTCCGCAATACAAGCCCAAGATATCCGCACTCCTTCGGTCAGTGATTTCGTTGTTCCCGGTGAAGTCGTGCGGCGCCCTAATCACAGGACTCGACGGTCCGTCATCTCACTAGCCGTCCATGACTCCAACACACCGCAGGACCTCGTTCTGTCGAAGAGCTCAAGGCTCGGGAACAACCATCGGGAAGTCAAGCCTGCGCCATGCTCGGGCAACGGCATCTCATCACCGCACCACCTGATCTGCCGCCAGGCGCGCCGCTCTTTCGCAAGTCGTCGAACGACGGGAGAAACCAGGCATCACCCGGCGACAGACCCCGCGAGGAACAGATCCCGGTCTTATGACCGCCAACCCATCCCTACGAACTGATTAGGAGACCCGGGGGACATGGACACTGCCAAGTTGTTCGCATTGATCGCGGTGCTGGGCACCGCGGTGGTCTACGGCACCGACGTGTTCTGTGCGATGGTGCAACGGCCCGCGCTGGCCCATGTCGACGACCGTGCCCTGCTCGCGGTGATGGGCAACATCCATCGCTACGGCGATCGGCGGATGCCGGTGCCCGGGGCGCTCGGCGTGGTGGCCGGGGTAATCAGTGCGGCATTCGCCGCGGCGGCCGGCCGCTGGACGCAAGCCGCCGTATCCGGTGTCGCGGTCGGCCTGCTGCTGATCTGGCTGGTGCTCTACCTGCGAGTGAGCGCACCGATCAACCACCAACTCACCGCCGCGTCCGATCACCCCGAGCCGCTGACGGATGCCCGAGCGCTGCAACGTAATTGGGACAACGTGATCACCGCCCGCGCCGCGCTGCAGGGCCTGGCTCTGACGGCATTGTGCTTCACGCTGCTGATCTGAAGGGATACCGAAACAATGTTCACATCACGCATTTTCCCGCGATCCATCATGCGTGCTGCCCCGCTCTTCAACGCGCCGGTCGCTGCGATAGCAAGGTCGCCACGCCTCGGCGCGAAACTGCGGCGCAGTGTCACGCTGATCACCTATACGGGGCGACGGTCGGGACGAACGTTCAGTATTCCCGTGGCATACAGTCGCCGCGGTGACGACAGCCTTGATATCGCAGCGAACTTGCCTGATGCCAAGACGTGGTGGCGCAACTTCGTCGGCGACGGCGCTCCACTGTCGCTGACTCTGGACGGAGCCGAGCGCACCGGACATGCCGTTGCCCACCGAGATGACAAGGGGCGCGTGACCGTTCGAGTTCGACTCGCTTAGTCGGCCTGGTAGCGGGGGAACACCCCGGTGGGTGACGGCAGCGCCGTGCCGGGTGCCAGGCGGGCACCGATCGCGGCAAATGTCCGCTGGTCTTGCGGCTGACCGAGCAAGTCCAGCAGCTTGCCCGCCGACTGCGGCATCACCGGCTGGATCAACAGCGCGGCAATCCGCACCACTTCGCAGGTGGTGTAGAGCACGGTAGCGAAACGGGCCTGGTCTGCCTCCGAGTCGCTCTTGCGCAACACCCACGGCTGCTGCGCCGAGAAGTACCGATTCGCCGCGCCCAGCATCAGCCAGATCGCTTCGAGTGCCAAATGCATTGCCTGGGACTCGAACTCGGCGCGCACTCGGTCGAGCAGAGCGTCGGCGGCGGCCAGCAGTTCGGAGTCGTCAGCGGCGAACTCGCCCGGCGTCGGGACGATTCCGTCCAGATTCTTGGCCACCATCGACAGCGACCGTTGAGCCAGGTTGCCCAATTCGTTGGCCAGATCAGCATTGGTGCGGCTGATGATCGCCTCTTCGCTGTAGCTGCCGTCCTGGCCGAAAGGCACCTCGCGCAGGAAGAAGTAGCGCACCTGGTCGACCCCGAACTCGTCGATGAGAGCGACGGGATCGATCACGTTGCCCACCGACTTGCTCATCTTCTCGCCGCTGTTGAGAACGAAGCCGTGCGCGAAAACCCTTCTCGGGAGCTCGATTCCGGCGGACATCAGAAACGCCGGCCAGTAGACGGCGTGAAACCTGATGATGTCCTTACCGATCATGTGCAGGTCCGCAGGCCAGTAACGGCGGAACAACTCGGACTCGGTGTCGGGGTAGCCGACCCCGGTCAGGTAGTTGGTCAAGGCATCGACCCAGACATACATGACGTGTTCGGAATGCTCGGGCACCTGCACGCCCCAGTCGAACGAGGTGCGCGAGATCGACAGGTCGTTCAACCCGCCGGAGACGAAGCTGACCACTTCGTTGCGGCGCACCGTGGGCCCGATGAAGTCCGGATTGGCTTCGTAATGAGCCAGCAGCTTGTCGGCATACGCCGACAGCCGAAAGAAGTACGTCTGCTCTTCTGTCCAGGTGACCGGGGTGCCGGTTTCGACGGCGATCCGGGTACCCGCGGCGTCGAGAGCCGTTTCTTCCTCGGTGAAGTAGCGTTCGTCACGCACCGAATACCAGCCGGCGTAGGTATCCATATAGATGTCGCCGGCCTCGGCCATCCGATTCCAGATCGCCTTCGACGCCGCGTGGTGATCGGCATCGGTGGTGCGGATGAACCGGTCGAACGAGATATCGAGTTTCTCCTGCAGCCGCTGGAACACATCGGAATTGCGCTTGGCAAGTTCTCGCGGCGAAAGACCCTCGGCGGCAGCCGCCTGGGCCATCTTCAGGCCGTGCTCGTCGGTTCCGGTCAGGAAGCGCACGTCGAAGCCGTCCAGCCGCTTGAAACGTGCGATCGCATCGGTGGCGATGTACTCGTACGCGTGACCGATGTGCGGCTCACCGTTCGGATAGGTGATCGCCGTCGTGATGTAGTAGGGCTGGGTCTTCATCATCGATTGCCACCTTATTGTGTGCGCGTGGGTTCCAAACGTCAGCCGCCGCCGGCCCCGGACCGATTGAGCCCTCTGGTCGACGCGCACACCCACCTGGACGCCTGCGGCGCAGCGGACGGCGATGATGTGCGCGCCATCGTCGACCGTGCCGCGGCGGTCGGTGTGGTCGCGGTGGTCACCATCGCCGACGACCTGGCCTCGGCGCGCTGGGTGACCCGAGCCGCCGACTGGGATTCGCGGGTCTACGCCGCGGTGGCGCTGCACCCGACCCGCGCCGGGGCGCTCAACGATGCAGCGCGCGCCGAGATCGAACGGTTGGCCGCCCACCCGCGCGCGGTGGCGATCGGTGAGACCGGGATGGACCTGTACTGGCCGGGCCGGCTGGACGGCTGCGCCGAGCCCGGCGTTCAGCGGGAGGCCTTCGCATGGCATATCGACCTGGCCAAACGGAGCGGTAAGCCGCTGATGATTCACAACCGGGAAGCCGATGCCGAGGTGCTCGACGTGCTGCGTGCCGAGGGTGCGCCGGAGACGGTGATCTTTCACTGCTTCTCCTCGGGCCCGGCCATGGCGCGCGCGTGTGTCGACGCCGGCTGGCTGGTCAGCCTGTCCGGGACGGTGAGCTTCCGCAACGCCCGTGAGCTACGCGAAGCGGTCCCGCTGATCCCCGACGCGCAGCTGCTGGTGGAGACCGACGCACCGTTTCTGACGCCCCACCCGTACCGGGGGGCGCCGAACGAGCCATACTGCCTGCCTTACACTGTCCGGGCGCTGGCCGAGCTCATCGATCGGCCCGCCGACGAACTGGCCGAGATCACCACCGGCAATGCCCGCCGGGCCTATGGATTGGCCCGCGAGGGGTTAACGAACCGTTAAGGCATAGGTGCGGAGTTGCTCTATCTAGGCCGGTTCGTTACCGTCTTGTGATCGAACGATGGGCCCCAGGTGGGCCTTTTGCTATGTGACGGAACGGTTGCTGAAGTTGTGGTTGAGGTCGGGGATACACACGCGTTGAACGTACTGACAAAACTCCATCAGGCTCCCTCGCCGGCCCTGCGGCTTCTGGTCGCGGGCCTCTTGCTGGTCTTGGCCTTCGCCGGCGGCTATGCCGTCGCCGACTACAAGACGGTGACGCTGAGCGTTGATGGCACCGCTATGACCGTGACCACGATGAAGTCGCGCGTGATCGACATCATCAGGGAGAACGGGTTCAACGTCAGCGAGCGGGACGACCTTTATCCCGCTGCCGGCGAGCGAGTCCAGATGGGCGAGAACATCGTGTTGCGGCGCAGCCGCCCACTGCAGATCTCGCTGGACGGCCAGAATGTCAAGCAAGTCTGGACGACGGCGTCGACGGTCGACGAGGCGCTGGCACAGCTCGCGATGACCGACACCGCGCCGGCCGCGGCGTCGCGGGGCAGCCGTGTTCCGCTGGCCGGTATGGCCCTGCCGGTCGTCAGCGCGAAGACGGTCGAACTCAACGACGCCGGTGCGGTGCGCAACGTGCACCTGGCCGCGGCCAGGGTCGGCGACCTGCTGGCCGGGGTGGGGGCGCCACTGTTGGAAAGTGACCAGGTCACTCCCGGCGCGGCGGCACCGGTGATCGACGGCATGCACATCCAGGTGACCCGTAACCGTATTGAGAAGGTCACCGAGCGGGTGCCGCTGGTTCCGCCGCGGCGCCGTATCGAGGATCCCGAGATGAACATGGACCGCGAGGTCGTCCAGGACCCGGGCACCCCCGGCACCCAGGATGTGACGTTTGCGGTGTCCAAGGTCAACGGGGTGGAAACCGGGCGGCTGCCGGTGGCCAGTCACGTCATCACGCCCGCCCGCGAGGCGGTGGTGCGGGTCGGCACCAAACCGGGCACCGAGGTTCCTAACGTCGGCAACGGAGAAATCTGGGATGCCATCTCACGCTGCGAGGCCGGTGGAAACTGGGCGATCAACACCGGGAACGGTTATTACGGCGGCGTCCAGTTCGACCAGAACACCTGGGAGCGCAACGGCGGTATGCGGTTCGCCCCGCGCGCCGACTTGGCCACCCGGGAAGAGCAGATCGCCGTCGCCGAGGTGACGCGGGCCCGCCAGGGTTGGGGCGCGTGGCCGGTGTGCAGCGGCAGAGCGGGTGCGCGCTGACCATCCGGTTGCTCGGGCGTACCGAGATCCGAAGGTTGGCCAAAGAACTCGAATTCCGGCCCCGTAAATCGTTGGGCCAGAATTTCGTCCACGACGCCAACACGGTCCGCCGGGTGGTGTCGTGCTCGGGAGTCAGTCGGCACGATCACGTCCTGGAGGTCGGTCCGGGCTTGGGCTCGCTCACGCTGGCGCTGCTGGACCGCGGGGCCACGGTCAGTGCCGTAGAGATCGACGCAGTGCTGGCCGGCAGGCTGCCGCAGACCGTTGCCGAGCATTCGCACAGCGAAATTCATCGGTTGACCGTGCTGAACCGCGACGTGCTGGGCCTCAAACCCGATGACCTGGCCACCGAGCCGACCGCCGTGGTGGCCAACCTGCCCTACAACGTCGCGGTGCCCGCGCTGCTGCACCTGCTCGCCGAATTCCCATCGCTGCGCACCGTGACGGTGATGGTGCAGGCTGAGGTCGCCGAACGGCTCGCGGCCGAGCCGGGCGGCAAGGAGTACGGCGTGCCCAGCGTCAAGGTCCGCTTCTACGGACAGGTCCGCCGGCACGGCACGGTCTCGCCGACCGTGTTCTGGCCGATTCCGCGCGTCTATTCCGGGCTGGTGCGCATCGACCGGTATGCAAACCCGCCCTGGCCGACCGACGCCGCCTTCCGTCAGAACGTGTTCAAGCTGGTGGACATCGCATTCGCCCAGCGGCGCAAGACATCCCGCAATGCGTTCGTCGAGTGGGCAGGCTCGGGCAACGAGTCGGCCAGCCGGTTGCTGGCCGCCAGCATCGACCCGGCGCGCCGGGGTGAGACGCTGACCATCGGCGAATTCGTGCGGCTGTATCAGCGCTCGGGTGGCTCCGGCGGCGCCAACCCCGCTCGGGGTGTCCCGCAACGGCACGCCTCAGCGAGCTAGCGACCAGGGGTAGGGATTTGCCGGGCGCGGGCGATAAAGTCGCGTGCGATGCCGACGGACCCGAACACCGCTGCTCAGTGGGTGCCCACTGGGTCAGTTACCGTACGGGCGCCCGGCAAAATCAATCTGTATCTGGCCGTCGGCGACCGGCGTGACAACGGCTATCACGACCTGACCACGGTGTTTCACGCGGTCTCGCTGGTCGACGAGGTCACGGTCCGCAACGCCGACGTGCTCTCGCTCGAAATCAGCGGTGAGGGCGCCGACCAGTTACCTCTCGACGAACGCAACCTGGCCTGGCAGGCCGCCGAGCTGATGGCTGACCACGTCGGCCGGGCGCCGGATGTCTCGATCGCCATCGACAAATCCATCCCGGTGGCCGGCGGGATGGGCGGCGGCAGCGCGGACGCGGCCGCCGTGCTGGTCGCGATCAACTCGCTATGGGAGTTGGGGGTGCCGCGCCGCGATCTGCACACACTGGCCGCCAAGCTGGGCAGCGACGTGCCCTTCGCTCTGCACGGCGGCACCGCGCTGGGCACCGGTCGCGGTGAGGAGCTGGCGACGGTGCTGGCCCGGAACACCTTCCATTGGGTGCTGGCATTTGCCGATGGCGGGCTGTCCACCCCGGCCGTGTTCACCGAGTTGGACCGGCTCCGGGAGGTCGGGACGCCGCCCCGGCTCGACGAAGCCGGTCCGGTACTTGCGGCGCTGGCGGCCGGCGATCCCGATCAGCTGGCGCCGCTGCTGGGCAATGAGCTGCAGGCCGCCGCGGTCAGCATGGATCCGGCTCTGCGCCGCGTCTTGCGCGCCGGCGTCGAGGCGGGTGCGCTGGCCGGCATCGTGTCGGGTTCCGGACCGACCTGTACGTTCTTGTGCCGGTCGGCGCCCGCTGCCGTGGACGTTGGCACCGAGCTCTCCGGGGCCGGTGTCTGCCGCACGGTGCGCGTTGCCAGCGGGCCGGTCCACGGCGCGCGGGTGGTGCCGGCGCCGGCGACGGGTGCGTGAAACACCCGAGTTCACCCAATTTGGCAGTTACTTAAGAGGAGTTTAAGATGTTCGGCAGTGACGAATACCGGTCAAGAAACGCGCCTGGTTCTTCCGCCCGCCGATCATGTCGGCGGGCTGTGTGTGAACCGCGTTGGGCGCGGTGTCCTCCCCGCGACCGCAACGTTGCGTGAAGTTACCGGGTCATCACCGATTCGAGACGAAATTGCTGCCCAATTGTGGGCGTGCGGTTGCCCCAAAGTGTGGTTGAGCAGGGGCAACATTGGAGGCTGGGCGTTGGCGCCGGAACGGAGGAGGCTACCGTGAGCAGGTTTACCGAGAACATGTTCCGCAACGCTCACAAGAGCGCAAAGGGCATGGTTACCGGCGAACCGCACCAGCCGGTTCGGCACACCTGGTTGGAGGTGCACGAGCGTGCCCGCCGAGTGGCTGGCGGCCTGGCGGCGGCCGGTATCGGCCACGGTGACGGTGTCGGTGTCCTGGCCGGAGCGCCGGTGGAAATCGCGCCGACGGCTCAGGGACTGTGGATGCGCGGCGCCAGCCTGACCATGCTGCATCAGCCGACACCCCGCACCGACCTC
The DNA here is from genome assembly GCA_963839345.1 of uncultured Actinomycetota bacterium. Classification (GTDB taxonomy): domain Bacteria; phylum Actinomycetota; class Actinomycetes; order Mycobacteriales; family Mycobacteriaceae; genus Mycobacterium. Next base: position 1,277,714 of record CAWIUP010000007.1, on the reverse strand, counting down.
GCGCTGTGGGCAAAGGACACCACCACCGTCGTCGACATGATCGAGGCGAAAGCAGTCATCGTCTCCGACCCGTTCATGGCGGCCGCGCCGGTGCTCGAGGAACGCGGCCTCAAGGTGCTGACCGTCGACCAGTTGCTGGCGTCGGAGCCTGTTGACCCGATCGACACCGATGAGGACGACTTGGCGCTCATGCAGCTGACGTCCGGATCCACCGGGTCACCGAAGGCGGTGCACATCACGCACCGCAACATCTACTCCAACGCTGAGGCGATGTTCATCTCCGCCAAGATGGATCCCAGCGGCAACGACGTGATGCTCAGCTGGCTGCCGTGCTTCCACGACATGGGCATGGTCGGCTTTCTGACCGTGCCGATGTACTTCGGTGTGGAGCTGGTCAAGGTCACCCCGATGGACTTCCTGCGGGACACGCTGCTGTGGGCGAAGCTGATCGACAAATACGGCGGCACGATGACGGCTGCCCCCAACTTCGCCTACGCGCTGTTCGCCAAGCGGCTGCGTAAACAGGCCCCTCCCGGTCAGTTCGACCTGTCCACGCTGCGGTTTGCCCTCTCGGGTGCCGAGCCGGTGGACCCCGCCGACGTCGAGGACCTCATCGACGCCGGTAAGCCGTTCGGGTTGCGACCTGAAGCCATCATGCCCGCCTACGGCATGGCCGAGACGACGCTGGCGGTGTCGTTCTCCGAACTCGGCGACGGCTTGGTGGTCGACGAGGTGGACGCCGATCTGCTGGCCGCGCTGCGGCGCGCCGTGCCGGCCACCAAGGGCAATACCCGGCGGTTGGCATCGCTCGGGCCGCTGCTGCAAGGCATCGAGGCACGCATCGTCGATGAGAACGGCGATGTGCTACCGACCCGCGGCGTCGGCGTGATCGAGTTGCGCGGTGAACCGGTCACCCCGGGCTACACGACGATGGGCGGGTTCATTCCGGCGCAGGACGAGCACGGCTGGTACGACACCGGCGACCTCGGCTACCTGATGGAGAACGGCCACATCGTGGTGTGTGGTCGGGTCAAGGACGTCATCATCATGGCCGGCCGCAACATCTACCCGACCGACATCGAGCGGGCCGCATGCCGGGTCGAGGGCGTCCGCCCGGGTTGTGCGGTGGCCGTGCGGCTTGACGCCGGGCATGCCCGGGAGACCTTCGCCGTCGCGGTCGAGTCCAACGCGTATCAGGATCCCGCCGAAGTGCGTCGCCTCGAGCATCAGGTGGCCCACGAGGTCGTCAGCGAGGTCGACGTGCGGCCGCGCAACGTCGTGGTGCTGGGCCCCGGGACGATCCCGAAGACGCCGTCGGGCAAGCTGCGCCGAGCCAACTCCGTCACCCTGGTCACCTAGGGCAACGCCGAATTACCAGGCGTGGACCCGGTTTTGAGCCGGTTCCAAACCCAGCTCTATGAGCAACTCGGTGGCGTCTGCGGCCTGCTCACAGATCGCAGGCACCTCTGGGCGTTCCCCGGCAGTGAAGTTCTCCAGCACGAAAGCCGCCGGGTCTTTGCGTCCCGGCGGCCGGCCGATCCCGATCCGCACCCGCTGAAAGTCCTTGGTACCCAACCCGGCAGCGATCGAGCGCAGTCCGTTGTGGCCGCCCTCGCCGCCGCCGATCTTCAGCCGGATCTGACCGAAGTCGATGTCCAGGTCGTCGTGAATGACCACCACGTCAGCGGCGGGCACCGAATAGAACTTGACCAGTGGACCCACCTGACGACCGGACTCGTTCATGTAGCAGCGCGGCTTGGCGAGCACCACCGAACGTCCGCCGAGCCGACCGGTGACAATCTCCGCGCCAGAACGCTTGTGCGCCTTGAACGTTGAATTCAGCCGGGCGGCGAGCCGATCTGCGACCATGAACCCAAGATTGTGCCGGGTCTGGGCGTAGTTTGGCCCCGGGTTGCCCAGGCCGACCACCAATATCGGGTCGGCCATCGACTATTCGGATTCGGATTCGGACGCCTCGGCTGCCCCTTCTTCAGCGGCCTCCGTTGTGGGCTGCTCGCCCTCCGGCGCCTCGCCGGCACCCTCGCCCTCGAGCTCCTCGGCGGTCGGCGCATTCACTACGTTGACAACCAGGATGTCGGGGTCGTCGATCAGGGTGACTCCCGGCGGCAGCGTGATCTGGCCGGCGGTGAACTGGGTGCCCGCTTCGGCGCCCTCCACCGACACCACCAGCTCCTCGGGAATCGACGACACGTCGGCTTCGATCTGGACCGTGTTGGCCTCCTGGGTGACCAGGGTGCCGGATGCGGCGTCGCCCTGGACGTTGATGCCGACCTCGACGACCACCTTCTCGCCGCGACGGACCACCAGGAGGTCGGCGTGCTCGATGGTGCGGCGGATCGGATGGATCGCCAGCGCCTTGGTCAGCGCCAGCTGCTCTTTGCCCTCGATGTCGAGGGTCAGCACCGCGTTGGTGCCGGAGTGGCGCAGTACCGCGGCGAAGTCGTGCCCGGGCAACTCAACGTGCTGCGGGTCAGCGCCGTGACCGTAGAGGACGGCGGGAATCCTGCCGTCGCGGCGGGCCCGCCGGGACGCGCCTTTGCCCGTCTGGGTGCGTACCGAAACGCTGAGCTGATTGACTCGCGAAGTGCCAGATTTAGCCATGGTGTCGCTCCTGTGTCAGTTTCATGGCACGGCCAGGGTCGCGACAACCAATGAGTCGGTCCCCGTCGATAACGGTGGCGTACAGAATTCGCCGTAAGCCACCCTCGCCGTGACGCCCGGTCAGGTTAGCGCATCAGCACCTCAGAGCGGAAATTTGGTCTCGGTCAGCCGTTCGGACAGCTCCCAGAGCGCATTGGCGGTGGCGGCGCGTTTGGCCAGTGGACTGCGCCCGACCGGCCGACTACGTCCGGCCATGCCGAAGCTCGGGCCGATGAAGCTGTTGCCCGGTACATCCTGTGAGGCGGCATACAGCGTTTGCCGGGCGCCGAACTCGGCGTCGCTGGCCAGCAGCCGGGTTGCCAGCGACATCACCGCGTCGCCGAATTTGCGGCCGGTGCGCCCTTGCAGGTTGGTATGCGAGTAACCGGGGTGCGCGGCCAGCGCGCGCAGCGGCGAGCCGGCCGTATTGAGGCGCCGCTGCAGCTCGCTGGTGAACATCAGGTTGGCCAGCTTGGACTGGCCGTAAGCCACCCACGCCGAGTAGGGCCGCGACGTCCAGTTCAAGTCACGGAGGCTGATGTAGCCCATCCAGTGCATCACCGAGGACACCGTCACCACCCGGTCGGTGAGCTTGGGCAGCAGCAGGTTGGTCAGCGCGAAATGACCCAGGTGGTTGGTGCCGATCTGGGATTCGAAGCCGTCGGCGGTCACCCCGTGTGGGACGGCCATCACCCCGGCGTTGTTGATCAACACGTCGACAGTGTCCACGTCATCGGCGAACTGCCGTACCGAGGAAAGATCCTGCAGGTCGAGTCGGCGTACTTCGACGTCGCCGCTCATGTCCCGGGCGGCGGCTTCGCCCTTGCCGGTGTTGCGCACGGCCAGAATGACCTGAGCACCCACGCGGGCCAATTCGCGAGCGGTCACCGCGCCCAGCCCGCTGTTGGCGCCGGTGACGATAACGGTGCGTCCGGCGAATGAGGGCAGATCTGCAGCGGTCCACGACGTCATGGCACACACATTAATCCGGCGGCAGTCGGCTTGGCCGCGGCCTATTTCGCCGCGACGGTGAATCCGTGGATGATCGCCTGGATATCGGCGGCATCGGGCACGGCCTGCTCGGCCAGGCTGGTGACCGAGAGCTGGACCAGGTAGCGCTGGCGGGCGGGCCCCGATCCGGTCGGGACGACGATCCGGTTGTAGGTGTGTAACCGTTGGCCGCCAAGGTCGTAGCTGCCTTCGATCATCGACGACGGAAAGCCGTGAAAGTCGGCACCGGACTGGTCGAGCAGCTTGAAGTTCTCGGCGAGCGTGGCATCGGCATTGCCGTGCCTGACCACGTCGGCGGCGTCGAAATCTCCGTTCAATTTGAACACCATCAGCATGGCCGTGGGAAAGTTGCCGCCCTTGCCGATGGCCTGCGTGGTGGGTGCGATATTCGGCTTGTCGACCTTCGCCCAGCCCGGCGGTGTCGGCATCGACACTGTCAGGTCGGTCAGCTTGTCGGGCGCGACCGGCTCGCCGGCCACTCCGCTGCTTTCCAGATACTGCGCGAACGGCACCGGCCTTTCAGTCGGCGTCGTCGTCGCCGACGAAGTCCAAATCGACTTGTAGTCAGGGTTTTTCGGTCCACAGCCGACCAGCGACACAGTCAGAGCCAGGATCGCGACGGCGGCTCCGCATAACCCGGGTCTCACAGGATCTCGTGAACCCTCTCCACCGGACGGGCCAGCCGGGTGCCTTTCGGTGTGACCACGAACGGCCGTTCGATGAGGATGGGATGTTCAGCCATCGCGTCGAGCAGTTGATCGTCGCTCGCGTCGGCCAGGTTGAGCTCGGCGTAGAGCGATTCCCGTTTACGGACCGCGCTGCGCACATCGATCCCGGCGTCGCGGATCATGCTCACCAGCTCGGTACGGGACGGTGGTGTTTTGAGATACTGCACGATCTCGGGCTCGAATCCGTTGTCGCGCAGCAAGTCCAGTGTCTTCCGCGATGTACTGCACTTGGGGTTGTGGTAGATGATGGCCTGCCCTGCCATCTACGCGTCTCCGTCGAACAGTCCTGTGACCGAACCATTTTCGAACACTGCCCGAATCGTGCTGGCCAGCAGCGGCGCGATCGACAAAACCGTGAGTTGTGGGAACCGCTTTTCCTCGCCGATCGGCAGGGTGTTGGTGACGATCACTTCGCGGGCACCGCACTCGGCCAGCCGCTGCGACGCCGGATCGGACAGCACGCCGTGGGTGGCCGCGATGATCACGTCCTTGGCGCCGTCGTCATGCAGCAGCTTGACCGCGCCGGCGATGGTGCCACCGGTGTCGATCATGTCGTCGATCAGCACGCAGGTGCGCCCGGCCACCTCACCGACGACCCGGTTGGACACCACCTGGTTGGGCACCCGCGGGTCGCGGGTCTTGTGGATGAAGGCCAGCGGAACGCCGCCCAGTGCGTCGGCCCACTTCTCGGCGATACGTACCCGGCCGGAGTCGGGAGAGACCACGACCATGTTGCCTCCCGCGTAGTTGTCGCCGATATAGCCGGTCAACAGGTTCTGCCCGCGCATGTGGTCGACGGGACCGTCGAAAAAGCCCTGGATCTGATCGGTGTGCAGATCGACGGTGACGATCCGGTCGGCTCCGGCCGTCTTGAGCAGGTCGGCGACCAGTCGCGCCGAGATCGGTTCGCGGCCGCGGTGCTTCTTGTCTTGCCGGGCGTAGGGATAGAACGGCATGACGGCGGTGATCCGCTTGGCGCTGCCCCGCTTGAGCGCGTCGATCATGATCAGCTGTTCCATCAGCCAGTTGTTCACCGGTGCAGGGGCTGATTGCAGGACAAAGGCATCGCAGCCACGCACCGACTCGTGGAAGCGCACGAAGATCTCGCCGTTGGCGAACTCGCGCGCGGTCTGCGCGGTGACGTGGACGTCGAGTTCTTTGGCTACCTGTTCGGCCAGCTCCGGATGCCCGCGGCCGGAGAACAGCATCAGGTTCTTGCGGTTGTCGGTCCAGTCGTGGCTCACCGTGCTGCCCTCGCCGTTTCGGGGTCGGTATTAGGGAATCGAGGACCCATCGTAAGCGACGGGCTCCGACGGGTTGTTGAGTTGCCACCGCTTGAGGTCACGGCGTCGGGTCGGCCTCGAGTGCCTGCTTGGCCTTTGCGGCGGCTTCTGCGGCCTTTGCAGCCGGGGTGCCCGGGCGCTTGCGCTGGACCCAGTCTTCGATATTGCGTTGCTGGCCGCTGGAAACCGCCAGCGCGCCCGGCGGAACGTCCTCGCGTATCACCGTGCCGGCTCCGGTGTAGGCGCCGTCGCCAACGGTGACCGGAGCGACAAACATGGTGTCTGATCCAGTGCGAACATGCGAGCCGACCGTGGTGCGCTGCTTGGACGTGCCGTCGTAATTGACGAAGACGCTGGAGGCGCCGATATTGCTGTGCTCACCGATGTCGGCGTCGCCCACATAGGTCAAGTGCGGCACTTTGGTGCCGGCGCCGATGGTCGAGTTCTTGGTCTCGACGAATGCGCCCAGTTTGCCGTCGGCGCCCAGCACGGTGCCGGGCCGCAGGTAGGTGAACGGGCCGACGACGGCGCCGTCACCGATCGACGCGCCGGCACCGTGGGTGCGGATCACCGACGCGCCGTCGCCGACGGCGACGTCGGTCAGCGTGGTGTCCGGGCCGATGGTGCAACGGCCACCGATGCGGGTGCCGCCGAGCAGCTGAGTTCCGGGCGCGATGACGGTGTCGCGGCCGATCGTCACGTCGACGTCGATCCAGGTGGTGGCGGGATCGACGATGGTCACCCCGGCCAGCTGGTGGGCGGCGACGATGCGACGGTTGAGTTCGGCGGCCAACTCGGCCAGCTGCACCCGGTTGTTGACGCCCGCCACCAGCGTGCTGTCGTCGACGTGCCGGGCCTGCACCGCTTGCCCGTCCTGCCGGACGATCGAGACGACGTCGGTGAGGTACAGCTCTTGTTGGGCGTTGTCGGCTGACAGTCGGCTCAGCGCCGACCGCAGCGCCGCGATGTCGAAGGCGTACACCCCGGCGTTGACCTCGCGGATCTCCTGCTGGGAGGGTGTCGCATCGGCCTGCTCGACGATCGCGATCACCTCATGGTCCTGGGTACGCAGGATGCGGCCGTAGCCGGTCGGATCGGCCAGCGTCGTGGTCAGCATGGTGACCGCGGCGTGCCGCGAGCTGTGCACTGCAACCAGATCGGCCAGTGTGTCGGCGTCGAGCAGTGGGATGTCGCCGGAGGTGACCACGACGACTCCGGCGAAGTCGTCGGGCAGCGCCGACAAGCCGCACAGCACCGCATGGCCGGTGCCGAGCTGCTGATCTTGGATTGCCACGTCGATGGAACGCCCCAGGGTGCTGGCGCATTCACCGACGACCTGTTCGATGCGTTCGTGGTCGTGGCCCAGCACCACGACCAGGTGCTGCGGCGCGACCTTGGCGATCGAGTGCAGCGCATGCGCCAGCATGCTGCGGCCGGCCAGCGGGTGCAGCACCTTCGGAGTGTCCGAGCGCATCCGGGTGCCGGCCCCGGCCGCCAGGACCAGGACGGCCGAGTCGCCTTGCGTTGCCATCCAACCTCCTCGGCTTCTGGCTGTGTCCTGCCGCGAGCGTGCACCTCCAGCGTGTCATTATCCGCACAATCGCGGCAAAGGAGGCGCACCGCCCCGGGTAATCGGCAGTGCGTGATCCGGCTCGATTCCCTCGGTGAACGCCGTCATGGACAATAATCAGGTGATGGACCGTCGTCGAACAGGACAGGCCAGCCAGTCGCCAATGGCGACACTTGAGCAGTTGCCGGCCTTGGTGTTGTTGGAGCGGATTCCGATCCCCACGTTGGCTGTCTTGCACGACGGCACCATCGTGTTCGCCAACAGCGCGTTCGCCGAGATGGTCGGCCGTGACGCGGCTGAGGTCGTTTCGCTGAAATTCCACGGCATCCTTTACGGCGCCCCGGAAACGGAATCGGCGCTCTCGGTTGTCGATGGGCTGGCGAACATGGTGGTCGAATTAGCGCACAAAGACGGCTCGACCGTGCGTGCGCTGATGAGCAGGTCGGCGCTGAGGCGCAGCGATGACGAGATTGCGCTCGCAACGTTCCAGGACCTTACCGAGCACCTCTGGGTCAACGAACGTTGATTGTGCCGGTTCGCCGGTCAGGGCACGGGGTCGTGCTTGGCGTGACGCAGAGCCTCGCGGGCAAGGTATTCGCGGTAATAGGCCAACGATCCTTCAGTCACGATGGCCGGAAATAATAGCTCCCACATCTGGGTCAATCGCTCGATCAGGTCGCTGCCGTCCGCCGTGGCCTGGGACAGGATCCGAGTGCCAAAGGTTGCGCCGATGATCGACTCGCTGACCCTTGTCGGATCGAGATCCTCTCGGAGATCACCTTCGGCGATTGCGCGGCCCACCTCGGCGGTCATCCCCTCTATCCAGTTGACGTAGACGCGACCGGCGGTGTCATTGAACTTCCCAAAGGCAAGGGTGAGCTGCTCGGCGGTACGGGCCACCTTGTCGGAAGCGAAGAGTTCGGCAACCACGAACGACCCGTGCACCATGTTCTCCAACGCCGGAGAGAATGAGTCAGAGATCGCGGCTAACAGGTCGAGGACAAGCGTGGCGCCTTCGTCGATGATCGCGGATGCGAGTGTTTCCATCGAATCGAAGTGGTGATAAAAGGCCCCCTTGGTCATCCCGGTGCGCTCGATGATCGTGCCCCGATCGGCGGCCGCGTACCCTACCTCGTTGAACACGTCGACCGCGGCATCGAGAATCTTTCGCCGTGTCGCTTCCGATCGAACTTGGCGGGCCATCGCCTCCACCTCCGGAGTTTCGCTATGTCCTCAGACTCCGGACCCTCGGCGCCTTACAACTTTTCACTCGGCGGGCAAGCCTAACAGGCGGCGGTCGGATCCCGATTGATCACGGGATGCCTGACCCGCTTCGCGATCACCTGGAGGCTGCCAGTGCCGTGGTACTCCTGATCGCAAGCGCCGTGCGTCGCCTGATGAATTGCTTGAAGTAATCGATCCGGTCAGGACCCACGATGCTGTTCAGTATCAATGCCCATCCCTTCTCGAGGTCTCGGAGAAACTTTTCGGCGTCATCGAGGTTGCTGGTCTGGCGCAGCCCCAGGTATATCGACACCAGCAGGCGCGCCACATTGTGCGGGTCTGACTCAACCGAGATGTCGCCCTCGGCGATGGCACGCTCGACGATGTCGGCAAGAGATTGGACCCATGCGCCAAGCAGATTCACTTGGAGTTCCTCGGCCCGGCCGATTGACTCGAGCAGGTTGAATCCCGCTCGAGCGATGTCCTCGGTGATGTCCCGGACGGCGAGTTGGTAACAGAAGTCAATCAGGGTTTCGAGCCCGGAGAATTTACGGCTTAGCAGGTCTGCGACCGCCTCGCTGGACCGGGAGGTCAGGTCGTCAATGACGGCCAACGCCAACGCATGCTTCGACCGGAAATGGAAATACATTGCGCCCTTGGTTAATTCAGCTTCCGCGAGCACGTCGTCAAGGCCGACGTCGTGGTAGGCGCGTCGGGCGAACTGATGGGCCGCGGCATGCAACAGCTGTTGGCGGGTCGTCTCCGCTCGTCTGTCAGTTGATTCGGTCATTCGCAAACCTCGAATCGCGCCTGTCTGCCGAGGGGCGGCGGATCGCTTTCGGGGCGGCAGTTGTACCGCGCTGGGCTCGAGCGCCGATGAGTCGCCTTCGGGCGGTCGATAGTACGGGTATATGTATGTATGTATGTATGTATGTATGTATGTATGTTTTATTATTATATATATATATATTATTGCCGGTGGCACCGCAGCTCGACCGGGCCTCCCGCTTCGGTCCGCAACGCATATATACCGCACTCTCTCCGTGTGGTTACCAACCGACACTCGACATCATGCTAATTAGTCACCTGTCGTAGAGTAGTACTCTGAGTCTTCGCAGCGCACCATATCAGTCAAAAAGTATGTAAGATGGCGTATATGTGGATGGGCGGTCTTTGTAGTCCTATACCGCCCGCTCGCGCGTCCGGCGACAGCGCAACTCGTCGCCGGGGCTGTCTTCGCGGATTTTCCGGCTTCTTCATTGCGGGCGATGCTCGTGCCGCCAACCGTGGTGGTTCATAGATGCTGGAGTATGGGGCGCTACCACCAGAGATTAATTCCGGGCTGATGTATGCCGGCCCGGGGGCGGGGCCGATGTTGACCGCGTCCTTGGCTTGGGATGCGTTGGCCGACAACCTCTATCTAACGGCGACTTCATACGGGTCGGCGATCGCAGAGCTTACGACATCGTGGCTCGGCCCAGCATCGGCATCGATGGCCGCCGCAGCCGCCCCCTACGTGTCGTGGATAACCGCTACGGCCGCCCAGGCTGAACAGACGGCCATTCAGGCAAGGGCGGCTGTAGCCGGCTACGAGGCAGCCTTCGCCATGACGGTCCCTCCGGCGGTGATCGCGGCCAACCGGGCATTGTTGCTGACGCTGGTCGCGACGAACTTTTTCGGTCAGAACGTGCCGGCGATCATGGCCACGGAGGCCCAGTACGTCGAAATGTGGGCACAGGACGCCGCGGCGATGTACGGCTATGCCGGCGCATCTTCGGCTGCATCAACGTTGACAGCCTTTACGACTCCACTGCAGACCACCAACCCGGCCGGAGTGACCGAGCTGGTCGGGGCGGTCACGCAAGCTGCCGGCACCTCGGCCGGCACAGGCATACAAACGGTGTCGACACCGCTGAGTTCTGTGTTGTCGACACCGCTGACCTCTGCTGCTATGCCCAGTGCACTGGAGGGACTCGCATCGACGGCGACGTCGTCGTCGTCAACGTCGCCACTGTCGTCTCTGACGACCGTCACTTCGTCGTCGACGGCATTAACGTCTGGGACGAGCCTGGTGTCGGGCGCAGCCTCGTCGGCGTCGATGTTTACTTCGGGCATCTCGATGCTCGGCTCGGCTGGTTCGCTCATGAACTCGATGGGCTCCGCGACTGGCGCCGTCGGCAACGGATTCCAGGCGTTCGGGTCGGCGTTCAGCAGCGGCGTGGGTTCGGGTGGCGCGTTGAGCTCGCCGGGCATGGGCGGCGCGGCTGTGGCCGCGGAGGTGGGTCGGTCGGCCTCGCTCGGCGGGTTGTCGGTGCCCCAGGGCTGGACCTCTGCCGCTCCGGCATTCAGCCACGTTGCCTCGGCGTTGCCGGCCAGCGGCGAGCTGGGCGCTACGTCGCCGGTTGTGCCGGGCGGTCCCGCAGCCCCATTCGGTCCTCCGATGGCGAACACGGCCGGGCGCGGAGGCTCGAGCGCACCGCTGGCTGCTCGCTACGACGTCCGTCCCGCCTTCGCTCAGCGCCCGGTATACGCCGGCTAAGGCACAGGGGCAGGGCCCCGCAAATTGCCGGTGGCCACCACGCCTATCCCGAAGACCCTTAGTAGAGGTACGAGCTTATCGCGGCGCCTCGCAAAGCGGCGTGCAGGTGCTGTCGATGCAGCTGGGCGTTATGCCAATCGTTTTCGACTCGGTGGCCTCGCCGAATACCAGCCCGGGGCTTCCCCCGGTCGGGATCGGCGATGTCGCCGGACTGGCTGCCGCATTCGATGATCTGTCCGATCCGCTCACCGCGACCTTGCATGGGGGAGCAGCGCCGCGTCACTATGCAGCCCGCTTCGGCGTCGATCGCGCCGCGGAAGGCCTTTGGATGTTCTCGCTACGATGCGCGGTCTTTTTGCCGTGCCGATTACTCAAGGCTTGGATACGGTATCGATGCTAGAAGACTAGCCGTAGTCCTTTCCAGTTGTAACGCTTCTAAAAGTATGTAAACTGGCGCCAGAACATATCATCGGTATATGGACGCGCCAGGTGCCGCCGCGGTAGTTGCGGCCCACTGCTTCCGCAAGGAGAAGCACATGTCGTTTGTGACCACCCAGCCAGAGTTATTGACGGTGGCGGCAGGGAACTTGCAGGGCATCGGTTCTGCGATGACGGCCGGGAATGCGGCAGCCGCGGCGTCAACCACCGGGGTCGTTCCGGCCGCCGCCGACGAAGTGTCCGCGCTAACTGCGGCGCAGTTCGCCGCGCACGCTCAGATGTACCAGGCGGTGAGCGCCCAAGCCGCGGCAATCCACGAGATGTTTGTGAACACGCTGGGTGTCAGCGCTGGCTCATATGCGGCCGCCGAGGCCGCTAATGCGGCCGCGGCGCTCTAGGCAGCTGCGGGTTCAGCTATGGATTACGGGGCCTTACCGCCAGAGATCAACTCCGCGCGAATGTACTCCGGGCCGGGGTCAGAGCCGATGCTGACCGCGGCGACGGCCTGGGACGGGTTGGCTGCCGAATTGCAATCCACAGCGTCCTCGTACGGATCGGTGATCTCGGGATTGACCAGCGATTCATGGGTGGGTCCGTCGTCGACGGCGATGGAGGCCGCGGCGACACCTTATGTGGAGTGGCTCAATTCGGCCGCCGGGCAAGCTGAGCAGACGGCCAGTCAAGCCAGGGCGGCGGCGGCGGCCTACCAGGCGGCGTTCGCAATGACGGTGCCGCCGGCGACGATCCTCGCCAACCGCACTCAGCTGGCGTCGCTCACCGCGACCAACGTTTTGGGTCAAAACACCCCCGCGATCGCGGCTAACGAGGCTCAGTACGGCGAAATGTGGGCTCAGGACGCTACGGCGATGTACAGCTACGCCGGCAATTCGTCGGCCGCTTCGACGTTGACGACCTTCACGACGCCGCCGTCGATCACTAACGCCTCGGGTGAGGCCAGTCAGGCCGCCGCGGTCGCACAGGCTACCGGCACGTCGACTGGCACGGGCGTGCAGTCAACGTTGTCGCAGCTGCTCTCTTCAGTTACCTCAGCACTGCAGAACCTCGCGTCGCCCGCTGCCTCCTCGTCGACGTCGTCGACGCCGTTGACGACGTTACTTTCGGACATCGGGAGTGCGCTGGGCCTGACGTCTTCCTCTACGACAGGTCCCCTGGCAGGGCTGTCGAACTGGATTTCCGCCCAGATACCCGGTTTCTCGCTCGGAGGCACCTTGAGTGGTCTGGCCTCCAACTACGGCTATCTCCCGGGGTTCATGGGCATATTTTTGGCCAACGACGCGATCGCGCCCGCTCTTGGGACTGCGATCACCCAAGCAATGGTTGTCCCACCCGTGGCCGCGGGTGCAGCCGCCGCACCCTTGATTTCGGGGGCGGCGGCGGGGGCGGCGGCCGCCCAAGGTGCGCTGGGGTCAGGCTTGGCTGGAGGCCTGGGCGGATTGGCGGGCCTGGGTCAAGCGGCCTCGGTCGGCGCGTTGTCGGTGCCGAGTACCTGGGGCTGGGCCGCGACACCTCAGGCTGCCATGCTCGGTGGCATGCCGTTGGCGTCGCCGTTGGCGAGCGTCAATCTCGGCGCGGCAGGTGGGCTACCAATGGCGGCCGGCCTACCAGTCATGATGGGCGGGATGCCGCGCGCCGCAGGGGTGGCCGCCGCTGCGGGCGTCGGCGGCGCAGTGGCTTCTAAATACGGCAAGCCCCGCAACGTGGTGGCGCGCCCGCCGGCCGCCGGCTACCCGCCGGACCCGGCAGCCGCGTCGCCAACACCGGCGTATCCAGTACCCGCCGGATTCCCAACGAACGGACACGCGCCCCCCGGATACACGCCGGCCATCGTCTACCTGCCGACCAACGGACATGCGCCGCATGGCAAGTGACGAGAAGAAGGGGCATTCGTCCGTTAGGTAACAGCGACCGGAGTTTCAGAACGACTACCACTAAGGAGATGGAGATATGCCTACACGTTTTATGACTGACCCGCACGAGATGCGGTCGATGGCGGGCCGTTTCGATGTGCACGCCCAAACCGTGGAGGACGAGGCCCGCAAGATGTGGGCGTCGAGCCAAAACATCGCCGGTGCCGGCTGGAGTGGCACGGCCCAGATGACGTCTTACGACACCATGGGCCAGATGAACCAGGCCTTCCGCAACATCGTCAACATGCTCCACGGGGTGCGTGACGGGCTGATCCGCGATGCCAACAACTACGAGACCCAAGAGCAGGCCTCGCAGCAGATCCTGTCCAGCTAGCCCTCACCCCCACAAGCCATTTAGGAGAACACGCTCATGTCGATCAGTTACCAGTTCGGCGACGTGGATGCCCACGGCGCCTTGATCCGCGCCCAGGCCGCGTCGTTGGAAGCCGAGCACCAGGCCATCGTGCGCGATGTGCTGGCCGCCGGCGACTTCTGGGGCGGTGCGGGTTCGGTGGCCTGCCAGGAGTTCATCACCCAGTTGGGCCGCAACTTCCAGGTCATCTACGAACAAGCCAACGCCCACGGCCAAAAAGTGCAGACGGCAGGCAACAACATGTCGTCCACCGACAGCGCCGTCGGCTCCAGCTGGGCCTAAAGCGATAAGTCAATCGTGGCATCCGGCGTGCATGAGCGCTTCCCCGATGGATGTGGTCGCGCGTCGGTCAACGTGCACGAGCATGCTTTGCAGCGCCCGGAAGCCTACTGAGGTGGCGTGTATGGGACGCGTCCGATGATCGAGATGGCCATCGTGGGGCTCGGCTCGTGGGGTCTGTGCGTCATGGAGCGGACGGTGAGCCGGGCCAGGCGGGTAGGGACGCCGGTGCGGGTGCACGTGGTGGAGCCTCAGCTCGGCGGCGGGGTTTACTCCGCCGAGCAGCCTGACTTCCTGGTGCTCAACAACGCCTGCGGTCAGCTCTCCCTATACGCCGCCCCCGACGGGGACGCCCTCCCTCCCTACGCCGTGGGCCTGCATCAGTGGGCGGTGGTTTGCGGCTACCGCTGGGTGGGTTACGAGTGCCGCATCGGCGCCGGGGGCGATCCCATCCTGCCCACCGACTACCTGCCCCGGCGGTTGATGGGCGAGTACCTGGTCTGGTTCTACGACATGCTGGTGGACTACGCCCCGCCCAACCTCGAGATCGTCCGGCACTGGGCGGCGGCCGTCGACATCTCGCCGGCCCTACGGGGGCGCGAGGCGGTGCTGCTCGACAACGGCACCACCCTCACCGTCGACCACGTGGTGCTGACCTCGGGGCACACCTGGAACGACGAGCCCCGGGCCGATGGGGGCGTGCACTACCTGCGGCCCTACCCCGTCGCGCACTTCGACCAGAGCGCTCCTGCCGGATCTTCGGTGGCCGTTGCCGGTATGGGCCTGGCCTGCTTAGACGTCCTCACCGCCCTCACGATCGGACGAGGCGGGACCTTCGAGGACCGATGCGACCGGGCCGACCGCAAGCGCTACGTGCCCTCGGGCCGGGAGCCGACCATCACCTTGTACTCGCGCACGGGTATGCCCTATTGCGCCAAGTCGGTCCACGGTGTCGACCCCTACGGCCAATACCAGCCGGTGGTGTGCACGCCCGAGGAGTTCGCGAGGCTGACCAATCCGGGCGGGTCGCCGGTGCGGCGGCATGTGGACTTCCGGGCCGAGCTTCTCCCTCTCATCTTCGCCGAGATGCAGGCGCGCTGCTACATACACGCAGCGTTGCTGGCAGGGGGCGACGTCGAGTCGACCGCGGTCCGGGCTGTGCTCCGCCAAGGCTGGGTCGATGGGCACTACGAGAAAATCGTCGACGATCTCGAGCCGCGCTACGGGCGCTTCGATCCGGCCGCCCAACTCTTCGCCGGGTCCGACCGCCACTACACGTCGACCGCCGACTACCAGGGCCAGGTCTACGACATGGTCGACGCCGACCTCACCGAGGCCTTGCGACCCGGGGGGAGCCCGGTCAAGGCGGGCCAGGAGGTGTTGCGCATCCTCCGGGACCAGCTGCGTTCGGTCATCGAGTTCGGTGGTCTCTCCCTCGAGTCCTACGTCGACTTCCAGTCCAATGTCCGGGGCCGCATCAACCGCCTTGAGGCGGGCTGTCCCCCCATGCGCTCCCAGCAGCTGCTGGCGCTGCTCGACGCCGGGGTGGTGCGCATCCCGCTCGGACCGAACCCGGAGCCGGCAGCCTGCCCTGAAGGCGTCCGCCTGAGCTCCACGGGCCTCGACGAGCCGACGGCCGTTACGGTCGACGGCCTGGTGCGGGGCTATCTCGACCTGCCCTCGCTGGCGCGGTCAAGCTCGCCGCTGCTCAACCGTCTTTACGGCAAGGGACGACTGACCCAGCTCAGCTACGGTGACACGCCCGTGGGCAGCGTGGCCATCAATGAGGACCTCCACCCCTACGACATCGAGGGCCGGCTCCAGCCCAATCTCTCCTTGCTGGGCGTGCTCACCGAGGGGGTGCGGTACTTCACCCACTACCTGCCCTCGCCACGCAGCCGCCTCCGGGCCGTCTACGACGCCCAGGACTGCGTCGAGGCCGTGATCGGCTGATCACATGATGGGTTCCACGACCGGGCGGGCGCAGCCGTTGGTGGCGGTGGGCTATGGGCCGCGTTGCGTTCCCGTGATGCAGCTGGCCGAAGCGGCCGCCGGCCTCTGCGTCCTGCTGTGGGTGATCGACACAGCAGTGCCGGGGATGGGCGAGATGGCCGATCTCCTCAACCGGTTCGGCGCCGTTGTCGACCTCAAGGGCATGAGCGCCCAGCAGGCGGTCAAGACGCTGGCCGACTGGGAGCCCGACGGCATTACGACCTACCTCGACGCCGGCATGGTCGAACTGGCCTGTATGGCCGAGGGGCTGGGCCTTCCCTTCCACAGCCCGGCGACCGCGGCCGCCCTCACCGACAAGGCCCGCCAGCGCTGGGCGATGGCCGACGCCGGCCTCGACATGCCCCCCTGCCACCTGGTCCGCCGCGACGAGTCCAGGGCCGAGCTCTCAGCCGTCGAGGCTGAGGTGGGCTGGCCCGCCGTCCTCAAGCCCCGCTCTGCCCAGGGCAGCCGCTACACCTTCCTGGTCCGCGACGGTGCCGAGCTCGAGAAGCTGCTCGACACCCTGGGCCCGGGGCGTCCCGACATGATCCTCGAGGGTTATCTGGCCGACGATCCGGCCCGGGCCGGCGACCCCTACGCCGGCTACGTGTCGGTCGAGAGCGCGGTAGCCGACGGTGCCATC
Source organism: uncultured Actinomycetota bacterium (assembly GCA_963839345.1). Taxonomy (GTDB): domain Bacteria; phylum Actinomycetota; class Actinomycetes; order Mycobacteriales; family Mycobacteriaceae; genus Mycobacterium. Next base: position 1,261,045 of record CAWIUP010000007.1, on the reverse strand, counting down.
AGCCACCTGGCCCTGACCGGCCGTTTCCCGCCGGCCGATCACTTCCGAGAGACCGGGTTCTTCATCCCCGCCGCCCTCGACGCCGGGAGCCGCTCGGCCGTCCTGGACCTGACCACCCGGGCCATCGAAGCCCTCGATGTACGCACCGGGTGCCTGCACACCGAGGTCAAGTTCACACCCGACGGGCCCCGCATCATCGAGGTCAACGGACGGGTCGGCGGCGGTGTGCCCGAAATGCTGGAGCGGGCCGCCGGCGTAAGCCTGCTCGATCTCACCCTGCGGGTAGCCCTGGGCGAGCCGGTGTCCGTCGACGGGCCCGTGGCCACCGACCACATCGGCTACCGCTTCTTCCTGCAGCCGCCGACCGTCTCGGCCACGGTGACGGCCATCGAGGGCATCAACGACTTCAGCGACCGCGCCGTGGTGGATACGGTGAGCGTCCACCACGGCCCGGGGGCCGCCCTCGACTGGCGGGACGGCTCCGGCAACCACATCGTGGCCGTGGTCGGCTCGACCGACGACGAGCAGCAGTTGCAGACGGCCTACCGGCTCCTCCACCAAGAGGTCACGGTCACCTATACCGACGAGAGGAATTGAGCGGCAGTGGGCGTTCGACTGGCCGGGTCCCTCGAGCCGAGGGCGGCGCGGAACGGGGCCGAGACACCCGTGCGGTGGACGTGCGCCCTGGTCAACAACATGCCCGACGCCGCCTTCGGCGCCACCGAGCGACAGTTCGTGGGCCTTCTGGACGCCGCGTCCGGCTGCCAGACGGTCGTCCTGACCCGCTACACGACGGCCGGAGTGCCTCGGGGCGAGCAGGTCGGGGGACGTAATGGCGCTGAGTACCGTCCCCTCGAGGACATCACCTCGGACCCCCCCGACCTGCTGGTGGTGACCGGCTCCAACCCGATCGAGGCGCGCCTCGAGGACGAGCCCTACTGGTCCGATTTGTGCGATCTGCTGCGCTGGGGGAGCGAGAACGTGCCGGCCATGGTGTTGTCCTGCCTGTCGGCCCACGCGGCCCTGGCCGTCTTCGACGGCGTCGAACGGATCACCCTGCCGGTCAAGTGCACGGGCGTCTTCGCTCAGGAGGCGGACCCGACCCACCCGCTGGCCGCCGGGTTCGACGGCCCCGTCGTCCTGCCCCACTCGCGGCTCAACGCCGTGCCCGCAGAAGCGGTCACTGCCGCCGGGTACGCGGTGGCCCTGCAGTCGGCGGAGGTGGGGTGGAGCGTGGTTACGAAGACGGTGGGCCGGTCTGAGGTGGTGCTGGTGCAGGCCCATCCCGAGTACGATCCCTCCAGCCTAGTGCGCGAGTACGTCCGGGACGTGCGGCGCTACGCCGGCCACGAGCGCGACGAACTACCCTGCCTCCCGCGGGACTGCGTGGCCGGCCCGGACTGGGACGGGCTCCACCGGCTGCACGAGCGGGTGGTGGGCGGCGAGCGGGACCCGGCCCTGGTGGCCGCCTTCCCCTTCGACGAGGTCGGCGTCCGCGCCCCCTGGCCGTGGCGGGGCACGGCCCTGCGTCTGTACGCCAACCTGTTGGGCGCCATCCCGAAGAGGCTGTCGGGCACCATCCAGAAGAGGAGCGCCTGAGGCCATGCACGACGAGACCATCGCCATCCACGGTGGCTACACACCCGACGGCACGCGAGCCGTGGCCGTGCCCATCTATCAGACAGTGGCCCACGACTTCATCAACGCCACCCATGCCGGCGCCGTGCTTGACCTGGAGACGCCCGGCTTCCACTACAACCGGCTCAACAACCCGACCTTAGACGTCCTCGAGCAGCGCATCTGCGCCCTCGAAGGGGGGACGGCGGCCCTGGTGTTGGCTTCGGGTATGGCCGCCGTCAGCTACGCCATCCTGACCGTGGCCAGTGCCGGCTCGAACTTCGTGGTGGCCCCCCAGCTCTACGGGGCCACCTTCACGTACTTCGCCCACGTGCTGCCCACCCTGGGCATCGAGGCCCGCTTCGCCGCCGACGACCGAGCCGAGTCGATCGCCCCGCTCATCGACGAGAACACTCGCGCCGTCTTCTGCGAGACGATCGGCAACCCGGCTGGCAACATCGTGGACCTCGAGGCCGTGGCCGCCGTGGCCCATGCGGCCGGCGTGCCCCTCATCGTGGACAACACGGTGGCCACGCCGCTGGTGCTCAAGCCCTTCGAGCACGGGGCCGACGTTGTCGTCCATTCGCTGACCAAGTTTGTGGGCGGCCATGGCACCACCCTCGGAGGAGCCATCGTGGACGGCGGCCGGTTCCCGTGGGCCGACCATCCCGACCGCTTCCCCATGTTCAACCAGCCCGAGCCCGCCTTCCACGGGGTCGTCTTCGCCCGCGACTTCCCCGAGCGGCCCTTCACCGTCCGGGCCCGCTCCACCCAGCTGCGCAACAGCGGCGCCACGCTGTCGCCCTTCAACGCCTTCCTGCTGCTGCAGGGCCTCGAAACGATGGCCGTGCGGCTCGAGCGCCACGAGGCCAACGCCCGGGCTGTGGCCGACTACCTGGCCGCCGATCCCAGGGTGGCGTGGGTGAGCTTCGCCGGCTTCCCGGACCATCCCTACCACCACCTGGTCGAGCGCTACCTCCGCGGGCGCGTGCCATCCATCGTCACCTTTGGCGCCGAAGGGGGCTACGAGGCGGGACTGGCCTTCTTCGATGCGCTCCAGCTCGTCAAGCGGCTGCTCAATCTGGGGGACGCCAAGACCCTGGCCATCCATCCGGCCTCCACCACCCACCGCCAGCTGTCCGACGAGGAGCTGGTGCAGGCCGGTATCCGGCCGGAGACGATCCGCTTGTCAATCGGGATCGAGCACATCGACGACATCATCGACGACATCGACCAAGCCCTAGCCAAGGCCACAGCTGGCTGATCACCTGGCGTCGAACTGCTTCGACTTTCCCCGCGACAGTCGCTCGATAGAGCCGACCTCGTGCACACCGACGGCTGGGTCGGGCGTGCCGTGCCGGCGGAGCACATCGATCAGTTCCATCCGCAGATGCCGCAGGTCGGATGAACCGTCGGTCACCACCGACACCTCGACACCACGTCGTGTCTTGCCCACGAAGAAGTTCGCGACGCCGGGGGTGGCAACGACGGTCTGCTCGAAGGCCGCGCGGGGCACCGCAGCACCGCTCTCGTATTCGAAGGCTCCGTTGATACGACCGTTGACCGCGGTGATACGGCGATGCGCACAACCGCACGGACACGGGTCGTCGGAGATCGTCACCGCGTCCGCGAGGTCATAGCGGATCAGTGGCTGCGCCAGGTTGAACAGGTTGGTCAGCAGCAGCCGATCCGCGGGTTGCCCATACGGGACGACGTTGCCATCGGCGTCCGCCGGCTCGAGAATTACCAGATCGTCGGCTATGTGCATGCCTTCTCCAACGCCGCATGGAAAGGCATAGGTCCCCTCTGAGCAGCCCCAGAACTCCGAAGCCTCGATCCCCCACGCGGACCGAACTGCTTCTCGTACTGGCGCGGTGCAGAGCTCGCCGGCGACGCTGACCCAGGTCGGTTTGATCGTGAGTCGTCCTTGCATCGCTTCGACAGCCAGCTCGCGGATGAGACTCGGCCACCCTTGGAGCGCCTGCACCGCGGGCCGGGCTTTATTGAGACCGTCGACAATCTCGTCCACGGGGAGCGTGGCATCAAAGCAGTGCGATGCCGGCCCTCCACTCTCGAAAGTGCTGAAGGCGTAGAAGATCCCCGATTCATGCTTCGGACTGCCACTGAAGCACTGCGCCAGCACCGCGTTCGGGTCTTCGCCGCGGCGTCCGGTCCAGCGCGAGCCCTGCATCACGAAGGTGACGAACGCGTCCCAGCCGTAGACATGCAATGACGGGTTTTCGACATATCCAGACGTGATGATCGCCCGGTACTCGTCGTCGATGTAGCCGTCTCCGCTCAACTGATCGAGGTGCTGTTGGACCCGCGCCCGTGTCAACCCGGGGACGGTGACCAGCCGGTCGAACTCTTCCATCATCTCGGCTTTGGTCAGGATCGGCAGCGACGGGAGGTCGGCTTCGGTGAAATTCGCCAGGTCGCGGCCTGCCAGTCGTTCCTTCCAGAACGGCGAATGATCGGTGGCGTACATCAGCAGCTCCCGAAGACGCCGTTGGCGTTCTGCGGCGAGACGCCCGGCGTCCCATCGCAGCCGGCGCACCCCCTTGATGTAGGCATCCTGCAATTCGGCACGCTGGCGCCGGACCAGCTGCTCGTAGCGCCGCTCCGGCATCAGGGTATTTGCCCTCGTCAACGTACTGTTCCTTTCGCAGGCGAGTCGATCTTGAAATAAGTCGGGTTGCAACGACACTGACGGCTCAGCCCGCTGCATTCGGCGGACGCAAGCCAGCCTCCGTCAGCAGTCGTCGCTCGTCGACCTTGCTGGAAGACGTCAGGGGCAAGTCGGCCACTAAGACGAACTGGTCAGGCAGCATCGTCTCCGGGAGCCGTTCGCTTGCGGCCTGGCGCACTGCAAGAGGGGTGAGCTCGCCGTCCGGCACCACGAATGCGACGACCCCCAGGTCGCCACCCAGGTCGAACGTCGTGCACGCCGCGGATGCAACCTTGTCGATACCGCCGAGCGCCTCGGTCACCTCGACCAGCGACATCCTCACACCCTGTCGCTTGATGACGCGGTCCGAACGCCCCAGGTATACGTAGTGGCCCCGGTCGTCGCGGAAGACCAGGTCACCGGTGCGGTAGAGGGTGGTTCCTTTGACGATGTCCGTCCGCAGCGCAGCTGCGCTCAGCACCGGGTCGTTCAGATAGCCAGCCATGAGCTGGCGTCCGCCGATGTACAGCTCGCCGACCACTCCAGGACGATGCACCAGCCTTCCGTGCTCATCAACGAGGTAGAACGAGCTCCCGGGATGAGGATGACCGATCGGCACCAGCCCCGCTTCGAGCAGCTCGGGCGCCAGTACCAGATGGGCGACGGCGATGGTCGTCTCGGTCGGGCCGTACCGGTTCACCACCCGCAGTCCCGGACTGGCGGCCCACACCGCCCTGATGTCGGCCGTGGACGGCGCTTCGCCGCCCAGGGCCATCACTCTCAGCGGGGTGTCAGCCAACTGCGCCAGACGGCCGCTGGCCCGGAGCAACCGGAGGTAGCTGGGAGAGAAGCTGGTCGCGGTGATCCCCTCGCTGGCGACAATCGAGAGGAACCTGCGTGGGAACAGCAGGGCTTCCCGATCGGGGATGACGAGGGGGGCGCCGCGCACGAGCGGAGGAAAGATGGCAGAAAAGGACCCGTCAAAGTGCACGGGTGAAACACATAGGGCCCGGTCGTCCGCGGTTAGTCCCACGGCGTCGGCGCATGCTTCGACTGCAGCGAAAAAGGCCTCCGGGGAGATCTGCACCCCCTTGGGCATGCCGGTCGTCCCCGATGTGTAGATGATGTAGGACATGGGGCCCGTCACGGGTGGTGGCGTGCGCCCACCTGTGGCGCTCAACGCTGAAAGGGGGGTCCACGCAGTGCCGACGGGAAGTCCTGATGGCGCGGATTGGCCCGAGCCTGCGGTGATCACCTGTGCGGGCCGGCAGTCAGCCACGATCTGCGCACGGCGGAGATCTGGATCGGTGATCGCCAACGGAACGAACGTGACCCCCGCCCACAGACAGCCCAGTGCCGCCACCACGAAGTCCACCGAATTGCCGATCAGCAGGGCAACCCGATCCCCAGGCTCGACGCCTTTCTGACGTAAGCCAGCGGCCACTTTCCCGGCTGCGGCGCGCAACTCGCCCCGGCTCAACGCGCGATCAAGGTCCTTGACAGCGGGTCGATCCGGGGCTCGATCGGCGTGGTCCAGCACCGCACCGAGCACACTCTGGTGCGTCACGTCTTCTTGCAGGTGCTGCACGCGCACTACTCCGAAGCTAGGTTCCCGCGAGCTGAGCGACCACCGGTGCGAAGGACTCCATCGCCTCGCCGGACACCACGATGTTGCTAAAGCCCCACCTCTCGCGGCGCTCTGAAAGCCGCTCACATATTTCGTCCGCGGTGCCGAGCAGCACGATCGGAAGCTCCAGCGCGTCCTCACCCGGCAGGCCGAGCATTGTTGCGGTGCGCACGGCAGCGCGGCGGCTGGCGACGACTCTTGTTGCAAAGGCCACAATTTGGAGCTCGATCGAATCGAACCGATCCGGCGCCGCTTGTCGTAACCAGGTCAGGCAACGGTCGTAGCGATCGAGCGTGGCCTGGCTGGTCGTGTCGACGCTCTTGTCACCAACGCCCAGACTCGCATTGATCCCAATGGTGTCCGCCTCTCGGGCTGCGAGCGTAAGCAGCCGCTTGCTGCCACCCCCAACCATGACGCGAGGTGGCGAGGCCGGGCGAGGATCACACGAGGCGTCGCGCACCGTGTAGAACTTCCCTGCGAATGTCGCTTTCCCCTCGCTCCACAGCGTCTTCATGACGGTGACGCTCTCGGCTAGGCGGTCCACACGGACAGCCAGTTCGTCGAATTCGATCCCCGCCTGTTCGTAATCGTCTTGGAGCGAACCTGCCCCAAGACCCACCTCGACCCGTCCTTCGGCCGCCAAGCCGAGTGTGGCGATCTCCTTGGCCAACACAACAGGGTGGCGGAGGTCGTTGTTCAACACGAAGGGACCCACGTGGAGGGTGGACGTCGCTTCGGCGGCCACGGTGGTGGCCACGAGAGGCCCGAACTGGGCGTCAAGGTGGTCAGAAACGTACAGGGTCGAGTAACCGAGACCTTCGGCCGCGCGGGCCTGGTCCCGCCAAGCCGACATGGTTGGCGCGACCGCCGCGTACACGCCGAATCGAAACGGCAGCATCTGTCTCGCACCTCCGAGGTCATCAAAGCCCGACTATTACCCGACCGCCAGTCATTGAATAGTCTTTATATCATCCCTTATAGTACGTGATATGCCAATAGCCGTACGGACAGTCGGTTCGGACTGCTCGCCGTCGGACATCGCGAAGCTGCTCAACGAAGACGGTTGTGTGGTCATTGCCGACCTCGCATCAGCTGAGACGATGGATCGGATACGGACCGAGCTCGAGCCGTACCTCGCTGCCACCGGCGCAGGCAACACTGACTTCCTGGGCGAAACCACCCGACGTACCGGCGCCCTGATCGCCCGTTCGCCGACCGCGCGCTCACTGATAACCCACCCGACGATCATCGACACGCTTGACCTCGTTTTGGGCGACCACGCCAGCACCTTCCAGATCGACCTGACCCAGCTGGTCACCATCGGGCCTGGTGAGCCGGCACAGATGATTCATCGGGACCAGTGGTCGTTCGACCGCTACCAGTTCCCGAGGGGCTTTGAAGCCGAAGTCGCCACCATGTGGGCGGTGACCGACTTCACCGAAGAGATGGGTGCGACGCGGATGGTGGTGGGCAGCCACCGGTGGGAGGACGATCCCGATGACGTGGACCGCGCGCTGTCCTCCCCGGCGGTCATGACCAAGGGTTCGGTCCTCCTGTTCACGGGCTCGATATTCCACGGCGCGGGCGCCAACACCACCACGACCAGCAGGATCGGGATGAACATCGGCTACTCGCTCGGGTGGCTGCGGCAGGAGGAAAACCAGTATCTTGCTTGCCCTCCCGAGATCGCCCGCACCCTCCCCGAGGGGCTGCTCAGACTGATGGGCTACCAGCGTGGCTCTTATTGCATCGGCTACGTGGACAACATGCGAGAACCCCTGGACTGGCTGTACGGCAGCACGGCGCATATATCGGACTACTACGGCTATCGCCGCGCCGCTCGCAAGCTGCTCAAGGCGACCGGGAATTACGTTCCGCCAACGGAGTCTTCGGCCGATTGAAACCCAACATTGTCTTAAGTTGCTGCACCCGACACTGGCTCATCGGTAGAGCCACGGCAGAGATGTGAGGAGAGCGTGATGCAAAACCAGATTCGTGACGTCTTAGCCGCGCATGGCCGTATGGCGGTCGATCCACGCGAGATGGACGATCAAGCCGACCTCTACAAGCTCGGCCTGACGTCGCATGCGTCGGTCGATGTCATGCTTGCGCTTGAGGATGCATTCGGCATCGAGTTTCCCGACGAAGTGCTCAAGAAGTCCACCTTTGCTTCGGTGCGCAACATTGAGCAGGTAGTCGAAGGCCTAATCAAGTGCTCTGCGTGACGGCAAGTGCGAGAGCGGTCGGCTTGCCGGAGCCGACCCCCGCAGATCTCGGCGAACGTCGCATCGGTGGATTCCCTTGGTGCCGAGACGATTATGGCGAGTGCATGACAACTTTGCCGGGCGAAGTTGACGGGCACCGCGTCCGCGTCGGATGCGATGTCGTGGCGATTGAGGATGTCCAGGGCTCGCTGGCGGCGTTCGGGGACCGGTACCTTCGCAAGGTTTTTACCGCGAGCGAAATCAACGACTGCGAGGGCAGCAATCGGGTGCACAGACTGGCGGCGCGGTTTGCGGCCAAGGAAGCAGTGATCAAGGCATTCGCAGAACCCGATATGCCGTTTCCGCTGCGCGAGATCGAGGTAACACGGGACGGTCCGCTGCCGCTGCTTCGCCTGAGCGGGGCGCTTGCCGAGCGGGCACAACATCAAGGCTGGCTCAGCTCGTCTTTGTCGCTTTCGCATGCCGACTGCCACGCAATGGCCGTCGTTCTCGTGGTTTGTGGTCCGGCCAAGTCCGGGTAGGAAACTTCATGTGCCAGCGGCAGACTCGACTCGCCGGGTCCGAAGCCCAGCACATATTTCCAGCGCGGGGCACTAGCGGATTCGGCGACTCTCGATCGACGTGATGTTCGATACGGGGATGTGCTCCGATGGGGAAACGGCAGCTACCGGCAGCACCGCGTTGCGGATCGCCGCCAATATCGCCGGGTGATTGGCGGCGTGATCGCCGATGGGTGTGGCGATCAGCTGGGGCGGTTGCGACGTCCGTTGCAACCGGTCAAGGGCTGCCCGACCGCCTCTGGCAGTGAAGTCATGCGCATCCTCGGGCGAGGTAATCAGCGTCACGTCGGTTCCACGGTGGGCAAGCGTTGTCAGAATATCCTCCGGCAGCCAGACGAGTCCCACCCCGCTCAACACCCGCAGAACGTATCGCGGGAGGTGGTTGTGCATAAAGCTCTTCGTCGGCTCCCGAGGCGCGTTGAGAAGTGCCTTGAGGCGCTTTGTCCTGGATTCGCCAGCGCCGCCGCCCGTGTTACCAGCGGCGTTGGCGTGTAGCGCTTTCCGCCGTATGTCCCACTGCGACAGCAAGGTTGGGGCGACGCGCCAATTCCACGGCCGGAGGTTGACCAGGATTGCCGACGGCGCACCGATATTGCGGGCTGCATGAGCGGCGTACCACGAGCCGGAGCAGATACCCACAAGCTCGAGTTTGCCAGCGTCTTGGTCCGCATGTCTGGCCACCGCTATCGAGTCGGTGATGTCAGCCTTGGAATACACCCTGCGATTAGGGTCCCGGCTGATCTGGCTCGACAGGCCCAGTCCTGCCGGGTCCCAGCGCAGCGCCTGTGACCCGGCCGCTGCTATGCGACGTGACAATTCGACCCACTCCCGGGCGGGTCCTAAGTGCAGGTCCTTGGCCGTCACGAAGAACAACACGGTCTTTGTCTTTGCGGGCGCGCGACTACGGCGTCGGGGCAGCGTGCGGATGGCGAACAGGCCGGTCGGCTCGATTCGTTCAATGCTCTCGAAAACGTCGGCCCCGTCGGGCCCCTCGGCCGGCATCGTCACCGTCGTCAGGTATTGGGGTACGGCGCGATGGGTGTGAGTGGGAACTTTTCGGTCGATCCACTCGATGATCGAATTGACCGCGGCGAAAGGGATCGGTAATAACCAATCCATCGGGCGGGCGCATTCCGGCAGGCCGCCGGTGGTGATCGAATCAACTCCCTCGGCCGATGCCAGGGCGGTGACGTGCTTGTCGGTCTCGGCTGGTCGCCGCACCAGAAGTACGTTGTCGACGCCGTGGACGCTGACTGGATTGGCGCCCATCCGCAGCGCGGCGAATTCTGCGGCGGCGTGGTCGCTCAACCGTCCGCCGATGATTGCCACTTCGCCGGGCGTAGGAGCCTCCTCGCCCACCGACAACCGGAATAGCGCAGTGTGCTCCCTAAGGTAACGCCTGCCCGTTCCGGCGGGGTCGAGGTAGACCACGTTGTTGACCGGGTGAGATTGGGCCAGGTACTCGTTGAGGATCAGGCACCCGCCACGTATGCCGATACCGGTCGCCGACTTCGCGCCGATCAGCGTGAGGTAGTCGAGCGCGTGACCCACGCTTGCCACCCAGTTGGCCACCGCGTCATCACGGACCTGAGCGTATGCAGAATCACCCAAGCCCAGATAGTCAAAACGCAGGACGCCGAAACCGCGGCGCGCCAGGCTGTTTGCGAGGATCCGGTGGAGTCGGACACTGTCCATCCCCTCCTTTCCGAGGGAACCACAGATCAGCACCCCGCCCCTGATCTGGTTATCGACTGGCAGATGAACCACGCCGAACAATGGCGAATCCGGTGGTCCGAAAAATGTCGGCACCTCTGTCGTCCTCAACGGCATGCTGCGCTGGCTCCACGGTCGGCTCCCAGTCGCTGGGAGTTCTGACAGTTTCTACATCTTAACCGACTGAACGTCGGTTATCTGCCTCTGGTATCGTCCAATAGTATGTGAATAAGGGGTTCAGGTGCATCATCGGTATCTGCGCCGCGCATCGCAAGCGTCCGCGTAGCAACCCCGGGTCGGGCTGCTTCCATTAGGAGGAGCACATGTCGTTGGTGGCCAAACAGGCGCAAAGGCCATCTAGGTGCCTGAAGAAGTGTGCCCGCAATCGACGTGACAGGCGCGGCCGTCCCTGGCGCCAGCGTTCTTTGCGCCTAGGTTTTGTCGAGGGTGCGGGTTAATGAGTTTGGCTCCGCCCTCTGCTGACCCGCCGCGATACTTGCCGATTAGCGACGCCGAAATCACGCATCCGTCCCAGGCGCCCGAGTTGACCAGGCAACTGGGCGTTGGAGCACGCATTGATTGGGTGCGCGGGTTCATCGTTCAGGCCCGCGCGGACTCACTCATCCGGAACAGCGTGTTCCTCATGGCGACTACGGTGGTGTCCGCGGCGTTCGGCTACGCGTTCTGGCTGCTGGCAGCGCATCTGTACAGCCCGGCGATAGTTGGACTGACGGCTGCAGTTACATCGGCCGCCAACATCATGCTGCTGTTGTCCTGCCTCGGCGTCGGCGGGACGTTCATCCAGTCGCTTCCCCGACAGCCGAAGGAGACCGAGTGGTCGGCCACGTTCTGGGCGGGGATGGCAACAGTGACGCTCTTTGCCGTGGCGCTGTGCGGGATTGGCGTTGCGGTGCTGCCGCTGATCTCCCCCGAACTGATGGCGCTGCGCGGCGTGGGCGGTGCGGCCGTGTTCGCCGTCGGCACTGTCGCCATGACAGTGGGCGCCACGCTCGACTACGTCTACGTCGCCGAACGCAGAGCGAGCTACGCGTTCAGCCGCAACTTCGCTGTCGGCGCCGTCAAGGTGCTCATGCTCGGGCTCCTGGCATTGACCTTGGGACCGAATGCCTTACGTCTGCTCGGGGCATGGGGAGTCGCGGCCGTGTTCGGCCTCGGCTTCGGGGTGGCATTGCTCGTCCGTCATATCGGCGTCGCGCGACCGCCGCGACTTTCGGTCCTGGTTCGGACTGCGCGGGGGTTTCGCTCCCGCGTCACCGCTCACGGCCTGATCGGGATGGGTGCGGGGCTGTTACCGTACCTGCTCCCGCTTACTCGTGACCGTGCGACTCTCCGCGCGCGACAACGCCTACTTCTACACGACATGGATGCTGGCGGGACTCGTACTGGTCATCGCGCCAGCGTTTTCCAATTCCTTGTTCGCCGAGGGGATGCACCGGCCCGAGGAGATCGGCGCGCTGGCTCGGTCGGCATTCAAGATCATGGGCGCGATCCTGGTGCCTGGCTTGGTGGCCATCCTTGCTTCTAGGCGGGACGTTGTTATCCGCCTTCGGTCATGCCTATACCGATCACGCCGTCGGGCTGCTGAGGCTGGCCGTCCTCGCCTCGATCCCGGACGCGGTGGTACATGTGTACGTCGGGGTTCTCCGCGTCGAAGCGCAGGCTCTCCGCCGCCGCATCGCTGCTGCTCGGCATCGGCATCGGCACCTTGGTGATTTCCTGGTTTCTGCTGCCCCTCATCGGGCATCAGCGCAGTGGGTTGGGCATTCCTGGCAATGCAGCTGTGCGGATGCGTATACGTCGTCCTCGATTGGCGTAGACAGAGATCGCGCACTCGGATGCGAAACAGCGGTCACCACAAGGAGATCCGGTGACGGCCCGACCCGAATTCCTTTCGTCCACCAATGGCCACGGCGCGCAGGACCGGTCCGTAGCGCGCGGTAGCGACCTACTACGGGCCGAAGCAGCCGGCGACGGCCAGACGGAGAAATCTGCTGCAACCAGAACGACTTTCGATGCCGCCGACCGCGCAGGAGCCGCAGTCTGCTCGATTTGCATATGGCTGGATAGTCTCGATCGTGCTTTGCAGCGCGGCCGGGCTCGGCGTTCTCGCGATGGCCGACGAAGCCAGTCGACGTGAAGATACCTCCGTCCCAACATATCTGCTGTTTTGGCTCGGCGTGCTGCTGATCTTCGTTCCCGTCGCGGCGCGTACTCTGGCAAGCGATGTCAATCCGCTGGAGCGGCTGACCCTCATCGTCTTTCTCGGGCTCGCTTTGTACTTGGTGAAGGTAGTGGGCTCGCCCGACACCTTCACCTTTGTCGACGAGTACGTCCATGTGCGCAATACCCATGCGCTTATCAGCATGCGTCACCTGTTCACGTGGAACCCGCTCCTGGCGACAGCGGCTTATTATCCGGGACTGGGTGCACTCACCGCCGGTGTCGCAGAGCTCACGGGATTGAGCATGTTCGCCGCGGGCCTGTTGGTCATCGGCATTGGGCGTGTCCTCGTGTGCGCCTTTTTCTACCTCATCTTCGAGAGCGTTACCCATTCGGGTCGGGCAGCAGCGGCTCGCCAGCCTCATCTACATGGCCAACCCGATGTTCCTGCTCTGGAGCTCGACCTTCACCTACGAGAACCTCGCGCTTCCGCTCGGGGCGTTCGTGGTCTGGTGGATCGGTCGGACACGCAATCGTGGTGGCCTCGTATCCATGGTGGTCGCCGTGGCGGGCATCATCGCCGTGACCATTACCCACCATATTGTCGGGTTCGCGCTGGCAGGGCTGCTCGGAGCCTGGTGGTTGGCCGAGCGCGTCGGCTGCCGTGCTACGAAAGCGGCGCGGCGGCGGCTCGGAATGTTGGCAATCCTGGCTTGCTGCGCGACGCTCATCTGGTTCTTCCTCGTGGCGCGGCCGGCCCCGACGTATCTGCTAACGAATAATCTCCTTCCGGCCCTGCAGGACACATTCAATGTGATCCTTGGGCACGCCGCTCCACGCCAGCTGTACCACAGCGCCTTGGCCGCACCGGCTTGGGAACCCCTTGCGGGTTTCGCCGCCGTTTTCGTGCTTCTGGTGCTCCTGCCTCCCGCCCTCCTTCAGGTGCGGTGGTCTTGCCGCCGGGCACCCGCGGCCGTTGCCACCGCGCTGGCGATAGCCTTCCCACTCAGCTTGGCGCCGCGTTTGGCTTCGAACGGCGTCGGAATATCGGGTCGGTCCTCGGAATACGTTTACACCGGTCTGGGCTGTGTCATCGGGCTGCTGTTCACCGCGGCAGCCTCGAAATGGTACGTATGGTGCGTCTCCGGACGGGGCGAGCGTGACAGCCGTCGCCACAAATGGCGGGACTCAATCATCCCCACCTCCATTGCCGCCCTGCTGGCGACCGTGGTGTTCGTCGGCAACGTGACCGTCGGAACCCGGTATATCGAGCGGCTCCCGCAGGGAATGCACCCGCGCCACTATGAGAGGACATTGCAGCCAGACGTCATTGCCGCTTCGCTATGGGCTAAGAACCATCTCGGGCCGAACCAGATGTTCGGCGCCAACAATATCGACGCGTGGGCGCTTGGCACCTACGGAGAGCAAGACCTCGCCGATCAGCCCCGGCTATGGCCCGTATTTTTTGCCGAATCGGTCGATAGTGACGTCGTGAAAAACATCAAAAAACTTCGGCTGCGTTACGTCCTGGTCAATTGGCGGATGACACGCGCGGCGCCAGAAGTACCCGATTACTATTTCGACCCGGTTGAGCCCGAGGCCCGTCAGTACCTTCATTCGTTCCCGGCGCGAGGCCTGGAGAAGTTCTCATCCGATCCCTGCATCAAGTTGATCTACGATGCCGGACCCATCCAGATATATGACCTCTCCCAGATCGAAAGTGGTACCTGCACATGAATCTCGTCTTGCTTCGCCCGGGCCAAACAAGAGTGACGAAACCCCCTCGCCGCCTGTGGTTTTTCACGTTGTATGCCGCCGGCTGTGCCAGCATCGCGACGGCAACTGGCTACCTGGGGAATGCGGTTGCGCCGCTGCGTGTCCCGCATGTAGTTCAGGTAGTGCTGGGCCTGCTCATGGTGTTCGTGGTCCCGGGTTGGTCCTTCGTGTGCGCAGCGCTTCCCGAACTTCAGTCATGGATTGACCGGCTGCTTGCCAGCGTGGGAATTAGCGTCGTCGTGGCGACGTGCGCCGGGGTACTTCTCGCGGCCACGCCAATAGGCTTTTCCCGGCAACCTTTTGGCGAGGTGTTGGGGGGCGTTGCAGTAGCACTGTCCATTGGCGGACTCCACCGTCCGCAATTGTCGGCTGCAGTCGAAGAGCTCCGTGCTTGGGCAGTGGCTTGGGCGAAGAAGCTCACTATTGGTGTTAGACATAGCGCACCGAAGCCGAATAGGCCTGCAAAATCGCTGCGGGACGAGGAATCCGACGTTCGCCGATCTGTCGTGGTTCTCCGATTCTCGTTCGACCACAAGCCCACCGACACAGAGGTTTGAAAAGCATGCCTTTGGATTACAGTCCTTTTGGGCAGAGCAGGGCTCGCGGCCGCCGTGCTGGCTCTGCTGCACATTCAGAGGTGGTGGGCGTTCCCCGGGTACTCGTCATCGGTGCCGGTACCCGCTTGCTCAGCGCGATGAGCTATTACACGCTTCAGCTGACCAACGCCCTCGCCCAGCGCTTCGCGGTGGCCACCATCCCGATGCGTCAACTCATTCCAACTTTCCTGTATCCCGGTCGGTCACGGGTGGGGTCGGTTTCCACCCGTCTCGAGCTTGACCGGAATGTCGCGGTAATGGGCGAGATTGACTGGTTCTGGGGGGCGAATTTGGCCCGCGCCATGTGGCGCCTCCGCGCATGGCGGCCCGACACGGTCGTCTTCCAGTGGTGGACCGGTTCGGTGCTGCATACTTACCTCGCCTTTGCGCTGTTCGCCCGGCTACTCGGAATCCGGGTAGTCGTGGAGTTTCACGAGGTGCTCGACACCGCAGAGCAACGGATACCGCTCGCCAGAGCGTGGGTGCGGCTGCTGGGCCGGCCGTTCTTCGGTCTGGCGGATGCCTTTGTGGTTCATTCCGAAGTGGACCGAGAGCCGATCGGCGAACGCTACGGCATCGGAAACCGCCCATGTGTCGTCATTCCCCATGGGCCGATCGACCACTTCACGTCGGACGACGACTCTCCGTCGCTTCCGCTCCGTGATCCGCCTGCGGGGGTCATCAATCTGCTGTTCTTCGGCATCATCCGTCCTTACAAGGGTCTGGAGGATCTGGTCGAAGCATTCGAGATGCTCGATGACGACGAGGTGGCTCAGTATTGGTTGACGGTGGTCGGTGAGACGTGGGAAGGCTGGGACCTGCCGATCCGGCTCATCGAGGGCAGCCGCTATCGCTCCCGGATCACGCTGGTGAACCGGTTCGTCGAAGACGACGAAGTATCCGCATATTTCGCCGGCGCCGACGCCGCCGTCCTGCCATATCACCGTTCGTCGGCGAGTTCTCCCGCCAGCGTTGCCATGGCCAATGGGCTGCCGTTGGTGCTGACGGCGGTCGGCGGTCTACCGGAAGCCGTTGCCGACTACGAGGGCGCGATCCTGGTGCCGCCGCGTGATCCGAAAGCGCTGCGAGACGCCATTCGCGGGCTACCGCAGCTGTGTGGGCGCCGCTACCGTGATCACCACAGCTGGGAACACACCGCCAGTGCCTACGAGGGTTTGATCAACCGACTTGGGATGCCCGAAGGGTCGCCGAAATCTCCTGTACCGCATTCGTATCCATCAAAGGCGGGGTGACCGCCCGACCGGTTCGGCTACGCGCCCGGTCGCTTGCCCATTCGTCCGCGGAATGCGTCGCGGAGTCCTTCTATGTACGCCGACGCGACCGCGCGCTGGCCGGACTTGATGGTGCGCCAAGCGTTGAATGCTCCATACACGCCCATTATTCCGATCACCCGCGTGAGTCGGTGCAGCGTCTGCGGCGTTTCTAGAGCGAACCGCAGAGGATTGCGCGCCAGGTAGTAGGCCGTGTTTTCGGTGAGCCCCAGGCTTCCGCGTGCGCCTCCACTGGCGCTGACGGCGTGCGTGCACAGAACCTCGCCGAGGTAACGAACCCTCCACCCTGCAGCCCTGGCTCGCTGGCACCACTCGGTTTCCTCGTAGTACATAAAGTAGTCAGACCGAAACGGGCCGACCGATCGGAATGCCTCAGACGACAGCAGTGCGCAGCAGCCGGATATATAACCGACGTCTGAACTCGGCGGCGGGCATGCCGCGGGTTCGCGCAGGCCGCGGTGACGCGGATAGGCGAACCGGTCGCTCACGTTGCCTCCCGCGAACCACAGCAAATGTGGTTCATCGGTGAAAGTGACGGCCGGCCCGACAATCGCGATGCGCGGGTCAGCTGTCGCCTCGGCGATGCATCGGTCCAGGCATTCTGGCGTGGCGATCGCGTCGTTGTTCAAAAGCAGCGTCCAGTCCACACCGTGGGACAGGGCATATTCCATGCCCACATTGTGTGCTGCGGCCAGGCCGATGTTGTCGTCGAGTGCGATGAGCACAGTGTCTTTCGGCATGGCTGCCCGCAATTGGGATATGTCCGCGGCAGGGGAGCCGTTGTCTATGCAGATGATGAAATCGGGGGGCCGCGTCATCGATGCCAGGCTCTGCAGCGCCACGATGGTGTCGCCGGGCGGGCCCCAGTTCACGGTTACGCTTGCGGTCTTCACTGGTGCCCTCGCATTCCCGACTCTACGGTCCGTGTTTTAAGCACGTCGCTAAAGACTTGCTCCCACGCTGTCGTCGCGCTGTCTATGGAGTACGCCCTTGCCCTTTCGCGCCCCGCGGCTCCCAATTGGGCGCGCAAGGGCGCGTCGGTGATGATGCGCGCCAGCGCGTTTCGCAGCGCCGAGACGTCACCCGGCGGCACGTGGATCCCGGTGATGCCGTCTTGCACCAGTTCGGCCAGCCCACCGACCGCCGACGCCACTACCGGTTTTCCCGCCGCCATCGCTTCCGCGGCGACAAGGCCGAAGGGCTCCGGCCAGACCGACGGCACGACTGCCGCAAGGCAGTGACCAAACCCGCGCAGGACCTCCTCGCGGGGGAGGACATTGTCGGCAGCGATGACCCCGGCGGGAAACGAGCTCGGGGTGTCGAATCGACGTATCCCGGCCAAGACCAACGGCGGCCTGTTTTGAAGGCCTGACCATGCCTCCAGCAGGACGTCGAGGCCCTTGTGCGGTCCAAGCGCGCCGGCGAACATGAGGTACTCGCCTTCCGGCGGCACGAAGCCCGGCCGCGGTTCTTGTCCGGCGTGAAATGCCTCATCGGGGACAAAGGGTGGGATTACGTCCATCTTTTCGCCGCTGCCCGCCAGCAGTGGCGCCGAGGCGTCGGCGACGAATTGGCTGTTCGCGACGTAGCGATCGACACGTCCGCGCCATGGCTTCATCGCAGCCAGCCCCGTGGTGAGTGCGACAGCCTTGGGCGCGCCGTACTGCTCGCTCGAGCACGAGACGCACTTCATGTACCCGGGGCCGGTACACGCGCCACCGCGGTGAACGTAGGTGTTCTTAGAGCAGACAAAGCCATAATCGTGCACCCACACGACCAGCCGGGTCTCCGACGACGGCAGCAACGGCAGCAACGAGTAGAGAAGCCATGAGTGCACGTGGACAATCTGCGGCTGCCGCTCTTTGAGGAGCTTGGAAATCTGGCGAACCAAGCCCGGGTCGGGAAGCGTTGGGTGGAAAGGCTTTTCAGGGTCGGCATAGAGCGGAGTCAGAACGCGGCCCCACCCGGCAAGCCGGTGTACTCGCACATCACCGTCACGCTCGGTACGTGGTCCCTTCGGCCCGGCCAAAGTTAGGACGTCGACCTCGTGGCCTCGGCGCGCCAACTCACGCGAGAGTGACTGGACGGCGAGGTCGCGGCCCCCGACCAGCGGGGGCGGGTAGCAGTCCGTAGCCTCGAAGATCCTCATCTGGTGTCCTCCGTCGCCAACCTAGACAAGTGCCGGTCGCAGTGCTTCGGCGACCGCACCGGTCAGGTACACCGCGTATGCCTTGCTGAAGTGGAATCGGTTGCTGTACACCCGCATATCGGCGATGACCGGCTCGCAACGATCAGTGCACACCCATGGCAGGCTGGGGATGTACAGCGCTCCGGCTGCGGATGCGGCGGCTTGCTCGGCTTCGAGATTTTCTGACTTGGCCTTGGTTATCGGGACGGCGCATCTCTGGACGGCACTGGCATGGGCTGCGAGGCAGCGGGCATCGTCTTTTTCCCATGTGGGTAGATCGCCGAGCATCGCAAACCGTGTTCCGGGTTGCGCCAGCTGACCGAAGGTCGACTCCCAGCCTTCCTGCCATTGAGCGGCGGTCGGCTGGCTCCCGTCGGCGAGCATCTGCGTGCTGTAGCTCGTCGTGATGACTAGATCGGGATGCAGGTTTCGAATCGCGGCTGTCGCGCTTTCGTGAAATTGGTAGCACTCGTCGTTTGGCGCATGGGTCTGATACGACATGAAATGGAGATCGAGAGCTGGACAGCCATTCATATAGAACGTCCGTAGCTTATAGCCGTTCTTCGCGGCCACGCCTTCGAGTGCCGCCCCCCACATTGCGGCACGGGACTCGCCGTATATGACCATGAGCTTGGTGCCGTGCTCATCACCGGCTGCGCATTGGCCGAACTCGTGCCCCAACTCTGACTTTGAGAAGTCGACGAAGTTGGCGGGGAGCGCGATCTTCTGGCAGTCGAATCGTCCTGTGGCCTTAGCTTGATCCGCTGGGGTAGACGCGGTCGGCAGCGAAGCTGCCACCGAACCGGGCAGAACGTTGATGCTGTGGGCCGCCTTGACGGCTTCCAGCACCTGCGCCCTGGTGGCAACTGTCCGGCTCGGATTCGTCGCCACTAACGGATTCCAGGTTCCGGAGTTCGAAGCAATCTGCCACTGTGCTACGGCGATTGTCGACAGAATCAATACGATTCCGATCGCCAGAGTCAGTCCTGTCCGAGCCTTCATGACGCGGGAGTTGCGAACGGGATTCTCAACCAGCCGAAATGTGACAGCTGATGCCGCGACCGCAGCCAAAAGCAAAGCTGAATTTTGCCAATTGCTAAGATGATGACCGGCATATTCGGCGGCGACCGTGAGAATCGGCCAGTGCCATAGATAAAGCGAATAGGACCGCGCCCCTAACCATTGCATCGGTCGAACGGATAGAGCGCGGCCGATGACCGTCTGCGGATTGCCGCATCCCGCCCAGATCAGCAGCGCGCTACTCACCACGGGGATGACCACTGCCCAACCGGGATACCGCATCGACGGCGTGAGGGTCAGCGCGCTGACTACGATCCCAGCTAAGCCTAAAGGCGCGGCCACCTGGTAAACCCAGGTACGCACTCGTGAAACCGCGGGCCCAACCACTGCGATCAAAGCTCCCAGTGCAAGTTCCCAAGCCCGAGTCAGGGGCGAGAAGAATGCCCAAGTCGCGTTCGACGATGTCTGAATAATCGACCACGCAAGCGAAGCGCCGATGATTATCAGCAGCGATGTTGCGAGCACACCAAATACATTGCGGCGCCGCGATCGGCGAATGATCACAACCAGCAACAGAAAAATACTTGGCCATACCAGGTAGAACTGCTCCTCGACACCGAGCGACCACATGTGCTGAAGCGGTGACGGTGGCAGTTGCGATCCGAGGTAGTCGGTCCCGACCAGGGCGAAGTGGAGGTTCGCCATGAAAACAGCTGTCCATTTAGCATCGTTGGCGATTTCGTCGCCGGAGATACAGCCGAGCAGCTGATAGGACGCGAAGATCGTGACCAGCATCGTCAGGGCCGACGCAGGCAGGATGCGCCGCACTCGCCTGGCGTAGAAGCCCGAGACCGAAATCCGGCCATCCTTGATCTGCTCGCGAAGAAGCAGGCTGGTGATCACGAACCCGGAGATCACGAAAAAGACGTCCACACCGACGAAACCGCCAGTGAAGGGCTTGCCATAGCCGTGGAACAAAAGCACGAGTCCCACCGCAATGGCACGCATGCCCTCGATGTCCGGACGGAAGTGATCGCGGCCATCGCGGTGTTTCGCCACCGGTGAGGCGGTGACATCGCGGGTTCGCGAGCGACGGTCGACGGCGGCATCCTGCGACGCGATGGTTACGTCGCCATTTGCCGTCGCCGTATCCGCCATCACGACCTCAATCGCTGGTTAGCCAGGTCGTAATCGTTAATGCGCCACAGGGTGAAGAGCTCGCGCATCGATATTCTCTTGCTCATTACTCCTAAAATGTTTCGGCTCGGCAATGGGTTATCCGATGGTTGACGACGCAGCAATACCGCTTTGAATTGCATACTGGCGGCCCGTTCACGACTCCGGAGTTGCAAGCACGCTGGGCCGAATTTTCTCGTACAGGTATTCGTAGTGTGCGTTAGGTCGATCCTCCGGCAACCAATGAACGCGAGGCTTTTTGAATACCCTCTTGAACGTAGCCGGGTCAGGAACTAGCTCTGAACCGATGATGTTCGTCGACTCCGTGCCGTCGTGGTTCTTGAACTTGAAAACGACGTCGTGGTTGTCGTGCAGGAAATACCGCCGGCAGACTCGATCGATCACCGACAAGTACGCCCGCGACGACGCCGCGTCCATTTCCGAAAAGCTGCACGAGTTGTAGAAGAGGTCGACCGACGCATCGGGCAATTGCGTGATGGCAAAATGCGGAAATACGGCGACGTCATACTCCTCGCTCGAAGCGACCGACATCGGCCCCTCGCCAAACAGCCGTATGCGGCATTCAGGCAGCGCCGACATCAGGAAGTACGAACTGAGTACCGCGACTTCGGGGATGTCGAACACGACGTACTTGGCGATCCGCTCGCCGGCGATCCGCGCGACTTGGTACGGCTGGTCACCCACGCCGCCGCCGATCTCGACGCAGACGGCCTCGGGCACGTCGCGCAGCAACTCGCTCATCTCAACGGCGTGATAGGCATGCCGCAGGGCTTCGATCGGGATGATGTTGCCGTCGAGCCCGACGCCCACCTGGTTGCCGACATTAGCGACGGCCACGTTGCGAGGATCGAAGCCCAACGCGGCGAGCTTGTCGCGATACGTGCTCCAGACGTACTTGATGTAAGGAGCACCGAATGGTGAGCGATAACGGACGTAGTATTCGTACGCGCCCAGCCCGGTGGTGCACGGCTCTTGGAAGAGGTTTTCCAGGAGCCGACCGAGCGACGCGAGGTCCTCGGCCTCGAGCGCAGCGATGAGGCTCTTGTAGTGGGCGGGGATCCATTCGGCCCACAACCCTCGAATCGAAAACGCCTCCGCCGCCTCGAGCTGGGCGAGCTTCGCGGCCTTATAGGCGGCAACGATCCTCTGAAGGTGCTCGGGCTTGCTCCGATGGTGACCCTGCGCCAGGCGGTGATCGGCGAACCCGTCCTTGACGTTCAGTCTCCGATCCGCCTTCGACAGCCGGACATAGCCGAAGAGCACCTCGCAAGCCCGCTTGACATTGAGCACGAGAAACCGCCAACACTCGTCCCGCAGTGTTCCGCTGGCCCAGGCTTCGCGTACCTTCGTGCGGTAGTAGCCGATCCGGTTCACTGAGTGCCGCGTGCGTGCGCCCTCGTCAACATACCGATGTTGCAGGCGGGGCGGTCGCATACATACATTTTGGCATATAAAAGCCTGATTCGGAAACTTATAGTCTCCTGATAGCGTCGGTAGAACCTAATGACCTGCGGTAATCGGCGGGGCCAGACCGCTGATCGCGCGGAGGAAGCCCGATAGATGTTCGCCTTGCGTCGGTTCAGTGCACACCGTCGGGTCGAGTGATCTCTTCGAGGGTTCGGCGGAGGTCGTCGGGTTGGGGGTCATCGCCCGTGAGGAGCTGTTGTCCGGCGCGGATCATTCGTGCTTTCACGACGCGCGTGCTGGCAGAGGAAGAGGTGGTAACGGACCACAGCGTTAGATATGCCAGCCCGAAGAAGGCCCCAACCGCAAGCGCGACACCGGTCGGCTGGACGTAGGCGAACGGCGAACGCACCCAATCGACCGTCGTCGCCGCCACCGCGCCCGGCTGCGTCACCAAATCCCAGGAGTTAAACCGCTGGAACCGCCCGATCACCACACCTATCGCGGACAGACCGACCGATATGACTGCCGTGATCCATCCTGTTATCGCACCGAACTCGCGCTCGATCCGTTGACATACCAGATTCATCGACACCACCCCGAGCATGACGCCGGTCCAGGCTGCGATCCCGTATTGCATGACGTGGCGCCACACTTCGACGCCGCTGCGCAGGTGCACCAAGTCGGTCACCAAATACGGGTCATTAGGCAGGAACGCCAGCCAACCCAGCCCCAACGGGATCAACCAAATACGCTGGCGCACAACGGCGAAACTAGTCGCTAAGACTACTGGGATACATGCCAACGCCAGATTCCAAACGAAGAACCGAGTCGGGTAGCTCAGGGGCGGCGCCGGATCGGTAAGACCGAGCGTCAGCGCCAGCGCGGTGGTGGCCGCCAGCGACGCGATCAGAACCACACGCCGTGAGTAGCTCATGAGCGCAGTTTGCCGGCCACGTGCAACGACCCAGAAGGACACCAGTAAGACACCAGCCTTAGCGCGACACAGCTAGGGCATCGTGGGGAAATCACAACCGCACCGGGAATGTGGAGAACGGTTGGCCGATGTCGGTACGCAGCTGCCGCTGTTCGTCGAACAAGCCCCACTGCAAGTCGTTTGTCGGGCCAAGGTCGTAGGCGGACCAAGCAAGCGCGCCGAAGCAACGGGGATCGTTGGCGCACATGACGCGCATGGCGTTGTAATAAGCGGCTCGATCGTCGGGTGAGGATGTGGTGTTGATGCCGAACTCCCCAATGATCAGTTTTTTGTTGGCACCGCCAAGATCGAAGGCCTGGAAAGAGTCTGTGGCCCCTGGCGAGTAGTACACATGGAAGTCAAGAAAATCGCCCAAGTGGTCGGCGAAGTAGTCCAGCGTCCACCCGCTGCTGGTCGCGATGCCGCGGGAATAGGTGATAGGCAGCCCGACAGACCGGACGATGCTACCCAGCTCGGTCAGCAGGTCAGCGACGGGTTCAGGCTGGTTGTACGTCCAGCCCACCGGCTCCAGCGGCTGCGACGCCTCATTGACGATGTCAACGCCGATGACGTTGGGGTAGCTCTTCAGCAGCTGAGCGAGCTGTGTGTAGGCCTCGGCGGATTGCGCCCGTGTGTAGTTGCCCCAGTGCCCTAGGTCGCCGCCACACGGGTAGACAAAGAGCCCGAGCGATTGGGCGTGGTCGAGTAATTGCTTCCATCGGGCAAGGTACTGGCTGAGGGTGATGCGTCCCAACGCCATGACCAGCGTGTTGCCGATGACGCGGACCGTGTTGCCGATTCTGGCAATGTCGTCCAGCTGTAGCGCAATAAAACCGCCCCAGTCCCAGACCCCCCACAGCGAGGCCCAGATGTCGTTGCCGTCAGCAGCTGTCGTCCTGGTGAAATTGCCGGCCAAGTTGACTCCACGAAATTTCACACCGGGAGGGACACTGGGGTCGCTCATCGCCTTTCCGTTCGGGATGCCCGCAGCCGCAATGGATCCCGACAGCGCGCTGGCAGCCGCAATGCCGCTGGCGCCGTGCAGAAATCTTCGGCGCGAAATATTGCGAGTCATACTGCGGTCCTCAAGAGAGTCGGGCTGAACCTAGCAGCCAAGAACCGACACGGCATGCGAGGTCGACAGCAGGTCCATCGTCGCCACCTAGGTAAGTGCCGGTCGCAGTGCTTGATCGACTGCGCCGGTCAGATATTTCGTATACGAGTTGGTGAAGTGGAATCGGTCCTGATAAACGCGTCTATCGGCGATGACGGGTTCGCAGCGATCCGCGCACACCCACTGCACGGTGGGGATGTACAGCGCCCCAGCAGCCGACGTAGCGGCCCGCTCGGCGTCGAGATTTCCGGACGGCAAACCCTTCGATTTCGGCACGCTGCACTTCTGGACTGCCATGACGTGGCCCGCCAAGCAGTGCGCGTCGTCTTTCTCCCAGTCTGGTATGTCGCCGAACATCACTAAACGTGTCCCGGGTTGGGTCAGTTCCCTCAAGGTCGACTCCCAGCCCTTCTCCCACTGGTCGGCGGTCGGCTGGCTTAGGTCGACGAGCATATGGGTGCTGAAGCTTGTCACCATGACAAGATCTGGATGCAGTTTTCGAATCGCGGCGATCGCGCTCTGATGGAACTGGTAGCAGTCCTCATCCGGGGTTCGTTTCTCATATCCGAAGAAGTGGAGATCGAGGACCGGGCAGTTGCCCATGTGGAAGCTCCGCAGCTTATAGCCGTTCTTGGCAGCGATATCTTCGAGCGCCGCCCCCCACATCCCGGCACGGGAATCTCCGAAAGTAACCATGAGCTTGGTGCCGTGTTCAGCACCAGATGCACATTCCCCGAACACTGTCCTGGTGGGGTCGACAACATTGGCGGGAACGTCGTCGACCGAGTGGCAGTCGAACTGCCGTGTAACATCAGGCCAGTCCGCGTTGGTCAGGAAGCCCACCGAACTGGGCACATCGTTGATGCTTTGGGCCGCCTTGACCGCCTCGAGGACCTGCGCCGACGTGGCAAATGTCCGGCCGGTGTCCGCCGAGGCGGGCTGTGGGCCAGCTGGCGCCTTCGACGTCGCGCAGGCGCTCAGAACAATGGCAGCGAGAACCATGACACCCCAACGTCGCGAAAGGGATGCGACAGTTTTCCTACCTGCCCTATGGGGGCGACAGGGTGCGACGACCTGCATCACTTATAGTATTCTTTCCGCACCAAACCATACATTTAGTCATAATATCACGGGCATGTCAGACCGCAGGTGTTCTGGGGCCCACGCTAATTGGCGACGGTGGGACTGCCTTGCGCACGGAGCGGCGCGAGCCGGAGACCCGGTGGCTTAGTCCCGCATTGAGCCCTCGAGACTCCGGAACTCGACGCCGTGCTGCACGAGACGGTCGTGGCCAGGCAATAAATCGGTGGACTCGATCAGCCCGAGCAGCGAGTCGGATCGAAATGGAAACGGGACGCCCGCGCCCTCGAGCAGCCGTAGCACGGCCATGACCGGAACTGCGGGAACTCGCAGGCTAAGTCGGCGCTTGTACTCGGGCGACAGCCCGGCGAGGATCGAAGGCAGGTCGAGCGGCTGCGGATTGGCGAGTCCCAAGACGTTGCCCGACAGCTCCTCGTAGTGGTCAACGACCTTTGCGATGGCCTGCGCTACGTCGTCCTCATGTGCGAGGAAGAGTTTCGCGGATTTAAAGCGCGGCCAGAGCGGTAGATGCGAGATCTTCCGCAGCGTGCCAGCCATGCCCCCGGGCGATTTCCCGTAAACGAGACCCGGACGGACCACCGCGCAGCCTAAGTCCAGGGCAGTGCGTTCTACGGCGAGCTTCATCAATCCGTACGTTTGTCGTGTCCCGAAGTACGCGGACATCGAGGAAACGAACACTATTTTTTGGACGCCGGCGGTCACGGCGGCTTCGATGAGCCTGCGAGATCCGATCACGTTCTCGCGCCAAAGTTGGCTAGTATCCTTGCCGCTCAGAACCCATGCAGCGTGGATCAGCACGTCCACGTTTTGGAAGATTTCCGCGTCGACGGGTCGGCCGAGTTCGAAGTGACGCCACTCGCTGACTGCGCGTTCCGGGCGCCGTCGCGTAAGCGCCACGACCTCGCTGCCACGACTCGAAAAACGTTCCGACAGTACCGATCCCAGATAACCGGTCGCACCGGTAATCGCCACCCGTGACGAAATCATCGCTGTCCTCGCATCGTTTCAGTGGCGATTCGATGCGCGTTCGCCATGATCGTCAACGTGAACGTAGTCGCTGCGACGGTCGGAAATACCGAGGCATCGATGAGGTGCACGTTGCGCCATGGGCCTACTCGACCGTGTAGGTCGCTGGCGAACTCGCCGAAAGGCTTCGTCTGCATGGGGAACGATCCGCCGTAGTGGTAGCTCTTGGCGGGTCCAGAGAGCTTCGTTTGACCTGGTATTGGATGAAGGTCGAGTGCTCGACCGCACCGCCGGAGTTGGCGGGTTACCCGATTCAGCATCGGCTGCGTCGCCTCATTTTCGCTTGCCCCCAACCGGATTGGTGGCAGCGATTCGTCGGTCTTCGGTCGGCCGATGCGAAGTTCGACTGGAGGCGAGGCCCATGACGGCAGGTAGCCGAGGCCGACAGTCAGCCGCCGAAGACCGGAAGTTGTGACTGCGCGGAGCGGGCCAGAGGTCAAAAGGCCTGGGAGCGAGGCCAACATGATGTCGTTATAGGGGTAGCAGTGGACGAGTGCGGCTTCCTTGCCGTCGCTGTCGAAGGTGATGAAGAGATTGAACTGGTTGAGAGTGAACTGGCCGTCCTGGGTGAGCTCGGGAACCGGCCTCAGCGACATGAACGGCATCAAGAACTGTGCTGACTCCGCCAGCATGATGGAGCGATCCGTAAGCCCCAACGACCCCGCCACGATCCTTGTCGTGCCGATAGCTCCGGCCCCGATAAGTACCCGATCCGCACCGAAAGTCCGCCGCTGTCCGGTGCTGACTTCGGTGACGTGAACCGACACGCGGCCCACCGCGTCCTCCTCGATGCGGTCAACCCGCATCCCGGGTCGATAGTCCACCCGTTTATTGGCCCTCAGCTGATCGAAACTCTGCGACGCGGAGTAGATGAGCTGGTCCGGACAGCCTGTCATGCAAAGGCCGACACGTCGACATGCCGATCCCTTGAGCGCGAGGCGCGCATGCCCAACCGTTACCCCGTGTCGCCGCACCGCGATCCGACGCCGCTCGTACCTCTGCAGCACCGATGACGTGCGTACAGTGACTTTGGGCAGACGGTCGGGGGTGCCCATCAACGGAAAGGTCTCTTCGAGGTCGTCGGACTCGCCCGAATACGGTATGCGCCGAAGGATTTGGCGGTAGTGCGGCTCCATGTTCACACGTGATATCGGCCATGTCTGAAACGTCCCGGTCGAGAACGGCATCAGCTGCGCCCCCCACGTGTTCGAGAAGCCGCCGTAGGCCCCTGACACCACTAGAGGGTTGGCTTCTCCGTCCGTGTCGATGTCATCAAGCTGGCCCGAGTTCTCGAACACGAAATTCGATCCGTAGATCTGCTTGGTTGGAAGCCGGCCAAACGACCCGGCTTTCGGAGGTGCGGATATCAATTCCACGTCCTCCGAGCGCCACTGATCTGGCGACGTGTTTGCCATGGCGGTCCGGGCAGCCTGTCGCCCGCTCTCGAGCTGGGTGCCCAGATCCAAGACCGTGATTTTTGCCTCGCGGACACCTTCGAGCGCCAAGGCAGCTGCAGCAGCCGACGGACCAGAACCCACGATCACAATGTCCATCGGACTCAAAGGTGCGTTGCTCCCATGGTCAGTTTCGGCCTCTGACGAGGTGTCACCGAGTGCCCGTCATGCGGTCACCTCGGCTTGCATAGCCACTGCCGGTCGCCCCGCGGCCTGTCGCGCCGCCTGGTAGAGATGCCCCGAAACACCCGAGCCGTGATGGCGCAATACGGTTCGCAGGACCCGGATGCCATCACGGATCGCGTGCAAGTTCGACTCGCCGCTTCGGCGGGGTAACTCGAGGCTGGGCACTTCAGCGATGCGCAAACCCGCCTGCATGGCTCGCACGGTCATCTCGGCCTCGATTTCGAACCCGGTCGACGACAGGTTGAGGTGTTCGAGGTAGCGACGGTCGAACGCGCAGAATCCGTAGCAGAGGTCGGTCAGGTGCCCGCGATACAACGAGTTGAAAACCCCGAGCAGGAACCGGTTGCCGAGCGACCGGAACCGCGTGATGTCCAACGACGATCCGCCGCTGATGAACCGCGACCCCTTGACGAAGTCGTAGCCGTTGGCCAGGAAATGCACATAGTGGCGAATCTCGCTGGGCGACATGCTGCCGTCCGCGTCCATCATGACGATGATGTCGCCGGTGGCAGCCAGGAAGCCGGTGCGCAACGCGTTACCTTTGCCCGGGCCTTGCTGCTTCACGACCCGGACGTCGGGGCGGCATCGCCGGGCGGTAACGAGCGTGACGTCGGTCGAATCACCGTCCACGAGAATGATTTCGGCTACCTCATCGACGATCTGCTCAAGCACCCAGCCGATGTTGCGCGCCTCATTCCTGACCGGAATAACCAGGCTGACGGTCGGATCTGCGGCGGTCGAAGTTCTCGGGCGCGAACGAGAGTGCAGAGTGAGCGGGCGCTCGGTTGTTCCCATGGGTTCTACCGGCTTGAGCGCCGGCACGCTGTATCCCAATTCGGTTGAGTCTGAAGATGAAACGCTGGTCATGTTTCGGCTGCCAATCCGTACTTGAAGTGCTGCGCGTCTCGCAGCAGAGCGAGAGAAAGTTGTACAAAACGATGCGACCCGACCACGATGTCGTCCCGCCGCGGGACCGGAAAATCTGATTGAGTTGGTTTCAACATCGAGGAAACCCTTTTGGTGGTCGCCATCGCCGCCGGCCGGGCTCTGCCGAAGCTCTGGCTGCGTCATCCTTGGAACGCGAGCCAGTTGCTACCTCAGCGCGCCAGCCGCCGTCTGCCTAAGGTCCCACGCCACCTCCTAGTGGAAACAGGCCGATCCGGAGGCGCGCCGCGGACTACGGTGGCGCCTGGGTGCGGCCTATCTATATACCGATGATCTACCTGTTCGGAAGAATACATACCAATAGTCGGCAAAGCAACCGGTCACAAACTAGAAGTATTGTAGGTTCCGGGCATTGGCAGGCGGCGGTTTCGATCCTGGTAAGCCAAGAACGCATGACTACTGCCGAGCCGACGAGAGATCGTCGACGCGGCAAATGGCACTATCGGGTAAGGCCCCGTTGTCAACCAGGGAGGTCGTGAGCATCGAGGCCGCGGAAAGCAGTGATTCGGTAGGCGTCGGCCGAGACGTCCAGCGGACGAATTGAGACACCGCTGCTGCCGAGACTCCTGGGCGCCGGCGTTGCGTCAGGTCACCGCCTGCGCCAATGCATCCTTGTTCCCGAGGAGCGGCATCGAAATCCAGCGCGAGGACAGTAAAGTCTCCATCGCGCTGCTGGGGATCGGCCGGGAGAATAAGAACCCCTGTGCAAGGTGGCATCCATGCTGCATCAGAGTCAGTGCGGCGGAGGGGTTTTCGACGCCCTCTGCGACCAGTTGGAGGTTAAATGCCTCAGCCAGTCCGATGATCGCGCGGATAATCGCGAGATCGTTGGCGTTGCTGCCGAGGTCACGCACAAACCCTGCGTCGATCTTGAGAATATCGACCGGAAGTGATTTCAGGTGCGAGAGAACGGCGTAACCGGTGCCGAAATCGTCGATGGCGATCTGGACCCCGACCTCCTTCAACTCCGCGAGGGTTCGCCGTGTGCTTTCAATGTCGTGTACGACTGCGCGCTCGGTGATCTCGAGGCAGAGCGATTCAGCATCAATACCGAACTCTTCGATGGTCGCGGCGACGGTATGGACGAAACCTCGCCCGGCCAATTGAAGAGGCGACACATTGACGCGTAATGCGACATTTTGTCCCACACCCCGCGACCGCCACTGGCTGAAATCGGCGCAGGCGTGTCGTAGCACCCATCGGCCAAGCTCATCGGCGAGGTTTATCGATTCGGCGACGCCGATGAACGAATCCGGTAGCAGCAGCCCTCGCGTCGGGTGCTGCCAACGGACGAGCGCTTCAACGGCAACGATGCCGCCGGTCCGCAAGTCGACCTCGGGCAGGTAGTGCAGCAACAGCGCTTCGCGGTCGATGTCGCCTTGAAGATGCAGTTCAATCTCGTTGCGGAACAGCCTTTTCAGGGAGAGGTCGTCGGACACTACAACCTGATTGCCGCCCCCGCGCTTGGCCGCCAGGACGGCCTCGTCGGCACGACACAGCAAGTCGGCGCTGTCGTCACGCCCCGGTACGCCCGCCGCCACACCGATGCTGACGGTTCGGGTGATCGTATGGCCAGAGATCGCCACCCGATCGCACACCATCGTCAGAAGCTGATTAGCGAGTAATAGCGCCCCGTCGATCGGCATCGCCTGATCCGGAACGACGACGAACTCATCTCCGCCGAGCCGAGCGACCATGCTCTGACTGCCGGCGCACTCGCGAAGCCGGTCGGCGAACAATTTGATGAACCAATCGCCAGCGTTGTGGCCGAGAGAGTCGTTGATCGCCTTCAGCCGGTCGAGGTCCATATACAAAATTGCCACCGGGCCGGGCCGCCCTGTGGTGAGCCGGTCGGAAAGGTGGTCAGCTAGCGCTCGACGATTACGCAGACCGGTCAGGTCGTCGTGCTCAGCGAGGTAGCGAAGCTTCTCTTCGGCGGTGATGCGGGCTTGGAGTTGCGCAAACAGCGAGGCGATCGCCTCAAGCATGCTGATCTCGTCTGGTTTCCACTTGCTGCTACGGAATTTGCCAAAGCCGAGCAGGCCGGTGGTCACGCCCCCCGAAAGCAATGGTGCAACAGCCACCGAAGGCGACGTGATTGTGCGGGCCTCCTTCGCCCGGGTTTCGTAACCGTAGTGCCAAAGCTTTGCTTTCATCACGGTCGGTTGCTTGAGCGATTCGCACATTGCGAAAACAGGGTTGGCGCTGGTGAACCGGGCAACCGCCAGTGGATCGGGGTCTGGACGATAGGGTCGCGGCGGCCATTCCGCGACCACCCTTGACACCCTGGCGTGGTGGTCGTTGTGGCGCAAGAAGCACACGTCCACGTCAAGTTGCTCTACGAGCTTCGCCAGAATTTGTTCGCTCACGCAGGCAGCGGTCGATGGGGTTGCTTCCATCAGTTGGGTGGCGAACGAGGTGACCAGGTCAAGGCTGCGCGACACGGTCTCCTCCGATCTGGCAAGCGTTTGGGCCGGGGCCGTCACGTCAAGCGGTGCAATGGGGGCACCGTTTAATCGGCGTCAGCGACTACATTGTCGAACAACGGGAGTGACCATTGTTGGCAGCGATGCAGGTCACCTTGGTTCTTGGGCGAGAGACAAAGAGTACATCGCCGCCTGGTGTCGGAGGAAGGTATCGAGGTGTCGGCTGGGTTAAGTACTGCCACCATGGGCATTGGCTCGGGCGCAACTTTGAAGTCACGGCGATGACCATGGGGTCCTGCACGGCATTGGTTCTGGACGCCGCAGATCCGGCCGATAAAGCGGAGTTGGATCGGTTGCGCGCCGATCCCGTCGTCGAGTTCATCGACGATAGCGAGCGACAACTCGAGGAATTGCGGACGCTGCTGCCACCCCCCGATCCGGGGCTTGTCGCTGAGCCCTGCTGGTGGGCGTACTACCCGTGGCGGCGGACCGCCGTGGCGGTGTTGGCTCCGCGGGCGTATCGGGCGGTGCGGCTGGACCGCAACCGGAACTTGATCACTGCCGAGGAGCAGCGCCGGCTCGGCGCGCTGCGCATCGGGGTGGTGGGTCTCAGCGTCGGGCATGTCATCGCCCACACCCTGGCGGCGCAGGGTATGTGCGGCGAGCTCCGGTTGGCGGACTTCGATGTCCTTGAGCTGTCCAACCTCAACCGAGTGCCGGCGACGGTATTCGACATAGGGATCAACAAAGCCGAGGTGGCCGCCCGCAGGATCGCCGAGCTCGACCCGTATTTACAGGTGCGAGTCCTGACCGCAGGGTTGACCGTCGATACCGTCGACGAGTTCCTCGACGGGCTCGACGTCGTTGTGGAGGAATGCGATTCGTTGGATATGAAGATCCTCGTGCGGGAAGGCGCCCGCGCGCGCCGGATTCCGGTGCTGATGGCAACCAGCGATCGCGGTTTGGTGGACGTGGAGCGTTTCGATCTAGGGCCGGAACGTCCTATTCTGCACGGTCTGCTGGGCGACTTGGATCTTGCGCTGCTTCCGCGCATGAGCAGCCGGGAAAAGGTTCCGTACTTGCTGCGCTTTCTCGATGCCGACCAGTTGTCGCCACGCATGGCGGCGTCCGTGGTTGAGATTGACCGCAGATTGTCGTCGTGGCCCCAGTTGGCCGGTGATGTGGTGCTGGGTGCGACGGCGATTGCCGAGGCCGTGCGCAGAATCGGAGTAGGTGAAGAGCTGCGGTCCGGCCGAGCCCGCGTTGACGTCGGCGGTCGGCTCAATGAGCTCGACGAACCGGAGACGGCGGTGGATAGCCAGCTCCCAGAACAATATTCAGATCCTTCGTTGCCGGGTCTGTTGGGCATCATCACGACGGCCGCCATGCGCGCGCCCTCCGGCGGCAACGCACAGCCCTGGAATATTGAAGCCACGACTAATGCCATCACAATTCGCCTTGCACCCCAACATACCTCGACGATGGACGTCGGCTTTCGCGGCAGTGCGGTCGCACTCGGAGCGGCCCTCTTCAACGCCAAAGTAGCTGCCGCAAGCCGACAGATGCTGGGACCGGTGAGCCTGTTGGAGGACGTTGACGGCACGCCGCTTCAGGCGACGCTGAATCTTCGCGCCGGGGCCCATCCTGACCTGGCCGGGTGGTACCAACCGATGCTGGCGCGAGAAACCAACCGGCGCCTCGGGACGACCCGGCCGTTTCCCGCCGACACGATTGCACTGCTGGACTCGGTGGCCCGGAGAGAAGGTGCTCGACTGCATCTAGTAACAGCCCGTGACGACATCGCGGCAGCCGCAACGATTTTCGCCGCCGCTGACCGAGTACGTTACCTGACTCGGCAACTGCACGCCGAGATGGTTTCTGAGCTGCGCTGGCCCGGCGATGAATGTCTCGACACCGGTATCGATGTGAGCAGCCTCGAGCTGGAACCCGGCGATCTGGCCGTGCTTGACATCTTGCGACGCCCAGACGTGATGATTCACCTGGCCGAGTGGAATGCGGGGACCGCCCTAGGCGAGGACAGTCGCCGTCGCGTGTTGACGAGTTCAGCGGTAGCCGTCGTTTCGGTGACTGGAAGTGCGTTGGTCGATTACGCCCGCGGCGGAGCTGCCGTCGAGGCGGTGTGGATTGCCGCGCAGCAGCAGGGATTCGCCGTGCAGCCCCTGTCGCCGGTCTTCCTCTATGCCCGTGATGCCGGAGACTTCGCCGAGTTGTCGGTGGCTTTCGCCGACGAGCTTGACGACCTGCAGCAGAAATTCCGGAAACTGGTCGGCATACCCGCCGACGCATCGCCGGCTTTGGTGTTGCGATTCGCTGTCAGCGGCCCGGCTTCGGTGCGCAGCCGCCGCAGTTTCGACCGCGTTCGTTTGCTGGATCGGTAGTACCGGCTACCGTATACGCATGTCCGGATCGCTGGACGACTTGGTCACGGCGGCCGCCGCCAAATTGATGGCGGCCGACGCCGGGACTTCTGCCGATATCAGTCAGCGGGTGCTCGGTGATTTGGTCGGCAGCTTCGGCGTCGACTTCGGCTTTTTGCGCCACAACGACCACACGATCCACGCGACAGTGCTTGTCGCTGAATGGCCGCCGCGGGAGTACATTCCCGACCCTGATCCGATCGGTGTGATCTATTTCGCCGGCGCCGACTCGGCTTTCGCGCAGGCCGAGAACCTCAAAGAGCCCGACGTATTGCGCCCTGAGCCAGCCAACGCCGACTATCAACGCAGTATCCAGGAGGGGAGGGGTGTTCCCGAGGTCTCCCTCGCCTGCGTGCCGCTGCTTTCCGGGGACGTCACCACTGGCACCTTGGGCTTCGTCAAGTTCGGCGATCGGGAGTGGTTGCCGCCGGAGCTGAACGCACTGCAGGCGATCGCCAGCCTCTTCGCTCAGCTACAAGCCCGCATTGTTGCTGAAGGGCGACTCCACTATCTTGCCGAACACGACGACCTCACCGGGCTGCTGAACCGTAGGGCAGTGATCGCCCACCTCGACGCGCGACTTGCCGAGGGCCAGCCTGGTCCGGTCGCATTGGTCTTCCTCAATCTTGACCGTTTGAAGGCAGTCAATGACCACCTCGGTCATAAGGCCGGCGACCGGTTCATCGACGCCTTTGCCCAGCTGTTAGAGGAAGCCGTTGATGTGTCCTCGGTCATCGCGCGATTCGGCGGTGACGAGTTTGTCATTGTGCCGGCTGCCCCTATGGGTGCCGACGCCGCCGAGGCGTTGGCCAAACAACTGCAGACGCGAGTTCACAAGCAGGTTGCGGTCGACGGCGAGACAATCACCCGCACGGTAAGTATTGGTGTCGCCGTTGGCACACCTGGTAGAGACAACGCGTCGGACTTACTGCGCCAAGCAGATCAGGCTGTCGTATCAGCCAAGAGCATTGGCGGAAACGCAGTTGCCGCGTTCGACCCCGAGATGTCGGAAAAATACGCGATCCGCAACGACATCGAGCTACACCTAGAGGGGACCATCGAAAACGACAGCGGCGCGCTGGTTCTGCACTACCTCCCGGAGTTTGACATGCGCACCGGTGAGATCCTCGGGATCGAGGCGCTCATCCGTTGGCGACACCCCACGCGGGGGCTGCTGATGCCTGACTCATTCATGGGCGTGGTCGAATCCATCAATTTGGCAGGAAAACTCGGGCGTCTCGTAATGCGTTCAGCCTGTGCGCAATTCAGCTATTGGCATGACCGCGGCTTGGGACGCGACGTTGTGCTGAGCATCAATGTCTCGCCTGCACAACTTGTCACGGACGGCTTTGTCGCCATGGTCGCCGCCACGCTCCACGAGTTCCTTCTCGACCCCAGCACAGTGTGCCTCGAGATCACCGAGCACGTCGTAGTCAAAGACATCGACACCACCCACAAGACGCTGACGGGGTTGAAGGAGATCGGCGTGCAGGTCGCGATCGACGACTTCGGCACTGGCTACAGCGCTTTGACATATTTGAAGTCACTCCCTGTCGACACGCTCAAGATTGACAAAGAATTTGTCCGCGACCTCAAGGAAGACTCAGCTGATCTGGCGATCTTGCGGCAGGTTGTCGCCTTGGCCGACGCGTTTGGACTCGACGTCATTGCCGAAGGCGTTGAAACCGCCGCAGCGGCTAGGGCATTGCTTGATCTCGGTTGCTATCGGGCGCAGGGCTTCTTGTTGTCTCGTCCCGTCGACAGGACGGAGATGGAGAGGCTGCTCGCGCAACGCTTCATACCGATGGATTTTCTGGACGAGCGACAAATCATCGGGGACGCGACGACGGTTCCTAAACCACATCCCGCCAAGTGACCGCGAGGTCGCTTTCGCGATGGACTTCCCTGGTCAGTAGTTGGTTCTCAGTGAGAATCTTCGCAACTTGCCCGGGCTCGGCGTGGCGGATGAAATCGGACCGGTCCCACCAAATCATCTTGGTTTGGTAGCGATCGTCGGGGTAGGGCGCCGCCGGAATCGGCGCCACCACGCCGCCAGACGACCGCCAGCGGTTCAGCACGTGTGTCGCGGCGGTGGCCATCATGAACTGACAGTCGAGGAGAGCCGTGATGTGGCACCCGCTGCGGGCCAAAGCGGTGATGAGGGAACGATTCCGATCTGGATCGTCGATTACCCAGCCTGCCTTCATCTCCAGGACGCCGAAGGGAATCCGGTCTGTGATCATGGCGCGGACCGCCTGCTGGCCGGGCTGCCCCGCCCATTCGACGACCGCATGCGAGTCGTCAGCCGACCGCAGCGGTCCCTTGGCTCGTAATCCTCCGACCACCCGTCCGGCATCGTCGATCATGGCGAAAAACATGATGGTGTCGGCTCCGCTGCGCAGCGCATCGACGTCGAGGGCGCACTCGACACCATGCTTTCGATAGCTGCCCTGCGCACCACGCGAAAACTCGGCCCACAAGTCGGGATCGAGCGCGGGCTGCGACAGCACCAACGTGACGCCGACGTCGGGATCACGCCAGCTAAGGCGCTGGCTGAGTTGAAACCGACCAACAGTCATGGAATGCAGCGGAACAACATCCGTTGGTATCAATTCCAGCATCTGATGAACCTCTGCTTTCCTATTTGTCGATTTAAATACAAATCGAATCTATTTAAAGTAGTTTAACCACCTTAATTTTCCCCGGGCACTCGATTGTAAACCTCTCGGGGGCTTTTCAATAAAGAACAAGTCGGGAAGTCGGCGAAGTTCGGCCGCGAACATGCTGGCAGCATGGGTAGACACAGCTTGAGGCGCCGACTTACGAAAACGGCGATTCACTTGGCGCAGTATGAAACGACGACGGCAAAAACCTACCTCTGTGCCGCGGCAACGTCACGCATCGGCGGAAGTTCGCCGACGACCCACGGCACTGCTCAGCCGCAGTTGAGGATTGACGCAGGTCTGCCGGCGCAGCGCGTGAACCTATGCCGAAACCCTGAGCCCTTTAGGCCGACGCCAAGGCAGAAATGGCAGCAAACCGCGCGGGAGTTGACTCAGAGCCGGTCGCCGGTTCGCTCAACGTCGGTGCGCGCGGAGGGCAGGGTTAACCCGCGCCGTCAGCCACCTGGCGCGCTAGTTCCGCAATCGTCGGAAACGTATAGGGCAGCGCGGCAGATAGTGGACGGCCGACGAAATCCTCGAGCTCGCCCACCAATGCCACCGCGTCCGCGGAATCGAGGCCGAGGTGGTCGAACCGGCGCGTGCGATCGATTTCGCTGGCTGACGTTTTGGTCCGGTGCGCGATGTTTGCGGCCAGCATCGCTTCGATCTCCTCGTAGCTCTTCATCCCATTCACCATCGCCCCGGCAGATCGATCCGCCGCATGGTCAAGCGCAAGAGGGTAAACGCGCCGAGCTCCATCGAGTACGCGAACATGCGCAGGTAACGCTCGCAGCGGGCGACCACCTCCTCGCTCGACGCCGCGACCGCGTCCGCTCGCCGCGCGCGCAACTGGTCGAACCATGCGCGCAGCGTCTTGACATAGTCGCCGCGATCGCTTCTCACCCTTTCGATCTCGAGCTCCATCTCTGCGGCGCGCGCGATGTCCGCGAGCCGTGGCAGCTCCGACTCTGGGAACACATGGTCGACGATAAAGCGGTCTCGCAGCGGACGGTCGCGCGGAATGTCGCCGTACGCGATGGTCTGTAGCGAGAGGCGCCCGCCCGGCTTGAGCCAGGTGCGGCACGCGCGGAAGAATCTGCGGTAGGCCTCGATTTGCTCCTCCGGCGACAAGCCCTGACGTGCGAAATGCTCGAAAGCGCCGATTGAGATGATGGCGTCGAACGGCGCGGTCGGTTCGTAGTCACTCCAGCTGCGCACCCAGACCTCGACGTTGCTCGGCGCAATCGTGCCGAGGTACTCCGCTTGCGCATCGGAGAGCGTGAGTCCCACAGCGTGCTGGACTCCGCACGAACCCACCAGATGCGTGAGCATGGCGCCCCAACCGCAGCCGACGTCGAGGACGCGCGCCGCGCCGGCCGCGCGCGCCTGGGCGACGTGGAAATCGAGCTTACGGCGCTGCGCGCGCTCGAGATCGTCGTCGGGTTCGTCCCACATCGCGCACGAGTAGGTCATCGTCGGATCCAGCCAGATCCGCCAGAACTCGTTGCCAACGTCATAGTGTTGGCGAATCGCAGCCGGGCTGGCGCCCAAGTAAGTCTCGCGCATTCAGAGCTCCGTCTTGCTCAGCGTGGGCTGCTTGAGGTCACCGGCCAACCGACACAGCGACAACCCGCGCAATAGCGCGCCGCCGACGTCGACCTGCCACCAGTGCACCCGGGTGGTGTACGCGCGCGGCGCGTCGTGATGGTTGGCGTGGTAGCCGCCACCGAAGCCGGGTAGCGCAAGCCACACGTTGTTGCGCGCCTGACCCGAGTGCGGCATCCGCGCGCGGCCCCCGAGCGCATGGCCAAACGAGTTGACGGCCCAGGTGACGTGGCTGACCACGAACACACGGACCATCCCGCCCCACAGGAATCCCGTGACCGCACCGCCCGCGCCGCCGGCGGCGAACCCGATCAGCGCCGGGATCACCAGTCCCAGCACTCCCCACAAGAGGTAGC
The DNA here is from genome assembly GCA_963839345.1 of uncultured Actinomycetota bacterium. Taxonomy (GTDB): domain Bacteria; phylum Actinomycetota; class Actinomycetes; order Mycobacteriales; family Mycobacteriaceae; genus Mycobacterium. Next base: position 1,222,691 of record CAWIUP010000007.1, on the reverse strand, counting down.
TGCGGTGCAGAGAGACCGTGCGCGGGCTTTGCCACAGGTCCTTCACCTCGCCCGCAGAGATCGTCATCGCGGTATGTTCGGGCCGAAAGAGCCACCCGACATGCGCGTGCACCAGCCCGCGCATGCCGCTGTACGGCCAGTGCGGCGAGTGCGGATCGCCTTCGCGATCGGTGAGCGCGTGGTGGCGGCGATGCGTCGCGACCCACCACATCACCGGGCCGAGAAATGCGCTTGAGCCGAGCGGGCCGAGCACCCAGACCAGCGCCGGCCGGGCGGTGAACGAGCGGTGCGCGAAATAACGGTGGAAGCCCAACTCGACACCCAGTATCGCCGCAGCCGCGCCGACAGCCAGGACGATCAGGTCGGTTCGCGAGGGTGCAACTCCGGCGAACCACAATGCCGTGGCCGCGATCACGGCGACGGGCGGTGCGAAAACTACAAACGCGGCGAGCGCGTAGCCGCGTATCACGCGCGTTCCCTCGTCACGTGACGCGCAACCTCGACGAGCTCGCCCCGCGAGTACAGCGCGCGGCACTCGTTGCGCCTGACCTTGCCGCTGGTCGTGCGCGGGATACCGCCGCGGTTGACGAATACGACCGAGTCAGCCGGCGTCCCGTGTGCTGCAGCGACCGCACCAACGATCTGGTCAGCCACCTCGCTCCATACCGCTTGCGCGTCGCGCGCGATCTCACTGACGATCACGAGCAGCTCGTGCAGGCCGTCATCGTGGCCGAATGCCGCGCATCCGTTCGCATGCAGCGATCCAAGGCGCAGCTGTTCGACGGTGGTTTCGAGGTCCTCCGCGGCATAGTTGACGCCGTTCTTGACGATCACATCTTTGGCGCGGCCGGTGATGTACAGCTCGCCGTCGACGATGCAGCCGAGATCGCCCGTTCGTAGCCATCTGGGATTGTCGGGGGTGCCGTCGAGCGTGGCGGCGAACGTTTCGCGCGAGGCCTGCTCGTCGCCGAAGTAACCGCCCGCGACGCTCGGGCCGCGTACCCAGATCTCGCCCTCGACGCCGTCGTCGCAGCGAGCACCGAGTGCCCGGTCCACGATCGCGAGCTCGGTCCCGGTGCACGCGCGACCACAGCTGACCCGCGCAGGACCGTTCGGGTCGCGCCACACGGTCGGCGGCTCATCGCGCCGCCCGCCCGCTACGATCAGCGTCGCCTCGGCGAGCCCGTAGCACGGGTAGAACGCCTCGCGGCGAAAGCCGACGCTGGCGAATGTCGCCGCGAAGCGGTCGAGCGTCGTTGCGCGCACCGGCTCGGCCCCCACGAACGCGAGGTCCCAGCTCGACAAATCCAGGCCGGCCAGGCTCTTGTCGCCCTGGCGCTCCACGGCAGCGACGCACATGTCGTAGGCGAAGTTCGGTCCGCCGCTCCTGCTAGCGCGGTGGTGCGTGATCTCGTGCAGCCAGTGCAGCGGGTGCTTGAGGAACTGCAGCGGCGACATGATCACGCACTCGAAACCTACGTACACCGGTTGCACCACGTAGCCGATCAGGCCCATGTCGTGCTGGAAAGGCAGCCAACCCAGGGCCACCGTCGACGACGTGTGTCCGAACGCGTCCTCGATCATCGCTTCATTGGCCATCAAGTTCGCATGGGTGACCATCACCCCGTGCGGCGTGCCGCTGGAGCCTGATGAGTACTGGAGGATGGCGAGATCCTCGAGAGCGATGGTTAACTCGGGCGCCGGCGCACAGGTGCGGGCGCCGAGAACAACGTCGTCGACCGCGATGCACGGGATCTCTGCGAGCGCGGGGACCAGCCCTCGCGCTGGGAGTATCTCGCGGGTGGTGAGCACGACATCGGGTCGCGCGTCCGCAACGATCGCGCGCAGACGTGGCAACGTCTGCTCGAGCCGCGACGGGATCGGGACATGCGCTGGAACCGCGCACACGCCAGCGTAAAAGCAGCCGAACAACGCGTCGAGAAACGTCGCGTTGTCCGGCAGCAGCAGCAGCGCACGCGGCTGCTCCTGCGTGCGCGGGAGTTTCGTCAAAACGGCGGCCACGGCCCGCGCACCCAGGGCAAGCTCGGCCCAGGTGAGCGTGTGCGCGCCGCCCCCGTCCTCAACGAACGAGAAGGCACGGCTATCCGGGTGAGCGAGTGCGTGCTGCTCCAGACGGTGCGCGATCGTGAGGCCGCGATCGGCCCGGGCTTCCGAGCCGGTCTGTTGAGGGCCTCGGTCGTGATGTTGGGTATCTAGCGCCCTCATGTCGGTCTCCCTCAAACGGGCGCCTAACGGCAGCGAAAAAAGCATACCTACAATTACTCAACCACGCGCAATTCAGGACGCGCCGACGAATCTGGCGGCTGAAATAGACCGTTGCTCCGTCGCCAGGACTCGAACCTGAACTCTCAGAACCAAAATCTGATGTGCTGCCGATTACACCACGACGGACCACGCAGCAGCGGCGAGCAAGCCCGCTGACCGGCCGCGCACGCTGATGCCTTCGTCAGACTGTAGTGCAACCGATAACCTGGTTGGCGTGGCAGCGCCGGAGAAAGAGGTGCGCGCGCCGCGCGCGCGGATGACCGGCAGCGAGCGGCGGCATCAACTCATCGACATCGCCCGGTCGCTGTTCGCCGAACGCGGCTACGAGGGCACCTCGATCGAGGAGATCGCGCTGCGCGCCAACGTGTCCAAGCCAGTCGTCTACGAGCACTTCGGCGGCAAGGAAGGGCTCTACGCCGTCGTCGTCGACCGGGAGATGTCGGCGCTGCTGGATGGCATCACGTCGTCGCTGACCAACAACCGGTCCCGGGTGCGTGTCGAGCGGGTGGCGCTGGCGTTGCTGACCTATGTCGAGGAACGCACCGACGGCTTTCGCATCATGATCCGCGACTCGCCGGCGTCGATCAGTTCGGGCACCTATTCCAGCCTGCTCAACGACGCCGTCAGTCAGGTCAGCTCGATTTTGGCCGGGGACTTCGCCCGTCGCGGCCTGGACCCGGACCTGGCGCCGCTGTACGCCCAGGCGCTGGTGGGCTCGGTGTCGATGACCGCCCAGTGGTGGCTCGATACCCGCGAACCCAAGAAGGAAGTCGTGGCCGCACATCTGGTCAACCTGATGTGGAACGGCCTGACCCACTTGGAAGCCGACCCGCACCTGCAGGACGAATGAGCTCTTAGCCGCGGTCGCGCGTTAGCAAGTCGGCCGTCGTTTCGCGGCGGAGCAGTTCACGGGTGCGGCCGTCCTTCACCGCGACCAGCGGCGGCCGGCCGACCATGTTGTAGTTCGAGGCCATGCTGTGGTGATACGCGCCGGTGCAGGCCACCGCCAGCAGGTCACCCGGATGCAGATCGACCGGCAGCTCGACGTCGCGGGCGATCTCGTCGCCCGCCTCGCAGAATCGCCCCACCACCGTTACCCGCTGTCTCGGCGCAAGGGAATGCCGATTAGCAAGCGCGACAGTGTATTTCGTTCCATACAACGACACCCGCGCGTTGTCGCTCATTCCGCCGTCGACGGCGACGAAGTTGCGCCCGCCGGGTTGTGTCTTGACGCCGCGCACCTGGTACAAGGTGACACCGGCTCGCGCGCTGATGGCCCGGCCCGGTTCGACCACGATGGTCGGCCGAGGGAAACGTTCGGCGGCGCAGGCCGTGTCCAGCGCGTCCTCGATCACCCGGGCCAGTTCGTCGATGGACAGCTCCGGGTCGCCGGCCAGATACGGAACCCCATGGCCGCCACCGATGTTCAGCTCGGTCAGGATGATGCCGTGCCGGGCGCGAATGTCGGCCATGGCGGCGATCATCCGGCGAATCGCTTCGCCGTAGACCGCGGCATCGGTGACCTGCGAGCCGAGATGGCAGTGCAGCCCGATCAGGTCCAGGCCGGGGTGCGCCAGCACCTGCGCCACCGCGTCTGCGGCGTGGCCTCCGGAAAGGGTGAACCCGAACTTCTGATCACTGATCCCGGTGGTGACGGCGTGGTGGCCGTGGATGTCGAGGTCCGGGGTCACCCGGATGAGCACCCGCTGCCGCCGGTCCGCCAAACCCGCGAGGTCGGTGATCTCGACGCAGGAATCCAGCACGATCCGCCCGACCCCGTAGCGGACCGCAGCGCGCAACTCGTCCACGCGACTTCGCGTTGCCGTGCATGATGATGCGGGCCTTTTCCACACCAGCGGCCAGCGCGGTGGCCAGCTCACCGGCAGAGCAGACCTCGACGCCCAACCCCTCTTCGCGCACCCAGCGCGCCACGGCGATGGTCAGCAGCGACTTGCCGGCATAGACGACCTCGGTGTCACGCAACGCCTTGCGATAGCGCTGGGCACGACACCGGAAGTCGGTCTCGTCGATCACGTAGGTCGGGGTACGGAACTCGTCGGCGACGTCGGTCAGCGCTACCCCGCCGATGCAGAGCCGGCCCTCGTCGTCGGAATGGGTGGTAAGCGGCCAGATCGCCGGATGGAAGCGCGGCGCCGCCGCATAGCCTATGGAAGGCAGGACATCCGGCAGTGTTGTCATGACTTCAGCGTCCGCGCGCAGTTTCGTCGGACGCCGCCGCCCTTACGAATCCTTGACGGTGTTGGGCCAGAAATTGACGAAGTTCGGACCCGGATCGCGGCCCCATAGAATGGCGGCATCATGACCGCACCGGGGCCGGAATCTGTCGTTACCCCGATCGCGGGGCTGGTGGAGTTGGCGTTGCGCGCGCCGACGCTGCGGCAACTCATCGACGTCGCTGCCGATCGACCTGACGAATTGGCGCTGGTCGGCCCGGCCAGCGCCCGGCTGTTCGTCGCCGGCGCGCTGGCCCAACAAGGGCCGTTGCTGGTGGTCACCGCCACCGGCCGCGAAGCCGATGACCTGACCGCAGAACTGCGGGGTGTCTTCGGTGACTCCGCCGCGATGTTCCCGTCCTGGGAGACGCTGCCCCACGAACGGCTCTCACCGGGTGTCGACACCGTGGGCGCCCGGCTGATGCTGCTGCGCCGGCTGGCCCACCCCGATGACGCCCGACTCGGCCCGCCGCTGCGGGTGCTGGTCACCGCGGTCCGCTCGCTGCTGCAGCCGATGGCCGCGGGGCTGAGCTTGCTGGAACCGCTGACGCTCGCCTTGGGTGACGAGGTCGGTTTCGAAGACGTGATCGCCCGGCTGGTCGAGCTGGCCTACACCCGGGTGGACATGGTCGGCCGGCGCGGCGAATTCGCGGTCCGCGGCGGCATCCTGGACATCTTCGCGCCGACCGCCGAGCATCCGGTGCGGATCGAGTTCTGGGGCGACGAGGTCACCGAGATGCGGATGTTCTCGGTCGCCGACCAGCGCTCGATCCCCGAGATCAGCGTCGACACCGTGGTCGCCGTCGCTTGCCGCGAGCTGCTGCTGACCGACGACGTGCGGGCCCGCGCGGCCGAGCTGGCCCGGCAGCAGCCACGGCCCGAGCACGGTGTCACCGGCAACGTCGCCGACATGCTGGCCAAACTCGCCGAGGGTATCCCGGTCGACGGCATGGAGGCGTTGCTGCCGGTGCTGCAACCCGACGACTTGTCGCTGCTGACGAGTCAGCTGGCCGACGGTACGCCGGTGTTGGTCTGCGACCCGGAAAAGGTGCGTACCCGCGCGGCTGACCTCATCAAGACCGGCCGCGAGTTCCTCGAGGCGTCCTGGTCCGTGGCTGCGTTAGGCGGCGACTCGCCCATCGACGTCGAGCAGCTCGGTGGATCGGGATTCCGCGAACTCGACGAGGCGCGGGACGCCACCCGCCGGTCCGGGCACCCATGGTGGACGCTGAGCCAGCTTTCCGATGAGTCAGCCGTCGAGCTGGACATCCGTGCCGCCCCGTCGGCTCGCGGCCATCAGCGCGACATCGACGACATCTTCGCCATGCTGCGTGCGCACGTATCGACCGGCGGGGTCGCCGCCGTCGTCGCGCCCGGAACCGGAACCGCGCACCGCGTGGTCGAGCAGCTGGCCGAATCCGACACGCCGGCAACGATGTTGGAGCCCGGAGCCGAGCCCAAGGTCGGCGTCGTCGGGGTGCTCAAGGGCCCGCTGCACGACGGTCTCGTTTTGCCGGGTGCAGCGCTGGTGATCATCACCGAGACCGATCTGACCGGCAACCGGGTGACCGGCACCGACGGCAAACGGCTGGCCGCCAAACGCCGCAACACCGTCGATCCGCTGGCTTTGACCGCAGGCGACTTAGTCGTGCACGACCAGCACGGCATCGGGCGGTTCGTGGAAATGACCGAGCGCACAGTCGGCGGAGCGCGGCGCGAGTATCTGGTACTGGAATACGCGTCGAGCAAGCGCGGCGCGGGTTCCGACAAGCTCTATGTGCCAATGGATTCGCTGGACCAGCTGTCCCGATACGTCGGTGGTCAAGCGCCCGCGCTGAGCCGGCTCGGCGGCAGCGATTGGACCAACACCAAGACGAAGGCCCGCAAAGCGGTCCGGGAAATCGCCGGCGAGCTGGTGTCGCTGTACGCCAAGCGGCAGGCCGCGGCCGGACATGCGTTCGGGCCGGACACCCCGTGGCAGGCCGAGATGGAAGACGCTTTCGGTTTCACTGAGACCGTCGACCAGCTCACCGCGATCACCGAAGTGAAGGCGGACATGGAGAAGCCGATCCCGATGGACCGGGTGATCTGCGGTGACGTCGGCTATGGCAAGACCGAGATCGCGGTGCGGGCGGCGTTCAAGGCGGTTCAGGACGGCAAGCAGGTCGCGGTCCTGGTGCCCACCACGCTGCTGGCCGATCAGCACCTGCAGACCTTCGCCGAACGGATGGCCGGCTTTCCGGTTCGGATCAAAGGTCTGTCCCGGTTCACCGACGGCGCGGAATCTCGCGCGGTGATCGACGGGCTGGCCGACGGTTCGGTGGACATCGTGATCGGCACTCACCGGCTGCTGCAGACCGGGGTGCACTGGAAGGACCTCGGCTTGGTGGTCGTCGACGAGGAACAGCGCTTCGGTGTCGAGCACAAGGAACACATCAAGTCGCTGCGCACCCATGTCGACGTGCTGACGATGAGCGCTACCCCGATCCCGCGCACGCTGGAGATGAGCCTGGCCGGGATCCGCGAGATGTCGACGATTCTGACCCCGCCCGAAGAGCGCTACCCGGTGCTGACCTATGTCGGGCCGCAGGACGACAAGCAGGTCGCCGCCGCGCTGCGCAGAGAGCTGCTGCGCGACGGGCAGGCGTTCTACGTACACAACCGGGTCAGCTCCATCGACGCGGCGGCGGCGCGGGTGCGGGAATTGGTGCCCGAGGCCAAAGTCGCTGTCGCGCATGGGCAAATGCCCGAGGATCCGCTGGAAACCACCGTCGAAGGATTCTGGAACCGCGAGTTCGACATCCTGGTGTGCACCACGATCGTCGAGACCGGCCTGGACATCTCCAACGCCAACACGTTGATCGTCGAGCGCGCCGACACCTTCGGGCTGGCCCAGCTGCACCAGCTACGGGGCCGGGTGGGCCGCAGTCGCGAACGTGGCTACGCCTATTTCCTCTATCCGCAGCACGCCCCGCTGACCGAGACCGCCTACGACCGGTTGGCGACGATCGCGCAGAACAACGAGTTGGGCGCGGGCATGGCGGTGGCGATGAAGGATCTGGAGATCCGCGGTGCCGGCAATGTGCTGGGCGTCGAGCAGTCCGGACACGTTGCCGGGGTGGGATTTGATCTGTACGTGCGACTGGTGGGCGAGGCGGTCGAGGCCTATCGCGCTGCGGCCGACGGCAAGACCGTCACCAGTGCCGAGGAGCCCAAAGATGTGCGGATCGACTTGCCGGTCGATGCGCACCTTCCACCGGACTACATTCCCAGCGACCGGCTGCGGCTGGAGGGCTACCGGCGGCTGGCTGCGGCGGCCAACGACGCCGAGATCGACGCTGTTGTCGAGGAGCTGACCGATCGCTACGGCACGCTGCCCGAAACCGCCCAGCGGTTGGTAGCCGTGGCACGCCTCCGGTTGCTGTGCCGGGCCGTCGGCATCACCGAAGTGTCGTCCGCGTCCGCGGCCACCTTGCGGCTCGCGCCGATCACGCTGCCGGACTCTGCCCAGGTTCGCCTGGCCCGGATGTATCCGGGTGCGCGGTACCGCGCCGCGACGTCGACGGTTCAGGTCCCGATCCCGCGCGCCGGTGGTGTCGGCGCACCACGAATCCGCGATCTCGAGCTGGTGCAGATGGTGGCCGACTTGGTATCGGCGCTGGATGGGAAACCGGGACTATCAGGTCAGGTTGATATAACGAACTCATCCGGCCAATCAGGACCGGCGGCAAGACAGGAGCGGCAAGCACGATGACATGCGCCGATGACGATAATCCTGGCGTAGCCGGGATGGAGGAATGGCGCTCGTGACCGCCGATGACGATGATCCTGGCGTAGCCAGGATGGAGGAATGGCGCTCGTGACCGTCGTTTTGGTCGACCCGCGTCGACCGTCGCTGGTTCCGGTGGAGGCCATCGAGTTGCTCACCGGTGAGGTGCAGTACACCGAGGAGATGCCGGTCGCCGTGCCCTGGACGCTGCCGGCCGCGCGCTCCGCGCATACCGGCGAGGACGCTCCGGTGCTGTTGTCCTCTGATCCCGACCACCCGTCGGTCACGGCGCGATTGGCCGCCGGTGAGCGGCTGATCTCCGCGCCGGAGCAGCAGCCGGGGGAGCGGCTGGTGGATGCGGTCGCGATGATGGACAAGCTGCGAACCGCCGGGCCGTGGGAAAGTGAGCAAACTCACGACTCGTTGCGTCGGTTCCTGTTGGAGGAGACCTACGAGGTATTCGACGCGGTGCGCAGCGGCGATGCCGAGGCGCTGCAAGAAGAGCTCGGCGACGTGCTGCTGCAGGTGCTGTTCCACGCCCGCATCGCCGAGGACGCGGCAGCGCATCCGTTCACCATCGACGACGTCGCCGACGCGCTGCTGCGCAAATTAGGCAATCGTGTTCCCGAAGTCCTTGCCGGAGAACCGATTTCGCTCGACGAGCAGTTAGCTCAGTGGGAGGAGCGCAAAGCCCTGGAAAAGAGGGCAAAGAACGCGACATCCTCGGTGTTGGACGATGTGCCCACCGCCCAGCCGGCTCTGGCGTTGGCGCATAAGGTGGTTCAGCGTGTCACCCGGGCGGGGCTGCCGGCCGACCTGATTCCGACAGACATCACGTCGATCACTGTGACGGCCGATGTCGACGCTGAAAATATTTTGCGCACAGCCGTTTTGGAATTCATCGATTCGGTCCGTAGCGCCGAGAGGGCGATCGCCGCTGATCGCCGGGGAGATGACGTCCCGGTCGAGCTCGATGTCGCCGCGGTCGGTTTGATCACCGAGGAGGAGTGGCGCGCTCACTGGCTTCCTGCCGACGAGGACGAGCCCGCCGACGAAGCCGAGGAGCCCGCCGTCGAAGCCGAGGAGCCCGCCGTCGAAGAGCCGGCGCAGAAGAAGGAAGAACCGGCTGAGGGTCAGTCGAAGAAAAAGAAGCGTCGATAGCCCTATTGAGCCGGCAGGCGAGCGGCATTCCCAACCGCTCGACACGCCCGGTGGGGCGGCTGACTCGCCCGGTCGATTGCAGCCGCGACGCACCGCATCGGGGCTGGACAACTGCGGTCTGGCCCGCCGGCGGCGTCGGCGGGCCGCTGACTTACTCGATTCCCGTGCGACCATGGTCGGGTAATCGCGTGTAGGAGAGTGCTGTGTCGCCGGTCCGTTGGCTGCGGGCGTTCGCCGTTGTGGGAGCGACGGCGCTGCTCTTGGCATCGAGTTGTAGCTGGCAGCTCGGCCCCTACATTCCCAAAGGCGTGCCGCCGCCCGCCGGCGCTGGGGTGCCGCCGGTCGACACCCATGCCAAAGGCCGCCCGGCCGACCAGCTGCACGAGTGGGCGGCCGCACATGCCCCGGCACTGAAAATCCCCGTGACCGCGCTCGAGGCCTACGCCTACGCCGCACGGGTGGCCGAGGTGGAAAACCCCGGCTGCCACATCGCGTGGACCACGCTGGCCGGTATCGGCCAGGTGGAAAGCCATCACGGCACGTACCACGCCGCGACGCTGTTCCCCAACGGAGATGTGCGTCCCCCGATCAGGGGTGTGGTGCTCGACGGGACAAACGGCACCTTGCGCATCGTCGAAAGTGCGTCAGGTGGCATGGACGGCGGCTCCAACGCCGTGCGGGCGATGGGGCCGATGCAGTTCATCCCCGAGACCTGGCGGGAATACGGGGTGGACGCCAACAACGACGGCGCGGTCAGCGTGGACAACATCGACGACGCCGCGTTGTCGGCTGCGGGCTATCTGTGTTGGCGCGGAAAGGACCTCGCCACGCCGCGAGGGTGGATAGAGGCGCTGCGGGCGTACAACTACTCCGACGTGTATGCCCGTGCCGTTCGCGACTGGGCTACCGCCTATGCGGCGGGCCACCCGCTCTGAGCAGGCTCTAGGCTACTGATGGCAATTGCAGGGCCGACGCAAGGAGAATTCAGTGCCGATTATCGAGCAGGTCGGGGCCCGCGAGATCCTCGATTCGCGCGGCAATCCGACGGTCGAGGTCGAGGTGGCCCTCATCGACGGGACATTCGCGCGGGCCGCGGTGCCCTCCGGTGCGTCGACCGGCGAACATGAGGCCGTCGAACTGCGAGACGGCGGCGACCGCTACGGCGGCAAAGGCGTGAAGAAGGCCGTGCAGGCCGTGCTCGACGAAATCGCTCCGGCCGTCATCGGGCTCAACGCCGATGATCAACGTCTGGTCGATCAAGCGCTGCTGGACCTCGACGGCACCCCGGACAAGTCCCGGTTGGGCGCCAACGCCATCCTCGGGGTGTCCCTGGCGGTCGCCAAGGCGGCCGCCGATTCCGCCGAGTTGCCGCTGTTCCGCTACCTCGGCGGGCCGAACGCGCACATCCTGCCGGTGCCGATGATGAACATCCTCAACGGCGGCGCGCACGCCGACACCGCCGTGGACATCCAGGAGTTCATGGTGGCCCCGATCGGGGCGCCGAGCTTCTGCGAGGCGCTGCGCTGGGGCGCCGAGGTCTACCACGCCCTCAAAGGGGAGCTGAAAAAGCAGGGACTGTCCACCGGTCTCGGCGACGAAGGCGGCTTCGCTCCCGACGTGCCGGGGACCAAGGCGGCGCTGGACGTGATCAGCCTGGCCATCGAGTCGGCGGGCTTCAGGCTCGGCGACGACGTGGCGTTGGCCATTGACGCGGCGGCTAACGAGTTCCACATCGACGCCAATGGTTACACCTTCGAGGGCAAGTCCCACACCGCTGAGCAGATGACAGAGTTCTACGCCGATCTGCTCGGCTCCTATCCGCTGGTGTCTCTCGAAGACCCGCTGTACGAAGACGATTGGGATGGCTGGGTGGCCCTTACGGCATCGGTCGGCGAGCGGGTGCAAATTGTCGGCGACGACATCTTTGTCACCAATCCCGAGCGCCTCGAGGAGGGCATCGAAAGGGGTGTGGCAAACGCGCTGCTGGTCAAGGTCAACCAGATCGGCACGCTGACCGAGACGCTCGACGCCGTCGCGCTGGCTCACCACAGCGGCTACCGCACGATGATCAGCCACCGCAGCGGTGAGACCGAGGACACCACGATCGCTGACCTGGCGGTCGCCATCGGCTGCGGGCAGATCAAGACCGGCGCACCCGCGCGCAGCGAACGCGTCGCCAAGTACAACCAGCTGATGCGCATCGAAGAAGCGCTCGGCGACGCGGCCCGCTACGCCGGTGATCTGGCGTTCCCCCGATACGCGCCGGAAGCCAGATAGCCTGCAGAAACCATGCCCGAATCGAAACGGCCAGACCCGAAGCGGCGCTCACCGGCCCCGCGCCCGGGGCGGGCCGGCGATTCGGAACAGGGCCGTCCGCGCAAGTCGCCGCCAGGCCGTCGCAGCCCGAATGCCTCGCGTGCCCTGCCGCAGGCCGTCGAACCCATCAAACGCGCGATCGTCGAATCGGCCGAGCAACGCTCCGAGCAGCGACTCGGCCTGACCGCGCGGCGGGCCGCGATCCTGGCGGCGGTTGTCTGTGTGCTGACGCTCACCATCGCCGGCCCGGTCCGCACCTATTTCGCGCAGCGCACCGAGATGAAACAGCTGGCTGCCTCCGAAGCCGCGCTGCGACAACAGATCGCCGATCTAGAGCAACAGAAGGGCAAGCTCGCCGACCCGGCCTACATTGCGGCGCAAGCCCGCGAGCGGCTCGGGTTCGTAAAGCCGGGTGACATCCCGTATCAGGTTCAACTCCCCCCATCGGCCGCCCCGCCCACCGAGCCGGGGACCCAGCCTTCACCCGCGGCCACGAATGACCCGTGGTACACCTCGCTGTGGCACACCATCGCCGATGCACCGCACGGCCCGCCCACCGCGACACCGCAGCCACCCCCGCCCCCACCGGCGCCTGCCCCACCGAGCCCGCCGCCGCCCGGTGGTTGATCGCGACGACCTCGACGCGGTTGCGCGCCAGCTCGGCCGCGAGCCGCGTGGAGTGCTTCAGATCGCCTACCGGTGTCCCAACGGTGAACCCGGCGTGGTGACGACTGCGCCGAAACTGCCTGACGGCACGCCATTTCCGACGTTGTATTACCTGACGCACCCGGCGCTGACCGCTGCGGCGAGCAGGTTGGAGTCGTCGGGAATGATGCGCGAGATGACGCAGCGGCTGCGGTGCGACGCCGAACTGGCCGCGGCCTATCGCCGCGCGCACGAGTCGTACCTGGCCGAGCGGGATGCCATCGAGCCGTTGGGGACCACGTATTCCGCCGGCGGTATGCCCGACCGGGTGAAGTGTCTGCATGTGCTGATCGCGCACTCGTTGGCCAAGGGCCGGGGAACCAACCCGCTCGGTGACGAGGCGCTGGCGGTGCTGGCCGCCGAGCCGTCGATGGCAGGGATCCTGACGCCGGGGGACTGGACTTGACGCGCGTCGCGACGATGCAGAACCAAGCGATGAGGAGGAGTGGCGCAAATTGAGCCGTGTCGCGACGATGCAGAGCGAAGCGATGAGGAGGAGGGGCACAATTGAGCAGGGTCGCGGCAATTGACTGTGGTACCAACTCGATCCGGTTGCTGATCGCCGATGCGCGCGACGGGCGGCTGCGTGACCTGCACCGCGAGATGCGCATCGTGCGGCTGGGCCAGGGCGTCGACGCGACCGGTCGGTTCGCGCCGGATGCCTTGGAACGCACCCGCACCGCGCTGGTCGACTACGCGGCACTGTGCGCGGCGCACGGCGTCGATCGGATACGCATGGTCGCGACGTCGGCCGCCCGCGACGCCGGCAATCGGGACGTGTTCTTCGCGATGACAGCTGATGTGCTGGGCGGCGTGGTTGACGGCTCGGTCGCCGAGGTGATCACCGGAGCTGAAGAGGCTGAACTCTCATTTCACGGTGCGGTGAACGAACTAGACGGCACTGCAGCGCCTTTCGTCATCGTCGACTTGGGCGGCGGGTCGACCGAGATCGTGCTCGGGACGGACACCGTCGCGGCGAGCTTCTCGGCCGACATCGGCTGCGTGCGGCTGACCGAGCGCTGCCTGCATTCGGATCCACCGACAGCTGCCGAGGTCGCGGCTGCCCGCGAAGTGGTGCGCGAGCGGCTCGGCGAGGCGCTGCGCGTCGTTCCCGTGCAACAGGCCCGCACCTGGGTGGGTGTGGCCGGCACGATGACGACCATCGCGGCATTGGCGCACGACATGACGACCTATGACTCTGCAGCCATTCATCTTTCGCAGGTCAGCATGGACCGGCTGCTTGAGGTGTGTGACGACGTAATCGGCATGTCGCGAGCACAGCGCGCTGCGCTCGGCCCGATGCATGTCGGGCGGGCCGACGTGATCGGGGGTGGTGCGATCGTGATCGAGGAATTGGCCTTCGCGCTGGGTGAGCGCGCCGGCATCCACACGTTGACGGTCAGCGAGCACGACATTCTGGACGGCATCGCGCTGTCGATCGCCGACTGACCTCAGCCGCACACACGGGAACCGGAGCAAGCCTGCTGGCGTCCTAGATGTCATGAGCACACCCGCAGGTAGCAACACGCTAAGCGCCAATTTCGATCTGATGCGCGCGGTGGCCGCGGCCATCGACACCCGCAACGACGAGATTCGAACCACGCTGCAGGCGTTCATCGGGCGCATGAGCAGCGTGCCGGCGTCGGTGTGGGGCGGCGCCGCGGCAGCGCGATTCAAAGACGTGGTGCAGCGGTGGAACTCCGAGTCGATGAAACTCCACCACGCCCTGCACAGCATCGCCGAGACCATTCGCTCCAACGAAGTCGCGCTGCGGGAGTCGGCCGACAGCCATGCGCATCACATCGGTGCCGCCGGCGGGAATCTGTGAGGCCGTCACCGGTGGACCCGCAATTGGCGTACAACTTCGACGAGATCGAATGCTCGATTCGCCAGGAGATTCACGCCACCTCCGCCCGCTTCAACGCCGCTCTACAGGACCTGAAAGCTCATGTTGCGCCGTTGCAAGAACAGTGGACCCGGGAAGCCGCGACTGCTTACCGGATCGAGCAGCTCAGGTGGCATCAGGCAGCTAATGCGCTCAACGAAATCCTGATCGACCTGGGAAACGCCGTGCGTAACGGCGCCGAGGACGTCGCGGCCGCCGATCACCGGGCGGCCGGCATATGGGCACGTTAGCGGCGCGGGCGACGTCAAGAACTTCTGCGCGGTCCCGACGGACGGGAGAGACCGCGGGACCGCGCAGTTCAACGGAGGATATGGCCGGCCGGCTCAGCGCTACTCTCAGTGGGGTCGGGCGTTTTGACCTGCCTGGATAGCCGCCGGTAAGCTGCACCGTTGGCGTGCGGTACGCCGGGACTCGGGTCAATGTCGGTCGCCGAGACACTCCCTAGCCGTGAACGCCTGACCGGCACCCGGGTCACACCGGGATCCAGGAACCGGGGATAACCCGAAACGAGAGAGGTAAGCGCTGTGTCTACCTACGCGCCGAAGGCGGGTGACACCACGCGGGCGTGGTACGTCATCGACGCCACGGACGTGGTGCTCGGCCGCCTTGCCGTCGCGGCAGCCAACCTGCTGCGCGGCAAGCACAAGCCGACATTCACCCCCAACGTTGACGGTGGCGACTTCGTCATCATCGTCAATGCAGACAAGGTCGCCATGAGCGGCGACAAACTGCACAAGAAGCTGGCCTACCGTCACTCGGGTTATCCCGGCGGGCTGCGGTCACGCACGATCGGCGAGCTGATGGAAAAGCACCCCGACCGGGTGGTTGAAAAGGCGATCGTCGGCATGCTGCCAAAGAACAAGCTCGGCCGGCAGATCAAGCGCAAGCTGCGCGTTTACGCCGGGTCGCAGCACCCGCACACCGCCCAGCAGCCGGTTCAGTTCGAGATCAAGCAGGTGACCCAATGACAGAGACGGAAACGGCAGCAACCGAGGCCACGGAGGTCGCTGAAGGCACCGCCGCCGAGGCTTCCGAGGCCGCAGCGCCGGCGACACGGGCGGACTCCTTCGTCATCGAGCGTTCGATTCAAACGGTCGGCCGCCGCAAGGAGGCCGTGGTGCGGGTGCGGCTGGTACCCGGTAGCGGCAAATTCGACCTCGACGGCCGCAGCCTGGAGGCTTATTTCCCCAACAAGGTGCACCAGCAGCTGATCAAGGCGCCGCTGGTCATCGTCGACCGGCTGGAAGCCTTCGACATCTTTGCCCACCTCGATGGCGGCGGCCCGTCCGGCCAGGCCGGTGCGCTGCGGCTGGCGATCGCCAGGGCATTGATCATGGTCACGCCCGAGGACCGGCCCGCCCTGAAGAAGGCCGGCTTCCTCACCCGTGACCCGCGCGCCGTCGAGCGCAAGAAGTACGGCCTGAAGAAGGCCCGCAAGGCGCCGCAGTACAGCAAGCGCTGATCCCGGCGGCGATCACGGCCGCGTACCAGTTGGGTGCCACATTGGGTATTCGTCTTGTCATGCGTGTGCGCGGTCACCAACTGTGAGAGGTTTGTCCGCATGGGTCGACTATTCGGCACCGACGGCGTCCGAGGAGTCGCCAATCGAGAGCTCACCGCCGAGCTCGCATTGGCACTCGGCGCCGCGGCCGCTCGGCGGCTGACCAGCCCGGATAGCGCGCGCCGACGGGTCGCAGTGATCGGTCGTGACCCGCGGGCCAGCGGCGAGATGCTGGAGGCAGCGGTGATCGCCGGTGTGACCAGCGAAGGCGTCGACGCGCTGCGGGCCGGGGTGCTGCCGACACCGGCGGTGGCCTATCTGACCAGCGCCTATGACGCCGACTTCGGGGTGATGATCTCCGCGTCGCACAACCCGATGCCGGACAACGGCATCAAGATCTTCGGGCCGGGCGGGCACAAGCTCGACGACGCCACCGAGGACCAGATCGAGGATCTGGTCGCGGCCGGGCCGGGCCTGCGTCCCACCGGGGCGGGGATCGGACGGGTGATCGACGCCGAGGACGCGCTGGACCGCTACCTGCGCCACGTCGGCAAGGCCGGCACCGTCGGGCTCGAGGGTCTGACCGTCGTCGTCGATTGCGCGCACGGCGCGGCCTCGGTGGCGGCACCGCGCGCCTACCGCGCGGCCGGCGCGCGGGTCATCGCGATGCACGCCGAACCCAACGGGCTCAACATCAACGACCGCTGCGGGTCGACCCATCTGGATGCGGTGCGGTCGGCGGTCCTCGCGCACGGCGCCGACCTGGGTCTGGCGCACGACGGCGACGCCGACCGGTGTCTGGCAATCGATGCCGCCGGTGAGGTCGTCGACGGCGACGCGATTATGGTGATCCTGGCGCTGGCGATGCAGGAAGCCGGCGAATTGGCCGACAACACCCTGGTGGCGACGGTGATGAGCAACCTCGGGCTGCACCTGGCGATGCGCGCGGCCGGTGTGACCGTTCGCACCACCAGCGTCGGTGACCGCTACGTCTTGGAAGAGTTACGATCCGGTGACTACAGCCTCGGCGGCGAGCAATCGGGCCATATCGTGCTGCCCGGGCAGGCCACCACCGGCGACGGCATCCTCACCGGCATGCGGCTGATGTCGCGGATGGCGCAAACCGGCTCGTCGCTGAGCAGCCTGGCCTCTGCGATGCACACCCTGCCGCAGGTGTTGATCAACGTCGACGTCGCCGACAAGGCCGCCGCCGTCGCCGCGCCCTCGGTTCGTTCGGCGGTTGCACAGGCGGAGGACGAGCTGGGCGATACCGGGCGAATCCTGTTGCGTCCTTCGGGAACCGAGCAGATGATTCGGGTCATGGTGGAGGCGGACGACGAGCGCACCGCCCACCGGCTCGCCACCCTCGTCGCCGAGACGGTACGCGCCCAGCACTGAGTGCCGGCGTGCCCGGCGGAACCCTGGGCCGACGTGATGCGTCGAAACCGGTATGGGACAACAAAATGCGTTCGTCGACGCCGCGGCGGTGCGAACGGTCGCGAACCGGCTCGACGACGCCGCGCAACTCGTCGACGGCGCGCTGCGCACCCACTTTGCAAGGTTGGCCTTCGATGGCGCAACCGCCGGGCGTGGATACATCGGTCACGGCGACGCGTTGCGGGTCACGCTGAATCGGCTGGCCGGTCAACTTTCGCAATGGGCGCGAGCGACCGTGGAGATCGCTAATGCGCTGCGGGCCAGCGCCGACCGCTACGCCGAGGCTGATCTGAGCGCCGCGGCGCGGGTGAGCCTTGGCTGACGCGCCAGCGACGATGCAGAGCGTAGCGATGAGGAGGAGCGGCGCTATGACCACGCTCGACGTGTCGGCGCGGCTGGCCGAAGGCCGGCCCGCCGTCGATCACACGCAGACTTATGTGCAGGCGTGCTATCTGCTCGGTTATCAGCACCCCGACCTGACTGCGCATGGTGCACAGGTCCGGGACTGGTATGAAACCGAAGCCGGGCTCGACCTTGAGGTGCTCGATGACGACAGTGCCGAGCTTCGGGCTGCAGCCAGTACGATCGACGAGGCGCTCTGGCTACAGCAAACACAGGTGACCGAGATCGCAGCGGCCTGGACGGGAGCCGGAGCCGACTCCGCGACGCGGTTTCTGCAGCGCCACTGCGACGCCGCAGCGCAGCTGGCCGCGCAGGTCCGCGCCGCGGCCGACGGCTATGCGGCGCTGCGTGACAACCTGTGGCAAACGGTCGACGGCAAGGCCGCGACGGCGCTCGCCATCGACGACCGCAGCGAAGGGGAGCGGCCAGCTTGGCTGGCCGCCGCGCATACCCTGACGGCCGGGGCCGGCGACCGGTCAGCGGCCGAAGAGCTGGTCCGCCAACATGTTATTCCTTACGTGGATAACGATATTCGGGATGACTGGCTCACCGCCATGCGTTCGGCTGCGGTGGCGGTGGCGGCGTCCTACGACGCGGCCATCGACGCGCTCAGCTCGGTGCGCGAGGTGTCCTTTGAGATTCCCGGCGAACTGGGCCCAAGGCCGCAACCGGTGTTCGATGATCCACGCGCCTCGAGCCCAGCGACAGCTATCATGCCGGAAACGCCAACGCCGCCCGACATTGCGCCGACCGTGCCCGCTGCGGCTCCGGCCCCGCCGCCACCGAAACCCGATCCACTGCAGACACTTTCGGCCGGTACTCTCGGGGATTGGCCGTCGGTACCGCCGGGCCCGGCTGCTCCGTTGGGCGACGCCGCCGGCTTGTCCAGCGGCGCAGGCAATCTCGGCGGGCTCGCCGGCAGCATTGGTAGCGTTGTCGGCAAGATCGTCGACGGCATCGGCGGTCTGCTGGGTTCGTTGGCTGACGGGTTCGCCTCTCCTTCAGGGTCCGCAGATCCGCTGTTGGACGATGCCCAGGATGCCGACGATCCACTCGGCGATGACACCGACGATGACAACGTCGAGGAGGCCGGTGACGCCGACCCAGCCGAAAACGACACCAACGATGAAGACGACGACGCCCAAACGGATGCTGAAAGTCCCTCAGCACCAGTTGATTCCGTCGATGAGCCGGTAGCTCAGCAGGTCACGCCACCGGCGGACACCCCGCCGCCAGAGCCGCAGCCGTCACCGCCGCCAGAGCCGCCGCCGGCACCGCCGCCGGACGGGTCGACGCCGTGCGAGATCGCGGCCGACGAACTACCCCAGGCCGGGCAGTGACTTCAGCGCTTGAGTAATGCGACGAATTTCTCTTCGGGCGTCACCGGCGTCGCGTCCTGTTCTACCGGGACGGTCCTGGGTGGCTGGACGTCTGGATCGGTGAACTCGCGATACGTCTTGTCGCCGGTGAGCGCATGCAGCAGATATCCGGTCAGCAATGCACGAATCGCCTTCTGCGTCTTGCGATCCGGGCCGCCCAGACCAAAGGCCGTAGCCAGCCGTCGGCCCTCGGCCAGCCCGCTTGACTGGGCTTTGCTCACTATCCGTAGTGTGGCCGGGCGCCAGGCCCGTGCGAGTTCGATGGCGTTGGAGCGCAACTTCTTGGCATCGCCGGGCGCGCTGAACACCACACCGGGCACGTTCAGGGTCGCGGCCGGCTGCTCGGCGCCCGGGCTGGTGACGGTCGGAAATATCGCGGCGACCGCCTTGGGCTTGGCTTTCATCCCGGCTGCAGCAAACACCGCGGCCGAGCCGCCGAAGCCATGCCCGATCACGCCGAGTTTGTCGGGATGCACGCTGATCTTGCCCGGGCCCAGGCGCACTCCCGCGGCGATGTCGAGCGCGGTGCCCAAATCGAAGGCCAGATTCAGCACCGAGGGCGCCAGTCCGCGCTCGGTGTCGGGGGCCGCGGCGACGATGCCCCACGAGGCCAGGTGCTCCAGCAGGCGTGAATAGCGATCGACGCCGGTGAGCCAGTCGTGGCCGAAAACCAGACCGGGCAGGTTCAGTCCCGCTTCCGGTGTGTAAACCACCCCCGGCAGACCCGCAAAGGCCAAGTCCCCGCGCAGGACGCGGTGCGGCCCGGGTCGGGCGAGGGCGGCAACAAGCTTGCGAGTGCTGACCACCCGTTGACGGTAGCGCAGCCCGATCGGCTACAGCGCGTAGAGCTGCGGCAGGTTGACGACGATCGCCTCTTGCGTGCTGCGGGCGATCACAACGGTGGCCGGCTCGTCCGGACTCGGATTCTCCTCCCGATGAGGCAGATACGGCGGGATGAAGACGTAGTCACCGGGATTGGTTGCGATCCGCACCTCGTGTTCGCCGTCATGGAAGACGAAGTCGGGGTGGCCGCTGACGACGAATATCGCGGTCTCGGATTCGCCGTGGTGATGATTGGCCGACACCGTCTGCGGGTGGACGTGCGTCTCGCCCATCCAGAGCTTTTCTGAGCCGACCGTACGTCCACTGATCGCCGCGAAGCGCTGCATGCCCTCGCTTTGCGCGGTGTCGGCGTCGATCTCGGACGACTTGACATGGTGCACTCGATTGCCCGCCAACCGTTCGCTTTGCGGCAAGTCGGGGTGAAACCCGTCATCGGCCATTGCTGTCTCCTTCCTGCTGTCAACGGTGCCAGCCAGAGGTATTCGTCACACGTTATGTGTCGGGCAGGTGGATCTTGACTTGCTGCGGTAACACGCTGGTCGGCCGCGTACACGGCCATCAACACCGCAGGTCGCAAGTACTGAAACCTAGCCAATACCAAGCTAATTCATAGCTACTCATAAGAATATCTCCGCGCGGGGCGTTTGGTCGGCGCGATTCGGGTGGTACTAAAACCCGGTGAAAAACATCAAACGAATTGCAGCCGCGACAGCCCTCGCCACAGGTCTTGGACTTGCCGGATTGGGCGCGGCGAGCGTTGCCGAGGCTTACCCCGGGCCCATGCCCGACTATCACTGGTGCCCCGGGCAGTTCTGGGACCCGGGCTGGGGTAACAACTGGGACTGGGGCCGCTGCCACGACGACAACTACTTCGACGGTGACGCCCACGACCAGGGCCACTGGCACGGCTATGGCGACTGGCACCCGGACGGCCCCGGTGGGCCGGGTGGCCCAGGGTGGGGTCCGGGCGGTCCGGGTTGGGGTCCCGGTGGTCCGGGCGGTCCCGGCTGGAACGACCACCGCTAAATAGGCCCACAAGAGAGCCCTGCGTGACCTGGCTTCGAGCCGATAGCGCAGGTCAGGCGAGTGCAGCCGTCCCAACCGGGGCGGCTGCACTACCCTGATGGGCTATGTGCGGAATCGTCGGCTACGTCGGGCAGCAGCCTGCCCGCGACGTCGTCGTCGACGCATTGCGCCGGATGGAGTACCGCGGATACGACTCCGCGGGGATCGCGCTCGTTGACGCGGTAGGCAAGTTGACCGTGTGCCGGCGGGCCGGACGACTGTCCAACCTCGAGAGCGCACTCGCCGAAACCGAGCCGACGGCCCTGGCCGGCACCACTGGCCTCGGTCACACCCGCTGGGCCACGCACGGACGTCCCACCGACCGCAATGCGCACCCCCATCGTGATGCGGCTGGCAAGATCGCCGTCGTCCACAACGGCATTATCGAAAACTTTGCGATCCTGCGCCGCGAGCTGGAAGCGGCCGGCGTGGAGTTTGCCAGCGACACCGACACCGAAGTCGCCGTGCACCTGGTGGCGCAGGCGTATCGGGAAGGTGCGACTGCCGGTGATTTCACCGGCTCGGTGCTCGCGGTGCTGCGCCGCCTCGAAGGCCACTTCACTCTGGTGTTCGCCAACGCCGACGAGCCGGGCACCATAGTCGCCGCGCGCCGCTCCACGCCGCTGGTCGTCGGCATCGGCGACGGCGAGATGTTCGTCGGCTCCGACGTCGCCGCGTTCATCGGGCACACCCGCGAGGCGGTGGAACTCGGCCAGGACCAGGCCGTGGTGATCACCGCTGACAGCTACCGGATCTTCGACTTCCACGGCGACGATCTGACCGCAGGTGCTCGGACATTTCACATCGACTGGGACCTGGCCGCCGCCGAGAAGGGCGGCTACGAGTACTTCATGCTCAAGGAGATCGCCGAGCAGCCCACCGCGGTGGCCGACACGCTGCTCGGGCATTTTGTCGACGGCCGGATCGTGCTCGACGAGCAGCGGCTCTCCGACCAGGAGCTGCGCGAGATCGACAAGGTTTTCGTGGTCGCGTGTGGAACCGCGTACCACTCCGGGCTGCTGGCCAAATATGCGATCGAACATTGGACCCGGCTGCCCGTCGAGGTTGAGCTGGCCAGTGAGTTCCGCTACCGCGACCCGGTGCTGGACCGCAGCACGCTGGTGGTGGCCATCTCGCAGTCGGGTGAAACCGCCGACACCTTGGAGGCGGTCCGGCACGCCAAGGAGCAGAAGGCCAAAGTCCTGGCGATCTGCAACACCAACGGCTCCCAGATCCCGCGCGAATGCGACGCAGTGCTCTACACCCGCGCCGGACCGGAGATCGGGGTCGCGTCGACGAAGACGTTCTTGGCGCAGGTCACCGCCAACTACCTGGTCGGCCTGGCGCTGGCGCAGGCTCGCGGCACCAAATATCCCGACGAGGTCGAACGCGAGTACCGCGAGCTGGAAGCCATGCCGGATCTGGTGGCCAGAGTGATCGCCGAGATGAAGCCGGTCGCCGCACTGGCCTATCGGTTTGCCCAGGCGTCGACGATCCTGTTCCTCGGTCGCCACGTCGGCTACCCGGTGGCGCTGGAAGGCGCGTTGAAGCTCAAGGAACTGGCCTACATGCACGCCGAGGGTTTCGCCGCCGGAGAGCTCAAGCACGGCCCGATCGCGCTCATCGAAGACGATCTGCCGGTCATCGTCGTGATGCCGTCGCCCAAGAGCTCGGCCATGCTGCACGGCAAGCTGCTGTCCAACATCCGCGAGATCCAGACCCGCGGTGCCATCACCATCGTCATCGCCGAAGAGGGTGACGACACGGTGCGGCCGTACGCTGATCACTTGATCGAAATTCCGGCGGTGTCAACGCTTTTCCAGCCGCTGCTGTCGACCATCCCGCTGCAGGTGTTCGCTGCCTCGGTGGCGCAGGCGCGGGGCTACGACGTCGACAAGCCACGGAACCTGGCGAAGTCGGTCACAGTCGAGTAACCGGTGGTGTCACTCGTCCTCCGGCGGGGTAGCAGGAATACCGGGGTGGGGCAGACTCCACTCAAACGGAAGAGGAGACATGTGCGGTATCTGCGGTGAGATCCGCTTCGACGGACAAGTGGCCGATGTCGGCGCCGTAGCCCGGATGACCGGTGCGATGACATCGCGCGGACCCGACGCCGACGGCGTGGTCGCGCACGGCCCGGTGGCGTTCGGCCATCGGCGGCTGTCAATCATCGACCTCTCCGCCCACGGCGCTCAGCCGATGGTCGACAGCGATCTCGGGCTGACCCTGGTGTTCAACGGCTGCATTTACAACTACCAGGAGCTACGCAAGGAACTTCAGGCCGACGGCTATCGCTTCTTCTCGACCGCCGACAGCGAGGTCGTGATCAAGGCATTCCACAGATGGGGGACGCGTTGCGTCGACCGCTTCAAGGGCATGTTCGCGTTCGTCATCGCCGAACGTGACACCGGGGTGGTGACGATGGCGCGGGACCGGCTGGGCATCAAGCCGTTGTATCTGGCGTCCTCGCCGGGCCGGCTGCGGTTCGCATCCACGGTGCGTGCGCTGCTCAAATCCGGCGGCGTGGACACCGAGCTGGATCGCCAGGCCCTGCACCACTACATGACGTTCCACTCCGTGGTGCCGGCGCCGCGCACCGTGTACCGCGGGGTGCGCAAGCTGCCGCCGGCGACGGTGCGGGTGATCCAGCCCGACGGTTCGCACACCGACACCGTCTACTGGGACCCCGAGTTTCGTCGGGATCCGGACCGGGCATCCTGGTCGGCCGGGGACTGGCAGACCGCGTTGATGGACGCGTTGCGCGCCGGTGTGAAACGCCGGATGGTCGCCGACGTGCCGGTCGGCGTGTTGCTGTCCGGCGGCATTGACTCCTCGGTTGTGGTAGCGCTGCTTGCCGAGCAAGGTCAGCACGGGCTGGCCACGTTCAGCATCGGCTTCGACGCCGCCGAAGGCGAATCCGGCGACGAGTACTTCTATTCCGACCTGGTCGCCAAGACCTTCGACACCGACCACCACAAGATCCACATCGACTCGTCGCTACTGATCCCTGCGGTGCCGAAAACCATTGCAGCGATGAACGAGCCAATGGTCAGCCATGACTGCGTCGCCTTCTACCTGCTGTCCGAACAAGTCAGCAAGTCGGTGAAGGTGGTGCAGTCCGGACAGGGCGCCGACGAGATTCTGGCGGGCTACTTCTGGTACCCGCCGCTGGCCAACATCGCCCGCGAACAGGCCACCGAGGCCTACGCCAAGGTGTTCTTCGACCGCGACCACGACGATGTGCTGTCGATCTTCGCCCCCGAGTACGGGATTGACGACGACGTGAGCCGCGAGTTCGCCAGCGCCCACCAGGCGGCGCCGGGCGCCGACTCCGCAGTGGACGCGGCGCTGCGCCTGGACACCCAGGTCATGTTGGTCGACGATCCGGTCAAACGCGTCGACTCGATGACGATGGCGTGGGGTCTGGAGGCGCGGGTGCCGTTCCTCGACCACGACTTCGTCGAGCTGGCGGCCACCTGCCCGCCCGAGCTGAAGCTGGCCTCGAATGGCAAAGGCGTCCTTAAGGATGCGTCGCGGGCGCTGCTACCGTCGGCGGTGATCGACCGAACCAAGGGTCACTTCCCGGTGCCGAGCATCCGCCATCTGCATGGCGAGTTGCTGGACATGGTGAGTGACGCGCTGACCAACGATGCCGCCCGCAGCCGCGGGCTGTATCGTGCCGAGAGCGTCAAGGCCCTGATGGCCGCGCCGAACGAGACACGCACCAGGCTGGACGCGAACACGCTCTGGCAACTGGGTGTGCTCGAGATGTGGCTGCAGAGCATGGAGGTGTGAGCCGATGGGACAGCAGGTGCGCGCACTTTACGGCGCATCACTGTCCCCGGACGCCACCGCGTTCGCTCACCTGATCGACGACGGCGGCTATCCGCGCGCGGTGCAACGCTTTCTGCGCGGCTGGCGGGCCAGCTCGTCACGCGATGTCGAGCTGCCGGTGGAGGGCTCCGTCTCCCGTGTCATCCATTCCGCCGACGGCCAGTGGCTGGCCTGCGAAGTGGCGCCCGACGGCGGCACCCGCCGGCAGATCTGGGTCGTCACTACAGATCCCGATGATCGAATGGCGTGGCGCATCGATAGCGAAGAAGCCGGCACCGCCGAGCTGATCGCCTGGGACGGCGTCCAGGTCGCGGCGATCCTGACCGGCGAGGACGGGGTGGGCCGGTCCTGCCTGATCGATCCGGCCGATGGAAGTTGCACCGTACTGGACTGCCGATCGGGTGGCCGGCTGGTCGATGCGTGGGCGGGGTCGTCGCTGATTCGGGTCGGGCCGCGCGGCTACCGGGAACTGATCATGCTGCACGGTGAAACCGAAATCGCTTTGCTGCCATCCGATCCCGGGTCCACAACCGACAACGGAGTGATCCTCGACGACCATCATCCGCGCCGTCTGCGCCACGGCCACGATGGCGAGCGAACCAAGCTGTACCGTCCGGCCAAGACCTACCGAACCAACCGCAGCCGTTCCAGGACGCGTGGCGACTTCGGCCGCGGATACGTGCGGGCGCTGATCCGCAGCGAGAATGGCTGCGAGCACGCCCGGTTGCTCGAGGTGACGGCCACTCAGGACGGTGTCAGCTATTTCGTGGTGGCCGAGCGTCCGGACTGTGACCTTGATGAGTTCGTGGTCAGTGACGACCTGTCTACCGTGGCATTGCTGTGGAATGTACAGGGCCGCAGCGAGTTGCAGATCCTCCAGTACACCGACTACACGCTGGATGAACCGATTGAGTTGCCCGGCATGGTCGCAAGTGAGTTGTCCATCAGCGCCGGTGGGTCGATGGTCGCGATGACCGTCGAAGGTCCCTCCTTGCCGCGCACGGTTGAGCTGGTGGATCCTCGTACGCGAGAATGGGAACGGGTCGACCGCGAACCCAGCCGCGGCCCGATCGTCCCCGGTTTCTCCGCCGGCACCCGCCCGGAGACGATCACAGCGCGTGACGGGCTGAGACTCAACGCCTGGCTCTACCGGCCCACTGATACCGCGACTAAGGGCGCGGTGATTTACCTGCACGGCGGGCCCGAAAGCCAGTCCCGGCCCGGCTACAACGAGATCTTCTCCCATCTGGTCAACGACGGGATCACCGTGTTGACGCCAAATGTCCGCGGCTCGGCGGGTTTTGGCCGGACCTTCGGTCACGCCGACGACAAAGAGCAGCGGTTCGCGGCCATCGACGACGTCGCTGACTGCGTGAACTTCCTGATCGACAACGGCCTGGCCGAACCGCATCGCATCGCCTGCGCGGGCTGGTCGTACGGCGGCTATCTGACCATGGCGGCCATGACATTTCACCCGGCGTTGTTCGCGGCGGGTATCACCATTTGTGGGATGAGTGACCTCACCACCTGGTATCACAACACCGAGCAGTGGATCGCCGACGCGGCCTACGCAAAGTACGGCCACCCGATCAGCGACCGCGAGCTGCTCGAGCGGCTGTCGCCGCTGCGCCGGGTCGATGCGTTGACCGCGCCCTTGCTGGTGGTGCACGGGGCCCACGACACCAACGTGCCGGTCAGCGAATCCGAGCAGATCGTCGACGCGCTGCGGGCAGCCGGTCGAGACGTGCGCTACCTGCTCTTCGACGATGACGGCCACGCGATCATCAAGCGCGAGAACCGGGCCCGGCTGGCCACCACGATGAGCGACTGGCTCAACAGGGCATTCGGCGCCACCGAGCGACTTGTCGACGTGTCATAGTCGCATCACCGCTGAGTTGTTGCGACGAACTGCGACCAGTCGGGTTCGCGGGTCGCTGCCCAGTATTCGTTGAGTCGCCAAGGACTGACGGTATGGATTTCGCCGTCGGCGTTCTTGAAGTAGGAGTGTTTGATCGCCGGATGTGACCACACCATCTGTTTGATCTCCGCCTGGGTGCGCTGATGCCAATCGTTGGCGGCTGCGGCGGTCGGTTCGATCGAGTGGATGTTTCCGCCGATGAGGTGCGCCAAACAGCTGTTGATGTAGCGCATTTGCAACTCAGAGTTGAAGATCAGGCTGCCGCCATGGGCGAGATGAGCGCCCGGTCCGTAGACCAGGAAGAAGTTCGGAAATCCCGGAACGGTGATGCCCAGGTACGCATACGGTCGCTGGCCCCACACCGTGCGCAAGTCCACGCCGTCTCGGCCGGTGATGGTCATCGGCCACAGCACATCGGTGTGCCGAAATCCGGTGGCGTAGATGATCACATCGACATCGTGGACCGCACCGTCGGCGGTGACGACACCATCGGCAGTGATCCGCTGAATGGGCGTACGCACCAACTCGACGTCGTCGCGGCGCAGCGTGCGCAGCCAGGTGCCGTCGTCCTGCAGCGTCCGTTTCCCGGTGGCCGGATAATCCGGCAGCACCTTGGCGAGCAGATTCTGGTCGCCGTCAACCTGATTGGTGATCCAGTCGGTGAACATGACGCGGGCGATGGCGTTGATCTCGCTGACCGCGTAGTCCTGGTCGGGGTAGGCCGGGTCGACCCGCGCCGCGTCGAGCCCCTTGTCGGAGCCGGGCCACAGCACCAGGAATCGGTACCAGCGCCCGTAATACGGGAGATGGTCCATCGCCCACCGCACGCCGTCGCCGACGGATTCGTGGTACATGGCGTTGGGAAACATCCACTGGGCGGTGCGCTGAAAAACGGTGAGGTGCTCGACGTGGTCGGCAATGGCGGGCGCGATCTGAAAACCACTGGCGCCGGCCCCGATCAGCGCTACCCGCTTACCGGTCAGATCGACCGAGTGGTCCCACTCTGCGGAATGAAACGACGGCCCGCGAAAGCTCGCGGCACCCTCGAATTCCGGTAGGTAGGGCCGGTTCAGCTGGCCGACCGCGGTGATGACGGCACGCGCCCGCATCGTGGTGAGCTCCTCGTCGGGCTCGCGCACCGTGACGGTCCACATGCCGTCCTCGTCGTTCCACTCCGCGGAGACAACCTCGGTCTGCCAGCGCACGTGGTCGCCCAGACCGTGCTTGTCCATCACGGTGGTGAAGTAGTTCTGTAGCTCCGGCTGTTCGGCGAAAAAGTGCGTCCACTCGTTGCTCGGCTCAAAGCTGTAGCAGTAGAAGTGGTTCGCCACGTCGACGCGAGCTCCTGGATAGGTGTTCTCCCACCAGGTGCCTCCCGGGCCGGCGTTCTTCTCCACGATGGTGAACGGAATGTTGGCCTGCTTCAGGCGAATTCCGGCCAGGATTCCTGATTCGCCGCAGCCGATGACGATGACCGCCAACTCGGCCGCGCGGTCGGGGTCCAACGGCGTAGGGCGGCGCGGATCCATGCCGTCGAGGTCCATCTCTTCGGCCAGCAGCGGCAGATAATCGTCGGGCACGGTCTCGCAGACTCCCCAGTCCATCATTTCCTTGATCAGCTCTCGCGGCAGCGGCGCGGGCTCGGGGCAGCCGCGGTCGCGGTAATCGGTGATTACCGGTAGCGCTTCGGCCCGGGCCCGGGCTTTGTCCTCCTCGGACATGAATCCCTGGACCTCGTTGAGGAAGATGCCGGCCGGTTTGAACTCGCGGACGAAACGGGGATCGCCGGTGATGTGCACCAGCGACAGCAGCAGGGTCGGGATGCTGACTTGCTCTAGCGCGGCGGCGATGTCGGCAGTGGCAGTGGTGAAAGGCTGGCCGGCGTAGCGGCTGCGTTTCAAGGTGGGTCCTTTCCTTGGGCCTTAATTACGATACGGATAGTTTCGTAATAATCAAGGGCCGATGCGACGCGATCAGCGCTCCGTCGTGCCAAGGTAACGCCGTGGGAAACGCATCGATCCGGGGCCGGTTGAAAGCCGGGTTGGCCGCGGTGTGGCGATTTGTCAGCAGCGCACCGTTGACGTATGTCTGGCTGTTCGTGCTGCTGATCACCACGATCATTCAGCACCAGCTGAGCCAGCGGGAATTGCGCGCCGTGCTCATCCACGGCTCGACGAACATCCACCACTTGGCGACCGATCCGCTGGAAGTGCTGTTTACCAGCCTGTTTTGGATCGATGGCCGCTACTGGACGCCCTATCTGGTGCTGTTCACCTTGTTTCTTGCCCCGGCGGAGCGGTGGCTCGGCCAAATCCGTTGGCTCACGGTGGGATTGACCGCGCACATCGGTGCGACGTACATCAGTGAGGGCCTGTTGTATCTGGCGATCCAGTACCACTCCGCGCCGGAGCGGCTGGTGCACGCCCGTGACATCGGGGTCAGCTACTTCATGGTCGGGGTGATAGCGGTGCTGGCCTATCACATCGCGCGGCCGTGGCGATGGGGTTACCTCGCCGTCTTGCTCGCCGTCTTCACCGTCCCGTTGTTCATCCACATGACCTTTACGGCGATCGGGCACTTCGCGGCGATCTTTATCGGCCTGCTGTTCTATCCGATGGCCCAGGCCCGGCGCGCGGCGCCCGATTCCGGGTAGCGGACTGTACCCGCGACCGTCGACACGTAATCTGGGCCAGGTGCGGCACTACTATTCGGCTGAAGCGATCCGCGATGCCGAAGCGCCGCTGCTGGCCAGCCTGCCCGACGGCGCGCTGATGCGGCGTGCGGCCTACGGACTGGCCACCGCGATCATCGCCGAGCTGATCACCCGCACCGGCGGGGTTGCCGGACGCCGAGTATGCGCGGTCGTCGGCTCGGGCGACAACGGCGGTGATGCGCTGTGGGCGGCGACCTTTCTGCGCCGTCGCGGCGCGGCCGCCGACGCGATCCTGCTCAATCCGGAACACACCCACCAGAAAGCGTTGGCGGCTCTCCGCAATGCCGGCGGCCGGGTTGTCGAAAAGCTCTCTGCAGGAACTGATCTCGTCATCGATGGTGTCGTCGGCATTTCCGGTTCGGGGCCTCTGCGGCCGGGCGCGGCCGAAGTCTTCGAATCCGTCGACGCCAAGCAGATTCCGGTTGTCGCTGTCGACATCCCCAGCGGCATCGACGTGGCGACCGGCGCGATCACCGGCCCGGCCGTGCACGCCGCGCTGACCGTCACCTTCGGTGGGCTGAAACCGGTACACGCGCTGGCCGACTGCGGCCGCGTCCGTCTGATCGACATCGGCTTGGATCTGCCCGAGACCGACGTCGTGGGCTTCGATGCGGCCGACGTGGCCGCGCGCTGGCCGGTGCCCGGACCGCACGACGACAAGTACACCCAGGGTGTGACCGGGGTGATGGCGGGCTCATCGACGTATCCGGGGGCCGCGGTGCTGTGCACCGGCGCCGCGGTGGCCGCCACCTCCGGCATGGTTCGCTACGCCGGCAGCGCGCATCGCGAGGTGCTCGCGCGTTGGCCCGAGGTGATCGCCTCGCCCACCCCGGCCTCGGCCGGGCAGGTACAGGCCTGGGTCGTCGGGCCGGGCCTGGGCACCGACGAAACCGGCGCTGCCGCACTGTGGTTCGCACTCGGCACTGACCTTCCGGTGCTGGTCGACGCCGACGGGCTGACCATCCTGGCGGCCCACCCCGACATGATCAGCTCGCGTCGCGCCCCGACCGTGCTGACGCCGCACGCCGGTGAGTTCGCCCGACTGGCCGGCGCCCCGCCCGGCGACGATCGCGTCGGCGCCACCCGCAAGCTCGCCGATGGGTTCGGGGTCACCGTGCTGTTGAAGGGCAACGTCACCGTCATCGCAGAACCCGGCGGGCCGGTCTACCTCAACCCGGCCGGGCAGTCCTGGGCGGCGACCGCCGGGTCCGGCGATGTGCTGTCCGGCATGATTGGCGCCCTGCTGGCCGCGGGGCTGCCGCCAGGCGAGGCCGCAGCCGCGGCGGCCTTCGTGCACGCGCGCGCGGCGGCGCTGTCGGCCGCCGACCCGGGCCCTGGTGACGCGCCGACATCGGCGTCACGGATCGTCGGCCATATCCGAGCCGCCCTCGCCAGCCTGTAGCCCGCACCACAAAGCCGAAAGGATCTACCGTGTTGCCCAATCATCCCTCCGTTCCCACGCACACCGTCAGCCCCGCCTACACCGGCCGCATGTTCACCACCCCGGTGCCGGCGTTGCGGCTGCCCGAGGAGTCGATGGATCCCGATGCCGCCTACCGCTTCATCCACGACGAGCTGATGCTGGACGGCAGTTCGCGGCTCAACCTGGCCACCTTCGTCACGACCTGGATGGATCCCGAGGCCGGGAAACTGATGGCCGAGACGTTCGACAAGAACATGATCGACAAAGACGAATATCCGGCGACCGCGGCCATTGAGCAGCGATGCGTATGCATGGTGGCCGACTTGTTCCACGCCGACGCGCTCCGCGACGACGACCCGGGTAGTGCCTGCGGCGTGTCGACGATCGGCTCCAGCGAGGCGGTCATGCTGGGCGGCCTGGCCATGAAATGGCGGTGGCGCCAAAAGGTTGGCAAGGGCTGGGAGAAGCGCACTCCCAACCTGGTGATGGGCTCCAACGTCCAGGTGGTCTGGGAGAAGTTCTGTCGCTACTTCGACGTCGAACCCCGCTACCTGCCGATGGAGGTGGGCCGCTACGTCATCACTCCCGAACAGGTCATCGACGCCGTCGACGAGAACACCATCGGGGTAGTGGGGATCCTGGGCACCACCTACACCGGTGAACTCGAGCCCATCGCGGAGATCTGCGCGGCGCTGGACAAACTGGCAGCCGACGGCGGTGTGGATGTCCCGGTGCATGTCGACGCGGCCAGCGGGGGGTTCGTGGTGCCGTTCCTGCACCCCGAGCTGAAGTGGGATTTCCGGCTGCCGCGGGTGGTGTCGATCAATGTCAGCGGGCACAAATACGGGCTGACCTACCCAGGAATCGGGTTTGTGGTGTGGCGTAGCAGCAAATACCTGCCCGAGGAGTTGGTGTTCCGGGTCAATTACCTCGGCGGCGATATGCCGACCGTCACGCTGAACTTCTCGCGCGCGGGCAATCAGGTGGTCGGCCAGTACTACAACTTCCTGCGGCTCGGCCGCGAGGGCTACACCCAGGTCATGCAGTCGTTGTCGCAGACCGCCCGCTGGCTGGGTGAGCAACTTCGGGTCGGCGAGCATTGTGAGCTGATCTCGGACGGGACGGCGATCCCCGTCGTCGCCTTCCGGCTGGCCCGCGGCCTGGGCTATACCGAGTTCGACCTCTCGCACGAGCTGCGGGGCTTCGGGT
Organism: uncultured Actinomycetota bacterium; assembly: GCA_963839345.1. Taxonomy (GTDB): domain Bacteria; phylum Actinomycetota; class Actinomycetes; order Mycobacteriales; family Mycobacteriaceae; genus Mycobacterium. The sequence goes on along the minus strand of CAWIUP010000007.1, from coordinate 1,190,590 downwards.
GGCAGGTGCCCGCCTACACCATGCCCGACAACGCCACCGACGTCTCGGTGCTGCGTGTCGTGGTGCGAGAGGGACTCTCCGCCGACCTGGCCCGGGCGCTGCACGACGATGCCCGCACCGCGCTGGCCAGCCTGGACAAGCTCAAGCCCAGCGGGCACTACAAAGCCGGGCACTTCGCGCACTAGCACCTTGTCACACCTGCCCCATCGGTCTCCGGCGGGAAGCGGGCACGTTGTGCCCGCCTCGTAGCGACAATGCGCCGGGAACGGTGGCGCGCTGACGATTTGTCGCTCATAGGCGGGCACATTGTGTGTCGCACGAACCAGAGACTTATGTGGCTACTGTTACCAGTGCGACGGCCTGACCGGCGCTGGATCGTCGTTCTGGGACAATGACGGTCGTGGCCGTTACCCCGATATCCCTGACGCCGGGCGTCCTCGCTGAGGCCGTCGTGGACCTGGGTGCTGTTGCGCACAACGTGCGGGTGCTGCGCGAGCGCGCCGGCAGTGCGCAGGTGATGGCTGTCGTCAAGGCCGACGGCTACGGTCACGGCGCCACCCAGGTCGCCCGGACCGCGTTGGCCGCCGGCGCCGCCGAACTGGGTGTGGCCACCGTCGACGAAGCGCTGGCGCTGCGCGCCGACGGCATCACCGCGCCGGTGCTGGCCTGGCTGCACCCGCCCGGCGTCGACTTCGGGCCTGCGCTGCTGGCCGACGTGGAGATCGCGGTGTCCTCTGTGCGTCAGCTCGAGCAGCTGTTGGACGCGGCCCGTCGCACTGGCCGCACGGCCACGGTGACCGTCAAAGTGGATACCGGGCTGAACCGCAACGGCGTCCCGCCGGGGCAATTCCCGGCAATACTGTCCGCGTTGCGCCCAGCCATCGCCGAGGACGCCGTTCGCTTGCATGGGCTGATGTCACACATGGTGCACGCCGACGACCCTGACAGCGCGATCAATAACGTTCAGGCGCAACGATTTACCGAAATCATGACGCAGGCGCGCAACCAAGGAGTGCACTTCGAAGTCGCGCACCTGTCGAACTCGTCGGCCACGATGTCACGGCCTGACCTGGCCTTCGACATGGTCCGGCCCGGGATCGCGGTGTACGGCCTGAGTCCCGTGCCCACCCTCGGCGACATGGGCCTGATACCGGCAATGACGGTGAAATGCGCTGTAGCACTGGTGAAGTCGATTCGAGCTGGCGAGGGGGTGTCCTATGGACACACCTGGATCGCCGAGCGTGACACCACCGTCGCCCTGATGCCGATCGGCTACGCCGACGGTGTCTTCCGGGCGCTGGGCGGGCGGCTGGACGTGCTGATCAACGGCAGGCGGCGCCCCGGCGTCGGGCGGATCTGCATGGACCAGTTCGTGGTCGACCTTGGTCCGGGACCCGTCGACGTCACCGAAGGCGACGAGGCGGTCCTGTTCGGACCCGGCGCGCATGGCGAGCCGACCGCGCAGGAGTGGGCAGATCTGCTGGGCACCATCCACTACGAGGTGGTGACCAGTCCGCGGGGACGTGTAACCAGAACCTACCGCGAGGCCGGAAATCGTTGAGCGGTACAAACAACGACGGCTCCCACGCGGACAGGGCAGGCCTGGCGAGATGGTTGGCCGGTGCTGCCGGACTGGGCGCAGTCGGCACCATCGCCGGGGTCACCGCGGCCCGCTCGATGACTCGGCGTGCGGTAGTCGACGACCCCTTCGCCAACGAGAATTTCGAGACGCTCGACGGCGACCGCAGCTACGTGGTGACAACGCCCGACGGCGTGCCGCTGGCGGTGCGCGAGGTCGGGCCCGTCGACGCGCAACTCACCGTGGTGTTCGCCCATGGATTCTGCCTTCGCATGGGCGCCTTTCACTTTCAGCGCATCCGGCTGTCCGACGAGTGGGGCCCGCAGGTCCGGATGATCTTCTACGACCAGCGGGGCCACGGCCGATCCGGCGACGCGCCGCCAGAAACCTACACGATCACGCAGCTGGGCATGGATTTAGAGACACTGCTGCAGGTGATCGCACCGCGCGGGCCGATCGTTGTGGTCGGCCATTCGATGGGCGGGATGACGGTATTGTCGCACGCCCGGCAGTACAGCCACCACTACGGCAATCGCATCGTCGGAGCGGCGTTGATTTCCTCGGCGGCCGAAGGGGTTGCGAAGTCACCGCTGGGCGAGATCCTGAATAACCCCGCGCTGGAAGCGGTTCGGTTCACCGCGCGATCAGCGCCCAAGCTGGTCCACCGCGGTCGCAGCGTGGCCCGCTCGGTGATCGGGCCGATCCTGCGGGCGGCGTCCTACGCCGACTGGAATGTCAGCCCGAGCATCGTGGCGTTCTCCGAGAAGATGATGCTCGACACCCCGATCCCGACCATGGTCGAGTTCCTGCACGCGTTGGAAATACACGACGAAACGGCCGCGCTGCCGACGCTGGCGAAGATCCCGACCCTGATCGTCTGCGGCGACCACGACCTGGTTACCCCCGCCGAATACTCGAAGAAAATGACCGACGCGCTGCCAGAGTCCGAGTTCGTCGTCGTATCCAGGTCAGGCCATTTGGTGTTGCTGTCCAAGCCGGATCCGATCAACGACGGGTTGGTGCGGCTGGTCAAGCGGGCCACCCCGAGCAGATTCGCGGCGGCCAGGCAGCGCTGGCGCGACCGGCTTCGGCGCCGTGGCTGAGGGTCGGTCCGGCATGGCGACGCTGCCACGGGTCGAAGACACCATCGCGCTGGGGTCGCAGCTGGGCGGCCAGCTGCGCGCCGGCGACGTCGTCGTGCTGTCCGGTCCGCTTGGCGCTGGAAAAACGGTGCTGGCCAAGGGGATTGCCGCGGCGATGGATGTCGACGGGCCGGTCACGTCGCCGACGTTCGTACTGGCGCGGGTGCATCCGGCGCGGCGCGCCGGCGCCCCGGCGATGATCCACGTCGACGTCTACCGATTGCTGGATCACACCGGCGCCGACCTGCTCGACGAACTCGAATCTCTAGACTTGGACACCGAACTCGACGACGCCGTCGTCGTGGTGGAGTGGGGCGAGGGTCTTGCCGAACGGCTTTCCGATCGACACCTGGACATCCGTCTCGAGCGCATCAGCAACTCCGACGTGCGGAGCGCGACGTGGCAATGGAGTTGCACATGAGCGGCCGCAGCCGCCTCGTGCTGGCCATCGACACCGCCACGCCCGCCGTGACGGCCGGCATCGTGGCTGATGGCGAGCTAGTGGCCGAGCGGGTCAGCGTCGATGCCCGCGCGCACGCCGAACGGCTCACCCCGAATGTGCTGGCCGCCTTGGCCGATGCCGGGCTGCGGATGGCCGACCTGAATGCGGTCGTGGTGGGCTGTGGCCCCGGTCCGTTCACCGGCCTGCGGGTCGGCATGGCGACCGCTGCAGCCTACGGGCACGCACTGGGTGTGCCGGTGCACGGCGTGTGCAGCCTCGACGCCATCGGCGGGCAAACCACCGGCCAGACGCTGGTAGTCACCGATGCCCGTCGGCGGGAGGTCTACTGGGCTTGCTATCGCGACGGCGTCCGGATCGAAGGTCCGGCGGTGAACGCTCCGGCCGATGTCGATCCGGGCGTCGCGCAGGCGGTCGCCGGCTCGCCCGAGCATGCGGCGCTGTTTGGGCTGCCGATCTGCGAACCGTCCTACCCGACGCCGGCCGGGTTGGTTGCCGCGGTGGCGGACTGGTCCGACAGCCCCGCGCCGCTGGTGCCGTTGTATCTGCGCCGGCCGGACGCCAAGACGCTGGCCGAGCGGGCCTCGAAAACAACGGTCACGATCGACGCGCTGACCGTGGCGGACGCCGACCGGTGCGCCGAGCTGGAGGCTGTGCTGTTCCCCGGCGACGACCCTTGGCCGACGGCTGCGTTCGTCCGCGAACTCGCCGCCGAGCACAATTGCTACGTGGCCGCCCGCAACACTGACACGCTGGTCGGCTACGGCGGCATCTCGCGGTTGGGCCGCACGCCGCCGTTCGAATACGAAGTGCACACGATCGGCGTCGACCCGGCTTACCAGGGCCGCGGCATCGGCCGGCAACTGCTCGACGCACTGCTGAACTTCGCCGCCGGCGCCGTTGTGCACCTGGAGGTCCGCACCGACAATGCGCCGGCGATCGCGCTGTACCGCAGTGTGGGATTCACTCAAGTGGGCCTGCGCCGGCGGTATTACCGGGTCAGCGGCGCCGATGCCTACACCATGCGCCGAGAGGCGCTTTCATGATCGTCCTGGCTATCGAAACCTCCTGTGACGAAACAGGAGTCGGCATCGCCCGGCTCGACGCGGACGGCGCCGTGACGTTGTTGGCCGACGAGGTGGCCTCCAGTGTCGACGAGCATGTCCGGTTCGGCGGGGTGGTTCCCGAGATCGCCTCGCGGGCACATTTGGAGGCGCTGGGTCCGGCGATGCGCCGCGCGCTGGCAGGCGCGGGCGTGCAAAAACCTGACATTGTCGCGGCGACGATCGGGCCGGGTTTGGCGGGTGCGCTGTTGGTGGGAGTGGCTGCGGCCAAAGCTTATTCAGCGGCCTGGGGTGTGCCGTTCTACGCGGTGAACCACTTGGGCGGGCACTTGGCCGCCGACGTCTACCAGCACGGGCCGCTGCCGGAAAGCGTGGCGCTGCTGGTATCCGGCGGCCATACCCACCTGTTGCATGTGCGTTCGCTCGGCGAGCCGATCGTTGAGTTGGGCAGCACCGTCGATGACGCTGCCGGGGAGGCCTACGACAAGGTGGCCCGTCTGCTGGGGCTGGGCTACCCGGGCGGCAAGGTGCTCGACGACCTGGCCCGCACCGGGAACCGCGACGCGATTGTGTTCCCGCGGGGCATGACCGGCCCCCGCGATGACCCGCACGCATTCAGCTTCTCCGGCCTCAAGACGGCCGTCGCACGCTATGTGGAGAGCCATCCCGATGCGTCGACTGCCGACATCGCCGCCGGTTTCCAGGAAGCCGTGGCCGACGTGCTGACCATGAAGGCGGTGCGCGCCGCCACCGGGTTGGGAGTTTCCACTTTGCTGATCGCGGGGGGAGTGGCGGCGAACTCGCGGCTGCGTGAACTCGCCGAAGAGCGATGTGCCGCGGCGGGGGTGACGTTGCGGATCCCTCGGCCCCGGTTATGTACCGACAACGGAGCGATGATCGCGGCCTTCGCCGCGTATCTGGTGGCCGCGGGCGCTGAGCCGTCGCCGCTGGAGGTGGCCAGTGACCCGGGCCTGCCGGTGGTCAAAGGGCAACTGACCTGAGGCGCTAGTTGCGGGTTTCCTGGGTGACGATGAGCAGGTTGTCGCTGGTCGACCAGGCTTGGGTGAACGTCGCCATCGGGATCTGCTCGTCGCGGCCGTTGGGGGTGCCGCTGTCGTTGAGATGAACGATGTTGGTGCCGGTGTCGACTCCGGTGACAACGACGGCGTGGTCGGGCGTGGTCCGGTCCCCGTTGCCTGGCGGGTAGTTCCAGATGGTTTCGGCGTTGAGCGCCGCGATCACTTTGTGGCCGCCGGCCAGGTCTTGCTCCAGTGTTCCCATGCTGTTGCCGGTGGTCAGGTTCGATTGGATGCCGCGTTTGTGAAGCAGCAGGACCAAGTCTTGGGGCGAGGTCCCGTCAAAGTGATAGACGTCGCCGCGGTGGGCCTCGCTTTTGGTGAAAATCCCGCGCAACTCCATACCGATTTGTGTGGGCTCTCTGCCGGTGAGCTGGCCAATTACGTCTGCGACCGCCATCAGCCCGCAGTCTTGCTGGTGCTGGTAGCGCCAGTAGGGTGCGGCGGCTTGGGGGTCGCCGTACATTTCGGCGTGGGCGACCCCAGCCAATCCAACGGCGGCCGCGACAATGAGCGCGGCTGCGCCGGCGGTGCGGATCGCACCTGGAATGTCGGTAAACATGAGCTCATTATCAGGCCATCGGGCTTGACGAACTCTTGCGAACCACCGCTAGAGCCGCTACCTGCAGTTTCGGCCCTCCAGTCGCGCGGCATGGAGCCGCGCCGGGAGGATGACTGAACGCTCGCCCGGCGCACCGACCGGGAAGCAGCAGCCCGACCTTGAGTGCTAGCACTCTCATGTATAGAGTGCTAGGTGGCAATCGGACGAACCCCTGCGCCGGCACCCGCGACGACGACGCGAGGGCGCGGACGAATGCCGAACACCTGGTAATCGAAGGTTCGGGGCAGTTGTTTCAAAGGTCCCGGGCCCTACCAACACCGGTTCGGGGCAACGGTCCCGGGCCCCCTACCAATTAAGTGGAGGCTCCAATCGTGGCGAAGGTGAAGATCAAGCCACTCGAGGACAAGATCCTCGTACAGGCCAACGAGGCCGAAACCACGACCGCATCCGGTCTGGTCATTCCCGACACCGCCAAGGAGAAGCCGCAGGAAGGCACCGTCGTTGCCGTCGGCCCCGGCCGTTGGGATGAGGATGGCGCAAAGCGGATCCCGGTCGACGTGTCGGAGGGCGACACCGTCATCTACAGCAAGTACGGCGGCACCGAGATCAAGTACAACGGCGAGGAGTACCTGATTCTGTCGGCCCGCGACGTGCTGGCCGTCGTCTCCAAGTAACGCAAAGCGTGTTCCGCCCCGGCAATCCCCACGTCAACGCGTGGGCGATTTCCGGGGCGGACCGCTTCTTAGACGGGACAAGAAAGACTTATGAGCAAGCTGATTGAGTTTGACGAGACCGCCCGACGCGCAATGGAAGCCGGCGTGGACAAGCTGGCCGACGCCGTGCGGGTGACCCTGGGTCCGCGTGGCCGACATGTGGTGCTGGCCAAGGCTTTTGGTGGGCCTGTAGTCACCAACGACGGCGTCACCGTCGCCCGCGAGATCGATCTGGAAGACCCGTTCGAGAACCTGGGCGCCCAGCTGGTCAAGTCGGTGGCCACCAAGACCAACGACGTCGCCGGCGACGGCACCACCACCGCGACCGTGCTGGCGCAGGCCATCATCAAGGCCGGCCTGCGCAATGTGGCCGCCGGCGCCAACCCGATCGCGCTGGGCTTGGGTATCGGCAAGGCCGCCGACGCGGTGTCCGAGGCGCTGTTGGCATCGGCCACCCCGGTGTCCGGCAAGACCGGTATCGCGCAGGTGGCCACCGTGTCGTCGCGCGACGAGCAGATCGGCGAGCTGGTCGGCGAGGCCATGACCAAAGTCGGCCACGACGGCGTCGTCAGCGTCGAGGAATCGTCCACGCTGAGCACCGAACTGGAGTTCACCGAGGGCGTCGGCTTCGACAAAGGCTTCCTGTCGGCCTACTTCGTCACCGATTTCGACGCTCAGCAGGCCGTGCTCGAGGACCCGCTGATCCTGCTGCACCGCGACAAGATCACCTCGTTGCCCGACTTCCTGCCGCTGCTGGAGAAGGTGGCCGAGGCGGGTAAGCCGCTGCTGGTCATCGCCGAGGACGTCGAAGGCGAGCCGCTGTCGACGCTGGTGGTCAACGCGATCCGCAAGACGCTGAAAGCGGTCGCGGTCAAGGCGCCGTTCTTCGGTGACCGCCGCAAGGCGTTCCTCGAGGACCTGGCCATCGTGACCGGCGCCCAGGTGGTCAACCCCGACGTCGGGCTGACGCTGCGTGAGGTCGGGCTCGAGGTGCTCGGTTCGGCCCGCCGCGCGGTGGTCAGCAAGGACGACACCGTGATCGTCGAAGGCGGTGGCACCGCCGAGGCCATCGCCAATCGCGCCAAGCAGCTGCGCGCCGAGATCGAGAGCACCGACTCCGACTGGGACCGCGAAAAGTTGGAGGAGCGGCTGGCCAAGCTGGCCGGCGGAGTTGCCGTCATCAAGGTCGGCGCCGCCACCGAAACTGCCCTCAAGGAACGCAAAGAAAGCGTCGAGGACGCGGTCGCCGCGGCCAAGGCCGCGGTGGAGGAGGGCATCGTCCCGGGAGGCGGTTCGGCGCTGCTGCAGGCCCGCAAGGCGCTCGCCGACCTGCGCGCGTCGCTGTCCGGTGACGAGGCGCAGGGCGTTGAGGTGTTCGCCCAGGCGCTGAGCGCTCCGCTGTACTGGATCGCCGCCAACGCCGGGATGGACGGCTCGGTGGTGGTCAACAAGGTCGCCGAACTGCCAGTCGGCCACGGGTTCAACGCGGCGACGTTGAAGTACGGCGACCTGGCCGCCGACGGGGTTATCGACCCGGTCAAAGTCACCAGGTCGGCGGTGCTCAACGCGGCGTCGGTGGCGCGCATGGTGCTGACCACCGAGACCGCGATCGTCGAGAAGCCGGCTGATGAGGACGAGCACGCCGGCCACCACCACGGCCACGCTCACTAGAACCGCGCTGAACGAAGCACCCCCGGTCGATTGGCCGGGGGTGCTTCTCGGCAATGCGCCTGCCTAGCCCATTCGTCCAAGCTGCTTCCGCATTCCAGAGTGCTGTGTAACATGTGTACACATGAGTACTCACAGTTTGCGGGATCTTCGTGGAAGCCTGGGAGCGGTTGTGCGGGCGGTGGCCTCGACAGGCGAAGAAGCCATCATCACCGACAGTGGTACCGAGGTCGCGGTAATCATCAGCTTGGCCGACTATGAGCGGTTGCATGAGCACGCTGATGTCATCGACGCGCTTCGGCTGCGCGAGCTGCGGGCCGACTCGTTTCGCGCGGTGCCTCTGGCAGAGATGCTCGATGAGCTCGGTGTCGACGCGGACGCGTTCGCGGCCGGATGAGAATCTCGTTCCACCCTGACGTGCTCAAGCAGTTACAGCGACTCCCTCGTGCCGAGTTGGAAGCAGCTCTGCAGGTGGTCATAGGTCTGTCCCACGATCCGCGACCGGTCAACGCGAAGAAACTCGTTGGGGGCCAGCGTGATTGGCGTGTGGGCTTCGGACAATACCGGGTGGTGTACTCCATCGACGATGCTGCCGGCGAGGTAACGGGGTTCAATGTGGCCAAGCGCAGCGACGCCTATCGGTGAGAAGTGGCGTTGGTTCGGCAGCTTGTGCGGAGCGCTCGGTGGCTGCAATCGGCAACCACCGAGACCGCGATTGTCGAGAAGCCGGCTGAAGAGGCGGACGACCATGGTCACCACCACGGCCACGCGCACTAGAAGTACCTTGTAACGAAACGCCCCCGGCACCGCAGTCGGGGGTGTTTTCGTTTCGGTCCGAACGGCGGCCTCGAGACTGAAACCACTGCGGGAGTTTCCGGCGTGGCGTCGCAGAGGTTTAGGTGTCGCGGCGGCGGAAGGGTTGTGTTGGCCGACTCCAGCCAAGAGCCGCCGTTCAACGGCTAGAGACGCTTAGTGTCGCGGCATGGATCGCATCTGGCAGTGGGCGTGGGATCGGTACGGGGCGAGGTACTCGTGGGCGATCTACGCGATCAGCGTCCCGTTTTCGCTGCACGTCTATCTTTTTTGGGCGCTTCTCATTGTTGCTGTCGAGAAGTCTGGTGACTACGTGGATGCGGCCGCTGTCACCGTTGTCGCCGTGCCGGTGCTGGGGTACGTGGTCCAGCTTCCCGGTTTGGGGCCGGTGCGCGTTGTGGAGCAGTGGGCGGCCGGCCATGAGGTTGATCGGAGGGGGGCACTGGAGGCCACGTACGCCTGGACGCGGGGAACGGTTGCCCGAGCGACGGCGGCCAACGCGGTGGGGGTTGCCCTGCTATCGAGTGTTGTTGGCGAGATCGCCGGAGCGACTGGGTCGCGGCTCGTCCAGTACGCGATCCTGGGCGCCGTCGTAGGAACGGGCTTCGGGCTGTCCATCGTGCACGGCCTTGTGGAAGCAACGGTGCGGCCAGCGCGGGTCGCGATCGCCGGTGATACGGGGATCGGTGACTCCTTGCCCCGCTCCCGTCCGACCCTCGCCGCGTGGTCAAGCGTGTTCGTGCTCTTCGTCGTGTTCATAAACGCCGTTGACGGCGCGATGCTGACGGCCGTGTTCGATCCGGCCCGTGAGGAACCTGTTCTCTTCCTCGTGATCGGGTGTGCGTTGACACTCGTCTTCGGGGTGCCCATGACCGTCGGTGCATTGCTCGCGCCGTCCCTACGGCCGATTCGCGACCTCGCCGAGGGAACCGACCGTGTTGCTGCCGGCGACTACAGCCAACGCGTACCGGTGGTTCAAGACAATGACCTCGGCGCGCTCGCGGCGTCGTTCAACCGCATGCAGGCCGGTTTGGCCGAGCGGCAACGACTTCACGCCGCGTTCGGCACCTACGTTGATCCGGCGTTGGCGGCACGCTTGCTTGAGCAGGGTGACGACGTGTTCACCGGCGAGCGCCGCGAGGTCACTGTGATGTTCGTTGACGTGCGTGACTTCACCCCGTTCGCCGAGGCCAACACCGCCGAGGACACGGTCGCACGCCTCAACGCGCTGTTCGAGATCGTTGTGCCTGCCGTCGTCGACGCCGGTGGGCATGTGAACAAGTTCCTCGGAGACGGCGCCCTGGCGGTATTCGGCGCCCCGAACGACTTGGCGCACCATGCCGACGCCGCGGTGACCGCGGCGGTGCTGATTCACCGCCTTGTCGCCGAGCGATTCGGCGGCGCGCTTCGAGTCGGCATTGGTATCAACACCGGTGTGGTGATCGCAGGGACCATCGGCGGCGGAGGCAAACTCGAGTTCACCCTGATCGGCGATACCGTCAACGTCGCCGCCCGCATCGAGCAGCTCACCAAAACCACCGGTGATGCAATCCTTCTCACTCAGCAGACCGTCGAGGCCTTGGTTTGTCGACCGCCCGGCCTTACCGACCGGGGATCTCACGCGCTGAAAGGCAAGTCAGCCCCCACAGAGGTTTTCGGCCTCGACCCAGCGATGACTCGTTCGAACGTCCCCAGCTGAAACGGCTTACATCCAGCACCACGGAGACCGCGATTGTCGAGAGGCCGGCTGACGAGGACGAGCACGCCGGTCACCACCACGGCCACGCTCACTGATAAGCGCGCACAAGTCGGAAGAACCCCCGGTATGCCGATACCGGGGGTTCGTCCTGTCGACGCCTTAGCGGCGGGGGCCGCCGAGTCTCAAGCGGGATGGATCTCGAATACGCCAGACCGATCGGTCGCTGCGCCTGCTGATGCGGTGTGCTCGTTCCGCCATACGACCGACTCACCCGAATGCCGGGTATGCGCGGGTTGGGGATGCTGCTGGAGTCGGTCGAACTTGTCCAGCCGGTGCCCCGGCGTGAGTCCGACCAACATAAAGTTCCAGACCTCGCGAATGAAATTACCGGCGGTACGGCGGGTATCCGGGCCGTTGACGTAACGGCGCGCGATGGTCAGAAAGTCTTCGGGTTCGACGCCAGCGACATCACGGACGTGAGTCGTCGGGCCCCCGACTTCCCAGGTTCCCAGCGCGGTCTCGGGCAGGTAGTGGCGCAAGCCGGACTGGGTGAACACGTCGAAACCAAGTCGCTTTTCGTTCGCACGCAAGGCCTTCATGAACATCCGCGGGGGAATATCGATGTGACGCACCCGTCGGCCCAGTGCCTCACCCATCGCGTCGGCGATCTCTGATCCGGTTAGCAGCGTCGGCCCGGTCGGGCGGTAGGCCCGCCCGTCATGACGGTGCGGGTCCAGCAGCGCACCCACTGCAACCCGGGCGATGTCTTCGTTGGACGGCGGTGCATTGCGGCCCGCCCCGGTCGGCATCGGCAACACGCCCAGCTGGGCGGCCTGCGGCATCAGGTTCATGTAGTTATCGGCGAAGAAGCCCGGGTCAACGGCCACGTGGGCGGTGTCCGGCAGGAGCTCAAACAACTTGTCGGTCAGCCAGGCCTGCCTCGTCATCAGTGATGGATGCTCGGGGCTGGCCAGCCATTGCCCAAGCGCCACCACAGCTTCCACCCCTGCGCGTCGTGCCGCCACGGCGAAGGCAACAGCGCTGTCGAGCACATGGGGATGGTACGGAGGATTGAAATAGAGCCGGTCGACCTCGGCCATCGCAGCCGTAACCTGTTGAACGTCAAACATATCGGCGACGACGACCTCGGCGCCCAAGTCCCGCAACCGCGCGCTGCGCGCGTCGTCACGGTGCACCATAGCCCTGGTCGCGATGCCCTTTTCCAGCAATTGGGCGGCCACCGCGCCGCCAATCTTGCCCGTGGCGCCGGTTACCAGTACGCGTGTGCTTGTCATTGGAGTGTCCTTCCCTCGTTGGCCTGCCAGATGTGACCACTGGTTACTTTGCCAGTATGCGATGAGATGTGACCGTTGTCAACATCCGGCTTCGCATGCGATTCTGATGGCATGAGCAGCGACAGCGGCGATCCGGATCCGCAGAAGCCCTACCATCACGGGTCGTTGCGTTCGGCCCTGATCGAGGCGAGCATCGCGCTGGCCCGCGAGGGTGGACCTGATCGGGTGATCCTGCGCGAAGCCGCCCGCGCTGCCGGGGTGTCGCACTCGGCTGCCTACCGCCATTTCGCTGACCGCGAGGCGCTGTTGGCCGAGGTGGCGCGCTTTGCCCGCAACGAGCTCGCCGCGGAGATGCGCCGACGGGTCAACCGCACCAAGGACCCCCGCCTCCGGTTGCGAGCGGTCGGCACCGCCTACATCCATTTCGCACTCGCCGAGCCCGGACTGTTTCGCACCGCGTTCACCTCGCATCCCGCGACATCCGGCGACGCAGCGAACGCTCGAGCAATCGGAGGCGGTGACCAGAAGGACACCAACGCCGACGCCGAGCCCTTCGAGGTTCTTGGTCAAGTCCTCGACGAGGCCCAAGCCGTCGGTCTACTGGATCCTCGTCGCAGGCCGGGGGCCGAGATTGCCGTGTGGTCGGCGGTGCACGGCCTGGCCGGCCTGCTGCTCGATGGACCGTTACCCACCAGCGACGCCGCCATTAAATTCGCGTGGCAACAGGTGCAAGAGCTCGTCGAGCGCGGATTGCTAAACGGCTAAACGCGATTGTCGAGAAGCCCGACGAAGAGGCGGACGACCCCGGTCACGGCCACTACCAACACTAGAAGCACCTGGTAACGAAGCATCGCCGGTCAATTGGCCCGCCCGTCAGGCTTGACGCGCTGCCGCACGCGGTGCAATGTGATACTCGTCATATGACCACTGGTCACCCGGGCAGAAAGGCGGCCGCTCATGACCACGAGGGACAAGTACACCGAGGTGCCCGAGCCCTACTCGTGGGAGGTCACCAGCGCCGGCAACGCGCGCTTCACCTGGGAGTACGACGACGGGCGCGCCCGGCTCCTTTCCCTGTACCAAAAGGGAAAGGACAAGCAGTGGGATGCCCAATCGCGTATCGACTGGGCGCAAGACGTCGACCCGATGAACCCGATCGGGCTGCCTGACGAGTTCCATCCGCTGTTCGGCAGCCCGATGTGGAACGCCGCAGACGACGCACGTCGCGCCGAGATGCGCCAGCACTTCCAGGCCTGGCAGCTCTCGCAGTTCCTGCACGGGGAGCAGGGTGCGATGGTGTGCGCGGCCAAGATCGTCGAGGTCGTCCCGGACCTGGACGCGAAGTTCTACGCGGCCACCCAGACCATGGACGAGGCCCGGCACGTCGAAGCATTCTCCCGGTTCCTGCAGGAGAAGGTCGACGTGGTCTACCCGATCAACAAGAACCTGACCACGCTGCTAGACGACACCCTGCGCGACTCGCGCTGGGACATGCCCTACCTCGGCATGCAGGTCCTCATCGAAGGGCTCGCACTCGCCGCCTTCGGGGTGTTGCGTGACATGGCGGCGCCGGAGTCGCTGGCCAAGCAGGTGCTGGCCTACGTCATGCAGGACGAGGCCAGGCACGTCGCCTTCGGCCGCATCTCGCTGAAGGACTACTACTCGGCGCTGACCGAGGCCGAGCGGGACGAGCGTGAAGAGTTCGTCGTGGACGCCTGTTACCTGATGCGCGACCGGTTCCGCGGCGAGGAAGTCTTCGCGACCCTCGGCATGGACGTCCAAGCGTGTGCTGAGTGGGTCGACACGTCGCCGCTGATGATCCAGTTCCGCTCGCACCTGTTCAGCCGCATCGTGCCGATCGTCAAGGACATCGGGTTGTGGGGTGACAAGGTGCAGAAGGCCTTCAGGGACATGGGTGTGCTTGACATGGCCGGCTTCGACCTCGAGGCGCTGATGAAGGCCGATGAGGATCAGGCCGACGCGCTGGACAAGGCACACGCCGAGATGGCCGGCCGGGCCCTCGAGGTGGACGAGGTGATCGCGGCGGGCGCGAGCTAATCCACTGTCCGGTTTGGCGAGGAGGGCGGCGCGCTTGAACTGCTCGACGAGCTGAACACGGTGATGTTCGGCGCAGTCGGCAATTTCCCGCCGCCTGACGCGCCGCCCGGGTCGAGAAGGTCGGCCTTCGCATCGCCCCGGCTGAATGCCCAACGCTCACCTGCCGGCGATCGATCAGAACTTAGAACTCAACCCCGCGATCAGGTTGATGGTGACCGCTAAGACGACCGCGCCGAGCAGGTATGACAGGAGCGCATGGCGCAGCACCGTCGCCCTGATGGACGTCAATCCGATCTCGGTGTCTGACACCTGATAGGTCATGCCCACGGTGAAGGCCACATACGCGAAGTCCCGAAAGCGGGGTCGCTCCGGGTCGTGAAAGTTGATTCCACCCGGCTCGTCGGAGTAATAGAGCCGCGCATAGTGCACGGTGAACAATGTGTGCACGGCAAACCAGGACGCCGCGACGGTCATCAGGCCGAGAATGGCGGCTTCGACGGCTCCGGGACCAGTCCGCGACGCTGCCGCTACCACGTAACCGACCCCGCCCAGGCTCGCGACGCTTGCCGACACGATCACCGCGTCGGCCGCCCACCGGGTGGGGTCCTCCCTGGTCACATATTTGCAGGTTTGATCAGCATCCATCCCGCCCAGGATCAGCCGCGTCCACACCACATAGACACCGGCGGTGATGACCCAGCCGACAAGCGCGAATCGCCAGCCGACCGTGTTACCTACCGCGAAAGCGACGGCGACCCCGAGCACGGTGGCAACCACTATCCGCACCGCGACCGTGTCGCGGGACAACACAACGAGGGATTTCACAATCCCGACCTAAGCACCAACGGCCCAAACAGTTGCACAGATCTTTTCATCGGGAAGGATCACACCCGGGGTTCCGTTTCACGCGGTCCCTTCCCGCCTCAGGTCGGCTTCGTCGACCAGGCGCCAATCTCTGAGCGGCCCACGAAGACGCTTCTGCAAGCAGCGATGTCAGCCAGGACGCGATCGGCAAGGGTGGCGGGATCGATCTCGCCCGGCGCGACATGACCGAGCCTTTCCAGCTCGGGTAGCAAGGTGACGAGCACATCGGTCGTGAAATGCACCTGATCGCCGCCGCTGGCACCGGCGCCGATCACGGTTTCCATGGCGAGCTTCGGCGCGAGAAGACCAGCCGCGGCATACACGGCCGGCAATTTGGCGCCCATCTCCGGGTCGGCACCCCCGGCTGTGAGGCCCTCGACCACCAGGCGACAGCATCGCTGCCAGCTGGCGACCTGCGGAGCAGAATGTGCGCACGCCCACTCCGGTTCCTGGAACACGACGAGGCCGCCAGGGGCCAAATGCCGCACCAGGCCACGCATGAACACCGCCGGATCGGGTTGGAACATCAGAACGTAGCGGCCGACGATCGCGTGAAATGGGCGATCAAACGTCAACTCAGCGGGGTCGCCCTCCACGAACGTGACGTTGGACGTAGCCCGTGAGCTCGCGCGTCGCCTGGCAACGCTGAGGGCGGCTGCAGCGCGTTCGACACCGATGACCTCGCCGCCGTCACCGACCAGCTCGGCAGTCAAGAATGCGATATCGCCGATACCGCTGCCGACGTCGAGTACCCGCATTCCACGTGCGATGCCGGCCGTCGAGAAGAACCGACGGGTGATCGGCTCGATCAGGCGAGCCTGGACCGCTAGCCGATCAAGCTCATCGTCAGAGTGGCCAAGTACGTACCTGAGCGCCTGCGCGGGCCGCCCGTCAGCACCAACACCTTCCGGATCGACCACATTGCGTACGGTATTCGGCCTGTTCACATGCACACAAGCAGGCACAGGTCCCTGTACAAACTCCGTGTCTTGTTTGTAGGTGCCACCGGAGATGTCGAAAATTGTTCACACGCCGAATAAGCCGCTACATCCGCAGGATTTCGTAAGATTGCGTCATTCACAGGGAGGTCGGGCACATGGCAAGCTTCCCGGTCGATCCCTGGTCCGTGACGCCGGCATGGCTCAGCGAAGTACTGCGCGTCGGCGTGCGGGATTGTCAGCTCGAACAGATCGGCATCGGGGTCGGGCTGCTCGGCCGCTTATACCGTGCCTACCTCGACGGCGAGCCGGGCGTGCCGCGGTCGGTGGTCGTGAAGCTCCCGAATTTCGACACCCGAGCCCGGGCGGCCGTCTGCCAGGACCTCGAGCTGTACCTCCGTGAGGCGCGCTTCTATCAGGAGATCGGCGTGGCCAACCCGCTGCGGCCGGCGCGTCCGTACTTCGCGGCGTTCGACCAGACGACACACGACTTCGTGCTCGTGCTCGAGGATCTCGGTCGCCTCCGCGTCGCCGACCAGATCGTGGGATGCGCCGCCGCGGACGCCGAAACGGTCATCGACGCCATCGGCTGCCACCACGCCTACTGGTGGGAAAGCCAGCGCTTCGCGGCTCTGCCCTGGCTGAAGACGTTCAGCAGTCCGGCGTTCTCTGCGGCGCTGGCCGCCAATTTCGAGGCGTCCTGGCCGCGCTTCCTCGAGGGTGTGGGCGCAGACCTATCGCCGGCACTGCGTGCCTTCGGCGAGCGCTTTCCCGCGCTGGTGCCGTGGTTCTTGCAGGAGGTCGCGCGGCCACCACGCACCTTCCTGCACGGCGACTTACGGCTGGACCAGCTGTTCTTCGCGGTCGAAGCGGACGACCCGGCGGTGACGGCGCTCGACTGGCAGATCACGTCGAAGGGCCGGGGTGCCTACGACGTGGCGTATTTCCTGAGCCAGAGCCTTACCACCGAAACACGGCGCAGTTGCGAAGGCCGGCTGATCGAGCGGTACGCAGCGGGGCTCGCCGAGCGGGGAATCGACTACCCCCGTGACGAGCTGTGGCGCGACTACCGGCTCACCACGGCGTGGTGCTTTGCCTACCCGGTGATTGCCGCCGGCCGACTCGATTTGGCCAACGACCGCCAGCTGCAGTTGCTCCACAGCATCCTCGACCGCGCCGCGATGGCGATCGAGGACCACGACGCCCTATCGCTGAGGCCCGACTGACCATGGCTGAACATCGCCGCGCCTGCGCCTCGTGCGGCACCACGAACGAAGAGGACGCCCGCTTCTGCGAAGGGTGCGGCGGGTCACTCGGCCGGACCTGCGGGACCTGTGGGGTAGAGGCGAGCGGCACCGCACGATTCTGCCGGGCGTGCGGTGCGCCGCTCGAGCATCCGGCGTCGGCCAGCCGGGCGGTCGCGGCGCGCAAAACCGTGACGGTGATGTTCGCCGACCTGGCCGGTTCGACCAGCTTCGAGGAGCAGGTCGACGCCGAAACCGCACGCGATGTCATCGGCGGGTATCACGACCTGCTCCGCTCGACCGCCGAGCGAAATCGGGCAGGCGTCATGAAATACATCGGCGACGGGTTCATGGCGGTCTGGGGTGTTCCCGAGATGGGCCCGGACGACGCCGGCCACGCTGTCGACGCCGCGATCGAGCTGCAGGAGCGCTTCGTCGACCTCGGCGCCGGCGTACGGGCAGCGCACGGCGTCGAACTCGCCCTGCGGGTCGCGGTGAACACTGGCGAGGTCGTAGTCGGTGCGGGCGACGCCGACCTCGTGGGCGACGCCGTGAACGTCGCGGCGCGGCTCGAGGCGGAATGCCCACGCGGCCACGTCGTCGTCGGCGAGGAGACATGGCGGTCGACGCGTGGCCGACACCTCTACGACTCCCTCGGTCAAGTGCAGGTCAAGGGCCGGACCGCAGCCGTAGCGGTGTACCAGTGGCTCGGCCGCAACTCGGAGGCCGCCGAGTCCGCTGTCTTCGTCGGCAGGGCCGACGAGATCCGGCGGCTGCAGGCCGCACTCGACGAATCGGTCGCCGCACGGGGGGCGCGGCTGGTCACGGTCATCGGCGATCCCGGCGTCGGCAAGAGCCGACTGGCGTCGGAATTCGTCGAAGCCCAGCACGGCATCGGCGTCATCCACGCCCGGTGCGACGCGCAGCAGACCGTTGCTCTGGCGCCGATCGTCGAAGTGCTGCGAGCCCGTGATCTTGATGCCGATGTTCCAGTCGGTATCCCCGAGCGCGACCGCGTGCTGAGCGACCTCGAGGGGCTGGCGGCCGGCGTCTCGGGTTCGGTGGAAGAGACGTTCTGGGCGCTGCGCCGGTTCGTCGAGGTGCGGGCATCCGGCGAACCGCTGGTCATCATTCTCGACGACCTGCACTGGGCCGACACCCTGCTCCTCGACTTCGTCGAGCACCTTGTGGAGTGGGTGAAGGACGTGCCGATCCTCGTGGTGGCTCTTGCCCGGCCCGAGCTCCGCGAGATCCGGCCCGACCTCGTCACCGTCAGCCGTTGGGTATCCGGGGCCGTCCACCTCGGCGGCCTTGACCCGGGCGCGACCGCCGAGCTCGCGGCCGGTGTACTGGGCGCCACCCGGCTGCCGGACGAGCTCGTGCGCCGCCTCCCGTCGTCGACCGGAGGCAACCCGCTATTCGTGCGGGAGCTGGTCGGGATGCTCGCGCACGACGGGGTCCTCGTTCCGGAGCCAGGCGGCTGGCGGCTGGCGATCGATGCCGACGCCATCGCGATCCCGCCCACGATCCACGCGCTGCTGGGGTCCCGGCTGGAGCGGCTCAATGCCACGGATCGGCGGGTGCTCGAAATCGCTTCGGTGATCGGCACCGAGTTCTCAGTGGCGGCCGTGTGCGCGCTGGAGGAACGCGGTGGGGCGGAGATCAAGACGTCGCTCGACCGACTACGCCGCATTGACCTCGCGCAGCCGACCGGGGCCTACCTCGGCGACGAGCCGGTCTGGCGGTTCCACCATGTCCTGATTCGCGACGTCGCCTACCGCCGGCTGTTGAAGTCGGATCGGGCGGAGCTGCACGAGCGACTCGCCGCGTGGGTGGAAGCGGGCGGGCCGAGTGTTGCGTTCGACGCCGACGAGTTGGTCGCCCGTCATCTGGACTCCGCGCACAGCTACCGGCTCGATCTCGGCATGCGCGACGAGCACACCGAAGAGCTCGCCCTGCGGTCGGCGCGCTGCTATCTGGCATCGGCACGTCGCGCCCTCGACCGCGACCAGCTTGTCTCGGCGGGCACACTGGCGGCTCGTGGCGCCGCGCTCGCAGCCGCCGACGATGCGCTGCGTGCGGGGCTGCTGCTGGTCGGGTGCGAGGCCTTCCTCTCCGCCGGTGATGTTGCCGCCGGTGCATCACTGGTCGACGACCTCGATCGCATCGCCGGCGAGGTGCTGGCGCCGTGGGCGACCTGCTACCGGTGTCAGTTCGTGGCCTACACCGACCCGGAGCGGTTGCTGGACGTCGACGCGCGCCTGCAGGGCGCAATCGACGAGTTCGCCCGGCGCAAGGATCCGGCCGGGCTGGCCAAGGCCTACCGGGTCCGCGCGAGTGCCCGGTCCCGATTAGGCCGGATCGGCGATTGTGAGGTCGACCTCTTCGAGGCGTTGGTCGCGGCGCGCCAGGCTGGGGACCACCGGCAGATAACCGCAGCGTTGGGCGCGGCGCCCAACGCTGCGCTGTGGGGACCCAGCCCGGTGCCGAAGGCCGGCGGGCGGTGCCTCGACGTCGTCCGGATGCAGCGCATGACCACGGCGGCACCGTCACTCGAGGCGACCTCGTTGCGCTGCCTGGCGGTGCTCGAGCTGCTCCGCGGACGACCCGACAAGGCCCGCTCGATGCTGACCGACGCCCGCCAGGTCGTCGCCGAACTCGGCCTTCGCCACGGACTGATGGAGACCGAGCTGTTCGCCGGGATCATCGAATTGATGGTGGGCGACCCGATCGCCGCCGAGCCGCACCTGCGCAGTGCCCTGGAAGGACTGGACGCCCTGGGCGTCGGCGTCGACGCCGGCCAAGCCGCCGCCCTGCTGGCGCGATCGGTGCTGGCCCAGGGACGTGTCGATGAAGCCGACGGGTACGCCACCGAAAGCGAACGCCTCGCGGGGCACAACTTGAAGACGGCCATCGCGTGGCGTGCGGTGCGAGCCGAGATCCTGGCGGCGCAGAACCGGCACGACGAAGCCTACGAAGAAGCGATTGCCATCGCGCGGGAAGCGGTCGCCGTCGCCGCCGGCACCGACCTGGTGCTCGACCACGCCGAGGCCTGCCTCGCCCTCGGCCGGGTGCTAGCCGCGGCCGGCGATGCGCGGGGGGCTGCGGACGCCGGGCGCAAGGCCGAGGCTCTCTACGCGGCCAAGGAGGCCCAGGGCTCGATCGGACGGGCGGCCGAACGTGCCGTGGAGGCGGCGACTAGCCCGACGGGGTCGCGTCTGGCCGTCGCGAACCGAGCAACCGCGATCATGGAGCCCGGTTTTCTGGCGTTCCGTGACGGAGATATCGACGCCGTCGCAGCCGGCTACTTGCCTGGGCATGTCTACGACGATCGGCGGCAACTCAAGGGTTACCCAATCGCGGAGCGGGGCGGTGTGCGCGGAGCCATTGAGCGCATCCACGATCAGTACGACCACGTCGAGTGGCGCACCCTGGCTATCCGGGGTGAACGCCTCGCGCTGGTCGTCACTCGCTGGTCGGATGACGCCGGAAACGAGGCGGCGTATCTGCATGTGTACGAGTACGGCGATGACGGGCTCGTCACATATGAAGGCCGCTTCGACGAGGACGACTTCGAGGGCGCCTACCGAGAGTTGGAACGCCGCTATTACGCGGGCGAAGGCGCCGCGTTCGCCGAGGCGGGTGCCGTCACGACAGATAGCTTGATGGCCTACAACCAAGGTGACTTCGACCGGGCGTTCGGCGAGCTCTTTGACCCCGAGATGCGCATCGACAACCGGTCACGGTCGGCTTTCCCGGACCGCTCGGCCAGCGACCTTCGTGCCAGCTCCGGGGAGCTGAACGCCATGTTCGACTCGGTGCGGATTTGGCTTTCGGCAGTGTGCTGGGTGTCGCCGGCGTGGAGCGTTGCCCGCTTTGAGCGGGAGGCCGTCGGTCTAGAAGGCGAGCAGTATGCATGGACGCGGCTGATGGTAAGTGAGATCCGCGACGGCCGACTCGCGTCAATGTGCGAGTTCGAGCTCGACGACGAGGAGGCGGCGTTCGCCCTCGCCGAGGAGCGGATGCGAGCGGCCCCGAGACGGCTTGCCGTCAGCAACCGCGCCAGCCAGGCAGTGGACGGCGTTTACGACGCGGCGCGGGCACGGAATCCCACCGCGGCCATGGAGTTCTACGCCGATCCGTTCACCTATGATGATCGGCGCCGGCTCAGCGGCGACCCGATTGACGACCGTGGGACGCTGCGCGCGACCGTTGAACGAATCGCCGCTCAGTACACAAAGTTCGAGGTACGCACCCTGGCCGTGCGCGGTGAGCGCCTGGGGCTGTCCTGGACCCGTTGGTCCGATGGCTCCGGGAATGAAACAACCCATCTGCGCGTCATCGAGGTCGGCGATGACGGGCGGATCTGCTATGAAGGCCGCTTCGACGAGGACGACTTCGAGGGTGCCTATCGCGAGCTGGAGCGCCGCTATTACGCGGGCGAGGGCGCCGCGTTCGCCGAGGCGGGTGCCGTCACGACAGATAGCTTGATGGCCTACAACCAAGGTGACTTCGACCGGGCGTTCGGCGAGCTCTTTGACCCCGAGATGCGCATCGACAACCGGTCACGGTCGGCTTTCCCGGACCGCTCGGCCAGCGACCTTCGTGCCAGCTCCGGGGAGCTGAACGCCATGTTCGACTCGGTGCGGATTTGGCTGTCGGCAGTGTGCTGGGTGTCGCCGGCGTGGAGCGTTGCCCGCTTTGAGCGGGAGGCCGTCGGGCTGGACGGCGAGCACTACGCGTGGACGCGGCTAATTGTGCTCGAGACTCGAGACGGCCGCATCGAGTCGATGTGCCAGTTCGAACTCGACGACGAGGAGGCGGCGTTCGCCTTCGCCGAAGAGCGGGTGCGGGCGACCTCCAGCAAGCTCGCGGTCAGGAACCGGGCCAGCCGGGCAATGGAGCATGTTTTCGATGCGATGCGGGCAGGCAACGTCGTCGCCGCCGTCGAGTTCTACGCGCATCGATTCACAAACGATGATCGGCGCCGACTCAGCGGCGACCCGATCGACGACCGTGCGGCACTGCTCGCGGCCGCCGAACGAGTCCTCGCTCAGTACACGCAATTCGAGGCACGCACCCTGGCCGTGCGCGGTGAACGCCTGCAGCTGTCCTGGAGCCGCTGGTCCGACGACGCCGGGAATGAAACAACCCATCTGCACGTGGTCGAGGTCGGCGACGACGGGCGAATCACATATTCCGGACGCTTCGACGGCGACAACTTCGAGGGTGCCTACCGCGAACTTGAGCGCCGCTACTACGTCGGGGAGGGCGCGGCGTACGCCGAGTCCGGGGCCACAGTGGCCGATTCCATCGCCGCCGTGAACAACCGCGACTTCGACCGGTTGTTCGGCGAGCTCAGTGTCCCGGAAATGCGCGTCGAGAGCCGGACACTGTCGGCATTCCCGGATCGCTCGGCGGTGGACCTACGCGCCAGTTTTGGCGACCTGAACGGAATGGTGGCCTCAGTGCGGACGTGGCTCTCGGCCGTGTGCTGGGTGTCGCCGTCCTGGAGTGTTACTCGCCTTGACCGGGAGGCTGTCGGCCCAGAAGGCGAGCAGTACGCATGGACGAAGATCCTCGTGATCGAGACCCGCGATGGCCGACTCGCGTCAATGTGCGAGTTCGATCTCGACGACGAGGAGGCGGCGTTCGCTTTCGCCGAGCAGCGGGCGCGTGCGGCGACCGGCGACGGGCTGGCTTCTCGAGACTGAAGCCACGGCGGCTGTTCTCGGCGTGTCATCGCAGCGGTTTACGTGTCGAGGGTAGGGGTGACCGTGACGACTGCCGCCACAAAAGCTTGATAGGTGGCGATATCGGCCTAATGGGCGACGATGCGGAGCGCGCAGCGCGACGAGGAGAAGCCCGGCAATCAGGCCTAGGCGGTGCGGCGGATGCTGCGGGTCCTACCCAGATCATGCTTGAGCAACAGCTCGCGCTCGGTCTCTGAGAGGCCGCCCCAAATGCCGTACGATTCGCCGACTTCCAGAGCATGCGTGCGGCACTGCGCCATCACCGGGCACTGGCGGCACATCTCCTTGGCGCGCCGCTCACGCTGCAAGCGGGCGCGGCCGCGCTCGCCGTCCGGATGAAAGAACACCGACGAATCCACCCCGCGGCAGAGGCCTTGTAATTGCCAATCCCAAATATCGGCGTTGGGGCCTGGAAGTTGCTCCGGCTGTGGCATTGAAGTCCCCTCTCTACGCGCCCATGTTCAGGCCAGTTTGCGGACAGGTAAGTCGTCAACTGAATCGAGCCGGTCGCCGGTGACTACTCGTCGGACTTAAAGGTAGGGGGCCTACGGAAATTTCGTCAACACTCGGTGATCTGCTGAATGCCCAACGGCGGCTTGACAATTTACGCCAAGTTCATCGGAGAGATGAGTCTGCTCATCCAACGATGAGCGATGACGCGGGGTTATGAGCGAACGTCCCAGCTCGCGACCTCGTCGCGGGTAGTAACGGTAAATATGATCAACGTTAGATTTAATACCGGTGTAACTCACAGAGCATGAGGTTTTAACTAATGCACGCCCGTGATCTATATGACTTGTGGCCCGACAATCGATTCCGACCTTAACGCGGTCGCCTTCGGAGATCAGCCCGGACGCTGGCCGCTTCCGTCGGCGGGCACGCCGCGCCAGCTGTGGCTGCGCGCGGTCGGCGCCGGTGGGCAGGGCCGCTACGGCAGCGCCCGCAACGATCTCGCGACGCTGCTGCGCAACGCGCCGGGCGATCGGCTTGCCTCGCTGGCGCACAGTACCCAGGCCTCTTTTTTGCGCCAGTTGGGCTCACACCGGTTGGCCCGGGGTTGGGACGGTCGCGCGTTGGCGTTTTCCGGCAGCGACCCCGAGGCTGCTGCCGATGCGCTGATCGGGCTGGCGGCCGACGCGCTCGGCATCGGCCGGCTGGCCGCCGCGGCGACGCTGCTGAGCCGGGCCGAGCCGTTGGTGACGGACGCGTCGCAGCACCGGCTGTCGATACGCCTGGCGTGGGTGGCCGCCGAACTGGCGATGGCGTCCGGCGATGGTGTCGCTGCGGTGCGCAACGCAGAGATCGCCGTCGAGCTGGCCGCGTCGATCCAGGGATTCGCCCGGCATCGCGCAAAAAGCGATGTGGTGTTGGCCGCCGCGCTGTGCAGCGCCGGCGCCGTCGACCGCGCCCGGACCCTCGGTGAGGCGACGTTGGAGCTCACCGACGGGTTGGGCCTGGTGCCGCTGCGCTGGGCGGTGGCCTGCCTGCTGGTCGACCTCGTCGATACGGGAAGCTCGGCCCACCTGATCGCAGAGCTGCGCGGCATCCGCGACCAGTGCGCCCGCCGAGTGCAGCACTGGGGCGGAGCCTGGGGCCAGCGTTAACGCCGCCGCCGCTGCAGCAGGTCGTATTGTTCTACTTGTGTGCCACCGTGCCGGGCGATGCCCGGTTCGTAACGTTGGAGATGTCGCCCTCGATGACAACGCAGGAGGAACGTCTCGATGCTGTTGTTGCTGAGGCCGTAGCAGGTAATCGGGACGCGCTTCGAGAAGTACTGGAGACGATCCGCCCGATCGTGATTCGATACTGCCGCGCACGAGTCGGCACCGCCGAGCGGAGCGGTCTCTCAGCAGATGATGTGGCACAGGAGGTGTGTTTGGCCGCCGTCATGGCGCTGCCGCGCTACTGCGATCGCGGGCGCCCGTTCTTGGCCTTTGTCTACGGCATCGCCGCGCACAAGGTGGCCGATGCGTATCGTGCCGCCGGCCGCGACCTGGCCTATCCCACGGATGCCATACCGGAACGCACTTGCGCCGAAGCCGGTCCCGAGCAGGCGGTACTCGCGGGCGATTCGGTCAGCAGGATGAGCGAGCTGCTCAGGGTGCTGCCTGACAAGCAACGCGAAATCCTGATCCTGCGCGTCGTGGTCGGGTTGAGCGCTGAGGAGACGGCAAGTGCCGTCGGCAGCACCGCCGGAGCGGTGCGGGTGGCCCAACACCGCGCCTTGGCGCGGCTGAAATCCGAGATTGTTGCAACGGGGCGAGATTATGTCTGAACCAACTGATATGCCGTTCGACCAGCCCGAATCGGACGCGGTGGCCCGCAGCGAGCGGTTCATCGACGCGCTGGCCAATCGTGAGCCGGTCGAGTTCGGCGATATCACCCACCACGGTGATACCGGCGACCGGGCGCTGGCCGGGCTGCTGGAGGACTGGCGCGACGAGCTGAGGGCCCCGGCACCCAGCGGATTGCGTCTGGAGCGGGAGGCCGTCGGGGCGTTGAATCGCGGGCTGGCGGCGCGTCGTCGAACCCGTCACCGCACCGCGCTGGTGGCGGCAATAGCCGCCGCCGTGCTCGGCATCGGCGGAGTCGGTGCCATGGTGGCAGGGGCTCGGCCCGGCGAGACGCTGTACGGCATCCACACGATGCTGTTCGGCGAGCCGCCTTCGGTGCATGACGAGCGGATCGCACTGTCCGCCCAGAGCGATTTGGACATCGTTGAGCAGATGATCAGCCTCGGCCAGTGGGATCAGGCGCAGGACAAGCTCGCAGCGGTCAGCGGCCGGGTGCAGAACGTCAAGGACGGCGATCGCAAACAGGACCTGGTCGAACGGGTGAATCTGTTGAACGCGAAGGTGAGCAACCGCGATCCGAACGCGAAGGCGGCACCCAGCGCGGCCCCGGTGGCCAGCACGCCTGCTCAGCCTCACTCGATCGGTGGCTGAGGCGAAATCTAGGTTTCCGAGGTCGCCTCGTTGAGCGAAGCGTCGGCGTAGCCCCGGCAGTAATCCCAGGTGACGTAGGCGTCAGGCTCGGGGTCATAGGCCGGCTCGTGTGGACGCACGGTGCCGTCGACCAACAGCTGCAGCAGGTTCGCGCGCAGCATGTCCCAGTCGTGATAGTGGTCCTGCTGGCACTCGTCACAACACACGACCAGGCCGCGAATACCCTTGTGCGCCAACAGAGCCTCGTACACCGCGAGGTCGGCTAGGTCGGCCTCGACCGCCATCCGCTCCTGGGGGTCAAGCGGCTGCCCGGGCTCGACGGCGTCCAGCGCCGCCGATGGATCACACGGGTCGTCGGCAAACGGATCGGGCGGCAAACCCGGCGGGAGGTAGTCGCGCACGAGTCCACATTACGCAGCCGGGCGGGCATCACGCCAGCGCTACACCTGCCAGACCAGCCGCTGTCTGCGGGGTCGCACCTCGGCGCGCGTCGTCGCGCTGTCATAGCGAGCCGATAGGATGAGATCCTCACTCCGCATGCGTATGGGAGGGCCCCCGCGATGACATCTGGCTTGTCCCGTCTTGAAGGCAGCGGCGATCTGATTGTCGAACCGTACGTCCGCGTCGGTAGCCTCGCCGACGACCCGGTGCCCACCGGAGGTGATGACCCGCACAAGGTCGCGATGCTGGGGTTGACCTTCGACGACGTCCTGCTCTTGCCAGCGGCCTCCGACGTAGTGCCCGCCGCTGCGGATACCTCCAGCCAGCTCACCAAGAAAATCCGGCTCAAGGTGCCGTTGGTCAGCTCGGCGATGGACACCGTCACCGAGTCCCGGATGGCCATCGCAATGGCCCGGGCTGGCGGCATGGGTGTGCTGCACCGCAACCTGTCGGTCGCCGAACAGGCCGGCCAGGTCGAGATGGTGAAGCGGTCGGAGGCGGGCATGGTCACCGATCCGGTCACCTGCCGGCCGGACAACACGCTGGCCGAAGTCGACGCGATGTGCGCGAAATTCCGGATCTCCGGGCTGCCCGTGGTCGACGGCTCCGGTGCGCTCGTCGGGATCATCACCAACCGCGACATGCGTTTCGAGGTCGACCAGTCCAAGTCGGTCGCCGAAGTGATGACCAAGGCTCCGCTGATCACCGCCCAGGAGGGCGTCAGCGCCGACGCGGCGCTGGGCCTGCTGCGCCGCAACAAGATCGAGAAGCTGCCCATTGTCGACGGTCACGGCCGGCTGACTGGGCTGATCACCGTCAAAGACTTCGTCAAAACCGAACAGCACCCGCTGGCCACCAAGGACAGCGACGGCCGGTTGCTGGTCGGGGCCGCGGTGGGCATCGGCGACGACGCCTGGGTGCGGGCCATGACGCTGGTCGACGCCGGCGTTGACGTGCTGGTCGTCGACACCGCACACGCGCACAATCGGCTGGTGCTGGACATGGTCGGCAAGCTCAAGGCCGAAGTTGGCGATCGGATCGAGGTGGTCGGCGGCAACGTCGCCACCAGAGCGGCGGCCGCGGCGCTGGTCGAGGCCGGCGCTGATGCGGTCAAAGTCGGTGTCGGGCCGGGTTCGATCTGCACTACCCGGGTGGTCGCAGGTGTCGGGGCGCCGCAGATCACCGCGATCCTCGAGGCCGTCGCGGTCTGCGGCCCCGCAGGTGTGCCGGTGATCGCCGACGGTGGGCTGCAGTACTCCGGCGACATCGCGAAGGCGCTGGCCGCGGGGGCGTCGACGGCGATGCTGGGCTCGCTGCTGGCTGGCACCGCCGAAGCGCCCGGCGAGCTGATCTTCGTCAACGGCAAGCAGTACAAGAGCTACCGCGGCATGGGATCACTGGGCGCCATGCAGGGCAGAGCAGAGGCCAAGTCGTACTCGAAGGACCGCTACTTTCAAGACGATGTGCTCTCCGAGGACAAGCTGGTCCCGGAGGGCATCGAGGGCCGGGTGCCGTTCCGCGGGCCGCTGGCCTCGGTCATCCATCAGCTCACCGGCGGGCTGCGCGCCGCGATGGGCTACACCGGGTCCAACACCATCGAGGCGCTGCAGCGAGCGCAATTCGTCCGGATCACGGCGGCGGGCTTGAAAGAAAGCCACCCGCACGACATCACCATGACCGCCGAAGCACCCAACTACTACGTGCGGTGAACCGATCGAGAAGGGTCGTTCATGCGTGACATGGTCGAGATCGGCATGGGCCGAACTGCAAGGCGCACTTACGAACTCGAAGACATCAACATTGTGCCGTCCCGGCGTACCCGCTCCTCGCAGGACGTGTCGACGGCTTGGCAGCTCGACGCCTACCGCTTCGAGATCCCCGTCATCGCCCATCCGACCGATGCGCTGGTGTCGCCGGAATTCGCCATCGAGCTCGGTCGGCTCGGCGGCCTCGGAGTACTCAACGGCGAAGGGCTGATCGGCCGGCACGCCGACGTGGCCGCCAAGATCGCTCAGGTCGCCGAGGCGGCGGCCAAAGAACCCGAACCGTCGGCGGCCATCCGGCTGCTGCAGCAGCTGCACGCTGCGCCGCTGGATCCCGAGCTGTTGGCCGCCGCGGTGGCGCGCATCCGCGACGCCGGGGTGACAACTGCGGTGCGGGTGAGTCCGCAGAACGCTCAGGCGTTGACGCCGGGGCTGGTCGCCGCGGGCATCGACCTGCTGGTCATCCAAGGCACCATCATCTCCGCCGAACGCGTTGCCAGCGACGGTGAGCCGCTCAACCTCAAGACCTTCATCTCCGAGCTGGATGTCCCGGTCGTGGCCGGTGGGGTGCTCGACCATCGCACGGCGCTGCACCTGATGCGCACCGGGGCAGCGGGCGTCATCGTCGGGTACGGGTCGACCAGGGGAGTGACCACCAGCGACGAGGTACTCGGGATCAGCGTGCCGATGGCCACCGCGATCGCCGATGCCGCCGCCGCGCGGCGCGAATACCTCGACGAGACCGGCGGCCGCTATGTGCACGTGCTCGCCGACGGGGACATCCACACCTCCGGCGAACTGGCCAAGGCCATCGCCTGCGGCGCCGACGCGGTGGTGCTGGGCACCCCGCTCGCCGAGGCGGCCGAGGCGCTCGGCGATGGCTGGTTCTGGCCGAGTGCAGCCGCCCACCCGTCGCTGCCGCGGGGCGCGTTGCTGCAGATCGCCACCGGGGAGCGGCCGCCGCTCAAGCAGGTGCTGGGCGGCCCGTCCGACGACCCGTTCGGCTCGCTGAACCTGGTCGGCGGGCTGCGCCGCTCGATGGCCAAGGCCGGCTACTGCGACCTCAAGGAGTTCCAGAAGGTCGGCCTGACCGTCGGCAGCTGAATTGGGCGCGCCGAGCTGGGGGCACCGCCTGCGTGCGGGGGAGACGTTGGCGTCGCGGCCAATGCGAGAGCGCCGCTGGATTGGTACCGGCGGGTAAGTCCATACTGGTGCGATGGAACCGGATTACGACGTCCTGATTATCGGCTCGGGTTTCGGGGGCAGCATCACCGCGCTGCGGCTGACCGAAAAGGGCTACCGCGTCGGCGTGCTGGAGGCCGGCCGCCGTTACGCCGACGAGGACTTCGCCAAGACCTCCTGGAATCTGCGCAAGTTTTTGTGGGCGCCCCAACTGGGCTGCTACGGCATCCAGCGCATCCATCTGCTACAGGACTGCATGATCTTGGCCGGTGCCGGCGTCGGCGGGGGATCGCTGAACTACGCCAACACGCTGTATGTGCCACCGGACGAGTTCTTCAACGACCGCCAGTGGTCGGCGATCACCAACTGGCGCGCAGAGTTGATGCCGCACTACCAGCAGGCGCAGCGAATGCTGGGCGTGGTCGAGAATCCGACGTTCACCGACGCTGACCGCATCATGAAGGAGGTCGCCGACGACATGGGCGTCGGCGACACGTTCGTGCCGACCCCGGTCGGGGTGTTCTTCGGTCCGAACGGAACCAAGACGCCCGGCGAGACGGTGCCCGACCCGTACTTCGGCGGCGCCGGACCGGCCCGGACCGGCTGCCTGGAATGTGGGTCGTGTATGACCGGCTGCCGCTACGGCGCCAAGAACACCCTGCTGAAGAATTACCTCGGCCTCGCGGAATCGGCTGGGGCACAGATACATCCGATGACGACCGTGACCAAGTTCGCGCGGCGGCCCGACGGACTGTGGGAGGTTCGAACCAGGCACACCGGCCGGGTAGTGCGCCGCAAGAAGCGGACGTTCACCGCGAATCATGTGGTGCTCGCCGCCGGCACCTACAACACGCAGAAGCTGCTGTTCAAGATGCGCGACACCGGCACGTTGCCCGACCTGTCCGAAAAGCTGGGTGTGTTGACCCGCACCAACTCCGAATCGATCGTCGGCGCGGCGACGTTGAAAGTCTCGCCGGACCTGGACTTGACCCATGGGGTGGCGATCACCTCGTCGATCCACCCGACGTCGGACACCCACGTCGAACCGGTCCGGTACGGCAAGGGCTCCAACGCGATGGGACTGCTGCAGACGCTGATGACCGACGGCCCCGGACCCGAGGGCACTGATGTGCCGCGCTGGAAGCAGTTGTTCGCTCAGGCCGGCGAAGATCCGCGCAACATGCTTCGACTGCTCAATCCGCGGCATTGGAGCGAGCGCACGGTGATCGCGCTGGTGATGCAGCATCTGGACAACTCGATCACCACGTTCACCAAACGCGGCAGGCTGGGCCGGCGCCGCTACGTCAGCAAGCAGGGACACGGCGAGCCGAACCCGACATGGATTCCAGTCGGCAACGAGGTCACCCGTCGCATCGCCGCCAAGATCGACGGGGTGGCCGGCGGCACCTGGGGCGAGCTGTTCAACATCCCGCTGACCGCGCACTTCCTGGGCGGCGCGGTGATCGGCGACAGCATCGACCACGGCGTGATCGACGCGTATCACCGGGTGTACAACTACCCGACGTTGTCGGTGGTCGACGGGGCGGCGATCTCGGCCAACCTCGGGGTCAACCCGTCGCTGTCAATCTCGGCGCAGGCCGAGCGGGCTGCGTCGCTGTGGCCGAACAAGGGGGAAAACGATCTGCGGCCGCGCCAGGGCGAACCGTACCGTCGGCTGGACCCGATCGCGCCGCGGCATCCGGTGGTGCCGGCCGACGCGCCGGGGGCGCTGCACTGGCTGCCGATCCAGCCGATCAGCTCCGCCGGCTGACCTGAACCACCCGAGCCCCGAAGGCGCGTCGGTGTGTCGGCTCGCGGCCCGGCGGCTGTGACGGCGGGGGCAGCAGTGGCTTGCGTTCCCGCACCGCGACCTTGGTCGGCGAATCGGTGCTGAGCTCGAGCGGCTCGCCGGCGTGCCGGATGGTCAGCTCACCGCCCGGCCCGTCGCGAAGCGTGTAGGTGACGTCATCGTGATTGATGTCCACTGTCACCCGAAAATCGTGCCAGCGCAGTCGAAACCGCAGCCGGGAGATGCCGTCAGGCAGCTGCGGGTCCAAAGACAGGATGCCCTCGTCGTCGCGCAGGCCGCCGAAGCCGGCCACCAAAGCCGTCCATGCGCCGGCCAGGGAGGCCATGTGCAGCCCGTCGCGGGTGTTGTGGTGCAGGTCGCGCAGGTCGACCAGGGCCGCCTCGTAGGTGTAGTCGTGGGCCAGCTCCAAATGCCCGACCTCGGCGCACATCACCGCCTGGACGCAGGCTGACAGCGACGAGTCGCGCACCGTGCGCGGTTCGTAGTAGTCGACGTTGCGCGCCTTCTGTTCGTCGGTGAACTTGTGGCTCTGCCAGTGCATCGCCAGCACCAGGTCGGCCTGCTTGATCACCTGGGCCGGGTAGAGCAGCGCATAGGGCTCGTGCAGGAGCAGCGGGTAGGTCGTCTTGTCGGTGAAGTTCCACTCGGCATACGTCGTGAAGCCCTCGCATTGGGGGTGTACGCCCAGCTCTTCGTCGTAGGGGATGTGTGCGGAGTCGGCGGCGTCGCGCCAGGCGGCGGTTTCCTCGGTGCTGACGCCCAACGCGCGGGCGGTCTCGGAATGCCGGGTGCACGCGTCCGCGGCGACGCGCAGGTTGTGCGCCGCCATCATGTTCGTGAACACGTTGTCCCGGACGATCGCCGTGTACTCGTCGGGACCGGTGACCCCGTCGAGGTGCCAGACACCGTGCCGGTCGTGGTGGCCGAGCGAGTGCCACAGCCGCGCGGTCTCGATCAGCACCTCCAGCCCGACGTCTTTCTCGAGCGACTCGTCGCCCGTCACCACGCGGTAGCGTTCGAACGCCATGGCGATGTCGGCGTTGATGTGCCACGCGGCGGTACCCGCCGGCCAGTAGGCCGAGCACTCCTGTCCGCGGATCGTTCGCCACGGATAGCTCGCGCCCTTCAGGTCGAGTTGGGCTGCACGCTCGCGGGCCAAGTCCAAAGTGGATGCGCGCCAACGCAATGCATCGGCGGCCGCGTGCGGCGCGGTGTAGGTGAGCACGGGCAGGACGAACCCATCGGTGTCCCAGAACACGTGCCCGTCATAACCGGTGCCGGTCAGCCCTTTGCTGGCGATTCCCCGTTGTTCTGCGCGTGCGCTGGCCTGCAATAGATGAAAAAGCCCGAACCGCACCGCCTGCTGGCACACCGGGTCGCCGTCCACCTCGACGTCGGCGCAGTCCCAGAACTTCTTGAGATAGTCGCGTTGAGCGTCCAGTAGCCCCTGCCACCCGCTGTAGCGGGCCCCGGTCAGCGCGGCCGCAGCCTGATCCCGCAGCGCCGGGCGCGAGCGCAGACTCGACCACCCGTAGGCCAGGTACTTCACGATGCGCACCTTCTGGCCCGGTCGCAGTCCACAGATCACCGTGGTCCGGGCCAGGTCGGCTCGGGCGTCGGTCGAAACCTCGACCCGGCCGGGCACGTCGACCTCGTGATCCATCGCGGCGGCCATCATCAGCGCGCTGGACCGCGTGCGGTGCATCAGCAAAGCGCCCTCGCCGATCTGCTCGTGTTCGACGGCCTCCAGCGGACTCTCCAAGATCGCCGCGACCCGCGGATCGGCCGACGTCTGCGGTTGGTCCTCATTGCTGACGAGTTCGGATTGCACAGTGACCCGGACGAATTCGTCCACCGCCTCGACCACGTACTCGATGGCCGCGACGCTGCGCTGGGACAGCGACACCAGCCGGGTGGACGTCAGTTTGATTTGCTTGCCGATCGGTGAGCGCCAGTGCGCCCGGCGGGTCAGCGTGCCCGCGCGCAAGTCGAGCACCCGCTCGTGCTCGATGAGCTTGCCGTAGCGGACGTCGAACGGCTCGTCGTCGACCAGCAGGCGGAAGATCTTGCCGTTGGTGACGTCGACGACGGTCTGGCCGGCTTCGGGGTAGCCGTAGCCCGCTTCGGCGTAGGGCAGCGGCCGGACCTCGTAGAACGAGTTCAGGTAGGTGCCCGGCAGACCGTACGGCTCGCCCTCGTCGAGGTTGCCGCGCAGTCCGATGTGTCCGTTGGACAACGCGAACAACGACTCCGACTGGGCCAGCACATTCAGGTCAAGCCGGGTCTCGCGCACCTGCCACGGCTCGACGGGGAACGATTCGTCAGAGATCATCGCGCGCCTACAGCAGATCGGCGAGGTCGGTGACGACGACGTCGGCGCCGTGCTCGCGCAGCGCGTCGGCCTGGCCTACCCGGTCGACTCCGACGACGCAGCCGAAATGACCGGCATGGCCGGCCTGCACCCCGGACAGCGCGTCTTCGAACACCGCGGCCGCGGCCGGTTCGACCTTCAGCAGTTCGGCGGCGCGCAGGAAGGAGTCGGGAGCCGGCTTGCCCGCGATGTGTTCCTCGCGCAGCGTCACACCGTCGACGCGCTGCTGGACGAACCGCTCGAGGCCGGTGATCTGCAGAACGTCGCGGGTGTTGGCGCTGGACGAGACCACGGCGATGGCCATGCCGGCGTCGGCGACGGCCTGCAGGTAGCGCCGGGAACCGTCGAACACCTGCACGCCGTCGTCATGCAGGGTCTTCTGGAAAGCATCGTTTTTGCGGTTGCCCAGCCCGTAGACCGTCTCGGCGCTGGGCGGGTCGTCGGGTTCGCCGTCGGGGATCTCGATTTTGCGGCTGGACAGAAACGAGCGGACACCGTCTTCGCGTTTCTTCCCGTCGACGTATCGCTGGTAGTCGTCAACCGGATCGAACGGGACGAACGGCTCGCCTGTGCGCTTGGACCGCTGCGACAGGTAGTCGTCGAACATCACTTTCCAGGCCTTGGTGTGCACACTCGCGGTGTCGGTGAGGACACCGTCGAGGTCGAACAGACAGGCGTGCACCGTCTCGGGCAGACCCAGCACGGCGGACCTCGCTTCCTTACGCGATCGGGCGAGCAGAGTTTGGCCCTAAACACTTCACCATGCGTGCCCCCGGGCCGACGGCCTTTACCGTAACCCGGTGCGTGCGCCGGTGCGTCTTCGTGTCGATATTGGTGCTGAGCCGTCAGCTTGCTGCAGCCGCCACAGCCTGCAGCGGGGCGCCGCTGATCACCCGGCTGCGCTGACCGTGCACGTCGACGGGCACGTCGCCCATCACGGTGACCCGGTGCATCAGCCGATACTGGTCGTCATAGTCGTCGATCGCCCGGTGCTGGGTGGCCCGGTTGTCCCAGATGGCGACGTCGCCGACCTCCCAGTTCCATCGAATGGTGTTCTCCGGCTGAGTGATTCGCCGCTGGAGCAGCTCCAGAAGCATCTGCGACTCGTAGCTGTCCAGACCAACGAAGCCGCGCACGAAATCACCGGCCACCAGGGCCCGCTCACCGGTCTCCGGGTGTACCCGCACTACCGGATGCTCGGTGCGGAAGTCCGGTTTTTCGAACCGGTTCCGATGCGCCTTCTGGTGTTCGGTGTGCGTCGGCGGGGCGGCGACATAGTCGAACCGGTTGCTGTGCAGCGCCCAGAGATTCTCGGCGAGGTGTTTGAGCGGCTCCGGCAACGCCTGGTAAGCCGCCGCGGTGGATGCCCACAGCGTCGATCCGCCATAGCTGGGCAGGGTGACGGCGCGCAGGATCGACGCGGCGGGGTAGTTCGCGACGAACGTGACGTCGGTGTGCCAGCGGTTGGCCTTGCCGTAGTCGGAGTTGATCGGCGTAATGATCGGCGCGCCTTCGTGCTGGACGGCGGGATGGGCGATCGGAGTGCCCAGTCGTGTGGCGAAAGCCTGTTGCTGGCCATCGTCGAGGTGATGCTGGTCCCGGAAGAAGATCACCTTGTAACGCAGCAGCGCCGCACGGATCTGTCCGACTGTGGCTGGGTCGAGATCGCCGGCTAGTCGGACGCCGTCGATGCGGGCACCGATGCGGCTGCCCAGCTGCGTCACGGTAAGGGCAGGTGTCGACGGAATCGTCATTGCAGTGGTCCTTTCGCCTGAGGTGTAGTCGTTCGACTACACCTGCATGGACGCCACTGTAGTCAGATGACTACGCTTTAGTCAAGTGGGGGCCGGGCGCCTCAGCGGACTGCTCGTGCCACGCCTTGGATGGCGCGGAGTCGTCCGTCGGACAGGGCAACCGTCAGGTTGTTAGCCTTCTGCGCGAAGTCGGGGACGAAGGCGTGCAATCCGAGCGGGTTGGGCGGCAGCGTCAAGAGCGTCTGCATCAACGTGGCCGCCTGGTCGGTGAGGTCGTTCCAGTGGTCGATCGCGAACCCCGCGGACTCGACGACAGCGCGCAACTGTTCTGATGTGGCCAGGTGGCTGACTTGTGGTTGGTCGGCCCATGGCAGCGGGTAGTCGAGTGCCCCGATCTCGCCAGTTGTGATGTCCCACAAAGCCAGCCGGCCTCCGCTGGCCAGCACTCGGCGTGCTTCGCGATATAGGCGGGACTTGTCGGCGATGTTCATCTGAACGTGCTGGCTGAAGACGACGTCGAAAGTGGCATCTGCGAAGGGCAATTCGGTGACATCTCCTTGATGGACCGAAATCCGCTTGTCCAGACCGACAAGCCGATTGAGCCAACGCGCCGTTTCGCAGTACTCCTCGGTCAGATCGACGGCGGTAACGTCGCACCGACACTGGTCGGCTATGAAGCGGGCAGTGCCGCCGATCCCGCTGCCCGCGTCGAGCACCCGGTTATCACTGCTGGTGCCGACCAGATCCACCAGTTGGCCCGTGGCGATGCGACCCATGGTGTGGAAGTCCTCCAACGCCGCAAGGTCAGCGGGCGCAAGGTGATCGAGGTCTTTTCCCGCGGCGATCAGCGCCTGCTCGATGTTGTTGTGAGACAGGCCAGTCGAGTACTGGGTGGGGACCTTGGCGTTGTCCATGGCTGCTCTCTTTCCGATCAGGCGAGATCGTCGGGCACCTGAGCCCATGCGGTGATCATGGGCGGCATCGTGATGAGGGCATTGACCGCAAGTGCCTCCTGGCGGAAGCGCGGCACGAAATTGTCGATATCGTCGAGTTCGTCGATGACGAAGCCTTGCTGTCGTGCTATCGGGTACACCAAGCGCCAGACTTCCGCGGCGTAGGCCAGCATGTCGGTGTCGGCGGCTGTACCGATCGGCGTGCCGAGAGTCATGCGTGGCGCGCCCAGGCCGGCATCGGCAAAGATCGTGTGCAGTGTGGTGCCAAATTGCGGGCTGAGGCCCATGGCCTCAAAGGCGCGAGTGATCCCGGTTGTCACCTGCCGGAACAATGGCACGTCCGGGACGCTGCTTGTCCCGGTGATGTCATTCTCGGAGAACGCGACGACGCCACCGGGGCGCACGAACGTGCTGAGGCGCCGCAGCGTGGCGGCTGGATCGGGCAAGTGCATCAGGATCAACCGGCCGACTACCGCGTCGACCGGTTCGTCAAGGGTGATTGCGTCAACTCCTGCTTGCGTGAAATGCACTGCAGACAAGTCCTGTTCGGCCGCGCGCGCACCGGCGAGCTCGATCATGTCGGGTGCGGCGTCCACACCGAGGACGCTTCCTGTGGGACCGACCAGCCGAGCGGCGATACACGACACGTCACCGGGCCCGCAGCCGACGTCGAGCACCCGCATGCCAGGTCGCAGCCCAGCGAGCCATAGCGCATGTTCGGTGTAATCGTTATACAGCCGTCCTTGCAAGAGCAGCCGGCGCACCTCCACGTCGGCATGGCCGAGGACATAGGTGCTTGTGCCTCCTGCAGCTGATGACGTCGAATTCATCGGACTCGTAACCTTTCTGCGATCCCCGATATCAGTGGGGCGTTGTTGTTGCATGGGATCAAGCTTCCACAGGCTCTGGTGTCGCGTTGGACGACATTGCGTCGCTGACTCGGGCCGGTAGCAGCATGGCGACCACTATCGCTGCCGCTGCTGCGATTCCGGCGCATACCAGCGATCCGACCTGTAGACCGTCGAGGAATGCGTGGTTGACGGCGGCGCGGACTTCGGCAACGCGACCGGCGGGCAGCTTCCCAATGACCGTGTAGGCGCCGGCGATTGAGGATTGCATCGTTTCGCGGACGTTGGCTGGCAGCGCCGTAAGTGCTGCGGAGGATCCAAGGCGACCCGAGTACAGCGATGCGAAGACGCTGCCGACGATGGCCACGCCAAGGGTTCCGCCGAGCTCACGGGTGGTGTCGTTCACCGCTGAGCCGACCCCGGCTTTGTCAGCGCTGAGCGATCCCATGATGGCTTCTGTGGCCGGCGCCGTTGTCAGGCCAAGGCCACCACCGAGAAGCAGCATTTGCAGTGCGATCTCGCTGTAAGAGGTTGCGGCCTCGGCGGTGGACGCCCACGCCAAGCCTGCTGCGAACACGCCCAGGCCGGCGGTGACGACGGCGGTGGTGCCGATGCGTTCGACCATCCGCGGCCCTGCGACGCTAGCCAGGGCGATCGAGACGGCAACCGGCAGCAGTCGCACGCCGGTCTCGAATGCGCTGTAGCTCTTGATGAACTGGAAGTACTGGGTGATGACGAAGATGAACCCGAACAGCGTCAGGAAGCCGGCGGTCACTGCCAGGCTGCCACCGGAGAACCGTCGGTTGGCGAACACCGACACGTCGAACATCGGATGGGGGCTACGGCGCTCCCATGTCGCGAACCCGGTGAGAACGATTGCTGCCAAGGTGAAGCCGAGCGCAACCCGCACGCTGGTCCATCCCCAGCCGGGTGCTTCGATGACGGTGTAGACCAGCGCCGTCACTCCGACTGCGGACAGGATCAGACCGGGGACATCGACGGGCGGGGTCGCCGGGTCGCGCGAGGTAGGGACGAACAGCAATCCACCGGCGATGGCCAGCGCGGCAACCGGAACGTTCACGAGAAAGACCGAGCCCCAGGAGAAGTGTTCGAGGAGCCAGCCGCCGGTGATTGGTCCCGCGGCCACCCCGACACCCACCATGGCCGCCCAGAGACCGATCGCTTTGGCGCGAGGTATCGGCTCGGTGAAGATGTTGGTGATCAACGCCAGCGTTGTCGGAAAGATCACGGCGGCGCCAATGCCCATGGCGGCACGCGCCGCGATGAGCGCATCCGCCGAACCCACCTGTGCCGCAACGGCTGAGGTGATCGCGAACAGTGCGAGCCCGGAACTGAGCCAGCCACGCCTTCCGTAGCGGTCGCCCAGGCTGCCGGCCGACAGCAGCAGGCCGGCCATGACGAGGGTGTACGCGTCGACAATCCACTGCAGTTGCGCGGTGTCCGCGCCTAGATCGCGGGACAGCGTGGGCAATGCGACGTTGACGATCGTGGCGTCGACGCTGATGACGAAAACCGACAGGCAGATGACGGCAAGTGCGGCGACCGGGTGGCCCTGGAACACGGGCGGACGAGGGTTGTGTGTAGTCATGGACAGGACAATAAACACTAGAGACAAGAAAATCAAGTAATAGATTGAGAAACGCGTCTTTCCCTGGTAGGCTGGTGATATGCGGGCCCGGAAGAGCTACAACCAGAACTGCCCGATCGCCACAGGCCTCGACATCCTGGGCGAGCGGTGGACATTGCTGATTCTGCGGGAGTTGCTCGGGGGTGCGCGCCGCTACAGCGACCTGCGTGCCGAGTTGCCGGGCATCGCGACCAACCTGCTCGCCGAGCGTCTCAAGGAACTACACGACTCCGGGCTCATCGACCGCACCGAGTTGCCGCCCCCGATCGCGCGCACCGTCTACAGCCTCAGCGACGTCGGCTGGCAGCGGGTGCCGTCCGTCCTGCAGAGCATTGCGTGGCTCGGCTTGGATCGAATCGACCTGAACGCCGGCCCGGTGCCGCCGTTGACCGGGTTTCTCGCCGGATTCGTGGTCGCCTTCGACCCCGCCAAAGCCGCCGCTTTGGCGGGGAATTACCGCGCCGAAATCGACGGCCGCCGTTTCGAGTTCGCGCTGGATCGAGGCCATTTCGCGGCCGCGCACGGTAAACCCGACGTGACGGTCACCGCCAGCGCGGGAGATCTCACCACCGCCCGGTTGGGCTCCACCGAAGCCAAGCGCAGGACGGCGCTGCGCCATATCACCTTCAAGGGCGATCACGCCGCCGTCGAGGCCCTACGCAAGGCGTTCTCGCTGTAGTTGGCGCCACCGGTACCTGGGTGAACCACACCAGGACCTGGACCGAGCCCAGCAACTAAGCTGACGGGCATGGCCGAACCTGCTGACTACGACGTGGCCGGATCGCCTGTCCGTCCTGTACTGGTTGTCGATTTCGGTGCGCAGTATGCGCAGTTGATCGCCCGCCGGGTGCGCGAGGCTCGGGTGTTCTCCGAAGTGATTCCGCACACCGCTTCGGTCGAGGACATCAAGGCCCGGGACCCGCAGGCGGTGGTGCTCTCCGGTGGCCCGGCCAGTGTGTACGCCGAGGGCGCGCCGCATCTGGATCCTGCTTTGTTTGACCTGGGCGTGCCGGTGTTCGGCATCTGCTACGGATTCCAGGCGATGGCGCAGGCCCTCGGCGGTGTCGTCGCGCGCACCGGCACCAGCGAGTATGGCCGAACCGAATTGAAAGTTGTTGGCGGTGAGCTGCATTCGGATCTGCCAGAAACGCAGCCGGTGTGGATGAGTCATGGTGACGCCGTCACCTCCGCCCCGGACGGGTTCGACGTGGTGGCTACCAGCGTCGGTTCGCCGGTAGCCGCCTTCGAGAACCGGTCCCGGCGGTTGGCGGGCGTGCAGTACCACCCCGAAGTCATGCACACCCCGCATGGACAGCAGGTGCTCAGCCGGTTTCTGCACGAGTTCGCCGGCATCGCGCCGGATTGGACGCCGGCCGGTATCGCCGGCGTGCTCATTGAGCAGGTTCGCAACCAGGTTGGCGACGGGCATGCGATCTGTGGGCTGTCCGGTGGGGTGGATTCCGCGGTGGCCGCCGCGTTGGTGCAACGTGCCATCGGAGACCGGCTGACCTGTGTGTTCGTCGACCACGGGCTGCTGCGCTCCGGCGAGCGCGCCCAGGTGCAGCGTGACTTCGTTGCCGCTACCGGTGCCAACCTGGTGACCGTCGACGCGGCCGCGACGTTCCTGGAGGCGCTGTCCGGGGTGACCAATCCCGAGGGCAAGCGCAAGATCATCGGGCGGCAGTTCATCCGCGCGTTCGAAGGCGCCGTGCGCGATGTCCAAGGGGGGCGTGGCCCCGAAAAAGACATTGAGTTCCTGGTGCAGGGCACCCTGTATCCCGACGTGGTGGAGTCCGGTGGTGGCAGCGGCGCTGCGAACATCAAGAGCCACCACAATGTCGGCGGCCTGCCCGGCGACTTGAAGTTCAAACTCGTCGAACCGCTGCGGCTGCTGTTCAAAGACGAGGTGCGTGCAGTCGGACGTGAGTTGGGTCTGCCGGAGGAAATCGTTGCCCGCCAACCCTTTCCGGGGCCCGGTTTGGCGATCCGGATCGTCGGCGAGGTCACCGCAGCGCGCCTGGACACGCTGCGGCGGGCTGACTGGATCGCGCGCGAGGAGCTGACGGCTGCGGGGCTGGATCAGCAGATCTGGCAGTGCCCGGTGGTGCTGCTGGCCGACATCCGTTCGGTCGGTGTGCAGGGCGACGGCCGCACGTACGGGCACCCGATCGTGTTGCGGCCGGTGTCTAGCGAGGACGCCATGACAGCCGACTGGACTCGGGTGCCCTACGAAGTGCTGGAGCGCATCTCCACCCGGATCACCAACGAGGTCGCCGAGGTCAACCGGGTGGTGCTGGACGTCACCAGCAAGCCGCCTGGCACCATCGAGTGGGAGTGACTGCCTTCCCGGTTCCATTGAAATTGCATCCACGGTCGTGCCGGGGCGCCAGATCACAGCCCTGACGGCAATCTCGACGAGCCGCGGCTGATTTGAGTATCGGCATTCACTCCCGCAAGGCCCCGGCGTGCGGGAAGATGCGGGCAACGCTCGGCTTGCACCATCTTTTCGGAGGTCGCGGTGGGTGGCAGTGGCTTGC
The DNA here is from genome assembly GCA_963839345.1 of uncultured Actinomycetota bacterium. Lineage (GTDB taxonomy): Bacteria > Actinomycetota > Actinomycetes > Mycobacteriales > Mycobacteriaceae > Mycobacterium. The sequence continues at coordinate 1,149,410 of CAWIUP010000007.1, read as the reverse complement.
GCTGGCGGCGGCTAGCGCTGTCGATGGGTGCCGTGGGAGCAACGGGGTTGGCCTCGGTGTCGACGGCGGGAGCCGCATTCGGGGACGCTACGGATCTGATCATGGGCGGCAGCGGCATGCCGATTCCGGTCCCGGTCTACGTCCAAGGTGTCAACGACCTGTATCTGAATTGCGTTGCGCCCACATGCACGCTGGATCCGTTGGCCACCCCGGAGGGGTTGTATCCGATCATCGGAGGCGCCCACGAGTTGACCTTCGATCAGTCAGTGGCTCAAGGAGTTTCGATCCTCAATGGTGCGATCGGCGGTGAACTGGCCGACGGAAACCACGTCACCGTACTCGGCTACTCGCAAAGCGCCACGATCGAGACGTTCGAAATGGCGAACATTCTCAACGGGTCCGCCGGCATCGACGCGGCGAAAGATCAGCTCAGCTTCATCGTGCTCGGCGATCCCAACAATCCCAACGGCGGCCTGCTGGAACGCGCCGACTTTCCGCCCGGCTCCGATCCGTCCATCCCGAGCCTGGGTATCACGTTCAGCGGCGCGACCCCGGTCACCGAATACCCGACTGCAATCTACAGCGCGGAATATGACGGTTTCGCCGACGCCCCGCGTTACCCGATCAATCTGCTCTCCGATCTCAATGCGCTGTTGGGCATCCTGTTCGTGCACGGCCAGTACCCGGACTTCGCCAACCTGGGTAGCGCGGTGGAAGTGCCGACATCGGCCGGATATGACGGCGCCACAACCTATTACATGATTCCCACCGATGATCTGCCGTTGTTGGACCCGCTGCGCTCGATTCCTGTCATTGGCAACCCGCTGTCAGATCTACTGCAACCCGACCTGCAGGTACTGGTGAACCTAGGTTACGGTGACCCCAACTACGGCTGGGTGAACGAAGACGCCAACGTGCCAACGCCGGCCGGCCTATTCCCGAGCCTCGCTGACCTGGAAAAAGTTCCCGGCCTTCTGGTTTCGGGAACCGAAGAAGGTATCCAGAAGGCGATCAGCGACCTGGAGGATCCAGCGCAGCTGTTCTCGCTGGCGAATAACCCACTGCTCAACTTGCTGGATTCGTTCTTCAACTCGGCGGTGATTTCGGAGGACTTCTCCTTCCCGGCGCCGGACGACACTCTGCAGGGCATCGTGAACGCGTTCGGCCTTGCGGGCTCGGAGCTTTACTCGGCTCTGCTGCCGACAGCGGATATCGTCAACGCGCTGTTCACCACGCTTCCGGCCGAAGTTGCCAGCGTCTTCGCCTATGAGCTGGGGCAGGGCAACCTTGTCGGCGCCATCGCTTTTCCGATCGCAGCCGAGACCGCGCTGCTTCCGCTGGCTGGCCTGTTCGAGATCGCAACGGTGGGGGAATCGGTGCTGATCGCGGGCCTCGATCTGGTCAGCCCGTTCGTTGATGTGTCCAGCCTGTTCTAGCCGGAGTCAGCCGGCCGATTAGTTAGCTGGGTCATGCGCCGCTTGACGTTTGTCGGTGGGCGGGTGTTGACTGAGCTGTATCGAACATACATTCGAACATCAGTGGTAACACCCGTTACATCAGGAGGTGGTGATGACGGCGATTCTCGCCTCCGATCAGCTTCATCACAGCCGTGCTGAACAGCTAAAACAGCTGCGCCGCCAGATGGCGGCAGTGTCCGGGAAAGTCGGTTCCAGTAGGCACGCTCACACTCCCGGCAATCCCGGTCCGGATGATCTGCTACCGGAGTCGGAGACCAAGCTGCCGATCCCGCAGCTGCTGACCGACGTGCTGCCTGACGCGTTGCCACGGGGAACAGTGGCGGTGCTGTCGGGGGCCCGGTCGCTGCCGCTGAGCATGGTGGCCGCGGTGACGGCCGCCGGCGGGAACGCAGCCATTGTCGGCCAGCCGGATATCGGGCTGCTGGCCGCCGTGGAAATGGGGGCGGATCTAAGCCGGCTCGCGGTAATCCCGGATCCCGGTTCCGATCCGGTGGAGGTGGCTGCGGTGCTCATGGACGGAATGGAGCTGGTCGTGCTGGCTTTGGGCGGACGCTCGGTGCCACAGACCCGGGCGCGGGCGGTGGTGGCCCGCGCTCACCAAAAAGGCTGCACCCTGCTGATCACCGATGGTGACTGGCAGGGAGCGTCGATACGACTAGAGGCCCGAGTCTGCGGCTATGAGACCACCCCCTCTGCGGCGAGTGAGCCCGGTTTCGGACGGATCAGCAAGGTGCGGCTCAGGGTCAGCGGGGTGTGCGCACGGGGACGGGCAATCAGCCGGGTGCGAACCGGGTAGTTCACGTGGCCTCCCGAGTACTGGCGATTTGGTGTATGGACTGGCCTGCGACTGCCGCGACGGCGACCGCAGGCCTGCCCGCGACTGCCCCCGTCGCCGTCACATTGGCCAACCGGGTGATCGCCTGCTCATCGGCTGCCCGTGCGGCGGGAGTGCGCCGAGGATTGCGGCGACGAGAGGCGGCAGCCCGCTGTCCGCAATTACACGTCGTGACTGCCGATTCCGACCGCGACGCCCGCTTCTTCGAAGGAGTCATCGCAGCGGTGGACGATCTGGTGCCCCGCGCCGAGGTGTTGCGGCCCGGGCTTTTGGTGTTGCCGGTGCGTGGGGCGGCCCGCTTTTTCGGGTCCGAGCAGCAGGCCGCCGAGCGGCTGACCGACGCAGTGGCCGCAGCTGGTGCCGAGTGTCAGGTCGGGATCGCCGACCAGCTGTCCACTGCAGTCTTCGCTGCCCGTGCCGGTCGCGTCGTCGAACCGGGGGAAGACGCGCGGTTCCTGTCGGCGCTGTCGATCCGGCAACTCGCCACCGAGCCCAGCCTGTCCGGTCCCGGACGAGATGATCTAGCGGATCTGCTGTGGCGGATGGGGATTCGAACCATCGGCCAGTTCGCCGAGTTGCCGCGCACCGACGTGGCTTCCCGGTTCGGCGCCGACGCGGTGAGCGCACACCGGTTCGCCCGCGGTGAGCCGGAACGCGGACCTTCCGGGCGTGAGCCGCCGGCCGAACTCGACGCCGTGCTGCATTGCGATCCGCCTATCGACCGGGTTGACGCCGCGGCATTTGCCGGGCGCTCGCTGGCCAGCGCGTTGCATCAGACGTTGATGGCCGCCGGGGTGGGATGCACTCGCCTGGCTGTTCACGCCGTCACCGCCAACGGCGAAGAGCTGATGCGGGTATGGCGATGCGCCGAGCCGTTGACTGAGGATGCCACTGCCGACCGGGTGCGCTGGCAGTTGGACGGATGGTTGAACACTCGGATGGTCGTGGATCGGCCCACCGCACCGGTGACGCTGTTGCGGCTGCAGGCAGTGGAGGTGGTGTCGGCCGGGGCGATGCAGTTACCGCTATGGGGTGGACTCGGCGAAGAGGACAGGATGCGGGCCCGTCGGGCACTGGTGCGGGTGCAGGGTTTGCTCGGCCCGGAGGCAGTGCAGGTGCCGGTGTTGTCCGGCGGTCGGGGACCCGCCGAGCGCATCACGTTGACGCCGTTGGGTGACGAGGCGGTGCCGCGGGCCGATCCGGGTTTGCCGTGGCCCGGTCAGCTGCCCGAGCCGTCGCCGACGGTGCTGCTTGATGACCCAGTGGAACTGCTTGATGCCCAGGGTAACTCGATTCGGGTGACCAGCCGCGGACTGTTCTCCGCCGACCCTGCACGGCTGACCTCTCGCGGCCGTGACGACCGGCTGCGCTGGTGGGCCGGACCATGGCCGGTCGACGAACGCTGGTGGGATCCGGATCGGACGGCCACCGGTGCCGGGGAGCGTACCGCCCGGGCACAGGTGCTACTAGACGGCGGGCGGTCGTCCGATCCCGGTACCGCGATGCTGCTGTGCTACCGCCAGAGGAGGTGGTACCTGGAGGGAATCTACGAGTAACGGCCAAAGTTTCGCAGTCAGTGCACGTTCGGTATGGGCGCTCAGTACGATCAGCGTAAATCTGCCAGCGCCAGGGGGACGACGCGTCGTGTCTGACATCGAAGAGAAACAACGCAGCGTCTGGCAACGGCTCTCACTCAAACAGCTGCGCTGGACCGTCGTTGCTACGGTCCTCGTGGTGACGGCGGCCTTCGGCGGATTGCAAACCGCCCACCATGTCACGTCGATCTCGTTCGGCCAGACGTACAACGCCGGAGCGGTACGGGTTACCCCGCATTCCGTTTCGCTCGCCGATCATTGGCCCGGATTACCCAACCTGTCAACCAATATCTGGGTCGGCTTCGATTCGCATCCACAGCCGGGACCCTGCCGCTATTTGGTCTTGACCGTTACTGTCCAGAACACCGCAAACGAAACCGTACCGTTCCCGCTCGAGCATGCAGCGGCCGGCGGGGCCGACGACTGCGCACGTCACCCGGTGCGAAATACCGAGATGTTCGGAATCAACGGTATCGCAGGTCAATTCGTAACGGCATTTCGCGGCCACGAATCCATAATGGTTCCGAGCATCGAACCTGGATTCACCAACGACTACTCGGTGGTGTGGGTAGTGTCCAGGGCAGAGTTGAGCCGCCACCCGCAAGTCACCATCCGCTTCTACAACATGGCTTCCTACATCTCAACATTCCTTATCGCACGCAACTGGGCCGGCGACTCAGACCACTACGCCGAGTTGCGGATTCCGGATCGGGAGTTGTCATGACAGCGCGGAAGGCGCTGCTGCCGGCCGGGCGCATGGCGCTCGCCGTTGCCTTGTTGGCCACCGCCGGCCTGATGTGGTCATGGCTGCCGACGAAGCTGCAGTCCTGGGCTCCAATAGACGTGCGCGGCAACGTCGGACAAAGAGTTGTCGGCCGCGACATCGCCGTCACGGTGCACAAGTTCTACCTGGCTCACGAGGTGACCGCCAAAGGCGAGCACGGACTGAACCGGTTCCCGTCAAAAGGCGTCTGGCTGGTGATGGCGCTCAGCTACGAGCCGCTGCTCAAGCCGGAATCACCCCGCTTCAGACTTCAGGCCGACGGACGAACTTTCAGCCTAACCTGTCCGGATTCGGCGGCCACACCGTGCAACCCGAACTGCCCGCGCGCGGCCCGATCGCGTTCGAATTACCCACAGACCCGCGTAGCGCCACGCTGCTGGTCAGCAATACGTTGATGGACAACGATTATCAGGAAATGATCGCCCCACTTGATTCCCGGATCGCCATCACCATCCCGCTGTCCGGCGTCGCACCCAGCCCTTCACTGAATCTCGATGAGCTGAGCCACGGATGAAAATGTGGATCCGCCGCAACGGTCGTGCCGTGCTGATCAGTGTTCTGACGGTCGTTTTGATCGGGATCACTGTCACCCGCCCGGCCTGGCAGGACAACATCGGCTACCGGCTGCCGAAACAGACTGTGCCATACGGATATTCGACAGTCTTCGGCGGCGTTCGCTGGCAGCTCACCTCGGTGAAGCCGCCCGATAAACAAGCGTTGCAACAGTATGCGTTCTTCTCCGACGAGCTTCCCGATATCCCACCGAACGGCCGGTTGGCGACCTACGTCTGGCAGCGAACGAAAGACGGTAAACCTGCAGGTGTCCCCGCCGGCTACACGGGTTGTGATTCGATTGCTGTTGCGGGCAAGCGGCGATGGACGAAGACGGTCTCGTCTCTTGCCGTGGAAAATTGGGCTCAGCACCTCGGCTACACCACCCTCTGCGCGACCAAGTACAACGGACCACTGTTGTTAGCCCTGATCGTGCCGATTGATGTCCAGCTCACCTCGATCGACGTGGAGTTCCCGCCGGATTCGTGGGGCGACCAGACGAAGCTGTCGAACAACAGCGACTTACTGGTGGTCCGCTTCGACACCGGCTAATTCGTGGCCGGCCTGCTCGGCACGAACCTGGTCGACGCAGAACCAGTACGCCGCCGCCACCAGCGAGATGCGAAGCGGGTCGACCACCGCACCAATCAGCGCGCGGGTGAGTTGATCGTAGGTCTGCCACCACGGCCAGTCGTGCGGACCGATCAGCAGCGCTACACCGCGCCACAGATAGCCATCAGTCACCCTCGGATCGAAATACGCACCGTTAGGCGCTAACAGCACCAAGGCCGTATAGGCCAGCACAAAGAATGCGATCGGAAGCGCCCCGCCATGCAGAATCAGCCGCCATGCATCGGCAATCGGGCCGAATCGGCCCAATTGTGAGCGGGCGAACTCCGTTACGCGCCTGCGGACCTCGGCTGGCAGCCGCTGCCAGCGGGGCTGCGCGACCCGGCGGCCATGTTCGATCACCGTGCCGACGGCCGCCCCGGCTCGCTCTCCTAACAAGATCCGTCTCGCACTGGCCCAAGTGGGAGTGAACGGCGTTCCGTAGACCACGGAACCGACAGCCAGCCAGGCCAGCGCTAACGCCAACACCGACGCCATCGAGCCCAACACGCTCCCCGCGGTATTCCACCAGTGCGCGAGCCAGGCCACATGCGAAAACGCCGCGTCGCGAACGTGCGCGAACCACACCATGATTCGTCGCTCCCGAATCCATCGCGGAGATCCGAACAGCACGACGTATGACGCTTTGGCCGCCAAATACAGCCAGACCACCCCCAGGTAGGCGGCGATGATCATCGTCCAGCGCGGTAGGCGCTCGCGGAAGCGGGTCATGAGCTGGCGCAGAATGAACGCGATCAGGATTGCCATCCAGAGTTTGGCTCCGATGTCAGAGCTCTGCAACTCCCTGGCTGCGCTGAACTTCCAGTCGATGACCAGCTTGTGACTGACGCTGACGATGTAGACGTAGTAAGCCTCGACGATCAACTTCCAGGCGGTGTAGATCACCAAGAACGGCAAGATCGCCGTCATCACCACGTCGAAGGTCCCCTTCGCCTGCTGCCCGTCGGTCTCGACGCCTTGCAATCCTGGTGCAACGGAGCGGATTACCAGGAACATGGCCAGATAGGTCAACAGTCGGACCAGCGGCGCGAGCGGTAGAATCAAGCTTCCCAAAAAGTCGCCGTGAGCCAGGCCGACGTGGATGGCCAGCTGCAGTGCCCAGTAGCGCAGCAACCAGCCGATGAGATAGATCGCGACCAGCCAGGGCCAGGTCTGCCACCACAGGCTGACTGTCCGCCGCAAAATCGTGAGCACTGCACCTCCCGGTGCTAAACGATAGCGGCCTGATCGCCAACGGTTGGGCGGTATCGCCGCCTTCAGCCGAGACGAGCGGCGAACGGTCCGACCCGATAGATGAACCGGTCGAAGAACACCGCCGGATCAACGCCGACACCGATCAGCGCGTTGGGCTTTCGACCCCAGCGTCCCGACCAGTCGGTCACCGTCATGCCGCGGGTCAGGCTCCCCGTCAGCTCGACGTCGACCGTCGCCGGCCGGGTGGCGAGCAGTTGCGGGTCCAGCGCGACAGCCGCGGCCAGCGGGTCGTGCAGGTGCGCTTGGTAACCGTGGCCGAGGTCGTGGTAGGACTCCAGGTAGAACCGCGTCGCGTCCTCGATCACCCGAATCAACGGATTGGAAGCCGACGAGCGGGTGCCCTGCTCGTCGTGCACGCTCAGCACAGTCGTCGTCGTATCCGCAGCCGCTGCCAGGTGGGCGAGTATGTCCGGCGTAATCGAGATGTTCCGGGTCACGTCCAGGCCGCATAGGATCGGAAGTGACTGCGGTTCAGCCCGTTCCGATATCTCCGGAGACCAGGCGGCCAACACTTCGGCGGCTGCTTCGGGATCCACGCCGATGTTCCATTCCGCCACCGGGTTGATGTTGCCGCGGTAGTCATAGGCGCCACCCATGATCACCAGCCGGCGTAACAGCGTCGGCAGCGCGGGTTCCTTGCGCAGCGCCAGCGCCAGGTTGGTCAGCGGGCCGGTAGCCAGCCCGATCAGCTCTCCGGGATGGGCGTGTGCCGCCTTGACCCACGCCGTAGCCGCATCGTCTGCGGTCAGCTGCTGGCCGGTCGCCGGCAGGTCCGCGTATCCCAGACCTCTTGGCCCATGGACTTTTCCGACCGGAAGGGCCGGGGAGTTCAGCGGGTGATCGATACCTTTGTGCACCGGCACGCCGTCGATTCCGCACAGCTCGAGCAGGCCGAGGTTGTTCTCGCAGACTTGATCCACGCCGACGTTCCCGCCGGTCGAGGCGATGCCGACCAGCTGGGCCTCTGGGCTGGCCAGCAGGTAAACCAGCGCGATCGCATCATCGACACCGGTGTCGACGTCGGCGAATACCGGTGTTGTACGCACAGCGCTCACGATACCGGCGCGGTGCGACTACCAGTGCACGCCGGGCACCAGCCGGATGGCCTGCTTGACCCGCCGCGGGACCCGCACCTGGGTGAGCGCACGTGTCGGTCGCTTCGGTCGGCGCCGCGAAGATGGCTGGGCAGCAACGGTTTCCGGCGCCATGATGCCTTGAGCTGCCGCTGAATCCGGATATCCGAGGTAGAGCTGGTGCAAGATCCGTCGCGACAGCTTGGGGGTGAAGTAGTTGCCCGCTTCGGCAAGGGTGCCCACCGGGGTGTCGATGCGGGCCGGCTTGTCGACCAACCCGCGCACCACCATCGCCGCTGCGTGCTCGGCACTGATCGGCGGAACGGGGTTGAGCCGGCGCGACGGCGCGATCATCGGCGTCGCCACCAACGGCATATGGATGTTGGTGAACGTGATGTGATCGGAAAGTGTCTCGGTGGCAACCACTTCGGAGAACGCGTCCAGTGCGGCTTTGGTCGGCAGATACGAGCTGTACTTCGGGCTGCGGGCCTGGACTCCGGCGCTGGAGACGTTGACGACGTGCCCGAACCGGCGTTCACGCCAGTGCGGCAGCAGCGCCAGCACCATCCGCACTGCGCCGAAGTAGTTGACGGCCATCACCCGTTCGTAGTCGTGGAACCGGTCGGTGGAGTTGACCACCGAGCGGCGGATCGAGCGGCCGGCGTTGTTCACCAGGTAATCGACGTGGTCGAAGCGGCCGAGGATGTCTTTGACCGTGTGCTCCACCGACGCGGAGTCGGTGACATCGCAGGTGAAGGCGTGAGCCTGGCCGCCGTTGGCGCGGATGTCGGCGACCAGGTCGTCGAGCGCATCACCGTTTCGGGCCAGCGCGAATACCGTTGCGCCCCGCTCGGCGATGGCGATCGCCGCGGCCCGCCCGATACCGCTGGACGCACCGGTGATGATGACTTGGCGTCCCACTAGCGCGCCGGCCGGGTCGTCGCGGCGGGCCCGGTCGGGATCTAGATGCTCGGCCCAGTACTGCCACAGTTTGGGTGCATAACTGGCGAATTCGGGGACCTCGATGCCGGTGCCTTGCAAGGCGTTTCGCGTGTTATCGGAGATGAATGTGGGTGCCAGGTCGACGACGTCGAGAACCTCGGCGGGAATCCCCAGTTGGGTGGCCGCCATGTTGCGCCATACCTTGACCCGCCCGCGCGCCTTGGTCACGGGCGCAGCCACCGACCGGGGCAGCGACCCGCGCAGCGGCGGCAGTCCGGCCGCAGCCGCGACACCGCGGTAGATGCCCCGCAGGCCAATGGTTTTCGGCGCGGTCAGGTGGAAGGTTCGGCCATCCCAAGAAGCTGGGCCTTCGGTGTGCATGAGGGCGACCAGTGCGTCAACGACGTAGTCGACCGGCACGATGTTGGTGCGACCGGTGTCGGGCAGCATGATCGGTGTGAAGCGCGGCAAGATCGCCAGCTTGGCCAGGACGCCGAAGAAGTAATACGGTCCGTCGATCTTGTCCATCTCACCGGTGCGCGAATCACCCACCACCACTGCCGGACGGTAGATCCGATAGCGCAGGCCGGTCGCCTCTCGCACCAGCAGCTCGGCCTCGAACTTGGTCTGGTGATACGGCGTCGGCAGCTGTTGGCCGACGTCAAAGTCGGACTCGGTGTACTCACCGCGGAATTCTCCGGCCACCGCGATCGACGACACATGGTGCAGCGTGGCGTCGAGCCGGCGCGCGAGTTCGATCACGGCCCGGGTGCCCTCCACATTGGCCATGCGCTGCTCGGGTTCGGGGGCGGTGATGTCGTAGATCGCGGCGCAGTGCACCACATGATCGACGTCGCCCAACGCGGCGACGGCGTCGTCGGCCAACCCTAGATCGGGCTCGGTCAAGTCGCCGACCAGGGGTTTTGCTCGCTCACCCCAGTGGCCGGCCAGGCGTTCGAATCGGCCCAGCGACCGGCGACGAACCATGACCCAGACATCGGCGTCGGGTTGGGAGTCCAGCAGACGAGATACCACCCGCCGCCCAATAAACCCGGTACCGCCGGTAACGACATAGCGCATGCAAGCCATGGTGGCCCCCGGTACGGTCGCGCGTCAATGCAGTGTGACGCGATCGTGAAAGCCGGCCCGGTATCGGAACCTTGACCCCGGCTACGACGGTGAGCGTGACGGTATCGGGGTGGTAGTCACATCGTCCGCCTCTTCCGGGTCGTCCCACAGCAGCAGTTGCCGAACCGCTGGGCGTGGCCCGTAGGGCTGAAGCATCTGACTGGCCGGGCGGGGGCGGACTTGTTGCGGCCACCAGAACCAGCGGCCGAGCAGGGTAGCGATGGACGGCGTCAAGAACGACCGCACGATCAGGGTGTCGAACAGCAGGCCGAGACCGATGGTGGTCCCGATCTGGCCGAGCACCTGCAGATCGCTGAACACGAACGCGCACATAGTGATCGCGAAAACCAGGCCGGCCGACGTCACCACCGAACCGGAGCCAGCCATCGCGCGGATGATGCCGGTCTTCAGGCCGGCGCCGATTTCCTCTTTGAACCGGGAGATCAACAGCAGGTTGTAGTCGGATCCCACGGCCAACAGCAGGATGACGGCCAGCGCGAGCACCACCCAGTACAGCTGGATGCCGAGCATGTACTGCCAGACCAAAACCGACAGCCCGAACGAGGCGCCCAACGAAAGCGCCACCGTGCCGACGATGACCAGCGCGGCAACCAGGCCTCGGGTGATGATCATCATGATCAGCAAAATCAGGCTCAGTGCAGCCAGGCCGGCGATCATCAGGTCGTACTTGGACATGTCCTGGATGTCCTTGTAGGTGGCCGCCGTACCGCCGAGATAGAAATTCGCGTTGGCCAGCGGGGTGCCCTTCACAGCCTCCTGCGCGGCCGCAGTGATCGGATCGATGTGTGAAATACCTTGCGGTGTAGCGGGATCCCCCTGATGGGTGATGATCATGCGAGCAGCTTTGCCGTCTGGCGAGAGAAACAGTTTCAGGCCGCGCTTGAAATCGGGGTTGTTGAACACCTCGGGAGGCAGATAGAACGAGTCGTCGTTCTTGGAAGCGTCAAAGGCTCGTCCCAGAGCAGTCGCGTTTTCCAGCGCGGCCGAGGTTTGGGCGTTGATCCCGGACTGGGTGGCGTAGCTCGACAGCGTCAGATCCCGATTGGTTTCCTGGCTGGCGATCTGGGGCGGAATCAGCGACACCAGTTGTGGTTGCAGCGCGTCGAGCTTGTCCAAAGTGGCGGTGAGGTTTTCAAACTTTTCGCTCAGTTGGTCGATCCCGTCGATGGTGTCCCACACGTTTCTCAGCGCGAAGCAGATAGGGATGTCGTAGCAGTGCTTTTCCCAGTAGAAGTAGCTACGAATCGGCCGGAAGAAATCGTCGAAATTCGCGATCTGGTCTCGCAGCTGGTTGATCGTGGCGATGGTGTCGTGGAAGGCCTGGGTCTCGGCGTGGGTGTCGGCGGCCAGCTGCTGCTGCAGCGCATACTGCTGCTTCAAAATGCCGATCGTCTTCGCCAGTTCGCCAGCCTGCTTCAGCAAGTCGCCGGCACGATCTTTCTGGTATTTCAAGTTTTCGATCTGGCTGGCGCTTTGCGCGCTGATCTGAAACGGAATCGAGCTGTGGTCGATCGGCGTCCCCAGCGGCCTGGTTATGCCCTGTACCTGAGCGATGCCGTGCACATGGAACACGGCTTTGGCCACCCTTTCCAAGATCAGCATGTCGGCAGGATTGCGCAGGTCGTGATCCGCCTCGATCATCAGCAGCTCGGGCTCTAAGCGGGCCCGGGAGAAATGCCGCTCGGCGGCCGCGTAGCCGATTTTGGACGGGGCGCGGTTAGGCATGTACGGGCGAATGTCATAGCTCGTCTTGTATCCGGGCAGGGCGAGGAGGCCGACGAGGGCGACCGCGGACGCCACCACGAATACCGGACCCGGCCAGCGCACGATGGCCGTGCCGATCCGCCGCCAGCCCCGGGTTCTTAACGCGCGCTTGGGATCTAGCAGTCCGAAGGAACTGCCGATGGTAAGCATCGCCGGGCCGAGGGTCAGCGATGCCGCCAGCGCAACCAGGATGCCTAACCCAGCCGGAACCCCCAGGCTTTGAAAGTACGGCAACCGGGTGAAGCCGAGGCAAAACACCGCGCCGGCAACGGTCAGACCCGACCCCAGGACGATGTGCGCGGTGCCGCGGTACATCGTGTAGTACGCCGTCTCACGGTCCTCGCCGGCGCCACGCGCTTCTTGATATCGGCCGACGAAAAATATCGCATAGTCGGTTCCGGCGGCGATGACCAAAAGCGTCAGCAGATTAGTCGAGTATGTCGAGAGTCCAATCAGCCCGTGGTAGGCCAGAAATGCGACGATTCCGCGGGCCGCAGCCATCTCGATGAGGACAGTGAGCAGCACGAGAAGCATCGTGCGGACCGAGCGGTAGACGAACAGCAGCATCAGGGCGATCACCAGGACGGTTATCGTGGTGACCTTCGCAGTACCTTGACTGCCGACTTCGAATTGGTCCGCGGTGAGCGGCGCCGCGCCGGTGACATAGGCTCTCACGCCCTTCGGAGCCGGAACGTGATCGACAATGTTGCGGACGGCGTCGACGGATTCGTTGGCCAGCGCCGAACCTTGGTCGCCGGCAAGATCCACCTGCACGTATGCGGCCTTGCCGTCTGCGCTTTGGGAGCCGGCCGCAGTGAGGGTATCGCCCCAGAAGTCTTGGACATGCTCGACGTGCCTTTTGTCCTGTTCGATCTTGCCGACCATGGTGTCGTAAAACCGGTGCGCGTCAGCGCCTAACGGCTGATCGCCTTCCAGGACGACCATCGCCGTGCTGTCGGTATCGAACTCGTGGAACACTTTCCCGATGTGTTTGGTCGCCTGAAGTGACGGTGCGTCGGGTGAGCTTTGCGCAACGTTATGTACTCGGCCGACCTCCTCCAGTTGCGGCACAGTGCTATTCGTGAGCGCAGCCAGCGCCACCCACAGCAGCAGGATGGGCAGCGCAAGCCGTCGGACGGTGTGCGGGACGGAAGGACGCCGAAGCTGTTGGTTGGTCATCCGGACTTGTCCAGGCAGAAGGTGTAGGCGTTCACTTCGTTGACGGTCCTTTCGTCTTTGACGACGCCGTTGACGGTGATGCGGCAGCCGATGGTGTTGCCGTTGCCCTGCGCGACAACGTTGCCGACGATTGCGGGCTCGGTGCTCGTGATCGTGAATGACCACGGCAGGGGAGCGTCGAGGACTTGCTGTGGCTGAGCGTTGACGTCGAGGTAGTTGACGGTCGCCACGGCTCCGGGTGGGCCGAACACTTCGAGGGTCACGTGCTTGGGGTTGAACGGGACGATCTCAGTCGAGATGCCCTCGGCAGCCGATGTCTTGTGGTGCGAGCCGAAGATGCCGTGCAGCCGGTACACGCCGAAGCCGGCTCCGGCGACGACGACCACGGCGACCAGCACGATCCAATTTCGTCGGACCACCGTGCTTAGTGAAATCGCTTTCACCCGTTGGCCTTTCGATAGCCGGTGGCTCGGTCGGCGGGCGACGGCACCGGTGCTTCCAGCGCGGATCGATAGCTAGGACAGTACGGTACCGGACCGGACAGCACAAGAGACGATGCCGTACACATTCGTACATTGATGCCGATCACTACTTATCCAGTGGGCCGGGTCAGGCTGGGGATGATGACGTCGTCGACGAGGGCTTGCACGGTCTGCCGGGTCGGCGGTCGGCCGGGGATGATGGACCGGAAGATCAGATAGTGCGGCAGCAGATCCCAGAGTTCGTCGTTGATCGCGGCCTGGTCGATCTCACCGCGGTCAACGGCCTGCGCAAGGATGTAGTTGATCACGGCCTTGCGTTGCTCGATGAACTGCTGCTGCATCACGTCGTTGAGGGCGGGGTTGCGCGACACCTCGACGAGCACCGCGCGAATGGTGCCCGCGTGCTGCCGGCCCTGCTGACAGATCAGTTCCCCCATCCGCAGCAGATCGCCCCGCAGTGTGCCGGTGTTGGGCGGGACGGCGACTTGGCGGATCCCTTCGATGAAGGCGGCCAACACCAGTTCCGCTTTCGACGGCCAGCGGCGGTACACGGTGGCCTTGCTGGCACGGGCGGTGGCCGCCACGGCGTCCACCGTCAACCGGTCATAGCCGTGTTCTTGCAGGAGCTGCAACGTCACCGCCAGCAGTTCGGTCTCCCGAGGCGACCACGGTGCGGACTCCGCGGCGCAATCAGCAGTCTGGGTCACAGCGTTCACGATAGAACCGACAGGGCAGTACTGTCCAGTACCGTACTGCTCGCTCGGGACGCGCCGACTTAGTAGCTGAAGTCGCGGATGCCGTCCCAGTCCACCAACGTCCATCCCATCGTCGGGCTGCCGGTGATCACCACCCGACCCAGGTTCGGCAGGGGATGGCTTTTGGCCAGGCTGTCCTTGGGATTTTTGACGTTCATCAAGGTCCAGTACATGATCGCCTGGGCGTGCGAGAACGCCACCGGTTTGGCGTTGCCACTGTCGTAGATCTTTTGGACGGCGGCACTGAACTGGTCATTGAACTGATTACCGCTGATCGAGCCGGGGATGGCGTTCTTGCGGTCGCCGTTGAGCCAATCCGCCGGCGCGAGCAGATACGTCGAGTCGGCCCTCTTGGTCGGGGTGTCGTTGTACTTGCCGGCGTCGATTTCCCGCAGACCCGGCAGGACTTCGACCCGCTTGCCCAGTGCGTGGGCCAGCGGCGCGGCGGTCTGCTCGGTCCGGATCATGTCCGAGACGTAGATGGCGTCGAAGTTGTTGCGGGAGAGCTGGTGTGCGAGCTGCTCGGATTGCGCCTGGCCGTCCTCGGTGAGACTCGGACCGGGGATGTCGGTGTTGATGACGTTGTCGGCGTTGCTCTGGGACTCGGCATGCCGGATGAAGGTCAGCGTGATGCTGCGGACGTGCGGGCTCCCTGAGCAGGCGCCGATGGTTATCGCCACGACAAGCGTGACCAATGCCTTCCAGATCACAGTGCGATTGGGCATGGCGATAGCCTGCCTTGTCGACGGCTTTGGTGTGGCGGGTTTGCATAGGTTCGCCATGGTTGGCCGGATGAATCTGATCGAGAGGAGACCCGCATGGCGATCGACCCGAAGGCTGTCGGCGCGACAACCGAGCCGATGTTGTTCGAATGGACCGACCGCGACACCTTGCTCTACGCGCTCGGCGTCGGTGCCGGAAACGAGGATTTGTCGTTCACCACGGAGAACAGCCACGGCATCGCCCAGCAGGTGCTGCCGACCTATGCGGTGATCTGCTGCCCGGCGTTCGGTGCGGCCGGCAAGGTCGGATCGTTCAACTGGGCAATGCTGTTGCACGGGTCCCAAGGCATCCGGCTGCACGCGCCGCTGCCGGCGGCGGGCAAGCTGTCGGTGGTCACCGAGGTGGCGGACATCCAGGACAAGGGCGAGGGCAAGAACGCGATCATCATGTTGCGCGGGCGCGGCAGCGATCCTGACACCGGGACGCTGGTCGCCGAAACCCTCACCACGCTGGTGATCCGCGGCGAGGGCGGCTTCGGGGGAGAGCCGGGCCAGCGGCCGGTCGCGCCGGAGATTCCCGACCGCGAGCCCGATGCCCGGGTCGCCTTGCCCACCCGGGAGGATCAGCCGCTGATCTACCGGCTTTCCGGTGACCGCAATCCGCTGCACAGCGACCCGTGGTTCGCCAAGGAGTTGGCCGGCTTCCCCAAGCCGATCATGCACGGGCTGTGCACCTACGGGTTTTCCGGCCGCGCGTTGGTCGCCGAACTCGGCAACGGCGACGCAAGTGCCATCACCTCGATTGACGCACGGTTCACCAAGCCGGTCTTTCCCGGCGAAACGCTGACCACTTTGATCTGGCGCACCGAACCCGGTAAGGCGGTGTTCCGCACCGAAGCTGCCGCGGCCGACGGTAGCGACGCGCGGCTGGTGCTGGAAGACGGCGCGGTGGAATACACCGAGGTTTAACAGGACCGCCATCGCGGCACTCTGCGGCCATGGCATTCAAACTCACTTACAGCGATGGGCATGAGACCGAGTACGACGACAGCACCAAATGGGAAGTCGAAGACGGGGTGGTCAAGATGGGGCGCGAGGCCGGCAAGTGGACGGCCTTCCTGTCCCCTCGCCATTGGGCGACCCTCGAGATAGTGGCCGATAAGGGCCAAGGCAAGGGTGAAGGCAACGAGGAAAGCAAAGACAAACACAAGGACCACGACCGCGACGACGACGAGGACGAGCAGGAAGGCAAAGACGGCTGACCTCATCAGCGACGGCGCGCTGCGCGCTGTCGATTACCCGCCAGGTAATCGGGAAAACTCCCTAACCGCCGCCGTTTGCGCTGGTAGAAGCATTTTCAGGCGGGAACGTCAGTGCGATCCGACGGCCTGTGCCCACAGTTTGCCCACACTTTCAGCAACCGAATCCAAGTCGGAGTCGAACAGATCGGCGTACGTGTCAAGTGTCATCGCCGCCGGGGTCTTGTGGTGGCGATCGCGATGGCCCGGATTCTCGATAACCCCGAGCTGTGTCGAGCCAGCCGCCGGCGGCGAAGGTGTTGAGCACCGTCCTCGACAGACTGCGTTCATCGGCTCCCGGTCGCCGCGGCAATCTACGCCTGGTGCGCCAGATGACCGATAGGGGCGGCTGATGGGCGAACCTCTGGGCGATGCTAACGTCGCAACGTAAAGCGGCTTGGGGGACGAAATAGAACCTGCACGCCTCGCGGCGTGGATAAGATGCACACCTTGACTGATCAGTGTGCGCGAGGAATCACAATGGGTGAACTGACAAAGGTCGGCATCATTCATGCTCTCTCCAAGGCCTTTAGCTACACCCGCTACCTCGAAATCTGCACCTCGACGACCGGTAACCAATTTGGCGAAATTGACGATGAAGCCTTCGAGCTAGCACACCGCATGATGTATCGCTGGCATGCCGGATTTGATGACGGATATCCAATGGAATACCGCACTGACGCAAGTACATCCGGTGATCTCGTCCAGAAGGTCCGCACGCGAGGTCTTGCCTATGACGTGATTCTCGTCGATGGCTGGCACGAATACGACAACGCCTTCAATGACCTCACATCGGCGTTGTCCCTTCTCCGCCCCGGCGGCACCGTTGTCGTCCACGACTGCATGCCGCCCGATGCTGAGCACGCCACTCCCAAGTACCACCCTGGGCCGTGGTGCGGCGTGAGTTATGAAGCGTTCCTCGATGTCGTACTTGCCACCGACAGACTTTCGTACCTGACCGTCGACACCGACTACGGATGCGGGATCATCCGAAAGGCAGGTCCGTATGCGCGTCTCCGTGCACAACTTGGCCGACAGGATCCGTCGCGTGACCGCGCAATTGCCGGCTGGAGGTCTCGTGAGCGCGATGCGGCTACGAGCTTTGAGTACTTTCAAGCGCACCGAAAAGATCTGCTGAACACGATCGATGCCGGCGACTTTGACGCCAAACGTCTGCCGTTTAGCGTCGCGCCGCTAGCCCGGCGTCAGCGCGAGCTGCAGTAGACCGAGAAGCTCATGAAAATGATGAACCCAACCGCATGCACCGCGATTACCATCCGGCGGGTGCTGATCAACGAGTGGCTGGGCGGTGATGCGCCAAACGCTCTCGCAGCAAGGTGCTGAGATTGGTCCTCCGTGCCCACACAATGCCCACAATTTCCATCGAGTTACAGATAACTAGATTAAACTGCATTGATGTCATTTTGAAGCTCAGCGCTCGTTCAGGCCCCTGACTGGGGTAGCCGACATTACCCGCCAGGTAATCGTGGCCATGTACCGGCCCGTCTAGCATCCTGACCGTGACGACTCTGGCCCAGCGGGCTCCGGCAACGCCTCCGGTCGGTCAGCTACTGCGCGAGTGGCGCGAGCGGCGCCGAATAAGCCAACTCGACTTGTCGATTCAGGCCGACATCTCGGCTCGACATCTGAGCTTCGTTGAGACCGGTCGGTCGCGACCCACCCCGGGAATGATCCTGCGGCTCAGCGAGCAACTCGACGTACCGCTGCGTGAGCGCAACGCGCTGCTACTGGCCGGCGGCTTCGCGCCCGCCTATCCCGAACACTCACTCGACGAGCCCGAACTGGCTCGGTTGCGAGCAGCACTGCGTCAGATCCTCACCGGGCACGAGCCGTATCCGGCGCTGGTCGTCAACCGACGGTGGGAAATGCTGGACGGCAACGCGGCCGTCGCAGTGCTCACCGAAGGATGTGACCCCGCACTGCTGACGCCGCCGGTGAATGCGTTGCGGGTCTCGCTGCATCCGGACGGTATGGCGCCTCGGATCGCCAATCTGCCGGAGTGGCGCGCGCATATCCTCGAGCGGCTGCACCGCCAGGTACAGGCCACCCGCGACGCGCAGCTGGCCGAACTGCACGCCGAGTTGTCGGCCTACCCGGGTGGCGTGGCCGAGCCCCCCGGATTAACCGACGTCGCGGTGCCGCTGCGGCTTCGGCATGGCGGCCGAGAGTTGGCTTTTTTCAGCATGACTGCCGTCGTCGGCGCACCACTGGATGTGACGGTCGCCGAAGTGGCGATCGAATCGTTCTACCCTGCCGACGCGGAAACCGCTGCGGCCCTGCACGCAATCGAAGGGTGAGCTCATGACTGATACCGCCGCGACTGAGTTGATTCACGCGCAAGTTCCGCTGTGCGCGACCCTGGGCATCACCGCCGACACTTTCCGTCCCGACGAAGTGGTGCTGAGTCTGGATTGGGCGCCGACGCTTTGCACGGGTAACGACGTGCTGCACGGCGGGATCGTCATGGCCTTGGCGGACTCGGCGGGCGGGGTATGTGCGTTCCTGAATCTCCCAGACGGGGCCGGCGGGACCGCAACCATTGAGTCCAAGACCAATTTCTTGGCCGCCACCCGCTCCGGCACGGTGAAGGCGCACAGTCGCCCGCTGCACATCGGAAAGCGCGTCATCGTGCTCGAAACCGAGGTCCGCGGCGACGACGGCAAGCTGGCTGCCAAAGTGCTGCAAACCCAAGCGATCCTGTGATCAGCGTGCGAGTTGGCGGGCCAGCCGCTCGGTGAAGTCGCGCACGCGTTCGGGATCGTCCAGCGCGTAGCGGGCTGCGGTCGCGCGATCACCGTCTTCGCTGTGCCGCACCATGATGGGGATACCGTCGTCGTGGACGGCATCGAACGCGTCCTCGTCGGTGATGTCGTCGCCAAGATAGATCGGAAATAGCGGACCCGGCTGTTCGTCATCGCGGATGTGGTCAAGCACCCAGCGCAGCGTCTTGCCCTTGTCCCAGTCGACATTTGGGCGCAGCTCGATGACCTCGCGGCCGGTCGTCACGTGAAGCCCAGTGCGTTGGCCGGCGCCGCGTACCGCTGCGGCCACCTCGCCCACCCGGTCCCGCGCAGCGTTGCGGTAGTGCACGGCCACACCGAACCGCTTGTGCTCCACCACGACACCCGGGACGTCACTGAGCTGGTCGGCCAGCTCGGCGGCCGCCTGCTCGAGCACTGGGATGCTTGCCGCCGCCTCGGCGTTTTCGTGGTGCGCGCCGTCGGGTCCGGTCAGCTCGAAACCGTGACTGCCCGCATACCAGATGCCCGGCAGGCCGATCCGCTGACGCACGTCGGCGAGGTCACGGCCGCTCAGTATCGCGACGGGACAACGCGCGGTCAGCGATGTCAGCGCATCGGCCGCACCCTCGACCAGCCGGGCAGCGTCGGGGTTATCGACGATGTCGGAGAGCGTGCCGTCGAAGTCGAAGAACACCGCGGGGTGCCGACCGCTCACCACGTCGAGCGCTTCGAGCCCGTCGGGCAACTCGGACATCCGGTGGTCGCCGGTGCGCACGTTGATGTCGCGCAGGTCGGTGATCACCGCGTCGGCGCCGCGGCTGCGCAGCTCATCGCCATCGCCGGTGGTTCCGATCGCGATCACCAGCGCAAACCCGCCGGCCCGGGCGGCCGCCACCCCATCGCTGCTCGCTGTGACTACCACGCACCGACCAGGCCGCACGGACAGCCTATTCACTGCCTCGTGCAGGGGTTGGGCGCGGTCGTCGGTGGCGACACCGGCGTCGTGCAGTTGCTTTATCAGCGGGTGGCCTGTTGAGGGGTCGTCGAGGTCGAACAGCACCGCGTCATGGCGGCGCGGGTCGATGGTGACCGACAATTCGCCTGCCCTGCCTTCCCGGCTTGCCGTTGCGGTGCCGGTAGCCAGGTTAGTCAGTCAGACCGATCTGTCGGCAAACAGCAGGACCGAGTCTTGGCTGAGCATTTCCAAACGCGTGACGGCCGTTTCGATACCGTCGGCCAATGCGTCGACGTCGGCTCCGGCGTTGTAATCGGCCGTGATGCCGAATACCAGGTCGTCGGCGTAACTCAGCACCGCGACGCCCGTGCGCAACCGCAGTGCGATCGGCGGGATCGGCAGCAGGCGCGCCACCTTGCCGCCCATCATCTGCAGCGGGCGGCGTGGACCCGGGACGTTGGTCGCCAGGGTCACGATGCCGCGTTGCGGCAGACGGGTGAGCAAGCGAATTATCCACGAGGACAACATGAATGGCACATAGTCCGTCGCGGACACCGCCAAGTTTCCTGCTTGTCGCTGGCCGCCCTGCTTGGCCCGGGTCATCCGGCTGTGCACGATCCGCAGTTGCTGGAGCGGGTCGTTCTGTTCCACGGGGAGATAAGGCAGCATGACCGAAAGGCGGTTGCCCGGCTTGTCGACCGCGTCGGGCGAGCGCACCGACACCGGCACCAGGGTGCGCAGCGAGTCCGGCCGCGGCTCCTCGCCGCGACGCAGCAACACCGAGCGGAACCCCGCGGTGATCGCGGTGAGCGCGACGTCGTTGATGGTGACGTCGAACTTGCGACATACCTGCTCGATGTCAGCGAGCGGAACGCGGACCGCACGATAACGCCGCATCGCGGTGACCGGGCCGACCAGCGACGACTCGGCGTCCGGCCGTAGCAGACCAGCCGCAATTTCGGCGGCGCCGCTGACCGTGCGGGCAGCCGCATCGGTGAGGCCGATAGCCGCCCGCCAGAGGTTGGTCACTGGATTGCTTTGCCGGTGGGCGTCGGGCACCGGCTTGAGATGGGAGTGCGCGACGGCGGTCCGTTTGGCGCTGACGGGTCGGGCGAACGCGTCGCCGTCGACGTCGTCGCACAGTCGGGTGAGGATGCGTGTCGCCGAGATTCCATCGGCCATGCAGTGGTGGATCTTCATCAGGATCGCCCAGCGATTGCCCTTCAGACCCTCGATGACCCAGCACTCCCACAGCGGGCGATCCCGGTCCAGACGGCGCTCCAACACGTCGGCGACAACGCGGAACAATTCGGTGTCGTCGCCGGGTCGCGGAACCGCTATCCGGCGTACATGGCGGCCGAGGTCGAATCCCGGATCGTCGACCCACTGCGGAGCACCGACATCGAAGGGTTGGGTGCGCAGCATTTGCGTGCACCGCGGTATCGCTCGGACCCGTTCTGCCAAAATCTTTTTGAACTTGTCGTAATTGGGTGCCGAACCATCTATTACTGCGATTCCGCCGATCGCCAGGCTGACGTTCCGATCCGAATCCTCAGCCATGAGGAAGCCTGCATCGAGCGTTTTGAGTTGTTCCACGAACAACACCGCCGTTCACTGCTGGGATTTCGAATGAGTATTCGCTACTGCGCTGAGGAGGAGGTGGCGATCAGATTAATTCGTGTAAACAACTGGAGTCGATTGTGTGGCAACGTGGTTCAAGCCACTCGACAGGTGTAGAGGAATGGCCGTTGCCTAAGAGTCTCTTCGCATTTTCTCACGCCTCGCCAAGGCTGTTCCAGCGCAAAACATTTCGGGCGAATGACTAGTGGTCATTCCCGGAGCAAGACACTCAGTCTTTCGAATTGGATTTCGGGGTGGAGAACCAGCGGCCATGTTCGAGGTTGTGACCAACACGGTTCATCAGGCGCGTGAACACCGGCTGCAGCACAGGGGCGGCCAGTTTGAAGGCGAGCCGCGGCTTGCCGCCGATAGCGACTCGCAACACAGTGCCGCCGTGACCGTCGGGCTCGCAGTGGTAGTCCTCAACCCAGGCGTGAAACGCCGGCGCGGTCGTGGCGTCGACACGAAACGCAAGCCGAGCGCCTTCATCCCAGACGAGTACCGCTTCGTCGATGTTGACCCCAATGAACCGTTTTGTGTAGCGAGAGCCGACGCCGTGTGGCGGTGCCGTATGGAAACGGCCAGATCTGGCGAAGCCGGGGAAGAACTCGCCCCAGTTGGCCGGCTCATGTGCAAGCGCCGCGAAGACTTCGCTCGGCGGCCGGTTCACGTTGATGGAGGCATTCAGACGGAGCGGAGCGGTATCGAGGTAATCCAAATCGACGGCTTCGCAGGTGAACATACGAATTCTCCTTGCCTATGTCAGGGCAAGGAATATACGGACCCTTACGACGAAGCACTGGCGATTGAACAAGCGGTTAGGCGCTGGCGAAGCTTGGAAAAAATGTGATCTTTCGAACATATATTCGATAAACTGAGCGCGTGGGTTGGAGCAACGGGCCGCCGGGCTGGGCGGAAATGGAGCGGGTGCTCGATGGCAAGCCGCGCCGTTCCGGCACGCCATCTGTGTGGGGGCCGGCGGACGACGCTCCCTGGTCGCGCAAGCGGGTGAGCTACCAGCCTCCGGACGATAACCGGACGGTTGGCTCGTCTGTCGCCTATGCCGAGTTGCACACGCATTCGGCGTTCAGCTTCCTCGACGGAGCCAGCACGCCGGAGGAGCTGGTCGAGGAGGCGGTGCGGCTGGATCTGCGCGCGATCGCGCTGACCGACCACAACGGGCTCTACGGGGCGGTGCGGTTCGCCGAAGCGGCCACGGAATTGGACATGCGTACCGTGTTCGGCGCCGAACTCTCTCTTGGGTCCGGCACCCGAACCGACGACCCCGATCCCGGCGGCCCGCATCTGCTGGTGCTGGCGCGCGGTCCGGAAGGCTACCGGCGGTTGTCGCGGCAGCTGGCCGCGGCTCATCTGGCCGGCGGCGAGAAAGGCAAGCTGCGCTTCGACTTCGATGCGCTCACCGACGCGGCGGGCGGACATTGGCACATCTTGACCGGATGCCGCAAAGGTCATGTCCGCTCCGCGCTGGCCGCCGGCGGGCCGGATGCGGCCGCCGCGGCGTTGGCTGACCTGGTGGACCGGTTCGGGCAGAGGCGGGTCAGCGTCGAGCTGACCCACCATGGACACCCGCGCGACGACGAAATCAATGCTGAATTGGCTGAATTGGCAACGCGATTCGGCCTCAGCAGCGTCGCGACCACCGGCGCGCATTTCGCCGCGCCGTCACGCCGCCGGCTGGCGATGGCCATGGGTGCGATACGCGCCAGACAGTCGCTGGACCAGGCCGCCGGCTGGCTGGCCCCGCTGGGCGGTTCTCATCTGCGATCGGGTGAGGAGATGGCGCGGCTGTTCGCGCAGTGCCCCGACGTGGTGACCGCCGCGGCCGAACTCGGCGAGCAGTGCGCCTTCGGCCTGGCGCTCATCGCTCCGCAGCTGCCGCCGTTCGATGTCCCGCCCGGCCACACCGAGGGCAGCTGGTTGCGTGAGTTGGCGATGGCGGGTGCCCAGCGCCGCTACGGGCCGCGAGCACAGGCGCGACAAGCGTATGCCCAGATCGAGCACGAGCTGGAAATCATTGCGCAACTGACGTTTCCGGGCTACTTCCTGGTGGTGTACGACATCACCCGGTTCTGCCGGGAGAACAACATCCTGTGTCAGGGCAGGGGGTCGGCGGCCAACTCGGCGGTGTGTTACGCCCTCGGCGTCACCGCGGTCGACCCGGTGGCCAACGAGCTGTTGTTCGAGCGTTTCTTGTCGCCGGCTCGCGACGGGCCGCCCGATATCGACATCGACATCGAGTCGGATCAGCGGGAAAAGGTCATCCAGTATGTCTACGACAAATACGGCCGTGACTATGCCGCGCAGGTCGCCAACGTGATCACCTACCGCTCGCGGATCGCCGTGCGCGACATGGCCCGCGCCCTGGGTTTCTCACAGGGGCAGCAGGATGCCTGGAGCAAGCAGATCGCTCACTGGGGCGCACGACCGTCGGATGTCGAGGACATCCCCGAGCAGGTGATCGACCTGGCCACCCAGATCCAGAATCTGCCGCGGCACATGGGCATCCACTCCGGCGGCATGGTGATCTGCGACCGGCCGATCGCCGACGTCTGCCCGGTGGAGTGGGCACGCATGGAGAACCGCAGCGTATTGCAATGGGATAAAGATGACTGCGCGGCAATCGGTTTGGTGAAATTCGACCTACTCGGGCTGGGTATGCTCTCAGCGCTGCACTACGCCATCGACCTGCTTGCCGAGCACAAAGGCATCGAGGTCGACCTGGCCAAGCTGGACCTGTCCGAATCGGCGGTCTACGAAATGCTTTCCCGTGCCGATTCAGTCGGGGTTTTCCAGGTGGAATCCCGCGCGCAGATGGCCACCCTGCCGCGGCTGCGGCCAAGGGTTTTCTACGACCTGGTGGTCGAGGTCGCGTTGATCCGTCCCGGTCCTATCCAGGGCGGCTCGGTGCATCCGTATATCCGCCGGCGCAACGGTGTCGACCCAGTCGTCTACGACCACCCGTCGATGGAGCTGGCATTACGGAAAACGTTGGGAGTACCGCTGTTCCAGGAGCAACTGATGCAGCTCGCGGTGGACTGCGCGGGCTTTTCCGCCGCCGAGGCCGATCAGCTGCGGCGCGCCATGGGGTCCAAGCGGTCGGCGGAGCGCATGCAACGGCTGCGTGGCCGGTTTTACGACGGCATGCGGCGAATGCACGGCGCCGACGACGAGTTGATCGATCGGGTATACGAAAAGCTGGAAGCCTTCGCTAATTTCGGCTTTCCGGAAAGCCACGCGCTGAGCTTCGCATCACTGGTTTTCTATTCGTCGTGGTTCAAGCTGCATCACCCGGCGGCGTTCTGCGCGGCGCTGCTGCGCGCCCAGCCGATGGGCTTCTACTCGCCGCAGTCGCTGGTGGCCGACGCCCGCAGGCACGGGGTGACGGTGCACGGCCCATGCGTGGCGGCCAGCCTGGCGCACGCCACGTGCGAGAAAGCCGGAACAGAAGTCCGGCTGGGGCTGGGCGGCGTCCGCCATATCGGAGACGATCTGGCCGAGAAAATAGTTGAAGAGCGAAAAGCCAACGGCCCCTTCGCGTCTCTGCTGGATTTAACGGGCCGGGTACAGCTTTCCGCCCCGCAGACCGAAGCACTGGCCACTGCAGGAGCATTGGGCTGCTTTGGGATTTCCCGGCGCGAGGCGCTGTGGGCAGCCGGGGCGGCCGCCACGCAACGGCCGGACCGCTTGGCGGGGGTGGGCTCGTCGTCGCACATCCCGGCGTTACCCGGGATGAGTGAGCTGGAATTGGCGGCCGCCGACGTGTGGGCCACCGGCATCTCCCCGGACAGCTATCCGACCCAGTTCCTGCGGTCGGATCTCGATGAGATGGGGGTGTTGCCCGCTGACGCCTTGTTGTCAGTGCCCGACGGCGATCGCGTACTGATCGCCGGAGCGGTCACCCATCGGCAGCGGCCGGGAACGGCCCAGGGGGTGACGTTTCTCAACCTTGAGGACGAGACCGGAATGGTCAACGTGCTCTGCACACCTGGGGTATGGGCGCGACACCGCAAGCTGGCCCAGACAGCGTCGGCGCTGCTGATCCGTGGTCAGGTCCAAAACGCCAGTGGCGCAGTCACCGTCGTGGCGGAGCGGTTGGCCAAGCTCACCCTCAAGATCGGAGCCAAGTCCCGGGACTTTCGCTAGCCACAGCATTCACTCGAGTCACTCGGCCCAGAGTTAATGCCTTTTCAGTACGAGGTCGTATGCGATATCACTGGCGCCGCAAAGGCGGTGATATCGCATGCGTATCGCTTTGCAAATCCATCCCACGCCAAGTTGACGGTGCAGGTGGGGCTGGTGTAACTCCCCGCGGTGGGAAGGATTTGGGGCGCAGCGACTGTTAGGTTCAGGCATGACCTTGAACTTGTCCGTCGACGAAGTCCTCACCACCACCCGCTCGGTCCGCAAGCGGCTCGATTTCGACAAGCCGGTATCTCGCGAACTGCTGATGAAATGCCTGGAGTTGGCGTTGCAGGCGCCCACCGGTTCTAACTCGCAGGGCTGGCAGTGGGTGTTCGTCGAGGACGCCGACAAGAAGAAGACGATCGGCGAGGTCTATCTGGCCAACGCTCGGGGCTACCTCAGCTCACCGGCAAAGGGCTACGCCGAGGGAGACACCCGCGGCGAGCGGATGGGTGCGGTCCGGGATTCCGCGACTTACCTCGCCGAGCACATGCACGAGGCGCCGGTCCTGCTGATCCCTTGCATCGAGGGCCGAGAGGAGACCTCTCAGCTTGGCGGGGTGTCGTTTTGGGCCTCGCTCTTCCCGGCGGTCTGGAGTTTCTGCCTTGCGTTGCGCTCCCGTGGGCTGGGGTCTTGCTGGACAACGCTGCACCTGCTTGGCGACGGCGAGAAAAAAGTGGCCGAGGTGCTGGGCATTCCCTATGAGAAATTCAGCCAGGGCGGGCTGTTTCCGATCGCCTACACCAAGGGCACGGACTTCCGGCCGGCCAAGCGGCTGCCCGCCGAAAGCCTCACGCACTGGAATGCGTGGTAACCCCGTTAGACCGCACCGCTGAATCCGTGCTGCCGCCACGCCTCATAGACGGCGACCGCGGCAGCGTTGGCCAGATTCAGTGAGCGTCGTCCCGTCAGCATCGGAATGCGGACGCGGTCGGTGATGTGAACGTCGGCCAGGGTCGTCGAGTCCAGCCCGGTGGGCTCGGGGCCGAACATCAACACGTCGCCGGCCTGATAGCTCACGTCGGTGAACACCGACGTCGCGTGCGCGGTGAAAGCGAACACCCGCTGCGCTGACAGCGCCTTCCAGGCGGCGTCCAGCGACGGGTGCACGGTAACCGAGGCCAGGTCGTGGTAGTCCAGTCCGGCCCGGCGCAGCTTGGGTTCGGAAAGGTCGAAGCCGAGCGGCTCGACGAGATGCAGTTCGGCTCCGGTGGCCGCCGCGGTCCGGATTGCATTGCCAGTATTAGGTGCGATACGCGGGGAGTAAAACAGCAGCCGGAACATCTGTCGATCATGACAGTTGTCGCAAGACAATTTGCTCAGCTATCCTTCGCGGTGTCTGGCACGAGTCGGCGAACTCTGTCTGTTCAGTAAGAATTGTGGTTTCCATAGCCGCAGGCTGGCATACTCGTCGAATTGCCAGGCGTATATGCCTGCCCGTCACCCTGGGCGGGTGTCATCATCAGGAAGTCTCATGAACGACGCGCCAACAGTGCATATCAGTGGAGCGGTCGCCAGCACGGACGTAGTCCGGTGACCGTGTTTGCCCGAGCGACGCGGGCGATTCTGCCGACTAAAAGCAACACCGCAGACATCAACGGTGCCGAATCCTCGTCGGTGAAACGGCCGGCGTCATGGTCGCTGCGCAATTGGCCGGTTCGCTGGAAAGTCGTGGCGATTGTCGTTGTGCCTTTGGTGCTGGCGATGGTTTTCGGTGGATTCCGTGTCTCAGGTGCGCTGACCGACGCGCACGACCTCCGGTTGGCCGCTGACCGCGCCGAGGTGGTTCCGGCTATTACCAAATACATGTCGGCGCTCGACGTCGCATTGCTGGCGAGTTCCACCGGCGGCGACGTCGGAGGCGTGATGAAAAACTTCGACGCCCGCAAGCACGAGCTGCAGGCCCGGCTGGCCGAAACCGACGTTCCCGTCGATGTCGGGGCAGGGGTCAACGCGCTGTTGAACGGCGGGCAGGCGTTGCTGGACAAGGTCGCGTCCAACGCCATCGGTTTGCGAGAGCGAGTCACCACCTACGCGCCGATCTTGTTGACCGCCGAAAACGCGATTGACGGATCGGTGCGCGTCGACAACGTGCAAATCCGGGCGGCGGCCCAGGGACTGAGCCGCGCGATCGGGGCCCGCGGCCAGATGATGATGCAGCAGCTGCTGATCACCCGCGGCGCTGACCTGCCCGAGCCTGAGCTGCGCACGTCGATGATCACCCTGGCCAGTACCGAGCCGTCGACACTGTTCGGGATGGCTGAGGTGCTCGGCGTCGGCTCAGCCGAAGCCAAGACGCTGCAGCAGCAGATGGTGACCCGGATGGCGGTCATGTCCGACCCGGCCAGCCTGCTCGTCAATAACCCGGCGCTGCTCCGCTCGATACAGACCACCGACGCGATCGCGGCTCAGGTGATCAAGGACACCACCGCGTTGGTGACGAAATCCGTGGAGGATCAGGCTCATAACCGCCGCGAGGCCGCGATCCGCGACACCGTCCTCGTGGTATCGGCTATCGTCGCCGCACTCGCCATCGTGCTGCTGGTTGCGCGCTCGCTGATCCAGCCGCTCCGGGTGCTGCGGGACAGCGCGCTGAAGGTCGCCCACGAAGATCTCGAACGCGAGATCACCCGCGTCCGTGCCGGTGACGAACAGCCGCCCGAGCCGCTGCCGGTTCACACCACCGAAGAAATCGGCCAGGTCGCGCACGCGGTCGACGAATTGCACACCCAGGCCTTGTTGCTGGCCGGTGACGAGGCCCGGCTGCGGATATTGGTCAACGACATGTTCGAGACCATGTCACGGCGAAACCGTTCACTGGTCGACCAGCAGCTTTCTCTGATCGACCGGCTGGAACGCAATGAGGAGGATCCCGACCGGCTCGATAGCCTGTTCCGTCTCGACCACCTGGCTGCCCGGATGCGCCGCAACGGCGCCAACCTGCTGGTGCTGGCGGGGGCGCAGAGTTCGCGTGGCGACCAGCGCGCAGCGGTGCCGTTCTCGTCAGTGATCAACGCCGCCACCTCCGAGGTCGAGGACTACCGCCGAGTGGAAGCGTCGATGCTGCCGGACTGCGCGATCACCGGCGCCGCCGCCGGCGATGTCGCCCACCTTTTTGCGGAGTTGATCGACAACGCGCTGCGCTACTCGCAGCCCGGATCGCCGGTCCGGATTTCGGCCTCCCAGCGCAGTGACGCGGCGGTTCTGGTCGAGATCCTCGACGTCGGGCTGGGCATGACCGACGGCGACCGGCGCATCGCCAACATGCGGTTGCGCGCCGGGGGAGAGGTCACTCCGGAAAGCGCCCGCCACATGGGTCTTTTTGTGGTCGGCCGACTGGCCGACCGACACGGTATCCGGGTGCGGCTGCGGGGTCTGTCGACCGAGCAAGCCCGGTCGGGTACGACGGCCGAGGTATACCTGCCGGCGTCGTTGTTAGCTGGTGCCGACGGTGGCGATGCGGCGCCGCCCGAAGCGACGGCGGTGCGCCCAGAGGTTTCGGCGACGGCCGATGAGCCGGCCACCGCGCCGGCTTACGGCGATACCGCGGACGCCGCTGCGCTGGCTGAGACGGCAGAGCGCAACGGTTCTCATTCGGACGAATCACCGGTCACCTTGTTGCCGCGGCGCCGGCCCGGATCCAGCGGCATCACGGGTGCGCCGACTGAGCCGGCTGCGGAACCTGCTGCGGCTCAACCGGTTTCGAATACATCGTCGTTCTTCGGCTCACGGGTGCGATTCACCCGGCAGCAGCCGCCTAAAGGGCAACCGGTCGCGGCGGAGCCGGCAGCTCAGGCAGAACCACAGGACCTCGATGATGCATGGCCCGCTGAAGCGCCCGCGCCGTCGAACGAGCCGCCGGAGTCGGACCTGATCTACCAGCGGATGCTTTCGGAGTGGCTGGTCGACCCGCACGATCTGGCACGCAGTCCCGACCTGGATTGGCAGTCGGTATGGGACCGCGGCTGGTCAGCAGCCGCCGAGATCGAGAACGTGCCCGTGCAGGTCCACACTGACCATGGCCTGCCGGTGCGTGACCCCGGTGCACGGCTGGTGCCGGGTGGCGCCGGGCCCGAGTACAACGGCATCGCCGGAGTCGCGCAGCGTCGGGCCGACGAGGACAATGGAGCGGTATCGAACGGCGGTTTCGATTCGGGACCCGCGCCTGCACATGAGGCGCCGGTGCGAGACCCCGAGGCGATCCGCGCTTCGATGAGTAGCCATTTCGGCGGCGTTCGCGCAGGACGATCGCATGCCCGCGATACAGATCAAGGACCCGATAACACATGACGGCTGGCTTTTACTCGGACAACTCCCTGGATTGGCTGGTGTCGAATTTCGCCCGCGAAGTGCCCGGGGTGGCGCACGCAGTGCTGGTATCCGTCGACGGGCTGCTGATCGCGGCCAGTGAGCATCTGCCGCAGGAGCGGGCCGATCAGCTGGCCGCGGTGTCGTCCGGGCTGGCCAGCTTGGCGACCGGTGCCGCGCAGCTGTTCGAAGGTGGCCAGGTGCTGCAATCGGTAGTGGAGATGGAAAACGGCTACCTTTTGTTGATGCGGGTCGGTGACGGCTCGCATTTGGCGACGTTGGCCGCGACGTCGTGTGATATCGGTCAGATCGGCTACGAGATGGCCGTCCTTGTCGAACGGGTGGGCAACGTCGTGCAGTCGACCCGACGTGCCCCTTCGCACTCGTGAGCCGCGATGGACACCCGCGAGTCACAGGGGCCAGTGGGGGCTGAGCCACCCGCAGCTGAGGCAAGCCTGGTCCGCCCGTACACTCTGACAGCCGGGCGGACCAAGGCCAGCGTCGAGCTTCCGCTCGAGGCGCCGGTGCAGACGCTGCAGTCAGCGCTTTTTCACCGCTGGCCACCCAACGACGTGCGAGGCAGGATCGTCCAACTGTGTGTCAAGAGTCCATCGGTCGCCGAGATCTCGGCCCGGCTGGATTTACCGCTCGGCGTCACGCGTGTGCTGGTCGGCGATCTGGTGACTTCGGGCTACCTTCAAGTGAACCGCACGTTGACCGACCACTCGACCCGCGATGAACGCCGCGAACTCATAGGAAGGACGCTCCGTGGTCTACGAGCCCTCTGAAAGAGGGGCCCAACCCTATCCGAAGGCCCGTAATACCGCGTCGACGAAGATCGTCGTCGCGGGCGGGTTCGGTGCCGGTAAAACGACGTTCGTCGGCGCGGTTTCCGAGATCATGCCACTGCGAACCGAAGCGATGGTCACCGATGCTTCGGCAGGTGTCGACATGGTGGAGGCCACCCCGGACAAACGAACCACCACGGTGGCGATGGATTTCGGCCGGATCACCTTGGACGAGGATCTGGTGCTCTACCTGTTCGGCACTCCGGGACAGCGCCGATTCTGGTTCATGTGGGACGACCTGGTCCGCGGCGCGATCGGCGCTGTCGTTCTGGTGGACTGCCGGCGCCTGCAGGACAGCTTCGCGGCGGTCGACTTCTTCGAACACCGCAACCTGCCATTCCTCATCGCGGTCAACGAGTTCGACAACGCCCCAAGGTATCCCGCCGATGAGGTGCGCAAGGCGCTGACTTTGGCCGAGCACGTCCCGGTCATCAATATCGATGCCCGCGACCGTCGATCGGCGACCGACGCATTGATTGCCGTCAGCGAGTACGCCCTGGCAACGTTGACGCCCGCCAGCTGAAGTCGTCGCGGCTCAGCGCTTGAGTCGAATATTCCAGCGCACGTAGCCGGCGTAGAACAGCGACAACAGCGCGAGCATGGCCATATCGAAGAAGTAGATGTGCTTCGAATGTTGCCACAGCGGGTCATTGGTCGGGATTTGCTTGACTTTCACCAGGTTCGGGAAATCGATCGATGACGCCCCGGCGGCGTATCCCCACCGTCCCGGCGTCACCCAGGACAGCTGATTGAGACCCGCCCGGCCGGTAACCGGGATCATCCCGCCGGCCAGCACCAGCTGCGACATGATCGAGACCACCAGCAGCGGCATGATCTGCTCATTGGACTGCGCGACGGCCGACAACAGCAACCCCAGAACGGCGGAGGCGACGCAAGTGCCGGCGACGGTGACGAATAGCGAGAACGTCGAGTTGTCGAAGAACGGGGGATGCGCTGTGGGCGCACCCTTGCCGATCCTGACGATGAACGTCGCGATCGCGGCCTGGACGGTCGCAAAGACAAAGAACACGAAAACCTTGGCCAGCAGATAGGCCGTGGTGGACAGCCCGACGGCTTGTTCTCTGCGGAAAATCGGACGCTCGCCGATCAGGTCGCGAATGGTCAACGCCGTGCCCATGAAAACGGCGCCGATATTGAGCAGGACCATGATGTACTGCGGCTCGGTCGGTGCCAGCCCGAGCGGGTCGGCGGGACCGAGTCCCGGTTTGGGCCCTTTCACGGTCAGCGACAGCGCGCCGATCAAGAACGGCAGTACCGCCAGGAACACCGAGTAGCCGCGGTCGGATACGACGAGTCGCACCTGACGACGCGCGATCGTGGAGAACTGGCGCAGCAGGTCGGTGTGTACCGGTTCGCCCAAGTCCGCGGGGCCTTCCCGAGCCGGGGCCTGCGACTGCCCTCGGTCGCCCTTGCCTTCCAGGAAGCGCCGGTTGGCTTCGTCGGGGTCGGCGCCCACGTTGGCGAAGATGTCGGCCCAGTTGGTGGTGCCCAACGCCGCACCGACCTGGCTGGGCGGCCCGTTGAAGGCGGTCTTGCCGCCGGGGGCAATCAGCAGAATCTGGTCGCAGACGTCGAGGTAGGACACCGAGTGGGTGACCACCAGCACCACCCGGCCGGCATCGGCGAGCTGCCGCAACATCAGCATGACCTGGCGGTCCAGCGCGGGATCCAGACCGGAGGTCGGCTCGTCGAGGAGTAGCAGCGACGGTTGGGTCAGCAGCTCGAGTGCCACCGATGCGCGTTTGCGCTGGCCGCCGGAGAGCTTGTCCACCCGGGTGTCGGCATGCTTGGTCAGGTCGAGCTCTTCGAGCACCTGCGCGACCACCTGCGCGCGCTCCTCTTTGCTGGTGTCCGGCGGTAGCCGCAGCTCGGCGGCGTAGCCGAGCGCCTGGTTCACCGTCAGCTGGCGGTGAACCACGTCGTCCTGCGGGACCATCCCGATCCTGCTGCGCATGGTCGCGTACTCGGCGTGGATGTTGTGGCCCTCGAAGGTGACCGAGCCGGCGCTGGGGCGGGTGTATCCGGCGATGAGCCGCGACAGCGTGGTCTTGCCGGCCCCCGACCCGCCGATGATCGCGGTCAGCGTGCCCGGCCGGGCGGTCAGCGAGATGTTGTCCAGCAATTCCTTGCCGTCGATCTTGAAGTGAACGCCGTTGACCTCCAAGCCGCCGGTGCGGGTGGCGGCTTCAGTGCGGCGGACCAGCGTGCCGTCGGTGAATACCAGGTCGACGTTGCCGATCGTGATCACGTCGCCTTCACTCAGCACCGCTGACCCGACCCGCACGCCGTTGACGAACGTGCCGTTGACGCTGTGCGCGTCGCGGATTTCGGTGCCGAGCGGGGACTGCACCAAGAACGCGTGATGGCGCGAGGCCAAAACGTCCTGGATGACGATGTCGTTGTCGTTGGCGCGACCGATCGTCGCGGATCCGGGCGGCTTCTCCGGTGTACCGGATCCGGGCAGGATGGCCTGGATCATCTTGGTGGCAAGGTTTCCCACCTCGGGCGGCTTGCTGACAGCCGGCGGCGGAGCCATCTGGGTTTGCGGCTGGAAGTTCGCCGGTGGCGCCGACGGTCGGCTCGGCGTTGGCGCTGGTTGGTGCGGATACATGGGTGGTCGCTGGCCGCCGGCGCTCTGATAATTCGGAGGGGGTGGCGCCGGTACAGCGCCCGGATGCGGTCGCGGTGGTCCCGGTGCGGGCGGCCGAAGCACGCCTGCGGGAGGTCCGGCTGCCGGGCGCGCCGGCTGCGCCGGTGCCGGGCGTGCAGCCGGCGCAGACGACTGGACGGCGCGCATCGACGCGGTTTGCGGCGGCCGGCCGGCCATCCCGGCGTGATGGCCGACTTCGAAAGCCAGCTGCGGCCCGTCGGGATTGCCGATGTTGATGATCTGGCCGTCGTGGACGTCGACCATCGGCACCCGACGGCCCTGCACGTAGGTTCCGTTCAACGAGCCGTTGTCGATGGCGATCCAGCGTCCCTGCTCGAAGCGCAGCAGCAGATGCGCGCGCGAAATGAGCGGATGCGTTATGCGCATGTCGGCGCGCAGATCGCGCCCGACAACTACGTCATGGCCTGCGGCGAACGTGCGTTGAGATCCGTCGTAGCGGACTGTCAGCACGGGCGGTGCTGCTTGACTCATCGCCTCAACCTTAGCTGCTCCGCTCAGAGACATCCGGCGCGCCGGTGACGACACAGCGGGTCCGGGTGTAGATCGTCGGCATGCACTTGTTGCAATGCGTGCACGCCGAGTGCACGGTGTGCGCCGACCCGTCGGCGGCGATCCGGTTGATCAGGTCGGGCTCGGCCAACAGCGCTCGGCCCATCGCCACGAAGTCGAATCCCTCTGCCATCGCCAGGTCCATCGTCTCGCGGTTGGTGATGCCGCCGAGCAGGATCAGCGGCAGCGTCAACTCGGCGCGGAACAGCTTGGCGTCGCGCAGCAGGTAGGCCTCGCGGTAGGGGTACTCGCGCAGAAACCGCTTGCCAGTCATACGCATGCCCCAGCTCAGCGGCGGCTTGAACGCGCCGGCGAACTCCTTGAGCGGTGCGTCGCCGCGGAACAGATACATCGGGTTGACCAGTGAGCTGCCCGCGGTCAGTTCGATCGCGTCCAGCCCGCCGTCGTCTTGCAACCACTTCGCCGTGGTCAGCGCCTCGTCGATGGAGATGCCGCCGCGGACACCGTCAGCCATATTGAGCTTGGCGGTGACCGCGATCGGCGTTCCCTCTTTCTCCACCGCGCGCCGGACGGCCGTGATGATCCCGCGGGCGACCTTGGCCCGGTTCTCCAGCGATCCGCCAAACTCGTCGTTGCGCCGGTTGATCAACGGCGACAGGAAGGCACTCGCCAAATAGTTATGGCCCAAATGGATTTCGACTGCGTCAAAGCCTGCCTCGATGGCCAGTCGGACGGCGTTGGCGTGTGCGGCGGTGACGTTGTCGATGTCGTCGCGGGTCGCTTTCTTGGCGAACCGCATCCCGATGGGGTTGAAGAACCGCACCGGTGCCAGGGCGCCGGCCTTGTTGGATTTGGCGTTGGCAACGGGGCCGGCGTGGCCGATCTGGGCGCTGACCGCCGCGCCCTCGGCGTGGATCGCATCGGTGAGCCGGCGGAACCCGGGCACGGCCTCCGGGCGCATCCAGATTCCGTTGCCTTCGGTGCGGCCACCCTGGGAGACCGCGCAGTAGGCCACAGTGGTCATGCCGACGCCGCCGGCGGCCGGCAGCCGGTGGTACTCGATGAGGTCGTCGGTGACCAGTGCGTCGGGTGTGCGGGCTTCGAAGGTCGCCGACTTGATGGTGCGGTTACGCAGGGTGATCGGGCCCAGCTTGGCGGGGCTCAGGACGTCCGGGGCAGCAGACATAGCGGCAGCCTAATCGGGTAGGCAAGCGCGCGTGCCAGACTGTCTGTCGTGGGTGCGATCACGTTGGACGGCAAAGTCACGCGCGACGAGATTTTCGTCGATCTCAAGCAACGGGTGGCGGCCCTGACGGCGTCCGGGCGGACACCGGGCCTGGGCACGATCCTGGTCGGCGACGACCCCGGCTCGCAGGCCTACGTCCGCGGAAAGCACTCCGACTGCGCGAAGGTGGGCATCACCTCGCTACGCCGCGACCTGCCCGCCGATATCAGCCAGGCGAAGCTCAACGACACCATCGACGAACTCAACGCCAACCCCGAGTGCACCGGCTACATCGTGCAGTTGCCGCTGCCGAAACATCTGGACGAAAACGCGGCACTGGAGCGCATCGACCCGAACAAGGACGCCGACGGGTTGCACCCGACCAACCTGGGCCGGCTGGTGCTCGGTACCCCCGCGCCGCTGCCCTGTACCGCACGCGGCATCGTGCATCTGTTGCGGCGCTTCGATATCGAGATCGCCGGGGCGCATGTCGTGGTCATCGGTCGCGGTGTGACGGTCGGCCGCCCACTGGGTCTGATACTGACGCGCCGCTCAGAGAATGCGACGGTAACGTTGTGCCACACCGCAACTCGTGATCTGCCCGCGCTGACCAGGCAGGCGGACATTGTAGTGGCCGCCGTCGGCGTCCCGCACCTGCTGACCGCGGACATGGTGCGTCCCGGCGCCGCTGTCGTCGACGTCGGGGTCAGCCGCACCGACGACGGGCTGGTCGGCGACGTGCACCCGGGGGTGTGGGACGTCGCCGGTCAGGTGTCGCCGAACCCCGGTGGTGTCGGCCCGCTCACCCGGGCATTCCTGTTGACCAACGTGGTCGAATTGGCTGAAGGGCAATGAGTTTGCGTCGGCTGTTCCGCGCGCAGTGGCCGATCGTGACGGTGGTGCTGATCTTCGCGGTGGCGTTCACCCTGGCGGCGGCGAATTTCTGGCGCCGCGGCGCGTTGTTGATCGGCATCGGGGTGGGGGTCGCCGCGGTACTGCGGCTGGCGCTCACCGAAGACCGCGCCGGGTTGCTGGTCGTGCGCAGCAAGGGAATTGACTTCGCCACCACGGCGCTCGTCGCGGCGGGAATGGTCTACATCGCCTGGACGATCGACCCGCTGGGCACCCGTTAGATCCCTGGGATCATCCCGGGCACACCGGGAAGTTGCTGCAAACCGGATACGTTGCCGCCGAGAATGTTTGCCATCTCCTCCGGGCAATAGGTCTGGATCGCGATGGTGGTGAACATCTGAGCCAGCTGCGGTGACATGCCCCGGTGGGCAACGCCCGACGCGGCCGCTGCGAAGCTGCCGCCCGGCTGGGCGATCATCGGGCAGATGGACTGGCCCACGGCCATCGCGTTTCCCGGTTCGCCGTACTCGATGCCGGCGTGGCTCAGCGCGTCGATGAAGGCGTCATCGTGCGGGTCCGCCTGCACCGGAGCAGAAAACATTGCGGCGAATGTGATCAGGCAGCCGGTGCCCAGCAGCATACGCAGGGCCAATGGTTGGTTATGCACGCGCCAGATCCAGTTGCGGTTGACCTCGAGCATCGCCATGTCCTGCTCCTCACGTGGGGGAGTGCAACCGCGGCACTCAAGAGCTCCGGTTATAGACACTCGTTTATCGCGGTCACGTTCACAACACGGTGGTGTAAAGGTTCGCGCACGTTTCGGCAATCCCGCGACACGTCATGCGGCGCGACGGTTCTCGTGGTTGACAATGCGGGACGTGACGCGTGAGATCTCGCGCCAAATGTTTCTTCGGGGCGCCGTCGGAGCGTTGGCCGCCGGCGCCGTTTTCGGATCGGGCCGAGTCGGATCGGGCCGAGCCGGCGCCGATCCGATTGCCTCCGGCTGGGAACCGCTTGCCGCCGCCATCGGCGGGCAGGTGATTCAACCAGATGGTCCGCAATTCGGCTCAGCCAAGCAGGTCTTCAACACCAACTACAACGGCTCGACGCCCGCGGTGATCGTCGTCCCGACATCGCCGGCGGACGTGCAAAAGGCGATGGCGTTCGCTGCCGCCCACAACTTCAAGGTCGCGCCGCGCAGTGGTGGGCACTCCTATATCGGGGCGTCCACGGCCAACGGAACCATGGTGCTCGATCTGCGCCAGCTGCCGGGCGGTATCGATTACGACGCCGCTACCGGCCAAGTCACGGTAACGCCCGCGACCAGTTTGTATGCGATGCACCAGACACTGGCGGCGGCCGGCCGCGGCATCCCGACAGGTACTTGCCCGTCGGTCGGTGCCTCCGGACACGCCCTGGGCGGCGGGCTGGGCGCCCATTCCCGGCATGCGGGCCTGATGTGTGATGCATTGAGATCAGCGTCGGTGGTGCTGCCCAGCGGGCAGGCGGTGACTGCTTCTGCCAATAGCAACCCCGACCTGTTCTGGGCGTTACGCGGTGGCGGTGGCGGCAATTTCGGGGTGACGACCTCGCTGACCTTTGCCACCTTCCCGACCGGTGACGTCGACGTGGTGAGCCTCAATTTCCCGCCGCAGTCGTTCGCGCAGGTGCTCGTCGGTTGGCAGAACTGGCTGCGGACCGCCGATCGAAGCAGCTGGGCACTCGCCGATGCCACCGTTGACGCGATGGGCACGCACTGTCGCATCGTTGCTACCTGCCCGGCCGGTTCGGGTAGCAGCGCGTCAAACGCCATCACCTCGGCCGTCGGACTGCAACCCACCGGGATCGAGAACCACACGTTCAACTATCTGGACCTGGTCAACTATCTGGCCGTCGGAAATCTCAACCCGTCACCGCTGGGATATGTCGGCGGATCCGATGTCTTTTCGACGATCAGCCCCGCCGCCGCCCAGGGGATTGCCTCGGCGGTCGACGCCTTTCCTCGTGGCGCGGGCCGCATGCTGGCGATCATGCATGCCCTCGACGGCGCGCTGGCCAGCGTGGCACCGGGGGCCACCGCCTTCCCGTGGCGTCAGCAGTCGGCGCTGGTGCAGTGGTATGTCGAGACATCGGATGTCCCGGCAGCGACTAATTGGCTCAACGCGGCACACCAAGCGGTGCGACCGTATTCGGTCGGCGGCTATGTGAACTACCTCGAGGCAAACCAGCCGCCCGCACGCTACTTCGGAGCGAATACGTCCCAGCTCAGCTCTGTGCGGCAGAAATACGATCCCGGCCGAGTCATGTTCTCCGGGCTGAACTTCTGACGTCGCTCAGGACAGCGTCGCCCGCACGCAGACCGTAATATACGGCAGCGCAAGGCCTCCCGCGTTCGCCAACGCAGGATGGGTTGCCAGCAGCTCACGCACCTGGTCCAGTGTCTTGGTGCGCACTTCGGCTGGCGAGGTGATGCAGTAGCTACGGGAGGCGACCAAGTCGATCAGCGCCTGCGGCGTAAGGTAATTCGTCCACTCGACATGATGGCGTTCTACTCCGGTAAACGGCTCCGGCAGCGTCACCCCGTCGCGGACCGAGTCGCCGTCACGGCCGATGATGTGACCAAGTTCCCGCACCCAGCCGAGCCGCTCGTCGCGGGTGTTCCATACCAAGCCCAGTCGCCCGCCCGGCCGCAGTACCCGGGCCACCTCGGGAATCGCCCGATCCGGATTGAACCAGTGCCAAGCCTGCGCGACCAGGACGGCATCAACGCTGTTGTCCGCCAACGGGATTTCTTCCGCCGTGCCGAGCAGCGCCGGTGTGTCCGGCAGCGACTTGCGCAGCATCTCCAGCATCTCGGCGATCGGGTCGACGGCGACCACGTCCAGTCCCCGTTCCACCAGCCGGGTGGTCAGCTTCCCGGTGCCGGCGCCGAGATCCAACACGTCGCGGGCGCCGCTCGGCAACAGCCAATCGATCGCGTCTGGCGGGTACGACGGTCGACCCCGCTCGTAGGCGGCCGCTGCAGAGCCAAACGACAACGAGCGGTTCTGTCGGGACTGGGTCACCGCGGACACGCGCGTTCACCGGTGGCCGATCCCAGGGCCAGGTCGAGGGTCTGCCGCACCAGTTCACCCACCGCTTCGGATTCCACCAAAAAGCCGTCGTGCCCGTAGATCGAGTCGACGATCTGCAACCCGCTACATCCGGGCAACAGCTCGGCGAGTTCTTCCTGCAGACGTAGTGGGTAAAGCCGGTCCGAGGTGATGCCGCCGACCACCACCGGCACCGGACAGCCGCGCAGCGCTGAGGCGACACCGCCACGGCCCCGGCCGACGTCGTGAC
Organism: uncultured Actinomycetota bacterium; assembly: GCA_963839345.1. Taxonomy (GTDB): domain Bacteria; phylum Actinomycetota; class Actinomycetes; order Mycobacteriales; family Mycobacteriaceae; genus Mycobacterium. The sequence goes on along the minus strand of CAWIUP010000007.1, from coordinate 1,109,601 downwards.
CGGACAGTGCCTCGGTGAGCACCACATAGCTGCCGGCGTCGAAGCGTGACACCAGCTTGCTGCCCTGGTGTTCCAGGTAGCTCTGCACCGCGTAGCGCGCGCCCGTCGCCGGGTCCGCTGGGTCTTCTCCGTCCTGCGCTTCGTTGGCGAAGCGGGTGTCCAGTTCGACCTCGCCGCGGTAGGTCAGATGCGCGAAGCGGCGGGCGATGTGCAGGCCCGCATCGGGGGCGCGCCCGGTGCGGTAGTAGTCACCGCCCCGCCAGTTGGGGTCGGCTTTGACAGCCGCGATCTGGGTGCACTGGGTGCCGATCTGGTCGGCCGTCGCGCGCGCACCCACCGCCAGCAGCAGAGCCGCGCCTACCCGGTCGGGGTAGCCGACGATCCATTCCAGTGCCCGCGCTCCGCCCATCGACCCGCCCACTACCGCGGCGACCTCGGTAATGCCCAGCGCTGCCAGCGCGGCCACGTCGGCCTCGACCTGGTCTCGCACTGATATCAACGGAAACCGTGAACCCCAGGGCTTCCCGTCCGGGGCAATTGAGCTCGGCCCGGTCGAGCCGCGGCAGCCGCCCAGCACATTGGTGGCCACCGCACACCAGCGGTCGGTATCGATCGGCGCCCCGGGGCCGGCTATGCCGTCCCACCAGCCCGGTGTCGGATGCCCGGGCCCGGCGGGTCCGGTGATGTGCGAATCGCCGGTCAGCGCGTGCAGTACCACCACGACGTTGTCGCGGGTAGGCGACAGTTCGCCCCAACGCTGCACGGCGATGCTGACATCGTCGATCACCGCGCCGCTTTCCAGCGTCAGCGAACCGATATCGACAACCCCGACCTCGCCTTCGGCGGGCAGCGTCTGGGTTGGCATGTCAGAGATCGTCACTTGGCCTCCTCACCCAAGGCCTACTCAGAATGCCGCCACGGCGTGCGGATCGCCGCTGCCGGCCTGAAGTTTGGAGGCGCCGCCGTATTTGCGAGCCGCGGCGAAGCCGAGCTCGAGGTCGGCCAGGATGTCGTCAATGCCCTCGATGCCCACGGCCAGCCGCACCAGTCCAGGGCTCACGCCGGTGGAGAGCTGCTCGGCGGGGCTGAGCTGGGAGTGCGTCGTCGATGCCGGGTGGATCACCAGCGACCGCACATCGCCGATGTTGGCGACGTGGCTGTGCAGCTTCAGCGCGTTGACGAACGCCTTCCCCGCTTCGACGCCGCCGGCCAACTCGAAAGACAGCACTGCTCCGGTTCCCTTGGGCGCCAACTTCTTTGCCCGTTCGTACCATGGCGAGCTGGGCAGGCCGGCGTAGTTGACCGAAAGCACATCATCGTGGCCGTGCAGGAATTCGGCCACTCGCTGCGCGTTGGCGACATGACGTTCGATCCGCAAACTCAGGGTTTCCAGGCCCTGAGCCACCAGGAACGCGTTGAACGGCGACGCGGCCGACCCGTAATCACGCAGCAACTGCACCCGTGCCTTGACCGCGAACGCCGGCGGCCCCAGCTCGGCATACACCACACCGTGGTAGCTGGGGTCGGGCGTGGTGAAGCCGGGGAAGCGGTCCTGTGTCCAGTCGAACGTGCCGCCGTCGACGATCACCCCGGCGATCGCGGCGCCGTGCCCGCCCAGGTACTTGGTGGCCGAGTGCACCACGATGTCGGCGCCCTGGGCGATCGGCTGAATCAGGTAGGGGGTGGCGACGGTGTTGTCGACGATCAGCGGCACACCGTGCTCATGGGCCACCCCGGAGACGCCGGGAGTATCCAGCACGTCGATCTGCGGGTTGGAGATGGTCTCGGCAAAGAACGCCTTGGTGTTCGGGCGCACGGCGGCCCGCCACGAGTCCAGGTCGTCGGGATCCTCGACGAAGCTCACCTCGACGCCCAGCTTGGGCAGCGAATAGTGGAACAGGTTGTAGGTGCCGCCGTAGAGTCGCGGGCTGGACACGATATGGTCGCCGGCGCCGGCCAGGTTCAAAATCGCGAACGTCTCCGCGGCCTGCCCGGAGGCCAGGAACAGCGCGGCCACGCCACCCTCCAGCGCAGCGATGCGCTGTTCGACGACGTCGGTGGTCGGGTTGCCGATGCGGGTGTAGATGTTGCCCGGCACTTCCAGCCCGAACAGTGCGGCGGCGTGTGTGGTGTCGTCGAACACGTAGGACGTGGTCTGGTAGATCGGCAGCGCGCGGGCGTTGGTGGTCGGGTCTGGTTGCTGGCCGGCGTGGACCTGTTTGGTTTCAAACGACCAGTGCGCGGCCGGGTCGGCGTCGCTCTCAGGGTTGGTTTCGGAACTCACGTGGATGTCTTTCTGGGAAGGAAGGCGGGTGGGTCGACTGCTCGCGGCGTGCACGGGACGCCATCAGCAGACGACGGCAACCGGCAGCGGCGCGTTCAGCAACTACGACGCACGATGAGCCAGCCCAAATAGGTGCGCATCAGGTTTCCCTGTCTACTCGGGGGGCCCGTCACCGCGGACCCGCGCTTGCCGACGTAGCCGGTTTGGCCACTCAACCTGGTCATCACCCGGGGCACCCCACCGCGGTTGGAGGGTTGCCGGCCAGCAAGCCGGGGCTTGATGCTGGCGCTCATGACCTGTCGGCAGCCTATCGCACGTTGCCGCCTTCGTGCCAGTGAGTCTCCTGGTGGGGGCCCCGCTGTGCCCGGGATTTGCCCGCGGCACCCCTTTATGGATGCCTGTTGGCTGGTACGGGATACTGGCGGTGACCCGTTAGAACGCGAAGACCTGAAGAAATCCGACCGAATAGTGACGCCGGGAGACGACCGTGTGCGCCGAACAGCCCACCATCATCTACACGCTGACCGACGAGGCGCCGCTACTGGCGACTTACTCATTTTTGCCGATAGTGCGTGCCTTCGCCGAGCCGGCGGGCATCAAGGTCCAAACCAGCGACATCTCGGTGGCCGCCCGGATCCTGGCCGAGTTTCCCGATTACCTGACCGACGAGCAGAAGCTGCCGGACAATCTCGGCGAACTGGGCCGGCTGACGCAGCAAGCCGACACCAACATCATCAAGCTGCCGAACATCAGCGCCTCGGTGCCCCAGCTCGTCGCCGCGATCAAGGAACTGCAGGGCAAGGGATTCAAGGTTCCGGACTTTCCGCAAAGCCCCAAGTCCGACGAGGAAAAACAAATCCGCGACCGCTATGCCAAATGCCTCGGCAGCGCCGTGAACCCTGTTCTGCGGCAGGGCAATTCGGACCGCCGCGCGCCGAAGGCGGTCAAGGAGTACGCGCGTAAGCACCCGCACAGCATGGGTGAATGGTCGATGGCGTCGCGCACCCATGTCGCCACCATGCGGCACGGCGACTTCTATCACGGCGAGAAGTCGATGACGATCGACCGCGCGCGCAACGTGAAGATGGAGCTGGAGACCAAGAGCGGCAAGACGATCGTGCTCAAGCCCAAGGTGTCGCTGAGCGAAGGCGACATCATCGACAGCATGTTCATGAGCAAGAAGGCTCTGTGCGACTTCTACGAGGAACAGATGGAAGACGCATACAAGACCGGCGTGATGTTCTCACTGCACGTCAAGGCCACGATGATGAAGGTCTCGCATCCCATCGTCTTCGGACACGCCGTCAAGGTCTTCTACAAAGAGGCTTTCGCCAAGCACCAGAAGCTGTTCGACGAACTGGGCGTCAACGTCGACAACGGGTTGGTCGACCTCTATAACAAGATCGAGTCGCTGCCCGCCTCGCTACACGACGAGATCATCGACGATCTTCACCGCTGCCACGAGCATCGGCCCGAGCTGGCCATGGTGGATTCGGCTCGGGGAATCACCAACTTTCATTCGCCCAGCGACGTGATCGTGGACGCGTCGATGCCGGCGATGATCCGCGCAGGCGGCAAGATGTACGGGGCCGACGGCAAACTCAAAGACACCAAGGCGGTCAACCCGGAGTCGACCTTCAGCCGCATCTACCAGGAGATGATCAACTTCTGTAAGACGCACGGCCAGTTCGATCCGACCACCATGGGCACTGTGCCCAACGTGGGCCTGATGGCGCAGCAAGCCGAGGAATACGGCAGCCACGACAAGACTTTCGAGGTTCCCGAGGACGGCGTCGCCAACATCGTCGACATCGACACCGGCGAGGTGCTGCTGACGCAGAACGTGGAAACCGGTGACATTTGGCGCATGCCGATTGTCACAGACGAAGCGATCCGGGACTGGGTCAAGCTCGCCGTCACCCGTGCCCGCAATTCCGGGATGACAGTGGTGTTCTGGCTGGACACCGAACGTCCCCATGAGGTCGAGCTGCGCAAGAAGGTCAAGGCTTACCTCAAGGATTACGACACGGAGGGCCTCGAGATCCAGATCATGCCGCAGGTCTGGGCAATGCGGTACACCCTTGAGCGTGTCGTCCGCGGGCTGGACACCATTGCCGCGACCGGAAACATTTTGCGCGACTACCTGACTGACCTGTTCCCGATCCTGGAGTTGGGCACCAGCGCCAAGATGCTGTCCATCGTGCCGCTGATGGCCGGCGGCGGCATGTACGAAACCGGGGCGGGCGGTTCAGCGCCCAAGCACGTCCACCAGCTGGTCGAGGAGAACCACCTACGCTGGGACTCGCTCGGCGAGTTCCTCGCGTTGGGAGCATGTTTCGAAGACGTCGGCATCAAGGTTGGCAACGAGCGGGCCAAGATCCTGGGCAAGACGCTGGACGCAGCGATCGGAAAACTGCTGGACAACAACAAGAGCCCGTCGCGCAGGACCGGCGAACTGGACAACCGCGGCAGCCAGTTCTATCTGGCCATGTATTGGGCGCAGGAACTGGCCGCGCAGACCGATGACGACGAGTTGCGGAAACACTTCGCCGCACTGGCCGATACGTTGACCAAGAACGAAGACGTCATCGTGGCCGAACTTGGCGAAGCCCAGGGCGAGGAGGTCGACATCGGCGGCTATTACCGGCCCGATGACGAGAAGACCACTGCGGTGATGCGGCCGAGTAAAACTCTCAACGCTGCGCTGCAGGATTCGTTAGGCGCTTAGTCGACGATATTGCGGAGTGTCTCAATGAGCTTCACCCGCTCGGCCGGCGTTTCGGCGATAGGCGCCACGTTCAAGGTGGTCACGCCCGCCTCCCGGAACGCCGCCACCCGTTCCTTGACGAACGCCGGCGTGCCGATCAGCGAGACGTCTCGCACGAGTTCATCGGGGACCGCTTTGGCGGCGCTTTCCTTTTCGCCGGCCAGGTAAAGCTCCTGGATGCGGTCGGCCTGCGGACCGTAGCCGTACCTGGTCGCCAACGTGTGATAGAAGTTCTTGCCCTTCGCGCCCATTCCGCCGATGTAGAGCGCGAGATGCGGTTTGACGAATTCGCGCAGCGGCTCGACGTTTTCGCCGATGGCCAGGGTCGGTCCGGCGAACACGTCGAGGTTCCCCAGCGCCGGATCGCGTTTGGCCTGGCCGGCGGCCAGCGCCTGGCCCCACACGTCCTGCGCCTTCTCCGGCAGATAGAAGATTGGTTGCCATCCCTCGGCGATTTCGGCGGCCAGCTCGACATTCTTCGGTCCGAGCGCAGCCAGCAGTATCGGGATACGTTCCCGGACAGGGTGATTGATCAATTTGAGCGGTTTGCCAAGGCCGGTGCCTTGGTCGGCGGGGAGCGGGATGGTGTAGTGCTTGCCCTGATATTGCAAGACCTCGCGGCGCCACACCTGGCGGCAGATGTCGACGACTTCGCGGGTACGCGCTATCGGGGCGTCGTAGGGCACTCCGTGAAAGCCCTCGATAACCTGGGGGCCGGACGCGCCAAGACCGAGGGTGAACCGACCGTCAGAGACGTAGTCGAGACCGGCTGCCGTCATCGCGGTGAGCGTGGGCGTGCGGGTGTAGAGCTGCAAAATGCCCGACGCCAATTGAACCCGTTCGGTGCTGGCCGCCAAATAGCCCAGCGCGCTCACTGCATCGTACGAATACGCCTCGGGGACAAGGACAATGTCCAATCCGGCGCTTTCCAGGTCGGCTACCTCGGCGGCCACCTCTTTGAACCCGCCGGCATAGTTGATTCCCAATCCGATCCGCATGCTCTCTCGGTACTCCTAGGCAGTAGTGAACTGGTCGGCCAACTCGAGCGCCTCTTGCTGGATCCGCTCGAACTGGGCACCCATCGCTTCCGACAATGCCGTCGCTCCCGAGAGTGGCCGCACCATGACTACGAAGTCGTCGATCAGACCCTCGTCGTTGAAGTGCAAGAAGTCACATCCGGTGAGTTTCTTACCTGAGACGGTTGTTTCGAACACGAAGGCGTGGTCGCGGCCGGTGCTGTCATGGATCTCGCGGACGTAGTGGAAGTCCTCGAATATCCGCAACACACCGCGCAGGATCGCTGCGGTTATCGGCTTGCCGACATAGGGCTTGAACGCCACTGGGCTAGTGAACACTACGTCGTCGGCCAGCATCGCCTGGATGGCCGCTTCGTCGCGCTCCTCGACCGCCTTACGGAAGGGATGCGTAGAACTCACGGGACACCTCGCATGATCGGTTCGTTGAGTAGGTGGGACTGACGGTAGAGCTTGCCGCCCGATAAGTCTATGGGTGATTAGTCACTTTTTTGAATAGTCGCGTCGTTGTACTATTGGCCGATGTCGCTGCGTGATGCGGTGCTGGCCGCCCTGATCGAGGGCGAGTCCTCCGGATACGACCTGGCCAAAGACTTCGATGCCTCGGTGGCCAACTTCTGGATGGCCACCCCGCAGCAGTTGTATCGCGAACTCGACCGGCTCGCCGAGCAAGGCCTGATCCAGGCGCGGATCGTTCACCAGGAACGGCGGCCGAACAAGCGGATGTTCTCGCTGACCGAGGCGGGCCGCGAGGCGATTGAAGAGTTCACCGGCCGGGCGCCGAAGCCGTCGGTGATCCGCGACGAGCTGATGGTCAAGGTTCAGGCGGTCGATGCCGGTAACGCGCAGGCGGTGGGCGAGTTCATCGCCGAAACATCGCAGTGGGCCGCGGCGAAGGTGCAACGCTACGAGCGGCTGCGGGCCCGAATCCTCGACGGCCGCACTGAAGAGGAGTACCTTGCCCAGGCTGACCGAGTGGGTCCTTACCTGACGCTGATGCGCGGAATTTCGTTCGAGCAAGAGAACATTCGATGGGCCGAGCGGGCGCTGGCAATCATCGAACAGCGTTTGTCACGCCAGCGCAAAGACGCCTCCTTGTAGGGTGGGTTTCATGTCCGCCGGACGGAAAATCAAGGTCAAAGGCACGGTAGTAGAGCTCGACGGCGACGAGATGACGCGGGTTATCTGGAAGCTGATCAAAGACATGCTGATCCTTCCGCACCTCGACATCAACCTGGACTATTACGACCTGGGCATCGAGCACCGCGACGCCACCGACGATCAGGTGACGATCGACTCGGCGTATGCAATCAAGAAGCACGGGGTTGGCGTCAAGTGCGCCACGATCACCCCTGATGAGGCCCGGGTCAAGGAGTTCAACCTCAAGACCATGTGGTCGTCACCCAATGGGACGATCCGAAACATCCTCGGCGGCACTATTTTCCGCGAGCCGATCATCATCTCGAATGTGCCGCGGCTGGTTCCGGGATGGAAGAAGCCGATTGTCATCGGCCGCCATGCTTTTGGTGACCAGTATCGTGCGACGAACTTCACGGTCGACAAACCCGGAACCGTCGCGCTGACCTTCACCCCGGACGACGGCAGTGAGCCGATCGTGCACCAGATGGTGTCGATCCCCGAAGACGGAGGCGTGGTGATGGGGATGTACAACTTCAAGGATTCGATTCAGGATTTTGCGCGCGCGTCGTTCGCCTACGGCCTCAAAGAGAATTACCCGGTGTATCTGTCGACAAAGAACACCATCCTCAAGGCCTATGACGGCATGTTCAAAGACGAGTTCCAGCGGATCTATGACGAGGAGTTCAAGGACCAGTTCGATGCAGCCGGACTGACCTACGAGCATCGGCTGATCGACGACATGGTTGCCGCATGCCTCAAGTGGGAAGGCGGGTATCTGTGGGCCTGCAAGAACTACGACGGCGACGTTCAATCCGACACGGTCGCACAGGGTTACGGCTCGCTGGGGCTGATGACGTCGGTGTTGATGACTGCCGACGGCAAGACCGTGGAGGCCGAAGCCGCTCACGGTACGGTCACCCGCCACTTCCGGCAGTACCAGCAGGGCAAGCCCACCTCCACCAATCCGATCGCCTCGATCTTTGCCTGGACGCGCGGGCTCGAGCACCGCGGCAAGCTGGACAACACACCCGAGGTGAGCGACTTCGCCCAGAAGCTGGAAGACGTCGTCGTCGCCACTGTCGAAGGCGGCCAGATGACCAAAGACCTAGCGTTGCTGATCGGCGAGGATCAGAGCTGGCAGACCAGTGAGGAGTTCCTCGGCGCGGTCGCCGAGAACCTGGATCAGGCGCTCAGCTCAAGCTGATTGGCCGGACGGGTTAATCGCCGTGGGATCGACGGCCCGAATCGGCGGGCAGTGCTGGTCAAGGAAGCTAGTGATGACCTCGGTGACACGTCCCGGCGCCTCGAACATCGGGATGTGACCGACGCCGTCGAGGAAAGTCACCTTGTTGGCGGGCGGCAAATGGTTGGTGAAGTGCCCGCTGAACCGGCGCGGGGGAACCACCCGGTCTTTCTCGCAGAGCACCAGATGGGTCGGGACGTCGGTGTGCGCCAACTCGATCAGCCCGGGCGTCAGCAGCGATTTGACCAACAGCTGCAAGTAGGCCGGGCAATGCTTGAGGTCGTCGACCACGGCGAGGAGTTCGGCCTCGCTGATCCCGTCTGGCGATGCGCTGATCGGCAAGGTGCCAATCCGGCGGCTCATGGGCAGGCGCAACAATCGCGGCCCCAGTAAGTGGGCCAGCACCCACACCGGCATACCGCCGACGAACTTGGCGATCACCTCGAATTTTGTCGGGCTCCATCCCCGCCAGCCGCCGGCCGGTGCGATGCCGGTCACGGTGCGGGCGCGCCCGCGGCGTTCGAGCTCGAAGGCCACCCAGCCGCCCAGCGAGTTGCCGACGATGTGGGCGGTGCTCCAGCCCAGCTCGTCGAGTTGTCGCTCGACGTGGTCGGCCAGCACCGCGGAGCTCAGAAACCAGGTGCCTGACCTGGGTCCGCCGTTGTGGCCGGCCATGGTCGGGGCGAACACTTCGTAGCGGCCGGTGTCGGCCAACTGGGGAGCGACGTTTTGCCACACCAGTTGCGACATCAGGAAAGGGTGCACCAGCAACACCGGTTCGCCGGACCCGAGATGGATGGGCGCGCGAGTCGTCGTCATGAGGCCGACAGTAAGGTGATACCACCGGTACCGCAAGCACGGGGAGTGTGGGCCGGTGTCCGCATGAAAAGATCGAGTAATCATGAGCACCACGCCGGCGACGATGCAGTGCGGGCACCCCAGCCGCGAAGCGGCGAGGGGGACGAAGCGATGAGGAGGAACGGCGTCAATGCCTAACGCCGGATCCCGCCGGGTCTTCTCCGGCGTGCAGCCCACCTCCGACTCGCTGCACCTCGGAAATGCGCTGGGCGCCGTCACCCAGTGGGCCCAGTTGCAGGACGACCACGACGCGTTCTTCTGTGTCGTGGACCTGCACGCCATCACGATTCCGCAGGACCCTGACGTACTGCGGCGCCGAAGCCTGCTCACCGCTGCGCAATACCTGGCCCTGGGTATCGATCCCGGCCGCAGCACCATCTTCGTGCAGAGCCACGTTCCGGCGCATACCCAGCTGGCCTGGGTGCTGGGTTGTTTCACCGGCTTCGGCCAGGCTTCGCGGATGACGCAGTTCAAGGACAAGTCGGTGCGTCAGGGCAGCGACGCGACCACGGTCGGCTTGTTCACCTATCCGGTGCTGCAGGCGGCCGACGTGCTGGCCTACGACGCTGAACTGGTGCCGGTCGGTGAGGACCAACGACAGCATCTGGAGCTGGCTCGTGATATCGCGCAGCGGTTCAACAGCCGCTTCCCGGACACCTTCATGGTTCCCGACTTGCTGATCCCCAAGGCCACTGCGAAGATCTACGATCTGCAAGACCCGTCGTCGAAGATGAGCAAGTCGGCGGCGACCGATGCCGGGCTGATCAGCCTGCTCGACGCTCCGGCTCTGTCTGCCAAGAAGATTCGCTCGGCGGTGACGGACAGTGAACGCGAGATTCGATACGACCCGGACGCCAAACCCGGTGTGTCGAACTTGCTGAGCATCCAATCCGCGGTCACCGGTGCCGAGATCGACGCGCTGGTAGAACACTACGCCGGGCGCGGCTACGGCGATCTGAAGAAAGACACCGCCGAGGCCGTCGTCGAATTCGTAACCCCGATCAAGGCTCGGGTTGACGAGTTACTCGCGGACCCAGCCGAATTGGAGGCTGTGCTGGCCGCCGGCGCGGCGCGGGCCGAGGACGTGGCTGCAAAAACGGTCGATCGGGTCTACGACCGACTCGGGTTACTGCCCAAACGTCCCTAGCGGTGTGGTGATGGGTGGGCCGGCCAAACCAGGAATTCTGGATCGACTGCGGGCGCGGTTCGGTTGGTTCGACCACGCGATGCGGGCCAACGATCGATTCGACGACTCCAAAGGCAACTTCTTCGCGGCCGGACTGACCTACTACACGATCTTCGCGTTATTTCCTTTGCTGATGGTGAGTTTCAGCGTCGTCGGATTCATGCTGTCACGTCGGCCCGATGTGCTGAACGGCATCGACAACAAGATCAGGGCCGCGGTGCCCGGCGCCCTGGGGCAGCAATTGTTGGACCTGATGAATTCCGCGATCGATGCGCGGGCGTCGGTCGGCGTCATCGGTCTGGCGGCCGCGGTATGGGTCGGCCTGAACTGGATGGCCAATCTGCGTACAGCGCTGAGTGAAATGTGGAGACAAGGCGAGGGCTCGCAAGGATTTATCCGCACCAAGTTCTCCGATCTGGTGGCGATGGTGTCGTCGTTCGTGGCGATCCTCGCCACGCTCGCACTCAGCGCTCTTGCCGACGCGGCGCCGATGGGCAAGGTGTTGGCGTGGCTGGGTATTCACAACGCGCCGGTGCTGGACGCCATCCTTCGCTGCGTGTCGGTATTGGTGTCAGTGCTGCTGTCGTGGTTGGTGTTCAGCTGGATGATCGCCCGATTGCCCAGGGAGCCGGTCAGCTTCGCCAGCTCGATGCGGGCCGCATTGCTGGCGGCGATCGGCTTTGAACTGTTCAAGCTCGTCGCATCGATTTACTTGAAGTCCGTTCTGCGCAGCCCGGCGGGCGCGACATTCGGTCCGGTCCTGGGCTTGATGGTGTTCGCATACATCACCGCGCGGCTGCTGTTGTTCGCCGCCGCGTGGGCAGCGACGTCAATAGAAGGTTTGTGCGTTGCGTCGGTGGAACCGCCTGCGCCCGCGGTCATTACCACCCGGGTGCAGCTCAACGAAGGTCTCAAAGCGCGAGAGGCGTTGACCGCTGCCGCAGTGGGTGCGGTTGGGGCACTGGGCCTTTCCCGGCTGCTCCGGCGGAACAAAGGTTAGCGGACCAAGCATTCAACATCGCGGTAGTCTCTATCCCGAAACGATTTGGCCACGGCAGGGTGCGTCGGCGCTCGGGTGTGTCACCCTCATGGGCACGGATGTTGTATGACGGCAAAGGCGGTAGGCGATGTCGACACCGAACCTGTTCCATCGACTGGCAGCTGAGACGATCGGCACGTTCTGGCTGGTGCTCGGTGGCTGCGGTAGCGCGATTTTCACGGCGAAGTTCCACTCTGGCCACTACCCGCTGGGTATCGGTTTTCTCGGCGTGGCGCTGGCCTTCGGCCTGACCGTACTGGTCGGCGTGTACGCGTTTGGGACGATCTCCGGCGGACACTTCAACCCCGCCGTCACACTCGGTGCCGCCTTGGCGCGCCGCGTTGAATGGAAAGTCCTGCCGGCGTACTGGATTGTCCAGGTGATCGGCGGCCTGCTCGCGGCGGTGGTGATCTACTACATCGCCGTAGGCAAGCCCGGTTTCAGCGCGACCGGAAACATGGCTGCCAACGGCTATGGCGACCACTCACCAGGTCATTACACACTTGGTGCGGTGATCCTGACCGAAATCGTTCTGACGGCAATGTTCCTGTTCGTCATCCTTGGTTCTACCGATGTCCGGGCGCCAAAGGGCTTCGCTGGCTTGGCCATTGGGCTGACCCTGACCGGGATCCACCTGGTCGCCATCCCGATCTCCAACACATCGGTCAACCCGGCCCGGTCCACCGCTGTCGCATTCTTCAACGGCGACGGTGCTCCTGCGCAGCTGTGGGTCTTCTGGCTGGCACCGCTGATCGGCGGGGCGATCGCCGGCATCGCCTATCCCTTGCTATTCGGCAAGGCCGAGGAGACTGTGCACACGGACTAGCTGCCCGCTTGCCATTCGCCACCGGCCATGACGCGGGTGACGTGTAAATCTCGGTCCAATACAAGAAGGTTGGCGTCAGCGCCCACGCGTAAGCTGCCGACGTTGTCGAGGCCGAGCGTCCGGGCCGGCGTCGTCGACGTCATCTGCACCGCAGCGGCCAGCGCTGCATCCCGGTCCGGGCCGAGGCCGGCCGCGGCGCGGAAGAGCTGATCCATCGTCGCCGTGCTCCCGGCGATTGTCGAGGTGCCGCGCACGCGTGCCACTTGCTTGACGACATCGATCTGGACTGTCCCAAGTCGAAATTCGCCATCGCCCAATCCCGCCGCCGCCATCGCGTCGGTGACCAGGGCCACCCGGTCAGCGCCGGCCGCCCTGATCACCGCTCGTTGCATCGCGGGGTGGACGTGCACGCCGTCGGCGATCAACTCGACGGTCACTCGCGCATCTTCCAGCAGTGCGAGCGCGGGGCCGGGCTCACGGTGCTGCACTGGCCGCATTGCGTTGAATAGGTGGGTGCCCACCGTCGCGCCAAGCTCGACGGCATGGCGGGTCTGCTCGTAGGTGGCCTCCGTGTGACCAACGGCGACAACTACTCCGGCGTCAACGAAGCGGCGAATCGCGTCGTCGCTGCCGGGGAGTTCCGGTGCCAGGGTGACCATTCGGATCGCGCCGCGGCCCGCGGCCAACAGGGCATCGATCTCGGCAGGTGCCGGATCGCGTAGCTGCCCCGGATCATGCGCGCCGCAGCGTGCGGCGCTCAGCCATGGCCCCTCCAGATGGATACCGGCGACGACGCCCGCCTGGGTCGAATCGGCGAGTACACGCACCGCCGTGAGCAGATCAGCGGGCGACGCGGTGACCGTACTGGCCAGCGTGGTGGTGGTGCCGCGGCTGCGGTGAAAGATGGCCGCGCGCAGAATATCTTCGGCGTCGCCGTCGGTGTACGACGAGCCGCCGCCGCCGTGCGCATGGATGTCGACGAAGCCCGGCACTATCAGCGCCTCGGGCATATCGACGTCGGCCGGGCGCGGTGGCAGGCCAGTTCCGCAGCCCACGATCCGTCCGCCCGAGGCTTCCACCCAGCCCGGGCGGCGCAGGCCCTGCTCCAGTACGACGGCGCCCGCGGCGATCAGCGGCATGCTGGCACATCCGTTGCCGTACTGGGCAATTCGTCGGGCCAGCGGCCGCTATTCTCCCAGAAGTGGCGGATGTCCTCGAGTTGCCGGCCTTTGGTTTCGGGAGCATACCGGTACACGAATGCAAATCCGGCTACCGCGAGGACGCCGAAAGCGCCGAAAGTGCCCGTGCCGCCGAGGGAATGCAGCATGGTCAGGAATACGCCGGCGACGATCGCATTGGCCACCAGGTTGGCGGTCAGCATCGCGCTCGACCCGATCGACCGCAGCCGTGACGGGAAGCTCTCACCGGCGTACACCCATACCAGCGCACCGAATCCGAAGGTGAACCCCATCGTGAACAACAGCACACCGATGAACCCGAATATCGCGGGGGAGCGCGCGGCGAACACGACGACGAGTACTACGTCGGCGGCGATCATCGCGCCGATTCCGGACAGCAGGACCGGGCGCCGACCCAGCCGGTCGACCAGCACCACAGATACCAGCACTGCGGCCAGTGCAGCGGTCTGAACTATTGCCGGAAGCACCAACAGCGCGAAGTTGCCGCGGAAGCCCATCGCGTCGAACAAGCGGGGGCTGTAATAGACGATCGCGTTGACGCCGGTGATTTGGATGAAAAACCCCAGCGCGACGACGAATACGGTGGCTCGCAGGTAGGGTCGGCGCAGCATTTCCGCGAAGCTACCGCCGCTGTCTTCCTGCAGCGCAGCGTTGATCTCGGCGAGTTCCCGCTCGACATCACTGTCCGGCTCCACGAGTTGCAGCGTGCGCCGGGCGTCGGCGACCCGGCCTTTCAGCACGTACCACCGCGCGGTGTCAGGCATCCGCAGTAACAACACGGCCACCAACGCCGCCGGCAGCGCGGCCAGCGCCAGCATCCAGCGCCATTCGCGGGATTCGGCCAGCAGGTAGCAGGCGAGGTAACCGACGATGATGCCGAACACGGTTGCCACCTGGTAGCCGACGAGCAGCGAGCCGCGCACGTTCGCTGGCGCGGATTCGGCGACGAAGACCGGGACCACCACGACCGATACGCCGATGGTCAGGCCGAGCAGTAGCCGGGCCACCAGCAGCATGGGCACCGAGCCCGACATCGCGCCCAGCAGCGCGAACACCGCGTACCCGGCCGCCACCAACACCATCGACCACCTGCGCCCGATCAGATTGGCCAGTGCGCCGGCAGTTAGCGCTCCGACGATTTCGCCGAGCACCACTGCAGTCGTCACCAATTCCTGTTGTCGTGTCGTCAGACCGAATTCGTCAGTGATGAACAGCAGCGCGCCCGCAATGTTGGACAGGTCGTAGCCGTAGACGATGCCCAGGCTTGCCGCGGAAAGGCCCAGCAGCAGCCCATGCCGCCGGGCTAAATGCAACACTTGGGATCCAGTGCCGTGCAGAGCGCCTGTAACGCTTCCGGGCGGACCTTGTGAAACACATTCATCCCGCGGCGGTCCGAGACCACCAGACCCGCCTTACGCAACTGGCTCAGATGATGGCTGACCGTGGACTCACTCAAGTCGAGAACAGCCGCCAGCTCGCCGGAAATCTCCTCACCGGCCGACGAACTGAACAGGTAGGACACGATTTTGACCCGCACCGGATCGGCCAGGGCCTTCAAGCGCAACGCGATCTGCAGGGCGTCCGCATCGCTCATTGGTCCGGCGGCCACTGGGGCACAACACACCGGAGCGGTCGTATCGATCACCGGCAACGCTTTCGGCACCACACCATCCTGCCACATGTATTGACATATATCGAAAAGGTCGGCATGCTGGGTCGTGTTACTAGTTCGATATATGTCTCACAGGTTGGAGGTTCGCTGCTATGGCACGAGTTCAACTGGCCCTCAATGTTGAGGATCTCGATCAGGCAATTGCGTTCTACTCCAAGCTGTTCGACACCGAGCCGGCCAAACGCAAGCCCGGCTACGCCAACTTCGCCATCGCCGATCCGCCGCTGAAGCTGGTGCTGCTGGAAAATCCCGGCCAGGGCGGCACGCTCAATCATCTTGGTGTCGAGGTCGAATCCAGCGAGGTCGTGCACGACGAGATCGCCCGGCTGACCGAGGCGGAAATGTTGACCGAGGAAGAGATGGGCACTACCTGCTGCTATGCCACTCAGGACAAGGTTTGGGTCAGCGGCCCCAGCGGCGAGCGCTGGGAGGTCTACACCGTGCTCGCCGATTCCGATACTCCAGCGACATCGTGCTGTTGATGGCCACTGCGACGCAATCTGCTAGTGAATCCGTAGGCAAGACAAAGCTTTCCGCGCTGGATCGGATGTTGCCGGTCTGGATCGCAGTGGCTATGGCCCTCGGACTACTGCTGGGACGATGGGTGCCCCGGCTCGACGTCTCGCTGCAAAAAGTTCAGATCGACGGGATTTCGCTGCCGATCGCCCTGGGACTGCTGATCATGATGTATCCAGTGCTGGCCAAGGTCCGGTATGACCGGCTCGATGCCGTCACGAGCGACCGCCGGCTGCTGATCAGTTCGCTGCTACTCAACTGGGTGCTCGGCCCCGCGGTGATGTTCACCCTGGCTTGGCTGATGCTGCCCGATTTACCGGAATACCGCACCGGGCTGATCATCGTCGGCCTGGCTCGCTGCATCGCCATGGTCATCATCTGGAACGACTTGGCCGGTGGGGACCGAGAAGCCGCCGCCGTGCTGGTTGCGTTGAATTCGATTTTTCAGGTCCTGATGTTCGCCGCCCTGGGCTGGTTCTACCTCTCGGTGCTGCCCGGCTGGCTGCACCTGCCGCAAACCACCATCACGACTTCGCCGTGGCAGATCGCCAAATCCGTGCTCATCTTCCTGGGCATTCCATTGGCCGCCGGATATCTCTCTCGCCGTTGGGGCGAAAAGGCCAAGGGCCGCAGCTGGTATGAGACTCGCTACCTTCCCAAGATCGGACCTTGGGCACTCTACGGGCTGTTGTTCACGATCGTCGTCCTGTTCGCCCTTCAGGGCCACCAGATCACCAGCCGGCCATGGGATGTTGCCCGCATCGCCTTACCACTTCTGGCCTACTTCGCCATCATGTGGATCGGCGGGTACCTGCTGGGCGCCGCGCTCGGTTTGGGATATGAACGCACCACCACCCTGGCATTCACCGCTGCCGGCAATAACTTCGAACTGGCCATCGCAGTGGCGATTGCCACTTACGGCGCTGCTTCCGGCCAAGCCCTGGCCGGCGTCGTCGGACCCCTGATCGAAGTACCCGTGCTGGTCGCCCTGGTTTACGTGTCGTTGGCCTTACGCACACGGCTGTTCGCGGGAGCCGGCAGTGCAGAGCGGTAGGCCCAGCGTCCTGTTCCTCTGCGTGCATAACGCAGGTCGCTCGCAAATGGCCGCCGCGTTGCTGACCCATCTCGCCGGAGACGGCATCGAAGTCCGTTCGGCGGGAACCGAACCCGTCGAGCAGATCAACCCTGTCGCCGTCGCGGCGATGGCTGAACTCGGCATCGATATCGCCGCAAAGGTCCCCAAAGTCCTGACCCCCGATGCGGTTCAGGCCAGCGACGTCGTGATCACCATGGGCTGCGGCGATACCTGTCCCTACTATCCCGGAGTGTCCTACCGGGATTGGCGGCTCGACGACCCGGCAGGCCAACCGCTCGACACCGTGCGCGCGATTCGTGATGACATCGCCGACCGCGTCCGCGCACTCATCGGCGAACTCCTCCCTGCAAACCACGCGCCCTAACCGCTCTGTCACGTGGTGTTCAGCAGTGCCATGAAGCCGAAGTCCATGTGCAGTTGCTGGTGGCAGTGCAGCAGCGACAGCCCCGGCTGGTCGGCGGTGAAATCCAGTTCCAGGCTCTGGTAGCCGCCGAGCATGACGACGTCTTTGAGCAACCCGGCGGTGGGTGTGCCGGCGATATGGGTGACTTCAAAGGTGTTGCGGTGCAGGTGGATGGGGTGGATGTCGTCGGTGGCGTTGCGCAGGCGCAGCCGGTAGCGGCGTCCGTGACTCAGGTCGAATTGTGGTGTGTGGGCGTCCATGTCGTAGGCGTTGCCGTTGAGGGTCCAGACGTTGAAACCCGCGTGATCCGCATTGCGTTTTTCGATGAGCAGATCGATCGTGCGCTCCGGTGCGGCCATCGGGTGTGCGCCCGGCTGAGTGAAGATCCGGTAGTCCCAGGTGAACGGCGGCGGGGGCAGCCACTGCGGGTCCGTGCTGCGCCCGGCGTACTGCACGACGATGCCCATGCCGTTGGCGCGGTCGTCGTCGGAAAGGTCCCCGAGAATCCACACGCCGGGGTTGGTCATACGCACGAGCGCACAGACTCGTTCGGCGGCGCCGAGCCATAGCACCGGTACGGGTGCGGGTTTGGGCACTGGGTTGCCGTCGAGCGCTACGACGGTGAAGGTGTGTCCGGGCAGCGCCAGGCTACGGTTCTCGGTGGCACTGCCGTTGAGTACGTGCAGCAGCACTTGTTGGCCTTCGGTGACGGTGATCGGGCCACCGTGGCCGAGCATGCGACCGTTGACCGCGAAGGCCTGGTAGCCGACCTCGAAACCGCGGGGTCTGCCCGAGGCCAGCGAGGCCGTCATCGCCTTCTCACCGGTGTCGAGCAGTTCGGCGATGGGGCGCCCGGCAAGGAAACCGGCGGCCATATCTCCGGTGGTGCGCAACGACGGCTCGAACTCCTTGAGCGTCAAGAAGATTTCTTGGTCGTAGTTGCCGGGGTTGGCTGCGGGTTCGATGTAGACGGGACCCACCTGCCCGTTGTACTGGCCCAGACTCAGATCGCCGCCCGACACGAGGTGAGTGTGGTAGAACCGGAACCCCGACGGACCCGGAGTGAAGGTGATCCGGCGCGTCCCGTGCGCGGGGATGTAGGGGGTGCCTTCTTCGGCTGACCCGTCTACATCGACGGGCAGCTTTTGTCCGTGCCAGTGCAGCTGTTCAGCCGTGGCGGTGTCATTGTGGATCTCGATGGTAACGGGCTTGCCTTCGGTGAATCGCAGCAGCGGGCCGGGGAATTGACCGTTGTAGAGGGCAGTCGACACCACCCGGTCTGGCGCAAGTTCCACCAGCCCTTGGCCGATCCGTATAGCGTAATCGGCTGGCCGGGAAGCAGTTTCGCGGCGACACCCTGCCAGGGCGGCGCCGGCCGCGGCACCCGCCATCAAAAATCGGCGCCGGTCCATTTGCATCAGACGGCCCCTTCGGACACACCGGCGCGGCGGTGCCTGATGGCGTAGGCGGCGACACCCACGGCGAACACTGCGAGCCCGGCCAAGATCGATGCGATGGGCAACGAGAACGCGACGACGACGCAGCCCGACAGACCGACGACGGGGACCAGCCGCGGGGGACGGCCCTCTGCAGGGGTGAGCGTCCACGCCGAGGCGTTGGCCAGTGCGTAGTAGACGAGAACCGCGAACGAGGAAAACCCGATCGCACCCCTGATATCGGCGGAGGCGGCCAAGACGGCGACCGCCACACCGACGGCCAGCTCGGCACGGTGCGGCACCCCGAACCGGGGGTGCACCGCGGCCAGCACCCTGGGCAGGTGGCGGTCGCGGGCCATCGCCAACGTCGTTCGCGATACGCCCAGAATCAACGCGAGCAGCGACCCCACCGCAGCAACCACCGCCCCGACCCGCACCACCGGGGTCAGCCAGCCTGCCCCTGCGCTTCGCACGATGTCCGCCAGAGGCGCCGCGGATTCGGCAAGATGTTGCGGTCCAAGCACACTCAGCGCCGCAATCGCGACGAGCGCATACACGACCAGCGTGATCCCCAAGGCGATCGGGATCGCCCGTGGAATGATTCGGGCCGGATCACGGACCTCTTCTCCCAGCGTGGCGATGCGGGCATAGCCGGCGAACGCGAAGAACAACAAGCCCGCCGCCTGCAACACCCCCGCCACCGAACCTGTCGACACATTCCAGCCGGAAGAGCCGAAACCGTTGGTGCCGAACGCGGCAACGACGACGGCGGCCAGCACCGCGATCACCACCGCCACGATCAACCGGGTCAGCCACGCCGACTTTTGCACCCCCACAACGTTCACCGCGGTCAAAGCCGTCACGGCGGCAACCGCCACTGCATGAGCATGCGCCGGCCAGGCATAGAAGCCCACGGTCAACGCCATCGCCGCGCATGACGCGGTCTTGCCGACCACGAAACCCCACCCGGCCAGGTACCCCCAGAACGGGCCCAGACGCTCGCGACCGTAGACATAGGTGCCCCCGGAAGCCGGATACACCGCAGCCAGTCGCGCCGACGACGCCGCGTTGCAGTAAGCGATCACCGCGGCCACCGCCAGACCCGCCAGCAGCGCCCCGCCGGCCGCCCGGGCTGCCGGCGCCAGCGCGACGAAAATCCCGGCCCCGATCATCGAGCCCAGCCCGATCGTCACCGCGTCGAACAGACCCAGCTGACGTCGCAGCCGGGCGGTCGGGGCGGCCGACTCCGGACCGGGCGCCGACATATCCGGCATCTGCGAGCCTCACCGTAGAAGGTCACCAAGAATCGATCGAATTCATTCTGATCCACGCTCGCACCGCTCGACCGATAAGCCGGGGTGCAGGTCAAACCAGAATGTGAATCCCGGATAAACGCAGCCGACGCGACGGCTGGTGGCTTAGTTCTGCGGCCGCCGGTTCATCGAGCGAGCAGCCATGATCAACCCGAACACGATGACGGTACCGATCACCGCCACACCGACTCGAACCGGCAGCGCGTCGGTGGGCGGCACGATGGCGGCGGCGTTCGGCGCGCCGCCCGGAGCAGCGTCACCGCCGGCGGGTTTGGCGGCGAGCAACGACGGGTCTGGTTCGATGAGTGTTCCGACCCGAGTTCCAGGCGCGGTCGCAAAGCCGTAATCCAGCAGATGTGCGGCCTGCTCCCAGGGCGCAATCGGTTGACGGGTGCCATGCAGTAGCACCGCCATCAACCGGCGTCCGTCGCGGTTGGCGGCGCCCACGAACGTCTGGCCGGCATCGTCGGTGTAACCGGTCTTGCCGCCCAGGGCGCCCGGATAGTGGTAGAGCAGTTGGTTATCGTTTTCCAGCTCGTAGCCGGGGTGATCGGCATGCCCCGGGAAATCGAACTTCCGTGTGTGCACGATGTCAGCGAAAGTTGGGTTTTCCCAGGCGTATCGGTAGAACAGCCCGATGTCGTACGCCGATGTGCTCATGCCGGGGCCGTCCAGACCCGAGGGTGTTGCGGCGCGGGTGTCGCGGCCGCCGAGCTTGCCGGCCAGCATGTTGATCTTCTCCAGTGCGACCTGCATCCCACCCAGCTGCGCTGCCAGCGCATGCGCCGCGTCGTTGCCGGAGTGCATCAGCAGCCCGTGCAGCAACTGGTTGACGGTGTAGGTGCCACCCGGGGCAACGCCGACCCGGGTGCCCTCCGCGCCGGCATCCTCAGGCGTGCCGTCGACGGTCTTGTTGAGGTTGAGCTCGTTCAGCGATGCCATCGCGACGAGCACCTTGATGACGCTGGCCGGGCGGTGACGGCCATGCGGGTCACGCGCGGCGATGATCGCGCCGCTGTCCAGGTCGGCCACCACCCAGGCCTCTGCGGAGACGTCGCCCGGGACCGGCGGGGTGTCGGCTGCGGTGACCACTCCGCAGCCGCCCAGCGCGTTGCCGCCGATCGGCGACGCGGGCACCGGCAGCGGCAGCGGCGGATCGCCGGCCTGCGGAACTTCCGACGAGTCGACCGCCGGCGGGGTGGACACCTTGTACGGGCAGGTGTCGTGTGCGGCGTTGGGCTCGGCGACGGCAAGCGGCATGCCGAGCGCGGCGGGTGCTGTGACGATGAAAGCCGCCGCGACCAGGCATGACGCGGTCCGTAAATAGGCCCTTAAGAGAGGCATGTCTGTGCAGAGTAGGCGATCAGCGGCCCGATTCCCGGGAGCCGCGCTGTGACTGGTGTTGCAGAAGTTACAAATCCAGGTAACAGATTCCCGGACCGCCGATGCGGCCCAGCCACAGCCGTCCGGGCGTTTCCACCACACCGGTGGCCATCCCGAAGGCCGGATGCTGGGTGCGAAGCTGGGTCACGACGTGGCCGTCATCAGGGTCGAATGCGATCACCCACGTGAGAGGCTTGGGGTTGGGCAACCAGCGGTAGGGCAGCCGCCACAACAGCGAGCGGATGACCGGCGCGCGTGGGCCCAACCATTCGTTGAGCCGGTTGCGGTCTGAGACCATCGCGACCCAGATCCTGCCGTCGAGACCGGTCGCGATGTTGTCGGGATATCCGGGCAGCTCGGCGACCAACGGAGTGATCGAGCCGGCTTGGCTTCCGGTGAGCCAGTATTTGGACAGCCGGCAGCCCGTCGTCTCGGCAAATACCAAGGCCGACTCGTCGGCGGTCAGCGTCACGCCATTGGCGAAGTGCAGATTCGACGCCAGCACGCTCACCGTGCCGTCCGGATCCAGCCGGAACAGCGACCCGGTGGGGCGCCCCTCTATCACCGAGCCCTTGTAGTACTCGTAGTAGAAGCGGCTGGTCGACTCGGTGAAAAAGATTGTCCCGTCCGATGATTCGACGACATTGGAGCAGAATGTCAGCGCCCGCCCGGCCACCTCGGCGACCAGCGTCTCCAGCGTCCCGGTGGCAGGGCCGTAGCGCAGCAGGCCGCGGTGGCTGTCGCAGATCAGCAGACGGTCGTCGTGGGCGACCGCCAAGCCCAACGGTCGCCCGCCGGTGTCGACCATCACCTGCGTGGAGCTGCCGTCGGGGCTGATCCGGATGATGCGGCCGTCCTCGACGCCGGTCCAGATGTTGCCTTCGGTATCGGCGACGACGTCCTCCGGGGCGTTGCCGGGAACATCGACCACGTGCAGCGTCGCCGCGAGATCGGGTTCGGGTAACGGCCGCGACGGCGGTGGCTGCCACCGGATCGGGTCAATGCGTGGTTTGGTCATAGGCGACTCCCAACGTCGGTCAGCACGCTGCGCAGAATCGCTTCGATGGTGTCGAACTCGGCTTGGCCGCTGATCAGCGGCGGCGCGAGTTGGATGACGGAATCGCCGCGGTCGTCGGTGCGGCAATACAGCCCGGCTTCGAAAAGGGCCGACGACACGTGGCCAAGTAGCGCGCCGCGTTCGGTGTCGGTGAAGGTCGCCCTGCTGGCCTTGTCCTTGACCAGTTCCACGCCGTAGAAGAATCCTTCGCCGCGCACATCGCCGACGATGGGCACGTCGTACAGCTTCTCCAGCGTGGCGCGGAATGCGGGTGCGTGGCTTTTCACGTGTTCGTTGAGGCCCTCGCGCTCGAAGATGTCGAGGTTGGCCAGTCCGACGGCGGCCGAAACCGGATGGCCGCCGAAGGTATAGCCGTGCGGGAACATCGTGTTGCCGTCGTTGAACGGTTCGAACAACCGCTCGCTGGCGATCATCGCGCCGATCGGCGAGTAACCCGACGTCATCCCTTTGGCGCAGGTGATCATGTCGGGCACGTAGCCGAAGTCGTCACAGGCGAACATCGACCCGATCCGGCCGAACGCGCAGATCACCTCGTCGGAGACCAAGAGCACGTCGTATTCGTCGCAGATTTCCCGCACCCGTTCGAAATAGCCTGGGGGAGGCGGGATGCTGCCGCCGGCATTTTGCACCGGTTCCAAAAACACCGCGGCCACGGTGTCGGGTCCTTCGAACTCGATCGCCTCGGCGATCCGGTCGGCAGCCCACTGCCCGAACGCTTTGACGTCGCTGTGCAACGGTTCGGGTGCCCGGTAGAAGTTCGTGTTGGGCACCCGGAATCCGCCAGGTGTCACCGGCTCGAACGGCGCCTTGTACTTCGGCAGCCCGGTGATCGCCAGCGCACCCTGGGTGGTGCCGTGGTAGGCGATCGATCGCGAAATCACTTTGTGTTTACCGGGTTTGCCGGTCAGTTTGAAGTACTGCTTGGCAACTTTCCACGCGGTTTCGACGGCCTCTGTGCCGCCGGTGGTGAAAAACACCCGGTTCAGCTCGCCTGGGGCGTAATGCGCCAGGCGCTCGGCGAGCTCGATCGCGGTTGGGGTGGCGTATCCCCACAGCGGGAAGAACGCCAGCGTGCCCGCCTGGCGGGCGGCCACCTCGGCGAGTTCGGTACGGCCGTGGCCGACCTGCACGGTGAACAGACCGGACAGCCCGTCCAGGTAGCTCTTGCCGCGGTCGTCCCAGATCGTCACACCCTCGCCGCGAGTGATGATCGGCGGTCTGATGTCCGGGCCGTGCCGGGCGAAGTGCAGCCAGAGGTGGTTCGTCATGTTGCACGTGAGCGTAGCGCTACGCTCGCAATATGACCTCAGCGCAACAGGTCAGCCAATTCGAAGCCCTGCGGCCACATCTGATGTCGGTCGCCTACCGGCTGACCGGCACGGTGGCCGACGCCGAGGACATCGTGCAGGAAGCGTGGCTGCGCTGGGACGGGCAGGAGTCTGAAGTCGCCGACCTGCGTGCCTGGCTGACCACCGTGGTGAGCCGGCTCGGGCTGGACAAGTTGCGCTCCGCCGCGCATCGTCGCGAGACCTACACCGGCAATTGGCTACCCGAGCCGGTAGTCACCGGCCTTGACGACACGGATCCGCTGTCCGCCGTGGTCGCCGCCGAGGACGCCCGGTTCGCGGCAATGGTGGTGTTGGAGCAGCTGTCTCCCGATCAGCGGATTGCCTTCGTGCTGCACGACGGGTTCGCGGTTCCGTTTGCCGAAGTTGCCGACGTGCTGGGGACCAGTGCGGCGGCGGCACGCCAGCTGGCGTCGCGAGCCCGCAAGGCAGTCGCGGCGCAGCCGCCCGCAGTATCCGGGCGCCCCGATCCCTCGCACAACGAGGTGGTAGGCCGGCTGATGGCCGCGATGGCCGTCGGCGACCTGGAAGCCGTGGTGGCGCTGTTGCATCCCGACGTGACCTTCACCGGCGATTCGGATGGCAAGGCGCCCACGGCAATTCAGGTCATCCGCGGGGCGGACAAGGTGGTCCGGTTCATGCTCGGCCTTTCGCAACGCTATGGCCCGTCGATGTTCAGCGCGTATCAGCTGGGGTTGATCAATGGCGAACTCGGCATCTACACGGCCGGCCTCCCGGCCAGCGACGGCTACCGCGAAATGCTGCCGCGGATCATGGCCCTGACAGTGCGTGACGGGAAAGTCTGCGCGCTATGGGATATCGCCAATCCCGACAAGTTCACCGGCTCTCCCTTGCGGTCTGAGCCCACGGAACCCGGCATGCGTCACCGGAATTGAAGCCCTGCTCGGTGATCCCCAGTGCGGTGTTCATCCGCGCTCGCATGTTCTCGACCCCGATCTGATAGGTCAGCTCGATCACGCCGTTCGCACCGAAGCGGGCCCGCAGGTCGGCTACCTGCTGGTCGGTGACGCTGTGCGGGTCGCCGGTCATCGCGTCGGCATAGGCAATGGCGGCCCGCTCATCGTCGGTGAAATGTGGCGAAGTTGCATAATTTTCTATGTCCGCGAGGCGCTTCACATCCAGTCCGTCGAGGCGCTGCAGCATCGCCCCGAAGTCGACACACCACGAGCAGCCGACCGTGCGCGCAGCCCAAAACACCGCCAAATCACGGACATTGGCCGGCAGCTTGCGTGACGCCGATTGCAGCATGGTCTCGTGGACGGCGTTGGCGATCAGCAACCGCGGATGGTGTGCGGCTACTGCGAACGGCTCGGGGACTTCGCCGAAGCGCCGCTTGGCGTATCGGTACATGGCGCGGATGAGCCAGTTGGCCTGTTTCGGAGGCAAAGGTTCGATGCGGGCTTTCGGTGTCATACTCATCAGACGAGATAGCCCTCTAAAGTGTGACCGGCATCGAGATTTAATCTAATGCGACCCGCGTCGGGGTGTCGTCGCACCCGATTAAGTGTCGCGGAAACCGGGGTGTGAACCGACCGCGGGAGAATCGCCCTGGTCAAATAACCCGCTCCGTGTCCGCCGACGGTTTCCGGCGTGAAGAATCTAGGGTGGCAAGGTGAATCAGCCGACAGCGAACGAGGTGGCCCGATGCGTTTTCCGACACGCGTGGTGTTGCGACCGTGACTGACACAATTGACTGGAAGCTGCTGCGCGACAAGGCTATCCAAGTAGCGCGCCATGCATACGCACCTTACTCACGGTTTCCGGTGGGCGCGGCGGCGTTGGTCGACGATCAACGGATCATCGCCGGCTGCAATGTGGAGAATGCCTCGTATGGCCTGGGTTTCTGTGCCGAGTGCGCAGTGGTGTGCGCGCTGCATTCCACCGGTGGTGGCAGGTTGCTGGCGTTGGCGTGTGTCGATGGGAAGGGCTCGACGCTGATGCCGTGCGGCCGGTGTCGTCAGGTGTTGTTGGAACACGGCGGACCGGACCTGCTCATCGACCATCCTGAAGCGCCGCGGCGGCTCGGCGACCTGCTGCCCGACGCGTTCGGGCCGGACGACCTCGCCCGGCGACGACGCGGGCCGGTACGGCCCGAGGAGGAGGCGGGCAACTGACTCTCGTGAGCTTCGACGCGCCGACGATCATCGCGACCAAACGCGACGGCGGTCGGCTGCCGGATGCGGCGATCGACTGGGTCATCGACGCCTACACCAACGGTCGGATTGCCGACGAACAGATGTCGGCGCTGTTGATGGCGGTGTTTCTGCGCGGCATGGACTACGACGAGACCGCGCGCTGGACCGAGGCGATGGTGGCCTCCGGTGAGCGAATGGATTTCACCGATTTGCGGCGTGCCGGCCGGCCGCTGCCGACCGTGGACAAACACTCCACCGGCGGGGTCGGCGACAAGATCACGCTGCCGCTGGTATCGGTGGTCGCGGCGTGCGGAGGCGCGGTGCCGCAAGCCTCCGGCCGCGGACTCGGCCATACCGGCGGGACCCTGGACAAGTTGGAATCCATCGCCGGTTTCTCCGCCGACCTCACTAACCGTCAAGTACACCAGCAACTTTGCGAGCTCGGCGCGGCTATCTTTGCCGCCGGTCGGCTGGCGCCCGCTGACGCAAAGCTCTACGCGCTGCGCGATATCACCGCGACCGTCGAGTCGCTGCCGTTGATCGCGAGCTCGGTGATGAGCAAGAAGATCGCCGAAGGTGCCAGCGCACTGGTGCTCGACGTCAAGGTCGGTTCGGGCGCGTTGCTCAGCTCGGAATCGCACTGCCGTGAGCTGGCCGAAACCATGGTGGCGCTGGGTGCCGAGCACGGGTTGCCGGCCCGCGCGCTGCTCACCGACATGAACACTCCGCTGGGCGCGACCGCCGGCAACGCGCTTGAAGTCGCCGAAGCGCTGGAGGTGCTGGCCGGCGGCGGGCCACCCGATGTGGTGGAACTGACCCTGCGGCTGGCCGGCGAGATGCTCGAGATCGCCGGCATCGAGGGGCGGGATCCGGCGCAGACGTTGCGCGACGGCACCGCGATGGACCGCTTCCGCGCGCTGGTCGCCGCGCAGGGTGGTGACTTGTCCGTACCGTTGCCAGTCGGTAAGTACTCCGAAACCGTGACCGCCAGTCGGGGCGGCACAATGGGAAATATCGACGCGATGGCAGTGGGGCTGACGGTATGGCGGCTCGGAGCGGGCAGGTCCCGCCCGGGCGAACTGGTCCAGCCCGGCGCCGGGATCCGGATCCACCGGCGACCCGGGGACCCGGTGGCCGCCGGCGAGCCGTTGTTCACGCTCTACACCGACACCCCGGACCGCTTCCAGTCCGCGATGGCCGAGCTGGACGCGGGCTGGAGCGTCGCCGAAACGCCACCCATCCGGCGACCGCTGATCATTGATCGGATTACCTGATGACCACGCCAATCAGTTTGGAGACGATCAAGCAAGCGCCGAAAGCGCTGTTGCACGATCACCTCGACGGCGGGCTACGCCCGGCTACCGTGATCGACATCGCCGGCCAGACTGGTTATGACGGCCTGCCCGCCACCGAGGTCGATGAATTGACGCGGTGGTTTCACACCTCGTCGCACAGCGGATCGCTGGAGCGTTACCTCGAGCCGTTCTCCCACACCGTTGCGGTGATGCAGACACCCGAATCGCTGCATCGAGTGGCCTACGAGTGCGTGGAGGACCTGTCCACCGACTCGGTGGTTTACGCCGAGGTGCGGTTCGCCCCCGAACTGCACATCAACCGCGGACTCTCCTTCGACGCCGTCACCGACGCCGTGCTGGCGGGTTTCGCGGACGGCGAGAAGGCGGCCGCAGCAGCGGGGCGACCTATCGTCGTGCGCTGTCTGGTCACCGCGATGCGGCACGCCGCGCTATCCCGGGAAATTGCCGAGCTGGCGATCCGATTCCGCGACAAAGGTGTGGTCGGATTCGACATCGCCGGTGCGGAGGCCGGCTACCCGCCCACCCGGCACCTGGACGCATTCGAATATATGCGAGAGAACAACGCGCGCTTCACAATTCATGCCGGTGAGGCATTCGGGCTGCCGTCCATCCACGAGGCGATCGCCTTCTGCGGTGCCGACCGGTTGGGCCACGGCGTGCGGATCACCGACGACATCGACGTCGCCGAGGACGGTAGCGCGCGCCTCGGCCGGCTGGCATCGATACTGCGGGACAAGCGGATTCCATTGGAGCTGTGCCCCAGCTCCAACGTCCAGACCGGCGCGGTCAACAGCATCGCCGAGCACCCCTTCGACCTGCTGGCCCGTGCACGGTTCCGGGTCACCGTCAACACCGACAACCGGTTGATGAGTGACACGTCGATGAGCCGCGAAATGCTGGTTCTCGTCGACGCGTTCGGCTACGGCTGGACTGACCTCGCCCGGTTCACCATCAACGCGATGAAGTCGGCGTTCATCCCGTTCGACGAACGACTCGCGATCATCGACGAAGTCATCAAACCGCGCTTTGCGGTGCTGATCGGCTAGCGGAAAGCGCTATTCGCGCCTTAGCCGCGACTCGACAAACTGCTCCAGATCCTCCCACGCTTGCACCGCCTTGGCGTACGGAGCAGCGGGCTTGCTCACCGAGTCGGGGTCGAGGACATAGGCCACCAGCTTGCCCAGCGGGCGATCCATCGCCAGCGCCTCGTCAACGGTGTTGTCCTCGGCATAGTCCCCGACATCGCGGAGCAGCTCGACGGCCAGATCAAGCTGGTCATGGTCGACCGCATCCGGCCCGTGAGCTAAATCGTCTGCCAGGCCGGTCAGTACATAGCCGTTGTCGTCGGTGATCTCGACCCGCAGCGAGCCGTCGGTTGCCGCCGTGCGGATATCGGCATAGGTGCTCAGGTCGGACAAGTCGTGGTCGTGCTCATCGGCGAGATATCTGGCCAGCGCCCGCTCCGAGGTGAACACGCTGATTCGGCCGTTACGTCCCAAGAAGATCGGACGGTCATCGAAGTAGCAGCGCAGCGTGTAGAAGGTGCCCGCACCGGTCATGATCCGGATCGGGTCGATGCCGACTTCCAACCAGAAGTCCTCGTCGGAGCCCAGCACCACCTTGTCGCCGGCGGCACGGCCCTTCTCGACGTTCTCGGCACCACCGACGGTTTCGGTCGCTGCCTCGGTCTGCTGGTCCTCGGTGCTCTCCAGCTCGTCCTCTTCGGGGTGTTCCTCTTCGAACAGCTCGGCAAGTTCGGCGGCGGCGGCGTCGGATGCCGCGCTATCCACGTCAGGAACGCTGATGATCTCGTCCAGCGCGCGCAGGACGTCGTCCCAGCTGCGCCCGACGATCTCGGCGATCCCATTCCAGCGCTTGAGACCGGCTTTGCCGGTGAAGTGTTCGATACCGCCGGCCAGCGTGCCCAGGCTCGGGTTGCCGTTGAAGAACTTCATCACCGCCGGCAGCTCGCAGACTGACCCGATCGACGAGACGATCGCCAGCGTGTTGGCCAGCGTCGTCACCGACTGCTCGGTCGGTTTCTCGCAGACCAGCTCTTCGACCGCGATCAGGTCGTACTGCTTGTCCTCGGCGGGCTCGTACTTGTGGGCGTTGGCCTCGGTCAGCCGTTTCCACGCCGGGTGGTCCACCAGATCGTTGTCGGTGCTGGTGCGCACGAACGCCGCCAGGTCAGCGGGCGACTCGAAGCCGTAAAGGTCCTCGTCTTTGCCCAAAAAGGCTTCCCACTCGTCGCCCGCGTCGCGCCAGCGGGGCGCCCACACCGTGTAGCGGTCACCGTCGGTCAGGCTCAAGCGGATCGGCACGAGGTCAGCAGCCATGCGGCACACAATAGCGACGGGCCGCGTGGCCCAGGGATCGAGTCCGGGTTAGGGGCCCCAAATGTCGGTGATGGCGGGCGCTCTGGTTGCGTAGCCGAGCTTGGGCAGCCCGTACATCTGCTCCAGCGTCGACAACACGTTGTAGTGGCTGATCGTCTCGGTGTAGGTGCCGGGCCGGACGTTGGCTCCGTAGATGACCGTTGGGATCTGATTCTGCGAGCTGTTGTCGTCCTCGTCCCAGGTCAGGATCAGCAGGCTGTTGTTGGCCTTCGCCCATTCGGCGTACTGCGACAGGTTCTGATACAGCCACCGGTCGCCCTGACCGATCGAGCCGTCGTGCATGTCATTGTCGAGGTTGGGGATGACGAATGCGACCGTGGGCAAGCTGGCGTAGTTGGCCGGAGCCGGGAACGCCGAAAACGGAAGCGAATAGTTGCTTGGAATGTTGCTGAAGCCGACCCAGGGCACATGCTTGCGGGCATACTTCCCGGCGCTGCACGCCGTCGAGCCCACCGCAGGCAGGCTCTCCGCGAAGCCCAAGAATGTGTAACGGGCGGCGAGCAACTGCGAACCGAGATTGGGCGTGTTGCCGGCGTTGACCGGGCAGACGTTGTCCTTCACCAGCGTGTCGCCGGCGAACAAGGCGTAGTAGTTGGGTTCGCTGGGATGCACCTCGGCGAAGGATTGCGCCATCATCGCGCCGTTGACGGCCAGCTGGTTGATATACGGCGCCGACCTGTTGCCGATGATGTTGCTTTGCGAGCGGTTCTCTTCCACCACGACGACGACGTGTGCGGGAGTCGGGACTGCGGCGGCCTTGATGTCCACCGGGCCGGTGTCGTGGGTGTGATGAGCCGACGGCCACGACATCAGCATGGTGGAGATCGCGAGCACACCGAATAGGCTGACCGCTCGAGATTGCTTGCCAATTCGCCGGCTATGGCGCCGCATGGCGGGAGTATATGGCCGGTTCCGCCGGCTGGTCGGCATGCTCAACCCGTGTCGGCGCCCGATCGCGCAGGAAAAGAATCAGGAGTTTGCCGCACCCGGTGAGGCGCCGCAGCTTACGATTCAGCAACGTTGACGGGTCGGGGGTGCGGCCCACAGGCAGGGAGGGCGTAGATGACGCGTCTACGGTTTGGTTCGTTGACTGCTGCGTTCGTGGTGGTGGTCTGCGCTGCCCTCATGAGTGTGACCTCGATGTTGACCTCTGCGCTGGTGTCCGGGGTGAAAGCGATCATGGCGGAGGCCAGGCTGATCGCCAACGAGGGCTGGATCATGGGCGGCACCGGGAACCCGGTGCCCGACCAGAATTACCTCAACAGCGTCGAATCGCTGTACCTGAGCCAATTCGGCAACTACACCTTCCAGGGCCTGACCACCCCGGAGCAGTTTTGTCCGATAGTCTGCTCGGCCGGCCAGCCCGACCTGGGTTTCGGCGACTCGGTGAACGCCGGCGCCGGTGACCTGAACAGCGCGATCGTTCCGGCATTGCAGGGCGGAAACGACGTCGCGGTGCTCGGCTACTCGCAGAGCGCCACCGTTGCCACCGTGGAGATGAACAGCCTGCTCAACAACACGCCGGCGGGAGTTGACCTGCACGATTTGCATATCACGCTGCTGGGCGACCCCAACAGCCCGATCGGCGGGATGCTGGACCGCTTCCAATTCCCCGACGGCGTCGGCGCCTTCAGCCTGAGCCCCGCGCCGCAACACGTTCCGTTCCTCGACATCCCGATGAGCTTGGCGACCACCCCGACGACCGGGATCGCGACCGACATCTACACCGGCGAATACGACGGCTGGGCCAACTTCCCCTCGGACCCCAGCAACCTGTTCGCCGACCTCAACGCCCTCATCGGCATCGAGACCGTGCACCCGTACTATCCGGACCCGACTGCCGGCGTGAACTTGGATACCACCAACATGATCAACCTCGGATCAATCGGTGACACCAACTTCTACGCGATTCCCGCGCCGCTGCCGACCTTGGCGTTCATGTACGACGGCGGGCCCGCCGGCCACTTCTTCTACGACTCCTTCAGTCCGTTTGCGACCCTGGTCGACGACTGGGGCTACGGAAACCCGGGCGACCCGGGCGCCGGCTTCGCAGTCAATGGGGTCGACCCGATCGGTGTCGCCGGCCCCTGGCAGGTTGACGCGACGGGCCAACTGATGGCCTCCGGTGTCGACGGTTTCATCCCCAAGATGGATCCGCTGCAGATGTTGGCCGGCATGGAATACGCCGGGGTGCAGACTTTCGTCGGCCCGATCAACGACCTGCTGCAAGATGCCGGGCAGTCGCCGTTGCCGACGTCGTTCGTCGACTCGCTGCTTTCCGGCTATGACCTGACCAACCAGCTGGACGACTCGCTGCTCACCTCGTGGATGGACCTGACGGCGAGCATCCCGTCGCTGAGCCCGGACGCCATCTTGGACGGGGCGCCGCTCATTTCGGGGCAGCCGCTGATCGACCTCGTCGGCTACGGTTTCGACATCTTCAACTTCTTCGGCGCCTGAGCCTGCGGCCGCGGTGTCACATCAGCCACTCCTGCACCGCCGACCGGGTATGCACCACTTCCCAAAAAGACGGCGCATGTGATATCACCGGTCGCTCGCCAGTCGTGTGACATCACATGCGGTCTCGAAGTGAGGAAAGCACTATCGCCTCGCCGAGAGACTTCTGAGACTGGTGAGATTTCCGATGCACGCTCCGCATCGCCTCCGGGCCAGAGCTGAACTGCCCGGCTAAGGTCATGCCCCGTGGATGTCCATGTCGTTGACCACCCGCTGGCTGCGGCGCGGCTGACCGCACTGCGCGACGAGCGAACCGATAATGCGGCGTTTCGCGCCGCGTTGCGCGATCTGACCCTGATGCTGGTCTATGAGGCCACTCGTGACGCGCCCTGCCAAACGATTACCGTGCACACCCCGCTGGCCCAGACGGCCGGCACCCGGTTGGCGAAACCCCCACTGCTGGTGGCGGTCTTGCGGGCTGGGTTGGGCATGATCGAGCCGGCGTTGGCGCTGTTGCCCGACGCGCGGGTGGGTTTCGTCGGCGTCGCCCGCGACGAGAAGACCGCCTCGCCCACACCCTATTTGGAGTCTCTGCCCGATAAACTGCATGGCCGGCCGGTGATGGTCTTCGACCCGATGTTGGCTACCGGCGGTTCGATGACCTATACCCTCGGGTTGCTGCAACGTCGCGGCGCCGACGACATCACCGTCGTGTGCGTGTTGGCGGCCCCGGAAGGCGTTGCGGCGCTGGAGAAAGCAGCGCCCGACGTCAGGCTGTTCACCGCCGCAGTGGATGACCGCCTCAACGACGCGGCCTACATCGTGCCGGGCCTCGGCGACGCGGGCGACCGCCAATTCGGACCGCGCTGAATTATCAGCTGCTACCAGTGCTGCACCGACGACGCCAGCTCGTGGCAGAGCTCGGTCGCGCGCTGGCGAACACCGCCCATATCAGCCGCCGATGCGGACCGAACCTCGATGTAGCACTTGACTTTCGGTTCGGTACCCGACGGGCGGACCACGACTCGGGCCGACGTATCGGCGTCACCGCCGGTGAAGATCAATGCGTCGGTCCGATCCATGCCTTCGCGCTCCATCAGATCCGTTGTGGTCGATGCGAATCCGGCCAGGCGACCGGGCGGCGAAGTCCGCAGCCGGCGCATCAGTGCGGTTGCCTGGTCCGCGTCGGTCACCGTCCGTGACACCGCGGCGCCGACATGCACGCCGAATCGGTGGGCAAGGTCATCGAGCGCGTCGAGCACAGAGCGGCGGGTAAGTTTCAGTGCCGCAACCAAATCGCAGGCGAGCACCGCGGCGCTGATGCCGTCCTTGTCCCGGACCGCAGCCGGGTCGACACAGTGCCCGATTGCCTCCTCATAGGCGTAAATCAACGTGCTGCCGGGCAAGCCGGCATCGGCGCGGGCGAGCCATTTGAACCCGGTCAGGGTCTCCACATGGTGTGCGCCCCAGTACGCGGCGATCGCGGACAGCATCCGCGACGACACCACACTGCTGGCCACCACGCTGGTGGCGAGCTCGCTCGGCTCGGTCCGCGACAAAATATAATCGCCTAA
Source organism: uncultured Actinomycetota bacterium (assembly GCA_963839345.1). GTDB lineage: Bacteria > Actinomycetota > Actinomycetes > Mycobacteriales > Mycobacteriaceae > Mycobacterium. Next base: position 1,075,880 of record CAWIUP010000007.1, on the reverse strand, counting down.
CAGCCAACCGGTCTCGTCGCCGGACAGCATCCGCCAGCCCGCCGATGTGGGAATCCCGACCGCGCAGCGGTCAGCGTCAGGATCCAGCGCGATCGCGATGTCGGCGTCGGCCGCGTCGGCCAGCGCCAGCAACGCGTCCGTCGCACCGGGCTCTTCAGGATTGGGGAACCGGACGGTCGGGAAGTCGGGATCGGGTCGGAACTGGCCGGCCACGGTATGCACGTCGCCGAAACCCGCCCGTCGCAGCGTTTCGACCGCCACCTCGCCGCCGACGCCGTGCAGCGGTGTCAGCGCCACTCGGACCGGGCCCGACGAGCGCCGCACGCGGGCGGCCCGTTCGATGTAACGCTCGACCAGACCGGTGTGGGCTGGTTCAACCTGCGCTCGGGCGATCTCGTCAGCGAAAGGGGCGGCGGTCATTGCGGTTTCGATGTCGCGGTCGGTGGGGGAGATGATCTGAATGCCGCCGTCGAGGTAGACCTTGTAGCCGTTGTCGGTTGCTGGATTGTGTGATGCGGTGATCTGAATGCCCGCCGCTGCTTCGGCGTACCGCACGGCAAACGCCAACACCGGGGTGGGTACCGGATGCGGCAGCAGAACAACCGAGAAGCCCTCGGCGGCAAGAACTTCAGCTGCCGCGACCGCGAATGTAGCTGAGCCGTGCCGAGCGTCGCGTCCGACAATCACCGTCGAACGGCTGAGACCGCGGTCGGTGAGCACCTTCGCCAGCGCCCAGGTGGCACGCAAAACCACGGCGAGGTTCATCGCGTCCGGGCCACCGCAGACCGGGCCGCGCAGTCCGGCGGTGCCGAATTTCAGCGGCCGGGCGAACCGTGCAGCAAGCTCGGCCCGATCGCACCGGGCAAGTTCGGCGGCCGTCACCGGGTCAGGGTCGTGCGCGATCCAATCCTCCGGGGTCACGCTGGCCCGCTACAGCCGTGCGACCACATCGGCCAGCAGAGCGCCCATCCGGGTCGCCGCGGCCGCGCCGGCGGCGAGCACCTCGACGTGGCTGAGCGGCTCACCGGTCATCCCGGCAGCCAAGTTCGTCACCAGCGACACCCCCAACACCTCAGCGCCCGCCGCCCGCGCCGCGATCGTCTCGTGCACGGTGGACATGCCAACCAGATCGGCACCCAGTATGCGCAACATGCGGATCTCGGCGGGCGTCTCGTAATGCGGGCCGGGCAGCCCGGCATACACACCTTCGGCTAGCGCCGGGTCGGCGTCACGGGCCAGCGCGCGCAGTCGCGGTGCGTAGGCATCGACCATGTCGACGAACTGAGCCCCGACCAGCGGCGACCGTGCGGTCAAGTTCAGGTGGTCGCTGATCAGCACCGGCTGGCCCACCTCCAAGCCCTCGCGTACCGCACCGGCCGCATTGGTGAGTATGACCACGCGCGCCCCGGCTGCGCACGCTGCTCGCACCGGGTGCACGACGTGCATCAGGTCATGGCCTTCATAGGCATGCACCCGACCGGTCAGCACCAGCACGCGGTGCGCCCCGACCGCCACCGACAACACTTGACCGGTGTGGCCGGCCGCGGTCGGAGGCGTGAAGCCGGGCAATTCGGCCATCGGCAGCACCGCCGTCGCCGAGCCCAATGCCGCAACAGCCGGTGCCCACCCCGATCCGAGAACGATCGCCACGTCGTGATCGGCTGTGCCGGTGCCCTCGGCGATGAGCTGGGCGGCCCGCCGCGCGAGCGCGCCGGGGTCGGACGGACCGTCAGTCACAGTCCGGCAGCCTAATCGGACAACGTTGCGCCAAAGGTGAGTTGGCGCAGTGCACGCAGGAAGGCGTCTCGATCGCTGGCTGAAAGCTGCCCAAGCCAGTGCTCCTCCCCGCGCTGGATGGCTACCTGCACTACGTCTTTGATGGAACGGCCCGACTCGGTGATCGCGAGCAGGCGCGCGCGGCGGTCGTCGGGGTCGGGAATCCGTTCGATGTAACCGTGGTCCTGCAACTCGTCGAGCGTGGGAATGATGCGTGTTTTGTCGGCGCCGATGGCCTCGGCGAGTGCCGCTTGAGTGCGGACCGGCGAACGATCCAGTGCGCTGAGAATGATGTAGCCCCACATCGAGAGGCCGTGGGCTGCCAGCACTGGCTGCTCGGCAGCCACGGTTTGACGAGCCAGCTGCGTCAGCATCGCCGCGAGGTCTGGACGCGTCGCCTTTCGCACCACGTCTGGATGATAAAGGTTGACATACGATATGCATACACATATGATATGTATGTGCATACTAATCAGGATGTTCGGCCATTGCATCGAATTGCCGTGCTGGCCTCTGTTGATGTGGTCTCGGCCGTCACCGCCGACGACCTGTTGAAGGTGACGCCGTGTGTTGGCTGGAATCTCGCTGATCTGCTCACTCACATGACGGTGCAGCATCGCGGCTTTGCCGCCGCCGCCCGCGGCCACGGCGCCGACCTGGCGATATGGCAACCCGAGACCGTCGCCAAGGCGGTGGCAGTCGACCCGGCCGGCACCTACTCTGCGGCCGCCACCGCGGTGTTGGACGCGTTCGCCGGGGCCGACGTGATCGAGGCGGCGTTCGCACTACCGGAGTTTGGGTCTGGAGCAACCTTCCCGGGTTCGATGGCGATCGGTTTCCACTTTGTGGACTACGTGGTGCACGGCTGGGATGTGGCTCGCACCATGGGTCACTCCTTCGAGCTTCCGGTCGATGTTGTGGCCGCGGCATTGCCTCTGGCGTTCGCGGTGCCCGACGGAGACTTCCGCTCTTCCGACAGTGCGGTGTTCGGCCCTGCCATCCCGTCTGAGGAGCCGACCAACGATCTCGATCGCATCCTGGCTTATCTCGGTCGCTCGCCGCAGTGGAAGCCACCCGTCGCTTCGGCGATGACCGGGCGGAAGCCATGACGACAACATCCGTCGGCGCCTGGACTGGCCAGCCGCCAATCACGCCGGGCAACGGCATCCTCGGCACGGACTGGCTGCCCGGTCCGTCCGACGGGACCCGGTCCCCGGTCGTGGTGAGCTTTACCGACTTCTATTCCAATTCCGAGGAGGATTGGCAACAGATCGCCGCATTGGGGTGGAAGCTGGCGGAAAGCTGGCCGATTATGCGCGGCGCGGTCGGGCTGTGGTTGTGGGGCAAGCAGACCCAGTGGCGTGGCGGATCCCTGTCGGTCTGGGAAAGTCATGCGGATTTGCGCCGTTTCATCCGCTGGCCCGTTCATGTCGCGATCATGAAGAATTGGCGGGGACGAATAAGCGTGCGATCGGCCAGCTGGGACGACGAGCGATTCGTCCCGGCCCAGGCGTGGCTTCGCGCGGAAGCCCACATGCGATCTGCGCGCCAACTGTGAGCGATCCGAACTAGTCGTTGTGATCGCCGGTGGTCGGCGGTGAGATACTGCTCGGATGGCCTCAAACCCGGTGCTGGATCGCGTCGAGGACGCGGTGCGGCGCCGTGGCACGGACCTGGTCGAGCTTTCCCACGCGATCCACGCCGAACCGGAGTTGGCGTTCGCCGAGCACCGCAGTTGCGCCAAGGCGCAAACGCTGGTGGCTGACCGAGGTTTCGAGATCACCAACTCAGCCGGTGGATTGGACACAGCTTTCCGCGCCGACTTCGGAAGCGGTCCATTGACTGTCGGCATCTGCGCCGAGTACGACGCGCTGCCCGAAATCGGCCATGCCTGCGGGCACAACATCATCGCCGCTTCGGCAGTGGGCGCCGCGCTGGCGTTGGCCGAAGTCGCCGACCAGCTGGGCCTGACCGTTGCGCTACTCGGCACTCCCGCCGAGGAATTCGGCGGCGGAAAAGTGTTGCTGCTCGACGCGGGAGTTTTCGACGACTTAGCGGTGGCCGTGATGATGCACCCCGGGCCGGTCGACATCGCCGCGGCCCGGTCGCTGACGTTGTCCGCGGTCCGGGTCGAGTACCAAGGGCGCGAGGCGCACGCGTCGGCCGCACCATTCCTGGGTGTCAACGCTGCCGACGCGGCCACCATCGCACAGGTGGCGATCGGGCTGGTGCGTCAACAGCTGGTTCCCGGGCAGCAAGTACACGGCATCGTCTCGGAGGGCGGTCAGGCCGCCAATGTCATCCCGAGCCGGACCCGACTGCACTACGCGATGCGGGCAGCCGAGGCGTGGTCGCTGGCCGACCTGCAAGCCAAGGTTGGCGATTGCTTCTTGGCCGGGGCGGTGGCCACCGGATGTGAGTACCGAATCGAGCAGACCGAGCCGGTGTACGACGCGCTCAAGCCCGACCCCTGGCTGGCCGGTGCCGTGCGCGCCGAAATGACGCGGTTGGGGCGCGCGCCCGTCGATGAGGGACTCGAGGCAGTGCTGCCGGTGGGCAGCACCGACATGGGCAACGTCACGCAGGTCTTGCCGGGGATCCATCCGATGGTCGCGGTCGAGGCCGGCGGCGCGTCGTTGCACCAGCCCGGGTTCACCGCCGCGGCCGCCGGTCCCAGCGCCGACCGGGCAGTTATCGACGGCGCAATCATGTTGGCTTGCAGCATCGTTCGCCTCGCCGAATCAGCGGTTGAGCGTGACCGAGTGCTGGCGGCTCGTGACCAGCGGGCGGCGTCATGAGCCTGAATGCTGTCGCTGAGTCCTGGCTGGCCGCACATTTCGATGACTTGGTCGCCTGGCGGCGACACATCCACCGCTACCCGGAGTTGGGCCGCCAGGAGTACGCCACCACACAGTTTGTCGCCGAACGGCTGGCCGATGCCGGGCTGAACCCGAAGGTGTTACCCGGCGGGACGGGGCTGACTTGCGATTTCGGCCCCGACCAGGAGCCCCGGATCGCGCTGCGGGCCGACATGGACGCATTGCCGATGGCCGAGCGGACCGGTGCCCCGTATGAATCGACGATGCCCAACGCGGCGCACGCCTGCGGCCACGACGCCCACACCGCGATCCTGCTGGGCACCGCGCTGGCGTTGGCGGCGGTGCCGGAGCTGCCAATTGCGTTGCGGCTGATCTTTCAGCCCGCCGAAGAGCTGATGCCCGGCGGCGCGATCGACGCGATCGCTGCCGGCGTGCTGTCCGGAGTGAGCCGGATCTTCGCCTTGCACTGCGATCCCCGGCTGGCGGTTGGCAAGATCGCGGTGAAGACGGGGCCGATCACGTCGGCGGCCGACATGATCGAGATCACCCTGCATTCGCCGGGCGGGCACACTTCGCGGCCACACTTGACCGCCGATCTGGTCTACGGGCTGGGCACGCTGATCACCGGGCTGCCCGGTGTGTTGTCGCGCCGCATCGACCCGCGAAACAGCACCGTGATGGTGTGGGGCGCGGTCAATGCGGGGGTGGCGGCCAACGCGATCCCGCAGACCGGCGTGCTGGCGGGCACCATCCGCACGGCCAGCCGCGAAACCTGGCTGGACCTCGAAGCTATTGTGCGTCAGGCGGTGACCGCGCTGCTGTCGCCGCTGGGTATCGAGCACACCCTGCAGTACAGCCGCGGTGTCCCGCCGGTGGTCAACGAAGAGGTCTCGACGCGCATCATCGCTCACGCCATAGAGGCGGTCAGCCCGGATGCGCTGACCGATACCAGGCAGTCCGGCGGCGGCGAGGATTTCTCCTGGTACCTGGAGGAAGTCCCTGGCGCGATGGCCCGACTGGGGGTCTGGTCAGGCCAGGGGTCGCAGTTGGACCTGCACCAGCCGACGTTCGACCTCGACGAGCGCGCGCTGGCGATCGGGTTGCGGCTGATGGTCAATATCGTCGAACAGGCCAGTTGCATCTAGGCCGAGTGTGCACTCACGCACTTGACTGTGCGCCCAGGGCAGACATCGTCGGCGTGTCACCACCGTGACGCACACTCGAAGTGTGAGTTACTCGCCGTGACCCGGACCGATGTTGCGGGCCGGGCGAGTACGTAGGTTGTGCACGTATCCTTCTGGCGCGCCCGCGATTTCGGCGGCATCAGCCATCACTCCGATGTAGCGCGCCGAAGGCAGGCCGCCCTCCCAGGCGTCAACCACATACAGCCACGCCAGAACCGGATCGGTGGTCGTGTCAGACGACACGCGTTCCACCCGGCACCGGATCTTCTTGTGGATGCCCAGCTCGGACCCCTCCCACCGATCGAGGTTTCTCTCGTCCGCCGGCGTCATGTCGTAGAGCACGACGAACACCTTCGAAGTCGGGTCCTCGACGACGGTGGCCAGCGCGCCCTCCCAGCCGATGTCCTCGCCACCGAACGTCAGCCGCCAGCCGTGCAACCAGCCGGTTCCGGCCATTGGGGAGTGCGGTGCGCGCTGCAGCATCTGCTCGGGATGCATATTCGACCCGTAGGCAGCGTAGAGCGGCACGGAGAAAGCTTAAACGGCCGCCGCGGGACCGGCGATGCTCCGGCAGGTTGGCCTCAGCTTCGTTAGGTTAGGACCCGTGGCCACCCGCATCGTGATCCTCGGAGGAGGGCCGGCCGGTTATGAGGCGGCACTGGTCGCAGCGGCGCGCGAGGCCCAGGTCACCGTCATCGACTCCGACGGCATCGGTGGCGCGGCGGTGCTGTACGACTGCGTGCCGTCCAAGACGTTCATCGCCTCCACCGGTGTTCGCACCGAGCTGCGCCGGGCACCTCACCTGGGCTTCGACATCGACATCGACGACGCGAAGATCTCGTTGTCGGAAATCCACCAGCGCGTCAAGACGCTGGCCGCCGCGCAGTCCGCCGACATCAAGGGGCAACTGCTCAACGCGGGTGTCGAGGTGGTCGCCGGCAGAGGCGAGCTGATCGACGCGAGCCCTGGTCTGGCTTCCCATTGCATCAAGGCGACCGGCGCCGACGGGACCACCAGCACCTACGACGCCGACGTCGTGTTGATCGCCACCGGCGCCAGCCCTCGGGAGTTGCCGTCGGCAAAGCCCGATGACGAGCGCATCCTGACCTGGCGCCAGCTCTACGACCTGGACACACTGCCGGACCACCTGATCGTGGTGGGCTCCGGTGTCACCGGGGCCGAATTCGTGCACGCCTATACCGAATTGGGCGTCGATGTCACGGTGGTGGCCAGCCGCGACCGGGTGCTGCCGTACGAGGACGCCGACGCAGCCCTGGTGCTCGAACGGATCTTCGCCGAACGCGGCGTCCAGCTGGTCAAGAATGCCCGCGCGGAGTCCGTCACCCGCACCGACTCCGGGGTGCTGGTCAAACTGACCGACGGCCGCAGCGTGGCGGGCAGCCACGCGCTGATGACGATCGGGTCGGTGCCGAACACCGACGGCCTGGGCCTGGAGCGGGTCGGCATCGAGCTGGGACGGGGCGGTTACCTGACCGTCGACCGGGTGTCCCGGACGTCGGTGCCCAACATCTACGCCGCCGGCGACTGCACCGGCCTGCTGCCGCTGGCGTCGGTCGCTGCGATGCAGGGTCGGATCGCGATGTGGCACGCGTTGGGGGAGGCCGTCAGCCCGATCCGGCTGCGCACGGTGGCGGCCGCGGTGTTCACCCGGCCCGAGATCGCGGCCGTTGGTGTTCCGCAATCCGCCATCGATGACGGATCGGTGTTGGCGCGCACCATCATGTTGCCGTTGCGGACCAACGCACGGGCAAAGATGTCCGGGTTACGCCACGGCTTCGTCAAGCTCTTCTGTCGGCAGGCCACCGGCGTGGTGATCGGCGGGGTGGTGGTGGCACCGATCGCGTCGGAGTTGATCCTGCCGATCGCGATGGCCGTGCAGAACCGGCTGACCGTGAACCAGCTGGCGCAGACCTTGAGCGTCTACCCGTCGCTGTCGGGATCCATCACCGAGGCAGCACGGCGGCTGATGGCGCACGACGACCTGGACTGACCAGGGCAGGTAGCCTTAGGAGCCAGTGCCCTACTGACGAGTAACCGACAGGAGACCTCTGCCGTGAGCGACCCGATTCCTATACCGGGGAGCGAGACCCGGCCGGGTTCCTTCTTAGGACCAGAGCAGCGCGCCTCGGCCTGGGAACGACTCGGCGGCGAACAATTCGACGTCGTAGTCATCGGCGGCGGTGTGGTCGGTTCGGGATCTGCACTGGATGCCGCCACCCGTGGCCTGAAAGTGGCGATGGTCGAAGCGCGTGATTTCGCCTCGGGCACATCGAGTCGGTCCTCGAAGATGTTCCACGGCGGACTGCGTTACCTCGAGCAACTGGAATTCGGGTTGGTGCGTGAGGCGCTGTTCGAGCGCGAACTGTCGTTGACCACCTTGGCGCCGCATCTCGTCAAACCGTTGCCGTTTTTGTACCCGCTGACCAAGCGGTGGTGGGAACGGCCATACGTCGCGGCCGGTATTTTGCTTTACGACCAACTCGGTGGCGCGAAATCCCTTCCGGCGCAAAAGCATTTCACCCGGGCAGGGGCGCTGCGGCTGTGCCCGGGACTGAAGCGCAGCGCGCTGATCGGCGGTATCCGCTACTACGACACCGTGGTCGACGACGCTCGGCACACCATGACCGTGGTGCGGACTGCTGCGCATTACGGCGCCGTGGTGCGGTCGTCCACCCAAGTGGTTTCGTTGCTGCGCGAAGGCGACCGGGTGACCGGTGTGCGGGTACGCGACTCCGAGGACGGCGCTGTCACCGAAGTTCACGGTCACGTAGTGGTCAACGCGACCGGGGTATGGACCGACGAGATTCAGGCATTGTCCAAGCAGCGCGGACGGTTTCAGGTGCGTGCCTCCAAAGGAGTGCACATCGTGGTGCCGCGGGACCGGATCGTCAGTGACGTCGCGATCATTCTGCGCACCGAGAAGTCGGTGATGTTCGTCATCCCGTGGGGCAACCACTGGATCATCGGGACGACCGATACCGACTGGGGTCTGGATCTGGCGCACCCGGCGGCGACCAAGGTCGACATCGACTACATTCTCGGCACGGTCAACACCGTGCTGGCCACTCCGTTGACCCACGCCGACATCGACGGGGTGTACGCCGGTTTACGACCGCTGCTGGCCGGCGAAAGCGAGGAGACCTCCAAGCTGTCGCGAGAGCACGCGGTAGCGGTCCCAGCGCCCGGCCTGGTTGCCATCGCCGGCGGCAAGTACACCACGTACCGGGTGATGGCCGCCGACGCGATCGATGCTGCGTCGCAATACATCCCGGCCCGAGTGGCACCGTCGATCACCGCGAAAGTGCCTCTGTTGGGGGCTGATGGCTATTTCGCGCTGATCAATCAGACCGAGCACGTCGGTGCGCTGGAAGGACTGCATCCCTACCGGGTCCGTCATCTGCTGGACCGGTACGGATCGCTGCTCAGCGAGGTGCTGGCGCTGGCCGCCGACCGTCGCGACCTGCTCAATCCGATCACCGGCGCACCGGGCTACCTGAAGGTCGAAGCCGCGTATGCCGCTGTCGCGGAGGGCGCTTTGCATCTGGAGGACATCTTGGCCCGCCGGACGCGGATCGCGATCGAATACTCCCATCGCGGTGTCGAATGCGCGCGTGAGGTCGCCGACATCGTCGCGCCGGTGCTGGGCTGGACGGCCGCCGACGTCGACCGTGAGGTGGAGACTTACGCCGCGCGGGTGGAGGCCGAGGTGTTGTCGCAGGCCCAGCCCGACGATGCATCGGCGGATGCGTTGCGGGCCAGTGCTCCGGAGGCCCGCGCGGAGATCCTCGAGCCGGTGCCACTCATTTGAGGCCGGCGCCGCTCCCGCCACGCGACGGATTGGGCCCGGCGCGACTGCGGGTGCGCGGCGGCCCGCTGGGCGACGAACTGCTTACCCGGTTCGGGCCTGAAGTTGCGGCCAAGGCGATCGCCGGCGAAGTCGTCGACTCCCGCGGCGCGGTGCTCGATCCCACCGCCGTGCTGCCGGCTGGTGCGAGCGTCTACCTGTACCGCGACCTGCGCGACGAGGTGCCGGTGCCGTTCGATATCCCCGTGCTGTATCAGGACGAGGACATCGTCGTTGCCGACAAGCCGCATTTCCTGGCCACCATGCCGCGCGGGCGTCACGTCGCGCAGACCGCGCTGGTGCGGCTGCGCCGGGAATTGGGGCTACCCGAGCTCAGCCCGGCGCATCGACTGGATCGGTTGACCGCCGGGGTGCTGCTGTTCACTGCCCGCCGCGAACTTCGGGGCGCCTACCAAACGATGTTCGCCCGCGGCGCGGTCCACAAGACGTATCTGGCGAGGGCGGCGGTGAATCCTGAATTGGCGTTGCCGAGTCTGGTCCACAGCCGGATCATCAAGCGTCGCAGCCACTTACAGGCCGTCGAGGAACCCGGCGAGCCCAACGCCGAAACCCTTGTCGAGTTGGTATCGCCCGATGGCTGCTACCGGCTCACGCCGCGCACCGGGCGCACCCACCAGCTGCGGGTGCATATGGCCTCGCTCGGGATTCCGATCCACGAGGATCCGTTGTACCCCAATGTGGTTGACGTTGCGGACGATGACTTCAGCCGGCCGTTGCAGCTGCTGGCGCAGCGCATCGAGTTCGACGACCCGTTGACCGGGGCTCACCGCGAATTCGTCAGCCGGCGGCGATTGTCTGAGTCGTGCTGAAACGAATGTTGCCCATCGGTGTCAACAGCGCTCGATTGCGGCGGTTCTTCCGCGGAGGTTAACCGGCGTTCCACTCAGATGCCCCGCAGGTGCTTGCGATAGGCGGCCGGACCCAGGCAGTGGTTTTGCAGCCTGGAAGCACTGCCCACCGGGCCGTTGCTTGGGGGCTTACGACTGCCACAGCGAGGACCTAATGCTCTCGTCGACTGTGGTCTGCAGAGTCAACATCTTTGTACCGGTTCGGATTCTTGAGCGCCCAGCCCCTGAACTTCGGGAAGGAGATACGCGATGGCCAAACCGATTCCACCGCTGGACCTTTCATGGCTGCTGATTGAGTCGCCAGCCAGTACGACGCATGTCGGCGCGCTGATGCTGTTCAAAAAGCCCGCCGGCCGAACGCCCATCGTGCGCGAACTTGTGGAGGCGTACCGGGCGTGCCCGCCGACGCCGCCGTTCAACTATGTCCCGGAACTCGTGGGTCGAGGCGGCCCCCATTTCCAGGAGGTGACGAGCTGGGATCCGTACTACCACATCGGACACCTGGCGCTTCCCGCCGGAGCCTCCTACGACGACCTACTGCGGCTCATTGCCGACCTGCACGAGCCGATGCTCGATCGCGACCGGCCTCTCTTCCGTTGCTGGCTGATCGATGGGGTACCGGGCGCAATGTTCGCGATCTACACGAAGACTCATCACTCCGTCATCGACGGCGAATCCGGCCTGAAGCGGCTATACGCCGGCCTGAGCACGTCCAATCAACACACCATCCCCACGCCCGCCTTTGCGCTCAGCACGCCCGCACCCGCGCCGCACCCGCCGACGCCGCTCACAGAGAAGATCGCCGACTCAATCCGCGGGGCGATCACACAGGTCGAGGCGCTCAACCAGGTTTCGGTCGGCGCGCTGCGCAAGGTACTAGCCGGTCTCGTGGGATCGCATGTCGAGGGCAGCCTGCCCTTCGCGGCGCAGCACGCACCGACCAACGTGCCGCTCAAAATCGGGCGAAGGTTCGCGACGCTCTCGCTGCCGCTTGAGGAGATGCACCAGGTCGGTCGGCACTTCGGGGCGACCCTGAATGACCTGGCGGCGGCGGTCATCGACGGAGGGTTGCATGCCTACCTTCGCGAGACCGGACGCGCCTTCGCCCACCCCTTCATCGCGATGTGTCCGGTATCGCTGCGTGCCGACGGCGACACGGCGATCGGGACCCGAGTATCAGCGTTGTTCGTACGACTCGGCGAGCCCGGCGCGAGCATGCCGCAGCGAATCCGCCAGGTGGCAGACTCAGTCGCTACCGCCAAAAAGGAGTTGGGCGGCATGTCGACCGAGGCGGCGATGACCTACGCGGTCGGACTCGTCGCGCTCGCGGGCTTGGGTGCCTCGACGCACCTGGATCGCGTCGGGCACCCGGCGTGCAACCTCGTGATATCCAACGTGGCTGGCGTCAAGGAACCCCGATACCTCAACGGTGCACGCCTCCTAGGCATCTACCCGGTCTCGGCGCTTGCCGCCTCGATCGGCCTCAACGCCACGCTGGCGTCCTACGACGACAGCATGGACTTCGGCTTCGTCGCAAACGCCGCGGCGATCGACGACCCAACGCGACTCGCCCACCACACGCTGCAGGCCTATGAGGAGCTGAAGGAAGCTGCAGGAACGCAGCCGGCCGGTCGGAAGCGCGCATCGACCCAGCGTGTCAACGTGTCCTGAGCGGTTACGAAGCAATCGAAACCCTGATGGAGGGCATGCGCTAACGGAACCCGTTGCATTCCAACGTGATAGATGCGGCAGGTCGGTCAGCAGCGTTCGGCGCCACGACGCATGCGCGGCAGGGCGTGGTCGACCCATGCCGGCGGGTCGGGTATGACGGCAGCATCGCGTACAGGCGTTACCGCGCGGGCGAGTGCCACGCTCTGAACGGCAGCACGCAGTGTCTCCCACGCGCGCGCCGTCAGGGTGCCGGCCCGCAGGGAGCGGATAGTCGTCAGATTGTTGAGGTTGACGCGGTTCTGCAGTGTTAGCACGCTGGTGCCCTTCAATAATCCGCCGCCATCGTTCGTAGTAGTCGCGCGACGTCGTCGGTGTATTCCTCCGTGACCAACACGAAGACCCCGCCGTGTCGGTGATGGGGGTCACACGTCAGTCAGTAGTAACCAACCGCCAGTCGGCGATTTCTATTCCTACGGTACGTGCCGACCGATGTTCCCGCCCCTCGAGCGGTATGCCGTGTCGCGCATTTCGTCGTCCTGCACCAACCGCTTGCTCGACGTAGCTGAGAATTTCTCAGCTTCTATGGTGTGCCAATGGCGATGTCGGCGAGACTCGCCCGCAGCTGCGGCCAGTCTTCGCCGACGACCGAGCGCCAGCGTCGCTCTAGTCGCGTCAGCACCCTGCTGGTCAGGTCGGAGGCCTGCCGGCCCGTGGCAGTTAGACGAACTTGCTTGGCGCGCCCGTCATCTGGGTCGGCTGCACGAGTGACAAGTCCGTCCCGTTGCAATCGGTCGAGGACGAAGTTCAGCGCCTGCTTGGAGGTATCGAGCCGACCCGCAAGCGCGGTCGGCCGCGCGCTTCCTTGGGCGAGCAAGATCAGCAGCGAGGCATCCAGGGGCTGCGCGGCGACGGACTCGCGGGCGTAGGTGGCCGCCAGCTCCTGGAAGAGCCGATGGCTCAGGCGGGCGACCAGTGCTGTCAGTGGTAGGCGATAAACGTCCACGTCGGCGCCGACGGGCGGGACGGTGGAATCACGTCGCGGTCGGTGCCCGCCGCCGCGCCGAAGATCGGCTGTCGACATCGGGATAATAGTAAAGTAACTTGACGATTATGTCACGAAGGCAGCTGTCGACACTGGGCGTGATGATGCTCGCGCTGGCCGGTTGCGGTGCGCGCTGTGCGTCGGCGGCTCCCGGTGACCAGTCGGCAACATTGGATTTCGGTGGTTTGTCACGGACCTACCTGGTCCACGTCCCGCCCGGTCATCCCACCGGACTGGTGGTGAATTTGCACGGTGGCGGCAGCAATGGATCCCAGCAGGAGCGGTTGACCAATTTCGATGCCGTCGCCGATGCCCGAAACTTCGTCGTCGTCTATCCCGACGGCATCGACAACAACTGGGCGGACGGACGCGGGGCCTCCGAACCGGACCGTCGCGGCATCGACGATGTCGGGTTCGTGGCGGCGCTGGTGGGCAAGCTGCAGAACGAATACGGCATCGACCCCGGGCATGTCTTCGCGACCGGCATGTCGAACGGCAGCTTCATGTCCAACCGGCTGGGTTGTGATCGTGCCGACGTGTTCGCCGCGATCGCCCCCGTTTCCGGCACGCTCGGGGCCAGCGTGCCCTGCAATCCGTCCCGCCCGGTGGCGGTACTGGAGATCCACGGAACCGCCGATCCGCTGGTCCCGTTCGACGGCGGGACGATGCGTGGGCGCGGCGGCACCAGTGACATCGTGTCGGCTCCGGCGATGGTCGAGCGGTGGCGTTCAGCCGACGGTTGTCAGGGCGCACCGGCAGCCGAAACCTTGCCCAGCACCGGTGACGGCACAGTGGTGCACCGGTTCGCCTCCACCACGTGCGCAGCGGGTACGGCCGTGGTGTTCTATCAGGTCGACGACGGCGGGCATACCTGGCCCGGCGGGCCGCAGTACCTGCCGAAAGCAATCATCGGGCCCACCACGCACGCGTTGGCCGCGTCGGAGGTCATCGGGCAGTTCTTCACTGCGCACGAGCGCTGACGTTAACAGCTCGGGAATTGCGGCTGAACTTGAGAATTCGGCGATGGGCGGGGCTGATTGCCGAGAGCCGAGCCTTGTTACCATGCTTCATGGCTGCCAGGAGGACAGCATTTTCGTGGGCTGCGGCGATGACGGCGTCGATCGTCACATCGTTCCGTCTAAAGGAATCAGATTGAGAAGCAAGAGATTTGGCGCCGCGCTGAGCATTCTGACCGCTGGTGCACTGATCTTGTCGTCATGCGGGGGCAACCACCCTACTGGAGGGAGTGCCGCGACTGGCACGTCACCGGCGAAGGTGGCCTGCGGCGGCAAGCCCACTTTGAAGGCAAGTGGCTCTACCGCCCAGGAAAACGCAATGAGCCGTTTCGCCCAGGCTTTCGCACAAGCCTGCCCCGGCCGGTCGGTGAACTACACCGCCAATGGTTCTGGTGCCGGAATCAGCGAATTCCTGGGCAACCAAACGGATTTCGCTGGCTCCGACTCTCCGCTGAGTAAGAGCGAGTCTGCGAAGGCGGGCCAGCGGTGCGGCTCACCGGCATGGAACCTGCCGGTGGTGTTCGGCCCCATCGCCATCGCCTACAACGTCAACGGCCTGACTTCGTTGAACCTCAACGGCCCGGTTACAGCGCAAATCTTCAACGGCCAGATCACCATGTGGAACGATGCTGCGATCGGTCTGCTGAACTTGGGTGTCAAGCTGCCCGCCGAGCCGATTCACGTCGTGTTCCGCAGCGACGAGTCCGGCACCACGGATAACTTTCAGCGATATCTCGATACCGCTTCTGCTGGCACGTGGGGTTTTCCTGCCGGAAAGAAATTCAACGGCGGAGTCGGCGAGGGCGCCAAAGGCAACGACGGCGCCGCGGCTGCGGTGAAGAGCACCGAAGGGGCGATCTCCTATCTCGAATGGTCGTTCGCGCAGGCGCAACACCTGAACATGGCCAAGGTCGCCACCTCGGCCGGCCCCGAGCCGATAGCGATCAGCCCGGAAACGGTAGGAAAGACGATCTCGTCGGCCTGGTTCCTAGGGAAGGGCAACGACCTCGTCTTCGACACGATCTCGTTTTACCGGCCAAACCAGCCCGGCTCCTACCCGATCGTGCTGGCGACGTATGAGATTGTCTGTTCGAAGTACCACGATCCGCAGGTCGGTACCGCCGTGAAGGCATTCCTGCAGAGCGCGATCGGTGCCGGCCAGAACGACCTGGCGGATCACGGATACATCCCTATTCCGGCCGAGTTCAAGTCGCGGTTGTTGACCGCGGTCAACGCCATCTCGTGAACTCCCCAGGGCCTCCGACGCTGAAAGTTCCAGGGTTTTTTTCACCCTCGTCAACCTGAAGTTCCGAAAGTTTTCCCGCGATGGTCAAAGTTTGGAGTCATGGAGTTCACGACATTGCCTCCCGAGGTCACCTCTGCGCTGATCCATTCGGGCCCCGGTGCGGGGTCACTGATCGAGGCTTCCGGGGCGTGGGAACAGCTCGGCAACAATCTCGAAGACTCTGCCGAAACGTATAGCGCCACCTTGTCTTCGGTGACTGCGAGCTGGCAGGGTCCTGCGGCGGCGGCGATGGCCCAGGCTGTCAAGCCCTATCTGACCTGGCTGCACACCACCGCGCAGCAATGTCAGCAGACCGCCGCGTCGGCGCAGGCCGCCGCGGCGGCATTCACTTCGGCACGCGCGGCCGTGGTTCCCACCGCCCAGGTAACGGCCAACAGGGCGCGGCTCGTGCAGCTGTTGGCCACCAACGGGTTCGGCCGCAACCTTCCGGCCATCGCCGAAACCGAAGCCCAGTACCAAACCATGTGGGCGAACAACGCCGCGGCGATGACTCGTTATCAGGCCGCCTCGGCACAAGCCAGCGCGCTGCCGCAGTTCACCTCGCCGAGCTCGATAACCAACCCGGCAGGGCTGGCCGCTCAGGCCAATGCCGTACCCGCCGCTACCACGTCCTCGGCGGTTTCGACAGCTTCGACATTGGCGCAGTCCACCACCTTCGACCCCAGCACCGGCTGGTTTGGATTGGCGAACACCTATGCCAACCAGTTCATCTCATCGGGATTCCCGATCAACATGCTCAGCTATCTGGCGCAGAACACCTCGGCCCAGGCCCTGCAGGGTGTGAACAGCCAGATTGGTCAGGGGCTATCGGAAGGTGAGTCGGCGCTCGGCGGGGGAGGGCTGAGTGCGTTAGGTGCGTTAGGCGGCGGCGGAGGTCCGGGAGGGTTGGGCGCCCTAGGCGCCGCTGGGCTCGGCGAAGTTCCCACGGCGGCGGCCACCGGTGTCGGAGTGTCGATCGGCAAGCTGACCGCGCCGCCCGCTGTGGTGGGACTGTTGCCGAGCTCGCAGGTCCCCGTGCAACTTGCGTCGGCGGCAACTCCGCTCGGTGCGGGTGAATCCGGGTTACCGATGCTGCCGCCGTTGATGCCGCCACCGATTTCGCCGGCGGGCAGTGGCTGGCGCAAACGCAAGCAGCAAAAGTACGAGGACATTGCTATCGGCGCCGAACTCAAGGGCACGGTGATGCGCCCACCCCCGTCGGCGGGATAGCCATCCCGCGCGGCAGCTCAGTTGTCGGCAGGCCGCGGCGAGATACCGTCCAAGTAGCCGAGGCCGCTCTGGATTCCGCGGTTCAGCTGGTCGGTGGCCGGAGCTTTGGCATCCGGGGCAGGAAGCGTGCAGCTGCAGCCGAGGGTGCCGAACGGGTTGGGGTCGGCGCTTGCCGGCGTTGCTATCCCCGCGGCAACACCGAGCGTGACCGCGGCGCTCAACAACACTTTGGTGATCACCAGTGGTTCTCCATGGAAGTCGTCAGGTGAGTCTACGCGCGAGAGAGTTTCGACGCCGCTTGGCGAATGCCGTCAGGTCCCTTCATGCCGCGGGCAGAACGCCGCGATGCTGACACCGACGAAGAAACCGGCGTGATAGCCGTCCAAGCTGCTTTCTTGCATCACGTCATTCGCGACATCGCTCGAGGCCCTGCCGCCATCGAGCTCATCGCAGACCTCATGAGCGGCAACGATCGCGGCATTTCCGGACGCGAAGGTGATGCCCTTGGACCCCAGCGCGTTCAGGAAATTGTTGTCGACCCCGTCGGCATGCGCGGTGGGGGCTGCAAGCCCCGCGAAGCTGAGCAGCGCGACCGACAGGACAACGACGGCCAATAGCGATCGCACAGGGCTGTGCGAGCACATTTGGGTGGTCGACATTCGGCGAACCTCTCCGCTGAGCAGAAGCGCGAGTGTTGGCGGACGGCAAGCCAAGCCGCTGACATTGCGATCATTACATGCGACGGCCAGACTGACGAAACCGTTGGCGCGTCCGGCGCCCCGGAGTGCGATCGTTCACCGAACGGACATGCTCCAGGCGCTTAACGTTGGCAGGCCGGGCACCAATAGGCCACCCGCTCACCGCTGTCGTCATAGAAGATAGGCGTTCCGCAGCGACGGCAGCTCTGCCCGCCTCGCCCATAGACCCACAGTTGCCGGCCGGCCCGGGTGTCGCCGGTAGTGCACCGGTTCCAGCGGTAGCGGTTGGCCCACAGCATCTCCCGGGCGCGCGACACCAGCCGATGCGGGTCGGCGATCGCGCTCACCGGTGCAGTGGGCAGACGACCGCTGAGGAAACACAATTCGTTGCAATAGACGTTGCCGATCCCGGCCAGCACCCGCTGGTCCAGCAGCGCCTGGGCAATCGGTCGATCCGGGTGTGCCGTCAGGTTGACCGCAGCGACCTGTGGGTCCCAGTCCGGACCCAGCAGATCGGGTCCGAGGTGGACGACGACGTCGGCGTCGCGGGCGCGGTCGAGGATTTCCAGCACGCCCAGGTCGATTCCGACCGCGCGGATGTCGTTGGCTTCCAGAATGATCCGGACGCGGTGGCAGTTGCGCATCGCCCGCGACGTCACCCGCCAGCTGCCGTCCATCTTCAGGTGCGAGTGGACGCTGGCAGGTCCGACGCGGATGAACAGATGCTTGCCGCGGCTGACCACCTCATCGACCACCTGTCCGGTCAGGTCGACAGTGGCAAAGCGCGGCACCCGCACATCGCAGCGCGTCAGCGTGCGGCCGACCAGAGCCTTGCGCAGCGTCTCTGCGGTGTGAAAGACCGTGTCGCCCTCGGGCATGCGCTATCGCAGTCGCAGTCCGCGTGGGGTACGGGCAAACCCGGCGTCCGACAGCGCGGTGACGGCCGGCGCCGACACATCGGGCCCCAGCACCGCGAGGCCGTTGATCCGCTCAACCAGAATCGAACTGACCTGCCCCGCCGTGACCAGCTCGGCCAGCGCCGCGCCCGCTGCGCGGTTGGCGCCGGGGTCGTCGTTGAAGGTCAGCATCGAACGCCCGCCGCGCTCGACAAACCAGGTCAGTCCGCCGTCGACCAGCACAACCAGCGCGCCGGCTTTGCGGCCCGGGCGGGCGCCGCCGTCGTCCTCCCGCGCACGGGGCGGCCAGGGCAGTGCTGCGCCGTACGGGTTGGCCGGGTCGGCGGCAGCCAGCACCACCGCCCGGTACTCGGCTCGCTCCGGGTCTTCGAAAGAGCCGGGCTCGTCGAGGTAGCCGCGCAGCCGGTCGACCGTCGATGCCACCGCGAACTGGGCACCGCCCAGCGACTCGACGAAATAGCCGCGCTGGCACCGGCCGGCTTCCTCGAATGTGCTCAACACCTTGTAGAGCGTCGCGAATCCGCCTGGTACTGCTTCGGCCGCCACCGCGCCCTTGGTCAGCACGCCGTGGCGGTTCAGCAACAGCTCGGCTTGGTGGTGTGCCCGTAGCGTGGAATCCGGCTCGGGCAGTGGTAGCGCTGACCAACGGCCCGCGACCGTGGGGTCGGTGGCGCGGGCCTGGGCGTGCGCGACGCTGTAGCGGCTCAGCCGGGGCGGGCGTGATCCGCGACCCGGCCGGTGCGCAGGAGCGGACCGTCTGCGGCTGCCCGGACCCCCACCGAGCATGGCGCGGACCGGGGCGAAGGTGTCGCCGGTGACCGACCCGGCCCAAATGAGTTCCCACAGCGCCGATTTGAGCTCTTGCTCGCCGAGGCCGGTTTGTGCGACGAGTTGCCGGAAGAAGAAGGCCCCACCGCCGGCCAGCGTGTCCAGGATTGCCTGGTGGGCCGCGGTCAGCTCGATCGTGGCCGGGGTAGTCAGGGTCAACGGCGCGGTGTCGGCGGGATGAAAGGCGATCCAGCCGTCGCCGGCCGAGATGGATCCGGCACCCGACCAGACAACCTCCCCAGAAGCCAGCAGCTCGTCGAGCATGGCCGGGGAGTAGTCGCGTACCCGTGGGGACAGCACGAGCGATTCGACCGCCGAGGCGGGCAGCGGTACACCGGCCAGCTGATCGATGACCCCCGCCAGCCCGTCGAGGCCCGCATTGCCGGACTGTCCAGCCGCGCCGACCTGTTGCCAGCCTGGCAGGAACCGCGCGTAGGCGCTGGTGCTGACCGGCTCGACCTGCGCCCGCAGCGCCGCCAGCGATCGGCGCCGAAGAATCCGCAGCACGTCGGCGTCACACCACTGGTCACCGGCCGCCTCTGCGGAGAACTCGCCGCGGACCAGCCGCCCGTCGGCGGCGAGCCGACCCAGCACGTCGGCCGCTACCCGCAGGCCCAGCCCGAACCGGGCGGCGACGTCGGAGGTGGTGAACGGCGCGTGGGTGCGCGCGTATCGGCCGAGCAGCTCACCAAGCGGATCGCCGACCGCCTCGGTGAAGCTGGCCGGCACGCCGACCGGGACGGCCACCCCCACCCCGTCGCGCAGTCGGCCGATGTCTTCAATTGCCACCCACCAGCTCTGCCCGGCAAATGACACAGCCAACACGCGTTTGGCCGCGCACAGACCTTCCAACCAGCCGCCGACATCGGCACCGGCGGCTCGGGCGGCGACTTCGTCGGTAGTCAACGGCCCCAGCAGTCGCAGCAGATCGGCGACTGCCTCGGCGTCGCGGGCCGCCCGGTCAGCCGACAGATGCTGCAGTTGCCGGCCGGTGGCCGCGACGACCTCCGGGTCGAGCAGCTCGCGCAGCTCGACACGGCCAAGCAGCTCGGCCAGCAGCGTGGTGTCCAGCGACAGCGCCGCAGCGCGGCGTTCGGCCAGCGGGCTGTCGCCCTCGTACATGAACGCGCCGACGTAGCCGAACAGCAGCGACGCCGCGAACGGCGACGGCGTGGCGGTCTCGGTCTCCAGGACACGTATTTTGCGCGCGGCGATGTCGTCCATCAGCCCCGCCAGCGTCGGCACGTCGTAGACGTCCTGCAGGCATTCGCGGACGGCCTCGAGCACGATCGGGAAGTCCGGGTATTTGCGGGCCACGTCGAGCAGCTGCGCGGCGCGCTGGCGCTGATGCCACAGCGGCGATCGACGGCCGGGATGCCGTCGCGGCAGCAGCAGAGCACGCGCGGCGCACTCCCGGAATCGGGAGGCGAACAGCGCCGAACCGCCCACCTCAGCGGTGACGATGGGGTCGATCTCGTCGGCATCGAAGACGAACAGGTCAGCGCCCGGTGGCTTGTCGGCAGATCCCGACTCGGAGAACGTGTCCGGCAACCGGACCACGATGCCGTCGTCCGAGGCGGTCGGTTTCTCATCTATGCCGTAGCGCTCGCGCAGTCGCCGGCTCACCGCGAGTGCGAGTGGACCATGCACGCGCAGACCGTAGGGCGAGTGCAGGATCACCCGCCAGTCGCCGAGCTCATCGCGGAACCGCTCGACCAGCAAGGTGACGTCAGTGGGCACCACCGTGGTGGCGGTGCGCTGGTCATCCAAAAGCCGCCACAGGTTATCGGTAGCGTAATCATTGAAACCTAGCTCAGCGCAACGCGTTTCGAAAGAAGGGCGGGGCAGGCCGGCCAGCTCGCCGGTGAAGTTGCCGACAGCGCGGCCCAGCTCTGCGGGCCGCCCGGCATCGTCGCCGCGCCAGAACGGCAACCGGGCGGGCTGACCCGGCGCCGGGATCACCAACACGCGGTCGTGGGTGATCTCGGTGATCCGCCAGCTGGTGGCTCCCAGCGAGATGACATCGCCGGGGCGGGACTCGTAGACCATCTCTTCATCGAGTTCGCCGACGCGGGAGGGTGTTTCGGAATCGGTAGCCAGGTAGACAGTGAACAGACCGCGGTCCGGAATGGCGCCGCCCGACGTGACCGCTAAACGTTGCGCGCCCGGTCGTGCCGTCACGGTGCCGGTGTCCCGGTCGTAGACCAGCCGTGGCCGCAGCTCGGCGAACTCGGTCGACGGGTACTTGCCGGACAACAGATCCAGCGTGGCCTCGAATGCGCTGTGCGGCAATGTCGCGAACGGCGCGCTGCGTCGCACCGTGTCGAACCAGCGGTCGACGTCGAGCGGTTCCAGCGCCGCCGCGGCAACGGTGTGCTGGGCGAGGATGTCGAGCGGGTTGGTGGGCACCCGCATGGTCTCGATCTGACCGGTGAGCATGCGCTGCACGGCCACCGCGCAGCTGATCAGGTCGGTGCGGTGTTTGGGGAACAGCACCCCTTGAGAGATCTCGCCGACCTGGTGCCCGGCGCGGCCGATGCGCTGCAGGCCGCTGGCCACCGACGGCGGCGCCTCCACCTGGATCACCAGGTCGACGGCCCCCATGTCGATGCCCAACTCCAGGCTCGAGGTTGCCACCACCGCCTTCAGCCGGCCGCTTTTCAGCTCTTCTTCGACGACGGCGCGCTGTTCCTTGCTGACCGAGCCGTGGTGGGCGCGGGCCAGCACGGGCGGAGCGCCGTAGGTCTGGCCGCTGCCCAACAGGTGGGCCGGGGCACCGCCGGCGACTTGGGGATTGGCGGCGGACGGCAGGCTCGGATCCCCCGAGCGTTCGGCGTGGATCTCGTTGAGCCGCGCGGTCAGTCGCTCAGCCAGCCGCCGTGAATTGGCGAACACGATCGTCGAGTTGTGCGTTTCGACGAGGTCGACCAGACGGGCCTCGACATCGGGCCAAATGGTGTTCTCCGCCAAGTTGGCCATATCCGGGACCGGCACCTGCACCGTCAGCTCGAAGGTCTTGGCCGCCGCCGGCGCCACGATGGTCGTGGGCGACGTGCCGGACAAGAACCGGGCCACCTCCTCGGGCGGCCGCACCGTCGCCGACAGGCCGATGCGCTGCGCGGGTGCCTGCAACATGTCGTCGAGCCGCTCCAGCGACAGCGCCAAGTGAGCGCCCCGCTTGGTGCCGGCGATGGCATGAATTTCATCGACGATGACGGTTTCCACACTGGCCAGCGTCTGGCGCGCCGCCGAAGTCAGCATCAAGAACAGCGACTCCGGCGTGGTGATCAACACATCGGGCGGTCGGGCGATGAGCTGGCGGCGCTGCGCGGGCGGGGTGTCGCCGGAGCGTACGCCGACGGTGATGTCCGGCGGCGGCAGACCCAGCCGCTGGGCAACGCGGGTCATTCCCGCCAACGGTGTGCGCAGGTTGCGTTCGACGTCGACGGCTAAAGCCTTCAGCGGCGACACGTACAGAACCCGGGTGCCGGGTGCTCGCTTCTCGCGCGGTTCGCCAGCGTTGGCGAGTCCGTCTATCGCCCACAGAAACGCCGCCAATGTCTTACCCGAACCGGTCGGCGCGATGACCAGGGTGTTATGGCCATCGGCGATCGCCGCCCAGGCGTCGGCCTGGGCCGCGGTCGGCGCGGCGAAGGTACCGGCGAACCAGTCCCGGGTGACGACACTGAACCGCGCCAGCGGATCAACGGGTATGGCGGTCACCTAGCCAATGGTGCCAGCGGGCACCGACAACGGCGTCAAGCCGCGTCAGCGCTGCTCTGAACTGATCGCCTTGGCCAGCCGTTCGGGAATGTTCTTGACCCGCACGATCGCGTCCAACAACGCGTGAGCGCACGCTTCGCTCAGTTCGCCCGCATCGGTCTCGGGATGAATGATCCGCTGCCGGCACACCTCGAAGGTCAACGCCAGCCAGCCGTGGACGACGATCCGCAAGTCGCGTTCCACCTCGGAGGGAAGCTCGGTGTCCGGGCCCTCGACTTCGATGACGCGGCTCATGATGTGTTCCATCTGCCGATCCTTGGCTTCGTCGTCGATGCCGAGTAAAACCGGATCGGAGCGGCCGAGGCCGACATATGCGGCCCACGCGGCGTGCGGGTGCTCCTGGTGGTACTGCATGTAGGCAAGGACGCCGTCCCGGGTCTCCTCAAACAGCGACTGGCCTGGTGAGGGCAGTGCGTTGGTGGTCTCGAACAGCTGGTCGGCCTGTCCTTTGACGACTGCGGCGAAGAACGCCCGTTTGTCCGGAAAGTAGTGATACATCAGCGCCCGGGACACACCGGCCCGCTCGGCGATCTCGTCGATCCGGACTTCGTCATAGGGTCGTTGGCCGAAGACTTCCGCGCCTAACGCCAGCAACTCGGCGCGGCGGTCGTCCGGCGATAACCGGCGCCGGGGCGTTCGCATAGAGGTGATGGTACTGGTCGAAACTTCGCGCAGGCCGTAGACGCTCAGGAAGCCGCCGCAAACCGGTGATTACCGACGCACGCGTCAATAATCGAGCCCAGGCCCGGCGGCCCGCGAGGCCTGCACAGTTGTTCCACCAGCACATTGGTTAGCTCAGCAACTCGGCGGGCGATACCTACTGTTTTCTCAGTCGGTCCGTCAGGCAGAACGGCCCGCGAGTCGGTGTTTACTGCGCCCTGATCACGGGGTATCCGCATGTGGCGCGTGTGATGGCACGCGTGACTGGCGCCTCCCGCCGACCCGGGGTTCAAGAGCAGCCGGATGCAGGATAGAGGTTCGAAATGCAAACACAACGTCAGCGCTCAGGTGGCGACCACCTCGGGCAACAGGACAACGAGGTGCACGCGGCCATCCGATTCGCGGTTCTGGCCGCGGTAGCCGCAGTGGCGTTCCTCGTCGTTGCCGCACTGTGGGCCAGCACTTGCAAAGGCGCGATGGCCATCGACACCGCCGCATGCGGTGCGCCTCAGCTGACCATCCTCGCGGTCGGCGCACCGCTCATCTTGTTCGCAGCCGGCTGCTGGGCATTTCTGCGGACTTACCGCACCTGGCGGGACGGCGGCACCTGGTGGGCGTGGCAGGGTGCCGGTTGGTTGCTGTTGACGCTGATGCTCGTGACGGTCACCATGGGCGCACCCCCGATCGCCGGCCCCGTTCTGGCTGGTTGACCCCACCGTCAGCCAAGTACTTCCGCGTCGTCTTCGCGCGTTCTACCGTGGTGGTTACGGCCCGAAAGGCAGCCTCGGGAGAAGGGTTCAGTCATGGGTGACACCTATCGTGACCCCGTCGACCATGTGCGGACGACACGGTCACACGCGGGCGAGTCGATGATCGACGTGTTGCGCTGGCCCGGCTATCTATTAGTCGTGGCGGGCGTGATCGCCGTCGTGGGTTGTCTGGCGGCGTTCGGAACCGGGCACCAAAGTCAGGGCATGACCACCGGCGTTGTCGCGGTCGCGGCGATGACGTTCGGTCTGGTGTGGCTGGCGTTCGAGCATCGGCGAGTGCGCAGGATCGAAGACCGCTGGTACGCCGCACATCCTGAGGTTCCGCGGCAACGGCCCGCAAGCTGACCCTACCGCTTGGCGGTCGCGGGAGGTTACTGATCAGCTTGGCCTTCAGCAGGCTCGAATAGCCGGACATACCAAGCTGTTTCAACCCGCCGGGTCGCTATTCGCGGTACTCGTCGCGGTCGTCATCGGCACCGCCGATCTCCGCGTGCTGTTCCTGCCAGTCGGAGGCGTCGGCCTCGACCGGCGGTATCCCACGATCGGAAGCGGTGGGTTCGAGCGTGATTTCCTGCTCTTGCTCCACGGCGTCGGCGATAGGAGTTTCGTCGGAAAAGCTGTCACGGTCGTGCACGAGGCTCACCTTCTCCTTGGCCAAACGGGTTTTATTCGTCGAAGCTAGTGGGTATCAGCTGTACACCATGAAGAGCTTGAAGACGCCCGAGCATCGGCGACAAGGTGACCACCGCAATAACCTAGACGCCCACTGCAGTCAGCTCATACCCGGCGGCGATCATGACTAACCGGCTTGAACGCGAGGGTAGTGTCGGTCAAATACTGCCGGGAGGCCCCATGACCGCTGCTGAAAAGCAAGAAAAGAACCAGCAACGCGGTGATCGCGCGATCGAATTGCGGGTTGCTGCGCGCCTGGAGAATCTGGCGGTACTGCGCACGTTGGTCGGGGCGGTCGGCGCCTATGAAGACCTCGATTTCGACGCCGTTGCCGACTTGAGGCTGGCGGTCGACGAGGTGTGCACCCGCTTGATTCGCTCGGCGACACCGGAAGCCACGCTGGCGGTGGTGGTGGACCCGCGAGACGACGAATTGGTGGTCGAGGCGTCGGCAATCTGCGACAACTACGACGTGGTGACGCCGGGCAGCTTCAGCTGGCACGTGCTGACGTCACTGGCCGACGACGTACAGACTTTCCATGACGACGGTCGCGAGCCTGCCGGCGGTGGCGTCTTCGGTGTCACGCTCACGACCCGACGGGCGGGCTCCCACAGGTGAAACCGCGAGCCTCCGGCGGTTCTACATCTCGGCCCAACGAATACGCTGACGTACCGGACATGTTCCGTGAGTTGGCGACTTTGGACGGCGACTCACCGGAATTTCAGCGCCACCGGGACAAGATCGTCGAGCGCTGCCTGCCGTTAGCCGATCACATTGCGCGCCGCTTCGAGGGCCGCGGGGAACCACGTGACGACCTGGTCCAAGTGGCACGCGTTGGACTGGTCAACGCAGTGGCCCGCTTCGACGTTGACACCGGCTCAGACTTCGTCTCGTTCGCGGTGCCCACCATCATGGGCGAGGTCCGTCGGCACTTTCGAGACAACAGCTGGTCGGTCAAAGTTCCGCGACGGCTCAAAGAGCTGCACTTGCGGCTCGGGACGGCGACCGCAGACCTTTCGCAGCGGCTGGGCCGGGCACCGACTGCTTCTGAACTTGCCCTCGAACTCGACATGGACCGCGCGGAAGTCGTCGAGGGCCTGGTCGCCGGCAGCTCCTACAACACCCTGTCCATCGATAGCGGCGGCAGCAGCGGCGATGACGACGCCCGAGCCATCGCCGACACGCTCGGCGATGTGGACGCCAGCCTCGAGCGGATCGAGAACCGAGAAGCGCTACGGCCGCTACTCGACGGGCTGCCGGAGCGGGAACGAACTGTGTTGGTACTCAGGTTCTTCGAGTCGATGACGCAGACCCAGATCGCTGAACGAGTAGGCATCTCACAGATGCACGTCTCACGCCTGCTCGCTAAGTCGCTAGCGCGGCTGCGGGACGAGTTGGAATAGCCGGCGCGGCTTCTCGTCTCCATCCAGGCTGTCCGGCACGGACTCGGCCAGCGGCAGTGCGTGGTCAGGGTCGCAGATTTGCAGCAATCGCGAAACCGCTTTGTTTGGCACGACGACCCAGCGCACATCGGTGGCCGCGCACCGCACATTGATGGTATGGAGCGCCGAAAAGCCCGCAGTTCCAAAGAATTCCAGGCCGCTTAGATTCAGGATCACCGATTTGGCATTCGCTGCGCAGCGCTGGACGTAATCGGCGAGCTGATTGGCGTTGGATGCGTCGAGTTCACCATTCGCGGTAATCAGGACGGACGATGGACTCCACTCGGCGGTGAAACGGGCGGTGTGGTTTTCCCATGGCTCTGAAGGGATTTCGGCATCGGTTCCGCGACTCGAAAAAGCGGGATCGGGATTTCTCATGGCATACATCAGGTGACTCCATCAGTCGTCGAATGATCGTGCTGAGGATCACGTCAAGCGGTTAGGCCGCGCGCCGGGAGAAGCCGGGGGTGCCAGCCTCCCCCTACGTCAATTAACGTTTTTCCGGGCGGCTGTGAACTCAACCTTCTTCGAACAGTACTCCAGCTGCGCTGGACCGACAACGACCCCAAGGTGTTTCACAGAAACACTGTTCAGCGGCGGTTGGACGCCGGCTATTGCTCGTCGCGGGTCGGTACCGCCACGGCAGCGGCGAATCGGCGCACGGACTTCGCGGCGGCGGCGGCCGCGTCGGCTTGCCCAGCTCGCGCTCGGGTTGCGATCGCACCGGTCTGCGGGTCGAGCGTCACCTCGGCCAGCAACTCACCGGTGGTCTGCTCGCACACCGCCCACGAGTAGCTGGTATCCGCTGACCACGATGCGGCGCAGCGCGCGACATGATCGCTGTCGGTTACCCCTAGATCGGCCAGCGCGGGGCGATCATCGATGCGGCTGTCCGCGCGCAGTGCGCGCAAATACCACTGCCCGGCGTTGATCTCGACGGGGTCTATGTGCGGGTCCAGGATTTACTTGATCTCGGCGAGGACGGTGCCCTGGGTGATTGCGGCGCCCGCCTCGACTGCCAGCCCGGTGATGGTGCCGTCTTTGTGTGCGGTGACAGGGTTTTCCATCTTCATCGCTTCCAGAACCACCACCAGGTCGCCGGCGCTGACCTCTTGGCCTTCTTCGACGGCGACCTTCACCACGGTGCCTTGCATCGGTGCGGTCACTGCGTCGCCGGACGCCGCCGCGCCGGCCAACGCGCCACGCTTGCGCGGCTTGGGCTTCTTTCTGATCACGCCGGTAACTGCGGGGTCGCCGCCGTTGGAGAGCGCCAAGTCGCCGGGCAGCGACACCTCGAGTCGTCGACCGCCGACCTCGACCACGACGGTCTGCCGCGGCCGGGCGTCGTCCTCGTCCAGCGGCTCGCCGGCGGTGAAGGGCTCGATGGTGTTGTTCCACTCCGTCTCGATCCAGCGGGTGTGCACCGAGAAACCGTTGTCGTCGCCGATGAATGCCGGGTCGGAAACCACCGCACGGTGGAACGGGATGACGGTGGCCAGCCCTTCGACGTGGAATTCGTCAAGCGCGCGGCGGGAGCGGGCCAGCGCCTCTTCGCGGGTGGCGCCGTGCACGATCAGCTTGGCCAGCATCGAGTCGAATTGCCCGCCGATCACCGAACCGGCCTCGACGCCGGAGTCCAGCCGCACACCGGGCCCGCTGGGGGTGTCGTAGCGGTTGACCGGGCCGGGTGCCGGCAAGAAACCGCGACCGGCGTCTTCACCGTTGATCCGGAACTCGATGGCGTGGCCGCGCGGTGTCGGGTCCTCGGTGATGTCCAGCTTCTCGCCGTTGGCGATCTTGAACTGCTGCAGCACCAGGTCGATGCCGGCGGTCTCCTCGGTGACTGGGTGCTCGACCTGCAGACGGGTGTTGACCTCCAAGAACGAGATCAGGCCGTCCTGGCCGACCAGGTATTCGACGGTCCCGGCACCGTAGTAATGGGCCTCTTTGCAGATCCGCTTGGCGGACTCGTGGATCTCCTTGCGCTGCGCGTCACTCAAGAAGGGCGCCGGCGCCTCCTCGACCAGCTTCTGGAAGCGGCGCTGCAGCGAGCAGTCCCGGGTTCCGGCGACGACGACGTTGCCGTGTTGGTCAGCGATCACCTGTGCCTCGACGTGGCGGGGCTTGTCCAGGTAGCGCTCGACGAAGCACTCGCCGCGGCCGAACGCCGCGACCGCCTCGCGGGTCGCCGACTCGAACAGCTCCGGGATCTCCTCGATGGTGCGAGCCACCTTCATGCCGCGCCCACCGCCGCCGAAGGCAGCCTTGATCGCGATCGGTACGCCGTATTCCTTGGCGAAGGCGACGACTTCGTCGGCGTCCTTCACCGGGTCCGGCGTGCCGGGCACCAGCGGGGCCTGCGCGCGGGCGGCGATGTGGCGTGCGGTGACCTTGTCACCGAGGTCGCGGATCGACTGCGGGCTGGGCCCGATCCAGATCAGCCCGGCGTCGAGCACCGCCTGGGCGAAGTCGGCATTCTCCGACAGGAACCCGTAGCCAGGGTGGACGGCGTTGGCGCCGGACTTCTCGGCGGCCTCCAGGATCTTGCCGAAGTCCAGGTAGGACTCCGCGGACGTCTGACCGCCCAGCGCGAACGCCTCGTCGGCCAGCTTTACGTGCGGAGCGTCGGCGTCGGGCTCGGCATACACCGCCACGCTGGGCAGACCGGCATCTTTGGCCGCGCGGATCACCCGTACCGCGATCTCACCGCGATTGGCGACAAGAACCTTGGAGATCGTCGAGCTGGCGTGACTAGGCACTGCGCCTCCTGTATCGCTGACCACATCTGGCATGTCTAAGAGAAATTCTTACAGATCGTATCGGGGGAAGTTTAAGCGCCGCGCCGAGAGCGATACGACCCGGTGCCCACTTCAGTCGGACTCGCGCAGCCGCCGCTTGATCCGCGCCAGCATCCCCGACATGCCACGTAGCCGCAGCGGGCTGACCAACGCGGCCAGGCCAAGCTCGATGTAGAAATCTTCCGGCACTGCCAAGATGTCGGCGACAGGCTGCTCGTCGAGGCCGGCGGCCAATATCGACGCGAAACCGCGCGTGGTGGGCGCTTCGGGCGGAGCGCTGAAGTGCAGCCGCACCCGGTTGACGTCACTGGCGTCGACGTGCAAAAACACCGGCGATTGGCATTCGGGCACCGGCTCCATCGCCGCCTCTTCCAGGTCGGCGGGCAATGGCGGCAGGTCGTTGGCGAATTCCAGCAACAGCTTGAGCTTGTCCTGGCCCTGAACTTCGGCGAAGTCGGACACTACCTCGGCCAGCGGCGCGGGCATGCTCATCAGACCGGTACCGCTCCGGGGCTTTCGCCGGCGACGATCGGCACCCGCACGGTGTTGCCCCATTCGGTCCAGGAGCCGTCGTAATTGCGCACGCCGGGGATGCCGAGCAGATGTGTCAGCACAAACCAGGTGTGGCTGGACCGCTCGCCGATGCGGCAGTAGACGATGGTTTTATCGTCCGGCCCGATGAAGCCGTAGAGCTGCTGCAGTTCGTCGCGGCTCCGGAATCGCCCACTGTCGTCGGCCGCCTTGGCCCACGGGATCGACTGCGCCGTGGGAATGTGCCCGGCGCGCAGCGCGCCTTCCTCGGGGTAGTCGGGCATATGTGTGCGCTTGCCGGTGTACTCGTCGGGCGATCGCACATCGATCAGCGGCTCAGCGCCCAAGGCGGCCAGCACGTCGTCTTTGAACGCGCGAATCGGGGCGTCGTTGCGTTGCACGACGGGGTAACCGGTTGACGTCTTGGTGGGGACATCCAATGTGGTGTCGCGTCCCTCGCTGAGCCACAGGTCACGCCCGCCGTTGAGCAGACGCACATCCGGATGGCCGAAGAGCGTGAAGACCCACAGCGCGTAGGCGGCCCACCAGTTGCTCTTGTCCCCGTAGATCACCACCGTGTCGTCTCGGGAAATCCCTTTGCGGTCCATCAATTCGGCGAACTGCTCACCGTTGATGTAGTCGCGCACCCGCGGATCGTTGAGGTCGGTGTGCCAGTCGATCTTGACCGCCCCGGGGATATGGCCGACGTCGTAAAGCAGGACATCCTCGTCGGATTCGACGATCGCAAGCCCTGGCTGACCCAGGTTGCCGGCCAGCCAGTCGGGAGTCACCAGCCGTTCCGGGTGGGCGTAGGCGCTCAGCGTCGGGCTGGGATCTGCTGGTAACGGCACACTGCGAGCCTACCTGCCGGGCAGCGCCTACAGGTCAGCCACTGCCCGCCGAGATCGACGCTAGCGCCGAAATTCGTGAAAGGCGCGACTCTAGTATCGATCTCGGCTAGGTGCCGCGCTCATGCCCACAGCTCGGCGACCGACAGGCCGACCCGCTGCAGTAGCGAGCGGGTGAGCGGCAGGCTGAGCCCGATCACATTGGACGGGTCGCCTTCGATCCGCTCGATAAACCAGCCGCCCAGCCCATCCAGCGTGAAGCCTCCGGCAACGGCCAACGGCTCGCCGCTGCCGATGTATGCCTCCAGGTCCGCTGCCATTGGTCTAGCGAAATGCACTGTGGTAGTGGCCGATTCAGAGGCACGTCGACTGCTCCTGCCGTCGAGCAGCCGCAATAGGCAGTGCCCGGTGTACAGCTGGCCGGACCGACCGGCCATCGACCGCCACTGGTCGCGTGCCGCGTCGGCTGATGCTGGTTTACCGACCAGTCGGCCGTCGATGTAGAGCATCGAATCACAGCCAATGACAACGCAATCCGCAGCGATCCCGTCGTCCAGGCTGGCCGCTACCTGGTCGGCCTTGGCCTGGGCCAGGATGCGGACGACATCACCGGGGGTGGTGTCCGATCCCAAGGCGGCGATGACGCCATCCTCGTCGAGGCCGGAGACTACGACCAGCGGCTCGATGCCGGCCTGCCGTAGCACCTTGAGCCGGCCCGGTGAGGCGGACCCGAGGACCAGACGGGTCATCGGCGCATGTGGGTCCGTTCCAGCAAGGTGATCTTCTGCCAACTGAAGACCGGGTAGCGCAGCTTGTCGACGGGTAGCCCCCACCGGCTCTGCACCGGCGGCGCCGGCTCGCCCCCGCCGCCGACGGTGCTGCCCAGCACCGCGATCAGCGCGGCCAGCTCCTCGTCAGTCGGCTGGCCACTGAGCACCTGGATGTGCGGCTCGTGCGCGTTGTGTTCGCTGCTCACGTCAGCCGCGCCACTCCCGTCGCTCACTGCGTTCGCTCCGCTCGCCCTGCTCACAGTGGAATGTTCCCGTGCTTCTTGGGGGGCATCTGGGCGATCTTGCGCTCTAACAGCCGCAGCGCCGTCCCGATGTAGCCGCGGGTGTGCGACGGCGGGATGACCGCGTCGACGTAGCCCCGCTCGGCGGCGATGTACGGGTTGACCAAGGTGTCCTCGTATTCCTGCTGCAGCTGCAAGCGAAGGGCATCAACATCCTGGCCGTCCTCGGCCGCTTCCTTCAGCTGCTGGCGGTAGACGAATCCGACCGCCCCCGATGCGCCCATCACCGCGATCTGTGCGGTCGGCCACGCGACGTTGACGTCGCAGCCCATGTCCTTGGAACCCATCACGCAGTAGGCGCCGCCGTAGGCCTTGCGGGTGATGACGGTGATCTTCGGAACAGTGGCCTCGCCGTAGGCGTAAAGAAGTTTGGCGCCACGACGGATGATGCCGTTGTATTCCTGGTCGGTGCCCGGCAGGAAGCCCGGGACGTCCACCAGCATCACGATCGGAATGTTGAAGCAGTCGCAGGTCCGCACGAAGCGAGCGGCCTTCTCCGAGGCGTCGATATCCAGACAGCCGGCGAAATGGGTGGGCTGGTTGGCGACGATGCCGACCGGGTGACCGTCGATGCGACCGAACCCGATCACGATGTTCTGGGCGTACCCGGACTGCACCTCGAGGAACTCGTCGTCGTCGAGGATGCGGGTGATCACCTCGTGCATGTCGTAGGGCTGGTTTGCCGAGTCGGGTATGAGGGTGTCCAGCTCGAGGTCCTCTTCGGTGAGGTTGTCCTCGATGGCGCCCTCGGGTACCGGCACGGCGATCCGCGGCGGATCGGTGAAGTTGTTGGGCGGCAGGTAGCTCAGCAGCTCGCGGACGTATTCGAAGGCATCCTGTTCACCGGCGGCGACGTAGTGCGCGGTGCCGGACTTGGCCATGTGGGTGTGGGCACCGCCCAACTCCTCCATCGTCACGTCCTCGCCGGTGACCGTCTTGATCACGTCGGGACCGGTGATGAACATCTGACTGGTCTGGTCGACCATCACGACGAAGTCGGTCAGCGCCGGCGAGTAGACGTGCCCACCGGCGGCAGCGCCCATGATCAGCGAGATCTGCGGTATGACGCCGGAGGCCAGGATGTTGTTGTGGAAGATCTGGCTGTACAGGCCCAGCGAGACGACACCCTCCTGGATGCGAGCACCCGCGCCGTCATTGATGCCGATCAGCGGCCGACCGGTTTTGATTGCCAGCTCCTGGACCTTGACGATCTTCTCGCCGTAGACCTCGCCGAGGCTGCCGCCGAACACCGTGACGTCCTGGCTGAAGATGCACACGTCGCGGCCGTCGATGGTGCCGTATCCGGTGACCACCCCGTCGCCGAGCGGGCGCTTCTCGTTCAGCCCGAAATTGGTGCTGCGGTGTCGGGCCAACGCGTCGAGCTCGACGAACGACCCCTCGTCGAGCAGGGCATAGATACGCTCGCGCGCGGTCAGCTTGCCTTTGGCGTGCACCTTGTCGACCGCCGCCTCGCCGACCGGGTGCAGCGTCTCCTTGGACCGCTTGCGCAGTTCGGCGAGCTTACCCGCGGTGGTGTGGATGTCGATGTGGTGCTCGGCTTTCGCCTCTACCTGGCCTTCGACGTGAGTCTCGGAAGTGCTCGTCATGGGTCCCGATCTTAGCGGTCCCTTAGATTGCGACCCGCATCGCGGGCATCGGCCACGTCGAGTGTGTTCGTCATCGCGACTGTGCGCCCTTGGCGCCGAATGTGCATCCACGGCGGGATTTTTGCGAGAAACCCGCCGTCAGCGCAGAGTGGAAGCCCAGAATGCACACTCGATGACCCCGCTCGAGCAAAAGAGGACAGCACTGTGCCAGCCGACGCCATAGATCGCCCGCCGTTAGATGCATCAGCGATCAGCGACGGTCTGATCGGGCCGGGTCTGCCGTGGCGCCGGCTCGATGTGGTGGCCGAGACGGGCTCGACCAACGCCGACCTGCTGGCACGGGCGGCCGCGGGCGAGGACATCGACGGATCGGTACTGCTTGCGGAATTCCAGAATGCCGGCCACGGGCGGCACGGTCGTCAGTGGTCCGCGCCGCCGCACACCGGGATCGCGTTGTCGGTCGGGGTCGGCGGGGCGTCGGTCCCGCGGTCGGGCTGGGGATGGTTGCCGCTGCTGACCGGCGTCGCCGTCGTCGAGGCGCTGGCCGCGGTCGCCGGGGTGACCGCGGGGCTGAAGTGGCCGAACGATGTGCTGGTCAACGATGGCAAGCTGGCCGGGATTCTCGCCGAAGTCGCGGCGCCGGCGCCGGTGATCGTCGTCGGGCTGGGGCTCAACGTGACGTTGACCGCCGACGAGGCACCCGATCCGGCGGCCACGTCGCTGCTGATGCTGGGTTCATCGGTGACCGATCGAAACACGTTGGCGCACCGCATACTTCGCGAGCTCGCCAGCCGTATCGACGCCTGGCGCAGCGCGGGTGGCGGCGACCCGGAACTGATTGCGCACTATCACCGCCACAGCGTGACTTTGAATACCCGGGTCAAGGCCATCTTGCCCGGCAATCGGGAAGTTGTCGGGGTCGCCCGGGACATCGACGAGACAGGACGGCTGTGCGTCGACACCGGCGGCGAGACGGTGGCGATCTCGGCCGGAGACATCACGCACCTACGCCGCAGCGTTTAAAGTGCCAGCGTGGGCTACCCCGATAACGTGCTGGCCGGCGACGAGCAGGTGGTCTTGCATCGGCATCCGCACTGGAAGCGACTTTTTTGGCCGGTAGTCGTGCTGATCCTGGCGAGCGCGGCCGCGTCGTTCGGCTCCGCGGTCGTCAACAGCACCACCTGGGATCCGAACGCCAAAAGGGTCATCTTCGCCGTCATCGGGGCGGTCTGGCTGATCGTTATCGGCTGGCTCACGCTCTGGCCGTTCCTGAACTGGCTGACCACCCATTTCGTGATCACCGACCGGCGAGTGATGTTCCGGCACGGGGTGCTCAGCCGCAGCGGGATCGACATCCCGCTGGCCCGGATCAACAGCGTTGAGTTCCGCCACCGGCTGGTCGATCGCATCTTGCGCACCGGCACGCTGATCGTCGAGTCGGCGTCACAAGACCCATTGGAGTTCTACGACATTCCGCGCGTGGAGCAGGTCCACGCGCTGCTGTATCACGAGGTTTTCGACACCCTCGGATCCGAGGAATCGCCTAGCTGATCCGGCCGACTGCGGCGCGACCGCCAAGCCCGCAGCAGCGTGACATTCCCGCTTCGCAAGCCGCCCTCTTCGAAGTTGTCCTCGAGCACCTCGGCGAAGCCGCCGGCGGTAAGGGCAGACTCCAGCGCCTCCTCCTGGCTGCGGCCGAATTCGTCGGGGAACACCCAGCGCCGGAACGCCCAGAAGCGGAACGCCATCTGCAGCAAGTTGCCGATGATGTACGCCGAGATGAAGTCGGCGATGTTCTCCACGGTCAACGACACCATCGGCACCCGCAGCTGCAAGACGTAGCTGGAGATCCACAATGGCGCCATGCTCAGCAGCACGCCCACGCCGCTGACTCCGAAGAACAGCAGCGCCTCGTGGTGGCGCTCACGACCGCCGCGGTCCCGGAAGCTCCACTCCCTGTTCAAGACGTACGACGCGATGACCGCGACGATGCCGGCGATGACCTTCGCGGTCACCGGTTTGGTCTCCAAAATCGTCAGCTTGAGCGTGTAGAAGATCGCCGAGTCGATGACAAACGTGGTCGCGCCGACGATCGCGAACTTGATCAGTTCGTGATGGCGTTCGGCGTACGGACGGACCAGCCGCGGTAACCGTGCGATCGTGGCATCGGCAAAGGACACAATGTCGCAGTGTACGTACTATGTGCTACGCCTGCCCAATGACGCTGTCACCGTCGGTAAACACGCCGTTCAGCGGGCATGACACCATAATTGCTGTGCCGAGTACCCCCACCGCCGGACCCAAAGTCGCGATGGTCGGCGGCGGCCAACTCGCCCGGATGACCCATCAGGCCGCGATCGCCCTGGGTCAGAGCCTGCGGGTGCTGGCCGCCGACGCCGACGACCCGGCCGCTCAAGTGAGCCCGGATGTGGTGATCGGCTCGCACACCAGCCTCGACGACCTGCGTCGCGTCGCGGCCGGTGTCGACGCGCTGACCTTCGACCATGAGCACGTCCCAACCGAGCTGCTCGAGAAGCTGGTCGCCGAGGGTGTCAACGTGGCCCCGCCACCGGAGGCGCTGGTGCACGCCCAGGACAAACTCGTCATGCGCCGACGCCTGGAGGCGCTGGGGGCTCCGGTGCCGCGTTACGCGGCGGTGGAACGGCTTGACGATGTCCAAGCGTTTGTCGGCCGGGTCGACGGGCCGATGGTGGTCAAAGCGGTCCGCGGCGGCTACGACGGTCGCGGGGTGCGGATGGCAGCCGACGTCACGGAGGCCCGCTCGATCGCGGGTCAGTTTCTGGACTCCGGCGTGCCGGTGTTGATCGAGGAGCGGGTCGCGATGCGCCGCGAACTCTCGGCGCTGGTGGCGCGCTCGCCGTTCGGGCAGGGCGCGGCGTGGCCGGTGGTCGAGACCGTGCAGCGCGACGGCATCTGTGTACTCGTGATCGCGCCGGCGCCGGCGCTGCCCGACAACGTGGGCGCCGCGGCCCAGCAGCTGGCGCTGCGTTTGGCGGCCGACCTCGGCGTGGTCGGGGTGCTGGCCGTCGAGCTGTTCGAGACAGTCGAAGGACAGCTGCTGGTCAATGAATTGGCAATGCGGCCACACAATTCCGGACACTGGACCATGGATGGGGCCAGAACCAGCCAGTTCGAGCAGCACCTGCGCGCGGTACTCGACTACCCGCTCGGCGACACCGACGCCACGGTGCCGGTGACGGTGATGGCCAACGTGCTGGGTGCCACGCAAACGCCGACGATGACCGTCGACGAGCGACTGCACCATCTGTTCGCGCGGATGCCCGACGCCCGGGTTCACCTCTACGGCAAGGGCGAACGGCCGGGCCGCAAGATCGGTCACGTCAACTTTCTCGGTGATGAACTCGCGAGCCTGGCGAATCTGCGCGATCGTGCCGAGCTGGCGGCACACTGGTTGTCGCACGGGCAGTGGACGGACGGATGGGATCCGCATGGCCGCGCCGGCGACGATGCAGAGCGAAGCGATGGGGAGGAGCGGCGGATATGACCCAGCAGGCTCAGCCCCGCGTCGGGGTGATCATGGGCAGCGACAGCGATTGGTCGGTGATGGCCGACGCCGCCGAAGCACTGGCCGAGTTCGACGTTTCCTACGAGGTCGGTGTGGTCTCCGCGCACCGCACACCTGGGCGGATGCTCGACTACGCACGAGGCGCGGCCGACCGCGGCATCGAGGTGATCATCGCCGGTGCCGGCGGTGCCGCCCACCTGCCGGGCATGGTGGCCTCGGCGACGCCGCTGCCGGTGATCGGGGTCCCGGTGCCGCTGGCGCGGCTCGACGGCCTGGACTCGCTGCTGTCCATCGCACAGATGCCGGCCGGGGTGCCGGTGGCCACCGTGTCGATCGGGGGAGCACGCAACGCGGGCCTGTTGGCGGTCCGCATTTTGGCGGTTTCGGATCCGGCCCTGCGGGGCCGGATCGTGGCATTTCAGGACCAGCTTGCCGAGTCGGTGCTGGCCAAGGATGCGGCACTGAAGGAACGTCAGGGTAAAGTTACCGGCGAGTAGCCAAAGGAGGCCAGGATGGCTCAGTGGGCCGGACATCCGTCATTCGATCTGTTCAAGCTGCCTGAGGAGCACGACGAGCTGCGAGCTGCGATTCGCGCGCTAGCGGAAAAAGAGATCGCCCCGCACGCCGCGGACGTGGACGAGAAACCGCGGTTTCCCGAGGAGGCGCTGTCGGCGCTCAACGCGTCCGGTTTCAACGCCGTCCACGTGCCCGAGGAGTACGGCGGTCAGGGCGCGGACTCGGTGGCGGCTTGCATCGTGATCGAGGAAGTGGCTCGCGTCGACGCCTCCGCGTCGCTGATCCCCGCGGTGAACAAGCTGGGCACCATGGGCCTGATCTTGCGGGGCTCGGAGGAGTTGAAGAAGCAGGTGTTGCCGACGCTGGCTTCCGACGGGGCGATGGCGTCGTATGCGCTCTCGGAGCGGGAGGCCGGCAGCGACGCGGCGTCGATGCGCACGAGGGCCAAGGCCGATGGCGACGACTGGATCCTCAACGGCGCCAAGTGCTGGATCACCAACGGCGGCAAGTCGACCTGGTACACGGTGATGGCGGTGACCGACCCGGGCAAGGGCGCCAACGGCATCTCGGCGTTCATGGTGCACAAGGACGACGAAGGCTTCAGCGTCGGACCGAAAGAGAAGAAGCTGGGGATCAAAGGCTCGCCGACCACCGAGCTGTACTTCGAGAACTGCCGCATCCCGGGTGATCGGATCATCGGCGAACCCGGCACCGGTTTCAAGACCGCGCTGGCCACCCTGGATCACACCCGCCCGACGATCGGCGCTCAGGCAGTGGGCATCGCCCAGGGCGCACTGGACGCCGCGATCGCATACACCAAGGACCGCAAGCAGTTCGGCGAATCCATCAGCACCTTCCAGGCCATCCAGTTCATGCTGGCCGACATGGCGATGAAAGTGGAGGCGGCACGGTTGATGGTCTACAGCGCTGCCGCCCGGGCCGAACGCGGTGAGTCGAATCTGGGCTTCATCTCCGCGGCGTCGAAATGCTTCGCCTCCGACGTGGCCATGGAAGTCACCACCGATGCCGTGCAACTGTTCGGCGGTGCGGGCTACACCAGCGACTTCCCGGTCGAGCGGATGATGCGCGACGCCAAGATCACCCAAATCTACGAGGGCACCAACCAGATTCAGCGCGTGGTGATGTCTCGCGCATTGCTGCGCTGATTGGCGTTGTGCTCGGCCAGAATTCCATGCCGAAACCGGTCGAGGGATCGACCGAAAGGAACACGAATGCGTACACCCGATCCCGTTCTCGCCGCCGGATCCTGGTTACTCGAGAACGGCCATCGCAGTCTGCTCAAGCTGACCGGGGGCCGCTTCCCCCACAAGATATTGGGCATGAAAACAGTCGAGTTGCACACCACTGGCCGCAAATCGGGCAAGGCGTACTCGACGATGCTGACTACTCCTGTCCACGATGAGCAGCGAATCGTCCTGGTCGCGTCCAAGGGCGGCTCGCAAGATCACCCCGACTGGTACAAGAACCTTGTAGCCAATCCCGATGTCCTGCTTACCGTTGACGATCGCACTGTGCCGATGCGGGCACGGACGGCCAGTCCGGATGAGAGGGCGACATTGTGGCCGGCGGCGGTGGCCGCTTACAAGGGCTATGGCGGCTATCAGCGCAATACCGACCGGGAAATCCCCCTCGTCATCTGTGAGCCCCGTGCCTAGCGTTGGGTTATACCGATGGTGTCCTTGCCATGCAGTCGACGAGGCGCAACCACTCGCCGGCCCCTTTCCCGCCAAAACGACGTAAGGCTCACGGGCACTGTCTGACCCGTTGGCTGTCATCCTTAGCCTCATATCCAGCACCAAGCACGTCGTTCTCATCCACGGCGCGTGGGCCCGCGGCGGCAGTTGGGATCCCGCGCGGGCGGCCTTCGAAGAACGCGGTTACACAGTCCACACCCCGACGCTCGCAAAGCTGCCCGGCTATTTCACATGTGTTCTACAGTCACAGCCAACTGGCTAGCCATCGCGAGGAGGCCCACTAATGACAGCGGTCGACAACATCACCGGTCTTCGTCAGCGCCGAGAGGAAATCGTCAGGCAACATGCCGACGCGGAAAACCGACACGACGTCGAAGCGACAATCGCCACTTTTGACCATCCGCGTTACGAGGTGAACGGACAGCCCAGCGACGGTGAAGCGGCCGTTCGGGAGTTGCTGCAAGC
The DNA here is from genome assembly GCA_963839345.1 of uncultured Actinomycetota bacterium. Lineage (GTDB taxonomy): Bacteria > Actinomycetota > Actinomycetes > Mycobacteriales > Mycobacteriaceae > Mycobacterium. The sequence goes on along the minus strand of CAWIUP010000007.1, from coordinate 1,036,254 downwards.
CTTGATGAACGGCTTTCCCGATCTGCACGCCGAGATCAAGTCGATACGCCATGCCGACGACGCCGTGTTCGGTGAAACGCTGATCACGGGAACCCATGATGGCGAATGGGCGGGCATCGCACCCACCGGACGCCGAGTGGAGGTTCCGGTTGCCGCGATCTTCGAGTTCGACGAGGACCGACTCTTATGCGAGAAGGTCTATATGGACTTTGCAGCCGTGCTGACTCAAATAGGCGTGCTTCCCGCTATCGGCTAAGCGGGGACTCGTGGAAACGGTCAAAAGGCCGAGATGGATATTGAAAATCCGGTCGACCTGACCGGCACCTTCGGAGCTGACCTGCACAATATGCTGCGTGACGCCGCGAGGCAGGGGCCGTTGGCCTCGGATGTATCGACCGGCGCCACCGTCGTACTGCGCCAACGCGATGTCGAAGCTCTGGCGCACGATCAGCGACTTGAGGGAATCGGCCTGGCGTTGTTCGACATGATGGGCATCACCGACGGATGCCTGCGGGACTGGTACGGCAGCTTGATGTTCACCACCGAGGGCGACTACCACCGCCGCATCCGATCGCTGGTTTCCCGGGCGTTCACCCCCCGGTCCGTCGAGGCGCTGCGCGCGCCGGCTGCCGATATGGCCGCTCACGCCGTAGCTTCGACTCGCCAGGGCGGCGACCTTGTTGATGCGTGCTCAACTTTGGCCACCCGGCTTATGTGCCGCCTGCTTGGCGTTCCCGACATCGACGTCCCGGTGTTCTCACACTGGCTCGACGCCCTGAGTCCAGTATTTTTGGTGATGACGCCCGAGCAAATCGCTTCCGCAACAACCGCACTCGCGGAACTTCAAAGCTATGTCGATGAATTAACGACGCGTCGTAGCAAAGCGCCGGGACAGGATCTCATTACTGCACTGCTCGCAGCTGAGGCTGACGGCGAGCGCCTCACCCATGACGAAACTGTCGCGATGATCGCCAACCTGCTTGTGGCGGGACATGATACGGCCGGGAGCCAAATACCCTGCAGCATTCTGGTGGCATTGGCGCACCGTGACGAACTCGCCGGCGTGGATCAAGACGAGGCCCGGCTAGCAAGCGCAGTCGCAGAAACTATGCGCATGGAGCCTAGTATCCCGTTCATTCCTCGCACGGCCGTGGAGCCGATTGAGTTGTACGGCAAGACAATTCAGGCAGGCTCGACGGTCTTCCTCTGCATCGCTTCGGCGTGCCGCGATGCGTCGGCGTGGTGCCAGCCCGATCAATTCGACCCCGACCGATTTTCGCGGCATGACACACCCCGATTGGTCAACTTCGGTGCCGGCACGCACTACTGCGTGGGCCACGCCTTGGCCAAGATCGCGGTCGAAGAGAGCGTGCGCTCCGTACTCGCCGCGGATCATCCCCCATTGCGCCTCATTGAGGACCCCGCCGACATTCCATGGCGCCAGGTGCTTGGCCGCAGCCCCGCTCGACTGCTGGTCAGTTCCGGGGCTGCCTGAGCCGACAGTGTTTTCGGCATAGGCACTTCAGATTCGAGGCATGCGTCGGACCGGCATCGGAGGGGACCGCGTGTGCTGGGCGTACCGAGGGTTAAGTCGCGGCCAAAAAGTCGTCGTTGTGTTCGCCCAGGGCCGGCGGCGGCTCGGTGGCGGCTGCGGTGAACGTGGCGTAGCGGGCCGGCGTGCGAACCACCGTGACCGCATCGTCGCCGCTGCCGACCTCAAGCGCGAGGTCGTTCTCAGCGAAAAGCGGAGTATCGACGACCTGCTTCCAGCTGTACGGCAGGCAGGCCATGAGCCCGTTGTGGCGCAACAGTTTCACCCACTCTTCGGCGGGTTTGGTGGTCAGCGTCGACTCCAGTTCGTCGGTCAACTCGGCGTAGTTGATCGCCCGCGAACGCTGGTCGGCGAACCGCTCGTCGTCGAGCAGATCCCGACGGTCGATGGCCCGGCAGAATATGTCCCAGTGTTTGGGGACGTAGGCGCTGAGGACGACATAGCCGTCGGCGGCACGGAACGCGTCTGACGGCTGCGTCGCAAAGCCAACTCGCTTGCGCTGCTTGGTGGTTGAAGGTGACTTAGGCCCGCTCGGCCGGTTCAGGTGCATGGTGAGCTGGTTGGCCTGCAGCGACACGGCGACGTCGTACATCGCGACGCGGACGACGTCGGCCACTCCCTGCCGCTCGCGATTGAGCAGGGCGGCCAGCACCGCCTGGGCCAGCACGTGTCCGGTGGCATTGTCGACAAGCTGAAACGGGATGATCTGTGGTTTACCGTCGGGCGTGCGCATTCCGGTGGTCATGCCGGCTTCGGCTGCGACCATGAGGTCGACTCCCGGCCGGTCACCATGCGGGCCGTTGCCGCCGAACGCCGACACGCGGGCATAGATCAGTTTGGGGTTGCGTGGTTGTAAGTCGTTGGGGCCCAGGCCAAGTCTCTCCATCACTCCAGGGCGGAACCCCTCGAGAATGACGTCGGCGGTATCGGCGAGCCGTAACACCTGTTGCTTGCCCTGCTCGGTCGTCAGATCCACGGCCACCGATTTCTTGCCCCGGTTGTTGGGCAGGAAGTACGGCGCGAGCGGGGGGCGCCCCGGCAGAATGGACGTGATGTGTCGTGCGGCCTCCCCGCCGGGTGCCTCCACCTTGATGACTTCGGCACCCAGATCGGCGAGTACTTGTCCGGCCAGCGGCCCAGCCACATTCTGGGTGAAATCGAGCACCCGATAACCGTCGAGTGGCTTGGGTCCGTCGGCCATCAGTGTGCGTCCAATGTTGCGGTACACAAATAGTTGTCGTCCTGATCGTCGTTGCGCTTGGGCACCGGCAATCCGGCGTCGGCCAACAGTTCCCGAACCGGGGCCCGCACTGTCTGCCAGCCGCGCTCGTTCAGATAGGTCGCGACGTCATGACGTTCGCCGCCGTACCACAGATCATCGATGTGAGCATTCAGGCCGTGCTCGTACCACTTCTGCGCCGCGGTGTGCATGATCTGCACGGACTCTGGTGAGTTCCAGAAGATCTCCGCGATCAGTCGGCTGCCGTCGGCGCTCAGCGCGGTGATGTTGTCCAACAAGCGATCTTGAGCCTCTGGAGGCAGAAACCCCAGTAGCCCTTCGGCGATCCACGCGGTCGGCCGCCCCGCGTCGAAGCCGGCCTGCCGAAGCGCCGCGGGCCAGTCGTCGCGCAGGTCGATCGGCACCGCCCGCAGGTCGACCGTCGGCTCGGCGCCCAGCGCGGCCAGCGTCGCCGTCTTGAATTCGATGACTTGCGGCTGGTCGATCTCGAACACCGTGGCCCCTGACGGCCAGGACATCCGGTAGCCGCGAGCATCCAGGCCGGAGGCCAATATCACCGCCTGCTGGACGCCGGCTGCCACCGCGTCGGCGACGAACTGGTCGATGAGGCGGGTGCGCACCGCCAGCAGATTGGTCATCGGCTGCATGCCCCATGGGTGGTCGGGGATGTCGACGTCGGCCGGGTCGAGTTCACCGGTTGCCCAGCGGGTGAAGAAGGCGACGCCGACCGCCTTCACCAGCGGTTGGGCGAGCCGGTCCTCGATAATCGGATGGTCGGCCCTGCTGGCTCGGGCTCTGCCTGCCGCGACCATCGTTGCGGTCGCCCCCACGCTGGTCGCCAGATCCCAGGTGTCGTTGTCGCTACGTGGCATCGTTTGACCCTTCCGTGGCTGCGAGCGATTGTTGCACCCCAATCTAACGAGACGCCGGAACGCGCTGGTTGCACTGGGATAGCATCATGACAGCATACTAATTGCTGCTATGATGTCAGCATGCGGACCACAGTGACGCTCGATCCTGACGTGGTCGCCGCGCTGCAGCGGGTGGCGCGCGAGCGGGGAACGTCTTTCAAGGCAACGCTCAATGACGCCGTACGACGCGGACTGGGCAGTGAACCGGCCCAGCGGCGGTATCAAACGCCGAGTCGGGATATGGGGCTGCGCGCGGGATTCGACGTGGATAAGGCATTGGCAGTAGCGGCAGCCGACGAGGACCAGGAGATCATTCGTAAACTCGCGCTCCGCAAATGAGGCTGCTGGACCTGAATGTCCTCATCTACGCAGTGGATCAGTCGTCGCCGCGTCATGATCCGGCGCGGGGCTGGCTCGATCAAACCCTCTCTGGCTCAGACACTGTTGCTTTCGCCTGGCAGGTCCTCGTTGGTTTCCTGCGGCTATCGACGCGTTCGGCAGTTTTTGCCCGGCCGCTGACTGTCGATGAGTCGTTCGACATCGTTGACGGATGGTTGGCCCAACCGTGCGTGACCATCGTGCATCCGACCGATCGCCATCCAAGTGTGCTCCGCGGCTTACTCAAACCGCTTGGCGCAGCAGGGAATCTGACCAGCGATGCGCACCTGGCCGCTTTGGCCATTGAACACGGCGCCGAACTGTGTTCCACCGACGTGGACTTCAGCCGATTTTCCGGCGTCCGATGGATTGATCCGCTCGCGGCGTAATTTCGTTCACGATGTTGCAGCGGCGGCGCTCTCGGGTAGACCCGCGCGTTCCACGCTCAACAAACTCGCTGTTTCATGCTCTTCTCGGTAAGCCTTGCCGCCGCCGTTCAGACCGAACAGCCGCTTGCTCCACAACAGCCAGATGACCGCAACGATGTTGATGACCAGCGCAATAAGCCGAACGGCGGTGATCCTCTCCGTTAGCTCGTAGATCTCAAGAGGAAGGAAGACGCTGGTCGCGATCACTGCGAAGTACTCGCCCCACCGTTGCATCAGCCACAACCCGACAGCTTCGACAAGCTCGATCGCCGCATAGCCGGCAAGACCCGCGGCGATCCACGTCAGCGTTGACGGGGACAGCGCGAATGCTTGCGCGATATGGTGAATGATCTTGGAATTCTCGGTATTCCAGCCGATCTGGTTCGCGACCAGTTTGAGCAGCGGTAGGTCTTGCTCGAACGCGTGGCGCAACCGGTCGCGTGACCCGTTGACCTTGAACACGCCCGCCGCCATCAGCAAGAAAACCAGGCAGCGAAACGCGCGTTCCACCGCGAGCGCTCGCATCAACGTCCGATCACGCAGCATTCGCCCGCGTGGAATCTCCGGCGCGGTATTCGCCGGGCCGCTGCGCCGCGGCGGGCCAACCACGAAAGTCTCGCACCGCAGACACCGCCACGCCTCTCCGGCGGGAGTTTCGGCCTTCAAGCGCTCCCGAAGCCCCGGCTCGTCGGGAGCAAACGTTGCGTGCCCCCGCAATCCGCACGAGCGCAGAGCAAAATCCACCATAAGAGCACGTTAGTGTCACGCCGGTACCTGGCGATACTGCGGCCCGCCACCGAGGCATGACGTCGGTTTCTGGCAGCGCAACGTTTAACATCGCATGGTGACTAACTCCGATCCGGTCGGCACTGCAGCTGGACTCGTGGAGCACGACTGCTGCACGGAATCCGGGCATGCGGCGCTGCGAGATGCAGCCTGGCATCGTCGTGCGCGCTGGGCCTGGCTGCTGGCGTGGGTCAGCATGGCGGCGATGCTCGCCGAGGGTGTCGTCGGGCTATGGCAGGGCCTGGTGGTCGGATCGATCGCGCTGACCGGGTGGGCGTTGGGCAGCGTGCCCGAGGCGCTGGCCAGTGCCATGGTGGCCTGGCGGTTCTCCGGCTCGCGCAAATTGTCCGAGACCGCGGAACGGCGCGCTCAGCACGGTGTTGCATTGTCGTTCTGGATGACGGCTCCCTATATCGCCGCGGAATCTCTGCACGACTTGGTTGATGCGCATCACGCTGACACCTCGGTGATCGGTATGGCGCTGACGGCCGCCTCTTTGGTGCTGATGCCGATCCTGGGACGGGCCAAGCAGATCTTGGCCGTGCGTTTGGGGTCAGCGGCCACCGCCGGTGAAGGCACCCAGAACTATCTGTGTGGTGCGCAAGCCGCTGCGGTTCTCGTCGGCCTTGCCGTCACGGCCAGTTGGCCGGGCTGCTGGTGGTTCGATCCGGTGATCGGCCTGGGCATCGCGGCTGCGGCCATCTGGCAAGGCGCCAGGTCATGGCGCGGCGAAGACTGCGGCTGCTAGTCGCTTGCCGGCCGCCAGGTGAGGTGACCAAAGACCTTCGGGGACGGTGGCGTTGCGCCCTAATCGATGGCGCAGCCCGACGGCAGCATCGACCTGATGACATTGCTGGCAAGAACGGCCCGGCGCCTCGGGTTGGAAGCCTTCTCGCTGCTGCTGTACGCGCAGTCCGGTGGGCGGAAAGATCCTCAAACGCGAGCTGAGAAGCCGATCGGCCCAAGATCAGGCAGGTGCGTGAGCACGTCGCGGCCGACCATCACGGGATCAGGCTCTGGAAGTCGGCGTTGATCGCCGCAAGTGCGCTCTCGATCACCACGTATTCGTAGCCGAGGTAACAGCCAGCAGACGAGGCCGGGTATGTCTCATGGCTGCCTCCTCGCTTCGTGGGTTCGGCCCCCCACCCGCGATTGCGCGCAGGCTAGCAGTTTCGCCGTGCCGGCCACGCGGCTTTTGACCTACGTCGCGTCAAGCCCGTGGGCGATCAGCGCGGCGGCGTGGTCCTGCTCCTCCGGCCGCACGTCACCGGCGACAGCAGATCGCAGCTGCGAGGTGCTGACTCCGCCGTCGGGGCCGGTCAGCTGTCCGGCGGTGAGCGCGTCGCCGATCAGGGTGCGGACGCGACGCTCGTTGGCCGGGTCGGTAGCGAAAAGTATTCGCAGCGTGATGTTTTCGCCGTCTGGAAGAGCCGCGACATAGTGCGGCGCGAGGGGGCATGGCGACGGATGGTCCCAGTGCCCGCATAGCGCGATCGTGATTGCGCCGCCGAGGGCGTCAGGACTGCCGCCACGTTGCATCGCTACTACCGCGTCGTGAGCATAGGCCTGGCGCATCACAACCGCCGATGCTAATCCTCGGCCGGAGGGTCGGTGTTCCAGGTGCCCGGCATCATCGGCACGCGCGGGCCCCCGCCGAACTCATCGTCGGCCAACGTGGTCAATCCCGCCGCTGCGGCAGTTTGCTTGGATGCGGTATCGCGGAAACCGAGCGGTCCCGCATCCCGGTCCGAGGGCGCCACCCTCGGCTCTGGCTCCAGATCCATGTATTCGTAACCGCGGCCGACCATTTCCGCCTTGGCTCGACGGCGGCGCCGCGCTTGGTTCGGCGCTTCGGGTCCGGCCGCGACTGCTGGGATCGCGGCGGCGTGGGGCTCCGGCGCCGTCGTCTTGGCGCTGTTGCCTGCCGTCCTCCGCGCGGCCGCGGTCAGGCCACCGACCATGTAGCCGAGGCCCTGCGCAGTGACCACCCCCGGAGGTGTCGATGGTGTTGGCGGCGGAGCGCCCGCAGCGGTGGGTGCCGGCGCCACAGCGGGTGCCGGCGCCGGGACGGGTGCGGGAGCCGGAGCCGGGATAGGGGGTGGGGTTGGTGCCAGCGCCAAGGCCACGGGCGGCGGGATAGCGGCAATGGGCATCGCAGGTAGGCCGTACAACCCGGCCAAACCCGCCAATCCCGCCAAGCCGCTCGCGCCCAGGGGGACGATTGCCAACGGAGCCAACGGGAGGGTCACCAGCGGCAGGAATGTCGGGATCAACAACAGAGCCGGCTCGAGCAGCGTTTTCAGCAAGGCGATGGTGTCAGTGATGATCGTGCCGATGGCTTCGACGGTGGTGAACACCAGAGCGAGACCCATTGTTGCGGGATTGCCCGATGCGAATGCTGCCGTGAGATCCGCCCCGATGAAGGCGAACGTCTCTGACAGAAAGGCGACATATGAACCGATATCCATCGGGTAGCCGAGCGCGAACGCGATGTTGAACGGGTCGAGGAAGATCAGCGGATTACCGAGCTCGGCCAGATACGGATCGAATCCGGACAAGAGCGATGCAATGTAGGGGTTGTTCAGCAGATCGCTGATCAACGGCTGCAGGACGTTGTTGTAGAAATCGGTGTAGCCGATGTCTTGTAGCCACTGCAGCCATTGATCCTCGGTGTCGGGGGGTGGCGAGCTGGAGTCGGCGGGGGTGGCCGCGGCCGCGGTGGCCTTCACGATCTGCGGCGCCGGTGGGGTTTGCGGTGCTGCCGCCAACGCCGCGGTGGCGACGCCCTGATAGGTGCTCATCACCGTTGCGGCCTGAACCCACATCCGCGCGTAGTCGGCCTCGTTCAGTGCGATCGGAATCGTGTTGATACCAAAGAAATTCGTCGCCAACAGCACTGCATTGGTGGCGTGGTTGGCGGCCAGCTCACCGAGTGTCGGCATGGCCGCCAGCGCGCTGACGTAGGCAGCGGCCGCGGTTTCGTGCTGCGCGGCAGTCGCGGCGGCATCGGCGCCGGCCTGCATCAGCCATTCGAGGTATGGCGCATGGGCGGCCGCATACGCCTCCCCGGTCGGACCCTGCCAGGCTCCGGCTTGCACGCCGCCCAACACCACGGTCAGTGCTGCGGCCGCTTCGGCGTATTCGGTGCTCAGCGAACTCCACGCCCCGGCGGCCGCTAGCAACGAGCCGGGGCCCGGGCCGCTGCTCAGCAATGCGGAATGCACTTCTGGCGGTGCGGCCATCCAAATCGGTGCCGTCATCGCACAACTCCCTCAGCCATGCTGAAAACCCTTGCCGGAGCGTCAAGCGGGTCGGGTCCCAGGCTCAGGTACTTAGCCCGCAAGCGGTCCCACAGTTGCAGCTGCTCCCAGGCCGGCTGGTCGCGCAGCTGCTGATCGTTGGTCAAGAACGGGTTGGGCAGCTTCAGGGTCATCAGTTGTTCGTCGCGGCCGTTGTAAAGGCGCACACCCCATGACGTCGGGGACCCGTCGTCGCCGATGCGTCGATACAGCTCGGCGCGTGAACACCCGCGGATGCGGCCAAGCTCGGGTCCGCTTTCCCGGTGCTCGCCGATGCAGAGGTGGAAATGCCAACGGCCGAAGTCGACGGTGGCGTACCCGTCGTGCATCGAGATGCGCTGGGGTGGATTCGGGGCCGCGACTTCCCACGCCGCGCCCTGCACCAGCACGCCGAACCAGATCTCGTCCCAGTACTCGTCGAAGCACAGGTGGATCAGATCGAGCAGGCTTTGCTCGTCGGTGGGTAGCGGCCAAAGTTGTTCGCGGCCAACGTCCTCGGCGTCCACGACCGCGGGGTTCGGATCGGTCACGGCATCGCCTGCTTACCCTTGCCGGGCATGCTGGTGAGCACGCAGTCGCCGCACAGCCCGGCGCGGGGCGCACGGTAGAACAGACAGCAGCTGGTCCGGCGGTAGCCAGCTTCGTTGAAATGAATTGCGGCCGAAAGCCTTTGATCAACGCACAATCTGCGTGCCACCTGCCATCCCGGACCGGCGCTGGCCCTGCGGTCGAAGACACGCGCGGCGCCGAGCAGGGCCGAGGCCGCATTGCCCCGCAACAGCTTGTCCGAGATCGGCCCGAGTCGGTGCAGTGCCGTGCTAAGCGGCGCCAAGTGCGACTCGAGCACCATGTCGGCCAGCATCGGCTCCAGATCGTCACCCTGCCAGGCGAGGGGATGTTCGATATGCAGCTGAATTTGGCCTCCGGCCTCCCGAAACAGCAGATACTCGGCGTCCAGGTCGACGAGCAGTCGATGTCCGGCCAGCGCGCCGAGGCCGATTGACCACAGCCGGGCGGCGAAGCCGAGGAAGAACGTTGACGCCGCGACCCGCTGCTCGGTGCCTTCCATGCGTGCCTGTACGCGGCCGATGATCCCGCCGAGCAGTGCGGTGTCGGTGTACAGCTGCTGTAGGGGGCGCCAGCCGTCATCGACGGGGCCCGTGCCTACCGCGAAATATGGACTGATATCGGCGAGTTCGGCGAACAGCGCCACGCAAGAACGACGAGCCATGGACGTCCGTCAGCTCTCTCGGGGTCGACCGCCCCGGGTTGCAGGATGCGACGACGCGAGTGTCCTGGCTCTCGGATCGCTGCTCGCCTCGCCTTCCAGCTCCTAAAAAGCACGAGCCGTGGCTAGTGAGGTTCGCTCCCCGATGACAGTGGCGGGACCGCGCCGGATTCACACCGGCTTCCTACATCGTCATCGCCTTACGGGCGACATTGTCGCATGAGGCTAGTTCAACCGGTAGCGGATCAGCCGGGAACTGTTGGCGACGACGGCCACCGACGACGCGTTGTGCAGGATCGCCGCCAGCACCGGCGATAAGGCGCCGCCCGCGCCGATCAACAGCCCGGCCGCGTTGACCGCGATCGACATGCCGTAGTTCTGCCGGATAACCTCGACCGCGCGAGCACCCAGGTCCCCCACGTCGAGCAGGCGATTCAAATCATCGTTGGCCAGCGCGACATCGGCGGTCTCGACCGCGACGTCGGTGCCGGCCAGGCCCATGGCAATCCCGATATCCGCGGCCGCCAACGCCGGCGCGTCGTTGATGCCGTCGCCGACCATGCCGACGATGTAGCCTTCGTCCTGAAGTTGGCGTACCACTTCGAGTTTGTCCTCAGGCAGTACCTCGGCGCGCCACTCGTCGATGCCCAACTCAGCGGCAACCACCATCGCGATGTCGGGGTGATCGCCAGTGAGCATCACGATGCGGCGGATTCCATTGGCGCGCAGCTTCTTCAGCACATCCGGCGCTTCCGGTCGGACTTCGTCACGCAGGCTGATCAGCCCGACCAGCGTGCCGTCCACCGCAAGCAGCAACGGGGTCTCCGCCTGGCAGCGCAGCTTGTCGACCCAGTCGGCGGCCTTCTTGGACACTTTGACGCTTTCCGACCGCAGCAGCGACGGGCTGCCCAGCAGCAGCGTCCGGCCGTCGGCCCAGGTCCGCATGCCGAGTCCGACCAGCACTTCGCATTCCTCATGCGGCGGGATGATGATGCGGCGTTCCTCGGTCGACCGGATCACCGCCTCGGCCAGCGGGTGACGGGAGTGCAGCTCCGAGCTGGCCGCATAGGCCAGCACCTGCTCGGGCTGCCAGTCTTTGTGCAGCGCAATGATGTTCGTCACCACCGGACGCCCGACAGTGAGCGTGCCGGTCTTGTCGAAGACGATCGCGTCCGCCCGGCCGGCCTGCTCGAGGTGTGAGCCACCCTTGATCAAGATGCCGCGGCGCGCGCCGTTACCGATCGCCGCGCTGATCGCGGTCGGCGTCGACAGGCCCACCGCGCACGGGCAGGCGATCAGCAACATGGTCATTGCGCGCCGCACGTCTCCGGTGATCGCCAGCGTGATCGCGGACACGATGAACGAGATTGGCACGAAGCGACCAGAAAAGTTCTCGCCGACGGTTTGGATCGGTGCCCGATCGTGGTGTGCCTCTTCGACCCGGGCGATGATGCGGCCGATGGCCGTTTCGTTGCCGACGGCGCGAGCGCGAACCACCAGGCGCCCGCGCAGGACCACCGAACCGGCGTGCACGGTCGCCCCGGCAAGGATGCTGACCGGCAGGGTTTCGCCGGTGATCGCCGACTGGTCGACAATCGCCTCGCCGTCGACCACCTCACCGTCGACCGGTATCGCGACGTGGTCGTGGATCACGACGTCGTCGCCGATCTGAATCGAATCGATCGGGACCTGTACTTCTGTGCCTTTTTGCTCGCCGTCGGCGACCAAGATCCATGCCGTGTCGGCGGTGCCGCGCAGCAGATCCGAAATGGCCCGTCGGGTCCGCCGTAACGTCAAATCCTGAAGGTATTCCCCGATATTGAGCAGCCACAGCACGGTGAGCGCCACCACGTTCTCGCGCAGCACCAGGCTGGCCACGGTCGCGGCGGTCACCAGCGCATCGGTTCCGGCGCGTCCGGACCGCAGCGAACGCAACGCGCCACGAAGGAACGGATAGCCCATGAACACCGTCGCGCCGGTTGCGACCAGCTGACCGCTCGGGCCCAGCAGCGGCGGCCGGTTGAAGGCGTAGCGGCGCAACCCGAGTAGCGCCAGCGCTGCTCCGCCGATCACCATGCGCAGCACCTCGGCGTTGCGGACGTCGGACGACCGTGGTGTGCGGGCCGGAATCAGTTCGGCGGCAACGTGTTCAGCGGAGGTGATCGCCGTCAGTACCGCTTCACGATCGCAACGCCTCGGCGAATACCAGACGACCACAGAACCGGTGTGCGGGTAGGCGTGCACGGCACGCACCCCGTTCTGCCGATCCACCGCCTCTTCGACCGCGACGGCGCGCCGGGAATCCGAACGCACCCAGGGGACCTGTACCCGCATCCGCCCGGCCGCGTCCGAGACGACGCGCACGTCAGTGCTCGTGGTCGTGGTTGCCGATCGCCGGAGGCTGCGCCTCCTCGCCGATGCGCTCGCGGGCTTCGGCCATCACATCGGCCAGCTTCAGCCGGGCTGACTCCGCTGCTTCCTCGGCGCGTCGGGTTCCGCGCAGTCCCCACTCGGTGGCGGTAACGGCGGCGTCGTGCAGGGGAGCCTTGGCCACGGCCTTGCGTAGCACCTCGTACGCGCTGACCCCGACCAGGCCGGTTACCACCGTTCCGGCCGCCTTGCCCAAAAGCCCGTGCACCAACATCGCCACACCCTCCTGTCTCGCCGTGGCGCCAACTTAACATACAAATATTGCGATACCAACATGTATTGCTCGGGAGGTCATCGAGGATGCACCGCTGGCGTCGAGTCTGCGTTGGGGGCGGGCCTGCTCAGCGTGTCGCCGCCGTCAGCGCAGACGCGACATCAGACGACCACTACTCGAGTACCCGGGTGACCTTTTCGGTCTCCAACCTGCGCGGCAGCGCGGCCGGATCCGGGTTGGCCACCTGCACCAGCGACCCATCGACCGCCAGGACCGCCAGCAGGTTCGCGATCACGTCGTCCGGTCCATCCCAGGACGCCGTCGAGAGAACTCGCTCGCCGGTCGTCAAACCCCTTGCTGCCGCGAATCTTTGGCAGGCGGCCAGCACCTCGTCGACCGATCGGCCCGCCAAGGCCGGCCCGGGCTGGCGCTCGGCGACAATCTGGTCGCCGTGCACTCGCACCGCGGTCGCATAGTCGGTGACACCGACCGGCAGATCGGCCACCGGGCGGCCGAACGGATCCAGCGACAGCACCGCCACCTCGGCGGCGCCGGTCGCGTCGGCGTCGTCGAGCCGGTCGATGGTGCACAGCGCAATGTCCGCCGGTGAGTCGCCGAGCACCGCATCCGCGCCGATCCACCACACCCCGAACAGCACCGCAGCGGTCTGCCAGTGCGCCGGTAGCAACACCGCCACCCGGCTGGCCGGCCCGGCGCCCATTTCGTCGCGTAACAGGTTGCCGGTTTTGGCCGCCCAGTTGGCCAGCGTCACCGCGGAGAGCTCGATGCGTTCTGCGGTGGTGTCGTCGTAGTAGGTGATGCGCGGGCCGACCGGATCGGCGCGCAGCATCGGGTCAAGGATCGCTGCGCTGAGCGTGACGGTCACAAAGTGTCGCTCCTCCCCATCGCTTCGCTCTGCATCGTCGCCGGCACGGTCAGTTGACGCACTCGGGGTGCTCGGAGCCGGCGGTCAGGATCGGCGAGGGCGGGGGAGCCTCGCTGTTGGCGGCGCTCTGGGTGGACGCGTGTGCCGCCATCGCGGTGGGGCCGTCGGCCAGACCGGAGCCCGGGCCGGTGTAGTCGTTGGCCAGCACCACCCGAACCGTTCCCGGAGGTACCGACGTGTTGGCGATCACCGGCAGCCCGCCGAGATCTTTGGCCACTGCTTGCGCACCTAGATCGTCGGACTTGGCGGCCTGCACTTGGCTGCTGGACACATGGGCTGCGTCGTTGTTGCCGACCTGACCAGCGCCGAATCCTTTGGAGGTCAACACTTCTGACACCGCAGCCGCGAGACCGTTGATGTCGGTGTCATTGAGCACGCTGGCGGTGGTCTTGCCGGGCGAGTACGCCAGCTCCTCGGTCTTGCCCTGCGCTTGATCGTGCAACAGGCCTGCGACCCAGTCTTGTACCTGATGGGGATCGACCCGCACGACGCTGTGCAGGCCGTCGTCGCTCCACCCCGATTCGTCGAGCACCGGGATGGTGGCGAAGGCGATTTTGCCTGCGGCCAGCTTCTGCAGCTGGTTAACGAAATCCATGATGTCCCAACCTGATGACAGCACCACCGAGCGCTGGATGGCCTGTTGCAGCCGGTTCATCGTCGCCGGGCTGGACAGCGTCTTGCCGGAGATCACCTGGTGGGCCAGCGAGGCCATCACCACCTGTTGGCGCACCACCCGGTCCAGGTCGCCGCGAGGCAGGTCGTGGCGCTGGCGGACAAAGCTCAGCGCTTGCGGGCCCTTGAGCTTCTGCCAGCCGGCCGGAAAATCGGCACCCGAAAGTGGTTCGTAGACTGGCTCTTTGAGGCAGACGTTGACGCCGCCAAGGGCATCGGTGATCAACGAGAAGCCCAGCAGCCCGATCTCGGCGTAGTGGTCGACGGTGACGCCGGTGAGGTCGGCGACGGTCTTGATCAGCGCCTCGCGGCCGGCCTCGGTGCCCTTTTCCTCGGCCTCGGCGGCCGCGACACCGGATTCGACCAGGCTGACCCGCTTCTCTTCCTTGGTCTGGCCGTAGACGCCGTTGATCTTGGTCTTACCCAGCCCGGGCGCTGACACGTAGGTGTCCCGCGGAATGGAGATCGCGGTCGCCGACTTCCCGTTGTCGGGGATGCGGACCAGGATGATGGTGTCGGTGTTGGAGGCCACCTCGTCACCGGCCCGCAGGCTGGCCAATTCCTCGGGGCTCAACGGGTTGCCATGCGCGTCAGTACGACTGTCCATGCCGACCAGCAGGATGTCGAGCGCGCCGTCGTCGCCGCCATGACCCAGCGACGGGGCGAACACGTGGTAGATGCCGTCCTCGAAAGAGCGGACCTTTCCCCAGGCCACCCCGGTACCGAGCACCACCACCACGGCAGCCACGGCTGCAATCACACGAACCACGCTTTGCGCAGGCATCACTCCAGACTACTTTCGTCACAGCAGTATGGCCGGTAGCGTGACTGCGGCGTGCCAGACTCGTGATCATGCGAATCGTCATCACCGGCGCGGGGGGCCAGGTCGGCACCTTATTGGCGGATCAAGCGGGTCGGCAGGGACGCGACGTGCTGGCGCTGACGTCCTCGCAGTGGGACATCACCGATCCGCAGGCCGCGAACCAGATCGTGCAGGCCAGCGACGTGGTGATCAACTGCGCGGCCTATACCAATGTGGACGGCGCAGAGGGCGACGAGCAGCGGGCATACGCGGTCAACGCGGCCGGCCCGGAGCGCATCGCCCAGGCCTGCGCGCGCGTCGGCGCGCGGATGATCCACATCTCCACCGACTACGTGTTCAGCGGCGACTTCGGCGGATCACCGCCGCATCCCTACGAGCCGAGCGATGCACCAGCGCCGCTGAGCGTCTACGGCCGAACCAAGCTAGCCGGCGAACAGGCCGTGCTGGCGGCGTTGCCGGAGGCCGTGGTGGTACGCACCGCCTGGGTCTACACCGGCGGAAGCGGCAAGGACTTCGTCGCCACCATGCGCCGGCTGGCCGCAGGCGATCGCATCGTCGAGGTGGTCGACGACCAGGTTGGTTCACCGACCTACGCCGCCGACCTGGTCGGTGCGCTGCTGCAGGTGGCCGACGGGCACGTGCATGCGTCGCTGGTGCACGCGGCCAATCAGGGCGAAGTCTCTCGCTTCGGACAGGCCCGCGCGGTATTCGAGGGCGTCGGCGCCGATCCGGCGCGGGTAGTGCCGGTAAGCAGCGCGCACAGTCCGCGGCCGGCGCCGAGGCCCCCGTATTCAGCGTTGTCCGGTCACCAGTCCGAGCAGGCTGGCTTGTCCCCGCTGCGGCCGTGGCGCGACGCGCTGACCGAAGCTCTCTCCGTGCGACCGTTACCCTCTACGCGTGAGTGACGTCCTGCCGGTCGTGACGGTGACCTACTCCCCGGGTCCGCATCTGGACCGGTTTTTGGCGTCGCTGTCGCATGCGACCGAGCGACCCGTGAGCGTGCTGATGGCCGATAACGGCTCCACCGACGGGGCGCCGCAGGCGGCGGTCGAGCGCTATCCGGGCGTGCGGCTGTTCTCGACCGGCGCCAACCTCGGCTACGGCGGCGCGGTGAATCGGGCGATGAGGCAAATCGGCGACGCCTCAGAAGATGCCGACGAGTGGGTGGTGGTAGCCAACCCGGACGTGCAGTGGGGGCCCGGCAGCATCGACGCGCTGCTGGACGCTGCCGCGCGATGGCCGCGCGCGGCGACGCTGGGCCCGCTGATCCACGACCCGGACGGATCGGTGTACCCGTCGGCGCGCCACCTGCCCAGCCTGATCCGCGGCGGCATGCACGCCGTCGTCGGACCGCTGTGGAAGAACAATCCCTGGTCGACGGCCTACCGCCAAGAGCTGCTGGAACCCAGCGAGCGGCCGGTCGGCTGGCTGTCGGGGTCGTGCCTGCTGGTGCGTCGCGCGGCCTTCGAGCAGATCGGCGGCTTCGACGAGCGCTACTTCATGTACATGGAAGACGTCGACCTGGGTGACCGGTTAGGCAAGGCGGGCTGGCTGAACGTCTACGTGCCGTCGGCCGAGGTGCTGCATCACAAGGGCCACGCCACCGGACGCGAGTCGGCGAGCAACCTGGCCGCCCACCACAAGAGCACCTACATCTATCTCGCCGACCGGCATCCTGGCTGGCGGCGGGCCCCGCTGCGCTGGGCGATACGGTCCGGGTTGGCGGTGCGCTCGCGGTTGATGGTGCGCGGCTCGCGGCGGGAGGAGCGGCGCACGTGAGACGCGCCGACGACGATGCAGAGCGAAGCGATGAGGAGGAGCGGCGCACGTGAGACGCGCCGACGACGATGCAGAGCGAAGCGATGAGGAGGAGCGGCGCACGTGAGACGCGCCGACGACGATGCAGAGCGAAGCGATGAGGAGGAGCGGCGCACGTGAGAAAGACGTTGATGCCGTTATCTTGGTCGGCGGCAAGGGAACGCGGCTGCGCCCGCTGACGCTGTCGGTGCCCAAGCCGATGCTGCCCACCGCCGGGCTGCCGTTTTTGACCCATCTGCTTTCGCGGATCGCCGCGGCCGGTATCGAGCACGTGATCCTGGGGACGTCGTATAAGCCCGCGGTATTCGAGGCGGAGTTCGGCGACGGGTCGAAGCTGGGTTTGCAGATCGAGTATGTGACCGAGGAACATCCGCTCGGCACTGGCGGGGGTATCGCGAACGTCGCTTCGCGGTTGCGTCACGACACCGTGATGGTGTTCAACGGCGATGTGCTCTCCGGAGCGGATCTGGGGCAGCTGCTGGACTACCACCAAGAGCAGCATGCCGACTTGACCCTACACTTGGTGCGAGTAAGCGATCCCCGCGCATTTGGCTGCGTGCCGACCGAGAATGGGCGTGTCACAGCGTTTTTGGAGAAGACAGAAGATCCGCCGACCGACCAGATCAACGCCGGCTGCTACGTGTTCTCTCGCGAGATCATCGACCGGATTCCCCGCGGCCGCGAGGTGTCGGTCGAACGTGAAGTGTTCCCTGCGTTGCTCTCTGACGGTGTGCGGGTGTTCGGCTACGTCGACGCCTCCTACTGGCGCGACATGGGCACGCCGGAAGACTTCGTGCGCGGGTCAGCCGATTTGGTCCGTGGCATCGCCCCGTCACCGGCGCTGCACGGCCACCGCGGTGAGTCATTGGTGCACGACGGTGCCGCGGTGTCGCCCGGCGCGTTGCTGATCGGGGGCACGGTCGTCGGGCGGGGCGCCGAAATCGGCCCCGGCGCAAGGCTGGACGGTGCCGTCATCTTCGACGGCGTCCGGATCGAGGCCGGCAGCGTGATCGAGCGATCGATCATCGGCTTCGGTGCCCGCATCGGTCCGCGGGCACTGATCCGCGACGGCGTCATCGGTGACGGGGCAGACATCGGCGCGCGCTGCGAGTTGCTGCGTGGCGCGCGGGTGTGGCCCGGGGTGACGATCCCCGACGGCGGAATCCGCTACTCCAGCGACGTGTGAGCTCTTGGCTGACTGGCCAGTTATGGCACGCGAAAACCGTTAGGGCGCAGCATCACTGGCCACTCGTCGAGCGGACCCGGCCGGCAGATCAGGAGGCAGTCTGTGAGCGACGAAACGTTACCGACTCGGGTCGTGAACGTGGGATCCATTAACCTGAACCTGATTGACGCAGGTGAGGGGCCTGCGGTGCTGCTGCTGCACGGCTTTCCCGATCGCGCCCAGATGTGGCGCCACCAAATCCGCGATCTAAGTAACGCCGGATACCGCGTTATAGCTCCCGATTTGCGCGGATTCGGCGACAGCGACCGGCCCGCTCAAGTGGAGGCCTATGCGATGGACCGCCTCGTTGGCGACATCCGCGGGCTGCTCGCTGCACTCAATGTCGACACCTTTCGACTCGCCGCCCACGATTGGGGAGCAACGCTTGGATGGGTACTAGCCAGCACACTGCCCGATCGCGTGGAGCAGTACGCCGCGATTTCAATCGGTCATCCCGCGGCGATCGCTGCAGCTGGCTTCAAGCAAAAACAGCTCACCTGGTACATGCTGTGGTTCGCATTTCCCGGCATCGCAGAAATTCAGCTGCCGCAGGATGATTGGCAGTGGTACCGCGACTGGGCCTACGATGGAGCGCACCGTACAGACGATCCGGACCTCGACCGCCAGCTGACTGACCTTGAACGACCCGGTGCCCTTACCAGCGCCCTGAACTGGTACAGAGCCAATATTCCACCCGAGCGTTACGCCCTTTCCAGCAGGGGCGCGGAGCTCAGGCCCGTCCAGTGTTCAGTATTGGGGGTCTGGGGTGACCGCGATATGGCGATGACGGAGCGGCAAATGACGGACTCCGGCGCCTATGTCGCTGGGCAATGGCGCTACGAACGTATACACCGCGTCGGGCATTGGATTCCCACCCACGCACCCGCGCGCACGTCGGAGCTGCTGCTGGACTTTTTCGGGCCATGACGCGGGCCGATGCGCATCGGCATTCGTTGCGATAACTAAGCGAAGAGTTCGCGGTGAGCGCGGACGAAGTCTTCGACGCTTTGCGGCGGATGACCGGTAAGGGCTTGCACCTGGTCGGTGGTGCGGTTGTAGCGGTCCTCACGGTGTAGCCGCGCCATCGTTGTGATGTGTTCCTGCACGTGGGGATCGAGTCCGCTGCCCGCGAGCTGGCTTCGCCACTCATCGAAGTCGACGCGCTGCCCGGTGATTTTCCGCTCCAGAGCGCTGCTGTATTGCGCCGCAAGCCCATCGACATCAAGGACGGCGGGTCCAGTCAGCTCGTACACGGCGCCGATGTGTTGGGCCGGATTGTGCAGTACGGCGCTGACCGCGTCGGCAACATCGCTGGCTGCAATCGGTGAAGTCTGGCCGGCGTCGAAAGGCAGTGCGAGCATTGCCTGCTCGCGTATCGAGCGGGCGGCGAGCAGAGTAAACAGCGGATTCTCCAGGAAAACGGTGGGCCGGATCTGCACGGCGGGTATCGGTGACCAGTCGATGACATGTTCAGCAAGCCAATGCAATCGTTGTTGGTGCGACTCTGCGGTGCTCGTAGATGTCATCTGCGACACGGTCATCTGCGACATATTTACCAGCAGATCGAGATCGTTAATTTCGGCGGCAAGCGAGCAGACAACGGTGGTGGCTTCCAAGTAGGAAGCAGACACGCTCATGCTGAAGAATATCCGGGTCATGCCGTCGAGCGCGGCGGCAACATCAACCGGATTGGTGAGATCTCCAACAACCACTTGAGCGCCGCGCTCCCGGAGCGCTTCTGCACGGGCGTCTTCGCGATGCACCATAGCCCGCACGGTTTCACCGGAAGCCAACAGGTCGTCGACGACCATGCGACCAACCCCGCCGACACCACCGCCCGCTCCGGTGACTAGGTAGGTGGGTGTTGCAGGCATTCCGGTCCCCCAATCGGCGTGGTGTGTCTTGTCTACGAGTTAGTATCTACAGCCGCTCGTTGGCGCGCCTGGTCCCTTTTTCCTTCCTGGTCGTCGATTCCGCCGAACCGTGCACGCGTGCCCGGGAGACCAGATACGCCAGCGCCTCGTCGGAGCCCGCGGGCAGGCTCTCGATCGGCCACCAGCGCAGGTCTACCGACTCGTCACTGAGCGCGATCTGCGCCCCGGCCGGGGCCTGGGCGACGAACTGTAGATCGAGGTGGCGGGTCGGTACACCCAGCGAGCAGGTGACCGGGTGGACGTGGATGGCGGCCAAGTCGGGTTCGATGCGCAGGCCGTCGACGCCGGATTCCTCAGTGGCTTCACGCAGGGCGGCTGCGACGATGTGGTCGTCGTCTTGCTCGCAGTGGCCGCCCAGTTGCACCCAGCGGCCCAGCCGTGGATGCAACGTGAGCAGGACGCGGCGGCCGGAGTCGTCGAGCACCAACGCCGAGGCGGTGATATGTCCGGGCACACATTCGCGAAGGCAGGCGTCGTCGCGCGCATCCAGGAAGGCCAGCACGGCGTGACGTAGCGAGTCCTGCTCCCGGTTCGGCGCGGCCCACTCGGTGAGCAACGCGATGGCCGAGCGCCGAACGCTCACTTGCGCACCAAAAGATCGGTGACCGGCACCGGATCGCGCGGTTCCGGTGGCGGCTCAACGGGGTAGCCGATCGCGATGGCGCCCAATGGTTCCCAGTCGTCGGCCAGGCCCAGCTCGTCGCGGACCAGATCCGCGGCGAAAATCGTCGAGCCGATCCAGCAGCTGCCCACCCCGCGCACCGCCAGCGCCACCAGCAGCGCCTGGACGGCCGCTCCGACCGCGACCGTGAACATGGTGTGCTCGGCGTCGTTGCGTGCGGCGTCGGGGTAATCGTGCGCACCTTCGGGCACCAGCATCGGAATCACGACTTCAGGTGCGTCGTAGAGGATCTGGCCGCGCGTAACTCTTCGCTCGACCGCGTCGGCGGGCTTGCCGTCGCTGGACAGTTCGGATCGCCACTTGTCCCGCATGCGGTCCAGCAGCCGGAATCGCGTCGCGGGTGTCTGCAGCCAGACGAACCGCACCGGCCGGGTGTGGTGGGGGGCCGGCGCGGTGAGCGCCTCCGCGACAGCGTCCTCGATGAGCTGCGGGGGCACCGGCTCGTCGGCGAATTGGCGCACCGAGCGGCGCAACAGCTGAGCCTGCCGGCGGCCCAGCTCCAAGGCTTCGGCGGTGCCCAGCCAAAACAGGTCGTCGGTACCCGACCGCACCAGTCGGCGTGCTGTCGAGCCGTCGTCGGATACGGCCAGCCCGCGCACAACGGCGACCGGTATCGCGGTCAGCTTGCCCTTGACCAGATCGGCCGCGGCGGCGATCTCATCGGCGATCGCGATCTCGGTGACTACCAATTCGTTGCCGAATCGGTCGACGGCCCCGGCGTAGTTGTGCAGCACGGCCAGACCGGACGCGCCGACGGCGGCGTCGGTCTGCCCGTTGCGCCATGCGCGGCCCATGGTGTCGGTGACCACGACACCGACGGTCACTCCCAGCCGCTCGTGCAGGCCTGCGCGCAGGGCTGCCGCGCTGGCGTCGGGATCGACTGGCAGCAGGGCCAATTCGCCCGCATCGACGTTGGAGCCGTCTACGCCGGATGCGGCCTGGACCACGCCCAGCTTGTTCTCGGTGATCAGCGTGCGATTTTTTCGGGCCAGCACGCGGACAGCCTCTGCGTCGACGAGCTTGCGCCGCAGCATATCTCGAGCTTCGGGGTCGATGGGCGCGTCGACCAGCCGGCCTTCGCATTTGGACACCACCTTGCTGGTGACCACCAGGACGTCACCGTCGCACAGCCAGGGCGCGGCCGCGGCGATCACTGCGCTCAGGTCGTCGCCGGGGCGGAATTCGGGCAGCCCGGTAACGGGCAGGATCTCTACCGCTGACGCGGTGCCGTGCTCGCCCGTCACGCTGCGACGCCCGCCAAGTCCAGACCGGCGCTCACCATCGCCGCAGTCGCTGCAGGATCGGTCATCAGCAGCGGTGCCGACTGCACTGCAACACCATCGATTTCGGCGTGGTCGCCTTCGTGTATCAGCCAGCAATCCAAGATTCCGGTGCCTGCCCGCCCGCCATAGTGCCGCCCCACCGCTTCTGCGGTAGAAGCCACGCCGATCACCGAGAGGCACGCATCTGCCATGCCGCGCAACGGTTTTCCGTCGATGATCGGGGAGTAGCCGACGATCGGCGCATTGGTCGACCGCAGTGCACCCCGGATGCCGGGGATGGCCAGGATCGCGCCTATGCTCACCACCGGATTCGACGGCGCCAGTAAGACGATGTCGGCCTCGGCGATCGCTTGGGTGGCTTCGGCTGTGGCATTGGCTTTTTCGGCACCGATGAATGCGAAGCTTTGTGTCGGCACCTGCGCCCGGTAGCGCACCCACCATTCCTGGAAGTGGATCGCGCGTTGGCTGTCGTCGGCGGGATCGGTGATGACGACATGGGTTTCGCAGCGGTCGTCACTGGCGGGCAGCAGCGTGGCGCCCGGTTGCCAGCGGTCGCATAACGCCGCGGTGACTTGGGACAGCGGGTAGCCGGCCCGCAACATCTGGCTGCGCACCAGATGGGTGGCCAAATCGCGGTCGCCGAGCTCGAACCAGTCGGGCTGCACGCCGTAGCGGGCCAGTTCCTCCTTGGCATGCCAGGTTTCGTCGCGATGGCCCCAGCCGCGCTGCGGGTCTACACCTCCACCTAAGGTGTACATGCAGGTGTCCAAGTCGGGGCAGATGCGCACCCCGTGCATCCAGGCATCGTCGCCGATGTTGACGATCGCGGTCAGGTCGTGATCGCCGGGGAGTGCAGGGCCGGAGGTGAACTGGCCCAGACCGAGCAGCTGTTGGACGCCAAGCAGAAAGCGGGCACCGCCGACTCCGCCGACCAGAACCGTGACCTTCACATCGCACGACAGTACGCGCGGCGGGGCGTTTGGGACGGGTCCGGTCGGGGGTGTGACCGACACGCCGCGGCGGCAACGGCCTCAGTGTCGCAAAAAAATGATCACGAGATGGTATGTAAATCCGCCGAATCGCTTGCAAAGCGCTGCTTACCCGTGTGTAATCACAGCAGTGTCATTTCGGTTGGCCGGCCGGAATCGGTGTCGCAGACCGAGATTCGATCATTTGTTCGAATCGAGATGGCCGCACATCAAAACAGTGGTGACATTCACGATCAACGAAACTAGGTGAGGAGGCGGAGCATGTCCTATGAGCACCTTCGGGGCCTAATGGGAGGCACACCGCACACCACTACCAGCTTGCCGATGACAGCGATAACGTCAAGGCCCCGTTTGAGTTTGGTTCCGGATGCGGTCGAAGTGCCGGCAGCGTTCGATCCCGCGCCGGTGACTCCCGACCAGTGGCAAGACCGCGCGCTGTGCGCACAGACAGACCCCGAGGCGTTCTTTCCGGAAAAGGGCGGCTCCACTCGTGAGGCCAAGAAAATCTGCCTGGGCTGCGAAGTCCGGGCCGAATGCCTCGACTACGCGTTAGCTCACGACGAGCGATTCGGCATTTGGGGCGGTTTGTCCGAGCGGGAGCGCCGCCGCCTCAAGCGCGGAATCATCTGACGCAGTCGATTCGGCTACTCGTCGTCGATCGTCGGGTCGATGACCGAAGGCTCCACGTCCAAATAGGTGGCGACTTGTGCCACCAGGATTTCATGCAGCAATTCGGCAAGTTCCACCGTGTCCTTCGCTCGCCGCTCGATCGGCTTGCGGAACAACACAACTCGCGCCCGGGTGGCACTTCCCCGTACGTCGACGCCGGCGCGGATCAACCGGGCCAGCGCGATCGGCCCGTCGGCGACGACTTCCGGTGGCCACTGCACGCTGTCGGGATCCTTCGCCGAGATCCGCGGGATCTCGTCGACCGCCACGTCAAGCCCCGACAGTCGCTCCTGCCAGCGCTGCTCGATCGGCTCATAGGCCTCGAGTACGGCCATGTCGAATCGTTCGGCGCGGCTGCGCCACCCGGGCACCGTCGGTGGCAGCAGCGGCCCGCGCATCCCGCGGCCGCGGCGCGACACCCTGCGGGGTGTCGGACGGGCGTCGGGGCGGGAGCTGCGGGAATCGCTCACCCGGCGATGGTAACGGTTGGACATCGTGGCTCGGGCGAATGCGCGTGTCCGGCGCTACGACGACGTTTTCGCACGATAGCCTCTGGATCGTGAACGTTCCGCGTCGCTGTTGCCGGCCCGGGTGTCCGCATTACGCGGTGGCGACGCTGACATTCGTGTACTCGGACTCGACGGCGGTGATCGGCCCGCTGGCCACCTCACGTGACCCGCATTCCTGGGACCTGTGCGTGAGCCACGCCGGACGCATCACCGCGCCGCGCGGCTGGGAACTTGTCCGTCATGCCGGTCCGCTGGCCACCAACCCCGACGAGGACGATCTGATCGCGCTGGCCGAAGCGGTGCGCGAGGGTCGCGATGCGGTTGCGGCCGGTCCGGTGGTCAACGGATTTCACGATTTCGGTGGCCAGCACGGCGGTGCGCCAACCGCGGCCTCGTCGGCCGGTGTGCTGGCCCAGGCCGAGCAGCGGCCGGCCAGCAGCGGACGTCGGCGCGGCCATCTTCGGGTATTGCCCGACCCCACCGACTGATAAGGCTGCAACGCTAGGCTGACGACGAAGCATCCCCATCGTCAGGAGTCCGTTAATGTCTCGGTCCGCCGCGGCTGTCAACCGTGTGATCAAGGCATATGACGTGCGTGGTCTGGTCGGTGAGGAGATCGACGAATCGTTCGTCCGCGACGTCGGCGCTGCGTTCGCCGCCTTGATGCGTGCCGAGGACGCGCGGCAAGTCGTCATCGGCTACGACATGCGGGACAGCTCGCCGTCGCTGTCCGCCGCCTTCGGAGCCGGGGTCATCGCCCAGGGTCTGGACGTGGTCCGCATCGGCCTGGCGTCGACCGATCAGCTCTATTTCGCCTCCGGGCAGCTGGACTGCCCGGGTGCGATATTCACCGCGAGCCACAACCCGGCCGCCTACAACGGCATCAAGCTGTGCCGGGCGGGCGCCAAACCCGTCGGCGCCGAGACCGGGCTGACCACCATCCGTGACGACTTGGTGGCCGGCGTCCCGGCTTACGACGGGCCGCCCGGCGCCATCGGCGACAAAGATGTGCTGGCCGACTACGGAGCCTTCCTGCGCTCGTTGGTGAACACCTCCGGGCTGCGCCAGCTGCGGGTGGCCGTCGACGCGGGCAACGGGATGGCCGGCCACACCGCACCCGCGGTACTCGGTCCGATCGGGTCGATCACCCTGTTGCCGTTGTACTTCGAGCTCGACGGTTCCTTCCCCAACCACGAGGCCAACCCGCTGGATCCGGCGAACCTGGCCGATCTGCAGGCCTACGTGCGCGACACCGGCGCCGATATCGGGCTGGCCTTCGACGGCGACGCCGACCGGTGTTTCGTGGTTGACGAACGCGGCCGTCCGGTTTCGCCGTCGACGGTGACCGCTCTGGTCGCCGCCCGCGAACTCGGCCGGGAAATCGGCGCGACGGTGATTCACAACCTGATCACGTCGCGCGCGGTGCCGGAGTTGGTGGTCGAGCGCGGCGGCACGCCGGTGCGCTCACGGGTCGGGCACTCCTACATCAAGGCGCTGATGGCCGACACCGGCGCGATTTTCGGCGGCGAGCACTCGGCGCACTACTACTTCCGCGATTTCTGGGGCGCCGACTCCGGCATGCTGGCCGCGCTGCACGTGCTGGCCGCGCTCGGCGAGCAGGACCGGCCGCTGTCGGAGCTGACCGCCGATTACCAACGCTACGAGTCATCCGGCGAGATCAACTTCACCGTGCCCGACGCAGCCTCCTGTGTCGAAGCGGTGCTGAAATCCTTCGGCGCTCGGATTCAATCCATCGATCATCTGGACGGGGTGACGGTGGATCTCGGTGACGGCAGCTGGTTCAACCTGCGCAGCTCCAACACCGAGCCGTTGTTGCGGCTGAACGTGGAAGGACGTTGCGTCGAGGACGTCGAAGCGGTGGTCGCGCAGGTTGCCGACGAAATCGCGGCGCACGCGGGGGCCGTCACGTGAACGCGACTCAGGCCACCATCGATCTCGACGACACCGAGGGCCTGCTGGCCGCCGATCGCGACGGGCTGTTGCGTGCGGCGTCGACGGCCGGTGCGCAGGTGCGTGCGGCCGCGTCCGCCGTGCAGGAAGGCGCGCTGGACGCGATCAGCGGCGATGACCGCCCGCGCACGGTGATCTGGGTTGCCGGGCGAGGCGCCGCCGAGACCGCAGGCACCATGCTGGCCGCGACGCTGGGAAGTTGGGCGCCCGCGCCGATCGTGGTCGCCGCCGAGGCGCCGCCGTGGATCGGCGCGCTCGACATGCTGATCGTGGCCGGCGACGACCCCGGCGATCCGGCGCTGGTCGGGGCCGCAGCCAGCGGAGTGCGCCGGGGCGCACGGGTGGTTGTCGCGGCGCCTTACGTGGGCGCGCTACGGGATACCACGGCCGGCCGGGTTGCGGTCGTCGAGCCGCGACTGCCGGTTCCCGACGAGTTCGGCCTCTGCCGCTACCTGGCCGTCGGGCTGGCTGCCCTGCAAAGCGTCGATCCCAAGCTGGCGGTCGACCTGGCCGCGCTGGCCGACGAGCTGGACGCGGAGGCGTTGCGTAACAGCGCCGGCCGTGAAGTGTTCACCAATCCGGCCAAGGCATTGGTCGAGCGCATGTCGCGCCGCCGCGTCGTGTTGGCCGGGGATTGTGCGGCCACGTTGGCGCTGGCCAGGCACGGCTCTTCAGTTCTGCTGCGGATCGGGCATCAGGTGGCCGCCGCCAGCGGGCTCGCCGATGCTCTGGTGGCGCTGCGCGCCGTCGCGCAGTCAGGGTTCGTCGACCCGGTCGATGCGTTGTTTCACGATGAGGAGATCGACGGACCGGTCGCCGAACGGCTGCGGGTGCTGGCGTTGACGTTGGACGCCGATCGTACGGTCGTCGCGTCTCGGGTCGCTCAGCTCGATGACGTCGACATCGTCAGCGCCGAGGATGTGCCCGATCTGGCGGACCGCTCAGCGCCGGCGGAAGACCAACGGGCCGAGCAGCAACTGGCTATATTGGCTGTCCGGCTGGAGATGGCCGCGGTTTATTCACGGTTGGTGCGGGGATAAGTAGACAGTGCAATTGCTACGCGGAGCGATACGGACCTATGCGTGGGGATCGCGTACCGCCATCGCCGAATTCACCGGGCGCCCCGTCCCGGCCGCTCATCCAGAAGCCGAACTCTGGCTCGGCGCCAACCCCGGCGATCCGGCCTGGCTGGAAAGTCCGGACGGCGAAACCTCACTACTGCAGGCGCTGGTCGCCGATCCCGAAGGGCAACTGGGGTCGGTGGCCCGCGCCCGGTTCGGCGATGTGCTGCCGTTTCTGGTCAAGGTGCTGGCTGCCGACGAACCGCTGTCCCTGCAGGCGCACCCGAGCGCCGAGCAAGCCGCCGAGGGTTACCTGCGCGAGGAACGGCTCGGTATTCCGCTGACCTCGCCGGTACGCAATTACCGCGACACCAGCCACAAGCCCGAACTCCTGGTGGCGCTGCAGCAGTTCGAGGCGCTGGCCGGATTCCGTCCTGCGGCTCAAACTATCGAACTCCTAAGGGCTTTGGCGGTATCGGACCTGGACCCATATATCGATTTGTTGAACGACCAGTCCGATGCCGACGGCCTGCGCGCTTTGTTCACCACCTGGATCACCGCGCCGCAGCCCGACATCGATGTTCTGGTGGCCGCTGTGCTCGAGGGCGCTATCCAGTATGTCAGTGGCGGCGCAACGGAATTCGCTGCCGAAGCCAAGACCGTGCTGGAGTTGGGCGAACGGTATCCCGGCGATGCCGGCGTGCTGGCCGCCTTATTGCTCAATCGGACAACCCTTGATCCCGGCGAGGCGATCTTTGTGTCGGCCGGAAACCTGCACGCTTATCTGCGCGGTGTCGCGTTGGAAGTAATGGCCAACTCCGACAACGTGCTACGGGGTGGTATGACTCCCAAGCACGTCGACGTCGCGGAGCTGTTACGGGTGCTGGATTTCAACCCAACCACCGAGGCTCAGCTGCATCCGCCGACACACCGGGACGGGCTCGGGCTGATCTATGACACCCCCACCGAAGAGTTCGCGGCGTCGATGCTGACCCTCGGTGACGACCAGGTCGGCCACGAAGTCGACGCGCCGTCGCGGCACGACGGTCCTCAAATCCTTCTGTGCATTGAGGGTTCGACAACCGTGTGCGGCAAGTCCGGGTCGGTGAAACTCACCCGGGGCGCCGCCGCCTGGGTGGCTGCCGACGACGGGCCCATCCGGCTGACCGCCCACGAACCGACCAAGATATTCCGGGCGACCGTGGGCGTGTGATCAGCCCAGCGCCGCCGATCGGCTGACCCGCTGGCGCTCTCGCCGGACCTGACGACGCCCGGCGCGCCACAGCCGCAGGTTATGCCGCACAGTGCGGACAATCAGCGACGCCGTCGGGATCATGTAGAGGCTGTCCAGCAACGAAAACCTGCGTAAAAACCATTCGGCGAGAACGGGATCGGTCTCCGCGGCGCCGAGGAACTGGTCGAACAAGCTACCCACCGGCCGGTACCATCGCGGGGCCGGGCCGGCCGCGTGATGGAAATAGAAATCGCCGATCGCAGTCATCATCCACACCGGGAAGGTGGTCTTCGCAGTGGCCCGATTCATCTTCTGCGCCAAGTCCTGCTCGGCAGCCGGGCCGTCGGCCAGCGCTCGGCGCAGATGATGCGCCTGCAGCGAAGTCATCGTCATCCCTTGCCCGTAAGTAGGGTCGAAGCTGGCCACCGCGTCCCCAAGTGGCACGATCCCGGCCGGAAACCGGTCCAGCTTGTGGTAGCGGCGCCATCGGCTGGCGGGAAAACGATGGAAGGCCGGCTCGCCGACGGGTTCGGCATGCGCGAGCGCAGCGTGCAGCCGGTCGGGTAGCAGCTTTCCGGCGAGCCTGATCATCTCGGAAAACGTTTGTGGCGGTTCGGCTTTGGCTACGCCGAAGGTAGTGATGACCCATAAGCCGTCCTCGTAACCGAGCATGCCCAGCCCCAGCGGCTGCTCACGGGACGCGCCGGCGACGACCACCCTTTCCCGGATCAGACCATCGGGAAGCCGAAACTGATGCGAGGCATAGCCGATGCCCACGTCGACGATCTTCTCGGGGGGCCGCTGGTATCCCCACTGCTCCAGCCACACCGGCAATCTGGTGCCGCGCCCGGCTGCGTCGACGACGAGGTCGGCAGCGACGAACTCGGGGTGGGCATGGTCGCCGGAATCGAGCAAAACCCCGGTCACCCGCTGCGCGCCGGCGTCGAAGCGAGGTTCGCGCACCGAACGGTGCTGAAGCTCAACGTTGGGGATATCAAGGGCCCGACGCCGGATCTGCCATTCCAGGTGCGGGCGGCTGGGTACGTAGGCGGTGAACTCGTCGCGCAGCGTGTGCTCGGTGCCCAGCAGGTGACCGGCGGCGCCGAAGTAGATGCAATCCGGTCGGTTCTCCAGCTTCGGCACCCCGGCCGCCACCATGTCGTCGAGTAGACCGGGGAACAGCGCATCGAATTCGGCCGCGCCACGAGCCATCAGCAGGTGGACATGCCGGCCCTGGGGAACCGCCGTGCGATTGACGGGTGCGCTTGGGAGTTCGTCGCGTTCGAACACCGTGACCCGATCGTAGAAATCGGACAACACCCGCGCCGCGCACAACCCCGCGATGCTGGCCCCGATGACGATCGCGCGCCCCTTTGCGCTCTCCCCGCCCATTCCCGCACAGTACTCGGTACTCTCCCGGTGCATGTCCGGTCGTTGGCGCACCAAGTCAGTCGAGCAGTCGATCGCCGACACCGACGAGCCGGGTACCCAGCTGCGCAAGGACCTCAGCTGGTGGCACCTGGCCGTCTTCGGGGTTTCGGTCGTCATTGGCGCCGGCATCTTCACCGTCACCGCATCGACTGCCGGAGACATCACCGGACCGGCGATCTGGATCTCGTTTCTCATCGCGGCGGTCACCTGCGGGCTGGCGGCGCTTTGCTACGCGGAGTTCGCGTCAATGCTGCCGGTTGCTGGCAGCGCTTACACGTTTTCCTACGCCACCTTTGGTGAGTTTCTGGCCTGGACAATCGGTTGGAACCTGGTGTTGGAGCTGGCCATCGGTGGCGCCGTGGTGGCCAAGGGGTGGTCGAGTTATCTGGGCACGGTATTCGGATTAGCCAGCGGCACAATCGATCTCGGATTGTTCAAGCTGGACTGGGGTTCGCTGCTGATCGTCGCGCTGGTGGCCACCCTGCTTGCGTTGGGCACCAAGTTGTCGTCGCATTTTTCTGCCGTGGTCACGACGATCAAGGTGTCGGTGGTGGTGCTGGTGATCATCGTCGGCGCCTGCTACATCAAGACCGCGAACTACTCGCCGTTCATACCGCCGCCCGAGTCCGACCACGCCGGCACCGGCATGGATCAGTCGTTGCTGTCGCTGCTCACCGGTGCACACAGCAGCCATTACGGCTGGTACGGGGTGCTCGCGGGAGCGTCGATCGTCTTCTTCGCGTTCATCGGTTTCGACATCGTCGCGACCATGGCCGAGGAGACCAAGAACCCGCAACGCGACGTCCCGCGGGGCATCCTCTTCACGTTGGGCATCGTCACCGTGCTCTACGTGGCGGTATCGGTGGTGCTGTCCGGGATGGTTCCCTACACCGCGCTGAAGACCACCGCTGACGGGCATCACGCCAACCTGGCCACCGCGTTCGCGGTCAACGGGGTGCACTGGGCCTCCGGCATCATCTCCGTCGGCGCGCTCGCCGGGCTGACCACGGTGGTGATGGTGCTGGTGCTCGGCGGATGCCGGGTGCTGTTCGCAATGGCGCGCGACGGGTTGTTGCCTCGGCAGCTGGCCAAGACCGGCTCGCACGGCACCCCGGTGCGCATCACCGTGCTGGTCGCACTGCTGGTGGGAGTGACGGCGTCGGCGTTCCCGACGGACAAACTCGAGGAGATGGTCAACGTCGGGACCCTGTTCGCGTTCCTGCTGGTGTCCGCCGGCGTCATCGTTTTGCGCCGCACTCGCCCCGACCTGCCCCGAGGCTTCCGCGCCCCCCTGGTGCCGCTGTTGCCGATCGCGTCGGTCGGCGCGTGTCTTTGGCTGATGGTCAACCTCACCGTGATCACCTGGGTCCGGTTCGGCGTGTGGATGGTCGCCGGGGTCGCCATCTACCTGGGCTACGGCCGTCGGCACTCGGTGCTGGCCGGCCGGGAAATGGCGCAGGCGAGCTCGGAGATCGTCGCGTAAATCTGCGCCCAGCCTGCACTGGCGTCGCCCCGAACCTGCGTGGCACGACGCCCGGAGGCGAACGGTCATCCACTCTGCGCCCAGGGCGACGACACGCCCGGCGCTTGCGCCCTGGATGCAGGCTCGACGCCACAGACGCAGCCTCGGCGCAGCGCACCCCGCCGACTGCTTTACAAAACGACCACTAATGTCTAGACAGAAGACGCAAAGCAGAGTATTGTCCAATCTCAACGTGCTCTGACTCACAAGGAGGTTGGCCAGATGACTACCGAACTAAGCCCGGACACCACGGTGTGGCAGGACAAGAAGCGCCGACTGTGGCTGATGGGACTGATCGTCCCGACGCTGCTGCTGGTGATCCTGCCGATCGTCTGGGCAATGAATCAATTCGGTTGGCGGACCGCCTCACAGGTGCTGTTCTGGATCGGGCCGATCCTGCTCTTCGTGGTGCTGCCGGCGCTTGACCTACGGTTCGGGGCTGACGGGCAGAACCCGCCCGACGAGGTGATGGACTGGCTGGAGAACGACAAGTACTACCGCTACTGCACGTATGCGTTCATCCCGTTCCAATACCTCAGCGTGATCGTCGGCGCCTACCTGTTCACCGCGTCGAATCTGAGCTGGTTGGGCTACGAAGGGCCACTGAGCTGGCCGGCCAAGATCGGCCTGGCGCTGTCGGTGGGGACGCTCGGCGGCGTTGGGATCAACACCGCGCACGAAATGGGACACAAGAAAGATTCGCTGGAGCGCTGGCTGTCCAAGATCACCCTGGCGCAGACCGGCTACGGCCACTTCTACATCGAGCACAACCGCGGCCACCACGTACGGGTCGCCACACCGGAAGACCCGGCGTCGGCTCGCTTCGGTGAAACATTCTGGGAGTTCTTGCCCCGCAGCGTCTTCGGCAGCCTGCGCTCAGCCTGGCGGCTGGAGGCACAGCGGCTGCGCCGGCAGGGCGTCAGTCCGTGGAACCCCAGGACCTATCTGTCCAACGACGTGCTCAACGCCTGGCTGTTGACGGTGGTGTTGTGGGCGGTGCTGCTCGCGGCGTTCGGCCCGGCGCTGATCCCGTTCCTGATCATCCAGGCGGTCTTCGGGTTCAGCCTGCTGGAGTCGGTCAACTACCTGGAGCACTACGGGCTGCTGCGACAGAAGAACGCCAACGGCCGCTATGAGCGTTGCACGCCCGAGCACAGCTGGAATTCCGATCACATCGTCACCAACCTGTTCCTGTACCACCTGCAGCGGCACAGCGATCACCACGCCAACCCGACCCGGCGTTACCAGACGCTGCGCAGCATGGACGGCGCGCCGAACCTGCCCAGCGGCTACGCAGCGCTGATCGGGCTGACCTACTTCCCGCCGCTGTGGCGCAAATTGATGGACCACCGGGTGCTGGCGCACTACGGCGGCGACATCACCCAGGTCAACGTGCAACCACGCCGACGGGAGAAGATCCTGGCGCGCTACGGGGCGGCGGCATGACCGCCTACCGCTGTCCCGGCTGCGACTACGTCTACGACGAAGCCAAAGGGGATGCGCGGGAAGGCTTTCCAGCCGGCACCCCATGGGATCAGATCCCTGAGGACTGGGGCTGCCCCGACTGCGCAGTGCGCGAAAAACTCGATTTCGAAACGGTGCGTCCGACGACGATGCGTGCCGGCACGGCACGAGGAGGAGTCGGACAATCAACGGAGGTAAACAAATGAGCGACTACAAACTGTTCGTGTGTGTGCAGTGCGGCTTCGAGTACGACGAGGCCAAGGGCTGGCCCGAAGACGGCATCGCGCCCGGCACCCGCTGGGACGACATCCCCGAAGATTGGAGCTGCCCGGACTGCGGCGCAGCGAAATCCGACTTCGAGATGGTGGAAGTCGCGCGATCGTGAGCATTACTCTCGCGCATGTGAAACAACGGGTCCCGTACGCCGAGGCGTCACGGGCCCTGTTGCGCGAGTCGGTGCTCGATGCGATGCGGGAGCTGCTGCTCAGCCGTGACTGGTCGGCGATCACGCTGGCCGACGTGGCCCGGGCGGCCGGCATCAGCCGGCAGACCATCTACAACGAGTTCGGGTCACGGCAAGGCCTGGCCCAGGGCTACGCGCTACGGCTGGCCGACCGACTGGTGAACGCCGTCGAAGACGCCATCTACGCCAACGTCGGCGACGTCTACGCCGCCTTCCTGGAGGGCTTCCGGTCGTTCTTCTCCGAATCGGCGGCCGACCCGCTCGTCATCTCGCTGCTGAGCGGAGTGGCCAAACCCGATCTGCTGCAGATCATCACCACCGACAGCGGGCCGATCATCACGCACTGTTCGACGCGTCTGACGTCGTCGTTTATGAACAGCTGGGTCAAGGCCAGCGAGCAGGATTCCGGCATCATTGCGCGCGCCATCGTGCGGCTGGCGATGAGCTACGTGTCGATGCCGCCGGAAGCCGACCACGATGTCGCCGCAGACCTGGCGCGGCTGATGACACCGGCGGCGGAGCGCTACGGTGTGCTTTGCGACGATTGACCCCGGTCGCGACTGACCCGGCAGCAGGGGTCCGCCGCGCCGGGACTAATGTATATGCAAGCTAATTAGTTGATGACCAAGGAATGGGCCTACATACATGACGACGACCGAAAGTTCGCCCCGCGCCGACGTCCGTAACGGGATCGACTTCAAGGTGGCCGACCTGTCATTGGCAGACTACGGTCGCCGCGACATCGAGCTGTCCGAACACGAGATGCCGGGCCTGATGTCGCTGCGCCGCGAGTACCACGATGTGCAGCCGCTCAAAGGCGCCCGCATCTCCGGCTCGCTGCACATGACGGTGCAAACCGCGGTGCTCATCGAAACGCTGGTGTCGTTGGGCGCCGAAGTCCGGTGGGCGTCGTGCAACATCTTCTCCACCCAGGACCACGCCGCGGCCGCGGTCGTCGTCGGCCCGCACGGCACCCCCGAAGAGCCCAAGGGCGTGCCGGTGTTCGCGTGGAAGGGCGAAACGCTCGAGGAGTACTGGTGGGCTGCCGAGCAGATGCTGACCTGGCCCGATGAGCCGGCCAACATGATCCTCGACGACGGCGGGGACGCCACGATGTTGGTGCTGCGCGGTGCGCAGTACGAGAAAGCCGGCGTGGTACCGCCCGCCGAAGAGGACGACTCGGCCGAGCACAAGGTGTTTTTGAACCTGCTGCGCGAGCGCTTCGAGACCGACAAGCAGAAGTGGACCAAGATCTCCGAGTCCATCAAAGGTGTCACCGAGGAGACAACCACCGGTGTGCTGCGGCTCTACCAGTTCGCTGCGGCCGGAGATCTGGCGTTCCCGGCGATCAACGTCAACGACTCGGTCACCAAGAGCAAGTTCGACAACAAATACGGCTGTCGGCACTCGCTGATCGACGGCATCAACCGCGGCACCGACGTGCTGATCGGTGGCAAGACCGTGCTGGTCTGTGGCTACGGCGACGTCGGCAAGGGCAGTGTGGAATCGCTGGCCGGTCAGGGCGCGCGGGTCACCGTGACCGAGATCGACCCGATCAACGCGCTGCAGGCGTTGATGGAGGGCTACGACGTCAAGCGGGTGGAGGACATGATTGGCCAGGCCGACATCGTCATCACGACCACCGGCAACAAGGACATCATCACCCTCGAGCACATGAAGGCGATGAAGGACAAGGCGATCCTGGGCAACATCGGCCACTTCGACAACGAGATCCAGATGGCCCGGCTGGAGAAGTCCGGCGCCATCAAGACCAACATCCGCCCGCAGGTCGATCAGTGGACTTTCGGGGACACCGGCAAGTCGATCATCGTGCTGTCTGAGGGCCGGCTGCTGAACCTGGGCAACGCCACCGGCCACCCGTCGTTCGTGATGAGCAACAGCTTCTCCAACCAGGTCATCGCCCAGATCGAGCTGTGGACCAAGAACGACGAGTACGACAACGAGGTCTACCGGCTGCCCAAACACCTCGACGAGAAGGTGGCCCGGGTGCACGTCGCCGCACTCGGCGGCGAGCTGACCAAGCTGACCAAGGAGCAGGCCGAGTACATCGGCGTAGACGTCGACGGGCCCTACAAGCCGGACCACTACCGCTACTGAGCAGCATCGATTGCGGCTGCGGGGTCCCGTCGCCCGTCTAGGTGTTTGACGGTCAGCGGCTTGCTGTTGGTCCGTCCAAAGCTGTTCGAGGAATTGAAGGCTAGCGGGACGGGCCGACTGGGACCGCGATCAGACGGCTTTAGTGACGCCGACGTAGGACAGCACCACGTCGGATTGATCGGTCTGCCGGGTGAGTACCGCGTCCGAGCGGATGAACGACTGTCCCACGCATCCCGCCATTCAAACGGCAAAACATTCCGGCATCACTTCGCGCCAGCGCTAACCAGAATCGGTTGCGACGGTGACGGACCGCGCGCCTTACGCCTTTTCCAACGTGAACGATATTGGGTTAGTCGGACCTGGGACCCCAAGAGGACATCCGACGTTGTCATAGCCAGTCGACTTGCCTCTGAGGCTGGTCGGGTCGAACGTAAGCGTCATGTCTCCATCGTGTCTCGACCCGTCTTTGCATCGGACCGAGTTCGGCACGTTCTGTTGCGTCAGGGTCCATTCACCGTGGATGAGGTGGAAATCGCCCTGCCAACCATCGTCGCCGGTCGCATGGAGGCAGCCCTGTCCACATGGTGTGAGGGTCCACTGAAAGGTGTCGTCGACGTATCCGTCCCGGTGGTCGAACACCACGTTGTATGTTCCACTCGGGTCGGTGGCGTTCGCGGTTCCCGCAGCGGCGAACATGGCCGTCGCAAAAACTGCCGCCGTACCCAATCTTTTCATTGGCTTCTCATTTCGTGAGCCGGATTTATCCGGGGGGCGGCGGAGGCGGTATCACGATTATGGTCGCCCCGGGGATCCCCGCTAGGGTCGCCGCTAGGTTGGCCGCGACGTCCGCTGGTATGCCCGCGGCTGAGATCTCGACCGGGACCGTCGAGGGGAACGCCGCTTTGGGAGCCACCGGCGTCGCTGCGCGCGCCGCTGCTGGGGCCGGCTTGTTCGCCGCCACCACGGCTGCTGCGGGACCTTTGTTTGCTGCGGGGGTCGTCGCAGCAGCTCTCGCGGCGGGGGCGCCCCGGGAAGCAAGACCCGCCATAGAGGTCCCGACCACACTCGCCAACGCCATGCCGGTGTAGGGGCTGTCTGCGTTGGTTTGGCTGTTTTGCATGATTATCGGGGCGGTGCCTGGCAACGCCGCGGCGATCTGACGTACTGCCAGCGGGGTGGCCCAGGACGGCGGCACCGAGAGCCCGCCGATCGAGCTAGCCCGGCCGGTGAACGTGGACACCGCCGCCCCACTCCCAACCCTGGACACAAGCCCAGGCGTCCCCGGATTGGGTTGGCCTACCGTAGCCAGTTCCACCGGCGGACCGGTTTCGCCGCGATGCTGATCCGTCAGCCCCACTGCCCCTTGGCCAAGGATGGCACTCGAGATTCCCAGAGACGCGAGCGAAATAAGGTTCAGACTGACGAGGACCCCATCACCTATTGTGCCTATTGCTGCTGCGGGTGTGGTTGCTGCCGCCGCGGCAGGCGCGGCAGCTTGGGCGACCGTGCCGGCCTGGCCCGCGAGCCCGGCCGGGTTGGTGGTCTGCGGCGGCGAAGTGAACGGGCTCAACTTCGTCGATGCCGCCGAATCGGCGGCATAGCCTTGCATTGCGGCGCTGTCCTGAGCCCACATTTCGGCGTACTGCGCTTCGTTGGCCGCGATCGCCGCGGTGTTTTGTCCCAGAATGTTGGTCGCGATGAGCATCATCGTCAGGCTGCGGTTGGCCGCGATCACCGGCGGGGGCACGGTCATCGCGAATGCTGCCTCATAGGCGCTCGCCGCGGCCGTTGCCTGTGCGGCGGCTTGCTCGGCCTGTGCGGCGGTAGTGCTCATCCAAGCCATATAGGGCGCGGCCGCGGCCGCCATCGACGCCGACGAAGGACCCAGCCACTCCGCGCCGGTGAGCCCCGAAATCACCGACGAGTAAGAGTCCGCCGTGGAGCCCAATTCGGTGGCCAGCTCATCCCAGGCCGTCGCCGCGGCCATCAACGGCCCCGAGCCGGGACCGGAATACATTCTGGCGGAGTTGATTTCGGGTGGTAATACGCTGAAATCCATTGCGATACTCATTAGCTGGCTGCCAATGCGTTGGCGGCCTCGGTGGCCGCATACGACAGCGCGCTGGACTCCAGCATGGCCACGAACTGGTCGTGAATCGCTGCGGCCTGGGCGCTGACCGCCTGATACATCTGGCCGTGCATCGCGAACTGCGTCGCCGTCACCGCCGACACCTCGTCGGCGGCGGCGGGTACCACCCCGGTGGTCGGGGCGGCCGCTGCGGCGTTCTGGGCTGTAAATGCCGAGCCGATACTTGCCAAATCGCCGGCTGCCGTGCTCAGCATTTCCGGCTGTGTGGTCACGAAAGACATGGACTTCTCCTTCAGGAAATTGTCCGACCGAGAAACCGTTCTCGGACCGCCGCTGAATGCTGTCCGGTTGCGCCGATTACGCCTTCGCACGTGAGGCCGGAGGCATAAGTGAGGCGACGGGGCGCCGACCGATTCAGGCAGCGAACTTGATGTCACGGCCGGATCGGAGTGAAACGATCATCGATTTCCGCTAGCTCGGATGTGTCTCTTCACTCAATATTTCCCCACCTCCTCACGGCCAAGGTGCAGACGGGGTATCAGCAGCAGAGTTGCACAAAAAGACACGAAAAAACAGAGCCGATAGATTCGAGAAACGGGTGTGCCCGCGCGTGAATCAAGGCGCAACCCATTCCCAGTTGGGTAACGCCGAGTCATCAGCCGGAGAGGAGAAACTGACGACACGGTGTCTGATCCACGCTGGCTCGTTGGCCAGCCAATTTGTCGTCAGTAAAAGCGGCATCTGGGCCACGACCGGGGAGTAATGTTCGCGCACACCGGGGCAAGCGGATGGGAAACGAACATGCGCGCGAGCGATCATGACTGGAGTAAGCCGGCGGCGGTAGCCATTCCGAAGGAAGGTTACTTCGAGCTCGAGCGGGGCAGGTACGGTCCGATCTATCCGAGAACTCCTGCCTGCTATGGCTTTTCGATCATCGCGAAGGTCAAAGAGGGACGCGAGGACGCGATCCGCGAGCACGGCAAGACCATTCAAGCAGCGATCACCGAAACGCCGGAGTTCCTCGCTCCACTACGCCTGCACTACCTGCGCTGGGTGCTCTTCGATATCGGCGATGGCTTGACCTTTCAATACCAGGGCATATTCGACACCGACTTTGACAAGTACACCGAGGACGCGGTTCAGCTGTTCAGCCAGAGCGGCATCAACACGGTGTTCACCAACCTGGAAGGATTCCCGGAGGATTGGAAAGAGAATCCGGACACCTTCGTGCGGTTTGTTCGAGAGCACCACTACCCCAGTTTCCTGGAGTACGGCGAGTACCCATACGTCACCGCCGACGAGATCAAAAAGGCCCTGCGGCTCAAAGCGGCGTTCTCCGACATGCTCGACCAAATGCAGTGATCCGCACCGAAACATGCACCGATGCTTGAGTTGGACGACATTCAGCACATTCTGCTGACCCGAACACCCGCGATGACCGGGCGCTATGAGTTCCTGACGTTCGGCAACCCGGCGGGGGGTCGGGCGTGGCTGTCCGAGCTGATCCCCGTGGTCGAATCTGCCGCCACGGCGCAAGCCTCGATGGATAGCACCAAGCGGTGGGTCACGCTGGCATTCACGTGGAATGGCTTGCGGGCGCTCGGGGTTCCCGAGGAATCCCTGGCAACTTTCCCGGAGGAGTTTCGCGAGGGCATGGCCGCCCGGGCCGACATCTTGGGCGATACCGGGGTCGCCCGCCCAGAAAATTGGGTGGGCGGACTGGCGGGTGCCGATTTGCACGCGATTGCGATCCTGTTTGCTCGCGACGACGCCGAACATGCGCGGGCCACCGGGGTGCACGACGAGCTGGTGGCCCGGTGCGACGGTGTGCGCAGTCTGTCGGTGTTGGATCTGAACGCGACGCCGCCGTTCAATTACGCACATGATCACTTCGGCTTCCGTGACCGATTGTCTCAGCCGGTGATCGAGGGCTCCGGTGAAGAGCCCACGCCGGGTTCGGGCGCGGCGCTCAAGCCCGGCGAGTTCATCCTGGGTTACCCCGACGAGAAGGGGCCGCCGGTCAACCTGCCGCAGCCGGACGTGTTGTCCCGCAACGGAAGCTACATGGCCTACCGACGGCTGCAAGAGCATGTCGGTGTGTTCCGCGACTATCTGCGGGAGCACGCCGACACGCCAGACGATCAGGAACTGCTCGCCGCGAAGTTCATGGGCCGCTGGCGCAGCGGCGCCCCGCTCGTGCTGGCCCCCGAGCGCGACGATCCTGAACTCGGTGCGGATCCCATGCGCAACAACGACTTCAACTACAAGGAGATGGATCCACTCGGGTATGCCTGCCCGCTCGGATCGCACGCGCGGCGGCTCAACCCACGCGACACCGCGGTCAACCTGAATCGGCGCAGGATGATCCGCCGCGGCGCCACCTACGGTCCTGCCCTGCCCGAGGGCGCGTCCGACGACAGCGTCGATCGCGGTATCGCCGCGTTCATCATCTGCGCAAGCCTGGTTCGCCAGTTCGAGTTCGCGCAGAACGTCTGGATCAACGACCACACGTTCCACGAGCTCGGCAACGAGCACGACCCGATATGCGGAACCCAAGACGGAACACTGGAATTCAAAATCCCCAATAGGCCGATCCGCAAAGTCCTCAAAGGTCTGCCGGCCTTCACCACTCTGAAGGGCGGGGCCTACTTCTTCCTGCCGGGGCTCAACGCCCTCCGATACCTAGCGGCGCTCGACAGTTAAGAGGCACGATCATGAGCACGCTGCCCCCTCCACGCACCTACAACCAAACCCATGTCCCGCGCAAGCACAGTCCCGGTCAGCGGCGCATCAGCATCTACTGGACCTGGAGCTACCCGTGGGAAGCCCAACGCGACCCCGCCGCGATGTACAACCGCTTCTCCACCATGACCGAAGTCCGTAACGCCTTGTGGCCGAGCTACGAGACACCGGAATACGAAGAGGCGCATTTCCTTCAGGGCATCGCCGGCACCCTGGAACTTTTCCACCGCTCGGCGCTGGCTTTCCAGGACCTGGCTGGCGAAGCCACCGGCCACCCGGTCGCCGTCTTTCAGCGCATCGACCAGGCGGGCTACAAGCTCCCGATTGACGAACGAATCCTTGCCGACACCGACACCCTGATGGTGTTCGGGCTTGACCACATCTTGTCGGAACAAGAAGCTGCACCGCAGGAGGTCAGCGCCATCCGGGAATGGCTGCAGCGAGAGGGCACATGCTTGTTATTGGCCCCGCATCACGACGTGGGCTTTACCGACGATTTCGCCCAACGTCAGGTTGAATACCAGCACCACGGCGACCCGCTAGTGCCTCGCCAACAACGGTTCGGGCAGTACACCCGCTCGCTGATGGCGGCCCTTGAGGTCCCAGTGCACAACACCTGGGGGCTGCGTCCCGCTGTTGTCGAGGGCACCAAGCAGATCGCACCCCTGACGGCGGTCCGTGACCTGGACGCCGCGAGGCTGCTGGACAATGTCACCACGTTCAACTTCCATCCCCACCTGCCGCACTACGAACTCACCGCGCCGGAGAGCGACTCGGTGCGGGTGCTGGGTCGTCAACGGATCGATCCCTCGAGGCCCCATCCCTTCACCGCGGCAGGCAACACCGAATTCAACGCCCTGATCTGGATGCCCCCGTCGGG
This sequence comes from uncultured Actinomycetota bacterium, assembly GCA_963839345.1. Taxonomy (GTDB): domain Bacteria; phylum Actinomycetota; class Actinomycetes; order Mycobacteriales; family Mycobacteriaceae; genus Mycobacterium. Next base: position 995,263 of record CAWIUP010000007.1, on the reverse strand, counting down.
CTCGCGTGCCGGCGACATCGTCCTCGTCGATTCCACGAACTTCACCACGCTTTTCGGCGGCACCGACAGCCTCAAGAATTTTTGGCATAACCTCGCCACGATGAAATGATGATCCAGCAATTTAGCGAGCCGGTAACCAACCTGACCCCACCGGCACTGAACTGAAACGCCGATCGCGACGTCACCGTGGGGTCGATGCCCAGGATTGTGGAGGAAGGTGGGGGTCACAATGCCCGGTATGGCAGCGATAGCCATGGGTGCGGCTCCCGTCGTCGGTGGTGCGCTATTCGGCGCTGCGGTGGGGCAACTCAGGGGTCCCAACTTGCGCGAGGGGATCAAACAAGACTTGGAGCTGCTCGAGCAGATGCCCGAAACCGAGGCGGCCCGGCGGGAGGCGCTGGGGCACAGCATTGACGACCGCATCGACGAATTGATCGTGGCAGAGGACACCGCACGCCGGCTGCGGACCGCCGCCAGCTCCTATGAAGGAAGCTGGCGTGACATCGTCCTATTTCTCTGCACGGTGCTCTTCTCGGTTGTCTGGTGGTCTGTCGACCACGACCGGGACAGCTGGCTGCCCGTGTTCATTACCACGATTGTGGCGTCGGTCGTGGCGGCCGGCTACACAGTCCGGGGTCTGCGCCGAAGCATGCGCAGGATGCGTCGTCGTGCCGATCGCGGTCAGCAGTCGTAAGCGGCGTCGGCTACGGTCGCACGCGCGGGGCAGCACAGGTTGATATCACTCAGCAGACTCGATAGTCGGGGTGCATCCGGCGATAGGCTCGCGCCGTGCTGATCGCCATCGAAGGCGTCGACGGCGCCGGCAAGCGGACACTCACGCAGGGTCTGCATGCGGTGTTTGAAGCCGACGGGCGGTCGGTGGCCACGCTGGCGTTCCCGCGATACGGCCGGTCGGTGCCCGCCGACGTCGCCGCCGAGGCGCTGCACGGTCAGCACGGTGACCTCGCGGCGTCGGTGTATGCGATGGCGATGCTGTTCGCGCTGGACCGGGCCGGCGCCGCCGCACAGATCCGTGAACTGCTGAGCGGTCACGACGTGGTGATCCTGGATCGCTACGTGGCGTCCAACGCGGCCTACAGCGCCGCCCGCTTGCGCCAAGACGCCGAGGGCGAGGTGGTGGGCTGGGTGCGCCAGATCGAATATCACCGGCTGCAACTTCCCGCGCCGGACTGGCAAGTGCTGCTTGGGGTTCCGGCTGAGCTTGCCGAGCAGCGGGCTCGCCGGCGAGCCCGCGAGGATGCCAGCCGTTCGCGCGATGCCTACGAACGCGACAACGAGCTGCAGAAACGCACCGGCGCGGTCTACGCCGGTCTGGCCGCCGCGGGCTGGGGTGGGCGCTGGTTGGTGGTCGACGCGGACGTCGATCCTGGCCAGCTGGCGGCCAGGTTGACGGGCTAACAGCCCAACCTGTGGTAATCGGGGGGAGAAACACGCGTGTGGCAGCTGCGTTTTATCGAGATCTGGTGACACCATGGACGCCATGAGGCAAAGGATTCTCGTGGTTGACGACGACGCTTCGCTGGCCGAGATGCTGACCATCGTGCTTCGCGGCGAAGGTTTCGACACCGCGGTCATCGGTGATGGCACCCAGGCGCTTACCGCAGTGCGCGAACTGCGCCCCGATTTGGTGCTGCTGGATTTGATGTTGCCCGGGATGAACGGCATCGATGTGTGCAGGGTGCTGCGCGCCGATTCGGGCGTCCCGATCGTGATGCTCACGGCCAAGACCGACACCGTCGATGTGGTCCTCGGCTTGGAGTCGGGTGCCGACGACTACATCATGAAGCCGTTCAAGCCCAAAGAGCTGGTCGCCCGGGTGCGGGCCCGGCTGCGGCGCAACGAGGACGAGCCCGCCGAGATGCTGTCCATCGCCGACGTGGACATCGACGTGCCGGCGCACAAGGTGACCCGCAATGGCGAGCAGATCTTGCTGACGCCACTGGAGTTCGACCTGCTGGTGGCGTTGGCGCGCAAACCCCGCCAGGTGTTTACTCGTGATGTGCTGCTCGAACAGGTGTGGGGATACCGTCACCCAGCGGACACCCGTTTGGTGAACGTGCACGTCCAGCGTCTGCGGGCCAAGGTCGAAAAAGACCCGGAGAACCCGACCGTTGTACTGACCGTTCGAGGAGTGGGTTACAAGGCCGGACCTCCGTGACCCGCGCCGGCGACGATGCCGAGCGCAGCGACGCCGAGCGCAGCGAGGCTGAGGAGCGGCGCTTTGACGGAGCCCCCTGATGTGGGGCTCGAGGCCGCGTATCCGTGGGCGTTCGGGCCGTGCTGGTCCGGTAATGCGGGGCGTAGGTGCGTTGAGTCGAGCCCTGGGTGCTGCTTGGCGTCGCTCGCTGCAACTTCGGGTGGTCGCCCTGACGCTGGGAATGTCGCTCGCGGTGATCCTGGTGCTCGGATTCGTGCTGACCAGTCAGGTCACCAACCGCGTTCTGGACGTCAAAGTCCGCGCGGCCACCGAGCAGATCGAGCGGGCGCGTAACACCGTCAGCGGGATCGTCAGCGGGGAAGAGGCGCGTTCACTGGACAGCAGCCTGCAGCTTGCCCGCAACACGTTGACGTCGAAAACCGATCCGACGTCCGGGGCTGGTCTGGCCGGTGCGTTCGATGCGGTGCTGGTGGTCCCGGGCTACGGCCCGCGGCCCGCGGCAGCGGCCGGGCCCGTCGACCAGTTGCCCGAGTGCGCTGCGGGACTTCGTCAAAGCCGGGCAGGTGGCCTACCAGTACGCGACCGTGCGCACCGAGGGCTTCGCGGGTCCGGCGCTGGTCATCGGCACCCCGACGTCGTCGCGGGTGACCAACCTCGAGCTCTACCTGATTTTCCCGCTGGGCAACGAGCAGAGCACGATCGCACTGGTCCGCGGCACGATGGTTACCGGCGGCGTCGTGCTGCTGGTCTTGCTGGCCGGCATCGCGCTGCTGGTTTCGCGTCAGGTGGTGGGGCCGGTGCGGGCCGCGGCGCGCATCGCAGAACGGTTCGCCGAAGGGCACCTGTCTGAGCGGATGCCGATCCGCGGCGAAGACGACATGGCCCGGCTGGCGGTGTCGTTCAACGACATGGCCGAAAGCCTGTCGCGGCAGATCGCTCAACTCGAGGAGTTCGGTAACCTGCAGCGCCGCTTCACCTCCGACGTGAGCCACGAATTACGCACACCGCTGACGACCGTCCGGATGGCCGCCGACCTGATCTACGACCACAGCGAAGACCTCGAGCCGGCGCTGCGGCGGTCCACCGAATTGATGGTCAGCGAGCTGGACCGGTTCGAAACGCTGCTCAACGACCTGCTGGAAATTTCGCGGCACGACGCCGGCGTGGCCGAGCTGTCGGTGGAAGCGGTCGACCTGCGTAGCACCGTCAACAGCGCGCTGGGCAACGTGGGCCATTTGGCCGAAGACGCCAAGGTCCAGCTGATTGTCGACATGCCGTCCGAAGAGGTGATCGCCGAAGTCGACCCTCGCCGAGTCGAGCGGATCCTGCGCAACCTGATCGCCAACGCGATCGACCACGCCGAGCACAAGCCGGTGCGGATTCGGATGGCCGCCGACGAAGACACCGTTGCCGTCACCGTCCGCGACTACGGCGTCGGGCTGCGGCCGGGCGAGGAGAAGCTGGTGTTCAGCCGGTTCTGGCGCTCGGACCCGTCGCGGGTCCGCCAATCCGGTGGGACCGGGCTGGGGTTGGCGATCAGTGTCGAGGACGCACGTCTGCACCAGGGGCGGCTCGAAGCCTGGGGTGAGCCGGGCGAGGGCGCCTGCTTTCGGCTCACACTTCCGTTGGTGCGCGGCCACAAGGTCACCACCAGCCCGCTGCCGATGAAACCGATTGCCCCGGAACGCAAGGAGCGTCAGGTTCGCCCGCGCGAGCACGCCGAAAGGGGTGTGTGATGCGGCGACGGCTCGATCGCCCGGCTTCTCCCCGGGCCGTTACGGCCCGCATCGTCGCCGGGCTGAAGGCCGGGCTGCTGTTCGCGCTGGCGGTCGTACTCGCGGGCTGCGCCGGAGTGCCGAGTGCGTCGGCGCCGCAAGCTATCGGCACCGTCGAGCGGCCGGCACCGTCGAATCTGCCCAAGCCGACGCCCGGCATGGATCCGGACATGCTGTTGCGCGAATTCCTCAAGGCCACAGCCGATCCGGCCAACCGGCACCTCGCCGCACGCCAGTTTCTCACCCAGTCGGCGTCCAACGGATGGGACGATGCCGGTAGCGCGTTGCTGATCGACCACGTCGTCTTCGTCGAAACCCATAGCGCTGACCGGGTTTCGGTGACTATGCGGGCGGACAAACTTGGCTCGCTGTCGGACATGGGTGTGTTCGAGACCGCCGAGGGAATGCTGCCCGATCCCGGTCCGATCGGGCTGGTCAAGACGCCGGGCGGGTGGCGCATCGACCGCCTGCCCAACGGGGTATTTCTGGACTGGCAGCAATTTCAGGCCACCTATAAGCGCAACACGTTGTATTTCGCCGACCCGACCGGCAAGACGGTCGTTCCGGATCCGCGCTATGTCGCGGTGGCCGACCGTGACCAGTTGGCCACCGAGCTGATTTCCAAGTTGATCGCCGGTCCGCGTCCGGAGATGGCCAAAAGCGTGCGGAACATGCTTGCCCCGCCACTGCGGCTGCGCGGGCCGGTGACCCGGGCTGACGGCGGAAAGAGTGGCGTCGGACGCGGTTACGCCGGAGCCCGGATCGATCTGGAGTTGCTGACGGTCGCCGACCCGCACAGCAAGCAACTGCTTGCCGCACAGATCATCTGGACCCTGGCCCGCGCCGACATCAAAGGGCCCTACGTGATCAACGCCGACGGGGCCGCGCTGGACGAAAGATTCGCGGCCGGGTGGAACCCCACCGATGTCGCCGCCACCGATCCGGGTGTCGCAGAAGGTGCTGCGGCCGGCGTGCACGCGCTGGTGGGTGGGCGGCTGGTGTCGCTGAACGGGCAGACCTCCGACCCGGTACCGGGTGCGTTCGGGCGGACGACGGATCAGACCGGGGCCGCGCTGTCGCGCAGCGGGCACCAGGTCGCCTCGGTGGTGACGCTTCGGCCGGGCGCTCCGGATATGGCCTCCTCGCTGTGGATCGGCGATCTTGGCGGCGAGGCGGTGGAAGCCGCTGACGGGCATACCTTGTCGCGGCCCAGCTGGTCGCTGGATGACGCGGTGTGGGTGGTCGCGGACGGCAACACTGTGTTGCGTGCCATCGCCGGGACGGCCTCTGGTCAACCTGCCCGTCTGCCGGTGGACTCGACCGCGGTGTCCAGTCACTTCCCGGGTGTGATCGCCGAGCTGCAGCTGTCCCGGGACGGGACGCGGGCGGCGATGGCCGTCGAGGGCCAGGTGATCCTGGCCAGCGTCGAGCAGACGCAGGCCGGTCAGTTCGCGTTGACGTACCCGCGGCGGCTCGGGTTCGGGCTGGGCTCCTCGGTGGTGTCGTTGTCGTGGCGCACCGACGACGACATCGCGGTGAGCCGCAACGACGCTGAGCACCCGGTGTCCTACGTCAACATCGACGGGGTGAACTCCGATGCGCCCAGCGGCAACCTGCAGCTGCCGGTGTCCACGATCGCGGCGAATCCCTCGATGGTCTACGTCGCCGATCCGCGCGGGGTGATGCAGCTGTCGATCTCGGGAGCCGAAGGGCCGCAGGGCTGGCTGGACGTACCGCCGTTCATGGTGACCGGGGCGATACCGGTGTTGCCCGGCTGACGGTGACTTGTCACCCCCCGCCGTCACACTTGCGCTGTGCTCGATCTCGTCCTTCCGCTGGAATGCGGCGGTTGCGGGGCACCGTCGACCCGTTGGTGCGAGGCCTGCGCCGGTGAGCTGGCGGTAGGGCCCGACGTGCCGCGGGTGGTAACCCCTCGCATCGACCCGGGAGTGCCGGTGTTGGCGCTCGGCCGCTACGCCGGGGCGCGCCGACGGGCGATCGTCGCGGTGAAGGACCGCGGCCGAAGCGACCTGATCGCGCCGTTGGCCCAGGTGTTGGGGCTCGGCCTACACCGTTTACTCGGCTGGGGTCTGCTGGATGTCCCGCTCACGATCGTGCCGGCGCCGACTCGCGGCTGGGCGGCACGCCGTCGAGGCGGTGATCCGGTCACCCGCGTTGCGACGCTGGCAACGGCTGGCCACCCGCACATCAGCGTGGTCCGCGCGCTGCGGATGAAGGCGCTGGCTCGCGATTCGGCCGGGCTGGACAGCGCCGCCCGCGAGCGCAATATCGCCGGAAGGGTGCTGCTGACCCGTCGACGCGTGCCAGGCGGTGGTGAAGTGCTGCTCGTCGACGACATCGTCACGACCGGTGCCACCGCCCGTGAGTCGGTCCGCGTTCTGCAAACCGCCGGTGCGCGGGTGTGCGCTGTGCTGGCGCTGGCAGCCGCGTGAGCATTGATGAAGAACTCGCAACAGCTGGACTAAAACACTGGAACTTCTGCATGAAGGAGGTCTACCGTCGGGGTCAAGCACCATGAACGCCTCAAGGTGGCGCCACCGAAGTCAAACGAAGCGCCACGGCACCCAAGACGGTAGGAGGTGAGTTCTCGACACCTTGCACCGGCGGGCGGCCAGGGCACGACCAATCAGCCCCGTCGGCGCGTGCATCTGAAAGCCGGGCACGCCGCGCGCGTGCAACGCGAGAGAAACGAGTTGTCAAGTATGTCAAGGCAAACCGTGGATTCCGGTCAGCTTTTCGCCGAACCACCGGCAGCAGCTTACGAGTCGGATGAACCCACACCGCACGCCGAGGTCGTTGTCAAAGGCCGCAACGTCGAGATCCCCGACCACTTCCGCATCTACGTCTCGCAAAAACTCGCCCGCTTGGAGCGGTTCGACCGAACCATCTACCTGTTCGACGTCGAACTCGACCACGAACCCAATCGTCGGCAACGCAAATCCTGTCAGCACGTCGAGATCACCGCTCGCGGACGCGGGCCGGTGGTCCGCGGTGAGGCGTGCGCCAACAGTTTCTACGCCGCATTCGAAGCCGCGGTCGCCAAGCTCGAAGCCCGGCTGCGTCGCGTCAAGGACCGCCGCAAAGTCCACTACGGCGACAAGACCCCGGTCTCGCTGGCCGCGGCGACCGCGGTCGTGCCGCCCGAACCGGCCTCCGACACCGTCACGCTCGAGCCTGACGGCCACGACGGCCGTGACGGCCACAATGGTCTCGACGGGCACCACCAGCCGGGACGGGTGGTGCGCACCAAGGAGCACACCGCGGAACCGATGTCAGTGGACGACGCCCTCTACGAGATGGAGCTGGTCGGCCACGACTTTTTCCTGTTCTACGACAAGCAGACCGAACGGCCGTCGGTGGTCTACCGGCGACACGCCTACGACTACGGCCTCATCCGGTTGGCCTGATTCGGTTTGGCCTGAGCCGATCCGCCTGACCGCATCGAGCGTCGACGTGTCGGCGTTCGGTGTGCCTGGCCGCCCGTCACCTAGGATGGGTGACGCCGAAGACATCGGATCCCCAAGCGGACCCCAGAGGATATAGCCGTGCTGTCGAAGTTGCTGCGCCTTGGTGAAGGTCGCATGGTCAAGCGCCTCAAGCGAGTGGCCGACTACGTCAATTCCTTGGCCGACGACGTCGAGAAACTGACCGACGCCCAACTGCGGGCCAAGACCGACGAGTTCAAGAAGCGCCACGCCGACGGGGAAAGCCTCGACGACCTGCTGCCCGAGGCGTTCGCGGTGGCCCGCGAAGCGGCCTGGCGGGTGCTGGACCAGCGGCCGTTCGACGTGCAGGTGATGGGCGCTGCGGCGCTGCACTTCGGCAACGTCGCCGAGATGAAGACCGGTGAAGGTAAAACGCTGACTTCGGTCCTGCCGGCCTATCTCAACGGCATCGGCGGCAACGGCGTACACATCGTCACCGTCAACGACTACCTGGCCAAACGCGACAGCGAGTGGATGGGCCGGGTGCACCGCTTCCTCGGCTTGGACGTCGGGGTGATCCTCGCGCAGATGACACCCGACGAACGGCGCATCGCCTACGCCGCCGACGTCACCTACGGCACCAACAACGAGTTCGGTTTCGACTACCTGCGCGACAACATGGCCCACTCACTCGAGGAATGTGTCCAGCGCGGCCACAATTTCGCGATCGTCGACGAGGTCGACTCGATTCTGATCGACGAGGCCCGCACGCCGCTGATCATTTCCGGTCCCGCCGATGGCGCCTCCAGCTGGTACAGCGAGTTCGCCCGGCTTGCCCCGCTGATGGAAAAAGACGTCCACTACGAGGTTGACCTGCGCAAGCGCACCGTCGGCGTGCATGAGCTGGGTGTCGAATTCGTCGAAGACCAGCTGGGCATCGACAACCTCTACGAGGCCGCCAACTCGCCGTTGGTCAGCTACCTCAACAACGCGCTGAAAGCCAAGGAGCTGTTCAACCGCGACAAGGACTACATCGTGCGCGACGGCGACGTGCTCATCGTCGACGAGTTCACCGGCCGGGTGCTTTACGGCCGCCGCTACAACGAGGGCATGCACCAGGCCATTGAGGCCAAAGAGCACGTCGAGATCAAGGCCGAGAACCAGACGCTGGCCACGATCACGCTGCAGAACTACTTCCGGCTCTACGACAAGCTCGCCGGCATGACCGGGACCGCGCAGACCGAGGCCGCCGAGTTGCACGAGATCTACAAACTCGGCGTGGTGACCATCCCGACCAACAAGCCGATGGTTCGTACCGACCAGTCCGACCTCATCTACAAGACCGAGGAAGCCAAGTACATCGCGGTCGTCGACGATGTCGAGGAGCGTTACGAGCAGGGCCAGCCGGTGCTGATCGGTACGACCAGCGTGGAACGCTCGGAGTACCTGTCGCGCCAATTTCAGAAGAGGCGCATCCCGCACAACGTGCTCAACGCCAAATACCATGAGCAAGAGGCCAATATCATCGCCGAGGCCGGTCGCCGCGGCGCCATCACCGTCGCCACCAACATGGCCGGCCGTGGCACCGACATCGTGTTGGGCGGCAACGTCGACTTTCTGACCGACCTCCGGCTGCGCGAGCGAGGCCTCGACCCGGTGGAGACACCCGACGATTACGAGGCGGCGTGGCACAAGGAGCTGCCGTTGGTCAAGGCCGAGGCCGCCGAAGAAGCCAAGGAAGTGATCGAGGCCGGCGGGCTGTACGTCCTGGGTACCGAGCGGCACGAGTCGCGGCGCATCGACAACCAGCTGCGCGGCCGCTCCGGCCGCCAGGGCGACCCCGGTGAATCGCGCTTCTACCTGTCGCTCGGCGATGAGTTGATGCGCCGCTTCAACGGCGCGGCGCTGGAATCCCTGCTGACCCGCCTCAACCTGCCCGACGACGTGCCCATCGAGGCCAAGATGGTCACTCGTGCCATCAAGAGCGCGCAGACCCAGGTCGAGCAGCAGAACTTCGAGGTCCGCAAGAACGTCCTCAAGTACGACGAGGTGATGAACCAGCAGCGCAAGGTCATCTACCAGGAGCGCCGGCGCATCCTCGAAGGCGAGAACCTCCAGCAGCAGGCGCACGAGATGCTCGTCGACGTGATCACCGCCTATGTCGATGGAGCAACCGCCGAGGGTTACGCCGAGGACTGGGACCTGGAAAAGCTCTGGGAGGCGCTCAAGACGCTGTATCCGGTCCAGCTCGACCACAAAGACCTGATCGACTCGGAGGCGGTCGGTGAGCCCGGTGAACTGACCCGCGAGGAACTGCTCGACGCGTTGGTCGAAGACGCCGAACGCGCCTACGCGGTGCGCGAGGCCGAGCTCGAGGAACTCGCCGGCGAGGGCGCGATGCGTCAGCTGGAACGCAACGTCCTGCTCAACGTCATCGACCGCAAGTGGCGCGAGCACCTTTACGAGATGGACTACCTCAAGGAGGGCATCGGGCTGCGTGCGATGGCGCAGCGCGATCCGCTGGTCGAGTACCAGCGCGAGGGTTACGACATGTTCTTGGCCATGCTCGACGGCATGAAGGAAGAGTCGGTCGGCTTCTTGTTCAACGTCTCGGTCGAGGCCGTACCGGCCCCGCAGGTGGGACCGGTCTTGGAAACGGGGGAAGTGCCCGAGGACCTCGCGGAGTTCGCCACCGCGGCGGCGGCCAGCGCACAGCAGCGCGCCACCGGCGGGTCCGCCGGTGCACGTGAACCGGCGACGGCGTTGCGCGCCAAGGGAATCGAGACCGAGTCGCCCGCGCTGACGTATTCCGGGCCCGCCGAAGACGGTTCTGCGCAGGTGCAGGGCAACGGCGATGCGCAGAAGGCAGCGGCAGGAGCCGGCGGCAGTCGACGCGAGCGGCGGGAAGCCGCGCGCCGGCAGGCTCGCCACGCCAAGCCGAAGTCCGCCAAACGGCGGTAGCGGCGGTGGACGTCAAAGAGGTGCTGCTGCCCAGCATCGGCGTGCGGTATGAGTTCACCAGCCGGCACGGCGAACAGATCGGCATCATCGCGCGACGCGGCGGCGAGTTCGAGGTCGTGATCTACGGCCGCGACGATCCCGACCAGGCTCGACCGGTCTTTCGCCTCACCGACGAAGAGGCTGATGCGGTCGCCGCGATTCTCGGCGCACCGCGAATCGCGGAACGGTTCCAGGAACTCACCAGCGACGTGCCGGGCATCGATGCCGGGCAGGTTCGAATCGATCCGGACAGTCCGCTCACCGACAAGCCGCTGGGCGCCACCCGCGCCCGGACCCGCACCGGCGCGTCCATCGTGGCAATCTTGCGCAACAACCAGGTACTGCAATCGCCGGGGCCGGCGGAAATACTGCACGCGCACGACGTATTGGTCGTGATCGGGACCGAAGAGGGCATCGCGGGGGTCGAACAGATCGTCGCCAAGGGCTGAGCCTGTGCAAGTTTCAGCGCCGTTGCTTTTACAACTCGGCGCCGTCCTGACGATTCTTGCGTTCTTGGGCGCGGTGGTGCGCCGGTTCGGGCTGTCGCCGATCCCGTTGTACCTGCTGGTCGGGCTGTGGCTGGGCAAAGGTGGTGTCCAACCGGTCGCCGCCGCCACCGAGTTCATCAAAACGGGCGCGCCCATTGGCGTGGTGCTTCTGCTGCTCACGTTGGGTTTGGAGTTCTCGACCGCCGAATTCGCCAGCAGCATGAGGCATCACGTGCCTTCTGCGCTGGTCGACATTGTGCTCAACGCGACGCCGGGGGCCATCGCCGGGTGGATGCTCGGATTCAACGGCATCGGCATTCTCGCGCTGGCCGGCGTGACGTATGTGTCTTCTTCTGGGTTGATCGCGCGGCTACTCGAGGATCTGCACCGGCTGGGCAACCGCGAAACACCGGCTGTTCTGGCGGTGTTGGTGTTGGAGGACTTCGTCATGGCGGCTTACCTGCCGGTGTTCGCCGTGCTGGCGTCCGGTGGCACCTGGCTGCTGGCCGTGGGCGGGATGGTTGTCGCGGTAGGGGCGTTTTGGGTGGCGTTTGCCGTGTCGCTTCGGTGGGGCCACTACTTCGGTCGGTTGGTGGGTCACCCCGATTCCGAGCAGCTGCTACTGCGCGTGCTGGGCGTGACACTGATCGTGGCCGCCTTGGCCGAACACGTGCACGCTTCGGCTGCGGTGGGCGCGTTCCTGGTCGGCCTGACATTGACCGGCGAGACCGCGAAGCGGGCCCGTCAGGTGTTGGGCCCGTTGCGCGATCTGTTCGCCGCGGTGTTTTTTCTGGGGGTCGGTGTCGGGGTCGATCCACGCACTCTGGCACCGGTTCTGCCGGTGGCCGTTGCGCTGGCTGTGGTCACCGGTGTGACGAAGGTGGCGACCGGTGTGTTCGCGGCGCGTCGCGAGGGAGCGGCGCGCCGGGGGCAGTTGCGTGCGGGCACCGCGCTGATAGCCAGGGCTGAGTTCTCGTTGATCATCATTGGTTTGGTGGGTTCGGCGATGCCTGGTTTGTCTGCGGTGGCGATGTCCTACGTGTTCGTCGTGGCAATCGTCGGACCAGTGATCACCCGGTTTGCCCCCGGGCCTGTGCCGGTCGGTGCGGCCAAGGCGATCTAGCCGATGTGAAGTGCGACCACTTGCCAACGTCCGCCCGCGACTCGTTCGATGCGGCAGGCGATGGCGTGGATTCGGCGCCCGCGACGGTAGCTCCCGAACACCTCGGCCGCGGCGAACCGGTCCGGGGCGCCCACCGCCTGTAGTCGCAATCGGCCCAACACCGCCGCCGCTGCCGCATCGGCCGCTAGCCGGCCGGGGGTGAACCGATTGGCGCACAGCACGGAGTCGACGAGGCCGGCGGCCAGCAGCCCGTGTAGTTGCCCGACCGGCCGCCGACGGTCGAGGACTTCGAGTACCCGGCGCAGCGCGGCGTCGGCGAAGGCCGCCGCCTGCCGCATCGGCGGGGACATGCTCGGCGATCCGCCGGCCGCGCCAGGTCGAGTGGAATACCGTTGCCGCACATGCGTATTCGGCCGTCGCAGTGCGTTGCGTAAGGGTGGCCGACAGTGCTGGACATCGCGCGCCGGCGGTTCGTAATCAACGACGGGTAGGACGGCGAACGCGTCGCGGTCGGATGGGCTCGGGCTGGTCAACACTCACTCTCCCAATGGGTACGAAGGGGCCGAGAAAATAGGCCTGCGGGAGAGTGGCAGGCAGCTGTGAGGATCATCGCACAATTGTCGCGGGCGCGTACCCGCGCTGCGACAGGCCACCGCGGACGGTTACCGTGAGCGGCAGGTCGATAGGCCAGTGAATTGGCAAGGGATTACAAAGGGGAGAGGCGACTTGGCGAGGTTGTCCACTTCGGACGCGTCCTTCTATCAGCTGGAGAACACCGCCACCCCGCTGTATGTCGGCTCGCTGTCGATTCTGCGTCAGCCGCGCGCCGGGCTGAGCTACGAAGCCTTGCTGGCCACAGTTGAGCAGCGGCTCCCGCAGGTACCGCGCTACCGGCAGAAGGTCCGTGAAGTGACCTTGGGGCTGGCCAGGCCGGTATGGATCGATGACCGCGATTTCGACATCAACTACCACGTCCGGCGCTCGGCGTTACCGTCGCCGGGCAGCGACGAGCAGTTGCACGAATTGATCGGCCGGCTGGCTGCACGACCGCTGGACAAGTCCCGGCCACTCTGGGAGATGTACTTGGTGGAGGGCCTGGCCAGAAACCGCCTCGCGCTGTACACCAAGTCGCACCAGGCGCTGATCAACGGAATGGGCGCAGTGGAGATCGACCACGTCATCGTCGACCGGAGCCGCCGCCCGCCGCCATTCGTCGAGGACATCTGGGTGCCGGCCCGCGAGCCCGGTACCACGCGGCTGTTGTTGGGCGCCATCGGTGACTGGGCTACCCGCCCGGGGGCGCAGCTGCGTGCGGTCCGGACCGGGGTCACCGAACTGGCGACTAATTCCGGCCAACTCATCGATTTTGGTCGACGGATGCTCGACGTGGCCCGCACCCTTGCGCGGGGCACCGCGCCGAGCAGCCCGCTTAACACCAGGGTGTCGCGCAACCGGCGATTCACCGTCGCCCGCGGACGCCTCGATGACTACCGCGCGATTCGGGCGCGCTACAACTGCGATGTCAACGATGTGGTGCTGGCGGTGATCGCCGGCGCGCTGCGCAACTGGCTGTTGTCGCGCGGCGAGGCGGCGGGGCCGACCGCATCTGTGCGCGCGATGGCGCCCTTGCCGGTCTACGTCGACGAGACATTCGACTCGTCGAGCCGCGGCCGGACGATCAGCCAAGTAGCGCCTTTTCTGGTCGACCTGCCGGTAGGCGAGGGCAACGCGGTCGTACGGCTGTCGCAGATCGCGCACGCCACTGAATCCAACCCGACCGCGGCCAGCCTCGTCGACGCCCGGACCATCGCGACGTTGTCGGGTTTTGCACCGCCGACCCTGCATGCGATGGGTATTCGGGTGGCAACCGGGTTGTCACCGCGCTTGTTCAATTTGCTGATCACCAATGCGCCGGGCGCACAGTCGCAGATGTACATCGCCGGCGCAAAGTTGCTGGAGAGCTACGCGGTACCGCCACTGCTCAACAACCAGGTGCTGGCCATCGGCGTGACCTCTTACAACGGCATGTTGTATTTCGGCATCAACGCTGACCGGGACGCGATGAGCGATGTCGACGTGCTACCGGTGCTGCTGGCCGAGTCCCTCGATGAATTGCTGGAAGCCGCGCAGTAGAGCTGCTATTCGCCAGTGGAAACCCAGCTTGCGGACCTAACATTCGAAACTGTGAGGACCGGTTCTGCCACCGATAACTCGGCGAAGGCAAAAAAACCCAAGAAGCAAAAGTCGCAGCAGACTTCACCGCCGGCGATCCCCAGCGCGGTCTATGCAGCCGAATTATTCCGGCTGCAAACGGAACTCGTCAGACTCCAAGAATGGGTGCGATTTACCGGTGCCCGCGTGGTGGTCATCTTCGAAGGCCGTGACGGGGCGGGCAAAGGTGGCACCATCAAAAGGATTACCGAATACCTCAACCCGCGCGTCGCACGGATCGCCGCGTTGCCCGCCCCTACCGATCGGCAACGCGGGGAGTGGTATTACCAGCGCTACATCGCGCATCTGCCCGCCAAGGGCGAGATCGTGCTGTTCGACCGGTCCTGGTACAACCGTGCCGGCGTCGAAAAAGTCCTGGGATTCTGCACACCGCAGGAGTACGTGCTGTTCCTGCGACAGACACCGATCTTCGAGCAGATGCTCATCGACGACGGGATTCTGCTGCGGAAATACTGGTTCTCGGTCTCCGAAGACGAACAGCTGCGTCGTTTCAAAGCGAGGCGAAACGATCCTGTGCGGCAATGGAAACTCAGCCCGATGGATCTGCAATCGCTGTACCGGTGGGAGGACTATTCGCGCGCCAAAGACGAGATGATGGTGCACACCGATACGCCGAACAGCCCTTGGTACGTCGTGGAATCAGACGTCAAGAAACACGCCCGGCTGAACATGATGGCACACCTGTTGTCCACCATCGACTATCACGACGTGAAGAGGCCGAAGGTCAAATTGCCTGCCAGTCCGGTGGTCAGCGAGAACTATCACCGGCCACCGCGCGAGCTGTCGACGTACGTGGACGACCATGTGGCAACGCTGATGGGCGCTACGGATTAACGCTTCGGAGATGCAGATCTACGTTCCGGCGACCTTGGCCATGCTGCAGCAACTCGTCGCCGATGGTTCGTTGTCGCCGGTTAACGGCACCGCGTTCGCGGTGACGCCCAGACTGCGGGAGGCCTACGCCGAGGGCGACGACGACGAGCTCGGCGAAGTGGCGCTGCGTGAGGCGGCGCTGGCCTCGCTGCGGCTGCTGGCTGCCGCCGCCGAGTCGGGGCAGCCGGACGCGAAGTTGCCGCCGCGACGGGCCGTGCTGGTCGCCAATGTCACCGACGCAGGAGACGTGACGTTGCGCCCGGATCTCGATGACGCCGTCGTGCGGATCGGGCGGCCGGTGGCGATCGACGATGTGGTCGCCGCGTTCGTCGACAATGCCGCCGCCGAAGCCGATGTCACGGCGGCGATCGCGGTCATTGACGAGGCCGACATCGGTGACGAAGACGCCGAGTTGACGGTCGGCGACGCGCAGGACCACGACCTGGCCTGGTACGCCACCCAAGAGCTGCCGTTCCTGCTCGAACTGCTCTGACGCGGCGCGGATAGCTACGGGACCGTAGGTTACGGTACCGTAGGTTGGGAGGGCAGGAGCTTCCCCAATGACCAGGAAAATCGCGAAAGTCACCGCCAACGTCGTCGA
This sequence comes from uncultured Actinomycetota bacterium, assembly GCA_963839345.1. Lineage (GTDB taxonomy): Bacteria > Actinomycetota > Actinomycetes > Mycobacteriales > Mycobacteriaceae > Mycobacterium. Next base: position 979,546 of record CAWIUP010000007.1, on the reverse strand, counting down.
AACCAAGCCGGTTACGGTAGCGGGGATGGACACGCACCCCGGCTGGCACGCGTTGCGCAGCCTTGCCCAGCGCATCACCACGCCGCTGTTGCCCGACGACTATCTGCGCCTTGCCAATCCGCTGTGGTCCGCGCGTGAATTGCGGGGTCGCATCCTGCAGGTCCGGCGGGAGACGCACGACTCGGCAACTTTGGTCATCAAGCCGGGCTGGGGCTTCAGCTTCAACTACGAACCGGGCCAATACATGGGAATCGGGCTCCTGGTTGACGGTCGCTGGCGGTGGCGCTCGTATTCGCTGACGTCCAGCCCGGTGAAGGGCGCCCGCACGGTGACCATCACGGTCAAAGCGATGCCTGAAGGCTTCCTGTCGGCTCACCTGGTGGGCGGCGTCAAGCCCGGAACGATCGTGCGGTTGGCCGCGCCGCAGGGCAATTTCGTGCTGCCTGATCCGGCGCCGCCGACGGTGTTGTTCATCACCGCCGGGTCGGGCATCACCCCGGTGATGTCCATGCTGCGCACGCTGGTGCGCCACGACCAGATCACCGACGTGATCCACCTGCATTCGGCACCCACCGCGGCCGACGTGATGTTCGGCGCGGAGCTGGACCAGCTGGCCCGCGACCATCCGGGATACCGGCTGCGGCTGCGCACGACGCGCAGCCAGGGCCGGCTGGATCTGACGCAGCTCGACGCCGAGGTGCCGGACTGGCGCGACCGGCAGACCTGGGCGTGTGGACCCGAAGCCATGCTCAACGATGCCGAGCGCGCCTGGTCGGCGGCCGGTGTCGCGGACCGCTTGCACCTCGAGCGCTTTGCGGTGTCGCGCGCGGCCCCGGCCGGGGCTGGCGGCACGGTAACTTTTGCACAGAGCGGAAAAAGCACCAACGCCGATGCGGCGACCTCGTTGATGGACGCCGGTGAGCGGATGGGCGTGCAGATGCCGTTCGGATGCCGGATGGGGATCTGCCAATCCTGCGTAGTCGGCCTGGTAGAGGGCCATGTTCGGGATTTGCGAACCGGCGTTGTCCATGAGCCGGGGATGCGCGTGCAGACCTGCATTTCGGCCGCGTCGGGCGATTGCGTACTGGACGTCTAACTGTTACTCACTGGTAACCTACGGTTTCGTAGGTTACGATAGCGTAGGTTACGAACTGCAGTCTGCAGGAAGGACAATCGATGGCGATCACCGATCTAGACGTATTCGCACATCTGACGGACGCCGACATCGAAAATCTGGCCGTTGAGCTGGATGCCATCCGCCAAGACGTTGAAGACTCCCGCGGCGAGCGGGATGCCCGCTACATCCGCCGCACCATCGCGGCCCAGCGCGCGCTGGAGGTAGCCGGCCGGGTGCTGCTGGCGGCAAGTTCACGGCGATCGGCCTGGTGGGCGGGCACCCTGACCCTCGGCGTGGCCAAAATCGTCGAGAACATGGAAATCGGCCACAATGTCATGCATGGCCAGTGGGACTGGATGAACGATCCCGAGATCCACTCCTCGACGTGGGAGTGGGACATGACCGGGTCGTCCAAGCACTGGCGCTACACCCACAACTTCGTGCACCACAAATACACCAACATCCTCGGCATGGACGACGACGTCGGCTACGGCCTGCTCCGCGTGACCCGCGATCAGCCGTGGAAACGCTTCAACCTGCTCAACTTGCTGTACAACACGCTGCTCGCTATCGGCTTCGAATGGGGCGTTGGCCTGCAGCATGTCGAAATCGGCAAGATCGTCAAGAAGCGCATGGACAACGACGACGCCCGGCAGCGGGTCGACGAGTTCTTCGCCAAGTCCGGTCGCCAGGTGTTCAAGGACTATGTCGCGTTCCCGGCCTTGACCGCGCTGTCACCCGGCGCGACGTACACGTCGACGTTGAAGGCCAACGCGGTCGCCAACGTAATTCGCAACCTGTGGGCCAACGCGGTGATCTTCTGCGGCCACTTCCCGGACGGCGCCGAGAAATTCACCAAGACCGACATGATCGGCGAGACGAAGGGGCAGTGGTATCTGCGCCAGATGCTGGGCAGTGCCAACTTCAACGCTGGTCCGGCGATGCGGTTCATGAGCGGCAACCTGTGCCATCAGATCGAACACCACCTGTACCCGGACCTGCCGAGCAACCGGTATGCCGAGATATCGGTGCGAGTGCGCGAGCTCTGCGACAAGTACGACTTGCCTTACACCACAGGCTCTTTCCTGCTGCAATACGCCAAGACCTGGCGGACCATCGCCAAGCTGTCGCTGCCGGACAAGTATCTGCGCGCTACCGCCGACAACGCACCGGAGACCCGCAGCGAGTCGATGTTCGCCGTGCTGGACGAGAACTTCGCCGGCACCGATCCGGCGACCGGACGCCGCCGCGGCCTGAAGACGGCGATCGCCACCGTGCGGGGCTGGCGACGTAACAAGCGAACGCAAAAAACGCAGCGGGATGGCTTGGCCGCCTAGCCGTTAAGCTCCGGAGCGTGGAAGTCGTCACGTCGCATCGGATCGTCGATGCTGTGTTGGATCGGCACCGCGAGGCGTTGGGTGGCGATATGTCCGCCTACCGCAACCACGTGTACCGCTGTATCAACTACCACCAGCTGCTGCTCGGCGGCTCGATCCCCGACGTCGCGGCGCTCGCGTGGGCCGCGCACGATCTGGGCATCTGGACCGCGCGCACCTTCGACTACCTCACACCGTCGGCGGACCTTGCCGCGGCCCATGCCGACGAATTCGGAATCACCGAATCTGATCAGCTACGAGCGCTGATCAGCGAGCACCACCGGCTGCGGCCAGTGGTCGATCGGATGACCGAAACCTTTCGCCAAGCTGATCTCGTCGACGTCAGCCATGGATTGTTGCGCAACCACATGGACGCTCAGCCGTGCAGACCGTCGTCGCCGAGCTGCCCTACCACGGGTTCCACGCATTCCTGGCCAAGGGCTTGGCCAGCTACGCCGCGCGCCACCCGTTGCGTCCCCTGCCCATGCTGCGCTGGTAATCAGGCCGCCTCAGCGATGGCGACCAGCCGCTGCAAGGTCGCAAGCTGCTGCTCGGCTTCGCCGTCGAGTTTCGCCAGTAGGGTCGTGATGCCCGCTGCACGGTAGCGGCCTATCCGGTCAGTGATGGTGTCCGGTGTCCCGAGCAGATTCGTCAGCCGGCCGAGGTCGAGCGGCACCGCGCTGCGGGCCTCGTCGTGTTTTCCCGCTTGCCACAGCCCGGCGACGGTTTCGACTTCCGCCCCGTAACCCAGCCGGGTGAACGCGTCGTTGTAGAAATTCTGGCCGCCTGAACCAGCGGCGCCCATGGCGCCGATGGTGAATGCGTATCCGTCGGCGTGGCGGCGGGCGGCGGCGTCGGCGGTGGCCTGATCGTCGTGAAACTCGACAGCGACCGGCGCGACCAGGTCAAGCTGGTCGAGGCTGCGGCCGGCCTGCTGCGCCCCGTCCCGCAACGGGCCGAAGAACACCTCCGCGGCTTCGGGGATGAACGCGTTGCCCAGCCAGCCGTCGGCCATCTCGCCAGTCAGGCGCAGGTTTTGCGGGCCCATGGCCGCCACGTAGACCGGGACGTGCTGCGGCCGCACCAACGGTCGCAGCGCGGCGCCGCGGCTGTCCGGCAGCGGCAACGGATAGATCTCGCCGGGGTGCTTGAGCCGATCGCCGCGGCTGACCATCCGGATGATCTCGATGGTCTCCCGGGTGGTCTGCACCGGTTTGCGGAACCGGACGCCGTGCCACCCCTCCATCACCCGCGGCCCCGAGGTGCCGATCCCCAAGATGAAGCGGCCTGCGGAAAGCTCTTGCAAGCTCAGCGCTGAGGTCGCCAGCAGGGCCGGGCTGCGCGAACCCAGCTGCACGACAAACGTTCCGAGCTTGACCGACGACGTCTTCGCGGCCAGGTAGGCCAGCCCGGTCAGTGCGTCGTAACCCCAGACCTCGGGCACCCACAACGACGCGACACCGATCCGTTCGGCGGCTACCGCGAACTCCGCCGCACCCGGCAAGCGGGGTTCGATCATCGCGCCGACCTTCATTGCTGGCATGCTAGCGACCATGCGTTACCGCGACCAACCCACCATCGAAGTGACACAGCGTGTTCGGTGTGACGTTCCTACCGCATGGAAGCTCGTGACCGACATCAACCTGCCCGCACGGTGTTCCTCGGAACTGCAGGCCGTCGAGTGGCTCGACGGGGCCGACGCGGTCGCAGTCGGTGCGCGGTTTCGCGGTCGCAACAAGCATGAGGCGATGGGGGAATGGGCGACGGTGTGCGAGGTCGTCGAAGTCGAAGACCATCGTCGTTGGGTGTACAACGCCACCGGACCCGAAGGTGTCATCGCGACATGGGCGTTCGAGGTCGAACCGGCCAGCGACGGCGTGCTGATCCGGCAGTGGGCCCGGATGGGCCCGGGGCCATCGGGTTTGACTCCCGCGATCGCAGCACAACCGGAGAAGGAGGCCAGGATCGTCTCCCGGCGGCTGGCCGAGTGGCAGCAGAACATGGCGGCCAATCTCGAACAGATTCGGTGCAGGCCGAGAGCTGAGTGGCTGCCGCATCGTCTTTGGCGAAATCGCACGCGAATTGCGGCAACGACCGTAGTCTCCGAGATCATGGCCCGGCACCTGCCATCGGGCACGGTTACCTTCCTGCTCACCGACCTCGAAGGGTCCACTCGATTGTGGGAACAGGACCCCGAGGCGATGAAGGCAGCCATGATCCGCCACGACGAACTCCTCGATAAAGCCATTGCCGCAAACCAGGGTGATGTGTTCGCGCGGATGGGCGACGGAATAGCAGCAGCATTCGCGACTGCACGAGACGCGATCGCAGCGGCGGCCGCCATCGGACGGGCACTTGATGAAGAGGCATGGCGGACGCCGAAACCGCTGCGGACCCGGATCGGACTACATACCGACGAGGCGGTCATCGTCGATGACAGAGGTTATGCCAGCCTGCCGATCAACCGTTGCTCTCGGTTGATGACCGCCGCTCACGGTGGCCAGGTCGTAATCTCCGGTGCCACCGAGGTCATGGTTCGAGGCCAGCTGCCCGCTGGTATGAACCTGATGGATCTCGGCGAGCATCGCCTACGTGATCTTGGCCGTCCCACAAGGGTTTTCCAGCTTATTTGCGATGGTACAGATGAGGATTTCCCGCCGCTCCGAAGTCTTGACGCGTTTCCGGGAAACCTGCCGGTTCAGGTCAGCTCGTTCATCGGGCGCAAATCCGAAGTGGCCCGTGTGATCGCCGCACTGGGCGAGTCGCGTGTCGTGACGATCACCGGAGTGGGAGGTGTCGGTAAAACCCGCTTGGCACTTCAGCTTGCCGGAGAGGTACTGCCGCGCTACCGCGACGGGGCATGGTTGGTCGAACTGGCGCCGGTCCGCGATCCCGAGGGCGTGGTTGAGGCAGTAGCCGCCGCGTTTAACCTGACGAACCGCGGCGGGCCGTCCCTCGAGGACTCTCTCATCGAGATGCTGGCCCAAAAGCAGCTGCTCTTGGTGCTCGACAACTGCGAACATCTGCTGGGCGCGGTGGCCCGGCTGGTGACGGGGATAGAACGCGCGTGCCCGGGCGTGGAGGTGCTCGCAACGAGTCGGGAAGGGATGGCGATCGACGGCGAGCAGCTGATCGCGCTGCCTCCACTGGCAACGGGCGAGCCGGACGAGGACCTGGAGCGCCTCATGGACACCGACGCCGTCAGCCTGTTCGTCGAGCGGGCACGTCACGTCAAGGCCGACTTCGTACTGACGCAGGGCAACGCGCGGGCAGTGGTGGAGGTCTGTCAGCGCCTCGACGGCGTCCCGCTGGCGATCGAGTTGGCCGCAGCCAGGGTCATCGCGTTGAGCCCAGCCGAGCTCGTCCAGCGCCTGAATCGACGGTTCCAGGTTCTTGCCGGTGGGCGGCGCGGCGCGGTCGAGCGCCATGCGACGCTGCGCGCGGCCATCGACTGGTCATACGAGCTGCTCGACCCTGCCGAGCAGCGCCTCTTGGCTCGCATGGCCGTGTTCACCGGCGGTTGCGCGCTCGAGGCGATCGAGGAGATCTGCAGCGGCAACCCCGTCGAGCGGGAGGCGGTGATGGATCTGGTCTCCGGTCTGGTGGCCCGCTCGCTCGTCGTCGCGGAGGACGACGGCCGCGGCACCCGATACCGCCTGCTGGAAACCATCCGGCAGTACGCCGAGGAACGGCTGACAGAGTGGGGTGAGACCGACGCGCTGCTGATGGGGCATGCCCGCTATTACGCCGCCCTGTCGGCGCGAGCGGCCGAACACTTCTACGGTCCCGAGCAGATTGTGTGGGCCAGGCAGGTCAACCGCGAACGGAACAACATCCGCGCAGCCCTCGCCAACGCCATCGACGCCGGCGACGCAGCGCTGGCAGTGCAGTTAGTGGCGGACCACCTGCATCAACAGGTGACCGCAAGCCCGATCGGCGAGGTTCTCGTGATCCCCGCGTCGCGGGTGCTCGACTTGCCCGGGGCTGATCAAGAACCCGGATATCCACGCGTGCTTTTGGTGGCGGCGTACAACGCGTACACCACCGGCGACTGGGACGCCATCGACGAGTTGTGCCGGCAAGCGCTGGAGTCTGAGCGTGCCTTCTCGCCGCGGCGGCAAGGCCCTCGCATCGAGATGGATGTTCCCCACGTGCAAGCAATGATGTCGCTGGCGGCCGGTGCCTACGCCGACGCGGTGTCGGGTTTTGCTCACGCCGCGGAGCTGGCCAACGCCAACGGATATCCCGGCCTTGCCGCGACTTACCTCGCGAGCAGCGTGAACAGCGCTCTGCTGGGGGGCGATTGGACCAAGGAAATAACCGCGAGAGCCGAGAAAGCGGTCGCCTTGGCACGACAGTCGGGCATGCCCGTCGCCATCGTGATGAGCCTCAACTCATTGGCATTGGCCGTGGCCGAAGAGGATCCGCAACGGGCGAGAGCCCTGCTGCACGAGAGCTTTCAACTCAGCGGCAGACCGGGCGAAGAGATCTCGTCGGGTCTGCTTACCAGCTGCCTGGTTGCCGGCCGCCTCCGGGACTGGGAGCTCACGCTCACCTTGACGGCCCGGACGATGTACCTGTGGCGCTGGTACGTGACCCCACTTGTGGCGGCACCCTGCCTCGCGCTGTGCGCGAGGGCATTCGCCGAAAATCGGCCCGACGTGGCAGGTGTCTTGCATGGGGCGGCGTTGGCGATATTCCGTTACGCAAGCCGCATACCCGAGGGCACTTCGGCGCGCGCGCCGGCCGATGCCGACGCCAACTTTGTTCTCGCGGCCCTACGCGAGACCGGTGGTCTCGTCGCAACCGCGCTCGGCGAGAAGCGCGCACATGAGCTTCGCCATGAAGGCGCGGCAATGAGCATGGACGAAGCGTCGTCCTATGCGCTCGCCAACTTCGACCGAAAAATCCTCACTGGTCCGATAACCGTTCAGGCGCGACGGGCAACCTCTTGAACGAGTTGCACCCGCGAGGAGATGCCGAGTTTCGTGTAGACGTGGGTCAGGTGGGCTTGCACGGTGCGGGGAGAGACGAAAAGCCTTGTGGCAATGTCTTTGTTGGCGAGGCCTTCGCTTACCAGCCGCACCACGTCCTGCTCGGCGGGTGTCAAGGACGCCCAACCGCTGGCGGGCCGCTTACGTCCACCACGGCCACGCTGCGCGTAGGCGATCGCCTCCTCGGTTGACAGCGCCGCGCCCTCGGCCCAGGCAGCTTCGAAGTCGGTGTCTTCCATAGCTTCCCGCAGCGCGGTGACCGAGGCTTCGTAGCCGGCTTGATGGACCTTGAACCGCACCATCCCAGTGCGCTGCCGAAACGCCTCGGCCGCGCCGAAAAGTCGGGCGGCTTGCTGACTGTCCGCGTTGCTGGCCAGATCGGCAAGGCATTCAAGAGTGCTGGGAAGATGCAAGTACACCCCGCAGTTGACTGCGCAGGCGAGCGCATCATGGGCGTCGCATTCCGCTTCCTCTCGGTCGCCTTCTGCGGCCGCTATGCGAGCACGGGCCAGTAGAGCTGCCACCAGGTGCCATCCAGTGGCCACCGAGGTGGCTTCGTCGGACAGACGGCGCGCCAGCGCGAGGTCATTTTCCGCCAACGCCACCTCGACGGAGTTGAACGCACGTTGCACCGTGGCCATCTGGGGTTGGGACACAGAGAAGTGTTGGTAGGCCCGTTCGCTCGCGTCATGGGCGGTGCTGACGTCGCCCGCGGCCAGCGCCACCGCCGCCAATGCCGCGTTGCCCATCCCGCGGAAGTAATCGTCGAGGCCCGATGCGGTCTCAAATGCCGCGTCGGCCGCTGCGCGCGCCGCATCGACGTCGCCCTGGTGTGCCAGTGCCATACTCAGGCCCATCCGGCTGAGCGGCTTGAGGAACTCGTCGTGATCCGCTTCGCACTCGGCGACGCCTGCCCGGAATCCCGCGACGGCTCCATCGACGTCGCCTTCCATCAGCTGCGCCCAGATGAGGATCAAACGACACATCCGCGAATTGTGCCGGTCACCTGTCGTGTCGGCGAGGTCGCGTCCTTCCTCGCCGGCCGCGCGGGCCCCGATGGGGTCGCCCACGTTGAGCCCGGTGTTGGCCTGCCAGGCGAGGATCTGGCTGAGGCTCCATCGATCGTCCAGTTCCCGGGCCAATACCATCGCTTCGGAGTAGTAGGTTCGGGCCGCCTCGGCGTTATAGCTGGCGCCCGCGATGAAGCCGCAGGCGGTCAGCGTCCGCGCCAGCAAAGCTGGGTCATCGAGTTCGCGGGCGATCGCCAGCGCGCGCTTGGCCCGATCCATGCTGCCGCCGACGTATAAGTTCAGCACCGCCGTGTCGGCGAGTGCGCGGGCACGCACCGCGGCTGGCACCTCAAGGTTGTTCAAATCATGCTGGGCGACAACGGTATCGAACCAGGCCCGGCCTTCCAGCATGCGTCCCCGCGTCAGCCATAGCGGCTGCAGCGACGACGCCAGCGACAGCGCGTGCTCGGTATCCGACGTCTCCAGATTCCAGCCGAGTGCGCTGCGTAGGTTGTCCATCTCGACTTCCGCCTGGTCGAGGCGCCGCTCATAGTCGGTGCGGGCCGGCGCGTCGAGCAGGGCCGCGATCGACGTGTAGTAGTCGCAGTGCCGGGACCGAACGGAGTCGGCCTCGCCAGACTCGCCGAGCTTCTCCAGCGCATATTGGCGCACGGTTTCCAGCAGCCGGTATCGCGTTTTGCCTTCGGTGTTTTCGGCGACCACGAGCGACTTGTCAACGAGCAGGGTGAGCTGGTCCAGCACCTGGTAGCGCTCCACTCCGTCGGCCCCGGTGACCGTTTGGGCGGCCTCGAGGTCGAAGCCACCGAGGAACACGGCCAACCGGCGGAATAGGACGCGCTCGGTGTCGGTGAGCAGTGCATGCGACCAATCCACCGAGGCGCGCAGGGTCTGCTGTCGGCGCACCGCGATCCGCGAGCCACCGGTCAACAGCCGGAACCGGTCGTGCAGGCTGTCGACGATCTCCGTCAGCGACAGGCTGCGCACTCGCGCCGCCGCAAGCTCGATCGCCAGCGGCATTCCGTCCAGTCGCCGGCAGATCTCCGTCACCGCGCCAATGTTGTCGTCACTGATGGTGAACTCGGCCCGCGCCAGGCGAGCGCGATCGGCGAACAACTCAATGGCGTCGTCGGACAGTGACAGCGACGGCACCTGCCAGCCGGCTTCGCCCATCACACCGAGCGGCTCGCGGCTGGTGGCGAGGACAGTGAGTCCCGGCGCGGCGCCGAGAAGGGCAGCGACCAGGGAGGCGGACGAGTCGAGCAGATGTTCGCAGTTGTCCAGCACCAGCAGCATGTGCCGGTCGCAAAGGTGCTGCTGCAGCGTGTCGATGGTCGACCGCGCGGGCTGGTCGGGCAGACCGAGCGCGCGGGCTGCGGTGACCGGCACGACGTCGGGGTGGGTGATGGGCGCCAAATCGACGTAGCAGATTCCGTCGCCGTACTTTTCCGCCAGATCCGCGGCCACCTGCACGGCCAGCCGTGTCTTGCCCGCCCCGCCGGCCCCAGTGAGGGTAACCAGACGGTTGCTCGCCAGGGCCTCGCGCAAGTTTTTGATCTCGGCTTGGCGCCCAACAAAACTCGTGAGCTGTGCTGGCAGATTATGAGCGACAACGCTTTTGGCGATGCGCAAGGGCGGGAATTCGTTGCGCAGGTCCGGGTGACACAGCTGCACCACCCGTTCCGGCCGGGGCAGGTCGCGCAGTTGGTGGGTGCCCAGGTCAGTCAGCGAGACATCGAGGGGGAGCTGATCGACCACCATGAGCTCGGTCGCGCCCGACAACACCGTTTGGCCGCCGTGGGCCAAGTCCCGTAGTCGAGCCGTGCGATTGATCGTCGGACCGATGTAGTTGCCTTCGTCGCGCAGCCGCACCTCGCCGGTATGAATTCCGATACGCAACAGGATCGGCGCGAGCGCTGCCCCCTGCAAATCCAGCGCGCAAGCCACCGCGTCAGAGGCACGCCCAAACGCGATCACAAAGCTGTCGCCCTCGCCCTGCTCGACCGGGCGGACGCCGTCGTGGGTGGCGATCGCCTCGGACACCGCCTGGTCGAGCCGCGCAATCGCCGCGGCCATTTCCTCTGGCCGGGTTTCCCATAGCCGTGTCGAACCTTCGACGTCGGCGAGCAGCAACGTTACAGTTCCGGTCGGTAGCTCGGTCACACCAACGTCGCTCCAGTCAGTCTGGCTCATGTTAGCCAGCATGCAGCGGCGCATCTCGAAGAACATCAGCGAAATCGCTAATAGTTGCAGCGCCGCATGCGTACACGCCCACGGCAAGAGCAGTGGTATCAATCAGGTATCATGCGTCAATGGGAATGACTCTGCGTACCAGTGCTGAGCAGACGGAAGCGCTGCGCCGGCAGGCCGCTGCCGAGGGGCGGTCGATGCAGGCCGTCGCGCTGTCGGCTATCGACGAATACATCGCACGGCGCACGCACAAGGCCAAGGTTGCCGCGGCGCTAGAGCGCGTTGTGCGCGAGGAGGCTGGAGTCCTGAAGCGTCTAAAGGACGCGTGACCGACTACCTGGATCTCGACGACCTACTCGACATTGCTCGCGAGGCGGTCGGTGCGGACATCGTGGTAGGGGATTACGGGCTGCTGGAGTCAGCTTTGGCCCGCCCCCGTGCGTCGGTGTTCGGTCACGATGCCTACCCCGATCTGCACTTGAAGGCCGCCGCGCTGCTGCACTCCCTGGCGCGGAACCACGCGCTGCTAGACGGAAACAAGCGACTGGCGTGGACGGCCTGCCGGATATTCCTCGCCATCAATGGCCAATGGATCAGCGCCGCTGAGGATGACCGCTTCGAGTTTGTCGTCGAGGTCGCAACTGGTGTGCTGCCTGACCTCGCCAAGATCGCGGAGAAACTACGCGCATGGAGCTACCAGGAAGGTTGACTCAGCCCTCCCGTAACGCAGCCAGCAGTCGCCGCGCGGCGGCTACCCGTCGGGCCGCCCCCCCAGTCAGGGCGTCCAGTGCGCACTCGGGATCGGCGGGTGGGCCCAGGTGCCCGCAGCCACGCGGGCAGTCTTTGATGGCTTCGGCCAGATCCGAAAACGCGACTATCACGTCGTCGGGTTGGATATGGGCCAGCCCGAACGAGCGGATCCCCGGGGTATCGATCACCCAGCCGCTGTGATCAAACGGCAGCGCCACCGATTGCGTCGAGGTGTGTCGGCCCCGACCGATCTCGGTCACCTCACCGACTGCTCGATGCGCTTCGGGCACAAGGCGATTCACCAACGTCGACTTGCCCACCCCGGAATGACCCAGTAGCACTGTGATTTTGCCGGCGAGCAGGTGCGCCACAGCGCCCAACGGATCGTCACGGCCCGCGATGATCACCGCGAGATCCAGGTCGGCGAATTGCTCGGCGAACGGGGCGGCGGGCGCGAGGTCGGTCTTGGTCAGGCACAGGATCGGTGTCAGCCCGCCGGTATATGCCGCGATCAGCGTTCGGTCGACCAGGCCGGTGCGCGGCGGCGGGTCGGCCAGGGCCACCACGATCAGCAGTTGGTCGGCGTTGGCGACGACCACCCGCTCGGTGGGGTCGGTGTCATCGGCGGTGCGGCGCAACACTGTTCGCCGCGGCCCCCGCCGGATGATGCGGGCTAACGCATCCGGCCGACCGGAAAGATCGCCAACAATGTCGACGTCGTCGCCGACGACGATCGGTGTGCGCCCCAATTCCCGCGCCCGCATCGCGGTGACCCGGCGATCGGGGTCGCCGTCGAGCACGCATCCCCAGCGGCCCCGGTCGACGCTGACCACCATGGCCGGTTTCGCGTCGGCGTGCTCGGGGCGGGTCTTGGTCCGCGGCCGCGAACCCCGTCCCGCGCGAATCTTGACGTCGGACTCGTCGTAGTCGCCCGGCCTCAACCGCTGGACTCCCCAACCATGTCGGTCCACAGCCGCGGGAAATCCGGCAGCGTCTTGGCGGTGGTGGCAATGTCGTCCACCTCGACCCCGGCGACCCGTAGCCCGACGATCGCGCCGGCCGTCGCCATCCGGTGATCGGCATACGATCGCCAGGTCCCCGGCCGCAGTGGCGTCGCGGTGATCTCCAGGCCGTCTGCGGTTTCCGCGCAATTGCCGCCCAGCCGGTTGATCTCGGTGCGCAGCGCAGCGAGGCGGTCGGTTTCATGGCCGCGCAGGTGCGCGATGCCGGTCAGCCGTGACACCGAGCCCGGGCTGGCCAGTGCGGCGAGCACCGCCACCGCCGGGGTGAGTTCGCCGACGTCGCGCAGGTTTACGTCGAAGCCGTCGTAGGATTGCGGGCCCCGCACCTCCAGGTACGAATCAGATTGGTGGACAACCGAACTCAGCTGCCCAAGGATGCCCAGAATCGCTTCGGCGGGTTGGATGCTGTCCGCCGGCCAGCCGGTGACGCGCACCGTGCCTGCGCTGACGACGGCCGCCGCGATGAACGGGACGGCGTTGGACAGGTCCGGCTCGATCTGCCAGTGCCGGGCCGCCACGATCCCCGGTTGCACCTGCCAGCGGTTGGGCGTGGCGTCATCGACCTCGACGCCCGCCTGCCGCAGCATCGCCACGGTCATCGCGATGTGCGGCGCCGACGGCAGCGCCGATCCCGTGTGCTGCACGGTCAGGCCCTCGGTGAACGACGCGCCGGGCAGCAGCAGGCCGGAGACGAACTGCGACGACGCCGAGGCGTCGATTTTCACGGTCCCGCCGGTGACAGATCCGGTGCCGCGCACTTCAAACGGCAACCGGTCGCCATCGACATCGACGCCCAGGCCGCGCAGCGCATCCAGCAACGGCGCGATCGGCCGGACCCGGGCTTGCTCGTCGCCGCCAAAGGTCACCGAAGCGACTCCCAGCGCCGCCAGCGGCGGGACGAAACGCAACACCGTGCCGGCCAGGCCGCAGTCGATCCGGGCGTCGGCGACCGGGGCGATCTTCCCGCTGACCGTCAGCTCGGTTGCCGGCCCGTCGACCCGCAAGCCCAACGCATCAAGCGCGCCGATCATCAAGTCGGTATCGCGGCTGCGCAGCGCACCGCTGATCGTCGAGACGCCGCCGTCGGCCGTGGCCAGCGCCGAGAGCACCAACGCGCGATTGGTCTGCGATTTCGAGCCCGGCACCGTCACCGTCGCGCACACCGGCCGCTGCGTGCGTGGGGCGGCCCAGGTGTTCACGTGCTCCATCATTGCCTACCAGGCACCGTGACTTCCCCGACTGCTGAAAGCCCGTTCTGCGGTGGAGCTACGATCAGCCACCATGGACAGAGAATCGTCATCGTCGAGCGGTGCGGGAGACGGCCGCCGGCCCTCTGCGTTGTATGCGACTTTCGCAATCCTCACGGCAATCCTCGCGGTGGTGGCGGTCGTCGCGATGGTGTTGCGGTTCGGTAGCTAACGGGACCCGCGTCGGGCCGCGCGATCGCGGCGGTAGCCGGGCCCGCCGTCCGCAATGATGAAAGTTATGTGTGGACGATTCGCAGTGACGACAGATCCGGCCGCGCTGGCCGAGAAGATCCAGGCGATCAACGAAGCGCGGGCGTCGCAATCCGCGGGCCCGAACTATAACGTGGCACCCACCACGACGATCGCCACCGTGGTGCGTCGACATGACGAGCCCGACGACGAAGCCACCCGCCGAGTGCGGCTGATGCGCTGGGGTTTGGTGCCGCCGTGGGTCAAGGCGGGCGCTGACGGCGCCCCGCAGGCCAAAGGCCCGCAGCTGATCAACGCCCGGGCCGACAAAGTCACCACCTCACCGGCGTTTCGTTCGAGCGCCAAGTCCAAGCGCTGCCTGATCCCGATGGACGGCTACTACGAATGGCGTGCCAACCCCGATACCGAAGCCGGCAAGAAGGCCCGCAAGACGCCGTTCTACCTCCACCGCGCCGACGGTGAAATGCTCTTCGCAGCCGGCCTGTGGTCGGTATGGAAGTCGGCCAAGGATGCCAGCCCATTGTTGAGCTGCACCATCATCACCACCGATGCCGTCGGTGCGCTCGGCGAGATTCATGACCGCATGCCGTTGATCGTTCGCGAACGTGATTGGGACCGCTGGTTGAACCCCGACGCCCCTGCCGACCTTGAGTTACTCGCCAGCCCGCCGGACGTGCACGGCATCGAGATGCGCGAGATCTCGACGCTGGTCAACAACGTACGCAATAACGGGCCCGAGCTACTCGAGCCTGCCAAGCCGCAGCCTGAGCAGGCCCGGCTGCTCTGAGGCTTGTGGCCGCTGCTCCCGTACCGAGGATTTCTCTGTTGAGATAGAATTTTTCTCGTGCCGAGATCCAGCGCCGCCGACGCTCGGGGCCGGTTGCTGCGGACGGCCCGTCGCCGGTTCGCTTCTGACGGCGCCATCGGGGCGACGCTCGACGAGATCCGGCGCGATGCCGAGGTCAGCGTCGGGGCGTTGTATCACCATTTCCCGGACAAGCCTGCGCTGGCCGCTGCCGTCTACGCCGAAGTCATGAGCGAATACCACGCGGGATTTCTCGCGATGCTGCGCAGTCACGCCACCGCCGAGGGTGGCATCCGCGACGGCGTCGCGCATCACTTGCGGTGGGTGTCGGCCAACCGCGGTGAGGCGGCGTTGCTGCTCGGTGACCGGCTGGACAGCGCCGGGCTGCGCGACGCCAACCGGGATTTCTTTGCGGCCGTGCGAGATTGGTGGCGTCCACACCAGAGCTACGGCGTGCTGCGGCCGATGCAGGCCGGGATCACAGCGGCGTTGTGGTTCGGCCCGGCCCAAGAGTTCAGCCGGTACTGGATTGCCGGCGACCAACCCAGGATGCCGCGCGGGGTGATCAAGACGTTCGCTGATGCCGCGTGGAAGGCATTGCGGGCCAACAAAACCGAGGAGGACAATTCATGAGCGCAGCAGAATCGCTCTACCACAGCATGCTGGCCGACGGCGACGACCCCGAGGCGCCGTGCCGCGTCCGCGTCGAGCATCGCGGCGACCGGGCTGTGGTGACCCTCGATGAACCCGACCGGGTCAACGTGCTTTCCGCGCCGTTGGTGCGGCAGCTGCGGCGTGCGCTCGAGGCGCTGGTTGCCGAGACCGGCGTTCGCAGTGTGGTGCTCACCGGTGCCGATCCCGGCTTCAGCGCCGGCGGCGATTTGAAGATGATGCGTGCGGCGACCGAGCAGCTGAGTCAACCCGAGGGCGTCGCCGACGTCTGGCGCTGGATCCGCCGCGAGTTCGGGGGCATCGCCCGGCTGATCGCCGGGTCCGACACCATCTTCGTCGCCGCGCTCAACGGCGCGGCGGCCGGCGTGGGTCTGGCGTGGGCACTGACATGTGACCTCACCATCGCCAGTGAGCGTGCGGTGATCGTGCCTGCGTTCGGTCGGCTGGGTCTGCTCCCGGAGGTCGGCACCAGTTGGGCGCTGACCCGCCGGCTGGGCTACCAGGGCGCGCTTGCCTACTACCTGCGCGGCGAGCACATCGATGCCCACGCCGCCCAACGGCTGGGGCTCGTGCAGCAGGTCGTCGAGCACGACAAGCTGCTCGCCGCCGCTGACGAGTGGTGCTCGCGAGTCGCTGCCATGCCGGCCCACGCGGTGGCGATGACCAAGCCGCTGTTGCGCGCCGCGGCCGACGCCGGTTGGAACGACGCGCTCACCATCGAGGAATTCGCCGAACCCATCTGTTTCACCACCGCCGCGTTCGCCGACAGCGTGCACAGCATGCTGGCTGCGCGTCCTGCGGGCGATTAGAGGGGCGGTGGGTCGTCGTCGCTGTCGGTCGGTGGCGCTGGTCCGGCTGTTGAGCCAGGCGGGCGTCGCGGTTCTGTCGGCGTTCGGTGGCGACGCGAGAGGCGCGGTTTTGTGCGCGGGTGCGGCGGCGTTTGGGCATCATCGCGGTGCGTTGACCGCAATAGTCGACGGGTGGGTCGGCTTCGGGTGCGGGGATGGCGCCGGTGGAGTGGCACCGGTTGGGAAACAGCAGGGCTTCTTGCGGGCGTCTCTACTGATAAATCGTGTGGGCCGCCATGAGGGCCGTTCCTTAGCGGATGCTGAGCAACTCCGGAGGTTGACCTGCGGTCGTGCTGGTATAGCCGCCGATCGCCTGCTTTCCCCGGCCAAGGGAGTTAGATGGCCGTTGAGCAGCAACAATGCCGCAAAGCGGGGTGCCAGGGAATAGAGGCGGAGTTACCGAAAAAATTTTGCTTAAAACCTTGCTGAAAACAAAACCCGAGGCTTACCTTAAGCGCACCTGAGAGCGAGCGCCCCCTTGCCTAGGAAGTAGCAGCGATGGCTGATCGACGCGGCAGCAAGCACAATCCACACTCGCGCAAAGCGATGATCCACCGCCGTCGGCGTGCAGTCGGGTTGACCGGCGCGATCAGCGCGTTTTTGACGTTGGGGCTGGGGCCGCTGGCCAATGCGCCGAAAGCCACGGCCGATGGGTTTGACGTGGTCATTGACCAGGTCGTCAATGCGATCACTGGTTCGTTGGGTGATGTGGCTGCCGGTTCGGCGGCGGTTACCGAGCTGGGCAGTCTGGGCCTGGGTGCCACCGAGTCGACGGCGGGGGTGGGCCTGGGTTCGCTTCCTGATGTGGGCTCGGTGGCGGCGGCCAGTCCGCTTCATTCCTGGTTGCATGGGCTAGAGCAGGACTGGATTAACAGCGGCTTTGGTCAGCAGGTTGACACCGCGCTCAATAATTGGTTCAACCAGGTCGATCCCAGTGCCGATGCCACCGCCGCTGCGTGTGGGTCGGTCTGTAACGGCGCTGATGCGCAGCCGATGAGTCAGAACTTGCTGGTCAACCCCGGCTTCGAAACGGCCGACCCGTCCGGGTCGGGCTACAGCGGGGTGACCATTCCGGGCTGGACGGAGAACGGCACCCCGACCGTGATCGCCTACGGCACCCTGCGCGGTTATCCGCTCGGACTCTCGACTCCGTTCCCAAAGCTGCCGGCGTTCCTGGGCTTTCCACAGGAAGCGCCACCGGGCGGCGGCGACAATTTCGCCGGCGGCGGACCCGTGGCCACGTCCGCCATCAGCCAAACCGTCGACCTCACCGGCGCAGCCGGAACGCCGTACACGCTGAGTGCAGATCTCGGCGGCCAAGGCTTGGACCCGTCCACGGCCTCAGTGCAGGTCACCTTCCTCGACGCCCATGGGGACGTTCTGGGCACCGGCTCGCTCAACCCGGTCACGCTTTGGGATCGCCTGGGTATCACCGGGTTTGAGCAACGCGACATCTCCGGGACGGTCCCGGAGGGCACCACCTCCGCGCTGGTGAGCACGACCTTCACCGACAAAGACTGGGTCCTCGGCAACTACAATGGCGCCTACGCCGACAACGAATCGTTCACCGTCGGCGATCCAAGCCTCACCCCGGCGCCGCTCACCCCACCGACGTCCAACGTCGGCCAACTGGATCACGTGTTCCTGATCTACATGGAGAACAAGGGCGTCGGCAACATCCTCGGCAGCCCCAACGCGCCGTACATCAACAGCCTGATCAACACCAACGGATACGCGGACAACTACTACTCGCTGGGCCACCCCAGCAACCCCAACTACTTCCGGATCATGGGCGGATCGGACTTCGGCATCGACTACAACCCTGTCTCGAACGCCATCAACGCACCCAGCCTCATGCAAGAAATGGATCAGGCGGGCATATCGTGGGCCGGCTACGCGCAGAGCATGCCCTCCCCGGGAGACATCGTGTCATCGGGCAACTACTCCGTCGACCAACTACCCTTTGCCCAATTCAACTACGTCTTCGACAACACCCCCGCCTACCTACAGGAACACCTGCTCCCGCTCACACAGTTGCCCACCAATCTCGCGGACCCGAACACTTTCCCGGAATTCACGTGGATCGCTGCCGACGAGGCCCACAACATGGAAGGCCCTGTCAATTCTCTTGGTGGTGTTCTCCACTTCATTGCCAGCCAGCTCACGAACCAGCAGTACAACGTCGCGGCCGGCGACCAGTTCGTCCAGCAAGAGGTGTCCACCATTGAAAACTCGCCAACGTGGACTGACCCGACGCAGAGGGATGCGATCATCATCACGTTCGACGAGGACAACAACAACCTGTCACTGGGCATCGGTAACGAAGGCAACAACGTTCCGATGATCGTCATCCCGAACCAGGACGCCGTGACGGCTGGGGGGATGGAATCCGGCCCCTTCACCACCAACGCCTACTACAACGAGTACAGCCTGATGGCCACTATTGAAGACGCCTTGCGTGCTACGCCAGGAACTCTGGCCCCGCTTACTGCCAACGACATGTACGCCCAACCCATGAACGCTTTCTGGAGATAACGACACCGTTGTCGAGCACGCTGCGCGATCTGGTGATCGGGTCGGGGCTGGGGTTCGAAGAGCGTGGTGCGCAACAGCTCAAGGGAGTGCCCGGCGAATGGCGGCTGTTGACCGTCACCTCTACATAAGTCGCTGGCCGGCCACTAGAACGGTGGTGGATCCTCGTCGCCGTCGCCAGGTGGGGCGGGTCCGAAGTAGCTGGGGCGGTGGGCTCGTCGTTGGGTGCGGGCGTTGTGGTTTTGTTGGCGTTCGGTGTTGATGTGGTGGGCGCGGTTTTGGGCGCGGGTGTGGCGGCGTTTGGGCATCATTGCGGTGCGTTCGCCGCAGTAGACGACAGGTGGGTCGGCTTCGGGTGCGGGGATGGCGCCGGTGGAGTGGCACAGGCTGGGAAACAGCAGGGCGCTGCCGGGGGTGGTGACGTAGGTGTGCCCGCTGGGTGAGGTGAGGATCAGTGTGCCGTCGGGGAGTTGTTGGTCGCGCCAGCCCCAGAATGTTTTGACTAAGTGGTGAGTTCGGCAGTAGCACTTGAGGTTTGAGGCGTGCGTGGGTCCGCCGTCGGCGTGCGGGATGGTGTGGTCGAGGTCGCAGTCGTAGGCGGGGTGGTCGCAGCCGGGCCAGCGGCAGGTCAGATCGCGGCAGCGCACGAAGTCGGCCAATGCTTGGGAGGGCTGGTAGCGGGGTTCGGGCAGGGCGTCGCCGGGGTGGATCAGTGGTATGAGTTTGGCGGAGTGGGCCAGCTGGGCAACGAGTTCGGGTGGGATGAGCCCGTCGGCGCCCACCTGGGATGGGGTGCCCGCGCCGTCGCCGGTGAGGGTGGCCTGTTCGGCGAGGACGTGGATGATCACCGGCGAGGCGGGGGGTTGGTTGGCAGCTGCGCAGTCGGGGCGCGCGCACCGGCAGGCCAGTCGATCGGCGCCGGCGGCCAGCGCGCCCAGCGCGTCGGCGCGCCGTTGGGCGCGGTTGCGGGGGTCGTGGGCGCAGACAGTGGCCGCCAGGGCGCTGAGCTGCTTATCTAAAGCATGCGCATCGGTGCTGAGCAGGCTGCCGTGGATCTCGGAAACGCCCCCGGCCAGATCGGTGAACCACACCTCCCGCCGGGGCAAGCGCTCATTGCGCCGTCGCACCGCGTCGGCATCAGCTCGGGCCACGACTTTGTCGACCTGGGCGGCCAGCCGGTTTCGGGTCATCGACGGCCAGCGGGGCACGTTGAGGGCCAACTGGGCGTCCACCGCGGCCAGCACGTCACCGTCGGTGATCAGATCGGTGCGATACACGATGGTGGCGAACATCCGAAAATCGATGTCGCCGGCGGCGAACACCTCACCGAGTTGGGGCAACCGCTCACGCATGGCCCGGGCGTAGCGCAGCCGGCTGGCGGCCAGGGCTTGGCTGATCCGCAACGCCGCGGCCACCTCGGCGGCCAGCGCCTCTTCGGTGTCCACGGCCCAGTCTTCGGTGTCCGAACAGCGCGAGAGCCGGTAGCCGAACAGCTCCCCGATCGCGGCGAGCTGCGCGGCGGATGCCCGGTTCTCCATCCGGGTGGCCATGCAGATCCGATCTATCAGCGCCGCGGACTCCGCCGTGGTCGAGGGATGGCGCCGCTCGAAGAGCTCATCGAACCGGGCCTTCACGTCCTCGAACATGTGTTCGAGTATGCCACCACCCTCCGACAAGGAACGGTCGAAGCAGTTAGGCCCGGATCTCCGCCGTCACCGCGCCGGTGAGCCGGATTAGATCGCCGGGCGCAACCGCGAGGTCCCACCCACGCCGGCCTGCGCTGCAGTACACCCGGTCCCAGGCCAGCGCGCCGGAGTCGACGACGGTCGGCAGCCGGCGGCGCTGCCCGAATGGCGAAACGGCGCCGACTACATAACCGGTCGCTCGCTGGGCCGCGGCGGGTTCGGCCATGCTCACCCTGGTCACTGCCAGCGCCGCGGCCGCCGCCTTCAACGACAACTTCGACGAGGCCGGCAGTACCGCGACAGCCAGCCCGTCCGGCACCGCGATGATCAAGGTCTTGTAGATCTGCTCTGCGCCAACGTCATCCGCGGCGAGGGCCCGCACCGCCTCAGCACCGAACGAGCGTTCCCGGGGGTCGTGGCCGAACTTCACCACCTCATGCGGAACACCGGCAGCGATGAGAGCCGCAATCGCCGGCGTCGCAGCGCCGGCCACGTCAGGCCTGCTTGTACCCCGGCGGGTTGACACCGTCCACCCAGAAGTCGACGCCCAGCTTGCCGCCCGGCACGCAGTCATACACCGACAAGTCGGTGACGCCGGACTCGACCAGCACGTCTTCGCACAGCAGCGTGTTGCCGGTGTACTCGCGGGCAGGCTTGTTGAGGATTACGTAGGCCGCGTCGGAGTACACCTCGGGCTTGCGGGCGCGCCCCATCGCCTCGTCGCCGCCGAGCAGGTTCTGCACCGCCGCGGTGGCCACCAACGTGCGCGGCCAGAGCGTGTTCGACGCAATGCCGTCGGCGCGCATTTCTTCGGCAATCCCTAACGCGCACAGCGTCATCCCGAACTTGGCCATCATGTAGGCGGTCGGCTTCAGCCACTCCTTTTCGAGCAGCACCGGCGGCGACAGCGTGAGAATGTGCGGGTTCTCCCGGCCCTTCAGGTGCGGGATACACGCCCGGGACACCGCATAGGTGCCGCGCACCTGAATGCCGTTCATCAGGTCGAACCGCTTCATCGGCACCTCGGTGATCGACCCCAGGTTGATCGCCGATGCGTTATTCACGCAGATGTCGATGCCGCCGAACTGCTCGACGGCCTTGGCTACCGCCGCCTCGACCGAATCCGGGTCGCGGACGTCCCCGACGATCGGCAGCGCCTGGCCGCCGGCGTCTTCGAGCTCTTTGGCGGCGGTGAACACCGTGCCCGGCAGCTTGGGGTGCGGCTCGGCGGTCTTGGCGATCAGCGCGATGTTGGCGCCGTCCTGAGCGGCCCGCTTGGCGATGGCCAGGCCGATTCCGCGGCTGGCACCCGAGATGAACATGGTCTTGGCTTTCAGCGACATGAGCGTCACAGTAACGCTGCTCACAACCGGCCCCAATCGGCGGCCCGGTATGCGTGGCCGCGGCCGGCGGAAATGAACTGGAAATAGCGCGGCGGTTATTGCTGTTGAGTGTTGCTGTCTGGTCTGTGCCACGAAGTGGCGAAGATATGAAGCAGACACTGTCGGTCGCAGCCTTTAGATTGGGAAAGGGGAAGTCGGGTGTCAACGGCGACGAGCCTTATCGGCGAAGAGCGGTTGGCCGGGTGCCAGCAGGGTCCGGTGCTGATGGACCTGTTCACCGGCATCGCGACAGAAGGGACTGCGTTACTGAACATGGCCGACATCGACGGCGCGACCGGGTCGGACGCGGAGGCCGCAGAGGCCCCGGAGGTCCTGGACGCCCCGGGACCCAACCGTTCCAACGAGAGCGACGCGGACTTGACGGCGCGCTTCGAGCGCGACGCGATTCCGATGCTGGACCAGCTCTACGGCGGTGCGCTGCGGATGACCCGCAATCCGGCCGACGCCGAGGATTTGCTGCAAGAGACCATGGTCAAGGCCTACGCGGGCTTTCGCTCGTTCAAGGAGGGCACGAACCTCAAGGCGTGGCTCTACCGCATCCTGACCAACACCTACATCAACAGTTACCGCAAGAAGCAGCGGCAACCGGCGCAGTATCCGACCGACGAGATCACCGACTGGCAGTTGGCGGCCACGGCCGAACACTCCTCGACCGGCTTGCGCTCAGCCGAGGTTGAGGCGCTCGAGTCGTTGCCGGACACCGAAATCAAAGAGGCGCTGCAGGCGTTGCCCGAAGAGTTTCGGATGGCGGTGTATTACGCGGACGTGGAGGGTTTCCCGTACAAGGAGATCGCCGAGATCATGGATACGCCGATCGGGACGGTGATGTCACGACTGCATCGAGGTAGGCGCCAACTGCGCGCCCTGCTGACCGATGTGGCCAAGGATCGGGGTTTCATCCGCGGTGATCAAGCGCCCGAGGAGGTGTCGTCGTGACCGAGTTCTCGCCCACATCCGGCCACGGTGACCCCTCGGCGGAAGACGGCCTTCGCATTAAAGCCGAGTGCGCCGAAGTGATCGCCGAGGTATGGACCTTGCTCGATGGTGAATGCACCCCGGACACTCGCGAGAAGCTACGCAAGCATCTCGAAGAATGCCCGCCATGTCTGCGGCTCTACGGGCTCGAGGAGCGGATCAAGACGTTGATCGCCTCCAAGTGCCGCGGCGAGAAAGCTCCCGAGGGGCTGCGCGAGCGGTTACGGCTCGAGATCAGTCGGACCACGATCATCCGACGCGGCTAGCTCCGAAAGTCCTGATGCACGGGAAGCGGGGGCGTCCCCCAACGCCCCCGCAAGCGGGTGATCCCGTGCCGCCCCAGTTAGCAGTTGGGGCGCTTACCGTGATTGGCCTTGCTGTATTTGCGGTCTTTCTTCTTCCGGCCACGCTTGGCCATAACTGATCCTCCTCGCGGTGTATTTGCAGGTCAGTCTTTCATGCGTGGCGCGTTGTGCAGCCCCCGGGGCTATGCAATTGACCCACTGCCGACCGGCACAATTCCTGCCGGCGGCACCGACCCGGGCTGGCCAGGTACCCCTGCTGTCTGTCCGGCTACCCCGGGTAGCCCGGGAATTTGTCCGGGGAGTCCACCGGGGTAGGTGCCCGGCGTCTGTCCGGGAAGTCCACCTGGGTAGCCGCCCGGCAGGCCGCCGGGTGTCTGTCCCGGGAGGCCACTGGGGTAGCCCGGCAGACCGCCTGGCGTCTGTCCCGGGAGAGCACCTGGGTAGCCCGGCAGGCCACCGGCCACGCCGGGCAGGCCACCGGCTGCGCCAGGCAGGCCGCCGGGCAGGCCGCCGGCCACCCCGGGCAGACCACCGGCCGCGCCAGGCAGGCCGCCGGGCAGGCCGCCGGCCGCGCCGGGGACTCCTGCCGGGAGTCCACCAGGCGAGAGCGCGCTGCTAGCCGGCATCAGCAGGTCGCCGGCGCCCGGGATGATGTTGTTCATCAACGAGCTCAGCGAGCCGAACAACGAATTGGCAATGTTGACGGCGCTGCCCGCGCCGGCTCCTCCGACGCCCGGAACGGGCAGCGGGTCGTCAGCAAGGAAAGGTTGCTGGGGAGTGGCCGCGGCGACCCCGGCGCCGAACCCAACGGTGGCGAGCGCTGCTAGCGCAGCCCCGATGCCGACTTTCATTCGGGTTATTGGGCGTCGAGCTGTCTTATTCGCAAACATGTTCTCGGACAACGGAATTCCCCTCAAATTCGGCTGAGGCACCAATTGCGCTTCAGGCACTCCAATCACTCTGGAAACAATGCTGCTCAAATGTCACAGGAACAACACGACACGATCACAGGACGAACTCTATAGGTTCGCTTAGTAATCTTGGAGTTTGCTTATCGATACCTCCGCGAGATCAGCCACCGCCGTCGCTTCGCGCCCAACAGGTCCGCGACCTGCGCCGTCGACGCCGACACGACCCGGCGCGGACTCACTCCCTCGCGCTCGGCGGAACTGACTGTGGTTCGATGGAGCAACAGAATTTGGGCAAACACTGGCTGGGTGACGAACGGGGTGATGATGGCCGAGGACGTCCGCGCAGAGATCGTGGCCAGCGTGCTCGAAGTCGTAGTCAGCGAGGGCGACCAGATCGGCGAGGGTGACACCCTGGTGCTGCTGGAATCGATGAAGATGGAGATCCCGGTCCTGGCCGAGGTCGCCGGCACGGTCAGCAAGGTCAGTGTTTCGGTGGGCGACGTCATCCAGGCCGGCGACCTCATCGCCGTGATCAGCTAACCATTGGCTCGTCCCTACCTCTTGGCGGGAGTCGCCGATGTCGACCCTCGGTGACCTGCTCGCCGAACACACCGTTCTGCCGGGTAGCGCCGTCGACCACCTGCATGCGGTGGTCGGCGAATGGCAGCTGCTCGCCGACCTGTCGTTCGCCGATTACCTGATGTGGGTTCGCCGCGACGACGGTTCGCTGGTCTGTGTCGCACAGTGCCGGCCGAATACCGCCCCCACCGTTCTGCTGCGAGACGCGGTCGGTAGCGTGCTCGCCGCCGATACCGTGCCGCTGATCGCCGCGGCGTTCGAGTCCGGCGCCATCAGCCTGGAAAGCGATGCGGGACAGACGTATTCGTGGCAACAGACGGGACTGAAAATCGAAGCGGTGCCGGTGCGGTACGACGACAATGTGGTCGCGGTGTTGACCCATCAGACTGCCGTCGCCGACACCCGCAAATCCAGCCCGCTGGAAACCGCATACCTCGACTGCGCCGCGGACCTCGTACACATGCTCTCCGAGGGCACCTTTCCCAACGTGGGAGATGTGGCGATGTCGCGCTCCAGCCCGCGGGCAGGTGACGGGTTCATTCGACTCGACGTCAACGGCGTGGTCTCCTACGCCAGCCCGAACGCGCTGTCGGCCTACCACCGGATGGGCCTGTCCTCGGAGCTGGAAGGCAAAAACCTGGTCGAGGTCACCCGTCCACTGATCTCCGACCCGTTCGAGGCCCAGGAACTCGCCGAGCATGTGCGCGATTCGGTGGCCGGTGGCGCCAGCATGCGAATAGAGGTCGACGCCGGCGGCGCTACGGTGCTGCTGCGGACGCTGCCGCTGGTGGTTCAGGGCTCGGCGGCCGGGGCTGCGGTGCTGGTACGCGACGTCACCGAAGTGAAACGCCGCGACCGCGCGCTGATATCGAAGGACGCGACCATCCGGGAGATCCATCACCGGGTGAAGAACAACCTGCAGACCGTCGCGGCGCTGCTGCGGCTGCAGGCCCGCCGGACGACCAACCCCGAGGGCCGAGAGGCGCTGCTCGAATCGGTGCGGCGGGTGTCGTCGATCGCCTTGGTCCACGACGCGCTGTCGATGTCGGTGGACGAGGAAGTCAACCTCGACGAGGTCATCGACCGGATCCTGCCCATCATGAACGACGTGGCCACGGTGGACACGCCGATCCGGATCAATCGCGCAGGCATGCTCGGCGTCCTGGACTCCGATCGGGCGACTGCGCTGATCATGGTGATCACCGAACTCGTGCAAAACGCGATCGAGCATGCGTTTGACCCGGCAGCCCGCGAACCCGCCACCGGCTCGGTGACCATTCGTGCGGAGCGGTCGGCGCGATGGCTCGACGTCGTGGTCCACGACAACGGCCGCGGTCTGCCCGACGGGTTCAGCGTCGAGAAGTCCGACCGGCTGGGCCTGCAGATCGTGCGGACATTGGTGTCGGCTGAGCTGGACGGCTCGCTGCACATGCACAACGCCCCCGAAGGGGGAACCGACGTGGTGTTGCGCGTCCCGATCGGTCGTCGCGTCCGGGCCGCGCAGTAGCGCCGTACACAACGGTGCGGCCCCGACTATTCGTCGGGGCCGCACCGTTGAAGCGACAGAAACCGGGGTCAGACTCCGCTGCGGGCCTTCGTGCGCGCGTTGCGACGCTTCAGTGCGCGGCGTTCGTCTTCGCTCATTCCGCCCCACACCCCGGAGTCCTGGCCGGTGTTCAGCGCCCACGAGAGGCACTCGGTGGTCACCGGACAGCGGTTACAGACCAGTTTCGCGTCAGCGATCTGCGCGAGAGCCGGTCCGCTGTTCCCAACGGGGAAGAACAGCTCCGGGTCCTCATCGCGACACACCGCATTGTGGCGCCAATCCATAAGTCGTTACTCCTCACTGTGTGCGCGGCAGGGCGCACGAGTATTTTTCTTCGGCTGTTAACGCAGGCACAACGCAGGTACGGAAATGTTTCCGTACCGTTGCATGCGATCTTTCGATCGTTTCACAGGCTCAACAGATGTCAATAGCACTCGTTGGTCCGTGGGCAATCTCACTTTGGCGATCTGTTACCAAATCCCTTAATCATTTTTACTACAGACCGACCGGTCTGACCAGCCCTTTTGCGCTTGCCCGGCGCTTATCGCAGGTCACAGCCTTATTTCCGCCTTATTTTGGTCAGCGGCGCGACGACGTCCAGTGCGTCGGGAACCGCCCGGAAGGTCATGTGCTCCCGCACGCCGAGGTAATCACCATCAAACTGGCTGGCCATCGGAGGGCCGGCGCAGCTGACCCGTACGGTGGCCGCGTTGTCGTCGCGGACGACCTGGTCGCCCTCGATCTTCGGCTGCTTGGAAAACATCTGCCCAACCAGCCGCAGGCTCGACACCACCTTGAGGCCGGTGACGCCGAACACTCCCAGCCCTGACTCGAAGGTGGTGTCGGGGTTGGTGTACATCGGGCGGTCGTTGGCGTAGGTCCATGGACTGGAGTTGGACACGAAGACGAAGTGGACCCCTGAGATCGGCTCACGGCCGGGCAACTCCACGGTCAGCCGCGGTTCACGACGCGAATAGGCCAACGTGGCCCGCACCGCCGCGGTGATATAGCGCGTCGGCGTGACCTTGACGCCCTTTTCCCGTTGCGCTTCCACCTTCGCCACCGCCTCGGCGTCGACGCCCATACCGGCGTTCAGCACCGCCCACTGCTCGCCGCAGTCGATCAGCCCGATCCGACGCCACTTCTTCTCCTGGCCGTATCGGTCGAGCAGCCAGATGAGCTGGTTGGTGGCGTCAATCGGGCCCGGCGGGATGCCCAGCGACCGGGCCGTCACGTTCGCCGAGCCACCCGGGACTATCGCCAGCGCGGGAACGTGCCCGGTGGGCAATTGGCCGGGGGTGCCGAGCAGGCCGTTGACCACGTTGCTGACCGTGCCATCGCCGCCGTGCACGACGACCAGATCGGCACCGTCTTTGACGGCAGCCTGCGCGATTTCGCCGCCGTGGCCGCGGTGCCGGGTGTGCTCGACGGTCAGCTCCAGGCGGCTTTTGAGGGCGTGGGCCAGCAAGTCGCGTCCCGCCGTCGTGGTCGACGTCGCTGTGGGGTTGACGATGAGCACGGCGCGCATGATGCCAAAGCCTACGGGAGCGTGGTGGCTACGCTGACGCTGTGAGTAGTCAGCCGCCGGCACCGGCCGCTGTGCGCGGCGCGGGACTGATCGTTGCTGTGCAGGGCGCGATCGGGCTGGTTCTCGCCGCTGTTCTGCTCATCAGGGCGCTCGGCGGTGCAGATCAGCGGGTAGTCAACGGCTTTGGCACCGCGGCTTGGTTCGCGCTGGCCGGTGCGGCTGTTTCGGCCGCCGGCTGCGGGCTGCTGGTCGGCAGGCGCTGGGGTCGCGGGCTGGCGGTGTTCGCCGAGTTGTTGCTGTTGCCTGTTGCGTGGTACCTGGCCGTTGGCTCGCATCGGGTGTTGGCCGGGGTCGCGGTGGGCATCATCGCGGTGACCGTGTTGACGTTGCTGTTCAGTCCAGGAGCGGTCCGCTGGGTCGCCGGCGGGGATCAGCCGGGTTCGGCCAGCGCTGCCAGATCCGGGCCGGACAGCCGATAGGTGGTCCACTCGCTTTGCGGCTGAGCGCCGACGGTCTGATAGAGGGCGATCGCATCGGTGTTCCAGTTCAGCACCGCCCAGGACAGCCGGGTGTAGCCGTTGTTGATGCATTCCCTGGCCAAGACGGTCAGCAGCCCGCGGGCCAGCCCGAGACGGCGAAAACGCGGACGCACGTAGAGATCTTCCAGAAACACACCCTCGACGCCATCCCAGGTGGAGAAGCTGAGGAACCACAGCGCCATAGCGGCGACTTCGCCGTCTACCTCGGCGACATGTCCTCGAAGCGTCGTATGTTCATCGAAAAGCGCTGTACTGATTTGGCTTTCAGTTACAGTGCATAGGTCGGGGGCACGTTCGAAGCGGGCCAGCTCGTGGATCATCTCGGTGATTGCCGCGGCATCGGCGGGTAGGGCTCGGCGGATGTGCGCGGTCACAGTTCAACTCCCAGCGCAGTCAAAATAGTGACGAATTTCGTTGTGGTCTCGGCAACTTCGTCGTCAGGATCGGACTCTGCTACGATTCCGCCGCCGGCGTGGGCGAGTGCGGTACGGCGGTCGGCCGTCAACTGCGCGCACCTGATCGACACCACCCACCGTCCGTCACCGCGGGCATCGCACCAGCCGACAGCGCCGGCATAGAAGCCGCGGTCACCCTCCAGTTCGCTGATCAATTCGGCGGCGGCGTCGGTGGGCACTCCCCCAACTGCTGGGGTGGGATGTAGCGCTATAGCCAAATCCATTGCGGTTATGGATGTGTCGCGCAGTCGCCCGTTGATCGGTGTGCTGAGATGCCAGAGTGCTGTGGTGCGGCTCAGCTCAGGCGTCGGCGGAAAAGTCAACTCACTGCACAGCGGGCGCAGGACGTCGGCCATGGTGTCGATGACCAGTTGATGCTCATGCCGATTCTTGGCGGAAGCGGCCAGTGCCGCGCCGGCGGCGGCGTCGACGTCGGAGTCGGCGGCACGCGGCGCGGAACCGGCGAAGGGGCGACACGTCACCCGGTCGCCGTCCCTTGCCACCAGCAGCTCTGGACTGGCGCCCACCAAGGCCATTCCCGAATACTGGCCGCCCGCCGCTGACAGATCGACCAGATAGCCGTAGGCGGCGGGGTCATCCGCGACCAGCCGGCGCAAAATGACCCTGGCGTCCAGCGGAGCATCGGCGGCCAGCCGCAACGCGCGAGCCAGCACCACCTTCTGCAGGGTGCTGCCCGCGGCGATCAGCCGCTCGCGTGCACATCGAACCCGGGCGCGGTGCTCGGCAGGGGCGGGAACCGCCCCGGCCACCCGCACGACCGGCAGCGGGTCAGTCGGCCAGTCGGGCAGTCCGGCAGTGCGCCGCACGGAATTCGGCGCCATCAACGCGGCGGCACTGTGAACGTCAAAAGGTAACGCGCCCAATATTATCGGCACTTCCCCCGACCGCAGCGCCGCTTGCGCGCCAGCCACATCGCAAAAGCGGGCCTGCACTCCGTCGGCGACAAGCGCGCCGGTCGGACCACACAGCACGAACGGTGGTTCGGGAGTGCTCACCCGGGTGCGATCGCCTGCGGCAGGCCGGTCAATCCGAGCGCAGCGAGCTGTCGCACGCCGTGCTCGAACCCGCACACGGCAATCGAGCCGGCGAGCATCCAAAAGCGGCTGCCCTCGACCAGCGGCAGCTCGACCCAGCGGGTGATCACCGAGCGGGAAAAGTGGCTGTGGCCCACGAACAAGACGTCGCGCGAGGCCATGTTCTCCAACGCCAGCGCGACGGCCCGATCGGCGCGGTCGCTGACTTGAGCGACACTCTCACCGCCGGGGCAGCCGTACTTCCAGATCAGCCAATCAGGAACCGATTCCTGGATCTGCGACGTCGTCAAACCCTCGTAGGAACCGTAGTCCCATTCGGCGAGCACGGAAGACACCTCGTCCACGGCGAGGCCGGCCAACTTGGCTGTGGTCAGGGCACGTATACGCGGGCTGCTGATCACCAGCGGGTTGGTGAGTCCGAGTTCGCGCAGAACGCGCCCGGCAAGCTCGGCCTGCACACGACCGGTATCGGTCAGTTCGATGTCGGTGCGCCCGGTGTGCTGGCCCGACTTGGACCACGCGGTCTCCCCGTGGCGCAGCAACACCAGCCGATGGCTCTCGATCCCCATGCTGACCGATTGTGCCTGAGACTCATGGCGATCCACGCGCGGGCACCATGGGGTTAGTGCCAGGATGGCCGTATGACACGCCAGCGACGAAGCAGAGCGAACCGATGAGGAGGAGCAGCGCCATATGAGAGACACCCGAGTGCTGGCAGTGGCCAACCAAAAGGGCGGGGTGGCCAAAACGACGACGGTAGCCTCGCTGGGTGCGGCGATGGTGGACGCCGGACGTCGAGTACTGCTCGTCGATCTGGACCCACAGGGCTGTCTGACTTTCTCGCTGGGCCAAGACCCGGACAAATTAGCGGTGTCGGTGCACGAGGTGCTGCTCGGTGAGGTAGAGCCCGACGTCGCCCTCATCGACAGCGCCGAAGGGATGACGCTGCTGCCGGCCAACATCGATCTGGCCGGCGCCGAAGCGATGCTGCTGATGCGGGCCGGCCGCGAGTACGCGCTCAAACGTGCGCTGGACAAACTCGGCGACCGGTTCGACGTGGTGGTCATCGACTGCCCGCCGTCGCTGGGAGTGCTCACTTTGAACGGGCTGACGGCCGCCGACGAGGTCATCGTGCCGTTGCAGTGCGAAACGTTGGCTCATCGCGGCGTCGGCCAATTCCTGCGCACGGTCGCCGACGTCCAGCAGATCACCAATCCGGGCCTGCGGTTACTCGGTGCGCTTCCGACGCTGTATGACCCGCGCACCACCCACACCCGCGACGTGCTGCTCGACGTCGCCGACCGCTACGACTTGCCGGTGCTGGCGCCGCCGATTCCTCGCACGGTGCGCTTCGCCGAAGCCAGCGCGTCTGGCTCGTCGGTGATGGCCGCGCGCAAGAACAAGGGCGCGTCCGCCTACCGAGAGTTGGCGGAGATGCTGCTCAAGCACTGGAAGACGGGCAAACCGCTGCCGACGTTCACCATCGACGCCTAAGCGCTTGGAATCAGCCCAGCGCGACGAGAGTGTTGCCGCGCTGCTCGAGCACCTGCGAACCCGAAACGGTGGGGATCACCGCGGCGCTGCTAGGTGGCCGTGTCACCGGCAGAAAGCCTTCGTCTTGGCCGGTGATCGAATCGCAAACGGCGATGCCACCCGTGACGGGCACGAGCAACTTGCCCGCCATCATCGTGGCCGGCCCCACCGGGACGGAAGGCCCCGCGGCCCCGATGGAATAGCGGTAGGCCAGAGTTGCCCCGTCGAAAACCATCACCTTGTCGCCGGTCCACCAGGTCACCAGGTTGCCCGGCCGCGATACCACGTTCGACGTCGAGGGCGGCTTGGGTAGCAGCGTGCTGCCCACGGTTACGCCGGTCTCGTCGATCACATCGACTCTGGGCTGCGGTGCCGGTAGGTAGAGGAGGGTCTTGGTCTCAGCGACCGTCAGCACCCGGGCGCCGGAACCCACGCCGATCCCCGGCTCGGGCACGTCGCGCAGCTCCGGCTCATCTTCTTCCTTGCTGGGGCGCAGCAGCGTGAGCCGCAGATCCGCTTGGCTGCCGCACGCGCCGAGCACCGAGACCGCCGCCGAGCTGGCCGCGGCCGAAACCAAGCGACACCCGGTGTGCAGTCCTTTCGACGAGGGCTTCACGCGGGCGTCGATCTCGCCGTAGGAGAGCATCCGGACCATGTCGGAGCGCCACAGTTCCAGCCTGGTGTCGCCGGCCGACAACACCGTGGTGCCGTCGGAGGACAAGTTGACCCGTCGGTCGGCGTAGCTGCTTCGGGCGGGTCCGCGGCTGCCGGTGGATCCGTCGATCGTGCTGACCTGACCGCAGCCGCGGTCGTCGCGGTAGACCGCGACCGCGAAGCGGTAGACCCCGGCGACCCCGCACAGATCGGCGTCACGGGAGTAGCTCCACCGCACTTGGCCGGTGACCGGAAATCGCCCTTGGACGGCGCGCCCGTCGGCGGTGACGACGGTTCCGGCGACCACGACAGGCTGGTCGGTCGGCGCGTTAGGGGCGGTCCAGAGCTGCTTGAGCGAGTGCGGCACCTCGTGGGCCAGCCTCGGGCTTGGCGCGGGTCCCGCCGCGGGCCGGCTGATCGTGGCCCGGGCATCGCTGGTCCACCAGATCAATGCCGCGACCACGGCGACCACAACTGCGATCGCTGCCGTGGCCAGCACGTCGGCCTTGGTGCGGCGTTCCGGTTTGACCATCAGGCGTCAGGCGACACCGGTTCAGTTGGCGGTGGCGGCCACGCCCGCCGACTTGCGCGGGCGACGACGGCGGCGGCGGGGGTTGTGCGCGCCGTCGCCGGCCTTCGCTGTTGCGGTGCCCGCGGGGGAAGCTTCGGCCTCGCTGTTGGCGGCACCGGCCGCGACCGGGTGGCCGCTCGCCGACTTGCCGCCGCGGGTGCGCTGCCGTTCCCGGCTGCTCGTGCGTGGTCGCGACCCGGGTTGGTCGCCGCCGCGTTCACCCGAGGTGGTCCGTTTGGCCTGCGTTTTGCGCGCCGCCCCGATCGTGCCCTTGGCCTCGGCCGGGATGTCGAGCTCGGCGTACAGATGCGGCGAGCTGGAGTAGGTTTCGGATGGGTCCGGGCAGCCCAGGCCAAGCGCCTTGTCGATCATCGTCCAGCGGGCCAACTCGTCCCAGTCCACCAGCGTGACCGCGACCCCGGTTTTTCCAGCACGGCCGGTACGCCCGATCCGGTGCACGTAGGCCTGTTCGTCTTCAGGGATCTGGTAGTTGATGACGTGCGTGACGTCGTCGATGTCGATGCCGCGGGCGGCGACGTCGGTGGCGACCAGTACGTCGATACCGCCGGTGCGGAACGCTTTCAATGCCTTCTCGCGGGCCACCTGACCCAGATCGCCGTGCACGGCGCCGACAGCGAACCCGCGTTCGGCCAGCTCGTCGGCGACTTTCTGGGCGGTGCGTTTGGTGCGGGCGAAGATCATCGTTGCGCCGCGGCCACGAACCTGCAGGATTCGGCTGACCAGTTCGACCTTGTCCAGCGCGTGGGCGCGGTAAACGTACTGCTTGGTCAGGTCATGCACCGCCGAGGAGTGCGGTGCCTCGGCACGGATGTGGGTGGGCTGGTTCATGAACGTCCGGGCCAGCGTGATGATCGGGTCTGGCATGGTCGCCGAGAACAGCATCGACTGCCGCTCGTCGGGGATCTGGCGCAAAATGCGTTCGATGTCCGGCAAGAAGCCCAAGTCGAGCATCTCGTCGGCCTCGTCGAGCACCAGCACCGACAGACCGCCCAGCTGCAGATGCCCTTGCTGGGCCAGGTCGAGTAGCCGGCCGGGGGTACCCACCACCACGTCGGCACCGACGCGCAGCGCCTCGATCTGCGGCTCGTAGGGCCGACCGCCGTAGATGGACACCACCGACAGCTTTCGGTCGTCGTCGGTGGTCAGGTACTTGGCCGCGGTGGCGAGGTCACCGGAGACCTGCAGACACAGCTCACGGGTGGGCACCACGATCAGCGCCCGCGGGATTCCGGTCAGCGGACGTTCGGCGCCGGCGGTGGTGATCCGCTGCAGCAGCGGCACCCCGAACGCGAAAGTCTTGCCCATTCCGGTGCGGGCCTGGCCGATCAGGTCGTCGCCGGCTAGTGCGAGCGGCAGGGTGAGCTCTTGGATGGCAAAGGGATGGTTGATGCCGTCCTCGGCTAGTGCCTGCACTATTTCATCGCGGACGCCTATTTCAGCAAAGGTGGATTCGGATGTCGTACGGGTGGGTGTGATTAATGGGGTCATGCGTAAGACGCGATGCCTTTCGGTGTCGTATTCGGTTAGTCAGTCGTTGCGTTCACGTGCGCACCAGTCGACTGTCGAATACGTTGCCGATTCGCGGGGCCCTGCTCGCTAGGCGGGCCAACTGCATGCACACACATTTCGCCGGTAGCAGCAATAAGGATCTAGAGCCAATACCTACGCTCATGATAGCCGGTCGGCCTTCGCGACCGGGGATCACGTCCGTCCCGTCGTTTCGCGGCGGTTGGCTGGGCCGCGCTGGCGATCGCCGCTCACGCATAGAGTGTTGTCATGACCTCGCTTTCGGGCGCCAGTGAGCTGTCCGACCCACCACACCCACGAGTGCCAGCAGACCATCCCGGCGTCAACGAACTGTTCGCGGTATTGGCCTACGGCGAGGTCGCGGCTTTTTACCGGCTCACCGAAGAGGCGCGGATGGCGCCAGATCTACGCGGGCGGATTTCGATGGCCAGCATGGCGGCAGCGGAGATGGGCCACTACGAGCTGCTGCACGACGCCCTGGAAAGCCGGGGCGTCGACGTGCTCGCGGCGATCTCGAAGTACGCCTCGGCGCTCGACAGTTACCACCGGCTGACCACGCCGAGCACCTGGCTGGAGGCGCTGGTCAAGACCTACGTCGGTGATTCGCTGGCCGCCGACTTCTATCTGCAGATTGCCGACGCATTGCCCGACCAGGCAGCCGACGTGGTGCGCGCGACGATGGCCGAGACCGGACACTCCCAGTTCGTCGTCGCCGAGGTGCGGGCCGTGGTCACCAAGAGCGCCCGACAGCGCAGCCGGCTGGCGTTGTGGTCGCGTCGACTACTCGGCGAAGCGATCACCCAGGCCCAGTACGTGTTGGCCGAACATGATGAGCTGGTCGACCTGGTGGTGTCCAGAACTGAGGGCTTGACGCAGCTGGCCGGGTTCTTCGACCGGCTTCAGCGCACGCACGACGAGCGGATGCACGAACTGGGCCTGGCCTGACGCGACCTAGCGGGTGCAGGTGGCGATCATCGCGCTGCTGGTCGACATCGCGATCGGCTGGCCGACGCCGTCGGTGATCGAGCAGTTCAAGTGACCGGTCAGGCTCGTCGCCACGACGGATCTGATCTGCACTCGGGGGTTCAGCACCACCGTTCTCGACCACGGCAGTGACACATTGAAGTCCGTCTGGGGCGCGCCTTGGGCGTCTGTGTAGACCACGGTCACAAAATCTAGAAGCGACTTGGTCCCGGTCACCCGGTAGACGAAGGTGCGAGCGGCCACGTCCGGCGGCACCGGCGGGGCGGCCGCCGCTGGCGGGACGACCGTCGGCGTGTCGGTGGGAGCCGTGGTGGGCGTCGGGCTGAGCGTCGGCGACGGTGTCAGGGTGGTCACCGTCTCCGGCGGCAGCGACCGGGACGGCGGCGCCATCGAAGGGCTGTGCCGCGGTGCCGCGGTCGTCGGCGGCACGACGGTCGCAGAGGTCGAGGCGCTGTCTCCGCCGTTGACGATCACGACCGTGGCCATCACCGCGAGCACGAAGACGATACCGGCGATGGCCGCGATCGGACGCCAACGCTGATCGATGGGCGCGAACTCATCGCCGTCGGCGTAAAAGTCGTCGACAGCGTCATCGGGGTAGTCCTGGATATCGCTATCCAAGTAATTCATGGTGCTGATGGTGCAGATGTTATCGATGCGGCGGATCGGCGGGACGTGGCGCGTGGGCGTGTCAGGTCACGATTTGCCAACGGCGGGCCCGGCTATCCCCGCACACGGATTCCTTGCTGCCGACCGGGTTTCAGCACTACCGGCCGGCGTCCACTAGCCTGCTTGCTGGAGAACGATCTCCGACGATCACCAGGGAAGAACGGGAAGGGGCCGACGTGGAGGTCAAGATCGGTATCACGGACAGCCCACGCGAGTTGGTGTTCAGCAGTACCCAAACGCAAAACGAAGTCGAAGAGTTAGTGAGTGCCGCGCTGGGCAAGGATGCCAACGTGCTGAGCCTGAGCGACGAGAAAGGCCGCCGCTTCCTGGTCCACGCCGCCAAGATCGCCTACGTCGAAATCGGCGTCGGGGACGCACGCCGGGTCGGGTTCGGACTGGGTAGCAGCGCGGCTAGGAACGGGTGAGCGGCACGTGTGACAGCCCGCCCCAGGCGAACTGCACGGTGCCGTCGACGGCATCTTCTTTCGAGATCGGCCGATCGGTGTCCAACCAGTACCTGGCGCAGTCAACGCTCAGTGCGACCAGGGCCACCGCGATCATCCGGGCGCGATGTGGGTCCAACCCGGAATCGGCGCTGATCAGGTCGAACACCGCGTCGATGCACGATTCGGTGGCCACCCGCACCTGGGCGGCGACCTGGGGCTCGGTGATGTAGTCGTTGTCGAAGATCAACCGGTAGCCCTGGCCGTCGTGTTCGATGAAATCGAAGAACGCCTGCACGGCTGAGCGCAACCGTTGGCGGTTGTCGGTGGTGGTGCGCAGCGCCTGCCGCACGCCGGACACCAGATTTTCCACATGTCGCTGCAGCACCGCCAGGTACAACTCCAGCTTGCTTGTAAAGTGTTGGTAGAGAACGGGTTTGCTGACTCCGGCCCGTTCGGCGATCTCGTCCATGCCGGCCGCGTGGTAGCCGCGGTCGACAAAAATGTCGCTGGCTGCGATGAGCAGTTGGCCGCGACGCTCGTCCCGGGGTAGCCGGTTGCCGCGCCGAGCAGGCGTGCCGGGCGTCTCCGCCCGCCGATTGCTGCCGCCCAACTTGACTGCACCCCTTCCGCCGGCGTTCGCGAGATCGCTCATCAAGTCCTCAATCTGGTTGTCATGAAGTGTCCAAGCGCCGGTGTAGCGATGCGCGGCTAATCGCAACGACACTACTACTCACGCGCGTTCGGGATCGCCATCCATGCCCCGAATGTCGGCAGATCAGCGTTGCGCCGTTACCCGCGGGCGCGCCGAGAGTCCCAGCTAGCGGCGGTTGTGCCATCCTGGGGAAATGACCTACGACCCGGATCGGCGCGGGGGCAACCGGGTACCGGTGCTGCGCGACGACTGGCGAGAACCGCTGCGCGCCCAACGGGACCCGCTAGCCTGGGGCTCGGGGCGGGTCCGGTCGAATCGCGACAGCGGCCGCTGGCGCAAACAAAGCTGGGTGGGGCGCTTTGTGTCGACTTACGGCTGGCGCGCCTATGCGCTGCCGGCCCTGGTCGCCGTCACCGGGGTGGTGATCTACCAGACCGTGACCGGGACCGGCGCGCCGGCACCGGCTTCGGGAGACCCCGTCCAGGGCCCGCCGAAAATCGGCGCGGTGGGCACGGCGATCATCGATGCACCGCCCCGCGGTCTGACCCAGTTCGACGTCAACCTGCCCACCGGCATGCTGCCCAACGGCGGTCCATTCACCGAAGCCGGCGCTAAGGCCTGGCACATCGTCCCGGGTAGCACGCCCCAGATCGGCCAGGGCACAGCCAAAGTCTTCAAATACACCGTCGAAGTCGAAAACGGCGTGGACACTACCCCATTCGGCGGCGACGACGCGTTCGCCGCCATGGTCGACCAGACGCTGGCCAACCCCAAGAGCTGGACCCACAACGCGCAGTTCGCGTTCATCCGGATCGACGGGACCGACAACAGCAAGCCTGACTTTCGGATCTCGCTGACCTCGCCGATGACGGTGCGGGACGGCTGCGGCTACGAATTCCCGCTGGAGACGTCCTGCTACAACCCGTCCTACGGCGCCGGCGAACCGCGAGTCTTCATCAACGAGGCGCGGTGGGTGCGCGGCGCGGTGCCCTTTGAGGGCGACGTCGGTTCATACCGGCAGTACGTGCTCAATCACGAGGTCGGCCACGCCATCGGGTATCTGCGTCACGAAGCCTGCGATCAACCGGGCGGTTTGGCGCCGATCATGATGCAGCAGACCTTTTCGACGTCCGACAACGACGCCTCGAAATTCGACCCGGAATGGGTGAAGCCCGACGGCAAGTCCTGTCGGTTCAATCCCTGGCCGTACCCGATCGCTTAAGCCCGGCGCGCGGAGGGGGCGGGCAATCGGACCAGCCCGGCGGTCGTTTGCCGTTGTTCACCACAGCTGCTGTGATTGTGGTGCCACTCCAGTGACGAATTGAGGCGATATCGGTGTCTGGGCCAGACAGGTCGTTGCCACCGCTGGTCGAACCGGCTGACGAGTTGACGCGGGATGAGGTCGCCCGTTACAGCCGGCATCTCATCATTCCCGACCTTGGTGTCGACGGGCAGAAGCGGCTCAAGAACGCCCGGGTGTTGGTGATCGGCGCAGGCGGGCTCGGCGCACCGGCGCTGCTCTACCTGGCCGCGGCGGGCGTCGGCACGATCGGCATCGTCGACGACGACGTCGTCGATGAGTCCAACCTGCAACGCCAAATCATCCACGGCGTGTCCGACATCGGCCGATCCAAAGCGCGGTCCGCCCGCGATTCGATCGTCGAGGTCAACCCACTGGTAAAGGTGCGGCTGCACGAGGTGCGGCTGGAAGCGCACAACGCCGTCAACCTGTTCGCGCAATACGACCTGATCCTCGACGGCACCGACAACTTCGCCACCAGGTATCTGGTCAACGACGCCGCGGTGCTGGCGCACAAGCCCTACGTATGGGGATCGATCTATCGGTTCGAAGGCCAGGTCTCGGTGTTTTGGGAGGATGCCCCCGACGGACGTGGGCTCAACTACCGCGACCTGTACCCGGAAGCGCCGCCGCCGGGCACGGTGCCGTCCTGCGCCGAAGGCGGTGTGCTGGGCATTCTGTGCGCGTCGATCGCGTCGGTGATGGTCACCGAGGCGATCAAACTGATCACCGGAATCGGCGAGCCGCTACTCGGCCGGCTGATGCTGTATGACGCGTTGGAGATGAGCTATCGCAGCATCGCCGTCCGCAAGGACCCCGCCGCCCCGCAAATCACCAAGCTGATCGACTACCAGCAATTTTGTGGGTTGGATTCCGACGCTGCGGTCCAGGCGGCTGCCGGGTCCGCGATCACCCCGCGCGAGCTGCGGGAGCTGCTCGATTCCGGCGAGAAGGTCGCCCTCATCGACGTTCGGGAGCCGGCGGAGTGGGACATCAACCACATCGATGGCGCCCAGCTGATTCCGAAGTCGTCGATCAACTCCGGCGAGGGGTTGGCCAAGCTGCCGCAAGGCCGGACTCCCGTGCTGTATTGCAAGACAGGTGTGCGCTCAGCGGAGGCCCTGGCTGCATTGAAGAGAGCCGGGTTTGCCAACGCGGTGCACCTGCAGGGTGGGATCGTGGCATGGGCCAAACAGATGCAGCCCGACATGGTGATGTACTGACCGACGATGACGCTGGCTGCCCCGGGGTGGCGCACGGCGCGGCCCGCTGGGGCGGACGACCACGTTTGGCCCTGGCCGGGTCATCGTGTCTAGTCCCGACAGTTCGCTGGCCCCGATTAGGCTAATCGCGTGACTATCGAGCCGCCGCCTGAACACGTGCTGGCGACGTTCGGTTTGAGTGGTGTGCGGCCGATACCGCTGGGAGCCAGTTGGGAAGGTGGCTGGCGGTGCGGCGAGGTGGTGCTGTCGATGGTCGCCGACAACGCCCGCGCCGCCTGGTCGGCGCGGGTGCGCGAGACGCTGTTCGTCGACGGTGTGCGGCTGGCCCGACCGGTGCGGTCGACCGACGGACGCTACGTGGTTTCCGGCTGGCGGGCAGACACGTTCGTAGCCGGTCAACCCGAGCCACGGCACGACGAGGTGGTGTCGGCGGCGGTGCGGCTGCACGAGGCCACCGGCAAGCTGGAACGGCCCCGATTCCTCACCCAGGGGCCCACCGCGGCGCCTTGGGCCGACGTCGACGTCTTCGTCGCCGCTGACCGCGCCGCGTGGGAGGAACGGCCGCTGCAGTCGGTGCCCGCGGCGGCGCGCGCGGCGTCACCAACCGCGGACGGCCAGCGGTCGATCGAGCTGATCAACCAGCTTGCCGGGCTGCGGCGGCCCACCAAGAGCCCTAACCAACTGGTGGACGGAGATCTCTACGGCACCGTGCTGTTCGCGGGTGCCGCACCCCCGGGGATAACCGACGTCACGCCCTACTGGCGGCCCGCCTCCTGGGCGGCGGGGGTGGTCGTCGTCGACGCGCTGTCCTGGGGCGAGGCCGACGAAGGACTCATCGAACGCTGGAACGCCCTGCCGGAATGGCCACAAATGTTGTTGCGCGCGTTGATGTTCCGGCTCGCGGTCCACGCACTGCATCCGCGCTCGACGGCCGCCGCCTTCCCCGGCCTGGCCCGCACAGCTGCCCTGGTGCGCCTGATCCTCTAGAACTCGTGACGCACCTCGTCCAACGGGACCCTGCCGTCGACGGCCAGCACTCCTTCAGCTCGAAGCAATTCCAACTGCCGGGTGGTCAGATGCCGAGCGGGCCGGCCAGATGCCGTTATCACCCGATGCCAAGGCAGGTCGGAGGAATCGGTGCGCATGATCCACCCGACGATGCGCGGGCTGGAAAGCTTTGCGACAGAGGCGATATCACCGTAGGTGGCCACTCGGCCGACCGGGATCGAGGCGACCAGCGCGCGCACCCGCTCGACCTGCTCGTCGGTCACCGGCGCCATGATCAGCGCATCCGCTCGCGGATCAGCGTCGCGACCTCGGCCGGCTTGGCCTCCGCCACCATGTGATCGCAGTCGAAATCGAACAACTGGAAATCGGCTCCCAGTCGCTCGCGCATCCTGGTGATGAGCCCGTCGGTCACATACGGCGGCGCCGTCCCCGCAGCACGTACCAACGTCGTGCTAATTCCGTTGGGCGGCACCACGATTTCCCGGGCCAACTCACTCCAGTAGGACATCATCGCGGGCAGGCTGACACGCCAACCGTACCGCCCGCCCGGCAGCGCGACGAGGTGCTCGTCGACCTCGGCGTCGAGCACCGCCGGGTCCACACCTGCCCAGGAGCCGGTGGCCTTCTCAGCGCGGGCTTCCGCGGCGTCCGGGTAGTCGGGGGAGGCGAGCATCGCGTCGGCGATCGCCCGCACCCACTCTCCGTCCAAGCCGATCGCCGGGTCGAGCAGCACCAGGGCAGCCACCCGGTCGGGATGCGCGGCGGCCAGGTGCAGCGCGACTGCGCTGCCGAACGAATGCGCGACCACCACTACCGGGCCGTCGGCCTGCTGCTCGAGCAGCTCAGTCAGCGCGGTGACATTTGCATCGATGGTCCACGGTGCTGCCCACGACGACCTACCGTGACCGATCAAATCGGGTGCGGCAACGGTGATCTCGGCCAGGTGCTGAGTCGCCAGCGGTTGCCAGCGTTTTCCGTGGCCAGTCAGCCCGTGGAGCGCCAGCAGTCGCACGGGTCCGGACGGGCCGAAGCGGTGCACGTGCAGCCGGATCACGCGTTGATGGTGCCAGTTCGATGTTCGGCGATCGCCGGCCGGGCCGGCTTGTCGGACCCCCATGGTGTCATGCCGGTATGTCTTACCGCTGGGGTCCCGAAGCGCGCGCCGTGCTGGATCCCGGCCTGCGCGGCGTGGTGCGAGTGCTGGGCGGGCCGGGAACCGGCAAGAGCTGCCTGCTGATCGACGCCGCCGCGGCGCGCATCGCCGCCGGTGCCGATCCGGAATCGGTGCTGTTGCTGACCGGTTCGGGCCGGATTAGTGCGCGGGCGCGCAGTGCCTTGACGACGAGGTTGCTGGGCTCGCGGCAGGCTGGTGTCTGCCGCGCCGTGGTTCGGGAACCACTGGTACGCAGCGTGCACAGTTACGCGTTCGCCGTGGTGCGGGTGGCGGCGCAGCGCAACGGCGGCCCACCGCCTCGGTTGGTCACCTCGGCTGAACAAGACGCGATCATTGCCGAGTTGCTTGCCGGCGACATCGAGGACGGCCCTGAGGCGACGACGGCGTGGCCGGCCGAGTTGCGGGCGGCGCTGGGCACCGCGGGGTTCGCCGCCGAACTGCGTGAGCTGCTAACCCGCTGCGCCGAACGCGGCGTGGATCCGCAGCAGCTGCAGCGCCTGGGCCGGCTTTGGGGTCGCCCGGAGTGGACCGCCGCGGGCCAGTTCGCGCACAAGTACGAGCAGGTCATGCTGCTACGCGCCGCTGTCGGGACGGCTGCTCCGCAAGCGACCACGCCGGCAGTAGGGGCCGCCGAGCTGGTCGGCGCCGCTCTCGAGGCGTTCGCGGTCGACCCGGAGTTGCTGGCCGCCGAACGTGCCAGGATCGGCGTCCTGCTGGTTGACGACGCCCAGCAACTCGACCCGCAGGCCGCTTTGCTGGTGCGGGTGCTGGCCGCCGGCGCTGAGTTGACGCTGCTCGCCGGGGATCCTGCCCAGGCCGTGTTCGGCTTCCGTGGCGCGGAGCCGGCCGCGTTGCTGGGCGATACTCCCCCGCAAGCCGGTGGTGCCCCCACGCCGTCGGTGACGCTGACGACGTCACACCGGTGCGCTCCGGCGGTGGCGCAGGCTATCTCGGGAATTGCCGGACGACTTGCCGGCGGCTGCGAAATCGCAGGCACTGGCAGCGATTCCGGATCGGTAGCAGTGAAGCTGACCACGTCCGCGGCCGCGGAGGCGACGCTGATCGCCGATTACCTACGGCGCGCGCACCTATTCGACGGCGTGCCGTGGTCGCAGATGGCGGTCATCGTCAGGTCGGTGCCGCGTGCCGCCGCCGGGTTGTCACTCGCATTGGCACGGGCCGGAGTTCCGGTCGCCGGTCCCACGGTTTCGGGTCCGCTGGCCGAGCAGCCCGCGGCGCAGGCGCTGCTGACGGCGCTGGCCGCCACCGCCCACGGACTGGACGGTAAGCGTGCCCTGACGCTGCTGACCGGGCCGATCGGGCGGGTCGACCCGGTTTCACTGCGTCAGCTGCGACGTGCGCTGCGCCGCGCCGAAATAGGCGGATCGGCAACCGAATTCGCCGAGCTGCTGGTGGCTGCCCTGAATGGCACGGGAACGTCCAGACTGACCCCGGCGCAGGCCCGGCCGCTGCGGCGGGTCCGCGCGGTGCTGGACGCCGCTGCGCGCTGCCACCGGCGCGGCGAAGACCCCCGCTACGTCCTCTGGGCGGCATGGCGGCGTTCGGGCCTGCAACGTCGTTGGCTGGCGGCGTGTGAGCGGGGCGGTCCGTCCGGTGCCCAGGCGAGTCGTGACCTCGACGCGGTGACGGCGCTGTTCGACGCCACCGACCAGTACCTGTCGCGTGCTGCCGGCGGGTCGCTGCCTGGTCTGATCGACCACCTGGGCGCCGCGCAAATGCCCGCGGTCGGGCCCGAGTCGACGGCCGCGGCTGAGCAGGTCACGGTGCTCAGCGCGCATGCGGCGCTGGGCCACGAATGGGATGTGGTGGTCATCGCCGGGCTGCAGGAAGGGTTGTGGCCCAATACGATCCCGCGTGGTGGCGTGCTGGGCACCCAGCGGCTGCTGGATGTCCTTGACGGGGTCACCGAGACCGCGTCGATGCGCGCGCCGCTGCTGGCCGAGGAACGGCGACTGTTGGTGGCAGCGATGGGCCGGGCGCGGAATCGGTTGCTGGTGACGGCCATAGATGGGGAGGCTGGAGAGGTCGGCGATGGCGGTGAGGCGGCCATGCCGTCGCCGTTCTTCACCGAGGTCGCCCAATTCGACACCGGCAGTACCGCTTCCGCGCTTCAACCAGTCACCGCGCCGCGGGTGCTGTCGGCGACCGCGGTGGTGGGTCGGCTGCGCGGAGTGGTATGCGCACCGCAGGGTGCGGTGAGTGACGCGATGCGTTCATGCGCGGCAACGCAATTGGCACGGCTGGCCACAGCAGGCGTGCCGGGTGCCGACCCGGCCGGGTGGTACGGCATGACACCGCTCAGCAGCACCGAGCCGTTGTGGAGTAGGGAGGATCACGAAGATCACATCGTCACGTTGACTCCGTCGAGCCTGCAGACGCTGACCGACTGCCCGCTGCGCTGGCTGGCTGAACGCCACGGCGGGACCGACGCCCGCGACCTGCGCTCGACGATCGGCTCGGTGCTGCACGCGCTGATCGCCGAACCGGCAGCCAGCGAGTCGCAGCTGCTGGCCGCACTGGAGCGCGCCTGGCAGCATCTGCCCTTCGACTCCCGTTGGTATTCAGCCAACGAGCTGGCCCGGCATCGCGCGATGATCCAGGCGTTCTTGGCATGGCGAGCCCAGACGCGTGCCGAGCTGACCGAGGTCGGCGTCGAAGTCGACGTCGACGGGGTGCTCGACGGCCGTGGTGCAAGTGTGCGGCTGCGCGGCCGGGTTGATCGGATCGAACGTGACGCAGCCGGCCGGTTGGTCATCGTCGACGTCAAGACCGGCAAGACGCCAGTCAGCAAGGACGACGCGCAGCGGCATGCCCAGCTCGCCGCCTACCAGCTGGCAGTGGCCGAGGGTCTGGTACCGCACGGCGAGGAGCCGGGCGGCGCGCGGCTGGTCTACCTGGGCAGGACGGGGCCCGGAGGCGCGACCGAACGCGAGCAGGACCCGTTGACACCCGAGGCGCGCGATGCCTGGCGCAACCTGGTCGGCAAGGCGGCTGAGGCGACGGCCGGGCCGCAGTTCACTGCCCGCATCAACGATGGCTGCACGCACTGCCCGCTGCGGCCGAGCTGTCCGGCCCATGCCGACGGCGAGGGAGCGGCATGACGGCATCAGCGGCCGTACGCTACCGTCCGGCCGAATTAGCAAGTGCCCTTGGCCTTTTCGAGCCGACGGCGGAGCAGGCGGCGGTTATCGCGGCCCCGCCCGGGCCGCTGGTCGTCATCGCCGGGGCCGGCGCCGGGAAAACCGAGACGATGGCGGCGCGGGTGGTGTGGCTGGTCGC
Organism: uncultured Actinomycetota bacterium; assembly: GCA_963839345.1. Taxonomy (GTDB): domain Bacteria; phylum Actinomycetota; class Actinomycetes; order Mycobacteriales; family Mycobacteriaceae; genus Mycobacterium. The sequence continues at coordinate 934,712 of CAWIUP010000007.1, read as the reverse complement.
CAATGGCTACGCCGAACCCGGCCAGGTACTGGGCCTGACCTTCACCCGCAAGGCCGCCGGCCAGCTGCTGCGACGGGTCCGCTCCCGACTGGCCCGGCTGGGCGGCACCGGATTGACGATCGGCAGCCAGCCGGGTCCGCCGCCTGGTGAGCCCGCGGGGACGCCGGTGGTCAGCACCTATCACGCCTTCGCCGGCCAGTTGCTGCGCGAATATGGTCTGCTCGCACCGGACGCCGGGGAGCATGCACAGCCCATCGAGCCGGGCACCCGGCTGCTCAGCGAAACCGAACTGTGGCAGCTGGCGTTCGACGTCGTCAACGGATATCGCGGGGAGTTGCACACTGACAAAACCCCGGCCGCGGTCACCTCGATGGTGTTGCGGTTGTCGGGTCAGCTTGCCGAGCATCTGGTCGACACCGACCAGCTCCGCGATACCCATCTCGAGCTTGAACGGTTGGTGCACACCCTGCCTGCGGGCCGCTACCAGCGGGACCGCGGGCCGAGCCAGTGGCTGCAGCGGATCCTGGCGATTCAGGCCGAGCGCGCCGAGTTGGTGCCGCTGATCGACGCTTTGCACCGGCGGATGCGGGCCGAGAAGGTGATGGACTTCGGCATGCAAATGGCTTACGCCGCCCGGCTGGCGACGACGGTCCCGCAGGTTGGTGAGCACCTGCGGGACCGCTACCGGGTGGTGCTGCTCGACGAGTATCAAGACACCGGACACGCCCAGCGCATCCTGTTGTCGTCGCTGTTCGGCGGCGGAGTCGACGATGACTTGGCGTTGACCGCCGTCGGTGATCCGATCCAGTCGATCTATGGCTGGCGCGGTGCCTCGGCGACCAATCTGCCTCGCTTCACCACCGACTTCCCGCGGCCGGACGGCGGCCCGGCGCCGGTCCTGGAACTGCGAACCAGCTGGCGCAATCCGCCGCGCGCCCTGCACATCGCCAACGCCGTCTCGGCCGACGCGCGGCGCCGATCGGTGGCGGTGCGCGCGCTTCGCTCTCGTCCCGACGCCGCGCCCGGCACCGTCTGCTGCGCGCTGTTGACCGACGTGCAGGCCGAACGGGAGTGGGTCGCCGATCGTCTGCACCGGCACTACCAGCAGGCCGCCGCCGACGGGGTCGCGCCGCCGACCGCCGCGGTCCTGCTGCGTCGCAACGCCGACGCCGCACCGATCGCCGCAGCACTGCGCGCCCGGGGCGTCCCGGTGGAAGTGGTCGGACTGGCCGGGCTGCTGTCGGTGCCCGAGGTCGCCGCTGTGGTCGCGATGCTGCGGCTGGTTGCCGACCCGACCGCCGGTGCGGCCGCGATGCAAGTGCTCACCGGCCCCCGGTGGCGGCTGGCAGCCCGCGACATCGCGGCGTTGTGGCGCCGCGCCGTGCTAATCGACGGCGGGCCGGCGCGCAGCGGTGAGACCGCCGAGCGGATCGCCGAGACGGCCGGGCCGGAGGCCGACACCGCGGGTCTGGCCGATGCGATCGCTGACCCGGGGCCGGCCGGCGACTATTCCGCGACCGGGTATCGGCGCATCGTCGCGCTCGCAGAGGAATTGAGCATGCTGCGTGGCCACCTCGGCCATCCACTCCCGGACCTGGTCGCCGAGGTGCGCCGGCTGCTGGGCGTCGACTGCGAGGTCCGGGCTGCGCTGCCGGCTGCGTCGGGGTGGTCCGGCACCGAGCAGCTGGACGGCTTCGCCGACGTGGTCAGTCGCTATGCCGAGGCAAGTGCCGCAGCGTCAGTCGACGGCCTGCTGGCCTATCTGGATGTGGCTGCCGTCGTCGAGAACGGCCTGCCGCCGGCTCAGCCCGTCGTCGCGCCGAATCGGGTGCAGGTGCTGACGGTGCACGCCGCCAAGGGTTTGGAATGGCAGGTGGTTGCCGTGCCGCACCTGTCGGCAGGGGTGTTCCCGTCGACGGCGCAGGCTCGCACCTGGCTGACCGACGCTGCCGACCTTCCGCCGCTGCTGCGCGGCGATCGCGCGTCGGCCGGTGTGCACGGAGTTCCGGTGCTGGACACCTCGGCGGTCAACGATCGAAAGCAGCTGTCCGACAAGATATCCGCGCACCGTCGCCAACTCGAACAACGTCGCCTCGATGAGGAGCGCAGGCTGCTCTACGTCGCCATCACTCGCGCCGAGGACACCCTGCTGCTGTCCGGCCACCATTGGGGCGCCACCGGCATCAAGCCGCGCGGCCCGTCGGATTTCCTGAGCGAGCTCAAAGACGTCATCGACCGGTCGACTGCTGCCGGTGAACCATGCGGCGTGATTGACCAGTGGGCTCCAGCGCCGTCTGACGGCGACCGAAACCCGTTGCGAGACAGCGTTCACGAGGCAGTCTGGCCTGTCGATCCGCTGGACGGGCGTGGCGCCGACGTGCAGCGCGGGGCGGCGTTGGTAGTCGCGGCGCTGTCGGCGGACGCGCCGACTGCGACGGCCGACGCCGACCCGGAAGGCTGGGTCGCCGACGTCGATGCGCTGCTCGACGAGCGGGCCCGCGCGGCGCGCCCGCCGGCGCGATCGCTGCCCAGCCAACTTTCGGTCAGTAGCCTGGTGGATCTGGCTCGCGAGCCGGAGCACGCCGCACAGCGGCTGATGCGCCGACTGCCGACACGTCCAGACCCGCATGCATTGCTGGGCAACGCCTTTCACGAATGGGCTCAGCGGTTCTATGGCGCCGAGCGGTTGTTCGACCTCAGTGACCTGCCCGGCGCAGCGGACACCGACGCCGCGCAGCGCGACGCCGAGGAGCTGGCGACGCTGCAGGAGTCCTTCCTCGCGTCGCAGTGGGCTTCCCGGACCCCGGTGGACGTCGAGGTGCCGTTCGAGATGGCCATCGGCAGCACCGTGGTGCGTGGCCGTATCGACGCCGTGTTCGCCGACCCGGACGGCGGTGCCACCGTGGTCGACTGGAAAACCGGCGAGCCGCCGCAGGGGCCGGAGGCCGCCCGACAGGCCGCCATCCAGCTCGGTGTGTATCGGCTCGCCTGGGCTGCGTTGCGTGGATGCCCGGAATCGTTGGTGCGTACGGCGTTTCACTACGTGCGCACCGGCGTCACCGTCGTGCCCGATGAGCTGCCGGGGCCGGACGAGCTGGCCGCGTTGCTGGCCGGGTCGGCGCGTTAGGCGTTGCGGCGGACCTTGAGCGCCGCCACGATCATCGGAATCTGGAGCGGCAGCCGGGCAATGGCGACCACCCGCATCGGCCAGGGCTTGTCCCACCACAGCCGGACCATGTTGAGGTTCCCCGGGAAGACCGCGACGAACAGCGCGGCAGCCGCCAGTGCCGCGGACCGCCGAGTGCGTGGCACCAGCAGCAGCGCCCCGATGACCACCTCGGCGACACCGGACACATAGGTGTAGAGCCGCGGACTTCCGGGCAACTCGGCGGGGATGATGTCGTCGAACGGTTTCGGCGCCAAAAAGTGGACGGTGCCGACGCCGAGCAACAGCGCCGCGATGCGGTATGCGGTGGTTTGGCTGGCGTCACGTTGAGCTACTGGGGTGATGGCGGTCATGGTTACATTGTGTCGTGCGCCAGGTCGAGCCGATGAACTGTGGCCAAAGCTAGTCGGCGGCGTAGCGATCTCGACGAGACGCTGACCAGGCTGCCCGCGTACGCACTGGTCGGTGTACTGCGTGTCCCGGAGCTCCCTATCGGCCCGGTGCGCGCCATCTGGCGGCGAGTCTTGATCGCACTGCTCGCATTACTGTTTGCCGTGATCACCGTCTATCTCAGCCGCGACGGCTACACCGACGTGCGCGGCGAGCGAATGTCGTTTCTCGACTGCGTCTACTTCGCAACCGTGTCGCTGACGACCACCGGCTACGGCGACGTCACCCCCTACACCGAATCCGCGCGGCTCACCAACATCCTGATCATCACCCCGCTGCGGATCCTGTTCATCGTCGTGTTGGTTGGCACGACGCTTCAGGTGCTCACCGAACGATCCCGGCAAGCGTGGAAGATCCAGCGTTGGAGGACCAAAGTGCGCAACCATACCGTCGTTGTCGGCTACGGCACCAAAGGGAAGACTGCCGTCGCCGCGATCCTCGACGACGAGAACGCTCCCAAGGACGTCATCGTCGTCGACACCGACAAGGCCGCGCTCGACCACGCGTCGAGCGCCGGTCTGGTCACCGTGCACGGCGACGCCACCAGGTCCGATGTGCTGCGTCTGGCGGCTGTCCAGCATGCGTCGGCCATTATCATCGCGACCAGCCGCGACGACACCGCGGTGCTGGTCACCCTGACCGCCCGCGAGATCGCGCCCAAGGTCAAGATCGTGGCGTCCGTTCGCGAGGCTGAAAACCAGCATCTGCTAAAGCAATCCGGCGCTGACTCGGTGGTCGTCTCGTCGGAGACGGCGGGCCGACTTCTCGGTGTGGCCACCACAACGCCCAGCGTGGTGGCGATGATCGAAGACCTGTTGACGCCCTCGGAGGGATTAGCCATCGCCGAGCGCGATGTCGAGCAGACCGAGGTCGGCGGTTCTCCGCGGCATCTGTCCGACATCGTGCTCGGTGTGGTTCGCGACGGGCAGTTGCTGCGGGTCGACGCACCCGAGGTCGACGCCATCGAGGCCGGCGACCGGCTGCTCTATGTCCGCAGCGCGGGGAAGTAGTGGCGATCGCAAGCGCGGCGGAGCCGGGCGCAGCGGGTCGCCACCAGGAAGTGAGGCCAGTCGTGGACTTCCAGCTGCACAGCATCCCGTTGCTGTCGCGCATCGGTGCCGACCGCGCCGACCAGGTGCGAACCGATGTCGATGCGGCCACCGACGGCTGGCCGGAAGCAGCGCTGCTGCGACTGGACTCACGCAACCAGGTGTTGGTCGCCGACGGCCGGGTGGTGCTGGGCAGCGCGAAGGCCTTGGCCGACAAGCCGCCGCCGGACGCGGTGTTCCTGGGCCGGATCGAAGATGGTCGACACGTGTGGGCGGTCCGGGGCCCGCTGGAAGCACCCGACGATCCGGACCGCAAAGTCGAGGTGGCCGACCTTCGCCGGGCCGGCCAACTTTTCGACGACGTCGGCGCACAGCTGGTGTCGTCGGCCGCGGCGCTGCTGAACTGGCATGCCAGCGCCCGGTTCAGCTCCGTAGACGGCTCGCCCACCAAGCCGATCAGGGCGGGCTGGGCCCGGGTCAACCCCGTCACCGGTCACGAGGAATTCCCGCGCATCGACCCCGCCGTGATCTGCCTGGTGCATGACGGCGGCGACCGGGCGGTACTGGCCCGGCAAACGGTGTGGCCGGAGCGGTTGTTCTCGCTGCTGGCCGGATTCGTCGAAGCCGGCGAGTCTTTCGAAACCTGTGTCGTGCGCGAGATCCGCGAGGAGATCGGCCTCTCGGTGCGCGATGTTCGCTACCTCGGCAGTCAGCCGTGGCCGTTTCCGCGCTCGCTGATGGTGGGCTTCCATGCGATCGGCGATCCCGACGAGGACTTCTCGTTCAACGACGGCGAAATCGCCGAGGCGGCGTGGTTCACCCGCGACCAGGTGCGGGCCGCGCTGGACCTCGGTGACTGGAGCAGCGCAGCGGACGCCAAACTGCTGCTGCCGGGATCGGTGTCGATCGCGCGCGTGATCATCGAATCCTGGGCCGCGCTGGGCTGACGAACGTCGCTAGCCGGCCAGCTCAGCGAGCTTCGCCTTGATCTCGTTGGCCGCCGGGTTGGTCAGCGTCGACCCGTCGGAGAACTTGATCGTCGGAACCGTGTGGTTGCCGCCGTTGACTGAGCCGACGAATTCCGCCGCCGCTGGGTCCTGCTCGATGTCGACCTCGTCGTAGCTGATTCCGGAGGTCTTCAACACGGTCTTGAGCCGATGGCAGTAGCCACACCAGGGCGTGGTGTACATGGTCACTAAAGCACCAGTAGCACTAGAAGAACTAGTCATAATCGCTCAAACATAACTTGCGTTCGGGTTATGCCGCGCCGGGGCGCTGCCCGGCGTTTGTCGGCGACCACTGCCAAGATGGACGCCATGCCGGTGATCGCTGACCCATTGATTGCCGACCTCGATGATGAGCAGCGCGAGGCCGTGCTGGCTCCGCGCGGGCCGGTCTGCGTGCTGGCCGGCGCAGGAACCGGTAAGACCCGCACCATCACCCACCGCATCGCCCAGCTCGTTGCGACCGGGCACGTAGCCGCGGGCCAGGTGTTGGCGGTGACCTTCACCCAGCGTGCAGCCGGCGAAATGCGGGCCCGGCTGCGGGCATTGGGGGCTGCGGCGCCGACCGGCTCGGGAGTCGGTGCGGTGCAGGCGTTGACGTTTCACGCGGCCGCGCACCGGCAACTGCGTTATTTCTGGCCGCGGGTCGTCGGCGACACCGGCTGGCAGCTGCTGGACAGCAAGTTCGCCGTCGTCGCCCGGGCCGCGAGCAGCGCCCGGTTGCAGCTGAGCACCGACGACGTCCGCGACGTGGCCGGCGAGATCGAGTGGGCCAAGGCGTCGCTGATCTCCCCCGAGCAGTATCCGGACGCGGTGGCCGCCGCGGGCCGCGACCTTCCGCTGGACGCCGCGCAGGTCGCCGCGGTGTATACGACCTATGAGTCGCTCAAGTCCCGCGGCAATGGTGGCGGTGACACCCAGGGTGTCGCGTTGCTCGACTTCGACGACCTGTTGTTGCACACCGCGGCTGCGATCGAGGACGACGCCGCAGTCGCCGAGGAATTCCGGGACCGCTACCGCTGCTTCGTCGTCGACGAATACCAGGACGTGACGCCGCTTCAGCAGCGGGTGCTGTCGGCGTGGCTGGGGGACCGCGACGACCTGACAGTCGTCGGCGACGCCAACCAAACCATCTACTCGTTCACCGGGGCCTCACCGCGTTACCTGCTGGACTTCTCGCGGCGGTTCCCGGAGGCGACGGTGGTGCGTCTCGAACGCGACTACCGGTCGACACCGCAGGTGGTGTCGCTGGCCAACCGGGTGATCGCCGCCGCGCGCGGGCGGGTGGCCGGCAGCAAGCTGCACCTGGTCGGTCAGCGCGACCCGGGACCGGTCCCGTCGTTTCGCGAACATCCCGACGAAGTCGCCGAAGCCGCCGCGGCGGCAGCGTCGATATCCCGGCTCATCGAGGCGGGCACGCCGCCGGCCGAGATCGCGGTGCTCTACCGGATCAACGCGCAGTCCGAGGTCTACGAAGAAGCGTTGACCGAGGCCGGCATTCCCTATCAGGTCCGCGGCGGCGAAGGCTTTTTCAGTCGCCAGGAGATCCGCCAGGCCCTCCTGGTGCTACAGCGCGCGGCCGGCCGCGGCGCGGAAACCGAAGCGCCGCTGCCCGAGGTAGTGCGGGGACTGCTCGAACCGCTCGGCATGACGGCCGAGCCGCCGACGGGAACCCGGGCCCGGGAGCGCTGGGAGGCGCTTTGCGCGTTGGCCGAGCTGGTCGACGAAGAGGTGGCGCACCGCCCGCAACTGAATCTGCCCGATCTGCTTGCCGAGCTGCGGAGCCGCGCCGACGCGCGCCACCCACCGGTAGTGCAGGGGGTCACGCTGGCCTCGCTGCATGCGGCCAAAGGGCTGGAGTGGGATGCAGTGTTCCTGGTCGGGTTGACCGATGGCACGCTGCCGATCTCGCATGCGTTGGCCCACGGCGCCGAGAGCGAATCCGTCGAAGAGGAACGCCGACTGCTTTACGTCGGAATCACCAGGGCCCGAATGCATTTGGCGCTCAGCTGGTCGTTGTCTCGAAACCCCGGTGGGCGGCAGACCCGCAAGCCGTCCCGGTTTCTCAACGGCCTCGCCCCGCAAACGCAATCCGACACCACCTCGAGCCGGACACGCCGGAATCGCGGCACCGCGTCGCGCTGCCGGATCTGCAACAACCAGCTGACCACGCCGGCGGCGATCATGCTGCGCCGCTGTGAGACATGCGCCGCCGACATCGACGACGAACTGTTGCTGCAACTCAAGGATTGGCGGCTGCGCACCGCGAAGGAGATGAACGTGCCCGCCTACGTCGTGTTCACCGACAACACGCTGATCGCGATCGCTGAGCTGCTGCCCGCCGACGATGCCGCGTTGGTCGCGATCCCGGGTATCGGCGCCCGCAAGCTCGAGCAGTTCGGCCCGGATGTGTTGGAGCTCGTCCGCAGCCGCTCCTGAACCTGCAAAACTGCAGGTCAGAAAATCGGTTGCCGGGTCAGGCTGTTAAGATCTAACCTCGAAGCGCGAATTTCACGCCCGGCGGCCAGCTACTCGACGAAGGGAGGGAGCCACAATGATCACCATGAGCGTCTTCGGCGTATGCCCGGTCGTATCGGCTGGCGACACTGGCTCCCACCATGCTGCGCATGCTGCCGCGGCAGCCGCCTTGGCGGCGGCCCGCAAGCGCCGTAACGCCGCCGCGACCGAAGTGTCCGTGGATCGGGGCTCTACCTAGGTAACAGCCCACTATCTCGCCAAATGGCCACGGACCCAAAGTCAAAGGATCCGTGGCCACAGTTTCTGGGTCGACAGCCCAACACCTGGTCCGGATCTCCGCAAGACCGCCGCCCGACCAGGAAGCAGGTGAACTGGACATGTCGACACCGACAGTCCCCGATGAGCAGCCGCCGGAATTGCCTTGTCACGTCGGCGATCCCGACCTGTGGTTCTCCGACATCCCATCGGATCTGGAACACGCCAAGGCGTTGTGCTCCGATTGCCCGATTCGTAGCCAGTGTCTGGCCGCGGCATTGCACCGCGCCGAGCCGTGGGGGGTGTGGGGCGGCGAGATTCTGCACCGCGGTTACATCGTGAGCCGCAAGCGGCCGCGTGGTCGTCCGCGCAAGGATTCGGTCGCCGCTTAAGTGACACCTTCACGTCGAGATCGACGTGAGCGCACGGGTTATCCCGATTTTGAGCGTGGTCAGACGACGGCCGCGCCGGGTTCGGCGAAGCCGGGAATCAGCTCCTCGGACAGCGCCTTGATCGGGACGTGCGCGTCCAACTGGCACTCGATGGCGGCCACCGACGCGATCACCCGCATCGGAATCGCCAACTTGGGCGGCAAGTCCATCTGCCGGGCCGTCTTGATCTGCGACACCGACCGATCGATCTGGCCCACAGTCATCCGCTGCAGCCATTTGCGGGTGTAGTGAAAGACCTCGACCTCGATGGGTTCGACGTACTGACGCAACATCTCGTCAATGTCGCGCACCGACACCTGCTGGCCTTTCTGAATGAAGCCGACTTTCTCCATCGTCGGCAGCAACAGGTCGTAGTTCTTTTCTTTGGCCAGCCGGATCGTCATTCCGAGCTCGATCGGGAAGCCACCGGGCAATGGCGCCACCGCGCCGAAGTCGATGACACCCATCCGGCCGTCGGGCAGCAACATGAAGTTGCCGGGGTGGGCGTCGCCGTGCAGCATCTCCAGCCGCTGCGGCGCGTCGAAGGTGAGCTCGAGCAGCCGAACACCCATCAAGTCGCGTTGTTCGACGGTGCCGTTGCGGATGATCTCGGCCATCGGGGTGCCGTCGATCCACTCCTGGATCACGACTTTGGGGGCGCTGGCCACGATGTGCGGGACCAGGAAGTGCGGGTGGCCCTCGTACGCCTTGGCGAACGCGCGCTGGTTGTCGGCCTCCAACCGATAGTCCAGTTCCATCTCGGTGCGCTCGATCAGCTCGTCGACGACACCCTGCACGTCGGCGCCGGGTGCGAGCTGCTTGATCACGCCGATCATGCGCTGCATGGTCTTCAGGTCCGCGCGCAGCGCCTCGTCGGCTCCGGGGTACTGAATTTTGACGGCAACCTCGCGCCCGTCCGACCACACCGCTTTGTGCACCTGCCCGATGCTGGCCGAGGCCACCGGGATGTCGTTGAATTCGGAGAATCGCTGGCGCCACTTGGTGCCGAGTTGGGCGTCGAGCACCCGATGTACTTTCGCCGCGGGCAGCGGCGGTGCGTCCTTTTGCAGTTTCGTCAGCGCTTCCCGATACGGTTCGCCGAACTCGTCGGGGATCGCGGCCTCCATCACCGACAACGCCTGGCCGACCTTCATCGCGCCGCCCTTGAGTTCGCCGAGGACGGTGAACAGCTGGTTGGCTGCCTTCTCCATCAGTTCGGCGTTGACCTCGTCTTTCGACTTTCCGGTCAGCCGCTTGCCGAACCCCAGCGCCGCCCGGCCGGCGAAGCCGACCGGAATGCTGGCCAGCTTCGCGTTGCGCGCAGCGCTGTTACGTTTGATGTCTGCCACGTCACCCATCATCCATGACGGGCCGCCGCTTGACCCCATCGATCTGCCAACAAGCGCTGTCAACATGGACACAGTGGATGCCTGGTCCAGTGCCGCGCCACGATGGAGCCGGCGTGCACGTCGAACTCCAGCGTCGCGTTGAGCGCCGGCGGTGGCCCGGGAGCTGAGTTTCCGGAGTCCGCACTTGGCTCGCGGACCGCGCCGATCACCCGGTTGACCTGGCTGAGCGCCAGCGCCGCCGTCGCCAGCAGCGTCGCGCGATCGGCCACGCCGACGGTGTCGCGCAGCTGCGCGGCGACGGCAGGCCAGGCCGGGTCGCGGTCCCGGCGGTGCAGATCCGCGCAGCTCAGGCAACTGGTGACACCCGGGATGACCAGTGGGCCGACCAGGCCGATCCCGTCGCGCACCCGGACCGGCAGGTGCGCGACGCCGTGGCTGTGCAGATCCCGCAGCATCCGCGGGTCGGCGACCAAGTTGTCGGACAACACCACCAGGTCGGCTTCGGCCGAAGTCACCGCGGCGTGGGGTTGGCTGCTCTGCTTGACGCGGGCACCCGAACAGCGCAGCGCGTCGATCAGCAGCTCCGACAGCGGGCCGCGTCCGTGCACGCGGATCGACGCTGACCGGACGGCCCGCTGCCGGCGGTCCCGGGTGACAACCCCGGCGGCCATCAGTTTCCTAACCAAATCGCCCAGCTCACCGGCGGCCGCGCCGGCCTGGCGTTGCAGATCGCTGATCGGAACCGGTGAGTGCATCGCTCGCAGCAGCGTGGCCAATCCGGTGGGAGTCAGGCCGCGCGGCGGGTGGATCAGCACGGCGCGGCGCGGACTCCAACCCACCTGAACTGCGCCGTCGGGGCGCAGCAGCACCGGTAGGGCCGGGTCAAGCGCATACAGGGGTGGCATAGGCGGCTTCGGCTGCGCCATCCACGCACTGTGCCACGGTGGGGCGGACCGGCCGGTCAGCTATCCACAGCGCCGGGGCCGCCGTCAGGGTCGGCGGGGCCAGCATCTGAGCCCCGCTCGAACTCGGCGATCGCCTCATCGATTCCGCTGGTGTCGCCACCGATGACCCGGTCGATGAAGCCGGCGGGCTCGTCGAGATCCGCTATCGCGGGCAGCAGATCGGGGTGCTGCCAGATCGCGTCGCGGGCGTCGACACCGGCGGCCTGGGTCAGCCGCTCCCAGAGCGCGGCGGCCTCCCGCAGCTTGCGTGGTCGCAGCTCAAGGCCGACCAGCGTGGCGAACGTCTGCTCGGCCGGCCCGCCGGTGGCCCGCCGGCGGCGCAGCGTCTCACCGAGCGCGGCGGCGCCGGGGATGCGGTCGCCGAGCGCCGCGGTCACCACCGTCTGTACCCAGCCCTCGATCAGCGCCAGCAGTGTCTCGAGCCGTTCCAGCGCCTGGGTCTGCTCCGGCGTGGCCTTGGGCTCGAACACCCCTTGGGTCAACAGCTGTTCGACGGCGGCCGGATCGTTCAATGTGGCCGGGTTGAAGTCGCGGGCCAACTCCTCGATGCCGTGCATGTCGATTTTCATGCCCTTGGCGTAGGCCTCAACGGCGCCGAGCAGCTGACCGGACAGCCACGGCACATGACTGAACAACCGGTGATGGGCGGCCTCACGAGCCGCCAGGAAGGTGACGATCTCGCTGCGGGACTGTTCGAGCCCGGCGGCAAAGGATTCGATGGCCTCCGGCAGCAGGGCGGCAATTCCCTTGGGCCCCAACGGCAATCCGATATCGGTCGACGTCAAGACCTCGCGGGACAACCGGGCCAGCGCCTGGCCCAGCTGCGAACCGAATGCCATGCCGCCCATTTGCGACATCATCGACAGCAGCGGGCCGGCCATATTCTTGGCCTCGTCGGGCAACGAGTCGGCCCACACGGTCGCGATCTGCTGGGCCATTGGATCGCACAGCCGCTTCCAGGTCTCCAAGGTGTTGTCCACCCAGTCGGTGGGCGTCCAGGCAACCGCCTTGCTGGTGCCCGCCGGCAACGCGGACGCCCCGTCGAGCCAGGTCTCGGCGAGGTGGACGGCATCACTGATCGCCTGGCTGGTGGCGGCCGGGATCGGCGCCACGAACCCGATCGAACTCGCCGCCAGCTGCCGGGCCAACTCGTAGTTCACCGGTCCCGACGGTTCACCGCCGGCCATGGCGGACCCGGCGCCGCTGAACATCTGCCCGAGACGGGTGAAGATCTGACCCAGGTCGGCCATGTTGAATTCACCGCCGAGACCGCCGAGACCGAAGGGGTCGGCGGATCCCGAGCCGGAATCGGGAGGGTCCTCCCCGCGCTTCTCGGGGTCGGGGTCGTCTCCGTGAGAGAACCCGAAAGGCAGGTCAGCCATGCCCTCAACGGTACTCACCGGTGCCGGCCGACGCGCGCTCCGCCGTCACGCTCTGGAGTGAACCGGCTTCCGATTGCCCCTGACCAGTCCGTCTAGTGTTGGCCGGGTGAACAGGCGGATTCTGACGCTGATGGTGGCGCTGGTGCCGATCGTGGTTTTCGGGGTGCTGCTTGCGGTGGTGACAGTGCCTTTCGTGTCACTGGGCCCCGGCCCTGCGTTCGACACGCTCGGCGAGGTCGACGGCAAGCAGGTCGTCGACATCAAAGGCACCGAGACGCACCCCACATCGGGCCACCTGGACATGACGACGGTGTCCCAGCGCGACGAGCTCAGCCTCGCCGAGGCGCTGACGCTGTGGCTGTCCGGGCAGGAGCAGCTGATGCCGCGTGACCTGATCTACCCGCCGGGCAAGTCGCGGGACGAAATCGACAAAGACAACGACGCCGATTTCAAGGAGTCCGAGCACAACGCCGAGTTCGCGGCCCTGGGATATCTCAAGTACTCGCCGGCCATCACCGTGGTCGCGGTCAGCGATCCCGGACCTTCGGTGGGCAAGCTGCAGCCAGGTGACGCAGTGCAGGCGGTGAACGGCACGCCGGTCAACAATGTCGAGCAGTTCACCTCGTTCCTGAAGCACACCAAACCCGGCCAGTCGGTCGCGGTCGGCTTTCGCCGCAAAAATGCGCCGCCCGGCGTCGCTCAGATCACGTTGGGCAGCCACCAGGGTCGCGATTACGGCTTCGCGGGTGTCTCGGTGACGGATGCGCCGTGGGCGCCGTTCGAGGTCGATTTCAACCTCGCCAACGTGGGCGGCCCCTCGGCGGGCTTGATGTTTAGCCTGGCGGTCGTCGACAAACTCACCACCGGCGATCTCGCGGGTTCGAAGTTCGTGGCCGGCACCGGCACGATCACGGCCGACGGCACCGTCGGTCGTATCGGCGGCATTGCGCACAAGATGACGGCCGCCCGCGCGGCGGGCGCCGCGGTGTTTCTGGTGCCGGCCGACAACTGCTATGAGGCGACTTCCGCTAAATTGCCCGGCCTGGAATTGGTGAAGGTGTCCAAGCTCGATGGGGCGGTCGATGCGCTGCATGCCGTCACCTCCGGCGGGCACCCGCCCACCTGCTAGCGAATCAGGGCCCGCGGAGACTGTGCGTACAGTTGTGATACGTCCGACGGCCAGTGTCGACATGGAGCAGGGAGCATAGCTAGTGGGGATGCGGCCGGCAGCCAGAATGCCGAAGCTGACTCGGCGCAGCCGAATTCTCATCACGATCGCCCTGGCGGTGATCTTGTTACTGCTGGTCGGCCCGCGCTTGATCGATGGCTACGTCGACTGGCTGTGGTTCGGCGAGCTGGGCTACCGGTCGGTGTTCACCACGGTGCTGCTGACCCGACTGGTGTCGTTCCTGCTGGTCGGGCTGCTGGTGGGCGGCATCGTGTTCGCCGGCCTGGCGCTCGCCTACCGCGGCCGGCCGGTATTCGTACCGAGCAACGGCGCCGATCCGGTAGCCCGATATCGCAGCGTGGTGATGTCGAGGCTGCGGGTGATCGCAACCGGTATCCCGGTGGCGATCGGCCTGCTCGCCGGGATCGTTGCGCAGACCTACTGGGTCCGCGTGCAACTGTTCCTGCACGGCGGCGACTTCGGTGTCACCGACCCGCAATTCGGCAAGGACCTCGGCTTCTACGCTTTCGAGCTGCCTTTCTACCGGCTCATCTTGAGCTTCTTGTTCGTGGCGCTGTTTTTGGCGTTCGTGGCAAACCTGCTGGCCCACTACGTGTTCGGCGGTATCCGGTTGTCTGGGCGCACCGGCGCGCTGAGCCGGTCGGCGCGCATCCAGCTGGTCAGCCTGGTGGGCGCACTGGTGCTGCTCAAGGCATTCGCCTACTGGCTGGACCGCTACGAGCTGCTTTCCCACACCCGCGGCGGGAAGCCGTTCACCGGGGCCGGATACACCGACATCAACGCGGTGTTGCCCGCCAAGATGATTCTGTTGGCGATCGCCTTGATCTGCGCAGCAGCGGTCTTCTCGGCGATCGTGTTGCGCGATCTACGAATTCCGGCCATCGGGCTGGTGCTACTGCTGCTGTCATCGATGATCGTCGGTGCCGGCTGGCCGCTGATCGTCGAGCAGATCAGCGTCAAACCCAACGCCGCGCAGAAAGAACGCGAATACATCAGCCGAAGTATCACCGCGACGCGGGAAGCATATGGGCTCACCAATGACGTTGTGAGCTACCGCGATTACAGCGGCGACTCGCGCGCGACCGCCGAGCAGGTCGCGTCGGATCGCGCCACCACGTCTAACATCCGGCTGCTCGATCCGACGATTGTCAGCCCGGCGTTCACGCAATTCCAGCAGGGCAAGAACTTCTACTACTTCCCCGACCAGCTGAACATCGACCGCTATCTCGACCGCGACGGTAATCTGCGCGACTACGTGGTTGCCGCACGCGAGCTCAACCCGGACCGGCTGATCGACAACCAGCGGGACTGGATCAACCGGCACACCGTCTACACGCACGGCAACGGCTTCATCGCCTCGCCGGCCAACACGGTACGTGGAATCGCTAACGACCCCAACCAGAATGGCGGATACCCGGAGTTTCTGGCCAACGTCGTCGGCCCAAACGGGGGAGTGGTTTCCGACGGCCCGGCCCGCCTCGACCAACCGCGGATCTACTTCGGACCGGTCATCTCCAGCACGCCGGCCGACTACGCGATCGTCGGACGCAACGGCGCCGACCGGGAATACGACTACGAGACCAACGCCGCGACCAAGAACTACACCTACACCGGAAGCGGCGGAGTTCCGGTCGGCGGCTGGATTTCGCGCAGCGTCTTCGCCGCGAAGTTCGCCGAGCGAAATTTCCTGTTCTCCAGCGTGATCGGGTCCAACAGCAAAATCCTGTTCAACCGCGATCCGGCGCAGCGGGTCGAAGCGGTGGCGCCGTGGCTGACGACCGACAGCAGCGTGTACCCGGCGATCGTCAACAAGCGGCTGGTGTGGATCATCGACGCCTACACCACGCTGGACAATTACCCGTATTCCGAGTTGACCTCGCTGTCGTCGGCCACCGCCGACTCCACCGAAGTCGCGTTCAATCGACTGGTGCCCGACAAGCAGGTGTCCTACATCCGCAACTCGGTGAAGGCCACTGTCGATGCCTACGACGGCACGGTGACGCTTTATCAGCAGGACGAGCGCGACCCGGT
Source organism: uncultured Actinomycetota bacterium (assembly GCA_963839345.1). Lineage (GTDB taxonomy): Bacteria > Actinomycetota > Actinomycetes > Mycobacteriales > Mycobacteriaceae > Mycobacterium. The sequence goes on along the minus strand of CAWIUP010000007.1, from coordinate 918,963 downwards.
GCTCAAAGCATGGATGAAAGTCTTTCCGGGCACCGTCAAACCCAAGAGCGATATCACCCCCGAATTGGCCGCCCATCTGCGTTATCCCGAGGACCTGTTCAAGGTGCAGCGGATGTTGTTGGCCAAGTACCACGTCAACGACCCGGTAACATTCTTTTCCACGTCAGACTTCTGGGACGTCCCGCTGGATCCGAACCCCACCGCGAGCAGCTATCAGCCGCCCTACTACATCGTCGCGAAAAACATTGCCAAAGAAGATAATTCGGCTTCTTATCAGCTGATCAGTGCAATGAACAGGTTCAAGCGCGATTATCTGGCCGCATACATCAGTGCCAGCTCCGATCCGGCGACCTACGGCAAGATCACCGTGCTGACCATTCCAGGCCAGGTGAACGGGCCGAAGTTGGCCAACAACGCGATCACCACCGACCCGGCGGTGTCACAGGATCTCGGCGTGATCGGGCGTGACAACCAGAACCGGATCAAGTGGGGCAATCTTCTGACGCTGCCGGTCGCCAAGGGCGGGTTGATGTATGTCGAGCCGGTTTTCGCCTCACCGGGTTCCAGCGATGCCGCATCGTCGTATCCCAGGTTGATCCGGGTGGCGATGATGTACAACGACAAAATCGGGTACGGCCCCACCGTCAGCGACGCGCTGACCGGGCTGTTCGGCCCTGGTGCCGGCGCGACGGCTGCCGGGATCGCGCCGACCGAGCCCGGCGCACCTGCGAATCCGCCGCCGAGAGCTGCGGCCCCGGCCGACGGTTCGCCGCCACCGCCGGCGGCGGCTGCGGTGCCGCCCTCGTCGAGCGGTGCCGTCACGCTGTCGCCGGCCAAGGCCGCCGCGCTCAAAGATGTTGAGGCGGCGCTAAGCGCAGCGCACGACGCGCAGAAGAGCGGCGACTTCGCCGCCTACGGTGCCGCGTTGCAGCGGCTCGACGACGCGATCACCAAGTACGACAACGCCAAGTAGTGTTCTCAGCCGCGCGATGCGGTGCGGAATCTCTCCCGGTAGGCCTTCGGCGAGACGCCGAGGTGGTCGACGAATACCCGTCGAAGGCTTTCTGGGCTGCCGAACCCTGCCATGCGTGCGGTGTCCGCGACGGTTCGGCCGGCGTCGAGCGCCGCGCGGGCGGCATCGATGCGCACCATCTCGACGCACCGGGCCGGCGTCGTCCCGTCGTCGAGGAAGATATCGACGTCCACGATCCCGAGGCGCTCGACTGGGCCCTGGCGTATCGCGTGAACGCCGCCCTCGGCGTCATCACCTTCTACGGACCCACCCTCGGTTCGCCGCTTGATCCGTCCACGCCGCCCGAGAAGGCGAACATGGCAAAGTACGGCAGCGGTGAACGGACCCGCGTACTCAGCGACGCCACCCAGAGCAATTGGCATTCCCTACCTGGAGGACGAGCGGCGGGAGCTGTTGACGATGGAGGAGCTGAGCAAGCGGCTGCCCGACGTATAGCTGGCGATTTGGTCGCCGTGACACCGGTTCGGTAACCTGGTATTTACCCGTCGCGGGGTGGAGCAGCTCGGTAGCTCGCTGGGCTCATAACCCAGAGGTCGCAGGTTCGAATCCTGTCCCCGCTACCAGTCGAAACGGCCCTCGGAGAACTCTCCGGGGGCCGTTTTCATGCCCGATGGGAACACTTTTGGGAACATTAGCGTCGCTAATGACTTGTCGGGAGCGAGATCAGCCACTCCGACGCCTGCTCGGCGCTCGCTGACACGGCCGCCGACTGGTTGGCTAGCGGCGCGCATCTACGCCGCCAACCAGGCCGCTGTGCCGGCGCTCGCCGACTGCGTCATCGCCCGCGCCGTAGGCCCTCGGCAGCGAGCGGTATGGCCACGCGCATGCGCGCTGTCGTGGCCCCGAAAATTAGCGGCGGCCGACGCGCGGCACGCGTATTTTCGGCTAAATGGCCGACGACAACACGACCAGCTATAAGACCCCGTTCGGCAAAGAGGTTGACTTCCGCGCCGGCCACCTCGACCGGCTGCCCGGCAAGACCTGTCACGAATGGTTTGAGTCGATGAATCGTGCGTCAAAGGTGTTTTCCGGCAACAGCACTGAACTCGAGAAGCACTTCACCCAGTTTGTCGGGACGACGTTGTTCGTTACGGAGCTCGACGATGGATTCGGTGACGAGGCTGCCCGGCTGCTGCACAACTACCTCGCGGGTCTGTCGACGCTGCGCGACGTTCTGCGCGGTGTCCATCGGCGCGTGTGGCCCGACCGCTATGCGCCCGGCACCGATGACAAGAGAACAAAATGGGAGGTCGAGGTCTGGACCCCGAGAATCGAGGAACTACTCGGCGATGACTCCATCGTGTTCCTCGTCGGCCTGCGGAACTACTCGCTGCACTACGGGATTTCGATGTTGTCGCCGGCGACAAATTTCGCTGCCGTTACCGGGCAGCCGGGCGGCCCGATGGCGTTTAGCAACACGATTGCGCTCGACCGCGCGCAGTTACTCAAATGGGACGGTTGGACGGCTCCCGCCCGTCGATACATCGATTCTCAGACCGGAGACAGCGTCGATATCGTCTCGGTGGTCGAGCTCTACTCAAAAAGGGTGCGCGAGTGGTACGGGTGGTTTTGGGAACAGGTCGAAAACGAGGTCCGCGTCGAGGTCGACGAATACCGGCGTAAGTCGACGGAGTACGGCCACTGGCTCAACGTCGAGACGACCGTGTCGCGTTTTGGGTTTGACGGCCCTGCCGCACTGAGGCGTCCACTGGCCGAGGCGCGATTGCAGAGAGCGCAGTTCGGCACCAGTGGCTGGCGCGTCATCTCTCTGAATGAAAGCGGCGAGTGGGTGGTCGGCGAAACCGATTGGCCACCACTGCCTGCCGGCCCTCGATAGGCTCACCGGCTGACATGGCTACCTGGCTCTCGGCTGCTCTGCCGTACGTCGGCGGTGGCGTTCTCGGCTCCGCGGTCACCTATGGGCTGACATGGGTACGTGAGCGCCGGCGCACACTGGACGCTTACCGGGCGCCGCAGCGCCAAGCCATCGGCGACATCGTCGCCGCGACGCACGAGCTCATGCTGCGCGAGCTCGAATCGCGGACGGCCCAGACCGAAGTGATCCAACACATTCGCCAGGACCTACTTCCCACCGGACAGCTCATGGGGCAGCTCATGGCCACCGCGGCGGCGCTCGGTAAGGCGACGCTCGACGCCGAACGGGCGCTACAGATCGGAAGACTGACCATTGTCGACGCGCCGTGTTGGGAATCGACGGGAGCCGCCTACGTCGCGCTCAATAGCCTGCGCCGTGCGATGGCTGCGAGGGTTGACGCGCCCGCGATGGAAAGCCCTGAGGAGATAGAGCACTACGTTGGGGGCATCGAGGCGCTCGCCGAGCAGTTCAACCAAAACGTCGTGGCGCTCGTAATCGCGGCAGCTGACCGGGTATCGCCGGCGGAAACCATGTGGAATCGCCGACGCCGGCGCGCCGCCCGTCGCCGGTTGGGCGAGCGCTTCGGGAGTGTGTCTGAGGCGCTGCAGCGCACGGACGAACCGCAGCAGCCCTAATCGCCGACGGCGGCCATATCTCGCCGCGCGTATCTCGTCGTCGTGGGCGTACTGCGAGCCCTCTACCGCGACGACGACGACGCCGGCGGCATCGTTACGCGACCAGGCGGGGAAGCGCTGCAGATACTCGGCGGCATCGATGAGGTGGTCCCACGGCGCCGGTGACGCGCCGGCCGGCGCGGCCGAGTCAGGTTGGTGGCCGAGCATTTGAAACGCATGCGTCACGGCGGCAGAATCTACGACCACGAAATGCGTTAAGAAATAGACGCTTTCAAGTTCACATGACCTATGTGTTATCCACATAGCACAGTTGCTCAGCGCGTAACGTGCCTGGTTGAGTCACGTCAAACATCACTAGTAGTTGCGTGAGCCATCCGGAGCGTAGGACTCGATTTTGATGGCACCACATCGGCGGCAGCGGAGTTGCTTGATGACTTCAACCAAGCGGTCGCCGTCGTACACCGGCTCCTCTTTAACAACCTGATATTCGTGCTCACACTCGACCATCAATGCCGCCCCTCCCGGACACCGCGCCACCCGCGCGGCCTTCCAGAATTTTCTCACGAGTCCGGCCCGCCACCCGGCAACAGTTGTCTGGCACGGGTTTGCACGAAATTGAGTCGCACTCCGTGAAATGGGGTCTCGAACTGAGGTAATGAGGTGGTCCCGACTACGCGCAGCAGAAGCCCTATGAGGCCGTCAGTTCCACAATGCTCTCGCCGAACTCCGCAACGATCCGCAGATGCCCACCAAGAGCGGCAACATAGGACTGCAGTGTGCCGAGTTCCGTGCGCGACAGGTCCCCGCTTTCCAGTTTCGACACGCGTGCCTGTGAGACCCCCATCATTGCGGCGACATCGGCCTGGCGGGCATGGCCCTGCGCCCTCCGAATCTCAGCGAGCCGGTGCGCCTGCACGGCATCATGCATCTCCTTGCGTGCGGCATCGGCGCGGGCAGGGTCGACGCGGCCCTGGGCCACTGCTTCTGCACGAATCTCGCGCCAGTTGCGTGCCATAATCATTCACCTCCCTCGGTCCTGAGCCAGTTCTCGTAGCGCCGCTCTGCTATCGGAATGTTTTTCTCGTACCAGCCTCTCCAGTTGCCTGCCTTATCACCGCCGAGGAGCAGGATCGCCTGCCGGCGCGGATCGAAGATGAACAGGATCCGGATGCTGGTACCGGCTGGCCGCAGCTCCTTCATGCTGTGATACTTCGATCCGTTGACCTTGTCGACCGTCGGGCGGCCTAAGGTCGGTCCCTCGAGCTCGAGCAGGTCGACGGCGCCGGTGACTGCGGTCATAGCATCGGAGTCGAGGCTGAAGTACCAGTGTTCGACCTCCTCGAGCAGGATGACGTCCCAAGACATCGACATTAATATAACCTCTGCATTATATGCAATTTTCCGTCAGGGTCAGTCCTGGTCGTTCTCGTCATCGAGATCCCAGGCGTTACCGAGCAGGAAACTCGCGGCCTGCTCAGCGGCTTCGCGATCATCGTTGCCTAAGACGTGGGCGTAGGTTTCCAGGAAGAAGCCAACGTTGGCGTGGCCGATTCGCTCGCTGATCACCTTCGGGCTGACACCTGCGCGCAGCGCGCCGGTGGCGTAGGAGTGGCGCAGATCGTGAAACGTGATGCGCGACAGGCCGGCCGCGGCCGCCAGGCGGTCGAAACGCTGTCGAATCGAGTCCGGATGCAGAGGCCGGCCGTCTTGGTAGGTGAACACGTAGTCGCCGGGGTGGTAGGCGTCGCCGAAGAACCCGCGCTCCTCGTCCTGGATTTTGCGCCAGCGGCGCAGCGCATCGACGGTCGCGTGGTCGATTGAGATCGTCTGGTCGGCGTTGCGCGTCTTACCCCCAGCCTTATCGCGGGCCTGTCCGCCGACCACGACGCGATTGCTGTGCACGGTGATCTCGCCCGTGTCGAGATCTACGGCATCCCACTTCAGACCGCAGACTTGGCCACGGCGGATGCCGGTGGTGAGCTCCAGGAGAAACAGTGCCGCGAACCGGTCGTGCCGCACCGAGGCGAGGAAGGCCCGAATCTCCTCGGGCTTCCATACCTGCCGGCGGGTTCGCGGACGCCGCGGTGGCTTGACATTGCTGGCCGGATTGTCGGTGAGGTACTTCCACGCGACCGCGTCGACGAGGGCGCGGTGAAGGAAGGCGTGGACATTGCGGACGGTCTTGGGCGCCAGGCCCGGTGAAACCGGTTTGGGGACAATGCCTGAGCGATATCGCCGCACCGCGGTCCGGGCCGCGTGGATGGTGGTGTCGCAGGCCGCGGACACCTGGCGAGGGGTAGGTTCATCGCCCCTTGCGGTGCGCTTCGACCAGTACTCGTACATGACGGTGTCGTTATCGCGCTTAACGCGGCCCTCGGCGAGCAGCTTCGCGTAAAGCTTGAGAAGCGCAGGCTCGTCGAGTCGTTGAAGGCGTTCGGCGCCGATATGGGGGTTGACGTAGGCGCGCGCGTAGTCGCTCCAGCTGCGCCACGTGGTTGCGTCGAGTGTGGGCTCGACGGCGGTGAGCCACTCGGTGAGGAATTGTGCGACCGTGCGGGTCGACGGTTTGACGACGCGGCCGTGGTCAGCCTGCCGCATGGCTTCGCGGCAGGCCTTCCAGGCTTCCCGTTCGGTGTCGTAGCCGCCCTTGGTGATCCATGGGTACCGACCGGTCGCGGGATCACGCTGGGGAAGGCGGAATTTGTAGTACCACTTGGAACCCCGCTGGTAGACAGCGCCTTTCACGAGGCCAGCTCACGGAGGCCTGCGGTCAGCACGTAGACGCGGCCGCCGAGCCGGCGAACCGGCAGCTCTCCGGAGGCCACCAGTCGGTAGGCCGCGGCCCGGCTGATTCCCAGCAACTGCGCGGCCCGGGGCACCGCCAGCAGAAGCGGCAGATCGTTGAATACGTTGTCTTCCATTTTCATTCACCACCCTCCGAAGGGTCGTGCCGCACAGGTCTTGTCGGACTCGCGCCGCAAGCGCTGTGTAAGGTTGTCGCCCAGTCGGCTTCGCGTCTCGGTGGGCGGTGATCGCTTTGGTGTCACCAAAGCTCCCAACACTACTGTAATTCTCTGCGGTGACACCTCATGCAGAATTTTTGCGCCCCGCTTCGCGAGTTCGTTGGGCGTCGCCGTCGGCGCGCTTGAGGCGGCCGTGCGATCGGTCTGCCCAGATCAGCACAACATCCACCAACTTATCCCCAACCCAGTCGCAATCCACAACCTCGATGCTTCCCATAACATCCCAAAAGCATTGCCTCCGTTACACTTACATTCATCCGTATCACTGCATCCCGCTCTCGACCACCAACCCGAAATTCTGCACGGCACATTGGCACAACGGTGCAATACTGATTTCGGGCGCGTTGATCGCGCCCGAAATATCTGCCGCCGCAGGTGGTCTCGTATCTGTCTGATCGTGAGGTGGTCGCAGTGTTGACGATCTCTCGACTGTCGCGATGGAGCATTAACTACTACAACGACACCGCCCGCGAGGCCAAACAGGCTGCGATGGATCGCCAACGAGCCAACGGCGGGTTGGGGGAGTACTACTGCAGAGCACGACACCCGGACGCCGACATGGCTGTTCGCCGGAGACAACGCCCGCACCTGCGCCCTGGTCGGGTTGGACGGGCGTGCTGCTGACGGCGGGCCGGCTGACCCCGAGGTGGTGGGGCGCTGGCTGGATGACGGGATCGGGCCCAACGGGCAAGCCGGGCGCGCGTTCACCAAGGGCAGCGTGCACGGGTTCGACCTGACGTTTGCTGCGCCCAAAAGCGTGTCGCTGCTACGAGCGCTGACCGATGACGTCGCAGAAAAAGTCCTGCAGGCCGCCCATCTGCGGGCCGTCGAGGCAGCGATGACCTATCTGCATGAGCACGCCGGCTACACCCGAGTCCATAACCCGCTCACGGGCACTAAGGATCTGCAGCGGTTACCGGGGTTGGTGGCGATCGCCTACCAACACGAAACCTCCCGCTGCGGTGACCCGCACTTGCACACGCATGTGATCGTGCCCAACCGGCAAGCCCGCGCCGACGGCACATTGGTGTCGCTGGATTCCAAATCGCTGTATCACGAGGCCAAGGCCGCCGGCATCATCTACCAGGCCACCCTGCGCCACGAGCTGACCACCGAACGCGGCGTGGAATGGCAGCCGGTCGATCCGTTCACCGGGATGGCTGAGATCGCCGGCGTCGACCCGGACTGCATTAGGGCGTGGTCGCAGCGCTCCACCCGGCTGCGGGAATGGGCGCACCGCAACCTGGCGGTGGTGGACGGCAAGCTCAGCGCCGCGCAGACCGCGGCCGCGCAGAAAGCCACCCGCCCGGTCAAACCGGAATCGCTGGCGTGGGAGGAGCTCAAGGAGCAGTGGCGGGCGGATGCGCGCGGTCTGGTGCTGGACCGCGGCGCGCATTACGGCGCGCGCGCTGAGCGGCGCCGCACCGCGCGGCGCGCACTGGACCGCGCTCGGCTGGCCGAGATGGCCGCGCAGATTGATAAGGCGGCGTTCACTCGCGCGGACATGGTGGAGCTGATCGGCGCCCAGCTCCCGGTGGATGCGCCGGGTGCGCCGCGGGAGCTGATTGAGCAGATCGTCGACGCGGTGGGGGTGCGCATCAGCGCGCCGCGGGGCGCGCACGAGCGCGAAGGTCACGAGAAGTACAGCCTGGATGTGATCATCGCCGAAGAGGCCCGCATCTTCGACCTGGTCGACGTGGTCGAGCCCCGCGCACGGCTGGATGTGCGCTCTGACGACATCAATGGGTTGTCGGCGGATCAGGCGCGCGCGGTCCGCAGCATCGCGGCCGCGCCGTTTTTGGTGCAGCCGCTGTGCGCGCCCGCGGGCGCGGGCAAAACGCATTCGCTGTGCGCGCTCCGCGCGGGCGCGGCGCGGGGCGGCAAAGAGGTGCTGGTGGTGGCGCCGACGGGCAAGGCGGTCGACGAGGCGATGCAGGACGGCGCAGGGGATCGCGGTGTGACGGTGGCCAAAGCGGTGCAGCTACTCGACGCCGGACAGTTGGCGCTGGGTGCGCGGAGCGTGGTGGTCGTCGACGAAGCGTCCATGGTGGGCACCCGTGAGTTGCGCCGTCTGCTGGTAGCCACCACCGCCGCGCGGGTCAAGACGGTATTAGTCGGCGACCCGTATCAGTTGGCGCCGGTGAAAGCGCGGGGCGGCATGTTCGAGCAGCTGTGTGACGAGTTGCCCTGGACGCAGCGGCTTTCCGAAGTCTGGCGGATGCGCGACCCCGAAGAGCGCGACGCCTCGCTGGCGCTGCGCGCCGCACACGGCAACCGACTGCGGAAAGCGGTCGGCTGGTATCGCACCCAGCACCGGCTGCACACCGGTGACCAGGTCGCGATGGCCGCCGACGCCCACGACGCCTACCTGGCCGACCGCGCGGCCGGCAAGGATGCACTGCTGGTGTGCGACACCTGGGAGATGGCCGACGCCCTTAACCGGCGCCTCCACGACACCCTCACTGCCGCACGGCCCCACCGCAGCAGGCGGCCCGCGACCAGACGATCCGCGTCGGCGACCTGATCATCAGCCGCCACAACGACGCCCGCATCCCCGTAGACGCCGCACCCGGTTCAGACCGCGAGGCTGATCAGGTGCGCAACGGCAACCGCTGGCGCGTCGCGGGCATCGACGAGAAGACCAACCGCATCGCCGCCGAGCGGCTTACCGACAACGCCCGCGTGGTATTTGAAAGCGGTTATCTGCGTGAGCATGTCAGCCTGGGCTACGCCGTCACCGTGCACTCCGCGCAAGGAGTTACCGCCGACACCGCACACGCTGTCATCGGCGAATCGGCCGGCCGGGCTCTGGCGTATGTGGCGATGAGCCGTGGCCGCGACTCCAACCACGCCTACATCTACAACCACGTCAGCGGCGAAGCCGACCACGAACACACCACCCCGGTAGCGGGCGCAGACGTGCACGTGTTGCGGCGCGGCACTAAATATGCCGCTGCCCACTACTTCCGGATGATCATGGCCAACGATGCCCGGCCCCGCACCATGCACGCCGAAGCCGAACACACCGACCGCGAGTTGCTCCCCGATATCGTCGGGCGGCTGCTCGACCGCCACGACGGCCGCCGCGCCGCACGCCGCCAGACCTGGCGCGACCACACCGCCGCCCAACGGGCGTTCTACGAGCGCTACGAACGCCTCGCCGCCGACATCGGACGCGCCGCCGACCGCGGCACCGACCGCGGCTACGGACTCGAACTGTAAAAGGCCGCCCGGCGTGCAGCTCCGCCCGCCGGCACCATGAATCGACACAGGCGGGGGCGACCGGAAGGAATGGTTCCACCAGAATTCGTCTGAGTATTTTCTTTACTGGGTATCAAGTCACAACCTGGACGTTGCAGCCGCTTCTGCGCGGGGATACGTTACCGCGCCGCCAGTTTCAGTACCCGAGTGTTGCGAAAGTCGGTGACGTAGACGTTGCCTGCGGCGTCCACCGCCACACCTGCGGGATCGTTGAGCTCGGTGAACGGCAGCACGTTCTGAGCGGTGGCGCCCGCCGCCAGCTTCAGCACCCGGCTGTTGCCTCGGTCGGCGACATAGACGTCACCGGCGCTGTCGACCGCGATACCCCCGAGGCCATTGAGACCGGTAAACGGCAACGCGGCCGGTGTCGCGGAGCCGGCCGCCAGCTTCAGCACCCGGTTGTTGCCGCTGTCTGCGACGTAGACGTCGCCGGCGCTGTCCACCGCCACACCGTTGAGGTACTTGGGTCCGGTGAATGGCAGCACGTTCTGGGCGGTGGCCCCGGCCGCGAGCTTCAGGACCCGGGGGTTGCGGTAGTAGGACTCGGCGATGTAGACGTCACCGGCGCTGTCCACAGCTACACCCTTGGGCTCGTTGAGATCGCTGAACGGCAACACGGCCGGCCTCGTGGAACCAGGTGCCAGCTTCAGCACCCGGTTGTTGTGGCTTTCGGCCACGTAGACGTCGCCGCCGATCCCACCGCGACACCTGCGGGATCTGAGGTCATAACGGTTGGATTGTCAGGGCCGGGGGCTTCAAACGGCAGCACGACCAGGGTGGTCGAACCCGCCGCCAGCTTTAGTACCTGGCGGGCGAGTTCATCGACGACGTAAACGTTACCGGCGCTGTCCACCGCTACAGCGGTAGGACCCTCGAGGCCGGTAAACGGCAGCACCGACTGCGCAGATTTGTGGTTGTGGTGTGCGATGAGGGCGGGATCCCCACGGCTGCAGCAACGATAGCTACGAGCGCCACGGCGGCGGCGATAAGGGCGATCTTCATGCGCCGGCTATGTTGTGATCGAACGAGTTTCTCGCACTGATTGATCCGCATGTGTGGGACTCGATTCTGCGCCGATGTTGGCTAGGCGGTTAGGGGTCGGGCCGTCGCGGGCTGGTGTTCGCGCACCCACGTTTGAGCTGCCATTTGGGTGGCGTCCCAGGGGGATCCGAGCGGCGGGGTGTAGGACAGGTCCAGCTCGCTGAGGCTGTCGATGGTCATGTCGTGGAATAGGGCGGTGGCGTAAGTGTCGATGCGTTTGGCGATTTCGGCGCTGCGGTGTCCGACGAGTTGGGCGCCGAGAAGGCGCCCGCTGTGCTGGTCGCCGGTGATGCGGATGTGGACGGGGGTGGCGCCTGGGTAGTAGGCCTTGTGGTCGTCGGGACTCGATTGGCTGGTCGCGGCGGTCCAGTCGAGGTTCGCGGCGCGGGCTTCGTCTTCGCGGAGGCCAGTGCGGGCGGCGATGAGGTCGAAGACCTTGACGACTTGGGTGCCCAGGCTGCCCGAGAAGTGGGTGTGGCCGCCGAGCGCGTTCTCGCCGGCCACGCGGCCTTGTTTGTGCGCGTTGGTGCCCAGCGGTATCCAGGTGATGCCGAGGAGCCGGTGGTGGGTGTGTACGCAGTCGCCGGCTGCGAAGATGTCGGGCAGGTTGGTGCGCATGGCTTCGTCGACAACGATGGTTCCTTTGACGCCGAGCTCGGCGCCGGCGTCGGCAGCGAGTTCGGTGTCGGGACGGACTCCGACGACCACGAGGACTAAATCAACTGTCCGCGAAAGGGTTTGGCTGTTATGACTGGCGGTCACAGTGAGCGCGCCGGCGTCGGTGCGGGCGATAGCGGTGACGGCGGTGTCGGTGAGGACCTCGACGCCTTGGCGTTCGAGTTCGGCGTGCATCAGGGCGCCGAGTTCGGGGTCTACCGTGGGCAAAACCTCCGGCAGGGCTTCGATCTGGGTGACGCGGATGCCGCGCGAGGTAAGGGCTTCGGCCATCTCCAGGCCGATGTAGCCGGCGCCGACGATCACCGCGGTGGCGGGATTGCGTTGTTGCAGCGAGTTCATGATGGCGAAGGTGTCGCCCATGGAGTGCAGCAGGTGCACCCCATCGGCCGGGCCGAGCGCGTCCGCGCCGCTGAGCCCGCGGAAGGGCGGTCGGGCACTGATGGCGCCGGTGCCCACGATCAAGGCGTCGTAGGAAAGCTGTTGCGGGGCGCCGGTGGAGTCGAGGATGTCGAGGGTGTGCTCTTCGGCATTGATGCCGGTGGCGCGGGTGTCGGTGAGCACCTGCATGCCGGTGGCGGCCAGGTCGGCGGCGCTGCGATGGGCCAGGTTGGTCCAGTGGCTGACTTCCCCGGAGACGTAGTAGGGGATGCCGCAAATGGAGAAGTTGGGATAGGCGTCGGCGACCACAACGGTGGCATCGGTGGTGGGGTCGAGTTCGCGGGTGCGCAGCGCCGCGCTGATGCCGGCGTCACTGCCACCGACGGCGACGATATGACGAGCTGTCATACGAGATTGGCTCCTGACGAGTTGTTGGGTGCTGCGGTGGCGGTGCAGCTACTGCGCCGCTTGGATTGGGCGATGAGTGTGACGTGTTACCTGATGGAGTTGACTGCGCTGAGTACTTTCGATTGGAACTGGTTGGGTAACGGGAAGTATCCGTAGTCTTCGAGGTCGACCTGGCCTGGCCCGACGGTGGACTGCAGAAACGCCCGCACTGCGGTCGCGGTCTGTGGGTCAGAGTATTTCGAACACACCAGTTCGTAGGTGGCCAGCACGATCGGGTAGGCGCCGGGCTGGGTGGGCTTGTAGAACGACGAGATGTCTAACACCAAGTCGTTGCCCTGACCCGCGATGGTCGCGCCAGCGATCGCCTCGCCGACGGTGTCGGCGTTGATGGCCACCGGATGCGGCCCGGCCGAGGTCAGGATTTTGGCGGCGAACAGCCGCTGCTCCTGGGCGAATGACCATTCGTTGTAGGTGATCGCGCCCTCGGTGTTCCTGACCTTGGCCGATGTGCCCTCGTTGCCTGGGGCGCCTTGGCCGACCCCGCCGTTGAACACCTTGCCGGTGCCCTTGCCCCACGCGCCGTTGGAGGCGGCGTCGAGGTAGCGCTGGAAGTTGTCGGTGGTGCCTGATGCGTCGCTGCGGTAGACCACGGTGATAGGTTCGGCGGGCATCGACTCGTTGAGTGCTCCGATCGCCGGGTCGTCCCATCGGGTGATGGTGCCGTTGAAGATCTTTGCCAGCGTCGGGGCATCGAGCACCAGCGTGTCTTTGTAGAGGTTGTAGGTGATCGCCAGAGGGCCGAACACCACTGGCAGATTCCAGGCATCCGAGCCACATCGCTGCTTGGCCTTGCCGTACTCGTCTCCAGCTAGCGCCGAGTCCGAGCCGCCGAAATCAGTTTGGCCTGCGAGGAATTCGCTGACCCCGGCGCCCGAGCCGTTGGAGGTGTAGGTCAGCGTATGCCCGGGGCAGACCTTTTCGTAGGCTTTGACAAACCGGGTCATTGCATTGGCCTGCGCGGTGGAGCCGCCGGCGTTCAACGTCTGTTTGCCGCCGCAGTCCACTTTCGCCGAGGTGGCGTAGGGAGGGTTTGATTTTTCGCTGCCGCATGCCGAAAGCACCAGCACAGCAACGGCCAGCAAGCTCAGCGCGGCCGAAGATCGCTTCAGTGGAATGCGCACAGTGGTTTCCTCCGGTCATCAGTGCAAGGTGCTGTTGCTGGGTGGGGTGGTGGAGCGCTTGATTGACAGTGCCTACGCATGGACGGGCACGCCCAGGTCCGTCAGCAGCCGCCGGACCCGTCTTTCGATGTCGTCGCGGATCGGGCGGACAGCCTCGGTGTTCTGTCCGGCGGGATCGTCAAGTACCCATTCCTCGTAGCGGTGCGCGGGGAAGATCGGGCAGGCATCGCCGCAGCCCATAGTCACGACAACGTCGGCGGCTTGCACGACCTCATCGGTCCAGGGTTTGGGATACTCACCGGAGATGTCGATGCCGCGCTCGGCCATCGCTTGCACCGCGGCGGGATTGACTTCGTTGCCGGGCTCAGAACCGCCCGACCATGCCACCGCTCCGTCCCCGGCTAGATGGGTGAAAAACCCCATTGCCATCTGGGACCGCCCGGCGTTGTGGGTGCACAGAAACAGCACAATGGGTTTGCCGTCGCTGGACTTGCCTTCAACTTTGCCCAGGGCGCGAAGCCGCTGTCGGGCAAAGCGTTCGGCCAGCAACGGCAAGAAGTTCGCGACCGTTGCGTGATTGGCGAACTGATCGTAGGAGGATTGCAGGAACCGTCGGATGGTTTCCACGCCGAAGATCTCGCCGAATTCGTTCTGAAGTTGCGCGGCAGCGGTTTTGAGGGCCAGCCGTTGATCGACAGACAAGTCGCCAGGCAGCGGGGTGGTGGCACTGGCAGCCGGGCCGTCGAACATCGCAGGCTCCATTGCTAGCGGCGGTGCAGGGTGGGGACCAGGTGATCGATGCGGACGATCAGCTCATCAAGGGCGCGGTCGAAGGCGTCGGCCCGACCAATGCGTACCGGGTCGGGGATCGACCAATGCAATCGCCGGTTGTCGGCGGGCAGTTCCTCGTGCGCGTTATCGCAGACCGCGATGATCACGTCGGTGGGCTGAACGACATCGTCGAGATGGCGCGGAGGATGCGGCCGCATCGGCAGCTTGCGGCGCGCCGCCGCGGCAACCGCCCGCGGGTGTACCTCGGCGGCGGGACGCGTCCCGGCCGAGGTCGCCGGAAGGGGGCTGCGACGATTCCACACCGCTACCGCCAACTGGCTGCGCGCCGAATTCTGCGTGCAGACGAACACCACTCGCTCGGCACGCCACGACGCAGCGGGCACCAACACGTCCAGCGACTCGGGGATCAACTGCAGGTAGCTACGGCGACGATCTCCTTCTGAACGAACTCGGCGCACGATTCCCGCGCCCTCAAGTACCCCCACATGGTGGGCGATCAGGCTCGACGACATCGACAGCGCGGCCTGAAGCTCCGAGGGCGATGCGTCGGCGAGCAGCAGCCGATCGACGATGACCAGCCGACCGGGATCGGCCAAGGCGGCGTGGATCTGCACCCGTCGCACCGCATCACCAAATCGGTCAGTCATAATTAAGTAAATATCTACTGAGCTATCGACGAAAGGGCAAGGCGCTGGACTGGATTCGTCGATTTAGTCATGCGACGTTCATCGGCAAGACGGTCGAAATTCATCAATGAGCCGGGTGACACCGACCTCACTGCGGTCGCGCACATCGAGCGCGTGGTGTCCTGCCCCACTCGTTAATGGGGTACCGATTCAACGTGGCGCGAAATCAGCTGCAGCAATTCGGGTCCAGGACGGCGCAGAGCGCGGTCATTGCATCCCGGTGGGGGCGGTGGTAGACGTTCATGCCGCGGCGGTTCGATTCGACCAGGCCCGCCTTGCGAAGTTGGTTGAGGTGGTGACTGACCGTCGACTCGGTCAATCTGAGAACGGCGGCAAGCTCACGGGTGTTCGTCTCACCAGCAGATGAGCTGAAAAGCAGCGACATGATCTTGACTCGCGCGGGGTCTGCCAGCGCCTTGAGGCGTAGCGCCACCCGTAGGGCGTCGTCGTCGCTCATGGGGCCGGCGGCCAGCGGCGCGCAGCATGTCGGCGCGGTGATGTCGATCACTGGCAGTGCCTTGGGCATAGAACGATTTTGCCACAATGATTTGACATATATCAAAATGGTGGCATGCTGAGCGGATCGGACTAGTTCGATATATGTCTCACACGTATGGAGGTCTGCTGTCATGTCCCGCGTTCAACTCGCGCTCAACGTCGACAACCTCGACGAGGCGGTCACGTTCTACTCCAAGCTGTTCAACACCGAGCCGGCTAAACGCAAGCCCGGCTACGCCAATTTCGCCGTGGCCGAGCCGCCACTCAAACTGGTGCTATTGGAGAACCCCGGCAAAGGCGGCACACTCAACCACTTGGGGGTGGAGGTCCCGTCAAGCGAGAAGGTGCACGAGGAGATCGCCCGATTGCAGGGCGAGGGCTTGTTCACCGATGAGGAGATCGGAACGACCTGTTGCTTCGCAACCCAGGACAAGGTCTGGGTGACCGGGCCGGCCGGGGAGAAGTGGGAGGTCTACACGGTGCTGGCGGACTCGGAAACATTCGGATCAAGCCCACAGCTCGCCGACAACGCAGCGTGCGGACCGGGGGTTTGCGGCACCGACCAGTCCGCCGGCACGGCAGCATCCTGCTGCTAAGAACACGGCCCGGCGGGATCGCCGCGCTATCGCCCTGGCGGGCAAGCCCGGTGCGCTATAGTAACGTCGTTGTCGCACAATATGTTTCGGCACAACCGCGCCGAGCGCGACAACTGTCGTGCATCGTCAACTGGCGAATTGCCATGGGGGAGAACGTCATAGCCGCGGCGAGGTGTGCGGCTAGGCACCGCGGATTCTCGGCTGATCATCGAGGATTACGTCCACGTCGATCTTGCTGGTCACCGGGCCATGACGCCTCGGGCCCGTCCCGAGCGTTTCCAGTGCGGAGATACCCACCGGTTCGGTTGCAAGCAACGGCACCACCGCAACCCGATCCGCGTGTTGGCCCTTCACTGTGCCAATCTCGGGCAGTTCCGCAACGGCGCGCCGCCGGAGCAGTGGCGCGGTCGGGTTGGCGGCTGCAAGCGAGTTGTTGATCACCCAGGCCCAGGGGCGGATGCC
This sequence comes from uncultured Actinomycetota bacterium, assembly GCA_963839345.1. Lineage (GTDB taxonomy): Bacteria > Actinomycetota > Actinomycetes > Mycobacteriales > Mycobacteriaceae > Mycobacterium. Next base: position 902,415 of record CAWIUP010000007.1, on the reverse strand, counting down.
GGCGCGTTCGAGTTCGTCCTGCAGTCCGGCGGCCTCGAGGACCGGGGTGGTTTCGGCGAGGGTGACGATGATGACTTTGGTTTGCTGCGGGTTCTGCAACCGCATCAGCGGAGTCGTGAAGTGTCGGTTGCCCAGTTGCCGGGCGACCTCGCGATGGTAGGAGCCGGTGGCATCGAGGAGCAGCAGCGTGTGCCCGGTCGGTGCGGTGTCGACGACGACGAACTTGTGCAGCGATTCACCGATGACGCGCGAGAATGCCTGGAAAACGGCGACTTCCTCGGTGCATGGCGAGCGAAGATCCTCCGCGAGCGTCGCCCGGCCGTGCTCATCGAGCGCGGCGCCCTTGGTGGCCAGCACATGATCGCGGTAGCTGCGGGTCGCCTCGACCGGGTCGATGGTCGACACCTGCAGGTTCTCGAGTGTTCCGTGGAGGGTGTCGGTGAGGTGCCCGGCGGGGTCGGTCGTGGTCAGGTGCACTTGGTGACCACCCTCGGCGAGGGCGACAGCGATCGCGGCGGCGATCGTCGTTTTCCCGACCCCGCCCTTGCCCATGCACATGATCAATCCGTGGTCCCCGGTGGCCAGTTCATCGATCAGATTCGCCAGCGGGGTGTCGATCACGTCGGGGGCCAATTCTTGTTGCTCATCCGGTACGTCCGCATCCGAGGTGAACAGCGACGCCAGGGCGTCCAGGCCGACGATGTTGGTGGGCTTGAGGTCGACCCGGTCCAGCGGCAGCGCCCGTAGTTCGTCGGGCAGCGACGCGACCGCCTGCTGTTCGCGCTGGTAGATCGCCGCAGCGAGCGGGTCGCTGTGCCCGGCAGATGCGGGCAGGACACCGTTGATCACGACGTACTGGTGGGTCAAGCCGATCGCAGCGAGTTCACGGTGCGTGCGGGTGATCTCAGCCAGCGTCGACCTCTGCGCACGGGCCACCAGCACCAGGCGGGTGCGCTGGGGATCGGCCAGCGCGGCGACCGCCCCGGCGTAGACGACGCGTTGTTTCTCCAGACCGGACAGCGGCCCCAGGCAGGACGCATCGCCCTTGCCCTCGTTGAGGAAGTCAGTCCACGAGCCCGGCAATTGCAGCAGGCGGATGGTGTGCCCGGTAGGGGCGGTGTCGAACAGCACGTGGTCGAACTGGCCGAGTTCGCCGTCGGAATCGGTGAGCAGTTCGGTGAATTCGTTGAAGGAGGCGATCTCGGTGGTGCACGAGCCGGAGAGTTGTTCGGTGATCGATGCCACCTCCGCGTCCGGCAATAGCCCACGCACCGGGCCGACGATGCGTTCGCGGTAGGCGTCGGCGGCCTGTTCGGGATCGATTTCCAGGGCCGACAGACCCTCGATCGCGGGGATCGCGGTGATGGTGTTGCCGATCGTCAGCCCAAAGACCTGTCCGACGTTGGACGCCGGGTCGGTGCTGACCAGTAGCACCTTCTTGCCGTGGCGGGCCAGCGCGATCGCGGTGGCACACGCGATGGAGGTCTTGCCCACCCCGCCCTTGCCGGTGAAGAACAGAAATCGTGGCGGAGCGTCCAGAAACTTCATGGGGATAGCCGGTTCTTTCAGCAGCAGTCGGTGGCGCCTGAGCTTGCGCTGCTGCAGCAACCGCCTCCGGCAGTGGTCGTCTCGGTGATATCGAGGCTGGTCGGTCCGGCCGGCCCGGGAGCCTCGACGCCGGCCCAGGCGGCGAGCTGGGCGCGGTCGGGGTAGCGCCCGGTCATCGCGGTGACTCCATCCACCAGAACCAGCGGCAGCCCGTCGGATCCGGCAACGTGCAGGAACGCTTTCACGGTGTCGGATTCGGCGAACGCGCGGGGTTCGCTTGCCAAGTTGTAGCGGGAAACGTCACCGCCGCGGCTGCGGACGTAATCCAGGTCGGCGGAGAACCTGACCAGTTGTTGGTCGACGTCTTCGCCACACACGCCCGTGGCGCAACACAATGCGGGCTCGAACACCTGAATCTTGCTCATCGAACGATCTCCTTGGTTTGTGCCGGTGATGTGGTGGGCAGCTGCTCGGCGAGCAGTCGCACCCGAGCCGCTATGTCGTCGCGGATCAGCCGCATGCGGTCGATCCCGTCGATGCCGCGTTTGGACGGCTCGTCGGTGTCCCAGGTTTCGAACCTGGTGCCCTGGACCGGCTCGACGTGGGCCTCGTTTCCCAGCGTGACGACGATGTCGACGTCGCCGACGAGCTGCGGATCGATCGGCTTCGGGTGCTCGCCGGTGATGTCGACACCAACCTCGAGCAGGCATTCCGCTGACAGGGCGTTGACGCTGGTACCGGGTTTCGTCCCGGCGGAGTACACATCGACGGTGGCGCCGGCGATCTTGCGCATCAAGCCGGCCGCCATCTGCGACTTCCCGGCGTTCTTGACGCACACGAACAGCACCGCGGGCTTCCTCACGGAAGGCTCCCCTGGGGGCGGGTAGCGGGGACGAGTTCGCCGATCAGCTTTTCGACCCGGGCCTTGATGTCGTCGCGGATCGGGCGGACCGCCTCGATGCCCTTGCCGGCAGGATCGGGCAACGCCCAGTCCCGGTAGCTGACACCCAGGAACACCGGGCAGGCGTCGCCGCAGCCCATGGTGATGACCACGTCGGAGGACTCGACCGCGTCGGGGGTGAGGATCTTGGGGGACTGGTCCGAGATGTCGATGCCGATCTCGGCCATCGCCTCAACGGCGGCCGAATTGATGGTGTCGGCCGGGGCACTACCGGCCGAGCGGACTTCGATCCTGTCGCCGGCGAGATGGGCCAGGAATCCGGCGGCCATCTGCGAACGGCCGGCGTTGTGAACGCAGACGAACAACACACTGGGGCGAGAAGCCATGGAGTCAACCATTCCGGATTTGACGCTGATCTGTGCGGAATCAGGATTCGGTGCTGGATGTGGCCGCTTTCGCGGGCGACAAGTCTGGTTGCGTCGGTTGAACGAACCGCTTACGTAGGGCAAGAGAGACGTAGACGAGAGCGACAAGCACCGGCACCTCAATCAGCGGGCCGACCACCCCGGCCAGGGCTTGGCCCGAGGCGGCGCCATAGGTGGCAATCGCGACCGCGATCGCCAGCTCAAAGTTATTGCCGGCGGCGGTGAATGCCAGCGTGGTGGTGCGTTCATAGCCCAAGCCGAGGACAGCGCCCAGGAGATAGCCTCCGCCCCACATGATGGCGAAGTAAGCCAGCAACGGAAGCGCAATGCGCGCGACATCCAAGGGCCGGGAAATGATCTGATCGCCTTGCAGCGCGAACAGGATCACGATGGTGAACAGCAGCCCGTAAAGAGCCCACGGCCCGATCTTGGGCAGGAACCGCGACTCATACCACTGCCGGCCTTTGGCCCTTTCGCCCCAGCGGCGGGTGAGGAAGCCCGCCAGCAGCGGGATACCCAGAAAGATCAGCACCGATTTAGCGATCTGCCACACCGAGGTATTGATGGTGGTCTGCTCCAAGCCCAGCCAACCCGGCAGCACCGAGAGGTAGAACCAGCCCAGCACGGCGAACATCACCACCTGAAACAGTGAGTTCAGCGCCACGAGCACCGCAGCGGCTTCGCGGTCGCCGCAGGCCAAGTCGTTCCAGATGATAACCATCGCGATGCACCGCGCGAGTCCCACAATGATCAGACCGGTGCGGTATGCGGGCAGGTCGGGCAGCAGCAGCCAGGCCAGCGCGAACATCAGTGCCGGGCCGATGACCCAGTTCAAGACCAGCGAGGCCACCATGAGCTTGCGGTCGCCGGTGACGGTGTCGAGGCGGTCGTAACGCACCTTGGCCAGCACCGGGTACATCATCACCAGCAGACCGATGGCGATCGGCAGCGAGATTCCGTCGACCTCGACGGCACTGAGCGCATCACCGAGGCCAGGGATCACCCGGCCCAGCAGCAGCCCCGCGATCATGGCGAGGCCGATCCACACCGGAAGCATCCGGTCCAGCGCCGAGAGCTTTTTGACCACGGCGGGATGCTCGGTGTTGGCGGGGGCGTTCATCGGGTCATCTCCTCGGCGCAGGCCTCAGACGGGGTGGCGGGCCCGCTCCCGATCTGCAAGATCCCTGAAAGTTGCTGCAGGGCTGCCGGAATCACCCGGTAGTAAACCCAGGTGCCGCGGCGCTGGCTGCCCAGCAGCCCTGCCGAGCGCAGGACTTTGAGGTGATGGGAGATGGTGGGCTGAGACACGTCGATGGTTACCGAGATGTCGCATACGCAAGCCTCTCCGCCGGGATGGCTGGCGATCAGACTCACCAAGCGCAGCCGCACCGGGTCGCCCAGTGCCTTGAACATCGGCACCAACATTGCGGCCGAAGCCTCACTCAAAGGTTCACGGGCCAGCGGTGCGCACTGCGGGGCACTCATAACGGCGGCCTGATTCGACATCCTTCTATATTGACAGATCCCGAATCAATTGCCAATCGGTGCGCACGAAGTGTGACGCAAACACCTGGCGCGTCCAGTCGTCATAAACCCGTGATGGCGACGAGGACGAGCGAGACGTCGCGGATGAGGGCGCGCACGTCGTTGAGGAACGGCTCGACGGCCTCTTGGGTTTCGGAGGTCACCTCGAAGGTCATGTAAGACGGTGCTTTGGCGCGGGCGCCTTTGACGGTGGGAACCTCGAGACGCAGGTTGACGATGTCGTAGGGGCGGTCGCCGAGGAGCTCCTCGAGGCGGACGAGGAACCGCTTGTCACCGAACTCGCCGGCCACTTCGACGCGGGCGCGGGTAGTGACGAGTGCGACGGCGGCCTGCGCGTCAGCGCGTGCCTTGGCGATGTCTTCGCGTTCGTGCTTGCGTGCCGCCTCTTTCTTCACGGTGCGAAAGATTTGCCGTTCACGTTCGAGCTTCCATACCGCGTCCATCGGTGGGAACGTGATGGCGCCGGTCGGGCAGACGTTACCGCAGGTGGAGCAGCCGACCGCGCAGTTCATGGGGTCGACGGCGACGGCGACGGCATCCTCGATCTCGAAGACGGCCCGCCCGCAGGTGACATAGCAGAGCTGGCAGCCGATGCAGGCTTCGGCGTCGATCGTCGGCAGCCAGGGGATGTCCTCGCGGAGTATCCCGTGCCACAGGTTGGGCTTCGTGTCGGGCTTGGAGTCGGGCTTCGTGTCGGGCATGGTCATCTCCTGGTTCGCGCGGGTTGCCAGCTCTCGAGGATGCGGGTGTAGTTGAGCCGTTCCCAGGCGGTGGGGTCGGCGACGTTGTGCAGCGCGGTCGCCCCGCACGCGTCGTGGCTGCTGCGGTAGTGGTGGGTGTCGAGCCATCCGATGAGTTCGCGGCCGATCCGGGCGAGGGCGGCGGGACCGTCGTCGAGCAGGGCGGAGACGAGTTGCACGGTGGTCGCGCCGCACAGGATCGCTTTAGCGGCGTCCAGGCCGGTGTGCACGCCGCCGCTGGCGGCCAGCGGCAGCGCGACGTGACCGTGGAGGACTGCGAGGGCGTGCAGGCGTAGCGGTAGCTCGGCTGAGGTGGAGGGGACGAGGCGGCGGTCGACGTCGAGGGTGTCGAGGTCGATGTCGGGTTGGTAGAAGCGGTTGAACATCACGAGCCCGGCCGCCCCCGCGGCGACGAGGTGGGTGGCGAAGGCGGTCAGGCCCGCGTAGAAGGGGGACAGTTTCACGGTCACCGGGACCCCGGACGCGGCTTCGACGACAGCGGCGACGGTGTCGATCTGGCGCGCTTCGACCTCGGCGCTGGTCGCGTGCAACGTGGTGGGGGGCTCGTAGAGGTTCAGTTCGAGCGCGTCGGCTCCGGCGTCGGCGAGCTGGCGGGCCAGGTCGGTCCACCCGCCGGGGGTGATGCCGTTGAGTGAGGCCACGACGGGTATGTCGAGCGCCGCGCGCAGCGCCTGCAGGTGGCGCAATGTCGGTGCGGGGCCGATGGGAACCACGTCGGTGTCGGGCAGGAACGAGCGGGCTTCGGCGTCGTGGTCGACGTGGCTGTCGATGAAGCGGTGCAGGCCGAGTTGCTCGGCGACGATCTGTTCCTCGAACACCGACGCCAGGACCACCGCGCCGGCGCCGGCGTCGGCGAGGCGCTGGGCGTCCTCGACGGTCCGGGTCAGCGGCGAGGCGCCGACGACGAGCGGGCCGCGCAGCCGCAGACCCAGCCAGTCGGTGCTGAGGTCGACCATGTCAGTCCCCCTGGGTGGGCAGGTGGATGCCGGCGAGTTGCTGGTAGAGGGCGTGGCGTCGGGCGATGGCGTTCTCACCGGCGGCGACGAGCCGTTCGTAGCGCTGGGGGTCGGCGAGTTCGACCATCCGGAACCGGGCCTCCTGCTCGAGGTAGTCGCGCAGCGGGACGGTCAGCGGGTCGGCGTCGATGACGAGGGGCGACCCGCCGGTCTCGATGCGGCGCGGGTCGAAGCGATACAGCGGCCAGGCGCCGCTGAGCACGGCCCGGCGCTGTTGCGCAGGGGCGTTGACCAGGTCGTAGCCGTGGGCGATGCACGGGCTGTGGGCGATGACGATCGACGGGCCCGGGTAGCTTTCGGCCTCCTGCAGGGCGGTGAGTGTCTGAGAGGTGTGTGACTGCATGGCGACGCTGGCCACATAGACGTGTCCGTAGCTCATCGCCAGCAGCCCGAGGTCCTTCTTGTTGGTCTCCTTGCCGGCGGAGGCGAACTTGGCCACCGCGCCCAACGGTGTGGCTTTGGACTGCTGGCCGCCGGTGTTGGAGTACACCTCGGTGTCCAGGACGAGGATGTTGACGTCGTGGCCGGAGGCCAGCACGTGGTCGAGCCCGCCAAAGCCGATGTCGTAGGCCCATCCGTCGCCGCCGACCAGCCAGACCGATCGGGGCACCAGCGCGTCCGCGCACCGGGCGAGCTCGTCGCCGCCGTCGATGTCAGCGAGCAGTGCGCGCAGCGCGGTGACTGCCTCGCGGCGGGCGCCGATGGCGGCGTCGTCGCCGCTCGGGCACGGGCCGGTGAGCTCGCCCACGAGGTCGGCGGGTAGCTGCGGTGCGAACCGCTCGAGCAGCGCGCTGAGCGCGGCGGGCGAGGGTGTCGGCGCCTAGGCGCAGCCCGAGGCCGAACTCGGCGTTGTCCTCGAACAGTGAGTTGTTCCACGCCGGCCCGCGCCCGTCGGCGTCGGTGGTGTAGGGGCTGGTGGGCAGGTTGCCGCCGTAGATCGACGAGCAGCCGGTGGCGTTGGCGATGAGGAGTCGGTCGCCGACGAGCTGGGTCAGCAGCCGCAGGTAGGGGGTTTCGCCGCAGCCTGCGCAGGCGCTGCAGAACTCGAACAGCGGCTTGAGCAGCGCGATGCCCGAGCGGGTCCGCGGGATGCGGGCGCGGGAGACGTCGGGGATCTGCTGGTAGAAGGCGAACGCTTCGCGTTCGCTGGCCCGGTGTTCGGCCGCGGGTTGGAGGTTGAGCGCCTTACGGCGGGGCTGGGTGCGGTCCTTGCCCGGGCATACCTCGACGCACAGGCCGCAGCCGGTGCAGTCGTCCGGGCGCGACCTGGACGGTGAAGGCGAGGCCTTCGAGTTCGGGGGTGAAGCCCTCGGGCGTCGACCGGAACGCTGAGGGCGCGGCGGCGGCATCCTCGGGCTGGAAAACCTTGGTGAGGATGGCGGTGTGCGGGCAGATCATCGAGCAGCGGTTGCACTGCACGCACAGGTCCGGTTCCCAGATCGGCAGGTCCAGGGCGATGGCGCGCTTCTCGAACTTGCTGGTGCCGGTGGGCCAGGTGCCGTCGGGCGGGAAGGCGCTGACCGGCAGCCGGTCGCCGTGGCCTTCCAGCAGCAGGCGGGTCACCCGCTGGACGAAGTCCGGAGCGTCGGCGGGCACCGCCGGTGGGCGAGTGCTGGTGGCGTCGACGGTGTCGGGGATCGGGATCTCGTGCAGGGCAGCGACGGCGGCGTCGATGGCAGCGGTGTTGCGGCGCACGATCTCCGAGCCGCGCTTACCCCATGTGGCGGTGACGGCCTGCTTCATCCTCGTGAGGGCCTCATCCACGGGCAGCACGTCGCTGAGCGCGAAGAAGCAGGCCTGCATCACGGTGTTGATCCGCCGCCCGAGCCCGTGCTCGTCAGCCAGGCGGTAGGCGTCGATCACGAACAGGCGGCAGCCGCGCTGGAGCAGCGTCTGCTGCGCTTCCCGGGGCAGACCGGCCCACACCTGCTCGGGCGGCACCGCCGTGTTGAGCAGCACGGTAGCGCCCTGCTCGGCGCGGTCGAGAACGTCGAAGCGGTCGAGGAAGCCGGGGTCGTGCACGGCGAGGAATCCCGCACGGCGGATCTGGTAGGTGGAACGGATCGGCGCGGGTCCGAACCGCAGGTGCGACACCGTCGTCGAGCCGGCCTTCTTCGAGTCGTACACGAAGTAGCCCTGGCAGGCCTGCTCTGTCGCATCACCGATGATCTTGATCGTCGCCTTGTTGGCGCTCACCGTCCCGTCGGAGCCCAGCCCGTAGAACACCGCGCGTGACACCCCGGCCGGCTCGGTGTCGAACTCCTCGTCGACCGGCAGGGACAGGCCGGTCACGTCGTCGGTGATGCCCAGGGTGAAGCGGGTGCGGGGCCGCTCGGCGTCGAGCTCGTCGAAGGCGGCCTTCACCATCGCGGGAGTCAGTTCCTTGGAGCCCAACCCGTAGCGGCCGCCGATGATCCGGGGCAGCGAGGTGCGGCTGCCGGTGGTGACGGCGTCGGCCAGCGCGGCGGTGACGTCCAGCAGCAGCGGCTCGCCGGTCGCGCCGGGCTCCTTCGTCCGGTCCAGGACCGCAAGCGAGCGCACGGATGCGGGCAGCGAGGCCAGGAAAGCGCCCATCGCGAAGGGCCGGTACAGGCGGACCTTCACCAGCCCGACCCGCTCACCGGCAGTGAGCAGGGCGTCGACCGTCTCGTGGGCGCATTCGGCACCAGAGCCCATCATCACCAGCACCTGCTCGGCTTCGGGGTGCCCGACGTAGTCGAAGAGCTCGATAGCGCCGGCCGGTCAGCGCCGCGAAGTGTCGCATCGTGTCGGCGACGACGCCCGGACAGCGGTCGTAGAACGGGTTGGTCGCCTCACGGCCCTGGAAGAAGGCATCGGGGTTCTGCGAGGTGCCGCGGGTGACCGGGCGGTCGGGATTCATCGCCCGGGCTCGGTGCGCTTCGACGGCGCCCGCGTCGATCAGGGCCATCAGCGTGTTGTCGTCGAGCGCGCCGATCTTTTGTATTTCGTGCGAGGTGCGGAACCCGTCGAAGAAGTGCAGGAACGGAACCCGGGTGAGCAGGGTGGCCGCATGGCCGATGGCGGCGAGATCCTGCGCCTCCTGCGGCGACCCGGAGGCCAGCAGCGCCCACCCGGTCGCGCGGGCGGCCATCACGTCGGAGTGGTCCCCGAAGATCGACAGCGCGTGGGTGGCGATGCTGCGGGCCGCGACATGGATGCAGCACGCGCTCAGTTCGCCGGCGATCTTGTAGAGGTTGGGCAGCATCAGCAGCAGCCCCTGCGACGCGGTGAACGTCGTCACCAGCGCGCCGCCCTGCAGCGCCCCGTGCACCGCTCCGGCGGCGCCGGCTTCAGACTGCATCTCCACTACCTGCGGCACCGTCCCCCAGAGGTTCGGCCGACGCTTGGCAGACCATTCGTCGGCGTGCTCACCCATCGGCGAGGCCGGCGTGATCGGGTAGATCGCGACGACCTCGCTCAGCCGGTAGGCCACCGACGCGACCGCCTCGTTGGCGTCGACGGTCACCACAGCCGTTGCGTCATCGGCGGGCAGCGAGCGGTGTTGGTCCCCCGCCGCCGAGAGCGCGGCGGCGTCGATGCTCATGACGTCGCCGACGTGGGTGTGGTGAGGATCCGTCCCTCGATCGCGCAGGCCGCGGACAGGGTGTTGTAGACGGTGCCGAACTGGCGCAGGTTGCGGTGTAGCAGTTCCACGCGGTGCTGGGGCTCGTCGGTGACCAGCCGCAGCTCCCAGGTGATCTCGACGAACTTCGGTGGCGCGTCCTGGCGGCGGGCGGCGACATCGACCTCGGCATGGTCGTACCGGAACGGCAGCAGCTGCCCGGACCGCTCGAGGTTCTTGAGCAGGCACGCCGCGAACGCCGACGCCAGCAACTCGGCCGGCCCCGGCAACCCGGACGGTTCGCTGGCCCAGCTGGCGTCGAAGCCGATCATCTCAGTGCCCGCAGCCACCTCAGCCCGTCCGCCGCCGATGGTGCGCGCCCGGACCCGGTACACCGTCGGCGGCGACGAGGACTGCTTAACCTGCTCGGACATCAGGGCTTGTTTCCTTCCAAACCGGTGCGCGGGAATGGACCGCCCTCCCCGGTCATGGCGTGTGATGTCTTTCCAGGCTAGGGCCGCGCCCTGGGCTGGCGACAGGGTCGTAGGGCCCAAGGTTCGGCGACGGCGTACGGATCTGAGCGGCTCGGTGAGGTCGAGCCCGGTACTCCGCTGATGCGCGACGCGGTGCTGCGGCGTGGGCTGATCGGCGGATCGGCGGCAACTCACCGTCTCGGTCAAGGTGTTCTTCTCAGCAGCACGACGTGCCCGCTGCGTCTTGCTGCGAGTCGGTGACCGTTGGCTCACAACACCTGCCGCCGTGCGCGTCGAGGTACAGGTGCTGGGGGCTGGTGCCGAACGTCTCCGAGTCCGCCAGCACGATGTAGACCTCCCACTTTTCCCGGTCGGTCCGCTCACCCACACCTCGTCCTGGGTGGCAAAGCAGCACCGGGTGCCGATCTCCTCGTCGATGAACAGGTCTACACCGACGGTTGATTGTGCACCCTTTACGGGGTTTTAAACGCGAAACATCTTGCTCCATAGCGAGATACGAGCGAGAAAAGGGGACGGCTATCCGGAGGCTCATGGCCAACCTCACTCAGGGGTTCGCGGGCCAGTGGTGAGTACTGCGGGGCACCCATAACGGCCTGATTCGACATCTTTCCAAATTGACAGATCCCGAATCAATTGCTAATCGGTGCGTACGAACGTGACTGCAACGCTGCTGGCGCACCCAGGCTGAAGTTCGGCCGGCTCTTCCGGCAATCCGGTTTGGACCACCCTCGGCCCAGTAGGGCTTGCAGTAGCGTCGCCCCGGCTCGCGGACAGGCGCCCGTCGCGGTGCGCGGAATGCTGGGCTCGCGCCCACTCACCGACGGGATAGCCCCTGTGGCGTTGCCCGCTGCGCGGTAGGGCACCGTCATGGGCAGCCAGATAGGTCGCGCAGTGCGACGAATCCCCGCTGCCAGCGCCCCTCGAGGGGGTAGGCTGGTGACCCGTTGGTTGAGAACCAATTTTTGATCCGGAGTTTCCGTTGCCCTCAGGCGCGCGGCGCGATGTCAGGGTCATGTGTTGGCGCCATGGCCCGGAGCCAAGCGTGCACGATCTCATCGAGAAATGGCGAATCCGGCGTGGCCCCGCGCTTGATTCACGGCGATGTGACCCGGGTGCAGGATCTAGGCGTCGGTGGTGGCTATACGTTGGTGGTGGACTTCGGCTGTTTTCACACCCTGCCCGAAGACTGCCGGTCGGCCTACGTCGCCGGCGTCTCACAAGCTGCCGCGCCGGGCGCGACGCTCCTGTTGTATGGCTTTCTGCTAGCGCCCAAGGTTGCACCCATGCACGCCGGGGTGACCACTGACGAAGTGCTGCAACGCTTTAGCGACGCCGGGCTGGGGGCTGATCAATGCGGTGCAAACATCATCCGAGACGATCCGAATGACCGCACGTTTAGCCGCCGGCCGGTTCGAACTTTGGCGTTACCAGCTTCGGCGCGGCGACGACTGAGATCGAACAGCAGTTAGGACGCCACTCACGCACTGGCTGATACTGGCCGCCACGATGGTCGGCGGACTGTTCGGTTCGCTGCTGGACCGAGCTCTGGTCGCCACGAGTGCGTGGCGGCAGCTGGGCGTGCACGCGTGGGCCGACTACAGCCGCCGCGCCGATCTGGGGCCCGGCGATATCTTCTATCCCGTCGGTGGAATCCTGTTGTGGGCGCTGATCTTCGCCGCCGCCGTGTCGCAGAGGCTTGACCGCAGTGCACTGCGCAAGGCGGGATTACCCATCTACCTGGCTGCGCTGTTTTCGATCGGCGCCATCATCGCCACGATCGTCACCGCCCCCGTCATGCAGAGTGTCGGTTCCCTCGGAAACGACACTGTCGCCCTGCAATCAGTGTTCGGCCGATTCACGCTGTGGGGCGTCTACATCCGCGGTGTGTTCTTCGCGCTGAGCTTTCTGTGCACTGTATGGGCCCTCACCGTTACATCTCGTGGTGCCGCTCTGGGCCCCGAGGGGCAATCAACCAGGGCTTGAGCGACGCGGCATCAAGCTGAAAGGAGCGATCTCACGATGGCAGCCGAGCACCCAGTCGATCGCGCAGCGATCGCGACCGATCTGGAGCGCGCCCGCACCGAGTTTGACCGACTACGCGCCGAGTCAGGCCGCCACGACGCATGGGACAAGCCCACCCGCGACACTCGCTGGACCAACGAACAGTTGTTGTTTCACATGGTGTTTGGCTACATGATCGTCCAACGGCTAGTCATCCTGGTGAGACTGTTCGGCCGGCTGCCCGATCAAGTCAGCCGCGTCTTCGCGGGCCTACTCAACGCCGCAACAAGACCCTTCGACATCATCAACTACCACGGCTCCAGTGCGGCCGCCCTGGTCTACAACCGCGGGCGGATGGGCGCAAAGATGGACCGCGTCATCGCCGCGTTGCAGCGCAAACTAGCCCGTGAACCCGAAGCCGCACTCCACCGAGGCATGCATTTCCCAACGCACTGGGATCCCTTTTTCACCGACTACATGACGCTCGAAGACGTCTACCGCTACCCCGGGCAGCATTTCGACTTCCACAAAGACCAGCTCACCCTGGACTCGACGTCCGCCAACCCCTCCCGGGCTCTTGACGCCGGCGGGCTTTCGCCGCAGACCGCGGCGCGTGTCTATGACAGAATCGGCCGGCTCCAAGACACCCAAAGCCCGTTCGAACGACCCGCGGTCGATCGACTCATCGCCCTCGGCCACTTCGACACCGCCACATCGGTCTTCGAATTGGGCTGCGGCACTGGCGCCTTGGCCCACCGGCTCCTCAGCGATCACCTCCCGCCGCAAAGCACATACCTCGGTGTCGATGTCAGCAGTCGGATGATCACGCTCGCAAGCAGACGCATCGCCACCTTCGCCGGTCGGGCGAAGGTCGTTCACGTCGACGGTCGGCTGCCGATGCCCGGCGCGGACCACTCAGCCGACAGGTTTGTCGCCGCTTACGTGTTCGATCTTCTCCCGTACGACTACGCCGCCCAGCTCATCGATGAGGCTCACCGGCTTCTGATCCCTGGCGGTGTGGCCTGTCTGGTCAGCCTGACCACGGGGCAGTCGATTCCGGCCCGGCTCATATCGCGGAGCTGGCACGAAATTTGGCGCCGGGCCCCTCGCCTCGTGGGCGGGTGTCGGCCCATTCAGGTCCGAGGCTTCCTGGACGGACCTGGCTGGGACATTGATGACGACGTCGTCATCGAGTCATGGGGAGTCCCTTCCCAGCTCGTTGTCGCCACAGCCCGATAGACGCAGACCGCTCTAACCGCCGAGCGTTGTCGCGTCGGGCCACCTGAGCGAGCGATGAGCATAAGTGCTCAACGTCGATAAAACTCCCATGCCGCCATCTCAGTCGGAAGTTGAGTGGAGCGGGCCAAGCTTCGTGACAATCGCAGGGGCCAAGGACTTGACGAAACGTAGTCGAGTCGTTCGGTGATGAGCGGCACGTCGGGCCGGCCAGATTGGGAACAAATTTGGGAACAAAACACTGCGAAACTGCCCTAAATCAGTGCAACAACGTGCAACCAATCGGACATATGATCCCTGCTGACCTGCACTTTTGAGAACCCGCGAACATCCGAAACTCCCGGCGCGTAGCTCATAACCCAGAGGTCGCAGGTTCGAATCCTGTCCCCGCTACTATGTGATGTCTCAAGACATCGGAATAGTTCCGAACCTGCGTTAGGTTCGGAACTTTTTTCCGTTTGGGACCTTTTGGTGCGCCGGTGGGTTGGTAGTCCTTGTGGGCGCCGGCCACCGAGGGACTGCCCTGTGGTGCCGACAAGGTCGTGATCGTTCGATCTTCGACGGCTCCTGCGGTGCAGCTGCGGCACTCGCCCGGGGATCTTGTTCGTTGTAGGAGGTGCTCCTGGTGACGGCTAGTCAACTATCTGATAAGTTCTTCAATCGATAGAAGATGGAAAATCGGAAGTCTTCAGGAGACCCGTGCTGTCCGAACCGCTGTACAAGCTCAAGGCCGAGTTCTTTAAGACGCTTGGGCATCCGGCACGGATCAGGATTCTGGAGCTGCTGGCGGTGCGGGACCGGTCGGTTGGTGAACTGTTGCCCGAGGTGGCGCTGGAGTCGTCGAACCTGTCCCAGCAGCTGGGGGTGCTGCGGCGGGCCGGGGTCGTCGACGCGCGCAAGGACGGCAACACGGTGATCTACTCGATCGCCTCGCCGGATATCGCCGAACTGCTCGCGGTGGCGCGCAAAGTGTTAACCGGGATGCTCAGCGATCGGGTCGCGGTGCTGGAGGACTTGCGCGCTGGCGGCCCATCGGAAATCCGGTAGCTGGATGGGGTGGATCGGCAAGATCGTGCGGGTTGGCCGCGTCGTCGAGCCCGCTCGCGCGGCGCCCGCTGCAGTCGTGGAACCGCCTGCCGGAGTAAAGGGTTCGCTGCAGATCAGGCACGTCGACGCCGGTTCCTGCAACGGGTGCGAGGTGGAGATCTCGGGTGCGTTCGGCCCGGTGTACGACGCGGAGCGGTTCGGGGCGCGGCTGGTCGCTTCCCCGCGGCACGCCGATGCGTTGCTGGTGACCGGTGTCGTGACGCGCAACATGGCTGAGCCGCTGCGAAATACCGAGGAAGCGACTCCGCGGCCGCGGGTGGTCATCGCTTGCGGGGACTGCGCCCTGAACCGAGGGGTGTTCAGGGATGCCTACGGCGTCATCGGCTGCAGTGGGTGAGGTGGTATCCGTCGACGTCGAGATCCCCGGGTGTCCGCCGACCCCGAGCGAAATCGTCGCGGCCCTGCGATCGGTGACCGGCAGATGACGGTGACGCTGACGCCGGTTGCGGCGTCCGCGCCAAACGTGTTGCCCGCGGGCGGCCTTGGACGCGGGTTATCGGGGATCCTGACGACCTGTGTCGGCGGGTTGGGGGTATGGCTGGGTCTGCTAGGGATGTTCGGGTCGGCGCGGCCGGTGCACGTCGGCTGGCTGCTTCCGCTGTCGGGAGTGTGGCTGAACCTCGACCCACTAGGCGGGTTCTTCATCACGGTCACGGGTGCTGTCGCGATTCCGATCGGCGTCTACCTGATCGGCTACCGCCATCATTTGGCCCGGGTCCCGCTGGCGGTGTTGCCGTTGTTTGTCGCGGCGATGCTGTTGGTCCCCGCGGCGGGGTCGGTCACCACATTCCTGCTGGCGTGGGAGTTGATGGCAATCGCGTCGTTGGTGCTGGTGCTGGCCGAGCACGCCCGCGCCGAAGTCCGCTGGGCCGGCCGGTTTTACGCGGTGATGACCCAGCTCGGGTTTGTGGCCGTGCTGATCGGGCTGATGGTGTTGTCGGCGGCCGGTGGCGCAGACCGGTTCGCCGACCTAACGCGGGTACCTGATGCCCCACGCACCGCCATCTTCGTGTTAACACTGGCCGGGTTCGGGTCGAAGGCCGGGCTGGTGCCGCTGCACGCCTGGCTGCCGCGTGCGCATCCAGAGGCGCCGAGCCCAGTGTCGGCGCTGATGAGCGCGGCGATGGTCAACCTCGGCATCTACGGCATCATGCGCTTCGATCTGCAGCTGCTCGGACCTGGCCCGCGCTGGTGGGGGCTGACCCTGCTGGTCGTCGGTGGCCTATCCGCGCTCTACGGGGTGTTGCAGGCCTCGGTCGCGACCGATCTCAAACGGCTGCTGGCCTATTCGACCACCGAGAACATGGGACTGATCACCCTGGCGCTGGGCGCGGCGACGCTACTCGCCGACGCAGGGATGGCGGCACCGGCGACGATCGCGATGGCTGCGGCCATCCTGCACCTGATCGCGCACGCGGCGTTCAAAAGCCTCGGTTTCCTGGCCGCCGGCTCGGTGCTGGCGGCGACCGGGCTGCGCGACTTGGACCGGCTCGGCGGGCTGGCCCGAAGGATGCCGGCGACCACGATCTTGTTCGGGGTCGCTGCGCTGGGCGCGTGCGGGCTCCCACTGGGTGCCGGCTTTGTCAGCGAGTGGCTGCTGGTCCAATCGCTGATCCACACCGCGGGCGGGCACGACACGGTTGTGGCGCTGACCACACCGCTGGCGGTCGGCGCGGTCGCACTGACCGCCGGGCTGGGCGTGGCGGCGATGGTCAAGGCGTTCGGGATTGGGTTTTTGGCTCGCCCGCGCTGCGAGCCGGCCGCCGACGCGCGTGAGGCCCCCGGCGGCATGCTTGCCGGGATGACGATCACGGCGGTGGCCTGTGTGGTGCTGGCGGTGGCACCGGTGATTGTCGCGCCCGCATTGCGGCGGGCCCTCGGCGCGCTGCCCGCCGGGCGAGGTGTCGCGTTCACCGATTTCGGCGCCGTGGTGCGGTTACCCGGCTTGCACGGCTCTATCGCACCCGCGGTGATCGCCGCCGCCCTGGCCGCCGCTGTCTTGGCCGCGGTCGGGCTGGCGCATTGGCGGTCGCGGTGGCGCCCCGAAGCCGCCACCCTGCCGCTATGGTCCTGCGGGGCAGATGGTCTCACCGAGCGGATGCAGTACACCGCCACGTCGTTCGCCGAGCCGCTTCAGCGGGTGTTCGACGACGTGCTGCGTCCCGACACCGACATCGAGATCACCCACGCCGCGGAGTCGAGATATCTGGCCGAGAGGGTCATCTACCGGACCGCGATCGTCGACGCGATCGAGGAGCGGCTCTACACCCCGGTGATTCGCGCGGTGGCTGCGGCCGCCGGGCTGATGCGGCGCGCCCACACCGGCAGCGTGCACCTGTACTTGGCCTACGGCGCGCTCGGTGTGCTCGTCGTGTTGGTGGTGGCGCGGTGAACGTGATGTTCTACGCCGCCGGTGCCGCCCAGATCGGTGCGGTCATGCTCGGCGCGCCGGTGGTGATCGGCGCGATGCGCCAGGTGCGGGCGCGGTTGGAGGGGCGCGCCGGTGGCGGCGTGCTACAGCCGTGGCGTGATCTGCGCAAACAGCTTGGCAAACAACAGATCACGCCGCTGGGAACGACGGTGGTGTTCGCGGCCGCGCCGGCGATCGTCGCGGGGACGACGCTGCTGATCGCTGCGATTTCTCCGTTGGTCGCCACCGGCTCACCGCTGGATTCCAGTGCAGACTTGTTCGCTGTAGTCGGCCTGCTGTTTTTGGGCACCGTCGCGTTGACGCTGGCCGGCATCGACACCGGCACGTCGTTCGGCGGGATGGGGGCAAGCCGGGAGATCACCATCGCGGCCCTCGTCGAACCGACGATTCTGCTCGCCGTGTTCGCGCTGTCCATCCCGGCCGGATCGGCCAATCTCGGCGCGTTGGTGGCCAACACCATCGAGCACCCCGGGCAGGTGGCGTCATTGGCCGGGGTGCTCGCGTTCGTGGCGCTGGTGATCGTCATCGTCGCCGAGACCGGACGGTTGCCGGTCGACAACCCAGCCACGCATCTGGAGTTGACGATGGTGCATGAGGCGATGGTGCTGGAGTACGCGGGTCCGAGGCTGGCGCTGGTCGAATGGGCTACCGGCATGCGGCTCACCGTATTGCTGGCGCTGCTGGCGAATCTGTTCCTGCCGTGGGGAATCGCCGGCGGACACCCGCGCGCCACTGACGTCGTGATCGGCGTCGTGGCGATCGCGGTCAAGGTCGCTGTGCTGGCGGTGCTGCTCGCGGGTGCGGAAGTGTTCATCGCAAAATTGCGCCTGTTCCGCGTACCCGAACTGCTGGCCGGGTCGTTTCTGCTGGCCCTGCTGGCGGTCACGGCCGCTAACTTCTTCACCGTACGGGCATGAGAGCACACCGATGACCGACGCCACCTTCGCGATCCTGATCGACTTCGCCGCGGGCGGGCTGATGCTCGCCGCGGTGCTGATCGTGTGGCGCCGCGACCTGCGCGCCATCGCGCGCCTGCTGGCCTGGCAAGGTGTTGCGCTGGCCACGGTTCCCATCGTGCGCGGAGCTCATGACAACGACCAAGCGCTAATCGCCGTGGGCATCGCAGTGCTGGCGCTGCGCGCGCTGGTGCTGCCCTGGCTGCTGGCCAGCGCGGTGGGTTCCGAGCAACGCACGCAACGCGAGGCGACGCCCCTGGTGAACACAGCCACCTCGCTGCTGATCACCGCCGTGTTGACCGTCGTCGCGTTCGCCATCACGCGCCCGCTTGTGAACCTGCACCTCACTGCAACCACCGCCGCCGTCCCGGCCGCCGTTGCGGTGCTGCTCATTGCGCTGTTCGTGATGACCACGCGGCGTCACGCGGTTTCGCAGGCAGCCGGATTCCTGATGCTGGACAACGGGATCGCCGCCACGGCGTTTCTGCTGACCGCCGGAGTGCCGCTGATCGTCGAACTCGGCGCCTCGCTGGACGTGCTGTTCGCGGTGATCGTGATCGGCGTACTGACCGGCCGGCTGCGGCGCGCCTTCGGCGGCGCGGACCTCGACCAGCTACGCGAGCTGCGGGACTGATGACCGCACTGCTGCTCGCCCCAATGCTCGCCCCGGTCCTCGCGGCGATCGCCCACCTGGTGGCCGGTTGGCGCCGCGCCACCGTGACACTCACCGTGCTGTCGGCGATCACGGTGCTGGCGTGTGGTGCGATGCTCGGGTTGCGTGTCGGGTCGGCTCAGCATCTGGCGCTGGGCGGGTTGCTGCGCGCCGACGCGCTCACGGCCACCATGCTGATCGTCATCGGGGTGGTCGGCACCCTGGCCACGTGGGCGGGCATCGGCTACCTCGACGCCGAACTCGCCCACGGCCACACCGACACCCGCAGTGCGCGGCTGTACGGGGTGCTCACGTCAGCGTTCCTCGGCGCAATGGTCATTGCGGTGTGCGCCAACAACATTGGTGTGGTCTGGGTCGCCATCGAGGCCACCACCATCGTCACCGCATTTCTGGTGGGGCACCGCCGCAGCCACACCGCGTTGGAAGCGACCTGGAAATACGTGGTGATCTGCTCGGTGGGCATCGCGGTTGCCTTCCTCGGCACGGTGCTGCTGTACTTCGCCGCGCAGCACGCCGGCGCACCCGCCGCTCACGCGCTGGACCTCGACGTCCTTGCCGCGCACGCCGCCGGTCTGGATCCCGGGGTCGCCCGACTGGCCGGTGGGCTGCTGCTGATCGGCTACGGCGCCAAGGCCGGCCTGTTCCCGTTTCACACCTGGCTGGCCGACGCGCACAGCCAGGCCCCGGCACCGGTGAGTGCGTTGATGAGCGGGGTGTTGTTGTCGGTGGCGTTCTCGGTGCTGATCCGGATCAAACCGATCATCGACACCGCCGCCGGCCCGACATTCCTGCGCTCGGGACTGCTGGTGATCGGGTTGGCAACACTGCTGATCGCCGCCTCGATGCTGACCGTCACACCCGATCTCAAACGGATGCTGGCCTATTCGTCGATGGAGAACATGGGCCTGATCGCGATCGCGGCCGCTGCCGGGACCACCCTGGCGATCGCCGCGCTGCTGCTGCACGTGCTCGCCCACGGGATCGGCAAGACCATCCTGTTCCTGGCCGGCGGGCAGCTGCAGATCGCCCACGGCTCCACCACCATCGCCGACCTTACCGGTGTCGCGCAGCGCTCACGGTTCGTCGGGGTGTCCTTTGCCGTGGGTCTGATCGTGCTGCTTGGCCTGCCCCCGTTCGCGATGTTCGCCAGCGAGCTGGCCATCGCCCGCTCGCTCGCCGACGCACGGCTGGCATGGGTCCTGGCCGCGGGAATGGTGCTGATCGCGATCGCGTTCGCCGCGCTGGTCGGCAACGGCAGCCGCATCCTGCTAGGCACCCCGGCCGCAGGTGCGCCGTCGATCACCGTGCCGGCCACCGTCGCAGCGGCGCTGCTGGCCGGGATCGCCGGCTCGATCGCACTGGGGGTTACCGCCGGCCCGCTGACCGGTCTGTTCACCACTGCCGCAAGCCAAGTCGGGGCGCTGCGATGAGATTTGACTGGGCGCGGCACCGGGTATCCCATGACGATTGCGCCGACCTCGCCGAAACGCTCCTCACGCAGGGCTTCCGTCTGGCCCTGGCCGCAGCCCACGACGACGGTGACAGGATGCGCATCGTCTATCTGTTCCTGGCGGGTTGGCCGGACCGCCGAATCGAGCTCGAAAGCTGTGTGCCCGCCGACGATCCGGCGCTTCGCTCCCTGGCGTATCTGTCGTTCCCGGCTGGCAGATTCGAGCGGGAAATGGCTGACCTGTACGGAATCCGCCCGATCGGCCATCCCAAACCGCGCCGGCTGGTGCGGCACGCTCACTGGCCCGAGGACTGGCATCCGATGCGCGCCGACGCGGGGCCCGCACCGGAATTCGCGACGAGCGGCCATTTCCCGTTCGTCACCGTCGAAGGACCCGGGGTGTATGAGATCCCAGTCGGACCCGTGCACGCCGGTCTGATCGAACCCGGGCACTTCCGATTCTCCGTCGTCGGCGAAACCGTACTGCGGCTCAAGGCGCGGCTGTGGTTCGTCCACCGCGGCCTGGAGAAACTCTTCGAGGGGCGCTTGGCCACCGGTGCTGTTGATCTCGCCGAACGCGTCAGCGGCGACACATCGGCCGCGCACGCCCTGGCCCACAGCCTGGCGATCGAAGACGCGCTGGGCATCGAGCTGCCCGACGAGGTGCATCGGATGCGCGCCCTGCTGGTCGAACTCGAACGGCTCTACAATCACGCCGTCGATCTTGGCGCGCTGGCCAACGACGTCGGATTCGCCCTGGCCAACACCCACGCGCAGCGGATCCGCGAACAGCTGCTGCGGCTCAACGCCGCCGTTACCGGGCACCGGCTGCTGCGCGGGGCCATCCGCCCCGGCGGCGTCGTGCTGCGAACTCTGCCCGACCCCGCGGCGTTGCGGTCCATCGCCGCCGACCTCGCCGAGGTCGCCGAGCTCACCCTGCGCAACACCGTCGTGAACGACCGGTTCGCCGGCACCGCCGTGTTGGCCCCCGACGACGCCCGCGCGCTGGGCTGTTTGGGATACGTCGCCCGCGCCAGCGGCATGCGCACCGACGCCCGACTCGAACACCCCAGCACCGCACTGCCGGTCACCGAGATCACCGAGCCCGCCGGTGACGTGCTGGCCCGCTACGCTGTGCGACGCGACGAATTCGCCGCGTCGGCCGCGCTGGCCGGCTACCTGATCGAGTCACACACCGGCCCAACGCAATACACCGCGGCGGCACCGATCCACGGATCGGCCAGCGGCATCGGCATCGTCGAAGGGTGGCGCGGCACCATCGTGCACCGCGTGGAAATCGGCGCCGACGCTGCCATCACCCGCGCGAAGATCGTCGACCCGTCCTGGTTCAACTGGCCCGCCCTGCCTGTCGCCATGACCGACACGATCGTCCCCGACTTCCCACTGGCCAACAAAAGCTTCAACCTGTCCTACGCTGGCAACGACCTGTGACCACAACCGGCGCCGAGACAAACAGACCCGCCGCGATAACACCTCGCGACCCCGGCCTGTGAACTTGCTGAAATGCGCAACCAGAGAGTACTGACCTGCGCAAATGAGACCACACGAACACCCGAAAACCCCTGGCCTGTAGCTCATAACCCAGAGGTCGATTGGCAACGTGGGTGGAAGTGCAAGCCGTACCAATCAAGACCGCGCCGCCGGCCTGACCGGAGCCGCGACTGACACACCTATCGGACAGCGCCGTCGTGGGCGCGGAGCTCCTCGATGTGGCGCGCCCGGGCCAGGATCAAGATGCTGACAACTAGCACCCACACCGGGAACACCAGCGTGACCCACATCGACACATCGCCGGCGATCAGCAGGGCCAGCCCGGCCAGATAGCTGATTGCGACCAGCCAGCGCGGCATCAGCCCGGTTTTCAGCCAGATCGTCGCCAGCGAAATGATGAACACCGCGGCCATCCGTACCGCATAGGTCTTGCTGGCCGACAACACAATCATCTTGCCGAATTTGATCACCTCGACGTGCGCGCGGGCGTCGACGACTCCCGTATCAGACGCGACGAGGCCGGCGGCGACCGCGGTTGTGACAAACATCATTGCCAAGAAGAGCAGGCCACTGCCCAGTACCACCGTGGCAAAGAAGCGGTCCTCGAACCGTCCCAACCCGTCACGCACCACGCCGATGAACCACAGAAAGCTGATCCCGGCGAACGGCATAAGTACGGTGGCCGTCTTGATGCCACCGCGGTGGTTTGTCAGCCACCCACTCGAATCCTGTACCCCTTCAGGCATGTTCGTGCGAATCAGCACTAATGCGATGCCGAACAAGACCGCGAACACCACCCCGGCCAGCGCTGCGGCCCTCGGGGTCGACAACATGCGCAGGCTCGGCCCGATCGATCGCTCATCTGAGGTGGACACGCCCGTCATCGTGTCAAAGCGACGGAGCGGTAGCAGGATTTTCAGCAGTTTCGGCCGACATGACGGTGAATCCGTGAATTCATCGGTGCGCACAGAAGTCGCCAAGGCACGGTGGGAATGCATCGTGGGTGCGAACATTGATTCAGCCTGGTGGTGCGGATTAGCGCTGAACAGTCAGATGGAGCGGGGGAGCGGCTGGTGCACACCGAAACCGCCTTTCTCCTCACCATTTTGGTGCTGTGCTACGCGGTGGTCTCCGGCCTTGTCAGGCGCTGGTATGTCGCGCCCGCGCTGATCTTCGTCGCCGTCGGGATCGTGTTGGGTCCGTCTGGCTTCGACGCGATCGAGTCGGGGGCCGGTACACAGGGGTTCACGATCCTCGCGCAGTTGGCGCTGACGGTGATTCTCTTCAACCAGGCATCGGTGCTCGACCCACGCGCGGTGCTGCGCCGGGGCCGCCTGACGCTGCGCCTGCTGGCGATCGGAGTGCCCGTCGCGATCGCACTCGGCACCCTGACCGCAGTGGTTGTTCTGCCGGTCCTGCCGTTGTGGGAAGCGGTATGCCTGGCGGTGATCGTGGTCCCCACCGAAGTCGCGCTGATCGATGCCGCCTTGGCGGATCGCCGCGTACCCGAGGATGTGCGGCACGCCCTGTCAACGGAAAGCGGCTTCAACGACGGCGTCGCGTTGGCGGCCCTGCTCGGCGCCCTGGCTTTGGCTTCCGAGCAGTCCCATCACGCGCCGGCACGCTGGGCATGGTTCGCGTTCCGCACCGAAGTTGTCTCGGTGGCCGCCGGCATTGTCATCGGCTTGATCGGCGCAACGGTCATCTCGCGGTCGCGGGCGCGCGGCTGGATGAGCGACACCTGGGCCCAATTGGCTACGCTCTCAATAGCGTTGATCTGCTACGGGGTTGGCGAGCGATTGCACGCCAGCGGATTTGTGACCGCGTTCGCCGGTGGTCTCGCCTACGCGATGGTTGGGTCCAAGTCCCGCGACCGCCTGGGGACCACCCAGGTCGTCTCCGACGCGGCCGGCGAGCTCCTCGAACTTCTCGTGTTCGCTCTCTTCGGTGGCTTCACGGTGATACCGGCGTTGCGTGACGCGGGCTGGCGACTCGTGCTGTTCGCGGTGGTGGCTTTGATTGTCGTGCGAGTGATCGCCGTCGCGATTGCGCTGCTCGGCAGCGGCCTGGCGATACGTAGCACTGTGTTCATGGGATTGTTCGGACCTCGTGGAATCGGAACGCTGGTCCTCGGCCTGATGGTGCTGGAGCGGGGCGAGATCCAGCAGGGTGCCCTCATAACGCAAGCCGTGGTGGTGGCCGTCACGGTAAGCCTTGTAGTACATAGCATTACCGCACGGCTGGGCATTCGGCTGTGTGAACCGACCGATCCCTCGAAGCGGATTTCATGACTACCTCAATCGGTGCTGGTTCTCCTCGATTGTGCGTCGAAAACCGTTGACTTCTCGGGACACATGCAGCCACAGCCGCCACACGGCGTCGGCTCGGTCAGCCCGCTGCGCCCTGACCGACAGCCTGGATGGCGGCGTGTTCGTGCAGAGCCACTTCGGCTTCGGGGTGAGCGGGTTTGAAGTCGAACACGACCTCGTGCACGGTTCCGGTGAAGGGGTAGGGCGCCTTGGCCTCGTAGTCGCGGTCGACAACAAGGCCGTTGTCGCGGCCGATGTCCATCCCGGCGTAGGACGAGAACGCCAGCGGCACCGTCTGCGGTATGTCACCCTCGCCGATGAGCTGATCGTTGGCCCACAGCGTGACATGTCCGCCCGCGCCCGGGGTCGGTTCGCTGATTTCGAAGAGCATCCGCACCGTCACGTCCCCGGTGGGGATCGGCGTGGTGGACACTTGCCGGTAGGTTTCCACGCCCAGGAACGAGTAGGTGTGGTGCAGCCTGCGCTGCTCATCGATCCACAAGCCGAACCCGCCAATGAAGTCGGCGTTGGCCACCAGCACACCCTCGGCACCGGTGTCGGGAACGCTGATTTTCGCTTCGATCGCATAGGAGTGGCCATAGATGCGTGGAATCATGCCGCGCTGAACGTTCTGCACGTCGCCTTTGAACACGAAGCGCGTGGTGGTGGGCATCGGCGGCAAATTGCCGAACACAACGGCCAATCCACCCAATAGTGGCAGCACCCGGTTGCGTTCGGCCTCTTGCCACCACAACTGTGTGAGTTCGTCGACCTTATCGGGGTGCTCGGCCGCGACATTGCGCGCCTGTGAGAAGTCCTCGTCCAGGTGGTACAGCTCCCAGACGTCCTGGTCCGGGTCGTACACCCCCGGCCCGAACCGCTTCAGCGTTTCAGGCGAGAAGTCCCACGGCGCCTTATCAAGTCGTGTGCAGGCCCACCACCCGTCCTTGTAGATGG
Organism: uncultured Actinomycetota bacterium; assembly: GCA_963839345.1. Taxonomy (GTDB): domain Bacteria; phylum Actinomycetota; class Actinomycetes; order Mycobacteriales; family Mycobacteriaceae; genus Mycobacterium. The sequence goes on along the minus strand of CAWIUP010000007.1, from coordinate 877,510 downwards.
CGCGGCTGCCGAACATTTCGAAATACTGCACCGTGTGGCCCTCTTCGGCGGTGGGGTCATCGAAGGTGTGCAGGAAGCTGGTGCCGTCCATCGGCTCCTGGTCGATGCCGTCGACACTGGTCGGTTCCGGCAATCCAATCGCCTCCAGCACAGTGGGCGCGATGTCGATGCAATGCGTGAACTGTCCGCGCATCCGGGTGTCCGGCTTGATCCGGCCGGGCCACGCGACCGCCATTGGGTTCCGGGTCCCGCCGAGGTGGCTGGCCATCTGCTTGCCCCACTGGAACGGGGTGTTGTTCGCATGCGCCCACGCGGAGGCGAAGTGCGGCGCGGTGTGTTCGTCGCCCAGCGCCTCGATACCGCCGTACTGCTCGATGAGGCGCAGCTGATGGTCGGCGTCGAGGACCACGCCGTTGAGGAACGTCATCTCGTTGAACGAGCCTGTGATGGTTCCCTCCATGCTCGCGCCGTTGTCCCCCCAGATGTAGAAGATCAGCGTGTTGTCTGTCTCGCCGAGGTCCTCGATGGCGTCCAGCACCCGGCCGACGTTCCAGTCGGCGTTCTCGGAGAATCCGGCGAAAACCTCCATCTGCCGCACGTAGAGCTTCTTCTGGTTCTCCGACAGGCTGTCCCATGCCGGGAACAGCTCGGGCCGCTCCGTCAATTCGGTATCCGGTGGAACGATGCCCAACTTCTTTTGGCGTTCCAGGGTCTTCTGCCGGTAGACGTCCCAGCCCTCATCGAACTGACCCTTGTACTTGTCGGCCCACTCCTTGAAGACATGGTGTGGGGCGTGAGTGGCGCCGGTGGAGTAGTACATCATCCACGGCTTGTCGGCGTCCTGCGCGCGAACTGCGTGCAGCCACTCCACGGCTTTGTCGGTCAGGTCGTCGGGGAAGTAGTACTGCTTGCCGTCCTTGCCGTGCGGCACGCCAAGCACCGAGTTGTCCTGGGTGATGATCGGGTCGTACTGGCCGGCTGCGCCGGACAGGAATCCCCAGTAATGGTCGAATCCCCACCCCAGCGGCCAATTGTCGAACGGTCCGGCGGCTCCCTGGACATTGTCGGGCGTCAGGTGCCATTTGCCGAAACCACCTGTGACGTAACCGTTGTCGCGCAGAATTCGTGGCAACGCGGCGCAGCTGCGCGGCTTGACCGACGAGTACCCGGGGAACGGACCCGGATACTCCGCTATGGAGCCGAAACCGACGCGGTGGTGATTGCGCCCGGTTAACAGCGCCGCGCGGGTGGGGGAACACACCGCGGTGACGTGGAAGCGGTTGTACGTCAAGCCGTTGTTGGCGACCTGTTTCAGGGCCGGGGTGCGGATCGTGCCCCCGAAGGTGTCGGGGCCACCGAAGCCCGCGTCGTCGATGAGCACGATCAACACGTTCGGCGCGTCATCGGGTGCCTTCGGGCCCGGAACGATTGTCCAGTCGCCGACTGACTCGGCCATGGTCCGACCCGTCACCCCGCCGAAACTGCGGTCGGGAACAGGCAGGCGCGTGCGATCGGGGTTGAACTTGGCCATCGCCTCGGAGAGTGCGCTCTCCAGGCCCCTGAAGGTGGAGCCATCCATTGCGACAACGGATTTCATTGGGGAACCGGGAAGTGTCTGCTCGACGGCCAGTCGGCTTTCGGGAGGCAACACGGCGATGACCACACCGGTACCCGCAGCCAGTGCCTGCCCGATCTTTTCGCCGAGGCCGCTCTTGAGCCGGTGGTCGGCGAACGTGCCGGCCACCGCGCCCGCCGCGGCGCCGACCGCCGCGGACGCCAGCAGCGCTGGCGAGAACAGACCGACCGCCAGGCCCACCCCGGCGCCCCATGCGGCGCCGCGGCGCCCCAGCCGGTTGCCGGTGTCGATTAACGTGGGCTTGCCGTCGGCGTCCTTGCCGACCAGCACGGCGCCCTTCAGCGCGATGGTCTTGTCCTTGACCCGCTCGGTGAGAGCTTGGAATTCACCGTGCGCCGTGTCGAGGTCCTGATAGCCGGCCACCAAGACCAGCGCGTGCTCATCACCCATACGAATTCCCTTCATGCGTACGGCATTTTCAGTTACCTCGCCGAAGGCCGCATCGGTGATGCTTGTCGGCCGCGCTCATGATCACAAGGGACCAATGGCCCTTTAGAACATGGCGCGTACGGGCCCGGCTGCCTACCGGTTCTCGCCGGGCAACGACGTTGGCGCTGCTGTGCGACGCGAGGTGTGATGGGGCTCTGCTTTTGGCCTTCGAATGGCATCCCCTTTCCATAACGCGAGCGAGGACCCGTCGAATCAGGACTTTGGCCCCTGTCCTTCGGCAGACCGGGCGCCCAGTTGTGGCGCGTCAATACGGTCTGGGCATCGCGGTTCGGCCATACCCGCATACTGACCGTGGCTAGGGTTCTACCTTAAGACGGTGAAAAAGGAGGCCGCGTGCCGATATTCATGGTCGAGCGAAACTATGCCGAGGAACTGGAACCCAGCATAGAAATCGCCGATGGAATCACACGGATCAACGCCGAGGAAGGTGTTCGCTGGCTGTATTCGTTTCTGTCGGCGGATAAACGAAAGACGTACTGCCTGTATGAGGCCCCGTCGCCGGAGGCCATCAGAACCGCGGCCGCCCGCGCCGGTCTTCCTGCCGATGTCGTCGTCGAGGTGACGAATCGCGTCACGCCGGACGGCGCACTGACCGACATCTGAGCCCTACGAGAGCAGCTCATGATCGGCGGCGTACATCGCCGCCTGGGTACGGTTCGCGGCGCCGGTCTTGAGCAGGATGCTGCGGACGTGGTTGGCCGCCGTGTTGGTGCTGATATACAGGCGCTCTCCGATCGCCCGGTTACTCAGCCCCGCGGCCAGCAGCCGCAACACTTCCACCTCCCGATCCGTCAGACCATCCGGACCCGTGGTCAACAGCGAATCCACCAAGTCGACAACCCGCGCCTGGCCGATCCGCATCGCGATCCCGCGAGCCTCGTCGGCTGATCGGCGTGCCTCCTCGATGCGACCGCGTGCGGCCGCAAACGACGCATAGCGAGCCAGCGTCTCGCTCACGTGCACCACCGAGCCCATCCGCCGATCCATCTCCAGTGCGGCGGCGAAATGCCGTTCGGCGGCTGTGTCGTCACCACAAAGCGCGGCGATCCGGGCGAGATACCGGTCGGCACTGCCGAACAGTGCGACGAACTGACCCGCCACCAAGTTCTTGCCGGCATAGCGGGCGACAAAAGGACGCAACGTGTGCACCGCTTCGCGGTCGCCCAGCTCCAGGGCCGCCTCGACCATGAACACCAGCTCCATCGGCCATTGCGCCTCATCGGTGCGATCGCCGGGATTGCGGCTGAGCAGCTGAAAGAGTGCGCGGGTCATGCCGGGTTCGCAGCCCAGCTCGGTGTAAAGGGCGAGCAATCCGGGGACCCACCGCCCGGCGAATGTCTCGCTGCCGTCGACAAACCCGGCGAACCGCTTCAGGTCTCCGGTTTCGCGCCGGATCATGAACATCTGCACCCCGTTGGTGCCCTCGGTGTCATCAGCGCCGAACAAACCGCCCGCGCGCAAAGCGATGTCGGCCCACCGCTCGGCGTCGGCGAAGTCGCCGCGCAGATAGGCCAGCGCCTGCTCGACGCAGGCGGCAACGCAGCCGAAGTAGGGTTGCCCGCACGCCTGTACCGCGCGCCGCATGTCGGCGGCAGAGGCGGCAAGGCCGTCGGGCTGGCCGGCCAGATAGCTGACCAACGCCCGGAAGTGCGTGGTCGACCCCAGCGCCTCGTAGTCGCGGCGCGACAACGCCATTCGCGAGGCCTCTTCTGAGCGCTGCACTTCGGTGTCGCACATTTCCGGGGTCAGGCCGTGCCACAGGCTCGTTGTCAGAGCGTGCAATATCACCGCCGAATCGGCGGCTGTCCGTGCGTATTCGATTGCCCGACCGCCGATTTCGCGAGACCGCACCATATCGCCGGCGAACGCCAGCGCACGCCCGAAGCTACTGAGAGCTTGCACATAGCGCGGGTCGTCGGTGTTCAACCCACACGTTTCCAGGCCCGAAGCCAGCAAGTCGGCCGCCTTCGAGTCGGCGCGCGCGAAACGCCAATTCGCGTTTTCGTAGCCGACAGCGGCTTCCAGCCGGATGAGCGGATCGTCGGTGGTGATGGCGCGTTCATAGATGGCGCGGGCGCTGGCGAAATAGCCGGCGCGGACATGGTTGGCCGCTGCGCTGAGGTTCAGCTGTGCCCGATCCGCGACGCTTATTTCGGGAAGCGAGACGGCACGCTCGAACCATCTCGCCGCATCCTCGAAGGCCAGGCTCCGCTCGGCCAACTCGCCCGCCTGCCGCGCGCAGCGCAGCGCCTGCTTGTGATACCCCAGGACATGTGCGCGCAGGTAGTGGTCGGCCAGGCGGGGAATGACCGACGGGTCCGCGCGCCCCTCAAGCGATTCGGCGGCCCGAGCGTGCATGACTTGCAACTGTGAAGCGGCCATCGCACCGATGACAGCCTCGCGGGTCAGCGCATGGACGAACGAGAACTCGCCGTCGGAGTCGTCAACGCGCCGGATCAGTCCGAGGCTTTCCGCCGAATCAATCGCCGCGAGCGTCGTGGACTGATCGGTGTCGCTGCTGGCGAGAAGCGCGGGCAGATCAAACGTCTCGCCCAGCACCGCTGCCTGTTCGATGACGGTCCGAATGTTGGCGCCCAGCCCGGCCAGGCGCCGTGCGATGGCATCACCTATCGACGCCGGAACCTTGTGGTGGGAACTCAACTTGGCGATCCCGCCACGGATTTCGAGGTCGTTGCAGAGCTCGGTCAAAAAAAACGGATTGCCGCCGGTCTTGTCGCGCAGGAGTGCCGCGGCGGTGCGCGCCGAGGCCGGCGCCAATTGCTGGGTCTGGCAGACGAATTCGGTGATCGCCTCGGTGTCCAGACCCGCGAGATCCAACCGCCGGACACCGTCGAACCGGTGCAGTTCGGCCAGCCGGGTGACCAGCTCGTCGGAGCGGTCCGGTTCGGTGGTGCGGAACGTGGCCACTACCAGCATCGGCACATCGGCACAGCCGATCAGAACCGCTTCGAGCATGGCGAGGGTGGGCAGCTGCGCCCAGTGCAAGTCGTCGAGGAGCAGCGCGATCGGGCGATCGAGCGCCAAGCGCCGCAGGAAACCTGTCACCGCGTCGAAAAGCGCCTGCCGGGCCGCGCCGACGTCCTCTGCTGGCCGGACATCGGGCAGATGCCGCCCCAGCTGGGTTGTCAGCCGGGCCAGCTGAGGTCCCGCGTCGGTCAGCGCGTCGGCTACCGACCCCGGCGCAGCGGCGATCAGCAGACGATCCAGGGCCTCGGCGAACGGCGCATAAGGCATGTTGGCATCGGCTCTCGAGGCGCCCACGAGTACGGCGACGCCGTGGTCGAGCAGCCGTCCGGCCACCTCCGCCGCCAGACGGGTCTTACCGGCTCCGGGTTCACCGCCGATGAACACCGCCTGGCGGTTGCCCCGCTCGGCCCGCTCCCACGCCTGCTCGAAGGCCGCGAGCTCGGTGGCGCGACCTACCAGCGGGCCGCGGCGACGCGCGGTCAGGTCGGCCGGAAGCGGCGGTGGCATCCACTGCGCCATGGAGAAAACGTAACCGCGGCTCGCGAGCTGGTCGATAGTCAGATCTGACTATTGCGGGGCGCCGCCAAAATGCCTTGTTGTGGTCATGACGTGGTACCGGCCGGGCTCGTAGCGTCGCTGCTTGTCGAATCTGTGAGCCACAAACGAGGAGGTGCGGGCATGACAACCGCAACCGATGAACTGCGCACCCGGCTGGGCGGACAGGTGATCCTGCCCGATGACCCGGACTACGACGATGCGAGGGCGCTGCACAACGGCATGATCGACAAGCGGCCCGCGGTGATTGTGCGCTGCGGGTCCGCCGCCGACGTCGCGGGCGCCCTGGATTTCGCCCGGACGTCGAACCTCACGGTCGCGGTCCGTGGCGGCGGGCACAACGGCCCGGGTTTCGGCAGCGTTGAGGGCGGTCTGGTCATCGACCTGTCGGCGATGAAGCGGGTCGAGGTGGACCCCGCGCGGCGCACGGCCCGCGTCGAGGGCGGTGCGACATGGGCTGACGTGGACAGCGCGACGCACGCACACGGTCTGGCGACCCCGTCCGGGATCATCTCTTCCACCGGCGTCGGCGGCCTGACGCTGGGTGGCGGCCACGGTTACCTGTCCCGCAAATACGGCCTGACTATCGACAACCTGCTGGCGGCCGACGTCGTGCTGGCCGACGGTCGCGTGGTGACGGCATCGGAATCCGAACACCCCGACCTGTTCTGGGCGCTGCGCGGCGGCGGCGGAAACTTTGGCGTGGTTGTCTCGTTCACGTTCCGTCTGCATCCGCTGCACAGCGTGATCTGCGGGCCCACGGCGTGGCCGGCCTCGGCCACCGCCGACGTCCTGGGCTGGTTCCGCGAATTCATGCCCGCTCAAGATGAGGACCTGTACGGGTTCTTCGCGGCCATGACCGTCCCGCCGGCGCCACCGTTCCCCGCGGACTTTCACCTGCAGAAGGCGTGCGCGGTGGTCTGGTGCTACACGGGCGATCCCGCGCGAGCCGATGAAGCGTTCGCGCCGGTGCGGCAGATGAAGCCGGCCTTCGATGGCCTCGGTCAGGTCCCGTATCCCGCGCTGCAGTCCACCTTCGATGCGCTGTATCCCAAAGGCCTGCAGTGGTATTGGCGCGGCGACTTCTTCCGGGCCGTCGCCGACGGTGCGGTTGAAGCCCATGCCCGCTTCAGCGAGCAACTGCCGACCATGCACTCCACGATGCATCTCTACCCTGTTGACGGCGCGGTCCACCGGGTCGGGCAGACCGAAACCGCCTTCGCGTACCGCGACGTCAATTTCTCGCAGGTCATCGCGGGGGTCGATCCGGACCCGGCGAACGCGGCGGAGTTAAAGCGCTGGACGGCCGACTACTGGGACGCCACCCACCCGTACTCGGCCGGTGGTGCTTACGTCAACTTCATGATGGACGAGGGCCAGGACCGGGTCCGAGCGACCTACGGTCCCAATTACCACCGGCTCACCGAGGTCAAGGCGGAATACGATCCCGACAACGTGTTCCGCATCAACCAGAACATTCAGCCGGCCGGATCGTCGTGAGCCGCAGCATGCAGTCGTTGAGAGCACGCTTCGAGCCAGTTCGTGCCCGTTTGACAACAATTCGGAGGTCCCGATGACCCGCCTTCTCGCCGTCGGCTACGGCGCCGCGAGCTACCTCGTTGGTCTGGCCGCTTTCGTCTACCTGATCGGCTTTGTGGGCAATATCGTTGTTCCGCGCAGCATTGACGACGGTGTCGCCGCATCGGTTGGGGAGGCGATCGTGGTCAATGTGTTGCTGCTCGGCCTATTTGGCGTGCAGCACAGCGTGATGGCGCGACCGGCGTTGAAACGTTGGTGGATGCGAACGGCGTTGCACCCGATCGAACGCAGCAGCTATGTCCTGGCGACGGGTCTGGTGCTCTTTGTGTTGTTCTGGCAATGGCGACCGCTGCCGGCGGTGGTCTGGGACGTGACATGGGGGCCGGATCGGCTCGTCCTTCAGCTGCTGTTCTGGCTGGGCTGGGTCATCTGCCTGGCCTCGACGTTCATGATCAACCATTTCGACCTCTTCGGCCTCAGGCAGGTGTACCTGGTCTGGCGGGGTGACCCCTACCGCGAACTGGGATTTCGTGTGTCCCTGCTGTATCGGCTGGTGCGTCATCCCCTGATGCTGGGATTCCTTATCGCGTTCTGGGCCACTCCAACGATGACCGCAGGCCACCTGCTGTTCGCGATCGCGATGACCGGCTACATCCTGATCGCGTTGCAGTTCGAGGAACGCGACCTAGTCGCGGCGTTGGGCGATCAGTACCGCGACTATCGCCGCCGGGTGCCGATGCTGTTCCCCAGGCCGCGCACGTCTGCGGGGCGGTTTCGGGCTGCGCCGTGAAGTCGACTCGGCTCAGGTCTTGACGAGGGTGAACTGCCCGAGCTCGCTGATACCGCGCCGGAAGAAGTCGCTGCACCCGGTCAGGTACTTCATGTACCGCTGGTAGACCTCCTCGGAGGTCGCCGCCACCGCAGCGTCGTGATGCGCCTCCAGACTGTTCGCCCAGGTGTCGAGCGTGCGGACGTAGTGCTCGTTGAGCAGCTGCTTCTGCTCGACGGAGAACCCGGCGTCCTGCGACAGCTCGACGATGTCCTCGTCGGAGGGGATTGAGCCGCCCGGGAAGATCTCTTTGGCGATGAATCGCATGAACCGCAGGTCGGTCATCGTGATCGGGATGCCCATCTCCGGCCAGCGCTTCAGCGGGTGGCCCAGGATCGCCTGCAGCACCATGCGGCCGCCGGTGGGCAGGATGCTGCTGCATTTCTGGAAGAACGGCGCGTACCGCTCCGGCGGAAACGCCTCGATCGCCTCCAGGCTGATGATGCGGTCGACCGGCTCGTCGAACTGTTCCCAGCCACGGAGCAACACCCGCCGCGAACGGGTGGTGTCCAGTCCGTCGAGGAGCTCCTGAACGAACTTCGCCTGGTTGCGGCTCAACGTCAGCCCGACCACGTTGACGTCGTGTTTCTCGACGGCCCGTTGCATCACCGAGCCCCACCCGCAACCAATGTCGAGCAGCGTCATGCCCGGCTGCAGATCAAGCTTGCCGAGGGCAAGGTCGATCTTGGCCATCTGCGCCTCGTCGAGCGACATGTCGTCTCGCTCGTAGTACGCGCAGCTGTACGTCCGTGACGGATCCTGGAAGGTGCCAAAGAATTCGTCCGAGAGGTCGTAGTGCGCCTGGACCTCCTCGAAGCGTGGCTCCATCTCGGTGGGCCCGACCGTGGCCTTGCTCATTTCCGACCTACCAACAACTCGCACTCCGACCGCTCAGGGAAAAAAAATTTGCCTTATTATACCGTCGCCAGTTGCGCCTTTTCGCAAGTGAATTGGCAGACGTCGGTGTAGCCGTCCCGGAACAGGTCCGCGCACCCGGCCAGGTACCTCAGGAAACGCTCGTAGATCTGCTCCGACGTGATCGCAATGGCTTCGTCCTTCTTGGCCTCGAGGTTGGCCGCCCAGGCGTCCAGGGTTCGGGCGTAGTGCGGCTGCAGGTGCTGCTCGCGGGTGACGGTGTAGCCCGCGTTGACGGCGTGTTCCCTGACCTGTGCTGCCAGCGGCAGCCTGCCCCCGGGGTAGATCTCATCCATGATGAACTTGATGAACCGCACGTTCGACATCGTCAACGGCAGCTCCTTGGCCGTGAACTCCTCATCGCTCGGAATGATGATCGTGTGTAGCAGCATCACGCCGTCATCGGGCATCCAGCTGAAGGTCTTCTTGAAGTAGTCGTCGTAGTTGTTGAATCCGAAGTGTTCGAACGCGCCGATCGACACGATTCGGTCGACTTTCCCGTCGAATTCCTCCCATGGTTGCAGGCGCACCTCCATGCGCCGACTACTCTTCGAGTTCGCGAACCAGTGGTTCTCGATGTGCTCCTTCTGGTTCTCCGACAAGGTCAGGCCGATGACGTTGACGTCGTATTTTTCCACGGCGCGCATGATCGTGGCGCCCCAGCCACATCCGATGTCGAGCAGTGTCATCCCCGGTTGCAGGCCCAGCTTGCCCAGCGAGAGGTCGACTTTTGCCCTCTGCGCCTGCTCGAGCGTCATGTCGTCGCGCTCGAAGTAAGCGCAGCTGTAGGTCTGCGTCGGGTCCTGCCACAGTCTGAAGAAGTCGTTGGAGATGTCGTAGTGGAACTGAACGTCGTTCTTGTCCGACCCACGCGTCTGCGCCGCGGACTTCGACAGCCATTTGGACTCAGCCGCAGGTGCCGCGCTTTGCGTATAACTTGAATCCATCATCCCACTTCGTTGCTGTCAGACTTCGCGGTTACGCAGTCTAGGGTAAACCGCCGCTTGACGAATCCCCGACCTGACGGGCCGACTCGCCGATGGCGTCGGCGGCGGTGGTGCTGGTGCTGGTGCTGGTGAGGTTGGCCGGCCGACCGCATTTCGCCCGATGACGAATCAGTTTGGCGGCGTAGGGCTCATCGATCCGATGTAGTACGTTTCGCGCCCGGTCGCGTATCCGCCGCCATTGGTGGCGATGTGCACATGGTCGTAGTGGTTGGCGGTTTCGTTGCCGTAATCCGCCGTCCAGCTCCCCTTGCCGACGCCCGGATAGATCTTCTGCCGCCAGATCACGTGGTTGATTCCCCATCGCTTGGCGTTCGCCAAGGCGAACCCGGCGATTTGATTGCCGAGCTCGATGCCCTCGGGGGAGTCGTGGTTCGGAATCATCACGTCGATGGCCAGCCCATTGGGGTGCCACATCAACGCATCCTGCCGGTAGCCGCCGATTGTGGTGATCTGCGGAAACAACACACTGATTGCTCGGGCAGCCCAGATGGTCTTGACCTGCAATCCGTTCTCGGGTGCGACACCGGCGGGCAGGACGAACTGAAAATTCGTGGCCGCGACGGGTGCATCTGCCGTCAACATGCGTGCCTCGGCGGGACTGGCGGTTATCGGCGCGCTGACGGGCGCGCCGGCCGGCGCGGGTCTGGAGGTTGTCGGCGCTGCGACCGGTGTCGCCGGAGTCTGCTTGACGCAACACCGAGGCTCGGTGTGTTGGGCGTAGAGCATGGCGGCAGAGACGATGACGGTGCCCCCGAAAGCCAACCAGCGGCCCTTGGCTAACCGGTCTGTGCCCACGAGCTGCACTTTACTGCCGTGTTTGACGTGGTGAAGCGACTTTAGTCAGTGGTATCGGATTGCCGCCCGGCGGCTGACGGGCGGAGCGGTACGGTCCCCGCCGATGAATAGAACGCGGCACGGGTCGGCGGCCCGGTTGGGTTTTCCGGCGCGGACTGCACCCGGGTGAGCGGCACGGCGACCTTCGACGCTTGATTCGATGAAGTCGGCAGCGATGAACCAACCGGCGCTCAGCGCCATCGCCACGCCGAATTCCAGCGCTGAGCCGGCGATGAGCGCAACTACTGCGCAGATACTTGACACCGCGGTGACCGCAAATGCGCACAGGCGAAGAGTGGTGAAGTAGGGGTTTGGGGTTTGCGATGGGATACCGGGCGCGACCATCGCCCCTCCTTTTCGGTCGGTACGGCTACTTTTAGAGGCCAAATTCCGCAAAAAGCGAACTCAATATTTCGCTACGGAGATGTCGTGAACTAGGGCCGCATAGCATGGGCAACGTACAACTAACGTCCGCGAATAAACGGGCCGAAAGTCCCAGCTGAAGAAGGTCAGGGTCGGGCGGTATTTGCAACCAGCCGGCCGGCAAGGTCGGATAGCGCACGTGCAGTGGCAATTTTCTGGCGGGCGTCGTCTTCCAGGTAATCGGATGGGTGGCGATATGCGACGCCGACCCCTGCTACCTGGCCTCCGGGTGAATGCAATTCCACCCTGGCCTGCGTCCGGCCACCGCCTTCATTGATGGTGATACGCATCGTCGAATGTGTCGGGTTGAGCGTCGTGAGACCGGTGTAGGGCATCGTCGGAGCCTCCAAAACCGCAATCGCGTGAGTCCATTTCTTACTTTGAGCCTAAAGACGGCATAACTGGGTTCTAGAGCCTTTTGTCACTCCGGGCGCCGCCATAGGACATCAGTCGAGTCAGTAAACGACCGGAGAATAGGCGGCCGAATTGCCGGTGCCGTAGCAGGTCACATTGACGCTGTAGGTCCCGCCGAGCTGCTGGAAGATGATGGTCACCGGGGCCGAAGGACTGGGGCCGGTCACCGTTGTGTCGCGATCGTAGGGAAGTGCCGGCGTATTCATCACGCCCACCGAGTGGTAGTGACAGACCTCCGTGGCCCCCATGGGATTGCGCGCGTCGACGATGGTCGCGTACAACGCCAGCCCGCCACCGCCGTAAATGACCTCGAGGCTGCCATCCTGATTCGCGAAGTATGCCGGGTTGGTGACGGCCTGCGCAGTGCCGGCGCCCGCAAGCATCATCGTCGGTAGCGACACCGCGGTGACCGCGCCGATCGCCGACGCTCGCAACTTCTTGGTCCGGTTGGTGTTCATGATGTGCTCCTGTTCGCTTCGGACGCGGCGTGCACACCACCGAGAATAGGGCGCAGAGCAGGGCTGTGACTCTGATTAGCCGGCCTCCCACCGGCTCTTGACTACCTCAGCACCGTGCTGCTAAACATGGCGTGCGCGCTGAATTTGGGCGATCGCCCAATATCGCATCGCTAGACACCACGAATCGAGGTTGGCATGGCGGGCCGAGTGGACGGCAAGGTCGCGTTCATCACCGGCGCGGCACGGGGGCAGGGCAGAAGTCACGCGGTCCGGCTGGCACAAGAGGGTGCTGACATCATCGCCGTCGACATCTGCCGGGATTTCGAGAATTCCCCCGTAGACGGCGCGACGCCGGAAGACCTGGACATGACCGCGGGGATGGTCAAGGAAGCCGGGGGCCGCGTGGTGACCGCCGAAGTCGATGTTCGTGATTTCGACGCGTTGAAAGCCGCCGTCGACAGTGGCGTGGAACAACTGGGCCGGCTTGATGTCATCGTCGCCAACGCCGGAATCGGTACGACGGCGGGAAAGCTGCACAAGGCCGACGAGTCGTTGTGGCAGGAGATGATCGATGTCAATCTCAGCGGGGTATGGAAGACGGTGAAAGCCGCCGTCCCGCATGTACTGTCAGGCGATCGCGGCGGTTCGATCATCCTGACGTCCTCGGTCGCCGGCAATAAGGCCTATCCCCACGTCGGCCACTACGTCGCGGCCAAGCACGGTGTGATCGGTCTAATGCGTTCGTTTGCAGTCGAATTGGGCCAGCGCATGATCAGGGTCAACGCCGTGCTGCCGACGCACGTGAATTCACCGTTGCTGATGAACGAAGCCACCTACCGCGCTTTCCGGCCCGAGTTGGCGAACCCCGGCCCGGATGACCTCGCACCGGTATGCCAGAGCTTCCACTACCTGCCCATCCCATGGGTAACCGCCGAAGACATCAGCAACGCGGTGTTGTTTCTGGCGTCCGAGGAAGCGCGCTACATCACCGGGGTGGCGCTGCCGGTCGACGCCGGCAGTTGCCTGAAGTAAGGAAGCATCGATGACTCTCACCAACGATACGGACGTCTACTACGACCCCTACGACGTCGGCATCAATGCCGATCCGTATCCGACCTATGCGCGGTTGCGTGACGAAGCCCCGCTCTACTACAACGAGCAGTACGACTTCTGGGCGATATCAAGGCATTCCGATGTCGAACGGGCGCTGGCGAACTGGGAGGTCTTCTCCAACCGGCGCAGCGACATCCTGGAATTGATCAAGTCTAAATTCGATATGCCCCGCGGTGTGATGATGTTTCAGGACCCACCCGAGCACACCATGTTGCGGGGGCTGATGTCCCGGGTATTTACCCCGCGCCGGATGGCTGCCATCGAAGACCAGATCCGGCAGTACTGCATCGGCTGCCTGGATCCACTCGTCGGCTCGCAAGGATTCGACATCATCGCCGAGCTCGCGTCGATGATGCCGATGCGAGTGATCGGTATGCTGCTGGGAATCCCGGAATCCGAGCAGCTTTCGGTCCGCGACGCCAACGATGCCAACCTGCGCACCAAGCCCGGTGCGCCGCTGCGGGTCGCCAACGCCGACTCCATCGCCGACGGGCGGATCTACGCCGACTACGTCGAGTGGCGGTCGAAGAACCCATCCGACGACCTGATGACGACCCTGCTCAATGTGGAGTTCGACGACGAGCAGGGCGTGCACCGCAAGCTGACCCGCAAAGAGGTGCTGCACTACACCCAGGTGGTGGCCGGTGCGGGCAACGAGACGACGGGCCGGCTGATCGGCTGGCTGGCCAAGGTGCTCGCCGAACACCCCGATCAGCGCCGCGAAATTCACCAGGACCGTTCGCTGCTGAACCGTGCCGTCGACGAAACGTTGCGGTTCGAGCCGACGGGCCCGCACGTCGCCCGTTGGATGGCAAAGGACTTCGAATGCTACCGCAGCACTGTTCCGGCGGGCAGCGCGATGCTGCTGCTGTTCGGCGCCGCCAATCGCGACCCCCGCCGCTACACCGACCCGGACACGTTCAACATCCACCGCGACAACATCTCGCACATCACCTTCGGAAAAGGTGTGCACTATTGCCTGGGCGCAAACCTCGCCCGCTTGGAGGGTCGCGTTGCCCTGGACGAGATCCTCAACCGTTGGCCCGAATGGGACATCGACTACGACACAGCACAACTCGCGTCGACGTCTACCGTTCGCGGCTGGGAGCGGCTGCGCGTCGTGCTGCCCTGAGAAACGACGGGCATTCTCGGCGGCTGCCGTCGCGGGATGATCTGACGCTACTCGTAGCGCCGGCAGCGGCCGACGAGGAATTCTGCCAGCTGTTCCGGCTCGCTGACCATCACCATGTGACAGCTGTCGATCTCGATCAGCTTCTGCACGCCGCCGATTACGCCAATACTCTTACGTTGCAGCTTCGGCGTGATGGCACGATCTCGGAGGGTCATAATCCAGGTGCGCGGAATGTCGTCAGGCATTGCATGCCAAGAAACATTCTCCGTGAGGATGCGAAGTGATTCCGGGTAGAGCTTGCCCCTCATGAATCGGCGGCGACGCGAAGGCACTCCGTTCATATACGCGAAGCGCGCCAGCCAACTTGGTGTTTCGCGCGGCACACCACTGTCCGCGAAGCGCCGAGCGATTCTCGCGAATAGCCACGGTAAAGTATCCACAAGTGTCGCGCCGTCTGGTGGGAGAAATGCGGCAGCGTAGATCATTTCGCGGACCTTGGCCGCTCCGAGCCTTGTGGCGATCCCTGGCAGCGCCATACCTCCGATCGAATGGCCGACGATGACGACGTCCTCCGCCCCGGCGTTCTCGATGTCGCCGACTAGCGAGTCGACACAGTCGGCGATGGCTAGCTCCTTTAGGTCGCCTGGCTTCTTCCGCCGTCCCGGCATGTCGAGAGCAAGCACGGTTAACTCCGGTGCCAACCGGTAAATCTCTTTAACGGTCAGGTCCCAGGAATCGGCGGCGAGTCCGCCACCGTGCACAAGAACCAATGCGGGCAATGGCATAGTCGGCCTTCCTCAACGCCGCGGGCGGGGGCCCATGACCGCATCGTAAAACTCGCAACGCCAAGGCGGCACGGATTTGCCCCGCCTTTGCTGTCTGCTGGGAGCGGCTTCGGGTGGTACTGCCTTAGGTAGCCGCGTCCGGTGCGCCGCGGTCCCGGCGATCTTTCGGTGTCGGCATCTCGAATCTGTCCAGGAAGCGGTTAACCAAAGCGACGGCATCGTCGTGACCACCCGTGCTGCCGAGTCCCTGCTCAAGTATCAGGGTGCGCCCAATCGAGGCGATGACGACAGCGAGGGCTGCGGGCGGAAACTCGTCTATGTCGATGTCATGCTCGCGAACGATGAAGTTCAGCGCGGTGATCTGCTGCTCGCGCCAGCGCTCCGACCAGGCCGCAATCTCTGCCCGGATTTCCTTGCGATGGTTGGCAAGTCCCATGAACTCCAACAACAATCGGGTGTCTTTGGGTTCGGTGAGCGTGTCCCAGAAGGCATGCAGCGGACGGTCGGAGGCGAGTGCTTTTTGCTGACGCTCAAGGTAGATCGCGGCGCCGCGGCGGAAAACGGCCAGATACAGCTCGTCCATGGTGGGGAAGTAGTAATGCACCAACGCCGGTTTGACACCGGCCTTCGCTGCTACCCGGCGCGACGTGGCCGCGGCGTAGCCCTCTTCGACCATGATCTGACTGGTGGCGACGACAAGCATGTCGCGAGTCGTCGAGTCGCGGGCCTTCGGTCGTTCGGATGCGGTCATGGTGTGTGATCCTCGGTTGCGACACTATCGGCCTCCCCGTAGCCGGGCACGCCGGCCCTGCGCAACACGTTCTGTGCGTGTCGGATGAGCGCTGCGTCGACGAGCTTGCCGTTCCTGCCCAAGGCGCCGAGGCCGCTGGCCTGCGCATGTCGGTAGTCGCTGATTACCGACCGGGCCTCGGCTACCTCTTCGGGTGCGGGTGCGAACACCGCATTGGCGACGGGCACCTGCGCCGGATGGATTGCCCACTTGCCGTCGAACCCCAGCAGGCTGGCCTGCGTCGCGCTACGCCGGTATCCATCGATATCTCGGTAAGCCGGATACGGCGCATCGATTGCGTCGATGCCGGCGGCTCGCGCGGCGGCCAGCACCTGGATCCGCACAGCGTGCCAGAAATCGCCGGGGTATTCGCCCGCGGGATCGAAGTTGCCGTCGACCCGGGACCGCAGTGACGCCGAGAGGTCGCCCGCGCCGAAGATCAGCGCCGCTAAGCGGGGGCTCGCCCGAGCGATCTCCGCCGCGTTGACCAGTCCCTCGGCCTCTTCGATGAGCGCCTCCAAGGCAATTGGGCGCACTAACCGCAATTCCGCCTCGAGCTGACTAAGCAGCACATCCACCCACCACACGTCGCGCGCGGACCGCACCTTTGGCACGATGATGACGTCGAGGCTGTTGCGGGCGCCGGTGACCAGTTCGACGATATCGCCATGACACCACTGAGTTTCGAGGCCATTGACACGTACCGCCCGTAAGGTTGTGCCCCAGTCGAGCTCGGTGAGGGCGCTCACCGCGGTGCTGCGGGCGGACTCCTTGGTCTGGGGCGCGCATGCGTCCTCCAGGTCGAGAAACACCAGATCGGCCCCGGCGCGCGCGGCTTTCTCGCACATGTGCTCGCTGCTGGCCGGAGTGGCCAACTCAGAGCGCCGCCTGCGTGGTGTGGTCATCTCTTCCTCCGCGCCGCTCAGATCGTGCCGGCGGCACGAAGGTCGTTGAGGCGCCCGGCATCGATGCCCAGCAATCCGCAATAGACGGCATCGTTGTCGGCACCGAGGCGGCGTCCCAAATGTCTTACACAACCGGGTGTTTCGCTCAGCGCGGCGATGGGTGCCTGTACGGTCACCGCGCCCAGCTCCGGATCGTCGACGACGATGAACGTGCCACGGGCACTCAAGTGCTCGTCGGCCAGGAGCTGGCGGGCGTCGTAGACCGGGGCTGCCGCCACATCCGCATCGAGAAAAACTGCCATGGCGTCATCAAGGGTGTGCTTGCCGACCCATGCGGATACCAAACCATCGATCTCGGCCGCCCGCTCCTGGCGTGCCACATGTTCGACGTAGTCCGAACACATTGCCAGGTCTGGTCTTTCAATCGCCCGATATACCCGCGCCGCGGTACTGTCGGACGCGCTCGACAACGCGATCCACTGGGCATCAGCCGTGCGGTATACGTTACGCGGCGCGCTGGCGTCAGCCCGGTTACCGCTGCGCGTCTCGACCACGCCCAGCTGATCGTAGGCCAGCGTCGACTGCTCGACCAGCCGGGCGAGCGGTTCGATGAGGCTGACGTCGACGAGTTGGCCCGATGCGCCGTGCACATCGCGGTGGTACAGCGCCATCATGACCGCATAGGTCGCGGCCATCGATGCGACCCCGTCGGCCAGCATGAATGGGGGCAGGGTTGGTGGTCCCCCCGGCTGGCCGGTGACGTGGGCGAAGCCGCTCATCGCCTCGGCCAGTGTCCCGTACCCGGGCCGGTCGCTGGCGGGCCCGCCGCGGCCGTACCCGGTGACATGAAGCATGACCAATTCGGGGTGTCGCGCATGCACGGACTCGTAATCGAGTTGCCAGCGCTTCAGGGTGCTCGGCCGCGTGTTGGCCACCAGCACGTCACTGATGTCGAGAAGCCGGTGCAGCACATCCCGGCCTTCGACACTGCGGAGGTTCAGGGTGACGCACTTCTTGTTGCGGCTCACGCTTTTCCATACCAGGCCTACGCCGTCGCGGCGGGCGCCCCAGGTGCGCAGCGGGTCCCCGGATCGGGGTTCCTCGACTTTGATCACCTCCGCGCCGAACTCACCGAGCGCGGTGGCGACCATCGGCCCGGCGGCCAGCGTCGCGGTGTCGATCACGCGCAGGCCGGACAGCGGCAAGGCCGCGTTGGCCACGGGCGCCTCCGCTCGAGTCACACCGCTGGCTCGGCGACCATGTCGAAGAAGGCCGCGCCGGAATCCGGGATTCGGCTCTGCTTGAACACGTTGACCGCATAGGAGACCAGGATCATCGAATAGAGCAGGTGCAGCAGCCTGGTCGCATCGTCGGGTAAAGCGTTGATGTCGAGCTCATTCAGGTATGCGATCGCTTCCTCTGCCCTCGGGGCGATGGCGTCGTAGAACCTGACGAGTTCGTCGTAGGGCTGCGAAAGCCGTGTGTCGTAACGCTGGGCTCGTGTCGGTAGCGCCCAATCGGCGACAAACGGCTCGAGATCGGTGAACCCTGCGGGCAGTGTCAAATCGGTCACGACGGCTCCCCTGCGCGGTAGGCAGCTTGGCTGGCAAAAACAGCATCGCGAATGACCGTGTGGAACTGGCGGATCAGCAATTCCTGGTCGCTGAGGTGGAAGGTGTTCTGTGCCCGCGTCTTCAGGGCCGAGTGCGTCGCCTCGATGGTGTTCACGTCCTGCATCGCGAACTCAATAGTGCTGTCGACGACCAACTCCTGTGCCAGGCGTTCGGCAGCGTTCGCCGGTGGCACAAAGTACATGTCGATCTCGTAGATGTGCGAATCGACGGTCTCGGGCCAGTAGGTGTAGGTGATGTAATACCCGCGGGCCCAGATCTGGATCGAGATATTCGGGAAGATCCAGAATTGGTCGTTGCCCCACGATGCGATGTTGCCGCGGTTCAGGAACTCGGGCTGGGGCCCTATATCCGGAACATCGTCGGGCCCGAAAAGTCCGGCGCGGAACAGCTTGTAGACCCAACGTTGGTCTTGGCGGGCGGGTCCTGCGGTGCCAGGCTCGCGGGGCGGTAGCGGGGGCGGGCCGGGAACCGAGGTGAGCATGTGTGGCCGAAACAGCTCGTAGTGGTACGAATCGACGGGGGGCACCATCTTCTCGGCTTTGGAGACGTCAGGGTCGATGAAGCGACCGTGCACATATGGCGGGTGGTACCACTCGCAGACCGAGTCGACGGCCAGCTTCCAGTTTCCGTTGATCCGGGTGGAGAATCCGTAACGCTGCGTCATCTTCTCGAACGGATAGGCCTCGATGGGTAACAGCCCGTCACCC
The DNA here is from genome assembly GCA_963839345.1 of uncultured Actinomycetota bacterium. GTDB lineage: Bacteria > Actinomycetota > Actinomycetes > Mycobacteriales > Mycobacteriaceae > Mycobacterium. Next base: position 858,396 of record CAWIUP010000007.1, on the reverse strand, counting down.
AGGAAACTCCGCAGCGGCATCGGGTCCGCGGCGAGGTTGACGAAAATGAAGCCTGCCCAAACCTCGCAGTGCACCGGTGGCATCCGCAGTGCGCTCTTGTCGAGGTCGAAGAACTCGCATTCGTTCGTGATGTGGTTGACTTTGCCGTCCAGGCCGTATCGCCAACCGTGGTACTTGCAGGCGAATGCGCGACAGGTGCCCGACGACTCCCGCCCGGGGTGTTCTTGCCATACGACCTTGTTGCCGCGGTGCGCGCACACGTTGTGAAACGCGTGCACGGTGTCGTCGAGATCACGCGCGATCACGATCGAGGCAAGGCCGCCGGGCAGGTCGCGGGTGAAGTATGAACCCTTGCGCGGCAGCCGCTCGATACGGCCGACGCACAACCAGTTTCGTTCAAATACCGCCTTCCGTTCGGCGGCGAAAAACTCCTCGGAGATCGAATCTTCGTAGCTGACGGGTGCGGTCCCGAGTTCGGGATAGTCGGTGGTGAATTTGCCCCGTCCCGTCGAGAGGCGTTGCTGGATGCTTGTCACGAGGGCACTCCTTCACTTCGGTGACTGTCGGACCAGGGTTGTTGGTCCCAGGCCCGGTCAAGCGGGGCCATCTCGCCGCCGAACGGGAAGAAAGCCCGCTGCGCGTACGTTTCCCGGGCCAGGCCGTGGCCGAGTTCGTCGATGAAGGCCCGCTTGAGCGGGTTGGTGAACAGCTGGCGCGAGTAGCGCAACGTCAGCGGTGGACGCTTGACCAGTTCGCGAGCGAGTTCCCAAGCCCGGTCCAGTAACTTGTCCTTGGGCAGCACCTCATTGACGACGCCCCACTCCTTGGCCTCTTGTGCGCCTAGCTTCATTCCGGTCAGCAGGAAATAGCGGGCGCGGGTGTGGCCGGCCAAGAAGCTCCAGATGACATGTTGACCGTCGCCGGGTACCTGGCCGCGGGGGAAATGGGATGCGTCCTGAAAGTAAGCGTCTTGCGAGGCCAGGACGATATCGCCGAGCAGCGGCACCTCGGAGTGCATGTTGCACGGACCGTTGACGGCGCTGATCATCGGTACATCGACGTCGAGTACGTTGGTAATCAGATGCCTCGCGTACCAGGCTTTTTCGTCGAGCTTCAGCAGGCCGCGGGTGCCGGGCATGAGCAGGTATTCGGGCTTCTCCACGGGGTCGCCATTGGGCATGCGTCCCCAGTTGGCGTTGTAGTTTTCTCCGGTGCCGGTGTGGATGAGCACCTTGATCTCGCGATCTCCGGCGATATCGGCAAACGCGTCCGACATCTCGTCGTGTGCCCGCCAGTCCCACACCAGGCTGCCGCCGTTGGTGTGGCACTGCATGAGCAGGATGCCGTCATCGGAGAGCTCGAGCCGATAGTTGGCGTAGCGATTGTGGTATTCGCTGTATCTGGTCCGCTTTGCCATTGGGCCTCATTCCTGCTGCGTTTGGCATCTACCTTATTGAGCGATCGCCCAAATAGGTAGCTGCCATGCTCGCACCTCGGGCCGCAGCGGTCAAGGCTCACCGTCCGTGCAGGAGAGCAACCACCGGAGCGAACGATTCGATTTGCGACTGCTGCACCGTGACGTAGTTGACGCCGAATTCTTCTCGGCGCGAATACAGGGTTTCCACAACCTGTTCCGGCGAGCCGACCAAGACATTGGGGTGGTTGCGCAACAGCTCGACCGGGGCCCCTGTCGACCCCGCCACACCCGCCAGAACGGTCTCGGGGTCGTCTGTGATCTCGGCGAAGTACGGGGAACTCTCGACATCCAGATGGCGGTAGCGCTCGCCGGCCGCGGCGCGTACGAAGCCGATCCGCCGCTGCGCGACCGCCTGGGGATCAAGGCCGTCGGCGTCGCGAGCCACGAAGGGCACGGTGGACATGCTGACGATGTCGGCTTCGCGGCCGGCGAGCGAGAGAACGCGGGGCCCGCCCCCGCCGATCATGATCGGCGGATGCGGCCGTTGCACCGGGCGTGGTCTTCCCGCGTATCCGTGCACCCGAACAAAGTCGCCCGAACAGTCCAGTTCGTCGCCTTGCCAATGGGCCTTGATGAGGGAGACCACCTCGGCGAGTTTGGCGATTCGCCGACCGGGACGATCGAATTCGAGGCCCATTGCGGTGTACTCGACTTCGCTCCAGCCGGCACCGATGCCCATTTCCAACCGGCCGTCGGACAACAGATCAAGGGTCGCCGCTTCCTTGGCCAATACTGACGGGACGTGATAGTCGATGCAGAACACGCGACAGCCGATGCGCAGCGTCTGGCTGAATGCGGCCGCGGCAGCCATCGCCGCGATGGGCGCCAAGTCCTGGCGGGGGGTGTGCGCGGCTCGCTGCGCGGGGCCCGGTCCCAGGTAATGATCAGCAAGGAAAAGCGTTGAGTATCCGAGGTGTTCGACTTTGCGAACAGTGTCGCGCCACTCGTGGCCCCCGGCGGCATTGGTCGCCTGCACGGCGAAGCGAAATGGCGGCCTGTCCATCAACGGACCCTAACCCTTCACTTGACCGCCGTCGACGGGGAGTGATAGGCATGTTTGGGCGGTCGCTCAGGAAGGTTGGTTTTCGAGCTTGAAGACGGCGGTCGTGACCGGCGGTGCGTCAGGGATTGGCCGCGCGGTCGCCCAGCGGTTGCGCAACGACGGATTTCAGGTCGCCGTCATTGACCTGTCACCGACCGAAGACGGGTTCGGCCACATCGCCGATGTCACCGACCGAGCCCAGGTCGACGCCGCCGTCGCGGCGGTCCGCGAAGAGTTCGGCCCGATCCTCGCGCTGGTCAATGCGGCCGGGGTGGAGGGCTTCAAGAAGTTCCTGGATATGTCGTTTCAGGAATGGTCCAGGGTGATCAATGTGAACCTGAACGGCGTCTTCCACACCATCCAGGCCGTGCTGCCGGACATGGTCGAGGCCGGGTGGGGACGCATCGTCAACATCTCGTCGTCGAGCACGCATTCAGGGCAACCGTTCATGGCGCACTATGTGGCAGCGAAATCGGCGGTCAATGGCCTGACCAAGTCGCTGGCGCTGGAATATGGCCCGAGCGGGATCACGGTGAACGCGGTACCGCCGGGATTCGTCGACACACCGATGCTGCGCAGCGCCGAGAGTCGGCACCTGCTCGGTGGTTCGGTGGAGGACCATATCAATCGCACCCCGGTGCGCCGGGTGGGCCGGCCCGAGGACATCGCCGCCGCATGTTCGTTCTTCGTATCCGACGAGGCCAGCTACATCACCGGACAGATCCTCGGCGTCAACGGCGGTCGCAACACCTAAGGAATGTGGATGTACGACAGGAACCAACTGTTTATCGACGGAAAGTGGACTCCGCCGATTGCTAAGCCGGATGCCAAGCCGGATTATGACACCGTCATCACGGTGGTATCGCCGCACAGCGAGGCGGTCATCGGTCACGCGGCCTGCGCGGGACCCGCGGACGTCAATCGGGCTGTCGAAGCCGCCCGGGCGGCTTTCGACACGGGGCCGTGGCCACGTATGCAGCCTTCCGAACGGATAGCGGCGCTCACCAGGCTTGCCGGCATCTATAAGGAGCGGCGAGCCGATATGGCAGAGCTGATCTCGGCCGAGATCGGCGCTCCGATCACCTTCGCCAAAATGGCGCAGGTTCGCCTGCCGCTGACCATGATCTCGGCATTATGTGGTTTGGCAGAAAGCTACGAATGGCAGCAGGCACGTCCGGGGTTGTACGGCAAGGACATTCGGATTCTGAAGCAGCCGGTAGGCGTTGTCGCCGCGGTGGTTCCGTGGAACATGCCGCAGTTTCTCACGGTCGCCAAGGTCGTGCCGGCGCTGTTGGCGGGCTGTTCGGTGGTGCTCAAGCCCGCGCCCGAGTCGGTGCTCGACGCGCAGTTGCTCGCCGATCTGGTTGCAGCAGCCGACCTTCCGCCCGGTGTGCTGAACGTGGTGCCTGGCGGTCGCGATGTCGGTGAGCTTTTGGTGGGCCACCCGGGCATCGACAAGGTTTCGTTCACCGGGTCGACGGCGGCCGGTCGCCAAGTCGCGCTAGCCTGCGCCGCGGGATTGAAGCAGGTCAGCCTCGAACTGGGCGGCAAGTCGGCGGCCATCGTGCTCGGCGATGCCGATGCGTCGGCCGTTGCCGCCGGAATTCAGGTGGCCAGCCTCGCCAACAGCGGACAGGTGTGCAATGCGCTGAGCCGCATCCTGGTGCCGGTGGCCCGCGAGGACGAGTTCGTCGACGCGTTGGCGGCGGCGATGGAGTCGATGACGGTCGGCGACCCCGCCGATCCCAACACCCAGATCGGCCCGCTGGTGGCAAAGCGTCAGCAAGAACGGGTCCGCGGCTACATCGAATCGGGCAAAAGCGAAGGGGCGCGCCTGGTGACCGGCGGTAGCCACATGCCCGACGGCCTCGACACCGGCTGGTACGTACGGCCCACGCTTTTCAGTGATGCGAGCAATGACATGCGGATCGCCCGCGAAGAGATCTTCGGTCCGGTGCTGACCGTCATTTCCTACCGTGACGAAGACGAGGCGATCCGGATCGCCAACGACTCCGAGTACGGGCTGGCCGGCTCGGTCTTCACCTCCGACGTCGACCGCGGCTACAGCGTGGCGGCCCGGGTGCGGTCGGGCACGTTCGGCGTCAACGAGGGTTACATCATGGATCCGGCGGCCCCGTTCGGCGGTGTCAAGAACAGTGGCTACGGCCGCGAGCTCGGCACCGAAGGCATCGACAGTTACACCGTGAGCCAATCGATTTCCGCTGCGGCGCCGGTGAATCAGCCCTAGTGTCGGGCGCCGCCCACTTCGGCGGGCAGCGGTGGCGGCAACGGCGTCGTCGGTGTAGGAGTCGACGAGGGCGGCGGCGCGGCGGGCGCTGAGGTGCCCGGCGACGCCGCAGGCGTCTTCAACCCGTGGAAATAGACCATCGATTCCCGGCGGATCACCTGGCTGCCCTCGCTGACGACCAGCGAACTCGACGTCACCGTGTAGGTGATGCCGTCGCTCTCGGCGACGTATCCGCCGTCGCTGGACGCCGACGCCGGCAAGACCAACTTGGCGCCGTCGCTGATCCGCACGCCGCGATACTCCAACTTGCCGCTCTGGGTCTTGCAGATCGCCACCCGCGAGGTCGCCGTGCTGCCGAAAGCCACCGCGGTGTCCGGCGTCGCGCAGCGTGCTGTGGAGTCGACGAAACCCAGGGCGTCGGTGGCGGGGTCGGCGGCGGCCGGCACGCCGAGCGCGAACAGCGCCCAAGATGCCGCCGCGACAACGGTGGCGCGGCCGGTGTAAAGCCCAAACGACGACATCAGGCTTCCACCAGAACACGGCTGACCAGGTGGAGCGCGTTCCCACGCCGCCCGACCGCCAAATCGTTAGCTTCTCGAGATCCGCCGGGTGACTAGCGCTAGATTCGACGCCGGACCCGCATCGCCTTGAGGCGCGGGGGGAAGGCATAGCCATGGGACTGCTCTTCGATCCGAATGCCTACGACCCGTCGCAGTTCGACCCCGAGACCCGGCGTCAACTCCGCGCGGTGATCGACTGGTTCGAAAGCCGCGGCAAAGTGAGGCTGCTCCGCGACGATCTCGAGGCGGCGTGGGTGTCGGACTTCCTCGATTTCATCAAGCGGGAACGGATCTTCGCGACGTTCCTCACCCCGTCGGAATACGGCGGAGGCGACCCGAACAAGCGGTGGGACACCTCGCGCAATGCCGCACTGAGCGAGATCTTCGGGTTCTACGGTCTGTCGTACTGGTACGCCGAGCAGGTGACGATCCTGGGACTCGGGCCGATCTGGCAGAGCGACAACATCAAGGCCAAGGAGCGCGCGGCCGCCCAGCTCGAGGCCGGCGGCGTGATGGCGTTCGCGCTTTCCGAGCGCGAGCACGGCGCCGACATCTACAACACCGACATGCTGCTGACGCCCGCTCGCGACAACGACGACGAGGGCGTGGTCTTTCGCGCGTCGGGGGAGAAGTACTACATCGGCAACGGCAACGTGGCGGGCATGGTGTCGGTGTTCTCCCGCCGTACCGATGTCGAGGGCGCCGATGGTTACGTGTGGTTCGTCGCCGACAGCGGCCATCAGAACTATGAGCTGATCGGCAACGTCGTACACGGCCAGATGTATGTCAGCAACTTCCGGCTCAACGACTACCCGGTGCATGAGGAGGACATCCTGTGCACCGGGCCAGAGGCGTTCTCGGCCGCACTCAACACCGTCAACGTCGGCAAGTTCAACCTGTGCAGCGGCTCGATCGGGATGTGCGAGCACGCCTTCTACGAGGCGATCACGCATGCCAATAACCGCATCCTGTACGGCAACCCGGTCACCGACTTTCCGCACGTGCGGGCCAGCTTCGTCGAGGCCTACGCCAGATTGGTCGCGATGAAACTGTTCAGCGACCGTGCGATCGACTACTTCCGCAGCGCCAGCCTGGATGATCGTCGATACCTGCTGTTCAACCCGGTGACCAAGTCCAAAGTCACCTCCGAGGGGGAGACGGTTGTCACCCTGCTTTGGGATGTGCTGGCCGCCAAAGGTTTCGAGAAGAACACGTACTTCTGCGAAGTGGCACGGCTGATCGGCGCACTGCCTCGGTTGGAAGGCACCGTGCACGTCAACGTCGCGCAGATCCTGAAGTTCATGCCCAACTACATGTTCAACCCGAAGGCCTATCCGGAGATCGGCACTCGCAACGATTCGGCCGATGACGTGTTCTTCTGGGCGCAGGGCCCAGCCCGCGGCGCATCCAAGGTCCAATTCGCCGACTGGACAGCAGTTTACGAAAAGCACCTGAAGATACCGAATGTGGCGCTGTTCTATGAACAGGCTGTTGCGCTCAAAGAGCTGCTGGCGACCGCCGCGCCGGACGCAGACCAGATGCGCGACCTCGACTTCCTGCTCGTCGTCGGCCACCTGTTCACGTTGGTCGTCTACGGCCAGTTGATCCTCGAACAAGCCGGTCTGATCGGACTCGATGCTGACCTGGTGGACCAGATCTTCAACGTCCAGATCCGGGATTTCTCCCAACATGTCGTCGCGCTGCACGGCAAGCCGAGTTCAACGTCGGCGCAGCAAGACTGGGCGATGTCGGCGGTGCGCAAGCCGGTAGTCGATGCCGACCGCTTCGCGCGGGTCTGGGAGCAGGTCAAGGCTTACGACGGCGCCTACGAGATGCGCCCGTAGCGCCCGGCCTAGGATCACCCCATGCGCGGCGCAAAGATCCTGATCACCGGCCCGACCGGACAGGTTGCCAGTCCCATTGCCCGGGCCCTGGCGGCCGACAACGAAGTCTGGGGGATCGCCCGGTTCACCAACGCGGCGGCGCGGGAGGCCCTGGAGAAGTCGGGGGTGCGGTGCGAGACCGTCAACCTGGCCGCCGGAGACTTCACCGGCATCCCGTCCGACTTTGATTACGTGCTCAACTTGGCGGTGGCCAAGAGCGGGAACTGGGAGAAAGACCTCGCGGCCAACGCGGAATCCGTCGGGCTGCTCATGGCCCACTGCCGCAATGCAAAAGCGTTCCTGCATTGCTCGTCGGGTGCCGTCTACGACCCGCCGGACGACGAACCGCGAACCGAGCGTGCCGCCTTGGGCGACAACCACAAACCGCTGTTTCCGACCTATTCCATCTCCAAGATCGCGGGCGAGGCAGTGGCAAGGACGACGGCCCGCGTGCTCGGCGTGCCGACCACCATCGCCCGGCTCAACGTTCCCTACGGCGATAACGGCGGCTGGCCGTTCTATCACATGGAGATGATGCTCGGCGGCATCCCGATCCCGGTCCCGGCCGGCGGGCCGGCCCGTTACAACCCGATTCACGAGGATGACATCATCGCGACAATCCCGAAAATGCTTGCGGTGGCGTCAGTTCCGGCGACCACGCTCAACTGGTGCGGAGAGCAGGTCGTCAGCATCCAGGAGTGGTGCGGCTACCTCGGCTCGCTCGTCGGCAAGGAGCCTGTCTTCCAGGAGAGCGAGCAGGCGTTGCGCGGTAATCCGACCGACCCGAGCCGGATGCGCGAACTGGTCGGCGCCACGGTGGTCGACTGGCGTGACGGAATGCGCCGGATGGCAACCAAATTCCACCCGGAGCTGATCGGCTCCGGCTAGTCCTCCTTGGCGATCAGCCGCCTCAGCGCCTCGCGATCGGGTGACAGCAGTTCGTCGATGCGCGCCTGGTTCACGTCGCCGACGATGATCTCGCCGACCTCCTGGTAGACGTTGCTGAAGATGCCGTGCGACTTCATCTTCTCGGTCTGATAGATGTTGTCCTCGGTCGGTGTCACGTAGTACACGATCTCCGGCTTGAACCGATGAATCAGCCACAGGTGGATGACGTCCATCAGCCTCTTCTTGCGCATCTTCTCGGCGAACGTGTTCTGGTCGCGCACGGTCAGGATATTGCGTCCGTGCCGGTCCTTGATCGGGTCGACGATCACGTTGGCAAGCGGCTCTTTTCCGGCGCCGTAGATGCCGAGTTCGAGGACGTCCGAGCCGGCGCGGCGCGGACGCAGTTGCACGCGAAGCTTTTCCGCAATCTGGTAGTGCTCGGTCCACAGCGCCAGCCAGTCCTCCAGCAGCTTCTTCGGCACCTCGGTCTGCACCAGATGCTGGTGCTGCGTGGAGCCCGCGCCCATGGCCTTGGTGGTCGCCGTGCGGCCGGAGGAGGCGGCCAGCGCTGCGTCGCTGCGCGGCCCGCCGACCAGGGTTTGCGGCGTGCGGTAGGGCGACTCGACCAGACGCATCTTGCGCTGCAGACGAGCCAGCGCCAGCATGCCGTCCTGCCGCAGGTTGGTGGCGAACTCCTCGGCGGCGACACCGTCGATCTGGTGCCCGCCGTAGGTGATGAAGTTGAAGACGAAGCCCATCTTGCCGAGTTCCTCAGGGAACGACCGCATCTCGTCGTCGGTCATCCCGGTGGTGTCCCAGTTGAACGACGGCGAGAGGTTGTAGGCCAGCATCTGGTCGGGGTACACCGCGTGGATCGCGTCGGCGAATTGGCGGGCGTCGACGAGATCTGCCGTTTTGGTCTCCATCCACAGGATGTCGGCGAACGGCGCCGCGGCCAGCGACTTGGCGATCGCGTACGGGATGCCGCCGCGGATCTGGTAATAGCCTTCGGGTGTCTTAGCCGGCTCGCAGTCCCATCCGGGGTCGGCCCCTAACTCCCGCGCTTTTTGGCGGGCGGTGTACAGCGGCGCACGCTCGGCGAACTGTCGCCATTCGGCGGCGGTCATGTCGCGCGATTCGCCTTCGCTCTCGGCGAATTCGAGCAGGTCCGCAACGGCTTCGCCGTAGGTCATCAGCCGGGCGTCGGCCTGCCACGCGTCGACGAACGCCGACTCGACCTCGTCGAAGACGGCGTCGATCGAATGCTGCGCGTGGTCCGGGGATGCGGCCGCCTTGGCGATCAGCTCGGCGATGCCGTGCCGCTCCAGCCAAGCATCGGCGGTGGCGTACTCGCCGTCGGGCAGGGCGTAGAGCAGATGACCGTTGAGCTCCTTGAATCCCGCCTCGTAGAAGCGCCGCACCATCGCCAGGAAGCAGGACTTGTAGGACGGAATCTTCAGGTTGGTGGTGCCGAGCAGGAACGGCTGGTCACGCTCGTCGGCGCGGCTGTCGAGCAGGTTGGCCGCCTCGGCATCGGTGCGGGCGACGATGATGCCGGGTACCCGCATGATGTCGAGCTGGAAGCGGGCGGTGTTGAGACGCTTGATCTGTTCGTCCGAGGGCACCAGAACCTTGCCGCCCTGATGCCCACACTTCTTGGTGCCGGGGCGCTGGTCCTCGATGTGATATCCCGGCACGCCAGCCTCGACGAACCGTTTGATCAGGTTGCGCACATGGGGGTCGCCGCCGTGGCCGGTGTCGGCGTCGGCGATGATGAACGGCCGGTAGTCGACCGCCGGCGTTCTTGCGCGTTGCTCCTCGCTCATCCGCAGCCGCAGGTACTGCTGATTGCGGTCGGCGGTCAGCAGGGCGCGGACCAGGCCGGCGGCCTCGTCGGGCACCTGGCTCAGCGGATAGCTGGCCAGGTCGGGTCCGGGGTCTTCGCTGATCGAGCCTTTAGCGGACGTCGCCCACCCGCCGAGGTAAATGCCCTCGATGCCCATCCGCTTCATGGTCACTGCCTGCCCCGGTGAGTAGGGGCCGAAGGTGGTGATGCTCTTGCGCTGGGCGAAAAGCTCGCGCAGCCGGGGGTAGAACGCCTCCGCCGCCGCTCGCGCCACAATGTAATCGCTCGGGATGGTGCCTTGCTGCTCTACGACTTGTCGCGCGGAATACAGGCGAGTGATTCCGTCGAACCGCGGGCTGTCGAAGTATCGCTGGGTAGCCGCGACATCCCTCTGGAAGTCGTCCTCGAGTGGTGTGCGGGCTCCGGCGTCCGCGTCAATGGCCATGATCGTTTCGCTCCTCTTCCAGCCCAAATCCCCCGATGGGGAGAGTCTATTGGCTGCTGTGCGGCATAAAGTTTCAATTCGGGATCTCCGGGAGTGCCGCCTTCGTGGGACTGCTAAACCCCAGGTCGCGGCTCAGATTTAGGTCTTGCTGCGCAAAGAATCTGTGCCCGGGACATTTTGGCCCGTTTTGAGTGGTCCGCTCGGATACACTCGCGCCACGCGGCAACGCTGCCGCGTCCGGAGGGGAGCCGCTATGAGTTCTCAACGATCGGCCCGCACGGTGGGCTCGTTATCGGCGACTTCACCGGTTGAACTGCCGCCCAGCCGCACCGTCCCCGTCCGCGCCCCGGACGGCACTCGCCTGCACACCGAGGTATTCGGGCCCGAGGACGGCTATCCGATCGTGCTGGCGCACGGCATCACCTGCGCTATTCGGGTGTGGACCCACCAGATCGCCGAGCTGGCGACCGAATACCGGGTGATCGCCTTCGATCATCGCGGCCATGGCCGCAGCGGGGTTCCCGGGCGCGGAGGGTACAGCCTTGCCCACCTGGCAGCAGATGTCGACGCGGTGCTCGAGGCCACCCTCGCCCCGGGCGAGCGCGCCGTCATTGCCGGGCATTCGATGGGCGGCATGGCCATCGCCGCCTGGTCGGACCGCTTCCGCCACAAGGTCGAAACGCGGGCGGACGCCGTCGCGCTGATCAATACCACTACCGGTGATCTGCTGCGCGAAGTGAAGGTGTTGCCCGTTCCGGCGCCGTTGGCGGCGGTCCGGGTGTTTGGTGGGCGGGCCCTGGTCAACATCTTCGGCTCGTTCACCGTACCGCCGGCCGTGCGGCGCGCCACCCGCGAGATGATCTCGATGCTGGCGGTGGGCGCCGACGCCGAACCGCACGTCAGCGCCCTGATTCACGAGTTGTTCAACGCCACATCGCCGTTAGGACGTGGCGGCTGCGGCAGGGCTCTTGTCGACGCGTTGCAGCGTCGACACATCAGCCTCACCGGTCTGACCGTCCCGACGCTGGTCATCGGCAGCGAACGCGACCGGCTGACGCCGCTGATCCAGGCCCGGCGGATCGCCGCGGCCACGCCCAACCTGCTCGGGCTCGTCGTGCTGCCCGGCGGACACTGCGCGATGCTGGAACGCCCCGCCGAAGTCAACCGGGAGCTGCGCGCGCTCGCCGAGCCGTTCACCGGCAGCCGACGTATCAGCTCATAGCCGGGCTTGGTAACCGCCGCTCAGAACCGCGAGGCGACCTCAGCGGCTGCCCGTTGCCCGGAGCGCACCGCACCGTCGAGGAAGCCGGTCCACTCGTCGGCGGTCTCGGTGCCGGCCCAGTGAATCGGCCCGACCGGGCGGCGTAACCAGGGCCCGTAGCTCGTCCACGAGCCGGGTGGCACCGCAGCAGTCGGGCCGCCCGGCGCGAATTCTTCTGCGCCCCAACGATGATCGACATAGTCGAGTGGCTTCAGCGCTTCGTCGCCGAACAGCGACGCGAAGCATTGCAGCGCGCGCTGGCGACGCTGATCGGCGGGGAGCTCGTCGAAGGTGCGGGCGTCGACGAACCCCAGCAGGATGCCCGGTCCATCGGGGCGCGGGCTCACGTCGAAGGTGATGAACACCGGGCCCTCGTCGGACAGCGCCTCGCCCGAAGAACCCGTTGCTGCGCCAGAACGGGGTCGCGTAGGCGGCGTACGCCTTGGACAGTCGGCCCTGCGGCCACCGCTTGGCGAGTTGCTCGTATTCGGCGGGCAGTGGGGGAGTGAACTCGATCGAGCTGCGGTGAGCCGGCGGTATCGCGACGATGACGAACCGGGCGTCGGCGCGGCCCTTGTCGCAGGTGACCGCTCACCCCGCCGTCGTGGCAATCGATGCGTCGCACTGCGGCCTCCAGCACGACCCGGTCGCCGAGCTCCGCGGCAGACGCGTCGGCAATCTGCTGCGTGCCGGCCGGGAAACGATCTTGCTGGGCACCGTTTTCCACGTCGAGTAGCCGGTCCAGACCACCGGCCGCTCGGACGTAGCGGGCGGCGTGCAGCATCGACACATCGTCGGGTTCGCATCCCCAGGTCACCCGCGCCATGATGGCCAGCAGATCGCGTGCGGTGGCCCCGGCGCGCACCGACCGCAACCAGTCGCCCAGCGACTGCCCGTCGAGGCGAGCGGCGCGCCGGGCGGACCACGGTTCTCTCAGCGGCACCGTTCGGGCGATCCGCTCGAATTGCCAACGCACCCGGCCGATGTCGATGAGACCCCCCAGCGACAGCCGCGGGATGGTGCCGCTGTACGAGCGGACCATGCCGCGCCAGCGGATCAGGTTGGCGCCGTCGTGGTAAGTCGGGACGGTCGGGATGCCGAGCTCGTCGGCCAGCGCCAGCACAGCGTCTTGCGTCGGGCCGACAAACGTGCCGCCCATATCGACCGGGATGCCGGCGACGTGGCCGGTGTGCGAGCGTCCGCCCACTCGATCGCGGCCTTCGAGTACGAGCACATCGTGTCCGAGTCGCATCAGTTCGCGGGCCGCGGCGAGGCCGGCGAAACCGGCCCCCACCACGACGACATCGGCGGTCCAGGTTGCGTCGGGCATGCCCCTTAGTCAACCGCATGGGTGCTGCGTAAGGTGAATCGGCGTTGAAAGTCTTCACCGCTTTGTATGGGCTGACCGACGCAGTCGACCGCGCGCGGGAGCTGCGCGACGCCGGTGCCAGTGGCGTCGCGAGCTTCGAAGGAGCGCACGACGTGTTCGCGCCGCTGACGTTGGCGGCCACCGTGGGCGGCCTGGATCTGATGACCAATGTCGCTATCGCGTTTCCGCGCAACCCGATTCACCTGGCGCATCAAGCTAACGATCACCAGCTGTTGAGCTCCGGCCGCTTCATACTCGGCCTCGGCACCCAGATTCGCACACAGATCGAGAAGCGCTTCGGCACCCAGTTCGACAAGCCGGTGGCCCGCATGACCGAGCTGATCGCGGCGTTGCGCGCGATCTTCGCGGCGTGGAATTCCGGCGAGCGGTTGAATTTCCGCGGCGACTACTACCGGCACACGCTGATGACGCCAACCTTCAATCCGGGTCCGAATCCGTACGGCCCGCCGCCGATCTACGTCGGCGCGCTCGGGCCGCGGCTGACCCGCGCCGTCGCCGAGCACGCCGACGGGTTGCTGGTGATGCCGTTCGGCTCGAAACGGTTTCTGCACGAGCACACGATGCCGTCGGTGCGCGAGGGTCTGCGTGCCGCCGGCCGCCAAACCGGCGACTTGGCGATCTTGCCGGAGATCATCGTGTCCGCAGGTGGCACCGACGCCGAACGTGAGCAGGCGGACGTCGCGGACACGTCGGCTGTTGGCGTTCTACGGGTCGACCCCGGCGTATCGGCCGGTGCTGGCCGCGCATGGTTGGGCGGATCTGCAGCCCGAGCTCAACGCGTTGTCCAAGCAGGGCCGCTGGCAGGAGATGGGCGGACTGATCGACGACGAGATGCTGCACACCATCGCGGCCTGCGGCACCCCGGCCGACGTCGCACGACACATCCGCGACCGCGTCGACGGTGTCGCCGACACGGTTTTCCTCTATCAGCCGGGACCGATGGGCCTCGACACGCTGTCCGCGATCATCGACGAGCTGGCGCGAAAAGGCTAGGGCGCCACCGTTAGCCAGTCGGCGAATCCGGACGGGTCGTGGCGGCCCAACGCGCCGTGCTCGTAGAGACCCCAACCCTCCGCCGGATTGCCGTCGCCGTCGCGGCACACCGCGCGGCCCACGTGGTCGATCACGCCGAAGCCGGATCGCGCGACGATCGCCGGGTCGGTCATGTCATAGGTGAGCCGCTCGACGAACTTGTCGCCCTTCCACATGCCGTGCATCCAGTCCGAGTCGCCGCCGTAGCCGCCGCCGACGTGGATGGGGACGGGCAGCTTGGACTCCACGTCGAAGTGGACCGGGGTGCTGTCGGGGGCGGTCGCGTCGATCGTCGCGCCGGTCGGGATGCGGGTGCCGGAGCGGTAGTGGATCTTGACTCGCGGCCAGCCCAGCTGCTCGACGCGGCCGTCGCGCCAGATGCGGGTGCAGTCGTTGAGTGAACGGAATCCGTTGGGCTCCTCTTGGATGATCAGCACGACGGCGAAGTCGTCGAACGCCATCGGCATGTACAGCCACCACATCCCCTCGAACGGCGGATCAGCGGGCCGGCCCGCGGGTTCGGGCTCGCCGATCGGCCTGATGCCCCAGGACCGGTCGCGGCTGCCGATCCAGGTGGCGGGGTCGACGGCGATCTCCTGCCCGTCGACGACGATCCGTCCGCTCCAGCTGCCGAGTTGGGCGAACCGCTGCGCGTTGAGCGTCACCCGGTTACCCGAGCGCAGAATGTGCGGCTGCTCCTGGACGACGTCGAATAGGCCTTCCCAGGTGAGATCCGCTGCGATGCCTTCGGTTTCGTCGAGGACCAACCGCAGCTTGCGCAGCGGCTCGCTGACCTCGACCCGGTATCCGTTGACGTTCTGGTTGAGCCTGTCGGAGTCGATGGCGTCCGAAAGATGCACCGCCGTCTGGGTATCGCCGCGTCTGATGAGGACGAACGCGTCCTTGACCCCAAGGTTGGGGTAATAGCCGATGCCGCTGATCACGAAGATGTTCCCGGTGCGGTCGTGGGCGTTGAAGTAGGAGCGATCGTAGAAGTTGCGGTCCGAGGAGCCCGGCCACGCGATTGGCTGGGGAAACTGATGAACCGGGAACTCGTCGAGCGGTCCGAGCATTACTGATCCTCTCCGATGAGACGCTTCAGCAGTCCGGCGTGGTAGAACAGCGATTCCACGTTGTCCGGCTTCTCGGTTTCCCCGAAGTGCACTCGCCGGGCGCCGGTGCGCATGAACACGCAAGCCCACATCACCCCGGAGTAGACGTAGAACCAGTGCAGGTCGCCGATTTCGACGCCGGTCAGTTGTTGATAGGTGGCGCGGACGTCGTCTTCACGCATCACGTCGGGCAAGCCCGACAGCGTTGCCAATCCAGCCAGCTCCTGAAAGACCATGTGCGCGAAGATCATCCACGCGACATCGAGCTCGCGCGGGCCGAGCGTCACCATCTCCCAGTCCAGCACCGCCACGGGCCGAAAGTCGCGGTACAACACGTTGCCCACCCGGGCGTCCCCCCACAGCAGCACCGGTTCGCTGGAGGCTACCTGCTGCGGCCAATGGTCTTCCAGCCATGCGAAAGTTCGTTCCAGCAAAGGTGATCGCCCGATGTCGGGCACCGCGAAGTCGTACCAGGACCGCACCCAGTTGAAGTGTCTGCGCAGCGCGGTGTCGCCCTGCTGGCCTTCGGATAGAAACTCAAAAGTTTTTTCCGCGTTGGGGATTGAATGCAGTGCTGCCAGCACTTCGACGGTGGCGTCCTGCAGTTCGCGCTGACGCTCGGGCGCCGCGTCGGCAAACCAGTTGCCGCCGAAGGTGTACGGCATGACATCGGGCGGCACCACACCCTCGACGTAGTCCATCAAAAAGAAGGGTGTGCCCAGCACCTCGCCGGTCGGCTCGAGCCAGCGCACCCGGGGGACCGGCACATCGGTCAGTTCGCCGACCGTCCGTATCACGTCGAACTGGTGGTCGAGCCGATACGTCGGGAAAACCTGGACATCCTCGGCAGTGGGCGCCACCCGGGCCACCAGCTTCTGCGTCACCGGCTGGCCGTCCTGCTCCCAGCAGGTAGAGAAGATGATGGTCTCCGACGACATACCGGTCGAGTCGACCCCGCTTTCAATGGTCACCTGTGGTGTCGCTCCGCCGGGCAGCACGGTTGACAACCATTTCGACAGCAGCGCGGGCAGCGTCGTGACGTCGCGGCTGGAGCGCTGCAGTTTGTCGACTTTGTCAAGCACAGGTTCATTGGCCACAGGTGCCTCCTTCATGAGGCAATTACGATACGGTAGGTAGCGTTATGAAAGCAGACCCGCCTTCGGTTGACAAGGCCCCGGGTGCCGGACGGCCCCGTGATCCGCGTATCGACGCTGCCATATTGACGGCGACCGCGGATCTGCTTGTGAAAATCGGTTATTCGAACCTCACGTTGGCCGCGGTTGCCGAACGCGCGGGAACAACCAAGACGGCGCTGTATCGCCGGTGGTCGAGCAAGGCCGAACTGGTGCACGAGGCCGCGTTTCCGGTCGCGCCCACGGCGCTGGTGGCTCCGGCAGGCGACATGGCTGCGGATGTGCGGGCGATGATCGCCGCCGCGCGGGACGTGTTCACCACCCCGGTGGTGCGCGCCGCGCTGCCCGGCCTGGTCGCCGACATGAGTGCCGACTCCGAGCTCAACGCCCGGGTGATGTCGCGGTTCGTCGAGCTGTTCACCGCCGTGCGGGCGCGGCTGCACGAGGGCGTGGGCCGCGGCGAAGTGCATCGCGACGTCGACCCGGACCGGCTGATCGAATTGATCGGAGGAGCGACGCTGTTGCGGCTGCTGCTGCGTCCGGACGAGGAGCTCGACGACGCATGGGTGGATCAGACCACTGCCATCCTCGTTCACGGCGTCACCCGAGATGTAGGGTCGGGCCGGTGACCGGACGACTGGACGGCCGGGCCGCGATCGTCACCGGCGCCAGCCGCGGCTTGGGCCGGGCAATCGCGTTGGCGCTGGCAGCTCGGGGCGCGGCGGTGGCGGTGATCGGTCGCACCGAAAGTGTTTGGGACGAGCGGTTGCCCGGGACTATCGGCGAGACCGTCGCCGACATCGAGTCGGCCGGTGGACGCGCGGTCGCCATCCGGGCCGACCTGCTCGACCGCGACGATATCGGTCGGCTCGTCGGTCAGGCGCGAGATGCATTGGGCCCCATCACGATTTTGGTCAACAACGCGGCGTTCACCGCGCCCGGCCGACCACCGAGGCCAGGTGACCAGCCGCGCGCCAAACCGGCCCAAGCGGCTGCGGCTGCGGCTGCGGCCAAACCCGATTGGCCGCCGCTGCTCGGAACACCGTTGGCCGCGTACCGGCGGCACTTCGAGATCGCAGTGTTCGCGGCCTACGAGCTGATCCAGCTGGTCTGCACCGACATGATCACCGCCAAGAGCGGCTCGATCATCAACATCAGCTCCGTCGCATCGCGGTTGCCGGGTGACGGGCCGTATCCCGACCGCAGCGGCGGCGTGCTGCCCGGCTACGGCGGATCCAAGGCGGCGCTGGAACACTTGACCTGGTGTGCGGCCTACGACCTGCAGGGCCATAACATCGCGGTCAATGCGCTGTCGCCGTCCAAACCGATTATGACGCCGGGGCTTTCGTACTACGCCCGCGATTTCGATGACGTGGCGCAGGCTGACCAGTTCGCGCAGGCGGCGGTGGAATTGGCGTTGGTGGATCCCGAGGTCGTGACCGGGCGAACGATCGGTCACCTGCAGGTGCTCGACGGCAGCTTCAGCTCGTTCCAGCGTGACGACACTGCGGCAGGCGGCTAGGTACCTTCGGCGAGGCGCTTGAGGTTCAGTAGTTGGCGGCGAGCCATGATCAGATCGCCGACGGACAGTCCGGGGGCCAGCCAGCGGCTCATCGCGGTAACGATTTTCAGCAACAGCCGCGTCGTCTGGCCATCCGGCACCAGCACATAGGACATGCAGGCTCCCATGATCTCGCCAGTGAGCTGTGTGGGTCGCTCGACGGCGAGAATGCGACCGACGCGCCGCGTTGCCGCAGTGCTGAACGGCTCGCCAACGACGGGCTCGGGTAAACCCGTCAACTGCTGGGGCGAGCGGCGGCCTAGGTTGTCGATCCAGTCGTAGGAGTAAGGCGCGACCCTGATCTGGACAACCCACGGCCACAGCTTTTCCGGTGTGGCGTGCACGGTAACGCCTCGCCATGCCTGCAGAGTCGGCGTATCGACGAAGTCATCGCATGGATAGCGCCGGGCCACCTCGTCGTCCGTCACGTTCCAACGATCGCCGATCATCGGACTCCACGTTAACGCTCTTCGGGTGGGTCGGGGTCGCCGTGTAGGAGTTCCTCGGGGTGATGGGCGTGGTTGATTTCGGGCGGGCCGGTGCCGTCGGTCCATCCGAGTCGCCCGCTCTTGGTGACCGCGGTGCGCAGTTCGCCGCGGGTTGCCATGGCGTGGTGTGGGCCGCACCCGAAGTACAGCTTGTCGGCATCGGTGCGGCCGCCGCCGGCCCAGTCCGGTGAATGGTGCACCTCGCAGCGATACCCCGACACCAGACAATTGGGGCGGGTACAGCCGCGGTCGCGGGCATGGCAGATCAAGCGTTGGTCGGCGGTGGCAATGCGTTTTTGACGGCCCAGATACAGCGGCCGTTGGGTGTGGTCGTCGAACACCGCAAGGTAATGAATGGCGTTGGCGGCCATGTCGATCACATCGCGCATCGGCAACCGGGAGCCGCCGCCGGTCCTGGCGGGCGCTGGCATCGGGACCGAGGAGTCGGCGGCGGCGTGGGCGGCCCGGTCGAGTTCGGCCAGTGTGGTGGTGATGACCACGGTGACCGGGTGGCCGCGGTGCACCCCGAGTCCACCCGAAGCGATCGCGGTTGCTAGGCCGAGTTTCACCGCGTCGTGGCAGCGCTGCGCCGGTGTGCGATCATCGCGCGCCTCCGGATCGTTACTCTCGGGGAGGTGGCGACCCGGGCGCACTGCGGCGTCGATGGCCTCGAAGTAGGCGCGGGCCTGGGGGTCGAGCAAGCCCGAGAGCCGAGACATGCCGTCCGGGCCCTGCGGGCCCGAGGTACAGGCCGCGGCGCCGGGCGCGGTCGTCGTCGGTGAACAGGCCGTCGGGATTGAGGTAGTCGGCGATGCGTTGACCGAGTTTGATCACGACGCCGGCATCGACTTGGGTGGCCTGTTCGACCAGTTTGCGCTCGGCGATGCTCACGTCGGTGGGCGACACGCGGGCGGGCAGCACGTCGATGGCTCGGCACACCGCCCGGATGTGGTCGTCGCCGATCGCGCCGGCCTGCACGGCCGCGGCCAACGCCGGCAACTCCGCAGCCACCGGCGGGCCGGTCAACGACCGGCGCGGCCGAATCCGGGCGGCGAGTTTGAACCGACGGGTGATCTCGCCCGGCGTGATGCGCAGTCGTGCCCACAGTGCGGCTCGCATCGCTGCGATCGACCCGGACTCGTCGGGCGGGTCGGCGATCTCGCCGAAGAATCGATACATCAGCCCGCGGTTGGTACGTTCTTGGGTCTCCAGCCGCTCAGCAACGTCAACACGAAACGTGTTGCCCAGCAGGTCCGAAGACGTATCACGCAACCGTTGATGGGCAGCGTCAATCGCATCGAGGGCGGCGCTGATCCGTTCCCGCGCCTGCTCGGTTCCGACTACTGGACCCATACTTCGACGCTACGAACCGGCCCGACAAACCAGCCCCCAGCACCAGCCCAAACCCCGCACTGTGGATCAACGGCCAACTGTGGATAACTCTGCACTCACACGCTGGCGCGCCCGACGGCACGCAAAGCCTCGGCAACCGCGTCGGCGAGCGGATCGATTTCGGTGGCATCGAGGCTGGAGACGGTTATCCGCATTCCCGGCGGCGTGGCGATCCTGAACCGGGTTCCCGGCGCCGCGGCCCAGCCCGCGCCGAGTAGCCCGGTGATCGCCACGGTTTCGTCGGGCACCGGAATCCAGACGTTGAGCCCGGATCGGCCGTGCGAGGGCACACCGCGCTGCGACAGCGCTCTGTGCAGCAGGGTGCGATTGCGGGTGTAGACGGTTTCGGCCTTGTGCACCAGGCGTGTTGCCGCCCTGTCGCGCCACAAGCTGACGGCAAGATCCTGCAGCAGGTAGCTGATCCAACCCGGTCCCAGCCGCAGCCGCCCGTGCACCCGCTCGACCGTGCGGTGGTCGCCGGCCAGCAGTGCCAGCCGCAGGTCGGGGCCGTATGCCTTGGCAACCGACCGCACGAACGCCCAATGTCGGGTCGTACCGGCCAGGGTGTGCAGCGCCGCGCCGGCGATACCGGCGCAGTGGTCGTCTTCGATCAGCAGCACGTCGGCGTGATCGGCCAGCAGTTCGCGCAGTTCGGTCGCACGCGCGGCGGAGACGGCAGCGCCGGTCGGGTTCTGCGCTCGGGTGGTCACCACGAACGCCCGCACACCACGACGTAGCGCCCGCGCCACATCGCCGGCCAGCGGCCCGTCGTCGTCAACCCTTACCGGCTCGACCGAAAGACCCAGCGCGGCAAGCAGATCTAGAAGATTGGCCCACCCCGGATCCTCGACCGCCACCCGGTCGCCGGGCCGTAGATGCGCCGTGAGGACGCGTTCGATGCCGTCCAGAGCCCCGGCGGTTACGGCGATGTGCTCGGCCGAAACGCCGTCGGCGGTCAGCGACGCACGCGCGTGTTCGGCCAGTTCGGGCGACACCGCGGGTTCCCCGTAGAGCACCGGAACCCGCCGCCGCGAGCCGGCGCGCGTGACGGCGATCGGCAGCAGCGCCGGATCCGGGTTGCCGGTGGAAAGATCTCGCACCCCCGGCCGAACGGTGAACCCACGCAGCGAGCGGGGCGTGGTCGCCGGCCGGTCCCGCACCCGGGTGCCGCGTCGGCCCGCAGTCTCGACGGCACCGCGTTCGCGCAACAGCCGGTACGCGGCGGCAACTGTGTTGGCATTGACGTCGAGTTGCTTGGCCAGCTTCCGGATGGGCGGCAACTCGGCCCCGGGCGCCAGGTTGCCTGCGGAAATGGACTCCTCGATGTCGGTGGCAATCGCCTCCGCGCCCGCACCACGAATGGTGTATTGTCCTGACACATAGATAATTATGTACTAGTACAAATGCGGAGGCAAGGGTGGCATCACCGACGTACCAGCCCACACCGCGCACAGTGCCCACCCGATATCGGGAGCGTGCCCGCTACGACCGGGCAACTGTCCACGGGATCCTCGACGAGGCACTGATCTGCCACGTCGGGTACCTCGCCGCCGCGCGGCCAGTGGTGTTACCGACGACGCACGTGCGGCGCGGCGAAATCTTGTACCTGCACGGGTCCACCGGCAGCGGCCCGATGCTCGCGGCCGCCGGGTCGCCGGAGGGCCTGCCGGTCTGCGTCACCGCCACCCTGGTGGACGGCCTGGTGCTGGCGCGCGCGGCGCTGCACCATTCCCTGCAATACCGGTCGGTCGTCGTGGTGGGCAGTGCACGCCTGGTGCAAGACCGGCCCGAGAAACGGCGTGCGTTGGCGGCCCTGCTCGATCACGTCGCGCCGGGCCGGTCCGCCGACTGCAGACCTCCGAACAACCGCGAACTCGCGGCCACGGCCGTGCTTGCGCTCGACCTCGTCGAGGCCTCCGCCAAGGTGCGGGACGGGGGGCCGGTCGACGACGAGCCGGACACCGCGTTGCCGCACTGGGCCGGGGTAGTGCCACTGACCCTGACGGCAGGCACACCCGTGCCCGCCGACGACCAGGACCCCGCGGTGTCGCCGCCGGCTTACCTCACGGCGTATCACCGGTCGCCGCAACCCTCGCTTCGATAAGCCATGGCCGACGACACCGATGTCCCGCGCGTGGTGAGCGCGAGCCGTGAGATCGCCGCGAGCGTCGATCGAATCTTCGAACTCATCGCCGATCCCTCGCAGCAGCCACTGTGGGACGGCAATGACAACCTCGCCAAAGCCGAACCAGAGCAACGGGTTCGAAGCGTCGGAGACGTCTTCGTCGTGACGCTCATCGGTGGCAGTGTCCGCGAGAATCACGTCGTGGAGTTCGAAGAGGGCCGGCGCATCGCCTGGCTCCCCTCGGAATCGGGTCGGCGACCGCCGGGGCATTTGTGGCGCTGGGAGCTCGAACCACTGGCCGACTCCCGCACGCGGGTCGCCCACACCTATGACTGGTCCCGACTGACCGACAGCAATCGCCTACCACGCGCCCGCCGTACAACGCCGGACAGGCTTCGGGCATCGCTGGACCGGCTTGCCGAGGTCGCCGAGCGCAACCGATAGTCCGGCCGGGAATCGGGGCAACTGCACCGATCACTGGCAGTGCAGGCGGACGACGTGCCAGGATGGGCAAACGAAATGCCGCAACAGCGGCAGGCAACCGGTCGAGTGGTGTGCCAATGTTTGATAGGGCGACGGGCCGCGTGGTCGCCGTGATCGTGCTGTTGATCGTCATCGCGGCGTCATTGCGCGGGTATCTCCCGGGTGCCGAGCGTGCGGCACCCAAAAGCCCACCCGACAGCGGCGCGTCGCTGGTCTACGTGATCGCCATGCTCAGCGTGTCGGTGATTATCGTGGCGGTTGCGGTCATCGTCCGGCTTCGCGGCCCGCGGAACGCGGCGCCCACCGCCGGCAGCCTGCCGCAACGGTTTTCCGACGGCCGGGGCCGACCGGCTTGGCAGGTGTTGGTGATCGGGACCGCGGTGCTCGTTGCGTGGCTGCTGACGGTATGGCTGCTATCGCATTTCATCGTGCAGCACACTGCCGATCAGGCGCCGACCGCACCGGTATCAAGCGCCCCCGGGCCTGCCAACAACGCGCCGCCGGCTGCCAAGCCGCCGGACGTCGGCGGAGATCGCGACATGTTGCGCTACCTGATCGCCACCGCGGTGGCACTGCTGGTGCTGGCCGTCGCGGGCGCCGTTGTCGCCGTGCGCCGGCGGCGCGTCATGCCGGCGCCGGTTGTCGCTGCCGAACCGCCGGCTCCGCCACCCATGCCGATGGTCACCTCCGAGTCGCTGGTGCGGGCAGCCGAAATCGGGTTGGCCGAAATCGCGGACCGCAGCCGTGAACCGCGGCAGGCGATCATCGCGTGTTACGCCGCAATGGAACGTGAACTGGCGTTTGTTCCAGGGGCCGTCCCGCAGGATTTCGATACGCCCACAGAGGTGCTGGCCCGGGCAGTCGAAAACCGCGCCCTGCATGCCGACAACGCCGGCGAGCTGGTGAACTTGTTCGAAGAGGCCCGGTTCAGTCTGCACGTGATGAGTGAGGCGCATCGGACGAGCGCATTGCGCGTGCTGGAACTCGTTCTCGCCGAGTTGCGGAGCCTGGTATGAAAAAGCTTGTCGCATTGGGTGTTTCGGTGATATTGAGCGCGGAGCTGGCTACCCTTCTGCTGCACGATCGTCGATTCGTGCTCTGGACAGCAGGGCTCGCGGCGTTGTTCGCGTTGGTCAACGTGCGCCAGGTCCTCGGCCGCGGCGTCGAATCGCCGCCCGTCGCAGCCCCGAACGCCCTCGAGGAATCGTTGCGTAGCTGGCTATCGAGAACTGAGACGCTGATCCACCGTTCGGAATCCACCCGAGCCGACTGGGACCGCCACCTGCGTCCGATGCTGGCCCGGCGGTTCGCGATTACCACCGGCCAAAGCCAGGCCAAAGATCCAGCGGCGTTCGACGCCACCGGCCGAATGCTATTCGGCACGCAACTGTGGGCGTGGGTGAATCCCAACAACGTCGCGTCAACCGGTGCGCGCGAACCCGGGCCGGGCCGAGCGACGCTCGCGGAAATCCTGGAACGGTTGGAACAGGTATGAATGGGCAACAGGTATGACGGAGGGTACGACTCGGAGATGACCTCGCAGATGGCTCCACAATGACCAAGCCCGCGGCTACAACAACGGCCCGCGCGGTGGCCGTTCTCGACGAGATCGAGCGCGCTGTGGTGGGAAAGCGGTCTGCGCTCAACCTGATCCTCACCACGGTGCTCGCCCGCGGGCACGTACTGATCGAAGATCTACCCGGCCTCGGCAAAACGCTGATTGCCCGGTCCTTCGCGGCAGCGCTCGGGCTGGGTTTCACCCGCGTGCAGTTCACTCCCGATCTGCTTCCCGCGGACCTGCTCGGCTCGACGGTCTACGACATGCAGTCGGGTCGCTTCGACTTTCGTCCGGGGCCGATCTTCACCAACCTGCTGATGGCCGACGAGATCAACCGCACACCGCCCAAGACCCAGGCGGCTCTGCTGGAGGCGATGGCCGAGGGCCAGGTCAGCATCGACGGCGTGACGCATCCGCTGCCCGAGCCATTCATTGTTTTGGCCACCGACAACCCGATCGAATACGAAGGCACCTACCCGCTGCCCGAGGCGCAACTGGACCGCTTCGCGGTCCGGCTTGAACTGCGCTACCTCTCCGAGCGCGACGAAACCTCGATGCTGCGCCGCCGTCTGGAGCGCGGCTCGGCCGAGCCGACGGTCAATCAGGTAGTCGACGCACATGATCTGCTGGCCATGCGCGAGTCGGTCGAACAGGTGAGTGTGCACGAGGACGTCCTGCACTACGTGGTCTCGCTGGCCGCTGCGACCCGTCACCACCCTCAAGTGGCGG
Organism: uncultured Actinomycetota bacterium; assembly: GCA_963839345.1. Lineage (GTDB taxonomy): Bacteria > Actinomycetota > Actinomycetes > Mycobacteriales > Mycobacteriaceae > Mycobacterium. The sequence goes on along the minus strand of CAWIUP010000007.1, from coordinate 833,743 downwards.
TGGGCGCCAGCCCCCGATCGGAGCTCGACCTGGTCCAGCTCGCTCGCGCCCGCGCTCTGCTGCTTGGCCGCGATTACGTGATCCCCGAAGACATCAAAGCGCTCGCAACCCCCGCCGTGGCGCATCGGATCACCCTGCGACCGGAGATGTGGGTCCGCAAGATCCAAGGCTCCGACATCATCGAAGAACTGCTACGGCGGTTGCCGGTTCCCCGAACCGGCGGCGGACCGCAGTAAGCGACGCAACCGATGTGATCGAGACCCGAGAAGCTCATTTACATTGGCGTGCATCATCATTGACACGCGCAGTAGCGACCTGTGCCGCACTGGCGCTGGCCCTCGCCTTGATCGGATCGCGCTGGCAGCTGATTGCATTCGCGGCGCCGTTGCTTGGTGTGCTGTGCTCGATCAGCTGGCAGCAGCCGCTACCGAAGGTCAACGTGCACGCGGAGCCGGGTTCGCAGCGATGCTTCGAAACCGAGCAGGCGCAGCTGACCGTGTGGGCGACCACTGAAACCTACGGTGTTGCAGTAGAACTCACAGTGTCAGCTGTGGAAGGGATGCGGCTCGACGTTCTGGATCGGGCATCTCGCCAGCGACAGGCGGTGGCTACCACAGCCGAACGCTGGGGCCGTTATCCCGTTCGGGCTGCAGTCAGGGCCGTCGCGCATGGCGGATTGTTGACCGGCACCGGCACCGTCGACGCAGCCGATGTGACCGTTTTTCCAAACACGCCTCCACAACCGACCGGGCTGCCGCAGACCGAGCTGCTCGATCGGCTGGGCACCCACCTGACCCGGCACATCGGCCGCGGCGTCGAGTATGCCGACATCCGCACCTATGTGCCCGGTGATCAGCTGCGTACCGTCAACTGGCCGGTGAGCGCCCGCCGCGGCCGCCTGCATGTGACACAGCGGTTGACCGACCGGTCCGCCGACGTGGTGGTGCTCATCGATGGCTATCCGCAGCCGGCCGGCCCGGCGACGGCCTCCACCGAGCGGACGGTGCGCGGTGCCGCGCAGGTGGTACAGACCGCGCTGCGCAATGGTGATCGGGCCGGCATCGTCGCGCTCGGTGGTGGTCGGCCCCGATGGCTGGGCGCCGACATCGGGCAGCGTCAGTTCTATCGGGTGCTCGACACCGTGCTTGCCGCCGGTGACGAATTCGAAACCACCACTGGGACATTGGCACCGCGGGCAGCTATCCCGCCGGGTGCCATCGTCGTCGCGTTCTCCACGCTGCTCGACACCGAGTTCGCGTTGTCACTGATCGAGTTGCGCAGGCGCGGCCACGTCGTGGTGGCGGTCGACGTTCTACAGGGCTCGCCGTTCGCGGCTCAGCAGGACCCGCTGGTGGACCGGATGTGGACCTTGCAGCGGTCGGCGATGTACCGCGACATGGGCACCGTCGGTGTCGACGTGGTCGCCTGGCAAGTGGATCGCACCCTGGATCAATCGATACGCGCCGTGCCCGATCGCCGCCGACCGGTGACGGGACGCCGATGAGCGGGCTCGGCGGGCAGCTGGCGGCGCGCGTCCTGTCGGCCGCCTGTGGTCTGGTGATGGTGGCGGCGGTCGGGATCGGATCGCACGGCCCGGCCCTGATCGCGGCGACGGCGGCGGTGGTCGCAGTGTTGGCCGGAACCCTGTTTCGCCAGGTTGCCACCCTTGCGGTGTTGCTTACGGTGGCGGTGATCGCGCTGTCGGATTCTGCGGCCACGCTGGCCGCGGTGTCCGGATTGGCCGCGGCCGTCTACCTGGTACTGCGGCATGCGGCCGGCAGCGGCGCCGGGCTGGCCAATGTCAGCGGGGCGACGATGGCCGGGGCGGTGGGATTCGCGTTCGCCGGCCTGGTCGCGACGGCCTTTCCGCTGCAGCTGCCATGGTTGCCGTTGCTGGCTCCGGTGGCCGCCTTCGCGGTGTACTTATTGGCGACCCGGCCGTTTCTGCGGGACTGAGGCCACAAAAAACCCTGGTCCGCACGCAGACCTGGCGGTGACTATACTCGCGACGCCCTCACAGCAAAAGTGTTTTCATCCAACGATTTACACAACAAACCGTTTACAAAACCCATCTTGACCACTACTGGGGGCGGGCGCAAGAATATCGGGGTGCCTCAAGAAGAGCGGGTAATGATCGGCGACGTTGAACGTCGTTTGGCAAAGAAATACACAGCTCTTCCGCAAGATCATGTCGCTGCGGTCGTGCGGCATGCTTATGCGCAGTTCCAATCCAGTCGGGTGCGTGGCTTCATTCCTCTGCTCGTCGAGCGGCGCGCCGACGAAGAACTCGAGGAACTCAGTGTGCTGCGACCGGATCTTGCGGCGGTCGCCTTCGGCGATCTCGTCATGGCGGGCAGCAAGACCTAACGGTTGAATTTCTGCCAACCCGCATGGCCCTTCCCAAATTTGGCCTAATTTTCAAACTATTTACCTACGGTGGGCCCGCATGACGGTTCCCGCGGTGGGGGGATTCGCTCGTTAGCGAAGGGAATATCGGTGAGCAAGCTTGGTGAGCGGGCTGTTGTCTGTGGCGCGGGGATGGGTGGATTGCTCGCCGCTCGGGTGCTTGCCGACTTCTACGAGACGGTGACGGTGGTCGAACGGGACAAGTTGTCGGATGCTGCCGACAACCGGCGGGGAGTTCCGCAGGGCCGGCATTTCCACGCTCTCTGGAGTCGCGGTGCGCAAGAGCTGGAAGAGTTATTTCCGGGGATAATAGGCGAACTCGTCGCCGCCGGCGCGACGGTGTGCGACGACCGGGACCTGTCTCGGGTGTCCATTCGGGTGTCCGGCCACGAACTCAACCGATCCGGAAAATTCAGCGACCCGGCATCGGTCGTCATTCATCTGCTGAGTCGTCCACTGTTGGAATCACAGGTCAGGCGGCGAGTCAGCGCGATCGACAACGTCGAGATTCTCGATGGCCACGACTTCGTCGAGCCGGTCACACCGAATCCACACCGAGTCACCGGCGCGCAGATCGTCGACCGCGAAAGCGGGGCCAAGCAGATGCTGGACGCCGATTTGGTGGTCGACGCGATGGGCCGCAGCGCACGCACTCCGGCCCTTCTCGACAGCCTGGGCTACGGGCGACCGGCCGCTGAGCGCTCGACAGCCAGTGCGAACTACGCCAGCCTGTTGATGCGCATCCCGGATGGGCTGCGCGAGAAGATGACCTTCGTCGTTCCGGAGCCGAAACGACCGACGGGTGGCGCGTTTTCGGTCTACGAGCACAACACCTGGATATTCACCGTCGTCCGCTTGGCACAGAACAACCCACCCGATGACGTTGCCGGCATGATTCGGATGGCCACCCAATTCGCGCCGCCTTCGCTGCTGAGGGCGCTGAAGCGGGGCGAACCGCTCGGCGAGATTTCGGTCTTTCGTTATCCGGGCGGCACCTGGCGACGGTACGACCAGATGACGCGATTCCCGTCGGGGCTGCTGGTGTTCGGTGATGCGATTTGCAGCACCAATCCCATTTATGGTCAAGGCATGACGGTGGCTGCTCTTGAAGCCAGTGCGCTGCGCAAATGTCTGGCTGAAACGAATGGCGATCTAAGTCAACAATTCTTCGCCGCCGCTGCCGAGGTGGTCGGCCCATTGTGGGCATCGAATCAGTTCAACGATCTCTACCTGGCCAACGCAGACCCTGAGCACTCGGCATCAAAAGAAATACTGGACTTCCGCGAAGCAGTGTTGAGTGCCGCGGAGAACAGCTCAGCGCTGACCGAGAAACTCTACCGCTCAATGAATCTCGTCGACCCGCCGACCGACTACAGCCCGCTGCTTCGCTAAGAGTTAGGCCGGATCTGGCGACGATTGCGCTCGGTGATCGCGGCGTAGCGGGCGCCGAGGCCGTCGCGGTCTAGTTCTTGGGCGCCGGCGATGTCCTGTTCGGCGGCCAGCGCCGGATCGGTGACCGCCGCCCACCCGGTGACGTAGATTTGCTTGAGACCGGCCATGATTGGCGCCGGCACCTCAGCGATCTGGCCGGCCAGCTCGACGGCCCGCGGAAGTAGTCGATCGTGGGGGACCACCTCGGTGACCAGACCGATCTGCTCGGCACGCGCGGCATCGACGACTTCACTGGTCATCGACAGCCGCCGCGCCATGGCCCCGCCGACCAGCTGCGGCAGCCGGGCCGTCATCCCGCCGCCGGGCAGAATGCCGACTCTGGCATGGGTATCGGCGAAGACAGCGCGTTGCGAGGCGATCAGGAAGTCGCAGCCCAGCGCCATCTCCAGTCCGCCGGTGAACACCGGTCCGTTGATCGCACCGATGATCGGCTTGCGCATCTGGGCTGTCTTGCGGATACAGCTCTGGGTCTGAAATTGCTCGAAGTAGACCGTCCCGAGTTGCTGAGCTTCTTTTAGGTCCACACCGGCGCAGAAAGCGGGGTCGGTGCCGGTGAGCACCACGGCTCGCACCGACGGGTCGGTGTCGGCATCGCCCAGCGCTGTGTAGAGCGCCTCGATCAGGCTGCTGTTCAACGCGTTTCGCGCCTCAGGCCGGTTCATGGTCAGCACCCGCACCGGGCCGGCGTCATCGCTGAGGACCAGCGGCTGCGTCATCTCACGAACTGTGCGGCCTGGTTGGCAAGGTCGAGCAGCGGCTGCGGGAATACGCCAAGGGCGATGGTGACCGCCGCGCACACCGCGATCGCCGCCTTGCTCCAGAAGCTGGGCATCACGACCTGCACCTGATCGGCGGGCGGCTCGGTGAAGAACATCGTCACGATCACCCGCACGTAGAAGTAGGCCGCCACCCCGCTGGCGATGACACCGATGATGACCAACGGCACCGCGCCGCCCTTGGCCGCCGCCTGAAACACCGCGAACTTGCTGACGAACCCGCTGGTCAACGGGATACCGGCGAACGCCAGCAGGAACATCGAAAATAGCAGTCCGACAACGGGATAGCGCTGACCCAACCCGGCCCAATGCGACATGGTGGCGTCTTCGTCGCCGTGCGCGTTGCGGACCAGGCCGACGACCGCGAACGCGCCGACCGTGCTGAAGCTGTAGGCGACCAGGTAGAACATCGTGGATGAAAGGCCGGCCGGGTTGTCTGCGATGACACCGGTGAGGATGAAGCCCACGTGTGCGATCGACGAGTACGCCAACATCCGTTTGACGTCAGTCTGATTCACCGCGGTGACGGTGCCGACCACCATGGTCAGAATCGAGATCGCCCACAGCAGGGGCCGCCACTGGTCATGTAGCGGCGGCAGTGCCACGTAGACCACGCGGAGCAGGGCGCCGAACGCCGCGACCTTGGTGGCGGCAGCCATGAACCCGGTGATCGGAGTCGGCGCACCCTGGTAGACGTCGGGAATCCAGGAATGGAACGGGACTGCGCCGACCTTGAACAACAGCCCGGCCGCCAGCAGGGCGACACCGATCGACGCCATCGAGCTTCCTGCGCCGCCTACTAGCACGTCGGCAATGCCGGGCAACGACAGCGTGCCCGTCGCACCGTAGAGCAGCGCGACGCCGTAGAGGAAAAACGCCGACGAGAATGCGCCTAGCAGAAAGTATTTGACCGCTGCTTCCTGGGACAGCAAGCGGCGGTGACGGGCCAGCCCGCACAACAGGTAAAGCGGCAGCGACAGAACTTCCAGCGCGACGAACATCGTCAGCAGGTCGTTGGCGGCCGGGAATACCAGCATGCCGCCGACGGCCAGCATGGTCAGCGGGAAGAGCTCGGTTTGTCTCACCCCGGCGCGGACCGCCTGCTGCTCGGCCGCGCTGTCAGGCACCGCGGAGGCTTGCGGGGTGAAGGAATCCAGCCCGGCAGCGACGTGGGTGGTGGCGGTCGCTGCGCCCGGGCCGGTACCGGCGTCCCGGCCGTCCCGCCGTTCGGCGATGAAGATCACCGCCAGCACCGCCACCAGCAGGATGGCGCCCTGCAACAGCAAAGTGGGCCCGTCGATGGCCAGGGCCTGCAGCACGGCGGTGCGACCGGTCGCCGGAAGCTGCCTGCCGACCACGATCACCGCCACGAATGCGGCGATCAGGCCGCCGATCGCAAGAACGACCTGGGCGCCGTAGCGAGCGCGTCGGGGCAGGAATGCCTCCACCAGTACACCGACCACCGCAACGCCGAAGACGATGAGCATCGGTGACAGCAGCCCATATTCGACGCTGGGAGCGGGCACAGGAGCAGAAGTCATCGGCGTGGTCCTTCCGCCGTCCCCGGCACGTGCGCGACACCTGGGCGCACGATCGGCGCGGGGTCATGCTGTCCGATGGTGGTCATGGTGTTCCCCACCGCGGGGTTGATGATGTCGAGCACCGGCTTCGGGTAGACCCCGAGCACCAGCAGTAGCGCGATGAGCGGTGCGACGACAACGATTTCGCGTGGCACCAGGTCGCGAATCCGCTCGTTGCCGGCGGCGACCGGGCCGGTCATCACCCGTTGGTAGAGCCACAGAATGTAGATCGAGGAAAGCACCAGTGCGGTGACCCCGAACGCAGCCGCCAGCCAATAGCGGCTGTATGCGCCGATCAATACCAAGAACTCGCTGATGAATGGTGCGAGCCCGGGCAGCGACAGCGTGGCCAGACCTGCCACCAGGAACGTCCCGGCCAACAGCGGGGCCACTTTCTGTACACCGCCGTAGGCTGCGATCGACCGGCTGCCGCGCCGCGAAATCAGGAATCCGGCGATCAAGAACACCGCGGCGGTGGATATGCCGTGGTTGAGCATGTACAGCGTCGACCCGCTCTGGCCTTGGGTGGTCATCACGAAGATGCCCAGGATGATGAAGCCGAAGTGCGAGATCGACGTGTAGGCGATCAGCCGCATGATGTCGGTCTGGCCGATTGCCACGATCGCGCCGTAGATCACGCCGATGACGGCCAACACGACGATCAGCGGACGGAAATACGTTGAGGCGTCCGGGAACAACTGCAAGCAGTAGCGCAGCATGCCGAACGTCCCGACCTTGTCCATCACCGCGGTGATCAGCACCGCCGTCGCGGGGGTCGACTCCACGGCGGCGTCGGGCAGCCACCGATGGAACGGCCACAGCGGCGCCTTGATCGCAAACGCGAACATGAACCCCAAGAACAGCGCCTTGAGCACCGCAGAGGAGGCGCCGAGCGAACCCGACGTGACGGCAGCGACAATCTGCCGGAAGTCGAACGTCCCCGAACCATGCTGGCTGGTCACCACGTACAGCCCGATCACGGCGGCCAGCATGATCAGACCGCCGAACAGGTTGTACAGCAAGAACTTCACTGCCGCGCGGGACCGTTGGGCGCCGCTACCGAAGCCACCGATGAGGAAATACATCGGGATGAGCATCGCCTCGAAGAACACGTAGAACAGCAACACGTCCAGCGAGACCACTGAGATCAGCACCATCGACTCGATGGTCAGCGTCAGTGCGACGTAGGCCTGGGTGCCGCGGGAGCGCTCGCCACCTGACGACCGCCAGCGCGGCGAAGCCGGGCGCAGCGGGTCGTCAGCATCGCCGCCGTCGTTCCAGCCGGCCACCAGCAGCAGCGGTACCAGCACCGTGGTCAGCAGCACCAGCACCAGCGCGATGCCGTCGACGCCGAGGGTGTAGCCGGCGCCGAAGGCAGGTATCCAGCGGTGCGTTTCGGTGAACTGGTAGGTCGGGCCGCCGGCCTTGAACTCGACCGCGACCACTATCGACACCACCAGCGCAGCCACCGAGACGGCCACGCCGACCCATTTGGCGATTTGCCGCCACCCAGGCGGCATCGCGATCACGGCGACGGCACCGGCCAACGGCACCAGCCACAGCACGGAAAGCCACGGCACGTTAGTCATGAGCGCCGCTCCTCGCCATCGCTTCGCTCCGCAGCGTCGTCGGCGCGCGTCACCACAGTCGCACCGCCAGGATCGCCGCAGCGACCAGCGCCGCACCTACCAGCATCGACAACGCATAGTTGCGGGCGAACCCGGTCTGCAGTCCACGCAGCCAGTCCGAAGTTCGGCTCACCAGCGCGGCGAGCGCGTTGACCGAGCCGTCCACCCCTTGGTCGTCGAATTCGACCAGCGCGTGGGTCAGTTGCCCACTGGGTCGCATGAACACCTCCTCGTTGAAGGCGTCGCCGTAAAGGTCGCGGCGCGCAGCAACGGTCAGCACCGACACGTCGGCGGGGGCGGTGTCGGACACCCTGCGAAGGCCGTAGAGCAGGATGGCCACGCCGATTCCGACCAGGACAATGCCGACTGTGACGATGGTGAACGCCCATGCCGGCAACACATGCGAGCTTTCCTCGAAGGTGACCACCGGTTCCAGCCAGTGCCGCAGGGTGCCGCCGACGGCCAGCAGGCCACCGGAGAACACCGAGCCGACGGCCAGCAGGATCATCGGCCAGGTCATCACGGCGGGCGCCTCATGTGGATGGGCATCTGTGGCCCAACGTTTTTCGCCGAAGAATGTCATCAGCATCACCCGCGTCATGTAGAACGCGGTGATCCCGGCGCCCAGCAGGGCGGCCCCGCCCAGCAGGTAGCCGCGGACTCCGCCCGCCGCGAGTGCGGCTTCGATGATGGCGTCCTTGGAGTAGAAGCCGGCAAACGGCGGCACCCCGATGATCGCCAGATAGCCGAGTCCGAAGGTTGCGAAAGTGATTGGCAGAGCGGCACGCAGCCCGCCGTAGCGGCGCATGTCCTGCTCTTCGTCCATCGCGTGGATGACCGCACCGGAACCAAGGAACAGGCCGGCTTTGAAGAAACCGTGGGTGAGCAGGTGCAGGATCGCGAACGCGTAGCCCGCCGGACCCAGGCCTGCGGCCAGCACCATGTAGCCGATCTGACTCATTGTGGACGCCGCCAGCGCTCGTTTGATGTCGTCCTTGGCGCAGCCGATGATCGCGCCGAACAGCAGCGTGATCGCCCCGACGAGAATGACGCCGAGCCGGGCGTCCGGCGCCAGGCTGTAGATCGGGTTGGAACGCACGATCAAATACACCCCGGCGGTCACCATGGTGGCGGCGTGGATCAGTGCGGACACCGGGGTGGGACCCTCCATCGCGTCACCCAACCAGGCCTGCAGCGGAACCTGCGCGGACTTGGCGCAGGCGCCCGCCAGCAGCAGCAACCCGATCGCGGTCAGCGCAGCGCGTCCGGCTCCCACCGCTTGGCCGAACACTTGCGCGTACGACAGCGTGCCGAAATTGACGAAGATCACGAAGATCGCCAGCGCCAGTCCGGCATCCCCGACCCGGTTCATCACGAACGCCTTCTTGGCCGCGGTGGCGGCGGTCGGCTTGTGATACCAGAATCCGATCAGCAGGTAGGAGGCCAGGCCCACGCCTTCCCAGCCGGCGTAGAGGACGAGGTAGTTGTCGGCCACCACCAGCAGCAGCATCGCCGCGAGGAACAGGTTGAGGTAAGCGAAAAACCGGCGGCGATCGGGGTCTTCGGCCATGTAGCCGACGGAGTAGATGTGGATCAGCGAACCGACGCCGGTGATCAGCAGCACGAAACAGATCGACAATTGGTCGATCTGCAGACCGAAGTCGACTTGCAGACCGCCGACCGGAACCCAGCTGAACAGGGTCTGGCTGATGGTGCGGGCGTCGCCGTGTCGGCCGAGCATCTCGGTGAGCAGTGTCAGACCGACGCCGAACGACGCCAGTGCGGTCGCGCAGCCGAGCAGGTGACCCCATCGATCGGTGCGCCTGCCGCCGAGCAGCAGTATCGCGGCGCCGGCTGCCGGAAGAGCTACGACCAGCCAGGTGAAGTGTGCGATGTCTGTCACCAGCCTCAACCTTTAAGCAGGTTGGCGTCGTCGACCGAGGCCGATCTGCGGGCACGGAAAATCGTCATGATGATGGCCAGGCCCACCACGACTTCGCAGGCGGCGACGACCATGGTGAAGAACGCCACCATCTGGCCGTCGAGCCGACCATGCATCCGGGCGAACGTGACGAACGCCAGGTTCACCGCGTTCAGCATCAGCTCGACACACATGAACATCACGATGGCGTTGCGGCGCAACAGCACACCGGCCGCCCCGATCGTGAAGAGCAGCGCCGACAGGTAGAGGTAGTTCTGCGGATTCATGACGCCCCGTTCTTGGAGCCGTTGGAACCACCGCGGGCATGCACTTCCAGATCGTCGGTCGTGCGCTGTTCCAGTACTTGAGGCACCGACAACCGGGAATAAGACCCATCGGGAAGGCGCGCGGCCATGTCGACTGCGTTGTGCCGGGCGTAGACACCCGGGCTGGGCAGTGGTGTCGGGTGACCGCCCGGACGGAACCGTTCGATCGACATCTCGCGCTGGGTCTTGCGGCGCTCGAAGCGCTCCCGGTGCGCGAGGATCATCGCGCCGATCGCCGAGGTGATCAGCAGTGCGCTGGTCAGCTCGAACGCCCACAGATAGCGCGAGAAGATCAGCGTCGCCAAACCTTGCACATTCCCGCCGGCGTTGGCGTGCGTCAATCCGGTGAAACCTCCAGTGGTGACGCGGCCGATGCCGGCGATGAGCACGATGCCGAATCCCACGCCGGTCACCACCGCGGCGACCCGCTGGCCGCGCAGCGTCTCGACCAGCGACTCGGCTGAGTCGACGCCGATCAGCATCAGCACGAACAAGAACAGCATCATCACCGCGCCGGTGTAGACCACGATCTGGACCACGCCGAGGAACAACGCGTCCTCGACCATGTAGAACACCGCCAGGATGATCATCGTCATCGCCAGGAACATCGCGGAGTAGACCGCGTTGGCGGCCATCACGACGCCCACCGCCCCGATCAGCGCCAGCGTGCCCAGCACAAAGAACGTCACCGCCTCACCGGTGGAGGTGCGGGCGATTACGTCGGCTGCCAGCAGGGTGGTCATGGTGTGACATCCGAATTCTGCTTGTCGCGCAAGCCTTCTGACGTCACGTTGCCGCGGTAGTAGTCGGCGTCGGTGGCGCCCTCGGCCCTGGGGTGTGGTGCCGGGGTCATGCCCTCCAGCAACGGCGCCAACAGGTTCTGCTTTTCGTAGATCAGGTCAGCGCGGTTGTCGTCGGCCAGCTCGTAGTCGTTGGTCATCGTCAACGCGCGGGTTGGGCAGGCTTCGACGCACAGCCCGCATCCGATGCAGCGCAGATAGTTGATTTGGTAGACCCGGCCGTAGCGTTCGCCCGGCGAAAACCGTGCCTCGTCGGTGTTGTCGGCGCCCTCGACGTAGATGGCGTCGGCCGGACACGACCACGCGCACAGTTCGCAGCCGATGCACTTCTCCAGGCCGTCGGCGTAGCGGTTGAGCTGGTGGCGGCCGTGATAGCGCGGCTTCACCGGGCCGGGCTTCTCCGGGTATCCCTCGGTAACCGGCCGTTTGAACATCGCGCCGAACGTGACGCCGAACCCGGCGATCGAACTCAGGAATTTAGCCATGTGCAGACTCCTTGGTTGCCGGCACCGGCGATTGGCCGGGCAGCGGCGGCGTGGGAAACGCCGGCGCGAAGGACGCTGCCTCCACCGGCTCTTCGCGGCGCTGCTTCTTGCGGGTTCGCTTCCTGCCGAACGGTCCTTGCAGCAAAGCCAACAGCAGAACCGTGACGACGATGCTGGCGCCGACCAGCAGCGACGTCCAGTGCGGGTAACCGTCGTTTCGTAGCGTGCGGATCGCCGCGGCGATCAGCGCCCACACCAGCGACATCGGGATGAGAAGCTTCCACCCCAGCGCCATGAACTGGTCGTAGCGCAGCCGCGGCAGCGTGGCCCGCAGCCAGAAATAGATGAACAAGAAGAGCCACACCTTGGCGGTGAACCACAGCACCGGCCACCAGCCACTGTTGGCGCCGGCCCACATGTTCAGCGGCCACGGCGCGTGCCAGCCGCCCATGAACAGCGTGGCCGCCAGCGCCGACACCGTGGTCATGTTGATGTACTCGGCCAGGTAGAACATCGCGAAACTCAGCGACGAGTACTCGGTGTGGAAACCGGCGACCAGTTCGCCTTCGGCCTCGGGCAGGTCGAACGGCGCCCGGTTGGTCTCGCCGACCATGGAAACCAGGTAGATCGAGAACGACGGCAGCAGCAGGAAGACGTACCAGACCCGGTCTTGGGCCGACACGATCTGCGACGTGGACATCGTTCCGGCGAACAGGAACACGGTGGCGAACGACAGCCCCATCGCGACTTCGTAGGAGATCACCTGTGCAGTGGAGCGCACCCCGCCCAGCAGCGGATAGGTCGAGCCCGACGACCACCCCGCCAGCACGATGCCGTAGACCCCGATCGACGAAAGCGCCAGGATGAACAGCACCGCCACCGGCAGATCGGTTACTTGCAGCGGGGTCCAATGGCCGAAAATGGAAACCTGCGGCCCGAACGGGATGAACGCGAAGGCCGTGATCGCGGGAATCGTCGAGATGGCCGGCGCCAGAAGGAAGATCGGCTTCTCGACGCCGAACGGGGTGATCGGTTCCTTCAGCGCCAGCTTGATGCCGTCGGCCAGGCTCTGCAGGTACCCCCGCGGGCCGACCCGGTTGGGTCCCCAACGCAGCTGCATCCGGCCCAGGATCTTGCGTTCGGCCAGGATCGCCACCAACACCGTCAGCACCAGGAAGACGAACACCGCGAGTGCTTTGGCCAGGATCAGCCACCAGATGTCGTGCCCAAAGCCAGGAATCATGACTGCCGTCCGATCTTTACTACGGCGCCGGGTGTCACGCCCAATGTCCGGTGCACCGCCGAGCCCGGTGAGTTCAGCGGCAGCCACACCACGTTGTCGGGCATGACGGTGACGGTCAGCGGCAGCGTGATCGCACCGCGGTCCGTGCTGACGGTGACCTGCTCACCCTCACCGGCGCCGATCGCATCGGCCGTCGCAGCCGACAGCCGGACCACCGGCTTGCGCGCGGTGCCGGCCAGGTGTGGCTCGCCGTCCTGCAGCCGCCCCTCGTCGAGCAGCATCCGCCACCCGGCCAAAACAGCTTCGCCGGCACCGGGTTTCGCGGCCTCGGCAGCGGCGACGGTTGGTGCGGCGGCGTGCGTGCCGTCCCAGACGCCCAGCGCGGTCAACTCGGCACGCGCGGCATCCACGGTGGGCAGCCCCAGGTCAATGCCCAGTTCGTCGGCCAGGGTGTCCAGCACCCGCAGATCCGGTGTTGCGGCGGGCGGCAAAGCGGCCGAGTAGCTGCGGTGCCGGCCCTCCCAGTTGACATAGGTGCCGGACTTCTCCGCCGCCGGCGCGATCGGGAACACCACGTCGGCACGTTCGGTCACCGCACTGTGCCGTAGCTCCAAGCTGACGACGAAGCCCGCGGCGTCCAGGGCGGCCAATACCGCATCAGGGTCAGCGAAGTCGTCGGGCTCGATTCCGCCGATCAACAGCGCGCCCAGCGAGCCGTCGCCGGCGCCGGCCAGGATCCCGTCAACATCGCGTCCTTCGCCCGAAGGCAATTCGGCGACATTCCAGGCCTGCGCTACCTGTGAGCGGGCGGTCTCGTCGGTTAGCGGGCGGCCGCCGGGCAGCAGACCGGGCAGCGCACCGACTTCCAGCGCTCCGCGTTCTCCGGCGCGCCGAGGTATCCACGCCAGCCGGGCACCGGTGCGCTCGGAGAGCCGGGCCGCGGCGGACAGTCCGCCGGGCACACCGGCCAGCCGTTCGCCGACGATGATGATCGCGCCGGGCTTGGAAAGGAGAGGCAGCAGGTCGCTTTTGTCCAGGCCGTCCAGCGTGGTGGCCTCCGCGCCAGGTGTGGTCGCAATCAGCTTGCCGGACAACTTCTTCAACCCGCTGGTGGCGAACGGGGCGATCGCATGCACCGGCAGTCCGCGCTTGCGTGCGGCCTTGCGGAGCCGTAGGTACACGATCGGCGACTCTTCTTCGGGCTCGAAGCCGACGAGCAGCACCACCGGTGCCGACTCCAGATCGGAGTAGCTGATCGCCAGCGGCCGGCCCGCGACCCGGGCCGCCAGGAATTGCGCCTCCTCGCTGGAGTGTGGACGGGCGCGGAAATCGATATCGTTGGTGTCCAACACGATTCGGGCGAACTTGGAGTAGGCGTAGGCATCCTCGAGGGTCAGTCGGCCGCCCAGCAGCACACCGGTACCGCCGGCCGCCGTGGTGAGACCCTCGACTGCGGCGGCCACCGCGTGCGGCCACGAAGCAGCGACCAAAGGGCCGCTGGGATCATTGCGGTCGCGGACCAGGGGAGTGGTGATCCGGTCCGGCTGCGTGGCGTAATTGAACGCCCACCGCCCCTTGTCGCAGTTCCACTCTTCGTTGACCTCGGGTTCGTCGCCGGCCAGCCGGCGCAGCACCTTGCCGCGGCGGTGGTCGGTGCGCTGCGCGCAGCCCGACGCGCAGTGCTCGCACACGCTCGGGCTGGAGACCAGGTCGAACGGGCGGGCCCGGAACCGGTAGGCCGTGCCGGTCAGTGCGCCGACCGGGCAGATCTGCACGGCGTTGCCGGAGAAGTACGACTCGAACGGCTCGTTGGCGTAGATGCCGACCTGCTGCAGCGCGCCACGCTCGAGCATCTCGATGAACGGGTCGCCGGCGATCTGGTCGGAGAACCGGGTGCAGCGCGCGCACAGGATGCAGCGTTCGCGATCCAGCAGCACCTGCGAGGAGATGTTGATCGGTTTGGTGAACGTGCGCTTGACGTCATTGAAGCGGGAATCGGGGCGGCCGTTGGACATCGCCTGGTTCTGCAGGGGGCACTCACCGCCCTTGTCGCACATCGGGCAGTCCAGCGGGTGGTTGATCAGCAGCAGCTCCATCACCCCGTGCTGGGCCTTGTCGGCGGCTTCGGAGCTGAACTGGGTGCGCACCACCATGTCGTCGGTGACCGGGATGGTGCACGACGCCATCGGTTTGCGCTGGCCCTCGATCTCGACCAGGCATTGGCGGCAGGCGCCGACCGGGTCGAGCAGCGGGTGATCACAGAACCGCGGAATCTGCACGCCGATCAACTCAGCGGCACGGATCACCAAAGTGCCTTTGGGAACGCTGATTTCGGTGCCGTCGATAGTCAACGTCACCAGTTCAGGTTCGGTGACCTTCTCTCCGGTGTCCGCGGTTTGAGTCACGCTTTCACTCCGTCTGCCTCGAGCATGGAATCCCGCGGGTCGAACGGACAGCCGCCACCCTCGACATGCGCGACGTACTCGTCGCGGAAGTATTTGATCGACGACATCACCGGGCTCGCCGCGCCATCGCCCAACGCGCAGAACGATTTACCCAGAATGGCGTCGGAGATGTCGAGTAGCTTGTCCAGATCCTCGGCGGTGCCTTTACCGGTTTCCAGGCGCTCGTAGATCTGGCTCAGCCAGAAGGTGCCCTCGCGGCACGGCGTGCACTTGCCGCATGACTCGTGTCGGTAGAAGTCGGTCCAGCGTTGCACGGCACGCACGACGCAGGTGGTCTCATCGAAGATCTCCAGCGCCTTGGTGCCCAGCATCGACCCGGCCGCTCCGACGCCTTCGTAGTCCAGCGGCACGTCGAGGTGCTCATCGGTGAGAAGCGGGGTAGATGACCCGCCGGGCGTCCAGAACTTCAGCTTGTGGTCGGCCCGCACCCCGCCGGCGTAATCGAGCAATTCGCGCAACGTGATGCCCAGCGGCGCTTCGTACTGGCCGGGCCGGGTCACATGCCCGGACAGCGAATACAGCGTGAAGCCAGGCGATTTCTCGGTGCCCATCGACCGGAACCAGTCGACGCCGCCCAAAATGATCGGCGGAACGCTGGCGATGGTCTCGACATTGTTGATCACCGTCGGGCAGCCGTAGAGGCCGGCGACCGCGGGGAACGGCGGGCGCAGCCGCGGCTGGCCGCGGCGGCCTTCCAGCGAGTCGAGCAACGCCGTTTCCTCGCCACAGATGTAGGCGCCGGCGCCGGCGTGTACCACCAACTCCAGGTCGTAGCCGGAGCCGGCGATGTCGCGGCCCAGTAAGCCTGCGGCGTAGGCCTCGGCGACGGCGTTCTGCAGGCGTCGCAGCACCGGCAACACCTCGCCGCGGACGTAGATGAAAGCGTGGCTGGCCCGGATCGCGTACGACGCGATGATCACACCTTCGACCAGCACGTGCGGGGTGGCCAGCATCAGCGGAATGTCTTTGCAGGTACCAGGTTCCGACTCGTCGGCGTTGACCACGAGGTAGTGCGGCTTGGCGGCCGCACCGCTATCGCCCTGCGGGATGAACGACCACTTGGTCCCGGTCGCGAAACCCGCTCCGCCACGGCCGCGCAGCCCGGAGTCCTTGACGGCGGTGATCACGTCGTCCGGCTTCATCTTCAAAGCCTTCTGCAACGCCTGGTAGCCGTCGTTGCGGCGATAGGTTTCCAGGGTCCACGACTCGGGGTCGTCCCAGTAGCGGCTCAGCACCGGAGTCAGCGGTGTTTGCGGTCCCATTACTGACCTTCCCCTGCGCCGTCGGGCGGTGGCGCGGTCATGTTGCGCTCCTTGGCAATCCGCAGCCCGGCCAAGGTGGCTTCACCCGCACCGCCCTGGCCTTCGTCGGGACGCGGGTCGGCGAACCCGGCCAGAATCCGCTCGGTCTGGCGGAACGTGCACAGCGGAGCGCCGCGGGTCGGCGCCGGCGGTTGCCCGGCGCGTAGCCCGTCGACCAACTCGCGGGCCGACTCGCAAGTCTGGTTGTCGTAGAACTCCCAGTTGACCATCACCACCGGCGCGAAGTCGCACGCCGCGTTGCATTCGATGTGTTGCAGAGTCACCGAGCCGTCGGCGGTGGTCTCGTCGTTGCCGATCCCGAGGTGTTCTTTGAGCGAGTCGAATATTGCGTCGCCACCCATGACCGCGCACAGCGTGTTCGTGCACACCCCGACCAGGTAGTCGCCGGTGGGTCCGCGGCGATACATGGTGTAGAAGCTCGCCACCGCCGCGACTTCGGCGCCGGTCAGTCCGAGCTGTTCGCCGCAGAATTCCAAACCGGCCGGTGTCACGTAGCCGTCCTCGGACTGCACCAGATGCAGCAGCGGCAGCAGCGCCGACCGCGGGCTGGGGTAGCGGCCGATGATCTCCTTGGCGTCGACTTCCAGCCGGGCCTGAACCTCGGGTGAATACGCCTGCGGTGCACCTTCGACGACGAACTGGCCCGGCTCTTCGGGTGGCGGGCCAAGCCGGATGAACACCCGCTCGCCGTTGCTGCCGACGCCGGGAGTCTGGGCTGAGGTCATCGGTCCACCCCGCCCATCACCGGGTCGATACTGGCGACCGCGCTGATCACGTCGGCGACCATGCCGCCCTCGCACATGGCGGCGACGGCCTGCAGATTGGTGAACGAGGGATCCCGGTAATGCACCCGGTACGGACGGGTGCCGCCGTCGCTGACCATGTGCACACCCAACTCCCCGCGGGGCGATTCGACCGCGACGTAGACCTGCCCGGCCGGCACCCGGATGCCCTCGGTGACCAGCTTGAAGTGGTGGATCAAGGCTTCCATCGAGCCGCTCATGATCTTCTCGATGTGCTCGGGCGAGTTACCCAGGCCGTCGGGGCCGACTTTCAGGTCAGCCGGCCAGGCGATCTTGCGGTCCTCGACCATAATTGGTCCGGGACGCAGCTTGTCCAGGCACTGTTCGACGATCTTCACCGACTCCCACATCTCCTTGACGCGAATGATGTAGCGGCCGTAGGCATCACAACCGTCGTCGGTGATCACGTCGAACTCGTAGTTCTCGTATCCACAGTAGGGTTCGGTGCGGCGCAGGTCGTGCGGTAACCCGGTTGAGCGTAGGCACGGCCCGGTCACTCCCAGTGCCATGCAGCCGGTCAAGTCCAGATAGCCGACGTCTTTGGTGCGCGCCTTCCAGATGACGCTCTCGCTGAGCAGGTCTCCCATTTCGCGCAGCGCAACCTTCAACGGCTTGAGGGCTTCGGCGATCTCGGTCTTCGCGTCGGGCGGCAGGTCCTGCGCGACGCCCCCGGGCCGGATGTAGGCGCTGTTCATTCGCAGCCCGGTGATCGACTCGAACAGCGTGAGGATGATCTCGCGCCCCTTGAAGCCGACGAACATCGGCGTCATCGCACCCAACTCCATGCCGCCGGTCGCCAAAGCGACCAGATGCGAGGAGATCCGGTTGAGCTCCATCATCATCACCCGGATGACGTTGACGCGTTCGGGAATCTCGCTCGGTGATATCGAGTAGCTTCTCCACGCCCAGGCAGTAGGCAGTTTCGTTGAAAAACGGTGACAGGTAATCCATTCGGGTTACAAACGTCACGCCCTGCGTCCAGTACCGGTACTCGAGGTTCTTCTCGATCCCGGTGTGCAAGTAACCGATTCCACACCGCGCGTCGGTGACGGTCTCGCCTTCGATCTCCAGGATCAGTCGCAGCACGCCGTGGGTGGACGGGTGCTGGGGCCCCATGTTGACGACGATCCGTTCGCCGGGTTCGCCTTTGCGGGCCGCCTCGACGATCTCGTGCCAATCCTGGCCCGTGACAGCAATTAACGTGTCCGAGCCATCGCCGTTGGCCGCGCTTGTGGTCTCGCTCATCAGTTGTAGGCCCTCCGCTCATCGGGCGGGGGAATTTTCGCGCCCTTGTACTCCACCGGGACGCCGCCGAGCGGATAGTCCTTGCGCTGCGGGTGTCCTTGCCAGTCGTCAGGCATCTCGATGCGGGTCAACGACGGGTGGCCGTCGAAGATGATGCCGAAGAAGTCGTAGGTCTCGCGCTCGTGCCAGTCGTTCGTCGGGTAGACGCCGAACAATGACGGAATGTGCGGATCATCGTCCGGCGCAGCCACTTCCAGCCGCACACGACGGCTATGGGTGATCGAGCTCAGCGGGTACACCGCATGCAACTCGCGGCCGGTCTCATGCGGGTAGTGCACGCCGTTGACACCCAAACACAATTCGAAGCGCAGCTGCGGGTCGTCGCGTAGTCGGCTGGCCACCTGTGGCAGGTGCTCGCGGCGCACATGCACGGTCAGCTCGTCGCGGTAGACCACGACTTTCTCTACCGCGTCTTCGAATTCGACGCCGTCGGCCTTCAGCACCGCGGCCAGCCGATCGACGACCTCGTCGAAGTATCCGCCGTAGGGCCGGGGGCTGCTGTCGTCGATCGTGACCTGGCGCACCAGTCGTCCGTATCCCGACGTGTCACCGGTGCCGTGGACGCCGAACATGCCTCGGCGAACGTCGATCACCTCTTTGTCGGTTTGGTCGGCAACGGGTGCTCCGCCGACCTCGCTGGCTGCTCGTTTCGGGTCGTGCTCCGGTGAACTCATCGCAACAGTCCGCGCATCTCGATCGTGGGCCTGGCTGCCAGCGCCGCCTTTTCCGCCTCAGCAATGGCCAGCTCGCGGTTGACGCCTAACGGCATCTCCTGAATCTTGTCGTGCAGCTTGAGGATTGCGTACAGCAACATCTCCGGACGGGGCGGGCAGCCGGGTAGGTAGATGTCCACCGGCACGACGTGGTCCACGCCCTGGACGATCGCGTAGTTGTTGAACATCCCGCCCGACGACGCGCACACGCCCATGGCCAGCACCCATTTGGGTTCGGCCATCTGGTCGTAGATTTGACGCAGCACCGGCGCCATCTTCTGGCTGACCCGGCCGGCCACGATCATCAGATCGGCCTGCCGGGGTGTCGCCGAAAACCGCTCCATGCCAAAGCGTGCGATGTCGAATCGCGGGCCTGCGGTGGCCATCATCTCGATCGCGCAGCAAGCCAGTCCAAACGTTGCCGGCCACAACGAGTTCTTGCGGAAGTAGCCCGCCAGTGTTTCGACGGTCGTCAGCAAGAAGCCGCTCGGCACTTTCTCCTCTAGGCCCACGTCTACCTCAATCCCATGTCAGGCCGCCGCGGCGCCATACGTATGCGTAGGCCACGAAGACCGTGAGCATGAACACCACCATCTCGACCAGTGCGAATACCCCGAGCTGGTCGTAGCTGACCGCCCACGGATACAGGAACACGATTTCGATATCGAAGACGATGAACAGCATCGCAGTCAGGTAGTACTTCACTGGGAACCGCTGCCCGCTGCCCGCGTGCGGCGCGTTGGCCGGCTGGTCGCTGGGCTCGATCCCGCATTCGTACGCCTCGAGCTTCGCCTTGTTGTAGCGCGACGGTCCGGTGATCTGCGCGAGTGCGACCGAGCCGAGGGCAAAAGCAGCGGCGATCCCCCCAAGCACCAGGATGGGTAGGTACAGATTCATGCCGCGAAGACGCTCCCTCACTGTTCATCTATGGGCTGATTGTGAGCGCAACCACAGCCTAGCGATCGTGTGTGGCCCCGCGCTCAGCAGTCTAGATGTGACCTCAACCACAACTGCGCGGGTGGTCGGTTGATCCAAGCATGCAACGGCCGGGCGGCATTACTCGGCTCACGAATTGCCAACGGCGCGAACGTATTTCGCGTGCCGTCGAGGCGACGGTGAGAATGGAGTGGCAGCGGTGGCCGGCTGCACTCGGCGGCGCCGTCGGCTTGCGCGCAGCGCCCGGCGGTCGGCTAATGAACCGCAGGGCGCAGCAACTCCAGCACCGTCCGGCTGAGCTGAATCGGGTCGATCGGCTGCGGCACCGATGCCTCGGCGCGTGACCAGTTGACCAACCAGGCATCGTCGCGCCGCCCGGTCAGCACCACGATCGGCGGTCCCTGCGCGATTTCGTCTTTCAGCTGCTTGGCGATGCCAATGCCGCCTTCTGGGGTGGCTTCGCCGTCGAGGATCGCCAGATCGATGCCTCCGGCGTCCAGCTGCTGGATGACGACCGGGCCGGTGGCGACCTCGACGTAGCTCAGCTCGGGCAGTTCCGGGTGCACCCGTTTGCCCAACGCCAGCATGACGTCCTGTCGGGTCTCGGCGTTGTCGCTGTACACAAGGATCCGCAGCGGACTGGTGGCAGACACGGTGCAGATGGTACTGCCCGGCGACGATGCGGGCCGCACAGCGGCCCGTTGAGGAGTGGGCGATCAAGCACTGCCCCGCGACGATGCGGGCCGCACAGCGGCTCGCCGCGCGGTTACCGCGGCGCCCGCACGAAGCACACGTCGGCCGAGGCTGTTGCGGTGTTGCCGACCATCCCGAGCCGGTTCCAATCCAGGTTGAACTTGGCCCGGTCGACCTCGGTTTTCGCAGATAACCGCACCGAGCCGTCATCGAGCAGGATGATCCGGACCGGCAGCGGCACTGCAGCGGTGATCCCCTTGATACTGAACGTGGCGCGTAGATCGGCGGTGTTACCGGTGGTCGGCTGCACGGCGGTAACCACCACGCTGATTTGCGGGAAGCGTTCGACGTCGAAGAAATCGGCCGACCTTAGGTGCTCGTCGCGTTTACCGATTCCGGTATGCAACGACGCCACCTCGATGTCGAGACGGCCGAAGACGGCACCCTTGCCGGTGATCTGGCCGTCGGCGTCGAAGTCGGTGAATTTGCCTTTGACGCTGATCAGCCCCCACATGTTCTTGATTTTGAAGCCGATCGTCGATCGATCGGGAACGAGGTTCCACACCCCGGCCGTGTCAGGATCGCTCAGCAGTGTTTCCACGGTGGTCATCTGCGCCGCTCCTCCTCAGCGCTTCGCGCTGCATCGTCGGCGTCGCGGGTCATCTGCGCCGCTCCTCCTCAGCGCTTCGCGCTGCATCGTCGGCGTCGCGGGTCATCTGCGCCGCTCCTCCTCAGCGCTTCGCGCTGCATCGTCGGCGTCGCGGGTCATCTGCGCCGCTCCTCCTCAGCGCTTCGCGCTGCATCGTCGGCGTCGCGGGTCATCTGCGCCGCTCCTCCTCAGCGCTTCGCGCTGCATCGTCGGCGTCGCGGGTCATCTGCGCCGCTCCTCCTCAGCGCTTCGCGCTGCGATCGTCGGCGTCGCGGGTCATCTGCGTCGCTCCTCGTCATTGCTTTGCGAGCTAGCTCATCAGCGGGGCGAGTTCGGCTGGGTCGAAGTATTCGTCGATACGGCTGATCAGGGCTTGAGAACAACTTGGGGAAACCCCCACCCTAATCACGATGCACACCCGCAGGGCGATCAATCCGCCGTCACGGCCGGTGGCGTGCAGGATGTGCTGCTGGACGAAACCGCCGGGGAACAGTTGGCGGTCGAGGATCTCGTAGCGGCGCTGCGTGGTGACGCCGATGAACCAGCGCAGCACTTTCAGCGCGCGTTTTTTGTCGTCGTCGCGGCGTGCGCCGACCCGCCACACCGCAATGTCGTCGTCGAAGAGCTGTGCGAGCGTCGTCTCGTCGCTTTGCTCGATCGCCGCGAAGAGTTGATCGGCCACCTGGGTGATCGTGGCGGCGTCGGCTGCTGGCATGGTGTTCTTTCTATTCGTTCTGGTAACCGGGGTGCGCGACCGATAGCCGGTGCCCCACCAACGCGCGCAGCGCCGACTGCACCTGTTCGCCGCGTCCGTCCAGCGCCCCGGCCCGAATAGCGGCGGCCAGCTGGGCTTCGTCGTCAAAGCCGGCGTCGACCAGGGCATTGGTCACATCATCGGCCGAGTCGACGAGCAACTCGCGCTCGACGATCCGCAACACGTTGGCCGCAACCCGGGCATGGAAATTGACCTGACCGGCCGTCGACTCGCGGACATCGGTCTCGAGGAACTCGGCGACCGCGCCAACAAGCTCAGCCGCGGTCGGGCGGCCATGCAGTGAATCGCCGGACGTCATCAGGTTGCGGGTGCCTCCGGACCGCGCTCCACACCCGTGCGCAGCTTCACCGATGCTGAGTAGGCGAGCGTGCGGAACCGCAACACGGGATCATCCGAGGGCTCGATGCCGTCGGTGACGCGCATCGGGTCGAACACGACGATGTCACCGCCATGCTCGCGTTCGGTGTCGACGCCGGTGATGTCGAGGGTGCCGACGGTGACGATCTGGGTGCTGCGCCACGGTTTGGAAGGGTCGACGGTCGAATCGCCGTCCGCCCCGATCTGGACTCGGTAGGAGAACCGGACCGGTTCCGACGCCAGGCGCTCGTCGAGTTCTTCGATCAAGAAGTTCGCGCCCTTCTCCGCTGCGACCCGCGGCGGTAGAAACTCCTCGCCGGCAGCCGGAACCAAGTGATAACGAACGAAACGCGCGCTGCCATCGGCCGCGACCCAGCGGAAGGCGTGCAACCCGTAGTACTGGACGGTGGCGTAGCTCGCGGGCACCCGGTTCGCGGCGCGCAACACCGGCAACGCGCTTAAGAAGCCGGGATGGGTGGCGACGTAGCCGGCCAGACGCAGCGGAGCGGTGACCCCCGGGCGCATCGCACGTAGTAGGTCGACGAAGCCATCGGGTGTGCTGGAGGCGAAAAGCCTTGCTGTTTGCGTAGATACGTCGGTGGTCGACCCGTCCGGCAGCGTGAATTTCACCGCCATTCCGCGAATTCCCGGAGCGTTGTCCCGCTGCGCCGGATTGCCTGACCCGCTGGAAAACCGGATCAGCGCCGGCACGGTCGAACCGCTGAGATGCGCGGCGCGGCAGAGTTGGGCGGCCTGCTCGGTCGCGGTGAACGTCCCGCGGTAGAGCTTGCCCTTGGCGTGCAGTGCCCGGGAACCGGGCTGCGCGCCGCCGGTACCGCGGATTGCGTCGATTGCCTGATCAGGAGTGACCACAGCGGCATCCTATGCGGTCAGACGGCTTCCGGCGCCGCGTCGAGCAGGGTGAGCAGGTCCCACTCGGTCTCGCAGACCCGTCGGCCGATCGCCGCCAGCTCCACCGAGCGGGTCTGGCCGCTCAAGTGCCGCTCCGCTTGGTAGCGGCAGATGACACCCCAGCGCAGCGTCGCCAGGACCAACCACCAGTGAAACGCCACCCGGTCGACCGCAGCTCCGCCGGCCTGTTCGTAGGCGGCAAGGAAATCCTCGACGCTGCCCAGTCCGCCGGCGGCACGGTCGGCAGGAGCGCCGAACCGCCAGGCCCGGATGCAGAACCAGGCCAGATCGTCATAGACCTCACCGATGTGCACCAGCTCCCAATCCAGCACCGCCGCCAATTCGGATCCGTCGACAATCAGGTTGCCCATCCGATAGTCACCGTGCACCAGCCGCGTCGGTGACGGCGGCGGCCGGTTGGCGGCGAGCCACCGAAAAGCCCATTCGAAGGTGGCCGTGGTGTCGTGCATGAGGTCCAGTCGGTCGCGCCATTCGGCGAGCTGGTCCTGGGCGGAAAGTTCCGGGTCGCGCAGCTCGGCCCGGTGGATGGCGGCCAGCGCCTGCGCGCATTGGCCTAGCAAGCGCTTCCGGCCCGTCTGGTCGAGCTGGCGTTCGATGCGCCGGACAATCGTCTCGCCTTTGATCTCATCACAGATCAAGAACGGATTACCAAGTGCGGCAGGCGAATCATCGGCAACCAAGATGTGGGGGACTGGGGCGCCGGCGGCCGCGGCGGCGGCCTGGGCGCGGGCTTCGAGCTCCATTCCGGCGTGCACGTCGTCAGGTGGGCCGACGCGCAGGATGAGCGACCGGCGCGCCTCTCCGGTGGCGGCGTCGAATGCCCAGGTGGTTCGGCTGGCACCACCGGTCAACGCGCGCAGATTGTCGATAGCCACATCGCCGTGCAGTATCGGGCGCAACACTGCGGCCAAGCTGTCTTGCAGGGTCACTTCTTGCCGAATTTGAAGAGTCGCTGCGCCACCCGGCGGATCTGGATCTCCTCAGCGCCCTCGGTGATCCGGTAGCGGCGGTGGTGACGGTAGATGTGCTCGAACGGCTCGTGACGGCTGTAGCCGAGGCCGCCGAAAACCTGCATGGCACGGTCGGCGGCGTCGCAGACCAGTCGGTTCGCGCGATAGTTGGCCATCGACACTTTGTCGGACACTTCCATGTGGTGGTTGCGGTCCAAGTGCCAGGCCGCGTATTGCACCAGCAGTCGGACCATCTGGGCCTCCGTCTGCAGCTCGGCCAGCGGCCATTGCACGGCCTGGTTGACCGCCAGCGGCTTGCCGAACACCGTACGTTGGCCGGCGTATTCAGCGGCTCGGTCGATGCAGTATTGCGCCGCGCCCAGGCTGCTGGCTGCTTGCCGAATTCGGTTCTCGTGCAGGAACGTTTGGGCAACCTCCAGCCCACGATCGACCTCACCGAGTACCGCGTCGGCGGGCACCCGCACGTCATTCAGCGCGACTTCGCCGTGATCGGTCGGCATGTTGAACGTCCACCAGTAATAGGGCACGCTGAATCCGGGCGTGTCGGTGGGCACCAGGAACGCGGTGATTCCTCGGGCCTGCCCCGGTTCGCCGGAGGTCCGGGCGAAGACCAAGTCATGGGTGGCCCGGTGCACGCCGGTATTGAAACGCTTGGCGCCGTTGATCACCCAGTCGTCGCCATCGGGCTTGGCGTGAGTTTCCAGCCAGGTCGCATCGGAGCCGTGCTGCGGCTCGGTGAGCCCGAAGGCCATGGAGCGCTCCCCGGTGATCAACGCCTCCGACCACAGGGCGCGTTGCGCATCGGTGCCGAATCGCTCCATCATGATCACCTGGGGGAAGTTCCCGACGATCGACGATTCGTTCTGCAAGTCGTTGTGCAGGCCAAGGCCCTTGTGGGCCAGATGTTCCCGGATCACTGCCATATCGACGTTGGTGCCGTCGCGGCCGCCCAGCGATGCCGGTAACCCGTAGCGCAGCCAGCCGGCCTTGTCCGCCCGTCGACGCATCTCGGCAAGCAGATCCTCCCACTCCCGGGTCGGGATGCCGTCGTTGTCCCAATCGGTGCGGGCATGCTCGCGACGCTGGTCGAAGTACTGCATGTGCTGGGCTTGCAGCGGGGCGATCTCGCGCTCAATGAACGCATCCATGTCGGCCAGGAGCCCCGGAAGATGCTCTGGCAAAGTGAAATCCATCGTTATCTCCTTAAGCGCCGTACAGGGTTTTCTTCCAGACCGTCGACAACGTTGCAATGGCGTCTTCGTCGCTGATCTCCAGACCCAGGCCTCCAGGTCCGGAGGGCGTGACAAACACGGTAGTGAAGTTCTCGAACAACAATGCGATGGCCGCTGCGATGTGCTCGGGATTGAGGTCGGATGCGTAGCCCTGCCGTTGGGCCCGCAGCACCGAGGCGGCGACGATATCCATGCCGAACCGCCGGAATTCGTTCTGGACGGCGGCGAAGCGCTGCTGGGTCGCCGCCAGCTGTGCTACGGCGATCATGATCCCGATGTTCTGCTTGAACATGTTCCAGTAGCCGGTGACCACCGCGGTAAAGAATGCGTCGTCATCTGGAGAGTCGGGCAGGTGCAGACGCAACCCGGACGGTGTTACCACCTCATGCAGGAACGACTCCGCCAAGGCGGCCAGCAAATCCTCTTTGTCGGCGAAATACCGGTAGAAGACCGCCGCTGACTTGCCTGCGGCCGAGGTGATGTCCGCCAGCGTGGTGCCGTGAAAACCCCGTTCAGCGAACAGCTTACGGGCAGCCTGCTCGATGGCTGCCCGGGTCTGGCGGCCCTTGGCCGTGAGAGTCCGCGCTGATTCCGGGGTCGCCATCAGGTCCTGATCCGGTCACCGGCTCGCAGCAAGGCACTCGGCAGATCATGGCCGACAACGGATTTCGCCACTCCGGCCGCGGTGATCGCGGCCTGCAGGTCGATGTCGACGTCGATGCCGCTGTCGCGCAGGAGATACACCAGGTCCTCGGTGGCGATGTTGCCGGTGGCGCCCGGAGCGAACGGGCAGCCGCCCAGTCCGCCGACCGATGCGTCCAGCCGGGTGACTCCGGAACTCACAGCGGCGTATGCGCTGGCCAGTCCGGCGCCCCGGGTGTTGTGGAAGTGTCCGCCCAGCGGCAGCTCGCCGATCACCGGCTGTAGTTGTGCGATCAGCGAACTCACCCGTCCAGGGGTGGTGGTCCCGATGGTGTCGGCGATCGAGAACCGGTCGACACCGCGATCGCGAGCTGCTGCGGCGATGTCGACCACGCGCTGGGGCGGCGTGGGTCCCTCGAACGGGCAGTCCCATGCGGTGGCGACGATGACCTCGACGGTGACGTCGCTGTGGTGGGCGATCGCGACGATCTCGTCGATCTGATCGGTGGCTTCTCGGCTGCTGCGTCCGACGTTGGCGTTACTGAACGAGTCGCTGGTCGACACCACGTATTCGATCGAACGCAGCCCGGCGGCGACGGCTCGCTTAGCGCCATTGGGGCTGGCCACCAGCGCAGAGAACTCGATGTCGGGGTAGTTGCACAGCTCGGCGGCAAGCTCGGCGGCATCGGCCATCGACGGCACCTTCGAGGGTGAGACGAACGCAGTGGCCTCCACCTCCCGCACCCCGGTGGCGGCCACAGCGGCCAGCAGTTCCAGCTTGGCCGACAATGGGATTGGCTTTTCGATCTGCAAACCATCACGCAGCGACACCTCGCGGATAGCGACATGGGTGTTCATAGCACCTCCTCGGCGCGCAGCTCGTCGAGTTCCTCGGCGGTCTTGCCCAGCAGCCCGACGTAGACGTCGTCGTTGTGTTGTCCGGGCCGCGCCGGGCCGGCGTTGCGAACCCGGCCCGGCGATTCCGAGAGCACCGGCACGATGCCGGGGCCCAGAACGGGTCGCGCGAGCCGCTCGTCGTAATGCTCGACCAGCATGTGGCGGGCCCGCAGCTGCGGGTCATTGACCACTTCGGCGACCGTGTTGATCGGACCCGCGATCACGCCTGCGGCGGAGAGTGTTTCGATGATCTCGCCGGGCGGCCGCTCGGCGGCCCAGTCGCCGATGATCTTGTCGAGCTCGTCTTGGTTGCGGCCGCGCGCGCCGTGGGTGGCGAACCGGTCGTCAGTGGCCAGCTCCGGCCGGCCCATCGCGCGGCACAGCCGGGCGAAGACGGTATCTTGGTTGGCCGCGATCACCACCCAGGAGCCGTCGGCGCTGCGGTAGATGTTCGACGGCGCGATGCCCTCCAGACGGGTACCAGACGGACCGCGCACCACACCTCCGGCATCGTAATCGGGAATCGTGGATTCCTGTACCGCCAAACATGATTCGGTCAACGCGACGTCGACGACCTGGCCGTGCCCGGTCACGCCGCGGCGGTACAGCGCGGCCAGCGCGCCCTGGGCGCCGAACATCCCGGCCAGGCTGTCGCCGAGGGACAGCGCCAGCCGGGGTGGCGGACCGCCGGGGAAACCGTTGAGGTGCCGCAGCCCGCTGGCCGCTTCGGCCACCGAGGCGTAACCGGCCTTGTGTGCGTCGGGCCCGGTCTGCCCGTAGCCCGACACCCGAACCAGGATGATGCCCGAGTTCCGTTGGCTGAGCACGTCGTAACCCAGCTTCCACTTCTCCAGGGTGCCGGGGCGGAAGTTCTCCACCACGATGTCGGATTTCTCGACCAGGTCCAGGAACAGCTCGCGGCCGCGTGGCCGGCGCAGGTCCAGCGTGATGGCTTTCTTGTTGCGTGCATGCACGGTCCAGAAGACGTGGTGCCCGTCGACTTCGGCCTGCCCCCAGGTGCGCAATGGATCCGGCGCGCCGGGTGGTTCGACCTTGATGACTTCGGCGCCCATGTCGCCGAGCAGTCGGCCGGCGAACGGTCCGGCGATCAGCGTGCCGAGTTCGAGCACGCGGATGCCGTCCAGCGGTCCGGTGGGGGATGTCATTGCGCCCCGGCGAAGTCGTGGCGGACCAGCCAGTCGGTGACGATCTCGACGGCCGCGCGCAGCTTGTCGCGTTGGTCCGGCCCGGCGTAATAATGTGTAGCGCCGGGGATTTCGTGGATCTCCTTGTCGGGATGGCCGATCGCCTCGAACAGGCGCCGGGTGTGGCTGGGTGTGCAGGCGTCGTCGGCCAGGTTGCCGATCACCAGCGCCGGCACGGCGATGTCGCGGCCGCAGGCAACCCCGTCTCCGTGTGCGTCGTCGTAGCTCCATTGCGATAGCCAACTGCGCAGGGTGCAGAAGCGGGCCAGCCCGATCGGGCTCATGTTCACCACTTGAGGATCACCGAGATAGCAGGTTCCCGGTGTGCGTTCGTTCGGATCGACGTTTGGATCGAGCCAGCGCGGGTCTGCCATGGTGCCGTGCACGACGAACCCGAATTCGTCATCGGGTCGCCCACTGGCTTTCAGTTCGGCCAGCTTGTCTTTGACCCAGGCCGTGATTCGGCGGTTGCGACTGATCTGCGCTTGTCGGTAGCGGGCCAGGAACTCCTCGCTGTAGGGGGGTTGGTTGGGGTTGTCCGGGTTGTAGAGGTCAAGTTCCGGGTCGCGCTGGGTAGGGTCGGACTCGTTGAGAATGGACGCGTCCAGCCATTCGGTCAGCGTGCCGTGCCGGCTGATGTGTGCGGCCAGCAGCATGATGCCGTCGGCGGCGGGCAGATCCAGCTTGGTGAGGTCAGGTCCGTCACCTGACGGGCTCGAGGTGATCGTCGGGTGCTGGGCCTGCTGTTGGTAGAAGACCGACAGCGAGCCGCCGCCACTCCAGCCGGCCAGCACCACCTTCCGATAGCCCAGGCGTTTCTTGGCGTCCGTGATCGCCGCGCCGAGGTCCTCGATCACCTTCTCCATCAGCAGTGCCGAATCGGTTCCGCGGAATCGGCTGTTGCAGTAGATGACGTGGTGACCGGCCCGGGCCAATGCGTTGATCATCGGCAGGTACGCGCCGCCGCCGATGGGATGCATGAACATCAGTACGGTCTCGGCCGGTTTGTCTTTCGGCTTGAGCAGATAGCTTTCCAGCACGGTGATCTCGGCCAGTCCGCCGTAGACGTCCCGGACGCCGGAATTGTTCTGAAATGCAACGAGATAGGGAATCCGGTCGTAGTCGTGCTTTACGGCTGTGGTCATCGGTGCTGTCCTAGGTCGTTGGCCAGCACCTCTGCTGACGGGGTCAGTCGTCGGCGGGTGTCGACGGCGATCACTTGCCAGTCAACACGGGAATGCTCGTCGAATTTGCGGCGAGCCCGCTCTCGCGCCTTCTCCGGTGCGCCGTGGTGAACCCCTTGCGGCGCATGGGTAATCAGGCCCGGAGGCATCGGGATGCCGTAAAGCGAGCCGCCGTGAAAGAAGGCGATTTCGTCGTAGTCAACGTTGCGGTGATACCACGGCGTGCGCTCGGTGCCGGGGACGCCTTCGGCGGGCTTGGGCAGAAAGTTCATTACGTAGACCCCGGTGGCCTGCATGAACAGATGCACGGTCGGCGGCAGATGGACGCTGTCGGAAGTGATCACGTTGTAGTCGGCGATGTTGAAGGTGAACGCGAAGTTGTCGCCCCGCCATCCTTCGACATCGATCGGGTTATGTTGGTAGAAAAGCGTTGTCGGGCCGCCCTGGTGAACGAGCCGGACTTCGTACTCGTCGCGGCCGTCGTCTTCTATCGGATGCGGTTCGGGGATGACGGCTTGCGAGGGGTCGAAGGGGAAATGCCGGCCCAGTGCACCGGGCGGCGGTACCCGGAATTCGTCACTGGCCTCGATCATCAGCAACGTGGTTTCGGTGTCGGGCACCTGGCGCCAGGTGCACGCCTTGGGGATGTACACCCAGTCGCCGTCGCGGTAGGGCAGCGGCCCGAACTCAGTCTCCAGAAGGCCGGTGCCCTGGTGCACAAAGCACAGCAGGTCACCGTCGACGTGGCGGGTGTAGAACGGCATCGGCGCGTGCCGGCGGGAAAGTGAGATGCGGCAATCGGGATTGGCGAACATCAACAGCGGCCCACCGTTCGCATCGGTGGCGTCGCTGGGCTTGAGCTCGCTGGACAGCACGTCGACTGGGCGCAGCGGGCCCTGCGACCGGTAGGCAGTCGGGTCGTGGCGCCGGTACATGTTGGCGGTGCGGCCGGTGAAGCCACCGCGGCCCAGCTCGTCGTCCTTCAGGCCGTCGAGATCGGCGTGCAGGCGGCGCGGTGTCCGCCCCTTGCGCAGGTGGATGAAGGATTCCATGGGGGCTCCAGGGTTGCGACGGCATCGGTGACCGGGGGGCAGAACTAAAAGTGACATTACTTTTTGTTTGGCCGCGGCACAAGGGCTTCAGCGACCCATGATCCGCCCAGACTTAAACCACCGCGCACCGGTTCGGCGTGTCTTCGCTGAGATTTAAGTGTCGCGGAAGAATCGGCGCCAGCGCCGCCTGCTAGTCCCGAACGCGCAGGACCACTTTTCCTTTGGCGGTGCGGTTCTCCAGCGATGCGATCGCGGCAGCGGCTTGATCCAGCGGGTACACCACCGGCTCCGGAGGAGCCAGCCGACCCGAGGCTAGCAGCTGCTCGAGTTCGGCCCACTGCTCGGCCAACGCACCCGGGTGGGTCCCTGCCCAAGCGCCCCAGCCGACGCCGACCACATCAATGTTGTTGAGCAGCAACCGGTTTACTTTCACCGTGGGTATCTCTCCGCCGGTGAAACCGATCACCAGCAGCCGTCCTCCGGGAGCCAGCGAGCGCAGCGAGTCGGTGAACCGCTCGCCGCCAACGGGATCGACCACCATGTCTACCCCGCGGCCGTTCGTCAATTCCTTTGCCGCGTCTTTGAACCCGTCGGCCAGCACGACGTCGGTCGCGCCTGCTGCTCTTGCGATCTCGGCCTTGTCTTCGGTGCTGACCACCGCGATGACCCGTGATGCCCCGAGCACCGGCGCCAACCGCAGAGTAGACGTGCCGATTCCGCCGGCTGCCCCGTGCACCAGCACCGTCTCGCCGGGCTGCAGTCGGCCACGGACGGTCAGCGCGAAGTACATGGTCAGGTCGTTGAACAGCAGGCCGGCGCCCGCCGTGAAGCTCACGTTGTCCGGCAGCTTGAACACCCGGTCGGGCGCCAGCACCGCAACTTCGGCCATGCCGCCGGTGAGCATTGTCAGGCCGACGACGCGGTCGCCGGGCCGTACTTGGGCGTCGTCGGGTGCCGATCGGACCACCCCGGCGATCTCCGCGCCCAGCACGAACGGTGGATCCGGCTTGTACTGGTAGAGGCCGCGGGTGAGGAGCGCATCCGGGAATGCCGCTCCGGCCGCGTGCACCTCGACGACCACGCCGTCGCCGGTCGGTTCGTCGATCTCACCAACCTCGACCGCATCCGGACCATCAAGTCGAGTCAACTGTGCTGCACGCATGCTGGAACAGCCTACTGGCGGACCCAGCCCGCTCAGAACCCGCCGGCGACGCGTACCACAGCGCGGCCGGAGAACGCGCCCGCGCGGACCTGGTCGAGCACCGCGATGACGTCTTTGACGTCGACATCGGTGGTGATCGCGTCGAGGTGCCGCGGGCGCAAGGAGTTGCCCAGGCGCGCCCACAACTCGCGGCGCGGGCCGATCGGCATCTGGACCGAATCCATGCCCAGTAACGCAACGCCGCGCAGGATGAACGGCAGCACTGTGGTGTGCAGCGCAGGGCCGCCGGTCAGTCCGCTGCAGGCCACCGCACCGCCGTAGTCGACGGCGCTGAGCACGTCCGCCAACGTTGCGCCGCCCACGCAGTCCACTCCCGCCGCCCAGCGTGCCTTCGCCAGCGGCCGCGGCTTGGCGTCCGGATCGGCGGGCAGCCGGCCGATAACCTCAGCGGCGCCAAGGTCTTTGAGTCGTTGCCCAGCCTCGGCCTTTCCGGTTGAGGCCACCACGCGAAAGCCGGCGCCGGCAAGCAAGTCCACGCTGATCGAGCCGACGCCACCGGTGGCGCCGGTCACCACGACGGGTCCGGCGCCGGGTTGCACACCCCAGTCGATCAGCGCCTGCACGCTCATCGCCGCGGTGAAGCCAGCGGTGCCGATAGCCGCGGCGTCGCGCGCATTGAGCCCTTCGAGCCGCACGACCTGATCAGCGGGCAGCCGGGCGTATTCGGCGTAGCCGCCGTGGTGACCCGTGCCGATCTGGTAGCCGTGCGCGACCACGGAGTCGCCGACGGCGAAGTCCGGTGACTGCGATTCGACAACCTCGCCGGCTAGATCGATACCCGGCACGACGGGGTAGTCGCGCACCACACCGCCACCGGGTGACAGGGCCAGGGCGTCCTTGAAGTTCACGCTGGAGTACAGCACCCGGATCGTCACGTCGCCGGGCGGCAAGTCGTCGGGACGAAGGGTTTCCACGATTGCGGTGATCTGGTCGCCGTCTTTGCGCGCGACGAGCGCTTGAAACGTGTCCATTCCCCGACGCTAACCGCTTAGCCGCTGCGGCGCTGAGCCTTTCGCTGGCGAGCAAGTGTCTGCGTCAGCCCGTCGATGATCAGTTCGAGCCCGAACGCGAATTCGTCGTCCAACGGCACCGGAAGATGGTCCGCGACCTTGACCGTGGCCGGGAACTGGCCCGTGTCCAGGTCGTGGAAGACCTGCTCCAGGCCGGCCTTGTCGAGGTCACTGTGCGGCCCGGCGAGCTGGATCGCAAAGCCCAAGATGTAGCGGGCTAGCGTCGCATAGGACCGCGCCGCGAGCGCGGGTGGAAATCCGTTGTCGAGCATGATGGTGATCAACACTTCTCGCGCGGCTAGCGCGTTCGGCCCGATCATCGCATTCTCGGTAAGTAGCGGCGCCACGTTCGGGTGCCGGCGCAGCGTGTCAAACATGGCGTGGACCACGGCTTTCCCCGCTTCTTGCCATGGGAGTGGGCTGAGCTTTGTGGGGTCGAGATCGACGGTCCCCAACACCAAGTCGACGACCTGGGCGATCAGATCTGCCCGGCCGGTGAAGTGCCGATACAAGGTGGCGGTGCCGGAATCCAGCCGCTGTGCAAGCGTTCGCATCGACAGGGCGTCGGCACCTTCCTCGTCGACTATCTGCAGCGCCGTCGTGACGATCCGATCCAGTGGAATAGCGGGGCGGCCGCGGGTGCGTGTCGTCACGGGGCAAGTATGTCGGATCTTGACAACGATGGCAATAACGGCAACACTGTATCCATTAACAACCAAAGGACGATCTGCCATGCTGCTTCCACTCGTAACCGAGCCGTTCACGGCTCCCACCGACCGCGACATGCTGCCTTCGGAGCGGCGCACTTTCGTGCGCACCCACCGTACCTGCGTATTCGGCTACCGCCGACGACAAGACGGGCCGGGGATGTCGATCGTTTACTACGTACCCACCGATGACGACGAACTGCTGGTGTCGACGATGGCAGGGCGCGGCAAGGCTCGCGTCATCGCCCGCGATGGCAAGGTGAGTATCTGTGTGCTCGACGAGCGGTGGCCGTTTGCCTACCTCCAGGTGTATGCCGACGCGGTGATCGAGCGCGATCGCGACCTCGTCGTCGATGTGATGATGGCCGTCGCTGGCCGGATGTCGGGCCAGCCGCTCGATGAAGAAGCTCGCCCGTTCATCGAAGCGATGGCTGAACAAGAGGATCGGGTCGTCGTGCGCTGCCGGCCGTACGCGACGTTCGCGCAGCCGCCGCGGCACCTGCACCGCAATGACCAGGAAGAGCACATCACGCATTGGGTGTCGGGCACCGTCGCGTGGGACGCAGCGGACCCGGCGTGAACCGTGAGCAACGTACTGCTCCGTGGAGCCACGGTGATCACCATGTCACCGAATCGGCCCAAGGCAGAACGCGTTGACATCCTCGTCGAGGGTGATCGGATCGTTGAGATCGGTGAGTCCCTGGATCTGCCCGACGCCCAAACTGTTGATCTGTCAGGACATATCGTCATCCCTGGCCTGATCAACGCCCACCTGCACACTTGGCAGAGCGCACTGCGTTTTCTGGGCGCCGACTGGACCCTGCCGGAATACCTGCACCGCGTGCATGGCGACGTTGCTGCGCACTACACCCCCGACGACATTTACATCGGAAATCTTGCGGGCGCACTGAACCAAATAAACGGCGGCACTACGACGCTCGGGGACTGGTGTCATAACAATCGCACCGCAGAGCACACCGATGCGGCAGTGGACGCCCTTTGGTCGAAGTGGACCTCGACGATGTCCGCGGACGGTTACGTGAATCCGGCGAACGGCTACTTCGTGGTCGTGATGCGAGCGACACCACGAAGGACTGATCGGCTGACGGTGTGCCGGATCCGTTGAACGGGTGACTGCGGAATGGGTTGCGGTGCCGGGCCGAGCCGCGGGAACAGCGCCAACGCGTTGGTGCGCTCGATCGCGGCGCGAGTGCTGGCGTCGATTGCCGGGTAGGTCTCCAGCCCAGCCGCGAACAGCTTTCCGGCGGTAACGGGGGCGAACGGCCAGTCGGAGCCGAAGGTGATGTGGCCCGGTTTGGCGAAAGCCAGCAGGGTAGGTAACGCAGCTGCGCTGGAGGACAGTGCAGTGTCGAAGTAGAAGCTGGCGAAGTCGTCGAGAACATCAGCCCAGCTGCGGCCGGTGTCGGCGGTGATGGCCACGGCCATGCGGTGACTGGCATACGGCACGAATCCGCCGGCGTGGCTCAGGATGAACCTAATTTTTGGGTAGCGGGTCGGAATACCGTTGCGCACCAACAAGTATGCGGCGCGAGTAGTGTCGAGCAAGAAATCGGCCGCGAACGGAGGGACTCCGGGCACGGATGGTCCCGGCAGTTCGGCTGGGTGGATGAACACCACTGCTGATCGATCGTTCAGCACGGCGAATACGGGATCTTGACCGTCGTCGCCCAAATACGTTCCGGCGTTGTTGGCCAGCAGGACGACACCGTCGGCCTTGAGTTCATCGAGTGATCGAACGATTTCAGCTACCGATTCGTCCACGTTCGGTAGTGGCACGGTGGCAAAAAACCCGAACCGGTCCGGGTGCGCCGCTGCCAACGCCGCGGTGTAGTCGTTGAGGTCACGCGCGAGCGCCGCCGCATCGGCGCGGTTGGGCAGGAATGCGGTGCCCGGGGTGGACACCGACAGGATGGCGGTGCCGACGCCGAGTTCGGCCATGGTCTGCAGCGACCCCTCCGGGCTCCAGTCGGGCAATTCCCGGCCGCCGGCTTCGCTAAGCCCCGCTTGCCGCAGAGCTTTTCGGTAGTCGGGCGGAATCAGGTGGTGGTGGGTGTCGATCCGCAGCATGTCGCTTTCTCCGGCTAATCGGCAGGGATGCCGGCGCAGGCCAGCGCGGGGATGGTGTCTTCGCGGTGCAGCAGCGACTGCGCTGCGGACTTGAACTGGCCCAGTTTCTCGATGATGGTCTGCCCCTCGGGGGTGTGACCCCAGATGCTGATGCCCTGATGTGTGGTCGGTTCCCAGGTCTTTTCGTCGACGACGATCGGGTTCCACCCGACTTCCCATTCGAAGCCGGAAGGCGTCATCGCGTAGTAGGAAAGCTCTTTGTCGTTGGTGTGCTGCCCGACCCCCAATGCCATCTGGAAGCCGAGCTGTTTTACCCGTTGATAGGACGCCGTCATGTCGTCGAGTTCGGCGACCTGGACGTTGAGGTGCTGGATGCGGGTACGGATCGGGTTGATCGGCAACCGGTTGACCGCGGCGATCGCCACCGAGTGGTGGCGTTGATTGACCCGCAGGAAGCGGATTTTGAACCTGAGACCGCTGATGGTTTCGTCGATGTAGTCGGACAGCCGTGCGTCGAACACAGTCTGGTAATACCCGTGAATCTGATCCGGTTTCTTCGATGTGACCGCGACATGGCCGATGCCGCTTTCGCCGGTGACGAAGCCGCCTTGCGCTGCCATGTCCAGCGGTGCATCGCCGTGGCGGGCACGGGTGAAGATCTCCTGCATCAGCCCGTTGGGGCCGGGGAACCGCATCATGCGCTCGACCCCGCGCAGTGCAGCTTCTTCCGCAGTGCCCGCTTCCACGGGCACGCCATGGCCGGTGACTCGGCCAATGATTTCGTCGAAGGTGCGGTGGTCGTCGATCTGCCAGCCAAGGGCGCTGACATCCTCAGCCGGGCCGCGCTGCAACAGGAATCGGCATTCGTTGTCGTCGAGTCGGAACCGCATGACGTCGTCCAACGCGTCGTCGAGATGCATGCCGATGGCGTCGTGGCCGAAACGGCGCCAGTCGGCGAACTGCTCCGTCTCGATGACGATGTAGCCGAGGTGAACGCTGCCGAAGATGTTCATTGGTCGAAAACCGAAGGTGTGACAAGGAATTCGACTACAAGCCGGTTGAATAGCTCGGCGCGCTCCCACTGCATCCAATGGCCGGTGCGTGACGTCATCACCAACTCGGCGTTGGGCATCAGGTTCACCAGCATCGGCCCACCGGCCGGGCGGTTGACCTTGTCGTCGCGGCCCCACAACACCAGCGTCGGCGTCTGCAGGTGTTTGAGACGGCTGTCACGGGTCAGGTCCATGCGCCACAGCGTGCGCAGTGTCATCGGGCCGGACGGGCGGCGCAACGGCGGATCCGCCACCACCTCGGGATCGATCGAGGCGGCATACCGGGTGTCGATCAGCTCGTCCGAGACGGAAGCGCCGTCATACACAAGGTATTGACGAATGAACGCCGCCAATTTCTCGCGGCTGGGCCCGTCACCGCCGTAGTACGACAGCAGGCGTTTGAGCCCGGCGGTCGGGGCAGCGCGGGTGGTCCCGATACCGCCCGGGCCCATCACGACGAGCTTGCCGACCCGGTGCGGTGTGTCCAGGGCCAACCGAAGCGCGGCTGCGCCGCCGTACGAATTGCCGACCAAATGGGCTGTGGTGAGGCCGATTTCGTCGAGCAGTCCGCGGATCATGTCGGCGAGGTAGCCGAATGGGTCGGATTGGTCGACGCCTTTGGCGGAGCGGCCGTAGCCGGGCATGTCGGGCACGATGACGCGGAATCGTTGTGCGAGCGCGTCGATGTTGCGGGAGTAATTGGACACCCCGGAAGCGCCGGGCCCGCCGCCGTGCAGCATGACCACAGCTGGTCCGCTGCCGGATTCGGACACGAAGATCCGTTTACCGGCCACGGTCAGGCTGTGCTCGGTGATGTTGGTCGTGGTCATGCGCTGGCTCCGGCCTTGCTGGGGGTTGTCACCTTGTTGCCGGTGTAGCCGGATGGTGGCGGGGGCAGCGGCTGCCCGGATCCGGCCGCGGCATAGATGAATCCGTCGGGACGTAGCACGGCGGAGGTGGCTTTCTTGCGTCGCAGCCAGTCGATGAGTTCAGGTTCGCTGACCTGAATCATCGGGACATCGAATTGCACCCAGGCGTGGCTGCCGACCGGCGGTGGCCCGATGTGCACGATGGCCCATTTGCCTCCGACCACGTCGTCGAGGCGGACTCGGCCACCTTCGGCGTCTGTCACCCAGGGCTGCGGGATCTGCCAACCGGCGGCACGCTGGTCGCCGGCGGCGAAGAAGCCCTCGCGGTATCGCGGGTCGGGAATCCAGGCGAATCTCTGGATGCGGGCATCCAGTCCGTGCAGCCGGGTCAGCGCGCGCAGCACATGGTTGCGCAGGAACGCGATGGCGGGGTTGTGCTCGGTGATGAGCCGCCCGACCAAACAGGCGCGGCGGGTCACCTCGGTGACGTGGGGCTTGCGTTCGGCCTGATACGAATCGAGCAACGACTCCGGGGCCTGTCCGTTGATAACGGCCGCCAGCTTCCAGCACAAGTTGGCCACGTCGCGCACGCCGGCCGACATGCCCTGGCCGATCCACGGCGGCATGGCATGCGCGGCATCCCCGGCCAGAAAAACCCGACCCACCCGCCACCGCTCGGCGACACGAACGTGGTGGCTGTAGATCACGGCCCGCAGGATCTTGACGTGTTCGGGCGTGATGCCCTGATCGCCCAACACTTTCCAAATCGCTTCGTCACGCACCAGTTCGTTCTCGTCCTCGCCGGCCCGCGCGGGGTACTCCCACCGGTGGTGGCCGAGCGGGGTCGGGCAGTCGACAGTCGGCCGCGCCGGATTGCAGTGAAACCGCAACCGGTCATGGGCATCCCACTCCTTGAGAACCTTGGTGTCGATGACGACCCAGCGCTCGGTGTAGGTGCGCCCGGAGTAACCGATACCCAGCTGACCGCGAGTCGGCGACGAGCCGCCGTCGGCGGCGATCACATAAGACGCGCGGAACCGCTTGAAGGTGTCGGTGCGCAGGTCGGCCAGCATCAACTCGACCTCATCGCCGTGTGGCAGTACTCGCAAGCACTCATGCTCCACCAACACGTCGACGCCTGCGAATCGCTGAACCCCCTCGCGCAGCACGTGATCGACCGCCGGTTGGTACAAGAACTGCTGTGGTGGATGACCGGAGCCGCGCGGGCTGATCTTCAGGTCGACGAACGGCACACCGTCGGCGTCGACGAAGTTCAGCGGACGGTCGGGGAGCATGTCGCGCTGCAGCCGCGCGGCCAACCCGACGGACTGCCAGATCCGCATGACTTCCTCGTCAGTGGAGATCGCCCGCGCCCGGCTGTACACGTCCGGATCGCGCTCGACGACGAGCACTTTCAATCCGAGTTGGCCGAGCAGGTTGGCGGCGGTTGCGCCGGTCGGGCCATAGCCGATCACCGCCACGTCGTAGATGTCTGGAGTGGTCACGGTTGTCTCTCATCGCCGAGGGGTTGTTCTGTAGTGATCATTACGGTAATGTAGCGATCACTACGGAGTCAAGACCCCCGGCAAGGAGAGCGGAAATGGCGGGAAAGGGCCAGCCGAAACGGCGCATGCGCGCCGACGGTGAGTTGTCGCGTGAACGCATCCTCGACGCCGCCACCCAGATCGCCGCCGAGCGCGGCTACGAGGGGACCAGCATCGCGCTGGTCAGCGCGAAATGCGGGCTGCCGGCCAGTTCCATCTACTGGCACTTCAAAAACAAGGACGACCTGATCGCGGCGGTGATCGAGCGCAGCTTCGCTGACTGGCTGCAGGCGTGGCAGGTGCCAGACGAGGGCGCGCCACGCGACCGGCTCGCGGCCTTTGCGATGCAGATCGCCAAGGCGCTGCTGGACTCGCCTGAATTCATCCGCCTCGGTCTGATGTTGGCGCTGGAACGCCGCCCGGTCGAGGCGCGGGCGCGGGCGATGTTCCTGCAGGCTCGGGCGCAGACCTACGAGGCGCTGGCCAAGACCATCCGCGGATTCACGCCGGAGCTCACCGAGGCCCAGATCCGCCAACTGGTCACCTACGCGATAGCCGGCGCCGACGGATTGTTCATCGCCAAGCAGCTCGGCGGCGACGCAGTGGACTTGCTCGAATTGCTCGAGTTGCATGCCCAAGCCGTCTACAACACTGCGCTGCGCCTGATAGCCGAGAGCACGGCCCGATGACGTCGACACACAGCGTGGTCCAAGAGGCTGCCGACCTGCTGTATGCGGCGCAGACCGGACGGGCGCCGATCGGCCCGTTGACTGAGCGCTTTCCCGGTCTGGACGTCAACGGCGCCTATGCGATTCAGCGGGCCAACCTGTCCCGGCGGCTGCGCGATGGCCACACCATGGTGGCGCACAAGATCGGCCTGACCTCCGAACCGATGCAAACCCTGCTCGGCGTTGACGAACCCGACTTCGGCTACATCCTCGACGACATGGTGCTCACCGACGGCGCGGCGGTGGCTGCAAGCCGGTTCTGCGCGCCACGAGTGGAACCTGAAGTGGCTTTCCTGCTTCGCGAACCGCTGCATGGCCCCGGAGTCACCGTCGACGACGTGTACGCCGCGACTGATGCGGTGGCGGCTGCGCTCGAGATCGTCGACAGCCGAATCGCTGACTGGAAGCTGACCTTGCCGGACACCGTCGCCGACAACGCCAGCTCCGGCGCCGTCGTTCTG
Source organism: uncultured Actinomycetota bacterium (assembly GCA_963839345.1). Lineage (GTDB taxonomy): Bacteria > Actinomycetota > Actinomycetes > Mycobacteriales > Mycobacteriaceae > Mycobacterium. Next base: position 793,311 of record CAWIUP010000007.1, on the reverse strand, counting down.
GGTGGCTGGGTGCCGTACAGCGACAGCATCGACCTGCCCAGCGCACGGGCGTCGTTGTGCTTGAACGGAACTGAGATCGACTCCGGTCTGGGCTCGGCGGTGATGGGGGATCCGGCCGCCGCGGTCGCCTGGCTCGCCAACACGCTGGCGTCCTTCGGCACCGAGATCCTGGCTGGCCAATTCATCATGTCCGGGTCGTTCACCACCGCCGCATTCGTCCATCCCGGCGATGTCGCCGCCACCGCGATCAGCGGCCTGGGCGCAGTGGCGCTCAAATTCACTTAGGAAAGCCATGACAGCACGATGCAGATGGCCGGTGGCCATCATCGGGTCGGGAAACATCGGTACCGACCTGATGATCAAAATCGGGCGTGGCGACGGGCCGCTGATCGTCGCGGCGATGGTCGGCGTCGACCCCGACTCCGACGGGCTGGCCCGCGCCGCCCGCCTGGGGGTGCCGACCACCGCTCGCGGAGTCGACGGCTTGTTCGCTATGCCGCACTTCGACGACATCAGACTGGTTTTCGACGCGACCTCTGCGGTGGCACACCGTGCCAACTGGGCCAAGCTGGCCGATACCGGCGTGCGGATGCTCGACCTGACCCCCGCCGCGATCGGGCCGTATAGCGTTCCGGTGGTCAATCTCGACGACCACCTCGATGCACCTAACCTGAATATGGTGACCTGCGGCGGACAGGCCACCGTGCCGATCGTCGCCGCGGTGGCGCAGAGCGGAATCGTGTCGTACGCCGAGATCGTGTCGTCGATCTCGTCGAAGTCGGCCGGGCCGGGCACCCGCGCCAGCATCGACGACTTCATCGAAACCACCGCTACCGCGCTGCAAGTTGTCGGGGGCGCCCAGCGCGGCAAGGCGGTGATGGTCCTCAATCCTGCGGATCCACCCGTTCTGATGCGCAACACGGTCTATTGCCTGGTCGACGGTGAGGCCGACCATCACCGGATCGAGACCGACGTGCTGGCTATGGTCGACAAGGTCAGCACCTACGTACCCGGCTATCGGCTCAAGCAACGAGTTCAATTCGAAACCTTCTCCGCGACCAACCCGCTCTATATCCCCGAGACCGGCAAGTTCACCGGCACCAGGGTCACGGTCCTCCTCGAAGTCACCGGCGCCGCCGACTATTTGCCCGCCTATGCCGGCAACCTCGACATCATGACGTCGGCGGCCAAAGCCACCGCCGAACGCATCGCCATTCACGCCAATGAAACTGCCGGAGCGCCATCATGATCTACCTCAGCGACGTCACCTTGCGCGACGGCATGCACGCCGTGCGCCATCAGTACAGCCTCGCTCAGGCGGTGACGATCGCCGCGGCCCTCGATAGCGCCGGTGTGAACTCCATCGAGGTTGCTCACGGCGACGGGCTGGGCGGATCGAGCTGCATCTACGGGTTCGGCGCTCACACCGACCTGGAATGGATCGAAGCCGTCGCGGGCGTCGTGCGTAGCGCAAAGGTCGCCACGCTGGTGCTGCCCGGCATCGGCACCCTGCGGAACCTGAAGGACGCACACCGGGCGGGCGCTGCCGTCGTGCGGGTGGCCACGCATTGCACCGAAGCCGACATCTCCGCCCAACACATCGCCGCCGCCCGCGAACTGGGCATGGACACCGTCGGCTTCTTGATGATGAGTCACATGATCACCCCGTCCACGTTGGCCGAGCAGGCGAAACTGATGGAAAGCTATGGCGCCACCTGCGTGTACGTCGTTGACTCCGGTGGTGCCATGACCATGCGCGACGTCGCCGACCGCATCGATGCCCTGCGTCAAATACTGCATGCTGCAACGGAAGTCGGTATCCACGCCCACCATAACCTGTCGCTGGGTGTTGCCAACTCCATCGTCGCGGTCGAGCGTGGCGCCAACCGCGTCGACGCCTCGCTGACCGGGATGGGTGCGGGCGCGGGTAACGCGCCGCTGGAGGTGTTCGTTGCCGCCGCCGACCGGATGGGCTGGAACCATGGTTGCGATCTGCACGCTCTGGAGGACGCCGCCGACGACATCGTTCGCCCGTTGCAGCAGCGGCCGGTACGAGTCGACCGGGAAACGCTGACCCTCGGCTACGCCGGGGTCTACTCGAGCTTCCTGCGTCACGCCGAGGTCGCCGCCGAACGCTATGCGATCGACGCCCGGACCATCCTCGAGGAGGCCGGACGCCGCGGCATGGTCGGCGGTCAGGAAGACATGCTCGTCGACATCGCGCTCGATCTCAGCGGCGAGAGGAGTCGGAGATGACCCGCACATTTGGCGCGCACAGCAACCTGCACAACGAACAAGGCCCCCGAAAAGGCGAACACCTTGGGCGGTCACGCAATCCGGTGATCAAGGTGCACGACCTTGCCTGGCTGGAGTTTGAGAAGCCGGACTTGGTGCGCGCCGAGGCGTTCGCGCACGCCTTCGGCTTCACGACGGTGTTACGCACCGACGCTGAGCTGCAACTGCGCGGCTCCGACGCCGGCGCACCTTGCCTGCTGGTCCGTCGCGGCCCAAAATCGCGGTTCGTCGGCACGGCATTCGCCGCGGCCGACGAGGCCGACGTGCGGCGGCTGGCCAAGGCCTGTGGTGCGGCCACCCGCGCGCTGCCCGAGACGCTCGGCGGGCTCGCCGTGGATCTGGTTGACCCCAGCGGCATCCCAATCCGTGTCGTCGCCGTTACCCACCAACTCGAAGCACTGCCCGCACAGTCCGCGCATACCTTCAACTTCGGACATGAGCTGTTGCGTGCCAACGCCACGCAGCGACCGCCCCGGCAGCCCGCGCGGGTTCAGCGGCTCGGACACGTGGTGTTGCAGACGACGAAGTATCTCGAAACGCTGAACTGGTATCTGGATAACCTCGGGATGATCGTCAGCGACTTCCTGTTCTTCCCCGGCCAGCGCGACCGCGGACCGACGATGAGTTTCATCCGCTGCGACCGTGGCCAGACGCCGGCCGACCATCACACGATCGCGATGGCGCTGGGGCCGGAGTAACCGCTACGTGCACTCGGCGTATCAGGTGTGCGACCTCGACGCGTTAGCGGCCGGCGGTGAGTACTTGAAAGACCATGGTTATCAACGGTCCTGGGGGATCGGTCGGCACATTCAAGGCAGCCAGATCTTCGACTACTGGCGCGATCCTGACGGGTTCTTGGTGGAACACTTCGCCGACGGCGACATGTTTGACTGCACACTCGAACCGGGTTGGGCGCCGTTCACCGCCTCCGGACTGTCCCAATGGGGACCACCGGTCACCAAAGACTTCCTCGGTGTCAATCCCAGATCGCTTCCCCATGAAGCGCGCTCGATGGTCGGTGCGCTGCGGGAACACAACGAATTCGACTTCCGTCGCCTGATCGGCCTGATGAAAGTAGCCAACTCATGACTGTTTCGATTCTGCGGACCGCCGATGCTTGGTGGGTTGCCACCGCTGCCGGGGCGATCCGGGTCAACACCGGCGCCACCACGACGGCGGAGCTGCTGGCCGACCGCGCCGCTATCGAGGCGGCGTCAGCCGGATCCGACGCGGTGCCGGTCGACAGCCTGAAGCTGCTCTCCCCGCTTACCGCGCCGTGTCGAGTGGTGGCGCAGATGACCAACTTCGCCTCGCACGTCAAAGACGCTGGGATGGATCCCAAGTCGATTCCGCTGACCTTTTTTCGTAAGGCGTCGGGTTCGATCACCGGGCCGTTCGACGACATCGTCAAGCCCGCGCATGTTCGTTTCCTGGATTACGAGGTCGAGATCGGTCTGGTTATCGGGCGCGAGCTACCGGTGGGCACCGACATCACCGCCGAGAACCTGGCGGATTACATCGCCGGCCTGGTGGTCACCAACGACGTTTCCGCGCGTGATGTCCAGCTTCCGAAAACCCAGTTCTACGAGTCGAAGTCGTATCCGACGTTTACCCCGGCCGGTCCGACACTGGTGTTGCTGAACACCGATGAACTCAAGCGCTTTGGCGACTTGCGGCTTCGACTGCGAGTCAACGGCGAAGTGCGCCAGGATGCGGTCGTCAATGGCGACATGATCTACCCGCCGGTGCGGGCACTGCAGGCGCTGGCTCGGTTCCAGCGCCTCGACCCGGGGGATCTCGTCTTGACCGGGACGCCGGTCGGCACGGCGCTGAGTGCGCCTCCCAAGCCGGTCGAGATGATCGCCTCGCTGCTCCCGCCCGCAGTGAAGTGGAAGGCGTTCTTCAACCGCCAGGCCAAGAACCCGAAGTATCTGCACGACGGTGATGTCGTCGAAACCAGCGTTGCGACGGATGACGGCGCCGTCGACCTGGGTGCACAGCGCAATGTCGTGAGGTACGCGTAGGCGACTCGGCTACTTCAGTTCGGACGACGACAGCCCCAGCAGTCGGCGGGCGACCACCAGTTGCTGTATCTGCTGGGTGCCCTCGAAGATGTCCATGATCTTCGAGTCACGCGCCCACTTCTCCAGCAGCGCTTCTTCGGAATAGCCTGCGGTGCCGACTAATTCGACGGCCTTGAGGGTGATGTCGCTGCCCACTCGGCCGGCCTTGGCTTTGGCCATCGACGCTTCTTTGGAGTTGGGGATCTTGTTGTCGGCCTGCCACGCCGCGCGCAGCGTCAGCTGGTAGGCAGCCTCCCAGTCGGCCTCCATCCTCAGGAACTCGGCCGCGGCGGCGCTTTGTGCGTGCGACGGCTTGTCGTAAGAGATCTCCACACCGGCGTCGGTCAGGATCTTGCGCAGCTCTTCCAGTGTGGCGCGGGCGATTCCGACGGCCATGGCCGCGACGACGGGCCGGGTGTTGTCGAAGGTCTCCATCACCCCCGAAAAGCCCTTGCCCTGCTCGATTTCCGGATTGCCCAGCAGGTTGTCTTTGGGGATGCGGGCGTTGTCGAACCGGATGACGGCCGTGTCGGAGCCCTTGATGCCGAGCTTGTTCTCCAGCCGCTCGACGGTCACACCGGGATGTTCGCGCGGCACGATGAACGACTTGATTGCCGCGCGGCCCTTGGACTTGTCCAGCGTCGCCCACACCACGATGTGGGTGGCCCGCGAACCCGCGGTCACGAAGATCTTTTCGCCGTTGATCACGTATTCGTCGCCATCCAGCTTGGCGGTGGTGGACACCGCCGCCGAGTCGGACCCGAATCCGGGTTCGGTGATCGCCATCGCGGCCCAGACCTTGCCCAGCCGTTGCAGCTGTTCGTCGCTGGCCACCGCTGAAACTGCCGCGTTGCCCAACCCTTGGTAGGGGATCGACAACAGCATCGCCGCATCGCCCCAACTGGCCTCCAGGGCCTGCAGCGCCGCTGCCATATTGGCGCCGTTGCGGTTTTCTTCCGCGCTTTCGCTGGCCTTGAGGCCGCCTGCTCCGGCCATGTCCAGGGTGTTCGACTCGGCGGCGCCGGCGAACAACTCGGCCAGGGTGTCGAGCTCCACCGGGTAGGCGTGTTCTTTGATGTCGTATTTGCGGGCGATCGGCCGCATCATCTCCGCAGCGCCCTGGTGTGCTTTGTCGATCACCGCGTGCATCTTGCGGGGCAGTTCCAAATTGATTGCCATGATTGGTCTTTCGGTTGCGAACGGGATAACGGACTCAGATGACGACCTAGATGACTACGATGCCCTCGGCGACGCCGATGGCCCGCAGGTCGCGGTACCAGCGCTCGACGGGGTGCTCTTTTGTGTAGCCGTGGCCGCCGAGCAACTGCACGCCGTCCAGGCCGATCTGCATGCCCTTGTCGGCGCCGAGCCGCTTGGCCAGCGCCGCCTCGCGGGTGAACGGGAGGCCTTGCTCGGCGCGGGCCGCGCCGCGCCAGGTGATCAGCCGCAGCCCGTCGAGTTCGATGGCGATGTTGGCGCACATGAACGCGACCGATTGCCGGTGCGCAATCGGTTCGCCGAAAGCTTCGCGTTCCTTGACATAGGGGACGACGTAGTCGAGCACCGCGTGCGACGTCCCGACGGCCAGTGCCGCCCAACCCAGCCGCGACAGTGCGATGGCCTCGGAATAGTCGTCGTCGCGGGCGCCGTCTTCACCCAGCCGCGCGCTCACCGGCACCGACACGTGGTCGAGTTGCACCCGGCCCAGGGCGGCGGCGCGGATGCCCATGCTCGGATCGGGTTTGACGGTCACGCCGTCGTTCGACGACTCGACGATGAACAGCGCGGGCTTGCCGTTGAGTTGGGCTGCGACCACGAACAGCTCGGCGTCGGCGGCCGCCGGGACCAGCGACTTGACTCCGTCGAGCCGGTAGCCGCTCGGCGTGCGCACCGCGGTGGTCTTCAGCGCCGTGGGGTCGAACAGCGGGTGCGGCTCGGCGATGGCCACGCAGGCTTGGGGCACGTTCTCGCCGGCGAACTCCTTGAGGTAGGTGGCCTGCTGGTCGGCGCTGCCCCAGTGGGTAAGTGCGGCGGCAACGCCTGCCGGGGCCAGGATCGGCAGCGCCAACCCCATGTCGCCGTAGGCCAGCGCCTCGGCGACCAGCACGTTGGTCACGCTGGAGCGGTGCTCGGCGATGCCGTCGAAATCCTCGGGAACGTTGACCGCGGTGATCCCCAACTCCGCCGCCCGGGCGACCAGGTCTGGGGGATAGGCCGTTGCTTCGTCGGCGTCATGGGCCGCCGGACGCAGGATCTCTTCGGCGAACTCCTCGACGGTCTCGACGATGAGCTTCTGGTCATCGTCAGGCGTCAGGTCGTAGTAATCGGTGTTTTTCGCGCGGTTGGCGCCTAGCCGGGTCGGTCCGCCGCGCAGGCCCTGCACCCGCTTGAACTGGCGGGTGGTGGCGCCGGCGGTGGAGAACATCGTCTTGACGCCGTAGCGCAGCGTCCGGTTGAGCGGATCGCGCAGGTGGTAGCGGTCCAGGAATTCCTGGCCAACGATTGGCGTAAGCAGGCCCAGCGCGACGTCGATGCCAGTCCGCTTGTGCTTGTACTCGCCGATGCCAGTCTTCCGACCGCGGCGCCTGGAGGGCGGCTTCGAGCCGTTACTAGAGCCGTTTGTCGGGGCGACAGTATTTGTCATATCGAGCAGCCTCCATCGTTGGGGCAATGCGAATAGCGCCTACCTTACTCCAGAGTAAGGTAGGCGTGTCTGTTAACTACTTCACACCCGCTAACCCGCGGCAAGCCTGCTCAAGACCTGCTCGTGCAGCAGCCCGTTGGTCGCCACCGCACTCCCGCCGTGCGGCCCGACTGAGCCGTCGAGGCTGGTGAACGTCCCGCCGGCCTCGCGTACCAAGATGTCCAGCGGCGCCAGATCCCACACCGACACTTCCGGCTCGGCGGCGATGTCGACGGCTCCCTCGGCGACCAGGCAGTACGACAGGAAGTCGCCGTAGGCACGCACCCGCCACACCGCATCGGTCAGCTCAAGAAAACGCTCGCGCAAACCGAGCTGGGCCCACCCGGACAGGCTGGAGAACGACAAGCTGGCCGAATCAATTTGCGCCACAGCGGAAACCGAGAGCCGCCGAGGCGACATCCCGCCGACCGCCGCGAACGCGCCGGCGCCGCTCGCGGCCCACCATCGGCGCTGCAACGCCGGAGCGCTGACCACCCCGACATGAGGCACGCCGTCGTCGAGCAACGCGATCAGGCTGGCCCACACCGGCACGCCACGCACGAAGTTCTTGGTGCCGTCGATCGGGTCGATGATCCACTGCCGACCGGCCAAAGCGGTTGACCCGCCGAACTCTTCACCAAGGACGCTGTCGTCAGGCCGGACTCGCCCGAGCGTCTCACGCAAACCGGTCTCAACCGCGCGATCCGCATCGCTCACCGGCGTCAGGTCCGGTTTGGTATCGACCTGCAGGTCCAACGCGCCGAAGCGGGCTTGCGTCACCGCGTCGGCCTGGTCGGCGAGCGCCAACGCCACCGCGAGATCGTCGGCTTGATTCATGCGTGAAGTCCTACCATGGCGTGGTGTGGGAAATGCTCACGCTGCTCTTGCTGGTGGCGATCCTCGCGGTGTTCTTCGCTCCGCGATTGATGCGCCGCGCCCCACGCGGGGACGCGCTCAGCGGCACGCTGCTGATCACCGGCGTCAGCCCCCGGCCTGACGCCACCGGCGAGCAGTACGTCACCATCGCTGGTGTCATCGACGGACCAACTCTCCACGAGCACAGCGTCTATCAACGGATGGCCGTTGATGTCGACAATTGGCCGAAGGTGGGCGATTTGAAGCCGGTGGTGTACTCCCAGCGAAATCCCGACAACTGGGCCTTCGCGCCACCCGACAACTGAATCCGGCGCCGTTCAGCCGTGGCTGATATGCAACAGCTTGGCCAGGCTGGGCAGCTTGACGCGTGGCCGCCCGTGCGGCTCCCCGGCCGATCGCTCGTGCTCGTCGATCAGCTTCCAGTGCGCGTCGGTGACGAGTTGGGGCTGGCGGGAGGCCAGCCACTCGGCGAGCTTGTCGGCATGGTCATCGGGGAATTCCGCTAGCTCGGTCCGGGCGGTCAAATCCCCGATCAGGGTGTCGACCGTGTCCTGGGAGTCCTTTTTGTTAGTGCCGATCACACCGCTCGGCCCGCGCTTGATCCAGCCGACGACATACTCGTTGTGGCGTCCCTCCACCCGACCGTGGCTATGCGGGATGGTCGCGCTCTTGTCGTCGAACGGCAGCCCCGCCGTGGGCACACCCCGGTAGCCCACCGACCGCACGACCAACTGGACCGGCAGCTCCTCGCGGTCGCCGGTGTCCTTGGCCGCGACCCGTCCGTTCTCGTCGGTGACCAGCTCGTTGCGGCCGAGCACGATGCTCTCCACCTTGCCGTCGCCTTTGATCTCGACCGGCGAAGTCATGAACCGAAACACCATCCGCCGATGTCCCGGACGCGGATCGCGGCCGGCGTAATCACGCAACACCTTGATGTTCAGCTTGGTCGTCTTGTCCGCGGCTTCGAGGTCCTCGTCGGTGATGCCCTCCAGCTGGGCGGGGTCGACGATCACGTCGACGTTCTCGAGGTCGGCCAGCTCCCGCAGCTCCAGTGTGGTGAACGCCGACTGCAGCGGGCCGCGACGACCGATGATCACCACCTCCTCCACGCCGCAGGGCCGCAGGGATTCCAGGGCGTGGTCGGCGATATCAGTAGCCGCCAGCGCGTCGGGGTCGGTGACCAGAATGCGTGCGACGTCGAGTGCGACGTTGCCGTTGCCGACGACTACGGCTCGCGCGCCCGACAGGTCAGGCGTTGTCTGCTCGAAGTGCGGGTGGGCGTTGTACCAGCCCACGAAGTCGACCGCGGCGACGCTGCCCTGCAGGTCTTCGCCGGGAATGTTCAATGACCGATCCGACTGGGTTCCGATCGCATAGATCACCGCGTCGTAGCGTTCGGCGAGTTCAGCGGCTTGGACGCGCTCGCCGACAGCAATGTTGCCGAAGAAGCGAAAGCGCGGATCAGCGGCGGTCTTTTCGAACTGCTTACTGATCGACTTGATCTTGGGGTGGTCCGGTGCGACGCCCGAGCGCACCAGCCCCCACGGTGTGGGCAGCATCTCCAGCATGTCGACGCCGACCTCGATGTCCTCCGACGAGTCAGCGGCTTTCAACAGCGACGCTGCGGCAAAGAACCCCGAGGGACCGGAACCGACGATCGCGACATGGTAAGGACGCATAATTTCCGATGCTAAACGCCCGACGCGGGCAGTCGTGGCTCAACTCAACTGCCCGCCTCCTGCTCGCCCCGCTCCGCGCGTCAAACACGGTTCTGACTGCGCCGGTAACGTGAACAGCTGTGGACCCCGACCGCCAGGCCGATATCGCCGCCCTTGACTCCACCCTGACCACGGTGGAGCGGGTGCTCGATGTCGAGGGCCTGCGCAGCCGCATCGACAAGCTCGAGCACGAGGCGTCCGATCCCAATCTGTGGGATGACCAGACCCGAGCACAGCGGGTGACCAGCGAGCTTTCCCACACTCAAGGCGAATTGCGCCGTGTCGAAGACCTGCGCCGCCGCCTCGACGATCTGCCGGTGCTCTACGAGATGGCGGCCGAAGAGGCCGGCGACGCTGCAGCTGAGGCGCACGCCGAAGCCGACGCGGAACTCAAGTCGCTCAGCGCCGACATCGAGGCGATGGAGGTTCGTACTCTGCTCTCGGGCGAATACGACGAGCGGGAGGCACTGGTCACCATCCGCTCCGGTGCGGGCGGCGTGGATGCCGCCGACTGGGCCGAGATGCTGATGCGGATGTATATCCGGTGGGCTGAGCAACACAAGTACCCCGTCGAAGTGTTCGACACCTCCTATGCCGAGGAGGCCGGGATAAAAAGCGCGACTTTCGCCGTGCACGCTCCGTTCGCCTACGGCACCCTGTCGGTCGAGCAGGGCACGCACCGGCTGGTGCGGATCAGCCCGTTCGACAACCAGAGCCGACGGCAGACGTCGTTCGCCGAAGTTGAGGTGTTGCCGGTGGTGGAAACCACTGACCACATCGATATTCCCGAGGGCGACATCCGCGTCGACGTCTACCGGTCCAGCGGCCCGGGCGGTCAGTCGGTGAACACCACCGACTCGGCGGTTCGCCTCACCCACATCCCAACGGGTATCGTCGTAACTTGCCAGAACGAAAAGTCGCAGCTCCAGAATAAGGTGGCAGCGATGCGGGTTCTTCAGGCAAAGTTGTTGGAACGCAAGCGTTTAGAAGAACGCGCGGAGCTCGACGCATTGAAGGGTGAAGGCGGCAGCTCCTGGGGGAACCAGATGCGGTCTTATGTGCTGCACCCCTATCAGATGGTTAAGGATCTGCGCACGGACTACGAGGTAGGCAATCCGGCTGCCGTTCTCGACGGGGACATCGACGGGTTCCTGGAAGCGGGTATCCGGTGGCGCAACAGAAAAGATGACGACTGATAAAAGCATTTTCGTGCTAGCTGCGGCTCAGCCGTGGCGTGTTGTGTGGACGAGCGGGTTTCGCGATTGGTTGCTCACTAGCGGCCTGCGCATCGTCCTGCTGCTGATCGGAGCGGTGCTCGCGGCCCGCTTCGTCACTTGGGCAGCGCAAAAGGTCAGCGAGCGCCTTGACGTCGGGTTCACCGAAAGCGACGCGCTGGTGCGTTCGGAGGCCACCAAGCACCGGCAGGCCGTGGCATCGGTGATCTCCTGGGTGTCGGTCGTGTTGATTGCCATCGGGGTCGCCGTCCAGCTGGCCGACATTTTGAATGTTTCGATCAAAGGGCTGGTGGCGCCGGCGACCGTCATCGGCGCTGCGCTGGGTTTCGGCGCTCAGCAGCTGGTCAAGGATCTGCTGTCCGGGTTCTTCATCATCGTCGAGAAGCAATATGGCTTCGGCGATCTGGTCCGGCTTACCATCCAAGGTTCGACGACGGATGCGGCCGGCACTGTGGAGAACGTCACGTTGCGGGTGACCACGTTGCGCTCCCCGGACGGCGAGGTGTTCACCGTTCCCAACGGTCAGATCGTCAAGTCGATCAACCTGTCCAAGGACTGGGCCCGCGCTGTCGTCGACATTCCGGTACAGACCAGCGCCGACCTCAACCTGGTGAACGAAGTACTCCATCAGGAGTGCGAGCATGCCCTCGACAACGAAGTGCTGGGGGAGTTGTTGCTGGATGCCCCGACCGTCATGGGCGTGGAGAGCATCACAGTAGACACCGTCACTCTGCGATTGGTGGCTCGCACCCTGCCGGGCAAGCAGTTCGAAGCGGGACGGCAATTACGGGTGCTGGTGATCAGGGCGCTGGCCCGCGCCGGTGTCGTCACCAAGGCCGATTCGACGATAGGGGCCATCGTCCATCCGGCAACAGCCCTCGGCGCCGAGGATGAAACGCAGGGCGCAGCCCGGTGAGGTTCTTCAACCTGGACCGGCTGAGAAGGGTCGGCGACGTGGAACGCGGCTGGCCGGGCTACCTGCTCGGCGGTCGGGTGCGGACGTCGACCGTGGCGCTGATCATCGCGTTTGCGGCGCTGTGGTGGCTTTACGACGACCACCAGCACGCGGCATCCTCGAAAACCACACAGGTGCCTGCGACGCAGGTGGTGCCGCCGGGCTTCGTGCCCGACCCGAACTACACCTGGGTGCCGCGCAGTCGTGTGCAGGCACCACCGACCACCGTGACTGTCACGCAGACGCCGACAACGACGCCGCCGCCGACGACAACGACCACACCGCCTTTTGGCCTGCCGCCGATCGTGTTGCCGCCGCCGTTCGGCCCGCCCGTTACCACGACGCCGCCACCGCCGGGTCTGGCGCCGGCTCCGCCCACCGCCCCACTACTGCCCGGGTTGCCCTGACGGCCCGGCTGGGCATCGCTAGCGAAACTCACCGTTACACTGGCGGACCGTGATGATCACCCTCGACCATGTCACCAAGCAGTACAAGTCCTCGGCGCGCCCAGCACTGGACAACATCAACGTGAAGATCGACAAGGGTGAGTTCGTCTTCCTGATCGGCCCGTCCGGTTCCGGCAAGTCGACGTTCATGAGGCTGTTGCTGGGGGCCGAGACGCCCACGACCGGTGATGTCCAGGTGTCGAAGTTCCACGTCAACACGCTGCCCGGACGGCAGATCCCGAAACTGCGTCAGGTGCTCGGCTGCGTTTTCCAGGATTTCCGGCTGCTGCAGCAGAAGACCGTGTTCGACAATGTCGCGTTCGCGCTGGAGGTCATCGGCAAGCGCCCCGACGTGATCAACCGGGTGGTACCCGACGTGCTGGAGATGGTCGGTCTATCCGGCAAGGCCACCCGGCTGCCGCACGAACTGTCCGGCGGCGAGCAGCAGCGGGTGGCCATCGCCCGGGCTTTCGTCAACCGGCCACTGGTATTGCTGGCCGACGAGCCGACGGGGAACCTCGACCCGGAGACCAGCAACGACATCATGGATTTGTTGGAGCGGATCAACCGCACCGGGACGACGGTGGTGATGGCCACCCACGACCATCACATCGTCGACTCGATGCGTCAGCGCGTGGTGGAGCTGTCGTTGGGCCGGCTGGTACGAGACGAGCAGCGCGGCGTCTACGGGATGGACCGCTAAGTGCGCTTCAGCTTTCTGTTCAACGAGGTCCTCACCGGTCTTCGTCGCAATGTGACGATGACCGTCGCGATGATTCTGACCACCGCGATTTCGATCGGTCTGTTCGGCGGCGGCCTGCTGGTGGTCCGATTGGCCGACCACTCGCGCGAGATTTACCTCGACCGCGTCGAAACGCAGGTTTACCTGGACGAGGACATATCGGCCAACGACGCGTCCTGCCAGAGCGCGCCGTGCAAGGCGCTGCGGGAGAAGATCGAGGCGCGTAACGACGTCAAATCGGTGCGCTTCCTCAACCGCCAGGACGCTTATGCCGACGCGATTCGCAAGATGCCGCAGTTCAAGGATCTGGCAAGCAAGGATGCGTTCCCGGCGTCATTCGTCGTCAAGCTCAACAACCCCGAGCAACACACCCAATTCGATGACGCGATGCGCGGTCAGCCAGGAGTCAGCGGAATCCTCAACCAGAAGGATTTGATCGATCGGCTCTTTGCCGTGCTGGACGGTCTGAGCAACGCCGCCTTCGCGGTCGCCTTGGTGCAGGCCGTCGGAGCGATTCTGTTGATCGCCAACATGGTTCAAGTCGCGGCGTACACGCGTCGCACCGAGGTTGGCATCATGCGGTTGGTCGGCGCGACCCGCTGGTACACCCAGCTGCCGTTCCTGGTCGAGGCCATGGTGGCGGCCACCGTCGGGGTGATCATCGCGATCGTCGGCCTGATCGTGGTGCGAGCGCTGTTCTTGGACAACGCGCTGCGCCAGTTCTATCAAGCGCATCTGATCGCTCCGGTCGACTACGCCGACATCCTCTACATCTCGCCGCTGCTGCTGCTGCTGGGCGTCGCGATGTCCGGGGTCACCGCGTATGCAACGTTGCGCCTGTACGTGCGGCAGTAGCCGTGGCGAAAAAGCCCGGTAAGTCTCAGCCAGGAAGGCAGATCCTGGCTAGCAACCGCAAGGCACGACACAACTACGCCATCCTGGAAGTGTTCGAGGCGGGGATAGTTTTGCTCGGCACAGAAGTAAAAAGTCTGCGGGAAGGCAAGGCGTCGCTGGCGGACGCATATGCAACTGTCGACGACGGCGAAGTTTGGCTGCGTAACTTGCACATTCCGGAATATCACCATGGCAGCTGGACCAACCATGATCCGCGCCGGCCGCGAAAGCTGTTGCTCCACAGGCGCCAAATCGACGTACTCATCGGGAAGATACGTGATGGTAACCTCGCGCTGGTCCCGTTGGCCCTCTACTTCTCCGAAGGAAAAGTCAAGGTGGAGCTTGCATTAGCGCGTGGTAAGCGTGCACACGACAAGCGGCAGGACATGGCGCGCCGCGATGCCCAGCGGGAAGTGGTCCGTGCGTTAGGTAGGCGAATCAAGGGCATCGATTGATCGGCGCCGCCTACGCCCAGCTGTCCGCGGTCAGCTACGGCGTCAGCGACTTCGTCGGAGGCGTGGCGTCTCGGCGGGTGGCTGCGCTGCGCGTGATGCTGGTGACCTACCCGGTCGCTACGGTGCTGCTGGGTGTGATGGCCGCCACTGCCGGTGGGCCGGTCCGCCCTGGCGCCCTACTGTGGGGCTCGCTGTACGGGGTGAGTCAGGCGATCGGCGTGTACTGGTTCTATGCCGCTGTGAGCGCGGGACCGATCTCGGTGGTTTCACCGCTTGCGGCGGTGCTCAACGCTGCCGTCCCGGTCGCCGTCGGCGTGGCGCTCGGCGAGCGGCCGGGCCAGACCGCGTCGGCGGGCGTGCTGCTGGCGATGTTCGCGGTGATTCTGGTGAGCCGCGAGTCGCCCGCCGACGAGGACGTCCGGACCCACAGGTTCACCAGCAAAGTGGCTTGGCTGACGGTCGGCTCGGGAGTCGCCTTCGGGCTGGACTTCGTGCTGCTGCATCAGGCTCCGGCGGAGTGCCGGCTATGGCCGCTGTTTTTTGCCCGCGCCGCGGCCACCGTGCTGGTGTTCGCCGTCGCGGCGATGAGCAACAATTTTCAGCTTCCGTCCAGGACGCCGCTGCGGCTAGCGGTTGCCGCGGCGCTGCTGGACACCTGCGCCAACATCACGATGCTGCTGGCGATCCAGAAATGGATGCTGTCGTTGGCCAGCATCTTGATCTCGCTGTACCCGGCGACGACCGTCATCCTGGCTGTCATCGTGCTGCGCGAACGGGTAACGCGCTGGCAGGCGCTCGGCATGGTTCTGGCCGCAGTCTCGGTGAGCATGATCGCCGCCCTCTGACTTCCGTCCAAAGCGACTGGACGCGCAGCCGCGAAGCCAAAAATGTTTTGCCGCTGCGAAATTCCTCACAATGGCCGATATGCGCATAGTTTCCCGTCGAGGTGGGTAGCAGGTTAGTACGGGCGCGCTCGGCTCGCGCCGAAACAAATCGTGAACCCAGGAGGCCAATTTCATGACCGCACCAGATACGACCAGGTTGCTCGCTCAACTACGCGCGCTGCTGGATCTGACCAACACCGAGATTCAGATCGCCCTGACCCGTGTCGCTCAGGCCCGCACCGAGGCTGTGCGCCGTGAGTTGTCGCAGAACGCCGCTCACGGCCGTGAGCGTGCAGAGGCCATCGAGGCGACGATCCGGGAGCTCGGCGGGTTCCCGGACGTGATCGGCCCGTTCCTGGGCCGCGCCGCCGGCGCAGTCAAGGCGCTCACCGAGCAGGCCGAGCCCTTCGACGAGGCGCTGCTCGGTGACCTCGCGCTCGAGGACCAGCTGCTCGACCGGGCTCGTTACACCAAGGCGCTGGCAGTCGCCGCGAAGCGCTCCGACGTCGAAGAACTGGCGGACCGCCTGATAACCGCACACTCAGCGACGGTCGACTGGCTGACCACCGTGCTGGCCGAGGACGCCCTCGGCGGCCCGGCAGCACTGCGCCGGACGCCGCTGCAGGCGGCGGCGGGCACCGCAGTCAAGCTCGTCAACCTGCCGGTCGCATGGTCGGCCCGCGGTGTCGACAGGGCCGTGGACGCGCTGCGCTCCACCGGCCCCGCGCTCAGCGAGCTGGTCAAGCGCGGCGGCAACGCCGGCGAGATTGCCGCCAAGGCGCTGTCCGCTTCACAGACTGCCGCGCTGCAAGCCGCGGAGAGGGTGACCCGCTCCGAAGGGGCCGATCGGGCCGCCGACGCGCTGCACTCGAGTCGCGCCGCGGTCGGCGTGCTAGACGCCAAGGAGCTGCCGATCCGCAACTACGACGACCTCAACGTCAACGATGCGGTGGCGGCGATCAAGGAGCTGACCGACGCCAACGATGTTCGTGTGACCATCGCCTACGAAGAGGCGCACAAGAATCGCCAGCGCATCGTCTCCGCGGCGCAAACACGCGTCGCCGCCATTGCGCAGGAAGTTGTGGGTATCAACCAGTAGGCCACCGTCAAGTGCCCCCTGGCCGTCGTGGCCGGGGGGCACTTCACCGTCAGGGTTCGTAACCCGACCGTGTCCCGCGGCGGAACAAACCCAGGTAGCTGCCTGTTGAACTGGGCGTATCATTGATTGTCCTGCCGATAATCGGCGGGGATGCGAGGGGCTGAACGGTTTCGACTTCGCGCATCGAATCAAGGGAAGCGTGCCGGTGCAGGCAAGAGACCACCGTAAGCGTCGTTGCAACCAAATAAGCGCCGTGTCAACACAGCGCGACTACGCTCTCGCTGCCTAAGCGACGGCTAGTCTGTCAGACCGGGAAAGCCCTCGGCCCGGACCCTGGCATCAGCTAGAGGGATCAACCGATGAGTTCGGTCGCGGGACTCATCGGGACACTCACAGCGACTGGGATCGTCATCTCGGCTAGTTCGCGTGACCGGGAGATCCGAGTAGAGGCATAGCGAACTGCGCACGGAGAAGCCTTGAGGGAATGCCGTAGGACCCGGGTTCGATTCCCGGCAGCTCCACAGAGAAGATGCTGGTCGAGACATATAAGTCTCGACCAGCTTTCTTTTTTCATCACAGTCCCTGATCGGCGAGACGTACAGCAAGAGCTTCCGAAGTGCCTGTCAGCGCAAGGGCATTCGCATCGTGGCCGAGGTTGCCATCGCGCAAACCGCGCAGGACGGCTCGTCAGCCCAACCGGCTGCGCAGCTGGTTGAGGAGATCCGAGAGGGGCGTGGAACATCCGCTAACCGGGTGGCAACCCGGTTTGACGTTTGTCAATGCGAGCCAAGTTGCTCTTGACGAGGGCCCGGTCGGGACCGTATTTCCGTGGACGTTAACGCCATCGGTAGGCGCCAAATACCGGTGCCGTGACGATGCCCGGGGGTGCTTGCAGCACATAGGGGATCGCGCGCACCGCGGTCATCGCAACCGCAAGCTGGCCGCCGGACGAACCGGCGAGCTCGTCGAGCGGGTTGTTGTCGATGGTCAGATCCACCCGGATCGGCGGCGCCCCGTCGATGCGGACGCGTACCAAGAACTGTTCGTCGGGAAGGTCGGGCCAATCGACGACGTCGCGGGTGGCGGTCCAGTATTCCTCGGCGACTAGCACCGGTGTGTCGCGTTGGTAGGCCGTCCACGAAAGTTTCTGGGCGATAACGGTTCCGGCCGCCAATTTGCCGAACGCGACGGGCACATCGTGATCGGTTGTGGCGGTTTCGATGCTGGGACGGATGTCGTCGATCACCAACTGCAGGACGTCGGCGGTGGAGGCCAGAGCCTGCTCGTACTGGATCGAGACGGCTCGGAACATCGGCGCGTCGACGGTGATGTCCGACGGGTCCTTGCCCATTCCCATCAGGTCGACGAGCATGCCCTTTTCCGATACCGCCGAGCAATCGACGTACTCCGAAACGGTGATCCGGTCCACGCGCTGCGACAGCCCGGTGAGGGTGGTGGCCAGCCGCTCGAACATGAATCCGGGATGCTCACCGGCAGCATGAAAGCGTGCTCCGGATTGCTTGCAGGCGTTCGCGATTAGTTTCTCGGCTTCGAGGCCGTAGGTGGGCAGGTGGCTGTAGCTGGTGGTGGTGATCACGCTTTTGCCGCTGGCCAGCAGCTCGACGATGTCGTCGGTGTTGGTGTTTTCGCGGACGGCCTTCGACGCGGCGTGCAAGACGACGTCGGCGTCGAGCGCCAGGATCGCGGACTTGTCGCCGGTGACCGTGACGTTCGTCGGCGGCCGACTGACCAGCGCGCCGGCGTCGAGGCCCACTTTTTCTGGGCTGTAGGCGAAGACCCCGGCCAGTTCGAGGCGCGGGTTATCGATGACCTCGCGCAGTTGTGCCGAACCGACGGGGCCGGTCGCCCATTGGATCACTCGGACCATCAAGCCGGCCCGTTCGGAAACTTCAACAGCGCGCCCGCATCCACCCGGATCTGCTGTCCGGTGATGTAGCGTGACTCATCGCTTGCCAGGAAGACCGCGAGGTTGGCGATGTCCTCCGGCTCGACGTAGGGGATGGGCATCGCCTGGAAGTGGGTGAAGGCCGGCTCCACATCGGCGCGGGCCGGCTTTTCCTCCTTCATGTCGGGGCGGAACACTGCATAGAGCCCGTCGTTGTGCAGCAGATGCGTGTTGCAGTTGGTCGGGTGAATGGCGTTCACCCGAATCATCTTGGGCGCCAGATGAAGTGCCATCTGTTCGACGTAACCGATCAGCGTGTTCTTGGCCCACGCATATCCGGCGCCGCCCGGGCCCATTAGCGGGTTGGTCGTAGTGGCGGGCATCATGCCGGCCGTCGATCCGGTCACGATGATCGAGCCGCCGTCGCCGAGGTGGGGCAGTGATACCGCGATGGTGTTCATCACGCCGAGCAGGTCGACGTCGGTGGCGTCCACGAAATCAGACGGCAGCGGATCGCCCATCGCCATCGGCAGGATGCCCGCGTTGGCAACCACGATGTCCAGGCGGGAGAGTTCGGAGATGCCTTCGTACAACGCGTTTCGCAGTTGATCACGTTCGCGCACGTCCGCCTTGACGGCGATGCAGCGCTGACCGAGATTCTCGACGAGTTTGGACGTCGTCTCCAGATCCTCGATCGTGGCCAGCGGATAGTTGTTGGACTCGATGTGCTCGCAGATGTCGATGCAGACGATGTCGGCGCCCTCGGTGGCCATCTGGACCGCGTGTGCGCGTCCCTGACCCCGCGCCGCTCCGGTGATGAATGCGACCTTGCCGCTCAGCCGATTGCTCATGTTCTCCGTCGGGTCGTTTTCGCGCAATCTAAACCTCTAGATGTATCTTTTGTAAAGACGTTGACGGCAGACCTCGGCAGCCGGCGGTGAAGGAGTGGCGTGGCTAAGCCCAAACAGATTGCCGACGAGCTGCGCGGGCTGATCATCACCGGAGATCTCGACGAGGGCGACCTGTTGGGCACCGAGGCCGAGCTCATCGAGCGATTCGAGGTCTCGCGTCCGTCTTTGCGCGAAGCCCTGCGGACGCTCGAGGCCGAAGGCCTGATCTCGGTCGTTCGCGGCGCATTGGGCGGGGTGATCGTGCACCGTCCCGACCAGCGCATTACCGCGCGTGCGGCTGCCCTGGTGTTGCAATCGCGCAGCGTCGCGCTGGCCGACGTGTTCGAAGCCAGCGCGGTGATCGAGCCGGCGGCGGCCAGGATGATCGCCACATCGCGTCAGCGCCAGCGCGCCGTGGCGCAGTTGCGCGAGGTGATCGTCGAACAAAAGCGGTCGGTGCACGATCCGCTGGCGTGCACCAACGCCATGGTCAAATTCCACAGCGATATCGTCCACCTCGCGGGCAATCAGACATTGATCATCATCAGCGAGATGCTCAACGAGGTCATTGCGCGGGCGGTCGCGGATGTGCGGATGCGCACCGGGCAGGAGCCGCAGACGGCGTGGCGCCGCAACATTCGCGCCAACGAGCTGCTCACCGATCTCATCGAAGCCGGTGATGGGGATGGGGCACAGACGCATTGGAATGCGCACATGGGGCGGTTGCGTCGGGCGCTGCTCGGTGTGCGTGCGGGTGCCCTGATCGATCTCAACCACCACCGTTAGCCCTGTTCGGCGGCCGGGCCCGCGCCCGCACCGCCATAAACCTCTAGAGGTATGTCTAGACGTTTGCGCGTGCCGTGGGGTACCTTGAGCCCGAGCCCGCAGCCCTTCACCGAGGAAAGCGATTGAGCAGCAACACCAAAAGAGCCAGTGTCCCCGTGTCGAGATTCGACTTCGTCAACGGCGGCTCGTCGCTTTCGTCGGCCGACCCGCACCCCAGCAACCATGCGTTGGCCAAGCAGGCCGTGCTGGGCCTGAACGGCAGCGTGATGGTGGCCTCCCGCGAGCTGACCACCGAAACGCTGGGCAAGCCGGAGTTGTTCTCCTCGGCCGATCTGGTCGAGCAGGGCAACACCCGGCCCTTGATCCCGCTCGGGGTCGACCCGCCCGAGCACGGGCGCTATCGGAGGCTTCTCGATCCGCTGTTTTCCCCGCGCCGGATGGAAGCCCAGGAAGCCGACATCGCCGAACGGGTCAACTACTTCATCGACACCTTCATCGATCGCGGATCATGCAATTTCACAACCGAATTCGCCGAACTCTTCCCGTCAGCGGTGTTTCTCGGCCTGATGGGTCTGCCCTGGGAGGAGCTCGAAACGCTGGTGCGGCTGCGGGACGGCCTGCTGCATCCCGGGACCGGTGAGTCCACCGCCGAGGAGCGCTCCGCGATTCAACGCGACACCGCGCAACAGGTTTACGCCTATTTCGATCGGATTCTGGACGACCGCGAGGCCAACCCGCGCGGTGATGTGCTGTCGGCGATCGTCGGACATGGCGACGATGATGCGGCGCTGCCCGAGGATTCGTTGTCCCGTGATGAGGCGCTCGGCACCTGTTTCGTGTTGTTGACGGCCGGGCTCGACACCGTCACCGACTCGCTGACCTGCTTTTGGGCCTACCTGGCCCAAAATCCGGACCGGCGCCGCGAAATCGCCACCGACCCCGCGGTGATCCCACATGCGGTCGAGGAGTTGCTGCGATGGGAGACTCCGGTGCCAATGGTCGTGCGGTGGGCGCGCGAGGAGAGCCGCCTGGGCGGCGAGGTCGTGGCCGCGGGCCACCACGTGCTGGTCAACCTCAGCGCGGCCAACCTGGATCCCACCGAATTCACCGACCCGCTCACCGTCCGATTCGATCGCGCCGGAAACCGCCATCTGGCCTTCGGCGGCGGCGCACACCGGTGCCTGGGATCCCACTTGGCGCGCCGCGAGCTGCGGATCGCGCTGCGCGAATGGCACCGGCGCATACCGGAATACACGCTGACACCCGGCTACGAGGTCCGGTACCGGCCTCCGCTGCGATTCGTCCCCGACCTGCAGCTGTCGTGGCCACGGTGACCCGGGTG
Organism: uncultured Actinomycetota bacterium; assembly: GCA_963839345.1. Taxonomy (GTDB): domain Bacteria; phylum Actinomycetota; class Actinomycetes; order Mycobacteriales; family Mycobacteriaceae; genus Mycobacterium. The sequence continues at coordinate 772,042 of CAWIUP010000007.1, read as the reverse complement.
GCACAGTGGGCCACCGGCACCACCGGACGGCTTGCGCTGCGAGCCATCATCGACGCGCCCGCCCTGCAACTCGTCGGCGTGCGCGTCTATGACCCGGACAAGGTCAACATGGACGCCGGGACGTTGGCGGGGTGCTCCGCGACCGGTGTGTTGGCCACCGACGACAATGCGAGGCTGGTGCGCACACGCCCGGACGTGGTGCTCTACATGGGCGCGGTGGAAAAACATCCCGAGGAGTGCTTCGACGACGTAACCAATCTGCTGCTGGCGGGCATCGACGTGATCGCCACGGGCAGTTCATTCATCGACGTCAAAGCGTTCGATCCGGCACGAGCCAAGGAAATCGATGCGGCATGCCGTCGCGGCGGCGCTGCGTTCCTCGGCGTGGGGATCTTTCCCGGTTTCTGGGGAGAGGCGGTCGCCCCGCTGTTGGCCCGGCTGTCGTCTGGGTGCAGCAGGATCACGGTCCGCGAATCGCTGTCTTACGCCGGCTATCCGAGCCGGGAGATGCTCGTCGACGTGATGGGATACGGGCAGCCGCCGCAATCCACGGCGCCGCTGTTGAGCGACCCGGCGCGCGCGGGCAGTGCGTTCATCGCCACCGCGAGCGTGCTGGCCCGGGCGCTGAATCTAAAAGTCGTTGCGGTCGAACCGTTTCGGGAGACAGCCGTGACCCGATCCAGCTTGAACGTCGCCGCCGGCGAGATCGCGGCTGGAACTGTGGCGGCCATGAAACTGGGCGTGCGTGCGGACTGTGGCCCGGTGACCATCGTCGTCGAGCATGTCACCTGGCTCGACGACGAGGTGGTCCACGAGTGGTCGACCGTTGAGGGCTACGAGATCGAACTCGACGGCGCCCCCACGCTACGGTGCAACCTTGTGCTGGGTACCAGCGGCGAGGATCGTACCGAGATGGGTTGTCTGGCAACGGCAATGCATGCCGTGCACGCGATCGAATTTGTTACCGCGGCGCCCCCGGGCATCGTGGACCTCGCCGAGACGGCGTCGATCACGGGGGGACAGGCATGGCCGCAGAGGTAACCCCCGCGCGGGTCGGGCTGCTCATCGACTACCTCAACAGCGAAGGCAGCTTTGACGATACGATCCTGCCGTCGCTTCAGCTGGTCGCTGACGACTATCTGCAGCGGGGCATTCTCGACCGCCCCGTCGAATTCGTCGTGCGAGCCGTGCAAGGCCTGCCTAACGGATCGTTCCGGGCGGTTCGCGATGCGTTCCATGAGCTGCTGGCCGAAGACGCTCTGGTCATCTTCGGCCCGTGGGTCTCCGAGAACGGTGTCGCGCTGCGGCCCTACGTCGAGAAAGCGGCCGAGGTGCCGATCATCACGATGGGCGCTTCGGAAAGCATGCTGGGGGAGTGGGTATTTGGGTTGCCCGCCGGTTCAATGGAGGAAGAGCCCATCATCATGGCGACGGTGGCCGTCTTCGACGGCTGCCGCACCGTGGGCCTCGCCTTCGAGGATTCCCTCATTGGTCGCGAGTACCTCAGGACGGCACGGTTCGCCTGCGAACAGGCCGGCTTGACGATCACCGCCGAAGTGGCTGTCCCACAAGTGGAAGCGGACAAGCGCAAGGCGATGGCCACCCTGGCCGCCGATAAACCCGACGCACTGATGCACGTCGGGTTCGGGCTGGGCCTGATCGGGATGAATGAGGCGCTCGAGGCGATCGGCTGGATGCCGCGCCGGTACACCACCACGGCTTTCGAGTTCGCCGCCACCTCGGACTGGTGGTGCCACCAGCTGGCCGGCTGGATCGGTCTGGACCAGTACGACGAACGTAACCCTGTCGCACAGGAGTTCCTGGATCGATTCGAAGCAAGGCACGGCCGGCGTCCCGCATATTTCTTTCCGATCTACTGCTACGACGTCGGCCGGCTGATGATGACGGCGGTGGCGGCAGCGCGGCCGTTGAGCGGCCCCGCGGTCAAAGAGGCGCTGGAGCGCATCAAGATGCTTCCGGCTGCCAGCGGAGCGCCCGGCACGCGGTTGCGGTTCGGCAAGTTCATCCGGCACGGCTGGATGGGCAGCGAGTTCCTGGTGGCCCGCCGCGTGCTGCCCGACGGCAGCAAATCGGTTCTGCACGCCACGATCGAGGGTCTCATCGAGTCACCCGATCCGGCGTGACTGGCAGGAGTTTGCTTGTGGCAGAACAGCATCCGAGTGAAATGTTCGATCTGACCGGCCGAGTCGCGGTGGTCACCGGTTCCACCCGTGGTATCGGGCGGGCCATCTTGGACGGCTTGTCCCGGGCGGGCGCATCGGTGGTGGTGTCCAGCCGAAAGCAGGACCGCTGCGACGAGGTCGCGGCACAGATCCGGGCAGCCGGCGGCACAGCAGTCGGGATTGCCTGTCACGTCGGCGAATGGGACGCCATACCGAATTTCCTCGACGCGGTGGTCAACCGCTACGGGCGCATCGACGTGCTGTTCAACAACGCGGGAATCAACCCGCCGGTCCAGGACGTCAATGTCGTCTCGGCCGAGTTGTGGCGCAAGGTATTCAACGTCAACGTCGAGGGTGCGCTGCGGATGAGCCAGTGCATCGCGCCGGTGATGCGCGACGGTGGCGGTGGCAGCATCGTCAACGTTGGCTCCATGGAGGGCTACTGCCCGTCACATCCACGTTCGGTCGTTTACGGTGCATCCAAGGCGGCGCTGCGCAATCTCACCGTGTCGATGGCAAACACCTGGTCGCCGTGGGCGGTGCGAGTTAACCTGCTCTGCCCCGGCCCCTTCGCGACCGAGCTGCTGCTCGACGCCGAGCAGGTATACCCGGGCTCGCTGGACATGCTGGCCGGGATGAATCCTCAGCACCGCATCGCCGAGCTTCACGAAATCATCGGCCCCGCGCTGTATCTGGCCAGCGATGCGTCGTCCTTTGTGACCGGAGACGACATCGCGGTCAGCGGCGGCATGCGTAAATAGCCGAACTCGGCTTCTATGCAAGATCGACGCCGTGATCTACGACCGGTTCGGCGACTTCGCCGGGCTCCACCTTCGCGACGACGTGACCCAACCTGCCTTCTGCATTGACTGGCTCTTGACGCCATCAAGATCTGAGAACGAAACCGCAGGTTAGTGGACGAAACCAGACATCGGTCTTTAGACGACTTGCAGGGTGAGCTGAGCGTTGTGGTTTCGACGGACTGTCGTCTGCCGCACAGATAACAGCGGCGTGCGCATGTTGATGCCATCAACATCCTTCGCGTATCCGCAGGTGGGTTCGCGTACTTTGGCGTCGTTTCGCGTCGTAAATTCCGCCGTTATCCCAGCTCAAGGCGATTTTTTGGCCTGGTTCGATTCCCGGCAGCTCCACAGAGAAGGGCCGCTGATCAGCGGCCCTTTTCTCTGACTGCGGGCCACACATCAACATCGCCAGCAACATTTACGAGTATCGGGGGTGGAGGTAGTGCGGTGCCGATCCCCGCGACGCCGCTTTGAACTTTTGACATAGGCGAGTGAGTACCACCGCGCCGCGACGTTCGGATCGTCTTTGCAGCCAAGAGTTTGACATCGGCGTGAGTGCAGGTCCCATCTGTTGCCAGTGATGTCCGCCTGACACGGGTCGGGCTCTCGGTCCGCATTACTTGACGGCGACCCCTGCGGGGCGTCGGCGCCGGATCGTGCGCACTCTAGGTCAGTGTTTGCGTCGTGTCCGCGATGCGTGGACGAGGCCGGACTGCACCAAAGCGTCGTCGATGAATTGCTGCACGGGTCGCGAGCGAAAGAACCCGGTGTGGCCGCCTTGGTACCAATGAATCTCGGGTTTGCCCCAATGCTCCCAGAGCCGGGTGACTTGCTCGCGTGGATGCACTAGGCGGTCGGCGACGCCGGCATAGATGAAGCGGCCTTGCATCGGCACGCGGGGAGTCAGCGCAAACGGGGACATCATCCGGCCGATTGGCTTAGCCAGCCGCATCGTCTGACGGACGGGATCGTGGGGACGGGAGCCGGCATGACGGTCGACCAGGTCGACCAGGTCGACGGCCGGGACGCCCAAAATCGCACAGTCAAGGTCGTCGAGGCTGGCGACCAGCGACGTGATGTAGCCGCCCAGTGAGATGCCGGAGAGTCCGATCATCGCCTTGGGTTGCTGCGAGCGGATCCACGACAGCAGGCGCCGAATATCCCACACCGCCTGAGCAGCACCGTGGACTTGATTAAGCACGTCCTCACCGGGGAAAGCGGCGCCTTTGGGTAGGCCGCGCGCTCGGGGACCATGCATGGGGAGGACGGGCAGCACGACATTGAGGCCGAGGTTTGAGTACAGATGCCTGGCACGAAACAGCATGGGGTCGAGTGCTGCGCGTCCCATCTCCGCGCCGTGTACACACACCAGCCAGGGCCGCGGCTCGCGGTGTCGGAACATCAAACCGTACTCGCGGTTATTTCCCCGGTAGCTCAACCAGCGTTCCCGGCCTGGTTCTCCGGCATAGGGCTCGTAGTCACTGTCGAAAAACAGACGTTCGTAGGTACGTCCCAAGTTGTTCACCCTTTTCACCGTGACGTCGGTCAGCGGTGGGGGCGCGAAGAAGCCCTCAGGCTTTTCCAGCCAGCCTTGCTGGCCGTAGGAATCTAGTGCCGCGATCACCTCGCGAGTGATTCGTTCCAACGTTGCGGCCTCGGGGGCCGAGCGGAGTAGCCGAAACCCCGCCAGCACGATTTCGTCGCTAAACGCCTGCGCCGCCAGCGCGATAGTTGGCCGTGCCACCGGAAGCTCGCCGGGCTCGCGATCCAGATAAGTGCCCCATGATCGGGCGTAGAAGCCGCCGGTCCGGGTGAACGGGCCCATCAACTGCAGCAGGGGGGCGGTAGCGAAGTGCCGCTGGTCGGAAATCTCCTGTCCTGCTTGCGCATAGTCAGCTGGGTCAGCCTGGGAGCCGGTGTGTTCGACGTCGTGCATCTAGCACCTACTTCGCTGGATAGACCTGGCCGCCAAGTCGGGTGCCAGCCAGACTAATCGCGCCGAGCCGGTGCCGTCGCCCAACCGGACGACACATTTGGAGTTCCCGCACAGACGAATCGCGTCAAGCTGGCGGTGATACGAGCAGATAAGTCGTCGATACCGCAACGGTCGTTAGGCATGGGGCCAAGTGGCTGCTTGCCCGCTCGGAAGCTTGGGCTGCGGCGTCGTTGATCCGAGCTTCCACGCGGCAGTGCGCCTTGAGTGACAAGCCAACATTGCGATCAGGATTTCGCCGTAAGGCCGCAAGCGTTTTCCAGTTCTTTGAGGGCGGCCTCGACAGCGTCGGCGAGTTCGTCGATGTCTTTTGCGATTTCCGGCGTGGTCACGAAGCCGAAATCGATAGAGCCGCGGTAGCTGAAGCAGGTGATGTTCAATCCCACGTCCAGCATCAGCGGGCCGATGGGCACGATCTTCTCCACCACCGCGCCGGCCATATAGATCGGGAAGTCGGGCCCGGGAACGTTCGAGATGACCATATTGATCGGTGCGACGTGGCCGCCGAGGTGGCTGGCGGTATATGCCCGGACGGCCAGGGCCAGCAAGCCCGGCGGCGTCGTTTCGGTCAGGCCCATGATCTGATGGGCGGTCAGCGCCTTGGCCATCTCCTTAGCACCTTGGGAGTTGCGGTGGATGGTTTTCAGTCGCTCTGCGGGATCGGCCACATTGGTGGCCAGGCTGATCGTCATGGAGGTGATCTGGTTGCCGGTCTCGGAGGTGTCGCCGTGAGTCGACACCGGAATCTGGGCGATGAGTGGCCGGTCGGGAAGTTCCTCCCGGTCCTGGAGGTAGCCGCGGATTGCGCCCGAAACCAGGGCCAGCACAACATCATTGACCTTCACACCGAAGGCCTCTTTGACGGCTTTGACGCGGTCCAACGGCAGTCGGGTGCTCGCGATCCGTCGCTGCGGTGTGAGTTCTACGTTGAAGCGCGTCGTCGGTGCCTCGAAGAAGTGGGGCGGCTTATTGGCCAGTCCACGGACTGCCAGCTGCTGAGATAGCGTTTGCTGGACGATCCGCATCGCCCGGTATGGCGTCATTAGCGCGACGTTAAAGATCGCGCCGAGCGCGCGCCGCTCGAACCGGGCATGCCAGCTGGCCCCCAATCGGTGACGTCGACGGCAGGCGGGCGGGGTTCGGGCGTTATGTCAAGAAGGATCTCGCTCAACCCGGCACCTGAGACACCGTCGATGGTCGCGTGATGCATTTTGGTCAGGTACGCGACCCGACCGTGCTCGACGCCCTCGATGAACCACAACTCCCACAACGGTCTGCGGTGGTCCAGCGGGTAGGACATCAGGCGGCCGATCAGCTCGTCGAGTTCGCGGCGTCCTCCCGGTGGCGGTACCCCGATGCGCCGGATGTGATAGTCGAGATCGAGGTTGGGATCCTCGATAAACCATGGCCTGTCCAGACCAAGCGGCGCGCCGGCTATCCGGTGGCGCAGTACTGGCAGCTCCGGGAGGCGAGCGGCGATGAGGTCACGTACCGCACCGAAGGAGAAGTTGGGTGCGGCCGAAGGGTCGCAGATCGCCAGTCCGCCGATGTGCAGGGGGCAGGTATGGGTCTCGGCGAACCAGAACGCCGCGTCGAGGCTCGAAAGCCGCTTCATAGCGAAAGCGTAGAGCGGCGTGAGGCGCTCTAGCAGCCAAAACGTCACATACCGTGCTTGTCGATCCCCTCCTCGTGCTCATCGGGCGCCTCGGTGAATTGGTCAGCTTGAAGTCTCGACCGGTGTCCAAGCCGCACGGCGCACGTAGCAAGCGATCCCGTCGGTTGGGAACAGAATCGCGGTATCGACCTTGTTGATGCCATCAACACCACCGGCGTATCCGCAGGTCGTTTCGCGTCGTTACACGTCGTTTCGCGTGCTCAAATTTCGTATTCTCGCAGCTCACGGCGATTTCTGCGCTGGGTTCGATTCCCGGCAGCTCCACAACAGAATAAGCAGTTTGGTAGCAGGTCAGAGCATATTTCCGCTCTGGCCTGCTTCTCTTCTGGGCACATTTTGGGCACACCCTGATACCAGGTCGTCCATCTTGTCGGCCACGTCGTCCAAGTCGTCGGGAAACAGGTGGCCATACTGATCGAGCGTCATCGTCGCCGTCTTGTGGCCCAACTGGGCCTGCACCGTCTTGACGTTGGCACCCGAAGCGATCATCAACGACGCCGCGGTATGCCGTAGCTCATGGACGGTGACGCGAGGGAACTTCTTATCGGTTGCCTGGCAGCGCTTGACCGCCGCGCCGAACCAATGCGTTGTGGTGGGTGGTCGTAACGGCTGCCCATCGGCGCGACTCCACAAAAGCTCATCCGGAGACTTGCCGACCATCGACGGGGCCAAGAGCTTTAGCACCGACGACGACACCGCCACCGAGCGGACCGCGTGGGTCTTGGTCGTGCCGATGATCGTCTTGGAATTCACTTTCGACGCCGAGCGCTCTACGCGAATGCGGCCTCGACCGAGGTCGATGTCACCGACCCGCAGCGCGGCCATCTCGCCCCACCGCAGGCGGGTCATTGCTAACAGGAGAATGATGTCGGGATGCTTTGATTCGTCTGTCGTTTACGCCGGCAGTACGATCCCGGCGGCCTGGCCCAGGATGATCTGCTGGCCGCCGGGGGGCTCGTAGCCGCCGGTGGGCCCGTAGACGCCGTACACCGGGTCGGTCGGGCCCGCCCCGACGTAGATGTCGTTGATCCAGCCCGAGGACAGGGTGTACACGGCCGCGGTGTTGCCGGGTGGGGAGAACCTGGTCACCAGCTGGGAGACGAAGTCGATGAGGGGCTTTCCGCCCAGCATCGAGTCGACATGCGAGCCGTTGACAAGCTCGACCCCGACGAACTGATCCGGGTACAGACTCACCAGTTCGTTCGTGGTGGCACCGAAAGCGTTCCACGCCTGGGGCGGCGCGGCCACCACATAGTCGGGGATATCCAACGTCTTCAGCTCGGCTATCGAAGCCGCGAAGCCCGAGGAACTGGTTGAGACCCCGTCGAACATCACCACACCGAGAAGGTGATTGTCGGTGGGGTTCGGCCCGAGGTCTGCTACGTAATCGCCGCCGGCGGCCGTGGCGAGGCCACCGCCGGCGGAGTGTCCGGTCATGATGAAATCCACCGGCAGCGTGCCCAGGTAACCGGCTTGGTTCGCGCTGATGTTCAGCGCCGTCTCGCTGCCCAGGAACAACGAGGCCACGGCCTGCTGCATCGGCGCGCCGTTCAGCCAGGCGCCGAACGGCAAAGGAATCGACGACAGGGTGGGAACGACGACGATGCTGTCGGTGTGCTGCGCCAGCTGGGTGGCCAGGTCGTTGTAGAACCAACCTATTGCCCCGAAGCCGTGCTGTAGGTAGATGACACCGTCGGCCTGCACCGAACCGTTCGCCTCGGTCGGGAAGTACCAGTGCGTGGGGGCGGCGTAGCCAAAGGGACCAACCGGAATTTTCAGGAGAGAGAACCCCTCCTTGACCCCGGTGACCCCGTTGGTGGCCGCGGCGGTGGCACCATTGCCGCCGTTACCGAACAACAGCCCCCCAGCTTGACCATCGGTCTGCGCCATCGCGCCGCCCCCGACGCCATCAGCGCCGTTACAAATCAGCCCACACGCACCGGCGGTCGGATCGTCAGCCGGATCGACCTGGGCAAACCACGCGTTAAGCGAGCTGTCGACCTGCTGACCCAACGCGCTGTTAATCCAGTCCTGCTCGAGCCCCTGCAGCCAGGAATCAGCCGGACTGGCCGCCGCCCCCAGGCCCAGGTTGCCGGCATCAGCGGCATGCGAGCCAACAGCGCCCAGGTCCAGCGCGGCGGTGGGATCGATACCCGACAAGGCATCGCTCACCCCCGTCAGCGCCTGCTGCAGCGGCTGGATGATCGGATCGAGGATCACGTCGAAAACATCGGCCTTGGCCGGCGGCGCGGTCGCCAGCGGGCTCAAGCCGAACGCCAAAAACGCTGCAGCACTTGCCGATAGGCCCAGCACCCGCCGGCGACGCGGCTTGGCGCTTGGTGACAGACGATTCGGCTTCGTGTGCCGATCAGCCATCGTTTCACCCTCGCTTCTTGGGCGTCTCCAGGTGCTTCAGGGGCCTGGAATTTTTCAGGTCCTGTTAAGGTAATCCTCACGCGTTAAATAAAGAAGCTGAATCGAGGAATTTTCCAGGAGATTTCCGGCAGATGTCCTCACCGGGCATTCGTGCTGCTCGATGAGGTTTTTACGGAACCTCAGCCTTCGCCGACGCCGGCCCCGCGCCCTCAGGGCGAGCCACTGTCTTTACGTCACCACATGAAATGTAAGGAAGAATTTCCCCGAGGTGCCTGACCGGAAAAACCCAAGGTGAGTAGGGCAGGCGACCGACCCGGCGGAGCTTGTCAAGCCGGGTTGTGTTGTGTGGATGCAGATTTGGATCAGGCGGCGGGTTCGAGGGTGACGCGGTAGCCCATCGCCATTAGTTGCGTGACGTAGTTGCGTGTTCTGCGTTCGGTGTTGATCCGGGTGGTGTGATAGTCGGCGCCGAGGTCGTGGAATCGGGCGCTGGGATCGCTCAGCAGCTGCCAGATGATCCCGAGTATGGAGCGGGCGACAGCGACGAGCGCCTTGAGTTTGCCGCGGCGTTTGACAAGGCGCCGGTAGCGTTCGCCGAGGAAAGTGTTGGTTTTGGCGGCCGCCGCAGCGGCCTCGCCGAGCGCGCCTTTCAAGTAGGGATTGCCTTTGCCGGTCTTGCCACCACGGCTTGTGGGGCCGGACTGGATGGTGCGCGGGCACTATCGGGGACGGCGGCGGTTGATCTTGCGTCTGATTCGCTTGACTCGGGTGCTACCAGTCGACGCGAACCGGCCCCGCCGGTCACGCGTGTAAGTGCGTCGCTTGGCCATCAGGCGCTCACAACATATATGCAGGCCTGGCGGCGGTCAGCCGGCATCGATGGCTTTACTTCTAATCAATTCTATCGTCGAGATGCGCCAAAGTTGTTGAACTACAGACTGATTTCGCTGATTGAAGTTGCTTGCTGCCCACATAGCATGCCGCGTGTAATTGGGCGCTCTCAGCGAGCGCAATTCCGCTGTCAGTCGAGGGACTGGCTGGGCACATTTTGGGCACACTCACTGTCCATACAGGTCAATTCTGGTGAATCACACCGAATGTCATTTCGCAGCTCAGTGCCGGTTCGGCTCAGAGACCAGCAACCCGAAACGGGTTCGATTCCCGGCAGCTCCACAACAGAATTAGCTCCGTCAGAAGCAACAAACGAGTCCCGTGGTCTGGGACACATCAACGGAGTTCCTGGATGTGATTGATGCGATGCGTGCGCTGCAACCTCGAATCGGCGACGGCAACTACGTGCGAGTTACTCCAACGGCAAGTCGACGCCGCTTCCGCGTCGGGTCGGACGCGCCGGCTTCCAGAAGACCGGCGCCTAAGGGACCTCTGGGCCGTCAGCTCGAGGCTGCCTTCCGCTCCTGAAAGCTCTTTGAGAACGCGGTGAAATCGCGCAGAACTCCGAGCGGCGTTGTGCGCCGCCACCCGGCTATGACGCACGCCGGGATAATCAGCGCAACCAGCCCCAAGCCCCCGACGATGTAGTCGTCGCGCGCCCGGCTCTCGGGAAGCGGCTTTCCCCGGCGACGGGCCAGCAGCGAGTCAATCGTGTTAGCACCCCGGTTCGCCCACGTCATCACACGCGCGATCAGTTCGATGTCACGCTGCTCCCGCGCGTTGTAGAACGCCTGGAAGTGAGCCTCAATCGGGTCGGGCACGGACTGGAAATCTGATTGGGCGTACGCCTGAACGTAGGCGATGGCGGCCCATCGGCGCGCGTCGAACGACTCGGCGTCCAGCCCCTCGAGTGCGGCGAGCTCCTCTTGCGGAAGCCCTGCGCGTAGCGCCCATTCGCGGTGGACGTAGGTGCAGAATCGGCAGGAGTTCACGCTGGCAACCGCGACCATCAACTCTTCACGAAACGCGGGGTCGACCCGATCACGTCCCCAAATCGCATAGAGCTCACGCCCCCGGCGAAGCAGCGCCCCGGTCGAGCGAGCGAATTCAGGTGCCGTGAACGTAGGCCCGACCCTCGCTCGTGCCGTCTGCTTCGGCTACTTCTCGAATCTCTTTGCTCGTCACGATCGCACTTGCTCCGTTCTGGCGGGTTCTTCGTTGGGGATACGGTTTGGCCTCGGCGTTTGACCGGGCCGGCCGGTTTGGCTGGGAGCCTGGGCACGGATGGCAAGGAGCTCGGCGCCGACGCTGACCAGCGCGTATTCCACGTTTGAATAGCCGCGCAGATGCGGGGTCAGGGCGATGTTGTTCATCATGGTCTGCACGGCTTGGACTCGGATCCGGGCTCCGACGGCGTCCCATCGGGGGTGGACTTCGCGCACGAGGGTGACCCATTCGGCGATGTAGTCGTATTGGGCGGCTCGGGTGCGGTGACGTTCCGGCTCGGGCAGGTGCCCGGACTCGGAGACGAGGACCTGGATCAGCTCAGGGTTGTCGAAGACGAAGGAGCAGTAGCTTGCAAGCAGGCGGGTGAGGCCGTCACGGGCATCGGATGCCGCTGTGAAGGCCCGGTGCATGTCCATGCGGAGCCACTCATCGCCACGCAGCATTGCCGCGACCAGAATGTCTGACTTGGCCGGGAAATGGTTGTAGACGCTAGGACCGCTGATGCCGACGCTGGCGCCGATGTCGTCGGTGCTTACCCCCGCGAATCCGTTGGCCGCGAAGAGCTTTGTCGCTTCGGCCAGGATCATTTCCCGACGCGATTGCGTGCGCAGCTTCCGGGTGTTGGCAAAATCGGCGCCCCGGGGTATCAGCGGCTCGATGGGCGCGTCGATAACAGTGGAGATCAGTCCGGCCAGCAGCGTTGTGAATTGGGGTTCGGGCAATTCCAGGCTGTGCAGCGAGACGCTGGTGGCGACCGCGAGGCCTGACCACGACAGCAGGTCAGCTTCGACGGCACCGAGGCCGGGCCGTCGTGTGCGGATGAGGGCTGCGATCCGTGCGGCGATCCGGTCGATCGCGGCGCGGAATGCCGCACGGTCGGCGGCGGAAAGCTGTCGTACCTCGCGCTGCCACAGCACGCCCGCGCCGCGATGCCTGAGCACAACCACACTCAGCGCTGCCGCCACATCGGACGAGGGGTCGTTCTCGGCCGCGGTGAGCGCGTCGCTGAGGGTATTGAGCGCATCAGCGACGACGGCGGCGAGCAGATCCTGCTTGCTGTGAAAATGCCGATACAACGCCGACGGTCCGATCGCGACGGCGTCGGCCACATCGCCTAGGGTGACCCCGGCATATCCCTTGCGGGAGAACAGGTCCGTGGCCGCATCGAGAATCAGCTGGCGGCGGTTCGCCGGGCGGGTGCCGCGCGCCGGTCGCGTCGCGGGTTGCCGCACGGACTTAGCTGTCGTGTCAGTCATCGGTCAGGAGACTTGGTTGGCGTCGTCGTTCCAATACTGTTTGCGGAGTTCGCGTTTGAGGATCTTGCCTGCGCCGGACATCGGCATGGTATCGACGAAGTCCACACTGCGGGGAGCTTTGTAGCCGGCGATCAGCGTCTTGCAGTGCGCGCGGATCTGCTCCTCGGTGGCCTGCTGGCCGGGTAGCAGCACCACGACGGCATGGACGCGTTCGCCCCAGTCGGGGTCGGGCACCCCGATCACCGCGACGGCCGCGACCGCTGGGTGCTTTGCCACCGCGTTCTCGACCTCGGCGGAGTAAACGTTTTCGCCGCCGGTGATGATCATGTCCTTGATCCGGTCGACGATGAACACGTATCCGTTGTCGTCCATCCGGCCGCCATCGCCGGTGCGCATCCAGCCGTCACGGACCGCGGCGGCGGTATCGTCGGGCCGGTTCCAGTAGCCGAGCATCACGTTGTCACCGCGGACCACCACTTCGCCGACCTCGCCGCGGGGCACCTCCCGCCCGTCAGGATCGACGATGCGCACCTCCACGTGCGGTGCGGCGCGACCGGCCGATCGGCGCAACGCCGGGTCGTCATGGTCAGCCGGTGTCAACAGCGTTGCGGTCGGCGAGAGTTCGGTCATGCCGTAACCCTGGGTGAATCCGACAGCGGGGAAGACCTTGCGGGCCCGTTCCAGCAACGCTTCCGAGATCGGCGACGCCCCATAGATCAGGTGCAGCATGCTCGACAGGTCGTAGTCGCCGACGGCCGGGTCGTCGACGAGCATTTGGATCATGGTCGGCACCAGCAAGGCGTCGGTGACGTGGTGCTCGGCGATCGCCTTCAACACCTCGGCCGAACTGAACGCCGGCACGATCACGTGCGTGGAGCCGACCAGAGCTCCCGCGGCCCATGCCGCGATGCCGGCGAGATGAAACAGCGGCGCGGTGTGCAGTAATCGGCCCGCGCGGCGTGATGAAGTGACCGGAGGCGAGGCTGCCCATCGATGAGGTGAGCAGGTTGTTGTGCGAGAGCATCACGCCTTTGGGGTGACCGGTGGTGCCGCCGGTGTAGAACACGCCGAGTAACTCGTTGCCTCCGGTGCGGGTGTCCTCGACGGGGTCGTGCTCGGCGATCAACGTCTCGTAGCTCAGCGCGCCGGCGGGCAGTTCGCCGTCGCCGCAGTAGATCACCGCACGCAGATCCGGAAACTGTTCTTGCAGTGTGGGAATCATCGGTGCGAATGCGTCGTCGACGAACAGGACCCGGGTGTCGGAATCGGCCAGCGAGTAGGCGATCTCGACGGCACTCCACCGGATGTTCACCGGGTTGACTGCGGCTCCCATCCACGGCACCGCGTAGAAGTACTCCAGATAGCGATCGGAGTTCAGGGCGAGGATGCCGACCCGGTCACCTGCCCGCACACCCAAATCGGACAGCGCAGCGGCGAGGCGGGCGATCCGATCAACGGACTCGGCCACCGTGCGGACCCGGTCGCGGTAGATCGTGGCCGGGCGGTCGGGATTCTGCTGCAGGCTGCGATGCAGCGATTGGGTCAGGTACATGTCTGCTGCTCGATTCGGCGCTACAGCGAGCGCGCGATCAGTTCTTTCATGACTTCATTCGCGCCGGCGTAGATCTTCTGCGCACGCGAGTCGATGAACATCCGGGCGATCGGATACTCCATCATGTACCCGTAGCCGCCGAACAACTGCACGCATCGGTCGATGACGTGCACCTGCATATCGGTCACCCAGGCTTTCGCCATCGACGCCGTCGTCGCGTCCAAGTCACCGCGCAGATGCCGCTGGATGCAGTCGTCGACGAACACCCGCGCGATCCGCGCGATGGTGGCGCACTCGGCGAGTTCGAATCGGGTGTTCTGCATGTCGAAAAGCGGCTTGCCGAAGGCGTCGCGGTTCTTGGTATAAGTCACGGTCTCCTCGACGGCGCTCTCCAGCGTGGCCAGGCCACAGACCGCGACCACCAGCCGTTCGTGTGCCAGCTGGCGCATGGCGTAGCCGTAACCGGCGCCCTCTTCGCCGAGCAGATTGCCGACCGGCACCAGGACATCGTCGAAGAACAACTCCGCGGTGTCCTGTGCTTTCATTCCGACCTTGTCGAGCACCCGTCCGACCCGGAAGCCGGGCGCATCGGCGGTTTCCAGCACGATCAGCGACACTCCCTTGGCGCCCGCCGCCGGATCGGTCTTCACGACGAGCACGATCAGATCCGCCGAGCTGCCATTGGAGATGAACGTCTTCGCACCATTGAGCCGGTAATGCTCGCCGTCGCGGATCGCGTTGGTGCGCAGCGCTTTCAGGTCGGATCCGCCGCCTGGCTCGGTCATCGCGATGGCGCTGATCAACTCCCCGGTCGCCATCCCGGGTAGCCAGCGCCGCTTCTGCTCTTCGGTGCCGTAGGCCAGGATGTAGTGCGCGACCAGCCCGCTGTGCACCTGGTTGCCGAATCCGGTTTCCCCGCAAGCGGCTTGGGCTTCCATGATCGCGAACTCGTGGGCCAGCGTTCCGCCGCCGCCACCGTATTCCTCCGGGACCGACGCGCAGAGCAAGCCTTGCCGGCCGGCCTTGATCCAGAACTCCCGGTCGACGCATTTCTGCTCGGCCCACCGTTCGCGGTGCGGGAGTGCCTCGGTCTGGAAGAACTTGGTGGCCATCTCCCTGAGGGCAACCACGTCGTCGTCGGCCCAGGCCGACCGATACCCACCAGTGGTCATCGTGATTCTCAGAAGCTGAAGCCGCCGCCGCAGATGAGGGTCTGCGCGCTGACGTAGTCGGATTCGGGGAGGCAGAACAGGTAAACCGCGCCCGCGGCTTCGGCGGGAGTACCGCCGCGGCCCAGTGGCACCATCTGCTCCATGGCGGCGAGCAGGCTCGGATTGACGCCGACCTTGATCTCGTTGCCGGCCACCTCGATCGTGCCGTCGCCGCCGGCGGGGGTCTCGGTGAGCCGGGTCTTGATCAGCCCGAACGCCACCGTGTTGACGGTGACGTTGTAGCGTCCCCACTCCTTGGCCAGCGCCTTCGTCAACCCGTCACGCCGGCCTTGGCCGACGAGTAGTTCGCCTGTCCCGCATTGCCGCCCGTGCCGGCGAGCGAGGAGATGTTGACCACCTTGCGGCAGGGGACAGGCTCTCCGGCCGCTTTGGCCTTCTTGACCGCGGCAGCGATGACGGGCTGCGCGGCCCGCAGGATCCGGAACGGCGCCTTGAGGTGCACATCGAGGATCGCGTCCCACTGCTCGTCGGTCATCTTCTGGATCACCGAGTCCCAGGTGTAGCCGGCGTTGTTGACGATGATGTCCAGCCCGCCGAAGTTGTCGACCGCGGCGGCGACGAAGCGTTCGCCGAAGTCGGCGTCGGTGACGCTGCCGACGCAGGCTACGGCCTGCCCGCCCGCGGCCTCGATCGCGGCGACGGTTTCCTTGGCGGGCTCGGCGTCGAGGTCGTTGACCACCACCTTCGCACCCTCGCTGGCCAGCTTCAGTGCGATCTCGCGCCCGATCCCGCGGCCGGAGCCGGAGACGATGGCGACCTTGCCCTCAAGAGTTCCCATGGTTGACAATCCTTTTCGTTTGTTTTGTGGACGATGATTTCCGCGGCTTGGCGTCACAACGCGACGACGGCGTCCCCGGTGAGGGTGACCGTGCCGTCCGCGAGGGTGACTGCGAGTTCGAGCGTCGCGCGCCGCTCGCCGTCGACCTCGTCGATCGCGGTGATCCTGCCGGTGGCGGTCGGCTCACCGTGCAAGGGCGTGATCGCGGCGAAGCGCACCCGGTAGTGGCGAATCGCCTGTGGGTCAACCCAATTGGTCAACAGCCGGCCCAGGTAGGCCATCGAGAGCATGCCCTGAGCGAAGACGTCGTCCAGGCCGGCCGACCGCGCGACGTCGACGTCGATGTGCATCGGGTTGTGATCGCCCGACGCGCCCGCGAACAAGGCCAGCGTGGTCCGTGAGATCGGCGCGATCGTCAGTGGCGGCAGTTCGGTTCCCACCTCGATAGCCGGCGCGGCGGTCACTGGGGTCGCTCCGGGTTCCGCACGACGATCACGCTTTTCAACTCGGCGACCAACTCGCCGTTCTCCCGGGTCACCATGGACGTCTTCTCAATGAATTCCAGCGCTCCGCCCTTCTTGCTGAACACATTTGCGATCCGTGGGGTCGCGGTCAGCACGTCGCCGGCCACCGCCTGCGAGTGGTAGATGAAGGACTGCTCGCCGTGCAGGACCCGACGCAGGTCGACACCGACGCCGGTTAACCAATCGAACGGGTCAGGTCTTTCAAGTTCGATGCCGAACAGGAAGGTCGGCGGCACCGGCAGATCGCGGTGTCCCGCAGCGTGGGCCGTCTGCAGGTCGGTGAAGACCGGATTGGTCTCGCCGATCGCTTTGGCGAAGAAGCGAAGACGACCCGCGTCGATGGCCATGGTGACCGGCGGCAGTTGCTTGCCGATCACGTTCTGGTCCAACGGCATTGGTTCAGCTCGCCTTCTCGTAGAGGGTCACGACGGCGGCACCGCCGAGTCCGATGTTGTGCTGCAACGCGAGAGTGACCCCCTCGACCTGGCGGGCTTCTGCCTGACCGCGCAACTGCCAGACCAATTCAGCGCACTGCGCCAAGCCTGTTGCGCCCAGCGGGTGGCCCTTGGACAGCAGCCCGCCCGACGGGTTGGTGACCACTCGCCCGCCGTAGGTGTTGTCGCCGTCGGCGATGAACTTCTCGGCGGTGCCTTCCGGAGTCAAACCGAGACACTCGTAGGTCAGTACTTCGTTGGTGGTGAAGCAGTCGTGCAGTTCGACGACGCCGATGTCCTCGGGACCGACACCGGCTGCTTCATAGACCTGGTCGGCGGCGGCCTTGGCCATGTCGTAGCCGACAACCGTCATCATGTCGCCGCTGAACGTCGATGCGAAGTCGGTGGTCATCGCCTGGGCCCTGATCACCACCGATCCGTCGAGACCGTGGGCGTCGGCGAAATCCCCGCTGCACAGGATCGCGGCTGCCGCCCCGCAGGTCGGCGGGCAGCACTGCAACCGGGTAAGCGGGCCGAAAATCTTCGGAGACGCCAACACCTCCTCGACGCTGACCGGGTCGCGGAACACCGCATACGGATTGTTGGCGGCATGCCTGCGCGCCTTCACCGCGATCTGAGCGAAAACCTTGGGATCAACGCCATACTTCTCGGCGTACGACGTTCCCGCGCCGCCGAAGTACTGGGCAGCCATCGGCGCGTGCTCGTCCCACCCCTGCAGCGCCGTGGTGCGGTCATCGAAACGGGTGAACGGGCTCGGCCGGTCGCTCCACATCGAACCGAGTGCACCGCGCATCATCTGCTCGAACCCGAGCGCGATCACACAATCGGCAGCGCCGGTCTCGATCGCCTGCCGCGCCAAGAACAGCGCCGATGAACCCGTCGAACAATTGTTGTTGACATTGACGATCGGAATCCCGTTCTGCCCCAGCCCATACAACGCGGCCTGTCCTGACGTCGAATCGCCGTAGACGTAGCCCACATACCCCTGCTGCACCAGCGCGTAGTCGATGCCGGCGTCGGTGAGAGCCTTCCGGGCAGCCGCCTCGGCCATCACGTTGTACGGCGCGGTGTTCCTCGGCGTGGTGAAGGGAATCATCCCCACGCCCACTACGGCGGCGCGTCCGCTCATCGGCACTCCTTTGGTCATTTCAAGCTAGGGAAGATTCACTTAGTAGACAGTATGCGCGCGGATTTGGCAAGCAAAGTTCGTATTTATTCTTTTAAAACCAAGAATTGACGTCGCCAAGTCACAACTGCGGGGTGGTCAACCACACGAATGTTGGTCTACTGTGTATTCACATCAACCAGGCTCCCGGTCGGCTGAGGGATCGGGGCCCCGGCCGCAACAACGCCGGGTCGAGACCAATATCCCAAGGAGGCGATCCGAGGTGACGAAACACAACCAACCGCCCGAGACACGGCCGGACGAGCACTACGACGTCGTAGTCGTCGGCAGCGGTTTCGGTGGGAGCATCGCGGCCAACCGCCTGGCCGGTGCGGGCCTCAATGTGCTTGTGCTCGAACGGGGCCCGTGGCGCGACTCATTGCCGGTGCGCGGCCTTGGAATCGCCGACCGCTCCCCGTTCCCCTACGGCACGCGGTTCGTGACGCATGCCCTCCGCGGCATCCACGTAGGGCGCAGCGTCACAACGGGATTCGCCGAACGGAGTTACCTGCGCCGGCTGCGGGCCCGCGGTGTCGAGTTGGTGCGGGACCTCATCGGGACTCCCCGCCGGGGCGTAGTGGTCAACAAGCACGGGATGTACGAGGTGTTCAGCTATCCCGGAATCGACGTGGTCTGCGTGTCGGGGGTGGGTGGCGGCAGCCACGGCTGGTTGGGCCTGCTCGTCGAGCCAGACGATTCGGCCTACTGGGACAATCGTCACCCCGATCTGCGCGACGACCAGATCTCGCGGTATTACGGGAAGATCCGGTCGGATCTGGGCTCAACTCGTCTGACCCGTCAGCATCCTGTCCCGACAAGTGTGTGGACTGAGGTGCCCGGCTTACCCGGCCAGCGCTGTCAGCCCGCCGATCCGCAGCCCGACGCCGCGTACCTCTACCCGCAATCCGACGCCGACCCCGGCCGACTGCACCAGGACGGCGCCGGCGTGCCGCGCCGGTTTTGCGCCTTCGACGGGGACAGCCTGCTGGGGTCGCGAGACGGAGCGAAATCCTCAGTCGACGTCGCCTATCTCGCCCCGGTCCTCGACAAGGGCGTCACCGTTCGCGCGTTATCCGAGGTCAGTCGGATCGTGCGCGAACCGGGCGCTGCCGCAGGTGGTTACGTCGTCCACTACCGCGACCTGCGCGGTAAAACGAACCACACCGCGCGGGCGCCACGGGTGGTGCTGGCTGCCGGGACGATGAACACGCTGCGCTTGCTGTTCGAGGGCCAACAGCGCGACGATCTGGCCGCCATGCCCTCGTTGGGTGCGACCTTCGGCGGCAACGGGGACGAGATCGGGGTCTGCTTCAAGAACCCCGCAGACCCCCCGACGCTGCCGGCACTGCCGGTCCTCGGCCGATTCACGGTCGATAAGGCCCACTCGCCGTTCTTCGGGCTGGCTTCGGCGAGCGGACTCGACACGCTCCCGCTACCCAGGTGGGTACGACGGTGGCTGCACCGGCTGATGTTCGCCTTCGGGATGGGTGCCGACTCGGGTAAGGCGTCGGCGCACTTCGAGCGAGGACGTGTAGAGATCGATTACGACAAGACCACCGAGCCGATCTTTGATCGGATCGCGGCGGGCTTGGACGCGTTCGAGGCCGATAGCGGGCTGCGCGCGTTGCGTCGGCGGAAACCGCTGACCGTCCACGCCTGGGGCGGGGCGTGCCTGGGCCCCGACCCCGAGCACGGCGTGGTGGATCACCAGGGCGAAATCTACGGCAACCCAGGACTTTTCGTCGCTGACGCCGCCGCGCTGCCCGCCGCCGTCGGCACGCCGCCCTCGTTGGCGATCGCCGCGTGGGCCCATCACGTCGCGAACCGCCTCGCCGACGCCATCGCCCGGCGCCCGAACCTGATCGCGGTTGAACCATCCACCGAAGGACCAGACTGATGGCCGAGTTGTCCGAGCGCGCCCGCCGGGTCCGCAAAAGCATCATGGACCGCACGCGGGCCGAAGGCGTCGTTCCCACGACTGCCGATTTGTGCCGAGAACTCGGCCTGTCCGCGGAGGATCTCGCAGCGGACCTGCTCAACCTCGAGGCCTCAGCCAGTGTCGCGCGGCAAGACTCCGCCCACGCCGGACTGACGCGGTTTCAGGACGAAGTCCTCGACGGACCGCTGCCGCCGCTGGGCGAGATCATGTACGCCCGCCCGTTCGCCGCGTTCAAGAACCACTACCAGATCTGGGTGGACGGCGAGCAGAAGTGGTTCGCCGAATGCGCCGTCGAAGCCTGCTCCATCTCGGCGCAGTTTCCCGGCAAAGAGGTGATCGTCCGGTCGGTCTGCCGACAGACCCGAGAGCCCGTCGAGCTGGTAGGACGCGACGGGGTGCTATTGGACTATTCGCCGGCAACCCTGCGGGTGCACCTCGGCTACCCGCTGCGAACCCTGCCCGCCCGCATCGTCGGCTGGTGTGATTACAACAGCTTCTTCGCCTCCGAAGACGCTGCACAGCAGTGGGCCAGTGCACATCCGGACATTCACGGAGTCACCCGCAGCCCCGAGACGATGTCACGACTCATCGGCGAGCTGTTCGGGAGGGGACGACTCGCCTACGACTACCAACCCGCGGTGCCGATCCTGGACGCCGTGCTGCACATGAAGCGCTACGGCCTGGACAAGCCGACGGTGCTCGGTTTCCGCGTCCCCGATCCGTTCTTTCTGCCCAGCGTCAACATGGTGCGGGAATGGAGACGGCAGGGATACGCCAACTACTTCCGATTCTCGTTGCGCTGACCGTGTCGGCCGACGGTGGCGCTAGATGATGTTGAGCGCGTCGAGGAACCGGGCGGCGTAGTCGCGGTCCCCGGTGACGGCGAGATCGCCGTCGCGCCACCCGACGCGCCGGGTCGCCCAGCCGGGAAAGTCGACCGAGGCGCCCGCGATGCAGGCCGCGGTATCGGCGCCGGCCGCAGGCGTGACGGCCAGGCGGCCGTGGCCGGCCGGCCGGATGTCCCAACTGCCGCCGGCCAGGCCGGTCAACGTCAGGGTCAGCGGCCGGTCGACCCACCCCATCTGAGCTTGATTCATCTGCTCCATGCCGGCCAGCATCCACTCCACCGTCGCCCGCATCCGGCGCGCATCGGCCGGTGGGGCCGGTATGCCCAGCGCCGGGGCGATGTCGTAGTGCAAGTGGGTGTGCCAGTCAAAGACCAACGCGCACGCGAGGAGCCGAGCCGGGTAGCGGCCCGTGGCACCGAGCGGCACGGGGATGGCGCCGATTTTTCCGCGGCCGGTCATGTCGAAGGCCACCACCGCGATGCTGCTCCACCGGGCAAACTCGGCCAACATCCGACTGGTCGGCCACGACCGGCGACGATCGACCATATGGTCGTTGTCACGCTCGAGGTCTTCAGTCCGCAGCAGGTGAATCATTTCGGGACTGAACAACACTCGGCAGCTCGCACCCATGTGGGCGATGACGTCGCGCACCCGCCACCCGGCGGCGCGGCTGGGGGTATTCCACTGCTCGTCGGTGAGGTCGGCGCAGTAGTCGAGGACGTCGCGGCGCTGTGCCTTGAGAGCGAGGATCCGGTCATTTGCCATTCGTTGTCTTCCGCCCGTTAGGAGAGATAGCCGTCTCGTGAGGTGATCGCGGCGTCGGAGACCCACATCCAAGCGGTCCTACCGGATTCGAGGCCACGTCAGCCCGCCGTGTTTGCCTCGCGGCGCGATGGGCGATATGCAGCGGGCTGGGTGTGCTCACGTTCGGCTGTGCGGCGGTCGAGTCGGACAGACCCGCCGCCCGCGGGCACCAGGAGCACGTTGCTTCTGCCGATGCGTTCCGACGGTCGGGAGTTTGGCGCAAGACTGGCTGCGCGCAGGATCGTCCTCAGCACGACGCGGGCTTCGATGAGGGAGAACGCGGCACCCAGGCAGCGTCTGCGCCCGCCGCCGAACGGGATCCACGCGTAGGTGCTGACGGTGGTGTTGAGGAATCGCTCCGGACGGAACTCCAGGGGGTCTTCCCACAGGTCGGCGCGGCGCTGCACCAGGGTGATGTAGGGGACAACGATCGTGCCTGCCGGGATGGTCAGCCCGGGCAGTTCGAAGTCCTGCGCCGCCAGGCGGGCGGTCATCGGCCCGACTGGGCGCAGTCGCATCGCCTCTTTGATGACAGCATCGAGGTAGTCGTCGTCGCCCTCGAGGGCAGCGGACTCGGTGCGGGCTAGCACCTGCGGGTGGCGGGAGAGCCGCTCGAGCAACCAGGTGAGCGTCGATGCGGTGGTGTCGTGGCCGGCCACCAGCAGGGTCCGCATCGCGTCGCACAGTTCGTCGTCGCTCATCGGCGCGCCGTCATCATCGTTGGTGCGCAACAAGATCCCGAGCACGTCGTCGCGGTCGACATCACCGGTGCTGCGCCGGTGGGCGACCTCCTCCAGCACGATCGCATCGACCGCGGCCATCGCGCGGCGCATCCTCGGGAACGGTCGGTCCCAGCCGTTCTGGCGGGACGTGGCGATCACCGTCTGCACCAGGAAGCGTCGCGAATATGCCTCGCGGATGAGGGCCAGCGTGGCGTTGCGAAGGCGTGTCACGCGGTCGGGATCGGTGACCCCGAACACCACGGCGATGATGACCTCCAATGTGATCGCCTGCATGAGCGGCTGCGCCGGGATCGACCGCCCGTACGGCCAACGCGCGAGCACCTCGTCGGTCTTACATTCCATCGTCGCCTGGTACTTCGTCAGCGCCGCACCGTTGAACGGGTGGTTCTGGACACGGCGCCTGCGCGCGTGCTCTTCGCCGTCGACGTTGGTCAGCCCGGTCGGGCCGAGGACGAGTTGGTGCGGCGCCAATTTCGCTAACGCCGCCCCCAACCGAAGCACATCGGTGTCGGCAAGGAACACCCGCTTGATGTCGTCAGGGTGGGTCAGGCAGAGCCACGGTCCCGTCGCGGGCATCGCGACCTGAAAGCGGTCGCCAAGCCGCTCACAGCGGCGGGCGAAACGATCGGGCGCGAGCCAATACTGCGCGGCGTTGACCGCTGCGGGACGGCGCAACCGGGGTACGTCCAGCCGGGTCTGTTTCATCGTCTTCCTCCGCAGTAGATACTCAGTAACTGTTTTAGTATCATCATCGCTATGTTGTCAATAGTCGACGTCCTCGACGCGGGACCCGATCCCGGCAGCGACGAACTGCTCGACCGTGTCGCAGCCGCCGCGCTGGACCAATTCGCCGACTTCGGAATACGCCGCTCCACCATCGACGATGTCGCGCGTCGCGCCGGCGTCTCACGCGTGACCGTGTTCCGTCGCTTCGAAAACAAGCAGCGTCTCATCGAGGTGGTCGTGGCGCGCGAGATCCGACGCGGCGCGGCAGAACTCGCCAAAGTGTGGCAGGACGGAGAGTCCCTCGAGCAGCGCATGCTGCATGGGTTGTCGTTCACCGTCGGCTACGTGAGCGGCCACCCATTGTTCGATCGCCTGCTGCGCAGCGAACCCGAGGTTCTGCTGCCCCTGTTTACCGTCAACGGCGGGCCGGCACTCGAGCTCTACCGGTCCCTGCTCGCCGAATTACTGCGGGCCGAGATCCAGGCCGGCCGCGCCGCCACCGCCGACCCCGACCGAGTGGCCGAGGTGATCGCCCGCCTGGCCATCTCACTGGTACTCACCCGCGACGGCACGGTAAGCCTCGATGACCCCGAGTCGATGGCCGCGCTGGTAAAGCACGTGCTACTTCCCATCCTGGAGCCACGCACGATGGAAAACGGCGAAGCCTAATCGCGGTGGCCACGGCTCGCAGCTCTTGTCGAGCGGACCTGACATGGTCACACTCCGCCGACAGCGCAAAGGTCCTCTGGCGCTGGGTGCGGACTAAAGGCCCTAGCCGGTGATGGAGCCTGGCTAGGTTGGGGCGATGGACGCAACCACCGCAGCCTCGACCATCGCCGGCCCCCTCGGGGACCTGGCGGCCAACTTCTACTTCTCCAAACAAGCCATCGCCCGCGGCGAAGCCATCGGCCTCGATGTCATCTCCCTCTACGGTGCCGGTCGAGCATCCATGCTCGGTGGCGTCGACCCGGAGACGGCAGACGCCATCTTCTACTTCTTCAAGCCCGGCATGATCGCGGCGGTGGTGACCCGGGGTCGCAGCCTGGCCAGTGAAGACGCGATCGCGGCGGCCCACCTCGGTGCCGCTGACGACTATGCCGAGGCCACCTTCGCCGCAGCGGATTCGGCCACCCTCCGCGCGTTCACCGAGGCGGTGAGCGCCCTCGCCGCCACGGTTCCCTCGGGCTCGTGGCCGCTTTTCGATGGCTACCGTTCAGCCCCAGCAGCGCCGACGGCCGCCGCTCGGGCCTACCGGGCAGCCATCCTGTTGCGAGAGCTCCGCGGCGGTGTGCACACCGATGCGGTGAAGGCCACCGGGCTCTCGCCTGCCACTGCCTGTCAGTTCAACCGAGACCTTGACAACTTCAAGATGCACGGTTTCTCCGAGGAGGACATGGTCGAATACACCCCCGAGATCGAGGCCCAGAAGGCCGCGGCGGAAGCGGCGACGACCGCGCAGATGGCGGCACTGTTCGCCCCGCTCTCGCAGGCCCAACTCGAGGCGATGGTGGCTGGCACCAATGCCCTCGTAGCCGCCCTCGGGTAACGCTGCTCCTTGACTAGACCCGCCGACTCAGAAGTCCTGGGTCGCCGCCGCGCCGGTGCGAGCGGCGGACGGGCGTCGTGGCATCCCGCGCCTCGTGAAAGGCTCGTCCCCAAGTGGCGGGTAACGAGCGGAAACAAGCGGGATTGAGACGGAGCGAACTAGCACTTCAGTCGGCAAATTGCCTGGTAGAAGCTTGGGTTCGATTCCCGGCAGCTCCACCAGAGTTTTCGCAGCTCGGGCTACCGAAGTAGAAGAGCGTTCCCGTCAGATCCATGCCGACGTAGATCTTCCCGTTGGGGTAGGTGATCTTGTAGACCTGCTTGCGGGGCGGTATGGGCAGGCACGCTAGTCGCCGCCGATGTCGACAATGCGGCCGCCCGGCGAGTCACATGCCGTCGGCCGTCAGCCCGAGGTTGACCGGTCGTTTTCTCCAGCCAGTGCTGACCCAGCGGCGGGCATGAATTCTGTGTTTTGACGTCGGGACAGCTGCGATTCCAGTCGGGGTTGGGATGTGTTAGCGCGGTGGACCGGTGTGACGTCTGACCGCGCCGATCGATGACCTCGGACCCTAGGGCGGCGTGCTCAGCGCGCGCACGATGACCCGAAGGCTGTGATGGTCATCGAGAGGACGAAACATGAACTCGGTCGGCCGCGATCCGCCGTTGGTGACCGACTCCGACATTGAAGCTTTCGCATTGCAATTCTTGGACTCCGGCTATGTCTACGACATGTATGCGAATTGGCCGCTCGATCGGCGCCTCGACCGCTTCCTTCGGCAACACGGGCTGAGCCATCTCGCCGACGACGGCGACATTTGCAAAACGATTCTTGATCGCGTCATGACCTTTGTCAGCATTAAACATCGCCCACACACAGCAGTTGAGTGCGCGCTGGCCATCCGCCAGGAACAGATCGGTGACGTGATCGTGGTGTCGCCTGTCGGGGTCTTGGACTTCGCGTCCTACGCGACCTTGCGCACCGCGCTGGTGAAGGCAGCGACCGAGCAGCCCGCGGCGGTACTGGTTGACGTCGACGGGCTCGATGTTCCGGCCCCATCCGCGTGGACGGTGCTGACGAGGGCACACTGGCTGGTCTCCGCCTGGCCGGGCGTCCCGATCTGCGTCGTCGCGACCGACCCGGACGTGAATGCCACATTGAAGGCAATCGGGATCAGCCGTTACGTACCCACCTTTGGGACCCGCATGGCTGCGGCAGCCGCAATCGCAGACAGTACCGTGCTGCATCACTACTGGCCGCGGGTCGTGAAAGATCTGCCCCGGCACCCGGCGAGCATAGGAATCGCGCGCGAATTCATCCGTCAATCGCTGGTCGAGTGGTCACATCCTGAATACATCGAGCGCGTCGAAGCCATCGCCACCGAGCTGATCCGCAACGTGTCGGCACACACCACCAGCGCGCCACAGCTGTGGCTAGAGCTAAAGAAAACCGGGCTCACCGTGGCAGTTGCCGACCACAGCCCCCAACCGGCCGTGCTGCGAAAACCAACCGGCGGGGCCTACGCGCGTTCTGGGCTGGGCGTTGTGTCCAGGCTGTCGCGGGTTTGGGGTAGCCATCCCAGCCGCGAGGGCAAGGTGGTGTGGGCGGTCATCGGTCCTACCGAGCCCGATGGCTGACCGCAGCGCGCTACCAGGCGCTAGCGGGTTCGATTCCCGGCAGCTCCACCGAGAAAGATGTTCGTAAGAGCCGGCACACGTATGTAGGTAGGTGCCGCGTCACGACCGCCGTCTCGTCCTTCACGCGACACGCTCCGCATGTTCGCGCTAAACCCAAACCTCGCTTCGTATTTGACAGTGCGTCAATAGGATTGGGCCGGGCATTGCCCGTCAACGGTGGAATTTTCCGCTGTGTCAAGAGGATTGGGGATCGGCACCTGAAACGTACTTCCAATCGAGCGCAGATAAGCGCACAATGGTGTTGGCGGATTTCTCAAACGAATTTTCACTCCTGAGACTCGGGACAGTTGTCTTCAAGAGCTCTACGCCCTTTAGCCAGGACCTGAACGGATTCGCCATCGAGTTCTGACCGTGATCGTGGAGTGCCGCCGGCCGGTCTTCGACATCGCATCGCCCCGGCCGGCAGTCCGGATCGGCTGGCGGCAATGACCGCCCACTGGCGGAAGGGAAACGTATGCAACGTCTCAGCGGGCTGGATGCCAGCTTCTTGTATCTGGAAACGCCCTCCCAGCCGTTGCACGTCTGCGCGATCTTGGAGTTGGACGCCGCGACAGTGCCCGGCGGGTATAGCTTCGCGCGGCTGCGCGACGAGCTGGGCGTGCGGATCAAGTCGATCCCGGAGTTTCGGCAGAGGTTGGCCGACAGCAGGCTGAATCTGGACCATCCGGTGTGGGTGGAGGACCACAGTTTCGACCTGGACCGGCATCTGCACCGCATCGGGCTGCCGGCGCCCGGCGGGCGCGTCGAGCTGTCGGAGACCTGCGGGCGCATCGCCTCCCTGCCCCTTGATCGCGACCAGCCCCTGTGGGAGATGTGGGTGATCGAGGGGCTCGCCGGCAGCGACGCCCGGGCAGGTGGGCGGCTGGCGGTGATGACCAAGGTGCATCACGCCAGCGTGGACGGGGTGGGCGGTGCGAACCTGCTGTCGCAGCTGTGCGGCACCGAACCGGACACGCCGGCGCCGAAGGCGGTCGACGGGCCGGGGGATACCAACTCGGTGGGAATGGCCTTGCGGGGCCTGGCGAAGTTCATTGCCCGGCCACTGCAGCTGGCGACTGTGGTGCCGATGACGGCGTCAACGATCGTCGACACCGTGCGCCGGGGGCGCAGCGGGCGGGCCATGGCGGCGCCGTTCCGGGCGCCGCGCACCCCGTTCAACGACTCCATCACTCGTCGGCGCAACATCGCCTACGCCCGCCTGGAGTTCGACGACATCAAGACGATCAAGAACAGGTTCAATGTCACGGTCAACGATGTGGTGATGGCATTGTGCGCCGGGGTGCTGCGCAAGTTCTTGCTCGATCGCGGTCAGCTGCCTGACACCTCGCTGGTGGCCACGGTGCCGGTGTCGGTGCATCAAAAGTCCGACCGGCCCGGCCGCAACCAGTTGACGGCGTTGTTCTCCCGCCTGCAGACTCAGATCGCCGACCCGGCCGACCGGCTGCGCGCCATCGCGCACGCCAATGGGGTGGCCAAGGAGCACAGCGCGGCGATCGGGGCGACGCTGTTGCTGGACTGGGCGCAGTTTGCAGGGCGGGCGTTGTTGGGCCCGGCGGTGGGACTCTTCGCCAGTACGGTGCTGACCCGCCGACCGGTGCACAACCTGGTCATCTCCAACGTGCCGGGACCGCAGGTGCCGTTGTATTTTCTGGGCTGCCAGGTCAAGGCGATGTATCCGCTTGGACCGATCTTCTACGGCACCGGCCTCAACATCACGGTGATGTCGCTGACCGGCAAGCTTGACGTCGGGATCAACTCCTGCTGGGAACTGGTGCCCGACGTATGGGACTTAGCCGACGACTTCGAGGTCGCCCTGCAGGAATTGCTCACCGCCGCCGCGTGAGTCCGCCCGAGTACCAACTCGATGGGTCACTCTTGACGACGTCCAGACCCGAGAACGAAACTGCCGCAGCCGGCGGAGCCTAGTCTCGCGCCACGGACCGCGTCTTGCAGTGGGTATGGCATCGCAACGGCCTAAGGACTGATCGGCGCTACCGTCAGCGGCCCTTGAGGCGGATTTGTGGCATACGTCACACTCACCTTCTTCCCTAGACAGCGACTTGCCACCGGTGTTACCCACGTACTCGGGTGCGTCTGTTAAACGCATGTCCACTAAGCTCGCATCTTTGCTGCGTGAGAAGTCGTGACAGCGATTAAGGAGGGAACTGGCCGTTGACCGCAGGTGTTCATGACGCGACAGCGGCTGAACCAGCGACTGAGACAGAAGGCGATGGACTCCCCGTTGTCGTTGTCGCTGTCGATGCGAGCACCCCGACGAACGTCGAACCAGCGTCCAATCGCGTGGTGGTGACGTCCGGCAGGCGAGAAGACCGCGAGGCTGTGGCGGAGGCGTCGATCCGCTCCCAGGTCGTGACGATGCTGGGCAAACCGCTCCGATACGGCCGCAACCAACTCGACTCCTCGTTGCAGACCTTAGGCCGCTTCTTCGACCTGGCCGCTGAGGCCTTCGTCTACCTGATCACGGATTTGATCCGGTTGCGCCACCCCTGGCGGGACACCATCAACCAAGCGTGGTTCATCATCAGCGTCACGGCGATACCTGCGTTGCTGGTGTCTATCCCGTTCGGAGTCATCGTCGCAGTGCAGGTAGGTAACTTCATCCAGCAGGTCGGCGCCTCGTCGGTCTCGGGTGCGGCCGGTGGCCTCGGGGTGATCCGGCAGGGTGCGCCGGTCGTGGCCGCGCTGCTGCTGGGCGGTGCGGCCGGTTCGGCAGTGGCCACTGATCTCGGCGCCCGCACCATCCGTGAAGAGGTCGACGCGCTGCGCGTCATGGGCATCAACCCGGTACAGCGGCTGGTCACCCCTCGGCTGGCGGCGATCGTGATCGTGGCGCCGGTGCTGTGCTCCTTCATCATCTTTATGGGGTTGGCGGCAGGTTACGCAATCAATGTCGGCTTCCAGTCCGGCACGCCGGGCAGCTATATCGCGTCGTTCGCGTCCTTCGCCAGCGTTGGTGATGTCGGGGTCGCTGTGCTCAAAACCTGGCTTTTCGGAGTGGTGGTGATCCTCGTGGCCTGCCAGCGCGGTCTGGAGGCCAAGGGCGGTGCACGCGGTGTGGCCGACGCGGTCAACGCCTCCGTCGTCATCGGCGTAGTCGCGGTGTTCGTTCTCAACCTGGTGATCACGCAGGGATTGTCGATGTCCATGCCGCTGAGAGTGGGCTGATGGCCCGGATATCAGTGCCGTCGCGATATGTACCCACGGCCCTGCGGGCCCCGTGGTGGGTCGCCGGCCGAGGTGACTCGCTAATCCAGCGTCTCGGTCACCAGGTCACCTTTCTGTCCCAGGTGCTTGGCGCGATTCCGCACACGCTGAGGCGTTACCGGCACCAGACCGGGGTGCTGCTGGTCGACATGATTTGGGGAAATGGGTCGCTCATCGTCGGTGGCGGCACCATCGGCGTGCTGGTGTTCATGGGTGCGGCGGTCGGCGGTTCGGTGGGAATCGAAGGGTATGGGGCCCTTGACATGGTCGGTATGGGCCCGCTGACCGGGTTCGTCTCCGCGTATGCGAACACCCGGGAGATGGCGCCGATGATCGCGGGGATCGGCTTCGCGGCCCAGGCGGGGTGCCGCATGACCGCCGAAATCGGCGCCATGCGGATCTCTGAGGAGATCGACGCGTTGGAAGCCCTGGGCATTCAGTCGATCCCGTTCGTGGTCACGACCCGGGTGATCGCCGGGATGATCACCATCGTTCCGCTGTATGTGGTGACGCTGGCGTTGAGCTATGCGTCGTGCGCGATGGTAGTCAACGTGCTGCACGGGCAGTCATCGGGCACCTACTACCACTACTTCGACTCGTTCATCCACCCATCCGACGTGGTGTTCTCGGTGCTCAAGGCGGCCATCTTCGTGACGCTGATCATCGTCATCCACTGCTATCAAGGCTATTTCGCCGGCGGTGGTCCCGAAGGCGTTGGGCGCGCCTCGGGTCGAGCCATCCGGGCCAGCATAGTCACCGTGGTCGCCGCCGACATGGTGCTGACGCTGTTGTTCTGGGGTAACAACCCCGGCATTCGGATATCGGGGTAAGGCATGCCGATATTTCCAGACCACGGAGCGCGGGCGCCCAGTCCGCGCTCGTTGCGGATCCGTGGCCTGATTGCTGCGGTAGCGCTGGGTATCACCGGCATCGTGCTGTATCAGCTGGGCACCGGCGGCTACGACGACACGTTCAAGCTGACCGTCGTCGCCGATGTGATCGGCGAGGGTCTGACGCCCGGCGCGGAGGTGAAATTCCGCGGCCTGACGATCGGATCGGTGAAAACGCTGCAATCGGTCGGATACGACAGGCAGAAGATCACGGTGGAACTCGAGCCGCGCCAAGCGAGAGCCCTGGCCGCCGACACGACGGCAAATTTCATGTCGTCGAATACTTTTGGCCTCGCGGCGGTCGAACTCGTCAGCAGCGGCACCGGCCCCCGGTTGAGGCCGAACCAGACGCTGCTGATAGGCGCCAACGTGCGGTCGGCTTCGATCACCGGACTGCTGCGCCAGGGTCAAAAAATTGGCCGGATGGTGGACTCGCCCGATGTGGACCACATCATCGAGATTGTGCGTCGGCACGCCGACCTGACCGAACCGGTGACCCGGTCCTACTTCGATCTGGTCAAGATGCTCGTAGACGCTCAGAAGGTGCCATTCTCGCAGTCGCTATCGGTGTTGGCTTCGGTGATCAACGGTGCCAGCGACTCGATCCCGCTGATCGGGCTGGCATATGACCTGCTCAATGGGATGGAGTTTCTGGCGCACCCCGATGGCGTTGAGCGCATGAATGTGATCCTGGACCAGACCTCGAAGCTCCTGTTCAGTGCCGACAAGATTTTCGCGAAGAACATCTCGTGGCTGGTCCCATTCATCCGGGCGGTAATGGACGTCATTGTGCCGCAGGCGTTCACGATGGGCAGCATGGCGCCCTACTATGACCGGCTTTCGGGTCTGCTGGATCGCACCAGTGCGGCGTTTCCGGTCATCGACGGCAAGGTCCGGATGCAAATCGAGGTCGTCTTGGACACAATGCCGGGGCTGGCGGCGGCCTTACCGCCCCAGCCGGCTGCGTCCGCGGCGGCACCGCAGGCGGGTGGCCGATGAGAAGTGTCACCAAATCATTGGTGTGGCTGACTATCTTCACCGCGGTATCGGTGGTGTGCACGCTCATCGTGCTGACCGCCTTGCGTAGTCCGGTCACCGGGGCGGTGTCCCGTTACACCGCGGCGTTCTCCGATGTGTCGGGGCTTTACGTCGGTGACGATGTTCGCATCTCCGGCGTACAGGTCGGCAAGGTGGAAAACATCCGACTCGACGGGCGGATCGCCAAGGTGGATTTCACCGCACAAGATGATCACCCGGTGTTCGCCAACACCGTCGCCGCGGTGCGCTATCAAACCCTGGTCGGTCAGCGCTATGTGGAACTCGTCCAGCCGGCCAAGCCGGACCAACGGCTGCGGGCCGGAGGGATCCTTCCCCTGGGGCAGACGATCCCGTCGTTCGATGTAGCCAAGCTCTTCAACGGTTTTCGGCCGATTTTCCAAACTCTTGATCCTGCGCAGTTCAACCTGATGGGCGAGAATCTGCTGCGGCTGATTCAAGGTGACGAAAACGGTATCGGCCCGTTCCTGCATGATCTCGACGTGATTTCGAAGTTGGCGGTGAACCGCCAGGCGGTAATCGCGGTCGTGGTCCGCAATCTCAGCGCGATCTCGGCGGATCTGGGTGGCAAATCACAGCAACTGTTTCATCTCATCGCCACCCTCAACGACGTGGTGACGAAGTTCGGTTCGGTTGCCGACGAGTTCCGTGCCGCACTGGACTCCGGACTGCCTGTCCTGCGGAACACCACCCATGTCTTGCAATACGCCGAGCGCACTTTTGACGGGACGACGGTTCCGATCTACGACCTGAGCAGCCGGATGTGGCCGCAGACCGCGACGATCATCGCGGGCCTGTCGCTTGCGCCGTCGTTGATTCAAGGAATGCGGGACTGGCTGGCCGATGACCAGCCAGCCACACCAACGTTTTCCTGCTCGCACGGGGAAGTCACGTTGCCGGGGATCGGGCAGGTTTCGTTCGCGCAGCAGAACTTGGTGGTGTGCCGGTAATGGTTTTCGGCGACAACAGACTGGGACGGCGGCGGGCGGCGCTCGATGAGCACGCCGCCGCCATCCGCAGTCGCCGGCACGGCATCGTCGGTGTCCTCGTCATCGTTGCGGCGTTAGCCGCCACCGCGATGGCCTATTTGAATCCGACCGGTCAGACCGGCTACACCGCGCACTTGGCTAACTCTGCGGGTGTGCGCGCCGGCGACCAGGTTCGCATCGCGGGCATCCCGGTCGGGAAGGTCACCAGTGTCCGTCTCGACGCCGCCGTCGTCGAGTTGAAATTCGACGTTGATCGCTCGGTGGTGGTCGGTTCGGAATCCACACTGGATATCAAGCTGCTGACCCCGCTCGGCGGTCACTATGTGGCGCTCGACCCGAAGGGGGATCTACCGCTGGGCCGCAAGGTGATTCCGCCGCAACGCGTCACGTTGCCGTTCGAGGTCAACGACATCATCCAGGCGGCTACCCCATTGATCAAAGAAGTCGACGGCCAAGTCATCCACGACACCTTCACCGAGGTCGCCAACGCCGCCAACAAGTATCCCGACGCGGTGCGAGACCTGCTCCGGTCGGCCAATGCGCTGACAGCGTCGATGAGCAAGTCCACCGCCGACTTCCATCGCAGCCTGGACTTCGCCAACAACGGCCTGCGGGCCGTGGTCGCCGGACGTAAGCAGCTCATCACGCTTTTCGAGCAGTTGGACATCCTCGGCAAGATGTACACCTCGAAGGCGGTCGACATTGTCGAGTTCTTCAGTCTGATAAGCGAATTAGCTCGAATCCTTGACCGCATCACGGTGTTTTACGGCCGAGAGGTCGCGCCGATCGTCAACGGACTCGAAGACATCACCGACACGCTGACCGCCCACCCTGACCGTTGGGGCGAGGCGCTCGACGGTCTGGGGCAAAGTCTCAACATCGTGGTGCCGATGCTCAGCGGGAACGGGGTCGTCTTCGACCAACACAAGCGACTCGTGCCCGGACAGGACTTGTGCCTGCCGAACATCATCAGGAACTGTTGAGATGACGAGGATGTCGTCGGTCGGCTCGCGGCTACGTTCCCCGCTGGGTATCGCGTTAGCAGTGGCTGTGGTCGGGGCGGTCGCGGCAGCGGTGATCATCGGCGCCAAGATCGTAATGCCCAAACACAGCCGGGCGATGTGCGCCGAATTCACTGACGCGGTGGGGCTGTACCCAGGCAACAAGGTGGCGCTGCTGGGCATCGAGGTCGGTAAGACGACCGCAATTGTCAACAAGACCGACCACGTCGAGGTCGACTTCACCATACCCACCGACCTCGAGCTGCCGGCCGATGTCGGTGCGGTCACCTACTCGCAATCGATTGTCACCGACCGCCATATCGAACTGACCAAGCCCTATACCGGAGGCCCGAAATTCACCGGGCCGGGGTGCATCAAGCTGAAGTCCACCAAAACCCCGATCAGTGTCAGTGAAACCTTCGCTGCGATAGGCAAACTCGCCGACGCCATCTTGGATCCCCAACCCGGCCAGGACCCATCCCGGGCGCCGGGCGTGCAAGCCATCAATGACAGCTTGCATGCGGCGAGCCGTTCGCTGGACGGCACCGGCGTTGGCCTCAACCAGACACTGCGCAATCTGGTCACCATGCTGGCCGATCCGTATAAGGCCGACGCCGACTACCGGCAGCTGTTCGAGAACAGTGAGATCCTCACCTCGGACTTCCTCAAGAACTGGGACAGCTTCTCCTCGGTGATTGCAACGCTTCCGACCACCACTCAATTGATCGAGGGCCTATCGGACAACTTCGGTGCGGCCCTGATCCACATGTCACACCTGCTGCCGATTTTGGTCGAGGCGTTGAACCGGTGGGGGCCGCGGCTCTATCAACAACTTGACAAGGGAATCACCTGGCTACGGGATGTGCTGAACAGACACACTCCGGCGATCCTCGCCATGATCAACTCGTGGCCGCAATTCAGCCACTGGCTGAGCGATATCTACGAGCCGGCGTGGGGAACCCACAACGTCACCTATATCCCACCGCAGGTGGCGATTTCACCATCGCAGGCCGGCGCCATCTGCGAGGGGCTGCGGCAGCGCAATGTCCCCGGGGCTACAGCGGCGTGCGCGGGTGGCGCCGCATCGGATCCGGTCACCCTCGGCCTGACCGATCTCATCTTGGGGGCCGCGCTGCCATGACCCGACGATCGGTGCGCGTATTCCTGGCCGTGGTGGCAGTCGGCCTGACGGCGGCGTGCTCGCTAGATCCGACCCGGCTCCCGGTCCCGGGCGCCTACACCCCCCACCACACCTACCGGATCAAGATTAAGTTCTCCAGCGTGCTCAACCTGCCCGCCCGGGCCAAGGTCGACTCCGGTGGAGTGCAGATCGGCGTGCTCGACCACGTCCAGCTCGACGGAACGACGGCGGTCGCCTACGTCGACATGTCCGGCGACACCCAGCTTCCCGGCAACACTCGCGCTGAACTGCGCCAGGCCACCCCGCTCGGCGACATTTATATCGCGCTGCTGCCGCCGGACCATCAGTCAACCGCGGTATTGCGTGACGGTGACACGATTCCGTTGCGCAACACCGCCCCGGCCGACAACGTCGAAGACGTCTTGCGGTCGGTGTCGAACCTGGTGGCAGGCGGCGCGATTGGCACACTGCAAAGTACCGTGGTCAACCTCAACAAGGCGTTCCCGAAGGACCCCGCCGAGCTGACCCGGATGCAGCAGACCGTCGCCGGCGTACTCAATGACCTGGCGGCAAACCAGGACACCATGGACGGGATCCTGTCCAGTATGGAGAACATCAGCACCAACTTGGCGGCCAACACCACGGTGTTCAACCGGCTCGTTACCGAAGGCCCGCCGAAGCTCGAAGGGCTATCAGCGGTCACACTGGCCATCCTTCACGTGGTCGGGGACTCTCAAGACATCGGCAATCTCGGCGGGCAAGTCATCAATCCGATCACTGGCGACTTGATCCAAATGCTCTCCTACATCACGCCATTGGTGGGAACGGCGGCGACTCTTGACACCACCGTTCCGGTGATCGCCGACAAGCTGGTCGCGTTGTTGCGTTACAAGCTCATCGGGTTCTTCCGCGACGGTGGCCCGAAATATATTGTCTCCGAACTTCATCCACCGAATGGGCACGAGGGCGTGGATCCCGCCGATAAGGCCGACGCGGCGGTCAAGGCCATGCAGAGCATGGGACTGCTGCCATGAAATTCAATGCCGGCGTCACGCTGGTCATCCTGGCGGTGATGACGCTGCTCGGTGCGGCCTACATGTCGATCGGTGTGCTCGACATGAGCCCGACCAGACAGGTCACCCGAGTCACCCTGTTGCTCGACACTTCCGGCGGCCTGATGCCCACATCCGAGGTGACGATGCGCGGCATCAAGATCGGCCGGGTAACCGGTATTGAAACGACGAAAACCGGGCTGGCGGTTTCGATCGACCTCGACCGCGGGCACCCGGTGCCCGCCGACAGCGCGATCAGCGTCGAAAACCTCTCCGCGGCCGGCGAGCAGTACATCAACTTCAAACCGAAACTGATTGTGCCACCGTACTTTGCCGACGGAGCCGTGATCCCCGCGGACCGGGTCGCGCCGATGGTCACCGGCAGTGACTTGCTCACCAAAGCGAATGCTCTAATGTCGGCGCTCAACCTCGAACAGGTAAACATCGTTCTCAGCAACGCCTCCGCGGCCTTCGCCGGCAACGACAACACGCTCGACTCGCTGGCCACCACCGCCGGGTTGACGGCCAAAGTGATCCACGACGACAAGCAATTGCTGGCCACCCTGTTTAACAACATCTCCACGTTCACCACCAACTTGGGTGAAATCAACGCCGGCGAGGTGATCAGCGAGACCGGCAAACTGCTACCGCGTTCGGTGCCGGCTTTTCTGCGGCTGATCCGCGAAATCGAAACCCTTTCGCACAGCGGCGTCGGCGTGGTAGGCCCCGACGATCCGGCCGGTGTCCTGGTAGCCAAGTTGGGCGAATACATCGACATGTTGGCCGGCCCGCTCAGTACCTTCACCACCGTCTTGCAACCTGCGGTCGCACCACTACGCCCGATCAAGGTAGACGCCGGGCACTGGCTCGACTTCTGGGAATCGACCTTCAACGACACCGGCGGCGTGCGGGTTCAACTCAACGTACCCGCCTGGCACCAGTGACCCGAGGCAACGACAAAGGAAGAACTGACATGACCAATTCGACTGTCCGCGAGGATGAAATGGTAGACGACACCGAGAGCAAGGCTGTCAGCGATGGCGATGAGGCCTCCGAAGAGGCTCCGACGAAGCCGGCGCCCGAACTCAACGAGACCGACAGCGTCGTCGACGACGATGCACCGCCCAAGCGGTCACCGAGGTTGCGACTCCGGCCGAAGACGCCGAAGCGATGGGCGGCAGTCGTTGTCCTTGCGGCGGTGCTCGCCGGCGGCGTATTCGGGTTCATGAAATATCAGCAGGCGACCGGCCAGCTCGCGCAGCTGCGTCGAGAGAAAGCCGATCGCGAGGCCGTGGCGCAGCTGGCCAGGGAGTATGCGCTGAAGTCACTAACCTACAGCTTCGAAGATCCGGACGCCTTCTTCCGCTCAGTCGAAGACGGTGTGTCGCAGCAACTTAAAGACAAATATGTCAACGCCACCGATTTGCTGAAAAGCGTCATGCTGCAGGCGCAGGTCACCTCCACCGGTGAGGTGCTGGCTATCGACCCGATCGCTCAGCCCGGCGGGGTCTATCAAGTAGTGGTGTCGGCCCACCAAACCACCCGCAATCTGCAAAACCCGACGCCCAAGGTCTCGATCATCCTGCTGCAAGTCACCGTCAACAAAGTGGGCAATACCTGGCAGGTTTCCGATATCGGCCCCAAGACCGGCTCTCACCCGCCGGTCGAGGAGCAGATTCCGCCAGCTGAGCCCCCTCCCCTCCACCCAACCAGCGCCGAAACGGTAGGTGCACACCCGTGAAGCGGTTGCTACTGCTGGTTGCCGTCATGACGATGGCCACCGCGGGTACCGTGTGCCCCCTTGCGGCCGCTGACAACACGTTGCCGCCGTGCCCGCAGACGGCCGCGCCGATCACCCCGACAGCCACGTCGCCGCATACCGACTGCCGAATGCACTCCGGCGCGCTCGATTTCGCCGTCACTTACTGGGCCACGCCCGAGTTGCCTGGGCCGGGGGCGGTGAAGGTTGTCGTGACCGACCCGTCGGGCGCGGTGGTGCAAACGATCGATGAGCTGCTGGAGCCCTCGAGCCCGGGAGGCGTTGGCTTACAGGATGTCGACGGCGACGGCAGCGATGAGCTGATCATCCCGATCGCCCGACACCTGTTCAACGGCAGCCCAAACACCCGGTTCGCGGTGTGGCGTGCGCCGGGCGACCGCCTCCATTACGAACGTACCCAGATGGTCGGACAGGCCGTCTATCCCAGCGGGGACGGCTATCTGGTGACCAACGGCGGGGCGGTGGACAGCCGAGACCTCACGTTCTATCTGCCGACCGGAGCCGGGTACACGCTCGTTGTGGTGTTGACCATCGAAGCCGAGCAGTTAGACCCAGATACGCACCGGGTTCTGACCGTCGTTTGCCGGGCCCACCAGGAAGACGGCCTCCATGCGGTCGACATGAACGTTCACCAGGCCGAGGACACCTTCTGCACATCACCGGCCGCCAAAGCCATCTGGCCTGACGCCGAGCGCATATCAGTTCGACGCTGGCGGCCGGGGAGCTAGTAGCGGCCGATCGATCCCTACGGCGCGCAGTAGTCGCGCGCCGTGATCACCTGCTGTTTCGCCTCGGCAAGATCGCTGGCGAGTTGTTCTGGACTTGCCGGTCGGTAGGGGTCACTGGCGTCGATCTGAGACGCCAACATGTCCGACCGAAGCCGAAGGTCGATCGCGGCCGGACTGCGCAAGCCGTGCAGCGGAGCCAGAGCATTGCGAACCTGGCCTGCCACGTAAGACGGTGTCCCGGAGGGGGAAACCAGGTTGAACACGTTCTCCAGCCGATCGGCCGCCGGCAGGATGATGTTGCACTCCCGGTCGCCGGTGGCCGCTGCCGGCGCAGCCGTCAGGCACATCGTGACCGCGGCAACCGAGAGCGGCACACCGAGAATTCGTCGACGCATCGGCCCTACGTTCGCACTGCGTCGGCGATTCTGTGGCCCTTTTGCCCGATCTAATGCTGTGCGCAGGTTGATATCTCCTTCGTACTCGGCGCCGACTGTGCAGGTTGTGAACGAGTTTCGCGCACGTGCTCGCAGATAACCTGCACAGTCGACGGGTGCTTCGACCAAGACACGACACTAGCGGGGGAGCTGGAGGTAGCGATGCACGTGGGCGATCGCCATGCCGCCTTCGCCGACGGATGCCGCCACCCGCTTGACTGATCCGGAGCGAATATCGCCGACCGCGAAAATCCCCGGGGCGCTTGTTTCAAGAGCGAAGGGTTCGCGGTCGGCCTTCCACCGTCCCGCCTTCATCGCGTCGGTCCCCGGCAACACGAAGCCGTGCTCGTCGCGGGAGATCTCCGGGGGGAGCCAATCAGTCGCCGCTTCGGCACCGATGAGAACGAAGAGCACCTTCGCATCCCGTCGAGATGTCGTGCCGGTCTTCGATCGATGACCTCGATCGCCTCGAGTTGTTCGTCGCCGTGCACGGCGACAACCTCGGATCGCGTTTCCACCCGGATGTTCGCCTTTGTCGCGATTTGCTCGATGAGGTAGTGCGACATGCTTCGGCGAGTGACTCGCCCCGCACGAGGAGCGTGACCGATCGGGCGTGGTTGGAGAAGAAGATGGCGGCTTGGCCGGCAGATTGCCCGCACCGATCAGATACACATCGTTTCCCTGCGCCAGACCGGCATCGCTGCGCGCTGCGCCGTAGTAGACACCGGAGCCGACGAATCGATCGATCGAATCGACCCGGAGGCGTCGCCACTCCACGCCCATAGCGAGCACGATCGACGTCGTCCGGAGAACGTCGCCTCCATCCAGCGTGACGGTCAGCTCGGCGGGGTCGATGCCTTCGACCTGACGGGTCACGACGATCTCGGCGCCCAGCCGTTTCGCCTGTTGCAGCGTCCGCGTCGCGAGCTCGTCACCAGAGACGCCGAATGGGAACCCGGTGTAGTTCTCGATCCGGGTTGAGGTGCCGGCCTGCCGCCGGGGGCGAAGGATTCGATCAGTCCGGTCTGCAGCCCTTCGGAGGCGCCGTTGACCGCCGCCGTCAGGCCCGCTGGCCCGCCGCCCACGATCACCACGTCGTAATGCGTCCGGCTTGGCTCGACCGTCAGTCCAGCGACCGTGGCAACGGCACGCATCGTCGGGGCAGCTCAGCTGAGTGCCGTCACGCAGCACCACCACCGGAAAGGCGGCGGGCTTGCCTCCGCTGCGTTCGAGAGCTGCAGGATCGTCCGGGTCGAGGCGGTCGTAAGGAATCTGGTTGCGATGGAGGAAGCTGTCGCAGTCGTGCACTCCCGGGTCGACGCGCGGGCCGATTACGAACATTGCAGGCTCGCGCGGATGCGCAGTGGCGTTTCTGAGCATTCCCATGCGCTCCAACGCTGCGGCACCAAGAGTTTCGGAGACCTGGGGGGCCATGGCGGCAAGCGTGTGGAACACCTCGACCGTCACTTTCAGTACCCGCGATGGCTCGACGGCTCGCATGCTGGCGGGCAACGGCGTACCGAGGATCATCGGGATCTCGCCTCCGACTTCGCCCGGAAGCCGCACCGCAATCACCTTTTCGACGCCGTTCACCAGCTTCGTCAGCTCGGTTTTACCTTCGACGACGATCGCCAGGGACCGACCTTCGCCCTCGTGGCCTACGTACTCCCCGGGGATGAGGTGGATGTCCTCCACGGCGCCGGCAAGGTATTCCAGTTCTTTGTCCCCCAGCGTCGAGAAGAGCGGAATCGTGGCCAGTTCTTCGATGGTGAACATGACTGCCTCCCAACCTGTTTCGCGGGGAGCCGCTGATTCACAAGAGCGGCTTTGCGTGCGGTGTTCGAAATTGTCGATGCAGTAATCGTGCACCGCACACCCAGGCGGCACATGAGGCATCTGCCCCAAAGATGTTGGGGATCGACCCCGATATGCCAAGCGAGTACCACCGCGCCGCGACGTTCGGATCGTCTCGGTTGTTGGGCCCCTGTCCTTCAGTGACCGGTGAACGTCGGAGCGCGGCGCTGGGCCGCCGCGGCCACGCCCTCGCGGAAGTCGGCGGTCGCCGCTAGTCGGGTTTGTTCTTCGAGCTCGCGGGCGGTGGCCGCGGCGACAGCCTCGGCGAGTCCGGCGCGCAGGGTGGCACGGATGCTTGTCAGCGCCAAGGGAGCCGAGGCGGCGATACGCTCGGCGAACCGAATCGCCGCCGGGCGCACATCACCGTCGGCGGCCAATTCATCGACCAACCCTGCTGCGTGGGCGATTTCACCACCGAAGCGCTC
This sequence comes from uncultured Actinomycetota bacterium, assembly GCA_963839345.1. GTDB lineage: Bacteria > Actinomycetota > Actinomycetes > Mycobacteriales > Mycobacteriaceae > Mycobacterium. Next base: position 731,057 of record CAWIUP010000007.1, on the reverse strand, counting down.
ACCGGTGAGCATCCATTCAAGTGCTTTTTGCTGGCCAACGACACGTGGCAACGTGGCGGTAATCCCGAAGCCGGGATGAAACCCGAGCCGGCTGAAGTTGGCCGCAAATTTCGAGGAGGGTGCGGCCACCCGGAAGTCTGCGCTAAGGGCAAGCCCGAGTCCGCCGCCGATCGCGGCGCCGTGCACCGCGGCGACAACCGGCTTGCTGGTGCGGAACAACCGGATAGCCTGAGCGTAAAGCTCGTTGGGCGACACACGATCCTCGGCGGGCCGGGAGAAGTCAGCGCCGGCGCAGAAGTGGTTTCCCTCCGCACACAACACGATCGCCCGGCATTCGACGTCGTCGTCCAGCCGCTCGTAGGCGTCGGCGATGCCCTTGATCAAGGCAGTGTCAAAGAAGTTGTTCGGGGGCCGATGGATCTCTACCACGGCCACGTGGCCGGCGGATTCGACGGTGACATCCGGAGCGGTCACAGCTGTTCCAGCAGTTCGCGCACTGCCGCATTGAACGTCTCGGGCTGGTCCATATTCGCCGCATGCCCCGCGTTATCGATGACAACCTTGCGGGAATTGGGGATGTGGCGGTGCATGTAGTCGGCCCCGGCCAGAAATTCGGTGTCCTGGGCGCCGACGATCACCAACGTGGGCACCGTGATGCTGTCGAGCGATGTGATCACGCGAGCGTCCTTTTGAGCCATGACACCGCGGGCGGCGCGGGGCAACCCCTCGGGATGCTCATGCACCGCCTGCGCGAGTTCCGCCGAGATGTCGGCCCGCCGCTTCGCCCCGCTCAAGTTCTTGGGCGCGTCGTTCTACCCACGCGTTCCACTTGTCGCGGGCTTCGTCGTTGCGGTAGCCCGGCCCGGTGTCGACCAGCACCAGCGCGGCCACCCGCTGCGGATGGACGAGGTGGAAGGCCAGGGATAGGTAGCCGCCCAAGGACATTCCGCCGAGCACGGCCCGATCGGCGCCCGCGGCGTCGAGAATGGCCGCCATGTCGGCGACGCTGATCTGCTCGCTGTAGCGGTCCATGTCGTCGGGCGCGTCGCTGCTGCCGTGGCCGCGCTGGTCCCAGACGATGACCGGTCGGTCGACGCTCAAGGCATCGACATTCGGGTCCCACATGCCCGCGGTGGCGCCGAAACCGTGCGTGAGCAAAAGCGGCACACCCGGCGCCTGCGGGTTGTGCACCTCGAAAGCCAGCGTGACGCCGTCTTGGCGCTGCAGTCGGTTCACTGCAGCACCTCCGACCCGGACTGGATGGCGGGGTATAGGGCGTCGGGACCGCAGGCGACCAGAGCCGCGCCGAGCCGGTCCGCCCAGCGATGATGTCCTCCGGCTTCGTCTCGCCAGGCCCAGAGTCGACGGGTCAGATAGTGCAACGGATACTCCTTCGTCATACCGATAGCGCCGTGCGTCTGATGGGCGGCCGCCGTCACCAGTCGTGCGGCCCGGTCGGCAAGCATTTTGGCACAAGCGATTTCGAAGCTGCCCCGGCCGAGTTCGATCGCTTCGACCGCACCGTCGATAGCCGATGCGACCACGGCGGCCTGCTGGTGGATGGTGACCAAATGGGCTTGCACGGCCTGGAAACGACCGATGGGGCGCCCGAACTGCTCACGTTCGCCGCTGTAGCGCAATGTCATCGCCGCAACGGCACTTATCGCGCCGGCCATCAACGCGGCGCGCCCCAGCGCGGTGCGCTCCCACAACGATTCTTCGGTTACCTCGTCCGGCGCATCGGCGCGTGCGGTTACCGGCACGCCGTCGAAAACCAATGTGTCACGGGGCTCATCGGCGAAGTTGGCTCCGCGGCTGACGGCCGGGCCGCCTGATTGTGCGGCCGGTCCGGGCGCGAGCACGACGACGCCGTCGACGAGTCCGACGACATGCTCGGCGCGGTGACCCCACGCCACGGCAGGCACCGTACCGAATAGCCGGTCACCGTCGAGACGGAGCGTCGCAGTGGGCGGCAGTACCGTACGAACACCCTTCGGGCAGCGCGAGACCTGCAGACGCCAGTAGCCACCCGCCGACCAGTCCGGCCTCGGCCAGGGGGACCGGCGCCGCGTGTGCTCCCGCGGCACGGAGCAGCTGGACCGCATCGGCAACGCTGCCCCCGGCTCCACCCAGCTCCTCTGGGACCGGGACGTCACTGAACCCGCTCTGCTGCAACGCTTTCCATAGTTGCGGCGCCCAGCCGGTGGCTTCGGCTTCGCCGACATCCTCCCACCGGCTGTGCGCGGCAAACAGTTTGGCAGCAGCGCTATACAGTTCGTTGTCACTCATGACAAACCTTTGACGGCGACCGAGCGCAGCACCTCATTGGTGCCGCCTCGGATGGTGAACGATGGCGCGTCCAGCACAGCGCGACGCAACAACCGTTCGAACAACGACGGTGTATGCGCAGGTTCCGGGCCGCACACGAGCTCACGGTCCAACAACTCCCGCAGCGCGCTCACGACATCCTGTTCGAACCGGGTGCCCATCTCCTTGATGAGCGCCGCCTCGGCCGCGGGCGTGCCGCCCGCGTCGATCGCCCTGGCCACGGCCAGCGAAAGCCGGCGCAGCACCCAGTACTGGGCCGCGAGTTCGCCGATCAGCCGACTCCCGGCGGGACTGGCGGCCAGATCCGGCCACTCGCGGATGAACTCCTGAACGAGCAGGAATGTCGAGATCCACCGGTCCGGGCCGCTGCGCTCAAAGGCCAACTCGTTGGCGTTCTGCGCCCAACCCTGCCCGATTTCGCCGATCACCATCTCGTCCGACACCAGCACGCCGTCAAGGACCACCTCGGCGAAGTGGTCGGTACTGCCGTTCAGGAAGGGGATCGGCTTGACCGTCACGCCAGGGCTGCGCATATCGATCAGGAATCGGCTCAGTCCCTGCTGCCGGGCGCCCTCCCCGGTTCGGCACAGCGCGATCATGAAGTCGGCACGCATCGCGTTGCTCGTCCATACCTTGACGCCCGACACCCGCCAGCCGTCCCCGTCGCGCATACCTCGCGTCCGCACCGAAGCGAGGTCGCTTCCGGCGTCCGGCTCGCTCATACCGATGCAAAAACACAACTCGCCCCGGCAGATTCGAGGCAACAGCCACCGCTTCTGTTCCTCGGTGCCATAACGCACGAGCACCGGGGCGATCTGCCGGTCGGCCACCCAGTGATGCCCAACTGGGGCACCCCAGCGCAGCAGCTCTTCGACGACGACAAAGCGGTCGACGGCGGTGGCGTCGCGACCGCCGTACCGCGCGGGGACCGCCATGCCGATCCAGCCACGCTCAGCCAACGCGGCGGAGAACTGCGGATTGACCTCGGCGGCCATTCCCAGACCGGGCTCGAATGTCCCCCAGGGCAGCGTCTCGGCGAGGAATGCGCGAACCTGCTCCCGCAATTGCAGCTCTGCGGCGGTGAGCGCGGCAGGCGAGGTGACCATACCCTTTAGCCCAACGGGCGCAACACGATTGGCATGCCATCGACGGGCACTGGCATGCCACCGTAATCCCAGCGCGCCTGGTAATCGGGTCTGGTCAGCTCAAGGCGGTACTTACGCAGGAGGCGGTGGATGATGGTCTTGATCTCCAACTGCCCGAACACCATCCCGATGCACTTATGTGCCCCACCACCGAACGGCGCGAAGGCATAGCGGTGCCGCTTGTGTTCGGCCCGCGGCTCGGTAAACCGCTCCGGGTCGAACTTCTTTGGGTCAGTCCACAACTCCGGCAGCCAATGATTCATGCCCGGCCACGTCGCAACATTCGTACCGGCGGGGAGGTAGTGGCCCAACAGATCGGTATCACGCACGGTCTGACGCATGTTCAGTGGCAGCGGGGTCACCAGCCGCAGCGACTCGTTCATCACCAGATCGAGCGTCTCAAGTTTCTCCAGGCCCTCGATGTCCAGGGGGCCGTCGCCGAGGCGTGCCGACTCGTCGCGGGCGCGCTCCTGCCATTCGGGGTGTGCGGCAAGGTGATACGCCATCGTCGTCGTGGTTGACGTGGAGGTGTCGTGGGCGGCCATCATCAAGAAGATCATGTGATTGACGATGTCGTCATCAGTGAATCTGTTGCCGGCCTCGTCTTCGGTCTGGCACAGCACCGTGAGGAGGTCATTGCCATCGGCGGTGCGGCGTTCCTTGAGCCGCTCGATGAAGTAATCCTCCAGAACTTTTCGTTCGCGAAGGCCGCGCCACCATTTGAACGGCGGCACCGGATACCGCACGATCGCCCCGCCAGCGCGGGTTGTCACCGCGAACGCACGGTTCACCTTGGTGACGAGTGCCTTGTCGGTGCCGGGCTCGTGGCCCATGAAGACCATTGAGGCGATGTCGAGCGTGAGTTCCTTCATGGCCGGATAGACCAGGAAATGGGGCTCGTCGGGGGGCCAGTCGGCGACCACATGTGATGCCACCCGGTCAATGTGTTCGACGTAGCCGGCCAACCGGCTGCGGGTGAAGGCCTCTTGCATGATCCGGCGGTGGTGCATGTGCTCGTCAAAGTCCAGCATCATCAGGCCGCGGTCGAAGAACGGGCCGATGACCGGGTGCCAGCCCTTTTGCGAGTAGTCCTTGTTCTTGTTCGAAAAGACGGCCTGGGTCGCGTCCGGCCCCAGGGCTGCAACCGCGCGCAGAATTGGTGAGTCGACGAACGTTACCGGGCCGCGGGTCTGATACATGAAGAGGGCGTAGTCGGGCCCTTCGCGAAACAGCTCTATCAAGTGGCCGAGGATGGGCAGACCCGAGTCGCCCAGCACCGGCTTGAGCCCGCTGCCAGCGGGCGGATCAGCCAGCACCCGTTGTTTCCAGTGATGCGCGAGTAATCGCTTCTCCACCAAGCCCATGCCCGGAATGTTGTTGACAGTCGGCACAAACCGTCGTTTGGCCTGAAATAACAGGTAGTCGCTGGTGTTAACGGCTGCCACGACACGCTCCTAGGTCTGTCGCGTTGTGACTGACACTATCGGGTTAACCGCTGATCGTTGGGATCTTGATGCCATCAACGCCGTCGGCAGATCAGCAGGTCGTTTCGCGTACTTGTCGCGTCGTTTCAGGTATTCAAATCCAGCATTTGCCCAGTTCAACCAGCTTCTTGACCTGGCTCGATTCCCGGCAGCTCCACCACAGGGCCAGGTCAGAAATGTTTTTACTGATCTGAGTGCAAGCACTTCAGCGGCTGGTCAACCATTGCTGCCAAATCCGACGATGTGAGCGCGGTAGCTGCCTAACGCGTCTTTTGCCAAGTCGCCCGATGCGCCGCGTCGCGATGGCGGCGCCCTTAGGCTTCTGGGGGTGCGCTTGTCGTGGCCGCTGATTGGCCGCTCGGAGGAGATGCGAGCAATCGAGGCCGCCGTCTTGGATTCGGATTTGTCCGGGATTGTTGTCTACGGAGCGGCCGGCGTGGGCAAGAGCCGGATCGCTCGTGAGGCCTTGTCTGCTAGTGATTTGCAGGGATGCGAATGCCGGTGGGCGGCTGGCACATCGTCGGCGCGGACGATTCCGCTCGGTGCTTTCACCGCGTGGGTGCCGTCGGGTGTCACCGATACCGTTCAGTTGCTGCGGGGGGTGATCGAGTCGCTGACGGCCGCTTCTTCGGGCGCCACGGTGGTGGTGTGTGTCGATGACGTCCACTTGCTCGACGATTTGTCGACGTTCGTCTTGCACCAGATCGTGCAGCGCGGCGCCGCGAAAGTCATTCTCACCATTCGCGACGGTGAACCGATTGCCGCCGGTGTGCAAGAGATATGGACGGTTGGCCAATTCGACCGGCTCGACCTGCAGCCGCTGTCGCTCGATGAAACCACCACGCTGCTGTCGGCAACTCTAGGTGGACCGGTGGATCCAGGTGCCGCTCAGCGCCTGTGGAAGCTGACGCGCGGCAACGTTTTGTATCTGCGCAACATCGTCGAACAGGAGGCCGCTGACGGCCGAATCGTGCGACGGCAGGGGTACTGGCGCTGGCTCGGTGATCCCGTCATGCCGCCCGGTCTGATTGAGCTGATCGAATCCCGCATCGGAGCCCTGCCGGCGCCGGTTGGCGATGTGATCGACGCATTGGCTGTGGGGGAGCCCATCGAACTGGCGGCGCTGCGGCGCATCGCTGGTCCGGCGGCGGTCGAGGAGGCCGACACCCGTGGCATCATCACGCTCGAGCCCGTCGATGGCGGTGTGGAGGTCCGGGTGGCGCATCCGCTCTATGGTGAAGTGCGCCGCAGACGCGCTGCACCCACCCGGCTGCGACGGCTGCGCGGACTGGTCGCCGCCGAACTCGCCGCAGCCGATGACCACGAAGACATACAAGTCGTCGTGCGCCGCGCCACGTTGAGTCTCGATTCCGACCTCACACCCGATGCGGACCTACTTGTGAGGGCAGCCCACGGCGCTGTCTGGCTGGCGGATCTGCCCCTTGCCGATCGACTTGCACAAGCAGCAATCCAAGCCGGCGCAGGACCGGAACCGAATTTTGTTCGCGCGCACGCACTGTCGTGGCTGGGTCGCGGCGAGGAGGCCGACGCGGTGCTCGCTGAGATTCACACCAGCGAGTTGACCGATATCGACCACGCCAGGTTCGCGTTCCTGCGGGCCAGCAACATGCTCTGGGCACTAGGTGACCCCGCGCGCGCGAAAGAAATCATCGACGAGGCGTCGCGCATCACATCACCGCAGGCCCGCAGCTATATCGATGCTTTCCTCGCGGTGTACTGGTTCGCGACGGACCACCCGGATGCGGCGTTTCAAGCGTCGAAAAAGCTTGCGTTGGACGACCTGCCGGCCGTGGTTGGCGCCGAGATCGCCTGGGTCGTGGCTGCCATATCCGCGGATGCGGGGCGCACAACCGAAGCCGTTGCCGTCGCGGACGCGGGATATACCGTTGCTGCACGTTCTTTCGATGCTCCGCACATGAGGTTCAACATCGCAGATGCGCACGTGAGCGCACTGCTGCTGGCTGGCTGGATTTCGGATGCCCTTGATGTGGCCGAGCGGGTGCGCCGGCAGGCAGCCGACCTTCCGGGGGCGGCTGAACTACTCGGTGCAGCGGTGGCAGGCCGGGCCGCGCTTGGTGCCGGTCACCTCGATCCCGCTTGTGTGCTGCTGGAGAAGGCGGCAGAAGGGCTGTCCGCTACGCATGCCAGCGGCTGGGGGTATCGGTATCACGTCCCGCGCACGACTGCGCTCGCGATGCGTGGTTCGACTGACGACGCAGCTGCCGCGCTTGCCGCGCTGGACAATCTGGAACGTGCTTTTCGGTCGCTGGACTATGAGAGCAGCCTGGCCCAGGCGTGGGTAGCCGCCGGTCAGGGCGCCGTCAGCGAGGCGATCACCGTCTTGCTGGCGGCGGCCGAAAGAGCTGCAGCAAAAGGGCAATTCGCGGCGGAAGTGGTTTGTCTGCAGACCGCCGCCCAGTTCGGTGACCGTTCGGGCTCACTTAGATTGCGCGATCTCGAAGCGATCGTCGAGGGGCCACGTGTTGGCATCGCTGCGCGATTCTCGGTCGCCCTGAGTGACGGCGACGGGGCTGAATTGGCGTCGGTGTCACAAGAATTCGAGCGGATGGGTGACCTCGTTGCCGCCGTCGATGCCGCCGCGCAAGCCGCCCTGGCATATCGCAGTCAGGGCCTGCGGGGATCGGCGTTGGGTTGCGCGACACGGGCAGACGAGCTTGCCAAGCAATGTGGCGGTGCATGGACTCCCGCGCTCCGTCAGGTCAGCGAACCCGTGCCGTTGACCGATCGCGAACGAGAGATCGTGATGCTGATCAGTGAGGGATTGTCCAACCGTGCAGTTGCCGAGCGACTGACCCTGTCCGTGCGTACCGTCGAGAGCCACATCTACCGAGCGATGGCCAAGACGGGAGTCGCCAGCCGCGAGGAACTCGCGGCCCTGCTACCCCGTCCGACAGAACACGAAGCGAGTGAACGGCTTTCACTGAGCTTGTGCGTCGGCGATCAATGCAGTATCGCGTTACTGCGTCGGCATCGTGAAAACACATGCATGCTGCTTATATGGCCAATGAGCTCAGCGAACGCGAGCAGGCGCTACGGCGGCTGCCGTTACCGTACTCGCTGGCATTACGGCTGCGCGACGCCGGCGTCGCGGCCGAGGTGATCTGCCAGTACGTCAACGTCGAGCAGGCCGCACTCGATGGCCTGTACCGCATGGCGGATGCGAAACTTCTTGCGGCGCAGAACGCAACAGTTGATCGCTGCCACGGGTGCCGATGAAGCGGCCGAGCGCACCACGTTGAGGTGGCGGGTCTGCAATATCTGCGCCACCCATCTTTTCAACTGTGGTCGACGACAGACGCTTTTGTCTGGGCGAGTCATGAGCCTCGATCTTGTGCTCACGTTCGGCGACCTTCAGGAGACAGCCCGCCGCGCTTCAGGAATCACGGGATCAGGCTCGTCAGCATCCCACCAATATCCGGGATCGTGGCGGCGTCGACCAGTGTGCCGATGTCGGCGATCGGGTTGAGGTCCAGGACCGACGTCAAGGCGCTGGGATCCAACATTCCGGCTGCGTCGCTGAACTGCTGGGTGATGTCACCCAAGGCGGTGCTGATTCCGCCGGGCAAGGCCGGATCGATTACCCCCGCGAGTGCCGCGTCGTAGGCACCTTGCAAGCCGGTTCCTAATCCGTCGGCGGCAGCGGCGTACGGTCCGAGGCCAAGAGCTTGTGAGATCTCTGCCCAGACACTTCCCAAAAGCAAAGCCACGGGAAATATGACAAACAGCCCAAAGCCCTGCATAAGGGGCCCGATAACGGGAAGTTGCTCAAGGGCACCCGTTAGCAGCAACACGGGGCTCTCGCCGGCGTTGGGATCAAGTAGAGCATTCCAAAACTGTTGCCAGAATGCGGGATCGAGGAGCTCAAGGCCGGCCACGCTCGACGCTGCGGCGGCGAACGTTCCGCTGGGATCACCCAGGCTCGGCAGCACGCCGCTGAGCTCTCCGCTCAGGCCACCGAGACTGTTGATGACCGCATCGATGGGGCCGACCAGGTCGCTGAGGGGCTCGGCGGCGGCTAGGTGAACTGCGCGCTGCACAATGTGGGGTGTGGCCACCGGGGTGACGTGGATCAGGCCGGCACCGACCACAGCAACAGCGGCGACCGTGACGTAGGGACGAAGTGCTAGCTGCATAATCATCTCCTTCGATGACGGCCAACGATTCCTCACCGATGGCTATCTGCGATCGACATCGTCGCTCGCGCTCGGCGCGACGACTTCGGTAGTGCGCCACTGCAGTCCCGGCCGGTTTCGGCTCCTACTACTTAAGCCCTGCGACAAGCGCTAACTCAGGATGGCGGCTAAGTAGGACCGCGTCGAGGCCGGCGAGATTGCAGTAGCCCGCTACTGCGGTCCCGGTGTCGCACGGCGAGCGACGATCAATCGGTCACAACGCCAAGGGAGAGGCACGAAGTGTCCGAATTAGCCGCGGTATCTGTCGATCCGCAGGATCACGTCGAAACCCCTGAGCGTGTCCGCCAAGGGGTGAGGCATTCTGACGATGCAGTGACGCCGGTACTGCAGCTCAAGGGCGTCGGCAAGACCTACCGCAGGGGCGACGAGCAGGTGCATGTGCTTGTCGACTTCGACTTCACTTTGAACGCAGGCGAATTCGTGGTCGTGACCGGACCGTCGGGAGCCGGCAAATCGACCCTCCTGCATATTGCCGGTGGGCTGGACGCACCCGACAACGGCGCTGTGGCCGTGGCCGGCCAGGACATGTGGGCGATGAGCACTGGCGCGCGCGCCGCGTTCCGGCGGCGCAACCTCGGTTTCGTCTTCCAGTTCTTCAACTTGGTGCCAATGCTGACCGCGGTGGAGAACGTGTCGTTGCCGCTGGTGCTCGACGGTATGCCTGCACGATCAGCCGACGCACGCGCGGAGGAACTGCTGGAACGGGTCGGGCTCGGCGACCGCGCGCGGCACCGGCCGGCCGAACTCTCGGGCGGACAAATGCAAAGGGTGGCGGTGGCGCGCGCGCTGGTGGCCCGGCCGTCCATCATCCTCGCCGACGAGCCCACCGGAAACCTGGACAGCCATTCGTCGACCGAAGTCCTGGATCTGCTGCGCTCGCTATCCGACGAAGACGGCGCGGCGGTCGTCCTGGTGACACACGACCAGGCGGCGGTGCGCTACGGCACCCGCGAGCTGCATCTGGTCGACGGGCATGCCTACGCGCCCACCGCGGCACGATGATGAAATCGCTGCGCGCCGGATGGATGTCGTTTCGGCGTGTCCACCTCGCCGCGTTGATCGCCGACTGGCGCCGGACGTTGCTCAGCGCGATCGGCGTCGCGCTGGGCGTGACGGTGGTACTTGGGACGCTGATACTCAAGTTCGAACTCGCCCGCCCGTTCGACTCATTCGGCCCGTCGCTCACCCACGCCGCCGACAACGGGGTGGTCGAGGTCACCCCGAACGTCAGTGGCCGGTTGCCCATCGAGACGGTCAACCGCCTGCGCACCGAGGTGCCAGGGGCGGCGGCGGTCATCCCTGTCGTCGCCGGCTTGACACCTGTGGATGTCGCCGGCGGCTCGCACGGGTTCTTCTTGCTCGGTGGGACGTGCCAGATTGAGCTGCTGGTCGGCTCGTTCGACTGCGAGCAACGTGCTCACGACGTCACCCCCGCAGTCGGCCCCGGCGCGCCGCTGCAGATTCCCGCGGTGATCGCCGAGCGACACGGCCTAAAGCTCGGCGATGAGTTGCACATCCCGGGCCTGCCGCCGGGTTCGGCGCACCTCGGCTGGACGTTCCCGGAATTCGACCGGGTCAAGGGGATCAACGACGGCTACGTGCTGTTAGCCCCCTCGGCCGACATCGCCGCGAGCCTGCTCGGCTCGCCTGGTTACGCGACGGCCGCCTTCGTTCTGCCGCGACAGGGCGCTGTCGTCGCGGACGATGTCGACCGCGTCATCGCCGGCATTGCAACCGAAAGCCCGCCGCGGCCACGTCAACCCGCTGTGTTCGAGAACGCAACACAGAGCTTCAACCTGAACGTGCTGGCCGGCATTCTGCTCGGCATCCTCGTATCCGTGAACACCATCCTGTTGGCCGTCGAGGACCGCCGAGCGGTGATGGGGACCATCGGTGCGGTTGGCGCCAAGCCGATCGGGCTGCTCGCCGGAATGCTCGGCGAGGGCGCCTTGGTGGGCGTTCTCGGCGGACTGTTGGGGGTGCCGAGCGGGTTTCTGCTCGGGAAGTATTTGGTGGACCGCTTCGGGAAGACCATGCTGGCAGGCTCGGGCGGCGCGATCTCGACGCACTTCACGCCGAGCTTGATCCTGATCGGGGCAGTTGCGGGCACAGTGTCTGGAATCCTCGCGATGATCGGGCCGTCTCTCCGGTTGTTCCGCGACGGGCCGTTAGCGTCGATGGCGAGCATCGGCGGGGTGCAGCGCGCCAGAAAAATCCCGGCATGGCCGCTCGTCGTCGGAGTGGGTGCGCTGGCGGGCGCCGTCATCCTGTTGAAAGTTTTCGAGCACGGGTCGCTGCCGTTGAACGCGGGCATCAACGGAATGGCGGTGGGATTGTTCGGGGTGGTGTTGGTGACAGCGTGGGCCGCCCCGCGTGGCGCGGCGCTGGGGACCGGCCTGTTGACGATCGCGCGGCCGGCCATCGGTCGTCCGCTGGGTGCTGACGTCCGGCGCTACACGCTGCTGTTCGCGCTGTCCGCCGCGCTACTCACCGAGGGCACCAGCAGTGCGATCGGCGCACACAGCATGCAACTGCTCGGTACCGAGCAGATTGCCGCGCAGAAGGCTGACCGACTACCCGCCGCGTTGTTGATCACCCCGCAAGCGGTGCTCGATCAGCGCGACGGCTGGCTCTCTGACGCCACGTTCGGGTTGGTGACCGGCGCCGCCGACGGTCGGAACCTGTCCTCGCACTGGCGATCGACGATCTCGTCGGGGACGTTGTCGCGCCTGGTCGCTGGCGTGACCCCGGGCGATTGGTACAGCCGGGCGCTGTACGAACCGACGAACACTGCTGACATGTTCTGGCAGGGCGTGCGCGACGGGGGCATCGGCCTGAGCGAGGTCGCCGCAAGCCGGCTGCACGTTACTGCGGGCAGCACCGTCGAGTTGCCTACCGTCGCTGGGCCGAAGCGGTACAAGGTGGCGGGAATCTTTCATCCACGGATGATCAACGACGCCGCCGTGGGAGACATCGTCCTGGTCTCCGAGAGATTGGCGCGTTCCGATTGGGCTGCCGTACGCGACCAGGTCGCCGTGGACTATTCGTCTGCCGCCGACGCATCCGATCACCGCTCTGATTTCCTCAACCTCGGCGCCGGATTGAGCGTGTACGACAACGAGCAGTGGCGCTCGGTGGCCACCAGCGGGATGACCCGCTTCTTGGAGCCGTTCACGATCGCTGGGTATGTGGTGATGGCAGCCGCCGGATTGAGCGTGCTGAATGTGTTCGTGTTGGGCCTCGTGCAGCGCAAACGTGAGCGGGCCGCGTTGCGGGCGATCGGAATGACCGCCGGGCAGGAACAGGCCGTGATCATTGCCAACGCCGGCCTGCTCGGCCTGCTGGTCTCCGGACTCGCCGTACTCGGGGGGGTGGGCATCACCTATCTCTGGTCGCTGGGCTCACCGGTGTACTACGGGATCAAGATCGAATGGGGCGTGCTGCCCCTGGCGTTGCGGACCGGGGTGGAAGCGGTATTTGTTCTGGTCCTGGCGGCTGCGGTGTATCCCGTGATCCATGCGCGCCGGCTGGAGACGGTCGAGGTGCTGCGAAACAGTTGACGCCCGCGCCACAAGCTAGTCGTGAACGAGACGGTGCAGTCGTGAAATGTCGTCGTCTGCGCACCGGAATCTGCGCAGGTGCTCTAGGGTCGCGGGGCTCGACATCGCCTCGAAGTCCTTGGGGGGCAACGTCATTTGAAAGACCAGTCCGCGGCCATCCGCCCCTTCGACCAGGACGCCGACTCCGGCAAAGGGAACCTTCATCAACGGCGTGAAGTAGACCGTGCAGGCGCCTTCGAACTGGATGCGATAAACGCCGAATCCGGTCCAGTTCGTGATGAGCGGGTTCCACTGGACCGGATTGAAGCCCTTGGCTACACAGCGAGCGCCCCGCCACGCACCGGCAGCGTCCAAGAACTGTTGGTTGATCCGCATGTCGCAATGTTCGGCGGCAAAGTGGTCCACGTTGTGGCGCATGCGTTCGGCAATCGTACGTGCCGCCTCTCCGCGCCGGATCTCGACGTTCAACGCCGAGAGGATATTTCCGACGAGCATCGGATCCAGGCCACACCGCTTCCGGGTGTTCACCGAGATAGTGAGGGTGCGACGATCCACCGCGGGATCCGCGCTCATGAGCGCCTCGGAAACATGGGCGCACACAACGTCGTTCGCAGACAATCGCATCCGGTTTCCGTAGGCGTCGCGCATGCGGGTGATTTCGTCGTCGCCGAAATAGAGACTCAGCGTCCGCTGCTTCCGCGCATCCTTTGCCATGTAGAGCGCGCTTCGTGCAAGTTCCGCGTGCCCGAGGATGCGCACCCCGGGCTCAGAAGCGCCGTCGGCGGGGAGATGTTCGTCGAGGTAGGCAGCACGGTCTTCGACGAGTAACGGCTCAGCGAGCGGCTTGTCGGCGGCGGCGGCAGTCCACGCGTTCATGAAGTGCATCGCGGTCTGCATGTCGCCGATCGCGTGGTGCCACGAGAAACCGATCGCGGTCGCGTCGTCCGCAAGGTGGGTGACGCGCACTTTGCACAGCGGGCCTAACCCCCATCGAGCTGTGGCACCGTTCACCGGGTCGATGAGCCATGATCCGGTGTCCTCCGACGCCGAACCGATTGCATCCTCGAGCGTGCGGCCGGACGCTACAGACGTGAAAGGGACACCCTGCCCCTTGCATCGGATTCGCAAAGCACCGCCGACCAGGGTCATTCGCCCCGCGAAGATCGGAAGATTTGTGAGCGCGTGCGCGAATGCATCGGCGAGGAGCCTCGTGTCGAGCTGCCGGTCAAAGAAGAACAGAAGGTGGATCGCCACGTTCGAGAGCGCGACGTCAGCGACGTTGCAGCGGATATCGAGTCGTTGCGCGTGCAGTGGCCTGATCATCTGGGTCGACATAGTGGGCTACTTCCGGCGGGTTACCACTACGCGGCCGCCGTGTTTCGGGGCATAGGTGACTCCCCGGAAATACGCCTTCTCGTCGGTGGCGGAGTCGGTGTGGATCTGGAAATTCTGCAGCACGGTCCGCAGCACGATATTGATCTCGTTGATTGCGAAGTCGGCACCCATACAACGGCGTGCCCCGTTTCCGAATGCCAGCCATCCTGGCGCCGGCTGCTTGGTGTCGCGGAAGCGGTTCGGATCGAATCTTTCGGAGTGAGGGAAGATTTCCGGATTCTCGTGCAGATCGGCAAGGCTCACAAAGACGTTGTGATTGTGCGGGATCCGCCACGGGCCGAGATCGAAGTGCGGTGCACTGACCCGGCGGCCTGGCAAGTCGATGACGGGCCGTACCCGTAGCACCTCCAAGATCGTGGCCCGACGGAAATCGCTGCCGCCCTCGTCGACTTCTCTGACTAATTCGGCCAGCACGTCCGGGTGGCGCCGCAATCGTTCGAACGCCCAGCTCAAGGCCGCCGTGGTGGTCTCATGACCGGCACCGATGAGCGTCACCAGTTCGTCGCAGATGTCTTGCCGCGACATCCCGGTTCCGTCATCGCGCCGACTGCGCAGCAGCAATGCCAGGACGTCCGCCCGTTCGCCGAGACCCGGATCGGACTCGGCCCTATCGATTAGTGCGAAGACGGTCCGGTCGAATGCTCGCCGAACGTCGTCCATCCTGCTCCACGGACTGTGGCGCTGGGTCCGCAACTTCGGCACCGGCATAAACTTCACCATGGCCGATCCGAATCTTGCGTAGCGCGGGACGATCTCACGCAGTTCCTCGAGTTCGGCCCCTTCGGCACCGAAGATGGTCCGTAAGATCACGTTCAAGGTGATCCTGTTCATCGGTTCGAAAATCCGGAACTCTTTGTTCTCTGGCCAATTCGCGCTTTCACGCAAAATCTCGTCAACGATAATCGCCTCGTGATGTCGAAGGCTCCGGCCGTGGAAAGCCGGTCCGAGAAGCCGACGGCGATCGTGGTGGCGACTGCCGTCAAGGGCGAATATCGACCCGGGGCCGAAAAAGTTGCTCAGGTTCGGCTGATAGTTGGTCAGCTGTTCCGTGCTCGCGGTAAATACCGACCTCACCAGCGCCGGGTCGGAAACGGCGACACAGTGGCCAAAGAACGGCACGTTGAATTCAAAGATGCGTCCGTACCGCTTGATCCATTTCCGCATCGCGTTCCGGCGAGACACGGTTAACCCGACGCCCTGCACAAGCTTGGGTAAGCGCACTTGCGGCGGGTTCAGCCTGTTCGGCGTCGATGTTTCGCACGGGTTGGCCATGGCCGGATAGGTCATGCGGACCCCTAAACTGCAGTGTTCGTCGGAATCTTGTCAAGGGGATCGTCGCTCGCCTGCGGTAGGACGACCTCGGTAGTGCACTACTGCAATCTCGCCCGGTTTGGCGCGGTACTACCTAAATGCGGAAAATGACCAAGATTGGCCGACAGGACAACAAGGTCCGCGGAATCGTCAAGCTGGTGCTATTCGCGACCTTCGACCATTGCTTCGGCCCAGGCGATGTGTCCTTCGAAGCCAAGCGATTTCGCCATCGCGAGGTAGCGAGCCACCCAGTTCCGGTAAGCGAGATCATCACCATGGGCACGGGCCTGAAGGGCGCGCAACTGCAGCAGTGTGATCCGGAGTATCGCCCAATCCTCGGTTGCCGGCAGGTTGGCCAACCAGTCGATCGCCTCCTGGGCATCGGCCAGATCGCGGTCGGTGCCACGCTCGAACAGCATCTCCACCAGGATGCCGGTGCCCACGACGGCGTACCCGAGCCGTCCTTTTTCTTTCAACTCGTCCACGGCGTCGCGCGCCATCGCAATCGCAGCGTCGCAGTTATCGTGCCTGGCGTTCTCCTGGGCGATCATCAACTCGGTGTTCGGGACCAGGGAGGGCATGCGCTCGCGCTGCCACTCGCGGGCCTGCATCATGAGCTCCAGCCCGCGGCGACGGTCAGCCGCGCCATCCTGGCACAGCAACGCGCGACCCAACGAGTACTCGGCGAAGATCAGCGCGATATCGCTGCTCGCCCTTTGGGCGATCTGCACCGCCTCGTCGATCGTGCGCAGCGCGGAGTCATCGGCCCGAAGCACCCCGTAGACGATCGCCAGGCCGTAGGTCCAGGTGATGACGACGCCGAGGGTTGTCGGATCGTTGTTTCGGGCCATCGCGACGGCGTCGTGGAGGTCCTGCCGCCATCCGGGACTTCCCAGCCACCACCGAGCGACGCCGCGAAACGTCACCCCGATCGCCAGCGGCGCCCCCAGACCGAAGCCGGCGCCCTTGACGGGATCGCCGTCAGCCAGGTCGATGACGGTCTGCGACCACCGCAAGATCTCGCCGAATTCACCGGTGTTGAACCAGTTGGCGAACGCGATGAACGCCAACCCTATGGTCAAGTCAGGATCGCCGATCGACTCGAGCAGCGCCATCTGTTCGGATGCCAGCCGCGAGCCTTGCGGGCGCGCGGCCATCAGCAGTTCGGATGCCAGCCCGGACATGCCGATGGCCAGCGAGACCTTGTCCCCGGCGGCGCCGCACAACTCCCGCAACTCGGCGAAGCGACCCCGGGTTTCCTGGAATGCTTGGGCTTGCCAGTCGGTGGCACACAGCATGGTGCGGGGGGCGATGCGCATCGACAATTTGTCGGGGTCATCGTCGGGTAGTTGGTCGGCGATGCGGCGTGCCCGCTCCCAACTGACCCGGGCGGCGCCGATGTCGCGGTTGGTTGACCACGCCGCAGCGCGCATGTGCCAGCCATATGCGGCGTGCAGCTCGTCGGCGGCCTCCAGATGTTCGGCGATTAGCGCCGCGTTCTCCTCTACCAGGTCAGGCTCACGCTCTTGCATAGCGGTAGCCAGGCGCCGGTGCCATTGGGCGCGGCCGGATTTGAGTTGTGATTCGTAGGCCACCGCGCGGATCAGCGGGTGGCAGAAGACGTACTCGGCGTTTGGGGTGAATCGCACCTGATCGATCAGTTCTGCGCTCAGTAGCTCGTCGATCACCGCATCGATGCCCAGGGCGGCCAGCAGCTCTGCGTTGAAGCGGGCGCCGATCACCGACGCCGCGTTCAATGTCCGCTTGGCCGGGGTGCTCAGCCGGTCGATGCGCGCTTCGATGGCCGCTTGCACCGTGGCCGGCACGGCGACCTCGGCGACATCCGCGTGACAGACATAGCCCCCGCGGTCGCCGGCCAGCACCCCGCGTTGCACCAACTCGCGCACCATCTCCTCGGCGAAAAAGGGGTTCCCGTCTGCTCGCTCGGCGATGATCGCCGCCAGCTCGCCGACCGAGGGATCGCAACCCAGCAGCTCATCGATCAGCATCGCGGTGTCTGAATCACCCAGTGGGGCAAGGGCTATCGTCTGGGCACCGTGCACCCGCATCAGCGCTCCCTCGTACTCTGGGCGAGACGTGATCAGCACCATCAACCGGGTGCGCGGGATGACGGTGAGGAAATCGGCCAGCATCGACTCGCTGACCGCGTCGATCCAGTGCGCATCCTCGATGATGTACAGCCCCGGTTGGGTGCGCGCCAGCGACGCGGTGTTGATCAGTGCGGTCACCCGGCGCCGGCGCGCGTCCGGGTCGATCTGGGGGAGCGGCACCTTGGGGTCGGCGATGCCGAGCAGATCATCGAGCAGCAGCAGATCCTGTGGGTCGGCATCGGAGAATTGTTGCCTCACTTTTGCGCGGGCGGGGTGGCCGTGGAGGTCGGCCACCCCGGTGGCCGCTCGCAGCAGCCGCGCCACCGCCCCGAAGGGGATGTCACAGGTGTGGGATTCACAGAAGGTCCAAAACACCTCGGCCCCGCGACCGGCGGCCAGCGCCGCGACCTCCCGGGCCGCCCGGCTCTTGCCGATGCCTGGTGGTCCCACCACCGTCACGACGCCACCATGGCCGCTGATCGTGCGGTCCACCATGGCGTCAAGTGCCGCCATCTCCCAGCGCCGACCGACCAGGCTCGCCTCGACACGGCCCACCGAGCCATCCCGCGGTCCGATCCCTACCAGCCGACGCGCGGGCACCGGTTCGTCGGTCCCCTTGATGTGCACCCACTCCGGTTCACTCAGCAGCACGGTGTGCTCAACGAGCCGCGCGGTCGATTCCGAGAGCATCACCCCGCCCGGGGGCGCCACCGATTCCATCCGCTGGGCAAACCCGACCGGCTGGCCGGTCGCGGCGTAGCCCAGCGACCCCGAACCGATCTCACCGGCGATCACCCGACCCGAATTCAGCCCCACCCGCAACTGCAGAGCCACGCCATCGCGGCGCTGCACCTCAACTGCGAGCCGGTTGGCCTCCTCCTGGATGGCCAGTGCGGCCAGGCACGCCCGAAAAGCGTGATCCTCCAACGCAACTGGGGCGCCGAACAGTGCCATCAACCCGTCGCCGGTGTACTCCACGCTCCCGCCGCCGTACCGCTTCACCACCGCAGCCGAGCGCTCCACGAGCTCGGTCATGATTTCGCGTAACCGCTCGATGTCCACCGCGGCAGCGATGTCCATCGACCGCACCACGTCGGCGAACAATGCCGTCACCTGCTTGTACTCCGCGCCACCAGCAGAAGCCGCAATCGGGGCACCACACTCGTCACAGAACTTGGCGTTCTCCCGCAGATCAGTGCCGCATGACCCGCATGCCACGCCCGCCGTCATCCGAGCACACCGATCCGGGGATCCCGACTGCTCAATTGCACAACTGCCAACAATAGGCGTGCACCAGCACCCAACGGCGCCATTGACCGGGAACCGGGAAGATCAACTGCCGTTCGGGCCAATGACGAAGCACCGCCCGGCACTGGTAGCGAGCAAGACCTCTTTCACCGCTGATTTGTCGATGCCGGGGAACTGAATCTGATCCATCGATTGGCCCGGGTCGATTTCGGCGATCTGGGAGGCGGTGGTGCCGTCCTTCAGGCGAACATCGGCGGTAACTTGCTCGCCGCTAGTGGCGTTGGACGGCTCACGGAAGTAGTAGACGTTGATCCCGGAGCCTGAAGGGTCGGCATCCCAACCATCGCGGTAATAGCAGGCTGGGTTTCCCTCAGCGTCCGGAGGTGGCGGGGGACAGATCGACAACCCGACGCAGGGGACGGTCGTGCTGGGGGCAGCCGTCGCGCTGCGAGCCGCCGTGGGGCTGGGGGTGGCAGTCCTACTGACGGTGGGCTGCGGCGTCGTTGAGTGCGCTGCGGTTGCTGGCGGCTGCGATGGTGAGGAAGACGAACACGCGGCCAGACCGAAGCAGCTCACTGCAGCGGTGATTACCCGACCTATCACATTTGCCACCTGAATCGTTTTGCTGACGACAATGATAATAAGTCGCGAGATCCTCGTCTGGAGAGCCAAGCGGTAGCCACATCGGCTGGCGAATCGTGCAGTACGGAGGAGAACCGGTGCCCGGTCGCCTCGATGTGGCTCATTCCCGCCGGCTTGCTAATGGTTTCGCTGGAAAGGAGCACGGTCGAATGAGGATTCCTGTTGCCATGCTCGGCGGTGTCACCGTGGCAACGTCGTTAGTGGGCACGTCAATGCTCGGCTGTGGCAGTTCGAAGTCACCGGCCGCAACGTCGCGGCCAGCCACGTGGACCACTACCAAACCAAGCTCGCCGCCAGCTTCGACACCGGCCCAGGCAACCGATTTCACCCGGCTGCTAATCCAGGCGCATGATCTGAGCGCACCCGAAACCTTCACGGCCAGTCCGCCGATAGAGAACCCGAATGGTCAAGTGGGCGTGGTGACGACGTTCAGCAACCAAGATCGCAGCCAAGTGATCACCGATTCCATCCGCACTTTGTCCGATCCTGCCGCCGCCACGGACGCGCTCAACTCCACCAAGACTTCAATGGATGGCTTTGTGCACGGAGTACCCGAACCGATCGACATCGGTACTGGCGGGACGATAGTCTCCGGGCCCTCACCGGACGCATCCAAGTCAGTGACAGTGCTGCTGTTCACCGAGGGCAAGGCGTTCGTCGAGCTGGAGTTCGACGGCCCGCCCGACGTGCTGGTGCCACCAGATTTCGTCGCCGACACCGGCCAGAAACAAGACAGGGCCATCAAGAAGGGACTCGGTGGCTGACCGGCGACCGCGTGTCCGGCACCGCACTGCAGGGTGCAGGTCAGTTACCGGCCTCGATAGCCGCGACTCGTGCGGCGGCGTCGGGTCCACAGAAGCGCTGCAGGTTCACGCCGCCGGTGGCAAGCAGATCGTTGATGCGCCGCTTGAGGTCACCTGAGGAGAGATGGGCATAGAGGTTCGCGCCCGGGCAGGAAGTCTGGGCTAGGTCCCGGTGGCCGGCCAACGTGTCGGTCGCGATGCCAAAGTTGTGGGTAGCCCATGCGAAGGCGATAGCGGCTCCGTGAAGCTGCGCCTCCGGCACAACCTCTTGATCGAAGTCTCCTTCGCAGAGGACCAGGAAGTGGCCTGTTGTGTCGTAGTCCGTTGCTGTGTCGCCGGCGATCTCGGTGCTGCGCAGCTCGTAGAGGTTGCCATTGCGGTCAACGCCAACGTGATAGGCGATGTCGATCCAGCCGTGCTGGTCTTGGTGATACCGCTGGTCTTGTCGGAGATGGCTTGGGGCATTGCGATTGTCGCCGAGGACCACGGCCTCGTGGTGGAGGGTCATACGCGTGATGGTGTGGCGCTTGCCTCCGGCGCGGGCCGGCCGCGCGCCCCAAGCATCTCGACATATCAACAGTGCCGAAGCGGTCGTGGTCAGGCTGGCACTGGTCGTCGACGTCACACCAGGACTCGAAGTCGTTGAGCAGGCGCTGACCATGGACGCCAAACCGACGCTGCTTGCCAGCCCCAGCAGCTCACGGCGGCTGAAGGAACGCGAATGTACCTCGGGCCGATCACCTTTCATGCGGCGAACAAATCGGCGGGGTTGAGCAGCGTGCCGAGGTCGGCCAGCAACGTGCTCCCGGTCGCCTGGATTAGCTCGGGCATGTTGGCCCACTCCAGCGTTGCCAGACTGCCCAGTTGAGACGGGAAGTCGCCGTTGGCTGTCAGGACCGCGGTGGCCAAATCGTCGCGCGCATTGAGGATTCCGGCGATGATGCCGGTGTTCGGGTCGAACACCGTGTCATTGAGCAGCGACCCGAGCTGCTGGGGCAGCAGCAGCGACAGCACGGTCTGGCCCAGGGCCAGTTCGCCGGGCAGGCTGATGTCGCTGGCCGCCAAAGAGAGATTGTTGAAAATCGCCTCCAGGCTGGCGACCGGATTGGTGACGATGTCGTGATCGACGGTGGCCCAGTCCGGAGACAACGCCGGGGTCAACCTCAGCGCCAGCGGAGTGACGGGGTCGTTGCCGAACACCGCGTTGAAATTGTCGGTACCCATCACGCCCTGCAGCCCGTGGAGCAGCAATTCCTGTATCACCCAATTGGGTTGGGCACTTTCCCGGGACACATCCAAGGCGTAGTCGTAGGACAACACGCGCTGCGACATGTCGGCGGCATATTCCGCGGGGCTGACGGTGGGAGTGTCGGCGGGCAGATAGTTGGCCACATCGGCCACCGGCACCACCTCGGTCATCACCGGTAGGCCGGTCGGGTCTGTGCCGTCGGGGAGATTCTCGAATCGGGCGAATATCTCACCGCTGCTAACGCCGTTGCTGTCCAACCAGTTCGCCACGCCGGGGTTGGTGGCGCTGACGACGTAGTAGGTGTAACCGTCCGCATCGTGGAACGCCGTGGTGTTGTTCAAGGTGGTCTGCGCCAAGGTAGACGGCAGCGCCGCGCCGAAGACGTTCATCAACTCGATGCCGCTGTAGGCGGCGGCCACGTCAGGCACTTTGACGATCAGCGCCTCGCTGGGATCCAGGTCGAAATTGCCCCCGGACACGTCTGCACTCGGCAGGCCTGTCGCGAATACGCTTGTCTCAGAAGCCAGTGGGCTCATGGTATTGGCCGGCAGCTCGATCCCGGCGACCTCGGCCAGGCCCATGTTTTCTTGGTTGAAAGGTCCAACGATGTTGCCGAAGGCGGTGAACAACGTCGTCAGCAACGAGTCAATCGAGTTGATCTGGCCTGTGGAAGTCCCTGCAACTGAGCCGATTTCGGCAGTCGACGCCTCCGCCCCGGGAAATATACCCGTACTCGGTATGGAGAAGAATGCCGGGCAGTCGGCAACGCAGTGGAGGCTGATGCTGCCCGGGCCCTGCGCCCAGTCGCCCAGCACGTCTCTGATCAGCAGGGAGGCATCACCATTGGTGGTGGCGTTGGTGTCGTTGATGAAGTTGACTGCGCCGCTCGGCTCCGTTGGACCGATGTCGACGGTGAACGTGCCGTCGGGATTCACCACCAGGCCGTGATCGAGTTCCAAACTTTCTTTGCTGACCGCCGTCGAACCGGTGATCGCTTCGGTCGCGATGGCCAGAGCTTCGGTTCCCTTGCCGACGGTGCCGGTGAGCTCGTAGGTCGCGCCGGGGGCAAGGCCGGCGGTGGCGTGGTAGTAGATGTCTGGAGTGAAGAATTGAAAGTACTGACGGGAGTCGGCGGCATCCCCGGCCACGACCTCCGGCGACTGGAAAAAGACCCCGTTGAAGAGCTCGGTCACCCTCGACAGCCCGGCCGAGAGCAATTCGTAGTTGGTGTTCTGCAGACCGGTGAGCAGCATGGCGTCGCTGTCTGGGGTGGCGAACGGCAGTGCTGAGTCGTAGGCCACGGCCTGCTGCATTGCGCTGAGAAGTTGATCAAGCGCTGGCTGATATGCGGGTGGTGTGTCAGCGGTGGCGTGCGGCGCGGTGATCATCATCGACAGAGCGCCGGCTAGCCCGGTTGCGGCCATTACGGCAGCCTGAGCGGCGCGGGCAGGCCTTTTCGTGGTCACGTCGCTCCCTTCACTGGGATGCGTTTCCAGAATTATTCGTCATTGCGACGGCAAATACCGTGCTTTCAGGAGCGCCGGTTACTTGGCCTGGCTCATCCATTGATCGACGAGGTCGGCCCACCGCCGCGAGATGGTCTTCGCCAGCTGGTCGCGCCTGCGCCGGGTATTGACGTTGTCGGCTTCGATCGCGCCGACTGCGAGTCGCGCCACTTCCGCGACCTGATCGCGGTCCAGTCCGAATCTGAGCAACATGTCGAGGTCGTGCTCGGTGTCGATCTCATCGGACAGCTGAGAACGCGCAAGGAGCACAGCCGCGTTCTCCTCGCCGACCTCCAGCAGCATGGCGACCAGGTTGGACTTCTCGACTTTCACCGGGCGCAGCTATACCGGCCGGCGAACCGACAGCTCGAGACCGTTGTCGCGCATGACGGTGCGGCATTGCGCCGGCGTGTAGTCGAAGTTTTCCAGATCCTTGATGTACGAGGCCGGTTCGGCCAGGCCCTCGACATGGGGATAGTCCGAACCCATGATGATTCGTTCCACGCCAATCAATTTCAACAGGCTGGCCAATTCGTCTTCGTAAAACGGCGAGACCCATACGTGACGCCTGAAGGTTTCCCTCGGGTCTTCCTTATAGATGAACGGAATCTGGCCATAGGACTTGGTGAGCTTCTCGAAGAGATGGAACACCCACGTGGAGCCGCTCTCGATGGCTGCCATCCGCAGATTGGGGAAGCGAAGGAACAGGCCGTTGTGCAGGTGGTTGGCGAACGTGTCCTGAATGGGATCCCCGGAGAACAGTGATCGGAAGCCGAGGAGCGCCTGGAACGACATCATGTAGTCCGGCTCTCCCCAGGCCGGCATGAACTTCGAGTAATAGGTCTCACCGGAGTGGTAGCAGACCGTGATGCCGGAATCGTTGGCCAGTCGCCAGAAGTCGTCGAACATCGGATCGCCGGGCGCGCGCGTGCCGACGTCGGTCGAGATCGGTCCGGGGATCATGACGATGAAGCGCGCGTCACGCTCTAGTGCCCACTCCAGTTCACGCACCGCGGCATCCGGCTTGCACAGCGTGATGTAGGGAGCGCTGAAAATCCGTTCTTTGTAGGCGAATCCCCAGTCCTCGTCCATCCAGCGGTTGAAAGCACGGAAGGTCGCCACCACCGCATCCAGGTCGGGCAGCAGCGCTTGCTCCATCCCGACGCCGAGTGTCGGCAGCAGGATGCAGCCCTGCATGCCCTGCTCGTCCATGAGCGCGAGCCGCGCATCACGGTCGCGATACGCAGGCCGAATCGGTTCCAGCTCACCAAACAACGAATTGAGGTCCGCGCCATGGGGATTGCGGCCACGGAAGTATTCGTCGAGCGCACCGGGCTTGCCGACCGGGTCGAACGTCGGATTCGGAATGAACCGGTTGACCCTGCCACCGACGATCAGACGCTGCTTGCCGTCGATCTGCCCCCACTGGATCGCGCGTTTCTTGTACTGCGGTTCGATGTGGCGGGTGAAGGCATCGATGGCCTCGTAGTAGTGGTTGTCGCAGTCGAAGTAGGTGAACCCCAGCTCAGTCGTCATCGCGGCGGTGTCCTTTCTGTGGCGGGAATTCTTTGTTGGCGTCTAGCTGCGCGGCAGGCCGAGGATCATCGAGGCGATGACGGTCAGCTGTATCTCCGGGGTGCCGCCGCCGATGAGTTCGGATGGCATATCGAAGTACGGCCGAATCACGGCGGGATCTGACTCCTCCAGCATGGCGATGCGGCCGGCCACGCCGAGCGTCGCGCTCGACGCGCGGCGCAGCAGCATTACCATCGCGTACTTGGCGATGCTCGAGGTCGGCCCCGCCGACTGTCCCTCCACGAGTCGCAGGGTTTCGCGCAGCACCATGGCTTTGATCGCAGTGGCGTACGCCTCGATGTCGCCGAGTGCCTGCACCGCAGCGTCCCGATCAGGGCCGTCGATCTTCGCGACGTGCCGCAGCGCGCCCGAGCGATCGATGTTGACGTAATTGCCGATCGCGGTGCGTTCGACGGCCATCGTCGCCACGGCGAGATTCCAACCGTCACCGGGTTTTCCGACCAGCATGTCGTCGGGAACGAAGACATCGGTGAAGAACACCTCGTTGAAATCGAAGTGTCCGCTGGCCTGCTTGATCGGCTCGACGGTGATACCCGGCGATGCCATGTCGATCAGGAAGTAGCTGATCCCGCGGTGCTTGGGCGCGTCCGGCTCGGTGCGCGCCAACAGCGCTCCGTACTGCGCACGGTCGGCCATCGACGTCCAGATCTTGTGGCCGTTGACGACCCACCCGCCGTCGACCTTGACGGCGCGAGTGCTCAGCGAGGCCAGATCCGATCCGGCGCCCGGTTCGCTGAACAGCTGACACCATCGCTGTACGCCGCGCAGGATCGGCCAGGCGAATCGCTCACGCTGCAGGTCGGTCCCGCTGTCGAGAATGGTCGGGAGGATCCACTCAGCGATGCCGAGGGACGGCTTGATCAGGTCAGGGCGCTTGTCGAACTCCTTATTGAGGATCACCTGCTGCACCGCCGAGGCGCTGACGCCCCATGGCGGTGGCATGAGTGGAGCGACCAGGCCGGACTCGGCCAGCATGTCGCGTTGTTCGCCGAAGGCGAGGCCCGGCGCCCTGTCGTCATCCGATGGGTGGTCGTTAGAAAGGGTCAGTGCGCGGTCGAGCGTTTTCGCCACCGAGGCCCGGAACTCAGATTCGACATCGCCCAGATTCATTGCGGTGGAGCGCTTCGTCGTGAGTGCAAGCTCGCCGACTTCGCGGCTCCAGCGCGTCGTCGGCCCGACCGACGCCGCCAAACTGATGGCGCGCCGCCAGTACAGGTGAATATCGTGCTCCCACGTGTAGCCGATCGCGCCGAACATCGTCAGAGCGTCGAGCACCAGGTCGGGTCCGGGAGCGACCGCCATCAAGGCGGCCGACCCGGCAGCGAGTCGGTGCTGCTCGACGGATTCGTCGCAGGCGCGCACCGCATCCCAGGCAGCGGCCGCCGCCAGCTCGGCGTTCACGAGTAACACCGCGGCCTTGTGCTGGAGAGCCTGGAAGGAACCGACCGGTTTGCCGAACTGTTCGCGGGTGCGGATGTAATCCGTTGCGGCCTCGGCGCACCGGCGCACTGTGCCGGCCGACGCGCAGGCAGTGAGGGCCACGGTCACGCATCGCGCGCGTTCGGCAGGGATTCCGGACAACTCCGAATCCGTCGCAACGGGGTAGTCATCGAGGCTCAGCAGACCCACGTCTGTGCACAGGTCGGTGCCCTGTTGCTGTTCAATCGTTAACTCCGCGCCGCGGGTGCAGTCCGCGTCCAGCACGAACCAGCGAGGGTCGCCATCAGTGTGGGCGGCGAGCAGGATGCGTTGCGCCGCAGAAATTCCCAACACAGAGGCGGACGAGCCGCTGAGCCGCCAGCCGTCCGCGTGGCGGATGGCACGGACGTCGGAATGTTCCGGCAGCACGACAGCCGCGGTGGCGCCTGAAGTGAGGTCGGCGAGCAATGGCGCGGCTGAGCTGTCGGCCAACGCCACCACGGCGCTCGCTGTAGCGGTGCTGAGCACCGGCCCAGGCAGCAACGCCGCGGCAGCGGTCTCGATGACACACGCCAGATCGGCCAGCGTGCCACCCTGGCCACCCACAGATTCCGGGAGATGCACCGCATGAAAGCCGTGCGCGGTGAATTCCTCCCACCACGAGGGCAATTCGCCGGCTGCGATGGAATCGAATGCCGCCCTCGTCTTGTCTATCGGCGCATGACGGGCCGCGAACCGACTGACCGCGTCGACGAGATCCTCTTGCTCAGCCGTGACCGCCAGCACCATAGGGCTTCAGTCTCTCCAGGCCAAGGATGCGCGCGGCGTTGCCGTACAAGAACTTCGGCCATACCTCCTCCTTCAGCGGGACGTTAGGCAACTCGCTGAAGATCCGTTCGAGAGACAGACCCATCGGGAAGTACCCGGCGTAAAGCACTTTGTCGGGCCCGCGAGAGTTCGCGTAGTCGATGATGGCCTTCGGGTAGTACTTCGGCGCGAATGCCGATGTCGAGTAGTACAGGTTGGGCCACTTCAACATCAGTTTCACGGCAAGATCCTCCCAGGGTTCGCAGCCGTGGCGGGTAACGAACACCAGATCGGGGAAGTCGAACATCACGACATCGATCCGTGAAACCTCCTGGGGCGCAAATGGAATACGCGGTCCGGGAACACCGGCGCACACAAAGATCGGGATGCCCAGGTCGACACAGGTGGCATAGATCGGATACATCTTCGGGTCGTCGATGGGAACCTGCGGAAAGGTACCCGCCGGAAACACCGATGTCGCTCGGATGCCGTACTGCTCGTAGTCGCGACGGATCGCGTTCACCGAACCCATTACGTCGTTCGGGTCGGCGATGGCCCCGGAGGGTACAAAACGGTCGGGAAACGTCTTGAGCGCCAACGCGGCGGAGCCCTCACTGACGCCGATCATGGCCTTCTCGATGCCGAATCTGTCCATCTGCTGCAGGACCAGCGACACCGGGTCGTCAGTCGGCAATCCCTTGGGCACGTCCTTGAACATGTACTCGACCGGAAACTCGAAGCTTTCCTTGGACTCTCGGTCTTTCGTCTGCTTGCGGATGAAGTCGTACTGGGCTGAGCCCTCGTGGGGGAAGCCCATCATGGTGTCGATAACCGGCAGACCGACAGGTCCAGCCATGGCGCCCTCCGATTCAGTTCGAGCACGATACAACTGCCGCTGCTTCAATATTGAAACACGGTTCTACCTCTGTCAAGATGGAGTCAGCTCAGCTAGATGGGGAAACACGGCAGTCAACCGCTGATCTTGTCGTAGCATGGGCATCAGATAAGAACATTGTTCTAGCTGCGTGGCTGGAACGGAGGTTGCACCGTCATCACGAAAGCGATCGACAACGCCCAACCGGACATCGTTGCGTTGGCGGACATGACCAGCGGACAGTTAGTGCGGCGCGCCAAGATCATCGAAGAGGTGATCGATCTGATCGCCGACGTCGGCGCCGATGCGGTGCAGATGCGCGACGTCGCCCAGCGGTCTGGAGTGGCGCTGGCCACCGTCTACCGCTATTTCAGATCGAAGGAGCATCTCCTGGCGGCTGCGCTGGAAGACTGGCAGAAGCGACTGACCAGGCGCGTTCTGGCAGCAAGCGTCTCGGCCGACGAAGACCCGTTGCCGGGACTGCTGGACTATTTGCGGCGCGCTCAACGCGCGTTTCATCGCAGCCCCAACATGACTGCGCTGATGCTGCACACCATGACGTCCCCCGACCCCGAGGCAAAAGCGACGATCGACCACATGAGCCGTACCAATGTCGAGATGTTCAATCGCCTGCTGAAAGGTGTTGCCGAAGAGGAGATCCCGAACGTCAGTTTCGGCATCAACGCCGCGT
Source organism: uncultured Actinomycetota bacterium (assembly GCA_963839345.1). GTDB lineage: Bacteria > Actinomycetota > Actinomycetes > Mycobacteriales > Mycobacteriaceae > Mycobacterium. The sequence continues at coordinate 702,654 of CAWIUP010000007.1, read as the reverse complement.
TGAGTAATGCACTCACTGCGGTACTCACCGGCATGTTGACATTGGACGAATCGGTGGATCGGGTGGAGTGGGTTGCCCGCACCCTGATTGGCGCCACGACGACCTGACCGGTGCGCGGCTCTTTCCGCTGAAAAGGTGAGGGGCGGGGTCCTGCCGGAGGCGTTATGCTTCAGCGCGCAATGCCGCCGAGCGGGAGGGGGTCATCGTGGCCGATGAATTGAAGGTCGATCCTGTGGCGCTGAATGTTGGCAGCAACCAGATGTTCGATGCGGTCGGCGAAGCGTCTTTGGATTTCGTCCGTCATGACGACGGGCTGGCCGAGGCCGCGCCGGGCTGGATCGGGTCGTCGCAGCTGGCGTTGGGCGAGATGGCGGCGCGGTGGGAGGCCCGCCACAGCCAACACAAGCGTCAGGTGGGCGCGCTGGGGTCGCATGTGGCCGATGCGATGGTCGGCTATGTCACGACCGAGGACCGATCGGTTCGGGCGATCGGGTCGGTGCGGGAGTAGGGGTAGCGGGTGGAGCCGCTGACTCCTGCTGATGTCAGGCGCTGGGATCTGGGCGCGATCAATGCGGTGTTTGAGACGGCCAGTAATCGCGCGGCGACCTTGCAGCGCCTGGGGGACAACCTGAACCAGGTGCACAGTGTTTTGGCCGACTGGCAGGGGGAAGCGGGGGAGGCGTTTCGCGTCGATCTGGGCAAGCTCCGCCACGACATCGAGGCCGACGGCGCGGAATCGACGCGGGTGGCGGCGTCGGTGTCGCGCGCCGAGGCCGACGTCCGCGCGTGCAAGGCCGAACTGGAGAACATCGAGCAGGCCGCTGAGGGGTACGGCTGGACGATTACGCCAGATTGGCGAATTGAAGTGGGCAGCATGGGGATTGGGTTGGATCCGATCAGTTTGGCTGCCGAGCAGCAGCTGTTGCAGGGTCAGCTTGATGCCTGCAAGGTGCATGCGCACAACGCCGATCATGAGCTTGCCACCGCTATCCGCGGCGCCGTCGGCGAAGTCCAGCTGGATGGCGCCGGGAATCCGCCCGGCGGTGGCCCGGCGCCCCCAGGCGCTCCGAATCCTGCCGACCCGCACGGCAAGCCGCGGACGTGGCAGGACATGTTGTTACCCGCTGGGGCGGCCGGCGCCGGCCCGGGTGGTGACCCGGCCGCAGCCGCGGCAGTGCCCGGGGGTCCCGCAGGCCAGCCACCGTCGCTGCAAGACACGCTGCTGGGCAGGGGTCGGCCGGCCGGGCCTGGCCAGCCGGAACCTGGCAGTCTGCCGGATCTGCTGAGCCGGCTTGGCCAACCCGTCCCTGCTGGCATGCCGCCGCCTCAGCTGAAACCCGCCGACGTAGAAGCGTTCAAGGCGATGGCCCGCCAAACCATGATCCGTGACGGTGTGCCGCCCGATCAGATTGAGGCACGTCTGGACGGGATTGTGGCGCGTACCCAGCAGTGGATGGACAACGGCATGCCCAACTATGTGCCGCCCGAGCCACCGCGCCCGCCGCCACCGGGATTCGGGGAGGGATTCGGTGATCGCTGGTTTGCCACCGAGCAGGGGATCAAAGATCTCATCGGTCAAGGCGGGCCGGGCGCACCCGGGGTCCTGCAGTCGTGGGAGCAGATGCTCAAAGGCACCACCGAGGTTGTGCAGAACCCGATCGGCGCGGCGATCGGGGAGGTCCAGAACGCGATCAACTCACCAAGCGCGGCCTACTACCTGGGCGGCAAAGCCTCCGACGGCGCCTTCACCCTGCCCTCGCTGCTGTTCGGCGGAGAAGGACCGGCTGTTGAGGCGGGGCTTCCCGCGGAAACCGTCACAGAGGGTGGCGCACCTCTGGCCGTCGTGCGGGGCTGGGACCCCACTGGCGGAATGTCGTGGGATGACTTTGCGTCGCAGTTCGGCACGCCGGAAGCGCGTAACTACCCGTTGAATGACGGGTTTCCGCCGGGATATGCCCCCCAGCCCGCCCAGCTGCCTGAGGGTGCCATCATCGACCGGTTCGGGTCCGAGTTCGGGCGCTATCTTGCACCCGATGGCACCCCTTTCGCCGATCGCTCCTTGGCGCCAGAATCGGTTGGGGGCGATTACAACCGATATATGGTCACCGGAAAGCCACTGCCTCCGGGCTGGCAAATCGTGGAAGGACCAGTGGAACCGTTTTATGGCCAGACGCCGTCGCCTGGCACCCTTCAATACATGCTTCTCGGCCCCGACGGGGTGAAACCGACGGTTCAGGAGCTAGTCAGGTTAGGCATATTGGATGAGTACGGACCGCCTCTTGGACGATAGATCTGCGGAACTCCAAGATGAGATAGATCGACTCTCAGAAAAGTTAGATGTCCGCCCGATTCAGGTCGGACTCCGGACATCTGACGGTTTGAATATTTACGTGGCCGACGACGGCTCGTATCATTTCACTTTCTACGAGCGAGGAAAACTCGGCTTCGACCGGTCCGGCAGCCTTGAGGACCTTCTGTACTGGTACTGCGAAAGCGTTGTGGAACGTCAAGCAGCCAAAAGAGTGGGAGATCGCGCAGAACGCTTCAAATACGAGTATCAGGTGCTGAGCCACTTCAAGATTGATTGGGCAAAGAGGAATGTCCGGGAGACCGCGGCAATGTTCCGCAAATACAACCAGCCCGAGGACATTGCCTTACTTCCCGACATCGGCGAACCGCTATGACGGCGCATCGCGGCTGACGCGGCGAGGCGGCTGGGTCTGAACCGGGTACCCAACGGCGACCCTGACGGCTACTTTCGAAGCCGAGCCGAACAACAGACGCGTGCCGGCATCTCGGCCGGGCAGAACAGGAGCGGTCGTTTTGGAAAAGCCGAACGCGAGAAGCCTCGACGAGATCCGTGCCGCTCTCGAGGGCTGTTACGCATCGATGGAAGCCCTTTGCGCCGACCTCAGCGACGCTGACTGGCAGGCCCAATCACTCTGCCCGGACTGGACGGTTCGCGGCGTCGTCAACCACGTGACCAGCATCGAGGCGGTCATGGCAGGCTGGCTGCCCGAGGATGACCAAACGCCGCCGCCTTTCGAGAAGGCGGCGGAATTCCTGCACCAAGCCGACGCCGCTGGCACCGCTTACGTGGACACGGTCCGCGCCGTCTACGACCGTCGGCGCCGCGATCTCGCCGCGCTCTCACAGCAGGATCTGGAGGGTCGGTCGTGGACGCCGGTCGGGCCGGGCACCTACGGCCGCTTCCTGGCGATCCGGATTTTCGACTTCTGGGTCCACGAGCGCGACATCACCACCCCGCTCGGTCGGGCGACAGACGACACCGGCACAGCCGCCGAGATCGCGCTGGCCGAGGTGGAGGGCTCGTTGGGGTACATCGTCGGCAAAAAAGTGGGCCTGCCCGACGGGAAAAGCATCACCTTCCACCTCACGGGACCGATCGTTCGCGACCTCAACGTGGCCGTCGACGGCCGAGCCAAGCAGGTCGACCACATCGCCAACCCTGACGTGACGCTCACGACCGACTCGACCACCTTCATCCAACTCGCCTCTGGGCGCATTGATCCGCAGATTCCCATCGACTCCGGTGCGGTCACGTGGAAGGGCGACGGCGAGCTCGGCGATCGCGCCGCCCGCAACCTGAGGTTCACGATGTGAACACCCGCCCCGCCTCCGTCGACTTCCACTTCGATGTCATGTGCCCCTACGCCTACCAGACGTCGTTGTGGATCCGAGAAGTGCGCGATCTGACCGGCCTTGCGGTGAACTGGCGCTTCTTCAGCCTCGAGGAAATCAACCGCCAAGAAGGCAAGAAGCACCCATGGGAACGGGAATGGTCGTACGGCTGGTCGATGATGCGCATCGGAGCGCTGCTGCGACGCCGGTCGATGGCCGACGTCGACGCGTGGTACGGCCGGGCCGGCCGCGCTCTGCACGTTGAGGGCCACAAGCCGCATGAGAGGGCCGTCGCCCGGCACCTCCTCGACGAACTCGGTTTCGATCCCGCGCTTGTCGATCAGGCGATCGACGACCCCACGACCAGCGACGAGGTGATGGCCGATCACCAGCGGGTGGTCGACGCCGCCGGCTACGGGGTGCCGACCATGTTTTTCCCCGACGGACAATGCCTGTTCGGCCCGGTGCTCATCGATCCACCTACCGGTGAGGCGGCGGTCCGACTGTGGGACGCCGTCACCGCGTGGACGGAGTTTCCGCACCTCTACGAACTGCAGCGGCCAAAGACACCGTCCGACCAGCAGCTGATTGCCGAGACTTTCCGCCCTTACCTGGAGGCTCGGGACTGGGTGTCGATCAACCGGGGCAAAGTCATCACCTTCGACGGCCGAGGCGGCAGCTGAGCAGTACGTCCTCCCGGGGTTGACTCAGCATCGGCGTTTCTGGGTACAGAATCCGCAAGCCAACCCCGCCGCGCACGGTGCGCGCGGCCTACGTACTGGAGTTTTCATATGCGTCGTCCCGACACGATGATCGAAATCCATCGTGAACGCGTTCAAGATCAGACGCTCGATGTGTTCAGTGGCGACAAGTACACAGAGTCCGTCGACGGCACCGGTTACTCCGCGACGGCGACCCTCGATCTCACGCTGGATCGTGTTTGGTTCATCTTCGATTCGCAGCAACGGCTCTGGCAGGAGCAGACCGATGGCGAATGCCACGATCCGCTGCGGCACTTCGCGATCGACCTAAGGATTTTCGATTCGAAGATCGCGATCGATTCGGTGACCTGCATCCCGCTGGTGGAGCTGCCGCCGCCGACGATCACCGTCCCGGACGGTCCGCGAGCCGGCGAATCCCGCGAGATTCCGTACAACGAGATCCCGCTTTTCGGACGGTTGACGATGCACGACCAGCTCGAACCGCATCAAGCCGGCCCCGGCAAGCAGACCATCGCGCTCAATTTCACTGCGCAAGATGCTCCTGTTCTCCTGGCCGCCCCGCTGCCAGACGAGTACGCCCCGCAACTGTTCGGCGCGAAAATCGAGCGCCGTTCCGACGGCGCCATCGCACTCACCGGGCAAGATCCCCGGATCAGCTGGGAACTCGACTATGCCGAGGCGTACTGGATAACCCATTGCATCGCAGGCGAATTGATGGTCAACCTGGAAAAAGTTGCAGCACCCCAGTCTATCCGACGACGAGGCGAGGATCCGGGTACTCGACTCGCTGGCCGCCCAGATCGGTGAGGCGGTCCGCCCCAAGCTCGCCGAGATGGGGGACAACGGCATCGTGGATCTGCTGCCGGCACCGCTCGACGTCGACGCCGAATCGCAAGACGACAGCACGATCAAGGCTGTTGACGCCATCGTGCAGCGCTTCGATATCGGTGAGGCTACCCACGAATCCATGGTGGTCCAGCTGCAGACGCTGCGCACACTGCCGCCAGGCGAGGACCTGCCAGCGTCGATCCTCGCCGAAAATGCCCGTGAGAAGACCGGATTGGCCGTCACCGGATGGAGCATCTTGCGTCAGGTTCGTGACACCGTGATGAACAGCTTCGGTCTCGACGAAAGCGACTTCGCCGCCGACGCCCCCTGCCTGCTGGAGGGTCCGAAGCCGATCACCATCGGCGGCCAGGAGCGCAGTCTCGACGCCCTTGACGCCGACATCGTGCCGCGAACCGAGGACGGCCGGTTGGTGGTCGACGGAACCGTAAGTGCCGAAACCAAACTCTACGACTTCGAGGCCACCTTCAAGGTGACCTACGAGATGGGCCTTGACGACATCCCTCGCGACCCAAACGCAGGGGAGAACCGGCCGGCCGAGGTGGACACCGTAGAAAGTCTCGAGCAGGCGCTAAGCGCGGCCGCCGAAAAGAAGCGTGCAGGCGCGCTCAGTGATCAAGACTACGAAGCGGAAGTCAAGCGAGTCAGCGAGCGGTTCGACGAGCTTCCGCGCACCGTGGGTGTGCGACCAGCGCAGAATCCCCCAGAGCCGGAAGTGAATCCGGATTTCAGCCTGACCGCGGCGGGTAAGGTCGCCGCGGCTGCCGGTGCCGCCGCTGTCGTCGGTCTGCTTGCGTTGCCGGTGACCGCGGCAGCCGGGGCGGCCGGCGTGGGGGTTGCCGGCGCGGGCGGTCTACTGACCCTGGCGATCGCGCAGTACATCACCACCGTGCTCACGATCGATTGGTTCGGCAGCGGAGTTGGATCACATCAAGTCAAGAAGTCGCTGAATGATCGCCCCGAGGGTACATCGCTGCCTCCGATCGGAATACCGGTCGACGCGGATCTCAACCGCCAGCGTCTGGCAGTGTACTTTCGACCGCTACCCGCAAAACTGTGGGTAAAGTGCGTCACGGCTCAGAACGCCCAAGAAGAGGACGACGAGGGCCCGAACGACATTCGGCTCGTTGGTGGCCGGTGGCCCACCGATGGCCACCCCTGGAAGCTATCCAACGACGACGCCATGATGTTCGTCGACTCCGGCGAATTCCAGCTCCTCGTGGAGCCGGATAGCGCCGGCGGCGGGGAGCTGCATATCGGCGTGGTCAGCACAGCCGATGGACGACGTCGGCTGCAGCTCGACGGCAAGGATCCCGATACGCTGCAACGACTTCCGGGCTGTTAGCGTGCACGAAGATCGATTGGTGACTCCCGGCGAGACGTGCTGGCGCGTGGCGCGCCAATCAGTTCGCCTGGATCGTCGATGCGGCCGATTACTTCACGCACGTCAAGGCCGCGATGGTGCGGGCACCGCACCGAATCATGCTGATCGGTTGGGATTTCGACGCTCGGATGACATTCGAAAGGATTTAGGGCTTGAGTGGCTTGCCATCGGCCGATTTTGCGGCTCTGCTCGCGACGAACGCGGTGTAGAGAGCCACTACCACGAAAACGACCATGCCGCCGAGCCAGGCGAGTTGAATACCAGCCGCTGTCCGCGCGTGCACGGCGGCGAATGCCAGCGCGGCCAGCGTCGCGGCGAGCGTGAGCAGGTGTAACGGTGCCAGGCGCAGCGCGGCGCGGTGGCCGGCTACCCACGCTTGATCGCAACGCATTGTCGACGGTGTGCGGATTCCGGCCCATCGATTGCGGCGGAGTCGGCCGCTAGCGCCCGCCCAGTTCAGCGTGATGAGTAGAGCGGTCAGGGCAACCAGGACGAGGGCGCCGAAGAACGGCCGGAAGAGGTGTTCGGGTTGCGCGAGCACTGGCCGATCCTAACCCGCAGGTTCGCGCTCACCATTGTGACGGGACGCCCGCGCGTATCCTGGCGACCTCGGAGCGCGCGAAGCGCACCCGGTCGGTGTCTGCGCCTCGTGCGGCGGCCAGCTCATCGGCGACGGCATACGCAGCATTGAGGACGTAGCGGGCGCGCTTACGTTCGCGACGACTGTGGGCAGCTTTGCGGTAAGCCTTGCGGGCCTTGCGATTACCGGCCATCGCGTCGAGTTCGGCCGCGGTAATGACGTTGCGGGCCTCCTCAGGGGCCATCACATCGCGGACAAAGTCCCGCTCCCGTTTCACCGTCGACTTGTAAACCTGCCCGAGGATCGCGAGCGCTATCACGATCTCCGCGACAAGCAGCACGATCAGCTTCAGTGCGCTGGGTCCGGCGATGGCGCCCAACGAGTCCCATGTTCCGTGCAGCAGCATCGGTATCGCGACAAGAAGCAGACCCCGCCCGATCCTGCGTGGTTCAGCCGGCCGGCCGAGGAGGTAGACCACACCGGCGCAGAAGATCGCGCTGTAGAGAATGTGTGCGGCGACCCCACTCACCATTCGCAGAACGATGGTGCCCACCGACGCGCCAATTTGATTCGCGCCGAACTGCGTTCCCGCCGACGTCATTGCATAGCTGATGTCCTCAACGATCTGGAATCCCAGACCGATGAATGCGCCCAGGATGAACCCGTCGAACGCGGTGCGTATTTGGCGAGGGGCCAGCGCGATCAGCAGCAGTAGGCCCGCACCTTTCGCCAGCTCTTCGGTGAAGGGCGCCGCCAGCCCGGCACCCCAGTTCAGCGCCCACACCTGGCCGAAAGTCTTGCCGTACAACGCGAGGATCGCGTCGTTGGCGTTGGCGGCCATCGTCCCCGTCGCGGCGAAGCCGCCGTACAGGAACGCGACGACCATGAGTTTGGCGGGGAGCTTGGCGTAGTGGTCGACGTGCTGGGTGAACCACCAGAACAGGGCGGCGTAGAGGGCGAATGACGTCACGGCCAGCCCGATCGCCTGACCGTACGCGTCGTACTCGCGGGCGAGCTTGGAGACAAAGGCCAAGGCGCCGCTGCCGACCAGCAGCAGATATCCCCAGAAAGCAAGGTTACGGGGTTGGTAGAAGCTGAACCGTCTTCCCCAACCGGAGAGGTTGAGCGCGGTGTTGCGTGCGCGATCAAGGTCGGCAAGCGTCGTGGTTGTCAACGCTTTTCCTCCCCGGTTTGGCTGATGCTGCGGATCATCCGCAAAACTGTTGCGGTGGGTTCCGACCCGGCATCGGAGGGTCCGGTAGCCACCGCTTCGACGCCGCGAGTCCCGAACACAAAGGCGGCGATGACGCCTGCGGTATGCGGTCCAGTGACCCCGACCGTCGCGCCCTGCTTGCCCTGATCGGTGACTATCGTGGTCGGCGCACCAGTCACATGCACGCCGCGACCGCGGTTGAGGGCTTCGGACGTCGTTTCAATCTGGGCAAGCAACTGGTTGGCGTCCGCATGAAATTGTCCGGTGCGGACGGTGAATTTCATTGCCCCGTGCTCGACGGTCGCTTCCGCGGGATACTCACCGGACAACGGGGCGTGGCCGGCCCGAAGACCGGAGGTGATGCCCCAACCGGCCTCCGGAACAAACGTGACGTCGCCCTCGACTTCCAAAACATCGCCGGCTCTCACGATGTCGCGGTAGGGCACTTTCGCGTCGATGATGGGCAACACCACCGACATCAGGAAAACCAGCGCGAACACCGCCAGCGTCGGGCGGACGGTGCGCCGATCCAGGCCAAGCCACCGCTCGTCAGCGGGCACCCAGCGTTCGTCGGGTTCGAATCGTGCCGGTGCGGTCGCGGAAGTCATGTCGGTTTCGGGATCCGGCATACCCTCCCCAGCCCTTCTCCCGTGGCGGCGTCGTACGTGTGGCGTCCGGCTTCGAGCCTAACGACGGCAACGAAACGCGACACCGAAATTGGGCGAATGGTCGTAAGCTGCGGGCCATGGCGATCGACCGTTTTGGGCTTGCCGCGGGCAGCATCCGACTTGCCTCGGGCGTCTCGTTTCTCGTCGACCCCCTGCGGGCTAACCGGTTATGGGGCGATCCCGACGAGCCGACCCCGACTGCGCAACTGCTGTTGCGGTCGATGGGCTACCGCGACGCCCTGATCGGTGGACTGCTCGCAACCGCAGCGCTGCGAGGCCGAAACACCCGCGGCTGGTTTCTGGCGTCCGCCGGCGCCGACGCGGCCGATCTGCTCGGCGGGATGAGCGTCCATCATGAGATGAAGCGCTCACAACAGCTGATCGGTTTGGGTGGTGCTGTCATCGGCATTGTTGTCGGCCTCTGGGGCGCAGTGCGCCCAGCCACCGGAGCCGACGAGGCGCCGGCTGACACCTGAGCCCGCATGCTGTTGACTGTGATCGTCGGACGTTGACGATCGGAGTAAGCATGGGTTTCGGTGTCTTGACTTTTGTTACGGACGAGGGCATTGGTCCGGTCGAGCTGGGCGAAGCGCTCGAGCAGCGCGGGTTTTCGTCGCTGTTCCTGGCCGAGCACTCGCACATCCCGGTCGATGCGAAGACCCCGTACCCAGGCGGGGGTCCAATCCCTCGGAAGTATTTCCGCACCTTGGACCCGTTTGTGGCGTTGACGGCCGCCGCGGTCGCCACCGAGAAATTGATCGTCGGGACCGGGATTGCGCTGATCCCGCAGCGCGATCCGATCCTGACTGCCAAAGATGTTGCGTCCCTGGACCTGGTGTCCAAAGGCCGATTTCGCTTCGGTGCGGGCGTGGGCTGGTTGCGTGAAGAAATTGCCAACCATGGTGTTGATCCCAAGGTGCGTGGACGGGTGGTTGACGAACGGCTGCGCGCGATGATCGAGATTTGGACGCAGGAGAAGGCGGAGTTTCACGGCGATTTCGTGGACTTCGACCCCATCTACAGTTGGCCGAAGCCGGTGACGAAACCGTATCCGCCGTTGTTTCTGGGCGGGGGACCGGCCAGTTTTCGACGTGTCGCCCGGCTCAACGCCGGTTGGATCGCGATGACTCCGTCAGCGGAGGTTTTGTCGAGTCAGCTCGAGGAACTGCGCGCCGTTGCCGACCACGACGTGCCGGTGATCAACTTCCACGGCGGCGAACCGACGGCCAAACAGATCGAGGGCTATCTCGCATTGGGGTTAGAGCAAGTTCTGGTGGAACTGCCGACCGAACCCCGCGACGAGACGCTTCGACGGCTGGATGCCCTCCAGCGCGAGTTCGCGAAATTGGCGTAGCGCGAATCACAATGTCGCGCATACCGCTTGCCAACATCGATGAACAACCCGAACTGATCCGCCAGTTCATCGCGCGTCGCGGTGATCTCAACGTCTTCCGATTGCTCGCCAATGCTCCGCAGGTGTTCGCCGGATGGTCGCGGATGGTCGATGAGTTGTCCGACAGCCCCTCCTTCAGCCTGCGGCTGAAGGAGGTGGCCATCCTGCGGGTGGCGCATTTGCAGGGCTCACGCTACGAGCTCAGCCGGCACGTCGGGATCGCCCGCGCCGCTGGGCTGACCGAGCAACAGGTCAACGCGATCATCGAAAGCACTGATCCCGAAGCGGCCGGCTTCAGCCGGACCGAACGGCTGGTGCTCGATCTCGTCACCGAGTTGTGCGACACCCACCGACTGCGAGACGACACGTTCGCCACAGCCCGCGGCGTTTTCGGCGACGAAGCGTTCACCGAGTTGCTGATGGTTATCAGCTGTTACTACGGGCTGGCGTTGGTGCTCAACGCGGTCGATCTCGACGTCGACGCCAGCGAGGCCAGATGACTCGAATCGGTTACCGTCAGCCCGAACAGATGACCGAGCAGGCGCGGGAATTGACGCAGAAGCGCGGCAATCTCAACGTCTACCGTGCGCTGGCCAACGCCGAAAAGGTATTCACCGGCTGGATGTTGGCCGGTCACGCCGCCCTCACCAGTCCGGTGCTGCCCGTCAGGCTGCGCGAACTCGTCGTCCTGCGCACCGCTTATCTGATGGACTGCCCTTACGAGCTCGGCCAGCATCGTGATGTGGCGCGCACCGCTGGGGTCGACAGTTCCGAGATCGCGGTCGTTACCTCCAAATCCGACTGGCAAGCAGCACAATTCAGCCCCGTCGAACTGGCGGCGCTGCGTTTGACAACGGAGTTGCTGACCACCCGGAGCGTCTCAGCTGAAGTGTTCGATCAAGTGCACGCGGCACTCGGGCCGGAGGGCACTGTCGAGATTTTGATGGTGATCAACCGATATTCGGGGCTCGCGCTGATGCTCAACGCGCTCGACGTCGACCTCGACGAATCCGCCCGGCTGCCGATCCCGCCAATGTAGGCAGATCAGCGGCCGCAGCCCTGACCGGCTACCGCTGATTAGGCGATGTAGCCCCGCGGCAACACCGAGAAGTCAACGCACGCCGCGGCCAATACGTCGCCTAACACTGGATGGACCGGCGCGGCAAGGGTCAGCATTGCGCCAGCCGATGGCGCTTTCAGGGTGGCGACATTGTGGTTGAACATCAATTGGATGGCCTCGGACTCGATGTCACTCCAGCCGGTGTGAACGGTCATCAGGGTGAGGACACCGAGCTCCTCGCCGGCGGGGGACAACAAGCGGTGATGCCAGGCGCTATCGGCCTTGTGTCCGGCGTGCGGCCGCACCACCGCCAGCACGGTGCCGCCACCGTCTTCCAACCGTGCCGCGCCGTCGGCGGGCACAATCTTTCCCACGGGTGTGTTCTGCTGTGTGATGCTTGTTGTTCCAGCGACCGCAATACGGAGTTCATCGCCGGCGGGGTTGGACAGCGTGTAGTCGCTTTTGCCCCCGTTCTTGAATCCGAATAGCACTGCGGCACCGCCTTTTTGTTGGGCGCGCCCCAACTCGGTGCCGTCTGGTGTGGCGAGCTCGACTCGCAGGGCATTGGATGTCGACCGAGTCACTCGCGCGATGACGGTAGTTGCGTCTCCAAGTATCGGCATGACGAGATCCTAAGCCTGCCAATGTCCGGCTGGCGCGGGATTCACATGGTTACGGTCAGCGGCCAGAGGGCAACTGGCTCAGCAGCGCGTTGAGCCCGTATTCGAAGACGGCGTCATAGTCGGTGGGGGACTGCAGCGCCTGGACGAGCGCCCGGTCGGGCCAGTCGTCGTCCCACAGCGACGGGTCCTCCTCCTCGTGCTTGGCACCTCGCACAGCCGAGAACTGCATCACCGAAGACGATATGACGTGTACCTGCACGGCTCGCAGGATGAGTGCGGCATCGGTTCCGGTCACGCCCAATTCGGCCAGCTGCGCTGCCAGCGTCTGTTGAATCGGCAGAAACAGCATCGGCGTCCGGTCTCGTTCGTGCGTAATGGCCAGCAGGTGCTGCCGGTCGATCAACGCCCTGCGCTGAGAGCGCGCCAGTGCTGCGATTCGTTCGATCGCAGTGTCCCCCTCGATGGGCAGATGCGCCATCTCGCTGAGCAATCGGTCGACCAGGCTGTCGAAGAGTTTGTCCCGGCCGCCGACATGCCAGTAGATCGAGGTGGCGGCAACCCCGAGTTCCTCGGCGAGGCCGCGCATGGTGAATGCGTCCACCCCGTGCAACTCGATCAGTCGGGCTGCGGTGTCGAGGATCGTTTCCGGGCTAACGGCCTCGGTCACCGGTCTCACCCCCCGTAACGCGATCCGCGTCCGGAAGGTCGAGATACCGTTCGAGGTTGCGGTGCATGTTGATCACCCGTCGTTCCTCGTTAGACAGCATCAAGTGGGTGAACCCGGGTTGGTGCAGACCGCGCTGAAGTCCGGCCAATACGTTGATGTCCTGCGTCATCACCAGACCGGGCTCGGCTTCATTCGCCGTCATCCGAACGTCGGCGGGCTTGATCCGCGGTGCACCCGGCGGCATACGTGTCCACAACAACATGACGAACTCGCCGTGATCGGGATCAGGTCCCGGACGGGATGCCATGACCGTCAAGTGATCAGCGTTGGCCAGCAGCGTCATATTGGGGAAGATGTTGTACTGGTGCAGCGTCATCATCTGGTCGGTACTGGCCCAGCTCAAATCGACCCCGCGCGAAGCAGCGAAAGCCTTTGTCCGCTCGGCGATCACCTCTGCCACTGACTGGCCCGGCTGGGCTCCCGGGTACGGCGTGCCATCCGCGACGCCCATCAACGCCCCCTGGGTGCAGACGTAGGCATCCCACACCTCGGCGTCGGTGACCGGGTGCTTGAGATGCGGGCTCGGCACACCGTAGAGCTGTTCGGACTTCCCGGTATGTCCCCAAATGATCTGCGGTGCATAGACATCATCCATGCAGCGGTGCAACTCGGGATGCAACGTCTGGACGTGATAGGTCTCGCTGAACCCGTCGGCGATCGTCTTCCAATTCGCGTCGACGTCGATGGTCATCGTCCCGTAGCACCGGAAGTCGCCGAGTCCCAGCCATGCGAGGTCCTGTGGCAGCGCCTCCAGGAAGTTGGCCAACGGCGCGGCGTTCTCGTCGAGGTTGACGAACACCAGCCTTTCCCAGGTATCGACGCGAACCGCGACCAGTGGCAGCTCAGACATCTGCAGCGTGCCGAATCCCTTGCGGTTTGGGACCCGCTTGAGAACGCCACACAGATCCCAGGTCCAGCCGTGGTAACCGCAGCGCAATTCATGCAAGCCCGCGCCTGAGCCGGCGCACAGCGAATTGCCCCGGTGCCGGCACACGTTCTGAAATGCACGCAGCGCCCCGTCGTCGCCGCGAACGATGAGTACCGAGTAAGGGCCGCAACGGTATTCGAAATAGTCGCCGGGCTCGGCGACATGGTCGACCGTGCAGGCGACTTGCCAGACCTTCGGCCACATTCGTTGCACCTCGAGCTGGGCAAACGCGGGGGAGTAATACCGCTCCGCGGGCACCAGGGTCGGCCGCATCGGCGGCGTGCCGATCGCGTCCTCCCGCTGGGTGTGAGCCGCTGCCTGCGTGGTCATCGAAGCACTCCCGTCGCTTCTGTAACGGTGTTACATTGTGCACTGTAGCGGTCGGCGGCGCAGGCAAGGGAGTAATCGTGTTCGATCTGAAGATCACTGGCGGCACCGTCGTGGACGGAACCGGTGCGGACCGATTCGACGCCGACGTCGCGGTCAAAGACGGCAGAATCGTCGAGGTTCGTCGCCGCGGGCCGGGTAGCCCGCCGCTGGAAGGCGAGGCCGCCGAAACGATCGACGCAACCGGAAAGATCGTCGCGCCCGGGTTCGTCGACATCCACACCCATTACGACGGACAGGTCAGCTGGGACGACAAGCTGGAGCCCTCCAGCAGCCACGGGGTGACCACGGTGGTCGCCGGCAACTGCGGCGTGGGCTTCGCGCCGGTGCGGCCGGGTCAAGAAGATTGGTTGATCGGCCTGATGGAAGGGGTCGAGGACATTCCCGGCAGCGCGCTCACCGAGGGCATGTCGTGGGGCTGGGAGAGCTACCCCGAATACCTCGATGTGATCGGGAAGCAGCGATTTGCCGTCGACGTGGGCAGCCAGGTTGCCCATGGCGCGATCCGCGCCTACGCGATGGGCGAGCGCGGGGCTCGCAACGAGCCCGCGTCGCCGGAAGACATCGCGGCGATGGCGCGCCTGGTGCAGGAGGCCATTGAGGCTGGCGCGCTGGGCTTTTCGACCTCCCGCACTATCGGTCATCGCGCTATCGACGGCGAGCCGGTTCCGGGAACCTATGCCGCCGAGGACGAGCTGTTCGGGCTCGGCCGGGCGATGGCGGCCGGTGGCCAGGCCGTCTTCGAGCTGGCCCCGCAGGGAGTGGCGGGCGAGGACATCATCGCGCCCAAGAAGGAACTCGATTGGATGCAACGCCTCGGCGCGGAGATCGACCGGCCGATCTCGTTCGGCATGATCCAGGTGGACGCCGCCCCCGATCTCTGGCGTGAACAGCTGGACATTTCGGCGGCCGCCCACGCGGCGGGCAGTCGGTTGTATCCCCAAATCGCGGCCCGGCCGTTCGGCATGCTGTTCGGTTTCCCCGGGCACCACGCGTTCACCCACCGCCCGACTTTCCGTCGGCTGAAAGCTGAGTGCAGCCGTGAGGAGCTCGCGGAGCGTCTCGCCGATCCCGCCGTCAAGGCCGCGATCTTGTCCGAGGACGACCTGCCGGTAGACCCGAACCGGTTGTTCGACAACATGTTTGCTCTGGCTCAATACTCCCTTGGGCGCCTGTATGCGTTGGGCGATCCTCCCGACTACGAACCGACCGACGAACGTACCGTGGAGAAAATCGCCGCCGAGCGGGGCGAAGATCCATTGGCCACGCTCTATGACCTGATGCTGGAATCCGACGCCACCTCGATGCTGATGTTGCCGTTCTACAACTACTGCTACGGCAACCACGACGCGATCCGTGAGATGCTCTTGCATCCCGCGGGCGTGGTGGGGCTGTCCGATGGCGGGGCGCACTGCAGCATGATCTGTGACGCGTCGTATCCCACCTTTCTGCTGACCCACTGGGCGCGCGATCGGCGTCGCGGCGAGAAGTTGCCGTTGGAGTACGTCATCCGCAAGCAGTCGCACGACACCGCGCAGCTATTCGGGCTCTCCGATCGCGGCGTCGTCGAAATCGGCAAGCGGGCCGACGTCAACGTGATCGACATGGATGCGCTGACCCTGCATGCCCCCCGGATGGCCTATGACTTGCCGGCCGGTGGCAACCGACTCGTGCAAGGTGCGTCCGGCTACAGCGCCACGATCGTCAACGGCGTCGTTACCCGCCGCGATGGCGCCGACACCGGCGCGCGCCCTGGCCGGTTGGTGCGCGGCGCGCGCTAGCTGCCCGGCACGGCGCTGAGCGCCGCTACGTGGCGGCCTGGTCGATCAACGTCTCAGCTGCCGTGCGAGCGTGCGCCCACGGCGACGAGTCGTCCAGCGACGTGGCTAACGCGGCCGCACCTTCATAGAGCACGCCGAGCTGGTTGCCCAGCAGTTGCGGGTCGGCGGCGCCGGCCTGTTCGGCCAGCCCGGTCAGCCCGTCGATGAACCTGCGCTTGCTGGCGCGGACGATTTCCTGGACTCCTTGCATTGCGCCTGCGGCCTCGACGGCCGCGTTGTGGAAGGGGCAGCCCCGCACCGGTCCGCCGCGGGCAGTTGGAGTTTCGAAAACGGCCAGCAAGCGCTCGCGCGGCGTCAGGTCGGCATTGTTCATGGGATTGGCGACGCGGTGCTCGATGCTGCGCAGATACTCCTCAACTACCGCGGTCTTGCTCGGAAAGTGTTGATAGAGAGTTCGTTTGGAGACCGACGATTCGGCCGCGAGGCGTTCGACGCCGGTGGCGTTGATGCCCTCGCGATAGAACAGCTCGGCGGCAGCATTCAGGATGCGCTGGCGTGCGCCACGGCCGCCCTTGCTCGTCACAGGCTGCTTGCTCATAGCCGGAGTATACCGACCGGTTTACATCGTGCGTCAAGTGGTGTAGCGTGGCCGGCGGATAGAAGTACACCAATCGGTTTACCAGGAGTGGAAATGACAGTGGTACTAGTTACCGGCGTCTCGTCGGGAATCGGCCGGGCTATAGCGAGCGCCTTCGCGGAAAAGGGCTTTGAGGTCTTCGGCACCAGCCGTAACCCCCGAACAACCGAACCGATGGCTGGAGTCGAACTGGTCCAGCTCGACGTCACCGACGACGCGTCGGTCGCCGCGGCGGTCTCCACGGTCGTCCAGCGTGCCGGTCGCATCGACATCCTGGTCAACAATGCCGGCGCCGGTGTCTTCGGCGCCGCCGAGGAGACTTCGGTCAGCCAGGCGCAGCAGCTGTTCGAGACGAATTTCTTCGGACTGGTGCGGTTGACCCGCGAGGTGCTCCCGTACCTGCGTGCGCAGCGCAGTGGTCGGATCATCAACATCGGCTCGGTGCTGGGTTTTCTGCCGTCGCCCTACGGTTCGCTGTACGCGGCGTCCAAGCACGCGGTCGAGGGCTATTCGGAGTCCCTCGATCATGAAACCCGCGAATTCGGTGTGCGGGTCTCAGTCGTGGAGCCCGGCTACACCAACACGTCCTTCGAGGCCAACGCCGCCGATGCCGATTCGCCGCTGGACAGTTATGCGGCTGTTCGCCAGCAGGTCATGCAGGCCATCGGCGAGGCGCTGCACAACGGCGATGATCCCGCCGTCGTCGCGCGAGTCGTGGTCAAGGCTGCGATGAGCCGTACGCCGAAGTTGCGGTATCCGGCCGGACCCCTGGCACGGCGGCTGGCATTGCTGAAGAAGTATGCTCCGGCAGGGTTGCTGGACAACGGAATTCGCAAAGCGAACAAGCTGACCAAGCCGCCGAAGCCAGCCGTTGTATCGAAAGCTCAGGTGCCGCAAAAGGTTTGGTAGGTGCCGAAATCTTCGGGAGCGGGGCTGGCGTAGCGCTCGAATCCCGGACGTTGGTCGAAAGGCGCGGTGACGGCAGCAAGTAGCTGCTCGATCGGAGCCAGCTCGCCCGCTGTCGCCGCGGTCAGGGCTTCCTCGACGAGATGATTGCGCGGGATGTAGACGGGATTGGCGCGGTCCATCGCGTCGGCGTCCGGGCCGAGCGCTCGCCAGCGTGACAGCCAGTCGTCGAACCCGGCTGGTCCAGTGTCGCCGCGCGCCGCCCGGCCGAGCTGGCGGAAAAACGAGGTGTAATCCACCCGGCTCTCCTTCAGCAGGGGCAGCAGCTCGTCGACCAGAGCTGTGACGACACCGACTTCGACATGTGCAGGCAGGCCGAGCTTGGCTTGCATACCGGATGTAAAAGCCGCGTCGTACTCGTCGCGGAACGCAGCGAACGCCGTCTCGGCGAGCGCGATGCCCTCTTCGACGTTGTCGGCGAGCAGCGGGAGAAGGGCCTCGGCGAACCGGGCGAGGTTCCACCCGGCGATGGCGGGCTGATTGCCGTAGGCGTAGCGGCCCCAGTGATCGATCGAGCTGAACACGGTGTCGGGGTCGTAGGCCTCCATGAAGGCGCACGGTCCGTAGTCGATGGTCTCGCCGGAGATCGTCATGTTGTCGGTGTTCATCACGCCGTGGATGAAGCCGATCAACATCCATCGGGCCACCAGCGAGGCCTGGACCCGGGCCACCGCCTCGAACAGCGCGAGGTAAGGGTGGTCGGCGTCGGCCGCACCGGGATGATGACGCGCGATCGCGTGGTCGGCCAGGCGCCGCAGCAGCTCGAGGTTGGTGGTCGCCGCGGCGTATTGGAAACTTCCGACCCGCAAATGGCTGCTTGCGACGCGGGTGAGCACGGCGCCGGGCAGCGGCGTCTCGCGCTGCACCGGGCGTCCGGTGCCAACCACGGCTAACGATCGCGTTGTCGGGACGCCCAGAGCGTGCATGGCCTCGCTGATGACGTACTCGCGCAGCATCGGTCCCACTGCGGCCAGTCCGTCACCCCCGCGGGCGAACGGCGTGCGGCCGGATCCCTTGAGATGTAGGTCGCGTAGGCGCCCGTCGGCGCCGACGAGCTCGCCCAGCAGCAGGGCCCGGCCATCGCCCAACCGCGGCACGTATCCGCCGAACTGATGCCCGGCGTAGGCCTGGGCTACCGGAGCGGCATTGTCGGGAACCAGGTTGCCCACCAACAAGCGCAGCCCGTCTGGACTGCGCAGCCAGGCGACGTCGAGGCCAAGCTCGGCGGCCAGCGGTTCATTGAGTGCCAGCAGCCGCAGGTCGGGGAAGGTCTCGGCTTGCCAACGGACAGCCATCTCCGGCAAGTCGCGGAAGAAGCGGTCTTGCAGGGCAACGGTGGTCTCCGGTGCGACGCTCACATCGCCACCCTACGGAGGATTGGCGGCGTCACCACGCTGTCGCCTCTTAGCCCGGTGGTCACTCGTATGCTTCGAGCATGCGCGAATTCACGCCGCGCCGGTTGCCGCCCGGGCCACCGCTTCCCCGGTCGGTGCAGGCCGCGCTGATGCTGCGCTACTGGCCGCGGTTCGTGGCCGCCTGCCGACGCCGCTACGGCAAGGTCTTCACGTTGCGGATCGCGTCATTGGGAACGCTCGTTTACCTCGCTGATCCCGCCGATATCAGGGCGGTGTTCGCCGGTGATCCGGCCATCTACCATGCCGGCGAAGCGAACTCGTTGCTAGCGGGGTTCGTCGGCGAAACCTCCGTGCTGGTGATCGACGACGACCTGCATCGTGACAGGCGCCGTCTCATGATCGCGCCGTTTCAGCGCGACGCTGTTGCGCGCCAGACCGCCGTGATGGCCGAGATCGCCGCCGCCAATATTGCCCGTTGGCCGGTGGGTACCGAGTTCTCGGTAGCGCCCCGAATGTCGGAGATCACTCTTGAGGTGATTCTGCGGACCGTCATCGGCGCCACCGACCCGGCCCGGCTGGCCGCGTTGCGCGAGGTGATGCCGCGGCTGCTCAACCTGGGATCGTGGGCATCGCTCTCGATCGCCAAGCCCGACCTACAGCGCCGCCGCCCATGGCGATACGTGCGTCGCCGCATCGAGGAAGCCGACCGCCTGGTGTACGCCGAGATCGCCGATCGTCGCGCCGACTCCAACCTTGCGGAACGCACCGATGTGCTCGCGATGCTCGTACGTGCCAGCGACGACAACGACCGAACGATGACCGACTCCGAGTTGCGCGATCAACTCATGACACTCCTCACCGCCGGGCACGACACCACCGCTACCGCGCTGTCGTGGGCGCTGGAGCGGCTCATCAGGCATCCGGACAAGCTGGACAAGGCGGTACGCGCCGCCGACGCCAGCGCGGCCGGTGATGCTGCGGGCGACGCGTACCTCGACGCAATCGCGAAGGAAACGCTGCGGATCCGCCCGGTGGTCTTCGATGTCGGCCGGATTTTGACCCAGCCCGTCGAGCTGGCCGGTTACCGCCTTCCCGCTGGCGTGATGGTCGCTCCGGCGATCGGACTGGTGCACCGCAGCGCCGAGCTGTATCCCGATCCGGACCGGTTCGAGCCAGACCGGATGCTCGGCGCCACGCCGGGCCCCACTGTCTGGCTGCCGTTCGGCGGCGGGAATCGCCGTTGCCTTGGTGCGACCTTCGCGATGGCCGAGATGCGAGTCGTGCTGCGCGAGGTACTCCGCCGTGTCGAACTCAGGACCACTACGGCCAAAGGCGAACGACAGAAGGTGAAGCATGTCGTCCTCGTGCCGGACGGCGGCGCGCGCATCTGTGTCCGGGCCGTCCGGGATGCCGTGACCGCGTCGCCCACAACGGTTCAGCTGCCAAGCTGCCCCGTCGCCACCTCTAAGGAGGCGTCTTCGAGCCCCTCAACGTCGGCGTAACCCAATCAGATTGCGCGCAGCACCATTTCCGAATTCTATGGCGGTGTTCTGGCTAGCTCCCGACACAAAATCGGCGGCTTAAGCCAGGGCACGTTCAATCAGATCGCGGGCGCGGTCGAGCATCGAAGCGAACGGTCCGACGGCGAAATTCAGCTTGGCTGATTCCACGCCGGGGTGCGGGCGGGTTGGCGCGATGGCCTCGGCAGCTTCCACCGCCTTCGTCAGCCGCTTGAGTTCGTCGGCGTCCAGTGCCTGCTGCAACTTGGGGAATTCGTATTTCTCCTCATGGTCGGCGTGGTCGAGCACCGCATCCCGCAGCGTGGTGAGCTGGTCAATGAACTGCTGTGACGTGATGTCGATCTTCTCGATCTCAGACAGCAGCTCTTTCGCCTCATGCTCTTCTTCGAGTCGAGCGTCGACGATGGAGTCGATCGCGTCGACTTCGCGGCGCACCCGAGGATGTACGACCATTTCCTCAGCCGTCTCGTGGACGGCCAGCAATTGGCGCAACTGTACAAACGGTTTCTCGCGCGCTCGCGGGTCTGATGCGTGCAGCACCTGGTCGAACATGTCCTCGATGAGGTTGTGCTGCGCCTTGAGAAACGCGACAACCTCGTCCGGCGATTGGATAATCATCTCGGACATTCCCACACCTCCAGAGTTGGGAGTTTCCCCCCGCGTACCCCGCCACGATGCGCCTAAACGCTGCGCTGTTGGGCGCTACTCTGCATTCGGCATTAGTCGAGGAGGAGCGGCGCATGAACTCTGCGGTCGGCGACGTCGAAGAGGTCGACTTCGACGATCTGACGTCGCCCCAGCTGACCGAGGTGCAGCGTCAGATTCTGAACTTCACCGAGGCCAAACTCGTCGACTTCGACATCGACCAGATGCTGGCCGAGGCCATCGCACAGGCGTCGGTGGGCCACGACCTGGACGACACCGACGGTTTCAGCGACCGGCTGGCCGCGCACGTGGCCGCGATCGAAGCCGACCATGGGCTGACCCAGCTCACGCGTTCCTCGCTGCGGCAACGAGTGGTTCGCCTGCTGCGCAACCGGCTCTCGCTGACCGACCTGATCAAGCGGTATCCCGAGATCGAGTCGATCCAGATCGAGAAGCCGTTCATCGTCGTCGGGATGCCGCGGTCCGGTACCACGCATCTGGTCAATCTCATCGCGTCTGATCCACGTCGGCGCGCGTTGCCGTACTGGGAGAGCCAGGAACCGATCCCGGCGCTCGGCCAAGGGCCCGACATCTTCGGCGTCGACCCTCGCTACGCGCGAGCCAAGTCCGAACATGACGCACTGATGGCAAGCGCCCCCGTCGTGGCCGCGATGCACGACCGGTTCCCCGAAGCGATCGAGGAGGAAGTGGAACTTCTCGACCTGGATCTGGCCGGCTACGTCCTGGAATGGCATGCCCGCGTGCCGGATTGGCGCGACTACTACCTAAGCCTCGACCAGAACCGACACTACGGCTACCTGAAGAAAGTCTTGCAGGCCTTGACATTTCTGCGCGGTCCCCAGACCTGGGTGCTGAAAAGTCCGCAGCACTGTGAACAGCTCGGCCCGCTGATGGCCACCTTCCCAGATGCGACAGTGGCGTTCACCCACCGCGACCCGGTTGCGGTGATTCAGTCGGCGATCACGATGATGGCCTACTCCGACCGACTGCGCCGGACCAGCATCGACCCGGACTGGCTGCTGGACTACTGGAGCGACCGGGTGCACCGGCTGCTCAGCGCGTGCGTGCGCGACCGCGGCCTGGTTCCGGCCGAACGCAGCATCGACATCAGCTTCCACCACCTGGGCGGCAACGAAATGCCGTTGCTCGAGGAGCTCTACCGGCGTGGCGGAGTCGAATTGACATCGAAGGTGCGCGCTGGTTTCCAGCGTTATCTGGATGGCAATCCGCGCGGCAAGCACGGCCGGATCCGCTACGACCTGCAACGTCACTTCGGCATCTCGCCCGACGACCTGCGCGCCCGGTTCGACTTCTATTTCGACAGGTTCGACGTCCGCGCCGAATGAAGGAGAAACAGTGATGTTCGAACCGGTCTATCGCAGCCGGCCGGGCGCCGACGCGATGCGCCCGGCTTGCGCGGAGAAGGCCGAGCAGATCGCCCCGGGGCTGTGGTGCTCGCCAGGTCTGTCGAATTCCTACCTGCTGACCACCGGTGACGGCCGGGTGATCGTCAACACCGGCATGGGTTTCGAGGGCCCGGTGCACCGCGCCAACTTTGACGCCGTCGACGCCTCGCCGGTGCGCTACATCATCTTCACTCAGGGCCACGTCGACCATGTCGGCGGGCTGGATAGCGTGCGCGACCCGGATACCACGGTTGTCGCACAGGCGAACTGGACGTTGTGGCGCGACGACAACGAACGCCTGATTCCGTACCGGGCCAACCGCAGCGCGTTCGCTTTCAAAGACACCTTGGCGACCGGCATCCAGTCCATTCAACGGCGTCTGGGCACCAAGCGCCTGGCGGGACAGAGCGTTCCCACCGTCGATCTCGACTTCGAAGACGCGTTGACGCTGGAAGTCGGCGGCCGGCGCATGGAGCTGATCGCCGTGCCCGGCGGGGAAACCAACGACTCGCTGGTGATCTGGCTACCGGAGGAGCGGATTTGTTTGTGCGGGAACACCTTCGGCCCGCTTTTCGGGCACATCCCCAATCTGGTCACCATCCGCGGCGATCGCTACCGCGACGCGTTGACCGCCATCGCGTCGGTCGAGCGGGTTCGCGAGCTGCAACCCGAACTGTTGGTGACCGGCCACTTCGAACCGATCTCGGGTGTCGAACGCATCGACGCCGAGTTGACCCGGCTGCGCAACGCCATCCAGCACATTCACGACCAGACCGTCGCCGGGATGAACGCCGGCAAAGATGTCGCGACCCTGATGCGAGAGATCACTCTGCCCGCGGAATACGAAGTGGGCCAAGGCTATGGAAAGGTCTCGTGGGACGTGCGGGCCATCTGGGAGAACTACTCGGGGTGGTTTCATCACCGGTCGACGACCGAGCTCTATCCAGTCGGGTTCGACGCCGTCGCGGCCGATGTTGCCGAATTGGCCGGCGCCGACGCGCTCGTGGACCGTGCCAAGGCACACCTTGACGGGGGCCGCCCACTGCACGCCATCCATCTCGCCGAGCTGGTTCCCGGCGATCATCCCGGGGTGGGCGAGGTGTTGCGGAAAGCCCACGAAAGCCTCTTGGCGGATACCAAGAACTTCTGGGAAAGAGCCTGGCTCACCGAACAAATAGCGAGATTTAAATGACAGCTCAGATCAGTTTTGATTTCACCGGTACCGAGGCGTTGATCACCGGCGGCACCAGTGGGATCGGACATGCGACCGCTGTGCTGTTTCGCGACGCCGGGGCACAGGTTTCCATCACGGGAACCAAACCCGCCGCAACCGACTACGACGTCGATCTGTCCGGCATGACCTACCACCAGTTGCAGATCACCGACCATGACTCGGTGGATGCGTTGGCGCAGAACTTCACCCGGCTTGACGTGCTGGTCAACAACGCCGGGGCGAACTTTCCCGGCGGCCTTGATGAGTCAAAGCCGGACGGGTTCGAGGCATCGGTGGCGCTGAACCTCACTGGTCCGTACCGGTTGACCGTCAGCCTCTACCGCGCGCTGAGGGCATCGACCGCCACCGCAGGCGCCAGCGTGGTCAATCTGGCGTCGATGTCTGCATTGCGCGCGGTCCCGCTGGTGCCCGGCTACGGCGCAGCGAAGGCCGGCATCGTCGACGTCACCCGCAATCTCGCTGTCAAGTGGGCCGAGAAGGGAATTCGGGTGAACGCGGTCGCGCCGGGCACGATTGACACGCCGATGACCGCGCCCATGCATGTCGCGACAGAGCTCGTCGAGTCCGAACTAGCCCACATTCCGTTGCGGCGCTTCGGATCCGTCGACGAGATAGCACCCACGGTGGCTTTTCTGTGCACCGAGCAAAGCAGGTATACCAGCGGCGCGGTCTTCGTCGTCGACGGCGCATCGGACTGCGTCTGATATACAAAGGATGGCCATGGCATTCGCGTTACGACCCGAGGATTTCTACCACACCGGCATCGTGGTACCCGATCTGGATGCCGCGATGGCCCGGCTCAGCGCGCTGGCGGGCTACCGGTGGATCACCCCGCTGACCTACACGCTGCCCTTCCGCACCACGAACGGGAGCCGCGAACTCACCTCGACGTTCGTCTACTCGCTGCAGAGCCCGCATGTGGAGCTGATTCAGCAGGTGCCGGACAGCCCGTGGACTGCGGCGCCCGGCAATTCTGTGCATCACTTGGGCTACTTCACCGACGATCTCGCCGAGACCGCCCGGATGCTGGAGGCCAACGGCTTCACCTTCGAAGCCACCGCCGACACCTCTCCGCCGGATCTGGCGCTGTTCGCCTACTACGTCGATGCGTTCGGCACCCGCATCGAGATCGTCGACCGTGCGCTGTTTCCCGACTTTCCCGCCTTCCTGCGGTCGGCGGCGGAGGCTTGACGTGCTGCTGACCGTGCTGCGTTTCAACTTCGCCTCGCCGCAAGGGAACCCGCGCACGCAGAGTGAACTACTCCGTGCCGCGCTCGAACTGGCGCAGTGGGGCGAGTCGCGCGGCATCACCACCGTCAGCGTCGACGAGCATCACGCGACCGGGCACGGATGGAGTTGCAACCCGATCATGGCGGCGGCGATGTTCCTCGCGCGAACCTCGACGCTTATCGCCAGCGTCGACTGCGCGCTCGGACCCTTGTGGAATCCGGTCCGCCTTGCCGAAGACATCGCGCTGGTCGACAACATGAGCCGCGGTCGACTGCACACCACGATCGGTCTGGGCTACCGCGCGAGCGAATATGACGCTCTCGGAGTCGATTTCAGCCAGCGCGGCAAACTGATGGACGGCCTGATCGAGCGGATGCTCTCGGTATGGTCGACTACCGGTAGCTGGACGCGACCACATCCACCGCTGTACGTCGGGGGAGGCGCCCGCGTTACCGCCCGGCGGGCAGCGCGTTTCCGCCTTCCCCTCAGCCTGGCCGACCATCTGCCCGACGTCGCCGCTTATTATCGCGAGCTGTGTGCTGAGGTAGGGCTTGCGCCGCTGGTCATCATGCCTGGGCCGGTCAACCGGGGAATGATCTATTTGCACGAAGACCCGGATCGAGCCTGGGCAGAGCTCGGTGAGCATATCCTCTGGGAGGCAGTGACTTACGGCGGATGGTCGAAAGACCAGCGCTCGCTCATGCATCTGCCCGGTGTCCAGACGCTGGAAGAGGTCCGGGCCTCGGGGCGCTACCGGTTTCTTACTCCCGACCAGCTCATCGACGAAGTCCGCTCTGAAACCAGGGCCACCGACTACGGTCCGATCGTGCTGCACCCGCTGGTCGGCGGCATGCCGGTCGACGAGGCGTGGAAGTCGGTGCAGCTGCTCGCCGACAAGGTCGTGCCCGCGCTCAGCTGACTTGGATCCGCTGGCGCGCAACGTGGGCCGGTCGGACCCCAGGAGGCTCAACAGCCTCGTGAGTCGCTGGCTTAAGCATTAGTGCCTTCTTCGGTTTGAAGTCGCATGTGATATCAGTCGGCTGTGCGCACCCCGTGATATCGCATGCGCATCACTTTCCAACATCAAGTCATGGTGGGGTGCTGGTGCAGGTGTGGCTGCTGATTTCTGTCGCTGCGGCGTTACCCTGGCCGCATGGGCGCCAAGAGCCGAATCCGGGTGGGCCGGGTCTATGACGACCCGAGCCCTGACGACGGGCGGCGCATCCTGGTGGACCGGATGTGGCCGCGAGGATTCCGCAAAGACGATCCGCGGGTAGGCACCTGGTTCAAAGATGTTGCGCCGTCAAAAGAACTGCGCGAGTGGTACCACCACCAGTCCGAGCGTTTCGACGACTTCGTCGCGCGATACCGCGAGGAGCTGCAAGGCAGCGAGGCGCTCGACCAACTGCGCAAGCTGACCAAGAGCGGCGTCGTGACGCTGGTGACCGCCACCCGCGACGTGGAGGGCAGTCACGCCGCGGTGCTCGCGACGCTGCTGGGTGGGCGCTGATCAATAGTCGTGGCGCGCCAGGCGAGTATCACCGTCATGGTCCGGCCCGGCGATGGACACCACCGCCGGAACCATTTCACTGGTGACCACCCCGTGGTCGGCCGTCAACTCGTGGACGATGTCGAAGCTGCGCTCGATCCACTCCGGCGTGTCGATGATGATCGTGACCACCGGGACACGTCGTGTCAGCTGAAAAAGCTTGTCGCCGTGTGGTTTATGGTCGCCGTGAAAACCCCAGATGCCGCGCAGCACGGTCGCGCCGCGCGCCATGCCGGAGTCCAGAAGTTGGTGGACGAGCGCGCGGTGGATCGGTACGCCGCCATGGCCGGTGGCCTCGCTGGTGTGCACCATCAGCTTCTGCCAGAGCGGCCGTTGTTGGTCATCGGTATTCGGCAGCCGGTGCGGCCGCGCAAACAACTCACCACCGCGCTTACACAACCGCACCCGCTCGACGGTCAGCAGCGGGTTGGGCGCGGCGGCGCTGAGCTCGGTGACCGCTGCCGAAACCTGCGCCGCAGTCCCGATGGAAATGATCATCAGCGGAACGTTGACGTTGCGGCTGAAGAAGCGAGCCCGGTAGCGCTCGCCGTGCGCTGTCCCGTCGACACCCAAAAACACGGCACCGCCGGAGAATCCGAGCCGATACAGCATGTCGCACACCGCACGGTATGCGGGCAGCCCGCCGATGCGCTCCTGGCGTCCCACGTAAACCGTGAGCTTGACGGCGTCGCCGTTGTCGGCATTGAGCATGTCATCGCCGCGGACCAGCCGTGCCCGTTCCAAAGTCACCAGGCCGTGACCGGTCATCGCGACGACGTCATCGACCAGCGTGCTGATCTTCGACTCGACGTCAACCGCGGCGATCGTCACCGGCGGATCCTCGGAAAGGCTCAACGACTCGTCGGTGCGCAGCACATGCCGCAGCCCGAAACTGGCGATACCGCGCAGCATCACGCTGGTCGCGACTTCCCGGGTGTCGAAGAGGTCCAGCATCGCGTCGGCCAAAAACCCGGGCCGCCGGGCGTGATCGGTGACCACGCGCTGTCGTTCGCCGAAATAGGTCGTCAGCTTCAGGCATGGCTGGTTCATAGTTGCCCCGCGATCCACTGGCCGAGCAGCGCGGCGGCAATGCCTAACACGATGCTGGCGATGAGATTGGCAACGGCGCCGCGGACCTGACGCTCCTCGCCGAGCCGCTGGGTCTCCAGCATCCAGGTGGAGAACGTGGTGTAGGAACCGACGAACGCGGTGTCGGCGAGCAACGCGGCGTGCCGGCTCAAGGCCAGGCCGCCCAGCAAGCCCAGCAGTGCGGCGCCGCTGATGTTGACCGCCAGCGTTCCGAACGGGAACGACCGCGCCGCCCGTCGGGCCACCGCGCCGTCCACCAGGAACCGCAGCACCGCCCCGACGCCACCGGCGATCAGCACACCACCCCACAGGAGCATCAGCGCCGCTCCTCCTCATCGCTGCGCTCTGCATCGTCGCCGGCGGGGAGCATCAGCGCACCGGCACCCGACGCACTACAGCGGTGGCCAGGTATACCGCCAGCAACCCCAGCACGATGCTGGCGAACGTATAACCGGCAGCCAGGCCGTAGCAGTGGTGTTCGATCATCTTCAGCGTTTCGACCTGCATGGTGGAGAAGGTTGTCAGGCCGCCGCACAGCCCGGTGCCGAGCAAGGGCCGGCGGTAGCTCGACAACGGCAGCCGCTCCAGCAACCGCGTCGTGAAGTAGCCGACCAGGAAGGCGCCGAGGATGTTCACCGTGAACGTCGGCCAGGGCCAGCGCGTCGGGTCGGCGACCACCAGGCTGCTCAGGCCGGTGCGCGCCAGGGTGCCCAGCGCGCCGCCGGCGAAGACGGCGGCCAACTCGCGGTAGTCCTTTGGCGACGCAGAGTTTGCCACTCGTCGAAATCCCTTCCATTGCAGGGCGTGCTCACGCAGCTTATTAGGCAGAATCGGTGGCATGGTGGCCAACCCACGCGCCGGTCAGCCGGCCGAGCCCGAAGACCTTGTCGATCTGCCTCACCTGGTCACGTCCTACTACTCGATCGAACCGGATCCCGAGGATGTCGCTCAGCAAGTGGTGTTCGGCACGTCGGGGCACCGCGGCTCGGCGTTCAACGGTGCGTTCAACGAGGCGCACATCCTGGCGATCACCCAGGCCATCATCGAGTACCGCGCGGCACACGACACCACCGGTCCGCTGTTCATCGGCCGTGACACGCACGGGCTGTCGGAGCCGGCCTGGGTGTCTGCGCTCGAGGTGCTGGCGGCCAACGATGTCACCGTGATGATCGACTCGGCTGACCGGTACACCCCAACACCGGCCGTCAGCCACGCGATCCTGATGTATAACCGCGGCCGCACCGAAACGCTGGCCGACGGGATAGTGGTTACGCCGTCGCACAACCCGCCGTACGACGGCGGTTTCAAGTACAACTCGCCCAACGGCGGTCCGGCCGAATCCGACGCGACGAACGCAATCGCCAAGCGCGCCAACGAGATTCTTCGAGATGGTGCGGCGGTCAAGCGGGTGCCGCTGGCCCGCGCGCTGCAGCGCGTCCAGCGCCACGACTACATGGACGCCTACGTCGACGACCTGCCGAACGTCGTCGATGTCGACGTGATCCGCAAGGCCGGGGTGCGGATCGGCGCAGACCCGCTCGGCGGGGCCAGCGTCGACTACTGGGCCGCGATCGGCGAGCGCCACAACCTGGATCTGACGGTGGTCAATCCGCTGGTCGACGCGACGTGGCGGTTCATGACGCTCGATCACGACGGCAAGATCCGGATGGACTGCAGCTCGCCGGACGCGATGGCAGGGCTCATTGCCGCGAGCGCCGCCAACCCCGACCGCTACCAGATCGCCACCGGCAACGATGCCGACTCCGACCGCCACGGCATCGTCACCCCTGACGCCGGGCTGATGAATCCGAACCACTACCTGGCGGTGGCCATCGACTACCTCTACACGCACCGGCCGTCGTGGCCCGAGGGTGTTGCCGTCGGCAAGACCGCGGTCAGTTCTTCGATCATCGACCGGGTCGTCGACGGGATCGGTCGCAAGCTGGTTGAGGTGCCGGTCGGCTTCAAGTGGTTCGTCGACGGACTGATCGGCGGAACTATCGGTTTCGGCGGCGAAGAGTCGGCGGGCGCGTCGTTCCTTCGGCGCGACGGATCGGTCTGGACCACCGACAAGGACGGCATCATTCTGGCTTTGCTGGCCGCCGAGATCCTGGCGGTCACTGGCGCCACGCCGTCGCGCCGCTATGCGGAGCTGACCGAGGAATACGGCGCCCCGACTTATGCGCGGATCGACGCGCCCGCCAACCGCGAGCAGAAGGCCCGGCTGGCCAAGCTGTCAGCAGACGAAGTCAGTGCCAACGAGCTGGCCGGCGAGCAGATCACCGCGAAGCTGACCACCGCACCGGGCAACGATGCGCCGCTGGGTGGGCTGAAGGTGACTACGGCCAATGCCTGGTTCGCCGCACGGCCGTCGGGCACCGAAGACGTGTACAAGATCTACGCCGAGTCCTTCCGCGGTCCGGAGCATTTAGCCGAGGTCCAGCAGGCGGCCCAGGAGGTTGTGGATAAAGTCATCGGGTGACCCTCGCCACTCGACGCGCCCGCTTCGGCGGTTGGAGTCGCAAATCGACGAGGCTGCCGCGCGAAGCGTGGGTGCTGATCGCGGCGAATGTGGTGGCCGCGCTGGGCTACGGTGTGGTGTCCCCGGTGTTGCCGGCTTTTGCCCGCACGTTCGGGGTCAGCATGGGCGCGGTGACGTTCGCGATCATCGTGTTTTCGGTGATGCGCCTCGGCTTCGCGCCACCCACTGGGCTGCTGGTGCAGCGGCTGGGGGAGCAGTGGGTTTACCTGGCCGGGTTGCTGGTCGTGGCGGTGTCCACCGGTGTGTCCGCATTCGTCGGAAACTATTGGCAGTTGGTGCTATTCCGCGCGATCGGCGGAATCGGATCGACGATGTTCTTCATCTCGGCGCTGGGTCTGATGATCCGGATCAGCCCGCCCGACGCGCGCGGGCGGGTGGCCGGGCTGTTCGCCACCTCGTTTCTGATCGGCTCGGTCGCCGGCCCGCTGGTGGGCAGTCTCATTGCAGGTCTTGGGCTTAGGGCACCTTTTCTGATCTACGGCGTGGCGGTGCTGATCACAACGATCGTGGTGTCGTACAGCTTGCGGGGGTCGACGCTCGGCGCGCCCGCCGAGCAGACCGAGCCGGCAGTGACGGTGCGCGCCGCGCTTCGGCACCGCGCTTACCGTGCGGCGCTGGTGTCCAACTTTGCGACGGGCTGGGCGGTATTCGGACTGCGGTTGGCGGTGGTGCCGCTGTTCGTCTCGGACGTGCTTGGCCGCGGGCCACGGATGACGGGTTTGGCGCTGGGGGTCTTCGCGCTGGGCAACCTGGTCGTGGTGCTGCCCAGCGGCCAACTGTCCGACCGGATTGGCCGGCGCGCCCTATTGATCGGCGGGCTCTTTGCCTGCGGCCTGGCGACCATGTGGTTGGGCGCTTCGGCGTCGGTGCCCGTCTTTCTCGTTGCGGCGTTCGTGGGCGGCGCGGCGTCGGGTGTCTTCGCCTCACCGCAGCAAGCCGCGATCGCCGACATCCTGGGCAGCGCAGCACGCACGGGCACCGCGGTGGCGACGTTTCAGATGATGGTCGATCTGGGTGCCATCGTCGGCTCGATGGCGGTGTCCCAGATCGCCGAGCACCTGAGCTTCGGCTGGGGGTTTGCGATCAGCGGTGTTGTCCTGCTCGCAGCCGGTGTGGGCTGGATGTTCGCCCCGGAAACGCGGGTAGCGGGGCAATCGGCGTGCGAGGCGTGGGAGACAGGGGCCGCGCCGGAGCTCGCCTGAGCACTATGGACACCGACAGCGACACTCGGGAGGCTCTCGATGGGTGAACCGCGATCGGCGATCGTGGTGGGCGCGGGCATCGTGGGGTTGTCGACGGCATGGTTTCTGCAGGAGCGCGGCGTCTCGGTGACGGTGCTCGACCGCACCGGCGTGGCGGCGGGTGCCTCTTGGGGTAACGCCGGATGGATCGCTCCGGCGCTCAGCGTCCCGCTCAACGATCCACGGACGTTGCGATACGCCCTGCGAACATTGCCGAATCGCGCTGCGCCCGTGCGGATTCCACTGAGCGTCGATCCGGCCCTGTGGAAGTTCTTGCTGCGGTTCGCGATGAACTGCCGCGAGTCGTCATGGAAGCGGGCAGTGCGGGCGAGTTTGACGCTCAACCAAGAGTGCATGGCCGCTTACGACATCCTGGTGGCCAACGGGGTGGACGCGCCGGTCACCGACGCGCCGATCACAGCGTTGTTCCACAGCTCCGCCGACGCCGAACACCTGCTCGAGCAGCTGCAGCGGTTGCGGGATGCCGGACAGCCCAGCTCCACCACGGAGTTGACCGGCGCGGCGTTACGTGAGCAGGTGCCGCTGGCCTCGAGCGCGGTGGCCGTCGGTGTCCGCATCAACGGTCAGCGGTTCGTCGACCCCGGACGGTTCGTGCAGGCACTGGGCCGCTCGGTCGTCGAACGCGGCGCGGCGTTGGACACCATGGATGTCGTCGACGTGCGGACCGTCGCGGACGGCGTCGCGGTGCAACCCGGCGGTGGTCCCGCGCTGACCGCCGACGTCGCGGTGATCGCGACCGGCGCGTGGTTGTCGGCGCTGGTGAAGCGCTGGGTTCGGGTCCCGGTGCAGGCCGGTCGGGGCTACTCCTTCACGGTGCCGGTGGAACGCCCGGCTCTCGGGCCGATCTATCTGCCGGACGTGCGGGTGGCGTGCACGCCGTTGAATCAGAAGCTGCGGGTCACCAGCATGATGGAGTTGCGTCGTCCCGAGGTCCCGGCGTCTGCCGCCGTCGTCGACGGCATTGTCGAATCGGCGGGGCGGTTCTTTGACGGGGTTCGCTGGGCGGAGCGCGACGAGATATGGGTCGGCCCGCGGCCGTTGAGTCCCGACGGGCGTCCGCTGGTCGGGCCGGTGCTCGAGAACCGCGTCTTTGTCGCCGGTGGGCACGGCATGTGGGGCATGAAGCAGGGTCCGGTGACCGGGCGGCTGTTGGCCGAGCAGATCACCACCGGCCGCCAGCCGCCGGGCCTGCGCGACTTCGATCCGCTGCGCTAGTTACCCGCGCGGGCATCGTGACCAGCGACTTTGAAGGCTGGCAGGCCGTGGTGTAGCTTCGATGGGCACGACATCTGGGGCTATGGCGCAGCTGGTAGCGCACCACACTGGCAGTGTGGGGGTCAGGGGTTCGAGTCCCCTTAGCTCCACCCTTAGCTCCACCCTTAGCTCCACCCTTAGCTCCCCCACCCTTAGCTCCACCCTTAGCTCCACAGAGAAACTGCAGCTCACTGGCCTAAAGTCGCGAGTTCCGGAGCTCCCGCCAAGATCTGGCCCCTGGGGGATGATATTCCGCGCTGAGGTTGACGGGTCCGTCCCGCGAAAGAGAAAGCGCCAGCTCAGCGAGCAGGTGATCGCCGGACGATTAGGGGTTTTGGGCGCTGACCCAGGGATCAGTTGGGGTCTGGCCGACGTACGGCTCCCAGTGGTAGTTGCTGTCACAGATAATGGCCTGACCGTTCGGGGCGACGTCTTGCCTGCCGATGTCAGCGCCGATGCATTGTTCGCCTACGACGTGCTCGGCCCTGGGTTCTGCGACGGATACACCGGCTGTCACGCTGGGGACGGTTCCGGCAACGGCGAGTGCGGCCAGGGCCCCCGCTACGTGTTTCATGGCTAGGAGTATGCGCCGCTCGGCGATGCCTCGTTCGAAAAATCGAGTTCTGACATGCGTCCAACACCGGCGCGTAGCGTTTGGGAGGTACTAGTCCGCCAGTCTCCTCGATAAATGTTGAATTTGCATCCGGCGCTTTGGCACGGCCAAGTAGCTAATCGTCAATACCTTCGTGGATCTTGCCCCTCCGCCTGAGATCCTCTGCGAGGTGTTTTATGAATATGCCTGTCTCGCAAGCCTGTCCAGATTTTCTGGTGGCCATTCGGTTAGCGGCGGCAGCGTCAGGATGGCTTCGATTAACGTGTCACGCTTCTCAGGGTCGTGGGTGTCCGCGGCGGTGAGGGCGAGGAGAGCTTGGAACGCAGCATCACCGAGATCAACCACGTCATCGAAGTCCATGCCCGGCACAGTAGAGGTGGTTACCGACACCCGGGTGATAGGAAGTCAGGACTTCTCGATGGTGTTGTGGTCCTAGTTCATCTGAGGTCGATACCAGCGCTACGCACTCTAGCGGGGAGCAGTTGCTGGACCGCATTGTAGGAAAAGCGGTTGGCTAAGGCACATGGCAATGACGTCGGATCAAGCCAGGTATGAGTTGAGAGCCGGTTTAGCCGCGGCTCATCGAGGGCGGCTGGCTGATGAGCAGGAGCCGACCAGGTCGTATCCGTACGTGGACGCGACCATCTGGAGATCTTCGTCGTCGACGATTGCTCGCAGCGATGCCGGGAGGTCCGACCACTCGCGAAGCTGCCGATCGGCGCGGCCCCGCGGCCCCGCGGTATGTACCCAGTGGTCGAAGACCGACTCGTCGAGGAGATCTGCCTCCAGATTGCAGTGTTCAGCGATGGCCTTGGTCCACGATTGGCTGAAGTGGACGAGGTCCTCGTATCGGATCGGAAGGATGAAGCTACGCAGATGCGGGTCAGCGGCGGTGGCGACGAAGCTGCGCGCTACGCCAAGCCAATGATGAAGGGCCATATTGGTGTTGACGCGGCTCCACCCGCCACTGCGTTCCCATTCGTCCAGGCTGCGCAAGACATCGCGCGGATCACGCACCAGCTGGACTACCCGCAGTTGGGGGAAGAACTCCCGCAGTAACAGCACGTCTGAAAGCTCGTAGCAGACCTCTTTGAAGCCCCAAATAGGCCGGCCGACTTCGCGTGCCGGCTTGGCGAACAGTGTCTCGATGAATGTGAAACATGCGTTGTCGATAACGCTACGCTCCGGGGTCAGGTTAGCGATGAAACCCTGGTAGCCACTGGCCGCCAACTCGTTTCGACCCGCCTCACCGTTGGTCTCGGTCCACAGCCGGAGCCGCTGGCTTGCGGTCAGCACGCGCCGGAGCTGGCCGACGTGCTCACCCCAGATCAGCACCCGGGGATGCGAGCAAAGCAGTCGCTGAATCAGCGTACTGCCGCAGCGCTGCCCGGCCGCGAGGACGAGCAGTGGTGCAGTGTCATCTGTTGTCGTCAACAGAGCCTCGCTGATCCAGTTCCAGGTGGCCGAGATGCTACCTTCGCGTGACCTTCCACTGCTCGATATGCGAAAAATATGTCGAACACGGATGCACGTGTGGTCATGAGCACGACCGAGAGGCGTTGCGGATGCGGCTACTGCTATCCACGATTGGATCGCGTGGAGACGTGCAGCCGATGGTGGCGCTCGCGTTGCACCTGCGCGAACTCGGCCACGACGCCAGTGTGTGCGCTCCGCCAGGTTACGAGGAACTGCTCGACGGCTTCGGGCTGGCTTACTTCCCGATCGGGCACGACCTTCGGCTGGGGCCCCGAAAGGTACCGGGCGGCCCCGCGGCTACGGTCGCCTTGCAGTTCGGCGCGCTGCGAACGGCGGCCACCGACTGCGACGCGATCGTCGGGTGCGCCGCGATGCAGATCGCAGGCCGCTCGATTGCCCAAATGCTCAACATTCCTTATGTTTACGCGGCTTACGCGCCGGTCGCCCTGCCGTCGACGCGGCACTCGCCGCCGCTGGTGCATGGACCACCCAGACCGGAGGGCGCCGACAACCGCAGCATGTGGGACGTGGACGCCCAGTGGTGGAACGACACCTGGCGTCAGGGGCTCAACGCCGAGCGTGCCGCGATCGGCCTGGACCCGGTGAACGATGTGCGTAGCCACGTGATCACCGACCGGCCGTTACTGGCGGCCGATCCAACATTGGCGCCGTGGCCGTCGCCGTCGGAGTTGAAGGTGGTGCAAACCGGCGCCTGGTTGATGCCCGATCGCCGACCGCTCTCGGCCGAATTGGAGGCGTTTCTCGACGCCGGATCGCCGCCGATCCTGTTTGGCTTCGGAAGCACCAGGGCGCCCCGGGCACCCGCCTCCACATTGATCGCAGCGGCCCGCGCGCTCGGGTACCGCGCAGTTGTCCTGCGCGGGTGGGCCGGCCTGGGACCATCCGACGATTCCGCGGACTGGCTATCTGTCGGGGAGACGAACTTGCAGGCACTGCTTCCCCGGGTGGCCGCGATTGTGCATCACGGCGGCTCGGGTACGACGACCCAGGCAATGCGGGCGGGCTTACCCCAGGTCGTTGTTCCACACGAATTCGACCAGCCCTACTATGCGGAACGCGTTGCCGCTCTTGGCATAGGCAGCCCTGACGCAGCGTCAGAACCGAACGCAGACTCGCTAGCAGAAGCGCTGGACCGAATCCTGACGCCGTCCGTGACAGCACGCGCCCAAGCGCTGGCCGCCGCCGTGCGTATGGACGGAACCTCGGTCGCCGCGCGGGAGATCCTCGGCCGCTAAGTCCCCGACGCGGCGCTCCCGTTAAATGCCGGGTCGACGTTTCGGGCGTCGTACAGCTTTCGGTACATGCCGCCGAGAGCTAACAGTCCCTCGTGGGTGCCTTCCTCTACCGCATGCCCACCGTCGAGCACGATGATGCGGTCGGCGACGGCGGCGATGAAGTCCATATCGTGGCTGACCACGATGCAGGTTCGAGCCCGGGCGTATTCGCGGACGACCCGCGTCAGCCTGGCGCGCTGATCTGTGTCCAGGGCCTCCGTCGGTTCGTCGAGCAGCAGCACATCCGGCTTGCGCAGCAAGCAGCGCGCAAGCGCTATCAGTCGTTTCTGACCTCCGGACGGCACTTGCACGTCTACCACGGTTCGGTAGCCGCGGTGAATCTTGGACGGGTCGACGATCACGGTGTGCACCTGCGCCAGCCGGCAGGCTTCTTCGACCGCGGCGTCGCTCGCGTCCTGCCGCGCCATGCGGACGTTCTCGCGGATCGTGTCTTTGGTGAAGAACGGGAACTGCGCGAGCTTGGATACCCGCTCACGCAGTGAAGAGATCGTGACGTCGCTGATGTCGTGGCCGTCGATCATGATTCGTCCCTCCTGCGGATCGAGGAAGCGGAGCAATAAGTTGAAGACGGTCGACTTGCCGCACCCGATCGGACCGACCAACGCCACCGTTTCGCCTTGTGTCACATAGAACGAGAGCCCATCGAGTATCTTGTGCGCCGGCGAATAGCTGAACACCACGTCCTCGAACACGATGTTGCCGCGTACCTCTCCCAGCGACGGGGAATCGGGCCGCTCTCGCACCGTGGGCTCGGTGTCGAGCAGCTCGTACGTCGCGAGAACGCTCGGAAGGATCGACTTGTATGCCGTATAAGCCCCGACGATTCGTTGGACGGCGGCGAACATCGTCGGAACAAAACCGACGAACACCACCAGCCCGGCGAATGTCAACCCGAGGCTTGCACCGAACGCGACGCCGACAATCAACACCAAAACCGTGTTCAATGCGATCAAGACCTGAGCGCTCGTCGTGCCCGCGTTCGTCCAAATCGTCATCATCGCAATGCTTTTAGCGGCAAACTCAGAAGCTTGGCGAAACCGCTCGCTCCGTTGCCGCTCGGCGTTGAAGACCTGAATCTCGGAAATGCCGCTTACGGTCTCTTCCAGTTCGCCACCCATCACACGATGTGCGGTGATCATCCGCTGCGTTGCAGCCTGAAGGCTATGGCCGGTGAACCGAAGTGCCACAAAGGCCAACGGCGTGAGGACCAGCGCGACGATGGTCATCTGCCACGACAGCGCAGTAAGGTATGCCAGCGCGACCACCAACACCACGGCATCGACCGACGGCGGGATCACGCACACGGTTAGTAACCGCTGAACTCCGGCCGCCTCCAGCTGCACCCGCTGCATAAGCGCACCGATGCGGGTCCCGGTGAAGAAGTCCAGCGATAGCGACTGGATGTGATCGTGGGTGCGCAGGCGGATGGCCGTCAACAGCTTCCACTCGACCTGTGCATCGATCCAGGACTTGACGAGGCCCAAGACCTGCGCCGCGATCAATGCCACCGCCCAGATGGTGAGCAGCGCCACGAACGGTAACGGGGTCGCCAGCCAACCGAACAGACCCGACGTCGAGCCGTTGCCGCGGCTCAGCAGGGATCCGTCCGAACCCCATACACCGGAGAGGTTTCCACCCATTCCCGCATGGGCGATCGCCTGCATCAGGGGCCCAAACGCCGCGTATGACACGAACGGTAAGGCCGTCACCGCGAATCCGAGCACCATCGACAACACCACCGCTCCGCGGACCATGCGGAACATGGCCACGCTGCGCCAGATGTAGGGCCGGACGCTCGCCGGCTTCTGGTTCATCGCTTACTCCCAGATCAACACGTTGGGCAGCGACTGGTCGATAGCCCGCAACAGCGTGTAGCCGATGCCCGCGACGCCACGGAAGAGGCCGAGGTTGAATCGACGGGTCCCGCTGCCGCTGCTCCACCGGTAATCACCGGCGGTACGGGCGTTTTGCACGACGGCCAATAGCTGCTGTGTGGCTAGGTCCCGCAGGTCGCGACGACCCAGCAAGTCGCCGGCTTCCCAAAGGAACTCAACGCTGCCGAGCGTTCCGCAGCACAGCGTGTCGGTTGCCGCAGGCCATCCTTGCTCGACGCCGACGAGGGCACGCCCGATGTCGGTGGCACATGACGCGACCGGTGCCCCGGCATACTTTTTCATTGCGATCCGCGCCAATCCGATGCCCGGTGCCCCGTAGCACCATTTGCATGGCCAAGCCGAGCCGGCGACGCCACGCAGGTCGGCCCATCCATCGTGCTCGACATCGAAGGTGGAGTCCTCGAAGTTGATGCATTCGGTTGCCGGGCTTTCGAATTCATGATTACCGGTCGCATAGGATAGCGCCGCCAAGCTGTATGCGTAACCTGCCGCTCCGTGCGACAGTCCATTGAGCGGGAGGCCAAAGGCGGGGCTGGCCCACGTCCGTTGTCCGGGTGGGCCGACGCGGTCGTGGGCAAGCAGCCGTCGTCCGCACTTCTCGGCGAGCAACAAGACATCGTCGGAGCCCGTCTGCCGATACAGTCGAAGCAGACCGAGGATAGCGCCTGCGCAACCACCCAGAACGTCCAGCTGACGGTCCGCCGCGACGAGGTCGTCGGTGATCAATTCCGCCGCGGCAAGAGCGTCGGCGAGGATCGCGGTGTCGTCGAGGAGCGCGGCGATCACCGCCAAGCTGTAGACGATCGATCCCAGGCCGAGACCTCCGCCGACGCCGACCGTCCGAGCCATCCGCGCCGGGTTGCGGCCCCGGAGATGTCGTCGCACCCCGGCAATTGCCGCACGCGCCAGCGCCTCCGACGATGTGTCGCCGGTGACGGTGGCATGCGCGGCGAGGAACAGGGCGATGCCGCAGCCGCCGTTGTAGAGATCCGGACCAAGCACGACGAGCTGTGACACTTCGGTATCGCCGAGCCAGTCGAGACCGATCCACGCCGCGCTCCGCCCTCTACGCACCGCGTGCGTCGACAGCCCCGCGGCAAGGGCGTCAGCCTCTGCGGTGAACACCTGCTCCGTGGGCTCGCGCGTGGTGGCAGGCGACCCCATATTACGAACGGTTGCAGGCTGGGGCCGTAGCAGGTCGGTGCTCTGCCGAATGACCTCTAGTTGCCAGGCGATTTCGTCATCACTGAGGCCGTGTAGGCGGGCTTGCGCGCGATCGAGTCCCGATAGCCCCTGCGTGCGGATGGAGGTACCTGCCGCATCGCACACGTCATGGCCGTCGCTGATCCTGGTGAAGTGCGGCACGTTGAGATCGACTGTGGCCGTGCGCTCGGAGCGCTGCAACGGCCAGATGGGATCCGAATCGCTTTCCCAGTCCGCCAGCCTCGCGGCGAAGTCCGCCTGCGCAGACCAGACGACGCCGTCGTCCATCGTGCGGTGATCCCGCATGCGCTCCAGCAGGAAGGAATAGAACCTGGTCGGCCGGATGACGGTCCGGACCACCAAACCGGTGAAGCCATCCAACAGGTCTCGCGGTTGGTGCTGCTGCAGAAACCTTGTGTAATCGCCAAAGCCCGACATGAACTCGTCGAGATTCTCGCGGAGGCTGCCGCGACGGCCATCAATGTATGGCAGGTTGGAGATCGTCTCGGTAGTGTTTACGAGCTTCACGGGCTGCATCGCATCGGTGTTCACGTCAGTCCAGCGCACCGTCACGTGCGGTAACGAGTTCGACGTCACGCCACCGATCACGAATATTCCTCTAGTGCCCTGCTTTCCGTACGCAGGAAGTAATCCGATCGTGACGACGGAGTCGATTACGGTCTGCATGGCCGCCGGGAAAGCCTGGTCGGTGTCATCTGTGTGATCGAGGTGAAATCGGGTGTCGCTCGCCTGAAGGATCATCTCCAGGTCGATGGGAACCGGATGCGATGCGCTCGCCACGATGTTCTCTTGGTGCATGTCGACGCCGACGAACACGTAAAAGAGCGCTAGCCATGCTCCGGCTCGGCGGAAGAAAAGCCGAAAGTCCTGTGGATCAGCGCAATTCGTGTGCGGTATGAATTCTGTCCAGCCGTAGTCGGGTTGCGCAATGACACGCATCGCGCGCAGGTCCACGGGGGGCCCGCTGTCATTCAGTCTGTCGACCAGTGCCGCCCACGCCGCGTCGACCCTAAGGTCCTTGGGTTTGTAGACCACACGTGACCCGTCCTCGAAGCCGATGATGTGGACCGTGCGACCGAATTTGTGCGGATCGGAGAGCCGTCCTTCGATACTCGTCACCCGACACGGCGTATCCGAATCCAACAGGTCGAGCCGGATCGACGGCAGATCGGCAGCCAATCGGGTGATCATTTCGCGCGACGTGTCGATCCATTGACGGGTCACAGACGTCATCAGCCGCAGCAGTACCGGCTTGTCCTCGAAGAGGCGACGAAATCCCGTCGCCCTCATGCCGGCGACGAACTCGTGGTAGCCGACACCGCGCGCGCGCACTTCGGCGAAGCGTTCGTAGAGCGCCGGTGCGCAAAGGCCCGACAACTCAGCCAACAGTGCATAACGCATGTCGGCGTGTGCACTGTCGGTCAAGGTGGCACGCACTCGCGGGTCGACGCCTGCCCACAGGTGGGTCTGGGCGTCGCGGACCGTCGGCGCGAGCAGCTGCTCGAAAGCCACGTCCGCACCTGCGTGCGCGGGTCCGGGGTCGTCGGGTAGCTGTACGGCTGCGCTAACCCACGCGGCGTCGTCCATCCACGCGGGTGCAGGGACGGAAGGGTTGCGGCGGACGGTGGCGAACCTGGCTAGCACATCTGGGATCGACAGCCCGTCCCGGTGCAGCCGCCTGGCGAACAACGACCAGTCGCCGCTGGCCGACGCTCGGCACCAGGCGGCGAGACGGCGTCCTGCCAGGTCAGCGTCGCCCTTTTGCCCGGGTAGCGGCTGATAGGCGTCGGATAGCAGCTCGTCGATCGTTGCGGCGCGTGCCAGCACGCGCGCGTAGCCAGCCTCCATCCGATCTCCCGAGTCGATCTAGCACGGCCTGCATCCCACCAGGTGTGCACCAGGCCAGCAAATTCATAGAGAAAGCTCAATATATTCAACCACCAGCAGCGGGGCCTATGGATACTGTCAGAGAATTAAATGGTTTCGCTACCGGTGGCGATTGACGCGCCGGTGAGGGCAGCTGAAAGGAATTGGCTATGGGCACCACCGTCGCAACTTTCGATGACGTGTTTACCACTGACATTTCTGATGAAGAGCTCGAGAATCTCGGCGGTATATCAGCAACAGCGCTAGCCGGGGATTCGCTCTACAGCACCGTTCAAGCGTGTGGCTGTACCTGCTGACCCACCGGCTGCGAAGTCGCCCGCGACTACGACGTCTCCCGGCAATGGTTTCAGCAGGTGGTCAAGCGCTACGAAGATGCTGATGTTCGGTGGCGGCGTGCATCAACGGCTGGTGACTGCGCTCGAAGAAGTTCGCCGGCAAGCTTCCTTCGAGTTCGCGGAGCCACGACTCGCAGACCTTAGGAAAGGGGCCGTTTCGGCGGTCGATGCTGTTCGTGCGGCGCTCGCTATGCCAATTTCCGCGAAATAACCGGCGCGCGCCAACCACAAAGCACGCTCGGTGACCGCCGACAATCGCCGAGGCCACCGCGTCGTTGGGATCGGTAGGGACGCTGGCCGTTCTTACTCCGTAGCGGACGTGAAGTTCATTGAATGCGCGGCCGTTTGGAGGTCGCAGTTCGCCGACGATTTCGTCGTGGACGACCCCGTCGGGTATTGGTATTTGGCGCCCTCGGCACGCAGTTGCGTTCGGCGCTCAGCATGGTTCGACACCTTCCCGAGGCAACTCAGTGCGGGTGACATGAGCCGTCAAAGTCCGCGCTGCCGCCGGGCGTACTGCCCGACCCAGAACAACGGC
Source organism: uncultured Actinomycetota bacterium (assembly GCA_963839345.1). Classification (GTDB taxonomy): domain Bacteria; phylum Actinomycetota; class Actinomycetes; order Mycobacteriales; family Mycobacteriaceae; genus Mycobacterium. The sequence goes on along the minus strand of CAWIUP010000007.1, from coordinate 660,706 downwards.
AATTGGTGAGAGGCGGTCCTGATGACCCCACCGCTCTTGACGCCGTCAAGACCCGAGAACGAAACCGCAGGTAACGAGAGGGAGCGAATCGGAACGAGACGGAACGAAACCGCAGGTAAGACGGTAAATTGCCTGGTCAAAGCTGGGGTTCGAGTCCCCTTAGCTCCAACGGAATCCATGCAGGTCGGCCCAAAATACCAACGCGACCAACGTCATCTGGTTATGCAGTAGCGAATTGGGATCTCGCTACCCGCCAACGTCACTCGCCGCCCCCAGAGCTGGTGCTGCCACTGTCGCTGGGGGAGCTGCTATTGCTGCTGCCCCCACTGTCGCTGGGGGAGCTGCTGCCGCTATTGCTGCTGCTCCCACTGTCGCTGGGGGAGCTGCTGCTGCTGCCACTGTCGCTGCCGGAGACTGGCCCGCTGCTACCCGGGGTTTCGCTGCCGCCGACCGGCCCGCTGCCGCTGTCAGGTTCAACTCCGCCGACTGGCCCGCTGCCTTCAGGAGGAGTGCCGCCGGGAGTTCCGTGGCCCGCGCCGCCGCTATGGGGTTCACCTCCGCCGACTGGCCCGCTGCCTTCAGGAGGAGCGCCGCTGGGAGTTCCGTGGCCGGGGCCGGGCCCATTGACAGGTCCGCCGCCGTGGGGCCCACCGCCGCCGGGAGCCCCGTGGATCGGGCCTGGGCCGTTAACAGGCCCGCCGTCTCCGGGATTGCCCGGATGCCCGCCACCCCTGCCAGGATTGGGCTGCGGCCCTTGCTCTGGAGGAGGTTGATTAGGTGGCGGCGACTGCGGTGGGGGGACCTGAATTGGCTGCGGCGACTCGGCAGGCGGCGACGGTTGCGTCGGCGCCTGAACCACGGGCGGGCTCGCTGGCGAGTCGGGCAGGAGAACCTGCGGCACGGGAGCCGGTGCTATCGGGGGGACCACCACCGGAACCGGCACGGCCGGAGCCGCGGGCACCGGAGCCGCCGGTGGTAGTGCGCCCACGGGCTGACTCAACGGCTTGGGCGCCACCGCCTTCTTAACCGTCACCGGCCCCAGCTCAGGCGCGATTGCCTGCTCGACTGGGGCGATGAGGCTCTGGAGCGGGGCTGGCAGCAAACCGACCGTGGAGCGGAGGCCGACGCCCAGTGCTACCTCTAGTGCCAGCGCAGCGCTGATCGCGGCCACCGTCACAGCAGTTCCGACCAGCAGGACCCGCCCGCGACGGGGCGCGCTCTCACCCAAGGGGTCTATGACGACAGTCGGGGCACTGGCTTCTTCGTCCGTCACAGCGCTGTACGCGACGTCGTCCTCGCCCAGTTCGGCATCGGTGACGCTCAGATATTCGGGTAGGCCAGACGCTTCGAGCGAACCCGTGCCGGGGTCTTGCGCATAGGCGAGCGCCGTTGTCGCCGATGCGAACAACGTCGCGGACGCCAGGGCCGCTCCGCGGGCCAGCGCTGTCTCGGGCTCTTCCGATGCGCTCACGGCAAGCGACGTCGCCTCTTCCAGTTGCGGCTTGATCGGCGTGATGTCAACGCCTGAGCCGACCACAAACAGGCCGTCCGGGCGCGTAGGCAGCTCGTCGAGCCCCGCGACCATCTCCAGCAGCTCTGCGGTCGCAGCGGATTCGTTGTTCAACTGTGCTTTGCGGACATCGGCGACCGAGCCGTCGGTGGTCTCGACAACGGCCAAGGTGGCGGTGTCCGGCTCCACGAAAAGCACCGCGGTGCGGTCGTAACCCATTGCCCTGCCGACAAATTGAGTCAACGCGGTCGCGGCCAGAAACGCCGAAACCAGCATGACGTTCTCAAGCTCGTGGGCGGTTAGCGCGTCGCGTAGGACCGCTGCTTCGGATTGGTCGGTGAATGCCACCCCGACGGCGGACAAGTCAATGCCGGCAGCGGCTGCATCCTTGCGGGTGGCCAGGATGGCGTCAAGCACCCGATCAGCCGCGTTGACCGTGGGCGAGTCGTCGGCAATGGTGCCGGTGAGCTCTCGCTCGTCTACCGTTGCGCCGTAGGCGTTTTCGCCTTGCAGCAATACCATTTGAAGCGAGTCTGGTGCCATCGAAATTCCGAGCACGATATCCACGATCATGCCTCCAATATTGTGGCGGCCGTCCATAGTCTGATGGGGGACAGACGACGCGGACCGCTAACTGATCGTCGCGGAGGAACCTGTGTCCGAGTCCTGCCGTAGTTATGTGGGTTCTATGAAGCTCGGGGCAGATTGGTCGGACGGCTCGAGGTCTGGCCCCTGACACCGGTATCGATGAACCCCCCTCGGTTAAGTGTGTTAGTCGGCCCACGCGACCCAGAGACGTTGGCCTGCTTCGATTTAGCAATAACGTCACAGCGTGAGACGGACCGAGACGGAACGAAACCGCAGCTAAGGCCATGTTTCCCCTGGACAAGACTGGGGTTCAAGTCCCCTTAGCTCCACCGACTCGTCAAGTGGTTGCTTCCCTGGGATGGTATGAGCCTAGGAGGGTTGCGTGGTTGACGTGCCACTGGCGCCCAGACTGTAAGCCTTGGACTAGGTAGCGGACGCCTATCCGGCTCTCAATGCGCTTGAGGATTTGGATGGCGCTTTCGTGTTCGCCTCGTGTTCTGTCCCAGATGGCGCCCTCGATTAGAGCGGCGTGGCGGTCGGGGTCGAAAAAGCGGTCCGTCATGGCTGGGGGATAGCGGCCTCAGATGGGAGCCCATCTGGAATGGCGCGCTCAAAGTCATTGTAAGCGCTTGACGTCAACTGCTTTACGCGGCAGATGAGTGACCGGAGTAGCTCGTCATCAAGTGCATCCGGATCGTCGCATACCCGCGTGGGCGTTTCGTCGCCTGTCCTTTCGGTGGTTGGTAAACGGTTCTGGACTAGCAGTATGATATATCATCATATCCAATCCTATAGTACGGTATTGGCTATCTTAGCAAATTATCAGTATGGCTTGCAGCCAGGCCCCGCTGCCGTAGCCGCCGCGTCGACGTCAGCAATTAAAGAACCGGGGCCACGCCACGCGGGAGCGGACAGGCGGGGCGCGGGCTAGTGACACCCAGGGGCCTGCTGGGGTGGAAAAACACTTCGTATGCGATCGTGGCGCCGCTGAACTGCCGCGCGGGGGTCGATCGTGACGAAGTTTGACTGACGACAATGTCGACGACTTCACGACCACAGTTGCTTCTCAACGACGGGTGGCGAAGATCGTGCACTCGCTAACAGCGAAAACCGCAGAATTACAACGAATTTCGCATCTAGGCTGGGCTGCGGATCTGACGAGAACACGGCAGCCGGGATATGGCGTAGCCTAGGGACGTCGGGGTCAGCGACTTTCTCAACAAGTTCTCAGCGACCCGTTTATATGCTCGCGCTCCTATGTTTATTACAGGTTGCTTTCGCCTACCGGGCACGCCGGCTGCGGGCTCGAGTAGGTGACGCGGCAAATGGTTTGGGCGCATCATCAGGTTGATGCCGACGACTGTTACACGCTGACGATGAGCCGATTTGGTCAGGCTCGATCGCTACGACCCAGCGAACTGGCGCAGGCATCGGTGATGGGCGCATTGTGCGCGGCGATTGCGATCATTGCGGTCGTCCTCCCACACGCAGGTGGGCTGGGGCTCCTGGGCGCCGTGCCGATGGGGCTACTGGCCTACCGCTTTCGGATCCGCGTTGTGATCACCGCGACGGTCGCAGCCGCTGTGATCGGCTTCCTGGTAGTCGGCTTGAGCGGATTCGGGGCGGTCGCGCTCTGCGCCTATGTCGGCGGGCTGGCCGGTATCGTGAAACGCCGCGGTCACGGCGCGCCAAGCGTCGCCGCCACATCCTTTGCCGCCGGTGTCGTCGCCGGTGCCGCAGTGGTCATCGCGTTGACGGTCCTGGCGCCGCTTCGGCAGCTGTTGTTCGATGCGGTCACCGCCGCCGTGGACGGAGTCGCGACAGTCCTGGCGCGGGTGCCGCACCTGCAGGCGGTCGCGCAGGAGGTCAAGCGGATCTTCGCCGGAGCATTGGATTACTGGCAGTGGCTCGCCGTGGGAATCGCCGTCGTCGCGATCATGGGCGCCTCGCTGATCGGTTGGTGGGTGCTCTCGCGCGTGCTGGAGCGGCTGGGCGGCATTCCCGATGTGCACAAACTGGACGCGTCGGTCGGCACTGGGCCGATCCAGCCGGTCCCGGTGCGGCTGGACGAGGTGCGGCTGCGTTACCCGCACACCGACTACGACGCACTGCGTGCGGTCAGCCTGGATGTGCGACCAGCCGAACACATTGCGGTCACCGGTGCCAACGGCTCCGGGAAGACCACGCTGATGCTGATCCTGGCCGGCCGCCAACCGACCTCGGGCACGGTCGAACGCCTTGGTGCGGTGGGTCTCGGTCAACTCGGTGGCACCGCCGTCATCATGCAGCACCCAGAAAGCCAGGTGCTGGGCACGCGGGTCGCCGACGACGTGGTGTGGGGACTGCCTCCCGGCAAGACCACCGATGTCAACCGATTACTTAGCGAAGTCGGGCTCGCCGGCCTCGCCGAACGCGACACCGGGGGCCTGTCCGGCGGGGAATTGCAGCGCCTCGCCGTGGCCGCTGCGCTGGCGCGGGAACCGGCGCTGCTCATTGCAGACGAGGTCACCAGCATGGTCGACCAGCACGGCCGGAACGCACTGCTGGCGGTGCTGTCCGGTCTGACCGACCGTCACCAAACCGCGCTGGTGCACATCACCCACTACAACAACGAGGCCGATTACGCCGACCGCACAATCAATCTCAGCGACTCGCTGGATAACACCGCCATGGTCGAGACCGCGCCCCCGCCCGCGCCGACAGTCACGGTGGGGGACCAATCTCACGCGCCGGTGCTCGAACTCGCAGGGGTGGGCCACGAATACGGCAGTGGCACCCCTTGGGCGCAGACCGCGCTCCGCGATATCAGCTTCGTTGTGCATGAGGGCGATGGGCTGCTGATCCACGGCGGCAACGGCTCCGGTAAGTCGACGCTGGCGTGGATCATGGCCGGGTTGACGGTGCCCACCACCGGCGCATGTCTGCTTGACGAGCGGCTCGCCTCCGAGCAGGTCGGCGCCGTAGCGCTGCAGTTCCAGGCGGCCCGGTTGCAGTTGATGCGCAGCCGTGTCGACCTGGAAGTGGCCTCGGCGGGCGGCTTTTCGCCTGACGATCACGCCCGAGTGACCGCAGCGTTGGCCGCTGTCGGTCTGGATGCCACGCTGGCGAAACGGCCTGTTGATCAGCTCAGCGGCGGCCAGATGCGCCGCGTGGTCCTGGCCGGATTGCTGGCGCGGTCGCCGCGCGTATTGATCCTCGACGAGCCACTGGCGGGACTGGACGCCGCCAGCCAGCGCGGTCTTGTGCGGCTGCTCGCGGAACGGCGCCGTGACACTGGTCTGACCGTTGTGGTCATTTCGCATGACTTCGCCGGGCTGGAGGAGCTGTGCCCGCGCACTCTGCACCTGCGCGACGGTCTGCTGGAATCGGCGCCGGTTGCGGCCCAGGTAAGTGAGTTGCCGGCGCTCCCGCAGACGCAGCACCCGACCCGCCGCCCACGTCGACCCGTTGTGCTGCTGCGCCCCGTGCCCGGGCGTTCCGCTATCCACGAGCTGTGGGCTGGCACCAAACTGCTTATTGCATTTGGCATTTCGATATTGTTGACGTTGTACCCGGGATGGGTGGCGATCGGACTTGTGGCCGCGCTGGTTCTGGCGGGGCGTGGATCGCCCACATTCCCCGAGGCGTGCTGCCGTCGCCGCCGCGCTGGCTGTGGATCATGCTGGCCATCGTCGGCATCACTGCGACATTGGCCGGCGGCAGTCCGCAGATCCAGGTGGGCACGGTCACGCTCGGTCTCGGGGGCCTTTTGGAATTCCTGCGTTTCACCGCGCTGTCGGTCGTGTTGCTCGGGATGGGCGCGCTGGTGTCGTGGACGACCAACATTGCCGAAATCGCCCCCGCGGTCGCCACTTTGGGTCGCCGACTGCGACCATTGCGCATCCCGGTCGACGATTGGTCTGTCGCATTGGCGCTCGCACTGCGCACCTTCCCGATGCTGATCGACGAGTTCCGGGTGCTCTACGCCGCTCGCCGGTTGCGGCCCAAAGAGAAACCGCCCACCCGCAGGGCCCGGCTCAGGCAATTGGCGGCAGACGTGATCGACCTGATCGTTGCGGTCATCACCGTCACACTGCGGCGGGCCGACGAGATGGGCGATGCGATCACCGCCCGCGGCGGCACCGGTCAGATCTCGGCGGCCCCGTCGCAGCCGAAACTGGCTGACTGGATGGCACTTTCGATCGTGTCGGCGGTGTGCGGGGCCGCCGTAGCGGCAGCGCTGCTGTAGGGTGCCCAGCGGCCGACAGCTCAGGAGAACCGCACCAGTGCCTGACACGTCCGCGAGCTCGCAATTGGGGATGCGTTCGGCCGCGCGCAACAGGAAGTTGAGTTTCTCGATGCGCTCACCCGACCGCGGCGCGCCGTTCTTCTGGAACGGCGCGCCTAGTCCCACCGCGAGGTCCATCACGACATCGTCGATGGCACCGCCGGACCGGCCCGATGGAATCGCCAAAATGCGTTCTGCGAGGCGTATTCGAAGCAGTCCAGTGCCTCGGCGATGGTCCCGACCTGATTGGGCTTGAGGATGAAGCTCGTCAACGGCTGAGATATTGACGGCCCTTTCCAGGCGATCTCGGTTGGTGACGATCAGATCGTCGCCGAGGATGATCGAGCGGTCGATGGTCTGCGCCGCTTTAGTGAACCCGTCCCAGTCATCCCCGTCGAGCAGGTCCTCGATGAACACCATTGGGAAGTCCTCCGACAGTGCCCGTGCGTAGTCGATCAGAGCTTCCGCGGTGACCCGCTCACCGTTCAATGCGTACGTCTGCGTGCGCTTGTCGTACACCTCGCTGGACGCACAGTCCAGTGCAAACGCCATGACATCGGCACAACCGGCGCGCTCGACGGCCTCGGCCAGCACCTCCATGACGACGCGCGGGTCGCTGGACGGAGCGACGTACCCGTAGGACGATGCGATCAGTGGCGCGCGGCCAAGCTGTCGCGCAAGCACCTCGCCCAGCACCCCGAACAGGCTGCACACCCTTTTCGACCGCCGACTCGATGGACTCGGCACGATAGGGCACGACGAGGAACTCGATGAACGTCTGGAAGATATCCCCGTAGCGGCCACCGTTGATCATGTTGAAGCTGGGCGCCGGCACGGTGGTGGGCGGTTTGAGTCCCAGTAGTGCACCGACGTAGGTATAGGTGGGTACGCCCGCCGCCGCGGACGCAGCGCGCAACAGTGCGATCGAGGTGGAGTAGATGGCGTTTCCGCCAGGCCGGTGCTTGTCCGGCGTGCCGTCGAGCTCGATCAGGACCCGGTCTAGGGTCCGCGGGTCGTCGAGTTCGGCGCCGACAAGAACGGGAGCGACTTCGTCGGTCACGGCGGAAATCGCCTGGTATACGCTCAGCCCGTTGTATTCGTCCGGGTCGCCATCACGCAGTACAAAGGCCTCGTGCGCGCCGACCGAAGTGCCGGCAGGGGACGCGCCGCGGCCGACATATCCTGTGTCAGTAGTGATTTCAACCTCTACCAACGGACGTGCCTTGCAATCCAGCAGTTGTCGAGCGACGACGGATGCGACGCATCAAGGACCTCCCCGTACCAGACGACTTGTCTTAGAACACCGCGACGCAGACCGCCACGAAGTGGCAAATCGCCGCGACTGCGGTACACGCATGAAATATCTCGTGATAGCCGAAGGTCTCAGGCCACGGGTCGGGCCGGCGCAGTGCGTAAGACACCGCACCAAGGCTGTAAAGTGCGCCGCCGACCGCGAGCAGTACCGCCGCGGCCACCCCAGCGTTATGCAGGATCGTCCCCGAGTACGAAACCGCTACCCAACCCAGCAGCAAATAGAGCGCCACGCCCAGCCAGCGTGGAGCGTCGGGCCAGAACAGCGTCAACACAATTCCCGCCAGCGCCCCACCCCACACGATCGCTAACACCAGATGCCCATTCGACGGTGGCATGTCCAGCTCGGCGAACGGCGTATAGGTGCCGGCGATGAACACAAAGATCATCGAGTGGTCCAGCCGCCTCATCCAGTTCCTGGTGGCTGTCGAACCCCAACTGACACGGTGATATGTGGCGCTTACGGCAAACATCGCCACGATTGCCAGCGCGTAGGCCAATGTCGCGTACCCAGTTCGCGTCGATGCCACAGCCCACGACACCGCGACCAACGCCGAACCGGCTACCAGCGCCGCGAAGGCGCAGTAAAGATGGATCCATCCGCGCAACCGTGGCTTGCTCAGAACCCTGGCCTCGGACTCGGCGAAAGGTCCGGTGCCGTGGAAATCAGTGGTCGGTCGGCATGCCATGGGCTGGGGGGCCGTATCGATGTGGTAGCTCAACATCCCTCCCTTGCGATCACCATCAACGTGGGAGCGCCACGGTATGAGCAGGTCGCTGAGAAGCCGCTGAGGAAGGCGATCGGGCTGGTGCCCGGCGCGGGACGGGATGGTGACTTTCGCTGTTCTCAGCCGGCCCTCAGCCCCGGAGAATCAGACTGTGTGGGTGCCTACCTGGCCGTTGCGACGAAGTAAGCTCGCGCGTCGGAAGCGGCTGCCCAGTTTGGGTATCTCCGCTCGCTCAGCCGCGATCTCAGCGGTGGTCGTGCTGGTCGCACTTACCTTCGCGGGCGCGGCCTTTGACCTGACCTTGTATCGGTCGTCGCTAGCCGGTATCGACGACGCCACCGCGGGCAGAGTTCGCGCCATTGTTGACGCCCTGCAGTTGGCTTCGCCCGACAATCTCGACAGCGCGCTTCTCACCACCAACCAGCACGTGGTCGCAATCCAATTGATAGCCCCTGACGGCAACGTGGTGAAGCGAGCCGGTTCCGCGCCCGCGACACCTCTGATACCCATCAGCGAGTTTGACTTCAACTTGCGCCGCGGCATGCCAGACGATGCGGTGCCCAACGACGATATGCGCGTGAGCGGTCAGAAGGTCAACGCTGCATCCGGTGAGTACACAGTGCTCGTCGGCGGCGGCAGCGAGGCGGTCGAGTCGACTGCACGGATCGTTGCGCTGCTGGTGGCCGGCGTCGCCCCGGTCATCGTCGGGGTAGCAGCAACCGCCACCTACCGGCTGGTTCGCCGGTCACTGCAATCGGTGGACGCCATCCGCAGCAGGGTGGCTGAAATCTCAACCTCCGATCTGGCCGAGCGGGTACCCGTGTCCACCCGGCGTGACGAAATTTCCGCCCTGGCAGTCACTATGAACGAGATGCTCGCGCGCCTCGAAGCCGGCCATCGAGCGCAACAGCAGTTCCTCAGCGACGCCTCTCACGAATTGCGCAGCCCGCTGGCCACCATCATCTCCGGTTTGGAAGTCGCCGAGGCGCATCCGGAGTTGCTTGATGCGGAGTTGGCCGTCGACACCCTGCTTCCCGAGGCGCAGCGCATGCGGGTGCTGATCGAGGATCTGCTTCTCCTGGCCCGTGCCGATGAACAGAGCCTTGCGGTGCGCAAAGAGGAGGTGCCGCTCGACGAACTCACCGAAGTGGAGGCTGCTCGCGTGCGGCGCGACGGCTGCACGATCCACACCGCAATCTCTGCGGCGCGTTTGATCGGCGACCGTGCGGCCGTCGCGCAGGTGATTCGCAACCTCGTGGATAACGCTGTCCGCCATGCGAACATCGCATGTCGACATCTACGTTGGCGGCCGAGACAGTGATGTCATACTCACCGTCAGCGATGACGGACCAGGCATTGCCGCGGCCGACCGAGCCCGGGTCTTCGAACGGTTTGTGCGCCTAGACGCAGACCGCGCCCGCAGTGGCGGAGGGACCGGCCTGGGCTTGGCGATCGTCGCCGAGGTCGTGGCCGCGCATGGCGGCACGGTCAATATCGACGACCGCAGCGGCGGCGGAACCACAATCATTGTGACGTTGCCTCAACAAACCAACCGGTAACCGACACCTCGGATCGTCTCAATGGTGTTGGTATCGAAAGGGACGTCGATCTTGCGGCGCACATACCCCACATAGACCTCTACAACATTGTCAGGGCCCTGATAGTGCGCATCCCACACATTGCGCAATATCTCGGCTTTCGTCACCACCACGTCTTTGTTGCGCATCAGAAGCTCGAGCAGCCCATACTCGCGGGGAGTCAAAGTGATTGGGGTCGAGCCGCGTTGGACGGTGTGTCGAGCAGGATCCAGTGACAGCGACCCAGCGGTCAATACCGTAGGTCGCTCTGGCGCACCGCGACGCACCAAGGCGCGCAGCCGCGCCACGAGCACCCTAAACGAAAACGGTTTGGTCAGGTAATCATCCGCTCCGAGATCGAACGCATCGGTTTGGTCGTACTCGCCGTCCTTTGCAGTCAGCATGAGCACCGGTGTCCACACGTCCTGCGCCCGCATTCGACGCAGCACCTCATATCCGCTGTGGCCCGGGAGCATGATGTCGAGCACCACAACGTCGAAGCTGTTGTCGATCGCCTCGCGCAGGCCCTCGACGCCCGTGTCCACGGAGACCACGACGAAGCCCTCGGCCTTCAAACCCCTTGACAGCGTCGCCGACAATCGTGGCTCGTCCTCGACAAGCAAAACTCTCACGTCGGTACGTTACTTCGCGGGACGTGTGCACGAAAGATCGCAGCGAGCCAGGCGGGGACGGCGCTACTCTCCAGTCCCGCCCACACACCGCGAGCACCAGCCGCAATGGAGGACAGTCGCTCTTGACGCCGTCAAGGCCTGAATCCGGTTCCGCAGGTACGAGCCGGACTGAAATGAACTGAGACGGAGGAAACCCGCGGGCGAAACGGCATTTTGCCTGGTCATCGTTGGGGTTCGAGTCCCGTTAGCTCCACCAGTAATGTGTGGCCGCCGACGTCTTGGTCGAAGTCCTTCGGCGGGCAAGTCAGTACGCCTACTCGCGACTGTTCTGAATCCGCAGCGTGTTGGCGATGTCGATCAGTGCGGCTGCCGCCGCAGCGTACGCGTTGCCACGCTCGTAGGCCGTCTTCGCCTCGATCAGCCAATCGGTCTCGGCCATACTCGAATCTCCTTCTTTTAGCTTCCGCCCGGCAGACCTACCGGGTACTACCGGTTGAGCCCGTCCAGTACGAAGTCAGCCACATCTTTCCAACCGCTGTCGATGGTTAGTGAGTGGCCTTTGCCTTCGAAGACATGAAACTCATTATCTGAGGATCCGTGTTGGTATTTGTCGACGACTTCCTGGGTGACCTCGAGGGGGACCACGTGGTCGTCTGTGCCTGAGGTAAGCAGCAGCGGCCCTCGTTCGGCGAGGTCTGTGTCGACTCTGGCCGGGGAGTGTGGGAGGAAGTCGGCGCTGGCGTCGTGGAAGAGTAAGAAAACTGCAGCTCACTGGTTGCCGGCGTCGTGGTGGCGCCGGAGCCGTCGCGACTATCAGGCTCGGCGATGTCGTCGACATGGTTGCCCGCCGCCCGATTTGCCAACAAAAGCTTTCCTGGCGATTTATCGTGCTTGACGAACTTCCCCGCACTGCCGTCGGCGAAGTGAAAAATTCCAGAGTTCGCGAGCTAGCAAAAAAGTTCACCGTCGATCCCGCGCGCCGAACCCGGCGGGCCCGCCCCCGACCGCGGCGTCCCGTTCAATTGCGCGCGGCACGACAAGCAGGAGGCGATCGAGTTGAGCAAGCCATTGCGGGACATCAGAGAGCTGACCGAGGATGCGGACGCTTACCGAGACGAGCTTTTTCGACGCTGGACAGGCCTGCTCAGCTACCGGTACATCGGTCGCAACCATTCGTCGATGAACGTTGGCGAGGCCGACGATACCGTCACTATCCGGCGCGACATGCGCAACGAGGCGGGCGGAATCATGGTGGCGCCGTTGGCCATAGCCTCGCCGGAGGGCTGTCAGACTGATATGGTTGCGGTGCCCAACCCGGTAATCGCCTCGGTGCAGATCGTCGATCCCGGCTACGACGTGAAGAAGGTCGAAGTCGTCGAGTCCGGCAACGTGCATCAGGGCCGGATGATGGGATACGGCCGTTGCAAGATCGTCGACGCCGACAACCCGGACCGGGTCATCGCCTTCAACGAAGGGCAAGGCGCGATCATCGGCGTCCCGCCGGAAGGCCTTGACAAGATGGATGTTTCGGGCACCGAGCTAGTCATCGAGGACTCGCCCGACCTGCCGCCCCTGTGGAAAGTGTTCGGCGCATCCAAACGCCGCGACGGGCATTGGGTACTGCCCGCGCTCAGCGCTGAGCTCGCCTCGCCCGACGCGGCGCTGCACATCGGGCCGCAGCACGTCGTGCTCGAAACCGCCGCGATCGACCTGGCCGCCGACGCGGTCGGCACCAGGAAGCTTCAGGTGGTGAGCTGGCACGTGATGTTCATGTCGCGGGGCAAGGTCGGGCCGTTCCGGGTCGACGGCACCGCGCACGCCGGGCGATCCGGCAAGGTCGGCGTGCGCATGCTGCTGCACGACGAGGGCAATGGCGACAAGGCCGTGACGTCCGCCGCGGCGATCCTCGAAATCGTCGACTAGGTCGACCAGCAGAGAGCTCGACTCGCTGCTATCGCACCTCGTCGAGGCTGCCGTCAGGCCGCTCGCGCCGTCCACGTGAAGCTGTGCATATCGGGAATCTGCGCGGCCAGCGCGGCGGCTACGCTGCGACCGATCTGATCGGCAGCTGCGAGCGGAGTGTCGGGGTCGAGGAAGCCTTCCACCTCGACGCGCAGGGTCCGCCCGGTCCAGCGGGCTCGAGCATGCGCATGCCGGACACCGGGCACCGCCGCGGCGGTGGTTTCGGCGGTCGTGATGATCTCCGGGTCGACGCCGTCGAGTAGCCGGTGAGCGATATCTGCGGTCACCTCCCAGCCGACGTGGCAGATGAATCCGGTAACCACGATGCCTGCGATCGCGTCAGCCCAGGCCCAGCCGAGCGCGACGCCGATCAGCCCGAGCATCGCGCCGGCCGAGGACAACGCATCCAGCCAGGAATGCTTGGCGTCGGCCACCATGGTCGCGGAGCGGATCCGCCGGCCCACCGCCAATTTGTAGCGCGCCACCAACTGATTGCCTGCGATTCCCACCGCCGCCGCGGCGATGCCCCAGCCCACGTGATGCGTGCCGCCGTGACGGAGCAGCTTGTCGACGCTCTCAAAACCGGCGACCAGAGCGCTGCCCCAAATCACCAGTGCCACACCGATTCCAGCGAGGTCTTCGGCGCGTTCGTAGCCGTAGGGATAACGCTCGGTGGGTAGGCGGCGCGATGCGCGAAACCCGACGAACACCAGGGCGCTGGTCGAGACGTCCGACAGGTTGTGCAGCGCATCGCTCAGTAGCGCCACCGAGCCCGATAACAGGGCGATGGCCAGCTCGATGAGCCCGGTCAGCGCCAGTCCCACGGCGCTGACTGCGATCGCGCGGTTGGCCTGCCGACGTTCGCCCGCATCGTCGACGGCGGTGTCGAGTGGAAAACTTGTCGCCGGGTCACGGCCTCCGTTGATCAGATGCATACCGGTAAGGATGCCTGCCGCCGGCGAGATGGAAAAGGGGGCGTTAGGGCGATAGCTCAGTCGGCCAAGGCGCGGCCGATCAGCAATGGATCCGGCTCGCCCACAACTCGTGATCCTTGCCGTAGTCGCGCTCGGCGCGACGGTGCCGCGACAAGCGGCATTCGTCCGCTTGTCTGATGACTTTGGTCTCTACGTCGCTACCTCCGGCCATTAGACGATGTGCAAGCCAACCAAAGATCCACGGTGTTCGGGAGGGTCGTGATCGAGTGCTGTCCAGCTTTCCGGACACCGTCGCTGCATTGGCCGTTCACGGGCACGTGACGAAGACCGACTACGACTCGGTGCTGATACCAGACGTCGAAGCCAGAATGGCCCGTCATAAGAAAGTGCGAATCTACTGTGAAATTGCCGAGGACTTGGCGGGTTTCGATCCCGGTGCGGTATGGGCGGATTCGACATTCGGCTTCGGTCACTTCTTCGACTGGGAGCGCCGCGCGGTCGTCCGCGATGTCGAATGGGTCCGGCATGTAGCGAAATTCAGCGAATTCGTTCGTTTCCCGTGGCCGGGGGAGTACCGTGCGTTCTCCGAAGCAGAAGCCGCCAAAGCCCGCGAGTGGCGCTGATCCTTAATGGTAAGTGCGCTGGAGATGAGAACAGAGAGCCTGGTACTGATATGAGGCAACAACAGCGACCGCATTGTCCGGTGGCGCAACTCTGCAAGGTCACCAAGCGGCATGACGCTATCCATGCCGCGTTGGCCCCATCAAATTCAGGTGGGAAAGGAAAAGGCCGATGATGGTTTCGGCCAACTCCGTCAGCAAGCCTGTCCGTGGGGTAGGCGAATTCTTCGCCATGTCATTGGACACCGTGGTGGCGATGTTCAAGTGGCCCTTCCCGTGGCGTGAATTTATTCTGCAGACCTGGTTCGTAGCAAGGGTATCCATCATCCCGACGCTGTTGCTGGCGATTCCGTTCACCGTGCTCGTTGTGTTCACCCTCAACATCCTGCTGGTCGAGTTCGGGGCCGCGGACTTTTCCGGCACCGGCGCAGCGACCGTCTCGGTCACCCAGATCGGGCCGGTGGTAACCGTTCTCGTCGTCGCCGGCACCGGCGCGACTGCGATGTGCGCCGACCTGGGCGCACGTGCGATCCACGATGAGCTCGATGCATTGAGGGTGCTCGGAATCGACCCGGTTCGAAGGCTGGCAGCACCCCGCGTGCTAGCGGCGAGCGTGGTCGCGATGTCTTTGGTGTCCCTGGTGACTCTTGTGGGCCTGGCCGGTTCTTTCGCGTTTTCGGTGTTTGTCCAGCACGTGACACCGGGTGCGTTCGCTTCGGGTCTGACGCTGCTCACCCATCCGCGCGACCTTATCTTCGGTTTGGTCAAGGGAGCGCTGTTCGGAATGGCGGCCGCACTGATCGCGTGCTATAAGGGCATCTCGGTCGGCGGGGGCCCGCAAGGCGTCGGCAACGCCGTCAACGAAACTGTCGTGTACTCGTTCGCAGCCCTGTTCGCGATCAACATCGTCGCGACAGCCGTCTTCTACACGGGTCCACAGTGAGCGGCAGCACTGGGGACGAAAAGCGATCGGAATGGCTCCGTTCCGCGGCGAGTAGCTGGAATCACGTTGGCACTCAAATAGGTTTCTACGCCGAGGCGATGGCCGCGATGCGGACTGCATTCGGCCATTACCGTAAGGAGATCGTACGGCTGGTTGCCCAGATGAGCTTAGGTACAGGTGCGTTGGCGGTAATCGGCGGCACGGTGGTGATCGTCGGCTTCCTGACGTTGTCGACCGGCGCGGTCATCGCCGTGCAGGGTTATAACCAGCTGTCCGGCATTGGCGTGGAGGCGATGACGGGATTTGTCTCCGCCTATGTCAACGTGCGGATCATTTCGCCGGCCGTCGCCGGTGTCGGCTTGGCCGCCACCATAGGCGCCGGGGCTACCGCCCAACTCGGCGCGATGCGAATCGCCGACGAGATCGACGCGCTCGAAGTCATGGCGGTCCGATCCATCGCTTATCTGGTCGCCACCCGCGTGGTGGCCGGGGTCATCGTGGTGATCCCGCTGTACTGCGTCGCGGTAGCCTGTGCTTTTCAGGCGGCGCGGTTTGGTACGACCCAGGTCTATGGCCAGTCCACCGGGGTCTACGACCATTACTTCCATACATTTCTCAGTTCGACCGACCTGCTTTGGTCGTTCGTCACGGTGATCACCGCGGCGGTTGCGATCATGCTGGTGCATACCTACTACGGCTACACCGCATCGGGCGGGCCCGCCGGGGTGGGTCAGGCGGTAGGTTATTCGGTCCGCACCTCGCTGATCGTGTTAACGCTGATCGTGTTGACGATCTCGCTTTGCGTGCACGGTCAGTCCGGCCATTTCAACCTCTCGGGCTAGCGATGTCGGAACGGCGCTCAGAGGGGATCCGCCCGGCGTGGTGGACGCTCATTTTCGCCATCGCTATGACCGCAGTCGTTGTGCTAACCGCTGCGCTGTTTTCCGGGTCATTCAAGTCGTCTGTCCCGGTGACGGTGATCTCAGACCGGGCCGGCCTGGTGATGAATCGCGGCGGCAAGGTCAAGATGCGTGGGGTGCAAGTCGGCCGGGTCAGCCGAATCACCACCGCGAACGATCAGGTGAAGCTCACGGTGGATATCGACCCGGCTGAGATCCGATATATCCCCGCTAACGTGGTAGCCCGCATCCGGGCCACCACATTGTTCAGCGCCAAATATGTCGACCTCGTCTACCCGAGGGACCCCAGCCCGAAACGGCTGACCGCCGGAACGGTGATCAGGGCGGTGAATGTCGGCACCGAGGTGAACACTATGTTCGGCAACCTGGTCAAGGTGCTGAACCAAATTGATCCGGCGAAGCTGAACGGGGTGCTGTCCGCGCTGTCCGAAGGTCTGCGCGGCCACGGTGCAGCCATCGGGCAGGGCATCACCGATGCCAATCAGGTGCTGCTCAGTATCAACCCACGCGCTGAGGCCATCCGGGCAGACACGAAGGCCGCCAAGGGTTTAGCCGACACATATAGCACTGCCGCGCAGGACATCCTCAAGGTGCTGGATGCGGCCAGCGTCACCAGCGCCACCCTGACCAATGACTCGCAGGCATTGGACGCGCTGCTGGCCGACATCATCGGTCTGTCCCGCAGCGGTATCCAGCTCATCGGTGCCAATGAAGACAACCTGATCAAGGCTGTGAACGTACTCGACCCAACGACCAGCCTGTTGATGAAGTACAACCCAGAACTGACGTGCATGTTATTGGGCGCCAAGACGACCCTTGATACGGGCTATCTGGAAGCGACCGGAGGAGCCAACGGATACTCACTGATCATTGACTCGGCCCCGCTGTTTGGCCCTGACCAGTACCGGTATCCGCAAAACCTTCCGATCGTCGGCGCAAAGGGCGGCCCGGGCGGCAAGCCGGGCTGCGGATCGCTACCCGATGTCGCCAAGAATTGGCCGGTGCGCCAACTCATTACGAATACGGGGTGGGGAACCGGGCTCGATATCCGGCCCAACCCCGGAATCGCCTTCCCGGCTTACGCGGACTACCTCCCGGTCACCAGGGGAACACCCGAACCTCCCAGCGTCCGGTATCCGGGCGGGCCCGCACCCGGGCCGATCCCATATCCCGGTGCGCCACCGTATGGAGCCACCCTGTACGCGCCGGACGGGGCACCGCTTTACCCGGGTCTACCGCCTGCGCCGCCACCGGGCGCACCGCGCGAAACAGGCACCCCACCACCAGGATCCGAGCCGTTCGTGGTCCCAACGCCTGCACAGATGCAGCCAACGCCGAGACCGCCGCTCCCCGACGCAATGACACCGTCGCCCTGAGGCTGGAAGAAGCCACCACCATGAGAGAGAACTTGCGCGGCGCCATCTGGCGGCTGGCCATCTTCATGATGGTGTGTGGGCTGGCTCTGTTCGCCATGTTGGCGATCTTTGCCCAGCTGCGGTTCGAGAACGAAACGACGTATAAGGCAATGTTCAGCAACGTATCGGGGCTTGAGAGCGGCAACTTCGTCCGCATCGCGGGGGTCGAGGTCGGCAAGGTCAAGAAGATCTGGATCGAGGACGCCGGGACTGCGATCGTCGAGTTCAGCACGGACAACTCGGTGGTGTTGACGGAGGGGAACAAGGCGATCATCCGCTACCAGAACCTGATCGGCGGACGATATCTGGCGATCGAGGAGGGTGCCGGCGGTACCCGACCGCTGAAGGCCGGTGAGACTATTCCGTTGAACCGGACGTCGCCGGCGCTGGACTTGGACGCGCTGATCGGCGGCTTCCGTCCGTTGTTCCACGCGCTCGATCCCGACCAAGTCAACGCGCTGTCAAGCGAGTTGATCAAGGCGTTCCAAGGCGAGGGTACGACGATCCGATCCTTCTTGACACGCACTGCCGCACTGACCAACACGCTCGCCGACCGGGATCGCCTGATCGGACAAGTTATTACCAACCTGAACACCGTGCTGGGTTCACTGGGTGGCCAAAGCCGCCAGCTGGCGGGAACCGTCGACTCACTGTCGCAGCTGTTGGCGACTCTGGCCGACCGCAAGCAGGACATCAGCAACGGAATCACCTACGCCAACGAGGCCGCGAGCTCCGTCGCCGACTTGCTTGCGGCAGCGCGTCCGCCGCTGGTGAAGGTCGTTCACGAGTCCGACCGGACCTCGGGCGTCGTACTGGCGGAGAAAGATTACTTTGACGATCTGCTCAACACTCTGCCGGACGCCTATCAGATGTTGAACCGACAGGGCCTCTACGGCGACTTCTTCAGCTTCTATATGTGCGAACTGCTGTTGAAGGTGAATGGCAAAGGCGGCCAACCGGTCTACGTCAAGGTGGTCGGCCAACCGTCGGGAAGGTGCACTCCGCGATGAAAACCTTCTCTGAACGAAATCCCATCGTCGTCGGCTTGATCGGTCTGATGTTCGTCGCCGGGCTGGTGCTGGCCTCACTCAACTACCGGACACTGCCATTCTTCCAATCAGGCCGGGAATACTCAGCCTACTTCGCCGAGGTTGGCGGACTGCAACCCGATAGCCCGGTACAGGTTTCGGGCCTCAAAGCCGGGAAGGTGAACAGTGTCGAACTGGATGGCGCGCGCGTGCTAGTCAAATTCGACGTCGACAAACATATCCGACTCGGCGACCGCACCGAAGTGTCGATCAAGACGAAAAGCCTACTGGGCGCCAAGATCCTCGAAGTCACAACCCGTGGTGACGGCCGGCTGTCCGGGCCGATCCCGGTCGAACGCACGACATCGCCCTATCAACTCCCAGACGCCCTGGGCGATCTCGCCACCACTATCAGCGCGCTGGACACCAAGCGGGTATCCGAATCGCTGGCCGTGTTGGCCGACACGTTCTCCGGCGCTGGGCCTGACCTGAAAATCGCGGTGGCCGGCGTCGCACGCTTTTCGCAGATACTGAACGAGCGTGACACGCAATTGCGAAACTTGTTGGCCAACGCCAGCAAAGCATCTGCGGTGCTTTCGGAGCGCAGCGACCAGATCGCCCGCCTGGTGGCCGACAGCAACGCGGTGCTTGTCCAGCTGCTAGGCCAAAGCCGTGCACTAGACCAGATCTCCGGCAACATTGCCGGGGTAAGCCGGCAGCTCAAAGGGGTCATCTCGGAGAACCGCCAGACCCTTAAGCCTGCCTTGGACAAACTCAACGAGGTCTTGACGATAATCGACAACCGCAAGGAGCGGTTGCGTCTGGGAATAAAGAAGTTCAACGATTACGCGCTGTCGCTGGGTGAGTCGATGTCCTCGGGTCCGTGGTTCAACTTCTACATCGCCAACCTGATCCCCGGGCAGTTCATTCAGCCGTTCGTCGATGCCGCCTTCTCGGATCTAGGCCTCGACCCCAATGTGCTACTGCCGTCACAACTTACCGATCCGCAGGTCGGTCAGCCGGCCACGCCGCCGCTGCCGATGCCCTACCCACGCACCGGTCAGGGCGGAGAGCCCAGGCGCAACCTTCCTGACGCGATCACCGGCAAGCCGGGTGACCCGCGTTACCCGTACCGTGAGCCGCCGCCTGCGCCACCACCGGGCGGGCCGCCGCCGGGTCCGCCCGCGCCGACGAGGGCCGGGCAATGAAACGCGCCAACGCCCGCATCGGTCTGGCGGCCATGCTGCTGCTCAGCTTGGCGGCCGGGGTGCTACTGATTTGGCACTCGTCGAGCACAGTCCGCAGGACGACGGTCGTTGCGTACTTCGCCAACAGCAACGGCATCTTTGTCGGCGATGAGGTGCGCATCCTCGGCGTGCCGGTCGGCAAGATCAACAGGATTGAACCGCAGCCTCGGCGCGTCAAGATCACTTTCTGGTATCAGGCTAAATACCGGGTACCCGCCGAGGCGATGGCGGTGATTGTGTCTCCGTCGTTGGTCACCGCGAGAGCAATTCAGCTGACCCCGGCCTACACCGGTGGACCTCAGATGCATAACGACGGGGTGATTCCGCAAGAGCGCACGGCGGTTCCGGTGGAGTGGGACGATCTGCGACGGGACTTCGAAAAGCTTACCCAAATGCTGCAACCGACCCGACCCGGCGGCGTCAGTACGCTTGGCGCGCTGGTGAGTACGGCCGCGGACAACTTGCGGGGCCAGGGAGCGACGATCCGGGACACCATCGTCAAGCTGTCTCAGGCGGTTTCCGCGCTCGGCGACCACAGCAGCGACATCTTCACCACCGTTAAGAACTTGTCCATCCTGGTTTCGGCGCTGCAGGACAGCAGCGATCTGATCCGACAGCTCAACCAGAACCTCGCCTCGGCGACGGGGTTGCTGGCCAACGACCCGAACGAGGTCGGTAACGCCGTTGCGGCCCTGGGTGATGTGGTCGGCGACGTCACAACGTTCGTGGCCGAAAACCGGGAAGCGTTGGGTTCGACATCTGACAAGCTGGCGTCGGTGTCACAGGTGGTGAACAGCAGCCTTGACGACATCAAGCAAACCCTGCACATCGCCCCGACCGAGCTGCAGAACTTCTTGAACATCTACCAACCCGCGCAGGGCACGCTGAGCGGCGCGCCGGCGATCAACAACTTCGCGAACCCGATCTCCTTCCTGTGCGGAGCGATTCAGGCGGCGGCGCGCTTGGGTGCCGAGCAGTCGGCGAAGTTGTGCGTTCAGTATCTGGCCCCGATCATCAAGAACCGTCAGTACAACTTCCCGCCGTTGGGCGAGAACACAATCGTTGGTGCCACCGCGCGACCCAACGAGGTGACCTACAGCGAGGACTGGATGCGGCCAGACTACGTGCCGCCGATGCCCACGAAAGACTCCGCGGGTCAAGACCATCCGCCGCTGCCGACCAACCCCGCCGACGGCCTGCGCGGATTGATGCTGCCTAACGGAGGTAGCTCATGACGACCACACTCTGGCGACACGCCGCGATAAGCCTGCTGGCGGCACTGGCTCTCACGTTGCCGGGCTGTGGGTGGCGGGGTCTGAACTCCATACCCCTGCCTGGCACTGCCGGCCGGGGCCCGGGGGCGTTCACAATTCAGGCGCAACTGCCCGACGTGGGCACTCTCGAACAGAACTCCCGCGTGCAGGTGGGCGATGTCACGGTAGGCAACGTCACCAGGATCGAGCGCCAGGGATGGCACGCTCTGCTTACCATAAGGCTCGACCGCGACGTCCACTTGCCGGCCAATGCAACCGCAACGATCGGCCAAACCAGCCTGCTCGGCTCGCTGCACATCGAATTGGCGCCACCCAATGATGTTCCGCCACAAGGCAGACTGAAAGATGGATCGCTGATCCCGTTGTCGTCGGCCGGAAGCTATCCGCTGACGGAGCAGACCTTCGCCGCAATCTCGATGCTGCTCAACGGCGGAGGGATCGGGCAACTCCAAGACATCGCAAAGTCGTTGAGCACCGCATTGGCAGGGCGTGCCGATGACCTGCGTAGCATGATCGAACAGCTGGACCGTTTCACCGGTTATGTCAACGATCAGGCCGGCGACATCATTGCCGCGACCGAGAGCCTCAACAACGTTGTCGGCCAGTTCGCCGACCAGAAACCGGTGCTGGACAAGGCGTTGGCGACCATTCCGGAGGCACTTCGCACGCTCAAGGACGAGCGCCAGAGCCTGGTGAACGCGCTCGACCAGTTTGGCAAATTCAGCGCGCTGGTGGCAGATTCGACAAACCGGACCAAAGAAAGCTTGGTCAGGGAGTTGAAGGATCTGGGGCCGGTCCTGGAATCGCTGGCCAACGCCGGTCCTGCGCTGACCCATTCGTTGAGTTTGTTGGCCACCTACCCGTTTCCCAAGGAGACCATCAGCAAGTGGGCCCGCGGCGACTACGCCAACCTCACCGCGATCATCGACCTGACGCTGAGTCGCCTCGACGCTGCCTTTTTCACCGGCACGCGGTGGGAAGGCAATCTGACGGAGCTAGAGCTGCAGTGGGGCCGCACGATCGGTCAGATGCCAAGTCCGTACACCGCGGCCAATCCGCTTGTGGTTCCGTACCACTGGGATCAGGGGCGTTGATATGCCACCGCTGAGCAGACGAATCCTGGTCCAGTTGGCCATCTTCGGGATTGTCGCGCTGCTCGGCGGCGCGGTCATGGTGTTCGGCTATATCGACCTGCCGGCCATGTTTGGGGTTGGGCGCTACCGGGTGACGGTCGAGCTCCCGCGAGCCGCCGGCCTGTACCCGAGCGGCAATGTGACCTATCGCGGAACCGAGGTTGGTCGGATCGACAGTGTGCGCCTCACTGAAACCGGCGTCGCGGCGGTGCTGGCGCTGAAGTCTGGCGTTGATATCCCATCGGACCTCGATGCGGAGGTGCACAGCCAGTCGGCGGTAGGTGAGCAGTACGTGGCCCTGTTGCCGCGCAAGGACTCTCGGCCGTTGAAGAACGGCGACGTCATCCCGCTGGGGCGGGTGTCCGTGCCGCCGGATCTGGACACCCTGTTGGATTCGGCGAACAAAGTTATGGAGTCGATGCCGCGCGACGACCTCAAGACCGTGGTTGACGAGGCGTCTACCGCCATCGGCGGACTCGGACCGGATATCGCCCGGCTGGTGACCGGCGCCAGCTCACTGTCGATCGATGCTCGCCGCAACCTGGATCCGCTGTTGGCTCTGATCGACCGTTCCAAGCCGGTTCTGGACGCTCAGAGCGACTCATCGGACTCGGTGCAAGCATTCGCCGCGCACCTGGCCGACATCACCGGGCAGTTGCAGCGAAACGACCCCGCCGTCCGTAGCGTGCTGCAACAGGCAGGCCCGGCCGCCGCGGAAGTGCGGCAGTTGCTCGATCGGCTGAACCCGACCCTGCCGGTTCTGCTCGCCAACCTGGTCGGTGTCGGTCAAGTCGCCGTCACGTACCAACCCGGCATCGAGCAGCTTCTGGTGCTACTGCCGCAGGCGGTTGCCGCGGTGCAAGCGGTCGGCGTTCCCAACAGGAACACCAAGCAGAGTTACCGAGGCGTCTTCCTCAGCTTCAATTTGCGACTCAACCTGCCGCCGCCCTGCACCACGGGCTACCTGCCCGCCCAGCAGCAGCGGGTGCCTTCCTGGCAGGACTACCCGGATCGACCGATCGGTGACCTCTACTGTCGGGTGCCACAGGACTCGCCGCAAAACGTGCGCGGTGTCCGCAACACGCCCTGCGTCGGCCAGCCCGGCAAACGCGCCCCGACCGTCGCGATGTGCGACAGCGACGAGAAGTACGCCCCGCTCAACGACGGCTACAACTGGAAGGGCGACCCGAACGGCACGCTGTCGGGCCAGCCCGTCCCGCAATTGCCGCCAGGCACGCCGTCGGCGCAGGGCGCACCTACCCCGGCGGCGCCGCCCAGTCCCGCGCCGGTTCCCATACCGGCTGCCGGCTACGACCCGGCTACCGGCACTTACCTAGCTCCGGACGGACAGCAATACACGCAATCCGATCTGCGCACGGATGCCGGAAAGCCGCGCACATGGCAGGACATGCTGCTATCGACTGGCACCGGCTGAATGCATCATGGGCTGCCCTTGACCTGAAGTATGGTTGAGGTCTTAGCGTCAACGCCATGACACAACACCGCACTGCATCGGCGACCGGCTGGCCGCAAGAATTGGCCTCGATCGGTGCGATCCGATTCGCCCGCCGCTCTGCACATTTCGAGCCAACCGTCCAGTTTTACCGCGACCTCGTCGGGCTGCCGCTGTGTGCCACGTTCGCCGATAGCTATGGCAGCACCGGCGCGATATTCGGGCTGCCCGGATCCGCGCTGACCCTCGAAATCGTCGAGGCAACCGAGCCCGCCGAAATTCAAGCGGTCGATGCTCATGAGCAGCTGTGTCTGTACTTCCCCGATGCGACGGCACAACAGCACGCGACGACGCGGCTTTCGGAGGCGGGGATACAACCCGTCGAGTCCCATCCCTACTGGGCGGCGACCGGAGCGGTTACCTACCGTGATCCGGACGGCCGCGAAGTCGTGTTCGCGCCGTTCATTTTTGGGGCCAACGAACCCGCCGCAAGTGACGCCTCGGGCCAGCATTGGGTCAGCGGGTCTTAGTGGAAGTCCTGGTGCCGCGTTTGCCGGTGATGCCCACGTAAACCGCG
This sequence comes from uncultured Actinomycetota bacterium, assembly GCA_963839345.1. Taxonomy (GTDB): domain Bacteria; phylum Actinomycetota; class Actinomycetes; order Mycobacteriales; family Mycobacteriaceae; genus Mycobacterium. The sequence continues at coordinate 636,586 of CAWIUP010000007.1, read as the reverse complement.
ATGAGAACGATCGCGACGATGATGCCGACGAGGAAGGCAGTGAGCTCGAATTTGCCTTGGTTTGGCGTGGATATCCGCCGATTTCACGCTTAGCCTGGGAAAGCGGAAGGCCACCGGGTTCGCGTCGTCCGGTGGCCGTCCTCCTGGTGGATCGTTGGTGGCTTACTTCTTGAAGGCGTCCTTCACCTTCTCGCCCGCGTCTTTCAGGCTGGACTTCGCCTGGTCGAGCTTGCCTTCGTTTTCGGTGCCGTGGTCTCCGGTGGCCTTGCCGACGGCCTCTTTCGCCTTACCGGCGACGTCGTCAATCTTGTTGCTCACTTTGTCGTGGGCGCCCATGCGCTTCTGCTTCCTCTTGATGTAACTTGCGGTCACGCTCGTTTGCGTCGGGGGTATTTACCCGGCCTGCTACCGCTTCAAACCCCATGTGGGACATTGACACGATGCGGATCGCGATCCTCGATGACTATCAGAATGTCGCGCTGAGCATGGCCGATTGGTCGCAGGTGGCGGCGCGCGCTGACATCACCGTCTTCAACGACCACCTCGCCGATCAGGAAGCTGTCGTGCAACGGTTGGCACCGTTCGACGTGGTGTGCGTGATGCGTGAACGCACACCGTTGCCGCGTGCGGTGATCGAACGTCTGCCACGACTGAAGATGATCGCCTCTACCGGGCCGTTCAACGCTTCCATCGACGTCACAGCCGCCAAGGAGCACGGCGTCTACGTCAGCACGACCGGCGGCTACGTGGAGTCGACAGTCGAACTGACCTGGGCGCTGATCCTGGCTGCCGCCCGCCGGATCGTCGACGAAGCCCTGTCGGTGCGCGGCGGTGGTTGGCAGACATCGGTCGGTGGTCAACTGGGCGGGACGGTGCTGGGCGTGCTCGGTCTAGGGCGAATCGGCAGCCGGGTGGCGCGGGTCGGGGCGGCGTTCGGCATGGACGTGATCGCGTGGAGCGCAAACCTGACCCCGGAGGCCGCAGAGAAATCCGGGGCGACCTATGTGCCCAAAGACGAGTTGTTCAGCCGGGCCGATGTCCTGACCATCCATCTGGTGCTCAGCGAGCGAACCCGTGGTCTGGTCGGCGCTGCCGAATTGGGTCTGATGAAGCCGACGGCGTTGCTAGTCAACACATCCCGCGGCCCAATCGTCGACGAGAAAGCTCTCGTCGACGCCGTGCGGTCGGGTCGGCTCGCCGGAGCCGGCCTCGACGTCTTCGACACCGAGCCGCTGCCGGCCGGGCACCCGCTGCGCTCGCTGGACGCCGTGGTCGCCACGCCGCACATCGGCTACGTCGCCGACCGCGTCTACCGGACCTTCTACGGCGAGGCTGCCGCCAAGATCGCCCGCTGGCTTAGTCGAGGCGACGAAAGCTGATCTCGTTGCGCGACGCCGTGACCACCACGAGTCGAGAAGATCGAACGCCACTGACACGACCGCCGCGAGTGCCCAGCCGAGCAGAATGTCGATCACGAAGTGCTCGGCGGAGTAGACCAGCACAAAGGCCATTGCCAACGGGTAAGCCACCAGCAGCGGGCGCCACCCCCGGTTGATACGGCGCCAGAGAAACACCGAGATCATCGCGGTCACTGCGGCGTGCAGCGAGGGAATCGCCGCGACCAGATTCACGCTGGCTTGTCCGGAGTTGACCAGGGCTCCCGCCGACTGCAGGTGCAGCGTTCCCCAGCCGCGCGTCGAAATCCGCTCAATGAAGAGCTGGGCACCGGGCTGGCTTCGGTGCATGGCGCCCAGCAGCCCGCCGTGGGGCACACCTGCGGGAGTTCTGAACATGCACTGCGGGTTGGACGGACCACCGGCGACGTCGGCCGACGTGCAGTGGGCCGCTGCCCATGGCGGTGCCGCGGGCAGAACGATGTAGACGACGAGCGCGGTGAACGACAACGCCACGAACCTCCGGACAAAGGCTGCCCAGTCGCTTCGGTTACGCAGCCAGAGCACTCCGGCGACCACGTAGGGCAGGACGAAAAAAGACATGTAGATGCCGCTGATGATCACTTCCCACCATGGCGGTTGCGGCATCTTGATGCGCTCCTGCAACCACACGGTCGGGACGGTTCCGAAGAACAACCATCGATCTGCCTGTGGTTGAAAGTGCCACAGCGTAGGCGCTCCGACCAGCGCTGCCGCCCCCCGGCTGAGGTCATACACCACTAGCACAAGCGCGAACGGCAGCCAGTCACACACGACCGCGAACACTTTGCGCCCACGGCCGATGCTGGCCGCGACGAGCCCGGTGGCGATATAGAGCAGCAGCAGTTCGCGATTGAATGCGAGCCCGTCCGTCAAACTCCGGTAGACCACGACAAGAGCCCAGATGGTGACCGCCATCCGCCGCGCGAACGTGAGCCAAATCTCCCGGGTTTCGCGGGGGTCGAGGTCGAAGTCGGTAACCGATTCGGGGAGCGCCACCGGCATGGCCTGGGGCAGCTTTGGACGGCGGAGCAGCCGGCTGGCTAAGGCCTGCTGGTCGCTCTCGAAGACTCGGGTCCTGCGATCGGTTGTTACTGGCACCAGTCCAACCCTATCCGTTCCCGGCCGTTCTCCATCTGTTCATTCTTATAGGAATTTGCGGTTGAGCCAGACATTTGTTGAGAAATGCTGTCGTGCAACGTGTTAGGAGGGCGACAAGTCAAACGGCGACACGCGATGGCGCCTGATCGCGTGAACCTATGTGACAGCTGTGAATTCAGTCGTTTTGCCGGTCAGGGTGTCCTACGCGGTCTCGCGGGCATGTCGTCCCATTGTTTCTGTAGTTCGCGTTCGCGCCGAGTCGAGATCATGCCCGACGGCGCGAATAGTCTGGACGGCACTGGATCATCTTCGGTCAGTGGTTTGCCGTAACCACGAATCACCTTGTATATCACGATGATTGCGGTTATCACCACAATCACAACAACACTGGCGAAGATGACCGATAGCGTGCCCTGCACAAACGTGTTTCGGATTACCTCGTTGAGCTGACTCGGTGTCTTCGCCGAGCCGAAGGCCGTCTTACCGGCTGCTTTGGCGGCTGCATACTGGGAGTGCTGAGTCCAGTAGCCCACGTTGGGATCTGAAGAAAAGATCTTCTGCCATGACGCGGTGAGCGTGACCGCGAGATCCCACAGCAGCGGAATCCCGGGGATCCAGACCCACTTCAACAAACCCTTTTTGACGACGACCACGGTGATGACCGTCAACGCGATCGCCGCCAGCAGCTGATTGGCGATACCGAACAGCGGGAACAGTGTGTTGATACCACCCAGCGGATCGGTCACGCCCATCAGCAGGATGCTGCCCCATGCCGCAGCCACGGCCAGGCTGCAGACCCATACGCCCGGGCGCCAGCTAGGGTTTCGCAGCTTGGCCAGCGGACCGCCCAAGTTGCCCAGCGCATCGGACAGCATGAAGCGCGCGACCCGGGTGCCGGCGTCGACGGCGGTCAGGATGAACAGCGCTTCGAACATGATCGCGAAGTGGTACCAGAACGCCTTGAGGCCGGCACCGCCGAACGTCCGTCCCAGCACTTCGGACATGCCCACGGCTAACGTCGGTGCGCCTCCGGTTCGCGACACAATCGACTTTTCGCCCACGCTGGCGGCGGCTTGACTGAGCTGATCGGCTGTCGTGGGCTGTCCCGACAAGCCCAGTCGGTTCAGGTAATTCGCCGCGGATGCCGCGGTGCTGCCGGTTTTTGCGGCCGGGGCGTTCAGGGCGAAATACAGGTGCTGGTCCAGGATCGCCGCGCTGATCAGCGCCATCACGGCGACGAACGACTCGGTGAGCATGCCGCCGTAGCCGATCAGACGCATCTGGCTTTCCTTTTCCAGCAGCTTCGGCGTCGTTCCCGATGAGATCAGGGCGTGAAATCCCGATAGCGCCCCGCAGGCGATGGTGATGAACAAGAACGGGAACAGTGAGCCGGCGAAAACCGGTCCGTCGCCGCGGGCGGCGAACCGGGAGAGCGCAGGTGCCTGCATGATCGGGTGCGCGATACCGATACCGATCGCCAGGAGGGCGATGGCCCCCACCTTCATGAACGTCGAGAGATAGTCGCGCGGCGCAAGGAGCAACCAGACCGGCAGCACCGATGCAACGAAGCCATAGCTGACGATCAACCATGCCACCATCACCGGTGACAAGGTCAACCACGATGCGCCCCAAGCTGTTTCGCTGACCCAGTCGCCGGAGGCGACGGCGAGCATCAGCAGCACGAAGCCGATCACTGATATTTCGGCTACCCGCCCTGGACGCAGGAACCGGAGATAGCAGCCCATGAAGATCGCGATGGGAATGGTCATGGCGATGGAGAACACGCCCCACGGGCTCTGGGCCAGTCCCCGCACCACCACCAGCGCGAGCACCGCGATGATGATCACCATGATGGCGAAGGCGCCGAGCAGGGCTGCGGCGCCACCGCCGGCACCAAGCTCGTCGCGGGCCAGCTGCCCGAGCGAACGTCCCCGTCGCCGGGTGGAGATCCACAACACCAGGTAGTCCTGGACGGCGCCGGCGAACACTGCGCCGACGATGATCCAGATACTGCAGGGCAGATAGCCCATCTGGGTGGCCAGTACCGGGCCGACCAACGGGCCCGCTCCGGCGATCGCCGCGAAATGATGGCCGAACAGCACGCGCCGGTCGGTCGGGACGAAGTCGGTCCCGTCTTCGAAAACCTCAGCCGGTGTCGCATGGTCGTCGCGCGGGCGAACGATCTTCGCCTCGATCAGCCGCGCATAGAACCGGTACCCGATGACGTAGGTGCAGATTGCCGCGACAACGAACCACACCGAGTTGACCGTCTCGCCGCGGATGAAGGCGATGATCGCCCATGCCACCGCACCCAGTACTGCTATTGCTCCGAAGACGATCTTGTGCCCGACGCTGATCGGTGAGCGGTCGATGATCGCGACGGGCGGCAAGTCAGCGTCGGTGCGGATGTAGCTCAGCTGTCCGTCAGGTATTTCGGCGTCCGCCGTCTCCTGCGGTGGTGCTGCCACGGCGCCTCCCTCCATGGCCCGCCAGCAAGGCGGCAACCGCCGGTCAGCTTAACTCCGGTGTAGGGCACGCACAGTGTCGATGCTGTCGGCCTGATCGGGACCCTTGTCGTCGCGATAGCGCAGCACCCGGGCGAACCGCAGCGCCAGACCGCCGGGGTAGCGCGACGACTGCTGTACACCGTCGAAAGCCACCTCGACCACTTGCTCGGGGCGCAGCTGAACGACCTGGACGACCGAGCCGTCGGTCGGACCGACGGCCAGCTCGTGAAACCGCGCGGTCTGCCAGTCCAGCATCGCGTCGGTCATCCCCTTGAAGGTTTTGCCCAGCATGGTGAATCCGCCGGTAGCCGGATCGCGGGCGCCCAGATGAATGTTGGACAGCTTCCCCCGGCGCCGTCCCGACCCCCACTCAACAGCCAGCACCACCAGGTCCAGCGTGTGGACCGGTTTCACCTTGAGCCAGCCTGCCCCGCGGCGGCCCGCCTCGTAGCGTGCGGCCAGCGACTTTGCCATCACGCCCTCGTGCCCGGCGGCCAGCGTCGCCTCCAGAAAGTCGGCGGCCGCGGCGGGGTCCGAGGTGACCAGCCGATCGACCCGGTTCTGGGTGGACGCGATCTGGTCGAGCACCGCCATTCGCTCGCTGGTCGCTGCGTCGAGGAGGTCGACCCCGTCGCAGTGCAGGATGTCGAAGAAGAACACCGACAGCGGCTGGGCCGCGCGAGCGGCCGGGACCTCGACGGATCGGCCGAATCGCGATCCGGTGACCTGGAAAGGGTGTGGCCGGCCGTCTGGGCGTAACGCGATCGCCTCCCCGTCGGCGATCAGATCGGTGACCGGCAGCGCCAGCGTCGCCTCGACCACCTCCGGCAGCCGGGCGGTGACGTCGTCGAGGCTTCGGGTGTACACCGTCACCTGTTCGCCCGCACGGTGCACCTGTACTCGAGCGCCATCCAGCTTTGCCTCGAAAGCTGCTGTGCCGCTCAGTTTCTCGAGCGCCTCGGCCACGCTTGTCGCGGTCTGGGCAAGCATCGGGCCGACCGGCCGGCCAACCCGCAGGGCAAACGCCTCCAACGCCACCGTCCCGCCGGTCAGGCCCCCGGCGGCGACCGCGGGTAGGTCCCCGCCCAGCATCGCCGCGCGCCGCACTGCGGCGGCCGGGATCTGCGCGGCGGCCGCGACCGCATCGGCCATCACACCGGCCAGCGCGCCCTGACGCAGCTCACCGGTGAGCAGCCGCCGCAGAAACGTCTGCTCGGCTTCTGTTGCAGACGCGAACAATCCGGTGACAAGCTCGGCACGCCGCGCCTGCGAGCCCTTACCCGCTACGGCGCCGATCGCTGAAAAGGTGGTGTCGACGTCGACGACAGTCAAGCTCGGCTGTGCCGCGGCAGGCGGCAACGACCGCAAAGCCGCCCAGCCGACACCGATTTGGCGTTGCGGCAACTCCCCGGAGAGCCACGACACGATGATCGCGACGAGTTCGGGATCGGATCTGGCCCGGCTGAGCAAGTCGGCAATCCGCGCGATCTTGGCCAGCCGCGAAGCGGAGCCACCCACGTCAGCCGAGGTCGTCGCCACGTCGATGAGCAGCACAGCCCACCTTTACACGCCTGGCCGACAACGTCACGCACGGCCACGATAACGTGCACGTAGGTTGATGGGCGGCGACCCGCTGCGAACAAGGAGGTTTGGATGGAGATCAACGGCAAAAAGGTGGTCGTCATCGGCGGCGCCTCGGGCATGGGTCGGGCCAGCGCCGAGTTGCTGGCCGCCCGCGGGGCAAGCGTCGCGGTGCTCGATCGCGAGGGTTCGGACGGCAAAGACGTCGCCGCCGGCATCGGTGGCTCGTTCTATCCGGTCGACGTCACCGACTTCACCGGGACCGAGGAGACTTTGCAGGCCGCGGTCGACAGTCTCGGCGGCCTACACGTCACGGTGACGACGGCCGGCGGCGGCATCGCGAAGCGGACGATGTCGAAGTCCGGTCCGCACGACCTCGAATCCTTCCAGTCGGTGATCGACCTCAACCTCATCGCCACGTTCAACATCAGCCGGCTGGCGGCAGCTCACATGAGCCGCAACGAGCCGGAAGACGAGGAGCGCGGCGTCATCATCAACACCGCGTCGATCGCGGCGTTCGAAGGCCAGATCGGGCAGGTCGCCTACACCGCAGCCAAAGCGGGGATTGCCGGGATGTGCCTGACCATGGCCCGCGACCTGGGATCGCTGGGCATCCGCGTATTGGCTATCGCGCCAAGCCTTTTCGCCACCGGCCTGACCAAAGGTATCCCGGACGAGTTCGCCACCGCACTGACCAAGGATGCGGCTTTCCCGAAGCGTCTGGGCCGGCCCGAGGAGTACGCCAAGCTCGTCGCGGCCATCGTGGAAAATCCGATGCTCAACGGCCAGTGCCTGCGGCTGGACGCCGGACAGCGGTTCGCCCCCAAGTGATGTTTCAGCCGCGAACCAGAAGCCATGGTTGTGGCTGGAGCTCCGATCACAGCCGTAGCTTCTCTCTCGCGGCCGTTTAAAGAGGAGGCCCCGAAATGGGTATCGCACTGACCGACGACCATCGTGAACTCGCCGGGGTGGCCCGCGCGTTTCTGACGTCGCACAAGGCGCGCTGGGAGGCGCGATCGCTCCTCGATGCGCCTGACGAGGCCCGCCCGCCGTTCTGGCAGGACCTCGTCGAACTCGGCTGGCTCGGCCTGCACATCGATGAAGAGCACGGCGGGTCGGGATACGGGCTGCCGGAACTCGTGGTGGTGGTCGAAGAACTCGGCCGGGCGGTGGCGGCAGGTCCGTTCGTGCCGACCGTGATCGGCTCGGCCGTGATCGCGGCCAATGGCACCGCCGAGCAGAAGGCCCGGCTGCTGCCGGGTCTGATCGACGGCACGGTCACCGCAGGCATCGCTCTTGGTGGTGACGTCGCGGTTGAGGGTGGGGTAGCGAACGGCGATGCGGGAATCGTCTTCGGCGCCGGGCTGGCCGACGTGTTGCTCATCGCGGCGGGCAGCGACGTGCTGGTTATCGAGCGCGATCGTGACGGCGTGTCGCTCGAGGTGCCGGGCAACCTCGATCGGGCCCGGCGCTCGGGGCGTGTCATGTTGCAAAACGTCAGCGTTGGCGAACAGGACATCCTTTCGGGCGCGCGGGAATCGGCGCTGGCTCGAGCGCGAACGCTTATCGCCGCCGAGGCTGTCGGTGGCGCGTCGGACTGTGTCGACGCCGCGGTCGACTACGCCAAGGTGCGCCAGCAATTCGGTCGCACGATCGCCACCTTCCAGGCCGTCAAACATCACTGCGCGAACATGCTGGTGGGCGCCGAGTCCGGGATCGCCGCGGTGTGGGACGCGTCCCGCGCAGCGGAAGAGTCCGCTGAGGACGGTGAGGAGCAGTTCCGGCTGGCCGCGGCCGTCGCGGCGGCATTGGCGTTTCCGGCCTACGCGCGCAACGCCGAGCTCAACATCCAGGTGCACGGCGGCATCGGTTTCACTTGGGAGCATGACGCCCACCTGCATCTGCGCCGGGCGCTGACGGTCCGGGCACTCTTCGGCGGTGACCCACCAGCGCAGGATGTCTTCGACCGCACCGCGGCCGGTGTCACCCGGGCCAACAGCCTCGACCTGCCGCCCGAAGCCGAAGAACTTCGCAAGCGGATCCGCGCCGACGCCAGCGAGATCGTCCCGTTGGACAAGAAGGGCCGGCTGGACCGGCTGATCGCGACCGGCTATGTGATGCCGCACTGGCCCAAGCCGTGGGGTCTGGCCGCGGACGCCGTTGAGCAGCTGGTGATCGAGGACGAGTTCGCCGCAGCAGGCATCAAACGTCCGGACTATTCCATCACCGGCTGGGTCATCCTGACCCTGATCCAACACGGAACCGATTGGCAAATCGAACGATTCGTCGAGTCAGCGCTGCGCCAGGAAGAGATCTGGTGCCAGCTGTTCTCCGAGCCCGATGCCGGATCGGACGCGGCCGGCATCAAGACCCGCGGCACCCGGGTGGAGGGCGGCTGGAAGGTCAACGGGCAGAAGGTGTGGACCAGCGGAGCGCAGCTTTGTCGGCGCGGGCTGGCCACCGTGCGTACCGATCCCGACGCCCCCAAGCACGCCGGTATCACCGCAATGATCATCGACATGAAGGCGCCGGGCGTCGAGGTGCGGCCGTTGCGCCAGATCACCGGTGGCTCGGATTTCAACGAGGTGTTCTTCAACGACGTGTTCGTCCCCGACGAGGACGTCGTCGGGCAGCCCAACGCCGGATGGACGGTCGCCCGGGCGACGCTGGGCAACGAGCGGGTCAGCATCGGAGGCGGTGGCGGGTTCTACGAAGGCATCGCCGCTCAGCTGATCGGGCTAGTCCGCCAGCACCCAGATCGGTTGGCGGATGCGCCGATTCGCATCGGCAACTTCCTCGCCGAAGATCACGCGCTGCGGCTGCTGAACTTGCGCCGCGCGGCGCGCAGCGTCGAAGGCGCGGGGCCGGGGCCAGAAGGCAACATCACCAAGCTCAAACTCGCCGAGCACATGGGCGACGGTGCTGCGATCGCCGCGGCGCTGCTCGGCCCGGAGGTCGCGCTCACCGACGGGCCGGCCGGGCTGGTCAGCCGCATGGTGATGGGCGCGCGCGGTATGGCGATCGCCGGTGGCACCTCCGAGGTCACCCGCAATCAGATCGCCGAGCGGATTCTCGGTATGCCGCGCGACCCGCTGATCAAGTAGGCGCGAACACCGGGATGAAACTGGCGTCGTCGCCCGAGCCTTGTTGCTCGAAGCGCACCTTGACCGGCATGCCGCATCTCACGGAATCCGGTTCGCAGTCAACGATATTCGCGGCAAGCCGGAGGTCCTGCTGTTCTGCCAACTCGACGATGGCGATCACGTACGGCGTGGGCACGGTTGGGTTGTAGGCATGCATGTTGACCGTGTAGGTGAAGACCGTGCCGCGTCCCGATACCGGCTGGGCCGTAAGTGATCCACCGCATTGCCGGCAGGTGCCGACCGGCGGATGCACCCAGCGCGCACATTCGTCGCAGCGTTCGATGAGTAACCGGTTCTGTGCGCCGCCGGTCCAGAATGCCCGGTCGTGGCCGCCGCGCTGGGGCAGCATTCGAGTGGGCGGTGATTGCGGCTCGGCTGTCACGCGCAATACAGTACCTTTTTCTGCTTTCCGCAAGGTCGGGCTTGAGGGACGGGGTTGATGGAGCATTTCGAGAAGAGTGCGATGTTGTCCGGAATCGGAATCTCGCGGATCGGCCGTCGCACCGGCATTCCCGGGCTGGAGCTCACGCTGGAGGCGGCGCGCGCGGCGATAGCCGATGCCGGGCTCACGCCCGCTGAGATCGACGGCATTGGCACGCTCGGCGATACCCCAGCCTCCGAGGTCGCGGCTGCACTGCAGATCAGCGATACCGATTTCGGATTCGGATTCGATTCCGGTGGCTTGCTCACGCCGGTGATGTCGGCGTGTAAGGCCGTCGCCGAGCAACGCGCCCGCCATGTGCTGGTGTACCGGACGGTGCAGATGATCGGGGGCACCGTCCCGACGTCACAATCGGAAGCGCAGAACACGCCGCGGCCAGCGTTGGCGCGAATCGTCGAGTCGCCGACCGACGGTGAGCGCCCGGCGATCGGACCGATGGATGACGTCGCCGATCTGGTTGCCGCGCATGCTTATTCCGCGGCCAACTGGCTGGCGCTGAACTGCCGGCGGCATATGGAGCTCTACGGCACCACCAAAGAGCAACTGGGCTGGTTGGCGATCAACAGCAGGCGCAATGCTGCCTTGAATCCGCTTGCGGTATATCGGGATCCGATGACCATGGACGACTACCTGGCTGCCCGGCCGGTGTCCACGCCGTTCGGTCTGCTCGACTGTGACGTACCCGTCGACGGGTCGATCGCGGTGGTGGTGTCGACCGCCGAGTACGCCGCCGACTGTCCGCACCGGCCGGTGGCGGTGGAGGCGATCGGTGGCGCCGACGGCGCCGGCGGCTGGTTTCACCGCGCGGATTATCCGAAGATGGCGTCGGCGGACGCGGCGGCACAGATGTGGTCGCGGACCAACCTGACGCCTGCGGACCTGGATCTTGCGGAGCTGTACGACGGTTTCACCTTCCTCACCTTCGCCTGGCTAGAAGCCTTGGGCATCTGCGGTGACGGCGAGGCCGGCCCCTTCGTCGAAGGTGCCGAACGGATCGCCCGAGACGGCACGCTGCCGCTCAACACCTACGGCGGCCAGCTCTCGGCAGGCCGCATGCACGGCTACTGGTTGCTGCACGAGACGTGCCTGCAGTTACGCGGCGAGGCGGGAGAGCGGCAGGTCGCCCGCCGACCCGAGGTAGCGGTGGCGGCCGTCGGCGGTGGCCCGATCGCCGGCTGCATGCTGCTCACCTGCTGAGCCTGGGGTCACCGTCCGAGTCGTCGCCGCCAGTCTCTGGCCGACATCATCCGGACCATGGCACCCAGTAGTTTGCCCTTCCTGGCGCTGTAGGGATACCAGAGCGGTTCCTTTTTCATCGTAACCCGCTCGGCGACAATGCTTTTGGTGCGACAGTACTTGCGGATCCCGGCGGCGCCACCGGAGCGGGAGCCGAGCCCGGAGTCGTTCCAGCCCTCCATCGGGAGCGGATACTGCAGCACGTTGGTGATGACGTTGTTGATGTTCACCGAGCCGGTGTGCATCTTGCGCGCCAAAGCCATTGCCTTGTTCTTGTCTCGCGTCCACACGCTGCCGGACAACCCCAACTGGGAGTCGTTGGCCTTCTCGATCGCCTCGGCGGCGTCGCGGACCTTCATCACCGGCAAGGTCGGGCCGAAGGTCTCTTCGCGCATGCACTTCATGCCGTGGTCGACGTCGACCAGCACCGTCGGCTGATAGAACAATCCTTGCGGGCTGGGCCCGCTCGACTTACCCCCGACCAGGACTCGCGCACCCTTGCTGACGGCGTCGTCGACGTGGTCGGCGACAATGGCGAGTTGTTGTGCGGTGGTCATCGACCCGATTTCGCAGGAAAAGTCATGCTGGGCGTCCATGCCCTGGCGCAGCTGCGAGGTCTTGGCCACCAACTTGCTGACGAACTCGTCGTACACCGGTTCCTCGACGTAGACCCGCTCCACCGATATGCAAACTTGGCCGGTGTAGGCGAAGGCCCCAAATACAGCGCCGTCGGCTGCCCGGTCGAGGTCCGCGTCGGCACACATGAGCATGTTGGACGATGATTGGGCAAAATCTCGATCAAAGGATCGCCTCGGCCGGTGGTGCGCCAACGCTGGGGCTCAGGACGCGATCGGCACGGCTACTTCGTTGCGCCTCAGAAACGGCAGCGTCCAGGGCGGATCGTAGAACCAGGCCACGGGGTCACCAACGGTCTGAATTCCCTTGCCAGCCAGCACGTTGGAAAGCTGTGCTGATCGTGCTGTGATTGCTCCTTGGCCGGCGATACCGCTAAATCGCAGCACGGCCACCGTCTCGGCCGGCACGTCGACCAGCCGAACACGGGCGTCGTTGGGCTCGGGAAGTGTCGCCATTGTCCACTTCGACGGCATGAAAAAGCGGATAACCCAGCCATGCTCGTCGTCTGCAGCACGCGATACCGGTGCCGTCATCGCGATCCGTTGTCCTTTGGCCGATGCCTGGCTGACCGGCGCGGTCATCGCAATCCTGCTGGAACCGTGGTTGCCGCCGAAGATATACCCGGCCAGACGGCGGAAGCCCTCTTGGAGCGCCCGGTTTCCGTCCCCCTCGAGCGTTGTCTCAGCGGCGATGCGGGGCTGGTAGCGACGGATCTCGACCTCGTCGGTCAATCGTTCGGTGCTGTGCGGGGGTTCCTCAGTACCCACCCGGATGCCGACGGTTGCTAATAAGGATTCGACGATTTGCGCGGCCACCGTCGTCAGCGGGTTACCCATCTTGCGCTGCCCTTCCGATGCTTCTCGGCCACCGGCCCGCCTATGGGTCGGTGACAGGCCCTTCAAATGGAGCCGTGCACTCCACTATGACTTGTTCCCGGCTGTCGAGGCCTGGACTGCGCATTTGGGGGGCAGTCCTCACCTTCCGGCTCAGCCGGCATCGAAGCTGTCTCCAGAGCCCATCAGCTTCAAACCGGCCATCGCCTCCTCGGCGCCGGCCTGATCGGTCTTCTCCACCACGAAGCCCATGTGAATGATCACCCAGTCACCCGGCGCGAACGTCTCCTCAGGCAGCATGCCGACATTGACTTTGCGGTGCTCGCCGACCACGTCGACCAGTGCGACTTGGTCGTTGTAGCCGTCGAGCATTCGGACGACTTGGCCGGGAATCCCCAGACACATCTGTCACACCTCTCCTACGCGGGCTTCGTCCTCGGCGCGCAACATGACCACTGCGGCTTCGACCGCCCGCACCGCCTCCGGGACCGCTGCTTTGACGGGCTCGCTCAAGCCCATTCCGTCGCTGACGTCGGCGACCTCGCATCCCACCACGATGGTCCGCGGGGCCGTCCCGCCCAGGGCGCGAAGACTCGCGAACACCGTCGCCGGATCCATGCTGTGTGCGTCCAAACCCGCAGGGGCATCGGGCGATTCCTGGTCGGCCTCGAACACGTGCACCGTCCCCGGCGAGCCACAGTTGGGGATCGCGTCGACCAGCAGCAGCGCGTCCCAGTCCTCGAGCAGGTCGTAGGCCAGATGCATGCCGCCGATACCGTAGTCGGTGGCGCGCAACCCGTCGGACCCGTCGACCCGGTCGAGGACGTGACGCAACACCTCGGAACCGAAGCCGTCGTCGCCGAGGAAGATGTTGCCGATGCCGGCTATCAGAATGCGGGACGCCATGCCGTCGTCACCGCATCCGCTACATGTGCCGCATCTTCAGGTAGCGCCGGGCATCCGGGAGGTTTACCAGGCCCACCACCACTCCGGCGAACACGATCAGTCCGAGGATGCCGATAAACACCCAGCCTACGATCTCCATGTCAATTCCTTTCCGTAACAGCGGTTTCGAGCGGTTCAACTTCGTCGGGCGCGAAGTACAGATAGCGGCCGTACCAGTCGTGCAGGTCGGCGGCCGGGTCGTCATCGACGACGACTCCGACATGCTGGTTACCGTCGACGTCTTCGTGCACCGAGGTGACCCGAGCGGTCTTACCGGCGAAGAACAGGTCTTGGGCGTCGGCGCGACGGCCAGGATGCAACCGCACCCTGCTGCCCCGCGACACTCGCACACCATTGACCAAAACCGCATCGATATCGGGACGAACTGCGTTGTCGGCCAGCGGATCCCACCACTGCACGCCATCGGGTACCTCGGGGATCAAGCCCGGTTCACCGGTTGGCTCGCCCAGGTGCGGATCGCGCAGGACGCCGTGCAAGCGTTGCATCGCCTCGGGTGACATCGCGTCGCAGCGGTCGATGATCTGCGCGGCCAGGGCATCGGTGGCCCGGGCCTGGGCCTTCTCCTCGTCGGTCATGGTCATCACCCGCAAGGTCAAGATCTCATCGATCTCGGTCGAGTCGTAGAGGGCGCCCTCACTCTGTTCCGCGATCTCGGGGTGGTCGTAAAGGATGATCGGCGAGACCAGCATCAGGTCGGTCTCACCGGGCGGGCCGGCAAGTACCGGGAAGCAGCGATGTTGGCGGCAGTCCGCGGCGGCCGCGGCGGCGCGTTCAGGTGGATCCAGCAGCGAAATAAATTCACCGCCAACGGCTTCGGCAATGACGTGGGTGCCGATCATGGATTTAGCGATAGCCCAGTCTTTTCCGGCATCCTTGACACCGGGCACGGTGTTGTGAACCGTGATGGTGACGCGGCTCAGGCCGCAGACAGAATCGACACCTTCGACGCCGACGGTCAGCTGTCCGTGGATGCTCGCCCTGGTTCGGACCAGTCTGCCGCCGTCGACTGCTTCGATAGAAGTCTCCGAAGGCGCGGTCACCGGCAGCGTCCACTGCGCGGCCGGATCGGTGAAGTCGAAGGGGCCGAACGCCAGTTCCACTTCGACGGCCTCGTCCCAACTGAGCCATGACCCGGACGGGGTGGTCAGCTCGTCGATCGGCTGGTAGCGCCCGCCGCCGATGTCGCGCTCAGCGGCGCGGTGCTGCAACTGCAGGAACCGGACGACCAGCTTGATACCGTCCGCGCCGTCGACAAGGAACTGCGCCGAGAGGGTGTCATCCTCGCCGATGCCGGCCTCAGCCGCGCCAGGTGGACCTAAAACCCCGAATTGCCATCGGGTTTGGTTCTTCCGCGATGACGCCCGGTACGGGTACAGCAGGTAACCCTCGTACAGCACCGCGTCGGCGACCCTGCGGGCCCGGTCCCAATTGGCGCTCACCGGACCTCCTCGTGAGCCTGAGCCAGTAACTCAGTGACCGCGTCGTCAAGCCCCAGGAGCCCGCGCGCCGATTTGTAGGCGTTGAGAGCCGCCACCGTGTCGTGGTCGAGGCGCACCCATCCGCTGCCGGGGTAGTGCTGCTGGATCAGGTTCCGCCACACCGAGACCGGCATGTCGTGGCGATCCTCGCAGTCCCACGGCACCTGCCGCACCGAGAATCCCCGCTCGCCCGCCATGAAAATTGTTCCGCTGAACAAGAACTGCAGCGGCACCAGGCCGTCGCGCAGCGCGTGCAGATACTTGGCTGCCGTCACCTCGAAGTCATACGTGCACTCCAGTCCGAGCGGGACCTCGGTGGCACCGGTGAAGCCGGGGATCATCGCTGCGCAGTGCTGCCACAAGAAGGTGTGCTGGGTGGTCGCCCAGCGTTCCCGCGGCCCGAACAAATCGGTCAGTCCGGCGGCCTCGTCGTCAGAATAACCGCGCCGCAACGGATCGATGCGTACCTGACAACGCAGCGCGACCGCGTGCACCGGCTGATCGCCGGGCACCGAGACAGCGATGCGCGCGGTCAGCATCGGCGTGACCGCATACGGTTCGGGAGCCACGTCGACGACGGTGAACGAGGTACTCGGAGTCGTCACGGCCGTTGCTCCACACTGCGTTCGGCGATCGCGCCGAAGAAGTCGTCGATGAACGCGCGCGCGTCCTGGCCACCGTCAAAGCCACGCCACCGCGTGCGCAGGCCGCCGACGAACTCGTAACAGGCGTCGATCGGAACCAGATAGCACTGCGGCGGGCCGTCTTCGGGCACGCGCACCAGCAGTGCCTCGACGTCGTCAACGAGCAGACCGACCCTGGGTTCGGCGGCGCTGATCGCGCTCCAGGCGTCAAGGTCGAGCTCGGATTCGGTTGCGCCGGCCGGACCCGGGTAGAAACCGACAGTGCGACCCAGAGATGAGTTGCGGAAGAAGAACGCCAAGCCGACCGGGATCTGCAGCGCTTCCCAGGTGCGGCGATCAAGCGCGAATTCCGGAAAGGACAGATACCGGTCCGGGACCGCGCGGTAGCGCAACTGCGCGGAGCCGTCGGTGAACAGCAGGTAGCAGCCGCGGCACACGCACATCAACTGCCGCCCAGCAACATTCACTACGTGCTGATGGGTGTCGGCGATCGACTCCGAGCACATCTCGCACCGCTGTCCGGCGGGTTCGGGTGCCCGGCGGTTTCCGGTGATGCGGGCCAGAACGTCGAAGGGGGTGGTCATGCCGGCGCACCCATTGGCTCGGCGGGCACCGCGAGGGACAGCACACCGTCGCGAACCAGAAGGGGTATCGGGTCCAGGTGGCGATCTTGGCGATCAAGACCGGCGCCGGCATGGACCACGTCGAAATGGGATTGGCAGCGCGGGCACCGCAGAACTGCGTCGCCGGCCAGACCGCGGTGTAGCGCCGCGCCGGCCAGTGATCCGTCGCAGGCCGGGCAGTGGTCCCGGTAGGCGTAGAGCTGGTCGCCGACCCGGCAGGCCAGCACCGGCACGTCGGCGATGACGAACCCCCCGACTTCACCGGGCATCAGCTCCGCCAGGTCAGGCACTTGATGCCACGCCTTAGCGCCGTTGGCTTGCGCTTTGGAATGAACTTGAGCCAACAGCGACTCGGCTGGGATGACGGCCGGTTCCGCGGGTTGTGCGGTTGGTGTCACCACTTCGATCGATGAAATCTCTGGTGCTGCAGCCCGAATCGCGTCCTCGACCGCGAATTCCAGTGTCACCGCCGAGGACGGGCAACTCTTACAGCTACCGGCGAACTGAAGCTGCACGGCATCGCCGGTGATGCCGAGCAGGTGCACGTCGCCGCCGTGCGAGCCCAGATAGGGACGGACCCGGTCGAGTGCGTCGGACACTCGTCGATGCACGTCGTGTGGGTGCAAGCCGTGGACGAGCAGCAAGCTGGCCACCAGGTCGTCGGCGGCCAGCGGCTCCATCGCCGGATCGCCGATCAGCGCGGCGATCCGGCCCAGGCCCGCGCCGTAGAGCTCAACCACCTCGCGGACCAACTGCTCGGCGCGCTCACGCGCGGCCACCCCGCCGGCCGACGTCGCGTCCAGCAGCATCTGGATCCGATCGCCCGCCGAGCGCCACTGCGCGTCCCCCTCCACCTCCTCGGGGCGATCAGCCATGCATCACTCCCCGGTCGCCGTTTGCGTCGGTGAGTGCAGCCGCTCCAGTGTCTTGCCTTTGCCGAGGTACATGTGCACACCACAAGGCAGGCACGGGTCGAAGCTGCGCACCGTGCGCATGATGTCGATGCCCTTGAAGTGCTCCCGGTCGTTCTCCTCGAAGATCGGCTGACCCTGCACCGCGTCCTCGTACGGCCCCGGCGTGCCGAAGCTGTCGCGCGGGTTCGCGTTCCACGGGGTGGGCGGATACGGGTGATAGTTGGCGATCTTGCCGTCCCGAATCACCATGTGGTGGCTCAACACTCCGCGCACTGCCTCGGTGAAGCCGCATCCGATACCCTCCTTGGGCACCTCGAACTTCTCCCAGGTCTTGGTCCGGCCGGCCCGGATTTCGGCCAGCGCCTTCTCGGCGAAGTACAGACCGCAGGCCGCGGCGTACGCCTGGAAGTAGGTCCGTGCACGATCGCGCTCGATGGTGTTGGACCCGTGCTGTGGGATCTTCCACTCGAACTCGACCGGCCCTTTCAGCGCGGTCTTCGGCAGGTTGATCTGCACCGAATGGCCGGTGGACTTGACGTAGCCGATGTCGACCAGGCCGGCCAGCGCCGTCGACCACAGCCGGGCCAGCGGACCGCCACCGGTGTCCAGCGCCAGGTGGTCCTTGCCGTCGAACCAGCGCGGGGACATCACCCAGCTGTAGTTGCCGCCGTCCATGTCCCGTTTCTGCGGATGCGGGTTGGTGTGCTGGTTCCACGGGTGGCGCCGGTCGACCGGATTGCCCAACGGGTCGGTCTTGACGAACATCTCTTGATCAGACCAGTCGTCGTAATACGAACTGCCCAAGAGGATTCGAATGCCCAGGTTGATGTCGACCAGCGAGTGTGTCACCAGCTTGCCGTCGACCACCACGCCCGGTGTGACGAACATGGCGTTGCCCCAACGCTCCATGTCCTTGTATTGGAAATTGCACACGTCGGGGTCCTGGAACGAGCCCCAGCAGCCCAACAGGGTGCGGCGCAAACCGACCTTCTCGTAACCGGGAATCGCCTCGTAGAAGAAGTCGAACAGATCGTCGTGCATCGGCACGACCTTCTTCATGAACTCGACGTAGCGCATCAGGCGGCTCATGTAGTCAGTCATCAGCTGAATGGTCGCCACGGTGCCGACTCCGCCGGGGTAAAGCGTGGACGGGTGTACGTGCCTGCCCTCCATGAGGCAGAACATCTCTCGGGTGTAGCGGCTGACTTGTAGTGCCTCGCGGTAGAACTCTCCGCTGAACGGGTTGAGCGACCGCATGATGTCGGCGATGGTCTTGTACCCGTGTGCGTCGGCGTGCGGAGCTGCGGTGTTTTCCGCTTTCGCCAGCACACCCGGGTTCGTCTCCGAGACCATCTTTTCGCAGAAGTCCACACCGACCAGGTTTTCCTGGAAGATGTTGTGGTCGAACATGTATTCCGCGGCTTCGCCGAGGTTGACGATCCATTCGCCCAGGTGCGGCGGCTTGACCCCGTAGGCCATGTTCTGGCAGTAGCAGGAACAGGTGGCGTGGTTGTCACCGCAGATACCGCAAATGCGGCTGGTGATGAAGTGGGCATCGCGGGGATCCTTGCCCCGCATGAACAACGAGTAGCCGCGGAAGATGGACGATGTGCTGTGACACTCGACCACTTCGCGGTTCTCGAAGTCGATCTTGGTGTAGATGCCGAGGCTGCCCACGATCCGGGTGATTGGATCCCAGGCCATTTCGACAAGTTGGCCGGGCTCGCGCTTCGCGTGGGACGGCTCGGGGATGATCGTTGTCATCGAACTTAGCTCCCTATCTTCAGCTCAGATTCGCGTCGCGCCCTACCAGGTGCGGCGTGCGCCCGTCGTGAGTTTGTCGCCCTTGCGGCGCCACTTTGGTTCTTTGTCCACGGTGCGCGCGGTGATACCGCGCAGGTTGCGGACCAGCGAGCCGTAAAGTCCTGACGCGGTGGTGGAAACCTTGCCGCCCGGTGGTTCGTCCATGAACGGCATGAACTTGTCCGGGAAGCCAGGCATGGTGCATCCGATGCAGATGCCGCCGACGTTGGGGCAGCCGCCGATGCCGTTCAGCCACCCGCGTTTGGGCACGTTGCACTTGACTACTGGGCCCCAGCAGCCCAGTTTGACAATGCATTTCGGTGATCCGTACTCGGTGGCGAAGTCGCCCTGCTCGTAGTAGCCGGCGCGGTCGCAGCCCTCATGCACGGTAGCGCCGAACAACCATTGCGGCCGCAGCGCGTCGTCGAGCGGAATCATCGGTGCCTGCCCGGTGGCCATGTAAAGCAGGTAGGTCAGCGTCTCGGAGAGGTTGTCGGGGTGAATCGGGCAGCCCGGGACGCAGACGATCGGAATTCCGGCCTTGCTCTTCCATTCCCAGCCCAGGTAGTCGGGCACGCCCATGGCGCCGGTCGGATTGCCCGCCATCGCGTGGATGCCGCCGTAAGTGGCGCAGGTGCCCACCGCGACAATCGCGGTCGCCTTAGGAGCGAGTCGGTCAAGCCACTCGCTGGTGGTCATCGGTTGCCCGGTGGCCGGGTTGTTGCCGAACCCGCACCAATACCCCTCGCTCTTGATCGCCTCGTTGGGAATGGAGCCTTCCACGACGAGCACGAACGGTTCGAGCTCACCGCGATCGGCCTTGAAGAACCATTCGAGGAAATCGTCGGCGCCACCGGTGGGTCCGCATTCGAAGTCGATCAGCGGCCAGTGCACGGCGATTTTGGGCAGTCCGGGGAGTGCGCCCAGCGCAATCTCCTCGACGCTGGGTTGGGTGGCGGCAGTCAGCGCCACTGAATCGCCATCACAACTGAGACCCGCGTTGATCCATAGAATGTGGATCAATGTTTCTTCGGCTTTGACTGCTGCTTCTGTTGGCATACCGCAGCTTTCCGGGGCCTGGGCTAAAGGCCCCTACACCGCGGGAGTCGACGGTCGGCACGCTTACGCGGCGCTATTTTCTGGGTCTACTCTCACCGAACTGCCTTGTCAACGATGCTCTGGCAAATCCGGAGTCCTCGTACGGGTTTCCGGATTCTGGCCTGATTTTGTCAGCCCCGGCGTATTCTCGGGTCTCGATCGCCGTCGGGCCCAGCAGTGGTGCGTGCCGATCAGCTACATCAACGCAGTCTTGCGAATCACTTGCATGTGTTGGGAGTCAAGCGATTTCCCGCTGCCGGTCCAGCCCCACCCGATGCGGGCACCACGGTGTACTCAACTGGCCGAGCCCGCCATGAACCGTCGCAGCCAGCCGAACCAGGCGGACATCCCGGCGCCGGTCTTGGCGCTGACCGGCAAAATCGTCGCCGTCGGATTGACCTCGCGGACACGGGCGATATAGGAGTCGACGTCGACGTCCAAATAGGGCACCAGGTCGATCTTGTTGAGCAGCACCACGTCCACCGCGCGGAACATCACCGGGTATTTCAGCGGTTTGTCGTCACCTTCGGTCACCGAATAGACCATCGCCTTGGCATGCTCGCCGACATCAAACTCCGCCGGGCATACCAGATTCCCGACGTTTTCGATGATCACCAGGTCGAGGTCGGCCAGATCGAGTCCCTGCAGCGCGCGGTTGACCATCGGCGCGTCGAGATGACATTCGCCGCCGAAGCCGTTGCCGGTATTCAGCAGGGATATCTGGGCACCTCGGCCGCCGAGCTTGGCCGCGTCGAGGTCGGTGGCGATATCGCCTTCGATCACCCCGACGGCGAACTCGCCGGCGAGTTCGTCCAGCGTTGCACCCAGCACCGTCGTCTTGCCCGAGCCGGGTGAGCTCATCAAGTTCAATGCGCGAACGCCGTTGCTTTCAAAGGCTTTTCGATTGTAGTCAGCACGAAGATCATTTTCGGCGAAGATCGACTCCAGCACGTCGATGCGCTGCGAGCCGGTCTCATAGCCGCTGTGGTCTCCGTGGTCGTGATGCTGGTGGCCGTCTTCGGCGTGGTCGTGGGTGTGCACCGTGCCGTCGTCGTGACGATGAAACCTGCCCATTTGCCTAACCTTTCACGGACTTCTAGGAAACGTCCAGCGAAGTCACCAGGAACTCGTTACCGCGCAGCACCTCGACGTCGGCGCTTTCACAGCGCGGACACAGCAGCGACCACTGCGAGGTGATCGTCGATTCTTGGCCGCATGAACGGCACCGCACCTCCGCGGTGACGAACTCGAGCTCCAGCTCAGCGTCGGGCATCTCCTCATGGTCGCGGACCAGCGTCCAGCAGAACGTCAGCGACTCGGGCACCACCTGGCGCAACGCTCCGATCTGGACGCGAACGATATCGACGTGGCGACCGTCGGCGTACGGTCTGACCACCCCGGCGATCGCTTGGCACAGCGAGAGCTCATGCACGGCGGGACACGCCCATGACATCCTTCTACACCGCGGGCCCGGCGTTACGCATCGAGATTGCACTCAGGACGGCTTTTCGGCGGCGCGGATTGCAGCCCGGCAAGCGCCCGCGGCGCGTCCGAAATCAAGTTGCGTCGGACGCCCGTCGGCGTCTACCCTCGGCGATCGTGCGGAATCTTCTCGTAGTAGCCAGTACCCGCAGCGGGGTCTGATCCAGACCGACCCCCCGCTGTGGGTCGGAAGCTACTACCCGTCGGTCACCACTGCAGACCAGAGAAGACCGGCACATGACTATCACCGACCTGAGATTTTCGAGTGGCTCTGGCATCTCAGAGACGCCGCCCGCTCCACCCGAAGCGTCAGCTGTCCGCTTCGACGGCATCCCGCTACCGCGGGGAATCCGGGAGGACGCCGACATCATGTCATGGAACACGTTCACCGCCACCTACGCTCCCAACGCCGGACCACTGCGCCTGGGCCACTGGGAATGCACCGATACCGAGCGCCCCGCGACCCGGTTGGGTCCGCAGGGTCGAACATTCCGGGCCACGCTGGGGTTCGGCGATCGCATCGAGACGGCGACCGCTACCGCGACAGGCCCGGTCGCCGCGTTGACCGCGATGCTCTATGACCACGGCATCGCAGTGGAGATGCTGCGGTTTCATCAGCTGCGGTCCGAGGACACGACCGCAACCTTCGTTCAGGGCAGCGACGGCTGCCGGGCCGAGTGGGCGATGGGCTGGTCGGAGGATCCGACGCAGTCGGCCCTGTGTGCGGTCATTGCCTGCGCCAACCGGCTGGTGGCCGGGCGGGGCCCGGCGAACACTGCTGAGTGAATCCGACTAGAGCGGACGCAACACGATCGGCATGCCGTCCATCGGGATAGGCATGCCGCCGTAGTCCCATTTCGCCTGGTAGCCCGCGCGCGGCAGCTCAAGCCGGTAGCGTCGCAGTAGCCGGTGCAGGATCGTCTTGATCTCCAGCTGGCCGAACGTCATCCCGATGCACTTGTGTGCGCCGCCACCGAATGGTGTGAACGCGTAACGGTGCCGTTTGTGCTCGCTGCGCGGCTCGGTGAATCGGTCTGGGTCGAATTTCAGCGGATCCGTCCAGAGCTCCGGCAGGCGATGGTTCATCCCTGGGTACGCGATCACATTGGTGCCCGCAGGCACGTAGTAGCCCAGCAACTCCGTGTCGCGCACGGTCCGGCGCATCGCCCACTGCACCGGTGTCACCAGCCGGATCGACTCGTTCATCACCAGATCAAGCGACTCCAACTTCTCCAGTGACTCGATGTCCAGCGGACCGTCGCCGAGCCGATCGGATTCGTCGCGGCAGCGTTCCTGCCACTCGGGGTTGGCGGCCAGGTTGTAGGCCATCGTCGTCGTGGTCGATGTCGAGGTGTCATGCGCGGCCATCATCAAGAAGATCATGTGGTTGACGATGTCCTCGTCGGAGAAGCTGTTGCCGTCCTCGTCCTCGGTGTGGCACAGGACAGTTAGGAGGTCGCTGCCTTCCTTGCCGCGACGCTCCTTGACGCGCTCACGGAAGTAGTTCTCAAGCAACTCACGCGCCTGGAGACCGCGCCACCAGGTGAACGGCGGCACGCTGCTGCGGATGATCGCGTTTCCGGCGCGGGTGGTGATGGCGAAGGCCTTGTTCACCTTGGTCACCAGGTCGTGGTCGGTGCCGGGTTCATGACCCATGAACACCATCGACGCGATGTCGAGGGTGAGCTCCTTCATTGCCGGGTAGAGCAGAAAACGTGGGTCGTTGACCACCCAGTCGTTGGCCACCACCTGCGAGACGACCTGGTCCATCTGCTCGACATAGCCGACCAGCCGGGAGCGGATGAACGCTTCCTGCATGATCCGCCGATGGAACATGTGCTCTTCGAAATCGAGCAACATCAGGCCGCGGTGGAAGAACGGCCCGATCACCGGCACCCAGCCCTGCTGGGAGTAGTCCTTGTTGCGGTTGGAGTAAACAATCTGGGCTGCGTCAGGACCGAGTGCCGCGACACCGGGCAGCACTGGTGAATCACCGAATATGACCGGACCTTTGGTTTGGTACAGGAACAGCAGGTAGTCGGGCCCGCCCCGCAGCATCTCGATGATGTGGCCGAGGATCGGCAGGCCCCGATCGCCCATGACCGGCTTGAGCCCGCTGCCCGGCGGCGGATCCGCGAGCTTCCTCGGCGACCAGTCGGTGTTCAGCAGCCTGTGTTCGACGGCAGCCATGCCGGGAAAGTTGTTGAATGACGGGGTCAGCCGGCGCTTCGCCTGATCGAGCAGGTAATGCGGGGTGCTGATGGTCGCCTTTGACACTTCTGACGTTCCTCCCTCGACGCCTGCGCGGAAGGATAGACCGGCATTGACCGACATTGTGGCAAGCGTCACCAACCGCTATCCTTCGATGAAACTTGACGGCTGTCAAGTTTCCTTTTGCAGGTGGCGTGGGGCAAGGTCGAAGGGTGCACATCGAGCAGGAGGCCGACCACGGCACGGTCGTGCCGGTTCCGCGACGCCGGGGTGATCGGCAGCGGCAGGCCATCGTGCAGGCCGTGCGTGAACTGCTCGAGGAGAAACCGTTCGCCCAGTTGTCAGTGAGCACCATCAGTGACCGCGCAGGGGTGGCGCGCTCTGGCTTCTACTTCTACTTCGACTCCAAGTACGCGGTACTGGCTCAGATCCTCGCCGACGCGACGCGCGAACTCGAAGAGCTGACGGAATACTTCGCCCCTCGCGGGCCCGACGAGTCGCCGGCGGCATTCGCCAAGCGGATGGTCGGGAGTGCCGCCGCGGTCTCTGCACACAACGACCCGGTGATGTCGGCCTGTAACGCGGCTCGTAGCACCGACGCGGAGATCCGCGAGCTGCTCGACCAACAGGTCGAAGACGTGGTGCAGCAGATCATCGGCATCGTCGAAGACGAGTTGCGTGCCGGCACCGCCCACCCGATCTCCGATGACATCCCGACCTTGGTGCGGACGCTGGCAGTCACCACCGCGCAGGCGCTCTCCGGTGACACCGCTTTCCTGGGGGCCGACGGTGACGTGCAGCGTGCTGTGCGGGTACTCGAAGCGCTGTGGCTCAACGCGCTGTGGGGCGGCACGCAAGGCACCTAGTTCGCGGACCGTATCGTCATCTCCTATGGCCCAGAAGACGTTCGCGGGGAAGCGGTGCTTCATCACCGGTGCGGCCAGCGGAATTGGCCGTGCGACGACTTTGCGGCTGGCCGGCCAGGGCGCCGAGCTGTATTTGACGGACCGCAACGCCGAGGGGCTGGCCCAGACGGTGGCCGACGCGCGGGCGTTGGGCGGACACGTCGCTGAGTACCGGGCGTTGGATGTGGCCAACTACGACGATGTGGCGTCTTTTGCCGACGAGATTCATGCCAAGCACCCGAGCATGGACGTGGTGATGAACATCGCCGGGGTTTCGGCGTGGGGGACCGTCGACCGGCTCACCCACGAGCAGTGGGACAAGATGATCGCGATCAACTTGATGGGCCCGATTCACGTCATCGAGAACTTCGTGCCGCCGATGGTGGCCGCGCGTCGGGGTGGGCATCTGGTCAACGTGTCTTCGGCCGCCGGGCTGATCGGGTTGCCCTGGCATGCCGCTTACAGCGCCAGCAAGTTCGGGCTGCGCGGCCTCTCCGAGGTGCTGCGCTTCGACCTCGCCCGAAACCGCATCGGGGTCTCGGTGGTCGTACCGGGCGCCGTCAAAACCCCGCTGGTCAACACTGTCGAGATCGCCGGCGTGGACCGCGACGATCCTGCAGTAATTCGCTGGGTGGATCGCTTCGCCGGCCACGCGGTGTCGCCGGAAAAGGCTGCGGAGAAGATCCTGGCCGGCGTCGCCAAAAACCGGTTCCTGATCTACACCTCGGTGGACATCCGCGCGCTGTATGCGTTCAAACGACTCGCGTGGTGGCCCTACAGCGTGGCGATGCGCCACGTCAACACGTTGTTCGCCCGGGCGCTGCGGCCCGCGCCCGTACCGCGCTGATTTATTGCGGCATTTGCAATTCCAGCCGCACCCCGAGCAGCCGGACCGGTCGGTCCAACTCGAACAGGTCCAGCACCCGCAGCGCGGCGGCGACGACCGGATCCACGTCGGTCGTGGGCTCGTCGAGCTTGCGGATCTTCGTGCGCGTGTAGAACGTGGCGGTACGGACGGTCACCGCGACTCGAGTGACGACGCGCGATGCGGCCACTACCTCGCTCAGCGCGCGGCGCGCCAATTCGATTACCGCTGAGTCCATTTCACGCCGATCGGTCAGGTCCTGCGGGAAGGTGACGACGTGACTGCGCGAGCGCGGCACCCACGGCTCGGCGCTGACCGTGTCGTCGCCGCCGCCGTTGGCCAACAGCAACAGCCACAGCCCGGTCCGCGGACCGAACGCCGACGTCAACAGCTCGGCATCAGCATGTGCCAATTGCCAGACTGTCGTGACGTCAAGAGCAGCAAGTTTTTTGGCTGTCTTTGGCCCGACGCCCCAGAGCGCGTCGACCGGCCGGTCGCCCATCACGGTCATCCAGTTGGCGTCGGTGAGGGTAGCCACCCCGGCCGGTTTCGCGAATCCGGTGGCGATCTTGGCGCGCTGCTTATTGTCGCTGATGCCCACCGAGCAGGCCAGGCCGGTTGCCGATGAGACCACGGTGCGGATCTCTTCGGCCAGTTCGGCTGGATCCTCGGCCGTGGCAGAGACGAAAGCCTCGTCCCAGCCCCATATCTCGACCGGATGCCCCATGTCGCGTAGCAACCCCATCACTTGGTCAGAGGCGGCGTCGTAGGCCGCGGGATCCGACGGCAAAAAGGTGGCGTCGGGGCAGCGCCGCGCCGCCGTGCGCAGCGGCATCCCGGCGTGCACGCCGAATTCGCGGGCCTCGTATGACGCACACGTGACCACCTTGCGTGCTTCGGTCGGGTCGCCATTGCCCCCGACAATGACGGGTAGCCCGGCCAACTCGGGGTGACGGCGCAGTTCGACCGAGGCAAGGAATTGGTCGAGGTCGACGTGCAGGATCCACCGTTTCGGTGGCGTAGTCGAGTCGCTCACCGTCCGCACAGCTTGCGCGCCAAGCTTTCCCACGCCTCACCCAATGTCTGCAGTGTTTGCCCGGCATCGTCGAGCTGATGCTCGACGTAGTCGGCCTCGAGCAGCGCCAGCAGGGCATCGGTTTGAGCATCGAGGTTGCCGGTCGTGCCGGCCGAGGCCAACAAGACCCGAACATGCATGCGCAGCACCAGGTAAGCGGCGTTGACCGGCGAACCGTACCGGGTCTGTGGGTCACGGTTGGCGGCGGAGAGCAGCTCGTGGTGGGCATGGGCGAAACAAAGCCGGTCGCGCCCGAAGGCCAGCAGGCGATCCAGTGGCGGTGCATCCGGGCCCAGCGGCGGCGGGCCGAACAGGAAAGCCTGCTGGCTGGCCCGCTCGTCCTCGTCAAGCAGCACCATCATCAAGCCGGCGCGGCTGCCGAACCGGCGAAACACCGTGCCCTTGCCGACGCCGGCGGCTGCGGCGATGTCGTCCATGGTGACCGCGTCGGCGCCGCGCTCGGCGATGAGCCGGCGTGCGGCGTCCAACAGCAGCGCCCGGTTGCGGGCTGCGTCACCGCGCTCCATCGGCGCGGAGGCGGGCAGCTCGCCCAGCCAGTCCAACCGGTCAGGGGCGCTCACACCTGCACTTTATCGTGGTTGGAATAATCCGGACCATGGTCCGTTTTAGTCATGCAAGTATGTAAATCAACAATCGAAGGGAAAAGGGCATGCCGGAAATCAGGGTGCTGACGCTGGTGGGAAGCTTGCGCGCGGCGTCGGTCAACCGTCAGATCGCCGAGTTGGCGGCAGACGTGGCTCCCGAGGGTGTCGTTGTGACCATTTTCGACAAGCTTGGCGAGCTGCCGTTCTACAACGAGGACATCGACAACGAGGCCGCAAATGGGGGAGTGCCGGCCGCCGTCACCGCGCTGCGGGCCGCCGCCGCCGAAGCCGATGCGGCGCTGGTGGTCACCCCGGAATACAACGGCAGCATCCCGGCGGTCATCAAGAACGCGATCGACTGGCTTTCCCGGCCGTTCGGCAACAGCGCCCTGAAGGACAAACCGCTGGCCGTCATCGGTGGGGCGTTCGGCCGCTACGGCGGGGTCTGGGCCCACGACGAGACCCGCAAGTCCTTCGCGATCGCCGGCCCTCGCGTGGTCGAGGCGATCAAGCTCTCGGTGCCGTTCTCGTCGCTGAATGGCCAGGCGCCGCGAGAGCACGCAGAGCTGGTGGCCAATGTGCGCGACGCGGTGGGCAAGCTGGTCGCTGAAGTGGGCTGACCCGGGTCGAGGCCGTTTGCTGAGCGGATGCGACAGCGTGTCCTGTCGGTGCCGGGTGGTAAATCTGGGTGTATACCGTCGCGCGATCGTTTTGTGATCTACGACACGCCGCAGCTGTGCCGATGCGATGGCTTACGACCAGGGAATTTCATGAATGTTTTTCAGAACATCTTGTATACGTACTTATTGTCACCCACTAGGTGTAGTGTTTCCGACACCGACAGACCCAGGTTCGCCAGGTCGGCCGGACCGCACCAACCGGCATCGCAGGCAGGCTGAAGCGGATCGGCAAGATGGGAATTCTGTGGCGCGGCGGTCTGCTGAACAGCAGTGCACATGGGAATACCGGAGTAGTTGCCAGTCTCGTCTCTCGTCCTTTTCTCGTCCTAGTCCCACCGTCGACAGAGGAGTCGTACCGCCGATGAGCGTCACCGTTTACACCAAGCCGGCATGTGTGCAGTGCAACGCCACGTACAAGGCACTGGACAAGCAAGGCATCGCCTACGAGAAGGTCGACATCAGCCTGGACTCCGAGGCGCGCGACTACGTGATGGCGCTGGGTTATCTGCAGGCTCCCGTCGTGGTGGCTGGGAACGAGCACTGGTCGGGCTTCCGACCCGACCGGATCAAGGCGCTCGCCGGAGCCGTGCTGAGCGCGTAGCCGGCAGCAGCGCAGTAGGACAGGAGGAGATCACCGTGCCGTCGGGCAGCCTGGTGTATTTCTCCAGCGTCTCGGAGAACACCCACCGCTTCGTGCAGAAGCTGGGTATCGAGGCGACGCGGATACCGCTGCACGGCCGCATCGAGGTGGACCGGCCGTACGTGCTGGTGCTGCCGACCTATGGCGGCGGCCGGGCGACTCCGAACATCAACGACGGTGGCTACGTGCCCAAGCAGGTCATCGCCTTTTTGAACAACGAGCACAACCGGTCGTTGATCCGCGGCGTCATCGCCGCGGGCAACAACAACTTCGGTACCGAATTCGCCTATGCGGGCAATGTGGTCTCCCGCAAGTGTGGCGTTCCCTACCTCTACCGTTTCGAACTGATGGGGACCGAGGACGACGTGCAAGCCGTCCGTATGGGCCTAGCTGAATTTTGGAAGGACGACACGTGCCACCAACCGCCGCAACTGCAGAGCGTGTAACGCCTACCGGGCACGGCGCATTACCGGGCGAGACGGATTATCACGCCCTGAATGCAATGCTGAATCTGTACGACGCTGACGGCAGGATTCAGTTCGAAAAGGACCGCGAAGCCGCGCACCAGTACTTCCTGCAGCATGTCAACCAGAACACGGTCTTCTTCCACAATCAGGACGAGAAGCTCGACTACCTGATCAAGGAGAACTATTACGAGCGCGAGGTGCTCGACCAGTACTCCCGCAACTTCGTCAAGACGCTGCTGGATCGCGCGTATGCCAAGAAGTTCCGGTTCCCCACCTTCCTGGGCGCGTTCAAGTACTACACGTCGTACACGCTGAAGACCTTCGACGGCAAACGGTATCTGGAGCGCTTCGAAGACCGCGTCGTCATGGTGTCGCTGACTCTGGCGGCCGGCGACACCGCGTTGGCCGAGAAACTGGTGGACGAGATCATCGACGGCCGGTTCCAGCCGGCCACCCCGACGTTTCTGAACTCGGGCAAGAAACAGCGCGGCGAACCGGTGAGCTGCTTTCCGGCCGGAACTCCGGTGGACACTTCTGAAGGGCCGAAGGCGATCGAGACTCTGCGGGCCGGTGACCTGGTGCTCTCGCACGATGGGTCCTTTTCCAAAGTCGAATCCGTTGTCGAGAACCCGAACGACGAAGCGCTGGTATCGATCTCACACTTCGGGCACGCAGAGCCGATCCGATGCACTCCGGAGCATCCGATCCTCGTGTGGACGACGCGCGAGGTCGAAAGTCTCATTGAAGGCGATGGCGCCGATCCGTTCAATGGATTTGTATGGCTGGCTGCCAACGAGGTTCACGCAGAAGATTTCATCGTGACTGCAGCACCGCTCCAGCGACGCGATCGGCGCGTGTATGACCTGATGAAGTACGTCGGCTCAGGCGTCTACGAAGAAGTTGACGGGCTCATCCGCAAGGTGAACTCCGACGCCAAACACCGCAGCAAGCAGCGTCACTTCATGCGCTTCGTCTCGGTAAACCGCTACGTCGAAGAGTCGTACGACCTCGGCCTCATCCTTGGCTGGTACGTCGCCGAAGGCCACATCTCCAAGCGATCAGGCTCGGACGGCACGCTGCCCAACGGTATCCACTTCACCCTCGGCGCACACGAACTCGACTATCAGCACGAGTTGGCAGCGGCATTCAAGCGCGTGTTCGCGGCCGATCTCGCTGTCCACCATAGTGTCTCGGACCAGTCAGTTCGCATGGTGTGCAACAGCAAGGTCGTGTCATCGCTGTTCCTCTCCATGGTTGGGACGGGATACCACGCAAAGCGGTTGTCGCACGACGTCTTGACAGCTGACGAAGAATTTCAGCGTGGACTCTTGGACGGGCTGTTCCGCGGGGACGGGTGCTGCTCAACCGGCGGGATGATGCTCGACCTGGTGAACCCGGAACTGGTCGGTCAGGTGCAACTGCTCCTGCGCCGAGTCGGCATCGTGTCCAGGTTCCGCCAGTACGTCAATCAAGCAGGCAACGTGACGGGGCAGGTTTTCGTCCCCGGGCTGCCCGGCACCAATGAAGAGTTCATTTTCGATGTCGGCAAGAACCTGCATAACTACGTGGGCCAAAAAGGGTCCTTGCGTAAGACTTACCAGGTCGTGCACGGGCGGCATGTATATGGAATCCGCGAACTGAAGCGCACTCAGCAAGTTCCGGACAAGGTGTACAACCTTCACGTCGAGGGCACGCATACCTACACGATTCGCGGCACTGTCGTGCACAATTGCTTTCTGCTGCGCATCGAAGACAACATGGAATCGATTGGGCGCTCGATCAACTCCGCGCTGCAGCTGTCCAAGCGCGGTGGGGGAGTTGCGCTGCTGCTGAGCAACATTCGTGAGCACGGCGCGCCGATCAAGAACATCGAAAACCAGTCTTCGGGCGTCATTCCGATCATGAAGCTGCTGGAGGACTCGTTCTCCTACGCCAACCAGCTGGGGGCGCGTCAAGGCGCCGGCGCGGTGTACCTGCACGCCCATCACCCCGACATCTACCGCTTCCTGGACACCAAGCGGGAAAACGCCGACGAGAAGATCCGGATCAAGACACTGAGCCTGGGCGTGGTGATTCCCGACATCACCTTCGAGCTGGCCAAGAACAACGAGGACATGTACCTGTTCTCGCCGTACGACGTCGAACGCATCTACGGTGTGCCGTTCGCCGACATCTCTGTCACCGAGAAGTACTACGAGATGCTCGACGACGCGCGGATCAGCAAGACCAAGATCAAGGCCCGCGAGTTCTTCCAGACGCTGGCCGAGCTGCAGTTCGAGTCTGGCTACCCCTACATCATGTACGAGGACACGGTGAACCGGGCCAACCCGATCGAGGGCAAGATCACCCACTCCAACCTGTGCTCGGAGATCCTGCAGGTATCGACGCCGTCGTTGTTCAACGAGGACCTCACCTATGCCAAAGTGGGCAAAGACATTTCGTGCAACCTGGGTTCGCTCAACATCGCCAAGGCGATGGACTCGCCGGATTTCGCCCAGACCATCGAGGTGGCGATCCGGGCGCTGACGGCGGTGAGCGATCAGACCCACATCTGGTCGGTGCCCTCGATCGAGCAGGGCAACAACGACTCGCACGCGATCGGGCTCGGGCAGATGAACTTGCACGGCTATCTGGCCCGCGAACGGATCTTCTACGGCTCCGAAGAGGGCATTGACTTCACCAACATCTACTTCTACACGGTGCTCTACCACGCGCTGCGCGCATCGAATCGCATTGCGATCGAACGTGGTACGAGTTTCAAGGGCTTCGCGCAGTCGAAGTACGCGTCGGGGGAGTTCTTCGACAAGTACACCGACCAGATCTGGGAACCCAAGACCGAGAAGGTGCGTCAGCTTTTCGCCGATGCAGAGATCCGCATTCCGGACCAGGACGACTGGCGCAGGCTGAAGGAGTCGGTGCAAGCGCACGGCATCTACAACCAGAATCTGCAGGCGGTGCCGCCGACCGGGTCGATCTCCTACATCAACCACTCGACATCGTCGATCCACCCGATCGTGTCCAAGGTCGAGATCCGCAAGGAAGGCAAGATCGGTCGGGTCTACTACCCGGCGCCTTACATGACCAACGACAACCTGGAGTACTACCAGGATGCCTATGAGATCGGCTACGAGAAGATCATCGACACCTACGCGGCGGCCACCCAGCACGTGGATCAAGGGCTTTCGCTCACGCTGTTCTTCATGGACACCGCGACCACCCGCGACGTGAACAAGGCGCAGATCTATGCCTGGCGCCAAGGCATCAAGACGCTGTACTACATCCGGCTGCGGCAGATGGCGCTGGAAGGAACCGAGGTCGAGGGCTGCGTGTCATGCATGCTGTGAAGGCCGGCGGGCCCCTTTCCGTCCAGTGATAGTGCACGCGGCCGGGCATTTTGCGTGCCATAACTGGCCACTCGGCGGCTAGTCTGCGCAGGTCAGCCACCGCAGAGGGGTATGGTGCTTGACGTGGTCAGAATCCCCCGGCCGCCTCGACCTCATCCCAGCGCCAAGCCTGGGGTCAAGGTCGACGCGCGCAGCGAACGCTGGCGCGAGCACCGTAAGAAGGTGCGCGGTGAGATCGTCGAGGCGGCGTTCCGTGCCATCGACCGGTTGGGACCCGACCTCAGTGTCCGCGAGATCGCCGAAGAGGCCGGCACCGCCAAACCCAAGATCTACCGGCATTTCACCGACAAATCCGACCTGTTCCAGGCGATCGGGGAGCGGTTGCGCGACATGCTGTGGGCGGCGGTCTTCCCGTCGATCGACTTCGCCACCAACTCGGTTCGCGAGATCATCCACCGCAGCGCGGAGGAGTACGTCAACCTGGTCGACGAGCATCCCAACGTGCTGCGGTTCTTCATCCAGGCCCGCTTTCCTGAGCAGTCCGAGTCGACGATGCGGACGCTGAACGAAGGCCGCGAGATCACGCTGGCGATGGCCGAGATGTTCAACAACGAGCTGCGTGAGATGGAGCTCGATCCGGCCGCGTTCGAACTCACTGCCTTCGCCGCGTTCGGTGCGGCGGCGTCGGCCACCGACTGGTGGCTGGGATCCGATCCGGACAGCCCACGGCGGATGGACCGCGACAAATTCGTCGAGCACCTGACCACGATCATGATGGGCGTCATCATGGGTACCGCCGAGCTGCTCGGTATCAAACTGGACCCCGATCAGCCCATCCACAACGCGGTGCCGAGCGACTCCGCTGCCAGCTGAGCACCGGCGGCGTTGACATCGCTGCGGCCATCGACAACACTTTCCGATACCGTGGGTAACGGGTATTTGAGAAGAGAGATCGATCCATGAGCCGCGCCGGCGACGATGCAGTGGGGGCACCTCCAGCCGCGCAGCGGCGAGGGGGACAAAGCGATGAGGAGGAGCGGCGCACATGAGCCGCGCCGGTGACGATGCAGAGCGAAGCGATGAGGAGGAGCGGCGCACATGAGCGTTGCCGAGTCGACTACCCAGCCCGCCGCACAGGCTCCGGCCGTGCACACCCGCGCGGTCATCATCGGGACGGGATTCGCCGGACTGGGGATGGCCATCGCACTCCAGCGCCAGGGCGTGGACTTCATCATCCTGGAGAAGGCTGACGAGATCGGCGGCACCTGGCGTGACAACAGCTATCCGGGCTGCGCCTGCGACGTGCCGTCGCATCTGTATTCGTTCTCGTTCGAGCCGAAGGCCACCTGGAGCAAGTTGTTCTCCCCGCAGCCGGAGATCCTGGACTACCTCAGGGGCGTCACCGACAAGTATGGGCTGCGCCGCTACATCCGGTTCGGCTCGCTGGTGAACCGCGCGCACTGGGACGACAGCGAATACCGCTGGCACGTGTTCACCGAGTCTGGTCAGGAGTATGTGGCCCAGTACTTGATTTCGGGTGCCGGCGCGCTGCACATCCCGCGGCTGCCGGCGATCGATGGGATGGACGAGTTCCGCGGCGCCGCTTTCCATTCCGCGCAGTGGGACCACACCGTCGACCTGACCGGTAAGCGGGTGGCGGTGATCGGCACCGGGGCCAGTGCCATTCAGATTGTGCCCGAGTTGGTGCGCGACAGGGCCGGTGTGGCCGAGGTGCAGCTGTATCAGCGCACCCCGCCGTGGGTGGTACCACGGCCGAATAGTCTGCTGCCGGATGGGGTGCGCAAAGCCTTCGCGAACGTGCCCGGCCTTCGGCTGGCTGTGCGATCGGGAATCTACTGGGGGCTCGAAGGTTTGGGCTACGCGATGACGCAACGCCCGAGCCTGCTGCGTGCCGTCGAACTTGTCGGCAAGTGGAACATTCGCCGCAGCGTCCGCGACAAAGAGCTGCGGCGCCGGCTCACTCCAAGCTACCGCGCCGGATGCAAGCGGATTCTGTATGCCGCCGACTACTACCAGGCGGTCGCCAACCCCAAGACGACGCTGATCACCGAGCGGATCACCCGCATCACCCCGGACGGCATTGTCACCGGCGACGGCGTCGAGCACCCGGTCGACGTCATCGTGTACGCCACCGGGTTTCATACCACCGACTCCTACACGTTCGTCGATATCAAGGGTCTGCGCGGTGAGGATCTGGTGGACCGCTGGAACCGCGAGGGCATGGTGGCGCATCGCGGCATCGCCGTCGCCGACATGCCGAATCTTTTCTTCCTGCTTGGGCCTAACACCGGGCTGGGCCACACCTCGGTGGTCTTCATGATCGAATCGCAGATCCACTACGTCGCCGAGGCGATCGCGACGGTCGACAAGTACGGGGCGCAGGCGCTGGCGCCGACTCGCGCCGCCCAGGACCGTTTCAACGCCGAACTGCAGGACAAGCTGGCCGGTTCGGTGTGGAACACCGGCGGCTGCAGCAGCTGGTACCTCGACGACCACGGCGTCAACCGCACGCTGTGGAGCGGGATGACCTGGCAGTACTGGCGGTCCACCCGCTCGCTCAAACCCGCGGAGTACCGGTTCTTCGGGGTGGGCACCGGCGCAGCGTCAAAACGCCGGAAGGTCAGCGCCCAAGCAGTTCGGTGAACGCCTTCGCGGCAGCGTCCACGGCGTCGTCGTCATCGGTCGCCACCAGATCCAGCAGCAGTCCGCGGACGACGGCCAGTCCAAGCCGTGCCATTGCAGGGTCGAATGCACCGCCGGCGACGGTCTTGACGTCGGCGAGCCAGCCGTCGACAGCGCCGGGGACCATCTGGTCAAACGGCTTCTCGCCGTTGGCGGCACGGGCGTAGCACTCGAAGAAGAGCCGTTCCAACTGGCGCAGCTCGGGGCGCCGCACGTCGGCCCACATGGCGGCAAAGCTTCCGGCCGGGCTGGTGGGCAGTTCGGGGAGCAGGCCCTTCTGGCGACGCTCGACCTCCTCGACGATAGCCACCAGAAGATCCCCTCGAGACCCGAAGTGGTGTAACAACATTCGGTGGCTTGTGCCAACCGCTGCGGCGACGTCGCGCAGTGAACGGTCGCCGATGCCGCCCGCCGAGAACTCCGAAACGAGCGCGTCGAGCAGCTGTCGGCGCCGTTCTGAGTCAGGACTGCGGACCATTGGCGCGGCTGAGCTGCTCAGACCGGGCCTTGAGTCCCTGGGCTTCGAGTTCGAGGAAGCGCTTGGTCTCCTTGACCATCAGCCGCCCGACAAGAGCGCCGAGCACGCCCCGCTGATCGAGTTGCTGGCGTACCAAGGTGCGGCCGTCGGACTGGGCGATGACATCGTGGCGAGCGCTCACCAGCACACCGGGCGAGCGTTGTACCCAGGTCCAAGACCGGCCGGGGTTGAGCTCGGTGACCTTCCAGACCAGCTTGGACATGCCGGGCTGCTTGATCGAGAACCGGTTGCCGACGGCCAGCTTGGCTCCGTCCTGCCCGACCAGCGAGGTCACCGACGCGGTTCACTCGGGCCAGCGCTGTACGTCGCTGAAAACGTCCCACACCAACTGCGCCGGCGCATCGATTTCGACACTGTCTTCAGTAAACATGTACCAAATGGTACATGCCGTGTCGCGTATTGAACAGTGCCTATCCGACGCGCGCGTTGAGTTGCTTGAGGGCGGCTTCGGCGCCGTTCCACCCGGGTATCCCGGTCACTCCCGGCCCTGGGTGCGTGCACTGCCCGCACAGATAGAGCCCCTCGACAGGGGTGGCGAACTTGTCGGCGCCCTCCACCACGCGCCCGGTCCACAGCTGGTTGGGCTGCAGCAGGCCGTGCGAGTAGTCACCGGCGTGTGCGCTGAAGGTGCTACCGAAATAGCGGTTGGAGAACACGACGCGGTTGGTCACGGAGTCGGCGAACCCGGGCGCGTACGTATCGAAGATATTCACGCAGGTATCCGCGTATTGCTCTTTCCAGCTTCGGTTTTCGTCAGCGTCCAGCCCGGTGGGGAAGTAGGGAGTGAAGATGGTTGCACTGTGCTTACCTTCGGGCGCCAACGACGAGTCCACCATGCTGGGGATGTAGAGGTAGGTGGGAGGCGCATCGGGCAGCTGGCCCTTGCGGTATTGCTCCCATGCGTCGCTGATGTATTCCGGCGATGGTGCGTAGGCGACGGTCGGACACCACTGCCCGTTGTCTTGCATGAAGGGCTGCAGGCGCTCGATCCACTGTGGGGCCTGGTCGATGGTCAGATGGGCCTGGATGTATCCCAGGTTGAAGTTGATCTCCTTGATCTTGCGGATGTAGTCGGGCGGAAAGTTCTGCGCGCCCGCCAGATTCACGAAGGTGGTGTACGGGTCGAGCGATGACAGTACCGCGTCGGCGGAAATCGTTGTGCCATCGCGCAATTCAACTCCCGTTGCGCGCCCGTCGGAGACCAGGATTTGCTTGACATGCTGCTTCATCTGCACCTCGGCGCCCATCGACTCGGCGCGCCGGCACAGCGCGGTGCTCAATGAGCCGATGCCGCCGCGCGGCATGATGTATTCGACGTTGCCGCCGCCGATCAGGTAGTGGTACAGCGTCGACGCATTCGAGCCCGGGGTCCAGGGGCCGCCGTCGAACGCGTCGATGGACATCGCGGCCAGCGAGCCCTGGATGCAGCGGCCCTGGTCGGGCGCCAAGAAGCGGCGGACCGTGTCCATCGTGCTGCCGTACCACATCTGGGCGAAGTCGTGACGGTCCGCAGGCGTGGGCTGGGAGGCGATCACCTCGATGATGTCCAGCGGCGGCCCGAAAGCCGAGTCGACGAAATACGGTGCGAATCGCCCTATGTGCGCGAACAATCCGCCGAGTCCCGCCGCGACGTCGGCTCCGTGATCCTCGAGCAGATGACGTCCCATCCGTTCCAGGTCGTTGTACATCACGAACGGGGTGTCGGCCGCATCGCCGAAGGTGCACGTCGATGTCCACTGATCCATCAGCTCGAAGCCCCACTTGGTCAGCTCCAGGCGTTCGGTCATCTCCTGGCGCCAGATCAAGCACCGCCCAGGCGCCGACGCTGTGCTTGTATCCGTCGAAGAGTTCTCGGGTCGCCGCCATCCCGCCGAGGAAGTGCGCCCGTTCCAGCACAAGCACTTTCGCGCCGCCCTTCGCCAGCACATTGGCGGCGACCAGACCGTTGTGGCCTGCCCCGATGATGATCGCGTCGTAGTCGGCCATGCTGATCGTCCTCCTGGACCCGGCGTCGCTTGACCGCACAATGTCATACCTGACATATTTGCGTCAATAGTGACATTTCTAGGAGAAACCATGCTCGCGCTGAGTCGTAGCGCACGCACGCGTCAGGCGCTGCAACAGGCGGCGATGAGACGCTTTGTCGCCGACGGCGTGCACCAAACCAGCGTCGCCGATATCGCCGCCGACGTCGGGGTCACCGAGCGGACCTTCTATCGGCACTTCCCGTCGAAACACGCGGTGATTTTCGCCGACTACGACATCGGTTTCGAGTGGTTCGCACGCGCGTTGGCGCTGCGCCCGCACGGAGAACCCATCACCGCATCGGTACGAAAAGCAGTGGACGCGTTTCCTTTTGACTTTCAGATGGTCCGCGAAGCCGCCACCATCCGGTCGCGCGACCTCGACCAGGACATCATCACCAGTCACATTCGCCGGCTTCGTGATCAGCTCGCCGACGAGATTGCCCGCTTCATCCATGAACGATCGACGCCCGACCGCCGATGGAACCATGATCGCCGACATCGCGGCGCACAGTTTGGCCACCGCGGTGTTCGCCGCCCTGGAAGCCTGGATGAAGACCGGCGACGATGACATCGATGAACTTAGCCGCCTCACCGACGTCGCGTTGAGCGCTCTTGAAGAAGGCCTTACCCACACGCTTCGGCACGCCGGATTGGACTGACCCGCTGCGACACGCGAACACAACTTCTTGTGTTACCTCGTCTTGTCGCACCCCAGGGGTAGTGTTTGAAGCCTGAGCATCGCTCGACTATTCGGCCTGGTGAAGTGGGGTTCTGGTGACCGAAAAGATGAAGCTGATCGACCGGGTTTCGGCGATCAACTGGAACCGTCTGCAAGACGAGAAGGACGCCGAGGTCTGGGAGCGGCTGACCGGAAACTTCTGGTTGCCCGAGAAGGTGCCGGTGTCCAACGACATCCCGTCCTGGGGCACGCTGACCGACCAACGAGAAGCAACTGACCATGCGGGTGTTCACCGGGTTGACGTTGCTGGACACCATCCAGGGCACGGTCGGAGCGGTCAGCCTGATTCCCGACGCGCTGACGCCGCACGAGGAGGCGGTCTACACCAACATCGCCTTCATGGAATCGGTGCACGCCAAGAGCTACAGCTCGATCTTCTCCACGCTGTGCTCGACCGCTGAGATCGACGACGCCTTCCGCTGGTCGGAGGAAAACCCCAACCTGCAGCGCAAGGCCGAGATCGTGATGGAGTACTACCGCGGCGACGAGCCACTCAAGCGCAAGGTGGCCTCCACGTTGTTGGAAAGCTTCCTGTTCTACTCCGGCTTCTACTTGCCGATGTACTGGTCGAGCCGGGCCAAGCTGACCAACACCGCCGACATGATCCGGCTGATCATCCGCGATGAGGCCGTCCACGGCTACTACATCGGGTACAAGTTCCAGCGTGGGTTGGCCCTTGAGGACGCTGCCAGGCAGGCCGAGCTGAAGGACTACACCTACGAGCTGCTTTTCGAGCTCTACGACAACGAGGTGGAGTACACCCAAGACCTCTACGACGAAGTCGGGCTCACCGAGGACGTCAAGAAATTCCTGCGCTACAACGCCAACAAGGCGCTGATGAACCTCGGCTACGAGGCGCTGTTCCCACGCGACGAGACCGACGTCAACCCGGCGATCCTGTCCGCCTTGTCGCCCAACGCCGACGAGAACCACGACTTCTTCTCCGGCTCGGGCTCGTCGTACGTGATCGGCAAGGCCGTCGTCACCGAAGACGAGGACTGGAACTTCTGATCCCGCGGGTTATCTGTGCGCATTCGGCTGATCCTGCAACCCGCGTGGGTTCGCTTTGTGGTGTGGGCGTTGTCTCTCGCTGTCTGGTGGGGTCTGTTCACCAGCCTGCAGTCGAGTTATGAGTTCGAAAGCGCCGTGCTGTCAGCCATCGTTTTCGGTGCGGCCTTCGGCGGCTATCTCACGGTGACTACCCAAGGCATGCACCGAGCAGCTCAACAGGCGGTTTCCGGACTGGACCAATCGGGACGTTCCGATGCGATCAACGCGGTCATGAGGGGGCTCGCGCCTGCCGATCCCGAGGTGCGGGCGTCGGCAACCCAGCTCGGCAGAATCTATCTTCGCAACAAGTCAGCTGATCAACTCAAGCGCGCGGAGTTGTGGTCCTACATCGCGTTTGGAGTCCTCATCGCCGGAAGTGTCGCTGGGGCAGTGGCTTTCAACAACGACAGGCTGCCCTTTGCGGTGCTTGCTGTGCTGGCTGCGATTCTGCTGCCAGTCTGGTTGCTCCGCTCGCGGCGAATTCAACGAAACGTCGCACTGCTCGCCGAAGGCTCTAATTAGGCGTTACCGCGTTGCTGTTTCTCGTTGCGCATCAACTCCCGGTGCGCCGGACACCAACGACGAAAGCAGCTAGGGCCGACCTGACCTTCATACTGGTCCGCTCCGTGAGCCTTGGCCATACGCACTTCGATGAACTGCGGGTGGCCTTTCTTACAGACCGTGCCGGTGGGCTGCCGCCATCCGATGGGCTCCATGCGGCCCAATGGTATTCGGCTTAGACGCCGACCGGCGTCGTCCTGCAGAGCAGGACTGCTCAAGAGATGAACTGTGCATGAATTGTGCGAATGGTGCGCCGCCACGGTAGCGCCGCTGACCCACCTTTCGTGACACTTAGGAGGTGGCGATAACACCATCTTCTACGGCCGCTTTTTTCCGCTCAGTGATCCGGTGGCTGCAAGTCGGCTACCCGGAAGGCGTTCCTGGTCCGGACCGCGTGCCGTTGCTTGCGCTGCTGCGCAGCACACCGCTGACCGAGGATGAGATCACCGAGGTGGTCGACGCGATCGACGAGGAGATCGACGGCGCGCCGATCGATCGCGACGTGATCGCGGATTTCATCTCGGACATGACGCAATTCGACGCAGGCCCGGAGAACATCGCCCGGGTTGCTGCCAGGCTTGCCGCGGCCGGTTGGCCGCTGGCCGGTATTGCCCACCCGACTCACGACGATCCGCCTAACGGCGAAGCTGCGGCGTCACCGGCCGCCTCACAAGCTTGACGTGTCGATCACGAAGCGGTAGCGCACGTCGCTGGCCAGCACTCGCTCGTAGGCCTCGTTGACGTAATCGGGTTCAATGACTTCGATTTCCGGCGTTACGTCGTGCTCGGCGCAGAAGTCCAGCATCTCCTGCGTTTCGGCGATCCCGCCGATGTTCGACCCCGACAGGCTGCGCCGCGCCAGCGCCAGCGGGAACGCCGGCACCTCCATCGGGTGCTCGGGGATTCCCAGTTCGACGAGCGTGCCGTCGACGTCAAGCAGGTTCAGGTAGTCGCCGAGGTTGAGGTTGGCCGAGACGGTGTTGAGGATCAGGTCGAAGCTGCCGCGAAGATTGCGGAAAGTGTCGCGATCGGCAGTGGCGTAATAGTGGCTTGCGCCCAGGCGCAGGCCGTCTTCCATCTTCTTCAGCGACTGCGACAGCACCGTCACTTCGGCGCCCATCGCCGCGCCGAGCTTGACGCCCATGTGGCCCAGCCCGCCCAGGCCGATGATCGCCAGCCTGGTGTCCGGCCCCGCTTTCCAGTGGCGAAGCGGCGAAAAGAGCGTGATGCCGGCGCACAGCAGCGGGGCCGCTTTGTTCAGCGGCAGCGAGTCAGGGACGCGCACGACGAAGTTTTCGTCGACGACGATTGCCTGGCTGTAGCCGCCCTGCGTTGACGTGCCGTCCTTGTCGATGGAGTTGTAAGTGAAGGTCGCGCCCGGCCTTGCAGTACTGCTCGAGGCCGGCCTGACAGCTGCTGCACTTTCCGCAGGAGTTCACCATGCAGCCGACGCCGACGTGGTCGCCCACTTTGTATTTGGTGACCTCAGAGCCGACGGCGCTCACCACGCCGGCGATCTCGTGGCCGGGGACCACGGGGTAATTCGGTTGTCCCCATTCGGCTTTGACGGTGTGGATGTCGGAGTGGCAGATCCCGGCGAACTTGATGTCGATGGCCACGTCGTGTGGGCCAGGGTCGCGGCGGGTGATCGTCGTCTTGGTCAGCGGCTCGGTCGCCGAGCTGGCGGCATATGCGGAAACAGTGCTCATGGACAATCCTCTTGAGTGCGCTTGCGTGATTATCGACTTCTATTGAACGCAATGATAATATCATAGACAAGCTATGTAACTATGCCGATGCGGTCGACGTCACAGACCAGCGGCCGTCAGTTGATCGGTGCGTTGATCCAACGCAGGTCGTCAACAACCCCGCGCGCCGCGACCACACCCTCGCCGGTCTGCCATATTTCGTTGTTGACCGCGAACACCCGGTTGTCGCGGTTGGCGGACAGCTTTCGCCACGGGTTGCTGTCGAACACGGTGGCGGCTCGGTCTTTAGCGGCCGGCGACGAGAACGACACGTACACCAGGTCGGCGTCGGCCGCCGAAAAGTTCGGGTTCCCAGCCAGATCGGCGTCAGTGCTACCCATCTCGATGTAGGGCTTATCGGTAAACCGTTGTGCCACCGGGCGATCCACGCCGACCATGGTCAGCACGCTGGCCGGAAAGTTTTCAGCGCCGTACACCCGGATGGTGTTCTCGGTAAACTGCACGATCGAGGCCTGGTAGTGGGCGGCATCGTGCGCGGTGCCGTCGTCATGGGCCTTTCTGGTGAAGTCGCCGATCAGGCCGTCCGCGGCATCGGCCCGCCCGGTGGCCGCACCCACCCCGCGCAGATTGTCCTCCCAAGCCGCACCTGGTGCCGCGGTGAACACCGTCGGCGCGATCGCGGTCAGCGCCGAGTACAACTTCGGCGTCAACGCTTGCGAGCCGAGGATCAGATCCGGTTTGGCCGCCCCGATACCCGCCAGGTCAGGACTGCTGCGGGAGCCAACGCCGGGCAGGTTGTGTACGACAGTGCCCAAGTACGACGGCTGGCTCGAGGAGCCGTCCGGCAGCGCGGCGGCCACGATCCGCGACTGCAGGCCCAGCGCGCACAGGGCGTCGAGCTGGTCGCCGGAGAGCACGACGATGCGCTGCGGGTCGGCGGACACCTGGGCCACATCGGGCGCTACGCCCGCCGCATTGTGGGCCGTGCGAGTGGGCGGCCCGGGATCCGGCTCGGCCGGTTGCGCCGCACACGACTCGTCTGGTCGGCGCTGATTGCCCAAAACTCCGGCGCCGGCAATTTGGGTGGTGCTGGTGATCACCGACGTTGCCGACGCGCCGCCGCCGGGCGAGCCTGTTGTGCAACCTGTGCACAGCGCAACTGAAATCGCTGTCGCAGCGGCCGCGGACATCATGGGTCGCATAGCCCTGAACAGCACGGCTCCGACGGTAACATCGGCAAGCGAGGCCTTTTCCGCCCAGTACGACAGTTTGTAGGACCAGTCGCTCGCCGGACCCGGCCGAAGGCTAGACTCAGTTGCTGCTGATCCCAGTTGCCCCGCCCGACGTTTGGAGGAGCTCTTGACCACCGAAGCGCCCCCGCTGGGTGAACTCGAGGCTAGTCGTCCGTACCCGCCCCGAACAGGCCCGAAAGGCAACCTGGTCTACCGGCTGATCACCACCACCGATCACAAGCTGATCGGGATCATGTATGTGGTCACCTGCTTCATCTTCTTTTTCATCGGCGGCCTGTTGGCGCTGCTGATGCGGACCGAGTTGGCCGCGCCGGGGCTGCAGTTCTTGTCCAATGAGCAGTTCAACCAGCTGTTCACCATGCACGGCACGATCATGCTGCTGTTCTATGCGACGCCGATCGTGTTCGGGTTCGCCAACCTGGTGCTGCCGCTGCAGATCGGTGCGCCAGACGTGGCGTTCCCGCGGCTCAACGCCTTCTCGTTCTGGCTGTTCTTGTTCGGCGCCACGATCGGGATGGCCGGCTTCATCTCCCCGGGCGGGGCTGCCGACTTCGGGTGGACCGCCTATACGCCGCTGACCGACGCCATCCACTCGCCCGGTCCCGGCGGGGACCTATGGATCATGGGTCTGATCGTCGCCGGTCTGGGCACCATCCTCGGCGCGGTCAACATGATCACCACGGTGGTGTGCATGCGGGCTCCCGGGATGACGATGTTCCGGATGCCGATCTTCACCTGGAACATCCTGGTGACATCAATCCTGGTGCTGATCGCCTTCCCGCTGCTGACCGCGGCATTATTCGGGCTGGCCGCCGACCGGCACCTGGGCGCCCATGTCTACGACGCCGCTAATGGCGGAGTTTTGTTGTGGCAGCACCTGTTCTGGTTCTTCGGCCACCCCGAGGTCTACATCGTGGCGCTGCCGTTCTTCGGCATCGCCACCGAGATCCTGCCGGTGTTCTCCCGTAAACCGATCTTCGGCTACACCACGCTGGTCTACGCCACGCTGTCGATCGCCGCATTGTCGGTTGCGGTGTGGGCGCACCACATGTTCGCGACGGGTGCCGTACTTCTTCCATTCTTTTCGTTCATGACCTATCTGATCGCGGTGCCCACCGGGATCAAGTTCTTCAACTGGATCGGCACCATGTGGAAGGGGCAATTGACGTTCGAGACGCCGATGCTCTTCACCGTGGGTTTCCTGGTGACGTTCCTGCTCGGCGGTCTGACCGGGGTGTTGCTGGCCAGCCCGCCGCTGGACTTCCACGTCACCGACAGCTATTTCGTCGTCGCACACTTCCACTACGTGCTGTTCGGGACCATCGTGTTCGCCACCTTCGCCGGTACCTACTTCTGGTTCCCGAAGATGACCGGCCGGCTGCTCGACGAGCGGCTGGGCAAGCTGCATTTCTGGTTGACGTTCATCGGTTTTCACACCACGTTCTTG
Organism: uncultured Actinomycetota bacterium; assembly: GCA_963839345.1. Taxonomy (GTDB): domain Bacteria; phylum Actinomycetota; class Actinomycetes; order Mycobacteriales; family Mycobacteriaceae; genus Mycobacterium. Next base: position 591,847 of record CAWIUP010000007.1, on the reverse strand, counting down.
ATCCAGCACTGGCTGGGCGACATGGGCATGCCGCGGCGCTACGCCGACTACCTGCCCACCGACGGATTCCAGCCCTACAATGTCGTCTCCACGGTTGGCGCGTTCATCCTTGGCGCGTCGATGATTCCGTTCGTCTGGAACGTCTTCAAGAGCTGGCGCTACGGCGAAGTGGTCACCGTCGACGACCCGTGGGGCTACGGCAACTCGCTGGAGTGGGCGACCAGTTGCCCACCGCCGCGGCACAACTTCACCGAGCTGCCCCGCATCCGTTCCGAGCGGCCCGCATTCGAGCTGCACTACCCGCACATGGTGGAACGGTTGCGCGCTGAGGCGCACGTCGGGCGTGCTCATGGCGCTACTGACAAAGACGTCACCAGGCTGGACGACGTCCAGGTTCGCAGCTGATGGGCCGTCTCGACGGCAATTTGGGGTGACCAGGCCCCGCATGGTGTCGGCGTTGATCACCGTCACCGGTGTCGATAAGCCAGGTGTGACGTCGGCGCTGTTCGAGGTTCTCTCGGGCCACCACGTCGAACTGCTCAACGTCGAGCAGGTGGTGATCCGCGGTCGGCTGACGTTGGGTGTGCTGGTGTCGGCTCCGCTGGACGTCGCCGAAGGTCAGTCGCTGCGGGCGGAGGTCGAAGCGGCCATCCATGCGGTCGGCCTGGACGTCAGCATCGAGCGAAGTGACGATCTGCCGATCATCCGCGAACCGTCGACACACACCATCATGGTGCTGGGCCGGCCGATCACGGCCGACGCGTTCGGCGCAGTGGCCACGGAGGTGGCCGCGCTCGGCGTCAACATCGATGTGATCCGCGGCGTCTCCGACTATCCGGTCACCGGCCTGGAGTTGCGGGTTTCGGTGCCGCCGGGCGTGGGTGGTCGGCTACAGGCCGCGCTGACGCGGGTGGCCGCCGACGCGGGCGTGGACGTGTCGCTGGAGGACTGCAGCCTGTCCCGGCGGGCCAAACGACTGATCGTGTTCGACGTCGACTCGACGTTGATCCAGGGCGAAGTCATCGAGATGCTGGCCGCCCGGGCGGGCGCCCAGGATGCCGTCGCCGCCATCACCGAGGCCGCGATGCGCGGTGAACTGGATTTTGCGGAATCGCTGCACCAGCGGGTCGCCACCCTGGCCGGGCTGCCCGCCGAAGTGCTCGACGAGGTCGGCGACCAGTTGGAGCTGACGGCCGGTGCGCGCACCACGCTGCGCACATTGCGACGGCTGGGCTACCACGTGGGCGTGGTGTCCGGCGGCTTCCGGCAGGTCATCGAACCGCTCGCGCATGAGCTGATGCTGGACTTCGTCGCCGCCAACCAGCTGGAGATCGTCGACGGCAAAATCACCGGCCGGGTCGCCGGTCCGGTCGTCGACCGGGCCGGTAAGGCCAAAGCGCTGCGCGACTTCGCGCATCAAGCCGGCGTGCCGATGGAGCAGACGGTCGCGGTCGGCGACGGCGCCAACGACATCGACATGCTCGCGGCCGCGGGAATGGGCATCGCCTTCAACGCCAAACCAGCGCTGCGTGAAGTCGCCGACGCGTCGCTGAGCCACCCGTACCTGGACACCGTGCTGTTCCTGCTCGGCGTGACGCGCGGCGAGATCGAGGCCGCCGACGCAGTCGATGGGGTGGTGCGACGCGTCGAGATTCCACCCGAGTAAGGCGCCCGACCCGACAGCCGCTGCAGCGTCGCGGTACGGCACGATGGTCGGGTGCCCGAAATCGGAAGCCGGAGGTGAAACCCGAGGATTCGAGAGAATCCGAGGGTGGATCCGACCAGACTAACGACGCAGCCGACCCCGATCTCCTGATCGACTTCAAAGATGTTTCGCTGCGACGTGACGGCCATCTGCTGGTGGGCCCGGTGAGTTGGTCGGTCGAACTGGACGAACGCTGGGTGATCATCGGTGCCAACGGCGCCGGGAAGACGTCGTTGTTGCGCATCGCCGCGGCCGCCGAGCACCCCTCGTCGGGCGTCGCCTACGTGCTCGGTGAGCGCCTCGGCCGAGTCGACATGTCCGAGCTGCGCTCCCGGGTGGGCTTGAGTTCCTCAGCATTGGCGCAACGCATTCCGGGCCATGAGGTGGTACGCGACCTCGTTGTGTCGGCCGGCTATGCGGTGCTGGGCCGGTGGCGGGAACGCTACGAGGACGTCGACTACCACCGGGCGATCGACATGCTGGAAAGCCTGGGCGCTGAGCATCTGGTCGACCGCACCTACGAGACGCTCTCGGAGGGCGAGCGCAAGCGGGTGCTGATCGCGCGTGCGTTGATGACCGACCCTGAGTTGCTGCTGCTCGACGAACCGGCCGCCGGCCTGGACCTCGGCGGCCGCGAGGAACTGGTGGCGCGGCTGACCGACTTGGCCGCCGACCCCGACGCTCCGGCGCTGGTCCTGGTCACCCACCACGTCGAGGAGATTCCGCCCGGCTTCAGCCACTGCATGTTGCTATCGCAGGGACAGGTGGTGGCGGCGGGTTTGCTGACCGACGTGCTGACCGGTGAGAATCTATCGGCGGCGTTCGGCCAGGCGATCACCGTCGACTTGATCGACGGGCGTTACTTCGCCCGGCGCACTCGCACCCGCGCGGCCCACCGGAGGCAGTGATGGATTCACCGCAAGATCAGCTCCCGCTGACGCCTCGGCCCGCCGCGACCGTGATGCTGATCCGCGAGGGCCCGGAAAGCTCGGGGGGCGTCTCCGTTTTCCTGATGCGCCGGCACTCGGCGATGGAATTCGCCGCCGGGGTGATGGTGTTTCCCGGCGGTGGCGTCGACGACCGCGACCGCAACGCCCAGATCGCCTGGACCGGGCCGCCGCCGTCGTGGTGGGCGCAGCGGTTCGGCATCGACACCGAGCTGGCCGAGGCGCTGGTCTGCGCGGCGGCCCGCGAGACCTTCGAGGAGTGCGGCGTGCTGTTCGCCGGCCCGGCCGACGACCCGTCCGGCATCGTCGGCGACGCGTCGATCTACCGCGAATCCCGGCTGGCGCTGGCCGACCGCACGCTGTCGTTTGCCGACTTTCTGCGCCGCGAGAATCTGATGCTGCGGGCTGACCTGCTGCGCCCATGGGCGAACTGGGTGACACCCGAGGCCGAACGCACGCGGCGCTACGACACCTACTTCTTCGTCGCAGCGTTGCCGGAGGGCCAGCGCGCGGATGGGGAAAACACCGAGTCCGACCGTGCGGGTTGGACCACGCCGCAGGCCGCGATCGACGACTTCGCGGGCGGCCGCTGCTTCCTGTTGCCGCCGACCTGGACACAGCTGGACTCGCTGGCCGGACGCACGGTCGCCGACGTGCTGGCTGTCGAGCGCCAGGTCGTCACCGTGCAACCGAACGTGGAGATCGACGGCGACAACTGGGTGTTCGAGTTCTTCGACTCCGACCGCTACCACCAGGCACGGAAAGCCGGCGGACACCGATGGCGGCTGTGAGCGAGTTCGTCAGCATCCACGTGCGCGCAGCCAACCCGGGCGTCGGCACCCTGGTGGTCTCGCGGCCGCCGACCAACGCGATGACCCGCCAGGTTTACCGGGAGATCGGGCAGGCCGCCGCCGAGGTCGCGCGGCGCGACGACATCGCCGCGGTGATCATCTTCGGCGGCCACGAGATCTTCTCCGCCGGCGACGACGTACCCCAACTGCGCACACTGGCTGCATCGGAAGCCGATACCTGGGCGCGGGTGCGTCACGACGCCATCGACGCCGTCGCCGCGATCCCCAAGCCGACCGTGGCCGCGATCACCGGCTACGCGCTGGGTGCCGGGCTGGGCCTGGCGCTGGCCGCCGATTGGCGGGTCAGCGGCGACAACGTGCGGTTCGGTGCGACGGAGATCCTGGCCGGTTTGGTGCCCGACGGCGGCGGTATGGCGCGGCTCACCCGCACGGTCGGGGTCAGCAGGGCCAAGGACCTGGTGTTCAGCGGGCGCTTCTTCGATGCCGAGGAGGCGCTGGCCCTGGGCCTGATCGAGGAGATGGTGGCCCCTGACGACGTGTACGACGCCGCACTGGCCTGGGCCGGCCGCTTCGTCGACGCACCCCCCTACGCGCTGGCTGCGGCCAAGGCCGGCATCGACGAGGTGTTCGAGCTGGCTGCGGCCGAGCGCGCGGCCGCCGAACGCCGCCGCTTTGTGCATGTGTTCGCCCACGCCACTAAGCTGGCCCCTCGTGACGAGGAGTTCGAAGGCCGCCGGTGACCCGGCGCCGCAACCGCATGCGACCGCCGAGCAGGTTGAGGCCGCCCGCCACGACAGCAAGCTGGCCCAGGTGCTCTACCACGACTGGGAGGCGGAGAACTACGACGAGAAGTGGTCGATTTCCTATGATCAGCGCTGTATCGACTACGCGCGGGACTGCTTCGACGCCGTCGTCCCCGACGATGAGATCTACCGACTGCCCTACGATCGGGCCCTCGAACTAGGTTGCGGCACTGGCTTTTTCCTGCTGAACCTGATCCAGTCCGGGGTGGCGAGGCGCGGTTCGGTCACCGATCTGTCACCGGGCATGGTCAAAGTCGCCACCCGCAACGGGCAGTCGCTGGGGCTGGACATCGACGGTCGGGTCGCCGACGCCGAGGGCATCCCATATGACGACAACACATTCGACCTGGTGGTGGGACATGCTGTGCTGCATCACATTCCAGACGTCGAGCTGTCGCTGGGGGAGGTGCTGCGGGTACTGCGGCCGGGCGGGCGCTTCGTGTTCGCCGGTGAGCCGACCTCAGTCGGCGACGGCTACGCCCGGGCGCTGTCGACGTTGACCTGGCGGATCGCCACCAATGTCACCAAGTTGCCCGGTCTGGGCAGCTGGCGGCGTCCGCAGGCCGAGCTGGACGAATCGTCGCGCGCCGCGGCGCTGGAGGCCGTCGTCGATCTGCACACGTTCGACCCCGGTGATCTGGAGAAGATGGCCGCCGACGCCGGTGCGGTCGATGTCGAGACCGCCACCGTCGAGTTCACTGCTGCGATGCTGGGCTGGCCGCTGCGCACCTTCGAGTACGCGGTGCCGGCCGGCCGGCTGGGCTTGGGCTGGGCCAAGTTCGCGTTCACCAGCTGGAAGGCGTTGAGCTGGATTGATGAAAACCTGAGCCGCCGAGTGGTGCCGAAGGGCTGGTTCTACAACGTAATGATGACCGGGATCAAGCCGTCCTGAAATTCGGGCTCGACGACGTCGCTTATCTGACATCCGACGCGGGCTGCGCGGCGCTGAGCGTCGTTGGCACGCGGCCGTTGACCGACCGCGTCTCCGAGATCGCGGCGCTGCGCAAGCAATTCGGCGACCGGACACCGGCCCTGGTCGAAACCGTGTTGCTGCGGCGGGGCGCGGCCGACAAGCTGCCCGGTACCGCCCAGTGGCTGTTCACCGACGAGGCGCTGCAGCAAGCCAGCGCCGCCGCGGTGGCATCGCATCGAGCGCAGCGGCTGGCCGGCCGCGTCGTGCACGATGTGACCTGCTCGATCGGCACTGAGCTTGCCGCGCTTCGTGGCACGGCAGCTCGGGTAGTGGGCAGCGACATCGACGCGGTACGGCTTGCGATGGCGCGGCACAACCTGGGCGCCGCCGCCGACCTGTGTCGCGCCGACGCGCTGCACCCGGTGACCCGCGACACGGTGGTGCTGGCCGACCCGGCACGGCGCGGCAACGGCCGGCGCCGCTTCAACCCCCGCGGCTACCAGCCCGCACTGGACCGGCTCTTCGGTGTCTATGGCGCCCGCGAGCTGGTTGTAAAGGCGGCTCCTGGAATCGATTTCGATGCCGTGGCGGGCCTCGGCTTTGACGGTGAGATCGAGGTGACTTCCTATCGAGGGTCGGTGCGGGAAGCCTGCCTATGGTCGGCGGGTCTGGCCGAGCACGGTGTGTGCCGGCGCGCCAGTGTTCTGGACCGCGGCGAACAGATCACCGATGCCGAGCCGGACGACTGCCCGGTGCGGCCCGCCGGCCGCTGGATCGTCGACCCTGATGGCGCGGTGGTGCGGGCCGGCTTGGTGCGCCACTACGCGGCGCGGCACGGGCTGTGGCAGCTGGACCGCCACATCGCCTACCTGTCCGGCGACCAATTGCCCACTGGGCTGCGAGGTTTCGAGGTTGTCCAGCAGCTGCCGTTCGACGAGCGTCGGTTACGTCAAGCGCTTGCGGCGCTGGACTGCGGCGCGTTGGAGATTTTGGTACGCGGTGTGGAGATCGACCCCACGACGCTGCGGCGGCGGTTGGCATTGCGCGGCAGCGACTCGCTGACAGTGGTGATCACCCGACTCGGTACGGGTGCAGCCGCGCGCGGGACGGTTTTCGTGTGCCGGCCATCGCGCTGAGGTACTGAACGGCATTCCGCGGCAAGTGGTCTGTTGAGAACCATGGTCGGAAATTAGCCTGAGAAAATACTTCCAGTTTTGTTTCGACTTTATTCGAACAAAATTGACGTCAGCGCATAACCTGTGGAGCGCAGCGGTGGGCGCTGATGGGGTGGATTCCGCATCGATTCGGTGCGTCGGGGGAAGGGGAAATCGATGGTAAACGCTCGTGATATTGCTCGCGTGGGCATGCTGGCCGTGGGCCTGGGGATTGGAGCGGCGGTCGCCGCTATGCCGGGAACGGCCTCGGCAGACTCGTCGGATTGGTTGTCCTCGATCGACAACCTTGCGAGCGGGTTGTTCTTCCCGGCCGCCGACACATCAGGTCTGGATATGGCTATCTCGATCGACGGGGTGTCGCTGATGCAGTCAGGAACCGCCTACGCCTACTCGGGCAGCAGCGGGGACATCGCGATGGCCACCGGCGCGGGCTCCACCGCCTACGCGTACGGCACCAACAACTACGCCGACGTCCTCGGTACCGACTCCACTGGCATTGCCGGCGGCACCACGGCGGCTGGCGCCATCGGCTCGACCGGCGACACGGCCTTCATCGACGGCAACAACGACTACGCGTTCGCCGGCGGCCTGAACGGCATTGATGACGGCGCCGAGATTTTTGGCAACAACGACAGCGCCGAAGCCGGCTCCAGCGCCGCGGGCACTGGCAGTTATGACGTGGCTTATGTAGAGGGCAGCAATCTCGGGGACGCTAACGCGACGGGCAGTGACCACCTGGTCGACATCCTGAAGTTCTACGGCGACGGCGCCTCCAGCGCAGCCTCCGTCAGCAGCCACTTCTTCGACTTGCTGTCGCCAACCGACGCGGCGGGCGCCGCTGCTGGTGGCGGCCACCTGATGACAGACCTGATCTCGCTGTTTGACCCTGCTGCCGCTGCCGACAGCGGCCACTTCCTGACCGACCTCGCGGCGTTGTTCTGAGGTCACCGCCTCCGGGGGCCGGCTGTCGCCGGCCGCCGGGGAGCAGCACGGCGGCCAGTGTGTGGCAGTGCGGAAGCGCGCGGGAGATTTGCTGTGTGCCGGCCGTCGCGGTAGAGCCGCGGTAAACCCCATTCCGCGAAAAGCGGCATTTTTAGCGCGCATGGTCCGAATATGAGCCTAGAACATACTCACAGTATTTTTAGGTTTTGGCCGTCCATATTGCACGGTGGTCAATAAACTGATGAATCTCAGTTGGGTAGCCGCTGATTGATGAGCGTGCCAATTAGGTGCGGCGGGGGAAGGCAGACGATTGTGAATGCTCGTGCTATTGCTCGTCTGGGCATGCTGGCCGTGGGGCTGGGTATTGGCGCAGCGGTGGCCGCTATGCCGGGTAATGCCTGGGCCGACTCGTCTAGCGATTGGTTGTCGGCGATCGACACTTTATTGAGCGGAGCTGCCGTCCCGGCCGCCGGCTCAGCAAGTGGTCTGGATATGGCCATCTCGTTCGACGGGCTCACGTTGCAGGAAGGCACTGCGCACGCGTACGCGGGCAGCGACGGCGACATCGCGATGGCCTTCGGCGCGAACTCCACCGCCTACGCGTACGGCACCAACAACTACGCCGACGTCCTCGGCGCCAACTCGACTGGATATGCCGGCGGCTATGACCCCGCTGGGGCGGTCGGCTCGCACGACGACACAGTCTTCATCGACGGCAACAACGACGTGGGGTTCGCCGGCGGCGACGGCAATCCCGGCACCTTCGATTACGTCGCCATCTTCGGCAGCAACGACGCCGGCTACGCGGGCGGCAACGCCGCAGGTGCGGGCAGTTACGACGGTGCTTACCTCGAAGGCAACAATCTCGGGACGGCTTCCGCGCAAGGTGCCGATCACCTGGCCAACATCCTGAAGTTCTACGGCGACGCCAGCTCCACGGCGGCCTCCGTCAGCGGCCACTTCCTGACCGACCTGCTGCCGTCGACGGGTACCGCTGCTGCAAGCGGCAACTTTCTGACCGACCTGGCGGCGTTGTTCGACCCTGTTGCCGCGGCCGACAGCGGCCACTTCCTGACCGACCTCGCGTCCATGTTCTGAGGTCGGCTTTCGCCGGCCCGGGACCGGCACGGCGGCCGACGTTTGGCGTTGCGCGGCAGCGACTCATTGACGGTCGTAATTGTTCGACTCAGCTCGTGTGCAATTGCGCGCAAAACGGTGGACGCGTTGTCAGCCGTGCATTTTGTCGAAGCTGCCTTGTGAATGCGCATGGTCCTGACTACAAGCTGAGAAACATGTCCCAAGATTTTTATGTTTTGTTCGTACATATTGGACATAAGTCAATAGACTGATGAACCTCACTGGAGGGCGCTGATAGCAATCGCAGGCCTTTTAGGTGCGACGGGTGAAGGGTGACGATGATGAACGCTTCTGGATTTGCTCGTCTGGGCATGCTGGCCGTGGGGCTGGGTATTGGCGCAGCGGTAACGTCTATGTCGGTTAGTGCCTCAGCCGACTCGTCTAGCGACTGGTTGTCGGCGATCGACACTTTCCTGAGCGGTGCGGCCGTCCCGGCCGCCGGCTCAGCAAGCGGTCTGGATCTCGCCATCTCGTTCGACGGGCTCACGTTCAACTTGGGCACCGCGCAGGCCTACTCGGGCACTGACGGGGACATCGCGATCGCCAACGGCGCCGGTGCCACCGCCTACGCATACGGCACGAACAACTACGCCGCCGTCTACGGCACCAACTCGACTGGTTATGCCGGCGGCTATGACCCGGCCGGCGCCGCCGGTTCGACCAACGACACGGCCTTCGTCTTCGGCAACAACGACACCGCGTTCGCCGGCGGCGACGGCAACCCGGGCTCTTTTGACTACGCCATCATCTTCGGCAGTAACGACGGCGCCTACGCGGGCGGCAATGCCGCAGGTGCGGGCAGCTACGACGGCGCCTACGTCGAAGGTGACAACCTTGGGACGGCTTACGCGCAAGGTGGCGATCACCTGGCCGACGTCCTGAAGTTCTACGGCGCCGCCACTACTGCAGCCTCCGTGGGCGGCCATCTGCTGGCCGAGCTGCTGCCGTCAACGGGTACCGCTGCTGACAGCGGCAATATCATGACCGACCTGTTGGCGCTATTTGACCCTGGGGCCGCTGCTGCCGACAGCGGCCACTTCCTGACCGACCTCGCGTCGTTGTTCTGAGGTCACTGCGTCCCTGCGCGGAGTCGGGCGGAATTCCCCGCATTACCAGCAACCTCAGCTACGGCCGACGATGAGTGATTTGCTACGTCGCGCCCGGAACGCCGAGGCGAACAAAAGCTGAGAGCAAACGCCCGAATACTTGGAATTACCTAAGCTTTACATTATCGAGTTACGGGCACGGACTTCGCAGCGGTCAGCAACCTGATGACCGACCTGCTGTCGTCGTCCTGAACTCAACTGTCGTTCCGCAGGGGTGGCGGACGTTTCGCGCCCGCCGCGATAGGGGCCGGGTAGGCTGTCGGGACGGCATTTCAGCCGTTCCCAGTCTGCGAGGACAAGTCAACCGATGCGCAACCTGATCGCGGCCGCACTGATCGCGGCCGGAGCCCTGCTGGGCTGGTCCGACAGCCCCGTCGCGGCAGCGGACTCGGCGTGCACCAGCATGGGCGGCGACGTCGAGGGTGAGCAGACGTGTCACGTGCACGCCGCTAACTCCAGCTACGCCCTGGATATGAAATTTCCGCTCGACTATCCCGACGAGCAGGCGCTGACCGATTACCTCAGCCAGAACCGGGATGGATTCGTCAACGTCGCGCAGACGTCGTCGCAGGCCTCGGGACCCCGCGACGTGCCGTACCAAATGCAGGTGACCTCCGAGCAGTACCACTCCGGGCAGCCGCCCGGCGGCACCCGCAGTGTGGTACTCAAGGTCTTCGAGGATCTCGGCGGCCCGCGCCCGTCCACCTCCTACAAGGGGTTCAACTATGACGTGGGCGCGCAAAAGGCGATTACCTTCGACACTCTTTTCGCGCCCAACATCAAGCCGCTGGACTCCATCTATCCGATCGTGCAGCGCGAGGTGGGACGCCAGACCGGGTTCGGCGCTGCGATCCTGCCCGGTTCCGGCCTCGATTCGTCGCACTACCAGAACTTCGCCATTACCGACGACGAGCTGATCTTCTACTTCGCGCCGGGAGAGTTACTGCCGCCGTCGATCGCCAGTCCTACTGAAGTTCACGTGCCGCGCAACGCCATCCCGCCGTTGGCCATCAACGGCTAGATAACGGCGACAACCTTCGGCCGGAGGCGCAACCTTCGTCGGTCGTAAGCGGGCACAACGAGCAACGCGACGTTTGAAGATCCCGGTGACTGCCGGGATAGTCGCTAGGCCGGCGCGAAGCTGTATACCTGGCCGTCGCTGGTGGCGGTGACGACCCGGCGGTCGCGGCCGATACAGACTCCGACCGGGTATCCGGTCGCCTCGGGCAGCGGGTAGTTGCCGAGGGTGCGTCCGCTGCCCGGATCGAATACCAGCAACGACATACCCCGCGCTCCCTCGCCTGGACCACCTGTGACCACGACGTAGCCGACGCCCTGGCCGGCCAGGCTCGACGTCGACAGCGGGCTGACATCGTTACGTCGCCATACCTGCTGGGCGTGGTCGCCAGCGTCTTTGAAGGCGACCAGCCGGGTGTCCGGGCCGCCGCCCGACACGATCAATCCACCCGGGGTCACCGAAGGTGGCGTCTGCGCGAGAAACTCCAGCGGCACCGACCATTTCGGCTTGCCATCGGCGGCGTGCAGTGCCCAGAGCCGCTCGTCTCGGCCGTTGACGTAAACCGTGGCGCCGTCGCTGGACAGCACCGGGCTGGCCATTACACCGGCGCTCACCGCGTCGCTGGTCCATTCACGGGTCAGCAGCGGGCTTTGGCCCGGGTGGTACTTCAACGCGGTCAGCACCGGCGCGGGCGCGCCCGGCTGCCACAGGCCCAGCACCACCATCCCGTTCGCGGCTGCGAACGCCGGCGCCGCGGCGACCGGGCAGCCTTCTCGAGCCGGTCCGCAATCGGAGAGGCCGCGGGTGAAGTCGGCCGGATCGACGTTGTCCACCAGATCCGTTGCATTGCCCACGACGGTGCCGCGGTGCGCGTCGAAAACCTGAACCTGCCCCAAGTGCGTGACAACGAGCAATTGGCTGTGTCCGAGCATTCTTGGCGTTGAAGGCATTCCGATTACCGGTCGACGCCAGCGGATCCACTGTGTGACCGGAAAGGACAGTATCGCGCCCGGCTGGCCGACATAGAGGTTGTCGAAGCCGTCGAACAACGGGCCGGAGATGCCGCCGCCCTGGAACAGCCGGGTGCACCAGCGCTGTCTGCCGTTGTCGTCGTTCTCCCACTCCATCAGCGAGCAGCCGCCCGATGTCTGCGCGTTGAGTGCCATCCAGTTACGGGAGCTGAGCGCCGGTGCCGACGCCAGCGAGCCCTTGACCGAGCGGGTCCAGCGCAGGGTCAGCTTGGTAGCCCCAGACGTCGCCGTGTAGCTGCTGTTGGAAGCGTCGCCGTATTGCGCGGACCAGCCCTGGGCGGGTGCAATGTCAACCCAGGAGTCGGTGTTACCGCAGCCGGCCAGCATGGCCGCAAGAACGACCGTCGACACCGTGCATGACCAACGCCGCGGTGCACGTCGGGGGACTGGCCAGAACACGGTGTGGCTTCCAAATCCTTCCCGGACCGTGGGGCATCAGCTGCGATCGAGTACAGCCGAGGGTAACCTGCGGCACTTTGCCTGTGCCTGATTGCCCCGCTCCTCAGCCCGCCCTTCGGGCGCGCATCGTCGCGGCGCTCTGCTTGATTGCCCCGCTCCTCAGCCCGCCCTTCGGGCGCGCATCGTCGCGGCGCTCTGCTTGATTGCCCCGCTCCTCAGCCCGCCCTTCGGGCGCGCATCGTCGCGGCGCTAGGCTTTTCGGCCATGACGACAATGTGGGGGGCACCTCTACATCGCCGCTGGCGGGGATCGATGCTCCGTGACCCACGCCAAGCCAAATTCCTGACGCTGGCATCGCTGAAATGGGTGCTGGCCAACCGCGCATACACGCCGTGGTACCTGGTCCGCTACTGGCGGCTGCTGAAGTTCAAGTTGACCAACCCGCACATCATCACTCGCGGCATGGTTTTCCTGGGCAAGGGCGTCGAGATTCACGCGACGCCAGAGCTGGCGCAGTTGGAAATCGGCCGCTGGGTGCACATCGGAGACAAGAACACCATCCGCGCACACGAGGGCTCACTGCGGTTCGGGGACAAGGTAGTGCTGGGCCGCGACAACGTCATCAACTGCTACCTCGACATCGAGGTCGGCGATTCGGTGCTGATGGCCGATTGGTGCTACGTCTGCGATTTCGACCACCGGATGGACGACATCACGATGCCCATCAAGGACCAGGGAATCATCAAAGGTCCGGTCCGCATCGGGCCGGACACCTGGGTGGCGACCAAGGTAACCGTGCTGCGTGGGACCACCATCGGGCGCGGCTGCGTGCTGGGATCGCACGCCGTGGTGAAGGGCAATGTGCCCGACTATTCGATTGCGGTCGGCGCGCCGGCCAAAGTGGTCAAAAACCGCCAGCTCGCCTGGGAGACATCGGCCGCCCAGCGCGCCGAATTGGCGGCGGCGCTGGCCGATATCGAACGCAAAAAAGCGTCCCGCTAAGACCGTTCAGCTGATGCCCTGGTAGCGGCGCAGCGCCTCACTGCGTTCCGCGCTGTGATCGACGATGGGCTTGGGATACCCGCGCGGTCGGTCATCGGTATTCAGACCGACATCGTCGACGTCGGCGAGCTCGGGCACCCAGCGGCGGATGTAATCGCCTGAGGGATCAAACTTTTCGGCTTGCTTGGCCGGGTTGAAAACCCGGAAGTACGGTGCCGCGTCGGTGCCGCAACCGGCGCACCACTGCCAGCCGTGCTGGTTGTTGGCCATGTCTCCGTCGACCAGCTGGTCGAGGAACCAGCGGGCGCCCCACTGCCACGGCAGGTGTAAATCCTTGACCAGAAACGACGCAACGATCATCCGCACCCGGTTGTGCATGAAACCGGTCTGACTCAGTTGACGCATGCCGGCGTCGACGATCGGGAATCCGGTTTCGCCGGCCTGCCACGCCTTGAAGCGCCGACTGGCTTCTGGTCCGCTGTCGGTCTGGATCGCGTCGAAGTCGCGGTTCCAATTCCACCAGGCGCTATCCGGCCAGTGATGCAGTACCGCTGCATAGAAATCACGAAATGCTAACTCCCGCAGATAAGCTCGCGGGCCTTCCCGACCCAGGTCTAAATCGGCCACCATCGTCCGCGGGTGGATCGTCCCAAACTTGAGGTGTGCCGACATCCGGCTGGTGGCCACGCGATCAGGCCTGTTTCGCTCTTCGGAATAACGCTCCACCCCGTCGCTGACGAACGCCTTCCATTGCCGCCGCGCGGCCGCCTCGCCTGCGGGCAGGTCAAGCTCGACGCCCGGATCGGGTATCTCAACTGGTTTCGCGCGTCTCCCCAACTGCGAGGGATCAACCCAGCGCGCCGATTTGGGACCGGATCGCGCAGGTTTTCGCCAACCCAGTTCGCGCCACCGACCGAAGAACGGTGTGAACACCTTGTAGGGGTCGCCGTTGTCCTTGGTGACGCGCCCCGGCGACACCAGATACGGTGATCCGGTCGCGACCAACGTCACATCGCCCAGCGCTTGTCTCGACCCGATTGTCGCGGCGCCGCCCGAACGGCGCGAAGTCCTCCGAGACATGCACCGACTGCGCCTCAATCTCCTTGGCGACGGCGGGAATCCGCTCCTCGGGCCGCCCACGCGTCACCAGCAGGCGGCCATCCAGGTCGTCCCGCAGCTGGCGTAGTGAGTCGCACAGAAACTGCATCCGCCGCGCCCCCGACGAAGTCTCCAGCCGCGGATCGAGCACGAAGCAGGCGAGCACCTCGTCGGTGTCGGCGACGGCGTCAAGCAGGGCAGGGAGGTCATGCAGTCTCAGGTCGCGCCGGAACCATAACAACGCCGGCATTAGCGGGCTATCCTTCTCATGACCGGTTGAGTACCCAGATATGGGCGGACATTGCGGTTGCAAAGGCACACCAGAGCGGATACGGCAACAGCGCCGCTCCGGCACGCGGGTCGGCTGCGGCGGTCCGCCGGGCCAAGTCGGCGCTGCTGGCCGCCAGCACTGCTGCGCCGACCGCCGACGCACCGAGCTTGTGGTACTTGAAGAACAACCAACTCCATCCGCCGTTGAGGGTCAGGTTGACGCCCAGTGCGATGGCGTAGTTGCGCGCCTCGCGGTTGCGTCCGTCTGCGCGCAGCCGGTCGATGGCAGCCGCGGAGGTGGCGGCGATGTCGGCGTACAGCGTGGTCCACGCAACCGGGAACACACCGCTCGGCGGGACGTAGCGGGGTTTGCGCAGCCGGGCGTACCAGGCCGGTGCGCCGGTTCTTGCTGGCCACACTCCCGGCGCCGGCGGCCGCAGTGACGGCCAGGGCAGTCGCGGCTAGTGTCTGCTTATTCACGATGTCTCCCTTTGTATTTCGGTTTGCGGATTTCATTGGCGCCCACCGTGGCAGGCCACCAGATGCGGTCACCGATCAGCGCGAACAGCGCCGGGATGACCAGCGTGCGGACTATGAAGGTGTCGAGCAGGATGCCCAGGCCCACGATGATCCCCAGCTGGGTCAACACGATCAGCGGCAACACGCCGAGCACGCAAAACACCGCGGCCAAGACGATTCCGGCGCTGGTGATCACACCGCCGGTCGCTGTTACCGCGCGCACCATGCCCCCTCGAGCACCGCACAGCGCGGCTTCTTCACGGGCGCGGGTGACCAAGAAGATGGTGTAGTCAACGCCGAGCGCGGCCAAGAACAAGAACGCGAAAAGCGGTGTGCTGTCATCCAGTCCGGGGAATCCGAACACGTGCAGGCTGGCCCAGCCGCCCGATCCCAGCGCCGCGAGCGCACCCAGAATGCTGGCCGCCAGCAGGATCGGCGGCGCGAGCGCTGATCGGAGCAGCAGATAGAGCACCGTCACGATGACGGCCAGGATCGCCGGGATCAACACCTGGCGGTCGCGGGTCGCGCCGTCGCGAACGTCAAGGGCCTGGGCGTCGGCTCCGCCGACCACGGCAGCAGGATCTGCCTTGCTGACGGAATTACGAAGTACAGCAACGGTTTCAAACGCACCAGCCGACGACGGCGCCGCATTGGTGACCACGGTCCACCTGGTCAGGCCGCTCGGTGAGCGACCCGACTCATTCGCCGACACCACTCCGTCCGTCGCTTTGATTGCCGAGTCCACCTGCGCTGCCCGAGCACTGCCGGCGATCACGGTTGTGGGGCTTGCCAACCCGGCGGGAAAATGGCCGGCCAGGATCTGAAATCCGGAAACGGAATCAGCCCGGACTCGGAATTGCTCCGTCTGCGACAAGCCAATTCGAGTGCCCAGCAAGCCGGCGGCCAGGGCCGCCAGCACGGCAATCGAAACCGTAGCGATCACTGCCGGACGGCGGGCGACCCAGTCGGCGATCCACCGCCACGGCCCCGAGTCGATGCCGTCGCCGTCCTCCGAATGGGGAATGAACGGCCAAAACACCCGTCGGCCGCAAAGTGCCAGTAGTGGCGGCAACAGCGCGAGCACGGACACCGCGGCGACGACCAGGCCGCAGGCCGCGAGCGCGCCGAGGCTTCGAGTGCTCGGGACCACCGCGAGGATGAGCGTCAGCAGCGCCAACACCACCGTGGCGTTGCTGGCCACGATGGCCGGACCGGCGCTGCGTACTGCCCGCCGAAGGGCATCACGGTGTGCGCTATGGCGCCGAAGTTCTTGCCGGTAGCGGGAAATCAGCAGTAGGGCGTAGTTCGTGCCCGCACCGAAGACCAGGACGCTGGTGATACCGGAGGTGGAACCGTCGAAGCTGAGACCGGTCAGCCCCGCCACCGCGGTGCCCACCGAAGTGGCGACCCGGTCGGCGAAGCCGATCACGATCAGCGGCACCAACCACAGCACCGGTGAGCGGTAGGTGGCGATCAGCAGCAAGGCCACCACCGAGGTTGTCACCACCAGCAGCGTGACATTGGCTCCCGAGAAGGCATTGGCGATGTCGGCGCCAAACGCGGGACCGCCCGTGACGTGCACTTCTAGCCCGGGCGGAAGTCCGGTGCCGGCGGCGTGCCGCACGGCGACAACAGTGTGGTCGAGAGAAAAGCCGGAGAGTTGCGCGCTGATCGGCACCACCGTGAGTGCGACTTTGCCGTCAGCCGACACCTCAGGCGGGCGGGCAACGGCGTTGGCGCCAGGATGACCGGCTGCCTGCATCCGGTCGCGGGCTTGCGCGGCGGCAGCCAGGTCGGCGGGAGTCAGGACACCGCCGTCGGACCGGCTCACCACGGCAATCAGCGCAGCTTGACCGCTGCCCGGGAACTGTTGAGCAAGGACTTCGGCTCGGGCCGCATCGGAACGCGCCGGCAGCGTCAATGGAGCTTGGCCTGCGGCGGCGTTGTTACCCACCAAGGCCATAGCGCCGCCGCCGATCAGGAAAATGCCCACAGCGATCAGCCACGAAAGCCTGCCCGTCACGGCGGCGGCAACGCGGTCCCACATCATCAGCTCCAAAGTATTTCAATCATTTAAGTATTAATCAACTGAAGTAATGCCAGGAATGTGGATAAACTACGAGATGTCATGGGCTCTGCTGAGACCGCCGATGGCCGAGCCGCGTTGGAGTCGCAGATCTCGGCCGATCTGCGGGTATTGACGGCCGAATCGGAACAGATCGGCCGGGTTTTCGCTGTCGTACACCAGGTGCGGCCCACCGATTTTCGCGCGTTGTTGCACGTCATGGTAGCCGAGACCACCGGTCGACCAATCACGTCTGGTGAGCTGCGCCAGCGGATGGGCCTTTCCGGTGCGGCCATCACATACCTCGTGGATCGCATGACGGCGTCCGGTCACATCACTCGGCAATCCGACCCAGGCGACCGGCGCAAGGTGATTCTGCGCTATTCCGAGCCTGGCCTCGACACCGCTGGGGCGTTCTTCGCACCGCTGGGACGCCACATTCACAAGGCGTTGGCAGAGTTGCCCGACGCTGACCTGGCGGCGGCTCGACGGGTGTTCGTGGGATTGATCGAGGCCATGCGACGGTATCAAGATGAGCTCACGGGGTAGCCCGCTGGTGCGCGCCGAGCCGAAGTACACGCCAAGCGGAGAAGGGGCGAAGTGCCGTGGCAACTGACCCGGACGGGATGACCACCCGCAAACGACGTCATATCGACGTGTGCCTTGACGACCGGGTTGCGTATTCCGGAGTCACGACGGGGTTGGAACGCTACCGCCTGCCGTACAACGCGTTGACGCAAACCAGCCTTGCCCACATCGACTTGTCCGCCGAGTTCCTCGGCGGGTCGTTGCGAGCCCCGATATTGATCGGCGCAATGACCGGCGGCGCTGAGCTATCCGGGACGATCAACAGGAACCTGGCGGTAGCAGCCCAACGGCTGGGGCTGGGCATGATGCTCGGCTCGCAGCGGATCATGTTGGACAGCGCGCTGGGGGAGCAGGCCGCAGCCAGCTTCACCGTCCGCGACGTGGCCCCAGATGTGTTGCTGTTCGGCAATATCGGACTCTCACAGCTCACCACGGCTGCGATCGGCGATATTTCAAATGCACTGAAACGAGTCGAAGCAGATGTGCTTGCAGTGCATACCAATCCGCTGCAGGAGGCGGTCCAGCGCGACGGCGACAGTGATTTTTCCGGGTCGATCGACAGGCTGCGCGAAGTTGCCGGCGCGCTCGAATATCCGGTGCTTCTCAAGGAGGTCGGCCACGGAATCGGTACGTCGGCGGTCGCGGATTTGATCGGGGTCTCGGGCGAGCCGCCAGTGGCGGCCATCGACGTCGCAGGGGCCGGCGGCACATCGTGGTCACGGGTGGAGCAACTTGTTCGCTACGGGGAGCTGCGCTATCCCGACCTGGCCGACTGGGGCATACCCACGGCACGCGCGATCGTGGAGGTGCGGGAGGCACTGCCGACCATCCCGTTGGTCGCCTCCGGTGGTATTCGCACCGGCATGGACGCAGCCAAAGCGCTCGCATTGGGTGCCGACGTGGTGGCGATTGCCCGTCCGCTGCTCGCAGCGGCGATCGAATCGTCTGATGCCGTAATTGACTGGCTTCAAGGCTTCATCGACGAGTTGCGGATCTGCTTACATGGTGCCGGTGCGGCGGATTTACGGGCCCTGCATGCCATCGGCGTAACACCGATGCCGTAGTCACGTCGATTGGCGCACATGGCGGTAATCCTTGCTTACGGCTCGCCGGCACTCGGTCATTTGTTACCGCTTGCTGCGCTGCTGAATGAGCTGGCCCGGCGTGGGCACCAGGTGCATCTGCTCACCATGTCCGCCGGCGTTGCCGATGTCCGCGCGGCCGGCATTAACGCCGAGCCGGTCGACCCGCGGATCGAGGCGATCGGCGGAGGGGACTGGATGGCACGAAACGCGCTGGATGTGTTGAAAATCTCGATTGACGTGCTATGTCGGCGGGCGGTATTCGAAGTCGACGATCTACATTCCGCCGTAGACCGGATACGTCCGGACGCGGTGATCGTCGATGCGAATTGCTGGGGAGCCATCTCGCTGGCCGACGCCGGGGATGTGCCGTGGCTGGTCTTCTCACCGTTCACGCCTTATCTGCGGTCGCCAGGTGTGCCGCCATTCGGCCCAGGTCTACGGCCGTTGCCCGGTGTCGTTGGCCGGCTTCGCGATGCTGCGTTTCGCCCATTCGTGACACATCTGTTCGACCGACGAATGCTGCCGCGGGTCAACGCCATTCGTCAACAGCTGGGAGTGCCGGCGATCATGTCAGTCGACGATTTGATGCGCCGCGCGCCGCTGCTGTTGGCGGTTGGTGGCGAACCTTTCGAGTATCCGCACGTCGGTTGGGGCGACGCAGTACACCTCATCGGTGCATGTGTGCTCGAGCCTCGACCCGTTCGGCGGCCGGACTGGCTGGCATCGATCGACAAGCCCATCGTGCTGGTCAGCACCTCATCGATCAAGCAGGCCGATGCAGTGTTGGGTCGCACGGCACTGCAAGCATTTGCCGGCGAACCGGTGCACGTTGTCGCTACTTTTCCCGCTGGCGTGCCGAAGGACCTGCCCGACGTCGGCAACGCCACGGTGTGCGAATTCGTGCCGCACGGCGTGGTGCTTGATCACGCTTGTTGTGCGATCACCCATGGCGGAATGGGCACGACGGTCAAGGCGCTGGACCGAGGCGTGCCGGTCTGCGTCGTGCCCTTCGCCCGTGATCAGGCCGAGGTGGCCCGCCGCGTGGAGGCGGCTCGTTGCGGCACCCGGCTGCCCGCCGACAAGCTCACCGCGGTACGGCTGCGCGAAGCCGCCCGCCGGGCCATGACGATGACCGACGGTGCACGGCGGGTGGCAGCCGGCTTCGCGTCGACCGGAGGCGTTGAGCGGGGGGCCACGTTGATCGAGCAACATATCCTGCGACCGGCCGCCAGGCAGGGAGCGGAATAGCCGGTCCGCGCCGGGTCCACGGTTGTGGACGGGTAAATCAACACGTGCTCAGTATGTTTGGCGAGCCCGCGACGGTTCTCGTACCTGATTGTTCGTTTCGGCGGCTGTCGCAGTTGACGGCTTAGGTTGCTGCGCAACGAGTTCACTCTCGAACGTGGACATCGCGGCGATCATCGCGCTGAACACCCGATGAGCGGCCTTCAGGTCGGCGTCGCTCAGGTCGGCAAGCGCGGAGCGGAGATGAACGCCCAGCGGCGCAAAGAAAGCATGTGCCAGTTCCATGCCGGTATTTTCATACCGGAGAAGCGCTTTGCGCCGATCCGCGGGATCTGCTTCGCGCCGCACATGGCCGGCCTCGATCATCCGGTCCACCAGGTAAGTGATCGCCGCGGGTGAGACATCCATGCGCTGCCGTAGTTGAGCCATGGTCAGTGGCGTACCAGCGGTCTCGGCGACCATAACGTGCAGCAAAGCGTGGAAGTCGTTGCCGCTCACGTCATTCTGGCGTGCAAAATAGCGACCTAACCGATCAGACTGCGCTGTCACCGCCCGCATATCCGCGGACATCAGCTTCTCCAGATCAGTCCGACTCGGAGGTGAACTCTTTGTACCCCTCGTAGTCACCTAACCGCATCCTTCTCGGCGATTGTCCGATAAGCGTATAGGAATGCCGCTGGATCAGCGGCAATACGCCTTTAACGACAGAAAGTGTGCCACGGCAAGATTGACAGGACGTGACAACTGGCGTTTTCCGCATCTGGCGAGACCGACAAATTGGCGCAGCTGAGCCCGGGTACCCGGCGCCGGGCGATTGGACGCCGCGTCGGGCACATTTGACATCGGTTTATTAACTATTAAGCTTGTGAAGCATATATGCTTCCGACTCGCCGAGATTGCGGCTCCGTCGTTACGCTGCGGCGGCCGAAGGAGCGGCACTGGTGACGGATGAAGGCGATAGCTCTACCGCCGGTGGTGATGGTGGCGGCGTCGACGCCACGGTACGTGCGGCCGGGAAAGTCTCCGAGGCATTGGAGATGACTGAGCGGGCGCGTGGGCACCTGTATTCGTTCCATCAACTCACCGGTCACGCCGATCTGCTGCTCGACCGGGCCGTCGAGGAGCTGAGGGAGGCGGGGCACCCGCAGCTGGCTGATCACATCGTCGAGCACTTGATCGGACGCAACGTGTTGCCCGGCCGGTGGAGCTTCCAGGTCGTCGAGGAGTACGACGACGGCTACTACTCGTGCTTCAAGGACGTGGAAAAGCTGGTGCGGCAACGTCTCACCGGGGGGCGCCGACACGCGTTCGAGGCGGCGATGAAAGAGCGGCGGCGCACGCAAGGCCACCCGGCCCACACTGCCGCCCCACCTGAATCGGTATCCGAGCCAACAGAGGAGTAATCATGCGCTGCGTCGTATTTGGCGCCACGGGCTACCTTGGCGCCCGTCTGGTTCCTGCGCTGCTGGCAGCCGGTCACGATGTCCGGGTGATGGCGCGACAGCCCGCCAAGCTCGACGACGTGCCATGGCGCCAGCACGCCGAACTCGTCGAAGGTGACGTCACCGACGGCGATGCAGTACAGCGCGCGCTGGACGGGCAGGAAGTTCTCTACTATCTGGTGCACTCGCTGCTGCGATCCGATTTCGTCGCCTTCGATGCGCGCGCAGCTTGGATCGTCGCCAAAGCTGCAGCGCGGGAAGGACTGTCGCGCATTGTCTATGTCGGTGGCATCATTCCGGAAGGTCAGCAGCTGTCCGACCACCTGGCGTCACGCGCCGAAGTGGGACGGCTGCTGCAACAGTCCGGTGTTCCCACCGTGGAGTTGCGCGCGGCGGCGATCATCGGAGCGGGATCAGCCAGCTTCGAGATGCTGCGCTATCTGACCGAACGACTGCCGCTGATGGTCACGCCGCGGTGGCTGCGAACCCAGGTGCAGCCCATCGCCGTGGGCGATGTGCTGTACTACCTGACCAATGCGGCGGAGTTGCCGGCCCAGGTGAGCCGGGCCTTCGATATCGGCGGCCCCGATACCTTCACCTACACCGACATGATCCGCAAATACGCCGCGATCGCGGGCCTGCAACGCCGCATCGCACTCCCGTTGCCAGTGCTGACGCCATGGCTGTCGTCACACTGGGTCAGCCTGATCACTCCGCTGCCACGCGCGCTGGCGACGTCGCTGATGGACTCTTTGGAGAACGACGTGGTGTGCGGCGAGCACGACATCGCCGAGTACATCCCCGATCCCGAGGGCGGGCTCACCGACTATGCGGACGCGGTCGAACTGGCCCTGGCCGGGCTGCGAGGCGGCGAGCTGCAGACCCGCTGGGGGCTGCATGGTGACGCGGGCTCGCCGTCGCGGCCGCTGCCTACCGACCCGTCCTGGGCGGGCGGATCGCTGCATGAGCACGTTTGTGAAAGCCGGGTAGCCGCCGACGCCGAAACGCTGTGGGGTGTTTTCGAGTCGATCGGCGCCGAGCAGGGTATGTCGGCGGCACCGCTGGCCTGGAGCTTGCGTGGCTGGATCGGGCGTTTCACCGGCGCCTCGAAGGTTGACCGAGGGGCAGGGCACCGAAGGCATCCGCATCGCCTGTACGTCGGTGAGGCGTTGGATTGTTGGCACGTCGAGCACATTGACCTGCCGCGCTTGCTGCGGCTTCGCGCAGACATCCCGCTTCCCGGTCGGTTATGGCTGGAGCTGTCGGTGCATGACGACGGCGGCGGGAGCTCCTGTTATCGCCAGCGTGCTCTGTTTCAGCCGTATGGACTTGCCGGTGAAGCGTTTTGGACGGCATCGGGCCTGTTTCGTGATGCGGTGCTGAAAGGTATCGCTAGCGATATCACCGTGGCCGTCAAGCGGCGCGGGGCCAGCGCCGCGGTTTTCAGCCGGTCCAGAGCGGGCATTCCGGGTAGGTGAATCTTCCGGATTACCCTCAGTGCACGGTTCAGCTGGGGATCGGTCATCGGGTTGCACCCCGTCACGTTCTGGACCCGGACACGATGACAAGTCTTGTGCCGCTGCGTTATCGGGAGATCGACTGGTGGCTGCGGGCACGGATGCCGACGAAGATCGACGGCGTCGTCGTATCGCTGGCCGGCGTGCGCGACAGACGCAGGCTGATGCGCTCACGCTTCGACGCGAAAGTGGCCCACGAGACGGCGGCCGCAGCAAAGGCCGATGCCTGCGCTGCTCCGGTCCAGTTGGCGGGATAACAGACCCCGTCGACGTAGCGGTCGATGAAGCCGGACGTCGGTAACGCGTCCATCTCGGCGTGGGCGCGCGCCCATCGCTCGAGTGCGGTCAGCGGGCAGGGTAGACCGAAGACGACAACGCCGACACCCCAGAGCACCGCCGCCACATGCCAACCGATACTGCGGGGCCAACGCAGCGCCAAAAACCCGCCGCTCGGCAGGTAGAGCAGGTAGGCGAAGTGCGCACCGACGGTGACAACGACGGCGGCGAGATACATCCTCTTCATTGCTTTGCCGGATTCGTTAGCGCGCACCGGTGCGTAGCTGGTAGATGCGCTCTGCGTAGGCGAGGTCGTCCCGCCACAGCCGGGATGCGGCAAAGCGCATGAGTCCGGAAATCAGCGGCGCGGCACGGCGGGCCCGTTGGAACCCGGTCCGTTCGGAATGCGCGATGACGGCTTCGATCACGGCCGTCTGCGGACGGTTGTCGGAGCCCAAACCGATTGGAGTGGCGTGGGTTTCGACGACACTTCCGCTTCCTTCACCGTCCACGATGCGCATGACGATGGTCCGTGCTTCGGGGCTGGTGAATTCCGCGACCGTGGGCACCCCGACGCGGCCGAGGCGGAACGTCACTGCGACGAGGAATCGGTCCGCCTCTTCGGTCGGAGTGGTCAGCACTTCCAGCCGGGTGAACGAGTAGGGGTGATACCACGCGCCGTGCCATGGATCCAGGCGGTTGGCGATGATGTCGGCGGGCTCGCACACACCGACCAGGCGACTGACGGCGTGCATGGTGCCGCCGGCCGGGCGCGCCGGTATCACCGGCTCGTCGAGCGGTGCCTCACCACCAACGCTGTCCAGGCGCACCCACGCCAGCACCCCGTCGTCGTGGCTGGGCAACGGCGTCCAGCGGAATTCGGCTGCATCGCCATCCAGACACAGACCGTGCCATCGGCAGATCAGGGCGCCGTCCCGCACCGCTGCGGTGGCCAGGTCGGCGCCCAGATGTGGGCAACCGCGCGGGCCGACGCGCAGCCGGCCGTGTTGATCGCGCCAGGCGACCAGTTCGACACCGGCGACGCGTGTGCCAAAGGGTCGGCCGGTCCGCACGTCGCGGCTCGCCGCGAACGCATACCAGTTGCCGGTCGGCCTGCGCTGTGATCGGTCCAGCGCGGCGTTGATGATCGAGGGCTGGGCGTCGCGGTAGGTCGGACGCTGGTCGGCCCAGGCCGCCGGCGGAATGGCCTGCAGCGGCCAATCCTTCGGCCAGCGTCTGCGCATGTAGTCACCGAGAGTCATCGCTGAGAAAGCCTTTCGCGTCCGGCGAGAAAGCGCAAGAGCGTCGAGCGACCTTGGGTCGGAACAGTGCACAGGCCATGGCCGGCGACTCCCCATTGCGCCAAAATCTGGTTGGCCGCGGCCCAGCCGGTGGTGGCGGCGCGCTCCATCAGCGCCACCGGTAGATCGATGCGGATCCCGTCACCGGCCAGCAGCAGCCCGGACACCGGCGTGGTCACGCCCGGTCGTTGCGCATAGCTGCCGGGCGCGAACAGCGGGCAGTCGCGCCGATGCAGTATCCGCTCGTAAATTACTTGGGCACCGGCGGTCTCGGGGTAGAGCTCATGCAGGCGCTTCACCATAGTTTCTTCAGGAAGCCCGGATTCCACGGCATAGGAATGCAATTCGACAACAGAGCCGCGGTGTTGCCGTGCCCACTCGATGGCTTGATGCTCGTAGCGGTCGAGGATGCTGATGTTGTCGAGCGGTTCGTGGCCGGCGGTGCCCAGAAATGCGGGCCGATCGGCGGCGACAGGACGGTCAAGCCACATTCGGTGCACCACGAACGGCGGCGCAGTCTGCAACCGCGCTATCCGTGCCCGCCACAGCTGATCACCGAGATCCGGTGACGCCGCGACGATTCGCTGCAGACCGGTCACGTCGGTGGCCAGCACGACGGCATCGGCGTCGAGGTCGTCATCTGCATCGGTGCGGACGCGGAACCTGTGCGCGTCGCCGCCGTCAATGCTTGCCACCGCAGTGCCCTGGTGGAACTGCACACCGAGCTCGGTCAGGTATTGCCGCAGCGGCTGCCACAGCGCGGTGTCGTAGTTGGCGTTGACGACGTCGAAGATCAGACCCTCGCTGGAGCCGAGGAAATAGATGTGGAACATGGTGGCCAGCTCCGCGGCCGATAGTTGGGTCGGGCTGGCGAAGAAGCTGCGGGAGAACACCTCGAAGGCGAGATGGCGCGCTGCCTCGGGGAAGTTGATGCTCTTCAGAAAGGTTTCGGCGTCGACGTGATCGAGGCGGTGGTAGATGTCGGGCAGCGACACCGCGGCCAGCGGCGCGGCAGCGCCAGCGTCGATCCTGGCCAGGTCGCGAAGTCGAAAGGTGGGGCTGCGCAACGCGAACACCAGTGCGTTCCACGGTGGCGTCTGGGGTAAACCACGGAAGCTGTCCCGCCGGCCGGCGCCGTCGATCAACGGGTAATCATCGACCGGTGTCAACATCGACAGCTGTGGGTCGACGCGGGCCAGTAGCGACCGCAAGTTGTAGTACTGCCGGAAGAAGGCGTGGAAGCCGCGGTTCATGCCGACCTCGATGCCGCGGTAGTGCTCGCTCCAGGCGCCGACCCGCCCGCCCAGATATTCTTCGCGTTCGATGATGTCGACGCCGATGCCGCGTTCGGCCAGGCCGGTGGCAGCGGCCATGCCCGCGATGCCGGCGCCGACGACCACTGTTCGCGGCCGAGACGACAGCGCATCGGCGCTGGGCAGGCCTGGTGGTGCCGGATGCGATTGGCGGCGACGATCGGTCATCTCGGGGCATCTCCGAGGAAGGTGTGCGCGATGTTGGTCTCCCATCCGGGCATGGTTTCGCTGCGCACCGCGGTGAATCCGGCGTCGCACAGCCGGTGTCGGAATTGCCGTACGCCGTCGAATGTCAGCACGCTGCGCCACAGGTGGCGGTAGAGCGTCGCGTCGCGGGTTTGCCACCAGCCGGACGGGATGATGATGCCCCAGCACACCGCGTGCCACACCCACGTGGCGGCTCGGGAGTCGCGCACCGAGTACTCGTGGACTGCCAGTGTGGCGCCGGGCCGCAGCAGGCCGCGAAGAGCGCGCAATTGGGTGTCGGGATCGGAAAGGTTGCGGATCAAATAGGCGGCCAGGATCCCGTCGAACGGTCCAGCGACGCCGTTTTCAGCCAGCGCTTCGATGGGGGAGTGCACGAACCGGACTGACGGCGGCCATCGTTTGGCCTGTGCTTCGTCGAGCATGCCGCGGGACGCGTCGACGGCGATGATCTCGGCGTGCGGGGCGACGGTCAGCAGAGCAGCCGTCGACGCGCCGGTGCCGCAGCCGGCGTCGAGCAACCGCAGGCCGCGCCCATAGCCGGGCAGGCGCATGCGGCGTGCCGAGAGTCGTAGGTGCGCATGGTATCCGGGGCTGGCGCCGACGAGCCGGTCGTAGGCGCTGGCGCCAACGTCGAAAGCGGCCGGCACCTCACGGCGGGGCAGACCGGTGTTACCGAGGCTCACGTTGTCGTTCCCACAGCAGCAGCACCGCAGTGACCAGTGCAAATCCGAACAGGAAATCTTCGATCGGGATGTCGAACGGAAACCGGATACCGGTGGTCTGGCGATTGTCGTAGACGACGATCGGGGCGCTGAGTTTTGTCAGCCAGCCGTCCACCAGGATTTGGAATCCGATCACGATCACCATCGACATCCAGTAGGCGGGACGTCGAAATAGGCCGGTGCGCAACGCTATCAGTTCCAGCGCGCAAACGGCCGTCACCGCCAGCACGGCCGGTACGGTGTAGCCCAGCCCGGTCATCGGCGCTTGATCCGTTCGAGGATGGTGCTTACCGCGCTATAGGTCAGCAGCCCACACACCGGAATGACGAGGAAGAACAAGACCTCCTCGATAGGCATCTGAAACGGGATGTCTGCGCCGGTGATGTAGGCAGGGTTGTACGTCCACACGTGCGCGCCGATCGCCACTTCGTCCCAGAGCAGAAACACCGCCGCGACGGGCAACACAGCGCGCGCAATCCGCCGCGGTTGGCGGTAGACGCCGTCGCCGAAGATTTCCAATGGCAAGGTGACCGCCAAGCATGCCGCTAGAACGACGAGGTATTGCCAGCGATCCATCACGCCACACCGGATCGGCGATTATCGGACGCAACCGGGTTCATCAGCCGCGCCCGCCATGACCGCAGCAGCCCGCCGCCGGCGACGCGCAGCCGTCGCGCGGTTCCCACGGTGGCGCGTCCGCTGAACACCGCAAAGTCGGATTCCTCGATGCGGTCGAGGATTTCCGAGTAGAGCGTCAGCGCGGTGGCGACGCACGCCCGTGAACGCGGCGCCAACAAGTCAATTCCGCCGGCGGCATAACGGTAGACCTGGCGGGCGATGTCATGCTGATCGGCCAGGGCGTTGCGCACCCGGCGATCGGTGCTTCGATGGCGGTGGCACCACATCAGCAGCTCGCGGTCCACGCCGTAGGCGGCCAGTTCGTCGGCGGGCAGATAAACCCTTTGCCGTGTCAGGTCTTCGTCGATGTCCCGCAGAAAGTTGGTGAGTTGGAATGCCCTACCCAGCGCTGCGGCGTACGGCGCGGCCTGCTCGGTCGGTCCGGTCGTGCCCAAGATCGGCAGTAGTTGTAGCCCAATGGCTTCCGCTGAGCCTTTCATGTACAGGTTGAGCGCCGCACGGTCGGGATAGTCGGTGACTGTCAGGTCCATCCGCATGGAGGCCAGAAAGTCCTCGAACAGCTCGTCACTGATGCCGTAGCGACGCGCGGTGTGACTGACCGCTGTGAGCACGGGCTCGCCGTCGTGATCGCCGTGCGCGAAAAACTGGTCGGACAGCTGCTGCAACCGCGCCGCGCGGGTTGCGGTGTCTAGGCTCGGATTGAGGTCATCGAGGATGTCGTCGGCGTAGCGGGCGAAGCCGTACAGCGCATGGACCGGCGGACGTTGTTCGGGCGCAAGTAATCTGGTGGCCAAGAAAAACGTGCGGCCGTGGGCGGCGTTGATGTCGCGGCAGCGCCGATACGCGTTGCGCAGGTCGGGATCGGCGATGCCGGCCGCGTCCAGCTCGCTGCGGATCATGACAGGCCGGCTTTCGTGACGACGGTGGGCGTTGACTTCTCGACGACGCCGGTGATGCGGTCGGCGGCCAATCGCCCGGAGATCAACGCGGTCGGCACGCCGACGCCGGGCACGGTCGACGATCCGGCCAGCACCGCATTGTCGATGCCGCGCACAGTGTTTGCCGGACGGAATGGTCCGGTCTGCGCGAACGTGTGGGCCAGCGCAAACGGGGTGCCGGCGATCATGCCCTGTCGGGCCCAGTCGGCGGGGTTGACGACGTGCAGCACCTCGGCGCCGTCGCGCAGGCCCGGGACCAGTCGCGCTGCGACGGTGTCGACCAGTTGGTCGGTGTAGGCATCGCCGATGCGGGACCAGTCGACGACACCGCGGTGCAGGTTCGGCGCCGGGGCCAGTACGTAGAACAGGTCGCGGTCAGGCGGGGCAAGGTCCGGGTCGCTGGCCGTCGGCCGGGTCACGAGCAACGACGGATCACGCATGAGCCGGCCGTCGCGAATGATGTCGGTGAAGGTGTCTTCCCAGGCTGCGCCGAACAGAATGTTGTGGTGTGCCAGCGGGCGATTCGCCGACGGCCCGCGGGGGCTGCCGATATGAACGACCACCGCCGACGGCGCCAGCCGCAGCGCGCCGATGCGGCGCGGTTCACGGCCCAGGAGCTTATAGGTTTGCGGTAGTTCAGTGGTCAACACCACCGCGTCGCAGGTGATGCGCTGCTCCCGGTCGGTGTGGACCGCCGCGACGCGGCCGCCGCTGCATTCCAGGCCGGTGACCGTGGCGTCGTAGTGGAATTGCACTCCGGCGGCACTCGCGGCGGCGGCCAGCGCGTCGGGCAGTGCTCGCATCCCGCCGCGCGGAAACAGAACTCCCGCAACGGTGTCCATGTAGGCGATGACCGCATAGGCCGCCAAGGCCTGCCGGGGCGCCACACCGGCATACAGCGACTGGAAGGTGAACACTCGTCGCAGCCGCGGGTCGGTGATGTGGCGCTTGACCATGCCTTCCCATTTGCGGAATCCACCGATGGCCGCAAGCCGCGCCAGTTGCGGAGTCAGCAGCGACAGCGGGGAATCGAAGTTCCTGGCGATGAAGCCGTCGAATTCGGCGCGGTAGAGCCGGGTGAGCCAGTCGCGCAGTTGCCGGTAGCCCGCGGCCTGCTTAGCGCCAGCGAATTCCTCGATCGCAGTGGCCATTTGGTCCGCATCGCTGTGCACATCGATGCTGCTACCGTCGGCGAACTGGGCGCGGTAGGCCGGATCCAGGGCAAGCAGATCCAGCCGTCCCGAACAGGTTTCGCCGACCGCGGCGAATGTTTCGTCGATGATATCGGGCATCGTCAGCACCGTCGGCCCGGTGTCGAGCCGGTAGCCGTCGACGTCGACGCGCCCAGCTCGTCCACCGGGCCAACTTTCGCGTTCGACCACCGTGACTTGACGCCCACGCCCGGCCAGGTGCAAAGCCGCGGACAGGCCCGCAAAACCGGCACCGATCACGACCACCCGATCGCTTGGCCCCCGCACGGTCCGCATCAGCGGATTCCTGATTCAGCCGCGGGTGTCATTCGGTGCGCTCCGTGCATACCGCGGCCATGTTCGTCAACGCAGCCAATACCGATGCGTCCAGCGGCAGCTTGTCGAGGGCCTCGCGCGCCGCCGCGACGCGTTCGCTGATCAAGTCTTCGATCCACTGCACGGCTCCGGTGGTGACGATCAGGGTGCGCCAACGGTCGATTGAGGTGTCGTCAAGCTCGCCGTTGTTCATCAGGTCGGTGAGCTGGCGGCGGGTGGACGTGTCGGCCAGTTGGTGTGCGGCGATCACCACGCTGGTCGCCTTGCGCTCGATGAGATCTTGGCCGCTGGGTTTGCCGGTTACCGCCTCGGAGCCGAAGACGCCCAGCAAGTCGTCGCGCAGCTGGAACGCTTCTCCGATGGCGGTGCCGTAGCGGCCCAACGCCGACAGGGTGTGATCGCTGCCGCCGCTCATTGCCGCACCGATCTCCAACGGTCGGCGCACCGTGTAGTTGCCTGACTTGCGGCGCGCCACCTCGAGCACCACCGCCATCGAGGGCAGGTCGCGGACATCGCTTGCCAGATCGGCGAATTGCCCGAGCGCCAGCTCGGTGCGCATGGCGTCGTAACGCGGCAAGGCCAGTTGCAGGCGGCGATGTTCGACGCCGCTCTCGCGCAGCATCTGCTCGGCCCAGATCAGGCACAGGTCACCCAGCAGGATTGCGGCCGAGTCGCCGAAGCGCTGGGCAGATCCGGACAGCGAACGCTTGCGATGCCAGTCGCTGAACTGGATATGCGCCGCCGGACGCCCCCGCCGCGACGGCGAATCGTCCATCACATCGTCCTGGAGCAGCGCAAACGCGTGTAGCAGCTCCAAGCTGGCGGAGGCGTAGAGCGCCTGGTCACTGTCCTCGGCGCCGGTCAGCCACCCCAGGTACATAAAGGTCGAGCGCAGACACTTGCCGCCGGTGAGGAAGTTGACCAGGATGTCGCCGGCCACCTCGACACCGGCCTCATCCAACTGGGCGGCGCACCGGTTGGCGATGAACTCGGCGACGTGCATCAGCACGGTACGCCGCAGCCCGAGTCGCCATACCTCGAATTGCCTTGGTTCTGACCAGGATTCCTGTCGCAGTGCCGCCGGTTCCGCTGAAGGCACCAACGACAATGCACCCAGTTTGGCCACCGAAGCCCCTCTCGAAAGATCGGGTCGCCACCAGTTCGAACGGGTCAGACTCACGCCCTCATACCCTTTGATACCGAAGACAAACACGCCGGTGTGGCGGCGACAAGGTTCTGTTCACAAGATTAAAGTTTAACTTACTGAAGTTCTTCTCCGCTCGCCAACTCGGAAGTCGGCTCGCTTATCGTGTGGGGATGAACCGGCGCCGTCGACGATGCAGAGCGAAGCGATGAGGAGGAGCGGCGCTCGTGAATGCCGCCCAGCGTGAACGAAGGGCCCTCGTCGACACATTGCGGGCCGTCGGACCCGACGCGCCCACGCTCTGCGCGGGCTGGACGACACGCGACCTGGCTGCTCACCTCGTCGTGCGAGAACGGCGGCCGGATGCGATGCCGGGGATCGCGATTCCCTTTCTCGCCAGTTACACCGCCAAAGTCCAGAACCGCGCGGCGCAGTCACACAGCTGGGACGAGCTGGTCGAGCTGGTCGCCGCGGGGCCGCCGGTTTACTCGCCGTTCAAGCTGCTCGACGCGGTGGCCAACCTCGGCGAGATGTACATCCACCACGAGGACGTGCGCCGCGCGGTCGACGGTTGGCAGCACAGGGTGCTCGACGGATCGACCGTCGCCGCGCTGGGCCGACAGCTCGGTTTGATGACCCGCATGACGCTGACGAAGCCGCCTGCGCAGGTGTTGCTGCAAACCACCGACGGGCGGCGGGTCGCCCGGGTCGGCCGTGGGGAGCCGGTCACGGTGACCGGCGAGCCGCCGGAGTTGCTGTTGTTCGTCGCGGGCCGCGATGCCGCCCGCATCGAATTCGACGGCGACCCGCAGGCCGTCGCGGCTGTCCGAGCCGCCCGTCGCGGCCTGTGATCAGCGGCCGAGCAGATGGCGCAGCGTCTGCTCGAGGCCCGGATGGCGAAACCGGTGACCGGCCTCCTGCAGCCGGGTCGGCAGTACCCGTTGGTTAGCGAGGGCCAGTTCGCGGGCGCCCTGCTCACCGAGCAGCAGCCGCGGTCCAAGCGGCGGTACCGGCAACACCGCGGGCCGGCGCAGCACCTTGGCGAGTGTTCGGGTGTAGTCGATGTTGCGCACCGGATCGGCGGCCACCGCGTTGACCGGTCCGGACAGCTCGGCGTCCCACAACCCACGGTGGTAGACGTCGACCAGGTCGTCGATCCCGATGTAGGAGAACCACTGATGACCGTCGCCGAGCCGACCGCCCAGCCCGGCGCGAAACAGCGGCAGCAGCAGGCGCAGGGTCCCGCCGCTCGGCGATTGCACGATCCCGGTGCGAACTCGCACCACCCGGACTCCGCCGTCCTCGGCCGCCGTCGCGGCCTGCTCCCACTCGTCGACCACGTCGGCGAGGAACCCGTCCCCGCGTTCGCTGCCCTCGGTCAGTGTCTGGTCGCCGCGGTCATAGCCGTAGTAACCGATCGCCGACGCGCAGATCAACACCTTTGGCCCGTCGGCTGACTTGTCGATCAGTTCTGCTAGGCGGCGAGTAGGGCCGATGCGGCTGTCACGGATCGCGGTTCGGTGCGACTCGGTGAACCGGCCGGCGATCGATGCGCCCGCCAGGTGAATCACCGCGTTGACGCCCCTCAGCAGATCCGGATCGGGATCGTCCGGATTCCATTGCCGCTCATCGGGTTTGGCTGTCGCCCGGCGCACCAGGTGGATCACCCGATGGCCGCCGGTGGACAGGAAGGCGGCCAACGCCGACCCCACCAGCCCGGAGGATCCGGTGACCGCGACGGTCAGCGGGGCCAGACCGTGCGCGGCCGCGAGTCGGTGTGCGGCGATGTCATCGGCCAACTGGCGATGCCGGTAGGCGAACATCGCGCGCAGCGCGCGAGCGGGCACCGGTGTGGCGACGCGATCGGTCACCCGGGTGCGCCCACCGTCGAGCTCTTCGAAGTCGTGGGTATGCCGCCAGCGCACCGCCAGCCCGACCGGCAGGGAGAGCGGTCCACCGGTGCCGATCGAGTCGACGAAGCGGCGAGGCGGATCGTAAGAATCCGGTTGATGATCGGCCACCCAGCGCAGACCGCCGGGAAGGCCGAGCTCAGCGCGCCCGTTCTCCAGCGAATCTGCTTCGGCGATAACCCGTACCGGCTGCCACGGCGGCGACAGCCGGGTGAAGGCGCCGGGCCGAGTGTGCCAGTCGAACACCTCGTAGATCGGCGCGTCGACCACGCTCGAATACACGATCCCCATCGGATCGACGGTACCTGCGAATCCGCCGGGCGCCGGCTAGCGGTCCGGCAACGCGTGCTCGACGATGGGAAGCCGCGGCAGCGGCTGGCGTTCGCGGCGTTTGGCCGCCAGGTACACCTGCGCCGTCTCGTCAGCAACCGTGTGCCAATCGAAGTCCGAGGTCAGGCGTTCCCGTGCGGCCCGGGCCCGGCGCTGGGCGGCGGCCGGATCGTCGAGCACGGCGCAGACCGCTTTAGCCAGCCGCGTGACATCGCGGGGCGGACAGGACATCCCGGTCTCGCCGTCGATCACCGCCTCGCCCAGCCCGCCGATGTTCGACGTCACCAACGGTGTTCCCGCCGCCGCGGCCTCCAGCGCAGCCAGCCCGAACGGCTCGTAGTGGCTGGGCAGCACCGCGGCGTCGGCGCGATGCAGCGCCGCCAGCAGGTCGGCGTGATCGAGTCGCCCGACGAACCGGGTTGCCTTGAGCACCCGATGTTTACGTGCCTGTTCGACGAACCAGGCCAGCTGGGTTCCCTCACCGGCGACCGTCAGCGTGGTACCGGGATGGGCGCGCCGGATCCGCGGCAGTGCCGCGATCGCGTCGTGTACACCCTTCTCGTATTCCAGCCGGCCCACGAACAGCAGTTCCGCCGGCCCGCTGCGCTGCCGGCGGCTTGCGAACGGCCAACGCGCGGCGTCGATACCGTTGCAGATCACCGTGGTCTCGGCCAGCCCGGGCCCGAACAGCTCGGTGATCTCGTCGCGCATTGACGCCGAACACGCGATCAGCGAATCGGATTCGCGCACCAACCACGACTCGACGGCATGTACCTGCCTGCTCACCGACCCGGAGACCCATCCGGAATGCCGACCCGCTTCGGTCGCGTGAATGGTGGAAACCATTGGTACGTCGTAAAACTCAGATAGCGCGATGGCCGGATGGGCAACCAGCCAGTCATGTGCGTGTACGACATCGGGACGCCACGGGTGGTCGCTCGATGGGTCGGTCAGCGACAATCCGACGCGGACCATGGCGTGGCCCATGGCCAGCGTCCACGCCATCATGTCTTGGGAGAAGCTGAACTCGTGCGGGTCCTGCGCAGCCGCGACGACGCGGACGTCCTCGCTGATCTCATCCGACGACGGGTGTGTGCTCGGATCGGTGCCGGTGGGGCGGCGGGACAGCACCACGACCTCGTGGCCGGCGGCGGCCAGCGCCGTCGACAGGTGATGGACGTGGCGGCCGAGCCCACCGATGACCACTGGCGGGTACTCCCAGGACACCATCAGAACTTTCATCGCGGCAGCATTCCACTTTCGCAGCGAGACTGCGGCCAAGGCGTGCTGTCGCCGCCGTAGCGCACCCTCACCGCAGGGTGGGCGCCGTGGGCGCAGTCTCGCGCGATGGGACGGCAATTTTTCATCGCGGCAGCCTGCGTGCGTCCAGCGCGCCGAATAGTCCGTCGGCCCGGTTCCAGCCGTCTGCGAGGCGCTGCGCGACCTCCCGGCGGCCCGACGCCAGCGTTCCGGCGATTTCACGGGTGGCGTGTGCGTGCAGATGGGCCCGGTAGCGGGCGTAGTCGGCGGCCGAGTCTTTGCTCACCATGAACGGCCAGTCACTGGAAACGGTAAGCAATGTCTCGCGCAGGATCTGATCAGCGACCTGGTCGCGCGGGATCGGTCCGTCCAGCGAGGCGGGCTGGGACAGCGCCTTGTCGACGGTGCTCAGCGCGGTGTCGACAACCTCGTTGTTGAGCTGGACCAAGTCGGCCACTTTCTCGCCGGCCCACACCTGCCAGTCCTTGCCGGAACCCCAAGAGCTGGGCGGTAACTCAACAGATTCTCCGACGAAACCGTCGGCGACGGCATCGCTCAGCGTACCGATGCGCACCCCGGCTTCCGGCAGTGCCCGCAGTACCCGTTCCAGCCACTCCGGTCCCTCGTACCACCAGTGGCCGAACAACTCGGTGTCGAAAGCGGCGATCACGTGTGCCGGTCGCCCGATCCGCTCGGATTCGGCCAGCAGCCGTTCGCGGACCACGTCAACGAAATCAGCGACGTGGCCGTCGATTGCGCGATCGGCACGCTGCGGATCGTAGGGCGCCTTGGCATCCGATGGCACACTGCGGCCGGTGACCCGGGCAGGCTTGAGGCCGGTGCGGTGGTCGTAGGTGTGGAAATCGCGATAGGCGGCGTGGCCGGGATAGCCGGATTTCGGCGACCACACCCGATAGCTGACCTGAAGGTCGCGTCCGAACGCGACGACCTGCGAGTCGCCGACTGGCCGGCCCAGCGCGGTATCGCCGTGCAGCGACGGCCCGTCGACCATGAAATGGCCGACCCCGGCGCCGGCATAGTCGTGTTCCATCCCCGGGGCGTAAGCACATTCGGGCGCCCAGATGCCAATCGGCGTGTGCGACAACCGCTGCCGGGCATCGGCGAGGCCCTCGCGCAACGCGAACTCGCGCAACCGCGGTGTCAGCAACGGCTGGAACGGGTGCGCCAGCGGACCGCCCAGCAACTCGACCGTGCCGGCGTCGATCAGCCCGCGAAGCAGCGGGCTTGCGCCGTGGCGCCACCAGGTGGTGAAATCCTCAAGCGCCCGCTCGGTCTCGGCAAATTCACGAATACCGAACGACCGCAACGCTTCTGGCGAGCAAGACGTCGCGCTGTCCGACAGGTCTCCGGGACGGATGCTGGCCGCCTCGGCGGCGCGCAGTTGCCAGTTGGCCAACCAGTGGTACATCCCGTCCAGGCAGTACGGGTCGTCGAGCTGTGCCGTCACCACCGGCGTCATGCCCAGCGTGATCAGGCCACGGCGGTCCTCGCCGGCCAGCTTGCGCAGCACCCGAAGCAGCGGCAGATAGGCCGCAGACCAGGACTGGTAGAGCCATTCCTCGCCCACCGGCCAGCGACCGTGGTGGGCCAGCCAGGGCAGATGGGTGTGCAGCACGAGGGTGAACAGACCCGGCACCTGGACACCGGTCGGCCGGTTCACGGGCGCACCGCGATTGCGACCAGATCAAGGCTCTGATCAATGTCGCGGGCATCCGCCCGGACAACGTCGAAGTCCGCGGTGCTCACCGCGGCGACATCGGCCAGCAACTCCGGCGGCCAGGGCGCGTCGGCGACCGCCCGCATGATCTGCGCGTCGATGATCGAGCCGCCGTGCCGGGCATCCATCTCGGCCAGCCGCGGTCCGTGAAAAACTCCGTACACGCCGTCCAGCGCAAACCCGGCGTCGACAAGCAGGTCGGTCAGCTCGTCGGCGTTCAGCTCCCGGGTGTGGAACGGATTGACCGGGGTGTCGCGGCCCGGTGAGAACGTGATCCGGTTGGGTGTGGACACCATCAGCAGCCCCGATGAACGCAGCACCCTGGCGCACTCGCTGATGAACTGGGCCTGATCCCACAGGTGTTCGATGACTTGGAAGTTGACCACCGCATCGACCGAAGCGTCGGCCAGCGGCAGCTGGGCCAGATTGCCATGCATGACCTCCACCCCCGCATAGCGGGCCCGCACGTGTGCCACCGTGGTCTCGTCATAGTCCACCGCGATCACGCGGCGCGCGACCCGAGAGATCAGGTCGGCGCCGTAGCCTTCCCCGCAGCCCGCCTCCAGCACCTCGAGGTCCACGCAGCGCGGCGCCAAGTGCTGGTAGACCACCTCGTGGCGGCGAAACCAGTAATTCTCCACGTCCAGGCCCGGGATGGTGCGCTCGCCCGTCAACGTCAAAACGTCGTCGACAGCGGCGTGGGGAACGTCGGGGACAAATGCGCTCATTGCATAGGCAGGCTAGCTCCTGGGGCCAGGTTCGCGAATGGTTCACCCGGGGTATTCCCGCTTGCGGGGCGGACGCGGGGACAGAACCTGCAGGACGACCCGCTATGGTGTGAGAGCGAACCGCACAAAGTTACCCGCTAGTAACATGCGTGTGCGGGTTGCATAAGCCGTGACCTAAGTCTTGCGGCTGGCGGCTGCAGGACTCTTTCTAGGAGGACGACCGACACTCATGACGAACATCGTGGTCCTGATCAAGCAGGTCCCAGACACCTGGTCAGAGCGCAAACTCACCGACGGCGATTGGACGCTGGACCGTGAGGCCGCCGACGCTGTGCTGGACGAGATCAACGAGCGGGCCGTCGAAGAGGCGCTGCTCATCCGGGAGAAAGAGGCCGCCGACGGCACCGAGGGATCGGTGACCGTGCTGACCGCGGGTCCGGAGCGGGCCACCGAGGCCATCCGCAAGGCATTGTCGATGGGCGCCGACAAGGCCGTCCACCTGCTCGACGACGGCATGCACGGCTCGGACGTCATCCAGACCGGGTGGGCGCTGGCCCGTGCGCTGGGCACCGTCGAGGGCACCGAGCTGGTGATCGCCGGCAACGAGTCCACCGACGGCGTCGGCGGCGCGGTGCCGGCCATCATTGCCGAGTACCTCGGTCTGCCGCAGCTGACGCATCTGCGCAAGCTGTCGGTCGACGGCGGCAAGATCACCGGCGAGCGGGAAACCGATGACGGCGTGTTCACCCTCGAGGCCTCGCTGCCAGCAGTGGTCAGCGTCAACGAGAAGATCAACGAGCCGCGCTTCCCGTCCTTCAAAGGCATCATGGCCGCGAAGAAGAAGGAAGTCACCAAGCTGACGCTGGCCGAGATCGGTGTCGAGGCCGACGAGGTCGGGCTGGCCAATGCCGGGTCGAAGGTGCTGGGGGCCAACCCCAAGCCGCCCAAGACCGCCGGTGAGAAAGTGACCGACGAGGGCGACGGCGGAACCAAGATCGCCGAATACCTGGTTTCCCAGAAGCTCGTTTAAGACATCCGCGAACCGAAAGACACGGAAGAAAACCCATGGCTGAAGTACTGGTGCTCGTCGAGCACGCCGAAGGCGCTATCAAAAAGGTCACCTCGGAATTGATCACCGCGGCACGCGTTTTGGGCGAGCCCGCCGCCGTCGTGGTGGGTAAGCCCGGCACCGCCGGGCCGCTCGTCGACGGGTTGAAGTCGGCCGGCGCCGCCAAGATCTACGTCGCCGAATCAGACTCCGCTGCGAACTACCTGATCACCCCGGCCGTTGACGTGCTCGCTGCTCTGGCCGAATCGGCAAGTCCGGCAGCCATTTTGCTGGCGGCCAACGCCGACGGCAAAGAAATCGCGGGCCGACTGGCTGCCCGGATCGGCTCGGGTCTGCTGGTCGACGTCGTCGACGTGCAGGCCGGCCCCAAGGCAGTGCACTCGATCTTCGGTGGTGCGTTCACCGTCGAGGCCGAGCCCACCGGCGACACCCCGGTGATCACCGTGCGGGCCGGTGCGATCGACGCCGAACCAGCCGACGGCGCGGGCGAGCAGGTCACCGTGGAGGTTCCGGAGCCCGCCGAGAACGCGGCCAAGGTCACCTCTCGGGAGCCGGCGGTCGCCGGCGACCGACCGGAGCTGACCGAGGCGACCATCGTGGTTTCCGGTGGTCGTGGTGTGGGCAGCGCCGAGAACTTCAGTGTGGTCGAAGAATTGGCCGATTCGCTGGGTGCTGCCGTCGGCGCATCGCGCGCCGCGGTGGACTCCGGCTACTACCCGGGCCAGTTCCAGGTCGGCCAAACCGGTAAGACGGTCTCGCCGCAGCTCTACATCGCGCTCGGGATCTCCGGGGCCATTCAGCACCGCGCCGGCATGCAGACGTCGAAGACGATCATCGCGGTCAACAAGGACGAGGAGGCACCGATCTTCGAGATCGCCGACTACGGCGTGGTCGGCGACCTGTTCAAGGTTGCGCCGCAGCTCACCGAGGCGGTCAAAGCCCGCAAGGGCTGAGGTGGAAATCACCCAACGCGGCGACAAAGTCGACCCCGATCGGCCGGCGCGCGGACCTATCCGGATCCGCGCGACATGCTGATCGGAATCGGGCAGCCGTGAAGCCTTGGCCCAAGCCTGATACGCCCGGCCCGGGACAGGAATCGGTGTGGGACTACCCCCGCCCGCCGCGGCTGGAGGACTTCACCGGATCGATCACCGTCGAGTTGGGTGGCCAGGTGATCGCCTCGACAGCACGCGCCTGGCGGGTGTTGGAGACCAGTCACCCGCCGACCTATTACCTGCCTCGCGATGCCTTCACCGCGGGCGTCCTGCGGCCGACCGCTGGCACGTCCTGGTGTGAATGGAAAGGCCAAGCCAGCTATTTCGACTTGCTGGCCGCCGAGCGTGCTGCGCCGAGAGCCGCATGGACCTACCCGCAGCCCAGCCCGGACTTCGCGCCCATCGCTGGTGCCATCGCGGTGATGGCCGCAGCCGTGGACCGTTGCACGGTCAATGGCGAAGAAGTCATCCCGCAGCCGGGAGGTTTCTACGGCGGGTGGATCACCAGCTGGATCGTCGGCCCCTTCAAGGGAATTGCGGGATCGACGGGTTGGTGACGTTACGGCGCACGTGCACCGAGCCGTTGCTGTTGCTCGACGACGTCGGCCAAGTCTGGTAGCCGTTTCAGCCCGGCCGGTGGTTGGTTCATCCGACGTGCTACGCACCGTCTGCTTCTAGCACCACCATTGCTCGCGCGTCCACCCGCACCGCACCGCCGACCGGAATCGGTTCCTGATCTTCTGAATTCGGGGTGGGGATCGAGGTGTCGACCACGGGCACCCACGCTGCGCCGAACTCCTCGGGCGGCAAGGTGAACTCGATCGGCTCGTGGTGGGCGTTGAAGCACAAGAAGAACGAACTGTCGGTTACCCGCTGTCCCCGGGCGTCGAGGTCGGGAATGCCCAAGCCGTTCAAATAGACTGCGACCGACTTCCCGAAGCCCGAATCCCAGTCTTCGTCGTTCATTTCGGAACCATCCGGCCTGAACCAGGAAATGTCGGGCTGCGCCGCTGTGTCGCGTCGGCGTACCGGTACTCCTTTGAAGAACCGGCGGCGGCGAAACACCGGATGTGCGGCCCGCAAGGCGGACACCGACTGGGTGAACTCCATCAGCTCGGTGTCCGCCTTATCCCAGTGCACCCAGGTGATCTCGTTGTCCTGGCAGAAGCCGTTGTTGTTGCCGCCCTGAGTGCGTCCGAGCTCGTCGCCGTGCGAGATCATCGGAACTCCTTGCGACAGCAGCGTCGTCGCGAGGAAGTTGCGTTGCTGACGGGCGCGCAACGCGTTAACTTGCGGATCGTCGGTTGCACCTTCGACGCCGCAGTTCCAGGATTTGTTGTTGCTCTCGCCGTCGTTGTTGCCTTCTTCATTGGCCTCGTTGTGTTTCTCGTTATACGAAACGAGGTCGCGCAGTGTGAACCCGTCGTGCGCGGTGACGAAATTGATCGATGCGACCGGGCGCCGCGCCGTGGACTCATACAGGTCCGCGGAGCCGGTCAGCCGGGAGGCGAACTCACCGAGTGTTGCCGGCTCGCCGCGCCAGTAGTCGCGAACGGTGTCTCGGAACTTGCCATTCCACTCCGTCCATTGCGGTGGGAAATTTCCAACCTGGTAACCGCCCGGGCCCACATCCCAGGGCTCGGCGATCAGTTTGACCTGACTCACCGTCGGATCCTGTTGCACCAGTTCGAAAAAAGCCGAAAGGCGGTCAACGTCGTAGAACTCGCGGGCGAGCGTTGCCGCGAGGTCGAAACGGAAGCCGTCAACATGCATTTCGGTCACCCAGTACCGCAACGAGTCCATGATCAGTTGCAGTGTGTGCGGGTGACCGACATGGAGGCTGTTGCCGGTGCCGGTGTAGTCCATGTAGTACTGCCGGTCGTCGTCGACCAGCCGGTAATAGGCCGCGTTGTCGATGCCCCGCATCGACAACGTCGGACCCAGGTGGTTGCCTTCGGCGGTGTGGTTGTAGACGACGTCGAGGATGACTTCGATGTCTTCCTCGTGCAATGCGCGGACCATCGTTTTGAACTCTTGCACCTGTCCGCCCGGCGTGGTGCTGGAGGTGTACTTGAAGTCGGGGGAGAGGAAGCCAATTGTGTTGTAGCCCCAATAGTTCGACAGGCCCTTGTCCACCAGCGTGGAGTCGTTGGCGAAGTGGTGCACCGGCATCAGCTCGATTGCGGTAACGCCCAGGCTCTTCAGATGCTCGATGGTGACCGGGTGTGCGATACCGGCATAGGTGCCCCGGAGCCGCTCCGGAATGTCGGGGTGGAGCTGCGTAAGGCCCTTGACGTGCGCCTCGTAGATCACCGTGTCGGCGTACTCGTGATCAGGCGGACGGTCGTTGCCCCAGTCGAAGAACGGGTTGATCACCACCGACTTCGGCATGCGTGGCGCAGAGTCGTCATCGTTGCGGCTGTCGGGGTCGCCGAAGTTGTAACTGAACAGCGCCTGGTGCCATTCGAAGTTTCCGTCAATAGCCTTGGCGTACGGATCGATCAACAGTTTGTTCGGGTTGCACCGGTGCCCGGCGGCCGGGTCGTAGGGCCCGTGCACCCGGTAGCCGTAACGCTGACCGGGTTCGACTGCCGGGAGAAAGCCGTGCCAGACGAATCCATCCACCTCGATCAACGGCACTCTGGACTCGGTGCCGTCGGCGTCGAAGAGGCAGAGCTCAACCCGCTCGGCCACCTCACTGAAGATCGCAAAATTGGTGCCCGACCCGTCGTAGGTCGCGCCCAGCGGATAGGCCTTGCCGGGCCATTGCTCGATGGCGGGCGCCGCTCGCTGGGGGTCGACCGACTCGATCGTTTCCGTCACTGGGCCCTCTTTCGCTTGTGGGCCGCGTGCTGACGGCCTGACCTCGACATCAATGCACGCTGGGGATACCCCCCGCGCGGCGGATCACACCTGATCGCAGGCATTGAGTTTGCGGCCGTGCGCGCTAAACTAATCAGGCGATTGATTAATTAGCCGCCCGGATCGGCTGTAGGCGGGAAGTGCGGCGCGATGGGTGCAGGTCCGACATGAACGAGCGGTTTGGTTGCGTGAAGGTGCCATCGTGACCGTCACCGCCCAGCTGGGTCGCCCGGTCGGCGCCAACGGGGAACAGACCCGGCAGCGGATCGTCACCGCGGCGATGCGCTGTGTCGCCGAAAAGGGTTACTCCCAAGCGTCGATCCGGGAGATTGCGCGAGAGGCCCAGATCACCAGCGCCACCCTCTACCACTACTTCCCGAACAAGGCGGAACTGCTCGAAGCCACAGTCAAGCAGATAGAACAGACCGCGCTGCCCCGGTTGCGCGCAGCCGGTCAGCGCGGCGTCGATGTCGTTGATCGCCTGGAGGCGGTGCTGGACGAGTCGGGCCGGTTGATGCGCGAGCACCCCTATCTGGCCGCGTTCGAGCGCGCGACCCGCGCCGAAAGCGCGGCTTACCTCCGACGGGGCGACCCGCACCGGGTGGGCTTCAAAGTACTGCGCGACATCATCGCCGACATCGTCGACGACGCCCGGCAGCGCGGGCGGCTGGCCGACGACAGTGATCCTGCCGGGACGGTCGAAGCGATCTATGCCTTGACCCGCGGTCTGACCGAGCAGGCGGCCAACCTGC
Organism: uncultured Actinomycetota bacterium; assembly: GCA_963839345.1. Taxonomy (GTDB): domain Bacteria; phylum Actinomycetota; class Actinomycetes; order Mycobacteriales; family Mycobacteriaceae; genus Mycobacterium. The sequence goes on along the minus strand of CAWIUP010000007.1, from coordinate 549,318 downwards.
CACCCGAGCGCTACCAAGCCACTTTGCGGTCAGCCAAACAGCTGATCCGCGGAACCTTGTTCGGCCGACGGCCGAAATCGTCACGCGCGCAACGCTGAGGAGCTCTCCGCATGACCTGCCCGAACCTTCCGACCGGATTCGACTTCACCGACCCCGACATCTACGCGCAGCGGCTGCCCGTCGACGAGCTGGCTGAGCTGCGCCGGACCGCGCCGATCTGGTGGAACGACCAGCCGATCGGCAAGGGCGGCTTCAACGACGGCGGCTTCTGGGTAGTCACCAAACACAAAGACGTCAAAGAGGTGTCGCTCCGCAGCGACGTTTTCTCCACCTATCAGAACACCGCGCTCCCGCGCTATCCCGATGACGTGAAGCGGGAGAACATCGACGCCGCGCGTGCGTCGATACTCAACATCGATGCCCCGCACCACACCCGGCTGCGCAAGATCATCTCCCGCGGATTCACTCCGCGCGCCGTCGGACGACTGCGCGGCGAACTGAACGAACGTGCGCAAACGATCGCCAAAACTGCAGCAGCCCAAGGGTTCGGCGACTTCGTCGAGCAGGTGTCCTGCCAGTTGCCGCTGCAGGCCATCGCCGGGTTGCTCGATGTGCCGCTGCAGGACCGCGAAAAGCTGTTCCGCTGGTGCAACGAAATGACCGGCAGCGAAGACCCCGAATACGCGGACATCGACGGTCAGACTTCGTCGGTGCAAGTGCTGGCCTACGCCATGCAGATGGCCGACATGAGGGCCAAGAGTCCCGGTGACGACATCGTGACCACGCTGATCCAAGCCGATATCGACGGCGAGAAGCTCTCCGAGGACGAATTCGGTTTCTTCGTCCTCACACTCGCGGTCGCCGGCAACGACACGACGCGTCACAGCATCACTCAGGGCATGATGGCGTTCACCGAACACCCCGACCAGTGGGAGCTTTTCAAGCAGCAGCGCCCGGAAAGCGCGGCCGACGAGATCGTGCGGTGGGCCACCCCGGTCACCGCGTTTCAGCGCACCGCGCTTCGGGACACCGAATTGTCCGGTGTGCAGATCAAGAAGGACCAGCGGGTGGTGATGTTCTACCGTTCGGCCAATTTCGACGACGAAGTCTTCGACGACCCGTACACCTTCACCATCCTGCGCGATCCCAACCCGCACGTCGGATTCGGCGGCACCGGTGCGCACTACTGCATCGGAGCCAACCTGGCCCGGATGACGATCAACCTGATCTTCAACGCAATTGCCGACCACATGCCCGACCTTCAGCCGACTTCGGCGCCCGAGCGATTGCGGTCAGGATGGCTGAACGGGATCAAACACTGGCAGGTGAATTACTCCGGCGGCGCGTCCGGCTGCCCGGTCGGACGCTGACACTTCGATGGCACGTCGCGCCGTTTCCGGTAGCGGGTTACTTTCCAAAATCGGGGACGAATGCTGGGCGCTGTGGCAATTGGGGCGGGCCGGGGGGCTGAGGCCGATGCCGGTGCGCAATCTTCTCCAAATATCCCGCGCGATGCGCGATTACGGCCCGATCGGAGGCGCGGTGCGGATGGCCGCGATTCGTCATCGTGACGGGGTCGCGCTGATCGACGAGCGCGGCGCACTGACGTTCGCCGACATCGATGCTCGGTCGAATGCGGTGGCCAACGCGTGGCGAAGCCGTGGCCTTCGTGGCGGAGACGGTGTCGGTATCGTCGCCCGGAACCACCGAGGATTTCTTGACGCGTTGTTCGCTGCTGCCAAAAGCGGCGCGCGCATGGTGCTGCTCAACACCGATTTCGGCGGCGCCCAACTCACCGAGGTTATCCGTCGTGAAGGTGTTGATCTGCTGGTGCATGACGCGGAGTACACCGATGCGGTCGCTTGCGCCGACGTTCGGCTCGGTTGCATGACGGCGTGGAGTGAAACGCCGGTCGCCAACAGCCTCGAAGCGGTGATCGCTGACGGCGACCCATCGCCACCACCTAAGCCCGGCGCCGAGCCCAAATTGATCATTTTGACCAGTGGCACCACCGGAACGCCCAAGGGCGCAAGGCGTTCCGAACCGCGCTCGCTGATGCCCGCCGGCGGTCTGCTGAGCAAAGCACCCTTTCGCGCGCGGGAGGTAACCGAGTGCTGCGTGCCGCTGTTCCATGCGTTGGGCTTCGGTCATCTGATGCTCGCCCTGCTCTTCGGTTCGACACTGGTGGTGCGGCGCCGCTTCGATCCGCAACGCACGCTTGACAGTCTGTCCGAGCATCGCGCGACGGCAATGATTGCTGTGCCGATCATGCTGCGACGCATGATCGACCTGGGTCCCGCGGCACTGTCTGGACGAGATCTGGCAGCGCTGCGCATCATCTTCGTTGCCGGATCGCAATTGGGCTCAGGTCTGTGCACGGAAGTGATGAGAGTTTTCGGCCCCGTCGTCTACAACATGTACGGCTCGACGGAAGTCGCTTACGCTACTATCGCCACTCCGGAAGACCTTGCCGCCGAGCCAAATTGCGTTGGACAGGTAGTTCCCGGCGCCGTGGTCAAGCTGTTCGATGAACAGGGCCGCGTAGTGGCCGGGGGCATTCGGGGGAGAATTTTCGTCGCCAACGGAATCGAGTTCGACGGGTACACCGGCGGCGGCGCCAAGGAGTCGATCGACGGCCTGATCGCCACCGGCGATATCGGTCACTTCGACGCCGCTGGGCGGTTGTTCGTCGACGGCCGCGCCGACGACATGATCGTCTCCGGCGGCGAAAATGTTTTTCCCGGCGAGGTGGAAGAGGCGTTGGCCAGTCATCCCGACATCCTCGATGCCGCGGTCATCGGGGTGGCTGACGACGAGTACGGGCAACGGCTGCGAAGTTTTGTCGCCGTGCGCCCGGGAGTGTCGCTCACCCAGAGCGATGTCAAAGACTACGTCCGGGAACGGCTGGCACGGTTCAAAGTCCCACGCGACGTTCGCTTCGTCGATGTGGTGCCTCGCAACCCGACCGGCAAGGTCGTTCGACGGCTACTGGACGCTAGCTCTCCGGGGCATTAGGTGGGAGCTCAGTTGGGGCGGCGAGGCCTGCAACTATCGCCCGGTGCGTTGCTTGGGCGCTGCGGGCGCGGGCCCGGGCGGCACGTGCGTTCTCTCGGGTTGCCTGTGCCCGCGCGATCGCACTGTCCTGCTCGGGCGCGCGCACCGTCTTGTCGGCGGCTCGGCGTCTGGCGCGGTTGCGGTGGGCTTTCTGCCGACAAGCGCCACAGCAGTATTGCGCGTCGGCGCGACCGTAGAACGGGGTGCCGCACGCCGCGCACTGTAATCGGCATGCGGTCATAACGGCATGTTACGGCTATCTGTAACGACCGGCAACCCTTTACGCTCCTCAAATCTGGGTTGGATTCTACCTAACGACCTGCGACGAGGTGTGGGATACTTGATCTTGGTTGGTCCACGCCGCAAACATTTCGACAGGCTTACAGTGTGGGTGAAAGCAGCGCCGAAGCTGCGTAACCGGTTCGCCGTCGGGCCGGCAGGGAGCCAGCCAGCGAAGGTCGGGTGATGAGCGACAATCGTGAATCGACTTTCGGGCTGCGCCGGCCTGACTATCTGACCCGAATGCACGAACAGCTCGAGGAGTTGGTCGCTGACCGGGAGCAGATGGGGCAGCTGCTGCAGGTAGCGATCGAGATTGGCTCCGACCTCGAACTGGACGCGACATTGCACCGCATCGTCGCCGCGGCCATGAGCATGACCGGTGCTCGTTACGGCGCGATCGGAGTGTGGTCGCCCGACGGAACCCTGGCCTCATTCGTCCACAGCGGAATGGATCACGGCACCGTGCGACTGGTCGGTCATCTGCCGGTGGGCAAAGGGGTACTAGGCGCTCTTCGCGACCGCACCGAGCCGTTGCGCCTGACAGACCTGACCGCCCATCCAACCACCGCTGGTTTCCCTGAACACCATCCACCGATGCGAGCCTTTCTGGGAATGCCCGTCATCATCCGGGGCGCGGTGTATGGCAGCCTGTATGTCAGCGACGACCGGCCCGAGCACGGCTTTGACGAGGCCGACGAGGTCACCGTGCGGGCGCTGGCCTCGGCGGCATCCGTGGCCATCGACAACGCCCGGCTGTACGACCGAGTCCGCGCGACTGCCCGGTGGACCAGTGCAAGCCGCGAAATCACCACCGCCCTGCTCACTGATGCCAACCCGCATCTGCGACCGCTGCATTTGATTGCCGAACACGCCGCAGCGCTCACCGGGGCTGAGCAGGCGATCGTGCTAATCCCGGCCGACCCCGACCAACCCGCCGACGAAGTGGATTATCTGGTTGTGTCCGCAGCGGTCGGAGTGCACGCCGATGATGTGCTCGGACAAGAGATTCCAGTGAAAGGCTCCACCACCGGTGAGGTGTTTCAGTCCGGCGAGCCGGTCATCACCGAGACGTTCCGCCGTCCCATTCTGGCGTTCACCGATGTCGGTGAGCGGCCCGCGATCGTGATGCCGCTGAGATCCGAACAGGAAGCGGTCGGTGTTCTGGTGGTGGCCCGCAGCACCGGCGCACCGCCCTTCGGCGACGAGTATCTCGAGCTGGTACGCGATTTCGCCGATCACGCCGCGATAGCCCTCACGGTGGCCGCCGCGCGACGGCATGCCCGGGAACTGACCGTGTTGGCGGACCGGGAACGCATCGCCCGCGATCTGCACGACCAAATCATCCAGCGCGTCTTCGCCGTTGGCTTAGACCTTCATGGCGTGATCGCCCGTCTTCATGCACCGCAACTCGAGTCGCGAGTGACCCGAGCCGTGGACGAATTGCAGGCCGTCATCGATGACATCCGCCGCACGATCTTCAACCTGCAGCACCCGTTGGCCGCGCAGCGCAGTTTTATCCAGCGCATCCAGGGCGCGGTCGCCCGCCTCACCGACGCTAGCGATCAGGTCACCACGCTGCGCATGGCGGGACCGACGACCACCGTCAGTGACGAACTCGCCGAGCACGCCGAAGCCGTTGTCATCGAAGCGCTCAGCAACGCGGTGCGGCACTCAGGGTCCGCTACCATCACCGTCGCGGTCTCTGTCGGCGACGAGTTGCTGGTCGAGATCACCGATGACGGGTGCGGAATCCCCGCCGATAACCCGCGCCACAGCGGACTGGCGAATATGACCCAGCGCGCCAAAGGTTTTGGCGGCGACTGCACAATCACCAGCCCACTAGCCGGGGGCACCCACGTTCGCTGGACCGCACCGCTGAGTCCCGTGGCGACATAATCTGCCCGGGCGAAGCGCTACAGCCCGCGCAGGCGCCGAACGCGGTCGGTACCAGCTCCGCAAGCTCCTCGGGGTCGATCTGCAAGCTCACCGGCAATCAGGCCGGGACCTGGTCGGCGCTGAAGTCAGCGACCAACGAGTCGATGGTGATCTCGGCAACGACATTCATGTCGGCATCGTAGATCTCGTAGAGAAGCCCGCTAGGGGAGTCGGGCCGGGCGCCGAAATACACCAGACCGCCGTCCTCGCCGCCCCGCTCCAGATGTGGCTTCTGGTCGTTGCCGGTCAACGCGTAATCGCCGGCGCGGCGGAAGCGATGGTTGCCGATCGAACCGTCCTGCTCGACGTCCCACAGGTGCTGCTCGCCGGCCAGAACGATGACACTGGTCGTCGCGGCATGACGGTGGATCGGGCAGTGACCGCCGTCGCCCTGCCAACGCACGACCATGTCGAGCGTTCCGGCGTCGCGGTCGTAGCCCAAAATCGTGTAGTCGTGGTGGATTTTGTGCTTCGACCCCGGTCGTCCGGCGACTTCTTTCCACCGGTAGCGCGATGCGTCGAATGTGCCGTCGATCATGCTGCAACCTCCTGTCATCGACGGGTGACCGTCGAAGCACGAATGTCGAGGCCGTCGAGGATGGCTCCGGCCCGCCACGCCTCGAGGATGTCCGCGTATTCGGTTGGGCTGCCGAAGAAGAAACTGTCCTGATTCAATCGCACATCCGCGTGGCCCTCGCGGTTGTAGTAACCCGGAGTGCACGATTCCCGCCGGCCGGCGATGACGCTGGAGCGTTCCACCACCGTGTCGACCCAGGCCGCTTCGGCATCGGTGGTGGCTTCCAGCTCGGCGACGCCGTGCTGCAACGCCCAGGCGATCACCCAGGCGATGTGGCGCGATTGGGTGTCGATCAGGTAGGGAAAGTTCACCGTGAAGCCGGACTGGGCGATGCTTTCGATGAAGCAGTTCGGAAAGCCGTTGACGTGCAGGCCATGTAACGTGCGCACGCCGTTGGCCCACTTCTCGGTGAGGGTCAAGCCGTCGCGGCCGATGACCTCGAAACCGGTGCGTTGCGCGTAACTGGTGCCGACCTCGAAGCCGGTCGCGAAAATCAAACAGTCCAGCGGGTATTCGACGCCGTCGACAACGACGCCGGCACGGGTGATCTGCTCGACTCCCCGGCCGTGGGTGTCGACGAGGGTGACGTTGGCACGGTTGAACGCCTGCAGATACTCGTCGTGGAAGCAAGGCCGCTTGCAGTAGTAGCCGTACCACGGCTTGAGCGCCTCGGCGGTGGCCGCATCGTCGACGATCGCATCGACGCGGGCGCGGATCTCCTCCATTTTGGCGAAGTCGGCCAGTTCGGCCGCGTTCGGCCCGCCTTCATTCACGATCGGCAGCTTCTTGATGAGGCTGGTCCACGCGTCGTCGACCAAGTCCTCGTCGGCTGTACCGCCGGCAGTGAGGATCTGGAAGTTCTCCATCCGCCGTTGCTGCCAACCGGGCTCCAACGATGCCGCCCAGTCGGGTTCGGTCGGCCGGTTGGCCCGCACGTCGACCGTCGATGGGGTGCGCTGAAAGACGAACAGCCGATGCGCGGCCTCGGCCAGTCGCGGTACGCACTGAATCGCCGTCGCACCCGTTCCGACGATGCCGACCCGCTTGTCGGACAGTCCGGCGAGGTCGGTGCCGGTGTAGTCGTAGTCCCAGCGGCTGGTGTGAAAAGCATGACCACCGAAGTTTGTGATGCCGGTTATCCCGGGCAGTTTCGGCTTCTGCAAATAGCCGTTTGCCATCGCCACGAACCGGGCGCGGATCTCGTCGCCGCGGTCGGTGGAAACCACCCAACGCGAACTAGTTGGATCCCAGCGGATTTCGCGTACCTCAGTCTGCAGGCACGCGTTACGGTACAAGTCGTAATGCTCGGCGATGCGGCGGCAGTGGGCCAGGATCTCGGCACCCTTCGCATACTTCTCGGTCGGCACATAGCCGAGCTCCTCGAGCAACGGCATGTAGACGTAAGACTCAACGTCGCAGGCGATTCCGGGGTAGCGGTTCCAATACCAGGTCCCGCCTACATCGGCGGCCTTATCGATCAACCGCACACTGTCGACACCGAGCTGTTTGCACCGGGCCCCGATCAGCAGCCCCCCGAAGCCCGCGCCGACGACCGCGACGTCGACCGCGTCGACGATCGGCTCGCGGGTGAAGTCGGGATCGGCCCATGGATCGTCGCCGAAGCGGGCGAATGCGCCGGCGACCTGCACGTACTGGGAGATCCCGTCAGCGCGCAGACGACGCCGGCGTTCTTGTGCGTATTTGGCGCGCAGCGCATCGGGGTCGAATGTCGCGCCATCGACCTCAGCCACCGTCGCAGTCTGGCCCAAAAATGTGATCCAGGCAACGTTGTCGCCGTCGACCTGCCTCGTTGAGCGGATCTTCGCTGCAACATCGTCACCTGCCGTGCACGGACACGTCACGGCGCCGATGCCAGTTAGCTGATCAACAACGCTAACTGTGAGGGCATGAGCATTGACTCGGTCCTCATACCCGCTGACAAGCCCGCCTCGGGCACAGGTTCGCCCACCGATCCACGGTATTCGCTGCTGCTGTCGACCGATCCGGCGCTGATCGAGTCCGCGCAGCGGCTCCGCCACGACGTATTCAGCAACGAGCCGGGCTTTGCCCTGGCCGGGCAGGACGTCGGCCTCGACGTTGACCGTTTCGACGAGCACTGCGACCACCTGCTGGTCCGCGATGACAATTCGGACGAGCTGGTGGGTTGCTACCGGATGCTGTCACCGAGCGGTGCCATCGCCGCCGGGGGACTCTATACCGCAACAGAATTCGACATTGGGGCGCTGGATCCGCTGCGGGGATCGTTGGTGGAGATGGGACGTGCGGTGGTTCGCAAAGACCATCGCAACGGCGCTGTCGTGCTGCTGATGTGGGCCGGCATCCTGGCTTACCTCGACCGATGCGGCTACGACTACGTCACCGGCTGCGTGTCGGTTCCCGTCATCGGGGATGACGGACCACCGGGCAGCCAGATTCGCGGCGTGCGCGACTTCGTGCTGCGCCGGCACGCCGCGCCGCCCGAGTACCAGGTGCATCCGCACCGCCCGGTGGTCATCGACGGACGCCCACTCGACGAAATCGGTGCGCCCGCGCGCCCGGTGATCCCGCCGCTGATGCGTGGCTACCTGCGGTTGGGCGCGCGGATATGCGGTGAGCCGGCCCACGACGCCGACTTCGGCGTCGGGGATTTCCCCGCGCTGCTCGACAAGCGGCATGCTGACACGCGTTATCTGCGTCGGCTGCGGTCGGTTAGCGCCGCCGCCGAGGCGGCGGGCAGGGTGGCCTGATGAGCAGTCCCTTGGCGCGCGAGCACGCCTGGCTGCCGCGAGCTTCCTGCGATACAAGTTGCCTGCGGGCCGGCGCCGCGCAAGCGTCCCATCGGTTCATCGTCGCGCTTCGGGTCACCCTGCGGGTCAGCCTGGGGCTGCTGCTGGCGCCGGCGCTGCTATTGGTCGCGGTTCCGCTACCGGGCCGGGCGCAGGCCAAGCGGGTGTACTGCCGACTGATGTTGTGGTGTCTGGGGGTTCGGATCACCTTGTCGGGCGGGCCGATTCGCAATCTGCCCGGCATGCTGGTGGTCAGCGACCACATGTCGTGGCTGGACATCGTCACGATCGCCGCGGTACTTCCGGCGACCCGGTGGCGGGCGGCGCCGGCGTCGTTCGTCGGCCGCGCCGACGTGGCCGCTAACCTCGCCGTGCGGATGCTGGCGTGCATCATCAAGGTCATCCCGATCGAGCGGGCCAGTCTGCGCCAGCTGCCCGCCGTCGTCGACACCGTCGCCACCCGGCTGCGCGCCGGTCAAACCGTGGTGGCCTTCCCCGAGGGCACTACCTGGTGTGGTCTGGCGTCTGGACCGTTCTACCCGGCGATGTTCCAGGCCGCGGTCGACACCGGCCGGCCGGTGCAGCCGCTCCGGCTGCGCTACCACCACCGGGACGGCAGGGTCTCGACCGTCCCGGCCTACATCGGCGACGACACCTTGTTACGTTCGATCGGTCGGTTGCTGGTCGCCCGCCGCACGGTGGCGCGCGTTTACGTCGAATCACTGCAGCTGCCGGGGGTCGATCGGCGCGAGCTGGCCCGCCGCTGCCAGGCCGCGATACGCGCGACGACTGCGCCGCACCCAGGTCATCAGCAGCGTCGGCCCGTGCTGGCCTCCTGACCTCTGGGCGGGCGTCGGTATTCTGGGCGGGCCATGGTCTACCTGGATCACGCCGCGACCTCCCCGATGTACCCCGCTGCCATCGAGGCGATGACGGCCGCGCTGAGCACGGTGGGCAACGCCTCATCGCTGCACACCACGGGTCGGGCCGCTCGACGCCGCATGGAGGAATCCCGCGAGCTGATCGCGGCCAAGCTGGGTGCGCGGCCGTCCGAGGTGATCTTCACCGCCGGCGGCACCGAAAGCGACAATCTCGCCGTCAAGGGGATCTACTGGGCGCGACGCGACGCCGAGCCGCGCCACCGGCGCATCATCACCACCGCGGTGGAACATCACGCCGTGCTGGACTCGGTGAACTGGCTGGCCGACCACGAAGGCGCCGAGGTGACCTGGCTGCCCACCGCGGCCGATGGGTCGGTGTCCGGCGCCGCGCTGCGTGAGGCGCTACAGCGGCACGACGATATCGCGCTGGTCTCGGTGATGTGGGCCAACAACGAGGTCGGCACGATCATGCCGATCGACGAACTCGCGGCGGTGGCCGCCGAATTCGACGTCCCGATGCACAGCGACGCGGTCCAGGTGGTGGGGCAGCTGCCGGTTGTCTTCGGCGCCAGCCAGCTGTCCGCGATGAGCGTGGCCGCCCACAAGTTCGGCGGGCCGCCCGGTGTGGGCGCACTGCTACTGCGCCGCGACGTCGACTGTGCGTCGTTGTCGCACGGCGGGGGTCAGGAACGCGACATTCGTTCTGGCACTCCGGATGTCGCCGGTGCCGTCGGCATGGCGACCGCGATGCAGCTCGCCGTGGACGGCCTGGAGGCCAACAGCACGCGGCTGCGACTGCTGCGCGATCGTCTCATCGACGGGGTGCTGGCCGCCGTGGAGGACACCCGGCTCAACGGTGCTGAAGGATCCCGCCGGCTCCCGGGTAACGCGCACTTCACCTTCGACGGATGCGAGGGCGATGCGCTACTGATGTTGTTGGACGCCAACGGAATCGAATGCTCAACCGGGTCGGCGTGCACCGCCGGAGTCCCGCAGCCGTCCCATGTGTTGCTGGCGATGGGCGCCGACCCTGCCAGTGCCCGCGGATCGCTAAGATTGTCGTTGGGGCACACCAGCGTCGAGGCTGACGTCGATGCCGCACTGCAGGTGCTGCCGGCCGCCGTCGCCCGCGCCCGGCAAGCCGCGCTGGCTGCCGCGGGAGCGGCTCGATGAAGGTTCTCGCCGCGATGAGCGGCGGCGTCGATTCGTCGGTCGCCGCTGCGCGCATGGTCGATGCCGGGCACGATGTGGTCGGCGTGCACCTGGCGCTGTCGCAGGCGCCGGGCACACTGCGCACCGGCTCGCGGGGCTGCTGCTCCAAGGAGGACGCCGGCGATGCCCGGCGCGTCGCTGACGTCCTCGGAATCCCGTTCTATGTATGGGATTTTGCGGACAAGTTCAAAGAAGAGGTGATCGACGACTTCGTGTCGTCCTACGCGCAGCGGTGAGACCCCGAATCCATGTGTGCGGTGCAACGAGCGGATCAAGTTCTCGGCGCTGGCGACACGTGCGCTGGCATTGGGTTTCGACGCGATAGCCACCGGGCACTATGCCCGGCTGTCTGGCGGGCGGCTGCGTCGCGCCGTCGACCGGGACAAGGACCAGTCCTATGTGCTGGCGGTGCTGACGTCCGGTCAACTGCGCCATGCCGCGTTCCCGATCGGGGACAGCCCCAAGTCGCAGATTCGCGCCGAGGCGGCCCGCCGCGGCCTGGCGGTCGCAGACAAGCCGGACAGTCACGACATCTGCTTCATCCCGTCGGGAGACACCCGCGCATTCCTGGGGGCCCGGATCGGGGTGCGCCGCGGCCCGGTCGTCGACCAGCGGGGGACCGTGCTGGCCACCCACGACGGGGTGCACGGTTTCACCATCGGCCAGCGCAAGGGGTTGGGCATCGCGGGCCCGGGGCCGGACGGCCGGCCACGCTACGTCACCGCGATCGACGCCGAGAGCGGCACCGTCCAGGTCGGCTCCGCGGCCGACCTGGAGGTCTGGCAGCTGAGCGGGCAGCAGCCGGTTTTCACCGCGGGGACACCGCCGGCCGGACCCGTCGAGTGCGCGGTGCAGGTGCGTGCGCACGGCGAGGCCGTCGACGCGCTCGCCGAGTTGGCCGGCGACGAGCTCGTGGTGCGGCTGCGCACTGCGCTGCGCGGTGTGGCGCCGGGGCAGACGCTGGTGCTCTACCGCCCGGACCCCGACGGCGACGAGGTACTCGGCAGCGCCACCATCGCCGCCTTGGCCTGACCTTCGACGCGCCGGGGGCCTAGCCGGGACGTTGGCGGCGATGTTGGTGATCACGATCGTCGACACCGACTCCGGAAAGCCGCAGAAGGTGACCTCCATCAGCACCACCGACTTGACTTCGTAATCGCGTCCGCAGTCGCCCGGGCGAGTCTGCAGTGAGCGTTCGTCCGACATCCACGGGCCGACGAATCCCGCCCCGACCGAGGTGTTCGCGCAGTCCCGGACGGTTGCCACCAAGACGTCGAACGCATGACGCGCCGTATTGCCATCGCGATAGGCGGCGGCGCCCTCGGAGATCAGCCCGCCGCGCGGCGGGTCTTGGAACGTGGTCTTGTGGAACTCTTCGATGTCGGGTCCGAAGGTGGCGCTGTCCTCGATAGACGAACCGACACTGCGGCGGCGCTGTCTCGGCGAGCGTGTCGATGTCGACCGGGGACTTGCCGTCCATCGACGGGACGATCGTGAGGTGTTCGTCGGCGCCGGTGATCGCGCGCATGCGGGACTGATCGAGCAGGACACGGTCGACGTCGACGCCGGCAGGATTGGGTTCAGCGCCGAAAGCCGGTAGCGCGGCGCCGTCCGTCACGCGGGTGCAGGCCGCGGCCAGCAGAGCCGCACCACACAACATCAGCGATCGTGACGTCATTGTTTTCCATCTTTCCTCGGTCCGAGCGTAATCGTGTCGGCGGGACCTGGCACGGCACGCCCGGAAGTCGATCGAATACGGTTGGCCAGTGAGCGTTTTCGCGACCGCCAGCGGCATCGGATCATGGCCCGGTACCAGTGCGCGGCAAGCCGCCGAAGTCGTGGTCGGCGAACTGGGCGCCGCGATGGCCCACATCGTCGAGCTGCCCGCCAGGGGAGTGGGCGCCGACATCGTGGGCCGCGCCGGTGCGCTGCTGATCGACATGGCAATCGACACGGTGCCCCGGGGCTATCGGGTGACCGCCCGGCCCGGCGCGGTGAGCCGCCGGGCGGTCAGCCTGCTCGACGAGGACATCGACGCGCTGGAGGAGGCGTGGGAGACCGCGGGGTTGCGGGGCAGCGGACGGCCGGTCAAGGTCCAGGCACCCGGGCCGATCACGTTGGCCGCCGAGCTGGAACTGGCCAACGGACATCGGGCGATCACCGATCTTGGCGCCGTGCACGACATTGCCGCCTCACTGGCCGAGGGGGTCGCCGAGCATCGGGCCGCAGTGTCCCGTCGACTCGACACACCCGTGGTCGTGCAATTCGACGAGCCGTCGCTGCCGGCGGCGGTGGCCGGTCGGCTGACCGGGGTGACCGCGTTGAGCCCGGTGGCCCCGATCGACGAGACGCTGGCCAGCGCACTGCTCGACACCTGTGTGGCCGCCGCTGGGGCCGCGGTGTCGGTACACAGCTGCGCTGCGGAATTGCCGTGGAAAGTGCTGCAGCAGAGCGCCATTGCGGCAGTTTCAATCGACGTCGCGACACTTGGGCCCGCCGACCTGGACGCCCTCGCGGAGTTCGTCGAGTCCGGCCGCGCCGTCATGCTCGGCGTCGTGTCGCCCAGCACCCCGGCGCGGCGGCCGTCGGCGGAGGAGGTCGCCGGCGCTGTCGTGGCGATCACCGACCGGCTCGGCTTTCCTCGCTCGGCACTGCACGATCGCATCGGCATCACCCCGGCGTGCGGGCTGGCCGCGGCGACGACGCAGTGGGCCCGCACCGCCATCGGGCTGGCCCGGCAGGCCGCGGAGGCCTTCGCCGATGACCCCGATGCCATCTGACACGCGAATCTGGACGGTACAGACCCAGCCGCTGGCCCAGGCCAGCGACTTCCTCAACCAGCTGTCACGACGTTGGGACGCTGCCATCGACCGGCTGCGGGCTTACGTCGAGGACTGACCGGAGGCTAAGCGCCGTCGGAGTCCTTCGATAGCCTGCCAAGGTGAGCTCAGCAGAAGCTGACGCGCAAGCGCCCGAAGTTCGCCGTCTTTGGCGCGAGCTGGCCGACGAAGTGCGTGAACACCAGTTCCGCTACTACGTGCGTGACGCGCCGATCATCTCCGACGCGGACTTCGACGAGCTGTTGCGTCGGCTCGAGGCACTCGAGGAGCAGTATCCCGAGCTGCGCACACCCGACTCCCCGACCCAGCTCGTCGGCGGCGCCGGCTTCGCCACGGATTTCAGCTCGGCCGACCACTTGGAGCGGATGCTGTCGCTGGACAACGTGTTCAGTACCGAGGAATTCGACGTGTGGGCGGCGCGCATCCACGGCGAGGTCGGTAACGATGTGCCATTTCTGTGCGAGCTCAAGATCGACGGTGTCGCTTTGGCTTTGGTCTACCGCGGCGGACGGCTGGTGCGGGCCGCAACCCGCGGCGACGGTCGCACCGGCGAGGACGTCACCCTCAACGCGCGAACGATTGACGACGTTCCCGAGCGGCTCACCCCCAGCGACGACTACCCGCTGCCTGACGTGCTCGAGGTGCGCGGTGAGGTGTTCTTCCGGGTAGCCGATTTCGAAGCGCTCAACGCCGCGCTGGTCGAAGACGGCAAGGCGCCGTTCGCCAATCCGCGCAACAGTGCGGCGGGATCGCTGCGGCAGAAAGATCCGGCCGTCACCGCGCGCCGCAAGCTGCGAATGATCTGTCACGGGGTGGGACATATCGAGGGATTTCGGCCGCCCACCCTGCACGACGCATATCTGGCGCTGGGCGCCTGGGGATTACCCGTCTCCGAACACACCACGCGGGTGGAGAACGCTGGCGGCGCACTGGAACGCATCGCGTACTGGGGCGAGCACCGCCACGACGTCGACCACGAAATCGACGGCGTCGTCGTCAAAATCGACGATGTGGCGCTGCAGCGCAGACTGGGCTCCACCTCGCGGGCACCGCGATGGGCGATCGCCTACAAGTACCCGCCGCAGGAGGTTCAGACAAAGCTGCTCGACATCCGGGTGAACGTCGGGCGGACCGGGCGGGTGACGCCGTTCGCGTTCATGACGCCGGTCACCGTTGCCGGATCGACGGTGGGGCTGGCCACCCTGCACAATGCCGCCGAAGTCAAGCGCAAGGGCGTGCTGATCGGTGACACGGTGGTGATCCGCAAAGCGGGCGACGTCATCCCCGAAGTGCTTGGTCCCGTCGTCGACCTACGCGACGGCTCTGAGCGCGAATTCGTCATGCCCACAACGTGTCCCGAATGCGGAACGACGCTGGCTCCGGCCAAGGAAGGCGACGCTGACATCCGCTGTCCCAACGCGGTGTCCTGCCCGGCGCAATTGCGCGAGCGGGTTTTTCACGTCGCCGGCCGCGGCGCTTTCGATATCGAAGGCCTCGGCTACGAGGCGGCGATCGCGCTGCTGAAAGCCGAGGTGATCGGCGACGAGGGTGATCTGTTCGGCCTGACCGAAGACGACCTGTTGCGCACCGAGTTGTTCACCACCAAAAGCGGCGCGTTGTCGGCCAACGGCAGACGGCTGCTGGCCAACCTGGACAAAGCCAAGAAGCAGCCGCTGTGGCGGGTGCTGGTGGCGTTGTCGATCCGCCACGTCGGGCCCACCGCTGCGCGCGCGCTGGCGACCGAATTCGGCAGCCTGGATGCGATCACGTCGGCCTCGACCGAGCAGCTGGCCGCGGTCGAGGGCGTCGGTCCGACCATCGCCGCCGCGGTGACCGAATGGTTCACGGTGGATTGGCATCGCGCCATCGTCGACAAATGGCGCACTGCCGGCGTGCGGATGGCCGACGAGCGCGACGCCAGCGTGCCCCGGACGCTGGAGGGATTGACGATCGTGGTCACCGGCTCGTTGACCGGCTTCTCCCGCGATGACGCGAAGGAGGCCATCGTGGCACGTGGCGGCAAGGCCGCCGGTTCGGTGTCGAAGAAAACCTCCTATGTCGTCGCAGGCGATTCACCCGGATCGAAGTACGACAAAGCCGTCGAACTCGGCGTGCCCATCCTCGACGAGGACGGCTTCCGGAACCTGTTGGTTCACGGGCCTTCTGAGTAGGGTATGCAACAGGTCCGGTCTACTTGGTACGGGGAAGTGCGGATGACTGAGCCCGAGATCCACCACGAGGGTTATCCGACCCATCGCCGGAAGGCTCGCTTCGACTGGTCGAACACCCCGCTGCACTGGGTTCCGGGCGACCCGTTTTCCACCCACTTGTTAAATGTCATCCATCTGCTGCTGCCAGAATGCGAGCGTTGGTTCATTCGGGTCATCAATGAGGCGGAACCGCTGGTCAGCGACCCAGAGCTGAAAACAGCCATCAAGCCCTTTATCCAGCAGGAGTCCTGGCATGCCTGGGCGCACCAGATGGTCCTCCAGCATCTGGCGGAGCAGGGCATCGACACCACGCCATACACCGACGAGCTGCGAGAATGGCTGTCCAAGCTGGCTAAGCACCACCCGGGATGGCCACGGGTACTGCAGCGATGGTGGCTTTACCGACGCCTCGCGGTTGCCGCGGCGTTGGAACCCTTCAACACTGCATTGGGTCACTGGCTGATTCAGAACCGGGGCCTCGATTACGCCGGAGCGGACCAGACCATGCTCGACCTGCTGCGCTGGCACGGGGCCGAGGAGGTCGAACACCGTTCGCTGGTTTTCGACGTCTACCAGAATGTGTGCGGCAATTACGCCCTGAGAGCGTTGACAATGCTGTCAACTGCGCCGACTTTCTCGTTCTGGTGGATCGCGGGAATGCGGTTCTTGATGGCGCAGGACCCGGCCATCAGCACCAAGCCGCGCTGGCGGGACTGGCTGCGAGCCGCCCGGCAGTACCGGGTGCCGGGACCGTGGCTGGTCATCGTGACGGTGCCGAGCCGCTACATTCAGCCCGGCCATCACCCCAGCGGGGAGGCATCCACGCAGCTTGCGATCGACTACCTGGAGCAGTCACCCGCGGCTCGTGCCGCCCGGGAACGGGCGCAAGCCCCGCTCTCTGGATCCGAGGGATAGCTCACGGCAGCAGCGGCAGCCGCCACAGCGGGGTGTGCGGCTCCAGCAGCCACATCCGGATGGCGCTGAATCGGAACAGCCGCAGCGTGCCGGTGATCAGCACGGCGGCCAGCGGCAGGTTTGCCACCGCCGCGGTCAGCTCCGACACCGGGAAGTCTTTGGGTCCGGCGGTCATCAGATCGAACCACGCGTCGCAGATCAGCAACGTGCCGCTCGCGAACGCGGTCAGCAGCATCACCTGCCGACGCAGCAGGCCGAATACGACCGTGGCCGCCATCAGAGCGAGCAGCAGCGAGTCGAAGCCGACCCAGGTCGCCGTCCAGTCGTGGACCAGGTAGACATCGGGCAGCGCGAACGAGAGATAGACGATCCAGGGAATCAGCACCAGGGTCCCGCCGATCATGATTCCCAACCAGCTCCACCGAATCCGGCGCGCGGTAGCCACCGGGAGCACATCGGACAGCGGTCGCTCAAGCCGTCGGATCAGTTGACGTCGCTCGGCCGGAGACATCGCGGCGATCTGGGCATCGGATAACACGCTCACATCTGATCAATACCCTGTTTTGCGCCGGACTCAATGCAGCAGGGTCCCGACGATCCCGGCCAGATAGCCCAGCCGCGCCACCTCTGACGGCCGGAACAATGGGCCGCCTGGCCGACCGAGCATGATCGCGGTGTCCGGCGCGCCCAGCGGCGCGGCGGCCAGGGTGGTATCCAGCTCACGCCACACCTGCGGCACCCAGTCGTCGGCGGTGTCCAGCCCGGTGGCGTGGTTGATAGGTATCCACGGCACGGCGCTCAGCCGGGTTTCCGGTGCGCCCGGGCTGCCCACCACGGGCTGAATCCCGTCGTCGGAACTGCGCAGCACCGCACACCAGCTCACCCGCAGCACCTGCGGGGCCTCGTCGACGAGCACCTTCAGCTTGGCCATGGTGTCGCCAGCCGCCGCGACATGGTCAATCAGCTCCAGTTCACGGTGCGCTTCCAACAGGCCGGTGTGCGGTCGCAGGCTATCCACCCGCACCCCGTTGAGCGCTTCGGCCGCCGTGATCAAAGTGTCGGGCATGGCCCGCGGTGGCAGCTCGACCACCAGATCGTCGATCGCATAGCCGGACCCGCGTTCGACCACGTCCAGCGACAAGATGTCGGCCCCCACCGAGCCCAGGGCCACGGCGAGCGAGCCGAGGCTGCCCGGCCGGTCGGCGAGCTGAACTCGCAGCAGATAGGAAGGCACGCGCACACTGTCGCACAGCGGAGCGTCCACGGCATTTCGGCCGCGACACCGAGCACTACGCCAGCGTGACGCCCGCACGCGCGAGGTGCACCCAGCTCGACGCCGAGCGCCACGCCAGCGTGACGTTCGCGGCGGACTAGAGTTTTCGGTCGTGTCCCAGATCTCCCGCGACGACGTGGCCCACCTGGCCCGGCTGGCCCGGCTGGCGTTGACCGACGCCGAGCTGGACAGCTTCGCCGGCCAACTCGACGCCATTTTGACCCACGTCAGCCAGATCCAAGCTGTCGATGTCACCGGCGTCGAACCAACCGACAACCCGCTCAAAGACGTCAACGTCACCCGGCCGGACCAGACCACACCGTGCCTGACTCAGCAGGAGGCGCTCGCTGAGGCGCCGGAAGCCGTGGACGGGCGATTCGCCGTCCCGCAGATCCTCGGAGAACCGGAGTGACCGACATCATCCGGCTCGACGCCGCGACGTTGGCTGCCAAGATCGCCGCCAAGGAGCTGTCGTCCACTGAGACCACCCAGGCTTTCCTGGACCAGATTGCGGCGACCGACGAGCGTTACAGCGCGTTCTTGCACGTGGCGTCCGATGCCGCGCTTTCGGCGGCGGCTGCCGTCGACAAGTTGCTGGCCGCCGGCGAGCCGCTGCCGTCGCCGCTGGCCGGAGTGCCGTTGGCGCTCAAAGACGTGTTCACCAGCCTTGACATGCCCACCACCTGCGGGTCGAAGATCCTCGAGGGCTGGCGTTCCCCCTACGACGCCACGGTGACCGCGCGGCTGCGCGCGGCCGGTATCCCGATCCTGGGCAAGACCAATATGGACGAGTTCGCGATGGGCTCGTCGACGGAGAATTCCGCCTACGGCCCGACTCGCAACCCGTGGGACACCGACCGGGTGCCGGGTGGCTCGGGCGGCGGCAGTGCCGCCGCGCTCGCCGCGTTCCAGGCGCCGCTGGCGATCGGGACCGACACCGGCGGCTCGATCCGCCAGCCGGCCGCGCTGACGGCGACGGTCGGTGTAAAACCGACCTACGGCACGGTGTCGCGCTACGGCCTGGTGGCCTGCGCGTCGTCGCTGGACCAAGGCGGTCCGTGTGCGCGCAATGTCCTGGACACCGCGTTGCTGCATCAGGTGATCGCCGGACACGATCCCAGAGACTCCACCTCGGTCGACGCCGACGTGCCTGACGTCGTCGGCGCCGCGAAGGCAGGGGCAGCGGGCGACCTGAGCGGGGTGCGCGTCGGCGTGGTCCGGCAGTTGCGCGGCGAGGGTTACCAAGCCGGGGTGCTGGCATCGTTCAACAGCGCCGTCGAGCAACTGACCGCGATCGGTGCCGACGTGTCCGAAGTCGACTGTCCCCACTTCGATCACGCGCTGGCCGCCTACTACCTGATCTTGCCCTCGGAGGTGTCGAGCAATCTCGCCCGCTTCGATGCCATGCGCTACGGGTTGCGGGTCGGCGATGACGGCACACACAGCGCCGAGGAGGTGATGGCCCTCACCCGGGCAGCCGGGTTCGGGCCAGAGGTCAAGCGGCGCATCATGATCGGCACCTACGCGCTGTCGGCCGGCTACTACGACGCTTATTACAACCAGGCGCAGAAGGTGCGCACGTTGATCGCCCGCGACCTCGATGCGGCCTATCAATCTGTCGATGTGCTGGTGTCGCCCACCACGCCGACGACCGCGTTCCGGTTGGGGGAGAAGGTCGACGATCCGCTGGCGATGTATCTCAACGACCTGTGCACTCTGCCGGTGAACCTGGCCGGTCACTGCGGGATGTCGGTGCCGTCGGGCTTGTCGCCGGACGACAACCTGCCGGTCGGCCTGCAGATCATGGCGCCGGCGCTGGCCGACGACCGGATCTACCGGGTGGCGGCGGCCTACGAGGCCGCCCGCGGACCCTTGCCGTCAGCCATTTGAGTCGGCCCGCTGTGGCGGTCGGCGTCACGGGGCAAGATGAGGGGCATGCGGATCGGAATTCTTACCGGAGGTGGGGACTGTCCCGGGCTCAACGCCGTCATTCGTGCGGTGGTGCGCACCTGTGATTCCCGATACGGGTCGTCGGTGGTCGGATTTCAGGACGGGTGGCGCGGGCTGCTGGAGAACCGGCGCATGCAATTACGCAACGACGACCGCAATGACCGCTTGCTGGCCAAAGGCGGAACGATGCTGGGCACCGCTCGGGTGCACCCGGACATACTGAAGGCCGGACTGGACCAGATCAAGCAGACGTTGGACGACAACGGCATCGACGTGCTCATCCCGATCGGCGGCGAAGGCACCCTGACCGCCGCGCACTGGCTCTCCGAAGAGAATGTTCCGGTTGTCGGCGTGCCGAAGACCATCGACAACGACATCGACTGCACCGATGTGACTTTCGGCCACGACACGGCGTTGACGGTGGCCACCGAGGCCATCGACCGGTTGCACAGCACCGCCGAATCGCACCAGCGGGTGATGCTGGTGGAGGTGATGGGCCGGCACGCCGGCTGGATCGCACTAAATGCCGGGCTGGCGTCCGGCGCCCACATGACACTGATCCCCGAACAACCCTTCGACGTCGAAGAGGTGTGCCGTCTGGTCAAGTGGCGATTCCAGCGCGGGGACTCGCATTTCATCTGCGTGGTCGCCGAGGGCGCCAAACCGGTGGCAGGCTCGATGGCGCTACGCGAAGGCGGGCTTGACGAATTCGGGCATGAGCGGTTCACCGGCGTGGCCGACCAGTTGGCCGCCGAGGTGGAGCAGCGCATCAACAAGGATGTCCGGGTGACCGTGCTGGGCCACGTCCAGCGCGGCGGTACACCGACGGCCTACGACCGGGTGCTGGCCACCCGTTTCGGGGTCAACGCCGCCGACGCGGCGCACGCCGGTGAATACGGTCAGATGGTGTCACTGCGGGGCCAGGACATCGGCCGGGTGCCCCTGGCCGACGCGGTGCGCCAGCTCAAGCTGGTACCGCAAAGTCGTTACGACGACGCCGCCGCCTTCTTCGGCTAACGGCACGACGAGCGCGGGTAGTTCACGTTCATCCCGCCTCGGGTTAACCGGCGGGCCACCCAGGATTGGGCTATTCGGCGCAAGTCTTCGGTTTTCGTGGCTTTGTCACAGTGCTACCGTCGTAAATATGAATAACCGCGGTTTTGATCGCGGGGTAGTTCAGCAACCACCGCCTAGGGCGGTGCGGCAAAGTCGCCCACCGCACCACCGGTCGTCGACGGCCCCGCCGCCGTGGCGCTCCCGTCCAGACGGTCCGGGGTACCGGGAGCAGCCACGGCCAACGCGAGCGCCCACCGGGACAACCACGGTTCCGGCAGTCCAGGCGAAGACGCCGCCGGTTGCGTGGCAGCGCCCGTTCCGGAGACGGATCCCACTCGACGACCTCGAAGTCCCAGACATCGAGGCGCCGCCTGAATCCAGCTGGCGAAATGTGCTGTCCCAGCTGACCGGAATCCACCTGGGTCCGGGCCGAGGCGAGACGCATGAACTTGAGCTGCGCGATCGGGTCCGGGCGCAGTTGGGTAGCGCATTTCCCATCGCGGTCCTCAACCTCAAGGGCGGAGTCGGAAAAACATCGGTCGTCGAGGCGCTTGGCTCCACGCTGGCCGAGGCACGCAGCGACCGAATGATCGCTGTGGATGTCGACGCTGGAGACCTCGCCGACCGGCACGGCTACCGAAATCAGCTGAGCCTGGTCGATCTACTTGCCGACCGGTCGGTCACGAGGTACCCGGACGTGCGAGCGTATACCTACCGCAACCGTGCCGGCCTGGAACTGCTGGCGCTTCCGGACTATGCGGACAGTGACTGGCAGATCGAGCGTGAGGACGTCCTCAGGGCGTTTTCGATACTGCGGAACCACTACTCGGTAGTGTTGTTGGACTGCGGTAAAGCCCTCAAATCCGCTGTGACAGAGGCGGTTTTGATGGAGTCGCGAGCCCTCGTGATCGTCACCAACGCGTCGGTGGACGCAGTCGAGAAGACCCGAACCACCATTGAGTGGTTATCCAGAAACGGGTATCAGCGACAGATTCAGTCGGCGGTGCTGGCGATCAATCACACCGAACGGGGACGACCGGGCGGCCAGGTGAGCAAGCGGCTTCAGCAGCTTTCGGAAGGGTTCAAACCTCAACGGGTGGTGCTTCTCCCGTTCGATCGGCACGTGCATGAGGGCAAAGAGATCGCCCTGGAGCGGCTGAGCAAGCAGAGCAGGCGTGGCTATCTGCAGATGGCCGCTGCACTGGCCGACATGTTCCCTGAACGCAACGTCGGCCCGTCAGCGCACTAGCGGTGTTTCCTGGCCGGGTAAACCGGCCGCCGATTCGATCCGCCGAAGCGGCATACGGTTCCGTTACGTAACAGCTAGTTGTAACGTAACGGCTGTGCTTGAACTGTTGACCTGCGGGAAGTGCGGTGTCGGCTTCAATGGGCGGTGGCAATGGCTGCCGAACTAGACGGTCATGCGGCCGAACTAGACCAGGCCTTCGCCGGCGCGCCGCAGCGTGTTGGATGGTTTCGCTTCTACTTCGAGGACCAACGCTGGGAATGGTCGGAGCAGGTGCAGCGGATGCACGGCTATGAGCCCGGCATGGTGACACCGACCACCGAGTTGGTTTTGGCGCACAAGCACCCCGACGATCGGCGCCAGGTCGCCGAGACCATCGAAGAGATGGTGCATAGCCACCGCGCATTCAGTACCCGGCATCGCATCCTCGACACCAGCGGCGCTGTTCATCATGTCGTGGTGGTGGGCGATCAGCTGACCGATCACCACAATGCGGTCATCGGCACCCACGGCTACTACGTGGACATCACGCCTACGTCGGACAGGGCGCAGAACGAGCTCATCACCGCCAAGGTCGCCGAAATCACCGAGCACCGCGCTGTGATCGAGCAAGCCAAAGGGATGCTGATGCTGGTATACGGACTGGACGCCGTGGCCGCGTTCGACCTGCTCAAGTGGCGGTCCCAAGAAAGCAATGTCAAGCTGCGACTGCTGGCCCAGCAGATCGTCGAAGACTTTTGTGCCGTGGGCGACAATGCCATCGGCTCTCGTTCAGCGTTCGACCACATGTTGCTGACCGCGGGCGTGCGCGCTACCGGCGACGGTGGCGCGCCGGCGGCTCCGGCGGCCAATTAGGATCGACGGCATGACTTCTGCTGCGAGCGCTGCCAAGGCGCCCGGGGCGGAGCTGCTCGACTATGACGACGTCATCGCGCGCTACGAGCCGGTCCTCGGCTTGGAGGTGCACGTCGAGCTCTCCACCGCCACCAAGATGTTCTGCGGGTGCGCCACCGCGTTCGGCGCCGAGCCCAACACCCAGGTGTGCCCGGTGTGTCTGGGCTTGCCGGGTTCGTTGCCGGTGCTCAACGAGGCCGCGGTCGAATCAGCGATCCGGATCGGGCTCGCGCTCAACTGCGAGATCGTGCCGTGGTGCCGGTTCGCCCGAAAGAACTACTTCTATCCGGACATGCCGAAGAACTACCAGATCTCGCAGTACGACGAGCCGATCGCCATCAACGGCTACCTGGACGTGCCCCTGGAAGACGGCAGCAACTGGCGAGTCGAGATCGAACGCGCCCACATGGAGGAAGACACCGGCAAGCTGACCCACCTGGGCAGCGAAACCGGCCGGATCCACGGCGCCACCACCTCGCTGATCGACTACAACCGCGCGGGCGTGCCGTTGATCGAGATCGTCACCAAGCCCATCGTGGGCACCGGCGAACAGGCGCCCCAGGTCGCCCGAGCCTATGTGACCGCATTGCGAGACCTGTTGCGCGCGTTGGGTGTTTCCGACGTCCGGATGGATCAGGGCTCGATGCGCTGCGACTCGAACGTGTCGCTGATGCCGACCGGCGCCACCGAGTTCGGCACCCGTACCGAGACCAAGAACGTCAACTCGCTCAAAAGCGTCGAGGTCGCCGTCCGCTACGAGATGCAGCGCCAGGGGGCCGTTTTGACGTCCGGAGGACGGATCACCCAGGAAACGCGCCACTTTCACGAGGCCGGGTACACCAGCCCCGGCCGCACCAAAGAGACCGCCGAGGACTACCGCTATTTTCCTGAGCCGGATCTGGAACCGGTTGCGCCCAGCAGGGAACTCGTTGAGCGGTTAGCCCAGACCATCCCTGAACTACCGTGGCTGCGCCGCAAGAAGATTCAACTGGAGTGGGGCGTCTCCGACGAGGTGATGCGCGATCTGGTCAACGCCGGTGCCGTCGAACTGGTGACCGCGACCGTCGAGCATGGCGCCTCCAGCGACAAGGCCCGCGCCTGGTGGGGCAACTTCCTGGTGCAAAAGGCCAACGAGGCCGGTGTGGAACTCGACGAACTGCCGATCACCCCTGCCCAAGTCGCGGCGGTGGTGGCACTGGTCGACGAGGGCAAGCTGTCCAACAAGCTGGCCCGCCAAGTCGTCGAAGGTGTGCTGGCCGGCGAAGGCGAGCCCGAGCAGGTGATGACCGCACGCGGACTGGCCGTGGTGCGCGACGACTCGCTGATCCAGACCGCGGTCGACGAAGCTCTGGCGGCCAATCCCGATGTCGCCGAGAAGATCCGGGGCGGCAAAGTTCAGGCCGCAGGCGCGATCGTCGGCGCAGTCATGAAGGCCACCAAGGGTCAAGCCGACGCCGCGCGGGTGCGCGAATTGGTGCTCCAAGCCTGCAGTTAGCAGCTGGGCTCAGAACAGGCTCGCCAGGTGGAGGAGCTGGTTACCGACGTCGTCCCAGCCAATGGACTGCGCGATAGCCTGCCCCGTCTCGAGCATGGAGGCGATCGGCCCGACCTGAGTCGCCGGATCGGACAAGAACGCGCTAGCGGTCAAACTGATGTAGATGGGGATGCCTAAAAAGTCCGTGCTCCAGCTAGTGGTGCCACCAACGTGAAAGTCGAAGCCGAGGGCGTTGAAGAATGAGCCGGCTGGGCTGAACAACCCGCCGAGGTTGACCTCGGGCGTCGTGCCGAGGATGGGTGGGATCCCCAGCTCCTCTAGCAGGTTGTAGGCATTGCCGTATCCCTCGAAGAACGCGTTGGTGGAATTGACCGGCATCTCCAGCAGATCGTTGAACGCCGTGGTGTAGTCGCCGGCCTGGAGTGCATTGGACAGATGGATGCCGTCATCCAAGAACTGGAATATCGGGCTGAGAACGGTGCCGACGCTTCCCCACAGGACACCGCTCGCCGGTGACCCCACGAACTCGAGCAACGGCCGAATTGCGGATTCCAATTGGTCGTTGCCGCCGACAAGGATATTGAGGAGGTCAAGGGTACCGAAGTTGATCGAGCCGAGGTCGTACCCGAAGATCGAGCCGAGGGGCAGCACGAGCGGGAAGCCGTGTATCAGCCAGTTGAGAATGTCGGAATGGCCGCCCAAGGTAATG
The DNA here is from genome assembly GCA_963839345.1 of uncultured Actinomycetota bacterium. GTDB lineage: Bacteria > Actinomycetota > Actinomycetes > Mycobacteriales > Mycobacteriaceae > Mycobacterium. The sequence goes on along the minus strand of CAWIUP010000007.1, from coordinate 524,003 downwards.
GTCGGGTTGATGTCGATGCAGAACCCCAAGCAAGCTCCGACGTCGAAGCCGGCGGTGACGGGTGTGTTGCTGAGCGAAGGAAGAAGGTACGCCTCCGAGCCGTGCGGATAGAACGGCTGGAACGGCGCGTTGAGTGCGTTGTTGATGTTGTTCTGGATTTCGGTGGGAATGTTCCCGATTTGCGAGGGGTCGGTGAAGATGCTGCCGAGATACCCGAGGAAGTTTTCAGTCACCTGCTGGCCCACCGGGAACGGGGCACCGATAAATGGATCGAAAATGTTGTGGGTGAAGCTGGTGGACGCGTTGCTGAAGAGCTGCGCCAACGAGACTTCGTCGAAACCGCCTGCGGTCAGCTGCACCGCGGCGGTCTGGACGTCGGGCGCGGCCGCAGTGGCCACCGGGGTGGCGGTGATGAGGCTGGCGCCGACGAGGGCGACTCCGGCGATAATCAGAGGGCGAGTGGTGAGTCGCATGACCGCCCCCTCAACGCATGCCTAATTAGAGGTTAGGCATTACCTGAAAAAAGCCTGAGAATTCATCAGTTTTCCCGAAAAAATTTTGGGATCGCTTACTGCCGCGAGTCGGGCTCCGACCGCCGCCCGGCATCCGACGTGTCGGAATCCCCAACCGGTACGTGTTGCACGCGCCTAGGATGGTTTAGGTCGGGGAGTGCCGTGACAACAGAACGGTGTGATCGCGACGTGTGCTGAATGGGTTGCCAGCCGAAGCGGCAATAGCGTCGAGCCGCCGAATATCCCGATGCCCGTGCCTGTTTGGCGGGTGTCATGAGCGACACCCTGATGCTTCGATCCGACGACATGCGGCAGCGGTTCACCGTCGTCGGAGTCGTCCAAGGCGTGGGGTTTCGTCCGTTCGTGCACCGGATCGCGACCGACCTGGGGCTGGCGGGTTTCGTCGGCAACGATTCCGGCGCGGTGTTCATCGAGGTGCAGGGCCCGCTCGCGCGTATTGACGAATTCGGGCGCCGGTTGCGTGCCGAGGCGCCGCCGCTGTCCAGGATCAACGCGGTAAGCATCGCTGACGTCGAAGCGGACACCGCCGGCGGCGACGGCTTTCACATCGTCGGCAGTCGGGCCGCACCCGGAGCCACCACGCCGATTCCGCCGGACATCGCCGTCTGCGACGACTGCATCGCCGAACTGTTCAACCCAGCGGATCGCCGTTACCGGCACCCGTTCGTGACCTGCACCAACTGCGGGCCGCGGTTCACCATCATCCGCGCGTTGCCCTATGACCGCCCGGCCACCACGATGTCGGCGTTCGCGATGTGTGACCGCTGTGCGGACGAGTACCGCGATCCGGCCGACCGCCGCTTCCACGCCCAGCCGATCGCCTGCCCGGACTGCGGACCGTCGCTGTGGTTCGCCGGGCCGGAACGGGTCGAGGGGGCCGGCGCCGCGCTGGCCGCTACCCAACGGGCGTTGGCCGCCGGGTCCGTCGTCGCGATCAAGGGCATCGGCGGCTATCACCTGGCCTGCGTCGTTGACGACGAGGCGGCGGTGGTCGCGCTGCGGTCACGCAAGGCGCGCGGCGCCAAGCCGTTCGCAATGCTGGTGCGCGACCTCGACATCGCTCGTCGCTATGCGCACATCGACGACTCCGAGGCGGCCGTGCTCACCAGCCCCGCCCGGCCAATTGTGTTGCTGCGCCGGCGCGCCGACGCGCCGGTGGTCGACGCCGTCGCACCGGGTAGCCCGCTGCTGGGTCTGATGTTGCCGTATTCGCCGGTCCATCACCTGTTGCTCGCGCCGGTTCCCGGCGTCGACTCGAAGGTGCCTGATGCGCTGGTGCTGACCAGTGCCAACCGCTCCGACGAACCGATTTGCTTCACCGAAGACGATGCTGCGCAGCGGCTTCCGGTGCTTTGCGATGCGGTGCTCGACCACGACCGGCCGATCCACGTGCCGTGCGACGACTCGGTGGTCCGCGTGGTCGACGGCCGTGAGCTGCCGATCCGCCGCTCCCGCGGCTACGCCCCGCTGCCCGTCGACCTCGGTTGCGACGGCCCGGCGGTACTGGCTGTCGGCGGCGAACTGAAAAACACCTTCTGTCTTACCGACGGGTCGCGGGCCTACATGTCCGGACACATCGGCGACATGGCAACACTGGAGACGCTGCGGGCCTTCGAGCGTGCGGTCAGCCAACTCAGCGAGATCCGCCGGAAGCCAGTGCGATTGGCCGCCGACCTGCACCCCGGATACCAAACCCGCGACTGGGCCGAACGCCACGCGGGCGACCGCCCATTGGACCTTGTCCAACATCACCACGCCCACGTGGTGTCGCTGTTGGCCGAACACGGTCGGATCGGCGAGCCGATCATCGGAGTGTCGTTCGACGGCACCGGCTACGGCTGCGACGAAACGATCTGGGGCGGCGAGATTCTGGCTCTGGGAGCGGATAGCCACCGGTTTGTCCGGGTCGGGCACCTGCTGCCGGTGCCGCTGCCCGGCGGCGACGCCGCCGTCCGCAACCCGTGGCGGATGGCCCTGGCGCAGTTGTGGGCTGCGGGCATCGACTGGACTCCGGATCTGGCCCCGGTCGCCGCGGCAACTTCCAGTGAATTACGGCTCATTCGTTCGCAATTGGAGAACAACGTCGGCTGTGTGCCGTGTTCGAGCGTGGGCCGGTTGTTCGACGCCGTTGCGTCCCTGCTCGGGGTGCGGCACCGCATCGGCTACGAGGGCCAGGCCGCCATCGAACTCGAGGCGCTGGCTGACTCGGCCAGCGCGCAAGCGGCGCCCTTGCAGCTGGCGGTCCGCGACGACGGAGTCATCGACCCCACCGGCATGGTGGAGGCAATGGTGTCGGCGCTGCGGGCCGGCGCCGAACCAGCCGCGCTGGCCGCGGGTTTCCATCAGGCGGTCGCGGATGCGGTCTCGCAGGTAGTCACCCTCGTCGCCGGCGAGATTCGCGTGGTGGGTCTCACCGGCGGGGTCTTCCAGAACGTGCTGCTGCTGCGTGAGTGTCAACAACGGTTGCAGCAGAACGGATTCGACGTGCTGACTCACCACGCGGTCCCGCCGAACGATGGAGGCCTGGCGCTTGGCCAGGCCGTGGTCTGCATGCTGGCCGCGTTAGACGAAGAGCGAGAGGAGGGGTTGCATGGGGCATGACGTGACGATCACCGCGATCGACCGCGGGCTCGACGCCGACCTGGCCGCCGACCTGGCCGCCACCTCTTTCACCTTGGCCAAACGGTTCGCGGCGGGCGCCACGATGTGGTCGATCGCGCCGGGCTGGGAGCCGCATGCTCTGCACATCGCGGTCGAGTTCATCCATCCGGTGATCGTGGGCAAGCGGGCATTGCCCGCTGTCGCGATCACCGGACCGGATCTGGTTGACGTGGTGCGAGTATCGGCACGGCCCGGCGACATCGTGGTCGCCGTCTCCAGTGCCGACGACCCCGACGTCCGGTCGGTGATGCAGCGCAGCCGGGCGTGGGGTGTCACGACCGTCTGGATCGGCAGCGGCGAGCGGCCCCGACCCCGGCATGGCCGACCACGTGCTGTGGCTGGACGACCCCGACCCCCGAGTACCTGTCACCGGCGGATTCGTGTTGTTCTACCACCTGCTGTGGGAGCTGACCCACGTCTGTTTCGAGCATCCGGGCCTGCTGAAAGAAAGCCCCGAGTGCACCGAGGCAGTCTGCGTCACGTGCAGCGACGAAGGCCGCCTCGGTGAGGTGCTCACCGCGACGGGCGATGGCATGGCCACCGTGCGGACCGCCAACGGCGTCGAAACCATCGCGACCGCGCTGGTCGACCCGGTCGCTGCCGGGGAGCTGGTGCTGGTGCACGCCGGCACGGCGATCAGCCGCGTAGGGGAGGAGCGGTGATGAGCGTTCCGCACGAAGAGCCCACGAACTTCCTGTATCCGTTCATCGACGCGCAAGAAGACGATCCCCAGTCGCTGCTGGCCGATCTGGCCGCCTCGGCGCAGGCCAAGGCCGCCGAAAGCCTGGCGCTGCGCCGCTCGACACTGGAAGCCAACACCGAGCTGATCGGCAGTGCCGCCGCCGAGATGGCGAGTCGTTTCAGCAGCGGCGGACGACTGTTCACCTTCGGCAACGGCGGAAGCTGCACTGACAGCACCACTTTGGCGCGGCTGTTCGCCCAGCCGCCGGTGGGCAAGCCGCTGCCGGCGTGGTCGCTGACCGCCGATCAGGCCATCATGACCGCGCTGGGCAACGACGTCGGGTTCGAGCTGGTGTTCGCCCGGCAGTTGATCGCCCGCGGACAATCCGGTGACATCGCGATCGCGATGTCGACCAGCGGCAGTTCACCCAACCTGATGGCCGCCTTGAAGGAGGCGCGCCACCGCGGCATGTACACCATCGGCTTCGCCGGTTACGACGGTGGAACGTTCGCGAAAAGCTCGGATGTCGATGCATGCTTCGTGGTTCGCTCGCAAAGTGTGCACCGGATTCAGGAATCCCAGGCGCTGTTGGGCTATCGGCTGTGGCTGGCAGTGCACGAGCAGATGACGACCGAGCCAGTGGAGGCCCTATGAGTAAGTCGTCCGGCGAATATCTGGCTTCGGGGCCCCGCTTCGGCGAGGGCGAGGTGATCGAGCGGATCGAATCGTTCCGACGACGCCGACCCCGCCTGCTCGACGAGCACGTGACGCTGGCACACGGAGCCGGCGGAAAAGCATCGGCGGCTCTGGTGGACGCCGTCTTCATAGAGGCGTTCCGAAATCCGCTGCTGGAGTCCCTCGGCGACGGAGCGGTAATCACGCTGCCCGGCGGTGAGCGGCTGGTGATGTCCACCGATTCATTCGTGGTGCAGCCCAGGCGATTTCCCGGCGGTTCGATCGGCGAGCTGGCCGTGCACGGCACCGCCAACGACCTTGCGGTGGCAGGCGCTGTACCGCAATGGATTTCGGCCGCCTTCGTCCTAGAAGAAGGCTTTCCGATCGCCGAGTTGAAGGAGATCGTCGCCGACATGGCGGCGGCAGCGACCGCCTGCGGTGTGCAGATCGTCACCGGCGACACCAAAGTCGTGCCCAACGGCGCCGCGGACGGTCTGTTCATCACGACCGCCGGTGTCGGCGTGATCCCCGCGGGCCGCCAGTTGTCGCCGGCATCCGTGCGCCCGGGCGACAAGGTGCTGATGTCAGGGTCGATGGGCGATCATGGGATGGCGGTGATGCTGGCCCGCGGTGATCTGGCCATCGAGGCCGACATTGCTTCCGACACCGCCGCGGTGAGCCCGATGGTGGAGCTGCTGTTGTCGGCGGCGCCGTCGACTCGCTGGCTTCGCGACCCGACTCGCGGCGGCGTCGGCACCGTCTGCAACGAACTGGCCCAGGCCTGCGGTCTGGGGGTACTGCTGGAAGAGGATCGCCTTCCGGTACACCCGATGGTGAGCGGCGCCTGCGAGCTGCTGGGCATCGATCCGCTTTACGTCGCCAACGAGGGCAAGTTCATTGCCGTCGTCGCGCCGGAGGAGGCCGAGGCCGGGCTCGCGGCGTTGCGGTCCCACCCGCTGGGCGCTGAAGCGGCCGAAGTCGGGCAGATCGTCGCCCAACCCGCCGAAACCGTCGTCGTGCGAACCGGCTTCGGCGGCTCCCGGATTGTCGACATGCTTGTCGGCGACCCGCTACCGAGGATCTGCTGAAAGCGCTCGCGAAAGCAAGGGCGCAGCGGGTCGCCACGAGAAAGGAACTGAGGCACATGTGTCTGGGAATTCCGGGACGGATCGTCGAGATCACCGACGCTGAAAACTATTTGGCGAAGGTTGACGTCAGCGGCGTGCAGCGCACCATCTCGGTGCGACTGCTGGAAGATGAGATGCCCGAACCCGATGACTGGGTGCTCGTGCACGTCGGCTTCGCGATGGCCAAGATCGACGAGACCGAAGCGTTGCTCACATTGGCGGCCGTCAAGAAGCTCGGCGAGGCCTACACCAACGAAATAGAAGCCTTCGATTCGTCGGCGATCGTCTGACGGGGATGGAAACACAATGAAATTCGTCGACGAATTCCGTGACCCGGCAGCGGCCCGCAAACTGCTGGGCGCCATCGAGCGCCTGGCCGGCACCGGCGAGGGCGCCGACCATTTCAAGTTCATGGAGGTGTGCGGTGGTCACACTCACACCATCTATCGCCACGGAATCGAACACCTGTTGCCGGAAAACGTTGAACTGGTGCACGGCCCGGGATGTCCGGTCTGCGTGATCCCGATGGGTCGCATCGACGACGCGATGTGGCTGGCCGAACAACCCGACGTGATCTTCACCTGCTTCGGCGACATGATGCGAGTACCCGGCTCAGCCGGCAGCCTGCTCGACGCCAAAGCCCGCGGCGCCGACGTGCGTTTCGTCTACTCGCCGCTGGATGCGCTCAAGATCGCGACGGACAACCCCGACAAGCAGGTGGTGTTTTTCGCCATCGGATTCGAGACCACCGTCCCGTCCACCGCGGTGACCCTGGTGCGCGCCCGCGACCTGGGGCTGCCCAATTTCAGCGTGTTCTGCAATCACGTCACGATCGTGCCGCCGATCAAGGCCATCCTCGACTCGCCGGACCTGCGATTGAACGGCTTCATCGGACCCGGCCACGTGTCCACCGTCGTCGGCAACCGGCCATACCGATTCGTGCCGGAAGTGTACGGAAAGCCGTTGGTGGTAGCCGGTTTCGAGCCGCTCGACATCCTGGCTTCGGTTGCGATGCTGCTGACCCAGATCCGCGAAGGCCGCTGCGAGGTGGAGAACCAGTACTCCCGGGTGGTGCCCGAGCAGGGCAACCCGGCGGCTCTGGCGCTGATGGGCAAGGTGTTCGCGCTGCGTCCGCACTTCGAATGGCGGGGGCTGGGGTTCATCTCGCAAAGTGCCCTGCGGCTAAGCGACGACTTTGCGGACTTCGACGCCGAACTGCGCTATTCGATGCCCGGTGTGCGGGTCGCCGACCCGAAGGCGTGCCAGTGCGGCGAGGTGCTCAAGGGTGTGCTAAAGCCTTGGGAATGCAAGGTTTTCGGTACCGCCTGCACTCCTGAGACTCCGATCGGAACATGCATGGTGTCGCCGGAGGGCGCCTGCGCGGCCTACTACAACTTCGGCCGGATGCACCGCGATGCCCTCAAGCTGGTGGAGTCCGGGCGGGCGTGACCTTTGGCGGCGCCGACCTTTGACCAGCCCGACATCCGGGGAACTGAGATGTTCGCCCGCTACGCCTATGCGCCGAATGCGCTGGGCTACTGTGGCCCACCGCTGGGGGCGACTCTGCGGGACGGGTCGGTTGACGATGTTCGGACGGCCGCAGCGAAATTCTCCGGTGCCTGGCCTTATCTACAGGTGCTTTCGACGATGACCGGCATCGCCGACCCGCTGGACTATCGGCTGGTGGAGGCCTACTGGCTGGGCGGCGGAATCGGTGCCGACCTGGACGCGGGCGAATTCGTCGACGCGTTGCTTGCGATCATCGGCCCGCAGGCCGGGCGCTACTGGTCGCACCTCGGCCCGGATCTGGTGCCCGAGGCCGCCGCCAACCATTGCTTCCACGTGTTCGGGGTATACCCGTGGTCGCGACTGTTGGGCCGGGGCGTAGACGAACATCCCATGGGTGTTCTGGACAACTGTCGGATCACTTGGGGCACAGTGCTTTCCCGCGACCGTGATGACGTCGAGGTGTCGTGTCAACGGCTGGTCCTGGACGGTGATGTGCTGACTCTCTCCGAGCCGTCGGCGCGTCGGCTCGACGTCTGGGCTGACGGCTACAGCGCGGTACCTGACGTGTCAGTCGGTGACGAGGTGGCGATCCACTGGGGCCGGTTGTGCGGGCGGCTGCGGCCCGAGCAGATCCGGGTGCTGGCCGAAGCCACCGCCCGGCAACTCGCGGTGACCAATCAGCGGCTGGCGCGGGTCTAAGCAACCGCGATTCAGCAGCTGACCGTATCGTTTCTGCGATGACCGGCATCGGTGATCAACTTTCCGAGCAGACAGTGCACACCGTGCTCGGAACAGTGCGGGTACAGATTGCGGGAACGGGCCCGCCAATCGTGTTCTGGCCCAGCTTGTTGATGACCGGCGACATGTGGCATGGGGTCGCCGATAAACTCGTCGCTCGCTCGAGGGTGATCCTGGTTGACCCGCCGGGCCACGGGGGCAGCCAGCGCTTGACCGACATGTTCACCTTCGGCGACTGTGCGCGTTGTGTCGTGGACATCCTCGACGGGCTCGGCGTGGACCGGGCGCACTTCGTCGGCAACTCGTGGGGCGGCATGATCGGCGCGACGTTCGCTGCGACTCATCCGGACCGGATCGGCCGAGCGGTGCTGATGAACTGCACCGCAGGGCGGGCCAGCGTCCGCCAGAAGATGCAATATGCCGTGTTGCTTCGCCTAGCGCAATGGCGCGGCGAGATCGGACCCGTGCTGATCCGATCGGTGCTCAAAGCATTCCTGGGGCCGACGACCTTCCGGCAGCGTCCCGGCGTTGTGGCCCAAGTTCGTTCAGCGGTGCATGCGGTCAACGTGCCGTCGGTCTCCTGGGCAGTGCAGAGCGTGGTTCCTGCCCGACCCGATCAGCGAGCGTTATGCGGTGCCATAAGCACGCCGGTGCTCGTCGTCGCCGGCGCTGAAGACGTCACGTTCCCACCGCGAGAAGCGATCGCGATGGCCGATGCCATCCCTGACTCGTCGGTTCGTGTGCTCGACAAGGTTGCTCACCTTGCCGGCCTGGAAGACCCCACATTAGTGAGCGCTCTGGTTGGCCAGTTTTTGTTTGTGGACGGCCAAAGCGGTTCTGAAGCAACGTAATCCTTCGGTGCTGTGCGGACTTGCCGATCAGTAAGCCAATTTCTGCATTCAGTCAGCGGAATTCACGTCGAGGTCATTGATAGTGCCCCATCCGATCGAATCGCACTTGCTGAAGTCGAGCTCGTCGTCGCTTCCGACCGTGTGGTCGATGACATACGCGACGTAGACGGGAAATCCCTTCATCCCCGCATGGATCTGCGTTCCGGCCTGCAGGCTGGCAATGATGATTGCGTATATCCACACAAACCGGCCGTTGGCATCCTCCGCGACGAATTCGGGTTGGCTTCTCGTCCAGTCGAACTCGGTCGAAGGATGGTATTTGATCGCGTGCTCAAAGATCGCCAGGAAGTAATCGTCACGATCCGGGCCGCGGAGCCGGCGGGTAAGTTTGGCGGTGAGCGGAAGTTGTGCGTGTAGTTCCGGCACTGCATTTCCTTCACCGAACCCCGTCTGGTCGTAGTCGATTCCGACTAGCTCAAACGTCGCCACCGCACCTCTGTTCTGCCCATGCCCGTTGACACGATCAAGTCCTGACCCGTTAACCGTATCCTCCGAACATGATCCCGCGGCAACACGTCGTGGCGCGACGATGTTGAGTCATGATGGCGATGTGGGCGACGAATCTTTCGACCGGCTGGTCGGGATGCTGGACTACACCATGTTTGTGGTGACGACCCAAGCTGACGGTCATCGGTCGGGTTGCCTGGTCGGCTTCGCCACCCAAACAAGCATGCGCCCCCCACGGTTTCTGGTCGGGCTGTCCAAGAAAAACCACACCACCGGCGTGGCGGCGCGATCGGAACACCTGGCGGTGCATGTGTTGTCGCGCCGCCACATCGGCTTGGCCCACCTGTTCGGCGGCCAAACCGGGGACCGGGTCGACAAATTCGACCACTGCTCGTGGCACACCGGGCCGGAAGGCATGCCCATTCTCGACGATGCGGTGGCCTGGTTCGTGGGCAAGACGCTGGAGCGGTTCGACCTCGGCGACCACATCGGTTATCTGTTGGAGCCCGTGGCCGGAGATGTCGCTGAATATCCCGACGATCTGGTCAGCTTCGAAGACGTCGCCGATATGGAGCCCGGGCACCAGGCCTGAAGCTTTTAAGTCTTGTCCTCGTTGGCCCGCGGGAAACCGCCGCCCTGCGGGAACAGCGGGAACACCACGTCGTCATTCTTGGCGGCGTCCCCGGCGGTCTTGTTGACCGTCGCCCCCCAGACGTTGCCGTCCGGCGACATCCGCAGCGCCCAGGCGTGCCCGTGGGTGTCCTTTCGAACGACGTCAGGCGGGCCGGTGACCGCGCCGGTCCCCTGCGCGAGGTGGACGGCCACCGTCTGCTTGATGTTGATCAAATTGACCAGCACGGTGCCGTCCAACGCCGCGCAGCCGGCCACACCGGGCCGGTCCGGCCACGTCCACACCGTGGACACCTTCGAGTCTTTGGTGATGCGTTGCAACCGGTCGGCGGTGGGAGCGCGGTCGAGCACGTAGAGCGAGCCGTCGACGGGGTCGGTGCACAGCCCGCCGCCGGCCCCGATACCGCTCAGCGCCGTGGTCGGCGGGGCTTGGTTGAGCGTCGTCGGCTGCTCAATGCGGATGACTTTGCCGGCCAACGACGCGGGATCGGCGGCCATCGCCGGGTTGCCCGCATCGCCGGTCAGCACGACCAGCGTGGTTGGGCTGGTGAACATCAGCGCCCCGGTGTTGCCGGTGGCACCTTTCGGGATCCCGGTCAAGATGTCTTTCGGGATGTCGCCGTCAGCGACGCGGATAACCCGATTGTCGGTGGGCGTGCTGATATAGGCGTACATCAGCCGGTCCTGCGAATAGGTCGGCGAGAGCACGATGTCCATCAGGCCGCCGTCACCGGACGGATCCACCGGAATGACGGTCTTCACCTTCGGCTCGGCGCTGACAGAAACCTCTTTGACGGCGCCGGTGGTCCGTTCGGCGACCAGCGCCGACTTGCTGTCCGGCTGCATGAGCAGGCCGCTGGTGCTTTCCAGGCATCCCTGCATCACCCCTGGTGCGGGGCACTTTTTGGGGAATGGCTTGTCAGGCAACGGGGGTGGTGGCGGAGGCGTGGAACTTGGCGGCGGATGGCGTTCGGGCTCGGTGGTGAACGGCTGTGACGCGGCGTCGTTGAACTGGGCGCAGCCAGCCAACGCCAGCAGTGTTGAGCAGAGCACGACAAGCCCGCGCCGCCTCGGCCACCTCGACTGCATAGCAGCCAGATTACGGATATCCCGGCGCGGCTGCCCGCGACGGGGTGGCGCGCGTCGTCCGGAATTGCCCGCAAACGCCGAGCCGCGCATGGCGACACGCTAATCAGCACAGCGAAAGCGCCGCTCAAATCCCCAATTCGGGCGGAGTTGCCCTTACCCTGACACGGGTGACCAGTCAATCGAATGACTCACGGTGGCAGCGACCGGAGGATGCCGCGGCCCCAACTCCGGTGCGACAGGGCTCAGCAAGCTTGGTCGACCCCGAGGACGACCTGCCGTCAGATACGTATGCAGGCGATTTCGAGACGACCACGATCCCGCACTACGACTCCAGCGACTCCAGCGACTCCAGCAACGTCCGCCCGGCCAGCACCGGCTACGGGCTGATCAATCCCCAGGAGCCATTGCCTTACCAGCCTCAATCCACCGGTCGGCACTCGGCGTTCGGTCCCGAGGAGGTCGACGGGCATGAGCAACCCGACGATGAGCGGGTACGCGCCGCCGGCCGCCGCGGCACGCAAAATCTCGGCCTGCTGATCCTGCGGGTCGGCTTGGGCGCGGTGTTCATCGCGCATGGGCTGCAGAAGCTGTTCGGCTGGTGGGGCGGGCAGGGACTGAACGGATTCAAAAACGCGCTATCCGACATCGGCTACCAGCACGCCGACATCCTCACCTACTGCGCCGCCGGCGGCGAGATTGCCGCCGGGGTGCTGCTGGTGCTCGGGCTGTTCACCCCGCTGGCCGCCGCGGGCGCACTGGCCTACCTGGTCAACAGTCTGCTGGCCGGGATGTCGGCCCAGCACCATGGGAGGTCTTTCCCGTTCTTCCTGCCGAACGGGCACGAATACGAGATCACCCTGATCGTGATGGCCGCCGCCGTCATCCTGGTCGGGCCCGGGCGCTACGGCTTTGACGCTGGTCGCGGCTGGTCCAGGCGGCCGTTTATCGGGTCGTTTGCGGCGCTGGTACTGGGTATCGGCGCGGGCGTCGCCCTCTGGGTGCTGCTCAACGGCGCCAACCCGGTGACTTGAGCCATCCCGACTCCGATCAGCTGTACGGATTGGGCACTCGGCCGCCGCTGGCCTCGGTAAGCTGCGGCAGCGTTGAGAAGGTGACCGCGGGCAACCGCAGCTGTTCGCCGTTTTTCAGCTGGGCACGCGCCCAGGAGCTTCTGCTGAACCGCAGCCCGTCGATTTCCTCCCACCGCACCGTGCGGCTGCCGAGCAGCGTGTGCACGGTCACGCCGTCCTGGTCGGCTTGGGTGCGAAGCCGAAAAATCAACGCAGACAAGACCACCGGTATGACCAGTAGCGGCGCGGTCAGCGGCCAGGTCAACACCGGCACCAGCAGCCCGAGCGCGAAAAATCCCACGGCGAAGTGGGCCATCGGCGAAATGTTGATCACCACCGGTGGTGTTTCCAGCGAATCTTTCGCCACAGTGGAATCATGTCATCCCGCGCGATTGCCCTCCGGCGCTGCGCCCGAGGCGGGAATCACGACCGTCTGTGCCATCTCGACGATCGCGGGCCTGCAAAGCCCAAATTTGACTCCTGACCTGTGCGGAGGCTACCGTCGAGCGTTATGGACAGCCGTGAAATGCTCGTAGTACTTGGTCGGCGCGTTGGTGGCTGACGACTAGCCCCGCCGGGATAGCTTTCGAGCACCAACGCGCAACCCTCGTGCAGCCGCTGAGCTGGCGGGGGTTTTTTGTTGTCAACGTTCGACATCAACTATGAGGACTTGAAGAGGAACCAGTGAGCGCTCCCACCACGCGACAGCCGCAGCCGTCGCAACCCCTCAACGGCACGCGGGCCAAAGCAAAGACCTCCGCGCCGCAAGCTAAACATATTGCGCCGCAACAACTAACCGGCGCGCAGTCGGTGATCAGGTCGTTGGAAGAACTCGATGTCGACGTCATCTTCGGAATTCCCGGCGGCGCGGTATTGCCGGTCTACGACCCACTGTTCGACTCGCAAAAGCTGCGCCACGTGCTGGTTCGCCACGAGCAGGGCGCCGGCCACGCTGCCAGCGGCTACGCGCACGCCACCGGGCGAGTCGGCGTTTGCATGGCCACCTCGGGCCCCGGTGCCACCAACCTGGTGACTCCGCTGGCCGACGCGCAGATGGACTCCATCCCGGTGGTCGCCATCACCGGGCAGGTGGGGCGCTCGCTGATCGGGACCGACGCCTTCCAGGAAGCCGACATCTCCGGCATCACCATGCCGATCACCAAGCACAACTTCCTGGTCCGCGACGGCGACGACATTCCCCGGGTGCTGGCCGAGGCCTTCCATATCGCGGCGACCGGGCGGCCCGGCGCGGTACTCGTCGATATCCCCAAAGACGTGCTGCAGGGCCAGTGCACGTTCAGCTGGCCGCCGCACATGGACCTGCCCGGCTACAAGCCGAACACCAAGCCGCACAACCGTCAGATCCACGAGGCCGCCAAGCTGATCGCCGCCGCGCACAAACCCGTGCTCTACGTCGGTGGCGGCGTCATCCGCGGCGAGGCCACCGAGCAACTGCGCGAACTGGCCGAGTTGACCGGCATTCCGGTGGTGACCACGCTGATGGCGCGCGGCGCGTTCCCGGACAGCCACCGGCAGCACCTGGGCATGCCCGGCATGCACGGCACGGTGGCAGCAGTCGCCGGTCTGCAGCGCAGCGACCTGTTGATCGCGCTGGGCACCCGTTTCGACGATCGGGTCACCGGAAAGCTCGACTCGTTCGCCCCCGAGGCCAAGGTCATCCACGCCGACATCGATCCCGCCGAGATCGGCAAGAACCGAAATGCCGACGTGCCGATCGTCGGCGACGTCAAAGCCGTCATCATCGATCTGATCGAGGCGCTGCGCCACGCTCACGTGCCCGGCAACCTCGACATTGCCGCCTGGTGGGAGTACCTCGACGGGGTGCGCGCCACCTACCCGTTGAGCTACGGGCCGCAAAGTGACGGCAGCCTGAGCCCCGAGTACGTCATCGAGAAGCTGGGTGAGATCGCCGGCCCGGACGCGGTGTACGTCGCTGGTGTCGGCCAGCACCAGATGTGGGCCGCCCAATTCGTCAAGTATGAAAAGCCACGAACCTGGCTGAATTCCGGCGGGCTGGGGACCATGGGTTTCGCCATCCCGGCTGCGATGGGCGCCAAGATCGCTCGCCCGGACGCAGAGGTGTGGGCAATCGACGGCGATGGCTGCTTCCAGATGACCAACCAGGAATTGGCCACCTGCGCGATCGAGGGTGCGCCGATCAAGGTGGCGCTGATCAACAACGGCAACCTCGGCATGGTGCGGCAATGGCAGTCGCTGTTCTACCAGGAGCGCTACTCGCAGACCGACCTGGCCACGCATTCGCACCGTATCCCCGACTTCGTCAAGCTTGCCGAGGCGCTGGGCTGTGTCGGATTGCGTTGCGAACGTGCAGAAGACGTCGTCGACGTCATCAACCAGGCGCGGGAGATCAACGACCGGCCGGTGGTGATCGACTTCATCGTCGGGGCCGATGCGCAGGTCTGGCCGATGGTCGCCGCCGGAACCAGCAACGACGAGATCCAGGCCGCCCGCGGCATCCGCCCGCTCTTCGACGACGAGTCCGAAGGACACGCCTGATGAACGCATCGACGAAGACGCACACGTTATCGGTGTTGGTCGAAGACAAACCCGGTGTGCTCGCCCGCGTGGCTGCGCTGTTCTCCCGCCGCGGATTCAACATCGAATCGCTCGCGGTCGGCGCGACCGAGCAGAAAGACATGTCCCGGATGACGATCGTCGTCTCCGCCGAGGAAACGCCACTCGAGCAGATCACCAAGCAACTGAACAAGCTCGTCAACGTCATCAAGATTGTCGAGCAGGATGACCACAATTCAGTGGCGCGGGAGTTGGCCCTGATCAAAGTACGCGCCGACGCCGGTACCCGTAGCCAAGTGATCGAGGCGGTTAACCTGTTCCGCGCCAAAGTGATTGACGTATCGCCGGAGTCGTTGACCATTGAAGCCACCGGTGACCACGGCAAGTTGGAGGCGCTGCTGCGCGTGCTGGAGCCCTTCGGCGTGCGCGAGATCGTCCAGTCCGGACTGGTATCGCTGTCGCGCGGGCCGCGCAGCATCGGCACGGCCAAGTAATCATCCGAAAACGAAACGCCAATTCGAAAGCCAGGAGAAGAAGGAGCTATTCACGTGGCATCAGATGCTTTGGAGATGTTCTATGACGACGATGCGGACCTGTCGATTATTCAGGGCCGCAAGGTCGGCGTCATCGGGTACGGCAGCCAGGGACACGCTCATTCGCTGAGCCTGCGCGATTCCGGGGTCCAGGTGCGCGTCGGGCTCAAGGAAGGCTCGAAGTCCCGGGCCAAGGTCGAGGAGCAGGGCCTGGACGTCGGCACTCCCGCCGAGGTGGCCAAGTGGGCGGACGTGATCATGCTGCTGGCCCCCGACACCGCCCAGGCGGACATCTTCAAGAACGACATCGAGCCCAACCTGAAGCCTGGCGACGCACTGTTCTTCGGCCACGGACTCAATATCCACTTCGACTTGATCAAGCCGCCTGCCGACGTGACCGTGGCGATGGTCGCGCCGAAAGGGCCGGGCCACTTGGTTCGTCGCCAGTTTGTCGACGGCAAGGGTGTGCCCTGCCTGATCGCCGTCGACCAGGACCCGACCGGTAAGGGTGAGGCGCTGGCGCTGTCCTACGCAAAGGCGATCGGCGGCACCCGTGCCGGCGTCATCAAGACCACCTTCAAGGACGAGACGGAAACCGATCTATTCGGCGAGCAGGCCGTATTGTGCGGTGGCACTGAAGAATTGGTGAAGACCGGGTTCGACGTGATGGTCGAGGCGGGTTACCCGCCGGAGATGGCGTACTTCGAGGTGCTGCACGAGCTCAAGCTCATCGTCGACCTGATGTACGAGGGCGGCATCGCCCGGATGAACTACTCGGTGTCCGACACCGCCGAGTTCGGCGGATACCTGTCGGGTCCGCGAGTCATCGACGCCGACACCAAGGAGCGGATGCGCGGGATCCTGCGCGACATTCAGGACGGCACGTTCGTCAAGAAGCTCGTCGCCAACGTCGAAGGCGGCAACAAGCAGCTCGAGCAGTTGCGCAAGGAAAACGCCGAGCATCCCATCGAGGTCGTCGGCAAGAAGCTGCGCGACCTGATGAGCTGGGTCGACCGCCCGATCACCGAAACGGCGTAAGCCGTAGCTCCTCGAGACTGAATCTACGTACGCTCACCGCGGCGTGTCGTGTGCGTAGGTTCAGTGTCGCGACTCAGAACCCAGGCGGTCGGCGACCGAAACCACCCGGCGGGCCAGGTGATCGAGGGCGTTGCCGGTGGTGTCGTCCAATTCGTGGATGTTGTCGTGAGTGGTGACCAGGCTCACCCCGTAGGGATTGCCATCGACGAACTTGGATGGATCGGTATAGCCGGGCGGCACGATGATCCCGCCGAAGTGCATCAGCGTCAGGTAGAGCGCGACCAGGGTGGTTTCCTGACCGCCGTGCAGCGTGTTGGAGGACGTGAAGGCGGCGTACACCTTGTCGGCCAGCTTGCCTTGGGCCCACAGCCCGCCCAGCGAGTCGAGGAAGGCGCGCAACTGCGCCGCCGGTGAGCCGAATCGAGTCGGCGAGCCGAAGATCACCGCGTCGGCCCACACGATGTCCTCGCCGGTGGCCGCGGGTAAGTCGGTCGTGGCTTGGTAATTCGCTGTCCAAGCGGGGTTGTGCGCGAACGATTCCGGGTCGTGGGTTTCGGCTACGTGTCTGCACCGGACGTCGGCGCCGGCCGCTTCAGCCGCCGCGGCGACGCGTTGCGCCATCGTCGTTCCATGACCGGTGGCCGAGTAGTAGATGATCGCCAGCTTCGTCACGGTGTCATCGTAGGCATGGCGGTGATGCCGAACTCGTGTTTGAGCACCGTGCGCGCGGCGTAGTAGCCGCACATGCCGTGCACTCCGCCACCCGGCGGGGTGGCGGCCGAACACAGGTACGCCTGGGGAACCGGTGTGCGCCAAGGATTGAGCCGCGGTGTCGGACCGACGATCGCGCGCCAAGCGGAGTTGCCGCCCATCCCGATGTCGCCGCCGACGTAGTTGGCGTTATGGTCGGCCAGCCGGGCGGCGGGCACGCTGCGCGCCGCCAGCACCACCTCGCGGAAGCCGGGCGCAAAGCGCTCGAAAACCTCTGTCACCGCCTCGGTTTGATCGATGGTTGACCCCGACGGCACATGTGCGTATGTCCACAGCGGCCGCCGACCGTCGGCGTCGATTCGCGCGGGATCGGCGACGTGCGGTGTGGCAGCCAGTACCATCGGCCATTCCGCATGTCGTCCGGACGCGACTTGCGCCTCGGCGTGTGCCATCTGCCGGCGGGTACCGCCGAGGTGAAACGTCGGCACGCCCTTGAGCCGGGTGTCCGACCACGGGATGTCGTCGCTGAGCACGAAGTCCACCTTGGCAACGCCAGGTCCGAATCGGTAGCGGCGCAGCGCGTTTGTGTATCGGCTCGGCAGGGCATCGCCATAGATTTTCAGTAGCGCTGTCGGGGCGGTGTCGTAAAGCACTACGCCGGACGGTGGTTCGGTGATCTCCACGTCGGCGGTCAGCTCGCCGCCGTGGATGAGTAGATCGGCGATCAGCGCATCGGTGATCGCCTGGCTGCCACCCACCGGAATCGGCCAGCCGACCGAATGCCCCAACGTCGCCAGCATCAGCCCCGCGGCCGCCGACACCAATGACGGCATCCGCGAAATAGTGTGGGCCGCAACGCCGGTGAACAGCGCCCGAGCGTCTTCACCGGACAGCGACCGCCATGCCGGGGTCGCCTGCGCGAGCATCCGTATTGCCAGCGCCGCGGCGGGCCGCACCGTGAGAGGCACAGATCGCTTGTCGCCGAGCAGCAGGCGCACCACGGCGTCGGAATTTTCGACCAGCGGGCCCAGTAGGCGTCGCCACGACGCGCCGTTCTCGAGTTCGGCGCAGGTCCGCTCAAGCGCGTGATAGGCGATCGCGGCGGGACGGCCCGGCAGCGGGTTGGCGTAGGCCATCTCCGGTACGGACAGGCGCACCCCCCGGGCGGGCAGGTCGAACTCGGCCAGGAACGGCGATGCCAGGGCCAGCGGGTGCACGGCTGAACATATGTCGTGCGACACCCCGGAAAACTCCGGATCGGCGGCGGTGCGGGCGCCGCCGCCGAACGTCGGCTGCGCCTCGACGACCTGTACGTCAAGGCCCGCGCGTGCGCAGATCACGGCTGCGGTCAGTCCGTTGGGCCCGCTACCGACGACGGTGACGTCCATCGGTCCAGCCAACACCATGAGGCTCGATGGCGGCGACCCGCTGCGCCCGGCTTCGCCGCGCACTGCCGGATCGGCGAGCTCCTCCCCGGGCCGATGCGGCCCGCATCGTCGCCCGGCCCAAGATCGCCGCTTAGCCCGATGGCGGCGACCCGCTGCGCCCGGCTTCGCCGCGCTTGCGATCGCCGCTTAGGCTGGGCGGGTGAGCCTGCCTGTCGTTCTGATCGCTGACAAACTTGCCGAATCAACCGTCGCCGCGCTGGGCGACGAAATCGAGGTGCGCTGGGTCGACGGCCCGGACCGGGAAAAACTGCTGGCGGCAGTACCCGAGGCCGACGCCCTGCTGGTGCGCTCGGCCACCACCGTGGACGCCGAAGTGTTGAATGCCGCACCCAAGCTGAAAATCGTCGCCCGTGCCGGCGTGGGGCTGGACAACGTCGACGTCGAAACCGCCACCGAGCGCGGTGTGCTGGTCGTCAACGCTCCGACGTCGAACATCCACAGCGCCGCCGAGCACGCGTTGGCGTTGCTGCTCTCCGCCGCCCGCCAGATCCCGGCGGCCGACGCGTCGCTGCGTGAGCACGCTTGGAAGCGGTCGTCGTTCTCGGGCACCGAGATCTTCGGCAAGACCGTCGGGGTGGTCGGACTGGGCCGCATCGGGCAACTGGTCGCCCAGCGGTTGGCGGCGTTCGAGACCCACGTCGTGGCCTACGACCCGTATGTGTCGTCGGCGCGCGCCGCCCAACTGGGTATCGAGCTGCTTTCGCTTGACGAGCTGCTGGCCCGTGCCGACTTCATCTCGGTGCATCTGCCCAAGACGCCTGAGACCGCGGGTCTGATTGACAAAGAGGCGCTTGCCAAGACCAAGCCCGGGGTGGTCATCGTCAACGCCGCCCGCGGTGGGCTGGTCGACGAGGCCGCGCTGGCCGAGGCCGTAACCAGCGGACAAGTTCGGGCGGCGGGCATCGACGTGTTCTCCACCGAGCCGTGCACCGACAGCCCGCTGTTCGACCTGCCGCAAGTGGTGGTCACTCCGCACCTCGGCGCTTCGACCGTCGAGGCCCAGGACCGGGCCGGCACCGATGTGGCGGCCAGCGTGAAGCTGGCGCTGGCCGGCGAGTTCGTTCCCGACGCGGTGAACGTCGGCGCAGGCGTGGTGAGCGAGGAAGTGTCACCCTGGCTGGATCTGGTGCGCAAGCTCGGTGTGCTGGCGGGTGCGCTCAGCGAGGAACTCCCGGTGTCACTATCGGTTCAGGTGCGCGGCGAGTTGGCCGGCGAAGACGTTGAGGTGCTCCGGCTTTCCGCGTTGCGCGGGCTGTTCTCCGCCGTCGTCGAGGATCAGGTGACGTTCGTCAACGCCCCGGCGATCGCTGAAGAACGCGGCGTGGCAGCCGATCTCAGCACGGCGACCGAAAGCCCCAACCACCGCAGCGTTGTCGACGTCCGGGCGGTCGCTTCCGACGGTTCGGTCGTCAACGTCGCCGGCACGTTATCCGGGCCGCAGCAGGTGGAAAAGATCGTTCAGGTCAATGGCCGCAATTTCGACCTGCGGGCTCAGGGCATCAACCTGGTGATGAACTACGTCGACCAGCCTGGGGCGTTGGGCAAGATAGGCACCCTGCTTGGTAGCGCCGGAGTCAACATCCACGCCGCCCAGTTGTCTGAAGACACCGAAGGTCCGGGCGCGACGATCCTGCTGCGCCTGGATCGCGATGTGCCCGCCGATGTGCGGTCGGCGATCGGCGCGGCCGTCAACGCCAACATGCTCGAAGTGGTTGACTTCTCGTGAAGCGCGCCGGCGACGATGCAGAGCACAGCGACGCTAAGGAGCGGCGCTGGTGAAGTTGGCGGTAATTGCCGGTGACGGCATCGGTCCGGAGGTGGTGGCCGAAGCGGTCAAGGTTCTCGACGCGGTGCTGCCCGGCGTGGAAAAGACCGAGTATGACCTGGGGGCGCGCCGGTTTCACGCGACAGGTGAGGTGCTACCCGAGTCGGTGATTGCCGAACTGCGGGCACACGACGCGATTTTGCTTGGCGCCATTGGCGATCCATCGGTGCCCAGCGGCGTGCTCGAACGGGGTCTGCTGCTACGGCTGCGCTTCGAGTTGGACCACCACGTCAACCTCCGTCCGGCACGGCTGTATCCCGGCGTGCAGAGCCCACTGAGAGTTGAGCCGGGTGACCCCGACATCGATTTCGTGGTGATCCGCGAGGGGACCGAAGGCCCGTACACCGGCACCGGCGGCGCGATCCGGGTCGGCACCGCCCATGAGGTGGCGACCGAGGTCAGTATCAACACCGCATTCGGTGTTCGCCGCGTGGTGGCAGACGCTTTCGGGCGCGCGACCAAACGTCGCAACCATCTGACGCTGGTGCACAAGACCAACGTGCTGACGTTCGCCGGCTCACTGTGGTCGCGGACTGTGCAGGAAATCGGCGAGAAGTATCCCGATGTCGAGGTGGCCTATCAGCACGTCGATGCGGCGACCATCCACCTGGTCACCGATCCGGGTCGGTTCGACGTGATCGTCACCGACAACCTATTCGGCGACATCATCACGGATTTGGCTGCCGCGGTGTGCGGCGGCATCGGGCTCGCCGCTAGCGGCAATATCGACGCCACCCAAACCAACCCTTCGATGTTCGAGCCGGTGCACGGCAGCGCACCCGACATCGCCGGTAAGGGGATCGCCGACCCGACCGCCGCGATTATGTCGGTGGCGCTGCTGCTTTCCCACGTCGGCGAAGACGCTGCCGCCGCGCGAGTGGACCGGGCCGTGGCGTCCCATCTGGCCAGTCGCCCGACCGGACAGCTCTCCACCGTCGAAGTCGGCGAAAGGATAAGGTCCGCGCTCTAGTCTCGAGCCCCGGCGGGAGAACCTTGGCCGGCACGATCGGCACTGCCAGCAGCGGGAAAAGGCCGCACACCGCGAATGCCGGCGGATAACCATGCGAGGCAATCAACTCGCCGAACACCGGCGGCGTACCCGCCGCCATCAACCGCTGATAAGTGTTCTGCAGGCCCAGCGCGCGTCCGCTCCAGAACGGTCCGGCGCGTTCGGTGATCGCGGTGGATTCCAGCCCGTTGTCGAGCACCGCGACCACCGATGCCGCGACCATCAGTGCTACCGCGATCGACGAGCGCAGGTGGTCGGCCAACGCCAACCCGGCCAACACCACGACACCGGTCACGGCCATGATGCGCACCGGACGCAGCCGGGAGCCGACGCGGTCCGACCACCGGCCGACCGCCACCCGGCCCACCGCCCCGAGGAGCTGGGAGAGTGTGACCACTGCGCCCGCCGAGGCGATCGACCACCGGTAATTCGCGATCAGCCAGACCAGCATGAACGTCACGGTCATCGTCTGCGGCACCATCAGCAGTGCAGAGACGACGTGAATCCGGCGCAGCACCCACGATCCGCGGTAGGGATTGGCCAGCTCCTTGTCGGTGGCCTCTTCCCATTCCTTGCGGGGCGGTTCGACGACGGCCACGAGACTGACGACCGCCGATACCGCGCATAGCACGGCCGGGAATATCAGGGCCGACGTGGCCGACCGGTAGTTCTCAGCGAGCTCGGGAATGACCAATGCGCCCAACGCGATTCCCAGCGGCTGCGCGGCCTGGCGAACACCCATGGCCAGACCGCGATGCTCGGGCGGGAACCACCCGGAGACCAGCCGACCGCCGGCCGAGTTGCAGCTGGCGGCCGCCATGCCGCCGGCAAACAGCAGCACGGCGAACGCGACCATCGAGTGCACCGTCGTCGCGGCATAGGCGGCTGCCGCCGTGAGCGCGGAGCCGACCGTCAGCACGATGCGTTCGCCCACCCTGTCGAGCAGATATCCCCACAGAATCAGCGTCGCCACCATCCCGAAGCTCGGCATCGACGCCAGCAAGCCCGCCTCGGCCAGCGGCGTGCCCAGGTCCTGCTCCAGCGCGGGGATCAGGAAAGCGACGCCGTTGATGAAGACGAATGCGCTGGCGGTCACCACCAACGAGATCACGACGATCGACCAGCGTCGGGCGGCACTGAGTGTGACCGTGCCGGTCGGCTCCGTGGTCATCAATCCATGCTGGCACAGCGATGTGAATGCTGTGGCTGAAGCGACGACCAGCCCGGCTGCGCGAATATCACCGGCACCTCAGTAGGCTCAGGCAAATGCGCCTTGGCCGAATTGCCAGTCCTGACGGCGTCGCGTTCGTCAGCATCGACGGAAACGCGGAGGAGCCCGGCGGGCTGACTGCCCGTGAGATCGCCGAGCATCCCTTCGGCACCCCCACTTTCACCGGCCGTTCCTGGCCGCTGGCCGACGCGCGACTGCTGGCCCCGATGCTTGCGAGCAAGGTGGTCTGCATCGGCAAGAACTACGCCGCGCATATCGCCGAGATGGGCGGTGAAGCACCGACCGACCCGGTGATCTTCCTCAAGCCCAACACCGCGATCATCGGACCCAACGTGCCGATCCGATTGCCGGCCGATGCATCGCCCGTGCATTTCGAGGGTGAGCTGGCGGCCGTCATCAGTCGGCCTTGCAAGGACGTCACGGCCGCGCGCGCTGCTGAAAGCATCCTGGGCTACACCATCGCCAACGACGTGTCGGCCCGCGACCAACAGCAAGCTGACGGCCAGTGGACACGAGCGAAGGGCCACGACACGTTCTGCCCCGTCGGGCCGTGGATCGTCACCGATGTCGACCCATCCGACCTCGAACTGCGCACCGAAGTCAACGGCGAAGTCAAGCAGCACAGCCGTACCTCGTTGATGATCCACGGCGTCGCCGCGATCGTCGAATGGGTTTCGGCGGTGATGACCTTGCTGCCCGGTGATCTCATCCTGACCGGCACACCGGCGGGCGTCGGGCCCATCGAAGACGGCGACACCGTCAGCATCACCATCGAGGGAATCGGAACCCTGACCAATCCCGTTGTGCGCAGAGGGAATCGTGACTGAAGCAGTCGGCGTACGGGTCCGGTTCTGCCCATCGCCAACCGGCGTACCTCATGTCGGCTTGATCCGTACCGCGCTATTCAACTGGGCCTACGCTCGACACACCGGCGGCACCTTCGTATTCCGCGTCGAGGACACCGACCCCGAACGTGATAGCGAGGAAAGCTATCTGGCGCTGTTGGATGCGCTGCGCTGGCTTGGGCTGAATTGGGACGAGGGCCCCGAGGTGGGCGGCGCCTACGGTCCATACCGGCAGTCCCAGCGCAGCGACATCTACCGCGACGTGGTTGCCCGACTGCTCGCATCGGGCGAGGCTTATGAGGCGTTTTCGACACCTCAGGAAGTCGAGGCGCGCCACCTGGCGGCCGGCCGCAGTCCGAAGCTTGGCTACGACAATTTCGATCGCGATCTGACAGAGCAGCAGCGAGCGGCGTACCTGGCCGAGGGCCGTAAACCGGTGGTGCGGTTGCGGATGCCTGACGAAGATCTGGGCTGGGATGACCTGGTCCGCGGGCCGACTACATTCGCGGCGGGCGTCGTGCCTGATTTCGCGCTGACCCGCGCAACCGGAGATCCGTTGTACACCTTGGTCAACCCGGTCGACGACGCGTTGATGAAGATCACGCATGTGCTGCGCGGTGAGGACCTGTTGCCGTCGACGCCGCGGCAGATCGCGCTGTATCAGGCGCTGATCCGCATCGGCATCGCTGATCGGGTTCCGGAATTCGCCCACTTGCCAACGGTGTTGGGCGAGGGGACCCGGAAGCTGTCGAAACGTGATCCGCAATCGAATCTGTTCGCCCACCGAGACCGCGGCTTCATCCCCGAAGGGCTGCTGAATTACCTTGCGCTGCTCGGCTGGGCGATCGCCGGTGACCGCGACGTGTTCAGCCTCGACGAGATGGTGGCCGCGTTCGATGTTGTCGACGTCAACGCCAACCCGGCACGGTTCGACCAGAAAAAAGCGGACGCGATCAACGCCGAGCACATCCGGCTGCTTGACGTCGACGATTTCACCGGCAGGCTGCGCGACTACCTCGAGAAACACGGTCATCACACCGGGCTCGACGACGCACAGTTCGCGGTGGCCGCCGGCCTCGTGCAAACCCGCATCGTCGTGCTGGGTGATGCCTGGGACCTGCTGAAGTTTTTCAACGACGACGACTACTTGATCGACCCGAAGGCCGCGGCCAAGGAGCTCGGCACAGACGCCGGCCCGGTGCTCGATGCTGCGGTAACAGCGCTGGACGGGCTGGCGCATTGGGCGGTGGCCGATATCGAGGCCGCGCTCAAAGGCGCACTGGTCGAAACGCTCGGGCTCAAACCGCGCAAAGCTTTCGGTCCGATTCGGGTGGCCATCACCGGATCTTTGGTCAGCCCGCCACTGTTCGAATCAATGGAGCTGCTTGGACACGAGCGCAGTCTGCATCGGCTGCGCGAAGCCCGCGACCGGGTCGGCGAGGGGACCGAGGCGTGAGAAGCGACCGGATTGTTTGGTAGTCTGCACGTCGGCCCTTGGGCAGCTGGCAGCAGCGGCAGCATGACCTCACATTGTCTGCAGGAAGCCTTTGACCAGCTGTTTTAGGTAGCCAATGGGGTATGGTGTAATTGGCAACACAGCTGATTCTGGTTCAGCCATTCTAGGTTCGAGTCCTGGTACCCCAGCAAAGTCTGTCCACCCCAAGCAATTAGGTGGGCGTATGCCGGTGAGCTATGCTGTCACACCGGATCGTTTCTGGATCGGTTCTGGCCCCGTCGTCTAGCGGCCTAGGACGCCGCCCTCTCACGGCGGTAGCGTGGGTTCGAATCCCATCGGGGCTACAAAGTAGTTACTGGCCGGTCCCCAGCACGGCCGGTGCTGTCGATCCACCCACCGGCATGGCCGGCAAGCCCAGCTTGCGGTGATCCCAGGAACGTGAGCGACGGGCCACGATGCGTACGCACACCCGCTTGTTCATCATCTGCTCGACGAACGGCTTCATCTCGTCGCTGTAAGGACCGGTGTAGCGCTCGAACACGCTGACCCCGACGCGGTGCGAGACCTCGGGATCGTCGACAATCTCTGCGACGCCTTCGAAGGACACTCCACGCAAGGTGTCATAGGTGTCGCCGTCCTCGATCAGGAAGCTCACCCGCGGGTCTCGTTTCAGGTTGACCGCCTTCTGCGACTTGGCCTTGGTTTCCAGCCAGATTTCGCCGTCGACCACGGCGTACCACATCGCGGTCAGATGCGGCTGGCCGTCGGCGCCCACGGTGGCCAGCGTTCCGGTGCGGCTCTTGACGACAAAATCGGCGATTTCGTCCTCAGACATGACGATGCTCGCGCGCTGATTGGTTCCCATGGCGACAGTGTGTCAGGTCGCTGCTGCCAGTTCGCCGGGCGGGCGATGGCAGGGAACGGAACGTCGAGTGTGCTTGAGGCGTCGAGTGTGCACTGAGGGTGGAAGCCGTCGGCGTGTCGCCGCCCTAGACGCACATTGGATCGAAGGTTCCGGCCCGGGCGGGCGATCAAGGCGGACTTTACAGTCGGCGAGCAAGGGCGTCGGCCGCCGCCAGCAGATCGGCCGCCCAACGCGCACCGGGGCGGCGGCCCATCCGGTCGATCGGACCCGAGACCGAGATGGCAGCAATCACCGCACCGCTGGCATCGCGTACCGGCGCCGACACGCTCGCCACGCCGGGCTCGCGCTCGGCTGCGCTTTGCGCCCAACCACGCCGCCGGACCTCGGCCAGCGTGCGCGCGCTGAACTTCGCGGTGGGTAGAACTGCCTGGCGGGTGGCGTCGTCGCCGAAGGCCAAGAGCACCTTGGCGCCGGAACCGGCCGTCATCGGCAAGCGCGCTCCGACCGGAACGGTATCGCGAAGGCCTGCAGGCGGTTCCACCGCGGCGATGCAGATCCGCCAGGTGCCGTCGCGGCGGTACAGCTGCACGCTCTCGCCGGTTATTTCGCGCAGTCGCGGCAGCACCGCTGCGCTTGCCGCCAGTAGGGGGTCGTTGACCTGAGCCGCCAGCTCGCTGACCGCGGGACCCAGGCGCCAACGCCCGTCGCCATTGCGCGCCAACAAGCGATGGACCTCCAAGCCGGCGGCCAACCGGTGTGCGGTGGCTCTCGGTAGACCGGTGCGCTCGCATAATTCGGCCAACCCGCACGGCGATTCCGCGATCGTGTGCAGCACCTCCACGGCTTTGTCGAGGACGCCGATGCCGCTATCCTGTCTCACAAAGAGATACTAACTTCTCGCATAGTGAGATCAAGTATGACACCGCAATGGCGGGCCACAACCAAGGGAATCGGGATGACCTCGTGACGAACACTTCAGCCGACACTGATGCCGGGCGCCCGCGCACGCTGGCGCAGAAGGTTTGGGATGACCATGTGGTGGCCTCCGGCGGCGGCACCGAGCCCGACCTGATCTATATCGATCTGCATTTGGTCCATGAGGTCACCAGTCCGCAGGCGTTCGACGGTCTGCGTCTGGCCGGACGTCCGGTGCGCCGGCCCGAATTGACGCTCGCTACCGAAGACCACAACGTGCCGACCATCGACATCGACAAGCCGATCGCCGATCTCGTTTCTCGCAACCAGGTCGAGACGCTGCGGCGTAATTGTGCCGAATTCGGGATCCGGCTGTACCCGATGGGCGATATCGATCAGGGCATCGTGCACGTCGTCGGCCCGCAGCTGGGGCTGACTCAGCCGGGAATGACGATCGTGTGCGGTGACAGCCACACCTCGACGCACGGCGCATTCGGCGCATTGGCAATGGGCATTGGCACTTCCGAAGTCGAGCATGTGCTGGCCACCCAGACACTTCCGCTGCGGCCGTTCAAGACGATGGCCATCAACGTCGACGGGGAACTGCCGCCGGGTGTGACGGCCAAGGACCTCATCCTTTCGGTGATCGCCAAGATCGGCACCGGGGGCGGCCAAGGCCATGTCATCGAATATCGCGGCAGCACCATCGAATCGCTGTCGATGGAGGCTCGGATGACGATCTGCAATATGAGTATCGAGGCCGGAGCCAGGGCGGGGATGGTCGCGCCCGACGCGACCACATACGAATTCCTGCGGGGACGCCAGCATGCCCCGACCGGCGCGCATTGGGATGCGGCGATGGCTTATTGGGATCGGTTGGCGACCGACGAAGGTGCCGAGTTCGACACCGAGGTCTATTTGGATGCCGCTTCGCTGACGCCGTTCGTAACCTGGGGGACGAATCCGGGACAAGGGGTGTCGTTGGGGGCCAACGTGCCTGACCCCGAGCTGATGACCGATGACAACGAGCGTCAGGCCGCCGAGAAAGCGCTGGCGTACATGGACCTTCGACCCGGGATCCCGATGCGCGATATCGGGGTGGACGCCGTGTTTGTCGGATCGTGTACCAACGGCCGCATCGAGGATTTACGTGCGGTGGCCGACGTGTTGCGAGGCCGCAAAGTGGCCGACGGGGTGCGGATGCTGGTCGTACCGGGATCGATGCGGGTACGCGCGCAGGCTGAAAAGGAAGGGCTCGGCGAGGTCTTCATCGCTGCCGGCGCCGAGTGGCGTCAGGCTGGGTGCTCGATGTGTCTCGGGATGAATCCAGACCAGCTGGCACCCGGGGAGCGGTGCGCGGCAACGTCAAACCGCAATTTCGAAGGACGCCAGGGCAAGGGTGGCCGTACACACTTGGTGTCGCCTGCTGTTGCCGCCGCCACCGCGGTGCGCGGGAAGCTCTCCGCCCCGGCCGACCTGAACTGAGAAGAGGGAGAACTGTAATGGAGCCTTTTCACACCCACACGGGTATCGGGGTGCCGCTGCGGCGGTCGAATGTCGACACCGACCAGATCATTCCCGCGGTCTATTTGAAGCGGGTGACCCGAACGGGTTTCGAGGACGGTTTGTTCGCAGCGTGGCGGAACGATCCGTCTTTTGTGCTCAATCTCAGTCCGTTCGACAGGGGTTCAGTACTGGTCGCGGGTCCCGATTTCGGTACCGGGTCCTCTCGCGAACATGCGGTGTGGGCGCTAATGGACTACGGATTCCGGGTAGTCATCTCGTCGCGGTTCGGCGACATTTTCCGGGGCAATGCGGGGAAGTCGGGGCTGCTGGCCGCCGAAGTTGCCCAAGACGATGTGGAACTGCTCTGGAAGCTCATCGAAGCCAGTCCCGGGTTGGAAATCACTGTCAATCTTCAAGATCGGAATGTGGCCGCAGGAACGGTGGTGGTGCCGTTCAAGATTGACGACTACACCGCCTGGCGTCTGATTGAAGGTCTCGATGATATAGCGCTTACGCTGCGGAAACAGGACCAGATTGAGCATTTCGAGGCGACTCGCCCGGCCTGGAAGCCGCAGACATTGTCGACTTCCTGATGGCTTGATTGGCCCCGAATTTCGGGTGCCAGACCGGTCTATTTGACGGCTCGATCCCTCCGAAGCCACCGACTATGCGCGGCAACCGGATTCCAAAAAAGTTCGCCAGAACCGATTGAAATTGCGCGTGGCTCTTGGAAATCAGGCGCCTGAGGGTTTACCGTGTCCTCTAGTCGGTCCAACGTGGACCGCTAGCAGTGGAGGTTTTGCATGAACAAGGCAGAGCTCATTGATGTGCTCACAGATAAATTGGGCTCAGATCGTCGGTCGGCAACTGCGGCCGTCGAGAATGTCGTCGACACTATTGTGCGGGCGGTACACAAGGGCGACAGCGTGACCATTACCGGCTTCGGCGTCTTCGAGCAGCGTCGTCGCGCGGCACGTGTGGCCCGTAATCCCCGCACCGGTGAGACAGTGAAAGTCAAGCCAACGTCGGTGCCCGCGTTCCGGCCGGGCGCACAATTCAAAGCGGTTGTCTCTGGCGCGCAGCGCCTCCCAGCGGAAGGACCAGCAGTGAAGCGAGGTGTCGTCGCCGGCGGGGCCGTGAAGAAGGCCGTGGCGAAGAAGGCCGCCAAGAGGGCTGTGGCCCGCAAGGCCGTGAAGAAGGCCGTGGTAAAGAAGGCCGCCACGAAGGCTGTGGCCCGCCAGGCCGTGAAGAAGGCCGTGGCAAAGAAAGCCGTGAAGAAGGCCGTGGCCCGCAAGGCCGTGAAGAAGGCCGTCGCGAAGAAAGCCGTGAAGAAGGCCGTGGCGAAGAAGGCTCCGGCCCGCAAGGCTCCGGCCAAGAGGACCGTTGCCAAGAAGGCTCCGGCCAAGAAGACCACGGCCCGTCGCGGCCGCAGGTAGGCACTAACCACTCCACACGCAGATCGCCGCGGGGCCGGCTCCTTTGAGACGCCCGCGGCGAATCTGCGTGCTAGGCCACGACGTTGGTGGCCAATGCAGTGCCGATGTGGTCGGCTGCCACCAGACGGCCGTTCGCCAGCGAAAGCACCCAGGTGCTGCCCTTGCTGTTACGGGACTTGTCCGGACTTATCCCATCGCGTTCACACCACCAAGCGATCAGGTCCGGAATCACCTTGCCCTGCGTGCAGATCACCGGTGTGCGGTTCTCCTCGGCAATCTGTAGAACTCGCCTCCGACCGCGTTTAGCGTTGTCGGCGTACGCCTCCTCAGTCAGGGTGGGCTCATTGCAGATGACCACACCCATCTCCTCGGCCAGCGGCTCGACAGTCTGGTGGCAGCGCAGACGATCAGCGGCATAGACATCGGTGGGATCGAAAGCCGACAATTGCCCGACAAGTGCCTCGGCCTGCGCACGGCCCCTCTTGTCCAGCGGTCGCATCTTGTCGTCACCGGAGAATCGGGATTTGCTGCCCGCGGTGCCGTGCCTGACCACTAACACGGTCTGGGTGTCCGCCGGCAATTTGGCGAACCGGCGCAAGATTTTTCGATCGTGATCGTAGGACACTTTCTCGATCGCGTCGGAGATCGGCAGCCAAACCAGATCGTCGACTTCTCGGCCCGGAGCGAATTCTCCGCCGAGGCTGCGCGCCGCCCAGTAGCGAACGCGCTTGACGCCCTGGTCGATCGGATAGCTCACGCTGTGCAGTCGGCGACCGAGTTGTGCGCGGTGACCGGTCTC
This sequence comes from uncultured Actinomycetota bacterium, assembly GCA_963839345.1. GTDB lineage: Bacteria > Actinomycetota > Actinomycetes > Mycobacteriales > Mycobacteriaceae > Mycobacterium. The sequence goes on along the minus strand of CAWIUP010000007.1, from coordinate 493,758 downwards.
CTCGAAAATTTCTCGGACCGCGGCTACCGGTTCGGTCTCACCGGGATCCACTTTGCCCTTGGGCAGCGACCAATCGTCGTAGCGCGGGCGATGGATCACTGCCGCCTCGACCGATCCGTTGGGGCAGGCTCGCCACAGCACCGCACCGGCGGCCCAAACGACCTTGTTGCTCACAGTCAAGTCATCCGACCGGGTGCGAGTCGGCACCGTAACCCGTGCAAGTCAATTCGTACCCTCGCCCCTGATGAATATCGTCGCCATCGTACAGGTGGCCTCAGGAGCTCCTGTGTCGCTCCATCAGCGATACCTGGTGGTCGCGAACCGTCTGGCCGGCTTGCGGCGACGCGGTCCAGTGTCCGTCGGGCCCCAGCTCCCAGCACCGCGTGGCTGGGTCAAGCGCCGACTCGAAGATGTCGTTGAGTTGTGCGGTCAGTCGGGGGTCTTTGACCTGAGCCAGCACTTCGACCCGCCGATCCAGGTTGCGGTGCATCATGTCGGCGCTGCCGATCCAGAATTCGTCGAGTGCATGGAAATGCAGGATCCGCGAATGCTCCAGGAAACGTCCCAGAATCGAGCGCACGGAGATGTTTTCGGAGAAACCCTCGACGCCGGGCCGCAGGGCACAAATTCCGCGCACCACCACCTGAACACGCACTCCGGCTTGCGATGCGCGATAGAGCGCGTCGATCACCTGCTCGTCGACAAGCGCGTTCATCTTGAGCCTGATCTGCCCGTTGCCGTTTTCGTGGTGAGCGGCAATCTCCCGCTCGACACGTTCGATGATGCCCGCGCGAATACCGTGCGGTGCCACTAAAAGGTTGCGGTAGGAGAGCTTGCGCGAATAGCCGGTCAGCGAGTTGAACAGGTCGGTCAGGTCGGCACCGATGTCGGGGTCGGCGGTCAGCAAGCCGATGTCCTCGTAGAGCCGCGCGGTCTTGCTGTTGTAATTGCCGGTTCCGATATGGCAGTAGCGACGGATCGCCGGGCCCTCACGGCGCACCACCAGACAAGTCTTGCAATGTGTTTTCAATCCCACGAGGCCGTACGCCACATGGACTCCCGCCTGTTCCAGTGCGCGCGCCCACCTGATGTTGGCCTGCTCGTCGAATCGTGCCTTGATCTCGACCAGCGCCACGACTTGCTTTCCGGCCGCGGCGGCTTCGATGAGAGACCGCACGATCGGAGAATCACCGGATGTGCGATACAGCGTCTGCTTGATCGCCAGCACGTTGGGGTCTGCTGCAGCCAGTTCGATAAACCGTTGCGTGCTAGTGGAGAACGAGTCGTAGGGGTGGTGTACCAACACGTCACCCTCGCGCAGCGTCGCGAAAATGCTCTTCGGCGTTTCCCGGTCGGCGAATGCAGGGTCGGTGGCCGGAACGAATGCCGGATCCTTCAGTGCCGGCCGGTCTACGCCGTAGATCTGCCAGAGCGACGACAGATCAAGCAGTCCGGGCACTTGCACGACGTCGCCGGGATGGACGTCGAGTTCACGCAGCAGCAGCTCCAACATGTGCTCGGTCATGTCGTCGGCCACCTCCAGGCGCACCGGCGACCCAAACCGTCGACGCGCCAGTTCCCGCTCCAGTGCTTGCAGCAGGTCCTCGTCGCGATCCTCTTCGACCTCGAAATCGGCGTTGCGGGTTATGCGGAACGCGTGGTGCTCGACGATCTCCATGCCCGGGAACAGAACCGGAAGGAAGGCCGCGATCAGCTCCTCCGTCGGCAAGAAGCGGACTTCTGTCTGCCCGGCCGGTCCTTCTGCGCGTTCACGCCCCTCGAGCTCAACGAAACGATCGACGTTGTCGGGCACCTTGACCCGTGCGAAGTGCTGACCGCCGTCCTCGGGCTGTCGGACTGTGACCGCCAGGTTGAGGCTCAAGCCGCTGACGAAGGGAAACGGGTGGGCGGGATCGACCGCCAGCGGAGTCAGGACGGGGAACACCTGCTCGTTGAAATACGTCGCCAACTGGTCGCGCTCAGCCGCGTCCACATCGGCCCACGTGACGACGTGGATACCTTCCGCGGCCAACCCGGGCCGCACCGAGTCGAGGAAGACCTGTGCGTGCCGGGTAGCAATGTGCTGGGTCTGCTCGCCGATGCGACGCAGTTGCTCGCGCGGCGTCAGACCATCCGCCGAGCGCACCGACAGCCCCATTTCGTCGCGCCGCTTCAGGCCGGCAACGCGAACCATGTAGAACTCGTCGAGGTTCGAGGCGAAGATTGCCAAGAACTTCGCCCGTTCCAGCAATGGCAGCGAGGTGTCGGCGGCCAACGCCAGCACGCGAGCGTTGAAGTCCAGCCAGCTCAGTTCTCGGTTGAGGTAGCGGTGCTCAGGAAGTTCGTCCTCGATCAAGGCTGCTGTGGCAGCCGGCGGTGCGGCCGGTGCCGAGTTGTTCGGTTGCCAGCCGGGCCCGTCGGACCGCGCCTCGGCCGAGGAGGTGGTAACTGCCGCGTCGCTGCCTTCCCGGGCTTCTATATCGGTCACCCTTGCGATCATTCCCCATCATTGCGCGGTGCTGCTACCTACAAGCCGACGTCCATTCGCCGTTGACAAGCCGTTCACCTGTCGTTACCGGCGCCCGCTCGGCCTGACTGCGGGGCGACGGCCCGGCGAGTCGCCGGCCCGATCCCGAGCCGGCGCGCGACCACCAGGTCGTCGGGGGTGTCGATATCGCAGCGCAACCCCGGCCACGCCCCGGTGAGCTCGATCGCGCCCGAACGCCGATGTCGCGCGCAAGAATCCGGCCCGAACTGCGGGTCGACCGCGGCTCCGAAGGCAAACAGCGCCGCGGTACCCGTCCCGAGCCGGTCGGCAACGAAGCTACGCTCGTGGTGTCGTGCCGCGGCAATCGCCTCGGCGAGTTCCTGAGTTTGCAATGCCGGTAAATCCCCTTGCAGCACAACGATATTGGATACCGACTCGGCCACCACCTGCTCGGCGGCGGCGATCGCGTTGTTCAACGGATCGGGATGGCCTTCCGGTGTGGGATCCGACAGCACCTCAGCGCCGAGTTCGGTCGCCGCGGCTGCTGCGTCATCGTCGGGCGTGATCACGGTGATGTGTCGGACGGACCCGACCCTGGTCGCGGCGGTGAGGGTGTCGACCAGCATGGCCAGCACCACGTTCTCGCGCGTCTGTGCGGAAAACACCGGCGCGAGCCTGGTCTTGGCGGCGGCCAGGCGCTTGACCGCGACGATCAAGCCGACCTGACCGTCGGCGTCGGCTCGGCTGCCGCTCATAAAGCCATCCTGCCAGTGTCAACGCCCAACTCCCGCTTAGGCTCCTGGGCTACGGTTTCGCTGGGCTACGGTTGAGCGCTTGCAGTAACGCATCGACGGACGGGGGCGAAGGCAGACCATGGCCAGCACGACAGCGGTGATGGGCGCCGGTGCATGGGGCACGGCGCTGGCCAAGTTGCTCGCCGACGTGGGCGTCGGCGTAACGCTGTGGACGCGGCGGCCCGAGCTTGCCGCGGAAATCAACGCCAGCCGGCGCAACCCGGACTACTTGCCCGGCGTCGAGTTGCCGCCGGGCATCCGGGCCACCGGCGACGCCGACGAAGCGCTCAGCGGGGCGACGACGGTGCTGCTGGCGGTGCCGGCGCAGACGATGCGGACCAACCTCGAACAGTGGAAGGACCTGTTCGCACAGGGCGCGACCCTGGTCAGCGCGGCCAAGGGCATCGAGTTGGACACGCTGATGCGGATGAGCCAGGTCATCGTTTCGGTGACCGGTGTCGACTCGTCGCAAGTCGCTGTCATCTCCGGACCCAACCTGGCCAGCGAGATCGCCGACGGGCAACCCGCCGCCACCGTGGTCGCCTGCAGCGATTCCGGTCGCGCGGTTGCCTTGCAGCGCATGCTGAACACCGGATACTTCCGCCCCTACACCAACGCCGACGTGATCGGCACCGAGGTCGGCGGCGCATGCAAGAACGTCATCGCGTTGGCTTGCGGAATGGCGGCGGGTGTGGGCCTCGGGGAAAACACCGCGGCGGCGATCATCACCCGCGGTTTGGCGGAGATCATGCGGTTCGGAATCGCGGTCGGCGCCAAGAGCTCAACATTGGCGGGTCTGGCCGGGGTCGGCGACCTGGTGGCCACCTGCACCTCGCCGCGCTCGCGCAACCGCTCGTTTGGCGAATCTCTGGGCCGCGGCCGGACCATGGACTCGGCGCTGCTGGCCCGCGGCGCCCACGTCGTCGAAGGGGTGACGTCGTGCGAGTCGGTACTGGCACTGGCCTCGAGTTACGACGTCGAGATGCCGCTGACCGACGCAGTGCACCGGGTCTGCCATAAAGGACTGTCGGTCGACCAGGCGGTGGTTCTGCTGTTGGGCCGCAGCACCAAGCCGGAATGAGCCTGGCCGCGGGTAACCCTGCAGCTAACCTCGGCGTAACCAGCACCGGAACATCCAGGCGGTAGCCTCTCTAGGTTGTGAGTGCCCGCTTCCCCGCCAAGACGACCGATCGCGGCCGCGTCCGCGTCGCCGTCGTGTTCGGCGGACGCAGCAATGAGCACGCCATTTCCTGCGTCTCGGCGGGCAGCATTTTGCGCAATCTCGATCCCGAGCGGTTCGAGGTGGTCGCGGTCGGCATCACGCCGGACGGCTCGTGGGTGCTCACCGACGGCGACCCCGACGCGCTGGCGATCACCAATCGGCAGTTGCCGGCGGTGAGCTCCGACTCGGGCACCGAGCTGACCCTGGCGGCGAATCCGCGGCGAGCCGGTGAGCTGGTATCGCTGTCACCCGGTGGCGCTGAGGTATTGGCTTCCGTCGACGTGGTCTTCCCGGTGTTGCACGGCCCCTACGGGGAAGACGGCACCATTCAGGGTCTGCTCGAACTGGCCGGCGTGCCCTACGTCGGCGCCGGGGTGTTGGCCAGCGCGGCGGGAATGGACAAGGAGTTCACCAAGAAGTTGCTTGTCGCCGAAGGGCTTCCGATCGGCGCGTATGCGGTGCTGCGGGCGTCGCAGTCGACACTGGAGCCCGCACAGCGCGAGCGACTCGGGTTGCCGGTGTTCGTCAAACCCGCGCGGGGCGGTTCGTCGATCGGCGTCAGCCGGGTCACCTCCTGGGAGGAGCTACCCGCGGCCATCGCCCATGCGCGTCAGCACGATCCGAAGGTGATCGTCGAGGCGGCGGTCGCCGGCCGCGAGTTGGAATGTGGTGTCCTCGAATTCCCTGATGGCACAGTGCAAGCCAGTACTGTCGGCGAGATCCGGGTAGCTGGAGTGCGCGGACGCGAAGACTCCTTTTACGACTTCGCGACCAAATATCTCGACGACGCCGCAGAACTCGACGTGCCCGCCAAGATCGACGACGACGTGAGCGACGCGGTGCGCGAATTGGCGATTCGGGCGTTCAGGGCGATCGACTGTCAGGGTTTGGCCCGAGTGGATTTCTTCCTCACCGAAGACGGGCCGATCATCAACGAAGTCAACACGATGCCCGGATTCACCACGATCTCGATGTACCCGCGGATGTGGGCGGCCAGCGGCGTGGACTATCCGACCTTGGTGGCGACCATGGTCGAAACGGCGCTCGTGCGCGGCACGGGTCTGCGCTAGTACCTGCGAGTGTGCGCTTGATGCACGCCGCACCGGCTCGCAGCGTGACATAGCCCCACACTCGGCCGGCGCTATCCGGCGCGCGCCGGGTTGATCGGCACCGCCGGCATGATACGACCGATCAGCTCGGAAAGCTGCTGGATCGGGGTCGGCCCGGAACCCGACGGCAGGGTGAGCGCCACATAGACCGGCCGGTCGACGGTGTACCAGGTGGCGCGGTCGTCTTCGCGTACCTCAAACCACTGCACTTGGTCGACGAGTTCAACTGGCGAACCGACCACGAAGTCTGTCGGACGCTCGAGCCCGCAGCGCAGCACCACCGGTTCGGAGTCGCCTGCCGTCCGCCAGCCGGCGCTGCCCGCAGGCTCCGGCTGTGCGACCGGTGCACGCTGATAGTCACCGAGTCGCTGCGGCAGCGCATTTAGCAGCGCCCGGCAGGGCGGCTCCTGCGCATGGGGAGCGGGAACAGTCGGGACGCCCACCGGTTTCAGCGGCGGGTGGTGAGTAGTGGCGACCGCCAGGATGACGCCGATGGCGGCGACCGCCAGCACCAGTGCGGCGATCAGCACCACCCGCGGCGGTCCCTCCGAGTCGGCCTTGGAGTCGGTCATGCCTCGCTTTCTGCTCAGCTGTCGATCACGCCTACACTCCCGAAGTCAGCGGACAAGAACCTACCGGAGGTGATGTGGGCAGCGCCGACTCTGATCCCACGCTGGGCGATGTTGGCGAATTCGGCGTGATCGAAGGGCTGATAGGGGATCGGCGCCAGCCGGACGCGGTCGCCCTCGGACCGGGTGACGACGCCGCGGTGCTCTTGGCGGGTGACGGTCGGGTCCTGGTGTCGACGGACATGCTGGTCGAAAACCGGCACTTTCGGCTGGACTGGTCGACTCCGCATGATGTCGGCCGTAAAGCCGTCGCACAGAACGCCGCCGACATCGAAGCGATGGGTGGACAGCCCACGGCGTTCGTCGTCGGTTTTGGCGCACCGCCCGAAACGCCGTTTGCACAGGTCAGTGCCCTGGCCGAGGGCATGTGGGATGAGGCCGGGCGGATTGGCGCCGGCATCGTCGGCGGGGATCTGGTCAGCAGCCCGCAGTGGGTGGTGTCGATAACGGTGCTGGGTGATCTGGCCGGCCGGGCGCCGGTGCTGCGGTCGGGGGCCCGACCCGGCTCGCGAATCGCCGTCGCCGGCCAGCTGGGATACTCTGCTGCGGGATATGCGCTGTGGCACAACGGCGTTGATGGATTCAACCACCTCCGCCGCCGCCATCTGGTGCCGCACCCGCCCTACGGGCAGGGCCGCGCGGCGGCCGAGGCTGGTGCTCAGGCGATGATCGACGTCTCCGATGGCCTGGTCGGCGACCTGCGGCATTTGGCCGAGGCATCCGGCGTGACGGTGGACCTGAACACCGACGCGTTGCGCGCCGATCACGAAGCACTGCTGGGTGCCGCCGAAGCCGTCGGGGCCGACGCGTGGACGTGGGTGCTCGGCGGGGGAGAAGACCATGCCCTGGTCGCGGCGTTTGCCGGCCCGGCTCCTGCGGGGTGGCGGGTGATCGGGCGGGTGCTCGACGGGCCGGCGCGGGTGCTCGTCGATGGCGCGGAGTGGCACGGATACGCCGGCTGGCAGTCCTTTGCGCCGGTGACGATGCCGGCAGCCGAGCGGTCCGAGGAGGAGGAGGAGGCGGCGGGCAAATGAACAGTAGGGTGGCCCGGTGACCGTGTATGCCATCGCGCAGCTGCGGTTCGTCGACCGCGCCGCCTACGACCGGTATCAGGCCCGATTCATGGACGTCTTTCGTCGCTACCGCGGAACGTTGTTGGCTTCCGACGAGTCCCCGCAGGTCGTCGAGGGTCAGTGGAGCCGCGACAAAGTGGTGCTGATGTCGTTTCCCGACGAGGCGGCGTTTCGTCAATGGTCGGAATCGCCTGATTATCAGGAGATTTCGACGGACCGCCGCGCGGGGGCCGATACGGTGGTGCTACTGGCGAAGGGACTTTCGTGACCGCCCGACCGCTGCGTGAGCTCGTCGATGATCGTTGGGCGGCTGCGCTGGAGCCGGTTGGCGACCAGGTGGCCAAGATGGGCGAATTCCTGCGCACAGAAATCGCCGCCGGCCGAGGGTACCTGCCAGCGGGACCAAATGTATTGCGCGCATTCACTTTTCCATTCGATCGAGTGCGAGTGCTGATTGTCGGCCAGGACCCCTATCCGACGCCCGGTCACGCCGTCGGGCTGAGCTTCTCGGTGGCCGCAGGTGTGCGGCCGCTGCCGCGAAGTCTGGAGAACATCTTCGCCGAATATGCCAGTGACTTGGGGTATCCAGCGCCGTCCTGCGGCGACCTCACCCCGTGGGCAGAGCGTGGGGTGCTGCTGCTCAACCGCGTACTCACAGTGCGGCCGGGCAACCCCGCTTCGCACCGCGGCAAGGGCTGGGAGGCCGTCACCGAGTACGCGATTCGCGCCCTGGTCGACCGCCGGCAGCCGATGGTGGCTATTTTGTGGGGCCGCGACGCCTCGACGCTCAAGCCAATGCTGGCGGGCAGCGACTGTGTCTCGATCGAATCGCCGCATCCCTCGCCGCTTTCGGCGTCGCGGGGATTCTTCGGCTCGCGCCCGTTCAGCCGCGCCAACGAACTGCTTGCTCAGCTGGGCAGCGAGGCGATCGACTGGCGATTGCCGTGAACGTCTCGCCGGGGCGTTAGACGCCCGGCGGTGCCGTCGTCCTAGCCGCGGGCGACCTTACCGGCCTTGATGCACGAGGTGCAGGCGTTGATGCGGTGCTTGTTGCCGCCGGGGCGGGTGGCAACGCGCACGCTCTGAATGTTGGGATCCCACCGACGGCTGGTCCGGCGATGGGAGTGCGACACCGACTTGCCGAAGCCGGGGCCCTTCCCGCAGATATCGCACACGGCAGCCATACGTGAAACTCCTCAAATCTCTGGGGCCAAGGGGTATCGCCCTGCTCTGCTCAGGCCATTGAGGCCTGCGTCGTTGCAGCGCGCGACCAGCGACGAGTGGCCCGGTGACCTGGACAGGATAGCCGCCACCGGGCTGAACCGCCAAAACGATCAACACTCGCCGTGCGCCTCGTGACCTGTGCTGTCGGGCTCAATAGATAGGCTGGCGCGCACCGATAGCGGCGCGAGGAGGTGGCTTGCAGGTGGGTTCAGGGCTGGCCAGGCCGGATCGCCCATTGGACGCGTCCGCACTGCGCGACTGGGCGCACACGGCGGTTAGCGACCTGATCACCCACATCGACGAGATCAATCGGCTCAACGTTTACCCGGTCGCCGATTCCGACACCGGCATCAACATGCTGTTCACCATGCGCTCAGCCCTGGCCGAGGCCAATACCGTGGCCAGCTCCAACGCCGGTCCCGGCGGTGTCGTCCCGGTGGCAGCCGCCTTGTCCGCGGGTGCCCTGAACGGCGCGCGCGGCAACTCCGGGGTGATTTTGTCGCAGATTCTGCGGGGTATCGCTGACGTCACCGCCCGCGCGGCCGCCGAGTCCGATGCGGAACTGCACGTCATCGACGCGGCCTTGCTAGGCGCGGCGTTGCGACACGGCGTGGATCTGGTTGTCGCCTCGATGGGCGGCCAAGAGGTGCCCGGGACGATCGTCTCGGTGCTGAAGGCAGCCGCCGGCGCCGTCGAGCAGAGCCCGGCCGACGGGCTGGCCGGGGCGATCACCGCCGCCGGCGACGCCGCGGTGGTCGCGCTGGAAAAGACCCCGGAGCAGCTCGACGTTCTGGGCGACGCCGGGGTGGTCGACGCAGGTGGTCGGGGTCTGCTGGTCCTGCTGGACGCGTTGCGCTCGACGATCACCGGTCAGGCGCCGAACCGCACGTTGTACGAGCCGTCACCGCGCCAGCACGCCGAACCCACCCCGCAACCGCCGGCGCCGCAATTCGAGGTGATGTACCTGCTGGGCGGATGCGACGACGAGGGCGCCGACTTGTTGCGCGAGCGGCTGGATGAGCTCGGTGAGTCGGTGGCCATCGCGACCTCCGGCGTGGTCGGCGGCTACTCGGTCCATGTCCACACTGACGACGCCGGGGCGGCTGTCGAAGCAGGATTGGTGTTCGGCAATCCGCGGCGGATTCAGATTTCTGCGCTGACCGGCGCGGCGGCCGGACTACCGCCCGGCAGCTGGACCCGGGAGCGCGCGGTGCTGGCGGTCGTCGACGGCGACGGTGCGGCGGAGTTGTTCTCCGGCGAGGGGGCCTGCGTGCTGCGTCCCGGCCCGCACGTCGGCGACCCGACGACGGCCATCAGCGCCCAACAGCTGTTACGGGCGGTGGTGGATACCGAAGCCGCGCAGGTGATGGTGTTGCCCAACGGCTATTTGGCCGCCGAAGAACTGGTGGCCGGCTGCACCGCAGCGATCGGATGGGGCATCGACGTGGTGCCGCTGCCGACCGGGTCGATGGTGCAGGGGCTGGCCGCGCTCGCGGTGCACGAGCCCGGCCGGCAAGCCGTCGACGACGGCTTCACGATGGCCCGTGCCGCTGGCGCCGCCAAGCACGGGTCGGTGCGCATCGCGACCGAAACGGCGTTGACCTGGGCCGGCCCGTGTGAACCCGGCAACGGGCTGGGCATCGCGGGCGACGAGGTGCTGATCGTGGCCGCCGACGTCGAGTCGGCGGCGATCGGCCTGATCGATCTGCTGTTGGCCGCCGGCGGTGAGCTGGTAACGGTGCTGGTGGGCGCCGACCTCGAAGGGCACGTCGACGCGGCTGCGGTGAGCGACCGGCTGCAGGCTCACGTGCACGACCGCCACCCGGGTACCGAGCTGATGACTTATCGCACCGGGCACCGCGGCGACGCGCTGCTGATCGGGGTCGAGTAGCCGTGGTCGCGCTCAGTGACCGGCTGGATTACGTCCTTGGCGATAAAGCCGCGAAACCGCTCGACGAGGTGTTCGGCATCCGCACCGTCGACGACCTGCTGCGTCACTACCCGCGCAGCTACGTCGAGGGCGCCAGCGTCCGAGGCGCCGGCGACGAGCGGCCGGACGAAGGCACGCACGTCACGCTTGTCGACGAGATCACCGGTGTGGTTGAGAAGCCGATCCGAAACCGCCCGAAGGACAGGATTTTGATCGTCACCCTCGGCTCCGGGCGCAGCAAGGTCACCGCCACGTTCTTCAACCCTCGCTACCTGAAGAAGGGATTGATAAAAGGCACGCGGGTCATGCTGTCTGGAGAGGTTGGATATTACAGGGGCGCAATGCAATTGACGCACCCGGCCTTTCTCATCCTCGACTCTCCGGACGGCAAGAACCACGGCAGCCGATCGCTGCGTAACATCGCCGACGCCTCGCGAGCTGTCAGCGGTGAGGTGCTGCAGGAGGCGTTCGAACGTCGCTTCTACCCGATCTACCCGGCGAGCACTAAATTGCAGAGCTGGGACATTTTCAACTGTGTTCGTCAGGTACTCGAGGTCCTCGACCCCGTGGCCGACCCGCTGCCGAAAGCGCTGTGCGCCGAGCACAATCTGGTCTCCGAAGACCAAGCGCTGCGCGCCATCCACCTTGCCGAAAACGATGCCGAGCGGCGCCGAGCCCGTGAACGGCTGACCTTCGACGAGGCCGTCGGGCTGCAGTGGGCGCTGGTGAGCCGTCGCCACGGCGAGTTGTCCCAGTCCGGGCCGGCGGCAACAACGCGTTCGGACGGCCTCAAGCAAGAACTCCTGCGGCGCTTGCCATTCGAATTGACAACCGGTCAGCACCAGGTACTGGAGGTGCTTTCTGCCGAAATCGGCGCGACCCGACCGATGAACCGGTTGCTGCAAGGCGAGGTCGGATCAGGCAAGACGATCGTCGCGGTGTTGGCGATGCTGCAGATGGTCGATGCCGGCTATCAGTGCGCACTGTTGGCTCCGACGGAAGTTCTTGCCGCACAACATCTCCAGTCGATCAACAGCGTGCTCGGACCACTGGCGATGGCTGGGCAGCTCGGCGGCGCCGACAACGCCACCCGGGTGGCGCTGCTCACCGGCTCGATGTCGCAGGCTCAGAAGAAACAAGTTCGCGGCGAGATCACCAGCGGCCAGGTTGGCATCGTCGTGGGCACCCACGCGCTACTGCAGGACGCGGTCGAGTTCCACCAGCTGGGGATGGTCGTCGTCGACGAGCAGCACCGGTTCGGTGTCGAGCAGCGAGACCAGTTGCGCGCCAAGGCGCCTGCCGGAATAACACCGCACCTGCTGGTGATGACCGCGACACCGATACCGCGGACGGTGGCGCTCACCGTGTACGGGGATCTGGAGACGTCGACGCTGCGAGAGCTTCCCCGCGGTCGGCAGCCGATCACCACCACCGCGATCTTCGTCAACGACAAGCCGGCGTGGCTGGACCGGGCCTGGGGGCGCATCATCGAGGAGGTTGCCGCCGGCCGCCAGGCCTATGTGGTCGCGCCGCGGATCGACGAGTCCGATAACACCGGCCAGACGGAGCAGGATGGGAGGCCGTCGGCGACAGCCGAAGAGTTGTTCGCCCGTCTGCGCAGTGACCAGTTGGCCGGGCTGCGGGTAGGGCTCATGCACGGCCGGCTGCCCGCCGACGAGAAGGAAGCCGTGATGACGGCGTTTCGCGCCGGTGACATCGACGTGTTGGTGTGTACCACCGTGATCGAGGTCGGCGTCGACGTCCCGAACGCGACCGTGATGCTGGTTATGGACGCCGACCGATTCGGCATCAGCCAGTTGCACCAGTTGCGCGGCCGCATCGGCCGGGGCACCCACGCGAGCGTATGCCTGCTGGCGAGCTGGGTGGCGCCGGGTTCGCGGGCAGGCAGGCGATTGGATGCCGTCGCCGGGACCCTCGACGGGTTTGCGCTGGCTGACCTGGATCTCAGGGAACGCCGAGAAGGAGATGTGCTGGGCCGCAGCCAATCCGGCCGTGCGTTCACGCTACAACTGCTGTCGCTGATCGACCACCAACACATCATCGAGGCGGCCCGGGAGTTCTGCGAGCAGGCCTACGACGAAGAGGCGGCCAATCCCGGGTTGGCGCTGCTCGCGGCACCATTCACCGGCACCGAACGCATCGCATACCTGGACAAGATATGACCGCCACCGACAATCTGGTGAGCGGCGATGCTGTGGGGGCACCGCCCGCTTGCAGGGAGAGTGGCGCATATGACCCGTAAAACGTTGTTGTGGCTGTCGGCGCTCGCGGTGCTCGCGGTGCTGGTCGCCTTCCAGGTGGCGGTGTCCTCAGAAGGGGAGCGCGCGCGGGAGTTCGCGGCGCGGGCCGACGTTCCAACCGTGCAGCCCGGCGTTGACGTGCTGGGCGGAATCATGTTGGTGCCGAACAGGGTTCATCGATACGACTATCGTCGCGCTGCGTTCGGCGACGCCTGGACCGACGACAACGACGCGCCCGGTGGGCATAACGGATGCGACACCCGCGACGACATTCTCAACCGCGACCTGGTCGACACGACGCATGTGTGGATCAAACGCTGTCCTGATGCCGTCGAAACCGGCACGCTGCACGACCCGTACACCAACGACACCATCAACTTTCACCGTGGCGCTGGGATCGGGGCTTCGGTGGAGATCGACCACATCGTGCCGCTGGCGCTGGCTTGGGATATGGGGGCCTACGACTGGCCGGTTTCCGAACGGGTTCGCTTCGCCAATGATCCGGCCAACCTGCTGGCGGTGTCCGGTAGGGCAAACGAGGACAAAAGCGATTCCCAGCCTGCGCTATGGATGCCACCCAACAACGCGTTCTGGTGCCAATACGCCATGCAGTACATCGCGGTGTCGCGCGGCTACCAACTGCCGATCGATGTGGCCAGTTCGGTGGTGCTGCGGCAGGCCGCTGACAGCTGTCCGGTCGGACAGCCGAACTAGATACCGGTGTAGGTCAGCGGGTCTTCGCGCACCCGGGTGCCGTCATTGAGCCCGTTGAGCGCTGCCATGTGCTCGGCGGCCAATTCGAAATCGAAGACGTCGATGTTGCTGGCGATGCGCTCGGGGTTGGCCGATCGCGGGATCACCACATTGCCCAGCTGCAGACTCCACCGGATCAGCACCTGCGCGGGGGTGCGACTGTATTCCGCGGCGATCGACGTCACGGTCGGGTTATCGAGCAACCGGCCGACCGCCAGCGGGCTGTAGGCCTCGGTGACGACGTTGTGCGCGGCGTTGACCGCGCGCAGCTCGGACTGGTTGAGCAGCGGGTGCAGCTCGATCTGGTTGACCGCTGGGGTGACGAAGGTCAGGTCGATGACGTCCGTCAGGTGTTCCTCGGTGAAGTTACACACGCCGATCGAGCGCACGCAGCCCTCGGCCCGCAACTGGATCAGGCCGCCGAAGCTGTCCACGTACTTGCCCAACTGCGGTGCCGGCCAGTGGACCAAGTAGAGGTCGACGTAGTCCAGGCCGAGCCGGTCCAGGCTGACCTTGCAGGCGGCCTGGGTCGCGGTGATGCCCTGGTCGGCATTGGCCAGCTTGGTGGTGATGAACAGCTCGGCGCGGGGGATTCCGGACGCCGCGATAGCGCGGCCGACCGCGGCTTCGTTGCCGTATACCGCGGCGGTATCGATCAGCCGATAACCGATCTCCAACGCCGCCGAGACCGCGCGCTCCGTCTCGTCGTCGGACAGTTCGGCAACACCAAGGCCGAGCGCCGGAATCGTGTTCTCGTCATTGAGCGCGATGGAAGGGGTGTCAGAAGGCACAGCGGCGCCGCCGGTCAACGTCATTCACCTGCCTGTGAAGTCGAAGGTTCGTGGATCAGGGCCGAGCCGGTGGTTATCGTCGAGCGAAGAGATTGACGCCATGTCGTTGCTGCTGAGTTCGAAATCGAACACGTCAAAGTTGCTCGCGATCCGCTGAGGGTTCACCGACTTGGGGATCACGATATTACCCAGCTGAAGATGCCACCGAATCAGTACCTGGGCGGGTGTTCGGCCGTGGCTTTCGGCGATGCCGGTAATGGTCGGATCGGTCAGCAACGATCCTTGCCCGAGCGGTCCCCACGCCTCGGTGGCGATGCCCAGCCGAGCGTGAACCTCCCGCAACTCGGTTTGCGGCAGCCGCGGATGCAGCTCGACCTGGTTGACGGCCGGAACGATCCCGGTGGCATCGATGAGGACAGTCAAGTGCTCGGGGGCGAAATTGCTGACCCCGATGGACCGGATCCGGCCCTGGTCGCGCAAATGGGCGAACGCCTTGAAGGTGTCGACGAATTTATTGCGCCGGGGCATGGGCCAATGCACCAGGTACAAATCCAAATAGTCCAGCCCCAGCCGATCCATGCTGGCCTCGAACGCTGCCAGGGTGCTGTCGTAACCCTGGTCGGCGTTCCACAATTTGGTAACCAAGTAGAGTTCGTCTCTGGGCACGCCGGACTCGGCGACCGCGCGGCCAGTTTCGCGTTCGTTGCCGTACATTGCCGCGGTGTCGATATGGCGGTAACCGGTGCGCAGTGCGGTGCCCACCGCCTGCTCGGTGTCCGCGGGCGGAATCTTGAAGACGCCGAATCCGACGGCCGGGATGCGATTACCGTCGTTCAGCGTGACTGAGGGAGCATCCATGACACGAAGTCTGCCAGGCGCACCGGACGTGCAGGTCAAAGCCCGAAAGGCATCGAGGGGCTGGGCCGGTCGGCTGCAGAGTGTGGCCACCAAGGCCGGCGCCAAGGTGCTTCCACGGATACCGACGCGCGCCGTGCGATTGCTTGCCGGGGGGCGGTCGATCACGATCGACGGCAATACGCTTGACCCGACGTTGCAGCTGATGCTGTCGGGGCAGCGGGCATTGGGCGTGGATGGCTTGTCGGTAGCTGACGATGTCGATGCTTCCCGCGCACTAATGCGGGAGGGCCTCACCGGGTTCGCCGGCCCGCAGGTGCACGTCGGCGTCAGCGACGTGTCGATACCCGGGCCTGCCGGGCAGATCCCAGCTCGGCACTATCACCCGCCGAGCGCCGGACCGGCGCCGCTGCTGGTCTTCTACCACGGTGGCGGTTGGACGATCGGGGACTTGGACACCCACGACGCGCTGTGCCGGCTGACCTGCCGCGACGCCGAGGTGCACGTGCTGTCGATCGATTACCGGCTGGCCCCTGAGCACCCCGCGCCGGCCGCGGTCGACGATGCCTATGCGGCATTTCGGTGGGCGCACGACCATGCCGGCGATCTCGGGGCGATCCCCGGCAAGGTCGCCGTCGGCGGCGACAGCGCCGGCGGCAACCTGGCGGCCGTCGTGTCCCAGCTGGCACGCGACGACGGCGGGCCCCTGCCGGTAGTGCAGTGGCTGCTCTACCCGCGGACCGACTTGACCTCCAAGACCCGCTCGTTGGGCCTGTTCGCCGATGGTTTTCTGCTGACCAAGCGCGATATCGAGTGGTTTGAGGCGCAATACCTGAACGGCTCGGGCGTCGAGCCGACCGACCCGCGGGTGTCGCCGCTGCTGGCCGACACGTTCTCGGGGCTGCCGCCGGCACTGATCGCGACCGCGGGCTTCGACCCGCTGCGTGACGAGGGTGACCGGTACGCGGCGGCGTTGCGTGCTGCTGGGACGCCCGTCGACTTGCGCTCGATAGGGTCGCTGACTCATGGCTTTGCCAGCTTGTTCCCGCTCGGCGGCGGCAGTGCCCTCGCCACCACCGAGTTGATTTCAGCGTTGCGGGCTCACCTCAGCCGCGTCTGACCAGGAGCTACCGACGCCGGTACGCTTAGACGCTATCGCCGACCGCGCCGCGGTCGGACCAGCCGACTAACCACACGACGGAGGGTGAGCGAGCCCATGGGCGCCAAAGACGCCAAACCGAAACGCCCAGCCAGCTACGACCTGAACGCCGCGGGGCGCAGACGCGACCTGTTGGTCAGGATCGGGCTCACCGCGATCGTGGTGCTCTTCGCCGTCGTCCTGGTCGGCTACATCGTGATCTCGCATGAAAAGAAGACTTCCGGCGCTCAGCGGGCAATCCGGGTGACGTCCAGCAAGCTGATCACCAAACAAGGCAGCCACGACCCCAAGGCGGTCGTGGCGTTCTACGAGGATTTCCTCTGCCCGGCCTGCGGGAACTTCGAGCGCACGTTCGGACCGACGGTGTCGAGGCTGATCGACAGCGGCGCGATCGCTGCCGACTACTACATGGTGGGGTTGCTCAGCAGACCACAGAACGAGGAGTACTCATCGCGAGCCGGCAATGCCGCCTACTGCGTCGCCGACGAGTCGATCGACGCGTTCCGGCGGTTCCACACCGCGCTCTACAGCGAGAACATCCAACCCTCCGAGACCGGCACGGCCTTTCCCGACAACGCGAAACTGATCGAGTTGGCCCGCGAGTCCGGCGTGGTGGGCAAGGTTCCGGACTGCATCAAGGCCGGCAAGTACACCTCGATGGTCGACGGCTTGGCCTCGGCGGCCGGCATTCACGCCACCCCAACCATCCGCATCAACGGCCAGGACTACCAATGGTCGACGCCGGATGCGATGGTGGCCAAGATCAAAGAGATCGTCGGGGATGTGCCCGGCCTCGACTCGGCGGCGACCCCGGCGGCGTCGTGACCGCCGAGGTGTCAGCGAAAACCGGCGAGCCGGCGCACGATTCGGCTTCGCCGTCCCGGCAGGCGGCGCAGGTGCCGTCGCTCAGCGCGTGGTGGGTGCTGATCGGCGGCGTGATCGGGCTGGTCGCGTCGGCCACGCTGACGATCGAGAAGATCGAGCTTCTGCGCAACCCGTCGTACGTGCCGTCGTGCAATGTCAACCCGATTGTGTCGTGCGGTTCGGTGATGGTAACGCCGCAGGCGTCGGCGCTGGGTTTTCCCAATCCGCTGATGGGCATCGCCGGGTTCACCGTCGTCGTCGTCACCGGCGTTTTGGCTGTCGCGAAAGTGGCGCTGCCGCGGTGGTATTGGGTTGGGCTTGCTACTGGCATACTGGCCGGCGCCGGATTTGTGCATTGGCTGATCTTCCAAAGTCTTTACCGCATCGGGGCTTTGTGTCCTTATTGCATGGTGGTGTGGGTCGCCACCATCTCGCTGTTGGTGGTGGTTGCGACGATCGCGTTCCGGCCGGCCGACGAAAGTCATAGCAGCGTGGTGATGCGTGAGCTCTACCGATGGCGTTGGTCGATTGCCGCGTTATGGTTCACCGCGGTCTTCCTGCTGATATTGGCTCGGTTCTGGGACTACTGGTCGACGCTTCTATGAGCAGCCTTCTGATGAGCTAGGTAGGGGACGGGCGTGATCTCGAAAGTCTTGGTTGCCAACCGCGGTGAGATCGCCATCCGCGCGTTTCGAGCCGCCTACGAGCTCGGCGTCGCCACCGTCGCCGTCTATCCCTACGAAGACCGGAATTCGGTGCATCGCCTCAAGGCGGACGAGTCCTACCAAATCGGCGAGATCGGCCACCCGGTACGGGCATATCTGTCGGTCGACGAAATCGTCGACACCGCGCGAAGTTCCGGCGCCGACGCGGTGTACCCCGGTTATGGGTTCTTGTCGGAGAACCCCGAGTTGGCGGCAGCCTGCGCGAACGCGGGTATCACCTTTGTCGGTCCCAGCGCCGAAGTTCTGCAGCTGACCGGAAATAAGTCCCGTGCGGTCGCGGCTGCGCGGGAAGCCGGTCTGCCCGTCCTGACTTCGTCGGCGCCGTCGGCATCCGTCGATGAGCTGGTGTCTGCGGCCGCAAACATGCAATTCCCGTTGTTCGTCAAGGCGGTTGCCGGTGGCGGCGGCCGCGGGATGCGGCGGGTCACCGATGCCGCCGCGCTGCCCGAGGCCATCGAAGCAGCCAGTCGCGAGGCCGAATCAGCGTTCGGGGATCCGACCGTTTACCTTGAGCAGGCGGTGATCAACCCGCGCCACATCGAGGTGCAGATCCTGGCCGACTCCCAGGGCAACGTGATTCATCTCTACGAGCGGGATTGCAGCGTACAGCGACGCCACCAGAAAGTCATCGAGCTGGCGCCCGCCCCCAACCTGGCCGACGAATTGCGCGCCCAAATCTGTTCCGACGCAGTGGCTTTTGCCCGCCACATTGGGTACAGCAACGCCGGCACGGTGGAATTTCTGCTGGACGAGCGCGGGCATCACGTCTTTATCGAGATGAATCCACGAATCCAGGTCGAGCACACCGTCACCGAGGAGATCACCGACGTCGATCTGGTGTCCAGCCAGTTGCGCATCGCCGCCGGTGAGACGCTCGAGGATCTGGGTCTGCGCCAGGACATGATCCGTCCGCATGGCGCAGCGCTGCAGTGCCGCATCACCACCGAAGACCCGGCCAATGGGTTTCGGCCCGACACCGGCCGGATCAGCGCCTACCGCAGCCCGGGCGGGGCGGGCATCCGGCTGGACGGCGGCACGAATCTGGGTGCTGAGATCAGCGCGCACTTTGACTCCATGCTGGTCAAGCTGACCTGCCGGGGCCGTGACTTCGTGACCGCGGTCAGCCGGGCCCGGCGCGCGATCGCAGAGTTCCGCATTCGTGGTGTATCGACGAATATCCCGTTCCTGCAAGCGGTCCTGGACGACCCGGACTTCCAGGCCGGTCGCATCACTACCTCGTTCATCGACGAGCGCCCGCAGCTGCTCACGGCGCGATCGTCGGCCGACCGGGGCACCAAGATCCTCAACTATCTGGCCGATGTCACCGTCAACAATCCGCACGGCTCACGACCTTCGACGGTGTATCCGAATGACAAGCTGCCCGACGTCGACCTGGAGGTAGCGCCACCGCCGGGCTCTAAGCAACGGCTGGTCGAGTTGGGGCCGGAAGGTTTTGCGCGCTGGCTTCGTCAGTCGCCGGCGGTGGGTGTGACCGACACGACGTTCCGCGATGCCCACCAGTCGCTGCTGGCCACCCGGGTGCGCACCAGCGGCCTGGTGATGGTCGCCCCCTACCTCGCCCGCACCATGCCGCAACTGTTGTCGGTGGAGTGCTGGGGAGGTGCGACTTACGATGTCGCGCTGCGCTTCCTCAAAGAGGATCCCTGGGAACGGCTGGCCACGCTGCGTGAGGCGATGCCCAACATCTGTCTGCAGATGCTGCTGCGGGGCCGCAACACTGTTGGCTACACCCCGTATCCGGAGTTGGTCACCACCGCGTTCGTGGAGGAGGCGACGGCCACCGGTATCGACATCTTCCGAATCTTCGACGCGCTGAACAACCTGGAGTTGATGCGCCCGGCCATCGACGCGGTACGCGAAACAGGTTCTGCGATAGCCGAAGTCGCGATGTGTTACACCGGCGACTTATCCGACCCGGCCGAGCAGCTCTACACCCTCGACTACTACCTCAAATTGGCCGAGCAGATCGTGGACGCCGGAGCGCACGTGCTGGCCATCAAAGACATGGCGGGGCTGCTACGGCCGCAGGCGGCACAACAGCTCATCGGTGCCCTGCGCAGTCGCTTAGACCTGCCCGTGCATGTGCACACTCACGACACCCCGGGGGGCCAGCTGGCCAGCTATGTAGCGGCTTGGCACGCTGGTGCCGATGCCGTCGACGGTGCCGCGGCGCCGATGGCGGGAACCACCAGCCAGCCCGCGCTGAGTTCGATCGTCGCCGCGGCCGCGCACACCGAGCGCGACACCGGCCTGTCATTGTCGGCGGTCTGTGCGCTGGAGCCGTATTGGGAGGCGCTGCGAAAAGTCTACGCGCCCTTTGAATCCGGATTGCCCGGACCAACCGGACGGGTGTATCGCCACGAGATTCCAGGCGGCCAGTTGTCCAACCTGCGTCAGCAGGCCATAGCGCTGGGTTTGGGGGACCGGTTCGAGGAGGTCGAAGAGGCCTACGCAGGTGCCGATCGGGTACTGGGCAGGCTGATCAAAGTCACGCCCTCGTCGAAGGTGGTCGGCGATTTGGCGCTGGCATTGGTTGGCGCCCAAGTGAGTGCAGATGAATTCGCCTCGGATCCAGGGCGATTCGACATCCCGGAATCAGTGGTGGGGTTCCTGCGCGGAGAGCTGGGCGACCCGGCAGGTGGATGGCCCGAGCCGTTGCGCACCAAGGCCCTGACGGGCCGGGGTCCGGCCAGGCCCGTCGAGCAACTGACGCCGGACGACGAGGCCACGCTCGCGCTGCTTGGCACGAAACGGCAAGCCACCCTCAACCGGCTGCTATTCCCAGGTCCGACAAAGGAATTCGAGGCACACCGGGAAACCTACGGCGACACGTCGCAGCTGTCGGCCAACCAGTTCTTCTATGGCCTGCGCCAGGGCGAAGAGCACCGGGTGCAACTGGAACCCGGCGTGGAGCTGTTGATCGGTTTGGAAGCCATCTCCGAGCCCGACGAACGCGGCATGCGCACGGTCATGTGCATCATCAACGGCCACCTGCGTCCGGTGGAGGTCCGGGATCGCAGCATCGCCAGCAAGATGCCGACCGCGGAGAAGGCTGACCGGGCCAATCCCAACCACGTTGCGGCCCCCTTCGCCGGGGTCGTCACCGTCGGCGTCTCTGCCGGCGACCGGGTCAACGCCGGCCAGACCATCGCCACCATCGAGGCGATGAAGATGGAAGCCCCGATCACCTCGCCCGCCGATGCCACCGTGGAGCGAGTGGCGGTGTCGGCCACCGAACAGGTGGAGGGCGGAGACCTGCTGGTGGTGCTGCGCTGACCGCACCGGCGGCGAGGAGAAGGAGCGGCGCTTGTGACCCGGATCATCGGCGGCGTGGCCGGGGGGCGGCGCATCGCGGTACCGCCACGGGGAACCCGGCCGACCACCGACCGGGTTCGCGAATCGCTGTTCAACATCGTGACGGCCCGGCGGGACCTCAACGGTATGTCGGTTCTCGACCTGTACGCCGGATCGGGTGCCCTGGGCCTGGAGGCGCTCTCGCGCGGTGCGGCGTCGGCTCTGTTCGTTGAGTCCGACCACCGCGCCGCGGCCGTGCTCGCACGCAACATCGCGACCCTGGGCCTGCCCGGTGCGACGTTGCGTCGTGGGCTGGTTGCAGCCGTGCTGGCAGCCGGGGCCGCGGCACCGGTCGACCTTGTTCTGGCCGACCCGCCCTACGACGTTGAGACCGCGGAGATTCACAACGTTCTGGCCGTGCTGAGTGCCCACGGCTGGACGCAGGCAGGAACGCTGGCCGTCGTTGAGCGCGCAGCCACCAGCACGTCGCTGAACTGGCCGGCCGGCTGGCATGCGTGGCCCCAGCGGGTTTACGGCGACACCCGTTTGGAGCTGGCCGAACGGCTATAAGTCAGCGTGTAGCGTCACGCAGATGAGCGGCGCGGTATGCCCGGGGTCCTTCGATCCGGTGACATTGGGCCACATCGACGTCTTTGAACGCGCTGCTGCCCAGTTCGACGAAGTGGTGGTGGCGATCCTGGCCAACCCGGCCAAGAAGGGCATGTTCGACCTCGACGAGCGGATCGCGATGATCAAGGAGTCGACGACGCATCTGCCCAACCTGCGGGTGGAGGCCGGGGAGGGTCTGGTGGTCGACTTCGTCACCTCACGCGGGATGACGGCCATCGTGAAGGGGCTGCGCACCGGCACCGACTTCGAATACGAACTGCAGATGGCGCAGATGAACAAACACGTTGCCGGCGTCGACACCTTCTTCGTGGCGACCACGCCGCGGTATTCGTTCGTCTCGTCGTCGCTGGCTAAAGAGGTTGCGATGCTCGGCGGCAACGTGTCTGAGCTGCTGCCCGAGCCGGTGAACCGTCGGCTGGCCGAAAAATTGCGCCGGCCCGGATAACCGGAAAGCCACCAGCGCGGCCGAGCGGAGGTCGCGGCCGCACTGGTGGGTTATTCCGTTAGCTCTCGGCGAGCGCGCTGTGCAGCGACTGCTTGGCTTCGGTGATCGCGGTCAAGACCTTGGTACGCGCCTCGGCCAGTTTCGCCTTCTGCGCATCCGTGCCCGACCAGGCGATGGTCCGCGCCAGTCCGGCGAGCTCGACAAGACCCCAACGGATCTTGATCACGTCGCCGAACTTTGCGACCTGAGCGAGCCGCGCGTGGAAGCCATCACTGGTAATGCCCTTCCACGCCAGCACATTCGTGCCCTGCTCGGTCAGGGTAGCTACGCCGTCGCTGACCGTCACGAAGCCGCGACCCGCGAGGTGTCCAATCGCGAGCTCGACGATTCCCTCCGGAGGAGTGAGCGCGCCGTCGGTCGCCTCAGAAACGCGCTGCACGATCTGCGCCGCGTTCGCCGGCCCGTCAAGCAGCAGGGCGGCGGTGCCGATCACTACCCGCTTACCGCGCCCACCAAAACCGTGCCCACCAAAACCGTGCCCACCAAAGCCGGGTCCGCCGAAACCAGGCCCGCCAAAACCAGGCCCGCCCCAGCCGGGCCCACCCCAGCCGTGACCGCCGAATCCGGGTCCACCCCAGCCGGGTCCACCAGAAAATCCACCACCGAACACCCTTGTTCTCCTTCAGTTCACGGACGACCGGCCAATCGACTAGTCGCCAACTTGCATATCTAGCTCCTTGATACTCGGCCTAGCCATGCGTGTCAATTAACTTGATATGCCGATTTGTCGCCGGACGAAGGTTCGGCGACGCGCGATCAATCCGGGTCTCGGACCGGCTGATCCGTGCCAGCATGGTGGGGATGAGCGAATTCGAGGACCAACCGCTGGGCTTTTTGGTGCGCCGGTTGATGGCGCGGTTGCGACCCGAGGCGACGACGGCGTTGCGACCGCTCGGGCTGGGATTACCCGAGTTCGTCTGCATGCGCATTCTCGAGGCGTATCCAGGCCGCACCAGCGCCGAGCTCGCGCGCAACACCCACGTCACGGCGCAAGCGATGAACCTGGTTTTGCACGGCCTGGAAGACATGGGTGCAGTGACCCGCCCGGAAACGGCGCCGTCAGGCCGTGCCTTGCCTGCTCAGCTCACCCGCAAGGGCAAGGCACTGCTCAAGCGGGCGGAAGCGGCGGTCGAGCAGGCCGAGGACCAGATACTGGCGCACCTCAGCGCCGCCGAACGACGACAGCTCAAACAACTGCTGTACCGCGCGGGAAACCGGCCCGCCCAAGATGCCGCGACGTGTGGCGCCCGCGGGGCGCAACCAGTTGAACAGACGTAGCGCGAACCTGCGATTCCTGCCCGGCACGTCACGGCCGCGCCGCGTACCGGACTTCGAAATGGGTACAGAGTGCGCGCTCAACCAATGCTGTTGCGCGGTCTTGGATGTCCGCCTGCCGCAACCGTAACTAGAACACCACGGTTTGGTTGTCGTGCACGATGACGCGGTCTTGGCAATGCCAGAGGACGGCGCGAGACAGCACCGCACGTTCGACATCGGCGCCTACCCGCACCAGGTCGTCGACACTGTGGGTGTGGTCGACGCGCACGACATCTTGCTCGATGATCGGCCCCTCGTCGAGCATTTCAGTGACGTAGTGGGCGGTCGCGCCGACCAGTTTGACACCGCGTTCCCGTGCCCGCTTGTAGGGAGACGCGCCCATGAAGGCGGGCAAAAACGAATGATGAATGTTGATCAGCGGGCAGCCGACCGCATCGAGAAACGTGGGGGTGAGTATCTGCATGTAGCGGGCGAGCACCACCAAATCCACATTGCCGGAAAGCAACTGAAGCTGCCGCTGCTCAGCCTCGGCGCGAGTATCGCGGGTGGCGGGGATGTGGATGAACGGCACACCAAAGGGCCGTACTTGCTCGGCGAGCTGGGGATGGTTGGCGATCACCATGGCGACAGACATCTGGAGCTCGCCGCGACGGTTGCGCCACAACAGATCTAACAGACAGTGGTCATCTTTGGAGGCCATGATGGCAACCCGCTTGGGCTTAGCCGCTTCGGTGAACCGGTAGTCGATACCGAATTGGTCCGCCACGGTCGTGGCGAACTCGCGTTCCAGGCCGTCCATGGCCGCCGTCAGCCCGGGCAAATGGAAGATGGCGCGCTGCAGAAATGTCCCGTCCTCGGGCGCAGTCGAATGCTGATCCAGGGAAATGATGTTGGCGCCGGCCTTTGCCAAAAAGTTGCTCACTGCGGCGATCAGTCCCGGGCGGTCGTGGCAGCGAAGCAGCAATCGGCCGATATCAGCCGGCGGCGGCGGACCGCCCGGTGGTGGCGGATGGTTCTCAGGTTGTGGCTCCGCAGAGCGCATTGTCATGGCCTCTTTACCGCTAGGTCTTCGTGCGACGTCGGTGGTGATTCACCCTCCCGCCGGCAAGGATAGCCCCCTTAATGGTGCTCGTGGGTGTGATCGTGATGGTCGTGTTCTGCGTCTGGGGAGCCGCCCATCATGCGAAGCATCGGGACGCCACCCGTGGTAACGAACCGCAGGGAGAGTACGACTGCGAGTGCGATGAATGCGATGTTGAGCCAGGTGGTGTAGTTCCACGAAATCTCGGCTTGCATCACCGTTGCGCTGCGTTGCGATGGAATGAGACGTGCTGCGCCGAAAATCAATTCGACCAGATAGCCGGCGGCGACCATCGCGGCATAGAACGTGCCCAGCAGCGTGAGCATCATCGCGGTGCCGTAGTACTTCCGGTAGATGTTCAAGATCGGGATGATCAGCAGGTCGGCGAAGATGAACGAAACGACGCCGCCGAAACTGATGCCTCCGTTCCACAGCACCGCGGCCAACGGCACATTGCCGATTGAGCAGACAAAGGACGCGATTGCCACGAAAGGGCCCACGATCGGCCCCCATGCGACAGACAGAACTGGATGATCAGTGAAAAAGAAATGCTGCCAGAATGATTCGGGTACCCAGGCCGCGATGGCGCCCGCGATCAGCAGTCCGATGATCAGATCGCGGAGGATCGCCGCCCACTCCATCGCGAAGACATGTGAAACCGAGGTGAAGCCCTCGCCGGAGAACAGCCGTCGCCAAAACGAACCGTCGCGTTGAACCGACATGTCCATGGCCGCATGGCCTTCCATCGAGCCGGCCAACCCCCGGTCGGCTTGTCGACGGGCGGCGTCAATGATTCGTGAGCGCACGAAAAGCCGGAACAACACCGCCAGTATCACGATCATCAGCGGGCCGCCGACGAATTCTGCTGCGGTGAACTGCCAGCCCATGAGCAGAGCAAGGATGATGCCTAACTCCACTACCAGGTTGGTAGAGCCGATCTCGAAGGCCATGGCGGCGGTGAAGTTGGCACCCTTGCGGAACAGCGACCGGGCCAAGGCCACCGCCGCGTAGGAACACGACGAGGAGGCCGCGCCGAGCCCCGCGGCGATCGCGAGGGTTCGGGGCCGGTCGTCACCGAGCAGAGCCACGATCGTCGAGCGACGCACGGCGGCCTGCACCACCGCTGAGAGCGCGAAACCCAGGATCAGCGCCCAGAGAATCTCCCAGGTCATCGACCCAGCCAGCGCCAACGCATGCCCAACTGCCCTCGCCGCTTCATTCATCCCCAGATCCTCCGCTTCGGCTTTCCGCTTGCCCTGGCCCCGCTGACGATACCCCCAGGGGGTATAGCGCCGAACATGATGGCCGCCACGCCCTGGCAGCGGCCCCTGCGGGTCGCGCCCATCCATGATTGCCGTAAATCTGCCCGAGCCGACATAATGGCGCCAAGTGTGCAGGTGAGTGGGCGCAGTTCCGGTCGCTTAATGTCCGACACACCGAGTCCGGCAACCCAGTCACAGCCGTAACACCAGGCACACTGGTAACAACAAACGATGCCGGAAGGGTGTTGCCGTGTACCGAGTATTTGAGGCGCTCGACGAGCTAGGCGCCATTGTCGAAGAAGCTCGTGGTGTGCCGATGACTGCGGGCTGCGTGGTGCCTCGCGGCGACGTGCTTGAACTGATCGATGACATCAAGGACGCGATACCGGGCGAGCTGGATGATGCCCAGGATGTGCTCGACGCCCGCGACTCGTTGCTGCACGAGGCCAAGGCGCATGCCGACTCCGTGGTGTCCTCGGCGACTACCGAGTCGGACTCGATGCTTAACCACGCCCGCACCGAGGCCGACCGGATCCTGTCCGAGGCCAAGGCGCAGGCCGACCGGATGGTGGGCGAGGCGCGCCAGCACAGCGAACGAATGGTTTCCGAAGCGCGCGAGGAAGCGGTCCGCATCGCTGCGGCGGCCAAACGCGAGTACGAGGCCACTACGGGCCGGGCCAAGTCGGAGTGCGACCGGCTGGTCGAAAACGGCAACATTTCCTACGAGAAAGCCGTGCAAGAGGGCATCAAGGAGCAGCAGCGCCTGGTCTCGCAGACTGAGGTCGTGCAATCGGCCAACGCCGAGGCCTCCCGGCTCATTGACGCGGCGCACGCCGAAGCCGACCGGCTGCGCGGTGAGTGTGACATCTACGTCGACAGCAAACTCGCCGAGTTCGAGGAGCACCTCAACAGCACCCTGCGCTCGGTCAACCGTGGCCGCCATCAACTGCGGACCGCGGCGGGCGTACACGACTACGCGCAGCGGTAGGGCTGGTACCGGCGGCACAAGGCGGCTAATAGTCGCCCGTAGAATTACGGCCATGGTCCGGCAGCACAGCCACTCGGCGCAGCCGCATCCGCGATCACCGTTAGCCC
Organism: uncultured Actinomycetota bacterium; assembly: GCA_963839345.1. Lineage (GTDB taxonomy): Bacteria > Actinomycetota > Actinomycetes > Mycobacteriales > Mycobacteriaceae > Mycobacterium. The sequence continues at coordinate 466,715 of CAWIUP010000007.1, read as the reverse complement.
TTAACATTGCGCGGCTGGGGCGACGCCCGGGAGCGATGTTTTCCTTGCACGAAGTCGTGCCGAGCCCGTCGCGCATCGGCCTGGAATTGATCGGGATCCAGGCCGGCGCGCCGTTGGAGCTCGATCTGCGCGTCGAATCAGTGTCCGAAGGCGTGTTGGTGACCGGGATGCTCACTGCGCCCATCGCCGGCGAATGCTCCCGCTGCCTGGCGCCATTCAGCGAGCAGGTGGAAGTCGGCCTGACCGAGCTGTTTGCCTACCCGGACAGCATCACCGAGGCGACCACTGAGGAAGACGAGGTCGGCCGGGTCGTCAACGACGTCATCGATCTCGAGCAGCCCATTATCGACGCGGTCGGACTGGAACTGCCGTTCTCGCCAGTGTGCCGGCCGGATTGCCCGGGGCTGTGTCCGCGGTGCGGCGTCCCGTTGGCAACCGCCGAGCCCGGTCATCACCACGATGAGGTTGACCCGCGCTGGGCCAAGTTGAGCTCAATGTTGCAGCCCGACAGCGAAGGGGGCGCCGGTGACTGACCTGCTCGACGCTCTTGGCGTCGACCTGCCCGATGAGTTGCTGACCCTGGCGCTGACCCACCGCAGCTATGCCTACGAGCAGGGCGGTCTGCCGACCAACGAGCGCTTGGAATTCCTCGGCGACGCCGTTTTGGGCCTGACCGTCACCGACGAACTGTTCCACCGACACCCCGACCGCTCGGAGGGTGATCTGGCCAAACTGCGGGCCAGCGTGGTCAACACCCAGGCGTTGGCCGAAGTCGCACGGAAATTGACCGACCAAGGACTCGGCGCGCACCTGCTATTGGGGCGCGGCGAGATCAACACCGGCGGAGCCGACAAATCCAGCATCCTGGCCGACAGCATGGAATCGCTGCTAGGAGCGATCTATCTGCATCACGGCATGGACAGCGCGCGGGAGGTGATCCTGCGGTTGTTCGGTCCGCTGTTGGACGCCGCGCCGACGCTGGGCGCCGGACTGGACTGGAAGACCAGCCTGCAAGAGTTGACCGCGGCCCGCGGCCTCGGCGCGCCGTCGTACCACGTAACCTCGACCGGACCCGACCACCACAAAGAGTTCACCGCCGTGGTGACCGTCACCGACACCGAATACGGATCGGGTGTCGGCCGGTCCAAGAAGGAAGCCGAGCAGCATGCCGCGGCAGCGGCGTGGAAAACGCTGAGCGTGCTCGACAACGCGTGACGTAAATGCCCGAACTACCCGAAGTTGAGGTGGTGCGGCGCGGCTTGCAAGCCCATGTGGTGGGCAGGACCATCACCGCCGTCCGAGTGCATCACCCCCGCGCAGTGCGCCGCCACGAGGCCGGACCCGCCGACCTGACCGCACGCCTGTTGGACGCCCGGATCACCGGCACCGATCGGCGCGGGAAATACCTGTGGCTCACGCTCGACGACGGCGACTGTGCCCTCGTGGTCCACCTGGGCATGAGCGGTCAGATGCTTATCGGGACGGTGCCGAACGCGGGTCATCTGCGTATCGCGGCGGTCCTCGACGACGGGACGACGCTGAGCTTCGTCGATCAGCGCACGTTCGGCGGGTGGCTGCTCGGCGAGCTGGTCAGTGTCGACGGCAGCGTGGTTCCCACGTCCGTCGCCCACCTTGCGCGCGACCCGCTCGACCCGCGATTCGATATCGACGCCGTAGTTAACGTGTTGCGGCGCAAGCACTCCGAGATCAAGCGCCAGCTGCTCGACCAGACCGTGGTGTCGGGGATCGGCAACATCTACGCCGACGAAGCGTTGTGGCGGGCCAAAGTGAACGGCGCGCGCATCGCCGACACGATGACCCGTCGGCAGTTGACGGCGGTGCTGCAGGCAGCCGCCGAAGTGATGCGCGACGCATTGACGCAGGGGGGCACCTCGTTCGATTCGTTGTACGTCAACGTCAACGGCCAGTCCGGCTACTTCGACCGGTCGCTTAACGTCTATGGCCGCGAAGGCAAGAGCTGCCGGCGATGCGGCGCGGTGATTCGCCGCGAGAAATTCATGAACCGCTCGTCGTTCTACTGCCCGCGTTGCCAGCCCCGCCCGCGGAGTTGACCCGTGGTGTGCCTCTCCTGACGCGTCGATCTCGGCGCACAGCCACCCGGTAGAAAGAAGCCATGACGGAACTGTGGGTGGAACGCACCGGCGTGCGCCGCTATACCGGGCACAGCTCGCGGGGTGCGCAGGTACTCATCGGCTCCGAGGACGTCGACGGCGTCTTCACGCCGGGCGAGCTACTCAAGATCGCGCTCGCCGCGTGCAGCGGGATGTCCAGCGACCTGCCGTTGGCCCGCCGGCTCGGCGACGACTACCGGACGACGGTCAAGGTCTCCGGTCAGGCTGACCGTGAGCAGGAGCGGTACCCGTTGCTGGAGGAAACCCTCGAAATCGACCTGTCGGGCTTGGGTGAGCAGGAGAAGCAGCGCGTCCTGGTGGTTGTCGAGCGTGCAGTCGACCAGGTGTGCACGGTCGGGCGCACGCTGAAGTCGGGCACGACCGTCAACTTCGAGGTGGTCGATGTCGGAGCCTGACGTTCGGCTCACCGCGTGGGTGCATGGACGCGTGCAGGGCGTCGGCTTCCGATGGTGGACTCGCAGCCGCGCGCTCGAGCTGGGCCTGACCGGGTATGCCGCCAACCGTCCCGACGGCCGCGTGCAGGTCGTCGCGCAGGGCTCCCGTGACGCGTGTGAACAGCTGTTGCGCCTGTTGCAGAGTGGAAAAACGCCAGGCCGCGTCGACAACATTGTCGTCGATTGGTCGCAGCGCGGCGAACCGATCAGCGGCTTCACCGAGCGGTAGTCTGGCACGCCGTGTACCTCAAGAGCCTGACGCTGAAGGGTTTCAAATCCTTCGCTTCGCCGACGACTCTGCGTTTCGAGCCGGGTATCACCGCGGTGGTCGGGCCGAATGGGTCGGGCAAGTCCAATGTGGTCGACGCGTTGGCCTGGGTGATGGGGGAGCAGGGCGCCAAGACGCTGCGCGGCGGCAAGATGGAAGACGTCATCTTCGCCGGGACGTCGTCGCGGGCCCCGCTGGGCCGTGCCGAAGTCACCGTCACCATCGACAACTCCGACAACGCTTTGCCCATCGAGTATTCCGAAGTGTCGATCACGCGTCGGATGTTTCGCGACGGCGCCAGTGAATACGAGATCAACGGCAACAGTTGCCGTTTGATGGATGTCCAGGAGCTGCTGAGCGACTCCGGCATCGGTCGTGAAATGCACGTCATTGTCGGGCAGGGCAAACTCAACGAGATCCTTGAATCGCGCCCGGAGGACCGTCGGGCATTCATCGAGGAGGCCGCCGGTGTGCTCAAACACCGCAAGCGCAAAGAAAAGGCGGTCCGCAAGCTCGAGGCGATGTCGGCGAACCTGGCCCGGCTCACCGATCTGACCACCGAACTGCGCCGCCAGCTCAAACCGCTGGGCCGTCAGGCCGAAGTGGCTCGTCGCGCCCAGACCATCCAGGCCGACCTGCGCGACGCCCGACTGCGGCTGGCCGCCGACGACGTGGTCAGCCGGCAGGGCGAGCTCAACGACACCAATCAGGCCGAGGCGGCGCTGCGCCGCGACCACGACGAGGCCTCGGCCCGGATGGCGGTGGCGTCTGACGAACTTGCCGCGCAAGAAGCCGCGCTGACTCGCCTATCGGAGCGTGCCGAATCAGTTCAGCAGACCTGGTTTCGGTTGTCCGCGTTGGCCGAACGGGTCAGCGCAACCGTACGCATCGCCAGCGAGCGTGCTCAACATCTGGACGTCGAGCCGGCCACGTCCAGCGGCCCTGACCCCGACGCGTTGGAGGCCGAGGCCGAACAGGTGGCGGCGGCCGAGCAGCAGCTGCTGACCGAACTGGCCGCAACCCGCACCCGGCTGGAGGCTGCGCGTACCGAGCTGGCCGACCGTGAGCGTGCCGCCGCCGAAGCCGAACAAGCGCACCTGGCGGCGGTGCAGGCAGAGGCCGACCGCCGCGAGGGTCTGGCCCGGCTGGCCGGCCAGGTCGAAACGATGCGAGCGCGCGTCGAGTCGATCGATGACAGCGTGGCCAAGTTGTCGGAGCGCATCGAGGAAGCCGCGGCGCGCGCCCATCAAGCCAAGGCGGAGTTCGAAACCGTGCAGGGTCGCGTCGGCGAGCTCGACCAGGGCGAAGTCGGCCTCGATGAGCACCACGACCGGATGGTGGTGGCGCTGCGGCTGGCCGACGAGCGGGTCGCTGAACTGCAATCAGCCGAGCGTGGCGCCGAACGCCAAGTGGCTTCGCTGCGGGCCCGCATCGAAGCGCTGTCGACCACGCTGGAACGCAAGGACGGGGCCGACTGGCTCGCCCGCAACCGCGGCGATGCCGGGCTTTTCGGGTCGGTCGCGAAGCTGGTCAAGGTGGCTTCGGGGTATGAAGCCGCGCTTGCCGCGGTCCTCGGCGCGGCCGCCGACGCGCTGGCCGCAGACAGCTTCAGCGCGGCTGCATCAGCGGTGGCTGCTTTGAAGCACGCCGACGGTGGCCGCGCGGCCATCGTGCTCAGCGACTGGCCGGCTGAGGAGCCGGGGCCGACGGGTGCTCTGCCCGACGGTGCGCAATGGGCGCTCGACCTCGTCGAGGCGCCGACGCGGCTGCGCGGCGCGATGATCGCCATGCTCTCCGGGGTTGCGGTGGTCGGCACTCTCAACGAGGCGATGGATCTGGTGGCCGCCCGCCCCCGGCTGCGCGCGGTCACCCGCGACGGCGACCTGGTCGGCGCCGGATGGGTCAGCGGCGGTTCCGACCGCAAACCGTCGACACTGGAGATCACCTCCGAAATCACCAAGGCGCGCACTGAACTGGCCGCCGCCGAGACGCAGGCAAGCCACCTCGGCGCGGCGTTGTCCGGCGCGCTGAGCGAGCAGACCGCTCGTCAGGACTCCGCCGAGCAAGCTCTGGCCGCGCTCAACGAATCCGACGCGGCCATTTCGGCGATCTACGAGCAGCTCGGTCGGCTCGGCCAAGACGCCCGCGCCGCTGAGGAGGAGTGGCGCCGGCTGCTGCGCCAACGTGAGGAGTTAGAGGCCGGGCGCGCGGAAACCCTGGCCGAGCTCGGTGACCTCGAGACCCGGCTGCGCAATGTCGAAGAGACCCAAGACGTCGCGGCCGAACCTAGGCATGCAGAGGTTCGGCAGCAGATCGCCGCGGCGGCCGAGACGGCCCGCGGAGTGGAGGTGGAAGCCCGGTTGGCGGTGCGCACCGCAGAGGAGCGCGCCAACGCCGTTCGCGGACGGGCGGATTCACTGCGTCGCGCGGCCGCCGCGGAAAGGGAGGCGAGACTGCGCGCGCAGCAGGCCCGCGCTGCGCGTGAGCACGCGGCCGCGGTGGCTGCGTCGGTGGCCGACACCGGGCGACGGCTTGCCGGGCGGCTGGATCAAGTGGTCGCAGCCGCGTCGCGCAACCGCGACGTGCTCGCCGCCGAACGCCAGCAACGGTCCACTGCCATGGCCGCGGTCCGCGAAGAGGTCAACACGCTAGGCGCCCGGATCGCCGCGCTCACCGAGTCGCTGCACCGCGACGAGGTGGCCAAGGCGCAGGCGGCGCTGCGGATCGAGCAGCTCGAGCAAATGGTGCTCGAGCAGTTCGGGATGGCACCCGACGACCTGGTTGCCGAATACGGACCGGACGTCCCGCTGCCGCCGACCGAGCTCGAGTTCGCCGAATACGAGCAGGCCCGCGAGCGAGGCGAGCAGGTGGTCCCGCCGGCACCAATGCCGTTCGACCGGGCCACCCAGGAGCGTCGCGCCAAACGCGCCGAACGAGAGCTGGCCGAGCTGGGCCGGGTCAACCCGTTGGCGCTCGAGGAGTTCGCGGCGCTGGAGGAGCGCTACAACTTCCTGTCCACCCAGCTCGAGGACGTCAAGGCGGCGCGCAAAGACCTGCTTGACGTCGTCGCCGACGTCGACGCCCGCATCCTGCAGGTGTTCGCCGACGCCTTCGCCGACGTTGAGCGCGAATTCCAAGGGGTGTTCGCCGCCCTGTTCCCCGGTGGGGAGGGCCGGCTGCGGCTCACCGACCCCGACGACATGCTGACCACCGGCATCGAGGTCGAGGCCAGGCCGCCCGGCAAGAAGGTCAAACGGCTGTCGCTGCTGTCCGGCGGAGAGAAGTCGCTGACCGCGGTCGCTATGCTGGTGGCGATCTTCCGGGCCCGCCCGTCGCCGTTCTACATCATGGACGAGGTGGAGGCGGCGCTCGACGATGTGAACCTGCACCGGCTGTTGAACTTGTTCGAGCAGCTGCGCACCCAGTCGCAGCTGATCGTGATCACCCACCAGAAGCCGACCATGGAGGTCGCCGACGCGCTCTACGGCGTGACGATGCGTGACGACGGCATCACCGCGGTGATCTCCCAGCGGATGCGTGGTCAGCAGGTCGATCAGCTGGTCACGACTACATAGCGAGGAATTACCTAGTGTCGCAAGCTTTATGGATCGCGATCGCGGTCGCCGTCGCACTGATCGTCGTCACCGCCGTGGTTTTGGGTCTGGTCCGGTATCGCCGCCGGCGGATCAGCCTGTCGGCGCCAGAGCAAACCGGCACCATTGATCGCTCGGGCGGCTACACCGCGTCGTCGGGAATCACGTTCAGCCGCAGCGAAGTTGAGGACCGGCTCGACACCACCGGATTGCCAGCGGGCGGCGATGACGCGACCATTGCGCGCGACGCCCCGCACCGCCCGATTTCCGGTGTCCAACTGCCCGAACCGGATACCGCAGACATCGTGGCACCGACAGCTCCCGAGGCGCCCCCGACCGAGCCTGCGGCCGAGCCGGTCGCGCCGGAGATCGAGGCGATCGCACCGCCTGAAGGGCGGCTGGAGCGACTGCGCGGCCGGCTTTCCCGATCGCAGAATGCGTTGGGCCGCAGCCTGTTAGGGCTGCTCGGCGGTGGTGACCTCGACGAAGCCTCCTGGGAGGAAGTCGAGGACACCCTGCTGGTCGCCGACCTGGGCCCGACGGTTACCGCGTCGGTGGTGGCGCAGCTGCGCAGCCGGCTCGCCAGCAAAGACGTCCGCACCGAAGCCGATGCCCGCGCGGTGCTGCGCGAGGTGCTGATCGCCGAGCTGCAACCCGGCCTGGACCGTTCAGTGCGTGCGTTGCCGCATGACGACCACCCGTCGGTGCTGCTGGTCGTCGGTGTCAACGGCACCGGCAAAACCACCACTGTGGGCAAACTGGCGCGGGTGTTGGTCGCCGACGGCCGACGGGTCGTGCTGGGCGCCGCCGACACGTTCCGCGCCGCCGCTGCCGACCAGCTGCAGGCCTGGGCTTCGCGGGTGGGCGCCGAGGTCGTGCGTGGAGCTGAGGGTGCCGACCCGGCGTCGGTGGCATTCGACGCTGTCGACAAGGGCATCGCCGCGGGCGCCGACGTCGTGGTGATCGACACCGCTGGCCGACTGCACACCAAAACCGGGTTGATGGACGAACTCGGAAAGGTCAAACGTGTGGTGATGCGGCGCGCGGCGGTCGACGAGGTGCTACTGGTGCTCGACGCCACCATCGGTCAGAACGGGCTGGCGCAGGCGCGGGTGTTCGCCGACGTCGTTGACATCACCGGGACGGTGTTGACCAAGCTGGACGGCACCGCCAAGGGCGGCATCGTTTTCCGGGTCCAGCAGGAACTTGGGGTGCCGGTGAAGCTGGTCGGCCTCGGAGAGGGACCTGACGACCTGGCGCCGTTCGAGCCCGCCGCCTTCGTCGACGCACTGCTGGGCTGATTTGGGCGGCGACCCGCTGCGCCCGGCTCGGCCGCGCTTGCGATCGCCGCTGGGCTGATTTGGGCGGCGACCCGCTGCGCCCGGCTCGGCCGCGCTTGCGATCGCCGCTGGGCTGATTTGGGCGGCGACCCGCTGCGCCCGGCTCCGCCGCGCTTGCGATCGCCGCTGGGCTGATTGGGCGGCGACCCGCTGCGCCCGGCTCCGCCGCGCGGCTGGACCAAACCAACTGTGAGCATGATGTAACACCGACGAAACCTGCCAGCGTCTTATTTCGAAACAACCACTGCGCATTGTCTTGACCACAGGTCATCGGTCGCACCGGCGATGGACGCGGCCTTGCCGAAGGAGGTTAGGGGCAGTGGACCAATTCCCCACGATGGGAGTGCCAGACACCGGCGATACCGCCTGGATGCTGGCGAGCTCCGCGTTGGTGCTGTTGATGACGCCGGGTCTGGCGTTCTTCTACGGCGGGATGGTTCGCGTCAGGAGCGTGCTCAACATGATCATGATGAGCATCATCGCCATGGGCGTCGTCACCGTGCTGTGGGTGACCTTCGGTTACTCCCTCGCCTTCGGTAACGACGTCGGCAACATCGCGGGCAACCCGACCCAATACTTCGGACTGAAGGGCCTGATCGGGGTGAACGGTGCCGCCGCCAGCGGCAGCACACCGGCGACCAACATCGCGTTGGCGGGCACGCTGCCGCAGACCGTGTTCGTCGCCTTCCAGCTGATGTTCGCCATCATCACCGTGGCACTGATCTCCGGCGCGGTGGCCGACCGGTTGAAGTTCGGCAGCTGGACGGTATTCGCCGCACTGTGGGCGACCGTCGTGTACTTCCCCGTCGCGCACTGGGTGTTCTGCGCCGACGGTGTTACCGGAGCCCACGGCGGCTGGATCGCCAACAAACTGCACGCGATCGACTTTGCAGGCGGGACCGCGGTCCACATCAACGCCGGTACGGCGGGCTTGGTGCTGGCGATCGTGCTGGGCAAGCGCAGAGGCTGGCCGAAGAGCCCGACCCGACCGCACAATGTGCCGTTCGTGATGCTCGGTGCCGGTCTGCTGTGGTTCGGCTGGTACGGGTTCAACGCGGGTTCGGCTACCAGCTCGAACGGGGTCGCCGGGTCGACGTTCATTACCACCACGGTGGCCACCGCCGCGGCGATGCTGACCTGGCTGCTCACCGAGCGCATTCGCGACGGGCACGCCACCACGCTGGGCGCGGCGTCGGGCATCGTCGCCGGCCTGGTCGCGATCACACCTTCGTGTTCGTCGGTCAACGTGCTCGGCGCGCTGATCATCGGTGCAGCGGCTGGTGTCCTGTGTGCGCTGGCGGTCGGTCTGAAGTTCAAGCTCGGCTTCGACGACTCGTTGGACGTGGTCGGGGTTCACTTGGTCGGCGGGATCGTGGGCACGCTACTGGTGGGTCTGCTGGCCGCGCCGGAGACCATCGCAATTGCCGGCGGCGGGGGCCACACGTCGGCGGGATTGTTCTACGGCGGTGGCTTCGCTCAGCTGATCCGGCAGACCATCGGCGCGTCAAGTGTTCTAGCGTTCTCGGGTATCGGCACACTTGTCATTGCACTCCTACTGAAGTACACGATCGGGCTACGTCTGACCGCCGAAGATGAAGCCACTGGCATCGACGAGTCGCAGCACGCTGAGAGCGGCTATGACTTCGCGGTTGTCGGCAGCAGCAGTTCGGTTCTTGTCCATTCGGCTGAAGAGGGAAAAGGAAATGAAGCTGATTACCGCGATCGTGAAGCCGTTCACGCTCGAGGACATCAAAGCCAGCCTTGAACAGGTGGGAATCCTGGGGATGACGGTCAGCGAAGTCCAGGGCTACGGCCGGCAAAAGGGGCACACTGAGGTTTACCGGGGCGCTGAATACTCCGTCGACTTCGTGCCGAAGGTGCGCATCGAGGTCTTAGTCGAAGACTATGACACGGACAAGGTCCTGGACAGCATCGTGCGGGCCGCACGTACCGGTAAGATTGGCGACGGCAAAGTGTGGGTCAGCGCCGTGGAAACGGTGGTGCGGGTGCGCACAGGCGAACGCGGGGCCGACGCAATCTAATACACGCCGTATGAATACTCCGTTGGAGTAGCCGATCCGACCTGGACGGGAATGAGACAGCGCGGAGCAGAGCCACCCGATCCGATTTGGCCGGAAGCCGCGGCAGGCAGCAGTGCCGGCCCGGCGAGCGATCTGCCCGCCGTCCGGGAAAAGCTCCTCGCCCGCGGACCGGGTGAACTCGATTCGGCCGCTTTGCGCCAAGCGTGGGGTGAGCTGCACGAATCCTGGTTAACCGCGAAGGCCACGGAGATCGGTATTACGGCCGGCAGCGGGTTTTCGATCGTCGCGACCGGTTCACTGGGCCGACGCGAGCTGGTGCCCTACTCGGACCTGGACCTCCTGCTGTTGCACGACGGCATGCCCACCGAGACGGTGGGAAAGATCGCGGATCAGCTGTGGTATCCGTTGTGGGACGCGAACATTCGCCTCGACCACAGCGTGCGTACCGTCAACGAAACACTGCGGGTCGCCGGTGCGGATGTGTCCGCCGGCCTGGCCATGCTCGATGCGCGGCACATCGCCGGCGATGAACAGCTGTCGGCCCGGCTGATCGAGGGCGTGCGGCGGCAGTGGCGCACCGGAATTCAGTCCCTGTTCGGGGAACTCGTTGAAGAGACGCATGCCCGGTGGCGGCGCGTCGGCGAGATCGCGCACCGCGCCGAACCCGACCTGAAGTTGGGCCGCGGCGGCCTGCGTGATCTTCAGCTGCTCGACGCGCTGGCCGTCGCCCACCTCGCCGACCGCGTGACCGTGGGACGGCCGGAGAACCCGATGGGTTCGTTGACCGACGCTCACCTCACCCTGCTCGACGTGCGCACCGAACTTCACCGGGTCTCCGGTCGCGGCCATGACCTGCTGTTGGCGCAGTTCGCCGACGAGATCAGCGCCGCTTTGCATATCGGTGACCGGTTCGATCTTTCGCGGACGCTGTCCGACGCTGGCCGCACCATCAGCTACCGTGTCGACGCTGGACTCCGGACTGCCGCCAATGCACTGCCGCGGCGCGGAATTTCGGCGATGCGGCGACGGCCGCGTCGACCGCTCGACGAGGGAGTGGTCGAGTACGCCGGGGAGATCGTGCTGGCCCGCGACGCCCGGCCGGAAAATGACCCCATGCTGGTGCTGCGAGTCGCCGCGGCCTCGGCGACCACCGGACTGCCGATTGCGGTGTCCACGCTGAGCCGGCTGGCCGACACCGCGCCCGAGCTTCCGACGCCGTGGCCGCGCGAGGCGTTGAACAACCTGCTGGTCTTGTTGGCCGCCGGCCCGGACACGATCGCGGTAATCGAAACGCTCGACCGGACCGGCTTGTGGAGCCGTCTTTTTCCGGAATGGGCCGCGGTCCGCGACCTTCCGCCTCGCGACGTCGTCCATATCTGGACAGTGGATCGCCACCTGGCCGAAGCTGTCTCCCGGGCAAGGATTTTCACCACCCGGGTGGCACGTCCGGACCTGCTGATCCTGTCTGCGCTGCTGCACGACATCGGAAAGGGGCGGGGCGTCGACCACAGCGTCGTCGGCGCCGAGTTGGCCACCGAGATCGGCACTCGACTTGGTATGTGGCCGTCCGACGTCGAGATCCTCGCCAAGCTGGTGCGTCACCACTTGCTGTTGGCGAAAGTCGCGACCCGGCAGGACCTCAACGAGCCGCAGACTATTGCCGCCGTCTGCGAGGCTTTGGACGGAGATCCGGTGCTGCTCGATGTGTTGCATGCGCTGACCGAAGCCGATTCGCTGGCCACCGGGCCCGGTGTGTGGAGCGACTGGAAAGCATCGCTGGTCGGCGACTTGGTGCGCCGCTGCCGCATGGCGATGACCGGCGAGCCGTTGCCACAGGCCGATCCGCTTGATCCTGAGTATCTTTCGCTGGCCGCCGACCAGAAGGTGCATGTCGAGTTGCGGTCCGGCAGCAGTCAGCGCCTCTACCACGTGGTGGTGATCGCCCCAGACCAGCGTGGGCTGCTGTCCAAAGCGGCGGGTGTGCTGGCGTTGAACTCACTACGCGTGCATTCGGCGTCGGTGAACATTCACGAGGGTTCGGCGATCAGCGAATTCGTCGTCTCACCGCATTTCGGTAGTCCGCCCGCCGCGGGACTGTTGCGTCAGCAACTGGTCAGCGCGCTGGCCGGTGAATCCGACGTGTTGGCCACGCTGAAGCAGCGGGACACACCCGCGCATCCCAAGCCCGTCGGTGAGGCGCTGACGGCGATTCCGGTTCACCAGTCGACCGCCCCGCCGCGGATTCTGTGGCTGGACGCCGCACCCGGGCGACTGATCGTCGAAGTCCGCGCGTCTGATCGCACCGGTTTGCTTGCGTTGCTCACCAGTGCGCTGGAGCGCGCCGGAGCGGACATCGATTGGGCGAAGGTGACCACGTTGGGGTCGATGGTGGACGACGTGTTCTGTGTCAGCTTGTCCGCCCGCGCGGATGCGCGGACGGTGGTGGAGCAGCACCTGTTGGCCGTGCTCGGCGTAGCCGCTCCGGTGTGATGTAGCGCGGGCTCAGGGGACCCATCGTTGCGTGCAATGAGCTCCCAGCGCCGCTGGCGAGCATGAGAGCCGTAAATGGAGCCGCGGGGGGTCCGGTTTGGGCACGTCCGCCTGCTGCTGGTCTACCTGCTGTTGGCAGGGGTCCGTCACGTCGGCGGCGCAAAGCGGCTCATCTGCGTGCGCTTGCGCCATGACGTCGCCACCGTCAACGCCGCTGAGGATCACCAGTACACCGGCGCCTGCGATCACTGCCCGTCGGATCAATTTCCGCATTGCTTTCCTCCGCTTGCCGCCGGGTTGCAGTGAGCCGGAGACTGCGCGGCTCCATAGCTGGACCATAGTTCACAAAAGTAGACTTCAGTGGTTTATTGGGGAAGCTAGTGCTGCATTGTTGCAACAGGTCTACGGAGCCGAGATACTGTCTACTCATGGAAGACTGCGATAAGGATCCGGCGGTGGTGCTTCCTTACCTGGTGGGCCGACCCCTTGCCGCCACCGAGGTGTACGAGGCGTTCGGCTACCGCAAATCGGCGTACTACAAGGCAGTCCGTGAGGGCAGGTTGGTCACCGCCGACAACCTGATCAGGGCAGCTAAGTATCTGAAGTTGAACCCGATCGACTTGCTCGTCCGGTTCGGGCTGATCCAGCTCGAAACGGTCACCGAGTATCTGGCATCAACCCGCGCCCTGCCGAGACTGCGCGATCTTCACCCAGACCCCAGCAAACCGCCGGTCTGACGCCAAAGCAGGAGCCCGGTTGCGATAATGATGTCCGCCCTCATCACCGTCACGCTGGCTGCCGTCTTTTGTAGCTTGTGGATCCGCCGGGATACTTGGCGCTCACGCTGGGAAGCCGACGCGAGCCTCAACATCGCCCTGCAAGGCTGTGCGGTGTTGCTGATGTCGCCGTGGGCGTCGGAAACTCTGGGGCCACCCCTGCACCACATCTTCCGGCGATGGAATGTCGAAGATCTCGTTGGGCACATCTGCCTGATCGTCGCTGCGACGGCGATCATCGACCATGGCTTGGCCCGGCTCGGCGACGAACACCAGTGGCGCAGAATCTTCCGCCGCCACGTCGCAAGCCCGTTGTGGCTTGGTATTCCAATATTGGTGGCAGTGTTCATCGTCGCCGACGAGGGCTATCACCCCGACCTGTTCCCGGCCCACGTCAGCACTGTCTGGTTCGGCGCCTATTGGATCGTGCTGGGAGTCCTACTCGTCTATTTGTTCGGCTACGCGGCCAGAGTGATGCTGATCGTCCGGAAGGACCCCCGCTCAACCGCGACGGCCAACCTCTACCTCATCTCGGCCGCCTTCGGCGTTGCAGCGACCGTGATACAGGTGACAACGGCCGAGGCCGGCATCGATATCACCCTGCCGGTCTGGCTGTGTGCATGTCTGGGCGCGATCGGTTTCGCCTACGGGTCCGCGCGATCCTGGCAAGCGAAGGTCGCCTGGTTCAAAGAACCGAGCAATCAGGCGCCACCGCCGCGAAACGACTGCTGAGCAAGGCGGCGGTCTAGGCGCGTTCGCGGGCTTGCAGCCACGCGTGAATTCGCTTGGCAACGTCCGGCCATCCCGGTTCGAGCATCATGTTGTGTCCCATGCCGGCAAAGAATTCGGCTTCGGTCCGGTAAGCCCGCGCCGTCGCGCGCACCTCGGCGTCGGTGACCATGCCGTCGTCGCCGGCGCCGAGGACCAGCATCGGTGTAGTGACCCGCGTGGACCTGACCCGGCGCAGCAACGGGTCGATCAGCGAAGCCCGTACGGCCTCGGATTGCACGCTGGCCGCGCATGATTCCACGATGTCGTCCGGGGTGTGCGCGCTGAAGAGGTGCTCGCGGACCAGCGGCGGGGTGCCGATGAACCCGGTCAAATTGCCGACGGGCAGCGACCGCAACGAGATCCACGGGTGGCGGCTCCAGATGCGCGTTGCCAGTCCCAGCACGCCTTGCGGCGGCACCGACGCCATAAGGACAGCGGCCGGGGCATCGCGGTCTTCCAGGTAGCGCTGAACGACGAAGCCACCCAGAGAATGCGCGACGAGTACCGGCCGGCCGCCCAGGTCGTCGGCCGTGGCGCGGACATCGTCGACATAGTCGGCGATCGAACATGCGTGAAAACGCTTTGCGGTGGGGCTGGCGCCGTGCCCGCGCAGACTCACGGCAACCGCGCGATAGCCGGCATCGGCAAAGAAGTCCAGGAAGTTGGCCCAGCACGACGCGGAATGCCAACCGCCGTGGACGAAAAGCAGCGGAATCGGATGCGCTTGGGTGCCGGACCCGTTGTCGATCACCTCGAGCATGAGCCGATCATCCGTCAACCTCGACGAGTGTGCGGCCAGCTTCACACTGGACGACGAGTGTGCGGCCAGCTTCACGCTCGTGCTCCCCGCTAGGCTGGGCGGCGTGTTTGAATCGCTGTCCGACCGGCTGACCGGGGCCCTGCAGGGGCTGCGCGGCAAGGGCCGGCTTACCGACGCCGACATCGACACCACCTCTCGCGAAATTCGGCTGGCGCTGCTGGAAGCCGACGTCTCGCTGCCGGTGGTACGGGAGTTCGTCAGCCGGATCAAAGACCGTGCCAAGGGCGCCGAGGTGTCCGGCGCGCTCAACCCGGCGCAGCAGGTCGTCAAGATCGTCAACGAGGAGCTCGTCGGAATCCTGGGCGGCCAGACCCGCCTGCTGGCGTTTGCAAAGGCGCCGCCGACCGTGGTGATGCTGGCCGGCCTGCAAGGCTCCGGTAAGACCACGCTGGCCGGCAAGCTGGCGGTGTGGCTGCGCAGCCAGGGGCATACTCCGCTGCTGGTGGCCTGTGACCTGCAGCGGCCGGGCGCGGTCAACCAGTTGCGCATCGTGGGGGAGCGGGCCGGTGTCGCGGTGTTCGCGCCGCACCCAGGTACGTCGGCGGAGGCCGACGCGGCGGCCGCCGGTCCCGGTGACCCGGTCGCCGTCGCCTCGGCCGGACTCGCGGAGGCGCGCGCCAAGCATTTCGATGTCGTGATCGTCGACACCGCCGGGCGGCTGGGCATCGACGAGGAGCTGATGTCGCAGGCCGCGGCCATCCGCGACGCCATCGACCCCGACGAGGTGCTGTTCGTCCTGGACGCGATGATCGGCCAGGATGCGGTGACGACGGCTGAAGCGTTCCGGGAGGGCGTGGGCTTCACCGGCGTGGTGCTGACGAAGCTGGACGGTGACGCTCGCGGCGGCGCGGCGCTGTCGGTTCGCGAAGTCACCGGTGTGCCAATTCTTTTCGCCTCGGCTGGCGAAAAGCTCGAAGACTTCGATGTCTTCCACCCGGACCGGATGGCCAGTCGAATCCTGGGCATGGGCGATGTGCTGAGCCTGATCGAGCAGGCCGAGCAGGTCTTCGATGCGCAGCAGGCCGAAGCCACTGCCGCCAAGATCGGGTCCGGCGAGCTGACGTTGGAGGACTTCCTCGAGCAGATGCTGGCGATCCGCAAGATGGGCCCGATCGGCAATCTGCTGGGGATGCTGCCCGGCGCGGGTCAGATGAAAGAGGCCCTGGCCGCGGTCGACGACAAACAACTCGACCGGCTGCAGGCCATCATCCGCGGAATGACGCCCCAGGAGCGTGCCGACCCCAAGATCATCAACGCCTCACGACGGTTGCGCATAGCCAACGGCTCCGGTGTGACGGTGTCGGAGGTCAATAACCTGGTCGACCGCTTCTTCGAGGCCCGCAGGATGATGTCGTCGATGGTGGGCAGCATGGGCATACCGGGGTTGGGACGAAAGTCGGCGACCCGGAAAAGCGCGAAAGGTAAGGGCAAGAAGGGCAAAAAGCGTGGCCCGACGCCGCCCCGGGTCCGCGGTCCGCTGGGCGCTGGGATGCCGGGCATGCCGGCCGGATTCCCCGACCTGTCGAACATGCCGGAGGGACTGGATGAGCTGCCGCCCGGCCTGGCCGACTTCGATCTGTCCAAGCTGAACTTTCCCGGCAAGAAGTAGCCGCAGCCGTGCGTCTGCACGTGCGAGGGGTGGGGTTCCCCGACCGGGAACCCGTCGAACTGTGGATCGTCGACGGCCGGATCAGCCACGAACCGGTCACCGGCGCTGACACCGTCTTCGACGGTGGCTGGGTGCTGCCCGGGCTGGTTGATGCCCACTGCCATGTCGGGCTGGGCACAGATGGCGGCGCCATCGAACTGGACGAAACGGTCGCTCAGGCCGAGACCGAACGCGAGGCCGGCGCGCTGCTGCTGCGCGACTGCGGCTCGCCGACCGACACCCGCAGCCTCGATGATCGCGACGATCTGCCGCGCATCATCCGCGCCGGACGGCATCTGGCCCGCCCCAAGCGGTATTCGCCCGGCTTGGCGATCGACATCGAAGACGAGTCGCAGCTGCCGGACTTGGTGGCCGAGCAGGCCCGCCGCGGTGACGGTTGGGTCAAGCTGGTCGGCGACTGGATCGACCGCGAACAAGGCGACTTGTCCCCGCTGTGGTCCGACGAAGTGCTCAAGACAGCCATCCAGGTGGCACACGACCACGGTGCACGGGTCACCGCCCATGTCTTCGGCGAGGACGCGCTGCCCGGGCTGATCAAGGCTGGGATCGATTGCATCGAACACGGCACCGGGCTCACCGACGCCGCAATCGACTTGATGGTCGAGCACGACACCGCGTTGGTGCCCACGCTGATTAACGTTGAAAACTTCCCTGGCATCGCCGATTCCGCGACCCGCTACCCTAAATACGCTGCGCATATGCGCGACTTGTACGCCAAGTGTTATCCGCGGATGGCGGCGGCCCGAGAGGCCGGAGTAGCGGTGTACGCCGGCACCGACGCCGGCAGCATGGTCGCCCACGGGCGGATCGCCGACGAGGTCGAGGCGCTCAAGGGCATCGGGATGAGCCCCGACGAGGCGTTGGGCGCGGCCTGTTGGAATGCTCGTCGTTGGCTGGGCCGACCGGGCCTGGACCACGGCGCTTCCGCCGACCTGTTGTGCTACCACGAGGATCCGCGCCAGGGTCCGGCCGTGCTGAATCGGCCTGACCTAGTGATGCTGCGCGGACAAACGTTCTGATCATGCCGGTTAGGCGTATCGAGCTGGCGAGTGATGACAGCCAGGAAGCCGCAACGGTTTTCGACACCAAGGAAGTGGGCCGCGATGACACGCAAAAATCCGACACCCGCCGTCGAGGAGCTAGCGGAATTCGTCGCCAGGGCCGACCAGTCCGACCTTGCCGGCGCTGTTCTGCCGACGCTGAAACGCAACGTACTTGACAGCATTGCCTGTGCGCTCGGCGCCCTCGACGGGGAACTCATCCCTGCCATTCGCGCGCACGCGGAACAGTTCAGTAGCCGCCCCACAGCGACTTTCGTCGGCGGTGGACGTGCTTCAGTCGATCAGGCGGCGTTCTTCAACGCGGTGCTGGTGCGCTACCCCGATCTCCTCGACACCTATCTGACTCCCGGCGGGCTATGCCACCCCGCCGACAACTTCGGTGCGGTCTTCGCCGTCGCCGAACATGTCGATGCGCGCGGCGGCGACTTCCTATTGGCGTTGGCAGTCGCCTACGAGATCCAAAGCCGTTTCAGCGCAGAGGTTCCCGTCATGGGCCGTGGACTCAACCACGCGCTGCAACTGGCCATGTCGGCGGCGGCCGCCTCGGCCAAATTGCTTGCGCTCGACGCCGCGCAGACCGCCGACGCCATCGCCGCATCCGCTGCGGACAACGTCTCACTCGCCGCGGTGCACGCCGAGCCCGTTTCGACCTGGAAAGGTATCTCGCCGGCCATCACCGGGATGCGCGCCGTTTACACCACGTTGCTCGTGGGTCGCGGAATCACTGGTCCCCGAGCGCTTTTCGAGGGCCCCAGCGGCCTCGAGCGGTTATTCGACCAGCAGATCGACTTGCGCACATCCGACCGGTCGCTGGCCGCCGTCGAGCAGACCTACCTCAAGCAGTATTGCTCACTGATTCACGGCCAGGTGATCATCGACGCGACGCTGGCACTTCGTGACGAGCACGGTATTACCGTTGCCGACGTCGCGTCGGTGACGCTGGAGGTGTTCCAGGGCGCATTCGACTTCGCCGGCGGTGGTCATTACGGCAATAAGGACCACCCGTCGACGAAGGAGCAGGCGGACTACAACCTCAAGTACCTGGTTGCCGTCGCATTGCTGGACGGTCAGGTGGGCCCCGAGCAGCTGGAGACTGAACGGGTGCGCCGCGGCGACGTCCAGCAGCTGCTGGCGCGGGTGGACGTCAAAGCCGCAGCCGACCTCACCGCGGCCTACCCCGAGCGCACCGAGGCGCGCGTTCACATCGCCCTCAACGACGGCCGGGAACTGCACCGCCAACAGTCCGATTTCGAAGGATCACCTACCCGACCCATGTCGTGGGACCGGGTGGTGGAGAAGTTCCATTGGCTGGGCGAACCGTTCGCTGACGACCAGCTGCGCGCCGAGATCATCGGCGCGGTGTGGCGCCTCGACGAGATTTCGGTCGCCGAGCTGGCCGGGCTGCTCGGTGCGGTCAGCCCTGAGGCGCAGCGTCGCCGAACGAGAGGGCGGCTGTAACGATGGCGGAAGAAAAGATTGCGAGCAATCGCTATCTATGTTAGGTTCACTGCAACCCCAACGATGCGGAGGAAGAAGACAGTGACCTACGACGTGATCATTCGCGACGGCTTGTGGTTCGACGGCACCGGCAGCGCGCCGCAAACCCGGACACTGGGCATTCGCGACGGCATCGTCTCCACGGTGTCGCCCGGCCCACTGGACGAGACTGGCTGCCCCGAGGTGATCGACGCGAAGGGCAAGTGGGTCGTCCCCGGCTTCATCGACGTGCACACCCACTACGACGCCGAGGTGCTGCTGGATCCGGGTTTGCGGGAGTCGGTGCGCCACGGCGTCACCACGGTGCTGCTGGGCATGTGCTCGTTGTCGACGGTCTACGCCGACGCCGACGACGCCGCTGACCTGTTCAGCCGAGTCGAGGCGGTGCCGCGCAAGTTCGTCCTGGGGGCCTTGGAGGAAAACAAGACGTGGTCGACGCCCGCGGAATACGTGGCGGCAATTGACAATCTGCCGCTCGGGCCGAATGTGAGCTCGCTGCTGGGTCATTCGGATCTGCGGACCGCCGTGCTGGGTCTCGAGCGCGCCACCGACAAGCACGTGCGCCCCAGCGACGGCGAGCTCGACCGCATGGCGGGGCTGCTCGACGAGGCGCTCGATGCCGGAATGCTCGGCATGTCCGGCATGGACGCCGCGATCGACAAGCTCGACGGTGACCGCTTCCGGTCCCGCGCGCTGCCGTCGACGTTCGCGACATGGCGTGAACGGCGCAAGCTGATCAAAGTGCTGCGCAAGCGCGGCCGAATCCTGCAAAGCGCCCCCAACGTGGCCAAAGCCGAGTCGGGGCTATTGTTCTTCCTGTCCAGCAGCCCGTTGTTCGGACGCCGCAAACCAGTTCGGATGAGCCTTCTGGTATCCGCCGATGCGAAGTCAATGCCGTTGGCAGTGCACGTCTTCGGGCTCGGCACCCGGCTGCTCAACTTCCTGCTCGGTTCTCAGGTGCGCTTTCAGCATCTGCCGGTTCCGTTCGAGTTGTACTCCGACGGAATCGACTTGCCCGTCTTCGAAGAATTCGGCGCGGGCACCGCGGCGCTGCATCTGCGCGACCAGTTGGAGCGCAACACCCTACTGGCCGACAAAGAGTACCGGCGTAAGTTCCGTCAACAGTTTGATCGCAAAAAGTTCGGACCGTCCTTGTGGCACCGCGACTTTCATGACGCGGTGATCGTCGAGTGCCCTGACGAGACGTTGATCGGCAAGAGCTTCGGCGCGATCGCCGACGAGCGAGGGCTGCACCCGCTCGATGCGTTCCTCGACGTCCTGGTGGAAAACGGTGAGCGCAACGTCCGCTGGACCACCATCGTCGCCAACCATCGGCCAAAGCAACTCGACAAGTTGGCCGCCGAGCCGACCATCCACATGGGCTTCTCGGATGCCGGAGCGCACCTGCGCAACATGGCGTTCTACAACTACGCGCTGCGACTGCTCAAGCGGACGTTGGACGCGTACCGGGACGGCAAGCCGTTCCTCACCCTCGAGCGCGCGGTGCATCGCCTGACCGGCGAAGTGGCCGAATGGTTCGGCCTGGACGCCGGCACGCTGCGGGAGGGTGACCGGGCCGACTTCGTGGTGATCGATCCGGCCGGCCTGGACGACTCGGTCGATGCCTACCACGAGGAGAAGGTCCCGTTCTATGGCGGCCTGAGCCGCATGGTCAACCGCAATGACGCGGCCGTGGTGGCCACCGGCGTCAACGGCGCAATCGTCTTCCGCGACGGGCAATTCCGCGACGGCTATGGCAAGACGGTGAAGTCGGGCCGTTATCTGCGGGCTGCCGCGGGTCAGCTGCGGCCCGTCGGCTCGGGCGTCTGAGATGGCTGCTTGACATGGCAACCCAGCAACAGCGCAGGGAAGAAACGGTTGCGCGACTGCTCGAGGCCAGCATCGCGACGATCATCGAAGTCGGATACGCCCGCGCGTCGGCAGCCGTGATCACCAAGCGCGCGGGGGTGTCGGTCGGAGCCCTGTTCCGTCACTTTGACACCATGGGCGACTTCATGGCGGCCACCGCCTATGAGGTGCTGCGGCGTCAACTCGACTCATTTGCCAAGCAAGTCGCCGCGATACCTTCGGATCGGCCGGCACTAGAGGCGGCGCTGACCATTTTGCGCGACATCACCAGCAGTCCCACCAACGCCGTGCTCTATGAACTGATGATCGCTGCTCGCACCGACGAAAAGCTCAACGCCACTTTGCAGAACGTCCTCGAGCAGTACACCACCAAGATCTGCGACGCCGCCCGCGCACTACCCGGTGCCGAGAGCTTCCCGCCGGAGACCTTCCCGGTTCTGGTGGCGCTGTTGACCAACACCTTCGACGGAGCCGCCCTGGTGGGCGCGGTGCTACCGCAACCGGACATCGAGCAGCAACGGATCCAACTGTTGTTGTCGCTGCTGAGCGGAGCCGGCCTGCCGGCCTGAGCGTGTCAGCCGTCAGTAAGTTTGCTGACCGCGTCGTCCAGGGTCCGGCACAGGCTCATCATCTCGTTGATTCCCAGCAAGGTGAGTGGCCGGTGGGTAGTCGGCCCGTCGGCAACCACGCAGAACGGGGTGGAGTCACCAAGGGTGTCGCGGGTTTTCATCAGCACGCTGATCCCGGCCGAGCCGAGAAACTCGACCTTGGACAGGTCGACGATCAAGCCGTTCGGTTTTTTGGCCATCGCGGAATCGAGGGACTCGGCCAACCCCGGCGCAGTGAGCATGTCCACGCTGCCGCTGACCGATACCACGACCAGCCCATCGACCAGCGACTCGTGCGCGTCGAAGTCGTCTTTATCCGATTGGGGGGGCGAGCCAGATGCAGCGGGTTGGTTCTCGGCCATCATCGATCTTCACTCCTTGCGGGCATCTGCGTGCGCTGCTTGCGCTGGCGCAGACACATAGTTGGCAATGGCTGTCGACTCAACCGATGGGCACGTCGACGCTGGTCGACTCGATGCCTGGAAGCTCATATTGGGCAACTGCAAATTAGGGCAACTGCTGAATGGATTGCAAACGGCATAGGCAGACTAGCAAATCCGTGTGGCTGTCGTCAGAGACCTACAATACGCCGACCCCTGACTGTGGGTTGAGCGCGAAACCCCAGTCCAGCAGGTTGCCGGCCTGGTCCCAGTAGGTCGGCCCGCCCTCGTGCACCAGCCCGTACATCATGGCGACGACCAGGCGGCGGCCGCCGCGGGCAGCCGCGCCGACGAACGTCTTGCGCGCCGCGTCGGTGAAGCCGGTCTTGCCGCCGATCGCGCCGGGGTAGCGCTGCAGCAGCTCGTCCTGGTTGGCGATCGGGTGATCGCCGTTATCGCCGGGAAACACAGCCGACGGTTCGGCGGTGATCTGGGCGAACACCGGATTAGCCATTGCGGCCCGGAAGATGACGGCCAGGTCGTGCGCCGTCGACCAGCCCGAGCCGCCGGGTCCGTCCAGGCCGGAGGGGGTCGATGCGTGGGTGTTGACGGCGCCCAGCGACGCGGCTTTCGCGTCCATCTTGGCCACGGCGGCGTCCGCGCCGCCCAGCATGTGCGCCAGCGTGTTGGCGGCGTCGTTACCCGACACCAGCAGCAAGCCGTCGAGCAGTTGGCGCGCCGTATAGCTGCGGCCGGCCTTCACGCCCACGCAGTTGCATTCGACATGGCTGTCGGCCTCGTCGGCGACCACGGTGGAATCCAGGCTCAGCTCGTCGAGGGCTACCAGTGCCAGCAGCACCTTGATGGTGCTGGCGGGCGGGTGGCGCACGTTCTCGTCCCGCTCGGCCAGCACCTGACCGGAGTCGAGATCAGCGACCAGCCAGGTCTGCGCCGGCCCGTCGGGAATCGGCACCGAGCCTGCCGGCTGCACGCCGGCGTCGGCCCACGCGGGCGTGCCGCAACCAATGAAAGCGAGAGCAGCCGCAACTACTACGAAGAGCGTCCGCATGGGCGCTCAGTCTAACGGCCCGGGCCGTCCGTTGCGCCTCGCTAGGTGTTGAATCGACGCATGCTGAGCCAGGCCGAAATCTCTGACCGGTTGGAAATCCAACAGCTAGTAGTCGATTACTCCACTGCGATCGATTCGCGCCGCTTTGACGATCTCGATGCGGTGTTCACGCCCGACGCTTACATCGATTACACCGCGCTGGGGGGCATCGAGGGCCGCTATCCCGAGGTGAAGGCCTGGCTGGCCGAGGTACTGCCGAATTTTCCGATGTACGCCCACATGCTTGGCAACTTCTCGGTTCGCATCGACGGAGACACCGCATCGTCGCGCACGATCTGCTTCAACCCGATGGTCCTCGGCGGTGACAAGCAGCAGGTGATGTTCTGCGGGCTCTGGTACGACGACGAGTTCGTGCGCACCTCCGACGGGTGGCGGATGACCCGGCGGGTGGAATCCAAGTGCTTCCAGAAAATTCTCTGACCCCGTGTCGCCACCAGGTGAATTTCCGCTGCCAGACCACGCTCTGGCACAATGGGCGGCTGTCCGCCCTGCGATTGCGCCTTTTTGGCCCGGGCCGGCGCGGCACACACGCGAGGCAAAACCGGATTCTGGTATCCCGCCCGAATTGCTGAATTGCAGCGTGACACCCGTAGGAGAAGTCGCTTAACCATGGCTGTGAAGATCAAGCTCACCCGGCTCGGCAAGATCCGCAATCCCCAGTACCGCATCGCTGTCGCCGACTCGCGGACCCGCCGCGACGGTCGCGCTATCGAGATCATCGGTAGGTACCACCCGAAACAAGAGCCGAGCCTCATCGAGATCGACTCCGAGCGCGCCCAGTATTGGTTGTCGGTGGGTGCCCAGCCCACCGAACCCGTCCTCAAGCTACTCAAGATCACCGGTGACTGGCAGAAGTTCAAGGGGCTGCCCGGCGCCGAGGGCAAACTGAAGGTCGCCCCGCCCAAGCCGAGCAAGCTGGAGCTGTTCAACGCCGCGCTGGCTGCCGCCGAGGGCGGGCCCGACACCGAGGCCGCGACGCCGAAGAAGAAAAAGGCCCCGGCCAAAAAGGCCGCCGCGCCTGGCAAAGCCGAGAAGGCCGAGAAGGCCGAGAAGGCCGCCGAAGCTGCCAAACCTGCCGATGAAACCGAGCCGCCTGCAGCCAGCGAGCCGGCTGCAGCCAGCGAGCAGGCCGAGCAGGCTGAGCCGGCCAGCGAGAGCTGACCGCGGCCATGAGTACCGTCGTCGTCGACGCCGTCGAGCATCTGGTCCGCGGCATTGTCGACAACCCCGACGAAGTCCGAGTTGATTTGGTGACCAGTAGGCGTGGCAGGACCGTCGAGGTGCACGTCCATCCCGACGATCTCGGCAAGGTGATCGGTCGCGGTGGGCGCACCGCGACCGCGTTGCGCACGCTGGTCGCCGGAATCGGTGGTCGTGGCATCCGAGTCGATGTGGTGGACACCGACCAGTAGCGCGGCCCGGCCCACGGACCTGCCGTGGAGCTGACAGTCGGGCGCGTGGTCAAGGCTCACGGCGTGACGGGCGAGCTCGTCGTCGATGTTCGCACCGATGACCCCGAGATGCGGTTTGCGCCGGGCACGGTGTTGCGCGCCAGAGGATCCGATCATCGTGAGCGCGACTACGTCGTGGCGGCGGTGCGCCCGCACGGCAGCCGCCTGCTGGTGCGGTTGGACGGGGTGGCCGACCGTGACGCCGCCGACGCGCTGCGGGGCAGCTTGTTCGTCATCGACTCAGCGGACTTGCCGCCCATCGACGAGCCGGACACCTACTACGACCACCAACTGGAAGGTCTTTTGGTGCGCACCACCACCGGTCGCGACATCGGCACCGTCGCCGAGGTTCTGCACACCGCGGCCGGCGAACTGCTGGCGGTCAACCGAGCTGAGGCCGGTGAACTGCTGGTGCCATTCGTGAGTGCGATCGTCACGTCGGTGTCGTTGGACTCCGGCATTGTCGAAATCGACCCGCCCGACGGCTTGCTGGAACTGGACAGCTGAGGGTATCGACATGAGGATTGACGTCGTCACGATCTTCCCGTCCTATTTGGATCCGCTGCGGCAATCGTTGCCGGGCAAAGCGATTGAGTCAGGCCTTGTCCGGCTCGAAGTGCACGACTTGCGGAAATGGACCCACGATGTGCACCACTCGGTGGACGACGCGCCATACGGCGGCGGTCCGGGGATGGTGATGAAGGCGCCGGTATGGGGTGAGGCGCTCGACGAGATCTGTTCGCAGGAAACGGTTCTCGTTGTTCCCACGCCCGCGGGCGCATTGTTCACGCAGGCGACCGCGCAGCGGTGGAGCAGTGAGCAGCATCTGGTGTTCGCCTGCGGTCGCTACGAGGGGATCGACCAGAGGGTCATCGACGATGCCGCCAGGCGGATGCGAGTAGAAGAGGTTTCGATCGGTGACTATGTGCTGCCCGGCGGTGAGTCGGCCGCTCTAGTGATCATCGAGGCGGTGGTTCGATTGCTGCCCAGTGTCTTGGGCAATCCGCTTTCGCACCAGGATGATTCGCATTCCGACGGTCTGCTGGAGGGTCCGTCCTACACCCGGCCGCCGAGTTGGCGCGGACTGGACGTCCCAGAGGTTCTGCTGTCGGGCGATCACGCCCGCGTCGACGCCTGGCGACGGCAGGCTTCCGAGCAGCGCACCCGGGAACGCCGTCCCGACTTGTGGCATCGAGATCGACGGTAAGCCTAGATCCGCCCGGAGGGAAACATCGTCTTGACGGCCTGGGTGATGGTTGCCCGCGCGGTGGCCTCGTCGGTGGGCTGCAGCGACTCGATCACCATGACATAACGCCGGTCGGCGCCGATGATCCCGGTGGACAGGTGCATCCAGCTGCTGCCGTCCATACAGCACATCCAACCCTGTTTGACGGCAACGGGTTCGGCGTACAGCCCGTCGGGAATGCCGAACCGTTGCGGGTAGCCGTCGGCCCCGATTGGGGTGGACCGGGCGAGGTCGTCGACGATGACCTCCGCGCGCTGCGTGGGCAGGCCACCGGCTCCGTTGAGCAGCATGTCGTAGTAGTGAATCAGATCGGACACCGAGCTCATCGTGTTCCACCACTGCCCGTCGCTGGGTGGCGCGGTGGCCGAGAGCCCGTACCGGCCGGCGACGGCGGTGATGATCGGGTCACCGCCGCCCTGTGCCCAGAATGTCTCGGCGGCCCCATCGTCGGAGGATTGCAGCATGCTGTCCAACGCCTGACGGTCTGCCGTCGATAGTCGGCGGCTGTTCTCCGAGCCATCCGATTCTTGCGACAGCACCTCATCGGCGATGAATAGCTTGGCCACCGATGCGATCGCGACCAGCTGGTCATTGCCGTTGGAGAGCATTTGATCGTTGGCTCGGTCGAGGACCGCAACCGAGATGGTGGCGCCGTTGGCGGCCGCGTCCTGGGTGGCCTGCTCGATGCGGGCCGGCAATCCGTCGAACGCGGCGCCGGAAATTCCGTGCGGGGACTCGGGCGGCGGTGCCGCGACGCGCGGCGCATCCGACCCGGCATCGGGCGCGCCGTAAACCTTGGCTTGGAAGCCCGCCGACGCCGTCAGCAGCGCCGTCATGGCGATGAACAGGAGCGGCCGCGCTCGCATGGCACTCCTCACACGGTGACCGGACAAACAGGTACCGGGCTTGCCACACTGCCTCCGCCCGACGCGCCAGATTAGCGTGTGGCGCCCGCCCCAGGTACTGGGGCTTTGTCTTATGTACCATTCGCCCACCTCAGGGGCGGTTAATCGAGATCGGCGATTCGCGTTGATTTCACTGCTTGGTCCTGATCTGGCACAATTGACCAGTTGTCTCCAGCGGTTGTTGGCCGGCCCGGTCCGTACCCGCCTGCTGCGAGATACGCCCAGATGCCCGATCCATCGGCTTTGTTGACTGTCCACGCTCCTGCGGCGTGTCCAGCACCACGCAGCCGCGACTGCAAGGAAGTGTCTTCGGAAATGAACACGCTGGACTTTGTCGACAAGGCGTCGCTGCGCGACGACATCCCGGCTTTCAGCCCCGGCGACACGATCAACGTGCACGTCAAGGTCATCGAGGGCGCCAAAGAGCGTATCCAGGTGTTCAAGGGCGTGGTGCTGCGTCGGCAAGGCGGCGGCATCCGGGAGACCTTCACCGTGCGCAAGGAGAGCTACGGCGTAGGCGTCGAACGGACCTTCCCGGTGCACTCGCCGAACATCGACCACATCGAGGTCGTGACCCGCGGTGATGTCCGCCGCGCCAAGCTCTACTACTTGCGAGAGCTGCGCGGCAAGAAAGCCAAGATCAAAGAGAAGCGCTGACCCGCCGGGGACCACGCTGGCCCGTTCTGTTGGCCGGGCTCCTCAGCCCGCCGCTCACGCGGCGCCGCATCGTTGCCCATTAGGCTGACGCCGTGACCGAAACCACCGACTCGTCGCCTGAGGGCCAACCCAACTCAGAAACGGCTGAGCCAGAAGTCGCGACAAGCCAATCGGCCACCGCCGAATCAATCGGCGCCTACGCCGCTGACGCAGAAGCCGAACCCGAGGGCAATAAACGATCTGCAGTGCGGGAAACCGTCATCCTGGCCGCGATCGCGCTGTTGCTCTACTACGTCATGTTGACGTTTGTAGCGCGGCCCTATCTGATCCCGTCGGAATCCATGGAACCCACGCTGCATGGGTGTTCGGGTTGCGTCGGCGACCGGATCATGGTGGACAAGCTCACCTTCCACTTCGGCTCACCGCACCCCGGTGACGTCATCGTGTTCAAGGGACCGCCGTCGTGGAACGTGGGCTACAAGTCGATCCGCTCGCACGACACCGCGGTGCGCTGGGTGCAAAACGCGCTGTCGTTCATCGGCTTTGTGCCTCCCGACGAGAACGACTTGGTCAAGCGCGTCATCGCGGTCGGTGGGCAAACTGTGCAGTGCCGAAGCAATACCGGGCTGACGGTCGACGGTGCGCGGTTGAAAGAGCCGTATCTGGACCCGGTCACGATGAACGCCGACCCATCGGTGTACCCGTGTCTGGGCCCCGAGTTCGGCCCGGTCACCGTCCCGCAGGACCGGTTATGGGTGATGGGGGACAACCGCACTCATTCGGCGGACTCCCGGGCCCACTGCACCAGCACCCCCGCCGACGCGATGAATGGACTGCTGTGCACCGGCGATCCCATGGCCGGCACCGTCCCGGTGGGCAATGTCATCGGTAAGGCCCGATTCATCGTGTGGCCGCCGTCGCGATGGGGTGGCGTGCGTTCGGTGAATCCGCAGCAGAATCATTAGGCATGGCCACCACATGGCCGCCGCGGACGGTGATCCGTAAATCCTCCGGCTTGCGCACCCTGGAGTCGGCGCTGTACCGCAGTGGCCTTGGACCGGTGGCCGGAGTAGACGAGGTCGGTCGCGGAGCCTGCGCCGGGCCCTTGGTGGTCGCCGCGTGCGTACTGGGGCCGGGCCGACTGGAAAGCCTTGCCGCTCTGGATGATTCGAAAAAGCTTACCGAGAAGGCGCGGGAGACGCTCTACCCGTTGATTTGCCGCTACGCGCTGGCCTACCACGTGGTGTTCATCCCCTCGGTCGAGGTTGACCGGCGTGGGGTGCATGTGGCCAACATCGAAGGCATGCGGCGTGCGGTGGCCGGGCTGTCGGTGCGTCCTGGCTATGTGCTCAGCGACGGTTTCCGGGTGCCGGGGCTGCCGGTGCCGTCGTTGCCGGTGATCGGCGGCGACGCCGCGGCGGCGTGTATCGCCGCAGCCAGCGTGCTGGCCAAGGTCTGCCGGGACCGGTTGATGGTGGCGATGGACGCCGATCATCCCGGCTACGGGTTCGCCGAGCACAAGGGCTACAGCACCATCGCGCACTCCGCCGCGCTGAACGAGTTGGGCCCGTGTCCTGAGCATCGGTACTCGTTCATCAACGTCCGGCGGGTGGCAACCGGCTCAGGCAGCCGGGTGCGCCTGGTGACGATGCGGACCGGCACGGCGCGAGGAGAAGCCTGGGAATCGGGCGACGATGCGGGCCAGGATTGGCCCGGGGAGGAGTCCGGCAATTCAGCCCGGCCGGGCGACGATGCGGGTGCACCGGGTCAACATGCCGCCAACGGGTGGGGAAAGATGGACGATGAGGTGCGGCCCGCGCAATGGGCTGAATCGGTCAGACGGGACGGAGAAGGACGGCTGAGCAGATGAGTGCCGAAGATCTCGAAAAGTACGAGACCGAGATGGAGCTCTCGCTGTACCGCGAATACAAGGACATCGTGGGCCAGTTCAGCTACGTGGTCGAAACTGAGCGCCGGTTCTACCTGGCAAACGGTGTCGAGATGGTGCCACGCAACGCGGACGGCGAGGTGTACTTCGAGCTGCGGCTCTCTGACGCGTGGGTGTGGGATATGTACCGGCCGGCGCGGTTCGTCAAGCACGTGCGGGTGGTCACCTTCAAAGACGTCAATATCGAAGAGGTCGAGAAACCCGAGCTGCGGCTGCCCGAGTAGGTGGCCGACCAGCGCTAGCCCTTGCTCGACGACTGGTCGCCGTCGCCGAATACTGGATTGCCGCGGTGCTCGATGACTGCGCGCGCCACATCGGCGAGCTTGATGTTCAGATCCTGGGAGTAACGCCGCAACACGTCGAACGCGGCGTGCTCGTCTATGCCGTGCAGCATCATCACCATGCCGACGGCCTTGCCGATCTCCCGGTTGCTCAGCAGCCCGCGTCGCAAGGTGGCCACATCCTCGCCGTGTGCGACGGCGTTGATCGCCACGCTGGCGAACGACGCCAGCACGATGGCTTGGCCGGCGGCCTCGGTGTCGAAGGCATTGGGTTTGTCGCTGAACAGGTTGAGTGCGCCGGTTTTGTGCCGATCCACCAAGATGCGAAAACCCATCGCTCCGCGCACGGGGGTCTCGGCGACCAGGCGGGCAGCCAGCTTCGGCCACTGTGTCGGCGAGGTCAGGTCTGGCTCGATCTGTGGTGTCTCTTCTTCGATCGCGTCGACGCACGGCCCGTCGCCGGCGAGCCGTTCCATGTCGTCGATTCGCTGCGCGATGCGGTCGCTGGCGCCGACGGTGACGTAGCGACCGTCGCGGCGGACCAGCAGGCTGGCGTGATCGCAACCCGTTACGACCAGCGTCGCAGCGACACAGATGGCGGCATAGACCTCGTTCGAGTCCGTGCCCTGGTAGATGATCTCGGCCAGCGCGGCAAAGACCGTGCCAGGGTCTGCTGTCGCAGATCCCTCCGAGACCGTGTTCCCCTCTTCTCCCACGTCGTACATCATTTCAGCCCACGTCCGCGCTGCGCCATTGGATTGGCTTTTCCGCTGCCGAGCGGATAGCCGCGGGCGTAAAGATCCCGTAAGGAGGAGAGCGGCCAGCCCGAAGGTCGGTTACGAATAGCTGGTGACGGGTTCGGCCGACGAGCAGCGCATCGCGCCGTCTTTTCTCGACGGATGGAAGCGGGTTTTCCTCGGCAAGCCGATGATCACCGACGACCTTCAGCACGAGAAGTTGTCGAATACCGTTGCGCTCGGAGCGCTTTCGCCGGACGCGATTTCGTCGACTGCCTACGGTCCTGAGCAGATCATGGTCGAGTTGCTGCCAGCCGCCGGGATGGCTGCGTTTGTGCTGTTGCTGCCACTGATCGGCGTGATCCTGGTGATTCTGACGCTGGTGGCCGCGTCGTACCGGCAGGTCGTCATGGCCTACACCCGGGCCGGCGGTTCCTACATTGTGGCCAGGGAGAATTTCGGGCCTCGGGTGGCGCAGGTCGCGGCCGCGGCGCTGCTGATCGACTACGTCGTGACGGTGGCGATTCAGTGTGCGGCCGGCACCGTGGCGGTGGCGTCGGCGATACCAGTGCTGGGTCCTTACAGCCTGGAAATCACGATCGGCGCGGTGCTCGTGTTCTGTTACGCGAACCTGCGCGGACTGCGGGAGGCGGGCCGGACATTCGCGGTGCCGACGTACTGGTTTGTCGGCATGCTCACGCTGATGATCGTGGTCGGCCTTGCTCGGGAAATCTTCGGGAGCCTGCCGCAATACGATCCGCAGCACATCGCCGGGGCCGTACCGATACAGCAGGGCAACGGCCTGGTGATGGGCGCGACGATTCTGGTGATACTGCGCGCTTTCGCCAACGGCGGCTCGTCGCTGACCGGGGTCGAGGCAATTTCCAACACGGTCAACCTGTTTCACAAGCCCGCAGGCATCAACGCACGCCGGGTGCTGACCATCATGACCTGGATCCTGGGGCTGTTGTTGGGTGGTGTGGCCTGGCTTGGCTACGCGACTCACGCCACACCGTATACGGCCGGGTATCCCTCGATGCTGTCCGAGATCGCCCGCGCGGTCTTCGGTCACGAGATGATCGGCAACGTTCTGTTCTTCCTGTTGCAGGCGGCGAGTGCGGCGATTCTGTACAACGGCGCCAACACCAGCTTCAACGGTTTTCCGGCACTGACTCACTTTGTCGCCGAGGACCGCTTCCTGCCACGGCCACTGATGAAGCGCGGTCATCGGCTGGTGTTCTCCAATGCCATCATCCTGCTGACCGTGCTCGCGGTGGCGCTCTTGGTCGCTACCGGAGGTTCGGTCAACGCGTTGGTGCCGATGTTCGCGATGGGCGTGTTCACCGCATTCTCGATGGCCGGCTACGGGATGACCAAACACCATCTGACCCATCGCGGGCCGGGCTGGCGCTACAAAATGGTGATCAACCTGTCGGCGGGGATCTTGTCGACGACGGTGGTGGGGATTTTCGCGATCGCCAAGTTCACCGAGGGCGCCTGGCTGGTCGTGGTGGTCTTCCCGCTGCTGGTGCTGGTTCTGATGCGGCTCAACCGGCAGTACCGCGCCGAGGCCTCGGTACTGGAGACGTCGCTCACCGAGCGTCCCGACTTGGACATGCATGCCCGGCATCGCGTCTTTGTTTTTGTGGACCACGTTGACCTCGCCGAGATCGAGGCGATGCGCTACGCGCACGGACTCCATGCCGACGTGCTGGTCGCGGTTCACTTCGTCTTGGACCCGGCTCACGCCGCGCGGTTGCAGGAGGATTGGCAGCACTTCGGCCACGTCACCGAGTTGCGATTGGTCGCTTGCCTGGATCACAACCTCAACCGGGCTGCCCAAGAGCTGGTTCTGCAGGTCAAGGATGACCAGCCGGACACCATGGTGACGGTGCTGTTGCCGCGCCGGACGTATTCGGCGCTGCTGGGCCGGCTGCTGCACGACCGCACCGCCGACAAGATCGCCCGGGTGATCAGCCGTATCCGCGGTGCGAGCGCGCAAATCGTCGCCTACGACATAGGGTCTCGAATCGCACAGGCCGAGGCCGCCCGGGCACGAGCCATGGACCGTCGTGGTCGAGCAATGGAGTCGATCGAAGTGGCGCAGACCACAACCCGGGTCAGCTGAATAGCGATGTCTTGGCTGGTAGTCGCGAGCGAAGCCGACCATGGGCGTAGCTGAGAGGTTCCTGACAGAAACCCTAAGGTTGGATGCGGTATTCGTGCTCAGCCCGCTACGAACTGCCCTACCCGGGTGGAGAGGCTAGTCTCACGGTCGTGAACCTTTGGCGCGCCCGCAAGGACGGGAAAGAATGACGGTGACAGACGTGACTGATCTGGCCGACGAAGAGAAGGTCCCGTCGACTTTTTCCGACGCGTGGAAGCGGTTCTTTCTTGGCAAGCCGCTGATCAACGAGCACCTCGAACACGAGAGTTTGTCGAATACCGTTGCTCTGGGTGCGCTTTCGCCGGATGCGATCTCGTCGACGGTCTACGGCCCTGAGCAGATCATGGTCGAACTGCTGCCCGCGGCGGGGATGGCCGCGTACGTGTTGGTGCTTCCGATCGCCGGTGTGATCTTGTTGATTTTGGCGTTGGTGACGGGCTCGTATCGCCAGGTGGTGATGACCTACACCCAGCGGGGTGGCTCGTATGTGGTTGCGCGGGCCAACTTCGGTCCGCGGATTGCGCAGATCTCGTCGGCGGCGCTGCTGATCGATTACGTGGTGACCGTGGCAGTGCAATGCGCAGCGGGCACCTTCGCGGTGGTGTCAGCGGTACCGCGGCTAGGTCCCTACCATTTGGAAATCACCGTCGCGGCACTGCTGCTGATCGCTTTTGCGAACTTGCGCGGGATGAAGGAGGCGGGCCGGATATTCGCGGTGCCGGTTTACGCATTCATCGGCATGCTCACGGTGCTGATCGTGACCGGTGTGGTCCGCGATATCTTCTGGGGTTTACCGCAATACGATGCGGGGCACATTGCCGGTTCGGTGCCGGTTCATCAGGGTAACGGGCTGATCATGGGCGCCACGGTTCTGATCTTGCTGCGCGCGTTTGCCAACGGCGGCACCTCGTTGACCGGGGTCGAGGCGATCGCCGACGCGGTCAATGTGTTTCGCCAGCCGCAGGGCCCCAATGCCCGTCGGGTGCTGACCCGGATGGCCTGCATCCTCGGATTCTTGTTGGTGGGTGTCATTTTCCTGGTGCACGCCACCCACGCCACGCCCTACGTCGCCGAATACCCGTCGATGCTGTCCGAGGTCGCCCGGGCGGTTTTCGGCAGCGGCTTGATCGGCCAGGTCATGTACGTCCTTCTTCAGACGGCCAGTGCGGCGATCTTGTTCTTCGGTGCCAACACCAGCTTCAACGGGTTTCCCGCGCTGACCAGTTTCGTCGCCGAGGACAGCTTTTTGCCGCGGCCGATGATGAAGCGCGGTCATCGGCTGGTGTTCTCCAACGCCATCATCGTGCTGACCGCGCTCGCGGTGACGTTGGTGATCGTCACCGGCGGCTCGGTTGACGCGGTCGTGCCGATGTTCGCGATGGGTGTGTTCACCGGATTCTCGATGGCCGGCTATGGCATGACCAAGCACCACTTGATCCACCGCGAACCGGGTTGGCGGCGCAAGCTGGCGATCAACCTGTCGGCGGCGATCTTGTCGACGATCGTGGTGGGGATCTTCGCGGTCGCAAAGTTCACCGAAGGGGCCTGGCTGGTTCTAGTGGTCTTCCCGATTCTGGTGTTCGGGTTGATGCGGCTCAACCGCCAGTATCGCGCCGAATCCTCCGTTTTGGAGATGTCGCGAACCGAGCATGCCGAGCTGCTCAAGCATGCGCGGCATCGAGTATTCGTCTTTGTGGACCACTTCGACCTGGCGGTGGTCGAGGCGCTGCACTACGCCGCCGGGCTAAAGCCCGACAAGCTGACCGCGGTGCACTTCGTGATCGACGCGATTCACGCCTCGCGGCTGCAGCAGCGCTGGGAGCACTTCGAGGAGCAGACACCGCTGCGGATGATCGAGTGCCCGGATCGCCACCTTGTCCGGGCCGCCCAAGAACTGGTCGCGCAGGAGATCCACGACCATCCGGGAACCAAGGTGACGGTGTTGTTGCCCCGCCGAACATATGCGCCACTGGTAGGCCGGCTGTTGCATGACCGCACCGCCGACAGGATCGCTGGGGCCATCAGCCGGGTCCCGGATGCGACCGCGCAAATCCTGGCCTACGACGTGGGTTCGCGGATCGCGCGCGCGGCCGCAGAGATCAAGTGACGGGGCTACGGCCCGGGCCCACGCTGGCGACAAAGCTCACGAGCCGGTGAGCCGGGCCTCCTCGAGGTCGAGGTCTCGTTCGATGATGCGCAACAGTGCCGCGTTGATGTGGCCGTCGCGCCTCAACGCCAGCACGACCGACCGCTCCACGCCCAGCAGTTCCAGCCGCAACGTCCGATACCTTTCCATTTCCCGGGCTTCGTCGGATTCCTCGTCGGTAAGGGGGCCCATCTGCAGGCGCCGCACCCTGGCCTCGTAAAGCGAGCGCGCGGATTTGGTCGCCTCATCGGCACGGTCCGCGCCGGACTGGTCGTCCAGCCAGTCCAATGCGGCGCGGGCCGCTTTGAGCCGGGCTTTGTTCTCCTCGCTGCCGAAGTCCTCGGACCGCAGCCCGAGTCGGCGCAGTAGCCACGGCAGGCTGGTGCCCTGCACGAGCAGGCTTGCCACGATGACCGCGGCCGCCACCATGATCACCAAGTCGCGGTCGGGGAACGCCGAGCCGTCGGCCAGCCGCAGCGGAATGGCCAACGCGGCTGCCAGCGACAAGCCACCGCGCATGCCAGCCCATGCCACGACCACGCGTTCCCGCCAGACGGGCTCGCTGCGTGGGCGCCCGAGCAGCTTGGCGCCGACAGGTCCAATCAGCATCCATATCAACCGCAGTGCGATCACCGCGATCACCACCGCCGACATCACCACCACGAGTCGCACCGCGGATATCCCCGCCACCCAGTGCACCGAGCGGACAAGCTCGGCGCCAACCAGGGTGAACAGCACAGCGTTCAGCAGAAACACCAAAACATCGAGAAATGCCAAGGCCTGCAGGCGCGCGCCCGGAGCGAAAATGCCGCTGAGGTGCGAACCCACATACACTCCGGCGGCAACCGTGGCCAAAACACCCGAAAGGTGGGCCTCCTCTGCGAGCACGTAGGTGATGTACGGCGTCGCCAGCGAAAGGGTGATCTCCAGCAAGGGTTGGTCGATTCGTCGCCGTACCTCTACCACCACCCAGCCCAGGGCGAGGCCGAGCGCCGCACCGCCCGCCGGAGCGGCGAGCAGCGTCACCGCGAGCGGGCCGGGATGGACGGCGCCGGCCACCGCGGTGCCCACGGCGCCGGTATAGAGCACCAATGCGGTTCCGTCGTTGGTAAGCCCTTCCCCCTCGACGATCGTTCCCAGCCGCTCCGGCACGTCCAGCCGCGCGAACACGGACGTCGCCGCAACCGCATCGGTCGGCGCGACAACCGCTCCGGCGACCAGCGCTACCGCCAGTGACACACCCGCGAGGCCGACCAAAACTCCTGCAACTGCGGCCGTGGTGACGATCACCAGTCCCACCGACAGCAGACCGATCGGGCGGGCATTGGCGCGAAGGTCATCCGGCGCAATGAAATTCGCCGCGTAATAGATCAGCGGCGGCAGAAACACATAGAACACGACATTCGGCGCCAGTTCGGGCACGCTGACGCCGGGCAACAAGCTGAACCCCGCGCCGACACCTACCAGCAAGACCGGATACGGGACGCCGATCCGCTCAGCCAGCCAGACCGCCGCCACCACTGCCAACGGTCCGCAGAGCAGCAGGATCCCGTAGCCTCCCGGATTCACAACCGCACCTCCCCAGTACCGCGGCCGGCTTTCGATGAACCGCCCGCTGCTGCGGTGAAGCTAACTCAGCGTAGAGAAGATGGTGAACCGCCTGCTTGGGCGGTGCGGCAAACCGGTGGGGCCGCATCGTTACGCTCGTGCGAGCTGACCCGCGTTGTACCTCGCCGCGATCCCCGGTTTCCTTGCGGCCGCCGCGATCATCGTCGCCGCACGCGAGGCCCGGCGAACCGCGCGTCGCGACGACAGATCCTCGGCGCGGCGGCTCGACCTCCGAGCCCTACAGGATGCCGGAATGCTGCGGGCGCTGGTGCCGGTGTCGTTGTTCGAGTTTGGACACCTCGCATCGACTCTGCTGATACTGCGCGCTACGCAATTGCTCGCGTCTTCGCAGCGATCTGTCGCCGCGGCGACCACCTTGGCGATCCTGATCTTTGCCGGCCACAACGCGGTCGCCACTTTCGCGTCCCTGGTAGCCGGACGGTGGTTTGACCGCGCGGGCCCGCGGGTGGTGTTCGCGACTGGCGCTGCGATTTATGTCATCGCTTACTGCGCTTTCGCTGTCGGCTCGCATAGTGTCGTCGCTGTTGCGCTGGCATTTGCCGCGGCCGGAGCAGGCATCGGATTTGCCGAACCCACGGAATCGGCGGTCGTTGCGCAACTGCTGCCGGACCGGCTGCGCGGCAGCGGGTTTGGAGTTCTGGGAGCGATACAGGCCACCGGTGACTTAGTGGCCACCGTCGTCGCCGGGTTGCTGTACACGCTGGCTTCGCCCGCCGTGGCGTTCGGCTATGCGGCCTCCTGGATGGTCGCGGCGGTCATCGCTTCCGGCGCCCTGCGTCGTGCGGTGGTGTAAGTAGCGGCGCGTCACCAGCGGAAGCGTTGTTTCTGCTGAGTCACCTCGTCGGGGGTCATCAGCCCGGAGTCGGCCAGCTTGGCAAGCAGCGATTGCGCGCGGCTGGCCAGCTCACGCAACTCGGCGGCGATCTCGGTCACCGCCTCGGTGGGCGGCCGCTGCGGCGGCTTCGGATCCTTCCGCGGTGTCATCCTGATCCGCGAATTGCCTTGCGCCGGCGAGGCGGCGCCGGCGGCGACGGCACGGCCCACCCCGCCCGCGAGTGCCATGTCGGCGAACAGGTTGCCGGAACCACCCGAGGTGATTTCCGGCGCGACCTGGGCGCCGCTGATCGGCACCGTGTAAGCGACCGGGCGGATCTCGGGCGCCGCCACCGTCCACGCCGACGGAACTGACAGTCTGCCAACCGTATTCGCCTCACCTAAGCCGGCGGAAAACGAATCCTCCACCGCGTTAGACGGTGCGCCGACGTAGCCCTGGCCGTTAAAGAACCAGTTCGGCAGGTCCGCGGCGCCCGGCCCATAGCCGGTGTAGGGGCCCCTGTGTTGCGCGAAGTCGCGGTCGGCGTTGATCTGAAAACCGCGCAGGTTCATCCCTACCCCCGTGAGTCCTGCCGCGATACTCGTCGACGATGTGCCGACAGAAGTCATGGCTAGGGGGATCGTCAGCGACGCCAGGGACACTGAGATCAGGCTAACCAGATCAGCCAGACCCTGCGCCGGCGCAGCTGCGGCGGACGACGCGAGTCCTTGCAGCGCCTGAGGGACTGCGGTCATCAGCTGCGGGCCATTCGACAGGATCGATTGCCCGGCCGCGGCAGCCTGGCCGGCTAAGCCGGCCGGGTTGGTGGTCGGCGGCGGCGAGGCGAAGGGCGTCAACGTCGACGCTGCCGCCGACGAGCCCGCGTAGCCGTACATCGCCGCGGCGTCCTGGGCCCACATCTCGGCGTAGTCGGCTTCGGTGGCGGCGATCGCCATCGTGTTCTGCCCGAAGATATTGGTCGCAATGAGTGTCATCAACAGGCTGCGGTTAGCCGCGATCAATGCCGGCGGCACCGTCATCGCAAACGCCGCTTCATACGCAGCCGCCGCCGCTTTGGCTTGGGTGGCCGTTTGCTCCGCTTGCGCGGCGACTGAGGTCATCCAGTCCAGGTACGGGGCGGTCGCTGCCGTCATCGAGGCCGACGACGGACCCAGCCACGGTCCTCCGGTCAGTTCAGCGATCACCGACCCGTAGGAGGTTGCGGTGGATTGAAGCTCGGCGGCCAGCCCGTCCCAGGCGCTGGCCGCCGCCAGCATCGGCCCCGAGCCGGGGCCGGCATACATCCGGCCGGAGTTGACCTCCGGCGGTAACATCGCGAAATCCATTGCCGTATCCCGTCTTAACCGGCTGCTAGTGCGTTGGCGACTTCGGTAGCCGCATAGGACGTCGCACTCGTTCCGAGCGTGCTGACAAACAACTGATGAATCGCTTCTGCTTGGGCGCTGATCGCCTGATACATCTGCGCATGGACGGCGAACTGAGTGGCCGTCAGCGCCGACACTTCGTCGGCCGCGGCGGGTATCACGCCGGTGGTCGGCGCTGCGACGGCGGCATTGTGCGCGCTCATTGCGGTACCAACACCGGCCAGGCTGGTGGCGGCGGCGCTCAGCGCCTCAGGTTGTGTCGTGACGAATGACATCGATAGTCCTTTCGATAGGTGTCAGAAACGGGCTGATGCGTGCTGCGAAACGGCGTGCTGCGGTGCGGTGGCGCGTGATACCGAACGCCATCAGGTGAATACATTGAATCCGCCGCGCAACAGGGGAGATCGTGACTCACTGGTCCCACCCCGCCTTCTGACCCAATGCACTCGGGGTAGAAGCCATCAGCCGGTACGGCGGTTAAAGGCGAGCTTCATCGCCTGAACGCGATGCTAACGGCGGCAAAACGCCAGATGCAACGCGGCGCGCTGGCCGGCTGTGCACAATCGCGCAACTGGGGATAACCGGTCGCCGTCTCGCAGTGACGGCGGCGGGGTGCATATCCGCGTCGGTGCGCTGCCGCAGGGTGGCCGCATGACGATGTTGACGAGGGCCGAAATCGGCGCGCTCGGTGAGCAGTTGGCCACCGATCACCTGACCGGACTGGGGCTGCGGATTCTGACCCGCAACTGGCGCTGCCGATACGGCGAACTGGATGTGATCGCCGTCGACCCGGATACCAACACCGTGGTGTTCGTGGAGGTCAAGACCCGCACCGGCGACGGATTCGGCGGCGTGGCGCAAGCGGTGACCGAGCAGAAGGCGCGCCGACTGCGTCGGCTGGCCGCGATGTGGCTGTCCCACCAGGAGCAACGTTGGGCGGCGGTCCGCATCGACGTGATCGGCGTGCGCATCGGCCGACGCCGCAGCCCGGAGATCAGTCACCTGCGGGGAGTCGGCTGATGGCGCTGGGACGTGCGTTCTCGGTCGCGGTGCTGGGACTCGACGGCGACATCGTGGAAATCGAAGCCGACATCACCTCGGGCCTGCCGGGTGTGCACCTGGTCGGTCTGCCCGACGCTGCGTTGCAGGAGTCACGTGACCGGGTGCGCGCGGCGATCACCAACTGCAATAACCGCTGGCCCATGTCGCGCCTGACGCTGGCGCTTTCACCGGCGACGCTGCCGAAGATGGGTTCGGTGTACGACCTGGCCCTGGCAGCCGCGGTGTTGTCGGCGCAGCGAAGGACGCCGTGGCGACAACTGGAGGCGGTCGTGGTGCTCGGCGAATTGGCTCTCGACGGACGGGTTCGACCGGTGCGCGGGGTGTTGCCGGCCGTGCTGGCGGCCAAGGGTGAGGGGTGGAAAGCGGCGGTGGTTCCGGTGGAGAACCTGCCCGAAGCCAGCCTGGTCGACGGCATCGAGGTGTGGGGTGTGCGCACGCTGGCCCAGCTGCAGGGCTGGCTCAGCGGGTCGGCCAAATTGGACGAGCGGATCAGCGGGGTGATTCCCGAGGCTGAGCCGTCGGCGGATCTGGCCGACGTGGTGGGCCAGGCGCAGGCCCGGTTCGCGGTCGAGGTGGCCGCCGCCGGGGCACACCACCTGATGCTCACCGGCCCACCGGGCGTGGGTAAAACCATGCTGGCCCAACGTCTTCCGGGCCTTCTCCCGTCGCTCTCGGACAGCGAATCGTTGGAGGTCACCGCTATCCACTCGGTGGCCGGCCTGCTGTCAGATGCCACGCCGCTGATTACCCGGCCGCCATTCGTCGCGCCGCATCACAGCTCCAGCGTCGCGGCGCTGGTCGGCGGCGGCTCCGGAATGGCGCGACCGGGTGCGGTCAGCCGGGCGCATCGCGGCGTGCTGTTCCTCGACGAATGTGCCGAGATCAGCGTAAACGTGATGGAGGCATTGCGAACACCGTTGGAGGATGGCGAGATTCGCCTTGCCCGCCGAGACGGGGTGGCGTGCTATCCGGCCCGCTTTCAATTGGTGCTGGCCGCCAATCCGTGTCCGTGTGCCCCGGCCGATCCGCGTGACTGCATCTGCGCGGCAGCAGCTAAACGCCGCTATCTGGGCCGCTTGTCGGGGCCGCTGCTCGACCGCGTCGACTTGCGCGTCGAGATGCATCCGGTGCGGATGAGCGCGTTCGCGACCGCCGAGGCCGAGTCGACAGCCCAGGTTCGGAGCAGGGTGGCGGCGGCCCGCGCTGCGGCGATGCAGCGTTGGCGTGCACACGGATTCCGGACCAACGCTGAGGTCAGCGGAACGCTGCTGCGGCGCCAGTTTCGGCTCGGCACTGCGGCGATGCAGCCGCTGCGCAGCGCGCTGGAACGTGGGCTGCTCAGTATCCGCGGCCTCGACCGGACATTGCGCGTCGCGTGGACATTGGCCGATCTGGCCGGCCGCACCTCACCCGGACGCGACGAGGTGGCCGTCGCGCTGAGCTTTCGCCAGGCAGGACCCTCACGATGACCGACCCGACGTCACGGGCATGGGCCTACCTGTCCCGGGTGGTCGAACCGCCCTGCGCTGCGCTCGCCGACCTGGTTGATCACGTCGGGCCGGTTGCGGCCGCCGAACGGGTGCGGCGCGGCGAGGTCGACGAGAACCTGGCCCGCCTTACCGAAGCACGGCGCGGAATCGAGCGGGCCGCAGACGATCTCGACCTACTCGCGCGCCGCGGTGGTCGGCTGATCACGCCCGACGACGACGAGTGGCCGACGCTGGCCTTCGCTGCGTTCGGCAGCAGCGCAGTCGCGGGCAAGCCACAGGGCAGGCCGCCGTTGGTGTTGTGGGCGGTCGGACCGGCGCGGCTCGATGCGACGGCGCAGCGGGCGGCCGCCGTCGTCGGAACGCGAGCGGCGACCAGCTACGGCGAGCAGGTCGCCGGCGACCTGGCAGCCGGACTGGCCGAGCGCGACATCGCGGTGGTCTCCGGCGGAGCCTACGGTATTGACGGCGCGGCCCACCGTGCCGTCCTCGCCGTCGACGGCGTCACTGTTGCTGTCCTGGCCGGCGGAATTGATATTCCCTATCCCGCTGGCCATTCCGCCTTGCTGCATCGGATCGGCAGCAGCGGACTGCAGGTCACCGAATACCCGCCGGGGGTGCGACCGGCGCGGCACCGGTTTCTGACGCGCAATCGTCTGGTCGCCGCATTTTCCGGAGCGGCGGTGGTGGTCGAAGCCGGTTTGCGCAGCGGTGCAGCAAACACCGCTGCGTGGGCGCGAGCGCTTGGCAGAGTAGTGGGCGCTGTGCCCGGGCCGGTGACCTCGTCGGTATCGACGGGATGTCATGCCCTGCTGCGCTCCGGCGCCGAGGTCGTCACCCGCGCCGAGGATGTCGTCGAGCTGGTAGGTCGCATCGGTGAGCTGGCCTCCGAGCAGCCCCGCCCGGCAACGCCGCTGGACGGGCTCAGTGACGCCGAGCGGCAGGTCTATGAGGCACTACCGGGGCGCGGGGTCGCCACGGTCGATGAGATCGCCGTCGCCGCCGCGCTGGAGCCGGGGCGAATACTGGCGCCGCTGGCGATGCTGGAGGTCGCCGGCCTGGCCGAGAGACACGACGGCCGCTGGCGAATCGTGCGGAATCGCAGTCCGACACCGTGATGGCAGCGCTCGTATAGTCGACGGGGTCAGCGCTGAAGGGCTGTGGAACGGGAGAAATTGGGTGGCCGGTCGACCAGTGCATACCTTCGAAGTGGTGCGCCGCGAGGAAATCACGTCGCACATGTTCCGGGTTATCCTCGGCGGCAACGGGTTTGACACATTCACGCCGAGCGAGTTCACCGACTCCTACGTCAAGGTGGTATTCGTCACCGACGACGTCGATGTGGCGGGCCTGCCCCGACCGCTGACACTGGACAGCTTCGCCGACTTGCCCGCCGCCAAGCAGCCGGTGGTGCGCACCCTGACCGTCCGGCGTGCCGACCAGGTCGCCCGCGAGATCGCCATCGACGTCGTCGTACACGGCGAGCACGGCACGGCTGGACAGTGGGCCGCTACGGCCGAGCCCGGCCAGCCGGTGTACCTGATGGGTCCCAGTGGCGCCTACGCCCCGGACCCGGCCGCCGACTGGCACCTGCTGGCCGGCGACGAGACCGCGCTGCCGGCCATCAGCGTTGCGCTGGAAGCTCTGCCCGCCAACGCAATTGGCCAAGTGTTCATCGAAATCGCTGGACCCGGGGACGAGGTCCCGCTGACCGCACCCGAGGGCGTCGGGATCGAGTGGATTTACCGCGGCGGGCGAGCCGATCTGATCGGCGAGGACCGAGCCGGCGACCACGCGCCGTTGATCGACGCGGTCAAGTCGGCGCCCTGGCTTCCCGGACAGGTGCACGCCTTCATCCACGGCGAAGCGCAGGCGGTGATGCACAACATCCGGCCCTATATCCGCAACGACCGCGAAGTCGCTGCAAAGTGGGCGTCGATCTCGGGTTATTGGCGTCGCGGTCGCACCGAAGAGACGTTCCGCCAGTGGAAGAAAGAACTCGCAGCTGCCGAGGCGGCGGCCGGCGCGGCTGACTGATCGCCGACTGGCATTCTGGCCGTCATGGCATTTGGTGACTACCAGTTCGAGATCTACCTGCAGGGCCTCTCCGGAGTGGCGCCGTCGTTGCCGATGGCCTACGCCGAGCTGGAGGCCAAAGCCGCCGCGGCGCTGCCACCGTCGGTGTGGTCATATGTCGCCGGCGGTGCCGGCGACGAGCGCACTCAGCGGGCCAACTGCGCGGCATTCGAAGGATGGGGCCTGATGCCCCGGATGTTCGTCGGGGCCAAAGAACGAGACCTGTCGGTCGACCTGGTCGGCCTGAGGCTGCCGTCGCCGATATTCATGGCCCCGATCGGGGTGATCGGCATCTGCGCCCAGGACGGCCACGGCGACGTGGCCACCGCCCGCGCCGCCGCCCGGACTGGGGTCCCCATGGTGGTGTCGACGTTGACGGCCGACCCGCTCGAAGACGTTGCGGCCGAGTTCGGTGAGACGCCCGGATTCTTCCAGCTCTACACCCCGACCGACCGTGACCTGGCCGCCAGCCTGGTGCATCGCGCCGAAGCGGCCGGCTTCAAGGGCATCGTCGTCACCCTCGACACCTGGGTGCCCGGTTGGCGCCCGCGCGACCTGAGCACGGCGAACTTCCCTCAGCTGCGCGGACATTGCCTGAGCAACTACACCAGCGACCCGGTCTTTCGCGCCGGCCTGCCGGCACCGCCCGAAGAGAACCCCCAGGCCGTCGTGCTGCGCTGGGCGCAACTCTTCGGCAACCCGCTGACCTGGGATGACCTTCCGTGGCTGCGCTCGCTGACCAAGCTG
The DNA here is from genome assembly GCA_963839345.1 of uncultured Actinomycetota bacterium. GTDB lineage: Bacteria > Actinomycetota > Actinomycetes > Mycobacteriales > Mycobacteriaceae > Mycobacterium. Next base: position 423,077 of record CAWIUP010000007.1, on the reverse strand, counting down.
CCGCTGATCGTCAAGGGCATCTGCCACCCCGACGATGCGCGTCGGGCGAAAGACGGCGGTGTCGACGCCATCTACTGCTCCAACCACGGCGGCCGGCAGGCCAACGGCGGCCTGCCCGCGCTGGACTGCCTGCCGGACGTGGTCGAGGCCGTCGACGGTCTGCCGGTGCTGTTCGACTCGGGGATCCGCAGCGGCGCCGACATCGTCAAAGCTCTCGCGCTCGGTGCGACCGCCGTGGGCATCGGGCGGCCGTATGCCTACGGCCTGGCGCTGGGCGGTACCGACGGCATCGTGCACGTGCTGCGCGCGCTGCTCGCCGAAGCCGACCTGACCATGGCTGTCGACGGATATGCAGCACTGGCTGATCTCACTCCCGACACCTTGCGGCGCGTCAGCTGAGCCAGGCCGCCGGTTTCTGCGACCGTGGGGTAGTGGAGGCGATCCTCGACGAGTTCGACGACTTCCTGGCGCTGCAACGCGGTCGGTCGGCCCATACCCGTCGCGCATACCTGAGCGATTTGCGGTTGTTATTCGCCTTTTTGGACGAACGGGCACCCGGGAGGGGGCTGGGTGGGCTGAGCCTGCCGGTGTTGCGGTCGTGGCTGGCCGCCAGCGCCGGCGCCGGCGCTGCGCGCACCACGTTGGCGCGCCGCACCTCGGCGGTCAAGGCGTTCACCGCCTGGGCGGTGCGACAGGGGCTGATGACCGACGACCCTGCTGCCCGCCTGCAGGTGCCGAAAACCCGCCGCACGCTGCCGGCGGTTTTGCGGCAGGATCAGGCCCTCGCCGCCATGTCGGCCGCGAAATCCGGTTGCCAACAAGGTGACCCGCTGGCACTGCGGGACCGGTTGATCGTGGAGTTGCTGTATGCGACCGGCATTCGGGTCAGCGAGCTCTGCGGCCTGGACATCGACGACGTCGACACCGGCCATCGGGTGCTGCGGGTGCTGGGCAAGGGCGACAAGCAGCGCACCGCGCCGTTCGGGGAACCGGCCGCCGATGCGCTGAGCACGTGGCTGGCCGACGGGCGTCCGGCGCTGGCCACCGCGGAGTCTGGCCCCGCGTTGCTGCTGGGCGCGCGGGGTCGGCGGCTCGACGTGCGCCAAGCCCGCACCGTCGTGCACCAGACCGTCGCCGCGGTGGACGGCGCCCCCGACATGGGGCCGCACGGGCTGCGGCACAGCGCGGCCACCCACCTGCTCGAGGGCGGCGCTGACCTCCGCATCGTGCAGGAGTTGCTCGGCCATTCCAGCCTGGCCACTACTCAGCTCTACACCCATGTCACGGTCGCCCGGTTGCGGGCGGTGCACGACCGAGCCCATCCTCGCGCCTGAGCAGCGCCCTGCGGCCTAGCCACAGGTGTCACATCCGTCGCAGGGCGGGGGAAGCGCCGTTGTGCCCGCCTTCGAGCGATTTACCGTCCGCCGCCATTTAATTCGCTCAGAGGCGGGCAAATGTTATGTCCAGCGAGCGAGAGACTGCTGTGGCGGCTGGTACCAGTGTTTCACCGGCGCAGCGGCTTGAGCCGGAGAGGCGTGGACGCCAGCAACCCCAGCGGATCGACATAATCGGCTCGCGCGGCCGGCCCCCACATCGCTCCCCAGTGCAGGCAGGCCACGACCGGACAGCCCGGGTGCCCGGCCAACAATTCACCGATCACCGTCCCGGCGGTCAGCTGCTGTCCGACCCGCACGGTCGCCCGCACCGGCTCGTAGCTGGTGTGCAAACCACCCGAATGTGCCAACGACACCACCGGGCGCCCGGCCAGCGTCCCGGCATAAACCACCGTTGCGGCGGCAACCGCGTACACCCGCTGGCTCGGGGTGCCCGCCAAGTCGACGCCGCGGTGGCCGCGGTTCCAGTCCGGCGACGGGGCGTCGTAACTTCGCACCACCGCAGGGCGCGGTCGCAGCGGCCAATCCAGCCGAGGGTCGTCGGCAAAGGCCGGGACGGCGCACAGCATCGCGACCGCAACCAGGGTGCCCAGAACACGCACCGGCTCAGTGCACTGCAGTGTCGGCGGGCCCGCCAGCCGGCCTGTGGACAAAGCAGCAGCTACCAGCGTGTAAACTGCTCTGCGCAGCCTGTAGTAACGGGCTGACTTCGCGTGTTTGCAACCGAACGGATGCCGCGCGGTCCTGTCGTCAGACGGGTCCGGCATCTCGCAGGCACCAGGGCCCGTTTTCAGCCGATGCGGGCGACAACCGACACAAAGGAATAGCCGACAATGGCTGTCGTAACAATGAAGCAGCTGCTCGACAGCGGCACCCACTTCGGGCATCAGACCCGTCGCTGGAATCCCAAGATGAAGCGGTTCATCTTCACCGACCGCAACGGCATCTACATCATCGACCTGCAGCAGACGCTGACCTTCATCGACAAGGCGTACGAGTTCGTCAAAGAGACCGTCGCCCACGGTGGCTCGGTGCTGTTCGTCGGCACCAAGAAGCAGGCGCAGGAGTCCATCGCCGCCGAGGCCATCCGCGTCGGTATGCCCTATGTCAACCAGCGCTGGCTGGGCGGCATGCTGACCAACTTCTCCACCGTGCACAAGCGGCTGCAGCGGCTCAAAGAACTCGAGGCGATGGAGCAGACCGGCGGCTTCGAGGGCCGCACCAAAAAGGAGATCCTGGGCCTGACCCGGGAAAAGAACAAGCTGGAACGCAGCCTCGGCGGTATCCGCGACATGGCGAAGGTGCCGTCGGCGGTTTGGGTCGTCGACACCAACAAGGAGCACATCGCCGTCGGCGAGGCACGCAAGCTGGGCATCCCGGTGATTGCGATCCTCGACACCAACTGCGACCCCGACCTGGTCGACTACCCCATTCCGGGCAACGACGACGCGATCCGCTCGGCCGCACTGCTGACCAAGGTGATCGCTTCCGCGGTAGCCGAGGGCCTGCAGGCGCGTGCCGGTGTCGGCCGCGGCGACGGCAAGCCCGAGGCAGAGGGCGCCGAGCCGCTGGCCGAATGGGAGCAGGAGCTGCTGGCTTCCGCAACCGCTTCAGCAGATGCCCCCACCGTCGCCGCTGGAGGCACAACCGAATCAACCACTGAACCCTCATAGGAAGGCTGAGCATTGGCGAATTTCACCGCTGCCGATGTCAAGCGGCTTCGGGAGCTCACCGGCGCCGGCATGCTCGACTGCAAGAACGCGCTGGCCGAAACCGACGGCGACTTCGACAAGGCCGTCGAGGCGCTGCGGATCAAGGGCGCCAAGGATGTCGGCAAGCGCGCCGAGCGGGCGACTGCCGAGGGACTGGTTGCCGCCAAGGGCGGGGCGCTGATCGAGCTCAACTCGGAGACCGACTTCGTCGCCAAGAACGCCGAGTTCCAGGCGCTGGCCAACCAAGTTGTCGACGCCGCGTTGGACGCCAAGGCCACTGACGTCGACTCGCTCAAAGCCTCTCCTATTAACCAAGATTCGGGTACTAAGACCGTCGAGCAGGCCATCGCCGACCTGTCGGCCAAGATCGGCGAGAAGCTCGAACTGCGCCGCGTGCAGTATTTCGACGGCAACGTCGAGACCTACCTGCACAAGCGGGCAGCCGACCTGCCGCCCGCCGTCGGTGTGCTCGTCGAATTCAGCGGGGGCCAGGACGAAAAAGGCACAGACGCCGCGCACGCCGTCGCGCTGCAGATCGCTGCGCTCAAGGCGCGGTACCTGAGCCGTGACGAAGTGCCCGAGGACGTGGTAGCCAGCGAACGGCGCATCGCCGAGGAGACCTCGCGCGCCGAAGGCAAACCCGAACAGGCTCTGCCCAAGATCATCGAGGGCCGGCTGAACGGCTTCTTCAAGGACGTCGTGTTGCTCGAGCAGCCGTCGGTGTCCGACAACAAGAAGACCGTCAAGGCGCTGCTCGACGAGGCCGGTGTCACCGTGACGCGGTTCGTCCGGTTCGAGGTCGGCCAGCAGTAGCGTCAGCGGACATGCGACACGTACACGCGTTCGGTGATGACGCCCTCGGTGATTTCGACGCCGTGGGGCTCGTCGATGCGCTCAGATCCGGTCGGGTAGGACGCGCCGAAGTCGTCGAGGCGGCGATCGCGCGCACCGAGGCCGTCAACGCCGCCGTGAACGGCTTGGCACATCCGACATTCGACCGGGCCCGCGCCGAAGCCGCCGCCGTGAAGGACGACTTTTTCAGCGGCGTACCGACCTTCGTCAAGGACAACGTCGACGTCGCTGGACTGCCGACGATGCGGGGCACCGACGCGTGGACACCGCGGCCCGCTGACGCCCACGGCGAGTTCGCGCAGCTGTACCTGGCTACCGGGATGATCGCGCTGGGCAAAACCCAGATGTCGGAGTACGGGTTCAGCGCGTCAGCCGAACATCCGCGGATCGGACCGGTGCGCAACCCATGGAACACCGACCACACTGCCGGCGCGTCGTCGTCGGGCTCCGGTGCCTTCGTCGCCGCCGGGGCGGTGCCGATCGCGCACGCCAACGACGGTGGTGGCTCGATCCGAATTCCCGCGTCCTGCAACGGCCTTGTCGGGCTGAAGCCGTCGCGCGGCCGGCTGCCGCTGGACAAGGAAGTCAGCCGGATGCCGATTCGCCTGGTCGCCAACGGGGTGCTCACCCGATCGGTGCGCGACACCGCGGCCTTCTACCGGGAAGCTGAGCGCATCTGGCCCGCGCCGAAGCTGCCGGCGATCGGGGACGTGCGGCGGCCCGGCAAGCAGCGGCTGCGGATCGCCGTCATCACCCGCTCGCTGCTGCGGGAGTGCAGCGCCGAAGTGCGTGAGCTCACGATGAAAACCGCCGGGCTGCTTGAAGAACTCGGACACCGCGTCGACCACGTCGAAAAGCCCCCGGTGCCTAGCAGCTTCGCGTCCGATTTCTTACTGTATTGGGGGCTGCTGGCGCTCGGCCAGATTCAGATCAGCCAGCGCGAGCCCGGCTTCGACCGCGCCCGATTGGACAACCTCACATTGGGCCTGGAGCGGCTCGCCCGCCGCAATCTGCACCGCCTGCCGCTGGCGCTGATGCGATTGCGCGGCGCACGGCGGCACACCGCACGTTTCGCCCGAACCTACAACGCGGTGCTGACCCCGACGCTGGCCGACGAGACGCCGTCGATCGGTTACCTCGACCCAACCGCCGATTACCAGCAGATCATCGACCGGCTGGAAGATTGGGTCGCGTTCACCCCGTTGCAAAACGTGACTGGAGAGCCTTCAATCTCGTTGCCACTGGCCGTATCCGCCAACGGGCTACCGGTGGGCATGATGCTCACCGCCCCGATCGGAGCCGAAGCCCGGCTACTGGAACTGGCCTATGAACTCGAAGAGGCCCGGCCGCGGGCCCGTATTCAAGACGTCTAGTCAGATCCCAGCGCTGCCAGCATCCGTTTGAATTCGTGCTGCTCGGATGCCGACAGCTTGGCCAGCACACGGGCGTCGGCCTCCCGCACGGCGGCCTCGGCGCGCTTCAACAGCGCCCGGCCGGTTCCGGTCAGCGAGGCCGGCAGCGCACGACCGGACGCCACCGACGCCGGCCTGGTCACCACGTTGGCGTGTTCCAACCTGTGCAACACCGTGTTCATCGCTTGTGGTGAGACGTTGCCTTCCCGTGACAGCTGGGCGCTGGACATTCCCGGGCTCATGGAAAGCATTCGCATGCAGACGAATTCGGGCAGGGTCAGGCCGAGCGGGCTCAACACCGCAGCCACTTCCGGTCGCAGTGTGGCGACCACCTGGTAGAGCAGATATCCAAGTGGCGCATCCTGTGTAGTGCTCATATCAACCATCTTGACATATATCAGGCTGGTTGATATATCTAGGCGTATGACTGATGTGCAGACGTTTGATTTCGATTTCGATCCGGCCTACCGCGGCGAGGCAGCCCAGTTCGGGGCAGGCGCCCGACCGCCATGGAGTCTCGGTGAGCCGCAACCGGAGCTGGCGGCGCTGATTGATCAGGGCAAGATCAAGGGCGACGTGCTTGATGCGGGCTGCGGCGAGGCGGCCCTGTCGCTGCACCTGGCGGCGCTGGGGCACAACACCGTCGGGCTGGACGCCTCGCCCACTGCCATCGAGTTGGCCAAGGCCGAGGCGGCCAAGCGTGGGCTGGCCAACGCGTCGTTCGAGGTGGCCGACATCACCGACTTCACTAGCTGGCCGACGGGTTCTGAAGGCCGGTTCGACACGATTGTGGACAGCACGCTTTTTCACTCGATGCCTGTCGAGCTGCGCGACGGCTACCAGCAATCAATCGTGCGCGCGGCCGCGCCCGGCGCCTCTTACTTCGTACTGGTCTTCGACCGAGCGGGAATGCCAGACAGTCCGGCCAACCCCGTCACCGAAGACGAACTGCGCGCCGTCGTGTCGCGATACTGGGTCATCGATGAGATACGGCCGGCCCGGATTCATGCCAACTTCCCTGTTGGTGCTCTCGCCGACTTCCCCGTAGTGGACCTGCGCGACGAGGGCAACGGGCGTACGTCCGTGCCCGCTTGGTTGTTGTCGGCGCACCTGGGCTGAAGCCGCGAAAGTCGTTACAGCCGAACGAGTTGGCCGAACTCGTCCAGGTGTGCGCGGACCTCGAGCGGTCCGGCGTAGATCGCGGCGGCGCCCGCGTGTTCCAAGGCCTCCCGCCCGATCCCGCCGCTGAGCACGGCCGCGGTCGGTACACCGGCTCGTCGGCCCGCGTGCACATCCCAGACGGTGTCGCCGAGCATGATCGCCTCTGCGGGCTCGGCCTCGATGCGCTTCAGCGCGCTGGCGACGATGTCGGGATGCGGTTTCGCACGATCGGCGTCGGCTGACGACGTCACCGAGCAGATCAGGTCTTCCGCGTCGAGCGCAGCTCGCAGCACGGCGAGCTCCTCCTCGCCTGCCGACGTGGCAAGCACCGCTCGCCAGCCCAGCTCTGCGATCGCCTCCAGCAACTCCCGCGCACCGGGCAGGGGGCGCACCGCCGCCGCGGAGTCGACGAAGTAGCGGGTGTGCAGCTTTTCGACGTGCGAGCCGTGCCCGTCGGCCAGCTCGTCGCCGAGCAGGACGCGGACGAGTTCAGAACCTGACCGGCCGATCAGCCCGAGGATCCGCCAACACGGCACCTCCTTGCCGATGTCGAGGAACGCGCGGTGCCACGCCACCACGTGGTGGAAGTTGGAGTCGACCAACGTGACCCCGCAGACGACCAAATCACGCAGCGGCCCTTCAGCCAGCCGGGGCCTGGCGTGGATTGCACGGCATCGACACCGGGTAATCAGCGTGCCAACGAAACCCGGAAGCAGTGATGGACAACATGAGCAAGATGACCAACGGCGTGGCCGAGCGCGCCCGACAGGAAGCAGACGCCTATCGGGGTGACAACCCGCGGCCGTTGAGCGGTTACGCAGCGATCCTGGGGGTGTACAGCAGCGTGGTGATGCTGACGGCGGTCATCGCCGCAGTTACCGGGCACAGGCTGCCCGACCGATGGCGGACCCAGGACCTCGTCACCGTGACGCTGGGCTCCCACAAGCTCTCCCGCACGCTGAGCAAGGATGCGGTAACCAGTCCGATCAGAGCGCCGTTCGTGCGCTATGCAGGCACCGGCGGTCCGGCGGAGGTGCACGAGGAAACCCGAAACTCCAGCCCTCTTCGGCACAGTCTGGGGGAGCTGCTGACATGCCCCTTCTGCCTGGACATGTGGGTCGCCACCGCGTTCGCCATCGGGCTGATCTTCGCCCCCCGGTTGACCCGTTTGATCGCGGGCGGTTTCACCGCGTTGGCCGGTGCTGACTTCCTACAGCTGGCCTACGCAATGGCACAGCAGGCAGCCGAAAGGTAACGACATCAAGATCGAAAGGTAAGCCATGCCGAAAACAACAAAGGGCGGCAAGCCGAAGAAAGACGAGTTGCCCAGCACTTTGCAAAAGTCGAGCGCCAAAGCGCAGCGCACATTCACCAAGGCGCATGATGCGGCCGCTGACGAGTATGGCAGCGAGGAACGCGCCCACCGGGTCGCCTACGCGGCGCTCAAGCACAGCTTCGAAAAAGTCGGCGACCGTTGGCTGCCCAAGAAAAAGAAGGGCCCGTCAGACAAGCGCGCCGAACGCGGCGGTCTGAACAACCCGGCGCCCTCGGCGGAGGGAGTGGCCGCCAACGCCAGCAAGAAACATCTGCTCGACGTGGGCCGCCGGCTCGACATCCGCGGACGATCGGCGATGGACAAATCGGCACTGGTCGACGCGATCAAGAAGCACAACCGCCGGGTTAGCGGGCGGTGAGCGGCCCAGTGCCAACACGGTTGCCGGTAACCACTTTTGATGATTCTTCGGCTGAAGGGGATGCGCGATGACGTCCAACGACTCAAATTCAAAGCAACATCAGCTCGAGGGTTACCGGGTCGAGCGTGCAACCGGATATCTGAGCACCCAGCAGGGCGTTCGGGTCGACGACACCGACGATTCGTTGACCGTTGGTGAGCGCGGCCCCACGTTGTTAGAGGATTTCCACGCTCGGGAAAAGATCACCCACTTCGACCATGAGCGCATCCCGGAGCGCGTGGTACATGCCCGTGGTGCCGGGGCATACGGGTACTTCGAGCCCTATGACGACTCGCTGGCCGACTACACGGTCGCGAAATTCTTGATCACACCCGGCAAGCAGACGCCGGTCTTCGTGCGGTTCTCCACCGTGGCGGGATCCCGCGGCTCGGCCGACACCGTCCGCGACGTCCGCGGCTTCGCCACCAAGTTCTACACCGACCAGGGCAACTACGACCTGGTCGGCAACAACTTCCCGGTCTTCTTCATCCAAGACGGCATCAAGTTCCCGGATTTCGTGCACGCGGTTAAGCCCGAACCGCACAACGAAATTCCGCAGGCGCAATCAGCGCATGACAACCTGTGGGATTTCGTCTCGCTGCAGCCCGAGACCCTGCACACCATCATGTGGCTGATGTCGGATCGCGCGTTGCCGCGCAGCTACCGGATGATGCCGGGCTTCGGCGTCCACACGTTCCGCTTCGTCAACGCCAAGGGCGAGGGCACGTTCGTGAAGTTCCACTGGAAGCCGCGGCTCGGGGTGCATTCGCTGGTATGGGACGAATGCCAGAAAGTCGCCGGCAAAGACCCCGACTTCAATCGGCGCGACCTGTGGGATTGCATCGAGGCCGGCCAGTATCCGGAATGGGAGCTCGGCGTACAGCTGGTGCCGGAGAGCGACGAGTTCAAGTTTGACTTCGACCTTTTGGATGCTACGAAAATCATTCCCGAAGAACAGGTTCCGGTCCATCCGGTGGGTAAGATGGTACTCAACCGCAACCCGGACAACTTCTTTGCGGAAACCGAACAGGTGGCCTTCTGCACCGCCAATGTGGTGCCGGGTATCGACTTCACCAACGATCCGCTGCTGCAGTTCCGCAATTTCTCCTACCTGGACACCCAGCTGATCCGCTTGGGCGGGCCCAACTTTGTTCATTTGCCGGTGAATCGACCGGTCGCCGACGTCCATAACAATCAGCAGGACGGTTACAGCCAATTCACTGTCCCGAAGGGCAAGACCAACTATTACCCCAATTCGGTGGGCGGGGGCTGCCCTGCACTGGCCAACGAGAACGTCTTTCGCCACTACACCCAGAAGGTGGACGGCCACAAAATCCGTCAACGGGCCGAAAGCTTCAAGGACCACTACAGTCAGGCGCGGATGTTCTGGAACAGCATGTCCCCAGTCGAGGCTAAACACATCGTGGCCGCCTACGCGTTCGAGCTCGGACATGTCGAGAGCATCGAAATCCGTTCGCGCGTCGTCGATCAACTAAACCTGGTCGACCATGACCTAGCGGCCCGGGTGGCTGCGGAGCTTGGCCTTCCCGAACCCGAGGAGCGGGCCGTCGGCGACAAGCCGGCCGTCTCACCAGCGCTCTCGCAGCTGGACACCGCCACCGACAGCATCGAAACGCGCAAGATCGCGGTGCTGGCTGCCGACGGCGTCGACGTGCGTGGGGTTGAGCGGTTCGTCGAGGCGATGCGCAAACGCGGGGCGAACGCCGAGGTGCTGGCGCCCACCGCGGGCGGCACGCTGTCGGGCGGGTCCGGGGGAGAGGTCGAGGTTGACCGGTCCTACACCAGTGTGGCGTCGGTCCTCTACGACGCGGTCGTCGTGCCCTGTGGACCGCGGGCGATGGAGACGCTCGGAAACGACGGCTACGCACTGCATTTCGTTACCGAGTCCTACAAGCATCTGAAAGCGGTGGCAGCATTCGGTGCGGGAATCGACCTGCTCCGCAAAGCCGGGATCAGCGAGCCACTTGCCGACGGCCAGGATGTGGTGGCCGCCGCCGGTGTCGTGTCGACTACGGCGGCTCAAGACGACCTTTCGGAGCAGTTCTTCGAGGACTTCGCGGCTGCGGTGGCCAAGCATCGGGCGTGGGAGCGAGAGACTGACGCTGTACCGGCCTGACTCCGCCACCGTGACCTGCTGAACACGTCCACAGGTGAGCCGATGAGCCGCAGATGACAACCCTGATTTCGCAGGGTAAGTTGCGCATCGGGTAGCTAGCGGTTGCGAGTTGATGTTTGGTCGGGTGAAACGGTGAGTTGTCCTATTCTGCAGCGGCCTTGAGTCGAAGAGTGACTCGTGGCCGGCCACCGCAGCGAAATGCGCATCAGCGCTTCTGCTGTCGCGGACACCCGGGTGCTCACCGTCGACGGTCTGCTTGACGCCACAACTTACGTCTCGCTGCGCGACGCCATCGTCAAAGCCGCACTGGATGAGCCTTCTGCTGTCATCGTCGACGTCAACGGGCTGACCGTTCGCGACGATTCGGCGTGGGCAGTGTTCACCAGCGCCCGATGGCAGGTCGCCGAATGGCTAGACATCCCCATCGGTCTGGTATGCGATGCTGATCAGGGACGAAATGCACTGCATCGCAACGGTATAACGCGCTACGTTCCTGTCTACGCAACAGTGCGATCCGCGATCGCGCAACTGGCTGCCCACGGATTGCGCCGGTACCGACGGCGCGCTGCAGCATCATTGCCGGCAGTGCAGAGCAGCGTTCACCGATCCCGCGATCTGGTCGCTCAGTGGTTGACGGCGTGGTCGAGGACCGACTTCATCCATGCGGTGTCCGTCGTCGCTAGCGAGCTGGTTGAAGTGGTTCTCGCGGATGCGGGCAGCGATCTGGCTCTTCGGCTGGAAACGACCGGATCGACCGTGGCGGTCGCTGTGCAATACGCGGGCATGGCGGAGCCGCCGCATCGAGAGTCCTCCGGGGACGCTGTCTCCGGACTCGATCTCGTCGCCGCCAGCAGCCGAGTTTGGGGTAGCTACGTCAGCGCGGCCGGGACGACGATCTGGGCTGTCGTTGGCCCGGAAAATCGTTTCTGAGCACCGCAATTCGCTGAGCTTGGTGAATTGGCGTACAGCGGGACGATGCTGACGAAAAGACTCTCGCCTCGGACCGGCATTGAATACCGCATGCGTAATTCAACTTTCGACGGTGGTTTTGAAGACAGCGTCGGCGGGTATTGGATACGACGAGTGGTGCCCGCCGCGACTTCGTTGCGGAGCGGAACCGCCCGAACAAAATCGGACATCACGAAAACGAGAGGAGTTAGCGTGAAGTTCAGTTCGACTACGGTAAAGATGGCCATCGGGGCTGCCGGTATCGCGGCGGCCGGGGTTTTCACCGCGGCGACAGCGGTTGCTGCTCCGCCTACCGTGCAGGGATTCGGCACCAGTGAGCAGCTCGCTGACGGCCAGTTGGTAACCGCCTACACAGTGAGCAACTTGCAGCCGTCCAACACGACGATTCCGGGCTACACACCGAAGGGTCACCTTTACCAGGCGAACCTCACCGCACAGGCGAACAGCGGAACGGTGACGCCGCTGGTTTCCGACTTCAACGCCCGCGCCGGTAACGGCGGCCAGCAGTACCGGGTAATCGACTCGGCGCCGCTTCCTAACGGGCTTAACCCGGCGCCGATCACCCAGGGCAACCAGGCCAGCGGGACGCTTTACTTCGACGTCACCGGTGCCCCGCCCACCGAAGTCGTCTACAACGACGGTGTGCAGGACGTCCTGCTGTGGACGAACAACGCCTAACACCAGCGTCTGAGTAGGCACTAGGCACATTGTCGGCTCCCCGCGTCATACGTTGTGACGCGGGGCAGTCACACCTGTAATTCATCTGGCGCATAGCCCAATTGGAGAACCGCATGACTTCGAGGGACCACAGACCGGCGAGCGTGCGTGAGCAGGCACAAGAACAGGCTGAGCAGGCCCGGGCCAAGATGGCGGACCGCCGCGAGGGCCAAGGTGGCGGCCTCAGCGGTTGGGTGGCTGAGCGAGCCGGCGAATGGGACCTCAGCGGTCCAGATGAGGCAGCGCTGCAGCGCCAAAAATTCTTCTGGAACACGTTGGTGGACTACTGGTTCCGAATGGAGATCGACGGCTGGGAGAACATCGGAGACCCGCCGGCGCTGTTGATCGGCATCCATTCGGGTGCGCCGTTCGTGTGGGATGCGTGGACGGTCGGTCTACAGTGGTGGCGGCGGTTCGGCGTGGAGCGTCCGCTGCACGGCACTGCCCACGACGCGCTGATGGCTCTTCCGGGTTTCGGCCGGTACTTCCGTTCAATGGGTGTGCTGCCGGCGGCCCCCGACGCTGTTGCGACCGCGCTGGCCGAAGGGCGCGATGTAGCGCTGTGGCCCGGCGGCGAGGTGGATTCGTTGCGGCCGTGGACTGAGCGCGACCAGGCGAACCTGGCCGGGCGCAAAGGATTCGTGAAGATGGCGATTCGCGCCGGGGTGCCGATCGTGCCGATCGCGACCGTGGGAGGCGCCGACGCGATGCCGGTGTTGATTCGCGGTGACCAGCTTTCGCGGGCTTTGCGACTCGACCGGTTGTTGCGGCTCAAAGTGTTTCCGCTCGCGATCTCACTGCCGTGGGGAATTGCCCCGGCCGCACTGCCGCAGCTGCCACTGCCGGCCAAGATCAGGACTCGATTCATGCCCGCAGTCGAGCTCGACAACGACCCTGATCGCGCCGAGGATGACGAATACGTTGAACGCAAGTATGACGAGGTGCAAGGCAGCATTCAGCATGGGATGGACGCGCTGGCCCGCAAACGGGCATTCCCACTGTTTGGGTGAAAGCCGCTGTGGCAGGCAGTTTTAACTGAACACAAAATGATGGGCCCGGTCGCCTGGACCGGGCCCATCATCGTTACGAGCTAGTTCTGGTGGGATTCCTGCTTCTTCTCTGCGGTCGCGGCGCTGCCGCGAGCCGCCTCCGCCTCCGCCTCGTGTTTGGCGGCGTCACGCTGGGCCTCGGCCTTGTCCTGCTGGGCCTTGCCCTCGCGGGCGAGGTCGTCTTGACCCAAGACGTTTCCGACGGCCTCCTTGGCCTTACCCTTCACGCCTTCGACGACGCCGCGCACGCCTTCTTCGGGTCCACTCTTGTTGTCGTCTGACATGGAGTCCTCCTCGTTGGCTCGTATATCCGAGCTATCTCACTGAGCCCGGCCGGATTTCTTGACCGGGTCGGCGGCGCGAGCCCAATCTTCGTTGACTAGCTGCCCCGCGTGTCGGCGGATTCCCGTGCTGTCGAACGGTCAAACCTCTTTGAGGGCCTGCAAATCTGCGACGGTCGCAAGGCGAGTCCAAATCGCTGGTAGAGGGAAGACGTCAAATCCTGTGATGCGCAACACCTGCCGAATTCGACGAATCAAAATCGGCATCACGGCTTCGTTTCCGGTTCCCCGCGGCCGGGTATATGTCCGAAGGCTGGCTGATGCCGATCGCACGGCTAGGCGCCACTGCGCCGACCGAAGGTAGCGTCGTCAGTGGGCCGCCCTGGCATCTGCAGGCGCGTCGCGCGGTTAACGGTGTGCGACATCAGGTTTCGCCGGCATGTCCGCATCTGGGCGGCCTCGTGAACTGGAATGACGCCACCTAGTCCTGGCAATGTCCGCTGCACGGATCGCGATTCGCGCCGGACGGTACGCTGCTGGAGTGCCGGCGACTCGCGGCCTCACCGCGTCCTCGTAGTGAGGGCCGGCCATGCCCGCGGACCGAACGTGCGGCGGCTACCGCAGGTTGGCCGAGCAGCGCGCTCAGGCGCAGGTCCGCAGCGGGCGCATCGGGTCCCTACGCAGTTGACCCAGGCTGCACACGGCAATCCGGTTGACTCTCGGGACGCGCAGCCTGGGCATAAGGCAGGATGGACTCTGCCCTTTGGGATAGTCGTCTTGGGGGACAGCTGGATGGCGCCCTCCGATGCGAGGAGTCTGATGACGGAGCAGGAGCCGACGAGCCGCAACGGCGCTGATGCGTTGGCGGACGACGAATACTCCGCCGGCACCCCGGCGAGTCGGCCTAAGTACACCCGCGTGCTACTCAAACTCGGCGGCGAAATGTTCGGTGGCGGACAGGTCGGGCTCGATCCCGACGTGGTGGCGCTGGTGGCCCGCCAGATCGCGGAGGTGGTCCGCACCGGCGTGCAGGTCGCTGTTGTTATCGGCGGCGGCAACTTTTTCCGTGGCGCCCAGCTTCAGCAACGCGGCATGGAGCGCACCCGGTCCGATTACATGGGGATGCTCGGCACCGTCATGAATAGCCTCGCCCTGCAAGACTTTCTAGAAAAAGAGGGCATCGTCACGCGGGTGCAGACCGCGATCACGATGGGCCAGGTCGCCGAGCCGTACATTCCGCTGCGGGCGCGGCGCCACCTGGAAAAAGGACGGGTGGTGATCTTCGGTGCCGGCATGGGGTTGCCGTACTTCTCGACTGACACCACCGCCGCGCAGCGGGCATTGGAGATCGGCGCCGATGTGGTCTTGATGGCCAAGGCGGTCGATGGTGTGTTCGCTGAGGATCCCCGGGTCAATCCGCGAGCCGAGCTGCTCACCGCGATCACGCACCGCGAAGTCATCGACCGAGGCCTGCGGGTGGCCGATGCCACCGCGTTCAGCTTGTGCATGGACAATGGCATGCCGATTCTGGTCTTCAACCTGCTTACCGACGGCAATATCGCTCGCGCGGTTGCGGGTGAGAAGATCGGAACGCTGGTCACTACCTGACAGGAGCGGCGCAAGTGCGCGCCGGCGACGACGCAGAGCGCAGCGATGAGAAGGAGCGGCGCATAGATGATTGACGAAACTCTCTTCGACGCCGAAGAGAAGATGGAAAAAGCCGTATCGGTGAGTCGTGACGACATGTCGACGATCCGAACCGGCCGCGCCAACCCGGGCATGTTCTCCCGCATCGTTATCGATTACTACGGTGCGGCCACCCCGATCACCCAGCTGGCCAGCATCAATGTTCCCGAGGCGCGCCTAGTCGTCATCAAGCCGTACGAGGCGAGCCAGCTCGGGCCGATCGAGACCGCGATTCGCAACTCCGACCTGGGCCTGAACCCGACCAACGACGGCACGCTGATCCGGGTTGCGGTACCCCAGCTGACCGAGGAACGCCGTCGCGAACTCGTCAAGCAAGCCAAGGCCAAGGGGGAAGACGCCAGGGTGTCGGTGCGCAACATCCGCCGCAAGGCGATGGAAGAACTGCACCGCATCCGCAAGGATGGCGAGGCAGGCGAGGACGAGGTCGCGCGCGCAGAGAAGGACCTGGACAAGACCACGCATCAGTACGTGAACCAGATCGATGAGCTGGTCAAACACAAAGAAGGCGAGCTGCTGGAGGTCTAGCGGCCGCTCAGCGAAAGACGCCCGTGGCAGACACTGATACCGGCGCAGACACCCCGGCCAAAGGGTCGGTGCAAGTGCCCGCGAAAAAAGTGGAAAAAGAGGCCAAGAAGCCAAGAAAGAAGAAGTCGCGGGCTGGCCGGAACCTGCCTGCTGCCATCGCTGTCGGTGGGGCCATCGGTTGCAGCATCATCGCGATCTTGATTTTCAAGAAAATCCTGTGGCTTCCGCTGGTCGCGGCCGCGATCGCGGTGGCGACTCACGAAGTGGTGCGGCGACTGCGGGAGGCGGGTTTCGTCATCCCCGTCATCCCGCTCTTGGTCGGCGGCCAGGTCATGGTCTGGCTGACCTGGCCGTTTCATGCGGCCGGCGCGCTGGCCGGCTTCGGCGCCACGGCGGTGGTTTGCATGTTCTGGCGGTTGAACCTCAGAGGTGCGCCTGCGCCGCACGGCTCCACCAGCGCCGATTCACGATCGGCCAATTACCTCAGGGATGTCGCGGCGACGCTCTTCCTGGCCGCCTGGGTGCCGCTGTTCGCGTCGTTCGGTGTGCTGCTGGTGTATCCGCACGACGGGGCCGGGCGGGTGTTCTGCCTGATGATCGGGGTGGTGTGCTCGGACGTCGGCGGCTACGCCGTGGGAGTGATGTTCGGCAAGCATCCGATGGTCCCGGCAATCAGCCCGAACAAGTCCTGGGAGGGGCTGGCCGGTTCGCTGTTGTTCGGGGTCACCGCAACCGCTCTGACAGCAATCCTGTTGGCGCACAAACCGATCTGGGTCGGGGTGCTGCTGGGCTTCACGCTGGTGGCTACTGCCACCCTCGGCGACTTGGTGGAATCACAAATCAAGCGCGACCTGGGTATCAAGGACATGGGCCGGATTCTGCCCGGCCACGGCGGTCTGATGGATCGTCTGGACGGAACATTGCCGTCGGCGGTCGCGACCTGGACCGTCCTGACGCTGGTGCGCTGAGGACCGCTGCCGCCGCCCATACTGGTTGTGACATGAAGCAGCAACTGGTATTCGAGGCGCCGCGGCGAGGGCTGCCACCGCGGCATCTGGCCGACCTCGACGAGAGCGAGCGCATCGACGCCGTCGCGGCACTGGGCCTGCCGCCGTTTCGCGCGAAACAACTCGCGCATCAGTACTACGACCGGCTGATCGCCGACCCGCAGCAGATGACCGACTTGCCGACCGCGGTCCGCGGTCAGGTGGCCGAGGCCCTCTTCCCCAAGCTGCTGACCGCGACCCGCGACATTGCGTGCAACGACGGCCAGACCCGCAAGACGCTATGGCGGGCGCTCGACGGTGCCAACTTCGAGTCGGTGCTGATGCGCTACCCGCAGCGCAACACGGTCTGCATTTCCTCGCAGGCGGGCTGCGGCATGGCCTGCCCGTTCTGCGCCACCGGGCAGGGCGGACTGACGCGAAACCTGTCGACCGCTGAGATCGTCGAGCAGGTCCGCGCCGCGGCCCTGACGCTGCGGGAGGACTGGGGAGACCGGCTGTCCAACGTGGTTTTCATGGGGATGGGCGAGCCGCTGGCCAACTACGCCAGGGTGCTGGCGGCGGTGCGTCGCATCACGTCTGATTTCGGAATCTCTGCCCGCTCGGTGACGGTGTCGACGGTCGGACTGGCCCCGGCGATCCGCAAACTGGCCGACGAGCGACTCCCGGTGACGCTGGCGCTGTCGCTGCACGCACCTGACGACGAGCTACGCGACACGCTGGTGCCGGTCAACAACCGCTGGAAGATCGCCGAAGCGTTGGATGCCGCCCGCTATTACGCCGACATGACCGGTCGGCGGGTTTCGGTGGAATACGCCCTGATTCGCGACGTCAACGATCAGCCGTGGCGCGCAGACTTGCTGGGCAAGCGGCTGCATCGCGCGCTCGGCCCGCTGGTGCATGTGAACCTCATTCCGCTGAACCCGACGCCGGGCAGCGACTGGGACGCCAGCCCTAAGCCGGCAGAGCGCGAGTTCGTCCGGCGGATCCGGGCCAGCGGGGTGACCTGCACGGTGCGCGACACCCGCGGCCGCGAGATCGCCGCCGCGTGCGGCCAGCTCGCTGCAGACGGCTAGCTGCCAGGCCTACCTCAGCCAGCCGCGTCGGCGGCCCCACCAGTCACGCACGACGAAGAAGAGCACCAGGGCCGCGAAGCCGATCAAGAACCAGTTCTCGATGTGGCCGACATGATTGCCGTCCAGCATCGCCAGCAGCAGGCCGACCATGCACAGCCCGACGATTTGCCAGTTGCGGTGGTTGATCCTGCTCCAGCCCCAGTGCGCGGACGGCACCTCGGCGACGTCGACGCCGCTGCTGTAGCGCTGCACCTCGGTACTGGCCACGGCGACTCCTCCGGTTGGCGTTGGCTGTGCCTGGACATTCTGGCATATCGGGACTCGCCGGGCAGCTGGCAGGCGCGGCACAATAAGTGGGTGACCAACCGTGCCGACGGCCCCGCCGAACGTGAAGCTAGCCTCACACTCGGCGCCGAACGTGAAGCTGGCGTCACACTCGAGGGTCGCCGGAAGGTCTTGGTGCTGGGCAGCACCGGCTCCATCGGCACCCAGGCGCTGGAGGTCATCGCCGCCAACCCGGAGCGCTTCGAGCTGGTCGGCCTGGCCGCCGGCGGCGCCCACCCGGACCTGCTCGCCCGGCAACGCGCCGAGACCGGCGTCACCAACGTCGCCGTCGCCGACGAGTGCGCCGCGCAGACTGTCGGCGACGTCACCTATCAGGGACCCGACGCGGTCACCCGGCTGATCGAGAACACCGAGGCCGACGTCGTGCTCAATGCGCTGGTCGGCGCACTCGGGCTGCAGCCCACGCTGACCGCGCTGGCCACGGGCGCCCGCCTGGCCCTGGCGAACAAGGAATCCTTGATCGCGGGCGGACCGCTGGTGTTGCAGGCGGCGCGGCCGGGCCAGATCGTGCCGGTGGACTCCGAGCACTCCGCGCTGGCGCAATGCCTGCGCGGTGGCTCCCCAGACGAGGTCGCCAAGCTGGTGCTCACCGCGTCCGGCGGGCCGTTCCGCGGCTGGTCGGCCGCCGACCTCGAGCACGTCACGCCCGAGCAGGCCGGCGCGCACCCGACCTGGTCGATGGGCCCGATGAACACCTTGAACTCGGCGTCGCTGGTCAACAAGGGACTTGAGCTCATCGAAGCCCACCTGCTGTTCGGCGTCCCCTACCAGCGCATCGAGGTCGTCGTGCACCCGCAGTCGATCGTGCATTCCATGGTCACGTTCACCGACGGCTCAACGATCGCCCAGGCCAGCCCGCCGGACATGAAGTTGCCGATCGCGCTGGCGCTGGGCTGGCCGGCCAGAGTGCCCGCCGTGGCCGCGGCCTGCGACTTCTCCACCGCGTCGAGCTGGGACTTCGAGCCGCTGGACAACCAGGTCTTCCCGGCTGTCGGGCTGGCCCGACAGGCCGGCGAGACGGGTGGCTGCATGACCGCGGTATACAACGCCGCCAACGAAGAAGCCGCGGAGGCCTTCCTGGCGGGCCGGATCGGCTTCCCGGCCATCGTGGGCACGATTGCCGACGTCCTGAGCGCCGCCGACCAGTGGAGCGCCGCACCCGCTACCGTGGAAGAAGTACTCGACGCGCAGCGCTGGGCCCGCAAGAAGGCCCGGCAGTTAATTGAGCGAGTCACACAGGAGGTCCTACCAACCCGATGATGTTCGTTATCGGCATCGTGTTGTTCGCGCTCGCCATCTTGATTTCAGTGGCGTTGCACGAGTGCGGCCACATGTGGGTCGCCCTGGCGACCGGGATGAAGGTGCGCCGCTATTTTGTGGGCTTCGGGCCGACGCTGTGGTCGACTCGCCGCGGCGAGACGCAGTACGGCGTCAAGGCCATTCCGGCCGGCGGGTTCTGCGACATCGCCGGCATGACGTCAGTCGAGGAGCTTGCGCCTGACGAACTCGACCGGGCGATGTACAAGCAGAAAACCTGGAAGCGCGTCGCGGTCTTGTTCGCCGGTCCGGGCATGAACTTCGTCATCGGCCTGGTGCTGATCTACGCCATCGCCGTCACTTGGGGATTGCCGAACCTGCACCCGTCCGCGGTGATCGGTCAAACTGCTTGTGCCGCTTCGGAAACCAAGCAAGGCCAGTTCGAGAAGTGCGCCGGGGACGGGCCTGCGGCCGCCGCCGGGATACGAGCCGGCGACGTGGTGCTCAAGGTCGGCGACACGCCGGTCACCGATTTCTCCGACATGGCCGCCGCGGTGCAAAAACTGCACGGCACCGTTCCGGTCCTGATCAAGCGCGACGGCCAGACGATGACCAAGTACGTCGACATCGTCCAGCGGCAGCGTTGGGTGAGCGACGGCCAAGAGGGCGCGAAGCCGGCGACGATCGGGGTGATCGGCGTGATGGGCTCGGCACCCGGCCCCACCCGGTACAACGTGGCCACCGCGGTCCCGGCCACCTTCACCTTCACCGGCAACCTGTCGGTCCTGCTGGGCAAGTCGCTGGTCGCCATTCCGACCAAGGTCGGCGCGCTGGTCCATGCGATCGGCGGCGGGCAACGCTCCCTTGATACGCCGATCAGCGTCGTCGGGGCCAGCATCATCGGCGGAGACACCGTCGACCACGGCGTCTGGATGGCGTTCTGGTTGTTCCTGGCGCAGCTGAACTTCATCCTGGGCGTCATCAACCTGGTGCCTTTGCTGCCGTTCGACGGCGGGCACATCGCGATCGCGGTGTTCGAAAAGCTGCGCAACATGCTTCGGTCGGCCCGCGGCATGGTCGCGGCTGCGCCGGTCAACTACCTCAAGCTGATGCCCGCAACCTACGTAGTGTTGGTACTGGTAGTCGGATACATGCTGTTGACCGTCACCGCCGACGTGGTCAACCCGATCCGGCTGTTCCAGTAGACCTAGCGAGAAAGGGAGAGAAGGCAAACCGTGACCACAGGTCTGGGTATGCCCGCGGCCCCTGCGCCCACGCTGGCGTCACGACGCAAGACGCGGCAGCTGATGGTCCGCGATGTCGGGGTAGGCAGCGATTACCCGATTTCGGTGCAGTCGATGTGCACCACCAAGACGCACGACATCAACTCGACCCTGCAGCAGATCGCCGAGTTGACCGCCGCCGGCTGCGACATCGTCCGGGTGGCGTGCCCGCGCCAAGAAGACGCCGACGCGTTACCGGCGATCGCCAAGAAGAGCCAGATCCCCGTCATCGCCGACATCCACTTCCAACCGAAGTACATCTTCGCCGCCATCGACGCCGGCTGCGCCGCGGTGCGGGTGAACCCCGGCAACATCAAGGAATTCGACGGCCGGGTCGGCGAGGTCGCCAAGGCGGCCGCGGCGGCCGGAATCCCGATCCGGATCGGCGTCAACGCGGGTTCGCTGGACAAGCGGTTCATGGAGAAGTACGGCAAGGCCACGCCTGAGGCGCTGGTCGAGTCGGCGCTGTGGGAGGCCTCGCTGTTCGAGGAGCACGGCTTCGGCGACATCAAGATCAGCGTCAAGCACAACGACCCGGTGGTGATGGTCGCCGCCTACGAGCAGCTGGCCGCCCGGTGCGACTACCCGCTGCACCTCGGCGTCACCGAGGCCGGCCCGGCTTTCCAGGGCACGATCAAATCCGCAGTCGCGTTCGGCGCGCTGCTGTCGCGCGGCATCGGCGACACCATCCGGGTGTCGTTGTCCGCGCCACCGGTCGAGGAAGTGAAAGTCGGCATTCAGATCCTCGAATCGCTGAACCTGCGGCCGCGCGGGCTGGAGATCGTGTCGTGTCCGTCGTGCGGTCGCGCCCAGGTCGACGTCTACACCCTGGCCAACGAAGTCAGTGCCGGACTCGACGGCCTTGACGTGCCGCTGCGGGTGGCCGTGATGGGTTGCGTCGTCAACGGCCCGGGGGAGGCCCGCGAGGCTGACCTCGGCGTCGCGTCGGGCAACGGCAAGGGCCAGATCTTCGTCCGTGGTGAGGTGATCAAGACCGTGCCCGAGGCGCAGATCGTCGAGACGCTGATCGAAGAAGCCATGCGGCTCGCCGAGGAGAAGGGCGCCACGGGCACAACAGCAAGCGGTTCCCCTGTTGTGACCGTAAGCTGAGACGTGGCCCGTTCGGGCAACAATATTTGGTCGCTGAAAGAGCCAGAAAGAGTCTTCCATGTCGGCTCCGCCCATTCGTCGCATGGTCAACGAGCGACGGGTGTCGGTAGTGCGCGACGGCGCCGCGGTGCGCCGTGTCTTCGCCGACGATCCGATCGGATCGTGCATGGTCGCCGCGCGGGTGGCCGATCACGGCCTTGACTCCAATTCGATCGGTGGCGAGCTGTGGACGCGCCGCGGGCCCGACGAGTCGCTGTGCTACGCCGGCGCGAACCTGATTCCGCTGCGCGGCCGGCTGAGCGACCTGTATGCGTTCGCCGACGCGGCGCTGACCTCGTCGCGGCGGTGTTCGTCACTGGTCGGCCGGTCCGAGCTGGTGATGCCGATGTGGCAGCGACTGGAGCCTGCCTGGGGGCCGGCCCGCGATGTGCGTGAGCACCAGCCGCTGATGTCGCTGAGCTCGATGCCGAAGTGTGACATTGATCCAGGTGTGCGCCAGGTGCGGCCCGACGAGATCGACACCTATCTGGTGGCGGCGGTCGACATGTTCATCGGCGAGGTGGGGGTGGATCCGCGGGTCGGCGATGGCGGCCGCGGTTATCGGCGCCGGGTCGCCAACCTGATCGCTGCCGGCCGCGCGTGGGCTCGCTTCGAAAACGGCGAGGTGGTCTTCAAAGCTGAAGTCGGATCCCAGTCGCCGTCGGTCAGCCAGATTCAAGGCGTGTGGGTACATCCCGAGTGGCGCGGCCGAGGTCTGGGCACCGGCGGCACGGCGACGCTGGCAGCAGTGATCGTGGGCACGGGACGCATCGCCAGCTTGTACGTCAACGACTTCAACACGGTCGCGCGGGCTACTTACGATCGGGTCGGCTTCGTCGAGGTCGGCACCTTCGCGACGGTCCTGCTGGACTAGAGCGCTTTCTCTTGGTGCACGCCGTGCGCCCCGTGCGCCGTCTCCCCGTGCGCCGCGCGTCGAGTCTGCATTCTGGGCGACGCCACGCCGGTGGCGTCCACCCTCAGCGCAGGCTCGGCGCCTTGAACGCAGGCTCGACCCGACCACGCAGCCTCGGTCGACGTAACGATCCAGTCTCGGTGCGCCTCCGCCGGTCTTGCGGCACGGTTCCATAACATCAGCCTCGATGGCAACAAAAACCACATTGGCATCACAAGCCACATGCTTGGCGCTGCTCGCGACAATCGCCTTGCCCGCCTGTACGCCGCGTCCAGAGGGCCCGGCGCCGGCGGCCGAGCGGTTCTTCGCCGCATTGTCCACCGGCGACACGGCGGCGGCCGCCGAACTCAGCGACGCTCCCAGCGACGCGCGCGAAGCGCTCAACGCCGCGTGGGCCGGGCTGCAAGCCAGCCACCTGGACACCCAGGTTCTCGGCTCCAAGTACACTGAAGACATCGGCACGGTGAGCTATCGCTACACCTGGCATCTGCCAAAGAACCGCACATGGGTCTACGACGGCCAGCTGAAAATGGCCCGTTACGAAGGACATTGGCAGGTCCGGTGGAATACCACCGACTTGCATCCACGCCTCGGCGAGCATCAGACGTTCGCGCTGCGGGCCGACCCGCCGCGACGTGCCGCGGTCAACGAACTCGGCGGCACCGACGTGCTGGCGCCCGGCTACCTCTACCACTACACGCTCGACGCCACCAAGGCCGGCGGCTACCTGATTACAACGGCTCGTGCGGTCATCGATGCGCTGCACCCGTTCGACGACACGCTCAACGACCCGCAGCGGCTGGCCGAGCAGGCCAGCTCGTTGGGTAAACCGATGGATTTGATCACGCTGCGCACTGACGACAACAACAATGTCGCCCCAGCGATCGGCAATCTGCCCGGCGTGGTCATCACCCCGCAAGCCGAGCTGCTGCCGACCGACTACCACTTCGCCCCGGCCTTGATGGGTCAGGTGAAGAAGGCGGTGATCGACCAACTCGACGGCCAAGCAGGCTGGCGGGTGGTCAGCGTCAACCAGAACGGCGTCGACGTCGCGGTGCTGCACGAGGTGGAGCCGTCACCGGCTGCGTCGGTCTCGATCAGCCTGGACCGCGCTGTGCAGAATGCGGCTCAGCGTGCGGTGGACAACCAGACTCGCCAGGCGATGATCGTGGTGATCAAGCCCTCGACCGGGGAGATTCTCGCCGTCGCGCAGAACCCTGCCGCCGATGCGATCGGCCCGCTGGCCACCACAGGGCTCTACCCACCGGGGTCGACGTTCAAGATGGTCACCGCAGGCGCGGCTCTCGAGCGCGACTTGGCCAGCCCCAACACGCTTTTGGGATGTCCCGGCCAGATCGACATCGGACATCGCACCATCCCCAACTACGGCGGCTTCGATTTGGGCGTGGTGCCGATGTCGCGGGCATTTGCCAGTTCGTGCAACACCACGTTCGCCGAATTGGCCAGCCGGATGCCGCCGCGCGGTCTGACGCAGGAGGCAAGTCAGTACGGCATCGGTCTGGATTACCAGGTGGACGGCGTCGACACGGTCACCGGCTCGGTGCCGCCGACGGTCGATTTGGCCGAACGCACTGAAGACGGCTTCGGTCAGGGCAAGGTGCTGGCTTCCCCGTTCGGCATGGCGATGGTCGCGGCGACGGTGGCCGCCGGCAAGACGCCGGTGCCCAGGCTGATTGAGGGACGGCCAACGACGATCACCGGCGATACCACGCCGATCAGCCCGAAGGTGATTGAGGAGCTGCGCCCGATGATGCGACTGGTGGTGACCAACGGCACCGGGAAGGAGATCGCCGGCTGCGGTGCGGTGTTCGGGAAGACCGGTGAGGCCGAATTCCCCGGCGGCTCGCATTCCTGGTTCGCCGGCTACCGCGGCGACATGGCGTTCGCGTCGCTGATCGTCGGGGGCGGCAGTTCGGAGTACGCGGTGCGGATGACCAAGTTCATGTTCGACATGCTGCCGGCGGGCTACCTGGCTTAAGGCCGTGCGGGGTGGCTCGAAAGCCAGTCGCCCGGCCGCGCTATCTGCAGCGGCCGGGCGAAAGGATCCTGATGATCGAGCTGACAGCCCACCCCTCCGAGGTTGTCGAGCTGGCCGGTCTTGGCAGGGCCGGCCACCCCATCAGGGACTGGATTAACCAGTATTCAGATGTGAGATCAGAGCGTCTTGCATTGCCGATCTGACCGGCGGGACCGTGCGGCCCCGCCAGTCAGACGGCCACCCCCCGTCAGCGAACGGGCCGCTCGCGCTTCCCGGACGCCAAGATCATGCTCAGCCGAACGGCTGCCCCGTCAGGATGTCGATCAGGGGGGTCAGCACGTAGGTGAGCCCCGTCGGGGTCAGCAGGCCGTAGTCCAGACCGGTAGCGAGGTAGCCGAGGGTGCTGTCCGGAACGAGGTACGCCCCACCGGAGTCGGCGATGGTGCCCGCAAACCCAGGGTCAAGGCCGCCGGTCTGCTCATAGAACGCGCTGGGGTCCAGCGCGTTGATCAGGTTCTCCAGCCCGTGGTCACCGGCGGTGGACTCGAACCCGTCGACGGCCTTCATGAACGCCTCGAAGTTCGTCGGGTTTTGCGCTGCGTCTACAAGGTCAAGGTTGTTGTTGGCAACGCCCTGGTCGCCTGCAGCCCCGAACAGAACGTCGTACGGGTCCGGCGGGCTGTAGGGGTCGGGGAACGGAGTGTCAGCGTGGGCGGTGCCCATGCCTACGAACGCGGCGATGGCCGCGCCGGCCACAGCCGCGCCGACGCCGAACGCAGTAGAATGCTTACGACTCATGTGCGAGCCTCCAATCTCGGTATGTCTCGGTGGATTGTGGGGTTGCCGCCCCACAGTCGTTGGCTCGTACATGAGTCTTTGCCCCCAAGCGATTGAGCCGTCGACGTGGGGAAGCATATAACAGGGCGGGCTGTTAGTTAAGCTTTTTTCTAACAATAATCTCAGCCGAAGTTACGCCGTCGTTAAGCCTGCTCTTAGGCGTCGTTCGAGCAGGAAAAATGGACCGTAGGGCTCGCGCAGGACAGCTCGGCCGGTCGCTTCCTTCGCTGCACAAGTCGAGGCATCTGTGCTAAAGCACGAGGTCAGCGCTCTGCCGCCGCAATCGACAAGCACGTTTGCGACGCGGCCGATCGGGCGCCTCCGGCATTCGGACTGAACGTCCAATAAAATGGATTATACGTCCAGACGTTATACAACAGATATACGCAAGTCTAATAATGATAAGTAGCGGCTTAACGCTTTCTTGAAGCCGAAACAGGATCATTTGTCGGGTGTTGAATAGGCAGTCCCTATTCACGCCGCTAATGCATTTCCTGCGGATTTGTTCGCCTCAGCTGTCCGGGACGGCCCTGGCCGCCACGACTTCGTGGCCGCAGCCAATGCACCCGCGAGCGGTAGATTAGTACCGCCATGACGCGCCCTGACGAACTGACCGAACTGCGGGTCTCCGATGCCGACCGCAACGGCACGCTGCGCCGCCTGCACAACGCGGTTGCACTCGGGCTGATCGATATCAGCGAGTTCGAAGAGCGCTCCTCCCAGGTGTCCTACGCGCGGACCCGCAGTGAGCTGGACAGCCTCGTCGGTGACCTGCCCGGGCCGGGCGCGATCGTCACGTCGGCGGCCGACCGCGTCGAACTGCGCGGCTGGGCCGGGTCGCTCAAGCGTCACGGTGAATGGGCCGTGCCGACCCGACTGGCGTTGGTGCGCCGGATGGGCTCGGTCGAGCTGGACCTGGTCAAGGCGCGATTCGCCGGACCGGTCGTCGTCATCGAACTCGACATGCGGTTCGGCTCGGTCGAGATCCGGCTGCCCGACGGCGCCAGCGCATCGATCGACGACGTTCAGGTATACGGCGGCAGCGCCAGCGACCGCCGCAAGACCGCGCCGGCCGAGGGCACCCCGCACGTGGTGCTGACCGGCCGGGTGGTGTGTGGCTCGGTGAAGATCAAAGGACCACGCCGGTCGTTGCTGCACCGACGTGGCCGTGCTTGACCCGGCGCAATACCGATACCCTGGTGGGATGCCTGTTCGTCCTGTTCGTTCTGCGCTGACCGCCGGTGTGGTGTCGCCGACACTGCCGGTGCCCAAGTCGATCCCGCGCCCGGAGTATGTCGGCAAGCCGACCGCGCACGAGGGCACCGAGCCGTGGGTGCAAACACCCGAGGTGATCGAGAAGATGCGGGTAGCGGGCCGGATCGCGGCCGGCGCGCTCGCCGAGGCGGGCAAGGCGGTCGCGCCGGGTGTGACGACCGACGCATTGGACCGGATCGCGCACGACTACATGGTCGACCACGGCGCCTATCCATCGACGCTGGGCTACAAGGGATTCCCCAAGTCGTGCTGTACGTCGCTGAACGAGGTCATCTGCCACGGCATCCCCGACTCAACGGTGATCGAAGACGGCGACATCGTCAACATCGACGTCACCGCATACATCGACGGCGTGCACGGTGACACCAACGCCACGTTCCTGGCCGGCGACGTCTCTGAGGAGCACCGGCTGCTGGTCGAGCGCACCCACGAGGCGACGATGCGGGCGATCAAAGCTGTCAAACCGGGCCGCGCGCTGTCCGTGGTTGGCCGCGTCATCGAATCTTACGCAAACCGGTTCGGCTACAACGTCGTTCGTGACTTCACCGGTCACGGCATCGGTACGACCTTCCACAACGGACTGGTTGTGCTGCACTACGACCAGCCTTCGGTCACCACGATCCTCGAGCCGGGCATGACGTTCACCATCGAGCCGATGATCAACCTCGGCGCGCTGGACTACGAGATCTGGGACGACGACTGGACCGTGGTCACCAAAGACCGCAAGTGGACCGCGCAATTCGAGCACACGTTGCTGGTCACCGAGTCCGGCGCGGAAATTCTCACGTGTCTCTAGCGCGAGCAGACGCAGAATCGCACGATCACGGCGCGGAAAACGCGATTCTGCGTCTGGTCGCCAAGTAGAGGTGAGCGGTGCGCTGCTGGTGGCCGGCACCAGCTCCGACGCCGGGAAGTCGGTGGTGGTGGCCGGACTGTGCCGGGTGCTGGCGCGCAAAGGTATTCGGGTCGCGCCGTTCAAGGCGCAGAACATGTCGAACAATTCCGCGGTCACCGTCGAGGACGGTGAGATCGGCCGAGCCCAGGCGATGCAGGCTCGGGCGGCCGGTCTGGACCCCAGCGTGCGGTTCAACCCGATCCTGCTCAAACCCGGCAGCGATACCACCTCGCAACTGGTAATCCGGGGACAGGCCGTCGACTCAGTCACCGCGACCGAGTACTGGTCGCATCGCAACCGGTTACTCGGCGTCGTACTCGACGAATTGTCGCAATTGAGAACCGAATTCGATGCGGTGATCTGCGAGGGCGCCGGATCGCCGGCCGAAATCAATTTGCGCACAACCGACTTGGTTAACTTGGGTCTGGCCCGCCCGGCGGGCCTGCCAGTGATTCTGGTCGGCGATATCGACCGCGGCGGGTTGCTGGCGCACCTGTTCGGGACGGTCGCGGTGCTCGAACCCGGCGACCAGGCGCTGATCGCCGGGTTCATCGTGAACAAGTTCCGCGGCGATGCGGCGCTGCTGGAGCCCGGGTTGCAGCAGCTCGCCGAGCTCACCGGCCGGCCGACCTATGGGGTGCTGCCGTACTGCGACGACCTCTGGCTCGACGCCGAGGATTCCGTCTCGGTGCTGGCCCATCGCGTCATCGGCAGACCGCAACCGCCGCACGGCTCGCAGTGGCTGCGGGTCGCGGTGCCGCGCCTGCCGCGGATCTCCAACTCCACCGATATCGAAGCGCTGGCCTGCGAACCCGGCGTGCTGGTGCGTTGGGTGAGCCAACCCGCCGACCTGGTCGATGCCGACGTCGTCGTGCTGCCCGGCACCAAGTCCACCGTCGCTGACCTGGGCTGGCTGCGAGCGCGCGGGCTGGACCAGGCCATCGCCGCGCATGCCGCGTCCGGCAGGACCGTGCTGGGCATCTGCGGGGGCTTCCAGATGCTGTGCCGCTGCATCGACGACCCGGTCGAAAGCCGGTCGGGCCGCGTCGAGGCCTTGGGATTGCTGGACGGCGACATCGTGTTCGCGCCGGACAAGGTGCTGCGCCGCTGGCAGGGATCGCTGTGCGGCTACGAGATCCATCACGGGCGGGTGGCCCGCTGCGCAGACACGGTGTGGTTCGCCGTCGACGGATCCCCCCAGGGGTATCGGCGTGGCCAGGTATTCGGGACGCACTGGCACGGCCTGTTCGACAACGACGACTTCCGCCGTCGCTGGCTGACCGGCGCCGCGGCCGCAACGGGCCGGGACGGTTTTGTGGTAGCTGATGACATTGATGTTTCGGCGCGACGGGATAACCAGCTGGATGTGATGGCCAACCTATTGGACGCCCACCTCGACGTCGACGCCGTCCTTGATTTGTTGAACAGTGGAGTACCGCCGCGTCCGACCGTCGTGGCCGCCTTACGCTGACAATGTAGGTTTTCGCCAAAACGTCGATCAGTCAACGTTTTTCAAGATGGCCGTTCCTTATTGTCGCAATCAACGTCGCAACTCCGCGCGTCAGTTCTATGTTGCGAGAACGTTTCCAACTGAAACTGTGTTAACGAACTGCGCGAAAACGGCCCGCGCGCGGGTTAATTGGCTGTAATTTGCTTGAGTGCTCTCGACGATGATGACAACCGTCGACGGGTTTCCCATCCAGGTCAGTGACACCGGTCCGGACAAGGGCTCCGTCGTGGTGCTGCTGGGCGCCGCGCAGCGTGCGCCCGCCGCCTACGACGCGGTTTGCGAGCGTCTGCACACTGCGTCGCTGCGGACGATCGTCGTCGGGCCAGACCCACGCCTGACGCCTAAGTCGGTCGTCGGCATTCTCGACGTGCTTGACATCAATTGGGGCGTGCTGGTCGGCGATCGGGTCGGCGGCGAGCTGGCCTGGGAGTTGGCGGCCACCCGGCTGGACCGCTTCACCGGTCTGGTGGCAATCGACCGCGGGCATCCCCGGGTCGCCGATGCCGCCGGGGTGATCCGCGACGACCACTGTCCTCCGGTCGAAATCAACACAACCGCGCTGGTCAGTACCCCGGCTGCGCAGGCGGTAGCCCGCGCCAGCCAGCGGTTCGTTTACGGCGACTACCGCGTCGTGGAGTTGCTTGCCCGGCGCAACGCGCACGAGTCGACCGCCCAACTGGCCGCCGAGATCGTCCTGCGCACCAGCACCTGGTGACGCAAAACCACCCCGGCGGCGGCGCCGCGAACCTTTCGCAGGACGAGCTCGGGCGACTGGTGGCCGCCGGTGAGGTCGACACCGTGATCGTCGCGTTCACCGACATGCAGGGCCGGCTGATGGGCAAGCGGGTCGCTGCGCAGTTCTTTCTCGACGAGGTGGCCGAGCACGGCGCCGAGTGCTGCAACTACCTGTTCGCCGTCGACGTCGACATGGCCACCGTCGACGGCTATGCGATGGCAGGCTGGCACACCGGGTACGGCGACATGGCGATGCTGCCAGACCTGACGACGCTGCGGCTCGTGCCGTGGCTGCCCGGCACGGCGCTGGTGCTGGCCGATTTGGCGTGGCACGCCGGCACCCCGATCGAGCCCGCGCCGCGCCGCGTGCTGCGCCGTCAACTGGACCGGCTCAGTCAGCACGGCCTACGCGCCTTTGTCGGCACCGAACTGGAATTCATGGTGTTCGACGACACGTATCGGCAGGCCTGGGCGAGCGGTTATCGCGGGCTGACGCCGGCCAGCGACTACAACATGGACTACGCGGTGCTGGCCTCCAGCCGGATGGAGCCGCTGCTGCGCGACATCCGGCAGCACATGCACGGCGCGGGTCTGCGCTGGGAGGCCTCCAAGGGCGAGTGCAACCTGGGCCAGCAGGAGATCGGGTTTCGGTACGACGAGGCGCTGGTCACCTGCGACAACCACAGTATTTACAAGCACGGAGCGAAAGAAATCGCCGACCAGCACGGCAAGTCGCTGACCTTCATGGCGAAATATGATGAGCGCGAAGGCAACAGCTGTCACATCCACATGTCGCTTCGGACGACGGATGGCTCGGCAGTGTTCGCCGACGACGACGACCAACCGCTCCGCATGTCGCAGATCTTTCGCAGCTTTGTCGCCGGCCAGTTGGCCACCTTGCGCGAGCTGACGATGTTCTATGCGCCGAACATCAACTCCTACAAGCGGTTCGCCGATCGTAGCTTCGCGCCGACCGCGGTGGCGTGGGGGTTGGACAATCGAACCTGCGCACTGCGTATCGTGGGGCACGGCGACAACATGCGGGTGGAATGCCGAGTGCCCGGCGGCGACGTCAACCAGTACCTGGCCGTGGCGGCGCTGATCGCCGGCGGGCTGCACGGTATCGAACGCGACCTGCCCTTACCGGAGCCGTACGTGGGCAATGCCTATCAGACCGGGCAGGAGGAGGCCGAACGGCTGCCGGGCACGCTGGACGAGGCTGCGAGGCTGTTCGGCGCGTCAGCCGTCGCCCGGGAGGCGTTCGGCGAGGACGTGGTGAGCCACTACGTCAACAACGCCCGGGTCGAGGTCGCCGCGTTCAACAAGGCGGTCACCGATTGGGAAAGGGTGCGCGGCTTTGAGCGGTTCTGAACCGCCGGTGATCGGCCTGACCACCTACCTGGATCAAGCCCAAACCGGCGTGTGGGATGTTCGCGCCAGCTTTCTTCCCGCCGTCTACTTCCAGGGCATCACCGCGGCCGGCGGGGTGGCTGTGCTGCTCCCGCCGCAGCCGGTAGATCCCGACATCGCCGAACGGGTGCTCGACGGCCTGGACGGGCTGGTGATCACCGGCGGCAAGGACGTCGATCCCGGCGCCTACGGACAGCAGCCGCACCCGGCCACCGACCAGCCCGGCGGTCAGCGCGATGCCTGGGAATTCGCGCTGCTGGACAGAGCGCTCAAGCGCGACCTGCCGGTACTGGGCATCTGTCGCGGCGCGCAAGTGCTCAACGTCGCGCTCGGCGGAACGCTGCATCAGCACCTGCCTGACGTCATCGGGCACAGCCGACACCGGGCCGGCAACGCGGCGTTCACCACGTTGCCGGTGCGCACGGTGCCCGGTACCCGGCTGGCCGGGCTGGTTGGGGATTCCGTCGACGCGCGGTGTTATCACCATCAGGCCATCGCCGAACTCGGCGAGGGCCTGATCGTCAGCGCATGGGACACCGATGGTGTGATCGAAGCGCTGGAGTTACCCGGAGACACACTTGTGCTCGCGGTGCAGTGGCATCCGGAGGCGAGTTTGGACGACCTGCGACTGTTCTCGGCGATCGTCGAGGCAGCGCGTTCATATGCGAGCGAACGGGTGGAGGAGCGGGGCTGATGGGCGTGGATCTGAGCCAACGGCTCGCGGGCAAGGTCGCCGTAGTCACCGGCGGGGGCGGCGGCATCGGCCTGGCGTCGGCGCGGCGGCTGCACGCCGAGGGAGCCACCCTCGTCGTCGGCGACATCGACAAGCAGAGCGGCGTGGCGGCTGCCGACGAACTGGGCGGTCTGTTTGTCGGAGTGGACGTTTCGGATGAAGCAGCGGTCAACACCCTGTTCGACACCGCGGCAGACGCCTACGGCTCGGTCGACATCGCGGTCAACAATGCCGGCATCTCGCCGCCGGAGGACGAACTGATCGAGAACACCGAGCTGCCGGTATGGCAACAGGTGCAAGACGTCAACCTGAAATCTGTCTACCTGTGCTGCCGGGCGGCGTTGCGGCACATGGCGCCTGCGGGCAAGGGCTCGATCATCAACGTGGCGTCGTTCGTCGCGGTGATGGGATCGGCGACCTCGCAGATCTCCTACACCGCGTCCAAGGGCGGGGTATTGGCGATGTCGCGGGAACTCGGCGTGCAGTTCGCTCGCCAAGGCATCCGGGTCAACGCGCTGTGCCCAGGGCCGGTGAATACCCCACTGCTGCAAGAGCTTTTCGCCAAGGACCCCGAACGCGCGGCGCGGCGGCTGGTGCACGTGCCGATGGGCCGCTTCGCCGAGGTCGACGAAGTCGCCGCTGCCGTAGCCTTTTTGGCCAGCGACGACGCCTCGTTCATCACCGCGGCGACGTTCTTGGTCGACGGCGGTATCAGCGCCGCCTACACCACGCCGCTGTAGGACGGCCGACTACCCGGCTGCCGGTGACGGCACCATCACCGTCGGGCGGAACCCGTATTTGGGAGCGTTGCCGTTAAAGGAGTTCCCGGCCGGACTGACGAGCGGCATTCCGGGCATGCCGGCCGCGACGGCCGGCGGGGCGCTGATGGGGGCGCTGCCCAGTAATGGGGCGGTCGGGCTCACCGTTGGTGCGACCGCGTTCCAGCTCGGCGGTACGGCCAGCGCACCGATCGCCGTACCCCGGCCGACGACGGCCGACACGTCACCGCCCAGCCCTCCGATTCCTGCGGCCGGGCCCGCCAGTGCACCGCCAAGCGCGTCGGCCGCAGCCGCCGCATCCCCGGCCGCATCGGCAGCAGTCCCAGCCCCGAGGAGCCCGGGGATCTCCGAAAGGGTCCCGATCCAGTTTCCCGGCATGTAGAACCCGGACGAGAAAATGGTGTTCCAGATGCTGCTGTTCAACCCCAAGCCACTCGAGCTGAACAGATCGTTGAAGACTGCTGAGAGCCCCGTCCCGGACCCGTTCCCCGTCAGCAAGTCGAGCAGGCTCATGAACCCCGACCCCGAACCCGACGACGTCGACGACACGGGCGAGGCGAGTCCTTGTAGCGCGGCGGGCAAAGCGGTCGCCAGCTGCGACAGCGTCGACTGCGTCTGCGCGGCTGCTCCCGTCGTCGTAGTGGTCGCCGGCGCTTCTGCGAACGGCGTCAATGTCGATGCGGCTGCAGACGAGCCGGCGTAGCCGTACATCGCCGCGGTGTCTTGGGCCCACATCTCGGCGTAGTGGGCTTCGGTGGCCGCGATCGCCGGGGTGTTCTGGCCGAGGACGTTGGTCGAGATCAGCGACGCCAACTGGGCCCGGTTGGCGACGACGACGGGCGGGGGCACCGTCAACGCGAATGCGGTTTCGTACGCGCTTGCCGCAGCTTTGGCCTGACTGGCGGCCTGTTCAGCTTGCGCTGCAGTGGCACTCATCCACGACACATAAGGCGCGGCGGCGGCAGCCATCGACGCCGATGCGGTACCTCGCCACGGACCACTGGTGAGGTTGGCGATCACCGCCCCGTAGTCGCTTGCTGCCGAATACATCTCGGCGGCCAGGTCGTCCCAGGACGCCGCCGCAGTCGTCAGGGGCGCAGCACCCGGGCCGGTATACATCAGCCCGGAGTTGATTTCCGGTGGTAGCACTGCGAAATCCATTGCAGCCGCCTCAGCTTGCCGCGACCGCGTTGGCCGCTTCGGTGGTGGCATAGGAACCGGCGCAGGCCGCCAACATCGTCACGAACATCTGGTGCATCGCCGTGGCTTGCGCACTGACCGTCTGATACATCTGCGCGTGCGCGGCGAATTGCATTGCGGTCAAAGCCGAGACCTCGTCAGCGGCGGCGGGAACCAGCCCTGTGGTCGGGATCAGCGCCGCCGCGTTTCGCGCGCTCACCCCCGAGCCGATCAATTGCAGGTTGCCCGCCGCGGCGGACAGCATTTCCGGTACGATACTGACGAACGACATGGACTGCTCCTTGGAGAGAAAACGATTGGCGCAAGCTGATTTTGGGCAGCAAGCACCGCCCTGCGACCGGATGGAAAGTTTCGGTCATTGATTTCGGCCGACGGCCCGGCACATCCAGGCAGCAAGCCACCCAGCTCTGCCTATACATCGGTCAGAGCCGCGACACTCTAGCGAGAATCCCGATCTCAGTGCGGTGGCGGTCGCGGCCTGGCCGGAAGCCAAGCCGACTTCGCGACGCGTTTTAGCCGACGCGTTCGGGCTGCACCGTCCACTTCTCCTCGATGCGTGCATAGCGCCAGATCAACACGGCGCCAATCCATGTCACCACGAATAGGCCGACGATCAGAAAACCGATCGCGTTGAGGTCGACGCCGCCGAGCCAGCCCCAGAACCCGCCGGTCCAGCCGAGCTGATCAGCGAGCAGGCTCAGTAGTTCCATGCTGCCGATGAGCAGCGCGACCACCACCGAAAGCCCGGTGATCGTGATGTTGTAGTAGACCTTTCGCACCGGGTTGGAAAACGCCCAACCGTAAGCGAAATTCATGAACGAGCCATCGATGGTGTCCAGCAGGCACATCCCGGCGGTGAACAGCACCGGCAGGCACAAGATGGCGTACCAGGGCAGGCCCGCGGCTGCGCTGGTGCCGGCCAGCACCAGTAGTGCGACCTCGGTGGCGGTGTCGAAACCCAGCCCGAACAACAACCCCACCGGGTACATCTGCCAGGACGCGCTGACCGATTTGGTGAAGCGGCCAAGCAAGCGGTTGAGCAGTCCGCGGTTGTTCAGCTGTGCTTCCAGCTCGTCTTCGTCGTAGTGGCCGCTGCGCATCCGAGCGAACACGCCTAGGATGCCCATCAGAATGACCACGTTGATGATGGCGATCAGATACAGAAACACGCCCGAGACGGTGGTGCCGATCAAGTTGGCGTAGTGATGCAGCGTCGAGGAATCCTGTTTGACCGGCCCGATGACTGCTTTGAGCCCGGCCGCGATCAACAGTGCCAACCCGAACACCACCGAGGAGTGGCCGAGCGAGAAGAAGAAGCCGACGCCAAGCGGCCGCTGCCTGTCGTTCATCAGCTTGCGGGTGGTGTTGTCGATCGCGGCGATGTGGTCGGCGTCGAATGCGTGGCGCAGTCCCAGCGTGTAAGCGGTCAGCCCGATGCCGATACCGAACGCTTTGTCGCCGACGCTGAAGTGCGCCGGTTCGACAACGAATACGAGCGTGGCCCAACCGATCACGTGCAGCGCGAGGATCAGCGCGAACATCGATCCCAGCCGCAGCCACTCGTCGGATGTCAACGCGGCCCGAAGCCGAGACAGTGACGACCATTGCCTGCTGAGCGACTCAGCGGCCATGTCGCGTCCCATCTGGAGAAAAACCCTGACCGCCGACAAGCTTAAACCACCCGTGACCGTCATGCATATGATTCGCAGGAATTCTGCAAGTTTCTTGCATGTGGAACCGATTATCCCCGGAAGGTGATCAGCGGGATCGCCAGCTCGGCCGGTGTGGCTGCGCCGTGAAAGCCGACCAGCTGAGCCACTTCCGGTGGCTCATGGCCGCTGGCCAGCACCGCTGTGTCATCGAAGCAGGTGACGACGACGTCGCCGATCCGGGGCAGGTGATCGGGATGCACCGAGCCGAACAGTCCGGCTGCGACGGCGTCGTCGCGGCTGCGCACCTCGGCCCGCCCGCCCAACAGCTCGCTCCAGGCGGCGATCACGTCGAATGTCGCGCCCGGCTCGGTGTGGAGGTAGCGCACCCGGGGATCGCCGGCGACCGCGCGCACTCCCGCCTGCAGCCGCGGGTCGGCGTCGAGGTCGATGCGCGCGTGCGCCGGCACGTTCAGGCCGCCGTGGTCGGCGGTGATCAGCAGCGCGGCATCCGGCGGCAACGCCTCGACCAGTCGGGTGAGTAGCGCATCGACGCGGGCGCCCGCGGCATGCCACTCCGGTGATCCGACGCCGAATAGGTGCGCCGCGGTGTCGAGTTCGGCGATGTAGGCGTAGAGCAGTCCGGGCGCCGCACGCAGCTGGTCGGTCACGAGTTGCGGGTAGTCGTCGTCGCTGTTGGCGGGGTGGAGTTGCGCGCCGCGATACACCGCCTCGGTGAGGCCGCTGCCGAGAAAGGCCGCGGGCAACACCGCGCCGGCGTTGACGCCGGCCTGCTGCAGCCGCTCGAACCAGGTTGGGACGGGTTGCCATTGGGCCGCCGCGGGATCATCACGCCAAAAGATGTGGTTGAGCACCCGGTCGCTGTCGGGCAGCTTGACGGTGAAGCCGAGAATCCCGTGCTCGCCCGGTGTGACTCCGGTAGTCAGCGACGCCAGGCTGGTCGGTGTGGTGGAGGGGAAGGTGCAGGCCAGTTCGTTGAGCCGCCCGGCATTGCCGGTCAACACCGACGCCAACAGCGGTGCGTCGGCGGCCAGCATCGGGAGCAAGTGCCAGCCCATCCCGTCGACGAGCACAACCACGACGCGGCTTACGTCGCCAACCCAGTCGGTTACCCCGAGCGCATCCACCGCCCCGGGAGCCGACAGCAGCGCAGCCGCCGCGGGCAGCACGTCACAGATTGAGCCGGGCACAGCGCCAGTCTGGCAGCCGTGGGGCGCATCCTGCGTGATACTGGGTGAGTGGCCAAGCCTTCGGCATTGGATCCGGCCGCCATCGAGCGGATCGGTGAACTGCTGCGGGCCCATGGGCTGCGGCGGATGGCATCCCGGATCGCGGTCCTGGCGGCGCTCGAATCGGTCAATACACACCTGTCTGTCGCCGAGATCGCCCAGCGACTGCGCGACTACCTGCCCGCCGATGAGGAGCCGCCGGACTTGGCGACCGTCTATCGCACGGTGACCACCCTGGTCGATCAGGGCGTGCTGCATGCACTTGCGCTCGAGGGTGGGGTCACCACCTATGGCCCGGCCGACGACCCGCACCATCACGCGGTGTGCACGCGATGCGGCTCGATCATCGAAGTGCCCGCAGGGCAGCTCTCCTCGGCGCTGGAACATGCGATAGCGGGCAGCTCGTTCACGCTGTCCGAACGCGCCGGCCTGACATTGCACGGGCTGTGCCCGCAATGCCAGCAGAACGGACCGTCAGAACAGGTCTAGTAACGCGTTCTCGACGACCTCCGGCAGCGCCGGGTGAATCCAGTACTGCCCGCGAGCCATCTGCTGGACATGCAGCCCGAAGCTCATGGCCTGAATCAGCGGCTGGATGATCGACGACGCCTGGTGTCCCATGATGTGTGCACCGAGAAGTCGCCCGGTGCTGCGGTCGGCGACCAGCTTGACGATGCCGGTGGTGTCCTCCATCGCCCAGCCGTAGGCGACGCCCCCGTAGTCCTGGATAGTGCACGACACGTCGAAACCCTTTGCCACGGCTTCGTTCTCGGTCAGCCCGACTGCGGCGATCTGCGGATCGGTGAACACCGCGGCGGGAACGTAGCGGTGGTCGGTGGTGACCAGCGCTTCGGTGTCGTCCCAGTCGCAAAGCAGATTGTGCTGCACGACGCGTGCCTCGTGATTGGCCACATGCTTGAGCTCATACGGCGACGACACATCACCGAGCGCGAAAACGCCACGCGCCGAAGTTCTTTGGTATTCGTCGACGACGATACGGCCATCGTCGATTTCGATGCCGGCCTGCTCGACGCTCAGCTGATCGCCATTGGGAACCCGGCCGGTCGCCACCAGCACGGCGTCGGTGCTCAGCGTCGAACCGTCGTCGAGTTCCAGCACGATGCCGGCGGGGTCCTGATGGGAGCCGATGACGTTGCGGTGGGTGCGCAGTTCCCATTTGGCCGACACGATGCGGGTGAATTGTTCGCACAGCGTGTCATCGAGGTGGCGTAACAGTGCCCCGCCGCGGATCACCAGGGTGATCCGGACACCGAGCGCCGAGAAGATGTGTGCGAATTCGGCTGCGACGAAACCGCCTCCGACGATGACCAGATGCGGCGGCAACTCGGGTATCCGCATGATGGTGTCACTGGTGTAGTAGTGGACCCCGCACTCGAGGATGGCCGGCGGGATGACCGGTCGCGCGCCCGCGGCGATGACCACCTGTTCGGCGGTGAACTCGTCACCACCGTCGGTCTGCAGCAGATAGCGACCATCGGGCTGGACCGCCCCGAACCGGGTGTGCCGATCGTAGACGTCGACATTGGGGGAGGCCCGCCGGTAGTCTTCGCCGCTGATCGCAATCGGGTCGATGCGGCCGAAGACGCGCGAAACGATGTCGTCCCAACGCACCCGGTCGACGTGCGCATCGATGCCGTAACGGGCTGCGGTGCGGATTGTTTCGGCGACTTCGGCGGCGTAGACGAACATCTTGGTGGGAATGCACCCGACATTGAGGCAGGTCCCGCCGAACGTTCCCTGTTCGCAGATGGCGACTCGCTTGCCGGCATAGCGTTCGTCGACAATGCTGTTGCCCGAACCGGTTCCGATGATCGCGAGGTCGTAGCTTTCCATCCGCCTGCCCCTCAATCGTTCCCGGTCGTGACGTTGGAGGCGGCGCCGAGATGGGCATCTAGCCAGGTGTCCAAGTGTTGGTAGGCCACCTGCCGCGGCTGCGGCATCGACAAGAACACATCGTGCTTGGCGTCGGTGACGGGAATGATCGTGCTGTGGTTGCCGATGCAGCCGGACCAGCGGGCGATGTGGGCCACGTCGAGAACAGCGTCGCCGCATTGTAGGGCGGCGGAGTCCGTGAGCCCTTTGGCCTCCGACACGCTGTGGTCGGACCGCAGGATCAGGTTGGACACGCCGACGTCGAGCCCGCGATGCAACCTCTCCTGCGCGCGTCGCACGGCGCGCAGCCAGCCGAAGGTGATGGGGAAGCCGCCCAGCGGTTTCCACTCCAGGTTGTAGTCGAACTCCCCGTAATGGTCGCGGTGCAGGCTGGCGCCGTACCCACCGGCAGTTTCGCTCGGGGCCCGGGCGACCCGTTTGTCGCCGGCTCGCGCGATCGCGGCGATCAGCGCCGCCGTCGTCGGCCAGCGCAGCACCCCCGGACCGGGCAGATCCAGGAACGGGCTGTTGAGCACCAGGCCGGCCACGCCCGCGCGTGCGGTCGCGCCGCGTCGGCGCAACCGGTCCAGCCAGAGCGACACGATCAACCCGCCGGCGGAATGGCCGTATACCAGCACCCGCGCCGAACCGGTCTGCTCGCCGATGACCGCCAGCGCGCGGTCAAGCTCGGTGTCGTAGCGGGCCAGGTCGGTGGTGAAGTGCGGGGTCTGGCCGGTCCGCCACGACCGGCCACATTTATGCAAGTCGAGCGCATAGAAGGCGATGCCGCGGTTGGCTAAGTGATCAGCAAGCTCGGTGTGGAAGAAGTAGTCGGTGTAGCCGTGCACGGCCAGGACGGCATGGCCGGTCTTGGTGGCCGTCACCGCGTCGCCACGGCGTAGCAGTGTCGCGACGACTTCACCCTCGCCGTCGGGATCCTCACCCAGCGGGATGGTGAGCTGCCAGTACCCGGGGAGGACGTCGGGCTCCCAGCCAGTCACGCACGCCAGCTTAAAGCGTGCCAGGTCCCGTCGGGTCTGGCGTGCTGGTCAGCGATAGCCTGACACCGGCAGAGCCGCTCAATTGCAAAGGACAACAGCCCCTTGTCAGGCCAGGCAGACCCGCAGGTCGCAGCGAAGGCTGACGTCGTGCTGGTCGGGGCCGGGATCATGAGCGCCACCCTGGGCGCGATGTTGCGGCGGCTGGAACCCGACTGGTCGATCACCCTGGTCGAGCGGCTCGACGCTGCCGGGGCCGAGAGCACCGACCCGTGGAACAACGCCGGCACCGGGCACTCCGGTCTGTGCGAGCTGTTTTACACCCCGCAGCGGCCGGACGGCTCGATCGACGTCAGCAAAGCGGTCCGGGTCAACGAGCAGTTCCAGGTCACCCGTCAGTTCTGGGCCTACGCGGCATGCCACGGCATCGTGTCCGACGTGCCCGGTTTCCTGCGCCCGGTTCCGCATGTCAGTTTCGCGCAGGGCGCCGATCGGGTCGACTATTTGCGACGCCGCCGCCACGCGCTGGCCGGTAATCCACTGTTCGCCCGCACCGAATGGATCGACGACGCCGACGAATTCGCCCGCCGGCTGCCGTTGATGGCCGCCAAACGCGGCTTCGCAGAGCCGATCGCGCTGGATTGGGCTGCCGATGGCACTGACGTCGACTTCGGTGCGCTGTGTCGACAGCTCATCGGCTACACGGTGCGCAACGGGACGAGCGTGCTGTTCGGTCACGAGGTCCGCAACCTGTCCCGTCAGCGCGACGGCAGCTGGACGCTGACCGTGCGCAACCGCCGCACCGGCGAAAACCGCAGGCTGAACGCCAAATTCGTGTTCGTCGGTGCCGGCGGCCAGGCGCTGCCGCTGTTGCAGAAGTCCGGCATCAAGGCGGCCAAGGGATTCGGCGGCTTTCCGATCGCCGGAAAGTTCCTGCGCAGTGGCAATCCCGTCGTCACCGCTGCGCACCACGCGAAGGTCTACGGCCTACCGGCGGTCGGCGCGCCGGCGATGACGGCGGCACATCTCGACACGCGGATCGTCAACGGCAAGCCCTGGCTGCTGTTCGGGCCGTTCGCGGGGTGGTCGCCGAAGTTCCTGAAGCACGGCCATCTCACCGATCTGCCGCGGTCTGTCCGGCCGGGCAACCTGACGACCATGATCGGCGTCGGCGTCTCCCAGATGAGACTGATCAACTATCTGATCGGCCAAGTTAGGATGTCGCAGCCCGCTCGGGTCGGCGCGCTGCGCGAATTCGTACCCAGCGCAACGGATTCCGACTGGGAGCTGACGACGGCCGGTCAACGGGTGCAGGTGATCCGGCCGGCCGCGCGCGGCGGTGGGGTGCTCGAATTCGACACCACAGTGCTGGGTGCCGCCGACGGCAGCATCGCCGGCCTGCTCGGAGCATCGCCGGGAGCCTCGACCGCGGTATCGGCGATGCTCGACGTGCTGCAGCGTTGCTTCCCCGACCGGTATCAGACGTGGCTGCCTACCCTGAAAGACATGGTGCCGTCGTTGGGAGCCACACTGTCGGATGAGCCGACGCTGTTCGAGGAGGTGTGGTCGTGGGGCACCAAGGCGCTGCGGCTGCAACCGGCGGGCGACTCAGCAGGTGCCTCATGACTGCGGCGTTGCACCGCGCGTGGGCCAAAGATCTTGACGTTCCTACGCTTTACGCACTGCTCAAACTGCGGGTGGAGGTCTTCGTCGTGGAGCAGGCTCGTCCGTATCCCGAGTTGGACGGGCGTGACCTGTTGTCCGAGACGCGGCATTTCTGGCTGGAAGCCCAGGACGGCGAGGTGATCTGCACGCTGCGGCTGATGGAAGAGCACGCGGGCGGACAGAAGGCGTTTCGGCTCGGGCGGTTGTGCACGCAACGCAGCGCACGCGGCCAGGGCCACACCACTCGGCTGTTGGGCGCGGCGCTGGCCGAGGTGGGCGACTATCCCTGCCGGATCGACGCGCAGATCTATCTGACGGAGATGTACGCCCAGCACGGATTCGTCCGGGACGGCGACGACTTCGTCGACGACGGTGTTCCGCATGTGCCAATGGTCAAACTCGGTTTCGCGGGGCAGCCGTGAAGCCGTATCCGTTCAGCGCGATCGTCGGCCACGATCAACTGCGGCTGGCGCTGATTTTGTGTGCGGTGCGCCCGGAGATCGGTGGGGTGCTGATCCGCGGCGAGAAGGGCACCGCCAAGTCGACGGCGGTGCGTGGCCTGGCCGCGCTGCTCTCGGCGGCGAGTGATTCGGCCGACGCGCGTCTGGTCGAGCTGCCGATCGGCGCCACCGAGGACCGGGTGGTCGGGTCGCTGGATCTGCAGCGGGTACTGCGCGAGGGCGAGCACGCATTCTCACCGGGGCTGCTGGCCCGTGCCCACGGCGGTGTGCCCTATGTCGACGAGGTCAACCTGCTGCACGACCACCTGGTCGATCTGTTGCTGGATGCCGCCGCGATGGGGCGAGTGCATATCGAGCGCGATGGCATATCACATTCACACGAGGCGCGATTCGTGTTGATCGGCACGATGAATCCCGAAGAGGGCGAGTTGCGCCCGCAGCTGCTGGACCGGTTCGGGCTCACCGTCGACGTGCACGCGTCGCGGGACATCGACGTTCGGACCCAGGTCATCCGGCAGCGGATGGACTACGAGGCCGACCCGGATGCTTTCGCGCAACGCTATGCGGCCGACGACGCCGAACTGGCCCGCCGGATCGCCTCGGCGCGTCAGTATGTCGACAATGTCGCGTTGCCGGACAACGAGTTACGGCGAATCGCGGCACTGTGCGCCGCGTTCGACGTCGACGGCATGCGTGCCGATCTGGTGATCGCCCGGACCGCCGTTGCGCACGCCGCC
Organism: uncultured Actinomycetota bacterium; assembly: GCA_963839345.1. Lineage (GTDB taxonomy): Bacteria > Actinomycetota > Actinomycetes > Mycobacteriales > Mycobacteriaceae > Mycobacterium. The sequence goes on along the minus strand of CAWIUP010000007.1, from coordinate 380,375 downwards.
TGGTGTGGCCGGGACACGGTGAGCGAGCAGGATATCCGGGTGGCAGCCGAGTTGGCGCTGCCGCATCGGCGTCGTCGCGACCCGTTCGACGATCCCGGGGTCGACCCGCAACAACTCGACGCGGCATTGGCCGACACGGACCCAGCCGCCCCGCGCGAAGATCCTGAGCCCGATCCCGAACCGCCCGGCGGTGGCCAAGGCATGAACGATGCTGAGCCACCGGTGAATTCACCTCGTCCACCAGCGCCCAACCCCAGCGCACCGCCGTCGGCGACCTTTCGCACCCGCGCGCTGACCGTGCCCGGTGTGGGTGCCGGTGCGCCAGGCCGGCGATCGCGGGCCCGCAACGCGTCCGGCAGCGCGGTGGCCGCCGCGCAGGACAGTGCGGACGGGCATGGCCTGCACCTGTTCGCCACCGTGCTCGCCGCCGCCGAACACGCCGAGGGCGCCGGGCGTCTGCGGCTACAGCCCAGCGATGTCCGCCGAGCGGTACGTGAAGGCCGGGAAGGCAACTTGGTCATCTTCGTCGTCGACGCCTCCGGATCGATGGCGGCCCGGGACCGGATGGCCGCGGTCAGCGGTGCCACGTTGTCGCTCCTGCGCGACGCGTATCAGCGGCGAGACAAGGTCGCGGTAATCACCTTCCGTGCGCAGGAAGCGCGGCTGCTACTGCCGCCGACGACATCGGCGCACATCGCCGCGCGCCGACTGTCCCGTTTCGACACCGGCGGCCAAACCCCGCTCGCGGAAGGTCTGCTCGCCGCACGCGCGCTGGTGGTCCGCGAGAAGGTGCGCGACCGGACCCGACGTGCCCTGGTGGTGGTGCTCACCGACGGCCGGGCCAACGCGGGACAAGACCCGTTGGGCCGCAGCCAGTCCGCTGCGGCGTTACTGGTCGCCGAAGGCGCTGCCGCGGTGGTCGTCGATTGTGAAACGTCGTATGTGCGCCTCGGGCTGGCACAGCAGCTGGCCGTGCAGCTGGGCGCGCCGTCCGTGCGGCTGGAGCAACTGCGGGCCGATCATCTGACCCGGGCCGTGCGCAACGCAGCCTGAACCGCCGAGAGGTAAGCGCTTATGCCACAGGGCCGTCCGCTGACGATTCCCGAAGACGGGCTGACCACCCGAGCCAGACGCAACCTGCCGGTGCTGGCGGTGCACACCGGTGCGGGCAAAGGAAAGTCGACCGCTGCGTTCGGGATGGCGTTGCGGGCATGGAATTCCGGTTTGAGCGTCGCGGTGTTCCAGTTCGTCAAGAGCGCCAAATGGAAGGTCGGCGAAGAAGCGGCGTTCCGCCAGCTGGGGCGGCTGCACGAGGAGCACGGGCTGGGCGGGCCGGTGGAATGGCACAAGATGGGCGCGGGCTGGTCCTGGATACGTAAGCCGCGAAAGCCTGGCAGCGACGACGACCATGCCGCGACAGCCGCTGACGGCTGGGCCGAGATCGCTCGCCGGCTGGCCGCCGAACGGCACGACTTCTACGTGCTCGACGAGTTCACCTATCCCCTCAAGTGGGGCTGGATCGACGTCGAGGAGGTGGTCGAGACCCTGCGCGCTCGGCCGGGCAACCAGCATGTGGTGATCACCGGCCGCGACGCTCCGCCGCGGCTGGTCGAGGTCGCCGATCTGGTCACCGAGATGACCAAGGTCAAGCACCCGATGGATGCCGGCCGCAAAGGCCAGAAGGGCATCGAGTGGTGAGCGTCCCGGCCGTCATGGTCGCCGCGCCCGCGTCTGGTAGCGGAAAGACCACCGTCGCAACGGGATTGATCGGTGCGCTGCGGCAGGCAGGCCATGCCGTAGCGCCTTTCAAGGTCGGCCCGGACTTCATCGATCCGGGGTATCACGCCCTGGCGGCCGGGCGGGTCGGCCGCAACCTGGATCCGGTGCTGGTGGGGGAGCAGCTGGTCGGTCCGCTTTACGCGCACGGCGCTCGCGGCGCCGACATCGCGGTGATCGAAGGGGTGATGGGCCTTTTCGATGGCCGCATCGAGTCCGTTGGGCGCACGCCGGCATCCGGGTCGTCGGCGCAGGTCGCAAGCCTGCTCGGCGTTCCGGTCATCTTGGTGGTCGATGCTCGCGGCCAAAGCCACAGCATCGCCGCGCTGCTACACGGGTTTTCGACCTTCGATACCGCGACCCGCATTGCCGGCGTCATTCTCAACCGGGTTGGGTCGGCGCGACATGAGCAGGTGCTGCAACAGGCGTGCGAGCAGGCCGGCGTCCCGGTACTGGGCGCGATTCCGCGCCGCGACGAATTAGAAGTGCCGTCAAGATATCTCGGCCTGGTGACCGCGGTTGAATACGATCGGCGCGCGCGCGACGCGGTCGAGGCGATGACGACGCTGATCGCCAGCCACGTCGATCTCGGCGCCGTGCTCGGGCTCGCCCGAAGCCGGGTCGGCGCCCCAGCGTGGGACCCGTCGGCAGCCGCGGCCCAACCCGCTGAACCCTTTTCCGCGCCGGTCACGGTGGCGCTGGCCGGCGGAAAGGCGTTCAGCTTCGGCTATCCCGAGCACGCCGAGCTGGTGCGGGCGTGCGGCGCGGAGGTGAAGGAATTCGACCCGCTCGTCGACCCGCTGCCCGACGGTACCGACGCCGTGCTGCTGCCCGGCGGATTCCCTGAGCAGTTCGCCGCCGACCTGTCCGGCAATGACGTTGCCCGCCGGCAGATCAACGCCTTGGCGGCCGCCGGTGCACCGATTCACGCCGAATGCGCCGGGCTGCTGTACCTGGTATCCGAACTCGACGGGCAACCGATGTGCGGCGTGCTGGCCGGATCAGCCCGCTTCACCGAGCACCTCACGTTGGGTTATCGCGACGCCGTCGCGGTGGCTGATTCGCCGCTGTACTGCGCGGGTCAGCGAGTAGTGGGACACGAATTCCACCGCACCGCAGTCACTTTCACCGGCACCTATCAGGCTGCGTGGATGTATCGGGGCCAACACGGCGATGCGGTGCGCGATGGCGCGGTGCACGGCGGAGTGCACGCGTCGTATCTACACACTCATCCGGCCGCGACCCCCGAGGCCGTCGCGCGCTTCGTGGCCCACGCAGCACGGAAACAAACGTCCTACGGTGGCGACCCGCTTCGCCCGGCTTCGCCGCGCTAGCGATCGCCACTAGAATCGCCGGGTGACGTCGCCCGAGAACCCTTATCTCGTCGGCTTGCGGCTGACCGGCAAGAAGGTCGTCGTGGTCGGCGGCGGCAGCGTTGCGCAGCGCCGACTACCGCTACTGATCGCCAGCGGAGCAGACGTGCACCTCATCACCCGGACAGCCACTCCTGCGGTCGAGGCCACGGCGATGGCGAGCCGAATCACCTTGTCACTGCGCGAATATCGCGACGGCGACCTGGCGGGCGCCTGGTATGCGATCGCGGCCACCGACGACCCGCAGGTCAACTCGGCGGTGGTCGCCGAAGCCGACCGACAGCGAATCTTCTGCGTGCGCGCCGACATTGCGGTCGAGGGCAGCGCAGTGACGCCGGCAACTTTCGACTACGCAGGGCTTTCGGTGGGAGTCCTGGCCGGCGGCGAGCACCGTCGCTCGGCGGCAATCCGCTCGGCAATCCGCGAGGCACTGCAGCAAGGAGTCATCACGGCCGAAAGTGGCGACGTGGTGCGCGGCGGGGTGGCGCTGGTCGGCGGGGGACCCGGCGATCCAGAACTGATCACTGTCCGGGGCCGGCGGCTGCTCGCCCAGGCCGATGTCGTCGTCGCCGACCGGCTGGCGCCACCGGAGCTGCTGGCCGAGCTGCCGCCGCATGTCGAGGTGATCGACGCCGCCAAAATTCCCTACGGACGCGCGATGGCCCAGAACGCCATCAACAAGGTCATGATCTCCCACGCCCGAGCCGGACGGTTCGTGGTGCGTCTCAAGGGCGGCGATCCGTTTGTGTTCGCCCGCGGGTACGAGGAACTTCTGGCCTGCGTCGAGGCCGGTATTCCGGTGACGGTGGTGCCGGGTGTGACGAGTGCCATAGCGGTGCCCGCGTCGGTGGGCGTTCCGGTCACTCATCGCGGCCTGAATCACGAGTTCGTGGTGGTCAGCGGCCACCTTGCCCCGAAGCACCCCGAATCGTTAGTGAATTGGGACGCATTAGCGGCAATGACGGGCACCATCGTTTTGCTCATGGCGGTCGAGCGGATCGAGCTTTTCACCGAGGTTCTGCTGAAAGGCGGCCGACCTGCGGATACGCCGGTGTTGGTGGTCCAACACGGTACGACGGCCGCTCAACATGCGTTGCGGGCCACTCTCGCGGACGCATCGGAAAAGATCCGTTCGGAGGGAATTCGCCCCCCCGCGATCATCGTGATCGGTACCGTAGCGGCATTCGGCGCTTAAAAGATTCCTAAGATTACTGTAGGGTAAGTTCTTATGACGGCTCTCAACGACGCAGAGCGGGCTGTCCAAGAATGGACGTCTGAACCCTCGGAGCGAGTAGTTCACATGCCCCCAGCGAACTCACCAAAGACCGCCGCCAACAATACTGTGAACCCCACTAGCAGCAGGTCCGAACCGACGTGGCGGCCATCTCGGCGCTTCTTCGCCGCGGTTATCGCCATCTGTGGCATGCAGCTGATGGCGACGATGGACGGCACCATCGCGATCGTCGCGCTTCCCAAGATCCAGAACGACTTGGGCCTGACGGATGCCGGCCGCAGCTGGGTGATCACCGCATACGTCCTGGCCTTCGGCGGCCTGATGCTGCTCGGCGGCCGCCTCGGTGACACCATCGGCCGCAAGCGCACCTTCACCGTCGGCGTGGCCCTGTTCACCATCGCCTCGGCGTTATGCGGCATCGCCTGGGATGACCCCACCCTGGTCATCGCGCGGTTACTACAAGGTGTGGGTGCGGCGATCGCTACCCCCACTGGCTTGGCGCTGATCGCCACCACCTTCGCCAAAGGCCCGGCCCGCAACGCCGCAACAGCCGTGTTCGGGGCGATGGCCGGTGTCGGTTCGGTAATGGGTTTGGTGGTCGGCGGGGCGCTGACCGAGGTGTCCTGGCGGCTGGCGTTCCTGGTCAACGTGCCGATCGGGCTGGCGATGATCTACCTGGCCCGCATGGCGCTGCGGGAAACCCACCGGGAGCGGATGAAACTGGACGCCACCGGCGCCGTGCTGGCCACGCTGGCCTGCACCGCTGCTGTGTTCGCCTTCTCGATCGGCCCGGAAAAAGGCTGGATCTCCGTCGCCACCATCGGTTCGGGCGCGGTGGCCCTGGTGGCGTTCATCGCGTTCGCGATTGTCGAGCGCACCGCCGACAACCCGGTCGTACCGCTGGACCTGTTCTTCGACCGCAACCGGCTGGCCACCTTCGTGGCCATCTTCCTGGGCGGCGGTGTCTTGTTCACCGTCACGGTGCTGATTGGCCTGTACGTGCAGGAGCTCATGGGCTACAGCGCACTGCGCGCCGGCGTCGGGTTCATCCCGTTCACCATTGCGATGGGCATCGGCCTGGGCGCGTCCTCGCAGCTGGTCTCATGGTTCCCGCCGCGGGCCGTGGTGATCAGCGGCGGAGTCCTGGTCGTTGGTGCGATGGTCTACGGTTCGACGCTCGACCGCGGCATGCCCTACTTCCCGACCCTCGTCACACTGATCACGTTCGGCGGCATTGGCATCGGGATGATCATCGTGCCGCTGGCGCTCTCGGCGATCACCGACGTCGGCTTCGACCGGATCGGGCCGACATCGGCGATCGTGATGATGCTGCAGAACCTGGGCGGGCCGGTGGTGCTCGCAGTCATCCAGGCCGTCATCACGTCGCGCACGCTGTACTTGGGCGGCACCAATGGACCGGTGAAGAACATGAACGCTGTTCAGCTGCACGCGCTCGACCACGGCTACACCTACGGCCTGCTGTGGGTGGCCGGCGTCGCTGTCCTGACCGGGGGAGTGGCGCTGCTGATCGGATACACCTCCAAGCAGGTGGCCCACGCCCAAGAAGTCCAGCACGCCATCGACGTCGGCGAGATCTAACTTTTCGCTGCGTCATCCTGCCGTCCTGCCATCGAAACTGCGCTCAGGGACGTCAAACTGGCGAAAGTCCAGCCCTCACCGCAGTCCCGGCGCCGCCGTCGCAGGGTCGACGCGCCGCAGCTAGGCTGGCCCGCTGTGATCACCCGGATGTCCGAGCTGTTCTTGCGCACGCTGCGCGACGACCCCGCCGATGCAGAGGTCCCCAGCCATCGGCTGCTGATTCGCGCCGGCTACATCCGACCGGTCGGGCCCGGCCTGTACAGCTGGCTGCCGCTGGGCCTGCGGGTGCTGCGCAACATCGAACGCGTCGTCCGCGAAGAGATGAACGCGATCGGCGGTCAGGAGATCTTGTTTCCGGCGCTGTTGCCGCGCGGGCCGTATGAGGCCACCAACCGCTGGACCGAATACGGCGACGGCATCTTCCGGCTGCAGGACCGCCGCGGCCACGACTATCTGCTCGCCCCCACCCATGAAGAAGTGTTCACGCTCACGGTCAAGGGGGAGTACAGCTCGTACAAAGATTTCCCGCTGGTCCTCTACCAAATCCAGAACAAATACCGCGACGAGCCGCGCCCTCGGGCCGGCATCCTGCGGGTGCGCGAGTTCGTGATGAAAGACGCCTACTCGTTCGACGTCGACGACGCCGGGCTCAAGAACGCCTACCACGCGCACCGCGAGGCCTATCAGCGCATGTTCGACCGGCTGGGGGTGCGCTATGTCATCGTGTCGGCGACGTCCGGCGCGATGGGCGGGTCTGCCTCCGAGGAGTTTCTGGCGGAGAGCCCGGTCGGCGAGGACACCTTCGTGCGGTGCCTGGAGTCGGGTTACGCCGCCAACGTCGAGGCGGTGGTGACCGCCCGTCCAGAGGCGCTGCCGATCGACGGGTTGCCCGAACCGGTCGTGCACGACACCGGGGACACCCCGACCATCGCGGCGCTGGTCGACTGGGCCAACGGCGCCGACTTGGGCCGCACGGTGACCGCTGCCGACACGCTGAAGAACGTCCTGCTCAAGATCCGCCAGCCCGGGGGTGACTGGGAGTTGCTCGGCATCGGGCTGCCCGGCGACCGCGAGGTCGACGAGAAGCGGCTGGGCGCGGCGCTCGAACCGGCCGACTACGTGCTGCTCGGTGATGACGACTTCGCGAAATACCCCTTTCTGGTCAAGGGTTATATCGGGCCGAAAGCACTGCAGGACAACGGGGTTCGCTATCTTCTCGACCCGCGGGTGGTCGACGGAACCAGCTGGATCACCGGCGCGGACAAGCCCGGGCAGCACGTCGTGGGGCTCGTCGCCGGCCGCGACTTCACCGCCGACGGCATCATCGAAGCCGCCGAGGTGCGCGACGGCGACCCGTCACCCGACGGCGCCGGGCCGTTGGTCTCGGCCCGCGGCATCGAAATCGGCCACATATTCCAGTTGGGCCGCAAATACACCGACGCTTTCACCGCCGACGTGCTCGGTGAGGACGGTAAGCCGGTGCGGCTGACGATGGGTTCCTACGGCGTCGGGGTGTCGCGGCTGGTGGCCGTCATCGCCGAACAGCACCACGACGAGCTCGGGCTGCGTTGGCCATCCGAGGTTGCGCCGTTCGACGTGCATCTGGTGATCGCCAACAAGGATGCCCAAGCGCGCAGCGGGGCCACCGCGCTGGCCGCCGATCTGGACCGGCTGGGCATCGACGTGCTGCTCGACGACCGGCAGGCCTCGCCCGGGGTGAAGTTCAAGGACGCCGAACTGCTCGGTGTGCCGTGGATCGTCGTGGTGGGACGCGGCTGGGCGGACGGGACGGTTGAGCTGCGCAACCGGTTCACCGGTGAGACCCGCGAACTGGCCGTCGGCGCCGGGCTGGCCACCGACATCACGGTTGCGGTGTCAGGCGGTTAGTCGCCGCCGGGAAACGCCGTGGTGATCGGGCTGGTCCCGGACACCTGGTTCCACCGGGCGGCCAGCACGGCGCTCTGGGTCAAGGCGGTCACGCCGAACTGGCGGTCCTCCGGGGTCTGAGCCTGCTCGATGACCGCGCGCCAAGCCACCTCGGTGTCCTTCTCCATCCGCACGGCCAGGTGGTTCGCATCGGTTGGGTTGTTGACCGGCATCGGCAGCTGGTAGCCCGCGGCGGCCACCGGGGCGTTGACCGAGCGGCCGGCAAGCATCGCGATCACCTGGTCGCGACGCTGGCGATGCTGGTTCAGCGAGAACGACACCAGGCTGTTGACATCGGGTTGGCAGTGCGCGGACACGATGCCGTAGCCGTAGATCACCGCGTGTTCGGTCGTCAGCGCAGCACACAGCGCGGAGTCGGCGGCTGACGGCTCAGCGGAGGTCATGAAGCCGACCCTCCGAACACCAGCGCAACGCTGTAGGCCGCCGTGCACGCGGCGGCGATGGAACCGAGCAGGCCCGCCCGATACCCCGACGACGTCATCGCCAGGTGGCTGGCGCTGGCCGCGGACCCGCGCAGCGAGTTGATCACGTCGGACAGGGCCGGCGGTGGTGCCGCAGCGGCCGAGGTGGTGGGTGGCGGGCTGGTGGTCTGGCTGGTGGTTGATGTCGGGTTGACGGCCAAGCGCGCGATCTCGGTAGCCAGCGCCTGCGCATGTTGGGTGCGTTCGGAGGCAACCTCTGTCAGCGCCGCACTCACCGGCGTCGCCGCGCCCGCAGCCGCCGCGGTGGCCAGTTCGCTGTCGTGCCGGGCCAGTTTCAACTGTGATTCGAGTTCGTCGACCGGCGGCGGTGCCGGCGGCGAACTGCAGGCGGAGCCGGTCAATCCGAACGCGGCGAGAGCGGCGCCACCGGCCAGCACCTGTCGCCTGCTGAAAAACGGACCGACTGGCCCGACAGTGGGCAGGGTGCGTGGCACAGCAACATCCTGCCATTGCTGTGCCGGCGCGTAGGACGCCCCGGCTATGACGCGTTGACCTGGACGCGATCACCTCTCCTACCAGATTCCTGGCGTATCGTTAATGGCTGGCTCACCGGGAACGCGCGTTACCGCGAACTGGAGAACCGCCTGACCGGACAACTCAAGATGAGGAGCTCGCCGTGGCCATCGGGCTACCGTCGCAGACGCAGGTGATCGAGCTACTCGATGGTGAGTTCGCGCGCGCAGGCTACGAAATTGAGGATGTCGTCATCGATCCGCGCGCCCGTCCGCCGCGGATAACCGTGATTGCCGACGGCGACATCGCACTCGACTTGGACACCATCGCCGAGCTGTCCCGCTCAGCGTCGAGCCTGCTCGATGCCGTCAAAAGCATCGAGGGTGGCTACGTGCTGGAAGTCAGCTCGCCTGGCGTGGACCGCCCGCTGACCAGTGCGAAGCACTTCCGCCGCGCGCGGGGCCGCAAGGTTGAACTGGCACTGGCCGACGGCACGCATGTCACCGGTCGAGTCGGCGAGATATCCGACGACACGCTGCTGCTGGTGGTCCGCGACGATCGCGCCCGCGACTGGATGCTGCGCCCGGTGCCGATCGAGGAGATCGTGAACGCTGTTGTCCAAGTTGAATTTTCGCCTCCTTCCAAACGAGAACTCGAGCTAGCGGCTGTCGATCGAAGTGCGGCGACGGAGGGCAGAGCATGAACATCGACATGGCTGCCCTGCACGCGATCGTCTTGGAGCGAGGAATTTCCTTCGACGATCTGCTCGAGGACGTCAAGGCCGCGGTGCTCAGCGCTTACCGGCACACCGAGGGGCATCAGCCAGACGCGCACATCGAAATCGACCGCAAGACCGGGGCGGTCCAGGTGTTCGCCCGCGAGCTTGACGAAGACGGCGTTGTACTCAGCGAATGGGAGGACACCCCGGAAGGTTTCGGGCGGATCGCGGCCACCACCGCACGGCAGGTGATGCTGCAGCGACTCCGCGACGCCGAGAATGAGCGCACGTTCGGCGAGTTCTCCACCCACGAGGGCGAGATCGTTGCCGGTGTGGTGCAACGTGACAGCCGGGCCAACGCCCGCGGTTTCGTCGTCGTCCGGATGGGCAGCGAGACCAAGGGCTCTGAGGGCGTCATCCCGACGGCCGAGCAGGTTCCCGGCGAGGTATACGAGCATGGTGACCGGCTGCGCTGCTATGTGGTCGGGGTGAGCCGCGGTGCCCGCGAACCGGTGATCACGTTGTCCCGCACCCACCCCAACCTGGTCCGCAAGCTGTTTTCGCTGGAAGTCCCGGAGATCGCCGACGGGTCGGTGGAGATCGTCGCGGTCGCGCGGGAAGCCGGCCACCGTTCGAAGATCGCGGTTGCTTCGCGCGTTCCCGGTTTGAACGCCAAGGGCGCTTGCATCGGCCCGATGGGTCAGCGGGTGCGCAACGTGATGAGCGAGCTGTCGGGGGAGAAGATCGACATCATCGACTACGACGAGGACCCGGCTCGATTCGTCGCGAACGCCTTATCGCCGGCCAAGGTGGTTTCGGTGACCGTGATCGACCAGAACGCCCGGGCGGCTCGGGTGGTCGTGCCCGACTTCCAGCTGTCGTTGGCCATTGGCAAGGAGGGCCAGAATGCGCGGCTGGCGGCCCGGCTCACCGGATGGCGGATCGACATCCGCGGCGACTCGCCCGATCAGCCCGCGGACCATCCCGAGCACGGCGCCGCCCACGGGATAGCGCACGAAGTCTGATTCGAACCTCGACCCGCTGTGGGTGGTACTGACCATCAGTCGGGTGAAGGTAAACTGAGCCGTGATCCAGCGCGAGACTTCGGCCGCTGAGAAAAAAGCGCATCGACGCATCGATGGACCGGTGCGGACATGTGTCGGCTGCCGGAAGCGAGAGTTGGCCGTCGAACTGCTTCGAGTGGTGGCTGTGTCGACAGGGAACGGTAAACACGCCGTGACCGTTGACCCAGCAGGTAGTCTTCCGGGGCGGGGTGCATGGCTGCATCCCCATCCGAAGTGTGCACACGAAGCGATCCGGCGGCGAGCGTTCGCGCGAGCGTTGCGGATCGCCGGTGCACCGGACGCATCAGCGGTGGTCGAGCACCTAGAGTCTCTGCGAGGCTCTGGATGCGCCGGTCATCCCGCCAACAGAACAGGTAGCAAAGAACATGAGCACACCGTGAAGTCCCGATGACCATGCGTCATAGCTAAACCCGAGGCGCGGCCCCCACCACAGCTGTCGCCTCATAGACAGGAGATGTAGTGGCAGGCAAGGCCCGCGTACACGAGTTAGCCAAGGAACTCGGTGTTACCAGCAAGGAAGTTCTCGCCCGACTGAGTGAACAGGGCGAATTCGTCAAATCCGCATCGTCGACGGTCGAAGCACCGGTCGCGCGTCGGCTGCGTGAGTCGTTCGGCGGTGGCAAGCCCGCGCCGGAGAAGACCGCCGGCAACGGTGCGGCTGCGGCTAAAGGCGCCGTCAAAGATCAGGCTGCCCCGGTGGCCCCGGCAGCAGAGAAACCCGCGGCTCCCAAGCCGTCCGCGCCGCCGGCGCCTGAGCCGCCGCCCGCGCCGCCGGCCCCGGCTCCCGAACAGCCGCAGGCCGGGCCGACGCCGACACGCCCCGGACCGACGCCCGGCCCACGCCCGGCGCCCAGGCCGGCGGCTCGCACGCCGCGCGTCGGCAACAACCCGTTCTCGACGGCACAGCCCGTGGACCGGCCGATTCCGCGTCCGCCGGCGCCGCGTCCCGGTGCCCCCCGACCCGGTGCCCCCCGCCCAGGTGCCTCGCCCGGCAGCATGCCGCCTCGTCCCGGCGGTGGCGCCGGTGGACCCCGTCCGCCACGTCCCGGCGGGCCCCGACCCGGCCCCGGCGGCCGGCCGGGCGCCCCGACCGGGGGCCGCCCCGGCGGCGGCGGCGGTGGTGGGAACTACCGCGGTGGCGGCGGCGGTGGTGGCGTCGGCGCCCCACCCGGTGGTGGTGGTGGCGGCGGCTTCCGCGGCCGTCCCGGTGGTGGTGGCGGTGGTGGCCGGCCCGGCCAGCGTGGTGGAGCAGCCGGTGCGTTCGGTCGTCCCGGCGGCGCGCCGCGGCGCGGCCGCAAGTCGAAGCGGGCGAAACGCGCCGAGTACGAGAACATGCAAGCGCCGGTCGTCGGCGGCGTGCGGCTGCCGCACGGCAACGGCGAGACCATCCGGTTGGCCCGCGGCGCGTCGCTGAGCGACTTCGCCGAGAAGATCGACGCCAACCCGGCCGCGCTGGTGCAGGCGCTGTTCAACCTCGGTGAGATGGTGACGGCCACCCAGTCGGTCGGCGACGAGACGCTCGAGCTGCTGGGCGGCGAGATGAACTATGTCGTTCAGGTCGTCAGCCCCGAGGACGAAGACCGTGAGCTGCTGGAATCCTTCGATCTGAGCTACGGCGAAGACGAAGGCACCGAGGAGGACCTGCAGACCCGCCCGCCGGTGGTGACCGTGATGGGCCACGTCGACCACGGTAAAACCCGGCTGCTGGACACCATCCGGAACGCAAGCGTCCGCGAGGCGGAGGCCGGCGGCATCACCCAGCACATCGGCGCTTACCAGGTGTCCGTCGACTTCGACGGCACCGAGCGGCTGATCACCTTCATCGACACCCCGGGTCACGAGGCGTTCACCGCCATGCGTGCCCGCGGTGCGAAGGCCACCGACATCGCGATCCTGGTGGTCGCCGCCGACGACGGCGTTATGCCGCAGACGGTGGAGGCCATCAACCACGCGCAGGCGGCCGACGTGCCGATCGTGGTGGCGGTGAACAAGATCGACAAGGAAGGTGCCGATCCGCAGAAGATTCGCGGGCAGCTCACCGAATACGGTTTGGTGCCAGAGGAATTCGGCGGCGACACGATGTTTGTCGACATCTCGGCCAAACAGGGCACCAACATCGAGGCGCTGGAAGAGGCCGTGCTGCTGACCGCCGACGCCGCGCTGGACCTGCGGGCCAACCCCGACATGGAAGCCCAGGGTGTAGCGATCGAGGCGCACCTGGACCGCGGACGCGGCCCGGTGGCCACCGTGCTGGTGCAACGCGGCACGCTGCATGTCGGCGACTCGGTGGTCGCCGGCGACGCCTATGGCCGGGTCCGCCGGATGGTCGACGAATACGGCGACGACATCGAGGAGGCGCTGCCGTCACGTCCGGTCCAGGTCATCGGCTTCACCTCGGTGCCCGGCGCCGGCGACAACTTCCTCGTCGTCGACGAGGATCGCATCGCCCGCCAAATCGCCGACCGGCGCAGCGCGCGCAAGCGCAACGCGCTGGCTGCGCGGTCGCGCAAGCGGATCAGCCTGGAGGACCTGGACTCCGCGCTGAAGGAAACCAGCCAGCTGAACCTGATCCTCAAGGGCGACAACGCCGGAACCGTCGAGGCGCTGGAAGAGGCCCTAATGGGAATCCAGGTCGACGACGAGGTGGAACTGCGGGTCATCGACCGCGGTGTCGGTGGCATCACCGAAACCAACGTCAACCTGGCGTCGGCCTCGGACGCGGTGATCATCGGCTTCAACGTGCGTGCCGAGGGCAAGGCGACCGAGCTGGCCAACCGCGAAGGCGTGGACATCCGCTACTACTCGGTGATCTACCAGGCGATCGACGAGATCGAAAAAGCTCTGCGGGGCATGCTCAAGCCGATCTACGAGGAGAACCAGCTGGGGCGGGCGGAGATCCGCGCGTTGTTCCGCTCGTCGAAGGTCGGTGTCATCGCCGGTTGTTTGGTGACGTCCGGTGTGGTGCGCCGTAACGCCAAGGCCCGTCTGCTGCGGGACAACATCGTGGTGGCCGAGAACCTGACCGTCCAGTCGCTGCGACGGGAGAAGGACGACGTCACCGAGGTCCGCGACGGCTACGAATGCGGTCTGACGCTGAGCTATTCCGACATCAAAGAAGGCGACGTCATCGAAACCTACGAGCTGGTCCAGAAGGAACGCTCCTGAAGATGAGTCCAGACAACTTGAACGAACGGCATGGCTGATCCCGCCCGGGCCCGCCGGCTGGCCAAGCGGATTTCCGCGATCATCGCTTCGGCGATCGAGTACGAGATCAAGGATCCCGGGTTGGCCGGAGTCACCATCGTCGACGCCAAGATGTCCGGCGACCTGCATGACGCGACGTTGTACTACACGGTGATGGGCTCGACGTTGCACGAAGAGCCCGACTACGCCGGTGCGGCAGCGGCGCTGGAACGCGCCAAGGGCGTGCTGCGCACGAAGGTCGGGGCGGGAACCGGTGTGCGGTTCACGCCGACGTTGACATTTACCCGGGACACCGTGTCAGACTCCGTGCAACGGATGGAAGAGTTGCTGGCCCGCGCGCGGGCCGCCGACGCCGATGTGGCTCGGGTTCGGGCAGGTGCCAAACCGGCCGGAGAGGCCGACCCCTACCGTGTCACCGAGGTGGATGCGGACGACGGACCCGAAGGGGAAGGCGCCGGTGACGACGATCAACTCGAAGACTGAGCCGGCCGCAACGTCGCGGCGGGTAGACGCCGCCGGAGCCGCCGAGGTGTTGTCCGCCGCCGCCACCGTCGCGGTGGTCTGCCACGTCTATCCCGACGCCGACACGATCGGTGCCGGGCTGGCGCTGGGCCTGATGCTCGACCGGTGCGGCAAGGCCGTCGAGGTCAGCTTTGCGGCTCCCGCAGCGCTCCCGGAGTCTCTGCGGTCGCTCCCCGGTGGTCAGCTGCTGGTGGATCCGCGGGCCATGCGCCGCGACGTCGATCTGGTCGTCACCGCGGACATTCCGAGCATCAACCGGCTCGGAGACCTGCGCGAAATAGCGGGTAACGGGCAAGAGCTGCTGGTGATCGACCATCACGCGTCGAATCAGCTGTTCGGCACCGTCAACTTCGTCGAGCCGTCGGCCGACTCCACCACGATGCTGGTCGCCGAGTTGCTCGACGCCTGGGGCAAGCCGATCGACACCGACGTGGCGCACTGCCTTTACGCGGGGCTGATAACCGATACCGGGTCGTTCCGGTGGGCCAGCCCGCGCGCACATCGGTTGGCGGCCCGACTGATCGAGCTGGGCGTCGACAACGCGGCGATCAGCCGGTCATTGATGGATACCCATCCTTTCCGCTGGCTGACGTTGCTATCCCGGGTGTTGGGTTCGTCGCAGCTGGTGCCGGACGCCGTCGAAGGTCGTGGTCTGGTGTACGCCATTGTCGGAAACCGCGAATTCACCGGCGCGCGTTCTGAAGAAGTGGAGAGCATCGTCGACATCGTCCGCACCACCGCGGAGGCCGAGGTCGCGGCGGTGTTCAAGGAGATCGAGCCGCAGCAGTGGTCGGTGTCGATGCGGGCGAAGGCAGCCGTCGATCTCGCTACCGTCGCTTCGACGTTCGGCGGTGGCGGTCACAAGCTGGCCGCGGGCTACTCGACCACCGGTTCGGCCGACGAGGTGGTGGCTTCGCTGCGCGCCGCTCTAGGGTGACCGCGGCGGGCCAACCGCAGACGGGTGGCCGACAAATAGCGCAGCTGGCCTTGCCGGCACTGGGTGTGCTCGCGGCCGAGCCGCTCTACTTACTTTTCGACACCGCGGTGGTCGGCCGGTTGGGCGCGTTGAGCCTGGCCGGGCTGGCCATTGGCGGATTGATCCTCGGCATGGTCGGGTCCCAGCTGACGTTTTTGTCCTACGGCACCACCGCGCGTTCGGCCCGCTACTTCGGCGCCGAAGATCGGGCGTCGGCCGTCGCAGAAGGTGTGCAGGCGACCTGGCTGGGTCTGGGCTTGGGCCTGCTCATCGTCGTTGTGGTGCAAGCGGCGGCGGTGCCGGTGGTGTCGGTAATCGCCGGTTCGCACGACATCGCCGGTGCGGCGCTGCCGTGGTTGCGCATCGCGATCCTGGGCGCGCCTGCGATTCTGGTGTCGCTGGCCGGCAACGGATGGCTGCGCGGCGTCCAGGACACCATTCGGCCACTGCGCTACGTGGTCACCGGGTTCGGCCTGTCGGCCCTGCTGTGTCCGCTGCTGGTGTACGGCTGGCTGGGTTTGCCTCGCCTGGAGTTGGCCGGCTCGGCGGTGGCCAACCTGGTGGGCCAATGGCTGGCCGCGTTGCTGTTCGGACGCGCGTTGCTGGCCGAACGAATTCCGCTGCGCCCCGACCGCGCCGTGCTGCGCGCCCAGATTGTGCTGGGGCGCGACTTAATGGTGCGCACCTTGGCCTTTCAAGCCTGCTTCGTCTCGGCCGCCGCAGTGGCCGCGCGGTTCGGCGCTGCAGCATTGGGCGCGCACCAGGTGGTGCTGCAGTTGTGGACTTTCCTTGCCCTGGTTCTTGATTCGCTGGCCATCGCCGCGCAGGCGTTGGTCGGTGCGGCGCTGGGCGCCGGTGCTGTCTCGCTCGCGAAACTGGTGGCCCGGCGCGTGACGGTGACCTCGGCGATCGCGGCCGGTGCGCTGGCTGCGGTGTTCGCCGCCGGCTCTGCTGTGCTACCGGAACTGTTCACCGACGACAGTTCGGTGCTGGCCGCGATCAGCATCCCGTGGTGGTTCCTGGTAGGCCAATTACCATTAGCGGGAATCGTTTTCGCGCTCGACGGGGTATTGCTGGGCGCCGGGGACGCCGCGTTCATGCGCACCGCGACCGTGGTCAGCGCGCTGGTCGGCTTTCTGCCGCTGACCTGGCTGTCGCTGGTGTTCGGCTGGGGCCTGGCCGGCATCTGGTCGGGGTTGAGCCTGTTCATCGTGCTGCGACTGATCTTCGTCGGGTGGCGCGCAGTATCGGGCCGCTGGGCGGTGACCGGGACCTGAGCGGACATCCTTGACGGTCACTATGGTGAGCTGACGCCCACGTTGACCCCGAGAGGCTGACAGCGCGATGGGAAAAGCAGGTCTGCAGTTCGGTGTGCTGGGACCGCTGCAGATGACTGCGGACGGCACTGCGGTGCCGTTGGGTGCTCCTAAGCAGCGGGCGGTGTTGGCCATGCTGGTCCTGAACCGCAATCGGGCGGTGTCGGTCGATTCGCTGATCAACGCGGTTTGGGACGAGCGGCCGGTGCCGGCGGCACGCACAAGCCTGCACTCGTATGTGTCAAATCTGCGCCGACTGGTCGCCGGCGCAGGGTACGAGCCGAACAAGGTCCTTGCCAGCGCCCCGCCGGGATACCAACTCAGCGTTGCCGACACCGAGTGCGATCTCGGGCGTTTCATCACCGAGAAGAACGCGGGGGTGCACGCCGCGGCGGCAGGGCGATTCGAAGACGCCAGCCGCTATCTGTCGGCTGCGCTGGCCGAATGGCGCGGGCCGGTTCTCGACGATCTACGCGATTTCGCGTTCGTCGATACGTTTGCCACTGCGCTGTCGGAGGTGAAAGTGGTCACGCAAACCGCCCTGGCCGAGGCCGAAATCGCTTGTGGGCGCGCGGAGCGCGTGATCCCCGGTCTTGAGATGCTTACCGCCGAACATCCGTTTCGGGAGCGACTGTGGGCGCAACTGATCACCGCCTATTACGTCGCAGAGCGACAGTCCGACGCGCTGGCGGCTTATCGGCGATTGAAGGCGAACCTCGTCGAGAATCTCGGCATCGACCCCGGCCCCACGGTGCGGGCCCTGCATGAACGGATCTTGCGTCAGGAGCCGCTAGACGCCAAGCACAATGCCCAGAGCACCGCCACGCACGGCGCCATCGATCTCGGCCCGAACACCGTCACGCAGGCCGGCGTATCAGCGGTCGCCGAACTGCGAGGCCAAGACGGACAGTGCTACCGGCTCGAGAGTTCGACCCGGATTGGTCGCCGGCCGGATAACGACATCGTTCTCGACGACGAGGACGTGAGCCGCTACCACGCCGTCGTCATCGACACCGGCAGCGGTTTTGTGATCAGCGACCTACGGTCGACCAATGGTGTGGTCGTTCAGGGCCGGCGCATCCGGGGCAGCGCCACCCTTTCCGATGGTGATCACATCCGGCTCGGTGGCCACGAGTTCACCTTCGAGATCAGGGCATCGTGAGCTGCACAGGAAGCGCGTAGCAAACACAAGAATGTCGCAAGAATCTCGCCAGAGTCCGCCAAGGCGCCTGCTGGAAGCTTGTGGTGTCGGGGAACGAACCGACCCCAGCGAAGGGCTTACACCGGACCTGGGACACCTGCCCGGTAAGGAATCACCATGAAGCCGAAGAAAGTTTCCAAGCTGCGCGTTGCAGCCGCCGGCCTACTGGCCGCTACTGGTATGTCCCTCCTCGCGTCGCTGGCGCCGGCTACTGCGTCCGCGGCCCCGTGGGTGCCCTACAGCGGACCACTGCACCCGGTGCGCCACTACGCCGCTGACGTACTGCGCCCGGTGTGGGCTTTTAACCACCCCATTCGCGCCGCCATCCCCTGATCGGTCGCAACGCAATCTGCCCCGCTTCTTCCTCGAAGAGGCGGGGCAGATCGCTGCTCACCGCACCTGCGCGCGGCCGCGTTGCAGCACCGCTTCCCGGTTGGCGGCGATGTCGTCGCCGGAAGTCCGGAACTGCCTGGCCGCCATGGCTTCCAGCCACAGCCCTTCGCTGGTCTGCGATTCGTCGATCCGGTGATAGGACGCCAGCAGTGCCCGGACCGCGCTCTGGTTGTTGCCGACAATCGACGCGGCGACCTGACGAGCGGCGTCCAGCAACTGGTCGTGCGGCACTACTTCGGTGACCAGGCCTGCCCGCAACGCATCGTCGGCGGACAGGTAGTCACCGGTCAGGCTCATGCGGCGGGCCAGGCCTACACCCACCTTTTGCGGCAATCGGACGGACAGCCCCCACGTCGGCAGCAGCCCCACCCGGGCATGGGTGTCGGCGAACCGCGCGTGCTCTGAGGCGATCAGGATGTCGCAATACAGCGCCAGCTCGAGCCCGCCGGTGACCGCTGCGCCGTTGATCGCACCGATGACCGGCTTGGTCAGCGGTGGCCAGCGCGGCGAGATGTCCGGTAACGCCGACTGCCCGCCCAGCTCTTTGAGATCGAGCCCCGCGCAGAACACCGGGTCGCTGCCGGTCAGGATGACGACGTCGACGGCATCGTCGGTCTCGGCCTCGGCCAAAGCCGCGAAGAACCGGTCCCGCAGCGCCGCCGACAATGCGTTGCGCGATTGCGGTCGGTTCAGGGTCAAAGTTCGCACCCGCTCGTCAGTCTGGATCAACAGGATCTCGTCGGTAGTCATATGCGCCACCGTAGCCACTCGCTGGTTCGCCTTATCGTTGAGGGATGTGCCGAAACATCACCGAGTTGCGCGGGCTGCAGCCGCCGGCGACGGCCGAGGAGATCACCGCGGCGGCGCGGCAATATGTGCGCAAGGTCAGCGGCATCACCCACCCATCGTCGGCCAACGCCGAGGCCTTCGAGGCGGCGGTGGCCGAAGTCGCGGCGACCACGACACGGCTGTTGGACGCCCTGCCGCCGCGCCGCCAGCCTCCGAAGACCGCCCCGCCGCTGCGTCGGCTGGCGACGAGATGACACGGGTGTCGTCGACGCAAGCCGTCACCGTGCCCGCGCTCAAGGAGTGGAGTGCGGTGGTGCACGCGCTGCTCGACGGCCGGCAATCGGTGCTGCTGCGCAAAGGCGGGATCGGCGAGAAGCGTTTCGAGGTTGCCGCCCGCGAGTTCATGCTGTTTCCGACGGTCGCGCACAGTCACACCCGGCGGGTGCGACCTGAATTTCGCGACTTACTCACCGCGGCGACCCTCGACAGCGCCGACGACCACGTCGTGATTCGGGCCGCGGCGAAAGTCGTTGCAGCACTGCCTGTCGACCGGCCCGACAACATCGAGGCGATCGAAGACCTGCACATCTGGACCGCGCAATCGGTGCGCGAGCACCGGCTGGACTTTCGGCCGAAGCATCGGTTGGCGGTGCTGGTCGTGCAGGCCATACCGTTGGTCGAGCCGGTGGAACTGCGCCGCACTCCCGACTATGCGGGCTGCACAAGCTGGGTGCAGTTGCCGATCACGCTGTCCTTGGGCCCTCCGGTGCACGACGAGGTGTCACTGCGCCACGTCGCCGACCGCGTCCGTGACGCCGTCGGATGACGTCTGGTCCACCAGCACCGCACCGTCCGGCCGCCCCCCGAGCGTGCACAGTGCGGTCGGCTCGCCGGCCGCGGTGAGTCGCACCAGTTGCGCCAATTGCACTGGCGCATCGCATTGCACGTAGTGATCGGCGGTCGGCAGTATCCAGTAGCGGTTTCGGCCCGGCTTGTCCTTGAGGAACGTCTGCCACACGAAGTTGGCGACCCGGATAGGGGAGATGTTGTCGTGCAACCCCCAAACCAGGCTGGTATTGATCTCGTTATTGGAAAGCGCTGTGAGCCAACTGGTTTCGTCGGCAGCACGCTCGTTCAGGTACTGAATCGTGTCCGGTAGCACGCCGATCCCGCCGTTGTGCGCGAAGCACTTTGCCAAAGCGATGATTTCAGGATCAGTCGGTGTTCGCCGCGGCATGAACGTCGTCGCGCCCATGCCGGCAGCCAACATCTCCGGCGTCGTCGCTTGAGCTGTACTCCGCGCGGTTTCGGGGTCGAGCAGCGCGGTTTGGAACGCGGTGAGGTTAGCCAACGGGAGATAGATGTTGGCATTGGTCAAGATCACCTCGGCCGGCGCGTTTCCCAGACTTTGGGTCGCGAAGACGGAAAGCGCGATCATGCCGACGCTGGTGCCACGGTCATGGGTCAACATGGTGTATCGCTCGAGTTGCCACACGTCGGAAATTGCATGGATCAGCAGGCGGGCATCGTCGTAGAGCGAGTACACATAGGGGGCGGGCGGCTTCTCGGAGAGTCCGTAGCCGGGGAAGTCGAGCAGGAAAATGTCGAACTCGCCGCTCAACTCGCGGGTCAGCGCGAAGTAGTCGATGCTCGCGGTGGGGAAGCCGTGGACGCACACCAACGCCGGCGCACCCGGTGTACCGCATCGACGGGTGAAGACGGTGATTTCCGCCTCAGCATTCGCGGCGGTTGATGACCGCCAACGGATTTGCGTTCCGCCGTCCCGCCATTCGTCGAAGATGTCCATCGGCTAGCCGCTCTCGACCGGAAGCACCAGCCGGGAGGCGCCGAAGTGCAGTTCATGGGTCGAGGGCTTGAGCTGGCTGGCGGTCGCCGTCGGCTCACCGCTTCCGAGGTTTCGGGCGTAGCGGGGATGGCTGCCGCCGGCGATCAGCAGGCGGATGCGTGATCCGGCGCGAAACCGGTGAGCGATCGCATCGAGCTCGAGCATGACCGAGTCGGTCGCGTCGGTCAGCCGCCGGTAGCCGTCGGTGACATTTCGCGATCGGTCTTGGTTGTCGACCTCGCTGATCCGGACGAACACGTCGACATGCGGACTGTCAGAAGTATGTGCCAACTCGGCGACCGGAATGCCTTGCACGCGCAGGTCTTCGCTGAGCACGTCGGTGGTGAAGCTGAGCACGTCGCTACGGGCGGCCAAGCTGGTGTCGTCGCGGTATCCGCCGTCCGGCGACAGCAGTCGACCGCCGATGGTCGGTGTCGGGTCGGCCGGGTCGTAGCGAAAGCTCACCGAGGGCACCGCCGGTGCGGTCGCCGACGGCGGCGCGTCGGCCAGACCGCCGCAGGGCTGCAGGTAGAGCGCATGCTCGGTGGTCGTCGGCGGCCAGTCGGACGCCTCACGCCAGCCCTCACCGGCAACGAAAAAGCGGACTCGGCCGCGTCGCGAGGGGGCCGGGCGACCGCCGAGGTGAGTTTCCAGCCAGTCCTGGGTTTCCCCGGCAATGGTGCGCAGACCTTGCGTCAGCAGCTGGCTGTGCGTCCACGGCCCCATGGTCAGCGCCACGTCGACACCCCGGTCCCGAAGGTGCCGATACTGCTGGAGCGTCTGCTGCAGGAACAGGTCCTGCCAGCCCCCGATCAGCAGCACCGGCACCTGCACGCGCTCGAGCGCGGCGCCGAATCGCATGCCCGCCCAGAACGGCTCGTTGTCGTCCGGATGATCCAGCCACGACTCCCACCACGGCGCGCCGGCGCCCAGCAGCTCCCGGCCGGCCGCACCCAACGGCAACTCACCGGCGGCGCGTACCACGCTTTTCTGCGCCCGCACCTGGCGGATGCCGGCGCGGATACGTCCGGGATCTTCTTGGTGGGCAACCAAATAACTCCAGCCGAGGAAGTCGTTGACCGTGAACGAGCCGGTGCCCCAGGCCGACGCGCGGAAGTCGTGGGGGCCGGCCGTAATGACGGCCGCGGCCAACTCGGGCGGCGGATCCTGCATCAGCGCCCACTGGGTGAACCCCAGATAGGAAATCCCGATAGTGGCGAAGCGGCCGGTAAACCACGGTTGCTGCCGCAGCCACGCGACGGTGTCGGCGGCGTCGGCCGCTTCGTGGACCATCGGCTGGAAGACCCCGCCCGACCCGAACGTCCCCCGCACGCTTTGCAGCAGCACGCGGTAGCCGCGAGCGGCGTAGAGCGCGCCGAACATCAGCGAGAACGGAAAACCGCGGCCATAGGGTCCGCGGACCAGCAGGGTGCCGACCGCTTCTCCGCTGGGCACGTAGTGGTCGGTCACCAGCTCGACGCCGTCGCGCATGGGGATCGCGATCCGGCTGACCGTGTAGCTGGTGGTCGGCCCGGGCAGGCGCAACATCCGGCCGAGGGCACCGCTGGCGAATCGTCTGGACAGTGAGCGCAGCCCCGACTCAGCGGGCCGGTCAGAAGTGGTGGTCACCAGATCAGGTTAGGGCGCACCCGCGGACGCGGGCTCAGAACTTGTAGTACGGGGACAGCTCGTTGGCCCGCTGCAGGTTGGTGGACGGGCAGTCGACCTCCGGGCTGGAGTACACCGTCGAGTAGAACAGCGACTGCTGGATAACCCCGTAGCTGGTTTTGAAAGCCACCATGCAGGAGAAATACCAGTAACTGTTGTGGTAGGTCGGCTTGAGGTTCCACCACTGCGCGGCGCGGTGGCCGTTGACCGTCGTCTCGACGGCATCGGCTGGCAGCGACTGCTCGTAGTTGCGCCAGATGATCGGCTCGACGGCCAGCTGGTAGTTGCCGGCGTCGTACTGGCAGCGCAGCCCTTCCTGCGGCTCCGGCGGAGTAAAGGCCAGGCCTAACCGCGCAACGACGTCGAACGGAATGTCCTGACACGGGTTGAACGGGCTGGGGTCGGTGGTTGCCACGATCGGACTCTTCATCGTCGTGGGCGGATCCATCGGCGCGGCGGTGGACCGCAGTTGAACGTTCGGGCTACCGACGTTGGTGGGCGGCGCGCTCTGCCACCCGACCAATACCGCCGCGACCAGGGCACCGAGCGCCGCAAACAGCCGCAGCCTGGTGACCATCAAACCCCCTCCGTTGGTCCTGCCGGGAGTTTACAAGTCGTGTCCACGCGATCACAGCGGAAACGAGAACCTGTTCTAGTCCGGCGACGATCGGCGCCGGGGACGGCGCCGCGAGGAACCGGACCATCCGATCGAGGCTAGGACGCAGCACCTACCGAGGCGGTCGTTAGGCTGGGGAGTCGTGGCAACACAGGACTCGACGACCGCGCGGCAGCCGACGCTGTGGGCGGTGTCCGACTTGCACACCGGCCATATGGGCAACAAGCCCGTCACCGAATCGCTCTACCCGTCATCGCCGGACGACTGGCTGATCGTCGCCGGCGACGTCGCCGAGCGCACCGACGAGATCCGCTGGTCGCTGGATCTGCTGCGGCGACGGTTCGCCAAGGTGATCTGGGTGCCCGGCAACCACGAGCTGTGGACCACCAACAAGGATCCCAACCAGGTCTTCGGGCGCGCCCGCTACGACTACCTGGTCAACATGTGCGACGAGATGGGCGTGGTCACCCCGGAGCACCCGTTTCCGGTGTGGACCGAGCGCGGCGGCCCGGCCACCATCGTGCCGCTGTTTCTGCTCTACGACTACACGTTCTTGCCGGCGGGCGCGACCACCAAAGCCGAGGGGCTCGCGATCGCGCGAGACCGCAACGTCGTGGCCACCGACGAGTTCCTGCTGTCACCCGAGCCGTACGCCACCCGCGACGCGTGGTGCCGTGATCGCCTGGTCGCCACCCGCAAGCGGCTCGAAGACCTCGACTGGATGACGCCGACCGTGCTGGTCAACCATTTCCCGATGGTGCGCGAACCTTGCGATTCGCTGTTCTACCCGGAGTTTTCGCTGTGGTGCGGGACGACCGCGACCGCCGACTGGCACACCCGCTACAACGCGATCTGTTCGGTCTACGGCCATTTGCACATTCCGCGCACCACCTGGTACGACGGGGTCCGCTTCGAAGAGGTTTCGGTGGGTTATCCGCGGGAGTGGCGTCGACGCAAACCGTTCAGCTGGCTTCGCCAGGTGCTGCCCGATCCGCAGTATGCGCCCGGATATCTCAATGACTTCGGCGGTCATTTCGTCATTACCCCGGAGATGCGGGCGCAGGCGCAACAGTTCCGAGATCGAGTGCGCCAGCGGCAATCACGATGACGCTGAGCAAACTGATGTCGTCGGTACTGACCGGCACGGCGACATCCGTCGAGGACTTGGCGTCCGCCGAGCTGTACTCCGACCCGCCCGGGCTGGCGCCGATGCCTGAGGAAGAACCGTTGATCGCGCGCTCAGTTGCCAAACGGCGCAACGAATTCATCACCGTGCGCTATTGCGCGCGTCAAGCGCTGGGCGAACTCGGATTTCCGCCGGCGCCGATCCTCAAAGGAGACAAGGGCGAACCGTGTTGGCCCGACGGAGTGGTGGGCAGCCTTACCCACTGCGCGGGCTTCCGTGGGGCGGTGGTAGGCCGCGGCGCCGTGGTGCGCTCGGTGGGCGTCGACGCCGAACCGCATGACGTCTTGCCCAGCGGGGTCCTCGACGCGATCAGCTTAGACGCCGAGCGTAACGAGATAGCGGCCCTGCCAGCCGGTCTGCATTGGGATCGAATCCTTTTCTGCGCCAAGGAAGCAACGTACAAGGCGTGGTTTCCGCTGACGAAGCGATGGCTTGGCTTCGAAGACGCGCACATCACCTTCGGCGTCGACGACTCCGGCTTCGCCGGCACTTTCGAATCGGCGATATTGATCGACGGCGCCGCGCTGTCGGGTCCGCCGCTGACCAGACTGGCCGGGCGGTGGTCGGTTGCACAGGATTTGGTGCTGACGGCGATCGTCCTATGAACCCCGGTCTTGTCATCGTCGACAAGCCGGCTGGGATGACGAGCCATGATGTGATCGGGCGGTGCCGACGCATCTTCGGTACCCGCCGGGTCGGTCATGCCGGAACGCTGGACCCGATGGCCACCGGGGTGTTGGTGATCGGGATCGAGCGCGCCACCAAGATTCTGGGGTTGCTGACCGGCGCTTCGAAGTCCTATGCGGCCACCATCCGGCTCGGTCAGACTACGTCCACCGAGGATGCTGAAGGGCAACTGCTGCAAGAAGTGTCGGCCGATCACCTGACGGAGTCGACTATCGACGCGGCGATCGCCGGGTTCCGCGGTGACATCATGCAGGTGCCGTCGACGGTCAGCGCGGTCAAAGTCGGCGGACAGCGGGCCTATCGGCTGGCCAGGGAAGGCCGGGTCGTTGAACTGGCCGCCCGGCCGGTGCGCATTGACCGGTTCGAGATGCTGGCCTTACGCCGGGGGAGTGACGGCTTCATCGATCTCGATGTGGCAGTGGACTGTTCGTCCGGGACCTACGTTCGCGCGCTGGCCCGCGACCTTGGCGACGCGCTGGGAGTCGGTGGTCATTTGACCGCGTTGCGGCGCACCCGGGTCGGCCGATTCGGTTTGGACCAAGCCCGCTCACTCGACGAGCTGGCCGAGCGGCCGGAGCTCAGCCTCACCCTCGACGAGGCGTGTCTGCAGATGTTTCCGTCTCGCGACCTGACCGCCGAGGAGGTTGAGGCGGCGGCCAACGGCCGCGCCCTGACACCGGCCGGCATCGACGGCGTCTACGCCGGGCAAGATGCCGACGGCCGGGTTATCGCGCTGCTGCGCGACGACGGTGCGAGAACGAAGTCGGTCGTTGTGATCCGGCCGGCCACACTGTAATCCGACAGGCATCACGATCCGGGCGGCTTGATGCCGTCCAGCGCCCGCTCGGCCTGGTCGACCTCGCTCAACATCACCGACGCTGCGGCGTCGTCGAACGCCGCCTGCTGCAGATGAGTGAGCAGTGCGCCCACCAGCCTTCGCCCTCGCCCCGCGTTGTCGGCCAGCGAGCCCCAGTCGGACGCGGCGAAATTCGACGACACAAAGGGCTCCCACACGTCCTCGGCGTAAGCGCGCACGATCGCATCGGCGATCGTGCGTTGGTGTGCCCGCACGTCGACCAACGTCGCAACCAGCCGCTCCAGCGAAACGCCCACACCGGCGAGGCCTTCGATCAGGTCCAGCGCCTCTGCGTCGCGCACCGTTACCGGGTCACCGTCCGCGTCGGCGATCAGGCCGAGCTTGGCCAGGTGCGCTGCGGCGCCGGCGCCGAGTCGCTCATCGAGTTCAGCTCGGCTGACCGTGGTCGGGCCGGCCATGCTGAACGGGGCGAGCACTTCGGCAGCCAAGTGCCGGATGTCGCTCTCGGACCCGGTCCCGGTGTCGATCATCCGCCGGATCAGGTCGAGTGGGAGGCCTTCGGAGTGCAGCTGCTGCACTCGTCTGATTCGGGCGATGTGCTCGTCGGAGTAGATGCCGATGCGTCCACGGCGGGTGGGCGGCGGCAGCAAGCCCTGGCGTTGCCACTCTCGGATGTTGCGCGAGGACATGGAAACGCGCTGGGCAAGCTGGTCGATTGTCATCTCCATATGATGCTGATCTTAACCCCATTGTCTGTTACAGAAATAACTGTTACGGTCGCGCTTGCATTGGTTGTTCAGATCCGACGGCGGATGGCGGCACCGTGACCCTCAAATACGACATCCGGTTGGCGACGTCGGTGGCCAGGCCGATTGCGGACAGCCTCTACACCAACATCACCACCGACCTGGGCGCCAAGCTCAAGCGTCGCGCTCATCCCAACATCTACGAGACGTCGTTCGACCCGTTCGATCCGGTGACTGCCGCCAACCCCTACCCGGGATACGCCGCGCTGCTGGCCGGTCCGCGGGTCCGATACAACCGCAAACGCAACATCTTCATCCTCAGCCGGTATGACGACGTGCGCGCCGCGGCCCGCAACGACGCGATGCTGACCAACACCGAAGGGGTGGCGCGGTCTCGGTTCCAGGTTCCGGTACTGCTCAACCTGGATCCGCCGCGGCACACCGAATTACGCCGCAAGGTGCAGCCCGCGTTCGCGCGCGGCGCGCTGTCCGGGTGGCAGGAGACGGTGGATCGCATGGCGCACGAACTGATTTCCGAGCTGCTGGCCACCCCGGGTTCAGACGTCGTGCAGCGGCTGGCGGTGCCGTTGCCGATGCGGATGATCGCGCACATTCTCGGCATTCCGCCGAAGGACGAAAAGTTTTTCCGGTACTGGTCCAACGAGGCCGTTCGAGTGGCCAACATCCAGCTGACCGCGAGGGGTCTGTGGCAGATGGTGCCCACCCTCAACGGCGTTCGGAACTTGCATTCGTACTTCTGCAGCCGCATCGAAAGCGGTGAGCTGTTGGCGCGCGACACCCTGCTGGGCCGGTTGGTGGCCACCGCGGGTGACGGCGAAATCAGCCGCGACGAACTGTTCTACTTCACGTTGCTGTTGCTGCTGGCCGGCAACGAGACCACCACCAACTTGTTGAGCACGATGTTTTTGACGTTGTCGCAAAACCCTGATCAGTTCGAGCTGATTCGGCAGGATCCCGACGTACTGGTGGGCAGCGCGATCGAGGAGCAGCTGCGCTTCTCGTCGCCGATTCAGGGCTTCTACCGGACGGCCAAGACCGCCTATCAGGTGGGTGACGCCACCATTCCGGCCGGCGCACGGGTGGCCCTGTTGTGGGGTGCGGCCAACCGTGACCCGCGGCAATTCGACGATCCGGATGCATTCGTCGCAGCGCGCAATCCTTCCCACGTCGCGTTCGGTTCGGGGATTCACCTGTGCCTCGGCGCTAGTCTGGCGCGGATGGAGAGCAGGGCGGTGCTGCGCGAGCTTGTCGCGCGCGTGCAGCGCATCGACGTGATCGGCACGCCGGAATGGACCACCAACAGCTCGCTGCGCGGCCTGGCGCATATGCGGGTGGCGCTCGAACCGCAGGCCCAGGCGCCGGCCTGATGCGCCGGACGCCGCGGGTCGTCATCGTCGGCGCCGGGATGTCCGGGCTGTGCCAGGCGATCCTGCTCGATCGCGCGGGGTTTCACGACGTCACCATTTTGGAGAAAGCCGATCGCCTCGGCGGAACCTGGCGGGACAACCGCTATCCGGGATTGACCTGCGACGTGCCGTCGCATCTATACCAGTACTCATTCGACTTGAACCCGTCGTGGAGCCGGCTCTTTCCGCCCGGCCCGGAGATCCAGACCTACTTCGAAGAATCGGCGCGCCGGCACAACATCGAGCGAATGATCCGGTACGGCACCGAGGTTGTCGACGCTCACCACACTGGAGTGTGCTGGCGGCTGGCCACCAGCGCCGGCGAGAGTCTCGACGCTGACTTCGTCATCTTGGCGACGGGCTTCTTGCACCACCCGAACGTGCCGGCCTTCGCGGGCATGAGCGACTTCGTCGGCCGGATCGTTCATTCGGCGCACTGGAGTGATGACATCGATGTAGCGGGCAAGCGGATCGCCGTTATCGGCAACGGCTCGACGGGTGTGCAGCTGATATCGGCGGTGGCCGGGGTCGCCGCGCACGCCACGCTCTTCCAGCGCACACCGCAGTGGGTCGCTCGCATGCCCAACCCGCCGGTACCACCGGCCGCTCGCGCGTTGCTGAGCCGAAGCAGGTTGCTGAGCAAAGCCTTGTTGCGGGCCGAATACAAATCGTTCGAGATTTTCAGCGTCGGGCTCACCCGGCCCGGCTTGCGAAGACGCTTGGTCAACCGCGTGTGCCGGCGCAACCTCGCCTCGGTCGCCGATCCGACGTTGCGCGCCAAGCTCACGCCCGACTACCGGCCCGGTTGCAAGCGATTGATCATTCACCCCGACTTCTACCGCCAGGTACAGCGTCCCGACGTCGACGTGCAGACGACGGCGATCGACCGGTTCGAGGAGTCCGGTATCAGGACGGCTGACGGCCGGCTGCACGAGGCCGACATCGTCGTGATGGCAACGGGATTCAACGCACACGATTATGTGCGTCCCGCGACGGTCCGCACGCACGACGGCCATACGCTCGACGAGGCGTGGTCGGCGGGTCCGCGCGCCTACAAGAGCGTCGCCGTCCAGGGCATGCCCAACCTGTTCATGCTGCTCGGTCCGCATTCCCCGATCGGGAATTTTTCGCTGGTACAGATCGCCGAGGCGCAGGCGGCGTATGTGCTCAATTGGATAACGCGATGGGCTGCGGGGGAGTACGACACGGTCCGACCCACCGCCGGCGCCATCGACGCTTATTTGGAACACATCCGGCGCGGGCTGCCCGGCACCGTGTGGACGACCGGTTGCAGCAGCTGGTATCTCGGCGCCGACGGGCTGCCAGAACTATGGCCTTATCACCCGCAGGACTACCTGCACCTGCTCAGCGAGTCCGATGACCCCAGCTACGTGCTGGAAAGCGACGTCGGAGGACGCCGTAGCTCAATTCTGCGACCGATGCGGTAGCATTACGTTCTCAACTGAACGTATTTCTACTTCGACGGGTATCGGGAAGGCAGCGCGGTCGCGATGGCGGCGGAAGTCAATGGACAGCGAGTTCGGCGCACGCAGGCGGAACGCACTGCCGCCATGCGGACACGGTTGCTGGACGCCACCATCGAGTGCCTGGTGACCTACGGCTACGCGGGAACCACCACGCCGCGGGTAGTCCAGATTGCCGGGGTCACCCGGGGCGCGCAGATCCACCACTTCCGGTCCAAGGAAGATCTGGTGGTCGCGGCCATCGAGCATTTGGCTCAACAACGAGCACAGAGCGCGATCCGCGAACTCGGACGTGTCCACAGCAGCCCGGATCCGGTGTCGGCAATGCTGGAGTTCCTTTGGGAAGCGCACCAAGGGCCGATGTTCATTGCCACACTGGAACTTTGGGTCGCCGCCCGTACCGATCCGGTGCTGGCTCAGCAGATCGAGCGGGTGGAACCCGTCGTCAACAGCACACTGATCGCCGCGATCGCCCAACTGCTGCCCGAGCACCCCGCTCAAAAGGAGCTTCGCAACGTTGTCTACACCGCGATGGACGCGCTACGGGGAATCCTCGTTGCGAGCTTTGTTGACCGGGATTCGCAGCGTGCGCGGCGCCGATGGGACCGCGCGTGTGTACACCTGCGTGCGATCGCCACCGCCGCCCTGTCGGCAGCATCGTTGGACTGAGCCGGCGCGCGGCCGGTCGCCGAGTGAGCTACCGAGGCAACGTCTGATGGGTACGGCGACCCCGTACACCTTCCCAGATCGCGATCAGAACGACGGCAGCACCGACTCCGGCGAAGAACGGGATCCAGGCGATTCCACCATTGGCATTGTGGTATCCGAATTTGCTCGCCGCCCACGAGCCGATCAATCCGCCCAGAGCGCCAAGGACAATTGTCATGACCATGCCGATGTCTTGTTTGCCCGGCATGACGAGACGCGCCACCAAACCGATCAGCGCACCCACGATGATGGCGAGGATTATCGATCCGATCATTACCGCTCCTGTCATAGCGGCGCCCCGAGTAGACGCCATGTTCAACTCGGATACCCGCGACCGACGGGTCTATAACGTATAAGACACATGTTGAGCAGGTCGGTGGGCTTCTTCATTGCAATAGGTCTAACGGGCCCACAGAGCCCAGGCTATTGCAAGATACAATCCGACATGTATGTTTGTTTGAGGGCATCGGAAGGAGTGACATGGCGAACAAGGTCTACGTCGTCGGCGTCGGGATGACGAAGTTCGAGAAGCCGGGCCGCCGCGAGGGTTGGGATTATCCCGACATGGCCCGCGAGTCCGGCACCAAGGCACTCGAGGACGCCGGCATCGACTACGCCGCGGTCGAGCAGGGCTACGTCGGGTACGTCTACGGCGAGTCGACGTCGGGCCAGCGGGCTCTCTACGAGCTGGGCATGACCGGGATCCCGATCGTCAACGTCAACAACAACTGCTCGACGGGTTCGACCGCGTTGTTCCTTGCCGCCCAAACGATTCGTGGCGGGCTCGCTGATTGCACCATCGCGCTGGGCTTCGAAAAGATGAAGCCCGGCTCGCTGGGGACGATGTACGACGACCGCACCCAGCCGATGGACAAGCACATCATGGCGATGGCCGAGATCTCTGAGGTGCTCTTCCCCGCGGCGCCGTGGATGTTCGGGGCCGCCGGTCGCGAGCACATGAAGCAATACGGCACCACTGCAGAGCATTTCGCCAAGATCGGTTACAAGAACCACAAGCATTCGGTGAACAACCCGTATGCGCAGTTCCAGGAGTCCTACAGCCTCGACGACATCCTGGCGTCGCGGATGATCTACGACCCGCTGACCAAGCTGCAGTGTTCGCCGACGTCTGACGGATCGGGTGCGGCGATCCTGGCCTCCGAGGCATTCGTCGACAAGCACGGCCTGGCCGCCCAGGCGGTGGAGATCGTCGGGCAGGCGATGACGACCGACTTCGACAGCAGCTTCGACGGGACCTGTAAAGGGCTGATCGGCTACGACATGAATGTGCAAGCCGCCCAGCGGGTTTATGACCAGTCCGGGTTGGGGCCTGAGGAGTTCCAGGTGATCGAGTTGCACGACTGCTTCTCAGCCAACGAGCTGCTGCTCTACGAGGCGTTGGGGCTGTGCGACGAAGGCGAGGCGGGCAAGCTGATCGACAGCGGCGACACCACCTACGGCGGACGGTGGGTGGTCAACCCGTCCGGCGGGCTGATCTCCAAGGGGCACCCACTCGGGGCCACCGGCCTGGCGCAGTGCGCCGAGCTGACCTGGCAGCTGCGCGGCGCCGCCGACAAGCGCCAAGTCGACAACGTGACCGCGGCACTGCAGCACAACATCGGGCTCGGCGGCGCCGCCGTCATCACCGCTTACCAGCGGGCCGAACGCTGAGTCAACATCTAAGGTGGAGGAGCACACCCGATGAGGTGGTCACGAGTTCTCCCAGCTACCGCGCTGGCCGGGGCTGCAGCATCGGCAATGGTTACCGTCGGGTTTGTTTCGGCTCCGCGCGCGAACGCAGACACGCGGATTACAGTGCCGGGTGCGGGACCGCTGTACGAGCCGAACATCATCACCCAAGACATTCCCGGTCTGGGACAGCGTTACTTTCTGGGCGATGGTCAACAAGGGGTGGGATCCCTGACGATTCTGCAGGGGTACGACCTACTCAACCATGAGATCGGCGAGAACTGGTTCCCCGACAGCACGGCTCAGGTTGTCAACTACCCGGCCAGCGTCGGCATCCTCAGCGGCAGCTTGGCCGCGCCCGGCGCCAACGACGCGATCGCCGCCGGGCAGCAGGCCCTCAACGACCAGATCATGAACGCGGTCACCAACGGTAATGGTCAGCCGGTGATGGTCGCCGGGCTGTCGGAGGGAACCATTGTCATCGACCACGAGTTGGCCTACCTGGCAACGGATCCGACCGCTCCATCGCCCAGCGACCTATTGTTCGTCAGTTTCTCCAACCCCCAGCTCGGCTTCGCCGACACGTATCTTCCGGCTGGGACTTTCGTGCCGCTGGCCGATTACACCATGCAGGACATGCCCGACACCCAGTACGACGTCGACGTGGTGTTCCACCAGTACGATGCGTGGGCCAATCCGCCCGACCGGCCTTGGGATCTGCTGTCGGTGGTGAACGCGCTGGTCGGGACCCGCCTCTACCACACCGCGGCAGCACTGTCTGCGCCGTCAGACGCGGAGTTGATATCCACCGTGCACGACTCGTTGGGCGGCACGATCGACACCTACATGATCCCCTCATCCACGCTTCCGCTGTTGGTGCCGCTTCAGTGGCTCGGCGTCCCGGAAAACATTGTCGATGGTCTCAACTCGGTGCTGAAACCGATTGTCGACGAAGGCTATTCTGCCCTGACGCCCGACGCTGGACCGTACTTGTGGCATGGGGAACTGCTTGGACTGCAGTCCTTTTCAGATATCGCCCAGTCTATGCAGTCAGGGATTTCCGACGTCGCGGGTTTTCTGGACACGAGCATCGGCCAGCTCGATTTGCCGGCAGATATCACCCAGTCCTTGGGATCAGGGATTGCCGATATCGCCAACTCCTTGGGGTCGGAGGTCGCTCAGATCTTCTCAGCGCTCTGACCGCCTGTCAGCCGAACGTTAAACCGAAGCAAGCACTCAAGGAGGGAACACAAATGGGACACATCGAAGCAACCCGAGACCTGTCCGCCAGCCCGGAGGCGCTGTGGGCGACCGTCAGCGACCTCGCCAACTGGGACAAGTGGTTCACGGTCCATGACAAATGGCTGGAGGAACCGCCTGACGCGCTCAGCGAGGGGGCGAAGCTGACGGCCAAGATCGTCATGCTGGGGATGGCCAACAAAATCGAGTGGACGATCGAATCAGTTGACACCCCGCGCAGCCTGGTGTTGTCGGGTACCGGAATGGCGGGCGTCAAAGCGCAATTCACCTTCACCATCGAACCGGCCGAAAGCGGCTCCAATTTCACCGTGTTCGGTGATTTCCAGGGCGCGCTGATCAAGGGCGCGCTGGGTAAAGCGGTGGAAAAGGACGGCGTCAGGCAACTCGACAAGACGCTCGACCAGCTCGACGCGCTGGCGTCGGCGTCGATTACCGAGGCCTGAAAGCGTCTCGATGACTGAAGAACTCGAGTTTGACGACAGCGGGCTCGACCGGTGGACCGACGACGAGCGATTCGAGGTCACCCGGGAACGGCTGGCCGAGTATGCGGCGGCGACCAACGACCCCATCGCCGCGCACCGCAACGGGGATGTCGCGCCGCCGGTGTTCGCGATCGTGCCGGTCTTCGAGGCGTTGCTCACGCCGGCCGTCGATGTAATGCCGGTCGAGGCGATCCCGCGAGTCGTGCACGGGGAGCAGGACTTTCACTTCTACCGGCCGATTCGGCCGGGCGACAAGCTGATCTCGCGGGGCAAAATGATCGGATATCAGGGCCTGGAGAAGGGCACTAGGGCCGCGATCGTGCTGGAATGCCGCACCGAGGACGGCGAGCTGGTTAACGAACAATACGTCACAACTTTTGTGCGAGGCATGCGCGTCGGCAAAGCCGTCGGCGAGTTGAGTCCCGACCACAAGTTCGACGACGCGTTGCGCGACAGCGCGCCGGCGGCCAAAGTCGTCCAGCACATCGACAGCGACCAGACGTTCCGCTACGCCCCGGCCGCCGGTGACCCGATGCCGATCCATCTCGACGAGGAGGTGGCGAAAGACGCCGGGCTGCCCGGCATCATCGCGCACGGGCTGTGCACGATGGCGTTCGCCTCGTGGGCAGTGCTCACCGAGCTGGCCGGTTCGGATGTCAACCGGCTCAAGCGGTTCGCGGTGCGGTTCTCCAAGCCGGTGCTGCCCGGAGACGACATCGAGACCCGGATCTGGGCCAAAGACAAGGGCAACGGCACAACAAGCTATGCGTTCGAGACGGCCCGTGGCGCGGATTTCGTCATCACCGACGGGCTCGCGGTAATCGCCGACTGACACGAAGGAGTCATACAGATGGGTGTTTTTGAGGGACGAGTCGCGGTGATCACCGGTGCCGGTCGTGGCATCGGGCGCGAGCACGCATTGCTGTTCGCCAGGGAAGGAGCCAACGTCGTCGTCAACGACCTCGGCGGCGACAACGCCGGCGAGGGTTCGGACAGCGGGCCGGCGCAAGAGGTGGTCGACGAGATCACCGCGGCCGGCGGCTCCGCGGTCGCTAACACCGAGAACATCGCCACCTGGGCCGGCGCCCAGAGCGTCGTGCAGCAGGCGGTCGATGAGTTCGGACGGCTGGACGTTCTGGTCAACAACGCTGGGATCCTGCGAGATTCCTTCATCGCCGGCATGGAGGAAGCGCAGTGGGACTCCGTGATCGCGGTACACCTTAAGGGCCACTTTGCGATGCTGCACCATGCCGCCGCCTACTGGAAGGCGAAGTCGAAGGCCGGCGACCAGCCCAATGCCGCGGTGGTCAACACCGCATCGGGTTCCGGGGTCACACTGCCGAATGCCGGGCAAGCCAACTACGGCTCGGCGAAGGCCGGTATTGCGGCGTTGACGTTGATCGCCGCCGAGGAACTCGACCGCTATGGCGTGCGGGTCAACGCGATCGCGCCGATCGCCCGGACCCGGCTCACCCTGGCCACGCCCGGTATGGGTTCGCTGATGGCCGAACCCGAGGACGGCGAACTGGACCTGTTCAGTCCGGCGAACATCTCGCCGCTGGTGGCCTACCTGGCGAGCGACAAATGCGCGGTCACCGGAAAGGTGTATGCCGTTCAGGGCGGAGCGATTTCGCTGCTGGGCGGCTGGCGTGATGTGGAGACCATCGAGACCGACGGTCCGTGGCTGATCGACGACATCGCCGCCCGGCTGCCGCAATAATCAGGAGGAAACGATGTTCGAGTGGTCTGACACCGACCTGATCATGCGGGATGCGGTGCGGGGATTCATCGACAAGGAGATCCGGCCGCACCTGGATGCGTTGGAAACCGGCGAGCTTTCGCCCTACCCGATCGCGCGAAAGCTGTTCAGCGAGTTCGGCCTCGACGTGTTGGCCGCCGAGGCGGTCAAGACGATGCTGGACAAGGAGCGCGCCCACCAGGATGAAACCGAGAAACGGTCATCAGCCGGGTTGGGAGGTCTGGGTGCGCAGGCATCGATGGCCGCCGTGCTGGTGGCCGAACTCGCCGGGGTGAGCATCGGACTGCTCAGCACCGTCGGCGTCAGCCTCGGTCTCGGTGCCGCGACCATCATGAGTCGCGGCACGCTGGCGCAAAAGGAACGCTGGCTACCGGAATTGATGACGCTGGAAAAGATTGCGGCGTGGGCGATCACCGAGCCGGACTCCGGCTCCGACGCCTTCGGCGGGATGAAGACCACGGTTCGGCGCTCCGGCGACGAAGACGGCGCTTACCTGCTCAACGGGCAGAAGACCTTCATCACCAACGGCCCGTACGCCGATGTCCTGATCGTCTACGCCAAGCTCGATGAAGGACTCGGACAAGGCGCTGTCGACCGACGCGACCGGCCGGTGTTGCCGTTCGTCCTCGATTCCGGCATGCCGGGGCTGACGCAGGGTAAGCCGTTCAAGAAGATGGGCATGATGTCGTCGCCGACGGGCGAATTGTTCTTCGACAATGTGCGGCTCACTCCCGACCGGCTGCTCGGCGAGACCGAACAGCACACCGGCGGCGACGGTCGGATGAGTGCGCGGGCCAACTTCGCCGCCGAACGACTCGGCGTCGCGTTGATGTCGTTGGGAATCATCAACGAATGCCACCGGCGCTGTGTTGACTACGCGAAAACCCGCACCCTGTGGGGCAAGAACATCGGTCAGTTCCAGCTCATTCAGCTAAAGCTGGCCAAGATGGAAGTCGCTCGCATTAACGTGCAGAACATGGTGTTCCAGACGCTGGAGAAGATGCAGGCGGGTCGGACACCATCGCTGGCCGAGGCGTCGGCGATCAAGTTGTACTCGTCGGAGGCCGCCACCGATGTCGCGATGGAGGCCGTGCAACTTTTCGGCGGGAACGGCTACATGGCCGAGTACCGGGTGGAACAGCTGGCCCGCGACGCCAAGTCGTTGATGATCTATGCCGGCAGCAACGAGGTCCAGGTAACCCACATCGCCAAGGGCCTGCTCGCAGGATGAACGCCCGGAGGATGGCAAAAGTCCTACGGCGCAGCTCCATCGCTGGGTTCGACCGGCTGACGTATGTTCCGATCTCGCGGCTGAGCTTCAACATGATGCTCAACGTGCTGCTCTCGCAGCAGTGGCTGTTTGCGGGCCTTCGTCCGGCAGCCGACTATGTGATTGCCCGCACCACCCCGGTGGTCCCGGGCATTCGGGTCAAGTCGGTTCCCGCACCGGTGCGAGGAGAGTGGGTGTGGGCCCCGGAGGCCGACGACAGTGTCGGGGCGGTCTTGGTGCTGCACGGCAGCGGCTACCTGATCTGCTCGTCGCGCACACATCGCGGGTTCGCGTCGCATCTGTCCAAATTCTCCGGCATGCCGACATTCGCCATCGACTACCGGCTGGCACCCGAACATCCCTTTCCCGCAGCCGAAGACGACGCGTTCGCCGCGTACTGTTGGCTGCTCGCGCAGGGACACGATCCGGCCAAGCTCGTCGTGGCCGGGGACTCGGCGGGTGGGCACCTCGCCGTCGCGCTTGCCCTGCGGCTACGCAACGAAGGGCTGCCCGCGCCGGCAGCGCTCGCCCTGTTCGGGCCGCTGATCGATCCCGCATACCGGGCCTGCATCGTCGACTCGCGGATCCGGCAGCAGCCGCTTGACCCGCGCGCCGCCGCCCGTGCTGTCGCACTGTATGTCGGGGGGCATGATGCCGAGGACCCGCGGCTGTGCCTGCTGAATGCCGATCTGTCTGGTCTGCCGCCGATCCAGATACATTTCGGCACAAGGGAAGTGATGCGTGCCGACGCCGAGGCGTTCGCCGCGAAAGTACTCGCTTCGGGTGGTCACTGCGAAGAACACCTGTGGCCGGGTCTAATGCACGGCTATTGGCTCTGGCCGCGCGACCACGGCCTGACCAGCCTGCAGACGGCCGGATTGTTTCTGCGCAACGTGGTTGCCGAAGCCGACACCGCGTCGTGAACACTCCGCTGCCCATGCTCGCCAAGGCGCGGGATCGGCTTGGCGCAGCTGCAGTGTTGTTCCGCCGGGGGATGGTCGACTTGGCGCGTCCTGACCAGACGCTGCGCGCGTTTTGGGCTATGCGGCGTTACGGCGCGTTCGGCGGGCTCACCGACTACATTGCAGCTCGCTACGGCGATGCCCCGGCCATCACTGACGAAGACGGCACGATCAGCTTCCGCCAGCTTGACGAGACAGCGAACGCATTGGCACGCGGATTGCACGCCAAAGGAGTTCGGGCCGGCGGGGTGATCGGTTTATTGAATCGCAACCACCGGTCCGTCGTCGTCACGCTGAGCGCGGCGAACAAGATCGGCGCGCGGGTCGTGTTGATGAACACCGGGTTCGCCGGGCCTCAGCTGGCGGATGTCTCTGCCAGGGAACAGGTCAGCTGCATGCTGGCTGATGACGAATTCGCCGACCTGCTCGACGTGCTGCCCAACGAAACGGTCCGGATCGTCGGCCGTGAACAACGTGAGCTGATCAATGGTCAGTCGCGGTCCTCGTTACCCGCTGCGCCCCGACCGGGCGGCATGGTGTTGTTGACCAGCGGAACCACCGGAACCCCGAAAGGCGCACCGCGCAACCGGATTGATCCGCTGCAGTCGGCGCAGCTGCTGGACCGAATCGCCTGGCCGCAGCGCGGCAGCTATTGCGTCGCGGCGCCGCTGTTTCATGCCACCGGCCTGGCGACGTGTGCGCTGGGCCTGGCGCTGGGTAATCGCATCGTGCTGGCGCGGCGTTTCGATCCCGAGTCCACGCTGCGGTCCGTCGCCGCGCATCGCGCCGGTGCCCTCGTGCTGGTCCCGACGATGCTGCAGCGCATGCTCGACCTGGGCCCGTAGACGCTAGGCCGATACGACACCTCGTCGTTGAAAGTCGTTTTCGCCGCTGGCTCTTCATTGTCGCCCGACCTGTGCCGCCGCACCGCCGAGGCGTTCGGCGACGTGCTGTACAACCTATATGGATCCACCGAAGTGGCGGCCGCGGCGGTCGCGACGCCGCAGGAACTCCGCGACGCGCCAGGCACCGTCGGACGTCCGCCCATCGGTTGCTGGCTGGCCTGCTATGACAGGCAGCGCCGCAAGATCACCGAACCGGGGCGGGTGGGCACCCTGTTCGTGTCGAGCCGTCTGAGTTTCACCGGGTACACCGACGGCAAGAACAAGGAAATCGTCGACGGGCTGTTGTCCACCGGCGACACCGGGCATTTCGACGAAACCGGGTTGTGGTTCGTCGACGGCCGTGACGACGACATGATCGTCTCCGGCGGTGAGAACGTTTTTCCGCTAGAAGTCGAAAACCTTCTTGTCGACCATCCCGACATCGTCGAGACCGCCGTGGTCGGTGTCGACGACGCCGACTTCGGAAAGCGGCTCGCCGCTTACGTTGTCAAGCATGCGACGTCGAACCTCGACGTCGAGGACGTCAAGAGCTACATCCGCTCGCATCTGGCGCGGCACAAGGTACCGCGCGATGTGGTGTTTGTCGCGCAGCTGCCCCGCAACGAAACCGGGAAGGTGCTGAAGGCCGAACTGGAGGATCACCAATAACGCTTCGCCACATGGGCGTTCGAGGCAAAGTTGTCGCGACGCCGGGATCGTTCAGCAGTGCGGGGCCCAGCACCGCTGGTTGGGGCAATACATCGAATGCGCGAGGTTCACCATCGATCCTACTTGTCCGAACGTAACGTTGTCCGGGTCCAAGTTGGCGTGGACTTGCTGGGCAATCTGGTCTGGCGCCCAACCCCACCCGAGATCGTCGCAGATCAGGTACGCCATGCCGATGATGGCCTCTTCGTGGCCCGGCGGCCAAGTGAAGCCCATGTTGCGCAGTTGAGCAAGGTAGGCGTCATTATCTGGACTGGCAGTCGCAATTGCAGCGCTAGTGACTAGGGCAGCGCCAGCCATAACGGGGATGGTAAGTATGGCCGGCCAGCGTCGTGAGGGCATTTGATGCGCGTCCTTTCTCCTCGGCATTGACAAGGCCGTCAGTGTGCGGGTTCAAAGCGGCTCAGATATGAAGAATAGCGAAAGCTGCGGGAAATCTTTATTTTGAGCTACCTACACCGCAACTCGCCATGCAGTTATTGGACCGAATCAAACTCAATAGTTTCTTCCGGGGAGCAAAGCAGGGACATTTTCTCGGCGGAAACCTGACGGCATGTTTCTTCGCGGTCTCGCGATGGTCCTCTGGCACGTCGAGTGGCCGGTGTGCTTAGGCTGGCGCGATCGTTTATTCATCGTTATCAATCGGAGGGCAACGACTATTAGCGGTCAGCCGTTAGCAACGACAAGAGGCGAAACATGTTGCGCTGAAATAGCAACGGTAATCTTGGGTAATCGTTGAGAACCGGGTCCGTAAATCCGTTGTCCGCGGGACGCCAAGCGCCGCAGTGGGCCGGAGGACATCGCGGTCACCGTGGCGGCTGTGGTCGGCAGTCGGCGCACCGCCGCGGTGGTTCCTCACCCGGATCGGGCGGGCTGCGGATTTCGATGCCGCGTTCACCGACCTGGATCCGCAGACCCGGGCGGCCGACCACCGCCGGATCGCTACTGCGCCACCATCCAAATAGCCTGTGCGGCAGGACTTCCCAGATCGACTGTGGTGGGCGCGCCGTCGGCCGATTCGACCGCGATGGAGATCATCCCGGCGAATTCCCGCCGGGTCAGCACCCGCAGCCGCGAGTCGAGGTTGATGCCGATGCTGTCGAAGTAGCGCAGCATCTCGGGGTCTTTGTCGGATATCCGCGCCACCGTGCCGGCGTCACCGTCGGCGCATGACCACAGCTGTCGAGCCGGTGGTGTGGGCACCTGTCCGTCGGAGCCCGGGATCGGATCACCATGCGGATCGCGCTGCGGGAAACCCAGCTTGGCGTCGATGCGGGCCACCAGCCGGTCGGACACCGCGTGCTCGAGCACCTCGGCCTCGTCGTGCACTTCATCCCAGCTGTAGCCGAGCTCGGTGACCAGAAAGGCCTCCAGCAGTCGGTGGCGGCGCACCATCGCCAGCGCCGCCCGACGACCCGACTCGGTGAGCGTCACCGCGCCGTACTTCTCGTGGTCGACCAGACCCTGCTCGACGAGCTTGCGGATGGATTCCGAGGCGGTGCTGGCCGACACCCCGATCTTCTCGGCCAGCATCTTGGTGCTGACCCTGTCCAACGACCATTCCTGGGCGTTCCAGATGACTTTCAGGTAGTCCTGGGCAACCGAGGTGAGCTCGTTGGGCTCATCGCCAGGAGAGTCAGGGCGCACAACGGAAGTTTAAGCAATCCTCACCTGATCTGGGGCTCTCGCACGATCAGCGGCTACCTTGCGCCGTAGGCTAGCGGTTGTGCAACGGTGGCGCGGCCAGGACGAGATACCCACGGACTGGGGCAGATGCGTGCTCACCATCGGAGTGTTCGATGGTCTGCACCGCGGGCACGCCGAGCTGATCGCGCATGCGGTGAAATCGGCCCGGGCGCGCGGAGTGCCGACCGTGCTGATGACGTTCGACCCGCACCCGATGGAAGTGGTATTCCCGGGCAGCCACCCCGCCCAGTTGACGACGCTGACCCGGCGCGCCGAGTTGGCCGAGGAGTTCGGCATCGACGTGTTTCTGGTGATGCCGTTCACCACGAACTTCATGAAGCTCACGCCGGAGCGCTACATCCACGAATTGCTCGTCGAAGATCTCCATGTCGTGGAAGTCGTCGTGGGCGAGAACTTCACCTTCGGTAAAAAGGCCGCAGGCACCGTCGACACCCTGCGTCGCGCCGGCGAGCGGTTCGGGTTCGCGGTGGAATCGATGTCGCTGGTTTCCGAGCATCACAACACCGAAACCGTGACGTTCTCGTCGACCTACATCCGGTCCTGTGTCGACGCCGGCGACGTGGTTGCCGCCGCCGAGGCGCTGGGCCGTCCGCATCGTGTCGAGGGTGTGGTGGTGCGCGGCGACGGGCGCGGCACCGAGATGGGTTTCCCCACCGCCAACGTGGCACCGCCGATGTATTCGGCCATCCCGGCCGACGGCGTCTACGCCGCCTGGTTCACCGTCCTCGGGCACGGCCCGGTGACCGGCACGGTGGTGCCGGGCGAGCGCTACCAGGCCGCGGTTTCGGTGGGCACCAACCCGACCTTCTCCGGGCGTACCCGCACGGTCGAAGCGTTCGTGCTCGACACGACCGCCGACCTGTACGGACAGCACGTGGCGCTGGACGTCGTCGCGCGTATCCGCGGGCAGAAGAAGTTCGGATCGGTAAGCGAACTGGTCGCTGCGATGGGCACCGACACCGAGCGGGCCCGAACTCTGCTTTCCGCAGGCTGACCTGGGCGTTTCAGGCGCGTGCGTTCGCCACTGTTAGACTGCCCGACGACACGGCGCGTGCTGCAGTTCGCGGTGGCCGCCGCCTGGATCAGACATCGCGGACCGATTGATGGAGATATTTCGTGGCGCTGACAGCCGAGCAGAAAAAAGAAATCCTGGGCTCCTACGGCCTGCATGAGACTGACACCGGCTCCCCTGAGGCGCAGGTCGCACTGCTGACCAGGCGGATCGCCGACCTGACCGAGCACCTCAAGGTGCACAAACACGACCACCACTCCCGCCGGGGCCTGCTGCTGTTGGTGGGACGGCGTCGCCGGCTGCTCAAGTACGTCGCACAGATCGACGTCGAGCGCTACCGGTCGCTGATCGAGCGGCTGGGTCTGCGTCGCTGACGCTGTTATTAGTGGTCGCGGATTGACTGTGCGCTGACGGCGACCAGTGTGCGTTGAGGGTGGTAATCAGACGGTTTCTCCGCCCAGGACGCACGGTCGACGCCCAGAATGCACACTCGCCGCCGGCGAATCGACGACGCGTGGTGTCCGGGCTCGGTCCGACCGGCTCGAGCCCCGCGCAAATAGGTATTGCCAGGTAGGCGTGTAGAGTAAGGGCGTTCTGGGCCGGATAGGCCTGAGGACGGGTGCGGCACGCGCAATCCGCGCGCACCGTCCCAGCGAGTCACAACGAGACCTGCATCGCGCGGTCTTCGGTAGTGGCTGCCGGGCTCCCTGATCGGGCAGGTCGGCAGCTTCGATCGACGGCCGTAGCCGCATCCAGGCTCTGTAGAACCTCCGGGTTTTGCGTGACGACGCGAAACAGTTGAATACCCAGAGAGGTCATACGGACACCTATGTCTGTAGCTGAAATTGAAGAAGGCGTGTTCGAGGCGACCGCCATCATCGACAACGGGAGCTTCGGCACCCGCACCATCCGTTTCGAGACCGGCCGGTTGGCACAACAAGCCGCCGGCTCCGTCGTCGCATACCTCGACGACGAGAACATGCTGTTGTCGGCGACCACCGCCAGCAAGAGCCCCAAGGAGCACTTCGACTTCTTCCCGTTGACCGTCGACGTCGAGGAGCGGATGTACGCCGCTGGTCGCATCCCCGGCTCGTTCTTCCGCCGCGAGGGCCGGCCGTCCACCGACGCGATCCTCACCTGCCGGCTCATCGACCGGCCGCTGCGTCCGTCGTTCGTCGACGGGTTGCGCAACGAGATCCAGATCGTCGTGACGATCCTGAGCTTGGACCCCAACGACCTCTACGACGTGCTGGCCATCAACGCCGCGTCCGCTTCGACCCAGCTGAGCGGCCTGCCGTTCTCCGGGCCGGTCGGCGGGGTGCGGGTGGCGCTGATCGACGGCACCTGGGTGGCATTCCCGACCGTCGAGCAGACCGAGCGGGCGGTGTTCGACATGGTGATCGCCGGCCGGGTGGTGTCCGGTAGCGGCGCGGACGCCGACGTGGCGATCATGATGGTCGAGGCCGAGGCCACCGAGAATGTCATTGAACTTGTCGCGGGCGGCGCTGCAGCGCCGACTGAAACCGTTGTGGCGCAAGGCCTGGAGGCCGCCAAGCCGTTTATCGCGGCGTTGTGCGCCGCCCAGCAGGAGCTGGCCGACGCTGCCGCCAAGCCGACCGGCGACTACCCGTTGTTCCCCGACTACGGCGACGACGTGTACTACTCGGTGTCTTCGGTGGCCACTGACGAACTGTCCGCCGCGCTGGCCATCTCGGGTAAGAACGAACGCAACACCCGCACCGACGAGATCAAAGCCGAGGTGCTCGAGCGGCTGGCCGACACCTACGCCGGCAGGGAGAAAGAGGTCGGTGCGGCGTTCCGCGCGCTGACCAAGAAACTGGTGCGCCAGCGTATTCTGAGCGACCACTTCCGCATCGACGGCCGCGGCATCACCGACATCCGTGCGTTGTCGGCCGAAGTCGCGGTGGTGCCGCGGGCCCACGGCAGCGCGCTGTTCGAGCGTGGCGAGACGCAGATCCTGGGCGTGACCACCCTGGACATGGTCAAGATGGCTCAGCAGATCGACTCGCTGGGGCCGGAGACCTCCAAGCGCTACATGCACCACTACAACTTCCCGCCGTTCTCCACCGGGGAAACCGGTCGGGTCGGCTCGCCCAAGCGGCGCGAGATCGGCCACGGCGCGCTGGCCGAGCGGGCACTGGTGCCGGTGCTGCCCAGCGTCGAGGAATTCCCGTACGCGATCCGTCAGGTCTCGGAGGCGTTGGGCTCCAACGGTTCCACCTCGATGGGGTCGGTGTGCGCCGCGACGCTGGCGCTGCTGAACGCCGGGGTGCCGCTCAAGGCGCCGGTCGCCGGCATCGCGATGGGCCTGGTGTCCGACGATGTGGAAATCGAAGGCGGCGGGATCGAGCGCCGCTTCGTCACCCTGACCGACATCCTGGGTGCCGAAGATGCGTTCGGCGACATGGACTTCAAGTGCGCCGGCACCAAGGACTTCGTCACCGCGCTGCAGCTGGACACCAAACTCGACGGGATTCCGTCGCAGGTGCTGGCCGGTGCGTTGGACCAGGCCAAAGATGCGCGCCTGACGATTCTGGCGGTGATGGCCGAGGCCATCGACGCACCCGACGAGATGAGCCCGTACGCGCCGCGGGTCACCACGATCAAGGTGCCGGTGGACAAGATCGGCGAGGTGATCGGCCCCAAGGGCAAGATCATCAACGCGATCACCGAGGAAACCGGAGCGCAGATCTCCATCGAGGACGACGGCACCGTGTTCGTCGGCGCCGTCGACGGACCTTCGGCGCAGGCCGCGATCGACCGGATCAACGCGATCGCCAACCCGCAACTACCCAAGACCGGCGAGCGATTCCTCGGAACGGTGGTCAAGACCACCGACTTCGGCGCGTTCGTATCGCTACTGCCCGGCCGCGACGGGCTGGTGCACATCTCCAAACTCGGCAGGGGCAAGCGCATCGCGAAGGTCGAGGACGTCGTCAACGTCGGCGACAAGTTGCGGGTGGAGATCGCC
The DNA here is from genome assembly GCA_963839345.1 of uncultured Actinomycetota bacterium. Lineage (GTDB taxonomy): Bacteria > Actinomycetota > Actinomycetes > Mycobacteriales > Mycobacteriaceae > Mycobacterium. The sequence continues at coordinate 335,379 of CAWIUP010000007.1, read as the reverse complement.
GACATCGACAAGCGCGGCAAGATCTCGCTGGTGCTCGTGGACGAGGGAGCCGAAGATGCCGACGGGTCCGGCAACGGTGACACAGCGCCTGCCACCTCGCCGACGGAAGCGGATGCCGCGACAGCCGATGCCGCGACGGCCGATGCCGCGACGGCCAGCAGTTAGCCCGGGGACGCAGCCGCTGCGACGCGGTCGGCACAGCGTCGAACCCTCTTCGGCGTTTCGCCGCACCACCCTGCCCGGTGGCTTGCGGGTCGTCACCGAATACCTGCCGGCGGTGCACTCGGCGTCGGTCGGCGTGTGGGTGGCCGTCGGTTCGCGCGACGAGGGTGCGACCGTGGCCGGCGCCGCGCACTTCCTGGAGCATCTGCTGTTCAAGTCCACCCCGACACGCACCGCCGTCGACATCGCGCAGGCGGTGGATGCGGTCGGTGGTGAGCTGAACGCGTTCACCGCCAAGGAGCACACCTGCTACTACGCGCATGTGCTCGACAGCGATTTGCAGCTGGGCGTCGACTTGGTCGCTGACGTGGTGCTCAACGGACGCTGCGCCACCGACGATGTCGAACTCGAGCGCGACGTCGTGCTGGAGGAGATCGCCATGCGCGACGACGACCCCGAGGACGCGCTGGGCGACCAGTTCCTGGCGGCGTTGTTCGGCGACCATCCGGTGGGGCGTCCGGTAATCGGCAGCGTGCAATCGGTGTCGACGATGACACGCGCTCAACTGCATTCATTCCACGTGCGGCGCTACACACCCGAGCGGATGGTGGTCGCGGTGGCCGGCAACGTCGACCACGACGACGTGGTGGCAATGGTCCGCGAGCACTTCGGCCCGCGCCTGGTCAGGGGTCGGCACCCGGTGCCGCCGCGCAAGGGCACCGGCCGGATCACCGGTCGGCCGCAGCTGACGTTGGCCAACCGGAGCGCCGAGCAGACCCACGTCTGTTTAGGGGTGCGCACGCCCGGTCGGCATTGGAAGCATCGCTGGGCGCTCGCGGTGCTCAACACTGCGCTCGGTGGTGGCTTGAGTTCCCGCCTGTTCCAACAGGTTCGGGAATCCCGCGGGTTGGCTTACTCGGTGTACTCGTCGTTGGACATGTTCTCCGACAGCGGTGCGCTGTCGGTGTACGCGGCCTGTCTGCCCGAGCGTTTCGCCGAAGTGGCGCGGGTGACCACCGAGGTGCTCGAGACGGTGGCACGCGACGGCATCACCGAAACGGAATGCCGGATCGCCAAGGGTTCGCTGCGCGGCGGGCTGGTGCTCGGCCTGGAGGACTCCAATTCGCGGATGAACCGCATCGGCCGCAGCGAACTCAACTACGCTGAGCATCGAACTATTGACCGTACGCTGCAGGAACTCGACGAGGTCACCGTGGACGAGGTAAATGCAGCGGCCCGCCGGCTGCTGGTCCAGCCCTACGGCGTGGCCGTTCTTGGTCCGCATCAGTCGAAACGGTCGCTGCCGCAACAGCTTCGGGCGATAGCCGGGTAACGCGTCATGGTACTGGGGTTCTGGGATCTCGATGTGCCGATCGTGGGAGCGCCGATGGCCGGTGGCCCGGGGACACCGGCGCTGGCGGCGGCAGTGTCCAATGCGGGCGGCTTCGGTTTCCTGGCCAGCGGCTACATGACTCCGGAGCGGCTCGCCGACGACATCGCGGCCGCACGCGCCGCGACCACCGGCCCGCTTGGGGTCAACCTGTTTGTGCCGCAACCCAGCGTCGCCGACGTCTATGCGCTGGAGCACTACGCGGAGGCGCTCGATGAGCTTGCCGAGCACTACGAGGTCGAGATAGGCCACCCGCAGTTCGGTGACGACGACGGCTTTCAGGAAAAGCTCGAAGTGATCGCCGACCTACGGCCCGAGATGGTGTCGTTCACTTTCGGTGCGCCGTCACCGGACGTCATGCGGTGGTTCGGCGCGCTGGGAATGCTGCTCTTCGTCACCGTGACATCGCCCTACGAAGCCGGAGTGGCCCTCGCCGCCGGTGCGGACGGCTTGGTCGTCCAGGGCCCGGATGCCGGTGGGCACCGCGGCACCTTCGCGCCGGACATGGACCCCGGTAAAGAGTCGTTGCACGACTTGCTTGCCCGGATCCGCAGCGCGCACGACGTCCCGCTCATCGCCGCCGGCGGACTGGGCACCCCGGATGACGTTGCCGCCGTCATGAACAGGGGAGCGGTAGCCGCCCAGATCGGCACCTCGCTGCTGCTGTCCGACGAAGCCGGCACTAACGCCGCGCACCGCGCCGCGCTGCAGCATCCGGAGTTCATCAGCACCGTTGTCACCCGGGCGTTTTCCGGCCGGTATGCCCGCGGTCTGGAGAACGACTTCACCCGGCTATTCGACGACATCGCGCCGCTGGGCTATCCCGAGGTCAACCAGATGACCTCGCCGATCCGGAAGGCCTCGGTCGCGTTGGAGGATCCGCACGGCACCAACCTGTGGGCGGGAACGGCATACCGGGAGGCGCGCACCGGCCCCGCGAAGGACATCGTCAAGACGCTCGGCGACGTCTAAGGCAGCTGTGGCTTGCGTTGTGCCCATGGCTTAGCGACTTCCAGCTGGCCGGCCACCCGCAGCAGGACGTCCTCGCGCCCATACGCGGCCGCCAACTGCACTCCGACCGGCAGCCCGGAGTCGGTCCACTCAACCGGCACGTTGATCGCGGGCTGCCCGCTCATGTTGAACGGCGGGGTGAACGGAATGAACTGGCCCGAGCGTTCCAACGCATCCATCGGGTGATCGGGGTGGTTGGCGATGGTGCCGAGCGGCAGCGGAAGCTCAGCCACCGTCGGTGTGAGCAACAGGTCCCAGCCGTCGGCCCACCAGGCTTGCAGCGCGCGGCGGAAGTGGGTGGTGGCTGACAGCACCAGCGCATAGTCGACGGCACTGAGGTGCGCGGCGTAGTCGGCCTGGACGCGGTTCATGGGCTCGAATTCGTCCGCGCCGAGCGGGCGTCCGAGCTGTTCTTCGAAACGGCGAAGGGTGACACCCATGTTCGTGCTCCACATGGCCCCGAAGCGCGAGCTCGACGTGGTGTCCTCGAGCGCTGCGGGCCACGCTTCTTCGACTGAGTGGCCGAATGATTCCAGCAACGTGGCCACTGACCGGGCGGCCGCGGCGCACTCGGGTGCGACGGCTCCTCCTTGCGGATGGTGGTCGAGCAACCCGATGCGTAATCGGCCCGGGTCGGCACCAACTTCGTCGACGTACGGGCGCAACGGAGCCGGCGCGATCACCGTGTCGCCGATGGCCGGCCCCCGAACCGCGTCGAGCAGAGCAGCGGTGTCGCGTACGGTACGGCTCACGCAAAGCTCAACCGACAGTGCGGTTTCGTCGCGGATCGGCCCAAGCGAAATCCTGCCCTGGCTGGGCTTGAGGCCCACCAGCCCGCAGCACGAGGCAGGGATTCGGATTGACCCGCCGCCATCGCTGGCGTGCGCGAACGGGACCATGCCGCTGGCGACGGCCGCCGCCGCGCCGCCGCTCGATCCGCCGGGTGAACGACTGATGTCCCAGGGGTTGTGCGTCGCGCCCCAGGCAAGCGGTTCGGTGGTCGGCACGCTGCCGAGTTCGGGGCTGTTCGTCCGGCCGGCGATCACCAAACCGGCAGCGCGGTAGCGGGTGACCAACGTGGTGTCGGCGTCGCAGATCACCTTCTCGTTTTTGAACGCGACGTTGCCGTTGCTGATGGGTTGACCGGCATAACCGACGAACAGGTCCTTGATCAGAAACGGGACGCCGCGAAACGGCCCGTCGGGCAGCTTGGCCCGGGCTGTGTCCCGGGCGTGATCGAACCAGCGGATTACCACCGCGTTGAGCACGGGGTCGATGCGCTCGATGCGCTCGATGGCCGCTTCGAGCAACTCGAGCGGCGTCACCTCACCCTTTTTCACCAAGGCGGCCTGGTCGACCGCGTCCATCCAGCGGGTGTCGTCGGCGAGTGAACTCACGCGGTCTGTGTAGCACGAATTATTGCGTCAGGTCAGCACGTCGGCCGGGTCGGTGAACGGCAACCCCAGGTCGGCGGCCACCCGCCGAGACAGCAGCGCGCCGTCGTGCGTCGAAAGTCCTTTGGCGAGTGCGGGGTTCGATCGGCAAGCCGCTCGCCAGCCGTGGTCGGCGAGCTCGATCACATAGGGCATGGTGGCGTTGGTCAACGCGAACGTCGACGTCTTCGGCACCGAAGCCGGCATGTTGGCTACGCAGTAGAACAGCGTGTCGTGGACCGCGAAGGTGGGGTCGTCGTAGGTGGTCGGGTGTGAGTCCTCGAAACAGCCGCCCTGGTCGATGGCGATGTCGACCAGCACTGCGCCTGGATACATATGCGCGACAAGGGCATTGGACACCAGCATGGGCGCCTTGGCGCCCGGCACCAGCACAGCTCCGATGACCAGATCGGCATGCTTTACGGCTTCCTCCAGCTCCAAGACGGTCGAATAACGGGTCTGCACTCGTCCGCCGAACACCGTGTCGAGCTCGCGCAGTCTGCTGACGTTGACGTCGAGCACCGTGACCGCTGCGCCCATCCCGTCGGCGACCCGGGCGGCGTTGTAGCCGGCGGTGCCGCCGCCGATCACGACAACGTGGGCCGGTTCGACCCCGGCCGCACCGCCCATCAGCACGCCGCGGCCGCCCTGGGTGCGCATCAGGTGATAGGCGCCGACCTGAGCCGACAGCCGCCCGGCCACCTCGCTCATCGGGGCCAGCAGTGGCAACGAGCCGTCGGCGGCCTGGACGGTCTCGTAGGCGATCGATGTGGTGCCCGACGCCAGCAGCGCCTCGGTGCAGGCCCGGGAGGCGGCCAAGTGCAGGAAGGTGAACAGGGTCTGCCCGCGGCGCATCCGGCCGTACTCGATCGGTGTCGGCTCCTTGACCTTGAGCACCAGGTCGGCCTCGGCCCACACTTCGTCTGCGGTGGCCACCAGTTGGGCGCCTGCGGCCTTGAAATCGGTGTCGGCGATTGCTGAACCCTCCCCGGCGCCGGCCTGGATCCAGACCTCGTGGCCACGGCGGGTCAGTTCGGCTACCCCGGAGGGCGTGATGGCCACCCGGAACTCGTTGTTCTTCGTTTCGGTGGGGACGCCGACGTGCATAGTTCAATTGTGAAGAAAGTTCGGTTGCTCCGCAAAGATCGCGAAGACACGGTTGTAAAATCGGTTAATGACCGTAAAGACAACGGAAAGCGCAGCCACGACCGGGGGTGTGCCGAAGGATCTTCGGCCCGTCGTTCTTGACCAGGTGGACCGCCGGATTTTGCGCCTGCTGCACGCGGACGCTCGCATCACCAACAGCGCGCTGGCCGCCGAACTCGACATCGCCGCGTCGACTTGCCATGGCCGCGTCCGCCGGCTGGTGGACTTGGGTGTCATTCGCGGCTTCTACGCCGACATCGACCCGATCGCGGTGGGATTGCCGCTGCAGGCGATGATCTCGGTCAGCCTGCAGTCGCATGCCCGCGGCAAGATTCGAGATTTCATCCAGCAGATCCGCCGCAAACCCCAGGTGATGGACGTCTACTTTCTGGCCGGCGCCGACGACTTCATCCTGCACGTCGCCGCTCGCGACACCGAGGACCTGCGCTCATTTGTCGTCGAATACCTCAACGCCGACGCCGACGTCGCCGGCACCCAGACCTCGCTGATCTTCGAGCACCTCCGGGGTGCAGCGCCCAGCTAGTCGCCAGGGATTCCCGATACCGGGGGTACCGGGTATGCTGCTGCGGTGTTCACAGTCAACGACAACGCCGTCGGTCCGCATCTGTCGCGTCGCGGCGCACCGGACGACCACGAGCGACTGGTCCTCGAAGCCCGCGACGTCGACTTCGACTGGGCTAATCTGCCATTCCACTACGTGCCCGGTGAGCCGTTCACCACCCACGTGCTGAACGTGCTGCACCTGCTGCTGCCCGCCGGCGAAGAGTTCTTCGTAGACGTGTTCAAAAAAACCTTGCCGCTGATCAAGGACGACCAATTGCGGCTTGATGTACAGGGATTCATCGGCCAGGAGGCGATGCATTCCCAAGCGCACTCCGGTGTGCTGGACTACTTCGCCGCCAACAACGTCGACGTGACGCCGTACACCGACCAGATCGCGTGGCTGTTCGAAAAGTTGATCGGCGATCGGCCGCGCTGGAGTCTGCGACGACGGCACAGCTGGTTGCTCGAGCAGGTGGCGATCGTGGCGGCGATCGAGCATTACACCGCGATCTTGGGGGAGTGGGTTTTGGACACTCCGCAGCATGACGCGATCGGCACCGACCCGGTGATGCTGGACATGCTGCGCTGGCATGGTGCCGAGGAAGTCGAGCACAAGGCCGTCGCCTTCGACGTGATGAAGCACCTTCGGGCCGGCTATTGGCGGCAGGTGCGCACCCAGTTGGTGGTCACCCCGATGATGTTGCTGATGTGGGTGCGCGGGGTTCGGTTCATGTACTCGGTGGACCGGCAACTGGCGCCCGGCGCCAAAGCGCGCTGGCGGGATTACTTCACCGCGGCGCGACGCGGCCTGGTGCCGGGGCCGCTGCGGTTCGTACGGGTTATCGGCGCGTACTACAAGCCGAATTTCCATCCGTCACAACTGGGCGGAGTCGAGCGGGCGGTCGACTACCTTGCCATCTCGCCCGCAGCCTGCGCCTCCCACTGAGCCGAGAGGAATTGATGACCCGCGCCGGCGACGATGCAGAGCGAAGCGATGAGGAGGAGCGGCGCCATGACCCGTAGCACTGTGGCGGCGTCGGACGGCGTCACACTGGCCGTGCACGCCCATACCGAGATTGACCCGCAGCGGCCGACCGTATTGGCGGTTCACGGTTATCCAGATAACCATCACCTGTGGGACGGGGTAGCTGCGCAGCTGGGCGGTAGATACAACTTCGTCGCGTACGACGTGCGTGGCGCCGGCGAATCGACACGCCCACCGAACCGGTCCGGTTACCGCTTCCCCCAGCTGATTTCCGATGTCGGGACGGTGATCGACAGCCTGGGGGTCGGTCAGGTGCACTTGCTGGCCCATGACTGGGGTTCGATTCAGGGCTGGGCCGCGGTCACCGACGACGCGGTGATGAAGAAGATCGCGTCGTTTACGTCGATCTCGGGACCGCACTTGAACTATGCGGGCAAGTTCTTGCGCTCGGCGCGCACTCCGCGCGGCGTCTTCGACGTGGTCAGGCAATTGCTGGCGTCTGGATACATCTGGTTCTTTCTGTGCCCCGGTCTGCCGGAGCTGATGATTCGGTCCGGCTTGGGCGTGAAAGTGATTGACGCCTTTGGGCGTATCGGCAACTCGAGCACCAAGACCCAGGCTGCTGCACCAGTGCGGTCAACCGGCGACTACATCAATGGCCTCAACCTGTACCGGGCCAACATGCCCGCGCCGTTTCTCGCCCCCGGCGCGCAGCTGCCGGCGACCGACGTTCCGGTCCAGGTACTGGTGCCGCGGATGGACCTCTTCGTCACTCCCGCACTGCAGCGGTTCACCGGCTCAATCCCGTTGGGTAGCAGGGTGGTTCCGATCGAGGGCGGCCATTGGGTGGTGAGCGCGCGTCCCGACGTCATCGCCAGACTGGCCAGCGAATGGATCGACCGAGTCGTCAGCGGCCCGACGGCGCAGAGCCCATCTCTGGTGTGCACTGGGCGGCGTGACGTGCAGGGCAAGCTGGCACTGGTCACCGGCGCGGGCGCCGGGATAGGCCGGGCCACCGCGATCGAGTTGGCCCGCAAAGGCGCCCGCGCCGTGGTGATCGTTGACCGCGATCTCGCCGCTGCAGAGGAGACTGCAGCCGCCGTCCGGGACGCCGGCGCCGATGCCGCGGTCTACCAAGCCGACGTCGGCGACGAGACGGCGATGAATAAGCTTGCCGCGCAGGTCGACGACGAGCACGGCGTGGTGGACATCCTGGTGAATAACGCCGGCATCGGGATGGCCGGTCGGTTTCTGGAGACTACGCCGGAGCATTGGGACAACATCTTGTCGGTGAACCTGCGCGGCGTGCTCAACGGAAGCCGCGCATTCGGCACACAGATGGTCGACCGCGGTCAAGGCGGCACCATCATCAACGTGTCGTCGGCAGCGGCGTTCATTCCGTCGAAGTCGATGATCGCCTACGGCACAACAAAGGCCGCGGTGCTGGCGTTCAGCGAAGCACTGCGCGCCGACCTGGCCGACGAGGGCATCACCGTCACAGCGGTGTGCCCGGGGTTCGTCAACACGAATATCGCCAAAAGCACGGTCTACGCCGGGATGTCAGCCGACCAGCAGGAACGTGCCCGGCACAAGGCCGACGCCGCCTACCGGCGCCGCAACTACACACCGGAAGCCACCGCCAAAGCGATCGTCAAAGCCGTCAGGACCGGCCCGCCGGTGGTGCCGATCGCGGCCGAATCCAGGGTCGGCTACGCGATGCGCCGCATCAGTCCCTCGCTGGTCCGGCTGCTTGCGCGCTACGACGTCAGAAATACCTAGGGATGTTGTGACGCAATCGATCTGGGCCAGCAGGCCCGCCGACATCTACGGCCGCCGAAAGCGAGACCGGCTCTACACGGCGTTGTGGGGCATCGGTGCGATGCTCGGCGGGTTCGCCTCAGCGACGCGATGGAAACCGTCGCGGGTCGTGCCGGTGGGCCGGACACACACCGCCGTGGTCACCAAGCGGGAGCTCGTCGCCCCGGACGTGGTCGCGTTGACGTTGGCCGACGCGGCTGGCGGGCTGCTGCCAGCGTGGACGCCGGGTGGACATATCGACGTTCAGCTGCCGTCGGGCCGTCGTCGCCAATACTCGCTGTGCGGTCCGCCCGGCCGACGGATCGACTACCGCATCGCGGTGCGCCGGATCGTCGACGGCGGTGGCGGTTCGATCGAGATGCACGACGCGTTCGGCGTCGGCGACTCGCTGGCGTTCGAAGGGCCACGCAACGCCTTCTATCTGGGTGGCGGCGAGCACGACGTGCTGTTTGTGATCGGCGGAATCGGTGTAACCCCCATCCTGCCGATGATGCACGCGGCGCACCGGCGCGGAATCAATTGGCGCGCAGTCTATGCCGGTAGCAGTCGGGAATACATGCCACTGCTGGATGAGGTGGTCTCGGTGGCGCCCGACCGGGTCATCGTGTGGGCCGACGACGAGCGTGGCCGATTCGCCACTGCCGACGATTTACTGGTCGGTGCTGGGCCGGACACTGCCGTGTACGTATGCGGCCCGACGGCGATGCTGGAGTCGGTGCGCACCGCCCGCAACGAACACGCCAACGCGCCGCTGCACTACGAACGGTTCAGTCCGGCTCCCGTCGTCGACGGCCACCCGTTCCAGCTGGAACTTGCGCGATCCAGGCGGGTGCTCGACGTTGCCGCCAACCGGTCGGCGCTCGACGTCCTGCTAGACGACGATCCGACGACGCCGTATTCCTGCCGGCAGGGATTCTGCGGCACCTGCAAGGTAAAGGTGATCAGCGGGCAGGTCGACCGCCGCGGTCGCACCGCAGAGGCCGACGGCGAGATGCTGGTCTGCGTCTCGCGCGCTACCGGCGGTCGTGTGGTGATCGACGCTTGAAGAAGCGTTCGGGGTGGTGATAGTCGTTGGTCCGGGCCTGGCCGTGTTCGAGGTGCGGCGGCGGGATCCACTGCGTTTGGCCGTCGGCGAGTTTGATTGTCCGCCAGCCCTTATCGAGTAGCCTGTGCTCAGGTGTGCAGGTCAGGGCTAGCCTATCGATGTCGGTCAGGCCGCCGCGGGCCCAGTCATCGACGTGGTGGACTTCCGCCCAGTATCCCGGCACGTCACAGCCGGGCGCCGTACAGCCACGGTCTCTCGCGTAGAGCACCACACGCTGATCTGCTGAAGCGATGCGTCGGGAGCGGCCCAGATACAACGGGCGATTCTCGTGTTCGTCGAACACCGCTAAATAGTGGTAGGCGTGGCGGGCCATGCGAATCAGGTCGCGCATCGGCAGTAGCGTGCCGCCACCGGTGACCGCCTGCCCGGTGCCTGCCTCGAGCTCCTGCAGCGTGGTCGACACGATGACCGTGACCGGCAATCCATTGTGCACACCGAGTTTCGCGTCGCCCAACTGGCCGCGGACCAAGGCATTGAGTGCATCGTGTTGCCGCTGGGCATGACTGCGCAAATCCTTGCCGGCAACGTCCTGGTCAGCTTCGCCACTGACGCAGGGAATTTCGTCATCCGGGTTGCACATGCCCGGGGCGGCGAACCGGGCCAGCCAGGCGTCGAGGTTGGCGCGCAGCTCCGGCGACGCAACCAGCTTGCCGATGCTCATCCCGTCGGCCCGCTGCGGTGACCAGGTGAACCCGCGCTGACGGGCCCGATCAAGGTCGGAGAACTTGCCGTCGGGATTGATCAGCACCGCGCACCGGTTCGCCACCTTCTCCAACTGGTCGGGCCGCAACTTGGTCGCCTGCTCGGCCAGAAAGCGCTCCGCGCACTCAACGATGTCGGCGGGCGTATCCGCCGGCAGGTCACGGACGAATGTCTGAATCACCCGCAAGTGCTGCTGGTCGAGCATGCCGTCCCGCCAGGTCTGGGCAGTCGCCGGGAGTTCCGGCGGAAGCGTCTCGCCGGTAATGGTGGTGCGGGGTGCGAGTTGTTCGGCATCGCGCAGACGGCGCCGGACCTCGGCGCAGCTGACCCGGAGCCAGTCGGCGACCACCTTGTGCACCGGGCCGCCGACGTCGGCCGGATCCTCGTTGGCCAGGCCCGCGATGATGTCGTGGCTGGATACCGCCTGCCGGCGTCGTGCGGTCTCCAGTTTCTCCAGTGCGTGCAGCCGCACCCCGGGCGAGCAGTTGTCGAGGTTCAACTCGGCGATCCTGGCCACGGCTGCGTCGAGCACGTCGAGGGCGTCAGCCACCGCGCGCGGCACGGCGACCGGCATCGCACTCATGTGCGAAACAATACCGGCGCAGACGGACGGCCGGCCGCCGCCGAAGCGCCACCTGTGGATAAAGGCGCAACTGTGGACAACTCCGGCACGCTCTAGGGTGAAAGCATGCGGGTAGCAGTGCTGGGATCGAAGGGCAAAGTCGGCGCGACCATGGTGCAGGCGGTGCAGGCCGCGGACGACATGACCTTGTCCGCCGAGGTCGACGCCGGTGATGCGCTGAGCCTGCTGACCGACAACGACACCGAGGTCGTCATCGACTTCACCCATCCCGATGTCGTGATGGACAACTTGAAATTCCTGATCGACAACGGAATTCACGCTGTCGTCGGAACCACCGGCTTCACCGACGAACGGCTGCAACAGGTGCGGGCGTGGCTGGGCGCCAAACCAGGCGTCTCAGTGATCATCGCGCCCAACTTCGCAATCGGGGCGGTGTTGTCCATGCACTTCGCCAAACAGGCCGCACCCTTCTACGAGTCCGTCGAAGTCATCGAACTGCATCACCCGCACAAGGCCGATGCCCCATCGGGCACCGCCGCCCGCACTGCCGCACTGATCGCCGAGGCACGAAAAGACCTGCCACCCAACCCCGATGCCACCACCGCGAGCTTGCCGGGCGCTCGCGGGGCCGATGTCGACGGTATCCGGGTGCACTCGGTGCGGTTGGCCGGGCTGGTGGCCCATCAAGAGGTGTTGTTCGGCACCGCCGGGGAAACCCTGACGATTCGCCACGACAGCATGGACCGCACATCGTTCGTGCCCGGCGTGCTGCTGGCGGTACGTCGGGTCGCCGAACACCCGGGCCTGACGGTGGGGATTGAGTCGCTGCTCAACCTGCAATGACCGGGACCGGAACACCTGAGCGCAGTGTGCGTATCCAGCTGATGATCGCGTTCACCTGTGCCGCGCTGCTGGTGTACCTGGTATTGCTCTGCCGGTCCGCCGTGCCGATGATCAGCTCCGGGCGTGCCGTCGGCGACGTCCTCGGTGCGGCGCTGTTGATCCTTCCTGCCATCGGCCTGTGGGCCGTGCTGAGCTGGACAGCGATCCGCACGACTGGCGGTGCTGGTACCGGCTGGCACGTGCCCACGACTACGCCGGCGATCGCGGCCGTGCGCGGGAAGCCATGAAGAAAGCCTTAGAGATACACCGAGAGCTATGGGGTTGCGAATGAGCAAGGTGCTATTGATAATTCACCACACTCCTTCTCCGCACCTGCAGGAGATGTTCGAGGCGGTGGTATCCGGGGCGACCGATCCCGACATCGAGGGCGTCGAGGTGGTGCGGCGGCCGGCGCTGACTGTCTCGCCGGTCGACATGCTGGCAGCCGACGGCTACCTACTGGGGTCCCCGGCCAACCTGGGGTATATGAGCGGCGCTCTAAAGCACGCGTTCGACCAGTCGTACTACCAGCTGCTTGACTCCACCCGTGGGCGCCCGTTCGGCCTGTACCTGCACGGCAACGAGGGCACCGAGGGTGCCGAGCGCGGCATCGATTCCATCACCGCCGGCTTAGGGTGGGTGAAAGCCGTTGAAAACGTTATTGTTTCGGGCAAGCCCAGCAAAGCCGACGTCGAAGCATGCTGGAACCTCGGCGCGACGGTCGCCGCGCCGGTTGATGGGATAGGTCGAGTCGGCTTATGAGTTCTGGACCCTGCGGGCGCGTAGCGCCGCCCGAGCGACAGTGATGGGGTGGTTGAGGAGAGTTGTGATCCGGCCTGCCGTGGTGTTGGGATCGCGTCCGACGCCGAGCTAAATGAGCAGGCCGATGCGGTCAAAGTAGGCGCGTTCGCAGACGAGGTCGGCTCCGTCGAACTGGAAGATCGCGACGAGCGGCAGCTCGACTGAGCGGCCAGTTGGGGGAAGGCCGCGATATGGCCCCAGGTGTGTACCGAGTACGCGAGTCTCCACGATTACCTGGTCGTCGTGATGACACAGCGAGCCGGGCTTGACGTCGAAGCGCATGTCTGGAAAGGCGGCGAAGAGTTCACGGTAGGAGTCGGCGACTGCGTCATGACCATCGGCGACCTCGCCCGGCAATTCCGTTCTTGCGGCGCCGGGTTTGAACGTGGCAAGCGTCGCCGCGATGTCGTGCTGGTTCTCGGCTTCGAGATGGGTAAGTACCGTTGTCTCGCGAAATTGCCGAAGTTCCGCGTCCACGCTCGCCGTCCCGGTCATTTCGCTCTACCCTTGCTCTCGGCCGACCCGTCGCGCGTCGTCGCTGACGTGAGTGTAAGTGATGGTGCGGATGGGGGTGCTTGTAACAGACAATCCGACAAGCACGCGTTCGACCAGTCGTACTACCAGCTGCTTGACTCCACCCGTGGCCGACCGTCCGGCCTGTACCTGCACGGCAATGATGGCACCGAGGGTGCCGAGCGCGGCATCGATTCCATCACTGCCGGCTTAGGGTGGGTGAAAGCCGTTAAAAACGTTATTGTTTCGGGCAAGCCCAGCAAAGCCGACGTCGAAGCATGCTGGAACCTCGGCGCGACGGTCGCCGCGACGTTGATGGAATCGTCAGGCACGTGACGCCGCACAGCCCAACGGTGACTGCGGCACCACACGCCAGAGCGAAGTGCAATCCGGCGGAACGGGTTACGGGCTGAGTGGCCACGGCTCCGTGGCGACGAGGTGGGTACTGTCCAGCGCGGCCGCCCGGTGAATGTGGGCGTCCGCGTGGTAGCCCGGGTCGGTCACCATGGTGACGAACGCCGCGCGTGACGGGTACCGCACCACCACGATCGCATCCCACCACGGCCGGTCGACGTCGCCGGCGACGACGTGGCTGGCGTCGCCGGCGTACAGCACCGTGGCGCCGACCGAATCAAGATACGGCTGTACTTCTTTGGCGTACCGCTGATAGCTGGCCGCGCCTTCAGACCCGAACTGCAGCAGGTTGATCATCACGACCGGGTCGGTATTGTCGCCCGCAGCCTTCATCAGCGTCGCCAGCTGCGCCGGGTTTGGTTCGATTCCGGCCATCGCCTACGCGTCCCAGCTCGTCACGTCGCGGGGCGCAACACCATTGGCGGCGCAATAGCTGTTGTATCGCTCGATCATTGTCTTGTGGTTCTCCTGCCACAGGATCTTGTCGCCGTCGAGGAACAGCAGCTCGCCAATCAGGACGAAGAAGATTTCGCTGTCTTCCACGGTTTCGGGGGTGTGCGATGAGCCGGCGACCTCATAGACGGTGTCCCCGGCGCGTGAAATCCAGTTGTTCTCCTTGTACCGCCACGCACCTTTGACGGTGTGTCCGATGACGATTCCGGTGTGGTAGTGCGTTGGAAGTTCTAGCCCGGCTGGCATTTTCATTGAGACGACGATCTCGCCGCGCACAGGATCGACCTTCCAGTACTTCAGAAATACCTGGTCGCTCAGCGGGGTGAACGGGATCCACGGGTTGTCGGCGCCGCTCATGTAGTTGACGTCGAGCTCTTGAAGGGTTTGCATCGGGTCTCCTCGTGCGGGGTGTGGTTGCGGCCGGTTGGCCGACTGCCCAGAACGGTAGGCGTCTCGGCCCGTGATCACTCGGCGCGCGGCGCTAAGGAATCGAACTCCGATTGTGCTCAGATCACAGTTCGGCGATCCGACGCTCGCCGACCAGCCCGGGCAGTGTGGGCAGCAGTGTCAGCGCAACGACCAGGTCGAGGGTGTCGATGTCGATACTGCGGCCGAGGATGGACTCTGCTTGATCGACGCGGTAGCTCACGGTGTTCGGATGCACGGTGAGTCGCTTGGCGGCCCGGGCGCGACTGCGGTTCTCCTGCAGATACACCGACAGCGTCATCGCCACCCGGTAGGTGGCCTCGTCGTCTTCGGCCAGCCGACCGAGCACCCGGTTCACGAATGACGCGGCGTGCTCCGGGTCGGCAGTGGCCAATGCGGCGACCGCCACGTCACGATAGCGGGTCAGGGGTCCCAGGCGCGGTCCCGCCAGCGATGCAACGCGGCGCGCGTGAGACGCCTCAATATGGCTGCAGCGGAACCCCTTTAGGCCGTGTCCCGGCTGCCCGACGGCTATCCTGGTCCCCGTCGGCAGCGCCGCGGAGAATACCGGCGTATCGCTGTCGACCGCCGTCGGGGAAAAGGCGTCGCGCCGGCTGAGCCACCCGGCAACGACTAGTGATCCCAGCGGGTGAATCAGCGTGGTTTCAGCGGTCATCGTGCGCGCCATGTCAGCCATCGCCTCGCTGAGTACTCGCTGTGCGTCACCTTCGGTGGGCACCGTGTCTACCCATGCGACGACACCGACATGGTGACGGTTGACCTCGTAGCGCAACCGTTTCGACGCCCGCTGTGGATCCCGTTCGCGTTCGGCAACGATGTCGCCAATGGCTTCGGTGCGGGTCGCCGCCGCGCCGCGCAGCCAGGCCTCACGCTCGGCTTCATAGGCTTGCTCGACGCGGACGAGCGCCGCGTCAAGGTAGCCGAACAGCCAACTCGTGGCGAGGCGCAGTGCCGCGGCTTGTTGGGCCGCATCCGGCACCGATGCGGTGATCCGGTCGAACACCCACTGCCATAGCAGGTCTTGGGCGAATCGGTAGAGCCGCATGAAGCTGGCGAGGGCGATCTGCCGCTGCACCCCAGCGCGGGCGATCGCCAGCGTCGGCGCTGGAAGCTCGACTGTTCGCGGGTCAGAGGCCAGTTCGATGATCTCTGCCAGCTGGCGAATACCAGCCTCCGTGCTGACGAGATTTTCCTCTACGCTTTGTGGGTCGGGAAACAGCTGCGGCATCTCGGATCGCATCCGGGCCACGGCCTGTTCCGCTAGCTTTGGCGCGCTGACACGCATCTCGGTGCCGATCGGGCGCACTATCTCCTGCCAGACGCGTTGGGCGCCCGGCTCGCGGGCCGGCGGCCAGTCGACCTCCATGCGGGCAAAACATAGTCCGCTATTACCGCATCACAACGAAGATCGGAGATATTGGCGGCTGAGCACAAGTATCGGTGGCCGCTGGCGCTTTAGCTTGCCGGCATGCTCAAGTCCAAAGACCTCACCGGCCGCGTTGTAGCTATCACCGGAGCCGGCGGCGGCATAGGCCGCGAACTAGCCCTCTTGTGCGCACGACGGGGCGCCGACCTGGCGCTGTGCGACATCAACGACGCCGCCGTGGCCGGCACCGCCGAGGCGGCTCGGACCATGGGCGCACAGGTGCTGAGTTCGCGCATCGACGTCTCCGACGCCGATGCGATGACCCGGTTCGCCGAGGCGACATTCGCCAGGTTCGGCCGGGTGGACCTGTTGGTCAACAACGCCGGCGTTGGGCTGATCGGTGGAGTCCTCGACACCAGCCGCAAGGACTGGGAGTGGCTGATCGGCATCAACCTCATGGGCGTGGTGCACGGCTGCGACGCATTCCTGCCCACCATGGTTGCGTCCGGCCGCGGCGGTCACGTCGTCAATCTTTCCTCGGCCGCCGGCGTGTTGGCCAACCCGCAGTTAACTGCCTACAGCGCTACGAAATTCGCGGTCTTCGGACTGTCCGAGGCGCTGCGCATGGAGCTGAAGCCGCACGGCATAGGCGTCACGGCCGTGTGTCCCGGCATCATCAACACCGCGATCACTCAGACCAGCCCCATCCGCGGCGCCGGCGACCCCGGCGAGCGTCGCCAGCGCCTTGCATCGGCTTATGCGAAGCGGGGATACCCGGCCAAGCGGGTCGCGTTCAATATCCTCCGCGCGGTCAACCGTAATCGGGCGGTGGCGCCCATCGCCGCAGAGGCTCACGTCATGTACGGGCTCTCTCGCGCCGCCCCGCCGGTGGCCCGGTGGGTCGCCACCCGGCTAGCTGAAGTCGCGAAATAACCAGGCGGAAAGAGGGTTTGAGATGCGACTTGAGGACAGTGAGCTGGCGGCACGGCGATGTGTCCTGACGGTCACGGGCCGGCGCAAGGCCGAGCTTGCGCGATTGGTCAGCGAGCTGGGTCCATCGGCCCGCGGGTTGACCGCCGACCTGAGCAACCTCGAAGAGATGCGTGATTTGATGTCCCGGGCCGCTCCGGTGGATGTTCTTGTCGCCAATGCCGGCATCGGTGTCCCCGAGGACCTCGGGATGTTGAGCGATGCCGACATCGAGTACGCGATCCGCGTCAACTTGCTCGCCCCGGCCGCGCTTGCACGCGAGGCGTTGCCGGCGATGAAACAGCGCGGCGGGGGTCACATCGTCTTCATCTCGTCGGGGGCGGGACTCGTCGCGACACCAGGCAATGGCACCGTGTACACGGCCACAAAGTGGGGCCTGCGTGGCCTCGGGCTCGCTCTGCGGCAGGAGCTGCACGGCACGGGTGTCGGTGTCTCCACGATCTTCCCCGGACCCATCCGCGATGCCGGGATGCTGGCAAACACCGGGGTCGCCATTCCACGAGGCTTCGGTACCAGCTCGCCGCAGGATGTCGCGCAGGCCGTGGCCCAGGCGATCGAGGGCGACCGAGCGGAAACCACCGTCGCGTCGACTGGCGTGCGCCTCCTGGTCGGGCTCGGTGCCCTCGCCCCGGTGCTGGTCGGCCGGCTCGCCCGCGTGGCGGGAGCGGGACGCGTGCGCGAGGCGATGCTCAGCCCTGCGCAGCCGACGCGATAGCGAAGTCAGGCCGTGCCGCCGCTAACGACATTTCCCGCCGGCCCGAGTGAATCACCGCGCGCCTGTCGGACCGCTGCCCGTGTTTGTCGTGCGATCACAACCGTCGGGATTGACGTTGGAGCGCTGGTACGAGCCTTCCCACCCGCCGAGCGCCTACCTTTTGCAGCATGTTTCGAAAGACACGACGTCGCTGCCTCCTGCACGTGCCGACCTTACTGGTAATCGACTGGGGCGCAACGTGAGTCGTCGAGACCACTTGAAATCACACAACCACTCACGCAAGGACAAGTCATGAACCTGATGTCACCCCTCGAGTCGATGATGCTGCTCGCCGAGTCACCCGGACACCCTATGCATGTGGCCGGCTTGCAGCTCTTCCGGCCGCCGCAGGGGGCGGGACCGGAATTCGTCCGCGAGTACTACGAGGCCATTCGGGCACGCGAAGATGTTCAGCCCCTTTTCCGCAAGCACCCGGCGACGTTGCCCGGTGGGCTGAACGCAGGCTGGTCATCCGCCACCGACATCGATCTCGAATACCACGTGCGGCGCTCAGCACTGCCCGGCCCCGGGCGCGTGCGAGAGCTGCTCGAACTGACTTCAAGGCTGCATTCCGGCATGCTCGACCGGCACCGTCCGCTGTGGGAGAGCCATGTCATCGAGGGGCTGAGCGACGGACGCTTCGCCGTCTACACCAAGGTTCATCACGCGCTGGTCGACGGGGTGTCGGCGATCAATCTGTTTCAGGGTTCGCTCAGTGCGGACCCGAATTCACAGGAAATTCAGGCGCCGTGGGCATTACCAAACCGCGATGACCAACTCACCGGCGCTTCGTCGAGACTGCAGACGCTCGCCAGAACCATCAAAGGGCTCCCGCGCTTTGGCGCCTCGACGCTCGGCTTAACCCGCTCCGCGCTGGTCGAACAGCAGCTGATGTTGCCGTTCCGGGCGCCGCGCACGATGCTCAATGTCCCGATCGGCGGTGCCCGGCGCTGCGCGGCGCAATCGTGGCCGCTCCAACGCATCAATGACGTTAAGAACGCCGCCGGCACCACCGTCAACGACGTCGTCCTCGCGATGTGCGCCGGCGCGCTGCGCGAGTACCTCAGCGACCACAACGCGTTGCCGGAAAAACCCTTGGTGGCAATGGTTCCGGTCAGTCTGCGCACGTCCGAGGACGCGGCCGGCGGCAATGTAGTCTCCGCGGTGCTGGCCAACTTGGCCACCCACATCGATGACCCCGCCCGGCGTCTGGAGACGATCAGTGCGTCGATGCGCAGCAACAAGGCGGTCTTGGCGCAGTTGCCTCGGCCACAAGCGATCGCATTAGGGATGATGCTGCTCTCGCCGGTAGTGCTCGGCGGAATCACGGGAGTGTCAGCGACGCCGCCGCCATTCAACGTATGCGTCTCCAATGTACCCGGCGCGCGAAACCCGTTGTATGCCAACGGCGCGCGGCTGCAGGGCACCTATCCGATGTCCATCGCCGCGAACGGTCAGGCGCTCAATATCACCCTGGTCGGGAGCGGCGACAGCCTCGACTTCGGGCTGGTGGGATGCCGCCGCGCGGTGCCGCACCTGCAGCGGCTGCTGGGCCACCTCGAAAGCTCGCTCAAGGATCTCGAACTCGCCGTCGGCATCTGAGCCATGGCGAGAATCTCATTTGCAAAGGAGTTACCACTATGACGGCACCCGACGCGGCCGCGGGAACTTTTGACGGCGCCACGCATATCGTCGACGGGCACGCCGTGTTCTGTGTGGACACCGCCCCGGCCGCAACCGACCGCCCAACCGTCGTCGCTGTGCACGGCATTCCCGAGTCGTCGGTCGCATGGCGGGATGTGGCGGCAGCGGTGGGCGACACCGCCCGCATGGTGATCCCCGACCTGCCTGGGTTCGGGCGCTCCGACAAACCCCGGAACTACGACTATTCGCTCGCTCGTCAGTCGCGGCTGCTGGAGGCGCTGCTGGAGCGTGTGGTGCCGGAGGGACCGATTCACCTGGCCGTCCATGACATCGGCGGACCCGTCGGCCTCATGTGGGCAATCCGCAACCCCGACCGCGTGGCGTCGTTGCTGATTCTCAACACCACGCTGTTTCTCGAGCTATTTCGTCCGCCCCGGTTGGCGCTGATCTCTTCGGTCCCGGTAGTAGGACACCGAGCGGTCGCCGCGACTCTCTCGTGCGAGGGCGATTTCAAGCGCGCATTCCTGCGACCGTGCGCACGACCGATCGATCCCGCCTCGCTCGACGAGTTGTATAACCCCTACCGCCAGCCCGACGCTTGCCGGGCCGCGGCACTGACCTGGGCTGCCTATCGGCGCGGCCTTGGCGCCGTCGCACGCGCACGCAGGGAACTCCCGCGGATCACCGCGCCCACGACCGTTATGTTCGGCGCCCACGACCCGTACTGCACTCCGGCCAGCGCCCGTGCTTTCGCATCGCGCATTCCCAACGCCCGGCTGCGCATGCTCGACGATGTCGGGCACTTCACCCCAACGGAGGCACCCACCGAGGTGGCCGATGAATTGAACAGCCTGCTGCAGCGGGCGAAGTGATCACATCGCTTCGCCCCTAGGGTGTACTACCCGAGTTCGAATCACGTAGCGGGCTGCCCTTACGGCCTGTGGGTGCGTGGAAAGGTGGTCGCCACCGGAATGTCATTGGCCAAAGCCGCCGACGCACTGGAGATTACCGGCGCAATCGACGCCGGAATCCGGAAGCGTGCCTACGAGCTTGGTGGCACACTTGCCGCGACGCTGATGCAGTGAGCATGATGAATGTCATGCACGGGCGCCGTGTGGTGGCAGCGCTGGTGATCTTGCACGCAGCCGAGCTGGTCGGGCTCTCCGGTGCCGTGGTCGTGACCGCGGGTCTGGCGCGCGCGAATCCTGGTCGCGGCATGGGATTAGCAGCGCTGCTGCTGCTCGTCGCGATGCTGCCGGTCGGATGGCAGGGTTACCGACTGCTCGCCGGGCGCAGATCACTGAACGTTGCTGGGCTGGCTGTGCAGTCGGGGGTGGTCATCGTTGCTATCGCGGTGGCCACACAGAACCTGGCGGCCGGTGCGATCGGGATCGTCCTGGGGTGCGCGGTGCTGGCGGGTTGCGGCCGACTGGCCAAGACGACCAATCCGCACGCCGAGCCGAGGCTGGTGCCGTCGCCGCAGAGCGTGCATGTCGCGGCGACCGGATCGGCGGCACAGGTCGGCGTCAGCGGAGCAGTGTTGACGGTGCTGACGGCGTTAGTGGTGTTGGCCGCGCTGAGCGTGCGCAGCGGCATCGTTTTCGGCCTGGTCGTTTTGGCCGTTATCTTCATACCCCTCGAGCGGTTGTTCGCGCTGCACCCCCGACGAGTGCTGCGCCGGGGTTGGCGTACCGACCTGGTGCATTATCTGGTCAATGGTGCCGCGTTGAAGATCGGGCTGGTGGCGTCGGTTGTCATGGTGGGCAGCGTATTACGCGCGTTCGTGCCCGCGCCGCTACGTCTCGGCATCGCCGCGAGTCCAGGCTGGGTCCAGATCGTGGCGGGATTCGCCATCACCACGGTTGGCGGCTACGCAGGACACCGCGCCGCGCATGAGGTACCGCAGCTGTGGCGGTTCCATCGGGTGCACCACAGCATCCGCGACATGGATTGGCTCGCCGCCAATCACCTGCACCCGCTGGACGAGACCTTCGGTCGCTCCGCTGCGGTGCTGCCGCTTTATGCGCTGGGCTTCGGTCGGCTCAGCCTCGGCGCGTTCGTCATCCTCATCACGGTGCAGGCCATCTTCATCCACGCCAACGTGCGGATGAGCCTGGGCCCACTGCGCTGGGTGGTCGCCACTCCGCAGTTCCACCACTGGCATCACGCCCGAGAGCCGCAGGCCTACAACACCAACTTCGCCGGGGAGTTCCCGGTTTTGGACGCCCTGTTCGGGACTCTCTACCTTCCGGCGGACCGCTGGCCGGCGCAGTACGGTATCGACGAGGTCGAACCCGACGGCTATCTGCGTCAACTCGCATGGCCATTTCGCGCTGGTGGCGCCGTCGAGCACGCCGTCGCGGCCCAGCTGATCGACTAACCAGACCCGCTACGGGTCGATATGCGTTGGCGGGGTGCCCAATATGGGATCACCGGGAGGTATCTGGCCTGGGCTCATCGTGTAGCAATCGGTCTCGGCGGGACTATACGGGCCGTTCGGGTAGTACGTCAGGCAGCGTTCCCACATGCCTTCAGAGTCGATGGGGGTGTCGCACATCGTGGCAAACGGATGCGCCGCCCACCCGGGATCCAGGCATCCGGCGCTTGCCGGGGGAGCCGCGGTGATCAGCCCGCCTGCCACCAGCACGGCGCCCAGCCCTGCGATGATGTAGTGCTTGATGGGACTCTCCTTTCACGAAGGGTTACCGGGTCAGTCGTCGATGTGCGTCGGTGGGTCGTTGAACGCCAGACCCCAAGGGTGCAGGTCGGGACCTATCACATCACAGCGCCTGCCGGCGCGGCTGTAACTGTCGCTATTCAGCGAGTTCCATGCCACGCAGCGTTGCCAGGTGCCGTCAGGCTGGACGGGGCCATCGCGCTTGCTGACAGCGATTCCCCTGTCCTGGCAGCCGGCGCCGACCGGCGGCGCCGCGGTGATCGGTCCGCCTGCTAGGACCATTGTGGCCGGCCCTGCGACGACATGAAACTTCATGGAATGACGCTACCGCTTGCCGCGGCATGGTTTGCTGGCTTTGACGTGACGATCCGGTGAAAGTGACAAAACGCGGTAGCGGCATGATGTGATCCGGATGGGCGCTGAATCCCAGAATGGTCGACCTTACAAAGGACCGGATGTGACGCGACTGCTGATCGCGAACCGCGGTGAGATCGCGCTCCGGATCATCCGCACCGCAACCGAGTTGGAACTGGGCACGGTCGCTGTCTACGCCGAGGACGATGCTGACAGCCCGCACGTGCACGCCGCCGACGAAGCGGTCGGCCTGCCCGGCGCCGGCCCGGCTGCCTATCTGGACCACGCCGCGATGCTGGCGGCGGCCAAGAAGTCCGATGCCGAACTGATTCATCCCGGTTACGGGTTTCTGAGCGAGCAGGCGGAATTCGCGCGCGCCTGCGCGACGGCGGGGTGTACGTTCGTCGGTCCGGATGCCGCGACGCTCGAACTGTTCGGCAACAAGTCATCGGCCCGCCGAGCCGCCGTCGCTGCCGGACTGCCAGTGCTGCCTGCCACCGACGGGCCCAGCAACGTCGAGGACATCCGCGCATTCGCCGCTGCCCACGACGACGCGATTGTGATCAAGGCGCTTGGCGGCGGCGGTGGCCGCGGCATGCGAATAGTCCGCAACGCTGAAGAGATTGACGATGCCTACCGGCAGTGCGCCGCCGAAGCCCAACTCGGCTTCGGTGATGCGGGCCTGTTCGCCGAGGCGCATCTGCCCGACGCGCGGCATATTGAGGTGCAGATCGTTGCCACGCCGTCCCGCGCATTGGCACTGGGCGACCGGGATTGCAGCATTCAGCGGCGCTACCAAAAGTTGGTGGAAATTGCTCCGGCGCAGGGTATTTCGACAACGCTGCGCCGTGACCTACACCGGGCCGCAGCTCGGCTGTGTGCACAGGTCGACTACTGTGGAATCGCCACGGTCGAGTTTCTGGTGGCCGGTGAGCAGCTGGTATTCCTCGAGGTCAACCCGCGGATCCAGGTGGAACACACCGTGACTGAAGAGGTCACCGGCGTCGACCTGGTCGCGGTGCAGCTGAAAATAGCCGGCGGCGCATCGTTTCACCAGCTGAGGTTGCCGGCCGGTATCGTCGCCGACGGTCAGGAAGTGGTCGGTGCGCCCGCTGCGGTGCGCGGAATCGCGATCCAGACGCGGGTCAACATGGAAACTCTTGCACCCGACGGGTCGGTCATACCCGCCGCCGGCACCCTCACCGCGTTTTCGCCGCCAAGTGGCCCCGGGGTGCGGGTCGACACGTTCGGCCGGCCCGGGTTGACTCTCAGCCCGCGCTACGACTCGCTGCTGGCCAAAGTGATTACCCGAGTGCGCGGCTCATCGTTCTCCGCGGCGCTGCGCAAAGCGCAGACCGCGCTGGACGAATTCGGTATCGAAGGCATCCGCACCAACATCGGGTTCTTGCAAGAAATCTTGTCGCACAGTCAAATACACTCAGCTCCGGTCACCACCGGTTTCGTCGACGAGAACCTTCCCGCCTTAATTGGTGCCGCGCAGTCTCGGCGCCACGAGACCCGGGTCGCGCCGCTCGAACTGTATCCCGGTGAGGAGGCGCTGCGCGCACAGCTGGCCGGCACCGTGGTCGAAGTGGCGGCGGAAGGCGCCGAGTTCGCGGCGGGCGCACAGTTGGTGGTACTCGAGGCGATGAAGATGCAGCATGTGCTGACCGCGCCCGACGCAGGATGCACAGTGCGAACGCTGGTGACACCGGGGCAGGTCGTCGGAACCGGGGACCCGTTGCTGGTCTTCACCCGCACCGGCACCGGCGGGCAGGCCGAAGGTGCCGCAGACCTCGATTTGGACAGCGCCCGTGCCGACCTCGACGAGGTCCGCCGCCGCCACCTGCTCACCCTCGACGAAGGCCGCCAGGCGGCGATTGCCAAGCGGCACAAGCAGAATCGGCGTACTGCCAGGGAGAACATCGCCGACCTGGTGGATCCGGAAAGCTTCGTCGAGTATGGTGCGCTGACGCTGGCGGCGCAGCGCAGCAGGCGTTCCGAAGAAGACTTGATCGCCAACACTCCAGCCGATGGCCTGATTGCCGGGGTGGCGACGATCGGCGGAGTCGAGGCGGCGGTGCTGTCCTACGACTACACCGTGCTGGCCGGCACACAGGGGATGCGCAACCACGCCAAGACCGATCGGGTCTTCGACCTGGCTGCTCGCCGCAAGCTGCCGGTGGTGCTGTTCGCCGAAGGCGGCGGTGGCCGCCCGGGTGACACCGACGTCGCCACTGTCGCCGGTCTGGATGTGCCGACCTTCCGCGCGCTGGGCGCGCTCAGTGGCCAAGTCCCGTTGGTGTCGATCGTTTCCGGGCGTTGCTTCGCCGGCAACGCCGCCCTGGCCGGGACGTGTGACGTGATCATCGCAACGCCCGACGCCAACATCGGCATGGGCGGTCCGGCCATGATCGAAGGCGGCGGCCTCGGCGAGTACCGGCCCGAGGACATCGGGCCCATCGACGTACAGCGGCGCAATGGGGTCGTCGGCCTGGTCGCGCGCGACGAGGCGCATGCGGTATCGCTGGCCAAGCAGTACCTGTCCTATTTCGGAGCCAAGCTCGACGACTGGACGGCCCCGGATCCGCGACGGGCGCGACATGTCGTGCCAGAGAACCGGTTACGGGCCTACGACGTGCACCACGCGATCGAATCGGTGGTCGACATCGGATCGGTGCTGGAACTGCAGGCTGACTACGGAGTCGGAGTGGTCACCGCGCTCGTGCGCGTCGAAGGCGCGGCGTTCGGATTGCTGGCCAACAGCAGTCATCATCTCGGCGGGGCCATCGACGCCGAGGCCGCGGACAAGATCGGCGACTTCCTGGTGTTGTGCGAATCGTTTGGGCTGC
Organism: uncultured Actinomycetota bacterium; assembly: GCA_963839345.1. Classification (GTDB taxonomy): domain Bacteria; phylum Actinomycetota; class Actinomycetes; order Mycobacteriales; family Mycobacteriaceae; genus Mycobacterium. Next base: position 310,333 of record CAWIUP010000007.1, on the reverse strand, counting down.
CGATCATTTCGTTGTGTGACACGCCCGGTTTCATGGTCGGCCCGGATGCGGAAGTCCATGGGGCGGTCCGGCGGATGAGCAAGCTGTTCGCCGTCGGCGCGCGGCTGACCGTGCCGTTCGGGATGATCATCCTGCGCAAAGGTTACGGGCTGGGGGCGATGGCCATGGCCGGCGGCTCGTTCCACGCCCCAGAATTCACGGTCGTCTGGCCGACCGGGGAGATCGGCGGGATGGGCCTGGAAGGTGCTGTGCGGCTGGGATTCAGCAAGGAGCTGGCTGCCCTCACCGACCCGATCGAACGGCAGAACCTGTTCGACAAACTGGTCGAGGCGGCCTACCAGCATGGCAAGGCGCTGACGTCGGCCACCACTTTCGAGCTCGACGACGTGATCGACCCGGCAGACTCGCGGGCGTGGATCACCCGGCTGCGATCCAGAGATTAGGAAACCGTTGTGAAGGTCGCCGACAAAGTCGCCATCGTGACCGGTGGCGGCAACGGCATCGGCGCTGCACTGGCAGCCAAGCTGGCACAGCAGGATGCCCGCGTCATCGTCGCCGACTTGGACGCCGACGCCGCGCGGGCGGTGGCCGACGGCATCAACTCCGAGCGGCCCGGCGCTGCCGTCGCTGCCGGCGCGGACGCCGCCGAGACCGCACAGATCCAGCGCTTGATCACGCTCGCGGAGAGCGGATTCGGTCCGGTCGACCTGTATTTCGCTAACGCGGGCATCACCGGCGCCGCCGGCTTGGACGTCAGCGACAAGGAGTGGGACCGGTCCTTCGATGTCAACGTGCTGGCACATGTTCGCGCGGCCCAGTTGCTGGTGCCCGGCTGGGTCGAGCGAGGGGAGGGCTATTTCATCAGCACCGCCTCGGCGGCCGGACTGCTCACCCAACTCGGATCGGCGACCTATACGGTCACCAAGCACGCCGCCGTCGGCTTCGCCGAGTGGCTGAACATCACCTACGGCGACCAAGGCGTGCGGGTGAGCTGTCTGTGCCCGATGGGGGTGAACACCAAGCTGCTGTATGAAGGCGAGCAGTCCGGTGACCCGCTCGGTGACCTGGCCACCCGAGCGGTAATCACCGCGGGTGACGTGCTGGAGCCGGCCGATGTCGCCGACTGCGTGCTGGCGGCCATCAACGAGGAGCGCTTCCTGATCCTCCCGCACGCCAGCGTGCTGGACATGTACCGACAAAAAGGCGCCGACTATGACCGTTGGCTGGGCGGCATGCGCCGCTACCGGCGCAGCTTGTTAGAGGAGATGCAATGAGCTCATCGGAATTGGGCGGCCGAACCGCAATCGTCACCGGAGCATCGCGGGGTATCGGCCTGGCCATCGCCCAGCGACTGGCCGCCGGCGGCGCGAATGTGGTGCTCACTGCCCGCAAGCAGGAAAGCGCCGACGCGGCGGCAAAGCAGGTTGGTGGCAGCGCCTTTGGCGTCGGAGCCCACGCGGTCGAACAAGACGCGGCCAAACGCTGCGTCGAGACGACGCTCGACCGGTTCGGCAGCATCGACATCCTGATCAACAACGCCGGCACGAACCCGGCGTACGGCCCGCTCATCGAGCAGGATCACGCCCGGTTCACCAAGACCTTCGAGGTCAACCTCTGGGCACCGTTGCTGTGGACCTCGCTGGCGGTCAAGGCGTGGATGGGCGAGCACGGCGGCGTGGTGATCAACACCGCGTCGATCGGCGGCCTGCATCAGTCGCCGAACATGGGCATGTACAACGCCACCAAGGCGGCGTTGATTCACGTCACCAAGCAACTGGCGCTGGAACTCTCACCGCGGGTCCGGGTGAATGCGATCTGCCCGGGCGTGGTTCGCACCAGGCTTGCCGAGGCGCTATGGAAAGACCACGAAGAACATGTGTCGGAGCGAACCGCCCTGGGACGTATCGGCGAGCCGCCTGACGTGGCGGCCGCAGTGGCTTTCCTGGTCTCTGACGAGGCCAGCTGGATCACTGGCGACACGATGGTGATCGACGGCGGTCAGCTGCTCGGCGATGCGGCGGGATTCCGATGAGCGCCGACGAGCAGGCCGAAAAGGCGATGGCCGAGGACCTACGCGCGCGGGTGCGGGCACTGCTCGACGAACACGACCCGACGAGCACCGAGCCGCGGGATTTCCTGGCGGCGCGGTTCGACGCCGGCCTGGCCTGGGTGCACTACCCACGCGGATCCGGCGGGCTCGATCTGCCGCGAAGCTTCCAGTCGCAAGTCGAGGCGGACCTGGCTGCCGCGGGTGCGCCGCCGGGAGGCGGACCACACAACGGCATCGGGATGGGCATGGCGGCGCCGACCATTGCCGCATTCGGCACCGCTGAGCAGCAGCGAAAGTTCTTGCGGCCGTTGTTCACCGGAGAGCACTTCTATTGTCAATTGTTCAGCGAACCGGGTGCCGGGTCCGACCTGGCCGGCGTCTCCACCCGGGCAGTGCGCGACGGCGATGATTGGATCGTCAATGGGCAGAAGGTCTGGACCTCGAGTGCGCAGAAAGCCCAGCGAGCGATCCTGGTCGCACGGACCGACCCGACGGTTCCCAAACATCAAGGCCTGACCTACTTCGTCTGCGACATGACCGATCCCGGCGTCGACGTCCGTCCGCTGCGTCAGATCACCGGCGAAGCCGAGTTCAACGAGGTGTTCCTCACCAACGTCCGAGTGCCCGACGCGAACCGGCTCGGCCCCGAGGGCGGCGGCTGGAAGGTCGCGACCACCACGCTGAACAACGAACGCGTCGCCATCGGGTCGATGGCAGGCGGTACACGCGAAACCGGGATGATCGGCAAAGTCGCCGGAGCCTGGCGGGACGAACCGCAGCTACGCAATCCAGCAATGCACGACGAGCTGATGCGGCTGTGGGTGGAAGCGGAAGTCGCCCGGCTGACCGGCCTGCGACTGCGCCAGCGGCTGACGGCCGGCCAGCCCGGCCCGGAGGGCGCCGGAATGAAAGTGACGTTCGCCCGCCTGGCACAGGCGATTTCGAGCTTTGAAATCGAGCTACAGCCCGAATCCGGCCTGCAATACGACGATTGGACGATGCGTCAACCCGAAGGAGTTGATTTCACCGGGCGCGAGCCCGGGTATCGCTACTTGCGGGCCAAGGGCAATTCGATCGAGGGCGGCACCTCGGAGATTCTGCGCAACACTATCGCCGAGCGAATCCTCGGCCTGCCGCCGGAGCACCGGGTCGACAAGGACATCGCATTCAAGGACTTAAACAAATGAGTGATCTGCTGTACTCCGACACCGAAGAAGCATTGCGGGACAGCGTGCGGCGCCTGTTCGCTGACCGGTCCCCGGCGGAAACGGTGATGAGCGCCTACGATGCTGTGCCGCATGACTTTTCCGATCTCTGGCATGCGCTGGCCGCCGATCTGGGTATGGCCGGCCTGCTGGTGCCCGAGCAGCTCGGCGGCGCGGGCGCGGGTGCGCGCGAGGCGGCGGTGGTCATGGAGGAGATCGGCCGGGCCGTCGCGCCGGTGCCGTTCCTGTCCAGCGCGGTGCTGGCCACCGTTGCGTTGCTGCAGGCCGCTGGTACCGAGGCCACCGAGACAGTCAAGGAATTGGCTGCAGGTTCACTCACCGCCACGCTGACGGTGCCACTGTCCACCGCACCCGGTGACGCTGTTGCCGGTGTCAGCGTCAACGGCGACGGGCTGACCGGACGCGTCACCAGCGTGGCCGGTGCGAGCGAGGCCGATGTGCTGGTGGTGCCGGTGGCCGGGCCTGACGGGCTGGAGCTGCACACCGTCGCTCGCGACGCGGCAGGCGTCGACGTGGCGCCGGTGCTCACCCTGGATATGACGAGATCCCTTGCCAATGTCGAGTTTTCCTCAGCTGCATCGTCGCGCGTCGGCGCTGGCGAGACCGCGGTGCGGGCGGCGCTGGAAACGGGCGCGGCCCTACTGGCATCCGAGCAGCTGGGCATTGCGCAGTGGTGTTTCGACACCACACTGGCGTATGCCAAGCAGCGCAAGCAGTTCGGCCGGGCGATCGGGTCTTACCAGGCCATCAAGCACCGGCTGGCCGATCTGTGGATCGAAGTAAACGCGGCTGCGGCCACCGCCCGGTACGCCGCCGACACCTGCGCTCGAAGAGACGACGACGCGACGATCGCTGCGGCTGTCGCGCAGGCCTATTGCAGCGGTGCGGCCGTGCACGCCGCCGAGGAATGTGTTCAGCTGCATGGCGGCATCGGGATGACCTGGGAGTACCCGGCCCATCTTTACCTGAAGCGGGCCAAGAGCGATCAGCTGGCGTTCGGCACCGCCTACCGCCACCGCGCCCGGTTGGCCGACCTAGTCGACCTGCCGGTGTCCTGACGACAGGAGCAAAAATGGACAAGCGCATCCTCGGTGACGACCTCGAGGTTTCGGCAATTGGTCTGGGCTGCATGGGCATGAGCCGCGGCTACGGGCCGTCGGGGTCCAAAGCCGAGATGATCGAGGTGATCCGGGCCGCTGTCGATCGCGGTGTCACCTTCTTCGACACCGCGGAAGCGTACGGCGACAACGAAGAACTCGTCGGTGAAGCTTTGGCGCCGTTCGCGGGGCAGGTGGTGATCGCGACGAAGTTCGGCTTCAAATTCGGCGCCGACGGAAACATCGCCGGGCTGGACAGCCGGCCCGAACACATCAAAGAGGTTGCCGACAATTCGCTGCGGCGGCTGGGCGTAGAAAGCATCGACTTGCTCTACCAGCACCGGGTGGACCCCGAGGTCCCCATCGAGGAGGTGGCCGGAACGGTCAAGGAGCTGATCGAAAACGGGAAGGTGAAACATTTCGGTATGTCCGAGGCGCCGGCGAAGATCATTCGTCGCGCCCATGCGGTGCAACCCGTGACCGCGGTGCAAAGCGAGTACTCGCTGTGGTGGCGAGAACCCGAGACCGGGGTGCTGCCGACGTTGGCCGAACTCGGCATCGGCTTCGTGCCGTACAGCCCGCTGGGCAAAGGCTTCCTCACCGGAAGCATCAGTGAGACCACACAATTCGACAGCTCAGACATCCGCAGCAGCATTCCCAGGTTCGCCGCCGACGTCCGAGGAGCCAACCGTGCGGTGGTTGACCTGCTGGAGACGGTCGCGGCGCGGAAGGGCGCGACACCCGGGCAGATCGCTTTGGCCTGGCTACTCGCGCAGCAGCCGTGGATCGTGCCGATCCCCGGCACCCGGCGCACCGAACGGCTGGCGGAAAACCTCGGCGCGGCCGACGTGGAGCTGACGGCCGAGGACCTGCGCGAGATCGACGACGCCGCAGCGGGTATCGAGGTGGTGGGCGCGCGTTATCCCGACTTCATGCAGCGGTTGATCGGCCGCTGACTCGGCGGGCCACCTCGCCGTACCGCTCGAAATGCTCCGGATCGCCTATCGCGTTGTACAGCACCAGGCGCGTTGCCGTCGTGGCGTACTTGTCGGTCAGCGCGTCGGCCAGCTTGTCCCACGTCGACTCCGTGGCGAACGCGGCGATGTGGTCGTCGCTGACTTGCGCGGCCATCCCGGCGAAGTCGCCGGCCTTCTGCTTCTCCCGAATCCGGGCGGTTGTGCCCTCGAACCCGGCCTGGTCCCAGATGAATGCGTAGTTGGGTGTGCTTCCGTAGAAGGCCATGCTGGCGCGCACGCCTTCTCGCTGCTTGTCGCGCTCCTCGTCGGTGTCGCCGACGATCGTCATCACCGGCACGATGATCGCGATGTCCTTTCGCGAACGCCCCGCTTTCGCCGCTCCCTCGGCCACGCTCGGCAGCACGTGACGGGCCAGATATCCCGGCTCGCCGATCGGATGAACGTGCACCCCGTCGGCCACTTCGCCGGCCATCCGCAGCATCCACGGATTCACCGCGGCGATGTCGACTTTCGGATCGGGAGCGTCGATGGGTCCCGGACTCCACTGCGGCGTAATGAAATCGAGGTCGTAGAAGTCGCCGTGGTGATCGAGCTTTCCGGTGCGAAACGCCGAGAAGCACGCCTTCACCGCGAGCAAGTAGTCGCGCAGCCGTGGACCGGGGCGCTCGTACTCCATGCCGTAGCGTCGCACGACGTGAGTGCGCACCTGCGTGCCCAAGCCCAGCCGGAACTTCCCGCCGGTTGCTTCCTGAAGTTCCCACGCGGTGGCCGCCGTGACGAAGGGACTGCGCGGAAAGGCCACCGCCACACCCGTCGACAACTCCAGGCCGGGCGCGGCCTGCGAGGCCACGGCGGCGTTGAGATAGGCCGTGCGGCCGGTCTCGGTGAACAACAGGCCGGAGAACCCCGCGGACTGCGTTCGGCGGGCCAGGTCACCGGTCCGGCCGAGCGGCTGCGGGATCGTCATCGCGTCGACATGCATGGCGGGCGTTATCCCAGGTGCGCGCCGAAGAAGTCATGCATCGCCGTCCAATGCCGCTCGGCCGCGGCGGAGTCGTAGGGTGCATTGTCGGGAACGGCGAACCCGTGCGCGGCCGGGTAGGTTTCGATCTTGTGCTCGACGCCCGCTGCGGTCAGCGCCTTTTCCAGCTGCTCGGCATGGTCGGCAGTGAACGATCCGTCGTTCTGGGCGCCGGCCACATAGACGGCGGCCTGGATCGCGTCGGCTCGCAGATGCGGGCTGTCCTCGCTGTCGGTCACCAACCCACCGCCGTGGAAGGACGCCGCCGCAGCGACCCGGTCCGGTACCCGACCCGCGACGATCACTGAGGTGCGTCCACCCATGCAGTAGCCGCATACGCCGAACCGGTCGCCGCTCACCTCCGGGCGAGCGGCCAGGTAGTCGAAGAATGCGCCGGCGTCCACGGCCATCTTGTCCGGTGTCACATGGGCGATCATCGACATCAGCCGCTTGCGCTCCTCGGGATCACTGAACGCGGTCTTCATGTCAATCGGCTTCCAGTCGCCGAGGCGGTAGTAGACGTCGGGCAGCAGCACCGCGTACCCGAAGTCGGCCAGCGTGGCGGCCATCTCGTCGAAGGTGCCGCGTACACCGCCGGCGTCGGGGTACATGACCACGCCGGGCCAGGGACCCTCTCCCTCGGGGGTGAACAGGCGGACGGTGCAGGTGCCATCTGGAGTGGTGACAGCGTCGGTGATGTTCGGCATGGCTACCGTTCTACTCCCTGCGATCGCCGCGGTTTTTTTGGCGTCGACCCGCGGCGCGCGGCTTCGCCGCGCTTGCGATCGCCGCGCGCGGTTTTTTTGGCGTCGACCCGCGGCGCGCGGCTTCGCCGCGCTTGCGATCGCCGCTAAGCTCAGGGGCGTGCCGATCGCCACGCCGTACGAGGATCTACTGCGCCTGGTACTCGAGCGGGGTACGCCCAAAGCCGACCGCACCGGCACCGGTACCCGCAGCCTGTTCGGCCACCAGATGCGCTACGACCTGTCGGCCGGCTTTCCGCTGATCACCACCAAGAAGGTGCACCTGAAGTCGGTGGTCTACGAGCTGCTGTGGTTCTTGCGAGGCGACTCCAACGTCGGCTGGCTGCATCAGCACGGAGTCACCATCTGGGACGAATGGGCAAGTGACACCGGCGACCTCGGTCCGGTATACGGCGTGCAGTGGCGATCCTGGCCGACCCCTTCGGGTGAACACGTCGACCAGATCAGCACAGCGCTGAAGCTGCTGCGAACCGATCCGGATTCCCGACGCATCATCGTGTCGGCATGGAACGTCGGCGAGATCCCGCAGATGGCATTAGCGCCGTGTCACGTGCTGTTCCAGTTCTATGTGGCCGACGGCCGGCTCAGCTGCCAGCTCTACCAGCGCAGCGCCGACCTGTTCCTCGGCGTGCCGTTCAACATCGCCAGCTATGCGCTGCTGACCCACATGATGGCCGCGCAGTCCGGTTTGGCGGTCGGCGAATTCATCTGGACCGGCGGCGACTGCCACATTTACCACAACCACGTCGACCAGGTCACCGAGCAGCTGAGCCGCGACCCGCGGCCCTATCCGAAATTGGTTCTGGCGGATCGCGATTCGATCTTCGACTACACCTACGACGACATCGCCGTGGAGAACTACCACCCACACCCCGCGATCAAAGCCCCCGTCGCTGTATGACGCGACACGACGTGGGCCTGATCTGGGCTCAGTCGACCTCGGGCGTCATCGGCCGTAATGGCGGTATTCCCTGGCAGTTGCCGGAGGATCTGAAACGCTTCAAAGCGCTGACGAAGGGCCACACCGTGGTGATGGGCCGGCGCACCTGGGAGTCGCTGCCGGCGAAGTTTCGGCCATTGCCGGGCCGCAGAAATATCGTGCTGACCCGTCAGAGGGATTTCACGGCCGACGGCGCGACGGTGGTGCAAAGCCTCGACGACGCGCTGACCGATGCCGACACCTGGGTAGTGGGCGGCGAACAGATCTACAACCTCGCCATGCCGCGAGCCAACCGGTGCGAGGTGACCGAGGTCGACGTCGACGTGCGCCGCGACGACAGCGACGCCGTAGCCCCAGTGCTCGACGAGACCTGGATCGGTACGACGGGAGAGTGGGAGACCAGCCGCAACGGGTTGCGGTACCGGTTCCACACCTACCTGCGGTCCTGACGCGCCCCGCGCCGATGACGGCAACCGTGACATACTCGACTTCGGGGGTCAGGTCCACCGAAATTCACCAGGCGTTTTCAGAAGGGGAACTTAAGTAGTGGAACCCGAATCCGCAAAGACGTTCTCGCGCAGGTTCCGAGGCTATGATCCGGCTGCGGTCGACGCACACATCGAGATGTTGGCGACCAAGCAGCAGTTGGTACTCGACGATGTCGAGAACCTGAGGGTCCGGCTGAAGGACCTCGGCGATGAAGCAGCCGCGCTGCGCAAAGAGGTCGGCGTCCTCACCGACACCTCGCCCACGCCGCACGGGATGCAACAACGGATGGCGAAGATGCTGCGGCGTGCGGTCGACGAAGTCGCCGAGATGCAGGCCGAGGCGCGGGCCGAGGCAGAGGCGCTGATCACGGCGGCCGAAGCCGAGATCGAGGCCGAGCTACAAAAGCACCAGCAGCAGTTGGCCGAGCTGGTGGCGCAGAAAGAAGCCCTGGAAGCCGATTACGCGCAATCCAAGGAGAAACTCGACGCCGAGCTGGCCAGCATGCGAGCTGACGCCCAGCAGGAGCGCGAGCAACTGCTCGCCGACGCAAAGCAGCAGGCTGCCCAACATCGTGAGCAGGCCCGACGCGCGGCCGACGAGGTGAGCCAGCAACGGGTCAAGGTCCTCGAGCAACTGATGGGCGTATACCGCGACTTAGAAGCCGTTCCGGCCGCTCTGGAGTCGGCATACCAAGAAATCAAGAATCCGCCGGACGAGTGAGGCCGTCCCGGCCTCAACGCCGAAGGTGTCGGTAGCGACCGGTATTCTCGGCGGGTGCCGACCCGGCCTCCTAGATTGACCGCCGCGCAAGCCCGGCGGATAGCCGTTGCGGCCCAAGGATTTAGCGAGCCGCGGCCCAGCGGCGCGGTGACCCGCGCACATCTGCGTCGGCTGATCTCACGCATCCAGGTGCTGCAGCTTGATTCGGTGTCGGTCGCGGTGCGGGCCCACTACGCGCCGGTGTTCAGCCGGCTGGGTCCCTACGACCGGGGCGTGCTGGACCGCGCGGCCTGGGATCATTCGGCCCGCTCGCCGCGGCTTTTGGTGGAGTACTGGGCGCACGAGGCCGCGTTGATGGCCGTCGACGACTGGCCGTTGCTGCGCTGGCGGATGCGGCAGTACCGGCACGGCCGGTGGGGCACCCACATCGTGAAGGCCAACCCAAAGCTGGCCGACAAGATCGTTTCCGCCGTCGCCGAACTCGGTCCGAGCACCGCGGGCCAAATCGAGGCACACCTGGCCGCCGGGCCGCGTACTTCGAGGGGGGCCTGGTGGGGGAGTCGAAGCGACACCAAGTGGGTCGCCGAGGCGCTGTTCTCATCCGGAGTGCTCACCACCGCGACCCGGGTCGGGTTCGCCCGGCACTACGACCTGACCGAGCGGGTGCTGCCGCCCGAGGTGCTGGCCCGGCGGGTCGACGAGCACGACGCCGTCCGCGAGCTCACGTTGCGGGCTGCCACCGCGCTGGGCGTGGGGACTGAGGCCGACATCCGCGACTACTTTCGGCTGGCCGCGGGACAGGTCAAGCCCGCGATCGCCAAGCTGGTGGCCGACGGTGAGCTGGAGCAAGTCGACGTCGACGGCTGGTCGGCGCCAGCGTATTTGGTTGCCGGACAGACGGTTCCGCGGCGCGACCGCGGTACGGCGCTGCTGTGCCCGTTCGACCCGCTGATATTTTTCCGGCCGCGGGTGCAGCGGCTGTTCGAATTCCATTACCGCATCGAGATTTACACTCCCGCGGCCCAGCGCCAGTACGGCTACTACGTCTGGCCGTTCCTGCTGGACGGCGAGTTGGTGGGCCGGGTCGACTTGAAGGCCGACCGCACTGCGGATGCTCTGCACGTCGTGGGTGCCTTCACCGAGCCGGACCGTTCGCCGTCGCGGGTGGCCGCCGCGCTGGCCACTGAGCTGGAAACAATGGCCGGCTGGCTGGGATTGGCCGGCGTGACGGTCGGGGATCGCGGTGATTTGGCAGCTGAGCTGCGGGCGGTCGCTGAGTGATGATGCTCGGCTAGCCGCCAGCGGGCGAGTTCCGTTGGATGATGGCGATGGACAGTAGTTAGCCTTTCAGCGCGATGTAGAGCGCAAAGTTGTACCAGCGGAACACATGGTCGACGGAGGTGAAGCCGACCTGGCGCAACATTTCGATGTTCTCTGAATCACGGTAAGGCAGGAGTACGTTTTCTAATTCTTCGCGCTTCTTTGCGATCTCGGTGTCGCTGTAGCCGCTGCGGCGCTTGTAGTCGTGGTACAGATCGACGTATGTCCTACTGAGCATCGAATTGTCAGCGAGAATCTTTTCCCCGAGCAGCAGGCATCCACCCACCTCCAAGGAGTCGAAATACATGCGGAGCACTTGGGCCCGGTAGATGGGACGGACGAACTGCAAGGTGTAGAGCATTACGATGACACGCGCGCCGTCGAGTCGCTCGAACTTCTCGATCGGGTCGGCCAGTATCTTCACCCGATCCTGGTGACCAGCCGCGATCAGCTTGGATTGGGCTTTCTCGCGCATCGCCTCGGCCGGCTCGATGCCGACGAACCTGATTGGCTTATCGGCGCCGATGTTGTCTGCGAAGCCGAGTAGTGTGTTGCCCGTTGAGCATCCGACGTCGTAGACGGTGCTCTCACCGATCAGGAATAGTGACCCCAACTCGACAACCATGCGCTGAACTTCGGAGTAGAACGGAACGCTGCGGTTGAGCATGTCGTCGAACACGTTGGCAACGTCACGGTTGAAGGTGAAATCCTCGGCGTGACCTTTGGACTTGTACAGCTCGTCACGCATCAGCGCCTCCACGAGTTGCCGCCAGGACAAGGAAATAGGGCAGCCGGCTGGCCTTGGAGTAGATAACCGGATCGGTGTCGGCGGTTTCCGGATCGGGCGAGGGCTCGAGGACGCGCGAGATCGTCAACCCCGCGGCCAGCACGGATTCCAGATACGTCGCGGTGGTTCGGTGGTAGGTCGCAACGTTATGCACCCGAACATTGCCGTGACGGTCTTCCCTGGCTTTCCGGCAGAGCCCCTCGTGAAAGTAGTCCTCGAGCATGTAGTGCTGATAGCTCCAGCCGGTCGCCGTCGGAACCTTATTCCAACTCCCGCGGTCTTTGACCGGGTGGGGAATCGACAACACAAGCGTACCGCCCGGCCGAAGTGAAGCCGCGAGAGTATCTATCGCCCAGGCCAAATCGGGAATGTGGTCGAGGACATTCAGGCATAGTGCGGCGTCGTATGTATTAGCCCGCTCGGCCAGCGCTTCCAGTCCGGTCTGATAGATACGCGGATTCGATCCAGCCGCATCGGCCAGCCGCTCCTCGAGCAGCAGTCGCATCGCATCCGACGGCTCATACGCGTCCACCGTCGCACCCATCTTCAGCAGTTCGGCTGACATTTCGCCGGCACCGGCTCCGACATCGGCGACGACCTTGCCGTGCAGCGGGGGCAGCAGGGTCGGAATCAGACCGTCGAGCAGAACGGAGTTAAACGAATGGTGTGCGCGTTCCTTGCGATACAGCTCGGCGATCGCGTCCCAGTCCGCGTTCGCTTGCGGGGCGACCCTGCCGCAGGTGGCGCACGTCTCGGCCTGGTCGAACTCCTCCCACGTGACCGCATACGTTCGCGAATCGATCAACAAACGCCGCTCCTGGGTTGCCACCGGAGTTCCGAGCAGCCATCGGATCGCTTCGTTGGCCTGGATCGAGGCGACCAGGCCGTTGAGCGGGCCGTAGCTGGGCGCCTGAAAAGACGGGTTGAGTTCGGTGGCTGATTCGCGGACATCGGAGGCATCTCCACGGTGGCCGGGCAACGCGTCAGCCGCGGAACGGATGCACTCATAGCACCGGGTGGCGGGCGGCTGCAGCAGCGGTCCGACGCAGCCGTGCCCTTCAATATAGCCTGCGGCGCTGAAGGCGATACCAGCCGAAAGGGCGGCGTTGTTCGCCCATGAGTGCACACTTGCCGGGCGGTCAGCCGACAGCAGAATGATGTCCGCGCGCTCGGCGACCGCTTGAGCCAGGCTGGGGTCGGTGAAGTCTTCGGGTATGACTTCGACCTTCAGGTCGGCGCGTAGTTCCGCGAGATGCTCGGCAGCTGCTTCGACCTTGAGCCGGCCGATGTCGGCTTCACGGTAGAGGGTCTGCCGGGTCAGATTGGACGCCTCGATGCGGTCACCGTCGGTGATCACCAATCGGCCAATCCCCGCAGCAGCCAGGTGAACTGCGAGGTTGCTGCCGATACCGCCCATTCCCATCAGCCCGACGGTCGCGTTCTGCAGGCGTTCCTGCGGATCCCCATCGATCCCGAGCATGCGGTAGTAGAGGCGGTGACGGTCGTAGCGGTCTGTTCGATCGAACTCCGCCATCAGCACGCCGATGCCTTCGAGATCGCCGATCAGCTCATTGGCTTCCGCTGTTGACCACCCCTGGCTGCGCGCGACATCGGCCACGACTTCATCACGCTCCCGCGCGGCGCGGCCGAGATCGGTAAGCAGGTCCGCCAGGAACGGCGGTGGATCCTCGACCTCGTAAGCAATCGGTGGCAGAGTCCCCAGCCGCAGCCGATTAGCCGTTCGGCGCACCGAAATATACGGCGCCAGCCAGATTTTCATCGCGTCATCTCGACGGGCGCCCGCTCGGCTTGACCACTTTGATGTGCACGTCGGCCAGCTGGCGCTCGGAGACTTCGCTGGGGGCGCCCATCATGAGGTCTTGTGCATTCTGGGTGAGCGGAAACGCGATCGTCTCCCGGATGTTGGGTTCGCCAGTCAAAAGCATGACGATCCTGTCGATTCCGGGCGCAACGCCACCGTGTGGCGGTGCGCCGAGCTGAAACGCATGCAGCATGCCGCCGAACTGCTCTTCGACGTCCTGATGCGAATAGCCGGCAATCTCGAATGCGCGATACATGATGTCGGGCCGGTGATTACGGATTGCCCCCGACGAAAGTTCCAGCCCGTTGCAGACAATGTCGTATTGCCACGCCAGAATGTCAAGTGGGTCTTTGGTGTTGAGCGCCTCGAGTCCGCCCTGCGGCATCGAAAACGGGTTGTGACTGAATTGAATGTTGCCATCGTCATCAAGTTCGTACAGCGGGAAGTCGGTGACCCAGCAGAATCGAAACGGATGCTCGTCGAAGACTCCGGCCTGCTTTCCGGCTTCGACGCGCACGGCCGCCATGATGGGGTCCGCGTCTTGAGATCGGTTGGCCGCCAAGAGGAATATCAGAGCACCGATTTCGGCCTGCGTCTCAGTGAGCAGCTCCTCAACCTCGCCGGAGCTCAAGTACTTGGCGATCGGGCCGGTGACCTCGCCGTCGCCGGTGAGGCGCACCCATGCGAGCCCCTTCGCACCAAGCTCGACCGCGTACTTTTCCAGCTTGTCGGCAAAAGAGCGCGGCCGATCTTGACTGTCAGGGACAACCAAAGCGCGGACGTGCTTGCCGGCCAACGCCCGGAATTCGCTCGACCGAAAGACATTCGACACGTCCGACAGTTGCAGCGGAATACGCAAGTCAGGCTTGTCCGTCCCGTAGCGAAGCATCGCGTCCCGATAGGTGATCCTGGGGAAGGGTGCTGCCACCGGGTTCTCGGGAGCGAATTCGGCGAACAACCCCGTGAGCACCTCCTCGATGATGGCGAAGACCTCGTCCTGCTCGACGAAGCTCATCTCCATGTCGAGCTGGTAGAACTCGCCCGGTGATCGGTCAGCGCGGGCATCCTCGTCACGGAAACACGGCGCGATCTGAAAGTATCGGTCGAAGCCGGCCACCATCAACAGTTGTTTGAACTGCTGCGGAGCTTGAGGCAGGGCAAAGAATTTCCCGGCGTGCAGCCGGGAAGGCACCAAGAAATCGCGTGCCCCCTCCGGGCTGGAACTGGTCAGGATGGGTGTCTGGAACTCGGTGAACCCCAGGGCCAGCATCCGGCGCCGGATGCTGGTAACGATTTGCGACCGCAACAGAATATTCTGGTGCATCCGCTGACGCCTGAGATCGAAGTATCGGTAGCGGAGCCGATTCTCCTCGCCGACTGGCTCCTCGGGGTAGACGCTGAATGGCAAAGCACCTGCGGCCGAGAGCACCTCGACCTGTTCGACCGCGACTTCTATTTCTCCGGTTGGCAAAGCGGGGTTGGCGTTTTCCGGGTCCCGTATCACAACCTGACCGTCGACACAGAGCACCGATTCTTTTGAAGCCTTGTCCAGTCGGTCAAATGCGTCAGTGCCGGGTCGCGCGACAAGCTGCGTAACGCCGTAGTTGTCGCGAAGATCGACAAAGAGGATTCCACCCAGGTCACGGAAGTTATGGAGCCAGCCGGATAGCCGCACCGTCGTCCCCGCATTCTCGGCCGTGAGCTCGCCGCAGGTATGGGTGCGGTATCTGTGGGTCATGTTCACAACTGGATCGTAGATGCCGCACGGAGTGCGCCCACTGGCACGTCGTGGCCGCAGTGTCTTACCGGCCTGCCCTTACGGGTCGACACCGTGCGTCGCGACAACACCTGCCGGTTCGACGATGTAGATGCATTGTCAAGCCCCACCTCGGGTGGAGGCCCTGTTGAGACTGTCTAGTTGGCCAGAACGGTGCTGCTTGCCTTGACCTGCTCGACGCGGATCAGCGTAATGCGGCGCATGTCACCTCCTCCCCAAGCTCGGGGCCCCGGAGTTCGCCATCGTACGACAGTTGAACATGCGGTGCGGAGGTGTTCGCCAAATTCGCGCCGCTTGCCGCCGGACGTGGCGAATTGCTCGCGGACGGTATTCGCCGGGTGACATATTGTAGAGCCGCGGCCGGAGCGCGATCGGCCGGATATGTGCACGATATTTGTCGAGGTCCCAATGCTCGAGCGACCCCGTCCGCAAATGGACGATTTGGGTTACGACCCTGCTCGCAGCGAATCACTGTGGCGCTTTGCGAACATCCAAAAAGCCACCGAATGTATCTTCGCCTCGACGGCGAACATGTGGGGATGTCCGGCGTACGACGACCGCCTGAGCTTGACGGCCAACCTCCGCGAATGGCTGCCCTTGTTCACACGGTTTTGCCGTGCCTCAGAGGATTTCAAGATCGACGGCCTGGTAGTCGAACTTCCGGGCCATTTTGGCGATGCCGTCGAGACGCTGGGCCGCACCACGTTGAATGTTCTCGACTGCCTCAGCGCAAACGACCCGCTCGACGGCGGGTGCATGACCAAGACCGTGGAGGATTCGACGTGGTGGTTCTCATTCGGAGGTGAAAAGCTCTTCGTCCTCACCTTCGGCCCTTGCTATCCGATTACTAACTCCCGCTACGGTTTTCAGACCGGCCATACTTACCTGGTTTTCCAACCGATCCACGCCTTTTCGCGCCACCTGCCCGACGGCGAGGTCCAGAAGTCTCGCCGATCTCGCGAGGAGATCCGGCGCCGCTACGCAAATGCGGGGCGACCCTATGATCTCGCGATCACGTTGTCGCCCTGCGAGGTACATCGCTATGTGAAACCGGTCCAGCTCGGCCAGCCACCGGTGAACTGGTGGCGCCGAGAGGATTGACGCGCGACCGCGGTCAGTTCGCGCTGACGGCTACATCCTTTCGGCGGCCTAGATAAATCCAGTGGGCCGACACGTACGGTCGCCCGGTGTCGATCTCACCGCCGTGACGGACATGTTTGACCGCGGGCAGTCTGGCGGGCTCAAAGTATGGGCTGACTTCGGCCAGTACCTCGTCACCAGTCATGAAGTGGTGGATGACACCAGACTCCGACTCGTCGTCGCAAATCCACGTCGAGTCGTCGAGCCGCTCTCCTTTTCCGAGTAGGGAGGATTCGGTGGAGATGAATGTGCATAGGAACAGTCCACCGGGCTTCAACACGCGCGCCATCTCTGCAAGCGCCCGTCGGACATCCTCGACAGGGGCATGGGTAATGACACCGATCGATAGCGCGGCGCCGAAGAAACCGTCATCGAACGGCAGGCGTGTCATATCAGCTAGCCGGAGGTCAGCGCTGAGGCCCTCATCGGATAGCCAACGATGAGTGAAATCCATGCCGCGTTGCGAAATGTCGATGCCGTAGGTGGGATATCCCAGTTTGGCTAAGTAGACGATGTGCCGTCCGGCGCCGAAGCCCACGTCGAGAACGGCCGGCGCGGGGGGCTTCACCTTGCCCAAATGGTGGGCGAACACCACCGCTTCGTCATTCGGATCTTGAAGTCGAAACGATTTGTCCTTGTAGAGGTCGTCCCATTCCATACCGGTCATTGTGCCTGACCGAGCCCAGCTCAGCCGGAGGCGACTACGGCATCTGAGCGGTGGTTGTCTGGTCTCAATGGATTTCAGCCTCAGGGCATGAAGAGCCCCCGGATGCGGTGGAAACGGGTGCGCCGAAGAAGTGCGTTAGCCGCCTGCAGCCCAGACATCACCGCCGCCTCGATACAGCCCGCGTTCATCCCGCAATCTGTCCAGTCGCCGGCCAGAACCAGGTTGTCGTAACCGCTCTCGTCCGGCCGTAGGCGATATCGATCGCTGCCGGGCAACGACTGGACGTAGCGGTCGGACGGGTCGATGTTAACGCTGACGTGCTGGGTCGCCAACGCCTCGCGTCCTCGTCGACCGTTCGCTCCGCAGAGCAGCTGCCAGGCAAAGCCCTCTTCGGTGACGGCGTTCGGAAAGTACAGCCCGACATGGTGATCGAGAAATGTGACGGCCGCAGAGTGGACCTGCTCGGTGTATCGACGCACGTAACGCGAATGGTCATCGGTTGTGGGCCAGGGCGCGTCGAGGCTGCCGCAGAAGTACGCGGCGGTGCCGGGCCGCTGGGTGCCTGGCCAACTCTCGGCCCATAACGTCTGCGGCATCGAGGCCCAGGTGTCGAACGGCGGCAGGTAGGCGCTGACCGTTGTCCCGGGCCTGTTGCAACCGAGCGACGCCTCGTCCGGCTGCAGCCAGAGCTGGAAGGCCTGGGTCGCCACAGTGCGGACATGCGCGGTCATGTCGCGCCACTCCGGGCGATCCTCGATGAGCTCGCCGGCCACCATCGGGATCATTCCGATCGACACGGCGAGCACCACGTGATCGAAATCGACGCCCCGTCGCAGTGTCCGCACCTCGACATCGTCGTGCGGGCCGAAATACGATTCCGTCGCATCCAGTCCAGCGGTTGTCCGGAGTTGTTCGGTGAGAGGCTGTTTCGGGAACACCGGGAGGCCGCGGATTCTGGTTAATGGTTCGTAATGTTGAAGGCCGTCGGCGAGTTGGGCTTGTCGGCCCATCGATATCGTGGCCACCGACTGACGCGAGGCATCCAGGTGCAGCGCGTCCAGACGGTGGAAGAACTCGAATTTCACACCGCGCCTTCGTAGTGCCTGATACAGCGGCGCGATCACGACATCGCCCATCCCGGCCGTCATCTTCCAGAAAATCGCTCCCCGATAACCGAAAAGCACTTGGCCGATGAGGAATGTCATCACGCCGGCACCGACCGCTGGCCGCCGCGGGTCAGCATCGCGGTAACCGAACACCAAGTCATAGACACCGCGCACCATTGCCGAATCGAGAACGTCTGGATGTGCGCCGTGCCGAAGGATCCAGTCGCAGAAGTCCTCATCGTTGATGGCCGCGAAGCCGTGGGGATCAGTGATCAGCTTGTCGGCGATGATGCCGCGTACGGCGGCGACGACCAAAGATATCAACACCCAACCACGCCTGCGATCCATTCGGTTGTCAGCGTCGATTGCTTCGCGTACGGCAAGAAGCGTGTGTTCGAGAACATCCGAAGGCGGGGCTTGGCTGAATTGCGGATCCACCACTGCCAATAGCGTTGCCAACGTCGCCCGCACTGCCGCGTCCGACGGCGGGGACGGGGGCGGCACTGGGGGATCAGGCGACGCGCTGAGCGCCAGACGGCCCGGGGCCGCATCCCGCAGCGAGTCGGTGAAGGCGAGCACGAGTCGTAGGGCGCGCTCGACGAACGCGACCGCGGTAAGTTCGCGGCCGGTGCTGTTCGGGTCGCCGGGCAGCTTGTCGTCCCGCGGGTGCGTGCCGTGCCAGGTGACCCAGTTGTCGTTCCAGTGGTCGGCCAGTCCGGGGTTGCCGGCCGGCCCGATCGCGTCTTCCCATGTTCGAATCGGCGCCACAGGATCTGTTGAGGCCCTGTCTAATTCGGCATAGCACTCTCGCAGTAGGGCGAATGCGTTCTCATACGATCCCAGCCAGATGTGCAGCCCGTGTTCCTCGATGCGCCCATTAGGGCCGCGGCTGGATGCCGCCTTACCCCCGAGCCGCCAGCCGCGCTGATAGACGGTGATGGACTCGAAGCGGTCACGTGAACCGGGCTCACTTAGCCGCCAGGCGGCGCCCAACCCGGCCATGCCGCCACCGATGATGGCGACCTTCCCTCCAGGCCGGCTCACTCGAGCATTGCCCGGGCGGCCCCGACTTGCGGCCAGGTGCTCCCGTCGGGAAACCGGCTCAGTGTATCCGCCAAGGCTTGCCGGGCCGTTGCGCCGTCGAGCTCGAAAAGATCTGCTGCGGCGCGTAGCTCGAAAATCGGCGCATCCTGGCGCCGGGCCAGTTCCCAGGCCGCCTGAAGATCTTTACGACGTATCTCGGCGTCGTCGGTGGTTTGGGCTCGCAGCCGCAGCAACTCCGCGTCGTAGAAGTGCATCCTGGTCCGTTCCGCCAATTCGAGGCCGGTTTGCAAACGTTCGCGGGCCTCCGCCAATTGGCCGCTGGCAATGAGCAGGCGTGCCAGGATGGCGTCGTAGAAGGTGATGAGCGAGATCGTGTGCATCGCTCGCGACACCTCGACGAATGCGGTTAGCCCATC
Organism: uncultured Actinomycetota bacterium; assembly: GCA_963839345.1. Taxonomy (GTDB): domain Bacteria; phylum Actinomycetota; class Actinomycetes; order Mycobacteriales; family Mycobacteriaceae; genus Mycobacterium. The sequence goes on along the minus strand of CAWIUP010000007.1, from coordinate 290,970 downwards.
GATGTGCGGCTGCAACATCACCCGGTCGGCATTGTCTGCCAGAGCCGATACGGCTGCCACTGTGCCCTGTTGCGCCGTTCCGACGAGCGCCCAGAAATCAAATCCGTGCTGCTCGCCCAGGGTGATCAGCTCGACTGCGACCTCCGCGGCGCGGCGCAGCTGGCCTGCCTCCAACCGAATCAACAACTCCATTTGTCGGGCATAGGCCAAGCTGAAAGCGCCCTTGGGGAAGGGTATTTCGGCACAACGTTGTTTGGCTCGGTCCAACTCGGCGGCCACTCCGGCGAGGTCACCGTCGATGTAGCGGGCCAGTGCCAGATGCGTGTACAGCCCTGCGGTGGCGTCGTTGGGCATGAACAACATTGCTTCGAGGTCTCGGGTACATGCCTCGGTCAGCGTGTTGGCCGCCACCTCAAGTTTCTCGCGGGCGTACCCGAATTCGCCCCGATACCAGGCCAACATGCCCAGCCCGAATTCATTGATGGGCAGGAAGCACGCGCGCTTACCGGTGAGCTGCGCACGCACGGACTCCACCAGACGTTCGGCACGGTCGAGATCGGCCCGCATCGTGTAGTACGGGTAGAGCGACATTACGGTCGAAAAGAGGTCGTCGTCGGCTAAGTCGCTGCTGCACAGGGCTAAACAACGTTCGAAGTCAGCGGCGGCGTTCTCGCTTGCCACGCCTTCGGCCGCCTGCGCCAGGAACGCGCGACCGAGTCGAAGCGCGATTTCCAGGCGGTCGCGTTCGCCACCGGGCGAGGCGCTCTCAGCCTGCGAAATGGCGTGCGTCAAGTAGGTCAGTGCTTCTCGGAGTGCGCCGCGCAGCCGGGCATTGGCCGACGCCGCCGCATAAGCCGATGCGGCCTCGGAGAAGCGCTCGGCACGCTCGTAGTGGCGCGCGATCAGCGGCCAGTCGGGATTGCCCTGTGCCGACGCCAGGCCATCCGCGATGCGGCTGTGCAGACTGCGGCGAAGCGTGGGTGGCGAGAGTTCTTCCGCTACTTCGCGGAGCAGTTCATGACGAAAGCGGAAACTCTCTTGGTCAAGCGAATCCAGCACACGGGCACTCACCAGTTCGGTGATGACCGCGTCGACTTCACCCTCGGGCAAGTCGAGCACCGATAACAGCAACCCGCGTTCGATACGGCTGCCGATAATGGCGGCCGCCTCGACCACCTGCACTGCGCTATGACTGGACCGAAGCCGCGCGAACAGCGCCTCGTACAAGGTGTCGGGCACACCGTGCGAGTCGGATGCGTCGGAAGGTTGCTCTCTGAGCTTCGCGACGACTTCTTCGATGTAGAGCGGAATCCCGATGCAGCGCTGACGTATTGCTCGCTGTTCATCCGCGCTTACTCCCGGGTGCAAGGCGGTGATCAATTGGTCGGCTTCGTCGTCGCCCAGCGGCTTGAGTTCGAAGACTCGAGCTTTTGCGGTGTCGGGCAGAGACATTTGGACGCGGTTGGTCATCACGACAAGCACGTGCCCGCCGAGGTCGGCGCCCAAGAGTGAACAGACCACGTCGAAGGTGTCCTCATCGAACCAGTGCATGTCCTCGACGAGGATGAGCGTGGGCGTATCTCTGCTGCATGCCATCAGATATTGCAGGACCGCACCGGTAATTTGTTGATAGAGCTTCCGGCCCTCGGCGGGCACAGCGCTATAGCCGGTTTCCTGACCGATCCCCAGCACCGGAGCTAGCAGCGGGATGGCGGAAGCCGGGTCAAGGGAACGTTCCTCGAGTTCCCGGCGCAGATGCGCAAGGCGTTCCTCCGGGCTGGATTCGCGGCCGATGGCACAGCGGCGTTCCAACAGCCGACGGACCGGGCGTAGGCCGACGTCGGTGTAGAACGGTGAGCCGATCAGCTGAAGGACGACACCGTGCGACCGCTCGGCCATCTCGACCGCCGACCACGCCAGCCGGCTCTTGCCGATTCCGGCCTCGCCGATAAACGCCACCCCGTTGGTCCGCAACTCCCCGATGCTCGCCTGAGCCCACGCTTGTCGTAAGTAGGCAATTTCGGGTTCCCGGCCGACCAGGGGGCCCGCTGGACTCCGGGTCAGGTCGCGCTCGCCCACAACCAGGAAATAGCGGACCGGTTGGTCGACTCCCTTGACGGCCTTGGGAAGCTGAGCCTTGAGTTCGAATCGGGTACGGATGAGTTGCTCGACGGCCTGGGAAACTGCAACCGTGCCGGGTTGGGCGAGGCTGCAAACCCGAGCGGCGAGGTTGGCGGCGAAGCCGTAGACGTCATCCTGCGCGGTGTCGAGATACGCGATGCCACGGTGGATTCCGACCCGCACGTCGATGTCGAAACCGAAACGGCGCCGCACCCGGGCGCCGAGTAGGGCGACCTCGTGGGTGATGTCCAGTCCGGCCTGCACGGCACGCCGGACATCGTCCTCATGCGCTTCCGGGTGGCCGAAGACGGCGAGCAGCCCGTCGCCCTTGGTGGTGCTGAGGTGGCCACCATACTGCTCGACGACGCGCAGCACCTCGTCGCGGTAGCGTCCAACCACAGTGCGGTATATCTCGGGCTCGATTCGGGTCGACAGCGCAGTCGAATCAACGAGGTCCGCGAAAAGGATTGTTATCCTTCTGATTTCGCCAGGGTCGGCCGGGGCGGCAAGCAGATCCTCGGCATCGACGTTGTGGCGGTCGACGGCCAGGACCTGCTCGGCGAGACGGTTCGCGGTCGCCCGATGCCCCTCGGCGAGCGCGCGCAGCGCCCGATCGAGCAGTTCGTCAACGCCAGGCGGTCGGTCGGGTCGGTTCACAGGTTGACAAGGACCTGCTGAGCTAAGTTTTTGTCGACAACGTTGTTAATCGAAACGCTGACCTCGCCCTTGAAGATGCCGCTGGCAATCCCTGCGGTGTTGATCGTCAACGAGTAATCCCTCGAAGTAGCACCCGCCGGCAACACACCTCCGGCAGGCGTGAAGATGACCAGGCCGGCGATGTTTTCAGCAACGCCGGGGCGGGCCAGCTTTTCCATCTTGAGCACGAGCACGTCCGTGGCATTGGGAGCGGTGATCGGGTACGGCCCGAACTTCATCACCGGATCGGCCAACACCCCCGGTCCAGCAGCGATGGCTTCAGTGATCTCGGCCGCGCGAAGCACTGCCATTCCGGTCAACTTGATTGCCGAGTCGACCCATTGGTTTTTGAAGGTGCCCGCGTTGATCTCTTCAGCGGCGTCACCGGCGACCGTGGCCGCGTCGGTCAGGGCGCGTTGGACGCTTGACGCGACTTGGTCGGCGACCAACATCGGGCCGTTGTCCGGCTGGATCTGCAACGGTATCCGGGCAAGCGCCGACCCCCCGGTGATGGCGATGTCGGCGAGTTTGGTCATCGATTTGATCGCGTCTTTCCCCGTGTAGGAGCCAGGGGGGGCGCCGTTGATCTTGTTGAAGGCATCGATCGCGACCTGTGTCGCGTCGTTGACCATCTTGCGCGTGATTTCCGCGTAGCGGGTGGCGATCGCCATCGGGTCATCCATTGGCGCCGTCCTTTTTCGTTGGCGTCATTTGGGGTTTCACGTTGCTTTCCGCGGTCTTGTATGCCTCCACCGCGAACTCTTCCAAATACTTGCCGAAATCTTTGGTGATTTCCTTGACATCCTTGAGCTGCATGCCGTTCAACCATCGATCGGCGGCGTCGGCCGCGAGGTCGCGCGAGCGATCGATCTGATGGTTCAGCAAATTGCGGACATCGCCCATCGCATGGCCGAAATCCGGTGGCAGCTTGGCAGGTCCGCCGACCGGCTGCCCAACGCCGGACAGCTTCTGGTTCCGCTTCGGCGATGTTGGCTGGAACGACTGCAACTTGGCGCCTGGAATCTGGTTGTTGCGCACCTTGCTGGCCGTACCGGACAGCAAGTCATTGGCGTAGGTGCCCCAACCCAGCAGGCAGCCGAGCGCCGCCGTCGCAGTCGGGCTCAGCCCCTGGACGCGTTCCTGTTTGCTGGTGCGGATCTGCACGCCCGGCTGTGCAGGGTCGTTGGTGCCGTTGCCGTTGAAAGGTGTGATCCAGATATAGCCGTTATCGACCTCAACCATGCCCGAGTCGTGGTCGCGACGCGGATCGAGGTCGTAGTTGAGGAAAATACTGCCGTTCTTGTCGCTTCCGTAATAGAAGACCAGCGCCGTTTTCATGCGCCACTCAGCGCATTCGGGCCCGATCGTTTCCAGAATGCGTGCCCAGCCGGCTTTTGTCTTCGCTGGCTTTTGGGCAACGACATCGCAGAAAAACTTGGAGTACAGCTTCCAGTTTCTGGGGTCGAGGATTTTCTCGATGTCCGCGACCGTCAGGGTGTCATCTGTCGTCTTGGTGTAGAGCGTGCTGCAGTACTGGCCGCCGAACTCCTCGAGCGTGCCGAAGCACGGCAGGGACTGATTGACGAATTTCTGATTGACTAGTGGCGTGGCGTAGGCGCGCCAGTCCTGCTGCGAGTTGATTCGCTTCGCCTCGTCGAGCAGATTCCGCACGGTTGGATCCGAGGTCAAGTTGTCGGGGTCGAATTGGTCGGGGGTGCCGCGCCAGTAGATGACCGCCGGAGCCATGATTTGCGCAGCCAGATCCGGTATCGCCCGGAGTCCGGGAGGCAGACCGCCCAGGTCAGCGATCCTCGCCAGCACCACTGCCGCGTAGGCGGAACGCGCCAGCACCGGATCGTGGAGAGAGGTGTAGGCGTCGGCAACACGCTCCGGCAGGGCGGCGGGCGTTCTTGTGGACTCCGGAGGGGGCGGCGGAGGGGGCTCGGTAGGGGGAGGGGGCGGGGAAGGAGGCTCGGTCATCGGCTTCGGAGTGGGCGGAGGAGTGGCCTCGGTGCCCAGCGCAGCGGTCGCGAGCTCGCATCCGCTCGTCGTGGTCCACCGCCTGCAGATACTCGACTGACTGCTCGACAGTGGGAAACGTTACGGGCCCGCGCCAATCGCGATTGCGTACTTCGGGCCGGTTGGCGAAATCTTGGAGTTCGCGGTACCAGCCGGCCTGCCCGAATCCGGTGGTGCCGGGCAACAAGGCTTCGACCGTGCTCAGCACCGTATCCGGATTCGCCCCGTGGCCTTCCTTGGCGAAGAGGACCGCCTCATCAATCGCGCCGAAAAACGACAATTGGGATTGCAAGAGATTCAGCAAGGCCCGACCTCCAGCTGTCAATGCCGTTAGCATACCGACGAACAGGCCGAATGTTTGGTTATCCAAAGGATTCCACGGGAGCTAAATGTGACCGAACGGGACAGTGACGCCAGTGTCTCCGATATTCCATGGGCGTCGGTGTTCGACCCGGCCGTGAACATACGGGCACTAGGTGAGATTCAGGCTCGTGGGTTTCGGGCCGCCACCGACGTCGTCAATCGGTTCATACGAATGGCCGACACCAAATCCGCTACCGACCCTGCCGATGGGAAGCAGGCGCCGGACGGCCAAGCTGCGCCGCCGCCGGACGTCGACCAGGTGTTGCAACTATGGCAGCGGCTGGCCACCCAGGCGGTCGAATCCCTGCGCGGGGCAGCGCAACCGCTCGGTGAGGCCGCCACGGTCGACATTCAACATGCCACGTCGAGCGGAGCCGTTTCTTTGGTAGCCAGCCAGCCCGGCGCGGTGTCGACCGAAGTCTGGCTGCATAACCGCGGCGCCGAAGATCTTGGCAAGGTGCGATTGCGCTGCAGCGATCTGTTGGCCCACGACGGCGCCCTGATCGAGTCCGCGATGGTGCGCTTCGAGCCCGACACCGTGCCGATGGTGGCGCGATCCAGTCGTGGCGTCACGGTGGAGATCGATGTGCCCGACGACATCGCTGCCGGGAACTACCGCGGCACATTGCTTGCCGATGGTTATCCCGACATCTGGCTGCCGGTCGTGTTGAGCGTGCAGCCGCGAAGCTCATGACCAGCACGACCGACCAAGCTGAGCTCATTTCCACCGTCGAAGACCGACTGCGTCAGGTCGGCAAAGCGGTGCGCCGCTCGATGCTGGACGCGCTGCCTGACGGGGAACCAAGTCAATGGCTTTACGCGCCGATGCGGGAATACCCATCGCGGCCTGGCAAAGCGTTACGGCCGGCGCTGTGCCTGTCCGCAGGCCGCGCCTTCGGGGCAGATCTCAATGACCTGCTCGGCATTGCGGTCGCAATCGAGTTGATGCACAACGCTTTTCTGGTCCACGACGACATCGCCGACGGTAGCGAGATGCGCCGTGGCCGACCAACGTTGGCGACGACCTACGGAGCGGCCGCGGCGCTCAATGCCGGTGACGGCTTGGCGATCGTGGCCAGCCAGGTGCTGCGCCGGGCCACCCGCCGCCTCGACCGGCAGCTGGCTGACCTGGTCTGGGCCGAGTTCGACACCATGGCAATGCGCACTCTCGAGGGGCAGGCCACCGAGATCGGTTGGCAGCTTGACGAAGTGGAGGAGCTGTGCCCCGAGGACTACCTGCACCTCATCATGCACAAGACATGCTGGTACACCACCATCCACCCGTTGCGTGTCGGTGCGATCGTCGGTTCACGCGGCAACGTGGAGTTGGGTCCGTTGGTGCGGTTCGGGTTTCACTTCGGCGCCGCGTTTCAAATCCGCGACGACCTGCTCAATCTGGTCGGTGACGAGCGCATGTACGGCAAGGAAATCCTGGGCGATCTTTATGAAGGCAAACGCACGCTGCCGCTCATGCACCTGCTCAGCGTCGCTCAGGGCTCCGACCACGCGCTGGTCCGCGAATACCTGCACCTGAAGCGATCGGAGCGGTCGGCCGAGCTGGTGCGGCGAGTGCGCGCGTTGATGGACGACTACGGCAGCATCTCGTTCACCAGTGAATACGCCGAAGGCATCCTGCTGGTCGCTGAGCAGTACTTCGAGGACGCGTTCGCCGACGCCGAACCTGGCCCCGACCTCGATTTCCTGCGGGCGCTGGTGCCCTACGTGTGGGCGCGCTGGCGCTGACGCCTTCCGCCAGACCTGATTGCCCGACTTCTCCCCCTCGCGCTTCGCGCCCTGCATCGTCATCGGGCTAAGGTTTCGCCGTGGCCGAGACCGCGCCGTTGCGAGTGCAACTGATCGCCAAGTCCGAGTTCTTCCCGCCGCCGGACGTGCCGTGGAGCACCGACGCCGACGGTGGCCAAGCGCTGGTCGAGTTCGCCGGCCGGGCGTGTTACCAGAGCTGGGCCAAGCCCAATCCCAAGACCGCGACCAACGCCGCCTACCTGCGGCACATCATCGACGTCGGGCATTTCTCGGTGCTCGAGCACGCGAGCGTGTCCTTCTATATCACCGGTATCTCACGCTCGTGCACGCACGAGCTGATCCGTCACCGGCACTTCTCCTACTCGCAGCTGTCGCAGCGCTATGTGCCGGAAAAAGAATCCCAGGTCGTGGTGCCGCCGGGCATGGAAGACGATGCCGAATTGCAGCAGATCCTCACCGAGGCCGCCAATGCCAGCCGCGACACCTACACCGAGCTGCTGAGCAGGCTGGAAGCCAAATTCGCTGATCAACCCAACGCGGTATTACGCCGCAAACAAGCCCGCCAGGCCGCCCGCGCGGTATTGCCCAACGCCACCGAGACCCGCATCGTGGTCACCGGAAACTACCGGGCGTGGCGCCACTTCATCGCCATGCGGGCCAGCGAGCATGCCGATGTGGAAATCCGGCGGCTGGCGATCGCCTGCCTGCGCCAGCTCGTCGACGTCGCACCCGCGGTGTTCAGCGATTTTCAGATCGCCATGCTGACCGACGGCACCGAGGTGGCGAGCAGCCCGCTCGCCACCGAGGCCTGAGCCCGCCGCTACCTAAAAGGGCTGGCGCCGCCAGGTAACCTGGGTCCGTGAGCACCAGCGGATTCGACGTCTATTCACGCCTGGGCACGCTACTGACCGCCATGGTGGCGCCGTTTGGACCCGACGGCTCCCTGGATATCCCCGCCGCCGTGCGACTGGCGAATCACCTGGTCGACGCCGGCTGCGACGGATTGGTGATATCGGGCACCACCGGCGAGTCGCCGACCACCACCGACGCCGAGAAGCTCACCCTGCTGCGGGCCGTGCTGGAGGCGGTGGGCGACCGGGCCCGGATCATCGCCGGCGCGGGCACCTACGACACCGCGCACAGCATCCAGCTGGCCAAGGCATGCGCCGCCGAGGGCGCGCACGGTCTGCTGGTGGTGACGCCGTACTACTCGAGGCCGCCGCAGGCCGGTTTGATCGCACACTTCACCGCGGTCGCCGATGCAACTCCGCTGCCGGTGCTGCTCTACGACATCCCGCCCCGCTCGGTGATACCGATCGAGTCCGAGACCCTCCAAACGCTGGCAGCGCACCCGAACATCGTCGGTGTCAAAGACGCCAAGGGTGATCTGCACGCCGGAGCGCAGCTGATGGCCGAAACCGGTCTGGTGTACTACTCCGGCGACGACGCGTTGAATCTGCCGTGGCTGGCGATGGGCGCAACCGGATTCATCAGCGTCATCTCCCACCTGGCGGCAGGTCAACTCCGAGACCTGCTGTCGGCGTTCGCATCCGGAGATGTCACCACCGCCCGCAAGATCAACGTTGCGATCAGCCCGCTGTGCAATGCGATGAGCCGCCTCGGCGGAGTGACGATGTCCAAGGCGGGGCTGCGTCTCCAGGGCATTGAGGTGGGCGACCCACGGCTGCCGCAGGTTCCCGCGACCGCTGAACAAATCGACGCACTGGCCGCTGACATGCGTGCGGCCTCAGTGCTCCGGTAAGCCCGGGGGTGGCTCACACGTGGATGTAGACCTTCGGCCACCAGGTCCGCTGACCACTGGCGGTTTGCGGATCACCGCGCTCGGCGGGATCAGCGAAATCGGCCGTAACATGACGGTTTTCGAGCATCTGGGCCGGTTGTTGATCATCGATTGCGGGGTGATGTTTCCCACCCACGACGAGCCCGGCGTCGACCTGATCCTGCCCGATCTGCGTCATATCGAAGACCGCCTCGACGACGTCGAGGCACTGGTGCTGACCCACGCGCACGAGGACCACATCGGTGCCATCCCGTTCCTGCTCAAACTGCGTCCCGACATTCCGGTGGTCGGCTCGAAATTCACCCTGGCCCTGGTCGCCGCCAAATGCCGTGAGCACCGGGTCAAGCCAGTGTTCGTGGAGGTGGCCGAGGGGCAGCTCAGCACCCACGGGGTTTTCGAATGCGAGTACTTCGCGGTCAACCACTCGATTCCCGACGCGCTGGCCATCGCCGTGCGCACGGCAGCCGGAACCGTCTTGCACACCGGCGACATCAAGCTCGACCAGCTGCCGCTGGACGGACGCCCCACCGACCTGCCGGGCATGTCGCGGCTCGGCGATGCCGGTGTTGACCTGTTCTTGTGCGACTCCACCAACGCCGAGATTCCCGGTGTCGGGCCATCGGAGAGCGAGGTCGGTCCGACCCTGCACCGGCTGATCCGGAGCGCGCATGGTCGCGTCATCGTTGCTTGCTTTGCCTCCAATGTGGATCGGGTGCAACAGATCATCGACGCTGCCGTGGCGCTGGGCCGGCGAGTGTCGTTCGTCGGGCGGTCAATGTTGCGCAACATGGCTATTGCCCGCGAGCTCGGTTTTCTGCGGGTAGCCGAATCCGACCTGATCGACATCGGCGCCGCAGAGATGATGCCACCCGACCAGATTGTGCTGATTACCACGGGAACTCAGGGCGAGCCCATGGCGGCGCTGTCGCGGATGTCTCGCGGCGAGCACCGCAGCATCACACTCACCGCCGAGGATCTAATCATCCTCTCGTCGTCGCTGATACCGGGCAACGAAGAAGCCGTCTACGGTGTCATCGATGAGCTGGCAAAGATCGGCGCCCGAGTCGTCACAAACCAGCAAGTCCGCGTTCATGTTTCGGGCCATGCTTATGCGGGCGAGCTGCTGTTCCTCTACAACGGGGTGCGGCCCCGCAACGTCATGCCGGTGCACGGCACCTGGCGGATGCTCCGGGCGAACGCCAAGCTTGCCGCCAGCACCGGAGTGCCGGAAGACTCGATCGTGTTGGCGGAGAACGGGGTCAGTGTCGACCTGGTTGCCGGCAAGGCCAGTATTGCCGGCGCGGTGCCGGTCGGCAAGATGTTCGTCGACGGGCTGATCACCGGTGACGTCGGGGATATCACCCTCGGCGAAAGGCTCATCCTGTCATCGGGTTTCATCGCGGTGACCGTGGTTGTGCGGCGCGGGGCGGGGCGTCCGGCGGCCGCGCCGCAGTTGCACTCGCGCGGCTTCTCCGAAGACCCCAAGGCGCTGGAGCCGGCCGTTCGCAAGGTCGAAGCAGAGCTGGAATCGTTGGCGGCCGAGAATGTGACCGACCCGATCCGGATCGCGCAAGCGGTCCGTCGCACGGTCGGCAAGTGGGTGGGGGAGACCTACCGTCGGCAGCCGATGATCGTGCCGACCGTCATCGAAATCTGAGTCCTGGCCTCGTTGAGATCGCATCCGCGGTTGTGGATTTCGCGTGATCACGACCCTGGGCGCAATCTCAATAACCGAAGAATAAGTCCATCGGGCTCAAGAATGCGTGGAAGTCGGTGATCAGCGGAATGTCGCCGAAGGGCGTCACCAAAGTATCCGCCAGCGTGTCCGGGCCGCCGGCTGTCGTCGGCGCGATGTCGGAGTAGAAGTTCTCAAAGCCGTTGCCGAGGTTGAAGACGTCGTACACGGATCCGACCGGCGGCGCGCTGGCACCTTCCCCGGACGTGGTGACCAGGAGTTCATAGTTCCCAAGCCCCGTCGCATGCGTTATGACGTTGCTGTCAGCCTGGAACGACCCGGTGGGGGTGTCGAAGAACTCGTTCAGATGAACGCTGTTGAAAGAAGGCAGGATTCCGGATACCCCGGTGACCGTTGTCGGTTGCGACGTGTCGTGGGAGAATCCGAAGAAAGCAAACGGTTGGCTGGTGTTGCCGACGGCCGACGGGTCCGTGGTCTCGAAGGGGAAGAACGAATACGTCGAGTCGAAGTATGCGTGCAGGTTGGTCATCACGGGAATGTCCCCGAACGGCGTCACCAAGGTGTCCGACAGCGTGTCTGCGCCGCCCGGCGTCGTCGGCGCGATGTCGGAGTAAAGATTCTCAAAGCCGTTGCCCATGTTGTTGATCTCATACACCGATCCGACCGGCGGGGCGCTGGTGCCTTGCTCGGAGTTGGTGACGACGAGTTCGGAGAAGTTCGGTCCCCTGGTATTCGTGAGAACGTTGTTGCCGGCCTCGAACCACCCGGCCGGAAGCGTCGCCGTCGGGTCAGTGTTGAAGAACTCGGTCTGATGCACGCTCTGATAAAAAGGCGGGATCGCGGCTATGTCACTGACAGTTATCGGTTGCGACGCATCCTGCTTAAACCCATAGAAATCTCCGAAGAATTGATTGAAAAAGGCTGAGGCATCGGTGATGTCGTTGATGGAGCCGAGGGCTGACGGATCCGCCGTCTGGGTCAACGGATCCGCGGTGCCGTAGAGGAAGTACTTCTCAGTGGGATCCAAGAACGCGTGCAAGTTTGTCGTGAGGGGAATGTCTCCGTAGGGCGTCACCAAAGTATCCGAGAGCGTGTCCGCGCCGCCGGGCGTGGTCGGGGCGATATCGGCGTAGACATTCTCGAAGCCGCCACCGATATTGATCACGTCGTACACCGATCCGACCGGCGGTGCGCTGGTGCCTGGCCCGGAGCTGGTGACGAGCAGTTCCGCGCTGGCCGGGCCGAACGGATCACTTATCACCTCGTTGTCCACCTGGACCAACCCGGCCGGAAGCGTGGCCGTGGGGTCGGTGCCGAAAAATTCGGTCTGGTGAATGCTCTGAAAAAGAGGCGGTTCCCCAGATACCGAATAGACCGTCGTCGGCAACGCCGCGTCGCGCTGGAAACCAAAGAACTCCTGCAGAAGTGGGTCGAAAGTGGAGGAGTCGGAAGCGTCGTCGGCGAACGCCGGGCCGATCCAGGCCATCGGAAACAACGCGGCGGCCAACAGACCGCCGGCGACGCCGGGCGTGAGCATGCTACGACGAGAACCCATGACCGAACTCCGACCCAGTGTGACCTGGCTCACTGAAGGATAAGCGGCTGATTGTCACGGTGTGTCGGTTTCCGCATCGTCGGAACCGGTAGTGACGCCGGCGAGAATTTCGCCGCCTCCCGAAGCGATCGACGGCACGGTACGACCCAGCACGCTGAGCGGGTGACGGTGGTCAACCAGGCCGTAGATGTCGATGTGGGCGTCGTAGCCCAGAAGGCGAAGAAACTCATCCGACAGGGTCGCGGCGATCTCCTTCGGAATTGCCAGATATTGGTTCTCTTGCTGGCGAAGCCAGGAGCAGTTGTAGTTCACGTTCAATCCGAGGCGCGGCCGTTGCGCGTGGTTTGCACCGCCGCCGTGGAAGAGCCCGCCAGACCAGACGAGAACTGATCCCGGTTCCATCTCCGCGGTCACGATCGACGGATTTTCGTCCAATTCGGTCGCGTCCTGACTGCGCGGCACCAGGCGGGTCGCGCCGTTTTCGGCGGTGAACTCGGTCAGGGCCCACATGGTGTTCACGATCAGCGGGGGGTGCGGACGAGCGATCGGAAACACCACGTCGTCCTGGTGCAGAAACTGAGCCGTCTCGCCGGGGTGGATCTCGATCGCGTTGACGATCGAAGCCTGAGGCGTGATCAGCGTGCCCCTAAGCAGTTCCAGCACCGCCGGGTGGACGACGAGAGGGTCGACGGCGCGGGTCTTGGCGAGAAGGTTATGGACGCGTCGGGTCCGACTGCCGAAGAACTCTCCTTTTCCCCAAGCTTGTTGCTCTAAGAGTGGGCGAAGCGCGTTGCGTACTTCCCCGACAACGGGCTCCGGAAGCACATCGCGAAGGATGACGTAGCCGTCGGTGCGGAGTTGTTCCAGCGCTTGACCATTCGACATGGGTTCACCCAACTGGAGCGTACCCGGCCACGGCCGGCGCGGGGTAGCGCCTGCCGGTGATCCCGCGTGCGGTGCGCAGCGCGACCGCCATGATCGTGTTGGTGGGATTGGAGCCGCCGGAGGTGACGAACACGCTGCCGTCGGCGCAGAACACGTTGTCCATCTGGTGCATTCGTCCATTCCCGTCGAGGACGCTCGTCGCCGGGTTCACGCCCATCTGCATCCCGCCCATGGTGTGCAGGCCGCCCGGTGGTGCAATGCCCCCCAGTGAAGTTGCTGTGCTCTGGGGCACCGCCGCGTACAGCTGTGCGCCGGATGCCCCGCACATCGCGGAGACCAGCGGCACGAAGAAGTCTTGGGAGGCCTTCTCGAACTTTCCGATCTGGTAGGTGATCCGGGGCGCCGGCTGGCCGTTGAGGTCTTTGATCGTCGGGTCGAGCGTGACGTTGTTGGTCAGGTACGGCATGTCGGTGCCGAAACAATCCACGCCGGCGAGCCGGTCGCGCAGCAGCGAGGCGCGCATCAGCTCCTTGAACGGGCGGCCAAAAAACTGCACACCTGGCAGGAAACCCAGGATCTCTTGGTAGAACTTGCCTTCCGAGATCGGGTTCTGGCTGCCCCCGAGCTCGCACAGGCCGGCACGGATGTAGGGCAGCCCGGCCAGCCGGGCAAAGGCTCGGGCCCCGGGAAAGTTGGGATCGTTGAAGTCGAACACGACCTGCGTGTTGGAACGACCGCGGTAGGCGTGCACTCGCTGGTTGAGGAAGATGGCGAAGCCGTCGTAGAAGTTTTGAAACATTATCCGTTTGCCGATGCGGCCGCAGGGATCCGGCAGATTGGAAAGCAACGCCAGACGCGGCGTCAAGATCGCCGAGCAGGACAGCACGACCACGTCGGCGCTTTCCCCACCCGGATTGCCCTGCGGGTCGAGATAGGAGACCCCGGTGGCCCGGCGGCCGGTGTAGTTGACCGCGGTGACGGTTGTCTGTGCCCGCAACTGCGCGCGCCCGGTCTGCAGCGCCCGGCGCAGCAGAAGGAGGTTGACCGGCTTGGCCGAGACCGGGCATCCATACCCGGAGCAGAACCCGCAGTTATTGCAAGCCGGGGAGCCGTTATAAGGTACCGAATTGGCTGCCATTGGGAACGGAAATGGATGCAGCCCAAGGCGTTTGGCCCCCCCGGCAAGCAGCGTAGACGAGCGCATCTGCGCCCCCGGCGGCATCGGGAAGGGCTTGGTTTGGGGCTGGCGCTTGAGCACGAAAGCGGGTATCGACCCGAGATCGCCTTGAACTCCCATCAGCGTCTCGAGCTCGTCGTAGTACGGCGCGAGTTCGCTGTACTCGAACGGCCAATCGGCCATGTCCGCGCCGGGCACCGGGCCGAGCAGTGACAGTCCCTTGAAGTCGATGTCCCACATCCGGGTGAACTTCACGTCCGAGTGCGGGAATGCGCCGCCGACCTGGTTAGGCAGGTCGTTGACGTCGCCGACGAAGGTATTCGCCGCATTCTGGTTGGCGGTTTGGCGAAACGTGCGCGGATAGGCCAGCGGATCCGGCTGTTCGAAGTAGCGGAACTGCGACTTGAGCTCGTCGTTGGAGAACACCGTCGGGAACGGTCCTTGCCCTTCGAGATTGGTGTAGTAGTTAGGGCCCATCTCGAAGATCACCACGTCCCAGCCGGCCTCGGCGAGTTCCCACGCCATTACCGATCCGCCTGGTCCCGAGCCGACGATGATCGCTTTACCCGGCATTGACGCCGCCCTTTCCGCCCATCTTAGCGACGGCCTGCGCCCACCCTCCGCGCATCAGCAAACCGATGATCCCGCTCGTGGCCAGCACGTCCCCCTGGGCCGCCTCGACCTCGGCATCGGTGTAGCCCCGCGGCTGGATGTCTCCCGGCCACTGGATGTCTTGCCAGCCAACGAGATTCGCGTTGCCGCCATACTCCGGGACCGAGTACATCCCCTCGATCGAGTGACCGAACAACAATTGGGCGAACGAGAGCGCCTGACCCGTCGACAGGATGCTGTCCTGTTTGGCCTGCGACGCCGTGGTGAAGTCGCCGCCGGCCAGCTGGTCAAGTAGCGCGATTCCGTTGGTGTACTGGCTGCGGAGGGTGGTAATCCGCTGCTGCCAGGCGTAGTTCTGGGCGCGGTCGAGCGGAACGAAGTCGGCCATGAAGTCCTGGGAGCCGCCGGCACGGTCGCTCCACGGCCCGCCAGCATGCACCTTCGGCGGCGAGAAGGAGAACGCCGCCAGCATGATGTCCAGGTAGCGGACCACGTTCGCTTCGTGCGCCCCCGGACTGGTTTCCAGCGGGCAGTCTTCCGGTCCGGGAATCAGGCGGCGGGTCGCGGCGTCGAGCACCGCGGCCTGGTGCTCAGAGAGGTACAGATACGGCGTATCGGCAGAAGCGGCCGGTAGGACACTGCCCACCACGGCGACCAGCGGCAGCAAAGTCAGCCCACCGAGCACCGTGCGCCGGGACACCGGCGCCGACGAGCCGGGTTCTCCGACGGCCCCGTCGCTGGCCACGGGCCGAGTATGACCTGCATTCGGGCTTGACCAGCGGAATGCCCTCGTCGGCGTGTCGGGCCGCGCATCCGGCGGGCAAGTGCGCCGAAACTTAAGCCGTTGCGACGTCGCTCGGCGGGTCGTCGCAACAGTTTAAGTGTCGCGGCGTGGTGTCGATCGCTTCAACGAGGTGATCGAGCAGCAAACGGGCGAACGGCGCGAGCTGAGTGTGCGACACGATGAAGTCTTGTCGCAGTGGGGAAACCGCGGTGAAGTCGCCGTCGGCCAGTTGGTCGAGCAGCGCGATGCCGTTGGTGTACCGGTCGCGAAGATCGGTAACCCGCATGCGACGTGCGGAGCTGCGGGAGTTGACCAGCGACAGCCGCCGGTCCAGGTAGCCGACTACTTGGGCCTCGTAAACTGCCGGCATCAGACGATGGGTGGCCGCGTCAAGCACCGCAGCTTGGTGCGGTGACAGGAATCGATAAGCAGCCGACACCCGGCGCCGGGACATCGGCGCCACTGAGCCGGGTGAGCGGGCAGCCCCGTTGCGAGCCACGAGCTGAGTATGACGCTGCTAAAGGGCTGACCAGGGACGCCTACGCTGCGGCGTGTCGGATCGCGCCGCCAGGTCGTCGTCCACCAGCCGCCGGCCCGGCGGTTCGCTTTGTTCCATGGCGGTCAGCAGCAGCGGCCCAAAAGCGCTCTGCGCCGTGGGGTTTCGTGGAGTAGCTATTACTTGTTCAAGAACCCCGCATCGACCGGCAAGGTGACTCCGGTGACGTAGCGAGCCTGGTCGGACACCAACCATGCCACCGCGTTGGCGATGTCCTCAGGGGCGAGGACCTCGACCGGCATGGCATTGCCCATGGCTCCCGGCGTGTCTGTCGCGGCGGCCATCTTGGCCAGCCACTCCCTGGTGAACTCGTTGTTGATCATCGGGGTTTCCACGCCGGAAGGATGGATTGAATTGACCCGGATGCTCTGTCTTGCAAGCAGGTTCGCGTATACGCGCATCAAGCCGACCACGCCGTGCTTGGCGGCGGCATACCCCACCGAACCGGCATCCGGGCTGCCGACGCCGGCCAGCCCGGCAGCCGAGCTGATCAGCACGATAGATCCGCCGGTGTTTTGCCTGACCATGGTCGGTATCGCGACCTTGATGGTGTTGTAGACGCCGGTGAGGTTGACGTCGATGACGTCATGCCAGCCGTCGTCACCGGATTGCATCGGAGCGATACCGGCATTGGCCACGACGATGTCGAGGCGGCCGAACTCGTCCAGGCCCGTCTGCAATGCCGAAGACAACGATGTCCGGTCGCGGACGTCGCCACGAGCGGCCACGATGCGAGCGCCGGTGTCCTCGACTAGTTTGACGGTGGCCGCCAGGTCGTCGGCGGTGGCCAGTGGATATGGCACGCTGGCGATCTGCTCACACAGGTCGACCGCGATGATGCTTGCGCCGTCGGCGGCCAGCCGCACCGCGTGCGCGCGTCCCTGACCACGCGCGGCGCCGGTGATGAAGGCAACTTTCCCTTTTAGGGGCGCTTCCAGTGGGCCGCCCATCAGGAGCGCAGCTGTCCCTTGTCCGGATCGCCGGCGGGAACCGGCTGCAGCATCTTGATGTCCGGTGCCCCCGCCAGGTGCTCGCCGGCCGCGCTGAACATCTTGCCGATCGCCGGCGCGGTGCTGTGCGTCTTGAGCGCGTCTTCGTCGGCCCACTGCTCGACGAACACGAAGGTCTTGCCGGTTTGGTGCAGCGAATACAGCTGACAACCCGGCTCGTCATGCACTTCCTGCACCGCCTGAGTGAGGATGTCGCGGACGGTGTCGACCGATTCGGGTTTCACGGTCATGGTGGCGACGACGACGACGGGCATTGCGGCCTCCTGGCAGCTCCGGGGTGCGTGACGGCTGTCACCCTACCCAGGCGGATTCGTGACCAAGCCGCGACATCGGGCGAACCAGTGTGGCGGATGGTGCAGATGATGCATTTGCGATTAGGCTTGCGGGCATGGCTAGCAAGACTGTCGCGCGATCCGGCGCCCGAACGAGCAGGTCAAAGGCCGCTTCGCGCGGCGGGGCCCGGTCGGCGCAGGCCCGGTCGAAGCCGGCCAAAAAGCCGGTCAAGGCGCCGCGCAGAGCTGCCCGGCGGCGCAACCACTCGCTGGTGGCCAGCGCCGGGCTGACCTGCGGGCGGGCCGTGCGTGCGACGTGGCTGATGGTGGCCAAAGGAACCGGCACCACGGCGCGGTCGGTCGGCCGGGCCCGCGACATCGACCCCGGGCACCGCCGGGACGGAATTGCGCTGGCACTGCTCGCGCTCGCGGTCGTCGTCGCTGCCAGCTCCTGGTTCGACGCCGCCCGCCCGGTCGGCGCGTGGGTCGACTCGGTGCTGCGGATATTCATCGGCTCGGCGGTCGTGGTGCTGCCGGTCGTCACCGCCGCGATCGCGGTGCTGTTGATGCGCACCGAGCCCAACCCTGATACCCGGCCACGACTGGTGCTTGGCGCGACGATGGTCGCACTGCCGGTGCTGGGCCTTTGGCACTTGTGGGCCGGCTCACCGGACAGCCCGGTCGGGCGCGCTCACGCGGCAGGATTCATCGGCTTCGCCATCGGGGGACCTCTTTCGGAGGGGTTGACCCCATGGATCTGCGCACCGCTGCTGTTCATCGGCGCGTTGTTCGGCGTTTTGCTGTTGACCGGCACCACGATCCGCGAGGTGCCCGACACGTTGCGGTCCATGTTCGCCACCCGGATGTTCGACGCCGAAGATGAGTACTACGACGACGAACCAGCAGCCGAAGATGTTGTCGTCGAAGACTTTTCCGACGGCTATTACGACGACCCGTCGTCCTACACCGACGACGAAGCCCAAGCGTGGCCCGCGAGCAGCTCTCCGGTCGCTGGGGACGACAGCCCAACGGTGCCGGAGCCCGCATTGTCGCGCAGCCGGCGTCGTAGCTCGAAATCTACTGGCCGACAAGACACTCTGGCGCTTGATCGCGTTGTCGAGGGACCCTACACGCTGCCGTCGCTGAGCCTGCTGGTAGCCGGTGACCCGCCCAAGAAGCGCAGCGCCGCCAACGATCAGATGGCCGAAGCGATTACGTCGGTACTACAGCAGTTCAAGGTCGACGCGGCGGTCACCGGCTGCACCCGCGGGCCGACAGTCACCCGCTACGAGGTGGAGCTTGGACCCGGTGTCAAGGTGGAAAAGATCACCGCGCTGCAACGCAATATCGCCTATGCGGTGGCCACTGAGAGCGTCCGGATGCTGGCGCCGATCCCGGGCAAGTCGGCCGTCGGCATCGAGGTGCCCAACACCGACCGCGAGATGGTGCGGCTGGCCGACGTTCTGACCGCGCCGGCGACTCGGCGCGACCACGATCCGCTGGTCATCGCCCTGGGCAAAGACATTGAGGGCGAATACATTTCGTGGAATCTCGCTAAGATGCCGCATCTACTGGTAGCCGGTTCGACCGGATCCGGTAAATCCAGCTTCGTCAACTCCATGCTGGTGTCGCTGCTGGCGCGGGCCACCCCGGAAGAAGTCAGGATGATCCTGATCGACCCGAAGATGGTGGAACTGACGCCGTACGAAGGTATTCCGCATCTGATCACGCCGATCATCACCCAGCCGAAGAAGGCCGCCGCCGCGCTGGCCTGGCTGGTCGAGGAGATGGAACAGCGCTACCAGGACATGCAGGCGTCGCGAGTGCGGCATATCGACGACTTCAACGACAAGGTGCGATCCGGCGCCATCACCGCGCCGCTGGGCAGCCAGCGCGAATACCGGCCCTACCCGTACGTGGTCGCGATCGTCGACGAGCTGGCCGACCTGATGATGACCGCGCCCCGCGACGTGGAGGATGCCGTCGTGCGCATCACCCAGAAGGCCCGAGCTGCCGGCATCCACCTGGTGCTGGCCACCCAGCGGCCGTCGGTCGATGTGGTCACCGGCCTGATCAAGACCAATGTGCCGTCCCGGCTGGCGTTCGCGACGTCGTCGCTGACCGACAGCAGGGTGATTCTGGACCAGGCCGGCGCCGAGAAGCTGATCGGCATGGGCGACGGCCTGTTCTTGCCGATGGGCGCAAGCAAACCGATCCGCCTGCAGGGGGCGTACATCACCGACGAGGAGATTCACGCCGTCGTCACCGCCTGCAAAGACCAAGCCGAACCCCAGTACACCGAGGGTGTTACCAACGCCAAGCCCACCGGGGAGCGCACCGATGTCGACCCCGATATCGGCGACGACATGGACGTCTTCCTGCAAGCCGTCGAGCTGGTGGTGTCCAGCCAGTTCGGCTCCACATCGATGCTGCAGCGCAAACTTCGGGTCGGGTTCGCCAAGGCCGGCCGGTTGATGGACTTGATGGAAACCCGCGGGATCGTGGGGCCGTCCGAGGGGTCCAAAGCCCGCGATGTGCTGGTCAAGCCCGACGAGCTCGCCGCCACCCTGATGTCCATCCGCGGTGTGGATGGCGGCGGCGCCGACGACGACGGTGACTAGCGCCCAGGGTGCGGCCACGCGCACCGTCGCCGGTTAGAGGATCAGCAGCATCCGCGAGTTGCCCAGGATGTTCGGCTTGACGTAGCTGAGATCCAGGAATTCGGCGACACCGATGTCGTACGAGCGGCACATCTCCTCATAAACCTCCGCGGTCACCGGCGTCCCTTCGATCTCGGTGAAGCCGTGGCGGGCGAAGAACTCCGTCTCGAACGTCAGCACGAACAACCGCTCCAGCTGCAGGTCCCGGGCGACGTCGAGCAGCTTGTCGACGATGGCATGGCCGATGCCCTGACCGGTCAATGTGGGGGCGACGGCCACGGTGCGCACCTCGCCCAGATCGGACCACAACACGTGCAATGCGCCGCAGCCGGCCACCTCCATACCTTCCTGGCCCTGCTGCTCGGCCACCCAGAACTCCTGGACGGCCTCATACAGCGTCACCAGGTTCTTTTCCAGCAGGATTTTGCCGGCGTAGGTGTCAACGAGCTGCTTGATCGCGGGGACGTCAGAGGTTCGCGCACGCCGGATCACCGGCCGATTCGCCGCTGGACCGCCCGCTGCGCTCACGGGTGCACAGTATCGGCTTCAGTCACGCCTCGCGACGATGCAGAGCGCGTAGCGCGATGAGGAGGAGCGGGGCATCAGGTCAACCGCCTCGACAACCGATATTCTGTTGCCGTGTCGGGGCAGCCGCAGACAGGTCCGGTGGTCCCGCGCGTTCGCGTCACCAACCTCGCCAACATACTCACGCTGCTGCGGCTGGTGCTGGTCCCGGTGTTCCTGCTGGTGCTGTTCGCCGGGAATGGTCACGAAACCGTCAGCCGCATTGCCGCATTCGTCGTTTTCGCCGTCGCGGTCATCACCGATCGCCTCGACGGCGCGCTGGCGCGCAACTACGGCATGGTGACCGAATTCGGCACGATGGCCGACCCGATTGCGGACAAGACGTTGATCGGCGCGGCGTTGATCGGCCTGTCGATGCTCGGTGATCTGCCCTGGTGGGTGACGGTGGTGATCCTGTGTCGCGAGGTCGGGATCACCGTGCTGCGGTTTGCCGTGCTGCGCCACGGCGTCATCCCGGCCAGTCGCGGGGGCAAGCTCAAAACCCTGGTGCAGGCCGTCGCGATCGGATTGTTCATCCTGCCGCTGCCGGGATCGTGGCAGGTGGTCGCCTCGGTGGTGATGGCGGCCGCGATCGTGCTGACCCTGGTCACCGGCGTGGACTACGTCGTGTCGGCCGCAAGGGACGTCCGTGGACGACCCGCTACTGACTGACGACGCCCGCGGACTGGTGGCGGACCTGACGGTCCGCAACCAGAGCATCGCCACCGCTGAGTCGTTGACCGCCGGGCTGCTGGCCGCCACCCTCGCCGGGGTGCCCGGCGCCAGCGAGGTACTGCGCGGCGGCCTGATCACCTACACCGAGCACACCAAAGTCGCGCTGGCCGGCGTCGCGCCGCAGATTCTCGACGAGGTCGGTCCGGTGGCCGGCCCGACCGCCCGGGCGATGGCCGTCGGCGCGCGCCAACGATGCGACGCCACCTGGGGCGTCGGTCTGACCGGCGTGGCTGGACCCGAGCCGCATGGCGGGCACGAGGTGGGCACGGTGTTCATGGGACTGGCCGGACCTGTCGATACCGAGGTGGTCGAGTTGCAATTCAGTGGAAGCCGCTGGGATATCCGCATCTCGGCGGTGCGCGAATCGATCAGCCGGCTGCGCGCGCTGGTCGCGAAAGAGTGACCGGGCTCGATCCGGTACCGGGAACCAATCGCCCGCGCGGCTGTCGTTGACCTGATGAACAGTCTGACCCGACGTTAGGAGAGCGCGATGCCGTCATTGCTGCGCGAGGTCCTCGGCGAGGTGCTGCGTCGCGCCCGAACCAAACAAGGCCGCACGCTGCGGAAGTGTCCGACGACGCGCGAGTCAGCCTGGGCTACCTTTCCGAGGTCGAGCGCGGCCGCAAGGAGGCGTCCAGCGAGCTGCTGAGCGCGATCTGCGACGCGCTGGATGTGCCGTTGTCCGAGCTGCTCGTCGAGGCGGGTGAGCAACTGGCCCGCCGGGAGCAGCCGACGCCCTCTGCGGCCAGCGCGGCCAATATCGACGTCAGCACCAAGGTGGTCATTCCGCCGGTTGTCTCGATGGCGCTCGCCTAGCCCGGCCGGCAGGGTGTGGCAATCGGGGTGGAACCGATAAATTGAGCGTCAAAGACATCTACACACGAAGGCGGAGCTAATCCATGGCCAATCCGTTCGTCAAAGCGTGGAAGTACGTCATGGCGTTGTTCAACGCGAAGATCGACGAGCACGCCGACCCGAAAGTGCAGATCCAGCAGGCCATCGAGGAAGCGCAGCGTCAGCACCAGGCGCTGACCCAGCAGGCCGCGCAAGTGATCGGCAACCAGCGCCAACTCGAGATGCGGCTGAACCGGCAGCTGGCCGACATCGAAAAGCTTCAGGTCAACGTCCGGCAGGCGGTGACATTGGCTGACCAGGCCACCGCGGCCGCAGACACCGCCAAGGCAACCGAGTACAACAACGCCGCCGAGGCTTTCGCGGCGCAGTTGGTGACCGCCGAGCAGAGCGTGGAAGACCTCAAGGGGTTGCACGACCAGGCGCTTGCCGCCGCGGCGCAAGCCAAGAAGGCCGTTGAGCAAAATGCGATGATGCTTCAGCAGAAGATCGCCGAGCGCACCAAGCTGCTCAGCCAGCTCGAGCAGGCCAAGATGCAAGAGCAGGTCAGCGCGTCGCTGCGGTCGATGAGCGAGATCGCCGCTCCGGGCACCACCCCCACCCTCGACGAGGTGCGCGACAAGATCGAACGCCGCTACGCCAATGCGATGGGCGAGGCCGAACTGGCGCAGAACTCGGTGCAGGGCCGCATGCTCGAGGTCGAGCAGGCCGGCGTGCAGATGGCCGGCCATTCGCGGTTGGAGCAGATCCGCGCGTCGATGCGCGGCGAGGCGTTGCCAGCTGGGGGGACCGCCGCTGCCCCAGGCACTCCGGCCGCTTCCGCCGGCACACCGTCGGCCGCTGCTAACCCGGCGCCCACCGAAAAACCCATCGGCCAGCAGTAGACGAGCGGAGCAAAATGGCGGTGCAGTCCGGTCGCAGCGGGGTGTGGTGGACATTGCTGTTGCGCGGCCTCGATACGGCCAGCGACTTTTGCGAGTTGGTGGTTCACAAGATCAGCGCCGCCACCGACCCGCGGGAAAGGCTGCTGCGGCGACGCCGCCGGGCGCTGCGGTGGGGTCTGATATTCAGCGCCGGCTGCGTGTTCTGGGCTGCGGTGACAGCGGTGCTGGCGGCCTGGGGCTGGTTTGCTCTGCTACTGGAGATCACCGGCGCGGTTGCGGTCGGGCAAGCGATGATCGCGACGCTGCTGCTGATCCGGTACCGCTGGCTGCGCGCAGAGCCGCTGCCCGCGCGGCGATCCGCCGGCAGCCGACGCCTGCCACCGCCAAGTTCGGCGGCACGATCGGCGATGTACGCGCTGGGAGCCTCCGAGCGGGGCTTCTTCTCGCTGCTCGGAGTCATGGAGCGAGGCAATATGCTGCCCGCCACCGAGATTCGTGACCTGACCGCAGCGGCCAATAAGAGTTCGGCCGCCATGGCGGCTACCGCCGCTGAGGTGGTGTCGATGGAGCGGGCGGCCAACGGCACATCGCAGTCACGGTCCTACCTGGCCCCAACTATCAACGCGTTCACTGCCCAATTGAGCGCGGGCGTCCGTCAGTACAACGAAATGGTCACCGCTGCTGCGCATTTGGTCTCCTCGGCGAACGGAGATGGTGGCGCCTCGCTGGTGGCCTCGCGGCAGCGCTACCGTGACGAACTGGTCGGAGCGACGGATCGTCTGGTCGGCTGGGCGCAGGCTTTCGACGAGCTGGGTGGGTTGCCGAGGGCCTAGCCCGGTGGCTAAACGTCGTGGCCGCGGAACCGGTCTGACTCGGGGCGGGGTCCGTAGCGTTCGATGTACGCCTGGTGAATATGGGCATCGCGCTGGCGACGACGTTCGTCGACCAGATCCGGGTCGAGGTTGTGCACCTGCAGCATGTGGCGCCGCCACACCTTGTTCAGCGCATGGGAGAAATACACGAACGGGATCAGGATCGGCAGCGTCATGCTCAGGTGGACGTCCCACGTCGTCGGGATCAGCCAGAACGGCGCGAGCACCAAAACCGCTGGAATGGCGACACGGACCATCATCCGCAAGGTGGCGCCCTTGCCGGCCAAATCGTGGCGCACCCAGTCCCGCATCGAGTCGGGCAGCCGCCCGCCGTAGCAGTACCGGACATACTGCAGCGGGCTCGGCCGGTTGTCACTCATGGCGTCTAGAACGACGCCCGCAGCGACGGCACCAGCAGCCCGGCCAGGCCCCGCAGCGTCGCCTTGAACATGTCGAAGAAGTCGAAGTAGTCCCGCCACAGCGTGATCCGGCCGTCGTGGACTTCGAACACGCCGCAGATCCAGAACTGCAGCCGGAGCGGGCCGAAGATCAGCGCATCGGTGCGTTCGGTCAGCACAGCGGCACCGTCGGCGGCGATGCGGTGAATTTTCACCTCGAACGCACTGGCGCCTCCCAGCGAGCTGAACAGCTTGATGGCCCTGTTGCGCCCGTAGATCGTCGGCAACCCGACGTTCTGGTACACCAGGTCCTCGGCCAATGCGGCGCCTGCGGTCTCGAGATCCGCGTCCTGCAGCGCATTCAGGAAGACCTCGACAGTGCGGGTGTTCTCTAGAGTCTGCTCGGTCATGGTCACCAGCCTACGGCGGGTCGGGCAACCGAGCGCTATGGCAGGGTAGGGCGATGCGCGTCGCCGTGGTCGCCGGACCAGACCCCGGCCACTCGTTTCCGGCCATCGCGTTGTGCCGTCGTTTCCTGGCAGCCGGCGACGCGCCGACCTTGCTCACCGGCACCGAATGGCTCGAAACCGCCCTCACCGCCGGTGTCGACGCCGTCGAACTGGCCGGGCTCGACCCCACCACCGACGATGACGACCGGGACGCCGGCGCCAAGATCCACCAGCGCGCCGCGCGGATGGCCGTGCTCAACCTGCCCCGGCTTCGGGAGCTGGCCCCGGACGTCGTGGTGTCGGATGTCATCACGGCCTGCGGCGGGATGGCGGCCGAGCTGCTGGGCATCCCGTGGATCGAACTGAACCCGCATCCGCTCTACCTGCCGTCGAAGGGGCTGCCGCCGCTGGGGAGTGGCCTGGCGCCAGGCACCGGCATCGGCGGCCGGCTGCGCGACGCCGCAATGCGGGCGCTGACCGCGCGATCCTGGCGCGCCGGTTTGCGTCAGCGGGCCCAGGCCCGCGTCGGGATCGGTCTGCCGGCGGCCGATCCCGGGCCACTGCGGCGGCTGATCGCCACGCTGCCCGCCCTGGAGGTTCCGCGGCCGGACTGGCCGGCCGAAGCCGTTGTGGTGGGTCCGCTGCACGTCGAGCCCACCGAGCAGCTGCTGCCGATTCCACCCGGCTCGGGGCCGGTCGTGGTGGTCGCGCCGTCGACGGCGTTGACCGGGACGGAGGGGATGGCCCAGACCGCCCTGGACTGCCTGGTGCCCGGGACCGGCTTGCCCGCCGGTGCGCGGGTGGTGGTGTCGCGGCTGAACGGCCCGGATCTGTCGGTGCCGCCGTGGGCGGTGGCCGGGCTGGGACGTCAAGACGAACTGCTGGCACGCGCCGACCTGGCAATTTGCGGCGGCGGGCACGGAATGGTGGCCAAGGCCCTGCTGGCCGGTGTGCCGCTGGTGATGGTTCCCGGCGGAGGGGATCAGTGGGAGATCGCCAACCGGGTGGTGCGCCAGGGCAGCGGGCGGCTGGTTCGGCCGCTGACACCCGAAGCACTGGTCGGGGCTGTCGCTGACGTGCTTGCTACGCCGGCCTACCGTGACGCCGCGCGGCGTGCGGCGGCCAGCGTCACCGATGTCGTCGATCCGGTACGGGTGTGCCACGAAGCGCTCGCGCCCGCTGGGTAACTTGGTTGGCGTGCGCCTGACGGAGTTTCACGAGCGAGTCACCTTGCGTTTCGGCGCCACCTACGGCGCCTCGGTGCTCTCGGATCATGTGCTGGCCGGCTTCGACGGGCGCACTGCTACGCAGGCGATCGAGGACGGCGTGGACCCGCGCGATGTGTGGCGGGCACTGTGCGTCGACTTCGACGTGCCCCGCGAACAGTGGTGAAGAGCTGGGTCGGCGGCTTCATGCCAAAACCGGCAGCGACCCGTCCGGGCGCTCCTGAAGAGGCCATTTCGTTATTACCACCAGACCTGCTTCAAGCTGATTAACGAGAAAAAACGATATTCGAAAAAAAGTTTCCAAATTCCGAATGCAGGGAGTAGCCTTTGGGCGGTATCAACCCGTGCCCAATAAACGGGCAGGCAATGGCGAAGAAGTCGGCCATGAACCCCCATGTTGAACTAACAGGAGGCCGACGTGGCTCATCAGCGTCCTGGCAAGCGGACTCGTCGCACACGTAGCTCCAGGGTCGCCCGGCGTCGGACGATGGGCCTGTCGACGACGGCTGGGGCGTTTCTGGCGGCGGCGATGACACCGTTGGCCACCGCGCCGCCGGCCAAGGCCGATGTCTGGGATCTGGTCGTCGATCCGATCATCCAGCCGTTGCAGCATGCGCTGGCGGGGCTGACCGACGCCTTGTCCGGTATCGATCCCACTTTTGGTGCGGACCTCTCGTCGCTGCTGGATCCCGGTGCCGGTCTGGATCCCTCGGCCGGTTTGGACCTGGGCGGCCTTTTTGATCCGAGCAGCGTGGCGTTGAGTGCGGCTACGTTGGTGGCGTCCTCGTCGGATGCCGCGGCGACCGCGTCGTTCCAAGAGCTCGTCTACACGTCGCTGCACACCGACATGGAGAACTGGATCAACAGCCCGTTCGGCGAGCACGTCGACAGCTTCATCAACCAGGTTTCTGGGGAGTACCTGATCGGCAACGGTGATCCGGGCACGGCGGCGGATCCCAACGGCGGCAATGGCGGCTTGTTGTTCGGCGACGGCGGCAACGGCTACGGCTACAGCGGTGACGGTGGCAACGCCGGGTTAATCATGGGCAACGGCGGCAACGCCGGCAGCGCTACCGACGGCGGGGTCGCCGCGCTGAACGCAGACCCCGCGACCTCGGGGGCAGAACCCGCCGCGTCGGGGACTGAGCCCGCCGCCTCGGGTGCTCAGCCGGCCGCCTCAGGGTCACCGGCACCGATTAATGGCACGCCGGGTCACGGGGGCAATTCGGCGACGTTGATGGGCAACGGCGGTAACGGCGCCAACGGTACGGCCGGCCAATATGGCGGTAACGGCGGGGCCGGCGGGGCCGGCGGTAACGGCGGTGCCGGCGGGGCCGGTCCGCGGCCAATCCCAACGGCGGAGCCGGCGGCGCCGGCGGGGTTGGCGGTAACGCCGGGCATACCGGCAACGGCGGGGCCGGGGGCCAGGGCGGTGCCGGTGGAGTTGGTTATACGGGCACCACCGGCCTGGCGGGTCAGGCCGCCGGGGTCGGCGGCACCGGCGGGGCCGGTGGAGTTGGTGGCAACGGCGGCCTGGACGGCTCGGTCTCCGGCCACGGTGGGGCCGGCGGGGTCGGTGGGGTCGGCGGCCACGGCGGCACCGCCGGTTCCGGCGTCACCGGAGCGACCGGCACCTTCGCCAACGGCGGCACCGGCGCAGGCGGGACCGGCGGCGCCGGCGGGACCGGTGGGACCGGTGGGGTCGGCGGCCATGGCGGCAATGGCGGTACGGCCGCTCACGGCGCGGTGGGCGCCAACGGTAGCGGCGGGGCCGGTGGGGTCGGCGGTAACGCCGGAACACCCGGTGACGGCGGGGCCGGCGTGGCCGATCCGGCGGCCGACCCCAACGGCGGCGCTGGCGGCAACGGCGGTGCCCTCGGTGCGGTGGGTAGCGGCGGCAGCGGTGGGGCAGCCGGAACTGGTGGGACCGGCGGCGCTGCCGGTCGCGGCGTCGCCGGCAGTCTGCCCACCGGCGCGGCCGGTCACGGCGGTCAAGGCGGGGCGGGCTTTAGCCGCCACCACCGCCGGTGCGGCCGGTGGCAACGGCGGGCCCGGCGGCAGCGGTGGGCCGGTCGGCAATGGCGGCGCCGGCGGCGCCGGCCACAGCACTACCAGCGGCAGCGGCGGTGACGGCGGACCCGGCGGTACCGGCGGCGAAGGCGGCAATTCCGGTTCCGGCGGCAACGCCGGCGATGCCGGCAACGGCGGTTCTGGCGGGGCCGGCGGCAACGGCACCGGAGGCACCGGCGGCAACGGTGGCGATGGTGGCAGCGTCGGCGGTGCGGGCGGCCAGGGCGGTACGGCGATCAACTACGGAAACGGAAGCGCCACCGGGGGCACCGCCGGGACCGGCGGCACCGGCACCACGGGCGGCGACGGCGGCGCCGGCGGCGACGCGTACGCCTACGGAACCGGAAATGCCACCGGTGCCGTCGGCGCCAACGGCGCCACCGGCAACACCGCCGGCGACGGCGGCAGCGGCGGCCAGGGGTCTGCATTCGGAGCCGGAAGCGCCACCGGTGGCACCGGCGCCAATGGCACCGCGGGCAGCACCGGCGGCGGGAACGGCGGCGACGGCGGTACCGCGTTCGTCTCCAACACCGCCTCGACGGGCAGCGCCACCGGCGGCAACGGCGGCAATGGTGCCAGCAGCAGCACCGGAAACGGCGGAGCCGGCGGCAGCGGCGGCTTCGGAGACAGCGTGGGCAGCGGAAACGTCAGCGGTGGCAACGGCGGCAACGGCGGTAACGGCACCGGTTCCACCAGCAGCGGCGGGTCCGGCGGCAGCGGTGGTATTGCGTATACCGAGGGAACCGGACATGTCAACGGCGGGACCGGCGGCAACGGCGGCAACGGCACGGTCAACGGCGGGGCCGGCGGCCAAGGCGGTGAGCCGGAAATCGAGAACACCGCTTCTCCGGTCAATGCTGTCGGCGGCACCGGGGGCAACGGCGGCAACAGCGGCACCGGCACCGGAGGGGCTGGCGGCCAAGGCGGTGATGTGTTCACCCAGGGAACTGGAAACGTCACCGGCGGCGCTCCCGGGATCGGCGGCACCGGCACCACGGGCGGCGCCGGCGGTAACGGCGGTAGTGCGTTCAGTTATGGCACCGGAAACGCCACCGGCAGCGCCGGCGCCAACGGCACCACCGGCAGCGTTCTTGGCGGCGCGGGCGGCAACGGTGGCGTCGGGGAAATCCACAACTCCAATACAGCGATCATCGGTAACGCCAACTCGCCGGGTACCGCCACCGGCGGCAACGGGGGCAACGGCGCCAACAGCAGCACGGGCAGCGGCGGCGCCGGCGGCACCGGCGGTTGGGGATACAACGAGGGGCCCGGAGCCGCCTACGGCGGCACCGGCGGCAACGGAGGCAACGGCACCGGCGCCACCGGCAGCGGCGGGAATGGCGGCGACGGTGGCGGGGCAGAAACGTTCCACGCCGCCTCCACGTTCAACCCGAGGGGCGCCACCGGCGGCAACGGCGGCAACGGCACGGTAAACGGCGGCGCCGGCGGCGAAGGCGGTCGGTCGGGAATCGATGACAACAATCCGTTCAACGTCGTCGGCGGGAGCGGCGGGAATGGCGGCAACGGCGGCACCGGCGCCGGCGGCGCCGGTGGTCAGGCCGGTTATGCGTACACCTGGGGCAGCGGAAGCGCCACCGGCGGCGTTGCCGGGACGGGCGGCACCGGCACAGTCGGCGGCGCCGGCGGGGCCGGCGGTGATGCGTACAACGGTGGAACAGGAAATGCCATCGGCAGCGCCGGCGCCAACGGCACCAGCGGCAGCGTTGCAGGCGGCGCCGGTGGCACCGGCGGCGAAGGGTACATCGTGAACAGCGCCTCCACGGCGAACGCCAGCGGCGGCAACGGCGGCAACGGTGCCGCCGGTAGCACCGGCGGGGCCGGCGGCATCGGCGGTGCTGCGGACAATCAGGGAATCGGAAACGCGACCGCGGGCCCCGGTGGCCATGGCGGCAACAGTTCGGGGACGAACGTCAAAGGTGGCGACGGCGGCCGGGGCGGTTACGCCGCCACCAATGCTCCCGGCGTCGCCACCGGCGTGTCAGCGGCTGCCGGCGGCAGCGGCGGCCACACAGTCAGGCCTTGCCGGCACTGCCCGGCACCCGGTAATCACCTTTCGGCCGATCCTGCTTCTCGACGACAGCACGGCGCGCCTACTTGCGATCGAACACACGTTCGCTAGTGTGGGCGGTGTTCGACGGCGAGATGCTGGTCAGGCCACTTGTCAGACCTTGCCTCTAGCGTCACGGCCAATGACCAACACCGGTCAATCGAACACCGACTACACCGAGAGGTAGCACCATGCCGCAAGTCCCTGACCGCGAGAAGGCCCTCGATCTGGCGATGGCCCAGATCGAGAAGAGTTATGGCAAAGGATCGGTGATGCGCCTCGGCGACGAGGTGCGCCAGCCGATCTCGGTCATCCCGACTGGATCGATCGCACTGGACGTCGCCCTGGGCATCGGTGGCCTGCCGCGCGGCCGAGTCGTGGAGATCTACGGCCCGGAGTCCTCGGGTAAGACCACCGTCGCACTGCACGCGGTGGCCAACGCCCAGGCCGCCGGCGGCATCGCGGCGTTCATCGACGCCGAGCACGCGCTAGACCCTGACTACGCCCAGAAGCTCGGTGTGGACACCGATTCGCTGCTGGTCAGCCAGCCCGACACCGGCGAGCAGGCGCTGGAGATCGCCGACATGCTGATCCGCTCCGGCGCGCTGGACATCCTGGTCATCGACTCGGTGGCCGCGCTGGTGCCCCGGGCGGAGATCGAAGGCGAGATGGGCGACAGCCATGTCGGGCTGCAGGCCCGGCTGATGAGTCAGGCACTGCGAAAAATGACTGGCGCGCTGAGTAATTCGGGTACCACGGCGATATTCATCAACCAGCTGCGCGAGAAGATCGGAGTGATGTTCGGCTCACCCGAAACGACAACGGGTGGAAAGGCTTTGAAGTTCTACGCTTCAGTTCGGTTGGACGTCAGGCGAATTGAGACACTCAAGGACGGCACCGATGCGGTGGGTAACCGCACCCGGGTAAAGGTGGCCAAGAACAAGGTGTCGCCGCCGTTCAAGCAGGCCGAGTTCGACATTCTCTACGGCAAGGGCATCAGCAAGGAAGGCTCGCTGATCGACATGGGCGTGAACCAGGGCTTCATCCGCAAGTCCGGGTCCTGGTTCACCTACGAGGGCGAGCAGCTGGGCCAGGGCAAGGAGAACGCCCGCAACTTCTTGCTCGAAAACGCCGACGTGGCCAACGAGATCGAGAAGAAGATCAAAGAAAAGCTCGGCATTGGCGCGGTGGTGACCGATGGCTTGACCGATGACAGCGTCTTGCCCGCCCCCGTCGATTTCTGAGCCGTCTCGCGAGGAGCTGGCGCGGGCGTTGTGCCTGCGCCTGCTCACCGCGCAGGCGCGTACCCGCGCCGAGCTCGCCGGTCAGCTGGCCAAGCGCGGTTATCCCGACGACCTCAGCACCCGGGTGCTGGACCGGCTGGCTGACGTCGGGTTGGTCGATGACGCCGGCTTCGCCGAACAGTGGGTGCACTCGCGCCGGGCCAACGCGGGAAAGGGCAAGCGCGCGTTGGCCGCTGAACTGCATACCAAAGGGGTCGACAACGAGGTGATCACCTCGGTGCTCGGCGGCATCAACCCCGCCGCCGAGCGCGGCCGCGCCGAGCAGCTGGTGCGGGCAAAGCTGCGGCGGGAAAGCCTCAGCGACGGCGATGACGCGCGGGTGAGCCGCCGGCTGGTGGCGATGTTGGCACGCCGCGGGTTTGGCCAGACGATGGCTTATGACGTGGTCAGCGTCGAGCTGGCCGCCGAACGCGAGCGCAGGCGCGTCTAGCCGCGAGGCGAATCCGCCGTACCATGGCCCCGTGACTTCGACCGTGGCATCGGACGCAGCGCCGCAACCCGCGCCGCTGCGGTCGCGCCGCACCTACGAGGTCCGCACCTACGGATGTCAGATGAACGTCCACGACTCGGAGCGGTTGGCGGGCCTGCTGGAGGCGGCGGGCTACCGGCGGGCGCCCGACGGCGCCGACGCCGACGTGGTGGTCTTCAATACCTGCGCGGTGCGAGAGAACGCCGACAACAAGCTCTACGGCAACCTCAGCCACCTTGCCCCGCGTAAGCGCAGCGACCCCGACATGCAGATCGCGGTGGGTGGCTGTCTGGCTCAGAAGGACAAGGACACCGTGCTGCGCAAGGCGCCGTGGGTCGACGTCGTCTTCGGCACCCACAACATCGGATCGTTGCCTGCGTTGCTCGACCGGGCGCGGCACAACAGGGTTGCCCAGGTGGAAATCGCCGAGGCACTGCAGGAGTTTCCGTCCTCGCTGCCTGCTGCCCGCGAATCTGCTTACGCTGCTTGGGTTTCCATCTCGGTGGGCTGCAATAACAGCTGCACGTTCTGCATCGTGCCGTCGTTGCGGGGCAAAGAGGTTGACCGCAGCCCGGCCGACATCTTGGCCGAGGTGCGGTCGCTGGTGCAGGCCGGCGTGCTGGAGATCACCTTGTTGGGTCAAAACGTCAACGCATACGGGGTCTCGTTCGCCGACCGGCGGCTGCCACGCAATCGGGGCGCCTTCGCCGAGCTACTGACCGAATGCGGGCACATCGACGGGCTCGAGCGGGTGCGGTTCACCTCGCCGCATCCGGCCGAGTTCACCGACGACGTCATCGACGCGATGGCGCAGACGCCGAACATCTGCCCGGCCCTGCACATGCCGTTGCAGTCCGGGTCGGACCGGGTGTTGCGCGCGATGCGGCGGTCCTACCGGGCCGAGCGTTTCCTGGGCATCATCGACCGGGTGCGGGCGGTCATGCCGCACGCTGCCATCACCACCGACCTGATCGTCGGCTTCCCCGGTGAGACCGAGGAGGACTTCGCCGCGACGCTCGACATTGTGCGGCGGGCCCGGTTCTCCGGCGCATTCACGTTCCAGTACTCCAAGCGCCCCGGTACCCCTGCCGCCGAGCTGGACGGGCAGCTGCCCAAAGGCGTCGTCCAGGAACGTTACGAGCGACTGGTCGCGCTGCAGGAACAGATTTCACTGGAGGAGAATCGCGACCAAATCGGACGGACGGTCGAGTTGCTGGTGGCCACCGGAGAAGGTCGCAAGGACAGCCGCACGGCGCGGATGAGCGGGCGCGCGCGCGACGGCCGGCTGGTGCATTTCACCCCCGCCGGCCAGCAGGTGCGCCCGGGCGACGTCGTCACGACGATCGTCACCGACGCCGCGCCGCATCACCTGATCGCCGACGGCGACGTCCTTACCCACCGCCGCACCCGCGCCGGTGATGCCTATGTCGACGGACAACGAGTCCGAGCAGGAGCCGGCCCATTGAACCTTGGCTTGCCGGGCGTCGGGCAGTCGGCTGCGGCGGCCGAGCCGCTGGGGTGCACCCGATGAGCGACAACGAGCGGAAGCAGAGCCAATTCGACGACTTCCGGGATGATCTCGAGGCGACAGAGCGCCGTATCGCCCGCGAAATCGAGCCCGGCGCAAGGGCTTTGGTTGTAGCGATCCTGGTGTTCGTGTTACTTGCGTCGTTCATTCTGCCGCACACCGGCCACGTTCGCGGATGGGATGTGCTGTTTTCCACCCACGGCTCGGGGGCAGCCGCGGTGGCGCTGCCGTCACGGGTATTCAGCTGGCTGGCCCTGGTTTTCGGTGTCGGTTTCTCGATGTTGGCGCTGTTGACGCGTCGCTGGGCGTTGGCCTGGATCGCGTTGGCGGGTTCGGCGTTGGCCAGCGGCGCCGGGTTGCTGGCCATCTGGTCGCGGCAGACCGTGGCGACCGGTCATCCCGGCCCCGGTGCAGGCTTGGTCATAGCCTGGATCACGGTCATACTGTTGACTTTTCACTGGGCGCGGGTGGTGTGGTCGCGCACGATCGTGCAACTCGCCGCCGAGGAGCAACGCCGTCGAGCCGCCGCGCTCCGGCAGTCCCGAACGCTGCTGGAATCCCTCGACGACCCTCCGGCACCCGATCACGACGGCGAGGGCTCGGCCACCTAACGCTTGCGGGCCAGCGCATCCGCGGCGGCGTCCGCCCATTGCCGCCACTGCTCGGCATTGGCTTTGGCCTCCTCGGCTTCCTTACTGCGCCCCGCCGCCTCGGCTTTCTGGGCTTGGCGTTCGAACTGCTCTGCACGCGCCCGGAACTGCTCGGCCCGGGCTTGCGCCTGGGGGTCTGACCAGTCGGATTCGCCGGCGTCGCGCACCTTCTTCTCGACGGCACGCAGCCGCCGTTCGAGCTCGGCGGACCGCTCCCGAGGCACCTTGCCGATCGCGTCCCACTTCTCGGCGATCGTCCGCAGCGCCGACCTGGCGGCCTCGTGATTGCTCGTGTCGAGCTTTTCCGCCTCGGCCAGCAGCGCCTCTTTGGCAGCGACATTTGTCTGCAACTCGGTGTCGCGTCCGGTGGTCGCGGCATTGCGGGCCTTGAAAAAAGTGTCCTGGGCGGCCTTGAATCGGCGCCACAGCGCGTCGTCGACGTCGCGGGCCGCGCGTCCGGCGGCCTTCCATTCGTCAGCAGCTTGCGGAACTCGGCGCTGGTCGGGCCCCAGTCCGTCGAATCGACGAGTTCTTCGGCCTGCGTGCAGAGCCGCTCCTTGGCCTCGCGGGCACCGGCTCGCTCGCGGTCCAGCTCGGCGAAATGGGATCCGCGTCGCCGGTTGAAGGTTTCCCGCGCAGCCGAGTAGCGCTTCCACAGCGCG
The DNA here is from genome assembly GCA_963839345.1 of uncultured Actinomycetota bacterium. Lineage (GTDB taxonomy): Bacteria > Actinomycetota > Actinomycetes > Mycobacteriales > Mycobacteriaceae > Mycobacterium. The sequence continues at coordinate 256,268 of CAWIUP010000007.1, read as the reverse complement.
TCGTCGGTCTTACGGTCCAACCCGCTGATCGTCTTCCACTCGTCAAGGATCGCGCGCAGCCGGTCGCCGGCAGATTTCCATTGCGTCGAGGTGTCGGCGAGCTCTTCGGCTTCGGCGGCCAGGGCCTCTTTGCGGGCGGCTTGTTCGGCGCGATGCTCTTCGCGACGGGAACGGTCGGCGGCCGCGATCGCTTCGGCCCGCTCAGCAACGCCGGCAAGCCGAGCGGCCAGCGCGTCGACATCCCCGAGCACATGGGCGGTCGGCAACGTTTCGGCCAGCGCGGCGGCGGTGCCCTTGATCTTGCGCGCGTCGCCGGTGCCCGAAGCCAGCCGTTCTTCCATCAGCGCGACCTCGGTGCTCAAGTCGTCGAATCGCCGGCCGAAATGCGCGAAAGCGGCTTCTGCGTCGCCGGCCTGCCAAGACCCGATGACTCGCTCACCGGCCGCAGTGATTAGCCATACCGTCCCGTCGGCATCGACACGTCCGAATCGGTGTGGATCGTTGGCCAGCAGCCCGGGGACGGGGTGAGGGTGGGGACGGGGTGTCGGCTTGGGCCCGGGTCGCGGTCCCGGCCTCGGCGTGGGCCTTGGTTCCCGAGATTCACTGTGTGGCTCTTCAGGCGTCATGAGCTGCCATCACCTACCCTTCGCGCGGTCATTGGCCGCGCACCTGCCGCGCATCGCGGCGCCGTCAACTGCACTTCCGGGAGGAGTCACGAAGCCTCCCGCGTGAACCTCACCAGTATTGAAGCAGCTTGTTGGGCGGTGCGTTCCCAGTTGGTGCTGCAGCACTCAAGCGCCCCGCTGTTCGCGGTCGCGGCGGCTTGACCGAATTACCCCTTGTTCTTGAAATAATTGTTGACGGGTAGCTGCAATTTGCGGCATTCGCGCCTGACCCCGCGGTATTTGCGCTGGTGGCGGGAAGCCGCCTTTGCTCGCGCATTGTGTCTGAGTAGCCACACGCCGCGAGCGCCATAGGCTGTGATGGAAACTGTTGGTGAACAGTCGGTGTGGGTAATCCCTTGCGGTCTGGCCCTCGGTGAAGGAGATCGTGCATGTCGAAAGCGGATTTAGCGGCGCTGATCGCGCTGTGCGCCGCCCTGGCATCTGCGATCGGCGACGTGGTCCGCCAGCGGTCGGCGCAGGAAATCACCGACAGGCAGGTCGGGCACCTCGAGCTGTTCCGCTTGTCGTTGCGCGATGCCCGCTGGTGGTTGGGCGGCGGCGGCGCTGTGGCCAACTACAGTCTGCAGGCCGCTGCCTTGGCGTTGGGCTCGGTGATCCTGGTGACCGCGCTGCAGGTCACATCGCTGCTGTTCGCGTTGCCGATTTACGCGCGGCTGGCTGGTCACCGGGTGACGCGGTGGGAGTGGATGTGGGCGGTGCTGCTGGCTGCCGCCCTGGCAGTGCTGGTCACGGTCGGCAACCCAGCAGCCGGCCACGCCAGAGCTTCGCTGGAGTCGTGGATCGTGGTGGTCGCTGTGATGGGGCCGATCTTGGTGTTGTGCGTGGTCGGCGCGCGGATCTGGTCGGGTGGTCCGGCCGCGCCGGTGCTGCTGGCGGTGGTGGCGGGCTCGTCGCTGGCACTGTTCGCGGTGCTGACGAAAGGCGCCGTCGGGGCGCTTTCCGGCGGTTTCGGGGCATTGCTGCGAGCGCCCGAGGCCTACGCGCTGATACCCGCCGCGCTGGCGGGGATGATCTTTCAGCAGTCGTCCTTTCGGGCCGGCGCGCTGACCGCCTCGCTGCCGACGGTGACTGTGGCCAAACCGACGGTGGCGACGCTGCTGGGCGTCTTGGTGCTCAACGAGACGCTGGACGCCGACGGCCCTGAGGTGTTCGCGCTCATCGCCGCGGCGATCGTGGTGATCGTCTCGACGGTTGCGCTGGCCCGCGGCGAGGCGGCCACCATGGCCGCCGGCGCCGGACGTGACGTCGTGGTCGTCGAGAAGGTGCCGTAGACACGCGCTTTCGTTGTTCAACTCAGTAGCGTGTGCATGGAACAATTCGGTCGAGAGTCGGGGAGGGTCGTCCATGGGCAGGGCAGACGTCGCCGCCGTGCTCTTGGCTTTGGGTGCCGCGCTGGTGTCGGCGATCGGCTCGGTCATCCGGCAGCGTTCCGCGCACGAGATCGTCGACAAACCTGTCGGCGCATGGGAGTTGTTCCGCCTGTCATTGCGTGACACCCGGTGGTGGTTAGGCGGTGCGGCCGCGGTGGGCAATTACGCCCTGCAGGCCGCAGCGCTGAGCCTGGGGTCGGTGATGTTGGTGACCGCGCTGCAGGTGACGGTGTTGCTGTTCGCGTTGCCCATCAACGCGCGGATCACCCGTCACCGGGTCACCCGGTGGGAATGGCTCTGGGCAGTGTTGCTGGCCGGCGCGGTCGCGGTCATCCTCGCGGTGGGCAATCCGACCTCGGACCAACAGCGCGCCTCGCTGGAAACGTGGGCGGTGGTGGCCATGGTGATGGGCCCGGCTTTGGTCTTCTGCGTGCTGGGCGCCCGAATCTGGGCGGGCGCCGTCTCCGCGGTGCTGCTGGCGGTGGTTGCAGGATCGGCGTTGGCGCTGTTCGCGGTGCTGACCAAGGGTGTCGTCGAAGCCGGCGAAGGCGGCGTGGGGGCGTTGCTGCGCGCGCCCGAGCTGTATGCGTGGCTGGCCGTTGCGCTGGCTGGAATGGTGTTCCAGCAGGCGTCATTTCGCGCCGGTTCGCTCACGGCCTCATTGCCGACGATGACCCTCGCCAAACCGGTGGTCGGATGGATCTTGGGCATCACCGTGCTCTCTGAGGAGTTGCGCGTGGACGACGAGAAGGTGTTCGTCCTGGTGGCGGCAGTGATCCTGATGATCGTGTCGACGGTAGCGTTGGCCAGGGGCGAGGCCGCCGATATGGAGGCGCTCGGCACAGGACGCTCCAAAGCCATTGGGCAACCCTTGGCGCCGTCGGAACGTTAGTTTGGTGGCGTGCTGAGCGCCATCGCGATCATTCCGTCCGCGCCGGTGCTGGTGCCTGAGCTCGCGGGGGCCGCGGCCGGCGAGGTGGCAGAGCTGCGGGCGGCCATGGTGGCCGCTGTTTCCGCACTGCCGCCACGGTGGGTGGTTGTCGGCATCGGGACCGCGGACGTCGTGGTCGGCCCGGAAAGCGTTGGTACCTTCGCTGGTTTCGGTGTCGACCTGGTGGTGCGGCTCTCGCCGCAGGCAACCGGCCAGCCGGTCGAGCTGCCGCTCTGCGCGCTGATCGCCGGATGGATGCGCGATCAGGCTCAGCCAGCAGCGTGCGTCGAGGTTCGGGCCTATGCCGCGAACCGCGACGCCGGCACCGCGTTGGCCCTCGGTCGAGTGTTGCGCCACGAGATCGACAACGCGGCAGAGCCGACAGGCGTGTTGATTGTCGCCGACGGCGCCAACACCTTGACTCCGGCCGCCCCCGGCGGCCACCACCCCGGTGACCTCGAGGTTCAGCGTGCTCTTGACGATGCTCTGGCTTGCGGCGACCTGGCCGCGTTGAGCCGACTACCCGGTCAAGTCGTGGGGCGGGTCGCGTTCCAGGTGCTGGCCGGTCTGGCCGAGCCAGCTCCCCGGTCGGCCAAGGAGCTATTTCGGGCGGCGCCCTACGGCGTCGGATATTTCGCCGGTGTCTGGCAGCCGTGAGGCCGCTGGCGATTGTCGGCCCGACCGGCACCGGTAAGTCAGAGCTGGCGCTGGACGTAGCCGAGCGGCTCGGCGGCGAAATCGTGAATGCCGACGCGATGCAGTTCTACCGCGGAATGGACATCGGCACCGCGAAACTTCCTGTGGCGCAACGCCGCGGCATCCCGCATCACCAACTGGACGTGCTTGACGTCACCGAGACCGCCACCGTCGCCCGCTATCAGGGCGCCGCCGCCGCTGACATTGAAGCGATCGCAGCCCGGGGGAAGGTACCGATTCTGGTGGGTGGGTCGATGCTGTACATCCAGTCGTTGCTCGACGACTGGTCGTTCCCGGCGACCGACCCGGCGGTGCGTTCCCATTGGGAGCAGCGGCTCGCCGAAGTCGGGGCGGACCGCTTGCACGCCGAACTGGCCGGTCGTGATGCCGCGGCCGCGGCGTCGATCCTGCCGACCGACGGCCGGCGCATCGTGCGGGCGCTGGAGGTCGTGGAGCTCACCGGCCAGCCGTTCGCCGCGTCGGCACCTGTCATCGGCACACCGCGCTGGGACACCGTGATCATCGGATTGGATTGCGACACAGAGCTTCTCGATGCACGCCTGGCTAGGCGCACCGAGACGATGTTCGATCAGGGGCTGGTCGACGAGGTCCGTGCGCTGGTCGGTCGGGGCCTGCGTGACGGCGTCACCGCATCACGGGCGCTGGGCTATGCACAGGTTCTGGCCGACCTCGACGCCGGCGGCAGCGGCGACGGCGCGCGGGAACCGACGTTCATCGGCACCCGCCGCTATGTGCGCCGCCAGCGGTCGTGGTTTCGCCGCGATCACCGGATCCGTTGGCTGGATGCGTGCGCGCCGAACAATGCGGAGGCCGCGCGGCACGCCTGGCGTTCGGCACCCTGACCTGATGACCCTTCGCCGGCCGTTCTCAGCCGTGCGTGCCGGCGCTGCCAGAGCCGCCTGTCGAGCCGCCGGTGCCACTGGTGCCGGTGCCACCCGGACCGGTGCCGCCGGCCCCGCCGGACCCGCCAGTGCCGCCGGCTGTCCCGGTGCCGGCGACTCCGCCGGTGCCGGGGGCTAACAGTCCGGGACCAGGGGCCCCGCCGTTGCCACCGTTGCCGCCGGTGCCGCCGGTAGCGCCGTTGACGCCGTTACCGCCGTGGCCAGAGACGGAGTTGCCGCCACTCCCACCGCCGTCGCCGGTGCCGCCGTAACCGCCGGCCCCGCCTGGGCCGCCGTTGCCGCCGGTGCCGATAAGTGCGCTTCCGCCGCCGGCGCCGCCGTTGCCGCCGGTGCCGCCGCCGCCGGAGAGGCCGGTGCCGCCGCCGTTGCCGCCGGTGCCTGACCCGTCGGCCGCGCCGCCTGCGCCACCGGTAGCGCCTGCGCCACCGTTACCGCCGACGCCGCCTGTACCGCCGGTGCCGCCGGTGCCGGTGGCGATGCCGGCTGTGCCGCCTGTCCCGCCGTTGCCGCCTGTGCCGCCGGCCCCGGCATTGCCGGCAGCCCCGCCTTGGCCGCCGTTGCCTGACCCCAGGGCCGCGCCGCCTGCGCCGCCGGCCCCGGCGTTGCCGCCGCCCCCGCCTTGGCCACCGTTGCCGCCGCCGCCGCCGTTGCCGATGAGCGTGCTGCCGTCGGCGCCATTGCCGCCTTGGCCGCCTACGCCGCCTTGGGCGCCGTTGCCGCCTTGGCCGCCTGTGCCGCCGTCGCCGGAGATCGAGCCGCCAGTGCCGCCGGTGCCGCCGGTGCCGCCGGCCCCGCCGGTCGTGCCGCCGGTGCCGTTGGTGCCGGACTGACCCGCGCTGCTGCCGTTGGTGCCGTTGCCGCCGGTGCTGCCGGCCGCCCCGTTGCCGCCGTTGCCGCCGGTGCCGCCGTTGCCCTCGCTACCGCCGGCCCCGCCTGCGCCGCCGTTGCCGCCCGATGCGCCCGCGGTGGTGGCGTTGAAGCCGGCCCCGCCGTTGCCGCCGTTGCCCAGCGGGCCGGTGGGTGTGGTGCCGGCCGTGCCGTTGGCGCCGGGGGTGGAGCCGGTGCCGCCGGTCCCGGCCGCGCCGCCGGTGCCGACGTTGCCGCCGGCCCCGCCGTCGCCGCCAGCGCCAAGGCTGGCGCCGGACCCGGCCACACCGCTGGCGCCAGCCGCGCCATTGCCGCCATTGCCGGGGGCGCCGCCGGCGCCGCCGTTGCCACCGTTGCCGCCGGCGCCGAGGGGTCCGCTGCTGATGGTGGTGGAGGCACCGCCGTTGCCGCCGGCGCCGCCGAGGCCGCCGGCGCCCCCGGCGCCGCCGGCACCATCGTTGACACCGGACACGCCGTTGCTGCCGGCGCCCCCGGCGCCGCCGGCGCCGCCGTTGCCGCCGCCCCCTGCCGCGACAGCGGCAGTACCGGACACGCCGGCGCCGCCAGCACCGCCGGCGCCGCCGGTGCCGCCCGCACCGCCGTTACCGCCGGACACGCCGTTGCCGCCTGCGCCGCCGGCGCCGCCGTTGCCGCTATAACCAATCAACGTCGAGCCAGTACCCCCGGCGCCGCCGTTGCCGCCGGCCCCACCGGTCCCGCCCGAAAGAGTGGGGGTATAGCCGGCTCCGCCATTGCCGCCAGTCCCGCCGTTGCCGAGCGCACTTACATTCGTGAAGTTATAGCCGATGCTGCCGCCGTTGCCGCCGTTACCACCGGCGACCATACCGGGACCGCCGTCGCCGCCGGCACCGCCGAGGCCGCCGTTGCCCATGACCAAGCCGCCGTCACCGCCGTTACCACCGGCGGCGCCGAGCCCGCCAGCACCGCCAATACCGCCGTCACCGACTAACCCGGCGTTGCCACCGTTGCCACCTGCGACGCCGGCTGCGGTGCTCGTCCAGCCTGCCCCGCCGTCGCCAGCCAAGAGCCCGCCATTACCGCCAGTGGGGTCTGCCTGCGTTCCAGCTGCGCCGTCGCAAATGATGCCGCAGGCGTGGGGCGTGATGAAGAACCCGTTGATTATGCCGTCGACATACTGGCCGTCTGGACTGTTGATCCAGTTTTGGATGTAGCCATGCACCGGCTGCCAGAAGTCCTGCTGGAAGGCGTCCGCGAAGGCCTGGCTATTGGTTTGTCCGTTGCCAACGAAGAGATGGGCCAGCAGACCGGCCAAATCTACGGGCGCGGCGGGCTCGGCTGCAGCCGCGGACGCGGCGGGGTCGGCGGCGGCCGCGAGCGCGGCCGGGCCGGCGGAAGCTGCGGACGTGGCGGTATCGGCGGCAGCGGCGAGCGCAGTGGGGTCGGCGACAGCCGCCAGGGCGGCGGGGTCGGTGACGGCCGCGGCCAACGAAGCGGTGTCGGCAGCAGCGGCGATCGAGCCGGGGTCGAATAGGTCGATGATCAAATCTTCGAAGTCGGCGTTGGCCGGCGGGGCGGGCGCGAACGGGCTCGCTGCGGCGGCTAGAAAAGCCCCGGCAGTCGTGGATAGACCGACTGCCGCACGACGGCGGACCTTGGCGTTGCGCGTGCAAGTTTTCCGCTTTGCGTGCCGACCTGCCATAGTCCCGTCTTCTACTCCAGCCCAGTGCGGATACAGTCGCTTCAGCCCCGGCCTAAACTACTCGACGTGTGTCGAATACAAAATAGCTGACGACGATTTTTTGTCCAATTTTTCGGAAGCGCCCTCTGAACCGTGTTTTCGCCGGTCAGGGCGTTTTATCAGCGCGAGCTAGGAAAAACACTCAGCTGATATTCAGGTCAGAGCGCGCGCGCCGGGAAATTTACGCGGGCGACTTTTATGCGTTATCACGCGTTTCTCTGGTTGGCGGTTTCGTTGCGCCGCGTCACCTGCTGCGCGGGCCGGCATACAACGCCCCGACACGTATCCTGGGCAGGTGATCCGCGCCGTCCGCCGGCGCAACCGGGATCGAGGAGTGGCACACATGATCTTCGCCAAGGGGCACGGCACCCAGAACGACTTCGTGCTGCTGCCCGACTTGGATGCCGAACTGACGCTGACGCCCGCTGCGGTGTCCGCGTTGTGCGATCGGCGTCGCGGCCTCGGCGCGGACGGGGTGCTGCGGGTTACCACCGCCGCCGCCGCGCTGGGTGCGGGGGTGCTCGACCGGATGCCCGACGGCGTCGGCGCCGACGACTGGTACATGGACTACCGCAACGCCGACGGGTCGACGGCGCAGATGTGTGGGAACGGCGCGCGGGTATTCGCGCACTACCTGCGAGCCAGTGGTCTGGAATCCCGGGACGAATTCGTCGTCGGGTCGCTGGCCGGTCCCCGACCCGTCGTCCTGCATCGCGTCGATGCGACCAACGCCGACATCAGCGTCGACATGGGCAAAGTCAACACGTTGGGGGAGGGGCAGGCAGTCGTCGGTGGCCGCATATTCAGCGGGTTGGCGGTCGACGTCGGCAACCCGCATCTGGCCTGCGTCGATCCTGAGCTGACGGTCGAGGCGCTGACGGCGCTGGACGTCGGCGCGCCGGTGATGTTCGACACGAACCAGTTCCCCGACGGAGTCAACGTCGAAGTCCTCACCGCGCCGGCCGGTGGAGCCGTCAGCATGCGGGTGCACGAGCGTGGGGTGGGCGAAACCCGTTCGTGCGGAACGGGAACCGTCGCCGCCGCGGTGGCGGCGCTGGGTGGCACCGGCACGCTCACCGTGCGGGTTCCGGGTGGCGATGTCGTCGTCACCATCACCGATGCCACCAGCTATCTGCGCGGCCCGTCGGTGCTGGTGGCCCGCGGCGAACTCAGCGAGGAATGGTGGCGGGCGGTGCAGCGTTAAATGGGATGCATATCGCCGGTTTGGCGTGCACCATCTAAATGCCTATGACGTATCCCGAATTTCCTGACCAGTTACCACCCAGCACGGGTGAGCTTGCCCTCGACGACCGCTCGGCGCTGCGCCGTGTCGCGGGGCTATCCACCGAACTCGCCGATGTCTCCGAAGTTGAGTACCGGCAGCTGCGGCTCGAGCGAGTCGTCCTCGTCGGCGTGTGGACGGAAGGTAGCGCCGCCGACGCCGAGGCCAGCCTCGCCGAGTTGGCTGCGCTTGCCGAGACCGCCGGCTCCCAGGTGCTCGAAGGCATGGTTCAGCGCCGCGACAAGCCCGATGCCGCGACCTACATCGGCTCGGGCAAGGCGCAAGAGCTGCGTGATGTGGTGCTGGCGACTGGCGCCGACACCGTCATCTGCGACGGCGAGCTGTCCCCGGCGCAGCTGACCGCATTGGAAAGGGCCGTCAAGGTCAAAGTCATCGACCGCACGGCGCTGATCCTCGACATCTTCGCCCAGCACGCGACCAGCCGCGAAGGTAAGGCCCAGGTCTCGCTCGCGCAGATGGAGTACATGCTGCCGCGGCTGCGAGGCTGGGGTGAGTCGATGTCGCGGCAGGCCGGCGGGCGTGCCGGCGGCAGCGGCGGCGGCGTGGGGCTGCGTGGTCCTGGTGAGACCAAAATCGAAACCGATCGGCGCCGCATCCGCGAGCGAATGTCCAAGCTGCGTCGCGACATCAAAGCGATGAAGCAGGTTCGCGACACTCAGCGCAGCCGCCGGCTACACAGCGACCTGCCGTCGATCGCGATCGTCGGTTACACCAATGCCGGTAAGTCGAGCGTGCTCAACGCGTTGACCGGCGCCGGTGTGCTGGTGCAGGACGCGCTGTTCGCCACCCTGGAACCGACTACTCGCCGTGGCGAATTCGAGGACGGCCGGCCCTTCGTGGTCAGCGACACCGTCGGCTTCGTCCGGCATCTGCCCACCCAGCTGGTCGAGGCATTCCGTTCGACGCTGGAAGAGGTCGTCGACGCCGACCTGCTGGTGCACGTTGTCGACGGCTCCGATGTCAACCCGCTGGCCCAGGTCAGCGCGGTGCACCAGGTGATTTCCGAAGTGGTTGCCGACCATCAGGGCGATCCGGCGCCGGAGCTGTTGGTGGTCAACAAGGTCGACGCCGCAGGCGATTTGGCACTGGCCAAGCTGCGCCGCGCGCTGCCGGGAGCGGTGTTCGTCTCGGCGCGCACCGGCGAGGGCATCGACGCGCTGCGCCGGAGGATGGCCGAGCTGGCCAAGCCTACGGACACTGCCGTCGACGTGGTAATCCCTTACGACCGCGGGGATTTGGTGTCCCGTGTGCATGCAGACGGCCGGGTCCAGCAGACCGAGCACAACAGCGACGGCACCCGAATCAAGGCGCGGGTGCCGATAGCGCTGGCGGCGAGCCTGCGCGAGTTCTCGGCGACCTAAACACCGCAGAAATGCGGAAACGCCGGAACCTTAGGGGTTCCGGCGCTTCTGCCTTGGCGGGTTAGCAGAGACCGCCGCTCAGGTCGCTGAGCAGTGTGCTCAGGTTCCTGGGCCGGTCAGTCAGGTAACCCGTGAAGTCTGCAGACGGGCTGGCGAACTCCGCGTTGACCAGCGTCAGCACTTCGGAGCCGGACATCATGCCCGGGTCGAGGGTGCAGGCCGTCTCGGCCAGGCTGTCGCGGATCGGCACAAAATCGATGTTGAGGATGTCGTCGGCAAACGCCCTCAGCGCCGTGGTCTCAGCGGCGCCGGTGGTTACCTGGACAGGTTGTTTCCGAAATCGGCGCGCGCGGTCGATGTGCTGCTCAGCTGACTGCAATTGGACCCCCACCTTCAACTGAATGTCTCAGGTTATTCCAAGGTACCGCTTAATTAGCGTTATCGGTACAGACAGCCAAAAATTCCGTCTCTCCAGATGCATTGTCCGAAAACTGTATACACGGGGCGTCGGCGAGCTCGCAAAATACGGCGTCACGTCATTTCCGCGGTCGACTGAATAGACCCGCGAGGCCTTTCACCAGTCTTTCAGGATCTGCCACTTCTGCCGACTCGCTGCAAGTGCAAGGTGGCAGATCGGCAGTTCCGCTCAGTAGACCGGGGCGGGCCGGGCCGGCCAAAACGAACCCCCGGAGTGATCCTCCGGGGGTTCGTTTCCGAGAGCGGAACTATTCTAGATGCCGAAGTACCCGGCCAGGTCGGCCAGACCAGCATCGAAGAAGGTGTTGGCGGCTGACATGTCGGTAGCGCCGGTGCCCAACGCGAGGCCGATCTCGGTCGGCGATCCGAACACGTCGGAAACCGGGATCAGGGCATTACCGTTCAGCAGCCCGTACAGCTCCGAGTTGTAGGCGTCGTAGAACTCGGTCAGCGCGCCGTTGAGCACGTTGTAGGAACCCGGGTCAGAGGCTGAATTGGCGATCGGATTGAGCCCGTACAGCTCGTAGTCGAGGAAAGTGGGGGCACCAGTGTGTGGTGCGTCCGCCAGCGAAATGGTGTCGAACGAGTTGGGCCCATGCGTGACGACGTCGGTCCCGTCGCCCGCGAGGGTGGCATCGCTCACGAACATAGCGTTCAACGACGCAATCTCACTGTCGACAGTGGGGGTGAGGTCGTCCGCTGCCGCAAGCGGTGCGAACGCCAGTGCCGCGCCTGCCGCGAAACCGGCGGCCACGGCGATCTTACGAATGTTCATACTCATGCCTTTCCTTCGAAGCGCTGCCGCTGCAACCGCGGCTGTGGCGATGATTGATCGAATAGCAGCCGCGTTGATTGTTTTCCTCCCACGGTTCTCCTCCGTATGCGGCGGCTGCGTATACGGAGGAAGGCTCTGCCGGAATCGGCGTGCGCGGTCGGCGTGCTGCTCAACCGACTGCAATGCCCCCTCACCTTCGACTGGAAGTCTCAGGTTCTATTAAGGTACCGCTTATCGAGGACTGTTTAAACACCGAGCCGGAAAATTCTGATTTCCAGACGAATAGTCCGCTAAGCTGCATCCATCGGCGTCAACCAGCCCTTTAATGCGCTCCGAGTTATTCCGCGGGTGACTAATAAGCGCCCTGGTATTTTCACCAAGCTTTCAGGAATCCAGGCGCTCTGGCCGGTTCGACGAGACTCAGTCCGCTATGTCGTAGACATCTTCGGCGGGCGCCGCGAGTACCCGTCGCGCCAGCTCTGACTTGAGCTGGTCGAGGTTCGCGTCTTCGGCCCGGCTGCGGTCGGATTTTCCGGCGAGCTTGATGAAATCGCCGGTGACAAAGCCCGGGCGCAGCACCAGGGTCGCCGTGCGGCCGGCGATAAAGATCTGGAACACAAAATTCTGCAGCAGCCGCCCGCGGCCCGGTCGGGCCAGGGCCAGGTCAACCGTGTAACGGCCGTCCGTTACCGCTCGGGTGACGGCCTCGAAGCCATCGCGCGCCCCCGGTCCCTGAAAGGCGGTGCGGATCACGACCGATCGCCGCTGCGGCGGCTGGTTCGGGGATAACGCCGCGAACGCCCGCTGCATCACTTTGAACGCATTCGCCACACCGGCCGGCGAATACGGCCCGGCATAGCACAGCATGTCGGTGTAGGAGAACTCGAGCAGTTGCCCGCGTTCCTGCACCAGGAGCATCTCGTCCACGTCGCTGACTGTAAGCCCAGGCGGACGCCGGGCCGGATTTAGATGTCGAAGAAGAACAGCTGCACCAGCCGGGTGGGTGCGGTGCCGTTGGCGTTGAAGTGGTCGTAGGTGTCCGGCCGCTACTTCGAGGGAGTGTTCGACAACCCATGCGCCTGAGCCCAACGCCACCACGTTGGTCCGCGGCGACTCGACCGCGACATCGGCTCCGGTGACGCCAGCGGGCCGCGTCGCGCTCGCCTCCGACCGGCACGCCGGTCTGATTCCACGCCCTTTTAGGGCGTTCGTAAGAGATCTTGTTGACCCAATCGGGCCTGAGGCCCGCGAACCAATCCACCGTCTTCTCGGCGTCGTTCCACGCCGGGGCCACGGTCGCCCCGACGGTGTGCCAGCCGACGCGCATCAATGAATGTCATCGAAAGCCGTTAGGTGTGCAGGGCGTCGAGCCGTCGGGGACCGACCGATCAATATGCCGGTGTCGATCTTGATCTCGGAGCCTAAGAAGTCCTTAGCTAGAGTTAATAACATTACAGTAATGCTTTGTTTTGCAACGCTGACGCTTGGTCGGCTCGTCAACTGACGAACTTGACCCCCATTCTATTGACGTAGCAATAGTGCCGCTGAGCTGCACAAATGCCGTCTCGGCACCGAACGTCGGAAAATTTTTTCCGATTTCTTGATGCTTTTGCTCCGTAAAGGTTATCGAAGGGCTACCTTAGCGACACCTGAGAGGATCTACTCCAAAGAGGTAGGCCAGTGGCTTGCAGGGTCAACAAGTTGCAGCGGTCGTCGCCGAATGCGACGGCGCGCCGTTATCGTCGGGTGATCGGGCGTAGCAGTACTGCCAGTGCATTCGCCGAACTCGGCAGTACACCGCTAACTCCAGCATCCACCACCAACGGCCACGAACTCGGCCTGGTCTCAGGTTCGCACCATGATGGCGCAAGAATCAATATTTTAATTCACGTTGAGTCTTGCCCAATCGCAACCCAAGGGTTACCTTAGAACAACCTGAGACCAACCGGCCGAAGATCGGCACGCCACGGCTGACATCGAAGACGCAGCAACAAGAGGTCAGGAAGGCAGAGCAATGGCTCATCGACGCACCGGGAAGCAGAACCCGACTTCGCGCCAAGCAACGGCCCGCCGCCGTGCGCGTGCCCTCGGGGTGACTGCTGCGATAACTGCGTTCCTGACGTTTGGGCCGCAGGCGAATGTGCCGCAGGCCAAGGCCGATGAGTTTGATGTAATCATTGACCAGATTTTTAATGCGATCGGTGGCTCGTTAGATCATGCGGTCGCGGCTTTTGACCCGTCGCTTGCTGCGGATCTGGGCGCTCTGGGATTGGGTGCCACCGACGCGACGGGGGCATTGGATCTGGGCGCGGCGGTTCCTGATGTGGGTTCTGTGGCAGATGTGGGTTCTGCGGCAGATGTGGGTTCTGTGGCTGATGTGGGCTCTGCGGCTACCGCGGCCAATCCGGCTGAGACATGGCTGCAGGGGCTGGAGCAGGCCTGGATTAACAGTCCGTTGGGTCAGCACTATGACACTGCGCTCAATGATTGGTTTAACCAGGCAAATCCCGCTGCGGATCCCACCGCTGGCGCGTGTGGCTTGATTTGTGACGGTGCCAACGGAACCGGGGGCGGCACGCTGCTGCAGGCCGATGGTCAAGGCGGCGGGCTGTGGTTCGGTAACGGCGGCAATGGTGCCACCGACGCGCTCGGTCAAGGCGGCGCGGGCGGCGACGCCGGCTGGTGGGGCAATGGCGGCGATGGCGGTGCCGGCGGCGTTAACCCCATCACTGGTGCCGGTGGCGACGGGGGTGCGGGTGGCACCGGCGGGCTGTTCTGGGGTAACGGTGGTATGGGTGGTGCCGGCGCCGATGCCACTGGTCCCGGCGAGGCTGGCGGTGCCGGTGGTGACGGCGGCAGCGTCGGACTTCTGGCCGCCTGGAGCGACGGTGGTGCCGGTGGCGCTGGCGGGGCCGGCGCGAAGGGCGCTGACGGAGCTGATGGGGTTCTCCCAGGTGTTCCCGGCGGCGCTGGCCAAGCTGGCGGTGCTGGCGGAGCCGGCGGTGCCGGCGGTAACGGCGGGGTGTGGTTCGGCCATGGCGGTGACGGCGGGAACGCCGGGGCCGGCGCCAATGGCGGTGCCGGCGGTGACGGCGGGCCGGGCGCGGTCGGCGGGACCGGCGGCACTGGCGGGGCCGGGGGTCTGGGCGGTCTGGGCGGCCACGGCGCAGCGAATATCAACGGTCTAAACGGTACGAATGGCCCGCAGGGTGCGAATGGCCCCAACGGTATGAACGGCGCATCCGGATAGGGCCCCTGAAGGCCCAAACCAACAGGGGGCTGACCGGCCCCAGGGCGCGACCGGGGCGCAAGGCCACCAGGGTCCGCAGGGCGCGACCGGGGTGCAAGGCGCGAAAGGCGCGCAAGGATCCCAAGGGCTCTGACCGGCTCGCAAGGCCGGTCAGCCCTCAATACCGTCCGTGGGTGAGGGCGAGGCTCCGCCTGCGTCGCGAATACCGAACTCGCGATCAGCTCCCATGCGACCCGCTGCCGACTCCGGCGCGAGGCCTGACACCCGAGGAAGATGACGTCAAGATCGCCTTGGACGAGGCGGTGCCATCTTCGACGTGATTTCCGGTCGGCTAGCGGCGGCTTATGGACGGAGGCAAGTGAATTTGGTTGGATTGCACGGAGTTTCGATGTTAATCGGCGACGGCAAAGCCGTAACAGCGGAGATGTAATGCGATTCGCCGGCGGATGTCTGTTGAGTCCCCTAGCCAGGATGCCCCCCGAGAGCAGCCACGAGAAAGTCCTCGTTTCTCTGCGGCTGTTGGGAGTCGCCTCGCGGGATCGCGTTCGTGGCCTCGGTGATTGTTGTCATTGCTGTGGTCGCGGCGATCGCGGCGTGGCTTGTCCCAGTCCTCAAGCACGTCAGCGCCGAGCAATCGGAGCATGCGAAAACGAAGGTTTGCACTACCTACGCCACTGTCCACAGCTGAGTTGGTGATCTCGCTACGGTGTTATGCCTGAACCCCCTGTGCGCCGTGCGGGTTGAGAACTGAACTGCGGCTATGTGATTGGCATCTGCCACTCCCGCAACGGGTGCCCGCGCTGTGCCGGAGCCTCAATGCGGCGATCAAGCTCGCCCGCCTCGGCGCTGCCGCCCCACCGCGAATTTCACGTTGCGGCTCGGCTACGGCGGAGGAGGTAACTGCAGGCGCTGTATATGCCGTCAAAAACGAGCTTCTCGTGCATCACGTTGACTGAGGCGGATGAACGGGCTGCCCTGTATTCAGGACACTGTCTCCGTGGTGGTGCTCGGGCAGGCGGTCGCGGAGCGCAACGTAGAGCAGATCTTCGAGGAGAATCCCTCCCAAAGCGTGCTGCCATCCTCGAGCCACGCCGCTGACTACAGGCCCGGCTGATTCAACCAACCACCTGGTTGGTATATCTTGGGCGACACAGTCCCTATCCCGCCGGAGGTCTTCCATGGGTAGCGCCGTCAAATACCAGCGCACGCTGTTCGAGCCCGAGCATGAATTGTTCCGCGAGTCCTACCGCGCCTTCCTGGACCGCCACGTCGCCCCCTACCACGACGAATGGGAGAAGGCGAAGATCGTCGACCGCGGGGTGTGGCTCGATGCCGGTAAACAGGGCTTCCTGGGCATGGCGGTGCCCGAGCAGTTCGGCGGCGGTGGCAACCCGGACTTCCGCTACAACACGATCATCACCGAGGAGACGACCGCCGGCCGTTACAGCGGCATCGGGTTTCGGGCTGCACAACGACGTCGTGGCGCCTTATCTACTGCGGTTGACCAACGAAGAGCAGAAGCGAGCGTTGGCTGCCGAAGTTCTGTACCGGCGAGCTGATCACCGCGATCGCCATGACCGAGCCGGGCACGGGCAGCGACTTGCAGGGCATCAAGACCCGTGCGGTCAAGCAGGGTGACCACTATGTGCTCAACGGGTCGAAGACGTTCATCACCAACGGCATCAACTCCGATCTGGTGCTCGTGGTGGCCCAGACGGATCCGGACAAAGGCGCGCAAGGTTTTTCGCTGCTGGCTGTCGAGCGCGGAATGGAGGGCTTCGAGCGCGGCCGGCATCTGGACAAGATCGGCTTGGACGCTCAGGACACTGCCGAGCTGTCCTTCACCGACGTCAAGGTTCCCGCGGAGAATCTGCTCGGCGAAGCGGGCATGGGCTTCATCTACCTGATGCAGAACCTGCCGCAGGAGCGAATTTCGATCGCGATCATGGCCGCCACGGCCATGGAGACGGTGCTCGAGCAGACCCTGCAGTACACCAAGGAGCGTAAGGCTTTCGGCCGGTCGATCGGGAGCTTCCAGAACAGCCGATTCGTGCTGGCCGAACTGGCGACCGAGGCCACGGCGGTCCGCATGATGGTCGACGAGTTCATTCGCCTGCACCTCGACGAGAAGCTCTCCGCTGAGCAGGCCGCGATGGCCAAGTGGTATTCCACCGAGAAGCAGGTGTACCTGATCGATCGCTGCCTGCAGTTGCACGGCGGATACGGCTACATGCGCGAATACCCAATTGCGCGTGCCTATCTCGATGCGCGGGTGCAGACGATTTACGGCGGTACCACCGAAATCATGAAGGAAATCATCGGCCGCAGCATGGGTGTCTAGCGTTATGTCGTTGGCAGCGAAGTCATTTCGTCTTTGTCGGCGAGATTGAGGTACTCCGCCGCGTGCCGGCGGGCCCCGGCAATGGCATGTTGCGCCCGTCCGCGCGGTGACAGTACTGATGCCACCGTTGTGATGAGCAGGGCGACGACGATCACCGTCAACGACAGCGTCGTGCTCAGTTCGGCGACGGGCACCGGGTTGCCGCCGTTGATGAACGGAACGGTGTTGTCGTGCAAGGCCTGCAGCATCAGGTTCACACTGATGAAAGCCAAAACCGTCGCGAGACCGTAGGACAGGTACAGCAGCCGGTCGAGCAGACCGTCGATCAGGAAATACAGTTGCCGAAGGCCCAGCAACGACAGCGCGGTGGCCGAGAACACCAGGTCGACATGCTGCGATAGCCCGAACAGCGCCGGGATCGAGTCGAATGCGAACAATACGTCTGCCCCGCCGACGGCGATCATTACCAGCAGCATCGGTGTCATCACCCGACGGCCGTGCTCGACGGTGAACAATCGATCGTCGTCATAGTTTTCGGAGGTGCGCAGCAACCGGCGACCGACACGGATGAGCACCGTATCGGTGCTGGGGCTCTTGGATGCCGAAGATCTTGCGAGGTTAGTTGCCATGATCAGCAAGACGATCGCGAACAGGTAAAACACCCAGTCGAAGACTGTGATCAGCTCAGCGCCGATAGCGATAAATCCGGTGCGCGCAGCCAAGGCCAAAACAATGCCGAATAACAACACTTTCTGCTGGGCGATCCGCGGAACGGCGAAACTGCTCACGATAAACAAATAGACGAAAAGGTTGTCGACAGAGAGGGCTTCGTTGCTCACATAGCAGGCGAAGTATTCGATGCCCCTGGCTGTCCCGCCGAAAACCCAGACGCCAACGCCGAACACGATCGCAATTCCGAGGTAGCTGGCCGACCACACCGCCGCCTGACGTAACGTCCGCGTGTGGGTGCGGCGCACGCTGAATAGATAGTCGAACACGACGAGGCCGACGACCACGGCGAAGATGACGAACCAGATCGCTCCGTTTCCGTGCGCCACGATCGGGGACCGTAACGCAAACTCGCATGACCGGATTGCGATACCGGGCAGCGTTGTGGACAGCATTTCGGTGTCGACGCGATATCCGTTACGTAGGGTCGTCAATATGACATCGCATGCGGTGGCTGACACGGGCCACAGACTGCGGGCGGGGCGGCCGGCGGGAGGCGTGATGGCACGGCAACAACGTCGATCAAGCACCGTCGTCGGGCGTGCGGTGCTAGGCCTCGTAGCACTGGCGATGTCCGCGGGATTGCTGGCGCCCGTCGCGGTGGCATCCCCGCTGGGCGAGGCCGACGACGCCATCACCGCGGCGTGGAAGGCTGCCGGTGGGGACCACTCGGATCTCGGCCCCAAGCAGGGCGATTGCTACCCCGCGGGACCGGGATTCGCCCAGGACTTCGTCCACGGCAAGATGTTCTTCACCCCGACCACCGGCGCTAAATCAATGTCGGGCGCCATCCTCGACAAATACGAAGCTCTCGGCGGCCCGGCCGCTAGCGACTTGGGCTTTCCAACGATGAACGAAGTACGGGGCCTGGCCGGACCCGACAGCCGGGTGAGCACCTTCTCGGCCAGCGACAAGCCGCTGATCTTCTGGACGCCCGAGCATGGGGCGTTCGTGGTGCGCGGGGCGATCAACGCTGCTTGGGACAAACTGGGCAGCTCGGGTGGTGTTCTCGGCGTGCCGGTCGGCGACGAAACCTACGACGCCGAAGACGCCACCCAGGCGTTCAGCGGCGGCCGGGTGTCGTGGAACAGGCTGACCAAAGCGTTCGCCACCGTCCCGCCCGATCTGGCGAAACAGCTGACCGACCTGCAGGTGCCCATCGATCCGACTGCGGCCATCAACATGGCCTGGCGCGCAGCCGGCGGCCCCTCGGGCCCGCTGGGCGCCAAACAAGGCGATCAGTATTCGGTTGCGGGTGACGGGCTGGCCCAGAACTTCGCCGGCGGGAAGATCTTCTTCAGCCCGGCCACCGGCGCCAACGCCGTCGAAAGCGACATTCTGGCGAAATACGAGTCGCAGGGCGGCCCGATCGGCAACCTCGGTTTCCCGATCGCCAACGAGTCCGACGGCGGTCTCAAACCAGCCAGCCGGGTGACCCCGTTCGCCGCCGCTGACAAGCCGGTCATCTTCTGGACGCCCGACCACGGTGCGTTTGTCGTCCGCGGCGCCATCAGGGCCGCGTGGGACAAGCTCAATGCGGCGACCGGCCAACTTGGCGCGCCAGTGGGCGAGCAGACGGCGGACAAAGATGTGCTCACGCAGAAGTTCACCGGTGGCCAGATCTCATGGAATCAGGCGAACAACTCGTTCAGCACCCAACCGGGCATCTTGGCTTCAGCATTATCCGGCCTGCAGGTGCCGGGACAGAAGATGCCCGCCGGCTCGGCGTCGCCACCCGGCGGGGGCGGCGCGCTGGACTGGCATAAGTGGTGGTTGCCGGCTGCGGTCGCGGCGGCGCTGCTGGTTGTGAGCGTGATCGCCGCGCTGGAGGCACGGAGGTGGCGTCGACGCCGCGCCGCCAAGCGTAGAGCCGAGGTCGCCGAGCCCAGCGGTGGCGAGGAAGCCGTCACCGAGTCCGTTTCACGGTGGTCACCGGACGCCGACGCCGATCTCGCGTCGTCAAGATTGTCCGAGGGCTACCAGGCGCCGCAGCGTCCGCGGACCGTGCGCTTGCCCAGTCAGTCCGTCAGCGACTGGATGCCACCAGGACGTGCGGATTTGGTGGACGAGCCGATGTCCGACGACATCGAAAGCCCCGCTGAGTTTTCCGAGTCAGGCGAAGACTTAGGCGAGCACTTCGACGAAGAGCACTTCCACGAAGAACCTTTCGACGAAGAGCACTTCGACGAGGAGCACTTTGACGAAGAGCATTTCGACGAAGATCCGGACGCGGTGGACACGGCTCCGACCCTGATCCCGACACCACGGGAAGTTCGAGGTGGGCGACATGCAGCCCCGGACAGCGAAGACGACACCACCCACTTCGCTGTGGCTGTGCCGATTCCACCCGGCCAGTTGGCGATTCACCTACCGCTCGACGATCCATACGAAGTCCCCGACGGATACCCCGTCAAGGCGAACGCCAGTTTTGGCGTCTACTACATGCCTGACAGCGAGCTATACGAGGACACCCTCGCCGAAATCTGGTTCTGCAACGAAGAAATCGCCCAAGCGAACGGGTTCAACAAGGCGCAGTAGCCGACTGGGCCGCGGTGGTTAGATCTTGCGGATTACCGTGACGACCTTGCCGAGCACGGCAGCGTGATTGCCCGGGATGGGATCGAAGGCCGGGTTGTGCGGCATCAGCCAGACCTGGCCGCCGGTGCGCTTGAAAGTCTTGACGGTGGCCTCGCCGTCGATCATCGCCGCCACGATGTCGCCGTTGTCGGCCACGTTTTGCTGACGGATCACGACCCAGTCGCCGTCGCAGATCGCGGCGTCGACCATCGAGTCACCGACCACTTTGAGTAGGAACAGCGCGCCTTCGCCGACGAGTTCGCGCGGCAGCGGAAAGACGTCTTCAACGGCTTCCTCGGCAAGGATCGGGCCGCCCGCCGCGATGCGCCCCAAAACGGGCACGAACGTGGGTTCGGGCAGCGCGTCCGAGCCGGAGACGTCGGTGAGGACGGCCGGTTTGACGTTGTCGTCGGCGCCGCGCACGTCGACAGCGCGCGGGCGGTTGGGGTCACGGCGCAGATAGCCCTTGCGCTCGAGTGTGCGCAATTGGTGGGCCACCGAGGATGTCGACGTCAGACCGACGGCGTCGCCGATTTCCCGGATGCTCGGCGGATATCCGCGATTGGTGACTGAAGCGCGGATGACGTCCAAAATCGTGCGCTGCCGCTCGGTGAGCCCTGAATCCGCTGGTCGCGCGCTGCGGCCATGGCCGCCGTCCGAGGTGTTGCTGTCGCTCATACGGACGAATGTAGCCGGATTCCGCTTCGATATCAAACATGTGTTCGAGGCGTGTCGCGGAGTTTCCGCTGACACGGAGGGAAAAGTTGTCGGTCCCGGGTCCTATCGTCTGCTTGGTGTGCAACAGTTCGATCACATGTTCGGAATTCGAACGTATTATCGATTATGCTTCGAACAAGTGATCGACACCAAGCCGAGCGGAGGAACGCACATGATGCCCATCGAAACGATTTCACCGAGCGCGCCGATCCGTTGCCGGCCGGTCCGGGTGCGTCCGGCCGGCCGCCCCGGGCGGCCCGGGGCAAGGGGTCCGCAGCCGTCGAGACCGGTCGCTGCCCGCCCGCGTTATCGCGGTACCGGAGTGATGATGTCGACGGCGCCCCACCGTCCACGTCCGATTACGCCGGCAACTACGGTGGCGCTGGCCATGCTCGCGGCGCTGATCACGGTGTGGCTCGGGCTGGTCGCGCACTTCGGTGACGTGCTGCGCGGCGGCGCTGAGCAGACGGCGGGCCACCTGCCCGATCAGCTCGCCGTGGTGCGGGTCGAGCCAGGGGAGACTTTGCAGCACTTGGCGGCCCGGGTGGCACCCGATGCGCCGAGCGGCCAGGTCGCCGCGCGCATCCGCGAACTCAACGAGCTCGACTCCGCGACCGTGACCGCCGGCCAGACGCTGATCGCACCGGTCGGCTGACGGCTCCGCCGTGCATGGCCGAAATCCGCATGGCTCAATGCGCATCGGCGACTATCGGGTCGACCCCAGCTGCCGGTCAAGGCGTCCGATGACGCTAGGTCCGTGGGGGAGTGCGCAGGTAGGCTCGGGGTGGTTTCCAACATCCCGTAGTCGGCGCGGCGAAGGAGCGGTCATGCACTGTCCGTTCTGCCGTCATCCCGATTCCCGCGTGGTCGACTCCCGGGAGACCGACGAGGGTCAAGCCATCCGGCGCCGCAGGTCCTGCCCGGAGTGCGGACGGCGCTTCACCACCGTGGAGACGGCGGTGCTCGCGGTGGTCAAGCGCAGCGGTGTCACCGAACCCTTCAGCCGCGAGAAGGTGATCAGTGGTGTGCGTCGGGCCTGCCAGGGCCGCCAAGTCGACGACGATGCGCTGAACTTGCTCGCCCAGCAAGTCGAAGACGCCGTGCGGGCCAGTGGATCACCGGAAGTTCCCAGCCACGAGGTCGGGCTGGCGATCCTCGGTCCGCTTCGAGAACTCGACGAGGTGGCCTATCTGCGATTCGCCTCGGTATACCGGTCCTTTTCGTCTGCAGACGATTTCGAGCGCGAGATCCAGGCGTTGCGTGCGCACCGCGAGGTGTCCGCACCCGGTTGACCGACGGTCGGTCAACCTGCCAGCGAGTCAGCTCTCTGCAGGTAGGGTCGGGCCATGACCCGAGTTCTGCGAGCCCAGGTCTGTGTTGCCGGTGGCGGTCCCGCGGGCTTGGTTCACGCGTTGCTGCTGGCCCGCGCCGGGATCCAGGTGGTCGTCTTGGAAAAGCACAACGACTTCTTGCGCGACTTCCGCGGTGACACCGTGCATCCGACCACCCTGCGCATCATGGACGAGCTGGGATTCATCGATGAGTTCCTGCGGTTACCGCACACCAAGATCACCCGGATCGCCTTCGACACCGACGGCTCACTGCGCACTTTCGGTAACTTCAGCGCACTCAAATGGCTCGGCTTCAAACAGCCTTACGTCGCGTTGATGCCACAGTGGGACTTCCTGGACTTTCTCGCCGAAAAGGCCAGTGCCTACCCGGAATTCACGTTGATCCGCAACGCAGAAGTCACCGACTTGATCTTCGACGGCGACCGCGTGGTCGGGGCGCGCACGCCGGAGTTGGAGGTGCATGCCGAGCTGGTGATCGGCGCCGATGGGCGCGCATCGGCGGTGCGCGCTGCGGCGGGGTTGGAGATCGCAAGCGCGGCTTCCCCGATCGACGTCTTGTGGTTCCGGCTGAAGTGGCGGCCGGGCGATCCTCAAGAGCTCGTCGGAGTAGCCCGTAAAGGCTTGCTGATGGCCATGATCTACCGGGGCGACTACTGGCAGGTCGCGCATATCATGCCGAAGGGGCAGAACCCGCGCGACGGCTCACTCGACGCGTTCAAAAAGCGGCTGGTGTCCGCGGTGCCGAAATTGCGTGAGCACGTCGACGACCTGCATTCCTGGGACGACACCAGCCAGCTCGATGTGCGGGTGGATCGGCTCAAGACTTGGTGGCGCACGGGCTTGCTGTGTATTGGCGATGCCGCCCATGCCATGTCCCCGGCCGGCGGAGTCGGTATCAACCTTGCTGTCGCAGACGCGGTGGCCGCCGCCAACATCCTCTGTGGCCCGCTGCGCGAAGGCCGGTTGACCGACGCCGACCTGGCCAAGGTGCAACGCCGGCGTGAGCTACCCGCTCGCATCATCCAGGCCGGTCAGGTGTTGATCCAGAACAACGCCATCGAACCGAATTTGACCGGCGACCTGTCGCCGATCCGGGTTCCGAAGTTGGTCGGCCGCGGGCCGTTCCAGTTCATCCCGCCGATTATTGTCGGCCGGGGCTTCCGTCCGGAGCATGTACGCACGCCGGACGTGCACGCCGCCTAGTGCGCGCCAGATAGGCTTGCGGCATGCCGCCTGACCTGCACCCCAACTTGCAGGCGCTCACACCGCTGCTCGGTACCTGGCAGGGACGCGGGTCCGGGACATACCCGACGATCGAGCCGTTCGACTACCTCGAGGAAGTCTCGTTTTCCCATGTGGGCAAGCCGTTCTTGGTCTACGGCCAAAAAACCAGGTCGGTAGCCGACGGGACGCCGCTGCATGCCGAGACGGGCTATCTGCGCGTACCGCGACCCGGTCACCTTGAGCTGGTGCTCGCCCATCCGAGCGGCATCACCGAAATCGACGTGGGCACCTACACCGCGGACGGTACCGCAATCGAGCTCGACATGACCGCCGCAAACATCGGCCTGACACCAACCGCCAAAGAGGTCACCGCGCTGGGCCGGCAGTTCCGAGTCGACGGCGACGAGCTGTCCTATTCGCTGCAGCTGGGTGCAGTCGGACAACCGCTACAACATCACCTCGCCGCGGTGTTGCACCGCAAATGCTGAGCGCCACCGTTCGAAAGTGAGGAGACGTTAGCGTGGACGTCGAAAACCACACCTACCCAACCCGCTCCCGCGTCGAAGCGCTGATGGCGGAGACTTCCGACCGTCCCGTTGTGATGCTGAACCTGCTCAAATTTCGGGAGAACGCCGTCTATCCCGACGGGCGCCCCAGCGACCTGACCGGCCGCCAAGCCTACGACCTCTACGTCGCACCGATGCAGAAAGTCATCGAAGACGCCGGCGGAAGGCTGCTGTTCGGCGGTGATATCGCATCGCTGGTGATCGGCGAGGTCGCGGACTTGTGGGACACCTGCTTGCTGGTCGAATACCCTTCAGCCGCCGCATTTGCCGCGATAGTGACGTCCTCGGAAGTTGCGGAGATCGGCGTTCACCGCGCTGCCGGGCTCGAAGGTCAGTTGCTGATCCGCGTGGCACAGATGCCGCTGTAGCACGGTTAGACGAAGTGCGTCACCCCGTCGTCGACGACGCGCCCGGCGATCCGAACCCAGCCCTCCGGGCTCCAGGTGGTCTGGATTACCGATCCCTTGCCCTGGGTGATGGTCAAGTCGCGGCTGAGGTAGTCGGTCATTCGCACGGCGGCCGACCCCGTCGCTTCGTCCTCGGCCACACCGAGATTGGCTGCAAAGAACCGGGAGCGCAGTGAGCCGGCCGACTCGTCGATCCATGCCCACAGGTAGTGCGACACGTCATCGGGAAAGTCGGCCGGGTCGGCGGCGGCGAGGTCCTCGAGCGATTCAAGGTCGTGAATGGCGAATTCCGGAGCCCATTCCGAGCGGGCATCGATCGCGGTGACGTCGTCGTCGTAGCTCACCTGCACAATGCCGGCTGGCACCTGCAGCGTGCGAATCGGCGCACCCCTGGCGCGCAACCACCATGACGTTCCGACCGTCGGGTGCCCGGCGAACGGCAATTCGGTGAGCGGGGTGTAGATGCGAGCGTGTGCAGTGGTGGAACCGGCGCTCGGCAGATCAACGAAAACCGTTTCGCTGTAACCTAATTGAGTAGCAATGCGCTGATGCCACTTGGGCTCGACCGTGCTGGCGTCGACGACGCCCAGTGGATTGCCAAAATTCCCCGCTGAGTCGGTGAACACCCGCAGAACCGTGACGTCGAAACTCATAGCCCGACCATACGGCGTGCCCGCTAAGAGCCGGTCAGGTGGCGCTGCGTTCGTCGGAGCCCATGGCGTTCAACACGGCGACGCGGGTGTCGACCGGTCCAGACACGGTCTGCGCGCCGCCGCCGCTGCGGAGCAGCTCGCGCAGCGCGGCCTGGTCGTATTCGGCGGGCTCGGTGTTGTCGATGAAGCGCTCGACGACCTCGATGAAACGGTCCGGGTCGTCATGGAACGGGAAGTGTCCGGAGCGCTCGAAGATCTCCAATCGGGAGCCGGGCATGGCGGCGTGTGCCATCCGGGCATGACTGACGGGCACCACTACATCGTGAGTGCCCCAGATGATCTGCACTGGAACGGATTTCGTCAAATAACATCGATCCAGCATGGTCATTATCTGCCCGCGCCAATCGACCACCGCCCGCAACGTCCGGGTGAACGCTGCCGACGCCATCGGCTCCGGTAAGTCGGCCAGCACCCGCAGCACGTCCGGCAGGTCGTGGCCCAGCGCGGTTGATCCCAGCACCATCCCGGCCGCGCGGCCGGCGATCTGCAAAGCCGGCAGCACCAACGGCAGCCGGAGCAACGCCAGCGCCTCGGCGCCCATCGGCAAGGCAGCCAACCGCAACACCAGGTTGACGTCCTTGGTGACACCACCTGCGCCCACCAGAACCAGCCGCTCCACCAGTTGCGGGAACTGGTAGGCGAATTGCATGGCCACCCCGCCGCCGAGCGAGTGGCCGACGACGGTAACCCGCTCGATGTCGAGCACGGAAAGCAGGTCGCGCATCCCGTTGGCGTACGCCGCGATTGAGTAGTCCGCGCGTGGCTTGTCCGACTGCCCGTGGCCGAGCAGGTCGACGGCGATGACGGTGAACCGCTGCGCGAGCTTGGCTTGAACCGACTCCCAGGTGGTGGAGTTGTCACCGATCCCGTGAATCAGCAGAATCACTGGGCCCGACCCGGCGATCCGGAATGCGCGCCGATACCCGTGGACTGTGCGGAACTGCAGCGAAGGGGTGACCTCCCGCACCGAGCGCAGATTCGGCTTCCGCTGGGTCATGTCGCCAACTTCGCTGTCGGGCCCGGTGGGGCGCTCAGGTCGAATCGTCGTCGTCGGACTTCTTCTCTGCCTGCTGGGCGAGGAACCGCTCGAACTCCGCGCCGAGTTCTTCGCCGCTAGGCAGATCTTCATCCCGCGTCAGCAGCGACCGGTTCTCCTGCGCGGCAATGAAAGCATCGTACTGTTGCTCCAGCGCAGCCACCACTTGAGCGACTTCCGAGCTCGCCTCGACCTGTTCGTCGACCTTGGCCGCAATCTCAGCCGCCGCCTGCTCCAGCGCCTTCAGTGGGAGTTGCAGGAATCCGGTCTTGGCGACCTGCTCCAGCAGAGCCTGCGCCGCGGCCGGATAATCCGTCTGCGCCAAGTAGTGCGGGACATGCACGGTGAAGCCGACCACTTCGTGGCCGTGCTGAGCCATCCGATATTCCAACAGGTTCGACGCGCTGCCGGGCACTTGGACCTCGGCGATCCACGGCGTGAAGTCGGTGATCAGCTCGCGGTTGTTGGAATGCGCCGTCATCGTGACCGGCCGCGTGTGCGGGACGGCCATCGGGATCGTGCCCAGGCCGATGGTCTGCCGCACACCCAGCCGCTCGGCCAACAACCGCACCGCGGTAATGAACCGCTCCCACTTCAAATCCGGCTCCATGCCGGCCAGCAACAGAAACGGCGTCCCGACACTGTCATGCATGGCGTAGAGGCTGAGCTCTGGATCGTCGTAGTGGGTGAAGTGATCGGTCTTGAAGGTCATCACCGGCCGCCGTGACCGATAGTCGAGCAGTTCGTCGATCGCGAACGAGGCCACCAGTTCGGTGTCGAGCGTGTCCCTGAGGTGGCTGGCAGCGAGCCGGATCGCGTGACCGGCGTCGGAAAAGCCTTCCAGGGCGTGCACTAGAACCGGCCCACGGCCATCCGACGACGACAATTGCGGCGCCGGGAACTCGAGCTCGTACATGCCGTTCTGCTCGGGCTGGTAACGCTGCTCCCGGTCGGGTGAGTCGGGGGGCTGGTCGTGGCCCATCGCTGTTGCCTCCTCGCACGGCGCGGTGTGTCGCACCGTGTCAGATAGTCTCTCTCAAATCGCTGGCTGCGGATACCGGACCCGCTGCAGGGCGCCTGCCTATCTGTTCACTAAACGCGGCCGTTCTCGACCGCGTTCCACCTTGGATACCCGTTTCGCGGAGGGGAAAATTTTTCGGCCGAATCGCCGCGCCGGATGCGTTATATGCCGCCATGCTTGCGTCATCATGTGGCCGAAATGTGCACGTTTGGCAAAGTCCTGGGGCTGGTGTTGCTGCTGGCGGCCTGCGGTCAACCCGCCGGTCCGGCAAGCACCTCCGGCATGCCGGCACGGCTTGTCGACAACGCTGACCGGATCCCCGTTGCAGCTCGGATGAATCCTGTACCTCCGGTGGGTGCCCTCTTCCTTGGCGGCCGTAACCTGCACACCTGCACCGCCGCCGTCGTCCACTCGAACGCGGGCAACCTGATCGTGAGCGCCGCGCACTGCTTCGTCAAGGGCGTCGCGACCACGTTCGTCCCGGGTTTCGCCGACTCGGCCGACCCGTCGAATATCTGGACGGTCGATGCGGTTTACCTGGATCCACTTTGGGTCCTTGGCAAAGACCCGCGGGTCGACTATGCCTTTGCCCGAGTCAGCCGCCCCGCCGGCGGATTGATAGAGGCCGTGGTCGGCTCGGCATTATTGCTGGGCGCTGCACCCGCACGGGGTAGTCAGGTCAGCATCGTCGGCTATGCGGCAGGCGTCGGGGGTACGCCGATCGGCTGCACGGCCAACACGGGTCTTACCCTCGGCGGATACCCCTCGTTCGTGTGTAGCGGCCTGGTCGACGGCACCAGCGGCGCGCCGTGGATGATCGGGTCGACGGTCACCGGGGTGACCGGCGGCCCCCAGCGCGGCGGGTGCACACCCTGGGTGTCGTACTCGGCGCCGTTTGACACACGCACCGTTAAGCTACTGGGCCGTGCCGATGCGGGTGGCCGAAGCGACGCCCCGCCGGTAGCCCTTCTCGGTTGCTAGCCACTGGCCTGCTGTTCGTTTGGCGTCGCCTGCGCTCACGGATCGGGCATGATCGACAGCGATGCGCATTCTGGCAGCAGCGGTGGGCTCGATCGTCGGTCTGGCCTTGGTATTGGTGGCCTGCGGCCACCAGCAACCGTTTGCGCCGACCACCAGCAAACCCGCACAAGCCGCCGTCGACGCCGCGAACCACGTCATCGCCGCGCCGGTGGATCCCGATCCGCGGGTGGGCGCGGTATTCCTCGGCGGCAGCGGCTTACACGCCTGCACCGGCTCGGTGTTGCACTCGGCGGCAGGCAATCTGGTGCTGACCGCCGCGCATTGCCTGGGCGCCGGCGGCCGGGCGACCTTTGTCCCCGGATTCGCCGGCCAAGCCGCGCCCGCCGACCTCTGGACGGTGGATGCGCTGTATCTGGATCCGCGGTGGGTGGCCAACAAGGATCCGCGGGCCGACTATGCGATCGCCCGGGTCAGCCGTGCCGACGGCGGCTCGATCGAGGCACTGGTCGGTTCGGCGTTGTCGTTGGGATCTGCACCGGCGAAAGGCAGCCGGGTCACCGTCGTCGGCTACCCTGCCGGCGTGGGCGGCATGCCGATCGGCTGTCAGGCCAACACGGCAATCAACAACGACGGCTACCCGCAGCTGCCGTGCGCGGGCCTGGTCGACGGCACCAGCGGCGCGCCGTGGATCAGCGGCTCGACTGTCACCGGGGTGATCGGCGGTCTGCACGGCGGCGGTTGCTCGGAGAACTTGTCCTACTCGTCGCCGTTCGACGAGCACACCGCGCAGCTGTTGGCGCGGGCCGAGGCCGGTGGCCCGGGTGACGTGCCGACGGCTGCCCTCGACGACGAGTGCTGAGACTTCGCTTCGATGGCTCGGCTAGCTGCCGAACTGGTTGAGTGCGCGCACCTTGTTCATCACGTCCAGCGCGGCCACCTTGTAGGCCTCGGAGAACGTCGGATAGTTGAACACCGCGTCGACCAGGTATTCGACGGTGCCCGCGCAACCCATCACGGCCTGGCCGATGTGCACCATCTCGGTGGCATTGCTACCGAAAATGTGCACCCCGAGCAGTGTCAGGTCTTCGGTGGAAACCAGCAGCTTGAGCATGCCGTAGGAGTCGCCGGCGATCTGGCCGCGGGCCAGTTCGCGGTAGCGGGCCACGCCAACCTCGTAGGGCACCGCGTCATTGGTCAGTTCGACCTCGGTGGCCCCGACGTAGGAGATTTCCGGGATCGAGTA
Organism: uncultured Actinomycetota bacterium; assembly: GCA_963839345.1. Lineage (GTDB taxonomy): Bacteria > Actinomycetota > Actinomycetes > Mycobacteriales > Mycobacteriaceae > Mycobacterium. The sequence goes on along the minus strand of CAWIUP010000007.1, from coordinate 227,002 downwards.
GATGCCGATCGGCTGCAACACGGTCAGGCCGTGCACCGGCTCGCCGAATGCGTGGCAGGCGGCGACCCGGCCCTGGTCCATCGAGGTGGAGGCCAGGGCCGGAAAGCCGATGACGTCGCCGACGGCGTAGATGTGGTCGACCTTGGTTCGGAAGTCTTCGTCGACGTAAATGCGTCCGCGGTTGTCAGCCTCCAGGCCTGCCTTGTCCAGGTCGAGGTGTGCGGTTTGGCCCTGGCGGCCCGCTGAGTACATCACCGTCTCGGCGGCGATCTTTTTGCCACTGGCGAGGCTGGTGACGGTGCCTTGCGCGCCGACTTGGACGGCGGTGACCTCTTCGCCGAACCGGAACGTCACCGCGAGGTCGCGCAGGTGGAATCGCAACGCTTCGATGATCTCGGGATCGCAGAATTCCAGCATGGCGTCCCGCTTTTCGACGATGGTGACCTTGCTGCCCAGTGCGGCGAACATCGACGCATACTCGACGCCGATCACACCCGCACCGACGACGACCATCGACGTCGGGATCGACCTGAGGTCGAGAATGCCGTCGGAGTCGAGCACCCGGTTCTCGTCGAATTCCACCCCCTCGGGGCGGGCCGGTTTGGTGCCGGTGGCGACGACGATGTAGCTGCCGCTGACCGTGGTGCGCTCACCTCGCGACTGGTCGTCGACCAGCACGGTGTGCTCGTCGAGGAATCGGCCCTCGCCCGCGATCACATCGATCCGGTTACGCATCAGCTGATTGCGCACCACGTCGGCTTGCTTGCCGATCACATGCTGGGTCCGCGACAGCAGGTCGGCGGGTGTGATCTTGTCCTTGACCCGATAGCTGGCGCCGTAGAGCTCGCGTTGGTTCATCCCGGTCAGGTACAGCACCGCCTCGCGCAACGTCTTCGACGGGATAGTGCCGGTGTTGACGCAGACCCCGCCCAGCATCTGCCGCTGCTCGACGACGGCGACCTTTTTGCCAAGCTTGGCTGCGGCGATGGCTGCCTTCTGCCCGCCGGGACCTGAACCGATGACGACCATGTCGTACTCCACCATCGAACCCATGAGGAAACATCTACGCCGGTTCTGTGCCGCTCGCACGCCGACTGGGACGAAAGACATGTGAACAATCTGTTCGTGTTGTCCCCAGCTGCGCGTTTGTCCACAGAGCACGGTCGGCGCGGTCTGCCTCGCCCGCGGGCTGACAGTGCTGCTTGCCAGCGTGTGCGGCATGACCAAGCAGCGAGAAGACTTTGAACTGAATCGCCCTGCCGCGGTGATCGCCGCGCTCCCGGCCGTGCTGGGCTTCGTGCCGGAGAAATCGCTGGTGTTGATATCGATCGACGACGGAGAGCTGGGATCGGTGATGCGGGTCGACCTCTCTGAGGCGCTCGCCCACCAGATCGGGCCGCTCGCGGAGGTGGCCTCGGCCGCCAGCCCGGAGGCGGCCATCGCGGTCATTGTCGACGCCGACGGCGCGGGCTGCCCGGGGTGCAACGAGGAGTACCGCGACCTGTGTGCGGCGCTCACCGACGAGCTGTCGCAGCGCGACATCGTGCTGTGGGCCGCGCATGTGGTGGACCGGGTGGCCGCGGGCGGTCGCTGGCACTGCGTGGACGGCTGCGGCGCGGGCGGCGCCATCGACGACCCGACCGCGTCGCCGGTGGCCGTGGCGGCGGTGCTGGACGGCCGTCGGCTCTATGCGCGGCGCGCTGACCTGCAATCGGTGATCGCGGTCGATGAGCGCGCCGAAAGCCCGGCGCTGGTCGGGCTGATCAGTGATCAGGCCGCGGTGCGGGACGCCGCACACCGTGCGGATCCTTGCGCCTGCGTGCGCCGCGACGTCGAAAACGCCATCGCCGCAGCCGCCCGGGTTGGCGGGGGACAACAACTCTCTGATGCCGAGTTGGCCGGCCTGGCCTGCGCGCTGGGCGATGTGGAATTCCGCGACACGATGTACGCCTTGGCGGTCGGGGCGAGCGCAGGGGAGGCCGAGTCGTTGTGGGCGCTGTTGTCGCGCAGCCTGCCGACGCCGTGGCGGGTAGAGGCGCTGGTGCTGGTCGCGTTCAGTGCTTATGTCCGCGGCGACGGCCCACTGGCCGGAGTGGCGCTGGAGGCCGCGCTGCGTTGTCAGCCCGACCATCGGATGGCAGGCATGCTCGACACGGCGTTGCAATCAGGCCTGCGGCCCGAGCACATTCGCGAACTGGCGGTCACCGGATACCGGCTGGCCAAGCGGCTGGGTGTGCGGCTGCCGCCTCGGCAGGCGTTGGGCCGGCGAGCTGTGTAGCTAGACCTTCTCGACCTTGACGGCGTGAGCCATCTCGTGCGGCAGGCTGACGTTCTCGTGACCGGGTATCACGATCTTCACGCCGCCGGCCGGGTTGGTTTCGACGGTCACCCGGGCGTTGGGAACCACGCCGGCATCCTTGAGCCGGGTGATCAGGTCGATATCGCCCTGGACGTGTTCGGTGAGTTGACGCACCACGACCGCGACAGGAGATCCGGCCGGCAACTCCGTCAGCCGCACCAGGTTGTGCTCCTCGTCGCCGAAGCCAGGCCCGACGCCCAAATCCAACAGCCCCGGAATCGGGTTGCCGAACGGCGAGGTGGTCGGGTTGTTGAGGACTTGCACAAGCCGTCGCTCGACGTCTTCGCTCATCACGTGCTCCCACCGGCAAGCTTCGGCGTGCACTTCTTCCCACGGCAATCCGATGACGTCGACCAGCAGCCGCTCAGCGAGCCGGTGCTTACGCATCACCGAGATGGCCAGCGCGCGGCCCTTGTCGGTGAGCTCGAGATGGCGGTCACCGGCCACGTGCAGCAGCCCGTCCCGCTCCATCCGCGACACGGTCTGGCTGACGGTGGGTCCGCTCTGGTCAAGCCGTTCGGCGATCCGGGCACGCAGCGGCGTCACACCCTCTTCCTCGAGGTCGTAGATCGTCCGCAGATACATCTCGGTGGTATCAACCAGGTCGTTCATTCCGCACCCTCCATTGCCGCTGAGTCTACTTGCCCAGCTGCGCGAATGGTCCGCTAACACTCCAGCACAGCAGTATGCCCGCCGGTGGTCCGGCGGGCATACTGGGTCGTTCTGATCTGAGTCGTCAGCTGGCGTACGACCGCAGGCGGTCGGCCCGCTCACCGTTGCGAAGCTTGGACATAACCTCGCGCTCGATTTGCCGGACCCGCTCGCGGGACAGGCCGAACAGCTTGCCGATCTGGTCGAGGGTGCGAGGCTGTCCATCGTCGAGTCCGAAGCGCAACCGGATCACCTGATGCTCACGCTCGTCGAGCGTTGCCAGCACGGTGCGGATGTCGGTGTGCAGCAGCTCGGCGATCACCGCGTTCTCCGCGGACATCGCTTCGGCGTCCTCGATGAAATCACCCAGCGGCGCCTCTTCCTCGGAACCGACCGGCATGTCGAGGCTCACCGGGTCGCGGCTGTGCTCCAGCAGGTCGTTGATCTTCTCGACCGGGATGCCGGACTCGGCGGCGAGTTCTTCGTCAGTGGCTTCACGGCCAAGGTGTTGGTGCAACTCGCGCTTGATTCGGGCGAGCTTGTTGACCTGCTCGACCAGGTGAACCGGCAACCGGATGGTGCGGCTCTGGTCGGCCATGCCCCTGGTGATGGCTTGGCGGATCCACCAGGTCGCATACGTGGAGAATTTGAATCCCTTTGTGTAGTCGAACTTTTCCATCGCGCGGATCAAACCCAGGTTGCCTTCCTGGATGAGGTCCAGCAGTGGCATTCCGCGGCCGGTGTAGCGCTTCGCCAACGACACGACCAACCGCAAGTTGGCTTCCAGTAGGTGGCTTCGTGCGGCTTGACCGTCACGAACTACCAGGGCCAGTTCGCGTTTGCGGTTCTCGCCGAGGCGCTTGCGGGTGTTCAGCAGATGCTGGGCGTAGAGACCGGCCTCGATGCGCTTGGCGAGCTCGACCTCATCGGCGGCATTGAGCAACGCCGTTTTGCCGATCCCGTTCAGATACACGCGCACCAAGTCGGCGGCTGGGCTCTGAGCATCCAGATCGCTGTCAACCCGGCTGGTGGTGGCATTTGCCATGGAGGCCTCCTGATAAGCGTGCGCTGTCATGAGGTACAACGACCAACTTGGGGGTGGAGTTCCCACTGGGCCGCCATCTCACACCCGTTGACGTGCGGCGATGTCGGCACGGTCTGAGAATGTGCTGAGAACGCGCTGCAGCCGCGGATTATTCGGAGCCGTCAGCTTCCCGCGGCGGCGACTGTGGTTGCGGCGCCGGGCGACTGTACTGCTCGAGCGCGGGGCGTTCGGCGGTGGGGAACAGCGGGGTGCGTCGCGTTGCGCCGTCGAATCGCCGCGGTTCGTCAGCCTGGCGCGGCGGTCGGTCGTTGGCGATCAGCACTGCCATCCAGGGCAACGGGATCGACGCGACGAGGATCAGAAGTGAGATCAAGCCGTTGTGCCATATGCCATATGCGACGGCGGCCAGTATCAGCGCTGGAATACGGAAGCTCATCAGCGTCAGGTATTTACGCACCCGCTGGCGGTGCTGCACCTCGTAGGAGGGAGCGGCGGCCGTGATGAGTACCGGTCGGCCGTCGTCGTCGAAACCCAGCTCAGTGCCGCGCTTCATTTCTCCACTGTTCCACACTTCGGCCACCTCGTCGAAGCCGGTTCCGGCACAATACGAGGCATGGATACCCAGACGATCGAGCGCACCGAGACCGACGAACGCGTCGACGACGGGACCGGCAGCGACACCCCCAAGTACTTCCACTACGTCAAGAAGGACAGGATCGCTGAAAGCGCCGTGATGGGCACGCATGTGGTGGCGCTGTGCGGCGAGGTGTTCCCGGTGACGAAGGCGGCCAAGCCGGGCTCGCCGGTATGCCCGGACTGCAAGCGGATCTACGAGAAGCTCAAGAGGGGCTGACCCGATCGGCGGCGACTTGGGCCGGTGCCGCCGTCTCGGCCTTGGCGCGTGATACCAGCCACCGCCGCAGCCGGTGGGCATGGGTTCTCGGGGCCGGCCACTCCTCCTGGATGGCGGCGTTGAACTCCGCGCCCAGCATGATCGCGAAGCCGGCGAAGAACGCGAACAGCAGAAACGCGATTGGTGTGGCCAGTGCGCCGTAGGTGTAGCCGGTGCCGGTGATCCACCACAAATAGATCCGCAGTCCCAGCGTCGCGACCACGAAGGCCACGCTGGCCAGTGCCGCACCGAAGACCAGTCGGTGCGACGGCAGTGGCTCGGGTAAGGCCACCCGATACAGGATCACCACGGTGACGATCAGGCCGGTGAGCAGCGCAGGGTAGTAGACGTAGGCCAGCACGTCCTGCAAGCCGTCGGGGATGAACTGGGCAAGCTTGCGCGGGCCGCGCACCATCAGCGGAGCGGTGACGATCAGAAACAGCAGCATCACCACGTACAGAAGCAACGCGAACAGCCGCTGACGCACCGGATGGCGCAGCGGCGTCTGGTCGTGGGCCTCGACGACCGAGTCGACGAACGCGGAGATTGCCGATGATCCGGCCCACAGTGAAATGACAAAGCCCAACGACACCACTTCACCGCGGGCACCCCGATCGATGTCGGCGATCGTCGGTTCGATGATCTCGTGGACCACGCTCGGCGAGAAAATCTTGTTCGACATCGACACCAGGCGTTGCTCGATCACCGACATCGTGTCGGGCCCGAATAGCGGCGCCACGTAAGCGAGGCTGCCCAGCATTCCCAGCAGCAGCGGCGGCAGAGACAGCGCCGACCAGAACGCGGCCTGCGCGGACTCGGAGAAGATCGAGTCGTCCCAGCTCTTGGACAGCGCCCGTCGAGTGACACGCCAGATGTGGTGGCGCGAAGGCTTCACTGGTAGGTCGCTCATGACCCGTTCAGGATTACTGACGAACGGCCCTACCGCCAGGATCGCAGGTGGCGAGTCGCGGCTTAGGCTTCCAGCGGGATGGCGCTGGTTTCAAGCACGGCGGATGCCTCGATCAACTTGGCCTCGTGCTCGTTGGCGTGGTGCTGGCAAAAGAGGAGTTCGGCGCCTGAGGGCAACGTGGCGCGAACGCGCGCGGCAGCGCCGCACCGATCACACCGATCAGCCCTGGTTAGCTCGGGACTGGTCAAAGTCGCGTTCATGGCTACTCCTTCTGGCCTTGATCCACTGTCTCAGATGTCAACGCGTTTGGCCTTCTTCACCGCGGGTTTACCCGCTGTGTCGTTTCTCACGCCTGTGCTTTTGACGCTTCGGCAGGATGGCGGTATGAGCCACCGTCCGGCGGTGCTGGTGCACCTGTGTCCCTCCGATGAGTGGTCGTCGGCCAGGATCCGGGGCGAGTTGCGCCCCGAGTCGCTTGCCAGCGCTGGATTCGTCCATCTGTCGACGCCGGAGCAGGTACACCTGCCGGCCAACCGCCTTTTTCGCGGTCGCGACGACGTGGTATTGCTACACATCGACCCCGAGCGTCTGGACGCACCCGTTCATTGGGAACTAGGGGTTTCAACGGATCCGGAGTCGATGCTGTTCCCGCATTTGTATGGACCGCTACCTGTCGACGCTGTGATCAGCGTCACCAGTTACCTGCCTGGCGCTGACGGCAGCTTCCCACCGATCGGGGGATCGTCTGGCGAGTAGGCGTCGGCTTCGATCTCCACCAACAACTCCGGCGCTATGAGCGCGGCGACCTCGACCATGGTGGCCGCGGGTCGAATCTCACCGAAGACCTCGGAATGCGCGGCCGCGACTTCGCGCCAGCGGGCGATGTCGGTCACATAGATCCGAGTGCGGACCACGTCGCGAAGCGTCGCTCCTGCCTGGTTGAGAGCGACCTCGATGCGGCGCAGGGCTTCTCGGGTCTGGGCGCCGATGTCATCAGCCGGTCCCGGGCCCGTTGTGCCGGCTACGGCGATGTGGGGACCGATCCGGACCGCGCGCGAGTAGCCGACGCTGGACTCGAATTCGGATCCGGACGAGATAAGGATGCGGCTGGCCGACATCTGGCCAAATTAGGCCAGTGGGATCATCGGCGCAGCCGAATTTCGGCGAGTCAGAAGGGTGCTCCAGGTGGTGAACCGAGCAGCATGCTCGCATCCTGTTGCGCCACTTATCGTTTGGTCGCCGTCGGCTGACTGGCGCTGGCGACAGCTTCTGAACCGCTCAGTCCAGGTAGTCGCGCAGGACCTGCGAGCGGCTCGGGTGGCGCAACTTCGACATCGTCTTCGACTCGATCTGGCGGATGCGTTCGCGGGTCACGCCGTAGACCTGGCCGATCTCGTCGAGGGTGCGGGGCTGGCCGTCGGTCAGGCCGAAGCGCAGCCGTACCACGCCGGCCTCGCGCTCTGAGAGCGTCTCGAGTACCGACTGCAGCTGGTCTTGCAGCAGGGTGAAGGACACCGCGTCGACGGCCACCACCGCTTCGCTGTCCTCGATGAAGTCGCCGAGCTGACTGTCGCCCTCGTCGCCGATGGTCTGATCCAGCGAGATCGGTTCCCGGGCGTACTGCTGGATCTCCAGCACCTTCTCCGGGGTGATGTCCATTTCTTTGGCCAGCTCTTCAGGCGTGGGCTCGCGACCCAGGTCCTGCAGCAGCTCGCGCTGAATGCGGCCCAGCTTGTTGATCACCTCGACCATGTGCACCGGGATGCGGATGGTGCGGGCCTGGTCGGCCATCGCGCGGGTGATCGCCTGGCGGATCCACCAGGTCGCGTACGTGGAGAACTTGTAACCCTTGGTGTAGTCGAACTTTTCGACCGCCCGGATCAGGCCGAGATTCCCTTCCTGGATCAGGTCGAGAAAGGCCATGCCGCGGCCGGTGTAGCGCTTGGCGAGTGAAACCACCAGCCGCAGGTTTGCTTCCAGCAGATGGTTTTTCGCGCGGTCGCCGTCGCGGCAGATCCACGCCATGTCACGGCGCTGGGCGGCGGGCAACTTCTCGCCGCGATCGCTCAGCTCGGCCATCAGTTGCGTGGCGTAGAGGCCGGCCTCGATCCGCTTGGCCAGCTCGACTTCTTCTTCGGCGTTGAGCAGCGCCACTTTGCCGATCTGCTTGAGGTAAGCCCGAACCGAGTCCGCCGATGCGGTGAGCTCGGCGTCCTTGCGGGCTTGCCGCAGCGCCTCGGACTCGTCTTCGTCCCAAACGAAATCGCCTGAGGCTTTGTCTTTTTCGCTCGGCTCGACGATCTCTTCCTCGCCGGCTGGTGCTTCGTCGGCGACCTTGGGGGTGCTCGCTTCGGGGTCCTCTTCGGTTTCGGCCGGGTCGGCCTCGGCGTCGTCACTGTCGGGCGTGTCGTCCTCGAGTTCGTCGAGGCTCAGGTCTACTTCGAGGTCGATTTCCTCGACCGGCACGGCTTCGATGTCGGGCTCACCGTCGAGCTCGTCGACTTCTTCTGCGACGTCGATCTCGTCTGCGACGACCTCGACCTCTTTGGCGGCGTCGTGCGACGACGTCGCCTTCTTCGCGCGGCCCCGGACCGGCGCGGATTTGGCGGCCGCGCTCTTGGTGGCAGGGCGGCCCTTGGCCGGCGCGGCTTTGGCGGACTTTGCCGGTGCTTTAGCGGCCCGTGTCGCTGTCTTCGCCGCTGCCTTGGTTGGTGCTTTGGTGGCCCCTCGTGCGGTGGCCGCGCCGTTGGACGACTTGGCCGTCGAACCTTTTGCCCCGGCGGTGGCATGGGACTTGGCGGCGGTGCGCTTCACCGGCTCCTCGGCTGCCGGTCGTGCTTTGGTCGCTGCCACGTAAACCCCTTCGGTAGGACTCACTTCCGGTGCTCAAGGCATGCTCAACCGGAAACTGTCGGCTATGTCGAATGTCGGCGTCGATTATCAGTGTGGATATTCGCCGCGCTCGGTCAGGCGGCTGCCGGAGACCATTGTAACGACAGCCCGGCAATACCCCGGTCAGAGCGCGCAAATTCAGTGGGTCACGTCGCTGGTCGCCGCCATCGCCGCGCCGACGATTCCCGCCGTGTTCTGCAGGGCGGCGGCGACCACCGGAGTGCGGTTTTCCAGCAGAGGCACCCATTGGTCGGCTTTGCGGCTGATCCCGCCGCCAGCGATGAACAGTTCCGGGCACATCGCGTTCTCGATAGCGACCAGCACCCTCGTCACCTGCTTGGCCCACCTTTTGTAGCTCCAGCCGCGGTTGTCCCTGACCGATGAGGCGGCGCGGTGTTCAGCCTCTTTGCCCCCGACCTCGAGGTGGCCGAACTCGGTATTGGGCAGCAAAATCCCGTTGTGAATGACCGCTGACCCGATCCCGGTTCCAAATGTGAGCAGCACCACCACGCCGGTGGTGTCCTTACCTGCCCCGTAGTGCTGTTCAGCGAGCCCGGCCGCGTCGGCGTCGTTGAGAACCGCGACATGCCGGCCGTCCAACTCGGCGCTGATGACGTCGCGGGCGTTGACGCCGATCCAGGACTTGTCGACGTTGGCCGCGGTCCGCGCGATGCCGTGCGTGACCACACCCGGGTAGGTCACCCCGAGCGGGCCGGACCACCCGAATTCGTTGACGACGGCGGCGATGGTCTTGGCCACCGCCGCCGGCGTGGCCGGCTGGGGTGTCAGCAGCTTGTAGCGATCGCCGATCAGTTGGCCGGTGTTCAGGTCGACAATTCCGCCCTTGATGCCACTGCCGCCGACGTCGATGCCGAAACCCCGGCGCGCCGGCGTATCGGGCACATCGGTCCCGGGCGAGGCGGTGGTCGGGTCGGTACCGGTCATCGAATCTCCTCGGCGAGCCTGCGGTGTCCGCCCACACCCTAATGCGTGGTGCGCGGTTGCTGGCCTGTTCGGCCGGTCGCGTCGGACGCGCCACCGGGATAGTCCGGCGGCAACTGTGATGCGATGGACCGGTGAGCACGCTAACGAACCAACCGGCGCATCTGCGTTCGGTGGCCGAAGAGTTGGCCGCCGAAGCGGCGGCGTTCGTCCGGCGCCGTCGCAGCGAGGTGTTCGGCCCCGACGCGCCCACCGGGGACAACGATGCGGTGCGAACCAAGACGACGCCGACCGACCCGGTCACCATCGTGGACACCGAGACCGAACGGTTTTTGCGTGATCGATTGGCACAGCTGCGATCCGGCGATCCGGTTCTCGGCGAGGAAATCGGCGGACCGGCCGACCCGGCGGCCACCGCCGGCACCGTCACCTGGGTGCTCGACCCGATCGATGGAACGGTGAATTTCGTATACGGGATCCCGGCCTATGCGGTGTCGGTGGCAGCTCAAGTCGATGGCGTGTCGGTGGCCGGCGCGGTCGCTGACGTCATGGGCGGGCAGGTGTACTCGGCTGCCGCTGGACTGGGTGCACATGTCATCGACACCGAGGGCACCCATCCGCTCCGGTGCACCGCCGTCGACGATTTGTCGATGGCACTGGTGGGCACCGGGTTCGCCTACTCCAGGCGACGTCGCACGGTCCAGGCAGCGCTGGTCGCCAAGGTCCTGCCGGTCGTTCGTGACGTGCGTCGAATCGGCTCTGCGGCAATGGATTTGTGCATGGTGGCAGCAGGCCGGCTGGACGCCTACTACGAGCACGGCCTGCATGTCTGGGACTGTGCGGCCGGGGCGCTGATCGCCGCCGAGGCGGGTGCCCGGGTGGTGTTGCCTGACCCGGATGACCCGCAGCGAACAGCCGCCCTGGTCGTCGCCGCGGCGCCCGGTATCGCTGACCAGTTACTCGCAGCCCTGGAGCAATTCGACGGCCTCGCTCCGATTCCGGGCTGATCGACGGCGGTCAGCAGTTGGTCGAGTGAATCTTCGCCAACAGTGCGGGATCGGCCGGCTCAGCGTCGCCCGGGCGCAATCCGGCGAGCACCGCGTCGATGTCGTCGCTGTGTGCCAAGGCGCCGAACTCGGTGCCGAGAACCAGGTCGACGGAATCGTCGGTGCGGTCATCGCGATACATCTCGGCGCACGGGGCCACCAGCCATACCGCTGCAGCCCCGGCCTGGCCGGCGTCACCGAAGCGGATCTGGCCCTGGCAGCTCAGCCTGGCGTGGGCGTAGACCGGATCGTTGGCGGCGGTCGGCTGCGCGAAACCCAGGTCTTTCATTGCACCGGCGACGTCGGCGGCCTGACCACCCCGCCCGCTGGCGTTCAGGACGTGGATTTTGGTGTCGGCGAGTTTGGCCGGTGCGACGTTGATCATCGTGCTGCGCGAAACCGGTGTGCCCAGGTGCGGCGCTCCTGGATCCGGCTGCTGCGGCGGCGGGTTGCACGCCGCGGCCTCATGGACATCGGGCGGGCGGGTAAGGGCCATCGTCCACACCACTGCGGTCGCGACCAGCAGCACGACGAGCAGGAAGATCGCGGGACGGGCGTTGCGGCGACGGAAGGGTCGACCGTGCCTGTCGAAAGCGGTGCCTTCGGTGATTTGCGCGACCACGTACGCACTCTAAACGGGATGTTTAGCGCGAGGTAACGCAGTTAAATCCGAGGTGTGACGTAAATCACACTTGAACACCCGGGTATAAGGGCACGAATCGTTTGGTGGATGCGTTCGACGCTGGTACAAAGCTTTGCTTGCAAGGTTACGAGGGGACACGATGATGGCTACCGATTACGACGCCCCAAGGCGTACCGAAACCGACGAGGTTTCCGAGGATTCCTTGGAGGAACTGAAGGCACGCCGAAACGAAGCGGCGTCGGCCGTTGTCGACGTCGACGAGTCAGAATCTGCCGAGTCTTTCGAGCTGCCTGGTGCCGACCTGTCCGGCGAAGAGTTGTCCGTGCGTGTGATTCCCAAGCAGGCTGACGAGTTCACTTGCTCAAGCTGCTTTCTCGTGCAACACCGCAGTCGGCTGGCCAGCGAGAAAAACGGCGTGATGATCTGTACCGACTGCGCGGCCTGACAAGGTGGATTGCCCGCCTCCTCCTCGGGCGGATGCGCCGCCCGCATCGTCGCCGGGCGTCAGCTGCGCAATGCCGACAACACCCGCTCCGGGTGACGGCAGCTCACTAGCCAATACGGCGTCGGGTCGTCGACGTCGTCCAGCACGACCAGCACCATGGGGCCTACCCAGCCGCGGTGCACGACGTAGGCCGCGGGGTCGAGCTGGCGTCCCAATGCCGCCGACTTGGCCGAGCGGGGGATTTCTGCGGACCGGGCGATCACCGTGACGGGCAGATGCGCCTCGCCGGCCCACAATTCGGCTCCGCTATCGCCGGCGGTTACCCGGATCTCGATTCGACCCAGCCAGAGCAGCGCTCCGGCGGCCACTACGAACAGCAGCGCGAACGGCAGCCAGCGCGGGATGCTCGGCACGCCCTGGTTGACTTCCAACGCAACGATCGCCGCCAACGCGAAACCCAGCGGCCACCACCACCACGGCACCCACAAACGCTCGCGATACCGCACGCTTTGCGGCGCGACCCGCGTACCTGACACTCGGTCAAGGGTAATCTGTGCCCCCGTGTCGAACAGTCTGGCGGTTGTGCGTCTCGACCCCGGGCTTCCGCTGCCCACCCGTGCCCACGATGGTGACGCCGGCGTTGATCTCTACAGCGCCGAAGACGTCGAACTAGCGCCCGGGCATCGTGCGCTGGTGCGGACCGGGATCGCGGTTGCCATCCCGTTCGGAATGGTCGGGTTGGTGCACCCGCGGTCCGGATTAGCTTCGCGGGCAGGGCTTTCGATCGTCAACAGCCCGGGCACCATCGATTCGGGCTACCGCGGCGAGGTCAAGGTCGCGCTGATCAACCTTGACCCCGCCACACCGATCGTCGTGCATCGCGGCGACCGAATCGCCCAGCTGTTGGTACAGCGCGTCGAGTTGGTTGAGTTGGTCGAGGTGGCGTCGTTCGACGAGGCCGGGCTGGCCGAAACCTCCCGTGGCCAGGGTGGCCACGGCTCCTCCGGCGGACACGCGAGCTTGTGATCCCTCCGGCGAAGATGCAAGCGAGGCGACTGAGAAGGGGCGGCGCTGGTAATGGCACTCGGTAGACACAGAGCCAAAGACGAGCCAGCCGACGAGCCGGTAGCCCCGGAAGTGTCGGCCCCGCCCGCGGCACCGGAAAGTCCAGTCAAGAACGCGGCCGTCGACGATGTGGAGGGGCCGTTCGACATCGAGGATTTCGACGACACCGCGGCCGCAGAAGCGGGCCGCCTTGATCTCGGTTCGGTGTTGCTGCCGATGCCCGCGTCGGCCCAGCTGCAAGTCGAGCTGACCGAATCCGGGATTCCCAGCGCGATATGGGTGGTGACCTCTCACGGCCGCTTCACCGTTGCTGCTTACGCGGCACCCAAGACCGGCGGTTTGTGGCGTGAGGTGGCCGCCGAGCTGGCCGACTCGCTGCGCAAGGACGGGGCCGCGGTGAGCATCCAGGATGGCCGCTGGGGCCGGGAGGTGGTCGGCACCGCGACGGGTGTGGTGCGGTTCATCGGCGTCGACGGCTACCGCTGGATGATCCGCTGCGTTGTGAACGGCCCAGCCGAAACCATCGACGCGTTGACCGATGAAGCTCGGGAAGCATTGGTGGACACCGTCGTTCGTCGCGGCGATACTCCGTTGCCGGTTCGGACGCCGCTAGCTGTGCAGCTGCCCGAGCCGATGGCGTCGCAGCTGCGCGAGGCCGCGGCCGCGCGGGGCGCGGCAGAGGGACAGCCGGTCGCGCCGCCGGACCCTAACGTCGGGGGGGACGACGAGACGACCGCGCGCCGCAGTGCCGGCGGGTCGGCGATGCAGCAGCTGCGCAGCACGACCAACGGCTAGCCCGCCGACGATGCAGGCCGGTACGGCCTGAGGAGAAGGCGGGCAATCGACTCAGGCGGCTCCTAGCGCTGCCAGGCAGGCCGCACCAAGCGCCGCGGGGTCGGCGCCGATCTGATCCAGCGTCACCGTGCACAACGCTGCGCGCGGTGCCGCGGCTGCCCATTCCTGCCCGACGGCGAGGGGGTGAATCGGGTCGTCGGTGGCGGCGGCGACGCCCATGGGCACCGCCAGCTGCTGCAGCTGGATGTGGGAGGGGGCGATATAGGTCGCCGCTTCTTCCATGGCGTCGGGTAGCTGCGGCCACTGGCTACGCCAGGACCGGGTCAGCTCTTCGGCCAGCCACGGCGGGCTGGACGCCCGCATTTGGGCCGTCGTCGCGGCCAGGCCGTCCTGGCGCAGCTGTTGCGCGGACTGCCGTGCCGCGATGGCGGCGGGAGCGTCGCCGGGCGGACCGGTCCACGCCGGCAGTGCGGCCAACACGGCCACCGCCCGGTCTGGATGGCGTAGTGCCCACGCCGCGGCCACCGCGGCGCCGATCGAAACACCGCCGACGGCGATCCGACCACCGCGCGCGGCATCGTCCAACGCGGTCAGGTAGCCGTCGATCAATTGATCCGGCCGCGGCGGCGGGGCCAGGATCCGCGCGCCGGCATCGCACAGCGGTCCGGCGAACGCTCGGGTCACGTAGTCGTCGTCGGACCCTGTTCCCGGCAGCATGACGGTCGTCACTCCGCTCAGGTCGATAGCCACACCTAGATATTGCCCGGGCGCACGCGGGTATTCGTATCCGGCACGACGGGGCGTCGTAGCGGTGGGGAACTAACCGGTCTACGGTGTCCGTTGGCGTGAGAGGATCGGCTTCCACCCGTGGAAGATGGGCCTAAAGAACGGTCAGGAGAAGGGTATGGCGGCGGAAGGTTATTTGCGCCGGCTGACTCGTCGGTTGACGGAGGACCCCGAGCAGCGTGACGCGGAAAAGTTGTCCGACGAGGCCGTCAACACCGGCGCGCAGCGCGCCATCGACTGTGAGCGAGGCCAGGAGGTCACGATGGTCGGAACGCTGCGCTGCGTGGAAACCAACGCCAAGGGTTGCGCCGACGGCGTGCGCGCCGAACTGTTCGACGGCACCGACACCGTGACCCTGGTGTGGTTGGGGCAACGCCGGATCCCGGGAATCGAATCGGGCCGCACGCTGCGGGTGCACGGCCGGCTCGGCAAGCTGGACAACGGCAGCAAGGCGATTTACAACCCGCACTACGAAATTCAGCGGTGAAGCCACAAGTGAACCGCGCGACAGAAGCCAGCGACATGACGCCAGCCGCCGACAGCGAAGCTCGGTCCGTAGCTGCCGTCCGCTCCCCGGCCGACCGGGTGATGGCGCAGCTGGGTGGCGTGCCGGGGATGATCTACTCCGCGCTGCCGGTGCTGGTCTTCGTCGGCACCTCGAGGCTGCTGGGCCTGTCGGCGGCGGCGGGCGCCGCCCTCGGCATTGCCACGCTCATCCTGCTGTGGCGGCTGATCCGGCGCCAGTCCGCGCAACCGGCGGTCTCGGGATTCATCGGCGTCGCGGTCTGCGCACTGATCGCCTACCTGGTGGGGGAGTCCAAGGGCTATTTCCTGCTGGGCATTTGGACATCGCTGATGTGGGCGGCGTTATTCGCGGTGTCCATCCTGGTCCGGCGACCGGTAGTCGGTTACATCTGGAGCTGGTTGGGTGGACACGATCGAGCCTGGCGCGAGGTGCGCCGTGCCGTTTATGCCTTCGATGTCGCCACGCTCACCTGGGTGCTGGTCTTCGGCGCGCGCTTCGTGGTGCAGCACTTGCTCTATCAGACCGACCACACGGGCTGGCTGGTGGTGGCACGGATCGCGATGGGCTGGCCGCTGACCGCAGCGTCCGCGCTGGTGACCTACTTGGCGATCAAGGTGGCGCGGCGCGCGCTGGAGACGGAGACGGCCGCTGTCAGTGCGGCGGCAGCATCAGCTGACGCAGCTCCTCTTCCACCTCGGTGACGGCCACGAACAGCAACTCGTCGCCACCTTCCAGCGGCTCGTCGTTCTGCGGCACGATCACCCTGGGCCCGCGCAGAATCGTTACCAGCGCAGCGTCGCGCGGCAACTGCAATTTTCGCACCGGTTTGCCACCCCACGGCGTGTCGTCGGGCAGCGTGATCTCGACCAGGTTGGCCTGACCGCTCCGAAACTCCATCAGGCGCACCAGGTCGCCGACCGAGACGGCCTCCTCGATCAAGGAGGCCAGCATCCGCGGCGTGGACACCGCTACGTCGACGCCCCAGGCATCGGTGAACAGCCATTCGTTGCGGGGATCGTTGACCCGGGCCACTACCCGGGTGACCGCGAACTCGGTTTTGGCCAGCAAGCTGAGCACCACGTTCGCCTTGTCGTCGCCGGTGGCGGCTATCACGACGTCGAAGTCCTCGAGGTGTAACGACTGCAGCACGCTCATCTCGCAGGCGTCGCCGAGTCGCCAGTGCGCGGCGGGGATGGCGTCGACGTCGATGTGCTCGGGGTTGCGCTCGATCAGCGACACGTCGTGGCCGTTTTCCAGGAGTTCGCGGGCGACCGAGCGGCCGACCGCGCCCGCTCCGGCAATAGCAACTTTCATCTGCGCCGCTCTCCCCCGCAAGCGGGAGGTGCCCCCACCTCATCGCTGCGCTCTGCATCGTCGTCGGCGCGTTTCACGGCTCGAGGTCCTCGCTCGGCGGCAGCGCGGCGATGGCCAATGCCTCTGCCACGCGGCCGGATATGGCGGCGACGTAGACCTGATCGCCGGCCTGGATGACGGTCTTGGGATCCGGCAGGATGCCGGTGCCGAATCGGATCAAGAACGCCACCCGCGCGCCGGTGGCCGTCTCGAGATCGGTGGCCCGGCGGCCGACCCAGTCCTCGTGCAGCGTGACTTCGGCGACGGCAACGGTCCCGGTCGGGTCTCGCCACTTGGTGGTTTCGCCCTCGCGGGTAAGCGCAGCGAGTAGTCGATCGGTGGTCCAGGGCACGGTGGCAATCGTGGGAATGCCGAGTCGTTCATAGACCTCAGCCCGCTTGGCGTCGTAGATCCGCGCGACAACCCGCGGAACCCGGAAGATCTCCCGCGCCAGCCGGGCCGAAATGATGTTGGAGTTGTCGCCGGATGACACCGCGGCAAACGCGTCGGCTTCCTCGATACCGGCCCTGAGCAGCACGTCTCGGTCGAAGCCCAGGCCGAGCACGCGCTGACCGGAGAAGTCGGGGCTCAGCCGGCCGAACGCGGTGCTGTCGCTGTCGATGACCGCGACGTCGTGGCCGATCCGAGACAATCCATCGGCGACCGACGACCCCACCCGGCCACACCCCATCACAACCACTCGCACTGCGGATCCTCCCGGGAGGATGGCCAGCCGGTTGGGCCGGAACATTGTCGTCTAGAGAACCGTACCGGCAATCCCCGGTGGGCTTACTCTTGGCTCTCGTGTCCAAACTTTCGACCGCGACACGTCGGCTGGTTTTGGGTCGGCCGTTTCGCAGCGATCGGCTGAGCCACACCCTGCTGCCCAAGCGGATCGCCTTGCCGGTGTTCGCTTCCGACGCGTTGTCCTCGGTGGCTTACGCCCCCGAGGAGATCTTTCTGATGCTCTCGGTGGCCGGGCTCGCGGCGTATTCGCTGACACCGTGGATCGGTCTGGCGGTGGCAGCAGTGATGCTGGTCGTGGTGGCCAGCTACCGGCAGAACGTGCATGCCTATCCTTCCGGCGGCGGCGACTACGAAGTGGTCACCACCAACCTGGGTGCCAACGCCGGCCTTACCGTCGCGAGCGCGCTGTTGGTGGATTATGTTCTCACGGTGGCTGTTTCGACCGCATCGGCCATGTCGAACATCGGATCGGCCATTCCCTTCGTGGCCAACCACAAGGTGCTCTTCTGTGTTGCCGCGATCCTGCTGGTGATGGCGATGAACCTGCGCGGCGTGCGCGAGTCCGGGGTGGCCTTCGCCGTCCCTACCTACGCGTTCATCATCGGCGTCGGCCTCATGCTCGCCTGGGGAGTGTTCCGGATCTACGTGTTGGGCGACCCGCTACGCGCCGAATCCGCCGGCTTCGTGATGCACGCCGAGCGCGCCCAGATCGCCGGCTTCGCGATGATGTTCCTGGTGGCGCGGTCGTTCTCATCGGGCTGCGCGGCGCTGACCGGAGTCGAAGCGATCAGCAACGGAGTGCCGGCATTTCAGAAACCCAAGTCGCGCAATGCGGCAACGACACTGCTGCTGCTGGGCACCATCGCGGTCAGCCTTTTCATGGGCATCATCCTGCTCGCGGAGAAGACCAAGGTCCAAGTTGTCGAGGATCCCGCCACGCAACTCGCCGGTATACCGCGCGACTATCAGCAGAAGACCCTGGTGACGCAGATCGCCCAGGCGGTTTTCGGCAGCTTCCACATCGGCTTTCTGCTGATTGCCGTAGTGACCGCGCTCATCCTGGTATTGGCGGCCAACACCGCGTTCAACGGGTTCCCGGTGCTGGGCTCGGTGCTAGCGCAGCACAGTTACCTTCCACGCCAACTACATACGCGGGGCGACCGGTTGGCGTTCTCCAACGGCATCGTGTTCCTGGCGCTGGCGGCTCTCGCGGCGATCATCGCGTTCCGCGCGCAGGTCACCGCGCTCATCCAGCTCTACATCGTCGGGGTGTTCATCTCGTTCACGCTGAGCCAGATCGGCATGGTCCGACACTGGACTCGGCTGCTGCGCAATGAGACCGATCCGGCGGTCCGGCGAACGATGCTGCGCTCCCGGGTGATCAACACGATCGGGTTCGTGGCCACCGGCGCAGTCCTGTTGGTGGTATCGATCACCAAATTCCTTGCCGGAGCTTGGATCGCTGTTGTCGCGATGGTTTTGCTCTTCGTCCTGATGAAAATGATCCGCAAGCATTACGATGCCGTCAGCCGGGAGCTGGAAGAGCAGGCTGCACAAGACGCTGAAGTTGTTCTGCCCAGCCGCAACCACGCCGTGGTGCTGGTGTCGAAGTTGCATCTGCCGACGTTGCGCGCGCTGGCTTACGCGCGTGCTACGCGGCCCGATGTGCTGGAGGCCGTCACTGTGAGCGTCGACGATGGGGAAACCCGTGATCTGGTTCGCAGATGGGAGGAAAGCGATATCAGCGTGCCGCTGAAGGTCATCGCTTCGCCGTACCGCGAAATCACCCGCCCGATACTGGATTACGTCAAACGAGTGAGCAAGGAATCCCCGCGTAGCGTGGTGACGATCTTCCTTCCGGAGTATGTCGTGGGACACTGGTGGGAGCACCTGCTGCACAACCAGAGCGCGCTACGGCTCAAAGGCCGGTTACTCTTCATGCCGGGGGTGATGGTGACATCGGTTCCCTGGCAACTGAGTTCGTCGGAGCGACTCAAGACGATGCAGCCGCATGGCGCGCCTGGCGACGCTCGTCGAGGGATCTTCGATTGACCACCGAATCGACCGTGGGGCCAGCACCTGCGCTGGGTGACCTGACGTTGACCGCCGGCGCGCCGGCCAACGGGGGTAGCTGCGTGGCGCGTTACGACGGCCGGGTGGTGTTCGTCCGCTATGCGCTGCCCGGTGAGCGGGTGCGGGTGCGGGTCACCGCGGATCGTGGTTCCTATTGGCACGCCGAGGCGATCGAGGTGATCGAGCCGTCGGATGACCGCAGGGCGTCGCTATGCCCGATCGCCGGGGTGGAGGGCGCAGGTTGCTGCGATCTGGCTTTCGTCGACCCGGCGGCGGCACGTGCGCTCAAAGCTGAGGTGGTGTCCAATCAGCTTGCCCGCCTTGGTAATTACCAATGGAGCGGACTCGTCGAACCGCTGTCGCCGATGGGGCCTACCGGATGGCGAACCAGGGTCCGGCTTGATGTCGGCGTCGACGGCCGTGCCGGATTTCATCGCTACCGCAGCGATGAGCTGGTTGCCGACCTCAACTGCGGTCAGCTGCGGGCCGGGATGACCGACGGTCTGGCCGGCACCGCGTGGCCGCCCGGCGCGCAGCTGCACGTCGTCATCGACGACGACGATCAGCGGCATGTGGTGTGCACTGCGCGACAGGGCCGGCGAACGTCGAGCGAGGTGGTCGAGGGCAGCGACCGGGGCGTGCAGCGGGCGGGCGGCTACAACTGGCAGGTACCAGTGACGGCGTTCTGGCAGGCCCATCGTGACGCGGCCCGGACCTACAGCGAACTGGTGCGCGACTGGGCTCAACCGTGCCCGGGGATGACCGCCTGGGATCTTTATGGTGGCGTAGGGGTTTTCGCCGCCGTACTGGCTGACGCGGTGGGGGAGTCCGGCCAGGTGGTGAGCGTCGACAGCTCACGGGCCGCTTCACGAGCGGCCCGCACGACGCTGGCAGATCTCGGTCAGGTGAGTGTGATCACCGATTCGGTGCGGCGGGCACTGGCCAGTCAACGCCGAGGTGCCGACGTTGCGGTGCTGGATCCACCGCGCACCGGTGCGGGACGTGACGTGATCGACCTGCTGGCCGCCGCCGAGGTCCCGCGGTTGGTGCATATCGGTTGCGAGGCGGCATCATTCGCCAGGGATATCGGTTTGTACCAGCAGCACGGCTATGCGGTCGACAAGATCGCGGTGTTCGACTCGTTCCCCCTGACCCATCACATTGAGTGCTTCGCGCTGTTGACGCGCTGACAACTACGCGAGGACGAAGTACCGCAACCACAAGTACAGCCCGCATAGCACCGTGGAGATCGTGGTGATCACAATGCCCTTGCGGGTGAATTCCCAAAAAGAAATGGGGTGCCCGGAGCGCAACGCGATGCCGAGCATGACGATGTTGGCGCTGGACCCGACGGCGGTCAGGTTGCCGCCCAAATCGCCGCCGAGTGCCAGCGACCACCACAGCACGTGGTGGTGGTGCGGGCCCGTCATCGTCGCGGCCAGGTGGCTGACGATCGGCGTCATCGTGGCAACGTAGGGCACGTTGTCGATAAATCCGGACACCACTGTCGAAATGCCCAGGATCAGCATCGTGGTCAAGAGGACATTGCCACCGATGAGATCGGCTGCCAGTTCGCCCAGATACTTGATGACCCCGGTCTTGAACAGTGCGCCCACCATCACGAACAGGCCGACCATGAACAGCAGGGTGTCCCATTCCACGTTGGACAGGTACTCGGATTGTTCCAACCGTGATGTCAGGATCAAAGCGCCAGCGCCTATCAATGCGATCAACGACGGTGCGACGTGTACAGCAGGGGAGAGGATGAACCCGGCCAGCACCACGACCATCACAACGCCACACCTGATCAGCAGCCGGCGATCTCGGATCGCTTCGCCTTCTTGCAGCGACATGACGTCGGCGACTTTTTCGGCGCTGACGGCCGGAAGGCCGCGGAACACAACCGGTGACACGGCGAGCAGCACCAGCAGCACGACGACCACGATCGGAGCCATGTTCGTCAGAAAGGCGTTGAAGGACAGGGCCTTGCGGGCGCCGATGATGATGTTCGGCGGGTCACCGACCAGTGTCGCCGCGCCGCCGACGTTGGAGGCGAACACCTCGGCCATCAGCAGCGGTACGGGATTGATCTCGAGCGAATCGCAGACCAGTAACGTGACTGGGGCGATCAGCAACACCGAGACGACGTTGGGCAAGATGGCCGAGGCGAACGCCATCACCACCATGAGCAGCATCATGATGCGCATCGGCGAGCCGTTGGCGCGCTTGACAGCCCAGATCGCGAGGTATTCGAAGACACCGGTCTGACGCAGGACACTCACGATCATCATCATCCCGAGCATCAAAAAGATGACATCCCAGTCGATTCCGTTGTCCTGGGAGTAGAACACGTCGGCAGAGTCCATCGCGGGCAGTAAGACCATCAGCGCGGCGCCGACCAGCGCGACGGTGGTCTTGTTGAATCGCTCGCTGATGATGAAGGCGTAGGCGAGCAAGAAGACGCCGATCGCGTAGTACATCATTTGCGCAGTTCCCCCGAACGCTGGATCAGTGCTTTGGTGCTTCGGCCGGCAGGCGCAGGACGAGGGAGTCGATGTTCGCGGCCGCGGTCTTTGACGATCTCCCACACAGGCCCGCAGCTTATACCACAAACCTGGCCCGATTGTGTGGGCTTAGGTTGTATCGCAACAGGTTTCGGTCGAACAGTAAACGAAAGGTGAACTCCGGTCAGCGGTACAGTGCTCAGCGAATTGCGCGTCGATTGGACCGGTCAGCTGAGCACGAAATAACGCAGCCACAAGTAGATCGCGCAAACCACGGTGGAGATCGCGGTAATGACGATGCCCTTGCGGGTGAACTCCCAGAAAGAAATGGAGTAGCCGGAGCGCACGGCGATGCCGAGCATGACGATGTTGGCGGTGGACCCGACGGCAGTCAGGTTGCCGCCCAAGTCACCGCCGAGCGCCAGCGACCACCACAGCACGTGATGGTGGTAATGGGCCGCCATCGTGGGAGCCAGGTGGCTGACGATCGGTGTCATCGTGGCCACGTACGGGACGTTGTCGATGACACCGGATACCACCGTCGAGAAAACCAGGATCAACATGGTCGCCAGCAACGCATTGCCCCCAGTGGCATCGGCCGCCAGATGGCCCAGAATCTGGATAACCCCAGTTTTGAGCAGAGCGCCCACCATGATGAAGAGCCCGACCATGAAAAGCAGAGTGTCCCATTCGACGTGCGAGAGGTAGTCCGACTGCTCGACCCCGGACACCAAGATGAGCACCCCGGCGCCCAACATTGCTACCAGCGACGGCGCCATATGGATCATCGGCGACACGATGAACCCGATGAGCACCGCGAGCATCACGACGCCGCACTTGACGAGCAGCCGTCGATCTTTGATGACCTCATGCTCTTTCAGGGTCATGACATCGGCGACCCGACCGGGATCGACCGCCGAAAAGCCGCGGAACAACAGCGGTGACAGGCCGATGAGGACCAGCAGGATGATGACGACGACCGGTGCCATGTTGGCCAGAAACGCGTTGAACGACAGGCCCTCGTGGGCGCCGATGATGATGTTCGGCGGGTCGCCGACCAATGTTGCCGCCCCGCCGATGTTGGAGGCGAACACCTCGGCCAGCAACATCGGTATCGGATTTATCTCCAGCCGGTCGCACACCAGCAGGGTGACCGGTGCGATCAGCAACACCGAAACCACGTTGGGCAGCAGAGCCGAGGCGAGCGCCATCACCAGCATCAAAAGGATCATGATGCGCAATGGGGAACCGTTGGCGCGCTTGGTGGCCCAGATCGCACCGAATTCGAACACCCCGGTTTCACGCAGGACGCTGACGATCATCATCATCCCGAGCATCAGGAAGATGACGTCCCAGTTCATCCCGCTTTCCAGCGAGTAGAACACGTCGGGGGAATCGATCACCGGTAGGCAGACCATGAGCCCGGCGCCGATCAGCGCCACCGTTGTCTTGTTGAACCGCTCGCTGATGATGAATGCGTAGGCGATCACAAAGACGGTGATCGCGTAGTACATCATCGGCGCGATTTCCCTGCAGTCCCGGTCAGTCTTTGAGAGCTGCGGCCAGTAGGCCTGATGCGGTGACCATCCCCTGCAACTTGCCGCCTTTGACAGCGGCGACCAATGGGCTTCGCATGCGCGCCATGACCTCGGCTACCTCGATGATGGTGTCGTCGGCATCGACGACGGGAACCCGTTGGGGTTCTTTTGGCAGCATGTCACGGATCGTCTTGCCGCTCAGCTTTTCTGCGGCTTGGTCAGCCATGGACTCGGTACAAACGCGTGCCAACCCTGGGTCTTCCAGCACATAACCGGGCACGATGAATCGGACGACCTGGGAGGCCGGTAGCACTGCGTAGGGCGTTTCAGACGTGTGGGTGACGACCACTATTCCGTTCAGGCGGTGCTCGACCAGCAAGCGGACCGCATCCAGGGCGGGGGAGTCGATGTTGACAACCGGGAAGGCCTCGACGATCTCATCGGCGCGCACGTCGCCTATCATAAGAGCCTCCCGCGATCGCTTGGGAGCGGGTGCCATGCCATCCGCCGAAGGGGGCCGGCAGATCAGCGGGCGATTGGCTGCCAGCAAGGCGAGAGTATGAAATCCGCCCGCGTACTCAGTCTTTCAGCGCTGCGGTCAGTAGGCGTGATGCGGTGATGACCCCGTGCAATTTGTTGTCTTTGACCACGGCCACCAATGGGCTTCGCATGCGCGACATGACCTCGGCCACCTCGATGATGGTGTCGTCGGCCTCGGCCACGGGTATGTGCTGGGGTTGCTTGGGCAGCATGTCGCGGATCGTCTTGCCGCGCAGCTTTTCTGCGGCGTGGTCGGCCATCGACTCGGTCAACACCGCGGCCAGTCCGGGGTCGTCTTGCACGTAGCCCGGCACGATGAATCGCACGACCTGGGAGGCGGGTAGCACGGCGTACGGCGTTTCGGAGGTGTCGGTGACAACCACGATGCCGTTCAGGCGGTGTTCGGCGATGAGACGGACCGCGTCAAGCGCATCTGAGTCGATATTGACAACTGGGAACTTCTCGTCGAGATCCTCTGCCCGCACACCGACACAATACTTCTGCCGAGAAGCTTCGGTGACTGGGATCGCCGTCAGGATTTCGGATCTTGTGCCGAACTAGGCCAGGACGAAGTAACGCACCCACAAGTAACCGGCGGAAATAACAAACGAGACCGCGACCACCACCGCCCCCCTTCGGGTGAAGTCCCAGAAGGAGACCTTAGCGCCGGCGCGTTCGGCGAGTCCGACGATGACGATATTCGCGCTGGACCCGATCGGGGTGAGGTTGCCCCCGAGGATGGTGCCCAGTAGCAGGGCCCACCACAGCACGTCGGTATTACCAGCGCCGTGCAGGGACGGGATGAACTCGGCGACGATGGGCGTCATGGTGGCGGCGTAGGGAACGTTATTGACAAGGCCGCTGAACAAGAACGACACGCCCAGGATGAGCATTGTCGTCGGCCATAAGTTGCCGCCGGTTGCGTGGCTGGCCGCATGGGCCAAGTTACTGATGACGCCGGTCCGCACCAGGGCCCCGACCATGACGAACAGGCCCGCGAAGAACAGCAGCGTCTCCCACTCGACGCTGGACAGGTAGAAGTCACGGTCCAGGCCGGAGACCACGATCAGGATGCCGGCGCCCGTCATCGCCACCAACGACGGCTCCATGTGGATCAGATGGTGCACGACGAAGCCGATGAACACCGCGAGCAGGACGACTCCGCATTGGATCAGCAGCTTGCGGTTACGGATAGCTTCGCTCTCGTCCAGTGACATGACATCGGCAACCCGGTCGGGGTCGACAGTGTAGAAGCCGGGAAACAGGGGGCGTAACAGCGCTATCAGGGCGACGAGCACGATGAGCACCGCCGGACCCATGTTGGCCAGGAACGATACGAAGCTCAGGTTGGCCCCGGTGCCGATGATGATGCTGGTCGGGTCGCCGACCAGGGTCGCCGCGCCACCGATATCGGAGGCGAAGGACTCGGCGATGAGAAATGGCGCTGGACTGATCGCCAGCCGGTCGGCTACCAGCACGGTGACCGGTGCGATCAACAAAACGGTGGTGACGTTGTCCAGGAAAGCCGATCCGATTGTGGTGACCAGCACCAGCAGGATCATGATCCGCAACGGCGAGCCCTTGGCGCGTTTGGCCGACCAGATCGCTATGTATTCGAATACGCCGGTCTGGCGCACCACGCTGACGATGATCATCATCCCGAGCAGCAAGAAGATGACGTCCCAGTCGATCCCAGTGTCGCGGGAGTAGAAGACCTCATCCGAGTTGATGACGGGCAGGAAGAACACCGCCACCGCGCCGGCCAGCGCCACCAGCGTCTTGTTGAACCGCTCGGTGGTGATCAAGGCGTAGGCGATGACGAACACCGCGGACGCGTAGGCGGCGTGAACTGTGCTCATGCTCATCGGTGGTCCCCCCGTCGGACACGCGCCTGGCTGGGCATATGCGGCAGAGCGGCGCTCAAGATTTGAGCGCCGCGGCCAGCAGGCGTGACGCAAAGATCACACCGTGCAGTTTCTTGTCCTTGGTGACTGCGATCAGCGGGGTTCGCCCCTGCACCATCTCCGCGGCCACCTTGGTGATGGTGGCTCGTGCGTCGACCGAGGGAAGGTCGCGAAGGTAGTCAGGCAGCACGTCGCCCACGGTCTTACCCGCCAAATTCCGCTCCGCCTCATCAGCCGTTGGTTCGCCGAGGACGCCGGCCAGCGTCAGATCGTCCTGCACGTAGTGGGGCAGGATATACCGCAGCATCGCAAAAGCGGGGAGTACCGCATGCGGGTTCCCGGACGTATCGGTGACGAGAAGACCGGGCAGATGGTGCTCGGCGATCATGCGTGCAGCGTCGACTGCGTCGGCATCAATGCGCACGATAGGGAACTTCTCTTCGAGATCCTCTGCCCGCACACGGACACAATACTGAACCCCGGTGCTCCGCGTGACCTGGTGGGCAAGCTAGGTCAAGGCGAAATAACGCACCCACAGATAACCGAGCGAAAGTGCGAACGACAACGGGGTGACCACCGCCCCCCGCCGGGTGAAATCCCAAAAAGATACGGGATGGCCTGCGCGCTGCGCGATCCCGACCGCGACGATGTTCGCGCTGGCCCCCACGGGGGTGAGGTTGCCACCGAGCACGGTGCCCAGCAGCAGGGCCCACCACAACACACCGGAGCTGGCTTGTCCCGGCATGGTGGCGGCGATCTGCCCGACGACCGGTGTCATCGTGGCGGCATACGGAACATTGTTGATGAAGCTGCCCAAAGTGAAGGACACGCTGAGGATCAGGTTACCGTCGACCTATCCCCGCAGGTCGGCGCAGTGGATTGGCGGTATTGCGTACACTGGCTGGATGCTTGAACAGATCCGCGGGCCCGCCGATCTACAGCACCTTTCGCAGGCGGACTTGCGAGATCTGGCCGGCGAGATTCGCGAATTTCTGATTCACAAGGTGGCCGCCACCGGAGGGCATCTCGGGCCCAACCTCGGCGTCGTCGAGCTGACGCTGGCGCTGCATCGGGTATTCGATTCGCCGCATGATCCGATCATCTTCGATACCGGCCATCAGGCTTACGTGCACAAGATGCTGACCGGCCGCGCCGCTGACTTCGAGACGCTGCGCAAGAAGGGTGGTCTGTCGGGTTATCCGTCTCGGGCTGAGAGCGAACACGACTGGGTCGAGTCAAGTCACGCCAGCGCGGCGTTGTCCTACGCCGACGGGCTGGCCAAGGCGTTCGAGCTGACCGGGCACCGCAACCGGCACGTCGTGGCGGTAGTCGGCGACGGCGCGCTCACCGGCGGAATGTGCTGGGAGGCGCTGAATAACATCGCTGCCGCGCACCGCCCGGTGATCATCGTCGTGAACGACAACGGCCGCAGCTACGCCCCGACCTTCGGCGGTTTGGCCAACCATCTGGCGGCACTGCGGCTGCAGCCCAGTTACGAGCACCTCTTGGAGCGGGGCCGCTCCGCGGTACGCGGTATGCCGGTCGTCGGAGAGTTCGCTTATCAGTTCATGCACAGCGTCAAAGCCGGTGTCAAGGACGCGCTTTCACCGCAGCTGCTGTTCACCGACCTGGGCCTGAAGTACGTCGGGCCGGTCAACGGGCATGACGAACATGCCGTGGAAACCGCGCTGCGCAGCGCTCGCGGATTCCACGGCCCGGTGCTGGTGCACGTCGTCACCCACAAGGGGATGGGTTACGGCCCGGCCGAGGCCGACGAGGCCGAGCAGATGCATTCCTGCGGTGTGATCGACCCGGCGACCGGGCTTGCCACCAAAATTCCGGAACCGAGTTGGACGGCGACGTTCTCCGAATCGCTGATCGACTATGCGACCAAACGCCGCGACAT
The DNA here is from genome assembly GCA_963839345.1 of uncultured Actinomycetota bacterium. Lineage (GTDB taxonomy): Bacteria > Actinomycetota > Actinomycetes > Mycobacteriales > Mycobacteriaceae > Mycobacterium. Next base: position 199,440 of record CAWIUP010000007.1, on the reverse strand, counting down.
CGTCGCGATCACCGCTGCCATGCCCGGGCCCACCGGGCTGACGGCGTTCGGGCAACGGTTCCCGGATCGGTTGTTCGACGTCGGCATCGCCGAGCAGCACGCGATGACATCGGCCGCCGGACTGGCCATGGGTGGCCTGCATCCGGTGGTGGCGATTTATTCGACGTTCCTCAACCGTGCGTTCGACCAGATCATGATGGACGTGGCGTTGCACACGCTGCCGGTCACCATGGTGCTGGATCGGGCCGGGATCACCGGCCCGGACGGCGCCAGCCACAACGGCATGTGGGATCTGTCGATCTTGGGCATCGTCCCCGGTATGCGGGTAGCCGCGCCGAGGGACGGCACCCGACTGCGTGAAGAACTCGGTGAGGCGCTCGACATCGACGACGGTCCGACCGCGATCAGATTTCCGAAAGGTGATGTCGGCGAAGATGTTCCGGCGCTTGAGCGCCGCGCTGGAGTCGACGTGCTCGCGGTGCCGGACTCTGGCCTGAGCGCCGACGTGTTGTTGGTGGCGGTCGGGGCGTTCGCGTCGATGGGCCTGGCGGTGGCCGAGCGGCTGCGGAATCAAGGCATCGGCGTGACGGTGATCGACCCGCGGTGGGTGTTGCCGGTTCCGGATGTGGTGGCCGAATTGGCGCTCACGCACAAGCTGGTCGTCACGTTGGAAGACAACGGGGTCAGCGGCGGCGTCGGTTCGGCGGTGTCAGCGGCGTTGCGCCGCAGAGAGATCGACGTACCATGCCGCGATGTCGGTCTGCCGCAACAGTTTTTCGATCACGCGTCGCGCGGCGAGGTTCTCGCCGAGGTCGGCTTGACCCAGCAGGACGTGGCCCGGCAGATCACCGGCTGGGTGGCGGCGCTGTCCGGCACGTCCGGCGACGATGCGGGCCGGGACGGCCCGCTGAGGAGTCGGACAATCGGCCCGTCCGGCGACGATGCGGGCCGGGACGGCCCGCTGAGGAGTCGGACAATCGGCCTCGGTGTTGAGTCCGCAGCGGAGATCAGCGAACACCTGGACTAGGCAGCCGGTTTCAACGCTTTTGTCAGTGCCGGCACCACTAGCTCGCGCTGCCAACCGCGGGCCTGCCCGGCAGCCAGGAACTCGTCAATCGCCGTCGCAGGATCATCGGCGCCCGCCCAGTCCCAGCACAGCCGTCGCACCAGGTCAGGTGAGACCAGGTTCTCGGTCGGCACCGAGACCCGCTCGGAGACTTCACGCAGCGCGGTGCGGGCGGCATCCAGTCGCGCTGCGGCTTCCGGCCTGCGTTTAGGCCAGCGGGCCGGCGGCGGTGGTCCGTTCGGCGGTTCGGCATCTTCCGCGGGACCGGGGGTTGCCCGGGCTGCTTCCAGCGCTGCCAACCACGTCGCGGCGTTACGCCGTTGCCTGGGGCCGCCGAATATCGGAAGGGCGATCAATTCGTCGCGGGTTTTCGGGTCGGTGGTGGCGGCATCGATGATCGCCGAGTCGGGCAAGATGCGCCCTGGGGCGATATCGCGGCGTTGCGCGATTTCGTCTCGCACAGACCACAATTCGCGAACCGCAGCCAGGGCGCGCTGGTTGCGCACCTTATGAATACCTGATGTGCGTCGCCAGCGGTCCCGGCGGGTCGGGGGTGGGGCCTCGCCCACGAGCCGCAGGTACTCGAATTCCTCTGCGGCCCAATCTGTTTTGCCCTGCTCGGCGAGTACGGCTGCGATCGCTTCCCGCAGTTCGATGAGGACTTCCACGTCGAGGGCCGCGTAGTTCAGCCACGCCGGCGGCAGCGGACGCTTGGACCAGTCCGCGGCGCCATGACCTTTGGCCAGACCCACACCGAGCAGCCGTTGCGCCTCGGCCGCCAAGTTGACCCGGTCGAAGCCGGCCAACCGCCCGGCCAGCTCGGTGTCGTACAGCGCCGGCGGTCGCATGCCGACCTCGGCCAGGCACGGCAGGTCCTGATCGGCTGCATGCAGAATCCACTCGTCTTGCGCGAGCACCTCGGCGACGGGCCGCAGCACAGTCAGCGGGTCGCCACCGTGACTGACCGGATCGATGAGCACCGTGCCGGCGTCGGCCCGGCGGATCTGGATCAGGTAGGCGCGGTTGGAGTACCGGAAACCCGAGGCCCGTTCGGCATCCACCGCGAACGCTCCACGCCCACCGGCCAGCAGTACCGCGGCCGCAGCGATCTCGCGGGCACTCGTCGACAGGTTGGGCACACCGTCGGCGGGCGCAAGCAGCGGCGTTACGTCTGGTTCTGTGCTGTCGGGCTGATCGTCGGCCGCTTGAGGCAGCTGGGAAGCCATGTCAGACGCGGGACCGCGTGCCCAAATCCGTCACCCCGACCGGCGGCAGGCCCGCGGCGTGCTCGAGCACCTCGCAGAACGCCTCGACATGTGTGCCGATGTCCGGTGTGAGCGCTGTCCAGGACGCGCGCAGCTCCAGCTGATGGGCACGCGGCGGTCCGGAGATGTCCCCGTAGCGCACCGAGCTGGTGGCGGTGACGGTGCCACCGAGGGCGGTGACATGGTCGGCGCGTTCGTCCAGCGCTTCGACCAGCCAGCTCCACGCCACCTCCGGCAGCAACGGGTCGATGGCCTCGCTGGAGTCCAGGTCGGCCTGAATGTAGGCGACCAGCCGCATGGTGCCGTCCCACGCATCGGCCCCCTCGGGGTCATAGAGCAGGATCAGCCGGCCGAACGCGTCACCGTCGGACTGCTCCGACACGATGTCGAGCTCGGGTCGTTTGACCTCGGCGCCAAGCGCATAGCTGTACGGCGCGAGACGCTGTGGCGGGCGGATGGGGCCCAACTCGATTTCCGACCGCACGCTGGCCCCGCTCATCGCCGCGACCGCGTCGCGGAATGGGACCGGTTCGGCTGAGCTCACAGCTGCTCCTCCTCATCGCTCCCACCTGCATCGTCGCCGGCGGGGTCACGAGCGCCGTTCCTCCCCATTGCTCCCCGCTACATCGTCTGCCGGCGCGCGCAACAACCTCTGACGCTAGACCTATCCGGTAACCCGCCGAGACAGGCGCGCCGTTTGTCGGGGTTGGGCGAACCGCCGGTACCGGGTCACTCGGCGGAGAAACGCGCCGGCCGCTTCTCCCGGTGAGCGGCCAGGCCCTCGGCGACATCCGGGCCGCCGAAGCCAAGAAACTCCAGGCCAAGCGAGGTTTCGAAGGCCGGCGCGAACATCCGGTACCAGTGGTTGAGGCTGTGTTTGGTGAACCGGATCGCCGCCTGTGCGCCCTGGGCCAGATCCGCGGCGATGCGGGTCGCGGTGTCGAGCACCTCGTCGTCGTCCACGCAGATCGAGACCAGCCCGATCCGCTCGGCTTCGGCGCCCGACAGCGGCTCGCAGGTGAGCAGGTAGTACTTGGCCTTGGCCATGCCGACCAGCAGTGGCCAGCAGATCGCGGCGTGATCGCCCGCCGCCACCCCCAGTTTGGTGTGGCCGTCGATGATCTTGGCGGTTCGGCCGGCCACCGAGACGTCGGCGAGCAACGCCACCACCAGTCCCGCGCCGACCGCCGCGCCGTGGATCGCCGAAACCACCGGCTTGTCGCAGTTGACGATGTTGAGCACCAGGTCCCGGGCCTCCCGCATGATGCGCAGCCGGTCGCTGAACTCGCCGATCGTCTCGTCGATCAGGTCGAAGCTGCCGCCGGAGGAGAACGCTTTCCCCTCGCCGCGGACCAGGACGACGCGCACTCCCGCGTCGCGATTGATCACCGGCCACACGTCGGCGAGATCGCGGTGCATCTGCGGCCCGACCGAATTGAGCCCGGGAGCGTCGAGAATCAGATGCAGCACACCTTCTTGGCCGGGCGCGTCCGCGCGTTCGATTCGCAGGCTGGGGAACTCGTCGTAGTTGACTTCTGGGTGACGTACTGGCATGTGAAGCAGGTTACGCATGCCCCGGCCAACCGCTGGCCGTGGCAGCATTGAGGCTGATGAGTACCCGTCGCACGCTGCCCGAATCGCCGTACCTGGCCGCGGCCGCCGGACGCAAACCACACCGTGTGCCGGTGTGGTTCATGCGTCAGGCCGGCCGATCGCTGCCGGAATACCGTGCGCTGCGTGCGCGCAGCAGCATGATGGAAGCCTGCTTCGACGCCGAGCTGATCGCCGAGATCACCCTGCAACCGGTACGCCGCCACGACGTCGACGCGGCGATCCTGTTCTCCGACATCGTGGTGCCGCTGCGCGCCGCCGGTGTCGACTTGGACATCGTCGCTGACGTCGGACCCGTCATCGCGGCGCCGGTGCGCACCGCCACCGATATCGATGCGCTGAAACCTCTTGACCCGCAAGGCGTTCAACCTGTGTCGGACGCGGTTTCGCTGCTCGTGAAAGAGCTGGGCGATGTTCCGCTGATCGGGTTCGCCGGTGCGCCGTTCACGCTGGCGTCCTACCTGGTCGAGGGTGGCCCTAGCCGCCACCACGCCCGGACCAAGGCGATGATGCTTGCCGAGCCGGCCTGTTGGCACGCGTTGATGGAGAAGCTGACTGACCTCACCATCGAGTTCTTGCGGGTTCAACTCGACGCCGGGGTGGACGCGATTCAGGTGTTCGACTCGTGGGCGGGCGCGTTGTCGCTTGCCGACTACCGTCGGTATGTGTTGCCGCACAGCACAAGGGTTTTCGGCACGCTGGCCGACCGCGGCGTCGCGATGACGCACTTCGGGGTCGGCACCGCCGAACTGCTGGGTGCCATGTCGGAGGCGGGCGCGACGGTCATCGGCGTCGATTGGCGAACCTCGCTGGTCGATGCCGCCGCCCGAATCGAAACCGGTACCGCTTTACAAGGCAACCTCGATCCGGCGGTGCTGCTGGCCGGCTGGCCGGCGGTGGAGCGGGCCACACGCGCGGTGGTCGACGACGGGCGGGATGCCGTGGACGCCGGTGCGGCCGGGCACATCTTCAATCTCGGGCATGGGGTCCTGCCGGAAACCGACGCGCAAGTTCTGACCGACCTGGTGTCACTGGTCCACACGCTATGACCCACTCGTATTGTGTTGTCGGCGGCGGGATTTCGGGCCTGACGGCGGCCTACCGGTTACGGATGGCTGTCGGCGACGAGGCGAAGATCACGCTGTTCGACCCGGCCGATCGGCTGGGTGGGGTGCTGCGCACCGAGCAGGTCGCCGGAGTTCCCATGGACGTCGGGGCCGAGGCGTTCGTGGTGCGCCGTCCCGAGATGCCGGCGCTGCTGGCCGAGCTGGGCCTGGCCAACCGGCAAGTCGGGACCACCGGGGCGCGCCCGCTGATCTACAGCCAGGACCGGCTGCATCCGCTGCCGCCGGCCACACTCAATGGCATTCCGTCGTCGGCGGAATCGATGGCCGGTCTGGTCAACGACGCCACGTTGGCGCAGATCGCGTCCGAGCCCAGTCGACCGTTTCACTGGCAGCCCGGCGGCGATCCCGCCGTGGCCGACCTGGTGACCGACCGGTTCGGCGAGCAAGTGGTGGCCCGGTCGGTCGATCCGATGCTCGGCGGGGTGTACGCGGGGTCGGCGGCAACCATCGGCGTTCGCTCGGCTACCCCGACTCTGGCGGCAGCCCTCGACGCCGGCGCCGCCCACCTGACCGACGCCGTCCGCGAGGCGCTGATGAGCGTCACCGCAGGACCGGTGTTCGGTGCGGTTGGCGGTGGTTACGCGGTGCTGGTCAACGAACTGGTCCTGCGCAGCCGGCTCAATTGGGTCCAGGCCGCGGTGGACGGTGTGGAAGCTGCCGGGCCGGGGTGGACCCTGCGCGACGACGCCGGGGGCCAATGGCATGCCGAGGCGGTGATCCTGGCTGTTCCGGCTGCCCGCCTGGCCGGGCTCGTCGACGGCATCGCGCCGCGCACCGCCGCGTCCGCCCGCCGCATCGCCAGCGCCTCCTCGGTGGTGCTGGCGCTGGCCGTGCCCCGCGGTGTCGGCTTCCCGCAGAATTCCGGCGTGCTGGTGGCCAGCGGAGAACAGTTGCACGCCAAGGCAATCACATTGTCGTCGCGCAAGTGGGGACGGCGTACCGACGTGGAGCTGTTGCGGCTGTCGTTCGGCCGGTTCGGCGACGACCTGGCTCGCCGCGCGTCCGACGACGAGTTGCTGGCATGGGCGATCGACGACCTGGCAACCGTCTTCGGACTGGCGATCGACCCGGTGGACGTCTGCATTCGCCGTTGGCTGGACGCGATGCCGCAGTACGGGCCGGGTCATCGTGATCTGGTCGCCGAGCTGCGGGCAGGCCTGCCGCCGACCGTGGCGGTGGCAGGCAGTTATCTGGACGGCATCGGGGTTCCTGCGTGCATCGCCGTGGCCGGCCGAGCCGTCACCGGCGTGGTTCGGGCCGTCGAAACGCCCGTGGCACGATAGTTGTCATGGCCCGTTTGGACTACGACGCGATCAACGCCACCGTTCGCTACCTGATGTTCTCGGTGTTCTCGGTGCGGCCCGGCGCACTCGGCGAGAACCGGGACGCTGTGATCGACGAGACCGCGACCTTCCTCAAGCAGCGCGAAGAGCATGGCGTTGTGGTGCGCGGTCTCTACGACGTCGCCGGTTTGCGAGCCGATGCCGATTTCATGATCTGGACCCACGCCGAACGCGTCGAAGCGCTGCAGGCGACCTACGAGGACTTCCGGCGCACCACGACGCTGGGCCGGGCGTGTACGCCGGTGTGGAGCAGTGTGGCGCTGCACCGACCGGCGGAGTTCAACAAGAGCCACATTCCGGCGTTCCTGGCCGGCGAGGAGCCGGGCAACTACATCTGCGTCTACCCGTTCGTGCGGTCCTACGAGTGGTATCTGCTGCCCGACGAGGAGCGCCGGCGCATGCTCGCCGAGCACGGCATGGCGGCCCGCGAGTACAAGGACGTCCGGGCCAACACCGTGCCGGCGTTCGCGCTCGGCGACTACGAGTGGATCCTGGCGTTCGAGGCCCCCGAGCTGCACCGCATCGTCGACCTGATGCGCGAGCTGCGGGCCACCGACGCCCGACGGCACACCCGCGAGGAGACGCCGTTTTTCACCGGTCCGCGTGTGCAGGTCGAGCAGTTGGTGAGTGCGCTGCCGTGACCGCGCCGGCGAGGATGCGGGACGAAGCGATGAGGTGGGGGCACCTCCCGCTTGCGGGGGAGAGCGGCGCTTGATGACCGCGCAATTCGACCCGACCGATCCCACCCGCTTCGAGCAGATGTACCGCGACGAGCGGGTGGCGCACGGCCTGCCGGCAGCCACACCCTGGGACATCGGCGGTCCGCAGCCGGTGGTCCAACAGCTGGTCGCACTGGGCGCCATCAAAGGCGAGGTGCTCGACCCGGGCACCGGGCCGGGTCACCACGCCATCTACTACGCGTCAAAGGGCTACTCCGCCACCGGCATCGACGGCTCACCGGGCGCCATCGAGCGGGCGCGGGAGAACGCCGAGAAGGCCGGGGTCACCGTCGACTTCCAGCTTGCCGACGCCACGAAGCTGGAGGGGCTGGAGAACCGGTTCGACACCGTCGTCGACTGCGCCTTCTACCACACCTTTTCGACCGAGCCGCAGCTGCAGCGGTCGTACGCGGAGGCGCTGCATCGCGCCACCAAACCCGTGGCGCGGCTGTACATGTTCGCGTTCGGCGAACACGACGTCAACGGTTTCAAGATGTTGCGGTCGTTGTCCGAGAACGACTTTCGCGAGGTGTTTCCCGACGCCGGCTGGCAGATCAGCTACCTGGGGCCGACCACCTATCAGGTCAACATGAGTGCGGAAACCATCGAGATGATGGCAGCGCGTAACCCCGATATGGCCGACCAGATCGAGGAATTGATGAAGCGATTCCGGGCGATGGAACCGTGGCTGACCAACGGTCGCGTCCACGCCCCGTTCTGGGAGATGCATGCCACCCGCGTCGACTGATCGGTCGCGAGATTGCGCCTACGGCTGTTATGGCCGCCAAATCACGACCCTGGATGCAATCTCGACGCTTAGGCAGGCACCAGGCGCAGGCAGATCGAGTTGATGCAGTAGCGCTGATCGGTCGGGGTGGGATAGCCCTCTCCGGCGAACACATGGCCCAAATGGCTGTGGCAGTTGGCGCACAGCACTTCGGTGCGCGTCGTCCCCATCGAGTGATCGGGCCGCAGGATCACCGCGTCCGAGTTGGCCGGGTCGAAGAATGATGGCCAGCCGCAATGGGATTCGAACTTCTCGGAACTGCGGAACAACTCGGCGCCGCAGGCCCGGCACTCATAGACGCCGGTGGTCTTGGTGTCGGTGTACTCGCCGGTGAATGGGCGCTCGGTCCCGGCTTGTCGCAGCACGGCAAACTCTTCGAGCGTCAGCTTCTGGCGCCATTCGTCGTCAGTCAGTTGCACGTGCGGCTGCGGGGCGGTCATGCCTCCACGGTAGCGCGGTCCTGCTCGGCCGTCAGCCATGCCGGGTCGATCCCGTTGTCCAGCCGGTTCTCGGCTTTGGCATCCAGGTAGCGGAAATACAGCACGGCGAACACGACGATCAGCAGGAGCGACCAGCCGTAGGTGATTTTCAGGTATTCCAGCGGCCGCCCGATGAACATCCAGTTGAACAGCAGCCAGCGGTCCATCGTCAGGAACCCGTAGATGCCCAGCCACGCCGGCCAATTGCGGATCACCGAGTTGGGCAACACGACCGTCATCAGGAAAGGGAACAGCATCATCGAGTAGTAGCCCTGGGCCAGCGACGGCACCAACCATGACCACAGCAACAGCACGCCCGAGGACGTGGTGAACCAGAACAGCGGATCGCGGGTGCGGTAGTAGCGGTACAGCAGCCACAAGCTGCCAATAGCGAGCAGTGTGAACAGGATTCGCAAAGACAGGATCAGCCAGGTCGGCAACCCGAAGTAGACGCCGTTGCCTTGAATCGAGCTGTTGAAGTAGTCACGGACGCCCAGGATGTAGGGCAAAGTGCGGGTGACGAAGTCCATCGGGCGGACCACCAGAGGGGCCGCGGCCGCGTTGATGATCAGCGGAACCGCCAAGGCGGGCACCAGCGCACGCCACTGACGGTTGAGCAGCGGCAATAGCAGCAGCGGGCCGAGCAAGGGTTTCAGCGTCAGTGTCAGGCCGATAGCGACACCAGCCCACCATTGACGGCTTTTCTTGCCGTCCAGCAGCCACCTTAGGAACAACACCTCCGCCAACAGGACACATCCATTGATGTTGGTGAAAACCAGTGTGTTGGTGACAGATTCGGTGCAGAACATCGCCAGCAGCAACGCCGGGGCCGCGACCGAACTCAGTTTGAAGTTGAACATCCGCAGCAGCACATACCCCGCCAGCACGATCGCGGCGCTGTTGATCGCGATGAACAGGTAGCGCGACTCCGCGAATGGCAGATAGCCAAACGGCGCCATGATCAGTGTGCCGCCGGGCGGATACAGGTAGTGCGGGTCGACGTAGTCGAAGTGCTCGTTGTAGATGTCCCAGCCGTGCCGGAAATTCAGCACCGCGCGGTAGACCGGCTTGAAATCGTCGGTGATGTTGCCGTTGGTGGTCACCACGACGGTGCGGTGAATCACCGAAAGGATGGCCACCGGCCACAGCACGGAACGCAGCACGGTCGCGGTGCTCGGCGCAGCGGTGCGGGGACCAAATGTGGCCTGCGTCCAATCGCGCAGACCGCGACGAGGGGAATCAACTGAAGTCATGAGCGCCGCTCCTCCCGGCCCTTTCGCTTCGCTCTGCCCTGTTGATCGTCGTCGGCGCGCGTCATGAGCGCCGCTCCTCCCGGCCCTTTCGCATCGCACTGCCCTGTTGATCGTCGTCGGCGCGCGTCACGAGCGCACCGTACACGGACGATCGCCCGAGGAATCAGGCGGGACAGTAGGTGTCGGTGGATGGCAACTGGCCGCTGTCCAGGTAGCCGATCAGTGGGGGGACCGCGCAGGAGGAGTAGACGGTGGCGCCGTGGCCGATGCCTTGCCACATCACCCGCTTGCTGGCTGCGGTGGCGTTGATGATGGTGGCGGCAGTGGCCGAGACGCCTTCCGACCCGACAATCGGGTCGTTCTGTACGCCCATCAGAAGCACGTTGAACTTGAGCACTTTCGGTGGTGGCGGCGGCGTCGTGCTCGGCCACGAGACGCATTTGACCAAATTGAGCGCACCGACGGTACCGAACTGGGGGTACAGCTTGCCCCAGGCCACCACCAGCTCCCGTATCCGGTCGGGGGTGGGGCGGTTGAGCGCGTCACTGCATGAGTTGACGAACTGCCCGTCGGTGCCGGTGGTGCCCTGTGCCCGGTTGATCAAGCTGGTGAGCAAGTTGGTGTCGCCGGAGCGGGCGGCTGCGAGTGCGGTGGCGAGGTCGTTGGTGGTGCTGACTCGGTCACCGGTGGGGTAGCCCAGCGCGACGGTGATGGCGCTGGCAAGAGTCGCCGCCGACGCACTCCCGGGGCCGTGGCCGGCGCGGGCATCGGCCAGCAGCGAGCTGACGGCGGCCTTGGGATCGGGACCCAGCGGGCAGTTCACCGCAGCGCATTGTGCGGCGAAGGCGTCCAGCGCCGCTTGTTGGCCTTTGATCTGTTGCTCGGCGGCGGCTTCGGCGCCCACGCCCAACGCGATCGGGGAATCGAGGACCAGCCTGGCGACCTTGTCGGGATGCGAGCTGGCGTAGGACAGCGCCACCTGGGCGCCGTTGCCGATGCCGATCAGCGCCAGCGCGGGGACGTCCCAGGTGCTGCGCAGCCGCTCGATGTCGGTTGCGGCGTGGGCGTCGTCGTAGGCGGAGTCGCCGGGCGCGATGTTGTCGGTGCAGCTGGTGGTGGCGTTCTGCACGATGTCGGCAAGGTTGGCGACGGGGTCGTTGCCGGCCTCGAACTGCGACTGGTCGCGGATCTCCTGGCGGTCGAACTGGTCGAGGCAGTCCACCGGGCTCGACATGCCCATGCCCCGGCGGTCGACGGCGACGATCGGGTGCTTCTGCAGCACGTCGGCCCCGGCGCGGGCCAGCCACACCGGCAGTTGCAGCGACGAGGGCAGGTCCGAGCCGGTGGTGAAGACCAGCGGGCCGGCGTCGTGCGGAGTCTGCGCCGAGCGGGCGCGCACCACACCGATGCTCAGCGTGCCGGCGGCGCCGTTGACGGGGTCGAGGTCGGCGTCATAGCTTGCGCAATCCAGCTTGACGCCGGGTGCCGCAGGAACTGCGGCGTCGCTGAATTCCCGTGACGTGCAGTCATGCCAGGCCAAGTCGTTCTTGGGCGCGGCGATCGGCGGCGGACCATTGGGCGGCTTCGACGTGGTGGCCTTTCCCTGCGGCCGGGCGCCGGAGTTGGTGGCGAAGCGCGGGTTGGCGGCCAATCCCGGCGCGCAGCCGGCCAGCAATCCCATGACCACGATCAACGACGTGGCGATTGCGGCGTGCCGGTTCATGCCGACCACAGTAGCGATTCGCGGTTGCTACCCGGCTTTGACGTAGCGGGTGTACAAGAAGCCGTCGTCGTCGGTGAGGATGTGCGCGCAGCGCATCTTGGTCAGCACCTGTCCCGGTCCAGCGGCAATGCGGCCGGCCAGGCCGCCGACCAGGCTCGGCGCGATCGTCAGGCACAGCTCGTCGAGCAAGCCATGCTCGACGAACGAGCTGAACAGCATCGGACCGCCCTCGGTCAAGACCCGCAACAGGCCGCGGTCGGCCAGTGCCGCCAGCACCGCTGCTTCGTCGACTCGGGCCGGATCGTCGGCCGAGCATTCGACGACGTCGGCGAGGCCGGCCAGTGCGCGCCGGGTCTGGTCGGCCACCGCGGCGCAGGTACATACCAGCGGCGGCACCTCGGTGCGGGTGAACACCGGCATATCCCGATCCAGACGGCCAGATTTGGTGACGACCGCCAGCTGAGGCACCTCGCTTTGGCCGCGGGCCTGGCGACGCTGCCGCTGGGCGATAGTCGGGCGTGCGCCGGAGTACTCCTCGACCCGCACCGTGCCCGCGCCGACCAGGATCACGTCAGCGAGTTCACGCAGCAGGCTGAACACCGCCCGATCGCCGGGCCCGCCCAGGGCAGCGGTGGTGCCGCCGAGGGTTGCGCCGCCGTCCAGGCTGGCGATGAAGTTGGCGCGAAGCCAAATCCCGTCCAGCGCCGCCGGGTAGCCGTAGAGCTCCGGCAGTTCGCCGCCGTCGAGTCCGCGGACCGAGCCGAGCACTCGCAACTGCACCCCACCGGCGTGATCAGCCATGCGCATGATTGCAGCACACGTCGACAGAGTGCCTGCCATGACCGGGCCCATGGCTCATCTCGCTCGAGATTGCCGGCGTTGGCCGCAGCCGCCAACGCTCAGAGCTGTCGGACCATCACGTAGTCGTTCTCGGTGTGAGTACCCAACTGAAATGTCCTGGTGCCGTTGATGGTAAAGCCGCATTTCTGGTAAAACCGTTGTGCTCGAACATTTTTCTGGTTCACGCCCAGCCATACGCAGCCGGCGTCCCAGTCGCTGGCAGCAAGGGCGAGCGCGGCGTCCATCAGCGCCGTCGATGCCCCCGAGCCGTGCTGATCCGCCAGCACGTACATCTTGGAAAGCTCCACGGCTGGTCGAGCGGGCACGGCTCGCTGCACGTCGGGATCGTCGCCGAGACCGCGAATCAGCATGGCGTAGCCGATGATCCGATTGTCATGGCCGGCGGTGAGGATCAGCCGTTGCGGATCGGCCAGATACTCGGTGAACCGGGCAACGGACAGGTTGGTGTCGACGAACGCCGCGATATCGGCGCGCGTGACCGACGGCGGGCAGGCGAGGGGAAAGGTGCGTGCGGCGACGCCGGCCAGCTCGGCTATGTCGACGGATTCTGCGGTGGCGATGCGCACCGCCAAGCGTCGCAACGCTATAGGTTCCACTGCGCCAGGTGATAGCCCGTCTTCTTGTCCAGCAGCACGACCGTGGAGACCGGGTCGCGGTAGGCCTCCCAGTACACGCCGCCGCGAACGATCGAGCCCGCCGGCGCGTTCGTCAGCGCGGCATCCAGGGCGTCGGGTGCATCGGACGGGCGCGACTTGTAGGCGTCGCCGAACGGGGTGACGCCGTCGAAGGTGAAGTCGGTGAGCATCTGGTACGGGGTCGGTACTCGCACGGCGTGGATCGCCACGTCTGCGCGCACCACCGCGCTGTTCGGGAAACTCTTGACTGGGATGCCGACCCTGTTGTAGCCGAACCCCGGTGGCGGGTCGACGGGTTGGACGCTGCTGACCGTGATGTCGGCGATCATCTTTCCGGTGTCGACCCGCAGTGTGTCACCGAGGTGGCCGATCGGTGCGTCGACGGCCGATGCGCGCGGCACCGCGATCAGTGTGGCGGCGAAGACGGCGGCAATGACAACCAGGCAGCGGCGCATGTCTCGCATGATTTCACACCGCGCAGGCTGTGGTCAGTTCTTCTGCCGGGCCACCAGAGATTCCAGCACGGCAGTCAGATCGGTTTCAACGCGGTCCTTGTCAATGCCTGACCGGTGCAGCGGGCCGTTGCCGTCTTCCAGCTCCAGCAGCGCCAGTAGCAAGTGCTCGGTGCCGATGTAGTTGTGGCCCAAGCGAAGTGCCTCACGGAATGTCAGCTCGAGTGCCTTGCGGGCCGGACCGCTGAACGGAATCAGCTGCGGTGGATTGCTCATGGGCAACGGCAGCGTGATCGCTGCCCGCACCGACTCGGGGTCGACCTGCTGCGCGATCAGCAGCTTGGTGGCCAGCGCGTCGGCGTCGCTCAGCAGGCCCAGCAACAGGTGGTCGGGGGTGATCTCGCCGTTGTGGGCCTCGTGCGCGGCGTTTTGCGCGGCGACGACGACGTTGCGCGCCCGAGGGGTGAAGCGTTCGAATCCCTGGTTGGGGTCGATCGAGGTGGCCTCGGCCCGCACGACGAACCGCTTCTGCGCTGCTTGCTTGGTGACGCCCATGCTCTTGCCGATGTCGGTCCAGGAGGCTCCTGATCGGCGGGCCTGATCGACGAAGTGCCCGATCAGGTGGTCGGCGACCTCGCCGAGGTGTTCAGCCGCCAGGACGGCGTCGCTGAGCTGGTCGAGCACGTCGGCGTGCACCTGCTTGATGGCGTTGATCAGCTCGTCGAGTCGGACGGGATGGGTGACGGGCGTCGGTGCAGGGGCGGAGTCGGCCATGCCGTCAACGTTAGGTTGACGAGGGTGATTGGTCAACCGTGGGTTGACGCTTGACTTTGTGAGCAGTGCTCACTCAGCCTTTCGGGTAGCCCCGGCGCACGGTCCGATCCAAGATGCCCAGCGTCGCCCGCAATGCGAGTTCGGAAATCACCGGAAAGATCCCGGCCTCGCGCCACTGATCGGCGATCTCGGACCAGTCGTAGAACGATGTGACGACCGTGCCTTCGCCGTTTTCGTCGGGTTCGAGGCGGTATCCGTACACATGGCCGAGTTGCGGGCGGATTTGACCCAGGACCGTCCACGAGATCAGCCGCTCGGGCTCGAAGTCGCGAATGCTGACCGTGACGTCGTATTTGCCCAGCTCCGGAAAGTCGTTGAGTGCGTCACGGTCCATGTGGACGACGAAGCTGTCGCCCGCGGCGGCAACAGGCCCGCCCTCGGCGTCCTGCAACATTCCGGATGAGTCGATCGCGACGTGACCCTGCGGATCGCAGAGCACTGCGAAGACGTCGGCCGGGGGAGCGGCGATCTTGCGTTGGACTTCGATTCTCTCGGTCACCGCCTGATTTTGGCAGCATTCCCGGGCCGGCGAAGCCGATACGACAACGACGCGGCCGTGAGTCATGATGGTCGGATGAGACGGATCCTGGTGCTGCTCGGCGTCGCCGCCACCTTGGGCGTTAGCGCGCCGGCGCAAGCTGATCCGGCCGTCGACGCGAACCTTGATGCGAGCTTTCTCGACGCGCTCACCAAAGCGGGCATCACCATCAAGAGCCGGCCGGGCGCCGTCAAGGCCGGTAAGGCGGCATGCGGGATGATGGAGCAGGGCCGGCCGGAACTCGACGTGATCGACCTCGTGGCGAGGCAGAATCCGGGCTTGGACATGACCAGGGCGGCAAAGTTCACCGCGATCGCCGCGAGCGCCTACTGTCCGCAATATCTTCAGCGCGCCAGCGACACTGCCGAGCCGCCACCGAGCCGAGGACCGGCATAGCCCTGCTGGGCGTGCGAGACTTCACAAATGGCATTCACGGTCGTGATCAGCACTGGTCATTTCGTCGATTACGGCGATAAGGACACCTACGCCGTCAACGACAACGGCGTCCTCACTGTCACCATCGGCGCGAGCAACCGGGTCAACACGCAGATTTACTCTCCAATTGGCTGGCTTGAGGTAGTCGAAACCACCCAAGGCACCGAAGTACACGCAACGCGCATGGTCATTGGGCATAAGCCGCGGTCCTGACGGCTGTGGTGCGCGGTACTGGGATTGAACCAGCGACCTCTTCC
Organism: uncultured Actinomycetota bacterium; assembly: GCA_963839345.1. Taxonomy (GTDB): domain Bacteria; phylum Actinomycetota; class Actinomycetes; order Mycobacteriales; family Mycobacteriaceae; genus Mycobacterium. The sequence continues at coordinate 184,055 of CAWIUP010000007.1, read as the reverse complement.
GTGTCAGGGAAGCGCTCTCCCGCTGAGCTAACCGCGCCCGGGTTAAAAGGATTGGAGGTGGAGACGGGAATCGAACCCGTGTGCACGGCTTTGCAGGCCGTTGCCTCACCACTCGGCCACTCCACCGTGGGTTTGATGCCACTTGCACCCTCGAGCGGATGACGGGATTCGAACCCGCGACCCTCACCTTGGCAAGGTGATGCGCTACCAACTGCGCTACATCCGCGCGCAACGGGCGAGATCGTCGCCCGGTGCGAAGCACGACGATAGTCCAATTGAGCGGGCGTGCACAACTTCCCCCTGGCATTAGGCGCGTCGGCATCCGCGGACCATGTAGCGCGTTCTGCCGAGGTGCCCGAGCGTGCTAACCTTCGACCTCGTTCGCCTCTCGGCGCCGGTCCCGTGGCTCAGTGGGAGAGCGTCCGCTTCACACGCGGAAGGTCGCTGGTTCGAACCCAGCCGGGACCACACCTTTTGACTTGCACAACCATCTGCGTGCATTCCTGCGGTTTTGGTTGGTTCTGCTCCGGTGATCGCTGGCTTGGCCGTTTCGATTCTGCGCAGTCGGCCGAGCTGTGCTGATTCGTCTCGGAACTTGTTTCAGCACATGGTAATTGTGAGGGATCTTCACCGGGAGTGTCGGCACTGGGTCGCATGCGGGGGTGCTGCTGCGCAAAGCCCAACTCACGCAAGGTGGTCCGAATGCTAGCCGGGTCAAGTCAGGCCCAGTGAGCTGTGAAGCGCAGCCCGCCATGGTTTCGGCAGAGCTGGCGCGCTTCGGATGGCCGGGTTAGGAGCTGGTCAGGGCGCTTTCGCGTACCTGCAGACCAAGTCGTCCTCTCCGAACGTGTCCGTGTGTTCAAGGCCCCTGCTGTCGCGGCAGAAAAATGTCCATCTCCGCGGAGCTGTTCGCGGCTCGCTGATCATCTTGACTGTGTAGCGCAGATCAGTTGGGAGCAGCGTGCCGATGACGTCACCGACCCGGACCTGCGATGCATGAATCTGGGGTGCGTCGCACCGGTTGTGTATGGCCACGCCACCTGTCCTTAGCTTGTTTCCATCAGCTTACCCGCGATTTGCGCCCGTAGCGGACGCGAACAGTCGCCGACCGCCGCCGTACCCGAATAGTCGCCAGGGCTTCGCTGCTCGGGGCGATCTCGGCGCGTCTTTCCAGGCTGCGCTCGTCATCGTCATACGGGCCGTCGGCCTGGACCCATCGGATGCGCCGGTGAGCCTGGTTGGCGGGGTTCGATCCAGCTGGTGTGATGTGCATCGGCTGGTCCGACGGGCGGCGGGTGGTCTGGCCGCGTTGGAAGGTGGGCCCGGGCGATCGCGTGGGTGTGTTGGCCGGCACCCACGTCGACATCGCGCGACTGCGCAGGGCGTGTGGCTGCGCGCCGCGTGTTTGACGATGTTGCATCAGCGGACACCGCCCGCAGATCCTGCAGGTGTGGCGGACGACACGTTCGCGGTCATCGCCATCATCGAGGCGACGGTGGGCGATCAGCCACGCCAATGTGATCGCCAACGCCGAGGCGATGGTTGTCGGTGCCCGGCACGACCTGGATACCCGGCGATCTCGATCTGTGGTCGTTGCGTTGGCGTCATCGGGTTCCGAACAGGTCGATCCGGCCGATGTGGACGACCTCTGTGCGGCCGGGCGCCTTTCGGCCTGCGTTGGCATTGGTCACCCCGACGGGCCGCATCGAATATCCGTTGAGGCGAGCTGTCTAGCAACGGTTCTCGAACCAGCACGATCGGATGAAATCCGCCGCTATATCGTGACTGGGGAGTTGAAGAGCTACGTCGGAGATTCCAACCGAAGGGATGCCTACGATGCCTATCGAAAAGCGAGGGCAGGCCGCCCTGTTCGACGCCTTGACGACTAAGGGCACCGCCTTCACCGAGGCAGAACGCCGCCGCTACGGGTTGCTCGGACTGCTGCCGGCGGCGGTCAAGACCCTGGAACAGCAAGCCGCGCATTGCTGGCATGAATTTTCCACTCGCCGTGATGATCTCGACAAGCACATCTACCTTCGCGCGCTGCAGGACCGCAACGAAACACTGTTCTACCGTGTGCTGCACGACCATATCTCCGAAACCCTGCCGATCGTGTACACCCCCACGGTCGGTGAGGCCTGCCAGCGTTTCGGCGAGATCTACCGGCGGCCAAGGGGATTGTTCGTTTCCTACCCCGACCGCGACCGTCTCGACGAGGTGCTGGGCAATCGTCCCCAGCGCGAGGTCGACGTGATTGTGGTGACCGACGGGCAGCGGATCCTCGGTTTGGGTGACCAGGGCATCGGCGGGATGGGCATTCCGATCGGCAAGCTGTCGCTCTACACCCTCATCGGCGGCATCGACCCGGCGCGCACCCTTCCGATCGTGCTCGACGTCGGCACCGACAACGCCGAACTCCTCGAAGACCCGCTTTACCTCGGTTGGCGCCACCGACGCATCGACGACGACGCGTACTACGCGTTCATCGACCAGTTCGTCGCAGAAGTGCACGACCAACTGCCCAACGTGTTGCTGCAGTGGGAGGACTTCGCCACTGTGCATGCTCAGCCGATCCTCGCCCGCTACCGCGACAAGCTGCTCACCTTCAATGACGACATTCAGGGCACGGCTGCCGTCACCCTCGGCGCGCTGCATGGCGCCGCTCAAGTGGCGGGCCGACCGCTGTCGCAGCAGCAGGTCGTGATGCTCGGCGCAGGTTCGGCTGGGATCGGTGTCCTGGACATGATCCGACGGGAGATGGTGAATGAGGGGCTGTCGGACCAGGCTGCCCGAGAACGGCTTTGGGTCGTAGACGTCAACGGGCTGCTCACCGACGACCGCACGGACCTTTCCGCAGGCCAGCGTGAATTCGCTCAGCCTGCCGACCGGGTGGCTGGTTGGGGGTTGTCGGGGCCGGCCCAGCTTGCCGACGTCGTCCACCGCGTCGATGCCGGTGTTCTGTTGGGACTGTCCACTGCGGCCGGTGCTTTCACCGAGAGCATCGTGCGTGACATGGCCCGCAAGGCCGAGCGGCCGATCATCTTCCCGCTGTCCAACCCGACAAGCCGCGCGGAGGCGCACCCAGCCGAATTGGACCACTGGACCGATGGGCGTGCGCTGATTGCGACGGGTTCACCTTTCGCGCCGCTGCGCCGCAACGGCATGGAATACTCTGTGGCCCAATGCAATAACGTCTATATTTTCCCGGCGATGGGACTGGCCGCGACGGCAGCTCAGGCAACCCGGGTTACCGACGAGATGATGCGTGTTGCCGCGGCGACCCTGGGCGACGCGTCGCCGGCGCTCACCGACCCCGACCAGCCGCTGCTGCCCGCATGGTCAGACGTGCCCGATGTCGCAGTGCGTATTGCGCACGCCGTCGCCGTCCAGTCGGTTGCCGACGGCGTCGCCCCGCAGCGCAGCAGCGAGGAACTCACCGAACGGATCAAGCAGGTGCGCTGGACCCCCGAGTACCGCCTCCGCGATTGACCACTGGAAGCGTGGCGAGCACCCGGCTGGCGACCAACGGCAGCAATTCGCGATGTTTCTCGGACAGCTGCAACAGCAGGGTAAGCGCTGCGGGCGCGTTCAGATCGAAGCGTTTCATCAGCACGCGGGTCGCTTGCCCGATTACGTCCCGGTCAAGCTGCGCTCCGCGCAACCCGGCCTGCTGGCGACCGAGCTCGATCGCTAAGGCGGTATGTGCGGCGAACGTCAACGCCACCTTCTCGGCTTCGTCGTCGTTGAAGCCGTTCGGATCATCGGCGTAAAGGTTCAGTGCCGCACCGCCTTCGGTGTGGCTGGACAACTGGATGGACAACATCGAGCGGATCGGCGTGCGGGAGAGCAGCTGGTGGGTGAACACCGGCCAGCGGCTCTCGTTGGCCGCGTCCTGCACTCGGCAGATCGCTTCATCTCGCGGTAGTTCGAAAGTTGGTCCTTGCAGGCATCGCTGCTGGATGTTGTCCGCGACGAGCACATGACCGTCGCTTGATGTCAGCGAGCGGATGATGCCGCGATGCGGCACGACAGCGATGCCGGCATGATCGACGCCCGCGATCTGGGTGATCGCAGCAACGAGAATTCTCTTCAAGTTCTTGGCCGGCCTCGACGATTCTTTCCGGCTGCTATCCACGAGCTCCACCAGGTCGACGTCAATGTCGAAGGGCCGTCCTGCGGGCCCGTTCATCACGTTATTCATCCGGGTCCGACAGATTCGGTGAGCGAGCTGTTGGTGACGGTCGAGCCACTTCCGGGAAGCAAGCCCTCCTGCGTCATAGCGGGTGGGGTACCCCCCGGCACCCTCAAACAAATCTTGGAGAAGGCTGTGCAAAACGCAGTGGCCGGTTACTTCAGCGGACCGTTGGGTACCTCGGAAGTGTTGTGGGCGTGCGCATGTACTAGAGGAGTAGCGCAACCACGAGCTACTGCCGGTGCGTCCACGCACATATCAAGATCTCCCAAATTGAAGGCGACGAGACGAAGGAGTCCAGTGGCAAAGCGCGGAATATTGGTCGGCATAGCGACCGCGGCCACTGTGGTAGCGGGTCTGGCTGGCTGCTCGAGCAACAACAAGTCCAATACGAGCTCGCCTACGACCTCGTCGGCGCCTGTCGGCAACAGGGTGATTATCGACGGGCAAAACCAGAACGTCACAGGTCAGGCCAGCTGCAACCCGGCTAATGGCAACGTAAATATCGGCATCGGTGATCCGTCGGACGGAGTCGGCGCAGTGGTCAGCAGCGCTGATCCGCCGGTCGTCCAAGCGGTGGGACTGGGCAACCTCACCGGGGTCACGCTGGGCTACTCGGCCGGCGCCCCGAATCAGGGCACCGTCCAGGCCACCAAAAACGGCAACTCTTACGCGATCAAGGGCACTGCGACGGGGGTGAACATGGCCAACCCGCAGCAGCCGGTGACCAAATCGTTCGAGATGGACGTGACCTGCCCCTAGCGCAGCGTCCTTGAGAGACAGATTCGTTGACGTTCACGCTCGAAAGGGGCTGGCGGGTATGTATGTGAAACGCGTGGCAGGTGCGGCAATTGCCGCAGGCGTCGGCATGGCTGCACTGACGGTAGGCGTCGAGCCTGCTAGTGCCGCACCGCTGAAGCCCGCTCCGACATGGCATGGGCCCTTCGCGGACCAACCGGGTCCCGGCGGACCTGGGGGTCCTGGCGGTCCTGGACCTGGGGGACCTGGGCCTGGAGGACCCGGCGGACCCGGCGGACCCGGACCGGGGCCCGGCCCGGGTGGTCCTGGGCCTGGTGGACCAGGCGGACCTGGTGCACATCAGGGACCGGGTGGACCTGGCGGGCCGGGTGGGCCTGGTGGTCCTGGACCGGGTGGGCCCGGCGGACCGGGTGGTCCGGGACCCGGTGGACCCGGTGGACCGGGGGGTCCTGGAGCTGGGGGGCCTGGCGGACCGGGTGGGCCTAACGGCCAGCAAGGGCCTGGCGGGCCCGGTGGACCCGGGGAACCGTGGCATGGCCCGGGCGGGCCTGGCGGACCTGGCGGGCCTGGCGGACCTGGATTTGGGGGTCCGGGCGGTCCTGGTGGGCCTGGTGGACCGCCACCGCCGGCGTACACCCCTCGGGGTTCTTTTGACCGGGGTGGTCCCCAAATGGGTGGCCCCAGAGATCTGCCGCACGGCTTCAGCGCACCCGGTCACGGCGCGCCGCCTCCGCCCCCACAACACGCATGGTGTTGGAACGGCGGGCCGCCGCCCGGTGCGCCGCCCCCTTTCTGGGACGGACCGCCGCCCCCGGGTGGCTGGAACGGACCTCCGCCTCCCGGTGGTTGGAATGCCCCATGGAACGGTCCCGCGCGCGATATCGCAATCGCGCAGCGCGATTTCGGGCCGTTCAACTACAACGGGTACAACGCCATTCCGGTCTTCAACCCGGTTTTCGGGGGATGGGGCTTCTGGCTCTTCGGGGTGTGGATCCCGCTGTACTGACCCAAATTAATCGCTCACGGCCTCCGGACTTCGCCGCTGCAGTCCGGAGGCCGCAAGGCGTGTAAGCAGACCGTGGAGTGCTTGACATGCCAGCGCCGGAAAGGGATGCGTCCGGCGCGATTCTTGTGCAAGATGTGCGGCGTGGCTATCTACCAGGGCAGGGCGCTCGCCGACATCAACCTCAGCGGTGTTGCATTGGCGGAGGCGCTCGAAGCGTTCATCTGCCGACGTGATCCACGCTTGGAGGACCAGAACGTCCAGGTCAGGCGCGCGACGCCGACCGGTGACGTCGAAACACGGGTGCAGCCCAACAAGCGGTGGTACGAGGTCGTCTTCGAGACCGATGACATCCCCAATGACGACGAAGACGATGATGACGACACCTTTGAGGCAAGGCGAAAAGCCAAGGAGAAGGCAAAGGCGGCAGCGAAGGCCCAGGTAAAGACATGGCCGCCACGCAATCCAATGACGCTGCCGCCCGAACTTGATCACGAATGATGCGGGGCAACAGACCGAAAGGGTGATGTTTGATGACCGGCGTACGTGATCGGGTGGTGGATCGAGCTCGCGGGATGCGCGACCTGGTCCGTGCTGAGGCTGCGGAGTCCGAGCGCTTACGGACGCTCTCAACGCCGATCGTCGACGGGATGTGGGCCAGCGGGCTGATGTCTGCGTTCAATCCGAGTGCCGCGGGCGGCGTCGAACCGTCGTTTGACGAAATGATCGAAACTTGGATCGAAATGGCTTGGCAGGACGGTTCTTTCGGCTGGATCGGCATTGCCAACCTACCGTCGACCTTCGCCGCGGCTACTTATCTTCCCGATGAGGGTTTCGCCGAGATATTCACCCGCAACGACAACCACATCACCATCGGCGGCCAGTACTTCCCCAACGGCCAGGGCGCACTCGTCGACGGGGGCTACCAGTTGACCGGTGCATGGAATTTCGGCTCCGGCACCGGACACTCGGCTTACATCGGCGCCGGCTTCTTCCCGATGGACAACGGTGAGATGCGTTGGGTCAGCGAGGGTATTCCTGACATGCGGGTCGCGTTTCTGCCCCGCCAGGAAGTCACCTTCACCGACGGATGGCATGTCCAAGGGCTCAAGGGCACCGGCTCCTACGACTACAACGTCACCGACGTTTTCGTACCGGAGTACCGAACGATGCCGCTGTTCGCCCGTGAGCCGTTCCGCGGGAATTCGGCAGCCAGCCGGATGGGCCTGATGCCTGTGACCGCCGCCGGTCACGCGTCATTTGCGTTGGGGGTGGCCAAGAGCATGCTCGACGACGTCGAGGAGCTCGCGGCCACCAAGGTGCGGATGAGCGACATGGCGACGCTGGCCAGCCGTCAGACGTTCCAGAAGGGACTCGCGCACCACGTCGCTGCCTGGCGGGCAGCTCGCCTGCTGGTGCTTGACGCCTTCTCGGCGGCCGAGGCAGCGGTCGATGCGGGCAACGACTTGACGCCCAGGATGCGAGCCGACATGCGTGTTGCGGCGGTCTATGCCACCGACACGTCACGGGCGTGCGCCGAGTGGGCGCATTTAGCGGCCGGGACCACCGCGATCCGCGAGGGCAGCCGACTCGAGCGAGCGTTCCGTGACATCTATACCGGCACCCAGCATGCGTTCATCAGCGAGAAGGTGGCGATGGACGTCGCGCAGATCTGGCTCGGCATCATCGACGACCAGTTCGGACTCTGACTGTGCCACAACCGGACTCGAGAGGACGCTGACATGGTGAGCGCTGACCGCGCGCGTTCCCGCACATTTGTCGTCACCGGCGCGGCATCTGGTATCGGGCTGGCCACCGCGCAGCGCCTGCTGGCCGAAGGCGGCAGCGTTGTCGGGGCCGACCTGACCGACCCACCTGACCTCGGCCCCGACTTCCGGTTCGTGACGGCTGACGTGACCGACGAAGCCGCGATAGGCGCTGTGTTGGCCGCCGTGCCGGACCGGCTCGACGGTGTGGTTCACGCCGCGGGCGTCGCCGGTGGCGGTCCGGTGCATCTGCTCGACCTCGCCGAATGGGAGCGGGTGATCACAATCAACCTCACTGGCACGTTTCTGGTCGCCAAGGCGGCGTTGGCCAAAATGATCGACCAGCCGCGGGTCGACGGCGAGCGGGGCTCGATCGTGACGCTGGCAAGCATCGAGGGCCTGGAAGGCACGGCGGGCGGCAGCGTCTACAACGCCGCCAAGGGCGGTGTCGTGCTACTCACCAAAAACATTGCGCTCGACTACGGACCGAGCGGCATCCGGGCAAACGCCATTTGCCCCGGCTTCATCGAAACGCCAATGACCGGCAGCGTTTTCGGCTTGCCCGGCATGGAGGGTCCGAAGGCGTCGATCACCAAGGAGCACGCGCTGCAACGGATGGGCCGGCCGGAAGAGATCGCGGCCACGGCTGCTTTCCTGCTCTCTCCCGACGCGTCGTTCATCAGCGGCCAGGCCATCGCCGTCGACGGTGGCTACACGGCCGGCCGTGATCACGGCGTGGTTGAGCTCTTCGGCTTGCCCCGCTGAACTAACCCGAATTCCGCTCTCTCAGAACCGAAAGTGCGGGAGTGCGGGCATCATCGGGCCAGGCATCCGTGGCATCATCGGACCCGGCATGCTGGGGAATCGAGGACCCGGCATGCCGGGGAATTGTGGCCTGGGTGCGCCGGGGAACCGCGGACCTTCTCCTAACCGGGGGCCGATGGGAAACTGCGGACCTTCGGGCAACTGAGGGCCCTGCGGGGCCGGGAAATTCATTGGGGGCTGGGGGATCTGCCCACCGAACGGCGGGAATGGCGGGCGCAGCTGCGGGGCCGGCTGGCGCACGAACGGCATCCGTCCCGGTGGGCTCGGCGTTCGCAGCGGCGGCCTGGGAATCCCCAGATTGATCTGAGGTTGACCGAACGGGCCGCGGACAGGCGGCGCCGGAATCCCCGGGTGCAGCGGCAGCGGAATTGGCACCGGCACGGGTGCGACGGGAATCGGCACGGGTGCGGGCGGCGCGATCGGCGCGGGAGCCGGTAGGTGCAGCGGCGGCGGTGCCGCACGAACGGCCAGCGGTCGCGGCGCCGGAAAGAGCTGCGGCGCCGGTGGTGAAGGTGCCGGGGTGGCCGGCGCGATGAGAGCGTGGCCGGGAGTAGGCCGCAACGCCACCGCCGGCCGGATACCTAGTGCCAGCGCAATCTCCAGCGCCAGAGCAGCGCTGACGACGACGACCGCCAGCGCGCTGCCTACCAACATCAGCGGCCGACGCCGCTGACTCGCCTCGTCATCCTGCGGGACGTTCTCGGCGATGTTCACGACGCCGGTTTGCGCATCCGCCTCTTCGTCGGGCGCAGCGCTGTAGGCAAGATCCTGCTCGCGCAGCTGCGCGCCGGCGTGATGAACGGGCACCTCGAGGTAACCGGGCGAAACGGCGAACGGGTCCACTGCACCGGTGCCCGGGTCTTGCGCGTATGCCAAAGCGGCAGTGGAGGATGCGAAGAGCGGCGCGTTGGCCGATGCCAGCGCTGCGCCGCGGGCCAGCGCCATGTGCGGCTCCTCGGGAGCGCTGACCGGAAGGTATGACGTGGCTTCCAGCGCCGGCTTGATCGGCGCGATGTCCACGTCGCAGCCGACGATGAACAAACCCTCCGCGGATGTCTGCGGCGCGTCGAGTCCGTTGATCATCGCAGCCAGTTCGGGAACCAGGTGATCGCTGCGCAGCCGACGGCGGTGCACATCGGTGACCGAACCGTCGGTCGAGTCGACGACAGCCAGCGTGGCGGTGTCCGGTTCGATGAACAGCATCGCAATGTGCTTGTAACCGATTGCCTGGCCTACGGTTTGGGCTAGCGCGGCAGCAGCCAGAAACGCCGACACCAGCATCACGTTCTCGACCTTGCGGGCGGCCAGCGCGGTCGCGAGCGCGGCCGCATCGCGGGGATTGGTCCACGTCACTCCGGTCGACGTCAACTGGTGGCCGCCTTGGCTGGCCCCTTCGCGGGTACCGAGGATGGCGGCGATCACCTGGTCAGGTGCGCTCAGTGTCGGGTCATCGGCATCGTCGACGCGGAAGTGGTCTTCATCGACCGTGACGCCGTCGGCGTTTTGCCCTTCGACCAGCACCATGCGGATCGTTGCAGGAGCCATCGATACACCGAGGACGATGTCCAATATTCCTCCAGGTCCGTCGCCAGCCGCTTCGAACTACTTCGCTGCGGCAGGTCGGCACGTTACAACTCGCGGACCGTGTATCAGCGGTTTTAGTAGGTCCGACCGTCGGGTAGCTGAAACCCGGTGCGCACAACAGCGCAGTGCCCGCCGAAATCCCGATACTTTCAGTCGTTCACCGAAACGCTGACCAAGCTTCGCGACGCGATCGTCGAGCACGCGAGCTCGAGGAGCAGCAGGAGTTCGCTGAGCTCGAGCAGGGAATTGGACGGCAGGGAGCCCGAACAGTATGGGCCGCGCGGCCAAGCTTGCCGACGCGATCGCGCCCACCCGGCTGCAGCCGGGGCGGAATCGCAGATTGCGAACCTGATTGCCGGGCCGTTCGCGGCGATGATCGACCGGACACGCGACGCAATCATGGGCAGGGGTTGAGCAGTTCGGGCCGAGGCTGCCGCCTAGGCTAGAGCGGCATGAGCCCGATCAAGGCGCCTGGAGCAGAGCAGTTCCTGCCCGAGGATCGCGGCCTGGAATCCCTGGCATCCGCGGCGAGTCGCTGTCGCGGTTGTGCGCTGTACGAGAACGCGTCGCAAACCGTCTTCGGACATGGCCGCCCTGACGCGCCGCTGATGTTGGTGGGTGAGCAGCCCGGCGATCGCGAGGATGTCGAGGGCCTGCCGTTCGTCGGCCCGGCCGGGCGACTGCTCGCGCGTGCCCTGGACGACGCCGGCATCGACCCGGAACTGACTTATCAGACCAACGCCGTCAAGCACTTCAAGTTCACCCGTAAGGACGGCAAACGCCGCATCCACCAGAAGCCGAGCCGGACCGAAGTCGTCGCCTGCCGCCCCTGGCTGATCGCCGAGATCGAGACCTTGGAACCGCAGCTGATCGTGCTGCTCGGTGCCACTGCCGCTCAGTCCTTGCTGGGCACGGCATTTCGAGTCTCGGCGCACCGCGGTGAGCTCTTGGATCTACCACCCGAGGCGCACGTGCAATTGGCCCCCCAGCCGTTGCTGACGGCGACGGTGCACCCGTCGGCGGTGCTGCGCGATCGCACCGACCGCGAGCAGGCGTACAAGTCATTCGTTGACGACTTGCGCAGCGCGCGTAGCGGTCTCGTGGCGAGCCAGCGATAGCACGCTACGACGCGTCGTCATCTTCGCAGTCGTCGTCGTCTCGGAGCAGTTTCTCCGGATGATGGAAGTTATTAATCCGGGGCTGGCCGTGGTCAAGGTGCGGTGGCGGAATCCATTCCGTGTCGCCGTTGAGGTTCTTTCGCGTGGTCCAGCCTTGTTCGGCAATGGCGTGTTGGGGGCCGCACGCCAAAGCCAGGTCGTTGACGTCGGTGGTGTGGGTTTTTGCCCAGGGTGTGACGTGGTGGACTTCGGTGAAGTACGCCGGTACAACGCAACCTGGTGCTGTACAGCCGCGATCCTTGGCGTGCAACATAATTCGTTGCGCTGGTGAGGCGAGGCGTTTGGTGTGGTAAAGCGCCAGCGCTTTGCCTTTGTCGAAAATGGCGAGGTAGTGGTGGGCGTGGCTGGCCAGCCGGATCACGTCGCTGATGGGGAGCAGGGTGCCGCCACCGGTGAGCCCTCTGCCGGCGGCGGCCTCGAGTTCACGCAACGTGGTGGTGACGATGATGGACGCCGGTAAGCCGTTGTGCTGGCCTAAATCACCGGAGGCCAGCAGGGCGCGTCCGGCGGCGTTGAGCGCGTCGTGGTTGCGTTGGCCGGCGCTGCGGGTGTCGTGCTGAATGGCTTCTTGGGACGGGGTGCCGCTCACGCAAGGCCTCTCGTCGGCCGGGTTGCACATGCCGGGGGCGGCCAGTTTTGCGAAGACGGCGTCGATGGTGGCCCGAGCTTCGGGCGTCAGGTATCCGGTGATGGGGGACATTCCGTCGATGTCTTGTTTGCCGATGGTGATGCCGCGCCGCCGGGCCCGGTCGTCGTCGGTGAAAATGCCGTCGGGGTTGATGCAGTCGGCCAACTTGTCGGCGAGTTTGGCGAGTTGGTCGGGCCGAAACTGAGTGCCCTGGCGGGCCAGTTTGGCCTCGGCCTGCTGCTGCGTCGCGGCATCGACCCAACTCGGCAGCTGCTCGCAAAACCGACGGATCACGCTCACGTGTCCGGCGCCGATCTCGCCGGCGCGCTGCTGAGCGGCGGTGGCTGCTAATTTCGGCGACAGCGGTTCACCGGTTATCGATTGGCGCGGCCCCAGATCCGCTGCCTCCCGGATGCGCCGACCGGCCTCGCCGCGGCTGATCCGAAGCCGATTGGCCAACGCGTGGCTCAGCTTTCCACCAAGCTCGACCTCGCCGGCTTGGCGGCTCAGCTGGTTGATCAGCGTGTGTCCGGGTACCGGTAGCCGACGGGTCTCGCGCTCTAGCCTCTCCAACACGGCCAGACACTCAGGCGTGGTCAACGCGTCGTAGGAGTGATCAAGGATGCGCGACACCACGTCGCGCAGCTCGTCGAAGTCCCCGACGATCCCCTCGCGACTACTCGAACACATGTTCTAAAGCTACCGCGAGGGTATGACCACGGTCGCCCTACCGGCTCGCAGCTGTGGATAAATACGCGACTGTGGATAACCCGACACCGGCGGGACGCACTAAGTCAGCCGGAGCCCGGCAAAGCGGTTCTGGCCCAATGCATTCAAGCGGCAGCGGGGCAGCCGGGTTACCGGTCTTACCAGTCGGCCGCGTCGCCTACCGACAGCGCGGCGTCGACGCTCTGATCAACCGGCAGCAGCTCGCCCAAGGCGCAAGCGGCGACCATCCGGGAGACCACCGGCTGATTGCTCACGAGTCGCAGCTGAATGCCACGCTCGCGGCAAAGTTGTGCTTCCTCGGCCAGCGCGGCGTAGGCGCAGCACCCCATGAAGTCCAGGCCGCTGGTGTCGACCACCAGCGGTCCCGGCGGACCTGCAGCCGCGGCCGCCTCGCTGAGCAGACGTCGCCAGGTGCCTTCATTGGAGGCGTCCAGTTCACCCCCGGCGGTGACGATCACCGCCAGACCGATGCGCTCGGTGGTCATCCGTAGCGTGCTGCTGGCCTGTGCCAGCTCCGAGATCAGCCGGCTGCTCAGCATCACATGATTGAAAGATGGGTCGGCAATAGCAAAAGTGCTCATGGTGAACTCCTGATCGGCAGACGCGATGCGCCGCGATATGGATGCCCGCCCTACATACCTGAAGACCGACGTCGTTTAACAGATATCAAATTTATAACAGAAGCCCGATACGTTTGTCTATACAACGGTGCCTGAGAATACCGTGAGGGCAGTTCGGATCGGGACTGATGTGTGGGCTGTCCAGCGAACATCCGGCTGGCCACCTGCGTCGCTCGACCCGGCGCGCTCGGTGTCAAGATGAGCACTGAGCGATATCGTAAAATGTTTGACCACAACAAATTTCGGGTAGTCAAGGGGGCGCTCGCGTCGATGACAACGACGTGATGATCCAGATACCCGAGGACCCGAACGCCAGATTTGGCAAAGCCGTAAAAGCGTAACTGCAAAGATTTTGCACCGTGTGTTATGGCGGGCAACAAAACCCCGACGGAATATGCGTCAAGGCACGCCTGGGTGACTCCGCTGAGCACCGGAAATACCGCCAATTCAGGCGGTCGGGTGGCTGGATTCGTTGGACTCCTGGGCCCCGAGTTCGGCGATGGCGCGGGATACCCGCTCGCGCAGCAGGACTGCAGCGATCACCCCGAACACGACAGCAACGACCAAGGCAATCCAAGAGAAGCGGGTCAGCCAGCGTTCCGCGGCCTGCCCCGCGTAATAGACCAGAGCGGTTGTGCCGCCGGCCCAACAGATCGCGCCCGACACATTGGCGACCAGAAACTTTGCGTAGCGCATCTTCAGTGCCCCGGCCAGCGGGCCGGCGAGTATCCGCAGTAACGCGATGAAGCGGCCCAAGAACACCGCACGCGCTCCCCAGCGGTCGAACAGCCGCTCGGCGAACATGACGTGTGAGGGGCCGAAGTGGTTGGGGAAGCGCCGCCCTAATCGGTCGAACAACGGCAGGCCAAGCCTGCGGCCGATGGCATAGCCGGTCGAGTCGCCGAGCACGGCTCCGATCACCGCGGCGGTACCGACTCCGATCGGGTTGACCGCCAGCTCATGCCGGGATGACAGCAGCGCAGCGCTGACGAGGACGATCTCACCCGGTAGCGGGATGCCCAGGCTTTCGATCCCGACAACCAGGCCGACCACGATGTACACCGTGAGCGGGGGGATCGACTGCAGTAGGGCATCCACCGTCATGGGTTAAGAATGCCCGACCTGTTCCCGCGGAGTGCTGCAGTCGGCTCGTCCACCCGGCGGGGTCAGGCGGTGCGGGACATGATCTGCTCGCGCCGTTTCGGCGCCCACTCCATCATGTTGACGCTGCCTTTGGTGTCGCACGCCACCAGCACCAGAGCGGCGTTTGGAATAACGACGAGTCCGAAGTCGCAGGTCTCCTGTTCACCGGTCATCACCCAGGCCAGCACACCGTCAGCTGGCAGGAGAGAACTCGCGCAGTTGCATGGAGCCAGCTTCGCCTGCGGGTGCCACGCCGACCGCGTCTGCGTTGCATTTGCTAACGGCCGCAAAGCCATTCCACACCACGTCGTGAACATTCAGGTCTTTGCTGTACACGTCGGCCGATTCGGCATAGATCGCCGTGCTACCGAATGTGTAGGCAGACTCGGCGTGGTCGGATGAGCCGGCGGGGCGCAGCGGAGAATCCTTGAACAGCAGCGCAGCCGCACACTCCGGCGGGCGCACACTGGTGAAAAACGTGTCGCCAACTTCAGCCGGCGTCGCCGGTCCGAGCGGAGTCTCCCCGCCCTCGCGCAGCAACAGGTCTTGCGCCGAAACCGGCGGGCGCGCGGGCCGTGTTGGCGAACCGGACGATGGTGGCGGACGGCCGCCGGCTGCGACCGGCTGCCCCGGCACCGAGGTCGTGCAGGCGGCCAGTACCGCTGCGATGCCGAGCAATGCCGCCGTCGCCCGGTTGTTGCGCCGCCGGATCATGAGTGGTTAAGACCTCCTGTCGGTACCGTATCGCAGGTACCTTTTCTGTCATGCAGAAAAAGGCGCGGCGCCCGGTCGGCGCGTCGGCCACCGATTCACTTGCGCCGCAGTACCCGATCGAGTCGGTCGACAAGGCGTTGAAGCTGTTGCTGTTGTTGGGGGAGCAGCCCGAGATCCGGTTGAGCGAGGCCACCCGGTATCTGGGTGTGGCGTCATCGACCGCGCACCGGCTGCTGGCGATGCTGGCCTACCGCGGCTTTGTCCGCCAGGACCCGGTGTCCAAGGCGTATCTGCCGGGCCCGGCGTTGACCGGTGTGGCATTTGCGATCTTCGGCCGCATCGACATCGCCGGAACCGTCACGCCGATCATGCGCGGCCTGAGCGAACGCCTGCGCGAGACGGTGCATGTCGGGATGCTCGACGGCGCGGCCGTCCGTTTCGTCGCAGCAGTGGAGGGCCCGGCCGCGGTGCGGGTGGCGTCGCGGCTGGGCCGCACCATGCCGGCGCATTGCACGTCGACGGGCAAGGCGATGCTGGCGCAGTTGCCGCAACCGGAATTGCGTCAACTGCTGCCCGACGAGAACTTGCCGACCATCACCGACCGGTCGATCGGCAGCCGCGCCAAGTTGGAAGCCGAGCTTGCCCGGATACGTGAACAGGGCTACGCGGTCAACCGCGAGGAGAGCGAGGAAGGGGTGGCGTCGGTGGCGGTGCCGGTCCCCACTCAGGCGCCGGGACTTCGGTTGGCGCTCAACGTCGCGGCCCCGCAACACCGGCTCAACCGATCGCAGTACGCCTCGGTCGCAGCTGTACTTACCGAGGCGGCCAAGGAGATTGGCGATCAGCTCGGCTGAACTTGCAGCCGCGCCACCTCGTGCCGCCAGGCAGCGTCGGCGGTGAAAGCGGGCCCCAGATCCGGGAGTTCTTGCCAGTCCGCGTCGTCGATATCGCGTAGCGTGCCGCCGGCCGCGCGAACCTGTAGTGACATCCGGGCCAGCCCGTCGAGGCTGATCGCCTGCAGCACGGCCTGCTGCACGGTGCCCGCCGCGCTGGTGATGCCGTGGCCGCGGCAGATCACCACCGGTGCCTTGCCCATCGCAGCCACCATCTCCTTGCCCAGTCTGGTGTTTCGGATCAGCACCGCGCGCTCATAGACCGGCACGCCGCCGCGCGCGAGCCACGCCCCGGGGATGTCGTAGGCCCCGTAGATCGGCCGGATCGTGATGCCGGCGAGATCGGCGGCGACGACGGCGGGCGGGTGCAGATGCGCCACCGCCCGGTGCTGCGGGTCGGCCAGCATGGTCTCGATGTGGATCGGAAGTTCGTTGGGGACGCGATAGCCGTCCAACTCTCCGGAAGCGCCTGCGCTGCCGTCGAATTCGATAAGCCGGATATCGGAGGCCCGAGTGAACGCCACGCCGGTGTCGGTGTCGCTGCGGCACCGGATCAGCAGTCGTTCGTCGTCCACCCGCAGGCTCAGATGGCCCAGGATGCCGTCGACCAATCCGCGCGCCGCCGCGACGCGGCACGCTTGCGCGACCAACGCGCGTTGCTCATGCAGCGTCACATTGCGCCGCTCATCGTCATCGCGGCGCTCTGCGTCGTCGCCGGCGCGGGTCATGGCGCCCCAAGTCCGAATCCGCCGTCGGGATGGATCGTTTCGCCGCTGATACCACGGGAGTGGTCAGAGGCTAAGAAAACAAAACTCCAGGCGTGATCCTCACCGGACAGCGCGACCTGCAGCGGTGTGCGCGCTTGCAGATCGCGGGCCCGGTTCGGGGTGTCGTCGAGGCGGGTGCTGTGTTGTTCGAGAGTGCTCAGCCCGCGCAAGTCGGTGTTCAGCGTGCCGCCTGGTGCGACGCCGTTGACCCGGATCTGCGGCGCCAACTCGTAGGCCAGTGCGGCAATCAGGCCACGGACCGCGAACTTCGACGACACGTACAGCACGCCGCCGCGCCCCGGATAAAACGACGACGCGGACTCGGCCAGCACGATCGACGATCCGGTTTCGGCTTGCAGCGCGGGCGCCGCGGCCTTGACCGATTGCAGATGGCTGAGCACGTTGGTGCGGAACATCTCGTCGAACGCGGCGGGCAGGTCGTCGACCTCGATGTCAGCGATTCCCTGGTAGAAGTCGAAAACCCCGACGCAGTTGACCAAGGTATCGAGTCCGCCGAACGCGTCGACGGCAGTGGCGACCGCCAGATCGTTGGCTGCGCTGGTGGTCGCGTCGCCTTCGACGACCGGCACTTTCTTCAGCTTATGCCGCAATGTGTCGCATTTGTCGGCGTCTCGTTCGAGCACAGCGACTTTCGCGCCCTCGGCACGAAAGGCGTCGACGACGGCCCTGCCGATGCCGGATCCGCCGCCGACGACGAGGGCGCGCTTGCCGTCCAGCCACCGGGTCACGGTTGGCCGCCGTCGTCGGGCAGCAGCGGGCCTTCGGAGTTACCGACCATCGCGGCCAGAGTGCGGGCGTTCTGTCGCGTCAGCGCCTCGACCTCCAGGGCGTCCAGGCTGATCCATCGACCGGATTTGGGCGCGTGGATCAGCAGGCGCGATCCGTTTCGGGTATCGATGCGGCGGACGGCGACCTCGGTGAATTCGTTTGCCACCGTGAGCGGTTCGCCCACCGCGCAGTTGAGCAGCTCCGTCAGTGCTTCGTTCACAGGAACACCGCCAGATTCTGCATTCGCAACACCGACTCGTCGACGAGGATGGTGCGGCGCGCGAGTTTCAGGTGATCATCGCACCGCCGCAACACATCGTGGCGCCCGCACGACACCAGCGCGGCCTCGTTGACGTCGCCGCGGCTGCGGAACAGCAGTTCGGCGGATTGCACGACGAGGTGTGCATCGTCCTCGCAAGCGAACGTGCGCACGTTGGTGATGTAGTGGCGCATCCGCGAAGGCGGATCCTCGGTCCAGGCGTGCTCGGTGGCGAACCGCGCAACCCGCCGGCTCAGCGAGTACTTGTCCTCGTCGAAGTGCGCCATCCCCGGAGAGGTGTCGAATCCGGCGCCCAATGCGGTGGTCACCCGCACCGGCATCAGGTAGCGAATGTCGTCGGTGAGGGTGTCCAACCAGGCCTCGTACTGCTGCGCATCGAGTAGATAGGCTTCGTCGACCAAGAACTGATGTGCCTGCAGGTGCCGATTGTCGTTGAACGGCAGCGGCTTTCCAGTTGGCTGTGCCGAGTTGCTGTGGTGGTCATACGGTGGCCACCGTTCCGAGGGCGGTGATGGCGGTCGACACCGGCGGCATCTCCAAATGGTCGGCCCACATCCGCAGCAACGCGCGCTGATTGTTCTCGTTGTAGCCGACCTGGGCGTGCCCGGGCCCGTGAAACGATCCGGAAGGCAGCGGGTTCGACGACCGGCCGGTCGTCGGAAAGCAAACCCATCCGGCTATTGAGCAACAGCCGCCGGGCCATCGAGCCGCCGGCGGTGTTGGTCAACGACACCCAGTTCTCCACATCGTCCTGTTCGAACATGCCCGTCGATCCGAAGCACATCAGATAGGCCTTATAGGAGTTCTTCTTGTACTCCGGCGGCGCCGCCGAGTCCACTGCGAACCAGGAACACACCTCGGTCTCGTTCTCGCTGATCGGCTGCCACAGCCGGATTGAGATGAACGGCAAGTCATCCTGGACGTCGGCGCTGTCGAGCACCTTGGGCCAGTTGTGCACGAAACTGAGGTTGGGAAAGCACGATGCGGCCGAGATCATGAACCCGTCCTCGCCGACCAGTTGCTGTTGCTCCGGCGTCCAGACGTGTTTGATCCGGTCGATCATCTCGTCGGGGTAACCGACGTAGCGCATGCGTTCTTCGAAGTTGCCCGGCGGAAGCTTGTAGGTGGTTCCACCCCCGCACTGCGCCCAGTAGGTGGCGCCGTCCTTGCGCTTCTGCGCTTTCGGCTCGCGGAACAGGCCGATCTCGACGATCGACGCATGGGTCTGCGGGGTGTGGTACATGTCGCCGGCGAAGTTCTCGGCGCCGATCTTCCAGTTGGCCTTGATTCGCCAGCGCTGCGGGCCGCGGACTTCCAGTCCGCCGCGGCTTTGTTTGGTGTAGAAGTCCAGATAGAACCGGAAGTCGCCGAGGAAGTCCGCCAGTGGTTGCGCGTCCGGGTCCATATTGATGAAGAGCAGGCCGTTGTAGCTCGCGAGATTCGGTGCCGGAAGCAGGGTTTGGCTTTTCTTGGGAAACCCGTCGTCGCCGCCGTAGGCCTCCCGATGGAACGGCAGACCGGTTAGCCGACCGTCGTTGCGGTAGGTCCAGCCGTGGTAGGGGCACCGGAAGTTGGAGGCGTTGCCCATCTCGGCACGGCACACCTGCATGCCCCGGTGCAGGCACATATTAAACAAAGCGCGTACATCGTCCATTTGCATCGCGGGTGATGATGAACGAGTCGTCGAGCACCCGGCGCACGACGTAGTCGCCGTCGTGCGGGATCTCGGATTCGTGTGCGACGAACAGCCAGGCCCGGCTGAAAAGCCGCTCCTTTTCCAGCTCGAACAGCTCTTTGTCGTTGTAGATGTGCGCGGGAATCATCCCGCGCCGGACGTTGTCGATGAGATGCGCGGTGATCGGCCATGACCAGCTCCAAACTTGCCCGTCCGGCTCTGTAATACAGAGGATCAGTTCTGGTATGTAGAGAATGCCCGAGGCTCTGGGTCTGGTCAACACCTGATCGCTTAGCGGGGAATGGGCGTTGGAGGTTGACCGCGGCGCAGCGGATTGTGAAAGATACTGACTACCAACATATTTCGCTTTAGCGCCGATTCCTGTGAATTCACTGCCAATGGTGTCCGAGATACCAGAACGCTGGTGCTTGCCGGTAGCGTCGATAGAAAGGATCGCCCGGTGCGAAGGGATTGATGCCGTGGTTGAGACGCCTGCGGAAAGCCGTTTGCCAGAGGCGGGCGGCGCGACTGCTGTCCGTGATCGGGCGTCAGGAGTGGCTGGATCGGCCCAGTTACCGGTTCGAGCACCTGGTCGGCATTGCCTTCAACTCCCTGGGCAGCAGCCGGGATCGCATCGCCAACGCCTTGAATGGGGTATGGCTGGGGCATCCAGTGCATCCGCCGCTGGCTTCGTTGACCAGCGGTGCGATCGGGACGACGGTTGGGCTGGACGCGCTCAGCCTGTTGCCGGGCCGGCCCAAGTCGGAGTTTCGCGACGCATCGCGGTTCGCCACCCGGGCGCTGGGGCTGGGGATCCTGGCGAATCTGGGGTCCGCCGTCACCGGCGTTGCGGATTGGCAACACACCCACGAGGAAGACCGTCGCGTCGGGTTGGTGCACGGCGCGCTGAACGGATTGGCGACTGGCCTCTACATCATGTCGTGGTTGGATCGCCGCCGCGGTCGGCACCGCCGCGGGATCGCGACCAGCGCGCTCGGCTACGGCATCACCGCGAGCGCGAGCTACCTGGGCGGGGCGTTGGTGTTCGCCTCGGGCATCGGCATCGACCAATCCGGTGCGCGGCTGCGCACCACCGGACTGGACGCCGGTGCTGCCGGTGGAGTCGTTGCGCAACGGCAAGCCGCAGCGCGTCGAGATCGACGGGGTCGGACTGGTGGTGTGCCGAACCGGCAACGACGGGGAGGTCGCGGCGTTCGGCGAGTTCTGCCCGCACCTGGCCGCGCCGATGAGCGACGGGTGGGTCGATCGCGGCCAGCTGGTCTGCCCATGGCATGGCTCACGATTCGACGTCTGCTCGGGAGCGGTGTCGCGTGGCCCGTCAGCGGCGCCGTTGCCGCACTATCAGACGCGGATCAACGACGGGATGATCGAGTTGCGCGGCCAGTCCTCCAGCGGCGAGCATTTGCTGCCGGCAGGAAAAGGAGTGGCTAAATGAACGCCTACACCGTGTTGCAGGATCACCACAAGGTGCTCAAGGGCTTGGTCAAAAAAATCTCGGCCACTCCCGCGGTCGCCCCCGAACGCCAGGCTTATCTCGACGATCTGCTGGTCGAGCTCGACATCCACTTCCGCATCGAGGACGACCTCTACTACCCGGCCCTCTCGGCGGCCAGCTCGCTGATTGCCATCGCGCACGCCGAGCATCGTCAGGTCATCGATCAGCTCTCGGTGTTGCTGCGCACCGCACCGACGGCGCCGGCCTATGACGACGAATGGCATTCCTTCGCAACCGTCTTGGAGGCGCACGCCGACGAGGAGGAGCGCGACATGATCCCGGTGCCGCCGTCGGTGAAAATCACCGATGACGAACTCGTCGAGCTGGGCGACAAGATGGCATCCCGTATCGAGCAGCTGCGTGAGTCGACGGTTCACAAGCTGCGAGTGAAGGGCAGAAAGTCGATGCTGCGGGCGCTGTAGCCCGCCGTCGTGCAGCTATCGTGCAGAAATCCGGCGAAAGCGGTTGAGGGTACCCGGTTGTCGCATTAGCGTCAGCGTTGAGATGAAGGCTGCAGCAGAGTCGGCCCGTGAAGTGTCGCAACGCGGTATCACCGCGCAGATTGCCGGCATCGCGGCCGACTACCAGGGAAAAGACGCGCCGCAGCCGCTGCTTGACTACCCGCCCTACCGCAGCAGCAGGCTGCGCCATCCGAAAGCTGCATTCGTCCGCGTCGACCCCGACGAGGTCGAATGCTGGGCGCCGTGCTTCGGCCGCCGAGAAGTCGACCCCCTCGACGCCGACCTCACCGCCGGCCACCCCGGGGAGCCCATCGGGGAACGCATCGTCGTGACCGGGCGGCTGCTCGACGCCACGGGCAGGCCGGTGGCAGGTCAACTGGTCGAGATCTGGCAGGCCAACGCTGCCGGCCGCTACAACCACCACCTCGACCAGCACCCGGCGCCGACCGACCCGAACTTCACCGGAGTGGGCCGCTGCCTGACCGAGCCGGACGGGACATATCGCTTCCTCACCATCAAGCCGGGCCCCTACCCGTGGCGGAATCACCAGAATGCCTGGCGCCCAGCGCACATCCACTTCTCGGTATTCGGAACTGCGTTCACCCAGCGTCTGGTCACCCAGATGTACTTTCCCGGCGACCCGTTATCCGGTTTGGACCCGATCTACCAGTCCATCGTGGATCCCGTCGCCCGCCGGCGGTTGATCGCCACCTACGACCACGATCTGACCGAGCCCGAATACGCGACCGGCTACCGATGGGACATCGTGGTGGCCGGCAGTCAGCGGACCTGGACCGAACCCAACACCGACCATGGCTGAATTAGCTTGCACGCCAGGGCAAACCGTCGGGCCCTACTTGCATCTGGGATTGCCGTACGCCGGGGACAACCAGCTGGTCGGCGACGCTCAAGCCGGCGCCATCCGGTTGCGCGGGACGGTTCACGACGGCGCCGGCGATGCGGTGCCGGACGCCTGCATCGAGTTGTGGCAGCGCGGTCCCGACGGCTGCGTTGTCCGACGGGCGGGCTCGCTGCGGCGCAACGGCCAGACCTTCACCGGCTGGGGCCGATGCGCAACCGACGCCGCCGGCCGCTACAGCTTCAGCACGTTGCCACCCGGCGCGCCACCCGGGCGCGCCGCGTTCTTCGCGATCACCGTCTTTGCGCGCGGGCTGTTGGACCGGTTATTCACCCGCGCCTACCTGCCGGATTCCGACCTGGACGGCGATCCGCTGTTGACCGCTCTGGAACCCGCCCGCCGACAGACCCTGATCTGCGCGGCCGAAAAGGGCGGGTATCGCTTCGACATCCACCTTCAGGGCCGCAACGAGACGGTGTTTCTGGCCTACCGCGGTGATCCGGTATGACGAACCTGTTGTGGCCCGGCGACCAGCGTGCCGGGGAGTTGATGTCCGACGCCACGCTGCTGGCCTCGATGGCCGCCGTGGAGTCGGCCTGGTTGGATGCCCTGGTCGCCGCGGGTCTGGCGCCCGACCAGTGTGCCGGTGCCGACCTTTCCGGCCTGGTGAATGCCGACGACTGCGAACTGCTGGCAGCCAAGTCGGAAGACGGTGGCAACCCCGTCGTCGCGTTGGTGGCGCTGCTTCGGGACCGGGCGAGCACGGAGGTCAGTAGGTGGGTCCACCGCGGCCTCACCAGTCAGGACGTGATCGACACCAGCTTGATGCTGGCCGCTCGCGCCGTCGTCGATGAGCTGATGTCGCAACTCGCCGAACAGATTTCAGCTTTGTCGGCGCTGGTGACGACCCACCGCGGCACGCGGATGGTGGCTCGTACCTTGACTCAGCATGCGGTGCCCTCGACGTTCGGGGTCAAAGCGGCGACATGGTGCAACGGTGTTGTCGATGCCTATCAGCAACTCGGTGCGCTGACCATCCCGGTACAGATCGGTGGCGCGGGGGGAGCGCTGGCTGCCAGCACCGAATTGGCCGCCCTTGCCGGCCACCGAGATCCGGCGGGCGTCTCGGTGGAGCTGGTGCAAAGCACCTCAGCCACTTTGGGTTTGGCTGTCAGGATGCCGTGGCACACCAGCCGCGCGCCGGTGACCGCGATCGGCGATGCGTTGGTCGGATGCACCGACGCGTGGGGTCGCATCGCGTCGGACGTCGTGACGCTGGTCCGGCCGGAGATCGCCGAGCTGAGCGAACCAGCGTCCGGAGATCGCGGCGGATCGTCGAGCATGCCGCAGAAGCGTAACCCGGTGCTGTCCATTCTGATTCGGCGTGCGGCGATTTCCGCGCCGGCGCTGGGCTCGACTTTGCACACTGCCGCCGCACTGGCCAACGACGAACGTCCCGACGGCTCATGGCATGCCGAATGGGAGACGCTACGCACTCTTGCCCGGCGAACCGTCGTCGCCGGCTCGCAGTGCAGCGAACTGCTGGCCGGTTTGGCAGTGCACCCCGCGCAGATGGCCCACAACCTTGCCAGTACCGACGTGCTCGGCGAACAACACGTCATCGCCGGGTTGGCCGGGAAAGCCCCGTCCGGCAATTACTTCGGTGCGGGCGACGCTCTGATCGACGAGAGCCTGGATCGTGCCAGGCGGATAGTCAAGGAACACCCGTGAGCGCCCCGCGAATCCGCGGCTCGCATCTGGGCGGGTCACCGGATCTGCCGCCGTTGGTGGTGGGCCCGTCGTTGGGCACCTCCGTCGCGGCCTTGTGGTCTGGTGTGGCACGACGATTGGCGGGCATCTATCACGTCATCGGCTGGGACCTGCCCGGCCACGGCGCCAGCCCGCGACCCGCGGGTGGCTTCACTATCGAAGACCTCGCCGCCAGCGTCGTCAAAGTCGTGGAAAACCGGATCGGCGGACGGCCGTTCACCTATGCCGGCGTCTCGGTCGCCGGCGCCGTGGGACTTCAGCTGCTGCTCGGGCATCCGGAGCGCATCGTGTCTGCCGCGCTGATCTGCACCGCTGCGCGAATCGGCGACCCGGACGACTGGCAGTCGCGGGCGAAGGTCGTTCGCAGCGCGGGAACTGGCGAAGTCGTGGCGCTGTCGATTCGCCGGTGGTTCGCGCCCGGCTTCTTCGAACGCGATCCCGCGTCAGCGCGAGCGCTGCTGGACACCCTGCGCCGGGTCGACGACGACAGTTACGCACGCACCTGTGAGGCGCTCGCCGAGTTCGACGCCCGTCATCGCCTCGGGGAGATCGACACCCCGATCGTCGCTGTCGCCGGCGCCAATGACATTGCCACCCCGCCCGATTCGCTGCGGTACATCGCCAGCAACGTGACCCGTGGGCGTTTCGTCGAGGTGGCACAGGCCGCCCATCTCGCGCCGGCTGAGCAGCCCGACCGAATCGCCGACGTGTTGGCCAAGCTGAGGAGATTGCAGGCGAGATGAGCGACACGTCGTATGACCGGGGCATGGCAGCGCGTCGGGAGGTGCTTTCAGACAGCTACGTCGAGCAGGCGGCCGCGCGAACCACCGACTTCACCCGGGACTTTCAGCGGGTCGTCACCGAGTTCGCCTGGGGCACCATCTGGACGCGGCCCGGCCTGGACCGACGCAGCCGGTCGATGATCACGCTCACCGCGCTGATCGCTCGCGGCCGCGACGACGAGCTGGCGCTGCATATCCGAGCCGCACTGCGCAACGGGCTCTCCTGGGACGAGATCAAAGAGGTCTTGCTGCAGAGTGCTGTTTACTGCGGTGTGCCGGACGCGAATGCCGCTTTCCGCATCGCGCAGAACATCTTCGAAGAGACAGCGCCACAGTGAATATCGCCGAGGGCTAGCCCGATGCGGGCCAATCGCGACGTATTCGGTGTGTCGCTGCGTCGCCGGGAGTTAAATACTCCGGCGATCAGGCAACTGAAGGGAGCGTCGTATGGCAACCGAGAAAGCAGCATCCCCGCGCTCTGATGCCCCAACGTCAGCACCGCTGATGAGCAAGGGATGGGTCCAGGCTGTGGCGCTGGTGATGATCTTCGGCTTCCTGGTGATGGGCATCCTGGTCTACCGCGCCTACACCGCGTCAATGCCGCTGCCCGGCAAGGTGGTCAGCGAATCGGGCAATGTGCTGTTCACCGACGCCGACATCACTCGTGGCCAGGAGCTCTACCAGGCGCGCGGACTGATGGAGTACGGGTCAGTGCTCGGGCACGGGGCTTATCTGGGTCCCGACTACACCGCGGACTACCTGCGCATGGCGACCACCGACGTTGCCGATCAGTGGCGCGGGCTTGGTACGTCTGATCCCCGAGACGCAGTCGTGGCGGAGTTCCGGACCAATCGCTATAACTCCACGACCAAGACGCTGGTGTTCACCGACAAACAAGCCCGTGCATTCACCGATATCCAGCGGCACTATGCCGCGTACTTCGGCGAGAACTCGACCAAGTACGGGCTGCGACCTCGCACCATCACCGCTGAAGCCGACATCCATGACTTGACAGCCTTTTTCGCGTGGACAGCGTGGGCGGCCGCGGCGGAGCGCCCCGGCCACAATTACAGCTACACCAACAACTGGCCGTCCGAGCCGCGGGTCGACAACCGCCCAACCGCGCCAGTGATCGTGTGGTCGGCCCTGTCACTGGTTGCCCTGCTCGGTGGCATCGGGGTGATGTTCGCGGTCTACGGCCGATGGAGTCAGCAGGTGGGCTGGCACAGTGCGGAGGCGTCCACTTTGTCTTTCCGCCAACCGGGCGAGGTCAGCCTGACACCGGCCCAGCGAGCCACCGTCTGGTTCTTCGCGGTCGTGTCGGTGCTGTTCTTGGCGCAGACTCTGGTCGGTGCGGCCGCCGAACACTACCGGGCCGATCTGTCGAACTTCTTTGGCCTGGACTTGGCTCAAGTGCTGCCCTACAACCTGGCTCGCACCTGGCATGTGCAACTGGCGCTGTTCTGGACAGCGGCGGCGTTTCTGGCCGGCGGCATCTTCTTAGTGCCGTTCATCGCCCGCCGCGAGCCCAAGCGGCAGAGTTGGCTGGTTTACGGGCTGCTGGGCGCAGTAGCGGTAGTGGTATTCGGCTCGCTGATCACCGAGGCGCTGTCGATCTACGGAGTGATTCCGGCCGGCGGCCTGCTCTCCCAGCAGTGGGAGTACCTCGACTTGCCGCGGCTGTGGCAGATCCTGCTGATCGTGGGCATGTTCGTGTGGATCGCGATCATCTGGCGCGGCCTGCGCAGCCGGCTCAAGACCGAGTCGAAGACGAACATGCCGTGGCTGTTCTTCTTCGCCGGGCTCGCGATCCCGGTGTTTTACTCGATCGGCTTGTTGGCCAGCAGCGACACCCACTACACCGTCGCCGATTTCTGGCGGTTTTGGGTAGTGCACCTTTGGGTGGAGGACTTCCTCGAACTGTTCACGACGGTGATGGTCGCCTACATCTTCGTGCTGCTTGGGGTGGTCCGTGAGCGCATCGCGCTGGGAGTGATCTTCCTCGACGTCATCTTGTATTCCGCAGGTGGCGTGATCGGTACGATGCACCACCTGTACTTCTCCGGAACCCCGGTGGAGCACATGGCGTTGGGGGCGTTCTTCTCGGCCGGCGAGGTTATTCCGCTGACGTTCCTGACGGTGGAGGCGTGGGCGTTTCTGCAGCTGGGGTCGCGACAGCAATCCGGTGACGTCAAGGGATTCCCGCACCGCTGGGCGGTGATGTTCCTGGTTGCGGTTGGGTTCTGGAACTTCGTGGGCGCAGGCATTTTCGGGTTCCTGATCAACTTGCCGGTGGTTTCCTACTACCAGATCGGCACCGCGCTGACCGCCAACCACGGGCATGCCGCGATGTTCGGCGTTTACGGCATGCTGGCCGTCGGGTTGGCAATGTTCGCGTTCCGCTACATGATCCCGCCCGACAAGTGGCCCGAGAGGATGGCGCGAATTTCATTCTGGGGCATGAACATCGGCCTGGCCTGGATGGTGTTTGCCACCCTGCTGCCGCTCGGCGTCCTCCAGTTGTTCCACTCCGTCAACGACGGATACTACGAAGCACGGTCGCTGGGCTACATCACCCGACCCGGCAACTCGCTGATCGAATGGTTGCGGCTGCCAGGCGATCTCATCCTCATCGTCGGAGGCGTGCTGCCGTTCATTTGGATCGCATGGACGGCGGTGCGTAACTTCCGCGTCGGCTCGGTCGTCGAGGAACTGCCCGAGCATCCGCTCTACACAGACGCTGCCTCGTCCGGCACGGCGAAGGAATGACGTGACACCGCCGCCGACATCGGTCTGGTTGGTCGCCGGGTATGCGCTGGTGCTGGTGACCATCGGCTGGTGTTTCGACGCGATGGCCCGCCGGGTATCGCGACGGGCGGCTACCTGGCGCACCGGCGGCTTCGTTTACCACCCGGACCACGACGCATGGGTCTGCCCGCAGGATCATTGGCTGTGGCCCACGTCGTTCGATCCCCACTACCGGGTGATGCGGTACCGCGCCGCACCCACGGTATGCAACAGTTGCCCGGTCAAGTCGGTTTGCACGACGTCGGATCATGGCCGGGAGATCAGCCGGGAGGTCGATCCGTGGCCATATTCGGATGCCGGCCGATTTCACCGCGGCATCGCCTGCGCGGTGGCGGCACTCGGCATAGTGATGCCGCTGGGCATGCTGATCGGGCAACACTCTGTTGCCGACGTCTTGGTGTTGCTAGGGGCCGCGCTGGTAGTCGTGATCGCTGGACTGCCGCTGGCCCGGCATCTGTGGAATCCGCCGTCGAATGCGCCTGATCACCTGCCGCACCGGTCGGCACTCGAAGATCAGGTCGCTGCCGCGATCGATCGGTACTCCACTCGGTGGGGCGGCTGGACGAATAAGGAGGGCTCCCAGTGAGTGAAGTGGTGATCGTTGTCTTGGTCGTCGTCATCGTGATACTGGTCGCGCTGGCGCTGGTGTCGCTGACCGTGCTGCGCGAATACGAGCGGGGCGTGGTCTTCCGGATGGGACACGTGCGCCCGCTCTACCTGCCCGGGCTGCAGTTCCTTATTCCTCTGGCGGACCGGATGATCCGCGTCGATCAGCGGGTGGTCACCCTGACCATCCCGCCGCAGGAGGTGATCACTCGCGATAATGTGCCGGCGCGGGTGAACGCCGTTGTGATGTTCCAGGTGGTGGACCCACTGAAAGCGATTCTGGCAGTAGAGAATTATGCCGTTGCCACGTCGCAAATCGCACAGACCACACTCCGCTCACTGCTTGGCCGCGCTGATCTCGACACATTGTTGGCCCACCGCGAAGACCTCAACACGGATTTGCGCGGCATCATCGAGAAGCAGACCGAGTCTTGGGGCGTCGAGGTGCGTGTCGTGGAAATCAAAGATGTGGAGATCCCGGAGTCGATGCAGCGCGCGATGGCACGCGAGGCCGAGGCGGAACGGGAACGGCGGGCCAAAGTCATCAATGCGCGAGGTGAACTGCAAGCCTCCGAGGAACTGCGTGAAGCAGCCGAGATTCTGTCGAGAAACCCCGCATCGCTGCAGTTGCGTTACCTGCAAACGCTTTTGGAGCTGGGAGCAGATCAGAATTCGACGGTGGTCTTCCCGTTGCCGGTCGACATCATCACTCCGTTCTTGAAGCACCCGGAAATGCTGGAGACCATCGCAGGTGCGCTGAACGAGGGTCGCTGAACCCGGCAGCAGGTAAATCTCGGCCCCACGCCTTTGCGATTCTCGTTTTTTACAAAGCGAAGTGTGTAAAATACGCCGCACAATGTAACTGCTTCGCGACCCCGCGCAATTAGGCGCCGCGCTGGATCGACACGTATCTGAGCGATAACCAGCCGATATAGCAGAATGTCGGGGAAAACAAAATGAGCAGCTTCGTCGGATCAGCAAAACAACATCTCGGTCGCCGCAGCGACGTATTGAGAGTACTGAGGGACGCCGATACTCCGATGAGTATCGTTGCGATCGCCGATGTGTTGGGCGTGCACCCCAACACCGTTCGCTTTCATCTGGACAATTTGCTCAGCACAGGCCGAGTGGAAAACGTCTCGCCGGACCGCAAAGGGCCGGGCCGGCCCGCGTTGATGTTCCGCGCGACCCGGCGGATGGATCCCGGCGGCCCGCGGCACTATCGGCTGCTGGCCGAAGTCCTTGCCCTGGAACTGGCGCACGATGAGGACGCCCCGGCCAGGGCGCTGGCCGCCGGTCGTGAGGCGGGTCTGCACCTGAAACCGCCGCCGCCGCCGACCGCGGCCGGGACGCCCGACGCGGAAGAGTCGATCGAGCACCTGGTCGGGTTACTCGACGAGCTCGGCTTCGCCCCTGAGCGTCGCGGCGACGAGCAGCTGGGCTTGCGCAGCTGCCCGTTTCTGGAACTGGCGGAAAGCCAGCAGGCCGTCATTTGTCCGATCCACTTGGGAATGATGCAGGGAGCGCTGGAAACCTGGCAGGCGCCGGTCACCGCCGATCGGCTGGAGACCTTCGCCGAGCCAGATCTGTGTCTGGTGCACCTCACTCGCAAAGTCGCTGCGACGTGAGCCGCGACGGCGACGATGCGGAGCGAAGCGACGAGGTGGGGGCACCTCCCGCTTGCGGGGGAGAGCGGCGCAGATGAGCCTCGCGCCCGCGGTAGCAGCTGCGGTTGTCTTCGTCTGGCTGGGCATGGTGCTGGCCATCTCGTTTCTCGAGGCACCGCTGAAGTTCCGGGCTCCGAACGTCACGCTGCAGATCGGCCTCGGCATCGGCCGTCTGGTCTTTCGGGCGCTCAACACCGTCGAGGTGATTCTGGCCATCGTCGTTCTGGTGGCCACCATGGCACACCCGCCGTCGGCCGGTGTGACAGCGGCGCTTACGGTGGCGTTCGCCGCGTTGGCCTTGCAAATCGGGGCTGTGCGGCCCCGGTTGAATCGCCGTTCGGACCAGGTGCTCGCCGGCCGGTTTGCGCCGCGTTCGGTGGGCCATAACGTGTACATCGGTCTCGAGGTGATCAAGGCGCTGGCGTTGGCCGCGGGCGGGATTCTTCTACTATCCAGCTGAGGGACCTTAACCCCGACCAAAGGATATTGATGGACTCCATCTCACTGACCAGCATGGCCGAGGAAAAGCTGGCCGAGGCGCGACAGGCACACAGCGGTCGTGCCTCGCACACCATCCACGGCGGACACACCCACGAACTGCGGCAGACCGTGATGGCGTTGCTTGCCGGCCATGAGCTCTCCGAACACGACAGCCCCGGCCAGGCATCACTGCAGGTGCTGCAAGGACACGTGCGGCTCACCACTGGCGACGACGCGTGGGACGGTAGGGCCGGCGATTACGTGGTGATCCCGCCGCAACGCCACTCGCTGCAGGCGCTCGACGATTCGGTGGTGCTGCTGACCGTCTTCAAGAGCCTGCCCTCGGCCTAGATCGGCTTGGTTGCATGCTGTCGACGCCGTGGTCCCGGCGCATGGGCCTGCGGGTGCCGGTACTGAACGCCCCGATGGGCGGTGTCGCCGGCGGACGACTCGCCGCCGCGGTGACCGCCGCCGGTGGACTGGGCATGGTCGGCATGGGAAGTGCCGGGTCAACGGCGTCGCTGCATGCCGAATTGCCGCACGTGCGTGGAACATTCGGAATCGGCTTGGTGGACTGGGTAATCCGCAAAGAGCCGCAGCTGCTCGACGCCGCGCTCGCCGCGCGGCCCGTCCTGATCTCGGTCAGCTTCGGCACCGACCTGTCCTGGGTCCAGCGCGCCCACGATGCCGGAATCTTCGCGGCCACACAGGTTTACAACAGCGCCGAGGCTCAGCGGGCCCAGGATGCCGGGATCGATCTGCTGGTGGCCCGTGGCTCAGAGGGGGGCGGGCACGGGGATGCGACGATCGCCACCCTTCCGCTGCTCGACGCGGTCTTGGACGTCGCAAGAGTGCCGGTGCTGGCGGCCGGAGGAATCGCGTCTCCGCGCAGCCTGGCGGCTGTGCTGGCCGCCGGCGCCAGCGGCGCGTGGCTGGGCACCGTCCTGTCGGCCTGCCCGGAGGCGCTGACGACCGACGCATCCCGTCGCGCATTGGTCGCGGCCCGCGAGACCGACACCACCAACACCCGGGTTTTCGACATCGTTCGTGGACTGCCGTGGTCCAAGCGGTTCCCGTCGCGGGTGCTGCGCAATGACTTCGTCGCGCGGTGGAGCGAGCACGAGGACGAGCTGGCCGACGCCACCGATGCCCGGGACGAACTCGCCACGGCGATCGCCGCTGACGATCGTCGCACCGCCCCGGTCGATGCGGGTCAGGGCGTTGGGATGATCACCGGCGTTGCGCCGGTGAGCCAGGTCATCGACCGGATGTGCCAGGGCGCCGAGAAACTGCTCACCGGCTGGCACCGCGAAACTTAAGCCCTCGCGACGCACGTCGGCGTGTCGTCGCAGAGGTTTACGTGTCGCGATAGCCCCGCGCGGCAAGGGCCGCACGGACGCGGCGGATCACATCCTCAGGCGAATCTTCGGCGATCACCCGAATGATGATCCATCCCAGAGCTTTTAGTTTGCGAAGGCGGCGTTGGTCTCGGACGTACTGGCGGCGATCGGTGCGATGCTGATCCCCGTCGTACTCGACGGCCACCTGATATTTCTCCCAGCCCATATCCAAGATGCCGACCAGCCGCCAATTCTCGTGTACCGGTATCTGGGTCGTTGGTACAGGGAGTTTCGCGTCGATGAGCAGCAGGCGCAGCCAAGTCTCCTTCGGTGACGCGGACCCGCCGTCGACAAAAGGCAGCGCCATTCGTAGGCGTCGCAGGCCGCGGGCGCCCGGGTATCGCTTGGCGAGCAATCGCACGTCCTCGACGGAATAGGGGGTGGCGCGCATCAGCGCATCGAGGCGTGCTAGCGCCGTATTGCGTGGCAGCTGGCGAGCCAAGTCGTAAGCAGTGCGCGCAGGGCTGGTGACCGGCAACCGGGCGACATGAGTGACCTCGTCACCGTCGAGGCGGTGGTTTCGGGTGATGACACCGGCCGGGGGATGCGGGTTACGCCAGATCAACTCGATCGGCTCGTCGTCGTCGACCCACCTTGAGCCGTGCAACGCCGCGGCAGCCAGTCCAGCCACGACACCACGCCGACCCGACCACAGCCATGCGGCTTCTGAACGCTGCCGAAGCGATGGCAGTGAGTAACCCGCGAGGTACACGTCGGGGTAAATCGGCTGATACCTCGACCGGAGCTGATACGGACTCACCTTGCCCTGAAGTACGGCTTCGCTGCCGATGAAAACGTCACCCACACAGGAACAGAGTCAGGACGGGCCGATACGGTTCCCCAGGCTTAAGACAGTGCGACGCACGTCGGCGTGTTGGCGCAATGGTTTAAGTGTCGGGAGGGAGGGCCCGGTCGTCACACCGCGTGGAGATAGCGTTTGGCGATCACCCGCTGGGCCAGCGTCGTGAACGGGCCGCCGGCTTTGCTCCACCAGGCCGCCGGCCGGGAGAACGCCGACACCTCGGCGAACACCGCGGCGGTGACCGGGTCGTGGCGCACCACGAACCGCTCTTCGCCGCACTCGGGGTGACCGGGCAGGGTGCCGTAGGCGAAGCCCCGCACGTTGGGTTGGTCGATGACGTACACCACGCGGCAGGGTGCCTTCAGGAAAGCCATCTTGACCAACACCACCGCGCCGACCTCGACCACCTCGCTGCTGGGCTCGACGCGCAACCCGGCACCGCGCTGCATACCCCAGTGCATGAGCGCGTCGGCGGCTTCCTCGAAACGCTGGTGACCTGCACCGATCTGAGAGACAAAGCCGAGGTGGCGGTATCCCGGCGGCGGAGGGCCGGCGGTCGCACCGACCTCGGGATAGGTCAGCGGCATGTGACTGAGCGTGTACATATCCACCCAGCCAGCTTGCCAGGTGCGGGGTACGGTCGTGGAGGTGACCACTCATACCGCGAGACCCGCTCAAGCATCCGGAACGTTCACTCTCGGCAATGATCTCACCGTCAACCGCCTCGGCTATGGGGCGATGCGGCTGACCGGCAAGGGGGTTTGGGGCCCACCGGCCGACCGCGACGAAGCCGTGCGGGTGCTGCGCCGCGCGGCGGAGCTCGGTGTCAACTTCATCGACACCGCCGACTCATACGGCCCCTACTTCGCCGAGGAGATCATCCGCGAAGCGCTGCATCCGTATGACGGGCTCGTCATCGCGACCAAGGCGGGATTGCTGCGCACCGGGCCCGACGTATGGATCCCGCTGGGCTTCCCCGCCTATCTGCGCCAGGAAACCGAATTGAGCCTGCGACGGCTCGGCGTCGACACCATCGACCTCTTCCAGCTGCACCGCATCGACGACAAGTTCCCGCTGGAAGACCAGATCGGCGAGCTGGTCAAGCTGCAGCAGGAAGGCAAGATCCGCCACATCGGTCTGTCGGAGGTCAACGTCGAACAGCTGCACGCCGCTCAAAAGATCGCCCAGATCGTGTCGGTGCAGAACATGTACAACCTGACCACCCGCACCGCCGAGCCGCTGCTGGACGAGGTGACCAGCCAGGGGATCGGTTTCATTCCATGGTTCCCGCTGGCCGCCGGGCCACTGGCGGCGCCGGACGGTCCGCTGGCTCAGCTCGGCACCGAGCACGGCAATGCGACACCCTCGCAGTTGGCGTTGGCCTGGCTGCTGAAACGCTCACCGGTCATCCTGCCGATTCCCGGCACTTCCAGCGTCGCGCACCTTGAAGAAAACGTTGCCGCCGCCGAGATCGAGCTCAGCGACGAGGAGTTCGCCAAGCTAAGCGCTCTGGGGGAACAGAACAGCTAGCTGCCGCGCTCGCCGGCCAACCCAATACGGTGTTGTGGTGGCCGGCGAACCAGTGCGACACCCCGGTGGCGGATTCAATCCGCCCGAACCCACCACCAGGGGCGGGCCCGACTACGGCCGGTTCATCGAAGCGGTGCGTGCGCTGCAGGATCACGCCCGGGCCGTCGACGCGCCCGACGAGGTGATCAGCGAGGCGGCGGACCTGATCGAAAAGGTGTCGGAGCTGCTGAGCCCGTTCGACGCCGACGAGTGGACGACGCCGTCGGGCCGGCGGATGGACCTGCCGATGCGGGGCAACATCTTGTCGGTGCCGATGAAGGTGCACAAGACCGCTGAAGGACCTGCCGGCCGGATCCACGGCACGGTACGGTTTCGCCGCTTTCATCTGGGCCGCAACGGCGCGGTGCACGGTGGCGAGATTGCGCACGTGTTCGACTCGGTGCTGGGGCTGGCATCGTCGGTGCTCACCGGCGGCCCTCGTCAGCGCACCGCATACCTACATATCAACTACCGCCAGATCGTCCCGATCGAAACGGAGCTGCAAGTCGACGCGGGAGTCGACCGGGTCGAGGGCCGCAAGATCTTCGTGTCGGGCCGGTTGAGCGACGGCGAGCGGGTGCTGACCGACAGCGAGGCGCTGTTTGTGTTGCTCAAACCCGGCCAGCCTTAACGCCGGAACCGTCCCCGATAGCATGGTCGGGTCAGTTTGCACACCCGAAAGCCTTGGAGACCGCGTCGATGACCGCCCTCGCACACCCCGTCCCAGCAGCGCCGATCCGGGTGCCTGCCGGGACGACTGCGGCCGCCGCGGTGCGCGACGCCGGGCTGCCGGGCCGCGGTGCCCCCGATGCGATCGTGGTGGTGCGAGACGCCGAGGGCAAGCTGCGCGACCTGAGCTGGGTCCCGCACGCCGACGCCGAGGTCACCCCGATCGCCGCCAATACCGACGACGGTCGCAGCGTCATCCGGCACTCCGCCGCGCACGTGTTGGCCCAGGCCGTCCAAGACCTGTTCCCGCACGCCAAATTGGGGATCGGGCCGCCGATCACCGACGGCTTCTACTACGACTTCGACGTGGCGGATCCGTTCACGCCGGAGGATCTGGAGAAGCTGGAAAAGCGGATGCGCCAGATCGTCAAAGACGGGCAGCTGTTCGACCGGCGCGTCTACGAGTCCAAGGACCAGGCGCGCGAGGAGCTGGCCAGAGAGCCTTACAAGCTCGAACTCGTCGACGACAAATCCGGTGACCCCGACGTTATGGAGGTCGGCGGCGACGAGCTCACCGCTTACGACAACCTCAATCCCCGAACCCGGGAACGGGTTTGGGGTGATTTGTGCCGCGGACCGCACATCCCGACCACCAAGCACATCCCGGCATTCAAGCTGACCAGAAGCTCCGCCGCCTACTGGCGCGGCGATCAGAACAATGCCAGCTTGCAGCGCATCTACGGCACTGCGTGGGAATCGCAGGAGGCGCTCGACCACCATCTGCAGCTGGTCGAGGAAGCTCAGCGTCGCGACCACCGCAAGCTGGGTGTCGAGCTGGACTTGTTCAGCTTTCCCGACGAAATCGGTTCTGGGCTTGGCGGTTTTCCACCCCAAGGGCGGCGTTGTGCGCCGAGAGCTGGAGGAGTACTCGCGGCGCAAGCACATCGAGGCCGGGTACGAGTTCGTCAACACCCCGCACATCACCAAGGCGCAGCTGTTCCACACCTCGGGTCACCTGGACTGGTACGCCGACGGCATGTTCCCGCCGATGCACCTCGATGCCGAGCTGAACGACGACGGAACGGTGCGCAAGCCGGGGCAGGACTACTACCTCAAGCCGATGAACTGCCCGATGCACACGCTGATCTTCGCTTCGCGCGGGCGGTCGTATCGCGAGCTTCCGTTGCGGCTCTTCGAGTTCGGCACCGTGTACCGCTACGAGAAATCCGGTGTGGTGCACGGGCTGACCCGGGCGCGCGGGTTCACCATGGACGATTCGCACATCTTCTGCACCCGCGACCAGCTGCACGACGAGCTGGCGTCGTTGTTGCGGTTCGTGCTGGAGTTGCTGGCCGACTACGGGTTGGAGGACTTCTATCTGGAGCTGTCCACCAAGGACCCGGAGAAGTTCGTCGGCTCCGATGAGATGTGGGAGCAGGCCACCGCCTCGCTGGCCGAAGTCGCGAGGGAATCCGGCCTGGAACTGGTCCCCGACCCCGGCGGCGCGGCCTTCTACGGCCCGAAGATCTCCGTGCAGGCCCGCGATGCGCTGGGCCGCAGCTGGCAGATGTCGACCATTCAGGTCGATTTCAACTTCCCGGAGCGCTTCGAGCTGGAATACACCGCCGCCGACGGCTCGCGGCAGCGGCCGGTGATGATCCACCGCGCGCTGTTCGGGTCGATTGAGCGGTTTTTCGGCATCCTCACCGAGCACTACGCGGGCGCCTTCCCGGCCTGGCTGGCGCCGGTCCAGGTGGTGGGCATCCCGGTTGCCGACGATCACGTCGCCTACCTGGAAGACGTTGCCGCACAGCTCAAGTCGCGTGGAGTACGAGTCGAGGTGGACTCCAGCGACGATCGGATGGCCAAGAAGATCGTCAACCACACCAATCAAAAGGTGCCGTTCATGCTGCTGGCCGGTGATCGTGACGTCGAGGCCGGGGCGGTGAGCTTCCGGTTCGGCGACCGCACCCAGATCAACGGGGTTCCGCGTGACGACGCGGTGGCTGCCGTCGTCGGATGGATTGCCGATCGCGAAAACGCTTCACCTACAGCTGATTTGGTCAAGGTGAGCAGCCGTGGCTGATGACGAATCGATCACCGACAGAGGCGTCGGCGAATCCGACCACCTGCAGAGGCTGTGGACGCCTTACCGCATGAGCTACCTCGCCGAAGCGCCGATGCGGCGGGACAACAGCAGCGGCGCACAGCCATTCTCCGAGATCCCGCAGCTTCCCGACGAGGATGGCCTGGTGGTCGCCCGCGGCGAACTGGTCTACGCCGTGCTCAACCTCTACCCGTACAACCCCGGCCATTTGATGGTGGTGCCGTATCGGCGGGTATCCGAACTCGAGGATCTCACCGACAAGGAGACCGCCGAGCTGATGGCGTTCACGCAGAAGGCGATTCGCGTCATCAAGAACGTGTCTCGGCCGCACGGCTTCAACGTGGGCTTGAACCTGGGCGCGTCGGCGGGCGGATCGCTGGCCGAACACCTGCACGTGCATGTGGTGCCGCGGTGGGGTGGCGACGCCAACTTCATCACGATCATCGGCGACTCCAAGGTCATCCCGCAGTTGCTGCGGGACACCCGCCGTCTGCTGGCCACCGAATGGGAAAAGCAACCGTGAGCAAACTGCTGTCGCGTGAGGGCGTCGCGCGGGTCACCACACCGGTGGCCCGGGCGTTCCTGCATGCCGGCTTCACCGCCGACGGTGTCACGATCATCGCCACTGCCGCCGCGGTGCTGGCCGCGCTGACGCTGTTTCCCACCGGCCGACTGTTCGCCGGCACCTTGGTGATCTGGTTTTTCGTGATGTTCGACCTGGTCGACGGGGCCATGGCGCGGGAAAGCGGCGGCGGTAGCCGGTTCGGGGCCGTGCTGGATGCCACCTGCGACCGGATCAGCGACGGTGCGGTGTTCTGCGGGCTGGCGTGGTGGGCGGCGTTCGGCATGCACAACCCGTCGCTGGTGGTGGCGACGTTGATCTGCCTGGTCACCTCGCAGGTGATCTCCTACATCAAGGCCCGCGCTGAAGCCAGCGGGCTGCGCGGTGACGGCGGCTTCATCGAACGGCCGGAACGGTTGATCATCGTGCTCGTCGGGGCGGGATTGTCGGACCTGCCGGTATTCCCGTTGCCGTGGGCGCTGCACGTGGCGATGTGGCTGCTAGCCATGGCCAGCCTGATCACCTGCGCCCAGCGGTTGCACACCGTGCGGCATTCGCCGGGTGCGGCCGATCCGATGCCGCCGGCCGGCCGGGCGCAGGAACCTGGGAAGAGCGAGCCGTGAATTTCATCCCGGCCGGCCTGAAACTACGTGGGTTCAGCGACTTCCCGCTGGCGAACCGGATGAGCGACTGGGGTTATGCGGCCGGCTGGATGATGGTGCGCGCGGTCCCGGAGTTCGCTGCCCGCAACGCGTTTGACGCCGGAGCGCGCTACGCGTCCCGCAACGGCGGACCGGCTCAACTGCGCAAGAATCTGGCGCGGGTCATCGGGGTATCACCCGAAGAAGTTCCGAGCAGCCTGATGCGGGCGTCGCTGGCATCGTATGCCCGCTACTGGCGGGAAGCGTTCCGGTTACCGGCGATGGATCTCGAAGCGGTGGGCCAAGAGGTCGCCAAAACGGTTCTGGGCCAGGAATATATCGACGCGGCACTGGCCGCCGGCCGCGGTGCGGTGCTGGCATTGCCGCACAGCGGCAACTGGGACATGGCCGGGGTGTGGCTGGTCCAGACCCGTGGCAAGTTCACCACCGTCGCCGAGCGGCTCAAACCCGAGTCGCTGTACCGGCGGTTCATCGAATACCGGGAGAGCCTGGGCTTCGAAGTGATCCCGCTGTCCGGCGGCGAGCAGCCCCCCTTCGATCTACTCAGCGAACGCCTGCACGACAACAAACTTGTGTGTCTGATGGCCGAGCGGGACCTCACCCGCACCGGGGTCCAGGTCGAGTTCTTCGGCGAACCGACCAGGATGCCGGCCGGACCGGCGAAGCTGGCGATCAAAACCGGTGCGCCGCTGGTGCCGGCGCATTGCTGGTATGAGCCCGACGCGACCCGATTGGAAATGCACCCGCCGGTGGATTGCGCCAGCGGCGACGTCGCCGTCGTCACCCAAGCGCTGGCCGACGTCTTCGCCCGCAATATCGCCGAGCACCCGGCCGACTGGCACATGCTGCAGCCGCAGTGGCTGGCTGATCTGTCCGATGAGCGACGGGCCCGATTGGCGGAAGCCTGATGCGAATCGGCATGGTGTGTCCGTACTCGTTCGATGTGCCCGGCGGGGTGCAGTCACATGTACTGCAACTCGCCGAGGTGATGCGCGCCCGCGGTCAGTACGTCAGTGTGCTGGCACCGTCGTCGCCGCACGTCGCGCTGCCCGACTACGTCGTCTCCGCCGGCCGGGCAGTGCCGATTCCCTACAACGGTTCGGTGGCCCGGCTGCAGTTCAGCCCGGCGGTGCACGGCAAGGTCAGGCGCTGGCTGGCCGAAGGCGACTTCGACGTGCTGCATCTGCACGAGCCGAACGCGCCGAGCCTGTCGATGTGGGCGCTGCGGGTGGCCGAGGGGCCGATCGTGGCGACGTTTCACACCTCGACCACCAAATCGCTGACGCTGACGGTCTTTGGGGGTCTGCTGCGGCCCATGCACGAGAAGATCGTCGGCCGCATCGCGGTATCCGATCTGGCCAGGCGTTGGCAGATGGAAGCGCTGGGGTCGGACGCGGTCGAGATTCCCAACGGCGTCGACGTGGCCTCGTTCGCCAGCGCCCCGCTGCTGGCCGGGTACCCGCGGCCCGGCAAGACGGTGTTGTTCCTGGGCCGCTACGACGAACCCCGCAAGGGCATGGCCGTGCTCATCGACGCGCTGCCCAGTTTGGTCGAGCACCTTCCCGGGGTCCAGGTGCTGATCGTCGGCCGCGGTGACGAGGACGAATTGCGCAGCAAAGCAGGCGGGTTGGCGGGCCACCTACGCTTCCTCGGCCAAGTGGACGACGCCGCCAAGGCATCGGCGCTGCGCAGCGCCGACGTCTACTGCGCGCCGCACACCGGCGGGGAGAGTTTCGGCATCGTGCTCGTCGAGGCGATGGCCGCCGGCACCCCGGTGGTGGCCAGCGATCTGCACGCATTCCGGCGGGTGCTGCGTAATGGCGATGCGGGCCTACTGGTGCCGGTCGAAGACAGCGCCGCATTGGCCGCCGGCCTGATCGCGGTCCTGGAGGACGATCGGTTGGCCAAGCGCTACATCGCGGCGGGCGCCGACGCGGTGCGCCGCTACGACTGGTCGGTGGTGGCCGACCAGATCATGCGGGTCTACGAGACGGTCGCCGGCGCCGGCGTCAAGGTGCAGGTGGCGAGCTGATGACGATCGTGCTGGTCATCGCGCTGGCTCTGCTGTTGGCGGTGCTGCTCGCGTTCGTCGCCTGGGGCTATCAGACGGCCAATCGGCTGGACCGGCTGCACGTGCGCTACGACCTGTCCTGGCAAGCCCTCGACGGCGCGCTGGGCCGCCGCGCCGTGGTGGCCCGCGCCGTTGCGGCGAACTGCGCCGCCGGGGACTTGGCGGCGCTGGCCGACGCTGCCGAACGCGCTCCGCGGCAGGCCCGCGAGGCGTGCGAAAACCAGCTGTCGGCCGCGCTGGCGATGGTCGATCCGGCATCGGTGCCGGCCGGGCTGATCGCCGAGTTGGCCGACGCCGAAGCGCGGGTGCTGCTGGCCCGCCGATTTCACAACGACGCGGTCCGCGACACCCTCACGCTGCGCGAGCGACGCCTGGTTCGGTTGCTACGCCTAGGTGGAACCGCCCCGCTGCCAAGCTATTTCGAGATCGTCGAGCGGTTGCAGCCGCTGCGCAACGGCGATCACACTGCGGCCGACCCGCGCACCTCGGCCCGGGTGGTGTTGCTCGACGAAACCGGCGCGGTGTTGCTGCTGTGCGGGTCTGACCCGTCGCTTTCGGAAGCGACCGCGCCGCGGTGGTGGTTCACCGTGGGCGGTCAGGCCGGCGACGGTGAGTCGTTGGCTCAGGCCGCCGCCCGTGAGCTGGCCGAGGAGACCGGCCTGCGGGTCGATGCCGCTGACCTGATCGGCCCGATCTGGCGGCGCGAGGCGGTCTTCGACTTCAACGGCTCGGCGATCGACAGCGAGGAGTTCTTCTTCGTTTACCGGACTCGGCGCTTCGAGCCGTCCACCGCCGGGCGGAGCGAGCTGGAGAACCGCTACATCCACTGCCACCGCTGGTGTGATGCTGGTGACATCGCCGACCTGGTGGCGGCCGGTGAGACGGTGTATCCGCTGCAGCTCTCCGAGCTGTTGGCCGAGGCGATCGCGCTGGCCGGTGCGCCGGGTCGGGCCCGCCAGCTGCAGTCCATCCGCTGAGTGGCGGCTGCGCCGAGCAGACGCAAACTCGCATGTCTCAGCCCGAAATCGTGCGATTCTGCGTCTGCTCGCGCACCTGGAATACCGTTTTGCGTCCACCACTAGACTTGGGCCCATGAATACCGCGTCAAACGGCAGCGGGCAGACCGGAACCGCGCGGGTCAAGCGCGGGATGGCCGAGATGCTCAAGGGCGGCGTCATCATGGACGTCGTCACGCCGGAGCAGGCCCGCATCGCCGAGGGCGCCGGCGCCGTCGCGGTGATGGCGCTGGAGCGGGTCCCTGCCGATATCCGCGCTCAGGGTGGCGTCTCGCGGATGAGCGACCCGGACATGATCGAGGGCATCATCTCCGCGGTGACGATCCCGGTGATGGCCAAAGCCCGCATCGGGCACTTCGTCGAGGCGCAGATCTTGCAGAGCCTGGGTGTGGACTACGTCGACGAATCCGAAGTGCTCACCCCGGCCGACTACACCCACCACATCGACAAGTGGAAGTTCACCGTGCCGTTCGTCTGCGGCGCCACCAACCTCGGTGAAGCGCTGCGGCGGATCAACGAGGGCGCGGCGATGATTCGTTCCAAAGGTGAAGCCGGCACCGGCGACGTGTCCAACGCCACCACCCATATGCGCGCGATCGGGGGGGAGATCCGCCGGCTCGGCTCGTTGTCCGACGACGAGTTGTACGTTGCGGCAAAGGAACTCGCGGCCCCCTACGACCTCGTCGTGGAGGTGGCGCGGGCCGGCAAGCTGCCGGTCACGCTGTTCACCGCAGGTGGCATCGCAACCCCGGCCGACGCCGCGATGATGATGCAACTCGGCGCCGAAGGGGTTTTCGTCGGCTCGGGCATCTTCAAATCCGGGGACCCGGCCGCGCGTGCCGCGGCGATCGTCAAGGCCACGACCTTCTTCGACGATCCCGATGTGCTGGCCCGGGTGTCGCGAGGGCTCGGTGAGCCGATGGTCGGCATCAACGTGGAGGAGATCGCCACGCCGCATCGCCTGGCTGAGCGCGGCTGGTAAGAATCGTCTGTGTCGATCGAAAAGATCCTTGATCTCGAGCAACTCGAGGTCAACATCTACCGCGGTAGTGTCTTCAGCCCGGAATCGGGCTACTTCCAGCGCACCTTCGGCGGCCACGTGGCGGGTCAGTCGCTGGTGTCGGCGGTGCGGACCGTCGAGCCGCATTTCCTGGTGCACTCGCTGCACGGGTACTTCATCCGACCGGGAGATGCCAAGGCGCCGACAGTTTTTATCGTCGAGCGGGTGCGCGACGGTGGCTCGTTTTGCACCAGGCGGGTCAACGCCATTCAGCACGGCGAAACCATTTTCTCCATGGCCGCGTCGTTCCAGACCGATCAGGAGGGTATCCACCATCAGGATGTGATGCCGTCGGCGCCGCCACCGGACGGTCTGCCAGGACTGAAGTCGATGAAGGTGTTCGACGACGCCGGATTCAGTCAGTTCGAGGAGTGGGACATCCGCATCGT
This sequence comes from uncultured Actinomycetota bacterium, assembly GCA_963839345.1. Taxonomy (GTDB): domain Bacteria; phylum Actinomycetota; class Actinomycetes; order Mycobacteriales; family Mycobacteriaceae; genus Mycobacterium. Next base: position 141,254 of record CAWIUP010000007.1, on the reverse strand, counting down.
CCCGCGCGATCAGCTCGAGCTGGTGCCGGGCAAGGCGTCCCAGCAGCAGGTGTGGTTCCGTCACCGCGATCCGCTGCCCGATGACCCGGTCCTGCACATCTGCGCGCTCGCGTACATGAGCGATCTCACCCTGCTGGGGTCGGCCCAGGTGACTCACCTCGACGAGCGGTCGCATCTGCAGGTGGCCTCGCTGGATCACGCGATGTGGTTCATGCGGGTGTTTCGGGCCGACGAGTGGTTGCTCTACGACCAGTCCTCGCCGTCGGCCTGCAGCGGGCGCTCGCTGTGCCAGGGCAAGATCTTCAATCAGCACGGCGAGATGGTCGCTGCGGTCATGCAGGAGGGGCTGACCCGCTTCGCGCGCGGATACCAGCCGGCTGACAAGTGAGCGCGGTTCGCGTCGGGGTGTTGGCGCTGCAGGGGGACACCCGTGAACACCTGGCGGCGCTGCGCGACGCGGGAGCTTCTGCTGTGCCGGTGCGGCGCTCCGGTGAGTTGGAGGACGTCGACGCGCTGGTCATCCCCGGTGGCGAGTCCACCACGATGAGTCACCTGCTGCGCGATCTCGACCTGTTGGAGCCGTTGCGTAAGCGGCTTGCCGACGGGCTGCCCGCGTACGGGGCGTGCGCGGGGATGATCCTGTTGGCCAGCGAGATCCTGGACGCCGGTGCCGGTGGGCGCGAAGCGTTGCCGTTAGGCGGGATCGATATGACGGTGCGGCGCAATGCTTTTGGGCGTCAGGTCGACTCGTTCGAAGGCGATGTGGAGTTCAGCGGTTTCGACGAGCCGGTGCACGCGGTGTTCATCCGCGCGCCCTGGGTGGAGCGGGTCGGTGACGGTGTGCAGGTACTGGCTACTGCGGCCGGGCACGCCGTTGCGGTGCGCCAGGGCCGGGTGCTTGCCACGGCGTTTCACCCGGAGATGACCGGCGACCGTCGCATCCACCGGTTGTTCGTCGACATGGTGCGCGGCAAGGCGTGACGCCTTCCGATCCCACCCGTCACAACGGCCTCAACAACATCGCGGTCCTACCAATAGGACTCTTTTCGAAACGACACCACATGCGATATCACCCGTCAGGCCGGGACGCACCTCATGTCACGGTCGTCAGCAAACCAGCGCGGCCCGGGCGTGTGATGGATGCGAGCACGCTGCGCCGGCCCGTCGGGCCCGGCCACCATTTCGAACAGGCTGCTGCCCAACGCGCCGCGGACCGCATGCAGTGAACTTTGCGCAATCACCATTCCGACGTAGCGCTGCACGTTTGAAAACAGTCGTTGCGGTGTAAAAGATATCCAGCATTCCGTCTTCAGAAAGGACGACGATGAAGCGAACTGGTGCCGCCGCGATCATGATCGCCGCGGCGTTGCTCAGCGGTTGTTCTGCCTCACAGATCGTCAATACCGGTGGCGACACAAAATGCAAGGACTTCACGTCGCAGGACGAGAAGAAGCAGGACAGCGAGGTCAGCAAAATGCTCAAGGACAAGAGCGGCGCTGAACCCAGCAACCTGGAGATCTCGGCGACGCGGACGTCGGCGACGCTTTACTGCCAGACGGTCGGCAAACCGGACAGCAAGATCTCCGAGGCGCCGCACGGCTGACGGCCGTTGCCCGTCAGCAACTTCGACGAGCCGGTCGGGTCGTGGCGCGACATACCCGGCTGGTTTCAGTGGCGTCGCCATCAAGAGGAAGCGGTAGCGCATTTCCCTGACGGCAGTTGGTTTGTCGAGGTGGGGTGCTACCTGGGGCGCAGCATCTGCTCGCTGGGTGAAGTGGTGCGGGAGGCTGGTCTCGACGTCAGGGTCATCGGCGTCGACACCGCCCGAGGCAGCGGGCCGGAGGGGCTTCGCGATACCGACGCGCACGGACCCGCTGTCGCCCATGGCGGTGGAACGTTCGCCGGGCTGTTGCACCGCAACGTCATCGGCTGCGGACTGACCGACACGATTGCGCTGGTGATCGGCGACTCGGTCGGCGCGGCTGCGTTGTTTGCTGACGAGTCGCTGGCTTGGGTGCACATCGACGCACGCCACGACTACGACAGCGTCGTTGGCGATATTGAGGCGTGGGCGCGGAAGGTTGCGCCGGGCGGCTGGTTGTCTGGCGACGACTACCACGCCGAATGGTGGCCCGGGGTGGTAGGTGCGGTCGCCGACACGCTGCCGGACGCGGGGCCGTGGTGGACGACTCAGTGGCGGTGGATCAAGCCTGGCTAATTCTGGCGCCACATCTGTCACAGGAGTCACCGGAAAGGTTGGGTGGTGCGTTCTGCCCGCCTCTGAGCGACTTTGTGGCCGTTGGGGAAGCTGAGGCGGCGGCTGGTCAAGAGGGATCCAGCGTCAACGTAGACTCGTTAGGCGAACTTTAGAGCAACAGAAGAGGTAGTCAGCAGATGAGCGGCCATTCCAAGTGGGCCACCACCAAGCATCAGAAGGCCGTCAAGGACGCGCGCCGTGGCAAGGAATTCGCCCGGCTGATCAAAAACATCGAGGTCGCCGCTCGCACCGGCGGCGGTGACCCGGCGGGCAACCCGACTTTGTACGACGCCATCCAGAAGGCGAAGAAGAGTTCGGTGCCCAACGACAACATCGAGCGGGCCCGCAAGCGGGGCGCTGGCGAGGAAGCCGGTGGTGCTGACTACCAGACCATCACCTACGAGGGCTACGGGCCGAACGGGGTGGCGGTACTGGTCGAATGCCTGACCGACAATCGCAACCGGGCGGCCAGCGAGGTGCGGGTGGCGATGACCCGCAACGGCGGCACCATGGCCGACCCGGGATCCGTGTCATATCTGTTCTCCCGCAAGGGCGTAGTGACCTTGGAGAAGAACGGCCTGACCGAGGACGACGTGCTGACGGCCGTTTTGGAGGCCGGCGCCGAGGACGTCAACGACCTCGACGAGAGCTTCGAGATCATCTCGGAGCCAGGGGATTTGGTTGCGGTGCGGACCGCGCTGCAGGACGCCGGGATCGAGTACGACTCCGCCGAGGCCGGATTCCAGCCGTCGGTCAGCGTGCCCGTCGACGTCGATGCCGCCCGCAAGGTGTTCAAGTTGGTCGACGCGTTGGAAGAAAGCGACGACGTGCAGAACGTCTACACCAACGTCGACTTGTCCGACGAGGTGCTGGCCGCGCTCGACGACGAGTGACCTAGAAGTGCACCTGAACCGCGCTGCTGGTCGCTCGTAGCGGCCTAGCCGCCAGGTTGGCCGGGCTCTCCAGGCTCGCCGGGGACGCCGCCTGGCCCGGGTGCGCCACCCGCGCCGCCCTCGCCAGGCGCGCCACCTGGCCCTGGTGCGCCACCCGCGCCGCCATTGCCGCCGTTACCGCCCCTGCCGCCGTTACCGCCTCTGCCGCCGGCTCCGCCTTTGCCGCCGGCTCCGCCTTTGCCGCCGGCTCCGCCTTTGCCGCCGGCTCCGCCTTCGCCCCCGGCGCCGGGCGCGCCGTTGCCACCGTCGCCGCTCCGGCCGAAGGCTCCAGCGCCGTCCTCGCCGGGTTGCTTGACGGCGTGGCCGCCGACGGTGTGGACGTAGATGGTAGGCAAGGTGCCGAGCGACGCCACAAGCACCAGGATGCAGGCCGCCGCAACTACACCAGCTGCCTTAATAACGTTGACTGAGGGTCTACTTCGCGCGCTACGGCTGGGACTGGCCATCGTCTACCTCCCTGCCGGCGACATTTCATCGGCGCGGCCAACGTAGTCCCGGAGACCCGAAGGATTCGCCAAACGCTGAAACTCAAAGGGAACTTTTGGATAACCTGCCGCCGCTTCGGCGAAGACCTTGGCTGGTTGTCCTTCCTGTCGGTTGAGCTGAGCGGCCCATTGCCGCAGATGGTGCTCAGTCGTACCCGTGGCGCATGTCCTCGACGACGCGCGGGTGCTCCAGCGTCGACGGCTCGAGGTTGCGGGGTCGCACATCGGCGGGGAACACTGTCGCCGCGTCGAGCACCGACTGGTTGAGAAAGCGCAGCGGCGGCGCGTTGGGCGGCATCGTGGGTCGCGGCGCCACGTCACCCCGACGTGCTAAGGCAAACCCCCAGTCGCCGAAAGTCGGGACGTACACGTGGTAGGGCGTGACCGCGTAGCCGGCAGCCTCGATCGTCGAAACCGTGCGCCAGAACGCAATCTGGGTCGAGTACGGGCTGCCGGCCTGCACCACCATCAGCCCACCGGGCGCGAGCGCACGCGAAGCCAGCGTGTAGAACTCGGTTGAATACAGTCGGCCCAGCACCGGGGTATCCGGGTCGGGCAGGTCGACGATGACCGCGTCGAACGACCCCGAGTGTGGGCCGCGCAGCCAGGTCATTGCATCGCCGGTGATGACGTGCACCCGAGGATCGTCAAGCGACCCGCCGTTGGCGGAACGCATTGTGGTGCGCGCTAATTCGACGACCGCGGGGTCGAGTTCCACCTGCACGATGTTGTCCACACCGGGCTGGCGCAGCAGTTCCCGGGCGGCCAGCCCGTCGCCGCCGCCGAGCACCAGCACTGAATGTGCGCCCGCGCCGAGCGCGGGATAGACCAGGCTTTCGGTGTAGCGGTACTCGTCGCGAGTGGAGAACTGCAGGCCGCCGTCGAGGTACAGCCGCATGTCGTTGCCGCGACGGGTGACCACGATCTCCTGGTAGGCCGACTGCCGGTGGGCGATGATCGGGTCGGCGTAGAGCCGCTGGCGGCTGGTGGTCTCGATGTCTTGTGCACGCACCAGCAGCGTGGCAAGCAGCCCCAGCGCTGCGGCCAGCGCGCACAGCGCGGTGGCCAGCTGCCGCACGCTAACCACTTGCCGCAGCAGGAAAATCGCGACGATCGCCGCGGCGACCAGATTGATGATGCCGGTGGCCGCCGCGCCACGGATCATGCCCAGATGCGGCAGCAGCAGAAACGGCCAAACCAGCCCGCCGATCAGCGCGCCCAGGTAATCGGCCGCGGTGAGATTGGCCAACGTCCGGCCGGTGTCGGTGGGGTCGGCAGTGCGGCCGCGTTGCAGCAGCGTCATCAGCAGCGGCACCTCGGCGCCGACCAGCCCGCCGATCAGCGCAGTGCCCACCGCCAGCACCCACAACGACCCGCCGATGAACGAAAACATCACGTACAGCGCCGCCGCGGACAATCCGCCGATGATGCCCAGCAGCGCTTCGACGGCGATGAACGTGATCGCGGCCCGCGCCAGCAGCGGCTTGACCAGCAGCGCGCCTGCGCCCAGCGCGGCGATGTAGCCGGCGACGATCAGCGACGTCGCGACGATGCCGCCCCCGTTGAGGCTCGCCGACAACGTCAACAGCGCAAGCTCGTAGATGATGCCGCACGCCGCGCATGCCGCGACCGCTGCCAGCAGCACCGCCCGCCAGCGTCCCGAAGACTCCGCAAACGAAGTCATGACAGCGCGGCGGCGGTCACCCCTCCCACCGCCAGCAGCATCACGGCCGTGGCGAACGCCGCCGGATGCAGCTCCGGCTCGTCGACGTGTTCATGGAAGTTGCCCGGTATCACAAAGTGCAGGGTCAGCAGTGCGATGCCTTGCAGGGCAACGCCGATCAGCCCGTACACCGCCACGCCCACCAGACCCTGACCCAGCTGACTGTAGCTGTTGGCGATGGCGCTGATGATCACGGTGGCCAGCGCGATATACATCGCGCAGGCCAGCATGACGGCGTTGGGGCGACGATCGACGAACACCATCTGGCGCAGCTTCCCCGGGGTCAGCACGTCGACCATGATGAAGCCGAGGACCAGGACGGCCATCCCGACCACGAAGTACAAGATGGTGGCGACAAGGCCTTTGACGACTGGGTTGAGGTCGATGGTTCCCAATTCGAGCGCCAGGTACATGACTCTATCTCCTTTGCTTACCGGTCATTTGGTCCCCCCGGGTCCACCGGAGCTGCCTCCGGTGCCACCCGATGGAGCTCCTGGGTAAAAGCCGGGACCGAGAAAGATGAACGCGCCGTGGCTATATCCGGCTGACAGGTCCTCGACGCGGATGCTGCACGGGTGCGGGCCGTCCGGGCCGACCGAGACGATCGCGTCGTCGTAGCGCAGGAACTGCGTCCCGGCGCTGGAGGCCCGCGCCGCCGGGCTCTGATAACCGGCGAGGGTGTCGGCGACCTCTGTCGGAGATCCGTCGCAGACGTAACGTTTTCCGTTCGCGTCATGGGAGTATTCGTGATAATGGTCGGCTATATATGCACGGATATTCTTGTGCTGCAGAGTTATACCGAATATCAAGCTGGTAAATGACGTGATGGCCAGCACCATGGCGATGACGAACAGCCGGTTGCGGCTCATGGACGCCACCGGCTGGCGGTGTAGACGCTGGTGCCGCCCGACGCGTCCGGATACAGGTGCCACGTCTGCCAGCGCCAGCCGGTGCCGTCCGGCTCGGCTGCAAGCGCAGTCAGCGCGGCGTCATCCCCGGGGAAAGTGCCGCCGAGCCAACCGGTTTCGCGCGCGCAACGTTCACGGAGGCGGTGGGCGAGTCGGCGGAAAGTTGACTCGTCGTGGATCTCGGTCCGGGATTCCAGGTGATAGCCGGGCGCTTCGGTACGGTGGGGCAATTCGCCGCCGAGATTGCACGAGACCTGCTCGGAGAACGCGCCTTTGCTGTGCTCCACGGTGATGACATGCGACGCGCCGAGGACTCCGAGCACCAGCGTGCCACCAGCGGGGTGGTCCAGCCGGTAGGTGGCCAGCGGGGGAGGGGCGGGCGCGTTGAGCGCCAGTCCAAGGCCCGCGCCGCTGACGTCGGCCGGCGACACGGCCAGCTGATGAAGCGGCATCTACTTGGTCCTACGCGGTGGCTGGCGGCGCGGGATAGACAGTGAGCTCGCCGGTCAGCACGGATTTGCCCGTCGAAACCTCCCATGGCATGTCCGGCGCCCAGCGCTCGAAGGACAGCAATTCGGTCTCGTCGGCGTTGGCGTAGTCGACGAAATCCATGTCACCGCCGGTCGGCAGGCCTGTCGTGCCTTCGGTGGTAAATCCGGCGTGGCCACGCTCGGACTCCTTGTAGGTCACGCCGTCGACGACGTGCTCGCCGCCGGGCTGCAGCTGCAGGTCCTTGCGACTCACCCACATAGCCAGCTTGAGCCGGCCGTCGTCCTCTTCGACGCTGAACCAGAGCGGTTTGTCGCCGCCTTCCAGCAGGTGCTCCCACCACACGAACGGACCCTCGCGATAGGTGACCGAGCCGCGGACCACGTAGTCGATGCCGCCGTAACTGACGATCGCCCCGGGGCCGAGTTGCCGCGGCCCGAATTCCTGCGGTGCGCTGAACTTGAGCGGATCCTGGCGTCCACCACCAGCTTTCGGCGTTTTCGGGCGCCGCAGCGCCATCACGAAGACGACGATGGCTGCGCCGAACAGCATGGCGGCGAGCACCAGCAGCACTGTTCCCACCGCACACCTTTCCTACGCCCCGACCGCGCGGATCAATAGTGCGGTCTAAGGTAACAGCCTTTACCGAGTCCCGGAACGTTAGGGCTGACGCCTTTCGATTCGGTTAAAAAAGCACGTACCGCCCCAACAACCCGGTCGGGTCGTGTAGATAGTGTCTGATGGACGATCCGGCCCTCAGATCGATCGATCCGGCAACGCTGCGGGATGCTATGGCCCGGCGGTTGTACCGGGGATCGGTGGTCACCGGGCAGATCACCCTGCAAGCCGTTCCCGGAATGATCGACGAGTACGTCAAGATGTGCGACAGCGTCTTTGCCGGCGTGGGTGTGCGGTTCAACGCCGAGGAACTTGCTCATCTCAAGACGGTGCTGGAGGGCCAGCTGGCCGAGGCCTACGCGGCGTCCCCACGGTCGAGGATCATCATCAGCTACGACTCTCCCGTCGGCCGGGTGCTGAACTACAACGTCAGAGCCGAATGGTCGACGATCGAGGCCGCTTACGACTACTGGGTCGCCACCCGCGAGCCGCCACTGTTCGGCACCGAACCGGACGCGCGGGTGTGGGCGCTGGCCAGCGAATCCGCCGACCCCAGGAGCCATTGGGTGCTCGACATCGGCGCCGGAACCGGACGCAACGCCCTAGCCTTGGCGCGGCGCGGACACCCGGTCGACGCGGTCGAGATGACCCCGAAGTTCGCCGACATCGTTCGCGCGGAAGCTCAGCGGCAAGCACTGGATGTCCGCGTTATCCAACGCGATGTCTTCGCTTCCATCAATGACCTGCGCCGGGATTACCGGCTGATCGTGCTCTCGGAAGTGGTGTCCGACTTCCGGACGACGCAGCAGCTGCGCGGCGTGTTCGAGCTCGCCGCCCGTTGCCTGATGCCCGGCGGTCGCTTGGTGTTCAACGCCTTCCTGGCCCGTCCGGGCTACGTCCCCGATGACGCCGCCCGGGAACTCGGGCAGCAGGTCTACACCACGATCTTCACCCGGGACGAGCTGGCGAGTGCTGCAGGAATACTGCCGCTCGCCCTTGTTGGCGACGACTCCGTCTACGAGTACGAGAAGACCCACCTGCCGGACGGCGCGTGGCCGCCCACCAGCTGGTATGCCCATTGGGTCAGCGGCCGCGACGCGTTCGACGTCGAGCGTGAGGCATGCCCAATCGAGATGCGCTGGCTCGTGTATCAGAAAGCCGACAGCGGCTAGCTGCCGGTGATCTCAACCGCGGCGAGTTAGCCGGACTGGCCAGCGTGACCGGGCTGACCGGGTTGGCCGGGTTGGCCGGGCTGACCGCCGGGGCCGGGTGCGCCACCCGCACCGCCGGCCCCGCCTGCGCCGGGTGCACCGCCTGCGCCGGCCGTTCCGCCACTGCCGCCGTGGCCGCCATTGCCGCCGTGACCACCGGCACCGCCGGCGCCGCCGGCTCCGCCGTTGCCGCCGTTGCCGCCGCCGGGGGGATCGAAGAGGGCCGGGCCGTGGGCCGTGTTGATGTGGTCGATCGTCCCGGCATTGGCGACGGGCGTGGTGGCCAGTGGGATCACCGCTGCGGCCAGCAGCGTACCGGCGGCCGCGCCGAGGCCAGCCGCGTGCCGACGGTACGTTCGCGCGTTGCGCGACTGGCGATTTCGCTCAGCGTTCGGGTGGGTCATCTCTCTGCCTCCGTCGGTTATCCGCACAACTTGTCGATTTGGGTGATTTGGGTGTCCAAGTCGTGCCGCAACGGATCCTGAGCGGCGGCTCCCGCCTGAGTCAGGTAGTTCATGCCCAGCTGCTCGACGGCGTTGGCCATGGAATTGGCAGCGGTAATGAGATCGGCCGGGGCCGCGGTGTTTGCCGCGAGTCGTTCCCGCAGGTATGCGCCACTTCCAATGAGGGCCAAACGTGCATTGGTGGCTACGGAAAGTTCGGCAATCGGGTCATTCGGGTTGGGGCTTTCCATGTGGGTGTTGATGACCACCGCTTTGTGGGCAGAGGCGTAGGCCGAGCAAACGTTGGCTTTCGCGTCGCCGCCTTGCTGCGCGACCGAAGCAGCTTTGTGCGCTGGATGGAAATACGCCAGGGCGGCAAGGGCCACGGCGATCACGGCGATGGCCAGGGCCGCGTATGTGGGCCACCGCGACGCATCAGACCAGCGCGGGACGGCCACCGGTTTCTTGGAAGAAGACTCTTCGTGGGCGGAGGACTGTTTCGGGCTTTCCGCGTGGGCGGACTTAGTGGCAGGCGTATCTGACATGGGCTGAGGATATCGTGCATCGTTCATGTTAGGTAGGCATTGCCGAAATGGCCTCGGCCGCACCGAGTTACCTCGAGCAGGTGCTGCGCGAGCCGCATAGTCCGGTCGATCGTTGGCGGGCCGGGCCCCGTCGACGACTATTTGCGAAATCAATCGAAACGCGTTCTGGGATAGGCGATATCGGGAAGGCTGCCGCTTCACCACCACGCCGTCCAGGGATGCGCGTAACCCTAGTGGGTGAAGCGGAAGGGGCTCCCAAAACGCTCAGTTTCATTGGGAATTCTTTGGGAATTCACACGCAAAGCAGAGAGGCCCGCGCACCGCGGGCCTCTCTCTGGGTGTTGCCTCCTTATTCCCTGGCACGCACGCGCGCGCCGGGGCGCGTTGCCGCCGATGCCGCCGGTGCCATTGTGACCGCCAATGCCGCCGCGGGCGTCCAGGCCGGTGGTGCCCGGCTGGTCGGGTTGGCCGGCGGTCGGGCCGCCTTGGACACCAAGACCCGGCGCTGTTTGGCCGGGTACGCCAGCGCCGTTGGCCCCGCTGGCGCCACCAACCCCGCCGTTGCCGCCGATGCCGCCGTTGCCGACGCCGATGCCGCCATTAGCGCAGTTGCCCCCGCGGCACGGGCGGTCTGATCGGATCGGCACACAAAAGAGAGGCCCGCCGAAGCGGGCCTCTCCGTTGTGTCGCCTCCTGTCGGATTAGGGGGCGCCGACGCCGGCGAGCGAGGGGCCGTTGCCGGCGGTGCCGCCGGCTCCGCCGTTGACGCCGGAGTGCGGGGTGCCAGGGGAGCCGGCGGTCGGGCCGCCTGTGGCGCCCAGCGGGGGTGCTGTGGTGCCCGCAATCCCGGCACCGTTGGCCCCGCCGGTACCGCCGACCGAGCCGTTGCTGCCGGCGCCGCCGTCACCGCCGGTGCCGCCGACCCCGGCGGTGCCGCCGGTGCCGCCGGTGCCGCCGTGGATGCCGATGCCGCCGTTACCGCCGGACCCGGGGCTGCCCGCTGCGCCTGCACCGGCACCGCCCGCGGCGCCGCCGGCGCCGCCGTTGCCGCCGTTGCCGCCGGCACCCGAGGTCCCGGCGACACCACCGTTGCCGCCCGTGCCGCCGGGGCCGGCCGCCCCGCCGTTGCCGCCGCTGCCGCCGGCATCGGTGCTGCCACCGAAAAATGGGGAGTTATCTGGGAAGCCACCGACACCGCCGGTACCGCCGTTGCCGCCGGCGCCGCCGCCGGGGGCGGTGCTGGCCGCCCCACCGTTACCGCCGTTACCGCCGGCGCCGGTGGTGCTGCCGTTGCCGCCGGCACCGCCGGTACCACCGTGGCCCGCCCCGGCCGCGGCGCCACCGGCGCCGCCGTCGCCGGCGTGGTCTTGGGCGCCGGTGCCGGCGGAGTTGCCGGGGCCGCCGTTACCGCCGGTGCCGCCGGCCTGGGTAGCGCTGGCCGCACCGCCGGTCCCACCGTTACCGCCATGCCCGTTGGTCCCGTTGTTCCCGCCGGCTCCGCCGTTGCCGCCGTTGCCCGACCCGGCCGCGGTGCCGCCTTGGCCGCCGTCGCCGCCGGTGCCGCCGGCGCCGCCGCTTTGACCGTTGCCGCCGCCGTTGCCGCCGGTACCGCCAGCGTGCGTAGCGTCGGCCGCCCCGCCGTTACCGCCGTTGCCGCCGGCACTGGCGTTGCCGCCGGCACCGCCGGCACCGGCGTTGCCGCCGTTACCGGTCGCGCCGAGCGCGTTGCCGCCGGCGCCGCCTTGGCCGCCGCCGCCGGCCACGCCGCCGTAACCGCCGAGGCCGCCCGTGCCGGTGCCGTTGCCGCCGGTGCCGCCGTTACCGGCGGTTCCGGTGTTACCGCCGAGGCCGCCGGCCCCTCCGGTGCCACCGTTGCCGCCGCCGGTGCCGCTGTTACCGCCGATGCCGCCGGCGCCGCCGGCGCCGCCGTTGCCGGCGCTGTCACCGATGCCGCCGTTGGGGTTGGCGTCACCGCCGTTGCCGGTGCCGGTGGCGTTGCCGCCGTTGCCGCCGTTGCCGCCGGTGCCGCCGGCGCCGCCGGCGCTGGCGTTGCCGCCGTTGCCGGTGAGCGAGCCGTGGCCGCCGTTGCCGCCGGTGCCGCCGGCGCCGCCGTAGTTGGTGCCGTCGCCGCCGCCGGCGTTGCCGCCGTTGTTGTTGCCGGTGCCGACGGCGTTGGAGCCGGACCCGTTGTTGCCGCCCGCGCCGCCGGTGCCCGCGGTCCCGGCGTTACCGCCGTTGCCGGCCTGGTTCGATCCCACGGCGTTGCCGCCGCTGCCGGCGTCGCCGCCGGCGCCACCGTGGCCGCCGCTGCCGCCATTGGTGCCGTCGTGGTTTCCGGTGGTGAAGGAGGTGCCGCTCGAGGCGTTGCCGCCGGTGCCGCCGTTGCCGGCGTTGCCACCTTGGCCGCCGTTGCCGCCGAGGGCGCCGCTTTGACCGCCGGTGCCGCCCTTGCCGCCGGCTCCGCCGTCGCCGCCGTCGTTGCCGTTGGTGCCGGCCGCTGCGGCCGTGCCGGCACTACCGTTGCCGCCGCTGCCGGCGTTGCCGCCGGCGCCGCCGTTGCCGACGCCGTTGCCGCCGGTGCCGCCGTTGCCGGCGTTGCCGCCCGTGCCGCCGTTGAAGCCGTTGCCGAAGCCGTTGCCGCCGGTGCCGCCGTTGCCGCCGGTGCCGCCGTTACCGCTGGTGCCTAACGCGCCCGCCTGGCCGCCGGCGCCGCCGGCGTTGCCGCCGAGGCCGACCGTGCCGGCGTTGCCGCCGAGGCCGCCGCCGCCGCCGTTGCCGCCGTCTGAGCCGGTGCCGGAGGTGAAGGTGAAGCCGTTACCGCCGTTGCCGCCGTTACCGGCCGTGCCGGCCGAACCGCCCTGCCCGCCGTTGCCGGCGTTAGCGATCGTTCCGGTGGTGTTGGTCACCGGCACCGATCCCGCCGCCCCGCCGTTGCCGCCGCCGCCGGCCACACCGGCGTTGCCGCCCGTGCCGCCGCTGCTGCCGTTCGGGTTGGCCGAGGTGCCGGTGAAGCCGTTGCCGCCGTTGCCGCCGCTGCCGGCGTTACCGCCGACCCCGCCGGCCCCGCCGACGCCGCTGTTACCGGAAGCCGTGCCGGCCATGCCGCCCTGGCCGCCGTTACCGCCGTGGCCGCCGTTGCCGCCGCCGGTGCCGTTGGTGCCGTTGACGGCGCTGCCGGTGCCGGTCGTGCCGTTGGTACCGGCAAAGCCGTTGCCGCCGGCGCCGCCGGTGCCGCCGGTGCCGCCGTTGCCCTGCACGCCGCCGCTGCCGCCGTTGCCGCCGAGACCACCGTTGCCGGCGACGCCACCGTTTTCGGTCGCGCTGGCCGGGGTCAAGCCGGCGCCGCCGTTGCCGCCGTTGCCGCCGTCGCCGACCAGGCTGCCGTTAGCGCCCTGGGTGCCCATGTGCCCGCCGGTGCCGCCGGTACCGGCCGCGCCGCCGGCCCCGCCGGTGCCCGCCACGGTTCCGGGGCTGCCGCCGTTGCCGCCGTTGCCGCCGTTGGGGTTGCCCACGATGCCGGCCGCGCCGTCGCCGCCGCGCCCGCCGACCCCGACGGCACCGCCGGCCCCGCCGTTACCGCCGCTGCCGTTGACGCCGTTGGCGCCGAAGATCAAGCTGCCCTTACCGGCGTCGCCGCCGGCGCCGCCGCCGCCACCGTGGCCACCGGCGCCCCCAGGGCCGCCGTTGCCGCCGTTGCCGAGGCCGTTGCCGAGGTTGGTGGTCCAGTTGCCCGTCTGGCCTTGGGTGCCGGGCGCACCGTCGCCGCCGACCCCGCCGACCCCGCCGGACCCGCCGTTACCGCCGTGGCCGAAGAAGAAGCTCAGCGATCCGACACTACCGCCGGCCCCGCCGGCCCCACCAATGCCGCCGACCTGGCCGGCCCCACCGGCCACCCCGGTACCGCCGGCGCCGCCATCGCCGCCGTTGCCGAAGAACAGCCCGCCTTGGCCGCCGGCCCCACCGGCCCCGCCGTCGAGGCCGTTGCCGCCGGCACCGCCGTTGCCCCACCAGCCGGCATCTCCACCGGTCCCGCCGACACCGCCGGAGTCGGTGGCGCCGTTGCCGCCGTTACCGAACCATATTCCGCCGCCTTGGCCATCAGCGGCGGTCAGCGATCCGCCGCCGACGCCGTTGGCGCCGTTGCAGATCAGACCACAGGCCCCGGCCGCCGACGACGCCGCCGAATCCGACGACGCGGCCGACGGGTCGGCCTGGGCGAACATGGTGTTCAACGAGCCGTCGACCTGCTGGCCGAACGGGCTGTTGATCCATTCCTGCTCCAACCCCTGCAGCCATGTCGATGAGGTATCGGTGCTCGCCGCCGCCGACGCCCCCGTCTCCGATGCCAGGCTGGTCTGGCCGGAGAACAGTGCGTCAAGGCTGGCGGGATTACCCAGATCGCTCACCAAGGTTTCCCACCCACCCGGGGTGGACAGCTCGCCCAGCAGGGTCTCCCACCCGCCGGCGGTGCTCAGATCGGTCATCAGGCTGCTGAACATCCCGGGGTCAATGAAATCGGTCGGGTTGACCGCGGTGATCGCCGAGCTGGCGGCAGAGCCCACCGCCAAATCCAAGATTTCGCTAAACACATCGGCTTTGGCCGTCGGTGCACCCGCTAGCGGGCCCAACCCGAACGCCAAAAACGCCCCGGCGCTACCGCCGAGGCCTAGCGCGCGATGCCGACGGCGTGCTTTAGCTTTCGCTGACTGACTCTTCTTCGAGGGGCGCTGACCAGCCATTGTTCTTGCCTTTCAAAATTCGTGGGATCTCAGATTCCGTTAAGGTAAAGCTCACGTGGCACTTATAAAAAGAGCAAAAAGTCACTTATTTCAAAGGACGATTGCCAGGCGTTTAAAACGCAGCATAAGCCCAGGTCAGCCTTGTCTTATACCTCAAATGATGAACACTTTTTTATGCCCAGTAACGACTACCCGTAACGCGATGTTAATTAACGCTGGTAAGGTAAGTAGAGAGCATTATTTGTGCCACCTGTGAAAAAGCACCCATATCGCTTGACTATTAGCCGCAAGTGCTATAGAGGGTCAAGGGGCTCTGAGATTAAAACGAAATGCAGGCAGTGGCCAGACCGCTGAGAAGCGAAGCCTCTCAGTCATGGCTCAGGCAAACCTAGCTCTCCGGTCGGCCGAGCCGATCCGGAGCGCCAACTGCATCGTCCGAGCGGAAATCCCAGCCGGTGACCGCTGAATGTGCGGGTTGAGTATCGCCGCACTGGGTGCGAGAACGCGGGTTCTTCGCAGGTGCTTGGCCGTTGGGATGGCGTTGCCGTTGACTCCGCCGATGCCGCCGACCGCGCCGTTTGGCCGCCACCGCGACGGCATCCAGCCCGGCGAATAACGCTTCAGCGTTGCGAGTCCGAGTTCATAGCCATCGCCAGAAAATCGAGGCGCCACAGCGCTTCGAACAGCTTGCGAGCGAACTTCTCGACGCCAGCCACGCTGCCCCGCGACGAGCCCCCGGTGCGCACCGACGCGGCAATCTCTCGAATCGTGCGATGGCCATCGACATGTTGCACAAAAGGCAACTGGGCAGAGTCCAGAGCCGCTCGCCAGTCCGGCCGGAAAATCTCGTTGCCGGAAAGCCCGCAGCGCATGCGCATCAACGGAACGTAATCCAGGCAATCCTGCGTCGAAAAGTCAATCGTGTAGAACTCTTTCGGCCGCTCCGGTCGACACGCCATGAAGAAATGGCACGCGCTGACCGGCCGGACACGCTCCATCACCGACCACTGCGTCGGCTCGGGCAACGCGTTTATTGCCGGGTAGACGTCGTTGGGCGCCGTGAACAGCTCGTGCGGGTAGTACGGCGCCTTGTGAAACCACCCCTGAAACACGAGTCCGGCCGACGTGACGAGGTCGATGCAGTCGTCCACGGTGTGACTGTGCTCGCGGCCAGGTAGAAACGTATCCACCAGTGCGTCATCGAACTGCAACTCCCTCGCACCCCTCAGATAAGGTTGCACCGGGTGATCGGCCGGCAGTAACGAAAGCGTCTGGCGCACCAGCGCGATCGACGATTCGTTCTGTTCCAGCCCCAAGTCACGAAAGACCGACTGCAGCAGTCCGATCCCGAACCGGCCGTACTTCGCATACAGCATCGCACCGATGACACCATCGGGTCGCAGACAACGAGCCACGGCATTCATTCCCGCCTGCGGATCGGCCAGGTGATGTAACACACCGGTCGACACGATCAGGTCGAAGTCGAGGCCCAGCGTTGGCAGTTCCTCGATCGGAAGCCGATGCAATTCAAGGTTATTCAGCCCGTGCTTGTCTTTGAGGTACTGGTGATGATCCAGTGACGGCTGGCTGACATCGACCGCCACCACTTTGGCATTCGGGTTCGTGAAAGCGAAAACCGCCGCCTGGTTGGTACCACAGCCCGCAATCAAAATATCGGGTCGGGCTGGTATTCCCGATCCGGCCACAAGATCCGGTGTGCGTGGCTGGGGTCGAACCATTGCCAGTTGCCGGTGAGCCATGCCTCGAGGTCCTGGATCGGTTGCGGGTATCGGTACCGCTCGTATTGGCGGGAGACAGCGTCGGCGCGCGGATTGTCGCTCACTGCAGGAGTACTCCTTCACGGCGGATAGGTCCGCCCACTGGATCTATCGCCCCGCGGCCCACTGCTGTCAGCTCTTGTCCAGTGCCATGGCCATGAAATCGAGGCGCCAGAGCGCCTCGAAAAGCTTGCGAGCGAATTTATCGACATCGGCCACGCTGCCGCGAGACGCGGCTTCGCCGTGTACCGACGCAGAAATGTCTCGGATCGTGCGCTGGCCATCGACAAGTTCCACAAAGGGCAACTGAGCCGAACTCAGCGGTAGCCGCCAGTCCGGCCGGAAGATCTCGGTGCCGGAAAGGCCGCAGCGCATGCGCATCAACGGCACGTAGTCCAGGCAATCCTGCGTGGAAAAGTCAATCGTGTAGGACTCTTTCGGCCGGTCTGGACGGCACGCCATAAAGAAATGGCACGCGCTGACCGAGTAGACACGCTCCATCACCGACCACAGCGTCGGCTCAGGCAACGCATTTATCGCCGGGTAGACGTCATTGGGTGCCGCGAACATCTCGTGCGGATAGTACGACGCCTTATGAAACCACCCCTGAAACACGAGTCCGGCCGAGGTGACAAGGTCGATGCAGTCCTCGACGGTGTGACTGCGCTCGCGGCCGTGCAGAAAGGTATCGACCAAGGCGGTATCGAACTGCAGCTCCCGCGCGCCCCTTAGATAGGGTTGCACCGGGTGTTCGGCTGGCAGCAATGAAAGCGTTTGCCGCACTAGGGCGATCGACGACTCGTTCTGCTCCAGCCCCAAGTCACGAAAGACCGACTGCAGCAGCTCGACCCCGAATCGGCCGTACTTCGCATACAGCATCAGGCCGATCGCACCATCGGGTCGCAAGCAGTCGGCGAGCGCCTTCATGCCTGCCAGCGGATCTGCCATAACCATCAAAACGCCGGTCGAGACGATCAGGTCGAAGTCATGGCCCAGCGTTGGCAGTTCCTCGATCGGAAGCCGATGCAATTCAAGGTTATTCAGTCCGTGCTTGTCTTTGAGGTATTGGTGATGATCCAGTGACGGCTGGCTGACGTCGACGGCCACCACTTTGGCGTCTGGGTTGGTGAACGCGAAAACCGCCGCCTGGTTGGTGCCACACCCCGCTATCAAAATATCAAGGTTGGGCTTGTATTCTCGATCCGGCCATAAGATCCGGTGTGCGTGGCTGGGGTCAAACCATTGCCAGTTGTCGGCGAGCCAGGACTTGATGTCCTGTATCGGTTGCGGGTACCGGTAGCGCTCGTATTGGCGGGAGACAACGTCGGCGCGCGGATTGTCGCTCACTGCAGGAGTACTCCTTCACTGCGGATAGGTCTGCCCAGCCGGCTGGCCGCAGCTAGTGCTCTGAACTCTTGTCCAGTGCCATGGCCAGGAAATCGAGGCGCCAGAGCGCTTCGAAGAGCTTGCGGGCGAATTTATCGACGTCGGCCACGCTGCCGCGAGACGTGGCCTCGCCGTGCACCGACGCGGAAATTTCGCGGATCGTGCGCTGACCATCGACCTGTTGAATAAAGGGCAATTGGGCCGAGTTGAGTCGCGCTCGCCAGTCCGGTCGGAAAATCTCGTCGGCGGACACCCCGCACCGCATCCGCATCAACGGAACGTAATCCAGGCAATCCTGCGTCGAAAAGTCAATCATGTAAGACTCTTTCGGCCGGTCCGGGTGACACGCCATAAAGAAATGGCATGCGTTGACCGAGTGGATACGCTCCATCACCGACCACAGCGTCGGCTCAGGCAACGCACTTATCGCCGGGTAGACGTCGTTGGGCGCTGCGAACATCTCGTGCGGGTAGTACGGCGCCTTAAGGAGCCACCCCTGAAACACGAGTCCGGCTTTGGTGACCATGTCGAGGCAGTCCTCGACAGTGTAACTGTGCTCGTGGTCGGGCAAAAACGTATCAACCAGCGCATCATCGGACTGCAAATCCGTCGCGACCATCAGATAGCTCCGCACCGGGTGACCGGGCGGCAGCAGTGAAAGCATCTGTCGCACTATTCCGATCGATGACTCGTTCTGTTCCAGCCCCAAGTCATGAAAGATCGACTGCAGCAATTCGATCCCGAATCGGCCGTACTTCGCATACAGCATCACGCCCACGGCGCCATCGGGCCGCAGACACTGTGCCACGCCATTCATACCCGTTTGCGGATCGGCGAGGTGATGCAGCACGCCGGTCGACACGATCAGGTCGAAATCACGGTCCAGCGATGGCAAGTTCCTCGATCGGAAGCCGCTGCAACTCAAGGTTGTACAGCCCGTGCTTGTCTTTGAGGTACTGGTGATGATCCAGCGCCGACTGGCTGCCATCGACCGCCACCACCTTGGCATCGGGGTTCATGAACGCGAAAACCGCCGCCTGGTTGGTGCGGCAGCCGGCAATCAAAATGTCAAGATCGGGCCTGTATTCCCGGTCCGGCCACAAAATCCGGTGCGCGTGGCTGGGGTCGAACCAATCCCAGTTGTCGGCGAGCCATCCCTCTAGGTCTTGTATTGGTAGCGGATATCTGTATCGCTCGGATTGTCGAGATACACCATTGCCACGCGGATTGTTGTTCACTTCTGCACTGGCTCCTTACAGTGAAGCGCTCATGCACATCGCAGATCACGCTGAGTTTAGCCAAGTCATTCGAGTGCGTGGCAGTGCTTCATCGTTTCCCAGCATCGACCGGCTGCCGGGCGATTCAGCGACGAGATCGGCTATGCCACAGCGCTTTCACGCTGCTGTGCACGGCCGAGACCTTTCGAGAGACAACGTGCAGTCCCTCGGGAATATTCTGCGGATCGCGCCAGAACGCGTCGTTGACGAAGCGGCTGAACAGGTCCGGCGGCAGCAAGCTGGCACGCGGCTCGGCCTTGACTGTATGGCCCACGGTGTGCAGCCCGGGAGTGCCGGCACGTTCGTCGAACTCGGTGACGTCGTAATCGATGTGGTCGAAGTCGTGCTCGAAAGCCGGCTCGTCGATAAAGGCGTAGATGGCGTGCATTGTCTTGGCCGGGTCGGTGGTCAGGGTTTCGTACTGGACTAGCAGCAGGCGGTCCCTTTGCGCGCCGAAGCACGCCTGCTTGAGCGCATCGTAGGGAGCGCCGACCATGCCATCGGCCCCCGCCACACCGTTGGCGCGGGTATAGACCGTGCCGCCGGAGCTGTAGTTGAAGATCGACGACGGGCTGAAGACGTTGCGCTGGACCAAGCGCTCGATGCTGTCGATCACCCACGGCAGTTCGCGCACACAGGCAATTACTTTCGCATCGGGAAAGAGCTTGGCAATTGCCGGCATCCACGCGCACCAGAAGCGGTTGGTGTCAAAGATCACCTGGGCGTTGGAGTCGCCGTAGTAGTTGTCGAACAACCCATGCAAAATGCGCTCGCGCTTGGCGTCGTCGATGAACACCGAAAACTCGTTGCGTGCACTCATCTCACTCAGCAGAGCACCGAACAGGCCGGCCAGCGGACCGGACATCCCGGCCTGGAAACGGGGGTTTTGTCGCAGCAACGCGGCCAGCAGAGTCGAGCCGGAACGCGGCAAGCCCGAGATGAAGTGGATGGCTGGCATGGGCGCTCCCTTTTAGCTCCGTGGCTTTGCGCAATCGAGCCTGGTGATGTCGGCACATATTAACTGAGCGCGCACCGGTTAAGCGCGGGGAATCGCCCAGCTGAGTTCGGGAATAACAAATGCCGGCTCAACTATTCGGTCAATCTGCTGAATGACATCAGTCGCGCAACGGCGAGCGCGGACGCGGGCCGCAGCCGGATCGGCACGACAAAAGAGAGGCCCGCCGAAGCGGGCCTCTCCCTTGTACGCCTCCTCGTTGTCGTCGGCGCGTACCCTGCCACAGTTGCCGCCGTTGCCGCCGTCGCCTCCTGTGCCACCGGTGGTGGCGATACCGGTGCGCCGGGCTGGGCGGTAGTGCCGGCCGTCGGGCCGCCGCGGCGCCCAGCCCGGGGGCTGTGAACCCCGGAACGCCAGCGCCGTTGGCCCCGCCGTTACCGCCACTGCGCCGTTTGTGCCGTGCCCCGCGGCCCCGCCGTTGCCGGCGTTGCCGGTGTCGCCGCCGTCACCGCCGGTGCCGCCCGCGCCGCCGTGGCTGCCGCTGCCGCCGGCTCCGGCGGCGCCGGCCGCCGTCCGCCACCGGGGCGCCCTTGGCCCCGCCGGCGCCGCCGTTGCCGCCGTTGCCGCCGGTGCCCGCGTGTCCCGGCGTTGCCCGCCGGTTGCCGCCGTGCCGCCGGGGCCAGCGGTCGCCACCGGCACCGCCCGTGCCACCGATGCCGATGGGGCTATACCCTTGGTAACCGCCGTTGCCGCCGGCGCCGCCGGCGCCGCCGGCGCCGCCGCCGGGAGCGCTGCTGGCCGCGCCACCGGCGCCGCCGTTGCCGCCGGCACTGGCGTTGCTGGCCGTGACCGCCCGCGCCGCCCGCACCGCCGTGCGCCCGACCCGGAGGCGTCGCCACCGGCACCGCCCGTTGCCGCCGTACCCATAATTTGGCCGGTTGTCGCCGGGGGCGGCGGAACCTGCGTGGTCGCCGTCGGTGCCGTCGCCGTTGCCGCCGGCGCCGCCGTTGCCGGCGGCTTGGGTGGCCGCTGGCCGTCGCCGCCGGTCCCGCCGTTGCCGCCGACGCTGTTGCTGCCCGGTTGCCGCCGGCGCCGCCGGCGCCACCGTTACCCGACCGAAGGCGTCGCCACCGGCGCCGCTGTTGGCCGCCGAGGCCACCGTAGCCGCCGGCGCCGCCCTGGCCACCGTCGCCGCCGCCGTAGCTGCCGGTGGCTGCTCCGCCGTTGCCGCCGAGCCCGCCGGCCGGGTGGAGTTGCCGCCGTTGCCGCCGGCGCCGCCGGCGCCGCCGTTGCCGGTCGGGCCCATTGCGTCGCCGCCGTAGCCGCCGTTGCCGCCGGCGCCGCCGCCTTGTAGCCGTCCGCCGTCACCGCCGTGCCGTTGGGGCTGAAGCCGCCGTTGCCTTGGGCAGCGCCGGTAGCCGCCGCCGTTGGCGCCGGCGCCACCGGCGCCACCGTTACCGCCGAGGCTGCCGCTGTCGCCGCCGTTACCGCCGAGGCCGCCGCCGCCGCCGGCGCCGACCGACCCGCCGTCGCCGCCGGTGCCGGTCCCCACCGCGGCCCCGCCGTTGCCACCGCTGCCGCTTTGGCCGCCGACAGCGCCGGCCGCGCCGTTGCCGCCGTTGCCGGTGAGTGCTACCGTCACCGCCGGCGCCGCCGTTACCGCCGAACCCGCCGTAGCCGCCCTCGCCGCCGTTGCCGCCGTTGCTGGGCAGGAAGGTGATCGGGTTTTGCGCGGCGTTGGAGCCCACACCGCCGTTGCCGCCGGCACCGCCGACGCCCGCGGCCCCGCCGTTACCGCCGTTGCCCGGCCCGACCCCGACTGCCGATCGCGCCGCCGCCGTCGCCGCCGCTGCCGCCGTAGCCACCGTCACCGCCATTGCCGCCGTCGAAGCCGGGAGTGGTGATGACGTTGTTGGTGATCTGGAAGCCGGGCTGCGCCGTTGCCGCCGACGCCGCCGTTGCCGGCCGTCGCCGCCGTCACCGCCGTTACCGCCGAGGTTGCCACCGTCTGCCGCCGTCACCGCCGCCGCCGCCGTTGCCGGCGTTGCCGCCTTTGCCCCGTCACTCAACAGCGGGGTGGACCCGTTGCTGCCAGCACCGCCGCTGCCGCCGTCGCCGCCGGCACCGCCGGTGCCGACGCCGTTGCCGCCGGTCCCGCCGTCACCACCGTAACCACCGTTGCCGCCGTTGTAGCCGTTGCCGCTGGTGTTGCTGCCGATGCCGTTGCCACCGGCGCCGCCGTTACCGCCGATGCCGCCGATGCTGGAGGCACCGATTGCTCCGGCGTTGCCGCCCGCGCCGCCGGCTGTCGCCGCCGACGCCGGCCGTGCCCGGCATCGCCGCCTTCGCCGCCGTAGCCGCCCTTTCCGCCTTTGCCGACATTGCCGGCATTGGTAGGTGTAGCCGGTGCCACCGTTGCCGCCGTTACCGCCGTGCCGGCGGTGCCGCCTGCGCCGCCGTTACCGGCCGTTGACCGACGTGTGCCGGTGGTGTTGGTCACCGGCACGGCCCCGGCGTGGCCGCCGTTACCGCCGAGCCCGCCGTTACCGGCGCTGCCGCCCTCACCGCCGTTGCCGCCGTTGGGCGTGCCGAGCGCCGCCGGCGACGCCGTTGCCGCCGTTGCCACCGGTGCCGCCGTTGCCGCCCTGGCCGCCGTTGCCGCCGCCGCCGCTGTTACCCGAAGCGTGCCGGCCAAGCCGCCGTTACCGCCGCCGCCGCCGTTGCCGCCGTTGCCGCCGTGGTGCCATCGCTGCCGTCGCCGTTAGAGCTAGTCACCCCGTTGGCGCCGTTGTAAGCCCGGTGACCGCCGTTGCCGCCGCCGCCGCCGGCGCCGCCGTTGCCGTTGGCGCCGGCGTTGCCGCCGTTGCCCGCCTGCCGCCGCCGTTGCCGCCGCTCTGCTGGCTGGTCGAGCCCTGCGGCACCCGTTGCCGCCGTTCCGCCGTCGCCGCCGTTGTCGGTGAACCCGGCCGCACCGTTGCCGCCGTTACCACCGATGGCCGCCGTTGCCGCTGCCGCCGCTGGCGAAGGTGCCGTTCGCGCCGTTGCCGCCGGTGCCGCCGTTGCCGCCGACGATTGCTGCGCCGCCGTTACCGCCCTTGCGCCATCGGCGTGCCGCCGGTGCCGCCGGTGCCGGCGTGGCCGCCGGCCCCACCGTTACCGGCCACGGTGCCCGGGGCGCCGCCGTTGCCGCCATTGCCGCCGGCGCCGATGACGCCGTCGCTGCCGTTCAGGCCCCAGACACCCGTTGGCGCCCTCGCCGCCGTCACCGCCGGCACCGGAGTTGCCGCCGGCCCCGCCGTTGCCGCCGTTGCCGTTGGTGCCGGTTTGCCGAACAGCCCACCCTTGGCGCCATTACCGCCGTTACCGCCGGCGCCACCGTTTTCGCCCACGCCGCCGCTGGCCGCCGTTGCCACCGACACCGTCGGCCACCCCGGCCACCCCGGTCGACCCGGCCTGCCCGGTCGCACCGGTCGCGCCGGCCCCGCCGACCCCGCCGTTACCGCCGGATCCGCCGTTGCCGAAGAAGTTCAGCGACTGGACACCGCCGGCGTTGCCGCCGTTACCGCCGGCGCCGCCGACACCGGTCAGGGTGCTCGACCCGGCCACACCCGAGCCGCCGTCACCGCCGGACCCGCCGTTGCCGAAGAACAACCCGCCGACACCACCGTTGCCGCCGTCACCGCCGGTGCCCGCAGCGCCGGCCCCGCCGTCACCGCCGTTGCCCCACCAACCGGCGTCGCCACCGGTGCCGCCCTGACCGGCCAGGTCGGTGGCGCCGTTACCGCCGTTACCGAACCACAACCCACCACCTTGACCATCGGCAGCCGTCAAGGACCCGCCACCAACACCGTTGGCGCCGTTGCAGATCAGACCACAGGCCCCGGCCGCCGAGGACGCCGCCGAATCCGACGACGCGGCCGACGGATCGGCGTGGGCGAACAAGGAGTTCAGCGAGGCGTCAACCTGCTGGCCAAACGAGCTGTTGATCCAGTCCTGCTCCAACCCCTGCAGGAACGTCGATGACGAATCTGTGGTCGCCGCCGCCGACGACCCTGCCTCGACCAGGCTGGTGTGGCCCGAGAGCAACGCGTCAAAGCTGGCGGGATTGCTCAGATCCGTCAACAAGGTGTCCCACC
The DNA here is from genome assembly GCA_963839345.1 of uncultured Actinomycetota bacterium. Lineage (GTDB taxonomy): Bacteria > Actinomycetota > Actinomycetes > Mycobacteriales > Mycobacteriaceae > Mycobacterium. The sequence continues at coordinate 117,351 of CAWIUP010000007.1, read as the reverse complement.
CACTGGGGGTGCTCAGATCGGTCAGCAGCGTGCTGAAGATGCCGGGGTCAATGAAGTCGGTCGGGTTGACCGCGGTGACCGCCGAGCTGGCGGCAGAGCCCACCGCCAAATCCAAGATCTCGCTAAACACATCGGCTTTGGCCGTCGGGGCACCCGCTAGCGGGCCCAACCCGAACGCCAAAAACGCCCCGGCACTACCGCCGAGGCCTAATGCCTGACGCCGCCGACGCGCCTTGGCCTTGTTAGAGGGATTCTTCTTCGAGGAACGGTGACCAGCCATCGTCCTAGCCTTCCTTAAGACAGTATGGGGTGGATCTCAGGTTCCGTTAAGGTACCGCCTAAGTAACGCGGATGAAATAGAAACCACGAAAAGATCTTGAAAAACTTTTCTTAATCTTTCAACGCGGCATAAGCCCAGCTCAGCGAGGTTTACTTCGGGCGGGCATCCGCGCGTTGTCACAACTAGCCGTAACGCCACTTGATTGGCACGCCGGTGCAACAAGCGGGAATACGCACAGCTAGGCGCGGAAACTTGCGGCAAACGTAAATTTTCAACTTCTCCCGGGAGGTCGACGAGCTCGCGCGCCTGCCATGTTTCACGGCTCTGACCTGCGCTCTAAGCGCGCTCGTACCCAACCCGAACGCGGCAATGACCGATGCGATAGATAATTACCTGTAAGTAAATGTGGAGGGTGTCTTAACTATTGCCCAAATGTATGTTTCTCAGCCATAGCTCAGGCGAACCTAAGCTCCACTGAACCCGGCCCGATCCACAGGTAACCGGATCAGGGGCCCCATCCTTCATCGCACAGCCGCTGAGACCTTCGGTGCATTAGTTAGTAGGTGCCCGGCCGCGCCGGCTGCTGCACCATCCCCGTTGCGTGTCGAGGCATCGACCTCCGCGTGTCGTACCGGGCGCTGTCGGTGCCGCCCGCTAGGGTATCGAACGGCGTTCGGCAAACGTAGGAGGCGCGGATGCGGGTAATGGGCGTCGACCCGGGACTGACCCGCTGCGGGCTCTCAGTAATAGAGAGTGGACGCGGTCGCCAGATCATCGCGTTGGACGTCGACGTGGTGCGCACCCCGGCAGAGGCCCCCTTGTCGCAGCGGCTGCTCACGATCAGTGAGCAAGTCGAGCACTGGCTGGACACCCATCATCCCGACGTCATTGCTATCGAGCGGGTGTTCTCCCAGCAGAACGTGTCGACGGTGATGGGCACCGCCCAGGCGGGTGGTGTGGTCGCGCTGGCCGCGGCCAAACGCGGCATCGATGTGCACTTTCACACGCCCAGCGAGGTCAAGGCCGCGGTCACCGGCAACGGAAGCGCCGACAAAGCGCAGGTGACCGCGATGGTCACCAGAATCCTTGGGCTGCAAGCCAAACCGACACCCGCCGACGCAGCCGATGCGCTGGCGCTGGCGATCTGTCACTGCTGGCGCGCCCCTATGATCGCCCGGATGGCCGAAGCCGAAGCCAAAGCCGCCGAGCAGCGCAGGAAGTTCGCCGCGAAAGTGAGGGCCGCACGATGATCGCATCGGTACGTGGCGAGGTGCTCGACGTCGCGCTCGACCATGTCGTCATCGAGGCGGCCGGCGTGGGCTACAAGGTGATGGCCACACCGTCGACGCTGGCCACGCTTCGCCGGGGCGGCGAAGCCCGGTTGATCACCGCGATGATCGTCCGCGAAGACTCGATGACGCTCTACGGGTTTCCCGACGGCGCCGCGCGCGATTTGTTCCTTACATTATTAGGAGTCTCCGGCATCGGGCCCAAGATCGCCCTGGCCACCTTGGCGGTGTACGACGTGTCCGCTCTGCGCCAGGCGCTCGCCGACGGTGACGTCACGGCGCTCACCCGGGTGCCTGGGATCGGCAAGCGTGGTGCCGAGCGGCTGGTTCTCGAGCTACGCGACAAGATCGGCCCGGTGGGTACCAGCGCCGTGGCGACATCGCTCAACGGCCATAGTATCCGCGGGCCCGTCGTGGAAGCCCTTGTGGGACTTGGCTTTGCGGCCAAGCAGGCTGAGGAGGCCACCGACAAGGTACTGGCCAACCAACCAGAGGCCACCACCTCAACCGCCTTGAGATCGGCACTGTCGCTGCTGGGGAAGACCAAGTGAGCCGCTTCGACGAATTCGACGACGACGACGTCGAGGAGCGGGAGGTTTCCGCCGCGCTGACCGTCGGCGAGGGCGATATCGACGCCAGCCTGCGGCCGCGCTCGCTGGGGGAATTCATCGGCCAACCGCGGGTGCGCGAACAATTGCAGCTGGTCATCCAGGGCGCCAAAAACCGCGGCAGCACACCGGATCACATCCTGTTGTCCGGCCCGCCCGGCCTCGGTAAGACGTCGCTGGCGATGATCATCGCCGCCGAACTCGGCTCGTCGCTGCGGGTGACGTCCGGGCCGGCGTTGGAGCGCGCCGGCGACCTGGCGGCGATGCTGTCCAACCTCGTCGAGCATGACGTGCTGTTCATCGACGAGATTCACCGCATCGCCCGGCCCGCAGAGGAGATGCTGTACCTGGCGATGGAGGACTTCCGGGTCGACGTCGTTGTCGGCAAAGGCCCTGGCGCGACGTCGATTCCGCTTGAAGTGGCGCCGTTCACCCTGGTTGGTGCGACCACCCGCTCCGGCGCACTGACCGGCCCGCTGCGCGATCGGTTCGGGTTCACCGCGCACATGGATTTCTACGAGCCGGCCGAGCTGGAGCGGGTGCTGGCCCGCTCGGCCGGAATCCTGGGGATCGAACTGGGCGGCGAGGCCGGCGCGGAGATCGCCCGCCGCTCCCGCGGCACTCCGCGTATCGCCAACCGGTTGCTGCGCCGGGTCCGTGACTTCGCCGAGGTGCGCGCCGACGGCGTCATCACCCGCGATGTGGCCAAGTCCGCGTTGGAGGTCTACGACGTCGACGAACTCGGCCTGGATCGGCTGGACCGCGCCGTGTTGTCGGCGCTGACCCGCAGCTTCGGCGGCGGCCCGGTGGGGGTGTCGACGTTGGCGGTGGCGGTCGGGGAGGAGGCCACCACCGTGGAGGAGGTTTGCGAGCCGTTTCTGGTGCGGGCCGGCATGATCGCGCGCACGCCGCGCGGCCGGGTCGCAACCCCGCAGGCCTGGACCCACCTGGGGATGACTCCGCCGCCGAGAGCCAGCGGTCTGGGGCAACCGGGACTATTCGAGTAGCCGCCGACGCGTGTCACCTCGGCCGGGCTCCCCGCGGTGCCGTGGAATCCGGGCTGCGAGTGACCATCCTTGGCGTTGAGCGAATGACCCGTCACCGACCGACAGGCCAGTGCTCCACCGTGATGTCGTTCATTGGGAAGTCGGCGGGGTTGCCCGTCGCGAGGCGAGCCTCGATGGTGGCGGTAGCGGCCGCGATCAGGCAGTCGGCCTGATGAAGGGTGATGCCCTGGGTGGCGAACTGGCGGCGCCACCCACCAGCGCGAACCCCTTCGGCTGGGCCGAGCGGCACACACCGCAGGCCGCGCACCAGGCGTCGTGCTGCAGTCTCTTCGCCGGGAAGCAGACCTCGCCAGATTTCCTCGATCGAAATCGCACAGGTCCACGGCTCATCGCCTTGGCGGCGTAGGGCGCGCAGTCGATCTGCGGCTGGCCGGCCGCGCAGGGCATCGATCAGTACCGTCGAGTCGAGCAGCAGCCTCGCCACGTCAGCCGGTGCGACGTCGGTCGGCACGCTGGCCGCGGACCCAGGCGCCGGGGTCGTCATCCCATTCGTGACCCTGGTCGGGGATCGCACCCAGTGCTGCCTCGATATCGTCCCATCGGCGCTCGTCTTCGAGCCCGCGCCGAAGCAACTCTGCGATGAATGCGCTTCGTCGCCTGCTTCCGGCTCGTTTGTCAAGCTCGGCCACGAGCGCATCATCAACAGTAATGTGCAATCGCATGTGTCCAGGATAGCCCACAATGTGTCGTCGGCTAATGGCCGACATCGGACACGACGGACTAGCATCGTGTCCCGTTAGGTTCGAGCAGGAGGACGAAATGATTACTGCCGCATTGGTATTCGCCGCACTGGCCGCTTTGCTGCACGTCTACATCTTCACGATGGAATCACTGACCTGGACCAGTGCGCGCACCCGCGCCACGTTCGGCACGACGGCCGAAGAGGCCGAGACCACAAAGCTGCTCGCGTTCAACCAAGGCTTCTACAATCTCTTTCTCGCGATCGTCACCGGGATCGGAATTATCGCAATTGCTCTGGGGCACAACGCAATTGGAGCAGCGCTCATTCTCGCCGGCGCCGGATCCATGGCCTGCGCGGCGGTCGTGCTGCTGGCGTCGTCACCGGACAAGGCGCGGGCCGCGCTGACCCAGGGCATTTTTCCGGCAATCGCCATCGTCCTCCTGGTGATCGGCTGACCTCACGGGCACCACGGGGGGACCGGGCAGAACGGCAGGGTCAGCAACGGGAGATACGACGTCTCGGTAGGCACCGGCCCGGCCGGCGGCGAAACGTTGTACGGAAGCGACGACCAGGCGTAGAACGTGCCGGTGCCGACGTCGTGCACACCAACCGAGTCCCAGGGACGTGAATTATTCGCCCGGCAGCGCGGCGTGTCCTGCGAAGACGCGGAAATCGCCCGGTTTGGCGGAGCGGTTGCTGCCCGTCCCCGGGTTACATCGTCAGCAGGTATGGGTACCCAGCACGCGCTCGACACCCCGGTGTCCACTGTTTGAGGAGACTCGTAATGAATGACTCGCGGACAGGTTTCGGCAGCCTGCACATGCCGCGCAGCCGTGGCGCGGTGAGCGGATTGCTCCTGATTGTCCTCGGCGCATGGGGAGCGTTGATCCCCTTTATCGGCCCTTACTTCCATTTCGCCTACACGCCCGACCAGGTCTGGGCGTGGAGCACCGCACGCGCCTGGCTGGAGGTCTTCCCCGGCATCACCACCGCCGCCGGTGGCGTTTTGCTTCTGATTTCGGGAAATCGCGCCACCGCCATGCTCGGCGGCTGGCTGGCCGTGATCGGCGGGGCCTGGTTTGTCGTCGGCCGCACGCTGGCGTCGACATTGCGGCTCGGCGATGTTGGTCAGCCGATCGCGGCGACGGACGCCAAGCGGGCTGTGCTCGAGATCGCTTACTTCTCCGGGCTGGGCGCGCTGATCGTCTTCCTGGGCGGAGCGGCCTTGGCGCGAATGTCGGTCCGGACGGCGCGCGACCTGGAATACGCGATGGAAGCGCAGGCGCAGCCGGCGGCTGACACCGCCGGTGCTGTCGCGGCACCAGCAGTCTCACCCGACGCGCCGACCGACGCGGCGCCGCGCGCGCACAGGCACGAAAAGCGCAGCTTTTTCCGCCGGCGACGCGCCGACGCGACGACCCACTGAGCTTGACACCATGAGGCCGATCGCCGCCGAATAGGCGGCGGTCGGCTTCAGCTTGACGCGCGATTGCTCGCGAACTTAGAGCAGCCCGAGCAACTGCAGGTCGGTGATGTACTTGACGATGATCGGCGCCGTGACATGCGGAATGTCTTTGTCGGGGCCAATTTTCGCCTCCTGCACCGCCGCACGGAACCGGTCGGTCGGCGCCATCGACCCGTTGATCGGCTCGTCAGGCCGCTGGTAGTTGTGCAGCAGCGGCAGTAGCGAGTACTGGCGTTGCCGCTCCGGCAGGGCCCGCAGGGTGGTCTCGAACCGCTCCAGCCAGCTGGCGTAGTCGCCGACCCGCTGGATCGAGTACCCGGCATCGATCAGCCAGTCGACGTACTCGTCGAGGCCGATGCCGTCGTCGTACGGGTTCATCACGTGGTAGGTCTGGAAACCGGCCCCGTTCTCCAGCACCTCGGTACCCAACACCGAGATCGCCTCCGCGACGAACTCGACCGGCAGGCCGTCATAGTGCGCCCGCTGCCGCCTGCCCTCGCTGTCGAGCTCGTAGAACGAACCGGGTGCGATACCGGTGGCGACCAGGCTCAGCATCAGCCGGGTGAACATGTCCGGCAGGTTCAGCTGGCCGGCATAAGTGGTGTCCGCCAGGATCATGTCGCAGCGGAACACCGCGACCGGCAGCCCGCACAGGTCGTTGGCCTCGCGCAATAGCACCTCGCCGGCCCACTTGCTGTTGCCGTAGCCGTTGGCGTAGTTGTCGTTGATCGCCCGGGTCGCGACTGATCTGACGGATGTCGGCGTCCTCGACGAACTGCCCGGCTTGATCTGATCGCCCACGCCGATCGTCGACACGTAGGTGTACGGCTTGATCTTCGTGGTCAGCGCAATCTTGATCAGCTCGGCGGTGCCCAGGGCATTCGGTCCAAACAGCTCGCTGTACGGCAGCACGTGGTTGACCAGGGCCGCCGGGTCGACGATCAGGTCGACGGTGTCGGCCAGCCGTTGCCAGGTCTGCTGGTCCAGGCCGAGGTTGGCCTCGCCCTTGTCGCCGGCGATGACCTTCGAGTGGTCGGCCGCCAGTTGCTGGTAATGCTCGAGCAACTTCGGGTCGCCGCTATCGAAGGTCTTGTCGAGCCGGACGCGCGCATCGTCATCCGTCTTGGCCCGCACCAGCGCGATCACCTTGCCGTCGACGAAGTCCATCCGCTCGAGCCAATGCAGCGCCAGGTAGCGGCCCAGGAATCCGGTCGCGCCGGTCAACAACACGGTCCGCACCTCGTGGCTGGGCTGCGGCAGGTTAGCCGCGGCAGCCAGCGTGGCCTCGTCGACGAACTTGTCCAGCGTGAGGTCGGCGGCGTGCACCTCGGCTGCGTCGCGGCCGTGCACGGTCGCAAACGACGGCCGCTTGGTGCCCTGTCGCTCGCCCTCGATGTAGTCGGCGATGGCCTGCAGGTCATTGGCCGGGCTGACGATCACGCCCACCGGCACGTCGACGTCGAAGATCTCGCGCAGCAGGTTACCGAATGTCAACGCGGACAACGAGTCTCCGCCCAGGTCGGTGAAGTGGGCATCGGGTGTCAGGTCGGACTTCGCGGCGCCCAGCATGGCAGCCGCGGCCCGGCTGATGGTCTGCAGTACCGGCGCCTGCGCGCCGCTGCGGCGCAGTTCGCTCAACTCGTTGGCCTGGCCTTCGGCCAAGTCGGCGTAGAGCTGTTCGAGGCGTTCGCCGTAGTGCTGCTTCAGTTTTGGCCATGCCAGCTTGCGGATGCCGGTCAGCAGACCGTTCTCCAGGGTGAACGGCGTGGTCTCGATGAGGAAGTCGCGCGGGACCTCGTAGGACTGCAAACCCGCTTGGCGCGCAACGGATTGCAGCGACTCGGCGATCGCTGACTTCGACGCATTGACGTCGGTGGGCACCACAACGGCCAGCAGGTAGGGCTGTGCGCTGTTGCCGTAGACGTAGATCTGGCGGACCAGCGGGCTGTTCCCGAAGACCGCCTCCAGCTTGGCCAGGGTGACGAACTCGCCCTGGGCGAGCTTCAAGACGTTGTTGCGACGGTCGACGTAGACCAGCCGGTCGGGCGCGACCTCGGCGAAGACGTCGCCGGTGCGGTAGTACCCGTCGGCGTCGAACACGTTCGCAGTGGTTTCGGCCCGCTTGTAGTAGCCGGGGAACATGTTCTGTGTCTTGAGCAGTAGCTCGCCGCGGGGGTGCGGCCGGTCGGTGGCGAAGTAGCCCAGGTCCGGGACGTCGACCAATTTGTAGTCGAGCACCGGCGGACGCTGGATTTCGCCGTCGAACAAGACCATGCCGGCCTCGGTGGAGCCGTAGCCGTCCAGCAGATGCATCTCCAGCAGCGACTCGACCCAGGTCCGCAGCTCCGGGGAGGTCGGTGCCGAGCCGGTCATCGCGAAGATGTAGCGCCCGCCGAGGAGTTCCTGGCGCACATCGACCAGCACCTGGGACTCGACGGTCTCGACGGTCGGCGCCTTCGGCTATCCGTGTTGTTTCGCCCGGCTCCTCCTCGGACTCGTCCCTCGTCCGCATCGTCGCCAGGCGGCGCCCCACCTCGCTCTGATATTCCCCGTACAACATTTCCCAGATGCGCGGGACGAAGTTCAACTCGGTCGGTCGCGCCAGGCGGAAGTCCTCGAGCAGCGTCGACAGGTCGCTCTTGGCGGCGAAGTAGGCAGTGCCGCCGTTGCCGAGCGTGCCGAAGAGGACGCCGCGGCCCATCACGTGGCTCATCGGCATGAAGTTGACCGTGATCGACGCGGCGCTGGGCCCGAACCAGTTCTTCGCGGACCGGTTCCACATCTTGGCGACGTTGCTCTGCGGGTACATCGCGCCCTTGGGTGCGCCGGTGCTGCCCGAGGTGTAGATCAACAGCGCCAGCGGGTCGTCGTCCTCGGCCGGCTCAAATGCGGGCACTTCCGGCAGCGTGGCGCCGCGTTCGCGGACCTCGTTGAGCGTCTCAATGGTCAGCGCGGTGTCCGCCAGCCGCTGGTGGGCGGCATGCAATGCGTCACGGTGGTCGTCGAGCTCGGGGCGGTAGTCGAAGACCACCAGCCGTCCAAGCGGGTGGCCCGCGTCGGCGGCAGCAAGGATCAGGTCGACGGCGTCGGACAGGTAGTCGACGCTGGCCGCGAGAACCGTGGGTTGTGTCTCGGTGACGATCGGCAGCAACTGCGCGATCGCGGCGCTGGTCTGCAGCGGAACCGACACTGCGCCGATCCGGCCCAGCGCGATGTCGATGTTGGTGTAGTCAACGCTGGTGAAGCCGAGCACGCACACCCGGTCACCGGCTGCCACTGCGTCACCGGCCAGCGCTCTGGACACTGCGTCGACCCGGCTGGCCAGCTCGCCGTAGGTGACTGTGTCGAACCAGGGAAGCAGCTTGGCCGATGTGCGTCCGGTCTGCGGGTCTTTGACCAGCTCGACAGCGCGCTGAGCCAGCGCAGGCCGGTTCGAGTAGCCCGAGAGCACGGCGTTGACCACCTCGGGGAGTCGGGTCCCGGCGTTCTCGATGGCCGCACTGACCGCTTCATCGGGCCGCGCGGCGACGAACTGCGGGTCGTTGGCGGCCAACTCCTCGGTGCGACGTGCCAGGCGTTCCTGGGTATCAATCGACATAGTGAAACCTCGCAACATGTGAATCGGAAATCTTGGGGGCGCCGCGCTGCGCCTAATGACTACTACGTTAGCAAAACTAACGGTATTCCCGGAAGTGTCAGACACCTCTCAGCAGCACGTCGTTGTCACCCGGCGTTTTCACAGCACTCGCGTCGAACGCCTGCCGGTGGGGTACCCAACGATCGCGAACCGCTCACGTCCTTGGCACGGACCACGCTCGAAGGGGGCACAATTATGACCGCCACAATTATGACCGCTTTGCCGGAATCTCGACGACTGTCGTGGCTCATCCGCAGACATCCAGCCTGTAGCGACAACGCTTTTGACTCCACCGCCGGTGCCGGATGCCCGACGGCGATTCCGAAGATCGGCCATATGGGGCTGAATTCCAGATTGAATACAGTGGTCTGATATGACTCGGCTAGACAGGCGTGGCCGGCCGCTCAAGGCCTTCTTGCAAGCCGAAATCGTAGGCACTGACGTCACCATCGAACAGGTGCGTACGGCGTGTGGCCTGACCCGGGCCAGCTATTACGGAGAGCCCAGCGGCACAGGTCGCGGGTTTGAGGACAGCTTCCCCAACTCAGAGGAACTGCGGCAGGTAGCCGAGTACTTCAGGTTGGGAGACAACGGGTGGGTCAGCCTGCTCGTCGAGTTCGGTTGGCTCGAACCGGTGCCTGGGACGTTGCGGATGCCCTTCACCGCCGACGGGGCCGATCGACATTTCTCACCGGCAATCGGTTTGGTTCCCCTGCGCGACGCGGTCAGCCGCTACCAGAACGGCTCTGTTCTGCTGTTGTCGTCAAATGGCGGCGGGGTCACCCTGGTGCCGGTGCGCCACGCGTTGCAGGAGCACCAGGATGCATCGTTGATGCTGTTTGGCTTCAGTCCTCCTGCCCAGTAGTGAGCCACCGCCTCCGTCAAGTTCCACGATACGGGCTATGCATACTGCATTGCAGGACAATGGTTGACAACGGGCGTGCGATATACCTAGCATCTCCTGCATGGCAGGCGGATCGTCCCGTATTGCAGGAGTTAGTCGGGGTAGGCAAAGCAATGCCACAGGCCTTTCGCTGTTCAGCGTTGCCGGCAAGTCGATAGTCATCACCGGTGCCACCGGCGCTCTGGGCAGCGTCGCGGCCCGGGCGTTGGCCGAGGCGGGAGCCCGTCTGACCCTCGCCGGCGGCAACCGAACGGGTCTGACCCAGCTGGTCGAAACCGCCGGCATCGAAGACGCCGCGGTGGTCGCCCGCCGACCAGACAGTCCGGCCGACGCCGCGGCAATCGTCGATGCGGCCGTTGCGCGGCACGGCCGGCTTGACGGAGTCCTGGTGGCCTCGGGAATGAACCACGTCGAGCCCATCACCGAAATGGCCGTCGAGGAGTTCGATGCAGTAATGGACGCGAACGTGCGGGGCGCCTGGCTGATTTGCCAGGCAGCTGGTCGGGTGCTGCTCGAGCAGGGCGGGGGAGGCAGCATCGCGCTGGTGTCCTCGGTTCGAGGCACCCTCGGCCACGCGGGAGGTTACAGCGCCTACTGCCCGTCGAAGGCGGCGACAGACCTGCTCGCCAAGACCCTGGCGGCAGAGTGGGGTGCGCAGGGCATCCGGGTGAACGCCCTTGCGCCAACGGTTTTCCGGTCCGAGCTGACGGCGTGGATGTACGCCGACGACGAAAAGGGACGCAGCACACGGGAAGCGATGTTCGCCCGTATCCCGCTGCGCCGGTTCGCTGAGCCCGAAGACTTCGTCGGCGCCCTGATCTATCTGCTCAGCGATGCGTCACGCTTCTTCACCGGTCAGGTGATGTATCTGGACGGGGGATACACCGCATGCTGACATCGTCTGACAAAACGGTCACCTGGCCGCTGGGCGCAGCCGAGGCCAACTTGGAGTTCTACGACCTGTCGCATCCGTGGGGCCATGGTGTGCCGGCCTGGCCCTACTTCGAGGACGTCAAGATCGAGCGACTCCACAACATGGCCAGAAGCCGTGTCCTCACCCAGAAGATCACCACCGTCATGCACTCCGGTACCCACATTGACGCGCCCGCGCATGTGATCGAAGGGACACCATTCCTGCATGAGATACCGCTGAGCGCGTTCTTCGGCACCGGGGTCGTCGTGTCGATCCCGAAGAAGAAATGGGAGGTTGTCACCGCCGAGGACCTGGAGCGCGCAACCCCGCAAATCCAGCCCGGCGACATCGTCATCGTCAACACCGGCTGGCACCACACCTACGCCGACAGCGCCGAGTACTACGCCTACTCCCCGGGCTTCTACAAGGAGGCCGGCGAGTGGTTCGCGGCCAAGGGCGTCAAAGCCGTCGGCACCGACACCCAGGCCTTGGACCACCCGCTGGCCACGTCGATCGGCCCACACGGCCCCGCGGCGCACCTGGGCGGCCTATTGCCTTGGGCGGTCAAGGAATACGAGGACGCGACCGGCCGCCAGGTGCTCGACGACTTCCCGGAGTGGGAGCCGTGCCACCGAGCGATCTTGTCCGAAGGCATCTACGGCTTCGAGAATGTCGGCGGCGACCTGGACAAGGTCACCGGGAAGCGCGTCACCTTCGCCGCCTTCCCCTGGCGCTGGGTGGGTGGCGACGGCTGCATCGTCCGACTGGTAGCGATCATCGACCCCACCGGCAGCTACCGGCTGGCGACGGGGGCGTGACAATGGATGCCCGGGGTGGCGGGATTCAAGTCATCGCCCGAGCAGCTGAGATCTTTCGGCTGCTGCAGGCCCACCCGGGCGGACTCAGCCAGGCCGAGATCGGTGACCGCCTGGACCTGGCACGCTCCACGGTGAGCCGGATCCTCAATGCTCTGGAGGACGAAGGTCTCGTCGCCGCGCTCGGGCCGCGGGGGCCCTATCGGCTCGGCCCCGAAATCGCCCGCATGGCCGGCACGGTACGACGCAGCGTTGTTACCGAGGTGCACCCCTTTTTGGAAGAGCTGTCTCGCGAACTGAACGAGACGGTGGACCTGTCGATCCTCGACGGGGGCCAGGCGACATTCGTCGACCAGGTCGTGCCGGCGCGCCGCCTGCGGGCGATCAGTGCGGTGGGCGAATCATTTCCGTTGCACTGCTGCGCCAATGGCAAGGCGCTCCTGGCGTCCCTGTCACCCGAACAGCAAGCCCGGGCAGTGCCGGGGCGACTTGCTCGGCTCACCGCGAACACGATCACCACCCCGGCGGCGCTCCGCGATGAGCTGACTCGTATCGGATCCGATGGAGTCGCCTACGACCGCGAGGAGCAGACCGAGGGCGTCTGCGCGGTGGGAGCGGTGCTGCGGGGGATCACCGAGGAGAGGATGGCGGTCAGCGTAGCGGTCCCGGCGCAACGGTTCTACGGCCGCGAAGAAGAACTTGCCCAGGCCTTGCTCGCCTGGGTGGGAAAGGTAAATGCTTGGTTCGGAAGGGGTTTCGGATGAATGGGCTCCCGGCGGGCCGGCACTTCTTCCGCGGCGATGACGGGTACGAAGCAGCCCGCCGCGCAACCGTATGGCATCAACGCGTGCCTGAGCGTTACCCCGACGTGATTGTGCAAACCGTCGACGCCGACGACATCATCGCGGGTCTCCGCTATGCAAAGGCCAACGGCCACAAGGTCAGCATCGTCTCGGGTGGACACAGTTTTGCTGCCAACCATCTCCGCGACGGTGCGGTGCTGCTCGACGTCAGCCGGTTGGATCACGCCAGGATCGACGCGGACAAGCGCCTCGCCATCGTCGGCCCGGGCAAGGGCGGCAGTGTGCTGATGGCCGACCTGGAGGCGCGGGGCCTGTTCTTCCCCGGCGGCCACTGCAAAGGCGTCTGCGTCGGCGGTTATCTGTTGCAGGGCGGATACGGCTGGAACAGCCGCGTGCTCGGCCCGGCTTGCGAGAGTGTCGTCGGTCTGGATGTCATCACCGCCGACGGCGAGCAGATCCATTGCGACGCAGACAATCACGCCGATCTGTACTGGGCCGCCCGCGGCGCCGGGCCGGGCTTTTTCGGGGTGGTGACGTCGTTCTACCTGAAGCTGTATCCGCGCCCGGCGGTCTGCGGCACCAGCGTGTACATCTATCCCTTCGACCTCGCCGACGAGGTTTACACCTGGGCCCGCAGCGTCAGCGCGCAGGTGGACCGCCGTGTCGAGATGCAGCTGCTCGCGACCCGCAGTGTGCCGGAGATGGGCCTCGACATCCCGGCGATCATATGCGCGTCACCGGCTTTCGCCGACTCCGAGGAGGAGGCCCAACAGGCCCTGGCCATTTTCGAGACCTGCCCGGTCGCCGACCGGGCGGTCATCAAAAACCCTTACATGCCAACTGATTTGCCCACCTGGTTTGACGTCGTGATGGCCCACTATCTGTCCGACCACCACTACACCGCGGACAACATGTGGACGTCGGCATCGGCTGAGCAACTGCTGCCGGGAATCCGGACCATCCTGGACACGATGCCGCCGCACCCGTCTCATTTCCTCTGGCTGAACTGGGGCCCGTCGCCAACCCGCCAGGACATGGCCTACAGCGTGGAAGACGAGATCTATCTAGCGCTCTACGGCTCGTGGAAGGACCCCGCCGACGATGAAAAATACGGCGACTGGGCGCGATCCAACATGGCCGCGATGGCCCAGCTGGCCACTGGCATCCAGCTTGCTGACGAGAACCTCGGCGAGCGTCCGGCGAGGTTCGCCACCGATGAGGCGATGGCCCGCCTCGATGAGGTGCGCGGCGTCTATGACCCCGAAGGGCTGTTCAACAGCTGGATGGGACGAGTCTGATGGCCGGCGACCGCTACCTCGGTTACCGCGACGGCGATGCGAATACGCCGTACGGCAAGTACTTTCAACCCGTGATGGCGCCGCTGCCGCCCCATGTCGTCGAGGCGCTGCAGCACGGTCCGCAGGCCGGGCCGGCGTTGCTTGCGTTCGATGATGCCGCCAGTGTTGCCGACGGGGGCTACCAGCAGACCGAGAACGGCTACGGGGTTTTACCAGACGGCAGCATTCAGGTGTCGGTACGCACCGACATGCCCGGCGTCGCGCCGGAGATGTGGTCGTGGTGGTTTGGCTGGCACGGCAGCGACTCCCGCCGCTACAAGCTGTGGCATCCGCGTGCGCACGTCTCCGCGGAGTGGCAAGACGTCGACGTCGGGCGCCGGGGGACGCAACGGTACGTCGGGCGCACTTCGCTGATCAGCGAGTACATCGGTTCGACGCTGATGCGCGCCGCCATTCAGTTCGTCGCGCCGGAGACGATCGGCCTGAACAGCGGCGGCGACGCGCTGCCGGTATGCGCGCGGCTGGGCTCCAGCGACGTCCCGGTGGACATCGGATGGTTCGTCCATCACATCCGGCCCACCAGCCAGGGGTCCGAGATGCGATCCCGGTTCTGGCTGGGTGGGCCTCACATCGCGGTGCGTAACGGCCCCGGCGTCATCTCGCGCTTTGTGCGACCCGTCGCGGCGCGGGTGGTGGACATCTCGGCGGCAACCGCACGCGACCTGATGGTGCACTGCGCGCAGGAGATGAATCACCTGGCAGGTTTTCTGCCCGACATCTATGCCGAGTTCAGCGACGCGTGAATCCTTAGAGCCCGGCCAGCAGGTCGGTCACTATGTCGAGGCTCGCGGCGGCCGACGGAGCTCGCCGCGCCCAGACATAATCCGCTGCGAAGCGTAACGGCGTGTCGTGACAACAGGTTAAATGTCGCGATCCCGCAACTCGCGACGCGTGAATCCTTAGAGCCCGGCCAGCAGCCCGGCGACGACGTCGAGGCCCTCGGTGAGTAGTTCGTCGCTGATCGTCAGCGGCGGCAGGAAGCGCACGACATTGCCGAATGTGCCCGCCGTCAACACGATGACGCCGGCGGCAATGGCGCCGTTAGCCAACGCACTGGTCAGCGCGGCGTCGGGCTCGGCGGTGTCGCCTTTGACGAACTCGACGGCGATCATCGCGCCGCGACCGCGCACGTCGCCGATCCGATCGTCGGCAGCCTGCAGCGCGAGCAGCCGGTCTTTCATCAGCCGCTCGATCCGGCGGGCCCGGTCGAGGAGCCCATCGGCCTCGATGGTCTCGATGGTGGCCAGCGCCGCCGCGCAGGCGACCGGATTACCCCCGAACGTGCCGCCGATGCCGCTGGCATGCGGGGCGTCCATGATCTCGGCGCGGCCGGTGACGGCCGACAACGGTAGCCCGTCGGCGATGCCCTTGGCGATGCAGATCAGGTCGGGTTCGATGCCTTCGTGCTCGCAGGCGAACCACGCCCCGGTTCGCGCGATGCCGGTCTGCACCTCGTCGGCGACGAAAACCACGTCGTTGTTGCGGCACCAGTCCAGCAGCGCGGGCAGGAAGCCCTCCGCCGGGACGATGAAGCCGCCTTCGCCCTGGATGGGCTCGATGACGACGGCGGCCAGGTTCTCGGCGCCGACCTGCTTGGCGATGACGTCGATGGCCCGCTGCGCGGCCAGTTCGCCGTCGGTGGCCAGTTCCTTGTCGATCAGCCCGTCGCGGAATGGATAGGACAGCGGCGCCCGGTAGATCTCCGGCGCGAACGGCCCGAAGCCGCTCTTGTAGGGCATCGACTTCGCGGTCAGCGCCATGGTCATGTTGGTGCGGCCGTGGTAGGCGTGGTCGAACGCCACCACCGCCTGTTTGCGGGTGTACGAGCGGGCGATCTTGACGGCGTTCTCCACCGCTTCGGCACCGGAGTTGAACAGCACCGAGCGCTTTTCTTGCGCCCCGGGGGTGAGCCGGTTGAGGTGTTCGGCGACCGCGACGTACTGCTCGTAGGGCGTCACCATGAAGCAGGTGTGGGTGAAGTCGGCGACCTGCGCGCGTACCGCGTCGACGACCCGGGGTGCGGAGTTGCCGATCGTGGTCACCGCGATGCCCGATCCCAAGTCGATGAACCGGTTGCCGTCGACGTCCTCGACGATCCCGCCGGAAGCGCGGGCCGCGAACACCGGCATGGTGTTGCCGACGCCGCGCGACACCGCCGCGCCTCTGCGTCTGGTCAACTCCAGCGATGCCGGACCGGGAACGTCGGTGGCGAGGTGGCGGCTCTGTTCGACAGGTTCGACAGCGGGCACGCCAGCAGCCTATCGGCGCTGAGGCCCGGCTACGACCCCGAAGTTATCCGGCGGGCGGCCCTTCGCCCAGCGGCCGGCACACGTTGGTCGTCGGGTCCCAATATTGGCCGGGGTCGCAGGCCAGCGGTTGCGGCCCGACGCCCAACGGCCGGCAGACGTTCCCACTCGGGTCCCACCACTGGCCCGGTGCGCAGTTCAGCGGTTGCGGCCCGACGCCCAGCGGCAAGCAGGCCTTGCTGAACGGTTCCCAATACTGGCCCGGATCGCATTGCGCCGAGCTCACTGCCGGTGTCGCGATCGTCGCGGTTGCCATCGTGGCCGCCGCCAGCATCATCGCCGCTGCTAATCGGCTCGCTACGTTTCGCATTGCAGACCTCCTTCAGTGTGTAGGGAATGCTATAGCCATGGCCATCGGAACCAAACGTGGCTGGCTGCTGGCGGGTTATGCGGGAATTGGCGGATTCTTTGCGCTGGAAGTGCTGAACCGCAAGCCAGGCGCCGCATCGAGCATGGACGCCGCAGCTGACGATCAAGGCACTACCCGGATGCTCGTGACCAGCTACGCCCTCGCGACGCTGGCGCCGATGCTGGCGTGGAACCCTCGGCGCCGATTGCCGCCCGCGGTGGCTGCGGTGGGGCTGGTGATGCAGGCCAGCGGTATTGCACTGCGGACGTGGTCGATGCGGGTTCTCGGGGCCTCCTACACGCGCACCCTGCGCACCGAGAACGACCAGCGCGTCGTCGAGTCCGGGCCGTATCGACTTGTCCGCCACCCGGGCTACAGCGGCTCGCTGCTGACATGGGCCGGCTTCGCGCTCACCTCACGCAGCGTTGCGGTGGTCATGCTGGTGGGCGCGCTGCTGGGCCCGGTGTATCGGCGGCGCGTCATTGCCGAGGAGCAACTGCTGCGGCGCGATCTGGCAGGTTATGCGGACTACTGCGGCCGCACCAGCCGGCTTATCCCGTTCGTCTGGTGACGTCTCTTTCGGCGTCAGCCGCCGAACTCTGGACCGTCGATCGAATCGACCGTGGCAAAGGAACTGATCGGCTGGCGGCGAAGCCGGCGCGGTCGTCGCACCGGATATCCGAGGGCGATCACCGCCGCCAGGGCCAGCGGGTCAGGTGCCCCGAGCAGAGCCTTCACCTGCTGCTCTGCGCGGATCGCGATCGTGGTGATGACACCGCCGAGGCCCTCGTCGTGGGCGGCCAGCAGGATGCTCCACGCGAACGGGTAGATCGAGGCGCCGCCGGCGAACGTGTAGCGGTCCGCGTCGCGGTCCACCGCCGCCAACAGTGACAGGTCGGCGAACAGCGCCAGCAACACCGGCGCCTCGTCGAACCGCTCAGCGAAACCCCCTGGCGCCGCGGGGTTTTCGGCGGCAAGGGCGCGGGCTTCGGCGTCACGGTCGTTGGTCGGCGCCCACGGCCGCAGGCCGGCGACCATCAACGCCAGGTAGTCCCTGGAACCGGCGAGGTAGTGATCCCGCAGCCGACGGCGCCGCTCGGGATCTTTGATCACCACGATCCGCCACGCTTGCGCATTCCCGCCGCTGGGCGCGAACCGGGCGGTGTCGAGCACCCGCGCCAGCACGGCGTCGTCGACGGGTTGGTCGGTGAAATCGCGTACCGCGCCGGTGCCGCGTAACGCTTCGTTGAGTTCCATCGGCTATCGACCCAGCAAAGAGTCGGCATTGGTGTGAGAGAGGCCGGGCATATCCTGCTCGACGCAACCACTCTTGTGCAGGTGCGTCAAGGCGCCGTGCCCGGTCCGCCCATGACGGCGTAGTGGCACACTGGTGGCTGACGCGGTTGGTGGCCTGTTCTGGTCCGATGCCGACTCCCAGACCCACAGGAAAGATCCTTGCCGTCATGAACCAAATGGTTGTCTTCCTACCGCTGATCATCGTGTTGGCGGCGTTTATGTTCTTCGCGTCGCGGCGGCAGAAGCGCGCGATGCAAGCCACCATCGATCTGCACGAGTCGCTGCGTGTCGGCGACCGGGTGCACACCACTTCCGGGCTGCAGGGCACCATCACGGGCATCACCGACGACACGGTCGACCTCGAAATAGCGCACGGCGTGGTAACAACCTGGATGAAGCTGGCGGTTAGGGACCGCATCGAGCCGGAGTTGCTGGACACTGAGGCCGCTGAAGAAGTTGCGGCCGACGACCTGGCTGACGACGCGGAGCGGCTGCCCAAGGACTGAGGTTGGCGGCCCCCCACGTACCCTTTGCGGGTGCAGTCGAACTGATCGACGCCGGAAAAGTGTGAGCGCGGGGCGG
Source organism: uncultured Actinomycetota bacterium (assembly GCA_963839345.1). GTDB lineage: Bacteria > Actinomycetota > Actinomycetes > Mycobacteriales > Mycobacteriaceae > Mycobacterium. The sequence goes on along the minus strand of CAWIUP010000007.1, from coordinate 98,997 downwards.
TGACGACCCGCTAGGAGCGGATGAGGAGATTCAACACGTGGCATCGCCATCGACGCCGGTGCACCCTGCCCGTTATCTGACGGTTTTCCTGATCATGCTCATCGGCGTCTACCTGCTGGTGTTTCTCACCGGTAGCAAGCGGGCCGAAGCGAAGCTCGGTATCGACCTGCAGGGCGGGACCAGGGTCACCTTGACCGCGCGGACGCCGGACGGATCGCGGCCGACACGGCAGGCACTGTCCCAGGCGCAGCAAATCATCAGCTCCCGGGTCAACGGTCTGGGTGTTTCGGGTTCTGAGGTCATTGTCGACGGAGACAACCTGGTCATCACGGTGCCGGGGAAGGACAGCGGCGAGGCGCGCAATCTGGGCCAGACCGCACGGCTGTATATCCGCCCGGTCATCAACGAGCTGCCTGCGGAGAACGGTCCGCGACCACCGAACCCGCAACGGTTACCCGGGCCGAACGGACGGCCGCGGCAGCCGCTCGGTCCACAACCGGGTGGGCCGATGCCCGGTGCACCTGGTGGACCGGTCCCCGGTGCGGCTCCCGGCGTCGGCGGGCAGCCTGCCCAGGCTCCGTCCGGTGGTGACGCCGGGGCCGGCCCGCTGTTGCCCATGCCGGGCGAGCCGGCGCCTGCGCCGCAGCCGCGGCCTTATCCGCTGGATCCACCGCCGACGCCCGCGCCGGCACCCGCTCCTCCTGGACCCGCACCGGCGCAGCCCGGGCCGCCGGATCCGCGTAAGGATCTGGCCGAGCGCATCGCCAAGGAAAAAGAGTGGCGTCAGAGCACCAACAAGGGTGTGCAGTTTCTGGCGCTGCAGTACGAGGCGACCCGGTGCAACCAGGAGGACATTCTGGCCGGCAACGACGACCCCAACCTGCCCTTGGTGACCTGCGATACCGGACACGACGCGGCGTTTCTGCTGGCGCCGTCGATCATCAGCGGTGACGAGATTGCCAACGCCAGCTATGGGTTCAATCAGACCAACGCAAACTACGTAGTGGACCTGCAGTTCAGGAGTGCTGCGGCAGATATCTGGGCGGATTTCACCGCCGCCCACATCGGTACCCAGACCGCGTTCACGCTGGACTCTCAGGTGGTGAGCGCACCGCGCATCGAGGAAGCGATCCCCGGCGGCCGGACCCAAATCCACGGCGACTTCAGCTCGGCGCGGGCGAAAGAGCTCGCCAACGTCCTCAAATACGGGTCACTGCCGCTGTCGTTCGAATCGTCGGAAGCTCAAACTGTCTCGGCGACACTGGGATTGACATCGCTACGGGCAGGTCTGATTGCCGGCGCGATCGGGCTGGCGCTGGTGCTGGTGTACTCGTTGCTGTACTACCGGGTGCTGGGGTTGCTGACGGCCTTGTCGCTGGTGGCTTCCGGCGCAATGGTTTTCGCGATCCTGGTACTACTCGGCCGGTATATCAACTACACGCTCGACCTGGCCGGGATCGCCGGCTTGATCATCGGTATCGGGACGACGGCCGACTCGTTCGTGGTGTTCTTCGAACGCATCAAAGACGAGATCCGCGAAGGGCGTTCGTTCCGGTCGGCGGTTCCGCGCGGCTGGGGCCGCGCCCGAAAGACCATTGTGTCGGGCAACGCGGTGACCTTCTTGGCCGCTGCGGTGCTCTACTTCCTGGCGATCGGCCAAGTGAAGGGGTTCGCGTTCACCCTGGGCCTCACCACGGTCCTCGACATCGTCGTTGTCTTCCTGGTGACCTGGCCGCTGGTGTACCTGGCCTCCAAGTCCACGACGATGGCCAAGCCGGCATACAACGGCCTGGGAGCGGTGCAGCAGGTTGCACGCGAACGGCGGCTGGCCCAACTTCCGGGACGGGGATAGCGATATGGCCGACAAGACGACTGCCGTCGAACTGGGCGATGACACCGCAACAGATGTCCGCCCAGCCGGTAAGGACACCGGCGCTGACCTGCCCCACCACAGTTTCTTGTCGCGGCTCTACACCGGCACCGGCGCGTTCGAGGTCATCGGCCGGCGCAGGCTGTGGTACGGGATCAGCGGCGCGATCGTCGCGATCGCCGTCGTCAGCATCGTGTTGCGCGGCTTCACTTTCGGCATCGACTTCCAGGGCGGCACCACGATGTCGATGCCGCGGGGAGACGCCCAGGTGAGCCAGGTGCAGGAAGTCTTCCGGCAAACCCTGGGCAGCGACCCCGAGTCCGTCGTGGTAGTCGGCAACGGCTCCGGAGCCACCGTGCAGATTCGTTCCGGGACGTTGTCCAACGACAAGACCACCAAGCTGCGGAACGCCTTGTTCGACAGATTCCAGCCCAAGGGCTCCGACGGTAAGCCCAGCAAGCAAGCCATCTCCGACTCGGCGGTGTCCTCGACCTGGGGCGGCCAGATCACCAAGAAAGCGGTGATCGCGCTGGTGGTGTTCCTGGTGCTGGTCAGCCTCTACATCACCGTCCGCTACGAACGCTTTATGGCGATCTCCGCCTTGACGACAATGGTTTTCGACCTGACCGTCACCGCCGGGGTGTACTCGCTGGTGGGCTTTGAGGTAACCCCGGCCACCGTGATCGGCCTGTTGACGATCCTGGGTTTCTCCCTCTACGACACTGTCATCGTGTTCGACAAGGTCGAGGAGAACACGCACGGCTTCCAGCACACCGCCCGGCGCACCTTCGCCGAGCATGCCAACCTCGCGATCAACCAGACTTTCATGCGCTCGATCAACACCAGCCTGATCTCGGTACTGCCGGTAATGGCGCTGATGGTGGTGGCGGTATGGCTGCTGGGTGTGGGCACGCTGAAGGACCTGGCGCTGGTACAGCTGGTCGGCATCATCGTCGGCACCTACTCGTCGATCTTCTTCGCCACTCCGCTGCTGGTCACCCTGCGGGAGCGCACCGAGGCGGTACGAAGCCACAACCGCCGAGTGGTCCGGCGGCGTGGCCCTGGGCCGGAAACGGCCGCCGACAAGAACAAAGCGCCCGCCGAGCCGGCCCAGGACGAACCGGACGAGCAGAACGCGCCGCGCGCAGCGACCAGCGGCGGCGCGGTCGCTAACAAGCCGGCCCCGGGTGCGCGTCCGGCGCAGCAGGGCAGTGGGCGTCACTCGCGTCCGACCGGCAAGCGAAACAGGTAGCGCCCGGCGACGATGCAGAGCGCGTAGCGCGATGAGGAGGAGCCGGGCAATCATGTTGAGCGCGGTGGTTGTCCGGCGATGGCGTGCGGCCGCCAGCTGGCTGGCAGCCGCGCTCGTGACAGTCGTGTCCGGCACCCTGACGGCGTGCTCGGGCAGCGCGGCCGGACAGATCGACTACATCGTCGACGGCACTCTGGCCACGTACAACAGCAACACGGTGAGCGGCGCCGCCTCAGCGGGGGCGCAGGCGTTCGCCCGTACCCTCACCGGATTCGGCTACCACGGCCCCGACGGTCAGATCGTCGCCGACCACGACTTCGGCACCATCTCGATGGTCGGCGGTTCGCCGCTGGTGCTGGACTACCAGATCGCCGACAACGCTGTTTACTCCGACGGTAAGCCGGTCACCTGCGACGATCTGGTGCTGTCATGGGCCGCCCAATCCGGTCGGTTTCCCGGCTTCGACGCCGCCAGCCAGGCCGGCTACGTCGACATCGCCGGCATCGATTGCCAAGCGGGACAGAAGAAAGCCCGGGTGTCGTTTGACCCCGACCGCAACATCGTCGACTACAACCAATTGTTCGCAGCGACCGCGTTGATGCCGTCGCATGTCATCGCCGACGAGCTCGGCATTGACGTCACCGCCGCGCTGACGGGTAACAACTTGCCGGCGATCGGGCGCATCGCGCAGCTGTGGAACACCACCTGGGACCTCAAGCCCGGCGTTGACCCGGGCGCCATCGCCAAGCACTTCCCGTCATCGGGGCCGTACAAGATCGAATCGGTGCTGGACGGCGGGGCGGTGGTGCTGGTCGCGAACGACCGGTGGTGGGGCGCCAAGCCGATGACCAAGCGGGTCACCGTGTGGCCGGAGAAAGCCGACATCCAGGACCGCGTCAACGACAAGAGCGCCGACGTGGTCGACGTCGCGGACGGCTCGTCGGGAACATTGGCCACGCCGGACACCCACCGCCGCACCGACTCGCCGTCGGACGGCATCGAGCAGCTGATCTTCGCGCCGCACGGCCCACTATCCGACGTCGCCGCGCGGCGCGCGCTGGCTTCGTGCACACCGCGGGACATCATCGCGCGCGACGCCGGGTCGCCGATCGCCAACGCGCGGCTGCACCCGGCGTCCGAAGACGCGATCGGGCAGGCGGAGAACGTCGCCGAGGCCGGCCAGTTCCTCAAGTCCAACCCCGACGCCGCGCGCGCCGCACTGGGCGGCAAGCCGCTGGCGGTGCGGATCGGCTATCGGGCGCCCAATGCGCGGCTGGCCGCTATCGTCGGCACGATCGTCAAGGCCTGCGCCCCGGCCGGTATCACGGTCTCCGACGTCACCTCCGACTCGACCGGCCCGCAGACGCTGCGAGACGGCAAGATCGACGTGCTGCTGGCCAGCACCGGCGGCGCGACCGGCAGCGGTTCGAGCGGGTCGTCGGCGATGGACGCCTATGCGCTGCACACCGGCAACGGCAACAACCTGCCCGGATACACCAACGGTCAAATCGACGGGATCATCAACGCGCTGGCCGTGTCGGCCGACCCCGCCGACCTGGTCCGGCTGTTGGCTTCCAGCGCGCCGGTGTTGTGGGGCGATATGCCGACGTTGCCGCTGTATCGCCAGCGGCGGACGTTGCTGGCGTCGAAGAAGATGTATGCGGTCAGCAGCAACCCCAGCCGCTGGGGCGCCGGCTGGAACATGGACCGATGGGTTCTGGTGCGGTGAGTGCTGCCCGCGACGATTCGGTGGCTGACCTCATCGCATCGCTCACCCGGGAGGTCGCGGATTTCCCGACGGCCGGCGTCGAGTTCAAGGACTTGACCCCGCTATTCGCCGACCGCCGGGGATTGGCCGCGGTGACCGATGCGCTGGCCGGCGTGGCGTCCGGCGCTGACCTCATCGCTGGTATCGACGCGCGCGGATTCCTGATCGGCGGCGCGCTGGCCACCCGGCTGGGCACCGGCGTGCTGGCCATTCGCAAGGGCGGCAAGTTGCCGCCGCCGGTGCGGGCCGAGGAGTATCAGCTCGAATACGGCACCGCCCGCCTGGAGATTCCCGCCGACGGCATCGAATTGGCCGGCCGCAACGTTGTGGTCGTGGATGACGTGCTGGCCACCGGTGGCACCGTGGCCGCGGCGCACAAGCTGCTCGAGCATGCGGGCGCGACGGTGACGGCGGCCGCGGTGGTGTTGGAACTGACCGCGCTGGGCGGTCGCGACCGGGTGGCGCCGTTGCCGGTTCACAGCTTGCGGTGTGTCTGAGGCGGACGAAACGAGTTCGACAACCGCGACGACTTTGCTACCGCCTCAAGTCATAGCGGTGAACGCTTGGAACAGTTCGGCGATGCCCTGCAGGGCTTCTGACGGCGTCGGGGTAGGTGTGTCGAGGAAGCCGTAGAGGTAGCCTGCGTCGGCGACCTCGGACAACGACGGGTTCTGCACCAGGGGTGTGATTTGGTATGTGTCCGGGTTTCCCAGATCGGCGATGAAGGCGCTGACCCCTTGCTGCAGGCCGGTCTCCAACGCGGTGAAAACATCGCTGAGATTCAGGTCAGTCGGAAACAATCCGGAGGCGCTGACCAGATCGGCGTTTCCCGACGCCCATCCCTGGTCGATACTGCCGTAGCCGAGGTTGACCAGGATTCGGGTATCGGGTTCGAGCAGGTCATAGAGGGGCTGTCCGATTATGGGGATCAACCGCAAGGGATCCAGCAGCGGCAGACTCTCGGCCGGAATGATGTAGTAGTTGACCATGGTGTCGGCAGATGACGTCGGAAGTTGTATCGCGTCGCTGATCTGCTCAGGTGTGAGGCTCAAATAAGTGCCGTGCTCATAGATGAAGCCCAGTCTGGCGTTGAGGTCCGAGAGCAGGTCGATCGGATACTTCGGGGAATCGGCGACACCGTCGTATTCATGGGTGTAGACGTCTGTCGGGTAGAGATTGTTCGGGGTCGCGACATTGGCCATCAGATATTGCGGGGAAAGGTTGCCGCTCATCAGCTCTGAGCCTCCGGCAGGGTTGTCCGGATCGCCGATCAGCACGAAGTGCACATCATCGCTTGGCACACCCTGGCCGGCAAGCTCACGCATCACCGCTGTGGAGATCGAGGCGCTCTGCGAGTAGCCAAACACCACGACGGGGTTTTGCGCGCTCACGTCTCCGCTGTCGAACTTCTGCAGGATCGTGGAGTCGAGAATCTGCTCACCCCGCGTCTCTGACGTGGGACTTGCATTCTCCGGGGTGAACAACGATTGCAAGGTGCCGGTGAATCCCCGCGGCTGCAGATACAGCGTGTCGGCCGCATCGAGATAAAGCTGACTCGGTTGCGGAATACTCGTCCCGCCCATCAGCAATGCCGTGCCATCCCCGAGCGGCAAATCCGCGCTGGTCCCGTTGATGAGCCGCACCGCCATCGTCCGTATGCCCGTGAACGGCGATACCGGCGATATCGGTGATAAGCCGGCGACCACGACAGCGAAGACACCCCAAAGGCAACCGGAAATTCGCATGTCGGATCCTTTCGTCAGATCCTTAAGATTGGCTGAGAGTACTACGGTTCCGTCGTACTTGGCATACGTAGAACGACGTGAATCGCGGTCGGGCGGCCTCACGCAAGGCCCGCAGCTGAAGTTCGCGGTGGCCGAGCAGCGGCGGATTCAGCCAGGTGCTCCGCTCGTCCTCCAGGCGTTCGTCCCGCATCGTCGCAGTGGCGGATATCCTTGAACGGCGGAGGTGACGAAGGTGGCGGACGACAAGGTGACGGCGGTTCAGCCGCCCACCGAACCGCTGCAGGTCGCCGACCTTTCTTCGCCCGCCGAACCGTCGGCCCCCGAGCCGGCGATCAGCCTCAAAACGTCCAGCAGCGCCTCGCGCCGGGTTCGCGCCCGGTTGGCCCGGCGGATGACGGCCCAGCGCAGCGCGCTGAGCCCGGTGCTCGAACCACTGGTGGCCGTACACCGCGAGATTTACCCGAAAGCCGACCTGTCGTTGCTGCAGCGGGCCTACGAGGTCGCCGAGCAGCGACACGCCACCCAGCTGCGGCATTCGGGAGACCCGTACATCACCCACCCGCTGGCGGTGGCCAACATCCTGGCCGAGTTGGGTATGGACACCACCACGCTGGTGGCTGCCCTGCTGCACGACACCGTCGAGGACACCGGTTACACCCTGGACGAGCTGTCCAAGGATTTCGGTGAAGAGGTCGGCCATCTCGTCGACGGGGTGACCAAGCTGGACCGGGTGGTGCTGGGCAGCGCCGCCGAAGGCGAGACGATCCGCAAGATGATCACCGCCATGGCGCGCGATCCGCGGGTGCTGGTGATCAAGGTCGCCGACCGGTTGCACAATATGCGGACGATGCGCTTCCTGCCACCGGAAAAGCAGGCCCGCAAGGCTCGTGAAACGCTGGAAGTTATTGCGCCGCTGGCCCATCGGCTGGGTATGGCCACAGTCAAGTGGGAACTGGAGGATCTGTCGTTCGCGATCCTGCATCCCAAGAAGTACGAGGAGATCGTGCGGCTGGTCGCCGGGCGAGCCCCGTCGCGAGACACCTACCTGGCCAAGGTGCGCGCCGAGATCGCCGCCACCCTCAACGCGTCCAAGATCAACGCGGTGGTCGAAGGACGGCCCAAACACTACTGGTCGATCTACCAGAAGATGATCGTCAAGGGCCGCGACTTCGACGACATCCACGACCTGGTCGGCGTCCGCATCCTGTGCGACGAGATCCGGGACTGTTATGCGGCTGTGGGCGTGGTGCATTCGCTCTGGCAACCAATGGCGGGCCGGTTCAAGGACTACATCGCCCAGCCGCGCTACAGCGTGTACCAGTCGCTGCACACCACCGTCGTCGGTCCGGAAGGCAAGCCGCTCGAGATCCAGATCCGCACCCGCGACATGCACCGCACCGCCGAATACGGCATCGCGGCGCACTGGCGCTACAAGGAAGCGAAGGGCCGCAACGGAGTTCCACACGCTCTCGCCGCAGCCGAAATCGACGACATGGCCTGGATGCGTCAGCTGCTCGACTGGCAGCGAGAGGCGGCCGACCCCGGTGAGTTCCTGGAATCGCTGCGTTATGACCTTGCCGTACAAGAGCTCTTCGTGTTCACCCCGAAAGGTGACGTGATCACGCTGCCCACCGGGTCGACGCCGGTGGACTTCGCCTACGCCGTGCACACCGAGGTAGGCCACCGGTGCATCGGCGCCCGGGTGAACGGCCGGCTGGTGGCATTGGAACGCAAGCTGGAAAACGGCGAAGTCGTCGAGGTTTTCACATCCAAGGCGCCCAACGCCGGGCCGTCGCGGGATTGGCAGCAGTTTGTGGTGTCACCGCGCGCCAAAGCCAAGATCCGCCAGTGGTTCGCCAAGGAGCGCCGCGAGGAGGCGCTGGAGTCCGGCAAAGAAGCGATCACCCGCGAGGTGCGTCGCGGCGGACTTCCGTTGCAGCGCTTGGTCAATGGCGGGTCCATGGCGGCGGTGGCCAATGAGCTGCATTACGCGGACGTATCGGCGCTCTACACCGCGGTCGGCGAGGGTCATGTTTCAGCCAAGCACGTCGTGCAACGGCTGGTTGCCGAACTCGGCGGTATCGACCAGGCCGAGGAGGATCTCGCCGAACGGTCCACCCCGGCGACCATGCCGCGGCGTCCGCGCAGCACCGACGACGTCGGGGTGGCGGTGCCCGGCGCCCCGGGCGTCCTGACCAAGCTCGCCAAATGCTGCACGCCGGTACCGGGCGACCAGATCATGGGGTTCGTCACCCGCGGTGGTGGCGTCAGCGTGCACCGCACCGACTGCACCAACGCCGCGTCGCTGCAGCAGCAGGCCGAGCGCATCATCGAGGTGCTCTGGGCGCCGTCACCGTCGTCGGTGTTCCTGGTGGCCATTCAGGTCGAGGCGCTCGACCGGCACCGGTTGTTGTCGGACGTCACCCGCGTGCTGGCCGACGAAAAGGTAAACATTCTGTCGGCGTCGGTGACCACATCCGGTGACCGGGTGGCGATCAGCCGGTTCACTTTCGAGATGGGCGACCCCAAGCATCTGGGCCACCTGCTGGACGTGGTCCGCAATGTCGAAGGTGTCTACGACGTCTACCGCGTGACGTCCGCGGCGTAGCTTTCTATCGCGAGCAGACACAGAATCGCACAAACCCACGCCTCGGGATGCGATTCTGTGTCTGCTCGCGGAAAAGAGGGGACCAACCTGGTGAACGTGTCAGCGCAGCGGGCTCTGGTGATGGGAGCCAGCGGCAATGTCGGCGCGTGCGTTACCAGGCACTTGGTGTCTGGCGGTGCCGATGTGCGGGTTCTGTTACGAAAAACCAGTCCCACGAAGGGAATTGACGGGCTCGATGTCGAGCGGTACTACGGCGGCATCTCGGACAGCGCGGAAGTCGCCGCGGCCATGTCTGATCGTGACGTGGTCTACTACTGCATTGTCGACACCAGGGCGGAGCTGAGAAACCCCGCCCCGCTGTTCGAGACCAACGTCAACAGCCTGCGCACGGTGCTCGACGTCGCGGTGACCGCGAACCTGCGACGGTTCGTTTTCCTGAGCACGATCGGCACCATCGCAATCGGCTCCAACGGTGAAACCGTTGACGAGGACACGCCGTTCAACTGGGCTGACCAAGCGGGGAGCTACATCGAGTCGCGCCGCCGGGCCGAGCAGTTGGTGTTCTCCTACGTCGCAGACTTTCGCCTGCCGGCGGTGGTCGTCAACGTGTCGAACCCGTACGGGCCACCCGATTGGCAGCCGCGCCAGGGGATGTTCGTGCAGCTGGCCGCACTTGGCAAGCTGCCGTTCTATATCCGCGGTGTCGGGGCCGAAGTGGTCGGTATCGACGACGTCGCCGACGCGTTGTTGCTGGCCGCCGAACGGGGGCGAATCGGCCAGCGCTACATCATCTCTGAGCGTTACATGACCCAGCGCGAACTGGTGACCATCGCCGCAGAGGCAGTTGGCGTGCGGCCGCCGCGACTGGGAATCCCGATGGCACTGGTATACGGCTTCGCGCGGGTGTCCGACGCCGTTGGATCGCTGTTGCACCGCGACATCCCGATCAGCAGCCAGAGCGCCCGGCTGATCGAGCTCACCTCGCCGGCGAGTCATGACAAAGCCACCCGAGAACTCGGCTGGCATCCGACGCCTACCGAGCACTTCATCGCGCGCGCAGCCCAAACGTATGTAAAGAGGCGGCGGGCGGTCAGCTCAGCCGCGCCATCGTGATGGTGACTTCGGTGGCGGGCGTACCGTCTTCGCCACCGCCGGCCACCCCCGCCGCGGCGATCTTGTCCAAGGTCGCCAGGCCGGTGGCGTCGATGGTGCCGAACACGGTGTAGGCCGGCGGCAACTGAGAGTTCCGGTAGACCATGAAGAACTGGCTGCCGTTCGTGTTCGGCCCGGCGTTGGCCATTGCCAGCGTGCCCCGCGGATACAGGACCGGCTTCTTCAGTTCCGGAGCGCCGCGCCGGTACTGATCGGCCGGATATTCGTCGGCGAACTCATAGCCCGGGCCACCGGTGCCATCGCCTCTTGCGTCACCGCACTGCAAGACCGATAGGCCCGGTGAGGTGGTCAGCCGGTGGCACTGGGTGTCGTCGAAGAACTTCTGCTGCACCAGGCTGACGAAACTGTGGACGGTGCAAGGGGATTTGTTGTTCGCGAGATGCAGGCCGATCTTGCCGCGGTTGGTGACGATGTTCACGCCGATCCGAGCGGGATCGGTCGATACCTCGCCGGTGCGAGGTGGGTTCACCGGTTTGCTGGCGGAATCGGTGGACGGCGGGTACTCGCAGTCGGCCCCCAGGTCGGTGGAGGGGACAAACGGCGGCAGCTGCGCCGCGGCCGGCGGTTTGACCGACGTGGCCGCAGTGGTGCTGCTGGTGGTGGACGTGCTGGTTGGTGCGGCCGACGACGTCGTGGTGGTGCCGCGGTCCGACGTCGCGGCGCTGATGATCACCAGCGCGATCACCCCGAACAGGGCCACCATCGCTGCGGCCAACCCGCCGATGAGGGCCAACGTGCGCCCTCTGCTCTCGGATTCCGCCGGCTGGTCCGCTTGCTCGAGGGGTGGCGGCGGCGCGGCGGGCTGGGCGGTCGACGGCGACGGGCTTGGTGGTGGGCTGAAGCGGTTGTCCAGCGCTGCTCTGGCGGCTTCGGCGAACTGCGCAGCCGTCTGGTAGCGGGCCTGCGGACTTTTCGCCATACCCGCGGCGATCACCGCGTTGAATGCCGGTGCTATTCCGGGGGAGGACGTCGAAGGCCGCGGTGGCGGGGCGGTCAGGTGCCCGGCGCGTTGTTCCTCGAAGGTGTCTCCCGGAAACGGCTGTTGCCCCGTCAAGCATTTGTGCAACACGCACGCGAGTGAATAGATGTCAGCGCGGGAATCGCCTGCACCGCTGAATCTTTCGGGTGCAGTGTACGCGCCGGGGACATGGCCCATACTGCTGGCGGCGGTATCTGTGGCGTTGCGTGCCATCCCGAAGTCGGTCAGGTAGACGACATCTCGCGGAGCCACCAAGATGTTCGCGGGCTTGACGTCGCGATGGACGAGTCCCGCTCGGTGAGCGCTGTCGAGCGCGGCGGCGACTTGCCCGATGATCGTGACCGCGCGTGCGGGAAGTATTCGGCCGCCTTCGTTTCTGATCAGGCGACCGAGGTTGCTGCCGTCGATCAGCCCCATGTCCACATATAGCCGGCCGTCGATCTCGCCATAGTTGTGGATCGGCACCACGTGCCGGTTGTCGAGGCCGGCGGCTGCGGCGACGTCGTGGTGGAACTGGTCGAGGAACTCGGCATCCTCGGCCAGTTCCGGCGCCAGCACCTTGAGGGCGACTTCCTGATTGGTGACGGTGGCCTCGGTGTCAACGGCCCGGAAGACTCTCCCCGTTGTGCCACGGCCGATGAGATCGAGAAGCTGGTAGCGCCCGAATGTCGTCACCTGCACAAAGAATTCTCCTGTTAGCTGCCGAGGGCGCCGAAAGCTCGATCAGTCCAGCCGCACTGATTTGATCGTGACTTGGGTGGCTGGTTGGCCGTCTTGACCGCCGCCGGCAACGCCGCCTTTGGCAATCTTGTCCAGGGTGGCCAGCCCGTCCTGCTGGATCTTGCCGAAGACGGTGTATTCCGGCGGCAGCGTGGTGTCTTCGTAGACCATGAAGAACTGGCTGCCGTTGGTGTTCGGGCCGGCGTTGGCCATCGCCAGGGTACCGCGCGGATAGACCACCGGCTCGTGCGCCGCAGCATCGTCCGGCTTGTACTGATCGGTCGGATACTCATTAGGGAACTGATAGCCGGGGCCGCCGCTGCCGTCGGCGCTCGGGTCGCCGCACTGCAACACCGACGATGTCGGCGAGGCGGTCAGCCGGTGGCATTGGGTGTCGTCGAAGAACTTCTGCTGCGCCAAGCTGACGAAACTATTGACAGTGCAGGGTGATTCGTTGTTGGCGAGCAATAGGCCGACCGGGCCCTGGTTGGTCATCATGCTGACACTGACCTGCGCGGGGTCGGTGGGCACCTTGCCTTGTTTCGGCGGCTTGGCCGGCTTGCTGGCCGGCTGCGCTGACGGTTCGTATTGGCAGTTGGTGCCCAAGTTGGCGGCCGGCTTGAACGGCGGCAACGGCGGTATCCCCGACGGCGAGCCCGGGGCAGCGCTGCTCGACGAGCTCGCGCCGGCCGAAGCCTGCTTGCTGTTGTGGTCCTTGTTGGTCAGGACGACGGTTGCTACCACCGCGACCACCACGACCACCGCCGCCACCGACCCTCCGACGATCGCCAGCAGCCGACGACGCCGGGCCTGCTGGGCGCGGCGCTCCAGCTGCCGTTCGAGTTTGCGCTTGGCTGTCGCACGTCGCTGTTCGTTGGTCGGCACCGCCGATGTCCCTCCGTGGTTGTGTGCTGAGTCAGGCTTCATCTGACCAAAGCAAAGTGTGCCAGTTGAGGCTGGATAGGGGTGGCGCGACCCGTCCACGATGAAGGGGATGGGAAACTGGGGATCGTGTTCATCACCGGATTTCCTGCCGGGTTGCTGCAGTGCAACTGCTATGTGTTGGCGCCGCACCCGGGAGCGGACGCCATCATCGTTGACCCCGGCCAGCGTGCGATGGGCCAGCTGCGGCGCATTCTGGACCACAATCGGCTGACGCCGGCGGCGGTCCTGCTCACCCACGGCCATATCGACCACATCTGGTCGGCGCAGAAGGTGTCCGACACGTTCGGCTGCCCTACCTACATTCATCCCGAGGACCGGTTCATGCTGACCGACCCCATCAAAGACTTCGGCCCGCGGCTGGGGCAGCTGCTGCTGGCGGCGATGTTCCGCGAACCCAAACAGGTCGTCGAACTGGACCGTGACGGCGACAAGATCGACCTCGCCGGGATCAGCGTGACCGTCGACCACACGCCTGGCCACACTCGCGGGTCGGTGGTCTTCCGAATCAGAGACGACAAAGAGGTGGTGTTCACCGGCGACACCCTGTTCGAGCGCTCGGTGGGCCGGACCGACCTGTTCGGCGGCAGCGGCCGCGACCTGTTGCGCTCGATAGTCGACAAGTTGTTGGTCCTCGACGACAAAACGGTGGTGCTGCCCGGACACGGCAACGCCACGACTATCGGCGCGGAACGGCGGTTCAACCCGTTCATCGAGGGGCTGAGCCCGTGACCGGCGGCTTCTCGGCGCCCAAGGGCGTGCCGGACTACGTCCCGCCGGACTCGGCGGCGTTCGTCGCGGTGCGTTCGGGTCTGCTCGACGCCGCCCGCCGGGCCGGCTACAGCGACATCGAGCTGCCGATCTTCGAGGACACCGCGCTGTTCGCCCGGGGGGTCGGCGAATCGACCGACGTGGTGTCCAAGGAGATGTACACGTTCGCCGACCGCGGCGACCGTTCGGTGACGTTGCGGCCGGAAGGCACCGCCGGGGTGGTGCGGGCGGTGATCGAGCACGGCCTGGATCGCGGCGCGCTACCGGTCAAGCTCTGTTACGCGGGTCCGTTCTTCCGCTACGAGCGGCCGCAGGCCGGCCGCTACCGCCAGCTGCAACAAGTTGGTGTGGAGGCGATCGGCATCGACGACCCCGCGTTGGACGCCGAGGTGATCGCCGTCGCCGATGAGGGCTTCCGCTCGCTGGGCCTGGACGGGTTTCGGCTGGAAATCACCTCGCTGGGCGACGACACCTGCCGTCCACAATATCGAGAACTTCTGCAGGACTTCCTGTTTCAGCTTGACCTCGACGAGGAAACGCGCAAGCGCGTCGAGATCAACCCGCTGCGAGTGCTCGACGACAAACGTCCGCATGTCAAGGCGATGACGGCCGACGCCCCGGTGATGCTCGACCACCTCTCCGATGTGGCCAAGCAGCACTTCGAGACGGTGCTGGCGCACCTCGATGCTCTGGGCGTGCCCTATGTCATCAACCCGCGGATGGTCCGAGGCTTGGACTACTACACCCAGACCACGTTCGAGTTCGTGCATGACGGGCTGGGCGCGCAGTCCGGTATCGGCGGCGGCGGCCGATACGACGGCCTGATGCGCCAGCTCGGCGGACAGGACCTTTCGGGTATCGGGTTCGGTCTCGGCGTAGATCGCACCCTGCTGGCGTTGCGGGCCGAGGGCAAAGAGGTCGGCCAGATCGCCCGGTGCGACGTGTTCGGGGTGCCGCTGGGCGAGCAGGCCAAGCTGCGGCTGGCGGTGCTGGCCGGGCAGCTGCGCGCCGCCGGGGTGCGCGTGGATGTCGCTTACGGCGACCGCGCAATCAAGGGCGCGATGCGTGCCGCCGACCGCTCTGGTGCGCGGCTGGCGCTGGTCGCCGGTGACCGCGACATCGACGCCGGAACCGTCGGCGTGAAGGACCTGACGACCGGTGAGCAGGTCGATGTGGCGACGGATTCCGTTGTCACTGAGGTGCTTTCGCGTCTGAACCGTAGGTAACTCCAGTCGCACGAGTCACCGCTCAGACGGCTATGCCGTTGTGCCCGCCTCCGAGCGACAACCGCGTCGATGTCATAGCGGCCTGCCACCGTGTGCCGATGGACCCGTTACGACGCCTGCGCGGAATCGAATTGCGCTACGTACTTACAAACCACCTCGCCCACCATGGACGTGCAACGATCGTTGATCTTGTCGACGCTCTCCGCGCCCACGGTTTCGATGTCGACGGTCGACCATCGAAGTCGATCTCGGACGCGTTGCGGTGGGAAGTGCGACGCGGTCGAGTCCGACAGTTGAAGCGCGGGCTCTACGGTCCCGGCTCGACGCCGCGCGGCACCGCGCACCGGATCCACCGGCGCGTGTTGGCTTTGCGCGACGAAGCCCGCGAGCTGTCGCTCAGAGCCGGGCACATCGGCGCATCCCAAGTTTTCTGGGACTAGGGCGGCGCTAGCTGTTGCGGCTATGTTTGACCTGGTTGAACGGCACCCCGCGATCAGCGGCGTATTCGCGCGGAAAACCCAGTACCCGTTCGCCAATCACGTTGCGCGCCATCTCGGTAGAGCCGCCGCCGAGCGCTGCGGTCTGGCGGGACAGGTAGCGTTCGCCGACGAAAAGCAGTTCGGCAGGCCCGTCGACGACGCCGGCGCTGCCGGCGATCGCCAGCGCGGTATCGACCTCGAGCGCGACTTCCTCGGCCTGGAACAGTCGGATCAGCGAACCGGCCGTCGGAGGGAGCGAACCGTCCAGCACAGCCTGGTAGACGTGGTCGATCAACTGCTCCCGAACCGCGCGGTGGGTCAGCGCGTGGCCGGCTATTTCACGCACGCGCTGGTCGTCGGACAGACCGGCCGCCCGGATCATCGCGGTGTAGTCCGGCGGCCGTTCCTGGTTGTTCTCGGCACCGCTACCGCTGGCGAATTCCGAGCCGCCGCCGACGGCGCGCCGTTCGTGATGGAGCTGGCGCGAGGCCACCTCCCAGCCCTTGCCGACTTCGCCGACCACCGCGTCGTCGCTGAGCTCCAAGTCGTCGAAGAACTCCTCGCAGAATTCGGTGGATCCGTTGACCTGTTTGATCCGGCGCAGCGTGATGCCCGGGCTGTGCATCGGCACCAGAAACATCGTCAGACCCTCGTGCTTGGGCACGTCCCAGTTCGTTCTGGCCAACAGCAGTCCGTAGTCGGCGGCGAACGCGCCGGTGCTCCACGTCTTGGCGCCGTTGACCACCCACTTGTCGCCGCGTCGCTCGGCGCGGGTGATCACACCAGCCAAATCGGAGCCGCCGCTGGGCTCCGAGAGCAATTGCACGAGCACCTCGTCACCGCGCAGCGCCGCCGAAATGTGTTGGCGCTTCTGCTCTTCGGTGCCGGTGTCGAGGATCGTCGCACAGCAGATGGTGAACGTCGGAGTATTCAAGATCAGTGGCAACTCATAGCAGGCGCTTTCGGCGTCGAACGCCTTCTGGTACTCGATATCGAGCCCCAGCCCGCCGTACTCGGTGGGGAAGCAGATCCCGGCGAACCCGCCGTCGTAGAGCCGGCGCTGCAATTGGCGGACGTGCTGCCAGGACGCCTCGTCGCCGCGGTCGGCGAATGGCGGATCGTCCAGATCGATGCGCGGCATGGTCTCGGCAAGCCACGCGCGGGCCCGCTCGGCGAACGCCGCCACCGATTCGCCCGCGCGCACGGACGCCGTCTCGCGCGAATGCATATTACGTCTCCGGAGAGTCCCACTGGCCTAAAGTGGTAATGACATTACCATCAGGATTTGCCATCGGGCTTACCCCGATCCAGTGCCGCCGTCCGTGCCGCCGTTCCCGGGGGTAACGACGACGGTGATCGTGCTGGCGCCGCTGTGTGACGCGATCACCAACTCGTGGGCGTTGGGGGCCGAGATGACTTCTCCGCCGGTGACGCTCACGGTGTAGCCATTCGGGAAGTCGGCCCTAGGTATCGAGATGAAGGTCTGCGAGCCGGCTGGGAAGCTGCCCATCCCGTCGGGCTCTGCGGTGGAGTAGCTGAACTGGAGGGTGCCGTTCTCAAACGAGAAGGATGTCGGGGTGCCTGAAATCACCTGCGGGTTCGGCTCGGCGAGCGTCTCCAGGTTGGCGGTGTTGACGTTGGAACCAGTCGGTGGCAGCTCGGGGTTGTATACCAGCGACTCCGAGCTTGGTGGAGACGCCGAGGTGGTGATGTCGCCCTGGCCGCTGTAGGCCCACTCCGTCCAGCCGATCAGATGCTGGTCGGCGCCCTGCATCGAGGGGATGATCTGGGCCTGGTTGCTGGTGGCGCCGAACTCGGTCATGAATGCTGGGATGTGGTGCGCCTGGGCGTAATTCTCGGCATTGCCGACGATTGCGTTGACGCTCGGCAAGCAACCCAGTGGTCCTAGGTCGAATTCGCAGTAGTCGTGGAATGAGAAGACGGTGTTGGTCGCGTCGACGGTGCCCAGATGGGTCGGCTCGCCCGCGTTGGCGAGCACGCTCGGTTCGAAGAACACCGGCGTGGTCGGGTCGACGGCCCGGATCGCCGAGGCCCCCTGGTCGTAGAACGAAGTGAGCTGCTGGCTCTCGAAGTAAGAGCCGCCAAACAGGGTCTGGTCAAACGTCGATAAGCCCGGGGAAGGCTCATTGATGAGCTCGAAACCGGCCACGTTGGGGTTGCCGTTGAAGGCGTTGGCGACATACTCCAACATCTGTGCGTAATTGTCTTCCAGCCCAATACCATTCGGTGCCGAGGCGTTCGTCCAGAACGCATCCCACGCGTGCTGCTCGGCGGGATTGAAGAAGATGTTGAGCGGGAAGGTGTCCACCGGGTTGGGCAGCCCACCGTCCTGCACAGCCCAGGCCGGCGCGCCCTCGCCGCCGAATTCGGTGCTGTACGCGTCCTGGTGGAAGTCGAGGATGCTGTGGATCCCGTGGTTACCGAGGGTCTGCACCGTCTGCTCGATCGAGTTGAGGTAAGCGGTGTCGAACACGCCGGGTTGGGGCTCGAGGTACGACCAGATGATGCCCAACCGCACGGCGTTGAAGCCGTTGGCGGCGAGGAATGCTGCGTCGTCGTCGCTGAACCCGCTGGCGCTGGGCTCACCCGGCGCCACCTTGTACACCTCGTTGAGCCCATGGAGGATGACGACTTGTCCGTCGCTATTGGTGAGCCAGCCGGCGGTGGTCCCGATGGAGTCAGAACCCGACGTGGCTCCGGTGCCGTAGTCGCCGACCATGCCGTGGATGCCGAACACGCCGGCGTTGCCGCCGGCTCCGCCCAGAGCGGGCAGACCATCGGGCGCGAGGCCGCCGCCGGCATTGCCACCGTCGCCGCCGTCGCCCAAGAATGAGCCACCGGCACCGCCATCACCGCCGTTGGCGCCGGCACCGCCATCACCGCCGATCCCGCCGTCGCCGATGAGTCCGGCAGCGCCGCCATTACCGCCGGCAATATCGGGCTCGGTGCTGTTCCAGCCCGGCCCGCCGTCGCCGAATAACCAACCGGCAGCCCCACCGGCGGGGTCGCCCTCCGTTCCGGGTGCGCCGTTGCCGATCACATACGACCCGGCCACCTCGTTGATGAAGCCGTCGACCTGCTGACCGAGATTGCTGTTGATCCAGCCCTCGAGGGCGGTGTGCGTCGGCGCGTAGACGAACTGGTTGAACAGCTCGGAGAAGTCGGGGGTCGCGGCAGCCAAAGCGGGCGAAGCCGCAGCAGCCGCGCCCTCCGCGGTGAACGCCGGATCGAAGCTGGTCACCAGCGTGCTCACCTCGGTGGCCAGCGCCGGGTCGATGCTGGCAAGGGAACTGAGGATGGGATCGAGAATGACGTCGAACTCGTCGGCGTTGGCCGCCGGTGCGGTGGCCAACGGTGTCATGCCGAAGGCGAAGAACGCCCCCGCGGTCACCCCGAGGCCAAGTACACGACGACGAGTCATCTGGCCCTTCCTAAGACACTCGTTGGCTTTGAGTCGGGCGCGGTTCAACCTAACAAATTACTGAGAAACAATCTAGATTCCGCTGAGTACGCGAGATTTAGATCTTCAAATATCCCTTGTCGGCAGGGATCTGCGCCGCCGTCACCAGCGATGAGGCGTCGCTGGCCAGCCACACCACAATGTCGGAAATCAGGTCCGGGGCGGCCAGCGATTCTGTCGGAAGCGCGCCGGGGGAGAAGCTGTGAATGTAATTCGGGTGGTCGGCGAACACTTGGTACATCGACACGTCGTTGCCCATCGGGGTGTCGGTGCCATACGGGTGAACCGAGTTGACCCGGATGCCGAACTCGCCCAGCTCCACGGCGAGTGAATTGGTCAGCCCGACCACCCCGAACTTGCTGGCGCAGTAGTGGCCACAGCCGGGAACAGCCTTGATTCCGGCTGCCGAACTGATCGTGATGATCGACCCGCCGTTGCCCGCCTCGATCATCGGCGGCACCACCGCCTTGACCGTGTTCCACAGCCCGGTCAGGTTGATGTCAAGGGTGTCTTGCCACTGCTCGGCCGAAATCTCCCACAGCCGGCCCCAATTGAGCACTCCGGCGTTGGCGACCACGATGTCCAGCCGGCCGAACTGCTCGATGGCGTCACCGACCACCCGCTGCTGCCCGGCCAGATCGCGCACATCGACTTCGGCGGCGATGATCTTGCGTCCCTCGCCCTCGACCAGATTCACCGTCTCGGCGAGGTCTTCCGGCTGCGACGGGGGATAGCCGTTGTGCGCGGCAACCGGTCGGCAGGCGTCGATCGCGATGATGTCGGCCCCGGCTCTGGCCAGCCTGATGCAGTGCGAGCGGCCTTGACCGCGGGCAGCGCCCGTCACGTAGGCAACCTTGCCGGCCAACGGAAGATCGGTAGTGGTCATAGGAGGCAGCGTAGAAAAAGCTCAGCCGCGGCGGGGCCGAGTGAGGGTGAATTGTTCGACCACGCTGATCGCCCCGTAGGGGCCAGTGACTGCATAGTGCGTTGCTTTGATCGACGTGTGACCACCCGGCGATCCGGGGTCGACGTCGAAAGCCACAAACCCGTAGGGGTTTTCGCGGTCACGGAACGCCGACCACGGCGCGTCCTCCACCACATAGTAGGGTGCCTTCCGTCCGATCGCCGGATCAAACAAGCCGACGCCGGTCACCACGCGGCATTTGGGCTGCGGGAAGAACATGGTGTTCGACGGCGACGAGGTGCCGCCACCGCCGATGACCAGGTGCACGGTGCCCTTGCTGGTGTCGATGACGTCGTTGCGGGTGTCGACCGGGATAGGGGTTTTGGTTTCGCTGTCCAGCGCTCCCCGCAGCGGATGCGAGCGTTCGTAGTGGTGCTCGTGACCGCACACCACCAGGTCGACCTGGAAGCGGTCGAACAGCGGCAACCATTCCTGTCGGATCCCCAGGTCGGCGCCATTGGTGTGATCGGCGGTGGAAATCGCGGTCTGGTGCATGCAGACGACCACCCAGTCGACCCGCGGGTCGGCTCGTGCGGCGGCGAGTTCGGTTTCCAGCCAACGTTTTTGCGCGCCGCCCGAATAGCCGTGTACGTAGAAGTTGCCGCCGTCCTGGAAGCAGACGTCGTCGTTGCCAAGGCTGACCACTCGCACCGAGCCGGCGGTGAACGAATACCAGAGCCCGCGTAGCTCGGCGTCAGATCCCGAGTCGGGTAGGGCGAAGTAGGTCTGATAGGCGGCGTAACCGACCGGCCCGTTGCCTAATTCGTTCTCGTGGTTGCCGGCCGCCGGCATCCACGGGCGATACCGGGCCGAGCGGGTGTTGTTGTCGAACCAGTCCGACCAGGTGCGAATGCGGTCGTGCGCGAGGTTGGCGTAGCACAGGTCGCCGTTGACCAGGTTGAACAGCGGGCCCAGGCGCTCGATGGCGGTGGTGGTATCCCCGGCTGCCGGGGAGCCGAGGTTGTCGCTGCGGTAGCCGCTCTTTTGCAGGCGACCCAGGGTCGGGGTCGCCTGATCCCCGAAGCTGGTGAAGCGGAACGGCTTTCGACCCGACGGCGCGGTGCGGACCGTCCCCAGCTCGGGGTTGGTGCCGTCATGCACCGCTGCGTACACGTAATCGGTGTCGGGAGTCAGGTTGTCGAGCACCGCGTGGTTGACGCGAACTTCGGTCTTCGACTTCGCGTCACGGTAGGTGCGGGTTTCGGCGTGCACGACGCGGCCGAAACCGGACGTCGGCGTGCCGACCATCACCCGGGGGTTGCCCACGGGGTCGGTGGTGTGCCAGGAGACGACGACTTCGGTGGATGCGTCTTTGCCGAATTGCAGATGCAGGCCGCCCACCGGTTGAGCCCCACTTTGATCGGGCTGGGTCCACAGACTGGTTCCGCGACCCGGGGAGCCGAGCAGTGCAACGCCGCCCGCGCCGACGCCCGCGCCGACGATGGCCGCCGCCGCACCCGTCGTCAGCAGCGTTCTGCGGCTGATTCCGTCGCTCACCTCTCATTCATACCTGCGGTCGAGTGTGGAGTTGATGGACCTTTGTCCACAGAACGCGTGACACGAGCCCGCGTTCGGCGGCGGATAGCCGCGGCGTGCGCAATATGCACAACAGGGGGCGCCGATGCGGTGATGACCTTGCCGGTGTCTTACTGAAAACTGTCGAAACGGGAAATTTTTAAGCATTTTCTCAGTATTGGCAGATGTGATCGGCATTCCGATCTTGGTCTACAACAAGATCGCCACTAGTGGCATCGATATGAGCCCCGAACTGTTGGTGCGATGTTTGAGACGATCGACAGCGTCACAATGGTCAAAGAGTCCAGCGCTGACCCTTCCCCGGATGCAGCGCATCGAGCAGCTCAGCGACGGGCGGCGGCTGTTCTACACGCGCAGTACCCGCCGGCGTTGCACGCGCTGCGGGCAGGCGCCGCGGGGTGGCGTAGGGCCGCGCCGCGTCTGCGTCCACCGCCTTGCACCGACCCGCATGATGCGGTTCTCCGCGGGCGAATCGCTAAGAGCGCAAGCCGTTTACACTGATCCCGAGCCGCTGCTGGAGTTGATCGTAATGGGCCGGCTACCGACGATGGTGAAGGCCGGCCTGGAGCTCGTCGGCCCCGACATCGGACACCCGCGCCGACCACTGCTGCGGCTTGGCGACGAGGGCCGCGCTGCGTTGAAGCAGCTGCTGACCGACGCCGGACCGCAGCACCGAGTGCGACGCGGTTCGCGCCGCTCGGCGCTCCGCCGGGAAGATCCCCAAGCGCCGTCCAAAAAAGATTGTCGCGAGCGGGATGTCTTTGCTTTTTTTCAGCACAACAAGCGCGCCGGGTGATTTACTATTGCCGAACCGTTACACGCCCTTGGTGAACGCTCCGCCAAAACGTTAATTGAATTAACTGTTGCGGACAGCTGACCGCGGGACTGACGGCGTCTTAAGGAGGTCGGAAGGTGTCGTTCGTTACTACGCAGCCGGAGGTGTTGTCGGGGGCTGCGAGCAATCTTTCTGGGATCGGTGATGCGATGGTGGCCCGCAACGCGGCGGCGCCGACGACGGGGTTGGCCCCTGCGGCTTCGGATATTGTGTCGGCGATGACCGCGGCGCAGTTCGGTCAGCAGGGCGCGGCCTACCAACAGACCGCAGCCCAGGCGGCCGAAGTACATGAACAGTTGGTCGCCGCGTTGCGCTCTGGGGCCGGGGCGTACGCGTTGACCGAGGTGACGAATGCAGCAGCTGCAGGCTAAGGGGGGCTCGGGTCTATGAGCTTCATGATGTATCCGCCGGAGGTCAATTCGGCCCTGATGTATGCCGGGGCAGGATCGGGGCCGCTGATGGCGGCGGCGTCGGCCTGGGATGAGTTGGCCGCCGACCTGGAAACCACCGCCACCTCCTACCAGGCGGAAATCGCGCAATTGACTGGCGGGCCCTGGCTGGGTCCCTCGTCGGCGCGGATGGCTTCGTCGACGGCGCCGTTCATTGCCTGGTTGCAGGGCAGCTCGATTCAGGCCGCTCAGACCAGTGCGCAAGCCAGGTTGGCTGCCGCGGCCTATCAGGGCGCGTTTGATGCCACGGTGCCGCCGGCTGTCATCGCCGCCAACCGAGCGTTGTTGGCGGCGCTGATCGCCACCAACTTCCTGGGCCAGAACACACCGGCGATCGCGGCCACCGAGGCGCACTACATGGAGATGTGGTTCCAGGATGGGCTGACGATGGACACCTACGCGGTGGTCTCCCAGCAGGCCACCGCATTGCCGCAGCAGACCCCGGCGCCCACCACCAGCGATGGCGGGGCGTCCGCCGATGCGGCCGCGGCCACCCAGTCGACGGCGAATTCGTTGAGCACCGAACTGCAGGCGCTGCTCAATGCCTACCTGCCCAACACCGGCACGACGACCGGCGGCACCAACCCGGTATCCGGGGCATGGAGTTCGGCGCTGACCAACGTTGGCGTACCGGCGGCTGTGCAGAGTGGTCTCGCGAGCGCGGCAACTGCGACGGGTGCGACCTCGACCGCCGGAACGCTTCTCCCGATCCAGGGCGTGTACTACCTGACCACGTTCGCCAGCATGCCGGCCAAGATGTTGATGAGCTTGGCCAACTCGATGAGCGCCAGCCAGGCGATGCAGGCCAGCCAGCAGGAGTTCCTCGGCGCCGTCTCCTCACTCGTCGACGCCAAAATGAAAGCGTTGATGGGCGGCATATCTGGCCAGATGCGGGGATTTGCGTCGGCGATCAGTGCTCAGCTGGCCTCAGCACATCGGCTGGGCGGGCTGTCGATCCCGAACAGTTGGGCCAACGCGGCGCCGGAGATGGCTCAACGCGCAGCCCCGATTTTGCCGGCAACCAGCGTCAGCCCGTCCGCCCCGTCCGCGGGGCTGCCAAACAGTCCGTTCACCCAAGCCCTTATGGGTGCGCTCAACGGACGCGGTGTGGGCGCGCAGGCCGCCAAGACGGCTTCGGTGAAGGTCGAAACCCGCACACCGGCCGGCGGGTGAGAGGTGGGGGGATGCCGTTGCCGTACAACGTATTAACACTGAAATGACACATAGATGAGGAGATAAAGTTATGCCTACGCGTTTTATGACTGACCCGCACGAGATGCGGTCGATGGCGGGCCGTTTCGATGTGCACGCCCAAACCGTGGAGGACGAGGCCCGCAAGATGTGGGCGTCGAGCCAGAACATCGCCGGTGCCGGCTGGAGCGGTACGGCCCAGCTGACGTCCTACGACACCATGGGCCAGATGAACCAGGCCTTCCGCAACATCGTCAACATGCTCCACGGGGTGCGTGACGGGCTGATCCGCGACGCCAACAACTACGAGACCCAAGAGCAGGCCTCGCAGCAGATCCTGTCCAGCTAGCCCTATCCCGCAGAACTTTAGGAGAACACCCTCATGTCGATCAGTTACCAGTTCGGCGACGTGGATGCCCACGGCGCCTTGATCCGCGCCCAAGCTGCGTCATTGGAAGCCGAGCACCAGGCCATCGTGCGCGATGTGCTGGCTGCCGGCGACTTCTGGGGCGGCGCGGGTTCGGTGGCCTGCCAGGAGTTCATCACCCAGTTGGGACGCAACTTCCAGGTCATCTACGAACAAGCCAACGCCCACGGCCAGAAGGTGCAAACGGCAGGCAACAACATGTCGTCCACCGACAGCGCCGTCGGCTCCAGCTGGGCCTAACGCCAACCACTGTGGCCCGCACACTCCGGTGTGCGGGCCACAACATTTTCGGTGGCGCTACCCGGTCTGGTCGGGTCAGCTGATTACATGCCCACCGCTGCGCACGCGCCGAGGATTGTGGTCGACACGTAGTTGGCGGCGTTGGCCAAATGGTTGTCGGTGGGCGTGTAGGTAGGCAGCGACACGACGAACGCGCGGCGATACTGTGCGGAGAGATTGGCGAAATCCTGCCAGATTGCGTTATCGCTTTGCCGGCCAAGATCTTCCATCTTGCTCGCAAAAGTGTTCATCACCGGGGCGACCGCATAGTTGACGGCCTTCTGTTCGCGATTCCAATAAATCGAAGGCACGTTGGGATCTAGCTGCTGCCATGCGGCGGTGTCCTTGCCGAACCGATCTAACGCCGACTGCCAGTCTTGGCACACCGGATTGGTGTTGGTCAGGAAGGGCTGCGGGTTAACAGGATTACCTACCGGGGCGATATCCGACGGCGGCGCCGACGGCGGCACCATCGGACCCCGCGCAGCCGCGGAACCGTCGGAGATAGCAGCGCATATCGCTCCCAGCGCAGACGATGCGCTGTTCGCGGCACCTGCCAGGTTGTTATCGGCCGGCGTGTAATTGGGGATTCGTTCGGCGTACGCACGCGCGTAAGCGATGAACTGCTGGTACATCTCGCGCATCACCCGATGCGGCGTCAATTTGACCAAGCCGACCGTTTGCGCCGCGGCACCGCGCATCGATTGCGCAGCAGCTACGAATTGCGCACGTAGCTTCGGCGTCCACGCAGAGGCCGGAACCGATCGATCCCGATCGTTCCACAGACCTTCGCCGCTGTGCGAAAGCTCGTTGTTGATCGCCGTCCACGCCGTACAGCTGGGGTCATCGGTGATCACGGTGACCGGCCCGGTGTCTTTGGCGCTGGCGACCCCGGCCGCTGCCTCCTGGTTCGGACCGTCGCCGGGCCCTTTAGGCGCCCCCGAATCGCCGCCGCCGAAAAGCAATACCACGGCGACGACGGTCGCCATGGCAGCCACCGCGCCCACGGCGACCATTGCCCACTTAAGGTTTTTATTACTGTTTTCCGGAGCGTCGGATTCGGGCGTCACGGTGGTCCAGCTTAAATGACAATCTGGCCGCCGCAGGCAGATTCGCGAGGACCCGGGTCGATAACTGCAGCTGCTGGTGGCTGGTCATGGGGTTGACACGCAATCGAACACGAGTTCGAATAGAGTATGCGGTGGGACAGCCAGAACATCGAGGTCGACGACGGCGCGCTGCCCGGGTTGGAGCGCATCGGTTTTGTTCGCAGCGTGCGGACGCCGCGGTTTGACGGCATCACCTTCCACGAGGTCTTGTGTAAGTCGGCGCTGAACAAGATTTCCGACACTGGTGCCGTCCTGCCCTTTCGGTACACCGTCAACGGGTACCGCGGTTGTTCGCACGGCTGTCGGTACTGTTTCGCTCGGCCGACGCACGAATATTTGGATCTGGACTGCGGCAAAGACTTCGACACCCAGATCGTCGTCAAGACGAACGTCGCCGGTGTACTGCGCCGTGAACTGAACCGCAGATCGTGGCGCCGCGAGACTGTCGCGCTGGGCACCAACACCGACCCCTACCAACGCGCCGAGGGGCGCTATGCGTTGATGCCGGGCATCATCGGCGCGCTCGCGGAATCGGGTACGCCGCTGTCGATCCTGACCAAGGGAACACTGCTGCGCCGTGACCTGTCGCTGATCGTCGACGCCGCCGGGCAGGTTCCAATCAGCCTCGCTGTCTCGCTCGCGGTCGGTGATCCTGAACTGCACAAGCAGGTCGAGCCGGGTACTCCCACCCCGCAGTCGCGCCTCGAATTGATCGCGGCGATCCGCGAGGCCGGCCTGGACTGTCACGTGATGGTGGCGCCGGTGCTGCCGTATCTGACCGATTCCGTCGAGCATCTCGACGGTCTGTTATGCCAAATCGCATCGGCCGGGGCCACCGGTGTCACGGTGTTCGGACTGCATTTACGCGGATCGACCCGTGGCTGGTTCATGTCCTGGCTGTCGCGCGACTACCCGCAGCTGGTCGGGCAGTATCGCGAGTTGTACCGGCGCGGAGCGTATCTGCCGCCCTCGTACCGAGACGAGCTGCGGGCGCGGGCGGCACCGCTGATCGGCAAGTACGGGCTGGGCGGCCAGCAGCGACGATTCGACGGCGCCTCGCCGCACCGCGTGATCGAGGCGGCGCAGCCGACGCTGTTCTGAGCTAGCCGAGGTTCGGATCGCGGAAGGTGTCGCACTGGTTGGGATCACCGGTTTGGTAGCCGACCGTGAACCAATGCTGCCGCTGCTCCGAAGAGCCGTGAGTCCATGACTCGGGGTTGGTGTGGCCGGTCGCAGCTCGTTGGATCCGGTCGTCTCCCACCGACGCCGCCGCGGACAGCGCGTCTTGAATGTCTTTGTCGCTCAGCGGTTCCAGGTACGGCACCCCGGTGCTTTCCTGCTTGACCGTCGACGCGTAGTGCGCCCAGACGCCGGCGTAGCAGTCGGCCTGCAATTCGGTGCGTACGCCGTTGCCGCCGGCACCTTGTGCGCCTTGCTGGGCGCGGCCGAGTATGCCCTGCAGATCTTGAACGTGGTGGCCGAACTCGTGAGCGACCACATACTCCTGTGCCAATGGTCCACCGCTGGAACCGAATTGGTCGACCAACACCTGGAAGAACCCGGTGTCGAAGTAAGCGGTCTTGTCCACCGGGCAATAAAACGGACCGACTTCGGTGCTCGCCGGTCCGCAGGCGGTGTTGACAGAAGTGCTGAAAAGCCGTACCCGGGGGCGGGTATACCCGCGCATCAGCTGTTTCCAGACCGCGTCGACGGAGTTGCCGGTGGCCACTACCCGGCACTGCACGTATTTGTTGGCGTCGGCTCCAGTCCGGCATTGGTTCAGGTCGAAACCGGGTGCCACGTCTTGGCTGTTGTTCATCGGAGGCTGGGTTGCCACTTTGCCGGGATCGACGCCGAGCAGTAGCGCCACGACCAGGAACAACAATCCGCCCAATCCGCCGCCGATCGCGATCACCCGTCCGCCACCGCCGCCGGACGCCGACGTCGTGCTGGTGTCGATCTGCATACCCTCGTTGAAGGTCATCGCATTCTCCGTCGCGTGGACATCGTGGATCCCAAGAGCTTTTCCCGGCCGGATCAGCTTCGCACACTACGATTCAGGCGTGCCCGGGGTTGCTGAAGTTCCTGCTCTCGCGCACACGACGGCCGGTGATCTTCGTGGTACGGCCGAAGCGGGCGTGGCGGTGTGGCGCGGTGTGCCGTACGCGCAGCAACCCGTCGGGCAGCGCCGATTCGCGGCGCCGGCGCCGTTATTGCCGTGGACGGGTGTGCGCGATGCGGTCGAGCACGCGCCGCTGCCGCTGCAGAGCCGCTCGTTGGTCGCTGGTGACCGCAACGACCCGAAGATTCGCGACGAGGCCTGCCTGAGCTTGACGGTGTGGTCTCCGGATGTCTGCGGCTCGCTGCCGGTGATGGTGTGGATCCCGGGCGGAGCGTTCCTCAACGGCGCCGGGCAGCTGCAGCACTACAACGGGTCGCGGCTGGCCGCCAACGGCAACGTGGTCGTGGTCAACGTGACCTACCGGGTCGGGGTGTTCGGTGGATTCGAGCTCGGCGACCTCGGCGAGGGCTTCGACGACAACCTGTGCCTTCGCGACCAGATCGCCGCGCTGGCCTGGGTGCGTGACAACATTGCCGCGTTCGGCGGCGACCCGGACCGGGTCACCGTGTTCGGTGAATCCGCGGGCGCCACCGCGGTATTGGCGCTGCTGGCCAGTCCGGCCGCCGACGGACTGTTCGGCCGGGCGATCGCGCAGAGCCCGGCCCTGCCACTGATCGCCGACCGCGCAACGCGCGCCGAGCAGGCGCAGCGGTTTCTCAGCCGGCTCGCAGTCAGTGCGGGGGAGCTGAAAGAGTTGCCGCAGCGCCAGTTACGCCGGGCGGCGGGGGAGCTACAGCTCGCGAGTATTGCGACGACGCCCACGCTGGCGCACGGGCTGACCTACGGGGTCGATCTGCTGCCGCGGCACCCGATCGAAGCAGCGCGGGCGGGGACGGTGGCGCGGATTCCGCTGATCATCGGCACCAACCGCGATGAGGCGTCGATGTTCGCCCGAGACAAGCCGCCGATGCTGCCGACGACACCGGCCGCCATCGACGGCTATTTCGCCCGGCTGGCGCCGCAGGCGCGGTCGCGCGTGCTGGCTGCCTACCCCGGCTACCCGCGTCGCCCCGCGCTGGCGGCCTTCGGGGCCGACGCCATGTTCGTCGCACCGGCGTGGGCGTTCGCCGACGCATACAGTGCGCACGCGCCGACGTATGTCTACCGGTTCGACCACACGCCGTGGCTGCTACGGGCGTTGGGCCTGGGCGCTGCGCACGGCAGCGAGATCGTGCATATCCAGCACAGTTACGGCTCTCACCTGGGCCGACGGCTGCACCCGCTGGGCCGGTTGCTGCCGCCCGCGGTGGGCCGCCGGATGCAGCGCAGCTGGCTGAGCTTCGCCACCGACGGGTGGTCGGGCGGCAAAGCCTGGCCTGACGATGCGCCCTGGTGGCCCCGTTACGACATCCCGCGGCGCGCCACCCGTGTTATCCGATCCACATCCGACGTCATCGCCGACGATCCCGACGCAGCACGTCGCTCGGCATGGGAGGGCCTGTACTGATTCCGAGTCTCCGGACTTAGCCACCTTCGGCGCGGTCGGCAGGGTATTTTGTGGACCTAAACGATAAAGCCGGTCGGCACGGCTCATCAGGACGGGGGCGCACATGTCTCGAGACTCCAGCGACTGTTCGAAGCTTCCACGCCTCTATCTCTCGCGGCCTGCCACCGTCCTTCCAGACGAGGCATTCGACAACGAAGCGGCGCTGGCGC
This sequence comes from uncultured Actinomycetota bacterium, assembly GCA_963839345.1. Classification (GTDB taxonomy): domain Bacteria; phylum Actinomycetota; class Actinomycetes; order Mycobacteriales; family Mycobacteriaceae; genus Mycobacterium. The sequence goes on along the minus strand of CAWIUP010000007.1, from coordinate 69,415 downwards.
GCGTGCGCGAATCGTTTCGCGGCCCGGCGTCCGAATGGGCCACGATCGAGCAGGGCATCCGGTATGTGTTCGACCGGTGTAACACCAAGATGCGTTACCTCGATGAAGATCCCGCGCTCTCGCCGGGCGAGTTCGCGTCGCGTGCGGCGAGCGCCTGCCTGCGCGAGAACGGCGTGGCGGCAACCGATATCGACCTGCTGATCTACGGTGGGATCGCGCGTGACGCTTTCGAGCCGGCGACAGCGGCCGAAGTCGCGGGGCGCCTCGGCGCGAGGCCGCTGCACGCCATGGATGTGACCTGTGCCTGTGCCGGACTCATCGAGGCGCTGCACGTCGCGGCCGGTTATTTCGCCCTGCACGACGAGATCCAGACGGCGCTTATCTGTGCCGGGGAGCTGACGCGTGATCGGATCACCTACGACATGCAGTCGCCGGAAGATGTCGCGGTCGGCGTGGCCGGCCTGACGCTCGGGAACGCCGCTGCCGCGCTGCTGGTTTCGCGGGAGCCGTTCCCGGCAGGCAGCGCGCGGCTGGTGGGGATTAGTCACAAAACGCTTTCCGAGCACTATGCGCTGTGCCGCGCGCCCGTCGACGGCCACTTCACGTCGCACTCGAAAGAGCTGTTCGCATTGGCGGTCCACGTGCCGCCCGAGATTCGCCGCCTGGTGGCCGACGCCGGCTGGTCCACAGAGGAGGTCGACCACTATGCCTTCCACCAGCCCAGCGAGGCGGTCTTGGAACGAGTCCTGGCCGAGCTAGGTGCGCGCCCCCAGGCATGCGTGCACACCCACTCGCTGTTCGGAAACACGGCGAGCACCTCGTGGGCCCTCGCACTCGACTACCGCCTGAGGCACGGCACCGTCGAGGCCGGCGACAAAATCGTCGTCGCCAGCGCGGCGGCCGGGTTCACGATCGTGGGGGCGGCCGCGGTGTGGGACGCCTGAATGAGCCGCTACCTGCACCTTTACCGGGTAATCGGCAAAACATTTGGGTTCTGGGTGCGGCCGCTGGGCGCGTTCACGCTTCTGCAAGTGCGCCAGGCCATCTCGGCGACCACCCTTGGCCTTGATCATCTGTTCTACCCTCGGCACCGCACACAGGCGATCGACCGCCCGATCTTCATCATCGGCAACCCGCGCAGCGGCACCACCTTTCTGCACCGACTGCTGCTGGGCGCCGGCGGGATGGCCGCCTTCGAGCTGTGGGAAATGCTCTTCCCGGCCATCACGGCACGGAAGTTACTCGGCCGTATCGTCCCGCGGCTCGACCGGCTGTCGCCGGCGCGCTACCACCCGTCGGACGTGCACGACACCAGTCTGCGCGGCATCGAGACTGACGACGTGGCGTGGTTTTTTCGTACCCTCGACGGCCCCTTCGCATGGGCGTATTTCCTTGCCTGGCAGGATAATTGGGGGAGTGAGCTGTCGCGGCGCGAGTTCGGGATCGACGGCGTGACGCCGCGCGAGGACGAGCGCTTCTTCCGCTACTACGAGGCCTGCTGGCGTCGGAACCTGACACTCAAGCGCGCTAACCGCATCCTGGTGAAGTCGAGCATGCTCACGTTCCGGCTTGACGAGCTGCTGCGGCGCTACCCCGACTGCCGGCTGGTGTACGTGGTTCGCGATCCGGTCGAGGTCATCCCGTCGGGCATGTCGCTGCTCGCCAGCGTGCTCGAGAACGGCTACGACGTCTGGAACCGCACGAAAGAAGACGACCAGCGCCGGTGGATCGAGAACCTCTATCAGGCCTCGTGCGCAATGCTCCGCGACTTCCACGAGGCGCAGTCGGCCGGGCTTGTATCCCGAGCGGAACCTTTGCGTGGTGCGTTACGAGGATCTGCTGCAGGACCTCGAGCCGACGATGAAGCGGATCCTTGATTTCATCGAGATCGAGCCCACGGCGGCCTTCCAAGAAGAGGTGCGGGCACAGGCCGAGCGGCAGCGCAGCTATACCAGCCGTCACGAACACTCGCCCGACCAGTTCGGCCTCAGTCCCGAACGCATCCGGGCCGACCTCGGCTTCGTTTACGACGCGTACGGGCTCTCCGATAAGGCCGGCTGATGCTCACGCCTGCCTGTCCGATAAACCGAACTCTTTGTCGTTGATCGGGGCGCAATGGGTAAGCACTCGGTGCAGAAATCTAGCAAATTCTCAGGTTCTTCATATGAAGGCGCGACGCAGGGATTAACCTCGGGTGAACGCGCCTTCACGCGGAACGGAGTTCGCACGATGCCTCGTCGTCGTATTACCCGCACCCTCGGCGCGGCTGCCGGGGGTTTGCTGGGCGCCGCGTTTTTCCCGGCAGCGGCCGCCTTCGCCGACAACTACGTCGTCACTCCTGATCCAAACTCGATCGAAACGATCACCGGAATTTACGGAACCGGATTCGGCGGGGCGGACACAGCGCCTCCGGCAGTGGCCGGAAGCGTCCAGGGATACCAGACATTCGACTACACCGACACCACGACCGGAGCTACCGGCACCTTCACCGGTTACGAAAGCACCGTCACCGACGGCTTCGCCGACACGAACTCCGAAGTGTTTGTTACCTCCCCAACAGGCACTGACGCTCCTCCGGTCGGCTCGGTGTTCGATTCGTACAGCTTCGACGACGGCATCTTCACCAACGTGTACTCCGCCATTCCCGCGGGAAACGGCGGCCAGATTACCGATACCTTGGAGAGCCTGCTTTACGGGAACTTCACCATTCCCGTCACGTTCGATGCCGCCCACGTGACCGCCGCTGATGCAGCGGGCCTTGCGCTGAGCGACGGCGACTTCTTTCCTCAGGGCAATCTCGCGGTGAACGCGATCAACGGGATTCCGCCGCTGACCATGGCGCTGCAGGGTACCCAAACCTTCGAAGACAGTTTGGCCCACACCAGCTTTGATGCCGACGTGACGACCACCGGGGACGGCGTGGGCACCTACACCGAGGCAGTGCTCGTCACCTCCGACATCGGCAGCACCGTAGGCACCGCGGCCGGTGACGTTCCGGGTGTCGGCTCGGTGTTCAACACCATGAACTTCTACGGCCTGCAAGAGGTTTACTCCGAGATCGTGACTCCATCGGGCAAGGCGATCACCGACACGATCGTTACTCCGTTGGGCGACTTCCCCATCTTCACGACTTTTGACGCCACCGAAGTCGAGAGCCCGGCCACCCTCGACTTGGGCAATGGTGACGCCATCGTTGCTACCGGCCCTGAGACGCTCACCGGAATTAACGGGCTTCCGCCGGTGACCGTTGGTGTCCAGGGAACTGACACATTCGATCTCAACAATGCCGCCGGTGCGAACATCGGAAGCTTTAGCGGCGACAACACCTCGACGTTGGATTTGTTGGGTGACACCACCCAAACGATCCTTGTCACCGGAAATGTAACCGGCGATGCTCCGCTGGCCGGCTCGGTGATCGAAACGGTCAGCCTGATCAGCCTGGGTCCCGGCTTCGAAAATGTCTACTCCGACATCATTGCGGCAGGCGGCGCGGAAACGATCACCGACACCCTCATAACGCCGTTCGGCAACATTGCTATCCCGGGCGCATCCGAATTCGCTCTGGTAGTGCCGGATCTAACCGGCGCCATGTTCAGCGGCATATAGCGGAGCGGCATCGCGGCCGTCGGCCCGAAAACAGCAGGTTATATTCTGAGAAATCCTGGGAGCGCGCCGTAGATCTTTCGGCGCAGCGGCAATCTTTGGGGCCTCCGAAAGATTGGACTTTCCCGTGGGTCACAACAGTTGCCGAGCTGACCGGTTAACCCGGGCCGTCGCTGGCCGCCGCGAGCAGCGGCACCAGCACGTCACTGATCGGCGTAGGAATTCCATGGGCGCGTGCCTTGCGGATGATCACGCCGTTGCGGATGTCCCACTCCATCGGCCGGCCGGCCTCGCGGTCGGCCAGCATCGAAGTGCCCATGTCCGTGGGTGCCTGACGGAACATGTCGACCAACTCGTCGACGACGTCGTCGCCCAACTTGGCGCCCTCGGCCCGGGCGACCGTCGCGCATTCGGCGACGTAGCGGCGTGACATCGCGGCCACGTCGTCGCGTCGGAACATGCCCGACCGCCGCCCGGTCAGCACCATCAGCCCGGCCAGCGCGTTCACCAGCAGCTTGCGCCAGGCCGCGGTGATGAAATCCGGGTCGCACTCCACCACGCAGCCCGCGCCGTTCAACAACTCCGCGATTTTGGCCGCGGCCGGTCCGCCGGGTAGCACCAGCCGGGGTTCGGTGCGCAGCCACACCCAACCCTGCGGCTGAGTTTCGGCGCCGTACCAGACGATGCCCGGTAGCACCGTCGAGGTCGGGCAATGCGGCTGGACCTGCTCGACCTGCTCGACACCGTTCTGCAGCACGACGACGACGGTGTGCTCATCGCACAGCCGGGCCAGCCAGCGAGCTCCCTCGGCGTTCTGGGTGGCTTTGATCGCCAGCAGCACTACGCCGACCGGACCGGTGATCTCGTCGGGATTGGTGCATACCGGACCGGGAACGACGATCGGATCGGCCCCGTCGGGCCGCAATTCGATCTGTGGTCGCGGTGTTCGTCCGCAGACCAGAACCGGGTGACCGGCGGCGTACAAGTATGCCGCGACCGTCGTACCGACGGCGCCCGGACCGACAACTGCAATATCCGTCATGGATCCATGATCACCCCTGAAATGACCGCCTCTAGACTGTGCTGTCGTGTTACGCACTCACGCCTCCGGATCGTTGCGCGCCGCCGATGCGGGCCAAAAGGTGACGCTGGCCGGATGGGTGGCGCGTCGGCGCGACCACGGCGGCGTGATCTTCATTGACCTGCGCGACGCGTCGGGGGTTTCCCAGGTGGTGTTCCCGCGCCGCCGACGTGCTGGCGCAGGCCCACCACCTGCGCGCGGAGTTCTGCATCGCCGTCGAAGGTGTTGTCGAGATCCGGCCGGAGGGCAATGCCAACCCCGAAATCGAAACCGGCGAGATCGAAGTCAACGCAACATCGCTGACCGTGCTGGGGGAGTGTGCGGCCCTGCCGTTCCAGCTCGACGAGCCCGCCGGCGAGGAAACCCGGCTGAAATATCGCTATCTCGACTTGCGCCGTGACGGCCCTGGCGGCGCAATTCGGTTGCGTTCCAAAGCAAATGCCGCGGCGCGCGGTGTGCTGGCCGAGCACGACTTCGTCGAGATCGAAACGCCCACCATGACGCGCTCGACGCCCGAGGGCGCCCGTGACTTCTTGGTGCCCGCCCGGCTGCAGCCCGGCTCGTTCTACGCACTGCCGCAAAGCCCGCAGTTGTTCAAGCAGCTGCTGATGGTGGCCGGCATGGAGCGTTACTACCAGATCGCCCGGTGCTACCGAGACGAGGATTTCCGAGCGGACCGTCAGCCGGAATTCACTCAGCTCGACATGGAGATGAGCTTCGTCGACGCCGACGACGTCATCGCAATCTCCGAGCAGGTGGTCAGTGCGGTATGGGCGTTGATCGGCTACGACTTGCCGGTTCCGTTGCCGCGGATCAGCTATGCCGATGCGATGCGACGGTTCGGCACGGACCGGCCCGACCTGCGCTTCGGGCTTGAGCTGGTCGAGTGCACAGATTTCTTCAAAGACACCACATTTCGGGTTTTCCAGGCGCCGTATGTGGGTGCGGTGGTGATGGCCGGCGGGGCGTCGCAGCCGCGCCGCACGCTGGACGAATGGCAGGAGTGGGCCAAACAGCGTGGGCACCGGGGCCTGGCCTACGTACTGGTCGGCGATGACGGCACGCTGGGCGGACCGGTCGCCAAGAATCTGTCCGACGCCGAACGCGCCGGTTTGGCGGCACACGTCGGCGCCCAACCCGGTGATTGCATCTTCTTTTCGGCGGGTCCGGCCAAGGCGTCGCGCGCGCTGCTCGGCGCCGCCCGCGTGGAGATCGCGCACCGGCTGAACTTGATCGACCCAGACGCGTGGGCGTTCACCTGGGTGGTGGATTTTCCGCTGTTCGAGCCCGCCGATGAAGCCACAGCCGCCGGCGACGTTGCGGTAGGCACCGGCGCTTGGACCGCGGTGCATCACGCGTTCACCGCGCCGAAGCCGGAATCGGAGGCTACCTTCGACACCGACCCGGGCAACGCGATGGCAGACGCCTACGACATCGTCTGCAACGGCAACGAGATCGGTGGCGGCTCAATTCGTATCCACCGCCGCGACATTCAGGAACGGGTGTTCGCGATGATGGGTATCGGCGCAGCGGAGGCGCAGGAAAAGTTCGGATTCTTGCTGGACGCTTTTACTTTCGGTGCGCCGCCGCACGGCGGGATCGCATTCGGGTGGGACCGAGTCGTCCAGCTGCTCGCCAGGGCGGATTCGATCCGCGAGGTCATCGCTTTCCCGAAGTCCGGCGGCGGCGTCGATCCGCTGACCAACGCCCCGGCGCCGATCACCGCCCAACAGCGCAAGGAGTCCGGCATCGACGCCGCGCCGAAGGCTTAGCGGGCGCTGGCGTCGAGCTCGGCGATACCCGCATCGCTAGACGGGGGCTGAGCAGTCACAGCGGGGGCGCTGATTTTCTCGGCCGGTAGGTGCCCAGAAGGGTGGAGAGGGTAACGAGCCACTGGCGCCCTGACTCCAGACCTTGGACAAGGAATCGCGTGCCGATCCGGCCCTCGACGCATTTGAGGATCTCGACCGCGCCCTCGTGGTCGCCTTTGCGTCGGTCCCAGACAGCGCCCTCGGTAAGTGCGTCGAAACCTTCTAGGTCAAACCAGCGATCTTTCATGCTTCTCGTTTTCCTTGTATACCTACATCTCTACCACTCAGTTGTCCGTGGAGCGGCTGAGCGCTACCCGTCGTGAGGTTGAGTCGCTTCCGGTTCACACCTCCAAGCAGGTAGACGCATGGGCTCGCACGGTCTCAACAGCGCAAACGGCATGGCTGCGACCTTCCGGAGCCAGTCGGGGTGGCGAGGACAGCGATAGCGTTGATTTCGGCGACACGCTGAGCGGAATAGACGGCGGGCCCGGCTAAGTTGACTGATCGCGACCCGCGGCGCTACCAGTCCGCCGGCGACGATGCAGAACGAGGAGCGGCGCTCATGGCCCAAGACATCCCGGACCCCGAAACGATCAAAGCGTTCAACAGGACCATCGCCGACGAGTTTCGGACCAACGACGGCAAGGTCGGCGGCCAGTTCCAGGGTGCCGATCTGTTGCTGTTGACCACGACGGGGGCCAAGTCCGGTCAGCCGCGACTTTCGCCGCTGGCCTATTTCCGTGTCGACGGCAAGTTGCTCGTCATCGGGTCTTTCGCCGGCGCGGACGTCAACCCGGCGTGGGTGCATAATTTGCGCGCGCACCCGTCGGTCCACGTCGAGATCGGCAACGAATCCGCGGATGTGACCGCCCGTGAATTGCCGCCTGCCGAGCGGGACGAGCTTTTCGCCAGGATCACCGCGGCGGCACCGGGTTTCGCCGAGTATCAGGCGAAGACGACTCGAGTGATTCCGGTTTTCGAGCTGCAGCCGGCGCGATAGCCAGCCCGATCACGGCCCGATCACACCGCGCGAATTCGTCAGTGCGGGACCGATAGCGACCACAGCTTGTGCAGCGTGCTACGCAGCGGATGCCCGGACCGCAAGATGTTGACCACTTCAATCGGGAAGAGCTCCTGATCGCCGCCACACTTGGGCCAGGCCTCAGGTCCCTGGGTGGCCAGCACCCGGTTGGCTACCGCGATCTGTTGTGCCTTTGACGCGTTCGCCGGATTACCGACGCCGCCGTTCTCATCCCAGGTGGATTGCTTGAATTGCAGGCCGCCATAGAATCCGTTGCCGGTGTCGGCCCGCCAGTTGCCGCCCGATTCGCACTGCGCGACGGCGTCCCAGTCCATGGCTTCGGCGTATGCCACCCCGGTTGTCGGGTCAATGACGAGCGATATCCCCAACACGACTACCGCGGATATCACTACCGATTTGCACACCGATTGCATGCTCAGTGTTCCGCGTAAATAACTCATTTAACACGTGTAACAAATCAGCGTGAAAACTGTCAACGGGTGGGACTTTAGCAATTTAGTGAGACTTTTGGTGCTCTCGGCGGTTCGAGTTGCCAGAGTTAACAAAGGTGAATTAGCGCTAGTTGAGGTAATTGTTGCAAATACATACTAAAGTTGTCAGAGTTATCTAGTCGTGATTAAGTTATCTAGAGTGACCAAAGTTACTCTTGTTGTCAAAGTGACTATTGGTGCACCTGGGACGAGCAGCGCGGTCAGCTGAACTCGGCGAGAAACTCCTGCACGATTCGTTTCGGGGCCTGCGTCAGCCACGCCTCGACAATCACCTCACGCAGCCCCAGCTCGTCGATCTCAGCGAGCTTGACCAGCACTGCCGGATAGCCGTCGAAATGCGGGGTGGTGAAGTACACGCCCGGCTCGTCGGCGATCAACGCGAACTTGACGCCTTCGTCAGCCACCCGTACGCCGAGGATGTCGCCCTCGGGCGGCTCAATCCCCAATGCGGTCAACGCTTCCCGATCGGAATTACGCAGCGGCCGCTCCCAGGCGATCAGCTTCTTGCCAACCCGCCATTCGCGCGGTGACCGCTCTTCGGTGAGCTGAAGCTCGCCGATGATGCCGGCGACGTCCTCCCACGTGACCATGACCCATTGTGCTCCCCGAAGACGGCCCACGCTGCGGATCGTGGGTGCGGGATTGTTCAGCCGTCGGCGCGGCCCAGGGGTGGTTAGTGTTGCAGCTGTGGCCGATCTCGTGCTTCCCGACGAGCCGCTCGCGCCCGACCGGCACCCGCCGGGCACGGGTGCCCGCTACCGGATCACCCACCGCACCGAATACCGCTACTCCGACGTGGTGACCAGTTCATACGGGCGGGGGTTCCTGACCCCGCGTGACCTGCCCCGGCAGCGCTGCCTCTTCCACGAGCTGCGGATCTCGCCGCAGCCCGCCGACAGTTCAACCAGCCGCGACATCTTCGGCAACGTCAGCTCGTATTTCCATGTCACCGAGCCGCACCAGAGTCTGACTATCACCAGCGAGTCGATCGTCGAGGTGTATCCGTCGCCGCCCGAGCATCGGGGGAGCGGACCGGCAAAGGCCCCGTGGGAGCAGGCGCGTCCGGTCGGACTTCAGGGCGCCTTGGCCACCGAGTTCGCTCTAGACCTGGATCCGCCCGAGATCACCGACGCGGTACGCGACTACGCCGCGCCCAGCTTCGCGCCCGGACGACCGCTGATCGAGGTGTTGCGCGATCTCACATCGCGGATCCACACCGACTTCACCTATCGCAAGGGGTCGACGACGATTTCCACCGGGGTCAATGAGGTTCTGATGGCCCGGGAAGGGGTATGTCAAGACTTCGCTCGGCTGGCGATCGCCTGCCTGCGAGCCAACGGGTTGGCGGCCAGCTACGTTTCCGGATACCTGGCCACCAATCCACCGCCGGGAAAGGACCGCATGATCGGTGTCGACGCAACTCATGCCTGGGCCGCGGTATGGACGCCGCAACAGCCCGGGCAGTTCGAATGGCTGGGGCTGGATCCCACCAATGACCAGATGGTCGACGAGCGCTACATCGTCGTCGGCCGGGGTCGTGACTACGCCGACGTACCGCCCCTGCGCGGGATCATTTACACCAACTCCGAGAACAGCGTGATCGACGTCGCCGTCGACGTTGTGCCCTACGAAAGCAGCGAGTGAGTATGCGGGATTTCCATTGCCCCAACTGCGGCCAGCGTCTGACATTCGAGAACTCGGAGTGCCTGGCCTGCGGGAGCCCTCTGGGTTTCTCCCTCGACGAGATGGCCCTGCTGGTGATCACCACCGGCGACGACGCCGGCAACGCTGGCTTTGTCAGCGCCGGCGAGTACGAACTGTGCGCCAATCGTCATGTCGCCGAATGCAACTGGCTGGTCCCGATCAACCAACCTCGCCTGCTTTGCGTGTCGTGTGCGCTGACTATCGAACGGCCCAATGACGCCGACACCGCCGGCCTCGCGGAGTTCGCCCAAGCCGAAGCGGCCAAGCGTCGGCTGGTCGCCGAGCTACACGAGCTCAAGCTGCCGATTGTCGGCCACGATCAGGACCCCGATTTCGGGTTGGCTTTCCGGCTGCTGTCCAGTGCGCACGAAACGGTAATGACTGGGCACGAAAACGGAGTCATCACAATAGATTTAGCCGAGGGCGACGACCTGCATCGTGAGCAGTTGCGCGTGGAGATGGACGAGCCGTATCGCACCTTGTTGGGGCACTTCCGCCACGAGATCGGGCATTACTACTACTACCGGCTGGTCGCTCCGTCTAGGGACTACGTGGCCCGGTTCAACGAGCTGTTCGGCGACCCGGACGCCGACTACCAGCAGGCGCTGGACCGGCATTACAGCGAAGGCGCGCCGCAGGGTTGGCAGGAACATTACGTGTCGTCGTATGCGACCATGCACGCCGCCGAGGACTGGGCCGAGACGTTCGCGCATTACCTGCACATCCGCGACACGCTGGACACCTCGGCCTGGTCGGGGTTTGCGCCGGCGACGGCCACCTTCGACCGGCCGGTCTTGGGGCCCAGCGCATTTCAGACCATCATCGAGATGTGGCTGCCGTTGTCGTGGTCGCTGAACATGGTGAACCGATCGATGGGTCACGACGACCTGTATCCGTTCGTGCTGCCGGTCGCGGTCCTGCAGAAGATGCAATTCATCCACACGGTGGTCGATGAGGTGACCGCGGTATCGGGCAAGCCCGATCCGGTCAGCGCCTGAGCCCCATACCGGTCACGGCATCACCCGGCGCTCGTCGGGGCCCCACAACGGCTGGATATCGAGGGGCAGCGCCAGCTGTGTGGCGGTGATGGCGTCGGCCAGTTCGCGCAACGCGGAATGCACGGCGGTCAGCAGGTCGGCCAACTTCTCGCGGGTTCCGCCCGTGGAAACCACTTCCAGCGCGGCGGGATCTGATCGGCGCAGCAGCGTGCTGATCTCGCCGACCATCCGCTCTGGCCGCGAGGATCCCGACGAGCCGGGCAGGTCGCTCAGGTCGGCCCGTAGTCGCTCTAGCTGGTACACCAACGACCGCGGATTCGACGCATCGAAGAGCATCAATTCGGCCAAGGCCGCGACGCTGATCTTGCCCACCGTTCGGCGCCGGTAGATGACCGACGACTCGCAGGCGACCAGGGCTGACTCGATGATGGTTCGCTCCGCGGCGGCGGCGCGTGCGGTCGTCACGGTGGTTCCCAGCAAAGCGGTCAGGCCCAGGCCACGTTCGATCCGCTTGCCGATGTCCATCATCGTCCAGCCGACATCCTGCACCATCGACTCGCCGGCTATTCCGGCCAACGTCAGCATCCCGACCAACGTCTGGGATTGGGCCGAGGCCAGCGCGGCATCGGCCTCGGCAAGCGAGTCAGGTGGCTCGGACTGGTGCGCCAGCGTGCGTTCGACGCCCGCCAGCACCACCCACGTGTCGGTGGACAACTGGTCGCGCACCGCTCGGGCGGCAAGTGCCAGCCGGTCCACCGAGTACACCAGCGACCCCTGTCGGTCGCGATCCATGGTCAGCGACCACAGCGTCGAGGGCGCCGTTGCGATCGTCTCGGCCTGGTCATCCGACCCGATCCCCGTCCCGGTGATGCGGTCCAGCGCGGCCATCAGCACTGGCACGCATTCACTTTCCTCGGTGTGCTGGCGGTGGCGGAATTCGTAGTAACGCTGACGGGCGACGATCAGCAGCCGGGCCATGTTCTCGGCGCGTTCGCCGTAGCGTCCCATCCAGAACAGGTCGGACAACACCCGCGGCGAGCTGACCCCGAGGATGCCCGCACCCGTCTTCATCGGCGGCTCGGGCGCCGGCAACGTCAATGTCTCAGCTCGCGCACGCTCGGTCGGGCGGACCCAGATATCCTTGGCTACAGCGGTTTTCAGGGTGTATGCGGCCGGACCCGCCGCCAGCACGTAGCCCAGGCCGCCGATCATCGGCGCGTAGCCTCCACGTTGAGCGACTGTGAACAGCCGCATACCTACCCCAGACGAAGATAATTCACCGGTGTAGTTGGTTGGCGACGAGGAGAATTGAGGCAGCTCCTGGCCCACCCACTGCCAAGGCGTGGCTGCGATGCAGGCAGCCAGTTCGGCAAGCTGCACCGACGAAAGTATCGGTCCGACAAGCGTTCGCCCACCGACGGTGGACTTGATCAACAGCGACGGTAGCCGTGCCAGCAGGTGCGAGCGCTCGCTGTCGATGCCGCCCCAGTAGCTCGTCGCAGTGGCCAGCAGTGGCGTCTCACCCAGGAAATGCTCGGCCAGTTCGGGCAGGAAACGCAGCAGCCCGGGGCTTTCCAGGATGCCGCTGCCGAGCGTGTTGACCACGGTCACCGTTCCGCGGTGTTGCGCCTCCACCAGGCCGACGACGCCCAGCCTGGAATCGGCGCGCAGATCCAGCGGGTCGGCGTAGGCCGCGTCGACGCGGCGGAACACGACGTCGACACGTTTGAGCGTGCCCAGCGAGCGCATCCACACCTTGCCGTCGCGCACCACCAAGTCCGCGCTCTCCACCAGCGGGAAGCCCAACAGCGTCGCGAGATAGGCCTGATCGAACGCGGTTTCGGAGTAGATGCCCGGGCTGAGCACAACCACCACCGGGTCTTGCACACCGTCGGGTGCCGCATCGATCAGGGCCAACCGCAGCGCTTGAGCGAACGGTGTCGTCTGGCGGGGCCCGACAGTCTCGTAGAGGTCGGGCATGGCGTGCGCGACGACCCTCCGGTCGGCCAGCGCATAGCCGGCCCCCGAAGGCGCCTGGGCCCAGTCGGCGTTGACCTGGAAACTGCCGTCCGGTAACCGGCTGACATCGCAGCCGTGCATGAAAAGTTGGTGGTTGCCTGGGACCTCGATGCCGGTGGCGGCGCGAATGTAGCCGGGGTGTGCGAATAGCAATTCGGGGGGCAGCACGCCCTCGGTGAGCGAACGACGGGCCCCGTACAGGTCGGCGAGCACGGCATTGAGCACCCGCGACCGCTGAACCAGCCCGGCCTCGAGTGCGTCCCAGTCTGCCGCGGAAACCAACAGTGGCAGCGAGTCCAGCCGCCAGGGCCGAGGCTCGGGCCGGTGGCCGTTGGCGGCGGCCTGAATGCCGGAATCGATTCCGGTGTAAGTGATGTCGTCGTTGTCCACCAGCTGGCGTACTGCGGAACGCAGCCGATTCAGCCCGGCCCGTCCGCGTTCCCCGACAGCGTCGGCGAGCTCAGTCCAAGCCGGGCGCACCTTACCGGCTTCGTCGAGGAATTCGTCGTAGCCGATGACCGGGGCCGCTGCGCCGGGGGTGCGTAGGTCGAACAACGTTTCCTGCGCACGCGCGGCGCGGTACCCGGCCAGTAGTTGGTCGACGTCGGTGCGGTGGTGAAATGCCGCCGACGACTCGCTGGAGTGCAGGGCCATTACCGCAGCACGGTACGCACGCGCCGCAGGTCGAGGATGCCCGGCGCGCCGATGTCGGTGGAAATTCGAGCCTGCTTCTCCCGGATGTCGGACAGGTCGAGTTTGCCCGGGGTGAATCCGACGGCCTCGAACCGGCGGGCGCGGCGGGACTCGGCTTCGACGGCGTTGACCGGAGGCTCGTCGTAGGCGCGGCCACCGGGATGGACGATGTGGTAGGTGCAGCCGCCACGCGACGTTGCGGTGGCAAGGTCGACGAGTTCGAACTGCAGCGGACCGTCGACCGTGATGCTCGGGTGCAGCGCGCTAGGCGGCTGCCAGGCACGAAACCGCACCCCGCCGACATGGATGTCGGGGTTGTCGGTGGCCAGTAGCGGTATCGGGAAGCCGTTGCAGGTGACCAGGTAGCGGTGGCGGTCGGCGCCGAGCATGCGCACCTGGATGCGCTCGACCGACGAGTCGACGTAGCGGGCGGTCCCGGTGGCGGTGGACTCCTCGCCGAGCGTGTTCCACGGCTCGATCGCCCCGCGCAGCTCGATCTCGACGCTGTCGAACACGGCGGTGCCGATGCGCGGGAAGCGGAATTCGGTGAACGGGTCCAGCCAGCTTGTCTCGAAGGGGATCCCGTGCGCGCGAAGGTCGGCGGCGACGTCAGCGATGTCATGAATAAGGAAATGCGGCAACAGGTAGCGTCCGTGCAAATTCGAGCCGTGCCGGACCAGTGGGGCCCGCAGCGGCTGGTCGCAGAACCACGCCACCAGCGAACGCACCAGCAGCGACTGCACCATCGCCATCCGCAGATGCGGCGGCATCTCGAAGCCGCGCAGCTCCAAAAGGCCCAGCCGACCGCGCGGGCTGTCCGGGTTGTAGAGCTTGTCGATGCAGAACTCGGCGCGATGAGTGTTGCCGGTGATATCGGTGAGCAGGTGCCGCAGTGCACGGTCGGTAAGCCAGGGTGGTGGTCGGCCGTCTGCGGAAGACGAAGCAAGCCGGGCGATTTCGGCGAACGCGATCTCGAGTTCGTAGAGTGCATCGGCGCGTCCCTCGTCCACGCGCGGCGCCTGCGACGTGGTGCCGATGAACCGCCCGGCGAACAGGTATGACAGCGACGGGTGACGCTGCCAATAGGTCAGCAACGAGACGAGCAGGTCGGGGCGCCGCAGCAGCGGTGAGTCCGCGGGCGTGACGCCACCCAGGGTGATGTGGTTACCGCCGCCGGTGCCGCCGTGACTGCCGTCGACGTCGAACGACTCGGTGGCCAACCGAGCCAGCCGGGCCTGCTCGTAGAGGGTTTCCAACTGCTGGCCTTGTTCATCGAAACTGGCGGTGGGCGCGACGTTCACCTCGACGACTCCGGGGTCCGGGGTGATTGTGGTCGACTTCAGCCGAGGATCCGTCGGCGGTTCATAGCCTTCGATCACGACCGGGCAGCCGACTTTTGCCGCCGCGGCCTCGACCCGGGCAATCAGGTCGACGAAGTGTTCGAGCGACTCGGTGGGCGGCATGAAGACGTAGAGCAGGCCCCCCAAGCCGTCATTGCGGACTTCGGCTACCAGCGCGGTGATCGGCGCGTTATCGGGGTCCGTCAGCAGCGTCTCGCCATCCGACAGGCTTATCGCATCCCCGACGGCTGTCGGGTCGGCGACGAAGGACGTCGGCGTCGGCCGCCAGCTGATCGAATCCAGCGGCAGTCGCAGACCCGCCGGAGAATCCCCGTCCAGCAGCACGATGCGGCCGCGGCGCAGCTGCCAGTCTGCGCTGGCCCAGCCCAGATCGTCGTCGCGGCGGTGTAGCGGCAGCACGAATGCTGTTGCGGTCGTGATGGATTCGTCGAGACGCGCCAGCAGCGCGGCGCGACCAGCGGCGATGTCCTTGACGGCGGGGCCGAGATCGTCGTCGGGAGCCACCGGATCACCTTGCGGTTGACGGACTTTCGCCGCCAGCCGCGACAGCGGGTCCTCGTAGGCCGGGCGCACCTGCGAGGGCGGCAATCCCAGGCCGTCGGCGATCCCGGCGACCAGCTGGTAAGCCGTCTCGCTATCGGCGGGCGGGCGATTCGCGTCGGTACGCCAAGGATCGGCCAGCAGCGAGTCGTCGGTCCACAGCGGCTGCCCGTCGGCGCGCCAGTACAGCGCAATCTGCCAGCGTGGCAACGGTTCACCGGGATACCACCTGCCCTGGCCGCGCTGGATCAGCCCCTGCGGCGCCCAGGCCGCTTTCAGCCGCGCAGCCAAATCGGATGCCCGGCGGCGCTTGTCCGGGCCGTCGGCGGCGGTGGTCCACTCCTCGGCTGACGTGTCTGGGTGGATGCCCACCGAGACGAAGGTGGGTTCGCCGCCGATGGTGAGCCGGACGTCGCCGGCGGTAAGTCGCTCGTCGACCTGCCGGCCCACCGCGCAGATCGTCTGCCAGGCCTCGTCGGTGTAGGGCAGGGTCACGCGTGGGTCTTCATGCACGCGGGTGACGGTGTTGGAGAATTCCAACACCGATCCGCAGGGATCGACGCCGCCGCTGATCGGGGCTGCGGTCGCCGGGTGCGGGGTGGCGGCCAGCGGGATGTGGCCCTCGCCGGCGAACAGCCCCGACGTCGGGTCCAACCCGATCCAGCCGGCGCCGGGGATGTACACCTCGGCCCAGGCGTGCAGGTCGGTGAAGTCGGCGGGCGGCCCCGACGGCCCGTCGATCGCTGCGACGTCGGATGCCAGCTGTACCAGGTAGCCGGACACGAACCTGGCGGCCAACCCGAACTGGCGCAGGATCGACACCAGCAGCCATGCGGAGTCACGGCACGAGCCGATCCCGGTGCGCAGCGTCACGTCGGGTGTCTGAACGCCGGGTTCCATCCGGACGCTGTAGCCGACGTCGGCGTTGACCGCCTGGTTGAGCGCGACCAGGAAGTCGATGGTGCGAGTGCCCGCGCGGACGGAGAAGTCGCGCACCCATTCGGTCACGAGCCCACCCGGCCCGGAGCCGTCGCCGTCTTCGTCGATCGGCCGCAAGTACGGTTCCAGGTCGTCGGCAAGTGCTTTGGGATAGGTCAGGCCACCGGCAGGCCAGATCTCGGCCCAGTCCTCGATGAAGAAGTCGAACGGGTTGATCACCTTGAGGTCGGCGATCAGCCCGACGGTGATGGTCAGCCGGCTCGTGGGATTCGGAAATACCAGCCGGGCAAGGAAATTGCCGAGCGCGTCCTGTTGCCAGTTGATGAAGTGGTCGGCCGGCTCGATCCGCAGCGAGTAGGCCTCGATGGGCGTGCGTGAGTGGGGTGCCGGGCGCAGCCGCACCACGTGCGGATACACCCGGACCGGCCGGTCAAAGGTGTAGCTGGTGCGGTGCTCCAGCGCAACTTTGATGGTCATAACCGCTGATCACATCACAACGGTGAGAATGCCGCAGCGCAGGGCGATTCAACGTCGTGATGCCGGATCTCCGCAACGCACAGTCTGGATCGTTGAGAGCGAATGATGGATAGCGCATAGCGCCACATATCGGGGTTTGCGATGTCATGATTGGCGTCACTATTGACCGCTGCGAGGCCTTGGGCATGGCCCGACCATCTTTGCCAGAGAGCGAGTAAACATGACGTCTCAACAACCTGCGCCCGGCTGGTATCCGGATCCCGGCGGTGGACCCGAACAGAGGTATTGGGATGGCTCGCGGTGGATGGAACCGCTTCCCCCATCGTTCTCGAGCATGGAACCATATCGCGGCGGAGGTTACGGGCTGGACGCGAACGGGCGACCGCTGTCGGACAAGAGCAAGATCGTGGCCGGACTGCTGCAGATTTTTCTCGGCGGGTTTGGCGTTGGCCGCTTTTATCTCGGCTACACCACGATTGGCGTGCTTCAAATCGTGGCTACCGTGCTGACCCTCGGAATAGGCGCGCTGTGGGGATTCATCGATGGAATCGTGATCATCGCAGGCAACGTCACTGACGCGCAGGGTCGAACGCTGCGCGATTGAGCAATGTTGGCCGTCGCGTTCGTGATCGGCGGCAGCTGAGCGGATTTCGGCCGAGTGGCGTTACCGGGATTTGGGCGTCGCCGTTCCTAGGATCGCTCGGGTGGACGATCGTTACGGTTCGGACGAGCTGGCCCGCGACCCGCACAACGCGCGGAAGGTGCGCTCGGTCGAATTACCAATAGAACTCGGCATGGTCGTCGAGGATGCCCAGACCGGCTACGTCGGTGCGGTGGTGCGTGTCGAGTACGGCCGGATGGAGCTCGAGGACCGGCACGGCCGTATCAAGCCGTTCCCGATCGGTCCGGGCTACCTGGTCGATGGCAAACCGGTGATCCTGACCGCGCCGCGAGGCCCGTCACCCAAGGCCGTCAGCCGCACGTCGTCGGGCTCGGTGGCGGTGACGGGGAGCCGCGCCCGGGTGGCCCGGGCCGGCCGGATCTACGTGGAGGGTCGCCACGACGCCGAGCTCGTCGAGCAGGTGTGGGGTGACGATCTGCGGATCGAGGGGGTGGTTGTCGAATATCTCGGCGGAGTCGATGATCTCGTCGGTGTTGTCGAGCAATTCCGGCCCGGCCCGACCCGACGGCTCGGTGTGCTGGTCGACCATCTGGTGCCCGGTTCCAAGGAAGCACGGCTGGCCGAAGCGGTCCGCCGGGGCCCGGGCGGTGCGCACACGCTGGTGGTCGGGCATCCGTTCGTGGACATCTGGCAAGCCGTCAAACCGGCCCGGTTGGGTCTTGCAGAGTGGCCGGTGATACCGCGCGGAATCGAATGGAAACATGGGGTGTGTCAGGCGCTGGGCTGGCCGCACGCCGGCCCCGCTGACGTCGCCGCGGCATGGCGACGTATCCGCGGCCAAGTCCGCGACTGGACCGATCTCGACGCGGCGCTGATCGGCCGGGTGGAGGAGTTGATCGACTTCGTCACGCAGCCCTGACAACACCTACGGGGTCAGCGGCGCGACCGGGCCACCGGACAGGCGACGGTAGGTGTAGACCTGGATCAGCAGCGCCAGCGGAGCGCCCACGATGATGCCGATGCCGCAGGCCAAGAAGCCGAGGAACAGCACCACACCCTGCACCAGGAAAGACAGCAGCGTGTCGCCGACATGCGACCGGACCGTGGTGAAGCTGGCCTTCAACGCGTCGATCGGCGGTAGGCCGCGATCGGTCGCGAAGGCGATCGTGAACAGCGCGAAGAACGTGAAGACGACGATCGCCACGAACGACAACAAGGAGAGAAGCACGTTGGGGACCAGCGTCGGCAGGTCCAAGACCACGCTGATCACGCTGAGCAGTGCGGCCGCCAGGACTACCGTGCCGAAATTGCGCGGCTTGAAAAATGAGCCGATGCTCACCGGCCGCCCGTCGGCGAGGTCGAGCCCTCCGGATAAGAATGCGGCCTGCACGAAGATGCCGAACACGAACGACACGATTGACAGCACGAGCGTCCCACCGGTGCCGAAACTCGTCGCGAAAGATGTGCCGTAGCCGTTGTCGACTTCGGCGGTGTTGGCGTTGAGGCCACCCAGCAACACGAACGCCAGCACGTGCACGACCAACCCGATCACCGCGTACACCAACATCGCAACGATCAGCGGCACCGGGTTCTTGCTGAACTTGTTCCACGCCCAGCGGCACGCCTCACCGATGTCGAACGCCTGCCCGGGAGGCGGGGGATAACCGGGTCGGGGTGGGTAGCCGGGCTGCGGCGATCCGTAGCCGGGCGGCGGCCCGTAGCCCGGGGGCGGCGGTGGGGGCGCGCCGTAACCCGGCGGTGGTCCGTATCCCGGTGGCGGTCCGGGCGGTGGTCCGTATCCGGGTGGTGGTCCGGGGGGTGGTCCGTATCCGGGTGGTGGTCCGGGCGGTGGTCCGTAGCCGGGCGCTGGATGGTCGCTGGGATCGGGGTTACCACCCCAGGGATCGCTCGGGCTCATAGCCGCTCCTGCCGCGTGGAGTTATGGAGGCTTATGCCTCCGCGAACTTAGCAAGTAATAGGCCGCCCCGCTGGGACCCGGACATCGCGATGCCGTGTCGAGGCGGCGTGGTATGCCTGACATCGTGTCCGACGGTCTGTTCGACGTCCCTGACGCCACCAGCTCGACCGAACGCGCGCAGGGCGGCTCGGCCGCTGCGCCGTTGGCGGTACGAATGCGTCCGGCCAGTCTCGACGAGGTGGTCGGACAGGACCACCTGTTACAACCCGGCTCGCCGCTGCGGCGCTTGATCGAGGGCTCGGGCGTCGCATCGGTCATCCTCTACGGCCCACCCGGCAGCGGCAAAACCACGCTGGCCGCGCTGATCTCGCAAGCCACCGGCCGGCGATTCGAGGCGCTGTCGGCGTTGTCGGCCGGGGTCAAAGAAGTCCGTGCGGTGATCGACCTGGCTCGTCGCGCCGCCGCCCACGGTGAACAGACCGTGCTGTTCATCGACGAAGTTCACCGGTTCTCCAAAACTCAGCAAGACGCGTTGTTGTCCGCGGTCGAGAACCGGGTGGTGCTGCTGGTGGCGGCCACCACCGAGAACCCGTCGTTCGCTGTCGTGGCCCCGCTGCTGTCGCGGTCGTTGATCCTGCAGCTGCGGCCACTGAGCGCCGACGACATCCGCACGGTGGTGCAGCGCGCGATCGAGGACCCGCGGGGATTGAACGGGCAGGTGGTCGAGCCCGATGCCGTTGACCTACTGGTGCAGCTCGGAGCCGGCGACGCCCGACGCGCGCTGACCGCTTTGGAGGTGGCGGCCGAGGCGGGGGAGCAGGTCACTGTCGAGGCCATCGAGCAATCCCTGGACCAGGCCGCGGTCCGCTACGACCGCGACGGCGATCAGCACTACGACGTCATCAGCGCGTTCATCAAATCGGTGCGCGGCTCCGACGTCGACGCCGCATTGCACTACCTGGCCAGGATGCTGGTCGCGGGTGAGGATCCGAGATTCATCGCACGACGGCTGATGATCTTGGCGAGTGAGGACATCGGGATGGCCGACCCCACCGCGCTGCAGACCGCCGTCGCCGCGGCGCAGACTGTGCAACTGATCGGCATGCCCGAAGCGCAGTTGACCCTGGCGCACGCGACGGTGCACCTGGCAACCGCGCCCAAGTCGAACGCTGTGACCACCGCGCTGGGCGCGGCGATGGCCGACATCAAAGCAGGCAAGGCCGGTCTGGTGCCGCCGCATCTGCGCGACGGCCACTACTCGGGCGCCGCGGGGCTGGGCAACGCGCAGGGTTACAAATACTCCCACGATGATCCGGATGGTGTTGTGCCGCAACAGTATCCACCGGACGAGCTGGTCGGCGTGGATTACTACCGCCCCACCGGTCACGGCGCCGAGCGGGAGATTGCCGGCCGACTCGAGCGGCTGCGCGCGATCATCCGGCGCAAGCGCAAGCTAGGCGCGGCTGATTCGTCGCCGCCACACCAGTCCCACCTGCACCTGCGGAGGTGGTGGCATGGCGCTGGAAAAGACGTCGCATGCGATATCACCGCGGATGCGGGCGGGCACCGATATCACCCGCGCCATCAAACTAAAGAAGGCACTAATTCTCCTGCCAGTGCCTGCAGAGGCCGCTGAGTCCACACATGTGAAGATGGCCAGGCGAATACGGAAGGGCGGCCGATGAAAACCTTCACCGATGACGAGATGAATGCCCTGTTGCCGACCGCGAAGGCGTACAGCGTCGTCATCCTCAAGCAGGGTCCCAGCTTCACCGACGACTCGGCGCCGGCGACCATCTGGGAGCACGGCCGGCGCAACTTCGGGCTGCGCGACGACGGCGTGCTCCCGGTGGTGCTGCCGGTCGCCGACGGATCCGACGTCTGCGGCATCGGCGTGTTCACCGGGACCGTCGACGAAACCATCGCCGTCATGAACGACGATCCTGGGGTGCGAGCCGGAGTGTTCACCTTCGAGGTGCACCCGTGCCGCGGTTTCCCCGGCGACGCGCTGCCCTAGCGGCGCAAAAAGCGCTAGACCAGCTCCGGCACCCGCAGGTGGGCGATCGCCAGTTCGAACTCGCCGACGTCGAACTGGTCGGCGCCGAGGTCGCGAAGCCGAGCGGTACGCAGCGATCGGGCGCGTTCTTCGTTGCGCTGCATGGCGTCGAGGCTGTCGAACGTCGACGACGACACCGCCCGCCAGGACGTCCGGTCGATCATCAGGCTTGCGCTACAAAAACCTTCGAGCTCCTCGATCGCCGGCAGCACCGACTCCCGGTAGAACTCGATGGCCCGGTCGAACTGGTCGGGCCGCACTTTGAGCCAGGTGGCCCGCACGCCGGCACCCGGGGCGGAGGGGTGGTCTCGGTGCAGAACCGCGATCTCCCATTCGTCGACCGTCGGGCTACCGCCGAACATCTGCGCGGCTTGATCGCGAACCGGTCGTACCAACTCGGCGCCGGCGCGCATCGCCTGTTCGGTCTCCCACGAGCTGGTCGCAATACAACGACCGGAGCCGCGGTCGACCAACAACGACACACCAAGACATCCGTCGACTTTCTGGAGCGTGGGCATGACCACGCCGCGAACATGCGCGATCCCGGCGTCGATGGACGACGGCTGCGCATCGATAGTGGTAGAGCGCGCGTACACATCCCCTCCTTGCTGGGGGCAGCGCCCCGGTGGCGCCACCGGTTCCACTAACCACCTTCCTCCGCTGGATTCGGCATGACAATGGGCAAAGCCGCTGCGTTTGTTCGGTAATGGCACAAGGCAATACCAGCCGACACCGAGTCCCTCGGCTCGGCCGGTCTCCCCCTAAACCGTGATTAGACCAGTTCGGGCGCCCGCAGATGGGCGAGCCGGAGTGCAAACTCGCTGTCGTCGAGCTCCTCAGCGCCTACTTCCAATATCTTCGTGTTCTTCAAGGCCGTTGCCTGCTCCCGGCTGCGTTCCATCGCCTCGAAGCTGTCAAAGGACGTGCAGCTCGCCGCGCGCCCGGATGCGCGATCCACCAGCAGGCTCGCGCTGCAGAACCCGTCGAGCACCTCGAGGTCGGGCAGGACAGACGTCTTGTAGAACTCGATGCCCGCGTCGAGTTGATCGGGCGGCAATTTGACCCAGATCGCCCGCGCGCAGGCGCCTTCACCTGAGCGGTGATCACGATGCAGCACTGCGATCTGCCACTCTTCGACCATTGGGCTGCCGATACCGCCGAACGCGTCCGCCGCTTGATCGCGGATCGGCCGGATCTGCTCGGCACTGGCGTGCATCGCCTCCTCGGTTTCCCACGCGGTGGTCAGAATGCACCGGCCAGTCTGCTGGTCGGCCAACAACGACAAGCCGACACAGCCGTCGACCTCCGGAAGCCTCGGCATGACGGCATCGCGAACGTGCGCAACTCCCGCGTCGATGGACGATGGTTGCGCCTGGATAGTGGTAGAGCGCGCGTACACGATCCACCCCTTTCCTCTCGGGGCAGCGCCCCGGTGGCGCCACCGGTTCACCCAACACCTTCCTCCGCCGGATTCGCTGTGGCAATGGGCAAAATGCGAGTGTGCTCGGCCAGCATCGACGGCGTTAGATTGGCAGGTCACCGAGCCTGCCCCGTAGGCTGGATCGGGTGAATACCGATGTGCTGGATGTGGACACCGCGCGTCGCCGTATCGTCGATTTGACCGAGTCAGTTCGTGCGTTTTGCTTCCCGCGGGGCGACGGGCTCTGCAACGTCTTCGTCCCGCACGCCACGGCGGGGGTGGCCATCATCGAGACCGGCGCCGGTTCCGACGACGACCTCGTCGACACCCTGGAGCGGCTGTTGCCGCGCGATGACCGCTACCGGCATGCGCATGGGTCACATGGCCACGGCGCTGACCATGTGCTGCCGGCGATCGTCGCGCCGTCGATATCGGTGCCCGTGCAGGGTGGCGAACTGATGCTGGGGACCTGGCAGAGCGTGGTCCTGGTCGACCTCAACCGAGACAATCCCCGGCGCTCGGTGCGGTTGACTTTTCTCAACGGTTGAGATGGCAGCAGGCGCAGGCTGGGTAGCCGGACCGGTACTGTAATGCGGTCGATGAGGCCCTCAAAACGTTAAGAATTGGCTGGGCCGGCCAGCGGCTGAAGGAAGCGGAAAAGTGCAGACACACGAGATCAGGAAGCGGTTCCTCGATCATTTCGTGAAAGCGGGTCACAGCGAGGTGCCGAGCGCCTCGGTGATCCTCGACGACCCCAACCTGCTGTTCGTCAACGCGGGCATGGTCCAGTTCGTGCCGTTCTTTCTGGGGCAGCGCACACCGCCGTACACGAGGGCCACCAGCATCCAGAAGTGCATCCGCACGCCCGATATCGACGAAGTCGGGATCACCACCCGGCACAACACCTTTTTCCAGATGGCCGGCAATTTCTCGTTCGGCGACTATTTCAAGCGCGGCGCCATCGAATTGGCGTGGAGCCTGCTGACGAACTCCGTTGCCGAGGGCGGCTACGGATTTGATCGCGAAAAACTCTGGGCGACGGTCTATTTGGATGACGACGAAGCAGCGCGGCTGTGGGAGGAAGTCGCCGGTCTGCCCGCCGAGCGGATTCAGCGTCGCGGCATGGCCGACAACTACTGGTCGATGGGCATTCCCGGTCCGTGTGGCCCGTCCTCGGAGATCTACTACGACCGGGGCCCCGAGTACGGTCCCGAAGGCGGACCGCTGGCCAGCGAAGAGCGGTACATCGAGATCTGGAACCTCGTGTTCATGCAAAACGAGCGCGGCGAAGGCAGCGCCAAGGACGACTACGAGATCTTGGGACCGTTGCCGCGCAAGAATATTGACACCGGGATGGGCGTCGAGCGAGTCGCGGTGCTGCTGCAGGGCGTGCACAACGTCTACGAGACCGATCTGCTGCGCCCGGTCATCGATTTGGTGGCCGCACGCGCACCGCGCCCATATGGAAACCACGGCACACCTGAGGACGATGTGCGCTACCGCATCATCGCCGATCACAGCCGCACCGCCGCGATCCTGATCGGCGACGGCGTCAGTCCCGGCAATGACGGCCGCGGCTATGTGTTGCGCCGTCTGCTGCGCCGGGTGATCCGCTCGGCCAAGCTGCTGGGCATCGAGGAGCCGATCGTCGGCGACCTGATGGCCACCGTGCGCGACGCGATGGGCCCGTCGTACCCCGAACTCGTGGCCGATTTCGACCGGATCAGGCGCATCGCGGTAGCCGAGGAGACTGCGTTCAACCGGACACTGCAGTCCGGGTCGCGGCTGTTCGACGAGGTGGCCGGCGCCACCAAGGCGTCCGGCGCGGAGGTGCTGTCCGGCTCGGATGCGTTCACCCTGCACGACACCTACGGCTTCCCGATCGAGCTCACCCTCGAGATGGCCGCCGAGGCCGGCCTGCAGGTCGACGAAACGGGATTCCACGAGCTGATGTTGCAGCAGCGCCAGCGGGCCAAGGCCGACGCCGCCGCGCGCAAGCATGCGCACGCCGATCTCACGGCCTACCGTGAACTGGTCGACGCCGGACCCACCGAGTTCACCGGTTTCGACGAACTGACGTCTGAAGCCCGGATCCTAGGGATCTTCGTCGACGGCAAGCGCGTGCCGGTGATCGCGCACGGCGCGCACGGCGACGCCGCGATCGCCGACCGAGTCGAACTCGTGTTGGATCGCACGCCGCTCTACGCCGAGTCGGGCGGGCAGGTCGCTGACGTCGGCACCATCAGCGGCACCGGCGCCAGTGAAAGCGCCCGCGCCGCGATAACCGATGTGCAGAAGATCGCGAAAACACTGTGGGTGCACCGGGTCAACGTGGAATCCGGGGAGTTCGTCGAGGGCGATGTCGTCACCGCGGCCGTCGAGCCCGGCTGGCGCAAAGGCGCCACCCAGGGGCACTCCGGCACCCACATGGTGCACGCGGCGCTACGACAAGTGCTGGGGCCCAACGCGGTTCAGGCAGGTTCGCTGAACCGGCCGGGTTATTTGCGGTTCGACTTCAACTGGCAGGGTCCGCTGACCGAAGAGCAACGCACCCAGATCGAAGAAGTGACCAACCAGGCCGTGCAGGCCGACTTCGAGGTGCATACCTTCACCGAAAAGCTTGAAAAGGCAAAGTCGATGGGAGCGTTGGCGCTATTCGGTGAGAGCTATCCCGAACAGGTGCGGGTGGTGGAGATCGGTGGCCCGTTCTCGCTGGAGCTGTGTGGCGGCACGCACGTGCACAACTCCGCCCAGATCGGCCCGGTGACGATCCTGGGCGAGTCGTCGGTGGGTTCCGGGGTGCGTCGGGTGGAGGCGTATGTCGGGCTGGAATCGTTCCAGCACCTGGCCAAGGAACGTGCGCTGATGGCCGGGCTGGCCTCGTCACTCAAGGTGCCCTCCGAAGAGGTGCCCGCCCGGGTGGCGAATCTGGTCGAGCGGCTCAAAGCCGCCGAAAAGGAACTCGAGCGCAGCCGGCTGGCCACCGCGCGGTCCGCTGCGGTCAATGCCGCCGCCGGGGCGCAGCGCATCGGTAACGTCCGTCTGGTGGCGCAGCGGATGTCCGCCGGGATGACCGCGGCGGATCTGCGCGCTCTGGTCGGTGACATCCGCGGCAAGCTGGGCAGCGACCCGGCGGTGGTCGCGCTGATCGCCGAAGGCGAAGGTGGCACGGTGCCGTACGCGGTCGCCGCCAACCCGGCCGCCCAAGGCCTGGGCATCCGGGCCAACGACTTGGTCAAGCAGCTCGCCGGAGCCGTCGACGGCCGGGGCGGCGGCAAGGCCGACCTGGCGCAGGGCTCCGGGAAGGATCCATCGGGCATAGAAGCCGCACTGGCTGCGCTCCGAACAGAGATAGCGCGGGTCAGCTGAGTGGACGCTGCGCACCGCTTGCCGGACCGGCCCGGCGGGGACGATCCCGGACCCGGACGGCGGCTCGGCATCGATGCCGGCAGCGTGCGCATCGGCGTGGCCTGCAGTGACCCGGACGGCATCCTGGCCACCCCGGTGGAAACGGTCCGCCGCGACCGGTCGGGCAAGCATCTGCGGCGACTGGTCGAGCTGGTCGCCGAGCTGCCGGCGGTCGAGGTGGTCGTAGGGTTGCCGCGAACCCTGGCCGACCGCACCGGCCCGTCGGCTCGCGACGCCATCGAGCTGGCGGACGTGCTGGCCCGCCGGATCGCGCCGGTCCCGGTCCGGCTGGCCGACGAGCGGCTGACCACCGTCAGCGCGCAGCGATCGCTGCGCCAGGCGGGGGTGCGGGCCAAGAGCCAGCGTAGGGTCATCGACCAGGCGGCGGCGGTGGCGATCCTGCAGGGTTGGCTCGACGAACGCCGCGCCGTGTTGCCCGGGGAGGTCAACGGTGTCTGACGGCCGAGGGCACACCCGCGCCCAGCCCCGTGGCGATCGCCAGCGCGGCGAAGCCGGGCGCAGCGGGTCGCGACCAGGACCCGTGGCGGTCGGGCCGCCGCGTCGGGGACGGTCGCGCGCCGAACGGCTCCGCGCTGAGCGCGGCCGTCGTCGCCGGCGCATTGCGCTCGGATTCGCCGTCGGTCTGCTGGTCGTCGTGGTTGTGGCGGCCGTGTTCCTGGGCTCCAAACTGTGGCACAGCTTCGGCCCGCAGAATGACTACGCCGGCAGCGGCAAAAAGGACTTGGTCATCCAGGTCCACGCCGGCGACTCGACCACCGCGATCGGCGAGACGCTGCACAAATACGATGTCGTCCGCACCGTCAAAGCGTTCGTCGAGGCCGCGGAAGGCAATGAGGCGATCTCGTCGATCCAGCCGGGCTACTACCGGATGCGCACCGAGATTCCTGCGGCGACCGCGGTCAAGCGGCTCGTCGATCCGCAAAGCCGGGTGGGCAAGCTGGTGATCCCCGAGGGGCAGCAGCTCGACGACACCACCGACGTCAAGACCAACGCCGTCACTCCCGGCATCTTCACCATGATCTCCAAGGCCACCTGCGTCGATTTGGACGGGGACACGCACTGCGTCTCGGCGGCCGAGCTGCGGACGGCCGCGGAAAAGGCCGCGCCGGCTTCGCTTTCGGTGCCGGCGTGGGCCGTCGACCCGCTCACCCGGATGGGCGACGATCACCGCCGGATCGAAGGCCTGATCGCGCCGGGAACGTTCAACGTCAATCCGTCGGGCTCTCCCCAGACGATTCTGGAGACGCTGATCAGCACTAGCACGAGCCAGTACGTGAAATCGGGGCTGCTGGACACCGCGACCGCGATGAACATGTCGCCGTACAACGTTTTGGTGGTCGCGTCGCTGGTCCAGCGTGAGGCCAAACCACAGGACTTCCCGAAGGTTGCCCGCGTCATCTACAACCGGCTGGCCGAGCACCGCACGTTGGAGTTCGACTCGACGGTGAACTATCCGCTGGACCGCCGGGAAGTCGCCACCACCGACGCCGACCGCGCGCAGCAAACCCCTTGGAACACCTACGTTTCCGAAGGCTTGCCGGCGACGCCGATTTGTTCGCCGGGCACCGACGCACTCAAAGCGGCCGAGCATCCCGACGACGGCGACTGGCTGTACTTCGTGACCATCGACGCGCAGGGCACGACGCTGTTCACCCGCGACTACCAGCAGCATCTGGCCAACATCGAGCTGGCCAAACGCAACGGTGTCCTCGACAGCGCGCGCTAGGAAAGCCGGCGTTCTCGGTTCGCCGATCGCCCATTCGCGCTCTCCGCAGCTACATCTGGCCGCCTACCGCGCGCTGGGTCTCCTCGACTGGACCTACGAGCGGATCGAGTGCGGGGCCGACGAGCTGCCCAACGTGGTCGGCGGATTCGGGCCGGAGTGGGTCGGCGTCTCGGTGACGATGCCGGGAAAGTTTGCCGCGCTATGGTTCGCCGACGAGCGCACCGATCGGGCCGAGCTGGTCGGATCGGCCAACACCCTGCTGCGGACGCCGCGCGGCTGGCGCGCCGACAACACCGACATCGACGGTGTCACGGGGGCATTGGGGCCGGTCTCGGGCGCGGCGGTGGTGGCGGGCGCCGGCGGCACCGCCCCGGCAGCGATTGTGGCGCTGGCCGAGTTGGGCGTCGGCGATATCACTGTGGTGGCCCGCAATCCGGACAAGGCGACACGTTTGGTGGAGTTGGGCGAGCGGGTTGGCGTGACGGCCGAGTTTTGCAAGCTTGACAGCGATGCATTGCCTGACGCCGTATCCGGTGCGACGGTGCTGGTCAACACGCTGCCGCCGGAGGTGGCGGCACGGTATGCCGAGACGCTGGCGGGCGTGCCGGTGCTGCTGGACGCCATCTACGACCCGTGGCCGACGCCGTTGGCCGACGCGGTAACCGCGGCGGGCGGTCAGGCGATCAGCGGCCTGCAGATGCTGCTGCATCAGGCATTCGCGCAAGTCGAACAATTCACAGGGCTGCCTGCGCCGCGAGAGGCGATGATCGCCGCATTGGGTTAGCGTGCCGCGCATGCTGATCGCGACGGCTCTGCTATGGATGGGCGCGCTGACCGGCTACGACATCTGCCAGTACCGGCTGCCCAACTGGCTCACCCTGCCGGGCTTCGCGGTGATCATGCTCGCCGCAGCCAACTTCGGACACGGCCCGGCCGCTGCGCTGGGGGCAGCGCTGCTGACCGCGGTGTATCTGGTGGTCCATGAAGTGGCGCCGACGGCGATGGGTGCCGGCGATGTGAAGCTGGCGCTCGGGCTGGGCGCGCTGACCGGCTGCTTCGGCGACGACGTGTGGTTGCTCGCCGCAATCGGCGCGCCGCTGCTGACCGCGGTGGTCGGGGTGGTGGCCCGGTTCGGCTGGTCGGCGACGACGGTGCCGCACGGCCCGTCGATGTGTGCCGCGAGCGCAGCGGCGCTGGGGCTGACCCAGCTGTAGCGAGGGCTGTACGGGTCAGGCAATCAGGCCAGGCCGAGGAAAACCACCAGGCTTCGCGAGAGGGCGGCCATGTCGGTATCGGACACGGATCCGATGCGGTCGCCGAGTTTGGCGCGCGGCATCGTGGTCGCCTTGTCGAGCATGATGCGGCTCGCGTCAGCCAGTCCGTTGGTCTTGGTGGGATCCAGGGCTATCCGCAGCAGCGGGATATCGGTGGGATCGGTGGTCAGCGGGCACACCGTGATCGACGCCGTCGCGTCGAACAAATCGTCTTGGACGATAAGCACCGGGCGGGGCTTGCCGGCGTAATGCCCTCCGCCAGCGGCGGTCCAGAGCTCTCCGCGCCTCACTCCCTGTCCTCGTTGGGGTGACCAAACTCTGAGATGGCATCGACGAACGCCTGATCTTCGGGCTCATATGGGCTGGCTGCAGCCAGCGCCGATTGACGATGGGCTTCAGCGGCAAAGCCGGGCGCCCTGACATCGGGCACCCAAATCTGAATCGGGCGCAATCCCTGACGGCGCAAACGCGCCCGATGGTCAGCGACTCGCCGACGAACCGATGATTCTTCGCGCTCAGCCATCCAGCAATGTTACATGTAACGCGCTGTTACTGGCAGTCTCTGGCAGCGGCTTTGGTCGAGTTGGCAGTGGTTTTCGCCGCATCATCGCGACATGACAAGTGCATCGATTTCAGCCAGACCCCGCCAGACCGACGACAGCCGCTGGCGATCCATCCGCGCCGACCTCGGGTTTTGGACCGCCGCAGGCGCGGTTGTCTCCGCGCTGAGCGGTCCGCTGGGTCACTCGTGGAACGTGCCGCGCGCGGGGCTTCTCGTCGGCGGGTTGTCGTTCGTCGTCGGCGGCCTCGCGCTGCTGTTCGTCCTGAACCGGACCCGGCCCGCCTCTCGCGGGCTGTTGCTGGGTTTCGGGGTGTCCAACCTGCTGCTTGCACCAACCGTGTGGGCGGCGGCAGCGCTTGGCTGGCTTCCGCTGAGCGTCGCGGGCAACTGGGCGCTGGCCGGCGCCGGCGGCGTCGCGCTGGTGCTGGGCGTCTGGCAGCTCATCGCTGTGCGACGGTCGCGACGTACAGGCTGAGGCCTCACCCGGCGGCGCGCCGGTCGTGGGAAGATGGGACACGTGTTGCGATGGACCACTGCCGGTGAATCCCACGGCCGGGCGCTGGTGGCCATGGTCGAAGGCATGGTCGCCGGCGTCAACCTGACGTCCGAGGACATCGCCGACCAGCTGGCCCGCCGCCGGCTCGGCTACGGCCGCGGCGCCCGGATGAAGTTCGAGCGGGACCAGGTCACCATGCTGGCCGGCGTGCGGCACGGCGTCACCCTCGGCGGCCCGATCGCCATCGAGATCGGCAACACCGAATGGCCGAAGTGGGAGACGGTGATGGCACCCGACCCGGTCGACCAGGGCCAGTTGGACCAGGAAGGCGGAGCGCGCAATGCCCCGCTCACCCGGCCGCGGCCCGGCCACGCCGACTACGCCGGCATGCTCAAATACGGCTTTGACGACGCGCGCCCGGTGCTCGAGCGGGCCAGCGCCCGGGAGACTGCCGCGCGGGTGGCGGCCGGCACTGTCGCCCGGCTGTTCTTGCGGCAAGCCCTCGGCGTCGAAGTGCTCTCGCACGTCATCTCGATCGGCGCATCGCAGCCCTACGACGGTCCGCCGCCCCAGGCCGGCGACTTGGATGCGATCGACGACAGCCCGGTCCGAGCCTTCGACCAAGCGGCCGAGAAGTCGATGATCGCCGAGATCGAAGCCGCCAAGAAGGACGGCGACACCCTCGGCGGTGTGGTGGAGGTCGTCGCGGTGGGCCTGCCGGTCGGGCTGGGATCGTTCACCAGCGGCGACAACCGGCTCGACAGCCAGCTCGCCGCCGCGGTGATGGGCATCCAGGCGATCAAGGGTGTGGAGATCGGCGACGGGTTCACCACCGCTCGCCGCCGCGGCAGCCGCGCTCATGACGAGATGTACCCCGGGCCCGACGGTGTTGTCCGCTCGACCAACCGGGCCGGCGGCCTGGAAGGCGGGATGACCAACGGCCAGCCGCTGCGGGTACGGGCGGCGATGAAACCGATCTCAACCGTGCCGCGGGCGCTGGCCACCGTCGACATGGCAACCGGCGACGAGGCAGTCGCGATCAACCAGCGTTCCGACGTGTGCGCGGTGCCGGCCGCCGGCGTGGTGGTCGAAACCATGGTGGCGCTGGTGTTGGCCCGCGCGGCGCTGGAGAAATTCGGCGGCGACTCGCTGGCCGAGACGCGCCGCAACGTCGAGGCCTACCTGCGCTCGGTCGCCGAGCGTGAACCGGCCGCCGAAGTCCGAGCTCGGTCGGTAGGAGGGTGATTCCATTGGCGCCCAAGGCCGTACTCGTTGGACTCCCGGGATCGGGCAAGTCCACGATTGGACGACGGCTGGCCAAGGCGCTCGACGTCAAATTGCTCGACACCGACGCGGCGATCGAACAGCAGACCGGACGCCGCATCGCCGACATCTTCGCCACCGACGGGGAGAAGGAGTTCCGTCGCATCGAGGAAGACGTGGTGCGCACGGCGCTGGCCGAGCATGATGGTGTGCTGTCGCTCGGCGGCGGCGCGGTCACCAGCCCCGGTGTTCGTGCGGCGCTGGCCGGTCACACGGTCATCTTCTTGGAAATCACCGCCGCCGAAGGGGTGCGACGCACCGGCGGCAACACCGTGCGGCCGCTGCTGGCGGCGAAAGACGAGGCTGAGAAGTACTCGAAGTTCAAAGCGCTGATGTCGCAGCGCGTTCCGTTGTACCGCCAAGTCGCCACCATCCGGGTCAACACCAACCGTCGCAATCCCGGCGCCGTCGTCCGCTACATCGTGGCGCGGCTGCAAGATCCGCAGCCGTGCGGCCCCGGGCGCGGCCGTCGCCGCGCACCGTGGCGCCGCTCGCCGTCCTCGCTGGCCCCGAGTGCGGAGCCCTTAGCCGGGCCGCCGCCTACCCCCGCCACACCGGCGGCGCTGGCCGCGGCCCGCAGACACGGCAGCGCCGAGGCAGGCAAATGATCGACCCTGACGCACCGGTCACCGTGCAGGTGGCCGTCGACCCGCCCTACCCGGTGCTGATCGGCACCGGCCTGCTGGCCGAGCTCGACCGGCTGCTCGCCGGCCGGAACCGGGTCGCGATCCTGCATCAGCCGGTGCTGGCGCAAACTGCTGAGGAGATCCGGGCCCGGCTGGCGGACCAGGGTATCGACGCTCATCGCATCGAGATCCCCGACGCCGAAGCCGGTAAGGACTTGCCGGTCGTCGGGTTCATCTGGGAAGTGCTGGGCCGCATCGGCGTTGGCCGCAAGGACGCTCTGGTCAGCCTCGGCGGCGGGGCCGCCACCGACGTCGCCGGTTTTGCCGCCGCGACCTGGCTGCGGGGTGTGTCGATCGTGCACGTGCCCACCACGTTGCTCGGCATGGTCGACGCGGCGATCGGCGGCAAGACCGGTATCAACACCCAAGCCGGTAAAAACCTGGTCGGCGCGTTTCACCAGCCGATTGGTGTGCTGGTCGACCTGGCGACGTTGCAGACGTTGCCGCGGAACGAGATTGCGGCCGGCATGGCCGAAGTCGTCAAGGCCGGTTTCATCGCCGACCCGGTGATCCTGGATCGGATCGAGGCCGACCCGCAGGCGGCGTTGGACCCCTCGGGCGACGTGCTGCCGGAACTGATCCGGCGTGCGGTCACCGTCAAGGCCGAGGTCGTCGCCGCCGACGAGAAGGAATCTCAGCTGCGCGAAATCCTCAATTATGGCCACACCCTGGGCCACGCGATCGAGCGCCGGGAAGGCTACCAATGGCGCCACGGCGCAGCGGTTTCGGTGGGTTTGGTGTTCGCCGCCGAATTGGGCCGGCTGGCCGGGCGGCTCGACGACGCCACCGCCGACCGTCACCGCAGCATCCTGGCATCGCTGGGTTTGCCGGTCGGCTACGACGCCGACGCTTTGCCGGAACTTCTGGAGTACATGGCCGGCGACAAGAAGACCCGATCAGGGGTGCTGCGGTTCGTGGTTCTCGACGGGCTGGCCAAACCGGGCCGGTTGGAGGGGCCCGACCCGGCGCTGCTGACGGCGGCATACGCGGAGGTGGGGATCCGGTGAACATCAACGTCATCAACGGGCCCAACCTCGGCCGGCTGGGACGCCGCGAGCCTGAGGTCTACGGCGACACCACCCACGACCACCTGGTCACGATGATCGAACGCGAGGCAGCCGAGTTAGGGTTGGAAGTCGTTGTGCGGCAAAGCGACAGCGAGGCTCAACTGCTGGACTGGATCCATCTGGCCGCCGACGCGCGAGAGCCGGTGGTGCTCAACGCCGGCGGGCTGACGCACACATCGGTGGCGCTGCGCGATGCCTGCACCGAGCTGAGTGCGCCGCTGATCGAAGTGCACATCTCCAATGTGTATGCGCGCGAGGAGTTTCGGCATCACTCGTATTTGAGCCCCATCGCGACCGGGGTGATCGCCGGGCTCGGCGTGCAGGGCTATCTGCTGGCGCTGCGCTATTTGGCGGGCGTCAACCGCTAGCTTTCGTCGCGTTTGGTCGGGAGCTCTTCGGTGTGCTCCGCGGCCTCGTGGGTCGGAATCACCTCGGTGGTTTCGGCACTGTGCGGTGCGGGCACCTCGGCGGTCTCTTCCGCTTCTTCGCTGTAGGCCTGCGGCGCGCCGTGGTCCTCACGTTCGGCCGTTGCCACCGCTCCCGGCTGTTCCTGCTGGAAGGCGCCCTCCTCGGCGCTGCCGGCCTCGCCCGAGCGGACGGCGGCGAACACGTCGGTGTCGGCGCGCTCTTCCGCACCGCCGCCGCCTTGCGGCTTGTAAGCACCCGCGCGGTCGATCAAGAAGCGGCCAAGCGTGACCCCGCTGATCGCACCGAGAAACACCAGCAGCGCGGTGAAGGCGGCGAACACGGTGAGTTCGTTAATCAACCCGCCGATATACAGCGCCTTGTAGAACACCCCGATCAGCCACGTCACCGCGCCGCTGACCACCCCGGCCACCAAGCCGGCCAGCAGCCACGTCATCGCCAGGTCGGAACGGCGGTCGGGGTCGGGATTGGCGGCAGCGTCGGCGCGGCCGTCGACGACTCCCCAGAAGACCACGCCGGCCAGGAATAGCACCAGCAGCACAATGCTGATCAGTGCGGCCTGGGTCTGCCACACGTTGATCAGCGATCCCTGGAACAGGCGAACGACGACCATCGCACCGCCGAACACCAATCCGCGCAGCATCCAGTTAGTCATGGGGCCTCAGCGTAGCGAGTAGCGTCACCGGGCGTGACATATTCCCAGCGGCGAGCCGCGCTCGGCGTGCGCCTGGATGCGGCCGAACTGGATGCGATGCTGGTCACCGACTGGATCAACGTGCGGTATCTGTGCGGTTTCACCGGGTCCAACGCGGCCCTGCTGGTGTTCGCCGACGATCGGCCGCCGGTGCTGGCCACCGACGGCCGGTACCGAACCCAGGCCGCCCAGCAGGCACCCGACGTGGACGTGGCCATCGAGCGGGCCTGCGCGCGTCACCTGGCCGGGCGGGCCGCGTCCGCCGGCGTACGACGGTTGGGCTTCGAGAGCCACGTGGTGACCGTGGATGGATTCGACGCGCTGGCCGGCGAGTTAGCGCAGGCCGGAGCAACCGAGCTGGTCCGCGCCTCGCAGACGGTAGAAGCGCTGCGCGAAGTCAAAGACGCCGGCGAGGTGGCGTTGCTGCGGTTGGCGTGCGAGGCCGCCGACGCAGCGCTGAGCGACCTGGTGGACCGGGGCGGGCTGCGGCCCGGCCGAACCGAGCGTGAGGTGGGCCGCGAACTGGAGGCCTTGATGCTCGACCACGGCGCCGACGGCGTCTCTTTCGAGACGATCGTGGCCAGCGGGGCGAATTCGGCAATCCCGCATCACCGGCCAACCGATGCGGTGCTGGCTGCCGGCGACTTCGTCAAGATCGACTTCGGTGCCCTGGTCGGCGGCTATCACTCGGATATGACCCGGACGTTCGTGCTGGGCAAGGCCGCCGAGTGGCAGCGCGAGATCTACGACCTGGTCAGCACCGCGCAGCGCGCCGGCCGTCATGCGCTGCGGGCCGGCGCGACCCTGGCCGACGTGGACGCCGCAGCGCGCCAGCTGATCGCCGATGCCGGGCATGGCGAGCACTTCGGCCACGGCCTCGGCCACGGGGTGGGGCTGCAGATCCACGAAGCGCCAGGGATCAACGCCATGGCCGCCGGTACGCTGCTGGCGGGCTCTGTAGTGACCGTGGAGCCCGGTGTCTACTTACCCGACCGCGGCGGCGTCCGCATCGAGGACACGCTCGTCGTACCGGACGGGCAGGCCCCGGAGTTGCTCACCCGATTCCCCAAAGAACTGGCCATCCTGGCCTAGCCAGCGCTGCGCGTCGACCTGGGAAACGAGGTCGCATGGCTGGCCAGTCTCGGCTCTCACCACAGTCCGAATAAATCTTTCTTGCCTGCGGCGTGGCGAGCGCAGCTGAGGTCGGCGGTCTTACTACCCTGATGGCGACAAAACTACGGGGGACACCGCGACCGCAGAAAGGGACGCGCATCGTGAACCCCAGCAGCCTGACAAAAAACCGCGCTCCGTTGGCAATGGTCCTGGCCGCAGCCGCCGTCCTGTGCCTGGGCACGGGAACCGCCCGCGCCGACACCGCCACTGCCGAGTTCCACCCGTCAACAATGAACAACGTGCCCAGTCTGAGGGTCACCGTCACAGACACCAGCGGAAACGGGAACCCCGGCACATACGGCTCCTGCACTTTCAACGCCACCCCGACGCTGGGAACCATGGATGTACTCCGGGACATCGGCACCCCTATGGCGCCGCTCAACCAGACATTTCAGCTGAACCCGGGAGGCGAGGAGCAGTTGAACTTCGCGCCCGAGCTGCCCACCGGCACGCTTTGGAACGTCGTCATCAGCTGCACTGACCCCGTCCAAAACCAAACCGGGACCATCTACAACCAACCGATGGCGTTCTGAAGACATCGAGACCAGTGACCGGAATTGCCGCCTCGGCACTGTCGCTTGCGGCGACTTGTAAGGCAGCCTGAACTACCTTCTATCGGTGGACTCGACTGCGGTGCGGGTAAGCTCCGCTGGTGTCTGGTGGACTCCCACCAACGCAATAATCGGCTTTCTCTAGGAGATGCACCGACCGTGGCAAGCACTGCCGACTTCAAGAACGGACTGGTGCTGGCGATCGACGGCCAGCTGTGGCAAATCGTCGAGTTCCAGCATGTCAAACCCGGCAAAGGGCCGGCGTTCGTGCGCACCAAGTTAAAGAACGTGCTGTCCGGCAAGGTGGTCGACAAGACCTACAACGCGGGCGTGAAGGTGGAAACCGCAACCGTGGACCGGCGCGACACCACCTACCTCTACCGCGACGGCTCGGACTTCGTCTTCATGGACAGCCAGGACTACGAGCAGCACCATTTGTCGGACTCACTGGTCGGGCATGCTGCGCGATTCCTGTTGGAGGGGATGCCGGTGCAGGTGGCGTTCCACAACGGGGCGCCGCTGTACCTCGAGCTGCCGGTGACCGTCGAGCTCGAGGTCACGCACACCGAGCCCGGTCTGCAGGGTGACCGGTCCAGTGCCGGCACCAAACCCGCGACACTGGAAACCGGTGCGCAAATCAACGTGCCGTTGTTCATCAACACCGGCGACAAGCTCAAGGTCGACTCCCGCGACGGTAGCTATCTGGGGCGCGTCAACGCGTGAGCGAGCCCGCGCGTCCTGTTAAAGGACGTCATCAGGCCCGCAAACGCGCGGTCGACCTGTTGTTCGAAGCCGAAGCGCGCGGGGTGACAGCGGCCGAGGCGGCCGACGCGCGGAGCGCCTTGGCGAAGGCGAAGCCGGATGTCGCGCCGCTGCATCCATACACGGAGATGGTGGCCCGCGGCGTCACCGAGCACGCGGCACACGTCGACGATTTGATCGCGTCGCATCTGCAGGGCTGGACGTTGGAACGACTACCCGCCGTGGACCGGGCAATTCTGCGGGTCGCGGTGTGGGAGCTGCTGCATGCCGACGATGTGCCGGCGCCGGTCGCTGTCGACGAGGCGGTGGAGCTGGCCAAGGAGCTGTCGACCGACGAATCGCCGGGCTTCGTCAACGGGGTGCTGGGCCAGGTGATGCTGGTGACGCCACAGATCAGGGCTGCGTCTGAGGCAGTTCGAGAAGCGGTCCGAGGAGCGGCCCCCGAGCCCACCGCGGATTCATGACCCGGTTGGAGCTGCGTGTAGTCATTGCGGCCGTGCTGGCGGCGACGGTCGTGTTGGGCGCGGTCGTCTGCGCGGCCTACGGGCAGGCGGTGATCGCGGCGGCGCTGGCCATCTACGCGCTGGGTGTCGGGGCCTGGCTCTATCACGCGATCGAGCGCTACGTGCTGGCCCGGCGGATCGAGACGGTTCGTTCGGTGGCCAGGCCGTTCCAGCCGTTGCTTCCGGTGATGGCCGCGATCATGGGCTTGACGCAGGCCGTGGTGAGGTCGCTGTCCGACGTCACCGACGCGGCGCCCCGACGTTGGGACATTCCGGTTCGGCGCTGGATGGAGATCACCCGCGGTCGAACGACGGGCGGTGACGACGAAGTCGAGGGCTAGCGGGCGGAGTACCCGTCACAGCCGCCTCATCCGTCGCTGGCAGCAGCGGCAGGTGTTTTGCCCGCCTCCGAGCGACTTGGCGGAGGTTTTCGCTCGGAGGCAGGCATATAGCGATTGCCCCCGCTCAGGGTCTGGTGTGGCAGATGTGGCATTCACCAAAAGCCCGCACGTTGCTTGACCGAGGCACACACTGACTTGATGGACCGAGACGGAAGGCGCCCGAGGCGGCTTTGTGTTTCCGCATTGGCGGCGGTCGCGAACCCGTCCTATTCGCGCATCGACACCTGGAATCTGCTCGACGATGCCTGCCATCAGCTCGCCGTGATCGACCGCGCCGGGCTGGACACCACCCACGAAGCGGCCAAGGTGAGGCGTCTGCTCAATCGCCTTGCTGCCTACGAGCGCTACTGGATATATCCGGGTCCGGAGAACCTGGCGGCGTTCCGCGGCTATCTGGACCACCTCGCCACCGTCAGCCTCGCCGAGCAGGTGTCGCTGGCCGTGCGCCTGCTGTCCGAATACGGCGACCGCGCAGCCCTGTTTGACACGTCGACGTCGTTGGCCGACCAGGAGCTGGTGGCCCGGGCCAAGGAACAGCAGTTCTACACGGTGCTGCTCGCCGACGATTCGCCTCCCACGGCTCCCGAGGGCTTGGCGGAATGCCTGCGCGCGATCCGCGACCCGTCCGACGCTGTGCAGTTCGAGCTGTTGGTGGTGAGCAGCGTCGAGGACGCGATCACCGCGGTCGCCTTGAACGGGGAGATTCAGGCGGCGATCATTCGGCACGACATCCCGCTGCGGTCGCATGACCGGGTCCCGCTGATGAACACATTGCTCGGCGTCAAGGATGAGGTGGTTGCCACCGACCGCGTTCACGACTGGGTCGAGTGCGGGGAATGGATCCGCGAGCTGCGGCCACACATCGACCTATACCTGCTCACCGACGAATCGATCGCCGCCGAGACCGAGGATGAACCCGGCGTCTACGACCGCACCTTCTACCGACTCAACGACGTCACCGATCTGCACTGCACCGTGCTCGCCGGCATCCGAAACCGTTACTCCACACCATTTTTCGATGCGCTGCGGGCCTACGCGGCGCGGCCGGCCGGCCAGTTCCACGCGCTGCCCGTCGCGCGTGGCGCCAGCATCTTCAACTCCAAGTCGCTGCACGACATGGGGGAGTTCTACGGCCGCAACATTTTCATGGCTGAGACCTCGACCACCTCGGGTGGTCTGGACTCGCTGCTGGACCCGCACGGCAACATCAAAAAGGCGATGGACAAAGCCGCCAAAACCTGGAACAGCAACCAGACCTACTTCGTCACCAATGGGACGTCGACCGCGAACAAGATCGTCGTGCAGGCGCTCACCCGGCCCGGCGACATCGTGCTGATCGACCGCAACTGCCACAAGTCGCATCACTACGGCCTGGTGCTCGCCGGGGCGTACCCGCTGTACCTGGACGCATACGAGTTGCAGCCGTACGCCATCTACGGCGCCGTGCCCCTGCACACCATCAAAAAGGCCTTGCTGGACCTCGACGCGGCCGGCCAGCTGCACCGGGTCCGGATGCTGCTGCTCACCAACTGCACCTTCGACGGCGTCGTCTACAACCCGCGGCGGGTCATGGAGGAAGTGCTGGCGATCAAGCCGGACATCTGCTTCCTGTGGGACGAAGCGTGGTACGCGTTCGCCACCGCGGTGCCGTGGGCGCGGCAGCGCACCGCGATGATCGCTGCCGAGCAACTCGAGTCGATGTTGTCGTCGCCTGCCTATGCCAAGGAGTACCGGACGTGGCGCGACTCCATGGAAGGGATCGATCGCGCCGAGTGGGCCGAGCACCGGCTTCTTCCGGACCCGGGCCGTGCCCGCGTCCGGGCATATGCGACACACTCCACCCACAAGTCGCTGTCGGCGTTGCGGCAGGCGTCGATGATCCATATCCGCGACCAGGATTTCCAAGCGCTCAGCCGGGACGCGTTCGGTGAGGCGTTTTTGACCCACACCTCGACTTCGCCCAACCAGCAGTTGCTCGCCTCGTTGGATCTGGCCCGCAGGCAAGTCGACATCGAGGGCTTCCAGATGGTGCGCTACGTCTACGACATGGCGCTGGTTTTTCGTCACCGGGTCCGCAAAGACCGGTTAATCAGCAAGTGGTTTCGCATCCTCGACGAGTCCGACCTGGTGCCCGACGAGTTCCGGCAGTCAGCGGTCAGCTCGTACCGTCAGGTGCGGCAGGGTGCGCTGGCTGAGTGGAACGAGGCGTGGCGGTCCGACCAATTCGTGCTCGACGCGACGCGGGTCACGCTGTACGTGGGACAGACCGGCATGAACGGATACGACTTCCGCGAGAAGATCCTGATGGACCAGTTCGGCATCCAGATCAACAAGACGTCGATCAACAGTGTGCTGTTGATCTTCACCATCGGGGTGACCTGGTCAAGCGTGCACTACCTGCTCGACGTGCTGCGCCGGATCGCCACCGACTTCGATCACACCCAGTGCGCGGCCAGCCGCGACGACCGCGCACTGCATCAACGCCGAGTGGAGGAGATCACCGAGGATCTGCCGGCGCTGCCCGACTTCAGTGAATTCGACGCCGCGTTCCAACTCGACGGCGCCAGCTCGTTCGGAGACATGCGCTCAGCGTTCTACGCCGGATACGAGGAGTCCGACCGTGAGCACGTCATGGTCGGGGAGGTCGGCCGCCGGCTCGCCGAGGGCAAGGTGCTGGTGTCGACCACCTTCGTCGTGCCCTACCCGCCAGGGTTTCCGGTACTGGTCCCAGGTCAGGTCATATCCAAGGAAATCGTTTATTTTCTGGCCCAACTCGACGTCAAGGAGATCCACGGGTACAACCCCGACCTCGGGCTGTCGGTGTTCACCGAGGCCGCGCTGAAAAGGATTGCGGCGGCGCGGCATCCTGACGTTGTCGTCGGTTAGGACGCAGTGGGCCCAGCGCTGGAGTTCGGCGCAATGGTGTCGCCGTTCGCGATGATCCGACTCCCTCCGCCGAGCGTGTGCGCATGGCGAAAAATCGCCCAAAAACTCGCCACAGCAACACGTTCGGCGCCAACGGTTCGTCAGCGCAGCGCCTTGGCGTAGAGCAGGCTGTCGCGTGGTTCGGTCCCGAGGCCCGGATAGACCGCGTGACGGGTCAGCCGACCTTCCAGCCGGAATCCGGCTCGCTCCAGCAGTCGCGTCGACCGCTCGTTGTCGACGTTGCAGGTGGCCCAGACGCGGTAAACGCCGGGATCGTCATTCAGCGCGCTGAGCAGCATGCCGAGTGCTTCAGACATCAAACCCTTGCCCCACCAACGTCGACCGATGCAGTAGCCGATCTCGGCGGAGTGCCGCACCGGGCGGAAGCAACTGATCATCCCGATGACGTCGTCGCTGTGCTGCAGCACGATGACCCACGTTCGGTCATGGTCGGCGACATTGAGTCTCTCGGTGATCACCCGCCGCGTTGCCGCCACGTCGGGGTGCGGCGTCCACAGCAGATACTTGGTGACCTGGGGGTCGTGGGCAACCCTTTGAAACAGCTGGCCGGCGTCGTCGAGTACCGGCGGGCGCAGTAGTAGCCGCGGCCCGGCAATGCGGTCAGGCAGGTGATCGGCCACCTATAGACCCAGCGCGCGATAGGTGCGATGCACGAATTTCGGTTGCACCGCTTGCAGTTTCGCGCGCGACGTATTGCCGGCGACCGCTGCGGCCGCGTCGCCGGACAGCGTGGGCAAGTTCTGAATCAGATACAGCAGGATCAGGTCGGCGGCCGGATCGGCCTGCCACCACGTGCCGTATGCGCCGGGCCAGCTGAACGTCCCGCGACCACCGGGCCCGAACAACGGCGCCGATTTCGTCGGATCGGTGACCACCGACAGGTTCAGCCCGAACCCGCGACCGATCCAGAACGGCGCACCGAGAAAGGAGTGCTGCTTGTGCTCATCGGTGAGCCGATCGGTGCGCATCAGCCGCGCCGACTCCGGTGACAGCACCCGCACGCCGGCCGATGTTCCTTCGTTGATCAGCATTTCGATGAACCGCAGGTAGTCGTCGGCGGTTGACCACAATCCGCCGCCGGCGTTGCAGAACGTCGGCGGTGAGATATGCGGTTGCCCCATCACGTCGTGTTGCAGCCGGTCATGGTCGTCGAGCCGATACATGGTCGCAGCGCGGCGACGGCCCTCGACCGAGACGAAGAAACCGGTGTCAACCATGCCCAGCGGCTGCAGGATTCGTTCGTCGAGCACTTGGTGAAACGGCTTGCCCTCGATCCGCGACACCAGCACGCCGATGACGTCGATAGCGTGGCTGTAGGTCAGCCGCTCGCCGGGCTGATGCACCAGCGGAAGCTCGGCAAGCGCGGCCAGCCAAGCGTCGGGACCCCGCCCGAACGGCAGTCGAACATAGGCCCGGGATATCGGTCCGGTCACCGAGAAGCCGTAGGCCAGGCCGCTGGTATGGGTGAGCAGGTCCTCGACCAGGATCGCCCGCTGTGCGGAATGTGTTCGATCCAGCGGCCCGCTGGGGTCATTGAGCACCTGCATGTCGGCGAACTCGGGCAACCAACGCACGATCGGCTCACTCAACGCCAGCTTGCCCTCGTCGACCAGGCTCATCGCCGCGGCGACCGTGACCGGTTTGGTCATCGAGGCGATGCGAAACAGCGTGTCCCGTTGCATCGGCAGGTTGGCGTCAATGTCGCGGTAGCCGATTTCGTTGACCTGCAACACTTCTCCGTGCTGCCACACCACGGTCACCGCGCCGGCGAGCAGACCGGCATCGCAGGCCTCCCTGATAGAGGCCTGATTGCCCTCGAGATTCACCCCGATCAGGTTAATGTGCGCCGTTGCGCGCGGACATACCAGAAGGCCATCTGGACCTCGTTTCCGTCGATCTCGCGGCGCCAGCTGGCGGGCTCCAGTGATTCGATATCCCAGCCCGCGCCGGTGAGGACGTCGCGCAGCGTCTGCTCGGACACCGCCGGCCGCGGCCAGTCGTCGCCGGACGGGTTGGCGTCGGAGAAACAGCTGAGCAGCAGGGTGGCGCCCGGTCTGGTCGCCCGATGCGCCGCGGCCGCGTAGTTACGCTTGCCGTCGTCGTCCAGGCAATGGAACATGCCGCTGTCGACGACGGTGTCGAACGCCTCGATGTAGCCCTCGAGCTTGGTCGAGTCGGTCACGGCGAACTTCACCGTCACC
Organism: uncultured Actinomycetota bacterium; assembly: GCA_963839345.1. Taxonomy (GTDB): domain Bacteria; phylum Actinomycetota; class Actinomycetes; order Mycobacteriales; family Mycobacteriaceae; genus Mycobacterium. The sequence goes on along the minus strand of CAWIUP010000007.1, from coordinate 26,420 downwards.
CCGGCGTCCTTGGCCCGCCGCTCGGCGGTGGTCAGCGCGGTCGGCGAGATGTCGAGGCCGGTGACGTTGAAGCCCTGCTGGGCCAGGTAGATGGCGTTGTCGCCGAGGCCGCAACCGATGTCGAGAACATCGCCGTGGACCCAGCCGCGCTGCTGCCAGGCGATGACGTTTTCCTTCGGCGCCTTGGTATCCCAAGGTGGGGTGGCCACCGGCGGGAGGCCTTCGGCCGGGCTTTCGCCACGGTAAAGAGCGTCGAAATCGAGGCGAACACCGCCAGAGGATTCTGAAGAGGACGTCGAGCCTGTCATTTCCGCCAGGGTAGCGCGCGGCGCCGTCGTCGCTATTACTGCTGCTCCTGTTGAGGCCGAACAAATGAACGAAGGTGACGGCGCGTCTGATGATCGTGCACCCCGGCCTCTCCGTCGGCATGGCTGCCACGGGTGTAGTCGCCCTGCCACGGCACCCGTTCTCCCGCGGCGGTCTTCGTCGCCACCTGGACTTGGCCTAGCTCGTGACGTGAGCGAAGGAAGAACTCATGCTTGCGGCGGAGATCTTCATCAGACTCGATGTGCCTGAGTTCAGGGGCGAACTCTTCAAGGTCGGCTCGGCGCTGCGGGACGATCATGCAGATCGGCTCGTCGACGTCGAATCGCACCGGCATCAGTTTGCGGGTGATTTTCCAGCTCATGCTGAAACTCGCGCTTGCCCAGTCGGTTTCGACGATGCCCTCTAGCGGGGAAACTGCGTCCTTCGGATAGTTCGCCGGCCCACGGACCAACAAGTTGTAGCCCGGCGGAGTTCGAAACAACATCGGCAGATGCCAGGTCAGTATGCCGTTACCGAAATGGCTGCCGGGCAGCAGCTGCCCGGCGTCGCGCTTATCGGGCGCGACCATCACATCCACGCCTTGCCGATCCATCCAGGTGGCGGTGAACCCGCACGGATTGCGCAGCTCCCAACCGCTCTGATTGGCGATGAGAATCGGCAGACACCGATTGGGCCAACCGACGCGCCGCTCGGCCATCTCTGACATCCATGCCCGGTTGATCGGTGCCGGACTGATCTGCGGCGCGTTATCACGAGTGATGAACCCGATCAGTGGACGGGCCGGCCTGTTGGACTTGTCGCTCATGCTGTCCCCGATCAGCGGCGGACGTCCGGTGCCGCAGACATTGGAATCCCCTCCCCAGAAAACGGCGCACGTCATGCTTGGTCGGCTTGTGCCGACTGGCCGCCGAGAACGCCAGTTGCTTTCCGGACGTACCCGAACGCCATCGGGACTTGGATACCGTCGATCTCGCGGCGCTGGCTACGACACTATATGGCTGCGGCTATTCGAGCTCGGCCAGGTCTGACCCTTGACGGTTCTCATCGTGTAGCTGAACAAAGGGACGAAGATGACGGCGAGTCTGGTGATCCGGTGAACCGGCTTGGCCGTCAGTGTGTCTGCCTTGGGTGTAGTCCCCTTGCCACTCCACTTGCTCTCCCGCGGTTACCCGCGCTACCTGCTCGGCTTGCTTTGCCGGGTTTCGTGAGCGACGAAATAGCTCGTACTTGCGCTGCAAATCTTCATCAGATTCGATGGGCCGGAGTTCAGGGACGAACTCTTCAAGCTCGCCTCGGCGCTGCGGGACGATCATGCAGATCGGCTCGTCGACCTCGAAGCGCACCGGCACCATTTTGCGGGTGAGCTTCCAACTCATGCTGAAACTTGCACTGGCCCAGTCAGTTTCGACTACGCCCTCCAACGGACACACGCCATCCTTCGGATAGTTTGCCGGTCCGCGGACCAACAGGTTGTAGCCCGGCGGGGTGCGAAACAGCAACGGCAGATTCCAGCTAAGGATGCCGTAACCAAAATGGCTCAGGGGCAGCAGTTGGCCGGCATCGCGCTTATCAGGGGCGATTATCACGTCCACGCCATTTTCCTGACCCATCCACGTAGCGGTGAACGCGCATGGATTGCGCAGCTCCCAGCCGCTCTGGTTAGCGATGAGCATCGGCAAACACCGATTGGGCCAACCTCGACGCGTCTCCAACATCTTTCGCATCCACGTCCGGTTAGTCGATGCGGGGCTGATCTGCGGCGCGTTCTCACGGGTGACGAACCCGATCAGTGGACGGGCCGGCCCGTCCGAGTTGTCGCTCATCGGTGCAGATTAGCCGCGGATCCCGGTTGCCACAGACGTTGAAACTTCTTCCGCCAAAAACGTGGCGCACGTCATGCTTCGGCGGCTTCAACCCCGGTGTTGAGCCTGTCGTTTCCGACGGGGCAGAGCGAGGTGTTAGGCTGCCCGGCAGTCGACATCCTTTAACGATCCGTCCAGAGAGGCGGAGAAGGAGGTCAGGATCCCCTTATGGGTGCCGCGGGTGAGGCCGCTTTCCGCAGCGGTTCTCGGGAATTGATGTCGGCGGCCGACGTGGGCCGCACCATTTCCCGTATCGCACATCAGATCATCGAAAAGACCGCGCTGGACGGTGCCGACGCGCCGCGCGTCGTGCTGCTGGGCATCCCGACCCGCGGCGTGATTCTGGCCAATCGCCTGGCCACCAACATCGCCGAATACAGCGGTGTCGAGGTCAGCCACGGTGGGCTGGACATCACCTTGTATCGCGACGACCTGATGCAAAAGCCGCCCCGGGCGTTGGAGGCCACGTCGATTCCGGCCGGCGGCATCGACGATGCCCTGGTGATCCTCGTCGATGACGTGCTCTACTCCGGACGCTCGGTGCGCTCGGCGCTGGACGCGCTGCGCGACCAGGGCCGGCCGCGAATTGTGCAGTTGGCCGTGCTGCTCGACCGCGGCCACCGCGAGCTGCCGCTGCGTGCCGACTACGTCGGCAAGAATGTGCCGACCTCGCGCAGCGAGAGCGTGCACGTGCTGCTGGCCGAGCACGACGGCCGCGACGGTGTGGTCATCTCCCGCGAGGATGCGTCATGAGCAGGCATCTGCTGGCCGCCGGTGACCTGTCCCGCGCCGACGCCACCGCCATCCTCGACGACGCCGACCGGTTCGCGCAGGCCCTGATGGGCCGCGAGGTCCGCAAGCTGCCGACGCTGCGGGGCCGGACGGTGATCACGATGTTCTACGAGAACTCCACCCGCACCCGGGTGTCGTTCGAGGTTGCCGGCAAGTGGATGAGCGCCGACGTGATCAACGTCAGCGCGGTCGGTTCGTCGGTGGGCAAAGGCGAATCGCTGCGCGACACCGCGCTGACGCTGCGGGCCGCCGGCGCCGACGCGTTGATCATCCGGCACCCGGCATCCGGTGCGGCGCACCGGCTTGCCGACTGGACGGCCACTGATGAAGGCGGCCCGTCGGTGATCAACGCCGGCGACGGCACCCACGAGCATCCGACCCAGGCGCTGCTGGACGCGTTGACCATCCGGCAGCGGCTCGGTGACATCGAGGGCCGGCGCGTGGTCATCGTCGGCGACATCCTGCACAGCCGGGTGGCACGTTCCAATGTCATGCTGCTGGCCACCCTGGGTGCCGAGGTGGTGCTGGTGGCGCCGCCGACCCTGCTGCCGGTCGGGGTTTCGGATTGGCCGGTCACCGTCTCCTACGATCTCGACGCCGAGCTGCCCGCCGCCGACGCGATGCTGATGTTGCGGGTGCAGGCCGAGCGGATGAACGGCGGCTTCTTTCCCTCTGCACGTGAGTATTCGGTTCGCTACGGGCTATCCGAGCGACGCCAGGCGATGCTTCCCGGTCATGCGGTCGTCCTGCATCCGGGCCCGATGCTGCGCGGCATGGAGATCTCGTCGTCGGTGGCCGACTCGACACAATCGGCTGTGCTGCAACAGGTTTCCAATGGTGTTCACGTACGGATGGCGGTGCTGTTCCATCTGCTTGTTGGGACGGAGTCGGCCGGAAAAGAAGGTGTCGCATGAGCGTGCTGATTCGTGGGCGTACGCCCTACGGCGAGGGCGACCCGGTCGACGTGCTGATCGATGATGGCCAGATCGCCGATATCGGTGCCGGGCTTGCGATTCCGGACCATGCAGACGTGATCGACGCCAACGGGCAGGTCCTGCTGCCCGGTTTTGTCGACCTGCACACCCATCTGCGCGAGCCCGGCCGCGAATACGCCGAGGATATCGAAACCGGCTCGACCGCAGCAGCTCTGGGTGGCTACACGGCGGTATTCGCGATGGCCAACACCAACCCGGTCGCCGACAGCCCGGTGGTGACCGACCATGTCTGGCACCGCGGCCAGCAGGTGGGTCTGGTCGATGTCCACCCGGTCGGCGCAGTCACCGTTGGGCTGGCCGGCACCGAGCTGACCGAAATGGGCATGATGGCCGCCGGTGCCGCGCAGGTGCGGATGTTCTCCGACGACGGCAAATGCGTCTACGACCCGCTGGTGATGCGTCGCGCGCTGGAATACGCCACCGGCTTGGGTGTCCTGATCGCCCAGCATGCCGAAGAGCCCAGGCTGACCGTCGGTGCCGTCGCGCACGAAGGACCCAACGCCGCCAGACTGGGGCTGTCCGGCTGGCCTCGGGCCGCCGAAGAGTCGATCGTCGCCCGCGACGCCTTGCTGGCCCGCGACGCCGGCGCCCGGGTGCACATCTGCCACGCATCCACCGCGGGCACCGTGGAGATCGTCAAATGGGCGAAGTCTCAAGGCATCTCGATTACCGCCGAGGTCACCCCGCATCACCTGCTGCTCGACGACAGCCGACTTGCGAGCTACGACGGAGTGAACCGGGTCAACCCGCCGCTCCGGGAAGCCGCCGACGCGCAGGCGCTGCGTCAAGCGCTGGCCGACGGGGTAATCGACTGCGTGGCCACCGATCACGCCCCGCACGCCGAACACGAGAAATGCGTCGAGTTCGCGGCGGCGCTGCCCGGGCATGCTGGGGTTGCAGACGGCGCTGTCGGCGGTGGTGCAGGCGATGGTCGTCCCCGGTCTGCTGACCTGGCGCGACGTGGCGCGGGTAATGAGCGAGAACCCGGCGCGCATCGCCGGTCTACCCGACCATGGTCGGCCGCTGGAGATCGGAGAGCCGGCCAACCTGACCGTGGTGGATCCCGACGCCACCTGGACGGTCACCGGTCCGGAGTTGGCCAGCCGGTCGGCCAACACGCCGTACGACGCGATGACGCTGCCCGCGACCGTGACCACCACGCTGCTGCGCGGCAAGGTCACCGCCCGCGACGGAAAGAGCCCGGCATGAACTCGGCAACGCTGGTCGCCTCGCTGATCACGGCCGCAGTACTGGCCGTGCTGATCGCATTTATCATCCAGCTGATGATGCGGGGCTGGCGCGAGCGTGCCCGCCGACAGGCCGCGCTGATCGGCACATTGCCGTCGATGCCCGACATGGTCGGCTCGCCGATCGTCGCGCCCACCCGCGGCGTTTACGTCGGCTGCACGATCGCGCCGAGCTGGCACGAGCGCGTAGCGGTCGGTGATCTGGGCTACCGCAGCAAGGCGGTGCTGACCCGCTACCCGGAGGGAATCATGGTGCAGCGTAGCGGTGCCCGCCCGATCTGGATCCCGCAGGATTCGATCACAGCCATCCGCACCGAGCGCGGCATGGTCGGCAAAGCGATGACGAACCACGGCGTCCTGGCCATCCGTTGGCGGCTGCCGTCCGGTACCGAGATCGACACCGGGTTTCGCGGTAACGACCGCAGTGACTACGCCCGCTGGCTGGCGGAGACCAGCCGATGAGCAAAGCGATGCTGGTCCTTGAAGACGGCCGGACGTTCACCGGAACGCCGTTCGGTGCGATCGGCGAAACGCTCGGCGAAGCGGTGTTTTCCACCGCAATGTCCGGCTACCAGGAGACGTTGACCGACCCCAGCTATCACCGCCAGATCGTGGTCGCCACCGCCCCGCAGATCGGCAACACCGGGTGGAACGGCGAGGACTCCGAAAGCCGCGGCGACAAGATCTGGGTCGCGGGCTACGCGGTGCGCGATCCGTCGCCGCGCGCGTCGAACTGGCGCGCCACCGGAACGCTGGAGGACGAACTGGTCCGGCAGCGCATCGTCGGGATCGCCGGCATCGACACCCGCGCGGTGGTCCGTCACCTGCGCAGCCGTGGCTCGATGAAGGCGGGCGTGTTCTCCGGTGCTGCGCTTGCCGACCCGGACGAGCTGGTGTCGCGGGTGCGCGGCCAGCAGCCGATGCTGGGCGCCAACCTGGCCGGCCAGGTCAGCACCGATGACCAATACGTCGTCGAACCCGAAGGCCCGCAGCGGTTTACGGTGGCCGCCATCGATCTCGGGATCAAGACCAACACCCCGCGCAACTTCGCCCGGCGCGGAGTCCGCAGCCTTGTGCTGCCGTCGTCGGTGACCTTCGAGCAGATCGCCGAGATGAAACCGGACGGCGTGTTCCTGTCCAACGGGCCCGGGGACCCGGCCACCGCCGACCGCATCGTCGGGGTGACCCGCGAAGTGCTGGGAGCCGGAATACCGCTGTTCGGAATCTGTTTCGGCAATCAGATCCTGGGCCGCGCGTTGGGCCTGTCCACCTACAAGATGGTGTTCGGTCATCGCGGTATCAACATTCCGGTGATGGATCACGCCACCGGGCGGGTCGCGGTGACCGCACAGAATCACGGCTTCGCCTTGGAGGGCGAGGCCGGCCAGACCTTCGACACGCCGTTCGGCTCGGCGGTGGTCAGCCACACCTGCGCCAACGACGGCGTCGTCGAGGGTGTGAAACTCACTGATGGAAAAGCGTTCTCGGTGCAGTATCACCCGGAGGCCGCGGCCGGGCCGCACGACGCGGAATACCTGTTCGACCAGTTCGTCGACCTGATGGCAGGGGAGGACCGCTAGTGCCGCGTCGCACCGACCTGCGTCATGTCCTGGTGATCGGTTCCGGGCCGATCGTCATCGGGCAGGCCTGCGAATTCGACTACTCGGGTACCCAGGCCTGCCGGGTGCTGCGGGCCGAGGGCCTGGAGGTCAGCCTGGTCAACTCCAACCCGGCCACCATCATGACCGACCCCGAATACGCCGACCACACCTACGTCGAACCGATCACCCCCGGCTTCGTCGAACGGGTCATCGCCCAGCAGGCCGAGCGAGGTAACAAGATCGATGCGCTGCTGGCCACCCTGGGCGGGCAGACCGCGCTCAATACCGCCGTCGCGCTGTACGAGAGCGGGGTGCTGGAGCGCTACGGTGTCGAGCTGATCGGCGCCGACTTCGACGCCATCCAACGCGGTGAGGACCGGCAGCGGTTCAAAGACATCGTCGCCAAGGTCGGCGGCGAATCTGCCCGCAGTCGCGTGTGTTTCACTCTTGACGAGGTGCGCGAGACCATCGCCGAACTCGGCCTTCCGGTGGTGGTTCGGCCGTCGTTCACGATGGGTGGCCTGGGCTCGGGCCTGGCGCACAGCGCCGAGGAAGTCGATCGGATGGCCGGCGCGGGTCTGGCCGCCTCCCCGAGCGCCAACGTGCTGATCGAGGAATCGATCTACGGCTGGAAGGAATTCGAGCTCGAGCTGATGCGCGACGGCAAAGACAATGTCGTCGTGGTGTGCTCGATCGAAAATGTCGACCCGATGGGCGTGCACACCGGCGACTCGGTGACCGTGGCGCCCGCGATGACGCTGACCGACCGGGAATACCAGCGGATGCGCGACTTGGGCATCGCGATCCTGCGCGAAGTCGGCGTCGACACCGGCGGCTGCAACATCCAGTTCGCGGTCGACCCGAGCGACGGCCGGCTGGTCGTCATCGAGATGAACCCGCGGGTGTCGCGGTCAAGCGCGTTGGCGTCCAAGGCCACCGGCTTCCCGATCGCCAAGATCGCCGCGAAACTGGCCGTCGGCTACACCCTCGACGAGATCCTCAACGACATCACCAAGGAAACCCCGGCCTGCTTCGAGCCCACCCTGGATTACGTGGTGGTCAAGGCGCCGCGATTCGCGTTCGAGAAATTCCCCGGCGCCGATCCGACGCTGACCACCACGATGAAATCCGTCGGCGAGGCAATGTCATTGGGCCGCAACTTCGTCGAAGCGCTCGGCAAGGTGATGAGGTCCCTGGAGACCAGTCGGGCCGGGTTCTGGACCAAGCCGGACCCGGCAATCGATGTCGACACGGTGCTCGAGCAGCTGCGCACACCCACCGAGGGTCGGCTTTACGACATCGAACTGGCCGTGCGACTGGGCGCCTCGGTGGAGCAGGTTGCCGAGGCGTCCGGCGTCGACCCGTGGTTCGTCGCACAAATCGGCGAGCTCGTCGCGTTACGCGGTGCGGTCGTCGACGCCGCGGTGCTCGACGCGGATCTGCTGCGGCGGAGCAAGCATGCCGGCCTGTCGGACCGCCAGATCGCCGCGCTGCGACCGGAACTGGCCGGCGAGGATGGGGTGCGGTCGTTGCGGGAGCGGCTCGGGATCCACCCGGTGTACAAGACCGTGGACACCTGCGCGGCGGAGTTCGAGGCCAAGACGCCGTATCACTACAGCAGCTACGAACTCGATCCGTCCGCCGAGAGCGAGGTGGCGCCGCAGACCGAGCGGCCCAAGGTGCTGATCCTGGGCTCAGGGCCCAACCGGATCGGCCAGGGCATCGAATTCGACTACAGCTGCGTGCATGCGGCAACGACGTTGTCGCAGGCCGGCTTTGAGACGGTGATGGTCAACTGCAATCCGGAAACGGTGTCCACCGATTACGACACCGCCGACCGGCTGTATTTCGAGCCGCTGACCTTCGAGGACGTCCTGGAGGTGTTCCACGCCGAAGAGCTATCCGCCAGAGGCGAAAACGGCGCCGGGCCTGGGGTGGTCGGCGTCATCGTGCAGCTCGGTGGTCAGACGCCGCTGGGGCTGGCGCAGCGACTCGCCGACGCGGGCGTTCCGATCGTCGGCACCCCGCCGGAGGCTATCGATCTGGCCGAGGACCGCGGCGCATTCGGCGACTTGCTGACGGCTGCCGGACTGCCGGCCCCGCGGTACGGCATGGCGACGACATTCACGCAGGCCCGCCAGATCGCCGCCGAGATCGGTTATCCGGTGCTGGTGCGGCCGTCGTACGTGCTGGGCGGGCGGGGCATGGAAATCGTCTACGACGACGAGACGTTGCAGGGCTACATCGCCCGCGCCACCGAACTCTCGCCCGAACACCCGGTGCTGGTCGACCGCTTCCTGGAGGACGCGATCGAGATCGACGTCGATGCGCTCTGTGACGGCGACGAGGTCTACATCGGCGGGATCATGGAGCACATCGAAGAGGCCGGCATCCACTCCGGTGACTCGGCGTGCGCGCTGCCCCCGGTAACCCTGGGCCGCAGCGACATCGAGAAGGTGCGCCACGCCACCGAGGCGATCGCGCACGGTATCGGCGTGGTGGGCCTGCTCAACGTGCAGTACGCGCTGAAGGACGACATGGTCTACGTGCTGGAGGCCAACCCGCGCGCCAGCCGCACGGTGCCGTTCGTCTCCAAAGCCACAGCGATACCGCTGGCGAAGGCATGTGCCCGGATCATGCTGGGCGCCAAGATTTCTCAACTGCGTAGCGAGGGAATGCTGGCTTCCGTCGGTGATGGTGGTAGCGCGGCGCCCAACGCGCCGATCGCGGTCAAGGAGGCGGTGTTGCCGTTCCACCGCTTCCGCCGCGCGGACGGCGCCGCCATCGATTCGCTGCTGGGGCCGGAGATGAAATCCACCGGCGAGGTGATGGGTATCGACCGCGACTTCGGCAGCGCCTTCGCCAAGAGCCAAACCGCTGCCTACGGCTCCTTGCCGACCGAGGGCACGATATTCGTGTCGGTCGCCAACCGCGACAAGCGGTCACTGGTGTTCCCGGTCAAACGGCTGGCCGACTTGGGCTTTCGGGTGCTGGCCACCGAGGGCACTGCGGAGATGCTGCGCCGCAATGGGATTCCATGCGATGAGGTTCGCAAGCATTTCGAGCCGGCGCAGCCGGGCCGGCCCGCGATATCTGCTGTCGACGCCATCCGTGCCGGTGAGGTCGACATGGTGATCAACACGCCCTACGGCAACTCGGGCCCACGCATTGACGGCTATGAAATCCGTTCGGCGGCAGTCGGAATGAACATCCCCTGTGTGACGACGGTGCAAGGCGCTTCGGCGGCCGTCCAGGGGATCGAGGCCGGGATCCGCGGCGTCATCGGTGTGCGCTCGCTACAGGAACTGCACAGCACGCTGAACAACGGCGGCCACTGACGATGCCCGGGTTCGGCGCCCGCCTGGCCGAGGCGGTATCGCGTCGAGGGCCGCTGTGTCTGGGCATCGACCCGCATCCCGAACTGCTGCGGGCATGGGAGCTGCCGGTCAGCCCCGACGGCCTGGCCGCATTCTGCGACACCTGCGTCGAGGCCTACAACGACTTTGCCGTCGTCAAGCCTCAGGTGGCGTTCTTCGAGGCGTACGGCGCGGCGGGATATGCGGTGTTGGAGCGCACGATCGCCGCGTTGCGCGCTGCCGGCGTACTGGTGCTGGCCGACGCCAAACGAGGTGACATCGGATCGACGATGGCGGCCTACGCGGTGGCCTGGACTGGCGACTCGCCGTTGGCCGCCGACGCGGTAACGGCCTCGCCCTATCTGGGTTTCGGCTCGCTGCAGCCCCTGTTGGACACGGCTGCTGCGCATGACCGAGGGGTGTTCGTATTGGCGGCGACGTCGAACCCTGAGGGCGCGACAGTGCAGCGCGCCGAGTTCGACGGCCGCGCGGTGGCTCAGTCGATCGTCGACCAGGCGGCGGCGGCCAACCGTGCGCTGGGCCCCGGGCCGGGCTCGGTCGGCGTGGTCGTCGGGGCGACCGTCAAAGAGGCGCCCAATGTCGGCGAGCTGGGCGGACCGGTGTTGGTGCCCGGTATCGGCGTCCAGGGCGGGCAGGCCGATGCGCTGCGGGATCTAGGTGGGGCCGTTCCCGGCCAGCTGCTGCCCGCGGTGTCGCGCGAGGTGTTACGGGCCGGTCCCGACGTTGCGGCGCTGCGAGCGGCCGGTGAGCGGATGCGTGACGCGGTCGCCTACCTCGCGGGCTGACCGCCGAACCGATATCAATACCGCTGCTGAGCAGGCTTTAGGCGTGATATCGCATGCGCCCATCGTTTCAAAGACGGTGTCATGATCGGTTGCCGGTGCGGGTGTGGCTGATGTTGACGGAGTGATTGGCCTTGGCTTCATCAGACGTTCGATGCCTCGTCGAGCAGTTCCCGAGCGCACCGCGACACGCGCGACACGCCGTGACATGCGTTTTCGGTTTTCAAGCGATCCCGGCGTGGCTTTCAAACCCGCGCGCGGGGGCAAACAAGCGGGCTGGTCAGCCAACAAATCTGCTGGTAGAGGCGGTTTTCTCGGACCCAGGCCAGGCTGGGCGACGGACCTGCACAATCTTCGTGGACGACGGCTTGATACACCCACCTCGGTGCCACACGCTGGGCCTTTGTGGCTTCAACCAGGGGGGCGGGTTAGATTTCGTCTGGCAGCGTAGGTACGGTCGTCTCCGCTGGCTGGACTACCCAGCTGAGACAAACGAAGATCGATAGCTGTCAATCAGTGATTGAGACGGAGGAATCGTGGCTCTTCCCCAGTTGACCGACGAGCAGCGCGCAGCCGCCTTGGAGAAGGCTGCCGCCGCACGCCGAGCGCGAGCCGAGCTCAAGGATCGGCTGAAGCGCGGCGGCACCAACCTCAAGCAGGTGCTGCACGATGCTGAGACCAACGAGGTCTTGGGCAAGATGAAGGTTTCTGCGCTGCTGGAGGCGTTGCCGAAGGTTGGCAAGGTCAAGGCGCAGGAAATCATGACCGAGCTCGAGATCGCCCCGACCCGCCGCCTGCGTGGTCTCGGCGATCGTCAGCGCAAGGCCCTGCTGGAAAAGTTCGACTTCTCCTAATCGCTCTTTAGGAGAGGCCGTGAGCGCCGACGGGGGACCGGGCGGCGACCACGACGGACGTCTTGCGGCCAAGGCCGCAGGTCGCGTGGTGGTGCTGTCCGGTCCATCCGCGGTAGGGAAGTCGACGCTGGTCCGTTGCCTGCGCGAGCGGATTCCCGATCTGGTTTTCAGCGTGTCGGTGACCACCCGAGCGCCGCGCCCGGGTGAAGTCGACGGCGTCGATTACTACTTCGTCACCCCCGCCCGCTTCCAGCAGCTGATCGACGACGGCGCCCTGCTGGAATGGGCTGAGATCCACCGCGGGCTGCACCGATCTGGCACCCCGGCCCGACCGGTTCGCGACGCCGCCGCCGCCGGGCACCCGGTGCTCATCGAGGTTGACCTGGCCGGCGCCCGAGCTGTCAAGCAGGCGATGCCGGAGGCGATCAGCGTCTTTTTGGCGCCGCCGAGCTGGGAGGCTCTACAGGCCCGACTGATCGGCCGGGGGACCGAGACACCCGAGGTGATCGAACGCCGGCTGGCCACCGCCCGTACCGAACTTGCGGCCCAGGACGACTTCGACGAAGTCGTGGTGAACAGTCAATTGGAGACTGCCTGCGCAGAATTGGTATCCTTGCTGGTGGGAAAAGCGCCGGGTACGGCGTGATCCGCAATCAGACTAGATTTCACGATTCCAGGAGAAGCTTTTAGTGAGTACTTCGCACACCGACGCGTCATTAGCCGCCGTCCCCGACCAGTTCGATCCGTCAACCGGTGGGATAGGCGCCTACGACACGCCGTTGGGCATCACCAACCCGCCCATCGACGAGCTGCTCGAGCGCGTTTCCAGCAAGTACGCCCTGGTGATCTACGCGGCGAAGCGGGCTCGGCAGATCAACGACTACTACAACCAGCTCGGTGAGGGCATCCTCGAATACGTCGGCCCGCTGGTCGAGCCGGGGCTTCAGGAGAAGCCGCTGTCGATCGCGATGCGCGAGATCCACGCCGACCTGCTCGAGCACACCGAAGGCGAGTAGCAGGGCAGGCCGGGCGCGCTGTGGACCACAAGCGGATCGTCTTTGGCGTCTCCGGGGGTATCGCCGCCTACAAGGCCTGCACCGTTGTTCGCCAACTCACCGAGGCCGGCCACCACGTCCGCGTCATCCCCACCGAATCCGCGTTGCGCTTCGTCGGCGCCGCTACCTTCGAGGCGCTTTCCGGCGAGCCGGTACAGACCGGTGTGTTCGACGACGTTCCGCAGGTACCGCACGTCGCCATCGGCCAGGGTGCTGACCTGGTCGTCGTGGCACCGGCCACTGCGGACCTGCTGGCCCGGGCAGCACACGGCCGCGCCGACGACCTGCTGACCGCGACGCTGCTCACCGCCCGATGTCCGGTGCTGTTCGCACCGGCGATGCACACCGAGATGTGGCAGCATCCAGCCACCGTCGACAACGTGGCCACGCTGCGACGCCGCGGCGCAGTGGTACTAGAACCCGCATCCGGGCGGCTGACCGGCGCCGACAGCGGCGCAGGCCGGCTACCCGAAGCGGAGGAGATCACCACGTTCGCCCAGCTGCTGCTGGAACGGCACGACGCGATGCCGTACGACCTGGCCGGGGTCAAGTTGCTGGTGACCGCGGGCGGCACCCGTGAGCCGATCGATCCGGTCCGTTTCATCGGCAACCGCAGCTCAGGCAAGCAGGGTTACGCGGTGGCGCGGGTCGCCGCTCAGCGCGGCGCCGAGGTCACGTTGATAGCCGGCCACACCGCCGGGCTCATCGACCCGGCTGGTGTCGAGGTGGTGCGGATCAGCTCGGCCCAACAGCTCGCCGACGCGGTGTCCAAGCACGCACCCGACTTCCACGTGCTGGTGATGGCGGCCGCCGTCGCGGACTTCCGGCCCACGCATGTTGCGACCGCCAAGATCAAAAAGGGCGCCACAGAAGACACCGCACCGCCGACGATCGACTTAGTCCGCAATGACGACGTGCTGGCCGCGGCGGTCCAGGCCCGGGCCGCCGGGCAGCTGCCCAACATGCGGGCCATCGTCGGCTTCGCCGCCGAGACCGGCGACGCCAACGGCGACGTGCTGTTCCACGCTCGGGCCAAGCTGCGTCGCAAAGGCTGTGACTTGTTGGTGGTCAACGCCGTTGGCGAAGGCAAAGCCTTCGAGGTGGACAACAACGACGGCTGGCTGCTGGCATCCGACGGCACCGAGTCGGCCCTGCAGCACGGCTCGAAGACGTTGATGGCCAGTCGTATCGTCGATGCGATCTTCACGTTCCTGCACGGTGGCGGTGGGTCCGCCGCCTAGCACCCGTAACATCCATGGCTGGCCGAGAGCGGCGGACGGCCTGAAGATGTAATTTGTCTAACTAACAATCCCAAACCGTGACGTGGAAGGACGAGGGTGTGAGCGAAAAGGGTCGGCTGTTCACCAGTGAATCGGTGACCGAGGGGCATCCCGACAAGATCTGTGACGCGATCAGCGACTCGGTCCTCGACGCACTGCTGGCGGAGGACCCGCGCTCACGCGTCGCGGTCGAGACGTTGGTGACCACCGGTCAGGTGCACGTGGTGGGTGAGGTGACGACGACGGCGAAAAACGCATTTGCCGACATCACCAAGACGGTGCGCGAGCGCATCCTGGAGATCGGCTACGACTCGTCGGAGAAGGGCTTCGACGGCGCGTCGTGTGGGGTGAACATCGGCATCGGCGCGCAGTCGCCGGACATCGCCCAAGGCGTGGACACCGCGCACGAGGCGCGGGTCGAGGGGGCGGCGGACCCGCTGGACTCGCAGGGCGCCGGCGACCAGGGCCTGATGTTCGGCTACGCGATCAACGACACCCCCGAGCTGATGCCGCTGCCGATCGCGCTGGCGCATCGGCTTTCGCGGCGGCTGAGCGAGGTCCGCAAGAACGGGACGTTGCCCTACCTGCGTCCGGACGGCAAGACGCAGGTCACCATCGAATACGAGGACAACGTTCCGGTGCGACTGGACACCGTGGTCGTCTCCACCCAGCATGCCGACGGGATCGACCTCGAGAAGAGGCTGGATCCCGACATCCGGCAGCACGTGCTCAAGACCGTGCTCGAGGAGCTGGCCCACGACACGCTGGACTCGTCGTCGACGCGGGTGCTGGTCAACCCCACCGGAAAGTTCGTCCTGGGCGGCCCGATGGGTGACGCCGGGCTGACCGGCCGCAAGATCATCGTCGACACCTACGGCGGCTGGGCCCGCCACGGCGGCGGCGCCTTCTCCGGCAAGGATCCGTCCAAGGTGGACCGTTCCGCGGCGTACGCGATGCGCTGGGTGGCCAAGAACGTCGTCGCTGCCGGCCTGGCGGAGCGGGTCGAGGTGCAGGTGGCCTACGCGATCGGCAAGGCGGCCCCGGTGGGCCTGTTCATCGAGACGTTCGGCACCGAGGCCGTCGACCCGGTCAAGATCGAGAAGGTCATCCCCGAGGTGTTCGACCTGCGGCCCGGCGCGATCATCCGCGACCTGGACCTGCTGCGGCCGATCTACGCCCAGACCGCGGCCTACGGGCACTTCGGACGCACCGACATCGACCTGCCCTGGGAGCAGCTCGACATGGTCGACGACCTCAAGCGCGCCATCTAGCTCCGCGAGCGTGACGCCACGGTGAAATTCCAGGCGGCGTTTTTGCGCCGTGGCGTTACGCTCGGCCCGTGAATCGGTTGTGTGGCAGCCGAACTCAGCGCATACCCCGCGAACAGCCGGGCACCGAAGCATCATGGGCAGTTGACAGCCAAGGCAGCTGTCGGGTGGACCCGTAGCCGGAAAATCTTCTTCGAGAAGGGCGTGTTTCTCCGCGCGGTACGACACCGAGACTTTCGAATTCGCCACCACCGCACCGAAGCGCGGGCTGGGACCATCCGTACTGAGCTCGGCGAAGTGGCGACCGGCACCAGCGATAAGCAGCTCGTTAATGACATCCGCGACCGAGGTGGTTCAGGGCAGTTGTCGCTAGGCTAGAGGTACAGACCTGATATGCAGAGCACCTCGTCGAGGCTGGCGGTACGCAGCCCGGCGTCGGCTGGCCCACGTTGGGCGGGCGGATCGGGGTCGCTGTTATGCACACCGACGGCCCGATCCAGGCGTGCGGTGTCGAACATCGCCGGGCCGCTGGCCACCACATCGGTGATTAGGTAGCGGCCGGCGTCGGGTGCCCGGCGCACCGCCTCCTCGGCTGCGCTGGCGCCGGTCAGCTTGACCGCGTCGGCGAAGTTGATGCCCACCTGAAACACCTGTGGTTCGGCGTCGAGCACCGCGGTCAGGCGGGTGATGAAGTTCTCGGGGGCGAAAAACCGCCAGCCTTCGCCCAGGTGCAGCCAGAACCGTCCGTCGATCTGCGCGCGGAGCTGCGCGAGCTGGGCGGCGGGCCCGTCGCCGGATCTGCGACGGGCGAACTTGAGAAAACCGTAACGTTTCCGCAGCTTCGCGCGGTCGGGGGCGGACAGGCCGGTATCGAGCACCAGGAAGCGCCCGACCCGTGACACATCGAGGCAGCAGTTCAGGAACGAGTTCAGTGGTCTGCTCGGTGGTCTGCCGGTCCGGCCCGGCGATCAGGCTGACGGTGACCTCGGCCTCGCCGGGACCGGCGGCCAGGGACTGCACCAGGGCTTCGGGGTACGGTGCGGCCGCCTCGATCATGGCCGGCACCGAAAAGTCGCGGTTGGCCGCAATCCGTTGCCGATCAGGGTCGGGGATGTCGGGGCGGGCCAGCAGGCGCCGGCACAGCGTGAACGCCTCGGCGTGCCTGCCGATCCAGGATGCGCACACCGCCTGCTCATCGGTTGCGCGCCAAGCGTAGATGTCTGCGCTGACAAATATTCTGTCCTCTTCGGGGAGCGGGATTTTGGCGGCGCTCTCGGCAAACAGGTACGCGAACTTGTAGCGCTGCATCGACGCGATACCGAAAGGCGATGGCGTACAGCGGCTCGGCGCGGGTCGGTCGGATCTGCCAGGCGCGCAGGTAGGCGTCCTCAACGTCTGGCCACGGCTCACCGAGGTTCGACATCGACTCCGCGATCCGGTACATCGCGTAGTAGACCTCCTCGTCGTCGCCACCCATCTCAACCCGCCGCGCATACCACTTGCGCGCGTTAGAGAAATCGCCCAGATCGAAATAGCTGCTGGGCTAGGCGCAAGACCGACCGCCCATCGTCGGGGTTGCATTCGACCTTGGCCAACAACCGATCGGGCTCGTTCGCCCATCGGTGCTGCAGGGCCAGCATCGCGCACCGGGGGTGCTGCGCGATGGAGTCCAGGAGCGCGGCGCGACCCTCTGGGCCCGGAACATTCGCGATCTCACTGAAAACCCAGTCAGCCATCCCGCCGATGAGCTCCTCGCGCGCGGGGTCGCCTGCGGCCAGGTCGATCATCGCGTCGTACATCGCGGCATGCCCGCCACCAAACATCAGCCAGAACTTTAGAGGGTCTACGACCCGGTTGTTCCACATACCTTGCGAGTGGCGGCGGTAGACGGCCATCGTCTCCGGCAGCATAGCGATGTTGCCGCTGAACGCATGGCGCACCTAAGGTAGTGGTCCAGAGGCATGACATCGGCCGGGATGCCACGGTAGCGCGGGAGGCGGCGGTACACGACCGAGTTGGTCTGGATGAAGTTCCGCCTGATCAAGGCATCCAAGCTCAGGTCGTGGCGCCAGCTGACCGGCGGGAAGTCTTGGTCCTCGACCCGGCCGTCTTCCCAGATCGTTCGCACGGGATGGAAGCACACCGCTGTCTTTGGATGCCGGTCGAGGAACGCCACCTGTTTGCTCAGCTTCAGCGGATCGATCCAGTAGTCGTCTCCCTCACACAGTGCGATGTACGTGCCGCGAGCCGCTTGACAGGGCGT
Organism: uncultured Actinomycetota bacterium; assembly: GCA_963839345.1. Lineage (GTDB taxonomy): Bacteria > Actinomycetota > Actinomycetes > Mycobacteriales > Mycobacteriaceae > Mycobacterium. The sequence continues at coordinate 8,717 of CAWIUP010000007.1, read as the reverse complement.
CGACTAGGTTCCTGTTGAGGCCGAGGTTCTTGGGCCTGAGGATCGGCCGGAACAGGTGCGGGTACCGATCGACATACTCCTGGATGATCGCCCGCGTGGCATCGGTCGAGGCATCGTCGGCGACGATGATCTCCATCGGGAAGTCGATCTGCTGGGCGACAAAGCTGTCGAAAGCATCGCGGACGTAGGCTTCTTGGTTGTGGGTGGTCGTCACCACGCTCACCTTGGGTCGGTTCCTTGATATCCGTTTCGGTTTCACTGCGAGCCCCGTTCCCTCGCGGTGGCAAGGATCCGTGCGACGCGACCAGGTGGTTTCGGGCAGTTGTCACTAGGGGGCCAGACCTGAGATGCAGAGCACTTCGTCGAGGCTGGCGGTGCGCAGCCCGGCGCCGGCGGCCGGTCGCCGGCGCCGCGCCGGCCGCCGGCCGCCGGTCGCCCACGTTGGGCGGGCGGATCGGGGTCGCTGTTCTGCACACCGCCGGCCCGATCCAGGCGTGCGGTGTCGAACATCGCCGGGCCGCTGGCCACCACATCGGTGAGCAGGTAGCGGCCGGCGTCGGGTGCCCGGCGTATCGCCTGCTCGGCGGCGCTGGCGCCGGTCAGCTTGACCGCGTCGGCGAAGTTGATGCCCACCTGAAACACCTGTGGTTCGGCGTCGAGCACCGCGGTCAGGCGGGTGATGAAGTTCTCGGGGGCGAAAAACCGCCAGCCTTCGCCCAGGTGCAGCCAGAACCGTCCGTCGATCTGAGCGCGGAGCTGCGCCAGCTGGGCGGCGGGCCCGTCGCCGGGACCGCAATCGGGCAAACTCGAGGAACCCGTAGCGCTGCTGCAGCTTCGCGCGGTCGGGGGCGGACAGGCCGGTATCGAGCACCAGGAAGCGCCCGACCCGTGACACATCGAGGCAGCAGGTCAGGAACGAGTTCATGGTCTGCTCGGTGGTCTGCCGGTCCGGTCCGGCGACCAGGCTGACGGTGACCTCGGCCTCACCGGGACCGGCGGCCAGGGACTGCACCAGGGCTTCGGGGTACGGTGAGGCCGCCTCGATCATGGCCGGCACCGAAAAGTCGCGGTTGGCCGCAATCCGTTGCCGATCAGGGTCGGGGAGGTCGGGGCGGGCCAGCAGGCGCCGGCACAGCGTGAACGCCTCGGCGTGCATATCGATCCAGGATGCGCAAGTCGCCTGCATATCGGTTGCGCGCCAGGCGTAAACCTGTTCGACCTCTCCGGGGACAAAGAGGTCCTCTTCGGGAAATGGGATTTCGGCGGCGCGCTGGGCAATCAGGTAACCTACCCGGTAGCGCTGCATGGCGTGATACGCAGCGGCGACGGCGTACAGCGGCTCGGCGCGGGTCGGTCGAAAGTGCCAGGCGCGCAGGTAGGCGTCTTCACAGTCTGGCCACGGCGTACCGAGTTGCTGGGTCGACTGCGCGAGCCGATACATCGCGTAGTAGGCCTCCTCGTCGCAGCCGCCCATCTCGACCCGCCGCGCATACCACTTGCGCGCGTTGACGAAATCCTCCATACGGAAGTAGGTCTCGGCTAGGAAAAAGACCGACCGCGCATCCTCGGGGTTGCGTTTGACCTTGGCCAGCAACCAATCGCGCTCCTGCGCAGACTTATGCTTGAACAGGTTGCGGGTGAACAGTTGGCGCTCGCGGAGCTGATGATCTGCGCTGTGGTCTTTGCCTTCGAGGCGCACATCGATGCAAGGGTCGTCCCGCGCAGCGGTCTCGTGGGTGACATCCTCGAGGCCTGCCGACAGCGCGCGGTGCAGGATGGCGGCCTGGTCGCGAGCGGAGAAAGCCTGGTAGCCCCGCTCGGCGAGCTCGCGTCGCGCGCGCTCGTCGCCGACGAGCTCCACACAGCGATCGACCAGTTCGTCGTAGTCCGCGAACGCGATGCCGGACGCCAGGTCGCGCTCCAATGTCGGATCGGCACTATGCTCGGAGACCACCGCGCGTCTATTGGCGAGCAGATAGGAAACACGCACGATTGCGAAGATTTTCGCTTCAAAGTAGTGCAGGTTGAGGACGATCTTCGAGCGTGCGATCCAGGCATCGCGGCTCGCGCCGTAGGCGCCGGGTAGCCATTTGACACGAAGGCCTCGGTCGTGCAGGTCCCTGAGAACGGCGTATCGGCGCGCGTTGAGCGCGCCGTAGAAAAGTACGTCGATGTCCTCGGGGGCTGGGGCGATCCGTGTCAGCTCGGGGACGTATCCGATCGGAACGTAGGTGGGCCGGGGCAGTCCCATGGCAGCGAGCCGCTCGACGTTGGCTTGACTGTAGTCCCAATTCGGGTAGCGCCTGAAAAGGTCGATGAATTCAGGCATCGTCATCCACGGCAAGTCGTCACCCAATTGCTCGAGGTTGTAGAAGATGGGGTTTTTTGGCGGCTCCAAGCCGTACTGGACGAGGAGGTTTGCGCCCAGCACGATGGTGCGGCGATCGTCGAGGTCGAGACGGTTGGTCAGCACCGAGTCATGGCCAAGCGCCAGAAGACCATGGTGCAATGCCTCGGCGACCTCGTTAAAAGCTCCGCCGCTGATGTCATGATGGTCGGGAGGTGACACAATCGCGACGGCGAAACGCATGGGTGCAAAGTACCGCAAGAGGATTGGGCTTGACCCTGATTTGGACATGAGCTTCATGCCAGGAATCACTGGACACTAAAAGCTGGTGTCGCAGACCGCGCTGCAGCGGCAGGGCACGCGGGCGACATGGCCCCGGAGTAAAGCCGATCGCTTCGTCCTCCTTCTTCCGGGCCGACGACACCCGGGCCACAGCCCTCGATGACCACGCCCGCAAAATCCAGCCACGTGGTCGCTAACTCTGAGGTCCTCGACATAGCAACCGAGTGCTTTACGGCGCCAGCGACTTTGGCGAACCGGCTCTCCGGTGGCTCGGAGGCCCGATGAGTCACAGCATGACCTTCGAGGTGGTGGCTGCCGCGACGGTCTCAGCGGCCAATCCGAAAGCCTATCTGACGGTAGGCGAAGACTGATTTTACGTTTTCGTTTCTCCATGTAACCGGCTCCAGAACTTCGTCCGGAGAGCCTGGGCCGCAACGACTCGCGCGGAGGAATTCCCACGGGTGGTCGTGAATCAGCAGGAGCGGTACGGTACGCCAGTTCTTCTCACTGATCGCCCACCCAGTCGCACTGTGTCAACCGCCGACAGCGCGCGGTCGACTAGCGCACCGAGTACTGGTGCCAACAGTCGGCTGTATTCGAAGGTCCTATGCTTGCGACGCGACTTCGCCCAAGTACTGTCCCGCGCTGACCCGCACCTCTTGCGCGGGGCTAGCGCTGTCAACCCTAGGACACGCTCACCTAGCTTGGCAACAGGACGCATCCTCAGAGGAGTTCTTAGCATACAGTGTGTACCAGCCTGGCAAATCCCGAGAACTGGGTTGGACCGTCCGCAGCGGCATCGTTGGTCAACGGCCAGCCAACGCCGCTGGCGAACACCTCATCAATCTCTGCCTGCAACCGCTGCGCGACCGGTGTCCTTTCGACACGGACGTGGTTCCTTCCTTAGATTTGCTGCTTTTCGAGGGACCTACGTCCGAACTCTTTTACGCCGCCGGAGGGGGACACGACCCATCCTGACTTAGGACACCTTCGTCGAGATTTCTGATCGGTATTGCTTTGACCTGCAGGTTTATGCCGGGGTGGGCGGGTTTTGGCTTACTAAGCAGGTAGGGTCCGGTGGGTGTTCGTGCGCAAAGTGCGCACCGCCTCGGGTGCGGTGGCAGTGCAGGTGATGCGCAAAGCCGGCCGCCGTGACGAACTGGTTGAGCATGTCGGGTCTGCGCATACCGACGCCGAGCTCGGTGTTCTGCTGGAGCGGGCCCGCCAGATCGTCGCCGGTGATCAGGATGTCCTCGATTTCGAGGTGCCCGCACGCACACAACGTGTTGCCGATGTCGCGGACTGGCGGACCGGCACGCTGACGTTGTCCCCGGGTGTCTCCAAGGGCGCCCCGGCGCCACCGGGGCGTACCGCAGCGACCAGTTCGCGGCTGCTCTACGACGTCCTTGGCGCCTTTTATGACTGGCTCGGTTTTGACGCCGTTGATGATGCGGTGTTCCGGGATCTGGTGATCGCGCGGATCGTGGAGCCCACCAGCGAGGCTGATGCTGTACGGGTTCTGACCGATCTGGGCGCAGACACGGTGTCGTACAAGACGATTCAACGCCACCTCGGGAAAGGTGAACACCGGGAAGTACCGGGCCGCGATCGCCGGGCGGTGCTTTACCCACGCCGCGGATCAGGGCACGCTGAGCTTGCTGCTCTATGACCTGACTTTTATCAAACTAGTGCGCACGTAGGCTCGTGGATCTTTGCGAGAATTTCGGCGAGGTCGGGCGGTGGGGGTTCGGCGGCGGTCAGGGTGTGGTTGCCGGCCTGGATGGTGACGGTGCGGTAGCGCCGTGCTGATGCGGACGAATTTCTTTATGCTCCAACCGGTTTGGTGCTCGATCCAATGCGATACCGCCATCGCGGCGAACACGACGCTGAGGTGGGCCTCGATGGAGTCGCGGGTGCGGTGGTAGATCGGGCGGGCCTGCAGGTCGTGCTTGGACATCCGGAAGGCCTTCTCGATGCGCCACAGCTGGTGATAGGCGTCGATGACGAACGCCGCGGGCTGATCCACCAGGTTGGTGGTGTAGCCCTTCCACCCGGCCAGCGCCCGGGTCTTGGCCTCCAACGTCCGGTTCACGCTCTTGGTCGCCCCGGAGAGCTGGATGTAGCGGTTGCGTTTGACCGGGGCGTGCCCGTCAACGGCACGTTGGGCCTTGGCGACCTGCTCGTCGATGCCGCGCAGCGTGCGCCGGGCCCGGTCGTGGCGGTACTGGTAGTGGATGACCCGATCCGGGATCCCGCGGGCCTTCTCGCTGCTGGTGGACGGCCAGGGCTGGGTGAGCACCAGCCCGTCGGGGATCGCCTCGTCGGGGTGTTTGTCGCGCCATTCGCGCACCACATCGGGCAGGAACGGGAATCCGGGCGCCGAGAATGTAGGACAACCCCGCGGCCTGCAGCGCGACCTGGTTGGCTTCGGAGATCATTCCGGCATCAGCGACCACGGTGACGTCGGTGAGCTGGTGGGCGGTCTTGAACGCGTTGATCACCGGCACCATGGTGGCGGTCTCGGCCTTGTTGCCCTCGAAGGCCGCCACCGTCAGCGGGAACCCGGCGGCATCGGTGAGCAACCCGAGGGTGATCTGCGGGTCCAGGCGGCTCTCCTTGGAGAATCCGGGCTCGCGGAACCCGTCACCGGCATCGGTCTCGAAGTGCAGGGTGCTCACGTCGTAGAGCACCAGGCTGGCCGGCCCCAACCGGGCATGTCTGGCGCATGCGGTCGAAAGTGCTTGCCGGAAAGCGGGTTTGGCGAACACCGGCAGTCGACGGTTGAGCGTCGGATACGACACCGGCGCGACGCCGGTCTCCTCGATGACGCGCAGCGAATCGGCCTTGCTGGTCGGTTCGATGATCCGCGCCAACACCAACTGACGAAACGCCTCGTCCCCATCGGCGGCCTCGTCGAAGCCAAGGATGCTCGTAGGCCGTGCACAATGCCTCCCACAGCATGCGCCGACCTCGAGGACGTGATCGGCAACGGCTCGTCGGCCGAGCGCTCGACCGAGCCCCAGGTCGAGCTGGGCCTGCCCGGCGGCCAACCGCTGGCCGCCGCCGCCTTCAGCGCGGCCACCCCGGCCTCGTCATGCGCCGAGCCCAGATGCTCGATCTTGCGTGACCCGCGCCGCGTGGACCACACGATCTGCACCGCCGTGGCCCCCGAGGACGTCCTCACCGTGCGCACGTAAGCCACGAACGCACCCTACGAGGCCACGCGCTAGTGCACAAATCCGCACCAGGCCCGACACCGAATACACAGGTCACAGCGCTACAAAATCCGCCGAACCCCGCAACAGTGATAAAAGTCAGGTGGGCGCAGACACGGTGTCGTACAAGACCGTTCAACGCCACCTCGCGAAGGTGAACACCGGCAAGTACCGGGAAGCGATCGCCGGGCGGTGCTTTACCCACGCCTCGGATCAGGGCACGTTGAGCTTGCTGCTCTATGACGTGACCACCCTGTATTTCGAGGCCGAGAACGAAGACGAGTTGCGCAAGGTCGGCTATTCGAAGGAACGCCGCGTCGATCCGCAGATCGTGGTCGGTCTGCTCGTCGACCGGACCGGGTTCCCGTTGGAGATCGGCTGCTTTGAAGGCAACACCGCCGAAACGACCACGCATCGTGCCGATCATCACCGCCTTCCGGGCACGCCACGATCTCAGTGATACCCCGATGGTCGTCGCCGCCGATGCCGGCATGCTCTCAGCGACCAACCTCACCGCCCTTGATGAGGCCGGGTTGGGGTTCATCGTCGGCTCGCGGGTGGTGAAGGCCCCGATCGATCTGGCATCCCATTTCCATTGGAACGGTGACGTTTTCACCGACGGCCAGATCATCGATACCGTCACGCCGCGGCACGGCAACACCATTGTCAACGACACGAACAAACGCGCCGAACCGGTCTGGAACCCCGACACCCATACCGGGGCGTGGCGGGCGATCTGGGCGTACTCGGCCAAACGGGCACGCCGCGATCAGAAGACCCTGCACGCCCAGGAAACCCGCGCCAAAGCGGTCATCGCCGGCGACCGAAAAGCCAAAGTCCACCCGGTTCGTCAAAGTCCACGCCGGTGACCGCACCCTCGACGAAGCCGCCCTGGCTCGCGCACAATCCCTGGTCGGGTTGAAGGGCTACGTCACCAACCTCGACGCCACCGTGATGCCCGCAGCGGAGGTGATCGCGAAATACCACGACCTCTGGCACGTCGAGCGGTCGTTCCGGATGTCCAAGACCGACCTGGAGGCCCGGCCGATGTTCCACCACACCCGCGACGCCATCGAGGCACACCTGACCATCGTGTTCACCGCCCTGGCCGTCGCCCACGCAATTCAGGAACGCAGCCGGTTGGCCATCGCCAACGTCGTCAAGCAACTCCGGCCACTACGCAGCGCGACCATCACCATCAACGGCGCCAGCCAGACCTTCCCACCCGAAATCCCCGAACCCCAAAGAAAAATCCTCGCCGACCTCGGCATCAACATGGCTTACTAAGCCAAATGTCCTAACTCAGCAGACCGGCGCCCGGTGGGCGCACCGTGGTTCGCGAAGATTCGGCGGTGGTCACCTGTTGTGCTCACCTTGGGTGCAGCGGGATCATTCTTGGTGTTCGTTGTGGTTGTCCCCGCAAAGACCTTGGTGCTTTGAGCCTGTAAGTCAGCATGGTGGCGGAGGGCTTCCACGGGAACCGTGGATTGGTGCCTTGAGCCCGTGCGTCAGACTTCCGACTCTCCTGCCCTCCTCACGACGGACACCTTCACACGGGGGCTAACAAGAGAAGGGAGCGCAGTGGACGTCATTCACCCGCGCTGCGCGGGCCTGGACATTTCCAAGAAGGACGCCAAGGTCTGCGTCCGCATCAACGGCGCAGGCCGCCGCAAGACCACCGAGACGGTGACCACGTTCGGAGCGACCACCCGCCAGATCATCGCGATACGGGATCATCTTGCCGCACAGCAGGTTACGTGCGTTGTGATGGAAGCCACCAGCGACTACTGGAAGCCGTTCTACTACCTGCTGGAGGATCTACCCGGCGTGGAGGTGATGCTGGTCAATGCCCGCCACGTCAAGAATCTGCCGGGTCGCAAGACTGACGTCGCTGATGCCACCTGGCTTGCTCAGCTCGGTGCCCATGGGCTGGTCCGTGGGTCGTTCGTTCCACCTGAACCGATCCGACAGCTGCGCGACCTGACCCGAACCCGTACCGCGGTCACTCGTGAGCGCACCCGCGAGATCCAGCGGTTGGAGAAGCTGCTCGAAGACGCCGGCATCAAACTGTCCTCGGTCGCCGCTGATCTCAACGGCGCGTCCTCGCGGGCAATGCTGGAAGCCTTGATGGCTGGCCAAACCGATCCGGCAGCCATGGCCGAGCTCGCCAAGAAACGGATGCGGGTGAAAATCCCACAGCTAACCGAGGCCCTCTACGGCCGGTTCACCTCCCATCACGCGTTTCTGACCCGCATGCATCTGGACTTGATCGACCAGCACACCGCGGCCATAGAGCAGCTCACCGATCGGATCGAGGTGGTGATCGAACCCTTTCGCAGCTTCCGCGACCTGATCTGCACCATCCCCGGCATCGGTGGATACACCGCCGACATCGTTGTCGCCGAGACCGGAGCCGACATGACCAGATTCCCCACCGCACAACACCTCGCGTCGTGGGCAGGCACCACCCCGGGCAACAACGAGTCGGCCGGCAAGGTCAAATCCCGCCGCACCCGACCGGGCAACCCCTACCTACAAGGTGCCCTCGGCACCGCGGCGATGTCGATCTCCCACACCCGCGGCACCTACCTGGCCGCCAAATACCGCCGGATAGCCACCCGCCGCGGTCCGCTCAGAGCCAATGTCGCCGTTCAACGCGCACTGCTCGTCGCGATCTGGAACATCGCCACGACCAACACCGCGTACCACGATCCCGGCGGCGACTACTTCACCCGCCTCAACCCGCAAAAAGCCCGAAACAACGCCGTCCGCCAACTCGAAGCCATGGGCTACCACGTCACCCTGGACGAAGCGTCCTGACCGAGCCACTCACCCCGCGAACTCATCTCAGGCCAATCTTCTCGTCAGGCCGG
>CAWIUP010000006.1:0-547709 GCA_963839345.1 uncultured Actinomycetota bacterium | reverse complement strand
ATGTGGTGAAGCCAGTGGTGATGTCGGCTGAGGACGCTTTGCCGGGCCACCGCTAGAACAGCCGGCTGTCCGGCGACGGCCCCGGCACCGACCGAACCAGCCCTGCGCCGGTGATCAGCGGCAGGTCCAACGCCGAAAGCAGACCCGGCCGCGCTTCGCACACCGCTGGGATCGCGTTGACCATCCGGGATGCGCCGGCCATCCGCGCGCCCAGGTCGTGGTCGTGGTCGTCGGCCATCTCGAACTCGCAGCGCATGCTGGGCGACCCGTCGATCTCCACGCGATACAGACCGCGCCCGGACGCCAAGCCGAACCCGAGATCCTTGGGCTCGATCCTGATGTGCGGCTGCGGCCAGTCCGGGGCGATGTCGTCTCGCATACGGGTGACGTGGTCGACGACGAAAGTCGGTGCGCCATCGACGTATCCGGTGAGGGTGGACCGCATCGCAGCGATCGTCCCGGCGGCGATATGGCCGGTCGGAGTGTCGAATGATTCCTCGGCGGCGACCCGTTCGACGTTCTCGTCGATGTTGTCGATCTTGACTCCCAAGCCGGCGGCGAGCTGGTGCAGCACCGGGCCCCAGGCGAAGGTGAACACGCCGGGTGTGGCCGCGAAGGGGGTTTCTTCGGGCGGCTTGCCGAAGCCGAGGATCTCATAGACGGCATCCTTGTCCGGGTAGGTCGCATAGTTGAACATCTCGGTCACCCGAACCGCATCGATAACCCTCGAGACGCCGGAAAGCACAAGCGGCAGAACATCGTTGGCGAATCCAGAGTCGATCCCAGTGGTGAAGAACGACACCTCGCCGGCGATGGCGGCCGCGCGCAGCGGCTCAGTGAAGGCGGCGTCGACGGCGTCAGGATAGACCAGCGGCACCACCGAGCACGACACCACGTTCTTACCCGCGCGCAGGATCGACACCATGTCCGAAATCGCCTCCGCCGGCCGCAGGTTGGCCGCGGCGGCATAGACCACCACGTCGGCGTCCCCGGCCAGCATTCCCGTGGCGTCCTTCGTCGCCGCGACGCCCACCGGGGCGATCCCGCACAGCTCCCCCGCGTCGCGACCGACCTTGGCGTCGCTGTGCACCACCAGATCGACGAGTTGCAGTTGCGGGTGATCGATCACCCCGCGCAGAGCGATCAGCCCCATCGAGCCCGGACCCCACACGCCGACTTCGTACATTCTTCCCCTAATATTAGGACGCCATCTGTTAGATTTTGGACGGATGGTAGGAAGGCGGCGATGGGTTCGTCAACACTGCCGCTGCGCGGCGCCGGGCCGGCTAAGTCGCCGCCCACCGCGCGGGTGCTGGATGTGCTCGAGACACTGTCGGATTCAGTCGGCGGCCGGACATCGGCCGAACTGGCCAAAAGCTGCGGGATCAGCACCTCGACCTGCGCCCTGGTGCTGGCCGAACTCGAGCGGCGCAGCTGGGTGACCCGCCGCGAAGATCGCCGCTACACGCTGGGCAGCGGATTGTTCGGGCTGGTGCACGGCCTCCGAGAGCAATTCCCGCTGTTGGACCGCGGCCGCGATGCACTGACCTTCCTGCACGCCACGCTGGGCGCGGGCTGCTCCATGTCCAAGATCGCACGGGCGCACCTGATCACCGTCGACGCGGTCGGCCACGGCACCGATGGTGAGCACGCCGTCGGCCAGCGGTTCCCCATCGGACCGCCGTTCGGCCTGGTGGCGATGGCCTGGCGCGACGACCAGGCCGTCGACGCCTGGTTGCACCGGGTCACGCCGCGGCTGACCCGAGCCGAAATCACCGCGCATCGGCGGGTACTCGCCGAGATACGCGATCGAGGCTACGGGGCCTGGCGGTTCGACGCCGCCCACACCTCACTGCACGACCGGCTCACCACAGTGCTGGCCTCCCTGGAGCCGACCGCCCAGGTGACTCGCGAGCTGAGCAGCCTGATGACCATGGTTACGCTGCAATCCGTCACTCATACGCTCGAAACTGACCTGGCATCAACGGAATTCGTTGTCTTGCCGATCTTCGGGCGCGACGGCCAACCGGAGTACCAGATCGAGATCCACCTGGGCGGCCGCGACGAGCTGACCCTGTCCGACCTCGACGCCGCGCTCAGGCACGCCCAGACGCTGCTGGGACCGGGGGTAGCCTGACCCGCCATGGGACGCGTAGACGGAAAAGTTGCACTGATCAGTGGCGGCGCCCGCGGTATGGGCGCCTCGCATGCGCGGGCGTTGATCGCCGAAGGAGCCAGGGTCGTCGCCGGCGACATCCTTGACGACGACGGCAAAGCGTTGGCAAAGGAATTGGGTGATGCGGCGCGATTCGTCCACCTCGACGTGACGCAGCCCGATCAGTGGAAGGCGGCCGTCGACGTCGCGCTGCGCGAGTTCGGCACGCTCAACGTGTTGGTCAACAACGCCGGCATCATCAACGGCAACACCCTGCAGAACTTCCCGCTGGCCGACTGGCAGCAGATCATCGACGTCAACCTCACCGGGACGTTTCTGGGCATGCAGGCCGCCGTCGAACCGATGACCGCGGCCGGCGGTGGTTCGATCATCAACATCTCTTCCGTCGAGGGCCTGCGCGGCAGCCCTGGACTCTATGGCTACGTCGCATCGAAATTCGGGGTGCGCGGCCTGGCCAAGGCCGCTGCACTGGAGTTGGCACCACAGGGCATCCGGGTCAACTCGATCCACCCCGGCCTGATCCGCACTCCGATGACAGCAGGGATCCCCGAGGACTTCCTGCAGATCCCGTTGGGCCGCGGCGCCGATCCCGGCGAGGTGTCCGCCTGTGTCGTTTACCTGGCGTCCGACGAGTCGTCGTACTCCACCGGCGCCGAGTTCGTCGTCGACGGCGGGCTGACCGTCGCAGTGCCACACAAGACGATCTAACCCGTCGGGCTGTACAAGTCGGGCAAGAACATTCGTGGCGTCATCCGCTACACCGAGACCGACTGATGGTTAGCCTGGACGGCATGCCGGCCACTGTGCAGATTCGGCGCGCCGCCGACCGGGCGGTCACCAAGACGTCGTGGCTGACCTCCAGGCACTCGTTCTCGTTCGGCGACCACTACGACCCGGGCAACACCCACCATGGCGTGCTGCTTGTCAATAACGATGATGTGGTGGCTCCGGCTGCCGGTTTTGACACCCACCCGCACCGCGACATGGAGATCGTGACCTGGGTGCTGGACGGGTCGTTGGCGCATCACGACTCTGCGGGCAATAACGGAGTGGTTTATCCCGGCCTGGCCCAACGGATGTCGGCGGGCACCGGCATCTTGCACTCTGAGAAGAACGAATCGGCTATTGATCCGGTGCGGTTCGTACAGATGTGGGTGCAACCCGATGTGAGCGGAATCGCCCCGAGCTACCAGCAGCACGAAATCGGCCACGATCTGCTCGACGGGCGCCTCGTGACGATCGCCTCGGGAATGCCCGGCCACGACGCTGCTATCACCATCCACAACCGGTCGGCGGCACTGCACGGTGCGCGGCTGCGGCGCGGTGACAGCCTCGAGTTGCCTGCGGCACCCTACCTACACCTGTTCGTCGCGCGCGGCCGCTTGAGCATCCCGGCCACCGAGCTCGCCGAGGGTGACGCGGTGCGGTTCACTGACTCGACCGGCGCTTGCGTCACGGCGCAGGAGGCGTCCGAAATTCTGGTCTGGGAGATGCACGCTGCGCTCGGCGACTGAGCGGCCACGCCTGCGGCCTGGCGATATCGCGACGTCAGTACCACCACGGCGAGGGTCGTCATAGGGTGGGCGCGGATGAACAGGAGGCCGTATGTCTGAATCCCACGCCCGCCACGCAGCACCCGGCGCCGACGGGGCCTCCACGCTCGGACATCCGGGTGGTTCCCACCGATCCGGCCCGCCTGACGTGAAAACGACGCGGACGGTGCGGTTCTGGGCCGTCCCGATCGTGATCACGCTGGCCGTGTTGGCGGCGCTGGCCGCCTTCTATCTGGGCGGCATCTTGAACCCGATCGTCAACCTGCGGCATTTCCCGATCGCCGTGGTGAACGAGGATGCCGGGCCCACCGGCGCACAGGTCGTCAAGGGATTGCTGTCGAACTTCGACAAGGACGACGCATACGACGTCCGCGTCCTCTCGCACGATGAGGCCAAGCACCAATTGGATACCGCACAGATCTATGGCGTCGCGGTGATACCGCCCAATTTCTCCTCCAAGCTGCAGACCTACGCGAAGAGCGCGGTAAACCCGGGACGCATCGAGCGGGCGGTCATCGTTGTCTCGACGAATCCGCGGGCCGGCACCCTGGGAGCCAGCATCGCCGGACAGACGCTAGCGCGTGCCGTCACAATGGTCGATCGGCTTGTGGGCGAACGGCTTTCACAAGAAGTAGCCCAGCAGGCGGCCCCAAGGCCGTTACCCGGTGCGGTGACGCTGATGCTGCGCAATCCGATCGAAGTCGAGTCCACGGTGCACAATGCCCTACCGGACGGCACCGGAAATGGGTTGTCCGCGTTCTACTATTCGCTGTTGCTGCTGTTGGCCGGCTTCACCGGCAGCATCGTGGTCAGCATGCTGGTGGACTCGATGCTCGGCTTTGTACCAGCCGAATTCGGTCCGGTCTATCGGTTCGCCGAGCAGGCGAAGATCTCACGATTCCGCACGCTGTTGATCAAATGGTTGTTCATGGCGGTGCTGGCAGTGCTGACGTCGGGGGTCTACATGCTGGTCGCAAGCCATCTGGGGATGCCGATCCCGCACAGCTTGCCGTTATGGCTTTACGGGGCATTCGCGATTGTGGCGGTTGGCATCACATCCACGTCGCTGATCGCCGTACTAGGTGCACTGGGCCTGCTGGTCAGCATGTTCGTCTTTGTGATCCTCGGGTTGCCATCGGCAGGTGCCACGGTGCCATTGCAGGCCGCGCCGTCATTCTTCGGGTGGCTGGCGAAGTTCGAGCCGATGCACCAGGTGTTCCTGGGCGCACGAGCCCTGCTGTATCTCAACGGCAGCGCGGATGCCGGGTTGTCGCAAGCGCTGACGATGACCGGCATCGGTCTGTTGATCGGTCTGCTGCTGGGCGGCATTGTCACCCGCATCTACGACCGCCGCGGCTATCACCGCATTCCGCCGGGGCTCGAGGCGACAACGTCGACAGCGGCCGCTACCACCGAGTTGACGACGGAGTCGACCGACTCGCCGAAATAGCGCGCAAATGGCCAGCGGCCGAACGTAATTGGACCGCGCCTAAACCGTCACGGGACTGTTATGCGAGTTTACTGTGAGATTCGGGCGGTTGATGTTGTGCTGGTTGTACCAACTTTCGTGCCGAAAGGGCAACAGTGCCGTCTCTCGCCGCCGCCTTCCGGCGCGTCGCAGCCTGCTGCGCCGCCATTACGCTCTCGCTGGTGCTGGCGACCAGCACCGGGCAGCCGGTCGCGCGTGCCGAAGCGCGGGACTTGTTGGCCAGCGCCATCGCCAACACGCAAGGTTCGTACCTGGTGTACAACTTCGGCGGTGGGCATCCTGCGCCGATGCTCAACGCCGGCGGTCGCTGGTATGACGGTAACAGCGGCGGTCACCTGATGATCATCAAAGGTGCCTCGCAACGGCTTTCACCACACCTACTGGTGGACAGCCATCGCGGTTACCAGGCACGCTGCGAAAGCAATCCCGGGGCACGCACCGGCGACGGGTTGATGCAAGCCTCGGAAACCTACGCTCCGGTGCAGGCCTGGCAGGTGATGGGCCAGCCGACCATCGCGATCAACGCGAATTTCTTCGACGTCCGTGGGCAGAAGGGCGGCTCGTGGCGGTCCACGAACTGTAGTTCACCGCTGGGAGCCTACGTCGACAACACTCACGGCCAGGGCCGGGCCAATCAGGCGGTCACCGGCACGATTCCCTATGCGGGCAAACAAGGCCTGTCCGGCGGTGGCGAGAACTGGAGCGCGTTGGCGACGATGGTCCTGCCGACCCATGGCGCGCCAACGGTGTTGTGGCCCAAAGGCGGCCGGGACGGCCATGACTACGACGCCGCCACTTCGGTTGTCAACGACCTGGTCGACCGGGGCGAGTCGTTCGTCGCGGTGAGCGGCCTCGGGCTGTTGTCCCCCGGCAGTACCGGCCAGCTCAACGACGGCGGGCCGAGCGCTGCGCGCACGGCTTTGGCCTATTCGAGACCCCGCGACGAGATGTATGTGTTCCAAGGCGGCAGCTACACGCCGGACAACATCCAGGACCTGTTCCGCGGCCTGGGCAGCGACACCGCCGTGCTGCTCGACGGCGGCGGGTCATCGGCGATCGTACTGCGCCGCGACACCGGCGGCATGTGGGCCGGGGCCGGCGTGCCGAAGGGGAATTGCGATACCCGCCAGGTGCTTTGCGACTCGCACGAGCGATCACTACCCAGCTGGCTGGCCTTCAACTAGTTATTGACGGTTCGGTCGGGTCCGAACCGGAAGATCAGCAGGCTCACCGCGACTACTGCGGCAGCCAGCGCGATCACCGGGGCCACGGCGAACCGCGACATCGTGGCGCCGACGATAGCGCCGCCGCACATAGCGAAAATTACGCCGTAGCGCAGCTTTTCACGATTACCCGTGCCGCCGGCCAGTCTGCTGTCCACACCGATGCCGACGACCGTCGACGTGAGCACGGTGGTGCTGAGCTCCTGAATGCCGAATTGGCGCGCCGTCGCGTTCTGCACGCCGAATGTCGTTGCCAGCCCGGTGATCAGAATCAGTTTGGTGTTGGCTTGATAGCTCAGCACACCCGCGCCGGCCAGGATTGACAGCGCCAGCAACACGACGATCTCAATGCCCAGCGCGGTGGTGAGCCAGCGGCGGGTCTGTCTGCCGAGGCGCCGGGCCAGCCGGCCGCCGATTACGGTTCCGGCGAGGAACCCGACGAACGCGATGATTGCCGCGGTCAGATCGACACCCGCGCGGGGGACGAACCAGAATCCGAGGAAGATGATGTTCCCGGTCATGTTCGCAACGAAGACGTGACCGAGGACGAGCACACTGATCGCATCCACCAGCCCGGTCGCGAACGTCAACAGCAACAACGCTGCGACCGTCAGCCGGTCCGATACCGGCGAGGCCATCACGTCCGCGGCCATGCGGTCCCTAAAACTTGGGCGTCAGGTCCAGCGAGGTGATGGTCGTCATTTTGGTGACCAGCCATCGCGCGTGATCACGTTTCATGACCAGCCGGTACGACAGGTACTTCAGCGAGGGAATGTCTTTGGTAGCCGGACTGGTGGACGAGGTGTTGGTGTAGACGATGGCGGTGGCATCCGCTCCGCTCAGTGACTCCACCGCCGCCCCGGTGACCTGCGTGCTGTTGGTGATCTGGGCCTGCTTGTTGGGCGCGGCGATCGCATCGATGTATTTGCGGTACGAAGCCTCGAAATCACCGCTGAGATATTGCGACGCCCGGTCAGCCAGCTTGTCCACGTTTTCCGGGTTGTAGGTCCACAGCGTCGTGATCGCATTGGCGGCGGTGCGAGCGATACGCAGCTTGATAGCCACGGTGGCGCGATCTGTCAGGTACGGCTGAACGGCCGCGCCGGCGAACGCCGCCGAGCCGACGAACAATACGGCCGCAAGCACCGCCGCGATCGCCGACCCTCTGCCGACGGGTCGTCGATGCCGCAGCCGGGTTTCAGCCTCGTCTGCCTTCGCTGCCTCGTCGTTTACGGCCTCGTCGTCGACGGGCGAGCCGGTCGTGGATTCAGTCTCAGCCTGCGTTTCGGGTTGCGCGGCTTCGGCTTCGGCAACATCGGTTTCGACGGACGCGTCATTCCCCGACTGACTGCCGGGGATTTCGTCGGTCAGATCACCTGCTGCAGGCTGCTGATCTTCCACTGGTTGCCTTCCCGCTGGGCAGTCACCACCCACCGATTTGTGTTATCGATTATTTGCTTCTGGTCCGGAGATTTGTACGTAACGTCGGTAGCCACCAGCACGTTTGCGCTGCCGTCGTCATTCCACCTTTCCACCCCCGCATCAAGAGTGGTCCCTTTGGTCGGTTCCGCTTGCGCGATCTGGATGAGGATCTGATTCTGCTTGTCGCGGTACTGCTTGGCGAAATCGCCTGTCGATTGCGCCAATACGCGTTCGACATAAGCGTTGGCGTTAAACGGGTCCAGCGTCGTGAAGCCCGTCATGAACGACCGAACGAAGCCGAGCACATCGACGTCTTTCATCGCTATTTGGTGATGCGATCTCTGGTTGACCAGAACGAAAGTGGACGTCGCGATCCCGCCTGCCGCAACGATCGCCGCGGCAACCATCGCCAGCGGCATCGCCCAATTCCGCGACGGCTTCCACCACTTCCGCGGTAACCTCGGCTGCACCGGTATCCTCGACCACAGCGTCGACCGCGGCACCCGCTCGATGAGCAGCGGCTGTTCGTCGGGCTGAATTCGCCGGCGGGGACTCATTTTTCACCCTTGGTCGGCTTGGGCTTAGTGAGTACCGTCAGATCGTCGACGAGCCAACGCGCACCTGCCGTCTTGACGAACAAAACCCGGACGGTGGCGGTGATGAAGCGCTGCTCGTTCCCTCCCCCACGGTGGCCCTGCAGGGCCAACAGCATGGTGGCCTTGTCCCGCGTCGCCGACAGTACCGCGCTGTCGGTGACCCAATACTCGTTGACGACCGGGTGGCGTTTCTCCACGGTCTCTTGCTGTTTGACCAATTGCGGCCGGTATTTGTCGGTCGTCAGCGACTGCGCCCGCGCGAATTCCTGCTTCAAGGATTTCGGGTCGTAGGTCAGCATCTCGGTGACGATCTTCGGGCCTTGCGCCGAAATGGCTTCTCGTGCCCGGTCGGCCGCCCGATCAGGCAAGTAGACCGCCACGACGCTCGACCCGGCGCCGGCGATACACAGCAGCGCCGCAGCAGCCACGACGACCGCGGTCTTCCGCCCGATGCCGGGCGGCCGGCGATCCGGTTCGACGTAGTGCACCTCGGTGCCGAGCAACAGATCGGCGAAAGTACGTCGACGTGAATCCCACAGCGGCCACAGCCAGCCCACGAATACCGAGATGGTGTCGAGCAAGTGGGCGAGGTCCCGGCACAGCAGTCGCCCCATTCCGGGGGAAGCCCCGTCCGGGCGCACGACTGCAATACCCATCAGGGCACGTCCCAGGCTCCAACCGCCGCCCGCCGGCGCCACCACCCGGTTGACCATGGTCAGCAGCGCCGCGCCGGCCAGGATCGAAACGCTCAACCACCACCACACGCTGCGCAGCGGCACCGCCAACCAGACCAACGCCATCGTCGCCACCACGGCAAGGCCGGGCAACACATCCACGACGAACGCAGCTGCCCGAATGTGCCAGCGCGCCAGCTCGTTCGGAGCTGCTTCTTCGACTGCCGGTGCGGCTTCGGTCTCTTCGACCACCACCGTCACTTGGCCACCTGGTCAAGCTTCGCGATCCGGAACTTGCCCTCGTCGCTGACCATCGTGACCCGCAATCGGTAACCCGCTTCTTGGTTTTGCGCTGCGCTGTTGGACACCTTGACGCGCAGTGGCACCAACACATCGACCGAACCGTCTGGGTTGTTACGTTCAACTGCCGCACGCAGATCCGCTACCTGGACTTGAGCGTTGGCAGCCTGATAGGCCTCGACGAGCAGGCTGCTGTACAGGATCGCCTGGGAACGGTATGCACCGGTGCCGCAGTCGATCATTTTCTGCGCGCTCGCGGCCATTGCCGTTGTGTCGGGCGCCTGCGTTGCCGCGACACAGTCCTTGGCGGCCTGCACGGCCGCTTCGTCTCGGCGAGCGGTGGCCTGGCTTTCCTGGTGGGAACGCAGCGCGACGAAATAGCCCCACAACCCGAGACCGGCGGCCAGCACGACGAGCGCTGCCGCGATACCGGCCAGCCAGCCGCGGCCCATGCGCGAAGCGCCTGGCCCGTCGTTCGCGGGTTCGGTCGCATCCTCGGGGCTCGCCTCGGCGTCGACCTCCGATTCCGGTGAATCCTCGGCCTCGACGTCGTGGTCGAGATCCTCGCCGGTGGTCTCTGTGCTGGTCTGGTCGGTTCCTAGCTCAGATTCTGAAGATTCTGACGACGAATCGTCGGTGTCCTTCGGATTCAGCCGGCTGGCGCCAGCATCGCCTTCCATCCGTCATCTCCTGTGTTGCTCGAGTTGTCGACGGAGTACTTGGAACCGTCAGGGCCCACCACCTCGCCACTCATCGGACTATAGACCGCTGCCGGTGGCCCGCCCGGAGTGTAAGCGCAGGGGTTGGGCTGCTGCCCGTTGCACTGAACGCTCCCGCTACCCGGCCGCTGCAGCGGATCGCTGATTGGCGGCGGTGTCAGCCCACCCGGCGGCAGCCGATCGGCGGGCAGTGGGTTCATCCCGTTGTTGACCGACGGCGCCGGAATCACGTGACCGGGATCCACCGGCTGATCGCACCGGGCCCCCGGTGCCGGGCAGTTCCGGATCTGGTTGGGGTCGCCGAACCAGGGGTTGGTGCCCATCGGCACGTACGGCTTGTTGCTTCGGCAATCCTGCGGAGTGGCCGCGCGTTTGCCCGGAACATCCATACACGGCATGTTGCGCGCTCCGCGCACCGCGTTGGCCTGGTAATCCTGTGGAATTCTGCAGTACTGCCCTTCGCGTAGCGGCGCAATGCTGGTATCCGCGGGCGCGCGCCACTCCGGTGCGGGCCTGAAACCGGTCAAGCAGGGCGGTGGGTAGTTGATGGCCAGCGACAAGTCGAGCGCGGCCATATGGTCTTTCTCGTACGGCGCGGATATCGACTGCACGATCGACCCGAGCTGCGGCAAGAACACCAGCACCTGCTCGACGCCGGGGTGGTAACGCTTGAGCATGTCGATCACGATTTCGAGGTTGGCCAGGGTCTGCGGCAGCGAGTCGCGGACGTCGCTGAATATCGAGTTGACCTGATCGGCGGTCGGCGCCGCTTGGGATAGAACGCTTTTCAGATGCGCGTCTTCTTCAGCAGACTCCCCGCCCAGAATGTTCAGGTTATGCGCCCAGCGGTCGATAGCGCTACTGGATTTCGCCTGGCTGTCCAAGATCGGCGCGGAGTTCTGGATGATGTCGTCGACGTCGTTGATGTTGGTTTTGAAGTCACCGACGATCGCCTGGGTGGAGTCCACCAGCCGCTGCAACGCCGGACCCAATCCGCCGACTGCGTCTGCGGTCTCGTCGAGCAGTTGGCCGATCTTGTCCTTCGGCAGCACTTCCAACCCACGGTTGGCGGTGTCCAGCGCCGGGCCGATCTCGCTCGGCACAGTGCTGTTGGTCATGGTCTGCCCGGGCGAGAAGAACCTGCCCGGGTTGCCTGATGACACCAGGTCCAGGTACTGCTCTCCGACCGCTGACACCGAGTGCACGTTCGCCCAGGCGTCAGCCGGAACCTTGTACCGGCTATCGATGCTCATCGTCGCCAGTGCGCCGTGCTCGGTCGGCTCAACGTCGGTCACCTTGCCGATGGTGATACCTCGATAGGTCACGTTGGCCGTCGGGTACAAACCGCCGGAGGCCGGCAGGTCGGCCTTCAGCTGATACTGGCCGATTCCCACCAGGCTCGGAATGCGCAGGTAGTACCAACCCAGCACCAGAAGGGCAACTACGGTCAGGATGGAGAAGAGGACCAGCTGACGCTTGATGAAACGAGTCAGCATTGCCGGTCCGCCCTCTCCACCAGTGGTCCCCCGGGGGCGTCGTTCGGGTTCGACGTGTAGCGCACATCGGGAATCATCGTCGCGGGATCCCGACCATACGACTGCTCCAGTGCGCGCAACGCTCCAGAGAACCCGGTGCCGGTGAGGAAGGCGTTGTCAATCGCCGACAACGTCGTGTCGACCTCGAGCGACGAGTTCATGAAGTCGCCGCGGATCAGTTTCGGAGCGGTGTCGAGGTCGAACGGTGCGGTGAAGATCAACTTCAACGCACCCAGCAGATCGGGCGACGCACGGCCCAGTTCCTTCAGCGGGCACTGCAGCAACTGCAGGTTCTGGTGCAACGGTCCCCGCGCTTCGCCGAGGTACAAGGCTGCGGCTTGGCTGAGCTGGCCTACCGACTCGACCGCGTCGATCAAATGCTGTTGGTAGTCCTTGTTCGCGAAATACTTGATCACCGGTGGGAATTCGGTCAATGCCCGATCCAGCACATTCGACCGGTTAGCCACGTAGGCCAGCAGCCGGTTCGTGGAGTCGATCGCGTGGGTGATGTCGTCGCGCTGCTCGTTGAGCTGGCGGGTAAAGGTATCCAGCTTGCCGAGGAACGCGCGGATCTGCGGACCCCGCCCGGTGAGGATGTTGTTGACCTCGTTCTGCAGGGTCTCCAAATTCGGGAGCCCGCCGCCGCGCACGATCATGGCCAAACTGGCCAGCGTCTGCTCGGTACTGGGGTAGGCCGACGAATTCTTCAGCGGGATGGTGTCGCCGTTGCGCAGCAGCTGCGACGACGGATCGCGTGGCGGAGCCAGCTCGATGTGCTGAGAGCCCAACAGGCTGGTCTGCCCGATCTTGGCGGTGGCGTTCTTCGGCAGCTTGACGTTCTTGTCCAAGCCCAGCGTCAGGGTGGCCACCCAGTTCTTCAGCTCGATCTTGCGGATGGTGCCGACAAATACGTCGGCCACCATGACCTTGCTGTTGCCGTTGATGGCCAGCGTGTCCGGCATCTGCACGTAAACGGTGTAGGCCCCGGCCCCGTTGCCCGGACCGCCGGGGAGCGACACATTCGAGATGCCCCGCCAGCCGCACGAGCTCAGCACCACCGCACATATCAGCAGTGCCAATCCTTGCCAGGCACGGTGGCGGGCCTGGCTCATCAGTCGCCTCATCGGCCGAAGGTTCGGCTTGCTCCTCGCGCGGATCGCGATCGTCGTGCGGATCACTGGCCGCCTCCTGCCGGTGCGGACGCCGCCTCAGCGGGCAGCGGTGGTCCTGCCGGTGCCGGGCCGGGCGCTGGTCCCGCAACCGGTGCCGGCATCGGCGCGACCGGACCGGGAATCACCTCGGGTCCTGGCGGTGGCGGCGGAACCGGACCCGGGTGGCCGGGCTGGCCGATATACGGCAGCGGGCCAGGGTCCTCGTTGTAGGCATTCGGGTAGCCCGGCGGGGTCTGCAGGTTCGACTGGACCGGTGCGATGTCTGGCCCGCCCATCAATTCGGCAAGCGAATCGGGGGTCAACAAGCCCGCCGTCACCGGCCCCACCTTGACGCCCTGCATGCCAGGCGCGGTGATCCAGCCCTGCTGGGTGTTGCGGTGCGACAACGGTGTGTCGGGCACCCAGATCCCGGGCACGGTGGTGTCCTTGTAGCCGTTCGGCGGGTGCAGCCGGTTTTCGGAGTAGGCGACCTCTTTGGGCAAGGTCGCTGCGGTGCTGAACAAGTTGAGGCCGAATGGCGGGTAGTTGAACTTGATCGAGTCGAGAACCGGCGCCAGGTACTGCGCGCAGAGCTCGGCGGATTCCTGGTAGCCCAGCCGACTGCCGGCCTGGATCGCGCTGCAGACGAATTCCATCGGGTTCGCGAACCCCTGGGTGCCCAGAACCCCCGCCGGCTGACCGACAATCGCACTCTGCGCCGGGTGGTAAATCAGGTTGGCATTCGACAGCGCCGTCGGCAGGACGTGCAAGCCGGTTTCCAGACCGTTCAACGGCTCGGGTTGGACCAGCGTGTTGGTTGTGTCGGCGAGGTTATTGATGTCATGCGTCAACACGTCGCGGTTCTTGTCGAGAAATGGCCGAATTGTCGTCAGCAAGCCGTCGACATTCTGTATTGCGTTGGCCAGGTCACGATCGGAGCCGGTCAAGCTGTTGGTGAACTGGGCCAGGTTCTTGTTCAGCGCGACGAACTTTTGGTCGTCGGCGTGCAGGGCGTTCACGAAAAGCGCCAGGCTGCGTACCACCGCGAAGAAGTCGCCGCGACCCTGGTTGAGTGCGGTCAATGCCCGCGAGAGGTCGTTGAAGGTGGTGTTGATCTCTTTGCCCTTGCCGGCCAGTCCATTGGCGTAGGCCTCGATGACATCCCCGAACGGCCCTTTCGGCTGCTCCTTGGTAGGACCCAGCTTCGAGATGACGTTGGTGATCGTGTTGCGCAGCTGGTCCCACTCGGTGGGCACCTGAGTGCGCTCTTCCGGGATCACCGCGTTGTCCGCCAGCACCGGACCGCCCTTGTAAGGCGGCTCCAACTGGATGAGCCGGGACGCCACCAGGGTCGGGTTGAGGATCACCGCCTGCGCGTCGGCGGGCACCTTGTACTTGTTGCTGTAGTGGAAGGTCACCTTCATCTTGTCGCCGGCCGGCTCGATCTTGTCGATCGCACCGACCTTGACACCCATGATCTCGACCTTGTCCCCGGCATACAGGGCGTTGGCCGCCGGGAAGTAGGCCACGACAGTGTTATTCGTCAGCTTCTTGAACAGCTGGAAGCCGACGAACGCGAGGACAATCGCCAGCACGACCGCCAGCGCGGCGATGATCAACGACGCCCGGGACAGCTTCGGCATCCGGATGTTGCGGAAGTCAAAGACGGTGCTCAATTCCCGCTACCTCCCGTGATTCCGCTGCCTCCAGCTCCACCTGTGTTGCCGATGAACGGCGCCGGCAGGTTATTTCCGGGGCCCGGCGGCGGGGGCGGGCCGGGAGCCACTGGTGCTGGTGGTGGCGCCGCAGCGGGATTCGCCGGAGCCGGGCCAGGTAACGGTCCGAGCGGCTCGGTGCGCCCACCGGGCGGTCCCGGCGCGATCGGCACCGGTGTGCCCGGCACGTCCGGCTGCAGGGTGCCTGGCCGCCCCGCGATCGGGATCCCCGGTGTCGGGGGCAGGCCGTTGGGGTTCGGTGGCGACGATGCGACGTCGGGCAATCCCGGATATGGCCCATTGGCCCCGAAGGGACCTTGGTCCTGATTCACGCCCGCACACGGCATCGGGTTGCCCGGCCGCGGCAACAGCTCCGGTGGCGGCGCATACGAGCACGGCGATCCGGGCGCCACGGCGGGTCCCGGATGATCCGGGGTGCCCTCGAGCACCGGCGGTGCCGGCGGCGGCGCGCCGTTGGGGAACCGAGTGCCGTTGGGGTCGGGGAACCGGAAGGCCGGCAGCCCAGCGCTGCGCCAGAAGTCCTCCGGGTCGACCCCGCGCTTCTTGAACGCGGCGTCCACCCACGGCTGCAGGATCCAGGGCGGCAGCAGGTTGGTCAGCTGCACCTTGAAATACGGTCCCGACGCGACAGTCTCGTTCAGACCCGCGACGGTCTTGCCGAATGTCTTGAGGGTTTCCGCCAAGTCGTTCTTGCGGGCCTCCAGTAGATCGCTGACGGTACGCAGCTGCTCCAAGACGTGATTCAGATTCGGGTTGTCATTGATCAGGTTTTCCACCTGAGCCGAAAAAGCCGACACGTTGCTCAGCAGCGCGCTGATCGCCCGACTGCGCTGGTTGAACGCAGCCAACAAGTCGTTGGAGTTGACGAACAGCCGGTCGATCTGTTGGCTTCGGTCGCCCAAAATGCTGGCGATCTGGTTAGCCTGCGCGAGCAGGTGCGTGATCTGCTCGTCGCGCTTGCCGATCGTGTCGGAGAACTTCGCCACCCCGTCCAGGGCCGCACTCAGATGCGGATAAGTCTGATCGATGGTCTGCGACAACACATTCAGCGACTGTTTGACAGTGTCGATGTTCCAGCCTGCAGCGGCCTTGGTGACGTCGAAGAACGCGTCGTAAATCTGGTAGGGGGTGGTGCTCTGCCCCAATGGCAGCACGCCGCCGGGCCGCAACATCTGGGTGCCACGCGGCTCGATCTCGAGCACCTTTTTACCCAGGATGGTGTCGGTCTTGATCGCCAACCGGCTCTCGGTGCCGATGGTGTTGCTGCCGGTGGTGAAGGCCATCACGATGTGGTCGCCGTCGATCTTGATGCCCTTCACCGCGCCGACGTCCACGCCGGCGATGCGCACCTTGTCGCCGTTGTTCAGCTGGCCGGTGTCGGTGAACTGCCCGTAGTAGGTCGGCTGAGCGAACAAGATCGGGTTGCCGGTGAAGGTTTGGCCCACGGCAACCACCAGCACGGTCACGATTAGGCCCATCAGGCCGATGCGCCGCCGGTTCGCAGGTTCCAGAGTTCTCATTGCGGCGTGCACCTACCTGTCGGCTGCGACCAGACCCTGACCGTGCGGACCGGGCCGCCGGCCTGCAGTCCGTTGGTCTTCAGGGTGAGATCGCACAAGTAGAAGTTGACCCAGTCGCCGTAGTTGCCGACGGCGTTGCCCACGATGTTCATTCCGATCGGGGTCCGCTTGAGCTGGTCGTCGTACAGGTCGCGCTGGTCGATGATCGGTTGCTGAATCGGCTCAAGGTAGCTCAGCGTCTTGTGCAGCAAGGTCCGGTTATCGGCGAGCAGGTCGGCCACCGTGCCGGCCGCGTTGCTGATGTTCGCGGTGCCGGCCGCCAGTGGGTCGGCGTGGGTGTCCAGTCCGCTGATCAGCTTCTCGAAATTGTCCACGGTCTGGTCGAATTGCTCGCGGTGCCTGACCGTGGTGTCCAGCACGATGTTGAGATTCTTGACCACCTCGCCGATCGCCTGGTCACGCTCGGCGATGTGGGAGGTCAATTGTGCGGTCTGGTCGAGGATGTCGTTGATGGTGCCGCCTTGCCCCTGGAAGACGGTGATGATCGCCGACGCGATGTTGTTGACCTTCTCCGGATCCAGCGCCCGGAACAGCGGCTTGAAGCCGCCGATCAGCGCGTCCAGATCCAGCGCCGGCTGAGTCCGCGATAACGGGATGAACCCGCCGGGCGGTAGGACGCGGTCAGCGCCCTCGCCCTCGCCGCGCTTGAGCTCGAGGTAGCGGTCACCGATCAGGTTGAGATAGCGGATCTGTGCGGTGGTGGACTGGTAGAGCGGGACAGAGTGGTCGACGTCGAAGTTCACTCGTACCCGATGACCGCCCTCGACCAGCTTGATGTCTTTGACCTTGCCGATCTCCACCCCGGAGGCCCGGACGAACTGACCGGGCCGCAGCCCACTGACGTTATTGAACTCTGCGGCATAGCTGGTGGTCCGGTCGAAGCGCATCTGACCGAACACCACGATGATCAACGCAGTAAAGAACAGCAACACCAGGGAGACGATGCCGAGCTTGACGAGGGTACCGGTCATTTTCATGGGTTGATCGTTTGGTCCCCCATTTGGCGGCCCCAGACGTACTCCGCTGCGTACGGGGAGCCGGTGTCGACATGGTTGTACGGCGCCAGGCTGTTGCCGGTATCCATGACCAGCGTGGGTGCGGGCCAGAGATCACGGGTGATGGTCTGCCAGCACCCCGGCGCGCCGCCGGGCCCGCCGTGGGCGTTAATCCGTGGCAGGTTCTCCGGGTAGACATATGGGTTGGGTGCCCCACCGACCAGTCCGGCTAGCGCGAGAAGCCCCTGACTGGCGAGCGTGAGGCCGAGGCCGGGCAGACTCAGAGTCAGCCCCAGCCCGGAGAATATTTCGGTCTCGGACCGCAGCGAGTAGCCGTTGAAGCCACCGGCAAACGCGGCGACCTTCGGTTCGCCATCGTGCAAGTTGCGGACCGCGCAGAAAACCTCGGGACTGTAGGTGTCCAGCAGCTGAGCCGACGGCACCAAATCGGCAGCCCCCCGGGCCAGATACGGCCCGCCGCGGTTGAAGATGTCGGCGCCGGTGTGGCCGAAGCCGGCCGCCGCCAGCAATGCCTGATCCAGCTCCTTTTCCTGCTGGTGGATGGTACGGGCCGTCGTCACCGCGTTGTTCAGGAAGTCGAACAGGTCAGGCGAGGCGTCGGCGTACGTGTCGCCCAAAGTCGCCAACTGCTGAATGTCGTGGCGGATCGTCGGCATCCGCGGATTGATCTCGTCGAGAGATTCGCTGCCGTTGATGATCGACTGGCCGAACTTGTCGCCCAGCCCGCTCAACGCTTGGGCGGCGGCGCTCAGCGTCAGGTTGACCTTGACCGGATCCACTTTCTCGGAAATCGACGTGATCGTCTGGAACAGCGTGTTGATCTCGGTCGTCACCGATCTCGCATCGATGACGTTCTGCGGCGTAATCCGCTGCGGCAGAGGGTTTTTCGGTGAAGTCAACGACACGTACTTTTCACCGAACACCGTGGTGGCCACGATTCTGGCATCCACGTTGGCCGGAATCAGCCTGAGGTACTTCGGATAGACATCCAGACTGAACTTGGCCGCCGGCTTGCCGTCGGTTTCCACCTCGGAGATGTGAGCCACTCGGCCGATCTGCACCCCGTTGTA
Organism: uncultured Actinomycetota bacterium; assembly: GCA_963839345.1. Lineage (GTDB taxonomy): Bacteria > Actinomycetota > Actinomycetes > Mycobacteriales > Mycobacteriaceae > Mycobacterium. Next base: position 529,469 of record CAWIUP010000006.1, on the reverse strand, counting down.
GGTGACCTTCGACCCCGGGTCCATCACCAACCCGGCCCGCGAAGACATCATCGTCAGTTGGGTTTTCGCCGTGAAGTCACCTTTGTACTGCAGGTAGACCAACCACAGCACGAGCGCACCGATCAGAAAAACGATGACACCGGCCACCCGATACGGCTGCAGTGGCGCCTTGTTTACCTTCCCCCGCGGAGCTGTCATGGTCGTCTACACCGTGAAGTTGAAGTTCGGATTGACGCCGTAGAGCGCCATTTCGGCCAACAGGATTACCACGGGCGTGGACACCAATGAGAACCGCATCGAGCGGCCGACCGCCTCACCGACCCCGACCGGGCCGCCGCTGGCGTTGTACCCGTAATAGCAGTGCGAGAGCATCACCACCGCGGCAATGATGATGACCTCGACGAACGACCAGAACACGTCGTTGGGGCGTAGGAACGTTCGGAAATAGTGCTCGTAGGTGCCGGACGTCTGTCCATACAAGAACGTCGTGACGACCTGGGGAGACAGGAAGGACAAGATCAGGCCGACCGCGTACAGCGGAATGATGACGACCAGCCCGGCCAGCATTCGGGTGGAGACCAGGTAGGCCGTCGACTTGACGCCCATCACCTCCAACGCGTCGATCTCCTCGCTGATCCGCATCGCGCCCAATTCGGCGGTGGCACCGGCGCCGACCGTGGCCGCCAGCGCGATACCGGTGACGATCGGGGCAACGAGGCGCACGTTGATGAATGCGGAGACAAACCCCAGCAGCGTCTCGATTCCGATGTGGCCCAGCGACGCCAGACCCTGGATCGCGACCAACGAGCCGGCGGACATCGTCACGAAAGCGATGATCACCGCGGTGCCGCCGACAACGGCCATCGCGCCGGTGCCCATGCCGACCTCGGCGATCAGCCGCAATATTTCCTTGCGGTAGCGGGTCAGCGCCCAGACCATGTCGCGTACGCCGATGACGGTGAACCAGCCCAGCTTTCCGGCGGTGTCTAGGGGTCGGCTCGCGGAGCCGCCGTAGCGCCGAAGATTGGCGGATGCGCGCGGAAAGCGGGTTCGAAGTACTGCAGCTGTCGACACGTCAGACCCCCGTTCCGAATTTCACACCGATGGTGGTCAGCACCACGTTGACCGCGAACAGCGCGACCACGCACAGCACCACGGTCTCGTTCACCGCGGTGCCCAAGCCTTTCGAACCGCCGCGCACGGTCAGCCCGCGGTAGCAGCCGACCAGGCCGGCGATGAGCCCGAAAGCCAGCGCCTTGATCGTCGCGATGACCACTTCGGGTAGCCCGGTCACCAGGGTCAGCGTCGCCAGGTAGGCCCCGGACGACACGTTCTGCATATACACGCCGAACAGAAAACCGCCGACCAAGCCGACCATGCTCACCAGGGCGTTGAGCAGCATCGCGACCAGCGCGCAGGCCAGCACCCGTGGCAGCACCAGCCGGTGGATCGGGTCGATGCCGAGCACCTCCATCGCGTCGATCTCCTCGCGGATGGTGCGCGCTCCGAGATCGGCGCAGATGGCCGTCGACGCCGCGCCCGCGATGACGAGCACGGTATTGATCGGGCCGATCTGGGTGATCACAGCGATCCCGGCGCCGGCGCCGGAGATGTCGGCGGCGCCGACCTGGATCAGCAAGATATTGAACGTGAAGATGAAAAGCGCGGTGACCGGTACCGAAACCGCCATGGTCGGCAGCAGTGCGACCCGCATGATGAACCAGCACTGCAAGATGAACTCACGCCACTGAAAAGGCCTGCGGAGCACCGCTTTTCCGGTGAGAACGCACATGCGGAAGAAGCCGCCGACGAGGACCAGCGGCGGCCCTAGCTGGTCGCGAACGTAGTCGGTGAGTCGTGGCTGCGTAGTCGTCACTGGCACTCCCCCACCGAACAACCGCGTGCCTCCCGGCGAAGCGGCTGAATGCGTCGCACGCCTCCTCCTGTCCCCATCCCTAGGTGTGTGACCACCGTCTCCCTACTCGCAGGTAGTAAGCCAGACCACAGGACTGTACCCGATGGCCTTGTGGCCGTGCACAGCATCTGCACTATTAGCCTTTCGTCAATTTGACCTGCGAGTTCTTCGTTATGTCAGCTCCATCCATCCCTCGTTGGATCCGTTGACACGTAAGCGCTTTGAGCGGTGTCGGAGACCCCGTACCGCGCCCGCAATTCGGTTTTCAGAACTTTGCCCGCGGGGTTGCGCGGCAGCGCGTCGACGATTTCCATGCCCTTGGGATGCTTGTAGCGCGCCAGGCGTTCGTTGAGAAACTCGTCGAGATCCTCAAGACGCAGGTCGCTTTCGGCGACGGCCACGACCGCAATCGGCACCTCACCCCACTTGTGGTGCGGGCGACCGATGACGGCGACCTCGACGATCACGGGATGGGCGGCAAGGACGTTTTCCACTTCCGCGCAATAGATGTTCTCTCCGCCGGAGATGATCATGTCCTTCTTGCGATCGACCACCCACACGTAACCGTCCTCGTCCATCCGGACCAGGTCGCCGGAGTGAAACCAGCCGCCCTCAAACGCCTCGGCGGTCGCCTCCGGGTTATTCCAATAACCGCTCATCAATGTGGGTGCGCGATAGACGATTTCACCGACCTCGCCGACGGGTACGTCGTTCATGTTGTCGTCGACCACGCGCGCGGCAACCGTCGGGATCACCTTGCCGACCGAGCCACGCTTCCTGATCGCGTCTTCACCGAGCAACATGCAGGTGACCGGCGACATCTCAGTCTGGCCGAACGCGGCCAAGATCTGCGTCCCGGGGAAGGTCTCCGACATCTGTCTCAGCAGCGTGTCCGAAGCCGGCGCGGCGCCCCACGATATGACCCGCAGTCTGACGTCGCGCGGATTCGCTTGCTGCTCATTGCATACCGCCTGCCACTGGGCGGGTACCAGGAAGATGCCGGTGACCTTCTCGGCAGCCAGCACGTCGAGCAGGTGCCCGGGGTCGAACGCGCCCAGCGGATGGATGACCGTGGGGATCCCGAGCAACATTCCGGTCAATAGGTTGCCTATTCCGGCAATATGGAAGAAAGGTACGCCGATGAAACCGACGTCGTTGATGTCGACGCCGTGGGTGTAAAGGCCCGTCATCGTCTGCCCGGTCAGGTTGGTGTGGGTCAACACCGCACCCTTCGGCCGCCCGGTGGTGCCCGAGGTGTACATGATCAGCGCCGGCGAGTCGTTGGGAATGTCCACCAGTTCGGCAGGATCGCCAGGCTCGTTGACCAGATCCCCATAGCCCAGCAGATCCTCGTCGGTCACGTCGCCGGCGACCACGATGGTGTTCAGCACCGAGGTGATGTTGCGGACGCCTCTGCCCACCGGGGCAAGAACGGATTCGGTGATCATGACCCGCGCCCCGCAGTCGTCGACCAGCACGGCGACCTCGGCCGGTGTCAGCCGGAAGTTGATCGGAACGGCGATGGCTCCGATCATGTTCGCCGCCAGCACCGACTCGACGAACTCGGTCCGGTTCAGCATCAGGACCATCACCCGGTCCCCGAAACCGACCCCTCGGCGGCTCAGGGCGCCGGCCAGCGCAGCGACGCGGCGGCGAAGTTCAGACCAGGTGACGGTATTGCCCAGGAATCGCAGCGCGGTAGCGCCCGGCTGCATCAACGCGTGCCGTTCGAGCTGGTTGACCCAATTTTGCCGTCTCGCCAGATACGGCTGCTCGGTGGTGGCGGCACCGGTATGACCCTGGTAGGCCTGGTGGCCAGTCAACTCCGCGGTCAACTAGTCGCTTCCTTTCTCGTCGCCCACTCTTGCCTCAAGTTGATATTTGATAAAACTTGGTGTTGTCTGGATCACATTATGGTCTTGGCGGCGCGAAGACAACCCCGGTGAGTGCACCCACTTCTGCGCGACGCGCGGCACGGCTTCCGCTGCGCCGCGCGCAGCTGTCCGACGAGGTCGCAAGCCACCTGCGGGCCGCGATCATGTCGGGCGCGCTGCGCCCGGGAACGTTCATCCGGCTCGACGAGACCGCCGCCAAACTCGGCGTCAGCGTCACGCCGGTGCGCGAGGCGCTGCTGAAGTTGCGCGGCGAGGGCATGGTGCAACTCGAACCGCACCGCGGCCACGTCGTGCTGCCACTGACCCGTCAGGACATCGACGACATCTTCTGGTTGCAGGCGACCATCGCCAAGGAGCTTGCGGCCACGGCGGCACAGCACATCACCGATGCTGAGATCGACGAACTCGAGCACATCACCGAGGCGCTGGCAGCTGCCGTCGCCGCCGCGGAGACCGAGCTGATCGCAGCGACCGAGTTCGCGTTTCACCGGGCCTTCAATCACGCAACCGGACGCATCAAACTGTCCTGGTTTCTGCTGCATGTCGCGCGCTACATGCCGTTGATGGTGTATGCCGCCGATCCGCAATGGGGTGCGGCCGCCGTCAACAACCACCGCGAGCTGATCGCGGCGCTGCGCCGACGCGACATCGCCGCGGTCGTCGAGCACACCCGCTGGCAGTTCGACGACGGCGCACGCCGGCTCATCGAGACGCTGGACCACAGCGGAATCTGGGGCTAGCTCTTAAGACAACTCCTCGGCGCGCCGCTTGAGATTGTCGGCGAGGTAGTCCAAGACGTTGTCCGCCAGTTTTTTGACCATCGGCGCGGGCACCGGCAACGTCGGCTCGACGTCCATGTCCACCGTCAGCAGCGACGTCGCACCCATCGCCACGACGCTGAACAGCTGGTCCTGCTTTTTGAAAAGGTTGCCCTGCTGCATGACGGTCTGGATCTGATTCGGGTTCGGGTAGTAGACGGCCTGAATCAACGTGTCTTCGATGCCTTCATATGCGGCATCGAGGCGCAATTGGCTGGCGCGGCCGTCGTCGTAACGGGCCAGCACCCACAGTCCCTTTATCTCTTGGTTCCACTGCGGGTAGGACTCGAAGTCGGCGACGATGGCCAAAATCTTGGCCGCGTCGGCGGCGACCTCGACGGTCTTGCTCACAAACGGCATTGGCCGAGCATAACGAGCGCGACGCGACGGCCTGACTCGCGTCGCGAGATTGCGGTCATGGCTGCGGTTCGGACCAAAACCACAGCCGTAGGCGCAATCTCGACGTGGCGGCTGATTAATCCACGCAGGCCGTCGACAGCAGCGCGCGGATGTCGTCTGGGATCGGCACCGGTCGGCGGCTGGCGCGGTCGATGTAGACGTGCACCCAGTGTCCGAGCGCCGCGATCTTCTGCTCTGCCGACCCTGCTGCGGCGGCCGGTTCTTCGCTCGCCCGGAAGATCCCGAGCCGATAGGTGACGCTGCTGTTTCCCAACCTCGTGACGGCCACCCCGACGACCAGCCGCTGCGGGAAATGCAGCTCGGAAAAGTACCGGCAGCCCGATTCGGCGACGATGCCTTGGGCTGCGATCGTGACCGGGTCGATCGTGACGTTCGTGTTGATCCAGCCGTTGATCGCGGTGTCAAAAAGCTGGTAATAGACCGCGTTGTTCAGGTGACCGAACATGTCGTTGTCGGCCCATCGCGTGAGCACCGGCCAGTGCACCGGAAAGTCACGGCTGGTGAGCCCGTCCGAGTCGGGCGGACCCGCGGAAAACGGAGTCATGGTTGTATTCGACCATGCTTGAAATCCGGGGCGCCGTGCTGGAGCACATCGGATCGCCCCGACCGTACGCAGATTCCAGGCCCATCACCATCACCGAGGTGGAATTGGCTCCGGCGGGCGCCGAGGAACTGCAGGTGCGCATCGAGGCGGCCGGCGTGTGCCACTCCGACTTGTCGGTGGTGGACGGCAACCGGGTGCGGCCGACGCCGATGCTGCTCGGCCACGAGGCGGCCGGAATCGTCGAGCGGGTCGGCGACGGCGTGACCGACCTGACCGTGGGCCAGCGTGTCGTGATGACGTTCCTGCCGCGTTGTGGGCATTGCCCGGCGTGTGCTACCGACGGGCTGACGCCGTGTGAACCGGGCAGCGCCGCGAACAATGCCGGCACGTTGCTGGGCGGCGCAATGCGGCTCAGCCGCGGCGGGTCCCCGGTCTACCACCATCTGGGGGTGTCGGGCTTCGCCACCCACGCTGTGGTGCACCGCAACAGCGTCGTTCCGGTACCCGACGACGTACCACCGCCCGTTGCGGCGCTGCTGGGCTGCGCGGTGCTGACCGGCGGTGGCGCCGTCCTCAACGTCGGCAAGCCACGCCCCGGTCAGACGGTGGCCGTCGTCGGCCTCGGCGGTGTCGGCATGGCGGCGGTGTTGACTGCGTTGACCTTCGACGATGTGCGCGTGGTCGCTGTCGATCAACTGCCCGAGAAACTCACGACCGCTTCACGTTTCGGCGCACACCAGACCTACACGCCGCAGGCGGCCATCGAAGGCGGTGTCAAAGCGGCGATCGTCGTCGAGGCGGTGGGTCATCCGGCCGCGCTGCAGACGGCCATCGAGCTGACCGCTCCCGGGGGCCGTACCATCACGGTTGGCCTGCCGCCGCCTGATGCTCGGATCAGCTTGTCGCCGTTGGGCTTTGTGGCCGAAGGCCGGTCGCTGATCGGCAGCTACCTCGGATCAGCGGTTCCGGCACGCGACATTCCACGTTTCGTGGAGTTATGGCGCTCGGGCCGGCTGCCGGTGGAATCGCTGGTGTCGTCGACCGTTAGGCTCGACGACATCAACGCCGCGATGGATCACCTGGCCGATGGAACCGCTTTGCGCCAATTGATCAGCTTTGACGCGGCTTAAGCCCCGTAGAAGGCACGCCGCAGCGCCCGACCCTGCAGGGTGAAGAGCTGCTCGGCGACCTCCGAGTCGGGCAGCAGCGAGTCAAAGCCATGGCAGGTGCCGGGAAAAACGTGCAACTCGGTGGCGACTCGGGCCTGCAGCAGCCGTGCGGCATAGTCGAGCGCCTCGTCGCGAAGCGGATCGACCTCCGAACAGGTAATGAAAGCCGATGGTAGCCGAGCTAATTGGTTGCGCCGGGCAGGGACGGCCCCTGACGAGGGTGAGGTCGAAGCGAGGTAGTGTCGCCACATCAGCTCGCAAGCGGGGCCGTCGAACGCCGGCGTGGCGGCGAAGTCCGCTTTCGATCCAGTGACCCGGTCATCGAGCACCGGCTGGTGTAGCAGCTGGAACACGACCGGCGGCAACGATCCGTCCGCGCAACGGTGCGCCAGGCACGCCGCCAGCGCGCCGCCTGCACTGCTGCCTGCGACCGCGATGCGTGACACGTCGACGTCCAGCTCGCCCGCGTTGGCCCGCACCCAGCTCAGCACCGCGATCGCGTCGTCGAGCGCCGCCGGATACGGGTGCTCCGGCGCCAGCCGGTAGTCCAGCGACACCACCGAGCAGCGACCGCGACGGGCCAGTTCCAGACATTGGCGGTGATCGGTGTCCAGGTTGCCCAGGACGAATGCGCCCGCATGACAATAGATCACAGTCGGTGCCGGCGCCGGGCCACCGCGGTAGATGCGCACCCTTACGCCGGACGCGTTCTCCTCGCGGATCGAGACGCCGGTGGTGTCGGTGTCCGCAACGGCCGCCCTTCGACGCTGGTCGATTGATTCGCGCATCAGGGCGATCGTTGACGAGTCGGTCAGGTCGGTGCGCGTCGTCGCGACGGCGCGCAGCGCGGGATCGAGTCGCTCGTTCACCAGCCGCCGCTACGCCTGCGCGGCCGGTTGGCCCACCGACACGGGTTCAAAGGTGAAGTCGGCGGAGTTGAACCGGCGGGTCATCACCCAGAATGTGCGCGCGCTGCGCGGCCACTGCGTCACCACCCGCCCGTTCGCAGCGCGGAAGTAGTTGCTGCACTGAGTGGTCCACACCGTGCCCCGCATCCATTGGTCGACCTTGGCGAGGAAATCCGCCATCGCCGACGGCCGCACCGCGACATACGACCTGCCCTTGCGCCGCAGGTATCGCAGTGCTCGCACGATGTAGCGCGCCTGTGCTTCGAGCACGAAGATCACGCTGTTGGAGCCGACGTTGGTGTTAGGTCCATAAAGCATGAAGAAGTTGGGAAAACCGGGTACCGCCATGCCCAGGTATGCGTGTGCCCCGTCCCGCCAGACATCGCGCAGCGTGACCCCGTCCTCGCCGGTCACCTCGATCTCGCCGAGATAGTCGGCTGCCGCGTAACCGGTTGCGCACACCACCACGTCGACGTCGCGTTCGGTGCCGTCGTGCATCACCAGCGACCGGGTTCGCAGATAGCGCGCCGGGCTGGTCACCACTTCGACATTGGGCTGGGTCAGCGCGGTCAGATAGTCCGAAGAGAACACCAGCCGCTTACAGCCCATCGGATGGTCCGGCGTCAGGTTGCGGCGCAATTTCTCATCGGAAACCGAATTTTCCAGCAACCGCAGCGCGATCGCGGTGAACTCCTGGGTCTTCTCGCTGCCGTGCTCGATCACCGAGATGTTCGCCTCGCTGCGCAGCCACAGCCTCGCCCGGTAAAGCTTCTTCGCCAGCGGAACATTCGCGAATAGCCAACGCTCCCTTGGGCTGTACGGCCGGTCCGGTTTGGGCAGGATCCAAGTCGGCGACCGCTGCACCGAGTACACCTGGGCCGCGGCCTTCGCCAATTCCGGCACCAGCTGCGAGGCTGTGGACCCCGTTCCCAGAACAGCGACCCGCGCCCCGGCAAGGTCGACCGAATGATCCCACCGTGACGAGTGCATGACCGTTCCGGTGAACGGCTCCTGTTCGATCAGCTCGGGCAACACCGGCTGAGTGAACAGCCCGACGGCCGAGACCATTACGTTGAATTCGTGGTGTTCACCCGTCGCGGTCGTCAGCCGCCACCGCTGGACGTGTTCATCCCATTGCGCGCAGCGGATCTCAGTGCCGAGCCGCAGATGTGTTCGCAGGCCTTGCTCTTCGGCGCAACGCTCGAAGTATTTCAGGATTTCCGGCTGCGCCGACCACAATCGCGACCAGTGCGGGTTCAGATCGAAGGAGTAGGAATACAGGTGCGACTTCACGTCGCAGGCCAGGCCGGGATAAGTGTTGATCCGCCAGGTTCCACCGACCCCGTCTTCCCGATCGAAGATGGTGAAGTCACGAAAGCCGGCCCGCTTCAGCAGGATTCCCAGCGCGATGCCGCCCGGGCCGGCGCCGATGATGCCGATCGACAGGCCGGCGGTCGTCACTGAATCTTGAGGCATTGGCCACCGTCGATGACGAGTTCCGAACCGGTGATGAACGACGCCTGATCGGAGACTAGGAAAGCCACCGCATCGGCCACCTCAGAGGGCCGGCCGATCCGGCCGGACACCGACGTCGCTACCAGCCGGGCCTGGGTCTGCGCGTCCAGCATCGGCGTCGCAATCGGTCCGGGGAACACCGCGTTGACGCGAATGCCCGCCGGCGCGAGTTCAGCCGCGGCGGCCTGGGTCAGGCCGCGCAGCGCCCATTTCGACGAGCCGTACGCGATGTGGTTGGGGAACGGACGGATCGCACCGGTGCTGCAGGTGTTGACGATGGCAGCTCCCTCCGCGGCACGCAGCTGATCGAGTGCCGCACGGATACCCAGGAAGGCGCCCAGACAGTTGACTCGCCAGGCCTTTTCGAATCCCTCGGCCGACTCCTCGGCGATCGAGGCTCGGTGCAGCACGCCGGCGTTGTTGACCAGCGCGGTCAGCGCGCCGAACCGGTCGATGGTGGTCGTGACGGCTTCCTGCCAGCCCGCCGTCGACGTCACGTCGAGCGGAATACCGATCATCCCGTCGTCGCCGAGGTCCTCGACCGCCGCGCCGAGTTCGGCAGCGCGGACATCGCAGGCCGCGACGAAAAACCCGTCAGCGCGCAGCCGTTGCGCAATCGCCCAGCCTTGTCCGCGGGCGGCTCCGGTTACCAGGGCAACGTGCCGATTCACTGGCCGGTCGCTTCGTGCAGACTTGCCGCGGCGCCGCGGCGCAACGCCTGGGATTCCGAGGCCAGGGTAATCAGCTGAAAACCCAGTTGTGCCATCGCCTGACCGGCTTTCCCTTCCCCGGCGTGGATGCCCGCGACCAACCCGGCGGCCGACGCGACACGCCTGATCTCGATGATCGCGTCGCGCACGGCCGGGTGAGTCGTCGCCTTGGTGACCTCGACGCCCATCGAGATCGCCAGATCGGCGGGCCCGACGTAAATTCCGGAAAGCCCGGGTACGGAACATATTTCATTGACATCGGCAAGCGCCGCAGCGGTCTCTATCATCGCGAACACGCTGACCCGGGTCTGCAGCGCGGCCGTGTCGTGGCCGAGGCTCGCCCGCAGCGGGCCGAAGCTGCGCACACCGGCAGGCGGGTAGCGCGTTGCGGCCACCGCGGCGGCCGCCTGGTCGGCCGACTCGATCATCGCGACGATGATCGCGTCAGCACCTGCGTCGAGCACCCGCCCGATCGGCGCCGGGTCGGCAGAAGGCAGCCGCACCGCCGTGCCGATCGGCACATGTTCAAGGCGGCGAAGGACATTGGCGATGTCGGCGTCGTCGAGGTAGCCGTGTTGGGCGTCGAAGCCGACATAATCGTATCCGGCGCGGGCGAATTCCTCGGGCCCGATTGCCGTCGGCCCGGTGATCCAGCCACCCCACACCGGTTTACCGCGGGCAAGCGCCTGCTGCAGATAGCGTGCCGTCATGGCGCACCCGATTCGGTGATCGCGATTTTCACCCGTCCGGGCTCTGGGCGGCAGGCCAATTCGAATGCGGCCTGAACATCGTCGACGCCGAACGTATGCGTCAGATACCTTGCCAGCAGCCCGGGATGCTCGGCGGCGAACTTGCTGGCAAGCTCCAGCATCCGTCGACGATCGAGCGTCACACCGGATTTCAACGTCAAGTTGTTGCGCAGCATGGTGCGCATGCTGATCGGGTAACAGTCGTCGTCGGCCACGCCGAAGTAAAAAACGGTGCCGCCGGGAGCGACCGCCTCAATCGCATGGTTGAGCGTGGCGACCTGATGCCCGACGGCTTCGATCACGATGTCCGGCCGGTCGTCGCGGGCCAGCTGACTGACCCACCGGTCGCTGGTTGCCCGCACAAAAGTGTCGACCCCGAACGTTTCCGCGGTGCCGGCGCGGTCGACCGGGTCGATACCGGTAATACGCTGCGCGCCTGCCGCTTTGGCCACACACGAGAACAGCAGCCCGATGGAGCCTTGGCCGACGATGCCGACGTGGCGACCATCGAGGGCAGGCAACTGCTCGACGGCGTAGAGCACGCAAGCCAACGGTTGCAGGCCGATGGCCTGAGCGGGAGTCAGCACCGGATCGTAGGGCGCCAGTTGGTCTCCGTCGGTCACGACGCTTTCCATCAGTCCGTCGAACGCCGAAGCCCAGCCCACCACACGGTCACCGGGCCGATGTTCGGGGTGGCGGCTGGCGATGACTTCGCCCACCACTTCGTGGATCGGGAAGCCGTCTTTCTCCGCGCCGCTGCGTCCGTCATCGCCTGGAATCGGTCCGCGCACACCGCGGAAGGCCGGCATGTCACTGCCGCACACCCCGGCGGCCAAAAACCGCAACAGCACCTGGCGGTCGGCGAGGCAGTCGGGTGTCTTGTCAGGAATCGATGTCCGCTCAAACAGATACGGCGCGACGATCCGGTAGGACCACATGTCAGACCTCCACCGGTAGGCTGCTCCAGCCCCATTGGAAGCTCGACGGCGGCCGGAATGCGGATTCTTCGATGATCCGGTAATCGGGCACTCGCCGCAGCCATTCTTCGACCATGACCGCAATCTCGAGACGAGCAACGTGATAGCCCAAGCAGAAGTGCTGGCCTCGACCGAAGGCCAGCGAACGCTGGATGGGCCGGTTCCAGATGAACTCGTCCGGTTGCGGGTATTCGCGTTCGTCCCGGTTGGCCGACGCCAGCAGGGTGATGATCCGCTGGCCCGGTTCGATGGTGGTGCCGTGAATGGTGAAGGGCTTGCGCGCGGTTCGGGCGAACCATTGTGCAGGCGCGCAGTAACGGATCATCTCTTCGCGTACGACGGGGACGTTGGCCTTCGTATCTGCCCGCACCGCGGCGAGTTGGTCGGGATGCCGCAGCAGCTCCCATAAACCGTGGGCGACGATCTTGGGGACGGTTTCGGTGCCGCCGATGAAGACGCAGAGCATCTGGGTGGCCACTTCGACGTCGTCGAGTGGGCTGTCATCGGGCAGCCGGTAGCCCAGCAGACCGTCGACCACCGGCAGCGGGTTACCCGACGGGTCGGCGCGCCGCCGGGTGACCGACGGGATCAGGTAGTCCAGATAGTTGGGCCGGGACTGCGCGGTGTCGACGCCGCTGCCGGGTTGGGCAAGACTGCCCGCGTTGACTGACGTCAACACTTCGGATGCCAAATCAATTGGTATTCCGAGGAACTCGCAGACCACGGATGCAGCCACAATCCCGCCGTATTCCTGGGTCAGGTCGAAGCTACCGCGCGGCAGCAACACGTCGAGCCGCTCGTTGGCCAGTGCCCGGATCCGGGTCTCCAGCTGCGCGGCGGCTCTTGGCCGGAACGGCTTACTGTGTGCCTGCCGGACGCTGTCGTAGACCGGCGCGTCGAAGACAGCGTGAAACGGCAGCGGATGCCACGGCGGGTCGGCGACCGGCCCGTCGTTGTGGCGGCGCAGCGTCGACGCGGGCGGCAGGGTGCCCTCCGAGGCGACAAACGTTCCGTCGTTGACCGCCAACACATCCCAGATATCGGCGAACCGCGACAACGCGAACGTATCCCAGTTGCCCAGGTAGTAGACGGGGTAGTGGTCGCGCAGCACCCGGTAGTAAGGCAGCGGGTCGGCCATCACCGATGGGTCGAACGGGTCGTAGGAGAAGTCCTGCATCGACGCGACTGTCATTGCAGCGGTGACGGCGGCAGAGCTTGCAGGATCGAATCTTCCCAACCGTCGCGAAGCGCCGGGGCGACGCTCATCCAGGTGACGATCTCGGCCGGCGGGCTGTCCTTCCAGGACGGGTAGTGCTCGGCGAAGCACTGCCACCCACCGTCGAGCGCCCAGTAGTGGATGACCTCGTTGTATCGGAAGGTGGTGGTGAACGATCCCAGCCAGTGTTTGCCGGTGCGCTCCGACCACGGCACGTAGAGTCGCTCCAATTCGCGGATGTAGTCGTCCTGGCGACCCGGCTTGGTTTGCATGATTTCTTGAATCACCACGGAGGCATCGAAATTGGCCTCGCGCAACTGAGCAAGGGTCTTGTTGCTCGGCCCCGGGTACATGATTCGTCCCTCGCCCGAGGCGCCGATGTCGGCGAGGAAGGCCGACCATTTACCGGCGGCGGTCTCGTGGCTGCCGTCGCGCGCCTGCGCCGCCCCGATGCGGGCATAGTCGGCGAACGCATCAATCTCCCAGATGATCGTGGCCTGCGGCCAGTGCCCGTTGTAGGGGGTGGTTTCCCACAGGCAGAACAGCCGGGCGCCCAGTTCTTCCATCATCGGCTGGTAGGTGTCGACGAATACCTCGGTGAAGCGGTCGCAAGCTCGCGAGCCCAGCGCAATCGTCTCGTGCAGATAAAGCAGCGTGTGGCCGTAGTACTTCTTCATCAGCCGACGGGAATCAGCTCGGAATCAACTGGTAGGCAAGCTTTCATGTCGCTGCGCAGTGTCTCGGTCGGGTAGACGGTATCGGCGATGCCGGCCGCGGTCAGGGCATGACGCTTGAAGGCGCGGGCGGCGCTGCTGAGCACGTGCTGCACCGTGGTGGTGCGGTGTCCGACCACCAGCGGCCAATCGTCATGCCAGAGCGTGACTTCCGTCATCCATCGGTCCAGCGCCGTGAGCACCTCACGCCGAATCCGTGCATCCGACGCGAACATCTCTGCGCTGACCGCCAGGCCGCGGGCCGCGCATCCGGCGCTCGCGGGCGCGATGCGTGATTGGAGTTCGGATGCTTGGATTCCCAGGATTTGCAACGGGCGGGTATCGGATTGCTGCCGCAACAGCACGTTGACTTCCCAGCCGGCCCGCACCCGGTCGTACAGCCATCCCCCGACCGAGTACACGACATCGGCGGGGCTGGCAGCGACGACGTCGAGGCGATACCTGAGCGCGGCACCGTCGCGGTGCCGTGCGCGCGGCCGTCTGTCGAAGTCCACTGGGAAGGTCCTCATCGCATCCCTTCAGCAGATCGAACGTTCCACCGGTCTCCGGAGTCATCGGTCCCGGCCGACCCAGCGTGACATTTTTACGTTAATCTGTAAAGGTTCGATCGGGTCGCGAGGGACGCCGCGCCGCCAGCTCGGCCAGAACTTCCTGGGTGTGCGCGCCGAGTTCCGGCGCGCATGCGCGCGGCGCCCACGGCGTGCCGTGGAAATCCGCCGGTGTTGCGACCATCGGGACAACCGCTGCTCCATCAGGCACGTCGACCATGCCGCCGGCGGCGTGAAACTGCTCGTCGGCCACGACGTCTTCGATCGAGTTGACCGGTGACCAGAAAAAGTCGGGTTCGCCGGCGAAGATTTCCGCCCATTCGCCCAGCGGCCTGGTGGCAAAGATCTGGTCCAACTCGGCGATCAGTTCGACGGCGTTGACGGCACGGGACCTCGCGGAGGAAAAGCGCGGATCGGTCAGCCAGTCGGCGCGGCCGACGGCCCGGCACAGCGCCGGCCAGTGCCGGTCGGCCTCCAGGCCGACGATCCAGAACCGCCGGCCGTCGCCTGCGGCGTAGTTGTTCATGCACGGGTTGCCCATCGTCTCCCGTTGTCCGATGGCGATGGGCTGACCGGTCATCAGGTAGGTGTTCAGGTCGAAGCTCACCGTGTAGGCACCCTGCCGATACAGCGAGGTGCTCACCAGCTGGCCCGATCCGGTGCGATCCCGGGCCAGCAGCGCCGCGCAGATCGCCCCCGCCAACGTCATGCCGGCCATGTGGTCGCCCATCCCGCCACGTTGGAAGGGCGGCGTGTCACCGGGTCGAGTCAGCAGATGCGCCACCCCGGCGCGCGACCAAAACGCCGCCACGTCGTAGGCCGCGCGGTCGGCGTCCGGCCCGGTCTCGCCGTAGCCGGTGATCAGCCCATAGACCAGGCGGGGGTGGTCGGGAGCTATCGACGCGAAGTCGAATCCGAGACGTCGCAACGCGCCGATGCGGAGGTTCGTGACGAATACATCTGCGCCGCTGATTAATTCGAGAGCGACGGCGCGGCCATCGTCGGTGGTGAGGTCGATCACGACGCTGCGCTTGGACCGGTTGTCCATCTCGAACGGTGGGCTGGTGTCGACGTCGAGTCCCAACATCCGACCGAACAGCCGCGCCGGGTCTCCGGTCGGCGGCTCGATTTTGACGACGTCCGCACCCCAATCGGCGAGGATGCCACCCGTCGCCGGCCCGGCCACCCAGACCCCGAGCTCCACGACGTTGATGCCTTCCAGCGGTCCGGCCATGCTCGGCATCCTGCCATCCGCACCGCTACGCGCGGTGCCCGATACGCTGATCATCGTGAGTCTGGTTGCCGGGCGCGGGCCGCTCAGCGGTGAACCCGCCGGGTGGTTCACTCCTGAATTGCCCTCCGAGGTCGTCTATGTGGAACCGCACGCGCGACGC
This sequence comes from uncultured Actinomycetota bacterium, assembly GCA_963839345.1. Lineage (GTDB taxonomy): Bacteria > Actinomycetota > Actinomycetes > Mycobacteriales > Mycobacteriaceae > Mycobacterium. The sequence goes on along the minus strand of CAWIUP010000006.1, from coordinate 513,957 downwards.
GTTCAGGCCGTCCGCGGCGGACGCACGGTGATCGACACCGAGCGAGCACTGCTGGTGCACCGGCGAAATCACCCGCTCAGCTATGCATTTCGCGCCGACGAGGTGGACGGTCTGCCCAGTGAGCCGGTTGTCGAGGCGCCCGGATTCGTGCGCGTCGCGTGGGACGCGGTGGACACCTGGCTGGAGGAGGGACGCGAACTCGTGCACTATCCGCCCAATCCGTATCACCGGGTCGACTGCCGGCCCACCAAGCGGCGTCTGCGGGTCGAGGTAGGCGACACGATACTGGTGGACACCGACGACACCGTGATCGTGTTCGAGACGGCGCTGGAACCGCGCCTGTATGTCGATCCATCGCACGTGCGCACCGACCTGCTTCGGCAAACGGACACCTCGACGTATTGCAATTACAAGGGCGTGGCGGCCTATTGGTCGGCCGTTGTAGGCGACGCGACAGTCGGCGACGTGGCGTGGTGCTACCAGGACCCGCCGCCGGAAAGCCTGCCCATCAAGGGATTCCTCAGTTTCCAAGCCGTCGGTGCCACCCGGGCCAAGATTCTCGCCGAACTCCCCGAACCCGCTGAGCTACCGCGTGGCCGGTAGATGCAACTCGATGACTTCGATCAAGTGGCGTCCGACATCGTCGAGCGCGTCGGTGGACCGTGTGGCGAGCGCCATGATGACCGCGCCTTCGATGGCGGCGATGATCATGGTTGCCAATGAGCGGGCGTCGTCAGCGTCAGCGCCGGATCTGACCAGCTGATCGGCGAGGATGATCCGCCAATCGCCGACAGCCTCCGCGGCCGCCTCCGCGGCTGCCGGCGCTTCAGCGCGGCCCAGGATCGCGGCCACGATGGGACAGCCGGCCTCGACCTGCGTTCCGTGCAGCTGAGCCTTCCACTGATCGATGAAAGTCTGTACCGCCTGGGCTGGATCGGCATCGCCGGCTGACCGGAGTACGGCGGCGAACCCGTGTCCCGCGATGCGGGTGGCTTCAGCAACGAGTTCCGCTTTGCCGCCGGGAAAATTGAGGTAGACGGTTCTCCGCGCGACTCCGCTGTCCTCAAGTAATGCATTGAGGCCGGTTCCGGCGACGCCTCGGCGCCGGACCAGCCCGGTGATGCTGGTGATCAGCGCATCCCGCGCGGACATCGTTCGCTGCCTCCCGATTCGCCGTCTTCGTCAAAGCTTGAAGTATACCAATTGGTCTACTAGTGTACTCGGCAGCCCTGAATCCTCGGAGATGCGGAGATAGCCATGACGCGCGCCCACGACGACCCGACGCTGCGAAAGTTCCGCAGGGAACGTGCGATCGGACGCTATCTGCTCAACCCTGCCGTGCGAGGTCTGAGCAGACTGGGGCTGCGCATCCCGCTGGCCACCGAATTGGAGACCATCGGGCGCAAGACCGGCCAGCTACGCCGCGTTCCGGTGTCCGCGCAATTCGACGACAACGGAGCATGGGTCATCTGTCAGCACGGGACCCGCTCGGGTTGGGGACGGAACATCATGGACAACCCGAATATTCGTGTGCGACAAGGCAGTAAGTGGCGCACCGGAGTCGCGGCATTCAGGCCCGATGACGATGTCGTCGCACGAGGGCGCAAGTTCGGGCGCCTGGGAGCCAAGATGGTAAAGGCGCTGGAGACGACCCCCGTGTCGGTGCGTATCGACTTCACCGACTAATTGGTGCGTCAGGCCGTCGGCGGCGAATAGTTCGGGCGCCCAAGGCCAAGCGCGTGTTGCGCGATCATGTTGCGGAACACCTCGAGGGTGCCACCGTAGATACCGGTCGGCGAGGCCAGCCGGAAAATGTATTCCGCGCCGCCGTCATCCGCGGCCCCGGGGGTGTCGACCGGCAACGCCGACGCGGTGCCCAGCACGTCCATCAGCTCCGGTGCGACATCCCGCATGGTCTGCGCATTCGCCACCCGGCCGAACATGCCCGGGGTGCTCAGCGCCGCCTCGGTGCGGGCAATGCTGCGGCCCAGCCGATATCCCACCGACTTGTCGTCGAGCATGCGGCCGCGACCAGCGCGCCGTTGCGCGACCAGCGCCGCGATCCGGTCGATCGCCTCGGCCATCAGCGTGACGTGTTCGCTCATCACCGCGATCGTCTGCAATCCTTTGCCGTCACGCTCGACGGTCCCGTGCTCGACGTCGAGCGCGGCCCGCAGCACCGCCCAGCCACCGTTGACCTCACCGATTCGGTATTTGTCCTCGACCCGTACGTCGCTGTAGTAGACGATGTTGGTCCGGTCGCCGTCGATGGTGCGGATGGGCTGGATGTCGATGCCCGACGAGTCCAGCGGCACCAGGAACATGGTCAGGTTCTTGTGTTTCGGTGCGTCCGGGTCGGAGTTGGTGAGCAGGAAGACGTACTTGGCATTGTGCGCATTAGAGGTAAACATCTTGGAGCCGTTGATGACCCAGCCTCCGCCGTCACGTACGGCGCGGGTCTTACACGTCGCCACGTCCGAGCCGCCCTCAGGCTCGGTGTACCCCAGGCACAACCTGATATGACCGGACAGCACACCGGGCAGTACCTCGTCGGCGAGCTCGGCGCAGCCGAACTGCTGCACGGTCCGCGCCACCATCGCGGTCGTGCCCCAGTGGAACCACGGCGTGTGCGCCCGGCCGATCTCCAAGTCCCAGATTCGCCGGCGCAGTGCGCTGAAGCCGCCCTCGGACTCATCCTTCCAGTCAGCGGCGAAATAGCCCTCGGCGCCGAGCGCCAAATGCACGGCCTCGTCGAAGTTCTCCCCGGTTTCCCGATCCCGCCGCCGTACCTCGTCGGTGACGTGAACGGCCAGAAACGCCCGCAACCGATCCCGGAATTTCTGGTCTTCCGGCGATAGTTCGACGATGGAAAAGTCCATGACCGTTAAAGCCGCGCCTCGGTTTTGATGGCGGTGTCGCTGGTGCGCAGCGGGCGGATCAGTGCTTCCTGCGTAAACGAGGCGATCAGCTCACCCTCTTGGGTGTGCACTGCGCCGCGGACGTACGACATACCCGCGCCGACCTGGGTGCTCTCGTGCGTGTACAGCAACCAGCCCGACCACGACACCGGCTCGTGGAAGCTGACCGTCACCGTCATCGGGGCAGTGGACACGGTCAGATGCGACTGGCTGGTGCCGATGCCCTCATGGGCGCGCATTGTGGTCGAGATGCCCAAATGCCCGGTGAAGTAAGCGATCAGCGCCTTGGCTAGATCGTCGCGGTCGGGGATCGCGTCATAGTGCACCCAGGCGTACAGCTCCGGCGGCCCGACTTCGTCCGGGCTGTTGACGTCGACCACGTCGACCAGTCGCAGTTCGCGTCCGGCCATCGGCATCGGCGAGACGTTGGCGTCGGCGGGCGCAGCCACCTCGGGGCGGGGCAGGTGGTGGCGAATCACATCGGCCGACGGGACGTCGACGAGCGCGGTGACGGTGATGCAGCGCCGGTCGTTCTGCTTGACGAAGACCACCGCGGTTGCGGTGGAGCGGCCTTCATGGACCACGTCGACGTCGAGCTCGACTGGCGGCCCGACCATTACAGCGCGGGAAAACACCGCGTGCGCGGACCGCACCGACTTGTCCGGAAACCGTTTGGCCACCGCGACGATCACTTGTGCCAGCACTTGGGTGCCCTCGACCACCTGCCGCTCGTCGGCGCCGGCAATCCCGGTTTCTGCGGTGAAACGGTCGGGCCCGTCGGGATGTACGTCGAACAACTCGAGGAGGCCGGCAACCGACCAGTGCGTCTGCTCAGATTCCATCGTCACCTAGCGAGCGTGACACTTTCACCAAACCTTGTAAAGCCTGGCCGGCAGCGAACGATCTCAGCTCGCGTCGATCACCAGGGTCCCGAACCGCTCGATCGTCTCGGTTGCGTGCGCCACGCTGTCTCCCGGTAATCCCACTTGCAGCCAGCTGACGCCGAGCGCGGCCAGCTTCTCCATTCCGGTCAGGTAGGCGTCGGCGTTGAAGTCGTCGTCTGCGGGACTGCCGCCCTCGAAGTTGGTGAACACCACGTCGAACTTCGACCAGTCCCGGCCCGCTTCGTCGACGCGGCGACGTAGGTCGTCGATGCCGTCGGCCAGGCCTTGCACCGAGTCGAGCGTCGCGGTGCGAGCGGTTTGGGCCAGCACCGCCGGCGCGGGGAACGGGCACCAGCCGTCGCCTTTTTGCGCTACCCGCCGCCGAGCGGCGCCGGTGTTGCCGCCGATCCAGATCGGCGGATACGGGTCGCTCACCGGCCGGGGATGGGCGGTTATTCCCTGCGCGCTGAAGTGCTTGCCCTGAAACGAGACGTCATCGGTGGTCCAGATCGCCCGGATCACGTCGAGGGCTTCATCGAAGAGCCCGGCCCGTTGCTCGTAGTCAACGCCCAGCGCGGCGAACTCCCGTTTGAGATAACCGACTCCGACCGCGAGGGTGAATCGACCGCCGGACAGCAAATCCAGCGACGCACCAGACTTGGCCACTACGAAGGGATTTCGATAGGGCAACACGACAATGTTGGGAATCAGCCGCAGTGTGGTGGTCCGGGCGGCCGCGAATGCCATCGCCACGAACGGGTCCAGCGCGTCGTGTCCGCCGGCTTCGAGCCAACGCTGCGTCGGCGCGGGGTGGTCAGTGAACCCGAAGCCGTGGAATCCGGCGGCTTCGGCGGCCCCGGCGACCGCGGCAATGCCCTCGCCGCTGACCAGTTCCGGGTTGTACGGGTGGCGGTGCATCGGGTGGGTGATGGTGAAATGCATCTGCCGCTTTCCTTAGCTGAGCGCCGAGAAGTATCCCGGCAAAATTACCGCGTGACACTTATACGATAATCTGTAAAGTTAGCCGGGTTGCCGCCTGGTCAGTTCACCGCAACGGGAAGGCACGGAAGGTCTAAGCAGTTGGGCATTGTGACCACGAGTTCTGAAGCCGCATTCGCTCGACCGCCCGAGACGATCTATGACTTCGTCACGAACCCGGTGAATTGGCCGAAGACCTATCCCGGCAGCGCGCACATCGCCAACCTGCCCGACGAACTGCCGTTGCAGGTCGGCGACACCTGGCAAGAGTCCGGCCCGGACGGCGGCCGAATTTTCACCTGGCAGCTGGCGATCACGATGCGGCCTAGGTTGTGGATGTTCAATTCCGTTGGACGGCTTGGTCATGACCGTGACGACAACGGTGGTATGGAGGGCCGGATCACGGTCCAATATCAGTTCACCAGACCGGGCGAGGAGATCACCCTGTTCACTCGCACGATGACGATCGAGGCCTACAAACACGCACCGCTACCCGACGCGTTGTTCCAACAAGTCAACCCCGCCAAGATCGACGCCTACCACGCGGCGATCGCACGAGAATTGGATGCGCTCGATGACCGCGACCGTTGACGGGCTGACGCCGCTGGCCACCGGCTTCTGCTTCGGTGAAGGCCCGCGCTGGTTCGAGGGTCTGCTGTGGTTCTCCGACATGCTGGGCGAGGCCGTGCACACCGCCGACCTGAGCGGCTCGCTGACCACGTTGCCGCTGCCCGGACACAGTCCGTCGGGCCTGGGATTCCGGCCCGACGGCTCCTTGCTGATCGTCTCCACCGAAAACCGGCAGTTGCTGCGCTACGACGGCGAGTCCGTCGTCACGATCGCCGACCTGAGCGATGTCGCACCAGCCGCCCTGGGCGACATGGTCGTCGACCACCGCGGACGCGCATACATCGGGTCGCAGGCCTTTCAGGGCGGCGTCATCTTGCGCGTCGATCCCGACAACAGCGTGCGGGTGGTGGCGCAAGATCTGGACTTCCCCAACGGAATGGCGATCACGGCCGACCACAAGACCTTGATCGTCGCCGAGTCGATCGGTCGGCGACTGAGCGCGTTCAGCATCGACGACGACGGCGACCTGTTCGACCGACGGGTCTTCGCCGACGGGCTCGACGGCCCGCCCGACGGCATCTGTCTCGACGCTGGCGGCGGGGTGTGGACGTCGATGACGCTGGCACACCAGTTCGAGCGCATCACCGACGGCGGACGCGTGACCCATCGCATCGACATCGGCGACCGCGCCGCGATCGCCTGCATGCTCGGCGGTCCGGCACGGCGCACGTTGTTCATGCTGTCGAGCACCGACGCCTATCCCAAACGCTTGATAGGTACCCGGCTTTCCCGGCTCGACGCGGTGATCGTGGATACTCCCGGCGCCGACCTGCCCTGAAAGGTGAACGATGACCGACTCCTACTACGAGGTGATCGACGACGCTGACCCGCTGGGCGAAAAGTTCTGTGCCACAGACTTAGTCAGAAGCACCTGGTCGGCGGCGTTACAACATGCCGCACCGGTGTCGGCGCTCCTGGTCCGAGCGCTCGAGCGCTGCGCTGCGCGCGACGACACCCGAATCAGCCGGGTCGCCATCGACTTGCTGGGGCCGGTGCCGGCCGAGGGCGACATGTGGATTCGCTCTCGGGTCGAGCGGCCCGGCAAGCAGATCGAACTGATCACCGCCGAGATGCTGGCGCTGGGCCCCGACGGCCAGCCCCGGCCGACGGCGCGGGCCAGCGGTTGGCGGCTGCAGCAGCTGGACACCGCCGACCTGGTACACGCAGCTGCGCCGCTGCCGCGCCCGCGTGGCGATGCCCGCAGCCGCAATCTGGAAAAGGATTGGGATCGCAACTATGTGCACAGCCTGGATTGGCGCTGGCTCACAGAACCTCTCAACGATGGTCCGGGAGAATCCTGGATCACGCCGACGGTGAACCTGGTCAACGGCGAGACGATGACGCCGTTGCAGCGGCTCTTCGCAGTCGCCGACTGCGCCAACGGCATCGGCTCCAAACTCGACATCGCCAAGTGGACGTTTCTGAATAACGACCTCGTCGTCCACGTGCACCGGATTCCCGACGGTGACTGGATCGGCATCCGGGCGGAAACCAGTTACGGACCAGACGGCATCGGCACAACGGTAGGCACCCTGTTCGACGAGGCGGGAGCCGTGGGCAGCATCCAGCAGTCGGTGTTGGTGCGCCGACGGCCGCGAGCTACCTGAGCCTGCCTTCGCGCCGCTAGACCGGGGTCGGTACGGGTCTCGATCTGCGTTGCGCGGTGGCCGCCCGGAGCAGAAGCGGCGGTGCGAAGAACGCGAGTGGCGAACGGTTGCGCGAACCAACCGCGACCACCTGTTCGGCCACTTTCGTATCCCAAACGGCGCCGGCGAACAGCAACCGTTGCAATGGATTCAACGTGAGCTTCTTGGCGAAGTCCATGTTCATGAACTGATGAGGCAGCACCCGCCGTTTGTGCTGGCGCTGGTAACGCCGGGCGGCCGCGTCGATGTCGCCGGTGGTCCCGTCGCGGAGCGCATTGGTAACCGCGTCGCAGAGCCATTCGGCGGATTGAAATGCCCATCCGCAGCCGGTACCCCACAATGGGTCGCCAACCATTGCCGCATCACCGATCAACGCGACGCCCGGTGCGACGATGCGCTTGCGGTTGACGAATGGGTAGTCGGCCGTCCCGATCACGTCGGACACCCGCTCGGCTCGCGTCAGATCGGGACCGTCCGGCAAATTCATCATCATCTTCAACAGGGCGGCTTCCCGGTCTTGGCGGAACTCGGGTAGGCGTTCCTTGGCCGGTACAGCGGCCAGAAGTGTAACGCCGTCCTCATTGCAGAAAACGTATGCGGCATCGCGTCCTATCAACCACATCGCGGTAGTACACGACCGGGGGACCGTGACGTTGCGGTACTCCGCAAAGTAGGCGAACCGATTGTTCGGCGACGACTTCCCTGGCAGGGAACCCAATTTGGCCACCTTGGACGAAGAGCCGTCGGCCCCGATGACCAGTTCGGCGCCCATTCGGCGCGTCGAACCGTCGATGCTTGCCACAACTCCGTCGACCCGGCTGCTGCGACCAAAGGTCAAGTCGGTTACCCGCGCACCGAGCATCAGCTCCACGCCGGGAACCGCCGCCGCGGTGGTTCGCAATATCGGATCCATGACGCGGCGGCTGATGTTGTAGCCATGGGAGGGAAGCCAATTGGGACGAACCTCGCGGATCCACCCGTAACAGGTCCAGATGCTCTCGTGCTGACGAACCGCGCCCCGTTCATCGAGAGCCCGATCAAGGCCCAGCCGCCTGAGCGTGGGCAGCACGCTCGATCGCATGCTGTGTGTGCAGAGGCGCTTGTAGTGATTCACGTCCCGGTGAGCTTCCAGCAGGGCCACCTTCAGGCCCTCGCGGCCAAGCAGCATCGCTGCCGCGCAGCCGGCCGGTCCAGAGCCCACCACCACCACGTCGAACATGTCAGTCATCGTTACCCCTCACACCGGCTCGAAGCAGGACTGCAGTTTGAGGGCCAGCCACGGTCGGCGGCCGCCGACGACGCGTAGACCTTTCAGGGCGGCCGTGACCGGTCCGATGCGTTGGTAGAGCATCTGCGTCAGTGTCGATGCGGGGAGCCGCAGGACCGCGTCGGGTCGATCGTCGGGGCGACGGCCGCGCATCTCGGCGACGCCGTCGTGGATGTAAATGACATAGGGACGCGCCCCCGGTATCAGCACGGCCGCGCAGACGTCCGTGTCGGGCGTAATCGTGGTGCGCAGGTAGGCGGGTCCGATCTGCATTACGCCGCGGGCGATCAGCAGCATGTCTCGTTCGGCAAGAGCCCATGGCGCCTTGACTGCTCGCGCAATGTCTTGCCCGTGCAGCAGCAGCTCACCGAGCCAGTTCGTCCGCCAGGTAATGCCATCGACGACGGCACCGCAATGGAAGCCAAGCACCCGTCCTTCGTCGGCGACCGTGTCGAACAGCTCATCCAATTGCGGTGCGACGGCTTGCAGTTGGGCGACGAGCTGGGGCATTGGCGCCGTGGCGGTGTCGAGTTCGGTCTGATTGAGCACGTCCAGCTCGCGTGGGTGGGCGGCTAGGCGGTATCCGCCCTCCACGAACTGTAGGTAGCGGCGCGCGATCGTGAGCACGTGGGCGACCACCTGCTGGACGGTCCAGTTCGACCGCGCCGGTCGAGCAAGCGGATCGGCCGTGCGAGCCAGTCGATCAAACCGCTGTAGGGCTTGCGCGATGCGCTCGCGCAACTCGTCTCGCGTGGTGTCGACCAAGGCGGCGACTTCGGTGTCGTTCATGCCAGCCTCCATACTCCAGTGTGGAGTAAACGGTACTCCAGAGTGGAGTATTGTCAAGGGATGCCATCTGCGCCGACCGCGACATCCTTCGCGCTGTTGGGTCTCCTCGGTATTCAGCCCTGGACCGCCTACGACCTAGTAGCACAGGCTAAACGCAGCCTTCACCACTTCTGGCCCCGTTCAGAGGCCCACTTGTACGCGGAGTTGAAGCGGCTCGTGGAGCGCGGTCACGCCCATGCCGAGGTGGTTGAGGGCCGCCGTCGCTTGCGCACCCGCTACACGATCACCCCGGCCGGCCGTGCGGCACTCAAAGACTGGCTCGGCACCGAACCGGCGCCGCCTGCCATTGAGATTGAGGGCCTCCTCCGGGTGCTGCTGGCTGACCAGGGCACCGCAAAGGATCTGAGAGCGGCCGTCGAGGCCACCGCTCGTCAGGCCCGCGAATTGCAAGCCGATGGCGTGCGGTTGGTTGAGGAATTGCTAACCACGGGAGGGCCATTCCCGCAGCGGCTGCACCTGACCGAACGCGCGGCATCCCTTTACGGCGAGTTCATAGGACTGCTCGTCCGTTGGTGCAACGAGACCCTGGCCGAAGTCGAAACCTGGCCAGACACAGCCGACATCGGGCTAACGCCACGCGCTCGGCAACGCCTCGAGCAGCTGGTCGCCGGCGCTCGCCAAGACACCTGAAGGGCCCCCTGCTGGCTGGCCGACCGTTATCACCGCTTGTGTTCCTTCGTTAACGCCGGTGCGGGAACCGGTGGAATGACGTCGACGACACGCAGGTGCATTCGCTCAGGGGAGCTGATCGCCGCGGCGATCAAGCATCCGACGTCGCCTGCTGGCATGGTGCCGCCGGCGGTCGACCGCACGATCGACACTCGCACGCCAGTGCCGACGAATTCGGCGTCGAGGCCGGCTGCCCAGGCCTCGAGCGTCCGGTCGGCCGTGGCCGTCGGCGCTCCGACCAGAGCCGGGCTGATCAACACCACGTCGCCACATCGTTTGTCGATCATCGGCGGAATGACTTGTGCCGCAAAGTGTTGTGCACCGATCCAGGAACCGTCGGCCAGACCCGCAGCACTGACCAGGACGTCGACGGCACCGATCAGGTAGTCAGCGGACTCGACGAACCGATCGATGGAGGGCGGATCGCCGAGGTCCAGGTAGGCGGCGAACGCGGCCGCGCCATCGGACCGAAGTTGGGCGGCGAACCGCTCGCAGATATCGGGCCGGCGGCTTCCCATCAACACCAGATCTCCGTCGGCGGCCAACCGCGCCGCAGTCGCCAGTGCGACGGGCGATGAAGCTTCGGTGATGACAATTCCTCTCGAGGCCCGGTAACGGCTCACGACGAGCGCCGATCGGCCGCGATGCGCTGCGCCCGGGCTAAGATTTGGTCGTCAGCTACCAGTGGCACGAAAACAGCGTGACACTTCGGGCTATTTTTGTAAAGTTTGGGTATGGAGCAGACGCCGACCATCGAAGGCTATCCCTTAGATACCTCGACGCAGCAGCGGATCCTCGCGGCGACCGCCGAGGTGCTCGGCCGCAACGGTAAACGCAAGCTCAGCCTGTCCGACGTCGCAACCCAGGCCGGGGTGTCCAGGCCGACGCTTTACCGGTGGTTCGCCTCGAAGGAGGAGTTGCTCTCGGCGTTCTCCCGCTACGAACGGCAGAGCTTCGAAAGCGGTATGAGCCGGGCGACAGCCGGTCTTCGAGGCGCCGACAAGCTCGACGCGGCGTTGCGGTTCATCGTCGAGTACCAGCATTCTTATACCGGTGTGCGGATGGTCGACATCGAGCCCGAGCACGTCATCAGCCAGTTCTCTGGTGTCATCCCGCAGATGCGGGACGGTCTGCAGCGGCTGATACCCGGTCCCAACGCTGCGGTGAAGGCAGCCACCGCGATTCGAGTGGCGTTCTCGCACTATATGATCCGCAGTGACGACGCCGACCAATTCTTGGCCCAACTGCGCCACGCGGTGGGCATCAAAGCAGGACTGGATTAGTCGAACAGCACGGCGGCATTGAGGTAACCGGTCGGGTCGAAGGCCGTCTTGAGCGTCCGCATCGCGGCGATATCGGCGGCCCCGCGTGACATACCGACGTACTTGCGTTTGCGGCTGCCGACCCCGTGCTCGGAGCTGACGTTGCCGCCGCAGCCCGCGATCAGGTCCATCATCGCTGCGTAAAGGTCGCGCTCCTGTACCTCGTCGCAGCGCAGCACATTGAGATGGAGGTTGCCCTCCCCGATATGCCCGAACAGCACGCCAACAGCATCGGGCGCGTGCTGGTGCAGCAACGCATCCGCGTCACGGGCGAACGCGGCGACTGCCGCAAGCGGCAGCGACACGTCGAATTTCACCGGCGGCCCGTAGACGCCGAGCACTTCGGCCACCGATTCGCGAACCCGCCAAAGCCGTTGCTGTGCAACCAGATCAATGCCCACCGCTGGCTCACCGCAGGTCCGCACTCCCGCCAGCGCGGCGGCGAGGCGCTCGGTCTGGTCGTGATCGGATGCCAGCTCCACCAACAGCAGCCAGTCACCGCGCACCGGCGCCGCCACACCCAGATGCTCCTCGGTCAGCGCGCTGGCCCGGCGGCCGATCAGTTCCAGGGCGGCGATGCCGTCCAGGTCGCGAAACAGCCGACCGGCGTCGACCAGCGCGTCGAGATCCTGGAAACCACACACAGCCGTCACCCGATGCGATGGTTCCGGGTGCAGCCGCAGATCAAGCGCGGTGATCACGCCCAGCGTTCCTTCGGCGCCGACGAACAGCGACGGCAGGTCATAGCCGGTGTTGTCGGCCCGCACGCGGGAGTGCCGGTGCACCACCGACCCGTCGGGCAACGCGACGTCGAGGCCGATGACCTGCTCGCTCATGTTGCCGTAACGTACGGTGCGCAACCCGCCGGCATTGGTCGACGCCATCCCGCCGACGGTGGCGGTGTCCCGCGCCGCCAGGTCCACACCGAACAGCAGACCGGCCGCCGTCGCCGCACGGTGGACCGCCGCTAGGGTGGCCCCTGCCCCGACTTCGACGCGGCGTTCCAGAGTATCGACATCGCTTATGGCACAGAGCCGTTCGGTCGAGAGCAACACATCGTCGTGCTCGGGGACGGTGCCGGCCACCAAAGAGGTGCGACCACCCTGGATGGTGACGTGCGTCCCGGCGTCGCGACACAGCCGCAGCACCTCGGCAACTTCGTCAGCCGAGCCCGGACGCACCAGGGCGCTCGCCCGCCCGCGATAGCGGCCGGTGTGGTCGACGCTGCGGCCGGCCAGCACATCGGGGTCGGTGCTCAGATGACTCGAACCGACCATTGATGACACGGCTCGCAGCAGGCTCGAAGTCATGGCGACGGTGTACCACACCCACCCGATCGGACCCAGTGATGCAGGATAGGGAGCCGTGAGCATGCAGCGTGAGGATGTCTGGTTCAACTCGGGTCACGACCGGATCAGCGCGTGGTTGTATCGACCGGCGACCAACGGCGACGCGCCACTGCTGGTGATGGCCCACGGGCTGGGGGCGGTTCGCACCATGCGGCTGGACGCCTACGCCGAACGCTTTTGCGCGGCCGGTTACGCCTGCCTGGTGTTCGACTACCGCAACTTCGGCGACAGCGAAGGTGCGCCGCGACAGCTGCTCGACATCCGTATGCAACTGCAGGACTGGACGGCGGCGGTGGCCTACGCCCGCACATTGGTGGGGATCGACCCCAACCGAATTGGCCTGTGGGGCACCTCTTTCAGCGGTGGTCATGTCATCGCCACGGCGGCCCGGCTGCCCGGCATCGCGGCGGTCGTCTCGCAGTGCCCGTTCACCGACAGCCTCGCCTCGCTGGGGGCGATGAGCCCATTGATCAGCGCACGCATCACCGCGTTAGCGGTACGCGATCTGATCGGCGCCCGGCTCGGCAGGCCCCCGGTGATGGTCCAGACCGCCGGAAGGCCGGGCGAGGTCGCACTGATGCACGCCCCCGACGCGTACTCCGGTTATATGAGGCTGGTGCCCAGCGGCACGACGTTGCGGAACGAGGTCGCCGCCCGCATCGGTGTCAAGTTCATCACCTACCGTCCCGGACGCCTGGCGGCGAACGTGCCCTGCCCAATCCTGTTCTGCGTGTGCGAATCCGACTCGGTCGCACCGTCGGGGCCGACCCGTCGCTATGCGGCAATGGCGCCGCGCGGCGAGGTCAAGCTGTATCCGGCGGGACATTTCGAGATTTATGTCGGCGACGCCTTCGAGCGGGTGGTCGCCGATCAGCTCGAATTCCTCGACAAGAACCTAGGCCCGGCGACGATGCAGAGCGCGGAGCGCGATGAGGAGGAGCCGGGCAATTAGTCCAGCCCGGCGACGATGCAGAGCGCGGAGCGCGATGAGGAGGAGCCGGGCAATTAGTCCAGCCGCCTAGCGGATGACGCTGATGCCGCCATCCACCGGGATCACCGCACCGGTGATGTAAGTGCTGGCCCGGCTGGCGAGGAAGACGGCGATGCCCGCGATGTCCTCGGGCTGGCCGATGCGGCCCAGCGGCAAGTGGGCGCCGATCACATCCGGCCCCGCTCGCAGCAGCTCCTTGGTCATCCGAGATTGGAAGAGCCCGGGCGCGATCGCGTTGACCAGAATCCGGGGCGCCAGCTCGCCGGCGAGGTGTTGGGTCAACATGTGCACGGCAGCCTTGCTCGCGCTGTAGGAGAAGTTGTCCCGGCCGCGTCCCGGCGGGACGATCCCGTCGACGCTGCCGGTGTTGATCACGCGCGCCGGGTCGTCGTCGGTCGCGGCTGCCGACAGCATCGGCACCAGGGCACGGGTCAGCAGGAAGACGCCTTTGACGTTGACGTCGAAGACTTTGTCGAAGCCGGATTCGGGAAACTCCCCGAACGGCGCTCCCCACGCCGCGCCGGCGTTGTTGAACAGCGCGTGGATGGCGTCCTCCCGGTCAGCGAGGTCGGCGGCCAGCGCCTGGACTCCGTCGATGGTGCCGAGATCGGCCGGAATCGCCTGCACCGGTCCGTGGACTGACAACTCGGCAACGGCGGCGTCTAGTTCGGCTTTTTTGCGGCTGGACAAATACACTGTCGCACCCGCCTGCAGCAGTCCCCGCGCCATCATCAGGCCGATGCCGCGGCCGCCGCCGGTGACGACGGCGACCTTTCCGTCGAGGCGAAACATCTCAGTCATGGCATCAGTCTGGATGTTGCCCGAGCCGACGTGCTCAGCGGGAGTCCCTATCCGGCTGCGGATCGGACGTTCAGTTTGCACTGAACGATAGATACGCTAGGTGGCGTGCCGTCGAGATCACCGTGAGAGACCAGTCCGGCGAGCTCGACTTCTCCGGCGTCCGCTGGGGTTCGGTGGAGTGGACCAGCCTGTGCACGCTCTACCTTCGCGCCTGTGAAAGCCGTTTGCAGCAGCCAATTCTCGGTGATCGCGCTGCTGCCGAAGCGGTTGACCGGATCGATTACGACTTCGCCCGAGTGCACCGGGCCGTGCGGCCATGGGGCAACCAGTTCTTAGTTGGGTTGCGCGGCAGACAACTCGATGATTGGACGGATGACTTCCTGCGCCGCAACCCCGATTCCGTTGTACTGCACCTGGGCTGCGGGCTCGACAGCCGCGCGTTCCGGCTCAACGTGCCGCCGGGGGTGTCCTGGTTCGACGTCGACGTACCTGACCTAATCGCGCTACGGCGACGGCTCTACACCGAGCGCACCGGCTACACGATGATCGGGTCGTCGGTCGCCGAACCCGGCTGGCTGGACCAGATCCCGGCGGATCGTCCCGCATTGGTCGTCGCCGAGGGTCTGCTGATGTACCTGACCGAAGCCGAAATACGCGGCCTGCTGCAGCAGTTGACGGATCGGTTCGGCACCGGCGAACTGCTGGCTGACCTGCTGTCAGCCTCGGCGCCGATGTTCTCGCGGATCATGACGTCGGGGATCGTCAAATGGGGCACTCGCGACGGCCACGAACTACCCGAGTGGAACCCGCGGCTGCAACTTGTTGACAGGACCGCTTACCTGGACCCCGCCAAGATCTCGTTGCGGCCGCAGCGGGTGATTCTCCGACTGGTGTGCGGCGTTCCCTGGTTCAGGAACTACGACCGGCTGTATCGATTTCGGTTCTGACCCCGAGCGGCGACTCGTTGCGGATGGCCTCGTCGCGGATCAGACCTCGCAGTAGCGCGGTGCTGAACTCCGCGGCGATCTCCTTGGCGCTGCGGCGTCCGCTCGGCCGCAGCCAGCGGTAGGCGCCCAGCGTCATCCCGATGTAGCCGAGCGCCAGCACATGCGAGTCGCACTCATAGAACTCGCCGCTGGCGATGCCTCGGTCGATCAGTCCGTGGACGTGCTCATAGACCTGGGTTTCCTTCTCGCGGACCGCGGCGACCTGTTCCTCGGTGAACCACTCGGTGATGTACGGCTGCTCCTGGAAGTACACCGCCGCCCCTTCCGGGTTGGCGGCGATCTGGTTGAGCAGCCGCACGGTGTACTGGTAGAGCGCCTCGCGTGCCGACATCGACGGGTCGTCGTGCACGGCGGCCAGCGTCCGTTGCGCAGCCTGCTGATAGATGTCGTAGAGGATCAGCGACTTGCTGGCGTAATAGTGGTAGACGGTGGCCTTGTTCAGCCCGACCACATCGGCGACGTCGTCCATCCGGGTGCCGTGGTAGCCGCGGGCGGCGAACAGCTTGGTGGCAACGGTCAGCAACTCCTCGCGGCGGGAGAGGCCGTTCTCGGATGGCATGTGTACTCGCTATCGCAGGCCGGGAAGTGCCCGGTGTCAATCAACTAGTTGGATAGTTTAGGCAAGACGGTTGGTTCACTGTTGCGCATTGCCCCGTCGGACTAGACTGCTGGACGAGTCGTGTCACGCGTCGCTAGACGATCGAGCCGAGCCAAGAGGGTGGTCAGATGGATCCGGATCCGAGCTACGACGTTTCCGACGAGTTCGAGTACTACTTCAAGTACTTCACCTGGGGATTGCGGGGCGTCACCGACGGCCAGGGTTACCCCCCGCCGGCTTACCCGCCCGTCTAGACCCGGCCCAGCCCTACAGCGCCTTCAGTTCCTCGGCCACCGCGGTCACCGATTTCTTCGCATCCCCGAACAACATGGTGGTGCCCTCGCCGTAGAACAGCGGGTTGTCGATGCCGGCGAACCCTGAGTTCATCGACCGCTTCAACACGATCACCGACTTGGCCTTGTCCACGTTGAGAATCGGCATGCCGTAGATCGGGCTGGAGGCATCGTTGCGGGCCGCAGGGTTGGTGACGTCGTTGGCGCCGATGACGATCGCGACGTCGGTGCGGGCGAACTCGTCATTGATGTCGTCCATGTCCTTCATCGCGTCGTAGTCGACTTCAGCCTCCGCCAGCAGCACGTTCATGTGCCCTGGCATGCGGCCGGCGACCGGGTGGATCGCATACTTGACCGCCACTCCCTTGTCCTCCAGCAGCGCGGCCATGTCCTTGACGGCGTGCTGTGCCTGCGCGACCGCCAAGCCGTAGCCGGGGACCACGATCACCTGGTTGGCGTAGGCCATCTGGATCGCGGCATCGGCGGCCGAGGTGGCCCTGACGTGCTTGTCGCCGCCAGCATCCCCGCTGGGCGCCACGCCGCCGCCGCCGAATCCACCGGCGACGATCGCAGGGATGGAGCGGTTCATCGCCGTGGCCATCAGGTTGGTCAGGATCGAACCCGAGGCGCCGACGATCATGCCCGCGACGATCATCGCGGTGTTGTTCAGCGCCAAGCCCGCGGCCGCAGCCGACAGCCCGGTCATCGCGTTGAGCAGTGAGATCACCACCGGCATGTCGGCACCGCCGATCGGCAGCACCACCATCAGACCCAGCGCCCCAGCCGCCGCGAGCAAGCCGACCATCCACCACAGCGGTGCCCCGCCGGTGCCGGGATGGGCGTGCAATCCGATGACCACCGCGGCCGCGACGGCCGCGACCAGCAGTAGCAGGTTGATCGGCTGCTGGGCCTTGCCGAAGCCGATCGGTGAGCCGGAGATGATCTCCTGCAGCTTGCCGAACGCGATGATCGAGCCCCAGAACGAGATCGAACCGATGATCGCGGCGAACAATGACGCCACCACAATGTGCGCCGTCGGCGACTCGCCGTGTTCGAAAGCTGAAAAGCCCTTCGTCTCCATGAATTCCGCCAGCGCGATGAGCGCGACCGTTCCACCGCCGACGCCATTGAAGAACGCGACCAGCTGCGGCATCGCGGTCATCTTGGTGAAGCGGGCCGGCGGAACGCCGAGCAGCACGCCCACCACCAGACCGGCGATGATCCATACCCACTGGTCGGTGTGCCGGATCTTGATCAGCGTGGCCGTCACGGCCAGCGCCATGCCGACTGCGGCGATCAAGTTGCCCCGTACTGCGGTCTTGGGCCCGGTCAGGCCCATCAAGCCGTAGATGAACAGCGCGAACGAGATGACGTAGAGGCCGATCACCAAGTAGTTCATTTGGCCGCCGACTCCTCCGTCTTAGCCTGCGGCACAGGCTTTTTGCCTTTGAACATGCCCAGCATCCGGTCGGTGACGATGAAGCCGCCGATCACGTTCAGCGTGCCGAACACCACCGCGACGAACAGGATGATCTGCACCGCGAGCGACGGATGCTCGACCTCCCCGAAAACCACCAGCGCACCGAGCACCACGATGCCGTGAATCGCGTTGGTCCCCGACATCAGCGGGGTGTGCAGCGTGTTGGGCACTTTGGAGATCACCGCGAAGCCGACGAATCCGGACAGCACCAGGATCGCCAGGTTGGCCAATAGCTCGTCGTACATTTAGCAGTCCTCCCCGGTCTCGCGGGTAACGCACGATTTCGCGATGACTTCGTCGTCAAAGTCCGGCGCCAGCTTCCCGTCGGTGATCAGCAGGTCCAGTAACGCCGTGATGTTCTTGCTGTAGAGCTCGCTGGCATGCTCGGGCATCGTGGCCGGCAGGTTCAGTGGCGAGGCGATGGTGACATCGTGCTTGACGACGGTGCGCCCAGGTTCGGTGAGCTCGCAGTTGCCGCCGGTTTCACCGGCCAGGTCGACGACCACGCTGCCGGGCTTCATCGACTCCACCGCGGCGGCGGTCACCAGCCGTGGCGCGGGCCGTCCCGGGACCAGCGCGGTGGTGATCACCACGTCGAAGCCGGCGATCGCCTCCTCCAAGGCTTTCTGCTGCTGCGCACGTTCCTCGTCGGTGAGCTCTCGGGCGTACCCGCCCTCCCCGGCGGCATCAATACCCAAGGCCAGCCATTGCGCGCCGACCGACCGCACCTGGTCGGCCACCTCCGGGCGCACGTCGTAACCCGACGTGCGCGCGCCCAGGCGTTTGGCCGTCGCCAGCGCCTGCAGCCCGGCCACCCCGACGCCCAGCACCAACACGCTGGTCGGCTTCACCGTGCCCGCCGCGGTGGTCAGCATCGGGAAGAACCGCGTCGACTCGGACGCCGCCAGCAGCACAGCCTTGTACCCGGCGACGTTGGCTTGCGACGACAACGCGTCCATCACCTGCGCCCGGGAAATCCGGGGGATCGCCTCCAGCGCGAAGGCCTGCACGCCGGCCTGGGTCAGGGCACCGATCGAATTGTCAGCGTTGCGGGGGGCGAGAAACCCGATCAACGTCTGCCCGCGGCGCAGCCGGGCAACCTCGTCGGTGGTCGGCGGCGCCACCTTGACCACGATGTCGGCTGCCCAGGCGTCGCCGATCGTGGCGCCCGCCGCCGCGTAAAGCTCGTCGGGAAGCAGCGCGCCCACGCCGGCACCCGACTCCACTACGACCGCGACACCGCTTTTCACCAGCGGTCCGACCGCCTTCGGCACCAGCGCGACCCGTCGCTCCTCGGTCCCCGACTCGGCGACCACCCCCACCGTCGTCTGTGTATCTGTCATGGCGCGTGCTTCTACTTCCTGTACTCCCCTACCCCGTTAGATCGGCACCAACCCTAGACGGTATGGGGGCTGGGGCCTCGCTCACATGTGAACGTGGGTTGCCGTCAGGAAACGGGTCCTGGCAGTAGAGCCACAAGATGTGGGAGGCCCCAGTGGAGTTTCAGCGTACGAGTGTTGGTTTGGATGTGCACGCACGTTCGGTGATGGCGTGCGGCTTGGACCGACAAACCGGGGAAATGTTCGAGCGCCGGTTGTGTCCGGATCACCGAGAAATCCTGGACTGGGTGCGCGGGTTGCCGCACCCGGTGGCGGTCACCTATGAGGCCGGGCCGACCGGGTTCGGTTTGGCTCGGGCCCTGCGGGCTGTCGGGATCAGCTGTCTGGTCGCCGCGCCATCGAAGCTGGTGCGCCCACCGGGAGACCGGGTCAAAACCGATGCCCGCGATGCCCGGCATTTGGCTCGGCTGCTGCATTTGGGCCAGATCGTGGAAGTCGCCGTGCCCGACGTGGTTCAGGAGGCAGCCCGCGATCTGGTGCGCGCTCGTGAGGACTGCCGCGCTGATCTGATGCGCGCGCGTCACCGGCTGTCGAAACTGCTGTTGCGTCAAGACCGGCTCTACTGCGACGGGAAAGCATGGACGGCCACCCATGAGCGGTGGCTGCGCCGGCAACGCTTCGACCAACTCGGGCTGACGTTGGCGTATCAGGAAGCCTTCGACGCGATGCTGGTGGCCCGCGATCGCCGCGACCGTCTCGACACTGCGATCACCACGATGGCCCACGATTCAGAGTTCACCGCGGTGGTGCGCCGGTTGGGCTGCCTGCGCGGCGTCGCCACGCTGACGGCGTTCGCTTTGGCCGTCGAGATCGGCGACTGGAGCCGATTTAGTGGCCGATCGATCGGCGCCTACCTCGGGCTCGTCCCCGCCGAGTTCTCCTCCGGGACCACCCGAATCCAAGGTGGACTGACCAAGACCGGCAACGGTCATGCCCGCCGGCTGCTAGTCGAAGCGGCCTGGCATCACCGCAAACCGTATCGGCCAGTGGCGACGTTACGGCGACGCTGGGCGGCCGCCAGCCCCGCCGCGAGGGCCCGCGGCCAACTCGGCAACCGCCGCCTCAACGCCCGCTGGGAGCGCTTCGATGCCCGCCACAAACGCCCCGTGGTGGCCAACGCCGCGATCGCCCGGGAACTGGCCAGCTGGTGCTGGTCGCTAGCGACGCTCGACGACTAACCGGCCACAGCAGACGTCCAGGTGAGGACCACCGCGGCGGCGTCGGCGGGCGACTTGGAGATATCCGCGTCCCGGCTATTGAGCAATCCCGTTGCAACCCAGCGTGATCACGCTCGACCCTAGACAAGCGATCACCCTCTGACTCGAAAGTCCCGTCCTGCGGTAACCAACCCGCGCATATCAGACTGACCCGCGTCGACAACGACACGCCCGACCCGCCGCTACCTCATCTGGTCAACGAAGCGGCGGCCGCAACGACGGTTACGGCCGCCGCTTCACCCTGCGCTCTTGACAAAATGATCTACATATCAGCCGGTCACCACAGCGGGAAGTCGTGGCCGTACTCCGCCTCCGGACGTGGCCCGAAGTAGCGGCGCTGCGATTCGTCGATCGCCACGTCGTTGATGCTGGCTTCCCGGCGGGCGGTGAGCCCGGCGTCGGAGAACTCCCACAACTCATTGCCGTAGCTGCGCCACCACTGCCCGGCCGCGTCGCGGCTCTCGTACTGGAACCGGACGGCGATGCGATTGCCGTCGTAACTCCACAGACCCTTGCGCAGCACGTAGTCGTGCTCGCACTGCCATTTCCGGGTCAGGAAAGCCACGATCGCGTCGCGGCCGACGACATGCTCGGCGCGGTTACGCCACTCCGAGTCGACGGTGTAAGCCAGGCTGACGCGCTCGGGGTCGCGGGTATTCCACAAGTCCTCGGCGGCCTGCACCTTCTTCGCCGCCGTTTCGAGGGTGAACGGCGGAAGCGGGGGACGGTTGTCGGTCATGACGTACATCGTGCGCCGTGGCGATCGCCAACACTTCGCCGAGACTGAAGTCACGCACATCCGCCTCGGCGTTTCGTGTGCGTAGTTTCAGTGTCGCGACGGGGCAACAACATGAGTCGCCATAACGCCGCCTTCGACGGGTGTCCTATCGTGACGGGCATGGACTTCGCGATGTCGGCCAAAGCCAGCGACTACCACAAACGGCTTTCCGAGTTCATCATCGAGCACGTGTTTCCGGCCGAGGCCGAATACGACCGCTACCGGGATGCGGCCGGCCCGGATGATCACACCGTTCCGCCGGTGATCGAGGAGCTGAAGACCAAGGCGAAAGCCGCCGGCCTGTGGAACCTGTTCCTGCCGGCCGAGTCGGGGTTGACCAACCTGGACTACGCTCCGCTGGCCGAGCTGACGGGCTGGAGTCTGGAGATTGCGCCCGAGGCGATCAACTGCGCGGCACCGGACACCGGCAACATGGAGACCTTGCACCTGTTCGCCACTGAGGAGCAGCGCAAGCAGTGGCTGGAGCCCTTGCTGAACGGCGAAATCCGCAGCGGCTTTTCGATGACCGAGCCGGCAGTCGCCAGCAGCGACGCCCGCAACATCGAAACCTCGATCGTGCGCGACGGCAGCGATTACGTGATCAACGGTCGCAAATGGTGGACGTCGGGCGCAGCGGATCCGCGCTGCAAGATCCTGATCGTGATGGGCCGCACCAACCCTGAGGCGGCCAGCCATCAGCAGCAGTCGATGGTTCTGGTGCCGATCGATACGCCGGGTGTGACGGTGCTCCGCTCGACATCGGTCTTCGGTTATCAGGACCAGCCTGGACACTGCGAGATCAGCTACGACAACGTCCGGGTACCGGTGACCAACCTGCTCGGCGAAGAAGGCTCCGGATTTGCGATCGCCCAGGCGCGACTGGGACCGGGTCGCATCCACCACTGCATGCGCGCGCTGGGCGGCGCCGAACGCGCGCTGGCCCTGATGGTGCACCGGGCCAACACCCGGATCGCCTTCGGCCGCCCGCTGGCCGACCAAGGCCTGGTGCAGCAGGCAATCGCCAAGTCCCGCAATGAGATTGACCAGGCCAGGCTCCTTTGCGAGAAGGCGGCCTGGACCATCGACCAGCACGGCAACAAGGCGGCACACCTATTGGTATCGCAGATCAAGGCGGTAGCGCCGCAGGTGGCCTGCGATGTCATCGACCGCGCCATCCAGGTGCACGGGGCGGCCGGCGTCAGCGAGGACACGACGCTGGCTCGGCAGTACGCCTGGCATCGCGCCATGCGCATCTTCGACGGACCCGACGAGGTGCACATGCGATCCATCGCGCGCGCCGAAATCGGCCGAGAGCAAAGCCCTTTCGCTGCGGCGGTCACCTGAGGTGACTACCGGCGGGCGGGATCTGCAGGGCGCCTGGAACTTTCGTGATGTTGCGGATACCACCGGCGCGCTGCGGCCGGGACGGCTATTTCGTTCCGGCGAACTGAGCGAGCTCGGCGACGGCGGCCGCGACGAGTTGCGCCGGTTGGCCATCACCGATGTCGCCGATCTGCGTTCACGCCGTGAGGTGGAGCGGCACGGGCCGGGGCTGGTGCCTGACGGCGTGCAGATTCACCTGCTGCCCATCCCGGATCTGGGGCCCGACGAGCTCAACCCGGACGGCGACGCGCCGCACGAGCACGCGTTCAGGCGACTGCTTGAAGACAAGTCCGACGACGAGCCGGTCAGCGATGCGTCCACCCGCTACATGATCGAGGAATACAGCAGGTTCCCCAGCTACAACGGGGCACAACAGGCCCTGCATCGCGTCATCAACTTGCTGGCCGCCGGACGTTCGGTGATCACCCATTGCTTTGCCGGCAAGGACCGCACCGGCTTCATGGTGGCGTTGGTGCTGGAAGTCGCCGGCGTCGACCGCGACGCCATCGTGGCGGATTTCCTGGGCAGCAACCAAGCGGTACCCCAGCTACGAGCCCGGATCCTCGAAGCAGTCCGACAGCGGTCGGACGTCGAGGTGACGCCCGAATTGATGGCATTCACCGAGGCGCGGCTGTCCGAGGAAGTCCTCGGTGTCCGCGAGGAATACCTGGACATCGCGCGACGCGCCATCGATGAAAACTTCGGCTCACTCGATGGCTACCTGCGCAGCGCCGGCATCACCGACGCGGACGTGGACCGGCTGCGTGCAGCGCTGTTGGGTTAGCGCCTGCCGGTGATATCACTCCCAACAGCAAGTCTCACCAAGCACTAACCCTTCCCCCGGCGAGTGAAAAGGCCGGTGCGGCCGCTGGGGGTCCATCCAACCTGTGGATGCCGACGGCGCCACAAACTGAGGTTTGCTGAAGGAAAAGCTGTGTATTTCTTAGACATCCGGCTGTAACAGGAGTAGAACATACGTTGAATACTCGCGCCCAAGCCCGGGAGGTCGCCATGTCAGACCGAAAGCTTCGCTGGCTGGGTTTGGGGCTGGTGGCGACTGCAAGCGCCGGTGTCTTAGGGCTGAGCGCGATGATGAACTCGGCGTCCGCGCATGCCGACGACATCGGGTTGGTCATGGGCGGCAGCGAGCTTCCGATCCCGGGTCCCCAGTACGTAGGGGCGGCTGACGGGCTGTACCTCAACAACCCGCTCACCCATCTCTACCCGGACCTCTCGTTCTACCAGGCCACCCCGGCCAATCCCTTCGGCAACGGGCTGTTCACGCCGGAGGGGCTCTATCCGCTGTTCTCCGGCGCCGTCCACCAGCTGTATTTGAACTATCCCCAGGACGCCAACGGCCTTCCAGCCCTCAGCACATCGGCAGGCCAAGGCGCCACCATCCTGGAGAGCACGATCCTGTCCGACCAGGCGGCCGGCAACGCCTCAACGGCGTTCGGCTACTCGCAGAGTTCCACAGTGGCCAGCATCGCCATGAGATTGCTGGACCCGTCCGGCACGCCCCACACCGGACCGCTTGACCCGCAATTCCTGCTGATCGCGGACCCAAGCAACCCCAACGGCGGGCTGCTGGAGCGCTTCAACGGCTTCGAACTCATGAACGGCGACACCCACGTTCTGCCTTTGAACCTGCCCAGTCTGGGTCTCGCCTTCGACGGCGCAACACCCTCCAATGACTTCGTCACGAACATCTACTCATTGGAATACGACGGCTTCACCGACTTCCCGCGCTACCCGCTGAATTTCTTGTCCGACCTGAACGCCTTCTTGGGCATCCAAACGTTGCACGGCACATACCTGAACGGCGGCGTGGGCGGCAGCGGCCCCACGGCCGAGCAAATCGCCCACGCGATCCTGTTGCCGGGCTCAATGGACGCCGGCACCGCGGACAGCCTCACCAACTACTACATGATTAACGAGACTGCGCCGCTGGTGGCGCTGCTACCGAAGCAGCTCCAAGAGTTGCTGGGGCCCGACCTGACGTATCTGATCAACCTGGGCTACGGCGACGGCAGTCTCGGTTACTCCGTGACAGCCGATTCACCGGCGAACGTGGCCACGCCGTTCGGGCTGTTCCCCAACGTCAGCATGAGCACGGTGCTCTCGAACCTGGCCACCGACACCCAGCAAGGCTTCCAAAACTTGATGAACGGCACAGACCCCTACTCGGCGGCGCTGGCCTCGTCGGGGCAAAGCTTCAGCGATCTGTTGTCGGCGTTGTCGGCCGATGCGGCAAATCCGGCAGCCACGCTCACCGACATCGTGAACGCGATCTCGAGTGCGACCTCAACGGCATACAGCACGCTGCTGCCGACGGCAGACATCATCAACGCCCTGGTGACCAGCGTCCCTGCCTATGATGTCTCGCTGTTCTCGGACAGCCTGGCGGCCGGTGACCTCCTTGACGCGCTCGGGTTGCCGCTTGCAGCTGACACGGCGATCGTCACGCTGGCTGCCGGGTTCGAAGTCGAGATCCTCACGACTGCGATCAGCCAGATCCAAGCCGACTTCGCCGGGCTCCTCTAAGAAACGGGGTTACGGAACGCGCCGCACCCCGCACCAGTCTGCGGTGCGGCGCGTTCCTCCGCGGGAGGTTACTCCGGTAGGAGGTCGCAATGCATCGGAACAGGGTTGCGATGGCTGCCTTCAACCTATTGGCAAGCGCCGGTGCAGGGCAGTTAGGACTGACGTCGATGATGCATTCGCCGCCCAGTCTCATTCGGTAACTCGTGGTCAGCGAGGCGCAATGGCAGGCTTGATGATTCGTCGGCTGGGACTGTTGGCGGGGGCCGGCGCCCTAGCTTTGTCGCCGATCGCGACGGCCGCGTTCGCCCTCGCCGACGACACGGCTTTGATCATGGGCGGCACGGGAATTGGACAACCCAACCCGCCTCCCAGCTGGGTGACGGGTGCGAACGAGCTGTATGTCGCGGTCCATCATCCTGGCTACACCCCCGAAGCCCTGGTTACCCCCGAGCAGTTGTACCCACTCACCGGCATCCACAGCCTGACCCTCGACACGTCGCTGTCGCAAGGCGTCACCATCCTCAACAACGCGATCTTCCAGAATTTCGCCGACAACAACAACATTGTCGTCTCCGGCTACTCACAGAGCGCCACGTTGTCCTCGCTGGAGCTGGACCAACTCGCGGCTCTACCTCCCGCCGATCGGCCGGATCCGAGCCAGCTGGCGTTCGTGCTGCTCGGTGATCCCAACAATCCCAACGGCGGCTTCTTCGAGCGCTTCGACGGCTTGTCCATCCCGAGCCTTGGTATCACGTTCAGCGGCGCGACTCCGGCCGACCTCTACCCGACCGACGTCTACACCCTCGAATACGACGCCGCCGCAGACTTCCCGCAGTACCCGATCAACCTGGTGTCCGACCTCAACGCCATCGCGGGCTTCATCTTTGTGCACGGGACGTATCCGGATCTCACTCCCGCGCAGATTGATTCGGCCATTCTGCTGCCGACGGTCGGTGACACCATGACCAACTACTACATGGTTCCGGTCGACGATCTTCCGCTGTTGGAGCCGCTGCGCTTGGTCCCAGTCGTTGGCAACCCGCTGGCTGACCTGATCCAGCCGGACTTGCAGGTGATCGTCAACCTGGGCTACGGAAACATCGCCGACGGATGGAGTCAGGGACCGGCGAATGTGCCCACCATGTTCGGGTTGTTCCCGACGGATATCAGCCCCACCGCAGTGCTGGACGCCCTCGACACGGGTACCCAGCAGGGCGTCCAAGCTTTGCTGGCCGATCTCGGTTCGTTGTCGTCGTCAGACTCCTCGGCGTCAAACCTGCTCGCGTCCTTGCTGGCAACGCTGGAAGCGGCAGGTGGGACGATCGGCGGGGGTGGAGCCACCTCCGGCGCCGACAGCCTCACCGAAATCGTCAACGTCGTTTCCAGCGTGGTCTCGACCGATCTCGGGGTCTTGCTACCCACCGCAGATATCGAACTTGCCGCCATCACCAGCCTGCCCGCCTACTACGCCAGCCTCTTCGCGGATGGGCTGGAGTCCGGGAACATCCTTGCCGCACTGGGTGATCCGATCGCGGCTGACATGGGCCTGATCCCGATGGGAGCCCTGGTGGAAATCGGAACCATCGGCGAGGCGGTCTTAGCCGACATCAACGATCTGGCCAGCCTCATCCCGTAACGGCTACGGCTCGAGCACGAGCTTGCCGAGCACCCCTCCGTCGGCCAGCGCCTGCAGCGCGGCCCGTCCCTCCGACAGCGGATAACGCTGCGGCGGTGGTGGTTTCAAACCCAATGACACCAGCTGGCCCAAGCCCGAGGCGAACAACGCCGCCGAGCCGGGCACCTGATGCAAATATTCGCCCCAGGCGACGCCGAGCACACCGACATTGCGCAGCAACAGTCGATTGACCTTCACCGTCGGAATCGCGCCGGCGGCAAACCCGATGACCAGCAGCTTGCCGTCGATGGCCAACACCCGGACAGCGTCGTCGAAAGCCGGCCCGCCAACCGGATCGACCACGATGTCAACGCCTCGGCCGTCGGTATGCTCGCGCACCGCCTGAGCCCAGCCGTCAGCCAATGGCAGCACCACGTCGGCACCAAGCGATTCGACGAATTCCGTTGCGCCGCTGCGGTGCACCACCGCGATGACCTTGCTCGCGCCCATCGCCCTGGCAACCTGGATCGCTGCGGTGCCCACCCCGCCTGCTGACCCCAGCACCAGCACACTGTCACCCGGGCGCATCGCGGCGCGCCGAGCCAGCGCGAAGTACATGGTGTTGTAGTTCACCAGCAGCGACACCGCCTCGGCGTCATCGAGTTCCGCCGGACTGCGGGTCACATTGGCCAACGGCGCGATCACCTTTTCGGCGTAACCGCCGAGTACGCCGAAAGCCGAGACCCGGTCACCCACTTTGAATTCCGAACCTTCGGGCGCCCAGTGCACCACACCGGCGGCCTCCATGCCCGGAATGAACGGCGGCGGCAACTTGAGCTGGTATTCACCCTTGCTCAAGAGCAGGTCCGGAAAGCAAACCCCGGCGGCACGGACGTCGACGATAAGCGTGTCGTCGTTGCCGACAACATCATCGACATCCGTGTACGCCAGGCCAGCTGGTCCTGAAAGTTCCTGTACTACACAGGCTTTCATGAAATATTGATCACCGGATAGAGAAATTCGCCTGCTTCGCGGCGGACAGGTCGTCGATCTCGTTCCAGTGCGCGGCAATGTCGTCCACCGACGGTGGTGTCTTGAAGGTGACGCCCTCGTTCTGGAACAACGCGGTGCGCTGCACCTTGCCACCGCCGACAATGAAGATTGAGCCGGTGTCGGGCACCTCCTCGGTGCACAGGTAGGCCACCACCGGCGCGACGAATTCCGGCGTCAGGTTCTTCAGCACCTCGGGCGGCAGGATGTCCTCGGTCATCCGGGTGGCCGCGATCGGCGCCAGTGCGTTGGTCTTGATGTTGTACTTGGCGCCTTCCTGAGCCAGCGTGTTGATCAAGCCGACCAAACCCAGTTTGGCCGCGCCGTAGTTGGCCTGGCCGAAGTTGCCGAACAGTCCGCTGGTGGAGGTGGCGACAACCACCCGGCCGTAACTCTGCTCGCGAAAGTGCGGCCACGCCGCGCGAATCACGTTGTAGCCGCCGTAAAGGTGCACCTTGAGGACCGAATCCCAGTTCTCAAACGACATCTTGTGGAAGGTGCCGTCGCGCAGGATTCCGGCGTTGCTCACCACGCCGTCGACCTTGCCGAACTCATCGACCGCGGTCTTGATGATGTTCGCCGCACCCTCGGGTTCGGCGACGCTGTCGTAGTTGGCGACCGCCCGTCCGCCGGCGTCCTTGATCTCTTTGACGACCTCGTCGGCCATGTTGTGTCCGGCGCCGGTACCGTCGCGGGCACCACCGAGGTCGTTGACCACGACGCTCGCGCCTTCCTTGGCGAGGGTCAGCGCGTATTCGCGGCCCAAGCCACCGCCGGCTCCCGTGACGACGACAACGCGATCCTGCACTCCGGGCATTACGTTCCTATCTCTCCATACTCAGTGTCCAACGGGTTCAAGCGGGCCGGCACACGCTAGAACAGCCGGCGCGCCAACTTCCACGCCTTCTCTGTATACGGCGGGTAGATCATTGCGGCTAAGTCGGGTCGGGTCGGCTTGGTCAGCACGGACTTGCGGTGGCTGAACTCCTCGAAGCCGAACTTTCCGTGGTAGGCGCCCAGACCGGACGCGCCGACGCCGCCGAACGGCAGCTTGTGGGTGGCGAAATGGAACAGCAGATGGTTGATCACCATGCCGCCTGCGGGCACTTCTTTGATCACCCGTTCACGCGCGGCCTTGGCCTTGGTGAACAGGTAGGCGGCCAGCGGCTTGGGCCGCGAGTTCACGAATTCGATTGCCTCATCGAGGTTTCGAACGGTCACTACCGGCAGGATGGGGCCGAAGATCTCGTCGGTCATCAGCGGCTCGTCGACGGCGGGATCGACCACCACGGTCGGCTGAATGTTCAGGCTCGCCGCGTCCGAGCCGCCGCCGATCGCGACGTCGCCCTTGGTCGCGGCGAGTGCGGCGGTGAGCCGGTTGAAGTGCCGCTCGTTGACGATCCGCTTTCCGCCGGTGGCGTTCTCCGCCTCGAACGCGGTAACCGCCTTCTTGATCTCGTCGACCAGCTTGTCGCGGATCGGCGCCTCAGCCAGGACGTAGTCGGGCGCGATGCAGATCTGCCCGGAGTTGATCAGCTTGGTCCACGCGATTCGCTTCGCCGCGACCTCGATGTCGGCATCGGCCGACACGATGACGGGGCTTTTGCCGCCGAGCTCGAGCGTCACCGGAGTCAGGTGCGATGCCGCACCTTCGTACACCTTGCGCCCGATCTCGGTGCCGCCGGTGAACAGCAGGTGGTCGAAGCCCTGCGCGATGAGCTCCTGGCTGACGGCGCCATCGCCCTCGATGACGGCGATCGCGTCGCTGTCGAGGTAACGCGGCACCAGCTCGGCCATCAGCGCCGACGAGGCGGGCGCCACCTCGGAGGGCTTGAGAACCACGGTGTTGCCCGCCGCGATGGCGCCGACGGCGGGACCCAGTGTGAGCGCGAACGGGAAGTTCCACGCGCCGATGATCAGCACGGTGCCGTACGGCTCGTACTCCACCCAGCCGCGGCCCGGCAGCTGCGACATCTCCAGCAGGCGGTGGCGGCGCTTCGTCCACTTGCCCACATTCTTCGCCGCGTATGCCGCCTCGGCCGACGTGCTGGCGACGTCGGCGATCCACGCCTCGAACGGCGACCGGCCCAGGTCCTTTTCGAGGGCGTCGGCGATTTTGGTTTCGTTCTCGGCCATCAGCCGCTCGAGCGCGCGCAGCTGCTCCTTGCGCCACTCGACGCTGCGGGTGCGGCCACTGGCGAACGTCTTGCGGAGCCGCGCGACCGTCTTGCGGAGCCGCGCGACCGTCTTCGCGACGTCGGGGCCGGGGGCCGCAGTGGCAACCGTGGCCGTTGCGGTGGTTTCGGTAATTTCGGTGGTCTTGATGGTCATCGGGTTCCCTTCCTGACCGGGGAACCCAATCCTAATCAACCACCCGGTTGGGCAACAGGCTGCCTCGGCGACGCCTATGGCTTCTCGGCAGAGATGAAGACAGCCCGGAATGTCGCCGCCACGCTGGGTTCCTCCGGCAGCGGACGACCGACGCGGGTCAGGTAGTCGCTGCCGGTCACCGATTCCACGCGCCACGAGTGGGTGTCGAACCAGGCCGCCGGGTCACAGCGCTCGTCCTCGGTGTACCACAGGTCGCCGGGGTCGAAGACGTTCTCGTCGCCGAGTCGCCGGCGCAGTTCGTCGGTCTTGGCGCGGCGCCTCTCGTAGGCTTCGCGGGCCGCGTCGTCGAAGGTGAAATCCTCGATGCAAGCCCGGCTGCCCGGTGCGCTCAGCGCGTCGATGTCGGTGAACAACCGGTCCTCGGCCTCGCCTGGCAGGAACATCAGCAAGCCCTCGGCCAACCACGCGGTGCGCTGCTCGGGGTCGAAACCCTTGCTGCGCAATGCTTTCGGCCAGTCGAAACGCAGGTCGGCGGCCACCTCGTGACGGTCGACCACAGGCCGGACGCCGTTGGCGGCCAGAGTTGCGGCCTTGTACTCCAGCACCTTCGGCAGGTCGACTTCGTACACGCTGGTTCCGGCCGGCCAGTCCAGCCGATAGGCCCGCGAGTCCAGCCCAGCGGCGAGGATGACGTGCTGACGGATGCCGGCGGTGGCCGCCTCGCGGAAGTAGGCGTCGAAGTAGTGCGTGCGCGCGGCCTGGTAGTTGACCATGTGCGCGCGGACTGCGGCCAACTCGGCATCGGCCGTGTACGTCGCTGACATCTTGGCGACCAACGCGGCGAGCTCCGGGCCGTCGATCAGCATCTGCGCGAACTCGTCGCGGATCAGCGGGTGCTCGCCGGCCGTCTCGGCCGCCCGGGCGGAAGCCACCATCACGGCAGTCGCGCCGACGCTGGTCGCGATGTCCCAGGTGTCGTCGTCGCTGCGACCGGTACTCATGCCCGCCTCCTCAGCGGGCCTTGCCGGCCCACATCGTCGCCGGGCGTACTCATGACCGTTCGGCGGTCACGAATTGCGCGAATGCTTCCTTGTCGTCGGCCATTGGCACGCCGTCCACCCAGCGATCCAGCCGGCGCATTTCGTCGCCGGAGTTCTGCGCGCTGGCCCGCCAGCCGTGGTCGTTGAGCCAGTCGACGACGACCGCGCGATGCTCGTCGTGGTAGATCAGGTCCTGGATGTCGACGGTCCGCTCGATGCCGAGTTCGTCGGCCACCCGCTGGAACCGGTCGCGCATCTCTTGGCGCCGCTCGTTGGCGTGACTGGCCGCGGTTTCCGCCGCAATCCGGCTACCCGGCGCACTCAACTCGGTGATCTGCGTGAACAGCCGGTCCTGGGCGTCGGCGGGCAGGTACATCAGCAGACCTTCAGCCAGCCAGGCCGTCGGCGCTGCCGCGTCGAAACCCGCACCGACCAGGGCGGCCGGCCAGTCCTGTCGCAGGTCGATCGGCACCTCGCGGCGGTCGGTCGACGGTGTCGCGCCGTTGGCCGCCAGCGTCGCCGACTTGTAGGCCAGCACCTTGGGCTGGTCGATTTCGTACACGGTGGTGCCGGCCGGCCAGTCCAGCCGGTAAGCCCGCGAGTCCAGCCCGGACGCGAGGATCACCACCTGGCGGATGCCGGCGGTCACCGCCGCGGCGAAATGAGCGTCGAAGAAGTGCGTCCGCACAGCCTGGTAGCTGCGCATGTGCTGAAAAACCGCGGCCGCCTCCGGATCGATCGACTCCACCTTGTCGAGGAGGGAGCCGTCGAGAATGTTTTCCCACACGCCGGTGCCGGCCTCGCTGACCAACAGCTTCGCGTAGGGGTCGCGGATCAGTGGATCGGGGCGATCGGTTTCAGCGGCTCGCGCGGCAGCGACCATCACCGCCGTGCTGCCGACGCTGGTGGCGATGTCCCAGGTGTCGTCGTGGGTGCGCGAGGTGCTCATCGATGCCGCCTTCCTGCAGAATGCGTCTGGTGATCAGTCAGCTGCGAGCTGGGCGCGCAGCAGCCGGGTGGTGAAGCTCTCTTCGGCCAGGTCCGCGGGTATCGGCCGACCAAGTCGGGCCATTTCTTCGGTATTGCTCACGGCGCGCACCTGCCATCCGTGCGCACTCAGCCAGTCGGCGGCATCCGCCCGGCCACTTTCCTGGTAGGTGAGCGTCTCGACATTGATGTCGAGGCCGAGGCGTTCGCGCATCCGCTCAAACCGGACCCGCCGTGCCGCGCGGCGTCGCTCCGGGTCGCCCGAACCAAGGCTGAACGCCTCGACGGCCACCCGGCTACCGGGCGCGCTCAGCTCGGTGAGCATCTCG
Source organism: uncultured Actinomycetota bacterium (assembly GCA_963839345.1). Taxonomy (GTDB): domain Bacteria; phylum Actinomycetota; class Actinomycetes; order Mycobacteriales; family Mycobacteriaceae; genus Mycobacterium. Next base: position 481,601 of record CAWIUP010000006.1, on the reverse strand, counting down.
AACAGCCGGTCCTGAGCTTCGGCCGGCAGGTACGGCAACAGGCCCTCGGCCAGCCACGCGCTCGGTTGGCTCCGGTCGAACCCCGCCGCGGACAGCGCCGCCGGCCAGTCGTCGCGTAGGTCCACCGGCACGGTCCGCCGGGTGGCTTTCGGCACCGCACCCGCCGAATCCAAGGTGGCCGTCTTGTACTGCACCACCTGAGGCTGATCGATCTCGTAGACCGTGGTACCGGCGGGCCAATCCAGCCGGTAGGCGCGCGAGTCCAGTCCCGCGGCCAGGATCACCGCCTGCCGGATCCCGCCGGCGCCGGCGTCGCCGAAGTAGGTGTCGAAAAAGTGCGTACGCACCGCTTGGTAGTCACAGGCCAGCCGGTGGGATCGTCGTCCGTGCTCGTCGTCGCCGATCCACTCGAGCCCGGGACTGGCCAGCCGCGCCCACGGCTGACCGGCCGACGACACCAGCAGGTAGGCGAATTCGTCTCGAATCAGCGGGTCGGCTGTTGCGGTCTCCACTGCGCGCGCCGCGGCAACGCTCAATGCGGTGGCGCCGACGCTCTCGGTGATGTCCCAGCTGTCCCCTGCGGTACGCACTGAGCTCACGTCATGCAAATCAGTCATAGCGCGAGCCATGCTACCGAATAAGTTAGGCAGGCTATATGGTTCTGTGGGCTACATCACTGCTCATGGGCCGGCTTCCGGGGGAGCCCGCCGGCCAGCAACTCGTTCAACTGACGCGTGATCGGCTCGAGTTCGTGCCGGTTGGCAACAAATCCGGCGTAGAACCCGACTCCGAGCAAGACCGCGATCAGCATCTCGGTGAGCGCGGCGGCGTCGGTGTGGGCAGCCAACTCGCCACGCGTCATCGCGTCGTCGATGGCCAAGGACAGAAATTCCCGGGTGGTGCGAACTGAGTCGGCTTCCTCATCGCTGAGGTCGGGGTGCCGCTGCGACTCCAACGCCGCGGTGATCAAAAATGCCGCCGCTTTTCGGTTTTCGATTTCGGCCTGGGTCGCGGCGGCGATGAATCCGGACAGCCGACCGGCCAGGGTCGTCTCGCGCTGTGCCCGCTCGACACTGGCGGCGACCAACAGGTCGTTGGTTTCCTTCGCCACTTCGCGGTACAGCGCGCGCTTGTTGGAGAAGTAGTGATTGATCGCCGGCCTGGTCAGGTCGGCACGGATCGCGATCGCCTGGAAGGTGGCCGCGTCGTAACCGCGTTCGCTGAAGACTTCGCGAGCAGCACGCAAGATGCGCTTCCGCGTCTCGGCCGCCTTCGCTGCAGGGGGGCGACCCGGTCCCCGACTCGCGGGCTGCACCACGGATAGATTGTGCCATAAGTCACACTTTGGGCCGCCCCGCTTAGCCGAAGCTCATTGTTAGCTGGCCGGCGGCCGCACGGCGCTGTGCGGCATCAACCCGTCGGGCGGAATGCTGCCGAACTTCCCGGCCCGGAAATCCTCGAGCGCTTGGACGAGCTCGGCCTTGGTGTTCATCACGAACAGGCCGTAGTGAAATACCGGCTCCCGGATCGGCTGACCGCCCAGGATCAGCACCTCCAACGCGGGCCTGCGCGACTCCTGAGACGGCGCGGCGGCGACGGTGATGCGGTCGCCCGGGCCGAGAACCGCCAACTGACCCTGCTCGATCGGGTGTCCGATCGGGCCAACCGATCCTCGGCCGGATAGCACGTACACCAGCGCGTTGTGGTCGCGATTCCACGGGATGTTCAGCCGCGCGCCAGGTTCGACTGTGGCATGCGCCATCGTGATCGGCGTGTGCGTGACACCGGGTCCGCGGTGACCGTCGATGTCTCCTGCGATGACCCGGATCAGCGCACCGCCGTCGCCCGAGGAGAGCAGAGCGACGTCGACGCCTGCGATGGCCTGATAACGAGGTGCCGCGAACTTGTCCTTCTTCGGCAGGTTCACCCAGAGCTGGATGCCGTGAAAGACGCCACCGCTCTCGACCAGGTCAGCCGGTGGCGTTTCGATGTGCAGAATGCCGGCGCCGGCCGTCATCCACTGGGTGGCGCCGTCGGTGATCAGGCCGCCGCCGCCGTGCGAATCCTGGTGCGCGAAGCGCCCGTCGATCATGTAGGTGACCGTTTCGAACCCGCGATGCGGATGCCAGTCGGTTCCTCGGGGCTCGCCGGGCTGGTATTCCACCTCGCCGATCTGGTCCATGTGGACGAACGGGTCCAACGCTGCGGTACTGATCCCGGCGAACGCCCGGACCACTGGAAACCCTTCACCCTCGTAGCCGCGCGGACCGGTGGTGATCGAGCGGACCGGACGTTCGGTGTCGGCCGGAGCGGCCGCGGACACCCGGGCCAATGTCACGGTGTCTGCGCTGATAGCGGGCATCTGTATCCTCCTCAAACTTCGCTACGCCATATAACCGGACCGTGGTCCGGTTATTCCGGAAACGTTCCCCACGGCCACTGCTAACGTCGGAAGGCGATGCTGGGGGTAGAGGACACGGATTCCGATCGCGGCGGACGGTTGGGCCGCTTCGTCAGAAACCTCGAATATCTGTACAAATGGCTGCTGCTGGGCGTCATCGTCGGCGTGGTCGCCGGTGTCGGTGCCGTCGTGTTCTACCTGGCGTTGCGTTACACCACTCATTTTTTGCTGGGCTATGTGGCCGGCTACCGCTTGCCCACCCCGCTGGTCGAAGGAGGGAGCCCAGGTTCTCCCCACTACCAGAGGCCGTGGGCGCTGCCGTTGGTGACGACCGCAGGCGCCCTGGCGTCGGCATTGCTGGTGGCCAAGTTCGCCCCCGAAGCCCGCGGTCATGGCACCGACAGCGCGATCGAGGCGATCCACACCGATCCACGGCACATCCGGACCAGGGTGGTATTGGTGAAGCTGGTCTCCAGCGCGCTGACTATCGGTTCCGGCGGTTCGGCCGGCCGTGAAGGTCCCACCGCCCAGATCTCCGCCGGTTTCGCTTCACTGTTGACCCGCCGACTGCACCTCTCCGACGCCGACGGCCGCATCCTGGTGTCGCTGGGGGTGGGGGCGGGCATCGGCGCTATCTTCGGCGCGCCACTCGGCGGAGCCGTCTTGGCCGCGTCGATCATCTACCGCGAAGACCTCGAATACCGCGTGCTCTATCCCGGCTTTGTCACTTCCGCCACGGCTTACGCCGTGTTCGGCACGTTTTTGGGCTTCGACCCGATGTTCGGCTATGTCGACGCGGAGTACCGGTTTGAGAGCCCCTGGCCGCTGCTGTGGTTCGTTGTGCTCGGCATTGTCGCGGCGGCCGTGGGATATCTGTTCGCGCGGGTCTTCTATGCGACCGAAGCCCTGACCGCCCGTGTTCCTGGCGCGTCAGTGCTCGCGCCCACCGTCGGCGGCCTGCTGGTCGGCCTACTGGGTTTGGCGATTCCACAAGTTCTGAGCAGCGGCTACGGCTGGGTGCAGTTGGCGACAACCACGACGGGACTGCTGACGATTCCGTTGTGGATCGTGCTGGTGCTGCCGATCGCCAAGATCGTCGCCACGTCGTTGTCCATCGGCACCGGTGGATCAGGCGGAATCTTCGGGCCGGGCATCGTAATCGGGGCGTTCGTGGGCGCGGCGGTCTGGCGGCTGGGCGAGATGTTGCATCTACCAGGCGTGCCTGCCAGCCCGGGGATCTTCGTTGTGGTGGGGATGATGGCCTGTTTCGGTAGTGTCGCGCACGCCCCGCTGGCGATCTTGATCATGGTGGCCGAAATGACCGGATCGTTCTCGGTGGTGCCCGGCGCGATCATCGCCGTTGGGATCGCATCGCTGCTGATGCATCACACCAAGGTCTCGATCTACCGCTCGCAGCGTCTCGACCGCGAGACCGCTGAGGCCGAACGCCTACAGGCCGCCGCTGCCGGAGCCTGACCTAGCTTTTGCGCTTGGCGCTTTTCGCCGCACTGCGTTCGGTGGTAGCACCTTCGTGAGCCAGCGCGCCGCCGGCATTCTCCAGGTGGGCCCGCACAAACCATTGGAACTTCTCCAACTCGGCCGCCTGGTCGATCAGGATGTCCTGGGTGACCGGATCGAGCTCTTCGGTTTCCCCGATGGCGCTACGGGTGTCTTCGATAACACCGTTGTAGACCAGGTCGAGCGCGGCCAGATGGGCCTGCACGGTGTCGCGGCCGACGGAGTAGTCGTCCCAGGTGCGATCTTTCAGGATTGCGCCGGGGGTACCTTGCGGCGATCCGCCAAGCGTCGCGATCCGCTCGGCCACTTCGTCGGCGTAGCCACGCACCAGTTCCACCTGCGGGTCGATCATCTCGTGCACCCCGATGAAGTTGGGGCCGACCACATTCCAGTGGACGTGCTTGAGTGTCAGATGCAGATCGTTGTAGGTGCTCAGCTGCTTCTGCAGCAGCCCAGCGACTCTGATTGCCTGCTTTTCGGTCATGCCGGGGATGGTGAACTGCGTCATGGCTGTTCTCATACCCGATGACCGGGAGCGGTAACCGCGGGAAGTGTCACAGCGCGCGGATGTCCTGAACGGGCAGCCGTGCGCCGCGGCGCGGCTCGTAGGCCAAGCCGCTGGCTTCCAACAACCGGACCACCCGGTGGCGATGCGGGCGCATGGGCTCGAGCAGCTCGATCATGTCGGCGTCGACGATCGGGTGGCCCACCAGCGTCCAGCCGATCATCTTGGGGATGTGGTAGTCGCCCACCGACAAAGCGTCGGGATCGCCGAACGCACGCTGCGCCGTCTCGGCCGCGGTCCACACTCCGACTCCGGGCAGCGATGTCAGCGCGTCTCGGGCCGCTGCGGTCGGCCATGATGCCAGCCGTTCCAGCGACGGTGCCCGTTGTGCGCAGCTGACGATGGTTCGGGCCCGTCCGGGATCGACGTTGGCACGGTGGAATTCCCACGACGGGATGTGCCGCCACACGTCGGCCGACGGCGGGACCCGCATCCGGGGCGGCGCGGGTCCCGCCGCCGGCGCGCCGAACTTCGTCACCAGCAATCGCCAAGCCCGGAACGCATCGGCGCCCGGCACCCGCTGCTCGATGACCGCCGGGATGAGGGCTTCCAACACCTGACCGGTGCGTCCCAGCCGTAGGTGCGGCACTCGCCGATGAGCGGCGGCGACGGTCGGGTCGGTGGGGACGAAATCCGATGCATCGTCGTGCGCGCCGAGCGTCGCCGGGAGTGCCTCGAGGAATTCCTCAGCTCCAACTCCCCATGCCGTGCACTCGACGGCATCGGGCGCGGCACGACTGATCCGTGCTGTGACAGATCCGCTCCGCAACAGGCTGGTCCGCCAGATGGCGCCGTCGTCAGCAACCTGAAAGCAGGGATCGGCAGGACCCCGGCGGAGCGGGAACAGGGTGAGCCCTGGGCTGACCACGCCGGCGAACGTCACCGTGCGAGACCCACTCACCATCTGCTCCCGCCGGACGCCGCGACTGCTCGATCCGATGATCATAGGTTCGGTTCGGCTGCCATCCGCCTGCCTGACCATGATTGACCGGGAACGGTCTTCCGCGTGAGGATGGCGATGTGACCACCCCGTTCGACGATCCGCAGGCCGAACTGGCGTGGATGTTTTTGCAGTGCCTCTCTGACGGCGGTGACATCGACGAATGTTTCGGGCTGCTCAGCGACGACTTCACCTACTGGAGCCTGCGGAGCGGCAAAACGGTCAACAAAGCGGCACTGCGCCGGGAGTTCGAGGCGCGCAAAAGCCGTGCCGAGATGAACCTCGACTTGATCCGATGCATCAACGACGGGGAAAGCGTGGTGATTGAAACGCTGACCGAGGGCGTAACCGCCGACGGCGTGCGCTACACCACCCCTTCGGTCTTCATCTTCGAAACCCGCGACGGACTCATCACGTCGTTGCGCGAATACGGCGACACCCAACTCGCTGCGCAGGTGTTCGGCCCTGCTTCCTAGTCCGGTTAGTCCGGCTCGACGGTGATCTCAGCCTTATCGGGATAGAAGGCGACGTGCCCGGCGATGGCCGCCACCGCGCGGTAGGGCTGCTCGTATGTCCAGATCACGTCGTCGACGGTGTCGCCGGCCGCGGTGGTCACACTGTAGTAGCCGGCTTCACCCTTGTACGGGCAATAGGTGCTGGTGTCGGTGCGAGTGAGCACCCCCTGTACCACGTCCTCAATCGGGATGTACTGCACGGCAGGATAACTGGCCTCTTGCAGCTGCAGGGCGTTGTGGGTGTCGGCGACGACCTCGCCGTTGACCCGGACGACAACGTGCGCCTGGGTCGGGTTGATCGTGATCGGGTGCTCGGTGGTGGGTTCAAGAACAGGCCGACTGGTCATGCTGGCGCTCCTCACGTGTGAATAGCAGGTGCAACACCGTGCGCCGCGCAAGATTCCCGACGCGGGGAAGTCAGGTCGTTCCGAAGGCGTAGCGGTGGTACTGGGACATGTACCGCAGCGCGGGCACCGATGACATGACCTTAGCCATCAGCCGGTACGCGGCCGGCACCCGCTTGAAAGCGTCGGAGTCGAAAGTCGACACCCAGGTCAGCAGTCGAGTGCCGGGTACCGCCCGCAGAATCTCGTCCGGGCCGTCGATGCCCCACTGCAACGTCGCTCCCGCGCGCCGGACCACCGCGTTCATCCACTGTGACTTGATACCCAGCCGGTTGAACGCGTCGAACTGCAGTTCACCGGATGCAAACCGCTCGACGATTCGCCGCAGCAGAGCGATGCCGTCGCACTCGTTCAGGTACATGGTCAGCCCCTCGCCGATCATCAGCGCCGGCCGGTCGTCGGGAATGTCGGCCAGCCACGCCGGATCGGTGACTGACGCGGCGACGAGGTGACAGTTGTCGCGGCGCGGGAAGAACTGCTTGCGAAGCGCGATCACGTCTGGGTAGTCGATGTCGTACCACTGGACATCAGGACCTGGCTGCAACCGAAAGAACCGACTGTCCAGCCCGCAGCCCACATGCAGCACGACGGCTCGCGGATGGGCGGCCAAGAACTGGCCGGCCCAGACGTCGAAGTGCGCGGTGCGGGTCGTCACCGACGGTGATCGACGCGCGGTGATCGTGGTCTTCTTCCAGTCGTAGTCGATGCGCTCGACGATCTGTTTGGCGAACCGATCACCCAGAATCGGCTCGTCGAGGTCGGCGTCCAGCGCCTTCGCGTACAGCGTCGCCAGCATCGTCTGGGGTGCCCCGCTCAGGTCGACGCGCACCCGTTCGGTTGTCACTTGCCCGAGGCTAGTCCCATGCGCGTCGTGCTGGCTGTCAGCCGGCCGGTGCCAGCATGTCCTTCCACCCGTTCTCTCCTGTGTGGCTTGAGTTTTCGACCGTGTACTTGACACCGTCGGGCCCCACCAATTCGCCGCTCGACGGGGTGTAGATCGCGCTCGGGCCTGCAGGGGTGTAGGTACACGGATTGGGTTGCTGCCCGTTGCATTGCACGCTGCCGGAGCCCGGCCGTTGCAGCGGGTCGCTGGTCGGCGGCGGTGTTCCCGACAGCCGATCAGCGGGCAGCGGGTTCAGACCGTTGTCGATCGACGGCGCCGGTATCACCCGGCCGGGGTCGACGGGTTGATCGCATCGGGCGCCGGGGGCCGGGCAGTTGCGGATCTGGTTCGGATCGCCGTACCACGGGTTGGTGCCCAGCGGTACGTAGGGTTTGGTGTCGCGGCACTCCTGCGGGGTTGCCGCCCGTTTGCCGGAAACATCGACGCACGGATAGTTGCGCGCGCCGCGAACCACATTGCCCGTAGTATCTTGCGGGATCTTGCAATACGTCCCGGCCGGTAACGGCGCCATGCTGGTGTCCGCCGGCGCGCGCCACTGCGAGGCCGGCAGGAAACCGGTCAGGCATGGCGGCGGATTGTTGATGGACAAATTGAAATCCATCAGTACCGAACCCGGGGCGGATGCGACCACCGTCTGTGAGATCGCACCGATCTCCGGCAGGAACACCAGCAACTGCTCGAGACCTTTGTTGTAGCGCTTGAGCATGTCGGCGACGATCTCGAGATTGGCGACCGTCTGCGGCAGCGACTCGCGGACATCGCTGAACACCTCGTTGACCTGGTCAGCTGTCGGCGCAGCTTGGGACACAATGCTTTCCACATGCTGATCGTTTCGGGCGGCCTGGGCGATGAGGACGTTGAGGTTGTGTGACCACCGCTCGATCGAATCGGCGGAATCGACTTGGCTGTCCACGATCGGCGCGGCGTTCTCGATGATGTCGTTCACGTCGGAGATGTTCGCTTGGAAATCACCGACGATCGACTGGGTCGAGTCGACGAGCCGTTGCAGTGCCGGCCCCAACCCCCCGACCGCCTGGGCCGTTTCATCAAGGAGCGAAGCGATTTTTGCTTTGGGCAACACCGACAAGCTGCGGTTGGCGGCGTCCAACGCGGGGCCTATCTCGCTGGGCACCGTACCTTTGGTGATCGTCTGTCCGGGTGCGAAGAACTTTCCCGGGTCGCCGGTGGACACCAGATCCAGGTACTGCTCACCGATCGCGGATACCGAGTGCACATTGGCCGACGCGTCTACCGGGATTTTGTAACGACTTTCGATGCTCAGCGTCGCCTTGACACCATGTTTCGTCGGCTCGACCTTGGTGACTCTGCCGATCTGAATACCTCGATAGGTCACATTCGACGTGCGGTACAACCCGCCCGACGCGGGCAGCTCCACGGTCAACTGGTACTGACCGATGCCGACCAGGCTTGGGATGCGCAGGTAGTACCAGCCCAGGGCGACCAGCGCGACCAGCGTCAGGATGGCGAACACCACCAACTGGATGCGGATGAAGCGGGTCAGCATCTATTCGCCCCGCTCCACCGGCGCATCGGCCGGGTTGGGCGTGAACCGGATATCGGGGACCATCGTCGCGGGGTCGCGGCCCCACGACTGTTCGAGTGCTCGCAAAGCTCCGGAAAAGCCTGTCCCGGTGAAGACCGCGTTGTCGATGGTGCTCAGCGTCAGGTCCAACGCACCCGAAACGTTGATGTAGTCGCCCCGGACGATCTTCGGCACGCTGTCGATGGTGAACGGCGGCGAGAGCAGCAGCATCAGCGCGTCAACCAAATACGGTGCGGCACGGCCGAGTTGCTTGAGCGGCCGCTGCAGCTCTTGCAAGTCCTGGTGCAGGTTGCCCCGTGCGGCCGACAATGTCTGATCGGTGACATTGCTGATCCGCCCTACCGCGTCGACCGCGTTGACGAACAGATCGCGTTGTTCTGCGAAATGCTTTACCAGCGGCGGTAATTCGGTCAGCACCTGGTCCAATGTGTCGGTACGGGTGCCGACGTAGGACAGCAGCCGGTCGGTGGAATCGATGGCGTGGGTGATGTCGTCGCTCTGCTGGTTCAGCTCGCGGCTGAAGGTGCTCAGCTTGCCGAGAAAGTCCCGGATCTGCTGGGCGCGACCGGTGAGAATGTCGTAGACCTCGTTTTGAATCACCTCGAGGTTCGGGAGTCCACCGCCACGCAGCACCATGGCCAGGCTGGCCAGCGTTTGTTCAGTGGTGGGATACGCCGACGCATTCGTCAGCGGGATGGTGTCGCCGGCCTTCAGCGGCTCCGGCGCCGGGTGGGGCGGTGCGGCGAGTTCCACGTGCTGCGACCCCAGCAGGCTGGTCTGGCCGATCTTGGCGGTGGCGTTCTTCGGAAGCCGGACACCCTTCTCCAAGTCGACGGTCAGCGTGGCGACCCAGTTTCTCAGGCTGATTGCCCGCACGGTGCCAACGAAGACATCGGCGACCAGCACTCGGCTGTTGCCATTGAGCGCCATGGTGTTTGGCATCTGCACATAGATGGTGTAGGAGCCGGCACCGCTGCCTGGGCCGCCGGGCAGCGGGACGTTGGCAATGCCGTGCCAGTTGCCGCAGGACGTCAGCACAACCACCGCCGTCAGCAACGCCAGTGCCTGCCTGGCCTTGCGGCGCATGACCCGCATCGCCCCCCTCACGAACCGGATCCTGTCGGTGGCGCCGCCGTCGGCGACGGCAGGGGTTGCGGGTACCACGGCGGTGGCAGCGGGTTGTTCTCGTCGTAGGCGTTGGGCGGTCCGGGCATGTTCCGCGCCGGTTGTGGCGGCGGGATGTTCGGCCCGCCCAGCAGTTCGGTCAACGACGCCGGCGTCAGCAGGTTCGCGGTGGCCGCCTGGACCTGCACGCCCTGCATTCCCGGTGCGACGATCCAGCCCGGTTCGGAGTTGCGGTGCGACCACGGTGTATCGGGTGCGAAGATCCCGGGCACGGTGGTGTCCTTGTAGCCGGGCGGTGGCTGCAGCCGCGGCTCGGAGTAGGTGACGTTCTTGGGCAGCGTGTCGGCGGTGCTGAAGGCGTTTATCCCGAACGGCAGATAGTTGAACTTGATCGAATCCAGTACCGGCGCCAGATACTGCGCGCACAGTTCGGCCGAGTCTTGATAGCCGAGTCGGCTGCCGGCCTGAATCGCGCTGCAGATGAACTGTAATGGGTTGGCGAAGTTGACGATCGCCGGTGTGCCGGTCAATCCGCCGTGCGCGGGTTCGTAGATCGCGAGCACGTTCGCCGCCATGTGCGGCAGGATGTGCAGCGCCGTCTCCAAACCGTCTCGCCCAGTGGGTTGCACGATCGCGGTGGTTGCGTCGGCGAGGTTGTTGATGTCGTGGACCAGCACGTCGCGGTTTTCGGTCAAGAAGGCGCGGGCGGTGGAGAGCAGCTCGTCGGTCTGTTGTATCGCGGTGGCGGCGGACTGATCTGAGCTGTTGAGCTTGTCGGTGAACTGGGCCAGGTTTTTGTTCAGTGCAACGAACTGCCGGTCGTCTTGGTGCAGTGCATTGACGAACAGCGCCAGACTGTGCAGCACGGCGAAGAAGTCGCCGCGGCCTTCGTCCAGGGTGCTCAGCGCGGTCGACAGGCTGTCCAGCGTGGTGTTGATCTGCTTGCCCTTGCCCGCCAGTCCGTCTGCGAAGGATTCGATGATCTCACCGAAGGGCCCTTTCTCTTGTTCCTTGCTGGGGCCGAGGTCGGAGATGATGTGGGTGATGTCGTTGCGCAGGTCGTCCCACTCCACCGGTACCTGGGTGCGCTCTTCGGGGAGCACCGCGTTGTCGGGCAGGGTCGGCCCGCCTTTGTAGGCCGGCTCCAGCTGAATGCTCCGGGAGGCCACCAGCGTCGGGTTGAGGATCACCGCCTGCGCGTCGGCGGGCACCTTGTACTTGTTGCGATAGTGGAAGGTCACCCTCATCTTGTCGCCGGCCGGTTCGATTTTGTCGATCGCGCCGACACGGATCCCCATGATCTGCACTTTGTCCCCGGCGTAAAGGGCGTTGGCCGCCGGGAAGTAGGCGATGACGGTGTTGTTGGTCAGCTTTTGGTAGACCTGCCATCCCACCAAAGCAGCGACGAGACCGGCTGCCACAACGAATGATCCGATGATCACCGCGGCCCGCGACAATTGCGGCAGCCGCAGCTTGTGGATATCGAAGATCGTGCTCATTGGCTGCTGCCTCCGGTCCCACCGGGCGTGATGAACGGGGCGGGCAGCTGCGGGCCGGGCCCCGGCGGCGCCGGAGGTCCGGGTGGCAGCCCAGGCGCGAACGTCGACAGTGGTGGGGTGGGACCGGCCGGTCCCAACGGCTCGGTGCGGGCGCCCGGCGGCGCCTTCGCCGGCAACGGCGCCGGCGTGCCCGGCACATCGGGGGGCGGAGCACCGGGCCGACCGGCGATCGGGATGCCCGGCGACGGCGGCAGACCGCTCGGGTTCGCCGGCGACGATAAGACGTTGGGCAGCGACGGGTATGGCCCGTTGGGCCCGAATGGGCCTTGGTCTTGATCGACACCCGCGCACGGCATCGGGTTGCCCGGCCGCGGCGACAGCTCCGGCGGCGGTGCGTAGGAGCACGGCGAGCCCGGCGTCACCGCAGGTCCAGGATGATCCGGGGTGCCTTCCAGCACCGGCGGGGCGGGTGGCGGTGCACCGTTGGGGAATCGGGTGCCGTTCGGGTCGGGCCACCGGAAAGCTGGCAATCCTGCACTGCGCCAGAAGTTTTCCGGACCGATGCCGCGCTTCTTGAACGCCGCATCGACCCAGGGCTGCAGAATCTGATAAGGGAGCAGGTTGGCCACCATCACCTTGAAGTACGGTCCGGAACCGACCGCCTCGCTGAGCGCGGCGGTGTAGTTGCGCAGTGTGTTCAGCACGGCGACAAGGTCATTCTTGTGCGCGACCAGAATGTCGGTGACTGTGCTGAGTTGCTCGAGCAGATGGTGCAAGTTGGGGTTGTCGTGGATCAGCCCCCGCACCTGGGTCGAAAACGCCGAGACGTTTCCGAGCAGCGCCGAAATGGCCCGTCCGCGTTCGTTGAACGCGGCCAGCAACTCCTCGGCGTGCACCAGCAGCGTGTTCACCTGTTTGCTGCGGTCCCCCAGAACGCTGGCCACCTTCCTGGCTTCGGTGAGCAGGTGCTTGAGCTGCGCGTCGCGCTTGCCGATGGTGTCGGAGAACTTCGCCACCCCGTCCAACGCAGCGCTCAGGTGCGGGTAGGTCTGATCGATGGTGTGCGACAACACCTTCAGTGACTTCTTGACCGTGTCGATGTTCCAGCCCGCGGCGGCTTTGGTGACGTCGAAGAACGCGTCGTAAATCTGGTACGGCGTGGTGCTCTGGCCCAACGGCAAAACACCATTGGGTCGCAGCGGCCGGGTACCCCGCGGCTCGATCTCGAGCACCTTCTTGCCCAGGATGGTGTCGGTGCGGATTGCCAGCCGGCTCTCGGTGCCGATCGTGTGGGTGCCCGTGGTGAACTTCATCAGGACGTGGTCGCCGTCGAGCTTGACGTCCTGCACAGTGCCGACGTCCATGCCGATGATGCGGACCTTGTCGTTCTTGTTCAATCCGCCCGAGTCGGTGAACTGGCCGTAATAACTCGCCGTGGCGAACAGCATCGGCAGACTGCTAAAGCTCTGTCCCACACCAACAACCAGCACAACCACCGCGATGGCCAACGCTCCGATACGTACCCGGTTGTCAGGTTCCAGGGTTCTCACTGCAGCATGCACCTGCCCGTCGGCTGGGTGAACAGCTTGACGGAGCGCACCGGGCCGCCCGGCTGAAGTCCGTTGACTTTCATCGCCAGGTCGCACAGGTAGAAGTTGAAGAAGTCGCCATAGATGCCGCTGGCGCGCCCGATCAGGTTGAACGCCTTGGGCAGCTTGGTCAGCAAATCGCTAACCCTGTCGTGTTGATCGACAAGCGGATTGGCGATGGTTTCCAAGCGGCTCACCGCGTCGTGCACCAAAGCCCGGTTGTCGGCAAGCAGGTCCGCCACTGTTGCCGCGGCGTCGCTGATGTGCGCGGTGCCGCCAGCCAGCGGGTCGGCCCGCTCCTTCAATCCGGTGATGAGCAGCTGGAAGTTGTTGACCGTGTCGTCGAACTGCTTTCGGTGTTTGACGGTGGTGTCCAGCACGGTGTTCAGGTTGGTGATCACCTCGCCGATCGCCTGGTCGTTTTCGGCCAGGCGTGACGTCAGTTGCGCTGTCTGGTCGAGGATGTCGTTGATGGTGCCGCCCTCACCCTGGAAGACGGTGACGATCGACGAGGCGATGGTGTTCACCTTCTGCGGATCGAGCGCCCGGAAAAGCGGCTTGAAACCGCCGATGAGCGCGTCGAGGTCCAGGGCGGGCTCGGTGCGGGAGAGCGGAATGAATCCGCCCGGCGGCAGCATCCGCTCCGCGCCTTCCCCGGTGCCACGCTGGATTTCCAGATAGCGGTTACCGATCAAGTCCTGGTAGCGAATTTGTGCGGTCGTCGAGTAGTACAGCTGAACCGAGCGGTCGACCGAGAAGTCGACGCGTATTCGCTTGTCTCCCTCAACCAGATCCACTTTCTTGACCTTGCCTACCTCCACGCCCGAAGCGCGGACGAACTGGCCGGCGCGTAACCCGCTGGCATTGCTGAACTCCGCCGAATAGCTGTTGGTGCGGTCGAAACGCACCTGGCCGAAAACCACGACGATGATTGCGGTGAACGCCAACTGCACGGTCACGACGACGGCGAGTCGGGCAGCTGTTCCAGATATCTTCATGGGTTGATCGTGTTCTCCCCGTACTGGCGTCCCCAGACGTATTCGCTGGCGAGCGGTTGCCCGAGTTCGAAGTGGTTGTAGGGCGCGATGCTGACCCCGGAGTCCATCACCAGATACGGCGCCGGCCACAGATCGCGGGTGATCGGCTGCCAGCAGCCCGGCGCACCCCCGGGTCCGCCTCTGGCGTTTGTCCTGGGCAAATTGTCGGGGTACACGTACGGGTTCTCCGACCCGACGATCGCCACCCCGAGCTGGGCGGCGTAGTGGTTGCCGCTTTCTATCGCGCCGATTTTCGGGGCGACAAGGGCGAAGTTACGCAGCGTGCAAAACGCTTGCGGGCTATAGGTGTCGAGCAGGTGGGCGGTGGGCTCGAGGTCGGCCAGCACACGTTCCAGGTACGGCCGGGCTCGCGTGAAGACGTCTTCGCCGGTGTTCGCGAAGCCGACCGCCGCAAGCAACGCCGCGTCCAGTTGAGCCTGATGCCGGTTGAGGGTGCGGGCCGTGATGATCGCGTTGTTCAGCGCATCGAACAGATCTGGTGCGGCGTTGGCGTAGACGTCGCCGAGCGCGGCAATCTGGCGGATGTCGTGGCGTATCTTCGGCATCCGCGCGTTCACGTCGTCGAGGATCTTGTTGCCGTTGACGATCGACTGGCCGAACTTGCCGCCCAGCCCGGACAGCGCCTGGGCGGCCGCGCTCAGCGTGAGGTTCACCTTGACCGGGTCGACACTTTCCGAAAGCTGCATGAGCGTCTCGAACACGGTGTTGAACTCTGTGGTGACCGACGTCGCATCGATCACGGTGTGCGGTGTGATTGGTTGTGCTGAAGCATCTTCCGGCGAGGTGAGCGACACGTACTTGTTGCCGAATACCGTGGTCGCCTGGATTTTGGCGATCACGTTGACCGGAATGAGGTCGACATACTGCGGATCCACGTCGAGGGTGAACCGGGCCGCCGGCTTGCCGTCGTGCTCAATCTCGGAGATGCCGGCCACCCGGCCGATGCTCACGCCGTTGTAGGTGACCTTCGAGCCCTGATCCATCACCAGGCCCGCGCGGGTAGCCAACATCGTCAGCTTGGTTTTGGGAGTGAAGTCTCCGCGAAACTGCGCGTATACCAACGCAAGCACCAGCGCGCAGGCCAGCAGTAGCCCGACACCTGCCACGGTGTCGGGCCAGGTGCGGGACTTGCGCTCCTTTTTCTGGATCGTCATCGCGGCTACACCGTGAGGTTGAAATTCGGGTCGACGCCGTAGAGAGCAAGGGAAGTCAGCAAGACCACGATCACCGTGGACACCAGCGAGAACCGCATCGATCGACCGACTGCCTCGCCCACGCCGACCGGGCCACCGCTGGCGTTGTATCCGTAATAGCAGTGGGTGATCATCACAATCACTGCCATGACGATGACTTCGGCGCCCGACCAGAACACGTCCTCGGTGCGCAGAAACGTTCGGAAATAGTGCTCGTAGGTGCCCACCGACTGGCCGTAGAACAGCGTGGTGACAACCTGCCCGGACAGGAAGGACATCACCAGCGCCATCGCATACAGCGGGACGACGACCACCAACCCCGCCATCAGTCGCGTCGACGCCAAAAACGCGATCGACTTGATGCCCATCACCTCGAGCGCATCGATCTCCTCGCTGATCCGCATGGCCCCCAGCTCGGCGGTCGCACCGGCACCGACCGTGGCCGCCAGCGCGACGCCGGTCACCACGGCCGTCACCACGCGCACATTGGCCAACGCGGCGAAGAATCCGGTGAACGCCTCGACGCCGATGTTGCCCAGTGATGCAAAACCCTGGATGGCGATCAGCGAACCGCCCGACAGCGTCACGAATCCGACGATCGCCGCGGTGCCGCCGACGACGGCCATCGCGCCGGTGCCCATGCCGATCTGGGCGATCAGCCGCAACGTCTCGCGACGATAGCGGCGTAGCGCCCACCCGACCGACCAGCCACCGATAACCGCGAACCGGGTGAGATGTCCGGCTCGATTGAGTCCGCGGATCGCGCCGCCGGCATAGTGGTTGACGTTCGCGACGGTGCGCGGGTAGCGGGCCCGGATGACGGCAGCGGTCGACACGTCAGCGGCCCGTGCCGAACCGCACGCCGATGGTCGTCAGCACCACGTTGACCGCGAACAGCGCGAGCACGCACAACACCAGCGTCTCGTTGACGGCGACGCCCACTCCTTTGGGACCGCCTTTTGTCGTCAGGCCGCGGTAGCAGCCCACCAGGCCTGCGATCGTCCCGAACACCGCGGCCTTGATCGTCGCGATGACCACCTCCGGTAAGCCGGTGACCAGGGTCAGCGTTGCGAGATAAGCGCCGCCCGAGACGTTCTGCAGGTGCACACCGAACAAGAAGCCGCCGACCAGTCCGATCGTGATGACCGTTCCGTTGAGCAAGGTGGCGACGACGGTCGCCGCCACCACCCGCGGCACCACCAGCCGGTGGATGGGATCGATGCCGAGGACCTCCATCGCATCGATTTCCTCGCGGATGGTGCGCGCCCCCAAGTCGGCGCAGATCGCGGTGGATCCGGCGCCGGCCACCACCAACACTGTGGTCAGCGGTCCCAGCTGGGTGACCGCGCCCAGCGCCGCGCCGGCACCCGAGATGTCGGCCGCGCCGAATGCGGCCAGCAAGGTGTTGAGGGTGAAGACGATCAGCACGGTCAGCGGTATCGACACCGCGATCGTGGGCAACAGTGCGACCCGGGTGATGAACCAGCACTGGAAGATGAACTCGCGCCAGTGAAATGGCACCCGGAACAACGCTTTTCCGGTCAACAAGCACATACGGGCGAAGCCGCCGACCGTCGCCAACGGCGGCTCGAGTTGGTCACGCAGGTAGCCGGCCAGCCGGGCCTGCGTCGACGCTGGTACCGCCGTCATCGCTGCCTCGCCGGACCACCCCGACAGCAACGAAGCCGCGCCGGGTGGCGTGTTTCAGTGCGGGAGAACCACACATTCACCATGCGTCACACTATGTAACAGAAATCACTCTAGTTACTTAAGACACGCGGAGTTCGGCGGCGTGAAGTTAAGCGCGATTCCGCGCTTACTCGGATGGCGCAGCCTTACTGTTTTGCCTGGCGTTTTTCAGGTCGGCCCAGAATCGCGCGGCCTCTCGGATGGATTCCTCGACCGGCCTTGGCTCCCAACCCAGTTCGCGGCCGGCCTTGCTGTGGTCGACGGGCGCTTCGGCCCGCATCATCCGCACCGACGCCAGGCTCAGCTCGGCATCTTTGCCCGTCAAGCGGGCTCGCAGGCTGCCCAGCGCGCCCAGCGCGTAGAGCGCCGACACCGAGATGGACCGCCGCGGCGCCGGCACACCGGCTTCGTCGGCCGCTATCTTGACGACCTCCTTCAGCGGAATCATCCGTTCGGAGATGAGGTAGCGCTGGCCGTTGCGCCCGCGTTGGGCAGCCAGCAGCAGCGCCTTGGCCGCGTCGTCCACGCCGACAACCTCGAGCTGGATGCCGTTCATCAGAAACGGCAGCTTGCCAAAGACCGCGCCGGCGATGAACGCGCCGTGCGGGGTGCGGCCCCAGTCGCCGCTGCCGTAGGTCGTCGAGACGCACATCGCGACTGCGGGCAGGCCTTTTTCCGATGCATATCGCAGCACCATGTCCTCGGCCTGGACCCTCGACTCGACATATGGGGTGAGCCGACGACGGTCGATCTGGTCGTCTTCGCTCGCCACATGGCCGTCCCGCCGACCCACCGTCGCGTAGGTGCTGGTGAACACGAAACGATGCAGGCTTGCGGCGATTGGCTTTTCGACGGCGACGTCGAGAACATTGCGCAGTCCTTCGACGTTGGTGCGAAACAGCGGTGACGGGTCCTGCAGCCACGCCCGGGTGTCGACCACGCAGTAGTACACCTCGTCGCAGCCGTCCATCGCCTGGCGCACGGTGGCGGTGTCGAACACGTCGCCGTGAAATCGGGTGACCTCGAGATCGTCGATGCTGCGGGTATTGGCGCCTGGGCGAACCATCGCGCGAACGTCGGCGCCCGCGGCGACGAGTTGGCGGGTGACGTGCGAGCCCAAAAACCCATTGGCGCCGATGACCAGCTTGGGTGCGGTGCTCATGTGCGCCGCTCGCCCCCGCAAGCGGGAGGGGGCCCCACCTCATCGCTGCGTTGTATGTCGTCGTCGGCGCTGCTCATTGTTGACCTCCGTACTGGCGCATCCAGCGCGCAGCGTCGTCGTCGATCGTGCCCAGCTCTTCGGCTTTCTTGCACCACTTGATCGCCGCCCGCACGAAGCGCAGCGGGTTGTAGATGTCTTCTTGCCGGCTCCACTGGCCGTCGCCCGCGTAAGTGATGATCGAGATGTTCGTCGCACTGATGATGGTGCCGTCACCGGGGTCGCGCATCGGATTGTCCAGCTCGCAGATGACCCGTCCACTTGCCTCGTCGATGACCGACCACAGCGACGGGAAGGCCGTCATGTGGCTGCCCGGAAACGTGGTCATCGTCTCGCGGATCCAGGTGAGCACCTGGTCGCGGCCCTTCATCGTGCCTGCGGCGTGCTCGATGTAGTCGACGTCCGGGGTGTATTGCTGCACCCAGGCGTCCCAGTTCCGGGTTTCGGCGGCGCGGGCCACGGTCTGCTCGAAAGCCTCGAACGCGGCGGCCAGCTCGTCGCGGCTAAACACCTGCTTCACGCAGGAAACTAGAACACGTTCTATCGGGTTTTGTCGAGCACCCGCAATAATGGAAAAGATGACGGACTACAGCAAGGCGATATTGGCCGGCGGTTGCTTCTGGGGCATGCAGGACCTGATCCGTAAACAGCGCGGAGTGGTGTCGACCAGAGTCGGCTACACCGGCGACCCACATGTCCCCAACGCCACGTATCGCCACCACGGCACGCACGCCGAAGCCATCGAGATCGTCTACGACCCGGCGCGCACCGACTTCCGCACGCTGCTGGAATTCTTTTTCCAGATCCATGATCCGACCACGAAGAACCGTCAGGGCAATGACGTCGGAACCAGCTACCGCTCCGCGATCTTCTATGTCGACGAGGAGCAGAAGCGCATTGCGGTGGAGACCATCGCAGACGTCGAGGCCTCCGGCTTGTGGCCCGGCAAAGTGGTGACCGAGGTCAGCCCCGCCGGCGACTTCTGGGAGGCCGAGCCCGAGCACCAGGACTACCTGGAGCACTACCCCAACGGGTACACATGCCATTTCATCCGGCCCGACTGGAAGCTGCCGCGACGGGCAGCCGCTGACCGCTAGCTGCCGAGGGCGCGCCGCGAGATCGCCGCTATGGCTGTGGTTTTCGCAAGATCACAGCCCGTAGTGCGATGTCGCGGGCGGTCCCTATTTGCCGTGGGCGCGTAACTGATACAGCCCGCGGGTGGTGGCCACCGTCTGACCGTCGGCGTCGGTCACCACCGCCTCCAGGGTGAAATCGGCCTTACCCCGCTCGGCGGCTTCGGCTTCGACGCGCGCGATCGTCTCGTCGTCCAGGCCGGCTTCGGCACGCACGTCGGATCTGGCCATCGCGACGAATTGGATGTCGAGGTTTTTGACCAGCGGGAAGTACTTGGTGGCGTCGAATGTGGTCAGCGGAATGATCCCGCCGAGGACTTCAGCAACGGTGAACAGCACACCGGCATAGATGACCCCGAAGTGGTTTCCGTTGCCCTCGGCCGGGACGGTCGTGGCGGCAAAGCCGGGACGAGCCTCGACGACCTGCACGCCCATCTTGTGGGCAATCGGAATCGTCGATGCCATGGCGCTGTTCATCGCGTCTACGAGCTGGCCGGCCCCACCATCTTCGGCAGTCATGACCGCCGATCTTAACGCCGATGAACCACGATCTTCCCGCCGTCCTTCGGCGTGTAGGCAACTCCGCGGGAATGGTATTTCTCACCTGGAGCACTGGTGGTCTCGATAGTGAAGTGGCGCAACACTGTTCGCAGCACCACATCCATCTCCATGTTGGCGAACACAGCTCCTACACAGCGGCGGGCGCCGCCGCCGAACGGGATCCAGGCGAAGCTAGGCGGTTTGGAGCCGATGAACCGATGCGGGTCGAAGCGGTCCGGGTCGGGAAACGCCTCGGCGTTGGCGTGCATCCGCGAAATGCTTACGACGATCGACGACCCGCGGGGAATAGCCCACTCGCCGAGTTCGAAGACAGGCGCATAGACGTGGCGCCCGACGAGATCGATGACCGTCTTGGTCCGCTGCACTTCCAGGATCGTCGCCTGACGTAGCTCGCTGTCTTCGGTGTCGGCCTCAGTGACCAGCTCGGCGAGCACGTCGGGGTGCCGGCTCAGCCGCTCGAATGCCCAGCCGAGGGTGGCTGCGGTGGTTTCATGTCCGGCCGCCAGCAGCGTCAGCAGTTCGTCGCCGATGTCCTTGCGCGACATCGCCGATCCGTCCTCGTAGGTGCTGCGCAGCATCACGGCCAGCACATCGTTGCGATCTTCGAAGCGCGGGTCTGCCCGCTCGTCTGCGATCAACTTGTCGAGGATGACGTCGTAGCGGCGCCGCCACTGCGCAATTCGCCCCCACGGTGAGTAGCGGCCGAAAGTCCGTGGTGGCTTGGGCAGCTGGGCCACCCGCGAGCCCAGCGTGACCCACGGCGGCAGGATCTGCCGCAGCTCGTCGAGCTCGGCGCCTTCGGCCCCGAACACGGCGCGCAGGATCGCGTTGAGCGTGATCCGCATGGTCGACGGCAGCGTGGCAAACGGCGTGCCCTCGGGCCAGCCGGCGATTTCGCGCAGCGTCTCTTCTTCGATGATGGTCTCGTAGTTCTTGATGCTCTTGCCGTGGAAAGGCGGGGCCAGCAGCCGCCGCCGCTGGCGGTGATCATCCCCGTCGAGCGCGAAGACCGACCCCGACCCGAGCAGCCGGCTCAGGTTGGGCTGGATATTGCCGAGCACATCGGGGCTGGCAGTGAAGACTTGCTTGGCCAACTTCGGATTGGCCACCACCACGATGCGGCCGTACAACGGGACGGTGAGGATGAATACGTCGCCATAGCGACGCACCATCTGCTGCACAACCCACCGCCGAGAAACCCAGAATGCCGCGCCCTGAACGGCTTTCGGAATCCGGGACACCGGGGGCAATCTGACGTCGGGCGCGGCCGGGGCGGCGGGCGTGTCGATGGTGCTCATCGTTTTGCACTCCCAACGTCGGAATGGTACTACGTCGTACCAGGGCGTATTCCGGTACGGTACCCTGTGGTACCAAGCGCTGGCAAGGGCCGATACGAGCAGATCCGAAAGCAGGTGACGTGGTGACAACGATTGCCGACGACGCGGCTTCGGCTGAATCGGTCGACATCGACCCGTTTCGCCGCCGGCTGCTCGACGGCCTCGCGGCCTCGATCGGCGAGCGCGGATATCGCGCCACCACCGTCGCCGACATCGTTCGTCATGCGCGCACGTCGAAGCGCACGTTCTACGGTCAGTTCCCCGGTAAAGAGCAGTGTTTTCTCGAGCTGCTGCACGCCGACGTCGAGCGATTGGCCGAGGAGATCCGCTCCGCGGTCGATCCGGATGCGGACTGGCAGGCTCAGATTCGTCAGGCCGTGGAGGCTTACGTGGGCCACATCGCGTCCCAACCGGCGATCACGTTGAGCTGGATTCGCGAACTGCCGTCGCTGGACGCCGCTGCGGCACGGCCGTTCCAGCGCCGGGGGATGCAGCTGTTGACCAGCTTGCTGATCGGCCTCAGCGGCAGCCCGGGGTTCCAACAGGTTGGCCTGCCGCCGTTGACCCGGCCACTGGCGGTGATCCTGCTGGGCGGCCTGCGTGAATTGACTGCACTCACCGTCGAAGACGGCCACAGTGTCGGCGAAATCGTCGAGCCGGCGGTGCACGCCTCGGTTGCCCTGCTCGGGTATCGCCGCTAGAGCCCAACGCCGACCGGCTGGTCGGCCTAGGCTCATCGATGACGGCGGACGAGGAGGGCTGCGATGCGGTTATCGACACGAAATCAGCTCAGCGAGACTATCGCCGATGTGGACATCGGCAGCGTGATGGCGATCGTGAAGGTTCGGCTCGACGGCGGCGATCAGGTCGTCACCTCGTCGATCACCAAAGACGCGGCGCTGAGCCTCGATCTCAAAGTCGGCCAGCCCGCGACGGTATTCATCAAGGCCACCGAGGTAACCATCGGCGTCGACTAACCGCCGATCGTGATCAGCTCTTGAGGAAAGCCCGCAGCCGGTCCAGCACCAGATCGGGGCGCTGCTCGACGATCCAGTGGCCGACGCCGTCGACCAGCTCGACCTCGAAATCGCTTATGTGTTGGGCATATCCGTCCAGCAGATCCGGTGTCAGCACGGGATCTTGGGTGCCGCTCAGCCAGCGGACCGGGACGTCGACTGGAACGTCGTCGAATTCGCCCCGCAGCCAACGCAGCATCTCGGTGCTCTGAAACGTCCGATACCACCGCGACCCGGCCACCGCGTGTCCGGGCTGACGCATGCACTCGACATACAAGCGGACATCTTCCTCGGGCACCTTGAATCCGCCGCCGACCCAGGACGCCAACATCTTGAAGTAGCGGGCTTTGGGGTCTGCGATCAAGCGCGGCCCGATTACCGGCAGCAACATCGGGATCTGGTACCAGAACCGCCAGAGGTTTCGCATCGACGACAGATCGCGCTGCACGTAGGGCGCCGCGGTATTGAGCCCGAAGAACCCGGTCACCTTCGCCGGGTGGCGCAGCATCATGATGAACGCGACGGGCCCGCCCCAGTCGTGGGCCACCAGCTTCACCGGCCCGACGGCCAATCGACCCAGAACGGCCGCCAGGTCGTCGGCCATCTCGTTCTTCAGGTAGCGCGAGCGCGGCGCCGAACTCCACCCCGCGCCGCGCAGGTCGGGGCAGAGCACCCGGTAGCCGTCGGCGGCCAGCGGCCCGATCAGCTGGTGCCACTCCCACCAGTTCTCCGGGAAGCCGTGGACCAGCATCACCGGCGGTCCGTCGGCGGGTCCGGCGTCGGCGACGTGAATCGTGACACCGTCGCCGACCTCGACGAACCTGTGCTCGACGCCGTCCAGTGAGGGCAGAGTAACCATGGCTTGACAATCTAGCAACGGAAGCGAAACCGATCGGCGCTATACACGAAGGGTGGTCATTCACCGCAAAATCTTGACGGTTGCGGGGGTCTGCGCGGCAATCGCCGCCGCAACGATCGGCTCGGCAGGAAGCGCGCACGCCAACCCCTTCTCCGCGCAGTTCCAGTCGCCGTCGGGAGACATCTCCTGCACCCTGGTTAACTCCCCTCCCTCAGACCAACACTCGCTCGCAAAGAATTTCGTGCAGTGCGACATCGCTGACCACAGCTGGGTGGCACCGCAGCCGCCCCCGCAGGGCCGGGCCGACGCCACCAGCACCTTCGTTCTCATCCGGGGCCAGGCGCCGATTGTGGGCTACCGTCCAGGCGCGTTCGCGGCTGCCGGCCCGATGCTGGATTCCGCCCAAGCGCCGTATGGGGGTGCGATCACGTGCAACACCGAGCAATCGGCGGTGAAATGCACCGACGCCAGCACCGGGCACTTCTTCCGAGTGTCGCGGGAATCCTACGAGCTGGGGTGATGAACCCCAGCTCGTAGCCAGTCGCTGCACTCAGGCGGCAATCCGCTCGTCGACGGGCTTGCGCCCGATGCTCACGCGGTCCTTCGGCGGGAAGGCCAGTTTGACGATCTTGCGCACCACGGTGGCGAACTGTCTCGGCAGCGAGCCCGAGTTGTACGGGATGCCGTAGCGGCGGCAGATCTCTTGCACCTCCGGGGCGATCTCCGCGTAGCGGCGGGCCGGCATGTCCGGGAACAGGTGGTGTTCGATCTGGTGCGACAAGTTGCCGGACAGCAAGTGAAAGAGCTTGCCGCCGGTCAAGTTCGCCGAACCGAGGATCTGGCGGAAATACCACATCCCGCGTGACTCGTCGCGCGTCTCTTCGACAGTGAATTCTTGTGTGCCGTCAGGGAAGTGGCCGCAGAAAATGATCATGTAGGACCAGACGTTGCGGATCAGATTGGCCGACAGGTTGCCGGCGAACACGAACGGCGCGAACGGTCCGGCCAACAACGGAAAGGCGACGTAGTCCTTCAGCATCTGCGTGCGGGTCTTGCGCCAAATGCCTTGCAAAATCTCGCGTTTGTCGGCCAGCGCGATCTCACCGGTGCGGATGCGCTCGGTTTCCAGTTCGTGCAATGCGACCCCGTACTGGAACAGCACCATCAGCAGAAAGGCGTAGACCGGGTTGCCCAAGAAGTAGGGCTCCCATGGCTGGTCCTCGCTCATCCGCAGGATGCCGTAGCCGACGTCGCGATCCATGCCCACGATGTTGGTGTAGGTGTGGTGCATGTAGTTGTGCGAGTGGCGCCATTGATCGGCCGGGCACGCGGTGTCCCATTCGAAGTCGCCGCCGCGGATCGCCGGGTCGCGCATCCAGTCGTATTGGCCGTGCATGATGTTGTGGCCGATCTCCATGTTGTCGAGGATCTTTGCTATTCCGAGCATCGCGGTACCCGCGAGCCAGGCCGGTGGCAGAATCCCGGCGAACAGCAGAGCGCGCCCACTGACTTCGAGTGCACGTTGCGTCTTGATGACGCGGCGAATGTATTCGGCGTCGCGCTGGCCGAGATCGGCCATTACGCGTTCCTTGATGGTGTCGAGTTCACGGCCGAAAGCCTCGGCCTGCTCGGGGGTCAGGGCGATGTTGGGTTGTGACATGGGTTTCTCCAGCTTCTCTAAAGGGCGATATCGACGTCGCCGACGGGGACAGACACACAGATCTGGATGTCCTCGTCAGGCGCGGTCGACACCGCGCCGGTGGTCAAGTTGCGCACTACACCAAAGGATTTGCGGCGTGTGCAGGTATGGCAAATGCCCATCCGGCATCCGCTTTCCGGGGTGAGGCCGGCCGATTCGGCTTGCTCCAGTAGCGAGCGGCCATCATCAACCACCTCAATGTCGCTGTCCGCGAACATCACTCGTCCGCCGGAGGGCTCCGTGGGTAGCTTCCGCGTCGGCGCCACGAACGTCTCCGAGTACACGTTCTCGCAGTTCTCACGAACAGCATCGACCAGAGCGTCCGGGCCGCAGACGAATACGGCATCCGGTGACGGCATCGCCGCCGCCAGGTGGTCGGGCCCGAATCGGCCGCCGAGGTCGCCGCCGGCTGATCGGGTGTAGCCGTGAAGCACCCGGACTCCCGTCATGCCGGCGAGCTCGTCGCGGTAGCACGCCTCGGCGGGGTTACGTGCGTAATGCACGAACGCGATATCACCGGGGTGGCGTTCGTTGACCAGGGTGCGCAGCATTGCCATGACGGGCGTGATGCCGCTACCGCCGGAGACGAACAGAATCCGGCGCGGTCGTTGCGCCGGCAAGACGAAGTCGCCGCCGACGCCGGTAAGCCCGACCACCATCCCGCGCCGGGCCCGCTCGTAGAGAAATGTCGAGACCAGCCCGCCGTCATGATGTCCGATCGTCAGCTCGAGATGTGAGGTGCCCTCAGCGTTGGCCGGTGAATAGCAGCGGGTGTGCCGGCGACCGTCGATCTCGACGGTGAGGTTGACGTACTGCCCCGCACGAAAGCCGCGACCGGCGTCGATGAACGCGTCGTTGGGCGCCAGCACGAGGGTGACGCTGCGCGGGGTGGTCCGCCGCACATCGACGACCTTCGCGCGGCCCTCGCTGCGGGTCCACACCGGCGCCAGCAGTTCGGTGTACCGGTCGACGCCGTGCGGACCGGTGAGCAGGTTGACCAGGTCAGAACCCAGCACCCGCTTCTTCAAAGTTTGAGTGACATTTTGGGTGAACATTTGTACACCGTGCTCTGCTCGCCCCCAGCTCGTCAAGTGTTTCCGCAGCTCTGTGGTAGGGTTCACACAGTGAACGCTCGTACGCCTAGCTCACGCTCGCACCGGTCGGGCCACGGGCGCACCCGCGAAAGCCCCTCCCGCGAGGAGCGCAAAGAGGCCACCCGGCGCGCCATCATCGCCGCGGCGCTCAAACTGCTCGACGAGCGCAGTTTCACCGGCCTGAGCCTGCGCGAGGTGACCCGGGAAGCCGGGATTGTCCCGGCGGCGTTCTACCGTCACTTCGAATCGATGGACGCTCTCGGCCTGGTCTTGATCGACGAGTCGTTCCGGACCTTGCGGGACATGCTGCGCGGTGCCCGGGCCGGCAAGCTCGACCCGAACCGGGTGATCGAGTCGTCCGTCGAGATCGTTGTCGCAAGCGTCACCGAACGTCGTGAGCATTGGCGCTTCATCGGCCGCGAGCGCTCCAGCGGCGTCACCGTATTGCGCTATGCAATCCGCACCGAGTTTCGGCTTCTCACCTCGGAGCTGGCCACCGACCTCGCCCGGTTCCCGGGGCTCAACGCCTGGAGCACCGAAGATCTCAACGTGCTGGCGACCCTGTTCGTCAACTCGATGATTGTCATCGCCGAGGCGCTCGAGGACGCCCAATCCGCCGAGGCGATCGAGGAGATCCGCCGGACCGCGGTAAAGCAGCTTCGGATGATCGTGATCGGCATCAACGGCTGGCACAGCAGCCCCTGATCACCGCGGCGGGGCGATGATGGTGCCATGGGCACCAGAATGCGAGACCTGCTCGGTGGCGCGCTGCAGTCACTGCGCTATGAACACAGCGACAAACGCCTTCGCGTTTATCTGGGCGAAGGGCCCGTCGCCGACACCATCAACGGGCTGCTGGTCTGGGAGCCCCGGCGAGTGGTCCCGACGTATGCGGTGCCGGAGCAGGATGTGTCGGCCCGGCTGGAATCGGTGGACAGGGTGGACGACCTGGCCGACTTGCCGGTCCTGGTCCCCACCAACCCGTTCACCGCACACAGCTGTACCGGAGAGATGCTCGACGTGGTTGTCGGTGCGACCAGGCGCGCAGCGGCGGCTTTCCGGCCCGACGACCCGGACCTGAGCGGTTACGTCATTTTCGACTTCAACGCGTTCGAGTGGCGCGAAGAAGACGAGGCGATCGTCGCCCACCCGCATGACCCGTTCAAACGCATCGACATCCTGGCCAGCAGCCGGCACATCCGAGTCGAGTGGGAAGGCCGCCTGCTGGCCGAGTCGTCGCGCCCGTTGCTGTTGTTCGAGACCTTGCTGCCGGTCCGCTACTACCTACCCCGCGCCGATGTCGTCGTGGATCTTGAACCCAGTGACACCGTCAGCTACTGCGCATACAAGGGCCGCGCGTCCTACTTCTCGGTGCCCGACGGGCCGGCAGATGTGGCGTGGACCTACCACCAACCGCTGCGCGAAGCCGAACCGGTCACCGAACGCATCGCGTTCTTCAACGAGCGGGTGGACCTCACCATCGACGGCCGGCGCCGAGAACGTCCGGTCACGCAGTGGTCGGGCTGAGGGCGGTGGGTACCTCACGGGCTAAACCGCGTCGCAACGACGGCAAGCTGGCCGACATCACCGGCCCCGGCATCACCGACCGGTGGGGTGTGACATGCGCGGACCTGGGTGCGTCGATAACCGCACCCAACGGGACGCTGGTGTCGGTGTTCTCCAGACACCTTCTCAGGCAACAGAGTTGGTGACGGGGACTGGCGTTCACCGGTGATTCTGATCGGGACCGGCGACGCGAATCATCCGATCACCTATCAGCGCGCGGGAGGTGCCGATCCCAAGTACGCGCACCAGCTGTGGCGCTACCGCCACCGCGCGGTCGCGTCCGGCGGGCCGCGCCGCGGCATCAGCACGGTGATCCCTTCCGACCTGCTGCGGGTGGGTGACTCGCTCTACCTGCACGCAATCGTCAACCGGGGCTTCGGCAACGTGGTGTGGACCGAGATCTGGCGATCGGACGACAGCGCTGTCTCCTGGCGGCATCTGGGCGACGCGGCGCAGTTCCCGGCCGGATTGCACAACGGTCACGCGCAGTGCTGGTCGTGGGATTACGATCCGGACGACGGCTGGATCTACGTCGTCTCCACCGGCTTTCAGCGCGACAAAGGCATCATCCTCAGGCGGGTCCGCCCGGGCCGGATCGGCGATCTGGATGCGTACTCCGGCTGGGGACGACGCAACGGCCGCTGGTCATGGGGCACGGAGCCGACCCCGCTGACGCCCGACGGTGAAACCTGGGGTGAACTGTCGCTGCGGCGGTTGGCAAAAGCCAAATGGATCCTCGGCGGATTTCTGTCCTCGAAGTACGCATTGGGCTACCGGGTCATCGACTCCCCCACCGCTGTACACGATGCGCCGCTGCAGATTCCGGTCATCGGGTGTGGATGGGAGGCCGAAGATCATGCCAACAACCGGGTTGCGCAGCTCTACGGCGGATACGTTCTTCCGGGTTCGAAACTCGACGTCGTCGGCGGTGTCGGCTTGGTGGTGTCGCAGTGGAACACCTCGCGCGGATGGCCTTACCGGGCAATGCAATTCCGTGCGACTCTGCATGATACGAGCGGGGCGGTTGCAAGCGTCACTCTTCGACGCTGAACAGCGAATCGCCGCACCGGCTGCCCCGGCGCCCGAGCTGCTCAACACCCGGCAAGCGCTCAGAGATTCAGCGGGTAGCCGCCGCTGACTTTGAGGGTTTCGCCGGTGATGAACGACGCCTCGTCAGAGCACAGGTACAGCATGGCCGACACCACATCGTGCATCGTGCCTTGCCGGTGTATCAGCTGGCGTTCCCGGACAATGTCGTAGACGAGTGCGTGTGGCAGGTCGGCAAGCGCGTTCTCGGTGTTCATCGCCCCGGGGGCGATGGCATTGACCCGGATCCGATCAGGCGACAGCTCGGCGGCGAAAGCGATGGTCAAACCCCGCACCGCGAGTTTGGACACCCCGTAGGGGGTGAGATTCATGAAACCGGCCATCGACGAGATGTTCAGCACCACGCCACCGCCGCGATCCCGCATCGAATCGCGGCACGCCAGAGTGCAATTGATGACGCCCATGACGTTCACGTCGAACAGGTCCCGGATGTCGGACCGGGACAACACGCCGAAAGGTTGGTTGTACTTCGTCAGGTGACGTCCGGCGTTGTTGATCAAGATGTCGACGCCACCGAGCTTTTCGATCACGATGCCGACGGCGGTGTCCACCTGCTGCTCATCGGCGACGTCGCAGGGCACCGTGATCACCCGAGCCCCCTGCGCGGTCAGTTCGGTCGTGGTGCGCTGCGCCATCGCGGTATCGATGTCGAGAATCGCGACGTTGGCCTCTTCACCGCTCAGCGCTCGCGCGAAGGCCCGGCCGAACCCGATCGCGCCGCCGGTGATCACCGCGGTCTTTCCGGAAAACCGCATTCGGCAACGGTATCGCGACTCTCGCTGCCACCGAGGGCTTTGCCGCTACCTCGGCGCCCGCCACATCGGCCACAGGCTCGGGCCGCCGTCGGGCACCACGATTTCGCCGGTCACTTCGAAGCCGAATCGCTGGTAATACGGCACGTTTTCCGGCTTGCTGGACTCGAGATAGGCGGGCGCGTGTTCCGCGTCGACACGATCGAGGCGTGAGCGCATCAGGACCTGCCCGTAGCCCTTCCCGCGAACGGAAGGGTCGCTGCCGATCACCGCGAGATACCAATGCGGTTCCTCGGGGTGATGCTGCTTCATCAACTCGAGCAGTTCGCCGAGCTTTCGCCCCACCGTCAGCCGCAATCCGAAGCCGCGGATGAACGACGGCGTCATCATCACTTGTTCGCGCCGCGTTTGCTTCCAACGCCCCGGCGGATCCCAGAGCGCCGCTGCGCCGATAGCGCCGTCGCCGGCCACCTCCACACCACCTCCGGCGTGGTGATGGTGCCGGGTCACGGTCGCGAAGAATTTCCGCAGGTTCGCCGCCCGTGTTTTGCCGTCGGGCATGATCCACATTGAAACCGGGTCGTCGTAGAAGGCGCGGCCGAGGACGTGCGACAGCTCGGAGATGTCGGCCTTTTGGGCGGGGCGTGCGGTGATCGTCATCGCTGGCCAGGATAGTCATCTCCAGTTTCGGCACCGTGGCGGTAGCGTCTGAATCGTGTGGGACTTCGAAACAGACCCCGACTACCAGGAAAAGCTGGACTGGGTCGAAGAGTTCATGGTCAACGAGCTCGAGCCGCTCGATCTGGTCGCGCTCGATCCGTACGACAAGAAGGACGCCGAGACGATGGCGATCCTGCGACCCCTGCAGCGACAAGTCCGAGATCACGGGCTGTGGGCTGCGCACCTGCGGGCTGAACTCGGCGGCCAAGGCTACGGCCAGGTCAAGCTCGCGCTGCTCAACGAGATACTCGGCCGGTCTCGGTGGGCCCCGTCGGTGTTCGGCTGTCAGGCACCGGACTCGGGCAACGCCGAGATCCTCGCGCTGTTCGGCACCGCCGAGCAGAAAGCTCGCTACCTGCAGCCGCTGCTCAACGGCGACATCACCTCCTGCTATTCCATGACCGAGCCGCAGAGCGGTTCGGATCCGGGCCTGTTCGTCACCCGCGCCGTGCGCGACAACGACACCTGGGTGATCAACGGCGAGAAATGGTTTTCCACCAACGCCAGACACGCGACCTTCTTCATCGTCATGGCGGTCACCAACCCCGACGCACGTACCCGCGACAAGATGTCACTTTTCATCGTCCCAGCCGAAACACCGGGCATCGAGATCCTCCGCAACGTGGGCGTTGGCACCGATTCACACGCCACCCACGGTTACGTCCGCTATGCCGACGTCCGGGTGCCGGCTGACCACATCCTCGGCGGCGAAGGGCAGGCATTCGCGATCGCGCAGACGCGGCTCGGCGGTGGGCGCATTCATCACGCCATGCGCACCATCGCGCTGGCCCGGCGAGCATTCGACATGATGTGTGAGCGGGCCGTATCACGCCAGACTCGGAACGGTCCGTTGTCGAATTTCCAGATGACTCAGGAGAAGATCGCCGACAGCTGGATTCAGATCGAGCAGTTCCGACTGCTGGTGCTGCGCACCGCGTGGCTGATCGACAAGCATCACGACTACCAGAAGGTGCGCCGCGATATCGCTGCGGTCAAGGTGGCGATGCCGCAGGTGTTGCACGACGTCGTGCAGCGTGCCATGCATCTGCACGGCGCGCTCGGGGTCTCCAACGAGATGCCATTCATCAAGATGATGATCGCCGCCGAGTCGCTGGGGATTGCCGACGGTGCGACCGAGCTGCACAAGATGACCGTCGCCCGCCGCACGCTGCGCGAATACCGGCCCGTGTCAACGGCTTTCCCCTCGCAGCATCTACCCACTCGGCGCGCAGAGGCCCAGGCACGACTGGCCGAACGCCTCGAGCACGCGGTTGCTGAATTCTGAGACCGGACCGCTGACCACCGCGGCCATTGATCCCCGGGCGAGAAAAGGCCAAAGGACCCTTTAGGTGCGCCGTCGTATCGCGGCAGACTCAACGACGTGCAGCTGTTCCATGATCGTGCAGACGCCGGACGCCGGCTGGGCCAGCGTCTCTGGTCGTTCCGCGGCCAAGACGTCGTCGTCGTAGGCTTGCCGCGCGGCGGGGTGCCGGTGGCGATCGAGGTCGCCAAGGCGCTGGGGGCCCCGCTTGATCTCCTTTTGGTACGCAAGCTGAAGGTACCGTTCCAGCCCGAATTGGCCTTCGGCGCCATCGCTGAGGGTGGCGTGCGGGTGATCAACGCGGCCGTGCTGGAACAGACCGGCCTGACCGATGCCGAAATCGCCGAGGTAGAAGACGTCGCACTTGCCGGGCTGCAGCAGCAGGTGGCCCTGTATCGCCTTGGGCGCGAACCTGTTCCGCTTGCCGGACGGGTTGCGCTGATCATCGACGACGGGTTTGTCACCGGAGCGACCGCCAAGGCGGCGTGCGAGGCGGCCCGCGCGCAGGGCGCAGCGCAAGTCGTGTTTGCCGCCCCGTTGGGCTCACCCGATGCCGTTGACATGATGCGCTCGTACGCCGATGAAGTGGTGTGCTTGGAAACACCGGCATTCTATTTCTATGCCGCAGTGGCTCAGGGCTATCACAGGTTCCGCGAGATGTCCGATGACGAGGTAGTCGCATCGCTCGATGCTGCTGGCGACGGTTCCCGAGACGTCGTGACTAGCGACGCCGAGGCCGACCCCCCGCTGCGTGATGAGGAAGTCTGGGTAACCGCCGGGCCGGTGTCGGTGGCAGGGCATCTCACCATCCCGGAGCATCCGAGGGGGATCGTGGTCTTTGCGCACGGCAGCGGAAGCAGCCGGCACAGCCCGCGTAATCGGTATGTCGCCGAGGTCCTCAATAAGGCCGGGCTCGCGACCTTGTTGTTCGACCTGCTCACACCCGACGAGGAGTCCGACCGCGCCAATGTCTTCGATATCAGGTTGTTGGCCGGACGGTTAGTCGATGTCACCGGTTGGCTGGCGCGCGAGCCGGACACCGCCGCGCTGCCGGTCGGCTACTTCGGCGCGAGCACCGGGGCGGGTGCGGCCCTGGTCGCGGCCACCGATCCCCGAGTCAAGGTCGAGGCCGTCGTGTCGCGTGGGGGCCGGCCCGATCTCGCAGGCGGGTATCTTCGCCAGCTTCACGCCCCGACGCTGTTACTCGTAGGCGGGCGCGATGACGTTGTGCTGGAACTCAATCGGCAGGCAAAGGCCGCAATTCCCGGCGAGTGTGAGCTCTCGGTAGTACCTGGCGCCACCCATGTTTTCGAAGAGCCGGGCACGCTCGAGCAAGTTGCGGCACTGGCCCGTGACTGGTTCGTCCACTACTTGAGCAGATCGGTTTCCAACGTCAGTCCGGCGTAAACGCCTTGGTGGACAACAGATGCGCGGCCAAACGACAGGAAAGCCATGGCGTTTTTCCAGGTCATAGCGCTTGACCTCGACGGCACCATCGCATCGGGAGGCGATCTGTCCGTAAAGGCCTTGGACGCCATCGACCAGGTTCGACGCGACAGAGCGATCGCCATCTTGGTCACTGGGCGGATCGCGGCGGAGTTAGATGCCGAGTTCCCCCAAATAACCGAGCACTTCGACGCCTTGGTACTGGAAAACGGCGCAATCGTGGTAATCGACGGAAAGCCCCGTGCGCTAGCGATGCCTGTCGACCCCGCACTCTACGACGCACTCGCCGATCATGGGGTGCCGCATCGACGGGGACAGGTGTTGGGGGCTGTTGACGGTGAGCACGCCGCAACCGTACTGAAGGTGATCGGCGAGCTGGGATTGGACTGCCAGATCGTCCGCAACCGAGCATCGTTGATGGTGCTGCCGGCGGGGATAACGAAGGGGACGGGATTGCGTGCGGCGCTCAGTGAGCTGAACCTCTCTGCCCACAACACCATCGCGGTCGGCGATGCCGAGAACGACCTGTCGTTGTTCTCGGTTGCCGAGGTCGGCGTCGCTGTCGCCAACGCTGTACCTTCGGTCCGCGAACACGCCGATCTGGTGATCGAGGCAGAAGACGGGGCTGGTGTAGCCAGCCTGTTGACCGGCCCCTATCTGAATGGCGCACAACGTTTATGCCCGCGACGCCGGTGGATCGACCTCGGCACCTTCGACGACGGCACTCCAGCGCAAGTACCAGGAAGCCAGGCCAGAATCCTGGTCAGCGGCCCTGCCGGGTCAGGCAAAAGCTATCTGGTCGGACTGATGGCAGAGCGATGGATTCTGGCCGGCTACTGCGTTCTCGTCATCGATCCCGAAGGCGACCACAGCGAACTGCGAAATCTGCACCAGGTGCAGGTCATAGTTGCTCGCAATTACCTTCCGCAGCCGATCGAGCTAGTCAACACGTTGCTTGACCCAAACAGCAGCATTGTGTTGGATATGTCCGGGCTCGCCGACCGAGACAAGCCTGATTATCTGCATCGATTGCGCTCGACGGTCGAAGCCCATCGAGAACGGCATGGGTTCCCACACTGGGTCATCTACGACGAAGCCCATCTGCTCGGCACTGATCAGGCAGCTCGATGGCTACGGCGAGCCGGATACGTGTTGTCGTCCTTCGCACCGGCATCATTACCGGCCGACGAGATCGACGTCGCAGATGTAGCGCTGGAACTCACGCCCGACGCAGCCTCCGAGGGAGTCACAGCTAAGCAGCCACTGCGGGCCACGTTGCGTTTCGGTTCTGAGGCTGCTCGCTCGTTCACCATTGCAAACCGCCGGACCGCACACGTGCGACACCGCCACAAATACGCGGACGTTTCCCTGCCCACAGAGCGACAGTTCTACTTCCGACCAGTCGGAGGGCAGTACATCGCTCCGGCGACGACGATGCACAACTTCGCCGCCGCGTTAAAGCATCTGGATCCAAAAGCACTGCGCTATCACCTCGAACGCGGCGATTTCTCCCGCTGGCTGGACAGCACCATCTCCGACAAAGACTTCGCCGCGCACGTCACGGCCTGGGAGGACGAGTTGCTGGCACATGGCGCCGCGGACCTAGAACGCATACGCCAGCGGCTGATTGCGGGAGTGGAGGAAAGGTATCTCAATACCGAAGACAACGAGTAAATCTTTCGTTGTTACTTCGAGTCCTCCTCGGGAGGTGGTCGATCCTCTTCGCGCTCCTTGGCGTCCTCGCGCCAACGGAAGTACGTTTCCGCGTTAAGTAGGCGTTTGATGATTTCGAGATAACGGTTGTTTGCCATGTCAACTCCTCCAGCTGTGGCCAGCAGATATGCGTCGGTCGCAGGATAAGTGTTCACATATCAAAGGCGTGGTCGAAAGACTTGGGCTATACGAAGGTCGATCCGCGATGCTTGGCGGTGCTGCCAACTCCAGCCGATTTGCTTGAAGCAGTACCGGTGGCAGGTCCAAAGTCGCTGGATGGAAGGCCGAACGGCCCTAGATCGGCGCGCCGGCGGCGCTTAGTTTCGAATTGAGCCGCGTGTAAGTCGCCGGGGCTGCCTACGATTTTCAGGAGAACACGATGACCACCGCCCGCGACATCATGCACACCGGAGCCACGTGTGTGGGAGAGCACGAAACGTTGACCGCCGCGGCTCAGCATATGCGCGAGTTGGGGGTAGGTGCGCTGCCGATCTGCGGCGACGATGACCGTCTGCACGGGATGATCACCGACCGCGACATCGTCATCAAATGCATCGCCGCCGGACACGATCCCAATGTCGTCACCGCCGGCGAGTTGGCGCAGGGCAGCACCTATCACGTCGATGCCGGTGCCAACATCGAGGAGATGCTCAACGTCATGGAAGAACACCAGGTCCGCCGACTGCCCGTCATCGAAAGTCATCGTCTGGTCGGCATGGTCAGCGAAGCCGATGTCGCCCGCCATCTGCCCGAACATGCCATCGCGGCATTCGTCAAAGCGATTTGCGCTCCCCCGGCTATCACCAGCCACTGACCTACGACAGCTGAGACACTAACGATGAGCGCTCACTATGAAACTGGCCCGGCCGCAGGCGAATACAGCCACGAGGACGACAACCAGCTGCAGCCGGAGGACACCCTCATCGACCGCGGCATTGATGACACCCTCGATGAGGGGTTTTCGCCGCCCGAGCAACCATACGGGCCTGGCGCCTTCGGCCCGTCGGAAAGCATGGACCAGCTGATTGCCGAGGAAGAGCCGGATCCTGCAGCGCGCCTCAACGTCTGGCTCGATGATGACGAGCAGCAACGCTCCGACGATGCCGAGCGTGACGCGGAATTTCCCGAACGAGACGAAGTTGGTCGTGCCCGAGCGGGCCGCCTTGTCGCGCCGGACTTGGGGTTCGGCGAAGACACAGAGGCCGAGCTGGTAGCTGAAGACGTCGGTATCAGCGGCGGCGCGGCCTCCGCTGAAGAAGCCGCAGTCCACATCATCGAAGACGAGGAGTAAGCGGATCGCGCAAGGTCATCTGTCGGCTGGGTGAGGCAAGATGTCGGTGTTCCGGGGCCGGAGAGAAGCCAAAATCGACCTGTACAGCATGCGTGACGTCATCGAACGATACGCCCGCGCAGTGCAGGAGGCGGACGTCGACGAACTGCGAAGTATGACGTTTGGCGTTCTTCTCGAGCAACTTTCGCGGGAGCAAACCCAGCGGATTGTCGCCCAGCTTGCCGCCGACACATGTCAGCACGGGTCGATAAGCGTCAGGGACTTCCGGGATGTGTATATCGACGCCGAACAGTGCAAGATCACCGCGACCGTGAACTTTGAGCACGCGCCGCCGTTGGATGTGCGATTCGGGCTGATCGAACTGCGAGGCCGGTGGCTGCTCGCCGGTGCGGACACGTTGCCTGGTGATGCGGGAGGTCCGTGGAGTCATCGGGCGAGGGAATTCGCGAAGCCAATCCAGCAGCCAGATGTTGATGCCCTCGCCGGCTGATAACGGGCTACGCTCACGCCGCGATAGCGACGTGAACCGATAGGTGCTCGCCTACAGCATGGGCGGCTGGCCAGTCGCCATTCCGAACCGCTCGTGCGAGGTCTTCAACCATTGGACTGTTGGCGCCCAACTCCGCCAACCATGCGGACACCGTCGGAGCAATGGCATTGGCCGGCACCCGGACTGCGCGTCCTTCGTGCAGGCGATCCGTCACTTGATACAGGGTGGTCGGTGGAACGGTCGCTCCCGTCAGAACATAGCGCCACAGCGACCATGAATGCCTGGCCTCGGTCCGGGATGATGCACCCATGATGGCCTCCTCGTCGAACAATCCTGTGTGTTCGATTCCACCAGGCCCATCTCGCGTGGCGTAGAGCGCAAAGCCACCGTCCTAGTGGGTCTTTGGCGGTCGACGCAGCCTGGCCGAAGTCCCGGCCATTCGGGACTTTCGGCCCTGCGAGTTGGCGACCGACCACGACGGTTGACCACCGGCACTGAGGCGCCCGGAGGGACTTTCGACCACAGGAGTTAGGGCCTGATGCCCTTCCCCCGTCACACCGGATGCCTGCACGATTGAATCCCCGAGGGAAAGGCATGTCGATGAAAGCTAAGGTTGGAGACTGGCTGGTGATCAAGGGCACGACGGTCGATCGACCCGACCAGCGGGGGCTGATCACTGAGGTGCACTCATCCGATGGTTCACCACCGTATGTGGTGCGGTGGCTCGACACCGACCATGTGGCAACGGTGTTTCCGGGCCCGGACGCCGTTGTCGTCACCGCCAAAGAGCAGAAAGCGGCCGACAAGCGGGCGCAACATCGATTCGGGGCGGTGCAGTCGGCCATCGTCCACCCCACGGACAAATAGGCAGTTTCTAAGGTCATGCGATGACGTCGGCAATCAGGTCCGGGTGGCCGGCAAAAGTCCAGCGCCGGGATGGAACCCTGGTACCGTTCGACATCGCGCGGATCCAGGCTGCCATCACCCGTGCAGCACGCGAGGTGGCCTGCAACGACCCCGACATGCCGGCCACTGTGGCGCTCACCGTTGCCGACACAGTGGGGTCCCGCGTTGCATCCGTCGAGGAAATCCAGAACCTCGTCGAGGCGCGGCTGGGCGAGGCCGGGCTTGAAGACGTTGCCCGGGCATATGTCGTCTACCGCCAGCGGCACGCGGAATTGCGCACTGCCAAGGCGTTGCTCGGCGTGCGCGATGAACTGAAGCTGAGCCTGGCGGCTGCGACAGTGCTGCGGGAGCGCTACCTGCTGCGCGACGAGCAGGGCCGGCCGGTCGAGTCGACCGGCGAGATGATGGACCGGGCGGCACGCTGTGTCGCAGTGGCGGAGGATGCGTACCGGCCGGGCTCGTCGGCCGGTTGGGCCGAGCGGTTCTCGTCATTAATGCGCAACCTCGAATTCCTGCCCAATTCCCCCACACTGATGAACGCAGGCACCGACATCGGGCTGCTGTCCGGCTGTTTCGTACTGCCCATTGAGGATTCGCTGCATTCGATCTTTGCGACACTCGGAAAGGCAGCTGAGATCCAGCGGGCCGGCGGTGGAACCGGTTTTGCGTTCAGCCGGGTGCGGCCCGCCGGCGATCGAGTGGCCAGCACCGCTGGCACGGCCAGCGGACCGATGTCGTTCCTTGGGCTGTATGACACTGCGGCGCGTGTCGTCTCCATGGGCGGGCGTCGCCGAGGCGCGTGCATGGCAGTGCTTGACGCGTCACACCCGGACATCCGCGACTTCGTCGGCATCAAGGCCAAATCGCCCAATGAACTAACGCATTTCAACTTGTCGGTCGGCGTGACCGATGCCTTCCTGCGCGCCGTTGAACGCGGTGGCGCGCACCGCCTGGTCAATCCGCGAACCGGCAAGACCGTCGCGCAGATTCCGGCCGCTGAGCTGTTCGACGCCATCTGCGAAGGGGCGCACGCGTGCGGTGATCCCGGGCTGGTGTTCATGGACACGATCAATCGGTCCAACCCAGTGCCCGGGCAAGGCAGAATCGAGGCGACCAATCCGTGCGGCGAGGTCCCGCTGATGCCGTACGAGTCATGCAACCTCGGCTCGATCAACCTTGCGCGCATGATCACGAACGGTCGGATCGACTGGGACCGGCTCGACTACGTCGCTGGGGTAGCGGTTCGATTCCTCGACGACGTCATCGACGTCAGCCGCTACCCCTTCCCCGAACTCGGCGAGGCTACCCGCGCCACCCGCAAAATCGGGCTGGGAGTCATGGGCCTGGCCGAACTGCTTGCCATACTGGGTATCCCGTACGACAGCGAGGAGGCGGTGCGGCTGGCCGGCCGGGTCACGCATCGCATAAAGCAAGCGGGTTCCACGGCCTCGAGGCAGCTGGCCGAAGTCCGCGGCTCATTCCCCGCGATCGGCGATAGCCGGTTCGCGCGTTCTGGTCCGCGGCGCAACGCACAGGTCACCTCAATCGCGCCGACCGGTACCATCTCACTGATCGCCGGCACCACCGCCGGGATCGAGCCGATGTTCGCCATCGCCTTCACCCGCGCGATTGTCGGCAGACAGCTGCTGGAAGTGAACGCGTGCTTTGACCGGGTGGCCCGCGATCAAGGCTTCTACCGTGACGACCTGATGGCCGAGATCGCGCAGCGAGGGGGTGTACGCGGCTGTCCGCAACTGTCCGCCGAGGTCCGGGCAGCGTTTCCGACCGCAGCTGAGATCGCACCGGAATGGCATCTGCGGATGCAGGCGGCTGTGCAGCGCCACGTCGATGCTGCGGTGTCTAAAACGGTCAACTTGCCCGCCGCCGCAACGGTCGATGACGTCCGTGCCATCTATTTGGCTGCTTGGAAGGCGAAGGTCAAAGGCATCACGGTGTATCGCTATGGCAGCCGCCAAGGGCAGGTGTTGACGTACGCCGCCCCGGAACCGGTACTGGCTCAGGCGGACACAGACTACAGCGGCGGCTGCGCCGGCCGTGTCTGCGAGTTCTGAAGCGAGCGATGGCCGTTAGGCCTGGCCCGGGTCCAAGTCGGTAAATCGCTGAACAATTCAGCAGGGCCGGGCAGCCATTGCGATTGCCGCTGTGCGAGCAGTTGCTCATCATGCTCCTAAGGGCTAGGTAGGCGGTTGACGTCAGAGACCGACGTCCCCTATCGGAGGCTCGTTCGTCCAACCAGCACAGCGCGTTCGCGGCTTAAGCGAGCTCAGCCGAGCCCCTCGACCTCGTCGGCCGCGTCGAGTAGCGCTGCCGCCAATCCGCGGGCCGCAGCTGCATCGAGCGCATCTAATCGTCGGGTGTGCACGGCGATCCACCGCCGGATCGAGCCGTCGGCTTGCTGTCGGCCGAAGATGTGAACGCGAGCCTGACCGGCGCAACGCGTGGTGCCCTTGAAATCGCGGAACCAGTTGCCGTCAAGCTGCCAGCCAAATAAGCGCACCGCGCCGGCGGGCGGCGTGACGTCGTCGAATCGCTCCGCAGCGGCCGTATTCTTGGCCGCCCACTCACGCGCCATTTCTAGCAACGTTCGCGGTTCGTCGCGTTCGAGGCGCTCGAGCTGGATGATCTGGGCACCGGTGAGCTGCTCGGCCAGGTCGCGCCAGGTTTGGGCGGCGTCGTCGGATGTGGTCATGCTGTGCAGTGTCTGCGGCCAGCCGCCTTTTGGGGAGAGTCGAAAGTCATGTCTTGGCTTCGTTTATCGGAGGTTGCAGCGCGCGGCCACGCGTGGCGCCATCCGGCGCCTGTTCGGTGAAACCCGAGGTCGAATGATGAAGAAAACATCTTGTGGCCGTCCGTCGCGGGGCGACTATGGACGGCCACCTCCGCGCCGGCACTTCGCAACTACCCTGTGGATGATTTCCAGCTAACGGTCGCAGGACCGGTGGCAGGTCCAGAAGTCGCTGGATGGAAGGCCGAACGGCCCTAGATCGGCGCGCCGGCGGCGCTTAGTTTCGAATTGAGCCGCGTGTAAGTCGCCGGGGCTGCCTACGATTTTCAGGAGAACACGATGACCACCGCCCGCGACATCATGCACACCGGAGCCACGTGTGTGGGAGAGCACGAAACGTTGACCGCCGCGGCTCAGCATATGCGCGAGTTGGGGGTAGGTGCGCTGCCGATCTGCGGCGACGATGACCGTCTGCACGGGATGATCACCGACCGCGACATCGTCATCAAATGCATCGCCGCCGGACACGATCCCAATGTCGTCACCGCCGGCGAGTTGGCGCAGGGCAGCACCTATCACGTCGATGCCGGTGCCAACATCGAGGAGATGCTCAACGTCATGGAAGAACACCAGGTCCGCCGACTGCCCGTCATCGAAAGTCATCGTCTGGTCGGCATGGTCAGCGAAGCCGATGTCGCCCGCCATCTGCCCGAACATGCCATCGCGGCATTCGTCAAAGCGATTTGCGCTCCCCCGGCTATCACCAGCCACTGACCTACGACAGCTGAGACACTAACGATGAGCGCTCACTATGAAACTGGCCCGGCCGCAGGCGAATACAGCCACGAGGACGACAACCAGCTGCAGCCGGAGGACACCCTCATCGACCGCGGCATTGATGACACCCTCGATAAGGGGTTTGCGCCGCCCGAGCAACCATACGGGCCTGGCGCCTTCGGCCCGTCGGAAAGCATGGACCAGCTGATTGCTCCCGCAGCGCCTCGGCAGCAGCGTTATTCGAACGCATGAAGCATTCCCGCCTGACCAAGACGAGTGTCCCTCTTCATAGGGAGTTGCCTGCACACTTGCGAAGCACCTCTTTTGCAGCCGTCGAAATCGTGACTTCCGACCACGAATGCGCAGGATCTCCAACGCCTGGCATCTCGCCATCGCACCGGTAGCCTGCAGAATCCCCGATCGGCCGACGGAGGATTATTTTCATTATGAAAATGTGGATCCAAATCGAAGGCCACGACCAGGATGCCGAATATCCAGACGACGCCACCTATGAAGTACTCATGGGCGGGGTGCTAGAGGTCACTAGCGGCAACGATATTCACCTCTACAGTCCGGGGTACTGGCAAGAGGTCACGATTGACACCCGCTCCGCGGTTGAGCGTGACAAACAAGTCCAAGAATGGGACGAAGATCTCAAATGGCAATGATCGCCGGCGGCGCAATAGTAAGCGGGAGAAGGTTTCACGCATCGACGCC
This sequence comes from uncultured Actinomycetota bacterium, assembly GCA_963839345.1. Lineage (GTDB taxonomy): Bacteria > Actinomycetota > Actinomycetes > Mycobacteriales > Mycobacteriaceae > Mycobacterium. Next base: position 440,167 of record CAWIUP010000006.1, on the reverse strand, counting down.
GCGCCGCGCGGTGGCGCTTTACGACCACAAGGTGTCCCACGATCGCTTGGTCACGTCATAACCCAGCCACCGGTCAACTCGGCTGACCGGTCATAGCGACGGAAAACCTGCGGATGGGACTTCGGTCCCTACCGCTCGACCACGCATCGTTCAAGGATTGAAACGGGAGATTCCGCAACAAACCCAACTCTGAAGGAGGGACTATGACCACTCTCCCTGCGCGGCGACAACCTCGTTCATGGCTGCCGGACTGGTCCGATCTGTGGACCGGTTTCCCGTCATGGGAAAGTCTGCGGCCGTCGATCGGCAGCCATCCGGCTCGAGGATGAGATGGAAGGCGGCCACTATGTGCTGCGCGCCGAACTGCCGGGCATCGATCCGGCCAAGGAAGTCGACATCACCGTGTACAAAGGCCAGTTGACGATCAAGGCCGAACGCACCGAGAAGAAGGAAGCCAGGGCCGCTCGGAGTTCGGCTACGGCTCGTTCACCCGGTCGATTACCCTGCCGGCGGGCGCCGATGAAGAGAATATCAAAGCCACCTACGACAAGGGCATCCTGACTGTGGATGTGGCGGTTCCGAAGCAGGCTGCGCCGGCCGAGAAGCACATCGAGGTAAAAGGCACCAAGTAAACCCACATAGCCCCGTGGGCCCGGAGCCGAGCAAGGTTCCGGTAGGTTGCTTGGCTGCCGCGGCGGACACCAGGCGCGTGCAAATTCGAGCGATAGGGCTGACCCGGTGAGCCATTTCATCAGGTACGAGCGACTGGTTGGTGCAGTGGCTTGTCGGCGTGCAAGCAGGCAATGGCGTCAGCGAGTGTCGGCGCAATCGAGCACACCTGGATCAAGGTGGGTGCGGTCTTGACCGCGACAGTGTCGGTGACAAGAACGCGGCGCAGACCAAGGTCACGCAGGCGGCTCACGGCGGCATGAACCAAGAGCCCATGGGTCGCGGCCACGACAATGTCCGGTCCGGCGCCGTGTGCGCGCAGCAGCCCAGTCGCGACTTCTATGGTGGCTCCGGTAGTGATCATGTCGTCGACGATCACCACCGGGCAACCTCCCACGTCGCCAGCGAGGTCCAATGCGCTGACTGCTGAACCACTTTCGCGTTGCTTGCGCACGACCGCAACCGGCCCACGAAGCACCGCCGCATACCTTTCGGCCAGTTTGACCGCGCCTAAATCGGGAGCGACGACAACCGCCCCAGGCGGCAGATCGCTGGCGAGCTCACCCGACAGGGTGTCAACGGCGCTCAGTGTTTCCAGGGGGATTCGACACTGAGCCTCCAAGGTGGGTGTGTGGGGGTCGACGACCACGAGCCGGTCGGCCCCGGCGGCAGCGATCGCGTCGGCGGCCACTGCCACGCCGAGAGCCTGCCCCGGTGCGGTGCGTCGATCCTGGCGGGCATAGCCGAAATACGGCACGACAGCGGTCACCCTGGCGGCGCGGGCCCGGCGGCATGCGTCAACCAGCAGCAGCAATTCGACGAGGTGGTCGTTGACTGGTGGTGCCGTCGGTTGGATCACGTAGACATCCGCGCCGCAAGCGTTTTCGACAGCAGGACGCAGCTCGCCGTCAGGGTATCGTTCCAAGGCGCAGCCATCGGACTTGGCACCCAGGTAATTCGCGACTGCACTGCCAAGGCCTGGGTTGGCACTACCGGAGACGATTCGCAGATCGGTCATGGGCATTCCTTTCCGTCACTGCCGACTCCATGCCCCGGCTGTATCGAACCACCGCCGCGCACAATTCATCAGCCTTTTACCACCCCCAGGGGAACGAGGCGGGCGACCTTACGGGCCAGTCCGGCGCGGTCGCTAATTTCGACGACAGCGTCGATGTCCTTGTAGGCCGAGGGTTTTTCCTCGGCGAGCCCTCTTCGGGATTTGCCGCGCACGAGGATGCCGGATTCCTCGAGGCTTCGGCTTAGGGCGTCGGCGCTGGTGTGGCGGGCGGCCTGGTGGCGGCTTTGCACTCGGCCGGCGCCGTGAGCGGTGGAAAAGAACGCGGGATTATCGGGGACACCCACCAGCACATACGAGGCGGTGCCCATCGTGCCGGGGATCAGCACCGGTTGGCCGACCGCCGCAAACTCGGCTGGTAGGTCGCAATGGTGCGGCGGGAGTGAACGGGTCGCGCCTTTGCGGTGCACGCACACGGTGCGGGTTTGGCCGTCGACGGGGTGGTCTTCGATTTTGGCGAGGTTGTGCGACACGTCGTAGAGCAGCTCCAGCGACGTTCCCGTCTGCTCCTCGAACACCGCGCGTGTTGCCTCGGTGAGCAATTGCCGGTTGGCGCGTCCGTAATTGGCCGCAGCGGCCATTGCCGCCAAGTACTGCTGCCCTTCATGGGAACAGACGGGCACACAAGCCAACTGGCGATCGGGTACCCGAATGCCGTAACGGCTCATCGCATTTTCCATCTGGCGGACGTGATCGGTGCAGATTTGGTGGCCCAGGCCTCGCGAGCCAGTGTGGATCATCACGCAGACTAAGCCCTCTGACAGCCCCATCTGCGCTGCGGTAGGCGCATGGTAAATGCGGTCGACAGCCTGTACCTCCAGGAAGTGGTTGCCGGAGCCCAGGCTGCCGATCTGCCCAAGCCCGCGTTCGATCGCCCGTTCGCTCACTGCAGCCGCGTCGGCCCCCTCTAGCACGCCGCCGTCTTCACACCGCTCCAGGTCGCGTTCGACCCCGTGTCCCTGTTCCACCGCGAACCGGGCACCACCGGTCAACACCTGCTCCAGCACACCGCGGTTGGGCAGCCGCCACACGCCCTTGGTGCCCACACCGCGCGGTATCGCAACGTCGAGGCGATCCATCACCGCGCGCATCTTTGGTTGCAGCCGATCGCGGTCCACTTCGCTCAGCAAAAGCCTTACTCCACAGGAGATGTCGAATCCAACTCCACCGGGAGAGACGACCCCGTCGGCGTTGACGTCGGTGGCCGCCACACCGCCGATCGGAAAGCCGTATCCCCAGTGCACATCCGGCATCGCGTACGACGCCCGTACGATCCCCGGCAGGGTCGCCACGTTGGCCACCTGTTGCAGCGCCATATCGCCGTGTTCGTCGGGCAGCAACGATTTGGACGCGAACACGATCCCCGGCACCCGCATGGCGCCCTCTGGTTCGATCCGGAACCGGTATGGCGTTTCCTCGATGATCTTCATTTCTCCCCTCAATCACACGTCAAGCGTGACCGCGCACCGCCAACCGCTGCCGCCGCCGGAGAGGCGAAGCTCGTGGAGCGACACCGCCTTCGGAACGGCACCGACCTGAGGCAGCATGCCCGCATCGGCCATCGCGAAAGTAACGTCGACTCCGCCGTCGGTGCCGTTCACCTCGACATCCACCGGCGCCTGGCCAGCGGTGTCCAAGAGGTAGATGACCTCGTCGAGCACCGCAACCAGCAGATCGTCCTCGCGCGCTGCGCTCAGCCGGCGCACGAGTGTTTGGTTCGGCCGCGCCGACGAGGTATCCAGGAAGCTTGCGACTGTGCCAAGCACCGCCTGCCTGATGCAGCCGTTGCGGGTGGGTGCCCAGGCCTCGATCCGCAGATCCGCGGTGTGCGGCACGCTCCGATGACCTGATGTGCTGTCCGCCATGTCTTTTCGTGGTGCTTGGTCGTGCACTATGGGTTGGCGGTCGCAGTCACCCGGCTCAGGTGGTCGATGAACCAGTCGCGGGCGAGTACCGCCACCTGTTCGAGTGCACCTGGCTCCTCGAAGAGGTGGGTGGCTCGGGGGACCACCACGATCTCGCACGTGACCGGTATCACCGACCCCGCACGCCGATTCAGGTCGAGGACGATTTCGTCATATCCGCCAACGATCAGCAGCGTCGGCGCGCGAACTTTGGTCAGGGCCGAGCCCGCCAGATCGGGCCGGCCGCCGCGGGATACCACCGCCGCCACGTTCACCTGGGGATCGGCGGCGGCGGTCAGGGCTGCGCCCGCGCCGGTGCTGGCACCGAAGTAGCCGACCGGCAGCGCGCCGGTATCGGGCTGGGTTGCCAGCCAACCGGTGACGTCAATCAACCGGCGCGCCAACAATTCGATGTCAAAGACGTTGGCGCGGTCACGCTCCTCGTTCGGCGTCAGCAGATCGAAGAGCAGCGTTGCAAGACCGGCCACGTTCAGAACCTCAGCCACATAGCGGTTACGGGGGCTGTGGCGGCTGCTTCCGCTGCCGTGCGCGAAAACCACGATCCCGATCGGGTGCTCGGGGATCGTGAGATGCCCGGCTACCACCACCGGCCCGGCACTCACCAAAACCTCCTCATCACGCACTGGCGGGTCGCCAGCCGTGCCGGCTGCCGCGGGTTCGGGAAAATCTTCCCGGGCGCGATCGAGCAGCGCGACCACCTCATCGTCGGAGGTTTGGGCGAAGTTGCGGTATCCCTGACCGACGGCGAAAAAGAAGTCAGGCGTTTGTAAGCAGACTACTTCGTCGGCGTATCCGGTGAACCTCTCGGCTGTGTCGGCCGCGCCGATCGGAACCGCCAACACCACCCGGCTCGTGCCCTGGGCACGGGCCACCTCGCAGGCGGCCTTGGCGGTCGCGCCGGTCGCGACCCCGTCATCCACGATCACGGCGATCCGCCCCGCCAACGAGATCCGGTCATGCCCCCTACGGAAACGTTCCGACCGGCGTACCAGCTCGGCCCGCTGCTCCGCTTCGACGGCGGCCATATCTTCGTCGGACAGGTCGGTTTCCTGCACGACCGACTCGTTGATCACCCGCACTCCGCCTTCACCGATGGCGCCGAAGGCCAATTCGGGCTGAAACGGCACCCCCAGCTTGCGCACCACGAGAACATCCAGCGGCGCCCCCAGCGCCTTGGCGACTTCGAAGGCTACCGGCACCCCACCGCGCGGCAGCCCCAGCACGACGATGTCCTGGCCGCGAAGCGATTCCAGCCGTTCGGCCAGCTGCCTTCCGGCATCGACACGGTCGTCGAACAACCTCATATTGCCGCGCAACGAAGCCAACCGTTGAACCAGTGAACGCGCGGCATTACCGCCAACAGACTGCTTCATCGCCCGAGTATGACCCCGACGGGTCGCGGCACCCGAGGGCCGTAAGGCCACTCCTGTGGGGGACTAAGGCCTCCTGACCGGCGACCACCGAGCATCTACCCTCAGCGACATCGAGATCCGCAGCATCGAAGCAGGCGGAATCCAGGCACGGCGCATATACGAGGAATGTGGTGGGTATCGACGAGTCCGCGGCCCGTATCCGGGTGATCATCGCCTGCCCACACTAATAGGTTCGCCCGACAACATCTTTGGAGGTCATTTGACATGGGCGGCATCCCAATAGGACGGATCGCGGGATTTCCGGTCAGTATCAACTGGAGCGTCCTGGTCATCCTCTGGTTGTTCACTTGGAGCCTGGCATCAACGTTGCCGGCTGCGGTGCCGGGCTATTCGAAAGGGGCCTACTGGCTGGCTGGCGCCTGCGGTGCACTGATACTGCTCGGGTCGCTGCTAGCCCATGAATTGACGCACGCAATCCTCGCGCGACGGGCCGGCGTCAAGGTATTGGACGTGACGCTGTGGCTGTTCGGTGGCGTCACCCGGCTCGGGGGCGAAGCGAATACAGCTAAGGAGGCGTTCCGGATCGCGGTGTCGGGTCCGCTGATGAGCCTGGCGCTCGCGGCGGTCTTTGGCGGCACGGCTTACGGGCTCGGCGTGCTTGGGGCCGCGCACATCGTGGTCGGCGTCGCCTGGTGGCTTGCAGGCATCAACCTGCTGCTAGGCCTGTTCAATCTGTTACCGGGCGCTCCGTTGGACGGCGGGCGAGTGCTGAAGGCCTACCTGTGGCGCCGCTATGGCGACAGCGTGCGCGCCAGCGTCGGCGCGGCGCGCGCCGGGCGCGTACTCGCATTCATTCTGATCGCGCTCGGGCTGCTGGAGTTCCTGGCGGGGGGCCTGGTTGGCGGCGTGTGGTTGGCGTTTATCGGGTGGTTCATCTTCGCCGCTTCCCGTGAGGAGGAGGCACAGGTGATGACCCGACAAGCCATTGCGGGTGTCCGAGTCAGCGACGTCATGACCGCCCACCCCCATACGGCTCCTGCCGACATCACCGTCGAGGATTTCATTCAGCGTTACCTGCTTGGCGACCGCCACTCCGCGTATCCAGTCGCCGACCGCGACGGATCGATCGTTGGGCTGATCACGCTGGCACAACTGCGCGCCACGCCACCAAACCAACGCGCCAACATGCTAGTGCGTGAGGCCGCGATGCCCCTACCTCGGGTGCCCACGGCGGCCCCGGACGAGCCGCTCACCGCACTGCTGGGGCGTCTGGGAGCAGCAGCCGGTAACCGCGCTCTTGTCATCGATGGCGGCCGACTAGCCGGCATCGTCACCGCAAGCGATCTCAGCCGATTGATCGACGTCTACCGGCTCGCGTCGCCCCTCGCGGACGTTGCTCACCGGCACTGATTGTCGGCTCTGTCCACCCTTCTAATAACTACAGAGCCTGCGGGACAAGGTCTTTCGGCTCCGAGCGATGCCGGCAGGCAAGGTGGCCCTTTGGGTGCATTCTTGAGGACGTTTGGCCCCTCCCCACGCAGTTCGCAGGGTGCGACCGTAGGCGTGTAACTCGGCGATTGATTGTGGACGGCGGTAATTGGCGTGGTCGGTGATTCTGATGCGGTCACGGGACTGCTCGGTGGTGACGTCATGCTCGGGCGCGGCGTCGATCAAATCCTGGCTCATCCCGGCGAAGCGGAGCTACGCGAGCCGTATTTGCGTGATGCGCGGGAGTACGTCCGCCTGGCCGAGCATGCGAACGGGCCGATTCCGCACCCTGTTGATTGGCAGTGGCCTTGGGGAGAGGCGCTCGCTGTCCTTGACGAGCTCGCCCCCAACGTTCGTCTGATCAACCTCGAGACAGCGATCACCGCCGACGGTGAATTCGCCGAACGCAAGCCGGTTTGTTATCGAATGCACCCGGATAACCTCCCTGCGCTCATGGCGTTTCGGCCAGACGTGTGCGCCCTGGCCAACAACCATATTCTCGATTTCGGCTACAACGGGCTGACCGACACAGTTTCGGCTCTCAGCCGACCGGGGATCCAGGGCGCCGGGGCGGGAGCCGATCTGCTCCTCGCGCGTCGCCCAGCGGCGGTGACGGTTCACGGTGAACACCGGGTGCTGGTGTGCTCGGTGGCGATGAAATCGGCCGGCGTTCCCGACTCGTGGGCAGCCTATGACGACCGGCCCGGGGTGTGGTTGGCCCGGGACCTGTCAAGCCCTGTCGCCGACGACGTGGCGGCAGGGGTACTGGCGCACAAACGTGACGGAGATGTCGCGATCGTCTCGGTGCATTGGGGATCCAACTGGGGCTATGCGATAGCGCCAAGTGAAATTGCGTTCGCCCACCGGTTGATCGACGCCGGCGTTGACATCGTTCACGGACATTCCTCGCACCATCCCAGGCCGATCGAGATATACCGCGGCAGACCGATCCTGTACGGATGCGGCGACGTCCTCGACGACTATGAAGGCATCGGGGGCCACGAATCGTTCCGCGCCGATCTGAGACTGCTGTACTTGACCTCCACCGATTCAACCGGCGGTGGACTGACCTCGCTGCAGATGATTCCGCTGCATATACGACGGATGCAACTCGAGCGTGCCTCGCGGACCGACGCCGAATGGCTCCGCGCGACCATCGAGCACACCAGCCGCCAGTTTGAGATTCGTGTCACGGCGCGACCCGACGACCTGCTCGAGGTCGTGTCCCTGCGCAGCGCTGCCAAACGTCGGTTTAGGCCCTGAATTCGCGCAACGGGGAGGTGACGAACGGCCCGGGCCAATGTGCCTTTGGCCCTTACCGGTAGAGGAGATGTCGCGCAGCATGGACACATCAATGCCGGTGTATGAGACAGGTAGAGGCCATGAAGTCGCTGATCGTCTGTGTCTCGGTTTCGCATGGCAACACTCGTCGCGTCGCCGATCGGATAGCTGAGGTGCTTGACGCCGAGGTCGTCGAACCCGAGTCAGTCGACCCCGATAGGCTCCGCGAATACGACCTCGTCGGGTTCGGGTCCGGCATCTATTACATGACCGTGCACAGCAGGCTACGGGACTTGATACGGCGCCTGCCACACGTTGACAACATCCGAGCGTTTACTTTCTTCACTAGCGGCACCCAGGAGATTCCGATGTTGAACTACCACAGGCCGATTCGGAACCAGCTCGAGTCGAAGGGCTTTCAGGTACTCGATTCGTTCTCCTGTCGCGGGCTCGACACGGTTGGGCCATTCGGGTTCATCGGCGGCATCAACAAGGGCCGGCCGGACGACCACGACCTCGATCGGGCCGCGCGATTCGCGGCCCGTCTTCGCAAACGGGTGGCGGGCTCCCAGGCCGCTTCCTGACCAATGACAACCGACGAGCGCGCCGCTCCTGTCCTGGCGCTGGTGCAAGGTCTCGTCGCCGAGGTTCACCCGCACGCCCCGCCGACCTCGGTAACGCTCGACATCCCGTTCGATGACCTGGGAATCGGCAGCCTGGAACTGGCGGAACTGCTGCTGCGAGTCCAGGACAAGCTCGGGGTGGAGTTGCCGCCACATCTTCTGGCCAGCGCGGAGACCCCGCGCGACCTCATGCAGGCCCTCGCCCACGGCCACGCTCCAGCGGGTACGGGCCGCGGCCTAATCTCACCACCGACCATTACGCCGGGCACCCTGGCGCCAGTGGCGGCGTCGACCCTGATCGAGACGCTTGACTGGCACGTGCGAGCCACTCCGGACCGGACCCACATCCGCATCCTCGGCGACCAGGGCAGCCTCGCGGACGTCAGCTATGCGGCGCTGCACCGGGAAGCAGCCGACGTCGCGGCCGGATTGCTCGCCCACGACATCATGCCCGGCGACACGGTCGCGATCATGTTGCCAACTAGCCGGGCATATTTCGTCACGTTCGCCGGCGCGGTCCTGGCCGGCGCCATACCTGTTCCGGTGTACCCGCCGGCGCGGCCGTCCCAGCTGGCTGACCACCTCCGTCGCACCGCCGGCATCCTCGCAAACGCGCGCGTCGCGCTGCTTGTCACCGTGCCCGAGGCGGTGAGCCTCGGCCATCTGTTGCGCACGAACGTCGAAAGCCTGCGGCACGTCGTCGTCCCCGAATCCCTCACGGGCGCAAGCGAAGGTGCCCTTCCTCGAGCCCGATCCGACGATCTCGCACTGGTGCAGTACACCTCGGGCAGCACCGGCCAGCCCAAAGGTGTGGCGCTCACGCACCGAAACCTGCTGGCAAATATCCGCGCGATGGGCCAGGCCGTGGCTGTATCGGAAGCGGATACCTTCGTCAGTTGGCTGCCCCTATATCACGACATGGGTTTGATCGGCGCGTGGCTCGGGTGCATGTATTTCGGTGTGCCGCTGGTGGTGATGAGTCCGCAGGCGTTCCTGATCCGCCCGTCACGATGGTTGTGGGCGATCCACGCCAACCGGGCCACCATGTCGGCCGGCCCGAACTTCGCCTACGAGCTCTGCCTCGCAAAGATCAGCGACGCCGAGCTTGAAGGACTTGATCTGAGCTCGTGGCGGCTGGCCTACAACGGCGCCGAGCCCGTGAGTCCTGTGACGATCGAGCGGTTCGCCGAGCGGTTCGCCGCTTTCGGGCTGCGGCGGGAAGCGATAACGCCGGTTTACGGGCTGGCGGAGGCCTCGGTGGGGCTGGCTTTCCCGCCGCTGGGTCGGGGCCCGGTTATCGACCGTGTCGACCGCGACGCTTTCGTACGTTCGGGGCGGGCCGAGCCGGCGAAGCCGGGCGGGCGCGACGAGCTTCGTTTCGTCGCGTGCGGGCAACCGCTGGCAGGCCACGAGATTCGTATCGTCGACGCCACCGGCAACGAGTTGGGCGATCGACATGAAGGTCGCATCGAGTTCCGCGGCCCGTCGGCGACCGCCGGGTACTTCAACAACGCCGAAGCGACCCGGTCACTGTTTCGCGACGGCTGGCTCGACACCGGCGACCTCGGCTACGTGGCGAGCGCCGAACTTTACGTCACGGGTCGGATCAAGGACTTGATCATCCGGGCGGGACGCAACCTGCACCCGGCTGAGCTCGAAGAGGCGGTCGGCAACCTCCCAGGTGTCCGCAAGGGCTGCGTCGCCGTGTTCGCCTCTCCGGATCCCGCAGAAGGGGCGGAACGACTGGTTGTGATGGCCGAAACCCGAGCGGCCGGAGGCGACGATCACACCGCGTTGCGCTCCGAGATCGTTTCCAAGACGGTGGACCTGCTGGGCGTGCCGCCTGACGACGTGATCCTGGTGCCGCCTCGCACCGTGCCGAAAACTTCGAGTGGCAAGATCCGGCGGGCCGCGAGCCGGGAAATCTATGCGCGAGGGAAAATCGGTGCCCGGCCACGGGCACTGTGGTGGGAGTTGGCTCGACTTCGTCTGCGAGGGGCCGTACCGTCGTTACGCCGCACTCGTCGTGCGGCGGCTGCCGTTGCATTCGCCGCCTATGTGTGGCTGATGTTCGCGGTTTTCGGGTTGTCGGTCGTCGTCTTACTGGCACTACTACCCCGCGCACAATGGCGGTGGCGGGTCGTTCGGGGATCGATCCGGCTCCTGGCCCGCCTTACCGGCACACCGATCAATGTGCACGGCCTCGGCCGCCTCCCGGCAGCAACCTGTGTCGCCGTGGCCAATCACTCGAGTTGGATCGACGGGATGGTGCTGGCGTCGGTGCTGCCGCCTTCGTTCCGATTCGTCGCCGCCGAAGTGTTTCAGCATCAAGCGCTGAATGCTTTCGCCCTGCGGCGACTAGGCACCCAGTTCGTTGAACGCTACGAGCGCGAGCACGGCGTCGCCGACACAGACCGACTCGTTACTCTGGTGCGCGCCGGACAGTCGCTCGTCATCTTTCCTGAAGGCCGTTTGGCCCGTGCTCCCGGACTGCGACCTTTCCACATGGGCGCATTCGTTGTGGCCGCCCAGGCCGGCGTGCCTGCCCTTCCCATCGCCGTCCGCGGGACGCGGGCAATCTTAAGGCCGGAGCATCACTTTCCGCGCCGGGGAATGGTCGACGTCATTGTCGGTGAGGCGGTCCGGCCGTCGGGCGCCGATTGGGCGGCTGCAGTTGAACTGCAACGGGCCGTACGCGACGCCGTGCTGCACCTCTCGGGTGAACCGGACGTCGAATGATGCGGAGACAAAAGTGTGGCCGTCCATAGCCGGGGGGAGGACTATGGACGGCCACCGTTTTGGGGTAGGACTTTCGGTATCCTACTTGGTCACTGCCTCACCGGCACTTCGCACTACACTTCGCATGAATTCGATCCGCGTGGTGACCAGCTCTTCAGCCAAGTTCAATGCAGCGTCGATGACGGTCTTGCGCCGCGACTCTCCGTCGACGACTGGACTTACCTCGTCGACGAATTTGCGGACGGCTTCGATACCTCTCTTGCGTCCGGCCTCAAGTGATTCGAGGACATCGTCGGAAAGTTCGGCCCAGCGTGGCTCGGTCTTCTGTGGCGCTTCTGTCATAATTTGTCTCCTTTGCTGATATCAAGCTTCGACCCTATGACGGTGCCATCGGGCCAAGCGAGTGACTAAAGTCCTGCGTCCCACAACATTCGGCCCTTATTGGGGCCTCGATGCCACGCCGATCACTAGACCCGCCAGCAGCTTCCGCGGTGACCTTCGGCGGGACGTAAGTCCCTACCACGAGCTGTGATGTGGTCTTAGTGTCAGCCGCCATGCCATCACCCTCGAGTGACGACGCTCACCGACGTCCGTACCGGAGCCCGCCCGGTGCGGCTTTGGGCAGCGCGTTCCGACCGCTGACGCCGCTGACCCGAACCGGTTTCTACGTCGCTCGATCTTTGCTGAAGTCTTACGATCACCAGCCGGATGAACTTCCGATCGCCCGGCCCACTATCGCTCTGGCTGGGCAGGCTCTTCGCGATGAGATCGTTTTGATGGGGCTGAAGTCGCGCCGCCCGGTCAGCCACCCACGCGCGTTCCAGCGGATCGACCGCGAAGTCGTCGCGGCACTGGAGTTCTACGGAGACAGGGGATGGCTGAAAAACCCGAGAGGGTTCTACGGTGAGCCTGCTCCGCTTTCGGATGTCACCGTCCGGCCGGTGAAGGGACGCAAACCCACCTTCCACCGTATCGATTTTCAGAGCGGCTACGCGCCGCATCCCGATGAACCAGGCCGGGAGCGTTGGTTGGGATATGCCGCCAACCACCGCGAGTACGCGCTGCTGTTGCGCCACCCGGAGCCGCGACCGTGGCTGGTGTGCGTGCACGGAGCCGAGATGGGCCGAGCCCCGTTTGACCTCACGGCGTTTCGTGCCTGGCAACTGCACGAGGAATTCGGCCTCAACGTCGTTCTGCCCGTCCTTCCAATGCACGGCCCGCGTGCGCGCGGGCTGCCCAAGGGCGCCGTTTTTCCGAGTGAAGACATCCTCGATGACGTGCATGCAACGGCGCAGGCGGTCTGGGACATCAGGCGGCTGTTGACCTGGATCCGGTTGCAAGAGCCGCAGTCGCCAATCGGGTTGAACAGCCTTTCCCTGGGCGGTTACATCGCCGGGTTGGTCGCCAGTCTGGAACACGGGCTTACCTGTGCGATTCTCGGTGTGCCGGTAGCCGACGTGGTCGAGGTGTTAGGGCGCCACGCCGGGCTCGCTCGCAACGATCCCCGCCGCCACACGTTGGACTTGGCCGCGCCGATCGGCCGAATGATCTCACCCCTGTCGCTTACTCCGCTGGTGCCCATGGCGGGCCGTTCCATCTATGCCGGCGTCGCTGACCGGCTGGTGCACCCGCGCGAACAGGTGACGCGGCTCTGGAAGCACTGGGGCAAACCGCAGATCATGTGGTATCCCGGTGGCCACATCGGGTTTTTCCGCTCGCGCCCGGTGCAGCAGTTCGCGCGGGACGCGCTGGTGCAGTCCGGCCTGCTGGACGGCTTACCGATGTTGCATGCTCGGCCTGCCTAGCTGCGGAGGATCAGATGAATACGCTGGCCCCGCTGGACGTGGCGATGATGACCGCGGAACTACTGTCCTCCCCGCTGCACGTGGGCGCAGTGCTCATCTTGTCGCCGCCGAAGGGCGCCGGTCCGCAATATGTCGACCGGCTGTATCGCGAGGCGCTCGCCGCCGGCGACCCGGTTGACTCGCGGCTTCGCAGATATCCACATCGCGGCGTGGACACCGGCGGACTATGGGTTTGGCGCGAAACTGAAACCCCGGACATGAGCTGGCATTGCCAACGCCGAACAGTGTCCGCGGGCCGAGAGCGGTTGTGGCGGCTGATCGGTGAGCTGCATGCACAACCCCTCGACCGGTCGCGTCCGATGTGGATGTCGTATCTGATCGACGGGTTCGACGCCGGCCAGTTCGCCTTCTTTGTGAAGATTCACCACTCCGTCATCGATGGCGTAGCAGGTCTTCGAATGATCGCCGACGGGCTCAGCGCCGACGCCACGCTTCGGTCGAATCCCCCGTTTTACGCAGCACGGCAACGTGAGTCGACGGTTCCGCGATCCGGTCGGAACGCGAATCCGTTGGAACCGCTGCGGTCGCTGGTGGGCGCTGTGACGTCGGGCGTTGGGCTGATCCAACATGTTGTCACCGGCCAGGTTTCCAACCTCGTCAACGGCGTGGCCGGCAGCACAACCGTGCTACCTTTCGGCGCGCCGTACACCCGGTTCAACGATCGTCTCGGGACTGAACGTGTCGTCGCGGCGGACAGCTGGCCCAAAGATCGGATCAAGGCCATCCAAGCGGCCGCCGGAGTGACCGGCAACGACGTCGTGACCACTGCGATAGCCGGCGCATTGCGCTGCTGGCTCCTCGACCGCGGGGAGTTACCCAGAAAGTCACTGGTGGCGATCTGCCCCATCACGGTGCGCGGTGCGGACACCGACACACCAGATAGCCTAAGCGGCAACAGGTTCGGTACCTGGCTATGCCCGCTGGGCACGAATTTGGCCGATCCTGCTGCGCGGTTGGACAGGATTCACCGGTCGATGGCGCACGGCAAGAATTGGGTGGCGAAGCGTGGATCGGCGGCGTCGCTGCTGACCGCCGCTGCGAGTATTGCCGCGACGGTGCTGCCGCCACTGCTACCGTTCGCTCCCAGGCTGCGGGCGGGATACAACGTGCCGATATCGCACATCCGCGGGCCGCAGTCCGAAATGTATTGGAATGGAGCACATCTTGAGGAGATATACCCGGTGTCGGCGATCTACGACGGCCAAGCGCTCAACGTGACCACCTGCTCGTACGCCGACCGGATCGGATTCGGCTATGCGGCGGGGCGCGATGCGGTTCCCGACATCGCCACCCTGGCAGCGCTGACCGAGAATGCTCTGGCCGAGCTCGAATCGGCGGTGGGCGCCCGCCGCCGCTAAAGGCCGTCGCCGAGTCGCCAGGGATCGTCGATAGCGGTCAACCCGCGGTGACGCGGTCGATATGGGCCAGAAAATGAGTCAGCACCGCATCGGGCGCCTCGAGTTGCGGCCAATGCCCGATGTCGTCGGCGAGCAGCACCACATCGGCGTTCGGTATCACCTCGGCGTACCGGCGTGCCATGTGCGCACCGGAGTTGGGATCGACCGGGCCGTCGATCAACCGCATCGGAACCGCGGTCTGCCGCATGGCACGCACCCACCGATTCCGATGCGTGTAGCGGTCATTGATGAAGCGACCGACCTTGTGCAGCACGCGGCGGCCGTCGTTGTAATCCAAGATCTGGTTGAACACGTCCATCATGTGGCGGGTCGGTTTGGTGCTGGGGCCGAACATCTCCCTCAGCGTCGGTTCCAGCAGTCGACGGGACAACGGGCTGTTCTGCACATGACTGAAGATCTCACCCAGAGGAGTCCCCGACATCAACTTCTGCGCCGCCCGCGGGGTGTAAGTCTCGACGAACATGCCGCCGTTGAGCCAGGTGATCGAGTCAATGCTCAAGTCACCATAGGCGTGCTGATCAAACTCGTAACGGGCCAACAGTTCCTGGCCCACCGAGTCGCCGATGTCATGGGCCAGGATGTGGACGTTGCCGATGCCCAGATGTGCCAGCAGCGCCTCGTGCATGTCCGCGTGGTCGTGCACCGTGTATTCGTAGGCGACGGGCTTTGCGGAAAAGCCCATACCCATCATGTCCGGTGCGATGACGGTGAAACGTTGCGTCAGTGTTGGCCATATCGGCGCCCAGTCAAAGGAGTTGAACGGATAGCCGTGGATCAGCAGTAGCGGAGGACCACTGCCCTCCACGCGGTAAAAGATGTCGAAGCCAAGGTAGTCGAAGTGTCGTCCTGCGGCCAGCCAGGATGCCAGTTCACTGTCCATGGCCGCAGCCTAGGAGATGTAGCGGACGATGCTCTCGGCCACACACGCGGGCTTGGCCGATCCTTCGATCTCGACGGTGGTCGATACCGTCGCCTGCACGGCGCCGTTGCCAAGGTCCTCAACACCGACCAACGTGCTCTGCGCACGAACCTTTGATCCGACCGGCACCGGTGCCGGGAAGCGGACCTTGTTCAAGCCGTAATTGACGGCCAGCTTGATGCCGTTGACCGTGTACATCTGATGCTGGAGTCGGGGCAGCAGCGCCAGCGTCATGAAGCCGTGCGCGATGGTTTTGCCGAACGGACCTTTCGCCGCACGTTCGGGATCCACGTGGATCCACTGGTGATCCCCCGTCGCGTCGGCGAACAGGTTGACGTCTTCCTGGGTGATGGTGACCCAGTCGCTTTGCCCAATGGTTTGCCCTTGGGCGGCGGCGAGGTCGGCAACTGACTCGAAGGTGCGCATCGTGTTCTCCTCTGCTTAGGTGGAGACGATAGTGCCGGTGGTGTGGAGGCCGCATCGCGGGTACTGGTCAATACGCGGCCGGCGAAACACTACAGTTCGCGCGGTCGACGCACGGGTGGTTGGCGGTGCACGAGAACAGCTGAGCAGAATGCCGTGGCATGCTGGCGCGCAAATTTGGGAGGGTCAACTGGCTATGGTCGATGCCAAGGCTCATCATGGGTGGTTTCGAGACACCCGCCTGCACGTCGACGACACCGGCGGTTCGGGCCGCTCGGTGTTGCTGATACACGCTTGGCCGCTGTCCGGGCAAGCATGGTCGCCACAGATACCTGTTTTAGAGGACGCTGGCTATCGCGTAATCACCTATGACCGAAGAGGTTTCGGCCGTAGTGATAAACCGCTGAACGGATATGACTACGACGATCTCGCCGAGGATCTGCACTCGCTGATCAACGCCCTCGAACTCGACGACGTCACACTTGTCGGGTTCTGCATGGGGGGCGGCGAAGTCGCGCGTTACATCTCCTCTTTCGGCGGCGAGCGGTTGCACAGCGCTATTTTCGCTTCCGCGGTAACCCCGTACATGCTGCAAACCGCGAACAATCCCGACGGTCCCCTGACCGAGCACGACGCCAACCAGGCAGCAGTGTCTCTCCTGAAGGACCAAGACGCATTCTATGCAGAACAGCTGACCGAGTTCTTCTCTGTCAACGGCGAATTGAAGGTCAGCGACGCTCAGTATCAAAAGGCACTTGCGATGTGCAAACGGGCCGGCAAGGAGGCGTCGCTGGCCTGCATGGCCGCTTGGAGTAGTACTGACTTCCGCGCCGACCTGGCCCAGGTGTCCGTACCCACACTGGTCATGCACGGCGACGCCGACGCTGCGGTGCCATTCCACGGTTCAGCAAAACGCACCCATGACGCCATACCCGGCAGCGAACTGCACGTGATCGCTGATGGACCTCATGGCTGCAACCTGACCCACGCCGACGAATTCAACGAGGTGCTGCTCAAGTTTCTCGCGCAGTAGGCGGGGCTACGGCCAGAACTGTTGCAGGATGACCGGGTGAGGTTGCTGCTGCTCGCCGATACGCACGTGCCGCGACGCGCCCGCGATCTACCCCCGCAGGTGTGGGAAGAGGTGGCGCAGGCCGACGTCGTCTTTCATGCCGGTGATTGGGTGACACCAGAATTGTTGGACGCCGTTTCGGCGAAAGCCTCGCGACTGGTGGCGTGTTGGGGAAATAACGACGGCCCGGTGCTGCGGTCGCGGTTACCGCAACGCGCCGACGCGTCGTTGTCGGGTTTACGTTTCACGGTGGTGCACGAAACGGGGGCAGCAGCCGGTCGCGAGGCCCGGATGTCGCGACAATATCCAGACAGTGACGTGCTGATCTTCGGCCACAGTCATATCCCATGGGACTCCACGACAAGTACCGGCCTGCGGCTGCTCAATCCGGGGTCGCCGACGGATCGCCGTCGCCAGCCGGCCTGCACATACATGACCGCGAGCGCAGACGGCGGGCAGCTGACGGACGTCGTTCTGCACAGCCTCGCGCAATAGTCCGCTTAGGTATGCACACCCACCGCACAGCTCGCACCCATATTTAGCTCTTAAACAGAGGTATTATCGGATAGGTGCAGGTAACCACTGATTTAGCAGCCGAAGTGTTCCGGGTCGTCGGGAGATTTCGCCGTCAACTGCGCAGGTCGGTCGGTCGCGGTTTTGATTCCGCGCGACTCACCGAGTCACAGTCGGAGCTGCTATGGCTGGTGGGTCGCCAGCCAGGGATATCGGTCAGCGCGGCAGCTGCCGAACTGGGGCTGGTGGCTAACACCGCATCGACGCTGGTTTCCAAGCTGGTGTCCGGCGGCTTCCTCACCCGCCGCGTCGGTACCGCCGACCGCCGCGTCGGCGAACTCGCACTCGCCGAGCCCACGCAGAAGATCGTTGACGCATCGCGAGCCGCGCGTAGAGCGTTGCTTTCCGATGTCCTTGCCGAACTAGATGACGACCAAATCGAATCGCTGGCAAAGGGGCTGGAGGTTCTCGACACGATGACACGAATTCTGCAGGAGCGCCAATCATGAGCGGACTGCTACCGCCGGCCATCGACTGTCAGCACCTGACCTATCGCTACGGCAAGTTCACCGCCGTCGACGATGTGACGCTGCAGGTGCGGCCCGGTGAGACGATGGGCCTGCTCGGGCCCAATGGGGCCGGCAAAACCACGCTGGTGCGCATGCTCACCACGCTGACGCCGGTCCGGCACGGCCAGCTGCATATCTTCGGCTTGGACTCGCGCCATCAGACGGTCGACATCCGAAGCAATATCGGCTATGTGCCACAACAGCTTTCAATTGAACCCACATTGACCGGCAGACAGAACGTGGAGTGGTTCGCGCGGCTGTATGGCGTGCCCCGGGCCCAGCGAGGTGAACGCGTCGAGCAGGCGCTGGCCGCCATGGAGCTACTCGAGGTGGCTGACCGGCTCGCGGGGGCCTACTCCGGCGGCATGGTGCGCCGGCTCGAGGTGGCGCAGGCCCTTGTTAACCGCCCATCACTGCTGGTTCTCGACGAGCCCACTGTCGGACTGGATCCCATTGCCCGGGAAGGCGTCTGGAGTCAGGTGCAGAGCATGCAGGCCCAGTTCGGTATGACCGTGCTGCTGACCACCCATTACATGGAGGAGGCCGACGCGCTGTGTGATCGGGTGGCGTTGATGCATCGCGGTCAGTTGCGGGCGGTGGGAACGCCCACGAAGTTGAAGTGGACGGTGTCACCCGGGGCCACCCTCGAGGACGTGTTCCGTCACTACACCGCGTCTGACTTTTCGCAGCAGACAGAGCCATCCGGGTCTTTCCGTGAAATCCGTTCCAGCAGAAGGGTTGCCCGTAATGCCGGTTGACCAAGACACGATCGCGGTAACCCTCGCCCGCGCGCCCCGTGGCTGGCAACGCGTCTCTGCAACGGTAGGTCGCGTCGGGGCCTTCGCGATCGTCGAACTGCAAAAACTGCAGCACGACCGCACCGAACTCATCACCCGGATGGTGCAACCAGCGCTGTGGCTGTTGATCTTCGGAACCACGTTCAGCCGCTTGCACGTGATCGACACCGGATCGGTGTCGTATCTGGCGTTCCTGTCACCGGGCATCATCGCGCAGTCGGCGTTGTTCATCTCCATCTTTTACGGCATCCAGATCATCTGGGACCGCGACGCCGGCATCCTGGCCAAACTCATGGCGACGCCGGCACCGGCATCGGCGCTGATCACCGGTAAATCGTTTGCGGCCGGCGTGCGATCGATCGCACAGGTGGTCGGCGTGTTGGCGCTCGCCTATCTGATGGGCGTTGGGCTGACCATCAATCCGCTGCGGATCCTGGCTGCGATGGGCATTGTCATGCTGGGTGCGGCTTTCTTCGCATGCCTGTCGATGACGTTGGCCGGCCTGGTCCGCAATCGCGACCGGCTGATGGGTATCGGTCAAGCCATCACGATGCCGTTGTTCTTCGCGTCCAACGCGCTATATCCGGTCAACGTGATGCCCGGCTGGCTGCATGCGCTCTGCAGCGTCAACCCGCTGAGTTACGAAGTCGACGCGCTACGGGCCCTGCTGATCGGTTCCCCGTTCAACCCGGTGGACATCGTCGTCTTGGTTGTTGCTGCCGTGGCCGGAATCAGCGCCGCCTCAACAGTTTTGCGACGATTGGTGTCCTAAGCCGGAGCCACTGACACCGTAAACGGCGACAGGCCAGCGTTTTACAATCGTTACCTTCGAGTCCGCGCCGACGCTTAATCGTTAGCTAACCGCGACGTCACACCCCGAAGCGCCGCACGGGAGTGGGCACCGCGCTGTGTTTGACTGCCTCCGACAGCTATTCGACCGCGCAATGCGGCAGATGAAAGTTGGGATGGGGTAGGAGCTATGAAGTTCGTTGAGAAGTTGCGCAGCGCGGCGGCGCGCATGCCGCGTCGCCTGGCAATCGCGACCGTTGGAGCAGCCCTGCTGGCCGGTCTGATCGGCGCTGTGGGCGGCGCGGCGACCGTTGGGGCGTTCTCCAAGCCGGGCCTGCCGGTCGAGTACCTGCAGGTGCCGTCCGCGGGGATGGGCCGCAACATCAAGGTCCAATTCCAGGGCGGCGGGCCGCACGCGCTCTACCTGCTCGACGGGTTGCGGGCTCAGGACGACTTCAACGGTTGGGACATCAACACACCCGCGTTCGAGGAGTACTACCAGTCAGGACTGTCGGTGGTCATGCCGGTCGGCGGACAATCCAGCTTCTACACCGACTGGTACCAGCCGGCATGCGGCAAAACCGGCTGCCAGACTTACAAATGGGAAACCTTCATGACCCGCGAGCTGCCCGCTTACCTGCAGGCGAACCGCGGCATCTCGCCGAACGGCAACGCTGCGGTGGGCTTGTCGATGTCGGGTGGTTCGGCGCTGATCCTGGCCGCGTACTACCCGCAACAGTTCTCCTACGCGGGGTCGCTGTCGGGTTTCCTGAACCCGTCCGAGGGCTGGTGGCCGACGCTGATCGGCCTGGCCATGGGCGACGCGGGCGGTTACAACGCCACCAACATGTGGGGTCCGACGAGCGACCCGGCATGGAAGCGCAACGACCCGATGGTCCAGATCCCACGACTGGTGCAAAACAACACCCGCGTCTGGATCTACTGCGGTAACGGCGCTCCGAACGACCTTGGCGGCGACAGCATGCCGGCCAAGTTCCTGGAGAGCTTCACACTGCGCACCAACGAGCAGTTCCGTGACAACTATGTGGCCGCGGGCGGTAACAACGGTGTGTTCAACTTCCCGCCCAACGGAACACACGACTGGGGCTACTGGAACCAGCAGTTGGTCGCCATGAAGCCCGACATTCAGCGCACGCTGGGCGGTGGTCAAGCCGCCACCTGACTTATCCTCCGACGCATCGGCAGCAGCGCACCCCCCAGCGCTGCTGCCGATGTATTTCTGCGGCGTGCTACCCCAGTAAAGCGCGGCGGTCCTGGTGGAAGTAGGTGTACCCAGTTGTCAACGCGCACACGACTGAAGCGGCGATCAGCATTCCGGTCCCGTTGACCACCAGGCTGATGCAGCCGCCCAACGAGGCGCCCAAGACGAAGCTCGCGAACAGCAAGAAGTAGCCGAGCCAATCCGAGATGTCTCCACCCGCGATGTGGCGTTCGATACCCTGCCCCATCTTGACTAGTGTGCCGGTCACATAGCTCAGCGGCACCGACACCTCGCCATCCTTGACAAACGATGTGTTCAAGGCGCCAATGCCGAAGGCCACCAACAGGATCGGCGGGAAGTCGAGAAAGTTCTCTTCCCAGCCTTCATCGATAACGTCCACCACCGTGGCGGCCAGCAGGCTGACGGTAGTGAGCACGGTAGGTCCGTGCGGATGCGCCACCCAGAAATGCCGCCGGCACACGGACGCAACCACCACGCCGGCCACGAAGGCCACCATGAGCAGGCCGGCCGTCACCGACAACATCACGTCATCGCGGAAGGATCCCAGCACGGCGCGTTGCGCATTGCCGGTCATGAACGTCACGAAGTATCCGGCGGAATGGGTGAAGGCCGTCGCTCCCAGCACGCCGGCCAGCGCGGCCAGTACCCACGACAACCGCGCCTCACTGTCGAATGTGTCACGCTGCATACAGACATGCTGTCACCAGAACCGCAACACTCGCATCGCGGCGGCCGTAACTCAGACGGCACTCATATCAAGAGACTGTCAGTTGTTGACCAACTTGGCGATCGAGCGCAGCGGAATGGGCAACCACCCAGGCCTGTGCCGAGACTCGTAGCCGGCTTCGTAGACCGCCTTGTCCAGTTCGTAGGCCGCCAACAGCAACTCCGAATCGCGCGGATCGACACCGGATGCGGCCGCGTAGCCGTCACAGAACGCTGTGCGGTTGCGCTGCACCCACTCTCGCGCGCGGGCGGCGAGTTGCTTGTCGGTCGACTGGTCGACGAGCGGTCCGTATGCGGCGTACTCATACGAGCGCAACACCCCAGCCACATCACGCAACGGCGAATCCGGTGCGCGGCGCTCCTCCAGCGGCTGACCGGGCTCACCTTCGAAGTCGATCAACAGCCAGGACTCCGGTGTGCGCAGCACCTGCCCCAGATGCAAGTCGCCGTGCACCCGTTGCACGGTGATCGTCTGCTCGGCCAACTTCTGAAAGCGCTGTTCGATCGTCTCCGCGTACTGCCCGAGCTCGGGCACTGCTGCGACCGTCGCCGACAGCCGCGCCAGCATGGTGTCGACCGGGAACGGGGCCTGCGACGTGCCCAACGCTTCGGCGAGGGTCGCGTGTACTGACGCGACGGCTTCACCGAGCCGATAGGACTCGCCGGCGAAGTCGCCGCCGACCTCATGGGCGTACAGGTCGCCCTCGGCGAACAGGTCGCGGACACTCGCGGTCGCCATCGCCCAGCCCTCCGCCGCATTCGCCGCATATTCGGTCGCCATACCCAAGGGGCAGGCGGTATCAGTGTCCCGCGCCGTGAGCTCGTAGCTGCCGAGCAGTCGGGCGACATGCGGGTTACCGGCGCGGCCGAGCACCCGGTTCAGCTCGACATCGGGGTTGATGCCGGCGCTGACCCGGCGGAACACCTTCAGGACGGCGTCTCGCTCGAAGATCACACTGGTGTTGCTCTGCTCGGCGTCGGACACATGTGGCGACGCTGCCAGCGGGAGGGTGACGTCCGGCTCCTTGGCAAACTTCACGTCGGAGCGGACGGCCGACTCGTCGATCAGCGACAGCAGGAATCGGGCCGCCGACGGGTCGTACAGCGCGTCGTAGGCGGTGTGGTCGTTGTCGGCGCCGATGGTGGCGACCGTGGTGTACTCGGCGACCGGCGCAGTGTCCCAGCTGACGATCACCTGATAGCGCTCCGAAGAACCGTCGGTGTAGCCGACGTCGACCAGTACCAGCTCAAGGCCTTCGCGCAGTGCGACGACGTGGCCGGGCTCGGCGGTGGCGATTTCCCGGCCTCGCCCGGCATACCAGCGCTGCTCGGGAAGCCACTGCGACCACGGCAAGTTCATTGCGTCTCCCCTGACTCGGCCAGCTCGAACCAGTAGAACCCGTGCCCTGGCAGCGTCAGTAGATAGGGCAGTTGGCCGATCCGCGGGAACTCCACCTGACCGGTCAGTTCGATCGGTGTGTAGCCGCTCCAGTGTTGGAGGTTCAATTCAATGGGCTGGGGGAAACGCGACAAATTGTTCACGCAAAGCACCACATCGTGGTCGGCTTCGCGCAAGTAGGCCAGTACTGACGGGTTAGATCCACCCAATTCTTCGAACCTACCGATCGCGAACGCTTCATGCCTGCGCCGCACCATCAGCATGGTGCGCGTCCAGTTGAGTAGCGACGTCGAGGTATCACGCTGGGCCTCGACGTTGACCGTGTGGTAGCCGTAAACCGGATCCTGGCTGGGTGGCACGTACAACCGACCAGGATTGGCCGTGGAAAAGCCGGCGTTGCGGTCCGGAGTCCACTGCATCGGGGTACGCACCCCGTCGCGATCGCCGAGCCAGATGACGTCACCCATGCCGATCTCGTCGCCGTAGTAAATGACCGGTGAGCCGGGCAGTGACAACAGCAGCGCGGTGAACAACTCGATCTGGTTGCGGTCTTTCTCCAGCAGTGGGGCCAGCCGGCGGCGGATGCCGACATTGGCCTTCATCCGCGGATCCTTGGCGTACTCGGCGTACATGTAGTCGCGCTCGTCGTCGGTAACCATTTCCAGGGTCAGCTCGTCGTGGTTACGCAGGAAAATGCCCCACTGCGCCATCTTCGGGATGGCGGGTGTCTGCGCCATGATCTCCGAGATCGGGAAGCGCGATTCGCGGCGCACCGCCATGAAGATGCGCGGCATCAGCGGAAAGTGGAAGGCCATGTGGCATTCGTCGCCACCGGTTTCGGGGTCGCCGAAATACTCGACGACGTCGCTGGGCCACTGATTGGCCTCGGCCAGCAACACCCGGCCGGGGAATTCGTCGTCGACGACCTCGCGGACGCGCTTGAGAAATGCGTGGGTCTCGGGCAGGTTCTCGCAGTTGGTGCCCTCACGTTCGAACAGATAGGGCACGGCGTCGAGCCGGAACCCGTCGATACCGAGGTCGAGCCAAAACCGCATGACGTCGAGCATGGCCTCCTGAACTCCCGCGTTGTCGTAGTTCAGATCGGGCTGGTGGTCGAAGAACCGGTGCCAGTAGAACTGGCGGCGGACCGGGTCGAACGTCCAGTTCGAGTCTTCGGTGTCGACGAAGATGATCCGCGCGTCGGCGTACTTGTCGCTGCTGTCGCTCCACACGTAGTAGTCGCCGTAGGGCCCGTCGGGGTCGCGGCGCGACTCCTGGAACCACGGGTGTGAATCCGAGGTGTGGTTCATCACCAAGTCAGTGATGACCCGGATACCCCGCCGGTGCGCGGCGTCGAGCAACTCGACGAAGTCGTCGACGGTGCCGAACTCGGGCAGCACCTTGTAGAAGTCGCGGATGTCGTAGCCGCCATCGCGCAGCGGCGAATCGTAGAACGGCGGCAGCCAGATGCAGTCGACGCCCAGCCATTGCAGGTAGTCGATCCGTTCGGTCAGGCCACGCAGATCACCGAATCCGTCAGCGTTGGAGTCGTAAAACGCTCGGACCAAGACCTCGTAGAACACCGCATGCTTGAACCAGGTTGAATCGGCGGGCAGTTCACGGGCGTCGGCGAAGTCGTCGGCGCTGGGATGCTCGACCACGCCGGCTTCGATTCGACTTCCCCCTGCGGGATCGTGCTCGACGGTGTCGTCTCTCTCGCTCGTCAAGTCCACGATCTTACACTTACCCGAGGGACGGCATCGCAAACCACATGCACGCCAAACGAATTGAGCGCAACCCAGTCAGCTGCGGGCGGGCAGGTCAGCCCGGCGGGCCGTCCGCCAACCCCACGTTGACGGTGCGATTCCCCAACCCTACGGTGACGACGTCGCCGGGGTGGTGCTGATCGAGGATGGCGGTCAGCGCGGTGGCCGAGTTGACCGGTTGGCCGTTGATCGAGGTGATCACATCACCCGGAGCCAGGCCCGCGCCGGCGGCCGGGCCGGTCGGAATCACCTGCCTGACCGCGGCGCCCTCACCACCAGCGGCGTCGTTGACACCGACACCGAGGAAAGCCGTCGGACCGATGTGCACGGTCGGCGACCCGCCGCCGCCCTGAATCTGCCCGGCGATGGCCATCGCCTGGTTGATCGGGATCACGAAACCCTGCCCGTGGCCCAGATGGAAGTTGTCGGATGCGGCGGTGTTCAGGCCGATCACCTGGTTGGCGGAGTTGACGGTGGGCCCACCGGAGTCGCCGGGCCGTATCGCCGCGTCGACCTGGATCAACCCATCGAGCGTCTCGGTGCTACCGGTCAGGGCGTCCGACGCCGACACCGTCTGGTTCATCCCGACGACGCGTCCGTCGACCGCGCTGGGCGTCCCGCCGACGCCACCGGCATTGCCCAGCGAAACGATCGGCTCGCCGACGGTGACGGTGTCGGAGTTGCCGATGTTGGCCGGCTGCAGTCCGCCGCCGGCGATCTGCAATACCGCGATGTCATGGCTGCGGTCGAAGCCGATCACGGTGGCCGGGAAGGTCTGACCGTTGCCGATGGATCTGGCGGTGAGCGAGGTAGCACCAGCGATGACGTGGTTGTTGGTGAGCACCGTGCTCGGACCGATCACAATGCCGGTTCCGGCGCCCACGGCACTTTGATACCCCAGCTTGGCGTCGATGTCGACGATCGTCGGGCCCACCTGCCCGACGGCGGCCAGCGCGTCCTGCGGCGCCGGCGGCGTCAACGGCGCTGCGTGCGCAGGCACCGTGGCCAGACCCAGCCCCACCACTGCTGCCAGATTGAGCAACCACCATGGCCACCGCGGTCTACGGCGGTGCGATTCGCTCATCCTGTTACCTCCTGTTGGGTCCAAGCCGTGTGGAATCCAGCCCGATCAAGCTCGGATTGTCGCGGCGTCGGGGTTCCTCCGCGCGACTTTATTCACTACACCGTAACCGGGGTTTGCTCACCGGGCATCCCGGCCCCGAAGTTGCTGGACGGTCGGCGGTTTTGATACGGCGTGGGGATATCCGCGGACTGTTCGCGCCAAACGGGCGCCCATCAGGCGGTTTCTCGGCCCCCGATCTGGATTTCGGCAGTAAAGCGCATAACCGGTAGCTTCATAGTTTCTCCGCTGGACGACAACTCCACAGCAAAGGTGTCTTTTGCATGGGCGTACTCGATTCATTTCGGCTCGACGACAAAGTCGTGGTCGTGACCGGTGCGTCGTCGGGGCTCGGTGTGGCGTTCGCCCGGGCGTTCGCCGAAGCCGGCGCCGACGTCGTCCTGGGTGCACGCCGCGCCGACAGGTTGGCCCAGACTGCCGCGCTCGTCGAAGCCGCCGGCCGCAAGCCGCTGTCGGTAGCCACTGACGTCAGCGTGCCCGAGCAATGCCAGGGGTTGATCGATTCCGCGATGCAGACATTCGGCCGAGTCGACATCCTGATCAACAACGCCGGGGTGGGGTCTGCGCAGCCGGCCACCCGGGAGACACCCGAGCAGTTCCGCTCGGTAATCGACGTCAACCTCAATGGCGCCTACTGGGTGGCTCAGGCCAGCGGGCGGGTCATGCAACCGGGGAGTTCGATCATCAACATCGCCAGCGTCCTGGGCATCACCACCGCCGACCTGCCGCAGGCGGCATACAGCGCGAGCAAGGCGGCGATCATCGGTCTCACTCGAGATCTGGCCCAGCAGTGGGGCTCCCGGAAGGGCATTCGCGTCAACGCGCTGGCGCCCGGATTCTTTCGGACCGAGATGACCGACGAGTACAAACCCGGATACCTGGAGAGCCAGGCACATCGCTTGGTGCTGGGCCGGTTGGGCGACGCGCGCGAACTCGCAGCCACCGCCGTGTGGCTGGCATCAGCGGCCGGTGGCTATGTCACCGGCCAGACGATCGTCGTCGACGGCGGCCTGACGATCACCTGACATTTTTCCAGGCCATTTCGGCCTTCTAGGCATTTTGGCGACGGCCCGCTGCGCCCGGCTCCGCCGCGCTGGCGACCGTCACTACGCTCAGTCTGGCGACGGCCCGCTGCGCCCGGCTCCGCCGCGCTGGCGACCGTCACTACGCGCATTTTGGCGACGGCCCGCTGCGCCCGGCTCCGCCGCGCTGGCGACCGTCACTACGCTCAGCGTTGTGGTCGACTTCGACCCCAAGGCCAGCTTCGCGGGTGCGCCGGTAGCCCGGCTGGGCACCGTCGCCCCCGACGGCATGCCGCACCTGGTTCCGGTGGTGTTCGCGCTTCGCGACGAGGTGGTCTACACCGCGGTGGATGCGAAGCCCAAGACCACCCAACGGCTGCGGCGGCTGGCCAACATCGAGCGACACCCGCAGGTGACCCTGCTGGTCGACCACTACGCCGACGACTGGACGCAGCTGTGGTGGGTCCGGATCGACGGTATCGCTGCGATACACCGCGACGGCAACGCCCGGCAGGCCGGGCTTGACCTTTTGCGCGCGAAATATACCCAGTATCAATCGGTTCCGTTGGACGGCCCGGTGATTGCGGTCGCCATCCAGCATTGGAGCAGCTGGCACGCCTGAGCGCGGCAGCGGCTCTGGACTCCTCACCGAAATCCGCCGTTACTGCCCTGTTCGCTCTTGTGCTACGCGGGTACGAAGGGGAAAGGTGACTACCAGGGTCGCTGCCCCGCTCGCGGGAGTCAGCAAGCCGATGCGGGCTCAAAGGAGAGACACCTCATGGCAGACAAGTCGAACGCTTCCCAAAGCGCGGGAGCCGCCCCCGCCGTGGACGATCCGGCCGCGGTGCGCAACGTGGTGCTGGTCGGCCCATCCGGTGGCGGGAAGACCACCTTGGTCGAGGCCCTTCTGGTCGCCTCCGGCGTGTTGTCGCGACCCGGGTCCATCGCAGAAGGCACCACGGTCTGCGACCACGACGAGGCCGAGATCCGCCAGCAGCGGTCGGTCAGTCTGGCGCTGGCGTCGCTGTTACACGGCGGCGTCAAGGTCAACCTGGTCGACACTCCCGGATACGCCGATTTCGTCGGTGAACTGCGGGCCGGGTTGCGCGCCGCGGACTGCGCTCTTTTCGTCATTGCCGCCAACGAAGACGTCGACGAACCGACCAAGTCCCTCTGGCAGGAGTGCAGCCAGGTCGGCATGCCCCGGGCGGTGGTGATCACCAAACTCGACCACGCCAGGGCCAACTATCAGAATGCCCTCTCGACCGCCCAAAACGCATTCGGCGACAAGGTTTTACCGCTTTATCTGCCCGCCGGCGACGGGTTGATCGGGCTGCTGTCGCAGACCCATTACGAGTACCAGGACGGCAAACGGACCACGCATTCGCCGGATCCGTCGTACGCCGATCAGATCGAAGAAGCGCGCGGCACGCTGATCGAGGGCATCATCGAGGAGTCCGAAGACGAGTCGCTGATGGAGCGTTACCTGGGCGGCGAGAAGATCGACGAGTCGGTGTTGATCGACGATCTGGAGAAAGCAGTCGCCCGAGGCTCCTTCTTCCCGGTGATTCCGGTCTGCAGCAGCACCGGCGTTGGCTCGCTCGAGCTGCTGGAGATCGCCACCCGCGGATTCCCCTCCCCGGCGGAACACCCGCTGCCCGAGGTCTTTACGCCGCAGGGCGTGGTGTTTACCAAGGTGACTTGCGGCTCCGACTCGCCGCTGCTGGCCGAGGTGGTGAAGACGACGTCAGATCCCTACGTCGGCAGGCTTAGCCTGGTCCGGGTGTTCTCCGGCACCATCAGGCCCGACACGACAGTTCATGTGTCGGGCCATTTCTCGTCATTTTTCGGATCCTCGAACGGAGTCGGTCACAGCCACGTCGACCACGACGAGGACGAACGCATCGGCGCGCTGTCTTTCCCGCTGGGCAAGCAGCAGCGGCCCGCGTCGGTGGTGCTGCCCGGTGACCTGTGCGCGATCGGCCGACTGAGCCGGGCCGAAACCGGAGACACCCTGTCGGACAAGGCCGAACCGCTGGTACTCAAGCCGTGGATCATGCCGGAATCACTGCTACCGGTAGCCATCCAGGCGCATGCCAAGACCGACGAGGACAAGTTGTCGGTCGGCTTGGGGCGGTTGGCCGCTGAGGATCCGACGCTGCGCATCGAGCAGAACCCGGAGACACACCAAGTTGTGCTGTGGTGCATGGGTGAAGCGCACGCCGGCGTAGTTCTCGACGCGCTGGCGAACCGCTACGGCGTCGCCGTGGACACCGTCGAGTTGCGCGTACCGCTACGGGAAACGTTCGCCGGCAAGGCAAAGGGTCACGGCCGTCATGTCAAGCAGTCCGGCGGACATGGCCAGTACGCGGTCTGCGACATCGAAGTGGAGCCGCTGCCGGAAGGCTCGGGTTTTGAGTTCCACGACAAGGTGGTCGGTGGCGCAGTCCCGCGACAGTTCATCCCGAGCGTCGAAAAAGGGGTGCGCGCCCAGATGGAGAAGGGCGTGCACGTGGGCTACCCCGTCGTCGACATCCGCGTCACGCTCCTCGACGGCAAGGCCCACAGCGTTGACTCGTCGGATTTCGCCTTCCAGATGGCCGGTTCGCTGGCGTTGAAGGAGGCCGCGGCGGCCACCAAGGTGGCCCTGCTCGAGCCGATCGACGAGATCTCGGTGCTGATACCCGATGATCTGGTCGGCGCTGTGATGGGCGATCTGTCCGGGCGCCGCGGCCGGGTGCTGGGTACCGAAACCGCCGGAAACGACCGCACATTGGTGCGAGCCGAAGTACCCCAGGTCGAGCTGACCCGTTACGCGATCGACCTGCGCTCGCTCTCACACGGGGCTGCCTCGTTCACCCGCTCCTTCGCCCGGTACGAACCCATGCCGGAATCCGCTGCCGCCCGGGTGAAATCCGCGGACTGACACTTCCGGCTCTACCCTTGGCCCAGCCAAGCCAGCGTCGCCGATAAGTCGCGCACGTCGACTCCTATCGCCCGGCATTCCTTGATGCCTCGGTCGTCCAGCCCGGACACCGCATCGGATACCAGCACGATTCGGAAGTCGCGCTCGGAGGCCTCGTAGATCGACGCACGCGGGCAGTTCGGGAAGTTACAGCCGACGAAAACCAATGTGTCGCTGCCGGTATCGCGGAGATGCTGGTCAAGCTTGGTCTGGTAGAAGGCGCCCCACCGCGGCTTGTACATCACGTGCTCGCGCGGATCGATCTGTTGCAGATCACCGCCGAGCAGCAATTCATGGTCCAGCTCAACAGGTTTGGGCAACAACTCGGGTGCGATCTGCGAGCCCGCGCTGCCCGGGACGGCGAACCGCGCACCCCGCTCGATCGCCTGCTTTCGCACCATGTCGGCATTCAACCCGTCCGGACGGTAGAGCCGGACCACGTGCACGATCGGCAGTGCACGGTCGCGGAACTCGGTGGCCAACCGAGCCATCGCCGGGATCGCCGCACTGGTGCCCTCGATGGGCAGCGGAGCGTCCTCGTCGTAGAAATCGCGTTGCACGTCGATCACCACAAGTGCCGCCGAACCGGGCAACGGGCGGGTGTACGGATCGGTCATGGCCTCCGGTGTAACACGGCGAGCTGCGCTTGCCAACCCGC
The DNA here is from genome assembly GCA_963839345.1 of uncultured Actinomycetota bacterium. GTDB lineage: Bacteria > Actinomycetota > Actinomycetes > Mycobacteriales > Mycobacteriaceae > Mycobacterium. Next base: position 409,709 of record CAWIUP010000006.1, on the reverse strand, counting down.
GCCCAGCCCGACAATTCAGAGCTCACCTCGATAGCTGCTTTAGCGCGCCGACCAGGTCAGCTGATGGATGGCTTGCTCAGCTAACCGTGACTTGCGGATTTGCCGATCCGTTTGCTGAGTGCCGGGTAAGGTACATATTGAGTTACAGAATGTAAGCGCTTCGGGCTTGCACCATCTCGGAGGTGGACACCGTGCGTACAGCGATTCGAAAGATGTGGGTCGCGGGAGCAGTTGCCGTGCTGGCCATGGCCGGATCAGGTGCGCCGAGCATGGCGGCGATCGCGCCCCCGGACCCGACCGCCGGCGTCACCTCGATCCAGCCGGCGAACGGCGCGGTGGTCGGTGTGGCTCATCCGGTGATCGTCACCTTCACCGGTCCAGTCCGTGACCGGGCCGCCGCCGAACGGGCGATCAAGATCACCGCGCCCAACGACGTCACCGGGCGGTTCGATTGGGTCGACACCAATGTCGTGCAATGGATTCCGAACGGCTACTGGCCCGCCCACAGCCACATCGGTGTCACAGTGCACGCCTTGTCGACCGGTTTCGACACCGGCGACGCGGTGGTTGGTGTCGCTAGCATCTCGCAGCACACGTTCACCGTCAGCGTCAATGACGAGGTGTTGCGCACCATGCCCGCGTCGATGGGTAAGTCGAGCCGCCCGACGCCGATCGGAAACTACTCAGCGCTGTCCAAAGAGCGCACCGTCGTCATGGATTCGCGGACCATCGGCATTCCGCTGAGCTCGCCGGAGGGATACAAGATCACCGCCTCGTACGCGATTCGGGTCACCTGGAGCGGTGTCTACGTGCATTCGGCGCCCTGGTCGGTGGATTCGCAGGGGTATGCGAACGTCAGCCACGGCTGCATCAACCTGAGCCCGGACAACGCCGAGTGGTACTTCAACACCGTCCACGTCGGTGATCCGATCGAAGTAGTGGCGTAGCCGACCCCATTCCGTCTGATGTCGCCCGGTGTGGCGACGGTCACACCTGGATTTGGAAGACGTGGGCGAGCCGTCGAGTTTGCGCCTAAGACACGTCGCCAACCGGGAAGGGAGACCAGGATGACGGCTACCAAAGCGCGCGCGGTCCGTTTCGATCGATATGGCGGGCGCGACGTGTTGTACATCGCTGACATAGATGTGCCGGCTCCCGACGCCGACGAGGTGATCGTCGAAATTCGCTCCGCCGGAGTCAATCCCGGGGAGGCGGCTATCCGCTCCGGCGCACTGCATGAGCAGTTCCCCGCCACGTTCCCCTCTGGTGAGGGCAGCGACCTGGCCGGCGTAGTCGTCGAGGTCGGCGACGGGGTCAGCGATTTCGCCGTCGGCGACGAAGTGCTCGGGTTCAGCTTTCAACGTTCCAGCCACGCCACTCACACTGTCGTCCCGATCGACCAGTTGATCCACAAGCCGTCCCAGCTGAGCTGGGAGGCGGCCGGCTCGCTCTACGTCGTCGGGGTCACGGCATACGCCGCTGTACGCGCTGTGGCACCGCAGCCGGGCGAGACGGTCGCGGTCTCTGCCGCCGCCGGCGGAGTCGGCAGCCTGGTCGTGCAGTTGTTGGCGCTTCGCGGCGTGCGGGTGCTGGGCATCGCATCGGCGAGCAACGCCGAGTGGCTTCGCGCGCACGGCGTCATTCCGGTCGAATACGGCGACGGCTTAGCGAGGCGGCTTCGCGATGCCGCACCCGACGGCATCGACGCCTTCATCGACCTGTTCGGACCGGACTATGTTCAGCTCGCGGTCGACCTCGGTGTCCCTCCCGAGCGAATCGACACCATCATCTCCTTCGCGAAGGCAGCCGAGGTGGGTGCGAAGACCGAGGGCAGCGCCGAAGCTTCAACACCGGCGGTGCTGAGCGAGATTGCCGACTTGGTCGCCTCCGGCGCAGTCGACTTCGACATCGCGGGAACCTACCCGCTCGATCGCGTCGCCGACGCCTTCGAAGAACTCGAACACCGGCACACTCACGGCAAAATCGTTCTGTTGCCATGAGATTCGTTCAGCTGATGCCCGCCTGAACAATCTTGACCACCACCATCACGCCCGCAATAACCAAATACAGCCGCAGCGTCAGCAGCCCCGCCCGACGCAGCGGCGAGATGCCGGGCCGCTCCAGCGTTGCGAGCGCAGGCGTGGTCCACCGTGCGCGGATTTGATTGCGAAAAGCTCTGAGTTCCTTGCGTGTCAGCCTCGGGAGCGCCTCGAGTTCCTCGACCTCGTCGAGGTCCAGAGCACCGAACGGCACGGTGTTCTCCGACTCGCGGCGCTGCGCTAGCCAACCGGCGATGTAGATCACTGCGGCACCCAGCAGGCCGAGCCCCCCGGCGATACCGAGGCCGGTCACCAGACTTGCGGTGGGCAGGTGCGGGAAGAACGTCACCGCGGTCAGCATCAGCGACAACACCACCAGCGACCAGACGATCATCCAGGCCAGGGCGTTCTGCCGAAAGGTGTTCACCCACGGGCCCATCACGGGGCGGTCATTGCACAGCAGCACCAAAAACACCGTCGCCGACGGCAGCAGCACACCGGCGAGCGCCTGCACACCTTGCGTGATCAGACCGAGGATGTGATCCGGGCTGAACGCGACGGCAGCCGAGACCGCGAGCAGCACGGCGTAGCTGCCGTAGAACGATGGCGCCTCGGTGATCTTCCAGTGCAATGAATGCGGCTTGCCCATCGCGTCACCCAGCGCGTAGGTGGTGGCCAGCCCGACGCAGTTCGCACCGATCAGTGATGCGTCCAACAGGATGATCGCGAACAGCACCCCGACGGTGTGGCCGATGTGATCCGACAGGTCGGCGGCAACCGCGCCGGCGTCGGTGAAGTCGCCGACTGCACCAGTTCCGGCAAGCCCAAACCCGGTGATTGCCATCAACGCAAATGCCCCGCACATGACGGTGACGATTCCGATGACCAGATCGGCTCGCCCATAAGGGATCCAGCGCGGGGTGATGCGCTTGTCGACGACGTTGGACTGCTGGAAGAACAGCTGCCAAGGCGCCACTGTGGTACCCACAATCGCCATGATGAGCAGCAGCACGGCGGAGCCCTGCCCACCGGGCAACGACGGGATCAGTCCGTGCACACTGGCACCGACGGTGGGGTGTACCGACAACGCGAGCGGAAAGATCGCGATGTTCACCGCGATCAGCGCGAACATCAGCTGCTCCCAGCGCCGAAACGAGCCGCCGGCAACGACCGCGAACAGCAGCACGGCAGCCGCCGGTATCGCGATGGCCTTCGGGCAGCCCAGGAACCCAAGCGCCAGGGACACCCCGATGAATTCGGTGACGATCGTCAAAGCGTTGATAATCAACAGATCTCCGACGCTGAATGCCCCCCAGAACTTGCCGAACCGTTCGAAGATCAACCGCGCATGGCCAACTCGGGTGACCGCACCCAGTCGCAGCACCATCTCCTGGTTGACATAGAGCACCGGGATCAGCAGTGCCAGTGTCCAGAGCAGCTTCATGCCGTAGTTCTGCCCGGCCTGCGTGTAGGTCGCGACGCCACCGGCGTCGTTATCGCCGACCATCACGATCAGCCCGGGTCCGGTGATGACCAACAGCATCCGAAGCCGTTGCCACCAACTACGTCCCGGACCGGCGGCGTCCATCCTGATACGACCGAATGCGCCGACGATATCGCCGACATGCGCCGAATCCAGTACCACAGACGCCGCGGCCTGCGGCGCGGCGCCCTGGCCAGTCAGTGGGACGCCGACCGTGGTCTGCGGGGAGATGGAAGTCATCGGTCTCTCGCTTCCTGGAAAATCAAGTCGGTCAGACGATCAGAAAAGTGGTGGATGACGGCGTCAGGGCATGCGGTGGTAACGCTCGACCCAGCGCACCTGCGCGATGGAATCTGGCTAAGAGGCGGACGCGTCAGCGGAACTCAGGACATACAACGGCTTCTTGGCAATCCGGCTGCGGTAATACGACCAGGGTGGACGCTGCTCTTCCGGGATGCCCACCATCTGGTCGAGCAAGTTCGTGGCATGCAGTGCAGCGGCGACATGACGCTGCACCCGCCCCAAGTCGCTGAAGGCCCTGAACATGTCATCGCAGCCGGCCTCGGGGACTGTGGTTTCCGAGAGCAGTTCCAGTGCCTCGACGAGGGCCGCCCTGACGTCTCCGCAGGCCCGGTGGATCTGGCGCTCAGGGTTAGGCCTGGCCATCACTGCCCCCGATCTGGCTGTGCAATAAGGACTCTCATGATCGTCTCCTGTTGAGAACCGACCCTTACCGCAAGCCTTCCGGCCGCCGAGCGAAATTTGGGCTCGCATCACTGCCCCGCGCACCAAAAATGCACAGGCACAATCGAAGTAGCGCCGAGGAAGGCTCAGGCGGCCGACGGAATGCCGCGAACGGATCGGGACGAAACGAATGTCGAATACGGATGCGGACTGTCGCTCGGACTCATCTCGCCCATCACCTCCTCACGGCCAGGACACACGGGGGTGTCACCCAGGTGCACGCACATGAGGGGCTTTGGGGGCCGCCGGCAGGCGGACGAACCCGCACCCCTCTCGTCGGAGCTTCGGCACTGCACGGCGTATCCGGAGTTTCTTCCGGAAGCCACTTGGGCTCAACCCTTAAGCCGGGAAGAGCTGTCCTGACCCGGGGCGTCTTTCGACGTTCGGGGTCAGTGGCCTATATCCGTGCAGACGCCTCACCTACCGAGGTGCTTGCCCGTCCATCCTGGCACCGGAAACGGCGCAGGTCAAACACCAAGCGAAATATCTGCAGCCCGGGTGACGGGTCGCGAGCCGCAGGGAGCCGACAACCTAGGCTCAACGCTATGCCCACCACATTGCACGAGCAGCGAGTCGCGGCAGCCCTTGACCGGATGTACCTTCCGGTGCTCAAGCTGCTCGAACCGCGCCTGTCAGAAGGAGCCCTCGTCGTCGCCGACAACACGGAGATGGCGGACACGAAGCCCTACCTGGATTACGTCCGTAATGACGAAAACGGTTATTTGAGCGTCAATTTCGCTGCCCGCGCCAGTGACAGCATGGAAATCAGCTGCCGCGTCGGCAGTTAGCTGCCGCTATCTGAGCGATTTCTCGAGCCATGGCGTCAGCCACTGGACACCTTCGGAGGTCAGGTGCACGCCGTCACTACGCACCTGAATGCCATCGACCTTCGCGGTGTAGACGCCTTCCGGGCACAGCTTCTTGTTGAGGTCGAGTATCCGCACGCCTGCGCGCTGATCGATGGTCGCGCTCAACATCGCGTTCCATTGTTTGACCCGCTCGGGTTGATCCTCTGGCCACAAGCTGCCATCCGGACGTTCGCCGCGCCGGCTGTAGGGCAGGTTGGTCACGGTCAGTGGGGCGCCGCTGGAGCTGAGAATGTCGACCGCTTGCCGCAATTCATCGGTCAGGTATGCATCGAAGGCCCGGTCACCGATGTGGGTCCACCTTCCCTCGTTGACGCGGTCCACCGTTTCCCAGCGGCCGGCGATCAGCAGGATGGCGTCGGGCCGGTCGGCGGCGATTTGGGATCGCCATCGGCTCGGCCACGACTCACACTCGCTTTTTTGATCCAACGTCTGGCCGAGATAGCGGTAGGGGCCGCCCCGCACCAAGCTGCAGCCGATCACGGTGTGGTCGACGAAATGGAAACCCGGCGTCGAGGGTAGGAAATGCATCAAAGTCCAGCCGATCGAGTCGCCGAAGACCGACACGGTGAACGGCCGCCTTGGATCTCGCTGCGCAACGGCGTGCGCGGGTCTGGGGCCCTCCGGTGGGGACGGCGAAACGACGGCGACCGGCGACACGCCAGGGGGCAAGCTGCTGTCCAGTGGTCCGCCGCCGGGCCTGGCAGAGACCGGAACAAGCAGCATTGTCACCGCGGCGGCGGTCGCCGCGGTCGCCCCGGCCAGCGGCAAGAGCGGCACCCGCACCGGTCGCCACCTCCGGATGGGCCGCTCGATCGCCCACCACGACATGATCGACACCGCCAATGTGGCTGCGCACCGGACACCGAACAATGAGAGCCCCGACCAGCCGGTCCGTTCGCCGTTGAGCACCAGGAAGATCGGCCAATGCCACAGATATACGCCGTAGGAGATGGTGCCCAGCCAGGCCACCGGACCCCACGCCAGCACCGCGGCGACCGGTCCGCGCTGGTCGAGCGCCACCGGGACGATCACCAGCACCGCCGCAATTGCCACCGCGACAAGCAGGCCCTCGCGGAACTCGCGCGCGCTGCCGGTGGCGTAGTGAGTAGCCATCCCCAGCAGCGCCAGGCCGATCACCGGCAGTACCCGGGCGGTCAGTTTGCCCCATCGGGACCGAATCAACGACCAGCCGCGGTTCAGCGACGACCAATCGCTCACCAGCAGCGCCGACGCCCCGGCGCCCACCAACAGCGCCTGGGCCCGGGTATCGGTGCCGAAATAGACGCGGTCCCGGTTGGCGTCGGACGCGAGCAGCATCGCGGCGGCGGCCGACGCCAGCGCACCCAGGGTGGCCAGCAAAAACACTGTCAAGCGGACGCCGCCCAGCGTGGCCCGAACGTTGCGACGGCGGGCCCGGGCGGCCAGCGCGACTGCAACGGCGACCAGCAGCAGGGGCCAGACGATGTAGTACTGCTCTTCGACACCGAGCGACCATGCGTGCTGCAACGGCGACGGCGGTGCGCCCTGGGTGAAATAGTCGGTCTTGTTTGCGACAAACATCCAGTTGGCTACCCAGAGGAAGGCGGCGACAGCGTCATCGCGCAACCCGGCAACAGCTTCGGGCGAAAAGAATTGACGCCCAACAGCTACGGTCAGCACCATCAGCACCAGGGCAGGGAGCAGCCGACGGGCGCGCCGAATCCAAAAGTCGCTCAGGCCAATACGGCCGCTTCGGCCGAGTTCGTCAATCAGCAGTGATGTGATCAGGAAGCCGCTGAGCACGAAAAATACGTCGACACCGAGGAATCCACCCGCCATACCGGGAATGCCGCCGTGGTCGGCGACTACCAGCGCGACTGCCACCGCACGCACGCCATCCAGCGCGGGAATACCCGGACGGCGCGCCGGCCGTCCGTCGCGGTCGCTGCTTCTGCTGGTGGTCAGCCGGCCCGCGTGCGGCGGAGCAACCCACCGGGGTCGCCGAGCAGATTGAACCGGCACGGGGTAAACCCCGGCCGGTCCGATGCTCACCTTTGTGGTGCTCCGACCGCTCGCCTGGCCGGTACTGTCGTTGCCGCCGATACGTCGATGCCCTCCCTGCCGGTTCCGGAGTCAGTTTAGGTGCGCGCAGACTGCATCAGCGGCAGACACGACGCTGCGACAGCCGAAATATGCTGCTACGCCGAGCCGCGGGCGCTTCGGCGTCGACGCCCAGTGCAGGTTCCTAAACTGTCTGCCGGGATCGATCCTGTACCTGCAGGTTTGCCTAGTTTCGTGCGTCCGGGCAGGGGGTCACGGCGCACATCGAGATGTTGGCCCGTATCCGGCGTCATTTCGAATCCACCTGGTGGCTTTTCGGCTTTACCGGCCGGCGAAATCGATGATGCCGCGAATGTTGCGGCCTTCGCGCAGGTCCGTGAACGCCTCGTTGATCTGATCGAGCTGGTAGTGGCGAGTGACCAGCTCGTCTAGTTTCAATGCGCCTGCCTGATACAGCGACAACAACATCGGGACGCTCGTGCGCGGATTCATCCCGCCGTAGAGCGCTCCCCTGAGTTGTTTGGCCGACAGCACCATCTCCTGCAGAACCAACGGAACCGGGGGCTCAGTGAAAGGGGTGATGCCGGTGAGCACGCATATCCCGCCTTTGCGAAGCAGGGTCATCGCCAACGGGATCAAGTCCACGTGCACAACGCCGGGAGTGACGACGACGCGGTCGGCCATTACGCCGGCGGTGATCTCTTTGACCAACGATATCGCTTCCTCAGCGGAGGCGGCGGTATGCGTGGCACCGAAGATCTTGGCCGAATCCCGCTTGGACTCAACCGGGTCCACCCCGACGACATAGGTTGCGCCGACGGCGCGAGCTCCTTGCAGGGCGTTCATCCCGACGCCGCCTGTCCCAATCACAACAACCGCGTCGCCGGGCTCGGTGCCTGCCGAAACCGTTGCCGAGCCCCAGCCGGTGCTGACGCCGCACGATACCAGCGAGGCCGCATGGAACGGGATCGCATCGTCGATCTTGATGACGGACCTTTCCGATAGCACCGCATATTCGGCGAACGTGCCGAGTTGGCCGTAAGCCAAAAGGTTTTCGTCGCCGAGATGCCGGCGGCACGTTCCGTCGGTGGGCATCTCCCTTACGAACAGGCTCGCGCCGATGTCGCAGATGTAGCTTTGACCGTTCACACAAAACCGGCAATTGCCGCACGCGGGAATGAACGAGAGCGCTACGTGGTCGCCCGGCTGTACCGTCGTCACGCCCGGCCCGACTTGTGCGACGACACCAGCACCCTCGTGACCACCGAGCAGCGGGAACCAGTCCGGCGCGGGCTGACCGCTTGCGGCCAGCACCTCGGGGGTCGGCACCACGTCGCCGGTAAACAGGTGGTCATCGGAGTGACAGATTCCGGCAACAGCCATCCGCACCAGGACTTCACCGTTGCGGGGCGGGTCGAGATCAATCTCGCGGATCTCCCAGTCCATGCCGACCCCGCGCAGCACAGCGGCACGACACTTCATTGCAACCTCCTGATGGTGGTCTCGCGCGGCTCAGTTGCCGGCCAGGCGCTTGGCGGCCAGTTCCCGAAGCGCGCGGCCTTGATCTTGGCATTGCCCGTGATCGCCACTTCGTCCTCACCAAAGACGATCGACGTCAAGCTATTGCGCGCCCGTTTCGGGCGCGTAGCCCAAGGTGCTCTTGACCTCTAAATACTCGTGGAACCCGAACTCGCTCCACTCTCGACCGTTGCCGCTGTGCTTGTAGCCGCCGAACGCTGCGTTCATGTCGAAGGCGTGATTGATCGTCACCCAGCCGGCCCGGATCTTGCGGGCCACCTCTCGCGCCTTGTCCACGTCGGCCCCCGAGACATAGCCGGCCAGACCGTAATCGGTGTCGTTGGCGATCTCCACGGCTTGATCGATGTCGTCATAGCCAAGGACGCACAGCACCGGCCCGAAGATCTCCTCGCGCGCAATCGTCATATCGTTGGTGACGTTGGCGAAGACGGTCGGCTTGACGTAGTAACCCTTGTCCAGACCTGCCGGGCGACCCGGGCCGCCGGCCACGACGGTCGCACCCTCGTCGATGCCTTTCTGGATCAAGCCTTGGACCTTGTCGAACTGTGCCTTCGACGCCACCGGCCCGATCGCCGTTTTATCGTCGGGGTTGCCGACCTTCACCTGCTCGGCGGTCTCCCGTGCGATGGTGATCGCCTCGGCCATCCGCGAATTCGGGACCAGCATGCGCGATGGCGCGTTACAACTCTGCCCGGAATTGGGCATCATGTTGACCACGCCGGCGCGAACGCTGTCAGCGAAGCCCGCGTCGTCGAGGACAATGTTGGGACTCTTGCCGCCGAGTTCCTGAGTCACCCGCTTCACTGTCGGAGCGGCATTCGCGGCCACCTCGACACCCGCGCGGGTGGATCCGGTGAACGACACCATGTCGACGTCGGGGTGGCTTGCCAGCGCGACACCGACGCCCGGGCCATCGCCGTTGACCAGGTTGTAGACGCCGGCCGGCACGCCCGCGGCATCGAGGATCTCGGTGAAGATGTAGGCCGAGAATGGCGCCACCTCAGACGGTTTCAGGACCATCGTGCACCCGGTCGCCAACGCCGGGTACACCTTGACCGCGATCTGGTTGAGCGGCCAGTTCCACGGCGTGATCAGCCCGCACACGCCGATCGGCTCCTTGGTGATCAGCGTTGCCCCGTGCTGCTCCTCGAATGGGAAGTTCTTCAGCACATCGATCGCCGTCACCAGGTGACCGATCCCGAGTTGGACCTGCGGGCCGGCGGCCAGCGACGGCGGCGCACCCATTTCTTCGGTGACCGCGTCGGCGAGGTCGCCCGCACGTTTGCCGTATTCGGCGAGGATGGCCTCCAGCAGATCAAGGCGCTGTTCGCGACTGGTTTGTGACCAGCCGGCGAAAGCCCGTCGGGCGGCGCGTACCGCCACGTCGACGTCGGCGGACGAGCCGAGCGAGATCTGCCCGGACACCCGCTCGGTGGCCGGGTTCTCGACGTCAAAAGTATTGGGCCGCAACGGGTCGACCCAGGAGCCGTCAATGTAGAAGTTCAGGTATTCGCGCATGGCTTCTCCTCTCCGCGTTCCTAATTCTTTTACTGGGTGCCTTCTGCGTACCAAGTGCGGAATTCACCATAGTTCGGCATCTCCTCGGAATTCGCCTTCGGGTCGATGCAAACGTGCACGACGGCGGTCTTGCCACTGGCATACGCTCGCTCGATCGCCGGGCCGATCTCCTCTCCCTTTTCCACGTATTCGCCATAACAGCCGAAGCCCTCGGCGATCTTGTCGAAGCGCACATCCTTGCTCCAGTGCACACCCGGCTGCGGTGACGGCTGAGCGAACGTGCGCTTGTAGACGCCGACTTCAAGACCCCATTGGTGGTCGACACCCACCACACACACCAGCGGCAGCTTGAGACGCGCGGCGGTCTCCAGCTCGGCGATATGGAACATGAACGAGGAGTCGCTGGTCAGCAGCATGACCGGCCGCTTGCCACCGTCGGCGACCGAAGCCCCGATCGCATAGGGCAAGCCCGTACCCAAGTGGCCGAAGTTCTGGTTCCACATGACGTCGCGCGGCTTGGCCAGCGAATAGGTCCACTGAAAGATGACCGTCGCGCCGCCGTCGCGGACCATGATGCCCTCGGGCGGAAAGGCCTTGGTCGCCTCAACCACGAAGCGCGCCGGATGGACCGGGCTGCGGCCGCTGGGCGCGGTCTCCGCGAGTTCGGCGAGCTGGTCGGCATCCTGTTTGATCCAGCGGGCAAGGTCGGCCGACGGCGAACGCGGGGTGTCCTTCAGCGCTTCGACCAGCTGCGGCACCACGCCACGCAGGTCTCCCACCAGCGGCACGTCCACCGGCCGGTTCACCCCGATCGCCAACGGGTCCTGCTCGACGTAGATCCACTTGCGAGCGGCGTTGTTCTGTTCCCAGTGGCGTGTTTTGCCGTAATGAACCGGCTCGCCGAGCTCGGTCCCCAGCGCTATGCACAGGTCCGACGCGACCACGGCCTCGACTGCCGCAGAAGAGAAACCGTAGGGAAAAGTGCGATCCTGCAGACCGGGGATGAACGAGGTGCCACCCGATGTCTGGATCACCGGGCAGGCCATCAGCTCGGCCAGTTCCCTGACCGCCTCTCCGGTGCGCGACGTGTGAACGCCGTGGCCGACCAGCAGGATCGGATGCTCGGCCTCGCGCACCAGTCTGGCTGCCTCGGCGATCTCCCTTGCGCCTGCCCCGTGGTTGACAAGCCGATACGCGCCGGGCGGCAACGGGTCTGGTACATCCAACTCTTCCAGAATCACGTGCGACGGAAACTCGACGTAAGCCGGGCCGGGCGTCGTCGACATCGCGCGCCGAATCGCCTCTCGAATGATCTCGTCGGTCTGGTCGGCATATTCGATCGAGGCGCTGTACTTCACCGTTGGCGCGAAAAGTGCTTCCTGACGGACGAACTGGATACGTCCACGCCGGACCCGCCGCTCCGTGATGCGCGCCCGTTGGCCGCCGAGGAAGATGACTGGCGAGTTCTCCACCTTGGCGCACATCATCGCCCCGGCGATATTTGCCACGCCCGGTCCCAGTGTGCCGATGCACAAGCCCGGCTTGCCCGTCATCCGCGAGACAGCGTCGGCCATGAAGCCCGCGCTTTCCTCGTGATGGGGCGAGATCACCGCCCAGCCACGCGATTCTGCCTCAAGGAACAGGTGCACGAAGTTCGGGTCGGGGATACCGAACACCGTATTCACACGCTCGGCCTCGAACAGGTCGAGAATCCTCCGATAAACTGGAACGCCCATTCCTACAATTCCTTTCCTTCGCGAGCAGACGCAAAATCGCCCTCTGACCGTCTATTTCGGGCGATTCTGTGTCTGCTCGCACCAATTTCGGCGAGCACTTCTGCGGTGCTGGCGCCAAGCTCGGGCGCCGGCCCTGCAACGTGACCCGGTGTCCGGGAAAACCAGGTGGGTACGCCCGGGAAGCGCACCGGTCCGTGCGGGGTGTCCACGGTCTCGAACATGCCGACGGCGTTGAGATGTGGATCGTCGAACAACGCGCCGGGCGTATTGAGTGGCGCGGCCGGTATCTCGAGTTCGCGAAACAGCGCCAGCCACTCTTCGGTCGAGCGCTGTTTCATCGTCTCGGCCACCAATCCGTAGACGGTGTCAATCTGGTGGGCGCGCTGTTCCAGCGTCGAATACAGCTCACTGGCCCACGGCGGTTGCACCGCGTTCATGAACGCGGTCCAGTGCTTGTCGTTGTAAATCAGGGCGGCGATGTGGCCGTCGCTGGTGCGATACGGACGACGGTTGGGCGCCACCGTACGCGGATACACCGCCGGTCCGAGCGGAGGGTCGAACATGGCACCGTTGGCATGCTCGACCAGCATGAACGAGGCCATGGTTTCGAACATGGCGACCTCGACTTCCTGTCCCTCCCCGGTACGCTCGCGATGAAACAACGCCATGGTCGTCGCGTACAGCGCGGTCAGGCCGGCGACCTTGTCGGCCATGATGGTTCCGACGTAGTCGGCCTCTCCGGTCAGTTGCTGTTGTACCGCGGGCAGGCCGCATTCAGCCTGGATCGTGTCGTCATAGGCAGGCCGATCGCGGTCGGGTCCGCGGCGCCCGTACCCGTAGCAATTGGTGTAGACGATCTCTGGGTTGATCGCGGCGACGTCTTCATAGGCGAAGCCGAGCTTGGCGATCGCTTTGGCGCGCATCGAGTGGATGAACACATCCGCGGTCTCGACAAGCGCGCGCAGCGCCCGTGTTCCGGCGTCGGTTTGCAGGTCCAGCACGATGCTGCGCTTGCCGCGGTTGACGTTGACGAACACGCCACTCATGCCCGGCGCCGGACCCACCGAGATGTAGCGGGTGTTATCGCCTTGAGGTGGTTCGACTTTGATGACGTCGGCACCCATGTCAGCCATGATCTGCGTGCAGTACGGGCCCATCACCATTGCCGTGAGGTCTACAACGCGCACACCCGTCAGTGGTCCGCTAGGCATGGTGCGCATCCTGGGCGGCCAGTTCGAAGCTGTAGCGGATGTGCTGGTCATGACCGTCGGGCACGACCGGAAAAATTAGCGGCGCCTCCATCTTTCGGATCGCATTCAGATACTCGCCGACATCCTCGACCGTCCAGGACGGCCGGCACACGCCAGGGCTTTCGGCGATGACCGCGCGCGCCACCCGGCCTGCCAGCGCGATGAACATCTCGCCGTTCACCGAACATGATTCGTGTGCGAGCCAAGCCACCACGGGCGCAACGAGGTCCGGGCCCATCGGCGGGTAGGCAGAAGTGTCTAGCCCATCCGCCATTCGCGTCACCGCGGCCGGAACGATCACGTTGCACGCCACACCGTCGTCGGCACCTTCGATGGCCGCGACGTTGGACAGTCCGATCACGCCCGCCTTGGCGGCTGCGTAGTTGGCCACGCCGCGGTTTCCGTACAAGCCGCCGATCGAGGAGGTCAGCACGATGCGCCCGTAGCCGGCCTCGCACATCACCGGAAATGCCGGCCGCACAACGTTGAAAGCGCCACGCAAGTGGACATCCAGCACGGCGTCGAAATCCTCGTAGCTCATCTCCTTCAGCGAGCCGCGACGGACGTTGCCAGCGTTGTGGATCAGGATGTCGAGGCGACCGTAGTGTTCGAGCGCGGTCTGAATGATGGCATTGCCGCCGTCGCGGGTTGTGACCGACTCGGCACACGCGACGGCTTGTCCCCCCGCCGCGGCGATCGCGCTGACCACCTGCTCGGCCGGCCCGGCGTCGATGACTTCGCTACCCTCGCCTTTGAGGCTGCCGCCGGGGTCGTTGACGACAACCTTCGCTCCGCGCGATGCAAGCAGTTCCGCGTACGCGCGGCCCAGGCCCCGTCCGGCACCGGTGACGACGGCGACGCGGTCGTCGAATCTGAGTTGCTGCAGCGGGTTTTCGTTCAAGTTCCCAAGACCAGACCTTCCAGGTCGCCCTTGTCGCGCCACGCCCGCAGCAGGTCCTCGAACGCGTAGAAACCGGGGCCGTAGGGCTCGCCCAGGTGTGACCGGATGCCCTCCCCTTCCGCGGCTCCGGCTCCGCCGCCTTCGTTGTTGTAGTAGCCGGGCGTGCATTGCGCGTCGAACGCGGAGTTGTCGATCGCGGTTTCCCGAATCGTCGCGCACCACTCATCCTGGGCCTCTTGGCTGGGCTCGAGGGTGGTCACGCCTCGTGCCAGTGCTTCGGCGATGATGTAGGCGATGTGCTCGCCTTGCAGCTCGTAGTTGGCGGCGATGTTGGCGGAGATGCCAACCTGGGTGAAGCCGGTGTAGAACTGGTTCGGGAACCCGCGGCTGGTCATGCCGTGCAACGTCTTGTAACCGTTGTGCCAGTGGTCAAATAGCGACTGCCCGTCGCGACCTTCGATCGTCTCTATCGAGTAGCGACGGCTGATTTCGGTGGTGATCTCAAAACCGCTGGCATAGATGATGCAGTCGACCTCGTATTCGACGCCGTTAGCGAGAAGTCCCTTCTCGGTGGCACGTTCGACGCCCTTGCTTGACGAAACGTCGACCAGCGTCACATTCGGGCGGTTGAAGCTAGCCAGGAAATCGTCGTTGGAGCAGGGCCGCTTGCACAGGAACCGGTAATAAGGCTTGAGCGACTCGGCGGTCGCCGTATCCGCCACGATGGCATCGACGCGTCGTCGCAGCCGCTCCATGACTTTGTAGTCTTCCTCTTCCCGGATTTCCATGAACTGTTCCGGTGTCAGCGACGCGGGGTCGTCCAGGGCGAGCACCCGCGCCGCGGTGTTGCGCCCCAGCTCGGTCCAGAAGTCGCACACGAGATCCGGCTGGCCCAGCGCCATCCCCTCGAACGTCCAAGAGTGGAAGTTGCGCTGCCGCTCCTTCTGCCACCCCGGCTGCAGCGACTTGACCCATTCGGGATCGGTCGCGGTGTTGTTGCGCTCGTCGACGGTGGACGGGGTGCGCTGGAACACGTACAGGTGCTTGGCGTGGCGGGCCAGGAACGGAACGATCTGGACGCCGGTGGCGCCGGTGCCGACCACCGCGACGCGCTTATCGGCAAGCTTGTCCAGACCCCCGGTGGCGTCTCCGCCGGTGTAGTTGTAGTCCCACCGTGACGAGTGGAAGCTGTGCCCGGCGAACGTCTTAATATCTTGAATACCAGGCAATTTCGGCCGGTGAAACGGACCAGATGCCATGACGACGAAGCGGGCCCGAATATCGTCGTCGCGGTTGGTGCTGATCCTCCAGCGGCTGATCTGGTCGTCCCAGCGCAGGTGGCGTACCTGGGTCGAGAAGATCGCCGAATCGTAGAGGCCAAAATGCTTCCCGATGTTGCGGCAGTGCTCATAAATCTCGGCGCCGTCGGCGAATTTCTTCGATGGCATGAAGTCGAGCTCTTCGAGCAACGGTATGTAACAGTAGGATTCGTTGTCGCATTGAATCCCGGGATAGCGGTTCCAGTACCAAACGCCGCCGAAGTCGCCGCCGAGCTCGATGATCCGCACGTCGTCGACACCCGCCTTCTTCAGGTAGGCCGCCGACAGCAGGCCTCCGAAGCCGCCACCGAGGACGGCGACGTCGATGTCTTCGGCGATTGGCTCGCGTGGCGTCGCGGGCGTGTAGGGGTCCACTTCGTAATAGCCGGCGAAGTCGTCCTCCAACTCGATGTACTGCTTGGAACCTTCCTTGCGAAGCCGCTTTTCGCGCTCCTGTCGATACTTCTCACGCAGCGCATCAATGTCGATATCCTCGGGTGTCTGCGTTGGCCCGCAGCCGTCTTGGAACATCGTCATGCCAGTGGGTGCTCCTTATTCTGAAAGTTCTTGAGGCTCACCGGCACCCATGTACCTCGACAGCTGGTAATGGAGGTTGACGGTGCTGCGTTCGCGGTACGGGTTGGGTTTGGTGCCCGGGAAGCCCAGGGATTTCATGCCCTGCTGCACTGCCGCCATGTTGGAGAAGTCTTGCGGCAAAACCGACCGCCACCTGGGATCACCAACCGGCGTGTACTCCCACTCCGTCTGCGGCTCTTGGCCCTTCGGGTAGAGCTCGAAAACGGACACCTCGAAAATGCACTTGTCGGGGTTGTAGCTGGGATGCGGCCGGGCGCTGTAGCACAGCGCAACCGTCAGACCCTGACCGATCTGAAAGTTCGGGAAGATCTGCCATGCGGTGCCCGCCTGCCCCAGAACGTCGGACGGAATCGTCGGCCAGATCACGCCGCGGGCCTCGTCGTCGCGGCGCGCGGACGCCAGCCAGTGCTCGAGAACCTTGTCGGCCGGTGTGCCCTCGGGCAATTCGTCGACCAGCCGCTTGGCGGCGTTCACCAGCGTCTCGGTGGTGGAGGTGTTGGTTTCCTCCATCGTGTAGACCTGCATCTCTGCTGTCGACACGCGGGGGTCGGCGCCCGTGCCGAGGCGGATCTTGGACTTGGTCGCCGCGAGATCGTCCGGGGCGTCATAGCCGATATTGCTGTGTTTGCCCTGCGCCTTGGCCCAGCCCTTGAATTCGCCGAACTTGTTGAACTCCGGATGCGTCGTGAAGACGTGATAGGTCTCGTTGAACGCCTCCAGCGCGACCTTCCAGTTGCAATCGAAGGACAGCCACTTGCGCCACTTATAGCGCATGTTTTCCAGGCCGAACGGGTCGAGAATCTTCGCGGCGGGAAACAGATAGTCGGCCAGCGGCTCGCAGTCGGGATCCATGTTGATCCACAGCCAACCGCCCCAGGTGTCGACCTTGACCGGTCGCAGGTGGGTGTTCTCGGGCGTCAGCGTTCCCTGCCAGTCCTGTTGTTCGCGGATGTGCGTGCAGGTCCCGTCCAGGCCGTAGGTCCAGCCGTGGAAACCGCACACGAACGACTTGCGGGCGCGCCCGCAGGCGTTTTTCGCCCCCTCGGGCGTGTCGATCAGCCGGCGGCCACGGTGCATGCAGACGTTGTGGTGGGCCTTGAACTCGGTGTCGCCGGTGCGCACCAAGATGATCGAGTCGTCGAGAATGTCGTAGGTCAGGTAACTGCCCACCTCGGGCAACTCCTCGACACGGCCAACCTGCTGCCAGACTTTTCGCCACAGCTTGTCGCGCTCGGCGCGGGCGTAGCTCTCGCTGATGTACGCCTCGACGCCGATCGTCTTGGGTTTCGAAAGTTCCTCAGCCGCTGCCGAATTCACATCCTTGGCTAGATCGGTCATCAAATGCTCCTTATCGCCGCTCGGAAGGAGTCGTCTTTGAGGAAAAGCGAGGTGTTGTCGGCGTCCAGATGTGTCCATTTGAGGTCGAGGCCGCCGTCTACCAGAAGCGTTTGCCCGGTGATGTAGCTGGACAGGTCCGACAACAGGAACAGAATGGCGCCGGCGATCTCCTCGGGGCGGCCGCGCCGACCCATCGCGATGGCACGGCGGTCGCGCTCGGCGTCTTCCTCGACGTACGTGCGCGAGGCCGGTGTCGCGGTAACGCCGGGGGCTACCGCGTTGACCCGAATTTCGTCGAGAGCCAGTTCGACGGCCATGGTGCGGGTCATCGCCGCCACCGCTGCCTTGGCAGTGCCGTAGGCGATGTGGAACGGCGCGGTGTTCATCCCGCTGATCGAGGAGATCGACACGATCGACCCCCGACGTTTGCCTGACTTCAGTTCTGCGGCCACGGCCTGGCTCATGAAAAACGTGGTTTCCAGGTTCTGGGTGAACAGGTCACGCCAGTCGCTGCGGGTCACCCGGGTCGACGGCATCCACGTCGACGGCGCTGCCCCGCCTGCCACGTTCACCAGCCCGTGCAGGTCGCCGTCGGCTCGGACCGCCTGCTCCATCGCGGCGGCCACACCGTCGTCGGTCGCGACGTCGGCGGCTACCGGAACGATCGACAGCCCCTGTTTGATCAGCGGGGCGATGTGCTCGTCGAGATTCTGCCGGGACCGGCTCACCGCGATCACCGTCGCACCGGCCTCGGCGACCATGCGGGTGACGGTGGTGCCGATGCCGCCGCCCGCGGCGCCGGCCACCACCACCACGCGATGCTCGAGATTGAGCAGGTTATTAGCCATTACAGCGCTTGTCCGGACAAAATAGGCAAATGCGCATAATTGAGAATATGATTCTCTGCAAATGGCTAGGCGTCAAGTGCGGTCATTGGAGCATTCCGCACCTATTGTCTGGACCAAGCCCTGTTGCTAACGTCACCGGCACAAACAGCCCTGACAAGACGGCCCCGGAGGTCACCCACCGATGTTGCTGCAAGAAGGGCGCGCCAGCGGAGGAACCTCGCCGAGCCTCGCCGAGGGCTGGCACCTGGAGCGGCTCACCCCGCCGAGCCGGCTGTTCGGCGCCAACGGTCTACGGACCGGCCCCGACGGCCGGATCTACATCGCGCAAGTGACCGGCAGCCAGATCAGCGCCCTCGACGTCGGGACCGGTCGGCTGGAAACCATCAGCCCCAAGGGTGGCGACATCATCGCGCCCGACGATGTCGCTTTCGACTCATTGGGCAACATGTACGCCACCGAGGTCATGGACGGTCGGGTCAGCGTCCGCGGCACCGACGGCCGCACCCGGGTGCTGCGCGACAATCTCCCATCCGCCAACGGGATCACGGTCCATGCAGGCCGGTTGTTCATCGGCGAATGCCGGGAAGGCGGACGGCTTCTCGAGCTTGACCTCGACGGCGGCGCACCGCGGGTGCTGCTGGAGAATGTCCCGTCCCCGAACGCGATGGACGTCGGCCCGGACGGCTTGTTGTACTTCCCGGTGATGGGCGCCAACGAAATCTGGCGCATCGACCTGAACGGAGGTACGCCCGAACGAGTCGCCACCGGACTCGGCTTACCAGATTCGGTGAAGTTCGACTCGGCGGGCCGCATCGTCTCGACCCAGGTGCACAGCGGCCAGGTGTTACGTATCGACCCGCGCACCGGCGAGCAGACCGTGCTGGCCGATCTGCAACCCGGCCTGGACAACTCGACCTTCGTCGGCGATCGGCTGTTCGTCTCCAACTTCACCGGCGAGATCACCGAAATCCTCGACGGCGGACAGACTTCGACCGTGTTACCGGGCGGGCTGAACTGGCCGCTGGATTTGGCCGTCGGCGGCGACGGGAATCTTTATATCGCTGACGGCACCTACTTCTACATGCTGCTGCCCGATCGAACATTGCAGACCGTGGGCATGCTGTTCACCCCGGGCTACCCGGGTTTCCTGCGCGGTCTGGCTCCGGCGGGACCAGGCGAGTTCGTCGTCACCACCTCGGGTGGCCAGGTGTCGCGCTACCGGCCCGCAAACGGCGAAACCGAGGTGTTGGCAGACGGATTCGATCAGCTCTACGGCGTTGCGCTGGCCGCCGACGGTGTGGTCGTGGCCGCCGAACTGGGAACCGGACGAGTGTTGTCGATCCAGGGCGGGCGGACGGAGGTGATCGGCTCGGGTCTGCATGACCCGATTGGTCTGGCGGTCGCACCCGACGGCACCTGCCTCGTCTCCGAAGCGGGCGCCGGTCGGGTGGTGGGCCTTACCGGGTCAGGCAGTCAAACCGTGGTGGCCGATTTACAACGGCCGCAAGGCCTTCTGGTGCGGGGGCGCAAGCTGTACGTCGTCGACGCCGACGCCAAAGCGTTGATCGTGGTTGACTTGGACGACGCAACCCGGCACACCATTGCCTCCGGCTTGCCGCTCGGCGCTCCGCCCGGCGTGGTTCCCAAGCCGCTGAAGGGAATGCCGCCGTTCTCCGGTCCGCAGGGACCGTTCGCCGGCATCGCCGCCGGGCCGGACGGCACCCTCTACGTTTCGGCCGATGCCGAGGGCAGCGTGCTGGCGTTGCGGCAGGACGATCATCATGGCTGACGACCGAGCAACCGACCACCGCTACCTGCAAGTCGCACGGGCGCTGCGTAAGGAAATCGTCGACGGAGTGTACCCGGTGGGATCGCAACTTCCCACCGAACATCAACTATGCGAACGGTTTTTGGTCAGCCGCTACACGGTCCGGGAGGCGTTGCGGCGGCTTCGTGACGACAATCTGGTCGCCTCGCGGCCGCGGGCCGGCACGCTCGTCGTTCCGCGGCCCTCGTCGGACTCCTATGTTCAAGACGTCGTGTCGATCAACGACCTGCTGGCCTTCGCGACCGGTGCCCAATTCGCGATCGAGTCCACCGGGATGGTCCGAATCGACGACGAGCTGGCCACCCGCACCGGGCTCACCAGCGGAGAACAATGGTTGGCCGTCCGCGGTTTCCGGCAGATCGAGGGTGCAGAGTTCCCGGTGTGCCGGACCGAGTACTACATCAACCGGTCATTTGCGGCGGTGGGCAGGCTGCTACAACGTCATACCGGCCCGATCTTCCCGCTGATCGAAGACCTCTTCGGGTTGAGCATCGTCGAAGTACGTCAGGAAATCGCCGCGGTGCTGATCTCACCGGCACTCGCCGAGGAGCTCAGCGTCGAGGCCGGCGGCCCGGGGCTCGAAGTACACCGCACCTACAGCACGTCCGACGGCGAGGTCGCCCAAGTGACGATCAATACGCATCCCGCAGCACGTTTCCGTCACTCGATGACGATGCGTCGGGTCCGCGGCTAATCTCGGCTTGGATTGCCATAGATCAACAATGTCAAGCAACATGAGCGGGAAACTGATCGGTGGACGAAGGGTCCGCTGGGATGACGAGCGGGCGGCCGAAGCCTACGCCCGCGGGTGGTGGGTGCGTGCCACGTTGGCTGACTCGTTGGTGGACGCCGCCCGGCGCACACCGCAGCGAATTGTGCTGATCGACGGTGCCTGCCAGCTGGACTGCCAAACCCTGTACGAGCGGGCGGCGGCCCTGGCGCAGGTGCTGCTGACGCGCATGCCGGCCGGCAGCGTGGTGTCGTTGATGCTGCCCAATTGGCACGAGGCGACGATTGTCTACCTGGCGGCGACGATGGCCGGGATGGTGGTGAACCCGATCCTGCCGTCACTACGTGATCGTGAGCTGCTCTTCATTCTCAATGACGCCGACACTCGGATGATATTCGTGCCATCGGATTTCGGCAGGCTCGACTACGCCGCGATGCTGGACCGGGTCGTCGGCCAGATGGATTCGCCGCCTGAGGTTGTCGTGGTTCGCGGCGGCGCGCCGTTGCCTGCGGTGAACTCGCCGGGGATCGAGCTGCCGACGCTGGATCCGGATGCGGTGCGGATGATCCTGTACACATCGGGAACCACTGGCCACCCGAAAGGTGTTCTGCACAGCCATAACTCGATACATGCTCTGATCTGCCAGATTCGCGACCATTGGCAGGTGCAGCCCGGTGACCGGTTTCTGGTGCCGTCGCCGGTCGCGCACATCGGCGGCTCGATCTATGCGTTCGAGTGTCCGCTGTTGCTGGGCACGTCGGCGGTCTTGATGGAACGCTGGAACGCCGATGAAGCGGTCGAGATCATCGAGACGAAACGTTGTTCTCACATGGCCGGCGCGACGCCTTTTCTGGAGCAGATGCTCACCGCCGCCCAGCGCGCCGGCACCCGATTACCAGGCTTGAAACTGTTCATCTGCGGCGGCGCATCGGTGTCACCGTCGTTGATCCGCAGAGCAACCGAATATTTCGAAGGCACCGTGGTCACCCGGGTGTACGGCTCAACCGAAGTTCCGGTGACCACCGTCGGCGCTCCGCTCGACCCTGAGCACGCCGCGGACACCGACGGACGCGCCGGATTCGCGCAGATCGCGCTCCGTGACAGCGAAATCTGTGCGCGCGGGCCGCAGATGCTGGTCGGCTACCTGCACGCGGGAGACGAAGCCGGATCATTCGACGACGACGGGTATTTCCGCACCGGAGATCTCGCCCGCTGGGTTGACGACGACTATCTCGTCGTGACGGGACGGGCCAAGGACGTGATCATCCGCAACGGCGAGAACATTTCGCCCAAGGAAGTCGAGGACATTCTCATCGATCACCCGGGTATCGCGGAGGTCGCGGTCGTCGGCCTGCCGGATAACCGCACCGGGGAGCGCGCGTGTGCCGTCATCGTCCCCACCGACCAACCGCAGCCCGACGTCGCAACCCTGCGTAGTTTCCTGCAAGCCCAAGGAGTCGCCACATTCAAAGCGCCTGAGCAAGTGGTTATCTGGGAGCAACTCCCCCGAAACGACGCCGGCAAGGTGCTCAAGCACCGGATCCAGGCGGCCCTGACGAAGACGGACGGATGACATGCAGGTAGCGATCGTGACCGGCGCAACGGGCGGTATTGGCTTCGGATGCGCGACCAAGCTTTCCGAGATGGGCATGGCGGTGCTGGCCACCGGGCGCAATGAACAGCGGTTGGCTGAGTTGGTAGCAGCCATCGGCGCCCCCGACCGCATCGCAACCGTTGCGGTCGATCTGACCGCCGACGACGCGCCCAGACGTATCGTCGAGACCGCTGTCGAGCGATGGGGTCACATCGACTTCCTGATCAACAACGCCGGGGTGGGAAATCCCACGCCGCTGCACGGCACCGACGACGAAACACTGGATTACTTCCTCAATGTGATGTTGCGCGCTCCGTTTCGGCTGGCGCGTGAGGTACTGCCGCACATGCAGCCCGGCTCGGCGATCATCAACATCACCTCGACGTTCGCCGTCGTGGGTGGTCTCCGCGGCGGGCCATACTCCGCGGCCAAGGGTGGTCTGACCGCACTGACCACCCATATCGCCTGCCAGTACGGGTCGCACGGAATACGCTGCAACGCCGTGGCTCCCGGGGTGATCCAGACCGCGATGACCGAAGAGCGTTTGCAGGATCCGCGATTTCGCCGGATCAACACCGAGATGACACCGCACCAGCGGTTGGGCACCGTCGACGACGTGGCGAGCACGGTGGCGTTCTTGTGCTCGCCCGGCGGCAGTTTCATCAACGGGCAAACCATCGTGGTCGACGGCGGATGGAGCTCCACGAAGTACCTGTCGAAGTATGCGTTGACATCGGAGTGGACGGCCCGGTGAACCTGTTCGCGCTGCTGGACCAGACTGCGCAGCGCTTCCCCGACCGTGGCGCGGTGTATCACGGCGTGCGGCGCTGCTACACCTGGCAGGAGCTGCGCGACCGCGCGCTGCACCTGGCGGGGTCGATCCGGCAGCACTTCCCGGCGGGCGCGCGGATCGCGATCATCAGTGAGAATCGCCCGGAGATCGTTGAACTGCTGTTCGGGATCTGGGCGGCCGAGGCCGTCGCGGTTCCGATCAACTACAAGCTGCATCCCCGCGAGATGGTGCAAATCCTGGAGGATGCCGGCGTTTCACAAGTCTTCGCGTCGGCATCGATCGCCGCCCAGCTCGGCCCAGACTGCGGCTTCCCGGTGGAAAACGTTGAGGCAGAAGCCTACTCACTTAGACTGACCGCTGCGCCAGCGGGAGTGCCGTGCACTGATCCGTCGACGTTGGCCTGGCTGTTCTACACCAGCGGGACGACGGGCCGGTCGAAAGGCGCGATGCTCACCCACCGCAACCTGATGGCGATGACGATCGCCCACCTCGCCGACATCGACGCACCCGATGAAGGGTGCAGCCTGCTGCACGCCGCGCCGATGTCGCATGGTTCCGGGCTTTACATTCCGGCCTATGTGCTGCGCGGCGCCCGCCAGGTGATACCGCAACGTGGCGGGTTCGATCCGGGCGAATTCCTGGACCTGTGCGAGCAGCATCCGGGCTGCAGCGCATTCCTCGCACCGACGATGGTGCAGCGGCTCGTCGAAACCGGTCGCGCCTGCCCGAGCCGGCTGCGGACCATCGTCTACGGCGGCGGCCCGATGTACGTGGAGAGCATCAAGAAGGCGCTGGCGGCGTTTGGGCCGGTCTTCGCCCAGATTTACGGCCAAGGCGAGTCGCCGATGACCATCACCGGCTTGCGCCGTGCGGACCACGACGGGGCTGACGACGCGATCCTGGGTTCGGTGGGCTACCCGCGGTCGGGCATGGAAGTCGCGGTGCTGCGCGACGACAACACACCGGCAGGCGTGGGCGAGATCGGTGAGATCGTCTGCCGCGGCGACGTTGTCATGTGCGGCTACTGGCACAACCCCGCTGCCACCGACGCGGCACTGCGCGACGGCTGGCTGCGCACCGGCGACATGGGTTCCTTCGACGCGCGTGGCTACCTGACGCTGCATGACCGTTCGAAGGACGTCGTGATCAGCGGCGGCACCAACATTTATCCCCGAGAAGTGGAGGAGGCGCTGCTCGAGCATGCGGCCGTGTCCGAAGCGTGCGTGGTCGGGGCCCCGGACGCCGAGTGGGGTGAGGTCGTGGTCGCGTTCATCGTCATCGGCGGAGCCGACCAGATCAGCACTGCCGAGCTGGACGCGCACCTGCTGCAGCGCATCGCCCGGTTCAAACGCCCCAAGCGCTACCTGACCGTCGACCAGCTACCGAAGAACAGCTACGGCAAGGTGCTCAAGCGTGAATTGCGGCGCCAACTGCGATGATTCGGAGCGCAGCGGCGCCGCCTTTCGGCACTTGACGACGGGACTTTCGCCACTATGAGCTGCTGACGCGTGCGCTTAGCGTCGGTGTTCTACGCCGTCGAGAACCGACGAACAGACACCGGAGGCTACCCCCAATGAGGCGTTACGTGTTCGGCGCACTACTGGCAGTCGCGCTGACGACTACCGCCGTCGCGCACGCCGACGACCAGGATGATCAGTTTGTTGCATTGGTTTCCGCGCAATACATTCCCGGTGCACCCGAGCAATTGATCGCTTACGGGCGCGCTGCCTGCGACAACTACGGCAGCTACGCCTTGCTTGCCGAGGAGTACCGGCTAACGGATTTAGGGCTATCCCAAGATCAGGCCTACAAGGTGATATCGGACGGGATCAAGGCGTATTGCCCGGAGAAAGACGGCGCGCTGCGGTTGCCGAAGAATTTTGACCACTGATACGAGTTACCGCGAGGCCGCCCGCTCATCGACCCGACTGTGCGAAATGGTTGCGGATGCCCGACAGCATCGCGATGTGTGCGTTGACCGCTTCGCGCCGGGTCATCGCGGCCAGCGGACGGGGAGCCGCAATCCGTAGCCGCTCGGTCAGGCGGGTACCCGAATCGATCGGCTCGAACGTCACCGTGCCGCGCAGCCGCACCCGGGGGAACTGACGCGCCTCGGTGAGCACATCCCCGTGCACCGGGACCTCGACCCGCGCAAAGTAGCTCACCCGGATGGCGAGCATCCCCATCGGGATCCGGTCGCGCACTCGATAGGTCTGCTGATAGCCGTCCGCGGTCTCGCTGCGCGAAATGGTTTGCACCGAAACCACCAGCGGATGGACGACTTTGATGTTGTCCAGATCGACGTAGAAGTCGCGCACTTCGTCAGGCGCCGCCGGTATCTCCTCGGTCAGCGTCTCCGCGGCGTGGGAGATCCAGAAGCTCACGATCGGCCAACTCAGCGGTTGCGGGCCAGCGCTTCGACAAATGCGGCGATGCGGATGCGGGTTTCCTCGGTGATCCAACTGGCCCGCACCTCGGCGTCCATTTCCGCGCCGGCATCGATCGCCGCGCGTGCCGGCTGGTGCAGCTGACGCTTGGTCGCCGCGTACGCAGCCGGGGAGTACTGGCCGAGCTCGCGCGCCGTCGCCAACGCCTGGTCAATCAGCTCGTCGTCGGGGACAACCGCGTCGATCCACCCGCGGGCCAAGGCGGTGGCCGCGTCAATTGTGTTGGCCTGCAGCGCTGCCCGGGTCACCGACGTCCCCATCGCAGATCGGCATATCTCTAGTGCGGCTACCGGGAACGGAACACCGACTGCCATCTCCGTCAGACCAATGGTTCCGGCAGACATCAGTCGTACATCGGCGCACATGGCCAAGACACATCCGCCGGCAATGGCATGCCCGTTGATCGCGGCGACCACCGGTGCCGGGTGGTCGAAAAGCGCAAGGAAGGCCTCCGACAGCGCAGTGATGAAGCGTTCGGCATATTCGGTGCCACCGTCGACCAGCGCGCGCAGGTCGACACCAGCGGAGAAACACCGACCGGCGCCAGTGATGACGACAGGCCCGGTGACGTTTCGCATCGAGGCAATAATGACTTCGAGCAAGTCCAAGTCGAGAGCGTTGACCGGTGGATGGTCGAATCGCACGATCGTCACACCGTCGACAGCCGTCACGATCCTCCGCTCTCTGCGTATCTCAGATCCGCCAACCAGAAACCACGGTTGTGGAACCGCGATTATTACAGCCCTGGCTTCTGCTTGGCGCAATAGCCATTGACAGTCTCAGGGTCTGCTGTCATTGTGATCGAGTATTAAACGAAAACGTTGTTCTCAGATAACTAGTCCCTTGCGCCTACCCAGGCGAGTGGAAATGGTGGAAATGTGAGCGCTGCGGAACGCCCGATGGCGTGGCTGCCGCACTCGATTGCAGAGGCGTCCACCGAGACACCGGTGAGCGGCGACGTGGACTTACCTGCGGCGTGGTCGCATTTGATGCACCAACTCGCCGATGCAGCACAAATCGTCGAATCCGACCCCGCAAACCGAAATGCGATCGATCTCGCGGCGGGTATGCGGCACCTCCTGGTGCTGTTGGCCGCCGGTATCGATGAGGCGTTGCGATTCGATCCTGACCCGGTCCTGTGCGTCCAACGCGCGAGTACCAACGACGTCGTGACGTGGGGCATGGAGTGTCCGGACTGTCTGTATACCCGCGCCACGATGCGCGGTGGTGAGAGCTACCGGCTGTTCGGTAACCGTGGCACGGCCCGATATGTCGGGCTGCAGACGATGAACGGTATCGCCTCGACCGCGAACGCGTTGGTCGACGAACTCGACGCCGATGCCGACGGCAACTTCGAGGTGGTGCTGTCCGCCGACGAGCACGACGGGAACTGGATGCGCGATCGATGGCCCCCACCCCACGTTGACGGTGCGGCATTTCTTCTACGACTGGGACACCGAGGTGCCCTCGTCGTTGCGGATCGAACGGATCGGCGATGCGGTGCAACGCGAGGTTCCTACGGTCGATCCCGATCACGTGGTGTCACGGCAACTGATCGCCCTCGGCGACTTCGTTCACGACAATCTCGATTTTTTTCTGCGGTTCGGCGAGGCGGCGCCGCCCAACGGCTTTCTGCCTCCGATCGACCGCACCGCGATGGGCGCAGCCGCCGAGAACAAGCCGGTGATCGGGCGTTGGGAACTCGGTTCTGATCAGGCTTTGATTCTGGAAGTCGAACCACCCGAAGGGGTTTACTGGAGCTTCTCGCTCGGTAATCCGTGGTGGGAAACGATTCACTACGGTCGCCATCAGTCCAGCCTGAACGCGCATCAGGCCGTCGTGGACTCTGATGGGCTGGTGCGGGTGGTGGTGTGCGGGCGCGATCCCGGGGTGGCGAATTGGCTTGACACCGCGAGATTCAGCAACGGCGCCATGATTCTGCGCTGCGTCCGCACCACGACAGCGCCGACACCGCGCGCTCGGGTGGTGGCGTTCGACGAGATCGCCACCGCGTTGCCCGCCGATACCGCGAGGATCACCTTCGACGAGCGGGCGTCGGTCCTCCAGCGGCGGCGACGCGCCGTGCACGAAAGGTTCACACTGTGATGTTCTCGGCCGACGAGTTGGAAGCCGGCGCCCGCGCCGCGACGGGTTTGTGCGATTTCGGGTCGCCCTACTACCGAGAGGGTTTGGAACGCACTGTTGATGCGCTGAATACCGAAGCCGAGCTTTCCGAGATGGGCCGGATCATTCAACACGCCACGATCAGCAACGCGCTGATCCAGCGTCTCAAGGTCGAGGACACTTACTCGCAGCACCCGGAGATCGACGACGAGGTAGTGGGCGGGCCGGTTTTCGTCATCGGGCTGCCCCGGACCGGGACCACCGCGCTGAGCCAACTGGTAGCTGCTGACCCCCAGTTTCGTTCACTGCGGATGTGGGAATCGCAGGCGCCGACACCGCCGCCGGAGGCCGCAACCCAACACACCGATCCGCGTATCGCCCAGGCCGAGGAAGGCCTGCGGATGCTGAACGACATGTTCCCGCTGATGAAGACGCTCTACAACTCCGAGGCGACGGCGGCGACCGAATGTCAGGACCTGATGGGCATGAGTTTTCGCACCTTTCACTTCGACGGCGCTGTTCGCGTCCCGAGCTACCTGGCGTGGCTGATGCATTGCGATATGCGCGAGACCTACACGTTTCACCGTCGGGTGCTCAAGCTCCTGCAGTGGCATTGCCCGCCGACGCTGTGGCACCTCAAGACGCCCGTGCATATGTTCGCCCTCGACGCACTCGTCGACGCTTATCCGAATGCGAAATTCCTGTGGAGCCACCGCGATCCCGCTATGGTCATGGGTTCGGTGTGTAGCCTCATCCGGTACGTGCGCAGCTGGAGTAGCGACCGCGACGATCCTGAAGAGCTGGGCGCAGAGCAGCTCGACAGCTGGGCCGAGGCTGTTCATCGGGCGATGGATTTTCGCAAACGTGTTGGCGGCGAGCGGTTTTCCGATGTCGCATTCGCGGACCTCCAGCGCGACCCGGTAGCCACATTGGAGGCTAGCTACACCTCTTTGGGCTTGACGTTTTCCGAAGCCACGGCGCGTTCCGTCGAGCAGTGGGCCGGTGAGCACAAACCTGGGTCGCGTGGCACTCATGACTACGATCTGGCCGACTACGGGCTGACGCCAGAGGGCGTCCGCGAGCGGTTCGCGGACTATCTCGCCACTTATGATGCCAGCGCATGACTCGCCCACTCACCCGTCGGCGGAATAAGCTCGCTCCCGACCCCGACGTGCGCCGCGCCATCATGGTCGCCGCGTCGGAAGTTGTGCGAGATCTGGGAGTTGGGGGGCTCAGCATCGCGGCGGTGCTCGAGCGCTCTGGGTTGAGCACCCGCGCGTTCTATCGACACTTCGAATCGAAGGACCAACTGGTTGCCGAGGTCTTTCTCGAGATGGCCCGCGCTGAAAAGCGGAGACTGAAAAGGAAAATGGCCAAGACCGCCGACCCGGTCGAAGCGGTAGCCGCCTGGATCGACGGACGCCTTGATCTCGCGTTCGACGGCAGGACCGAGTCTGATTTGCGAGCCCTGTCTCTGGAGGCCCAGTCGCAGATGTTCGCCTCTCCTGCGCTGATTCAGCCTGCGTACGCGGAGATGCTCACGCCGCTCGTCGAACAACTGCACCGTGGCCTGGTTTGCGGCGTCTTTCACGACATCGATCCGGTAATAGAAGCGCGGTCCATCCAGGGCGTGGTGTGGGCGAGCACTGAACGGCAGTGGGCCACCGGCGATTGCCAGCGTGCGGAGGTCCGCGAACGTACCCTCCGCTTCTGCTTGCGCGGACTCGGCGTGACACCCGAAACGATTGCCGACATCACCGTGCGCGACCGACGCTAAGGAGCAACGATGGACCTGGGTCTGGCCGGATCGAACGCCGTCGTCACCGGCGGCAGCAAGGGCATGGGGCTAGCGATCGCTCAGGGCTTGGCGGCCGAAGGGGCCAGTGTCGCCGTGATGGCCAGAGGCAGGGCAGCACTGGACGCTGCGGTCGAATCGCTTCGAAGGGCAGGTGCGCCCGATGCCGTCGGGATCAGCGTGGACATGGCCGACGCCGCGTCCATCGCAAGCGGCTTTTCCGAAGTATCCGACCGCTGGGGCCGGCTGAACAGCCTGGTTCACACCATCGGCCCGGGCGACGGGTACTTCGAGCAGATGGACGACGCCGAATGGGACGCCGCGTTCACGCTCGGCACCATGTCAGCCGTTCGGTCTGTTCGCGCGGCATTGCCCATGCTGCGTGCCGCAGACTGGGCCCGCATCGTGACACTGTCCGCACACTCCATTCAGCGGCAGAATCCGCGCATCGTCGCCTACACCGCGTCAAAGGCTGCACTGTCGAGTGTCACCAAGAATCTGTCGAAAAGCCTTGCTCCGGACGGGATTTTAGTCAACTGCGTGTGTCCGGGTACCATCGTGACCGCGAGCTTCACTGAACAGCTCAAGGATATTCTTGCCGCCGAGGGTCTTGACGCCACGAACCCGCACGATGTTATGACCTGGATTGACAACAACTTCCACCAGCCGTGCGATCTGGGCCGCGCGGGGCTTCCTGAAGAGATCGCCTCGATCACCACCTACCTGGCGTCGCGGCGAAATGGTTACGTCACCGGCGCGACGATCAATGTCGATGGAGGCTCGGACTTCGTCTAGTACCCGATTGCGGGAGCACCGCCCGGAAGAATAGCATTCTTCCAATCAGCGAATGAGCGTCTCGGGGCTCGCGACGAAGGGAGCTCAATTGACGGTGAACGAGACACTGAGCGTGCAGACACCGTCGGCCGGCGTGGTGGTCTTGCAACTGAACCGGCCCGATCAGCTCAATGCGATCAACCACGTCATGGTCGACGAGCTCAAGTGGACATTGGCGGCCCTGGCCGAAGACACGTCGGTTAATGCTGTGGTGATAACGGGCGCTGGACGGGGCTTTTGCTCCGGCATCGACATGCGGAACTTCGGCCCGGAAGTACCCGAGGCGACGGCGCCGGCGATCGACCGCCTGCACTTCCAGGAGAGGATGGCGTCGCTGCCGCTGGCGATTCGCCACATTCCCCAGCCGGTGATCGCCGCGGTCAACGGTCCCTGCGTCGGCGCCGGCTTGGCACTATGCCTGGCCGCCGACATCAGAATCTGCTCGACAACCGCAACATTCGGCAACGCGGCGATCCTGCTCGGCCTGTCCGGCGCGGAGATGGGAATGAGTTACTTCCTGCCCCGCATCGTCGGTGCCAGCGTCGCAGCCGACTGGATGCTGACCGGCCGCATGGTCTCAGCCGAGGAAGCTGACCGCCGAGGGCTGGTCAGCGAGCGGGTGGAGCCGGCATTGCTATTCGAACGTGCACTCGCAATAGCCTCTCGCATAGCCGAACTCGCTCCGCTAGGTGTACAGCTGACCAAGCGGGCGGTCCAGGTCAATACCGATGCCGCGGGCCTGCAAGCGGCCCTTGAACTCGAGAACCGCAACCAGGTACTCAGCCACGCCACCGAGGAGGCGGCAGCCCGCAGGCAGACGTGGTCATCAACGAATAAGTAGCGAAAGGATGGCCGGTGGGCTGGGATTTCTCTACCGACCCTGAATGGGCCGCACAACTCGCCTGGGTTGACGACTTCGTCCGCGCCGAGTGTGAGCCAATCGATCTCATCATCAAGGAGTCACACGATCTCAACGACCCGGTGCGGCAGGCGCTGATTCCTCCCCTGCAGCAGATCGTGAAGGAGCGCGGGCTATGGGCTACTCACCTGGGTCCGCATCTGGGCGGGCCAGGACATGGCCAGGTGAAACTGGCGTTGCTCAACGAGATCCTCGGGCGCTCAGAATGTGCGCCGATCGTGTTCGGCTCACAGGCGCCGGATTCCGGTAACAGCGAAATACTGGCTCATTACGGCACTCCTGAACTCAAGCAGCGATATCTGAAACCACTGCTGGACAACCGGATTGTGTCGTGCTTCTCGATGACCGAGCCGCAGGGCGGCGCGGACCCGAAAGTCTTCACCACGACCGCCGTGCCGGACGGCGATCATTGGGTCATCAGCGGCGAGAAGTGGTTTTCGTCCTTCGCGTCGATCGCGTCGTTCTTGATCGTGATGGCCGTGACGGATCCCGATGCATCGCCATATCAACGCCATTCGATGTTCGTCGTGCCCGCTGAGACGCCCGGTATCAATGTCTTACGTGACGTCGGTCTCGGTTACCAGCCCTTCGGCGGCGGAGGACGCGAAGGTTACGTGCGATACGACAATGTCCGGGTTCCCACCGACCACATGCTCGGGCCGCGGGGCGGCGCGTTCGTCGTCGCGCAGACTCGACTGGGCGGTGGCCGCGTTCACCACGCGATGCGCACGGTCGGCCTGGTCCGACGGATATTCGACATGCTCTGCGAGCGCGCAGTTTCCCGGCACACGCAAGGTGAAGTGCTCGGGGACAAGCAACTGGTCCAACAGATGGTCGCGGACTCGTGGATGGAGATCGAAGCGTTCCGCCTGCTGACCTTGCAGACAGCGTGGAAAATCGACCAGCACAACGACTACAAGGCTGTCCGTGCCGACATCTCGGCGGTCAAGGCGATGATGCAGAAGGTGTTGCACGACGTGTCAGCCCGGGCACTGCAGCTGCACGGATCGCTCGGTGTCACGCACGAGATGCCGTTCGTCCAGCACCTGGTGGAGTCCTTCGTCCTGGGGCTGGCCGACGGTCCGACCGAGGTGCACAAGGTCACCCTGGCGCGGCTGCTGCTCAAAGACCGCGAGCCTGCGCCTGACATCTTCCCGTCCGAGCACTTGCTGCGCCTGCGGGCGGCGGCAGAAGCGAAGTTCGCCGACAAGCTCGCCGGCATCCCCCGCGGTCAGCCGAGCAGTCAATCTCCGGTGCAGCCGTCCGATAAGCCCTAGTAAGTGGATATCTCGTCTTCCGCAGGCCAGGCACCAGTACTCATGAAAACGACGTGGCGGCCGATTTCCACAGCGTGGTCAGCGAATCGTTCGTAGAAGCGGCCCAGCAGCGCCGTCTCAACACCGACGGATACGCTGTGCTGCCACTCTCGGTCCAGCAGCGCGGTCAACAAACGCCGATGAAGCTCGTCCATGGCGTCATCTTGTTCGTGTAAACGAGCGGCTTCCCGCGGATCGCGGGAACTCAAGACTTCTTTCGCGCTGTCGCCCAGTGCGATTGCCACCTTGGCCATGTCGGCGAAGTAGGCACCGACGTCTGCGGGAACCGCATGCTTCGGATATTCCCGTCGGGCGATCTCGGCAACGTGGACAGCGAGTGCACCCATACGTTCCGTGTCGCTCAGTATTTCTATCGAGCTGAATATCGCCCGTAGGTCGCCGGCCACCGGTTGCTGTAAGGCCAGCAGCGCGAACGCTTCTTTCTCGACTTCAGCCCGCATCGCGACGATCCGCGAGTGGTCGCGGATCACCTGCTCGGCGGTGACAATGTCGGCTTCCAGAAGCGCCTCCGTCGCGCGCTTCATCGCCATCCCGGCCAGCCCGCACATTTCGCCGATCCGACCGGCCAAGTCGGCTAGCCGCTCGCGGTAGACGGTACGCATGGGCAGAATCCTCTGGGTCGTGGTTCCAGGTCTACCTCTACCCAAGGGCATCCCAAAACGGTTGACAAGGGACCAAAGGCACTGAAAGCGGGGCCAACGGCTCCTGCCCTCGAACGCAGACTCCTGAGTGATTGGCAGCGATGCGCGATGACGCTGTGACGCCCGACCCGGTCGATGGACGTCGGGCTAGGGACTTCCTGCCCTTACCGAACCGACCAGGCCATGATGTGGTGGTGTGGCACAGCAATGACGAATAGATCGAAAGTGACTGGAATGCAACAAGAAAGTAGACTGCAGCTAAACCGCTGGCGACTTTCCGTAGAGCATATTGATGGCGCCTGGTGGCCGCGTTCACGGCAGTTGCTCGACGAGCTACCGGGCTTGGTGGCGTCGGTATCCGATCGGCTTGGGCGGGTCGTCATGATTGGCTACCGCCGAAACGGTTGGGATGAGACACCGCCGCTGGTTGAGGTCGCCGGCCGCACAATCGAATTATTGAGCTTCACCAGCGATGAGCCGGCCAGTCTCATCGTTATCGGAGAAGACGGCCGCCACCTCACGCTGCAAGTCATTCCGCCAGAGGCTGACGAGCAGGCTGCGCGACGCGTGCTCGCCGAGTCACAACGGCGCACCGACCCAGGCATCCCTGCGACCCGCCCCGCAACGGTTGCACGGTCGTTGGCTGATGTCGCAGAAAAGTTGGCTGAGCATGAGGGCCGCGGCGACCATCAGCGAACGGCCCAGATAAGGCGGTGGTGCGACGAGGCTGCGCAACAGTTCGTCGATGCTCCGCTTCAGACGTTTGTTCCAATCTTGGTCGAACACATCGTGCGCAATCGAATGATTGAATCTCGGCGCGCAGCAGTTGGATCGGGAAGCTGATTCGTCGTCCGGAGTACGGCGACGGCAGCACCACCGGCCGAGGCCGGGCACGCCTCCTGATCATGTGGACGCGGGATGCGGGATCTTCGAATTGCCATTGACGAAGCTGAACCGAGCGGCACGCCGGTGAATGCGGTGCCGTCGGCCCCGAGTGCGACGCGACGCCCCGAACAGCGGCATCGGTTCGGCGTAAAACAGCTTCTTGGCCAACTCGACAAGAATCAGGTAACTGACCACAAATCCGCCCAGTGCCGCGTAGAACTGCCACGGCAGCGGGGTGAACCCCAGAGTTCGGGCCACCGGCGAGATCGTCAGCACTACTCCGCAGGCGACCACGGTCAGGCTGGTCGACGTCAACCACCGGCTCGGTCGGCTGCGAAAAAACGGGACCTTGCGGGTACGGATGGCGAAAATGATCAACGTCTGCGTGGCAAGAGATTCCACGAACCAGCCGGTGCGGAATTCGGTGGCGCCGGCGTTCAACACACCGAGCATCAAACCGAATGTCAGAAAATCGAACAGCGAACTGATCGGCCCGAAGAACAGCATGAAACGGCGAATGAAAGCAACGTTCCAATGTGATGGTGCGTGCAGTTGGTCGGCGTCGACGTTGTCGGTGGGGATTGCCAGCTGCGAGCTGTCATAGAGAAGGTTGTTCAGCAGGATCTGGCTGGGCAGCATCGGCAGAAACGGCAACAGCGCCGAGGCGGCGGCTGCGCTGAACATGTTGCCGAAGTTGCTGGAAGTCCCCATCAACACGTATTTGATGGTGTTGGCGAATATGCGCCGGCCCGCGGCGACACCGGTCGCCAGTACGCCAAGATCTTTTTCGAGCAGCACTACATCGGCAGCGTCTTTTGCGACGTCGGTCGCGCTGTCCACCGAAATCCCCACATCGGCGGCGTGCAGCGCCAGCGCGTCGTTGACTCCGTCACCGAGGAAACCGACGGATCGCCCACCGCGGCGGGCTGATTCGACTAGGTGCGCCTTCTGCTCTGGCGAGATACGCGCGAAAATGGAGTGATTCTGCACCGCCTCGGTGAACTCGTCGTCATCGAGGGTGTCCAACTCTGCGCCGGTGATCGTGCCCTTGGATTGCAAACCAAGATCAGTGCAGACTTTCTCGGCGACCCGCGGGTTGTCCCCGGTGGCGATTTTCACCTCGATACCCAGCGTGGCCAGCTCGGTAAGCGACTGGCGTGCGGCGGCTTTGGGTTCGTCAGCGAAAACCAGGAAGCCGGCCAGCATCAGGTTGCACTCGTCGTCGGGCGTGATGGTGGTCAACTCGGCGGCCGGTTTGGCCGCCACGGCCACCACCCGCCGCCCGGCGGCAAACAGCGCGTCGAGAGTGTCCGCGGCTTCGGTGCCCGGCATCTGACATCGGGCGAGCACCTGTTCCGGGGCGCCTTTGACTACCAGCACCCGACTCCCGTTGTCGTCGACCAGCGCCGACGTTGCCCGACGAACCGGATCGAACGGCAAGATGGCGCGCCGCACCGCCCCGTCCACCAGGGTGTGCGCTTGGGGATCCGCCCACAGCGCCGCATCGAGCGGGTTGGCGCTGGCACCGCCCGACCGCAGATCGACGTCGGTGGCCAGCAGCCCCAGTCGTTGCACGGATGGGCTGTGCGCGCCAGCGACATTGACGGTATCGATCAAACTGATTCGGCCATTGGTGAGCGTACCGGTCTTATCGGTGATGAGGATGTCGATATCGCCGAGGTCCTCGATGCAGACCAACCGCTTGACCAGTACTTTCAGCTTGGCAAGTTCACGCGCCCCGGTCGCCAGGCTGGCACTGACCACCGCGGGCAGCAGTTGCGGAGTGATGCCGACGGCGATGGCCAGCGAAAACAGCACCGAATCGATCACCGGCTTCTGTAACAGCAGGTTGCTGGCCAAAATGATCACCATCAACGCGAGGGCCACCTGCAGAAGCAGGTACGAGAAACGGCGCAACCCCGCCTGGAATTCGGTTTCGGGTTGAGCCTGCCCGAGACCTGCTGCGATGCGCCCGAATTCGGCGTTTCTGCCGGTGGCGTACACCACCCCGAGGCCTTCGCCGGCGCTGATGATCGTGCCCATAAACGCCAAGTCGCTTGACTCGGCCAACTCCGTTCCAGCGGGTACCGGTTGAGGCGATTTTTCCGCGCCCGTCGACTCCCCGGTCAGGATGCTTTCATCACATTCCAGGCCACTGACCTCGATGAGTCGCACGTCGGCAGGCACAGCCTCGCCCAGTGACAGCCGGATCACGTCTCCCGGTACCAGATTGACGACGTCGAGCGTGACGAATTCTCCGTCGCGGCGCACGACGGCGGTGTGGCGCATCCGCGAATGCAGAGCAGCAGCGGCTTTTTCGGCACGGTACTCGTTGACGAAGCCCAGCGAGACGCTCGCCGCGAGTATCACGCCAATGATGAGTGCCTGCATGCTGTCGCCGAGGAAGAACGACACGACCGCCGTTCCGAAAAGCAAAATGAGCACCGCGTTGCGCAGTTGACGCCCCAGCACCGCAAGCGCACTAACGTGGTGGGTGTGAACCGCGTTCCGGCCGCAGCGTGACATACGCGCAACCGCCTCGGCGCTGGAAAGGCCGTCAACTGAGGTGGCCAGCCAATCCATCACCTCCGGGACCGCAGCCATCCCCACGTTGGTCGCGGTCAACACCGGGATGTCAGGGCTGGTGCTCGTCTCCGCCGTCATCGGGGTTCGCGGATCCGCTGATGGTGCCGAGACACGCTCGCGTGGATCACTCAGCCATCGTGGTATCGACCGGCAAGTCCGCTGTAGGGCAAAAGGCCCAACGGGGGATGAATTGTTGTCGACCATCGATAGGTGACGCCTGGCCCTAGTCAGATTCGAGATAGCCCGAGAAGCTAGCAACTGGACCCGTATGCCGAAGGGAATTGGTATGGGCGGTGGTGCATCCGCGGCGCGGGGATTGCTCGCTCGTGTACCTCGGCTAGTCGAGCCTGTGCTGGTGACGTTCACCGTCGGCGCATTGGCGGCTGGAGGGATCGCCTGGCTGGCCGGCTCGCCTTCGATTGCCGATCGATGCTGGGCCGCGAGCACGGTGGTCGCGGTGCTCGCCGCGCTGGCCTGGGCGGGGCTTGCGGTGCGCGCCGGTCGGGTCGGAGTGGACATGATCGCGGTGTTGTCGTTGATCGGCACGCTGCTGGTGCGTGAATATCTTGCCGGTGCGTTGATCGCCGTGATGCTCGCCAGTGGTCGAGCGCTCGAGGCGGCGGCCGAGCGGCGGGCGTCTCATGATTTGCGTGCGCTGCTCGAGCATGCGCCTCGGGTCGCGCGTCGCCGCGTCGGGTCAGCGCTGTATCTGATCCCGCTGGACGAAGTTGCCATCGGTGATTTGCTGGTCGTCGGCCCAGGTGAAGTGGTTCCCGCGGACGGTCGCATCGTCGGCACGGCTGCGGTGCTGGACGAGTCGGTGCTGACCGGAGAGCCGCTGCAGGTGGAGCGTGCCGGAGGTGAACCGGTGCGCAGTGGAGTCGTCAACGCGGGCAACGCATTCGAGATGCGCGCTAGCGCTACCGCCGCCGCCAGCACTTACGCCCAGATTGTGCGGCTGGCTGCGCAGGCCGGGGCAGAGAACGCGCCGGTGGTGCGGCTGGCTGACCGGTACGCGGCCTGGTTCTTACCGTTGACGGTATTGGTGGCGGGTGCGGCATGGCTGGCGAGCGGGTCGGCGGTGCGTGCGGTGGCAGTGCTCGTGGTGGCAACTCCGTGCCCGCTGCTGCTGGCCGCGCCGGTCGCGATAGTCTCCGGCCTATCGCGTGCGTCGCGCCACAGTGTGGTAATCCGCAGCGGTGCCGCATTGGAAACTCTCGGTCGCGCAACAACTCTGGTGATGGACAAAACCGGCACCCTGACGATCGGGCGGCCCGTGGTGATCGACGTGACGTCCGCACCCGACTACGATGCCGCGGAGGTACTGCGGCTGGCCGCATCGGCTGAGCAGACCTCCCCACACGTGCTGGCCGAAGCGATTGTCAGCGAGGCACTGAATCGCGACCTGCACCTGTCGCTGCCCGCCGGCGTCGTGGAAGAACCCGGGCGCGGTGTCACGGCCACCGTCGAACAGCGCACCATCCAGGTCGGCAAATTCGGCCACGACAACGTCGATGCCGGTTGGGCCCGCGCCGCGGTGAACCGCGCGCGGCTGGATAATGCGGCGATCGCGTGGGTTTGCGTCGACGGGCAGCCGGCCGGTGCGGTGTTGCTGCGCGACCCGCTTCGGCGTCACGCATCGCGCACCCTGCGCCGTTTACGCGCCGCCGGCCTACATCGATTGGTCATGCTCACCGGAGACCGCGCCGAGCCAGCATGCGAGGTCGCCACGATATTGGGGCTCGACGACGTGTACGCCGAACAAAGCCCAGCAGACAAGGTCGCCGCCGTGCGTTCGGAGAAGGATCGTGCGGTCACGGTGATGGTCGGTGACGGGGTCAACGACGCCCCCGCCTTGGCTGCGGCTGATATCGGCGTGGCGATGGGTGCGCGGGGTGCCACCGCTTCTTCTGAAGCCGCCGATATCGTCTTGACCACCGATCAGTTGGAGCGACTGGCCGATGCGATGGACATCGCCCGCTGGTCGCGGCGCATCGCCGTGCAAAGTGCCACCGTTGGCATGGGTCTTTCCCTGGTGGCGATGGCCGTCGCCTCGATCGGATGGCTGCCACCCACTGCAGGAGCGCTACTGCAGGAAGGTATCGACATTGCCGTGATCCTCAACGCGCTACGCGCCCTGCGTGGCAATCCAGCCGACGCGGTCGACCTGCCCGCACGCACCGAACAAATGCTGCGGCGCTTCGACGCCGAACACGACGAACTGCGCGACACCGTTGGATTGTTGCGGGACGCGGCCGACCGCTTGGCCACCGCACCTGATCACATTGCGCTCCGGACAGTTGACCGTGTGCACACCTTGCTCACCGACCGGATTCTTCCCCATGAGCTTGCTGAAGAAACCGAGCTTTACCCGGCGCTGGCCCACCCGCTGGGCAGCGGGGAGGCCACCGCGACAATGAGCCGAACTCACGCCGAGATACGACGGCTCAGCGGCCGGATCGGCGCACATCTGTCGCTCGCCCGGGAAAGCGGGGCAATCGACGCAGGCCAAGTGGACGACCTCCTCGCGTGCCTATACGGGCTGCATGCTCTGCTACGGCTGCATTTCGTGCAGGAAGAAGAGAATTACTTCACTCTCGCCGAAGCCGAAAGGCGTAGCGGCGGCGGGTCGTAGCTGAAATTTTCATCAAGCAACTCGCGGGCTCGCGTTACCCGGCAGCGGATCACTCAGCGCAACCATCCGACCTCACGCAGGAACGGTTGCGTGTGTGCGATCCGGCCGGTCATCGACTTCGGGTCGCCGGTGCACAACATCAGTGCGGTCTGCGTGATGAGCTCGATGTCCTCCGTGTCGGTCTTCGCCAGCTCCAGTGCGCCCGCACCGGGAGTGGCGACCGGGTTGGACGGGGCGGCAGCGTTGACGGCGATGCCATCGTCATAGAGCTCGGCCGCAAGGCTTTTCGTGAGCCGGTTCAAGGCCGCCTTGACCGTCCCATAGACACCGAATCCGGCTGAACGGTCGAACTCGGCGAACGGCGGGCCCTCAGGTAGGTCGCCGCCGACCGAGGTGATGTTGAGCACCCAGCCGCGGCCGCGCTGGCGCATGGCGGGGATGGCCAGTTGGGTCAGATGCAACGGCGCCAACACATGCATTTCGATCATCAGCCGCACGCGCCGTTCCGGAAATTCGTCAAGCGGACGGAGAAACGTCACCGCGGCGTTGTTCACCAAAATGTCGGGCGGACCAACAGATTCGACCATTTCGGCCAACAGTCGCTCCCGGTCCTCGGGCTTCGACAGGTCGGCCTGGATCGCGATGGCCGACCCGCCAATCCGGGTGATCTCGTCAAGCGTTTGGCGAAGCGAGCCATGATATTTGGCATCGGGTTCCATGGTGCGGGCCGTGAGCCCAACCGTCGCGCCTTCGGCGGCGAATCGCTGTGCAATCGCCTTCCCCAGCCCGCGGCTGGCGCCCGTCACCAGAGCAACCTTGCCGGCACAGGCCCCTGCCAACGTCGCCCTCCTTTCGAAAACGGCTTCTCCTTAAGGGAGAATCCCGTTATCCGTTCCTGAAGTATAGGCACCGCCGCCCAGCCCTTCGGGGCGACTTGCAGCATCGTCGGGCGGCCTCCAGGCCGGGTCACTGGCAGCTGAGACTCCCCTGAGCGTCAGGAAAATACTAGACCCGTGTGTAAAAATTTCTCGCAATGACCCGCAGTCAAAAGGCGGCATTTCTGCAGCTAGAAGGCTTGCGGGGCGCTGACGAGCGCGGCGCATCACGCTGGGAGCCTGAGATTTCTTCAAAAATTGTATTGACTCCCTATATTTCTCCTGAGTAATCTCCTGTGCCGTTACTCACCGGTAATGAACACACGTAGAAAGAGAAACGATGTATCGTCGCTTGATACTTGCTGGTCTAGCAGCCACAGGCGGGCTGGTGACCTCGGCGTTCCTGCAGGCAGCCGTCGCAGCCGCCGACGTCAGCGACGTCAGTGCTACCGGCGCTGACGCCTTCACCATCGGCAGCTACACCTTCGACCCCTTCACCTCGCCCGGCGTAGAGGGCTTCGACCCGGTCGGCCCGCTCAGCGCTGCTCCGCCGCTGCTGACCCTCGGCGGCGGGACCATCCTCGGCATCCTCCCGTTGGCCCAGCAAGACTACGAGGTGTACAACCCCGCCACCGGCGCCGACCTGGGCAGCATCCAGGGCAACGAGACCGTAACGAGTCTGTTCGGCTTGACCAACGCCGAGTTCACCGTCGTCGGTGACAACGCCGCTGCCGGTGTCGATGCCTCGTCGCTGCCGACAGTGGGGTCGGTCTATGACGCGTTCAACCTGGGCAACGGATACGAGAACATCTACACCGCGATTCCCGGTGCGGCCGGCGGCAGCGACACCGTCACCGATGTGTTGGTGACGCCGAACGGCGACATCAACCTCGACTCGCTGTTCGGCAGTATCGACGCCGCTGCGCCCCTGCAGCCGGGCGACGCCTTCACCGGCCTCGAGGTCGGCGGAATCACAGGCGCGCCAGACGCTTTCAGCATCGGCGGCTTCACCCTCGACCCGACCCTTGCGGCCGGTGGCGAAGGCTTCGACCCGGTCGCCCAGCTGGCCACCTCTCCGCCGCTGCTGGAGCTCGGCGGCTCGTCGGTGGGTAACCCTGACATTCCTGGTGACGACTTCGCCACCCAGAGCTTCGATGTCTACAGCGGCAGCGGGTCGAGTGCCACCGACGTCGGGACCATTACCACCGGCGAGGATGTCACGCAGCTGTTGGGCTTCACCAACACTCAACTCATCGTCACCGGCGCTACCCCGACCGGCGACGGAACTGCTGCGGAGCTGCCGACCGTGGGATCGGTTTACGACGCGTTCAACCTGGGCAACGGCGTGGAGAACGTCTACATCGCCACTCCGGGATCCGACGGCACCGTCACCGACACCCTGGCGACGCCGTTCGGCGACTACAACTTGAGCTCGCTGTTCAGCGACTTCAACGCGGCGAATCCGATGCAGCCCGGCGACGCCTTTACCGGCCTCGAGGCAGGCGACAGCAGCATCGGCGCCGACGCGTTCACGATCAGCGGCACCGCCTTCGACCCCATCCTTCAAGGCGGAGGCGAAGGCTACGACACCGTGTACTCGATCCTTGGTGCACCGCCGCTGTTGCAGATCGGCGGCGGCACGCCCAGCATCGACGGCTTCTCGCTCCCGCTGGCCCCGCAGGACTTCAACATTTACGACGGCACGACCCAAATGGGAAGCATCGTCGGCAACGAGGACGTGACCAACCTGTTGGGCTTGACCAACACCGAGTTCACCGTCGCGAGTGTCACCGGCACTTCC
Source organism: uncultured Actinomycetota bacterium (assembly GCA_963839345.1). Taxonomy (GTDB): domain Bacteria; phylum Actinomycetota; class Actinomycetes; order Mycobacteriales; family Mycobacteriaceae; genus Mycobacterium. Next base: position 367,664 of record CAWIUP010000006.1, on the reverse strand, counting down.
ACGGATCTGCCGACAGTGGGATCGGTGTACGACGTCTTCAACCTCGGCGACGGGATCGAGAACGTCTACACCGCAATCCCGGGCGTCAGTGGCGCTGCCGACACCGTCACCGACACGCTCGTGACACCATGGGGCGACCTCAACCTGGACTCGCTGTTCGGCGGTATCGACGCAATCTCGGCGTTGAACCCGGGTGATGCCTTCACCGCTGGTCTTGACGCAGCGTCTGCGGCAGCCACGTCGATCGACCCGCTGGCGTTCCTCGGCCTCTGAAATCCGGCTGAGCCGACCGGCAACAACCAAACATCCCAGGCCCTCAGCGGCCTGGGATGTTTGGCGTTGATGCTTCGCCGCGGTGGGCGTATGAAGATGCGATGGGTCAAGGGATTGCGGCCGGCGCGGTGGAGCGTTACCTGACGTGCCTGGCGGTCAACGACTGGGACGGCCTGGCGGCCACCATCGCCGACGACGACTTGATCCGCGACGGCCCGTATTGCGACGTCGTCGAAGGCAAGCAGCCGTATCTGAAGTTCTTACGTGGCGTGTTCGCATCGCTGACGGGTTACCGGTTGGACGTGCAGCGGATCTCGCACGCCTCGGATCGGGTGTGCTACGTCGAGCTGAGCGAGACCTTCGACATCGACGGCGTCCCAACCGAGTACCCGGAATGCCTTGTGTTCGAGCAAGATTCCAACGGACTGATAAACCGGGTCAGTGTCTTCATCAAGCAAGTGAGCACGTGATATTCAGCCGCCGCCCATGACGGCGGCCTGGGCCTGGATCATGAAGTTAACGGCTTCGTTGCGCGTCACTGATGACAACATCTGCACAGCGGCGCGCATCATGTCACCGACCATCAACGTCGGCCCATTGCTGAGGTTTTCGAATGCTTCGCTGATGACTTGGCCGACACTGGCGGCATCCGGGGGCGCCTGGTCTTGCGACCCGAGCACCCCGCGGCTGTGTTCCAGGCGGCGCAGTGCGGGAGTGTCGGTCTTGCCGAGGATGAGACCAAGCACGTCGACACCCTTGCCGTGCAACTCGCTCCACAGCGCCTCGGCGAACACCATGTCGAACGCCTTGGTGGCGCCGTAAGCGACCATGTTCGGCCCACCGGCGAGTCCGGCGCCCGAGCCGAACAGCACGATGCCGCCGCGGCCGCGCTGGACCATCGCCGGAGCGAAGTGATGACACAGCTGCATCGGTACCATGCAGTTGCGGTGCACCATTGCTTCGGCGGTGGTGATCGGGTTGGCCAGGAACGGCTCGAAGTTCGGATCGGCGCCCGCGCAGTAGGTCAAGAAGCCGATGTCCAGGTCGTCGGTGGCGGCAGCGACGACCGATGCTGCGTCGCGCTCGGCGAGATCGACTGCCAGCGCCCGGGTTTCGACGCCGGTGCGGTCGGCGATTCCGGTGGCCACCTCGTCCAGCAGCGCCTGGCGCCGCGCCACCAGCACGACGTTGACCCCGCGCTCGGCGAGCCCTTCAGCGAAAGCGGCGCCGACACCGTCGGATGCGCCGGCAACCAAGGCCCACGGACCGTACTTGGCTGCAAAATTCATGTCGACTCACCCAGGGCGGCGACTCGCACTTGGGTGAAGCGCCGACGGGCGATCTGCCATCCCTGCGCGGTGCGGACGAACTCGTCATCGTAGAAACCGGCCGCGTTCACGCCGGAGCTGTTGTCGCCGAGCATGATCAGCGCGTCGACATATGTGCGCGCCTGCGCCGAGTCGCCGTCGACATCGATCACCTGATTGGTCAAGCGATGCATGGTGTGGCCGGCCAGTGCGTGGGCCTGCTGCATGAAATCGGTGACCGCCTCGGCGCCCTTCCATGCGCCGATCTCGCCGTAGTCCACTTCGCAATCCTCGGTGAAGATGCTGCGGAACAACGGCCAGTCGCGCCGGTCGATACCGGTTGCGTAGCGCAGCAAGGCATCACCGATATCCTGGCGATCTTGTTCGCTCACAGAACGTCTCCGTTCGGGTGGACCACGATCCGCGGTGGACCGTCAGACCTTCGGGCCAGGTCGAGCGCGTCGGGCACGTCGTCGAGACTAACGATCGCTCCCACACTGGGAAGCGGATCGAGGCGCCCGGATGCGATCGCGTCGAGGGTGCCATACCAGTCCTGCGGGTGCGGACCGCCGCCGAACTGGATGGTGACACCCTGACGGGTGGCATCGGTGACGCTCAGCGAATCACCGGTGTACCAGCCGCCGGCGCAATAGATCCGAGTGCCCATATCGACCGATTCCACGATCTTCTGGATCAGCCCTGAGGCGCCGACGCATTCGAAGACGACGAGCGGACCCCACAGCCCGCGCTCGGAACGCACCTCGCGCCACACGTCGAACGGCGAGGTTTTCGCCGGGTCGACCGCGATGTGCGCCCCAAAGCGGTCGCAAGCCAGTTCGCGGCGGTCGGTCTTGTAGTCCGACACGATGATCGGCTCGACGCCCCGGTGGGCCAGCGCCACGACCGCCGACAACCCGATCGCGCCGGCGCCGATGACGACCGGCACCTCGCCGGGCTCCATTCGCGCCGAGCGCACGTAGAACTCGCCGACCGCGAACGCGTCGGTCAAAGCGGCTGCGTCACTGGATATGTCGCCTTCGACGGGCTTGGCCAGTGCTTCGGCGACGACCACCAGCTCACCGAAGCTGCCCTGCGACTCCGGGTGCTGACCGATGATCCGCGCGCCGTTGGCACCTCCGTTGACCAGACGGATCGGGATGGATGTCACCCGGGTGCCGACCGGGAACTGTTCTGTGCAGCCGGGTCCGTACCCGACGACTTCGCCGACGAACTCATGGCCGAGCACGATGTCGCGGTTGGCGTCGTAGAGCGAGCGGCCCGTCGGGTCATTGATTCCCATCTCCGGGTGATCCATGAAATGCACGTCGGACGCGCAGATCGCGGTGCTCAATGTGCGCAGCAACAGCTCCCCCGGCCCGGGAACCGGATCGGCGATCTCACGCACCTCGAGCCGCCCGTCACGCAGCACCACCGCACGCACCCGCGCACCCCTTGAGCTTTGGCGTTTCTCGGTTATTCGAGATACCATCTCGATAATTTGAGGTTCAGCGTAGGAACCGCACGGGAAGGAAGTCAAGACATCCCAACGTCGGCCCCAACCACTCGCGTGCTCGATGTCGTCGAGTTGCTCGCCGGGCCGGGCAACGAGCGGCTCAGGTTCTCCGATGTGGTGCGCAAACTCGGGCTCACTCAGGCGACTGCGCACGCGATTTTGACCACACTGTGTGCTCGCGGCTGGGCCAGCCGCGATCCCGTCGACAAGACGTATTCGTTGGGTCCCGCCCTCGCAGCGGTGGCGGCGCAGATGGATACCGCACGCCCACTGGCGCACGGCGCTCGCGCGGCCGCACTGCGGCTCGCTGCGGAGCTCGGCTATGCCGCCTCAGTGGTCGAGCGGGTCGACGATTGGTTGTTGATCAGCGCGTTCGAGGATGCCGGCCGGGCCGGCGGCGGCGCGCCCGGCGACCGGATCCGCTACGCCCCGCCGTTCGGGGTCGCGTTCGCCGCCTGGGACACCGATAACCAACAGCGAGCGTGGATTCTGCGCGGCGCCGCAACAGGTTCCGCGCTGGCCCGTCGTCTCGAAGAGGTGCTGGCCCGTACCCGCGAACGCGGATTCGACGTGGACTGTACGACACCGGCGCTGACCCGGGCGGCCCAGGTCGTCGGCACACTTCCTGGTGATGGTCTGCCCGCCCACGTGCGCGAAATCACCGATCAGCTGCTGACCGAATTCACCACGATCGGTTTTTTATCCGACGACTCCGACGACCATGCCCCGCGCCGAGCGCAGCCGGTAGCCACCATCGCAGCGCCGGTGTTCGACCACCACGGCCGGGTGCCGATGATCTTGGCCGTCCATCCGCTGCAGGACCTGACCCGCAAACGGATCGACTCGATCGGCCGGCGCATGGTGCAAGTGACGACGAACCTACACAGGAGCATCTCGGATGGACTTACAACGGATCAGCGACGAACTGGAAATCACCACGCTGCTCAATAGATACGCCCGCGCCGTCGACACCAAGGACTGGGACTTGTATCGATCGGTGTTCACCGACGATGCGCACATCGACTATTCGTCGGCGGGAGCCGTCGCCGGCAGCCGCGAGGAAGTCGTCGAGTGGCTGACGCAGGGGTTCGCGGCGATTCCGATGTCAATGCACTACATCACCAACATCGAGAGTCAGATTGATGGCGACACCGCGCAGGTGCGCGCGATGTTCTATAACCCCATGCGGCTGCCGGGGATGACCGAGCTCAGTTACTGCGGCGGCTACTACCACCACGAGTTGGTCCGCACCGGCGACGGTTGGCGCAGCCGCCGCCTGTGGGAAGACAACGTCTGGTTCATCAACTAGCCGGGCTCCTGACCGGCACTGGATCTCAGGCCGACTCACCCGATTTGTTATATCGGCTAAATACTTGTTATACTAACTAAGTAACCTTGATTCTGAGCTTAGGAGCACGCAATGCCGCGCACCGATAACGACACCTGGGACCTGGCGACCAGCGTGGGAGCGACAGCGACGATGGTCGCCGCCGCCCGGGCAGTCGCCACCAATGCCGACAACCCGCTGATCGACGACCGGTTCGCCGAACCGCTGGTCCGCGCTGTCGGCGTGGATTTCCTCACCAAGCTGGCCACCGGAGAGCTTGACGCCGCCGACGTCGACGACGACGAGGCCCCCTGGAAGCTCGAGCACATGCCTATCGCGATGGCTGCGCGCACCCGCTTTTTCGACTCGTTTTTCGCCGACGCGACGCAGGCCGGTATCCGCCAGGCGGTGATCCTGGCGTCGGGCCTCGACGCCCGCGCCTACCGGTTGGACTGGCCCGCGGGAATGACGGTCTTCGAGGTCGACCAGCCTCAAGTGATCGCTTTCAAGACCGCCACGCTGGCCGGTCTGGGCGCCGAGCCGACAGCCGATCGTCGTGCCGTCGCCGTCGATCTCCGAAACGACTGGCCGGCCGCATTGATCGAGGCAGGTTTCGACCACACCCAGCCCACCGCATGGATTGCCGAGGGCCTGCTCGGCTATCTCCCGCCAGAAGCGCAAGACCGCTTGCTGGACAACATCTCCGCGCTCAGCGCCACCGGCAGCCACCTGGCGACCGAGGCCATCCCGGACATGTCGGAGGTCGACCACGAGCAGGCGCGGGAGATGATGCGCAAGGCCACCGAGAAGTGGCGCGCACATGGCTTCGACCTCGAATTCTCCGAACTCGGGTATGAGGGCGATCGCAACGACGTCGCTACCTATCTGGACACGTTGGGCTGGCGCTCGACCGGTACCCCGATGAGCCAACTGTTGGCGGACAACGGGCTTCCGAGGATCCCGCAGGCCAACGATTCGGTGTCGATGGCCGACACGATTTACTACACCTCGATCAAGTGACCGCTGCAGCGCAACGTCGCGGTTTCAACGACGCCGTCACGCGATTCTGGGGTTTCGCGGCGCCGGCCTACAACCTGCCGTTTCTGCAGCAGTGGGTATACCGGCCGGCACACGACGAAGTCATTGCGCAGCTACGCACGCACTCCTCTGCGCGGGTGGCTGACATCGCCTGCGGCACAGGCATTCTGGCTGACCGGATCGAACGCGAACTACATCCCGGGCAGGTTTACGGCGTGGACATGTCCGAGGGCATGCTCAAGGCGGCCCGTGCCCGCTCGACGGATGTCCAGTGGTTGCGCGGTCCTGCCGAACAACTTCCCTTCGACGACGGCACGTTGGACGCGGTCGTGACGACGTCGGCGTTTCACTTCTTCGACCAGCCCGCGGCATTGCGCGAATTCCACCGGGTGCTGTCGTCGGGCGGGCTGGTGGCGGTCTCGACTCTCAGTGCGCGGCAACCTTTTCTGCAGGGGCCAGCGACGAGCAGGTGGAAGCCGGCGCATCACCCGTCGCCGGTCGAGATGCGGCGATTGTTCGAGGGCGCGGGATTCATCGTCGACGAGCAACACCGGGTCCGGCGACCATTGTTAACCAGGGCCATCTCCGACCTGATCACGGTGGGTATCAAGAACTGAAGCCGCCCGGTGTGCTTGCAGGGCCTCACCGAGGGTCCAGATTGCCACGCCCATCAGCACGACGTCCTTGAGCAAGAACTGCCCCGGCAGCGCGGAAAACACCGGGACCGGCCCGACGAACCGGCTGACCACCCCGGGTGTGGTGGACAAGAAGCTCAGCGTCCCGCAGAACAGCACGATCGCCATCGCGCTGCCGAGCGCCGATAGCCGCGCCGAGAACGGGCGAAAGCAGATCAGGATCGCGGCCACGATCTCCAGCGTTCCCAGACCCCGCGCGACGGTGCTGACGCTGAAAACGTCATAGACCCAACTCATCAGCGGGCTGTGCTCGATCAGGACCCGGCTTTCCATCTTGATGTACTTGCCGAAACCAATCCAGGCCAGGGTCAGGGCCAGGCCATACCGGCTGACTGCTTGTCCGGTGGAATACAGCCACACCGGCCACTGATCAGTTTGCTTTGTCGTCGTCGTCGACAAATCGCTCCTTCGTTCGGATTCGCGGCGCGCCGCCGTTTCGATGACGGCGCACGCCGCTATTCGGTTCACAACGACCGCTACCCCAGGAGCTCAGCTGCCGGCTCGTCCCAGCGGTCGAGGTTCACCACCTCGGTCAGCCGACGGCGACGAACCGGTCCATGCCTACCTTTGGGCCAACCCACCACGATGTGCCCGGCGATCATCCAGCCGTCGGGCACGCCGACCGCGCCGCGCAGCAGCTGCTCGCCGCCATAGGCGCCCCAGCTGGTCAGGCACGCGCCCAGCCCCTGGGCGCGAGCAGCCAGCAAGAAATTCTGCATCGCCGGAAAGATGGACCCGCCGAGTAAAAGCTCAGAAGCCGTCGGAAAATGCTTCTGTGCGAACAGAACTGACGTGAACTCGCCAGCGCGATCGTGTAACTCGTAGGTCGCGCGGTTGGTGCGGGCCCGTCGGCTGTGGTCGTTGTCGGCTGGCCGACTCATCCCGTAGACGGGCTCGATCACCGCCAAGGCCTGGGCCGCCGCCTTGGCCACCGCAGCCCGCTGGTCGGCTGACCGCAGCACGATGAAACGCCAGGCCTGAGCGTTGGCGCCGGACGGCGCCCACATCGCCGCTTGCAGACACCGGGTCAACGTGGCGTCGTCGACCGGCTCGTCGGTGAACCGTCGAATCGTGCGCGCGGTCGACATGACCTCCCAGACGTCACTGGTTGCTCCCGACATGCAGGCTCCCTTCTGGTGTCACTCCCCCGGAAGAAAACCTACTGCCGACGTGTGTGCCGCCACGTCAGTGCGTGCACCCGCCGGACGGAAGCGGTGGCGGCTCCAGGTCCTGTGATGTCAGGTGCGCGGTGGACGCGGGTCGTTGGGATCGGTCGGATCGGGATCGCCGAACCAGCGCGACGGTACGTGCTCGCCATACGCGTCGTGCCAGTCCCACCACTCGTAGGGCGGACTCTGCGGGTAGCCCTCCGGCGAGTCCTCCCAGATTTCCTGGCGACCCAGCGCCGTCAAATCCAGAAAGCTCCAGGTGTTGCCCAACACCTCGTCGCCGCGACCGTTGATGAAGTAGGTGCGGAACACCCGGCCGCCGTCATGGATGAACACGTTGGTGCCGTGCCACTCGTCCACGCCGAAGTCGACGTCGAAGTTGTCGGTGATCGTGTACCACGGCATGTGCCAGCCCATCCGCGCCTTGAGCCGCTCGATGCCCTGCTGCGGTGCGCGTGAGGCGAACACCAGTGTGGTGTCACGGACATTCAGGTGGGCGAGGTTGCCGATATGGTCGGCGATCATCGAGCAGCCTCGGCAGCCGTGATCGGGCCAGCCGTCGATGTCCGGCCCGACGAAGGCGCGGTACACGAGCAGCTGACGCCGACCCTGAAAGAGGCCCAGCAGGCCGACCTTGCCCTCGGGTCCCTCGAACTCGTACTCCTTGTCCACCGCCAGCCAGGGCATCCGCCGTCGCTCGGCCGCCAGTGCGTCGTGCGCGCGCATCACCTTCTTCTCCTTCACCAACAGTTGCTGGTGCGCGGTGGCCCACTGCTGCGCCGACACGATCGAGGGTCTGTTCATGGTGATCTCCGCCTTTCGGTTGCGGTTAGTTCAGGCCAGTGGCGGCAACGAAGGTGACGTTATCGGTGTCTTTATTGATTGCGCGCATGTCGTCTCTTTTCCTTCTGCTTGTGCGGGAATCCTGTTGCCCGCCTGTGCGATTCAGCCTGGCAGTGATCGGGGCAGCCCGAACCACGGGAGCATGTCGTTGTCGAAGCGAGTCAGGGCGCAGATCTTTTCGCCGGTAAGGGTGAGGACGAGCAGGCCGGCCCCGTGGCGGATGCCGCCGGTGGGGGTGCGAAGGTAGGCGCCAAACGCCTGCTGACCGTTGGCCCTTGTGGGCACCAAGTCGTATGCCCGACCGGCGCCGAAGATGCTCGCGTAGAAACGGGTTACGACGTCGCGGCCTTGGTATTCCAGCGGAATCGGCGGCATGGAGACGCTGACGTCGGCGGTCAGCAGGGTGACCAGCGCATTGACATCGCCGGACTGGTAGGCGCGGACGAACTTCGCCACCAGCTCCTGCTCGGCGGGTGAGCCGGGGGCCGGTGCCGGCCCTTCCTCGCCCGGGGCCGGCAGTCGGCGCTGCAGGCTAGCGCGCGCTCGTTTGAGCGCACTGTTGACCGATTCGACGGTCGAGTCGAGCATGTCGGCCACCTCGTTGGCGTGGTATCCCAGTACCTCGCGCAAGATGAGTACGGCGCGCTGGCGAGCCGGCAAAACCTGCAGGGCTGTCACGAAGGCCAGCGAGACGGCTTCGGTCTGTTCGTAGCGCGCCTCGGGATCCAGCGGCAGCGCAGTCTCGAGGAAGGTGTCGGGATATGGCTCGAGCCAGACGATTTCGCCGAGTCGAGTCGGCTCGGGCAGGTCGACCTGCATGTTCCACTCCTTGGCCGGGCGTCGGCGGGCCGAGCGAAGCGCGCTGAGGCACCGGTTGGTGGCTATCCGGTAGAGCCAGGTGCGCACCGAGGCGCGTCCCTGGAATCCGTCGAGGCCTTGCCACGCGGCCAGCAGGGTGTCCTGCAAGGCGTCCTCGGCGTCTTGAAGGGATCCCAGCATCCGGTAGCAGTGCACCTGCAGCTCGCGGCGGTGTGGCTCGGTCAGCTCTCGAAACGCCTCGCCGTCCCCGGCCCGTGCCCTGGCAATCAGATCGGTTGTCACCACGTGTCACCACTTTTCCCTCGCGGGTGTCTCACCTTCCAGTATCGACGCCGGCCGGGCCGCGAACTGGGCGCACATCCAGAGCCCACTTTCTCGACATTGCGGCATCTGTATTGCCGAGACAGTCGAAACCCACGAGCGAGGAGGCGATGTGATCATCGCAGGAAAGTCAGTTCTGGTGACCGGGGCCAATCGGGGCATCGGGCAGGCGCTGGTCGAGGAAGCTTTGCGCCGCGGCGCGACACGGGTGTATGCGGGCGCGCGCCGGGCCGTGAGCCACCCGGATCGGCGCGTCACGCCCGTTGACCTGGACGTGACCGACGCGGCGCAGATTCGGGCGGCCGCGCAGCGCGTGGAGTCGCTGGACGTCCTGATCAACAACGCCGGCGTGGCGCTCTATGACGACCTGACCGATCCGGCCGTGCTCGAAGCGCACCTGCGGGTCAACCTGTTCGGGCCGTATGCCGTGACCCAGGCGTTCCTGCCGCTGTTGACGCGTTCGCGGGGAGCGCTCGTCAACAATCTGTCGGTCAACGCGCTGGCCCCGTTGCCGATCATCGCGGCGTATTCGGTTTCTAAGGCGGCCGCGTTCAACATGACGCAGTCGTTGCGGGTGCTGCTGGCCGAGCGGGGTGTGACCGTCCACGCCGTGTTGACCGGCCCGGTGGACACCGACATGACTCGCGGTCTGGACATCCCGAAGGCCGCTCCGGAGTCGGTGGCGCGCGCCGTCTTCGAGGGACTGGAGGAAGGGCAGGAAGACATCTTCCCCGACCCCCTGTCGCAGTCCCTCGCGCAGAACTGGGGCAGCGGCGCGGCCCAGGTGCTCGAGCGCCAGTACGCGGCGCTGGCACAACCGCAGCCCGCCAGGCAAAACTCCCAATAGGCAACGAAAGAGCGCAATCATGAGTGACTTGTCAAGCAGCACAACGATTGTCGTCGGCGCGAGCCGCGGATTGGGGCGCGGCATCGCTGTCGCGTTCGCCGACGCCGGCGCGCCGGTGGTCGCGGTGGCCCGGACCGGCCCGGCGCTTGCCGAATTGGCCGGCGCCAGCCCGAACATCGCGACCGAGGTTGCCGATGCGGCCGACCCGGCGGCGGCGTGGAGCCTGCTGGACCGCTACGGGCCGCAGGTTCTCATTCTGGTCGCCGGCGCCAACCCGGTGATGCGCCCGCTGCAGCACCAGACCTGGGAGACGTTCTCAGCCAACTGGCATACCGACGTCAAGATCGCGTTCACCTGGCTGCGCGAGGCGCTGCTCCAGCCGCTAAAACCCGGCAGCAGAGTGGTAGTGATCTCCAGCGGAGCTGCTATCAACGGATCCCCGGCCAGCGGAGGATACGCCGGGTCCAAGGCCACCCAGCGGTTCATCGCCGGGTACGCCCAGGAGGAGTCGCGCCGCGCCGGACTGGATATCACCGTCACCGCGGTGATGCCGAAGATGACGCCGTTCGGCGATGTGGGCCGGCGCGGTGTTCGCGCCTACGCGGCACGCAGTGGCCAGACCGACGAGGCATACCTCGAGCAGTTGGGCGAGGTGTTGACGCCTGAGCGGGCCGGATCCGCCCTGTTGGAGCTGGTCCGCGCCGACCCGGCGAGCATCGCCCCCGGGTATCTACTCACCGGCGCTGGGCTGCAGAAGTTGCCATAGCAGCCTGGTCCCGACAAACACGTTGAAAAGTCAACTCGGAGAACACAACTGCCGCTCGGCAGCGAAACGGAGAAACGTCATGTTGCTGGAAAACAAGAACGCGGTCATCTACGGGGCCGCGGGCGCGGTCGGGAGCGCGGTCGCGCGGGCCTTCGCTCGCGAAGGCGCCCGGCTGTTTCTGACCGGGCGAGACCTCGGCGCCCTCGACGCGCTCGCTAAGGAGATCACGGGTGCCGGCGGAGCGGCGGAGACCGCCGAGGTCGACGCGCTCGACGAGAAGGCCGTGACCGATCACGTCGACGACGTCGTCGACAAAGCCGCGACCGTCGATATCTCGTTCAACGCCATCGGGATTCCGCAGCAGAGCATGCAGGGCATTCCCCTGACCGAGCTTTCGGTGGACAATTTCGCATTGCCGGTAAACATCTACGCACGAGCACATTTCGTGACCGGCCGGGCAGCGGCGCGGCACATGATCGCTCAGGGCTCCGGGGTAGTGCTGATGCACACCCCCGAGCCCGCCCGGTTGGGCATTCCGCTGCTCGGGGGCATGAGTCCGGCCTGGGCGTCTATGGAAGCCCTCAATCGTGCGTTTTCCGCGGAGTGGGCGCCCCACGGTATCCGCGCGGTCTGCCTGCGCACGACCGGCATGGAGGAAACCCCCACCATCGACGTCGTTTTCGGGCTGCACGCCCAGGCATATGACATCTCCCGGCAGGAATTCGCGGCCACCATCGCCGCGCAGACGCACCGCAAACGTGCGACCACGCTGGCGGAACTCGCCGAAGCGGCCGCGTTCGTGGCCTCGGATCGGGCCGCCGCGATGACCGGCACCGTCGTCAATCTGACCGGCGGGATCATCGTCGACTAAAGAGATACGCGCCGCCGACAACGTCCTGCGGGCGCATTCCATACATGTCCTGACCCCCGGCGCTGCAGGGATCGCCGGGATGGTCGTCTTTCTCGATCCGGCGTTGTTTCCTGCGTTTGGCCTGCCGCCAACCCGGTGATCTGCAATCCGCTCTTTCGCACAAAAGCGGTTGGCCGTATCTGCTTAGCTGGAGCCCGGGGGACGACGGTCATCGGTTGCAGCCCGCTCGATTACGGCATGAAGGAGCCAGTTATGTCCCTGTCAGGATTCATTCAGCGTCGAGTTCTATTCGGCGCGATCGGCGTCGGCGTGGTTGCCGGCACGATGTTGTGTGGTACGGCCGGACAAGCCACGGCTGATCCGGCGCCCCGGCCACCCAACTGCTCGGCTGCGGACGTCGCCGGTGTTGCGGCTGGTGTCGCGACGACGCTCTCGGCCTATCTGTTCACCCACCCGGACGTGAACGGGTTCTACACCGGCCTTCAGGATCAGCCCAAAGATCAGCTCCGCGACGACGTGCAGAATTATTTCAACGCCAATCCGCAAGAGCAAGCTGACCTCGAGGGCATCCGCCAGCCGCTGATTGACATCAGGGAGCGTTGTCAATGGACGCCATTACTCGGGCAGGGCGCCGCGTGAAGCCGACGCAGACCGCGACGACGTTGCGGGTGCGCTTTTGGATTGCCGCGGGGATAGCGACGTTGGCTGTCACGTCAGTCCCAGAACTGTATTCCGCCGTGCAGCCTTCCGGTATGGCCAACGCCGACGTCTGCGCAAGCGTCGGCAGGCGCGTCTCGGTGAGCGGGTGCACCAACGTTGCCGACACGGTCAACGCCTACGTCCCGCCGCCAGGCGACTATGCGCCGCTGCCGCAGGATTTTCCGCCTCCACCGCCACCGCCGCCGCCGGTCAACGTCTGCGTTGGCGTTGGCCGGCGAATCCATGTCAGCGGGTGCACGTAAAGGCGCCTCGGGCGTCTTCGAGCGCTGGCTGGTGCCGCCAACGCCACAGGCTGACGCACGGTCGAGCGCAGCCGTAACACGTAGGCTCGTCTCATGACGCCACCACCGCGATACAGAGGTAATCGATGAGGGTTCCGGGTGTCACCGCCCTTGTCGGCGGTATAGCCGGTGGGGCAGTGGACATGTTGCAAGCCGGGGCGCAGGGCGTGGCAACGGCCGCGGACACGATCCAGATGCTGGCTGCCCCGGTGATGAATTCGGTAAGTCAATCGACCGCCCGAATCCTGGGGACCGGCAGTTCCTCCAACGGCAAGCAGAGCGGCGCCGCTGCGACCCTGCGTTGGCAGAGCGGGCGCCGAATTCACCTGGACTTGGATCCGCTGTTGCCGTTCCCGCGCTGGCATGAGCATGCAGCGATGGTGGAAGAGCCGGTCCGCGAACTTCCCGGTGTGGCCGCCGCCCACGTCGAGGGCTCGCTGGGCCGGTTGGTGATCGAACTCGAGGATGGCGTCGACAGCGACACCGTGTTGGACCGGGTGCGCGGCGTGGTCGGGGCTGTGGCGGACGGATTAGCCGCCGCCGGACCGGAGCCGCAAATCCGAACCGCCCCGTTCGCCGACCCGGGTAACCCGTTGGCGATCGTGGTGCCGCTGACCGCGGCCGCCTTCGATGTGCTTGCGATCGGCGCGGCAGTCACCGGGTGGGTGGTCAGACTGCCCGCGGCACCGCGTACCACCAGAGCAGCGGCTGCCCTGCTCAACAATCAGCCGCGGATGGTGTCACTGCTCGAGTCGCGACTGGGCCGCGTGGGCACCGATATCACGCTCAGCGCGTCGACAGCGGCGGCCAACGGGCTGACCCAAGCGGTCGGCACTCCACTGCTGAACTTGGTGCAGCGGGTCCTGCAGATCTCGGAAGCCGAGGCGTACCGACGTCTCTGGCGAGACCGGGAGCCGCAACTGGCCTCCCCCGCCCGGCCGCAAGCCCCGGTGGTCCCGGTCATCTCGTCAGCCGGAGCCAAGACCCAGGCGCCGCGGCACAACTGGGCAGCCGCCGCGGCCGGCGAGGCTTCGCACGTCGTGGTCGACGGGGCCATCGACGCGGCCATCGACACCGAGAAGGGGTCCATGGCCGGGCCGGTGGAGGACTATGTCGACCAGGCCGCGAACGGTTCATTGATCGCTGCGGCGACGGCGTTGGTTGCCGGTGGCGGTACCGAGGACGCGGCCGGAGCGGTGCTGGCCGGGATACCGAAAGCCGCTCATATGGGCCGTCAGTCCTTCGCCGCGGTGTTGGGCCGCGGGCTCGCCGAAGACGGGCAGCTGATCCTCGATCCGGGTGCGCTGCGTCGGCTGGATCGGGTGAAGGTGGTCGTCATCGATGGGGCGGCGCTACGCGGTGATGCCCGCGCTGTGTTGGTCGCCCGCGGTGATGTACCGGGCTGGGACGACGACCGGGTCTATGAGGTCGCCGACGCGCTGCTGCATGGTGAAGAGGCGCCCGAGCCAGACGCCGATGAGCTGCCCGCCACCGGAGCGCGGTTGCGTTGGGTGCGCCCGACGGGGCCGTCGGCCACTCCGGCGCAGGGGCTCGAACACGCCGATCTGGTGGTCGACGGCGAAATGGTCGGCCACGTCGACGTTGGCTGGGAGGTCGACCCGTTCGCGATTCCGCTGCTGCAGATTGCCAACCGGACCGGAGCCCGGGTGGTGTTGCGCCATGTGGCCGGCACCCAGGATCTGACGGCGAGCGTCGCAGCCAGTCATCCCAGCGGCACTCCGCTACTGAAGCTGGTCCGTGAGCTGCGGGCGGATCGGGGGCCGGTGCTACTGATCACCGCCCTCCACCGTGACTTCGCTTCGACCGACACCCTGGCAGCTCTGGCCATCGCCGACGTCGGCGTGGCTCTCGACGATCCCCGCGCCGCGACACCGTGGTCGGCGGACATCATCACCGGCACCGACCTGGCGGCTGCCGTGCGGATCCTGTCGGCGCTGCCGGCAGCACGACAGGTCAGTCGATCGTCGGTGAACCTGGCCAAGGGCGGCACCACGCTTGCCGGGCTGCTGCTTGTCACCGGCGACCCCCGCACGAGTACCAGCCCCCTGGCCCTGCGCCGGTGGCTGAACCCGGTCAACGCCGCCGCCGCCAGCGCGCTGGTGTCGGGCGCTTATTCGGCCAGCAAGGTGCTCCGGCAACCCGATCCCACCCCGCAACCGCTGACCGCCTGGCACGCGTTGGATCCCGAGATCGTGTACTCGCGGCTGGCCGGCGGTGCGCGGCCGTTGGCCGTCGAGCCCGGGTCGCCAACCTGGCGACGCGTCATCGAGGACTTGTCCTACACCCCGCTGGTGGCGCCGCTGCGGGGACCGGCACGTCAGGTGGGACGCCTCCTGGACGCGACCCGGCACGAGCTTGCCGACCCGCTGACCCCGATTCTGGCGGTCGGCGCGGCGGCGTCGGCGATCGTGGGCAGCAACGTCGACGCGCTGCTGGTCGCGGGCGTGATGACCGTCAACGCCCTGACCGGGGGTGCACAGCGGTTGCGGGCCGACGCGGCGGCCGCCGAGCTGTTCGCCGAACAGGACCAGTTCGCGCGCCGTGTTGTGGTGCCGGCGGTAGCGACGACCCGACGCCGGCTGGAAGCGGCTCGACACGCCGAACGCACGGTGACAGTGGCGGCGAGTTCACTGCGCGTCGGCGACGTCATCGACTTGTCCGCTCCCGACGTGGTGCCCGCTGATGCCCGTCTGTTGGTGGCCGAGGACCTCGAGGTCGACGAATCCTTGCTCACCGGCGAGTCGTTGCCGGTCGACAAGCAAGTGGACCCGGTCGCCGCCACGGACACCGACCGAGCCAGCATGCTGTTCGAAGGCAGCACGATCGTCGCCGGGCATGCTCGCGCGATCGTGGTGGCCACTGGAGTGGGCACCGCAGCGCATCGGGCGATTTCGGCGGTCGTCGATGTCGAATCGGCGGCCGGGGTGCAGGCGCGGCTGCGCGAGCTGACTGCCAAGGTGCTTCCGCTGACGCTCGCCGGAGGCGCCGCGGTGTCGGGCTTGGCGTTGCTGCGTCGGGCGTCGCTGCGCCAGGCGGTCGCCGATGGCGTCGCCATCGCGGTGGCGGCCGTGCCGGAAGGCCTGCCGCTGGTGGCCACGCTGTCTCAGCTCGCCGCCGCGCAGCGGCTGTCGGCGCGCGGAGTGCTGGTCCGCGCACCCCGCACCATCGAAGCGTTGGGTCGAGTCGACACCGTGTGTTTCGACAAGACCGGCACACTGACCGAGAACCGGCTGCGCGTCGTGCGTTCCGTGCCGGCCGCGACCAAGCTGCACGAGCCCTTGCCCGACCTCGCTGACCCGCAGCCCGCCGCAGTCCTGCGGACCGCCGCGCGCGCGACCACCCAACCGCACGAGAGGCAGGGGCACGCCCACGCCACCGACGAGGCGATTCTCAAAGCGGCGGATTCGCTTACCAGCGAGGGTGATCCGGAGTGGAACCTGATCGCCGAGGTGCCGTTTGAGTCCAGCCGTGGCTTCGCCGCCGCGATCGGCACACTCAGCGCGGACCCGAAAGCCCCGTTGCTGATGCTCAAGGGCGCCCCGGAGGTGGTCCTGCCGCGCTGCCGGTTCGCCGATCCGGACGCCGATCGAGACCACGCCGAGTCGTTGGTATACCACCTGGCCGAGCAAGGCTTGCGGGTGCTGGCCGTAGCGCAGCGCCGCTGGGAACACGAGACCAAGGACGACGACGACACCGATGCCGATGCCGTCGATGCCGCCGCGTACGACCTGGAGTTGATCGGCTATATCGGCTTGGCGGACACCGCGCGCCCATCGGCGCGGCCGCTGATCGAAGCGCTGCAAGATGCCGACCGCAACGTCGTGCTGATCACCGGCGACCACCCGGTCACCGCGCGGGCGATCGCCCGCCAGCTGGGCCTGCCGTCGGATGCGCGGGTGATCACCGGAGCCGAACTGACCGGCCTCGACGAGGACGCCTGCGCCAAACTCGCCGCCGACGTCCAGGTCTTCGCCCGCGTCAGCCCGGAGCAGAAGGTACAGATCGTCGGCGCGCTGCAGCGTTGCGGGCGGGTGACCGCGATGGTCGGCGACGGCGCCAACGACGCCGCCGCCATCCGGATGGCCGACGTGGGCATCGGGGTGAGCGGTCGAGGTTCGTCGGCCGCCCGCGGCGCCGCCGACATTGTGTTGACCGAGGACGACCTGGGTGTGTTGCTCGACGCGTTGGTCGAGGGCCGCGGTATGTGGGCCGGTGTGCGCGATGCGGTGACGATCCTGGTCGGCGGCAATGTCGGCGAGGTGCTGTTCACCATCATCGGTACGGCATTCGGCACCGGACGAGCGCCGATAGGTACCCGCCAGCTGTTGCTGGTGAACCTGCTGACTGACATGTTCCCGGCGCTGGCGGTCGCCGTCACCCCGCAGTTCGACGAACCCGATGCGGATGAGTTCGCCACCGAAGAGGAGGCCGACGAGGCGCGGCGTGCCTACCAGCGATCGGTGCTGACCGCGCCGACGCCGTCGCTGGACGCTCCGCTGATGCGCCAGATCGTCACCCGTGGCGTTGTCACGGCTGCCGGTGCAACCGCAGCCTGGGCTGTCGGGCGTTGGACTCCGGGCACCGAACGACGCACGGCGACGATGGGCCTGACAGCTGTGGTGACCACCCAGCTGGCCCAAACGCTGCTGACCCGGCGACACAGCCCGCTGGTCGTGGCGACGGCGCTGGGCAGCTCCGCGGTGCTGATTGCCATCGTTCAGACTCCCGGCGTCAGCCACTTCTTCGGCTGCACGCCACTGGGACCGATCGCCTGGACCGGTGTGGCTGGTGCCACCGCGGCGGCCACCGGCTTGTCGGTGTTCGCACCCAACTTGTTGGCCAAGACCGCCGGAATCGCAATCCCCGACCAAGCATGAAACTCGCCGCGGGCACCTGCCAGGCAAAACGGCGGCAAATTCACGTTTTGGCCATCTAACCGTGGGCACTCCCAGCAAGATCGGTCCCATGGCGATCGCAAGCGCGGCACAGCCGGGCGCGGCGGGCCGCCATGCAACACATACTGCGAGGTTGCTGAGTGCACAAAGGAAGTTCGATGAGTCAGACGAGTCTTGGCCCGACCGCCACCCAAGCGCCGAATCTGGCGCTGCTGTTCTTACAGCGCGTCGAGGCGTCGGCAGACCGGGAAGCCTTTCGCTATCCCGACAGTGACGCCAACGGCAAGTGGGTTTCCATCACCTGGAAGCAGGCCGCCGAGCGGGTGGAAGCCCTAGCAGCCGGGCTGCTGGCGCTGGGCATCGCACCCGAAGATCGGATCGGTATCGCGTCCTCCACCAGGCGGGAGTGGATCCTGGCCGACCTGGCGATCATGTGCGCCGGCGCGGCCACCACCACCGTCTATCCGAGTACCAACGCCGAGGACACCGCCTACATCCTCGCCGACTCCGAGTCGCGGATCGTCTTCGCTGAGGACGACAAGCAGTTGGCCAAGCTCACCGAGCACCGCGGCGACTTACCCAACCTCGCCAAGGTGGTGGTGTTCGACGGGGCTGCTGACGGCGACTGGGTGATGACCCTGGACGACCTCGCCGCGCTCGGTGCCAAGCATCTGGCCGAGCACCCGTCCAGTGTGCGCACGGCCTCCGAAGAGATCACTGCCGACCGACTGGCGACGCTGATCTACACCTCAGGTACCACGGGCAAACCGAAAGGGGTGCGGCTGCGCCACGAGGCGTGGGTGTACGCCGGCGGCGCGATCGCCGACATGGATCTGCTCGGCGAGGACGACCTGCAGCTGCTGTGGCTGCCGCTCGCACACGCCTTCGGCAAGGTGCTCATCTCCACCCAGTTGGCATGCGGCTTCGCCAGCGCGATCGACGGCCGCGTCGACAAGATCATGGAGAACACCGGGGTGATCAAACCGACGTTCATGGGAGCGGCGCCGCGCATCTTCGAGAAGGCCTATGTCCGCATCGTGACTACGAGCGGGAATCAAGGCGGGATCAAAGCCCTGTTGTTCAACAGCGCATTCGCGGTGGGCCGCAAGGTTGCCGCGCACCGCCGCGCCGGCCGGTCCGCTCCGTTGCCGATGAAGTTGGCGCACAGCGTGTTCGACCGGTTGGTGTTCGCCAAAATTCGCGACGTGTTCGGCGGGCGGATCCGGTTTTTCGTGTCCGGTTCCGCGCCGCTCAACCGCGATATCGCCGAATGGTTCGATGCTGCCGGTCTATTGATCCTGGAAGGCTACGGGCTGACCGAGTCCGCCGGCGCGGGCTTCATCAACCGCCCCGACAACTACAAGCTCGGCACGGTAGGTCTGCCGTTCGACGGCACCGAGGTCCGGGTCAGCGACGCCGGGGAGATCCAGTTCCGCAGTAGATGCGTGATGGCCGGCTACCACAATCTGGAGAAGGCCACCGCGGAGGCGCTCAGTGACGACTGGCTGTCCACCGGGGATCAGGGCAGCCTCGACGACGACGGGTTCTTGACGATCACCGGCCGAATCAAGGAGCTGTTCAAGACATCCGGCGGCAAGTACGTCGCGCCGCCGGCAATCGAGGCGAAATTCGCGACGCTGTGCCCGTACGCCAGCCAGTTCATGGTGTTCGGGGAGGGCCGCAATTTCGCCGTTGCCTTGGTCACCCTTGACGCCGACTCGATCAGCGGCTGGGCCAAAGACCACGGTCTCGCCGACGTGTCCTATGCGGACCTGACCAAGTCCGCCGAGGTGCACGAGATGGTCGACGAGCACGTCAAGAAGCTCAACGCCAGCCTCAATCGGTGGGAGACCATCAAAAAGTGGGCCTTGCTTGACCACGACCTCTCCGTCGAGCGCGGCGAACTCACCCCGTCGCTGAAGGTGAAGCGCGGCGTGGTCGCCGAGCAGAACCAGGAAACGCTGGATGGCTTCTATTCCTGAACCCGTTGCCGAGCAACCGGATCAGCTGCCCGACGCCGCCAACGCGGCCGCGCCGGGACATCTGCTGCGTTCGCTGGAGTGGCGCACCGGCCTTGAATATCTCGCCGCGCTCAGCGCAGCGCGGCGAGACGCCGACTGGCCCCGCGGCGACGGCCATCCTGTTCTGGTGATTCCCGGATTTCTGGCCGGCGCCTTCTCGACCCAGCTGCTGCGTAATGTACTGCGTCGCTTGGATTATCGGGTCTACGACTGGGGTCTGGGCTATAACCTGGGCTACCGCGCCAGCATGAAGGAGGCGCTGCCGACACGGTTACGCCACATCCGGGAACGCTCCGATGGACGCAACGTGAGCATCATCGGTTGGAGTGCCGGCGGCATCTATGCTCGTGAACTGGCGCGCGCCTTCCCCGACGACGTCCGGTCGGTGATCACTCTGGGATCCCCGTTCCGCGGTAACCATCGCGCAAGCACTGCGTGGCGGGTGTGGCGGCTGGTCAACCGCGGCGCCGACGCCACCGAGTCCCTCTCCGAGGCCGCGCTGATGCACCGCGCCCAACCGTTGTCCGTGCCGACCACCTGCATTTACAGCAAGAGCGACGGCATCGTGGCCTGGGAGTGCTGCACCAGCTTGCCTGCTCCGACGACTGAGAACATCGAAGTGCGCAGCAGCCACCTCGGATACGGCCACAACGTGGAAACGCTGTCGGTGATCGCCGATCGTCTTGCCCAACCGGAAGGCTGCTGGCGGCCGTTGCGGCGCTGAACCGCTTAGTTCGGCAGCTCCTTGCGCAGCACCTTGCCGGCCGGATTGCGTGGCAGACTGTCCAGGATATGGATGTCCCTGGGCTGTTCGAACCGAGAAACCTTGTCCTGCAAGTACTCCCGCAACGCCTCCTCGTCGACCTCGCTGTCCGGGCGCGGCACGACGTAGGCCGCCAGCCGGTGACCGAACCGCTCGTCGGGCACGCCAACGACCGCGTTGTCGGCGACGTCGGGGTGTTCGGCAAGCGCGTTTTCGACCGCAGACGGATAGACGTTCTCGCCTCCGGAGATGATCATGTCGTCTTCCCGGCCGACGATGAACAGCCGGCCCGATTCGTCGAGATATCCCATGTCGCCGGTGCTGGTCATGTCGTTGACGACGGCTTTGGCGCCGCCGCCAGTGTATCCCTCGGAGGCCAGCTCGCCACCGACGAATATCCGCCCGGTGATGTGCGGTCCGACGGGATTGTCGTGGTCGTCGAAGACCCGCACCGGACAGCCGGCGACCGGCTTGCCCACCGTTTCCGGGGCAAGCCGCAGGTCGGCCGGCGTCGCCAACGCGCCGATGCCGACCTCGGTGGAACCGTAGCCGTTGTAGAGGATGTCGCCGTAGGTGTCCATGAACCGCTGCGCGAGGCTGGGATCGAGCCGATCCCCGCTGGACATCACTACCCGCAGGGCCGGCACCGGGTTTCGCGCCCGCACAGCGTGCGGCAGGTCGAGAATGCGCGCGAGCACCACGGGCACCGCCGTGAACGCGTCGGCGCGATGAAGCGATGCTTGCGCGAGTGCGGCTTCGGCATCGAAGTGACGGTGGGTGAGCACGGTGCCCCCCAGACCGAGGGTCAACATCAGCATGCCAAGCCCGAGGCCGTGAAACATCGGCATTGCCACCGAGATTCGCGACCCGGTAGTCAGCCGGGTGCGATCCAGAATGGTCACCCAGACGCCCACCGCTGAGCGCATCCGTGGTGAGCGGGGCACACCCTTCGGTTTGCCCGTCGTGCCCGATGTGAGCAGAATAATTTTCCCGGACGCCGCCACCTTGGGCCGCGGACCACGGCGCGCGTTGACCGACGCCACGTCGACAACTGTGACCGCAACATCGGCCGCGTGCACCCGGTCGACGAATTCAGCATCAGAGACCACCATTTGGATTTGGTGGGCGCTCAACGCGGCCGCCAGGGCGTCGGCGCGAAAGTCGGTATTGATCAGCACGATGTCGGCGCCGACCAAGGCCGCGGCGAACACCGCCCGCACGAAGCCCCGGCCGTTGCGGCACATGACGCCTACCGCCTGCCCTGGTGCGACGCCATCGTCCAATAGCTGACTTGCGAGAGTCTCGGTCTCCGAATGCAACTCGCGATAGCTCAAGGTGCCGTCGTCGTCGATGATCACCGCCCGGTCAGGCCAGCGAGCCGCCGCGACCGCAAGCAGCGTGTAGGGGTTGGTGCCACCTCGGCGTACTTCGCCGATCAGCCGCAGCAATGCCGCCGGGTTGGGCGGACTGAACAGCCCGGAGCGCAGCAACGCCCGACCCGCGGTCGTAATCACCTTTTCGGTCATCGCTGGGTTTCAGCCGCCGGCGGAATCTTTGAAGAACCTGCGGTACCAGATCCGCGCGGCACGATCGGCAGGTCCGGCCAACAGCACCGAGGCAAGTTCGACCGGTCCCACCCATGGCGGCGCGATGGTCCGCGGTCGTTGGATGATTGCTTTGGCAATGACGTCGGCGGCTTCATCGGGATCCAGTCCCGGAAGTTTGCCCAGAATCGGGGTGGGCTCGATCATCCTGGTGCGGACCAGCGCGAAATAGACGGAGGTGACCTCGACACCGTCGGCATGTAATTCCGGTGCCACGCTGCGCAGCCAGCGGTCGAAGGCCCCCTTGGATGCCTGATAGACACCCCACTGCGGACCCGGCGGAACACGCACACCGACGCTCGAGACGTTGACGATGTGCCCGCGGCCTTGTGCGCGCATGGCCGGAAGGACACCCAGCAGCAGCTGGATCGGTCCCAGGTAGTTGATGCCGATGGTGCGCTGAAAGTCTTGTGGCCGG
This sequence comes from uncultured Actinomycetota bacterium, assembly GCA_963839345.1. GTDB lineage: Bacteria > Actinomycetota > Actinomycetes > Mycobacteriales > Mycobacteriaceae > Mycobacterium. The sequence goes on along the minus strand of CAWIUP010000006.1, from coordinate 345,152 downwards.
TCGTACTGGTCGTGCAGCGAGCGACGCAGCGACTTTCCGGCATTGCTCACCACGATGTCCAGCGCGCCGTGCTCCTCGCCGATCTGCTTCGTCAGGGCGGTGACCGCGGCCTCATCGGTCAGGTCCGCTGGATAGGCAGCCGCCTTCCCGCCGCCGGCATTGATCGAGGCCGCCAGCTCGTGCAGCCGGTCCGCCGAGCGCGCAACAACGAGGACGGTCGCCCCAGCCGCGCCGAGCTTGCGGGCGGTCGCCTCGCCGACACCGAATGACGCCCCGGTCACCAGCACCGTCTTTCCAGAAACCACGCTGCGCAACCGGTCCGGATCGGAGATCCGTCCCGGATTGGCGAGCAGGTCGATAGTTCTCGATGCCACGTTCATCCGCCGACTACCTCCCAATCGGCATGTTACGGGCTGAAAGCAGACGGATGTGGGTCGTCTGATCCGCCTACGAAGACGTCACCAGGCTGCAGCTGAGGAATTGAACGGATCCATGTATCCGGACTGGGAAGCGCCTGGGGTCAACCGGTCGTTCATCGACGTCGGCCCGACACGGCGTTCGTGGATTCGCCATCCGCCGTCGCTGCGCCGCAAGCGGTCCGTCATCGCCGAGTAAATCCAGAGCGCGGGCATGTCTGAGGGGCTCGCGACGACTTGACCTCCGACGATCCTGGGCGAAGACGCCTCCGCGGAGTAACGGACGAGCAGGTTGTGGTAGCGAACGATCACCCCGTCATCGTCGTCGGGATCGACGATCGGGTTGGTGGCATGCCGGCTGACCCCTGGGACGGTGTAGGGGTACTGCTCCCGGAAGAAGCGCCGCGTCTCGATCCGGCCGCGAACGACGCCGTGGGTGTGCTGCATCACGGCATCAGGAAGGAACGCTTCGACCATCGCGTCGATATCCCAGTCATCGAACAGCCAGTTGACTCGGTTGATGAAGTCAATCGCGGTCACGCGGTCTGCGGGGTCCACCGGGCTGTCGAGGACTACTGCTGGCACGGTCGGGGTAGACATCTGCGGATATCGCGACCGCGGCCCGGTCTTCGGCATCGAACCCACGACCTGCATAGTTAACCTCTCGTTCATCTTTGATTCACTGTATAGCCAGCGCTAGTTTACCCAGTTGTCGATCAAATGGGCGGCTTCGTTACGGCGGTGCGGTCGCCCGAGCTACAGCTCGTCGTCTTCGTCGTCGGGCCGCAGTAGTTTTTCGGCGGGGTTGCACGTGCGCGGGGCGGCCAGTTTCGCGACGACGGCGTCTATCGTGGCGCGGGCCTCGAGGGTCAGACGCCGACGGCGCGCATGTCCGGTTCCGGCAAATACGGGGATCGTGCAACGGGCGGCGGACGTGTGCGAAGATGCGACATGGCCGACTGTGGAGCGAACGGGTGGAGCATAATATCGTCGGCACAAGCTAATTCAAATCTTGCCGGCATATTGGCTGGCTTCCTATTTTTTGGGCTCATTTACTTACTCGGCAGAGATGAAAAGCGCGGAGAGATAGTATCTTTATTTACGGCCAGCTTTATTATTTTGGCCTTCGCCAGCTATTTATTCAGCCGCGTTTCCGGATTTTCTGCGCCATCCGATGCCGACCCGGCCAACGCTTCTTCCTGTAAAGAAGCGTGGATGGCGGGAATGATTGCGATTTCCATGCTGGTTGTCGGCGCTGCAACCTTGACTGTGGGTTTGGGTTATTTGTTGGTGAGCTATGACCCCAAATCCGACCGTAGTCATTTGCGGAGAATCGCCGCGGTCACAACCGCGGGAGTCCTGGTCGGTGCCATCTTTCTGCTCTTCACCTCGGTTAACTTCTATGACGAATTACTCGACCGGCCAAATCATCGCCTAACCTGGACTTTGATTGTTCTGGCGGTCGTGGCAGTTTTGTCACTTTCTTGTGTTACCTATAGATCATCTCGCGGCCCTGACGGCAGGCGGCAGATCAGGGATAAGTATATTGAGTGGACCGTGTACATAATAGGGGGCTTCGGAATTTCGGGAACAGTATTAACTGGCATCGCTGCCAGAATCGACCCCTCTCGTTGGTTTTCATGGTTGGTCATCATTGTCTCGCTAGGCTTCCCGGCGATCATTGTTGTCACGCTCGCCGGGGGCGCCGTCGATGGTAAAGACGAGAAAGCGCGGGCCAAGGAGGAAGAGCAAGCGCAGGCCGCGTAATGGAATGACGCTTCTGCGGCTGCACCACTTGCTGCTGCAACACTTCGAGCTGCAACTCCACCGACGGAGAATAGGGTGTCCGATCTCGCCAAATCCGCGTTCGGTGCCAAGTCAACACCGCCTGCGGGCCTGCCGCGAGATGTCGGCGCGGCCAATTGCTCCCCTACCAAGGGTTAACCGCGTACGAAAATCCCTCTCTTTAAAGCGGATTCGCCCCGGCGGATTGCTCGAATCAATTGGGCTGCGACATGATCGGTGGCATGGTCGATGTCGATTTCTCGTTGCTGGATGTGCCGCGGTCGGCGCCGGTTGACGATCCTGAGGCGTACTTGCGCGCGGCGATCGCCTGGCACTTCGGCGAAGATACCGGCTGCACATTCTGGTTGCAGGCGGCGCGCACACTGAACTTCAACCCGTTGACCGACGTCAACACGTTCGCCGATTTGCGGCTGATTCCCCAACCTGCTGAACGAGTTACGAAACGTGCCGATCGAAGAGCTGATTCCGCGTGGTTACGGCTTCCCGCCCCCGATCCCGCAGATATTCGAGTCCGGGGGAACCACAGGTGCGCCCAAAAGGACTGTGCAGCTGCCTGATTGGATCGAACAAGTCATCCAGTGGCAAACCGAGGACTTCGCCAGCGGCGGATTCCTGCAGGGCCGCGGCTTCGTGTGCATGATGCCGAGCGGGCCGCACGGCGTGGGTTATTTCTCTCGCCTGGTCTCACAACGCCTCGGCTCGGTGTTCCACGCGATCGACCTCGATCCGCGCTGGGTCAAGAAGATCGCCGCCCGCCCACCCGCACAAGCCGCCTGCGAGGTGTCGGCTTATGTCGATCATCTCCTCGAGCAGGCCGTCTACATTCTTCAAACCCAAGACGTGGCCAATCTGCACACCACTCCCCCGTTGCTGGAGGCCATCGCCCGCAACGACCATGCCGCGAACCTGGTGAACGACAAGATCCGCTTCACGCTGCTCAGCGGCGCCCACGTGGATGTCGACACGCTCGACCTACTCCGCGAAATCTTCCCGGACACCGCAATCACCATGGTGTTCGGCAGCACGATGATTCTCTCGCAAGCACTGACTCGCCAGGACAACGACGACGCCCCGTTCGTGTTCGATCCGCGCACACCCTATGTGGTCTTCTCCGTCGTGGATCCCGACACTGGCGACGACGTGCCCTACGGACAACGCGGTCAGGTGGTGATGAACCACATCAGCAAGGGCATGTTCCTACCGAACAACCTGGAGCGCGACAGCGCGATCAGGATGCCGGGACCCGCAGGCCAAGTTGGTGATTCGCTCAGCGAAGTGAAACCCGTCGCTGCTTTCGAGGGCGAGCCGGTCATCGAAGGCGTTTACTGATGCGCATCGATGCGCTCGGTCCCAACGGTGCATACCAGACCCGCAACCGCGAGATCGTCACAACCACCGCCGGCGCCGCGGTGGCCGAGCTCAGTCTCGTTCCGCCGCTGTATGTCTCACGCAGCATCGGGGCTCAGCGCAACACCCGACCGCTACCGGCCGAACAACGCGAAACCGCGTTGGCCAAAGCCGCCGACGCCTTCGCCACCGGGGTGATCGCGGGGCTGGACTTCGACTCCTACGTCGCGCTGGCCAGCCGGATTTCCGGAGTCCCGATCGCGGTGACCCGTTCGGGAGCCCGCGGCGTCGCCGACCATGTCGCTTCGGCGTTCGGCGCGGCGCAGCAGGCCCGGCCGGCGGGCGCGGTGCTGGATTGGCGCGACGAACGCACCCGCAACGGTGCTGCGGTGTGGACCCGGCGCGGGCAAGTGTTCGGTGTGCTGGCCTCTGGAAACGGCCCGGGGGTACACGGACTGTGGCCGCAGGCGCTCGCGCTCGGATACCGGGTCGCGGTCCGGCCGTCACGGCGCGAGCCGCTCACCGCGCACCGGCTGGTTCATGCCTTGCGGGAAGCCGGATTTCGTCCGGAGGACGCGGTGTACCTGCCCACCGATCACCGCGGAGCCGACGAGATCATCCGGTCGGCCGATCTCGCGATGGTCTACGGTGGTCAAGGCATCGCCGACATGTACGCCAACGACCCGACGGTGTTGGTCAACGGTCCGGGCCGGGCCAAGATCCTCATTACCGCCGACCAGGACTGGCGTGACTATCTCGACGTCATCACCGACTCGATCGCCAACCTGGGCGGGATCGCATGTGTCAACACCACCGCCGTGCTTTACGAGGGCGATCCCACCCCGCTGGCCCATGCGATCGCAGAACGGCTATCTGCGATTCCGGCGCTGCCGACCGAGGACGAACGAGCGGTCCTGCCCACCCAAAACATCGACCAGGCAAAAGCTTTGGCGAGCCATCTGGCGTCTGCCGCGACGGGCACCACCCCATTGCTCGGTGCCGATCAGGTAGCCGCCGCGCTGCCCGACGGTTGCGCCGCATTGCGTCCGGCCGTGCACCTGATGGCCAAGCCCGACGTCAGCAAGCTCAACGTCGAACTACCGTTCCCGTGTGTTTGGGTTTCCCCCTGGTCGCGTTCCGACGGGCTGGAGCCGCTACGGCACTCGTTGGTAATCAACGCGATCACCAACGATGACGACCTGATCGACGATCTGCTCGCCGATCCGACTATCGCCAATGTGTACCGCGGCCATCGCCCGACTTATTACGCGGCGCCCGAAATCCCGCACGACGGGTTCCTGGCCGACTTCCTGATGCGCAACAAGGGCTTTATCCGCGACGGGAACTAGACTTTCGCGCTTCTGCAACGGCCTGGATTATCGGCTGGCAAGGTTATCCCGTGGCCGCAAAGCCCGCCTCAGACGCCACGGCGCCGCCGAGGCAAGCCGCGTCGTCGGATTACGACGCGTTTCTGTCCTATACGCATCGAGACCGGCCGGCGGTCGCGGGCATTCAGAAGGCGCTGCACCGGATCGGACGGCGGCTGGGTCAGTTGCGGGCACTGCGGGTCTTTCGTGATGACACCGATCTGACGGCCAGTCCTGATCTGTGGGGCCGCATCGTCGACGCACTGGATCGGTCGCGGTTTTTCATCGCCACCCTTTCGCCGCTGGCAGCCCAATCCCACTGGGTGAACCAGGAAATCACCTATTGGCTTCAGCATCGCGACCCCGAGCGGATGATGCTGGTGTTGGTTGACGGCCAGCTGCAGTGGGACAAAGACACCGAACGTTTCGACCCGGAAGTCTCCAGCGCGGCGCCGCCGGCGCTCACCGAGCCGGGCGCGCTGCCCGTCGAACCGCTGTTCATCGATGTCAGCGGCGACGCGCCGTGGGATTACCGCGCGCCCGAGTTCCGCGACAAGGTGACCGCGCTGGCCGCTCCGATTCACGGCAAGCCCAAAGACCAACTCGCCAGCGATGATCTGCGCGAGCAACGACGCTTCCGGCGGCTGAGAGCGGCGGCGGTCGCCGGGCTGGTCGTACTCACCGTCATCGCGGTTGTCGCCGCCGTCGTCGCCGTCATCCAGCGGCAGGAAGCCATCCGGCAGCGCGACCAGGCGATCGCGCAGCGGCTGACCTCCGACACCCAGTCGATGCTGGCCTTCGCCAGCGCGGGCGGCGACACCCGCGCCTTCCAGGAACTGCTTGCCGCAAGAACACTGGTCGATGCACCCGACAATGGCGCGCTGCTGCATGCCCTGGCGATGCGCTTCAATACGGTCAAGATCACCGACGCGGCCGCTGCGGTCAACCGGGTCGCGTTCAGTCCCGACGGGCGTCGGATCGCCACCGCCGAACAGGACATGACAGTGCGGCTCTGGGATGCTGCCACCCTGCACCCGATTGGCGCACCTCTGAAAGGCCACTCCGACAACGTGTTCGCTGTCGCGTTCAGTCCCGACGGGCACCGCCTGGCCAGCACCGGCGGCAACGACGGCACCGTGCGGCTGTGGAACGCCGACACCGGCCAACCGATCGGCCCACCCCTGGGCGGACACCAGGGACCCGTGGTCCCCGTCGCCTTCAGCCCCGACGGACACCGGTTGGTCGCGGGCGTCGACACCACGCTACGGCTGTGGGACGTCGACACCGGTGCACCGATCGGCCTCCCGCTGACCGGTCACACCGGATCCGTGATGAGCGTGGCGTTCAGCCCCGACGGACACCGCATCGCCTCGGGCAGCGGAGGCCAGGACGACACCGTGCGGCTGTGGAACGCCGACACCGGCCAACAGGTCGGCGCACCACTGGCCGGCCACACCAACGAAGTGCTCAGCGTCGCGTTCAGCCCCGACGGTCACCGCATCGCGTCCGGCAGCATGGACCACACCATGCGGCAGTGGAACACCGACACCGGCCAGCCGATCGGCGCGCCACTGACTGGGCACACCGACACCGTGTTCAGTGTCGACTTCAGCCCCGACGGACAGCGGCTGATCTCCGCGAGCTACGACGGCACCATCCGGACGTGGAATCCCGACACCGGACTACTGCTGGTCCCGCCGTTGGCCGGCCACGCCGGCGCGGTGTTCAGCGCGGCGTTCAGCCCGGACGGACACCGCATCGCTTCCGGCGGCGCCGATAAGACCCTGCGGATCTGGGACGCCGAACAGCCACTCGCCGGGCATACCCAGCGGATCACCAGCGTGGCGTTCAGCCCCGACGGACATCGCCTGGTTTCCGGCAGCTATGACAAAACGCTGCGGCTGTGGGACGTCGACACCGGCCAACCCATCGGCCAACCCCTCACCGGGCACACCGACATGGTGTTCAGCGTGGCGTTCAGCCCCGACGGACACCGCATCGTCTCCGGTGGCTACGACCAGACACTGCGGCTGTGGGACGCCGACACCGGCCAACCCATCGGCCAACCCCTCACCGGACACACCGACACGGTGTTCAGCGTGGCGTTCAGCCCCGACGGGCACCGCATCGCCTCCGGCAGCTACGACCACACCGTGCGACTCTGGAACGCCGACACCGGCCAACCCATCGGCCAACCGCTCACCGGGCACACCAGTTTTGTGACCAGCGTGGCGTTCAGCCCCGACGGAGATCGGCTCGCCTCCGGCGGCGATGACAACACGGTGCGGCTGTGGAATGCCGACACCCGACAGCCCATCGGACGACCACTGACCGGGACCAACGTCTTGGTGATGAGCGTGGCGTTCAGCCCGGACGGCCACCGGCTCGCCAGCGGGGGCGCCGACCAGACAGTGCGGCTGTGGGACGCCGACACCCGACAACCGATCGGCAAACCGCTGACCGGACACGGCGGCGCGGTGGCAAGCGTGGCGTTCAGTCCGGACGGACACCGCTTGGCCTCCGGCAGCGATGACAAGTCCGTCCGGCTGTGGAACGCGGACACCGGCCGTGCGCTGGCGCCGCCGCTCACCGGCCACACCGGAGGGGTGGCCAGTGTGGCGTTCAGCCCTGACGGCCGGCGGCTCGCCTCAGGAAGCGACGACCAGACAGTCCGGTTTTGGACCGCCGATCCCGCGCCGGACCTGATCTGCGACAAGCTGACCGCCAACATGAGCCATAACCAGTGGCGCGACTGGGTATCACCGGCGATCGGATATCGCCCGGTGTGCCCAGGGCTGCCGATACCGCCAGACTGACCGGCCCTGAACAACTTTCACGCGGCAGCCGTCGCCTTGAGTCACTGGCCCAATGCATCGATCATCGCCTGGTTGAAGGCGGGGTAGATGTCGTCGTAAGCCCCGTCCCGCTCGGCGAACCGGAATGCTTTCACGCGTTCCACGATGATCTCGTCGGCCTGCGGCTGGGTCTGCAGCAGCGTCATTGTCTCGGCGATGAACTCATCCAACGGCATTGCCCTCGAGTCGAATCCGCGCTCGCCCTGTAACGCGGTCTGCACGTGCGGCGGAATGATTTCGATGACCTGGACCGAGGTCCCGCGCAGCTGAAATCGCAGCGACTGGGTGTAGGAGTGCATCGCTGCCTTCGTGGCGCTATACGTCGGCGTGATCGCGCTCGGCATGAACGCCAGCCCGGACGTGACGTTCAGTATCGCCGCGTGTGGTTTGCCCAGCAGCGAGTGCAGCAGTGCCGCGGTCAGCCTGATCGGTCCCAGCAGGTTGACCGCGATGGTCAGCTCCGCCGCACCGGGGCCGCCGCTCGTCAAGTCCTCGACGCGCTGGATGCCGGCATTGTTCACGATGACGTTGAGGTCCGGGTGCTTGTCGGTGAGTTCGATGGCGAATCGCCGGATGTCGGCGGGGTCGCCTTGGTCTAACGACAGATACTGGATGCCCGGGTTTGCCTCGACGACCGCCTTGAGGTGTTGGACGCGCCGACCCGCGATGATGACCTCGTTGCCCAACTGGTGCAACGACTCGGCCAGGCCACGGCCTATGCCGGTGCCCCCACCGGTCACCAGAATGGTGTTGCCTGTCATCTGCATCCCGTTCTCCTCCCGTCGCTGACTGCTACCTGCATACCCGTCATCATGTCGGTGCGCTGAACTAGCCTGTAACGGTGGCGCAGGTTCCGCGGACTCGCTACGCCAGTTGCAGCGAGGTTGACATCGCCTACCAGGTCCTCGGCGATGGCCCGACTGACATGCTGGTGCTGCCGGGGCCGTCCATCCCGATCGACACGATCGATGCCGAGCCGTCGATGTACCGCTTTCACCGCCGGCTGGCGTCCTTCAGCCGGGTGATCCGGTTGGACCAACGCGGCGTTGGCCTCTCGTCGCGCGCCCCGTCGCTGGAGGTGATCGGACCGAAGTTCTGGGCCAAAGACGCCATCTCGGTAATGGATGCCGTCGGATGCGAGCGCGCGACGATATTCGCACCCGGATTCGCCTCGATGACCGGACTCATTCTCGCGGCCGACTATCCCGAGCGCGTGAGCAACCTGGTGATCGTCAACGGCGCGGCCCGTACGCTGCGCGCCCCTGACTATCCAATGGGATTCGAAATCATCGACGATGACCCTTACACGACGGTCGCGATGGAACCGGATGCCGTCGACCAAGGCTTCGACATGCTCGGCTTCATCGCTCCTAGCATGGCCGGCGACGACGCGTTCCGCGCATGGTGGGATATGGCCGGCAATCGGGCTGCCTCGCCCAGCATGGCCCGCGCGATCATCCTGACCGTCAGGCACTGCGATGTCCGCGACACCCTGTCCCGTATTACCGCACCGACGCTGGTCGTACACCGCAACACCACGGAGTTCTGCCCAATCGACAACGGCCGCTACATCGCCGAACACATCGCCGGAGCGCACTTCGTCGAGCTGCCCGGACCAGACGCTCTCTACTGGGTCGGCGATACCGCACCGATGCTTGACGAGATCGAAGAGTTCGTCACCGGCGTGCGCGGCGGCTTCGGCGCCGAGCGGGTGCTCACCACGATCATGTTCACCGACATTGTCGGCTCGACCGAACGCGCCGCCGAGCTCGGCGACGGCCGATGGCGAGACCTGCTCGACAACCACGACACCATCGTGCGCCACGAACTCGAACGATTCGGCGGTCGCGAAGTGAACACCGCCGGTGACGGATTCGTGGCGACCTTCACCAGCCCGAGCGCCGCGATCGCCTGCGCCGACGCTCTGGCCGACGCGGTCCGGGTGCTCGGCATCGAGGTGCGGGTGGGGATTCACGCCGGCGAGGTGGAAGTGCGCGGCGCCTTGAAAGATGACGTCGCCGGGTTGGCCGTGCACATCGGTGCGCGCGTCGCAGCGCTGGCAGGGCCCAGTGAGGTACTGGTGTCGTCGACGGTGCGCGACATCGTCACCGGCTCCCGGCACCGGTTCGCCGATCGCGGCGAGCACGCCTTGAAAGGCGTGCCGGGTCACTGGCGACTGTGCGCACTTGAGCGAACGCTCGCGACCGTCAAGCAGTAGTTCGCGGCCGCTCGCTTCACAGCCGGGTCACATCTTGCCTCGATACGCTCGGCGGCATGCCACCGCGACTGAACCTGTTCACAAATCGCGAGCGCGCCAACTCATTTGGCGGCGCGGCACGCGACTACGACACCCATCGCCCGCGCTACCCAGAACAACTGGTCGACGACGTTTCGGCCGGTGGTGTTCGGCGACTCCTTGATGTGGGCGCCGGGACCGGAATTGCCTCGCTGCAGTTCGTCGAACGTGGCGTCGATGTCCTTGCGGTCGAACCCGATACCCGGATGGCCTCGGTTGCACAAGCCAAGGGCATTCCAGTCGAAATCGCGGCATTTGAGCAGTGGGAGCCCGCCGGTCGTCACTTCGACCGCGTGGTGTTCGCGGCATCGTTTCACTGGGTCGATCCTGCGGTCGCGCTGCCGAAAATTCGTGACATCCTCGGCGACGGCGGGAAACTGGCGCTGATCTGGAACCGGTTACGACCCACCCGGCCAACACGCGCCGAGTTCGAGTCAATCTATAAGGACTACATGGACATCGACGCTCGCGGTGCCGACGGCGAACCGGCTGATCTCACCCAATTGCTCACCGGTGCCGGGTTCACCGTCACGCATCGGAGTTATCCGCACAACCTGCAGTACTCCACTCAAGAGTGGGTCGACATCGCGTTCACGTTCTCCAACCACCTGACCCTGGCAGCCGAGAAGGCCACTGAACTGCGCGACAGGATGGCCGAACTCATCGGCCCTTCTGGTGTTTCAGTCGGCGGGGATGCACTGGCGATCCTCGCGACGCCGACCTAACGGCACTGATGCTCTGCAACTGGAACCGTCCGACGGCTCGGCGTAGGCTGCGAACGGAAACGCGCCGAATTGCGGCGTCGGTTACGTAAACGCTTGTAGAACATGATATTTCATCGAAGGGATGAGCATGACTGCTTTGAACACGACGTTGTCGCCTGCCCTGCAGCGGGCGCTGGACCTGCTCATCGATCCGCCGACCGAGCCGGACGTGAGCAAGGGCTATCTCGACCTGCTGGGCAGTCCAGGCGTCGACGACGAAGGTCCGGCCAAGAACACCGGCGCCATCCAGGCGGTGTGGGCGTCGTCGATCGGGTCGATGCTCTACGACAATGCGCAGGCCGTCAGCCGCAGGTTTCTTTCCGTGTGGCAACACCCCATCGACTGGTTGAACATCCCACCAGGCGGCGTCGCGTTGGACGTCGGCTGCGGGCCCGGCTCGGTCACCCCGTCGTTGGCTCGCGCGGCGGGGCCCGACGGGCTCGCCTTGGGTGTTGACATCTCCGAACCGATGTTGGCGCGCGCGGTACGCGCCGAGGCCGGACCACAGGTCGGTTTCTTGCGGGCTGACGCGCAACGTCTCCCGCTGCGCGACCAGACCGTCGACGCCGTCGTCTCGATCGCCGTCCTGCAGCTGATACCGGACCCGCCGGCAGCACTGTCCGAGATCGCTCGGGTGCTGCGACCGGGCGGCCGGCTCGCGGTGATGGTGCCGATCGTCCGACGTTTGCCGCAATTCTGGCAGAAGCTGCCCAACGGCGGGGCGTACGTGTTCGGCGAAGACGAAATCGGCGACATTCTCGAGAACCACGGCTTCACCAGCGTGCGGACCAAGACGATCGGCACCTTCCAATGGGTGCGTGGCAAACGCGGGTGACGCGGGGCGGCCTCAGTGTGGCGGCAAGAAGGGCTCGCTGGAACCCATTTTTGCCAATGGGTGGTTCTCCCGCACCCCGCCGTACATGCCCCACCGGACGACCAACGGCATCACCACACGTTCGACCGACCATGACGGGAAGCGCAACGCACGGCCGGTGGGGAAGAAAACCTCCAGCCCGTTGGGCTGGATCCCCAACAACGAACCCCACCGTCGCCCCGGCGCCCGATAGGTGCGCAGCCGTCGACCAGTGAGTCCGGCGCGAATGTTGCGGGCCACCAACGCATCCCCGCGATTGCGGGCCGAGCTGCGCAGCGGGTCGGTGGCCGCGACGTCACCGATCGCGAACACGCCTTGGTGACCGGGCACCTGTAACTCCGGCGTGACCCGCACGAAGCCGTGCGCATCCAGCAACTCCGCCGGCAGCCACCCGGTGTTGGGCTGCACCCGCCCGATCGCCCACAGCACGGCATCCGCCGACGCCGCGGGTTGTCCGGTGCTCCAGTGCACCGGGGCGCTGGTGATCTGATCGCCCGCGAAGCCGTCGTCGACCACGGCGCGGTGCCCGGGATGAAGCCCGACGCCCAGATCAGTCAGCCGGCCTTGAATGCGCTTCCAGATCCGCGGGTGATAACCGACGAGCGCCCGATCGCCGGGGAAATACAGGTCAATTCGCTTGTCCGGCCAGGTCGTTGCCATGTTGGCGGCGCTGCTGACGGCGGCGGCGCCGCCGCCCACCACGATCACTGATTCAGCGTCAGCCACCCGCTCGTGCGCCGCGCGCAGATCCGCGCCGATGTCGGCGGCCGACTGCAGGGTCGCCCGGCGCCAGAACCCGTTACTGACTCCGGTGGAGATGACCAGCGCGTCGTACCCCTCGGCGAATGTCGTGCCGTCGTCCCGCCGACCGCAGACGGTTCGGGCGGCCAGGTCTACACCGGTCAGCGTGCCGTGAATGATTCGCACGCCATCCAGCCGGCGAAATCTGTCGAAGGGGATCCAATAGTCACGGGCCCAGTCGCCGGGCCGGGACAACCGGACGCCGAGTTCCTGGCCGCTGACCAAAGCCGGTTTGACGGAGATGCCGACCACGTCGGTGTGACGGGAGAGCCGAATCGCGGTGAGGATGCCCACGTCTCCGAGTCCCGCGACGACGACGCGTTTGCGGCTCATGCCGGCGAACTGTAACACGTTCTAACTGTGGGCCGATCAGCGTCAAGGGTGACGAGCGTGCGCCCCACGAGCAGCCTCTCACGCTTGGTCTCGGGTCAGCTCGGTTGGCTCAGAAGCAGCGAGCGTCGACCGTCCAGATTTCCGCCAAGCAATCGACCGTATCTGCCGGACCATCAGACACCCGCGAACTAGACTCCCGCGTGTGATGACCCCGTCAAACCCGTGGGGGAACGAACGTGGGCAGCTATCGCATCGGTTTCAGCTCCGAAATCGGGTTCTCGGCCGCAGGCAGGCGCGACGATTGAGTAGGCGCTTCGCGAGGGTCGGGGTCAACACTCCCCCAGAGCGGCTCCGGCTGATGCTGGCAGGTGGGCCCGTCGCAGCTGACGAGGTGGCCGACGTCAACTTCGCGTTGATCGCGACCAAGCTCAGGCGGGAACAACTGTCCGCCAAGTTCAGGCGGCTGAAACGCCGCGGCGCGCGGTCGCTCATCTTTGTCGGCTTGGTGCTGGTAACGCTGAACTTCCTGCTTTGCATGGCCTACGCCTTGTTCAGCTTGACCCTCGAGACCGCGCCCTTCTGAATCGGCGAGCTGCCATCAACCGCCGGTATCGGGGAAGGTGGCGGCGGCGAGCTGAAGGATTTCATCGCGATCCGCGGCCAGGATGAACCCCGACTGAATCGCCGAGTGCAGCGCCGCTGCGAAGCGCTCCAGATAGTCCCTCGCTCCGCCCGGGTAGAGCCGGCGCACGGTGGCTGTATCGAAAAGTTCGCCGCAGCCGAAGATCGACGCCATCGGGCTCTCCTCGCTGCCGACGCCCGATGTTCGGGCAATCGGCACGTCTGCCCACGGCGTCCGGACGCCGCCGCGGGCGAGGCCGTTGGCGTCGAGAACGGGCTGCGGTGGCTCGGCATCGTTCAGTTCGATGGGCTCGGCGCTGGGCGCCGGCCGGCCGCTCCGCACCCAACGGCAAAGCTGCGACAGCGCCGCCTGCAGAACGTAGTGGTGCTGCGGTGCGAAATTGATGCAGTGATCCAGTTGCTGGCCCATCAACATGTTTGTCGGTGCGTAGGCCGCAACGATCTGGGCGAGCGGCGCAGAGCCGGTGTCGATCGGCGCAACGTGAATCGTGTAGTTATCCGCATGAGCGGTGCCGGCAATCTCCCAAACCCGGAGGCGTTGGCTATCAGGCTGTCTGGCACGGTAATAGCCCTGTCGCGGACTGCCGATAAGGTCTGTCTCGGTGATGATGGTGACGACCGGGACACGCAGGTCGGGGCGAAACTTCACCGCGTGGGCGGTGTTGCGTTCCAGCACGTCGAATATCGAGCCGCCGTCTAGTGGGGCGGCGGCTCCGAATCGGGAATGCACCAAGAACCCGTCGTAGACCTTGGCCACCGGGTCGATGGCATTGATGTAGGTCGTCAAGAACAGAGCCGATTGGGACTCGCCCAACGCGACGACGTATTCGGCGCGCATCTCGCGTAGCACGCCATGGCGGTGCCCGTCCCTGATGAGCCGACCGGCCTGGGAAAAGATGTCGTAGCAGTACCCATCACCGGGATGGTGCAGGGCTGCATACCTTTTCGGGTCCTGAATTTTCAGCGACATGTCTGCGCCCATCAAGTTCGTGCCGCCTTCGACGCCGACACGCTGGGTCGATACCGCGACGTAGGCGTAGCCGGCGCGAACCACCTCACGATGCGCCATCATCCACACGGCCGGGGCATCGATGCCGCCGCTCACATTGAGCCACTCGACGAGCACTGTCCCGTTGAACCGGGCTCGGTCCGCCGGCGTCAGCACCACCATCCGGGTGGTGAAATCACCGACGCCGGAAGGTGTCACGCTCCACCTGCCGTCGGGACTGAGCGCGGCCGCAGAACTGTAGGACGACGCCGTTCCAGATAAGAAGAACTCTTCGGCGACATAGCCCAGGCTGGCTATGTCGAAGGCGCCCAACAGAAGTGCAGGTTTACCCGCAATCGGCGTCACAGTGTCCAGCACGCGGGAATCATAGCTGTGGCACAGGGCGTCCAAGCGTGATTGTCATCATCGGTGCCGGGATATGCGGACTCGCAACCGCCGATGAGTAGTCGCGCCGTGACGTACATCGGCTTTGGCTTGCCGCTGCTTCTGACCACAATCGGATCGGCAGAGCAATCAACCATGATTCTCGCGACTATGGCAGTACTGGCGGCTGGGGCGGCAATCAGTCGAGCGGTGCGGCTGCAGCGAGTTTAGGCCGCTACTGTTTTGCGCCGCCGTACGCCGGCAACCGGGATTGGGCTGTTGCTCACCACGCTTAATCCGCCGAGGCGGCGCCATGAACGGATAGCGTTGCGGGTGACTTCCAGGATCCGGGCGGCACCGGCATCACCGTTTGCCAGCCGATGTGCGCGCAGGCCGTTGCCGGTTACGGCATCCAACGTGTCCCAGTCGTCGGTCTCGACGAGCGCGGTCGATTGGTACGCGGCCCGGATGGCATACAGTTCGGCGCCCTGCGACGTCTCACTGACTGCGCGGGCGGCGCGGGCAGCGTTGTCCCACTCGGCGATCGGCGGCGTGTCGCCGGGGGTGAGTCTGCGGTGCAGCTCGGCGATAGCGGTGATCGCTTCGGCTGCCGTGTCGTCGGCGTATCTGACCACGCCCCAAGGTGGGCTGATCAGCAGTTTGGTCACCCAGATGTGCATGACGTCGTCGGCAACATCGGCGGTTCCTACTGTGAGCCAACCGAGGTCGAGTACCAAAAGGCTGTCTTGCGGAGACA
Source organism: uncultured Actinomycetota bacterium (assembly GCA_963839345.1). GTDB lineage: Bacteria > Actinomycetota > Actinomycetes > Mycobacteriales > Mycobacteriaceae > Mycobacterium. Next base: position 329,522 of record CAWIUP010000006.1, on the reverse strand, counting down.
AGTAGCCGTCAGGCCCGGCTAGCAGGTCATTGCACAACTGGACGAATGATGCCAGCGGTCGCGCGGAAGTCGCTGGAAAGTCGGTGATCTGCTCGTCACCGTTGATGTATGAAATCGCGTTCATGGCACACCCTTTGCCTGATCCCGGCTGGTGGGAGCCTCTGGCCAGTCGCAACGGGTGGGTGATCCGGTCGAGGTCCATTCGAGTTGCTCCCAAAGGGTTTTCGAGCTCAAGGGCTTAGCAGTCGGAGATGGACATCTTATGGCAACGGAAGTCGCAGACGGTCGCGACACGACGGACGGGAGAGCTTAGAGCTCGTCTGAGAAATCGGCGCTGAGCCAGCGATCGGGGCGGATGGTGAACAAGACGTTGTCCGGCGGTTCAAAGTCACGCACGAAGGCGCGCCCACGCTCCTCGCCGAGGTAACGGATGGCGATGGCGTCTCGCGCCTCGATCGGACTCGGCCTGGTGGTCTCGACGACGGTGCCTTCGACGACCACGTATTGGTACGGCGGTTCCTCACGCTGGACCACCAGCGTTACCACACCGGCGCGCTCGATGAGCCGAGCCTTGCGACTAGACGGAGAGGTGCTGATCCGGATGTTTCCGCCGGGGGTGTAGTCATACCAAATCGGGACACTGGCCGGCGGGCGGCCGTCGGTGGCCGCGACGGACAGCACGGCAACATGCTTGGCTGCGAGGAACTCGTGGCGTTCGGTCTCGGTGAAGGCTTTCATACGCGGCCTAACGTGTCAGCTATGCGGGGCTATTCCCATCGCTTTTGGTCAAGGCGAGGATCAGCTTACCGGTGTTTTCCCCCCGGAACAGCTTGAGCAGCACTGCTGGGAAGTCACCGACGTCGCCGTATTCGATCTGCTCGTGTGATCGCAGTTCGCCGGTGTTTAACCACTTCGCCAGTTGCGCAATGCCTTCCGGGTAGCGCTCGGCGTAGTCGAAGATGACAAAGCCGGTCATGGACGCGCGGGCGACCAACAGTTGCATGTAGTTCGCCGGCCCTCGCGGGTTGTCGTTGTACTGCGACACCGCACCGCAGAGCACGATCCGCGCGTTGCGCGCCAACCGGTTCAGAGCGGCTTCCAGTGTCGCACCGCCGACATTGTCGAAAAAGACATCGACACCGTCTGGCGCGTGCTTTTTCAGCTCTGCACGCAGGTCGGCGCTCTTGTAGTCGATCGCGGCGTCGAAACCGACCTCCTCGACCAGCCAGTGGCATTTCTGTTCTCCGCCGGCAATGCCGACGGTGCGGCAGCCCTTGATTCGCGCGATCTGTCCCACGATGCTGCCCACCGACCCAGCCGCCCCAGACACCAGCACGGTCTGGCCCGGCTCGGGCCTGCCGATGTCGAGCAACCCGAAATATGCGGTCAGACCGCTAATGCCGAGGGCTCCTAAATGCACGGTCGCGGGCGCCAAGGTGGTGTCGACTTTGTTGACGCCGGCACCGTCGGACCGTGCATAGCGCTGGACGCCGAATATTCCCGACACCTCATCCCCGACGGCGAACCGGGGGTGGCGTGATTCGACGACGTGTCCGAGGCCAAGCGCCCGCATCACCTCGCCGATCTCCACCGGCGGAACATACGAGCGGCCGGCGTTCATCCACGTCCGCATGGCCGGGTCGATGGACAAGTAGTCGACCTCGACCACAAATTCACCCTCGCCCGCAACGGGTTTGGGCTCTTCACCAATCGTCCAGTCGGTTGCCCTCGGCAATTCCACTGGACGCGCGGCCAGCCGGCATTGAATGTTCACAGCGTTCACGAGACAGTCTCCCCAGCCGGTGCGTTGATTCGGCAACTGGCCGCGGCGCACTGAAGTGCGACCCGGCCGGCGGGATCCTCGGCGGTCACCGGTATCACCGCGACGGTGTCGGCGCCGGATTGCCGATAGGCCTGCAACCGGGCGGCCACTTGATCTTCAGTGCCGATCGCGGCCAACTGCTCGGCCAATTCAAGGGGCATCGCCGCTGCCAAGTCCGACCGGCGGGCACCGCTGCGGGCACGCTCGACCAGGTCGGCGAAGCCGAGTTCGCGGAACATCTCGCCGTAACCAGGGGGGGCGAGGTAGACCGCCAGTTGATTGGCTAGTTGCCCCAAGGCGGTCGCACCGGGTCGCACGGCGACCGGCACCCACACCGTCACGTGCGGCGCGGTTCGACCCGCGGCGGCGGCATGGTGCTCCAGCTGTTGGCGCACCTGGGTAACCCGCTGGGGTGAGGCGAGATTCAGCACCACTTCATCGGCGAACCGGGCGGCCAGCTGGATCATCATCGGGCCGAACGCGCCCACTCCAATAGTGCTGTGCGGCAGCGGGTGCCGCAGCCGAAAGCCATGACTGCTGACGTAGTGCCCGTCATAGTCGGTGCGCTCACCGCGCAGGATCGGTCGCAGACATTCGATGGTTTCGCGCATGCGCGCCGCGCTGTGTGACCACTCGCGGTCATGCCAGCCCTTGACGATGAAAGGGCTCGACGCACCCAATGCGATGTCGATCTGACACCCGGTGAGCATGGCGACTGAACTCGCCCCTAAGGCGATCCCGACCGGGGTTCGAACGCTGACCGGCAGCGGTCCCACCTTCAGTCGCAATCCCGGGGCCCGTACACCGACCGCGGTGGCCAACGCGAAAGCATCAAAAGTCGCCATCTCGCCGATCCAGACCCGGTCAAGCCCGGCCGCCTTGGCCGCCTCGGCGATGTCCAATGCCTCCTCATCAGGCGCGTCCAGCCAGAACGGCAGCACCACTTCGATCGGTGGCCTCACAGCATCGCCGCTTCGGTCGCCTGGCCCAGCAGGATGCGGCCCGGCAGCTCGCGGGATGCTTCATTGACCTGGAAGTGCGCAGTGGCGGTGAATGCGTCGCGGAAGCGCCGCTGCAGTGGTGCGCCGTCGTAAATGGCGCTGCCACCGGCAAGATCGAACATCGTGCGCACTACGTCGGCCGAGATGCGCACGCCGTGCGTTGCGGCCAGCCGTAACCGGGTACGCACTTGTAACGGCACCGGCGGCTGGTCCTGACTTGCCTGCCATGCCGCCTCGATGGCTTGGTAGTAGCCCGCACGCGCAGCTTCCAGCGCTGAGTCGGCCGTGGCGACCGCTGCCTGGATGGTGGACCGCTCAGCAAGCGTGCGACTCGACGCCATCCCTTTCTTCACGCCGGCGAGCTCGACGAAGTTGTCGATCGCCGCACGCGCGTTGCCCAGGGCGGCCGCCGTTATACAAGCCGCGAAAAATCCGAACGGCGGGAACCGATACAACGGCCGGTCGATCATCGGCCCGTCGAATATCGACACCACCCGCTCATTCGGGACGAAGACCTCGTCGGCGACGGTGTCGTGACTGCCGGTGCCGCGTAGGCCGAGAGTGTGCCAGGTGTCCAGGATTTGAAGCTGCTCGGTGGGCAGCGCAACCACGGCGGGGCGGTCCTCGAGCAGGCAGCCGGCGAATAGCACGTCGGCGTGGGTGATGCCGCTGCAAAATGCCCACCGCCCCGACACGGCTACACCGCCCGGCACGCGACGGGCTTTACCTTGTGGCGCCCACACGCCCGCGGCCACACCGCGTCCGTCACCGAACAGCTCGTCGCGGCTGGCCGGCGGCAGGTAGGCGACCAGCAAGCTGCTGGTGATTGCGATCGAGACGCACCAACCGGCCGATGCGTCGCCGCGCGCGACCTCCTCGGCACAACGCAACGCTGTCCCCGCCGGCAGCTCCAGTGCGTCGACTTCGACCGGCGCGCCCGCCCTCAGCAGGCCCGAATCTCGAAGTGCACCAAGCAGTTCGGCGGGCAATGCGCGGCCGGAGTCGATCTGAGCTGCCATGCCACGCGCCAAATCCGCGATCTCCCGGGCGCGCGACAGTACCGGCACGGCGCCGACTTCGGTGTCCGACATAAGGCCTCACTTTGCACTCACGGGGTGAAGGTTTCAACACCTTACCGCAACCGGTTCAATTTATGAACTGGTACATTATTAGAACCATGGACTACCCCGACCTGTCCCACCGCTTCTACGCCGAATCCGTCGCGCGGGCTCTAGATGTGGTGGGCGAGCGGTGGACACTGCTGATCCTGCGCGAGGCGTTCTTCGGGGTGCGTCGCTTTGGCCAGCTGGCCCGCAACTTGAGCATTCCGCGGCCGACGCTGTCAGCACGGCTACGCACGCTTGTCGAAAACGGCTTGCTGGAAAAGGTGCGATATGCCCGCGATCCCGACCGTTATGAATATCGGCTGACCGCCTCCGGCCGAGACCTGTTCGCTGCCATCGTGGTTCTCATGCAGTGGGGCGATCAACACCTTCCGCACCCCGACGGTCCACCAATTGTCTTGCGCCACCAGCCCTGCGGTCACCTTGCGGACGCGATTTTAGTGTGCGCCCACTGCCGGAAAAAGATCACCGCGCGCAACATCACCCCCGAGCCCGGGCCGGGCTTCCATGCCGAACAGAGCTGAGCCGCTCAAGCGACCCGAAAGACCGGGTAGTTCTCGACGATCTGCTCGAAGTCGGGAAGCGGCGCGTGGCGGTCGATCGGAAAAAACGGACGGGCTCCCGGCGCCAGCTCGAGGTATCGGCGCAAGATCGCGGCGCGCTTGTCGGACCGGTCCTCCACCAAAGACACCTGTTCGCGCCGACCATGCCGCAACACCGCACGGCCATCGGCGCGCAGGTTGCGCGCCCAGTTGGTCTTCTGGCCGAGCATGGCCACCAGGTAGCGCTCGCCCTGGTAGTCGGCGATCACCACCGGAAACGAAATCATCCGTCCCGACTTGTGGCCACGTACTTCAAGCGTCGCAGCACCATTCGGCCCGATGCCGGCCGCAAAACTAAGGGCTCCCAATCGGTTCGCGATGCGCGCTGACCATCCGGGACGATTACCGCGGTACTGCCATCTTTGGATCGCGCTCATGAGACCACCCAGCATGGCCCCAGAGTACTGGCGCCGGCCCGCTACATCTGCGCCCAAACGATTTTCGTCTGCAGGTAGGTGTCGATGCCGGCCTTGCCCGACTCGTAACCCCAGCCAGACTGCTTGTATCCACCGAACGGCATGGAGTGGTCGAACTGCATCTGACAGTTCAGTCCTACCGTCCCGGCCTTCAGCCGCTTGGCCAGCCGGTGTGCGCGGCCCAGATCATTGGTCCATGTGGTGGCCGCCAGCCCATAGGTGCTGTTGTTGGCCAGTGCGACGGCTTCGTCCTCGTCGTCGAACGGCAGAATGGTGACCACCGGACCGAAGATCTCCTCCTGGAACAGTCGGCTGGAGTCCGGGTCGACGTTGGTGACGACCGTCGGGTGGACGAAATAACCCTTACGGTCGAGCCGGTGTCCGCCGGTCACGAGTTCGACGCCGTCGGACTTACCTTGCTCGAGGTAACCGAGGACGCGGGTGAGTTGTTTCTGGCTGATCAGCGGACCGACCATGGCGCCCTCGTCTTTCGGTCCGCCCAGCTGCATGACGTTGGCCATGTTGGCGATGCCCTCCACGACCCGCTCGTAGACACCGCGCTGAGCGAAGATCCGCGACCCGCACACGCAGGCCTGGCCGGAGTGGATGAAGGTGCCGAACGACGCCATCGGGATGGCCAGATCCAAGTTGGCGTCATCGAAGATCACCACCGGGGACTTGCCGCCGAGCTCGAGCGTGACCTTGTTCAGGTTGCTGTCCGCCGCCGCGTGCACGATCGCCCGGCCGACCTCGGTCGACCCGGTGAAGGCCACCTTCTCGACATCGGGGTGGGCGGTGATCGCCGCGCCGGCGGTGTGGCCGTAACCGTTCACCAGGTTGACCACCCCTTCGGGCACCCCGGCTTCGGCCAGGATCCGGTCAAGGACGAGCGCCGAAAGCGGTGTCTCCTCAGCGGGTTTGACCACACTGCTGCAGCCTGCGGCCAGCGACGGCGCGAGCTTGGCGCAGAAGTTGAAGACCGGCCCGTTCCACGGGAAGATCAGCCCCACCACGCCGTAGGGTTCCCGCAACGTGTAGGTGTGCATGTGCGAGTCGATGCCGGTGAGGCCGCCGGTGTTGACGTCACGCGCGATCCCATCGATCTTGGTGCACCAGCCGGCGTAGTAGCGGAACCATTCCGAGCCGACCTTGGTGATGATCTGCGCTTGAGCCGGCGGGATGCCGGCGTTGAGCGATTCCAGCTCGGCGAGGACCTCCGCGTTCTCGTCGATCAGATCGGCGACCCGCCACAGCACCTTGGCCCGGTCGTAGTCGGGCAGGCCGGACCACACCTGCGACTCAGCGGTCGCCTTCGCGCGCGCGACGGCGTCGTTGATGGCTTCGGGTCCGCAATCGGTGAACTCGGTGATCTGCTCTTCGGTGGCGGGGTCGATGATCGGAATCACGTCACCGGTGCCGGGTCGCTCACGGATGTCGTCCAGCACGTCCTGCACCGTCATGGATGGATCCCTTCGCCTCGCTGCGACTCTATCTCTGTAGAGATGGAGTCATGAGTGTAACTCAGGGCCGGCGCGGGCCCCGAGCTGGCTGCTACTTCCAGGCGAACACTGGTTGCTCGAGTCTGTCGACCGGATCGTGGCGCCCCTCCAGGCATAGCCAGCGCAGTTGCAGCAGCACAGCACCCGTCGGAGCGTGGATGAGGTCGTTCCCCAACGGTATTTGCACAACCGGCCGTGCGGCTTTCCGGGATGGTGATGAATCGCGGCGAGTCCTCGCGCTGCAGTTGGTGAAGCCCCACTCGGTAGACCGCCACGACCTCGTCGGGCTGCCGGTCGAGGGTCGAGCCGTCCGCCACCCCAGATCACCACCGGCGTGATGACGTATCCGGACCGAGTCGGATAGTCGTCGAGTAGGCCCAACACGGTCGGCTCGCCCAGGGTGATGCCAACCTCCTCGGCCAGCTCCCGCAGTGCAGCGTCGACCGCGCTTTCCCCCGGGTCCACCCGACCGCCGGGAAGCGCCCACTGCGCCGCGTGCGAGGTAAGTCGAGAGGCCCTGCGGCACAACAGGAACGCAGCACCGCCCGACACGTCGACCATGCGGCCGTCCAGGCCGGCCTCTGGCATCGGGCGTCCTGCGATCCAGTCGTCTACCGGAGCCGGATCAATCCTGTCCTCCCCGACCTGTGAGTCGACGAGCAGCACCGCGACGGCCGCGTGCCGCTTCGTCGGGTCGGCCACCACGCGGCGGTCATGGTCCGCCAAATGCTCCCGGATCTGCTCGCGCAGCACCTCGTCATAACAGATGGGCATCTGCCGAGCCTAGGCCGAGGGGCGCGTTCCTCAACGCCGTGGCTTGTCGTGTTCGGAGAAGAGCTGATTGACTGGTCGAAATGGCTGACATCACCAAGCTGATCCTCACCGACCACGACTGGTTCCGCGAACGGTTCGCGAAGCTGGACGATCTGCAAGCGCAGACGCCCATCGACACCGCCGCACTCGAGCGGGTATGGCGTCCGCTCGGCGAGAAGCTCGACCTGCACGCCTACATCGAAGAGAAGGTCTTCTATCCACAGCTGTTGAAGCGCGGCGCCGATGACCCCGAAGGCGAAACGCTCGATGCCATCGGCGATCACAACGACATCCGCGATGGAGTGCGTGCCGCGAACGCGGCCCCCGTTGGCACTGAACAATGGTGGGCAGCGGTCGGCCAGACCCGAAAAGCCAACGACGAGCACATGGGCGAAGAGGAAAGGGAAGGCCTCTCAGACTTCCGTCGCCATGCCCCGATCGGTCTTCGCGAATCACTCGGGCGGCAATACAGCGAGTTCATGGCGCAGCATCCCACCACCAAGGGATTAGATATCACCGACCGCGATCCCCAGCGCTACGTCGAAGATCTCGAGAACGCCTTGCCGTCCAAACCGATGGACTACTCGCTGCGCATCGGCAGCCTCAAAGGCCAGTAGGCGGATATCAGCTAGTTCGCCGTCCACCCACGGCGAACTAGCCGATTGCTTAGTGAAGGTCAGCCGTGACCGGAGCCGCAGCCCACGCCCGGAAGGCACCCGGTGCCACTGGGCACGCCACCCGGCCCGGCGAACTGGCCGCCGGAGCCGCAACCGACGCCTGGGACGCAGCCTTGCCCACCCGGCCCGCCGCCGGGGCCATTGAACTGTCCACCGGAGCCGCAGTTGCCGTTGGTGTCACAGCCACCGCCACCTGGATCTTGCTTGAAGACGACATGCGTGGACGCTGGACCGGTCGCCGGACCTGCCGCTTCAGCTGCCGACACAGGCATAACAGCAATTGCCGCAGCGACGGCTCCACCGATTACCAGCGGTTTCATCACCTTGAATTTCGCTATCATGCACGCGGTGTACCCCCTCCCACACGTGTGTAAAACATGCCCGTCAAAATTAGCTGGCTGCCCACCGCTGGCTGTGGTGATGGGTGTGCCGTGGTGGTGAGATGAATGACGTGAGCTATGACAGGGACCGCACTGGCCTCGTGGTGATTGATCCGTACAACGATTTCATCTCCGAGGGCGGCAAAGTTTGGGATCGCCTCAGAGACGTTGCGGAAGCCAACATGTGCGTCCCGCACATGAGCCAAGTTCTCGATGCCGCGCGTTGCGCCGGTATCCGGGTCTTTTATGCGTTGCACCATCGCTATCGGCCGGGCGACTACGAGAACTGGAAGTACATCGCACCGATCCAGAAGGCAGCATGGTCACGTAAGACCTTCGAATACGGAACGTGGGGTGGGCAACTCCGTCGGGAGTTCGAACCCCAACCGGGCGATATCGTCGCGCAAGAGCATTGGTGTTCCAGCGGCTTCGCCAACACCGATCTGGACGTCCTCCTCAAAAGGCACGGCGTCCATCAGCTGATCATGATGGGGCTCATTGCGCATACCTGCCTGGAAGCGACGGTTCGCTACGGCGCCGAGTTGGGCTACGAGGTCACGGTGATCAAGGATGCGACCGCCAGCTACTCCGACAAGGAAATGCATGCGGCGCTGGAAGTCAATATCCCGAACTACGCAACCGCCATCCTCTCCACAGACGAAGCCCTCGAGGCGATTTCATCATCGTGTCCTAGTCGCGGTGGTTCGTGATGTTGATGACATTGCCATCGGGTGCTCGCAGGAAGAACCGGCGCAAGCCCCATGTCTCTGTACTTAGTGGATGCACGATTTCGTAGCCGAGCTGCTGGGCTTCTGCGTACGCACCGTCGATGTCGTCGGTGCAGACCGATATGACCGAATCTTCGGCCGCAGTGGCATCGCTCGTTACGAGCTGGACGACTGCCCTTGAATCGGCAGAGGTATGCCGAGCGACCCATCCCATGTTGAACTGCTCGGTGCTCAGCCCGAGGTAGTCGGTGTAGTGTCCACGGTCACGTAATTCCCCAGGGGTAGCTGTCAGGTAATTCCCCAGGTTCGGGCGCTGCTGGATGTGAGGGTAGCTGGGTTGGCGGTCGGTGTCAGGTGGTGGCGGCTCCGGGTCGTTTCCGGGGCCGGTAGGACGGGCCGTCCATGATCACCAACGGAATGCAAAGCTGCAGTTGACGGTGGTTCTGGCCCCGGCTGAGGCCGTCCCTGGCTTGTATGTGCATCCTGATCACCGTCGTCGACTGCGGCGGCCGGTTGTTCGGAGTGAGTTTGATGTCTAGTAATAATGACCGCATATCTAGTGTTGGATGTCGCATGGCCCACTACTATTACTGTGATACAGCTTATTTCACGGGTTTGCCGATGGTCAGATGCAGACACGCGGCAGTAAATAGTGGACGACAGCGGGTGGGGAGCTTAGGCTCGGGCGCGGGAGGTGAGGCCGGTGAGCGACACGACACGGCTTCGGGCGTTGACCGAGGCGGGGTTGGTGCATCCGAACCCGGACGCGGTGCTCGCGCCGTTGTTCACCGGCGGGGCGGGTTTCTTTCTGGCCTCCGACAAGGTCCAGGTGAAATACGAAATGCTGCGGGCGCGTCTGGTCGACGGAGTGTCCGTGTCGGAAGCTGCAGCGGCACACGGGTATTCGCGGGCAGCGTTCTATCTGGTGGCGGCGGCGTTCGATCAGTCGGGGATGGCGGGGCTGATCGACGAGCGGCGCGGCCGTCGTGGCCCGGTGAAGCTGCGCCCGGAGATCGTGGAATTCATCTGTGCCGAGGGCGGGTCGGGGGCCCAGATCGCCGAGCAGGTGGCCGACCGCTTCGGGGTGCGGTTGCACCGGCGCACCATCGAGCGGGTACGCGGGCGGTGAGCCCCCGGTCGTTCTGGCCGCCGCTGCAGGCGGCGCAGGTCGACTACGAAACATTGCGCGCCCACGCGTACGAGCATGCCCGGCTACCCGAGAGTCTGGCCGCGGCCCGGTTCGCCCGTCGCGGGCTGGCCGGGCTGATCGCGTGGCCGAGCGCCGAGCCGGTGTTCGTCGCCGAACTCCTCGCCGCCGCCCGCCCGGCCTGGACCCCGCATGAGGATCCCCGGGTGGCAGCCCTGGCCGCAGGATATGAGTTCCTGCTCGACCTAGAGGCCGGCCGGGATCATGCCGCGGTGACATCGCTGCGGAGGTTGCGGTGAGAGCGGCACTGTATGCGCGGGTGTCCACCGAGCGCCAAGCCGACCGCGGCACCATCGGCTCGCAGCTGCAGCTACTGCGCGAACAGATCACCACCGCCGGTGACGAGCTGGTCGGCGAGTACGTCGACGACGGGCATTCCGGCGCTCGACTGGACCGCCCCGGCCTGGACGCGTTGCGTGATGCCGCCGAGGCGGGCCTCGTCGAACGGGTGTGGTGCCTATCGCCGGACCGGCTCGCCCGCGCCTACGCCTACCAGGTGCTGGTGCTCGATGAGCTGGAGCGCTTCGGGGTCACCGTCGCCTTCACCGACTCCCCGGGGCTGGCCGCCGATGACCCGCAGGCCATCCTGCTCACCCAGGTGCAGGGCGTGATCGCCGAATACGAGAAAGCCAAGATCGCCGAACGCTACCGGCGCGGCAAACTGTTTCGGGCCCGCGCCGGCGAGATCGTCACCTGGAAGGCGTCCTACGGCTACCGTCGCATCCCCCGCAGCCCCGCCACCGGCCAAGCACACCACGAACTCTACGAGCCTGAGGCCGCCGTGGTGCGCCGGATCTTCACCGACCGCGCCGCGGGCATCACCGTGCGCGAGATCTGTCGCCGGCTCAACGCCGACGGGGTGCCATCGCCGACCGGCAAACCCACCTGGGGGCACTCCACGCTGTGCCGGCTGCTGCGCAACGAGGCCTACGTCGGCCGGGTCTACTACAACCGCACCGAATCGGTGCCCGACCGGCGCCCCACCCACCGCAACCGCCAGGTCCCCCGCGACCGGGACGAATGGATCCCCATCGCATGCCCGCGGATCATCTCCGACGAGCTGTTCCAGGCCGCTCACCGAGTCGCCACCGACAACACCAAGTGGAGCCCGCGCCGCGCCCAACCCGGCCAGTGGCTGCTCAAAGGACTCGTCAAATGCGGCGCCTGCGGTGTCGGCACCAACTGCCACAAAATGCGCGGCCGCAACGGCACCTGGCACCGCTACTACTACTGCCGCAACCACGACCCCCTGCGCGCCGGCGGCGAATCCCGCCGCTGCCCCGAACGCAACATCCGCGCCGACGCGCTCGACACGTTCGTCTTCGAGCACATCCGCGCTGCGATTACCCACCCCGAGCAGCTGCTGGCCGGCGAACAAGCCGTCACCCTGCACACCCCGATCCCCGACGACGAACTGCTCAGCGCCGAACTGGCCCGACTGGACCGCAAAATCGAGGCCGCCGACACCGAACGGCGCCGTCTCATCGACCTCTACCAGGGCGGGTTCATCGAACTGCCCGAAATGCAGCGTCGCGCCACCGAAGTCTCCTCCCGCCGAAAAGAGCTGCAGCACAAGCGAACCAGCCTCGCCGACGAACGAACCGCGCTCGCCCGCGACAACCAACTCCGCAACCGCGTCCACGACTTCGCCGCCCGCATCCACGCCGTCATCGACACCCTCGACGACACCCAAAAACAACAGCTACTGCGCCTGCTCATCGAAGACGTCCGAGTCACCGGCTGGCACGTCCAGATCCGGCTGCGCGTCGCACTAGACCCACCACCACCCCACCCAGCCGGCCCAACAGGACCACCAGCCAACCCGTCACCACACCGACGCCCGGTGAGAGTGTCAACTCAAGACCGTTTGCGTTCCGTTGGTGAGGACTTGGTGGCTGGTGTTGATCAGCCGGTCGAGCAGCGATTCGGCGACGACGGGGTTCGGGAACAGCGGGTACCAGTCTTTGGGTGCCCGGTTGCTGGTCAGGATCAGGGGTTTGGCGGCGATGGCGCGGTCGGAGACCAGGTCGTAGAGGTCGTCGCTTTGGGTGGGGGTGTGCTCGCGCATGGCGAAGTCGTCGACGATGAGGACCAGGGGTCGGGTGTATTCGCGCATGCGTTGGCCGATGGTGCGGTCGGCGTGGCCGCCGGCGAGGTCGGCGAGCATGCGGGAGCATTTGACGAATCGGATGTCGCCGCCGCGTCGGGCGACTTGGTGTCCGAGTGCTTGTGCGACATGGGTTTTCCCGACTCCGACGGGTCCGTAGAGGATGACTGATTCGCCGGCGTCGAGCCAGCGCAGCGCGGACAGGTCGCGCAGCATCGCGGCGGGCAGTTTGGGGCTGACGGTGAAATCGAAGTCCTCGAAGGTGTTGGGTTGTTCGAAGCGGGCGCGGCGTACTCGCCGCGCCAGGGCGGCGGTGTCGCGGCGGGCGATTTCGTCTTCGCAGAGCACCTGCAGGAATTCCAGGTGTCCGAGTTTCCCGTCGCGGGTTTGGGCCAGGCGAGCATCCAGGGTGTCGAGCATGCCGGTGAGTTTGAGGGTCTTGAGCGCGGCGCGAAGGCTGGGATCGTGAATGGTCATGACAAAGGTCCTTTGTTCGATGTGGTTGGCGCAGAATTGAATCGGGTGTGCGGAGGGGTCAGGCGGTGCGCTCGGTGTCGAACGCGTCAGGGCCGCGCAGCATCGCCGGCGGTGCCGCGAGGTGCTGGCGTGGTGGGTCGTCGCTGTGTTCGGTGCCCGCGACGAGGATGCCTTTGACGGTGCGGTAGCCGGGATCCCCGACAGCCAGGGCGCGGGCGCACGCCGCGTCCAGGCGGGCATCGCCGTAGGTGTCGCGTAGCCGGATGATCCCTTGGATAGCTCGCAGTCGGTGAATGGCGTTGACTGCGGATAGTTCGGCGACGATGGCGACCGCGCCGGGCCCGATCTGTTCGGCTTGGGTGCGACACCATGTCACGCTGCGTAGGGTGTGGGCGATCTTGTGCGGTGGATAGTGCTCGAAGTTGGTGGCGCGTCCCGACAGGTGCAGCACGTGGGTCGCCACGACGGTGTCGTTGCAGAAGATCTGCACCACATCCCCGGCGGTGCGCACGGTGGCGTGCTGTCCCATCAGTCGCCACGGCACGGAGTAGAACGCCTTCCCGGATTTGACGTGGCAATCCGGGGCGATCCGCCCGAGCGTGTAGACCACCGATTCAAAAGGTCTGGGCGGCAACGGCATCAGCGTACCCCGCTCCACCGCGGTGAACACCGACGCCGGGGTCTGTCCGTCCAACCCGCGATGCTTGTGCTGTCCGTAAACCTCGATGGCCCAGCGGACCGCCTCGGCCTGCATCTGGATCACGGAGTCGTATTGGCGGCCGGCGAAGAAGGAGTCCCGGATGTAGGGCATCGGCCGCTCGATGCGAGGTTTGTCCTTGGGCTTTCGGGCGCGGGCGGGGTCGATCAGGGTGCCGTAGAACGCGGCGAGTTCGCCGTAGGCGAGGTTGATCTGCGGGTCATACAGGTCCGGGCGTTCCACCCCGGTTTTGAGGTTGTCGCACACCAGCCGCGCTGGAACGCCGCCGAAGAACTCGAACGCCGCGACATGCGAGGCGTTCCAGGACGTTTGGTCCATCCGGAGGACAGGTTGGACGAACAGTGCCCTTGAACACGACAGGATCATCGCGAATACCCACACCGCGACACGGCGGCCAGAGGCTGGGTCCAACCACATGCCGAGCTTGCCGTAGTCGATCTGTGCTTCGCTACCGGGTTCGACCACGCCACGCGGCACCGTCACCTTGCCTTCGAGGCGAGCCTCAGTGAAAGTGGTTGCAATGTAACGCCGTACGGTGGACTCCGATACCTGCACGTGGTGGTCATCGCGCAGCCTTTGCGCAATGGTGGCCACCGTCACCGGCACCGCCAGCTGACCGGCGATCCATTGGTGATGGGCCGCGATCTGCTCCCAGGTCAGCGCCCGCGCCGCCGGATCGACCAACTCAGGGAACCAACGTTGTATTCGGGCCCGCCACAGTTCCTCGTCGAACGGCTCGTCGGGAGTTGGTTGCAGACCCTCAGCCAGTGCCGGGGCCAGGTACTTGCGTATCGTCTTTCGGTCGATGTCCAGTGCCTGATAGATCTGCACCTGGGATCGGCCAGCGTTCCAATGCCGGAACATCTCCACGAAGTCGGTCACGTTCCACGATCTCCTCGCCACCTCAGGCCCCTTCCAGGACCCCGTGGTGGGGCACCTGAACGGAGCGAACCTGAGCAGCACCCCAACCCCCGCCGGACACGCCCCAGGGTGGGGAATTACGTGACGGCAGGTGGGGAATTACGTGACGGACAACCCCTCAAACCTGGGGAATTACGTGACCGCTGAGAGTGTAGAAGCGCTTTGCGGCGTCGATATCAGCCACTCGAAGGTTGGCCATCACTTTTGTAGCTTGCATGCGCTCTCCTCTCGCGACGGTTGGTCAGGCCGGCAACGGCTCGCCGCGGTAGTCACCGAAGGACCATAGGTTGCCTTCCGGATCACGGACGGTGAATTCGCGAGCACCATAATCTGTTTCGCTGAGGGGCCGCACGACCTCAGCTTTATGGCGAAGGACTCGTTCATAAAGCGCATCCGGATCGGCGGTCACAATGTATCCGCCGGCGGTGCCGGGTTCGCGGCACCACTCGGCATTCGGCTTGTAGCTGCCGAGCATGATCCCACCGCTTCCTTCGGGCCAGTGCAGTTGCGCATGGTCAACCGTGTCCCCATCGCCATAACGCGCTGCGAGAACGAAGCCGAAAGTGTCCACGTAGTAGTCCAGCAGCTTCGGCGCGTTATCAGCTTGCAGTGTCAGCCATACGGTCGGATTAGCTGTAGTCATGCTTCCCAGTCTGGCCCAGACGCGTGGCCGCCGTCTTGAATGTTTCGGAACTCTTCGGCGACCCACCGCCGCGGCGGCGTGCCCGCGAACCGGACGAATTCGCGGCTCAGGTGAGCCTGATCGCTGTAACCGGTGTCCATCGCGACCGTTGCCAAATCGATTGGCGCACGGCGCCGTACCGACTCGGCGATCCGCTTAGTCGCGTGCTCGAAACGCATCAGCATCGCAACAGTCTTTGGCGAGCGGCCGACTTCCCACTGGAACAGCGTAGTTAAATGTCTGGCGCTCAACTCAACTCGCTCGGCAACTGCGCTCACCGGAGCTCGCCCGCGGCTCTGCTGCAGCAGGTGCCAAGCGTAGGCGACTTCGGGACGAACCGTCGAATGGTTGCGGCGTGTTCGTGCATTCACCAAGTACTCCGCGATCAACGCGAACACATCCCGCCAATCACCCGCGTCGCTCACGCGTTCACGCAATTCGATGCCGCGCCGGCCCAGTACGGTGGCGCCGTCGAAGTTGCTCGGACTCAGCTCCGCGCTGGGCATTCCGAACAGTGCGCGCGAGGCGAGCGGGTGCACCGCCAGTTGCACACCGGCCTGGCCGCGGCGTTGACGCACATGGGCGGCCTGCACCTGCAATCCGCCCAGAATCAGGGGATTTGGTTGCGCGGCCGAAAGGGCTTCGACGGTTTCAGCCGCCTCCACCCCGTCATCAAGACTGACGATGAAGGTCAGCGTTGACGACGGCATGCCGCGATGCACCTCGCCCGGCGCTTCCAGGGCGCGATACCCGACCATCGAGGCGACGCCGGGAGCACTGCGCGGCGGCGCAGTGACGAATTCCCAAGTGCGTCCCTGCTCGTCGGCAACCACGGGTCCCACGCTAGCCGCTAACCTGGCTCCTGTGAGCGCCCAGCGAGTATCCGGTGGTGTGGTACACAACTTGCCTACCGACCTGCGCAAAGCGTTGATCGCCAACTCTGAGGCGCTTGCCGCCTGGAACGACATCACGCCTTTGGCGCGCAACGAGTTCATCTGTTGGGTCGAGGATGCCAAGCAAGAAACGACTCGAAAGCGCCGGATTCGCCGGACTCAAGAGGAATTGGAAGAAGGCAAGCGCCGGCCGTGCTGCTGGCCGGGGTGCAAGCATCGCGAGCGCACCGGCAAGTAGTCGCATCCCATACGGTTTCACCGGCTCGGAAAACGGGCGCGCCCGCCGGCGGTGCGGCCGGTTTAGTCCGGGCCAGCGCTAGGTAGCGACGCAGACTGTTACCGAATGCCGCACGCCGTTGACGTTCACCGTCACGCGCATGCATATCGTCGTCGTGCCATGCCCTTCGGGTGTGATCTTGGGCTGCTTTGGCTACAGAAAGGTAGGCCGGCTGTCAGGTAGACGGCACAGCGGCAAGAAATGGGGTCGAGGATGAAACCGATATCGCCGACAGACGCACTGTTCCTCATCGGTGAGTCACGCGAGCATCCGATGCACGTCGGATCACTACAACTCTTCGAGCCACCCCCGGACGCTGGGCCCCATTTCGTCCGCGAGTCCTATCAGGCCATGCTCGCGTGCACGGACGTGCAACCGAACTTCAGCAAGCACCCGGCCTTTTTCGGCGGACTCACCAACGCCGCGTGGTCTTTCGACAAAAACGTTGAACTCGACTATCACCTTCGCCGCTCGGCCCTACCCGAGCCCGGACGAGTCCGCGACCTCCTGGACCTGGCGTCCCGGTTGCACGGCAGCCTGCTCGACCGTCATCGTCCGCTGTGGGAAGCACACCTCGTCGAAGGGCTTGAGGACGGCCGGTACGCGGTCTACACGAAATATCACCACTCCCTCATGGACGGTGTCTCGGCACTAAGGCTGATGCAACGCGCGTTCTCGTCGGATCCCGATGATGACGCGGTGCGCGTCCCGTGGAGCCTGGGCCCACGCAACCGCGAGGCCGGAAGAAATCCGCCATCGCTGTTCGAGCGCGCGAGTCGCACCGCCGGATCGGGGTTCGCTTTGGCGCCGTCCACCCTGAAACTCGCGCGCGCAGCGCTACTCGAACAGCAGTTGACCTTGCCGTTCCGGGCGCCGCGCAGCATGTTCAATGTCCGGATCGGCGGTGCCCGACGGGTAGCCGCACAGTCGTGGTCGTTGGAGCGCATCAAAGCGGTCAAACAAGCCGCCGGGGTGACGGTCAACGACGTGGTCCTGGCCATGTCAGCCGGGGCTCTCCGCGCCTATCTCCTCGACCAGAACGCATTGCCGGACGACCCGTTGACCGCGATGGTGCCGGTCAACCTTCGCAAGGACAACGACGACAGCGGCGGCAATATGGTCGGAACCTTCTTGTGCAACTTGGCCACCGACGTCGATGATGCGGCGAAGCGGCTGGAGATCGTCAGCACATCGATTCGCGAGACCAAGGACGTGTTCCAGCAGTTGCCCCCGGTTCAACAGTTGGCGTTGTCGGCGTTCAACATCGGCGGGCTGTTCTTCGGGTTGATTCCCGGTTATCTGTCGACCGCCCCGCCGCCGTTTAACATCGTCATCTCCAACGTCTCCACGGGCAAAACCGAGCCGCTCTATTGGCGTGGGGCACGGTTGGACGGGAACTATCCGCTGTCGATCGCGCTCGACGGGCAGGCGGTCAACATCACCGTGACCAGCAACGCCGAAAATCTCGATTTCGGGTTGGTCGGCTGCCGCCGCAGCGTGCCGCATTTGCAGCGGCTGTTAGGCCACCTGGAGACGTCGCTGAAGGACCTGGAGCGCGCCGTCGGCGCGTGAGCACCGCCGGTAATCAAGCGCCTCGAAAGTTTTAAGGATTCCAGTACCGCCGGTACGCATACTCGGCCGCAGGCGTGGGTACGCCGTCAGTGAACAGTTGTTTCGTCGTAATGGACGCAGCTACCAACACTACGCACGCGATGCGGGAGGAGCTTCTGATGCCAGAGGTCGCACTTCACCACGACGGGCACCCGCGCTATCGGCGAATGGTGCGTTTCGACTGGTCGCAGACCCCACTGCACTGGGTGCCCGACGACCCCTTCGCAACGCACATGATGAATGTGCTGCATCTGCTCCTCCCCGAGGGCGAGCGGCACTTCATCAAGGCCGTCCTGGAAGCGTCGTCGCTGGTCGATGACCCAGAGCTGGAGGCGGCGATCAAACCGTTCATCCAGCAGGAGTCTTGGCACGCCTGGGCACACCAAGTAGTGCTTGACCATCTGGCCGAACAGGGCATCGACACCAAGCCGTACACCTCGCGACTCCGGAAAACGCTGTCGGTGTCGCTGGGTGATCCGCCGAGATTTTTCCCGCCGGCGTTGAAGCGCTGGTGGTTGTATCGGCGCCTGGCCGACGTGGCGGCGCTGGAACACTACACCGCGATGTTGGGGCAGTGGGTGTTGCAGAACCGCGGCCTGGATTACGCGGACACCGACCCGATGATGCTGGATCTGCTGCGCTGGCACGGCGCCGAAGAGGTCGAACATCGCTCGTTGGTGTTCGACGTCTACCAGCACGTGTGCGGCAACTACTTCATCAGAGCCTTCTCGATGTTGATGACCACCCCCTTGTTCTTCGGGTGGTGGATTGCCGGAGCGAAATACCTGATGGCCCACGACCCGACCATCGACCAGAAATGGCGCTGGCGAGATTGGCTGCGTGCGGCCCGGGAGTACAAGCTGCCCGGTCCCTGGCAGCTGATGGTGACCCAACCGGCCAGATACATGCGGCCTCACCATCATCCGGGTCCCGAGGCAGTCACGACGATGGCGGTCGAGTACATCAAGCACTCGCCGGCAGCAAAGGCCGCCCGCGAACGGGCTCAGTTGGAAGGGAAGGCCTCAGTTCGATGAAAGTTTCGGTCGACCTTGATACCTGCGACGGCAACGGCGTTTGTATGAGCCTGTGCCACGAGGTTTTCGACGTACGAGAAGACGGGCTGCATCTGCTCCAAGAGCAGGTGCGACCAGAATTGCGCGGACCGCTGAAGGCCGCCGAAGTGTCCTGCCCCACCCGGGCGATCGTGGTGGAGGACTGACGCGATGCCCACAAATCGGGAGCTACAGCAGGTCGTCGTCGTGGGTGCCGGCGTGGCAGGGATGCGGGCGGCAGAGACGCTGCGACAGGATGGCTATGACGGCGCCCTCACCATCGTTGGTGCCGAACGGCACGCCCCCTACCATCGGCCGCCGTTGTCGAAGAAGCTGCTCAGCGGCCAGGTGCACCGCGCCGGCGTCGACATGGCGCCGCAGTTCGACATGGATGCGCGGGTCCTCAGAGGGGCATCTGCGGTCGGACTGGACATGTCGGCACGGACCGTCCAGGTTCGCGACGACGGCCAGCAAATGTCTTTAAGTTACGACGGACTGGTCATTGCCAGTGGCGCTGAGCCGCGCGAATGGCCGGGCGGCCGAGCTCCCGAGGGCGTGCTCCTGCTGCGGACGGTCGAGGACTGTCTGGGCATTCGAGAGCGACTCGGCTCGCGTCCTCGGGTTGTGGTGGTCGGGGGCGGGTTCATCGGCAGCGAGGTCGCCGCGACGTGTCGATCGATGGGGCTGGATGTGGTGCTCGTTGAGCAGGCCTCCGGGCCGCTGGTGCAAGCATTAGGTGCCGAGCTTGCGCCGTACTGGGTGAAGTTGCATCGCGAGCATGGAGTGGACTTGCGCGTCGGCGTGGGCGTCGACGGTTTCGTCGGCAACGGACAAGTGGAAGCAGTTCGACTCACCGACGGTTCGCAGGTCCCAGCTGATGTCGTCATCGTCGGTCTGGGCGTTACTCCCGCGACGGCCTGGCTGGAAGGGTCGGGTCTGCGTTTGGACGACGGAGTGGTCTGCGATGCCACCGGCGTCGCGGAGGGCAACGCCGGCGATGGCATGGTCGTCGCCGCAGGCGATGTGGCGCGCTGGTGGCATCCGCTGTATGAGCGGCACCTGCGTACCGAGCACTGGGATGACGCCGCACGGCAGGGCGCCGCGGCCGCGCGCACACTGCTGGCCGGCCCCGAGCGCGCCGAAGCCTTCGACGCGGTGCCGTATTTTTGGTCCGACCAGTATGACGTCAAGGTGCAGATGCTGGGCGTTCCAACCGATTACGACGCCGTCGAAGTAGTTGAAGGCGATCCCGGCGGATGGGAGTTCGTCGCTGCGTACGGGCGTGGCGGTCGCACCATCGCGGTGCTGGGAACGATTCCCAATCGGCTGCATGCCTACCGCGACGCGATCAGCGACCGCGTCGACTTTCCGCCCAAGCGGCCGGATTAACCGCTCAGATCTTTATCGACGGCAGCAGTCTGGTCAGATTCCAGAGCCGATTTCTCCTGGCCGATAGACAGGTGACCGTCAGAGCGGCCGCCGCTATACCGATCAACACGATCACCGCCTGCCACAACCGGAAATCGATGCCGCCCAATATGAGCTGCCGTAATCCGTTGACGCCGTAGGTCATCGGGTCAAAGCGGTGCAATACCTGGAACGGCTTTGAAGTGGTTTCCACGGGATACATGCCGCCGGCGCTGACCAGCTGCAGCATCAGTAACGCCATGATTAGTACCCGTCCTACCGCCGGGCCGACGAGTGCGTTGATCGCCTGTGTCGCCGCAACGAACGCACCGGAGACCAGCATCATGAATGCCACCATCGCGACGGGGTGGGCGGCGTGCATCCCGAGGGCGATTCGCACTACCGCGTAGAGGATGATCGCCTGCACTATGCCGATCACCGCTGCGGGTAGGTAGCTGGACAGTGCCACGCGAATGGCGATCACCTCGGCGGCGATGGCGCGACTTTGCAAGGGCCGCAGCACCATCCACAGCACGAGTGCGCCGAAGAACAAGGCGAGGGTGAGAAAGAAAGGCGCCATGCCGGTGCCGAAGTTAGGTGCGGCGTTCTCGTGCGTGGTTTCGAGGTTGACCGGGCCACCGATGGTGTCGGCGACGGCTTCCTTCTGCTGGTTCGTCCAATTGGGCACCTGCTTGGCGCCTTCGGCGAGCTTGGTCGCCAGCTCTGCTGATCCCGCCTTGAGCTGCTCGGTGCCCGAGCTCAGCTGTTGCGCCCCGTCGTCGAGTTTCGCTATACCACTGGCTAACTCAGCGTTTCCGGAGGCGAGCTGCTGCGCGCCGTTGCGCAACTGAGTGAGTTTGTCCGTCAGCTCCTGGCCCTTGCTGCCGACTTGGTCAAGGGCTGATTTCAGCGGGCTACCGGGTGCGCCCAGCGTCGAGGTCATCGCGACCGCCGCGTTTTGCGCGTCGGTGATTTGCTGACGGATCTGCGGTGTGAACTGGTGGCCTCGAAGCTGGTCCGCTATCCCGCGCAATATCCCGGCGGCGTTGCGTGCCAACGGATCTTGGCTTGCGGCAAGCTGGTCGACCACTGATGACAGGCCGTTCGCGGCGGCGTCCTGCGCCAGCGCGATGGCGTTGATCTGGTCGGCGGCCTGCTGCATCGCGGTCGCGCCCTGGCGCAGCTGCTCAGCGTTGCCGCCGACCGTCGAGAGTGCCTTGCTCACCGCGAGCAGCGGATCGGTGGCCTCGTTGATGCCATCGGAGAGCTGCTTGGCGCCGGTGGCAAGCTGTGCCGAGCCGGACCGGGCGGTGTGCAGACCCGCCGAAAGTTGGCCGGCGCCACCGTCGAGCTGAGCCGCTCCATCGGCGAGTTGCTTCGCCCCGTCGGCGGCCTGCTTGATCCCTGCCCCGGACGAGACGACCACCGACAGCACCTGATTGACCGCCTCTCCGGAGATCCGGGTCGATACGGCGTTGAGTACTTGGCTGATGGCCGTGCGCCCGATGCTTGTCGAGATGTAGTTGTTGGCGTCGTTGTACACCGCGATGAGGTTGGCCTGTCGCGGTTTCCCGGTCACTGGCGATGCGATCGCTGCGCTGAAGTCAGCCGGCAACTCGAGCATGAAGTAGTACTTGCCGTGGTCGACTCCATAGCGCGCCGCTTCGGGGTCCACGACGTGCCAGTCCAGGCTGCGATCGGCGGTCAGGCTTTTGGCGATCTCAGCGCCGGCGTTGATGTGCTCCCCGGAGACGACGGCACCGCGGTCGGAGTTGACCAGCGCTACCGGCATCTTGTTCACGTGCCCGAACGGATCCCAGTACGCCCACAGATAGAGCGCTCCGTATACGAGCGGCAGCAGCATCAAGACCACGATCGCTGCGCGAGTCATTCGGCTGCGGCCGAAACGCTTGATTTCCGAACCAAATGCGAGCCCGGCAAGCATCGTCAGTCCCTTCCGGTCAGGGTGCGGTGATCGTGAAGATCATGGTCGGGAGCGGCTGCGCCGAGCGGGTTGGTCACGCCCACAACGACGGTGCGTTGCTCCGCGATCGCGCCGAGCCGCTCGACCGCGATCGCCCGCCGAGAGTTGTCGCGGACCTGCTCGAGGTCGCCTACCACCAGGATCGGCCGGTTGGAGAACAGCGCCAAGGTGATTCGCAGCAAGAACAGTTCCAGATCGGACAACTCCACGATGTAGGACGTCGCCGGTGGCGGGGACATCTCGCCGAACACTTCGGCCAGTTCGGCCTGCCCGGACTCATCCGGCACCCGTGCGTACCACGGCGCCAGCCACCCACGTTGCTCAGCCAGCACGGTCTGCACGGTCACCGACTCCTCCAGATCATCGATGTCAGCGAACGCCGCGATCGCGCAGTGCTGTCGGATCGCTCGCGGTTGGGTATCGCCGAGCACGGTCACCGTGCCGTGGGTGGGCTTCAGTCGTCCGGCGAGCGTCAACAGCAGAGCTGTCTGTCCCGGTCCGCCGGGCATCTGGATGGCATGAAAGCCTGATGTGAGCGCGAGGTCGATGTCGGAGAACAGCGGCCCGTGTTCGCCATCCACTCCCAGCCCGCTGGCGCTGATCAGTGTCGGCGCGGGCTCGGTGTCCGTCGGCTTCGGTGGCGCGGCGGCATCCTGGTCGTCTTGTGCGTCCATCGGGTTGCTCTTTTCACTTCCCATCCATCTCGCAGGGCGGCCGATGCCGACCCGAAGCGTTACACCCTCGGCGGCCGAGGGCCCGAGACATGATGGTCGCATGACCACGCAGATCCGCGTCCTCGACGCGGAGGACGACCTCACCGCTGCGGCTAACCTCTTTCGCACCGCCATGGTCGGTTTCCCGCCACTGCCGAACCTGGCTCCCGGCCAGATCACCAAGCTGCTGGAACCCGGCCGTACCGTCGGAGCATTCGTCGACGAACAACTGGTCGGCACCGCCGATGCTGTGACCAGTGGGCTGACCCTGCCTGGTGGCGCCGTCGTGGGCCACGCTGCCGTGACACACATCGGCGTGCTGCCTTCCTACACCCGCAAAGGCGTCGCGACCGAGCTTATCCACCATCAGTTGCGCGACATCGCTGCGCGCGGTGAGGTGGTAGCGACCTTGCGGGCTTCGGAGGCGACGATCTATGAGCGGTACGGCTATGGCGTCGCCAGCTCATCACAAAGCGTAGAGGTCCAGACCGCACGCGCCGCGCTACGCTCCGATATCGGGACCGGTGGTCCGGTCCGCTTGATCGTGGCCGCCCAGGCGTGGGATGTCCTGCCCAGAATCTACGCCGAGAATCGCCCATCACGGCCGGGCACCATCGACCGTCCCGAGGTCTGGTGGCACGGTCTGCGGCTACGGACCGAATCCGCCTCGGGGGCTTCGTATGTCGCGTTGCACGGTGATCCGGGATCTGAATCGGGCTTCGTCCGGTATCGCCCTGTCAACACTGAGACTTGGTTTGTGAGCGATCAGCGCACCATCGTTGTCGAGGACTTCTTCGCACCCACAATGGCGGCCTACCTCGGACTGCTGCGTTTTTTGCTTGAGCTGGATCTCATTGACCGCGTGCTGTTCTGGATGCTGCCGGTCGATGATCCGCTGCACTGGCTGCTCGTCGACCGACGAGCCGCGCGGGTCACGGCGGTGCATGACGAAACGTGGCTTCGCATCATCGACGCGCAGCAAGCACTGTCGGCGCGCCGATATGACGGCGACGGCGAGGTCACCATCGCCGTCAATGATCCGCTGCTGCCACAGAATTCAGCCACCTTCACCATCGCGGACGGCGGTGCACAGCTGACCGACCGCCGCCCCCAGCTGCGCGTCGGTATTGCGGGGCTGGCCTCGGTTCTGCTGGGCGGCGCGACGTGGCACAGTCTGGCTGCCGGCGGGCTGGCCCGGGCCGACGATCCGGAATCGCTCGCCGTCGCTGATGGCTTGTTCGCGGTGCGCACCGCGCCCTATGCGGGGTTCTTCTTCTAAACGAGCCCGGCACGGCCTGGAAGAAGCCACCGGTGAGGTTGGCCAGGCCCTCCGCGAGGATCTGCCGGTTGTAGTCGATCTTCTGTCCGCTCTGATAAGCGATGGCCTTGGCGATCGACAGCGCCTCGAGCAGACCGATGAACGCGATGGCCAGAGCGCCCGGGGCCAACTGGCCCACTTCGCTGAGTTGCACCGACGGGATGTGCGGTAGCGGCAGACTCCGCGGAATCTTTGCGGTCAGGGTCACCGCGGTGTTACCGGTGTGATCTTCGGTCGACCATCCCGCGAAGTAAGCAATCAGGGCACCAATGATCAGCACCGCCAGCAAGTCGAGTTGTGGTAGGCCGAAGCGTTTCACCAATCGCCGCAAAACGATGGCCAGCACCACCGTCGCGGTGCTGATGATCAACGCGCGGTAGTTGAACGCGTCACCGTGGAACAGCGTCAGATAGGTACGTTTCAGCACCGACTGCCGCGCGTTGCCCTGATCCTTCACTCCCAGCGCGTTGCCGAGCTGACCGACCGCGATCAGGATGGCTGCTGCCAACAAAAATCCGAGGATGACCGATTCGGAGATGTACCGGGTCAGATCACCGAGCTTGAACACCGCGATCAAAATCTGCAGCGTTCCGACGAGAACTCCGAGCAAGAACAACGCCTCGAAGAGCACGGTGCGATTTTCCGGGTCCAGGAACGCCAACGAGCTGAACACCAGAAGCGATATCGCACTCGTCGGGCCGTTGACCAGATGCGACGACGAGCCGAACACCGAAGCGACAAAGGTCACCACGATCGCCGAGTACACGCCGAATTTCGGGTCGACGCCGGCCACCAGCGCGTAGGTAATACCCTGGGGCAGCGACACTGCCGCGACGGTAAGCCCGGCGACCAGATCGCGGCGCGCTTTATCCCCGTCGTAGTTCAGATTTTTCAGATTGTCCACAATGCTCATGGCGTCTTTGTCTTTCGCCGCGGGTGGGCAGCCGCGACTCTGGCCGGAGCCGACGGGGGGCTGGCGACGGCGTGGCCGTCAGGCTTGGTGCATTCCTTCTCACGCGGCCTGGTGACTAGGATTGCCTCTCGTGCGGATGAGTTTGATTGCCGGTCTGTCCAACAGGTCTCCTCTCGACAGCTGTATCCGTGAGCTCACCGAAGCCCGCGACGACGGGTTCGCGCGCGTCTGGATGACGCAGATGCCCTACGACGTCGATCTGCTCACCGTGCTTGCCGCCGCGATGCATGAGGTGAGCGGCATCCAGGTCGGCAGCGGCGTCGTGCCGATCCAGAACCAGCACCCGATGCTGATGGCGCAGCGGGCACTGACGCTCAACCTGATCGCCGGCGGACGGTTCACCCTTGGTGTCGGGGTCACCCACCGCGCCGTGACCGAGGGGATGTGGGGAATCTCCTGGGACCGGTCGGTGCGACGCCTCAGCGAGTACCTTGACGGCCTGCTTCCGCTGCTCGCCGGAGAACCGGTCAACGCGACCGGCGAGATACTGACAACCCGAGGTGCGCTGCAGATTCCCGAGGCGCCGACGCCCGACGTCTATGTCGCGGCGCTGGGCCCGCAGATGCTTCGGCTGGCCGGCCGGCGCACCGCCGGCACCATCACCTGGATGACTGGGCCAACGACGCTCAAGGAACACATCGGGCCCACGATGCGCAGCGCGGCCGCCGAGGCCGGGCGACCCGACGGATCCGTCAGCGTCGCCGCGGCTCTGCCCGTCGCCGTCACCGATGACGTGGCCGGGGCGCGCTCACTGGCGGCCAAGCAATTCGCGATGTACGGGCAGTTGCCCTCCTACCGCGCGATGTTGGATCGCGAAGGCTATGCCGGGCCGGAAGACGCCGCGCTGATCGGTGACGAAGCCACGGTGCGTGACCGGCTCGACGAGGTGCGCGCCGCGGGCGTCGACGAGTTTGTCGCCATCCCCTTCGACCCCTCACCCGAGGGCCGAGCCAGGACGCGAGCTTTACTGCGCAACTGAGCTTCTCGGCGATTGGACTGGTTCGGCCGACATGGCGCGCCTGTCTTAAGAGACCCGGGCCCAGGTTTGACAGTTCGCGGTCTCGAAAGCCGCCACCGTTGCCGGCACCTTCGCGTACATCGGACCCATAGAAGTGTTTGAGTCGACAATGTCGTCACCACCCGCCCCAGGTGTGCTGTGCGTCTTCCATGAACACGTTGAAAGCGGCGAAACCCTGCCGAAGACGAGGATGAGGGGATTCGACGGCCCCTGCGTTTGGTAGGTGCCTGGCGCAATGTCAGTTCCCACCTGGAACACGCCATTCCCGGGGATCTGATCGCTCGGATCGGCGAGTACCGGTGGCGCAACCGCGATCGCAGTCGCACAGGCAACGAACCCTGCCGCCGCGCGAGACGTAATCGCTATGCGCACCTTGTCGAAGCCGCGTTCGCATATTTGGTTGCCCATCCGCCCATCGTTGCACCTCCTGTAAACATTGCAGCGCCAATGGCGTGCTTAAGCCACCTGCGGAGCCGGGCTATCGATCACGGAGTACTCGGTGGCATCGCCGGCGATCACCCGGCTCTGTTCGCCGTGCACGCTCACGGGGATGTCGCCGGCCAGCGTAATCCGGTGCATCCGGCGGGCCTGGCTTCCGTAATCGGAGACGGCGTAGTGCTGGGTCGCGCGGTTGTCCCACATCGCAACGTCGCCGAGTTCCCAGTTCCATCGAATCGTGTTCTCCAGCCAGGTAATACGGTCCTGGAAGATTCGGAACAAGGCCTGTGACTCGCTGCTGTTCACACCCAAAATACGCTTGGCGAAGTTACCGAGCAGCAGTGCTCGTTCGCCGGTTTCGGGATGCACCCGGACAACCGGATGATGCGTCTCGAAATGGGCCGAATGGAATTCGGCGGCATACTTCAACACGGCGTCGGGGTCGGCCTGTACCGCTGCCAGCTTCGCCGGATCGATATCGATCTGGCCATAGTCGAACGCGTTGTTGTGCATCGCCCACAGGCCGTCAGCGAGCTGTTGTAGCGGCTGGGGCAACTGCTGGTAGGCGGCCACCGTCGAGGCCCAGGTGGTGGTGCCACCGTAGGAAGGTAGTTCGACGGCACGCAGGATGGAGGCCTTGGGTACCCGGTCGACAAAGGTGACGTCGGTGTGCCACTGGTTGGCACCGCCGCCGGCTACCGATTCCAGCCGCATGACCCGGCTGCCTGCGAACTTCAGCGTGGGGTGTGGAGTGGTCGGGACGCCCAGGCTTTCCGCGAAGGCGAAGTGTGATTCGTCGTCGAGGTGATCCTGACCGCGGAAGAACAGCACCTTGTGCTGCGCGAGCGTCTGCTTGACCGCGGCCGCGGTTTCGGCATCGAGTCTGCCGAGTCGCAGCCCGTCGACACGCGCACCGATGTGCTCGCTCAGCTTCACCACGCGGAGCTCACTGCTCATGGCTATCCCTTCGAGTCTTCGACTGTGTATGCGGCTGTCTACACTGCGATCTTCCGCTACTGTACACAGGTGGCTACATCGCAGGCAACGGTTGCAATCACCTCGAAGCCGTTGGGCAAAGATGAGGTTGTTGCGGCGGTGCTGGCGGCGGCCAGCGAGCTGTTCGCTGAGAAGGGCCCGGCCGCCACGTCTATTCGTGAGGTTGCGGCACGGGCCGGGGTGAATCATGGACTGCTGCATCGCCATTTCGGAAGCAAACACCAACTGCTGGCGGCGACTCTGCAACACCTTGCCGATTCCGGGGCTAAGCTGCGCGAGTCCGGCGCGCCGGCCGAGAAGCTACAGGCCGCACAGGAACTTCAGGCCCGCGTCATGGTGCGGTCGAGGCTCGACGGATTCCCCGTTGAAGAGCTTCAAGAGCGCTTTCCCGGGATGGAACGGTTCCTGGAGGAGGTGCGCTCTGGCGTCAGCGATGACCGCCAGGCAAGGTTATTGGCCGCCCACGCAATGGCCCTCCAATTCGGGTGGGGGCTGATGGCCCCCACCTTGCGAGTCGCGTTCGGCCTGAACGAACTCAGCGATGCCGAGATCCGAGCGGCGATTGCCGAGCAAATCGCGAAAATCATTGCTCCGCAATGACCCCGGTCAAGGGACTCTAACGAGCTCCCGTCTCACCAGAGGTCGCGCGGTCCAACCCAGCCGGGTTAGCGGTTTCTTCGTTAGGCGTCGAACTTTCGCCCGCCCACGCTGCCGGATACGAACGATGCGCCGCCACCGGTTCCCGCGGAAGACGGCCGCAGGAGATGACGATGCGCCTGCGAAAGCCACGCCGCGGCGCCGGTCAGCTCACTGCCCGGTTTCGCATCGGGCAACAGCGACTGGGCTGACGCGCTGACTGCCGGGGTGCGATCTCTTGCCGCTGGTCGGCGAGCGCTACCGTCAGTGACACATACCAACGGAGGTTTCTATGGCCGGGCAAATCCCATTGGTCGACTATCTGGTGCTTGACGACGGCGCTCCGCACCTGATCGCGCAGGAATGCACCAGCTGCGGTGCCCGGTTCTTCGACCGGCGTAACGCCTGCGCCAGCTGTTTTGCGACCGCGTTCAAAACCGTGCCGGTTGCGACCGAGGGCACGGTGCGGGCTTTCACGATCGTCACCTTCGCCGCACCGGGCATCCCCACCCCGTTCGTGGCATCGGTGGTCGACTGCGACGGGACCCAGGTGCGCGCCAACCTCATCAACGTCGAGCCGGATCCCGAGCACGTCCGCGACGGGATGAAGGTGCGCCTGGCCACCTACCCGATGGGGACCGATTCCAAGGGCACCGAGGCCATCGGCTTCGGCTTCGAACCCGCCGAATAACCGACACCTAGTGACGAAGGAGCAGCGACGATGAGCGCCAGCGACGAGATCTGGATCCTGGGTATCCGGATGACCAAGTTCGGCAAGCATCCCGATCTCGACACCGTCGATCTGGCGGCCGAAGCCGCGCTCGGCGCGCTCGCCGACGCCGGTGTGAGCATGGCCGACATCGGCATGCTGGCAGCCGGCAACCTGATGAACGCGAATGCCGGCCTCGGCCAGCAGCTTCAGAAACAGATCGGCCAGACCGGCATCCCGGTGTACAACGTCGCCAACGCGTGCGCGACCGGAGCGACCGCGCTGCGGACCGCCATCATGGCGGTGAAGGCCGGCGAGGTCGACTACGGGATGGCTGTCGGCGTGGAGAAGCTGTCCGGTGCTGGGCTGCTCGGCGGGGGCGGCAAAAAGAAGGACGACGCCGACGTCTGGGCGTCGAAGGGACGCTACGGCGCGGTCGCACCGGTCGACGGGCGGATCGGCACCGAGGCCATGCCAGGTGTGTTCGCCCAGATCGGCACCGAGTACGGCCACAAGTACGGCGGTACCAGCTTCGAGCTGTTCGCCAAGATCAGCGAAAAGAATCACGCGCACTCGACGCTCAACCCGCTGGCGGCGTATCAGAAGAAGTTCACCCTCGAGCAGATCATGAACGACGTCATGATCGCCTATCCCAACACTCGCCCGATGTGCTCGGCCAACTGTGACGGTGCCGCGGCCGCGATCGTCTGCAATGGCGAGACGTTGAAGTCACTGTCGCTGCAGCAGCGCCGGCGCGCGGTGAAGGTGTCGGCGTCGGTGCTGACCACCGACCCTTATGAAGAGGGCTGCCAGGTCTTGCCGAACGTCAACACATTGACCCGCAACGCCGCCGCGACCGCCTACGAGAAGGCCGGCGTCGGTCCGAGCGACCTTGACCTGGTGGAGCTGCACGACTGCTTCGCCACCGCCGAGTTGGTGCACTACGACAACTTGATGTTGTGTGAACAGGGCGGCGCCGCCGACTTTTTCAACTCGGGTGCCACCTGGCGCGACGGCTCAACCCCGGTCAACGTCTCCGGCGGCCTGCAGTCCAAGGGCCACCCGATTGCGGCCACCGGCATCGCCAACATCTGGGAGATCTGCCACCACCTTCGCGGTGAAGCCGGCGACCGTCAGATCAAGAACGCCAAAGTCGGGCTGGCCCACGTCATCGGTCTGGGCTCCGCCTGTGGCGTCCACATCCTGGAGAAGTCCGCGGCCTAGTCCTACTGAGCCAGCAGCGCCGACGGGCACCTCGTTGTAGAGCTTCTAGCCATCTCCCCTCGGCGGGAAATGCCCAAGTCGGCGTGTTCCAAGTGGTAGCCGCAAGGGGTGCCGCTGCGCGATGCTAGAGGTGAGGATCCGGGGACGGGTTGTTCGGCGGCCCGACAAAGGAAGGAATGACGGCAGTGAACGAAGAGCAACGCGACGTGATGGCATCAGGGCGCGGCTTTATCGCTGCGCTGGATCAAAGCGGTGGCAGCACCCCAAAAGCTTTGAAGCTCTACGGGATTTCAGAGGACGCATATAGCGGCGAACAGCAGATGTTCGACCTCATCCACGAGATGCGCGAGCGCCTCATAACGAGCCCAAGCTTCTCCGGAGACAAGATATTGGCGACCATTCTCTTCGAGCAGACCATGGATCGCGCCATCAACGGCGAGGACACCGCGGCGTACTTGTGGAAACAGAAGCACATCGTGCCGTTCGTCAAGGTCGATCAGGGACTTGCCGATGCGGAAAACGGCGTACAGCTGATGAAGCCGATGACCAAGCTCGAGCCATTGCTGGATCGTGCCGTCGACAAAGGCATTTTTGGTACGAAGATGCGCTCGTTCATCCAGGAGGCGGACCAGGACGGAATCCGGGCCATCGTCGATCAGCAATTCGACTATGCGCACACAATCGCCGAGCGCGGCCTGATGCCGATTATCGAGCCCGAGGTCAGCATCAAGTGTCCCGACAAGTCGGCCGCCGACAACCTGCTGGTGACAGCGCTGCGGACAAAGCTCGACCAGCTCGGTACGGACGGGCAGGTGATGCTCAAACTGACCCTGCCCGATGAAAACGATCTCTACGCGCCGCTGATCGAGCATCCCCGGGTGCTGCGTGTGGTCGCCTTGTCCGGCGGCTACAGCCTCGCGGAGAGTTGCGCGATCTTGGCTCGCTGTCATCGCCTCATCGCGAGCTTCTCGCGAGCTTTGACCGAGGGGCTGAGGGCCGATCAGACCGATGCGGAATTCGACGAGACGCTCAAGTCGAATATCGAGGAGATCTACGCCGCGTCGCTGACCTGACTGCGCCGCGATCGACCGCGCGGAAACAGCCGTCGAAGTGACCGTTCTCGATCCCGACGGTCTGCATGAAGGAGTGGGCGACGATCGGGCCGACCATCTGAAATCCCACCCTCCGCAACGCCAGCGAAAGCTTCTGGGATTCAGGGCTTGTCATCCGGCCGTCGGCCCAGCTCCGCAGTTGATGGTGGTGACGGGGCTGGTATCGCCACGCGAGTTGCGACAGCGAGTACTCGGACAGAACACGAGCGTTGTGCAGCGTGGCTTCGATCTTTCGCCGATTGCGAATAATGCTGGTATCAGCCATTAATCGTTCGGCGTCGTCGTCGTTCATCGCGGCCACGGCCGCAGGATCGAATCCGAGAAAAGCTGCGCGGAAGTTGTCTCGCTTGTCGAACACCGTCACCCAGGACAGACCATTCTCGAAATACGTCAGAACGAGCGCTTCGAACAACGTGGTCTCGTCGTGTCTCGGGGTTCCCCACTCGTCATCGTGATAGGCGGTCAGATCGCGTCCCGTCTCGGTCGCCCATCGGCAGCGGGTGATCCCGTCGTCAGCGGTTACGACGGTGGCCAGTTCTGTTGGCACGCCGACACCGGCCATCGCTTTCACCGGCCCGAAGGCACCTCAGTGAATCCTGGTTCTCCACCGTCCACAACGGAATTGAACCGGATCCGAGTCTCGAGACGTTCACTGATCTCTCGCACCGCATCCTCCGGAAGCGCGGTGACATCGAAGTTCTCCCTGATGCGCGACGGCGTGACCGATCCGGTGAGAACTGCGGTGCCACGTTGAATCCCCCAGGCCAGCAGCACCTGCGCGGGCGTCTTTCCGAGACGGTGCGCAATCGAGACGATGAGAGCGTCGTCGAGCAGTCGAGGTTCCAGCGCGTGTCCCAGCGACGCGAAGGCCAGCAGGATGATCCCGTGCGCATTGCACAGTTCGTGGAGCTCCCATTGTGGGTGATAAGGGTGCGACTCGACCTCCACGACTGCCGGTTTGATCCGTGCAGTATCGACGATCTTCCGGGTGCGTTCGGTGTCGATATCGGAAAGCCCAATCGCTCGTGAAAGTCCTTCGTCGACAAGGGCTTCCATCGCCGCCCAGGTTTCCTCCAACGTGACCCCGTCGTCGTAGATGACCTCTCCATTCGGGTGGCGGGGATCTTGATCATCACCGGGCTGGAATGCAAACGGGGTGTGCACCAGATACAGGTCAACCGTGTCCAGGCCGAGTCTGTGCAAACTGGCCTGCAGCGCAGGTTTGACCCGTTCCGGGCGATGGTTGTTGTTCCACAGCTTTGTGGTCACGAACAGGTCGTCGCGGCGCACGGTCCCGTTCGCGAACAACTCTTTGAGCGCCGCGCCGACCTGTGCTTCATTGCGATATCGCTCGGCAGCGTCGAGGTGGCGGAAGCCCACCTCGACTGCCGTCTTGACGGCACTGTGCGTTTTTCTGTTGTCCGACAGCGACGTTCCGAAGCCGAGCGCCGGGATCTCACCGGCGCCGTTGTTCAAGGGGATTTTGCGCTGATTGAGACTTTCATGCGATGCCATGGCTTTCGTCCTCGTTCATTCATAGGGCCGCTGCATAGAAGGCATCGGCGGATATTGACGCAACCCCCAATTCGGCTGCGACCGCACGGACCGCGCGGCGCCCGACGTCGAGGTCGACCCGACCGTCGCACGTGTAGTACGGATGAATGTAGTGCTCGTAGTAACGCTGCACCTCTTCTTGTTTCATCCGGTCAAGAAACGATGCGATGTATTTCACAGCTACATCGGAGTGGTCCGCCAGGGTTTTCAGGGCGCGCTGGTTGGCCCGGACCAGCGCCTGGACCGCCGGGCTGTCGATCGGATTGTGGGTAGGGTCCACCGCGATTCCTACGGTGGGGATCTGGAAGTGGTCTCCGACCCAAGCCAGTACGTGGAAGCCTTCCTCCTCGGCGACCTGTTCGGGTCCCATGGTGCTGCCGACGTAAGCGGCGTCGATGGAGCCGTCACGAAGGCGCCGCAGGTCCATTTGGTAGTCACCGGGATGGCGCACCACGCACTGCACGTCGCGGTCGGGGTCCAGGCCGTGCTGACGCAGCACGATGCGTGCGAAGCATCCGGGTGGATTATCCGGGGCGTGTACTGCGAGCCGGCGCCCGCGAAGCTCCGCCATGGACGTCACGTCGGCATTGCCGAGGAACCAGAACAATGGCCGGTCGGTGTTGACGCTCAGCACGGCCCATTCGGAGCCGTCGGTCAGTCGCGACAACACTGCCCGGCCGAGCCCGATGGTCGCACAGGAGCGCAGACGCGTTATGTCCCAGCGGGTTCCGTCTCGCAGTGCGACGTGGACACCCTCATCCTCGAAGTAGCCCTCCTGATCAGCGACGTAAGCCACCAGCTCCTCGTGGATGCCTCGGCCAACATAGGCCAGGTCGATCGTGTGCATGGTGAGCCCTTCCTCAATCCATCGTCAGGCCGCCGTCGACTGGGAGATAGTGACCAGTGGTGAAACCGGACTCTTCACTTGCCAAGAAGGCGCACGTCTCGGCCACCTCGTCGGGTGTGACGAGTCGTCCCATCGGCGCAGCCGCGCCGAGGCTGTGTACCTGATCGCCCGTCAACTTCTGGCTCATCGTCGACCCCTGCACGGTTGCCGGTGCGACGAGGTTGGCGGTGATTCCGTGCGGCGCCAGCTCGAGTGCGATGTAGCGGACGAACTGATTCATGGCTCCTTTGGCGACACCGAGGTTGATCATGCCGGCGCGCGGATGTCGTGACGGCGCGGCGGTCATATAGATCAGGCGGCCATAGCCACGGGAAATCATCCCGGACACAACGGCTTTGGTGAGCAGAAACGCGGCCTGCATCTCCCGGTCCAGCTTGCCGCCGAGCTGCTCCCAGCTCAAATCGGCGAACGAGGTGATGTCGTAGGGAATCAATGCGTTGTGCACGAGGACGTCGACTCGGCCCCATCGCTGTTCGGTTTCGCCGACCATCGCGGCGACATCGTCGGCCACGGTGACGTCAGCTCGAATCGCCACCGCCTCACCGCCAAACGCGGTGATGGCTCCGACCACCGCTTCTGCCTCCGTGGCGCTCGACCGGTAGTTGACGATCACCCGAAACCCACGCTCGGCAAGAACCCGTGCCGTGGCAGCACCGATCCCCCGACTGGCTCCGGTGATCAGCGCGACTCGTGACATCAGGGTTGGCCTCCGTGGGAAGGAAAGAGCTCTCGCGGGTTTGGGCGGTAGTTCGCACCAGTGAAAGTCACTGGGCCAGGCCTGCGGGTTCGCCCCTGCAGCATTTCAAGATCGTACGGCGAGACGCGTCGCTGGTATAGCCGCCAACCGAAGATTTAACCTGCGCAACCTGCGTGAACAGGCCGCGCTGCGAGCGTGGGCGTGCGACGCCGACGACCGCTCCCTCACGATAGCTAATTGACTGAGGTAGCGTTTTGCAGAGTCTTCGGCAGTTCGACGGCAGAGCGAAGGAGCGGAGTCTTGGAGTCGGCTTTATTCGGTTTTCTGACCATCGTCACCCTTGCGCTGGCGCTGGTATTCGCCGCCTTTGCCGGTGTGTACGTTTGGAGGCTGGAGCACCGAGCGCCAACTGAGATAAGCGACGAAATAGGCAGTGCCAAAGCAGTTACGCGTAAAGTACGCAAAGGCCAACCGATGTCGACGGATGAGTTGGACTACGCGAAGCAAATCATTGGTGCTCGTAGCGCCTTGATGACGCTGTGCATCCCCGGCGCTTTGTTCATGCTGGGATGCTTTTATGTGTTTGGCAGTCTTTACCACCTACATGGAGCGACGCCCTCCGAGCGGACATTTCTCGGGGTGTTTCCCATGCTTGCCTCGATAAACTTCACGACTCAGATTCTCCGCCACGCACGGTTGAAAAGGCGTCTGCGGAAAGCCTATTGAGGACATCAGCGGGATGCGGC
Organism: uncultured Actinomycetota bacterium; assembly: GCA_963839345.1. GTDB lineage: Bacteria > Actinomycetota > Actinomycetes > Mycobacteriales > Mycobacteriaceae > Mycobacterium. The sequence goes on along the minus strand of CAWIUP010000006.1, from coordinate 294,083 downwards.
GATTCGATTATTCCGGTGCGTTGGACCTGGTCTCGCCCGGCCTGCCGACAGCAACAGCAAGTGATAACGTCCGCCACACCTGGTGTTCGCGGCACTGCCCAAGGTTGGTACAGTGTTGACGGTTATATCTCAATCTAGTTGATATAGGCAGGAGACTTGGCGGAAGCCGTGACGAGCCCGAGAGCGGACTCCGGAAGGTGATGGTGTGAGCCCTCGTTCAGTCGGCAGGACTGTCTTGGCGCGAGTCTGGATGCCTTTGGTCGCCGTCATTGCGATCACCGTGGGTGCGGTGGCCATGTGGAAGGTGCACGAGTTCTCCGATCCTCCGCCTGTCATCACCGTCAACGAGCCGGCAGCACCGCCGGAGTTCAGTATCAAACGGCTCACGTACGAGTTGTTCGGCTCCGCCGGGCAAGGGGGGATCCTCGTCTGGGTAGACATCGACGGGCATCCGCATCAGGTCAATCTCACGACCTTGCCGTGGTCGCACACGGAGGCGACAACGCTCACCGTGGTGTCCGGCAGCATCTCAGCGCAGGTTCATGGTGGTTCAGTCGGCTGCCGGTTGCGGGTCAATGGCGTTGTCCGCGCTGAACAGTCAGATACCCATCAGGATGCGCATGTGTTTTGCCTGGTGAAATCCGCATGAGCGAGCATCGGACGGCGGATCGGGTGAAACGGCCGTTCATCCCCAGAATGGTTCGCATCTTCGCGATACCGATCATCGCCTTTTGGGCCCTTCTCGCGGTGTCGACGAACACCTTCATGCCCCAGGTAGAGCGGGTCGCAGAAGAACTCGCGGGGCCGGTGGTCCCGCACTACGCGCCGTCGCAGCGATCGTTGCTGGCTATCGGTGCGAAGTTCCACGAGTCCAATTCGACCAGCTTGGCCATGATCGTGCTGGAAGCCAACCGGCCGCTGGGCGACATGGATCATCAGTACTACGACGATTTGATGCGCCGGTTCAAGCAAGACCCCAAGCATGTGCAGTACGTGATGGATCTGTGGGGGAAGCCGATCACCGCGGCGGGGGCGCAGAGTCTCGACGGCAAGTGCGCATACGTGCTGTTGCGTCTCGCGGGCGATATCGGCCAAATGCAAGCGAATGAGTCCGTTAGGGCCGTTCGGGATATCGTCGCGAAGGACACGCCGCCGCCCGGGCTCAAGGTCTACGTCAGCGGCGCAGCACCGCTTGCCTCAGACACGGTGGCTATTGCGAATTCAAGCTTGAACGACATCACGATCGTGACGATCTTCCTCATCATCGGGATGTTGCTGCTGGTGTACCGCTCGCCCGTCACCCTGTTCGTGCCGTTGGCCGGAGTTCTGTTCGAGATGCTGGTCGCGAAGGGGGTCATCGCAACCCTCGGGCATTTGGGGTACATCGAGCTCTCGTCATTCGCCGTGAACATCGTCGTCGCGCTGACCCTGGGAGCGGGGACGGACTATGGCATCTTCTTGATGGGCCGCTATCACGAGGCGCGGCACGACGGCGAAGGCAGGGAGGAGGCGTTCTACACCGCATATAAGAGTGTCACGCCCGTCATCCTTGGCTCGGGGCTGACCATCGCGGGGGCGTGTTACTGCTTGACGTTCGCGCGACTCAACTACTTCCACACCATGGGGCCGGCTGTTGCGATCAGCATGCTGTTCACCATCGCGGCAGCGCTGACGCTCGGCCCGGCCTTCTTGACGGTCGGCAGCCTTTTCGGGCTCTTCGACCCGAAAAGCAAGGCCAAGGCACATCTGTATCGGCGGTTCGGCACCAGCGTGGTGCGGTGGCCGGTGCCGATCCTCTTCGCCAGTGCCGCTGCCGTCATGCTTGGGGCGATCTTCGTGCCGACGTACCGGCAGAACTACGACGACCGTCAGTACCAGCCACACAGTGGCCCCGCCAATCAGGGTTTCGCGGCGGCGGATCGGCACTTCCCGAAGAGCAAGCTGTTCTCCGAGATGCTGATGATCGAGTCGGACCATGACATGCGAAACTCAGCTGACTTCATCTCATTGGACCGCGCGGCCAAGGCTCTCGAACGCCTTCCCGGCGTCGCGATGGTGCAAAGCATCACCAGGCCCATGGGCCGAGCATTGGAACATGCCACCATTCCCTACTTGTTCACCACTCAGGGCAGCGGGAACGGTCAACAGCTCCCCTTCAACCAGCAGCAAAACGCCAACACCAACCAGCAGGCAGAGATCACGGCCCACACCGTCGCCGTCTTGCGGAAAGAGATCGTCTTTTTCCAAAAGATGTCAGATGAGCTGCACCAGACGGTTCTCACCGTTCAGGATCTGCAAAAGGTGACCGAGGAGATGAATGAGGAAGTTTCAAATGTCGACGATTTCTTCCGGCCGCTGAAGAGCTACTTCTATTGGGAGAAGCACTGTTTCGATATACCCATTTGCTGGACCTTCAGATCGCTCTGGGACACGATCGACCACATCGACCACTTGGCCGAGGACATCAACAACGCCAGAATCTCCCTCGAGGAGATCGACAAGGTTCTGCCGCAAATCATCACGCAACTGAAACTCACCGCCGACGACTCGGAGGCCCTAGCGCGTCTTTTGGTCAACACCTATGGTTCGTCGTCTCTGCAGACCACACAAACCGACCAGACATTCTTCGACCAGGTCAATGTAGGGCTCGACTTCGACCAGTCCCGCAGCGATGACTTCTTCTACATCCCGCACGAGGGTTTCGACAATGAAGACGTCAAAACTGGTATTGCGCTGCTGATGTCGCCGGACGGCCAGGCTGCTCGGATCATCGTCACCCACGAGGGGGACGCCAATGGCCCGGAAGGCGTGCAGCATGTCGAGCAGTTCCCCACAGCGATAACTGTGGCGCTCAAAGAGACCTCGCTGGCCGGCGCCAAAGTTTATATCGGCGGTTCCGGCGCAACCAACAAGGACATCAAGCAATACGCCGCGTCCGATCTGCTTATCGTGGCGATCGCCGCCTTCGTGCTGATCTTCTTGATCATGTTGTTCCTCACGAGAAGTCTGATGGCCGCCTTGGTCATCCCCAGCACGGTGGCCTTCTCGTACGCCGGAGCGTTCGGGCTGTCCATACTCGTCTGGCAGCACCTCGTCGGCCTGCCGTTGTACTGGTTGATATTGCCGCTGACGTTCATCATCCTGGTGGCGGTGGGTTCGGACTACAACCTCCTGTTGATCCTCCGTGTCAAAGAGGAGCTGCACGCCGGAATCCACACCGGTCTCATCCGCGCGCTCGGAAGCACCGGCGGTGTGGTGACATCGGCGGGTTTAGTGTTCGCGTTCACCATGCTGGCGATGCTGACAAGCGATCTCAGATCCATCGGTCAGGTGGGTTCCACGGTCTGCATCGGCCTGCTACTCGACACGCTGATCGTGCGTTCGTTCGTCGTGCCGTGCATTCTCAGAATCATGGGACCGTGGTTCTGGTGGCCGACAGTGGTGCGTTCCCGTCCGCTACCGCAGCGATAAGGGCGTTACAGGTCGACGACGACGGGTTCCGCGGGTTGTGCGCAGCACAGCAGGATGTTGCCCGGCGCCGGCGATTCCAGAGGTTCGAGCGTGTAGTCGACGGTCCCCGAGATCAGCGCCGTTTCGCAGTTGTGGCACACTCCGGTGCGGCATGACCACTGCACCGGGACGTCACACTCCTCGGCGAACTCGAGCAGGCTGGTCGCGGGCGGACCCCACGGCGTGGCTATCCCGCTGCGGGCGAACTGCACCTGGGGGCCTGTTCTCGGCGGCCCGACAGGTAGATGCGGCGGGATCGCCCTCGCAGCGATGCCAGGTGTGAGTGCGGCTGTGGCGCCGAATATTTCGGCGTGAATCTGGGTGTGCTCGAAGCCGAGCTTCACGAGTTCCGCGCTGATGTCGTCCATGAAGCTTGCGGGCCCGCAGAGATAAACGTCGCTGTTGGGCGGAAACCCGAGTTGGGCGATCACCGCTGCCGACAGGCGGCCGTGCTCGGCGTCGGCCGGGAGCTGGTCGTCTGGTTGGGGTCGACTGTAGAAGACGCGAATGTGGCTGTCGCTCAGCTGGTTCAGCAGTGCCCGGCTTTCTCCTGCGAAGGGATGCTGAGACCGGTCGCGGGCTGCGTGCAGCCACCAGACCTGGCGCGGCGATTCGGTTGCCGCCAAAGTGTGCAGCATGGACAGCACCGGTGTGACACCCACGCCCGCGGACATCAACACGACCGGTGACTCGGCCTCGTCGAGAAAGAACGCGCCTCGGGGCGCGGCGACCTCGGTGGTGTCGCCGGCCTTCACGTGTGAGTGAATGTATGTGCTTGCCAAGCCGTGGGTTTCGCGCTTGATGCTGATTCGGTACTTCCCGGAGCCGGCCCAATTGGACAGCGAGTAGTTTCTGATCAGAGTCTCGTGGCCGCCCTCGCGGGAGAGGCGCACGACGATGGATTGGCCGGGCCGCCATGGTGGCAGCGGCGCCCCGTCGGGATCGGCCAGGGTAATCGAGCGAACAGTGCGGCTTTCGTCTTGCGTTGCCGTCACCTCGAGGGAGCGGAACCCAGCCCACGCGGGCGGGGGGCTACTGGCGGCGGCCGTCAGGCCGGTGTTGCCCGCCGATGTCGATGTGTCAGCCGCCTGAGTGAGCAGGTTCTGTAGGGATCCCCTCCAGCCGGCGCTCAGCGCGGGAACACGAAGTGCACGCTCCAGCGCGTCGCGGGGATGGCCTGGAAGGTAGAGCAGCGCATCGACTTCGGCGACGGAGACCTGCTCAGGACCGGAGCCGACCTTGACGATGTCTTGTCCGGCTTCGATCTGTCCCTCGGTGATGACCCGGAAGTAGAAACCCGGGCGCCGGCGCGATACCAGCAGGGCGGCCATCTGCGGCTCCCCGAGCCGCAGGCCGACCCGGTAGCAAGTGACCCGTGGCTGGCTTACTTCGAAGACGGCCTGCCCGATCTGGTATCGGTCCCCAATGCACACCTCATCGTCCGGCAGACCTTCGACAGTAAAGTTCTCGCCGAAATTGCCGGGTCGCAGGTCGTCTCGACGCAGCTCGCGCGACCAATAACGGTAGGAGTCAAGCTGATACACCAGAACCGCGCGGTTTTCTCCGCCGTGCCCGCCCAAGTCGCCTTGCCCGTCGCCATCCACGTTGAGCCGACGGACCATTTGCGGGCCCACCACCGGTTGCTTCCATGCGCCGGTGTAGACCGTGCGGCCATTCCATGCCACATTCTTGGGCAGACCGACGTTCACCGATACCAAGGTGGCCATGCCCCGACCCTTCATGCGCACTCGACAGCCGATTGCAGCGACGCGTGAGCCGCAGTCTATGGGGCCGGAGCCGCCTCCAGATAGCCGCTGACACAAATATGCACCTCCGCGAATCCCCCACCGTTAGGCTCCGGCCCGGCGAACCCGGCGCTGAAGGTGAGGTGATCGACGGGTCCGGTCACGTACAGACGGGTCGACGTGTGAAACGCAAACCACCGCGCAGCCCCGTCTGTGAGATCGCGGCCGTAGACGCTTTGCACCCACGGGAAGAACGCCAGCGGGGCGACGGGCCGCATCAGCACGTCGAGCTCGCCCAAGATGAGCGGGAACAGGACACCCGGCTGCAAGACACATTCCGCTGACACCGCTTCGAGCACCAGCCGCAGTCCCGCAGGGACATTGCAAGGGACCTGTACCACCAAGGGGCCGGTTGCGCGGACCTGGTTCGTCCCCGTCGCTTGGACGACATCGAAGTGGCTAGGTCGGTCGGGAATCGAGAGCACCTGCCCGACGGAGATCTTATTGGGGTCGGCCAGTTGATTGGCCGCCGCGATGAGACCGAACAACGTTGCATCACCATAGAACCGCTGAGCGATCTCGGTCAGCACATCACCGGGCTTAACTTGGTATTCGCGGCTCATCGGCGCCTCCTCGATTCACCGCCACGATAGCCGGGCAGACCGTTGCTCTGGAGCAGAACTAAGAAGTCAGCTACGCGGCCGCAACACCGGAGTTACCAGTTCGCCTGTGCTGAGGTAACTCTCGAGATTGCGGATCGCGAGGAGCGCCATCGCGCGACGGGTCCGGGCTGTCGCGCTGCCGATATGCGGGAACAGCACGACGTTGTCCAAGTCGAAAAGCTCGGCGGGCACGTTCGGCTCGTCGAAGACGTCCAACCCTCGCCAAACCGTCTGGCAGTTTTAGCTATTTCGTAACGTACGGCCGGCCCCTTGTCGAACGTCGGCTCGAACCGGCCGATCCGCAGTACATCGCTGAGCGTCTGCACGCTGCCTACGGCACCTCTCTGATAACTCTGCACGGATTTCCAACAGCGACCACATGCTCCGGCACTTCTTTGGTGACGACGCTACCGGCGCCGATGACCGTATTGTCGCCAACCGTCACGCCGGGGCAGAGGATGGCTCCGGCGCCGATCCATGTGTTATTCCCAATGACGATGGGCGAGGCCCCTTCCCAGCCTGCGCGCCTGGCCTCGTGATCGTCGATGGGATGCCAGGCGGTCAGCAGCTGCACCTGCGGACCTATCGAGACGTCGTCGCCGATCGTGATAGGCGCGCAGTCCAGCATGATCGAGTCGTAGTTGACGAAGGTGTTCGCGCCGATCGCTATGTTCGTCCCGTAATCGCACTGGAATCGCGGCAGTATCACCGAATTCCTTCCGCGGGATCCGAGTAGCTGACGTAGCAGCTCGTCTCTGGCAGCGTCATCGTCAGCCCGCGTTGCGTTGAACACATCCAGCAGACGTTGGCATGCCCGGCGGCTCTCGACAAGGTCGTCGTCGTCGGCTTTGTAGAGGGCCCCGCGGAGCATTCGTTCTCGCTGACTGCTCAGGTCCACGTCAGTTCTGCCGATCGGCCAGCTCGGCGACGAACCGATCGATGAAGTCATCCAGCGGCTGGCCGCCGGCGGGGCGAATGACGAATTTCGTCAAACCGGCGTCCAGGTAACCGTCGAGCTGGCGAAGCAAGTGGTCCCAGTCGGCAGCGACCAGCTCACCCGGATCAACATCCGGCCGGCGCCGTCGGACCGCTGCGGCCAACTCCGGCGGCAATTCACCGTCAGCGACGGCCAACGAGATCCCGAAGTGATCCGGTTCGATATGCCTACCCGCTTGCGCCGCAGCACGTTCGATCGCGTCGCGCCCTGTCCTCGCCTCGGCTGGCGTAAGGAAGCTGCCTAGCCAACCATCGCCGAGCACGCCGATGCGCCGAAATGCCGCCGGCGCCGAGCCGCCCAACCAAATGTCGAGCGGGGGCACCGGTCGAGGCGCAATTGTCACCGCACTAACCGTGAAGTACCGCCCGGAGTAGCTCGCGGAATCCTCGACCAACGCCGACCGCAGCAACTGCAGCGACTCGTCGAACACTGCCGCACGCGCTCCGTCCGGGACAACGAACAGCTCGCGCTCGGCCGGAATTGCCGAACGTAAACCGAAAACGGGCAGAACTCGCTTGGGCGCGAGGGCCGCCAGCGACGCCAACTGCTTGGCCACCAGCACCGGATGCCGGCCCGGGAGCACCGCGACCGAAGTGCCCACCTTCAACCTTGCCGTCCGGGCCAGCGCGAAGGCCATGCCCACCATGGGATCCACCGCCGGCGAGTAGACCAGCTCAGAGAACCACAACGAGTCGACCCCGCTGCTCTCGAGGTGATCGACGATGCCGGCGAGCTGCTCGGGCGCGGTATTCAGCCCCAAGCTGACCCCGAAGCGAACCTTCACCCGCGTCTCCCTCCGCCTGATCGCACATGTATCGCAACACGGCCACGCCGCTATTTCTGCCTGCCACATGTCCAGCGGTATTCATTGCACGAATTGTTGGCCGCCGTCGATGTCGTAGGTGGCGCCAGTGAGCGCCGTGTTGGTCATGAGGTGTACGGCAAGGGCGGCGACGTCGGCCGGGCCAACTACCCGCCCGATGGGGAGTTTTGCGCGTAGCTCCGCTCTGCGCTCGTCGAGTCGATCGCCGAGCAGCGCGGCAGATAACGGTGTGTCGACGAAGCCGGCGGCGATGAGGTTGACGCGTATGGGTGCGAGCTCAAGGGCCAGGGCGGCAGTGAACGGGGGTAGCGCCGCGGTGGCCGCCGGCACAATGCCGAGGTCTTTGGTGACACGCCGTCCGCCGGTGCCGCCCATGAAAATCAGTGAGCCCTGCGGCGTCATGTTGGCCGCGGCGTGTCGCGCCACAGCGAGATAAAGCGCTACGTGCCCGCTGAGGACTTCGCGCACATCGTCTGAGTCCATTTCCAGCAGGGGCGCATACCGTGGGCCCCCTGCGGTGACCATCACGTGATCGACTGCGGCAGGCAAGGTTTCGAAGAAATCCTTCAGGGCGCCGTCATCGGTGGCGTCGAAGGCTGCGGTGTGTTGGGCGCCCACCTCGCGGGCCGCTTCGGCGAGTCGGTCGGGATTGCGACCGGTAAGTATCACCTCGGCGCCCTGAGCGCGTGCGCATCTGGCTGTCTCCAGCCCGATGCCGGCGCTGCCACCAATCAGTACGACGGTCTGGCCGGCCAAGTCCAGTTCTGGCTGGGGGGTTACCGGTGTGGCTGCGCTGCACATGATTCCTCCAAAGAGGTGGCGCGTACGCCACCGAGCGGGTTCGGGGGCCGACCATTTCGGTTCAGACTGATGTACTCCTGTTACCAGAACGTGGCCGACGCGCACCCACTTTTCGGCTAGCTTTACGACTCGGGCGTCGCCGGCGTGTTTGTTGGGCGCAGACACGCAGAACCATTTACGAAGCACGGGAGATTTATGGATTTCGAAGGCGGACATACCCGCGAACTTGTGGCGATGGCTCGGCGGGCGCTGCAGGGCGATAACGTCGACAAAGGAATGCTTTGCACCGCCGCGATCAGGGTCATCGATAACCCGCCGCGGGATGGCATCTTGCGCAGTCTGGCCGACCATGTATGTCAGGCCGTTTTTGATTGGGCTTGTTTCGACGGCTCTCCTGCACGGCTCGAGGGGGTGGTCGAAAGCTACAAGACTGCCGCCAACGCCTTACTCGTCGAGCACCGCTTTAATATGCTGCGGCACTGACGTCTTCAACCCGGCCTTGCCATCCACGGCGTAGCAGGGCTGCAAAGTCGGCGGCGGTAATTTGACCGCCGCCACGCGCCTAAGGCCCCCAAATCATGAGGTCTTCCATCCCGTTGTTCATGGTGACGGTGGTGGGTGTTGGACCGGTGACATCGAAGTGGATTTTGCCAGTCGATTGTGCGCCTTGAGGGATGGTGGCCCCGCTGATGTTAGTCGAGAAAGGAACTTCCCAGAGAACCCGGTAGGCGGCCTGGTTGGGGGCGACGGCGTTGAATTGCGAAATGGCGGGGGTGACGCTGCCCTGGATCGCCTTGGCAGTGGCGGTGGCTTCCCAGAGCTTGCCCGCCACGGTGTACGGGAAGTTGGTCGGCACCACATCGGAGCTGGGTTTGAGGTCGCTTACCGTCCAAGTCAGCACCACTTGGCCGACCGTGTCAGTCATGGTCAATTCGCTGCCGAGTTTGCCGACGACGGGATAAACGGCGGCTGATCCAGTCGGTGCGCTGGCGGCACCGATCATTCCCATGACTACGGCTGCTACTGCCGTCATTACCAATGTTTTGATCTTCACTGGTGCTCTCCCTATTCGATAAACGACGAGGTCGTTCGGCTAATGTTCGAACACTCGATCATGTCGCGGGCATTCCATTTCGAATAGAGCCGTTTGACCCCAATAGTTGTGGCATCGACGTCGACATTGACCCGGTCGAGCCGCCCGATTGGGTCGTCACAGCGATCCTCGCCGATTGGCGCTCACCGGGTCGTAGCACTAATTTCTCTCCAGTGATGTTCTCAGCTGTTCGAGTGGTCGCACGGTGGGTCGTTCCCGTTCTGACTGTTGCGGCCGTAGCCGGCATGACCGTCTCCACCGTCCCAGCGGTTCGGCTGGCCGACGAGGCCAACCCGTTGGCCGGACATGCCTTCTACGTCGATCCCACGTCGGCGGCCATGGCCGCCGCGCATAAAGCTAATCCGCCGAGTCCTGAACTCGACGCGATCGCCAACACACCGCAGGCGTTCTGGGTCGACCCTGCGGTTCCTTCCGCTGCGGTCGCCAGGCACGTCGGCGCGGCGCAGGCCGCAGGCAGCATGCCGGTGCTGGCGCTTTATGCCATTCCACATCGCGATTGCGGGAGCTTCGCCGCGGGCGGATTCGCGACAGCCGCGGAGTACCGCCAGTGGATCGACGGGGTCGCAGCCGCTGTGGGGTCCTCGCCGGCGGCAGTCATCCTCGAACCCGATGCACTTGATATGGCCGACTGCCTGTCGCCCGCCCAACGCGACGAACGCTTCGCTCTGATGCGCTACGCGGTTGACACGCTAACCCGCAACCCGGCCGCCGCCGTGTACATCGACGGCGGCCACTCGCGCTGGTTGAGCGCCCAGGAAATCGCTGCCAGGCTCAACCAGGTCGGTGTGGACCACGCCCGGGGTTTCAGCCTCAACACCTCGAACTTCTACACCACTGATGAGGAAATCGGTTACGGCGAAGCGGTTTCCGCGCTGACCAAAGGTGCGCACTACGTGGTCGACACCTCGCGCAACGGCGCCGGACCAGCACCCGACGCTGCGCTCAATTGGTGCAACCCCGGCGGCCGAGCGCTCGGCGCCGCGCCTACGACGGCTACTGCGGGTGCGCATGCGGACGCCTACCTTTGGATCAAACGTCCTGGTGATTCCGACGGATCATGCGGGCGCGGCGATCCGGGGCCGGGGCGCTTCGTAAACCAGTACGCGATTGACCTCGCCCGTGCCGCGCACCGCTAGCGCAGCGTGATGCCCAGCGAATGGACGACCGCAACCAATCGTGGCTCATGGTGTGGTTGTGTGACCCTCGCCGTCATCAGCCAAGTAGGTGACGTCGTACCACCGCTTAGACGTCCGGATCCGCGTGTCATACCCCTCGGTGGCAGTTACTTTCTCCACCCGGACGTCGGTCAGCTGCGGATTATGCACCCGGATATAGCCTTCGATCTCGGCAAGTAACGCATCGCCGGCCAAGGTCATACCCGCGAGTGCTTTTGCCTGGTACCGCTGCCAACTCACGCCTTACATATTGCTCCAGCCATCCACCTGGGGAATCCCGGTAATGCTGTTTGCCCGGATCGTGCAAACCGCAGGGCGATGCCACCTACGACCCAGTGATCGGCCATGCTTGACGCATGGACCATTACCGACGCGATGACCTGATCTTCGACGTCCGCGATGCCGGACCGGCCGATGGACCCGTTGTTGTTCTGCTGCACGGCTTCCCGCAACACAACGACAGCTGGAACGCCGTCATCGACCGGCTCACCGCTGCGGGCTACCGCTGCCTGGCGCCCAACCAGCGAGGCTATTCACCGGGAGCTCGGCCGACCCGGCGTCGCGACTACCGGATGTCCGAACTCGTCGCCGACCTCGGCGCACTGCTCGACGCCAGCGGTGCGCGACGGGTGCACCTCGTCGGACACGACTGGGGCGCCGCGGTCGCGTGGGCCGCCGCGGCCGATATGCCCGAGCGGCTGGCGACCGTGTCGCCGATATCAGTGCCGCATCCCGCCGCCTTCATCAAATCGTTCACCAACAGTCGTCAGGGCCTGGCGTCTTGGTACATGTATCTCTTCCAGTTGCCGCGGATACCGGAGTGGCTGCTCACTCGCCGCAACGGCGCCATGGTCTCCGAGTCGCTGCGACGCACCGGGCAGACACCGGCCGCAGCCGAGCGCGATGCACAGGCCATGAGCGAGCCCGGAGCCCTGACAGCTGCGCTCAACTGGTACCGGGCGATACCACTGTCGGATCTGCGCACAAACCAAAAGATCTCTGTGCCAACGATGTACGTGTGGAGCGACCGGGACACCGCGTTACTCCCGAAAGCAGCCCACGACACCGCTCGGTACGTGAGCGGGGAATACCGGTTCGAAATCCTGCCCGGTGTCTCGCACTGGATACCCGACGAACAGCCCGACAAGCTGGCCGATCTGCTGCTCGACTGGTTCGCCGCTCACCCGGCCGACTGATCAGCTGCGATCTGCCAGTCGGCGCAGGGTCTTGCTGCTCAGCTTTCGCGGAGCGAGTGACGGGACTCGAACCCGTGTATACGGCTTTGCAGGCCGCTGCCTAGCCGCTCAGCCACACCCGCACAGGTCACGACGATGCCAGCTCGGACCGGCAGCGGTCGAGCATTTCGCTCGCCCCGATCATTTCGCGCGGCGCCGCACGGGCGAGTATCGCTGCGGTGCCCGCGCGTTAGGGTGCTTTAGTCGGCCCCAACGAACAAGCCGACAGAACAGTTGAGCAAATTCATGACCGCAGCAGCGGAAGCGTCGATAATCGAAGAGCGCGTCGGCCACTACTACCAGATGGACGGCACGTACCTGGTCGGCCGCGAGAAACTGCGCGAGTACGCCCGCGCGGTGCAGGACTATCACCCCGCGCATTGGGACGTCGCCGCCGCCGCGGAGCTGGGATATTCGGACCTGGTGGCGCCGCTGACGTTTACGTCGACCCCGGGCATGACCTGCAATCGCCACATGTTCGAACAGGTTGTCGTCGGGTACGACACCTACATGCAGACCGAAGAAGTCTTCGAGCAACACCGCCCGATCGTGGCCGGCGACGAACTGCACGTGGACGTCGAACTGGCGTCGGTGCGCAGCATCGCCGGCAGAGACCTGATCACCGTCACCAACACCTTCACCGACGCAGCTGGCGAGCGGGTGCACTCCCTGCATACCACCGTTGTGGGACTCACCGCCGAGGACGTCGATCCGGCGATCAAGACAGCGGTGCAGAAGAAGATGATGCACGACGTGGACATCTTCGGAATCGGCGAATCCGAGTACCAGAAGACGGTGCGCCCCGAGGGTGCGGTCCGAATCGCCGAGGGAGGCACGACTCGCGCGCCGGGAACGCCGTCCTTCGACGACGTGCAGGTCGGCGACGAACTAGCGGCGCACCACATCAGACTGTCTCGCGGCGACCTGGTGAACTACGCCGGCGTGGCCGGCGACGCCAACCCGATTCACTGGGACGAGGACATCGCCAAGCTGGCCGGGCTGCCCGATGTGATCGCCCACGGCATGCTCACCATGGGGTTGGGCGCCGGATTCGCCTCGGCATGGTCGGGCGACCCCGGGGCGGTCACCCGCTACGCGGTGCGACTGTCGGCGCCCGCGATCGTGTCGGCCACCGAGGGCGCCGACATCGAATTCAGCGGCCGGATCAAGTCGCTGGACCCGGCAACCCGCAGCGGCGTCGTCATCGTCGCCGCGAAGTCCGGTGGCCGGAAGATCTTCGGCATGGCGACGTTGAACGTCCGCTTCCGCTGACCCTGGCGGCCTACGTAACCGCGGCGGTCGACGACCCAGGTAAATCCGCGTGGTGTTTGCCGGGTTCTACGCATTTGTGCTGATGTTTTGTCCGTCGCGGTGCCTGGATGCTGGCTAGCATGAGCGCAATTGATCTGCCGGCGGAGACGCCGCTGCTGACCTGGAACGAGCACAGCGTGGGCGAGCTGCCAAGCGGAACCGTGACGTTGCTCCTTGCCGACGTCGAAGGCTCCACCCGGTTGTGGGAGACCCAGTCCGACGCGATGCCGACGGCGCTGGAGCGCCTTAATGCCACCGTGGATGACCTCGTCGCCGCCCACGGTGGGGTCCGGCCCGTCGAGCAGGGCGAGGGCGACAGCTTCGTCGTCGCGTTCGCCCGCGCCAGCGACGCCGTCGCCTGCGCGCTGCAGCTGCAGCTGGCCGAGCTGTCGCCGATTCGCATCCGCATCGGCCTGCACACCGGGGAAATCCAGTTGCGTGATGCCGGCAACTACGCCGGGCCCACCATCAACCGGACCGCGCGGCTGCGCGACCTGGCCCACGGCGGGCAGACCGTGCTGTCCGGCGCGACCGAAGCAATGGTGGTCGACCGATTACCGGCCGACGCATGGTTGACCGACCTGGGCGTGCACGCGTTGCGCGACTTGCCGCGCCCGGAGCGGGTCGTGCAACTGAATCATCCCGAGCTGCGCAACGACTTCCCGCCACTGCGCACGGCGAATAGCGTTGCCAATGCCCATCTTCCGGCCCAGTTGACCAGCTTCGTGGGACGTGACGCGCAGATCGGCGATGTCGGCCAGATCTTGAAAGAGAACAGGCTGGTGACCCTGACCGGCGCGGGCGGGGTTGGAAAGACCCGGCTGGCGGTGCAGGTCGCCGGCCAAGTCGCAGACGAGTTCGCCGGCGGCGCCTGGTTTGTCGACCTGGCGCCGGTCACCACTCCCCTCGTCGTGCCTGTCGTGCTGGCACGAACTTTGGGTCTTGCCGACCAACCGGGCCGCTCCACCATGGAGACGGTGTCGAAGTTCGTCAGCAACCGCACCATGCTGCTGGTACTCGACAATTGCGAGCACCTGCTGGATGCCGTCGCGGATTTGGTGGTGGCTTTGCTCGACGCGGGCCCAGACGTCACCGTGCTGGCGACGAGTCGGGAGCCGATCGGCATCGCCGGGGAGCTGACCTGGCGGGTGCCGTCGCTGACGGTGGACGGCGAAGCTGTCGAATTGTTCGTCGACCGTGCCCGCCGGACGAGGCCGGATTTCCGCCTTACCGAAGACAATTCATCCGCAATCGCCGAGATCTGCCGGCGTCTGGATGGCATACCGCTGGCGATCGAACTGGCAGCCGCGCGGACCCGCACGCTGTCGCTGACCCAGATCGTCGACGGCTTGCACCACAACTTCCGCCTACTCGCCGGCGGCGCGCGCTCCGCAGTCCGCCGCCAGCAGACGTTGCGCGCGTCCATCGATTGGTCGCACGCCATGCTCACCGAGCCGGAGCGCATTCTGTTTCGCCGCCTGGCGGTGTTCATGGGCGGGTTCGACCTCGATGCCGCGCACGCCGTAGGTGCCGGCACCGATGTGGAGCACTTCCAGCTCATCGACCTGCTCGGACTGCTCGTGGACAAGTCGCTGATCGTCGCCGAGGAAATCAACGACACCATGCGATACCGCCTGCTGGAGACCGTCCGCCAGTACGGTCTGGAAAAGCTCGCGGAGTCAGGCGAGGCCGAGGCTGTGCGGACCCGCCACCGCGACCATTACACGGGCGCCGCGGTGATGCTGGAATCGCAATCCTGCGGCGACGGGGTGCCGTTGGTCCCGTGGGCCGAGGTCGAGATGGACAATCTGCGAGCTGCCCACGCCTGGAGTTGCGACGCCGGGGAGTTCGAGGCGGCGCTGCAGCTGGTGTCGGCGCTGCAGCGGCTGTGGCTGACCCGCGGACGCTTTCGCGAAGGCGTGGCCGGGTTCGACGCCGTCTTCAGCGACGAGCGTTACCGGGACAGCGACGTCGCTCCCGGGG
Source organism: uncultured Actinomycetota bacterium (assembly GCA_963839345.1). GTDB lineage: Bacteria > Actinomycetota > Actinomycetes > Mycobacteriales > Mycobacteriaceae > Mycobacterium. The sequence continues at coordinate 278,727 of CAWIUP010000006.1, read as the reverse complement.
TCTGGGTGCGAGCCGTTGCCGACGCCGGTCTGTTGGGGGTCTGGTTCTCCGTCCCGTTCAGCCTGCAGCGCGCGGAAGAGGCCCTGGCCGAAGCGCGCCTACTCGGCGAACAGGCACTTCTCGCTCACAGCCTGATGACCTGCGGCATGCTGGCGGTCTACAACCCCGGGTTGGCAGGGCCCTACCTGGTCGAGGCGGCGGATCTGGCTCGTGCATCGGGAGATTTTGCCGCGCTCTCTCACCTGCGCGCCTACCAGAGCTTCGCCGGCGTTGTCGCCGGTAACCCGATCGCTGGGCAGGCGGCCGGGGAGGAGGGGCGAGACCTCGCGGACGCGCTCGGCGATAGCTTCATGTCCCGCTACAGCCGAGCGATCCTTGTCAGTGCGCTGGCGATGCAGGGCAAGCTGGCCGCGGCCCTCCTGGTATATCGCTCGCTGCTCGAGGAGGTGCGCGCGGCCGGGGACCGCCCGATGGAAGTATTCGGTCTGATCACTGTGGCACCAGCGCTCGCGTTGACCGGCGATGCCGCGGCGGCGCGTGTGGCAGCCGAAGCCGCCTTGGACATCGGGGCCACCCTGGGCGGTTTCCATGAGGACATCGCCTACGCGGGCTTGGCCGACGCCGCGCTGGCCGCCGGCGATGCCGCCGCCGCCAAACAGGCCGCCGCCGCGGCCTGGCGGCACACCTATCCGCTGAAGGAGCTGCTTATCAGATGCGTTGTGCCGATGGCCGACGCGGCCCTGAGCTGCGGCGATCTGGTCGCCGCCCGGCGCTGGGCGGACGACACGGTCGCGGTCGCTCCAGGATTTCATCAGATGCGGGCGCTGACTTCGCGCGCCCGCGTCGCCGTCGCCCAGGGCGAGCCGCAGCAGGCCGAAACCGACCTGCATGACGCCGTCGCGGTCGCCGAGCGCACCGGCGGTTACGCATATCTAGCCGATGCCCTCGAATGCCTCGCAGCACTCGCCGCCGACAGCAATCCCGAGCACGCCGCCCGGCTCTTCGCTGCGGCCGAAGGGATGCGGCAGCGGCACGGCGAGGCACGCTTCAAGGTCTTTCAGGCGGCCTACGACACGGCCGTGTCAACTGCACGGGAAGCTTTGGGGCAGCAGGCTTTTGAGACGGCGTGGTCGGAAGGCAACACGCTATCCACCGGCGAGGCCATCAGCTACGCGCAGCGGGGTCGCGGTGCCCGCCGCCGCCCGGCGAGCGGGTGGGAATCGCTGACGCCCGCCGAACGCGACGTCGTTCGACTGGTCAGCGAAGGACTGCCCAACAAAGACATCGCCGCGCGGCTGTTCATCTCCCCACGCACCGTGCAGTCCCATCTCACGCACGTGTACACCAAACTCACTGTCTCATCGCGGGTGCAACTCGTCCAAGAAGCCGCCCGACACACCGATTGGTGAATTCTTTGCTACTGCGACACCGCGCAGCCGCAGGTGCCAGGGCGTTTTGATTTCCAGTGCGGGCCAACGGTGCCCGAAAACGACGAAGTTCGTCGGAGGCGCAAATGTCGTTGATGCGATCGAGTGGTTAGCCAACGCCACCGTTGGAGTTGTTCGCGGTAGTCAGGTAAGCCGCGACTGCAACACGGAGAGGCCGGAACCGGTCAGGCGGTCGAAGGCGACGGTGCGTCCGCATACTGCCAGCATCACCGCCACACCCGGTCCCCGGATCGGATCGCCGCCGCCCCATGTTCGACCGGTGTCGTCGTCGTGCAGCGCGATGCCACGCAGGCGTCGGCGCGAAAAGAAGCCGAACTGCGTTGGTCCGGTAAGAAAATCGAGCACCCGGGCGACATGATGCGGATCCGGTCGATGCGGAAGTCCCAAGGGTATCCGCATGTCGGCACCGTGTACCAACACGTCAGTAAGCCCCGACAGCGGACCCGTCACCGGCGGACTCAACCTGTAGTCAGCGTGCCGGCGTAGCATCCTTGCGATCTCCGCGGCCGGGGCTTGCGCCCGGCGACGAGCAAGTGCGTCGATCCCGCGATTGATGCCACCATGGCGAAGGCCGCTGACCATAAAGCCCCAGAACCCGTCAGCGAAATCGCTGACCAGATGGGCGGCAACCGTCTTGACGTCCCAACCAGCACACAGGCTCGCGGTGGCCAATTGGTCAGTGTCGAGACCGTCGATCAAAGTAGCGATCGCCCTCCGCTGCTCTACCACCGTCGCGAATACTTGTTCGCGTTCCACAGCGCTGAGCCGCACAGTTGCACAGTATCGGGACGGGCGCCGATCGAGCGGCCTCCGGGCCGGATCAATCACCCATAACGGAGTTCGCCCGAAAAACTCCGAATCCACAGGAACTCGGTCGACCCACGGTTAAGAATTTCTTGAATCCGGGATTAACTTCGTATAACAAGTTGCGATGACGCTGATCATGCGTCGGTGAGAGCAAGGGAGTGCAGCGGTGAACGGAACCAAGATGCTCGCGAAACTTGCCGCCGTCGGCATGCTAGCTGGCCTGACCGGCGCGCCGATCACCCAACTTGCCCACGCTGACGTGACGCTGCTGTCCGCGGACGACCCGCTCGCTGGGAGCGAGACGGCGATCATCCTCGGCGGGACCACCGAGCCGACGCCGTCGACCGCTTTCGCGCAGGCCGCCGAGAATCTGTATCTGCACCCGCTGGGTTTCGATGGTGGCGCGACTGGCTCGACGGTCTGCGACATGATCGGGACCGACCCCTGCGCCGCGCCGCTGCAGGTGCTGACGACGCCCGAACTGATCCAGCAGGGCCCCAGTAGTCTCACTGCCGCAGACGACGTCGTTCTCGCCGTGGAGAACGAATTCAACGCAGACCCAGGCGCTTTCAGCGCCGAGCACCCGCTGACGATCTTCGGCTACTCGCAGAGCGCCACCGCCGAGTCGATCGCGATGACCCGACTCGAAGAAGCCGGCATCCCCAGCCAGGATCTGCACTTCGTGTTCATCGGCGACCCCTCCCTCCCGGGCGGCATATGGCCCAACCTGGTACCAGACATGGACGCGTTATTCGGCTCAAGTGTGACGAACACTCTCCTCACGAATCTCGGCTTTGACGGCGTCCTGGGTAACTTGACGCCGGATGATCTCTACCCGGCGACCATCTACAGTCTGGTCACCGATCCGGTCCCCTACTTCCAAGACGTCTTCGAAACCAAGGGCCTGTTGGGCGCACTGCTCGACGTATTCGGCCCGCACGTGGAGTACCTGGGGTTGACACCGACGCAAGTCGCGGATGCGACCACGGTGATCGACGGCGACCTCACACTTGTCAACATCGCCGATGGCGACATCAATAACGTCGACGCGTGGATTAGTGCAGTATTTGAGCACGGCGCCGCCGGCAGCGGGCTCCTTGAAAGCGTATGGAACTCTCTGGAACTGTATTTCACCAACACGTTCTGACCTGAGGCGCAGCTCGACGGTCGGGTCCTAACGCGCCATGTTGGTGAACCGCGACAGGTGCAACTGGTGAGCGACGGTCACTGTTTTGGTGGGGCCGTTGCGGTGCTTGGCAAGGATGAGGTCCGCCTCGCCGCCGCGCGGGTCGTCGCGTTCGAAGGCGTCCGGCCGGTTCAGCAGAATCACCATGTCGGCATCTTGTTCAAGACTGTTATGGACGTCGATGCCATTCGCGACGAAATTATGTGTGCCGTCAACAGTTCCGTCGTAGACGTCCATCTCACCTAGGCTGGTGATTTCCACTATTTGGTCCCAGAACACGTCGCTTGTGGCCAGCGCATGAATCTCGCGGTCTTCAAGCAACGCCGCAGCACGATGTAGTCGGGGCCGGCTGGGTGCGTGTTTCCACATCGTGGATCCGCAAAATTTCGTCCCCATTGCGGTGGCGAATTCCCGATGTGTCATCGCCTGGCTGACCAGCGATGTCTTGACCTGACTCCAGACTTCTCGCGGCACGGTGTCGAGGTTGGTGTTGCGGACGATGCGTTCGAGTTGAACGAGTACTTCCTGTGCTGCAACCGCTTTCCCACCATGCACGCCGACGTGGCGCAGGAACTTCGTCTGATTCTCGGCGCCATAGATGTACAGATGCCACGAGTCGCGAAATCCGGCTTTGAGCACGCGTTTGATCCGCGCGAACACACCGACTCGAAGCAGCAATGCTGCCACATCATCGACCAGTCGCCGGCTCGTCGACGCATAGTAAATTCGCGCCCCGCCGAACCTGGCATCCCAACGCACCGAGCCGTCGGTCGCCCAGAGATGCCGCAGGAAGACCGCCACTTGATCCGTTGGCAACGCGAAAACCGGCTGGGGCACGAACTTTTCATGGCTCCGTAGTCCGAACAGTCCGAGCTTATCCAGCCATGCGGCGATCGGATTACGTCGACCGTGCGTCAACCGATACGGCGCGGGCAGCCGCAGGGTAGTAACCCGCGCAGCCGGGTAGTCATCGCGGACCGCGGTGACTCCGAAGTATGCCGCCGAAACGGTAACCGCAGCCAGGTTGGCTTCGTCCACCGAGGCGTACCGGATCGGCTGCCTCTTGACGCACGACCCGTCACCGATCATGTGCGCGAGCAGAATCACCTCGGATTCCGCCATCCGCTCTGTGCGAACCGGTGAAGGAACGCTGCGTGGCGCTGCAAGACGGTCACCAACCGTCAACTGCTCCAACGGTGTCCAGCCGTCGAGCGTCATGAACGGATGGTTGCCGGTCGCCTCGACCTCGCGCCCCGATGCCAGCCGAAGGCGGAACACCTCCTTGCGACCACTCGGGAAGACGTTCGTCATCGGGCGAGCCACCATCCGCAGCTGCTCATCCAGCGACCACACTAGCGGCCGCTCGCCGGTCCGGATCAGCTCCCCAAACGTCACCTCGGCGCCATTGTCAGCCCGCAGGATCCGCGTCGAAGCGGTCAGGCATCCCGACTCACGAAGATCCGCCAACATCGGCTTCTTGTCGGTGCGCTGCTCGGGACCGCGGTTGAGCTGGCTGATCGCGATAACCGGAACTTCGAGCTCCTTGGCTAAAAGCTTTAAGTGGCGCGAGAATTCGGAAACCTCGATCTGTCGTGACTCGACTTTTTTGCCCGAGGTCATCAGCTGCAGGTAGTCGACGACGACCAGCCGCAGATCGGCCCGCTGCCGCAGCCGGCGCGCCTTGGCGCGGATCTCCATCATCGTCAGGTTCGGCGAGTCGTCGATATACAGTGGGGCCTCGCTGATTTCGCTCATCCGCCGCGCCAGCCGGGTCCAGTCGTCGTCGCTCATCCGGCCCGAACGCATGTCGGCCAACTTGATCTTCGCCTCGGCCGACAACAGCCGCATCACGATCTCGGACTTGCTCATCTCCAGCGAGAAGATGACGCTGGCCATCCGGTGCTTGATCGAGCAGGACCGCATGAAATCCAAACCCAGCGTGCTCTTGCCCATTCCAGGCCTGGCCGCGACGATGATCATCTGCCCCGGATGCAGGCCATTGGTCACCTCGTCGAGCTCGGTGAAACCGGTTGGCACCCCGCGAGCCAGACCACCGTTGGAGGCGATCGCGTCGATCTCGTCCATCGTCGGCTGCAGCAGGTCCTCGAGCGGGACGAAGTCCTCGGAGAGCCGTCGATCGGTGACGTCGTAGATTTCGGCCTGCGCCCGGTCGACCACCTCGGCGACGTCGGCGCCCTCTGCGCCCGCGTAGCCGTACTGCACCACCCGGGTGCCGGCTTCCACCAGCCGGCGCAGCAGCGCCTTCTCGGCGACGATCTCCGCGTAGTAACCGGCGTTGGCCGCCGTCGGCACCATCGAGATCAAGGTGTGCAGATACGGCGCCCCGCCGATTCGGCGCAGCAGACCGCGCCGATCCAACTCGGCGGCAACCGTCACCGCGTCGGCCGGCTCGCCCCGCCCGTAGAGATCCAGGACGGCGTCGTAGACATTCTGGTGCGCCGGGCGATAGAAGTCGCCGGGCCGCAGCTTCTCCAGCACGTCGGCGATGGCGTCCTTGCTCAGTAGCATCCCGCCCAGCACCGACTGCTCGGCGGCGAGATCCTGCGGCGGCTGACGGCCGAAGTCCTCGCTCGGCGCCTCCATACCGGGGTGGCCGAGATCGTCAACGACTGCCACTGGCCTCCCCGCCTCCTCCGGCACGACACTCGAACGCACATTCGACATTGGCTACTTGACGTTAAGTCATGCCACCGACACCGCCTGTTCAGCTCAGCTGGCCGACTCCTCCGCGGACCGTTCTCCGGCCCGCATCGTCGTCGCTCCAAAAGCACCGCGATTACCCCACGACCGGGTCGACGCTAAAGGTTGCTGGCGAGGACTCCAAACGGCCTTGTTCATAGACCTGTGCATCGTGTGTGCATATCTGTCAGCACCTGTGTTGAGGGGGTGTGGAGAACTTGTGGAGCAATTCGCGGCATTGCGGCATCACTGCAGATAAGCGGACCACACCGCTACACACTTTGTGTGGATGGGAATCTCTTCGGCGTGTCGGGCCGGGTTGCCGCTTCGGGCGTGTTGCGTTTCAGGCAATGATTCGCGGCGTTAACGGACGGTTACGTTCGCTAACAGTCGCATTAGCGGGCAAGTTCGCCAGCCTGAGCAGCAACACCAAAACCCCGGTGGCGGCCACCTGGGCCCGCCACCGGGGCAGGGTGTCGACCTTTATCCCTCGGCGACGACGTCGAGCGCGATCTCGACGTCTACGTCCGGGTGGACATGCAGCGTGACCGGATGGCTGCCCACCGCCTTGATGTGGCCCTTGGGCAACCGCACGATGCGCTTGTCGAGGTTCGGTCCGCCGGCTTTCTTGATCGCGGTGACGATGTCAGCGGGGGTCACCGACCCGAACAGCTTGCCGGAGTCGCCCGCGGTCTTCACCTGCAGCGCAACCGCACCCAGCGCCTGGACCGCAGTCTTGATTTCGTTGGCGTGTTCCAGGTCTCGCACTTCCTTGGAATCCCGGGCGCGACGGATGTCATCGACCTGCTTCTGCGCACCACGGGACGCCACGATCGCCAGGCCACGCGGCACCAAGAAGTTGCGGCCGTAGCCGTCTTTGACCTCAACGGTGTCGCCGGCGGCACCGAGGTGGTCGACATCGGCGATAAGAATCAGCTTCATCTACTCGTCAATTCCGTTCTGCGTAAGCCGTTTACCGTGTCGAGGAGGTGAATGGGAGTAACGCCACCTCGCGGGCGTTCTTGACCGCGATCGCAATGTCACGCTGGTGCTGCACGCAGTTGCCGGTGACGCGACGCGCGCGAATCTTGCCGCGCTCGCTGATGTAGGTGCGCAGCAGCGCAGTGTCCTTGTAGTCGATCTCCTGCTGCTTCTTGCCGCAGAACACGCACTTGCGTGTCTTGACCGGTTTTTCCGGTGCCGGGCGCCGCTTGGTGGACTTGGCCATGTCTGTCTCTTTCGTTCTGTAATCGGAGAAAGTTAGAAGGGTGGTTCGTCGTCGCCGCCGCCGAATGAGCCGGAGGCCGGGGCACTGCCCCACGGGTCATCGCCAGTTCCGCCGGATCCGCCGCCGGTCTGGGCCGGCTGACGCGACCCGCCGCCGCCGGCACCGAAGCCACCGCCGCCGCCGCCGCTGCGGCTAGCCTTGTTGACCTTGGCGGTGGCGTAGCGAAGCGACGGGCCGATCTCGTCGACCTCGACCTCGACCACGGTGCGCTTCTCGCCCTCGCGGGTCTCGAAGGAACGCTGCTTGAGCCGACCCTGCACGATCACTCGGGAGCCCCGAGTGAGGCTTTCGGCCACGTTCTCGGCGGCCTCACGCCAGATATTGCACCGCAAGAAAAGCGCCTCGCCGTCCTTCCACTCACCGCTCTGGCGGTCGTAGATCCGCGGTGTCGAGGCGACGGTGAAATTCGCCACGGCAGCACCCGACGGGGTGAACCGCAGTTCGGGATCAGCGGTTAGATTTCCGACGACGGTGATCGTGGTGTCACCAGCCACAGTGACCTCCTGGTCCTCGTGGGCCTACCGGAGTCGGCAGGTGGGTGGTCATGAGCATGCTGTGCCCGAGCCTACGCAACGGCTCCGACGCGACGCGGTCATTCGCCAACAGGCGCCTGGCGACGACGCGGGCCGGGACGGCCCGGGGGAGGAGCCAGGCAGTCGACATCAGTGCTTGTCGGTGCGCATCACCTTGGTGCGCAACACCGACTCGTTCAGGCTGAGCTGGCGGTCGAGTTCGGACACCGTCGCGGGCGCGGCCTTGACGTCGATCACCGCGTAGATGCCCTCGGCATGCTTCGCGATTTCGTACGCCAGCCGGCGCCGACCCCAGATGTCGACCTTGTCTACGGTGCCGCCGTCTTTGCGGACGACGTTGAGAAAGGCCTCCAACGACGGGGCTACGGTGCGCTCGTCGAGGGTGGGGTCGAGGATGACCATGATTTCGTATGGACGCATGGGACCTCATCACCTCCTATGGTCGTTTGCGGCCACGGTCTTGTCCGTGGCAGGAGGGTCGCCTGCGTCGGCAACCGACTCAGGCTACCGGACGGTGGCTGAGCCTGCGAAATCCGGTTCGCTCATCGAGTGTGCGCTCACGGCTTCGAGCGTGCGCTCACGGCGAAGAACTCGCGATTTTTCCGCCCTGGATGCACAGTCGAAGCCGTAGTTGCACGCTCGGTGACGCGAGCACGCCCGCTCGGGTGCAGCCACGGCGGCAGCCAGCTGGGCGGCGCATCGGGCGCCCGGTCGAACGCCCCGCCCGCCGGATCGTCCACCCGTCCGTCCCAGCGCACCAGATCCTCCTCGGGCCGGTAGATCTGGCGGACCACCAATACGCACAGCCCTACTACCGCGACATCACGCAGCAACACCGTCGCGGTGAACCACTGCTCAGGCAGGCCGCGATCGGGCACGCTGTAGAGGTAGTACATCCGCGGCACCCACACCAGCGCGTCGATAGTCATCCACGCCAACAGGATTCGGCGGTGCGGCAATGCCAGCACCGCCAACGGCACCAGCCACAGCGAGAACTGCGGACTCCACACCTTGTTGGTCAACAGGAACGCCGCCACCACCAGAAACGCCAGCTGCGCCACACGTGGCCGCCAAGGAGCCGTCAGTGCAACGTAAGCGATTGCCGTACAACACAATATGAACAGCACCAAGACGACTTCGTTGAGCCGCTGCGGTGGCTGCCAGAACCCCAGGTTCGCATCGAAGCCGTGCCAGCCGGTAAACGACTTGACGACGTTGAACAGCGAATCCATGTCGTCGCCGCGGCGGGCGTTCAGCCGGAAGAACTCCGACCAGCCTCGCGGGAAAAGCAGCATCACCGGCAGGTTGATGGCCAGCCACGTCGCCGCCGTCGCAGCCGCGGTGCGGGTCAGCTCACCGAGCCGCCCGGTTCGGATGCCCAGCACCAACATCGGCCCCAACAACAACGCCGGATACAGCTTGGCCGCGACACCCAACCCGATCAGCACCCCGGCCAGCACCGGTCGCCGCCGCGCCCACGCCAGCAGCCCGCCAATCGCCAAAGCCGTTGCCAGCGCATCGAAATTGGTGAACATCTGAAAGATCACCAGCGGAGACGCACCGACCAGCGCCGCATCCCATACCCGACGGCCCGCCAGCCCCGCGGTGGCCCACAACGTCGCAAGCCACGCCAACGCCAATCCGAGTGCGGCGACATCGAAGAAGACCACCACCTCGGCGACCACCGGCAGCCCGACGACCTTGCTCAGCGCGGTGTAGGTCTTGGCCAACGCCATCGACACGTACTGATACACCCCGGTCAACACCGGATACTCCATGTAGCGCACCGCGGGCCGGCCGTCATAGCGGGTTTGCGGCTTGCCGTCGGCGCCCTGCTCGACCCAGCTGGACTTGTACGGAAACTTGCCCTGGCTCAACAACTCGGCGCCGTAGAGCGGCACCGTGTCGGAATAGCACAGCTCGTAGTAGGCGCGCTGGTTTTGCCAATTGGCGACTCGCGCATCCCCCGGCCCGGTCCCGGTGCTCTGCAGACACGCTGCTTTCGTCGACCACCCGAACGCCAAGAACACCAAGGCAATCAACAACATCACTCGCAACGGGGTCAGGAAGGCGGTGCGCCCGATCAGCGCGTGCCGGCCGACCGGGCCGCCGACCATGTTCGACAGCGCCGCGCCCAGAAAGTCGGTGCGGCTGGGGCAATCGCGGTCATCGGCGGAACGCCGGTCCGCGGCCAGTGGCCGCGGCGAAACGGTAGGGCGGGAAGTTTCAGCGCCGATCACGGCGGCGGCGGAACCGGCTCGGGCGCACCCGGCGGCGGTGGTGGTGGAGGTGCCGGCCCAACCGGGACTGTGGTGGGCGGACCAACCGGGATCGTGATGCCTGGTGCCACCTCGATGGTGGGCTGGATAACGGTCATCTGCGGCGGGGCAGGCGGTGGCGGTGGTGCGGCGGGGACGCCGGCGGATCCGCCGATCTCGGTGGGCTTGGGAAACGAATCGATGGAGGTGCCCTTGAGGGCACTATCCATCGTCGCCTTCCAGATGTCTGATGGCAGCCCCGAACCATAGATCGGGGAGCCCCACTTGTTGACCAGTGGCTTGTCACCGCTGACGGTGCCCACCCACACCGCCGTCGACAACGACGGGGTGTAGCCGACCATCCAGGCGTCCTTGTCGGCGTCGGTGTCACCCAACTGCGTGGTGCCGGTCTTGGCCGCCGACGGCCGTCCGCCGGCCAATGCGTGACCGCGTGAATACGACGCGATCGGCTGCATCGCCGAGGTGACATTGTCGGCGACGCCCTTGGGGATCCGCTGCTCACCGGCGTTGTCCGAGCTGGTGGCGTCGAAGAGTACTCGGCCCTCGGAGTTGACCACCTTCTGCACGAAATGCGGTCGGTGATAGATACCCGACGCGGCCAGCGTGGCGTACGCCGAAGCCATGTCGATCACCCGGGTCTGATACTGACCCAACACGATTCCGTTGTTCGGCGGGCCGCCCTTGCCGTCCTCGGACAGCGTGTGCGCGACACCGGGGAAGCTTTCGGCGATGCCCGCCTGGTGCGCGGCGTCCGCCACGTCCACCGGACCCTTCTTCAACTTGAGCATCAGCCGGTAGTACGAGGTGTTCAGCGACCGCTTGAGCGCCTCGGCGATATTGCAGGTGCCGCAGCTTTCACCCTCGACATTGGTGATCTTGATGCCGTTGACCGTCAGCGGTGAGCTGTCCACCTGATAGCCCAGACCGATGCCCTGCTCCAGCGCAGCGATCAACGCGAACACCTTGAACGACGACCCGGTCTGCAGGCCGGCTTGGGCGAAGTCGAACCCGTTGGCATCAGAGCCGCCGTAGTAGGCCTTCACCGCGCCGTTGTGCGGGTCGATGGAGGCGACCGCCGTGCGCATATCGGCGGGCTGGCCTTCCATGTACTTCGACACTGCGTCCTCGGCGGCCTTCTGCGCTTGCGGATCGATGGAGGTCGTGACCTGCAGCCCCTGGGTGTTCAGCGTCTGCTCATCGATGTTGAACAGCTCGAGCAGCTCTCTGGTGACCTGCCGCTCGATCAGCCCGTTGGGTCCGGTGGTCTGGTACTGGGCGCGGGCCTGGTCGGGCGGCACCGTCGGCGGAAATAATTGCGCTGCGCGGTCCGTCGCCGACAATGCGCCGTCGTCGACCATCCCGTCGAGCACCCAGTTCCACCGGTGCTCGGCGCCTGGGCGGTCGACCGCGGGGTCGAGCGTGGACGGGCGCTGGATCAGGGCGGCCAGCAGTGCACCGTCGGCCACGGTGAGCTGTTCGACGGGTTTGTTGAAGTAGGCCTTGGACGCCGCCGATATCCCGTAGGCGCCGCGACCGAAGTAGATGATGTTGAGGTAGGCCTGCAGCACGTCGTCTTTGGACCACTCACCCGACATCTTGGTGGCGATGACGAGTTCTTTGGCCTTGCGGACCAGGCCACCGACGCCGGCCCGTTGCGACCCGACCAACGCGTTCTTGACGTACTGCTGGGTGATCGTCGAACCGCCCTGCGTGTCGCCGCCGAAGATGTTGTTCTTCACTGCCCGCGCGAACCCGCTGAACGAGAAGCCGGGATTGGTGTAGAAGTTGCGGTCTTCGGCCGCAATCACCGCCTGGCGCACGTGCACCGGCACCTGACTGATGCTGACGTCCTCGCGATTACCTTCCGGCGGAACGATTTTGGCCAACTCTGAGCCATCGCTGGCCAGGATCGTCGAGACCTGATTGGTGCGGATGTCACCGGGCTTGGGGATGTCGACGATGACGTAGGCCATCGCGAAGGTGACGATCGGCAACAGCAGCAGGACCGCGGCGCCGACATAGAGCCCGCGACGGACCCACAGCCAGTTGACGCGCCGCAGCCAGGTCCAGTCGATGCGCTGCACCCACCCCCAGTCGGGGAAGGGCCGCTTTCGTGGCGGCGGACCGGGCGGACGGCCGCCGCCGGCCCCGCCGGCGGACTGCCGGTGACGCTGCGGCGTCCGGCCGTCCAGGGCAGCCGTGGCCAATTCGAGCGGGTCGCGCCGCTCCGCCGGTCTGGTTGGCGGACGGCCGTCCATCGCGGCCTTGACCGCCTCGATCGGATCCCGCAGATGCGGCGGCGCGTCGTCTCTGACCGGAGGCAGGATCGTGGTCAGCCGGTCGTCGGGGGGAACCGCGGAGCCTGAAGGACGGGGCCGGGGCGGCGGTCCGGGCGAGTGTTTGGGCCCGCTTTCGGCCCCTGACCCGTGCGGGCTGCCAGTGGCCGAGTGGTCTTGCTGCCCTTCGTTATTCACTGGCCGTGCGCGCGCCGTTGCGCGCCGTCCGCGTGCCCTTGGGGGGGCGTGCTGCCCCGAGCACATACGACTTGACCAGGTGATTCCAGCTGCAGGTCCGGCATACCTCCACCACGTGCACAGAGAACTCATGGAAACGGGCTGCCAGCATCACCAACTCTTCGGCGGTGCGCGCCGAACCCGACACTGCGCCCAGATGGTCGCCGAATACCCACGACACCAGGGTGAGCTGCTCCTTACGGCAGATCGGGCACATCACCCGGCTGGGCTTCCCGTGGAATTTCGCGGCGCGCAGCAAGTACGGATTGGCGTCACAAACCTCGGAGACACCGGTGCGGCCCGAATACACCTCGGCCAGCAGGGAGCGCCGCCGAAGCGCGTAATCGACTACCTGTCGCTGCAATCGCACGATGACCAGAGTACGTCCGAAGGACCGATGCCGAGAGCGTGCCCGGCCACTCCGTGTGCCGTTGTGGCCGCCTCCGCCCGGGCCGCGTGCGCCGTCATCTTGCGCTGAGCAGGAAGATCAGTTATCGAGCCGGTTACCGAATGACGAAGCACTGACGTCTCCGACATGCGGCAGGAACGCCGACCGGGCCGGTCTGCTCGGTGTGTCCACCTCGGCGCCGTCACCGAGCAGACCCCGCCGCGCGAGGATCGGCCGCACCCCCTCGCCGAAGATGTATGCCTCTTCGAGGTGCGGATAGCCGGACAAGATGAAGTGCTCCAGCCCAAGCGCGGCGTACTCGGTGATCCGGTCGGCGACCTCCTGATGCGAGCCGACCAGCGCGGTGCCCGCACCGCCGCGGACCAGCCCGACCCCGGACCACAAGTTGGGGTAGATCTCCAGCCGTCGAGCATCCGCGCCGGCGCCGAAATCGGCACCGCCGCCGTGTAATTCGCGCATCCGACGCTGTCCCTCGGACTCCGATCGCGCCAGCGACTGCTGGGCCGCGGCCACGGTCTGCGGATTCAGTGCGCCCAGTAACCGCTGGGCCTCCGACCAGGCCTGCTCGCTGGTGTCCCGGGAGATGACGTGTAACCGGATGCCGTAGCTCAGTGCCCGGCTCTGCGTCTTGGCCAGGCCGCGGATCCAGTCCAGCTTCTCCCGCACCTGCGCGGGCGGCTCACCCCAGGTCAGATACGTGTCGGCGAATCTGGCCGCGACCTGGCCGGCCGCCGGCGACGAGCCACCGAAGAACACGGCCGGCAGCGGGTCGGGACGCCGCGCCAGCGATGCCTGCTCGACCCGCAGATGTTCACCGGTCACGGTTACCGGATCGTCGGACGTCCACAACCGGCGGACGATGTCGAGGAACTCCCCACACCGTGCGTAACGGGCCTCCTTGGATAGAAAGTCGCCGAAAGCCCGCTGCTCGCTGCTTTCGCCGCCGGTCACCACGTTCAACAACAGCCGCCCGTGGGACTGCCACTGAAAGGTGGCCGCCATCTGCGCGGACAGTGTCGGGCTGATCAGCCCTGGGCGCAGTGCCACCAGATACTTCAGCGACTCGGTGCTGTCGATCAACATGGCGGTGGTCAGCCAAGCGTCTTCGCACCATTGACCGGTGGGCGTGAGCACTGCCTCGAAGCCGTTGATTTCGGCGGCCTGGGCGAGCTGGATGAGGTACTTCAAGTCGGCCGGCCGGTCGCCGTGCATGGTGCTGCCGTGACCACCGGCGATCAGGTTGCGCGAATCGCCGTAGGTGGGCAGAAACCAATGGATATGCAGCGGATGCGTTGACACGCTGTTTGTTTATGCCTGCTGCCGTTCGCCGTCAACAGGCTTGCAACCACGGTGATCGCAACCGGGCAACCTGCTTGGCTCCTACGATTCCCGCCGTCCTGACGGCTCGGCCAAAACCGGCTGAACAGAGTGCGAACCTCAGCTGGACTCCAGCTGGAGTGGTGGCGAATATATCGGGGCGATACTATGACGCGAGACGTCGAAGCGTCGTAACGGTCAGAGCAAAGGAGGTGATTCGATGCTAGAGCTTGCGATCCTGGGACTCTTGCTCGAGTCGCCCATGCATGGCTACGAACTGCGCAAACGTCTGACCGGTCTGCTCGGGGCGTTCCGGGCGTTCTCCTACGGTTCGCTCTACCCCGCACTGCGACGGATGCAGGCGGACGGGCTGATCGCCGAGAACGCCGCCCCTGCCGGGACGCCGGTGCGGCGTGCCCGGCGCGTCTACGAGTTGACCGACGACGGCCGGCAGCGCTTCACCGAGCTGGTCGCCGACACCGGTCCGAACAACTACACCGATGACGGCTTCGGCGTGCACCTGGCGTTCTTCAACCGCACTCCGGCCGAGGCGCGGATGCGCATCTTGGAAGGCCGTCGTCGCCAGGTGGAGGAGCGGCGGGAAGGCCTGCGCGAAGCAGTGGCGCGGGCCAGCAACTCGCTAGACCGCTACACCCGCCAGCTACATCAACTCGGGCTGGAGTCGAGCGAGCGCGAAGTGAATTGGCTCAACGAGCTGATCGCAGCCGAACGTCTAGCGCAACGACGCGCTGAGCAGACCTAGCGCTGGGTAATCCACAACATCCACGAGCAGATAAGAGTTAAGGAGTTCGCCCCATGAGTGAGCAGATCGCGCCAGACCCGTCGACTGAGATCCGGGTCGCTATTGTCGGCGTCGGCAACTGCGCGTCCTCGCTGGTACAGGGCGTTCAGTATTACTACGACGCCGACGAGAACAGCGCCGTTCCCGGCCTGATGCACGTTAAGTTCGGCCAGTACCACGTTCGCGACGTGAAGTTCGTCGCCGCATTCGACGTGGACGCCAAGAAAGTCGGCTTCGATCTGTCCGAGGCGATTTTCGCGTCCGAGAACAACACCATCAAGATCGCCGACGTGCCGCCGACCAATGTGACGGTGCAACGCGGCCCGACGCTCGACGGCATCGGCAAGTACTACGCGGAGACGATCGAGATCTCCGACACCGAGGCCGTCGACGTGGTCAAGGTGCTGCGCGACGCAAAGGTCGACGTGATGGTCTCCTACCTGCCGGTGGGCTCGGAAGAGGCCGACAAGTTCTACGCCCAGTGCGCGATCGACGCCGGGGTGGCCTTCGTCAACGCGCTGCCGGTGTTCATCGCCTCCGATCCCGTGTGGGCCAAGAAGTTCACCGACGCCGGGGTGCCGATCGTCGGTGACGACATCAAGAGCCAGGTCGGCGCGACGATCACCCACCGCGTGATGGCCAAGCTGTTCGAGGACCGCGGCGTGCAACTGGACCGCACCATGCAGCTCAACGTCGGAGGCAACATGGACTTCCTCAACATGCTCGAACGCGAGCGGCTGGAGTCGAAGAAGATCTCCAAGACGCAGGCCGTCACGTCGAACCTGCAGCGGGAGTTCAAGACCAAGGACGTGCACATCGGCCCGTCCGACCACGTCGGCTGGCTCGACGACCGCAAGTGGGCCTACGTCCGGCTGGAAGGCCGTGCCTTCGGTGACGTGCCGCTGAACCTGGAGTACAAGCTCGAGGTGTGGGACTCGCCGAACTCGGCGGGCGTCATCATCGACGCAGTCCGGGCGGCCAAGATCGCCAAGGACCGTGGCATCGGCGGGCCGGTGATCCCGGCGTCGGCGTACCTGATGAAGAGCCCGCCGCAGCAGCTGCCTGACGACGTCGCGCGCACGCAGCTCGAAGAGTTCATCGAGGGTTAGGTCGCGAGAGTGCCGACGGCTCTTCTTGGAAAACGCGTCGCCACTTGCACTTTCGCGGCAAACTAACGCCGTGGACGAACTGGTTGGACTCTCCGAGTTCGCGCTGCTGCCGGAGAACGCCGAGCAGGCCGGCGTCAACGGACCTTTGCCGCCCGTGCAGCGGATCGACACCGGTGCGATCAGCGCGCTGCGATGGGGTGACTCCCCGGCGCGGATCGTCTTCTTGCACGGCGGCGGGCAGAACGCGCATACCTGGGACACCGTGATCGTCGGTTTGGGGCAGCCCGCCTTGGCGGTGGACCTGCCCGGCCACGGGCATTCGGCTTGGCGCGAGGACGGCAACTACTCGCCGCAGCACAACGCCGCCGCCCTTGCGCCGGTGCTCGACGAACTCGCACCGCAGGCCGAGCTCGTGGTCGGCATGTCGCTGGGCGGGCTTACCGCGATCGGCGTCGGTGCGGTCGCCCCGCACCTGGTGCGTGAACTCGTCCTCGTCGACGTCACCCCGTCGGCGTTGCAACGACACTCCGAGATGACCAAGGAGCAGCAGGGCACGGTGGCGCTGATGCACGGCGATCGGGAGTTCCCCAGCTTTGCCGCCATGCTGGAGCTGACCACCGCCGCGGCGCCACATCGCGACCCTAAATCGTTGCGCCGCGGCGTATTCCACAACTCCCGCCAGCTCGACGACGGGCGCTGGACGTGGCGCTACGACACCATCCGAGAATTCCCCAACTTCGACAGCCTTTGGGACGACGTGGCCGGGTTGTCCGCACCGGTCACGCTGGTGCGCGGCGGCGCATCGGGCTTCGTCACCGACGAGGACGCCGCCGAACTCGGCCAGCGCGCGGCGGCGTTCCGGGGTATGCACGTCGTCGAGAACTCCGGCCATTCCGTGCAAAGCGACCAGCCCCGGGCATTGATCGAAATCCTGCGCGGAGTGCTCGACGGCGGCTGAGACGCACCGCCTACGTTGGTGCTATGACTTCCCTCGATCGCCCGCCGCGCATCGGTGTCCAACTTCAGCCGCAGCACGCCCCGCACTACCAGAACCTCCGCAACGCGGTCCGCCGCTGCGAGGACATCGGCGTCGACGTCGCGTTCAACTGGGATCACTTCTTTCCGCTCTACGGCGATCCGGACGGCGCCCACTTCGAATGCTGGACCATGCTGGCCGCCTGGGCCGAGCAGACCTCGCGCATCGAGATCGGGGCGCTGGTCAGCTGCAACTCCTACCGCAATCCCGAGCTGCTGGCCGACATGGCACGCACCGTCGACCACATCAGTGACGGGCGCCTCGTCCTGGGTATCGGCTCGGGCTGGAAACGCAAGGATTATGTCCAGTACGGCTACGAGTTCGGCACCGCGGGCAGCCGCCTGGACGATCTGGCCGCCGCGCTGCCGCGGATCAAATCCCGGCTGCCCAAGCTCAATCCGGCGCCCACCCGCGACATTCCAATACTGATCGGCGGCGGGGGCGAGAAGAAGACGTTGCGGCTAGTCGCCGAGCACGCCGACATCTGGCACAGCTTCACCAGCGTCTCCGAGTATCCGGCGAAGTCGAAGGTGCTGGCCGGCCACTGCACGGCCGTCGGGCGTGACCCGGCCGCCATCGAGCGGTCGGCCGCAGTGGGCGGCGAGACCGGCGGCGCGGATGCCGACCGATTGATCGCCGAGGCCGAGGCGCTGACCGACCTCGGTGTGAGCTTGCTGACTATCGGCTCAACCGGCCCGGACTACGACCTGGCGGGCGCCGAGACGTTGTGTCGCTGGCGGGATCGCCGTTAGGCCCCGACCATGCCGAAGACGTACGGGGCCAAAGAGAAGGACCAAGTGGTTGCCTACCTTCTCAACCAGGTGTTGACGGGCAAGCTGCGCACCGGCGACCGGGTCGATCGCAACGAGATCGCCCGGGAATTGGGCGTCAGTCGGGTCCCCATTCAAGAAGCCATCGTTCAACTCGAACACGACGGCGTGCTGTCGACCCGCTACCACCGCGGCGCGTTCGTCGAGCGTTTCGACGAAGACTCCATCCTCGAGCACCACGAGCTACACGGCGTGCTGAACGGCGTGGCCTCGGCGCGCGCTGCCGCCAACCCGACACCACGCATCCTGAGCCAGCTCGACGACATTATGCGTACGCTGCGCAGCACCAAAGAGCCGCGTCAATTCCAGCAAGCCACAAAGGATTACCGCCGCGCCATCAACGATCAGTACGCCGGGCCACGACTGAGCGCCGCAATTCGGGCCTCGCAGAACCTGATTCCCCGCGCGTTCCTGTTGGGTTACTCGAGCGTCATCGCCGAGATGCTGCCGTTCTACGAAGACGAGACCGCAGCCATCCGGCATCGCGATCCCGACGGCGCCCGGGCCGCATGCAGCGGCTGCGCCGAATTGATGGCCGAGGTGATGGTGACCGAGTTGGTTCGGCGCCGCGTGCTCGCCCCGTCGAACAAGTCCGCGACCGCGTTCTAACCGCCGGTACGTTCGCAGGCATGAACGTCACCGCCGGGAAGCTGCTTGCGCTGCTCGCCACGATTCTGCTGACATGCAGCCTGGCTGGTCTGACTCTGGCCCCTCCTGCCAGCGCCGACACCAACCTGTGCAAGCCGTCGGGAAAAGACGGCGCGATCGCCCTGCCGAGCAAGCTAGCCACCGCCAACCGGCCCCAGGAAGACAAGTACACGACCGCCGACGTCGAGCCGTTGAGTTCGGTGAACATCGACGAGCTGGGCCTGCGTACACCCCGAACGCTGACCGTCGGCACCCAGCCGGGAGGTCCCCCAACCAGCTGCCTGAACAGTGCGGGGCGCTTCACCGGTTATGACAACGAGCTGTTGCGGGCGATCGCCGCAAAGCTGGGCTTACAGGTCGTATTCGCCGGTACCGACTTCTATGGGCTGCTGGCCCAGGTCGCGTCGCGGCGCTTCGACGTCGGCTCATCGTCGATCATGGCCACCGAAGCGCGCCGTCGCACCGTCGGCTTCACCAACGGCTACGACTTCGGTTACCTATCACTGATCGTGCCGTCCGGTTCGGCGATCAATGGTTTCGACGACCTGGGCCCGGGGCAGCGGATCGGCGTCGTACAGGGCACCGTTGAGGAGGCCTACGTCGTCGACACCTTGCATCTGGAGCCGGTGAAGTTCCCGGACTTCACCACCGTGTACACCAGCGTGAAGACTCATCAGATTGATGCATGGGTAGCGCCGGCGATGGAGGCGACCAACGTGATGCGGCCCGGCGACACCGCCGCCATCGCCGGCTACACGTTCGGCCTGGGCAACTACGTGGCCTATGCGGTGGATAAAGACAACCAGCCGTTGATCGCTGCCCTGAACGCCGGGCTGGACGCAGTGATCGCCGACGGCACCTGGGCGCAGCTGTACACGGATTGGGTACCGCGGCCGCTGCCGCGGGGCTGGAAGCCGGGATCGAAGTCGGCGTTGACGCCGCACCTGCCGGATTTCGCAGCGATCGCCGAGAGCCACCA
This sequence comes from uncultured Actinomycetota bacterium, assembly GCA_963839345.1. Lineage (GTDB taxonomy): Bacteria > Actinomycetota > Actinomycetes > Mycobacteriales > Mycobacteriaceae > Mycobacterium. The sequence continues at coordinate 258,843 of CAWIUP010000006.1, read as the reverse complement.
TCGTGCGATCGACGAGGCCGCCCCGCCGAAGTCCACGCTGGCCCAGTTGCGGGACTCGTTCTTCGACTGGGACCTGTATCGGCAGACCATCCCAGTGCTGTTGAAGACGGGGCTGCCCAACACGCTGATCTTGACGGTCAGCTCCAGTCTGATCGGTATAGCGGTCGGGATTGCGCTGGCGGTTGCCGGTATCTCGCGTGCCCGCTGGCTGCGTTGGCCGGCGCGGGTGTACACCGACATTTTCCGCGGCCTGCCCGAGGTGGTGATCATCCTGCTGATCGGGCTGGGTGTCGGGCCGATTGTCGGCGGGCTGACCAACAACAATCCCTACCCGCTGGGCATCGCCGCACTGGGGTTGACCGCCGCAGCCTATATCGGCGAGATCTTCCGCTCCGGCATCCAAAGTGTCGAGCCGGGCCAGCTGGAAGCCGCCCGCGCGCTGGGGCTGAGCTACCGCTCCTCGATGCGATTGGTGGTGGTGCCGCAGGGCATCCGCCGGGTGCTGCCTGCGCTGGTCAACCAGTTCATCGCGCTGTTGAAGGGCTCGGCGCTGGTGTACTTCCTCGGGCTGATCGCCGGCCAACGCGAGCTGTTCCAGGTCGGGCGCGACTTCAACGCGCAGACCGGCAGCCTCTCGCCGTTGGTGGCGGCGGGAATGTTCTACCTGATCTTGACGGTCCCGCTGACCCATCTGGTGAACGTCGTCGACCGCCGGCTTCGCCAGGGCAGGGCTGCAGCCGAACCGGAGAACCCGCTCGACCGGATCGCCTCGACCACCAGCCAGGAGATGACGTGACCGCCCCCACCGCGCAATCGCAGTCAGTATCGCTGGCGGGCAAGGATATTCAGCTGTCCTTCGGTCGAAACGCGGTGCTGCGCGGGGTCGACATCGACGCGCCGGCCGGCAGCACGGTAGCGGTCATCGGCCCGTCGGGCTCCGGCAAGTCCACGCTGCTGCGCGTGCTGAACCGGCTACACGAGCCTGACCGCGGCGACATCCTGCTCGACGGGCGGTCGGTCTTGAACGACGATCCCAATCGACTGCGCCAGCAGATCGGCATGGTGTTCCAGCATTTCAACCTATTCCCGCATCGCAGTGTGCTGGACAACGTCACGATGGCGCCGCGCAAGCTTCGGCGGCTGTCTGCCGACGAAGCCCGTGACCTGGCACTGGCTCACTTGGACCGGGTGGGCATGAAACACAAGGCCGACAGCAGTCCAGGCGCACTGTCTGGTGGGCAGCAGCAAAGGGTCGCGATCGCCCGTGCGCTGGCGATGACACCGCAAGTGATGCTGTTCGACGAGGCGACTTCGGCGCTGGATCCCGAATTGGTCAAGGGCATCCTGGCGCTGATCGCCGACCTGGGCGCAGACGGCATGACAATGCTTGTCGTCACTCATGAAATGGGTTTCGCCAGGTCGACATCCGACACGGTTGTCTTCATGGACCATGGCCAGGTGGTCGAAACCGGGCCGCCGGACCAGATCTTCGAGGCGGCAGAAACCGAGCGGTTGCAGCGATTCTTGTCGCAGGTACTTTGACTCCCAAATCCGGTTTCCCGGTAGCCGAAGTTAAGACAGGTTAGACTAGCGAACTATGGCGGAACGCGAAGCCACGGTGCCCGAGCTCACCGAGTTGGCTGAGGGTCTACACCGCACGCTGTCCAAACTGTTTTCCATTCTGCGCCGCGGTGATCACAGTGCCGGCGCCGCAGCAGCCGGCGAGCTGACCCTGGCCCAGTTGTCGATCCTGGTCACCCTGCTGGATCGGGGTCCGATCCGGATGACCGATCTCGCCGCTCACGAACGTGTCCGGACGCCCACCACCACCGTGGCGATCCGCAGATTGGAAAAGATCGGCCTGGTCAAGCGCTCGCGCGACCCGTCAGACCTGCGCGCCGTCCTGGTCGACATCACCCCGCGCGGGTTAGCCGTTCACCGCGAGTCGCTGACTAACCGGATCGGCGCCTTGGCGGCGCTACTGAGCCAGCTCACCGGACCCGATCTGGAAACCCTGACCAAGGCCCTCGCACCACTGGAGCGGCTGGCGGCCAGCGAGCCGGTGGCAAGCCCGGCCGCTGCCCAGGCCGCAGGCGATCAGGTCTAGCAATTCGCGCTTGAGCAGCGTCAACGTTTGCTGCCCTTAAGCTGGCGGGCATGCGAACCGCGCTTGTCACCGGTGCCAGCCGGGGGATCGGCGCCGCCATCGCCACCGCCTTGGCGCCGACGCACACCTTGCTGTTGGCCGGACGGCCCTCACCTGCGCTGCAAGCCACCGCCGAGCGGCTCGGCGCCACCACACTGCCGCTGGATCTGACCGACACCGATGCGATCGGCGGGGTCACCGGCTCGATCGGCGAACTCGACGTCCTGGTGCACAACGCCGGGGTGTCGTTCCCAGGTCGCGTCGCCGAATCCACCGTCGACGAGTGGCGCGCCACCTTCGACGTCAATGTCGTTGGCGCAGTCGCTCTTACGCTCGCGCTGCTGCCAGCCCTGCGACGCACACAGGGCCAGGTGGTGTTCATCAACTCCGGCTCCGGGCGCAAGGCTTCCGATGCGATGGCCTCATACTCGGCGAGCAAGTTCGCGCTGCGCGCGTTCGCCGACTCGCTGCGCGAAAGTGAGCCAGAGCTGCGGGTCACGACCGTCTACCCCGGCCGCACCGACACCGACATGCAGCGCGAGTTGGTGTCCTTCGAAGGTGGTGAATACGACGCCGACCGCTTCCTGCGGCCGGACACCGTCGCCGAGGTGGTCGCCCACGCGGTGGCTACCCCGCCCGACGGTCATCTGCACGAAGTGGTAGTCCGCCCGCGCTGACTACGGTCAAACAACCAGGTTGACCAACCGCCCGGCGACCACGATCACCTTTTTCGGTGTGGCACCCGCCAGCGACGTCTGCACCTTCTCGTCGGCCAGCGCGGCCGCTTCCACCGCGTCGGCGTCCGCGGCGGCAGGCACCGTGATCCGGCCGCGCACTTTGCCGTTGACCTGCACCGGATACTCGACGGTGTCTTCGATCAGGTAGGCGGGGTCGGCTACCGGAAACGGCCCGTGTGCCAGCGATGTCGGGTGACCCAGCCGCTGCCACAACTCCTCGGCCAGGTGCGGCGCCAAGGGTGCCAGCATCAGCACCAACGGCTCTACCGCTAGGCGCGACACCGAACCGCGGTGCTGCTTGGTGAGGTGGTTGGTGTACTCGATCAATTTTGCCACCGCGGTGTTATTGCGCAGTGCCGCAAAGTCTTCAGAGACACCGGCGATCGTGCGGTGCAGCAGCCGCAGGGTGTCGGTGTCAAGATCGGCGTTGTCGCTGACCTGAATATCGCCAGTCTGCTCGTCGACCACCAGCCGCCACACCCGCTGCAGAAAGCGGTGCGCCCCAACGACGTCCTTGGTGGCCCACGGACGTGACGCTTCCAGCGGGCCCATCGACATCTCGTATACCCGCAAGGTGTCGGCGCCGTAGTCGTCGCACATCTCGTCGGGCGACACCGAATTCTTCAGGCTCTTACCGATCTTGCCGAATTCCTGGAAGACTTCGATCTCGCCGTCGGGCCCGGGATGGACGAACCCGCCGTCGCGTTCGATCACCTCGGCGGCCGGCACATAGGCGCCACGAGCGTCGGTGTAGGCGAACGCTTGGATGTAGCCCTGATTGACCAGTCGACGGTAGGGCTCGCGGGAGCTGACGTGACCCAGGTCGTAGAGCACCTTGTGCCAGAATCGCGCATACAGCAGGTGCAACACTGCGTGCTCAGCGCCTCCGACGTACAGGTCGACACCGCCCGGGTCATCGGCGCCGTGCTCGGCCGGCCGGGGGCCCATCCAGTAGGTCTCATTCTCCTTGGCGCAGAACCGTTCTGCGTTGTCCGGGTCGATGTAACGTAACTCGTACCAGGAGCTGCCGGCCCACTGCGGCATCACGTTGGTGTCGCGGGTGTAGGGCTTCAATCCGTCGCCCAGGTCGAGCTCCACGTGCACCCAGTCGGTCGCCTTGCCCAGCGGCGGCGACGGTTCGCTGTCAGCGTCGTCGGGGTCGAACAGCACCGGCGAGTAGTCCGGCACGTCGGGCAGCTCGACGGGCAAGGCGGCCTCGTCCAACGCGTGCGCACGACCGTCGCTGTCGTAGACGATCGGGAAGGGTTCGCCCCAGTAGCGTTGCCGCGCGAAAAGCCAGTCGCGCAGCTTGTATTCGATGCGGGCCCGGCCGCGACGCTCGGTTTCCAGCCGCGCGGTGATGGCTTCTTTGGCTGCGGCCGTGTTCATCCCGTTCAGATAGCCCGAGTTGACCAGCACGCCGTCGCCGGCGTACGCGGCCGTCGAAACATCGCCGCCGGCAATGACTTCGACGATCGGCAGCCCGAACTCGTGGGCGAAATCCCAGTCGCGCTGGTCGTGGCCGGGAACCGCCATTATCGCCCCGGTGCCGTAGCCGGCCAGCACGTAGTCGGCGATGAAGATCGGCACGTGTTCGCCGTTGGCCGGGTTGACCGCATAGCTGCCCAGAAACACCCCGGTCTTGGCTTTGTTCTCCTGGCGTTCCAAGTCGGACTTGGCGGCGATGGCCTTCCGGTAGGCGGCGACGGCGTCAGCCGGTGTGGCGCCATCGAAGGTCCAATGCGGGTCGATGCCGGCCGGCCACGCCGGCGCGGCCAAACGGTCGACCAGGTCGTGCTCGGGGGCCAACACCAGATAGGTAGCGCCGAAGAGGGTGTCCGGCCGGGTGGTGAACACCTCCAGGTCGACCGGCTCGCCGTCGGTTGTGCGGGCCGAAAAGAACGCGGCAGCGCCGGTGGAGCGGCCGATCCAATTGCGCTGCATGGTCTTGACCTGGTCCGGCCAGTCCAGCACGTCGAGGTCGTCGAGCAGCCGGTCAGCGTAGGCGGTGATCCGCATCATCCACTGCCGCAACCGCTTACGGAACACTGGAAAGTTGCCCCGGTCGCTTTTGCCGTCGGCAGTGACCTCTTCGTTGGCCAGCACGGTGCCCAGACCCGGACACCAGTTCACCATCGAATCCGCCCGGTAGACCAGGCGGTGGGCGTCGATCACGTCGGCGCGTTCGCCTGCCGACAGGCTTGCCCAATCCCGGCCGTCGTCCAATTGCCGGGCGCCGGAATCGAATGCGGCAATCAGGTCGGCGATCGGCCGGGCGTTGTTCGCGGCGGTGTCAAACCATGCGTTGTAGATCTGCAGAAAGATCCACTGCGTCCACTTGTAGAACTCGACGTCGGTGGTCGAGAAGCTTCGCCGGTTGTCGTGGCCGAAGCCCAGCCGGCCCAACTGGCGCCGGAAATTGACGATGTTGGCCTCGGTCCGAGTCCGCGGGTGAGTCCCGGTCTGCACCGCGTATTGCTCGGCGGGCAGACCGAACGCATCAAAGCCCAGCGCGTGCAACACATTATGGCCAGTCATCCGAAAATAGCGGGCGTAGACGTCGGTGGCGATGTAGCCCAGCGGGTGACCGACGTGCAGCCCCTCGCCGGACGGATAGGGGAACATGTCCTGAACGAACATCTTGTCGTCGGGCACAGCTGAACCGTCCGTCGGTGCCAGCGAGCCGACCGGGTTTGGAACGTTGAATGTTCCGTTCTGGTTCCAGGTGTCCTGCCAGGTCCGCTCGATACGCCCGGCCAGGTCCGCGGTGTATCGATACCGCGGCGCGTCGGGCTCGGCCTGGGCGGGCGGGCCGGCCGCGGCCGTTGGGGAGTCGGTCACGTCCAACAGGTTATAAGGGCGCCTCCAACGGGCCCGGCGCCCACAGGATTGTCTCGGTTACGTTGCGGACCGATCAGAGGTTTATCCCAGGTGTATTCCAGGTCGATTCCAAGCCTGGTAGCCACAGCCGGCCCTGGTTACAGTCCGACTCATGCTTCGCCCCTGAGCGATGAGGGAAGGACCGACTCTCATGATGCACATTGCCCGTAGCTGGCGGGTAGCGGTCGCGGCTCTAGCCGTCAGCGTCGTGGGTGTGCTGGGCTTTGCGTGCCCCGCCGCGTCGGCAGAACCGGTGTTCCCGCCCCGGCCCAACCCCGCTCCGGTCCCCGCGCCGCCCGTGGCGCCGCAGGCCGTCACGGTCGCGCCCGGGGCCGTCGGCAACCCCATGCCGGGGACGGCGGCCGCAGCCCCCGCGGCGCCCTCCCCGGCCTTGCCTGCACAGGTCGCGGCAGCCCCGGCACCGGCGCCGATGCTCGTTCCGGCGGCTTCGGGGACGCTGCGCGACTATTTCGGGAGCAAGAACGTCAAGATGGAGCCGCAACGGGCGCAAAACTTCAACGCGCTCGACATCATCCTGCCGATGCCGCCCGGTTGGACGCAGGTGCCTGACCCTAACGTCCCCGACGCGTTCGTAGTGACCGCCAACCGGCGCAGCAGCAGCCTCTACACCTCGAACTCCCAACTCGTCGTGTACCGGCTGATCGGTGATTTCGATCCGAACGAGGCCATCACTCACGGGTATCTCGACAGCGCGCAACTGCCGGCCTGGCGCACCACCAACGCATCACTGGCCGATTTCTACGGCTCTCCGTCGTCGATCATCGAGGGCACCTACCGCCAGAACGATATGACGCTCAATACCTCGCGGCGCCACGTCATCGTCACCGCCGGACCAGACAAGTACCTGGTGTCGCTGGCGGTGACGACCGATGCCGCGACGTCCGTCGCCGAAGCCCCGGCCACCGACGCCATCGTCAACGGGTTCCGGGCCGGCCCGCCGGGGTCCAACCCGCCCGCGGCTGCACCGCAGGCACCTGGGGCCCCGCCCGCAGCCGCACCGCCCCCGCCGGCGGCCCCGCTCGCGCACTAGGAGCACTAGGAGCCGGGCGCCAGCCGCAGCAGGGCCGCCTCGTATGGTGGCCCCATGCTCATCGCCGGATTACTGTGCGTATGCGCAGCTGTTGTCATGGCCACCCGCGGATTGTGGTCGTTGTCGCGGCCGGTTACCGCCGACACCACTCGGCTGGTGATGCGCACCGTAGCGCCGCCGCAACTGGCGGCCGCGGTGATGTTGGGCGCCGGCGGGGCGGTTGCCCTTGCCGCGCCGCGGGATACCGCGCTATCGGTCGTCGGTGTGTGCGTGGGTGTGTGCACAGTGGGCGCCGTCGGCACCCTCGCCGTCGGCGCTTGGCAAAGCGCACGATATGCGCTGCGCCGCGAGACGGCCGGTTGCGGCGGCACCTGCGCGACCTGCACGCTGGCTTGCCGCTGAACGCGGTGCATCGACACCAACTGGTCGCGGTAGCTGTCGTCGACACCGCGCTGTTGGTGGTGGTGCTGATATTCACCCGGCTGATCGGTCAATTGGCCGGACTTGACCGCGGCGACGGAATCGTGTTGCTGTTCTGCGGCTCGAAAACGAGTCTGGGGTCAGGCCTTCCGATGGCGCTGGTGGTCTTCCCAGCCGACAGTCGGGGTAATCATGTTGGCGCTGATGATCTTCCATCAGATACAGCTGGTGGTGTCCTCGGTGATCGCGAGCGATTCTCCCGCGATCAGCTGCCCGCCTAGTTGCGGCTGATGTCGATCGGATGGGTGGCCAGCAGCGAAAGCGGCAGCGGCTGGCGGCGAAGCACCCGCCCCCACAGATCCACCCTGGGCTGAACCAGAACGTCAGATGGCAACGCCGACAGCACAATCCAGTCGTCGCGCTCGATCTCACCCTCCAGCTGACCGATCGTCCAGCCGGAGTATCCCGCGAAGATCCGGACTCCCTCCACCAGCGGGGCGATCGAGTCGGGCTCGGCGTCCAGGTCGACCATCGCCATCCGGCCGGCCACATGGCGCAGGCCGGGCACACCGTCCGGCTCGGCGCCGACCCGCAGCACCGACAGGCACAGCGCCGCGTCCCGCTTCACCGGTCCGCCGATGAACATCGTCTTCGGTTTCGCCGACAGCTTGGCCCACTGCGGCAACACGTTGTACACCGCAGTCTCGCTGGGGCGATTGAGCACAACCCCCAGCGTGCCCCCGTCGTTGTGCTCGACGATGTAGATCACGCTGCGGCGGAAGGTCGGCTCAAGCAGGTCCGTGTTAGCCAGAAGCAAAGTGCCCGCCCGCACTCGATGCGCGGCGGGGGCGATAAAGTCCTCCGGATCTTCGGGCTGCGCCACCACTCCATCATGGCATCCACGCGGGGTCGCTGTCGTGAACAAGCAGGGTGCTCCGCGATATTTGTACTGTTGTTTACAGGCGCCTGAAGCCTGGGCGGTGAATTGCCGGGCGCCACGTGGAAGTAGGTTGGGTGACTCATACGCGCGCACCTGTCGCTGTCTGGCGCTCAGTGCGCAGCCTGCCCGACTTCTGGCGACTGCTGGAACTGCGCACCGCAAGCCAATTCAGCGACGGGCTCTTCCAGGCAGGTCTGGCCGGGGCGCTGCTGTTCAATCCCGAGCGGGCGGGCCGCCCGATGGCGATCGCGGGTGCCTTCGCGGTGTTGTTCTTGCCCTACTCGCTGTTGGGTCCGTTCGCCGGCGCGTTGATGGACCGCTGGGACCGTCGGCTGGTGCTGGTCGGCGCCAACCTGGGCCGGCTGATGTCGGTGACTCTGGTGGGGATCTGTCTGGCCGTCGGGACCGGTAACCTGCTGGTGCTGTGCGGCGCGCTGGTGGTCAACGGCCTCGCCCGGTTCGTCTCGTCCGGCTTATCCGCCGCCTTGCCCCATGTGGTGCCCCGCGAGCAGGTTGTCACGATGAACTCGATCGCCTCGGCGACCGGCGCGGTCGCCGCGTTCGTCGGCGCCAACTTCATGCTGGTGCCCCGCGCCCTGTTCGGTTCCGGCGACGCCGGTGCCGCGTCAATCATGTTGCTCGTCACCATCCCGCTGCTGATCGCCCTGCTGCTGTCGCTGCGCTTTCGCGCCCACGTGCTGGGTCCCGACGACACCCGGCGGGCGATCCACGGCTCGGTCATCTACGCGGTGATCACCGGTTGGATGCACGGCATCCGTACGGTGCAGCAACGCCCGACGGTCGCGGCCACGCTTTCCGGGTTGGCAGCGCACCGGATGGTGTTCGGCGTCAACACGTTGGTGGTGCTGCTGCTGGTGCGCAGCGGCGGCGCCGCGTCTGTCGGCGCGGTGGGCGGTGCGATGTTGTTCCTGGCCGCCACCGGGGCCGGTTCGTTACTGGCGAACGTGGTGACCCCGCCCGCGGTGCGCCGCTGGGGCCGCTACGCCACGGCCAACGGGGCGTTGGCGATTGCCGCGACCATTCAGATCGCCGGCGCCAGCCTGCAGTTGGCGGTGATGGTGGCGTGTGGATTCTTTCTCGGCGCGGCGGGCCAGGTGGTCAAACTTTGCGCCGACGCTGCTATTCAGGTCGATGTCGACGACGCCCTGCGCGGACACGTGTTCGCAGTGCAGGATTCGCTGTTCTGGCTGGCGTTCATCGGCGCAATCACCGTGGCCGCGGCCGTCATTCCGCTTAACGGCCACTCCCCTGCCCTGGTATTGGCCGGGACCGCGCTCTACCTGTGCGGGCTGGCCGCCCACAGCGCCGTCGGGCGGCGCGGCCAGCTGGCTTAAGGTACACAGATGGCCGCTCTGCAAGAGATCGTGGCGGACTTGCGTGCCGAGAGCGACGAGTTGGACGCGCTGGTCGCGCCGCTCGCCGAGGTTGGCTTGGCCGCACCGACGCCTGCCGCAGGTTGGACCATCGCGCATCAGATCGGACACCTGTTGTGGACGGATCGGGTCGCGCTGACGGCGATCACCGACGAGCCGGCCTTCGCCGGGCTGCTGGAAATGGCGGCGGCGAATCCGACCGGTTTCGTCGACGCGGGCGCCGACGAGGTCGCCGCCACCGCGCCTGCCGAGTTGCTCGCCGACTGGCGGCTCACCCGCGTGCGATTGCACGACGCACTGCTAACGGTTCCCGACAGCCGCAAGTTGCCCTGGTTCGGACCGCCGATGAGCGCTGCTTCGATGGCGACGGCGAGACTGATGGAGACCTGGGCGCACGGGCTGGACGTCGCCGACACTCTGGGCGTTTCGCGGCCGCCGACCGCCCGGCTGCGTTCCATCGCCCACATCGGGGTGCGCACCCGCGACTACGCTTTCGCGGTCAACGGGCTGCCCGCCCCAGCCGAGCCGTTTCTGGTCGAGCTCCGTGCCCCCGACGGCAATACCTGGTCGTGGGGGCCGCCGGATGCTGCACAACGAGTCACCGGCAGCGCCGAGGACTTCTGTTTTCTGGTCACCCAGCGGCGCGCACTGCGCGATCTTGACTTGACGGCAGACGGCGACGACGCGCAGCGCTGGCTGCAGATCGCTCAGGCCTTCGCCGGCCCGCCGGGCGTCGGTCGATGAGCGCGAAACGCGCGAAGCAAGCCGCTCGGGATGACTGAAGCCGTCCCAATCCTGCCGCGGGAGCCGACCCGGACGCACGGCGCGCCGAGTCTGCGAATTCGCCGGCTGCACATTCCTCGGGGAGCACGACATGAGCAATCGTCGAATGGCGCTGTACGCACTGTCCCGATCACCCACCGACGTCCCCGCTGCGCGGTAGCGACGGCTTAGCAGGCGCCTGCGTGTTGGCCTGCAGCGCGCTGGCCGCGTCGGCGGCGCCGTCGCCGTCGGTATCGGTCAACTTGACGTCCCACCGACCGTCGCCGTCGCTGTCGACGTAGCCCGTCGTGCCGTTGTCGTCGGCGCTGATTGCCCGATCGGCCAGCCCGTCACCGTTGCTGTCGAGCAGCCGGTCGGCTCGGCCGTCGCCGTCGAAGTCCACCAGCGGGTCACCGGTGTGCTCGATGCCGTCCAGACCCAGCCAGCGAAGTGGCCTACCCCGCGGTGGGCTTGCCGCCACCGCCCAGGTCCCCGACCCGTCGTCGGTGAAGTAGCTTTCCGCGGTGTCGTCATTGTCGAGATCCAGCACGGCATGGTCGGCGATGCCGTCGCCGTCGAGATCGGCCAGCGCGTCATCGGCCCACCCGTCGCCGTCGAAATCCAGGCTGACCGCGTCCAGCCGGCCGTCACCGTCTAAGTCGATATCCGGGCCGCGATCCCAGACCGTGGCCGTGCCGTCACCGTCGCCCAAGCAGTACTCCATGCCAAATCGGACGCCGCCGGGCCGCTACTGGTTCCCGCGGGAGCGCCACCAGGTCATCAGCTCGGCCGTCGCCTCATCCCGGGTCAGCGGCCCCCGGTCCAGCCGCAGTTCTTTCAGGTATTTCCACGCCTCCCCCACCTGCGGGCCCGGCGGGATGTCCAGCAGCTCCATGATCTCGTTGCCGTCCAGATCGGGCCGGACGCGCTGCAGATCCTCTTTGGCGGCCAGCTCGGCGATACGCGCCTCCAGGCTGTCGTAGTTGGCCTGCAGCCGGGCGGCGCGCCGCCTGTTGCGGGTGGTGCAATCGGCGCGCACCAGCTTGTGCAGCCGGGGCAACAACGGCCCCGCGTCGGTGACATAGCGCCGCACCGCCGAGTCGGTCCACCTGCCCTCGCCGTAACCGTGGAATCGCAGATGCAGATACACCAGCTGCGACACGTCGTCGACCATCTGTTTGGAATACTTCAACGCCCGCAACCGCTTTCGCGTCATCTTGGCGCCGACCACCTCGTGGTGATGGAAACTAACTCCGCCGTCGGGCTCGTGCTTGCGGGTGGCCGGCTTACCGATGTCGTGCAGCAGCGCCGCCCAGCGCAAAACGAGATCGGGGCCTCCGTCTGGAAGGGGGTCTTCCAGAACGATCGCCTGGCGCAGCACTGTCAGCGAATGCTGATAGACGTCCTTGTGCTGGTGGTGCTCGTCGATCGCCATCTGCATGCCGCCGACCTCGGGCAGCACCACGTCGCCCATCCCGGTCTGCACCATCAGCTCGATGCCGGCGACGGGGTCATCGCCGACCAGCAGCTTGTCCAGTTCGGCTGCTACCCGCTCGGCGGTGATCCGGCCCAGCTCCGACGCCATCTCGTCGATCGCCGACCGCACCCGCGGGGCCACCGTGAAGCCCAGCTGCGAGACGAACCGCGCGGCGCGCAGCATCCGCAGCGGGTCGTCGCCGAATGACTCCGACGGCGGCGCCGGTGTATCCAGCACGCCCAAGCGCAGCGCGGCCAAACCGCCCAGGGGATCAACGAACTCGCCGGGTCCGGACGCCGTGATCCGCACTGCCATCGCATTCACGGTGAAATCGCGGCGCACCAGATCGTCGTCCAATGCGTCGCCGAAACGCACTTCCGGGTTGCGCGACACCCGGTCGTAGCGGTCGGCGCGGAAGGTGGTGATCTCCAGACGATGCTCCCCCACGGCGGCGCCGACGGTACCGAACTCGATACCGGTGTCCCACAGTGCATCTGCCCACGGCCGCAGCAACTTCTGCACCTGCTCCGGCCGAGCGTTGGTGGCGAAATCCAGGTCGGGGCTCAGCCGTCCCATCACCGCGTCCCGCACCGACCCGCCCACCAGATACAACTCGTGGCCGGCGGCGGCGAACATCGAGCCGAGCTCGCCCAGCAGATCGGCGTGCCTGTTCAAGGCAACCGCGGCAGCGGTCAGCAGCTCGGCATCGTCAGCGGCTCCAGGCACGTTCGATGAGCCTAGTCCGGCTCCTCACCGGGCCGTTCGGGCCCACATCGTCACCGGACGCGATGAGCCTGGTCGGCAACGCGCGACCGGCGAGTGCGGCCGGGAGCGTCTTAGCACGCCAGCTACTATCGCTTGGGTGTCGGAAGGCGAAAAAGCGCAACCACGTCGGCGCCGCGGGAGGCGTCGTGGTCGGCGCGGCGCCGGGTCCGGCCACAGCCAGACCGACAAAAGCGCGATCGACGGCGGCACGCCGACGAGTGTTGAACAGCCCGGCCGGTCTCGTTCCCCCCGGCGCGGCCCCGAGCGACTGCGCACTGTGCACGAGACGTCGGCCGGCGGACTGGTCATCGACAACATCGACCGGCCCCGCGAAGAGCAGCTCGCCGCGCTCATCGGACGCGTGGACCGGCGCGGCCGGATGCTGTGGTCGTTACCCAAAGGCCATATCGAACTCGGTGAAACGGCCGAGCAGACCGCGATCCGCGAGGTCGCCGAGGAGACCGGCATCCACGGCAGCGTGGTGGCCGCGCTGGGCAGGATCGACTACTGGTTCGTCACCGACGGGCGCCGGGTGCACAAGACCGTGCACCATTATTTGATGCGCTGCTCGGGTGGGGAGCTGTCCGACGAGGACGTCGAGGTCACCGAGGTGGCGTGGGTGCCCCTCCCTGAGCTGCCGTCCCGGCTGGCCTACGCCGACGAACGCCGGCTGGCCGAGGTGGCCGACGAGCTGATCGACAAGTTGCAGACGGACGGCCCTGCCGCGCTGCCGCCCCTGCCGCCCACCTCGCCGCGGCGCCGGCCGCAAACACATTCGCGCACCCGAAACCGTCGACCCGACGAATCGGTGCGGGGCCGGAAGAACGGTCGCGGTCCAGGGCCGTGACGTGCTCGCGGCTGTTTCACGTGGCGACCCGCTGCGCACGGCTTCGCCGCGCTTGCGATCGCCACGGGCGGGCCGCCGCAGTGCGCCTCGCCTTGGTGGTCGGCATCCTGACTGGTTTAGGAGCCGCGCTCACACTATCCACCGCGGCGCCGCGCGCGGCCGCGGGCGAGCCCGGCGCAACTCCATTCGTCCAGGTCCGGATCGATCAGGTGACCCCGCAGACGGTCAGCACGACCAGCGAACCCGTCGTCAAGGTCAGCGGAACGGTGACCAACGTCGGTGACCGTCCGGTCCGCGACGTCATGGTGCGCCTCGAGCACGCTCCAGCGGTGACCACCTCGGTGGCGCTGCGTACCGACCTCGACGGCGGCACCGACCAATACGAACCGGTCGCCGACTTCCTTACCGTGGCCGGCGAGCTGCAACGCGGCCGGAAGGCCGGCTTCACGCTGTCCACCCCGCTGCGCTCGCTGACCAAACCCTCTTTGGCGATCAGCAAACCCGGTGTCTACCCGCTGCTGGTCAACGTCAACGGGACACCGGACTACGGCGAACCGGCACGACTGGATAATGCCCGGTTCCTGCTGCCGGTGGTGGGCGTGCCCCCCGATCCGCTCGACACCTCCGGCCAAGCATTAGGCGCCATGGGCGCTGTGATCGCGCCAGACACCTCCAAACCCGCGCCGATCACCATGCTGTGGCCACTGGCCGACCGGCCCCGGCTGACGCCTGGTGTACCGGGCGGGACGATACCGGTGCGGTTAATGGACGACGAGCTGGCGACATCGCTGGCCAGCGGTGGCCGGCTGGATATCTTGCTGGCCGCGGCCGAGTTCGCGACCAGCCGCGACGTCGATCCCGACGGCGCGGTCGGCCGCTCGCTGTGCCTGGCAGTCGACCCAGACCTGCTGGTCACCGTCAATGCGATGACCGTCGGCTATGTCGTATCCGACTCCCCCGACGGCGCGGCCCGACAACCGGATACGCCGACCCACCCCGGAACCGGACAAGCCGTGGCGGTGAACTGGTTGAACCGGTTGCGCGCACTGGCTAACCGGACGTGTGTCGCCCCGCTGCCGTATGCCCAGGCCGACCTCGACGCGGTGCAACGTGTCGGCGATGCCGGCCTCAGCGCAATCGCCACCAGCAAGGCCGGCGACGTCGTCGACCAAATCCTGGGCATCACCGCGGTCCGCGGCGCCACCCTCATCCCCGATGGCTCGCTGACCCGCGGTGGCGTAAACCTGTTGAACGCCAACGGCAATACCGTGGTTGTCGCGCCCGCCGACGCCGGCGGAGAAGACTCCGCCACTGCCGCGGCGCCGGCGGAGACCGCGCCGCGCCGGCTGTCGCCGCAGGTGGTGGTCGCGCCGTTCGACCCCGCGGTCGGCGCTGCCTTCGCGGCGACCGGCACCGACCCGGTCGCGCCGACCTATCTGAACGCCGCCCTGGCGGTTCGGCTTCAGCACGACTCCGAGACCGCCCGCCGTCAGGACGCGCTGGGCTCGATGCTGTGGCGCACCCTGCAGCCGAGCGTCACGCCGCGCGCCGAGATTCTGCTGCCGCCGACCAATTGGAACCTGCGCTCCGAGGATGCGGGTGCCATCCTGACCACGCTGGCGACAGCGATCCGCTCCGGCCTGGCGGTTCCCCGCCCGCTGCCGGCGCTGATCGGCGACGCCTCGGCCACCCCACCCGTCACCGGTACGCCGCAAACCGTCGGCGGCGACGTTGACCGCGGCCGGTTCAGTAACAGCGTCATCGCCACGATCGCGAACGAGGTGAGCCGGCTGGGCGGGCTGACCGCGGCGCTGGTGACCGATGCCCGTACCGGGTTGACCGGTGGCGGCTACACCGCTCCGCTGCGCGAAGACATGCTGCGGGCCCTCAGCCAGGCCGAGCGGCCCGACACCCGCGACGGGCTGGCGCAACGGCGGCTGGCGATCGTCGGTAACGCGATCGACGACCTGTTCGGCGCGGTCACCATCGTCAACCCGACCGGGTCCTACACGCTGGCCACCGAGCACAGCCCGCTGCCGCTGGCCCTGCACAACGGGCTGGCCGTTCCGATCCGGGTGCGCCTGCACGTCGAAGCCCCGCCTGGCATGCACGTCACCGACCTCGGCGAAATCGAGCTGCCGCCGGGGTATCTGCCGTTGCGGGTGCCGATCGAAGTGAACTTCACGCAGCGCGTCGCCATCGACGTGACGCTGCGCACTGCCGATGGTGTGCCGCTGGGCGAGCCGGTGCGGCTATCGGTGCATTCCAACGCTTACGGCAAGGTTCTGTTCGCCATCACGCTCAGCGCGGCGGCGGTGCTGGTGGCGCTGGCGGGACGACGGCTGTGGCACCGCTTCCGCGGCGAGCCTGACCCCGCCGACCTCGACCGGCCGGAGGCTGCGGAGACACCGTTCGCGAGGGCGGATCACGGCGCCGACGAAGAGCACCGCGTATGAGTTCCGCTGGCCGGCGCGTGCCGCCACCGACGCCGCCACCTTCCCGGCCACCTGCCGGTCATCGCCGCTCGCCGCGGCATGCGGGCCCGCCGACGGGGCCGCTGCCGCCGACCGGGCTCGTCTCGTCGCAGGGCACACCGCCGCAGAACCGCCCCGAGCTTTCGGACGCCGCGCTGGTCTCGCGGTCCTGGGGAATGGCGTTCGCGACCCTGATCAGCCGCCTCACCGGGTTTGCCCGGATCGTCATCCTGGCTGCGATCCTGGGTGCGGCGCTGTCCAGCGCGTTCTCGGTGGCCAACCAGCTGCCCAACCTGGTCGCCGCGCTCGTGCTGGAGGCGACGTTCACCGCGATCTTCGTACCGGTGCTCGCGCGCGCCGAGCAGGACGACGCCGACGGCGGTGCGGCGTTCGTGCGACGCCTGGTCACACTGGCCACCACCTTGCTGCTGGTCACCACGCTGCTGTCGGTAGCCGCCGCGCCGCTGCTGGTGCAGTTGATGCTGGGTCGCAGCCCTCAGGTCAACGAGGCGCTCACAACGGCGTTCGCCTACCTGCTGTTGCCGCAGGTGATCTTCTACGGCCTCTCTTCGGTGTTCATGGCGATCCTGAACACCCGCAACGTGTTCGGTCCGCCGGCGTGGGCACCCGTCGTCAACAACGTCGTCGCGATCGCCACCCTCGGCGCCTACCTGGCGACGCCGGGGCAACTGTCCGTCGACCCGGTGCAGATGGGCAACGCCAAGCTGCTGGTGCTGGGCATCGGAACCACGTTGGGGGTGGTCGCACAGACCGTGGTGCTGCTGGCCGCGATCCGGCGTCAGCGCATCAGCCTGCGGCCGCTGTGGGGCGTCGACGAGCGGCTCAAACGTTTCGGCGCGATGGCCGCCGCGATGGTGCTCTACGTGCTGATCAGCCAGATCGGTCTGATCGTCACCAACCAGATCGCCAGCACCGCAGCCGCTTCCGGCCCGGCCATCTACAACTACACCTGGCTGGTGCTGATGCTGCCGTTCGGCATGATCGGGGTGACGGTGCTAACCGTGGTGATGCCGCGGCTGAGCCGCAATGCCGCCGCCGACGACACCCCCGCAGTGCTGGCCGACCTCTCGCTGGCCAGCCGGTTGACGATGATCACGCTGATCCCGACGGTGGCGTTCATGACCGTCGGCGGACCGGCGATCGGCAGTGCGCTGTTCGCCTACGGCCATTTCGGCGACGTCGACGCCGGCTACCTGGGCGCGGCGATCGCGATGTCGGCGTTCACCTTGATTCCGTATGCGATCGTCCTGTTGGAGCTGCGTGTCTTCTACGCCCGCGAGCAGCCCTGGATACCGATCGTGATCATCGTCGTCATCACGGCCGTCAAGATCGCCGCCTCGCTGCTCGCGCCGCACATCACCGACAACCCCGACATCGTGGCCGGTTACCTCGGATTGGCCAACGGCCTGGGATTTCTGGCGGGCGCGATTGTCGGGTATTACCTGCTGCGCAACACGCTGCGGGTGCCCGGTGGCCGCCTGCTCGGCATCGCGGAGGTACGCACGATTCTGGTCACGATCACCGCCTCGTTACTCGCCGGGCTGATCGCGCACGTGGTGGACGAGCTGATGGGGATGCGCCGGCTGACCGCCTACGGCGGCGGCGGCGGCTCGCTGTTGCGGTTGGTCGTACTCGCCGTGATCATGCTGCCCATCGTGGCCGCGGTGATGCTGCGTGCGCGGGTGCCCGAGGCCCAGGCGGTGCTGGCCGCATTCCGCGGCTGGCTCGGTGCCAAACCCGCGGCGGCGCCCACCCGCCAGCAGGTCGCCCCGGCACGGGATGGCCACGTGCCTACTGCCGGGCCACCCCCGCGTCCGCCCGGCCCGCCGACGAACGTCGCTGTTCGCGCACCGGCGGTGCCGGATCACGCTTTCCGTCCCGGGGGTGTCACGTACCCTGAGCAAAGGAATTCGCCTACGCCGGGGGGATATGCGGTACGAGAACCCATCAGGCCCGGGCTTCCAGAGAACGTAGCCGGGGAGGGGATGGGGAAAGGACCGGGGATGACCGACGGCCCACCGGACAGCACCTCATCCAAGGCTGTCTCCGGCATCGAACCGTCGCCGGTTCCTCAACGGGCCGCTCCACTGCCCGCATCGTCACCGGCTAGTGACGATGGGCCGGTTCCTCAACGGGCCGCTCCACGGCCCGCATCGTCACCCGCCGTCGACGATTTCCAGCCCGACGTACCCCCCGACCTTCAAGTTGACACCGTCGACGCGCCGCGCGAGCCGGCGGCCGAACCGTCGTCGCATCAGGAAGACGCGCAACTGGTTCCCGGCGCCAGCATCGCCCGCGGTCGCTACCGGCTACTGGTCTTCCACGGCGGGGCGCCGCATCTGCAGTTCTGGCAAGCCCTCGACACCGCGCTGGATCGGCAGGTGGCGCTGACCTTCGTCGACCCGGACGGGACGCTGCCCGACGACCAGGTTCGCCAGATCCTGTCTCGCACGATGCGGCTGAGCCGCGTCGACAAGGCCGGCATCGCCCGCGTCCTCGACGTCGTGCACACCGGCACCGGCGGCCTGGTCGTCACCGAATGGATCCGCGGTGGTTCCTTGCAGGAGGTGGCCGACACCTCGCCGTCAGCCGTGGGCGCCGCCCGCGCGATGCAAACGCTGGCGGGCGTCGCCGAGGCTGCCCACCACGCCGGCGTCGCGTTGTCGATCGATCATCCCAGCCGGGTTCGGGTCAGCATCGAGGGCGATGTGGTGCTGGCCTTCCCCGCCACCATGCCTCAAGCCACCCCCGAGGACGATATCCGCGGCATCGGCGCCGTGCTGTATGCGCTGCTGGTCAACCGCTGGCCGTTGCCGGAGGCCGGGGTGGGCAGCGGCATGGCGCCGGCACCGCGGGAACCGACCGGTCAGCCAGTCGAACCCAGCTCGATCGACCGGGACATCCCCTTCCAGATTTCTGCGGCGGCCACTCATTCGATCCTGGGCGACGGTGGGATTCGCAGCGCCGCAACGCTTTTGAATCTGTTGCAGCAAGCGACCGCGGTCGCCGACCGCACCGAGCTGTTGAGTCCACTGCCAGAACCGCCACCGGCACCCGCGCGACCGGACAGGTCCCGCCCGCCCACGTTGGAGGAGGCCCAGGCCCGCGTCCGTCGCCGCCGCGCCGTGACGATCGGAGTTGGCGCCGGAGCGGTGATCATCGTGGTCGCGCTACTGGTCTTGGCCTCGGTGCTGAGCCGAATGTTCGGCGACGTCGGCGGCCTGGACAAAGACCGGCTGGGACTCAACGCGCCGTCGGCGAGCTCGAGCGCTGAGAGCGGCGCGGCGGCGGGCAGCACGGTCAAGCCGGTGAGCGCGACCGTCTTCTCCCCCGGCCAAGAGGCCGACAACCCCAGCCAGGCCGGCCTGGCGATCGACGGCAACCCGACGACCGCGTGGCAGACCGACACCTACCACGACGCTGTCCCGTTCCCGAGTTTCAAGAGCGGCGTCGGCTTGCTGCTGCAGCTGCCGAAACCCACCGTGGTGGGTGCGGTGACCGTCGACCTGGCCAGCACCGGGACGAAAATCCAGATCCGCTCGTCGGCGACGGCGACACCGGCCAAGCTGGACAACACCACGGCGCTGACTCAACCGGTGGCAATGCACCCGGGTCACAACAGCATCCCGGTCAAGGCGTCAGCGCCCACGTCGTATCTGCTGGTGTGGATTTCGACGCTGGGAACTACCCACGGCGAAAGCCGCGCAGACATCTCCGAGGTCACGGTACAAGCCGCGTCCTGATGCACCGACCCGGATCGGGTGAAGTGCCGGGTATTCACCGATTGGTTACTGTCCGGCCGTGGGCTTCGGGCGCCAGGTTCGGCAAGACCGTCGACAACAACGTGGCGGACAACGGAGCGACGCCGAATTGCTGGCTGCCCACGTCGCCGGCGACCGCTACGCCTTCGAGGAGTTGTTCTACCGGCACCACCGGCAGCTGCACCGGGTCGCCCGGCTGACCAGCCGTAGCCCCGAAGACGCCGAGGACGCGTTGCAAGACGCGATGGTCTCCGCGCACCGCAGTGCCGGCTCGTTTCGCCACGACGCGGCCGTCAGCAGCTGGCTGTACCGCATAGTGCTCAACGCATGCCTGGACCGGTTGCGCCGCAACAAGGCTCATCTGATCACCGAACTCGACGACGTCTACCCGGTGGCGGACCGGACCGGGCAGGTGGAGACGGCGATCGCGGTGCACCGGGCACTGATGCGGCTACCGGTCGAGCAGCGCGCGGCGGTGGTGGCGGTCGACATGCACGGCTATTCAGTCGCCGACACCGCCGCGATGCTCGGCGTAGCCGAAGGCACCGTCAAGAGTCGCTGCGCCCGCGCCCGAGCCCGGCTGGCCGCGACCCTCGGCTACCTGGAAACCGACACCGCACCCAACCGCCCGGCCGGCTAGCCAACGGCGAGCCGCGCGTGGCGTCCGGGTTGTCGATGGCGGACACTGAGGCGGATGGACGGAGTTGGGCCAGACGAGAGCGCCGATACCGGCGCCGATCCACCGCTGACAACCGGCGCCCTGGCCGACCTGCAGGCAGGTCTGCTCGACGACGACACTGCTGCCCGGTTGCGTAAGCGAGTCCGCGCAGACCCGCACGCCCGGCAGACGATGGACGCGCTGAACCGAGTCCGTCGCGACGTCGCGGAGCTGGGCACTGACGCAGCGTCGGCTCCCGACGTGCCGCCCGGACTTGTCGACGGCATCGCTGCTGCGCTGCGCGTTGAGCGACCGCAGCGTTCCCGCCTGCGCGCCGCGCACACCATCCAACCCGGCGGTCTGCCGCACCGCGCGCGGGTGGCCATCGCCGTGGCGGGTTTGGCCGCGGCCGCCGTTGCGGTCTGGCTGGGGACCCAGGCGTTGATCACGGCGCCGGCACCTACGCCGAGCAGGCCAACCACCGCAGAGCACATCACCGTGTCGCGTCCGCCGATGACAATTCCGTTATCGGACCAGCAAATCGTCGCCCTGCTCGACGAGAAGCCAGACTTCGGCCCGTTCGCCGACCCACAACGCCGGGCGTCATGTCTGGCCGGCTTGGGCTACCCGGCCGACGCCCAAGTCATGGGTGCCCGGCCGGTCGCAATTGCCGGACGCCCTGCCATCGTGCTGGTCCTCCCCGGCGACACGTCCGGCACCCTGACGGCCCTGGCCGTGCCCCCGACCTGTAGTTCTGTCAACACCGGCCTGTTGGCTGACAGGACCATCGACCGTCCGTAGTGTTCGCGGGAACAGCACCGCCTACCCTGGCGTTCGACTGGTTTAAGCGGCTCTTTGAACGGGTCAAGTATCCGAAAGGCTGGTATGAGCGCCTCAACCACCACTGTCCACAACGTGATCGTCATCGGTTCCGGCCCTGCTGGTTACACCGCGGCTCTGTATGCGGCGCGCGCGCAGTTGGCGCCGGTGGTCTTCGAAGGCACTTCGTTCGGCGGCGCGTTGATGACCACGACCGAAGTGGAGAACTACCCCGGTTTTCGCGATGGGATCATGGGTCCCGAATTGATGGATCAGATGCGCGAGCAGGCGCTGCGGTTTGGCGCTGACCTGCGGATGGAGGATGTCGAAGCGGTGTCGCTGGACGGCCCGGTCAAGTCGGTGACCACCGCCGACGGGGAGACCTTTCAAGCCCGGGCCGTGATCCTGGCGATGGGTGCCGCCGCGCGCTACCTCGGCGTGCCGGGTGAGCAGGAGTTACTCGGCCGCGGGGTGAGTTCGTGTGCCACCTGCGACGGCTTCTTCTTCCGCGATCAGGACATCGCGGTGATCGGCGGCGGCGACTCGGCGATGGAGGAGGCGACCTTTTTGACCAAGTTCGCCCGCAGTGTGACGATCGTGCATCGCCGTGACGAGTTCCGGGCGTCAAAGATCATGCTCGACCGGGCCCGGGCTAACGACAAGATCCGGTTTCTCACCAACAGCATCGTGGTCGCCGTCGACGGCGACAGCACCGTGACGGGTCTGCGGCTACGCGACACCGCCAGCGGCAGCGAAACCACGCTGGCGGTGACCGGGGTCTTCGTCGCCATCGGCCACGATCCGCGGTCTGAGTTGGTGCGTGGCGCGGTGGACCTCGACCCAGAAGGTTACGTACGGGTGCAAGGCAACACCACCTACACCTCACTCGACGGGGTGTTTGCGGCCGGTGACTTGGTCGATCACACCTACCGCCAAGCGGTCACTGCGGCGGGAACGGGTTGCAGCGCGGCGATCGACGCCGAGCGCTGGTTGTCCGAGCATGCAGAGCCGGGCGAACGCACGCAGACCAGCGCCACCGAAACCCCAGCAGCAGCAACACTTTGATTGGAGCAGCACGATGACGAACCCCGGCGCACCTGTAGACGTCTCTGATGCATCGTTCGCAACCGACGTACTGGCCAGCAATACGCCCGTGCTGGTTGACTTTTGGGCTACCTGGTGCGGACCTTGCAAGATGGTGGCGCCGGTGCTGGCGGAGATCGCCGCCGAGACTGCCGGGCAGCTGACCGTCGCCAAACTCGATGTCGATGCAAATCCGGAGACGGCCCGTGATTTTCAAGTGGTTTCGATCCCCACGCTGATCTTGTTCAAGGAGGGCCAGCCGGTCAAGCGGATCGTCGGCGCCAAAGGTAAGGCAGCGTTGTTGCGCGAGCTGTCCGACAGCGTTCCCAACGTCGGGTAGTTCGCTTCCGACCGCGCCGATTTGCCTGGCGTTTTCCTGAAATCGCCGAGCGTCTGCGACAATACCGCCAAGCCTGTCAACGAGCGGCAGGGCTGTTCACACCAGCTCACCGGAGGCCTTGGAATGTCGCATCCGCACCGCGGCGCCGGCGAGGCGCTGCGCTGTGGTGACCGCAGCGCAGCGGTCACCGAAATCCGGGCTTCGCTCACCGCGTTGGGCCATCTCGACGGCTCAGACGAGGACCTCACCACCGGAAAGCATGTGGCGCTCGATGTGTTCGACGACGAGCTCGACCACGCAGTGCGGGCGTTCCAGCAGCATCGGGGGCTGCTGGTGGACGGGATCGTCGGCGAAGCCACTTACCGGGCGCTGAAAGAGGCGTCCTACCGGCTCGGTGCGCGCACGCTGAATCATCAATTCGGCGCGCCGATGTATGGCGACGACGTCGCCACGCTGCAAGCCAGGCTGCAAGACCTCGGGTTCTACACCGGGCTGGTCGACGGATACTTCGGCTTGCAGACGCACAACGGGTTGATGTCCTACCAACGCGAGTACGGGCTTTACGCCGACGGTATCTGCGGCCCGGAAACGTTGCGCTCCTTGTACTTTCTCAGTTCACGAGTAACCGGCGGTTCGCTGCACGCCATCCGTGAAGAGGAATTGGTCCGTCGTTCCGGGCCCAAGCTGTCGGGCAAGCGCATCATCATCGATCCGGGCCGCGGCGGCACCGACCACGGGTTGATCACGCACGGCGCAGCCGGACCGATCAGTGAAGCAGATGTGTTGTGGGACTTGGCAAGTCGTCTGGAAGGCCGGATGACCGCCATCGGCATGGAGACGTTCCTGTCGCGGCCGACCAACCGCAGCCCGTCAGACGCCGAGCGGGCCGCGACCGCTAACGCCGTCGGTGCCGATCTGATGATCAGCCTGCGCTGCGCAACCCAGGCCAGCCCGTCGGCCAATGGCGTTGCCTCTTTCCACTTCGGCAATTCACACGGCTCGGTCTCCACCATCGGCCGCAATCTGGCTGACTTCATTCAACGAGAAGTGGTCGCGCGCACCGGTTTACGGGACTGCCGCACCCACGGCCGCACCTGGGACCTGCTGCGGCTGACCCGGATGCCGACCGTTCAGGTCGACGTCGGCTACATCACCAACCCGCGGGACCGCGCGCTGCTGGTCACCACCCAGACCCGCGACGCGATTGCCGAGGGAATCCTGGCGGCGGTCAAGCGGTTGTATCTGCTCGGCAAAAATGACCGGCCCACCGGGACGTTCACCTTCGCCGAGCTGCTTGCTCACGAGTTGTCGGTGGAGCAGGCCAGTCGGCTCAGTGGTTCGTAGCCGACAATCCCGCCGCCACTGGCTGCTGCAGCGACGAGGCTTCCAACAGCCGCTCCAACGCTGCTTCGACCTCCGCCTTCCAGCCCAGGCCCTTGTCCAGCTCAAGCCGCAACCGCGGGAAATAACGATGCGGTGCCACCACGACAAAGCCCACGTCGCGCAGGAAGTCGGCGGCGATCACGCAGTGCTCGACCGAACAGTCCCCCAGCGCTTCCAGCACCGGCCGCAGCGTCGGGTCGACGCATTGCGGGTCGAGCAGCTCCGCGACGTTCTCGGTGCGGCCGAAGGCTTCCAGCGCGCGGACGCCTCGCCGCACCAACTCGTCGACCACTTTGGCGACCAGACTGTACGGCAGCTCATCGGCGGCCGGTCCAGGCTCCACCCGCATCGAGGTCAGCAGGACGGCATCGGCTGACACGGGTGCCGTGGGAAACCGCTGCGCCCGCGGCACCGCCCGCGGCGGGGCGTAGAGCGCGTAGCCCAGGCACGAGGGCTCGCTGCCCCCGTACTCGACCGGAGCCGCCGTCGCCAGCTGCCCGCACGATCCCCACTCCAGCATGACCATCGACAGCCACGCCTCTTTCTCGAATTCCGGGTCGGCCAGCTGCTCGTCGTTGCCGAGGGTTGCGGGGTCGACCTCCCAGAAGGTGCAGCGGCGCGCATGCTTGGGAAGCTGCTCGAAGGCTTCGAGTCGCAGCGGTGTGATTCGTGCAGACACTAGACTTCTGGGCCTCCGTGGAGTGCGAGATCTGATGCCCCGGCTTCCCCGCGAGCGGGTGGTGCCGCCACCCCGCAGCTGAGCGTACCCGCCGCGCGTGGCCGATGGCGATACCCGCGCGGCCCCGGATCGCGGCGTCGAACAGCCGCCCGGCCCGCCGCCCGCGGCCAGCCAGTTACCCGCCGCTTCATCGACGGTGTCCTGAAAACGAAATCACCTGGTACGCAAACTGATTCAAGCGACGGCAGCATACTGGGGCAGCTTGGTATATCGGATTGTCACAGTGACGTAATCAGCTGGTGTCCGTGGTCAGGGTTTCGTCGAGTTCATCAGGCCGACGATGCGCTGCAAATCGTCCACCGAGCCGAACTCGATCACGATCTTGCCTTTGCGTTTGCCCACGCTGACGGTGACGCGGGTATCGAAGGCGCCCGACAGCTGCTCGGCAACATCCTGCAGGCCGGGCATCTGGATCGGCCTACGCCGCGGACCTGCCGGCTGGGGCGTATCGCTGCGGTTGGCGAGGGTGACCGCCTCTTCGGTCGCCCGCACCGAAAGCCCCTCGGCGACGATCCGCGCCGCCAGGCTTTCCTGCGCCTCCGGTCCACCCTCCAGGGACAGCAGCGCCCGGGCATGGCCGGCCGAGAGCACGCCCGCCGCGACCCGCCGCTGCACGGGAATCGGCAACCGCAGCAACCGGATCATGTTGGTGATCAGTGGACGGGATCGCCCGATCCGGGCAGCCAATTCATCGTGGGTGACACCGAACTCGTCGAGCAGCTGCTGGTAGGCCGCCGCTTCTTCAAGAGGGTTCAACTGCACCCGGTGGATGTTTTCCAGCAGTGCATCCCGCAGCAAGTTGTCCTCGCCGGTCTCGCGCACAATTGCCGGGATGGCGGTCATGCCGGCCGCTTGGGCCGCACGCCATCGCCGCTCCCCCATCACTAGCTGGTAGCGCTGTCCGCCGGGGGCTCCCGCCGGTTGCTGTGCAGCGTCGACGGCGCGGACCACGATCGGCTGCATGAGGCCGAACTCGCGGATCGAATGCACGAGTTCGGCCAGCGCCTCCTCGTCGAAGACCTGCCGGGGTTGGCGCGGGTTCGGGTCGATCAGGGCCGGGTCGATTTCGCGGTACACCGCCCCGATGCCCGTCGAGCCCGATGCGGGCGAACCTCCCAGGACGACGTCGGCTGCTGCATCGCCCATCCGCGGGCCGAGTCGGGTCGAGTCATCGTTGGCATCGATCGGTCCGGTGGGAATCAGTGAAGCCAGGCCTCGCCCGAGCCCGCCCTTCCTACGTAGCGGCTGGGTCATGCTAGTCCCCCTCCTCGGGTGCTGGTGCGTCGCGCTCCGCGAGCTCGCGGCTGGCGTCGAGGTAACTCATCGCACCGCGCGATCCGGGATCGTAATCGATGATCGTCATGCTGTAACCGGGCGCCTCGGAGACCTTCACGCTGCGGGGGATCACGGTGCGCAAGACCTTGGCCCCGAAGTAGCGGCGGACTTCCTCAGCCACCTGATCAGCGAGCTTGGTCCGGCCGTCGTACATGGTGAGGATCACCGTACTGACGTCCAGGCCGGGGTTCAGATGCGCTTTCACCATCTCGATGTTGTTCATCAACTGTGACACGCCCTCCAGTGCGTAGTACTCGCACTGGATTGGGATCAGCACCTCGGGAGCGGCGACCAATGCGTTGATCGTCAGCAGCCCCAACGATGGCGGGCAGTCGATGAAGACGTAATCGAAGTCAGCGCCGAAGTCGGGGCGGTCGAGGCCGGCCAGCGCGGTGCGCAACCGGTTCTCCCGGGCCACCATGCTCACTAACTCGATCTCGGCGCCGGCCAGGTCGATGGTCGCCGGCACACAGAACAGACGCTCGCTGTGTGGGCTGCGCCGCAGCGCGGCCTCCAGTGGCATCTCGCCGAGGAGCACCTCGTAGGACGACGGCGTACCGGAATGGCGGTCGGTGATGCCAAGCGCGGTGCTCGCGTTCCCCTGCGGATCCAGATCGATGACGAGGGTCTTGAGTCCCTGGATGGCCAGTGCCGCGGCCAGATTCACCGCTGTGGTGGTCTTGCCGACGCCACCTTTCTGATTGGCGATAGTGAACAGTCGACGATGCCGCGGTCGGCGCAGCGGCTTGTAGGCGGTGTGCAGCACCTGCATCGCGCGCTCGGCAGCGGCCCCGATCGGGGTATCGAATTCCGATGTTTCACGTGAAACATGCGTGGCGGATGTCTGCGTGGCTGCGTGATCAGACGCGTCGTGCGGCGCACTCATAGGCTCTCCCTCTTCGACCGTCGACGCGGCGCACCTCGGGCTGGACCCGGCTCGCCGCGCTGTGCCACCACCACGGTTGTCGGCGGAGACAAATACTTCACGCCACATTCCACCACCCTGGCATCCGTGGCGCCCAGGGCGGCCATCACACGCCGGTACTCACGCAGTTCGTCGGGAGCCCGCTCCCCCTTGATCGCCAACATCCGGCCGCCCGGTCGCAGCAGCGGCATGCTCCAGCGCGTGACCTTATCCAGCGCGGCCACCGCACGCGACACAACCGCGTCGCATCCACCGGCATTCTGGCGAACCGCGGAGTCCTCGGCTCGCCCGCGAATCACTTCGGCGTCCAACCCAAGCTCGGCCACCGCGTGGTGCAAGAACTCGGTTCGCCGGAGCAGCGACTCGATCAGCACCACGCGCAGTCCGGGCTTGACGATCGCCAAGACTAACCCTGGCAGGCCGGCGCCACTACCGATATCGGCGACTCGCTCCCCCGGTTGCAACAGCTCGGCGACGACAGCGCAATTCAGTAGGTGGCGCTCCCAGATCCGGTCGATCTCGTGCGGGCCCAACAGTCCCCACGTGACACCGGTCTCGGCGAGCAACTCGGCGTACTGCCGGGCGAGGTCGAGCCGGGGCCCGAAGATGGCCTTCGCGATTTCGGGTGGCGGGGGTACTTGCGGCACCACTCGGGAATCGACATGTTTCACGTGAAACATCCCTCCCGCCGGGAGCCCCGCGAAGGTCCGGACGAACGAACTACACCTATGTAACTCGGGCCGCTTCAGTCGACCAGGACGACCACACGGCGCGACGGTTCGACGCCCTCGCTCTCGCTGCGGACACCTTCGACCGCCGCGACCGCGTCGTGGACAATCTTGCGCTCGAAGGGCGTCATCGGCGCGAGTTCCTCGCGTTCGCCACTTTCCAGTACTCTGCGCGCAACCTTGTCGCCCAACGCCGCCAACTCGTCGCGGCGGCGGCGGCGCCAACTCGCGATGTCGAGCATCAGCCGGCTGCGCACTCCTGTCTTCTGGTGCACCGCCAGCCGAGTCAGTTCCTGAAGCGCATCGAGCACCTCGCCCTTGCGGCCGACCAACTTGCTCAGGTCGTCACTGCCGTCGATGCTGACCACCGCGCGGCTACCTTCGACGTCGAGGTCGATGTCGCCGTCGAAGTCCAGCAGATCCAGCAGCTCTTCCAAGTAGTCGCCCGCTATCTCGCCCTCGGCGACCAACCGCTCCTCAATGTCGGTCTCGGTATCGCCCACCGCCGTGTCCTCGAAGCCGTCTGCTGAGGCGTCTCCTTGGACGTCTGGTAAGGCGTCTGCCAAGGCTTCGTCTGCCAAGGCTTCGTCTGTGTCGTGCCCGGTTGTGTCCGCGTCCGTCATACCTGCTTCTTTCCTTCCCGTCGCCCGGGCTTCGCCCGGCTAAGTCTGCTGTCCGATATCCGTTCCGGTACCGGGCTTATCCGCCAGTCCGCCGCGGGCCATTGTGTCGGTTCGGCCCGCTGGTCGGTCACCGTCTGCGCTTCTTGGGCTTCGCTCCCGGGCGCGGCGTTCGGCCGACCTCCGACGGTTCGTTGGCTGGTGCCTCCCCGTCGGAGCCGTCCGTTGCCACCGCCGATCCGTTGCCGTCCGGTGGTACGTTCTTCCCCGGCCGCTTTGGCTTGGCGCCCGGCGCCGGCGCGTTTGCCGCCCGCCGTTCCAGCGCTTCGCGCTTCTTCGCCTCTTCCTCTTTTTCGATCATCCCGAAGACGATGTGCTGCTGACCGAACGTCCAGATGTTGTTGGAGAACCAATAGAAGATGATCGCCAACGGCAAGAACGGTCCGCCGACCACCACGCCGAGCGGGAAGACGTACAGCGCTAGCTTGTTCATCATCGCGGTCTGCGGATTGGCCGCGGCCTCGGCGCTCTGTCGCGCCACCGATGCTCGGCTGTTGAAGTAGGTCGCGATGCCGGCCAGGATCATCACCGGCACGCCAACCGCGATGACGGCGGGCCGACTGAACTCTGCGAACGCGGCGAGGCTGGCTCCCCGCTGTATCATATTGGCGCCCAGTGGTGCGCCAAACAGGTTGGCGTCCAAGAAATGTCCGACGTCCGCAGCACTGAAGACATAGTTGCCCAGCTCGCGGTTGCGCTCCGGGGAAAGGCCCAGTTGGCCGATACCGGTGGAGGTCCGGTTGAAGCAGCGCAGCACGTGATACAGACCCAGGAATACCGGGATCTGTGCCAGCATCGGCAAGCAGCCGAGTATCGGATTGAAGCCGTGTTCGCGCTGCAGCTTCTGCATCTCCAGGGCCATCCGCTGACGGTCCTTGCCGTACTTCTTCTGCAGCGCCTTGATTTGCGGCTGCAACTCCTGCATCTGCCGGGTGGTCCGGATCTGGCGGACGAACGGCTTGTACAAGATCGCGCGCAACGTGAACACCAGGAACATCACCGACAGCGTCCACGCGAAGAAGCTCGAAGGGCCCAGCAGGAAGGCAAAAGCCTTGTACCACAGCCACATAATTGCCGAGACCGGGTAGTAGAAGTAGTCGAGGCTGAACGGATCAAACAAAAGAATCACTCTCCCCTAGCGTCGCTGGGGTATCCCAGACTTCGACCCGGTCGGCTCGGTGCTCCGGTACCGGATCCCATCCTCCCCGATGCCACGGACCACACTTCGCCAGCCGGACGGCTGCCAGCCCGCTCCCCCGCACCAACCCATACTCGGCCAAGGCCTCCACGGTGTACTGGCTACAGGTAGGGGTGAACCGGCACGTCGGCAACCGCAGCGGCGACACCATGTGGCGGTACAGCTGAATCAGGAAAATCAGTCCGCGCACTATTGCGTTCTCGGCGGCCCTCAGCCACTGCCCCGGCTTTGAAGTTACGTGGCTCACCGGCGAGATCCCGCCGCCTCGATGCGCCGTAAGCCGGCCCGTAATTCTTCTTCCAGCCGGACCGAACCGACGTTGCGACTGCTCGGCAGCGCCCGGATCACCACGTGCTCAGACCGCTGCAACTCGCCCACCATCCGGCGTGCGACATGCCTTAGCCGCCGGGCCAACTGGTGCCGTTGCACGGCCGAGCCCACCGATCGCGCAATGATCAGTCCGACCTTGGGTGCCTCGGCCAGTTCGATGTTCCCGGGCCGCGCATAGATGACCAAGTCTGGCTCTACAGCACGAGCACCGCGCTTCACCGTGGCAGCGAAGTCGGTCGACCGCGTCATACGGTTCCGCGCGGAAAGCACCGCAATTACACCGGTGTTCGAATCAAGCAGTCAGCGAGCGACGGCCCTTGCGGCGCCGGTTTGACACGATCGCCCGCCCTGCCCGGGTGCGCATGCGCAGCCGGAAGCCATGCACACGGGCTCGGCGCCGGTTGTTCGGCTGGAAGGTCCGCTTGCCCTTTGCCACGACTCTCTCCTCGTTGCATCTGGCATCCTGCTCCGGCCCGGTAGCGATACCGGTAGAACACGATTGCCCTCACGAAGCCTCGGCAGGCTCTGTGTCTCGCTGGTAACCGGCGCGGGCCCCAGTGCAGATTGCGCGGATCGCAGCCGTATCGCCGACTTTCGGGCGACTAGACGAGGGTACTGACCAGCGTTCGCCGGGTCAAACCTAGCCTGCTCGGGCCCAGAGCGGACAGCGATATTTCACTGCCATCACACCCGTCACCGAGGTCGGCGAGCAATTCTATGAATGCCCGGCCCAATGTTGCAGAACGGTTGGCTTGGACGGCGAAAACTGTTAGCTTCTGGCTGGTGCATTACAGGCCGTACCGACCCGGAACGGCGCCCGACAACGAAGCGAGGATGGCGGATCGGCTTCCTGCCCAGATGACCTACGCTGGCTGTCTCGAGCGCCGATTTCGCATGCCGTCGATGGCAATTTCTGCCGCGGCGGCGGCTGTCCTGTCCACACTTGTGGATAACCATGTGGACAGTTCGTGGATGCTAACTAACGCCGATAGGTCGACGTCAATCAGGGGGACATGTCGTTGACTGAGGACCCCGGATCAAGTTTTGCGACGGTCTGGAGCGCGGTCGTCTCCGAACTCAACGGGGAACCCGCGACAGACAGCCTCGCGACCAACGGCGAACCCTACGTCGCTCCGTTGACACCGCAGCAACGAGCCTGGCTCAACCTCGTACAACCGCTCACCATCGTCGAAGGATTTGCTCTGCTGTCGGTGCCCAGCAGTTTCGTGCAGAACGAAATCGAACGTCATCTGCGCACCCAGATCACCGAGGCACTCAGTCGACGACTCGGCCAACAAATCGAGCTCGGTGTCCGCATCGCCGCATTAGCCAACGATGAGGCCGACGCCGCTGCCGACGCCGCTGCCGACGCCGCGCCCGACGACTTGAGCGCCGAGGCCGACGAGGTGGACGAAGACCGCGAGGCCCTGGCTAGCGCCGCCCAAAACTGGCCCACCTACTTCACCGAACGACCGCACAACAACGACGACGCCGCGGCCGGCGGCACCAGCCTCAATCGGCGCTACACCTTTGACACCTTCGTGATCGGCGCCTCGAACCGGTTTGCTCACGCTGCCGCCCTCGCGATCGCCGAGGCCCCCGCCCGGGCCTACAACCCGCTGTTCATCTGGGGCGAGTCCGGTCTCGGCAAAACGCACCTGCTGCACGCGGCCGGCAACTACGCCCAACGACTGTTCCCCGGGATGCGGGTCAAGTACGTCTCCACCGAAGAATTCACCAACGACTTCATCAACTCATTGCGTGACGATCGCAAGGTCGCCTTCAAACGCAGCTACCGCGATGTCGACGTCCTCCTCGTCGATGACATCCAGTTCATCGAAGGTAAAGAGGGCATCCAGGAAGAGTTCTTCCACACTTTCAATACGCTGCACAATGCCAACAAGCAGATCGTCATCTCCTCCGACCGACCGCCCAAGCAACTGGCCACCTTGGAAGACCGGCTGCGGACCCGGTTCGAATGGGGACTGATCACCGATGTGCAACCACCGGAGCTGGAAACCCGCATCGCCATCCTGCGCAAGAAAGCACAGATGGAACGGCTGGCGGTCCCCGATGACGTGCTCGAACTCATCGCCAGCAGCATCGAACGCAACATTCGCGAACTCGAAGGTGCGCTGATCCGGGTCACCGCGTTCGCGTCGCTGAACAAGACTGCCATCGACAAGGCACTGGCCGAGATCGTGCTTCGCGACCTGATCGCCGACGCGAGCACCATGCAGATCAGCGCGGCAACGATCATGGCGGCCACCGCCGAATATTTCGACACCACCGTCGAAGAACTACGCGGCCCCGGCAAGACCCGCGCGCTTGCGCAGTCCCGGCAGATCGCGATGTACCTGTGCCGTGAACTGACCGACTTGTCACTGCCGAAGATCGGGCAAGCTTTCGGCCGCGACCACACCACGGTCATGTACGCCCAACGCAAAATCCTCTCCGAGATGGCCGAACGACGCGAAGTCTTCGATCACGTCAAGGAACTCACCACTCGGATTCGGCAGCGCTCCAAGCGCTGAGCGTCAGCACCACCCGCTCCGACCCAAAAAACTTTGGGCACCTCTACCCCACCCGTCACAGCGCCAGCTGTGGATAGGCCTGTGCGCAACCTGCGTACGCTATGACCCCGACATCACGATTGCGTGCACAGCCGCCAGCGATCCCCAACCGCTGCACACAAACCACACAACCGCCCCCTTGTCATCCACAGCCGGCCAACGCCGGTTCAACAGTGCGGACACCGAACTGTCCCCAACGTGCACAGGCCTTAATACTGTTACTGAAATCTCTCCGTAGTTTCTTCTTGGAAAAGACTGCTGGGGACGGGCTGTTCCACACCCGCACGTCAACGCCGGAACACCGCGAGTGTCATTGGATCCGATTAGCTTTCAAGTTGGCGCTCAAAGCTCTACGGTTGTGGTTCGACTGCCGTTTCGGTCGTCGAAGCGGGTTACGGGCACGGGCGTCCGTCAGCGGGGAAATCGGACTCCACCGGTGGTGGAGCCGCTGGAGTCGGCCTTGTTGTTCGGGGTGATGAAGGGACGCAATGGACGTGGCGACGACCACAGTCGGTTTGACCGACTTGAAGTTTCGCTTGGTGCGCGAAGACTTCGCTGATGCGGTGGCCTGGGTGGCGCGGACGCTGCCCAGCAGACCTACGGTGCCGGTGCTCGCCGGCGTGCTGCTGACCGGCTCCGAGGACGGTTTGACCATTTCCGGATTCGACTACGAGGTCTCCGCCGAAGTGCGGCTGGCGGCGGAAATCGCTTCTCCGGGAACAGTTTTGGTGTCGGGTCGGCTGTTGTCAGATATCACCCGGGCGTTGCCCGACAAGCCCGTCGACGTCCAGGTGGACGGCACCAGGGTTTCCTTGACCTGCGGAAGCGCGAGGTTTTCACTGCCGACGATGGCCGTCGAGGACTACCCGACGCTGCCGACGTTGCCCGAGGAGACCGGTGCACTGCCGGCGGAGTTGTTCGCCGAGGCCATCAGTCAGGTCGCCGTCGCGGCCGGCCGAGATGACACGTTGCCGATGCTGACCGGAATTCGGGTTGAAATCTCCGGTCAGTCGGTGGTGATGGCTGCTACCGACCGGTTCCGATTGGCGGTGCGGGAGCTGACCTGGTCGGCGTCGGGAGCTGATGTCGAGGCCGCGGTGTTGGTTCCGGCCAAAACGCTCGCCGAGGCAGCTAAAACCGGGACCGACGGTGCCGAGGTGCATTTGTCGTTGGGTTCCGGGCAGGCGGTCGGCAAGGACGGGTTGCTCGGGATCAGTGGGAACGGCAAACGCAGCACGACCCGGTTGCTCGACGCGGAGTTCCCCAAGTTCCGCCAACTGCTTCCGACGGAGCACACCGCGGTGGCCAGCATGGGGGTGGCCGAATTGACCGAGGCGATCAAACGTGTCGCACTGGTTGCCGATCGGGGTGCGCAGGTTCGGATGGAGTTCTCCGGTGATGTGCTGCGACTGTCGGCCGGTGCTGACGATGTCGGCCGAGCCGAAGAGGACGTGGCGGTCGATTTTGCCGGCGAACCGCTCACGATCGCGTTCAACCCGACCTACCTGACCGACGGCCTGGGCTCGTTGCACTCCGACCGGGTGTCGTTCGGCTTTACTACCCCGAGTCGCCCGGCGGTGTTACGGCCGGCCAGTGCCGACGATCCGCAGCCCACCGACAGCGGACCGTTCCCGGCGCTCTCGACCGATTACGTCTACCTGTTGATGCCGGTCCGTCTTCCTGGTTAGTGGTTAGGTGTACGTCCGTCATCTGGGCT
The DNA here is from genome assembly GCA_963839345.1 of uncultured Actinomycetota bacterium. Classification (GTDB taxonomy): domain Bacteria; phylum Actinomycetota; class Actinomycetes; order Mycobacteriales; family Mycobacteriaceae; genus Mycobacterium. The sequence goes on along the minus strand of CAWIUP010000006.1, from coordinate 224,660 downwards.
TGCGGGATTTCCGGTCGTGGGAACACGCCGAGCTCGAGCTGACGCCGGGGCGGACGGTGTTCGTCGGGCCCAATGGCTATGGTAAGACGAATCTCGTTGAAGCACTTTGGTATTCGTCCACCTTGGGTTCGCATCGGGTAGCGACCGACGCGCCCCTGGTGCGGGTCGGCGCGTCACGGGCGGTGGTGTCGACGATCGTGGTGAACGACGGCCGCGAATGCGCCGTTGATCTGGAGATCGCCGCCGGGCGGGCCAACAAAGCCCGGTTGAATCGCTCGCCGGTGCGCAGCCCCCGCGAAGTGGTTGGTGTGCTGCGCGCGGTGTTGTTCGCTCCGGAAGACCTGGCCTTGGTCCGCGGAGATCCGGCGGATCGACGCCGCTATCTCGATGATCTAGCGGCGGTGCGCCGACCGCGGGTTGCCGCTATCCGTGCTGACTATGAGAAAGTTCTGCGCCAGCGCACCGCACTATTGAAGTCCGCAGCCGGGACACGGTTTCGGGGCGATCGCGGTGCCCTCGACACACTTGATGTCTGGGACGGGCATTTGGCCGCGCACGGCGCCGAGTTGATGGCCGCCCGACTGGACTTGGTGAACGCGTTGGCACCCGAAGTGCAGAAGAGCTACCAAGCCCTGGCACCGGCGTCGCGGCCGGCGGCGATCGGGTATCGCACCAGCGTCGACGTCGAGCCCGACCGCACGGACACCGATGAATTGCGCGCCGCGCTGCTGGCGCAAATGGCACAACGCCGCGACGCCGAACTGGAACGCGGCGTGTGCCTGGTCGGCCCGCACCGCGACGACCTTGAACTACGGCTGGGTGACCAGCTCGCGAAAGGCTTTGCCAGCCACGGTGAATCGTGGTCGATGGCACTGGCGTTGCGGCTGGCGGCCTACGAACTCTTGCGTGCCGACGGGAGCGACCCGGTGCTGCTGCTCGACGACGTGTTCGCCGAGCTGGACGCCGCCCGGCGGGAAGCACTGGCCACCGCGGCGGCTTCAGCGGAGCAGGTGCTGGTGACCGCAGCGGTCCTCGACGACATTCCCCGCGATTGGGATGCCAAGCGAGTGACCATTGAGCTACACGACAGTGACGGCGGACCGGTTTCGGTGGTGGGAACATGACGGACGAGCAGGCGGACGTCGGACCGCCGGAGCGGCTCAGCGGGCTGCCCGGGATGGACCTGGTGCGGCGAGCTTTGGAAGAGGCTCGCGGCGCCGCCCGCACCCAAGGCAAAGATGTGGGGCGCGGGCGCCGGCTGCCAGCGGCCCGCCGCGTTGCCGGCGCGCGAAGTCGGCGGCGCTGGTCGGGTCCGGGACCCGACGGCCGGGACCCGCAATCGCTGGGCAGTGCCACCCGGGACGTGGCGAAAAAGCGCGGCTGGTCCTCGCGGGTCGCCGAGGGCGCGGTGTTCGGGCAGTGGCCGTCGGTCGTCGGTCAGCACATCGCCGACCACGCGACCCCGACCGGCTTGCGCGACGGTGTGCTCAGCGTGTCCGCGGAGTCGACGGCGTGGGCGACCCAGCTGCGCATCATCCAGGCTCAGGTGCTGGCCAAGATCGCGGCGGCGGTGGGCGACGGTGTGGTGACCTCGCTGAAGATCACCGGTCCGGTCGCGCCGTCATGGCGCAAGGGATCACTGCACATCGCCGGACGGGGGCCGCGCGACACCTATGGCTGAGGAAGCGAACGATCCGCTGAGGGGCGTCACAACGGCATGATTAGGCTCGTCAAGCGTCGGGACGCAGCCCAGAGCGAGAAATTCCGCACACGGCGCAGATAGCTGTGCAGAAACACCCTTGCAGAATCGGTGCTACGGCTTGCTATAGGTAGACTGGCGGAGAACCAGCGCACAGTCATCGGACTGCCCGCGCGCAACCCCAAGGAGAGCCTTCCGACCGTGGCTGCCCAGAAGAAGAATCCGAAAGAATACGGCGCCGACTCCATCACGATCCTGGAGGGGTTAGAAGCGGTCCGTAAACGCCCCGGCATGTACATCGGCTCCACCGGGGAGCGCGGATTGCACCACTTGATCTGGGAGGTTGTCGACAACGCGGTGGACGAGGCGATGGCCGGCTACGCCAATATGGTCGACGTCAAGATCCTCGAGAACGGGGCCGTCCAGGTCACCGACAACGGCCGCGGCATCCCGGTGGCCATGCACGCCACCGGCGTCCCCACCGTCGACGTCGTGATGACCCAACTCCATGCGGGTGGGAAGTTCGGCGGCGACGACGGCGCTTACGCCGTGTCGGGCGGTCTGCACGGCGTGGGCGTTTCGGTCGTCAATGCGTTGTCCACCCGGCTCGAGGTCGAGATCTCTCGTGACGGTTACGAGTGGTATCAGCATTACGACCGCTCGGTTCCCGGCACTCTCAAACAAGGTGACAAGACCAAGAAGACCGGCACGACGGTCCGCTTTTGGGCAGACTCAGGCATTTTCGAAACGACCGACTACGACTTCGAGACCGTGGCGCGCAGGCTGCAGGAGATGGCGTTCCTCAACAAGGGTTTGACCATCAACCTCACCGACGAGCGGGTGCGTAAGGAGGAGGTCGTCGACGAAGTTGTCAGCGATACCGCCGAAGCTCCCAAGTCCGCGGAAGAAAAGGCCGCTGAATCCGTTGCGCCGCATAAGGTCAAGCATCGAACGTTCCATTACCCGGGCGGTCTGGTCGACTTTGTCAAGCACATCAACCGCACCAAGAATCCGATCCACTCCAGCATCGTCGACTTCTCCGACAAGGGTCCCGGTCACGAAGTCGAGATCGCGATGCAGTGGAACGGTGGCTACTCGGAGTCGGTGCACACCTTCGCCAACACCATCAACACCCACGAGGGCGGTACCCACGAGGAGGGCTTCCGCGCGGCCTTGACGTCGGTGGTGAACAAGTACGCCAAAGACAAGAAGTTGTTGAAAGACAAGGATCCCAATCTGACCGGTGACGATATCCGCGAGGGTCTGGCGGCGGTCATCTCGGTCAAGGTCAGCGAGCCGCAGTTCGAGGGCCAGACCAAAACCAAACTCGGTAACACCGAGGTCAAGTCATTCGTGCAGAAGGCCTGCAACGACAAGCTGTCCCACTGGTTTGAGGCCAACCCCGCCGATGCCAAGACCGTGGTGAACAAGGCGGTGTCATCGGCACAGGCACGCATTGCAGCCCGTAAGGCCCGAGAGTTGGTGCGGCGCAAGAGCGCCACCGACCTAGGTGGCCTCCCCGGCAAGTTGGCGGATTGCCGCTCCACCGATCCGAGCAAGTCGGAACTGTATGTGGTGGAGGGTGATTCAGCTGGCGGCTCGGCCAAAAGCGGCCGCGATTCGATGTTCCAGGCGATCCTCCCACTTCGGGGGAAGATCATCAACGTCGAGAAGGCCCGCATCGACCGGGTGCTGAAAAACACTGAAGTGCAGGCAATCATCACCGCGCTGGGCACCGGTATCCATGACGAGTTCGATATCACCCGGCTGCGCTACCACAAGATCGTGCTGATGGCCGACGCCGACGTGGACGGCCAGCACATCTCGACGCTGCTGCTGACCCTGTTGTTCCGGTTCATGCGCCCGCTGATCGAAAACGGGCACGTGTTCTTGGCCCAACCGCCGTTGTACAAGCTGAAATGGCAGCGCAGCGACCCCGAGTTCGCCTACTCCGACCGGGAGCGCGATGGTCTGCTGGAGGCGGGTAAGAAAGCCGGGAAGAAGATCAACGTCGACGACGGCATCCAACGCTACAAAGGTCTGGGCGAGATGGACGCCAAGGAACTGTGGGAAACCACGATGGACCCCTCGGTTCGGGTGCTGCGCCAGGTCACCCTGGACGATGCCGCCGCGGCCGACGAGTTGTTCTCGATCCTGATGGGCGAGGACGTCGACGCGCGCCGAAGCTTCATCACCCGCAACGCCAAAGACGTGCGCTTCCTGGACGTCTGACGGTCGCAGGCATCTCCCCCATTCCCATTCCAAACGAGGATTAGATGACAGACACCACGCTGCCCCCCGGCGGTGATGCCGCCGACCGGATCGAGCCAGTCGACATCCAGCAGGAGATGCAGCGCAGCTACATCGATTACGCGATGAGCGTGATCGTCGGCCGCGCGTTGCCGGAGGTGCGCGACGGACTCAAGCCGGTGCACCGCCGGGTGCTCTACGCCATGTTCGACTCGGGCTTCCGTCCGGACCGCAGCCACGCCAAGTCCGCCCGCTCGGTGGCCGAGACGATGGGCAACTATCACCCGCACGGTGACGCCTCGATTTACGACACCCTGGTGCGGATGGCCCAACCCTGGTCGCTGCGCTATCCCCTGGTCGACGGCCAAGGCAACTTCGGTTCACCGGGCAACGACCCGCCGGCCGCGATGAGGTACACCGAGGCGCGGCTGACTCCGTTGGCGATGGAGATGCTGCGCGAAATCGACGAGGAGACAGTCGATTTCATACCGAACTATGACGGCCGCGTGCAGGAACCGACGGTGCTGCCGAGCCGGTTCCCCAACCTGCTGGCCAACGGCTCCGGCGGTATCGCGGTGGGCATGGCGACCAACATCCCGCCGCACAACCTGCGCGAGCTCGCCGAGGCGGTGTTCTGGTGCCTGGAGAACTTCGACGCCGACGAAGAAGCGACGCTGGCCGCTGTCATGGCGCGGGTCAAGGGGCCGGACTTCCCGACCTCTGGGCTGATCGTCGGCAGCCAGGGCATCTCCGATGCCTACACGACCGGCCGCGGGTCGATCCGGATGCGCGGAGTTGTTGAGGTAGAGGAAGATTCGCGGGGACGGACGGGTTTGGTCATCACCGAGCTGCCGTATCAGGTCAACCACGACAACTTCATCACCTCGATCGCCGAGCAGGTCCGCGACGGCAAGTTGGCCGGCATCGCCAATATCGAAGACCAGAGCAGCGACCGGGTGGGCTTGCGGATCGTCGTCGAACTCAAGCGCGACGCCGTGGCCAAGGTGGTGCTGAACAACCTCTACAAGCACACCCAGCTGCAGACCAGCTTCGGCGCCAACATGCTGTCGATCGTCGACGGGGTGCCGCGCACTTTGCGGCTGGACCAGATGATCCGGTACTACGTCGAGCATCAACTCGACGTGATCGTGCGGCGTACCACCTACCGGCTGCGCAAAGCCAACGAGCGGGCCCACATCCTGCGCGGTCTGGTCAAGGCGCTCGACGCGCTCGACGAGGTGATCGCGTTGATCCGGGCGTCGGAGACGGTGGATGTCGCGCGGGCCGGCCTGATCGAGTTGCTCGACATCGACGAGATCCAGGCACAGGCGATCCTGGACATGCAGTTGCGCCGCCTGGCCGCCCTGGAGCGCCAGCGCATCGTCGACGACCTGGCCAAGATCGAAGCCGAAATCGCTGACCTGGAAGACATTTTGGCCAAGCCCGAGCGGCAACGCGGGATCGTGCGCGACGAGCTGGGCGAGATCGTCGAGAAGCACGGCGACGACCGTCGCACCCGGATCATCGCTGCCGACGGCGAAGTCAGCGACGAGGATCTGATCACCCGCGAAGACGTCGTCGTCACGATCACCGAAACCGGCTATGCCAAGCGCACCAAGACCGACCTGTACCGCAGCCAGAAGCGCGGCGGGAAGGGCGTGCAGGGCGCCGGGCTGAAGCAGGACGACATCGTGCGGCACTTCTTCGTGTGCTCGACCCACGACTGGATCCTGTTCTTCACCACCCAGGGCCGGGTGTACCGGGCCAAGGCTTACGACCTACCGGAAGCTTCGCGGACGGCGCGCGGACAACACGTCGCCAACCTGCTGGCATTCCAACCCGAGGAGCGGATCGCCCAGGTGATCCAGATCCGCAGCTACGAAGACGCTCCATACCTGGTGCTGGCAACCCGCAACGGGCTGGTCAAAAAGACTGCGCTCACCGACTTCGACTCCAATCGGTCCGGCGGGATCGTCGCGATCAACTTGCGCGGCGAAGACGAACTGGTCGGGGCGGTGCTGTGCTCGGCCGACGACGACCTGTTGCTGGTGTCGGCCAACGGCCAGTCGATCCGGTTCTCCGCGACCGACGAGGCGCTGCGGCCGATGGGCCGCGCCACCTCGGGTGTACAGGGCATGCGGTTCAACACCGACGACTATCTGCTCTCGCTGAACGTGGTCCGGGAAGGCACCTTCCTGCTCGTCGCAACGTCGGGAGGCTATGCCAAGCGCACGGCGATAGAGGAGTACACCGCCCAGGGCCGCGGCGGGAAAGGCATCTTGACGATTCAATACGACACCCGCCGTGGCAGGCTGGTAGGGGCGCTGATCGTCGATGACGACAGCGAGGTGTACGCGATCACCTCCGGTGGTGGGGTGATCCGGACAGCGGCGCGACAGGTCCGGAAGGCCGGACGGCAGACCAAAGGTGTTCGGTTGATGAACTTGGGCGAGGGCGACACACTGTTAGCCATCGCGCGTAACGCCGAAGAGGCTGAGCCAGTCGACGTTACCGACGACGATTCAGGTGCCACGCGGGACGCGTGAGTGATCGCCGGCCGCCTCGGCGGCCGGATGCACAGTTAGGAGCTGTGAGGTGACTTCACCCAACGAGCCGGGACATCCCGGACCGGGCGACAGCCCGAACGGGAACGTCTCGGGCGACCGGGCAGGTCCACCGCGGCCGCCGCACGCATCCGGTGCCGAGGGTGGTGAAACCGCGCGGCCACGCGGCGGCGCCCGGCCGGCGCAGGCGCAACGGCGTGCGCCGGCAGATGGGCCGAAACCGCAGCCGCGAGCAACCGCCCGTCCCGCCGGCGCCCCTAATGCCGACGCCCGGTTGAGCCGGTTCATCTCCGGCACCGCCGCGCCGGGTGCCGCCAAACCCCCGGGGCACGACGTCGACGCCGCCGTCGAGCCGGCGCGCGGCGAAACCCGTTCCGACGAGGCTTACGCCAGCGAACTGCCCGACCTGTCCGGCCCGATCCCCCGGGCCGGCCAACGCCAACCTGCCGCCGACCCTGCACCGGACACGTCCACGACCCCGGTGCGAACCGAACGCCGCATCCAGGTGGCCGGGCGAGCCCAAGGCCCGGTTCGCGCCAGCATGCAGATTCGGCGAATCGATCCGTGGAGCACGCTGAAGGTCTCGTTGGTGCTCTCGGTGGCGTTGTTCTTCGTCTGGATGATCGCGGTGGCGTTCCTCTATCTGGTGCTCGGCGGAATGGGCGTGTGGAGCAAGCTCAACAGCAACGTCGGGGATCTGCTGAACAACACCAGCGGCAGCAGCGGCGACCTGGTCTCCAGCGGCACGATCTTCGGCGGCGCTGTCCTGATCGGCTTGGTGAACATCGTGCTGCTGAGCGCGATGGCCACCATCGGTGCGTTCATCTATAACCTGACAACCGACCTGATCGGGGGCGTCGAGGTGACGCTGGCAGACCGGGACTAGCGGTTTGGGTGCGGACGCTTCGGTGGGGTAGTCTCGTCGCTCGGCCGTATGCGCGTACGGGCCTATAGCTCAGGCGGTTAGAGCGCTTCGCTGATAACGAAGAGGTCGGAGGTTCGAGTCCTCCTAGGCCCACAACCATGTGTTTGCCAAGACGTTTCGTGAGACTGGTTTTGCCGCTGGCAGCGATCGCCGCGCTCGTGGTGGTGATCCGGTCTCGACAGAGAGTCGAGGTCTGGCACGTGGCCGCCGACCAGACCGATGGTCGGAGTGCGGGGCCTTAGCTCAGTTGGTAGAGCGCTGCCTTTGCAAGGCAGAAGTCAGGGGTTCGAATCCCCTAGGCTCCACACCCTAGGCTCCACGCCCGCGCGACGCGCGACCCCGCGTTAGGGGCGGGGTTGGAGATCGACGCTTGGCGGCCGCGGCGACGGCTCCTGGCGCGCCGAGCGGCGCACGATCGAAAACGCCGCCGCGCCACCGGCAAGGACCAGCACCGCCACCCCCGCGATAATCCACGGGCGCTTGCCGTGTCGGTGGGACCGGCGGGCCTGCTGAAGCGCTTGCGGCAAACCGCTGACCACTTCCTGCGCCGCGGCCAATTCTTGCGCGAGAGTCTCCTGGGCGATTTGCAGTTCCCGGGTCAGGCGGCCTTCCTGGTATCGGCGACGCAAATTCGACGCGCCGGCCTGGGCTGAGTGAGCGCCGAGCCCGACGATGCCGCGGGTGACGTCTACCGGCCCGACTGCGGTGTACGTCAGGCCGCGGGACAGCCGCTGGCCCGGGGTCAGCTGGGTGTGGTTCTTAGCGCTCATTTCTCGCCTTCCCCGGCCGCTTCCGCGAGACCGTGCATCGATACTTCCAGACTGTAACTACCGGCAGCCTGGCGAGCCGCCGCGGGTAAGGGCACCGATGACCGGTGGGCCGGGACGTGATGGCAGACTGTGATGCCGTGACTACCAGCCCGATTCAGACTGCCACTGCCACACTGCACACCAACCGCGGCGACATCAAGATCGCGCTGTTTGGAAACCACGCTCCCAAGACCGTCGCCAACTTCGTCGGCCTGGCCCAGGGCACGAAGGAGTACTCGACCGAGAACGCTTCCGGCGGTAGCTCCGGCCCGTTCTACGACGGAGCCGTCTTTCATCGGGTGATCGGCGGCTTCATGATCCAGGGCGGCGACCCGACCGGAACCGGTCGCGGTGGTCCGGGCTACAAGTTCGCCGACGAATTCCACCCCGAGCTGCAGTTCGACAAGCCGTATCTGCTGGCGATGGCCAACGCAGGACCGGGAACCAACGGGTCGCAATTTTTCATCACGGTCGGCAAGACCCCGCACCTGAACCGGCGGCACACCATCTTCGGCGAGGTCGTCGATCCCGATTCGCAGAAGGTCGTCGACGCGATCGCCGGCACCGCCACCGACCATGGTGACCGGCCGACCGAACCGGTCGTCATCGAGTCGATCACGATCTCCTAGATCTGCCGCAGCACGTCGGCTCAGGGGCCGGCATAGCCTTGCGCGGTCAGGGCGTCGAGCACCTGCAGGGGGTCGGTGCCGAGGTCCCAACGGGAGAAGATCAGCAGCCGGCCGTCCACTGCGTCGATCTCGAGTAGCCGCGTTTTGCGTCCGATCCGACGGAACTCGGTGATTCGGATGATCTTGATGTCGGCGCGCCGCAAAAGCTGCGTCCGCCACCACCCCCGTACCCGGAGGCCGTCGGCCGTGATTGCCAGCCGCGGCCGCGCGCGCCACGTTCCGCTTGCAAACAAGATCAGACCGACCGCGGCAATTCCGAGCAGTAACCGTCCCGGCGGGTCTGTGACTACAGTCACACAGGCGATAGCCATCACAATGCCGCCGATGCCACAAGCTGCGATTCCAGCCGAAGAGGGCGACCACTGTGTTTGCTGCACGGTGCTCCTAGGCGGGCCTACCACTGCCGATGAGGTTATCCACAAGCGCTATCAACAATGGGGATGAATCACACGCGTGTGATCCGATGTACCGGACGTTGCCAACCCAGTAACCGCGCTGACCGACAATGAATTCATTACGGTCGCGTCAATGACTACCGCCACCGCATGGTGAGCAACAAGCCACTGATCATGAAAGCAAACGCGACAGCGTAGTTCCACGGGCCGAGGTTGGCCATCCAGTTCAGCAGCGAGGGCGCATCGGGACCCGTGGCGGCCAGCTGGAACACCATCAGCCAGATCAGGCCGATCAGCATCAGGCTGATGAACAACACGACGAACCACACGCTGGACGGCCCAGCCTTGACCTTGACCGGCGTACGGCTCACCGCATGAGCGGTGAAGTCGGTCTTCTTGCGGACCTTGGACTTGGGCATTTCTACCTCGGGATGCCTCGGGCGATTACGGTATTCAGGGCAGGTGTGCTCGGTTGTGCAACGACGAGCCTAACGCACCCACCAGCAGCGAACGGAGAGCCGATGGCCAAACGGACCGCCCGGCTGGTCGGCGGGCGCGGCGGTGGCCCGCGCCGGGACGAATCGCGCCCGTCGCGGTGGCGGGTCGGCGTCCCGTTGGTCTGCCTGTTCGCCGGGTTGCTGCTCGGCGCAACGCACGGGGTGTCCCGCGGCGGCGAGATTCGGCGCAGTGACGCGCCCCGGCTGGTGGACTTGGTGCGCCGAGAGCAGTTCGAGGTCGACCGGTTGAATGCCGAACGGGATCGATTGGCCAGCACCATCGACTCGACGCATGGCGGGTCGTCGGACTCGGCGCTGGCGGCGATGTTACGGCGGTCCGCCGAGCTGGCCGGGGACGCCGGTATGGATCCGGTGCACGGGCCGGGCCTGATCGTGACGCTCAACGACGCGCAGCGCGACGCCAATGGCCGCTTCCCGCGCGACGCGTCGCCGGACGACCTCGTCGTGCACCAGCAGGACATCCAGGCCGTGCTCGATGCGTTGTGGAGCGTCGGCGCGGAGGCGGTCCAGATGCAAGACCAGCGCATCGTCGCCACCTCGGCGCCCCGCTGTGTGGGCAACACGCTGCTGCTCAACGGCCGGACCTATAGCCCGCCGTATACGATCACCGCGATCGGCGACGCGGGGGCCATGCAGGCCGCGTTGGCCGCCGCTCCCCTGGTCATTCTCTACAAGCAGTACGTGGTGCGGTTCGGCCTCGGTTACACCGAGCACGTCACCCCTGACGTCCGGGTAGCCGGGTACAGCCAGCCGGTGCGAATGCACTTCGCACAGCCGGCCGGCCCGATCAGTTACTGAGCCGAGGTGCCACGGAAAACCGTCTCGGCGAACATCCGGCGACACCATCTCCGATACCCTTCGGTGCTCCATCCGTCGCGGTAGGTCATCCGAAGATAGGTCTCGACGCTGCAAAACACTGCCGCAGTCTCGACGAGTTCATCGAACGGCACATCGACACGAAGCCATCCGCGATCGCGGAACACCTCAAGGACTCGCCGGGCTTGCCGGTTGATCCCGGCGATGAACTCGTTCAGGTACCGATCCAACTCGGGATCGGAGTTGGCGCCGCCAAACAGCGCGGGCGCCAGTCTCGCGGTCCCCTTGTGCACGTCCGTTACTGCCGAGACGAGAAAGTCGAGCGCCTCTTGCGGATGGTCGAAAGCGATCAGCTCGCGGCCGACATCAAGATTGAGAATATTTTCTTCGCCGATCACGCCAACTCCGGCGAACTCGACCGCGGCGATCAGGAGGGCAGCCTTGGGTCCCTGGCCCTGAACAGTCTCAACCGAAACACCAGCTGCTGCAGCAATTTTCGCCAGGGTGGTGCGTGCGTACCCGTCGGCGGCGAACAGCTCCGCGGCGGCTGTGACCACCCGCGAGCGCGTCTGCTCGGCCTGCTGCTGGCGCAGCTCGGATCGGTAACTCCGCGCCCTCGATATTGACTGCGGTGGCACAGTAATGAATACTACCACCACGTAGCTAACGGCGAGCCCGGGAGTGTCCAGTGTCATCCATCGTCATGACCAGCATCGCTAACCACGGGCACATCACGCCGTTGCTTGAGGTCGCCAGAAACTTCGTCAAGCGCGGCGACGACGTGCGATTCATTACCGGCGCCTCGTTCGCCGACAAGGTGTCCGCCACCGGCGCGACCTTCGTACCGGTCGCCGCCGAAGCGGACATCGACGTCGACCAGGAGCTAGTCGCCACCTTTCCCGAGCGCGCGAAGTTGAAGGGCGTCAAAGCGCTCGCCTTCGACCTGGAAAACGTTCTTGCCCGACCGGCCAAGGCGCAGTACGACACCCTTACGGCCGCTTTGACGACAAAACCCGCCGACGTGGTGCTCGCCGAGCCCCTATTCCTCGGTGCCGCATTCATGCTCGAACACCCGCGTCCAACACGCCCGGCGATCGTGATGTGCTCGGTGGTTCCGCTACCCGTCGACAGCCAGGACACCGCTCCCTTCGGCCTGGGGTTGGCGCCGGCCCGGAAATTCAACCGTCAGCGCAACGCCGCACTGGCTGCGATCAATCGTCGGGTGCTGCGGGGAACCCACCAAATCCTCGACGACCTGCATCGCCAGGTGCACGGCAACAACATGCCGGGCACCATTACCGATTGGGGCCGTCGAGCTGACGCGATCGTGCAATTCAGCGCGCCCTCCTTCGAATACCAGAGGTCCGACGCGCCGCCCAACCTTTTCTTCGTTGGGCAGCTCTCTGCCACCGGTTCCCAGGCCCCAACTCCGCAATGGTGGGGCGATCTCGACGGCACCCGGCCCGTCGTCCATGTCACCCAGGGCACCGTCGCTAACTTGGACTACGACCAAGCCATCGCGCCGACGCTGCGCGCGCTCGCCGACGACGATGTGCGGGTTGTGGTCGCGACGGGCGGTCGCCCGCTGGACACATTGCCCGCGTTGCCAGCCAATGCCCGCGCGGCGATGTTCCTGCCGTATGACGAATTGCTCCCGCGCACTTCGGTTTACGTGACCAACGGCGGATACGGCGGCGTGCAGTACGCGTTGCGCTATGGGGTGCCGATCGTGGCCACCGGCGGTAAAGAAGACAAGCCCGAGGTCGGCGCCCGCGTCGCGTGGTCGGGCGTCGGGCGGCGCATCAGGAGTGAGCACCCGTCACCACGCGCCCTTCGCCGCGCCATTCTTGGCGTGCTGAGCAAGCCGCGTTACCGCCAAGCCAGCCGCCGGATGGCGGCCGATATGGCAGCAGCCCCCGGTTTCGCCGGGTTGGCCGACATCGTGGACCGATTGGCCGCCGAGTCTGCGCGTCCGGCAATCGATCATCCGGCCAACCCGATAGGGATCGACTGACAGTGGCCGCTGGCCGGTAACCTGACACGATGCGGATCTTGGTCGTCGACAACTACGACAGCTTCGTCTTCAACCTGGTGCAGTACCTCGGGCAGCTCGGCGTCGAGGCACAGGTGTGGCGCAACGACGACGCCCGGCTTTCCGACCCCGCCGCGATCGCCGCCGAGGTCGACGGGATTCTGCTCAGCCCGGGTCCGGGTACACCGGAACGAGCCGGCGCATCGATCGACTTGGTGCGCGCCGGCGCCGCGGCGAACACCCCGCTGCTGGGCGTATGCCTGGGGCACCAGGCTATCGGCGTTGCGTTCGGCGCGACCGTGGATCGGGCGCCCGAGTTGCTGCACGGCAAAACGAGCAGCGTCTTTCACACGAATACCGGTGTGCTGCAAGGGCTTCCAGACCCCTTCACGGCGACTCGGTATCACTCGCTGACCATCTTGCCGGAAACCCTGCCGGCGGAGCTGGAAGTGACCGCTCGCACCCGCAGCGGTGTGATCATGGGCGTGCGGCACACCGATCTGCCGATCCACGGCGTCCAATTCCATCCGGAATCGATACTCACCGAAGGCGGCCATCGAATGCTGGCCAACTGGCTGGCCTACTGCGGCCAGGTCCGTGACGACGCCTTGGTGCGCCGGCTGGAAAACGAAGTCGTGAGCAGTTTGGCCACGGTGCGGCGGTACGACGCGGCTACTGACCGAACTTCAGCGTGATCGGCCCGTCCTTGTTCACGCCCTGACCCGCGGCGGGACTCTGGAACACCACCCGGTTGTGCTGAGAACCGCCGGCGTCGACGTCGGCACCCTTGACCAGTACACCGGTCCATCCGAGCGAGCGCAGCTGCGGCTCGGCGTCGGTCCAGACCAAACCGGACAGATCCGGCATGATGAACTGGTTCCCCTTGGACACCTGTATCTCGATCACCGCATCGACCGGAACGGTTGCTCCCGCAGGCGGATTGGTCCCGAGCACGTCGCCAGCAGGGCGCGGGCTGTCAACGGCGGCCTGGCTGAACTTGCTGAAACCGTAGACCGTGAGGTTCTTTTGCGCGCTGTCGGCGGTCTGCCCTGCGACGTCGGGAACTTGCTTGGTCGACGGACCCGAGCCGACGATGACGGCGATCTCGTTGGTGATCGCCGACGTCTGATTGGCCGGCGGATTGGTCCCGATGACCTTGTCTTTCATCTCCGGCGTGGACGGTGACTGGACCTCCTTGAAGCGGCCGAACCCGGCCGATTTGAGCTTTTTGACCGCGGAGGCATAGCTCAGCGATGACACGTCCGGCACCTCGCGCTGCTCGGGTCCGGTGGAGACGTTGACCGTGACTAGGTCGCCGGCGCCGACTTTGGCGTCCGCGCCCGGGTCGGTGCCGATGACGTGATCGGGTTGGACGGTCGAATCGGGCTTCTGCTGGGTGCGCGTTTTGAAGCCGTGGTTTTGCAGCGCGGCGATCGCGTCGGCGGACGCCTGTCCCCGCACGTCGGGCACCTGGACGTTGCGCATCCCGCCGCCAAAGGTGTTGATCAGGATCGTGACGATGACGGTCAGCACTGCCAGTGCGGCGACCGCGACGACCCAGCGAGTTATCGAACCCGAACTGCGGTCACGGGTGAAGTCGAGGTCCTGGCGGGGCAACGGGTCGGTATGCGGCCCGGCCGAGTCGCTGGGATGCGGCGACGCCATCAGCGACATGCGTTCGGCGGCGGTGAGGATCTTGGGCGCCTCCGGCGGCTCACCGTTGTGCACCCGCACCAGGTCGGCCCGCATCTCCGCGGCGGTCTGATAGCGGTTCTCGGGGTTCTTGGCCAGCGCCTTGAGCACCACGGCGTCCAGGTCGGCGGAGATGCCCTCGTGGCGCTGAGACGGCGGGACAGGATCCTCACGGACATGCTGGTAGGCCACCGCGACCGGGGAGTCACCAACGAAAGGTGGTTCGCCGGTGAGCATTTCGTAGAGCACGCAGCCCAGGGAGTAGACGTCGGATCGGGCATCGACCGAATCGCCACGGGCCTGCTCGGGCGAAAGGTATTGTGCGGTACCGATAACCGCCGCGGTCTGGGTGACGCTGTTGCCGCCGTCGGCGAGCGCCCTGGCGATACCGAAGTCCATCACCTTGACCGCGTTGGCGGTGCTGATCATGATATTCGCCGGCTTGACGTCGCGGTGGATGATGCCGTGCTGGTGGGAAAAGTTCAGCGCCTGACAGGCGTCGGCGATGATCTCGATGGCCTTCTTGGGCGGCAGCGGCCCCTCGGTGTGGACGATGTCGCGCAGCGTGACACCGTTGACGTACTCCATCACGATGTAGGGCAGCGGGCCGGCGGCGGTTTCGGCCTCGCCGGTGTCGTAGACCGCGACGATCGCTGGGTGGTTCAACGCGGCGGCGTTTTGCGCCTCCCGCCGGAAGCGCAGGTAGAAGCTGGGGTCACGGGCCAGGTCGGCGCGCAGCACCTTGACCGCTACATCGCGGTGCAAGCGGACATCCCGGGCCAAGTGGACCTCGGACATGCCGCCGAAGCCGAGGATCTCGCCCAGCTCGTAGCGGTCGGACAGGTGTTGCGGGGTTGTCATCACAAAGTCTCGTGTCGGGGCGGCAATGCGCGGAGGTGGATCAGCGCGGCCGCCCGCCTGTTAGGCGGTTGGCTTTGCCGTCCAGCATTACCTGTTACCCCTCGATCCGTCCAATTTGTCGGATGTGCCGGCGCCGGTGCGGGCTTGCTGGGCGGCTGCCCGGTGTCGGTCACGGTGGGTGCGGACGGTTGCTGCTGTGAGGTGTTGTCGTGTGAGTTGATGACGATCAGGACCGCGATGATGATCGCCAGCGCGCCCAATACACCTGCGGCCCACAGCAGCGCACGCTGACCGGAGGAGAAGGTGCGCCGGGCCGGCGGCGTGCGATGGCCGCCGGTGGTCGGCCTGGAACGACGGGCGGCGGGCGCCCGGCCGGTGGGGTTTGCCGCAGCCCGGGCCTGCGCGCCCGAGGGAATCGCGGCCGGGGTGGCGCGGCCGGCGGGTGCCGCCTGGGTGGGTCGCGGCGGCCTGCGGCCCGCGCGGACGGCGGCGACGGCGTCGGCGAACGGTCCCCCGCTGCGATAGCGCATGCCGGGGTTCTTGACCAGGGTTATCTCGATGAGCTCGCGCACGTTGGGCGGCAGGTCGGCGGGCAGCGGCGGCGGCGGTTCTTTGATGTGCTTCATCGCCACCGTCAACGCGCCGTCACCGGTGAACGGCCGCTTACCTGAAACCGCTTCGTAGCCAACAACTCCCAGCGCGTAGACATCGCTGGCCGGCGTCGCGTCGTGACCGAGGGCCTGCTCGGGGGCGATGTACTGGGCGGTGCCCATCACCATGCCGGTCTGGGTCACCGGAGCGGCGTCGACGGCTTTGGCGATACCGAAGTCGGTGATCTTCACCTGACCGGTCGGGGTGATCAGGATGTTTCCGGGCTTGACGTCGCGATGCACCAGGCCGGCGGCGTGTGCGACTTGCAGCGCCCGCCCGGTCTGTTCGAGCATGTCCAGGGTGTGCCGCAGCGAGAGGCGCCCGGTGCGTTTGAGTACGGAGTTGAGCGGCTCACCGTTGACCAACTCCATCACCAAATAAGCGGTGCGGCCTTCGCCGTTCATCTGGGTTTCGCCGTAGTCGTGAACGCTCGCGATGCCGGGATGATTGAGCATTGCGGTGGTGCGCGCCTCGGCGCGGAACCTCTCGATGAACTCCGGGTCCTGGGAAAACTCCTGTTTGAGTACCTTGACCGCGACGCGCCGCCCCAGCCGGCTGTCCACCGCCTCCCACACCTGGCCCATGCCGCCGGTGGCGATGAGGCGCTGCAGCCGGTACCGACCAGACAGCGTCACACCTACTCGCGGGCTCATGGTCCTCCCTGCAGCGCGGCCTCGATCACGGCCCGCCCGATCGGCGCGGCGAGCGCACCGCCGGTCGCGGACAACCGGTCGGCGCCGTCCTCGACGAGCACCGCAACGGCGACCTTCGGGGCCTGCGCGGGCGCGAACGCGATGTACCACGCGTGGGGTGGCGTGTTGCGCGGGTCGGTGCCGTGCTCCGCGGTACCTGTCTTGGATGCGATCTGCACGCCGGGGATCGCCCCTTTCTGCTGAGTGACGTTCTCGGCGCCGACCATCAACTCCGTTAGCTTAGCTGCGACCTCTGGGGAGACTGCTCGGCGCTGTTGGTGCGGCGCGGTGGTGCCGATGTTAGCCAGATCGGGACCCTGCAGGCTGTCTACCAGAAAGGGCTGCATGGTTACACCGGCATTGGCGATGGTAGCGGCAACCACTGCATTCTCCAGCGGGGTCAACGCGACGTCTTTTTGGCCGATGCTCGACATTCCCAACGCCGCGGCGTCCGGGATCGGGCCCACGGTGGACTCGGCGACTTGCAGCGGAATGGGGTCGGGAACGACGTCGAAACCGAACGACTGTGCGGTACTGCGCAGCGCGTCGGCGCCGGTGAGCAGCCCCAATTGGACGAACGCGGTGTTACACGAATGGGCGAATGCGTCACGCAGCGACACGGTTTCCGCGTTATCGCAGGGAGCGCCGCCATAGTTCTCCAGGGTCGCGGTGCTGTCCGGCAGCGGAATCGTGGCTGCGGCGGTGAGCTGCTTGTCTTCACTAGTGCCGTTCTGCAGGGCAGCCGCGGTGGTGATCACCTTGAACGTCGAACCGGGCGGATAAGTCTCGGAGATGGCGCGGTTGGTCATCGGCGAATGCGGGTCGTCCCGAAGTTGCTGCCAGGTCTGCGACTGCTGCTCGGGGTCGTGCGAGGCGAGCAGGTTGGGATCGTAGGACGGGCTGGACACCAGCGCCAGAATTTTGCCGGTCGAGGGCTCCAGCGCCACAACAGCGCCGCGGCACGGTCCGTTGCAGCCCTGCTGCATGGCATCCCAGCCGGCTTGCTGGATGCGTGGGTTGATGGTGGTGTCGACGTTGCCGCCGCGCGGGTCGCGCCCGGTGAAGAAGTCGGCCAGCCGGCGACCGAACAGCCGCTGATCGGACCCGTTGAGCAACGGATCCTCGGCGCGCTCCAGCCCGGTGCTGGAATAGCGCAGCGAATAGAACCCGGTAACCGGGGCGTACACCGCGGCATTGGGATAAACCCGCAGGAAACGGTAGCGGCTGTCGGTGGCGACCGAATATGCCAGCAGCTGGCCGCTCGCGATGATCTGACCTCGTTGGCGGGAGTACTCGTCGAGCAGAACACGCTGGTTGCGCGGATCGGCCCGCAACCCGTCGGCAGTGAACACCTGGGTGAGTGTGGCGTTGAACAGCAACAGCACGATCAACGCCATCACGGTCACCGAGATCCGGCGCAGGGAGGCGTTCATACCCGCTCGATGACCTCGGTGCTGGCGACCGCGATCGGCGACGTGTTGCGCGCCGGGGTGCGGAACGGGCGCCGGGCCGAATGCGAGATACGTACCAGGATGGCCAGCAGTATGTAGTTGGCCAACAGCGACGAGCCACCGTAGGACATCCAGGGTGTCGTCAGCCCGGTCAACGGAATGAGGTTGGTCACCCCACCGACAACGATGAACAGCTGGATGGCCAGCGCCGAGGCCAGGCCCGCGGCCAACAGCTTGCCGAAACTGTCCCGCACGGCGATCGCGGTGCGCATGCCCCGGACGATCACGATGGTGTAGAGCATCAGCAGGCCGGCCAAGCCGACCAGCCCGAGTTCTTCGCCGAACGCGGCGACAATGAAATCGGTCGACGCGGCCGGAATGGTGCCCGGCTGGCCGTTGCCGAGTCCGGTGCCGAAGACCCCGCCGGTTGCAAAGCTGAACAGGGACTGCACGATCTGATAGCCGGCGCCGTCCGGGTCGGCGAATGGGTCCAGCCAGGTCTGCACGCGAACCCGGACGTGACTGAAAATGAAGTACGCCGCAACGCTTCCCAGCGCGAACAAGGCCAAGCCGAAGACCACCCAACTGAATCGCTGGGTGGCAAGGTAAACGACCACCAGAAACGACGCGAAGAGCAACAGCGAAGTCCCGAGGTCTTTTTCGAACACCATCACGCCGACCGAAATCACCCAGGCCGCCAGCAGCGGGGCCAGGTCACGCGGACGCGGCAAGTCCATGCCCAGGACATGCTTACCGGCGCTGGTGAACAGGCCGCGCTTGGCCACCAGCACTGCCGAAAAGAAAATCAGCAGAAGGATTTTGGAGAATTCGGCGGGCTGAATCGAAAAGCCCGGCAACTTGATCCAGATCTTGGCGCCATTCTGCTCAGACAACGATCGTGGCAGCAGCGCCGGGATCGCCAGGATGACCAGCCCGGTCAGCCCGCAGATGTAGCCGTAGCGAGCGAGCTGCCGATGGTCCTTGAGCCAGATCACCACGAACGCAAACGCCCCGACGCCGACCAGTGTCCACAGGATTTGCGGGTTGGCGCGTGCACTGGTCCCGGTCAGCCGGTCGTCGATATCAAGCCGGTGAATCATCACCACGCCCAGGCCGTTGAGTAGTGCCACAATCGGCAGCAGCAACGGGTCGGCGTATGGCGCAAAGCGTCTGATCGCCAAATGGGCGCAGGCGAACACCGCCAAAAACCCTGCGGCGTAAGTGATCAGCTGCCAATTCACACCGCGTTCCTGGTCGGCCTGCACCAGTGCGAAGGCCGCCGCGGTGATCAGCGTGGCGAAGCACAGCAGCAGCAGCTCGGCGTTGCGCCGATTCGGCAGCGGCGGGGTCACCGCCACCGGCGGCTGCGGCTGTGTGGTCACGCCGGCGTCCGGCACTCGGTACCCGGCTGGGGAGGCGGCGGCGAGAGCGTCGTGAGAGTGGGCGCGGCCGGTGTCGGCGAGGAACTTGCGGGAAGTTGTTCCGGGGTACCAGCACCAGGCTCGGATGGCTGGCTGACAGTGGGTGTGGGCTGTGCCGTCGAGGTTGGCGGAGATTTAGCGCGCGCCGCCGGACAAAGCGGCAGCAGCGACTCGCTCGATGACAATCTGCGCAGCTGTGCGTTCGCCTGCTCGAGCGTGCCGGCCGGAAGTCCGGCGGCTACTTGCGCGCGAGCCGACTCGGCCAGGTCGGACAGCTTCATCGGTTGGCAGTCGTGGTTGCCGCCGGCCTGGCCGTAGGGGATCACCGACAGCTGGTTGCGACTGTTCAGGCAGCCCTTCGAATACGGCTGATGCAGCGGCACACCCAGGATGGAGACCTGGATGCCCTGCATGATGGACACGGTGCCGTTGTATTCGGCGACGTAGTAATAGTTGCGGATGATGGTTCGGCCGATGGCAAGCGTCGCCAGCACCAACAAGACGATCAGCGCCGCGCCGATCGCCATTCGCCGCCGCGACCGCTTTGGGCGGGTGAACGTATCAACTTGCGGCAGAACGCGTTTGACTGCCTCTTTGCGCGGTTTGATAGCCGACGCCCGGCTTGCTGCGGTGTTGGGGCGAGTCAGTTGGTCCTGATAGTCGGAGTCGCCGGATACCGCGCCGGCGATGATCGGCTGGGTCGGGCCGTAGTCGTAGTCGACGACGTCGGCGACCACGACGGTGACGTTGTCGGGCCCGCCGCCGCGCAGCGCCAATTCGATGAGGCGGTCGGCACTTTCCGTGACGTCGGGAATCTGCAGGGCGTCGAGGATCGTCTCGTCGCTGACCGGATCGGAGAGGCCGTCCGAGCACAGCAGGTAGCGATCGCCGGTGTGTACTTCCCGCATGGTCAGGGTGGGCTCGACCTCATGACCGGTCAGCGCCCGCATGATCAGCGAACGCTGCGGGTGGCTGTGTGCCTCTTCCCGGGTGATCCGCCCTTCGTCAACCAAGGTCTGGACGAATGTGTCGTCTTTGGTGATCTGGGTCAGCTCCCCGTCGCGCAACAGATAGCCGCGCGAGTCGCCGATGTGCACCAGCCCAAGACGGTTGCCCGCGAACAGGATCGCGGTCAGCGTGGTACCCATCCCCTCCAGGTCGGGCTCCATCTCAACCTGCGCGGCGATGGCCGAATTGCCGGCGCGGACCGCGGAGTCGAGCTTGGCGAGCAGGTCGCCACCGGGTTCGTCGTCGTCGAGATGGGCCAACGCCGCAATTACCAACTGGGAAGCGACTTCACCGGCGGCGTGTCCGCCCATGCCGTCAGCCAGCGCCAGCAACCGCGCACCGGCGTACACCGAGTCTTCGTTGTTGGAGCGCACCAGGCCGACATCGCTGCGGGCCGCATAACGCAAGACCAAAGTCACGGGCGCAGCTCGATTACCGTCTTGCCGATGCGAACCGGCGTGCCAATGGGAACCCGTACCGCCGTCGTCACCTTCGCCCTGTCGAGGTATGTGCCGTTGGTCGATCCTAGATCTTCGACGTACCATTCCGAGCCGCGCTGCGACAGCCGGGCGTGCCGCGTCGAGGCATAGTCGTCGGTCAGCACCAAAGTGGAGTCGTCGGCGCGTCCGATCAGCACCGGCTGGCCGGACAGCGTGATACGTGCACCCACCAACGCCCCCTCGGTCACCACCAGATAGCGCGCCGTCCCGGCCCGCTGCCGCGACGGCAGCAATGTGCCGCGCAACGTCAAACCCCGTCGCACCATGACCGCGCCCGTGGGAGCGTAGATGTCGGTCCGCAGGATTCTCAGTACCGACCAGATGAACAGCCACAACAGCATCAAGAACCCGGCGCGCGTCAGTTGCAGCACTAGTCCCTGCATCTGGCGTCCCCTCCGTCCTGGCGCTCCGTGCGTCCCGTGCCCGGACTCAGCAACGTCACGATACTTGGACGGCGATCGGAGTGGGCTGGAGCTGGATAGCTTCGCGACCTACGGGCTCAGTGGATGTGGACGACGATCTCAGAGTGCCCCAGCCGAATCACATCGCCGTCGGCCAACTGCCATTCCTGCACAGGCGCGTTGTTGACGGTGGTGCCGTTGGTGGAGTTGAGGTCCGACAGTAACGCGACGTGGCCGTCCCAACGGATTTCCAGGTGGCGCCGCGACACACCGGTGTCAGGCAACCGGAACTGGGCGTCTTGACCGCGGCCGATGATGTTGGCGCCTTCGCGCAACTGGTACGTGCGCCCGCTGCCGTCGTCGAGCTGCAAAGTGACCGCCGTCCCGGACGACGGGTAGCCGCTCTGCCCGTAGCCGCCGTAGCCGCCGGCTTCCGGGGCCTGGCCGTAGTCATACTCGTGACCCGCCGGCTCGCCGTATCCACCGCCGTATGGCGCTGGCGGGGCGTCGTGACGGCCGTAATCGGGCTGCTGGCCGTAGTCCTGCCGGCCGTAGCCCGGCCCACCGGGGTAGCCCTGGTCGTAGCCGCCGCCCTGCTCGGGGTAGGGCGGGCGCTGGTCGGGTGCGGCATAGCCGCCCTCATCGTGGCGGGCCGGTCCGCGGCCGTAGTCGGTGTACTCGCCATAGCCCTGACCAGCAGGCTGGCCATAACCGCCCTGGCGGTAGCCCGCGTCGTAACCCTGACCGCCGCCGTAGCCGCTGGGCGGTCGCTGCTCGTACTGCGGGTAGCCACCCTGGTCCGGGTAGCCACCCTGGTCCGGGTAGCCGCGCTGGTCGGGATAGCCGCCGCGCTGGTCGGGATAGCCCCCGCGCTGTTCGGGGTACCCCCCGCGCTGGTCGGGGTAGCCGCCTTGCTCGGGGTAGCCCCCGCGCTGGTCGGGGTAGCCACCCTGATCGGGGTAGCCGCCTTGTTCCGGATACCCGCCTTGGTCGGGCGGTGGCGGTGGCGGTGGTGGATAACCGCCTTGGTCGGGGTAGCCGGCCGGTTCCGGCGGATAAGGAACCCGGGGATCGTGGGCTGGCGCGCGCGGGTCCTCTTGGGGGTGCCCGTAGTGGTCGTCGTAGTAGTCGTCGCCGGGCCGCCCCTGCCCCTGGCCGCCGCGGTAGCTCGAATTCTCAGTCATCGGTGGTACTCCTGGTTCTGCGCTGAACGCATGGTCTGATTGTGGCGCGGCGGGTTCGCTGGCCGTCGGGCGGGGCGCGACATCGGGATTGACAGCACCGCGGACGCGGAACTGGCCGGTATGAAGGTTCGCCGCCTGCTCGAACCGGACGACCACGTCACCATATGTTTGCCACCCCTGTTCGCCGATGTATCCCGCCAAGTGCTTAGCGAAAGCGTGTGAAGTGAGGTCCGGGTCGGCGCCCACTTTCTGGTAGTCGTGCATACCGAGGGTAATGATGTATTCGTTGGGAGCCAAAAGCCGATTGCCCGCAACAGGGCGGATTCCGTCGGCCGCCTCCCGGCGAAGCATGGCTTCTACTTCTTGGGGAACTATTGATCCGCCGAACACCCGGGCAAAGGCATCACCGACAGTCACCTCAAGTTTGCGCTCGATGCGTTGAACTAGCCCCTTCTGGCTGCTCATGTCCAAGCGCCCGCCTCAGTCCTTGTCGTCTCGCTGCTGCACGGCGGACCGATTCCTCCGGCGTGTCGCATCACGCGTGTCGTACCCAGCATGCTATCGGGCCAGCGCAGCGCAAGGGCACTTGCAGAACTCTGAGAATCGCATCGATGCAGGTCACAAGCGGATTGGACGGCGGTGGCGGTGGTAGCGAGCGCCGCTGTCCGGCGTCGGCGTGGTTGGGGATGCGGACTATTACAGTGGTAGGCTCCACCGACTGTTCAGGGCGAGTGGCGGAATGGCAGACGCGCTGGCTTCAGGTGCCAGTGTCCTTCGGGACGTGGGGGTTCAAGTCCCCCTTCGCCCACAAAATTGGTGAGTCGCGTCATCGGGCCCCAGACGGTGAACATGTCGCCGGGCCAGGCCTCGTCGGGGCGGTGACACTGGGCCGCCCACCGACGACTTCAAAAACGACCACACGTGTTCGGCCGACCGTCGACTGTCGCCGTTGCATCACCGGCCGCTGCCCGGGCGAGTTCGCCCCGGTTCAAGGGCCAAAGGCCCTTGCTGGAAGCGAACACCGGGCCTACGGTCGAGACGCCGAAACCAAGATGCGGCGATTGTCCGATTCGGCTTCAGAAGGGATGACACACCATGACTGCTCACGCTCAACACCTCGAGCATGACCATGCACATGGAGACGGTTGCGGGCATGTGGCAATCCCACATGGCGACCATGTCGACTACCTGCACGACGGCCATCTCCATCGGCGGCATGACGGTCACTACGACGAATGCGAGCCCGCCGGTCACGCGGTGCACGAGGGCCACGATCATGTCCACGGCGACGGCTGTGGCCACGTCGCGGTGCCGCACCACGACCACGTCGACTACATCCACGACGGATGTCGGCACGCCGGGCACGGCGAGCACTACGACGAGCACTGACCGATTGCGCATTTCGCGCTCACCATCAGCTCGCACCAGCACAAAGGTCCGCCCACACATTGACGGACGTCCGTCCAGTCGCGGTGAGAGGTGTGCCGGCCGATGTTGGCCGAGGTGTATCTCGCCCGTGACCTCGTCGCGACGGCGGTAAACAACGCTCATCGTCATGACGGTCTTTGCGGGGGTGGCCGCGCTCGCGGTAGCAACATGCGTCGGCTATTACGTCGGTCGGCGCGCGGGCTCGCCGCCGTCGACTTGGACGAAGCGAACCAGTCGGCTCGCGCTGGGGAGGCTGGCGGTCAGCCTGCTCGTGTTGCTGACCGCGCGCCGGGTCCGCCGGAGTTTGCGGGCCGGGCACATGTTTCCTGACGCAGTGCACCTCTGGGGATCAAGACTCATTGCGCCCCTCGAATTTCTGCGAGGCTAACGAGAACGAGAGCCAATATGTCAGCGTTGCAGGGCAAAGTCGCGTTGGTGACCGGTGCGTCCTCGGGCCTCGGCGCTGAAACGGCCTGGCTGCTTTCCCGGCAGGGCGCAACGGTTTTCGGCATAGGGCGAGATGCCGGACGGTTGGCCGAGGTCTTCGCCGACGTGGAACACGGTTCGTACGCGTCGATGGATGTCACGTCGGCGCAGGCCTGCCGGGACGCGGTCGAGCAGTGTGTCCGCGAGTTGGGCGGGCTGGACGTGCTGGTCAACGTCGCCGGGCGACACCAGATGCGCCGGACGGAGTCGATGACCGACGACGACTGGGCGCAAGACCTCGCGGTGAACCTGAACGGGCCGTTCTACCTCTGCCGGGCTGCACTCCCCCATCTGCTGGAGCGGGGCGGGAACATCGTCAACGTCAGCTCCATTGCCGGAGTCGAAGGCCAGGCCTACTCGGCCGGCTACTGTGCCGCCAAGCATGGGCTGATTGGGCTGACTCGTGCCCTGGCGGTGGAGTACACCGCGGATCGGTTGCGCGTCAATGCAATATGTCCGGGCGGCATGCTCACGCCGCAACTCGAACAGTTCAGCGCGCCGGACAACCCGAACTACGACCTGATCATGCGCACGGCCGCACCGCGCGGCATGATGCAGCCCGTTGACGTCGCGAACGTGATCGCATTCCTTGCCAGCGATGCCGCGGCCGCCATTCACGGCGCTGTCTATCGAGTCGACAACGGCAAGGGTGCGGGCTGGCGCCTAGAGCGTCTGGGCCCACCGCAGGATGTCCGGAGTGACCGGGTCGGTGATATCGCTGAATTCGGGGTGCTTCTTGATGAACGCGGCCACCATGGGGCAGACGGCGACAACGCGTTTCCCGTCAGCGCGGGTCCTCTCGAGGGCCTCCCCCACCAGGATGCTCGCCAAGCCGCGTCCCTCGAAGCGATCCTCGACCTCGGTGTGGTAGAAAACCCGCTGGTTATCGCGGTCGGCGACAGCGGCCAGCCCGACGGTCTCGCCGTCGACGGCAATGGTGTACTTCCCGTTCGCTGCGCTGACGGTGGTCTGGGCGCCGGTTTTATCTGTCGTCATCGGTGTTCGTACCTTACTTGCGCGGCGGCCGCAGCACTTGCATGGCGAGCCGCATCAGCGGCTCGGGGACCCGGTCCTTCGCGGCAAGGGCGGCACTGCCCGCGCGGGACCGGAACAGGGTGCCGCGACCGAACACCCGGTTCAGTGGGCCACCGGACGGCTCGATCTCGATGTGTAACGGCGGGGCGCCTTCCGAGGCGCCGAGAGCGTGGGATATGACGATCCGCTGGATCTCGCTGGTTCCCTCGAAGATGGTGTACAGCTTGGCGTCTCGATACCACTTCTCGACCGGGTGATCGGTGATGTAGCCCCAGCCACCCATCGTCTGAATGGCGCGCTCGGTTGCTCTGACGGCGACCTCGCTGGCCGCCATCTTCGACATCGAACCCTCGCCGCGCTCGAACGGGATTCCTTGGGCGGCCATCCAGGACGCCCGCCAGGTCAACAGCCGCGCCGCATCGATCTGGGTGGCGATCTCAGCGAGTGGAAACGCGATGCCCTGGTTGTCGATGATCGGTCCACCGAACGCCTCGCGTTGGGTGGCATAGGTAGTGGCATATTCCAGTGCGGCCCGCGCAATGCCGATCGCCTGGGCGGCCACCATCGGGCGGGTCTGCTCGAAGGTGCCCAATGTCGCTGAGCCGGATCGCTTGCCGCCTGCAACGGCTTCGCGCGCCTTGGCTAGTTTGTGCTCGAGCTTTTCCTGTCCGCCCAACAGATGGTCGCCGGGCACCCGGACGCCGTCGAAGCGCAGCTCGGCGGTATGCGACGCCCGGCAGCCCAGCTTGTCGAGTTTGCGGACCAGTTCCAGACCCGGGGTGCCGCCAGGGACGATGAACAGTCCCTGGCCACGATGGCCGAGTTCTTCATCAACGACGGCGTTGACCACGTGCACGTCGGCGATGCCGCCGTTGCCGATCCACATCTTGTGGCCGTCGATCACCCAGTCGCTGCCGTCGCGCCGGGCCCGGGTCCGCAGATTCCGGACGTCGCTGCCGCCCTCTGGCTCCGAGATCGCCAGTGCGGCAAGCTTGATGTCACCCGGGGTACCGAAACATTGTGGCGCCCAATCCAGCATCTGCTCCGGCGAGGCGGCTTGCCCGATGGCCGAAAGCGCCAGCGCCGGCATGACGATCGCCAAACCGATTCCGGCGCATCCCCAGAACAGCTCCTCCATGAACATCGGCAGTGAAATACCGGTGGGGTCGCCGATGAGGTCTCGGTAAAACAGCGGACTATAGAAGCCGCGCTGGGCGGCTTCCTCGAGCACCGGCCACGGAAACTCCTGTCGCTGGTCGTAGTCGAGGGCGACCGGACGTATGACGGACTCGGCGAACTCGTGGGTGCGCCGTGCCAGATCGTGTTGAGCCGCCGTCGGCGTCAGGTCAAAGGTCACTGGATCCCCCGTGTCGGTTGACCCAGTTATTACCCCCCGGCCCGCCGATTCAACCTCAGCGCTGCCGACGAATCAGGCCGCGCTCTGCGGCTTGACCGGACGGATCGGCAAATGAAACACCGCGGCGGTCACCGGGACCGCGTCGCCTTCGCGGCGCGCCAGCAGCGCGGCGTTGTCGGGCAGTTGCCGTGAGTTAATCTCGCCGGCCGCGATCCGGCGCAGGGTGTCGTGAGCCGCGGCCAGCTGTTCACGTTTGCGGTACTGGCCGCCGGGCAGTTTGACCCCTGCCCAGACGCCGTATTCTTCGCGGTTCTCGACCGCGTATCGGGCGCACAACCGCTGTTGCGCGAGCGGGCACCGCCGAAGGCACAACACTCGCGCCTCGGTGGCCGACTGTTCATAAGCGCGTGCCTTGGCGGCACCGTCACCGCCGTCGTCGTCGGCATAGCCGAACCACAGTTCCGGGTTGACCGAGCATGGATGCCCCATCTGTCCGCCTCCTTCGAGCAAAACGTATGCGGAAGCGTATACACACGACCGCCGAGTTGGCAAGAGAAACGTGATGAAAACGTATATACCCAGAACAACGGATACGGCTGTGTACTATCCGGATATGCCCGGAGCGCTGCGGTGAGCCGCGAATCGGCCGGGGCGGCGATCCGGGAACTGCGCGAGTCGCGCGACTGGTCGCTGGCCGACTTCGCCTCGGCAACCGGCGTGAGCATCATGGGCCTGAGTTACCTCGAGCGAGGCGCCCGCAAGCCGCATAAAAGCACAGTTCAGAAGGTCGAGAATGGGCTTGGCCTGCCACCGGGCACCTACTCGCGACTCGTGGTGGCCGCTGACCCGAGGGCCGAGCTCGAGCGGTTGACCGCCGTCACTCCGGTCGAGCCGACGCCTGCGCGGCCGGCCGGGCCCATCGTGGTGGACCGGCATACGGATACCGAGGTGCTGGAGGGATACGCCGAGGCGCAGCTCGACGCTCTCAACTCGGTGATCGAGCGACTGCCTGCGACGACATCAAACGAATATGAGTCGTATATTCTGTCTGTGATCGGACAGTGCGTGAAGGCCGAGATGCTCGCCGCCAACTCCTGGCGGGTGGCGGTCAACGCCGACGCAGCTTCGGCAGGACGGCTTATGCGGCATCTGCAGGCGTTGGAGGACACCCGCGGCGCGCTCCTGGAGCGCATGCCGACGAGCCTGAGTGCGCGATTCGACCGAGCATGCGCACGGTCATCGCTGCCGGAGCCGGTCATCGCGGCACTGCTCGGCGTCACCGCCGCGGAAATGTGGGATATCCGGAACCGGGGAGTTATCCCACCGGGAGCGCTGCCGCGGGTTCGGGCCTTCGCTACCGACGACACCGGTTCGCGGGAGGGCCAGTGAACGGAAGCGAACTGGCGGCGCTGAGCCGCGCACACGGCCTGTTCGCCGGCCCCACTCAGCAGGTGGTGCCGGGCGCAGACGTAGCCCGGTACGACGGGTTGCTGAACCAGGCTGCGGCGCTGAATACCGGTGGGGGACAGGAGGCTTTACCAGTCCGCGGTAGATAGTGGCCGTGCCGCCTTACGTTCGGCCGCGAGCACGGACGCCGCGGTCGCCGCCACGGCGGCCGATGCACACCGGGATCACGCCAACGCCCGCGCCCTGACCAAGAGCGTTCTCGACGAGGCCCGCGCTGATACCTCGGTCCCGGAGCACGCCGCTGGCACAGCGTGAGGCGATGCGCCGCCGGGCGGCGCGGCTGCGGGCGCAACGAGCGCATGTGTTGTCGGCCCGCCAGCAGGCCCGCCGGCATCGAGCAGCGTTGCGCGCCTTGCACTACCGAGTGTTGCGACGAGGCGGCTACCCAGCCGGGCTGCGATTGCCGCCGGCGAACAGCCGCGCCGGGGTCGCGGTGCGAGCGGCGCTGTCCCGGCTGGGCAGTCCGTATGTCTGGGGTGCCACCGGGCCCGACCGGTTCGATTGTTCGGGGTTGACGCAGTGGGCCTACGCGCGGGCTGGAATTCACTTGGATCGCACCACTTATCAACAGATCTACGACGGAATTCCCAGTCCTCCGTGCTCAGGTGCGTCCGGGCGACCTCGTCTTTCCCACCGCCGGACACGTACAGATGGCGATCGGCAACAATCTGGTTGTCGAAGCGCCGCATGCCGGCGCGACGGTCCGGATCAGCCCGCTTGGCACGGGCGTGCAGATCAGACGCCCGCTGGGGTAGCGGCGATGGTTGTTGAGCGCGGTGCCCCTGAGTACGGTCAAGCCATGGCTGAGCAGGCCGGGCAGTCGATCAGCGCCATCGCGGAAAGCCAAGCCGCATTGGCCAGGCAGCACGCGGCAGCCGCGGACGCCGACCGTGCTCTCGCGGAAGCACTAGCCAGCGCGCATGCGGCAACCGTCGAGGGAATCAGGCGCCTCGACGTAATCGCAGCCGAAATCGAGTCCGCGGTAGCGAATCAGGCTGTGGTCGGGCTGGATACGGCGCTCGGGGCGCGGGAGTTTCAGAGATTTCTGATCGCCAAGCAACGCGAAATCCAGGCGGTGGTGTCGGAGGCCCACGAGCTCGACGCCGCGAAGAAGGCGTTGCTGGAGACGTTGACGGCGCACTACACCGCCTCGGCCGGCTAGGGATAACCGCCGTCGTGTTGTCGGCCTGCCACTGTGCACAGCAGTGAGTTGCCGCTGACCGACACGCCTGGCTACTGTCGCCAGCATGTCGGGGCTCGCAGAATGATTCGCCGTCGCTCGGCTAGCAATGGCAGCGCCTGACGACGTGCTTGCCGCGGTCGAACACGTCAAGGAGTGCACCGGCGATCCGAAAGCATGGCTGACCGGGCTGACTCCGCAAGACGTAACCGACGCGATGACGGTATTCGCGGCAACCCCACAACGGCTCGACGGAGTCATTGCCCGAATCCGCCAACAGCATCCCGATCTTGTTCGACCCGAGGACGGGGGAGATGAGCCGTCGCGCCGTCCCCGGCGGACCGGACCCGCCGGATCGGCCGAGCGCCAGGAGGGCGCCGCCGCGGATGCGATCAGGGATGCCGAAGCTGCTCTCGCGCACCAGAACTCGGCGACCGCTCAGGTCGACCTACAAGTCGTCGCGGCAGTCCTCAATGCGCACCAGAAGAACGCCGAAGGTCGCGCAGCGTTGACCAGGCTGCAGCACGACATCGAGGCCGCCGTGACGACGCGATCGGATCTGGATACCCCGGCGGGAGCGCGGGACTTCCAGCGGTTCCTGATCGGCAAGCTGCAGGGATATCCGCGCCGTGGTGGCCAACGCGAGCCTCGACGACACGTCGAACTCAGCGCTGATGGCGGCGTGGACGTCGCTGTACAACTCCGCCAAGCCCGACTCCGATGACGTGGCCGAACACCGCCGGTCAGCCGGCTGCCCCCGTCGGGTCCCCGGCAGAAAGCCCGTCGGCAGCAGCCGATGCCGGCGCAGATCCCTACCTGGATTCGCTGCCCGTTGACGACTCCGGCTTGCTACCCGAAGACATGCCCGCGCAAATTCCGTCGTCGCCGACGCCGATGATCCCGGCAATGCCCAGCATTCCCGCGTTTGGTGGTGGGGGAGGGGTCCCGGGCGGCTCAGCGATGCCGGGTTGGGCCATGCCGGGCGGATTTCCGCTTGCCGGCCCGCTGCAGGGCGACGACGACGTGCACCGAAAGACGTCGACGAGGCGCTGCTGGGGGCAGGCGACCCGCAAGACCAGGCATCGGACGCCGCCGACGACGACCAGCAGGCGGGGCATCACGACGACGAAGCCACCGCTGCGCCGCCGGCGGCCACCGGCCCAACGACCGTGTCACTGCCCAACGGGGAAACCGTCACTGCCGCCAATCCTCAACTCGCAGCAGCTATTAAGGTCGCAGCGGATGGCATGACCATTGCAGATGCATTCCGTCAGGAGGGGATCACCATTCCACCGCCGGGGACCGCGGTTACCGATCCGGTCGACCCATCGCGGCTCACGCCCGGCGATATCGGCATGCTCACAGATCGTCACGCCCTTGCCCTCGGTCAGAGCCGGGCCCTGCTGAACGGGCAGATCCAGCACATTTCCACCGTGAACGGGCCCAGCTTCCTAGGCTGGGAGCATCCCCCTGGCCCGGTCACGGCAGCAGCCGTACCGGACCGGACCGCACCCACCGGCTCCCACCAGGCCGGCCACCGCCGAGACAACATAGGAAAAATCCGGCGCACGCCGACAGATCAAGAGGAGAAAGTGGATGGCAGACCGAATTCACGTGGTCACCGACAACTTGCGTCGAGCCGCCGGCCATCACCAAGAGACATCCGAGTATCTGCGGACGCTGCCGGCGTCGCACCAGGCGATCCAGGAAAGCCTGGACTCATTGGGGCCGATCTTCGGCGAGCTGCG
This sequence comes from uncultured Actinomycetota bacterium, assembly GCA_963839345.1. Lineage (GTDB taxonomy): Bacteria > Actinomycetota > Actinomycetes > Mycobacteriales > Mycobacteriaceae > Mycobacterium. The sequence continues at coordinate 193,401 of CAWIUP010000006.1, read as the reverse complement.
GGAGGCCGGACGCGAACTCCTCGAGCAGCGACGCTTGTGCTACGAGCAACAGGCCGATAGCCACTCGGAGATGGCCGACAACCTGACAAAATCGGCCAGCATGTGGGAGGAGCGCGAAGCAGAGGCCGTCCAGAGACTCAAGCGTGTTTCTGACGACAGTCAATGACTGAAGCTGATCCCGCGTTCGACACCGTGCACCCGAGCGGGCACATCCTCGTCCGGTCTTGCCGCGGCGGGTACATGCACAGCGTCGCGTTGAGCGAGGCGGCGATGAACACCGAGGCGGGCAGCCTGGCGCAGGCAATCTTGCTGACCGCCGACGTCTCTTATCTCAAGGCGGTGATGGAGGTTCGCGACGAGATCGTGGCGGCCGGCTACACCCCGTCTGCTGAAGTTCCGACCGCCGCCGATCTCGATCTGGCGATCGACAAGCTGGTGGCGCATGAATTACACCGCCGGGACGGCGCGGATCAATGACCGCGGCGCGGCCTAACGGACCCAGGTCGTGACGGCGTCTCGGTCCGGGGCAATATCGGTGGGCGGCTGGACAGGATTAGCGCCGAACAACTCTCGCGCCCGGTTAAGCAGTGCGCGTACTTCGTTCAACTGCTGCTGGAGCCCGGAATCAGCCACCTGCTTAAGCTACCCAGACCGAGTTGATCGCACAATTCACCGCAGACTTCCAATACTCGGGCCGGCCTTTTAAGCGGTACTAAGCCCGCCCTGTGGGATCGGCCAAACGGCGAGTTGTCGCTCCTCTTGATGACGGTAGGCTTGGCCGGTGGGGATTTTCGGTCGGAATACGGCGCGGCAGCGCCTCCGGAGGGCTGCCCGAGAATCGCTGAAGATTCCGGCCTTTAGCTCTCCCGTCGACTGCACCCCCTGGGTGACGGGCGGGTTGTGGCCGGCCGAACTGTCGACAGTTACTGCGCAGACCGTCCCACTTGTCAAATATCTGAAGGCCGATTTGCAAAAGATTGTCAATTCGGCAAACGAAGAACTCTTAGGCATCAGGCGAGCGGGATTGGCTGATCCGATTCGGCATGCAGAAGAAGCTCGAGTGATCAATGGTGCTCGCACTTTCGCTGTTCGACGAGTCGAGTCGACAGTCCGTCATCTCCGTAGCATGACGGCAAAAGTGCCGGCGGAACACGGTCCGGTAAAGCCGATAAATGGTGCCGACGACACCGAAGAGACACAGCCATTCAGAGCGGTCGCTGTTGCGCAAACGGAAACAAACGAGCCCGTTGAGCGGCCGTGGCCGCCGGAAGACCGTCGCTAGGCGGCGCTAGGCGGCCGGCACGCGGCCGAACCGGCCGGCGCGGCAGCGCATCCGGCGCCGGCCGCCGAATGGGAATCCGCCGAACCAGAGCGGTCGGCGCCACGGCGCCCCCCGCCTCCGACGGCACCGAGGTGCTTGACGACATTGCGACGGTTCTGCAGGAGATTGCGCCCCTTGCGCAGCCTGCGGTCGATGAAGGACCACGGCGGCCCCCCACCGCTCGCGCTGCGGAACCTCCGGTTCCGCTGGTCGACGACGCCGCTGACCACCCACCAGCCCGCGCCGGCGGTCGAGCCTGAGTCGGAAAGTGAACGCCTGGACCGGCTGCTCAAGTTCGTGGCTCGTCAGGAGCCCGGATTGCGTTGGGCCGTCGGCAACGCGCGAGGACGGGACCACGCTGTTGGTGACCGACCTCGCCCACGGCTGGATACCGCCGGGCATCACGTTGCCCGCTGATGTCCGGTTGCTGGAGCCGCAGCGGCGCGCGGGCAACGCGGCCGCGTTACTCGGGCCCACAACGTTGTCGGCGACCTACGCCCCCAGCGATCCGTTGGGTTGGGCAACCGACTACGACGTGACGGACACCTCGTCGCTACCGCGTGAGCTGCCTGCGGTCGACGACCTGGGCTGGTTGTTGAGCGAGGCCACGCACTGGCGTGATGGTCTGCCGCGAATGGTTCACACGTTGGCCAAGGCCGGTGCTGCCGGAACTGGCGTCATCGACGCCGAAATCGACATATTGCGGGTATACCTCGATACTTCGCGCTACCAGCTTTTAGCTCAGTACCCAGACATCGATGCCGGCCTGCTTCTCAATTGCCTGCTGCTAGCCGCCACCGAGGGTATTGCCACCGGGAATCTGGTGAACGCAAATTATCATTTCGCCTGGTTCCAAATGCTCAGTACGCCAGCGGCGAGCGGATGGAAGGGCGGCTCGTAGGCATCGCGCCTGACGCTGCGGAGAATGAATTGACGCTGTTCGGAGGGGTCGAGATACTGTCATGATGCCGGGGTCGGGCAGTCGCGCGCAGCTAAGCGACAAGGATCTCGTCGAATCAGTTCTTCGTGAACTGAGCGAGGCCGCAGATGAGTGGGAAGCGCTCGTCGGTCAGGCTGAGACGATCACGTACAGCGTCGATCTCGGCGATATTCAAGCAGTCGTAGATTCGGACGGCCGGCTGGTCGAATTGACTTTGCATCCAAACGTCATGTCCGGATACACCCATGGCGAATTGGCCGACCGGTTGAATCTAGCGATCGCAGCGTTGCGGGAAGAGGCCGAAGCCGAAAACGAAGCGCGTTACGGCGGAGGCCTGCAGTGACGTGGGATCTGTTGTCGCTGAGAGCAATCGAGTTGCTGGCTCGCGGCCACAGCCTTTATGGCACCGAGCAGTTCGATGCCGGGCCCGCAAACGCGCCCGACCAAATCCGCTGGCGTGCGGACCGGCTCGTCAGCGTCGATCGCGAGGGGATGGGGGCCGCGGCGCCGGTCAACGTTGAAATGGCAGGTGGTCTGCGCCGCGCCGCTGCCGCCGACCACAAACTGGCCGCTGCACTGACAGATGCGCGCACCGACCACGCGCGAGCCGCCAAGGCAGCCGACGAGTCCTCGACGACGCGCTCAGCGACTCGACGCCGGCAGCCGATACCTCGCTCGGACGGCGGGAAGCTTTGCGGCGCATGGTCACTCGCCTGCACCAGCAGCGGAACTATATCCATCGCTCGCAGCGCAACTCGCATCTGCTCGCGCGACGGCTGAGGGAGTTGGCTTACCTGCGTCGGCGAGCCAGCCACACGTCGCGGGCAGGACCGCTTCCGCTGACAGCTGTACGGTACGAAAAGACCGTCGCGCCAGGCCATGTCAAGCAGCGAATCGTCGCGGCGCTGGATCGCATGGGCATCGCCGATCCGGCGGCACGCCGCCACTGGCTACGCGCATACCAGACGCTGATAGCCAGGGAATCTGGCGGGCGGCCTTCGGCGGTCGCGTCCGAGCCGGCGACGATAACCGGCGTCATCCAGTCTGACGGCCACGGGCTGGGCTTCGCCCGGGGTATCGCCCAGACGATTCCGGCCACCTTTGCGCACTACCACCAGCCGGGTACGTCGACCAACATTTACGATCCGGTGGCCAATATCTGCGCTTCGATGAACTACGTGATCCACCGCTACGGGGTCAGCTTGAATGGCGAGAACCTCGCCGCGTTGGTGCAGCAGGCGGATGCCCATCGACCGCCGAAAGGATATTGACGGTGCCGCTCAATCTGTCGAACCGGGACCAGAACTCCGGCCATCTGTTCTACAACCGCCGGTTGAAGGCCGCGATCACCCGGTTCTCGGTGCGGATGAAACACGACGACCGCAAACAGCAAGCGGCGGTGGCACTCTCGATCGTCTTCGTTCTGATCGGCATCGGCTGGATGGCGCTGCTCACGTCATGAAACCGGCCGGTCTGGTGGGCCAGTCCGCCATCATCGGCAACCGCGACACCGGCGCCCTCTACGCGAAGATCAACGGCCGGCTGTATCCCGCGCTCAACCTGACGTCCGCGCGGCTGGCCGTCGGCAACGCGGCCTCGCCCGACCTGGGTCAACGCCAAGGAGATCAGCAAGTACCCGACCGGGCCGATGATCGGTATTCCCGGTGTGCCCGACAGTCTCACCGTCACAGCGAACCCCGTGTCGGCGTGGTCGGTGTGCGACACCGCACCCGCCCGCGGTAGCGGGGCGCCGCCGCTGGTGACCGCCGATCGCCGGAGAGCTTTCGCCGTCGCGGCCGGGCTGCCGCGATGAAGCCCAACGCAGGCGATCCTCGTCACCCACAAGGACGCGACCTATCGTGATCTGGAGCGGCCAGCGGTCCCAGATCGATCCGGCCGACCGATCCGTCACCTTCAACCTGGGTCTGGATCCCGGGCGTCACCTGGCCGATCGAGATCTCCAACGCGCTCTTCGACGCCATGCCGGCGACCGAACCGCTTGTGCGTGCCGGCGATCCCGGACGCCGGGCACACCATCGCGGTGGCTGCCGGGCTCTGTCGGTCGGCCGTGTGCTGGAAACCCGGGATGCCAATGGCGCCGTCACCGGCTTCTACGTGTTGCTGCCCGACGGCGTGCAGAAGATCACCAGCTTCGTCGCCGATCTTCTCCGCACCGCCGACTAGCCCAGGGCTCTACCACACCGACCCTGGTCTCTCCCGACAAGCTCATCGACATTCCCGTCGTCGAGGTTCTCAACGTCGACTTCTATCCGTCCGGCAAACTGAATTTCGTTGACACAGAGGCGAATCCGGTGACCTGCGTCAGTTGGCAGAAGCAGTCCACCGACCGGCAGGCGGCGGTCGACATTCTTCAACGGGCGGGGTCTGCCCATACCGATCAGCATGGACTCGCACTCGTCCGGCTGGTCCGCGACGAGCCGCGATCCCGACTCGGTGGAGGCCAACCAGACCCTGATGCTGCCCGGCGCGGCGAACTTCGTCGCATCCACCTCCGGTGTCGCCACGTCGGACACCCGCGAAAGCCTGTATTGGGTTTCGCCGCAGGGCGTTCGGTACGGGGTCGCATGGGACCAGCGCACCCTGCAGGCGCTGGGACTCGATCCCGGCGTGCGGTGCAGGCGCCTTGGCCGATCTTGCGCACCTTCGCGGCCGGCCCGGCGATCAATCGGGACGACCGCCCTGCTGGCCCGCGACACCATCGACGCCGGCGGCGCGGTTGCGCCGATCCCGGAGCTAACCAACAGAACGCGGGAGGCTAGGCATGTCCAAACGCGGCTTCGTCCGGGGAGCGCGCAGCCGCCGCCGACGGTGCCGCCGGCGCGGGTGGTCGTCGCACCGCCACTGGCATTGCCGGAGCGTGAGCCGCGCAACATCCTGCTGATGATCGCGCTGCCGGCGCTGTTGGTCGGCATCATCGGCACCCTGGTGGTGATGTACACCTCGGGGGTTCGATCGCTGCAGTCGGGCTTCTTCCCGATGATCGGTCTGGCCGGCTTCGGCGCGCTGATGTTCAGTGGCCGCTTCGGCCGCGGGCGGCGGATCTCGCTGGGGCGAGCAGGAGAAGCAGCGCCGAATCTACCTGCGCCAGCTCGACGAGGACCGCGACGAAGTCCAGCGCGCCGCGCAGGACCAGCGCCGAAGCCAGCTGTTCGTGCACGGCGATCCGCAGAAACTGGACACCGTCATCGGCGGGCCGCGGATGTGGGAGCGCCGCCCGGGCGATCCCGGATTTCCTCGATGTGCGCCTGGGTATCGGCGTTCAGTCGACCGGCGACTCGGCGGTGTCGCTGCAGTGGCCGGAGGTTCCCGATCGGGGAGGAACTGGAACCGGTCACCGGCGGGGCGCTGCGGGATTTCATTCTCGAGCAGAGCAAAATCCGCGGCATCGGCAAGGTGCTGAGCCTGCGTTCCAAGCCCGGCTTCAGCTTCATCGGCAGCGACCCCGACGAATTGCACACCTGGCGCGGTCGATCCTGTGCTCGCTGGCGGTCTATCACAGCCCGAACGACCTCAAGCTCATGGTCGTCACCCGTCATCCCGAGCTGTGGTCGTGGCTGGTGTGGCTGCCGCACAACCAGCATGACGAGATGTTCGATGCCTGCGGGCTGCGCCGGTTGGTGTTCGCCATCGCCGATCGAGCTGGAGGAAGCGCTCGACGCCGAACTGCACCGCAAGGGTCGCGGGCCTTGGACGCCGCCAGCAGGCACCGAGCCCGACATCGATGCCCTCGCCGATGGAGTCGCTCGGGGCTCGGCGCTGGCCCGCACTGGGTGATCGTCGACGACGCCGTCGGAACACCCGAGCAGTGGGAGGGTGTGACCGGACAGAAGGGCATGGCCGGTATCACGGTGTTGCGGTTGGCGACCCGACCCGGCATCGGCGTCGGTTTCGCCGATGACGACCAGCGTTTCGAGCTGCGAGAAGGCCGGCTTTATCACCGCGAGCGTTCTACGCGGTTGCCGACATGCTCGCCGAGAGCACCGCTAACCGGTATGCGCGAGCGCTTGGCGCGCTGGTCGCCGATGACCGCGGGGGAGTTGTCCGAAACCGACAGCCAGGCCGGAGAATTGTTGCGGGCGTTGGGTATCACCGATCCCCGCCAGCTCGACGTCGACCGGCTGTGGGCCGAGAGCCGCGGCCGCGGCGACCCGAGGTGGGCGATGGTGCCGGTCGGTGTGAAGCCCGGCGGCGAGTTGCAGTACGTCATTTTGCGCGCCAAAGACTTCGGCGGCTTCGGGTTTCACTCCGTGGTGATCGGAACCTCCGGCTCGGGCAAGTCGGAGTTCTTCCTGTCGTTGTGCAACGGGATCGCGCTGACCCATTCGCCGGAGACCTTCATCGTGATCTTCGTCGACATGAAGTTCGAGTCCGCCGCCCAGGACCTGAGGGTCTGCCGCATGTTGCGGGCTCGCTGTCCAACCTCGGCAAGGATGACCGGCATCTCGCCGAACGGATGCGCAAAGCCATCGACGGCGAAATCGCCAGGCGCTACCGGCTTTTCAAGGATGCCGGCGCCCGTGACGCCAACGAGTACGAAGAGATGCGGCTGGCCGGCCGCGACCTGGAGCCCGTTCCGATCCTGCTGGTCATCATCGACGAGTACCTCGAGCTGTTCCACCACCACCCGGAGTGGATCGAACTGGTGATCCACATCGGTCAGGAAGGCCGCGGCTGCAACGTCTTCTTCACCCTCGGCGGCCAGCGACTGGATTTGTCGTCGTTGAGTAAGGCCAAGAGCAACATCGCATTTCGGGTGGCGCTGCGCGCGGAGACCGCCGAGGATTCCCGCGACGTGATCGGAAGCGATGCCGCGCTGCACCTGCCGTCGAAGGAGAACGGGTACGCGCTGCTCAAGGTCGGCCCGCGTGATCTCGAGCCGTTCCGGTGCTTCTACTTGTCGGCGCCGTTCGTGTTGCCCAAGAAGGTCGCGACGTCGAACAGGACGATCGATGTCAGCTTCTCCCAGCCGCGCCCCTCACCTGGGAGTACCAGCCGCTCAGCCCAGCGAGGACACCGCGGCGCTGGCCGTTGCCGACGAACCCGAGGAACCCGACGAGTTCCTTTTCCATCAGCGACGGTTTCAAGAAGAAGAAGATCCTCGACGTCATCCGCGAGTCGCTCGTTTCCCACCCCGCTCGGCTGCCGCACCAAATCTGGCTGCCCCACTGGAAGTCAGTGAGCAGGCCGACGCTTTGGTTGCGCACTGGCGCGGCAAGCCCTGGCATGTCGACTACGGGCAGAACCCGGGTTTGGTTTTTCCGGTCGGGATCGTCGACATTCCCGACGAGCACGCGCAACGGGTGCACGCGATCGACGCCGAGATGGACAACGTGATGGTGGTCGCGACCGCCCAGCGCGGCAAGTCCACCACGCTGATGACCTTGATGACCTCGGCCGCTTTGATGTACCGCCCGGAACGGGTGACGTTCTTCTGCATCGGCGCCGCGCTTTATCCGGTCGAAGAGGTACCGCACGTTGCCGGTGTGGTCAGCCTGAACGACACCGAGGGGGTGTCGCGGACCATCGCCACGCTCGAGGGACTGATCCGTGCCCGGGAGGCGTCGTTCAAGCACTACCAGATCGATATCTCCGAGTTCCGGGAGCGACGGTTCGGTGCGGCCGGCGGCGGGGGAACCGATCCCAACGACAAGTTCGGCGACGTCTTCCTCGTCATCGACAACTACGGCGACCTCTATGAGAAGGACCCCGGCATGGGCGATCGGGCGATCGCGCTCGCGCGCCAGGGTCTGTCCTACGGCGTGCACGTCATGACAAGCTCCAACGGCTGGTTCGTCGGTCAAAAGCAGGGCTGCTGACCGTGTCGAACGCGCGAATCCAGCTTCGGCTGAGCAATCCAGACGAGATCCCAGATGGGCAATTCGATGGAATAGCGCCGAGCCGCGCGTAACACCCTGGACCGGCCAGGGTTCGGCGCTCACCAGGGACGGCCACGAGTTGTTGATCGGGGTGCCCGAAGTCACCGGGACCGACGGTCAACGGGTGGGGACGCGCGGCGTCGGCGCATTGATCGCCGAAGTCACCGGGACCGCCAAGGTCGAACGGCTGTCCCGGCTGCCGGAGCGAGTGGCGTTGAGCGAGATCATCGCCGCCTTCGCCGCCACGGCACGCGGCCGCCGACCCGTTGAACATTCCGTTCGCGCATCGGCGAGAGTGCGCTTGCGCCGGTGGCGCTGCCGAGCCCGCATGGTGCCCAACATGCTCGTGATGGGCCGTCAGTTGTGCGGAAAAACCAGCGACCCTGGCAGCTATCGGACAAGCGATCATGAGCCGGTTCGGCCCGGAGCAGGCCCAGATCACCATCATCGACCCGAAGACCACGCTGATCGGCAAGATCCAGGGTCCGCACGTGCGCGCGTACGCCTATACCGCAGACGACATCGACACCGTGATCGCCGAATTGGCCGCCGAGTTGCAGGATCGGCTCCCGCCGTCGGGTCTGACTCAGGAGGAACTGCTGAACCTCAAGTCCTGGGAGGGCGCGCACCACTTTGTTCTGATCGACGACGAACACGAACTCCGAGCCCACAATCAGGTGTTGAAGCCGGCGGCCACCGCGCCGCTGTGGGGCTTGATCGAACGCAGCCGCGAGGTCGGCCTGCACGTCATCGCGTCCCGCCTTCCCGGGAACTGGGCTTCACAGGTCGGTGATGAATCCGTTGCTGCAGAAATTGACCGGGTCCCGCTCGCCGACGCTGTTCATGGACAATGACCCGTCCGCCGTCAAAGTTCACGGCAGGATCAGTGCCCAGCAACTGCCGCCCGGACGTGGCCTGCTGGTCACCACTGATGGGCAGATTGAAGGAGTGCTGGTAGGAACGCCGGACGGGGCCGAGATAGCGGGCGGCGCTCCGCTTGCAGCAAACTTGTGCACACAGCAGATCGCCGTAACACTTTAGACTCGGGACACACCGGGGAGTTGGATCCGCCAAACACAACCTGGGGAGACACGATGACGGGATTTTCCAGTTCATGTTCCGGCCGCCGCGAATTTGTCGGCGGTCACCGAGATGGCTATTAGCGGCGAGATGGAAGCGAGCACCGCGGCCGGGCGGCGGCCCTCACCGCAACAACGCCGATGGTGCCCACATCAGACGATGCGGCCTTCACGGCGGCCCTCAACTCCGCCGGCGCCGGCTACATCGCCGCGTCGCAGGCGCATGTTGGGCAACGGACCGCCTACGCGGGCGCGCAAAGCCTCGCCTCGCTCAACTATGTCCTCCAAGAACTGATTAGTTCCACGAACGTCAACAACATCATCTAATAAGGCGACATGCCCGACCCGTTATGGTTCGGCCCACCCGAAAGCGTTGCGAGCGCTCCTTGAGACCAGTAACCCGGCGACTATCGTCGCCAATATCGCGGCATGGCTTGCCGAATCGATCCAGCACGAACTTTCCATGGGGATGTCGGTGGCCAACATCGGCGCGACCCTTGAGCAGTGGCTAGGCCTCGGCGGCGCCGCCTACGGGCTGAAAGGAAGCGAACTCAACTTCCTCGGCCTGGAGCCGCTGGCGGCCCACTGCCTCAAACATATGGCGATCGGCCAAGCCGCGGTGGAAGCCAATACGGTCGCCAGGTCTGCGGTGATACCCGCGCTCGTTTGCCAAACCAACCGCGACGAAACCGCCGCGCTGTACGCCAGCAATATCTGCGGTTGCAATACCCCGGCGATCGCGGCGAATGAAGAAATGTACTGGGGCAACTTCACCCCCCAGAACATGAATGTCGGCCTGACCTATGCCACCGCGCTGAACACCCTGATGGGGTCGATCGTACGTCGACGCCGCCACCGATCACCCCAGCGGGCCTGTCGCCGGCGGCCCCGGTCGAGACCGTCGCTCAGACGGCGGCGGACACCGGGCCCAAGCGTCCTCTGGGCTCGGCGACGCGGCGGGGCAAGCGGCCGCGCCGGCCGCCGGCATGGCCGACGGTTGCAGTCGTTTATGGGATCGGCGCAAGGTCTGCTGTCGGGTGCCACCCAACCGTTGCAGGAAATGGCCAGCGGCCCGACCCAGGCGTCTGTCCGAGCGGCACCCAGAGTTTCACCGGCTTGATGCAAACCTTCATGGGCGGCTTCTCCGTCGTATGGGATCGCCGAACGCCGCCGCCGCTGAAACCGCCGCAGCCGGGCTGGCCGGACCATTAGGCGGAGCCGGCGGCGGCGCAGCCAGCAGCCTCGGCGGGGGCGTAGGCGCTGTCGGGGCCGGGTATCCCGGCGCGGGTTTAACCAGCTTTACCCGCCCCGCCAGCACGTTCGAGCCAGAAACGGCGGCCGGCCGACGGGCCTTAAACCCAGTGGTTTGCTCAACGCGGCCGATCTCCGCGGGCCGACCACAGCTACGACCGAGCGGCGGCGCCATGCCCATGTCCCCCGCAAGCTGCGGGCATGCTGGGCCGCGAGAACGGCGGCTCGGACAAAGACAAGGTGACGCACAGCGCATCGTCGTCGACCGCGACAGGCAGGAGGTCTAGTCGTGCCCGGGTTGCGGTGATTCAGCCTCGATCGTAGCCATATCCGCTGGTCAGGAGCGGTTATAGGAGCTGACAATAGGCGAAGTGACAGCTGCCACAAAGTCACTACACTTTGATTCAATGCTCCGGATCCGCGGGGCCGGTCCACATCAATAAGGGAGATACAAATGGCAACGCCGAAAACACTTGTATCGGTTGAACCAATAGAGCGCAATGATCCATGAAGGCCCAGAATCTGCTGACCGAAGCACAAACGCTTGGGCAGCAATACGTGGCCCATTCTCACGACATTATGGGCGTCGGATGGGGCGGCGACGCCTCCATGACATCGACGATGGTCTCGGAGCAAGTTCAGTGCCGATCTTATTAGGATGGTGGCTTCGACCCAGGAACTGATGCACCAACTGAACAATTTCCAGCAGCACGCCATCGCTCAGGAAGAGAGCGCGCGCCACGCCCTGCAATCGGTGCACCCCGGTGGCGGTGCGACCCCGTCGTCGACGTGATCAACGCGGTCGCAACATTTCTGAATCCCACAGACACTTTCCACACATAAATTTCAACACGCATAAGGAGCAAAGATGACAAGTATGTTGTACGACTACGGGGCCGGCGACGGTTTGGCGCAATTCTTCAAAGTAGCGGCGCAGACGCTTCACGATCACGCAGACGAAATGATGAATGCCGGTAACGCGTTGGTGGCCGAATATCTTCAAGGTGCCGCCGGTGACGCTTTCCATCAAACCCTTCAGGTACACACCAATACGGCAAAACACATTGCCGACACCATCACAAGCCACAGCGGCGCCGTGTTGACATCGTTTGACGCACATGGGCAACACCGATATCGCTGGTGGACAATCGATGAGCTTGTAGGTCTCGCACCACACCCGCTCGCGGGGCGCACGCGCGATCGTGCGTCCCGCGCTGTGGCTTAAGGACAACTGTGTTAACCACCACTATTGACGGGCTGTGGGTGCTGCAGGTACTCACCGGGATCGAGGTGCTTGCCCCGGAGCTGGGTTTGCGGCCGATCTTGCCCAGCGTTGAGACGCGGCATATGGCGCTTGCGCATCCGATCGCGGCCGAACTGCGTGATGTGGGCGTGATCGACGATGCCGGGGTGGTTGACACCACCGTGACGGAATGGCTGACCGTGCTGGCCCGTCGTGACGTGGCGCTCATGATTCACTTGTCCACGCCCGGCGGCGGCGATATGCCCGCCAGAGCATTGCTTGCCCGGTTTGCCCAATGGTGGGTTGTCTTCGAACGGTCAGAGGACGTCGTCCGCATCAGCGGAGCCGGCACCTCCAGCAGCGAGTCCGCTGCCAATGACATCGTCAACGCCCAGATCGATCGGCTGTGCGGATCGATGGACCCGGCTCCCCTGCAGCCGGTAACCGTGGATATCGACCAGGTGATGGCCGGGGTAAACGGCCAGGAGATGCTGCGGCAGCACCTGCTTCGCGAGCGGCTGGACGGGGATCAGCTCCAGGTCCTGATGATGGCCGCCGACATGCGTCGGACGGCGCGCGCCTTCATCGTCGCTATCCAGTCCGGCGTCGACTCCGGTCAGCCCACCCGCAAGCATTTCGAGCAGAGCGTGGTCACCATCGCCGACACCCCCGAGGGGCGGCTCATCGGCGAGCATTTCATATCGGACGGCAAGAGATGGATGATCATCGCGCCCGGCTCCAGCAGCAGCATCGCGGCCGCGGTGAACCGGATGATGCGGCGCCTTCCCGCCAATGAGGAATGGCATTCGTATCGAAAGGTTGTGTAAGCGAGGGGTATGGCGCGCATGTTAGCATCGGCATCGTGACAAATCCGTGGAAAGCGGCGCCTAATTTGCCCGAGCAAGGTCGGCAGACGCCGAGACAGCCTGCGGGTTCGCATCCTCAACACCCAGACTCCGTTTCGGAAACATTGCGCATCTCCGATATGGTCGCACCGCGCAAAATCCCGCCCGGATCGGGCTGGCGCAAGTTCATATATGGCGCGTCGTTTCAGACCATAAATCTCGGTGAATCGCCGGCCGAACGGCATTACCGCGAATTGCAGGGTCGGATACGCCGGCACATCCGCAAGCAGTACGTCGTCGGAGTGGTCTCCGGTAAGGGCGGTGTCGGCAAGACCACGATGACGGCGTGCATCGGCGCGGTGTTCCGGGAATGCCGGCCGGAGAACGTGGTCGCCATCGACGCCGCGCCCGGCTTCGGAACACTGGCCGGGCGGATCGACGAGTCCCCGCCCGGCGATTACGCCGCCGTCTTGAACGACACCGACGTTCAGGGCTATGCGGACATCCGGGAACACTTGGGGCAGAACAGCTTAGGGCTTGACGTGCTCGCGGGTAACCGGGCGTCCGACCAACCGCGGCCGCTGGTGCCGTCGATGTTCGCCGGTGTGCTGTCGCGGCTGCGCCGCACGCACAACGTGATCGTGGTGGACACCTCCGACGACCTCGAGCACCCGGTGATGAAGGCCGTATTCGACGCCTGCGACACGCTCGTCTTCGTGTCGGGACTCACCGCCGATACTTCGCTACCGGTCACGCGGTCTATCGATTTGCTGCGGTCAATGGGTTATCACGAATTGGTGTCTCGCAGCATGGTCGTTTTGAATAACAGCCGCAATAAATACGATGCGGACGCGCGGGCCTATCTTACCGAACGTTTCAGCCAATCAGGAGCGACCGTCGAATTCATGCCTTTCGACCCGCATTTGGCCAAGGGCGGGATTATCGACACCCGACACGAATTGCAGAAAAAAACACGACTACGGCTATTCGAGATTACTGCGGCGTTGGCGGACAAATATGTTCCCGATGCCGACAGGCCACGGTAATGGCGAAGGTCGCATTTCCGGCGCGTTGCGCAGTCGCGGTGGTATGTGGCGAACACCTTGTCTCCCAGGTATATCCGGCGTCGGTGCCGGTCGAGGTGTTCGTCGACAACATCGTCGAGTTACTCAACGATGAACTCAAACGTCGGGGTTTGATCGGCCTGGAATCCGGCGTCGGCTACGAGTTGCACAAAGCCAACGGAGTGCGGCTCGACGTCACCAAAACCCTCGACGAATTGGGCGTCGAGGACGGCGCCACGCTGGTGCTGGTGCCCGCGATGGAGGGCGATTCGTTCGAGCCCCAATACGAGTCGTTGTCCACCGGTCTTGCGCGCATGGGCAAGAAGCTGTTCGAACCCGTCACGGCCGACACCGCGGCGCACACGTCGCTGGCCATCCTGGCGATGATTGCGGCGTCGGTGCTGGGGTTGGCTATACGTAACCGCATCGCCAGCGATTCGCTGATCCCGAGCATTGTGACGGGCGTTCTCGGCCTGTTTGCGATCGGTGGCGCGGGCGCGGCGGCGCGGTGGTGGCCGCATCGCACCGACCTGGTGGGCGGGTTCGCGTGGGTTGCGGTGCCACTGCTTGCGGTGAGTCTGGGTGCGGGTGCTCCGGGCAACGTCGGAGCCGCCCATCTGTTCATCGCAGCTCTCGCGGCTGGGATGCTCACCTGCGGGATAGCGGTGATGACCCAACGTTATGTCAACGTGGCGGCCTCGATTGTGACACTTGTGCGGGCTGGGCGGGGTGGTCGCCACGGCCCGGATGTGGCGGCCGGTTCCAGCCCAGTGGCTGGGCATGTGCACCCTGGTCATTCTGCTGTTCTTGTTGACCCTGGCGCCCACGATCGCGCTCTGGTCCGCCCGGATCCGGCCGCCGTATTTCGGGTCGGTCACCGGCCGCGACCTCTTTCGGCGCAGCGCCGGACTGCCGGTCGACGCGGTGTCGCCGGTGGACGAGGCCGCCGAGGAGGAACTGAGCCCGGATACCACCCCACGTGGGACACAGATCGCGGCCGCCGCGGTTACCGCGAACAACGTGCTGACCGGTATTTGCGTCGGCGCGAGCCTGACGCTGCCGGCCGCGGTCTGGGCCACGCTGATGCCCGGTCATCACCGCAGTGGCGCCGCCTTGTGCTGTCCGGTCTTTTCGTGCTCATCTTCATCAGCCGCGGACGGGCGTTCGCCGACAAGCGGCAGGCCATCGCGTTGGTGTGCGGGGCTGCGGCCGCGGCTGCGTCGGCGTCATCAAATACGTTCTGCACGAGCCCGCAGCGTCGGCAGACTCGGTGCTCTGGGCCGCGCTGATACTGGCCGGATTCGCCGGTGCCGGCCTGGTGGCGGCGCTGTTGGTGCCCATCACCAGGTTCACCCCGTTGGTGCGGATGATCGCCGAATGGCTGGAGATAGTGGCGATCATCGCCGCACTACCGATGGCCGCCTGGATCGGTGGATTGTTCACCTGGGTGCGCATGCGATGAGACTTCGCGCTCGGCGCCACGGCGGATCTCCGCCGCTCATGCTCGCCAGCCTGTTGGTCGGATTATCGGCCGGTCTTCCTGCGGCCCAGGCGATTCCGCGGCCGGACGTCGACCCCGGCCGGGTACCCGCGGACGGCAAGCCGGCCCCGGATCAGCCGATGCGGCAAAGCAACATCTGCGCCAGGACCATCACCGTCGCCGATCCGAACGTGGCGGTTCCCGCGCCGGGCTTCACGATGCTCAACGTCGCCAAGGCCTGGCAGTACTCGACGGGTAATGGAGTGGCCGTCGCCGTCATCGACACCGGGGTCAACCCCAGCCACCGGCTATCGGTAGTTCCCGGCGGTGACTACATCATGGGCGGCGACGGACTGATGGACTGTGATTCGCACGGCACCGTTGTGGCGTCGCTGATCGGAGCTGCACCCCAGGGCGCCCCGATGCCCGCCTCCGATGCCCGCCGTCCCTGCGTTTCCGCCACCGGCGGGCGCCACCGGCGACAGACGCGGCACCACCACCGCCCGGCGGACCACCGCCTCCGGCCGCGCCTCCCCCGCCGCCGTCGCCGGTGACCGTCACCGAAACCAAACCGGCTCCGCCGCCGCCACCGCCTCCGCCCGACGAACCGTCGAACGGGCCCGGCGATCCCGGCGCCCGCGCAGCCGGACGACCCCGAGGTGCCGCCACCCCCGCCCGGAGCGCCGGATGGGGTCGCCGGAGTAGCACCGCACGCGAGGATCATCTCGATCCGCCAATCCTCGCGGGCCTACGAGCCGGAGCATCCGGGTGGCGGCGACATGGAAGCCCGGAAGAAGGCCGGCACCGTCGCCACGCTGGCCAGCGCGATCGTGCATGCGGCCAACATGGGCGCCAAGGTGATCAATGTCAGCGTCACCGCGTGCGTATCGGCGGCTGATCCGTTGGACCAGAGCGCTATTGGAGCCGCGGTCTGGTACGCCGCGACCGTGAAGGACGCGGTGATCGTCGCCGCCGCCGGCAACGAGGGCGAAGACGAGTGTGCCCAGAATCCCGGCTTCGACCCGTTGGACACCAATGATCCGCGTGACTGGCATCAGGTCAAGACGGTGTCGTCGCCGTCCTGGTTCTCCGATTACGTGCTGTCCGTGGGTGCCGTGGACAACACCGGCGCCCCGATCAGCAAAAGCCTTTCCGGCCCGTGGGTGGCCGCCGCGGCGCCCGGCGTCGGAATCATGGGATTGTCTCCGCAGACCGGGGGACCGGTGAACGCCTATCCGCCGATCCGGCCGGGTGATAAGAACATGCCGTTCTGGGGGACGAGCTTTTCGGCGGCCTATGTGAGCGGCGTAGCCGCGCTGGTGCGCGCCAAGTACCCGGGGTTATCCGCCCATCAGACCATCAACCGGATTCTGCAGACAGCGCACAACCCGCCACGCGGGGTGGACAACCAGGTCGGCTACGGGGTGGTGGATCCGGTCGCCGCATTGACGTTCAATGTGCCGCCCGGCGATCGCCTTGCGCCCGGCGCCCAGAGCCGGCTGATCGTGCCGGCCGCACCGCCGCCGCCGCCGGATCACCGCGCCCGCAACGTGGCACTGGTGTTCGCGGGTCTAGTCGTTGCCGCGGTGATGATCGCGTCGCTGGTTGCACGGGCTAGGCGGGAGCGATGACGGCTACGACAAGGCTGGCGATCATCGTCGGCGTCCTCGCTACCGGCCTCATCGGCTGGGCGTTAGGCGGATACCCCGGCGCCGCAGTGGCTTTGGTGCTCGCAGTGGCGGCCGGTGTGATCCCGTGGCGTCGTCAGCCGTTATGGTCGTGGCTGATCCTGTTGCGCCGGCGTGGTCGAGCGATCACGTTGAACGAACCCATCACGGTGGCCAACGACCGTTCCGGCGGTGGCGTGCGGTACCAGGACGGCGTCGCGGGGGTGGCGGTGCAGCTGCTCGGCAAGGCGCATCGGCCGACCCTGTTCACCGGGTCGACGGCGACGTACACCGAAAACACCCTCGACGTCGCCGATCTGCTGCCGCTGCTGCACCAGAGCCTGGGTCTGACGATCGAATCGCTCAGCGTGGTCAGCCTCGGAGCCCGGCGGCGTAGCAGCGGCGACTATCCGCGGGTCTACGACACCCTGATCGGCACGCCGCCGTATGCCGGCCAGCGGGAGACCTGGCTGATCGTGCGGATCGCGTCGTTCCCCAATGCCGAAGCGCTGCAATGGCGTACCTCGGTCGGTACCGCGACGCTGGCCGCGGCGCAGCGGATCAGTGCGGCGTTGCGGCAGCAGGGTCTTCGCGCCAAGGTCGCCACCGCGACGGACATCGTCGAGTTGGAGCGGCGGCTGGGTTCCTCTGCGCTGAACGCGCAGCACCAACGGTGGCGTACCGCGCGGGGCGAGGGCGGTTGGTTGACGACTTATTGGTACCGGCCCGCCGACATCACCGCGGAGAACTTGGAACACGCGTGGGCGCTGCGGGCCGACGGGATCATCCAGAACATCACCGTCTTCGCCGACGGCAGCATACGGCAACGGTGACCGTGCGCACCGCGCAGCCGCCGACAGCTCCACCGAGCCTCATGTTGAAGACGCTGCCGGGCGAGCAGGCACGGGCGATCGCGGCCAACCTCTGCGGACCGATGCCGACATTGCACGGCGTCCGTCGCGGTGTTCTGGCGCGAACCGCTGATCATTCCGATCGGACCCTCGGGTGTGCTGCTCGGCAAGGTCGACGCCGGTAACCGGCTGATGCTGCCGCTGGACGACCCGGGAGAGTTCAGTCGGGTGCATATCGCCGCCCAGGACGCGTTGGCCAAACGAATCGTGGTGCGACTGGCCGGCGCCGGCGAGCGGATCACCGTGCATACCCGCGACCAGCAGCGGTGGGCCAGTGTGCGGATGCCCGACATTGCGGTGGGCGACCAGGTCAGGCCGATAGCCGGCACCACCGTCAGCGTTGTCGACGGCACCGTCACCCCGGCGCCGCGGCCGAACACCCTGATCTCGATCGGGGAGCCGGGAACGCCCTACCGGGGATCGGCCGATGTGCTCGATCACCCAGATCGGCCCGGCGACCGTCGATGTGACGGCCGCCGGACAACTCCATACGGTTGAGGTCGAGTTGTTCCGGGCCGAGAATCGTTACATATCGTCAGAGCCGACGAGCCTGAGGACAACCGAGCTCGAACCGGTGGACTAGATGAGACGAGTCATGACCAGTAGCAGTACCACGGCCGCCGCGCGCAAGCGGTTCGATCAGGCCATGGCGTTGTTCGACAGCGACCCGTCGGCCGCCCAGGCGCGGTTCCGCGAGGCCACTGAGATCGACCCGTCGATGGCGGATGCGTGGCTGGGCCGGATCGCCGCCGGCGACGAGGCGCTGTCGACGCTGCAGCAGCTGTACGCGTACGGGGCGCGGCTGCACCGGGAGACCAACCGGCTCGGTGTTCGGCTGTCGGCGTCGATCAAAGCCGGGCCCTATCTGGCGATCTCGGTGACCGAGTCATCGCACGCCGGGTTGGCGCTGGCCAGCGCGCTGGTCGATGACGGCCAGTACGAGAAAGCCGAATCGCTGCTGAAAGATTCGACGCTGCTGGATACCTGGGAGAACCATCAGTGGCAGCAGTATGTGCGGGCCTACCTGATGTTCGCCACGCAGCGCTGGCCCGATGTGATCTCGGTAGCGGCCACCGTATTGCCGCCGCAGGCGATCATCATGTCGGCGGTCACCGCGGCCACCAACGCGCTGGCCGCGCATGCCGCCGCCCATCTCGGGCAGGGGCGTGTCGCGCTGGACTGGGCAGATCGGGTCGATTTGCGGGCCGGACACGCCGGCGTGGCCGAGGCGCGCCGCCACCAGCTGACCGACACCGCGGTGACAGCGATCGATCCGACGAATTCCCGCTGATCGCAGCAGATCTCGCCTATGTGCGGGGAATGGCTCACCGCCAGCTCGATCAGGAGGACAAGGCACAGGTCTGGCTGTCGAGGGCGACGATCAACGGGGCGCTGATCGAGCCGGCCAAGGAAGCGCTGGCCGACCCGAACCTGCAGCTGGTGGTCACCGACGAGGAAACCATCAACACCCGCAGCAATAAATGGGACGTCACCACCGAGCGGTCCGAGCAGGAGCGCCGCGAAGAACAGAACGAAGAGCGGCGCGAAGAGCTGCTGGCCGAAGGTCGTGCCCTGCTCAACAACCAGGTCGGGTTGAGCGAAGTCAAACGGGCGGTGGCCGAACTCGAGGACCAGATCGAGGTCCGCGCGCTGCGGTTGGCGGCCGGGCTGCCGGTGACCAACCAGACCAACCACATGCTGCTCGTCGGTCCGCCCGGCACCGGTAAGACGACCACCGCTGAGGCGCTCGGAAAGATCTACGCCGGGCTGGGCATCGTCCGGCATCCGGAGATCATCGAAGTCAAACGGGCTGACTTCTGCGGCGAGCACATCGGGGCCTCCGGCCCGAAGACCAACGAGCTGATCGCCCGGTCGCTGGGCCGCATCCTGTTCATGGACGAGTTCTACTCACTGGTGGAGCGCCACCACGACGGCCGCCCCGACATGATCGGGATGGAGGCGGTCAACCAATTGCTGGTCGCACTCGAGGTGCATCGGTTCGACTTCTGTTTCATCGGTGCGGGTTACGAGAAGGAAGTCGACGAATTCCTCACCGTGAACCCGGGTTTGGCGGGCCGGTTCAACCGCAAGTTGCGGTTCGAGTCCTACGCTCCCGACGAGTTGGTGGAGATCGCGGTCCGCTACGGCCGGCCGCGCGCCACCGTGATCGAGCCCGCCGCCCGCGAAGCGTTGAACATCGCCTGCAAGACGCTACGGGCCTATCTGGCGCCCGACGGCAGCCACGGCATCGACGTCATGCAGAACGGACGGTTTGCCCGCAACGTCGTCGAGCGCGCCGAGCGGCTGCGCGATTCCCGGGTGGCCGCCCAGCACCGCACCGACAAGGGCTCGGTGACTATCGAAGATCTGGAGACGCTGCGCACCCAGGACATCGTCGCCGCGGTGTCGACGCGTGTGCGGAAAAGCATGTGCCGGTTCAGCTTTGAACGCCAGCCATCTGCCTGATCGTTAAGGCGTGACCGGGTCGAACCGGAAGACCGCGAGGCGACCTGCCAGCGCCTCGAATTCGTCGGAGGTGCCGTCCACGACCATGCCGGAACGCTTGGCGAACGCCACGCCGACGGGCACCTGCACCGGGAAGGCCCGAAGTACCGGACGCGCTTGCGCGGCCGTCAGTTCGACGATCTTGACCGGCCGGGCGCGTCTTCCCCTGCTGAGTGTGCCGGTGCCCGCTGCTCGGGCGTTGGCGGCCCAGTCCGCTCCGGGATAACCGGCGACCACGTAGAGGTAGCCCTGGAATTCGAACGGTGTCATCGGTGTGCTGCGCGGCTGACCCGACTTGCGGCCGGGCACGGTCAACACCATCGCCGGCCCGGTCGGTATGCCGAGCTTCTGCACGGCCATCATCACCTTGTTCATCGGCTTGAGGTAGCGCGGTGGACGGGGATTGGACATGTTCGGTCTCCTTGCCTAGTTGGTGAACAGCTCGCGGTGATCAGCAACCCACTGCGCGAAGGTGGTCGCCGGGCGGCCGGTGATCTTCTCCACTTCACGGGTCACCAGCGCCGGCTTGTCGAGGGCGTCGGCGAGCATCGCGGTGTACGCGTCGGCGAACTCGGCGCCCAGACCCAAACCGATGAAGCGCTGCCGTACCACATCCGGTGGCACCTCGAGGTACCGAAGCGGGCGGCCCAGGACGGTGCCGATGATCTCCACCAACTCGGAGTTGGTGAACGCCTGCGGCCCGGTCAGCGGGATCTGCTGTCCGACAAAGTCATCGGTCAGCAGGGCCTGCGCGGCCACCGCGGCAATGTCGGTTTCGACGATCGGCGCGGCCGACGCCGCGGCGTACGGCCCACCGACGACGTCACCGGCGCGCACCTGCGCCGACCACATGCCGACGAAGTTCGAGGCGAACACCGCCGGCCGCAGGCTCACCCAGGCCAGGCCCGAGTCGACGGCGAGTTGCTCGACTTCCTTGTTGCGGTCGCCACGAAACCGCGACGGCTGCCGGGAGAACTCGTCGTCGGCGTTGATGGCCGACAGCGCAACCAGCTTGGCCACCCCGCTGCGTCTCGCCAGCGCCACGACGTCGGCGAGATCAGAGCCCAGGGCGCGGGAATTGAGGAACACTGCCGACGCTCCGGACAGCGCATCGAGGGCCGAGCTCACCGCCTCGACACTGTCAGGAAATCCGGCGGTCTCCGGTTGGCGGGTGACCGCGCGCACCGGTGCACCGGCGGTGGCAAGTGCGCTGACAAGCGGGCGCCCGACATTGCCGGTCGCTCCGGTAACGACGATCGTCATGGTGGCCTCCTTCATTAGCGTGCTTTGCATCTACGACGGGCCCAAAGGTGGAAAAGTTACGCACCGCAGCGCGTAACTTTTTCGCAGACCAGATCGTCGTGAATAAATGAGCCAACCGCAGTCAGCCAACGACCAGATCGCCGACGCCTGGCGTCGTCACCGCCCGTACCTGGTCAACCTCGCCTACCAGATGCTGGGCGACGTCGGGGACGCCGAAGACGTTGCGCAGGAAACGTTTCTGCGGCTGTCACGCGCCGACCCCGATGAGATCGAGGATGTCCGCGCCTGGCTGACGGTGGTGGCCGGCCGGCTCTGCCTCGACCAGGTGCGTTCGGCGCGCGCGCGCTACGAGCGGCCTGGCGACATCGGCCCGGAGGTGGCCGCGCTCAACCAGTCCGGCCGGCTGGACCCGGCGGATCGGGTCACCCTCGACGACGAGGTCCGCACCGCGCTGCTCGAGGTACTGCGCCGGCTCAGCCCGGGGGAGCGGGTGTCGTTTGTCTTGCATGACGTGTTCGGGATGCCGTTCGACACGATCGCCGAGACGGTGGGCCGCCCGGTCGGGACGTGTCGCCAACTGGCCCGGCGCGCGCGGGCGAAATTCGCTGGCGCACAACCCAAGCCGGGGGACGTATCAGTAGCAGAGCACCAGCTTGTCACCGACAAATTCATCACCGCCTGCGCTAACGGCGATCTGCAGGCGCTGGCGCAGGTGCTGGACCCGACGGTGTGGGGTGTCGGCACGCTGCTCGTCGACCCTGCGCTGCCCCCGCAGATCAACCACGGCCCGCACGATGTCGCCGTCAACCTGCTGCGCTACCTGGGGCCGGGTGTGACGGTGGTCAGCGGCCCCGCCGGCCAACCCGTGCTGCTGGCCTTCGCCGAGCGACGGCTGTTCGCTGTGATCGTGCTGACCATCCACGGCGATCTGGTCACCAAAATCGAAGCCACCGCCGACCCGGCAGCGCGGACCGGCTCGGTGGCGGGTTAGCGGGTTTCTCGCGTCTCGTTCGGCCGGGACGCGAAGAACCCCGCGATCGCAGCCGCGATCTGCAGCAATCTGCGTCGCGTCGTGCGGGCCATCTCGTGCCGCACGTCGATGACGCCGCCGGGCCGCAGGTGGGGATCGAAAGGCACCTCCACCACCGTCTGTCCGCGGTCGAGAAAGTGATGCGCCAGCACTGAACGGGTGCGCTTATCGGAGTGCCCGTCAGAATCGTTGAGCACCACCACGGTGCGCTGCAGCAGGCCGGTACGTCCGTGTGCGGCAAGCCATTCCATCGTCTGCGCCGCCGCGGAGGCCCCATCTGCCCACGGCGATGACACCACGATCAGCGCGTCGAGGTCGCTCAGCGCCTCCTGGGTGACCGGGGCGTCCATCGTAGAGCCGCAGTCGATGATCGAGATGGTGAAGTGACGGTCGAGCCGCGATGTGGCTTCGCGATAAAGCGCGGGATCGAGCACCCGCCGCGGACCGGCCGTGGGTTCGCCGGCCAACACATACAGGCCCGCCGAATTGCTGCCGACCCGCGAGGTCACATCGCCGAACGACTGAAGATTTCGGTCGGCGGCAAGTTCCCAGTAGGAGCCGCTGGCCCGCGGGTCGATCCTGCTGCCCAGCCGGCCGAAGGCAGTGTCGGCGTCGACAGCCACCACGCGGTCCTGACGGCGCAGCTCAGCGAAGATCGACCCGACGCTCGCGGCAATGGTGGTTTTTCCGACACCGCCTTTGCCCAGGACGCCCACCTTGTAATTACCGTGCAGCGCAGACCCGATGGCCGCCTCATAGCCGGCTTCTTGCCTCTCCTGCGCCGACGGCCCGGGGTTGATCAGACCGAAAGTGGCGTTGCACACGACGCGTCGCCAGCCGTATTTAGGAATAGGCCGCCGCGGTTTGGGCGCAACCGGGGAAATGTCGAGGCCACCCCACGAAGCTCGGTGCGATCCGGTGGCGCGCCGCGGTGGAGCTGGCTGCTGGGGCGGCGCCGATCGCGGACCGTCGGCCGGCGGGTGTGCTGGCCGCGGTGGCGGACCCCCGGGAGGAGGAGCGGACCGTAGCCGGTCCCGCAGGAAGTCGTCGCGCTCGCTCATGAGCTCAAGGATGGCGGGTCTTGCGTGGTCCAGGCAGGGATGTAAACGTCGATCAGCCCGCGCGCTTCCTGTTCGGCCAAGCTCATGGATTCTCCGTTAGCGCGAGCGAAATCGGTCCGTCGAAGCGGCTACGCCCGACAAGGGCATCGTAGATGTGCCACGGCTCCCCCAATAGCACAGTGGTCAAGTCGATCACCTGCCGCCGACGGGCCGTGCGAAACCGACCCCGCGCGAGCACCCGTCTGCGGTGAGGTGCATCACCGGATCGAGCAGAGTTGCAGCTGCGCCGCGCGCTGCTCTGGCCGTCGGTTGAAGGCCGTCACAGCAAATAGCCTGGGCGAATCGCATGGGCGGCGGCCAGCGTCACAGCCTGACCGGGCAAAGCAGCCGGGCGGTGTCGCCGCAACGACGCAGCATCGCCGGGCGGCAGGTTAGTATGGGATCAAGTTGGCATGTCAGGCGGGTTTTGTCATATCGTTTTACGACTTGTCGAAAACCGGGTACAGGGCCACCGTCCAGCGCTGCACGGATGCATCCCCAACCGGATCACCGCCGCAAGCCGAGCAGCATATCGACAAGACCGATGGGGCCTAGCCCGCCAGCCTCCCGGGCGCGGCGCCAACGGAGATGATTCTTGAATTCCGCGGCAGAAGGTTTCTGGGGAAGGGTCAGGTGGGAATGGCGCCCAACCGCTCGGGCTCTACGGGGCTCTACAACCCCGCATTCGAGCACGACTCATGCGGGGTGGCCATGGTCGTCGATATGCACGGCCGCCGCAGCCGCGACATCGTGGATAAGGCGATCACCGCGCTGCTCAACCTCGAGCATCGCGGCGCGCAGGGCGCCGAGCCGCACAGCGGCGACGGCGCCGGCATCCTGATCCAGATTCCGGATCAGTTCTTGCGCGCGGTCGTCGATTTTGAGCTGCCTGATGCCGGTAGCTATGCCACCGGCATCGCATTCCTGCCGCAGTCGTCGAGAGAAGCGGCGTCGGCGTGTGCGGCGGTCGAGAAGATCGTCGAGGCCGAGGGTCTGCAAACGCTCGGCTGGCGCGACGTGCCGACCGACGAGTCGTCGCTGGGCGCGTTGGCCCGCGACGCGATGCCCACCTTCCGTCAGCTGTTCATCGCCGGCGCCAACGGCATGGAACTGGAGCGGCGCGCCTACATCATTCGCAAACGCGCCGAGCACGAACTCGGCAACAAGGGTCCAGGGCAGGACGGCCCGGGCCGCGAAACCGTGTATTTCCCAAGCCTTTCCGGACAGACGTTCGTCTACAAGGGAATGTTGACCACCCCGCAGCTCAAGGCGTTCTATCTCGACCTGCAGGACGACCGGCTGACCAGTGCGCTGGGGATCGTGCACTCGCGTTTCTCGACCAACACCTTCCCGTCGTGGCCGCTGGCCCACCCGTTCCGCCGCATCGCTCACAACGGCGAGATCAACACCGTCACCGGTAACGAGAACTGGATGCGTGCTCGCGAGGCGTTGATCGAGACCGACGTCTTCGGCTCCTACGACGACGTCGACAAGCTCTTCCCGATCTGTACTCCGGGTGCCTCCGACACCGCGCGCTTCGACGAGGCGCTCGAACTGCTGCACCTGGGCGGACGCAGCCTCGCCCACGCGGTGCTGATGATGATCCCCGAGGCGTGGGAGCGCCACCCCTCGATGGACCCGGCGCGTCGTGCGTTCTACCAGTACCACGCTTCGCTGATGGAGCCATGGGACGGACCGGCGTCGATGACCTTCACCGACGGCACCATCGTGGGCGCCGTCCTGGACCGCAATGGGCTGCGCCCATCCCGGATTTGGGTCACCGCCGACGGTCTGGTCGTGATGGCCTCCGAGGTCGGCGTGCTTGACCTGGACCCGTCGACCGTGGTGCGCCGGATGCGGCTGCAGCCCGGCCGGATGTTCCTGGTCGACACCGCGCAAGGCCGCATCGTCGCCGACGAGGAGATCAAGGCCGAGCTGGCCGCCGAGCACCCCTATCAGCAATGGCTCGACAACGGGCTGATCCCGCTGGCCGAGCTGCCCCAGGGTGACTACGTGCGGATGCC
Source organism: uncultured Actinomycetota bacterium (assembly GCA_963839345.1). Classification (GTDB taxonomy): domain Bacteria; phylum Actinomycetota; class Actinomycetes; order Mycobacteriales; family Mycobacteriaceae; genus Mycobacterium. The sequence goes on along the minus strand of CAWIUP010000006.1, from coordinate 167,781 downwards.
GCACCACCGGGTTGTCTTGCGGCAGCTGGTTTTCGGCTACACCTACGAGGAGCTGAACCTGCTGGTGGCGCCGATGGCCCGCACCGGCGCCGAGCCGATCGGCTCGATGGGAACCGATACACCGGTGGCCGTGCTGTCCCAGCGGCCGCGGATGCTGTTCGACTACTTCCAGCAGTTGTTCGCGCAGGTGACCAACCCGCCGCTGGACGCCATCCGCGAAGAGGTGGTGACCAGCCTGCAGGGCACCGTCGGGCCGGAGGGCGACCTGCTCAACCCGAACGAGGATTCCTGTCGCCAGATCGTGATGCCGCAGCCGATCCTGCGTAACCACGAACTGGCCAAGCTGATCAACCTCGACCCGGACGTCGAGGTCAACGGTCGTCGGCATGGACTGCGGTCCAAGGTGATTCGCTGTCTGTACCCGGTCGCCGAGAACGGCGCCGGCCTGAAGGCGGCGCTCGACGAGGTCCGTGCGCAGACCTCGGCGGCGATCGCCGAAGGCGCGCGGATCATCATCCTCTCCGATCGGGAGTCCGACGAGAAGATGGCCCCGATCCCGTCGCTGCTGGCGGTCTCCGCCGTGCACCACCACCTGGTGCGCGAACGCAGCCGCACCAAAGTCGGTCTGGTGGTCGAGTCGGGCGATGCCCGCGAGGTGCACCACATGGCAGCGCTGGTGGGATTCGGTGCGGCGGCGATCAACCCCTACATGGCGTTCGAGTCGATCGAGGTCATGCTGGACCGTGGCGTGCTCCAGGGTCTCGACCGCGAGACAGCCCTGCAGAACTACATCAAGGCCGCCGGCAAGGGCGTGCTGAAAGTGATGTCCAAGATGGGCATCTCGACGCTGGCGTCCTACACCGGCGCCCAGCTGTTCCAGGCGGTCGGGGTTTCCGAGGATGTCCTCGGGGAGTACTTCACCGGATTGGTCTGTCCCACCGGGGGAATCAGCCTGGCCGACATTGCCGCCGACGTCGCAACCCGACACGAGCTGGCTTTCCTGGATCGGCCCGACGAACGCGCGCACCGCGAACTCGAGGTGGGTGGCGAGTACCAGTGGCGTCGTGAAGGCGAGTACCACCTGTTCAACCCGGATACCGTCTTCAAGCTGCAGCACTCCACCCGCACCGGCCAGTACAAGGTCTTCAAGGACTACAGCCGGCTGGTCGACGACCAGAGCGAGCGGATGGCGTCGTTGCGCGGTCTGCTGAAATTCCGGGAAGGCGTGCGCCCGCCCGTTCCGCTCGACGAGGTCGAGCCGGCCAGCGAGATCGTCAAACGCTTTGCCACCGGCGCGATGAGCTACGGCTCGATCTCCGCCGAGGCGCACGAGACTTTGGCCATCGCGATGAACCGGCTGGGCGGGCGGTCGAACTGCGGAGAGGGCGGTGAGCACGCCAGCCGCTTCGACCGCGACCCTAACGGTGACTGGCGCCGCAGCGCCATCAAGCAGGTCGCGTCGGCCAGGTTCGGGGTCACCTCGCATTACCTGACCAACTGCTCCGACATCCAGATCAAGATGGCGCAGGGTGCCAAACCTGGTGAGGGCGGCCAACTTCCGGGCGGCAAGGTTTATCCGTGGATCGCTGAGGTGCGGCACTCCACGCCGGGCGTGGGGCTGATCTCACCGCCACCGCACCACGACATCTACTCGATCGAGGATCTGGCCCAGCTGATCCACGATCTGAAGAACGCCAACCCGTCGGCACGCATTCACGTCAAGCTGGTCTCCGAGAACGGTGTGGGCACGGTGGCCGCCGGCGTCTCAAAGGCGCACGCGGACGTCGTGTTGATCTCCGGGCATGACGGCGGTACCGGTGCGACGCCGCTGACGTCGATGAAGCACGCTGGCGCGCCGTGGGAGCTCGGGCTGGCTGAAACCCAGCAGACCTTGTTGCTCAACGGGTTACGGGACCGCATCGTTGTCCAGGTCGACGGCCAGCTCAAGACCGGCCGAGACGTGATGATCGCCGCGCTGCTCGGCGCCGAGGAATTCGGCTTCGCCACCGCTCCGCTGGTGGTGTCCGGCTGCATCATGATGCGGGTGTGCCACCTGGACACCTGCCCGGTCGGGGTGGCGACCCAGAACCCGGTGCTACGGGAGCGCTTCAACGGCAAGCCCGAGTTCGTGGAGAACTTCTTCCTGTTTGTCGCCGAAGAGGTCCGCGAGTACATGGCGCAGCTCGGATTCCGCACGCTCAACGAGGCGGTGGGCCAAGTCGGCTCGCTGGACACCACGTTGGCGCGCGCGCACTGGAAGGCGCACAAACTCGACTTGTCGCCGGTGCTGCATGAGCCGGAGTCGGCGTTCATGAATCAGGATCTGTACTGCAGTTCCAGCCAGGATCATGGGCTGGACAAGGCGCTGGATCAGCAGTTGATCGTGATGAGTCGCGAGGCGCTGGACTCCGGGAAGCCGGTGCGTTTTTCCACCACGATCGCCAACGTCAACCGAACTGTCGGGACCATGCTCGGCCATGAGGTCACCAAAGCCTATGGCGGTCAAGGGCTGCCGGACGGAACCATCGACATCACCTTCGACGGTTCGGCGGGCAACAGCTTCGGCGCGTTCGTACCCGCGGGCATCACGCTGCGGGTGTACGGCGACGCCAACGACTATGTGGGCAAGGGATTGTCCGGGGGCCGGGTCGTGGTGCGGCCACCGGACAACGCGCCGTCGGACTATGTCGCCGAGGACAACATCATCGGCGGCAACGTCATTCTGTTCGGCGCAACCAGCGGCCAGGCCTTCCTGCGTGGGGCGGTCGGCGAGCGGTTCGCCGTGCGCAACTCCGGTGCCCACGCGGTGGTCGAAGGCGTCGGCGATCACGGCTGTGAGTACATGACCGGCGGCAGGGTGGTGATTCTGGGACGCACCGGCCGCAACTTCGCAGCGGGCATGTCCGGCGGCATGGCCTACGTTTACGACCCCGAGAACGAACTGCCGGACAACCTCAACACGGAGATGGTGGAACTGGAGGCGCTCGACGATGACGACCTGGACTGGCTGCACGGCATGATTCAGGCGCACGTCGACGCCACCGACTCCGCGGTCGGTCAGCGCATCCTGAACGACTGGACGGCCGGACAAAAGAGCTTCGTCAAAGTGATGCCGCGCGATTACAAGCGGGTGCTGGAGGCGATCGCCGAGGCCGAGCGCAGCGGCGCCGATCCCGACCAAGCGATCATGGCGGCCGCCAGTGGCTGACCCGAAGGGCTTTTTGAAGTACACCCATCGCGAGACGCCGAAACGCCGACCAGTGGCACTTCGGCTGCGCGATTGGCATGAGGTCTACGAAGACTTCCCGCACGAGACCCTGCAGCACCAGGCGACTCGCTGCATGGATTGCGGTATCCCGTTCTGCCACAACGGTTGCCCGCTGGGCAACCTGATACCGGAGTGGAATGACCTGACCCGCACCGGGCGTTGGCGCGACGCGATCGAACGCCTGCATGCGACCAACAACTTTCCGGAGTTCACCGGCCGCCTGTGCCCGGCGCCGTGCGAATCGGCATGTGTGCTCGGGATCAACCAGGATCCGGTGACGATCAAGCAGATCGAAGTGGAGATCATCAACAACGCCTTCGATGAGGGCTGGGTGGTGCCGCTTCCACCGGACGAAGAGGAGCTCACCGGCAAGACGGTGGCGGTGGTGGGCTCGGGCCCGGCCGGTCTGGCCGCCGCGCAGCAGCTGACTCGGGCCGGACACACGGTCACGGTGTTCGAGCGCGCCGACCGCATCGGCGGGCTGCTGCGCTACGGCATTCCCGAATTCAAAATGGAAAAGCGCCACCTGGACCGCCGGTTGGCGCAGATGCGGGCCGAAGGCACCGAATTCCGCGCCGGCGTCAATGTCGGCGTCGACATCACCGCCGAGCAGTTGCGCGCCGAGTTCGACGCCGTGGTTCTGGCCGGCGGCGCGACCGCTTGGCGCGATCTGCCGATCACCGGCCGCGAGCTCGACGGTATCCACCAGGCGATGGAATACCTGCCCTGGGCCAACCGGGTCCAGGAAGGTGACGATGTGGTCGGCCCGGACGGCGAGCCACCGATCACGGCAAAGGGCAAGAAGGTCATCATCATCGGCGGCGGTGACACCGGTGCCGACTGCCTGGGCACCGTGCACCGGCAGGGTGCAGCCAAGGTGCACCAGTTCGAAATCATGCCGCGCCCGCCGGAAAGCCGGGCCCCGTCCACGCCGTGGCCGACCTACGAGCTGATGTTCCGGGTTTCCTCGGCGCACGAAGAAGGCGGCGAGCGGATGTTCTCGGTCAACACCGAGGAATTCGTCGGGCGCGACGGTCATGTCACCGGGCTGAAAGTGCACGAGGTGACGATGCAGGATGGCAAGTTCGCCAAGACCGAGGGCACCGACTTCGAGATCGACGCCGACTTGGTGTTGCTGGCAATGGGATTCGTCGGGCCAGAGCAGCCGGGTCTGCTGACTGACCTCGGGGTTGAGTTCACTGATCGCGGTAATGTCGCGCGCGGCAACAACTTCGAGACCTCGGTGCCGGGTGTCTTCGTCGCGGGTGACATGGGTCGAGGCCAGTCGCTGATCGTCTGGGCGATCGCCGAGGGCCGTGCGGCCGCGGCGGCTGCGGACCGCTTCCTGATGGGGCACAGCGCTCTGCCGGCACCGATCACGCCGACGGCCGCTCCGCAGCGTTAGTCACTAACGTCACACCAGCAACATTTGATAAATTGCCCGGCGCGCCTTACACTATTTGCCAGCTATAGGGTGTCTAATTGCTCGATATAGGGCGCCGCGGGGGCGTGGTGCTCGCCACGTTGATCAATCGCAGGAGTGAGCACCGTGTATATCAATCCGATGACCCGGTCGCGGGTAGGCCGAATCGCCTGGTCATGGTTCCGTCACCCAGTCAAGAGCCGGGAATTCCCCGCCAAGCACGAGCGGCTGGTCACCGCGGACGACCTGCTGCGTTTCGGCGTATAAGCATTGACTGCGGCGACGTCCAGATTACGACGGGCGTTTGCTCACGGTAATCAATTTGTTATCTGAGATTGACTAATCGGCCAGCCCCGAGTCGCGGATCGCCTCGGCGAGTGGCTCCAGAACAGCCGGGTCGTGCGGCGGTGAGATGTACACGATGCCCAGATCCAGGCCTTCACCGGCCAGACCGGCCGCATCCTCGACGACCTTGGCGTAGTTGCGGTCGGGTTCCAACCGAAGGTGCGCCGACAGCCTGATCTCGTCGGGGTCACGCCCGATGTCGGCGCAGTGCCCGTAGAGCACATCGCGTTTCTGGGCGAATTGCTCGGGTGTGCCGCCAACGAAGTTCCAGTGCTGGGCGTAGCGGGCGGTGATGCGCAGGGTGCGCTTCTCGCCGCTGCCGCCGATGCAGATCGGCGGGTGCGGGCGCTGCGGGCCTTTCGGCTCATTGCGGGCGTATTTGAGCTGGTAAAACTTGCCGTCGAAGTTGGTGGTCGGCTGGCTCAGCAGGCTGGTCAGCACCTCGCAGGCCTCTTCGAACCGGTCGAAGCGATCTTTGATGCTGCCCAGTTCGATGCCGTAGGCGCCCGACTCCTCCTCGTTCCATCCGGCGCCGATGCCCAGCTCGAGCCGCCCGTTGGAGATGACGTCAAGGGCGGCCGCCATGTTGGCCAGCAGCGCAGGGTGGCGGTAGTGGATGCCGCTGACCAACGTGCCCAGCCGCAGCCGCTTGGTGGCCTGGGCGAGCGCCGTCAGCGTTGTCCAGCCCTCCAGGCAGGGGCCGGCGCTGTCACTGAAGATCGGGTAGAAGTGGTCGAACGTCCAGCCGGACTCGAAGGCGTCGATATCGTCGGCAGCCTGCCAGACGGCGAGCATCTGCGCCCAAGTGGTGTCTTGCGGTGAGGTTTTGAATGCGAATCGCATTAAACCCACACTAGTCCGGCGACGATGCGAGCCGCTGTTGCGGCCCGAGGAGAAGGCGGACAATCACGACCAGCGCGCACGGGAAACCGGCGCCTAACTAGACTCGGCCGCGCAATGAACTGGCAGCTGGGCATCGACACCCGCATCACCCTGTTGGCCGCCGGCCTGATTTTCCTGCTCGCCCTGGTGCTGGGGGTATGGAAGTACCGGCAGATCATGGTGGCCGAGGATCACCGGGCGCACCCGTACGTCGACATCGCGCACCGGGCGGCGCTGCTGTATTCGTTTGCGACGCTGCTGATCGCGGTCTTCGTCGAGCTCAGCGCCTGGCCCACGTGGGCGAACCTGACCGCAGCGGCGGTCGTGGTGGTCTTCTTCGTTGGCGCGATCCTGAGCTACATCAGCCACGGTCTGCGCCGCGACACCGACAACCAGTTCGAAAGACCTGACCGGGCGTTGCGAATAGCGATGGTACTGCTGATCGTCGGCGAGATCGGTGGCTTCGCGGTGCTGCTCGCCGGGTTCGTCGTCGGGCAGCTGTGCTGACCGGACAGGCACACTGAAGGTATGGATCCGGTCACTGCGCTGCGACAGATCGCCTACTACAAGGACCGGGCACGCGAGGACTCGCGGCGGGTGATGGCCTACCGCAACGCCGCCGACATCGTCGAGCGGTTGAGCGACGCGGAGCGGGAGCGCCACGGTCAGGCCAACAGCTGGCAATCGCTGCCGGGCATCGGGCCCAAGACTGCGAAGGTGATCGACCAGGCCTGGTCCGGGCGCGAGCCGGACGTCTTGGTCGAATTGCGCGCCGGCGCTGAGGATCTCGGCGGTGGTGAAATTCGGGCCGCACTACGCGGCGACTTGCACCTGCATTCGAACTGGTCGGACGGCTCGGCGCCGATCGAGGAGATGATGGCCACCGCGGCGTCGCTGGGGCATGAGTACTGTGCGCTGACCGACCACTCGCCGCGGCTGACCATTGCCCACGGGCTTTCCCCGGAGCGGCTGCGTCAACAACTCGACGTGATCGAGGAACTCCGCGACCGGTTCGCGCCGATGCGGATCCTCACCGGCATCGAGGTGGACATTCTCGACGACGGCAGCCTCGACCAGGAGCCCGGGCTGTTGGATCGCCTCGACATCGTGGTGGCCAGCGTGCACTCGAAACTGTCGATGGATGCCGCGTCGATGACCCGCCGGATGGTGCGTGCGGTCAGCGACGGCCACGCCGACGTGCTCGGCCACTGCACCGGCCGGCTGGTTGCCGGCAACCGCGGTATCCGGCCGGAGTCGAAGTTCGACGCCGAAGCGGTGTTCACCGCCTGCCGCGAGCACCGCACCGCGGTGGAGATCAACTCTCGGCCCGAACGCCGTGATCCGCCGACCCGGCTGCTGAACCTGGCGCTGGAGATCGGGTGTGATTTCAGCATCGACACCGACGCGCATGCGCCGGGTCAACTCGATTTCCTGGGCTACGGCGCTCAGCGGGCCTTGGACGCCGGCGTGCCGGCCGACCGCATCATCAACACCTGGCCGGTCGACAAACTGCTGGCGTGGACGGCGTAGCGCTAGTCAGGCAGATGCGGCATCTCCAGGCCGGAATCGCGGCCGACCAGCACGCCCCGGGTGAGCGCCGATTTCCCGTAGCGGCGACGTACCTGATCGACCGCCGCGTCGACGGCGGTTGCCTGGCCTGATCCGCCGGTGAACGGCAGCATCAGCTGCTCGGCGCCGCTGCGGTCGATCTCCGAGACTGCGAACCCGACCAGGGTCAGACCCCGCTCGGCGATCAGCGGCGCGGCGGCGGCGACCAGGCGGCGCGCCGTGGCGAGGATGGGTGGCGTCGAGGAGGTGGCCCACGGCAACGTGTGCGATCGGGTGGCCCGGCCGAAGTCGTTGAACCGCAACCGCAGTGTCACCGTCCGCCCGGTGCGCCCAGCGGCCCGCATCCGCCCGGTGATCCGGTCTACCAGGCTGAGCACCACCGCGTCGATCTCAGCCGGCGACATGGTGTTGCCGGCGCGGCCGAGCGCGCGTTGAGCGCCTACCGAGCGTCTGCGAACGCCGGTCGATACCCGACGCGGATCGATGTTGCGGGCCAGCGCGTACAGCCGGCCGCCCATCGCCCCGCCCACCAGTGCGGCCAGCATGGATTCGCTGAGCTCGGCCAAGTCGGCCACCGTTTCGATGCCGTGGGCGTGCAGCTTGTCGGCGGTCACCGCACCGACGCCCCACAGCCGACGGACCGGCAGCGGGTGCAGGAATGCGAGCTCTTGCCCGGGCGTCACCAGCAGCAAGCCGTCCGGTTTGGCTTCCTGGCTGGCGACCTTGGCCAGGAATTTCGTCCGGGCGATGCCGACGGTGATGGGCAGCCCGACGCGGTCGCGCACCTCGCTGCGCAGCCTGGCCGCGATCTGCACCGGAGTTCCGGAGACCCGGCGCAGCCCGCCGACGTCCAGGAACGCCTCGTCCACCGAAAGCGCCTCCACCAGTGGCGTGGTGTCGTGGAAAACGTCGAACACCGCCTCGCTGGCTCGCGTGTAGGCGGGCATCCTGGGCGGGACCACCGCGGCGTGCGGGCACAGCCTTCGCGCCTGGGCCCCGCCCATCGCGGTCCGCACGCCGTAGGCCTTGGCCTCGTAGCTGGCCGCCAGCACCACCCCGCCGCCGACGATCACCGGCCGGCCGCGCAGGCCAGGGTCGTCGCGCTGCTCGACGGACGCGTAGAACGCGTCGAGGTCTGCGTGCAGGATCTCGGCTGCCTGGCGGGGCGCGCGTGACACGAACATATGTTCGCATCAACGGGTGACTAGCTAGACCTGTTCGCCGTAGATGCTGGTGGTCCAGATGTGAACCAGCGTCTCGAGCAGCCGCTCTCGGGGCACCGACGGAAGATCGCTGGCGAAGGAGCTCAGCATCAGCTTCTCGTTGAGCAGGTTGAGCGCCGTTGAGAGTTCATCGGCCGGCAGCGTGACCGGCGCCGCGCCGCGGGAGCGCTCGGTCTCGATCACCATGGCGATGTGGCCTATCCACTTCTGCATGAACCGCGACCACAGTTCGCGGAGGTCCTTATTGGTGCGGGCGGAATCGGCGGCCAGTGAGACCGCGCGGTGCGAGCCGAACGTCTCGACGAAGACATTGATACCGGTGCGCCACAGCGCTTTCAGATCGCCCGTCAGATTGGCGACCATGTTTTCCAGCGCGGAGTCGGCTTCGGTGATCACCCGCTCAAACAACGTGAGCAGCACCGCGTCCTTGGACGGGAAATAGAAGTAGAACGTCGGGCGGGATAGGCCGGCACCCTTGGCCAGGTCGTCGACGGAGATATCGGTGAGCGGGCGCTGTTCCAGCAACCGTTCGGCAGTGGCCAGGATGGCCAGCTCACGGTCGTCACCGGACGGACGCGCAGAGCGTCGGCCCCTGGAGGCACGACTGACGGTGGCCACCGGCGCTACTTTACACGGTGTTGAGTAATTCAACAGCGTGTTGACGCACTCAACACAGTGTTGATAGCGTGTCGCCATGACTGAACATCTCGACGTCGTGATCGTCGGCGCCGGCATCTCCGGCATCAGCGCGGCCTGGCACCTGCAGGACCGCTGCCCGTCCAAGAGCTACGCGGTCCTCGAGCGCCGCGATGACCTCGGTGGTACCTGGGACCTGTTCCGCTACCCCGGCATTCGCTCCGACTCGGACATGTTCACCCTCGGGTTCCGGTTCAAGCCGTGGGAGTCGGCCCAGTCGATCGCCGACGGCGCATCGATCAAGGCCTACATCAGGGAGACGGCGACCGAGAACGGCATCGACAAACACATCCGCTACCGGCACAAGGTGCTGGCCGCCGAGTGGTCGGACGCCGACAACCGCTGGACGCTGACCGTCGACAACGACGGTCAGCAGCAAGAGCTCACCTGCTCGTTCCTGTTCGCCTGCAGCGGCTACTACAACTATGACGAGGGTTATTCGCCGACGTTCGAAGGCGCGGAGGATTTCCAGGGCACGATCGTCCATCCGCAGCACTGGCCGGAGGACCTCGACTACGTCGGCAAGAAGGTCGTGGTCATCGGCTCCGGCGCGACGGCGGTGACGCTGATTCCGGCGTTGGTGAACTCCGGTGCCGGCCACGTGACCATGCTGCAGCGCTCGCCGACCTATATCGGCTCGCTGCCCCTGATCGATCCCGTCGCTGAGCGGGCCAACCGGTGGCTGCCGGCCCGTGCCGCGCACGTTGTGAACCGTTGGAAGGCAATCGGTTTCGGCACGGCTCAGTATCAGCTTTCCCGGAAATTCCCCGCCTACATGCGCAAGACCTTATTGACGATGGCCAAGCGGCGGCTGCCCGAGGGCTACGACGTGGAGAAGCACTTCGGCCCGAGCTACAACGTGTGGGACCAACGGTTGTGCCTGGCGCCCAACGGCGATCTGTTCAAGACCATCCGCAAGGGTCAGGCCGACGTTGTCACCGACACCATCGACCGGTTCACCGAAACGGGGATCATGCTCAGGTCGGGTATCGAGCTGCAGGCCGACATCATCATCACCGCAACGGGTTTGAACCTGCAGCTGTTCGGTGGCGCCGAGATCCGGCGCAACGGCGCACCCGTCGAGCTCAACGAGCTGATGGCCTACAAGGGCATGATGTTGACCGGCATGCCGAACATGGCGTTCACCATCGGCTACACCAACGCGTCGTGGACGCTGAAAGCCGACCTGGTGTCCGAGTTCGTCTGCCGCGTCATCAATTACATGGACTCGAACCGCTACGACACCGTGGTGCCGCAACACCCGGGGGACGCCGTCGACGAGCGTCCGCTGATGGATTTCACCCCTGGATACGTGCTGCGGGCGCTGGACTATCTGCCTAAGGGCGGCTCAGTACCGCCGTGGTGCCTCAAGCAGAACTACTTCTTGGACTTGCAGCTGATCCGGCGCGGCAAGGTCGACGACGAGGCGCTGCACTTCGCGAAAAAGCCTGCCGCCCTGGCAGTTTAGCCGGTAGCGGCTGCGGTGACGACGACGATACCGTCGTCGTCGCTGTAGGCGATGTCGCCGGGCACGAATTCCACCCCGCCGAAGCTGACCGTGACACCTCGCTCACCGGCGCCGGTCTTGGTGCTCTTGCGGGGGTTGGTGCCGAGCGCCTTGATGCCGAGATCGAGCTCGCGCAGGGCGGCGGCGTCCCGGACGGCACCGTGCACCACCAGCCCGGACCAGCCGTTGGAGCGGGCCAACCCGGCGATGACGTCGCCGACCAGTGCGGCGTGCAACGAGCCCGCGCCGTCGATCACCAGCACACCGCCATCGCCCGGCGTCGACAGCACCGACTTCAGCAGGGCATTGTCCTCGAGGCAGCGCACCGTGCTGATCGGCCCGGCGAATTGTGTTCGCCCACCGAACTGGCGCAATTGCAGATCACAGCTGCGTACGTCGGGCCCGATGTCGTCGACCAGGTCAGCCGTGGGCCGGAAAATCACGGTCACCGGGCAACGCTAGCCATCGCGGGCCGCCCCGCGACGAAGCTGTCGCACCAGCAGCCAGGCCAGCAGGCTGACGGCGATCGCCACCGCCAACGGCACCGGTGAACGCCCGGCTGATGCGAGGCCCGATTCCCCGGACACTGGGTTGCGCGCCGCGTCCACCGTTGACTTTGCTTGTGCCGCAACATCTTTCGCTGCTGCGGCAAGCTGGCCGTTGGTCTCGATCCGTGGTGACGCCGCGGATCCGCCGGTGGGCTTGACGGCGCCGGGTTCGACTTTCTTGGCGGGCGCTTTCTTAGCCGGCGCTTTTTTGGCCGGTGCCTTTTTAGCTGCGGCCTTCTTGGGTGCGGGCTGCTTTTTGGCCGCTTTGGCCGGCGCCTTCTTGGCCGGGGCTTTCTTCACCGGTTTATCGGGCGCCTTGGCCGGCGGCGTTGCCATTTCCGCGGGTCCAGGCCCGGCGTGCTCCGGCGGTCTGGGCGGTGCGGGCTCGGCCGGCGGTGGGGGCGCAGCGGGCGGTGTGGGGCCGGCGCCGGGCGCGTGTTCGGGTGTGTCGTCCCCTCGATCCTGCGGGTTTGCCATGCGGGCTGCTCCTTTGCAGTTTCTCGTCGCGTACACCGACCACGTCACGCTCGAATCCATCATGCCAGGGCGGTGATCCGCGCTGGCCGCGTGCTGGCCGGGCCGTTCAGGGCCGCTTGCGCGCCGCCCACAGCGCGGCACCCCCAACCAGCACGACCGCGCCGGCGACGAACGGCCAGATAGGAAGGTCGTCGCCGGAAGTATCCGAGGCGCCCGCCGCCGCCCCGGGTGTGCCGGTGCCCGGTGTGGTCAGCCGGAAGGACCACGATCCGGTCACCACATGCCCGTCGGCCGACGTCACCCGGTAGTTCACCGTGTAGTTTCCGGTCGGTCCCAACGGCCGCACGCCGACGCTGACCACCGCGCCATGCACCCGCGGTTCCCCGGCAGACCACAGATTGCCGTCCGGACCGACGACCGTCATCGCCGCGAACGTGGTCTGCAGCTCCTCGTTGAAGATCGCGCTGACGTGGGTCGGACCGGTGCTCAGGGCGGCATTCTCGGCGGGGTCGGTTGACACCCGCGCGGCATGTGCGCTGGCGGCTCCGGCGGGCAAGGTGGCGGCGAATGCGATTGCCATCAAAAGCAGACCCACCGCAGCCATGCGTGTCGGTCGGGTCATGTCCGTCGAACCATCAGGGCGACACCGATGCCCACGGCACCCAGGAGCAGCGCGGCTCCACCGAGCACTCGGGCGGTGTTATCGGCTGCCGCCCTTGGCTTTTGCGCTTGTGGCGCGGCTCCGCCGGTCGGCGCGGTGGTGCTGCTTGGGTTTGCGTGATGGGTGGGCGGAGGTGTCGTTGACTCGGTGAGCGTGAGCATCGGCACTGGATTGCTCGGCTCAGCCCCGCCGGGCTGCGGCGGCTGATCCCACTGGACCACTGATCCGTCGGCGTAGGTCTGTATCGCGGGGAAGCTGACGGTGTCGGTGTCGGGCAGCTTCACCGATATCCGGAACAGCCCGAACTGGTCGACCGGGATTCCGCCGTTCGGCGCGGCCGTCCAGGTCACCGAGCGGACGGTGCCGGATGCCGAGTCGCGATCGAGTTTGGCTGTCCAGCCGGGCTTGGTTTCGGTCTGTACCGAAGTGACATTGGACAGGTTGACTGTGAGAGCGGTGGTGGCCGCCCCTTTCGTGGACTCGTTGGGCACCTGGAAGGTGACTGTCGCGATGCCTCCGCGCACGGCGTCGTCGCTGCTGGCATGGACGTGGGCCGACGCCGGCGCGATCGCGGCGGTTGATCCGAGGTAGAGGGTGGCGGTGGCGGCGGCCGAGATCAGCGCGCGCCAAATCAGGCTGCGGTGCCATGACATCCGATTGCTCATCCTTTGTGTCGTTGTCTCAGGGGCGGGTTCGGGCGCGTCGCGAGCCGCCCGCGAACTTCACGTCAATCCCAGCCGCGCCATCAGGTCGGCGTCGATCTCGTCGAGTTGCCGGGAGATCGCCGCGTGCGCGGTACGGCGGCGTGCGGCGGGCATGTTCTCAGCAGCGGTGACCGCCGCGGACAGGTCGGCGAGCCGTTCAGAAATCGCCGCCACGAATTGCCTGGTCTCGGCGTCCTTGGGCTTTTTCTCCTGCACTGTGCGCAACGACTGCTCGGCACCGGCAATGCGGGCCGACAACCGGCCACCGTGTCCGGAAAACTGACCGATCTGAGCCAACGGCACCCCGAGCTGGTCGGCGCGCCGCTGGTCGATCAGCCCGCGGGCGGCCATCGCGACCCGGTAGGCCAGCGGCACAACGATCGGGGCGAGCAGCCGAGACACCGTCAGCATCCGGCGAATCCGCGGCGGTGACAGCAACTTGCCCTCACGCGCCGCCTTGAGGTTGGCCTCGGCAACTTTCACCGCGGCCTGGTCGCTGTCGCGCTGCGCCTTCAACTGGTCGCGCAGTGCCTTCGTCTCGGCGCGCTGCGCGGCTTTGAATCGGCGGACCTCGTTTTTCGCAGCAAGTTTCGCCTCGAGTTTGGCCCGGGCCTTGATTGCGCGGGCCTCGGCGCGGCGCGTCGCGCGGGTTTTTCGCTTGCCGAACAGGCCCATTCGCGGCCGCCTCCCCGCTATCTCGTCGACTATCGAGGTGCGTATGCCCCGTCGATGGGCCAACCCTAACCGGGCAGACCACCCGGCTATGCGTCCAGGTGTTCCTTACGGCGTAGCTCGTCGACGCGCTGCACGATGTCTTGTTGCGCCTCGGCGGACAAACCGCTGGCGCGAGCGGCGATACGCCGAACGTTCTCGTCGCGCATGGTCATCAGCCACGCCAATTCTCTATCGAGTTTTTCGTAGTAGTCGTCGTCGGTGAAGTAGGCAGGCTTGATGCGGAAGAAGTTCGCCAGCGCCGCCATGGTGGCAGACGACGGGTTGGTGCGATTGCCGGAGCGCAGTTGCGATAGGTAGGGAGCCGACATCGTGATGCCCTCCGCCTTGAGGGCCGCGATCACCTCAGCGGAGGTGTGCGGACCCCGTCCTGGCGGATAAACCGTGTCGAACAGGCGGTTCAGCCGGGCAGCAAATGTCGTGCTCATCGATATGACCTCCAGCGGGTCGGTACCATAAATAATTGTATCGAGGTATTTGCTGATCATCGTAGCGAGTGTCATCGCCGCAACCAAGTGCAAACTTGGCAAGGATAGCTGCCGACGGCGGCGGCGCGAGTTCGCGCAGACGTAACGGCGCGCGAAGCGCGATACTCAGCGAATACACATGCTGTAGCAAGCGAATTGTGAAGACATCGTTAGCCTCAGCGTCGACCTCTGAGCAGCGCGCGGCTTCGTCGGTCCGGTGCATCGGACTCTACGGCAACCGGCACGCGGCGCCGACGTGTCGAAATGCCAATTTGCTGTCGTCGTCTGCTGCGACACCGGTGAGCCCGGTTTCTGCGGCATGCGCGCGACTTTAAGCAGCGAGCAGCATTGCCAGGATTGCGGTGTCCGGGTGGCTGATGGGATCGACACCCACTCGACTCACCATCGACGTGATCGTGCCGTCGGCTTCGGCCTCCACCCAGGCCGCACGGTGCTCCAGCCCCAGATATGGCAGCCCGGGCAGCAGCACGCAACCTGATGCCGCGCCGTTGCATTCGGGTAAAGACGGCATGGTCTCCGAGGGCGGATGCAGCATCAACAGTGCGGGCGGCTGGTGATCAGCGAAATAACCTGGCTGAATGGCGGATTCCCCAACTACCGGCCCCTCCGCCAGTACCAGGCCGACGGTGCCTGGCACCGGAGCGTCCGGCAGTTCTTCGCGCACACCGAATACCGTTGTGGTGTCGAGCAATCCAGGCACCGACGCAACTCGGACCGCAACCATCAACAGTTGCGCCCACTCCTTCGTCGAGTCGGGCCAACGCCCGGAAATCACGAACCCTTTCAGGGCGCCATGAGAATGGAAGGGGGCCACTTCGATGGCCCGACCTGACCCGGTTGCCATTTCACCCTCCGCCACACTTCGGTTCGGGTACCCAGCGATACGCCGGTGGGTCGATCAGCTCAGCATGCGTCAGCAGGCGAATACCCGCAAGTTGACACGAGCAACCAATAGCAACAAACACGAAAAGAAATCCGGCTGAAATGATGTGCGGGGCGCCGCGCCAATGGCGCGACGCCCCGCACAGGCGAATACAAATGGACTCAGCCGGCGATCAGCCCCTTGGCCTTCGAAGTCGCTGCCGCGTAACGCGCCTGCACATCCTCCCAGTTCACAACGTTCCAGAACGCCTTGGCGAAGTCAGCCTTTACGTTCTTGTACTGCAAGTAGAAAGCGTGCTCCCACATGTCGAGCACCAGCAGCGGGACGATGCCGAGCGGGAAATTGGTCTGATGGTCGTAAACCTGGAATACCAACAACTTCTGGCCGAGGCTGTCCCAGCCGAGCGCCGCCCAGCCCGAACCCTGCACGGTCGTGGCGGCCGAGGTGAATTGACCACGGAATTTGTCGAATGACCCGAAGGCGTCATCAATGGCGGCCGCGAGCTCGCCAGTCGGCTTGTCACCACCGTTGGGGGACAGGTTCTTCCACCACAGACTGTGGTTGACGTGGCCGGCCAGATTGAACGCCAGGTTCTTCTCGTACAGCAGAATGGCGGAGAAATCTTCCTTGGAACGCGCCTCTTCGAGTTTCGCGAGGGCATCGTTGGCGCCCTTGACGTAGGTCGCATGGTGCTTGTCGTGATGGAGCTCGTTGATTTGACCTGAGATGTGCGGCTCCAGCGCTCCGTAATCCCAGTCCAGGTCGGGCAAAGTGTATTCAGGCACTGAAGATTCCTTCCTTCGATGATCGTTGCCGATCTAGTTCTGACGCTCCACTCGCAAGCTGTCAGCGGCGCGGCGGCTTGGCTTGGTCAACCATGAACAACCCTGCTCTATCGCCGCGCACACCGCAAGAACGAGTGCCAAGCGTGAATACCCGGCGGTGGGTGCTCAGAACCAAATGATGACCGCCAGGATCGCCAGCAAAACCAGGGCGATCAAGCCGGCGCGCAAACCGGCGACCAAGTAGGAACGATTGCAGGTCGGCGAGTTGGCGTACCACTGCGGCGAAGATCCGGCCGAGTGCGGTCCGATCGGTTGCGTTGTCATCGGATGACCCCGACCTCCACGTCCAACTTTCCCCCAGTGAGATGAGTCACAAACAGTCCCATTGGTCGCGATCATAGCCCCTTAGGTACCGGGCGGAAAATCAAGCGAAACGCAGTGACCTGACCAGCATCTTTTTGCTGGCGGGTGACGCTCCCCGACCGGCGCTGCGAGCCTCGCGGCGAGCCGGACCAAGAGTCCGCCGGCAATGATCGGATGTGACATCCCCCATTCGGGGGGAGTCGCCACTTGGTCTGAGGCGTCCTAAGGATTCGCTAAGCCCCCGGCCAATCTGTCGATCGTTGCGCCGTTTCCGCGGGGTGTT
Organism: uncultured Actinomycetota bacterium; assembly: GCA_963839345.1. GTDB lineage: Bacteria > Actinomycetota > Actinomycetes > Mycobacteriales > Mycobacteriaceae > Mycobacterium. Next base: position 150,944 of record CAWIUP010000006.1, on the reverse strand, counting down.
ATCCACAGCCGGTACCCGGGAGGGCGCATTTACCGCGAGTCAATGCAGCACCCTGGTGGCACGCGGCTGTGGATAAACCTGTGCAAACTGTGGATACCCGGTGGTAGCTGGCTGCGGTCGGTTCAGCGCTGCGGTCGGCCGTGCCAAGATCACAGGCATGGACAGTGAACCTGCGGTCGCACAGACAGATGTCGCGGATTTGCCCACCGATTTCGAGCCGGGGACGGTGTTGCTGGATGTGCGGGAACACGACGAGTGGCGTCAGGGTCACGCCGCAGGCGCGCTGCACATCCCGATGGGTGAGGTGCCGGCCCGTGTCAGCGAGGTCGACCCGCGGGCGAAGTTGTATGTCATCTGTAAGGTCGGCGGACGCTCGCAGAAAGTGGCTCAGTATCTGGCCCGCAACGGGTATGAACCGATCAACGTCAGCGGCGGAATGCTGGCATGGGCCAACGCCGGACGTCCGGTGGTCACCGACGACGGCGGGCCTGGCAGCGTCTGACCCGAGTGGCGTCTTTGCCGGTTAGGCTGATGCGGTGATCCGCGCTGTCGACGATGCAGAGCGCAGCTCTGTGCAGGAGCGGCGCCGATGATTCAAGTGTGCTCCCAGTGCGGCACACGCTGGAACGTCCGTGATCGGCAGCGGGTGTGGTGCCCGCGCTGCCGTGGAACGCTGCTGGCGCCGTCGTCTGAGACGCCCGAGGCTGATCCGCGGTGGAGTGCCGGCTCGCGAACGCCGCCGCGGTTGCCGGCGGGCTACCGCTGGATTGCGGTGCGCCCCGGGCCGCCGCCACCCCCACGCCGTCGACGTCGGCCGCTCGGCCCGACCCCGCGATACGCGGTGATACCGCGCTGGGGCCTGCAGGACCGGATCGAGTCGGCTGGTGCCGGCCAGCGATCGAGGGTTCGGCAAGCGCCGCCGGCGGGGCGGGTGCATGCGGCGCTGTTCGCGACGGTGCTGACGCTGGGCGTTGCAGCACTGGTCCATCTGGTGCGTTATCTGTTGCTCATCATCAACCGCAACACGTTGCTGAATTGGCTGGTGGCTGACGCGGCGACGCTGTTGAGTGTGTTGGCCAGCCTGGCCGCGATCGCGGCGGTGATCACTTATGCCGTGTTGCTGACGCAATGGTTGACCGCGCGCCGTGCCGCGGCCTTCGCCCACCGCGGTAGACCGGAACCACGGACGCCGTGGGCGTTGAGGATCGGCTGCCTGCTGCCGCCGTCAGCCGCGATGGGGTTGGCCATCGGCTTCGCCGTGCTTCTGGTCAATTTCGGCCGTTCACCCAGCTGGGCGTTGATGGCCGGGTGCGTGCTGGTCTGTTGTCTGCCGCTGCTCGGCTCGCTGTGGGCGCTGGCCTATGTCATCGAGTTGGCGAAAACCGAGGACCACTACACCCGGCTACGCGGTCCGATCTGGGGATGGTGGCTGTTGTGGATGCTCAGCAGCATCACTTCGGTCTTCGCTTCGGTGACCAGCGGAGCACAGGACGCCCAGGGCATCGCCAACAACACGGTCGCGATGATCGTCGCCTACCTGCTGGCCATGGCCGCAGCGTTCGCCACCGCGAAGGTCTACGAGGGATTCGAGCGCAAACCAGTCGAACGGCCCGCCCATCGCTGGGTCGTGGCTACTGATGACGGAACCGGCGCGCCGAAATCGGCTCCTGCAGTTGAGTTGACGGGTGCAGAACCGGCAGCATAGTGGCATGGCGCGGGCCGACGAGGTGGTCTCTCGGCACCCGTTCGTCGTCGCTCATCGCGGTGCGTCGGCCGCCATGCCGGAACACACGTTGGCGGCGTACGACCTCGCGCTCAGGGAGGGCGCCGACGGCGTGGAGTGCGATGTCCGGCTGACCCGCGACGGCCATCTGGTCTGCGTACACGATCGCCGGCTCGACCGAACGTCGACCGGCGCCGGCCTGGTCAGCACGATGACACTGGCTGAGCTGCGTCAGCTGGAATACGGTTCGTGGCACGGCAGTTGGCGCGCAGACGGCGCCCACGGGGATACCGGCCTGTTGACGTTGGACACGCTCGTCGAGCTGGTGTTGGACTGGAAACGGCCGGTGAAGATTTTCGTCGAGACCAAGCATCCCGTCCGGTACGGCGCACTGGTGGAAAGCAAGGTGTTGGCGTTACTGCACCGCTTCGGCATCGCCGCGCCCGCGTCGGCCGACCGGTCCCGCGCGGTGGTGATGTCGTTTTCCGCGGCGGCGCTGTGGCGGGTCCGGCGGGCGGCGCCGCTGCTGCCCACGGTGCTGTTGGGCCGAAGTCATCGATACCTGACCAGCAGCGCGGCCAGCACCATCGGGGCCACCGCGATCGGGCCGTCGCTGGCGACCCTGCGTGAGCATCCCGAGCTCGTCGACCGAGCGGCGGCCCAGGGCCGGGCGTTGTATTGCTGGAGTGCCGACGACTACGAGGACGTCCGCTTCTGCCGAGACGTGGGGGTGGCCTGGCTGGCCACCCATCACCCCGGCCGCGTCAAAGCCTGGCTTGACGACGGTCTGACCGACCTAGAAGTCCGCTAGACGTTCACTAGATTGCCCGCTAGAACCGGCCCCCGGCAGCGGCCGGCGCGTTGGCGTCGGATGCGCCGCGCGGCGAGCCGATTTCGCGTGCAACGAAGTTCTCCAAGTCGAACAGGTTCGCTCCGGCGCGATCGGCGACCCGCACCAACGAGGTCATCAGCGCTATCTCTTCGACCTGCTCCTTGAGGAACCACTGCATGAACTGCTCGCCGAGGTAGTCACCTTCGTCGCGGGCGACGGCCGCCAACCTGCTGACCTGTTCGGTGACCGCCCGTTCCTGATCCAGCGCCAGCGCCAGCGCATCCCGCGGGGTCTCGAACTGATTGCGCACCCCGTCCACCCCGGGGATGTCGACCCGCACATCGCGGTCGAGCAGATACTGCACCAGCATCATCGCGTGATTGCGTTCTTCGACGGCCTGAGCGTAAAAGTGCTTCGCCAACTGACGCAGGTCGGCGCCGTCGAAATAAACGGCCATCGCAATATACTGCTGCGCGTTGGTGAATTCGTGGTAGATCTGCTCCTGCAATAAAGCATGGAATTTCGTTTTGTGGGCTTCACGATCATTCATGACCGCCACGATACCGCAGGTCAAACCACCTTGTCGCCAAAGGTAATGCTTACTCAGGCCAGCTTTGCCTAAGTAAATCAAGCCTACGTTGAATTTGTTAATCAGACGAGTTCTGACAATTTCTAGACCAGCCGAATACAACTAATTGGACCGATCGCCGAGGACGGCCGCCGGCACCGGCTGGTCGGCAGCCAGCGCGTCGAACAGCTTGGCCGCCTTGTCGTGATCCCACACCACCACCGAACCGGCGTCGCTGCCGGTGAACTCTCCGATCGGGACGGTCAACGTGGTAGTGGAGCCGTGCAGCGCCCAGCCCAACCGGGCCATGTCCCACGCATGATCGCCATGGTCGACGGTCAGGGCGCCGACCGCGGCATGCGCCACCGAATACCAGCGCCACGGGTTCAGCCACACCGCCGGGCTTGCGGCGCGGTGCAACACAGCCGACATGAATCTCCGCTGGTTGACCATGCGGTCGAGGTCGGCGCGCGGCGTGTCCCGGGAGCGGACGTAGCCGAGCGCGTCGCGGCCGTTCAGTTTCTGGCACCCGGCCGGTAGGTCGACGCCGGCGAGCGGATCGTTTATCGGCGCGTCCGGACAGACGGTCACCCCACCCAGCGCGTCGACCAGGACGGCGAACCCGCTGAATCCGACCTCGGCGTAATGGTCCAGCCGCAATCCGGTGGCTTGCTCGACCGTCTGCGCCAGCAGCGGCGCCCCGCCCATCGCGAACGCCGCGTTGATCTTGTCGCGGCCGTATCCGGGAATCGGCACATAGGAGTCGCGTGGGATGGACACCATCGTCGTCGGAGTGGCTGACCCGAACGCCGGCACGTGCACCAGCAGCATGGTGTCGGTTCGGCCGTTGCCGGTGTCGCCGCCGGTCGCCAGTGCCTGCTGCTGTTCGACGGTGAGGCCCTGGCGACTGTCCGAGCCGACCAGCAGCCAGGTGCTGCCACGCCCGGCGGCCGGCCGGCCCGGGTAGTCCGTCAGCACCGGCTCGCGGCGCAGCGCTGCCTCCATCCACAACGTGCCGCCCAGGATGCCGGCGCTGATCAGCAGGACGATGATCACCAGGCTCAGCGAAATCAGTTGGCCCCAAGCCCGTTTGCGCCGCGGCCGCGGCTTGCGCGACGGCGCGGGCGGCGGGCCGGCCGGCCGCTGTCGCGTGCTTCGGGACGGTGGTGCAGCGGGGTCGCGCCGAATCACTTGCGACGGCTCCGGCGGTGGGCGCCGGGACCGGCCCGGTGCACGGTCGTCGTTCATCTCAATGCAGCCAGTGCAGATGCCTGGCCAGCAGGGCATATCCGACGAAAGCCACGGCGTCGATGATGCCGTGCGCGATCACCAGCGGCCACAGCCGGCCGGTGCGGCGCCACGCGTAGCCGAACACCAGGCCCATCGCGACGTTGCCCAGGCCGGCACCGAAGCCTTGGTAGAGGTGATAGGCCCCGCGCAGCAGGCTCGACCACACCAGCGCCATCGGCGCGCGGACGCCCAGCTGCTCCAATCGGGTGAGCAGATAACCGACGACGATGATCTCTTCGGCCCAGCCATTGGCGAAGGCCACCGCCAACAGCATCGGGACGCGCCACCAGGTGTCACCCAGGCTGGACGGGATGACCGAGGCATTGAGGTGCAGTGCCCGCGCCGCCAGATAGAGCGCCAGCCCGGGCAGGCCGATCAAGGCGGCCAGGCCGACGCCACCGCCAAGATCGGCGCGCCAGCCGAAGCGTGCCAGCCCGATTCGGGCCGGGGGCAATCCGCTGCGCCACAACAAATATAGGCCAAGCGCACCCCAGGCGAGGAGTTGCACAACGAAGGTCGCGTTCAGGCCGAGGTCGATCACGTCGAAGTAAGACCGCCGCGGATTGAGCGGAATCCGCTGAGCGCTCAGATTGCGCAAGACCGAGTCGGCGAGCTGCAGGATCGCGGTGACGGCACTGAGACCGAACGTCACGGCCAACACGACGACGAGCTCGAAGCGCAACGCGCGGCGCTGCGTCGGCTCGGAGTCCGCGGAACTGAGGGGCTTATTCGGCGGGACAGCCACCTCGACACGGTAACCGGGTCCGGCTGCCGATCAGCCTTGGCGGGCCCGCAGGCCGTTCACGAATGGGCAGCCCATCAGCACCCGGATGGCCTGACGTAGACCGGTGAGGTCGTCGACCGGCTGGCGGAACGGCAGCCGGACGTCGCGGTCGCCGTCGGCGCTCTCGACACGTAACCGGACGCCGTAGCGGTCGACCCCCAGCGGGCGGACCTCGCCGCGTCGCAGCCGGGCCGGCAGCCGGGCGGCCGGCCGGGCCACCACATCGCGGTGGGCGGTGTCGAGGTGCCGAATCCAGCACGATTCGAACGCGCAGAACGGATCGGGACGCGCGGCCAGCAGAGCCCGCACGTCCACGGCCTCAGCCCCGGTGGCGTCGGTCACCACCACCGACTCGATCTCCAGCCGGGCCAGCAGGTAGCGGGTGTCGTCGTACGCAACCGGGCCGGACCTGGGGGTCTGCAGCTGCAGCAGGACCGGGTCCGGGTGCTCGGCGGCGATCCTGTCGAGCATCGCGGGCACGGCCGGCAGCGGCACCTGCGTCAGCCGGCCGCGGATCCACACCAGCGAGCGCACCGGTTCACGCAGCGGCAGCGGTGCGTAGTCGGCCAATTCCAGCACGGCCTGCGCGCCACCGGCTTGGCAGTCGACCGGGACGGCCAGGGCGAACGAACCGTCGCCCAGCAGATGATGCAACGGAGTGGTGAGCGGCTCGGCGCCTACCACGCCTTCAGCGCCTTCGATGGCGAGTAGCGCTCCATCCGCACGTACACAGGTGCTGCGGATCCGCTCAGCCGTCGTGGGCGCCGGGCAGTTGGCAAGTGTCATCGTCGACCGTCCTTGGAAGTGAGGTAAGCCTAACGTAACTAACCCTGGCCGGACCGCGCAAGGCGTACGACCCGATAGGGTTTTGGGCGTGGCGGGCATCGCGTATCTCGGTCCGGAGGGGACTTTCACCGAAGCGGCGCTGCTGCAGATGATCGACGCCGGCATGGTTCCGCAGACCAGCCCGGTCGACGTGCGGCGGCTGCCGGTCGACAGCACGACCGCGGCTCTTGACGCGGTCCGCGACGGCGCCGCCGCCTACGCCTGTGTGCCGATCGAGAACTCGATCGACGGTTCGGTGATGCCCACGCTGGACAGCCTGGCGATCGGGACGCCGCTGCAGGTATTCGCGGAACTGACACTAAATGTGGCGTTCAACATCGTCGTCAAACCCGGGCGCACAGCTGCCGAGGTACGCACGCTGGCCGCCTTCCCGGTCGCGGTGGCACAGGTCCGGCGGTGGCTGGCCGACCATCTGCCCGCCGCCGAAGTGCGCCCGGCCAACTCCAACGCCGATGCCGCGCAGCAAGTCGCCGACGGCCACGTCGACGCCGCAGTGAGTTCGCCGCTGGCCGGCGTTCAGCGCGGGTTGTCGACGCTGGCTGAAGGCGTGGTCGACGAAGCCAATGCGTGCACCCGCTTTCTGCTGGTCGGTCCGCCGGGGCCGCCGCCGGCTCGCACCGGCGCCGACCGCACGTCGGTGGTGTTACGGATTGCCAATGCGCCGAGCGCGCTGGTGTCCGCGCTCGCCGAATTCGGTATTCGCGGCATCGACCTGACCCGCATCGAATCTCGTCCCACCCGAACCGAACTGGGCACTTACGTGTTCTTCCTGGACTGCGTCGGCCACATCGATGACGACGCGGTCGCCGAGGCACTCAAAGCACTGCACCGGCGTTGTACCGATGTGCGTTACCTGGGTTCCTGGCCGACCAGCGGGCTTGCCGGCGCGCCGCCGCCGCAACTGGACGAGGCGTCGCGGTGGCTGGGGCGGCTGCGCGACGGTACGGCCGGTGAGGGGCGGGGGCGATGAGCGGTCGGTTGGTGTTGGTGCGGCACGGACAGTCCTTCGGCAACGTTGATCGCCGGCTGGACACCCGCCCGCCGGGGTCCGAGCTGACGCCGTTGGGCCGCGACCAGGCGCGGGCGTTCGCGCGCAACGAGTTGGGCCGGCCCGGACTGTTGCTGCATTCGGTGGCCACCCGCGCGGCGCAGACCGCGGCGGAGATTAGCGTCGAGGTCGACGTGCCGGCCAGCGAGCTGACCGGTATCCACGAAGTCCAGGTGGGTGAGCTGGAAAACCGCAGCGACGACGATGCGGTCGCCGAGTTCAACGCCATCTACCAGCGTTGGCACCAGGGCGAGTGGGATGTGTCACTGCCCGGCGGCGAGACCGCCAACGAGGTGCTGGACCGCTATGTGCCAGTGCTGACCGACCTTCGGATGCGCTATCTCGACAACGAGGAGTGGGCTACCGACATCGTCGTCGTCAGCCATGGGGCGGCGATCCGGCTGACGGCCGCCGTGTTGGCCGGCGTCGAGAGCAGCTTCGTACTTGATCATCACCTCAACAACACCGACGCGGTGGTCCTGGCGCCGGTCACCGACGGGCGCTGGAGCTGTGTGCAGTGGGGGACGCTGACGCCCCCGTTCTACCCGGAGCCCGATGCCACCCCGGTGGGCGACGCGGTGGAATCGGGCGCCGACCCGATGGGGTGAATCAGACGGCGAGCGCGTCCACCTCAGCGCAGCGGCAGCCGACCGCGTCGCAGTCGACGACGAAGGCGTGCGGCATCAGCTCCGGGCTGGTGCAACCCTCCTCGGTGCACTCCGACCGGCGCAACCAGTGGCGAATGAGCGTGCCGTGGCAGTGGTCCAAGCCGGCTCGGCATTCGCGGCATTCTGTGCTCATGCGCCGTTCCTAGCACTGATCGCCGACAGATCCGCGTTGCCGCGCCTGTCAGATCCCGTCGAAGTTGCTCAGGCCCAGCCCAGTTCGTGCAACCGGTCATCGTCGATGCCGAAGTGGTGGGCGATCTCGTGCACCACGGTGATCTTCACCTCCTCAACGACCTGGTCCGCACAGTCGCAGATGTCCAGCAGCGCGTCGCGGTAGATCGTGATGGTGTCCGGCAGCGAACCGGCGTAGTTGGAATCGCGCTCGGTCAACGCCACACCGTCGTACAGGCCGAGCAGATCGGCTTCCTCGGGATGGCGGTCGGCGACCAGCACGACAACGTTGTCCATCACGGCGGCCAGCTGGGGCGGGATCAAGTCGAGCGCATCGGACACCAGCTCGTCGAATCGTTGCGGATCCATCCGCACCGCCACGGGCTATCCCCCGGGCGCGGGCGGCGGCGGTGGTGGAGCCTCCGGCGCGGGCGGCGGCGGTGGTGCTTCGGGAGCCGGCGGCGGTGCTGGCGGTGCTTCGGGAGGTGGCGCACCCGGCGCAGGTTGGGCCGGTGGGGGTGGCGCAGCCGGGGCGGGCTGTTGCCCCGGCAGGTGCTCGTTGCCCTGCCGCTGGCTGCTCGATCCGCTCGATCCGCTCGACCCGCTCGATCCGCTCGACCCGCTCGACGAGGATCCTGCCGACGACGTGGATGATCCGCCGGTGTCCGGAGTGATCGGGATCGGCGGCAGGTTGAGCCGCTCCTGCGGGATGTCGGGCGGCGGAACGGGCGGCTGGCCGTTGATCCGCAGCGGCCCCTTGGCACTGTTGAGCAACGTCGCCCAGCCGCCGTTGCCCAGGGTCGCCCCGATGCTGCAGGCAACCTGCCGGCTGCCGGCCGACCAACTGGGCAACGACAGCGTGCTGTAGATCAGGGTCAGGGTGGTGCTGCGCAATTGGACCGGCGCGAGATAAGCGTCCGTCAGCCGAGTGCAGGAGTCCTTGATGAAGGCGTCCTGGTCGGGTTCGGGTGGCAGCGCGTCGGGGAACTTGGCGAGCAAGTTGACCGTGCCGGTGACCTCCATGGCATGCGGTGCGGCGCAGTCGATCGGAATGTCAGTGGGTTGATTGGTGGACGGGTCGATACCCAGGCAGGTGCCATCCGGCCACACCTTGGACTGGTCGACGTCGGCGACCTTGCCCTTGAAGGCGACCTGTTCGTTGCCGGTGCCCGGCAACTGCAAGCCACACAGCATCCGCCGCTCTCCGAACTGCCGCCAGGCCTTGTCGCCGGACCACAGCATGCTGATGATGAACTTGCTGTTGGGGTCGAATTTCGCGCCCAGGTAGCGGCGCACCGCCGACTCGCACTGCTCCTGGCTGATCTGCTCGATGCGGCTGGCCGACGGCGGCGGGGCCTCGGGGCCGTATTCAGAACCGGGGAAGGTCCGCATGTCGATGGACTCGGCGACCTCGAAGCGGTGCTCGTCTTTGCAGTCGACGATCGTTGCGGCTTCCGGCATCCGATCCGGCCACATCAGGCAGTTGCCGCTGGTGGCGTGGTTGAACGCGTCATTGCCCTTCGCACCCGTGCTGGGCACCGGATCGATGTAGCCGGTCAGCCGACCGGGGCCATTGCCGATCGGCAAGGCGGTGACGAGACCGGCAATGAGCAGACCGCCCAAAGCCGTCAGCAGCAGCGCCCGCCGAGTGGCTGAGGCCTGCAGAGCGTCCAGCCACTCGACCCGCGGTAGCCGAAGTCCACGCCGGCCGGCCGGCGACTTCTGCTGCTCGGATGCGTTCGACATTGGCTCTATTCTGACAGGCTCGCCGGCCCCCGTGACAGTTGATGCAGAAGTAATGCATGTGGTTATCGCCGCCGAGCGCCTCACGCGTAAGGTTCTAGGCCGTGATCGACCTGAAGTTGCTCCGCGAAGACCCGGACGCCGTGCGCCGATCCCAGACCAGCCGAGGCGAGGACCCGGCATTGGTGGACACGCTGCTGGCGCGCGATACGGCTCGGCGGACCGCGATCTCGACCGCCGACTCGTTGCGCGCCGACCAGAAGGCCGCCAGCAAGCAGGTCGGCGCCGCCTCTCCCGACGAGCGTCCGGCGCTGCTGCAACGGGCCAAGGAGCTGGCCGAGCAGGTCAAGGCCGCCGAGGTCGACCAGGCGCAAGCCGAGGCAGCGTTCACCGCTGCCCACATGGCGATCTCGAACGTGATCATCGACGGCGTGCCGGCCGGTGGGGAGGACGACTACACCGTTCTCGACGTCGTCGGCGAGCCGGCCGCGATCGACAATCCGAAAGACCACTTGGAGCTCGGCGAGGCACTCGGCCTGATCGACATGGAGCGCGGCGCCAAGGTGTCGGGCTCACGGTTCTACTTCTTGACCGGTCGGGGGGCATTGCTGCAGCTGGGGCTGTTGCAGCTGGCCATCCGGCTGGCGGCAGACAACGGATTCATCCCGGTCATTCCGCCGGTGCTGGTACGTCCGGAGGTCATGTCGGGCACCGGATTCCTGGGCGCGCACGCCGACGAGGTGTACCGGGTGGAGGCCGACGACCTCTACCTCGTCGGCACCTCCGAGGTGCCGCTGGCCGGCTACCACGCCGACGAGATCCTCGACCTGTCCGGCGGGCCGCTGCGCTACGCCGGCTGGTCGTCGTGCTTCCGCCGCGAAGCCGGCAGTTACGGCAAGGACACCCGCGGCATCATCCGGGTGCACCAGTTCGACAAGGTCGAGGGTTTCGTCTACTGCATTCCGGCCGACGCCGAGGCCGAGCATCAGCGGCTGCTGGGCTGGCAGCGTGAGATGCTGGCCCGCATCGAGGTGCCCTATCGGGTAATCGACGTGGCCGCAGGCGATTTAGGCTCGTCGGCGGCACGCAAGTTCGACTGCGAGGCCTGGGTGCCGACGCAGCGCGCCTACCGGGAGCTGACCTCGACGTCCAACTGCACCACCTTCCAGGCCCGCCGGCTGGCCACCCGCTATCGCGATGCCGGCGGCAAGCCGCAGATCGCCGCGACGCTCAACGGCACGCTGGCCACCACCCGCTGGCTGGTGGCCATCCTGGAAAACCACCAACGCCCCGACGGCAGTGTGCGGGTTCCCGACGCGCTGGTGCCGTTCGTCGGCGTCGAGGTACTCCAGCCTTAAGCGCTCACGGTCGCGCGCGCCTGTTCATGCCGGCGTTGACGTTCGATGGTGGCGAAGTAGAAGGCGAATGGGAAAGCGAAGCTAGTGAAGAAGCTGGCCGCGAAGAACAGCCAGGGGCGCCGCAGCCCTCGCCGGTAACCGTCGATGATCGTAAAGACCGGCATCAGAATGACATTCGCGATCATGTAGTCCTGGTTGCCCGAGCCGCAAGCTGGGGTGGCGAACTGCCCCTTGATGAATTCTGGATAGCTGGCCGGTCCGGAGATCAGGTTGCCCTGCCCGTGCGCGTCGAGCACGAAGTGGATGTTGAACCAGTAACCCAGCACTATCGACGCGATGCCGGCGGCGTAGAACACGCATTCCAGCGGCGAGAGCCACGCTCCGCCCGCCGGTTTGGCGTAAACCTTCGGGTTGGACGCGATGATCCAGCCGATGCAGATAAGCCCGAGGAGAAAGTGGACGATGATCGAGACCATGGCCGCAGTCTGACCTGGGCCGCAAAGTTTTGTCAATAATGACATAGCAGATTTGCGGTACTTTACTGCCATGGTTCGGCCAGCTCAGACGGCGCGCAGCGAACGCACCCGGGAGGCGTTGATCCAGGCTGCGATGGTGCGATTCCTGGCCCAGGGCGTGGCGGAGACCTCGGCCGAACAAATCGCCGCGGATGCCGGGGTATCGCTGCGCACCTTCTATCGGCACTTCGGCTCCAAGCACGACTTGCTGTTTGCCGACTACACCGGGCTGACCTGGTTTCGCGCGGCGCTGGATGCGAGGCCGGCCGACGAGCCGCTTATCGATTCCGTCCAATCGGCCATCTTCGCGTTTCCGTATGACGTTGAAGCCGTGACGAAAATCGCTGCTTTGCGGGGCGGCGACCTGGACCAGGGACGCATCGTCCGCCATATTCGGGATGTCCAGGCCGACCTCGCCGATGCCATCGAGGCGCAGTTGCGCAGACATAGCTGCGCGGTGGATCGAACGGCCGACGCGCGATTGCGCATCACGGTGACCGCCCGCTGCATCGCGGCCGGTGTCTTCGGGGCAATGGAAGCCTGGATGGTCGGCGACGATCGATCGCTCGGCGAGTTGGCGCGGATGTCGCATGTGGCGCTCGAGTCGCTGCGGGCCGGTATCTCCGGTACCTGGGTCACCGCAGTTTCGTCATAATTGACAAAACTTTAGGTACATGCCAGCCTGCCTTTCTGGAGGCAGACATGACTGATTTTGACGCGATCGTTATCGGTGCCGGCCACAACGGGCTGGCCGCCGCGGTGCTGCTACAGCAGGCCGGGCTGCACACCGTATGCCTGGAATCGAAGCTCTACGCCGGCGGCATGGCGTCCACCGTCGAGCTTTTCGACGGCTACCAGTTCGAGATCGCGGGCTCGGTGCAATTCCCCACCGCACCGGTGGTCCGCCAGAAGCTCGGCCTGGATAACCTGCCGACGATCGACCTGGACGTGATGTCGGTGGCGCTGCGCGGGGTCGGCGACGACCCGATGATCCAGTACAGCGACCCGATCAAGCTGTTCACCCACCTCAACGAGGTGCACGGGGCGGACGCCGTCAACGGCATGGCGGGGCTGATGGGCTGGGCCCAGGCGCCGACGCGGGCACTCGGCAGGTTCGAGGCCGGCACGCCGCCGAAAACCATCGACGAGATGTATGCCTGTGCCACCAACGAATTCGAACGCTCGGCCATCGACGACATGCTGTTCGGCTCGGTTACTGACGTGCTGGACCGCTACCTTCCGGACCGCGAGAAGCACGGCGCGCTGCGCGGCTCGATGACTGTGCTCGCCGTCAACACCCTCTACCGCGGCCCGGCGACGCCGGGCAGCGCGGCGGCGCTGGCCTTCGGGCTCGGCGTTCCCGACGGCGACACCATGCAGATGAAGAAGCTACGCGGCGGAATCGGCGCGCTCACAGCACATCTGGCTGACTCGCTGGTGAGCGGCGGAGGCGAGCTTCGCCTGCGCACGAAGGTGACCGAGGTCCTCGTCAGCGACGCCCGTGTGAGCGGGGTGCGCACCGAGGCGGGGGAGACGTTGACCGCCCCGATCGTGATCTCCGCGATCGCGCCCGACATCACGGTCAACGAGCTGGTCGACTCCGCCGCGCTGCCCGCTGACATTCGCGAGCGTTACGCGCGGATCGACCACCGCGGCAGCTACATTCAGATGCACTTCGCGCTAAACGAGGCGCCCGAGTTCGCCGCGCCCTACACCGCACTCAACGACCCGAGCATGCAGGCATCGATCGGCATCTTCAGCACGCCTGAAGAGGTCCAGCAGCAATGGGAGGACTGCCGGCGCGGAATCGTGCCTGCCGACCCGACGGTCGTCTTCCAGATCCCCTCGCAGAACGATCCCGACCTCGCGCCCCCGGGCAAACACGCCGCGTCGGCGTTCGCGCTGTGGTTCCCCATCGAGGGCGACGTCGACTATGGCGCGGCGAAGGTCGAGATGGGCCAACGAGTCATCGACAAGATCACCCGGTTGGCCCCCAACTTCGAACGCAGTATCAGCCGGCACACCACCTTCACGCCCAAACACATGGGCGTCATGTTCGGCGCCCCTGGCGGCGACTATTGCCACGGCCTTTTCCATGCGCAGCAGATCGGGCCCAACCGGCCTGGCCCGAAAGGCTTCATCCATCAACCGATTCCGATCCACGGGCTCTACCTGGCCAGCACTGGATGCCACGGCGGGCCCGGTATCACGTTCATCCCGGGGTACAACGCCGCCCAGCAAGCGCTGGCCGATGCCGGGCGTCCACCAGCGCCGACTGTGTAGGTTGTGAACGACTTTCCGGCGGATCAGCGCGTATAACCCGCACAGTCGACGGGCCGTTAGTCCTGCCGGTCCAGCAGCCGGTCCAGCACTGCGGTGAACTTGTCCGGGTCCGCCGGCGTGAACGCCGGGGTGGGCCTGGTGCCCGGTACGTCCAGGGTGATCAGCGTCGAGCGCAGCGGGCGTCGCACATCCAACGGCAGCCAGCGACGCAGATCTGAACTGCCCCAGATCCGGAACCGGTGCATGACCAGCCCCAGCGGCTCGGTCGTGTACCCGCGGATCTTGTCCAGCGCGATGATCTTCGACGTACCAGACGGAAAGTGATAGCGGCGCAACGTAATTGCCTCTCGGTCCAGCTGGACCAAGCCGTCATCGTAAGAACCGTAGCTCGCCGCGCTCACAGCCGGGCGCTCCGAAGCTGATGACCCCGGGTGGTGAGGCAGCGGCCGTTCTCCAGGTTCCACTGCCACCCGTGCAGGTTGCAGGTCAGCGTGCTGCCTTCGACCACGCCGAACTTGGACAGGTCAGCCTTCAGATGCGGGCACCGACGCTGAATCTCCCAGCCGTCCATGGCGATCGACGCGGTATCGTCGTGCGCCTCACCAAACCAGCCGTCGGCGTAGGCGATCCGCTCGTCGGTGAGGCATTTGAAGAAGGTGTACAGGTATTCGTTGTAGCCGCCGACTCGCCACGCCGTGAACCGGGTGGACAAGAAGATGGTGTTGACCCAGTCAGGCTCGTTGTCGCGCAACACGGTGCGCACCAGTTCCGGCGGAATCGAAAATCCGTAGCGGAATTTCTCGTCGGGGATCGCTTCTCGCACAACGCGTTTGGGAAAGTCGAGCACCACCTGTTGGGAGCCTAATACCAGCTCGACCGGGTAGCCGATACCGTCACAGATCTCGTCGCCGGCCAACATGATCGGCTCGAACACCGCCCGCAGCGGCTCCAGCAGCGACTCGCCGGTGGCGGGCGCCCAACTGGCTCTCTCGGCCGCCAGCACCGGCTGCATGCGCGCGGCGTAGTCGGCGATGTAGGCCGTCTTACCGGTGGTGAAGATGGCCTCGACTTGGTCTATAGGTAGCGGGTGGCTCAACGAGTTCAGTTGTGCGCCGGTGAATTCGGCCGTCGACCCGGGAATCATCAGCAGCCCCCGGTCATGTCCGTGCCTGCGCATCTGGTCGAGGAACACCATCTGGTCGGGGAAGATGTTGGCCGGATCGCCGTGGTCGTCGTTGAGGTGCCGCAGCTCAGGGTCCAGGAAACATGGCGGGCCGGCGGAGGGGATCACCCACGTCGCCCCGACCTGTGCAATGTACTGACGGGCCCGGTCCATCTGGCGCTGGCGCTTCTGGATGCCGAACGTCTCCTTGGCGCGCGACGGCATCTCGTAGACCATCGGGTACCAGATCGCACCCGAGTACTGCAGCATGTGCACGTCGACGTCGCCGAAGTCCGCATGCAGCACGTCCAGATCGACCGGGCGGGCGTCGTTCATGTTGAACGCTGTCGTCAGGCCGTCGGACACCGCCAGCGCGGAATCGCCGATCGGGCCGTCGGCGGGCGCCCGCAGCGCGATGACCATGACGTCCAGATCACCCTTCGGCCCGCTGACCCGATGCTTGACCGAGTCGGTGGTCTCGAAGAACCGGTGAAACCCCAGCTTCTGCAACGCATCTTTCAAGTCGGGCACCGGAAAATCCGGTAGCAGCACCACCGCGTCTTTGTTGACGTGCTCTGCCAGCAGCTTGGCGTCGAAGTGGTCCTTGTGCAGATGCGAGACGTAGAGGTAGTCGCAGTTGCCCAGGCTGTCCCAATCCAGTGCGCTGTTGTCCGGGAAGGGAAACCACGACGCGAAGTAGGCCGGCTTGACCCAGGGGTCGCACAGAATGCTGCCCGCTTGGGTCTCGATCCGGAAGCCGGCATGGCCGACGCTTGTGACCTGCACTGATGCCCTTCAATAGCTGGTTGCGCAACGCGAGCTGTCGCCGTTCTGCCGCCCTCGAGCTTACCGGGAGAGCCGGAGGAAACGCCCGACCCGTTACAGTCGTCCAGCCGGGAACACTAGGGTTGATCACCGTGGAACCGGTCTACGGGACGATCATCCAATTCGTGCGGCTGACGTGGCGTTTGCAGGGTTTACGTTTCACGGTCGTCGGCGAAGAGAACATCCCACGCACCGGCGGCGCGGTGATCGCGATCAACCACACCAGCTATTTCGACTTCACCCTCGCTGGGCTACCGACCTACAAACAGGGCCTCGGGCGCAAAGTGCGGTTCATGGCCAAACAGGAAGTCTTCGACAACAAGTTCACCGGACCGATCATGCGCGGTTGCCGGCACATCCCGGTGGACCGGTCCAGCGGCGCCGCGTCTTATGAGGCCGCCGTAGAGCGGCTGAAGGCCGGCGAACTGGTCGGTGTCTATCCCGAAGCGACGATCAGCCGCAGCTTCGAGATCAAAGAGTTCAAGTCCGGCGCCGCCCGGATGGCGATCGAGGCCGACGTGCCGATCGTTCCGCACATCGTGTGGGGCGCCCAGCGGATCTGGACAAAAGACCACCCCAAGAAACTGCTGCGGCCGAAGGTGCCGATTTCGATTGCGGTGGGCGAGCCGATCTTGCCGACGCTGCCGGCGCCCGAGCTGACGGCGTTGCTGCATTCCCGAATGCAGCATCTGCTCGAGCGGGTGCAGGACTCGTACGGCCCGTATCCGCCCGGCGAGTTCTGGGTGCCGCGCCGGTTGGGCGGCGGCGCCCCCACGCTGGCCGAGGCAGCCCAAATGGACGCCGAGGAAGCCAGCCAACGCGCAGCCGCCCGGGCGGCGCGCGACCGAGCAAATCCGGCGGGCACAGCAGAGTAGCAGCATGGAGCCGGTCTTCCGAACCCTCGAGATCGCGGCGAAGGCCCTGGTGACGGCGACCGGCACCAAGATCACCTACCAGAACCTGGAGAACATTCCGCGCACCGGCGGCGCGGTGATTGCCATCAACCACACCAGCTACGTGGACTGGCTGCCGGCTGCGCTTGCGGTGCATCAACGCGGGCGACGCATCCGCTACATGATCAAGGCCGAGATGCAGCAGGTGAAGGTGGTCGACTATCTGATCAGGCACACCAAGACCATCCCGGTCAACCGCGGCACCGGGGCCGACGCCTACGCCGAGGCCGTCCGGTTGCTGCGGGCCGGTGAGGTGGTCGGCCTGATGCCCGAGGCGACGATCAGCCGCAGCTTCGAGCTCAAGGAGTTCAAGACCGGGGCAGCGCGCATGGCGCTGGAGGCCGGGGTCCCGATGATTCCGCTGATCGTGTGGGGCGCTCAGCGGATCTGGACGAAAGACCATCCCAGGAATCTGGGCCGCAAGAAGATTCCGGTCGTCGTGGCGGCGGGTCGGCCGATCGCCGCAGCCGGTGACGTCGAACACCTCGACGCGGCGCTGCGCGACGCAATGGCATCGGTGTCGCATCGCGTGCAGGAGGACTATCCCCACCCGGAAGGCGCGTACTGGGTGCCCCGGCGGCTCGGCGGCGGCGCACCTACGGTGGCGGAGGCAAAGATTCTTGAGCAAACTGAAAAGGCCGAGCGGGCCCGTAAACGGGCGGAGCGCGGTCGGTGACACGGTGAGCAGCTAAAGGCGCTCGGGGTTTCGCGTCGGGGGCGATGAAGCGGCGCCAGGTTGCACGAAGGGAGCACGGAGCATGGCAGAGCCGTTTTACCGATTCGGCGAGTGGGTGGTGCCGCCGGTCGTCGCGATGAACGGAACCAAGTTCACATTTCACGGCCTGGAGAACATTCCTCAGCGTGGCGGCGCAATCCTTGCCCAGAACCACACCAGCTACCTGGACTGGCTTCCGCCGCTGTTCGCCGTCCGGGAGCGGGGCCGGCGGATGTATTTCATGATCAAGGCCGAGATGGCGGACGTGAAGGCGGCGAACTACGTCATCAAGCACGCCAGGTTGATTCCGGTCGACCGCCGGAACGGGCAAGAAGCGTTCGACATCGCCGTGCGGCGGCTGCGCGAGGGCCAACTTATCGGGATGCATCCGGAGGCCACCATCAGCCGCAGTTTCGAACTCCGGGAGTTCAAGACCGGGGCAGCGAGGATGGCCCTGGAGGCGCAGGTGCCGATACTTCCGGTGGTTGTCTGGGGGGCTCACCGCGTCTGGCCGAAGGACCGCCAGAAGAAGGTGTTCCGCAACAAGATTCCGATCACGGTGGCCGTCGGCCGCCCGCTGCCTCCACGGGGCACCCTCGAAGAGCTCAACGTCGGCCTGCGGCACGCGATGAACGACATGCTCTACCGGGTGCAGGAGGAGTATCCGCACCCGCAGGGCGAGTTCTGGGTGCCGCGGCGGCTGGGTGGCGGTGCGCCGACCCGGGAAAATTCCCAGGCCCTGCGGTTGGCCGAGCTGGAACAGCGCATGAAGACGCGCGGAACCGACGGCGTGACGCGGCCGGGGCAAAGCCAAAGCGGAATCCATTGACCGCTGTTTGCCAAGGCGGACCGGCCCGATGACGCTGCCCGCCCTTGTGGCCTGCGACGTAGACGGCACCCTGATCGGCGACGACGAAAAGATCACTGCCCGCACGCGCAACGCCGTGCGCGCGGTTGTCGAAGCCGGGGCCCAGTTCGTGCTGGCCACCGGTCGCCCACCGCGCTGGATACAGCCGGTGGTCGACGACCTCGGGTTCGCGCCGATGGCAGTGTGCGCCAATGGCGCGGTGATCTACGATCCGGCGACCGACCGGGTGGTGTCGGCGCGGACGCTGTCCGCCGACACGCTGGCCGAACTTGTCGAGATCGCAACGCGTGCCATCCCGGGCGTTGGGCTGGCGGTCGAGCGGGTCGGCGGCAGCGCGCACGACGCCGCGACGCCACAGTTTGTCAGCTCGCCGGGCTACGAGCACGCCTGGCTCAATCCCGACAACACCGAAGTGTCCATCGAAGACCTGCTGAGCGCCCCGGCGGTGAAACTACTGGTTCGCAAAGCCGGTGCCCGCAGCGCCGATATGGCCGCCGAGCTCGCCAAGCATGTCGGCATCGAGGGCGACATCACCTACTCCACCAACAACGGGCTGATCGAAATCGTGCCGTTGGGAATCAGTAAGGCCACTGGTATCGCCGAACTCGCTCGCCCGCTTGGCATTACCGACGACGACATGGTCGCGTTCGGCGACATGCCCAACGACGTGCCGATGCTGCTGGCCGCCGGTCACGGGGTGGCGATGGGCAATGCACATCCCGACGCGATCGCCGCCGCCGATGAGGTCACCACGCCCAACATCGACGACGGGGTGGCGCGGGTGCTGGAACGCTGGTGGCTTTAGCGTGACGCTCGGTGTCAGTCCGCGCCATGCACGGGCGAGAACCGCTCGAGTTGTACCGGTGGTCCCGTCGGCGGAGCCGGCGGCAATTCCTCGGCGATGCCGTCGATCACGCGGCTGACGTGACCGCTTAGCCGGTCGAAGTCCAGCGTGCCGTGCTGGAAGTTCTGCTTCACCCACTGCGGCTCCTGCAACTCGCCGCTGGTCGGCAACCCCAGCGCACCTCGCTCATAGCCGAGCGAAGCCCACGCGTCATAGATCGCACCGGTGAGAGGTTCGGCCCCAGTCTCCGGCGACCAGTACATCGCGCCCTTGTCGAAAGTGGCATAGCGCGTCAAGCCGGCTCCGGTTGCTTCCGGTGACGTCGGCGCGCCCAGCATGCTGTTTATCCTGCCCATCGCCTGCCACCGGTCATAGATCGCGCCGCCTTGCAGCGCCATGGCCAGGTCTTCGGGCCCCGGCGGCGTGTTGAAACGGGCCGCGGTATCGCGGATCTCGTCCAGAAGTCCGTAGGCGACGTTGCCCGGGCAGTCGGTGGCGCCGACGTCGCGGTGGCTGAAGATGGTCGGCAGCGTCGCATTGGCCTCGACGGGAAAGTTGGTGTCGGGTCCACCGGCCGAGGCCAAGGTGACCGTCCCCTTGGGGTCGACGCGATCCAGTCCCAGCCGCCAGCCGAGCAGCCGGCCGACAGTGTGCAGTTGGATCGGCGTGGGCGCCACGTCGTCGAAGTTGCCGATCATCGCCACACCCCAGGCCTCGCGGTTGAAACCGCCGGTGTGGTCGCCCTGCACCGGTCCGGTGAGCGCGCCCGCTCTGCCCTCGAAAACCTGGCCGTACTTGTCGACCAGCGCGTTGTAGGCGATGTCGCACCAGCCCAATATCTGGGTGTGGTAGGCGTAAATGGACTGAACGATCGCCGCAGAGTCTTGTGGCTGGTAGTCGTTGGTCTCGGCGGTGTGGTGGACGACCGCGGCCCGGATACTTTCGTTGAACGGCCGGTTCCCGCAGCGCGTCAATTCGTCGGCGCCCCACTGTGCGCGGCTGATGATGGTGGGCGGCTGACCCGCCGCGATGACTGCGGTGGGCGGGGTCCACTGAGTGTCGGCCGGCGCCTGCGGCGGGGAGATAAGGACAGCGGAGATGTGCTGCGCCAACGGTTGTTCAACGGTGACCGGCCGGTAGCCCAGGCCGGCTGTGATTGTGGTCGCATCGCTCGGCTGTGCGGTCGGCGCCGCCCCGGGCGGGCGGCTGACCGCGATCTGAACGGTCGTGGTCTTGCCGACGAATACCGGATCGGTGCCGGCCTTACCGGGTGGCGAGCCCGCAGCGCCCGGCGCCGGCAACGTATCGGTTTCATGCGTCTCCAGCCAGGGACCCCATGAGCCATCGGCATGCCGGGCACGGACCCGCGCGGACGTGCCGCTGAGGTCTGCGCCGGTCAGCGCGACCATGGAAAACGGTGTGGTCTGGCTGACCTCGCGGACCGTGACGCCTCCGCCGAGTCCGACCAACGGCTGCTGGGTGAGGTGAGTATCGCCGGGGCGGGCCGCCTGATGCTGTTGATCCCGCTCGCCGACGACCGGCTCGACAGTCCACGGCAAGATGACCGCTGTCGCCGCGATGGCGGTGAACAACATCGTCGGCGCAGGACGGCGAAGCGGCACCAGCTGATGTTACGTATGTGTCCAGTGTTGCAAATGATTCGACACGCTACATAAGTGAATTAAGTGACGAACAATGGGAACGGCACCGCAGAAATGGGGCGGCTGGTCACGCCGGATTCCACTTCTGCGGTGCCGTCTGGGGTGGTTCGGGCTCCGATCAGGGCGTCGGCACCGGCGGCGCCGGTACGGGAAGGGCCGGCGCAGCTGCGGCTGACGCCGCCGCGGCCGGATTAGCGCCTTGCATGGCCTGGGTGATTCCCGGCATCACCAGGCCCTTGAGCAGGTCAATGGCCTGACCTGCGCCCAGCTGGTTGGCCGCACTCATCAGATCGTTGACCAGTCCGCCGCCGCCGCTGCTGCCGCCGGACGACGGCGCGGCGCCGAGCGACGGATCGCCGAGGATCGGGTAGGTGCCGCCCGCGCCGGGGTCCAATCCGATCGGGTCGCTGATCGGGTATTCGCCCGGATTCGGCAGAGCACTCGGACTGGCCAGCGACGGATCGAAACCGGCCGGGTTGGTCAGGCCGGGCGTCAAGCCGGCGCTGGGGGTGGTCAGACCCGGGGTCGTCAACGACGGGTCGGTCAGGCCCGGCGTCGCACCCGGGGTCAGCCCGGGCGTCGCGCCCGGCGTCAGTCCCGGGGTTGCGCCAGGCGTCAGTCCCGGGGTCGTGCCCGGCGTCAGGCCCGGCGAAGTCAGGCCCGGGGAAGTCAGGCCGGGGGAGGTCAGGCCTGGGGACGTCAAGCCTGGGGAAGTCAGGCCCGGCGAGGTCAGGCCCGGCGAGGTCAGGCCCGGGGAAGTCAAGCCCGGTGACGTCAGACCCGGTGAAGTCAGGCCGGGGGAGGTGGAACCAGTCAAACTCGGCACCGGCGGAAGGGTCACCCCGAATTGCGACAGTCCCTGAGATAGGGCGGAGATCAATTCGCCGGGCAAGTCGGTCATCCCCGCGGCCTTGACGAACTCGCGGTGCTGCGGTGCCGGCGCGGAACTGGCTGACATGTTGCAAACGGCAACGTAAGCAAAAGGACTCGCGACCGCCAGAGCGGCGACTGCGCTCATGGCTGTCGAGAGCCTGCGTCGACGTCGGTTCGGCACGGAAGTCTCCTCAATCTGGACTATGTGTGGTCCGTAGTTTCCTGCCTGCTACTGGCCGGCAGGTGCCTGAGAAGTGGTACTCGAGGCACGTGATCGATGGTACTGACGTGATTGGTGTGACTCGTGTGACGAGATCGAATCGTGAGCCAATCGCGACCTTCGTCACCAAAAAGGCGCTCGATCATTAGGCGGGGCGCTGGTATTCACGCCGCGCGCGCAGAACACCCCGGCGGAACCCCGCCGCCAAACGGGCTACGGTCGCGCAGTCGGATACCCTAGGCAACCGATGTCCACTCGTTTCGACCTCTTCGTCGTCGGCTCCGGATTCTTCGGCCTGACGATTGCCGAGCGCGTGGCCAGTCAGCTCGGCAAGCGTGTGCTGGTCGTCGAAAAGCGTCCGCATATCGGTGGAAACGCCTACTCCGAGGCTGAGCCGCAGACCGGTATCGAGGTGCACAAGTACGGCGCACATTTCTTCCACACCTCCAACAAGCGAGTGTGGGATTACGTGCGCCAGTTCACCGAGTTCACCGGCTACCAGCACCGGGTCTTTGCGCTGCACGACGGGCAGGCCTACCAGTTCCCGATGGGGCTCGGGCTGGTCTCACAGTTCTTCGGCCGCTACTTCACCCCCGACCAGGCGCGGCAGCTCATCGCCGAGCAGGCCGCCGAGTTCGACACCGCCGACGCCCAGAACCTCGAAGAGAAGGCCATCTCGCTGATCGGCCGTCCGCTCTACGAGGCGTTCGTCAAGGGCTACACCGCCAAGCAGTGGCAGACCGACCCCAAAGAGTTGCCCGCGGCCAACATCACCCGGTTGCCGGTGCGCTACACCTTCGACAATCGCTACTTCAACGACACGTACGAGGGCTTGCCGGTCGATGGCTACACGGCCTGGCTGCAGAACATGGCGGCCGACGATCGCATCGAGGTCAGATTGAACACCGACTGGTTCGCCGTCCGCGACGAACTACGCGCCGCCAGCCCGGACGCACCAGTCGTGTACACCGGCCCACTGGACCGCTATTTCGACTTTGCGGAGGGTCACTTAGGCTGGCGCACATTGGATTTCGAGGTCGAGGTGCTGCCGATCGGGGACTTCCAGGGCGCACCGGTGATGAACTACAACGACGTCGATGCGCCCTTTACCCGCATCCACGAGTTCCGTCATTTCCACCCCGAGCGGGACTACCCGAGTGACAAGACGGTGATCATGCGGGAGTACTCCCGGTTCGCCGACCATGACGACGAGCCCTATTACCCGATCAATACCGAGGCCGACCGTGCCGTGTTGGCCGCCTATAGAGCCAGGGCCAAAGATGAAACTGCCTCGGCGAAGGTGCTTTTCGGCGGGCGCCTCGGCACCTACCAGTACCTGGACATGCACATGGCCATCGCCAGCGCGCTGAACATGTACGACAACTTCTTGGCGCCGCACCTGCGCGACGGTGCGCCGCTGGCCGAAGACGAGAACAACAAAGGAAGCATTCGCGGATGAGCAAGACTACCGGCGACGACGCGGTCACGGCGACTGCCAGTAGGGCGGTAAGCCTGCTGGCCCGGGTCATCCTGCCGCGCGCGGGCGAGCCACTCGACGTGCGCAAGCTCTACCTGGAAGAGTCGACGACCAACGCCCGTCGCGCGCACGCCGCCAACCGAACGACTCTGCAGATCGGTGGCGAATCGGAAGTATCGTTTGCCACCTACTTCAACGCCTTCCCGGCCAGTTACTGGCGGCGATGGACAACGTGCACATCGGTGGTGCTGCGAGCCGAGCTGACCGGGGCCGGCCGCGTCGACGTCTACCGGACCAAGGCCACCGGCGCGCGGATCTTCGTCGAGGGACGGGAATTCGCCGGCACCGAGGACAAGCCGGTGACGGTCGAGTTCCAGGTGGGACTGGCGCCATTCGAAGACGGCGGTTGGATCTGGTTCGACATCACCACCGACAGCGAAGTGACGCTGCGCGGCGCCGGGTGGTACGCCGACAAACCCGCGCCGGGCGTCGCGAACGTCGCCGTCGGTATCCCGACCTTCAACCGACCGAATGACTGTGTCAACGCGCTGCGGGACCTCACTTCAGATCCCTTGGTAGACAAGGTCATCAGCGCAGTGATTGTCCCCGACCAGGGTACGTCGAAGGTACGGGATCATCCCGATTTCGCCGCTGCCGCCGCGCCGCTGGGCGATCGGCTTTCCATCCACGACCAGCCCAACCTCGGCGGCTCCGGCGGCTACAGCCGGGTGATGTACGAAGCGCTGAAAAACACGGACTGCCAACAAATCCTGTTCATGGATGACGATATTGCGCTGGAGCCCGACACCATCCTGCGGGTACTGGCCATGCACCGCTTCGCCAAGAAGCCGATGTTGGTGGGCGGCCAAATGCTCAACCTGCAGGAGCCGTCGCACCTGCACATCATGGGTGAGATGGTCGACCGGACGAACTTCATGTGGACGGCCGCCCCCTATGCCGAATACGACCACGACTTCGCCGAATATCCGTTGAACGACAACAACCCTCGCAGTCAACTGCTGCACCGGCGCATCGATGTCGACTATAACGGCTGGTGGATCTGCATGATCCCGCGGCAGATCGCCGAAGAGCTGGGCCAGCCGTTACCGCTGTTCATCAAATGGGACGACGCCGATTACGGGTTGCGCGCCGCCGAGCACGGCTACCCCACCGCCACACTGCCCGGTGCGGCGATCTGGCACATGGCGTGGAGTGACAAAGACGATGCCATCGACTGGCAAGCCTATTTTCACCTGCGCAACCGGCTGGTAGTCGCCGCTATGCACTGGGACGGCGACGTGACCGGACTCGTGCGCAGCCACCTCAAGGCAACGCTCAAACACCTTTCCTGCCTTGAGTATTCGACCGTAGCCATTCAGAACAGGGCGATCGACGACTTCCTCGCCGGCCCAGAGCACATTTTCTCCATCCTGGAATCCGCGCTGCCCGAGGTGCACCGCATGCGCAAGGCCTACCCGGATGCCGTGGTGCTGCCGTCGTCCGACAAGTTGCCTGCACCCTCGGAGCGCAACCTCGAAATGAAGCCGCCGGTGAACCCGCTGGCCATCGGGTACCGGTTGGCCCGCGGGACGCTGCACCAGCTCAGGCCGGCCGACCCGGCGCATCATCAGCGTCCGCAGCTGAACGTGCCGACCCAAGATGCCCGGTGGTTTCGGCTGTGCACGCTCGACGGCGCCACGGTCACGACGGCTGACGGCCGCGGGGCGGTCTACCGGCAGCGCGACCGAGCCAAGATGTTCGGGTTGCTGTGGCAGTCGCTGCGCCGCCAGCGGCTGCTGCTGAGCCGTTTCAACGAGATGCGCCGGGTATACCGCGAAGCGCTGCCCGTGCTGTCCAGCAAGGAGAAGTGGGAGACGGTGCTGCTGCCGGCCCGAGACCCGGCTCAAGACAATGTGTCCGGCAATGGCCGACATCGCGGCTGATTCGGGGCCGCCACGTGGTGAAGTCGCTGTCCTGGTGGCGGTTCAATCGGCGTTGAGGAGGTGTCCCGGTGCGCTGGCGGCGGCGCGGGCACTGTCGCATTTCGGTGAGCACAGCGTCGGCTGGTTGGCGGTATCGGCGATCGGCGCGATCCTGCAGCCTCGGCGGCGCCGGGCCTGGGTGGTGGCCGGCGCCGGGGCGTTCACCGCGCACGCGGTCGCTGTCGTGATCAAGCGACTGGTGCGGCGCCCCCGGCCGCATCATCCGGCGGTCGCGGTCAACGTCGGCACACCGAGCAGCCTCAGCTTCCCGTCGGCGCATGCCACGTCGACCACCACGGCGGCTATCTTGTTAGCCCGTGCCACCGGAGCGCCGCTGCCTGTCATGCTGGTACCACCGATGGCGCTTTCCCGAGTGTTGCTCGGTGTGCACTATCCCAGCGACGTGGCCGTCGGCGTGGTCGTCGGCGCCATAGTCGCAGCGGCCGTGGAAAGGGTAGCCGTTCGAATCGACGGCGCCATAGGTGGAAGCGAATGAGTGAGGACATCAAAAGCGCCGAGGCGGTGACCGGCGGACCGCCGGCCAAGCTGATCGTCGGCGTGGTCAAGGCCGTCCGCCCGCGGCAATGGGTGAAGAACGTCCTGGTGCTGGCCGCGCCACTGGCCGCCTTGGGCACCAGCGTGCACTACCAGTACGCCACGGTGCTGGGCCAGGTCGCGATCGCATTCGTGGTGTTCTGCCTGGGCGCATCCTCGGTCTATCTGGTCAACGACGCTCGCGACGTCGAGGCCGACCGCGAGCATCCCACCAAACGGTTCCGCCCGATCGCGGCCGGCGTGGTGCCCGAGTGGCTGGCCTACACGCTGGCGACGGTGCTCGGCGTCGCGTCACTGGCCCTGGCCTGGTGGCTCAACCCCAACCTCGCGCTGGTGATGGCCGTCTACATCGGCATGCAGCTGGGTTACTGCTTCGGCCTCAAACACCAAGCGGTCATTGACATCTGCATCGTCTCGTCGGCGTACTTGATCCGAGCGATCGCTGGCGGCGCTGCAGCCAATATTCATCTGTCGCAATGGTTTCTGCTCACGGCGGCGTTCGGATCGCTGTTCATGGTGGCCGGCAAGCGGTACGCCGAGCTGCAACTCGCCGAGCGCACCGGGGCCAAGATCCGAAAGTCGCTGGAGAGCTACACCAGTACTTATCTGCGGTTCGTCTGGACGATGTCGGCGACCGCGGTGGTTCTGTGCTACGGGCTGTGGGCTTTCGAGCGCGACGCAACCGCGGGCTCATGGTTCAAGATCTCGATGGTTCCGTTCACCATCGCGATTCTGCGGTACGCGGTCGACGTCGACGGCGGCCTGGCCGGCGAACCCGAAGACATCGCGCTGCGTGACCGGATGTTGCAGGTACTCGGAGTGGCCTGGATCGGAACCATTGGTGCTGCGGTTATCCTCGGCTGACGTGGCGTCGAACACCCCGGCCCCGGCCGGCCGGCCGGTGGCCGGGGCGGTAAGCCGGCCGTCGTTTCCCTACGACACCACCGTGCGGATCAGCCTCTGGGTGAGCGTGGCCGTCGTCGCCGTGTTGTTCGGGTGGGGTGCCTGGCAACGGCGCTGGATCGCCGACGACGGGCTGATCGTGTTACGCACGGTGCGAAACCTGCTGGCCGGCAACGGGCCGGTGTTCAACGAGGGTGAGCGGGTAGAGGCCAACACCTCGGTGGTGTGGACCTATCTGGTGTACGCCGGAAGCTGGCTGAGCTGGCCGATGCGCCTGGAGTACGTGGCGCTGGTGTTGGCCCTGCTGCTCAGCGTGGCAGGGCTGGCGATGCTGATGTTGGGCACCGGCCGGCTGTTCGCACCCGGCCTGTTGGGCCGTCGCGCAGTCATGCTGCCGGCCGGCGCACTGGTGTACATCGCGGTCCCGCCGGCTCGTGACTTCGCAACCTCCGGCCTCGAAAGCGGGCTGGTGATGGCCTATCTCGGGCTGCTGTGGTGGATGATGGTCTGCTGGTCGCAGGCCCACTACTGCCCTGGCGGGCAGCGCCCTCGCGGTCGATTGTTCACCGGCACGCTGGCCTTCGTCGCGGGGTGCAGTGTGCTGGTGCGCCCCGAGCTGGCTCTGATCGGTGGGCTGGCGTTGATCATGATGCTGATCGCCGCCAAGGGCTGGCGGCGCCGGCTGCTGATCGTGGCCGCGGGCGGGCTGCTTCCGGTGGCCTACCAGATCTTCCGGATGGGCTACTACGCGTTGCTGTTTCCCGGCACCGCGCTGGCCAAGGACGCGGCCGGCGATAAATGGTCGCAGGGCGTGGTCTACCTGTCGAACTTCAACCGGCCCTACGCCCTTTGGGTGCCGGTGGTGTTGCTGGTGGGGCTGGGCGTGGTGGTCGCCACCGGCCGCCGAAAAGGGATCAGGTACAACCCCGCACCCACACCGGGGACGCTGGCCCGGTCGGTGCAAAGCCCGACGGCCGTAGTCGTTTTCATCCTCGTCAGTGGTCTGCTCCAGGCGTTGTACTGGATCCGGCAGGGCGGGGATTTCATGCACGGCCGGGTGTTGCTTGCACCGCTGTTCTGTTTGCTCGCGCCGGTGGCCGTGGTGCCCGTGGTGGTTCCCGACGGAACCAGACTGTCCCGGGAGGCCGGCTATTGGTTGGCCGGCGCGGTGAGCGCGCTGTGGATGGCGATCGCGGGATGGTCGCTGTGGGCGGCGAATTCGCCCGGAATGGGCGACGACGCCACCCGGGTCACCTACTCGGGCATCGTGGACGAGCGCCGCTTCTACGCGCAGGCGACGGGTCACGCGCATCCGCTGACGGCCGCCGACTACCTGGATTACCCGCGGATGCGTGCGGTGCTGGTGGCACTCAATAATACGCCGCAGGGGGCGCTGCTGCTGCCGTCGGGCAATTACGACCAGTGGGATCTCGTGCCGCCCATCGCGCCGAACCCGCCGCCCGGCCCGCCTCGGCCGGCTCAGAAGGGGCCGCACACAGTGTTTTTCACCAACCTAGGCATGCTGGGCATGAATGTCGGGCTGGATGTCCGGGTGATCGACCAGATCGGGTTGGCCAACCCGATCGCCGCTCACACCGCAAGGTTGCAACACGGCAGGATCGGTCACGACAAAAACCTGTTCCCGGACTGGGTAATTGCCGACGGGCCGTGGGTGAAGTGGTATCCCGGCATTCCGGGTTACCTCGACGCACAGTGGGTCGCCCAGGCCGAGGCGGCTCTGCGATGCCCGGCGACCCTGTCAGTGCTGAATTCGGTGCGCGCTCCGATGGGTTTGCACCGGTTTGCGTCGAATTTCCTGCACTCCTATGGGTTCACCCGGTATCGAATCGACCGGGTGCCGCGCTATGAGCTGATCAGATGTGGCCTGGCCGTGCCGGAATCCGGCGGCGTCGGGTACAACGGCCTGCCGGCCACCGGGCCGTAACGGCGGGATTTTCGCTTCCGGCCGGGGTTCGGCAGAGAATTTTTGACCGCTATTACGCGGCATGCTCAGAGCGCTGGGGCGACCGCCCCGACCGGCGGGCAGCAACGCGGCATATGTATTGTTACCGGCGTGCGACCGCTCGTCGGCACACTCACAACGTCGTGACCCGCAGCCGGATTGAGCGGGCCTGAACTCGACGTGGAGCCCGGATGGGGACCCACTCCGAGGAGAAGGCACCCCCAACGATGTGGTTGACTACACGGGCAAAGCTGCGCACTTAAGCAATCAGGCTGGCGCATGCAGTCCGACCCACGATGTGGGCCCGACAAAGATGAGGAAGCAACAATGAGGCTTGTTGACAGGTTTCGCCGCGCGACAAAAAAGATGCCGCGCCGGCTCGTGCTGGGAGTCGTCGCGGCGGCCCTGCTGCCCGGGCTGATTGGCGTCGTGGGCCAGACCGCGACCGCCGGAGCATTCTCCCGGCCGGGTCTGCCCGTCGAGTACCTGCAGGTGCCGTCGGCCGCGATGGGCCGTGACATCAAGGTCCAGTTCCAGAGTGGCGGCGCGAACTCGCCGGCCGTTTACCTGCTCGACGGACTGCGCGCCCAGGACGACTACAACGGCTGGGACATCAACACCCCCGCCTTCGAGTGGTACAACCAGTCGGGCCTGTCGGTCGTCATGCCCGTCGGCGGACAGTCCAGCTGGTACACCGACTGGTACAAGCCGGCTTGCGGCAAGGCCGGTTGCCAGACCTATAAGTGGGAGACCTTCCTGACCAGCGAGCTGCCGCAGTACCTGCAGGCCAACAAGCAGGTCAAGCCGACCGGCGGTGCCGCAGTCGGTCTGTCGATGGCCGGAGCGTCGGCGCTGAACCTGGCGAACTACCACCCCGACCAGTTCATCGAGGTCGGCTCGTTCTCCGGTCTGATGGACCCGTCACAGGGCATGGGACCGACGTTGATCGGTCTGGCCATGGGTGACGCCGGTGGCTACAAGCCTGCGGACATGTGGGGCCCCAAGGAGGACCCGGCCTGGCAGCGCAACGACCCGCTGGTGAACGTCAGCAAGACCGTCGCCAACAACACGCGCGTGTGGATGTACTGCGGTAACGGCAAGCCGTCCGAGCTCGGTGGCGACAACCTGCCGGCCAAGTTCCTCGAGGGCTTCGTGCGGACCAGCAACATCAAGTGGCAGGACGCCTACAACGCGGCTGGTGGCCACAACGCGGTGTTCAACTTCGACGCCAACGGCACGCACGACTGGCCGTACTGGGGTTCGCAGCTGCACGCCATGCTGCCCGACCTGCAGCAGCATCTCGGCGCGACTCCGGGCGGTGGCCCGGGCCCGGGTGCAGCTCCGGGCAGTCCGGCCGCCGCTGCGACCGGCCAGCACATCTGAGATAACAACAGCACGGCTGACGGCGACGACCTGGCGGGTCGTCGCCGTTCGCCGTTTCTGGCGTCCGGTTCTTTCGCGTGTGATTAGCTACTTTGCGGAATGGGGGCGATCTGCGGGTGGTCTCTGTGTTGGCGGTCGAGCGACGAGTGAGGTCAGTATGAAAGGTCTGTCGATGCTGCTACGGCTACTGTGCACCGCCGTACTGTCGATCGGTATCGGCGGTGTCGCCGCGGTCAACGGCGGGTCGGCACGGGCCGCCGGTTACGAGACGCTGATGGTGCCGTCCGCGGCGATGGGCCGCGACATCCCGGTCGCCTTCCTGGCCGGCGGTCCGCACGCGGTCTATCTGCTGGACGCGTTCAACGCTGCGCCGGACGTCAGCAACTGGGTGACCGCGGGTAACGCGATGAACACCCTGGCCGGCAAGGGGATCTCGGTGGCAGCCCCGGCCGGTGGCGCATTCAGCATGTACACCAACTGGGAGCAGGACGGCAGCAAGCAGTGGGAGACGTTCCTGTCCACCGAGTTGCCCGACTGGCTGGCGGCCAACAAGGGTCTGGCGCCGGGCGGCCACGCGGCGGTGGGGGCATCCCAAGGCGGCTACGGGGCCATGGCGCTGGCCACCTTCCACCCCGACCGATTCGGCTACGCGGGTTCGCTCTCGGGCTTTCTGTACCCGTCGAACACCACGACCAACGGCGCGATCCTGGCCGGTATGCAGCAATTCGGCGGCGTTGACGGCAACGGCATGTGGGGCGCCCCACAGCTGGGCCGGTGGAAATGGCACGACCCGTGGGTGCACGCCGGATTGCTGGCGCAGAACAACTCCCGGATCTGGGTGTGGAGCCCGATGAACATGGGCGGTGACGCCGCCGCGATGATCGGCCAGGCCGGCGAGGCGATGGGCACCGCCCGCTACTTCTACCAGCAGTACCGCAACGTCGGTGGGCACAATGGCCACTTCGACTTCCCCGGCGGCGGCAGCAACGACTGGGGCTCGTGGAGCGCCCAGCTCAGCGCGATGTCCGGCGACATCGTCGGCGCAATCCGCTAGCTTCCCGACCCGGTACCGTAAAAGAAGCGCGGCAGCCTACGCGGCTGCCCGCTGTCGACTGGGTCGACTTCAGCGACTGAATGACTCTGCTAGCAGGAGACCATGGCTGTTAACTCCCGGCGTAATTCCCGGCGGAAGCGCCACCGCACCCTGGCGTTGATCGCCGCCGCCGCAGTGGCGCTGGTGGTGGGGCTGGTCATCTTCGCTGTGGTCACCATGCTGCGGCAACCGAAAACTCCGCCGACCGCCGTGCCGCCCAGCATCGGCGTGGCGCCGCCGAGCAGCAGTTCGGCCCAACCGCACAAGCCGCGGCCGGCCTCCCAGGATGCCAGCTGCCCCGACGTGCAACTGATCGCGATTCCCGGCACCTGGGAAACGTCGCTGCAGGACAATCCGCTCAACCCGGTCGACTTCCCAAAGGCGTTGTTGCTCAATGTGACCCGGCCGATCAGTGAGCAGTTCAACAGCAGCCGGGTCGAGACGTACACCGTTCCCTACACCGCGCAGTTCCACAACCCGCTGAGCGGGGACACCCAGATGTCCTACAACGACAGCCGCGCCGAGGGGACCCGCGCCGCGGTCAAGGCGCTGACCGACATGAACGCCAAGTGCCCGTTGACCAGCTACGTACTGGTCGGGTTCTCTCAGGGCGCGGTGATCGCCGGCGACATCGCCAGCGATATCGGCAACGGCCGCGGACCAGTCGACGAGGACCTGGTGCTCGGTGTGACCTTGATCGCCGACGGGCGTCGCGAGCAGGGGGTGGGTCAGGATGTCGGACCCAATCCGCCGGGCGAGGGCGCCGAAATCACCTTGCAAGAGGTGCCGGTGCTGTCCGGGCTCGGTTTGACCATGACCGGCGCGCGGCCGGGCGGTTTCGGCGCGCTCAACAACAGGGCCAACGAGATCTGCGCGACCGGTGACTTGATCTGCGCTGCGCCGCAGGAGGCGTTCAGCCTGGTCAACCTGCCCAAGACGCTGGACGTGCTGGCCGGCGGCGCCGGCCAGCCTGTGCATGCGTTCTATGCCACCACCCAGTTCTGGAATTTCGACGGACAGCCGGCCACCGAGTGGGCATTGAATTGGGCGCACGGCACGATCGCCAACGCCCCACATCCGAAACACGGGTGATCCGCACAGAATCCCGTGCTAAGACACGGCCCGGCTGCAACCACCACGCATGCGACAAGCGGTACCTTCGGATTTGGTCCACGGCGCGCCGCCCCGTAACATTAAGAGATATTTAAGAACAGCTGTGGTTGGCCTAGCGAGTCGATGCGTCGCGGATTGCCGGACGTGCTTTCAGTAGCATCTGTGCGGTTTGCCGTGCGCGACGAGCTGGACAGGCGAATTGAGCGCAGTTCCGCTGGCCGACCCGCGCGGGTGTAACCGTCGGTGCAGCCCAGACGGATGCGAACCGACCGAGAACTTTTCGACAGGAGTGAACGGCATGCCGTACCACAACCCATTCATCGTGAACGGCAAGATCACGTTCCCCGAGAACACCGACCTGGTTCGTCACGTCGAGAAGTGGGCAAGGGTGCGTGGCGAGCGGCTGGCCTACCGGTTTCTGGACTACTCCACCGAACGCGACGGCGTCGCCCGCGAGATTTCCTGGGCCGAGTTCGGCAGGCGCAACCGCGCGGTCGGCGCCCGGCTGCAGCAGGTCACCCAGCCCGGTGACCGGATCGCGATCCTGTGCCCGCAGAACCTGGACTACCTGGTCGCGTTTTTCGGCGCCCTGTACGCCGGCCGGATCGCGGTGCCGCTATTCGACCCGGCCGAGCCGGGTCACGTCGGCCGCCTGCACGCGGTGCTCGATGACTGCGAGCCGTCGGCGATCTTGACCACCAGCGATTCCGCCGAGGGGGTTCGCAAGTTCTTCCGCAGTCGCCCGGCCAAAGAGCGGCCACGTGTGATCGCTGTCGACGCGGTGCCCACAGACGTCGGCTCCACCTGGGAGGCCGTGCCGGCCGGCCACGACACCGTCGCCTACCTGCAGTACACCTCCGGCTCCACCCGCACGCCGACCGGGGTGATGATCACCCATTTGAACCTGCCGACCAACGTGGTCCAGGTGATTCACGCGCTGGAAGGTCAAGAGGGCGACCGCGGCGTGTCCTGGCTGCCGTTCTTCCATGACATGGGCCTGATCACGATCCTGCTGTCATCGGTGGTCGGTTACGAAAACACCTTCATGACGCCCGCCGCGTTCGTGCGCCGGCCCATTCGGTGGATACGCGAACTCGCCCGCAAGGACGGCGAGACCGGCGGGGCCATCTCGGCCGCGCCGAACTTCGCCTTCGAGCACGCCGCGCAGCGCGGGCTGCCCAAGGAGGGCGATCCGCCGCTGGACCTGAGCAACGTCAAGGCGATCCTCAACGGCAGCGAGCCGGTGTCGGCGTCGTCGATTCGTAAGTTCAACGAGGCGTTCGGGCCCTACGGCTTCCAGGAAAAAGCGATCAAGCCGTCCTACGGCCTGGCCGAGGCGACACTGTTCGTCTCGACCACTCCGATGACGCAGCCGCCCAAGATCGTCTACGTCGAACGGGATGCGCTGAACAACAAGCAGTTCGTCGAGGTGGCCGCCGACGCGCCGAACGGCGTGGCGCAAGCCTCCGCCGGCAAGATCGGCGTCGACGAGTGGACGGTCATCGTCGACGCCGAGACGGCCAGCGAGCTGCCCGACGGGCAGATCGGCGAGATCTGGCTGCACGGCAACAACATGGGTGCCGGCTACTGGAACCGGGAAGACGAGACCTCCGAGACTTTTAAAAACATCCTCAAGTCGCGCACCAGTCCGTCACACGCTGAGGGAGCCGCCGATGACGGGCTGTGGGTTCGCACCGGCGACTTAGGTACCTACTACGACGGCGAGCTCTACATCACCGGCCGGGTCAAGGACCTCGTCATCGTCGACGGCCGCAACCACTACCCGCAGGACCTCGAGTACTCGGCACAGGAATCCAGCCGGGCGTTGCGTGCCGGTTATGTGGCCGCCTTCTCGGTGCCGCTGAACCAGCTGTCCGCCGAGGTGTTCGACAACCCGCACGCCGGCCTGAAATACGACCCCGATGACACGTCAGAGCAGTTGGTGATCGTCAGCGAGCGAGCGACCGGCACGCACAAGCTGGACCATCAGCCCATCGCCGACGACATCCGCACGGCGATCGCCGTCCGGCACGGGGTAACCGTGCGCGACGTGCTGCTGGTGTCGTCCGGATCGATTCCGCGGACCTCCAGCGGCAAGATCGGTCGCCGCGCCTGCCGCACCGCCTACCTGGACGGCAGCCTACGTAGGGGCACGGCATCCCCGAACGCATTTCCCGACGAGTCGGACTGACCGCGAATATGACTGATACAGACGTAGATTCTCAACCTTTGACCGAAGCCGCAGCCGAGCCCGCTGACCCACCCGCCCGCACCGACATGACCGTCGCCGAGGTGCGGCAGTGGCTGCGCAACTGGATCGCCAACGCGGTGGGGCAGTCGCCCGACGCGATCGACGAAGTCACGCCGATGGTGGAACTGGGGCTGTCGTCGCGTGACGCGGTGGCGATGGCCGCCGACATCGAGGACCGCACCGGGGTAACCGTGTCGATCGCGGCCGCCTTCGAGCATCCGACCATCGAATCGCTGGCCACCTGGATCGTCGAGGGCGACCCCTTCGACGACTCCGCGGGCACAGACGACACCGACTGGACACGCAGCGGGCCGATCGAGCGGGTCGACATCGCCGTGGTCGGCCTGGCCACCAGGCTGCCCGGCGACCTGAACACTCCCGAACAGACCTGGCAGGCACTGCTGGAGGGCCGCGACGCCATCACCGATCTGCCCGAGGGCCGCTGGTCGGAGTTCATGGACGAGCCGCGGCTGGCCGAGCGCATCAAGAAGGCCCGGACCCGTGGCGGCTACCTCAAAGACATCAAGGGCTTCGACTCCGAGTTCTTCGCGCTGTCGAAGACCGAAGCCGACAACATCGATCCGCAGCAGCGGATGGCGCTGGAGCTGACCTGGGAGGCGCTCGAACACGCGCGCATCCCGGCGTCCAGCATGCGCGGCGAGGCCGTCGGCGTGTACGTCGGCACATCGGTCAACGACTACAGCTTCCTGGCGATGTCGGATCCGACCGTTGCACACCCGTATGCGATCACCGGAACCGCGAGTTCGATTGTGGCCAATCGGGTTTCGTATTTCTACGACTTCCACGGGCCCTCGGTCGCAATCGACACCGCCTGCTCGAGCTCACTGGTCGCCACCCATCAGGCGGTGCAGGCGCTGCGCAGCGGTGAGTGCGACATGGCCGTTGCCGGTGGCGTCAACGCGTTGATCACGCCGGCGGTGACGCTCGGTTTCGACGAGATCGGCCAGGTGCTCTCCCCCGACGGGCGGATCAAGTCGTTCTCGTCGGATGCCGACGGCTACACCCGCTCCGAGGGTGGCGCCATGCTGGTGCTCAAGCGGGTCGATGACGCGCGCCGCGACGGCGACCAGATCCTCGCGGTGATCGCCGGCAGCGCGGTCAACCACGACGGCCGGTCCAACGGCCTGATCGCGCCCAACCCGGACGCGCAGGCCGACGTGCTGCGCCGGGCCTACAAGGACGCCGGCATCAATCCGCGCACCGTCGACTACATCGAAGCGCACGGTACCGGCACTGTGCTCGGCGACCCGATCGAGGCCCAGGCGCTGGGCCGGGTGATCGGCCGTGGCCGCCCGGACGACAAGCCGGCCCTGCTCGGCGCGGTGAAAACCAATGTCGGACACATGGAATCGGCGGCCGGCGCCGCCAGCCTGGTCAAGATGGTGCTGGCATTGCAGCACGACAAGCTGCCGCCGTCGATCAACTACGCCGGTCCGAACCCGTATATCGATTTCGGCACAGCGCATTTGCGCGTTCTGGACACGGTCGGCGACTGGCCGCGTTACGGCGGGTATGCGGTCGCAGGCGTGTCGAGCTTCGGCTTCGGCGGTGCCAACGCGCACGTGGTATTGCGTGAGGTCTTGCCCCGCGACGTCTTGGAAAGGCAAGCACGTGAGCCGGAGCCCGAGCTGCACGTTGAGGCCAAGCCCGTCGACCAGGCGCCCGGCGAATACATCGGCGGGATGCGGTTCGACGAGTACGGCGAGTTCATCGAGGACGAGCGCGCGACGGCTTTGGTCGACGACGAGCCCGAGCTGCTCGGGGTAACCGAAGAAGCGTTGCGGCTCAAAGAAATTGCCCTCGACGAGCTTGCCGCCGAAGAGACCCCGGTCCCGCTGGTGCCGTTGGCGGTGTCGGCGTTCTTGACATCCCGCAAGAAGGCCGCCGCCGCCGAGCTGGCCGATTGGCTGGAAAGCCCTGAAGGCCAGGCATCTTCGCTGGAATCGATCGGCCGGTCGCTGTCGCGGCGTAACCACGGCCGTTCCCGTGCGGTGGTGCTGGCCCACGATCACGACGAAGCCATCAAGGGCTTGCGTGCGGTCGCCGACGGCAAGCAGAAGCCGAACGTGTTCAGCACCGACGGTCCGGTGACCAACGGTCCGGTGTGGGCGATGGCCGGATTCGGGGCACAGCACCGCAAGATGGGCAAGAACCTGTATCTGCGCAACGAGGTCTTCGCCTCGTGGATCGAGAAGGTCGACGCGCTGATTCAGGACGAGCGGGGTTACTCGGTTCTCGAGCTGATCCTCGACGATTCGCACGACTACGGCATCGAAACCAGCAACGTCACCATCTTTGCGATCCAGATCGCGCTGGGCGAGCTGCTCAAGCATCACGGCGCCAAACCTGCTGCGGTCGTGGGCCAGTCGCTTGGTGAGCCCGCGTCGGCGTACTTCGCCGGCGGGCTCTCCCTTGCCGACGCCACCCGGGTGATCTGCTCGCGCTCACACCTGATGGGCGAGGGCGAGGCGATGCTGTTCGGTGAGTACATCCGGTTCATGGCGCTCGTCGAGTATTCCGCTGACGAGCTCAAGACGGTGTTCGCCGACTTCCCCGGCCTGGAGGTGTGCGTCTACGCCGCGCCCAGTCAGACGGTGATCGGCGGTCCGCCCGATGAGATCGACGCGATCGTCGCGCGTTGCGAGGCGGAGGGGCGCTTCGCGCGCAAACTGCAGACCAAGGGCGCGGGCCACACGTCGCAGATGGATCCGCTGCTCGGTGAGTTTTCCGCGGAGCTGCAGGGCATCGAGCCGCTGAGCCCGACCGTCGGAATCTTCTCGACGGTGCACGAGGGCACTTACATCAAGCCCGGCGGCGAGCCGATCCACGATGTCGCCTACTGGCTCAAGGGCATGCGGCATTCGGTGTACTTCACCCACGGTGTCCGCAACGCCGTCGACAGTGGATACACCACCTTCCTGGAGCTTGCGCCCAACCCGGTCGCGCTGATGCAGATCGGTCTGACCACCGCCGCCGCGGGATTGCCGGACGCGCAACTGATTGCGACGTTGGCCCGCAAGCAGGACGATGTGGACGCGATGACCTCGGCGATGGCGCAGTTGTTCGTGTACGGACACGACCTGGACATCCGGACGCTGTTCGCCCCCGCCGGCGGGCCGGAGGATTACGCGAACATCCCGCCGACCCGGTTCCGACGCAAGGAGCACTGGCTCAACGCCCACTTCTCCGGTGACGGGTCGGTGCTGATGCCCGGCACCCACGTGGCGATGCCGGACGGCCGGCACGTGTGGGAGTACGCGTCCCGGGATGCAACCGACCTGGCTGCTTTGGTGAAAGCCGCTGCGACACAAGTGCTTCCCGATGCCCAGCTGGTCGCGTCGGAGCAACGGGCGGTACCAGCCGAGAACGCCCGGCTGGTGACGACGCTGACCCGTCACCCCGGCGGCGCGGCTGTGCAAATCCACGCTCGCATCGACGAATCCTTCACGCTCGTTTATGACGCGTTGGTATCGCGGGCCGGACAGGCGTCGGTGTTGCCGACGGCCGTTGGCGCCGGTGCGGCGATCGCGTCGGCGGTCACCGCCGCGCCGGCCGCTCCGGTCGCCGAACCGGCAGTCGACGAGTCCGACAAGGCCGACATCGTGACCGACAGCCTGACCGCGCGTCAGGTGGGCGCCTTGGCCAGGTGGTCACCGGATTCCGGTGAGAGCGTGCGTGATCGGCTGGCCGCCATCGTGTCGATGGCGATGGGATACGAGCCCGAGGACCTGCCTTGGGAGGTGCCGCTGATCGAGCTCGGCCTGGACTCGATGATGGCCGTGCGGATCAAGAACCGCGTCGAGTACGACTTCGACCTGCCGCCGATTCAGCTGCAGGCGGTCCGCGACGCCAACCTCTACAACGTCGAACAGCTCATCGTGTTCGCGATCGAGCACCGCGACGAGGTGCAGGATCTGCACGAGCACCAAAAGACCCAGACGGCCGACGAGATCGCCAAGGAGCAGGCGGCGCTGTTGTCCGGCGCCACGCCGGCTTCGCTGACCAAAGCCGCCGACCCGCAAGCGGAGCCGCAGACGCAGGCGGAGCCGCAGACGCAGGCGCAGCCGGCGTCCGAAGCGCCGATCCCGCCGCCGCCGACCAACCCGGCCGGCCCGGCCAGCCCCACTGCGCAGCCCAACTTGGCCGCCGCCGCGCAGGCGCTCAACCAGCAGGCCGTCGCCGCGGCGCTCAATTCCGATGTGCCGCCGCGGGATGCCGCCGAGCGGGTCGCCTTCGCCACCTGGGCGATCGTCACCGGCAAGTCCCCGGGCGGTATCTTCAACACGTTGCCGAAGCTCGACGACGGCGCTGCCACCAAGATGGCGGAGCGGCTTTCCGAACGGGCCGAGGGACCGATCAGCGCAGACGACGTCAAAGCTGCCACCACCATCGAGGAACTCGCGACGGCAGTGCGCGAATACCTGGAGGCCGGCCAGCTCGACGGATTCGTGCGTACCATCCGCGCCAGGCCCGAAGGCTCCACCAAGCCACCGGTATTCGTGTTCCATGCCGCGGGCGGATCGACGGTGGTCTACGAGCCGCTGCTGAACCGCTTGCCGCCGGACATCCCGATGTACGGGTTGGAGCGCGTCGAGGGCACCATCGAAGAGCGTGCTGCTCAATACATTCCGAAGCTGCGCGAGCTGCAGGGCGACGGGCCGTTCATTCTGGCCGGTTGGTCACTCGGCGGTGCGCTGGCCTACGCGTGTGCGATCGGGCTCAAGCAACAGGGCTGCGATGTCCCGTTCGTCGGGCTGATCGACGCGGTGATGCCCGGGGAACCCATCCTGCAGACCAAAGAGGAGACCCGCAAGCGTTGGGACCGCTACGCCCGCTTCGCCGAGCGGACCTTCAACGTCGAGATCCCCGAAATCCCTTACGAGCAACTGGAAGAGCTTGACGACGAGGGACAGGTCAAGTTCGTGCTGGAGGCTGTCCGGCAGAGCGGCGTGCAGATCCCGGGCGGGATCATCGAGCACCAGCGCACGTCGTATCTGGACCAACGCGCAATCGACACGGCCGAGTACCGGCCCTACGACGGCCACGTCACCCTGTACATGGCCGACCGCTACCACGACGACGCGATCACCTTCGAGCCCGCCTACGCTACCCGTAAGCCGGACGGCGGCTGGGGCGAGTACGTCTCCGATCTGGAGGTCGTGCCGGTCGGCGGCGAGCACATCCAGGTTATCGACGAGCCGATCATCGCCAAGGTCGGCGCGCACATGACCCAGGCCCTCAACAAGATCAGCGCAGAGGAGAAAGCAGCGAAGTGACCACTAAGACCACCGCCGAGCTGCTGGCCGAACTTCGCGAGAAGCTGGAACTGGCCAAGGAACCCGGCGGTGAGAAGGCCGCCGCCAAGCGTGACAAGAAGGGTATCCCGAGCGCCCGCGACCGCGTCCACGCGTTGCTGGATCCGGGCAGCTTCCTCGAGACCGGGGCACTGGCCCGCACGCCGGGAGATCCCAACGCGCTCTTCGGCGACGGTGTGGTCACCGGCCGCGGGACGATTGACGGCCGGCCGGTCGGGGTGTTCTCCCACGACCAGACGGTGTTCGGCGGAACCGTCGGTGAGATGTTCGGCCGCAAGGTCGCGGCGTTGATGGAGTGGTGCGCGATGGTGGCGTGCCCGATCATCGGCATCAACGACTCGGGCGGGGCGCGCATTCAGGACGCGGTCACTTCGCTGGCGTGGTATGCCGAACTGGGCCGCCGCCACGAGGCGCTGTCTGGCATCGTGCCGCAAATCTCCATCATCCTCGGTAAATGTGCTGGCGGAGCAGTGTATTCGCCGATCCAGGACGACTTGCTGGTCGCGGTGCGTGACCAGGGCTACTTCTTCGTCACCGGGCCCGACGTGATCCAGGAGGTCACCGGCGAGGAGGTCACCCTCGACGAGCTGGGCGGTGCCGACGCGCAGGCCCGCTACGGCAACCTGCACCAGGTCGTCGAATCCGAAGCCGCCGCTTTCCAATACGTGCGGGACTTCCTGTCGTTCCTGCCGTCCAATTGCTTCGACCGGCCGCCGCTGATCAATCCCGGCCTGGAGCCGGAGATCACTCCGACCGACCTGGAACTCGACTCGATCGTGCCGGACTCCGACAACATGGCCTACGACATGCACGAGATCCTGCTTCGCATCTTCGACGACGGCGATTTCCTCGACGTGGCAGCACAAACGGGGCCGGCGATCATCACCGGGTTCGCCCGGGTGGACGGGCGCCCGGTGGGTGTGGTCGCCAACCAGCCCATGCACTTGTCCGGGTCGATCGACAACGAGGCGTCGGACAAAGCGGCACGGTTCATCCGGTTCTGCGACTCCTTCGAGCTGCCACTGGTTTTCGTCGTGGATACCCCGGGTTTCATGCCCGGCGTCGAGCAGGAGAAGAACGGCATCATCAAGCGAGGCGGCCGGTTCCTGTACGCAGTCGTCGAGGCCGATGTGCCGAAGGTGACGATCACAGTCCGCAAGTCCTACGGCGGCGCCTATGCCGTGATGGGATCTCGGCAGCTGACCGCCGATTTCAACTACGCCTGGCCGACTGCGCGTATCGCGGTGATCGGCGCCGAGGGTGCCGCCCAACTGCTGATGAAGCGGTTCCCCGACCCGACCACGCCCGAGGCTCAGGCGATCAAGAAAGACTTCATCGACGGCTACAACCTCAACATGGCGATTCCGTGGATCGCCGCCGAGCGCGGATTCATCGACGCCGTCATCGAACCGCACGACACCCGGCTGCTGCTGCGCAAGTCATTACACCTGTTGCGCGACAAGCAGATCTACCGGCGAGTCGGCCGCAAGCACGGACTGATCCCGGTCTAGCT
Source organism: uncultured Actinomycetota bacterium (assembly GCA_963839345.1). Classification (GTDB taxonomy): domain Bacteria; phylum Actinomycetota; class Actinomycetes; order Mycobacteriales; family Mycobacteriaceae; genus Mycobacterium. Next base: position 109,425 of record CAWIUP010000006.1, on the reverse strand, counting down.
GACCGGCACGCCGAGTTTTCACACCAGCCTCAGCCGTCTCCACGAGGTGGGCCTGTAGTGACTTTGCGTTTTGGGGCGCATGCGATACCACGCGGTTGTCAGGTGGGCCGAACAAACGTGCCTGATATCGCATGCGGCTTCGTTTGCGAAACGGGTCTACCCCCAGGTCACGGTATTGCTGTGACTGATGGGTCACCAATGCAGTGTCGGTGCATACGCAGCTAGACCGGCGCGATGAAATCGGACGTGTAGAACTCGGCTGGGGTCTGTGAATACTGGCCCGGGCGTGAGACAAACACCCAGACGCCCGTCGTGCCCGAGCGGATGCTGTCTTGAACAGTGGTTGTCGCCTGGCCCGCCGCATCGGTATCGAGACCGCCGACGGCCACACCCGGGCCCGCGGAAGTGCATGGTGAATTCGATGCGTGCGGCGCCTGGATGAGGCTGACGTTGTAGTGCGTTCCTGAAGAACCGGGGTTCGACAAGTGCACATCGGCTGCTACCGTGCCACCGGTAACGCGGATGACGGCTGAGGTCGTGGCGTTATTCTCCGGCGCCCCGCCGTTGATGGGGCTGAAGTCGCAGGTGCGAAGAATGCTTCTCAGCGGAACCACTGTTCCGCCGTTGGTGGCCGAGGCGGTAGCGGTTGCTAAGGGAAAAACCGCCGCCGAGGTCACCAGGATTGCGGCGCAGCGAGTCAGCGTTGAAGTCGTCGGTGTCATTGACAAACTGTCAATAGATCCGAGGCCAACCGCAATGACCATCGTCACAGCTAGTACATGACGAGCGTCACACCTTGCCGCCGAATCTCAGTCGCCGAGGGTCTGGGACAAATTTCGTGGCGGTTCGATGGGTAAGCAGACCGTGCTCATGACCATGTCGGCGAGCGTCTGCCGTTTGGCCGTGAACAACGGGAGTAGGTAGCCGATGCCGATGATCAGCGAGTCCAAAAAGTGGGCGAACTGGCGCACGATTGACGATGTGAAGCCGATGGGCTGACCGCTTCGTTCATCGACCACCTGGAAGTTCAGCGCCAATTTGCCGATGGTCGAACCCGTGGTGCCTTGCCGGTGGCCCCAGTTCCAGACCCAAAACACCAGCGGTATCAGATAAAGGATCGCATTGGCGATCCGCCCGACGGGGCCGCCGATCGTCACATCGATCGCCCCGACGATCAATCCGCACACGACGGCGAGGATCATCAGCGCGGCTTGGTCGATGAGCCAAGCCCCGACTCGCCGAATCCACGAGGTGTAGGCCTCTTTCGGAAGTGTGCCGATGAGCTGGTGCGCAGCCATCCACTGGCGTCGAGCCTGGCCGGGCGGCGGAGCGGCCGGTTGTTCGGTCATGGGCGGATCCTCGGATCACCAAATCGATTGCTGGAAAGCTACCCCAGCGTCCGAGCGCAGGTGGGTGTTAGGGCTTGATCCGGATTTGGCCCGGCGACCACCATCCGCTGTGGGTGGCGGTGCCCAGCTCGAGGTGGGCGGGCTGGGCGTCGACGATGGTGTCGAACTTGCGCAGCGAACCCCAGTCGCGGCCCCAGTCGCGGGACAGGTAGGTGGCCATCACGTGGGCGCGCAGCAGCACGTCGGTGATGCCGAGCAGCCCGCCGTTGGTGCCGTCTTCCCAGGTGTCGGTGTCCATCTTCTTGGCGTTGTAGTCCGGGGTGATGCGGAACTTCGGGATCTCGGTGACGCCGTTGGCGTGCAGCATCGGCTGCTGGCACGGGAAGGCCAGTCCGACCGCCCAGTCCATCAGGACCGGCTGCGACGAGCCGACGTACTCCTGCAGCGAACGCAATTCGGGCACGCGCGGGGGAGTGACGGCGACCCACTCTTCCGGCGTCAGTGACAAATCGTCGGCGACCAGTCGGACCGCGGTCGCGTCGGCCGGAATCTCGGAGCGTGGGAAGCGCAGGTTTCGCCACGCTTTGTACTGCTCGCCGTACAGATCGTCGGGCACCAGCCGCCCGCTTGGTATGAGCGCGCCGTCCGGCCCCGGCTTGCCGTACTCCAGCACCACGGTCTGCCCGTCGGTGTGACCGTGCAACACGCTGTTGCCGGCGATCTTGCCGGCGGCGGTCACCACGACCAGTGGATGTCCGTCGTCTGGCCGGGGCAGCTGATACCAGGCCGACTTGAGGGTGCTCTGCTGCTGCGCACCGGTCGTGTAGCTGCCGGCCACCGGAACCCGCGCCGGGTCAAGGCCGTAGGGCAGTGGCACCGTCGAGCCGTTGACGCCGGGGGTCTTCAGCTTGGTCGGCGCGTCCCAGTCGTAGTCGGTGCCGGGCTGTTCCGGTGTCATCCGCAGCGCTTCGGCCACCGTGTGTTCCGGCACGCCGTTAGGGGCGAAGCCAACCGGTTTCGACCCGCCCAATGGGCCGAGCGGACCGTAATCGCCGGGTAGGGCTGCCATGAAGCCGGCGTTGGTGTCCGGTTCCACCAGGACGTCGTCGGCCAGGCCGCAGCCGCCGGTGAACGCCCGCAGATTCGACCAGCCGTTGGAGTAGGTGGGGTATTGGCGCACCACGCCGATTGCCATCGACGCGATGAACACCAACACCATGAAGCCGGCGGCGATCGGCACCGGCGCCGCGGTCAACGCGACCGCCAGCCGGCCCTCGCCGCGGCCGCGGGGAGCGAAGTGCAACCAGGCGGCGTACACCGCGGTGACCGCGAACAATATGAAGAAGATTGTGCTGACCGTGATTCCGGCGATCTTCGGCATCGTGGTGTTGAACGGCACGCCGTAGCTGGACACATACCACCAGCCGTTGGTGGTGGCGAAGCACAGCGCCAGCAAGAAAAACACCGCCGCGAGGAAGGCCATCCGGTTACGCGACCAGCGCAGCACAGACGGCGACACCAGCACGGTGGTCAGCGCGGCCATCGCCGCGCCCACCGCGGCGAACAGGCCGAAGTGGTGCACCCATTTGGTGGGGGTGAACATCAGGAAGAACATGGTGCCGAAGATGACGCCCATCAGCCGCCAGGCCGGCCCACGGGCAACCCCGCGAATCCGCTTGCGCCGCAGCATGATGAACACCGCAGTGAACAGGCACAGTGCGGTGATCAGGAAGCCGAACCTGCGGGACAACGACCCGTCGACGGTCGGCAGGATCAGATAGTAGTAGCGCAGGTTTTCGGTATACCACGCCTGGCTGGGCCCGATCGCGGTGCGAATCCTGGTGGCTTCCAACACTGTTGACAATGTCTGGTCAGCGAAGACGACGGTGAGGATGACTGAGCCGGCGGCCAGCATGGGCGCCACCAAGGGCCAGGTGCCGACCAGACGGTGACGGCGCACCAGAATTCGCAGGATCGGCCGGCCACCGGCGATCAACGCAGCCACCGCGATCAAGCCGGTGGGCTGGACGCCGAGGGTGAACGCCGCGGTGATGACGGCCAGCGCCGCCGGCGTCATACGGCTGTACCGCATGGACCGCTCGATCAGTACGTAGGTGATCAGCGAGCCGACCGCAATGATTCCCTCGGGGCGCAAACCGTTGTTGAACGGCATCCAGGCCGCCAGCAACACCATGCCCGCCGCCCACATCGCCGGCTTGCTGGACGCCACCGCCGGCCCCAACCGGGGCAGCACCTCACGGGACAGCAGCAGCCAGCACACCAGCCCGGCGACCAAGTCCGGCAACCGAATCCAGATGCTGGCGTCGCTGACGTGGGTCATCAGCGCCAGCAGGTTGTAGTACCAGCCGAACGGGTCTTCGGGGCTGCCGAACCACCGGAAGTAGTTGGACATGTAGCCGGCGTGGTCGGCGGCGCGGGCCATACCGAGGATGTAGCCGTCGTCAGACGAGTTGGCTCCCATCACATGCCACAGCAGGAACGCGAAGATCACCGTGGCGTCGGTCCAGCTGAAGAACTTCCAGTTGGCCGGGATGAGGCGGCGCCGTCGGTGGCCGTCCAACTGGTCCAGTCGCCACAGCGCGACCAGCGCGACGACGGTGGCGACGATCGCCAGCACCATCGCGGCGAGCTTCACGGTCGTCGGCGTGGTGGAGAACCGGGTGTCGATGGTCGCCGAAAGCTGCAGTTCCGGCAGCGCGGGACCGGTCAGGTCGGTGAACACGCCGACGATCTGCGGGCGCAAGTTGGGGTCGGCGAAGCCACTGCTGACCGACTTACCCGCCGCGTCGGTCAGCCCGACGAAGGTGGCGAACGTGCCGGCCCGCGTGGAGCTGATCTCAATCTGCTGACAGTGCGGACTGTCCACCTGGCTGCGCGGCACGCTTTCGATCACCACGTTGCGGTCGGTGACGTCCACCCGGCTGCTGGTGACGTTGACGAACAACCCGTCGAGGGTGGCGTCCTTGCCGTGTTTGGGCGCGGTGCCCAGCAGCATCCCGCCCTTGGGTGGCATCGCGTGCACCGCCGAACACGGCACGGTCACCGTCATCTGGACCGGTGTCTGCGATATCAGCGGCGCGGTCACATTGGTCATCTGGCCGTGCTGCGGCCAGTTCAGCGTCGCGGTGGTCTGCACTACCGGCAACAGCGGGGTGGCCACCGACAGCACGAATCCGATCAGCCCGGCGATCGTCGCCACCCAGCGCGTCACTCGTACGTCTTGGGTCATGGCAGCGCTCGAATCGGTCCCTGGCGGGTCCAGCCGTACACCTTGACGACACCCTGCTCGACGGCGGCGTCAGGCGCCTGGTCCGCGGGTACCAGGCGGTTGTACTTCTCCACTGATCCCCAGTCCCGGTACCAGTCACCGTTCAGATAGGTGGGGATGGTGGCGGTCCACAGCATCGCCTGGGTGAACAGGAACGGCCCGCCGGATTTGGACGCCTCCCAGAGGTTCGACGACGACGCCGTCTGCTTGCGGTCCGGCATGATTCGGTACTGCGGGAGCTCGGCGATGCCCAGGTGTTCGGAGAACGGGCGCTGGCACGGGAAGTTCGCGGCGGTCGCGATGTCCATCAGCACCGGATCCCGCGACCCGATCAGCTGCTGCAGGCTCTGCAGCACCGGTACCCGCGGCGGCGTGAACGCGAACCACTGCTCGGAGCTCAGGTTCGGGTCGTAGGCGACGACGCGTGCCACGTTGGCCTGCGGCGGCGCCCAGCTCAGCGGGAAACGCAGGTTGCGCCATGCCGGTTGGGGGCCGATGTCGATCGGTTGTACCTGCCCGAGCGGCGCGGTGCTGCCGTCAGGGCGGGTGACGCCCCATTCCAGCTTCAGCGACTGCCCGTAGGTGAAATTGCCGTCCTCCTTATACGACCAGATCGCGCCGGCGGCGGAAACCACCACCAGCGGGCGCCCCGCGGTGCGTGGGGGCAGCTGATACCAGGCCGAGGTGGCGGTGGCGGCCAGCGAGTTCTCGCCGTAGCTGCCCATCACCGGGGTGCGGGCGGGGTCGAGCCCGAACGGCAGTGCGGCGTGTGAGCCGTTGGAGCCCGACGGAGCCCCGTTTGGGATCCGGCCGCCGGCGGTACCCGCGGAGTCGCTGTAGGCGACATTGGGTTTGTTGGGGGAGGCATCGGAGTTGACCAGCCCGGGTTTGGTCACCACCGGGTCGGATTGCAGGTCGTCGCCCACCCCGTCGGGTTTGAAACCGACGGGGTTGATGCCGCCGAGCGGTCCGGCGGGCCCGAACTGCTGACCCGGAACTGGTTGCAGCAAGCCGGCATTGGCGTCGGGTTCGGCGAGGACGTCGTCGGCCATGCCGCAGCTGGTCGGCGAAAGCCCGGAACTGAGCGCGGCCAGGTTGGCCTTGGCCGTGGTGTAGAGCGGATAGCGGAACACCGCGCCCTTGGCCAGCGACCCCACCTCGCCGAGCACCATGATCGTCGCGACCACCAGCAGCGGCGTGGCCGCCAGGACGCGGTTGCGCCGGTTGTCCTTCACCTCGGTGTGCCCGGCATAGTCCATCCGGAAGTGGTACCAACCGGCCAGCAATCCGGTCAGGATCGACAGCGTCAAGAACATCGACGTCACCGGGTGGCTGGCGATGACGGGCTGGATGTCGAACCACGGCACCCCGTAGTTGCCGACATAGAACCAGCCGTTGATACCGGAGGTCGCCCACGCCAGCAGGAACAGCAGCGCGGTGATGTACAGCGTCAGGTTGCGACGGCTGTGCAGGCCGATGCGGGCGAAGGTGAAGGCGGTGACCGCGCCGAGTGCGCCGGCCAGTCCGGCGAACGCACCGAATTGAATGGCCCACTTCGTGGGTGTGAACGTCAACAGCAACAGGCCAAGCGCGGTCGTCCCGATCAGCCGCCAGGCCGGCCCGCTGGCCAGTCCCTGCACCCGGCCGCGCCGCAGCAGCACGACGAGTACCGCGAACAGGCACAGCAGCAGCACCAGGACCGCGAAGCGCCGAGTCATCGAGCCGTCGGAGTTGCTCTCGACGGTGAGGAAGTAATACCGCAGGAAGTCCTGGTACCAGGCGATGGTCGGCCCCACCACGTATTTGATGCGCGCCGACTCGGCCACTCCTGCCAGCGTCTGGGCGCGGAACACCACGATGGTGATCAGCGACAACGAGGCCGCCAGTACCGCCAACGGCGCCAACAAGCCGTCGGCGGCCCGGCGCCGCCCGATCATCCGGGCGATCGCCCGCGCGCCGGTGAGCAACGCGGCGATCGCGATCAATCCTTGCGGCGCCAACGCCGCAGTGAACGTAGCCACCACGATCGCCACTGCCGCGGGCACCAGCCGCCGGGTCGCGATCGCACTCTCCACCAGCACCCAGGTGACCACCACGCCCAACGCGATCAGCGGCTCCGGACGCAACCCGTTGTTGAACGGCAGCCAGGCGGCGAGGAACACCGCACCGGCGGTCAGCACCGCCACCGGGTTGGCGGCCAGCCCGCCCTTGGCGGGGCCCAGCCGAGGCAACATGTAGCGGCTGACGACCAGCCAACACAAGATCCCGGCCAGCGTGGCCGGTAGCCGCATCCAGACCCCGGCGGTGCTGATCGATGCCATGTGCCCCAGCACCGCGGGATACCAGTCGAACGGTGCCTCGCTGGTCCCGAAGAACCGGTAGTAGTTGGCCAGATATCCGGCCTGCCCGGAAACGCGGGCGATGGTCAGGTTGTAACCGTCATCCGATGAGATCGCGCCAATGACATGCCAGAGCAGCAGTGTCGCGAGCACACCCACGTCGGCGAGCCAGGTGGCGACGCCGACCCGCAGCACGCGACCCCAGTTGCGCGGCACCCGCCGCCCCGATCGCCGGTCGAGGACGGCCAGCGCGACGATCGCAGTCAGCACCGCCAGCCCGCCGAGAGCCATCACGCCTTTCTTGAGCATGGTCGGCGCGACGATGAACCGGGTATCGACGTCGATGCGGGCCGACAATCCCGGCTGCGCAGGCACTTTCATGTCGGTGAAGATCCCACCGACCTGCGGCTTCTTCTCTGGCGCGAGAGTCCCTGCGGCGCCGGGGATTCCGACGAAGTCTGCCCCCGCGACGCCGGCGTCGGCCCAGATGTGCAGCACGCTGCAGGCGCCGGAGGCGATCGCCGAGCGGGCGGCCACCGCGGCGACCGAGTCGCGGAACGCGACGACGACGGTGTCCTTGTTGGCCCGGACGAACAGTCCGTGTTTGCCGGTCTCGAACCCGTTGACCGGCAGTGTCGAAAACACCAGGCCGCCGTCGGCGGGCAGCGTGGCGATCGCTGAGCAGGGGATGGAGACATCCAGCGCTCGCGGCGCTCCGGATACCAGCGGCGCGGTGATATCGCTCACATGCCGGTCAGTCAGGCCCTGCGGCCACACGATCGTCGCCGTGGTCTGTTTCACCGGAAGCAGCGGCACCACGGCGCACAGCAGCACACCGGCGATTCCCGCGACGACGGCGATCCACCGCGCGAGCTGACGCGCCGATCGCTCACTTTCGTCGTGGGGCACGAGGGACGATGGTAGGCGACTTGTTTCGGTGCCCGACGATGCCGTCCGCGTGGCGGGCCGGGAGAAAACCCGAGAATAAAAATTCAGCGTTTTTTGAGGTAAATCGGAACACCCCGGAACGGCCCTAAGACGGTGCAGGTCCGCGTGTCGACCGTGCTGATTTGGCCGGCTCGAGATGCCGGACGCACCGTCGGACGGCGTTCGACTCGTGCTTCCAGACATGGTTTAGTGGGCCAGCGGTGGTGCACTTACTAGAGCAACAGAGATTCACCACCGGCCACTGGCGTGAGTTGTGGAGCTCCCAGTATCTGCGAACGTCGGCTGTGGTCGCCGGGGGCGTGGTGCTTTATTCCACCAACGAGTTCCTGACGATCAGCATGCTGCCGAGCACGATCAACGAGATCGGCGGCGAGCGGATGTATTCGTGGGTGACGACTCTGTACCTCGTCGGGTCGGTGGTCGCGGCGGCGACCGTGAATTCGCTCCTGCATCGCGTCGGCTCATGCGTGTCTTATCTGCTGGGTTTCGCGGTGCTCGGAGTCGGCAGCCTGGTCTGCGCAGCGGCACCCAACATGGAGATCTTGTTGGCGGGCCGGGTCCTGCAAGGGCTCGCGGGCGGACTGCTGTGCGGTCTGAGCTTCGCGGTGATCAACGCGGTGCTGCCGCGCTATCTGTGGAGCCGCGGTGCCGCGATGGCTTCAGCGATGTGGGGCGTTGGCGCGCTACTCGGCCCCGCGCTGGGCGGTGTTTTCGCGCAGTTCGGCGCGTGGCGGTGGGCGTTCGGCTTGCTGGCCATGCTGAGCGTGGCGATGTCGGTGCTGGCACCGGGCGCGCTGTCGGTGGACAGCTGCGAGCAGGCCCCTCCCCGACCCGACACCCGGATTCCGGTGCCGTCGGTAGTGCTGCTGGGCGCCGCGGCGTTGGCGGTCAGTGTGGCCTCGGTACCGCACAACACCCTTGCCACCGCCGGTCTGCTTATCGTCGGCGCCGGGCTGCTGGGAGCCTTTCTGGTCGTTGACCGGCGGATGGACACGGCGGTACTGCCCGCCAGCGTCTTCGGATTCGGCCCGTTGAAGTGGGTGTATCTGACACTGGGGCTGCTGGTCGCCGCGACCAAGGTCGACCTCTATGTCCCGTTGTTCGGTCAGCGGCTGGCGCACTTGGGGCCGATGGCGGCCGGGCTGTTGGGGGCGGCGTTGTCGATCGGCTGGACGATCAGCGGATTGGGCAGCGGCTCGCTGAACAAGACCCGCGCGATTGTGGGCGTGGTGGTAGCCGCCCCGCTGATGATGGCGGTCGGGTTGGCGCTGGCCGGAGCTACCCATGTCCAGGACGCGCACATCGGCGTCGTCGTCGTGTGCGCGACGGCATTGCTGGCCACCGGAATCGGCATCGGCGCCGCCTACCCACATCTATCCGCGTGGGCGATGGGCGACGTCGACGACCCCGCTGAGGGCAGCGCCGCCGCGACCGCGATCAACTCGGTGCAGTTGATCTTCGGCGCGTTCGGCGCCGGGCTGGCCGGTGTCGTGGTGAACCTCGCCGACGGCGGCGGAGTGGCGGCGGCTCGCTGGGCGTTCACCGTGTTCGCCTTGCTCGCGCTGACCGCCTGCGCCACCGCTATTCGCGCCGGCCGGCGCCAGGTCACGTTCTAACGGCCGCACCGCAAATGCCGTGCCGGTGACCGGCGAGCGCGCCGACTTTGTCACATCAGTCCCAAGGGTCACTGAGTCGGGGGACAAGACCGCTTTCGCTTTTACGGCCGCATGCGATATCACCCGTGTATCGAATTCCGGCATTGTGTGCTGCCCGGTTGCTGGTGTTCGAGGTACGTGTGTGACTGCCGGGGCTGCTACTGCCGCAGCGGCGCCGGGCTCCAGAGCCCGCTGCGGGTTGTGGAACCGAGGTCGAGGCGGGCCGGTTGGGCATCGGCGTAGTACGGCGTCAACTGCTGGAGCGCACCCCAGTCGCGGGACCAGTCATCTTTCAGATACGTCGAGACCGTGTTAGCGCGCACCAGCAATTCGGTGATGCCCAGTGGGCCGCCGCCGTTGTTGTCCATCACCGGTGAGTTGGCCTCGGCGCCGAACCGATCGGGCAGGATCCGCCACTTGGGCACCTCGACCACACCGTTTTGGTGGCCGAACGGCCGCTGACACGGGAAGGCCAGGCCGACCAACCAGTCCAGCAGTACCGGGTCGCTCGAGCCGACGACGTCTTGCAGGGTGCGCAGCCGCGGAATCCGCGGCGGAGTGACCGCGATCCAGTGCTGCGGCGCCAAGTCGTCGTCGGTGACGACCAGTCGCACCTGAGTGGCGTTGCGCGGCACTGCAGACAACGGGGCCCGCAGGTTGCGCCACGCGGGCGCCGCGCCGACATCGAAGAACCCCATCGAACCGCCAGGCTTATTGGTGGCAGCTTGTTCGTCGGTCGCCCACTGGATTTCGACCTCGCCGTAGTCGAACCGGCCGGCGGCCGACACGACCAGCAGCGGCCCGGCTTGGTCGCGCTGGGCGCCTTCGGGTAGCCGGTACCAGGCCGACCGCAGCAGCGCTGGAGCCTGCACCCCGGACCGCCAACTTCCCAGCACCGGCGTGTGCGCCGGATCGAGGTTGTAGGGCAACCGGGCCCGCGAGCCGTTGATGCCCGGCGCGGGGGTGGTACCGCCCTCGGTGCCGGCCTCGCTGCTGGTGACCAGCCCGTCGTCGTTGACGAAACTTCGGTCGCCGGGGCGTTCCATCACCGGATCTGCCGACACGTCGGCGGGAATGCCATTCGGGTCGAATCCGTCCGAAAGACCCGTGCCCAAGGCTTCTTTCACCGGCGCCTTGACCGGGGTCAACATCCCGGCGTTGGGGTCCTGCTCGACCAGTACGTCGCTGGCAAGCCCACAGGTCTTGCCGGTGAGCGCCTGCAGGTTGGAGCGACCGACCGACCAGGCCGGATATTGGTCGGTCATCCCCAGTGTGAGCGACAGGACCTCGAAAAAAACCAGCGCCCATGCGGCAATACCCAATGGTGACTGGACGATTCGGGCGAGCCGTGATTTACGTGGGGGACGGGTGTCGCTGCCGTTGTTGACGAAGTGGAACCAGGCCGCCAGCAGCGCCACCAGCACCGTCAGGCCCAGGAAGAGGGTGGTGAACCCAAAGTGCCACTCCGGGAATGCATTCGACCAGGGCACACCGAAGTTGGAGACATACCACCAGCCGTTGACGCTGGCGAACGACAGCGCGACGACGAACAACACCACAGCGGCGAACAGCGTGCGGTTGCGTCGCGAGCGCATCGCCGCCGCCGTCACCGCGACTGCGGCCAACGCCCCCAACGGACCGGCCAGCCCGGCGAACACCCCGAAGTGGTGGGTCCATTTGGTCGGCGTGAACATCATCGCGATGAACGAGATGATCGTGATGCCGATGATGCGACGGCTGGGTCCCACGGCGGTGCCCGGAATTCGGCCCTTACGCAATGACATTGCCACCGAGACCGCGAGCGCGACCAGCAACGCCAGCAGGCCGAAGCGACGGGCGATCGACCCGTCCGGGCTGGCCATGAACAACCGCTCGTAGCGGATGTGCTCGTCGAACCAGCTCAGCGACGGCCCGACGGCGGATTTGAGCAGGTTGGCCTGAACTTCACCGGCGAAGGTTTGGTCCCGGAAGATCAGGATTGTCGTCACCGTCGCCGCCGCCAGAATGGGTGCGACCAGCGGCAACAGACCGAACCGTCTGGTACGGCGGTGCAGGATGGTGCGCAGCGGACCGATCGCCACCAGCAGCGCACCGATCGAGGCGATACCGGTCGGCCCGGAAAACAGCGTCAGCGCGCCGACGATGCAGGCGATGGCCACCGGCAGCAGCCGACTGGTCGCCACCGCGCGCTCGACCGAACACCAGGTCAGCAGGATCCCCACGGCGATGATCGGCTCTGGCCGCAGGCCGTTATTCAGCGGCAACCAGAACGCCAAAAATAACCCGGCGGCGGTCCATGCCGCCGCTGTGCTGGTCTTGACCGCATGCCCGAGCCGCGGGATCACTTCTCGGCTGATCACCCACCAACAAGCCAGCGCCATCAACAGGGTGGGCAGCCGCATCCAGATGCTGGCAGTGGTGACATGGGCCCACAGCGCCAACAGGTCGTAGTACCAGCCGAACGGCGCCTCCGGGGTGCCGAACCAGCGGTAGTAGTTGGCCATGTAGCCGGCGTGCTCGGATACCCGGGCCATGGTCAGGATGTAGCCGTCGTCGGCGGTGTTGGCCCCGACGAAATGCCACCACACCAGCACCGCCGTGACCAACACGTCCAGCCCGCTGATCGACCACCAGCGCGGCGGCAGGAAGCGGCGGTGCCGGGTGCCGTCGGCGGTGTCCAGGATGTGCAGTGCGATCAGCGCGGCGATGGTCGATGCCACCGCCAGAATCATCACGGCCATCTTCAACGGGGTGGGTGAGCTGCTGTAGCGGGTGTCCACGGTGGCCGAGAAGGTCAGGCCCGGCGGGGCCGGCCCACTCAGATCGGTGAACACCCCGACGATCTGTGGGCGGAAGTCGTATCCGCTGCGCACGCCACGCAACGCAGCGCCGGGATGCTCCTCGTTGGGCCCTTGTTTCAGGCCGACGAATTCGCCGGTGACCTTGTCGGCGTGCGCGGTGAAAACCAGCTTCTGACAGGCGCCGCTGAGCACTTGGTTCAGCGGCGCGACAACCACCGGGGTGTTGCGGACGATGACCAGCAGATCGTTGTTGGCACGTTCGATCAGCAAACCGCGGTCAACGGCCTTGGGTGCTTGCTTGGGCACCGTCGACAACAGCACCGTCTTGCCCGGTCCGGTCAGTCCGGCGGCGGCCTGGCATGGAACGCTGATGGACAGGTCAGTGGCTACGTAGCCGATCAGCGGGGCTTCCACGCTGCCAAGCACGCCGTTTTGCGGCCAGTTCAGCTGGGCGGTGGTCTGTTTGACCGGCAGCAGCGGGGTCGCGATCGCCAGCAGGGCCCCGAGCAAACCGGCGACGACGGCGACGAGCCGGGCGGCCCGGTAGCGCCGCTCCTCCTCATCCCTTCGCTCTGCATCGTCGCCGGCGCGGCTCACAGCCCTAGATGGTAATTGCCCGGCGGGTGCCGCTTCGCTGGCCATCAGGGGTGCGGTCCGGGTTGGCGCACCGCCAGCACGAACGGGCCGATAGTGGTGACGTTGAACCGGGGGTCGGCGAACAACGCGGCGTTGAGCTCGACGGTATAGCGCCGGACGTTGGGCTGGTTGGGGTACACGTCTTCGGCCAGCCGCAATGTATAGGTGCTCGTCGCGCCGGCCGAACCGCCGTGGCGCATCAGGAACACCGTCGGCGGCGCCCAGGGCAGCGTGTCCAGCGCATGGATCAACTGGTCGGGGGATTTCAGTTTGGCCCAGCTGTTGATCGCGGCCGCTCGCTTGTCGAACTGCGCGAGCGGGTTGGCGTAATGCGACGTCAGACCCTGAAAGCCCCAATAGGGGTAGTAGGACAAGAAGCTGTAGTCGGCGGTGAGCACCACGGTTTGGTCTCGCGGCTTGCCGGTCGCCCGGGTGATCGCGGCGTCGATCGCCGGGTAGAACTTCTCGGAGCTGGGCGGACGGCGGTCACCGCGTTGGCCGTGGCCGTCGGTGTCGGTATAGGCGATGGTGAGGTCTGGTCGCAGCACGTCGGGAATGTCTTGGCTGAACGCGATCGCGCCGGCCAGTCCGATCGCCGTCGCCACCGGTAGCACGCTGCGGCCCCAGGCACGGTCACGCCCGCGGGCTTTCACGCCGAGGGTGACTTCGATGAAGCCGAAGACGCCGGCGGTGGCCAGCAACACCGTGAGGGTGGGCTGCAGCCGAAACGACAGCAGGGTCGTGCGCGCCAGCGTGGCCAGCATCGACAGCAGTGACCACAGGTAGACGGCGAGTACCCCGATTCCCAGGCCGGCGGCCCGCACCGACGAGCGGGCCCGCACCACCAGCCACAGCGTGCCGAGCATGCACAGCGCGCCGAGCAGAGTGAACTTCAGCATCGGGAAGGTCAGCTCGGCGCCGTCGGCCGGCAGGTAGTGATAGGCGCTGCCGGTGTTGCTGACCGGGTCGTGGGCCGCGCGCAACAGGAACGGCAGCCAGGTGGTCGACGCGATGGCCGCTGCGATGACGCCGATGACGGCCAGCCGGCGCAGCGGATCCAGCGCGGCCTTGAGGCCCTGACGCCAACGGGATGCCGTCAACAGCAGGGCCATCAGCACCACGGTGAACGCGCTGTAGGCCACCAGCAACGTGTAGAAGGTCGCCGCGAACCCCAGGAAGATGCCGGCCCCGATCACCGCGGCCCATCCGCGATGCGCGAGAGTGCGGCCAGCTTCACGTTCGACGTCGAGCGTGCGGCCAGCTTCACGCTCGGCCGCCCGCAAGCCCGACCAGGTCAGGATCAGCACCGGCGGGAGCAGCACGGTGATCATCGCCGAGTACGGCTCCGGGGAGCTGTAGGCCAGCGCCACCGCGGCGCTCGCCGTCGTGACGATCAGCGCGTACTCAAACCGGATCATCCGCCACCACAACACCAGCGCCACCGCGACCGCGACCGTGATCGAGGTGATCGCCCACGGCTTGTATATCTCCCAGCCCGCAGTACCGGTGAACGCCGCGATGCGCCCGCCGAGCCAGAACCAGCCCGGCGGATAGAACGGCGGCAGCCCGAGGTAGGTCATGTCGTGCAGGGCGGCGCTGTCGGTGAAGCGGGTCAGGTATTCGGTGCGGAACTGTTGGTCGACGGAGATTCCGAACAGGTAGAGCTTGGTGGCGCCCAGCGGCATCGCCAGTGTCACCACCGCGAACGCCGACACGAACACCAGCGCGAAAAGCCGGGCCAGCAGACGGTTTCGCCGCCACAACCAGCCGGCGGCCAACAATCCGACGATGCAGCCGACCTGGCCGACCGTGGTCAGCGCGTGCAGCTGATTCGACGACGGATAGGCCGGCCATTGGACCCGTGCGATGGCCACCAGTGAGATCACCGATACCGCCACGGCAATCGCGATCGCGATCGCCATATGGCCGATCGTGGCCAGCGCGTTGCGCATTTAGATGGGCAACTTGCGGAAGATCGGCCGCGGGATGTGCCGCAGCACCATCATCACGTAGCGGAAAGCGCCGGGCGCCCAGACGAGTTCCTTGCCCTTGGCCGCCGCCGTCACCGCCAAGTTTGCGACGTACTCCTTGTCGACGGTCAGCGGCGCTTCCTTGATGTGCGCGCTCATCCGGGTGCGCACCTGGCCGGGCCGGATCACCAAGACGTGAACGCCGCTGGGCTTCAACGCTTCACCGAGGCCGAGGTAGAAACCGTCCAGGCCGGCCTTGGTCGAGCCGTAGACGAAGTTGGACCGCCGGACCCGCTCGCCGGCGGCCGAGCTCATCGCGATGATCTGGCCGAAGCCCTGCGCGCGCATCTTCTCACCCAGCAGCACGCCTACCGAAACGGCTGCGGTGTAGTTGATTTCGGCGATCTGGACCGCCTTGCGCTGGTTCTGCCACAGCTCCTCGGCGTCGCCGAGCAGCCCGAACGCCACGATCGCCACGTCGACGTCCCCGGCGGCGAAGGCGGCGTCGATCATCTTCGGGTGGCTGTCGGTGTCGGTGGCTTCGAAGTCGATCAGTTCCACCGATCGCGCACCGGCAGCCTTCATTTGCGCGACGGCCTGATCACGGCCGGGGTCAGCAGGCATGGCTGCCAGCACAATCCGCGCGTGCGCGTTGCGCAGGTAGCGTTCGCAGATCGCCAGCCCGATCTCGGAGGTGCCGCCGAGCAGCAGAATGGTCTGTGGGTTCCCCACCGCGTCTAAAACCATTGGCGCACCATCTAGAGCAGCTCCAAACGTCGGGCCATGTCGGAGACGAAGACGCGCAAGGGATCGACCTTGCGGCGCAACGCGATCCATTCGTCGATGCGCGGATACATGGCATGAAAGTTATCGGCACTGACCCGCGAGTCCTTTGCGGTGTACACCCTGCCGCCGAACTGCATCACCCGGGCGTCAAGCTCATTGAGGAACTCGTTGATCCCGGGTTTGTTCGGGAAGTCCATTGCAACGTTCCAGCCGGCCATCGGGAAGCTCAACGGTGCGCGGTTGCCCGGGCCGAAAAGTTTGAACACGTTCAGCGCCGAGTAGTGGCCGCGGGTCTGGATCCAGCGGATGATGGCCTTGAACTCCTCCATGGCGTCCGGTGGGACCAGGAACTGGTGTTGAGCGAAACCCCTTGGCCCGTAGGCATTATTCCAACCGCTGACCAGGTCGAGCATGTGGTAGAACTGCGACAAGTTCATGATCTTGCCGCTGTAGGTCCCGCCCAGCCGGTAGTACACCTCGCCGATCGCCATGAACGACAACTTGTTCATCGCGCTGACCGGAAAGACGTTCGGCACCGTCAAAAGCTGGGGAGCATCGAATTTCAGGGGGTTCTTGGCCAGTTTCTTGGGCAGTTGATCGAGCTTCGCCAAGCTGCCCCGGCTGACGGCGGCGCGGCCGAGCTTCGGTGGCGGGCTGATCAGATCGAACCATGCACTGGAATAGGTGTACTTGTCTTCGCTGCCGTCGAGGTGCACGGCTACGGTTTCGTCGAGGTCCTTGGTCGCCACACCGTCGGCGATGAAGTAGGCCGTTTCGGTCGGAGTCATCGCGATGGTGGCGCGCAGGATGATGCCCGTCAGGCCGTTGCCGCCCACGGTGGCCCAGAACAGCTCGGCCTCGTTGCCGTCCGGAGTGAGGTGGCGGATCTGCCCGTCGGCGGTCAGCAACTCCATCGACCGGACGTGGTTGCCGAAGCTGCCCGCGCTGTGGTGGTTCTTGCCGTGGATGTCGCAGGCGATCGCGCCGCCGACAGTGACCTGTCGGGTGCCGGGCAGCACCGGAACCCACAACCCGAACGGCAACGCGGCTTTCATCAGCTGGTCGAGACTGACGCCGGCGTCGAGCTCGGCGAGATGGGTGTCGGCGTCGATCGAGTGGATGCGGTTGAGCGGCGTCATGTCGATAACCAGCCCGCCGCCGTTCTGGGCATTGTCCCCGTAGGAGCGGCCCAGGCCCCGGGCGATGACGCCCCGGCCGCCGGCGTCGGCGACCTGGCCAACCGCCTTGGCGATCACCTCGGCGTCCGGCGTGGACAGCACCTGCGCCACCGACGGCGCGGTACGGCCAAAGCCCATCAGCCGGGTCTTGGTGGTCGGAAAGTCGGTGCTTGACATCGTCACAGAGGGTACCGCCTGTCGCACTGTGGTCAGCAGACCCGCAAGTTCAGCGGCGTCAGCGCGGAGTGAGTCTGAAGTACCCGTAGAGGTAGACGTCGTCTCCGGTTACCAGCCTCATGGTCGTCTTTGCCAGACCGGCGGCAAGGATCGCGTCATCGTTGAATCGGGCACGCAGCCCTCCAGCATGCCGGTACAGGCTGTACGCAATCGTGTGGTTGGCGGACAAGCCGTCGTCGGCCAGTTTGTAGCCGGCCGACCCAAGCTGAGGTCCAATGTGGTGCCGCACGGCGTCCCAGACGAACGGGCCCTTGGTCGCCAGGAACCGCTCGTCGGCAACCCGGTAGCCCGGCTGCACGCTTGCGGCGAGGTTACGCAACTGCGTCTCGGCATCTGCCAGCTGCGGTGCGGGTATGTCGGTGACCGGAACGCCGACCCGCGCAGAGTAGATCGGCATGCTGCCGAGCGCCGGCGGGCGGGCTGTCCGGTATTGCCAGTAGACGTATCCGCCGCTGATCGCCACCAGGCCTGCCAGAACAAGCACCGTCGTCCACAGCATCTTTTTGCGCCTCATCCCAGGGAACCGATGTTCACGTCGGCGGTCGGGTGGTTGCCGAACGGACCGGCCGGGATCTCGCGGTCGGTGAAGGGAATGTGGATATCGGGCAACCCCGAGCCGATGAGGTCGCCGAGCCTGACGGTGACCAGTGGGCCTTGGGTATCGACGGGAGTGCCAAGGTTTGTTTCCCACGGGTTCCGCAGCGTCACCCGAGCGTCGCTGCCGGTGCCCGTGATGCTTTCGACGACGTACACGTGGCTTTGTTCCAGCGGAGCACCATTCGGGGTCGTGGAGATGGTCACTGGTTGATGATTGGCCAACGCGCCGGCGATGTTCTGGTCGAGGTGCTGATTGGTCAGCCAGACATTTTCGGGGTTGATGTTCGTCCCGCGATTGCCGGTCAACGCCTCCATCGCGTCTTGGGCATAGCCACCCTGGCCGATACCGGTTTGGTTGCTCAGCGCGTCCGCGAGGCTCTGACTGGGGTATGTGAACTTTGCGTACGCCGATTCGAGGACAGTGGGCCACAAGGCCGCGTCAGGTTCGCCGTTGTCGAGCCAGCTTGCACCTTGATTAGCAATGTCGGTGTTGATGTCGTCCTGGGTGACGCTGACGTGCTGCCACTCGTGGCCGTCCCACAAGGTCACGTCGAAGTTTCCGGTCGTGTCGTCATAGCGGATTCGGTCCTTGATCCATTGCGGGTTGGCCTTCGCTATCGCACCCATCGTGGCGTCGAGATAGCAGTCGCCGATCATGTCCTGATGCACGTCGGCTGCCGTCGGGTCGTGGGGATACAGGTCTTTGTCCGTCCACCGATGCGGCTTGTGGTCGCCGCCGGAATCCTCGGGTAGCGGAGCGCCGGGTGCATGTTCGTCGAAGTCGAGGTTGCCGATGCGCCCGACGGCTGCGCCAATACCCGTGCTGACTTGCTGATCGCATGCAACGAGTTGGGCGGCGCCGCCGTAGATTTCTTCGGCGAACGATTCCGCTTGGGCTTGCAGGGCAGCCTGTTCTGCTGCGCTGCCGGCGGTTTGGCGGCTGGCGACCGTGTAATCGTCGTACACATCGAATCCGGCATCTTGGGCGTCTTCGACGATGTACTGCAGGCGGCTTCGTGCGGCCGAAACATCCGATGCCCCTACGCGGGCGGTTCTGGCTCCCTCACGGAGGTCGTCGGCGACGTTGCCCACTTTGGCTTTGTCGACGTAGGCCCGCTCGGTCGCCGCGTCGAATGCTTCGCCGTCCCATCCGCTGGCCCGGATCTGCTGTTCGACTTCGGCGAACGAACTGTCCCACTGGTCGGCAGTACGCTCCCAGTACTCGGCACCTTCTGTCAGATGGTCAGTGCCCCAAGACAACAGCTCCGACAGAGTGGGCAACGCCGTGGCCGTCATTTACATCTCTTGTGGCACTGCGCCGAGCTCGAGTGCCGAGTGTGCTTCGGTTTCGTGGTATCTGATGTCGGCGAAAATGATGTCGGTGCCGGTGGCTTCCATCCGGGTCGTCATCGTTGCTGCGGCCGCTCGGACGCCGTTGTGCCCGAGCTTCATTGCCGCCGCGCTGGGCTGGCTTGAGGCCGGCACTGCGGGAGGCGCGCCCTGGGCCACTTCATCGGCCAGGGCGTTGCACCTACCGGCCACCACCTGTAGCACGTCGCTGACGCGGAGTCGCTTCATGCAGCGGAGTTTAGCTTCGGCTCGACCGTTGCCAAGTCACCTTGTTGGCAGCCCAGTTCGGCGAATTCAGCGCAGCCGGAAGATGATCGAGCGTTGTACGACGAAGTTGATCACCGTGGCAGTACCCTGCGCGATCACGAACGCAACCGGTATTGCCCAGCCGCGGTAGTCCAGCAGCGCGAGGCACAGGTGATTGAGCCCGACCTGCACCGCGAAGGTGAGCCCGTAGAGCGCCATCACGACCAGGAACCGGGCGGTGCTCGGCGGCGCCTGGAACGTCCACCGGCGGTTGATCAGGTAAGCGGTGATGGTGCCGACGACGTAGCTGGTCGCTTTGGCTAGATCCACCTGCACACCCACGGCTTTGTAGAGCAGTACATAGAGGCCGAAATCGACGACGGCCGACAATCCGCCGGTGACGATGAACCGCCACACCTGGGTCTTCAGGGGCAGCTGGGTAGTCGCCGCGATCTCGGCCATCGGCGAAAAGTCTACGGGGGACTATTTCGGGTATTTCACGTCCAACAGCTTGACCTGGCTTTCGCCTTGCGGCGTCGTATAGGTGACCGTGTCGCCGGCCTTATGTCCGGCCAGCGCCAGCCCGAGCGGACTGCCCGCCGTCAACGCCTCGTCTTCGCCACCGATAGGCGCCTCTTCGATGACGGAGATCACCTGCATCTTGACCACCGAGCCGTCAGAGAACCGCAGCTTCACTTTGGTGCCGAAGGGCAGCGTGTCGCCTCCGTTCGACGGCAGCGGTCCGGCGCGCAGCAATCTGTCGAGTTCGACGATCCGCTCGTCAAGGCCGGCCAGTTCATCGGCCCGCTGGATGGCATCGGCGGCGTCAGCATGATCGCTGACCGCGCCGCGGTCGTTTCTGACCTCGGCCTCCAGCCGATCGCGTCGTTCGCGTACCCGGTCTAATTCAGCGCCGATGCGCTCGCGCGCTTCGTCCGAAAGCCCTGTGGGCTCAGCGTGTTCGCTCACCATTGCCGACCTGTCTTCCGCCGGAGCGGCGGTTGCCATCGTGAAGTGCCAAGGCAGTATTGCACTTCAGTCGATTATTCATGTGCGCGTTGTGCGTTATTCGACGTTTTGCTCGACAGCTCGACAGTACTGATCGGGCTGGCTGGACGGCTGTCACGCGCCATCGCTCGACTGATACGCAGCCACCCGTGTGATGGCGCTGAGAGAAACTTCGTCCCAGCTCAGCCGAAATACCCGATTCCGGTACGCCCGTCCGGTTGTCAGCAAAGCTTTCTGCGGTTGCTATCGCCACGTGAAGGGGAGGCTGACCTGCGCTCTACCTCTTAGACGATTGTGGAATAAGCTTGCCGCCCAAACGAGTTCGATTTTTTTCAAAAAAATCTTGAATTTATTGTCTGAATTTCCGGACACCGGCGCAGCTAACAGTTACCTTAGGCGCGGCTGAGAGCAGTCGGCTCCAGCGTAATCGGTTAGGTCGGGTGGGGAAGGTAAGTCATGTCTGGACAGCATCGCAAGGAGAATCGGCAGTCGGCGAAGGCCAAGGCGCGTCGGCGGCGTCGGGCGTTAGGTCTTGGTGGTGGCGCCGGGGCGTTTTTGGCGTTCGGGTTGGGCCCGCTAGCGGGTGCGCCGACGGCCAAGGCTGATGTGTTTGGCGACATCCTGGATTTGGCGGTGGGTTCCGCCGCGAGTTCGGCGGTGACCGCGGTCAACCCGACCGATTTCATCGATCCCGGGATTTTCAGCACGTTGATGACCGATTTGAGCAGCGCCAGTGGGTGGGAAACCCTGCTGGGCGAGCTGTCCTCGCCTAATGGGTGGGAGACCTTGGTCAGCGATTTGGGTAACCCCGCCAGCCTTGACGCATTGTTCTCTGGCCAGACCAGCCTGGTTTCTGAGACCGGAGCGTCGGCGGCGGCCAGCACCGATTCGTCCACCTCGTGGCTGCAGGGCCTGGAGCAGGACTGGATCAACAGCCCGTTCGGTACGCAGATCGACACTCAGCTCAACGCCTGGGCGGCGCAGGCCGACCCCAGTGCACTTTCCGCCACCGACGCTTGCGGCCTGATTTGCAACGGCGCTGACGGCACCGCTCTCCACCCGGATGGTGGAGACGGCGGGTTACTCTTCGGCAACGGGGGCGCTGGCTTCAGCTACACCGCCGCCAGCGACCCAACTGGCGTCGCGATGAACGGTGGCGACGGCGGTAGCGCTTTCTACTTCGGCAACGGCGGTGACGGCGGTGCCGGATTTGACGGCGGCAGCGGCGGCGACGGTGGTGCCGGCGGCCTGTACTACGGCAACGGCGGTGAAGGCGGTGCCGGTGGGGCCGGTGTACTCGGCATTAACGACGGGCTCGGCGGTATGGGCGGTAACGGCGGTGCTGCCGGAACGTACGCCTGGTTCGCCCACGGTGGTAACGGTGGCGCTGGCGGTGCCGGCGCGAACGGCACAGCCGGGGGCGTTAACAGCATGACGGGCGACGGCCTCACGGGCGGCGACGGCGCCAACGGCGGCGACGGTGGTGACGGCGGCACCGGTGGGTTGTTCGGTGCTGGCGGCAACGCCGGTAACGGTGGCGCAGGCGGTAGCGGCGGGATCGGTGGTGACGGCGTCGTCACCAAGGCCGGTGACCTGGGCTACGGCGGCACCGGCGGCACGGGCGGCACGGGCGGCGATCATGGCACCGCTGGTAAGGCACTGTACGGCCTTGCCGGCTCGACAGGCCTTGATGGCAACGGCGGCACCGGCGGCGAGGGCGGCAGCGGCGCTGCGTTCGGCACCGGTGCCACCGGCGGGGCCGGCGGCGCTGGCGGTTCGGGCGGCACGGGCACCGCGACTGCTGCTGGTCACGGCGGCGGCGGCGGTGGTGGCGGCGGCTGGGCCGAGATTTCCCACAACACCGGCGGCGTCCTGAATGGCACCAACACCGCGACCGGCGGGGCCGGCGGGGCCGGCGGTGCGGGCACGACCACCGCCGCAGGCGGGCACGGCGGGACCGGCGGCTACGCCGACGTCTCCGCAACCGGTAGCGGCGCAGTCACCAACGCCACCGCCACCGGCGGTGTCGGCGGCGCCGGCGGCACGACCGGCGGGACCGGCGGGGACGGCGGACACGCCGTGGTCGAGGCCTACGGTGCAACCGGCACCGCTACCGGCACGGCGACCGGCGGGGCTGGCGGCGCCGGTATCAACGGCGGAACCGGCGGCGACGGCGGCAACGGCAACATCTGGGGCGGCTACAACGGCACTGCCGCCGGCTACGGCACTGCCAGCGGCTCGGCCAGCGGCACCGCAGTCGGCGGAGTCGGCGGCACCGGCACTGGCACCGGCAGCACCGGCGGCGACGGTGGGAACGCCTACGTCGTCGCCACCAGTGGATACGGTCACAGTGCCGTCGCAAGCGGCGTTGCCCATGGTGGGGCCGGCGGCGCCGGCAGCACCGGCGGCCATGGTGGGGCCGGCGGCACCGGTGAGGTCAACGCCGGGGACGGCGGCGCATTCAGCGGCGGCACTGCCACTGGCGGCAGCGGCACCGGCGGGGCAGGCGGCGCCGGATTCGACGGCGCTACCGGCGGCGACGGCGGCACGGGTGGCGTCTTCGGCGAGTACGGCAGCGTCACTACCGGCAGCACCGCCATCGGCGGCATCGGCGGCGCCAGCGGCACCGGGAGCGGCGCAGGCAACGGCGGCAACGGCGGCTACGGCTACGTGTTGTCGGCCAACCAGGTTTCCGGCGGCACCGCTACCGGCGGCGCCGGGGGAGTCGGTGGCAACACCGGCACCGATGGCGCTCACGGTGGCGCAGGCGGCGACGGTGGCAACTCCCACCTGTGGCTGGGTACGAACAACACCTCCACCGGCGGAGCCGGCGGGGCCGGCGGGGCCGGCGGCGCTGGTACTGGCGACAACGGTGGCGCAGGCGGCGTCGGCGGCAACGCTGACGTAAACGGCTACGGGCCCGCCAACACCATTACCGGCAGCAGCGCCACCGGTGGCGAGGGCGGGGCCGGCGGTGCCGGCGGTGCCTCCACTGCCGGGGGCAGTGGAGGCACCGGAGGCGACGCCAACGTCCTAGGCAACGGCACAGGCAACACCGTCACTGGCAGCTCCGCCACCGGCGGGGCGGGCGGGGCCGGTGGCACCGACGCCGGGAAGGGTGGCAGCGGCGGCTACGCCACCGTCTCCGGCGGCAATGGTGCTGTCATCACTGACGCCCACGCCACCGGCGGCGCCGGCGGTGCCAGCACCAACGGTGGCACCGGCGGCAACGGCGGCTACGGCTACGTCGATGCGGTCGGTGCACACAGCACCGCTACCGGATCGGCCACCGGCGGTGCGGGCGGTGCCGGTATCGACGGGGGTAAAGGTGGTGTTGGCGGGAGCGCACAGATCCTCGGCGGCTTCTATGCCGGCAACAACACCGAGGTTGCCAGCGGCACCGTTCTCGGCGGGGCCGGCGGGGTCGGCACCGGCTCTGGAAGCACCGGCGGGTCCGGCGGCCAGGGCATCATCGAAGCCATCGGTAACAACACCACCGCTGGCGGAGCTACTAGCACCGCCACCGGCGGGGTCGGCGGCGCCGCCAGTGGCGGCGGCACCGGTGGGGCCGGCGGTGCCGGCGAGATCGACGCTGGGTACGGCGATATCGGCCCGGGGGCGGCTCCCACGCCTGATGCGACCGCTACGGGAACAGCCACCGGCGGGGCTGGCGGAGCCGGCTTCGACGGGCAGACCGGCGGTGACGGCGCCAGCGGTGCCATCATCGGCCTCAACGGCGGCGACGCCAGCGGTACCGGCATTGGCGGAGCTGGCGGCGCCAGCGGCACCGACGCTGGCAGTGTCAACGGTGGCAATGGCGGCGACGGCGGTCGTGGCTGGGTAGAGGCCCTCGGTTCCGGGACTCAGCACAGCGCTACCGCCACCGGCACGGCCACCGGCGGCGCCGGCGGGACCGGCGGGAACGCTGGCACCGCTACTGGCACCACCGGGGGCAACGGCGGCAACGGCGGCGACGCCTATGTCAGGGAGAACGTCCAGGCGACGCCGCACGCTCCGGTCAACGCCAACGCGACCGGCGGTGCCGGCGGCAATGGTGGCCACGGTGGTACCGCTGGCGGCGCCCACGGCGGCAACGGCGGTAACGGTGGTCAAGGCGTGGCTGTCGGCACCAGCCCCGGCACCGGCGGCGTTGGCGGGGTTGGCGGCAACGGTGGCGCCACTGCCGGTACCGACGGCGGCAACGGTCACGACGGCATCGGTACTGTCGGCGGACCCGGCACACCCGGCACGAACGGCTAAATCCCGTAATAGCAGGGAGGGGAGCGGACCGCGGCCCAGGGGAAACCCTGGGCCGCGGTTTGCGTTCGACCCATTGATTGCCCTTCCTGTGTCGCGGGTATTGCCGACACGTGGAGATGGCTAACGCGCGGGTGCTGGTCGTGGTGTCTGCCGCTACCCGCATTCCGCTGCGGAGCGGCAGCAGCGAGCCGACGGGCACTTACCTCGGCGAGCTGGTTGAGCCGACCGATGCGATGCTCAACGCGGGCTTCGAGTTGTCGTTCGCGACGCCCGGCGCTGAACCCAATACCGAAGGCGGGCGCGGTCAATCCCGGTCAGCGGGCCAGCATCGATGACGTCACAATTCGAGGTGAATGCGCAGTGCATCGTCGAGTTGCCCGAGCTCCGCTCGAGAAACCCGGCCGATCCGCTGCCTTAGCCGTTGAGTCGCAACGGATCTAATCTGCTCGGCCTGTGCCTTGGAATCGACCGCCAGGCCAGTTGTGCCCGCTGCTAACAACACCTGAAACGGGTAGATCGTGGTGATATTGCTCGTTACCGGCACGACGGTGACTACTCCACGGCCGAGCCGGGCAGCTGTTTCGTTCGCTCGATCGTTGCTGACGATCACTGCTGGGCGGTTTTTGTTGGCTTCGCTACCTCGAACGGGGTCGAAGTCGACCTGCCAAATTTCACCGCGCCGCATCACCGAGTCCATCGCCCGCGGTGTTTTCCCAGACTTTGTCGTCTCCGGCGGCCGACCACTCCGCCCAGGCGTTTTCATAGTCGTCTTCGAGGGTGGGGTAGCGAAGCATCCGAACCGCGCGCTGCAGACCAGCGGAACGCGACGGTAATCCTGCTCGTTCGACGTAGGCGTCAAGCACTCTCACATCTTCGTCGGACAGACTGACGCTCAGCTTCATACCGAGATGCTACCGTAGTAGTACTCCCGGTAGTAGTAGCTTCACACCCAGTACGGCACCCGCGCGCGGTATTGGCGCATCGCGAAAGCCGCCATCACCCAACCGATCACGGTCAGCCCGACCACCACTGCCCAATGCCGTAGCTCTTGGTGCGAGCCCAGCAACGGCGCGCGCACGATGTCCAGATAGTGCAGCAGCGGGTTGAGCTCGACGATCTTCGACCACTGCCCGGCACCCTGCTGGCGCAGTGTGTCGTCGTTCCAGATGATCGGCGTCATGAAGAACAGCAACTGCACGATGGAAAACAGCAGCGGGCCGATGTCGCGAAAACGCGTCGCCAGGATGCCGAAACACAGCGACACCCATACGCAGTTGAGCACAACCAGCCCTAACGCGGGGATCACCGAAAGGTCGGCCCACGACCATGCCTTGGGGTAGATGATCGCGATGACGACATAGATGACGATGTTGTGCGCGAACAAGATCATCTGCCGCCACACCAGCCGGTAGACGTGCACGCTCAGCGGCGTCGGCAGCTGTTTGATCAATCCCTCGTTGGCGACGAACACCTCGGCGCCCTCCAGGATGGAGGCGTTGATCAGGTTCCAGATGATCAGGCCGAGCGTCACATACGGCAGATGCACCGACAGCTCGAGATGGAACAGCTTGGAATACAGCCCGCCCATCGCCACGGCCGTCGTCCCGGTCGCGATGGTGATCCAGAACGGCCCCAACACCGAGCGGCGGTAGCGCTGCTTGATGTCCTGCCAGCCCAGGTGCAGCCACAACTCGCGGCGGCGATACCCGTCGACCAAATCACCCCGGGCGCGGGCGAACGTCTTCGACTGTGCCGCAGCGTCGATAAGGGTCATGAGTCAGGTCTCCCGAACTTCTCGCGCCGCCCCAACCGGCGCAGCCGCAGCCACTCCAACAGACCCTTCGGGTCGCGGCGGGACACCAGGAAGAACCAGCCGAACCGCAACCATTCCTGAACCAGCAGCTTGCGCAGGCCCGGCTGCGACAGCAGGTAGCCGCGGTTGCGGTAGGTGAAGAACCGCTTGGTCGGATCGTCGGGATATTGCGTGTGCATGTGCCCGGCAAGAATCGGCTTGAACTCCGCCGACCCGCACGGATGTAAATAGGCGGCGTTCAAGCAGGTTCCGAACGGCAGCCCGGACCGGACCAGTCGACGATGGATCTCCACCTCGTCGCCCCGAACGAACAGCCGAAGATCGGGCACACCGATCGCCTCGAACGTCGACGCTGCAAACAGCGCGCCGTTGAACAGCGATGCGATACCCGCCAGCAGATCCTGATCCTGCTCGGTACGCAACTCGCTGACCTGTCTGCGCCAGACCAGGCCGCGCCGCAGCGGAAACGCCAAGCGTTGCGGGTCATCGGCGTTGCATACCATCGGCGACACCTCGGCCAGTTGGTGCTTGCCGGCGCACGCCAGCAGCGTCGCCAGAACTTCGCTGTCTTGCGGGTGGCCGTCATCGTCGGCCAGCCACACCCAATCGGCGCCGGCCGCCAGCGCGTGCAGGATGCCGAGTGCGAAACCGCCTGCGCCGCCGAGATTTCGGCGGGACGGCAGGTACGTCGTCGAAATCGGCTGAGCGGCAACCAGTTCGCGAACGCGGTCGTCGCAATCGTTGTCGACCACGATCAGCTGGTCGGGCAACCGGCTCTGGCTGGTCAACACATCCAGCGACTTGGCCAGTTCGTCGGGGCGCCGGTGGGTCACCACGACGGCGCAAACCGTCTCAGTCATCTGGGGACCTCGGCGAGCACCTCACGCACATGCCGCGCGGCGTCTTCGCCTTCGTAGGCGCGCACGACGTCCTCGATGCCGCCGGTCAGCTTGATGACGCCGTGGTCGATCCACATCGCGGTCTTGCACAGCCGGGCCAGGAATTCGTTGGAATGGCTGGCGAACACCAGGATTCCCGAGCGCTCGACCAGCCGCTGCAGCCGGGATTGCGCCTTCTTCAGAAAGTCGGCGTCGACGGCGCCGATGCCTTCGTCGAGCAGCAGGATCTCCGGGTCGATGCTGGTGACCACACCCATCGCCAGCCGTACCCGCATACCGGTCGAATAGGTGCGCAGCGGCATCGACAGGTAGTCGCCGAGCTCGGTGAACTCGGCGATCTCGTCGACCTTGGCCAGCATCTGCCGGCGCGTCTGCCCGAGAAACAGGCCGCGGATGATGATGTTCTCGTAGCCGGAGATCTCAGGGTCCATGCCGACGCCCAGATCGAAGACCGGGGCCACCCGACCGCTCACGATCGCGGAGCCTCGGGTCGGTTCGTAAATACCCGAAAGCAGCCGCAGCAGAGTCGATTTCCCGGCGCCATTGTGGCCGACCAGCCCGACGCGGTCGCCAAGTTCCAGCGACATCGTGATGTCCCGCAACGCCTCGATGACCACCACGTTGGATGCGTTGCGCCCGATCGTGCCGCCGAGGAAGGTCTTCTTCAGCGAGCGCGATTTGGCGTCGAAGATGGGGAACTCCACCCACGCATTGTGCGTCTCGATGTGCGGGCGGCCGGAACTCGTCACCGATTGTGCCTAAAGGTATTGCCCGGTGCCCGAGCCGTGCGCG
The DNA here is from genome assembly GCA_963839345.1 of uncultured Actinomycetota bacterium. Classification (GTDB taxonomy): domain Bacteria; phylum Actinomycetota; class Actinomycetes; order Mycobacteriales; family Mycobacteriaceae; genus Mycobacterium. Next base: position 81,272 of record CAWIUP010000006.1, on the reverse strand, counting down.
CCGGGCCTGCCGACCCCGGGGGGCAGCGCACCCTGGCGCATCTGCTCCAGCTGTGCGCGCGCGGCCATCTGCTGGGCGAACAGCGCGGTCTGGATCCCGTGGAACAGCCCTTCCAGCCAGCCGACCAGCTGAGCCTGCGCGATGCGCAGTTCGGCGTCCGAGGGCACGGCGCCCTCGCTGAACGGCAGGGTGAGCCGGTCGAGTTCATCACGCAGTTCGGGCGCCAGCCCTTCTTCGAGTTCACGGATGCTGGTGGCGTGGATCTCGCGCAGCCGGGTGCGGCTGGCGTCGTCGAGCGGCGCGGCCCGAACCTCCTCGAGTAGCTGCTTGATCATGGTGCCGATCCGCATCACCTTGGCCGGCTGCTCAACCAGGTCGGTCAGCGACCGGTCATCGGAGTCGCCGTCTTTCGCGGCCGCCATCAGCTGGGGGTCGAGGCCACCGATGATTTCGATGTTGTCGTCTTCGTCGTTGCCGGTACTCAAAGCAGTCACTCTCCTTGCCGCTGGCCGGTCGTTCACGTTTTGGGAGTCGCCGGAGCGCCACGCCATTCGTAGATCCAGGCCGCACCGTTGTCGTAGATCTTCGCCCACGACTTCGATTGGTCTATTGACACTAGCCCGTCGGGCACCTTGAACCCGCGAACGGTCGGAACGCTGGTCAGGATGTAGCGAATGTTGAGCGCCCGCACCGCCTCGGATACCCGCCGATCGTTGTCTCGATCGGCAAACGCCCAAAAAATGAACCGGTAATACCCCGGCCCGGTTTGTTGCGGAAAGTCGTAGTGGGTCCACAGCGGGTGCAGATCGGCCACCGCGTACATCCACGCGGTGCCGTCGACATTGGAGTTGCCGATCAGGGTGGTCCGGGCGCCGGGCAGCGTCGCCAGGTAAGCAAAAGCGTCGAGGTCTTTCTGGTTGATGATCACCGAGTCGTACTTGTCGCCGAACAGCACCAGGTGCCGGTAGAGGTAGTGCCGGGCGGTGAGCACGGTGGTGGCCAGCAGCAACACCACTGTCGCCGACACCCACACGGTTGCAGGCAGCCGGATGAACCTTTTGGCCGAGCCCACCGCGACCAAGACCATCGCGAACACCGTGATCGCCGCCCACGGCGTCACCAGCAACGTGACCACTGCCGAAAGCCGTCGCGGATCGTTGTAGAAGAACTGGCTGAATTCTTCGATAGCCGCACCGGCCGGGTTGCGAAACGGCGCCCCCGAATAGATCGTCGCCACGGTCAGCACCAGCCAGAGCACCGGCGGCCACCAGATTCGCTTGTACAGCAGGATCGCCATGCCGATCGCGCTCAGCACGACCAGTCCGTACTGGGTCGGGAAATCGTTGAGGTGGCGGGTATGCAAAAGCAACGCATCGATGACGCCCTGCTTGACGCTTTTGAAGCTCGGGAACGCATGCCCGGCGATGATGTCGGCCTGGTGGGCCACCCCGATGAACTGCGGCGCCAGTATCAGCGCGGTCGGCACCGCGACCACAGCCAAGACCAGGACATCGGCCAGCCGGCCGCGCACCGGATGCCAGCACGCGTCGAAAAGCCACCAGGCCAACAAGAACAAGATCACGACGAACCCGCCGGTGAGATGCACCGACAGCACACCCACCAGCGCCAGCACGGCCGTCGGGATGCGGTCGCGGTGTCGCAGCGTCGAGGTGATCAAGACGAACGTCGGGATCGCCACCCCGTAGGCCGCCAGGTTGGGCATCGCGGCGACGCCGAACTCGACGTAGGGCACCGACGTGAACGACGCCGACAGGGCCGCCGCGGTGGCCGCTGCTCCTGCGGTCCGCCATTCACCGACGCGCGGCCTGAGCAGGAACCAGGTGAGCATCGCCGCGCTGGACGGAAACAGCCAGACCGACGCCGCCACCGAAGTCAAGGTGTAGCCGGTGGTCGGCGCTGCCCCGGTGAGCTGACAGAACACCGCAGTCAGCGCGTGAAACACCGACGGGTAGTACAGCGGCTGGTGGGTTTCGACGTTGCGCAGCTCGCCCATGTGCGTCGACGACGCCTGACCGGTGTCGAGGATGAACCGCACTTCGTTCGCGTGCCAGACCGCGTCCCAGGTGCTGGGGATGGATTGCCAATGGGCGATACCGCGATAGGCCGCCCACATGATCAGTAGGCCACCCACCAGCACACCCGCGGCTATCGTCAGCGCGGGCCAGCCGGCGATCTGTCGGGCTTCGGCTTCGCTGTCGCGGTAGCGGGCGAGCAGCGGCTGCAAACCCGCCATCACCAAGCAGACCACGGCCAGCGCGATGAGCGCTGTCCAACCGTTCCAAGGGATTCCGAGCGCACCGAACGGGATTATCGCCAGAGCAACCACGCCGCAAGTCAGCGCCGGGCCAACTGCGAAGGCCACCGGCCAAGTTAGCTGGGTGATTCGCGCGATGATCGCCCCCGGCACGATCAGCAAAAACAATCCGATCAGCGTTCCGATCCAGATCCCCACTGGACTAGTATGGCTGGCCGGGTGACCTGGCTCGGGGCGGCGGGGGCGCGTCTGGGGCGCCCGCTACCGTGATGGTTTAGCTGGATCTGCGGAACTCTAAGGTGGCCGGCATGGCATACGACGTCGCCCGGGTGCGGGGGCTTCACCCCTCACTCGGGGACGGTTGGGTGCACTTCGACGCGCCGTTGGGGATGCTGATTCCCGACTCGGTGGCGACCACCGTCTCGACGGCGTTCCGCGGATCGTTCCCCAGCACCAGTGGTCCGCATCCAGCGGCGAAGCGCAGCGCCGCAGTGCTGGAAGCGGCCCGCCAGGCCGTCGCAGACCTGGTCAACGCCGACCCGCGCGGTGTTGTGCTCGGCGCCGATCGCGCGGTGTTGCTGTCGTCGCTGGCCGACGCGTCGTCCAACCGTGCCGGCCTGGGCTACGAGATGGTCGTCACCCGGCTCGACGACGAAGCCAACATCGCGCCGTGGCTGCGCGCAGCAAACCGATTCGGCGCCAAGCTGAAATGGGCCGAGGTCGACATCGAGACCGGCGAGCTGCCGCCCTGGCAGTGGGAGGGGCTGATCGCGCAGGCGACGCGTCTGGTCGCTGTCACGTCGGCGTCGGGAACGCTGGGCACCCTCACCGATCTGCGCCCGGTGACCAAACTGGTCCACGACGTCGGCGGTTTTGTGGTCGTCGACCACTCGGCCGCCGCGCCTTACCATCTGATCGACATCGACGAAATCGACGCCGACGTGGTGGCCGTCAATGCGGTCGGCTGGGGCGGCCCGCCGATCGGAGCGTTGGTGTTTCGCGACCCGGCCATGATCAACACCTTCGGCTCGGTGTCGACGAACCCCTACGCCACCGGGCCGGCACGTCTCGAGATCGGCGTGCACCAATTCGGCCTGCTGGCCGGCTTCGTCGCCAGTATCGAATACCTCGCGTCGCTGGATGACTCAGCTCGGGGAACGCGGCGCGAAAGACTCTCTGCCTCAATGCAATCGGCAATGTCCTATATGGACAAGATTTTCGACTACCTGATGAGCTCGCTGCGCTCGCTGCCGTTGGTGGTGGTGATCGGCCGGCCCGAGGCCCGCATACCGGTAGTCAGTTTCGCGGTCAACGAAGTGCCCGCCGAGCGGGTGGTGCAACGGCTGGCGGATAACGGCATCCTGGCGATCTCCAACGCCAGCTCGCGAGTGCTCGACGTGATCGGTGTCAACGACGTCGGCGGCGCAGTAACTATCGGGCTGGCGCACTACTCGACGATGGCCGAGGTCGACCAGTTGGTGCGCGCGCTGGCGTCGCTGGGCTAGTCGCTGACCGTCAACACGATCTTGCCGGTCACCCGCCCCGACGACAGCAGTTGATGGGCCTGCGCGGCTTGCTGGATCGGCAGGCGCGACCCGATTACCGGCCGCACCCGCCCGTCAGCAATCAACGGCCAGACCGATTTCGTCACCGCCTCGACGATGGCGCTCTTGCCGCTCGGACCGGTCGGCGGCCGGCCGCGCAGGGCGGTCCCAATCACCCTGGCCCGCTTGCCAACCAGCTTGCCGAGATTGAGCTCGCCCTTGACGCCGCCCTGCATCCCGATCACGATCAGCTGGCCGTCGGCGGCCAGTGCGTCGAGATTGCGGTCCAAATATGCGGCGCCGATGATGTCGAGGATCACGTCGGCGCCCGCGCCGTCGGTCGCCTCTTTCACCCGCGCGACGAAGTCCTCGTCGTGGTAGGCGATGGTGATTTCGGCGCCCAAATCGCGACACAATTGGAGCTTGGCGGGCGATCCCGCGGTGACGGCCACCCGGGCGCCCAATGCCCAGGCGATCTGGATGGCGTGCGTTCCCACCCCGCTGGCACCGCCGTGGATCAGGATCAGCTGGCCCTCGTGTAGGTGGGCCGTCAGCACCAGATTCGACCACACCGTGCACGCCACTTCCGGTAGACCCGCGGCGTCCAACAGGTCGACGCCGCCTGGAATCGGCAGCAGCTGACCGGCGGGGACAGCGACGTATTCGGCGTATCCGCCGCCCGCCAGCAAAGCGCAGACTTCTTGGCCGACCGACCAGCCGCTCACCCCGTCGCCGACCGCATCGATGACACCGGAGACCTCCATGCCGAGCAGCTCGCTGGCGCCCGGCGGCGGTGGATAGTGGCCGGCGGCCTGCAGCAGGTCGGCCCGGTTGACGCCGGCTGCGCTGACTTTGACCAGCACCTCACCGTGGCTCGGCGCGACATCGGGCACTTGCTGCCACACGAGTTGATCGGCGGATTCGACGACGATGGCGTGCATGCTCGACACGCTACTACCTGCGAATACCGACTGTGCCGAAGGCTTTTTCAGAGGCTGTGTGTCGCATAGCATGACGTAATGGCCGCCCTGATTGCCGGCCGGACAGCCAGTGAGATGCCTGGGCTGGATATCGCCGAGCAGAAGTCATGGCAGAACTTCTTGGACTCCACCCTGCGGTTGTATTCGACGCTCAACCGTCAGACTGACCGATGCGCACCAGTTGTCGCTGTTCGACGTCCGAGTGCTGGACATCTTGGACAACGCCCCCGCCGGCTGCGCCCGGATGGGCGATCTGGCCGAGGCGCTGCCGTCGCTGCCGAGTCGACTGACCCGCCAGATTCGTCGCCTGGAAGAGCAGGGGCTGGTACGCCGTGAGGCCAGCAAGGATGACCGGCGCGGGGTTGTCGCCGCCATCACCGACGATGGCCGGGCAGCGGGGCGGCAGGCGATGGTCACCTATGCCGAGGGTGTGCGGAGATATTTTCTCGGCCAGTTGTCGCGTTCTCAGATCGCCGCGATGGGGGAGAACTGTCGGCGGATCAACGCCGGGCTGAAACGGACGGAGCGGGCAGCCAAGGCCGACGGGTCCTGACCCCGTTACCCTTGTCGGCGGTGGCGTGGCAGAGCGGCCTAATGCACTCGCCTTGAAAGCGAGAGACGGCTAAAACCGTCCGGGGGTTCAAATCCCTCCGCCACCGCCGTTTGCGCGCTACTTGACCAGCGTGAATTGTCCGACGTCGGCGATGCCGCGGCGGAAGAAATCTGCGCATCCGGTCAGATAGCGCAGGAATCGCTCGTAGTTGGCCTCTGAGGTAAGTGCGATGGCCTCGTCGCGCCGGGCAACCAGGTTGGCCGCCCACATGTCCAGCGTCCTGGCATAGTGCGGCCGCAGCAGCTGCACCGGCTCGACGCCGAAACCTGCCGCGGTCGCGAAGTTGACCACATCGTCTTCGGAGGGCAGTTCCCCGCCGGGGAAAATTTCCTGCCCGATGAACCGCATGAACCGCAGATCGCTCATCGTGATCGCGATTCCGTGCGGCGCCCAGTAACTGAGCGGATGCGTGAGGATCGTGTGCAGCAGCATCCGGCCGTTGGCAGGCAGCAGCCGGTCGGCCGACTCGAAGAATGCGGCGTAGCGAGGCTTGGTGAACGCTTCGAACGCGCCGATGCTCACGATGCGGTCCACCGGCTGGTCGAATTCCTCCCAGCCCTGCAGCCGCACCTCGACCGAGCGTGACGTGGGCACCTTGGCGAGGCGTTCCGTCGTGTACTGATGCTGGTTGCGGCTCAGGGTGATGCCGATGACGTTGACGTCGTACTTCGTCAGGGCCAGCTCCAGCGCGCCGCCCCACCCGCATCCGACGTCGAGCAATGTCATACCGGGCTCGAGGTTCAGCTTGCCCAGCGCCAGATCGAATTTCGCGACCTGTGCCTCGTCGAGGGTCATGTCGTCGTGATCGAAATATGCGCAGGTGTAGCCCATGGTCGGACCCAGGAACAGCGCAAAAAATTCGTCGGAGACGTCGTAGATCGATTGCGACTGTTCGTAAAACGGTGTCAAGCGTGTTTTCTCAGCAGACATCGGCCGGCTACCCAATCTGATTTAGAGTCGGGCAGCAAAACATGGACGCTCAATGGCTGAACGCCTCGGTTGCCGGTCCCCCGACCACAGCCAAACATGTGTCCGACATATTAGACGAGTGCGCAGTAGCCGTCGCTATATCGCGACGGTTCTCTAGCCCCTGGAGGCGCGCGGGATCTCCACTGCGATGCGGTCCATCGAGCGCGGTGTAGCGCTTGGCTTCGGGGTCCCTGCCCGGTTTGCCGCTGCTGACCAGACCGGCGGCCAGTTGGCGCTGCGGGTCGGCCCAGATCGCGATGTTGACCAAACCCAAGTGGCCGAACGCGGCCGGCGCATTGCGGCCGAACGGACCGAACCTGTTCGTGCCCAGCTGGAAGCCTGTACCCCAGCGGGCCGGGGCGAGGCCGGTCGCGAAATCTGGTCGTAGCCGCCGACATTCGCGCACCGCGCCCTGTAATGTTTCCGGACGCAAAATCTGCACACCGTCGAGTTCGCCTCCGCGGCACCATATTTCGGCGAAGCGCGACATCTCGTCGGCGTTGGAGATGGTGTTGGACGACGGGATCACGGTGGTGAGGAACATCGGTTTGTTGGTGAGCGGGATGATCTGGTGGACCGTCCCGCCGATCGCTTTACGGAAGGCCGCTGCGATCGGCGCCGGTAACTGCCTGCCGGTGGCGTGGCTGGGCGCGACCAGCGGGATATCCTGTTCTGCGACACCGAAGTTGGTCCAGCGGAAGCCCAGCGGGTCGAGGATTTCGGTGGCCAGGATTTCGCGGACATCCTTGCCGGTGGTGGCGTAGATGATCTCGCGCATCAGCGGACCCCAGGTCAGCGCGTGGTAGATGTGTACCAGCCCCGGACGGTACAGCGGCCGCAGCTTGGCGAGCTGCTCCTGGGCGTACTCGTGGTCGTCTGCGCGTTTGAGGTCGGGTCGGGGGCCGGTGGGGAACGGGACTCCGGCGCTGTGGGTCATCACGTGCCGGATCGTGGTGCGGTCCTTGCCGTGGCTGGTGTAGCCGGGCAAGTACTCGCAGACGCGGTCGTCGAGTGAGAACTGCCCGCGTTCGACGAGCATGTGCACGACGGTCGCGGTGATCGCCTTCGCCGACGAGTACACACAAAAGGGGGTATCGGTCTTGACCGGGATCTTCTCGGAGTCCGGCGGATCGGTGGGGGCGTTGCCCCAGCCGTGCCCGATCGCACGGTTGAGCACCACCTTGCCGTTGTGCCGCAGGCACAGCTGGATCGCCGGATGCATCCCGGCCGCATACCAATGGCGGGCGGCCTGCCAGATCCGTTCGACGGCTGCTGGGTCGATCCCGGAATGATCTTCGTCGCCGATGGCCGTGACGGCGTCCAGATCGGCCGGGACGCGGATCCTGCCCTGCAAGTCACCAGTCATGTGCGCCCCTTCTCAGTGGAATTCATCTGCGAGGGTACGTGCGGCCGGCTGTTAGTCACACTAGCCTCAGCAGTCTCCCCAAGCTGGGCCTGTAGTGACTCTGCGTTTCGCCGCGTATGTGATATCACGGCACGATCGCCGACGTGTCAAGGAATCTCGCCAACCGGCTTCTTCGACGTCTGATATCGCATACGTCCTCTTTTACAAAACAGGTCGGCCCTTAACTCGCGGTACTGCTGTGACTGATGAGTCGAAGAGGTAGCCCCGAACTAGGCGCGATCGCCTTCGGTGTCGTCGAAGAATCGCCAATCACCGTCGACTTCGACTTCCATCCGCCAGCCGAGTTCAGAGTCTTTGCTGTCGACGACGTCACCGTGCGGGTCGATTACTCGGTAGGTAGCCATACCCGAGAGTTACCCGCTGTGGCCGTGCGCAATCGTGCTATTCCCCGGCGAACTGTGGCGGGCGCTTGGCGAAGGTGGCCGAGATGCCCTCGGACAGATCCTTAGACGGTAGGAACGCCGCGTTCCAGGCGGCCACGTAGCGCAGACTCGCCGATACCGCCGAAATCCGTTGCTGGTCAAGGACATCCTTGATGCCGCGAACGGTCAGCGGCGGGTTGGCGGCGATCTCGGCGGCGGTGGCGTGCGCGGCCTGCAGGGTGGCGTCGGCGTCGGCGAATACATCGTTGACCAAGCCGATCTTTTCGGCGCGGGCCGCGTCGATGTCCTTGCCGGTGAGCGCCAGCTCGCGCAGGTGGCCGTCGGAGAGGATCAGCGGCAGCCGGGCCAGGCTGCCCACGTCGGCGACGATCGCCAGCTTGACCTCGCGCACCGAGAACTTCGCGTCGGCGCTGGCGTAGCGGATGTCCACCGCGGAGATCAGGTCGACACCACCGCCGATGCACCAGCCGTGCACCGCGGCGATCGTCGGGGTGCGGCAGTCGGCGACGGCGCTGATCGTGTTCTGCATCCGCAGCACCTCGGCGTGGAAATCGGTGCGGGGCCCCGCTAACGCGCCGTCAGCCAACACCGGCGCCATTGTCCCGCCCATCGCGGGCAGGTCCAGGCCGTAGCTGAAGTTGCGGCCGGACCCGGTGAGGACGATCGCCCGCACGTCAGGGTCGGCGTCCAGCGCGGCGAACAGCTCCGGCAGTTCCGACCAGAACGCCGGCCCCATTGCATTGCCTTTGCCCGGCCCGATCAACGTCACCTGCGCGACGTGGTCCTTGGTTTCGACGTTGACGGATTGGTATGGCTGGCCCATGTCGAGACCGTACCGTGGACGCCATGTCCTCTGACCTGCGACCCGGACCCGACTCCCCGCCCACCGACGAGCTGGCCAGCGCAGAAGCCGCGCTGGGCGTGCTGCAGCACGTGCTGCATCCGATCTCGAGCGACGAGCTGTCCAAGTCCACGCCATGCTCGGAATACGACGTGGCGCAGCTGACCGACCACCTGCTGAACTCCATCACCCTGCTCGGTGGCGCGGCCGGTGCGCCGCCGCCGAGGCGCGACACCGACGAGTCGGTGGAGCGGCAGATCATCGCCGCGGCCCGGCCCGCTTTGGACGCGTGGCATCGCCGCGGCATGGACAACACCGTGACTCTCGGCCCCAACGAGCTGCCCGCCACCTTCGCCGTCAGCATCCTGTCAATCGAATTCCTGGTCCACGCTTGGGATTACGCCGCTGCGACCAAACACGCGATAGCGGTTGCCGACTCGCTGGCCGACTATGTGTTCGGCCTCGCCAAGAACGTCATCACTCCGCAGACTCGTTCCGCGGTGGGCTTCGCCGAGCCGGTCGACGTGCCCGATGATGCGTCCGCCCTCGACCGGCTGATCGCCTTCACCGGCCGCGATCCGGCTGCGGCCCGGGCTTAGACGCGTTCCAGATAGAAGTAGGCGGGGCGGCCGCCTTTCAAGGCGAACTTGCCGTTCATGATGCCGATTACGGCGTTGTCGTCGATCCGCTTGAAGTGATCGTGGGTGGGCTGACCGTCATAAACCATCGTGGCGGTCACCTCGCCGCGAAACTCCTCCATCCACAGACTGGCCTCGCCGTTGCCGAGCTCGACATTGGAGAACTTGTTGCCGTCGGCGTCCAGACAAATCAACGGCTTGACGTCGGCTGCCGAGTTGAACGTCTTGCCGAACCATCGCGCCTGCTCGAGAGCGGCATTCATTTTGTGGTCGGTGTTGAAGGCGCCGCCCTTCCACTCGCCGAGCATGCCGTCGATGGTGGCCGGCGGCAGGCTTGCCCAATAGTCGTCGAGCTCCGCGTCGGTGATCAGCTCGCCGCGGTCCTTGAATTCGCTGAATTTTTTGCGGGCCAGTGCGTCACTCATCGCCATCTCCTCTGCTTCAGATCCAGCCCGTTGCGAATTGCAGCAGGGCGTCGTTCTCTTCCGGTGCGCCGATAGTGATCCGTACCCCGTCGGTGCCGTACGGGCGGACCACGATTCGTGCATCGGCCGCCTGCTCCACGAAGTCAACGGTGCGCATCCCCAGCGGCAGCCAGATGAAATTCGCCTGCGACGCCGGCAAGTCGAATCCGGCCCCGCGTAGCGTTTCGCTGACCCGGGTGCGTTCGGCGACCACCGCATCGGTGCGGGCGAGCAGTTCGTCGGCGGCCTCCAGCGAGGCAATCGCGGCCGCCTGTGAAACATTGGTCGTGGTGAACGGAACCGAAACCTTGTTCAACGCGGTAATCACCTGCGGGTCGCCGACCGCATAGCCGACTCGCAGCCCGGCCAGCCCGTAGGCCTTCGAAAACGTCCGCAGCACAACAACATTGCTGTGCGAGCGAACCAGCCCGAGGCTGTCGGGCCGCAGCCCGTCGCGAATGTACTCGACGTAGGCCTCGTCGATAGCAATCAGGATGTCCGGCGGCACCGCCTCGACGAACGAGACCAGCGCCGCAGGGTCGACGACGGTCGACGTCGGGTTGTTCGGGTTGCACACGAAGATCAGCCGGGTGCAGTCGGTGACCGCCGCGAGCATGGCATAGAGGTCGAAGGCGTCGTCGCGCAGCGGGACCTCGACCGGGACGGCGCCGGCGACCCGCACCTGCAACCGGTACATCTCAAAGCTGCGCCAGCCGTAGAGCACCTCGTCACCCACTGACGCCGTGGCCTGGATGAGCCGTTGGCACAGGTTCACCGACCCACCGCCGACGGCGATGTGCTCGGGGGCGAGATCCGCTCCGGATTCGGCGTTGAGGTGGTGCGCCAGCCGCGACTTGAGCTCCGCGTTGTGATTGTCCGGGTAGCGGTTGGCCACGCCGATGGCGCGATCGATCGCCGTCCGCACACTGGGCAGCGGCCCGTGGACAGTCTCGTTGCTGGCCAGCTTGATCGCACCGGTAACCGTCTTGCCCTCGACGTAGGCTGGCAGTTCAGCCAATTCGGGACGCAGGCGAGCGGTCATTTCGACAGCATATGTCCGGCCTGTGTACGCTGTGCTCCGCGGCGGTTCCGGAAGCCCCGGGAGGCTCCGGTACCCTCATAAAATCCAGGGAGGCGTGCCAGAGCGGCCGAATGGGACTCACTGCTAATGAGTTGTCCTCTTACCGGGGACCGGAGGTTCAAATCCTCTCGCCTCCGCCAGCGTGGCGATCGCAAGCGCGGCGTAAGCCGGGCGAAGCGGGTCGCCACAAGGTACGAGATAACTGAACACATGCGCCCGTAGCTCAACGGATAGAGCATCTGACTACGGATCAGAAGGTTGGGAGTTCGAATCTCTTCGGGCGCGCCATCGAAAAGCGGCTCCTGCGCCGTAGCTAGTTCACACCCCAGGCCACGTTCCCGCCGCCTAGTTTTCAACCGTCGTCAACGCGTAGGGGTTCGCGATGGTGTTGGTCATTTCGTGACTCCGGCGTGCTGGTAATGCGTGGATCATGCTGGGCGGGGGAGTTGGCGGACTTCGCTCCTGTTGGTCAGTCAGCCTTCTGCCAGGGCTGGCAGCTATGCGTCAAGAACGCCCTGTCACTCGGCTGGATCATCACTACCTGAGGACCAGTGCTGATGTTGCTATCGATGATGTTGGTTTCATTGAGACTATTCAGCCTGGCCCAATAGCAATCGGTTGCTCCTTCAGGGCTAGGCCCGGCCGAGCGATAGGTGCCCGGCACGATGTCGGTGCCAACTCGATACGTGCCATCGGTTTCCATGATCGTTTTAGGGACGGATGGTGGCGGCGGGGCGGTCACAGTCATTGTTTTAGTGATTTCCAGTGTGGACGTCAGCGTCACCGCCGTCTGGCTTGACCCGCCGCAACCTGCGAGGACTATCGCCAGTCCAGCGATAATAGGTGTCTTCCCCTGCATTGAAGGAGGGTAAGCACGGTGGTGGGCCGTGTCTACACCGTGCGTAATCGTGTGGTGACGTGGGGCGGTCGGGTGCGGGTCTTGGTGTCACGACGTTGTCACAACTCGTCGTTAACTCCCCCAGCGGGCGGCAACGGACGACGGCGGACACCTAAGGATTGGTCCTCGCAGGTCAGCCACCGGATCTGAACACCCCCGGCGGCCACCTCTGCGAACGCCCAGAAACGTAGCTGATCTGACTACGGATCAGAAGGCTGGGAGTTCGAATCTCTTCGGGCGCGCTATGACGTTGCGCGGCACCGTGCCTCGTTGCGCGACAGCGACCCTAGAAGAGCGACGGCAATATGTCGAACAGCCAGTTGCCGCCGGTAGCGTTCGCGTCGAGCAGATCGCCGAAGACGGCCGCGAGGTCGTGACTGCCGACAGACCCGGCTAGGGCGGTGCTACCAGTGCCGAGAATCTCGGCGATGTCGTAGTTGCTGCTGAGGGGACCGCCGCCGCCCGCAATGGCCTCATCGAAAGCGCTGCCAGTGTTGATGACGGAGGCGAAGTCGCCGATACCAGTGGCTTGGGCCTCGGCGTTGGTGCCATGCACGGTGGCGGTGTCGAAGAAGCCGCCGGTCAGGGCTTGGCTGTTGGCGCCGTTGGCGATTGCGGTTGTCCAGAAGCCGCCGGCGGTCGCGTCGCCACCGCCGACGGCGGAGGCGAAGTCATGGTTGCCCACGCCGGCGGTCGAGCTGTTGCTACCGGCGCCGATGGCGGAGGCGATGTCATGGTTGCCGACGCCAGCATTGGCGGCGCTGTTGGTGCCATCAGCGAATGCCTCGTCGAAGCTGCCGCCGATTCCGACTACGGCGTGGCTACCGGTCCCGAGGGCGGTCGCGTTGTCAAAACTGGCGCCCAGCCCGACGTCGGCGTAGCTGTTGGTGCCCTGGGCGAATGCGAAGTCAAGGTTGGCGCCCAATGCGGTATTGGCAAAGCTACTGGTGCCGTCGGCGAGAGCGAAGTCAAGGAAGCCGCCGCCGGCGTTGGCATTGGCGCCGTTGCCGATGGCGATCGCGATGTCTCCAAAAGTTGAGGTGGCGGTGGCAGTGTTGCCTGCTGTCGGGAACAAATCCATCCCGCTGATTGAGATCTGTATATCCAAAGCCGATGCCGCCTGGGCGGGGACTGACACGCCGCTCAGCAGTTCATCGATCCATGAAACCGGGTCGGTAGACGGGTCGGCTGAGGCAATCCCCGGCGTGGAGGCCAGCGCCGCGCCAATGCCCAGCCCGCCCGCCAGCATGCTCAGTCGACCGATACGAGTTGCTTGAGTCATCGGTCTTCCTTTCCCTGGGTGCCCCCGAGGGTTGCGCAAGTTTTTGGGGTCTAGCGCAGACCCACCGATGACGCGGGACGCTACTCCGCGTACGACCCCGGCACACGTGTTTGACACAAGTTGAACTACGGGATTTTGCGCACTGTTAGCGTGCGGTATCGGACGGCGTTAAGGAGGAGCGGTGAAGGCCATTCCCAAGATGGTGGTCTTCGGTCTTGTTGAGCTTGCCGTGTTCGGCTCGATGCTGTTTGTGCCAGCGGGCACGTTCAATTACTGGCAGGCATGGGTTTTTCTGGTGGTGGTCGCCATTTCGGCATGGGCCCCCACCATCCACGTGCTGCGCACGAATCCCGTTGTGCGCCAGGGTCGGATGAGTGGGGGACCGACCGCCGAGACCCGGAAGGCGCAGAAAGTTCTCATTGCCGGCTTGTACTTGTCGCTGGCCGCAATGGTCGTGGTCAGCGTCGTTGACCATCGCTTTGGCTGGTCGGCGGTACCCACGGCAATCTGCTTGGTCGGCGATGTTCTGGTCGCGCTGGGACTGGGTGTGGTCGCGATGGTCATCATCCAGAACAGCTACGCGGCGTCAACCGTCCGGGTGCAGGCAGGACAAACGGTCGTGTCCACCGGTCTGTATGGGTTGGTGCGGCATCCGATGTACACCGGCAATGTGATCATGCTGATCGGCATTCCGTTGGCGCTCGGTTCCTACTGGGGACTCCTCTTCGTCGTACCTGGAGTGATCGTGCTCGCCCTGCGCATCCGCGATGAGGAGAAACTGCTTCGGGAAGAGTTGCAGGGATACCACGAGTACACCCAGAAGGTGCGGTATCGCCTGGTGCCAAGTCTGTGGTGACAGGCGCACCCAGTCGCCCGGACGGGACGCCGCCTCATGCCTTGGCGAAGCAGTACATCCGGTACGAGAGTCCCCCACGTTGCATCTCGTCGTAGAACGTCAAGGCCTGCACGCCCGCGAAATCGCGTGCTAAGCCTCGAAGCAACGCCGGCACGTGGCGATCAATACGGCCCGCCCACTGGTCCGAATTCTTGTCCATCCCGCGCACAACCTCTGCATTGATCACCCTCAGCGAAAGCATCCGTAGCGGGGCCTCCGCCAGCGTCGCCTCCCAGGCGGCAATGCCGTCGGCGGGTCGGAAATCGGCGTATAGGAAATGGCCTCCCGGGCGAAGCACGCGTGCCACTTCGGCCAGGAAACGCGGAAACCGGCGGTAGTGGAGCGAGGCTTCGATATTGATCACGGCGTCGAAGGAATTATCTGGGAAGGGCAGGTTTTCCGCATCGCCTCGCACGAACTCCAAGCCGTCCACGTCGTGCTTTTTTCGGCAAAAGGCGACGGCAGCTGGGTTCAAGTCCAGCCCGGTGTAGGAGGCGGGGTTCAAGGTGCGCATGAGGTATGACGCTCCACCGCCGTGGCCACAACTGACCTCCAGCACCCGTCTGCCGCTGAGATCTACCTGGGTCGCCGTGGAGTGGTAGAGCTGGCTGCAGTACCGATTGGGTTCGTCGGAAGCTCCCAGCGGTATAGCCATCGGCGGATCCTGCTCGTAGCCGTAGTTGAAGAAAAAAACATCGTCGGCGCCGAGCCGGCGGGTTACGTAGGGATAAAAATATTTCTGCACCGTCTGGCTGACTTTCCAGAACATCACGTGGCGGAAGAAGCGGCTTTTGAATTTCATGGGCGTGGTTTCACCGATCAATTGTGTTTGTTGGGTTGGTGTTTGTATTCAGTTGTTGACTGAGCTTTTTGACGCTTGGCGCATTGATGAGCGTGGGCAGTGTGAGCTGGGTATCGAGGGCTGTGTTGATTGCGTTGATGGCTTGCATCGCGGATAGTGAGTCTCCGCCGAGGTCGAAAAATGAATCGTTGATTCCGACGGGGTCTTTATTGAGTAGTCGGGCGTAGATCCCGGCCAAGGTCTGTTCGACCAAGGTGGCTGGGGCGCGGTAGCTAACCGGGGCGCAGTGGTTTTCGGGTGCCGAGATCACCGTGGGCGCGGGCGGGCGCTCGTCCCCGTCCAGCACATCCATTGACGACAGGGGCCGTGCCGGGTCGATGGTCATCGCCACCAGCAACCGTTTGAATCGCTCCATCAGCGTTTCGATGCCGGCCGCGTCGAAAACGTCGGTGCGGTATTGGACGTGCAGGTCCAGTTCGGCCCCGGGCACCGCTTGGATCGTGAAGGGGTAGTGGTAGTAGTCGCGGTTGGCGATCTCGGTGATGGCTAGCCCGTCGGCGCCCGATAACGCGGCGGTGTCGGTGGGGTAGTTCTCGTAAACGAAAACGGTGTCGAACAGCTGGTGGTGACCTGCGATGCGGTGGATGTCGCTGAGCGCCAGGTGCTGGTGCTCAAGGGTGTGGTTGTGGGCGCTTTGCAGTTGGTCGAGCAAGTCGGTGGTGGTGGTTTCTGCGGTGATGGTCGCCCGCACTGGCACCGTGTTGATCAGCAGGCCCACCATCGAGTCCGCGCCGGGCACCTCGGCGGGGCGCCCCGAGACCACGCTGCCAAAGGCGACATCATGCTGGCCGGTCAGCGCCATCAGCAGCTGCGCGAAGGCGGCCTGCAGCACGGTGTTGACGGTGGTGTGGCTGGTGCGGGCCAGCTCGTTGACCGCGCGGGTGGTTTGCTCAGGCACCCGAAACGATGCCGCCGCGCGCCGACCATGGCCTAACCGGTCGGGCGGGCCGACCAGGGTGGGGGTGGTAAAGCCGGCGAGCACTTCACGCCAGGCCGCGCGGGCGGCCTCGCGGTCTCGACCGGCCAACCAGCTGACAAACCGGCGATACGGGACAGCCGCGGGCAACCGCTGCCCGTAGTAGCTGGCGAACAGTTCCTGTAGCACGATCGGCAGCGACCAGCCATCCAGCACGATGTGGTGGTTGGTCAGCACGAACCGGTGTTGATCATGGCCAGCGCGGATCAAAGCCGCTCGAAACGCCGGCTGGCCGGCCAGGTCACAGACCGCGGCGCGTTCGGCGGCGCACACCTGCTGGATCTGCTCATCGAAATCAACTGCGCCAGAGTCCAATTCGACGTATCGCCAGGGGACCGCGGGATCGGTCGGAATGATCTGCACCGGGTCGTCGAAATGCTGGCAGAATCTCGCGGCTAGGTTGGGATGCCGGCTGACCACCATCTGCACGGCGTCGCGCAGGCGGTGCTGATCAAGCCGACCGCTCAACGTGACGTCCAGTTGAACCGCATAGACATCATCGCCGCAGCTGTGCGCGATGCTCGCGTGATACAGCAGCCCCTTCTGCAGGGGGGTCAGCGGCAGAATATCGGCGACCGGCTGTTGTCGGCAGAGTTCGTCGATCTGCTGCTGGCTCAGGTGGGCGGGGGTGATGTCGGACGGCGTTAACCCGCCGCCACCGCGGCGCACGTGCGCGCAGATGCCGGCCAGGGCGTCAAACCATAACCGGCTCAGCCGGCTGACCTGTGCGTGATCCAGCGCCGAGGGCGCCCACGTCCAGCCGGCGCGCAGTCTCGGGCCGGTGTCGGTGTCGACGGTGCCGGCGTTGAGCTCAACGGTGTGCATCAACGGCATGGGGATCGCCGCGGCGGTGCCTGTCACCGACCAGCCGTCCTGGCGGATCTCCCAGATATCACCGGATGCGTCTCCTCCCACAGCACCCAGGCGCCCCAGGTAGTTGAATCCGATCGGCGGGTCGGACCCGTCCAGATCAACTTCGGGGTTCAGGTAGCGCAGCAGACCGTAGGTCAATCCGTCGGGTAGGG
This sequence comes from uncultured Actinomycetota bacterium, assembly GCA_963839345.1. Taxonomy (GTDB): domain Bacteria; phylum Actinomycetota; class Actinomycetes; order Mycobacteriales; family Mycobacteriaceae; genus Mycobacterium. The sequence continues at coordinate 64,120 of CAWIUP010000006.1, read as the reverse complement.
CGCCCAGTTGTTCTTTGGCGTCTTTGATCAGCGCCCCCAACCCTGACTCGCCTGCAACTACCTGCTCCCAGTCCAGGTCGCCCACCGCCAGCGCCACCGGGTATTTGGTGGTGAACCAGCCAACGGTGCGCGACAGGTCAATATGGGGGTCCAGTTCGTCGTGGCGGCCGTGGCCCTCGGCATCAATAACGATCGGCGCCCCGCCGGCGCCTACGAATTCCGCGACCGCCAACCCGAACGCGATCAACAGGATCTCGTGGATCCCGGTGTGAAACGCTGCAGGCACCTCACCGAGCAGCATGCGGGTGGTTTCGGCATCCAACTCCACCGACAAATTCCCCGCGCTGGCATAGGTATCCACCGCGGGGCGCACCGCCGGCAATACCGGAGGCATCTCCGCGATCTGTCGCCAGGCCCCGGCCTGATCCACGACGTCCGGGTGGTGTGCGTGCTCAGCCAACAGCGTCGCCCACCGCTGGAACGATGTGCCGCTGATCGGCAACGCCACCTGTTGTCCACCGCGATGCTGGGCCCAGGCGAAGTTAAGGTCTTCCAGCAGAATCCGCCACGACACCCCATCGACGACCAAGTGATGAATGATCACCAGCAACTGACCGGTAGGGACCACCCACAACGCGCTGACCATCACCCCGGCCGTCGGGTTCAACCGCGAACGGGCCACCACCACGGCCTCGTCCGACAACACATCGGCGGTATGCAGGCAGCCGCGCGCGTCCACCGACCCGGCCTCTGGCACGCGTAATGACCACCCACCGGCGCCGTGATCGTCGACACGCAGCCGCAGCATGGCATGCCGATCCAACAGGGCCTGCAGCACCACCACTACGTCGGCCTCGGTCACCCCGACCGGGGCTTGAACCAACACCGTCTGGTTGAACTGCTCGGTCGGGCCGTCCACACTGGCCAGCCAACGCATGATCGGGGTTGCCGGCAGCGGTCCGATGCCTTCATCGACCGGGCCGGCTTGCACTGTCGGCCACCCGGGCCACCCGGGCCAGCCGAGCCACGGTCTGTTCGACGAAGATGTCACGCGGGCGAAACACCAGGCGGGCGGCGCGGGCCCGCGCCACCACCTGCATGGACAAGATGCTGTCCCCACCCAACTCGAAGAAGGAGTCGTCGACTCCGACCCGCTCCAGCCCCAGCACCTGGGCAAAGATGTCGGCCAGGACCTCTTCGATTGCGTCGGCCGGGGCGCGATAATTGTCGGCGTCCTGGTACTCCGGTGCCGGCAGGGCCCGCTTGTCGACTTTGCCGTTCACCGTCAGCGGTAGCGCGTCCAACACCACTACCGCGGCCGGCACCATATAGGCCGGCAGCCGCTCAGACAGCCGGCTCCGTATCTCGGCGGGGTCAGCGGCGCCGGTCACATAGCCCACCAGGCGCTTGTCGCCGGGCCGGTCCTCGCGGGCGATCACCACCGCCTGCTCCACCCCGTCGAACGCGCTCAACGCAGCCTGGACTTCGCCGAGTTCGATGCGATACCCGCGGATCTTCACCTGGTCGTCGGCGCGCCCGAGGTATTGCAGCTGCCCATCGGCGCCCCACCGCACCAGGTCCCCGGTGCGATACATGCGCGACCCAGGCGTCCCTAACGGACAGGCCACAAACCGCGTCGCGCTCAATTCCGCCCGGCCGATATACCCATACGCCAAACCGGCGCCGCCGACGTACAACTCGCCGACCACGCCAACCGGCACGGGCTGCAACCAAGCATCCAGCACAAAGAAACCTAGATGTGCCAACGGCACCCCGATGGGGCTCACCGCACTGTTGACATCGCCGCCGAGGATCTCCCGGAACGAGGCATGCACCGTCGTCTCGGTGATCCCATACATATTGATCAGCCGAGGTAGGCCGGGGTGGCTGTCCAGCCAGGTCCCCAGACGCTGTGGTTCCAGCGCCTCACCGCCGAACACGACGGCTTCCAAGGCCTCGAGTTTGAACCGATCTTCCCGCCCGGGTGACGACGAATCGACGCTTTGCAGCGCGTAGAACGCCGAAGGGGTCTGGCTCAAGATGCTGACTCTGTTCGGCCACCAGCAACGCGTGGAGGTCTTCTGGCGAGCGGACGACCGGGTCGGGCACGACGACCAGCCGCCCACCGTGCACCAGTGCACCGAAGATCTCCCACACCGAGAAGTCGAAAGCCAACGAGTGACATTGCGTCCAGGCCTGCCCCGGCGACAGCTCCATGCCGGCGTTCAGTGTCTCCAGCAACCGCGTCACGTTGCGGTGCGGGATGGCCACCCCCTTGGGCGTGCCGGTGGTGCCTGAGGTGTAGATGAGGTACGCGATGTCGTCAGGGGCCGGCGCCCGGCAGCGCGATGCTGGGTTGCGTGCCGGTGGCACGGTCCTCGATATCACCGACATCAGCGATATCGATGGTCGACAGATCGAATCCATCCAACCGTGTGCGCAACTCCGCGTTGGTGATCGCCGCGACCGGCGCCGCGTCACCCAGCACGAACTGCATCCGAGCCGCCGGCACCGTCGGATCGATCGGCACATAGGTTGCCCCGGTCTTCAGCACCGCAAAAATCGCGACGACCGCCTCAGCCGACCGCGGCAACAGCAGCGCCACACGGTCACCAGGACCCGCCCCCTGGCCGGCCAGCAAGTGCGCCAATCGGTTCGAGGCTTCATCCAGTTGCCGGTAGGTAATCGACCGGCCGTCGCAGGTGACCGCCAATGCGTTGGGTGTGCGCGCCGCCTGCGCGGCGAACACCGCCGGAATCGACGTGTCCGCCGGTGGCTCGGCCAGCGCCGCCCGATTACCCCAACTATCCAGACGGGCGCGCTCGGCTTCGTCGAACACATCCATCGAGGACAACCGCTGAGTCGGGTCGGAGGTCATCGCCACCAACACCCGCTCCAACCGCTCGATCAGCGCCTCGATGCTGGCCGCGTCGAACACGTCGGTGCGAAATTCCACCACCCCGCCGATCCCGGCGGGTTCGCCTGCCCTGGTCCAGCTTTCGGTCAAAGCAAAAGACAGGTCCATGCGCGCGGTGTGGGTGTCGAGCGCCATCTGGGTCACCTGCAGGTCACCCAAGGCCAAACCGGCGGAGTCCCTGGTGTCCTCGTGCATGTTCCGCCAGGACAGCATCACCTGGACCAGCGGGTGATGAGTCAAGGATCGAGTGGGGTTGAGCCGCTCGACGATGACTTCGAACGGCACGTCTTGGTGTTCGTAGGCGGCAAGGCTGCGCCCTCGCACCTGAGCGAGTAACTCCGCAACGCTGGGATCGCCGGCCACATCGACCCGCAGCACCAAGGTGTTGACGAAAAAACCCACCAGATCGTCGAGCGCAGGATCGCGGCGTCCGGCTATCGGGAACCCCACCGCCACATCAGAACTCGCGCTGAGCTTGGCCAGCAGCACCGCTAGAGCTGCCTGGACGACCATGAAACTGGTTGCGTTGTGCTCGCGAGCTATCCGATTAATCTGCTTCTGCAACTCGGCCGGCCACTCGACCGATATATTGGCGCCGCGGTAATCCGCCACGGGCGGATACGGCCGATCAGTGGGCAACTGGAGGTGCTCGGGCATTCCGGCCAGGGCACCCTCCCAATACGCCAACTGCGCGGCGATAGGACTCCCGCTATCGCCGAGATCGCCGAACTGGGCGCGCTGCCACAGCGTGTAATCGACGTACTGCACGGCCAAATCGGTCCAACCGGGGGCTTGCCCTGCGCACCGGCTGGCGTAGGCCACCCCCAGATCGCCCACCAAGGGGGTGATCGACAAGCCGTCGGCGGCGATGTGGTGCACCACGGCCACCAGCACGTGTTCGTCATCACTGATACGGAAAAGCTTTGCCCGCAAAGGGATCTCGGCCGCAAGATCAAACGGGTCGCGCGCGGCGGTACCGATGGCCCTATTCAGTTGGTCTTGCGACCAATCGGTGGCATCGATGATGTCCCAACCGAAGTCAGTCTGCTCGGCGGGCAACACCAGCTGTCGCGGTATTCCGTCGGGCGCCGTGAACAGCGTGCGCAGGCTCTCGTGACGGGCCACTACGTCGGCTATCGCGGCACCCAACGCGTCGGCGTCAAGGTGCCCGTGCAGCCGCAACGCCACCCCTATGTTGTAAATTGCTGTGGGGCCCTGCAATTGGTCGACAACCCACAGTCGGTTCTGGGCGAACGACAACGGGATCTCCGTGGGCCGTTCAATGGACACCAACGGTGCAAGTCGGTTTCCATCCCCACCGATCCGGAGTGCCAGCTGGGCCACCGTGGGCGCCTCGAACAGCGTGCGCACCGAAAGGCCGGCATCCAGACTGGTGTTGATCGCCGCGATCAGGCGCATCGCCGACAGCGAATCCCCACCCAAGTCGAAAAACGAGTCGTCTACCCCGACGCGCTCCACACCCAACACCTGGGCGTAGATGCCGGTCAAGATTTCCTCGGTCGGCGTAGTCGGCGTGTGATAGTCACCGGCGGTGTACTCCGGTGCCGGAAGGGCTCGCCGGTCGAGTTTGCCGCTGACCGTCAACGGCAGCGCGTCTACCACCACCACCGCTGCCGGAACCATGTATGCCGGCAATCGCTCGGCCAGCGCGACACGCGCCTTTGCCGGATCCGCTGTTCCGGTGACGTACCCTACGAGGCGCTTATCGCCGGGGCGGTCCTCGCGGGCAATCACCACCGCCTGCTCCACCCCGTCCAGCTCGGCGAGCGCGGCCTGGACCTCGCCAGGCTCGACGCGGTACCCGCGGATCTTGACCTGTTCATCGGCGCGACCGAGGTATTGCAACTGTCCGTCGGCACCCCACCGCACCAGGTCCCCGGTGCGATACATACGTATGCCGGGCGCACCCGCGCCACTGAAGGGGCACGCCACAAACCGCGACGCGGTCAAACCGGTCCGGCCGACATATCCGACGCCCACCCCGCGACCGGCCACATACAACTCACCGACCACCCCGACGGGCACCGGTTGTAGGCGCTCATCGACAACGAACAGGGCCACGGTCGGCGGCGGCGCACCGATGGGCGCCGCACCCGAGCCCACCGCCAGCGGGGCACTCATCGACGAATAGACAGTGGCCTCGGTGGGGCCGTAAGCGTTGATCACCACCCGGCCGGGTGCCCACTGATCCACCACCTCGGCCGGGCAGGCCTCACCGCCGAGCAACAACGCCACCGATTCCAATCCCTGCCGGCGCAGTGCGGTCACCGCCGAAGGGGTTTGGGTAAGCACATTGACGTGTTCGCTGATCAGCAAGTCGTGGAAGTGGTCCGGTGATGCGACCACCGATTCGGGCACCACGACTAGCCGCCCACCGCCGAGCAGCGCAGCCCAGATCTCCCATACCGAGAAGTCGAAGGCATACGAGTGACACTGCGTCCATACCTGCGCCGCCGGCAGCTGTGTGGGCGTTGACTCCGCCAAGTGGGCCAGGTTGCTGTGGGTGATGGCCACCCCCTTGGGGGTTCCGGTGGTCCCCGAGGTGTAGATGAGGTAGGCGATGTCCTGAGGAGCCGGCGCCGGTGGTGCGGTGCTGGGTTGGGCGTCGATAGCGGGGTCGGCCAGATCAACGATGGCGAGATCACGCCCGTCCAGCCGCGGTCGCAGGCCCGCCGCGGTGAGGATGGCGGTCGGCGCGGCGTCGGCGAGCATGAACTCCATTCGCGCCGCCGGCAGTGCGGGGTCGATCGCCAGGTAAGTCGCCCCGGCCTTCAGTACCGCCAGCATGGCCACGATCGCCCCGGCCGAGCGCTCCAGCATCAACGCCACACAGGCGCCCGGGCCGACACCATAGCCGGCAAGGAAATGGGCCAACCGGTTAGCGGCCTCGTCGAGCTCCCGATAGGTCAAAGACAGGCCCTCGCAGCTGATAGCCACCGCCTCCGGGGCGCGGGCCACCTGCGTTGCGAACAACTCCGGTACCGACATCGCGACCGGCGCGGGCTGGGTCAGCAACGCGCGGTTGCCAAGTTCGTCCAACCGGGCGTGCTCGGCCTCGTCGAGCACATCCATTGAGGACAACCGCTGAGTCGGGTCGGCGGTTATTGCCACCAACACCCGCCGCAACCGCTCGATCAGCGCCTCGATGCTGGCTGCGTCGAACACGTCGGTGCGAAATTCCACCACCCCACCGATCCCGGCGGGCTCACCGGTCCTACTCCAGCTTTCGGCCAACGAAAACGCCAGGTCCACGCGCGCGGTGTGGGTGTCCAGCGCCATCCGGGTGACCTGCAGGTCACCAAGCGTCAATTCGGCGGTGGGATCGCTGGTCTCCCCGGGTAGGTTTTGCCAGGACAGCATCACCTGGACCAGCGGGTGATGGTTGAGGCTTCGGGTCGGGTTGAGCCGTTCGACGAGCACCTCGAAGGGCACATCTTGGTGTTCGTAGGCGGCCAGGCTGCGTGTACGTACCTGGGCCAACACCTCGGCGACGCGAGGATCGCCGGTCACATCGACGCGCAACACCAACGTGTTGACGAAAAAGCCGACCAACTCATCCAGCGCGGGATCGCGGCGGCCGGCGATGGGAAACCCTACGGCCACATCAGAACTCGCGCTGAGTTTGGCCAGTAGTACCGCTAGTGCGGCCTGCACCACCATGAAACTGGTCGCATTGTGCTCACGGGCAACCCGGGCAACCTGCTGCTGCAACTCGGCCGGCCACTCCACCGCCACGCTGGCGCCGCGCTGATCGGCCACCGGCGGGAAGGGGCGGTCGGTGGGCAACTGCAGCCGCTCGGGCATCCCCGCCAGCGCTTCTTGCCAGTAGCCCAGCTGCCCGGCGATCGGACTGTCCGCGTCTTCGAGATCACCCAACTGCGTGCGCTGCCACAGGGTGTAATCGACGTATTGCACCGGCAACGGCGCCCAAGCCGGGGCTTGCCCCGCACACCGACTGGCATACGCCATTCCCAAATCACGCACTAGCGGGACGATCGACATGCCGTCGGCGGCGATGTGGTGCACCACGCCCACCAACACATGCTCGTCGTCGGCGATACGGAAAAGCCGCGCCCGCAAAGGGATCTCGTTGGCCAGGTCAAAACTGTGACCCGCCGCGGTGTCGATGGCCGCATCGAGCTGGGTTTGCGACCAGCCGACGGCATCAACGACGTCCCAACCCACCTTGGCCTGCTCGGCAGGAACGACCAGCTGTCGCGGTGTTCCCTCGACCGCCACAAACAGGGTCCGCAGGCTTTCATGGCGTCCCACCACATCGCCCAGAGCTGCGCCCAACGCGTCGGCATCCAGCGGTCCGCCCAGCCGCAACGCCACCGCCATGTTGTACATCGGTGATGGGCCCTGCAACTGGTCGATAAACCACAGCCGATTCTGGGCAAACGACAACGGCACCACGGCGGGCCGCTGGCCGGCGACCACCGGCTCGCGCCGACCCGCCGGCACGCCGATCCGGGTTGCCAACTCGGCCACTGTGGGCGCCTCGAATAGGGTGCGCACCGACAGGCCGGCATCCAGGCCGGTGTTGACCCCGGCGATCAGCCGCATCGCCGACAGCGAATCCCCACCCAGGTCAAAAAACGAGTCGTCCACCCCGATGCGCTCCATGCCCAGCACCCGGGCGTAAACGCCGGCCAGGATCTCCTCGGTCGGCGTGGTCGGGGCGCGGTAATCACCGGCCGTGTAATCCGGTGCCGGCAGAGCGCGGGTGTCCAGTTTGCCGTTGACCGTCAGCGGCAACACGTCAACCACCACCACTGCGGACGGCACCATGTAGGCCGGCAGCCGCTGGGCCACCGCGGCGCGCACCCCGGCCGGATCAGCGGTCCCGGTCACATACCCCACCAGCCGCTTATCACCGGGGCGGTCTTCGCGGGCGATCACCACCGCCTGGCCCACCCCATCCAACCCGGCCAACGCGGCGCGCACTTCACCGAGCTCGATGCGATACCCGCGGATCTTGACCTGCTGATCGGCGCGACCCACATACCGCAGCTGCCCATCGGCGCCCCACCACACCAAATCCCCAGTGCGATACATCCGTGCCCCCGGCGCCCCGAACGGACAGGCCACAAACCGCGACCCCGTCAACCCCGCCCGGCCGGCATAACCAAGACCGACCCCGCCGCCGGCCACATACAACTCACCGACCACACCTGCCGGCACTGGGCGCAACCACCCGTCCAGCACAAAGAACCCCAGATGAGCCAACGGCGCCCCGATCGGGCTGTCAGTGTTGTGCGCGTCGCCATCGAGGATCTCGCGAATCGAGGCATGCACTGTCGTCTCGGTCGTGCCGTACAAGTTGAGCAGCCGCGGTGCGCCCGGGTGATTGTCCAACCACGGTTGAAGACGTTGCGGTTCCAGCGCTTCACCGGCAAACAGCACGGCCTGAAGTTCCAGCTGACGTCCGAGTCCGGGTGCGAGCGCATCCGCGGTCTGCAACGCATAGAACGCCGACGGGGTCTGGCTGAGGACACTGACGTGTTCGGCGACCAATAACGCGTGGAGGTGTTGCGGTGAGCGCGCCACGGACTCGGGCACCACTACCAGGCACCCGCCGCCCAGCAGCGCACCCCAGATCTCGCACACCGAGACGTCAAAGCTGTAGGAATGGCACTGCGACCACACCCCCGCCGCTGGCAGGGGTGCATGCAGTGACTCCATCAGCTGGGTCACGTTGTGGTGGGTGATGGCCACCCCTTTGGGGACACCGGTCGTGCCCGAGGTGTAGATGAGGTAGGCGATGTCGTCGGGGGCCGGCGGCGGCAGTGCGGTCCCGGGCTGGGTATCAATGGCAGGATCGCCGGCATCGACGACCGCCAGATCGCACCCGTCCAGCCGCGCGCGCAACTCGCTGGTGGTGATCGCGGCGCTCGGTGCGGCATCGGCAAGCATGAATTCGATCCGCGCGTCGGGTAGCGCGGGGTCAACCGGCACATAGGCCGCCCCGGTCTTCAACACTGCCAGGATCGCCACGATCGCCTCGGCCGACCGGGGCATCAGCAGCGCCACCCGCTGTCCCGCGCCGGCGCCGAGGGCCGCCAGCAGGTGCGCCAATCGGTTGGCGGCGTCATCGAGTTCCCGGTAGGTCATCGACTTGTCGCCGAAGGTCAGCGCCGTTGCCTCCGGAGAGCGGGCCACCTGCGCAGCGAACAGTGCCGGTATCGACACCGAAGTGGCTGCCGGCTGGGTCAATACCGCCCGATTACCGAACCCATCGAGTCGGGCGTGCTCGTCGGCATCGAGCACCTCGGTCGACGGCAGCCGCCGGATCGGGTCAGCGGTCATCTCCGCCAACACCCCGGCCAACGCGGCGCGAACTTCACCGAGCTCAATGCGATAGCCGCGGATCTTGACCTGCTGATCGGCGCGACCCACATACCGCAGCTGCCCATCGGCGCCCCACCACACCAAGTCGCCGGTGCGATACATGCGTGTTCCGGGTGCCCCCGCGCCGCCGAACGGACAGGCCACAAACCGCGAGCCCGTCAACCCCGCCCGGCCTATATACCCGACACCCACGCCAGCGCCGGCCACATACAACTCGCCGATAACACCCACCGGCACTGGCCGTAACCACTCGTCGAGGACGAACAGCGCCGCGTTCGACACGGGCCCACCGATTGGCACCACATCTAGCCCAGGTGTCAATGGCAGGCTTATCGATGCATCTACGGTGGTCTCGGTCGGGCCGTAGACGTTGAGCATCACCCGCCCGGGCGCCCACCGATCCACTAGCTCGGCCGGCAACACCTCAGCGCCGATTACCAGTGCCACCGATTCCAAACCCTCGGGAGACAACGCGCCGAGCTCAGACGGGGTTTGGCTGAGGACACTGACGTGTTCGGCGACCAGTAACGCGTGGAGGTCATGGGGTGAGCGCGCCACGGACTCGGGCACCACTACCAGGCGCCCGCCGTCCAGCAGCGCACCGAAGATCTCTTGGACTGAGACGTCGAAGCTGTAGGAATGGCACTGCGACCACACCCCCGCCGCTGGCAGGGGTGCATGCAGTGACTCCATCAGCTGGGTGACGTTGTGGTGGGTGATGGCCACCCCTTTGGGGACACCGGTCGTGCCCGAGGTGTAGATGAGGTAGGCGATGTCGTCGGGGGCCGGCGGCGGCAGTGCGGTCCCGGGCTGGGTATCAATGGCAGGATCGCCGGCATCGACGACCGCCAGATCGCACCCGTCCAGCCGCGCGCGCAACTCGGGGGTGGTGATCGCGGCGGTCGGTGCGGCATCGGCAAGCATGAGTTCGATCCGCGCGTCGGGCAGTGCGGGGTCGACCGGCACATAGGCCGCCCCGGTCTTCAATACTGCCAGGATCGCCACGATCGCCTCGGCCGACCGGGGCATCAGCAGCGCCACGCGCTGTCCCGCGCCGGCGCCGAGGGCCGCCAGCAGGTGCGCCAACCGGTTGGCGGCCTGATCGAGTTCCCGGTATGTCATCGACTGGTCGCCGAAGGTCAGCGCCGTTGCCTCCGGGCAGCGGGCCACCTGCGCAGCGAACAGTGCCGGTATCGACACCGAAGTGGCTGCCGGCTGGGTCAACACCGCCCGGTTCCCCCATCCGTTGAGCCAGGCGTGCTCATCGGCATCGAGCACATCGATCGACGACAGCCGCCGGGTCGGGTCAGCGGTCATCGTCACTAGCACCCGTTTGAATCGCCGGATCAATGTGTCGATGCTGGCGGTGTCAAACACATCGGTGTCGAATTCGACGCGAAGGCCCAGTTCGGTTCCCGGCAGGGCTTGCACCGCTATCGGGTAGTGGTTGTACTCGCGGTTGCTGAACTCGGTGATGGCCAAGCCGTTGACGCTTGACAGTGCGGCGGTGTCGATCGGGTAGTTCTCGTAGACGAAGAGGGTGTCGAACAGCTGGTCGTGACCGGTGATGCGGTGGATATCGCTAAGTGCCAGGTGCTGGTGTTCGAAGGTGTGGTTGTGGGCGCTGTGTAGCTGGTCGAGCAGGTCGGTGGTGGTGGTTGTCGTGGTGATGGTTGCGCGAACCGGCACCGTGTTGATCAGCAGGCCCACCATCGAGTCTGCGCCGGGCACCTCGGCCGGGCGCCCAGAGACAGTGGTACCAAAGGCGACATCATGCTGACCGGTCAGCGAGGCCAGCAATAACGCCCAGGCGCCCTGTAGCACGGTGTTGACCGTGGTGTGACATGTGCGCGCCAGCTCGGCCACCGCGCTGGTGGTCTGCTCATGCACCCGAAACGACGCCACGCCTCGCCGTCCCAGCCCCAACCGGCCTGGCGGGCCCACCAAAGTGGGGGTGTCGAAACCGGCCAACACTTCACGCCAGGCGGCGCGCGCAGCCTCACTATCCCGACCGGCCAGCCAGCTGACAAACCGGCGATAGGGGACCGCGGGCGGCAGTCGCTGCCCGTAATAGCTGGCAAATATCTCCTGCAGCAGGATCGGCAGCGACCAGCCGTCCATCAGGATGTGGTGGTTAGTGAGCACAAACCGGTGCCGGTCTTCGTTGGTGCGGATCAGTGCCGCTCGAAAGGCCGGCTGGTCGGCGAGGTGGCAGACCGAGGCGCGCTCGTCGGAGCAGATCCGCTGGATCTGCTCATCGACATCGATGCCGTCGGCGTCCAATTCGATGAACTGCCAGGGCGCAACCGGATCAGCCGGGATGATCTGCACCGGCTCGTCGAACTGTTCGGAGAATCGGGCTAGTAGGTGTGGATGCCGGTTGACCACGGTGCGCACCGCATCGGATAGCCGGTGCTGGATCAAGCCGACCGCTTAGCGTGATGTCCAGTTGCACCGCATAAACGTCGTCGTCGCTGCCCTGCGCGGTGTTGGCGTGAAAGAGCAGCCCCCGCTGCAATGGGGTCAGCGGCAATACGTCAGCGATCCGCATATTGCCGCTCGAGCGCGTCAATCTGCTGCTGGCTCAACCCGGCAATCGCGAGATCCGACGGCGTCAACCCGCCCCCACCGCGGCGCACGTGCGCGCAGATCCCGGAAAGGGCGTCAAACCACAACCGGCCCAACCGGCTGACCTGCGCGTGATCCAGGGCCGAAGGTGCCCACCACCAGGCCGCGCGCAGATACGAGCCGGCATCGGTATCGATCGTGCCGGCGTTGAGTTCGACGGTGTGCGCCAACGGCATTGGCAACCGCACGCTGGCGTCGATGCTCGACAAGCCGTCCAGGCTGATCTGCCACCCATCAGCGGACTCGCCCGTCCCGGCGCCCAGCCGGCCCAGGTAGTTGAATCCGATCGGTGGGTCGGACGCGGCCAGGTCAACCTCGGGATTCAGGTAACGCAGCAGCCCGTAGGTCAGGGGCTCGGGTAGGGCGCGTAGCTGTTCTTTGGCATCCTTGATCAGCGCACCCAACTCCGCATCGCCGGCCACCACCTGCGCCCAGGACAGCCCACCCACCGCCAACGACACCGGGTATTTGGTGGTAAACCAACCCACGGTGCGCGACAGATCGACATCGGGCGCCAGCTCATCGTGACGCCCGTGGCCCTCCACGTCGATGCCGACCGGCGCGGCGCCGGTACCTAAATACTCCGCGCACGCCAAGGCGAACGCGATCAACAAAATCTCGTGGATGCCGGCGTGAAACGCCGCGGGCACCTCACCCAACAGCATGCGGGTCGTCTCCGCATCCAATATCATCGCGAGTTGCCCGACGTTGGCATAGGTGTCTACCTCGGGGCGCACCGCCGGCAACGCCGCCGGAGTCGCCGCCACCTGCCGCCACACTTCGGCCTGCGCCACGACTTCCGGGCGGCTCGCGTGCTCAGCCAGCAGCTCCGACCACCTGGCAAACGACGTTCCCGGCGCCGGCAACTCCACCTGCTGCCCGCTGTGGTGCTGGGCCCAGGCGATGTTCAGGTCTTCCAGCAGGATCCGCCAGGACACCCCGTCGACGGCCAGATGGTGCACGATCGACACCAGCTGGCCCGTGGAGGCCACCCACAGCGCGCTCAGCGTCACCCCGGCAGCCGGGTTCAACCGCGAGCCCGCCGTTAACAAGGCTTCCTCGGACAACACCTCTACTGTTTGCAGGCACCCGCGGGCATCCACCGAACCGACTTCGGGCACCTGGAATGACCAACCGCCGGCGCCGTCGTCGTCGGCCCGCAGCCGCAGCATGGCATGCCGATCCAGCAACGCCTGCAACAGGATTACGACATCGGCCTCGGTCACCCCCGCGGGGGCCTGCACCACCGTGGTCTGGTTGAAATGCTGGACCGGGCCATCAACGCTGGCCAGCCAGCGCATGATCGGGGTCGCGACCACCGGCCCGACGCCCTCGTCGACCAGACCGCCGACGCCGTCGACAACCCCGGCCAGCCGGGCCACCGTCTGCTCGACGAAAATATCGCGCGGCCGACACATCAGGCCGGCTGCCCGCGCCCGCGCCACCACCTGCATCGACAAGATGCTGTCCCCGCCGAGTTCGAAGAAAGAGTCATCGACTCCGACCTGCTCGAGCCCGAGGACTTCGGCGTAGATACCGGCCAGGATCTCCTCGACGGCGCTGCCCGGGCCGCGGTACCGACCGGTGTCCTGGTAGTCCGGTGCCGGCAGGGCACGGGTGTCGAGTTTGCCGTTGACCGTCAACGGCAGGGCCTCGATCGCCACCACCGCGGCCGGGACCATATAGGCCGGCAGTCGCTCAGCCAGCGCAGCGCGCGCATTGGCCGGATCAGCCGTCCCGGTAACGTAGCCGACCAGCCGCTTATCGCCGGGGCGGTCCTCGCGGACGATCACCACCGCCTGCTGCACGTCGTCCAGCGCATTCAGCGCGGCCTGGACTTCGCCGAGTTCGATGCGATAGCCGCGGATCTTGACCTGTTCATCAGCGCGGCCCACATAACGCAGCTGCCCGTCAGCACCCCACCACACCAGGTCTCCGGTGCGATACATGCGTGTTCCCGGCATCCCGAACGGGCAGGCCACAAACCGCGTCGCGGTCAACCCGGCCCGGCCCACATAACCGTCCGCGACGCCCGCACCAGCCACATACAGTTCGCCGACCGCCCCCGCCGGCACCGGCTGCATCCAGCCATCGAGCACGAAAAACCCGAGATGGGCCAGCGGCACCCCGATCGGGCTGACAGCGCTGTTGACGTCACCGGCGCCGATCTCGCGGAACGAGGCGTGCACCGTGGTCTCGGTGATGCCGTACATATTGATCAGTCGCGGCTGACCCGGATGATTGTCCAGCCACGTCCGCAGCCGCTGGGGTTCCAGCGCCTCACCGCCGAACACCACCGCCTCGAGCTTCAGCTGAGTTCCCAACTCGGGGTGGGCTGCGTCAGCAGCCTGCAGCGCGTAAAACGCCGACGGCGTCTGGCTCAACACACTGACCTGTTCGGCCACCAGTAAAGCGTGCAAGTCCTCCGGCGAGCCCACTAACGCGTCGGGCACCACGACCACCCGGCCGCCGTAAAGCAGCGCCCCCCAGATCTCCCACACCGAGAAGTCGAAGGCCAGGGAATGACACTGCGACCACACCTGCCCGGCCAACTCCAAATCGGCGTCCAGGGACGCCAGCAGCCGGGTCACGTTGCGGTGCGGGATAGCCACCCCCTTGGGGGTTCCGGTGGTTCCCGAGGTGTAGATCAGGTAAGCGATATCACCCGAATCGGGCGCCGGCAGTGCCGTGCCGGGTTGGCCGTCCACCGTCGGGTCGTTGACGTCGATGACCAGGAGATCACGTCCGTGCAGGCGTGGGCGCAAGTCGGCGGTGGTAATCGCGGCGATCGGCTCGGCGTCATCGAGCACAAATCCGATCCGGGCCGCGGGCACCGACGGGTCGATCGGCACATAGGTCGCCCCAGTTTTAAGCACCGCCAACATCGCGACAATCGCCCCAGTCGAGCGGGGAAGCAGCAGCGCCACCCGCTGCCCCGAGCCCGCACCCTTGCCGGCCAACAGGTGGGCCATCCGGTTCGTGGCCGCATCGAGCTCCTGGTACGTCATCGACCGGCCCTCGCAGGTCACTGCCACACCGTTGGGAGCGCGTGCGGCCTGCGCGGCGAACACCGCCGGAATCGACATCGGGGTCTCCGCCGCGGAGGCCAGCTCCGCTCGATTGCCCCACCCATCCAGCTGAACGTGCTCACCCTCATCCAGCACATCTATCGACGACAACGACCGCCCCGGATCCGCGGTCATCGCCGCAAACACCCGGCTCAGCTTCTTCGCCAGATCGGAGACGTCGAAATTCGAAAATGGCCCCCCGGCGCTCGCGGTGCTGAGAAAAACCTGGTCGCCGACACCAGAGAAAATCAAGCCGAAGCTGCCCACCTGGCCAGGATTTGTGAATGATGCCGATGCCGCGACACCGGCGAAGTCCATGGTCATTTTGGACGGCATGAAGTTGACGCTCACCCGATCGGCCGCCTGCTCTGCGCCGCGTTGGGCTTTACGCTGAAGGGCATGCACCGGATGCCGCTGATGCTGCAGCGCTTCTCGTATTCGAGTGTCGACATGCCTACAAAAACCGGCAACCGTCGTTTCTGGCGAAACCCTCAATACCAGCGGCACCACCCCGGAAACCATCCCGGGAAGCGTCTTTGATTCTGGGTGCACTCGTCTGCTGACCGGGAAGTCGAGCACCACCTCTGTGCCCTCAGCGCACCACCCTCGCACGAAAAGTGCGCATGCCGCGGTAATGACCGATGATTGCGGCACGTTCCACACCTGGGATAATTCTTGAACTCGTCGCAGGACCGCGGGGTCCAATCGGACCGGCGCAGAAGACCGATACGGATCACCCTCGCCCACACTTTGCGGGAGCCGATTATGCGGTCCGCTTTCCGGTGGAAGGTTTCTCGTCCAATAGGCTTGATCTTCCAAGAAATCGGCTGACGCTTCGTATTCTGACTCGCAGCGAACCAAGTCCTGCAGCGAACCGAAAAATGCAGGAGGAATGGGTGAGTTAGAAACAATCGCAGCGTAGACGGTCGCAATCCGATTGGCGAGAAGTGTAATACCGGTTCCGTCTATGACGATGTGATGAAAACACCCGAACAAGTAGAATTCGTCCGACCATGTTTGAAATAAGGAAAATTTAAACAGCGGGCCATCGAACGGCATCGGCGTGCGTTGGATCCATGATGCGATCCCACGGGCCTCCTGCACCGGATGACGCGAGTCGCTGACGTCGTAGAAGGCCACCTCCAAATCGGGGTAATCGATCGCCCGCTGGAAAACCTGGCCGTCCACTTCGAAGATGGTGGCCCTGGCCGGTTCGGCCTCCTGCATCACATGACGGATCGCCCGCTCGAGCAGGTCACGCTCTACCGTGCCGTCGAATCGCACGAGCACGCCCAGCTGCCACTCCGTGCCCGACTGACCCGTTTCCTGCGCGAGCCATATGTCCAACTGTGCGCGCGTTAGCGGAAGCGCGCGGTCATTAAGCTCCATCCGACTACCTGACCTCAGACGCTCTACTCTCAGAAGCCCGGCCCGCTGCCAACCTCTCGCGCAGACTCTTCGGCCGGATATCGGTCCAGTTCTGTTCGATGTAGTCGAGACATGCAGCGCGGTCCGCTTCGCCACAAACCACCCGCCAGCCGGCCGGAACCTCGGCGAAGGCAGGCCACAGGCTGTGTTGCTCCTCGTCGTTGACCAAGACGAAAAAGCTGCCGTTGCCGTCGTCGAACGGATTGATGCTCACCGTGTCTCCAGACCGTTAACTTGACATGGGTATAACAAGTTCTAAACCTTACTGGAGGCCAACAGGGCCGACAAGATCAATTCCCATGTGCCTAATAACCCGACGCGGTCCCCGCCTCGCCGTCGACAGCGAGCAGCCTGCATGCAACCAGACCGGCACCTGCCGGCGTGACCCGAAAGATCACCCGGCGAGGGCTGCGCGATCATCGCGGCGAGATCATGCGCCGGCTCGACTAAGAGGAATAGTCCGCTCGGACCCGGAACAGCTCCCGGTCGCCGAGCTTTCCCGCCACGTCGGCATTGATCCGCGAGCGTGGCTCAGGCAGGGCACTTTGTGGCGCTTCTCGCCGGACGCCGTGCTTGTCATCGGAAATGGAATCGCCTAACGGGGTGATCCGATGTCGCTGGACGCAATTGAGACCTCAATATTCTGTACTCCAGTAAGCCCGCCCGCAGCTGCTCGTAGATCGCGGAGCCAGGTAGCGCGAGAAAGTTTGCGACACGCGCACTTCCGTCGCCATAAACCTGCTCGTAGTTGCTACTCGCTTGATCGCGCGAGGCCAGGACGTTAGCCGTGATGTCACGGTCGCTTTTGGTGGAAAAGCCCAGCGCCTTCAAACGCATCCTCACGAAGTCCCAGTCCTCAGGACTTAAAAAGTCCGTATGCAAAAACCATCCGCCCGGGCGGCAAATCCGGTGAACTTGAGCGAGGAACTTCGGCAAATTCCCATATGAATGTGACGACTCCACGTTGATGATGGCATCGCAGGAATCGTCGTCCAGGGGAATATTCAACGCATCCCCGACCCTGAAGTCAGTCGAAGGGTTGAGGTGCGTTCTGCGGCAAAAGGCGATCGCCTCGGCGGACATATCAATGCCGATCACTTGAGCGCTGAATTTCTCCGCGACAAGTGCGCTGTTGCCGCCGCGGCCGCATCCTATCTCGACGACAGTGCGGTCATTCAGGTCGAGCGATCCGATAACCTCGAACACCAGCCGGACCGAGTTGGCATTGAAAGTGCCTTCGCGAATGATGAACGGGGATTCGTTGTGGGAATCCGTCGGAACATATCCATAATTCAGGAAATACGACACTTTATCCAAGCCGACGGTCTCTAGGCGGCGGCTGAGCAGATCGTAGAAGCTGCGCCATCCAACGGCCGTCGTAGCCAGTAGGTCGTCAGCCAGGTGCGCCGACATCGCAACTCGTGAATCATCCTTCGATTCGGTGTGCACGGAAGACTCGCTACTGTTTTCCATTTATGTCGCCTTGACCAGGTCTGCTGTGCCGCGCGATCCGTCGCGCGCGTGAAAAGTGGTACAGGACATGTTGTTTCCTTCGATCATTGCGTAGGTTCGGACGCGTCGACGGACTCCGCTCCGTTGGTCTGTTGAACCAACTCCGGCACCTGCCCGGCCAGGTACTCGGCGAGCGACCCGATCGTCGGGTAGTCGAATACCGCGGTGGCGCTGATCGTGAACGCGCCACCGAACTGGGGGAGCAGCCGGTTGCTGAATTCGACCGCCATCAGCGAATCCGTGCCCAGCTCCAGGAACCGGCTGGTTGCGGCCGGCGGTTGGGCGAGCCTCAGGAAATTCTGTACTTCGTGCCGCAGGTATTCGGTGAGGAAACTGCCGCGCTCCACCTCGGGTACCTCGTGCAGTTGCCGGAGCAACTCGCTGTCGCCGCGTGTCGCCGCGACGGCACTCGGCAGCACGTGGTCGAGCATCGCTGGGCGAGCGCCGCCCAGCCCCTTCGCGGCACGCTGCCAATTGGCTTTGATGACGGTCGCCTGCCCGATTCCGTTGGCGATAACCTCGTCGAGCGCGTTGAGGGCAGCCGAGGGTTCCAGCGGAATCAGGCCTTGCGCACTGAGATTGGCACGCGCGGCGTGGGAAGTGGCCATGCCGCCCTTCGCCCAGGGACCCCAGTTGATGCTGGTCGCCGGCAGGCCTTGCGCCCTGCGTTGCGCAACGAGCCCGTCGAGCAGCGCATTGGCTGCCGCGTAGTTGGCCTGGCCGGGCGAACCGATCACGCTGGCGGCCGAGGAGTAGGCGATGAAGAACTCAAGATCGTCGTCCTTCGTCAACCGATCCAGGTGGCAGGCGCCGAAGGCCTTCGGCGTCAACGTCGTCCGGAAATGTTCCAGGCTCTGCTGGGTCAGCAGCGCGTCGTCGAGGACGCCCGCCAGATGTGCGACCCCGGCGAGCGGCGGCAGCTCCGCCCGGATCCGCTGCAACAATTCTGCGGCCTGCGCCTCATCGCCGACATCGGCGGCGAAGGTATGAATCCGACACCGGTAGCGCTCGGTGATGTCGTCGATTGCCCGTTGTGCGTCCGCATCGGGCAGCCGCCGGCTGGTCAGCACGATGTCACCGGCCCCGAGTTGGGCCAGGTGAGCCGCGGTGTGCAGGCCGAGTGCACCGAGGCCACCGGTGATCAGATAGCTCCGATCGCCGCGCGGCTGTAGCGGTTTCGGCATCTGCAACACGATCTTGCCGATGTGTCGCGCCTGCTGCATGCGGCGGAACGCGGTCTTCGCCTCCGTGATTGGGTAGACCTCGGCGGCGATCGGCGCCAGGTCGCCGCTGGCCATGCTGTCCGCCAATTCAGCCAGCAAGCTCCCCACCCGCTCGGGTTCTCGCTCGATGCACCCGTCCAGCGCGACGATCTCGTAGTGGATATCGGGACGGACCGTCGCCATCCGCTCGGGCTTCCAGATGTCCCGCTTGGCGATTTCGGCGAACCGGCCGCCCTGCGCAGTCGCCCGCACGGTCGCAGCGATGAACCCGTCATTGGTCAGGCTGTTGAGCACCACGTCGACGCCGGCACCGTCGGTGTCGGCGAGGATCTGATCCGCGAAATCTGTGGTGCGCGAGTCGTAGACGTGTTCCACACCCATCTTGCGCAGCGTCGCGCGTTTGTAGGTGCTGGCGGTGGCGAAGACGGTCGCGCCGCGCTGCTGGGCGATCTGGATCGCGGTCAGACCGACGCCGCCGCTGGCGGCATGGATGAGCACCCGATCACCCGGGCCCACGTTCGCCCAGTCGAACGCGAGCCGGGCCGTCAGTGCCCCAGCGGGGATGGTTGCCGCGGCTACCGCGCTCACCCCGTCGGGCACCGGCGACAGGAAATGGGCCGGTACGTTGACCCGGGTGGCGAACGACCCCGGCATGAAGCCGAAGACAAGTTGGCCAACCTCGAATCCGGTGACGCCGGGACCCACCTCCGTGACGACGCCGGAGAGGTCGCCGCCGCCGATCTGCCCCGGATCGCCCGGATAGAGGCCGAGCACATTGAGCACATCCCGGAAGTTGAGGCCTGCGGCCTCCACCCGGATCTGCACCTGACCCGCTGCCGGCGGCGACACCTCGATCTCGGTCAGACGGAGGTTGTCGATCGCGCCGCGTTCGGTCGGCGCCAGAACGTAGTCGGTTGCGCGCGGGACCGTGAGATGCCCGCCGCGCGCCCACGGCAGCAGCCGCGGCACCAGGTACTTTCCTTGTCGCAATGCGAGTTCGGGTTCCTCGAGCGGTGTGCCGAGCAGCCCGGCCAGCGCGTGCACGGCCTCGTCGAATCCGTCGTAGTCGACCAGCCGGCAACGCAGGCTCGGCTGCTCGGTGATCACGGTGCGTCCGAACCCCCACAGCGCCGCCTGCGCCGGGTCGACCGGCTCGCCAGGTTCGGTCGCCACGGCCCGTTCGGTGACGATCCACAGTCCGCCGGTGAGTTTCACGTCGTGCTGCGCCAGTAGCGTCTGCACGAGTGTGAGCAGCTGGTCGATCTCGGTCTCCAGCCGCGCGGCGAATTCTGCGCTCGACTCCTGGACACCGGGTTGTTGGGCGCTGCGCCAGACGATGCCCGACACTGGGGCCCCGCGATCCTGCGCCTCTGCGAACAACCGCGTCCAGGGCTCCGAATCCGTGGTCCGGTCCAACGAGACAGCGCCTTCGAGGTCGGCGGCCAGCTCGTCGAATCCGGCAATCAGCCAGGTGCCGTCACCGTTTTCGGCGGTGTCGCTCGGCGCTGGTATTTCCTCCCAGCCGAGGGTGTACAGGTTCCGGGTGGCGTCGCCCCCGAGCCCGCGTAACAACGCCTCCCGGGGCGCGCGTTTAACCGTGAAGTCGCGAATTTCGCCCAGCTGACGACCGTCCCGATCCACGAAATCGAGGTCGAAGACCTGTGTTTCGCTGTCGACACCGCCACTCTGCCAGCGTGCGCGGCAATAGAACCGCCGTGGCATCTTCTCCCGCAGGACCACCCGGCCATACCGCAGCGGCAGGAAAAGATCGGTCAGGGCCTCGCCGTGCTCGGTCGCCGTGAGAAGCGCCGGGAAGGCCGGGAACGCGATTCCGGTGCAAAGGTCAAGCAGCACCGGATGGATCGGCTCGCTACCGAGCTGCTCGGCGAGCTCGTCGCCGATGGCGATATCGCCGACCGCCTCGCCGTCACCGGCCCACAGCGATTTGAGCGAGGTGGACCAGGTGGGACCCCACGCCAGTTCCATGTCAGCGAAGGTGTCGAAAAGCTGCTGCGGACGCGTGCGGCCCAACCGCTCGCAGGCGGCTTCGATGGATTCCGCCGGCTCGGATGCAGCCTCGTCGTCGACACCGGTGGCGATCCGGCCATCGGCGTTCAACGACCACTCGGCATCCCGATCACCGTATGGCCGACTGTGTACCTGGAAGCTCCACCCGCCGCCATCCTCGACCGGGTGTACCGTCAGCTGCACCTCCCGGGACGTCTTGTCGCCCAGGATGATCGGTTCATAGAAGAAGACATCGCGCACCTGCGCCGGCGTCCCAACCGCAGCGAGGGCCATCGCCGCGTACGTCGCGCCCGGAACGACAACGGTGCCGTAGATAACGTGATCCGACAGCCACGGCTGCGAATTGATAGACCACCGGCTGGTGTAGACGGCATCGCCGGAGGCGAGATCCTTTACGCCGCCGAGGATTCCGGAGCCGGCAGCGGCCTGACCACCGATGCCGCGGAAGTCGGCACTCTTGGGCCAGAAGCGACGGCGCTGGAAGGCATAGGTGGGCAGTTCGAGTCTGCGGTGTGGCCGATGGAACAGCGCAGCGAACTCGGGCCGATGCCCCGCGACATAGGCCGCCGCCAGCGCTTCTGCCATCTGGCGCCGGGCATCGGTGCCCTTGCGCAGCGAAACGATGGCTTGGGCCGCGGGCGACGAGTCCGGCCAGACCTGCAACGCAGCGCCGGTCAGGATCGGTTGCGGACCGATCTCCATCAACACCGAGCAGCCCAGCTGCGCCACTGTTTGCACGCTTTCGGCGAATTGCACCGGCTGCCGGGAATGCCGCCGCCAATATTGGGCGTCCAGCGGGGTTTCCGCGGTGAGGACTGCGCCAGTGCGGTTGCAAACGAGGGGCAGGGTCGGAACGGCAAATTCGAATCCGCGCGCGTACGACTCGAATTCGTCGAGCGCGGGCTCCAAAAGCTCGGAGTGGAAGGCATGACTGGTGTCCAGCCAAGTGCAGCGGATTTCGTCACCGCTGAGCTTGCCGACGATCTGTTCCAAATCCGCGGCCGGACCTGACAGCACCGTGTTGGGGCCGTTGTAGGCGGCGACCGAAACCTGCGGGAATTCGTCGGCGACGCGCTCCACTTGCTGGGCGTCGGCGAACACCGCCACCATCCGGCCGCCCTCGGGCAGATCGCCGAACAGCCGGCCGCGTTCGGCCATCAGTCGTGCCCCGTCCTCGAGGCTGAACACTCCGGCCACACATGCCGCCGCGTACTGGCCTACGCTGTGCCCCAGTACCACGTCGGGCTCGATGCCCCATGACTGCCACAACCGGGCCAGCCCCATCTCGACGGCGAACAGCGCCGGCTGAGCAAAAGAGGTGTGCCGCAGTGTTTTTCCGGCCTCACCGTCGGGGTCGGTGTCGGTGTCGAGCAGGACCTCCAGCAACGGACGCGACAGCAGCCCATCGACGGCCTCCGCGCATCGCTTCACGGTGTCGGCGAACACCGGCTCGGTGTCGAACAACTCGCGCGCCATTCCCGGGTATTGACTGCCCTGTCCGGTGAACAACCACGCCGTCTTCGGCGGGTCACCGCATACGCCGCGCACCGCACCCGGTCCCAGCCGGTTCTCGGCCAACCCGGCCAACAGCTCGCGGGCACCGTCAACCGAATCCACCACAAGCGCGGCGCGGTGTTCGAAATGCGAACGCCCGACCCCGGCGGTGATAGCACACATCAGTGATATCCACCTCTGGGTGCGCCTCCAGCCAGGCTGCATACCGCTGCGCCAACGCCAACAGAGCTTCCGGCGAGCGCGCCGACACCGGCAGCACGCTGACCGACTCGTCGCGACCGTCCGAATCCGGCACCGACGCGACATCGTCTGGCGAGTGTTCGTCGGGGGTCGCCGATTGCTTTGGCGCTTCCTCGATCAGGACGTGTGCGTTGGTGCCGGAGAACCCGAAAGAACTCACTCCGGCGCGTCGCAGCCTGCCGTTGGCGTGCCACGGAATCGCCTTGTCCACGACCCGCACCGGCAGCGAGTCCCACGGGATGTGCGGCGACGGATTCTCAAAGTGCAGGTTCTGCGGCAGCACTTCATGCTGCAACGACAGCACGACCTTGATCAGGCCGGCGATCCCGGCCGCCGACTCGAGGTGCCCGATGTTGGTCTTCACCGATCCCACCAGCAGCGGGTGGTTCGAGTCACGGCCGGCACCGTAGACGGCTGCGGCGGCCTGGACCTCGATCGGGTCACCCAGCGAGGTGCCCGTGCCGTGCGCCTCGAGATAATCGACATCCGGACCGGTAGACACCGGCACGAGCCAGCGTTGCGGCGATAAGGCGTTGCTGTGCACCCCCGTTCGGCACCGTCAAACCACTGGAAGCGCCGTCCTGGTTGACCGCGCTGCCGGTGATGACCGCGCAAATCTGATCGCCGTCGCGCTCCGCATCGCTCAGCTTCTTGAGCACCAATATTCCGCAGCCTTCACTGCGCGCGTAGCCATTTGCGGCGGCGTCGAAGGTCTTGCATCGGCCGTCGGCGGAAAGCATCCTGGCGCGCGAGGTGGCAACGATGGATGCCGGGCTCACCAAGACGTTCACCCCGCCGGCCAGCGCCATGTCGCAGTCGCCGGAGTGCAAGGCCTGGCAGGCCTGATGGACGGCCACCAGCGACGCGCTGCAGGCGGTATCCACCGCCATCGCCGGCCCTTCCAGCCCGAGCGCGAACGCTACCCGGCCCGCGATGACATTGAGCGCATTGCCGGTGATGAAGTGGGCCTCGATGGTCTCGACTGAGTTGGCGTTCAGCAGCTGCGAATACTCGTTGGCAGCCACCCCGACGAACACGCCGGTTCGACTGCCGCGCAACGCCGCAGGCGAGTACCCGGCACGCTCCAGCCCCTCCCACGCAATTTCCAGCATCAACCGCTGCTGCGGATCCATCCACACGGCCTCGCGCGGGGAAATACTGAAGAACTCCGGATCGAATCCGTCGATCCTGTCCAGATATCCGCCGTAGCGGGTGTAGATCTTGCCCGGTGCCTCGGGATCCGGGTCGTAATACTCGTCGACGTCGAAGCGGTCATCCGGGATCTCCCGGATCGCATCGACCCCGCCGGACAACAGCTCCCAGTACGCGTCGGGATCGGGCGCGCCCGGAAAGCGGCACGCCACCGCGACGATCGCGATCGGTTCATCAGTGCGGGCCGTCACCACGGATTGCGGCCGGGCCGGTGCCTGCGCGCTGGACGCTTGTGCGCTGATGCCGAGGACGTCCCCGAGCAGATAGTCCGCCACGTCGGTGATTCGTGGATAGTCCATCGCCAGCGTCGCCGGCAGCTCTTTGCCCACGGCACGCTCGACCCGGGACCGCATCTCAACTGCCATCAGCGAATCCATGCCGAGATCGAAGAAGCCGGCCTCCTCGCGGATCTCGGCCGGATCGATCCGCGTCACGTCGGCGACAACGTCGCGCAGATACTCCACGACAAGCTTCTTCCGCTGCTGCACCGGAGCGCCGGCGAGCTGCTCGACCAATCGGGTAGTGCCCGACGGTCCGGACAGGTGTGCTGCCGGCGCCGACTCGGGCACCTCACGCTCCAGCTGGGACAGGAATGACCGCTTGCCCGCCAGCTGATAGAGCGGCAGGAAGCTGGCCCAGTCGATCCGGGCCACGATCCCGTTTGCTGCCCCCTTCCCCGAAGAAGCCGCCATGAGATCGGCCATCCCCGCCAGTGCGTCAGCGGGTGACAGTGTCCGGACCCCACGCTTATCCAGTTGCGCACGAGAATCCTCGTCGGCCATGCCGGGGGCCGACCACGGACCGAAGTTGACGCTGATCCCAGCAATACCCTGCTGACGCTGCCGCCAGGCCAGGCCGTCGAGGAAGGCGTTGGCCGCGCTGTAAGCGGTCTGGCCGAAGCTGCCCCACACCGCGGAAATCGAGGAGGTGCTGAGGAAGAAGTCCAGTCGCATGTCGGCCGTGGCTTCGCTCAAATTCCAAGCGCCCCAGACTTTTCCGGCGAACACGCGACCAATTTCGGCGTCGTCCAAGGTTTGCAGCGGGGTGGTACCGATCTCTCCTGCCGCATGTACGATGCCCGCCAGCGGCGGTAGGTCTGCCTGCACAGTCGCCAGTAGGCGCGCGACGTCGGGCGGATTGGCGACATCGGCCGTGATGACCCGGACTTCGCAGCCGTACTGTTCGGACAGCGCATCGATGCGCGGTTGCGCGGTGTCGCCGGGCGAGCGTCGGCTGGTCAGTACCAGATGCCGGGCGCCGTGCGCGGCCAGATATCCGGCGACCTCCAGTCCGATAGCACCCAGCCCACCGGTCACCAGATACGTTGCGTCATCACGTAGTGCCAGCGGTGTTGCGACCGGCTGTCCTGTGCGGCGAGTCAGCCGGGGAACGTAAACGTCTTGATCCCGAAGCGCGACTTGGTCTTCGCTGCGCGCAGCTGCCACCACCTGGTCGATCAACTGCGACCACGGGTCGGCGCCGCCCTCGGGCAAATCGGCCAGTCCGCCCCACAGTCGCGGATATTCCAGCGAGGCGGCGCGACCGAATCCCCACAGGCAGCTCTGCACGGGCGATACGGAGTCCGCGCCGGTGACCCGTTGTGCGCCACGGGTTATCAGCCAAATAGGCGTGCGGAGGTCAGCGGCAGCCGCGGCGCGGAAGAGTCGCCGCGTCCCGCCCAGGACTCGCTGTTGCATCCGTAGCAGCGACTGCGTCGATGGTGTGGTGCCGGAGTCGAGGGCCGCGAGGTGCAGGATACGCAGGCTTGGTTCGTCTGCTACCGCATCACGCAACGCATTTTCGAGTCGGTGCTCGTCCGGGTCGGACGCCGGCAGCCCGAGGATCCGGTACCGGTGACCACGCGCGCTGAGCGTATCGGCCAATGGCCGAACCGCCTCGGCATCATCGCTGATGAGGAGCCAGCCAGATTCCTTGCCTGCTTTAGCACGTGCGAGTGCAGCGGCGGATTTCTCCCAGCGAATCTCGTAGCGGGAGTCGGTGATGGACTGAGCTTTACGCTGTAGATTATGTTGTGCAGCAAGCTGTTTCAGCCAATCGACGGCCTGTTCATTGCCGATTCCGCCGTCGAGTGACGCGGCGAGTTCCTCGATCCGGCCGTCCTCGAGAAGCCGGACGGTTTCGGTACGCATGGCTTGGGTCTCGTCAAAGGTCTGGGTGGGTTGGACCCTCTTCTCACGGAACCAGTACTGGCGATGCTGGAACGGATACGTGGGCAGGTCGAGCTTGCGCGCCGGTCCCTGCGAAAGTGCGCCGAAGTCGGGCAGGTGGCCGACGACGTAGGCGTTGGCAAGGGCTTCGGTGATCTGGCGGTGGTCGGCAGTGTTTCGACGCAACGACGGGATCGCCCGTGGTGCGGTTGCCGGGTCAGGCCATGCCCGCATGGCCGCGGCGGTGAGTACCGGTTGCGGGCCGACCTCCAGCAACACCGCGCAGTTCAGATCGGCCAGTGTGCGCACACTTTTGGCGAATTCGACCGGCTGCCGCGCATGGCGGCGCCAGTAAGCGCCGTCGAGTTTCGCACTTCTGCCGAGCGCCGCGCCGGTGCGGTTGCACACCAATGTCCGTTGCGGCGAATTGAACTCGAACCGGTCCGCGTACGACTCGAATTCGTCGAGGACCGGATCCAGCAGCGCCGAGTGGAAGGCGTGGCTGGTATCCAGCCAGTCACAGCGCACACCGTCGTCTTCCAGCCCGGCCACCGCCTGCGTCCAAATCATGTGCGGGTCCAGACAATACGGTGTTGGCGCCGTTGTAGGCGGCCACCGACAGGCTGGGGAATTCGTCGGTGAGGCTCTCGACGCGCTCGGCGTCGGCGAAGACTGCGACCATCCGGCCGCCGGCGGGCAAACTGCCGAACAGGCGGCCGCGTTCGGCCAGCAACAAGGCGCCGTCCTCGAGACCGAACACCCCGGCGACGCAAGCCGCCGTGTATTGGCCGACGCTGTGGCCGATCACCACGTCCGGTTCGAAGCCCCACGACTGCCAGAGCCGGGCCAGGCCCATCTCCACCGCGAACAAAGCGGGCTGGGCATACTGGGTTTGCCGCAACGTGTCGTCGCCGTCCGGATCGAAAATTACGTCCAGCAACGGTTTTTCGAGCACGTCGGCGACCGCCGCCGCGCACCGCGTCATTGTCTCGGCGAACACCGGCTCGGTCTCGAACAACTCCCGGGCCATGCCGGCGGACTGGCTGCCTTGACCCGGGAACAACCACGCTGTCCTCGGCCTGTCAGCGCAGTCGCCTCGCACCAGGCCCGGTGCCGGGCGATCTTCGGCCAGCGCATGGAGTGACTCACGCGCGGACTCCGTCGAATTGACCACCAGGGCGGCTCGATGCTCGAAGTGTGATCGTCCGTCCCCGGCGGTAAAGCACACATCGGCGAGCGAGGCGTCTGGGTGGGCGCCCAGCCAGTTGGCGTATTCCTCGGCGAGCTGCACCAAGGCAGCCGGGCTGCGCGCCGACAACGGCAGCAAGCTGAAGCGTCGATAGTCGGACCGCGTTGCCGGTGCCTCGGCGACCGGGGCTACCTCGTCAGGCGCTTCCTGGACTATGACGTGCGCGTTGGTCCCGGAGAACCCGAACGAACTGACCCCGGCGATACGGGGTCGTCCGTCGCGTGTCCAGGGGAGGGCCTCGTCCACCACCCGCACCGCAAGCCGGTCCCAGGGGATGTGTGGCGACGGCTTACGGAAGTGCAGGTGCTGCGGCAATTCCTCGTGCTCGAGCGACAGGATGACCTTGATCAGGCCGGCGATCCCTGCGGCTGCTTCGAGATGGCCGATGTTCGTCTTCACCGAGCCGATCAGCAGCGGCCGGTCGGCGTCGCGGCCCTTGCCGAGTACCGCACCGGCGGCTTGGACTTCGATCGGGTCGCCCAGCGACGTCCCGGTTCCGTGCGCCTCCAGGTATCCGACGTCGCCGGCCGCGACACCGGCGCACTGAAGCGCCTCGGCGATGACGCGTTGCTGGGCGACGCCGTTGGGCACCGTCAAACCACCCGATGCGCCATCCTGGTTGACCGCGCTGCCGCGGATCACGGCCCGGATCCGGTCGCCGTCGCGGATCGCGTCCTCGAGCCGTTTCACGACGATGACACCGCAGCCCTCGCCGCGCACGTAGCCGTCGGCAGCCGCGTCGAAGGTCTTGCACCGGCCGTCCGGAGCCAGCATGTGCGCATGGGAGAACGTCATCGCGGTCTTGGCGCTGAGCATGACATTCACGCCGCCGGCCAGCGCGAGGTCACATTCGCCGAAGCGCAGCGCCTGGCACGCCTGGTGCACTGCCACCAGCGACGAGCTGCACGCCGTATCGACGGACACCGCCGGGCCCTGCAGCCCCAGCCCATAACTGATGCGGCCCGCTCCTGCCGCGGACGACGTCCCGATCGCCACATACGCTTCGATCTCGGCGTAACCGAGCTGTTCGGATATCAAGTCCCAGGTAGTCGTGGGTGCCCAGACCCATGAACACACCGGTCTTGGTGTTCGCCAAAGCCGATGGCGCGGTCCCTGAATGCTCCACTGCCCGCCACGCCGTCTCCAGCAGCAGCCGATGCTGCGGGTCGATCAACATGGTTTCCCGCTTCGACAACCCGAAGAACGGCGCGTCGAATCCCGTTACGTCGTCGATGAAGCCTGCGCGGCGGCTGACGATCTTCCCGGGCGCATCGGGATCCGGGTCGAAGAACTCGTCGACATCCCACCGGTCTGCGGGCACCTCCGATACCGCATCGCGCCCGTGCTTCAGCACCTCCCAGAACTCGTCCGCATCGGCGGCACCTGGTACGCGCACTGCGTAGCCGACTATCGCAAAACCCTCTCCGACCCCCTGTGATTCACGGGCCCCCATGGGCGTCTCGATTGTCAAGGCGTTGTCCTCTCTGGGGTTGCGGTTTTCACTCGGGCTTTCGGGCGCCGGGGCCGTGGTAGCCGGGAACCAATAAGCGCGGCGTCGGACTGGCTAAGTGGGCGGTCGAGCGGCCGTCGGGCTAGGCGCGGACCGCTTCGCTGTCCATCCGCCAGCTGTTATCGAGCGGATCGATGCTCACCGTCCTCCTGAGCCGCTTAGTTGACATGAGTAGAACAAGTTCTAGACCTTACTGGAGGCCACCAGGGCCGATCCAGAGTTTCAGGTCAAATCTTCCGAATTTCGGATGTGACCCAAGCCACAAGCACGCGGTCCGGTCGATGATTGCCGCCGTGGAGGTCAGCGCCGATCAGCCGACACGGCGCAAGCGGGCGAAATCCTCCAGCAGGTCGGCGGCGACCGCAGCACTTTTGGCGGGTTCGGTGATCCGGGTGGCGAGCTCGCGGGCCCGGGCGACATATTCCGGCGCCAGAATCCGGCGCAAATCCGCGACCAGCGATTCCTCGGTAGCGGTCGAGAAGCGTCGGGCAGTGCCCACCTTCAGCCGTTTGACCGCAGCTCCATAGACCGCGTGAACCAGGTCCCAAAAGAGGATCAGCTGGGGGACGCCCGCGCGCATGCGCAATTGGCGTCGTGCTCGAGCCGCCGTGGTGGACGACCGCTCGGCAGGCGGGGAAGACGGTCGCATAATTCATCGTGCCCACTACTTTGACGTGTTCGAAGTGCGGGACGTTGCTGAAATCGGTCCCGGCGGCGCCAACCAACGCTCGCTCGCCTAACTGCGCGCAGGCCGCGGCGATCATGGCGATCGTGTCGGCCGGAGATTCGACCGGGATGCTGCCGAACCCGAAGAAAATCGGCGGTGTTCCCGCGGCAATCCACGACGCGACCTCCGCATCGGCCTCCGTCGCCAACTCCAGCGTCAGCGTGCCGACAAATGGCCTTTGAGGGGGCTTCGCCCATCCCATTTCGCCCATTCGGCTGCCAGCCCGGGAAAGCACGCCTCGTCGTAGGCCTGGATTTCCAGCGATCCGCGTTCGGTGATCCGTCGCGGCGCGGAGCCTGTTGCCTTCGGTAGGCCAAGTTCACGGCGCTGGGCGTCCTCGGCCTTCTTCATCCCACGCCACGTCACCCACCAGAACGCCGTCACTGCCGAGCGGCGCCAACGGCGCCGGCAGGAATCGCAGGGTCTGGCCGTTGGGCCGCAGCGGGAAGTAATGCAACGTGGCCAACGGAATGTCGTAATACTCCGCGACGTTGGCGGCGGCGTCCTCGAAATTGATGCCGGTGAATAGCAGGTCGGCCCCGTCCGCCAGCGACATCAGCGTCGTGCTCATCTCCTGCCAGCCCCGGAGAAGGGGACCCGCAATTTCGAGCCGCGACCTGATCAGCTCGCGGATCCTCCAGGGGTGGCTGAAGAAACACGTCCAGAACTCGCGATGCGCGTCCAGAATGGACTGCGCCTCCGGGCCGAAGCCGACCGCCGTAACCCCCGCCGCCTCCGTGAAGCCGACCAGGTCGGGCGGGACGGCCATGCACACGTCGTGCCCGCGGCGCACCAGCTCGCAGCCGACCGCGAGGTTGGGCTCGACATCGCCGCGACTGCCCCAGCTTGCCAGCACAAACTTCATCGCGGATCTTGCCTTTACCCGGCTACCGTTACTTTGGGGAGAATCCGGCGCCCGCACCGAGAAATTCGCCGAGATACCGGGGCGGCTTGAGGTTGAGCAAGCGCTCGCGGTCGGCCTTGAGATCCGCGTAAGTGAGCGCCTCGACCTGCTCGCACCGAGTAGGACAATGGCGATTCCGGAGATCCTTTTCGTACGAACCCGACGCCCTGGTCGCACTTCAGCACGCCGACCAGCAGGTCGTGGCGGGTGCTACGCAGATGGACGATCGCTTTCCAGACATCGCCGTTCCAGATACCGATCACCAGCGGCCCTGACTGCTGCGCAATAAAGTCGTCCCACGACTCCGCGCGGCGGGCGGCCAAGGTCGAACGGGGGGTTGCAGTCGTGCAGGAAAATGACGCCGTCGTCCCGCAGATAGCGCAGGGTTTTCTCGACGTCGCGCACGACCTGCTCATAGGTGTGGAGCCCGTCGATCAGCGCGACGTCGATGGGGTGCTGCTCGAGGAACGCCGTCTCGTTCTCGAAGAAGGCGTCGCTGGTCGTCTCGAAGTAATGGGTCTCGCGTCGCCTTTGCGTCGGCGAGTTCGCGGGCGCGCTCCGAAAGCTTGAACGCCGGGTCGACGGCGATCTTCACGTCGGCGCTGATTCGCTGGAACGCCTGTCCCCGCGAAACACCGATCTCCAGATAGACGGGGTTCACCCGCCCGTTAGCGCCCGCTGCACGGCCCTGATCCGGTTCACACCCGGCCACGCGTCCGCCAACATCACCAGCCCGTTGTTGATGTTCACGCGACGATCCTCCCCGCTGCGGGGGTCTCTCACAAGAGGTTTGTTCGACAGGTGTGTGATAATGCCTCGACTCGAAGATACGCGTCCTCGTTGCTAAGTAGGTGACCGTGCACCAGACCGTCAGCGGCAGCACCACCGAGGAGCAGCAGGGTCGGGGCTCGGCGCAGGCGCGATTTCGCCCGGACATCGAGGGCTTGCGCGCTGTGGCGGTGTTGGCCGTTGTCCTGTTTCACGCCGAGGTGCCCGGGGTGGGTGGCGGGTACGTCGGCGTGGACGTGTTCTTCGTCATCTCGGGCTTCCTGATCACCGGGCTGCTCTGGCGCGAAGCGAACACCACCGGCACCGTCGGGCTGCGCCGCTTCTACGGGGCGCGGGCCCGCCGACTGCTGCCGGCCTCGGCCACGGTCGGCGTCATCACCATGATCGGCCTCGGCTGTCCTGTTGCCCCCGTTGCAGGTCCGGACGCGTCATCGATGACGGCATCACCAGCGCGCTGTATGTCGGCAACTACTGGTTCGTCATGCGAGGCGTCGACTACTTCGCCAGCCATGTACCGCCCTCGCCGTTCCAGCACTACTGGTCGCTGGGCGTCGAGGAGCAGTTCTACCTGGTGTGGCCGGCGTTGATCATCGGGACGGCGTGGCTGATCCGGCGTGTGCGTCGGCGCACCAGGGCCGAGGCCACCTCCTCGCAACGCCCGTATCTGGTGGTCCTTGCGCTGGTCGCGGCCGTGTCGTTCGCGCTGTCGTTCGGGGCCACTTACGTGGCACCTGCTGCGGCGTTCTTTTCGCTGCCCACCCGGGCCTGGCAGTTGGCCCTCGGCGGGCTGG
The DNA here is from genome assembly GCA_963839345.1 of uncultured Actinomycetota bacterium. Lineage (GTDB taxonomy): Bacteria > Actinomycetota > Actinomycetes > Mycobacteriales > Mycobacteriaceae > Mycobacterium. The sequence goes on along the minus strand of CAWIUP010000006.1, from coordinate 31,839 downwards.
TGGCCCTCACGGCCGGCCAGTGGCGCCGGCTCCCGGCCACTGCCTGCCGCGATCACCGGATGGGCGGGGCTGGCCCTGATCCTGCTGGCCTGCACCGGGTTGAGCGCGGCCACGCTGTATCCGGGCATCGCTGCGCTGTTGCCCACCGTGGGTGCGGCGCTGGTGATCGGCGCCGGCTGTGCCACCCCGTCTCAAGGATGCGGGCGCGTCCTGGGATTGTCGCCGATGCGCGCGATCGGCCGGATCTCCTACTCGTGGTATCTGTGGCACTGGCCGGTGCTGGTGCTCGCACCGGCATTGCTGGGCCACCCGCTGGGGCTGGCCGCCAGGTTGGCCGCGGCGCTGGTCTCCGGCGGGCTGGCGGTGCTCACCCTGCGTTTCATCGAGAACCCGTTGCGGTTCGCCGCCCCGCTGCGGCGGTCTGCCCTGGGCAGTCTTGCGCTGGGCGGTGCCGCCACCGCGGTAGCGGTGTGTGTGGGCCTGGCGCTGCTGGTCGTGGTGCCTACCCCGGTCGGCCACGGCGCGCCGGCCGCGGCGCTGACCTTCACCACGGCGCCGGTGCCCGCCGGCTCTGACATGGCCGCCTACGACGCGGCGGTGCAGCACGCGTTCGCTCAAGTGCAGGCCGCGGTCGCGGCCTCCGCCGACCTCAAAGCCGTCCCGTCGAACCTGGACCCGCCGCTTGCTGACGCGGCAGCCGAAAAAAAGGCACTCGAATTCAACGGCTGCCTGCGCACCCCTTTCCAAGCCGGGCAGCCGGAGTGCGCGATGGGCGATACCGCCTCGACGACGACGGTGGCGCTGGTCGGGCGACTCCCATGCCGCGATGTGGAATCCGGCGTTCCAGCAGCTCGCCGCGCAGCGGCACTGGCGGCTGGAGTTGCTGAGCAAGGGAGCTTGCCCATTGCTGGACTTGCCCGTCGCCAACCCCCTCCGTCGACTGGTTGAAGACTTTGAACACTGCGAGCAGTGGCGCGCTCAGATCATGGCCCGGCTGTGCGCCGAGCACCCGCGGCTGGTCGTGGTGAGTATGTGGCGGGGGTACGGTGCCGACGAATCGCTGACAGGTTTCAAGGCCTACGACCCGGCGTGGATCGACAGCCTGACCCGCCAGGTGCAGCAGCTGCGCGGCAGTGGTGCCAAGGTGCTGGTGCTCGGACCGATCCCGGACCCGCACTTTGTGGTGCCGATCTGCCTGTCCGGCTACCTCGATGACGTGGCGGCCTGCACACCGCAAGGTCGACCGCGGTGAACCAATCCGGCATCGCGGCTGAGTCCGCCGCCACCAAAGCCGGCGGCGGACAATACGCCGACCCCACCGAGCTGTTCTGCACCACCGACCGCTGCCCGGTCATCGTCGGCAACACCCTGGTCTACCTTGACGAGAATCACCTGACGCTCGAATACTCCCGGCTGTTGGCACCGGTCATCGGCGCTCTGGCCGAGCGCGCGCTCGCCCACGGTTGACATGTAGACGGGTCGAAGTGTCAGCGGCAAATTGCAGTCTGTTGAACGCGTGTGTGATAATGCCTCGACTCGAAGAAGGCGTCCTCTTCTAGGTAGGTGACCGTGCACCAGACCGTCCGCGGCAGCACCACCGAGGAGCAGCAGGGTCGGGGCTCGGCGCAGGCGCGATTTCGCCCGGACATCGAGGGGTTGCGCGCTGTGGCGGTGTTGGCCGTGGTGCTGTTTCACGCGGACGTGCCAGGTGTGGGTGGCGGGTACGTCGGTGTGGACGTGTTCTTCGTCATCTCGGGATTCCTGATTACCGGGCTGCTCTGGCGTGAAGCGAACACCAGCGGCACCGTCGGGCTGCGCCGCTTCTACGGGGCGCGGGCTCGCCGACTGCTGCCGGCCTCGGCCACCGTCGGCGTCATCACGATGATCGCCTCGGTTGCCCTGTTGCCCCCGTTGCAGGTCAAGAGCGTCATCAATGACGGCATCACCAGCGCGCTGTATGTCGGCAACTACTGGTTCATCATGCGAGGCGTCGACTACTTCGCCAGCCACAAGGCGGCCTCGCCGTTTCAGCACTACTGGTCGTTGGGCGTCGAGGAGCAGTTCTACCTGGTGTGGCCGGCCTTGATCCTCGGTACGGCGTGGCTGATCCGGCATGTGCGTCGGCGCACCCGGGCCGAGGCCACCTCCTCGCAGCGGCCTTATCTGGTGGTCCTTGCGCTGGTCGCGGCCATGTCATTCGCGCTGTCGCTGGCAGCCACCCCCTGGGCTCCTGCTGTGGCGTTTTTTTCGCTGCCCACTCGGGCTTGGCAGTTGGCCGTCGGCGGGCTGGTGGCTCTTACGGCCGGCCAGTGGCGCCGACTTCCGCCACTGGCTGCCGCGATCGCGGGCTGGGCCGGGCTGGCCCTGATCCTGCTGGCTTGCACCTGGTTGAGCGCGACCACGCTGTATCCGGGTATCGCCGCGCTGTTGCCCATCGTGGGTGCGGCGCTGGTGATCGGCGCCGGCTGCGCCACCCCGTCGCAAGGATGCGGGCGCGCCCTGGCGGTGTCACCGATGCGCGCGATCGGGCGGGTGTCGTACTCGTGGTATCTGTGGCATTGGCCGGTGCTGCTGCTGGCACCGGCTTTGCTGGGCCACTCGCTGGGGCTGGTCGGCAGGTTGGCCGCGGCGCTGGTCTCCGGCGGGCTGGCGGTGCTCACCTTGCGGTTCATCGAGAACCCGTTGCGGTTCGCCGCTGCGTTGCGCCGCTCTCCCGGGCGCAGTCTTGCGCTGGGCGGTGCCGTCACCGCGGTAGCGGTGTGTGTGGGCCTGGCGCTGCTGGCAGTGGTGCCTATCCCGGTCGGGCGCGGCCCGGCGGCTGCGGCGCTGACCGTCACTGTGGCGATTCCCCCTACGGGCTCTGACATGGAGGTGCAGCACGGGTTCGCCCAAGTGCAGGCCGCCGTCGCCGCGTCCGCCGACCTGAAAGCCGTCCCGTCGAACCTGGACCCGCCATTTGCCGAGGTGGAAGCCGAACAGACCGCCTATATGGGCAAGGGCTGCCTGCGTACGCCTCTTCAAGGCGGCCAGCCCGAGTGCGCCACGGGCGATACCGCCTCGACGACGACGGTGGCCCTGGTCGGCGACTCGCATGCCGCGATATGGAATCCGGCGTTCCAGCAGATCGCCGAGCAGCGGCACTGGCGGCTTGAGACCCTGGCCAAGGCGGCCTGCCCATTGATGGAATTGCGCGGCACCAGCCCGTTCCGTCGCCTGGTTGAACTCTTTGAACACTGCGAGCAGTGGCGCGCTGAGATCATCGCGCGGTTAGGTTCCGAGCACCCGCGGCTGGTCGTGGTGAGCGCGTACCGGGGCTACGGTACCGACGAATCGCTGACAGGCTTCAATGCCTACGACCCGGCGTGGATCGATAGCCTGACTCGCCTGGTGCAGCAGCTGCGCGGCACCGGCGCCGAGGTGCTGGTGCTCGGGCCGGTCCCGGATCCGCACTCTGATGTGCCGACCTGCCTGTCCGCGCATCTCGATGACGTCACGGCCTGCACGCCGCGAAGGTCGACGGCGGTGAACGAACCCGGCATCGCGGCTGAGTCCGCCGCCACCAAAGCCGGCGGCGGACAATACGCCGACCTCACCGAGCTGTTCTGCACCACGGACCGCTGCCCGGTCATCGTCGGCAACACCCTGGTCTACGTTGACTCAAGTCACCTGACGTTCGAATACTCCCGGCTGTTGGCACCGGTAATGGGCGCGCTGGCCGACCGCGCGCTCGCCCACGAGTGACAAGCTGACGACTGTTGGTGACCCGGGTAGCCCTGATCGCGGCACCGTCTGCCCTGCCGTACTCGAGGTCGACGCGCTTCATCCGCCCGTCAAAGGGTCGTCGAACGGGCCGGTGTGCAATCAGTGGTGGAATTGGTCGACATAGCCTGTTGGACAGCTGTGTGATAATGCTTCGACTCGAAGGTCCGCGTCCTCTTCCTAGGTAGGTGACCGTGCCCAAGGCCGACAGCGTTAGCCCTACCGGAGAGTTGCAGGGTCGGCGCTCGGCGCAGACGGGATTTCGGCCGGACATCGAGGGCTTGCGCGCTGTGGCGGTGTTGGCCGTTGTGCTGTTCCACGCCGGCGTGCCGGGTGTCGGTGGTGGGTACGTCGGCGTGGACGTGTTCTTCGTCATCTCGGGCTTTCTGATCACCGGGCTGCTCTGGCGCGAAGCCAACACCACCGGTTCCGTCCGGCTGCGCCGCTTCTATGGGGCGCGGGCTCGCCGACTGCTGCCGGCATCGGCGACGGTCGGCGTCATCACCGCGATCGGCTCGGCTGTCCTGTTGCCCCCGTTGCAGGCCCGGACCGTCATAGGTGACGGCATCACCAGCGCGCTGTACGTCGGCAACTACCGGTTCATTCTCCAAGGCGTCGACTACTTCGCCAGCCACATACCGTCGCCGTTTCAGCACTACTGGTCGTTGGGCGTCGAGGAGCAGTTCTACCTGGTGTGGCCGGCCTTGATCATCGGGACGGCGTGGTTGATCCGGCGTGTGCGTCGGCGCTCCAGGGCCGAGGCCACCTCCTCGCAGCGGCCTTATCTGGTGGTCCTTGCGCTGGTCGCGGCCTTGTCCTTCGCGCTGTCGCTGGTGGTCACTTACTGGGCGCCTTTTGTGGCGTTCTTTTCGCTGCCCACCCGCGCCTGGCAGTTAGCCGTCGGCGGGCTGGTGGCCCTCACGGCCGGCCAGTGGCGCCGACTCCCGCCACGAGCTGCCGCGATCGCGGGCTGGGCGGGGCTGGCTCTGATCCTGCTGGCTTGCACCCGGTTGATCGCGACCACGCTATATCCGGGTATCGCCCCGCTGTTGCCCACGCTGGGTGCGGCGCTGGTGATCGGCGCCGGCTGCGCCGCACCGTCGCAAGGATGCGGCCGTGTCCTGGCAGTGTCGCCGATGCGCGCGATCGGCCGGATGTCCTACTCGTGGTATCTGTGGCATTGGCCGGTGCTGGTGCTCGCACCGCCATTGCTGGGCCACCCGCTGGGGCTGGCCGGCAGGTTGGCTGCGGCGCTGGTCTCCGGCGGGCTGGCGGTGCTCACCTTGCGTGTCATCGAGAACCCGTTGCGGTTCGCCGCTCCGTTGCGGCGGTCTGCCCTGGGCAGTCTTGCGCTCGGCGGTGCCGCCACCGCGGTAGCGGTGTGTGTGGGCCTGGCGCTGCTGGTAGTGGTGCCTACCCCGGTCGGGCGCGGCGCGCCGGCGGCGACCCTGACCGTCACCGCGGCGCCCGTCCCCGTGGGCTCTGACATGGACGCCTACGACGCGGCGGTGCAGCACGCGTTTGCCCAAGTGCAGGCCGCGGTCGCGGCATCCGCCGACCTGAAAGCCGTCCCGTCGAACCTGGACCCGCCGATTGCCGACACGGCAGCCGAACTTAAAACGCCTGTACCTCAACGGCTGCCTGCTCACAGCTTGGCAAGTCAGTCAGCCTGAGTGCGCGACGGGCGATACCGCCTCGACGACGACGGTGGCCCTGGTCGGCGACTCGCATGCCGCGATATGGAATCCGGCATTCCAGCAGATCGCCGAGCAGCGGCACTGGCGGCTGGAGATGCTGAGCAAGGCGGGCTGCCCAGTGATGAACTTGCCCGTCACCAACCCCCAACTTCACCGGGAATACACCGAGTGCGACCAGTGGCGCGGTCAGATCATCGCCCGGCTACGCGCCGAGCACCCGCGGCTGGTCGTGGTAAGCGTGTTGCGGGGATACGGTGCCGACGAATCGCGGACAGGTTTCATGTCATACGACCCGGCGTGGATCGACAGCCTGACCCGCCTCGTGCAGCAGCTGCGCGCCACCGGCGCCAAGGTGCTGGTGCTCGGGCCGATCCCGGATCCGCATGTTGGGGTGCCGATCTGCCTGTCCGCGCACCTCGATGACGCGACGGCCTGCTCGCCGCCCAGGTCGACCGCGGTGAACGAACCCGGCATCGCGGCTGAGTCCGCCGCCACCAAAGCCGGCGGCGGACACTACGCCGACCTCACCGAGCTGTTCTGCACCACGCGACCGCTGCCCGGTCATCGTCGGCAACACCCTGGTCTACCTTGACTCGAGCCACCTGACGGTCGAATACTCCCGGCTGATGGCACCGGCAATCGGGGCGCTGGCCGACCGCGCGCTGGCCCACCGTTGACACCACGAGGAACCGGAGGCTCGTCTGTCGACATCCGTGCTCATCACTGGCGGGGCAGGATTCATTGGGTCCGCACTCGCGCGCCGTCTCGTCAATGCCGGCTACGACGTCGCTGTGATGGACGTCCTGCACCCGCAAGTGCATGGCGAACGTGCAGCGATCGATCTGCCGCCGTCCGTGCGGTTGTTCACCGGCGATGTCACTCATGCGCCCGACTGGGATGCTGTGCTTCGGTTGTTCCGACCTTCCCAGATCGTCCATTTGGCGGCCGAGACGGGAACGGCGCAGTCGCTCTCCGAGGCGACGCGCCATGGTTCGGTGAACGTGGTGGGAACGACTCAACTTCTTGATGCCCTGAGCCGCTCAGCACACGTGCCCGACCAGCTCGTCCTGGCTTCGTCGAGAGCCGTCTACGGCGAGGGTGCGTGGCAATACGGCTCTCAGATCTTCTACCCGCAGCCTCGCAGCCACGCTCAGCTCCTGGCCGGTATCTGGGATCCGCAAGGGCCCACGGGCGACCCTGCAGTCCCACTTCCGAGCTGTGCCGGTCGAACCGAGCCCCGGCCCACCAACATTTACGCCGCGACCAAACTCGCCCAAGAGCACATCTTGGCTGCCTGGACGGCCGCTCATGACGCCAATCTCAGCGTGCTGCGTCTGCAGAATGTCTACGGGCCAGGCCAGTCGCTGACAAATTCGTACACCGGAATAGTCGCTCTTTTCGCACGACTGGCACGCGAGCAGCGCCCGTTGGAAGTCTACGAAGACGGACGGATCGTGCGCGATTTCGTCTATATCGACGATGTCGTCGAGGCGCTGTTCGCTGCGATAGAGGCGCCTGCGGCGCAGCCGCGCTGCCTCGACATCGGGTCGGGTATCCCGACAACCATCCATGAGCTGGCTCAAAAGATCGCCGCCATCTGCGATGCCCCCGAGCCGATCGTCGTGGCGAAGTTCCGCGACGGTGACGTACGCGCCGCGAGGTGCGACATCGAGCCGGCAACGAAGGAGCTCGACTGGCGTCCAAAGTGGACGCTTGAGGAAGGTCTGCGTGCTCTGCTTGATTGGATCGGCAAGCAGCCCGAATTACCTGTCGAGCCAAGCGATCACACGCATGACAGCCTCCGGAAGTAGAACATGATGCGTAGCCGTCATCTCGACGGCCCGCCGCCGCTGATCAACCCAACACGCCTGAGGCGGGCGAAATTTTCTACAAGGTCAGCGGTGGCCGCAACGCTTTCGGCGGGTTTGGTCATCCGGGTGGCGAGCTCGCGGGCCCGCGCGACGTAGTGCGGGGCCAGGATCTGACGCAGGTCCTCGACCAGCGATTCCCGGGTGGTGCTGGAAAACCGCCGGGCGGTGCCCACCTGCAGTCGCTTGATGATCGCACCCCACATCTGCCGATCGGCGGCCGCCCAGAGGATCAAGGTGGGGACGCCGGCGCGCAGGCCCGCGGCCACGGAGCCGGCGCCGCCGTGGTGCACGACCGCTCGGCAGGCCGGAAAGATCGCCGCATAGTTCATCGAGCTGACCAGCTTGACGTGCTCGCTAGGGGGGACGTTGCTGAAGTCGCTCAAGCCGGCGCACACCAACGCCCGTTCCCCCAGGTCGGCGCACGCCGCGCCGATCATGGCGATCGTGTCGGCCGGAGACTCCATCGGCATGCTGCCGAACCCGAAGCAGATCGGCGGTGTTCCCGCGGCGATCCACGACGCGACCTCCTCATCGGCCTGCGTCGGCATCTCCAGCGTCAGTGTGCCGACGAACGGCCGCTGGTCGCCCCATTTCGCCCATTCGGCTGCCAGTCCGGGAAAGCACACCTCGTCGTAGGCCTGGATTTCGAGCGCTCCGCGTTGAGTGACCCGTCCCGTCGCGGGGCCGAAAGCCTTCGGCAGGCCCAAGTCACGCCGCTGCGCTCGCTCGAAGCTGCCGAGCAGGCCGGTCGTCAGCCAGCCCGTGGCGGTCATGGCGGCGCGGCTCACCGGCGCCGGCAGGTAGGGCAGGAGCTGGCCGTTGGGCCGCAGTGGGAAGTAATGCAGCGTGGCCAGGGGAATGCCGTAGTACTCCGCGATGTTGGCCGCGCCGTCCTCAAACACCAGGCCGGTGCAGAGCAGGTCGGCCCCCTGCGCCAGCGACATCAGCGTCGTGCTCATCTGCGACCAGCACTGGGTGGAGAGTTCCCAGTTTTCGCGCCACATCCTTTTCAGATCCTTGATCCGCCACACTCGGTGCGGGAAATCCTCGAAGAGTTTCGTGCCGAAATCCTTTTCCACCACCTGCTGCGAATCCGGTCCGTAGGCGACCGCCGCCAGCCCGGCCGCCTCGGCGAAGCCGACTTGATTGGGCGGCACAGCGATGCGCACGTCATGCCCGCGGCGCGCGAGCTCGCGGCCGACAACGACGGAGGGCTCGATGTCGCCGCGAGTTCCGTAGGCGGCGAGCACGAATTTCATCGCGGTCTCCCGGTTCGCTATCCCGTCGGCTGTTTGAGGTACCACGGGTTGGCCCGCGCCCACTCGATGGTGCGGCGGATCCCTTCCTCGACGTCGACCTGCAGGCGCCATCCCAGCTCCCGCTGCGCCTTGGTCGAGTCGGGAATACGACGAGGGATGTCCTCGTAGCGATCCCCGTATTGCGCTGCAGTGTCAACAGCTTCGGCCTCAGACACCGAGTCGACATTCGCTATCTTGATCGCCAGATCGACAACGTCACGCACGGTCGTCTCGGTCATGCTTCCGATGTTGAAGGCCTCGCCGATTGCCATGCTGCTATCCGACGCGAGCAGGGTGCCGGCGATGGCATCGTCGACGTAAGTGAAGCACCGGGTCTGGTCGCCCGAGTCGTAGAGCAACGGCCGGCGGCCGTTGAGGATCCGGTGAATGGTCTGCGAAATCACGAAGATCGGGTTCTGCCGCGGGCCGTACACGTTGAAATAGCGAACTACCGTCACCGGCAGTCCGTAAGTGGTGTGCATCGCGAAGACCAGATGCTCGGCCATCGCCTTGCTGGTGCTGTAGCTCCACCGCGCGGTCCGTGTCGAACCGAGGACGCGATCGTCGTCCTCGGCGAACGGCGGGTTCGGGTTCTTCCCAAACACCTCAGATGTGCTGGCGAACACGACGCGTGTTCCGTGCCGATGGCTCAACTCGAGGACGTTGCGGGTGCCGGTCACGTTGACATCGAGAACCCGCAGCGGATCTTTGAGATAGTTTCCGACACCTACGATTGCGGCCAGATGGAAGACCGTGTCGATGCCGGGGCCCAGGGCTTTTTCTAGCGCGGGCAGATCAGTGACATCGCCCTGCACGAACCGAAAGTTGGCGTGCCGGTCGAAGTCAATATCGCTGTCGGGGTTGCCCTTTGCGAAGTCGAAAACGGTGACGAAGTCTCCGCGGTCGAGCAATGCGGCAACCAAGTGCGATCCGATGAAGCCGTAGCCGCCGGTCACGACGACGTTGCGGTTTGCGTTCACTTATCGGCCAATGCCCTTGTAGACGAAGCCGGCGGCGCGTACTGCCGCTGGGTCGAAGCTGTTCCGTCCATCGAGGAACACGCACGCTGGCTGCCGCAAGGTCCGCGAGCCGGGCCAGCGGGATCTGGTGGAACTGTCGATGGCCCGCGAGGACCACCAATGCGTCGGCATCCTCGACCGCTGTCTCGATGTCTGCGGTCAGGGGGATATTCGTCACCGAGAGGGCCTCCTCGGCCGCCACCCACGGATCATGGACCGAAAGCTGGCAGCCGGACTCCTCGAGCAGGGCGACGACGTACTTGGTGGGCGTAAGCCGGCAGTCGCCGGTGTTGTTCTTAAACGCGATACCCAGCACCGCGATCTTGCTGGTCTCGATCGCTTTGCCCTGCTCGGCGAGGAGCTGCGTCAGCAGCCCGTAGGTGTAGGCGGGCATCGTGTCGTTGACAGTCCTCGACGTCCGCGGAATCGCCAGTTCCACCCCTACGGACTCGCCCAGATGGTTGACGAACCACGGATCCTTCGTCAAGCAGTAGCCGCCGACGCCCATGCTCGGCCTCAGGATGTTCACCTCGCGCCCGTTCTTCGGCATCGTGTTGGCGGCCTCGATGACCTGAAGGGCGTCCATCCCGAGCCGGTCGCATATCTTGGCTAGCTCGTTCGCGAGCGCGACGTTGAGGTCCACCCAGAGGTTGTCGGCAAGCTTAACCATCTCGGCGGTGCGCGGATTGTCGACGATAACGGAGTCCACTCCAAGGGCGTGTCGCCACAGCGTGGCGCAAGCTCGAGCGCTGCGCTCATCGACGGCACCGACCACGACCGGAATCGTCGTCAGCTCGTGAATGGCTTGTCCTTCAGCGAGCCGCTCAGGGCAGAACGCCAGCCCGAAGTCGACTCCGGCGCGCAGCCCCGAGGCCTCTTCGAGGATCGGCCGGACGAGAGTTTCGGTGGTGTCGGGCGGAACCGTGCTTTTGAGGATGACGATGTGGCCGGCATGCAGATGCTCGCCCACGGCCCGCGCCGCCGCCTTGATGTCGTCGACAATCGGCTCGAAGTCCGGGCCAAGCGGCGTACCGACGTTCACAACGACGAAATCGTTGTCCTCGAGGGCGCCGAAATCAGTCGTCGCGCGAAGCCGGCCCACCCGCACGTTGTCGGCCACCAGCTCGCCGAGCCCCGGCTCAGCCACCGTGGTCTTGCCGAGGTTGATCTCGTCGACGACGCTCTGTCTCACGTCGATCCCCGTCACGGGCCAGCCGCGGTCAGCCAGCACGGCACCAATCACCGTGCCGATGTAGCCGAAGCCCACAACCGCGATCCCGGACCGCATGCCACGGACCAACAGGTCGATCTCAGCGTCGCTGCGTCCGAACACGCGTTCGTGCATCGCGTATACCTACCCTCTCGCCCCCTGTGCGTGTTCCATGAAATGAAACCGGGGGCCTCAGGTCCCGGCTAACCCGCCCCGGCAGTCTAATTCAACACATGCGCGATAGAACTTTAATCCGGAAGTTCTGGCCAAGCATCCGGACGCCATCGTCTTCAACAGAAGACCCACGCGCCGCTCAGCGCCGATCAGCCGACATGCTTGAGGCGGGCGAAATTCTCCACAAGATCAGCGGCGGCCGCAGCGCTGTCCGCGGGTTTGGTGATCTGGGGAGCGAGCTCGCGGGCCCGGGCGACGTATTGCGGGGCCAGAATCCGGCGCAGGTCCGCGACCAGCGACTTGCCGGTAGTCGTCGAAAAGCGCCGCCCGGAGCCCACCTTCAGTCGTTTGAGCTGAGCCGCAAAGAACGGCTGATCGGGCAACGTCCAGAGGATCAACTGGGGGACTCCGGCCCGCAGGCCCGCGGCCAGGGTGCCCGCGCCACCGTGGTGCACCACCGCGCGGCAGGCCGGAAAGATGGTCGCGTAATTCACCACGCCCACCACCTTGACGTGCTCGAAATGGGGGACGTTGCTGAAATCAGTCGAGCCGGAGCAAACCAACGCCCGCTCGCCTAACTGCGCGCAGGCCGCGCTGATCATCGCGATCGTGTCGGCCGGAGATTCGACCGGTATGCTGCCGAACCCGAAGCAAATCGGCGGTGTTCCCGCGGCAATCCACGACGCGACCTCCTCATCGGCATCCGTCGGCAACGCCATCGCCAACGCGCCGACAAAAGGCCGCTGGCCATCCCATTTCGCCCATTCGGAAGCCAGTCCGGGAAAATACACCTGGTCATAAGCCTGGATTTCCAGCGACCCCCGTTCTGCTATCCGCCGCGGCGCAGGGGCTTTTGCCTTCGGTAGGCCCAGTTCACGGCGATGCGCGTCCTCGCCCTTCTTCGTCCCGCGCCAAATCAGCCAGTCGTTCACCCTCATTGCGGTGCGGATCAACGGCGACGGCAGGAACCGCAGGAGCTGGCCGTGGGCCCGCACCGGGAAGAAATGCAGCGTCGCCAACGGAATGTCGTGATACTCCGCGACGTTGGCAGCGGGCTGCTCGAAAATCAGGCCGGTGATTAGCAGGTCGGCCCCGTCCGCCAGCGACGCCAGCGTCGTGGTCATTTCCCCCCAGCACCGAGTAGCGAACTCCTCGGTTTCGCGCCCCATCCTGTTCAGCTCCTTGATCTTCCAGGGGGTGCGGAAGTAACACGTCCAGTAATTGCGCTGCACGTCAAGAATGGCCTGCGAATCCAGCCCGTAAGCGACCGCCGCAAGCCCAGCCGTCTCGGTGAAGCCAACCAGGTTAGGCGGCACGGCCATGCATACTTCATGGCCTCGGCGCAGCAGTTCACGCCCCACAACGACGGCGGGCTCGACATCGCCGCGACCTCCGTAGCTTGCCAGCACAAACTTCATCGCGGGTTCTGGCCTTTCAGTCGTCTTGCGCGTAGGCAACGTCAGGAGCATCGGTCATTATTACTCGTTTGTTGAATATCGGCTGCGGGTTGGGCCATTGGCTCCGGGCTGCTCATTCGCGGCCAACGAGGTGCAGCGGCTGCTGGGAAACGCCAACTGGGTCAACGAGGCCAACGGGATCAACGAGTTAGTGGCTCATGGGGCTCGACTGGGTCAGACAGGGAGCTCGCCAACGACCTCGTCGGCGTGCTCGGGTGTGTCGCCCGCGAGCTTGAAGAGCCATCGGTCCAGGATGAGAAACCGGCCGACCCAGACGATGCCCAAGCCCGTCAGCTGGGCGACGAGGACCGCTGCGCCACGGACCAGGTTTGTCCGATCGGCCATCGCATTCTCGACGAGGTGGGTGAAGAGCGTGGCCAGCGCGACACCCAGCATCACGGCTACCCAGAATACGAGCACCTGGCTACGCAAATTCTCACGCGACGTAACCCGCCAGACGAAATGCTTGTTAGCGAAGAAGTTTGGAACCGTGATGATGGCTGCCTGCACCAGCGACGCAGTGGTGTAATTGTGAAACCACAGGCCAAAGACTTGGATGAGAATCTGGCCGATCGGGACGAAAACCACCGACACGGCGGCGTAGCGCAGCTTCTTGTGAGTCTCTTCTGTACGGCCGTACACGATGCGACCCAACTGCGAGAGAACCATAGTCGGCCAAGGTACCAACGAAACTCAACACGTGTCCAACAATGAATTGATAGTTTGCCGGGATGGCCGCGCTCACTTTGGCGCCCTTGAGAACGTTCGGACACCTGAAGAGCTGGTGTTCGACGACTCCATGGGGCTCCGCCCGTTGGCAACAGGGCGTTGCCGCGGCTATCGCTGCCGTCATTTTCTGGCCACAGGCGTCGGCCGACGCCGTCGTTGGGCTCGATACGTCATGGCAGGCCGGGTTGGCCCTCGCACCAATCCACCACCTCGCGTGGGGCCGCGACATTGTCTACACTTACGGACCCCTTGGGTTCCTGCAGACAACGGCCTACTACTCGTTCGGTCAGTCGGTCCTTGCCACGGTGTACCAGCTAATCACCGTCGGCGCACTGTTCCTCGGCATCGCGGCAGTGCTGCGTCAGCGCTACGCCCCGATGACGTCGCTCATCGGCGCATTCGCTACTACCGGCGTCATCTCGATCCTCCACACCAGTCATGGGTGGGCTCCAGGGATGGAGTACCCAGAGGTCGCCGTTCTCGCGGCGTTCGTGTGGGCGACCGTGCCGCTGCTGCAACGCGACCCCAGACGCTCGACGGTCTTCACCACGTGCATCGTGCTCGGCGCGGTCGCGGGGCTTCAGCTGCTAGTGAAGTTCAACATCGGCCTCACGATCATCGGCATCGGGCTGGTCCTGTCGGCGCTGCTCGACTGGAGAGCTGTCGGGCGCCATTGCGCAACGGTGATCGCGTTCGCGGCGTCCACGCTCATCTTGTGGGTGCTCGCCGGCCAACGACTAGGGGACTTGCCCGCCTGGCTCCGGTCCAACGCCGCCATGATCTCGGGCTACACCGAGGGGATGGCTGAGCCTCTCAACCTGTTCACCCCCATCACGGTGGTGTTGAGCCTTGCCTGGTTAGCGGCGCTCTGCGTGATGTTCGTCCGTGGCGGCCCGGAGATCCCCCGCAGCTTCGTGGTGCTCGCCGGCCTTTTAACCGTCATCTGCACCCGGAGCGCGTTGGGGCGAAGTGACGTTATTCATTTCTACGTTCTGCTTGGCCTCATCGTGGTGGCGGTGGCCATCACCCCTCTCTCCAGAACCTGGCGCCGTGCGTTCGTGGTGATTTTGACGGCCATGGTCATCGTCGGGCTTAGCGCAGAGCGCGCCCTCCTGCTCGCATTCGGGGATCACGTCCACGATCGCAGCGTGGCCGCAGTGCAGGCGCCCGGGCAAGCTATCGACCGCCTCGTGACGCTGGCGCTGCCAGGTCACGTCGACCGACGCATCAAACAAGCCAAGGCACGCCAGCGCGCGCTCTACGCGATCCCGGACCGCTTCATCAAAACGATAGGGACGGGAACCGTCCACATTGACCCCGATCAGACCTCGGCCGCATGGGCCTACGATCTGGCGTGGCGCCCAGCGCCGGAGTTCCAGACATACGCGGCCTACAATCCCACGCTCGATGGGATGAACAGCGAATCGCTCGCTACGGGAACCCAATTCGTCCTATCTCGGCTATCGGCGGCTTCACCTGCCGTTGGTATGGACGGCCGGCTGGGCGTGCAAGAATCCCCCCGGTATTCGCGTGCGCTGCTGTGCAACTACACCGTGAGCGGCGTCGAGAGTCGATGGGCGCTGTTCAGGCGAAGCGGCCCGCACTGCGGGCCGCTGACCCCGCTGTCGCAGGTCCCCGTCCGCGGGAACGACGTGATCTCCGTCCCGGCCCCCAGCGGGCTGGACAAGGCGGTCGTGGTGGGGATCGATCTGCAGCCAACCGTCGTCGAACGACTCTTCCAGGGAACCCTCGTTCCGCTGACCATCTCGACGGTCGTGCTCGACGGTGTTAGCTACCGCCTCGTCGCCGCCAACGCCGCCGAGCCATTTCTCGTGAATTCCCCTGCTTCCGTGGATGGCACGAACCTGCAGATTCGGGCCCACACCATCAGTGTCGGCGGTGCTCCATCACTAGGTCAGGGCGACGTTGCTGCGCGACTGCGTTTCTACGAAATGCGTGTCGAACCATAACGGACTGTGCTCCGGACGTTTCCGATCACCTAGGTGTTGTCGGCAGCATGACGCGTGCGGCTGGCTACCCGCCGACCCAATAAGCTGCCAGGATCTGTCGGGCCTGATCTAGGATCCACACGCATGAAGCGCCTCGCACTGACCGTCCCCGCGCTACTGCTCGCGGCGTGCGGAAGCGCCTCGACGGCAACGGTCACGCAAACTGACCCTGCGCGGCCCACCGTCAGTCAAACCGTGGGTAGCACATCGCCACCACCACCGACCCCCAAGACCGTTATCGACGCTCGTGGCCAATGGAACCAAGTCATCGACAACAACGGTACGTATGTCGTCGGCATCGATATATTTCCGGGCAAGTATCGCAACGCCGGTGGGAGGACGTGTTATTGGGCGCGGCTGCGAAGCCTTGATGCAAGCGACATCATCGATAGCAAAAAGACCAGCAGCCCGCAGGTAGTCCAGATCCTATTGAGTGACACCGCGTTCTTGACGCAAGACTGTGGGACGTGGCAGTGGACTTCCCTGTTCTGAAGGCTTGTCGATCTACTCGGCCCCACATGTCCGGGGTCGGACTTCACCTGGTCGCGCCGATCGCGGCGACGAATCACTCCTCAACGCCAGCGTCGTCACGGCCCACCAATTTGGTGGCGATCGCCACCGGCACTCGTGTCAGACACGATGACGACCATGAGTCTGCGGAAACCGGATCTACGGGCTGTCATGACCTATATCCTTTGCGCACCCCAGGGGGAGGCCAGAAAATCGGGGTCCAGAGAGGCCTTTTGGACACTCACCCACCGGCGGTTCTTTGATCAGAAGCCGATCCGCCAAATCCAATGCCGTGCATAACGCCCATCGCGGTTCCGAACTTGAGGAAGGTAACAGACGATGGGCGCGTCAGGTGAATCGGCGAATTTCGAGTTCGACGTTTGTGTGGTCGGCGGTTGCGGGCATGTCGGGCTGCCGCTGGCCATCGTGATGGCGCACCGCGAACTGCGAGTCGCGATCGATGACATCGATACCAGTGCCGTCGAAACGGTCCGCTCGGGACGGATGCCCTTCATGGAGGAGAAGGCCGAGCCCATGCTCGCCGAGGTCATCAACAGGAACCTGATCGTGGATGACGATCCGACACTCATATCGAGGTCACGTATCGTCGTTGTTGTTATCGGCACGCCGGTTGACGAGCACCTCAACCCCAAATTCCACAAAATCCATCGTTTTTTCATCGACCTGATGCCGTATCTGGTTGACGGCCAGTGCCTCATCCTTCGCAGCACGATCTATCCAGGGACGACCGAAAAGGTCGACAAGCTGTTGCGCGCCGCGGGCCGGGACGTGCACGTCGCTTTTTGTCCCGAGAGGATCGCGCAGGGATACGCCATGCGGGAACTCGTTGGCTTACCACAAATCGTCGCGGGCTGCGATGACGAGGCGACCAGAGTGGCAACCGACCTCTTCGGCCGAATCGCTCCGTCGATCATCCCGATGCAGCCGGTTGAGGCCGAGCTGACGAAGATTTTCGCCAACGTTTGGCGTTATATCCAGTTCGCGACTGCCAATCAGTTCTTCATGATCGCAACCGATTTCGGCCTGGACTTCTACCGGATTTATGACGCGCTCACGCGCGATTACCCGAGGATGGCCGGATTACCGAAGAGTGGGTTCGCGGCCGGGCCGTGTCTTTTCAAGGACACCATGCAGCTCGCGGCGGCGACCGAGTCCAGGTTCTCGCTTGGACACGCGGCGATGCTCGTCAACGAGGGACTTCCGGACTATGTCGTGCACCACATGAAATTGCGATACCCGCTTCAGCAGTTGACGGTTGGCATTCTGGGCATGGCGTTCAAGGGCGACATCGACGACTCGCGAGAATCGCTATCCTACAAACTCCGGAAGATCCTCGAGTACGAGGCGGCTGCGCGTCGTATGCACCGATCCCTACGTGAGCGACCCGCGGTTCGTCACCCTCAACGAGGCGCTCGAGCGGTCCGATGTGCTCGTACTTGGGGCACCCCACAGTGACTATCGGTCGCTGGTGATCCCGGACGACAAGCCGGTCATTGACGTTTGGAACTTCTTCGGAAAGGGAGCGCAGCTTACGTGAAGATTCTCGTCACCGGCTCGGCCGGATTCATCGCCGGCTGGCGGCATTAACTTTGGTACCCGTGAGAGCGGTCGGACACCGTGAAGAGCTGGTGTTCGACGACGACGTGGGGCTCCGCCCGTTGGCAACGGGGCCTCGCCGCGGCTATCGCTGCCGTCATCTTCTGGCCACAGTCGTCGGTCGACCCTCGTGTCGGGCTCGATCCGTCTTGGCAGGCCGGGCTGGCCCTGGCCCGGGCCCACCGACCTCGCGTGGGGCCCCGAGATCGCATTCACTTACGGACCCCTTGGGTTCCTGCAGACCACCGCCTACTACTCGTTCGATCAGTCGGTGTTCGCCACCATTTACCAGCCAATCGTCGTCGCCGCCCTGTTCCTTGGCATCGCGGCAGCGCTGCGTCAGCGCTACGCCCCGATGACATCGCTCATCGGCGCGTTCGTCACGACCGGCATCATCAACCATCCTCCACATCGGTCACGGTTGGGGGGTTCCCGGGCCTGGAGTACCCCGAGCTGGCCGTTCTCGCCGCATTCGCGTGGGGAACCGTGCCTCTGCTGCAGCAAGATCCCAAGCGCCCGACGGTGTTCAACACCTGCACCGTGCTCGGCGCAGTCGCAGGGCTTCAGCTGCTGGTGAAGTTCAACACCGGCCTCGTCATCGCGGCCATCGCGCTGGCCGTATCGGTGCTGCTCGACTGGCGAGCTGTCGGGCGCCATTGCGCAACGGTGACCGCGTTCGCGGCGTCCACCCTTATCTGGTGGATGCTTGCCGGCCAACGACCAGGGGACCTGCCCGCCTGGCTCCGGTCCAGCACCGCCATGGTATCGGGCTACAGCGAGGCAATGGCCATTCCGCTTCTCGCGCTTAGATTGTTCGGCATTACCGCGGTCGTGTTAAGCCTCGCCTGGATAGCGGTGCTCTTCGTGATGTTCGCCCGTGGCACCCCAAAGATTCCCCGCAGCCTCGTGCTGCTCGTCGGCCTCGCGACCCTCATCTCCGTCAAGAGCGCGTTCGTAAGATTTGACCCGTGGCGTTCCGCCGCTCTGCTTGGCTCTCATCGTTGTTGCGGTGGCCATCACCCCTTTCTCCAGAACCTGGCGCCGTGGGTTTGTGGCGGTCGTCGCGGCCATCGTCTTGGCCACACTTGGCGGAGCCAGCGTTGTCCTGCGTTTAACCGGAAATCATGTCGACGACCCCACCGTGGCGGCAGTGCGGGCGCCTGGGCAAGCGGTCGACCGCCTGGTCACGCTGGCCCTGCCAGGTCACGTCGATCAACGCATCAAACAAGCCAAGGCACGCCAGCGCGCGCTCTACGCCATCCCGGACCGCTTCATCAAAACCATCGGGACGGGAACCGGTCCACATTGACCCCGATGAGACCTCGGCCGTATGGGCCTACGATCTGGCCTGGCGCCCTGCACCGGACTTCCAGACGTACGCCGGCCTACAATCCCGCGCTCGATGGCATGAACAGCGAATCGCTTGCTACCGGCCCCCAATTCGTCCTGTCCCGGTTATCGCCGGCTTCACCCGCCATCGGCATCGACGGCCGGCTTGGCGTGCAAGAATCCCCCCGGTATTCGCGTGCGCTGCTGTGCAACTACACCGTGAGCGGCGTCGAGAACCGCTGGGCGCTGTTTAGGCGAAGCGGCCCGCACTGCGGGCCGCTGACCGCGCTGTCGCAGGTCCCCGTCCGGGGGAACGATGTGATCACCGTCCCGGCCCCCAGCGGGCCGGGCATGGCGGTCCTGGTGGGGATCGATCTGCAGCCAACCGTCATCGACCGGCTCTTCCAGGGAACCGTTGCTCCGCTGACCATCTCGACGGTCGTGCTCGACGGGGTCAGCTACCGCCTTATCGGCGCCAACGCCGCCGAGCCATTTCTCGTCAATACCCCTGCGTCGGCGGGTGGTACGAACCTGCAGATTCACGCCCACACCATCGGTGTCGGCCGTGCCCCATCGCTGGGTCAAGGCGACGTTACAGCGCGACTGCGTTTCTACGAGACGCGCTATCACGCAAACTGAACCCGTGCAGCCCACCGGCACTGAAACGGTGGATCGCACACCGCGGCCACCAGTGGCCCCCAAGACCGTCGTTGATGCTGACGGCACAACCTGGCAAGTCATCGACAATGACGGCACGTACGTTGTCGGCCTCGACATATGGCCGGGCAAGTATCGCAACGCTGGTGGGACGATGTGTAATTGGGCGCGGCTGCGTAGCCTTGATCCAAGCGACATGATCGATAGCAATAAGACCAGCAGTCCGCAGGTAATCCAGATCCGATTTAGTGACACCGCTTTCTTGACGCACAACTGTGGGACCTGGCAGTTGATTTCCCTCTTCTGAAGGCTTCCTCAACCTTCTCGGCCCCACCTGTTCGGGGGTTGGACATTACCTGGTCGCGCCGATCGCGGCGACGAATCACTCATCAACCAGCGGTATGACGGCCCGCTGATAGGTGGCGAACGCCACCCGGTCGCCCAGCACCGGCCGGGGCACTGCCCTTGGCCATATTTCCGGTGCGCTTGTCGATAGTGACGTCGCCGACCGCTTCCATGCGCGGCCTCGGCCCAATCGGCATCAGATACCCGCCCGGCGACGACACCGCCGGACGGCATTCCTGAGAGGATGATCCTTGCGCCACAACGCTTTCGCCCCGGCAACTGCGCGACAGAAAGTCAGCGCCGCGTGTCCGGCCCAGCCGGTATCACCGTGATGGATCAATGTCGCCGCCGCCACTAGATGCCCTGCCGGAGCGCTACGTCGTCATCTCGCGCCGCCCGTACATGCCCTCCGGGACGACGAGTCTGCAACTGGTTCCCGACACTCGTGTCGGACACGACTGACGACATGAGTCTGCCGAAACCGGATCTACGAGGCTGGCGTGACCTATATGCTGTGCGCACCCCGGGGGAGGCCAGAAAATCGGGGTCCAGAGAGGCCTTTTGGACACTCACCCACCGGCGGTTCTTTGATCAGAAGCCAATCCGCCAAATCCAATGCCGTGCATAACGCCCATCGCGGTTCCGAGCTTAGGAAGGTAACAAAACGATGGGCGCGTCAGGTGGATCGGCGAATTTCGAGTTCGACGTTTGTGTGGTCGGCGGTTGCGGGCATGTCGGGCTGCCGCTGGCCATCGTGATGGCGCACCGCGAGCTGCGAGTCGCGATCGTTGACATCGATACCAGTGCCGTCGAATCGGTCCGCTCGGGACGGATGCCCTTCATGGAGGAGAAGGCCGAGCCCATGCTCGCCGAGGTCATCAACAAGAACCTCATCGTGGATGACGATCCGACGCTGATCTCGAGGTCACGTATCGTCGTTGTTGTTATCGGCACGCCGGTTGACGAGCACCTCAACCCGAAATTCCACAAAATCCATCGTTTTTTCATCGACCTGATGCCGTATCTGGTTGACGGCCAGTGCCTGATCCTTCGCAGCACGATCTATCCGGGGACGACCGAAAAGGTCGACAAGCTGTTGCGCGCCGCGGGCCGGGACGTGCACGTCGCGTTCTGTCCCGAGAGGATCGCGCAGGGACACGCCATGCGGGAACTCGTTGGCTTACCACAAATCGTCGCGGGCTGCGACGACGAGGCGACCAGAGTGGCAACCGACCTCTTCCGCCGGATCGCTCCCTCGATTGTTCCGATGCAGCCGGTTGAGGCCGAGCTGACCAAGATTTTCGCCAACGTTTGGCGTTACATCCAGTTCGCGACCGCCAATCAGTTCTTCATGATCGCAACCGATTTCGGCCTGGACTTCTACCGGATTTATGACGCACTCACGCGCGACTACCCGAGGATGGCCGGATTACCGAAGAGTGGGTTCGCGGCCGGGCCGTGTCTTTTCAAGGACACCATGCAACTCGCGGCGGCGACCGAGTCCAGGTTCTCCCTCGGACACGCGGCGATGCTCATCAACGAGGGACTTCCGGACTATCGTCGTGCACCACATGAAATTGCGATACCCGCTTCAGCAGTTGACGGTTGGCATTCTCGGCATGGCGTTCAAGGGCGACATCGACGACTCGCGAGAATCGCTGTCCTACAAACTCCGCAAGATCCTCGAGTACGAGGCGGCCGCCGTCGTATGCACCGATCCCTACGTGAGCGACCCGCGGTTCGTCACACTCGACGAGGCGCTCGAGCGGTCCGATCTGCTCGTACTTGGGGCACCGCACAGTGACTATCGGTCGCTGGTGATCCCGGACGGCAAGCCGGTCATTGACGTTTGGAACTTTTTCGGAAAGGGAGCGCAGCTTACGTGAAGATTCTCGTCACAGGCTCGGCCGGCTTCATCGCCGGCTACCTCATCGAGGAACTGCTCGTCCATGGGTATGAAGTGGTCGGGCTCGACAACTACTCCAAATACGGGGCCGTCGAGCGGGCGTTCGACACGAATCCGAACTACACCGGCGTCGAGGGTGATGCGAAAGACGTCGCGCTGCTCAAGGAGCTGCTCGCTGGTCTGCGATCATCTGGTCGCCGGCGCGGCGATCATCGGCGGCATTTCGCTCTTCCATGAGCTGGCCTACGATCTGATTTCGGAGAACGAGCGGATCACCGCGGCGAGCTTCGACGCGGCGATTTGGGCGCACCGCAACGCGAGCTTGCGCAAGATCACCGTCGTATCGTCGTCGATGGTCTACGAGAGCACGTCGACCTATCCCACCCCGGAGGGCGAGCAGCGCCGCTGCCCGCCGCCGCACTCGACCTACGGTTTCCAAAAGCTCGCCACCGAGTACTTCGCGCAAGGCGCGTGGGAGCAGTACGAGCTGCCCTATACGATCGTGCGACCCTTCAACTGCATCGGCGTGGGCGAAAAGCGCGCGCTGTGTGACCGCGAGATCATGTCGGGCAACGTCCGGCTGGCGATGAGCCACGTCGTTCCCGACCTCGTCCAAAAGGTTCTCAAAGGACAAGATCCGCTGCACATTCTCGGCGACGGCAGCCAGATCCGGCACTACACCTATGGCGGAGATCTCGCCCGTGGCATACGCCTGGCCATCGAGTCCGACTCGGCGCGCAATGAGGACTTCAACCTCTCGACCGCGACGTCGACGACCGTGCACGAACTGGCCGAGGCGATCTGGCGCAAAATCAAGGGCGACGTCCCTCTGCGGCTCGTGAGTGATGATCCGTTCCCCTACGACGTGCAGCGGCGGGTGCCCGACGTCCAAAAGGCCATGGACGTCCTCGGTTTCAAGGCCACGACGTCTCTCGATGAGGCACTCGACGAGATCATCCCGTGGATCGAGAGCCAGATCGAGTTAGGCGGCATCTGATGTCGGAAGCGTACGGCGACCTGAACTCGGAATTGGATCGGCTGTACGCGGCGCGGTTTCACGACGACGAACGTGAGTCCAAGGCGCGGCTGTGGCGCGTCATCTGCCGGGAGTTCTTCGCCCGCTATGTGCCCGCCGACGCCTGCGTCCTCGACCTCGGCGCCGGCTACTGCGACTTCGTCAATAACATTTCAGCCCGCCGTCGGATCGCTGTCGACCTCAACCCCGACACGAAACGGTTTGCCGCGCCGGGCGTCGAGGTACACCAGCTTCCGCTCGAACGCGTAGCGGAGGCGGTCGAGCCTGGAACGGTCGATCTGGCGTTTGCCAGCAACGTCTTCGAGCATCTTCGCGGCCCTGACGCGTTGCTCAAAGTGCTCGCCAATGTGCGCACGGCGCTTCGGCCCGGCGGGCGAATCATGATCATGCAGCCAAATGTGCGACTTGTGGGTGGAGCGTTCTGGGATTTCTTCGACCACACGCTGCCGCTGAGCGAGCGCGGAATGACTGAGGCGCTCGAGGTCGCCGGATTCCGGGTCGTCGAGTGCCGCGCGCGGTTCCTTCCGTATACGACCAAAAGCCGGCTGCCGCAGTGGGCCTTCCTTGTCCGGCTGTACTTGCGCTTTCGTCCGGCCCAATTTCTTCTGGGCAAACAAATGCTCCTGGTCGCGGAGCGGCCGCGGTGACCGACGAGATCGACTTCATCGTTCCCGTCTACAACGAGGGCTCCAACATCGCCAACGCACTGGCCGAGCTCTACGCGACGGTGACCCGCCCGAAACGGGTGCTGATCGTCTACGACTTCGACGAGGACGACACGGTGCCCGTGGTCCGCGAGCTCGCCCCCTGCTACCCCGGCGTCGAGTTGGTGCGCAATACCATCGGCCGAGGCGTGATCAACGCGATTCGCGCGGGCGTCGAGGCCGCGCGCTCTGACGTAGTCATCGTCTCGATGGCGGATTTGTCAGACGACCTCAGGGTTGTCGACGACATGGTCCGGTTGATTCGCGACGAGGGATACGACGTCGTGTGCGCGTCGCGCTATATGCGCGGGGGGCGACAGATCGGCGGGCCGATCCTGAAACGGACGATCTCGCGGGTCGCTGGCGTATCGCTTTATTGGCTGGGCGGCTTGCCGACACACGACGCGACGAACGCGTTTCGCGCCTACCGTCTGTCGGTCATTCGCGAAATCCCGATCGAAAGCTCGGGCGGGTTTGAGTACTCGCTCGAGGTCACGGCCAAGGCGCACGTCGCCGGCCACCGCGTCACCGAAGTGCCGTCGACCTGGCGCGACCGCACGGCCGGCCAGTCGCGGTTCCGTCTGATGAAATGGCTGCCGCATTACCTCAAGTGGTACTTCTATGCGCTCAGTCGGGGCCGGGTCCTAACTGGAACGGGGCCGGGTCATGACTGAAACTAAGCCAACCGACTCGGTCGACGATCGAAAAGAGACCGACAGCCACGCCAACGGCGCGAGCACGCTGTCGCGAACGGCGGCGTTCGGCTCGGCTTCGGCGTCCTGGCATTCGCGGCAATGACGGTGGTCACGTACCCGATCGCCCGCTACCGGATCTTCATGGGGTTCTCCAATTACGACGACGAGGGCTAGATGCTGATTCCCTCAAGTCGTTTCTCAATCACGGCTGGCTCTACGACATCTTCAACGGCTACGGCCCCTTCTACTATGAGTTCTGGGGCGCGGTCTTCTCCGTCTTCGGGATCCCGGTCAACCACGACAGCGGCCGCACGGTGACCATGGTCGTCTGGGTGCTCTCGAGCCTGCTCATCGGGCTCTCCACCTGGCGCATGACCGGCAGCATCGTCCTCGGCCTGGCGACCCAGCTGAGCGTATTCGAGGCGCTTTTCAGCCTCGTAGCGGAGCCGATGCATCCAGGCGGCATCATCGTCCTGTTGCTCTCAGCGATCATGGCGTTCTCCTGTTTCGTCCGCGACCGCACCTCACCGTTTCCGATGGCCCTGCTCGGCGGCGCCGTGATGGCCCTGATCCTTGTCAAGATCAACGTCGGCATTTTCGCTCTTGCCGCCGTGGTCTTGGTTTGCGTGGTCAACTATCCGGCCCTTGCCCGGCTTCGCTGGCTGCGGCCGGTGGTCGAGGTCGGTTTTGTGGCGCTGCCGCTGCTGCTGATGAGCTCGAAGGCGGGCGAAGCCTGGGTTCGTCATTACGCACTCCACGTCTTCGCCGCCGCGCTCGCCGTCGTGATCGCGCTGAGAGCACGCGGCGTCGGCCGGCGCGACTCCAAAGAACTCTGGTGGCTTGGCGGCGGCTTCCTTGTCGTCGGCGTAACCGTCCCCCTGGCGATCGTCGCCGCCGGAACCAGCCCCTTTGGGTTAATCGAGCTCATCAGGCTGCCGCTGCGTTTTGTCAGCATTCGCCCGTCGATCGCCGCTCATTCTGCCCAACTCGACCTACATCCTTGACCTGCTGGCCCTGGTAGGCGCGCTCGGCTATTGGTACGTCGCCCGCAACCGCCAGGCTCGCCCAGGCCCGACCTGGACTTGGCTTGTCTCGGCACTGAGCATCCTCATTGGCTTCTTCATGGCGTTCTTCTCTCGATCGCATCGCCATCGATGACGCTATCTGCCCGGCTAGGTCTCGTTTGCTTCGCCTGGGTGGCGCTGATCCAGCCGCCCGGGAAGCCGGACGAGGCAACCCAGTTCGCCCGCCTACTGCTGCCGCCACTGGCGGTCTTACAGGCGTTGCACGCCTTCCCTGTCGCGGGCAGCCAAGTGCTCTGGTCGGCCTTGCTGCTGATCCCAGTCGGGGCGCTCTGCATTGCAAACGGGCTTCGCTGGATCGCCTTCAGCCGCGGTGACCGGAGCGCGCGGCGCACCCCCGCCGCTATCGGCACGATCGCGGCGACAGTGGCCATGGTTGTTCTCGTCAGCTCCCTCAAGCAGCTGCTCGATCAGGTTCGGGCCGCGTACGACGGCTCGGTCCCACTCGGACTGCCGGGCGCCGAGACGTCCGCATCAGCCCTGAAGCAAGCGGCGAACTACCGGGCAATCGTCGCCGCAATCGACGAAAACTGCGAATCGTTTGTGATGCTGCCGGGGATGAACAGCTTTTACATCTGGACGCGGCAGGATCCGCCAGCCGGCTACGAGGCGCCCGAACTGCCAGCGCTGGTGGACGATGCACGCCAGCAGCAGGTTGATCGAAGCCACCCGCTCGATCGACGGCCTTTGCCTGCTCGAAAACGTCCCGCTGGCCCGGTGGTGGGCCGGCTGGCACAGAAATCCCGCCCGGCCCGCTGGATCGCTACCTGCACCATGGCTTCGTGCCGATCGCAAAGTTCGGCGACTACCAGCTCCTCAAGCGCGAAGGGACCGGCAGCCGACCATGAGCACCTTGCCGCACAGTCGCCGGGCGCGGACGACCCTTCGATCGATGATGAACGACAGATCGTCTCGGAGAGGAAGGCGTGTGGGAGGTGATCAGATTTGGCTGAACGGCAATTAGCGATGACCAAACCGGCAACGAACTGCGTCATCCTTCAGCCTTCGTATATTCCATGGCGCGGCCACTTCCATCAGATCCAAAAAGCCGACGTGTTCGTATTCTACGACGACGTGCAATACGACCGCGGAGGCTGGCGCAACCGCAACCGTGTGAAGACTCCCAACGGATCGGTCTGGCTTACAATCCCCGTCGCAAAGAAGGGCTCGGTCGAAACCGGCGCGCCGATCAACACCATTCGGATCAACTGGAACCGGCCCTGGACGAAGACGCACTGGTCGACGATCCGGCAGGCGTACGCGAAGGCGCCGTTTTTCGAAACCTATCGCGACGTGCTCGAAGATATCTATAGTCGGCGGCCCGAGATGCTCGTCGACTTCACGATCGAAACGACGATCGAGATCGCGGGACTCTTAGGGCTGGCCGACAAGCGATTTCTCCGCTCCTCGCAGTTGAACGCCGGGGGGCGTGAAGACCGATCGGCCTGGTCTCGATCCTGCAGCAAGTCGGAGCCACGCACTACATCAGCGGTCCTTCGGCTCGCAACTATCTTGAAGAAGAAAAGCTTGCTGACGCTGGCATTTCGCTGGAGTACATGGCAGTATGCATACCAGCCCTACAGCCAGCTTCATCCACCGTTTGATCCGCAGGTGTCAATAATCGACCTGCTGATGATGACCGGACCCGAAGCGCCGCGCTTCATCTGGGGCAACGAGGTACCGGTATGAAACTTTCGATCGTCACCACGCTCTATCAATCCTCGCGTTACCTGGAGGAATTTCACCGACGAATGACGGCCACGGCGCGCGCGATCACCGATGATTATGAGCTCGTCTTCGTCAATGACGGTTCGCCGGATGACTCGCTGGAGCTCACAAAAAAGCTGCTCGCGGGTGATCGCCATATTGTCATCGTCGACCTGTCACGCAATTTTGGTCACCACCGCGCGATGATGACGGGGCTGGAACATGCGCAAGGGGAGTACGTATTCCTGATCGACGTGGACCTCGAGGAGCATCCGGAAAACCTGACGGCATTCTGGGATTATCTCAATGCGAATGCCGAGGCGGATGTGGTGATCGGTGAATCGCTGACGAAGAAGCAGGGCGGTCTCATGCGGCGACTGGCCAGTTCGTGGTTCTGGAAGTTGTTCAATTTCCTTTCCTATATCAAGATTTCGAAGAGGGACCTGATTTCGCGGCTGATGCGACGCAGCTATGTCGATAGCCTTATATCGTATCAAGAACGCGAATTATTCATTCCCGGTGTCTGGGCGCATGCGGGATACAACCAGCATTATTTGCCCGCAGAAAAAACATTCGACGGGCACTCGACCTACACGTTACGACGCAGGCTCGTCATGGCGGTGGATGCCATCGCGTCCTTCAGTTCCAAACCCCTGCTGATGGTGTTCTATACCGGCGTCTTGTTCGTCATCGGCGCGGCTCTCGTTATCCTGTACCTTATCTACAGAAAGTTATTCTATGGCTACGGGATCTTGGGCTGGGCGTCGATGGTTTCGTTCCTGTTTTTCATCGGGGGCGTGATCATTTTCTCGCTCGGTATCATAGGCATGTACATCGCGAAGATCTACACGGAGGTGAAACAGCGGCCGAATAGCATCATCAAAAGCGTTTATCGTGAGGAATAGGGTGTGAGGAGGTATCTCAATTGAGAAAATTCCCGGAAATCAAGGCGAGGCTCGCTTATATCGTCCGCTCGGTTGGCCTGAGTGGCGAAGCGGAGCAGCAACGGGAATGCATGGGCGGAGAAAGTTGAATGGCTAAAGAAATTACTCGTGACGACGTGCTGAAGGCGAACATCCATATTCACACGACGCTTATCGACTTGTACGACGATCAACCGCATTTCCGAACCGAAAACAAGAAGAAGGTCTCGGCAATTCTCACGGAGTCGAGAATGCGATGACACTTCCGGCGGGCGGCAGATCGAAGCTCCTCGATATGGGATGCGGCACCGGATTCGTGCTCGGGCTCGCCAGCGATATTTTTGACGAGTTGTATGGGATCGATATCACCCCGGCCATGCTCGACAAGATCGACACGACGAACGGAAAAATCCATCTTCATTGCGGCCTCGCGGAGCAAACGCCGTTCGAGAACAACAGTTTCGACATCGTAACCGCCTATTCATTCATGGATCACCTCTTCGAACTCAGGAACTTTCTCACCGAGGTCTATCGCGTGCTGAAACCGGGCGGTGTCTTTTACAGCGATCAGAACGCGAATCGCAGCTTTTGGGAAGCTGTCGGGAGGCTCGACGGCCCGCTAGAAGGATATTCGGCGATCGTTCAGCGAGAGATGACCGCAGGATTGCAGCCGGAAGATGAATTGGCCAAAAGCCGTGACATCGACACCGAGGAAATTAGGACGGCGGAATATATCAAGACACAAGAGAACGGAATTGACGCCGGCGAGGTCGTCGAACTGGCCTGCGACATTGGATTTTCGGATTGTCAGGTCAAATACGATTGGTTCCTCGGTCAAGGCAAGGTGATGCATAGCCAGTCATTCGCAGACGCCGAGATCGTCGAAAGCTATCTGCGCGAGGTCGCGCCTCTGTCGGATCGGCTCTTTAAATATCTTCGCTTCGACATTCGCAAGTGATGCGGGAAATTCAGATGAACGCTGATGCAGCCATCGTTGATAGATCGCCGAACGCGGTTATGCGATTATTCCCGACGCCCTGCCGCCGCGCCGCGTGGCGGCGCTAAGAGACGAACTGATGGCGGCGATCGAGGCGGATCTCGTTTCCTTTGAAGCGGAGGAAAAACGTATAGGCAGGCCTCATCCGGATCGTTGGATGGTTCATAACGCGATGCTGCGCGGGCCCCAGTTCGCTCGATGCTCGAACACGAACAGATGCACGCGTATTTCGAGAAGTTCATCAGCCGCGACCTGCATCCTCTACTCTTACCAGACTACCAGCATGCCGCCACGCGGAACGAACTATAGCCATCGGATCCACATCGATTGCGCGCAACTCATCCCGGGCTATCCGACCAGTATGGGGGCGTTTTTCGCGCTCGACGATATGACAGAGGAGAACGGCGCGACCTATTTTCTCCCCGGCTCGCAGACGACGAGGGAAGCCCCGAGCGAAGAGGAGTTCATGGCACATGCCGAGCGCGCGCTGTGTGCGGCGGGTTCGCTCATCATGGTAAACCCACGTGTGAGGCATCGCGGCGGCGAAAATTTCACGGACAAGCCGCGGCATGCTCTGACGATCGGCGCATGCCATAGCTATATGCGGTCACGTTTCGATTTCCCGCGGTTGATAGAAAATACCGGCAGCGACATTCTCGACAGAGTGGGGCCGGTAGGGAGGCGTTTCCTCGGCTACAACGTGCGCGTTCCAGCGAGTATGGAAGAATATTATTTGCCGGCTGATCAACGGTTGTATCTGCCGAACCAGGAATAGAGGGGTATGATGAACGAATCCACTGCGGACCGGCTCGATGGTTATGTGGATGCCTATCGGCCCGAATTCACCTATGCCCTCGATAACGACCTGATCCTCAACTGGTATCCGCATCGCATTGTCGAAAAGGGGTGGTAAGTCCTGCTTGAACTCGGAGTCGGTCACGGCTATTCCACCCAAATCTTCGTAACCTATTTCGACCGGCATGTCATCATCGACGGCTCGCCGAGAGTTATCGAGAAGTTCCGTCTTGAACATCCCGATCTGAAAGCCGATATCGTCGAGGGTTTTTTTGAAGAGTTCGACACCGATGAATTGTTCGACGTCGTTTGTATGGGCTTCGTGCTTGAACATGTCTACGAGCCGGAAGCGTTGGTCCGGCGTTTCACTCGCTTCCTCAAGCCCGGCGGCAGCCTGTTCATTACGGTGCCGAACGCCGAGAGCATGCATCGGCGCATCGGATTTGCCGCCGGCCTCATGGACGACCTGTTCGCGTTGGGCGAGGGCGATCGGCAACTCGGCCATCAGCAGCTATTTTCCGTTGCGAGCATGACCGCGTTGATCGAGCGCTGCGGGCTCGAAGTGGTGGTCACCGAAGGGTTGTTCTTCAAACCCTTTACGACGGGGCAAATTCAGCAGTTGGGACTATCCGACGCGATCCTTCAAGGCATGTTGGAGGTCGGGGTTGGCTATCCCGAGCTTTGCTGCGCGTTTATGATCCAAGGCCGCCTTCGAAGCTGAGGCTCGGCGATGCGAATAGCGATAGCAGGAAGCAAGTCGGTCGTCGCCGGAGCATTGAGGGAAGCGTGCAGACGCGAGGGACACGAACTTGCGATGATGGGGCGCAGCGTCGATGCCGATCTCCATTACGAGGCGGGGGAGCCGTTCGCTGAGTCCGTGCGGCTCGATGATTTCGATGCGCTAGCGGATCCACTAGCGCGAGTTTCGAAGGCGCGACGATCGAGGGCATGCGTCAAAATATCGCCGTCAATGTCGACGGGACGCTGCAGCTTCTGAAATTGGCGACCGATTCCCGCGTGCCTCATCTCTTGTATGTATGGAGCATATTCGCGGTTGCACGCTCCGACAGCTACGGGCTCACCAAGGCGATGGCGGAAAGAGTTCTTTTGCAGCTCTGCCCGCACCTCGACGTCAAACTGACAATCGTTCGCCCTTCGCAGGTCTACGATACGAGCGGCGCCGCGGCGCGTCACCAGCCCTTTTTTTACAGCGTGTTGAAGCAAGTCGCCGCCGGGCGGGACATCACGATCTACGGCGGCAAGGACGTGGAGAAGAATTACTCCCACGTCGACGATCTCTCGCGCGCGCTCCTCGCCTGCCTTCAGTCGGGAACGCCGGGGACCTTCAACCCTCGTGCATCCGACATCGACGAAGGTGAGCGAGCTCGTCGAGATTGCCTGTCACGCGTTCGAATCGCCAAGCCGCATCGCGTTCGATCCGGCTAAGCCGGATCTCGCCAACAATGCACTTCCCCCAGTCGGACAGCATTTTCGAGGCGATCCCCACGCTTTCCTGTCGCAGCCTCGACGATGGCCTGCGCGAAATCGCCGCGCTGTGGAAAGCCCGAGAGCGGAGCCCGATCCCGCCGTGAGAATTCTGTAACTGGCGTCGGCGCCATCATCGGCTACGGCGTTTTGAGAAGCCTCAGGGGTTCTGGCCTCCATCTGATTGGCATGGACATCTACGCCGATGCCTACGGACAGCATCTCAGCGACGAATTCATCCAGGCGATTCCGACTAGCGATGCTGGCTACCCGGCCTTTCTCGAAGGGGTGCTGCGGACACATCGTCCGGACCTCGTGCTCCCGTGCATCGAGCAGGATGTCGCTCGCTACGACATGATGCGCGATCTGTTCGCCGATCACGCCATCGCTTGTTGCCTGAACAGGAGCGAACTCATTAGGCTGTGCGCCGACAAATGGCACTTTTACAAGGCGGCCGTCGCAAGAAACCTGGATCCGATCGAGACGTCACTCTCGAGCAATTTCGATGAATTGACCCGCCGAGTTTGGTCTGCCCTTCTTGCTCAAACCGCGTCGCTCTTATGCGAGCAAGGGCATCGTGGAAATCGCATCGGCTGATGTCTTCGCCCTGCACAAGCGCCGGATCGGCGGTTATTTCATGGCGCAGAAGTATGTCGGGCAGCCCGAGGAAGAATATACTGTCGGCGCATTTGGCGATGGCGCGGGCCGATTTACTGCGCAA
Source organism: uncultured Actinomycetota bacterium (assembly GCA_963839345.1). GTDB lineage: Bacteria > Actinomycetota > Actinomycetes > Mycobacteriales > Mycobacteriaceae > Mycobacterium. The sequence goes on along the minus strand of CAWIUP010000006.1, from coordinate 107 downwards.
ATCCAGTTGCGCAGAACACTCAGCAGCGAGGGCGCGACACAAAAGGCCTGGGTTATCAGCAACGACGGGCTGACCGAAGCCGTCACGTCTTATTGCTCGGCCTTCCG
>CAWIUP010000005.1:0-968100 GCA_963839345.1 uncultured Actinomycetota bacterium | reverse complement strand
GCGAACCGCGCGGTGTAGGCCTTGGCGTCGTACATCTCGGGGACGGCGCTGGGATTCCAGCCGGCGTAGAAGATGCCCCTAATCAGGCCCACGGATTGACGATCCGGCTCAATCCATGGGTCCCAGCGTTGGCTGCGATTCGGTCGTTGACGCTCGCGGTGGCCAGGCCATGCGGAGGCTTAGCCTTGGTTGGTGGCCTCGCTTGCCGACTCGTTATGGCGCCGCAACCGGGTCCTGGCGGAGGCGGCGCTGGAGCACACGTTCATCCAGGGCATCGCGTCGGGAGAGTTGGCCCGAGCCACGTTCGCCTACTACGTGGGACAGGATGCCGCCTTCCTCAATGCGTTCTGCCGCGCCTATGCCTTGGCTCTGGCCAAGAGCCCGGACCAAGACGGGCGCATCGCGTTCAGGGAGCTCCTCGACGCCGCCGCCGAGGAGCTTCGCCTTCACCGCGGCTACGCGGACCGCTGGAACGTCGAGCTTCACCCAGCGGCAGACCCCGCCACCGCGGCGTATACCAACTTCTTGTTGGCGGTCGCTGCGCTGGAGCCGGCTGGTCACATCGCGGCGGCGATGACGCCGTGCATGCGGCTTTACGCCTACCTCGGCCAGCAGTTGGCCGCCCAGACAAAACCCGACAGTCCCTATCGCGAGTGGGTGATGACCTACTCCAGCCCGCAGTTCGAGGCCCTAGCCCGCCGTGTAGAGGGCCTGCTCGACCGCTACGGAGGTGATCACGACCGCCTGGCCGTCCTGTATCACCAGGCGATGGAACTCGAAGTGCGGTTCTTCGACGCTGCCGACCGATGCGACAGACCATGACTGCCGATGCGTTGATGAGCTGTCACACCTCCGCGTGGCAGGCGGCCACTGTCCCCCCCTTCCTCGCGGGGCGTGCGGGACGGATCGCTGCCCGAGCACTCCTTCGACCGGTGGCTGGCCCAGGACTACCTCTTCGCGCAGGTCCTGGTGCGCGCTAGTCCCGCATCGCGGCCACGGCCCCCCTCGCCGACGTCGCCCTCCTCGTGGGCGGCGTGGTCGCTACCGTTGGGGAGCTCGGCTGGTTTGAGGAGATGGCGGCGAGGCGCGGGCTGGTCCTCGACGCCCCCATGCATCCGACGACTCGGGCCTACTGCGACTTCCTGCCGGCATTGACCTACTCCGGCTACCCGGCCCAGACCACGCCATCTGGGCAGGTGTGCCGGTCAGCCAACCGACGCGAGTTGCGCCTGCCGATGCTCGTCGGCGGCCTGCACGATGCGCTGAGCTGTCCGGTAGTTAATCCCCGATGCCTTGGCGGCAGCGTTTATCGATGTGCCATTACGGTGTGCTTATAAGACCGCAACCACAGTCTCGACGGGCTGTGTGGTCACACCGGATGCGATCAGTTCCGACGCAAGGTCTGTCATCGGCCTGTGCAATTTCGGTATCGCCCCGTGGTCCATCATTTGGCGCTGACCACTGCGCTGCTTGTGCCGGATGGGGTTGCAGCCATGCGGCGACCTCAATCATGAAATGGGCAGAGATCGCCGACCTGCACCGGGGAACGTCTGTAGCGAACGTCGCGTGGCGGCCGGGATCCACACCGCCGGTACACCGGTGATCACGGCTTCTTATGGCCGGCGGTGCAATCCGACGAAGTGGTCACGCTTTCGTGCCAACCACCGGCTACAGCAGCGCGACCGGCGCGGTCATGCCCAGCACGACCAGCATCAGCATCAGCAGGAACCAGCCCGCGCCCTGCCAGATCCACCAGCGACCCCGGGCCCGCCACGCCCGAAATGTGCGGACGAATGCGCCGACACCACCGAGGAACAGAATCAGCGGCGCACCGATCGCCAACGTATTTCGTTGCAGGCGAGTGCAATGGGCCAGTGGGTCGGCACCGCTGCCGGACTTGCAGCCGCTGACCCACCACAACGCGAGGCCTAGCACCAGCAGGGCGACGACGATTACCACCGCGTCGAATCGGACGGCGTCGGCGAACGTGCGCCTTGCCTGCGGGCTATCGGAGCCGGACGACGTGGTGGGGCTGTTCATGGTGGTGCGCTGGGCGGAGCGGGGTGTGGATCATCGATGTCGGTGTTGGCGGCTTGTCACGCGCAGCGCGCGCAACAGCCCATCGTGTCACGGGCTCCCACGCCGTGGCCGCGGATTGGGCAACCGCACGTCGCGCATGACGGCGCCAGTCGCTGGCCGCGTAATCGAAGCCGGCGGTGCGGCCCTTCGCCCAGGTGGGGGCCGAGTTTCGAGAGACGGCTGGCGGATGGCGGGGGAGAGTCCGTCCCGCCAATGCAAGATTGAGAACGATGCGGCCTTCAGTCCACGTGTCTGATCAATCCGAGTTCGCGAGCACGGGCGACCGCATCGGCGCGATTGTGCACACCCAGCTTCTTGTATGCACGCTCGGCGCGTTCTTTGGCGGCGGAGCGAGAGATGCCCAGCTTGTCGGCCACCAGCGCGAAGGTTATTTTGGTCGGCAAGTAGCGCAGGACTTCCAGCTCGACCGCCGTGACGGAGGCGGCCACCGCGGCCTCGTCTGCTTTCTGGTGGGCAGCATCGGTCGCCGCGGCTGACGCCCGCACCGCCTCGTCTGCTTTCTGGTGAGTGGCATCGATCGCCGCGGCTGACGCCCGCTCCGCCTCGTTTGCGCGGCGTACGCCGCGTCGATCACCCGGGCGGTGTCCTCCAAGGCAGCGAGTTGCACGCTGACAAGCTCCTCGGCCCGTTCTCCGATAAAGCCCTCGCTGAACACGACGCCGCCCAGATCCGCGATCGAATCGAACAGCGACCTGGCCCACTGATGCTCCACAAGGATCAGGGCGAGGCCCGAACCTGGGACCAGCGACTGCGCCAGAGCCTGGGCTCGTTCGCTCTGGAGCACATGGACACCACGGCCCTCGAACATGGCGAACACATCGGCGGGGTCGAGTTGGGCGTCGGCGATCAGCAAATCGCCGAAGTCCTCGTCCGCGATCTCCACGCGCGTGAGTGATCCATCATCGTCCATCGCCAGCACAACCAAATCGACCAGGCGAAGCACGCCATGTCCTTGCAGCCTGTCGATCTCCTGGATGATGGCACGACGGGTTTTTGGCCGATTTTTTGATGCGCAACAAAGGCTTTATTCGCGACTGACACTGTGGTCGACTACCACGACCAGACTTTCGCGCTTCTCCGACGGCGCCGTTCGCCGCCTGGCAAAGTGAGTTGAGTTGAAGCTTCAAGCCAATTGCCGATTGAACTGCTCCGCGGTGACTGACCACCGTCGGTGTGCAGTTCGGAACGGGGGCCCTGGGATGGCGATGGCCCAGGCACTCCGGGCTGGCTTCCCGCGGGCGGCCAGCAATTTCCGTCACCACGGCCGCGCCGCGACCCGACCCCTTGACGAAGCCGGAAAGCTGGGCTGGTTCACGGTCATCGGCGTACGCGACATGGTATGGGCGCTGACCCGGTACCGCAGGGAAATCCTGCGGATGATCGCCGAGGTCGGCATGGGCACCGGTGCCATGGCCGTCATCGGCGGCACCGCGGTAATCATCGCGTTCGTGACGATGTCGGCCAGCTCGCTGGTCGCGATTCAAGGTCTCGCGTCGCTGGGCCAGATAGGAATTCAGACGCTGCTGGGGTTCGTCGCCGCATTCATCAACGTGCGCATCGTCGCCCCTATCGTCACCGGGATCGCCCTGGCGGCCACGGTCGGCGCCGGTGCCACAGCCGAACTGGGCGCCATGCGGATCAGCGAGGAAATCGACGCGCTGGAGGTGATGGCCGTCAAGTCGACGGCGTACCTGGTATCCACCCGGATGCTGGCTGGGTTGGTGGTGATCATCCCGCTCTACTCGGTGGGCCTGATCCTGTCTTTCCTATCTCCGCAGGTCGTTACGACGTTCTTGTACGGGCAGACGTCCGGCACCTACGAGCACTACTTCCGAACATTCTTGCGCCCCAACGACGTCTTCTGGTCATTCGCCGAGGTGATTACCATCGCCGCGGTGGTGATGCTTTCCCACTGCTATTACGGGTACAACGCCAGCGGCGGCCCGGTCGGCGTCGGTGAGGCAGTCGGCCGCTCGATGCGCTTCTCGCTGGTCTCGACCCCAGTCGTCATCCTGTTGGCCGAAATGGCGCTCTACGGCGTCAACCCGAACTTCAACTTCACGGTGTAGGCGGCCATAGAGGGAAAGAGAACAGCCCGCCCGGATGTTGCTGGTATGGCTGATCGCATCGTCGGGCACGGCGGCACGTTGACGGACTTCCCAGACTCGACGTCGCCCGCGTGCAACGCTGGTGTGCCATGCAGGTCCCCGAGCACGCCCGTGATGAGATTCGCATCGAATGCGACGTTACTCCAAGACATCTCACGATCTGTGAATGCCGACCACCGTGGCGCGAGGACTTCGGCCCCGACTGGACCCGATTCCCGATCGCTCGCCTGCACTACACCAAAACCACCGGGCTTTGGACGCTGTACTGGCGCGACCGCAACCTGAAATACCACCGCTACAAACCTCTAGCGCCAAGCCCCCAAGTCCAAGACCTGCTCGAGTACCTCGACGACCGAGCCGACCCCATCTTCTGGGGATAACAACCGGTTACTCTTGCCCCAGTGATGCGCTGACTGGTTGAGCGCAAGACCGATTTCGGTACAGCCTGCGCACACGGCTCAGGACGGGTCCAGCAGATGGGCCAGGACACCGAGGACGTGCGAGGCCGTCTTGGCGTCGGGCACCTCGACGAGCGTCTCGGCCACACCACGCAAAGCTGCGGCCAGCTCGCGCCGCCCCGCTAGGTCCAGGGCGGCCAGCTCATCAATCAGCGTCGTCGAAGTCTTGTTGGTAATAGCCACGGCTCCTCCACCAGCCAGCATGACCCAGATGAGAAGCTAGGACCTGACTTTTATCAGGCTAGTGCGCAGTGAAAAAAGTCAGGTCATACGCGTCGTCGCCAGCTCGTACAGTGCGCTTGACCTGCGGAAACGTGTTGCCGCTATTTACTGGGGATCAAGTGGGCCGCGCGGCAGAGCGCAACGTCGACCGCGAAATGTGGGTCGATATGAACGCACACTGCGGCGGGAAAACCAGTGCCGCGGCGGTTGACCTCGTGTGACCTTGCGCCAACGCCAACCGCCTGTCGCCTATTTGGTCAGAGTGAACTGCCCCACGTTGCTGACGCCTTTGCGGAAGAAGTTCTCGCACCCGGTCAGATAATGCAAGTAGCGATCGTAGACCTCTTCGGACTGGATGGCGATGGCACGTTCGCGATTAGCGCGCAGATTGGCTGCCCAGATGTTCAGCGTCCGCACGTAATGCTCCTGCAGTAACTGCACCTTTTCGACTGAAAACGCAGCGTCCTGGGCAAACTTGAATATATCTTCCTGCGTCGGCAACTCTCCGCCCGGGAAAATTTCAGTACCTATGAAACGCGCGAATCGGATATCGCTCATTGTCAGCTTGATGCCGCGCTCAGGCATCTGTTGCCATTGATACGTCAAAATTGTGTGCAGCAACATCCGGCCATCGTCGGGGAGGATGTTGTAGGCGCGATCGAAGAACGCGGCATAACGCTCCATTTTGAACGCTTCGAAGGCGCCGATGGTGACGATCCGGTCGACCTTGTCCTCGAACTCTTCCCAGCCCTGCAGCCGTACCTCGATGTTGCGGTCGGTGGGGATCGCGGCCAGTTTGGCCTTGCTGTACTCGAACTGATTGCGACTCAGCGTAATGCCGATGACGTTGACGTCGAACTTCTCGATTGCTCGCTGCAGGGCTCCGCCCCAGCCGCAGCCAATGTCCAGCAGCGTCATCCCAGGCTCGAGGTTCAGCTTTCCCAGCGCCAAGTCAAACTTCGCGTTTTGTGCCTCCTCGAGGGTCATGTCATTACGCTCGAAGTATGCGCAGGTGTAGCCCATGGTTGGGTCTAGAAATAATGCGAAAAACTCGTCGGAAACGTCGTAGATAGACTGCGACTCTTCGTAATATGGTCTCAGGTCGGTCATTTTCTTAGCCGATACCTCTCACGTTGTTGATCGCGAGCATCGTACCTGACTTATTGCGCACTGGCGGGTGAGTTGATCTTGGCGAGGGCTTCCACGCACCCTACGAGTCTCACGCCTAGTGCACAAATCCGGACCAACCGCGAGTCGAACCCCCAGGTCACAGCCCTACATCGCCGGACCCACCACAGTGATAAAAGTCAGATCTTGTTGGTAATAGCCACGGCTCCTCCACCAACCAGCATGACCCAGATGAGAAGCTAGGACACGCAGCCATGCCGAAGGCCCGGGATCGGCGCGCAAAGATGGTCGCGGCCCTTACTCGCCTGCAACAAACGAGCGACACAACCAGCTCTATTTCGAGACGGCGTTCAACTCTGTTCGGGCCTGGTCGATTTGGTCGTATGCGTAGGTGGTCATGGCAGCGGTGGTCATTGTCTCGCCCTTGCGGGTGAGCGATTCGTAGGTCTGGTCGCCGAGGACATCGTGGAGGTGGGTGATCGCGGTGGTGATTTCGGGGAACCCCGTTGCGGCGATGGGACTGAGCGCGAAGCCGGCGACGGTGGCCGCCGGTTCGTAGCGTCCGAGCCGGTCGAACAGAACGGCGAGGAGGGCCAGCGGGACGCGGATCGTCGTGGTGTCGCCGCAATTGTGGTAGTTGCGGATTGACAAAGTGAGGTGATCGAACGCGGACACGGTGTCGCCGTGTTCGGCCTCAAGTATTGCCAGAAACTCCGCCAGGGCTGACGCGTTGGTGCGGTTGCCGCTGTCTTGGGCGATCACCAGACCCCGGCCGAGGGCGTTAAGCGCCGCGACGGGATCCGCCTCACGAAAAGCGAGACCGTAGGCAAAGAGCGCCCACGCGAGCAAGTACGGGTTGCCTGTTGCCTCCGCAGCCTCGATCAGGCCATCCACGGAATCCATCGCCTCCCCACCACAACCGGCCACCGTCAGCGCGAGGACGAGACATGCTCGGATGTAGACGTGGGTGTCGCGGCGGCGTGCGAGCTGGGCGCGGCACAACTCGGCCAACCGCTCGGGCTGCCCGATGGCTAGGTATACAGCTCCAAGCGCGGCTTCGCTGCCGTACGGCAGCGCATCGCGGCTCCTGCCGAGAACGATCTGGCCAGCGTCGGCGTAGCGGACAGCCGCCTCGATCCGCCCGGTCATGTAGCACCACGACGCCATCACATACAGGAACGCCAGCCGCGGGTGGTCGACCGCACCGGCGGGCTCGATCAGCTCTTCAGCCCAGGCGATCGGCTCAAAGGTTTGGACCCCAACGCCGAGCCACCCCGCATAGCTGGCGATGGTGGCGGCGACATCAAGATCGCCCTGGTCGGCGGCCCACCGAAAGGCGGTGCGCAGATTGGCCAGCTCGATAGTGAACCAGTCGTAGGCCTCACGCTGGCGGGAGCTGTCCCACCGGGCCAGGATGTCGGCTTCGCGCCCGGCGAAGTACCGCGAGTGGGCGGCCCGAATCTCGAATACTTCACCGCGGGCGACGAGTTGTTCCTCGGCGAACTGGCGGATCGTCTCCAGCATCGAAAACCGGGTCCGCCCCGCCGACCGGTCGGCAACCAGCAGCGACTTGCGCACCAGCGTATCCAGCAGATCCAGGGTGGCCAAGTCGTCTGGGGCGTCTGGGAATCCCGCTACGGCGCAGGCGCTGTGCAGGTCGAATCCCCCGGCGAACACCGAACACCGATCCAGCAGCGCCCTTTCCGTGTCGTCGAGCAGGTCGTAGGACCACGCGACGGCGTGGCGCAGGGTGTGGTGCCGTGACAGGCCGCGCCGGGAACCGACCAGCAACCGCAACCGCTGATCCAGACGATCACGCACCTCGCTGGCGGTCATCGACGCCATCCGCGAGGCCGCCAACTCGATGGCTAACGGGATGCCGTCAAGTCTGCGGCAGATTTCCACCACAGCGTCCGCCTCGCCGGGCTGGGCCAGCGAGAAGTCCGACACGACACTGTGGGCACGGTCGACGAAAAGGTTCACCGCGGCGGATTGGGTTCCGCAGTTGACGTCGAGCGACGGGACACGCCATAACTGTTCGTCGCTGACCCCCACTCCTTCGCGGCTTGTCGCGAGAATCGTTACGGTCGCCGAGGCGGCGAGGATCGCCTCGATCAGATCCGCGACACTGTCGACAACGTGCTCGCAGTTGTCGAACACCAGCAACCGGACTCTGCCCTCCAACGCGGCCGCGACACTGATAGCCACGCTCTTGCCCGGCTGTTGGATGATGCCCAACACCGCGGCCACCGCGTCGGGCACCGCCGCCGGATCGGCGACCGCGGCTAAGTCGAAAAACCACACCCCGTCGGGGAACTCATCGGCCAGCCGCGCCGCGACTTCGAGCGCCAGGCGGGTCTTGCCGACCCCGCCCACCCCGGTCAACGTCATCAACCGATGAGCCTTTATGGCGGCTTGCAGCTCGGCGACCTCGGACTCGCGCCCGATGAAGCTCGTGGTCGCAGCCCGCAGGTTCCCCGGACTCGCGTCCAGCGCCCGCAACGGCGGAAACTCTGTACGCAGGCCCTGCGCCCGAACCTGGAACACCCCCACCGGCGTCGGTAGATCCCGCAACCGCCGCGGCCCCAGATCCACCAGATCAACGCCGCTGAGCAGACCCGCGGTCGACTCGGCCAAAAGGATCTGACCGCCGTGCCCGGCGGCCATCACCCGCGCCGCGCGATTCAGCACCGCACCGAAGTAGTCCGTCCCGCGCAACTCGGCTTCGCCGGTCGCGATGCCCATTCGCACCGGCAACTCCAGTGCCCGCTGCGCGGCCACCGCGGCATCAACCGCGGATCGGGGTGACGCGAACGCGGCGCACACACCGTCACCGGTGTGCTTGAACATGAAGCCGCCGTGCGCCTCAATCGCCGTGCGCAACACCTTGTCGTGAACGACGAGCGCCGCCCGCATCGCTTGCGCGTCGGACTCCCACCGACGGGTCGAACCCTCAACGTCGGTGAACAGAAACGTCACTACCCCCGAAGGGGCAGCCGCCGCAGCAGCGGACACCCCTGCAGAATCTCACAGCAGACACGCTCCTACCTCGCACATCGGCGTATCCGACCCAGACCCCCGCCCCGAGGCGCGGTTGCGCGAGACCGAAACTCGACCCGCTCCTCGGCTTAGACTTCCGCAATGTTCTCCGAGACCCGCTATGCGATGAACGGGAACTTGCACGTGGCCTATCGCGCATCGCGTGAGCGTGAGCGGGACATCGTGTTCGTCCCGATGTGGTTCGGCAACTGTGAGGACTATCCGGACCAGCCGCCTCTTCGAGGGTGGATCGAGGCAATGACATCGCTCGGTCGGCTGATTTTCTTCGACCAGCCGGGCACCGGAGCGTCTGATCCCGTCACGTCGGGGGCGCTGCCGACGTTGGAGCAATGGGCGGACAGCATCACTGCGGTGTTGGACGATCTCGGAAGTCGTGAAGCGGTCCTCCTCGCGGCCACACCGGCGGTGGCGACGGGCGCGCTGTTCGCGGCAACACATCCGTCGCGCACAACCGCATTGATCGTGCTGGAGGGCTACGCGAATCCGATGGCTAAGCGCACCGAGGGACCCACACCGGAGCAGATATATGCCGCCACGGTCGCCATGTGGGGGACGGGCGAGTTCCAACATGCGATGAATCCGGACATGCCGTGGAACGAGGAGATCCGAGCCGCGTCGGCACGCTGGGAACGGGGGGCGGCGAGCCCAGGGACCGTCGCCCTCATGATGCCTCTAGTGGCAGAAATGGACGTGCGGGCGTTGCTTCCCACAGTCCGCGTTCCGACACTCGTCATCCATCACACCGACGACCCCTTTATCCCATCCGAGTGGGGCAAAGACGTCGCTGATCGCATACCGGGCGCGAAATACGTTGAGCTTCCAGGGCGCAACGTCAGTCACTTCTACGAGCCCGACTGGCGGGCGTCGTTTCAGGAGATCTCCGAGTTCCTCACCGGCCACCAGGCTGAAGTGACGGACGATCGGGTACTCGCCACGGTGTTGTTCACCGACATCGTGGACTCGACGCGCCGAGCCGCGGAGATCGGTGACCGTGACTGGCATGCGCTGCTCGACGCGCACGACGCTGTAGTGCGGTCGCAACTCAACCGCTTTCGGGGCCGCGAAGTGAACACGTCCGGTGACGGGTTCCTGGCGATGTTCGATGGCCCTCAGCGAGCGATTCGCTGCGCCATGGCAATACGCGATGCGGTGCAGGCGTTGGGCATCGAGGTGCGCGCGGGGTTACACACCGGCGAGTGCGAGATCCGTGGCGATGACATCGGTGGTATCGCCGTGCATATCGGTGCGCGGGTGAGCGCATTGGCAGGGCCGAACGACGTGCTGGTGTCCAGCACGCTGCGCGACCTCGTGATCGGATCAGGACTCGAATTCGACGACAGCGGCGCACACACGCTCAAGGGCGTTCCCGGCGAATGGCGTCTCTTTGCCGTCGCCTCTGCGTAAAACCGGAAACGGGTGGTGTGGTTGAGCTGGATGGTCTGCATTCGGCCGTCATCCGTTTGGACCGGCTGGCCTGGGCGATATGACCTACGTTGTTTCACTAGCGGTGACACGATATTGCCGTGGAACGACAGTGGGCTGGCCGCGTGACATGACGGCGGCAGCCTTGGTGTGCGGGTCGTGCGGTATCGAGCTGCCGCCGAACTCGAAGTTCTGTAACGAGTGCGGTGCGGCGATTGCGACTGCCACAACACTTGCCGAGTACAAGCAGGTAACGGTGCTGTTCGCCGATGTGGTGCATTCGATGTACATCGCCTCTGCCGTCGGGGCGGAGCGGTTGCGCGAGATCATGGCCGAAGTCGTCAACATCGCGACAGCGGTCGTGAAGCGCTACGGCGGCACGGTGGACAAGTTCACCGGCGACGGGATCATGGCAGTCTTCGGAGCGCCTCTAGCGTTGGAGGACCATGCCGTGCGGGCGTGTCTTGCGGCATTGGCAATCCAGGACGAACTCGCACGGTTGGCCGCGCAGGTTCGCGATCATGACGGCGTCGAACTGGCCTTGCGCATAGGGCTCAATTCGGGTCAGGTGATCGCCGGCGAAGTCGGTTCGGCTTCCTTGGGCTACACCACTATCGGCGAGCAGGTGGGGATGGCTCAACGAATGGAGTCGGTCGCTGCGCCGGGTGGGGTGATGCTCAGCGCGTCGACAGCGCGACTAGTTGATGGCGCAGCGGCTCTGGGGGAGCCTGAGTCGGTTCGCATCAAGGGTGCTGATGACAGCGTTCCGGTCTGCCGCTTGCTGGGCATGCGCCAGGATCGGACGGTCAGGCGCGCTGAGTCGAATCTGGTCGGTCGGCGCTGGGAAATGAACGCCGTCGAGGGGCTGTTGGACCGTGCCATCGACGGGCACGGCGCTGTGGTGGGCGTCGTCGGGTCGCCTGGTGTCGGGAAAAGCCGTCTAGTGCGTGAGCTTTCCGCTATGGCCTCTGCGCGTGGGGTGGAGGTTTTCGCAACGTTCTGTGAGTCGCACACCAGCCAGGTCCCCTTCCATGCCGTCGCGCGGCTGCTGCGCGCGGTTACCGGCGTCGAGGATCTTGACGGGCAGGCTGCCCGCGATCGAGTGCGTGACCGGGCTCCAGACGCAGACCAGGAGGACGTGTTGCTGTTTGACGACCTGCTGGGCATCGCCGATCCTGATGTGCCTCTTCCTCGGATCGATCCGGATGCGCGTCGGCGGCGGTTGACTGCGCTGGTGAATGCCGCCGCCCTATCTCGTGAAAAACCGGCGGTTTATGTCGTCGAGGATGCGCATTGGATCGATGAGGTCAGCGAGTCGATGATTGCGGACTTCCTCACCGTGATCCCGCAGACGCCCTCGTTGGTGCTGGTCACCTATCGTCCCGAATACGAGGGAGGGCTGGCGCGGGTGCACGGTGCGCAATCCATAGCCCTTGCGCCGCTGAGCGATTCAGAGACCGCAGCGTTGGTGGCCGACTTGCTCGGCCCGGACCCCTCGGTCGGCGGGCTGGGGCGGGCGATCGCGGGCAGGGCTGCCGGTAATCCGTTCTTCGCCGAGGAAATTGTGCGTGAACTCGCTGAGCGCGGTGTGCTGGAAGGGAAGCCGGGCGTATACATCTCGACCGCAGAGGTCGCTGAGGTGAGTGTGCCCGCGACACTGCAGGCGACCATCGCCGCGCGCATCGATCGGCTCGACCCGAAAGCCAAACGCACATTGAGTGCGGCGGCAGTGGTTGGCTCGCGGTTCACCCTGGACCTGCTGACTGTGCTGGGGGCCGAACCGGTCGTCGCCGACTTAGTGGCGGCCCAGCTCATCGATCAGGTCAGGTTCACACGACAACCGGAGTATGTGTTCCACCACCCGCTGATTCGCGCGGTGGCCTACGAGTCGCAGCTCAAGTCGGATCGCGCCGAATTGCATAGGCGAGTCGCGGCCGCCATCGAATCACGTGACCCGGCCTCGGCGGATGAAAATGCCGCCTTGATTGCCGAACATCTGGAGGCCGCCGGTGATGGGCATGCCGCCTACGGCTGGCACATGCGCGCCGCAACGTGGGCGACCAACCGTGACATCGGAGCGGCGCGACTGAGTTGGGAGCGTGCGGAAAAGATCGCCGACGCCTTACCCGTCGATGACCCGGACCGGGCGGCCATGCGCATCGCCCCCCGCACCATGTTGTGCGGCAACGCCTGGCGAGTCCATGAACATGTGGCCGGTGATCGCTTTGAGGAGTTGCGGCAGTTGTGCAGCGCCGCCGGGGACAAGGCGTCCCTGGCCATCGGCATGGCAGGGCTGGTGATGGATCACGCATTCCAGGACCGGCTACGCGAGGCGTCGCAGCTCGCATCGGAAGCCATGGCCCTCGCCGAGTCGGTCGACGATCCGACCCTGACGGTGGGGCTGTCCTTACCGCTGGTCTACGCCAAGATTGAGAGTGGCGAGTTGCGTGACGTGCTGCGGTGGTCACAGGCAGTCATCGACCTGGCCGACGGTGACCCGTCTAAAGGCAACTTCATTGTCGGGTCTCCGTTGGCGCTCGCCTTTGGGTCGCGCTCTATTGCGCGTTATGCCCTGGGTCGCCCCGGATGGCCAGACGACCAGCGGCACGGCATGGCCATGGCCTGCAGCGCCGACCCCATGTCCTACGCCACGGTCGTCGCCTACGTCTACAACACGGGGATACCGAGCGGTGGGCTGAGGCCCGACGATTCCGCGGTGCGCGAGATCGAGGATGCCCTACGGATTGCCGAACGATCCAGTGATGATCTCGCGTTGGCCGTCGCCCGGGTGACGCTGGGCCTTGCGCTGGTGCACCGCCCAACGGCTGCCGAGCGTGACCGCGGACAGAAGCTGCTGGCGGAGGTCAGCGACGTGTTCGTGCACCGCGGGTACCTCCTGTGCGAGTTACCGATCGTCAACGTGTACTTGGCGCGTGAGAGGGCTCGGCGTGGAGATCGCGATGGGGCCATACCGCTCATGCGCGCCACCGTCGATCATCTGTTCCGCGAGGGATTGCTGCTGTTTTGGGGCGTTCCAGCGACGGGTGTTCTGGTAGAGACACTGCTCGATCGCGGCACCGATGCTGACGTGGTCGAAGCCGAGGCCGCGATCGAGCGATTCGCGGCCGCGCCAGCCGACGAAGGACTGGTGATACGCGAGATCTTGCTGCTGCGACTCCGCGCTCTTCTGGCGCGGGCTCACGGCGACGAGACCGCCTATCGCGACTATCGGGATCGCTACCGCGACATGGCGAAAACGCTTGGCTTCGAAGGGCATATCGCGTGGGCCGAGGCGATGCCATGACGGCGACAGCGTCTCATTACTATTCAACGGCCCAAGACGAGACAGGTTGTTGTGAGACGAACTTCTGAGACATTGCGACGTGCGGAATCATGCGCCGTGCAAGGCAATCGACGTGTGTCGCAGATGTGGTCTATTTCGAGACTGTGCTCGGCTAACGCCCCACCTGATGTGTTAGGCGTGACGGGCAGCCTCTTGAACGGGCTGCACGCGGGAGGGAGAGTTATGCCGCAAGGCCGGTGGCCCAGGCGTGCACCTCAGCACCGGTTCACGCTGCCGGGCAGGATTCATCACCCGCCTCAGGTTGCAAGGATTGACGACGATCAGGCCCATCGGTGACAGCGGTAGCGCATACGGCGTGTACCAGGCCGTAGGCATGGCTATTACGGCGAGTGTGCTCGGTGCCGAGGCTGGCGTACCAAGTGCGGATCGTCTCGGGCGTGATGTTATTCAGGGCAATGCGCCCTAGCCCTGGCTCGATATGCAGACGCAGGAGATCGCGGTACATCGATCGGGTGCGGGGTTTAACGTTGCGATGCTCAAGCCAGGTATCGGCGTACTCGCCAAGCGTGATCACCTTGGCGTTCTCTGCTGTCACCCGCAGTGCGGGCGCGACCCAGGCTCCCATTTCCACGGATCGGCGCTCGGCATGCAGCACGCCTCGGCGTCCATCTTCGTGGTGAAGGTTGTCGGCGCGTTGTGGCGCACTAGATCAGGTCCGACGTAGCTGGCTTGATACCTCTTCGATGGCAATCGCCGAATCCTGCCCAGCTCCGGTGACCTTTCGTCCCGGCCATCCTGCCGACCTTTCGCCGTGCCATCCTCGTGCCATCCGCGTGACAAATCGTGGCGTCTGGTGTCAGCTTCTGTCAATCACGGCCGCGGGCACCACAGCACGTAGCGAAGGATTTCCGCACGTGAGAGCGACGCGGACAATCAAGAGGGCGGCTAATTCGAATCCTGCCGGGGGCACCATCTGAGCAGCGCAAACACCAAACCGTGTGAGATGCGTGCAGCTAAGCCGGGGTTGGCCACCACCAGGCCTTCGCGACGCCCCGTCACAGTCGCCTCAGCAAACCCGTTGGCGCCGCCGACATGCCCCATCTGCGCTGCTCCGCGAGTCAGGGGTGACGTTCGGCGGTTATGCCGGGTCGAAAGCCCCTTTCGTCCAGGCAGCGCGCGGGCGCGCAATGTGATGAGTCAGACTGCTAACCAAACGATTCGGAATGGTGATGTTTGCCAAGCCAAAACAGGCGGCCGTTATCGCGGTGACGGTTGCTGCCCTCGTATGGGTGGCCAGTGTAGGTCCGAGTCCGGCAGACCCTCAGCCAACGGAGAATAATCTCACCTGTCCCGATATCGCGGGGATCAACTACGTGCGGGATCCCGAAGATTTGCATGCGTTCTACCTCTGCGTGGATGGACTGGTGCGCCATCACTTCCGGTGTCCACAAGTTACGGTCTTAGTCATGGGGATCCCGCCCAAGTGCGTACCGTTTCCCCACGTCAGGCCGTAGGTCGAGCCTCGAATCCGCCTGCTGCTTGCGCGAATCACGCCGTCGGCGCGCAGACCGCTCGGCATTGCTCAGGCGGCGCAAAAAGCCCAGTGCGACCGGGCTGACCATTGCGGCTTTGATGCATCTGGGTCGCGGCTTGGGTCATTCAAACCACTTCCCGCGCAAGGAGCACGGGTAAACAGCTCCTCAAGTCGCCGCTAGGCGTACCCGGTCGGGTAGACCTCCGGGCGGTAGTCGCCGTAGGTGCCGCGGTCGTCGCCGGCGAGCACCCATGCGTGCTGCTGGTCGGCCCGGGTGGCGACGGCTGTCAGTGCGGCCGCGCGGGCGACTCGCGTCGCATCGCGCGTTGTGAGCCGGCGATCCAGCCACCCCGCAAACCAGAGCAACCACAGCAGCGCGACGGCGGCCACGACGGCCAGAATCAGCCAGGCATAGCGGATGACACCGCCGAGGATGGCTACGCTGCCCGACGCGGCCGCGGCCAGCGCCAGGACGCGGATCAGAGAAACAGTCATTTCCTGCCCCTATCTCGCAGAGGGTGTCACGACGTTGTCACGACTCGTATGAAACTCGCCGCGCCGTCCTCAGACTGGAAAATACTCGCATGAACGGAGACGCACGAATTTTTCTGCGGCGCACGCGATTCGGTCTCTCAGACCGACGAATGCCAGCGGGCGGGTGATTCCCCTCCGAAGCAAAAGTCCGGTCCTCGAATCACACTGCCGGAAGCACCACCCGAACCAGCAGCTGAGCGGCGCTCACGCGGATCGCGATCTGTTTGAATCGACCCCGCAGATAACTCGGAGTCACGAGCTGGTCCACGACTGCCGCCAAGGCTTGCTGGCGTCGCGCAGCGCGTCGTCCTGGGAGTGGGCATAAATCCGCGCGGTCTCCAGCGTCGGAATGGCCGAGCCACTAACGGCCGTAACGGCGGCTACAGGTTCGCGGGCTGGTCTCGCTGTCCCGGGTGCGACACAGGTGACGTTGGGCGATAAGGCCGGGCCGCAAGGCCCTTGTCCAGACAGCCGTACTGGGTGGAACATTAAGAATGGCCGTGTCCGCCAGGATTAGACACGTGGCCGCCATTATCAGCCTTGGGCTGGTGACTGTGGTGAGTACGGGTGTGGCGTACGCGCAGCCGCCGCATATCCCCCAGGAGACTGACATCATTTGCCCTGACTTCGCGGGGATTAACTATGTGCGCGATGCCGACGAGCTGAATGCGTACTACGTCTGCGTGGATGGAGAGCAGAAGCACCACTTCCGATGTCCAAGGGTTACGGAATTAATTATGGCGATGCCGCCTTGGTGTCTTCCCCTTCATCATTAGCATCCGGAGCCGTTGAAGCGGTCCACGAAGGGGAAATGCTTAGACCGGGGTGGACGAGGCAACGTCATGCCCGACCGCAGCCGTCAGGCGGTGCCGGGAACGGCCCGGCCGGTTGCGGCACGAGACCGGAGAACGGACCCAGCGCGGGCGCGGGCACGACGCACTCCACCACCACAAAGGAGCTCGTCCCTGACATGCTGCGCTGTGTGGCGTGCCAGTAGGAGCCGTCCGGGTACGGCACGCCGTCGCACGAGGCCTGGGGAGACGGCGTCGCGCCACCTGGGCAGAAATTGGCACCCAAATCGGGATTGTGCGGATCAGGGTCGGCGTGGCCTGCGGGCGCGGCAAGCATGGCGGTGGCGATCAGCGCCATGGTCATCACGTGCTTCATGGTCGGCATCTTGCTGCCTACCGGAGGACTTCGGCGTGCTTTGGGCGATGTAATCGCGCGATGTGTCGAAGATCGCGCCCGTTGGTGGCCCAATCAGTTCACCGCGCCGCGGGTCACTTGCGGTCCGGGCGCAGCGCGATGCCGCGAAAGGAGGCGCGCTGCTTGGCCCGGCGCACCGAGTTGGAGCATCGCGGCCAACGCGGTCTCGAGAACCACTTCTTGTTGCACCCGACTACCGCCGATCGAGGGAAGCCCGGCAAGCGATTCGAGGAGATAGTCGAGCGCGGCGCGCGGCTCCCCCGCCATCAACGCGATTAGGCCTTCGCCGATGAGGCGCAAGGTAGTTGCCTGCGCGTCAGTGGCATCGGGAACATCGATCGCGCGGATTGCTGCCGGATCATTTGCTGCGGCCAGTACAAGCAGCGCATGGAACGCGATGAAGGGCGTCTTCGGCGCATACGCAAGCGAGCCGACCTCGGCGAGAACAGCCATCGGGTCAGGTGGAGTTACCCAGTCCGGATGCAGGCGCGCCCGCCACGCGAGCGAGCCGGCATCGACGAGGCAACGCACGTCCTTCGAGTGGGGCGGCGCGAGGAACGCGTTGTAGCGACGCGCCGCGGCGGCCGCGTCGCCCATCGCGAGCTCGTGCAGTGCAGCGTGCCACTGAAAGTGCGGGAGGTACCGTTGCGTGCTGCCGTCCCCGGGGATCCAGTCCGTCAGCCATTTCAGCCCGGCTCCGTGCGCGTCGGTCTCGTAGTGCACGTGCGACAGCGCATGCGCGGCGTTGCCATTGCCTGGATCGAGTTCGAGTGCGGCGTCAGCCAGATCGGCTGCGTCATACCAGAGGCCCTGCTCCGTCCGGCCATAGGCGCGCAAGCCGAGATACCACGGCGCCTCGCCATGTACACCGGTGAACCGCTCGATGTACTGCCACGCGTCCGGCAGTGCGTCGCCAGCCCCGGCAAACGCAATCGACGGCGCGAGCACAAGCAACGCGACCGCATCGTCTGGGACGCGGTCGAGATGATCGATGAGTGCGTCGGTGCCCGCCGCGTTCCCCTTCTCGCACCACGTCGCGATGGCCTCGACGTGGCTTCGGTCTTCGTCGCTTCCATGTGCGAGTGCCGCGCGCGCTCGAGCGAGGTGACCGGTGACTGCGTCGGGACCGCCGGCGCGGTCGGGCCGTTCGGTGGCAATCATCGCGAGCGCGACATGCGCGCGGGCGTGGTGCGGATCCTCGGCGACCGCGGCAGCGAAGGCGACCGACGCTCCGTCTTGGACTGCGAGCAGACGACGAACACCCTCGGCGTATGACGCAGCTGCGCCACTCAATTCCGGCGTAGTCGTGATGAGACTGGGCGCCCGCACCGGACGGGCGCGCGTGTCGCTGGCGAGCAGTTCTGCAATAGCAGCCGCTTGGGCGCGGATTTCGGGAATTGCAGTGGTCTCCCACTCCTCACCCTGACGGATCAACCCGAGGCAGATGATGTCCGGGACGGTGTCCCCGGCCCCGTCGATAAGGTAGCCGTCCGCATCGAGCCGCACACCTACGCCACTCGGGTGCAGCGATGCGACGTTGTGGGCCAACAGATTCGCCCAAAGCGGAGAGCGTTGCAGGGACCGCCGATCCCAGGAGGTGCCAGTGGCGACGACCACCGCGTCACCACGTCGACGCACTGATCGGTCGCTCGTTGTCACCACCAGCTCGACGCCACTGCCGTGCATGGACACATCGGCGACCTCGCCCGCGTCGATGGCCAGTTGGCCACTGTCGATCGCGGCATAAATCGCGTCGGCGATCGTGGGCGGCATCCGGTGGCGAAGGATGTCCCACTGCCGCAAGTCCTCGCGCAGGAACCGACGCTGGTCCTCCCACCCCAACGACCGCCACAGCCGGGTCGTACGTGGCCGGAGTGCATCGATCACTTGTCGCCAGTCGCAACCAGTGCCGCGTGCGTGCGCGAGATCCGCGGCGAGCGCGGCGCGCAGCTGCTCAAGCGAGACCTCGGCGGCGAGCGCATCGAGGTTGGGCAACTCGGTCGGCGGGCCCGTGGTGCGGAATCGGCGAGGCAGCGCGCCGTGACGAGACAGCAGGGTGACCGTGGCGCCGCGCGCCATGAGAGGCAGCGCGACATCGACGCCGGTGAGTCCAGAACCGATCACCAGGACGCTGGCGGGCCGGCGTGCCCCAAGAGCCGCGAGAGCGCCGGGCGCCCACGGATCCAGCACAACCCTGCCGTTGGCGCCTGCAGCCAACACCGGAGCGAAAGCGCGTTCCAGCGACTCGGGCATGCCGCCGTCGGGGCGCCCGGTCGCGAGCACGACGGCGTCCGCCGACAAACATCGGCCATCGCTCAGCGCGATGCGCGCGGGCGCGCCCGGCGTCAGCCCGACAACTTCGGCTGTCTGGATTCGCACGTCGGCCAGCGCGAGTTGTTCTTGCAGGTAGCGCCCGTACGCAAGACGCGGCGCGAAGCTCTCGACCGGCGCGACGGCTCGTTCGTCGAGCCAGCGGCAGAAGTGATCGGGATCGTCGGGCCATGCCGACATGCGCTGCGCGGGAACGTTCAGCAAGTGGGTCGGGTCTTTGGTGCCATAGGCCGCGCCGGTGCCTGGATGACCAGACGCGTCGATCAGCGTGATCTGTGCGTCCGGTTTGCGGCGGCGCAGATGCACCGCGGCCAGCACACCCGCAGCTCCACCGCCGACGATCGCGACGCGCATCATTGCCGAAGGCTATATCTCGAAGCGTCCACCGGCCGGTCAATCCACTGAACTGATGGTGGCACCGCAAATCGGCAGCGCGACGGGTAGCTCGTGCGACACCGAGCCGTTGGGGGGCGTGACAACTAACGTGCCTTCGCGTGGGCACGGGTTGCCGTTGCCGGTGTCGATCGCGTAGGCCTCGACGTCTGCGTTGGCAACGTCGCCCGGGGCAAGGGTGAGGGCATGGGCCGCCAAGGCAGGCCGGTTGGCGACATGAACAAGCACCCCACCGGCCGCGGTGACCAAGTTTGCGTCGGGATATCCGACGAGCCCGCACGGGTTTGACGACGTGTTCTTGAACGACACGACCACCCGACGCAATGTGTTAGCCGGCTCCACCGGTCCGTTGGTGACCGTAAGGTCAGCGTCGGAGCAACGACCTGGCGCACTGCTTGGTGCACCGCCGCCGCCGCCACCGTCATTGGGCGGACCCCCTGCGTGTGCGGTCGCGGCTACGCTCAGCGTTGCGGCCGCAATTCCCAGCCCCGCTGCCAATGTCGTTAACGGCTTCATGAATCTCCATTTGCTACTGCTTTTCGGATGCCGTGGCACTATTTCGATTCTGGGCGTGTGGTTGAATATTAGCGGCATTTTGTGCGCCCACCGATAATTTCGAAATTTCGAAACGGAAGACTGCATACAGGCGAGTGCCGGGCACCCGCCCCACCCGTCCCACGTCGAAACACTCCATCTCACTAATCAGTCGACTGGCTCGCGCGGGCTGAACGTGTTGCTCTAGCGTGGCGCTATGCCGTCGATTTCAGGAATGTCGCTGTCGCAGTGGCGGCGCGAAATGCTGCGAACCAATTTCTGGCTTATGCCGTCCATAGAAGTGCTCGCGTCGATCGTCCTGTTTTGGGCCACCTTGGAGGTGGATCGCGCCGTCTACCACGGCACTTTCAGCCTGCCCGCGTGGGTGGAAGCCGGCAGCGCCGACACGGCACGGGAGATTCTCCTCGCGGTCGCCGCAGCGATCATGACCGTCATAGGGATCAATTTCTCGGTCACGATCGTCACTCTGACGCTGGCATCGACCCAATTCGGGCCCCGGATGCTGCGCAACTTCATCCGCGATCGCGGTACTCAGCTGACGCTGGGCACGTTTGTCGCGACAGCCGTGTACTGCGTGCTGGTGCTGTTAGCGATCGGCCCTGCAGAGCATGGGGTCTTCGTGCCGCACCTGTCAGTCTCAGTCGTATTCCTGCTGGTGCTCGTCGATTTGGCCGTACTCATTTACTTCCTCCATCACATCGCCATCCAGATCCAGTTGCCCTTCGTGATCGCAAGTATCGCCAGAGATCTCACCCGCTACCTTCAGGTGCGAAGGCCCGACATCCGAATGTGCAGCGGGGATCAGCAAGACGACCGTGAGGAAGTTGCGACGCTGATCGACACCATCGAGTCTTCCGGCGCGATGATCCGTACCCCGACAGGTGGTTATCTGCAGGCAATCCGGTACGACATGTTGATCCGGAAGGTCTCGGCGGCCAATGCGGTGCTGCGCTTGCCCTACCGTCCGGGAAATTTCTTGGTAGAAGACGGCGAACTCGCCGCTGTATGGCCGCCCGAAGCCGCGGACCGCGTTACCCGTTGCCTGAAACGCGCACAGGTCACCGGACCGGTCCGCACCCTCGCCCAAGATCCCGCCTTCGGCATCGACCAACTGGTCGAGATCGCCATTCGGGCGCTCTCCCCAGCGGTCAACGACACGTATACAGCGCTGGCGTGCGTCGACTGGCTAGCCAACACCTTGTGCAAACTCGCCAAGGTGTGGACCCCCGCGCAGGCGTACCGCGACCGCGCCGGCGCCATCAGGGTCATCTGCGAGCAAGTCAGCTACGAAAATTTGGTAGAGCGGTCATTCGACAAGATCCGCCAGGCCAGCCGCGGCATGCCCGCGTTGCTGATGCGCCAGCTGGAGTCGCTCCGAGCGATCATGGAGCAGACCGTCGACGCCGACCAGGCCCGGATTTTGATGGATCAAGCGGCGATGATTCAGCGCTCCAGCCTCGAGTCGGTACCCGAAGAATCCGACCGCGCCGACGTGGAAAACCGTTACAGCGCGGTGGCCAGCGTTTACGCCCGACTGAACGAGTCCTTTGAAAGCTACCCACAACCACGGCACGATCTTGCGCTAACCGGCGATCCCGAACCGGGATCTAGCCGAGGGCGCGAACGATAACGGGCCCCGGCAGGTGCTCCTTGCGCACGCACGTGCGGTCCTCGTTACAAACTGCCCAGGTCGTCAGGCACGTCGACGGCGTGCACCCGCAGTGCCTCGAGGGGCACCACATCGAGCGTGCGCTCGTGAGTGGACGCCAACACCACCGGGGCGGCGCGGCCGTCACGGTACGCCAGAAGCCAGTTCCCAGCGGTGACACACCAGCGGTCCCCGGGAGCCAACCCGGGAAAGCGCAGTTGCGGCCTCGGCGTTGAGAGGTCGTTTCCTATCGCGCGTTGGTGCTCGAGGAACTCGGCGGTCACCACAGCGCAAATCGTGTGCAGGCCCAGATCTTCCGGTCCGGTTGAACAGCAGCCGTCGCGGTAGAACCCGGTGAGCGGGTCGCTGCCGCACGGTTCCAGCGGGCCGCCCAACACGTTGCGCTCAGACATTGATCCAGTATCTCGCCCGGCGCTGGTTGGCGCGGCGCTGGGCTTGGTGAGCTGCACCCAGCGTCAGATTCTGCCAACCACCTGGGCAGCCCGTCGAAGTTGACCAAGATCGGAACTGGTTGGGATGAGCTGGATTTCATCGGTGCCGACGGCTTTGAACTCGCGCAGCACCGCGACCAGCTCCTCTTCGCTGCCGGCAAACCCGGTCGTTGGTGCCATCGCGTCGATGTATTCGGCCGGTATCCAGTTCATGTAGCGGCGCAGATGCCGGTGCACCTGTTGTCGGGCTTCGTTGACGGCATCGAGCGCGAACCAGAACGAGGTGGCCAGGTGGGGTCGGGGTTTGCCGGCCTCGGCCCAGGCCGCGCGTGCCACGTCGAACAACTCGTTCTGTCGGGCAACGTCGAGATCCATCGTGTGTCCGGTCAAACCGTCGGCCCAGGCCGCAGCGCTGCGGAGGGTCTTGGGCCCGATGGTTCCGATCAGCAGCGGCGGCCCGCCCGCCTGGACAGGCGCCGGTCCGACCGGCAGCACCGATTCGGTGATCTTCTCGCCTGCCCACACTCGTTTCATGACCGCCACCCGCTCGGCCATGCCCCGCATGGTTTGCGTCGTCGGGTCCGCGCCCACCGCGTGGTAGTCCTCGACCCGGCCGCCCACGCCGATGCCGACGGTCAGGCGCCCGTCGCACAACATGTCTCCGGTGGCCAGCGCCTTGGCCAACATGACCGGGTTGTGCAGTTGAGGCACGATCACCGTCGTCACCAGCCGTACCCGATCGGTCCACGCGGCGAGCGCACCCATCAGCGTCAGGGTCTCTGGGTTGTCGAAGGCCATGCGTTCGCCCCAACACAACGACGCGAATGGGCCGTCGTCGATCGCGCGGGCCCAGTCGCGCAGGACAGCCGCATCCAAGTCCGGCTCCATGACGGGCATCGTCATCGATATCTGCACGACGGCGATTCTGGCATGTAAACCGGTCGGTGCCGGCGCGCCGCCGACGTGGCAGCATGTCAGAGATGGTCGCCAACTCCATCGCGCATGTGCGGCTAACCGTCAGCGACATCGAACGTTCCCGGCAGTTCTACGAGAGCGTTTTCAGTTGGCCCGTTCTGTTGGAAGTTCCGGAGAACGCCGACGAGGCGACCCGCAGCCAGCTGGGGTTCCTGTTCGGGGGTGTCATCTACGACATGGGCGGCGCGCTGCTCGGGCTGCGGCCGGTGGCCAAAGACCGCTTCCACGAGGACCGCGCGGGGCTGGACCATATCGCATTCCGCGTTGCCAGTAAGGCCGAACTAGACGCTGCGGCACTGCATCTCGACGACCTCGGCATCGACCACGAGCCGGTCAAGGATATCGGGCCGTCGTACATCCTGGAGTTCCGCGACCCCGACAACATCGCTTTGGAGCTGACAGCGCCGAAGTAGCGCCAGGGCATTGTGGCGCAGTACCCAGAGTGGTTGACTGGCAAGCGCAATGCCTATCGCTTTCAACCACACCATTGTCGCCGCCCGCGATAAGCGGGAGTCCGCGGAGTTTCTCACCGAGCTGTTCGGGTTGCCCAGCCCGGCGCCGTTCGGCCACTTCATGACCGTCACGCTCGAGCACGGCGCGAACCTCGACTATGCCGATGTTTCCGACGGCGAGGAGATCCGGCCGCAGCACTATGCATTCCTGGTCTCAGAGGACGACTTCGACGCTATCTACGGCAAGATTCAATCGCGCGGGCTGGACCATTGGGCTGATCCGGGCGCCCGTCGACCCGGCGAGATCAACACCAGAGACGGCGGCCGCGGCGTCTATTTCCGCGACCCGGCCGGACATTTTCTGGAGATCCTGACCCGGCCCTACGGTTCAGGCGGCTAGCGCCGCAATCGGCCGGCTTACCCGGCGTTGCGGGGGCCGTGACGTCGGCTTTCCTGGTAGCGGTAGTCGTTGGCCATCCGACCGACATGTTTCGGCAGGGTGCCGGCCGCGACGTCGGCCAGCGTCGTCTCCTCCAGCACCGAGCGCATGCTGGCCCGCAGCGCCCGCCAGAGGTCGGTCAATGCCGCGGTCGGACCGGAATATGGCAAATCGCCCAAACCAAAGTCGCGGACGCTGGCCAGTGGACCGTCGACGGAACGCAGCACGTCCGCAATGCTGATTTCGCTCCCGGGGCGAGCCAATTCATAGCCACCGTCGCGCCCGCGGTGGCTGCGCACCAAGCGGTCGGTCCGCAGGTCGGACAGGATGTCGACGAGGAACTGCGGCGGAATCCCCTGGGCCTGCGCGAGGTCTTCCGTCTTGACCCGCGCACCGCCGTCGACGGTGGCCAGCTGGACCATCGCCCGCACCGCATACTCCGCCTTGGCCGACATGCGCATGGACTGGATCCTCCTAATCAGTTCGTAGGGATGGGTTGGCGGTCATAAGACCGGGATCTGTTCCTCGCGGGGTCTGTCGCCGGGTGATGCCTGGTTTCTCCCGTCGTTCGACGACTTGCGAAAGAGCGGCGCGCCTGGCGGCAGATCAGGTGGTGCGGTGATGAGATGCCGTTGCCCGAGCATGGCGCAGGCTTGACTTCCCGATGGTTGTTCCCGAGCCTTGAGCTCTTCGACAGAACGAGGTCCTGCGGTGTGTTGGAGTCATGGACGGCTAGTGAGATGACGGACCGTCGAGTCCTGTGATTAGGGCGCCGCACGACTTCACCGGGAACAACGAAATCACTGACCGAAGGAGTGCGGATATCTTGGGCTTGTATTGCGGAATCGATTGGGCCAGCGACCATCACGACGTTGCCGTGGTCGACGGTCATGGACGTGTGGTGGCACGGGGACGGGTCGGCAACGACGCGGCGGGCTTTGGGCAGTTGTTGACGCTGTTGGCCGAGGTCGGCGACAGCGCGAGGGATCCGATCCCGGTGGGGATTGAAACCGATCGCGGGCTGTGGGTGGCCGCGCTGCGCGCCACCGGCCGGGTGATCTATCCGATCAACCCGCTGGCGGCCTCGCGGTATCGGGCCCGCTATGCAGTCTCGGGCGCCAAATCCGATGCCACCGACGCGGTGCTGTTGGCCAACATCATCCGCACCGACCCCGACGCGCACCGCCGGTTGCCCGCCGATACCGAGCTGGCCCAAGCCATCCGGGTACTCGCCCGGGCGCAACAAGACGCGGTGTGGGCCCGCCAGCAGATCGGCAACCAGATCCGCGACCTGCTCAAAGACTTCTACCCAGCGGCCCTGGCCGCGTTCGCCAAGCTGCCCAGCGGCGGGCTGGCCCGCGCTGATGCCCGCACCATCTTGGCCGCCGCGCCCACCCCCGCCCAAGCGGCGACGCTGACCCCGGCGCGGCTGCGCCGGCTGCTGGTCAAGGCCGGGCGTCGCCGCGACCTTGATCGCGACGTCTCCCGGCTGCGCGCCATCTTCACCGACGCCTACCTGCACCAACCGCCGGTGGTGGAAAACGCGATGGGCATCCAGCTGACCGCGCTGCTGCGTCAGTTCGAAGCCGCCTGTGCGGCCGTCGACGACCTGGCCGAGGCGGCGACCGCCCATTTTGAGCAACACCCGGACGCCAAGATCATCACCAGCTTTCCCGGCCTGGGGAATCTGGCCGGTGCCCGGGTGCTCGCCGAGATCGGCGATGACCGTACTCGTTTCGCCGAAGCCCGCGGGTTGAAAGCCTTCGCCGGCTCCGCCCCGATCACCCGCGCCAGCGGAAAGAAAACCGTTGTGACACACCGGCATATCAAAAACCGGCGCCTCGCCGCCGTGGGCTCCATCTGGGCGCTGACCGCCCTGCGGGCCTCGCCCGGCGCCCGACGACACTACGATGCCCGCCGCGCCGCCGGAGACTGGAACCGCCAAGCCCAACGACACCTGTTCAACAAATTCCTCGGCCAACTTCACCACTGCCTGCACACCGGCCAGCTCTACGACGAACACCGGGCGTTTCCACCTCCTCTCCCGCTCGCGGCTTGACTTTTAACTACGTGAGATGTCTTCCGAAAAGTTAAGAGCCGGGGTCGGTCAGCCGGTCACTGCCAGCACCGTGTCGGCGAACTCAGGTCGGCACACCACCAGGTCGGGCAGCAGCGGATCGCGCCGGTTGTACTCCAGCGGCGAACCATCCAGCCGGGAGGTGTGCAGACCGGCTGCGCGGGCCATCGCGACCGGCGCGGCCGAATCCCATTCGTACTGTCCGCCGCCGTGCACGTACACGTCGGCCAGACCCTGAACCACCGCGGCGACCTTCGCGCCGGCCGATCCCATCTCGACGAGCGTGCCGTTCAGCTGATCCCGGACCTGCAGCGCGATCGCCGGTGGACGGGTGCGCGACACCACGATCCGGGGCGATCCGGCATACGCCGGCGGCGGCGCCGGATCGGGCGTGGCCAACGTGACGCCTTGCGCCGGCAGCGCAACCGCGCCGGCGACCAGGTCACCGGATTGCCAGAGCGCAACGTGCACGGCCCAGTCCTGACGGCCGAGTTCGGAGAACTCCCGGGTGCCGTCCAGCGGGTCGACGATCCATACCCGCTCGGATCGCAACCGCACCGGGTCGTCCGCGCCTTCCTCGGAGAGCACGGCATCGCCTGGGCGTTCGCGTGCCAGCGCATCCATCAGGTAATCGTGGGACCGCTTGTCCCCCGCTGCTTTTCGCTCGGCTTCGCCTGCATCGGCCAGCTCGTCGCGCACCGCGAGCAGCAGCCGGCCGGCTTCGGTGGCCAGCCGCGCAGCCAGCTCGTGGTCGCTGTGGTCGCTCAACTTCGCGACTCGATCAGCTCGATGACCTGCTGCGCCAGCTCGTCGCAGCTGCGGTCCGGCGTGAGTCGCAGGTCCGGATTCTTTGGCCGCTGGTATGGGCTGTCAATGCCGGTGAAATGCGTGATCTCACCCGCACGCGCCTTGGCGTAGAGCCCCTTGGGGTCTCGGCGCTCACAGTCCTCGATCGGGGTGTCGCAGAACACCTCCAGGAAGTCGAGCCCGGCGTCGGCATGCACCCGACGGGCCAAGTCGCGATGCTCGGCCAGCGGGCTGATCGCCGGTACCAGCACCGTGTGCCCGGAATCGGCGATCAGCGCCGCTACATGCGCCAGTCGACGAAGATTCTCCGCGCGATCGGCCATCGAAAAGCCAAGGTCGGCATTCAACCCGTGTCGCAGGTTGTCGCCGTCGAGAACGTAAGCGGGAACACCTTTTTCGAGCAGCTTCTGCTCGACCAACATGGCCACCGACGACTTGCCCGAACCCGACAGTCCGGTGAACCACAGCGTGCGGCCCCGCGACATCCGGTCTTCGGCGGTGACCAGCGAGTTGTGCCGCACCGTGTTCGGGCTCGCCGAGCGCGTCGAAACCTCACGCAACACCATGCCGGCGGCCACGGTTCCGTTGGTGTGGGGATCGATCAGGATGAACGACCCGGTGCTCGGGTTGCGGGTGTATTCGTCGAGTAGCAAGGGCACCTGGGTGCGTAGCGAGATGCGGCCGAGTTCGTTGAGCTGCAAAGCCTCCGCGGACGTGTCGCGGCGCAGCGTGTTGACATCGAGCCGGTAGTCCAGCGCGGTCACCCGTACCCGTGTTGTCCGGGTGGTGTGTTTGATGAGGTAGTCGCAACCGGGTTCCAGCGCCGAGCCATCCGCCATCCAGCACACGGTGGCATCGAATTCCCGGGCGACCCTCGGGTGATTGGTGGGCCGGGCGATCATGTCGCCCCGCGAGATGTCGATGTCGTCGGCGAGGCTGACCGAAACAGCCATCGGCGGAAACGCCTCCGCCACCGGCCCGGTCGGACCGTCAATCGCGGTGATCCGGGTGGGCTTGCCGGTCGGCAGCACGACCACGTCATCGCCCGGGCGCATCACACCGCTGGCCACCGTGCCGGCATAGCTGCGGTGATCTTGATGCTCGCGGGTCTGGGGACGGATGACGTACTGGACCGGGAATCGAACGTCGACCATGTTGCGGTCGCCGGCGATGTAAACCTCCTCGAGGTGCGACAGCAGCGCCGGCCCGTCGTACCAAGGCGTGTGATCGGACTTGGTGACCACATTGTCGCCGTGCAGCGCTGACATCGGGATGGTGAGCACGTCGTGTACGTCAAGCCGGGTGGCGAAGGCGTGGAAGTCGTCCCGAATGGCCTCGAAAGCTTTTTTGTCCCAGTCGACTAGGTCCATTTTGTTGACCGCGAGCACAATGTGCTCGATGCCCAGCAACGACGCCAGGAAGGTGTGCCGGCGGGACTGCTCGAGCAGACCGTGACGGGCGTCGACCAGCACGATGGCCAGTTGCGCGGTGGATGCCCCGGTCACCATGTTGCGGGTGTACTGGATGTGGCCGGGGGTGTCGGCGATGATGAATTTGCGCTTGGGAGTGGCGAAGTAGCGGTACGCGACATCGATCGTGATGCCCTGTTCGCGTTCGGCGCGCAGCCCGTCGGTGACCAGTGCCAGGTCGGTGTAGTCGTGACCCCGGTCTTTGGAGGTGCGTTCCACCGAGGCCCACTGGTCGTCCATGACGGCTTTGGAGTCATACAGCAGCCGCCCGATCAGCGTGGACTTGCCGTCGTCGACGGAGCCGGCCGTCGCGATGCGCAGCAATGTGGTCGACGCGCCCATCAGAAGTACCCCTGCCGTTTGCGGTCTTCCATGCCGGCTTCGGAAATCCGGTCGTCGGCTCTAGTCGCGCCGCGTTCGGTCAACCGTGACACCGCCGTCTCGGCGACCACCTCCGCCACGGTGGCAGCTTTCGATTCCACGCAGCCCGTACAGGTGACGTCGCCGACGGTGCGGAAACGCACCGTCGTCTCGAACACCTTCTCGTCGGCGCGCGGCTGCAGGTGGCGGTGAACTGCCAGCAGCATTCCGTCGCGCTCGAACACCTTGCGGCGGTGCGCGTAATAGATCGACGGCAGCGCGATCTTCTCGGCACCGATGTAGGACCAGATGTCGAATTCGGTCCAGTTGGACAGCGGGAACACCCGGATGTGCTCGCCCTTGTGGTGTCGCCCGTTGTAGACGTTCCACAGCTCAGGCCGCTGCGCCTTGGGATCCCACTGACCGAACTCGTCACGGAAGCTGAACACCCGCTCCTTGGCGCGAGCCTTCTCCTCGTCACGCCGGGCGCCGCCGAAAGCTGCGTCGAACTTGTTCTCGCGGATCGCGCGCAGCAGCGTCACCGTCTGGATCGGGTTGCGCGACGGGATGGTCTCGACGACCCGGCCCGCGTCGATGTCGTCCTGCACCGACGCCACCACCAACCGGACCCCGGTCTGCGCAACCAGCTCGTCGCGGGTGGCGATGACCTCGTCGAAGTTGTGGCCCGTGTCGACGTGCATTACCGGGAACGGCAGCCGGCCGGGGCGGAAGGCTTTGAGCGCCAGATGCAGCATCACGATCGAGTCCTTGCCGCCGGAGAACAGCAGGACCGGGCGCTCGAACTCGGCGGCCACCTCGCGGATGATGTGGATGGCCTCGGCCTCCAGCGAGCGCAGATGGCTCAATTCGTATTGCCCGGGGACCGGGCGTACGTCGCTCGCCCCTGCCGCCGGGCTAGCCGTTGCTTGACTGGTCATCAACCCTCGATTCCGGGTAAAGCTGGTAGTTATGGTCAGGTTTATGAGCAATACCGTATATAAAACCAGCGGCAGCCGCCGGTGTCAACGAATATGGGCGCTCAGACGCGCTAGAGGGTGATCTCGGCGAGCTTGCCCGTCGCGACGTCGAAGATGAAGCCTCGGAGCGACTCGTGCTTGGTGACGAACGGACTGTTTTCGATGCGGCGCAACGACTGGCGAACGTCCTCGGCGAGATCGGCGAAGGACTCGGCCGCCCATGGTGGCTTGACCCCGGTCTCTTCCTGGATGGCGTGCTTGAAGTCGTCGTCGTTGAACGTGAGCATCCCGCAGTCGGTGTGGTGAATCAGGATGATCTCGCGGGTGCCCAGCAACCGCTGGCTGATGGCTAGCGAGCGGATCGCATCGTCGGTGACCACCCCACCGGCGTTGCGGATGACATGTGCCTCGCCCTCTTTGATGCCAAGCGCGCGGTAGACATCCAGCCGGGCGTCCATGCACGCGACCACTGCTACATGTTTGCTCGGCGGCAGCGGCAACGGCCCTTTGAAGGAACGTGCATACTCGGCGTTGTGGGCTAAGTAGTCATCGGTAACCGTCACGCCAATCTCCTTGTGTCACAGTGTCGTTTGCTGCACAGTCCCGACCGGTGGGTGAGTTTAACAATCGGCGGGCAGATTTTCACCGGTCCGGATCAGCCCGATCAGAAGAGCCCGGGTTGGTCGGCTCCGCGGCAGCCTGGGCCGGACCGGCCGCGGCATTGTCTAGCTGCACCTTTGGGCCGCGCCAGCGACGTGCCAGACCGGATCTTTTACCCTGGCCCCATGCGAGACAGGCAAGGTCGGCAGCGATGATCCGCTTCCTACTGCGCCGCTTGCTCAATTACGTCGTGCTGCTGGTGCTGGCCTCGTTCTTGGCCTTCTGCCTGGCCTCGGTGGCGTTTCATCCGCTGGACAGTTTCATCGAGCGCCATCCTCAGCCGCCGGCTGAGGCCATCCACGCCAAGGCCGTCGAGCTCGGCTTGGACAAGCCCATACCCCTCCG
This sequence comes from uncultured Actinomycetota bacterium, assembly GCA_963839345.1. Classification (GTDB taxonomy): domain Bacteria; phylum Actinomycetota; class Actinomycetes; order Mycobacteriales; family Mycobacteriaceae; genus Mycobacterium. The sequence goes on along the minus strand of CAWIUP010000005.1, from coordinate 937,084 downwards.
GTACGCGGAGTGGGCGAGCGGCGTAGTTCGGGGCGACTTCGGCACCACGGTGACCGGTCACCCCGTCTCGCAAGAGTTGGGGCACCGAGTCGGGGTCAGCGTTCGGCTGGTGGTGATCGGCTCGCTGGTGGGCACGCTGGCCGGCGTGGTGCTGGGCGCCTGGGGGGCGGTTCGTCAGTACCGGTTGAGCGACCGGGTGATCACCGTGTTGTCGCTGATCGTGCTGAGCATCCCGTCATTCGTGCTGGCCGGCCTGCTCATCCTGGCCGCGCTGCGGGTCAACAACCTGGCCGGAATGCGGATATTCGCCTATACCGGGGAGACCTCGCCCATTCCGACCGGCGGAGTCTGGGACCAACTCGTCGACCGCGCTCGGCACATCGTCTTGCCGAGTCTCACGCTGGCCCTCGGCGCGGCGGCCAGCTTCAGCCGATACCAGCGCAACGCGATGCTGGACGTGCTCGGCGAGGATTTCATCCGGACCGCCCGGGCCAAGGGTCTGACTCGCCGACGTGCGCTGTTCAAGCACGGCCTGCGCACCGCGCTCATTCCGCTTGCCACGCTCTTCGCCTACGGAGTCAGCGGGCTGGTCGTCGGCGCAGTGTTCGTCGAGAAGATCTTCGGTTGGCACGGCATGGGCGAATGGGTGGTGCAGGCCATCTCGAGTCAGGACACTCACGTCGTCGCGACGATCACGCTGTTCACCGGTGCGGCGCTGCTCTTTGCCGGGCTGTTGTCCGACATCATCTATGCGGCGCTGGACCCGAGAGTGCGGGTGTCATGACACACCCGGTCGACGACACGCTGATCACGCAAGAGGCCGCCACTGACACCACCCCGCTGCGGGTCGGCATCAAGCCGGCCGGCTTCACGTCGCGACGAAGCCTGGTGACCCGTCGCTTCATACGCAACAGACCGGCCGTGGTGGCGTTGATCCTGCTGGTGGTGCTGTTCGTCGGCTGTTACGGGTTGCCGCCGCTACTCCCCTACGACTACACCTCGCTCGACTATTACGCGCTGCTGCAGCCGCCATCGGTCAAGCACTGGTTCGGCACCAACGCGCTCGGCCAGGATCTGCTGGCCCGAACCCTGCGCGGCATGCAGAAGTCGATGCTGATCGGGTTTTGCGTGGCGCTGATATCGACCAGCATCGCCGCCACCGTCGGCTCGATTGCCGGATACTTCGGCGGCTGGCGGGACCGGGCGCTGATGTGGCTGGTCGACCTGCTGTTGGTGGTGCCGGGGTTCCTGATCATCGCCATCATCACTCCGCGCATCAAACAGTCGAGCAGCATGCTGTGGCTGATCGTGTTGTTGGCCATATTCGGTTGGATGGTCAGCTCCCGGATGGTACGCGGCTTGACGATGAGCCTGCGAGAACGCGAATTCGTCCGCGCGGCACGGTTTATGGGCGTGCCGAACCACCGCGTGATTGTTCGTCACATCCTGCCGAATGTCGCCTCGATCCTCATCATCGACGCGACGCTCAACGTCGGCTTCGCGGTCCTGGCCGAAACCGGGCTGAGCTTCTTGGGATTCGGTATTCAACCACCCGACGTCTCCCTGGGCACGCTGATCGCCGACGGCACTCCTTCGACCACCACGTTCCCCTGGGTGTTTCTGTTCCCGGCCGGAGCTTTGGTGTTGATCGTGTTGTGCGCCAACCTGACCGGAGACGGTCTGCGGGACGCCCTGGATCCGAGCAGCCGGTCAACACGCCGCCGGAAGCAGCCGCGAAAGTGACGGCCCTTCTCGAGGTGACGGATCTCGACGTCACCTTTGAAACCGGTGACACGCGTGTGTTCGCAGTGCGCGGCACGAGCTACCACATCGACCCCGGCGAAGTGGTCGCCATCGTCGGCGAATCCGGTTCGGGCAAGACCACTGCCGCGATGGCCGTGGTCGGATTGCTGCCCGAACACACTGACGTTTCCGGATCGGTGCGGTTACACGGCGAAGAGTTGCTCGGACTCTCCGACCAGGCGATGTCAGGGATTCGCGGCAAGTCGATCGGCACCGTGTTCCAAGACCCGATGTCGGCGCTGACACCCGTCTACACCGTCGGCGACCAGATAGCCGAAGCCATCAGGGTCCACAATCGCACGATCAGTCGAGCGGGTGCCCGCAAGCGCGCCGTCGAGTTGCTCGAGTTAGTCGGCATCGTGGCGCCGCAAAGCCGGGCCGCGGCTTTTCCGCACGAGCTTTCCGGTGGCGAGCGTCAACGGGTGGTAATCGCGATCGCGATCGCCAACGATCCAGACTTGCTGATCTGCGACGAACCGACCACCGCGCTGGATGTCACCGTGCAGGCGCAGATCCTCGATGTGCTGCGTACTGCGCGCGATGTCACCGGCGCCGGTGTGCTGATCATCACTCACGACCTGGGCGTGGTGTCGGAGTTCGCCGACCGGGCGCTGGTCATGTACGCGGGACGTCCGGTCGAGATCGCGACGGTTGAAGAGCTTTATCGTGACCGCCGGATGCCCTATACGGTCGGACTGCTGGGTTCGGTGCCGCGATTGGATTCCCCGCAGGGCACCCGTCTGGTTCCGATCCCGGGCGCCCCGCCGACGATGACGGCGCTGCCCGATGCCTGTCAATTCGCACCCCGCTGCCCGCTGGTGATCAGCGAATGTCATTCGGCAGAACCCGATCTGGTCCCGATTCGGGACGGCCACCGGGCGGCGTGCATCCGTACCGGCGACGTCGCGGGGCGCAGCGCAGCGGACATCTATCACGTTTCGACGCAACCGGTTTCGACCGAGACCGCCACCACCGGCCGTGCTGTGGTGGTGCGGGTCACCGACCTTGCCAAGACCTACCCACTGACCAAGGGTGTGGTGTTGCGCAGGCGGGTCGGTGAAGTTCGCGCGGTCGACGGCGTCAGCTTCACCTTGGAGCAAGGTCGCACGCTGGGCATCGTCGGCGAATCCGGTTCGGGCAAATCGACGACGTTGAGCCAGATTCTTGAGCTCGCCACACCTCAGGCCGGTGCCATCGAAATTCTCGGCACCAACGTCGCAAGCCTCGATTCAGCCGCCCGCCGTCAGCTGCGGACCGAGCTGCAGGTGGTGTTCCAGGATCCGGTGGCGTCGCTGGACCCCCGGCTCCCGGTATTCGACGTCATCGCTGAACCGTTGGTCACCAATGGATTTGACAGGCGCCGATGCGAGGAACGGGTCGCCGAGCTGCTGTCGATCGTCGGGCTGAACCGCGACGACGCGAGCCGCTATCCCGCCGAGTTCTCCGGCGGGCAGAAGCAGCGGATCGGGATCGCGCGGGCGCTGGCACTGCAGCCGAAGATCCTTGCGCTCGACGAGCCGGTGTCGGCACTTGACGTGTCAATTCAGGCGGGCATCATCAACCTGCTGCTCGACCTGCAGCGACAATTCGGTTTGTCGTATCTATTTGTCTCACATGACCTTTCGGTGGTCAAGCACCTGGCCCACCGAGTGGCGGTGATGTACCGGGGAAAGATTGTGGAGCAGGGCGATGGCGAGCAGGTGTTCACCAACCCACAGCATGAGTACACCCGCCGGCTGCTGGCCGCAGTCCCGCGAGCGCACCCGGATGTCGCCGGTGGTTAGCATCGGCCCGGTGATTCGCACGCTAGCGCTGCTGACGACGGTGATCGTTTGTGTGGTCGTGACGGGCTGCTCGGACGGCTATAAGGACGTCGTAGGCCGGCGCGCCGTGCGGGTGGGTACCTCGAGCGATATCAACCCCCAGGATCCGGCGACCCTGCGCGACGGCGGCAACCTGCGGCTTGCGATCAGCTCGTTCCCGCCGAACTTCAATGTTTTGAACATCGACGGCAACACCGCCGACGTCGGTTCGATCGTCATTCCGACGCTGCCGGGTGCGTTCATCACCCAGCCCGACGGGTCGCTGAAGCTGAACACCGACTACTTCACCGCCGCCGAGCTGACCAGTGCCAGCCCGCAGGTCGTCACCTTCACGATCAACCCGAAAGCGGTGTGGAGCGACGGCACTCCGATCACCTGGGAGGACCTCAAAGCCGAGGTCGACGCCTGCAGCGGCCGCGACAAGCGCTATTTGATGGCCAGCAGGGCCGGGTTTCAGCGGGTGAAGTCGGTGACCAGGGGCGTTGACGATCGCCAAGCGGTGATCACCTTCGCCCAGCCCTACGCGGAGTGGCGTGGGATGTTCGCTGGTGGTATGCAACCGCGCAGCATGACCGAGAACCCCGACGTGTTCAACAAGGGCCAACTCGACGCACCCGGGCCGTCAGCCGGACCGTTCATCGTGTCCATGATCAACCGCAGCGCGCAGCGCATCGTCTTGACCCGTAATCCCCGCTGGTGGGGCAAAAAGCCGCGGCTGAACTCAATTACGTTCCTGGTGCTTGACTCCTCCGCTGTCATCCCCGCGCTGCAGAACAGCGCGATCGATGCTGCCGGCGTGACCACGCTCGACGATATGGTCACCGCCGAGCGCACCCCGGGAGTCGTGATCCGCAGCGCTCCGGCACCGACCTGGTATCACATGACTTTCAACGGCGCACCCGGATCCATCCTGTCCGACGAGAGGCTGCGGCTGGCAATCTGCAAAGGCATCGACCGCCAGTCGATTGTCAATGTCGTTCAGCATGGTCTGACCGATCATCCGACGCCGCTGGACAATCACGTGTACGTCGTCGGCCAGTTGGGCTACCAAAACAACAGTGCACCAGCCGCTTACAACCCCGACCAGGCCCGCAGCGATCTGGATGCGCAGGGCTGGAGGCTCAACGGGGCGGTGCGGGAAAAGGACGGCAGGCAGCTCGTCGTCCGCGACGTGCTCTACGACTCGCCGGCTGCCCGGCAGATCGCCTTGGTTGCCCAGCAGAACCTGGCGCAGATCGGCGTGAAGCTGGTGCTGGACACCAAGGCGGGCAACGGATTCTTCAACCAGTTCGTGAGCGTCGGCGACTTCGACATCGTGCAATTCGGCTGGGTGGGCAATGCTTTCCCACTGTCGGCGCTGCCGCAGATATACACCTCGGACGGTGAGGGCAACTTCGGCAAGATCGGTAACGCCAGAGTTGATGCCAAGATCGATCAGACGTTGTCCGAGCTGAACGAGAACGCCGCGCGCGAGCTCGCGAACCAGGTCGACAAGATGATCTGGGGGGAAGGCTTCAACTTGCCGCTGTTCCAGTCGCCCGGCGATACCGCGGTGCGCAGCAATCTGGCCAACTTCGGCGCCCCCGGGCTGGCCGACGTCGATTACACTGCGATCGGATTCATGCGCTGAGCGCGGCGAAGGCTCGCTAAGCGCACAACTCAATACGTTGCGCGCCCTTGACGCCGTCGTATCGAGCTGGCGTGCAAGTCAATACGATTACCTGTCCGCGCTCGCCCAGCGTGTTGAACACCTCGGCCATTTTGGCCAACCGCTCCGGATCGGTGAAGCCGAGGGCGTCATCGATCAGAATCGGGACGGCGTCCTCTTTGGCGACCAGCGCCGCACCGGCCAGCCGCGCCAGGATGCCCAGTTGCTCCTTGGCGCCGCCCGACAGTGCTTCATAGGGGACGGTGCAGCCGTCGAGCGTGCGGCTGCGGATGCACAGGTCGGTATCGACGTCCACCTCGAACGTGGGACCGAAGACCGGACGCCCGAGTCGCCGCAGTTCGGTCCGGAACGGCTCGACGTAACGCAGTCGTGTGGTGTCGCGGTGGCGGACCATCACTGTTCGCAGCAACTGGACGGCTCGGGCTCGGCTACCAACCCGGTCGTGCTCGCTGCGGGCGTGCTCGCGTTCGGTTTCGGCGGCATCGAGCATTCCTTTGCGGCCCTCGGTGCCGAATAGGGTTAGCTCCACGCTGATCTCGTGCAGGGTGCGGGCGACCTCGTCGTGGCGGGTTTTCAAAGCCTGGGCCGCGTCGCGGGCGTCGGCCAGTTCGGCGGCCACGGCATCTGGCGCCGCGGCGGCCAGTTGCCGGGATAGTTCGGCAACCCGACCGTCAGCGGTTTGCGCCGCCTGCAGGTCGTTGGCGGCGGCGGCTTCCAGTTGTTGGTCGGTGACGGCGGCGCGCTGCCGGGCCAGCCGATCAGCCGCCTCGGCCAACTCGGCGCGCTGCGTAGCCAACTTTTGGTCTGAAAGGGTTGCCCTGGTAGCGATTTCAGTGAATCTACCCGCTGCCAGGGCCGCCACTTTGCGATGTGTCTCGAGGTCTGCACTCGCTTTTTCCTGCGCGGCGTCAGCCTCTTCGAGCTCGGCGCGGGCGGCGGTGACATCCATCGCGATGTCATCGGTGTTCGCGTCGGCTCTGGCATGCAACTCGGCCAGTCGTGAACGCAACTGCTCGACATCGTCGTCACCGCGCAATGCGACCAGGGTTGCCGTCAACTGGTCGCGGTTGTTCAGCAGTTCACGGCGCCGTTGGTCGGTGCGACGCGCCGCTGCAACGTCGCCGACCTGCGCCTCCACCAATGCGGCGGCCAAGTCCTGTTGCGCTGCAGCGTATTCGGCCTGAATGTCCAAGGCCGTCGCACCGGGAGTGAACCGCGCGGTCAAGACACCGGGAACCTCGACTTCGGTGGCACCGCCCGCGATGGTCGACCAGCTCTGACCCGCAGGCAACGACACCGGTTGGCCACCGACGACGAGCTCGATGTCGGTGGCCGCGACGAATTCCACCGTCGCCGATACCAACGCCAGCTGGCCGTCGATCCGTTCGACGGCTGCGACGGCTCGTTCAATCTGCTGAAAAAGATTGTCGGTCAGAGCCATTGACGAGAGCTCGTTGCAGACCAGCTCGCGGTCGCGCTGCGCTGCGTCGATCTTGGCAAGCCGGGCTACCAACTTCTCGGCATCGTCGCGACGGACCAGCTCGTCGACGATGCGCCGGGCCGTCTGGGCTCGCTGCTGAGCGGCGACGAGGAGCTGGCTGGCCTCCTCCACAACGGCATCGGCCGCAACGGTGACTTCCTTCGCCGTCGCCTGCGCGTCGGCGGCCTCCTGCGCTTCGGCTTCCAGGGCCTCGACCGTTGCTGCGCGCGTATCGGTTTCCGCTCGCAGCCGCAGCCGTTCGGTGTGCGCGCCTGTCGAGGCGGTGCTGGTCGCGGTCGCGGCCGCCGCGATCAGCTCAGCTTCTTTTACCTGCTCAGTTAGCCGCACGATGTTGTCCGCCGCCGCTTGGGCTGCGGTCTGCCGGATCCCGGCCGCCAGCTGAAGCGGTGACAGCTCGGCGAGTTCGGCGGTCAGCACGGCGTGCCGATGCACGCGCTCGTCGACCTCAACGACGGCCGAGGCCCATCGCTGCACTTCCTCATCCGCGGCGTGCAACGCCGCGATCGCCGCGGACCACTCACCGGTGGCACGACCGGTCGGGGTGAAATAGCGGCCGTACTCGACATCGATCCGCTCGATCAGCAGCGGTTCGGCGCCCGAGAGCGCGGCGGAGTCCCCCGCCGCAACGTCGAGTGCCCGAGTCAGTGCATCGCACCCCGAAAGATCCACGGCAGCCGTCGACGCAGACTGCAACACCCGTTGGGCATGCCATAGATCGATGTCGACGGTCTCGGCCAGCATGGCCTGTACTCGGTCGTGCGCCTCGTCGCCGCTGTGCTGTTCGCGGCGTGGGGCCAAGACCGTCAGCTGTGTTTCGCACTTCTTGTGGAAGCGCTTGTGGTAGACGAAACGATAAGGGCCGGTGCTGATTTCGGCGGTGACTTCGGACCCGACGTCGGCGTGGGTCGGCTTGACCTGCTTGACCTCCTTCTTGGTCGATCGATCCTTGGACTCCAGGAGTAGGTCTAACGCCTCGATCATCGACGACTTGCCGATTTCGTTGGCGCCCGACACCACGACCACGCCGTGGTCGGGGAATTCAATATCGCGGTAGTCGATTCCGCGGTAGTTCTTCAGGACCAGCCGGTGCAATTTCATGCCGCACCTCGACCGTGATCGGTCAGCCGCAGCAGCAGCCCCAGCGCTGCCTGCGCGTCGCCGGCCGTCCGGGCATCCGCGGTGCGCGCCGTCTCGACTAGTTCTTCGACTGCCGCTGCGGCGAATCCGCCGAGGCCGAGGCCGGTGAACTCGCCGTCGGCCGGTATGACCGCAAGATCGCTGTGGCTATCCCACACCCGCAGCGACGCGAACACCCGCGAGTACTTGTCCAGGCAGGCGTCCAGCGCGGCGCGGTCGGTGACCGTAAGAGAGCCAATCAACGCCAGTCGCAACACCGTTCGGTCCTTGTCGGGCATCAGATCAAGGTTTAGATCCAAGTCCGCGACGTCGCGGCTGTTATCGACCTGACGGCTCAGGGTGCTAAACCGCCAGCGGCCGACCTTTGCCGGTTCAACGGTCACGGGGCGCTGCGGATCCGTCTCGTCGATGTCGACGATCAGCACATGGCCGGGATCGGGCTCGATGTCGTCGTAGTTGGTGACCTCGGGTGAGCCGGAGTACCACACTCGACCGTCCCGGCCCACTTCGGTCACCGAATGCTTATCGCCCAGCGCGACGTAATGCACCGCGCCACGCGCCAACGCGTCCTGCAAGCCGGCCAGCCGGATCAACGAGGGCTTCGTGGGATCGGGGTCCAGCACGTCGACGCCACCGTGGGCAACCAGCACCCGGGTGACCCCGTCGGCCGGCAAGCCGTCAACCACCTCGGCGACGAGGTCGGTCGTCGGTGCTTTGGATCGCCATGGCGCGGCAACGATCTGCACACCGGACCGAACCTCGTGGACGCCGGGGCGATCGAGCACCCTCACATTGGTGGGGCATTCGGCCCTGAACAGCTTACTGGTGTAGACCGACGACGCGTCGAGCGGATCATGGTTGCCGGGCAGCAAGTACACCGGAATTTTCATGGCGCGCATGGCTTCCAGCGACTGACTGACCACCCGCGGCGCCAGCTGGCTGTGCTCGAAGACGTCACCGGCCACCACAACGAACTCGGCGCCCACGTCGACCGCCAGCGAACCGAGACCGGCCACTGCGTCGCGACGGGCTGCTGAATACCGCGGCTGTGCCTCACCCGCGAGGAAGTGACGGGTCATGCCGAGTTGCCAGTCGGCGGTATGCACGAATCGCATTGCGATCCTGTCCCTTCTGCTTCATGCCGGGCCGGACTGCGACCGGGCACCGCGAGTGTAGGACTCGGCGCCGACAAGTCAGCGGACCTCGATCGGCAGGTCGGAAGTGCGCCGGTAAGGGGCCACCTCATCGACATGCAGGAGAAACATCCGCCACATCAGCCCCACACAGAGGCGGCGGCCGTTGCGCCCGCATCTGAGCGAAAGCGCTGCCGGTAACCTCGACCGGGTGAGCGAGCAAAACCGGACTCTGGTGCTGCTCCGGCACGCGAAGTCAGCCTATCCGGACGGGGTCCCAGACCACGACCGACCGCTTGCACCCCGCGGGCGGCGCGAAGCGGGGCTGGCAGGTGACTGGTTGCGGACGAACCTGCCGCCGATCGACGCGGTGCTGTGCTCGACGGCCACCCGGACTCGGGAGACCTTGACGCATACCGCGATTGACGCACCAGTTCGCTACGTCGCCCGGCTCTACGACGCCATGCCCGGAACTGTGATCGAGGAGATAACCCACGTCAGCGACGACGTGGCGGTCCTGCTCGTCGTCGCGCACGAGCCGACGATGACACAGGTGGCGCTGGGCTTGGCTGGAACCGATAGCTCCAACACTGGTGCCTCCGAACGCATCTCGACGAAGTTTCCGACCTCGGCGATCGCAGTGCTACGACTCACGTGCGACTGGGAAGACCTCGAGCTGGGCTCCGCTGAGCTAGCCGATTTCCACGTGCCGCGTTAAGTCGGGCCCTCGGGCGCCTACTTCTTGCAGATCTCCACCGTGGCCTTGATCTTGTCGTCGAGACTTTGCCGCAACTCATCCTGAGTGAAATCCGCCGCGCCGGCGAGATAGCCGATGGCCAGCTCCTCGAGGCTCGAGGCCATTCCATTGACGGCTTTGGCTAGGTCGGGTGGGGTCGCAGGTTCTTGGGTCACGCGGTCGCGCAAAAATGCCCCGCCGGTGTAGAAAGCCAACCGTGCGGCAGTCGCCACCGAAAGCGCACCGATCGGCCCGCCATTGTCCGGGTTCTTCAGCCGGGAGTTTCTGACCACCGCGCGGTCGACCACCATGAACGTCTCACAGATGTGCTTCTTCGCGTCTTTGGTCTGTTGGTCGCTGTATGTCGGCGCAGACGACGCGCTCTTGTGCGGGTAGAACCACCCAGCGACGGCAACGCTGGTGGCGACGACGGCAAGCACCAAGGCCGCCACTGTGCCCCACCGCGACCACTTCGACGAACGTGGGGCGGGAGAAGAATGCTTGGCGTCTCCCCTGGGCGAAGGCTCGGCGGCCGGCTCTGCGGTGTCAGACTCGGGCAAAGGTTCGGCGGATGACTCAGTTTCATCCGCCGCGGAGGTCGGCTCATTGGAAGGCGTTTCAGACATTGGACGATGGTAGCGTTCACACCTGGTGGCCGGTAGCAGTTTCAGTGTCAAAAAATAGCGCTATCAATCGGTTTGGCTGAACGCTTGGCATCGCAGAGCAAAAGTCCGGTGCGCCGGTGCCTTTGGCCGTTGCCTACGGCAAGCGCCGGCTGATTAAGCCTAAGTGCGACAGTTGTTCTCGGGCATGGCGCAACAGGAACCGCTTGAGATTGGCGGAAACGGCGGACAAAAGCGGAGCTTCACCGCCTCGACCCAGGGCATTCCCCCGAGTCGCCAGACCCGCTTCGCCCACCGCAGGCGATTCTTGGTTTCAGCTGGTCGGGCGAGAACTGGACCGTCGGAGCATCTGTTCACCGCGAAATTACGAGTTCGTGGAAAGCGTCAACTCCATCAGCTTGATGGCCTGCGCGCAGGCGTCGATCCCGGGCGCCTGCGGGTTGACCCACCACCCGACCACGCCCGCGGCGTCGCTGGCCACACCGCACGAGCCGTTGGGGTCATTCGGCCGCATCACGATCGACGCGACACCGGAAATCGATCGGTTCTCGATCTGGTACTTCAGGTTCTGCGCAACCTTGCGCTCGTTGTCCAGGCTGCCTTGTTCGAACCAGAACCGGGTGATGTCGATCAGGCCGTTGGGGTTGGCCGCCTGCCATCGGCATATCGCGCCCACGAAGGTGCTCTGAATATCCTGCGGGTCAGCCCCTACCGTCTTGGCCAAGACGTCGGTGGTGAGCACCTCGCATTCCTTCTGCAAATTCGGGTATTGCTGCTCGGAGGTGTTATTGCGCGGCTCATCGCCCATGCCGGCTTTTTGCGCGGTGCCGGCCACCGACCTGGTGCAGCCGGTCAGAACGGACACCGCGGCGGCCAGCACGGCCACACCGACGAGGACCCGATGACGCACGGTGACGCTCATTTCGAGTTCGCAATCGACTGACGGGCCAGCTCTTTGGCGACGTCGCAGGCATCGGGGAACGGCTTCTGGCTGAAGTTCACCGACCATTCGATGAAGTCGTCGGAGAACTGGATGCCGACCTCGCACAGCGAGTCGCCCAACGTCGGATCGTTACCGACGGCGACGAAGCCGCCGTGGCCGTCGATGTTGACGTCCTCCACGCTTGACCGCGACAACTCCTCGGTCTTGCGTTCCCGGCCGATCGGGCTGCCGCGATACCAGGAAAAGGAGAAGTGCGGGCCGAGAATGCCGCCGCCCGCGAGCCACTGGCAACCCACCGAATTCTTGGCGGTGTTGACCAGCCCGGTCACCCGGGTGAGCTTCGTGACGGTCTCGTCGCTGATGCCGCCACACTGCGGGAACATGGGACCGTGCTGTCCCTGCCCAGACGCCGGCGCAGTCGACCCGGTCGACTGCGATTGGTTCGAGCCGGAGCCAGAGCACGCCGCCACTATCGGCACCAGGGTCGCTGTCGCCAGGGCCAGCGCCGCTACGTTGCGCCGCACGGCTAAGCGCACCATTCGCTGATCACAGGATGCACTGTAGCGGCAGCGCCTTCGGGCAACCATTGCACACGCGGTGACCTGTACTTTCTCATCCACCAGTGGGCCGGTGTGAAACAGTTACCAGATGCTCCTGGCACTGCTGCGCCAGTTCGTCCGGCCGTACCGACGGCAGGTGGCGGCAGTGATGACGCTGCAGTTGGTGAGCACTCTGGCGTCGCTGTATCTGCCGACCGTGAATGCCACGATCATCGACGACGGCATCGCCAAGGGAGACACCGCTACCATCATCCGGCTCGGCTGGGTGATGTTCGTCGTCACCGCGCTACAGGTGGCATGCGCGGTCGGCGCGGTCTACTTCGGCTCCCGGACCGGAATGGGGTTCGGCCGCGATCTGCGTTCGGCAATGTTTCATCAAGTCATCACGTTCTCCGAGCATGAGACCGCCCAGTTCGGCGCGCCGTCGCTGCTGATCCGCAGCACCAACGACGTTCGTCAAATCCAATTCCTGGTGCAGATGACCGCCACGGTTCTGGTGACCGCTCCGATCATGTGTGTCGGCGGAATTTTCATGGCCATCCACCAGGACGCCGGGCTGTCATGGCTGCTGGTGGTCAGCGTCCCGGTGTTGGTCGTGGCCAACTACTGGATCGTCGGGCGTACGCTCCCGCTCTACCGCAACATGCAGAGGTTGATCGACAACATCAACCGGGTAATGCGCGAGCAGTTATCCGGCGTACGGGTGATCCGCGCGTTCGCCCGCGAGCCCTTCGAACGTCAACGTTTCGCCGAGGCCAACCTCGCACTGTCGAACACCGCCCTGAGCGCCGGCAATTGGCAGGCCTTGATGTTGCCGGTAACCACCTTGACGATCAACTGCTCCAGCGTCGCGCTGATCTGGTTCGGCGGCTTGCGCATCGACAGCGGACGGATGCAAGTCGGTTCCCTGATCGCGTTTCTTGTCTACTTTGCCCAGATTCTGATGGCGGTGATGATGGCGACGATGACCTTGATGGTTTTGCCGCGGGCCTCGGTGTGCGCGGAACGGATCAATGAGGTGTTGTCGCTCACCCCGGCAGTCAGGAATCCGGACAAACCGGTGCCGGCGGTCGCAGACATGCGAGGTGTGGTCGAACTCGACGGCGCGACATTCCGCTACCCGGGCGCGGATCGCGCTGTGCTGCAGGATATCTCGCTGAAAGCGTTACCAGGAACCACCACCGCTATCGTCGGCAGCACCGGTTCGGGCAAGTCGACCTTGGTGTCGCTGATCTGCCGGCTGTACGACGTCACATCGGGAGCTGTCCTGGTCAACGGTGTCGACGTGCGCGACCACGACATCGAGGAGCTGTGGTCAGGCATCGGGCTGGTGCCCCAGCGCGGCTACCTGTTCTCCGGGACCGTCGCCGATAACCTGCGCATCGGTGCGGCCCCCGGACAGGAGGTAACCGAGGACGAAATGTGGGACGCACTGCGGGTGGCAAGCGTCGACGAATTCGTGCGGGGACACGATGACGGGCTGCAGATGCGGGTCGCCCAGGGCGGCATCAATTTCTCCGGCGGGCAGCGGCAGCGGCTGGCGATCGCGCGGGCGGTGATCCGCCGTCCGGCCATCTACTTGTTCGACGACGCGTTTTCCGCCCTCGATGTGCACACCGATGCACAGGTCCGCGCTGCTCTGGCCGAGATCGCCGCCGACGCGACGATGATCGTCGTCGCGCAACGTATCTCGACGGTGACTCAAGCCGACCAGGTGATCGTCGTCGACGACGGGCGGGTCGTCGGTGCGGGCACGCACGAGTCGCTGCTGGCCGACTGCCCGACCTATCGGGAATTCGCCGAATCGCAGTCGGTGGGCCTGAGCGTGGGAGGGCAGCGGTGACCAGCACGACACAGCGCACTTCCCAATACCCCAATCAGCGGTCCCGCGACTTCACCGGCTCGGCCGTCCGCCTGGTGAAACGGTTGGCGCCGCAACGGCGGACAGCCGTCGCGGTGATCGTCTTGGGCATCGCCGGAACGGTCGTCGGGGTCGTGGTTCCGCGCATTTTGGGCCATGCCACCGATCTGCTGTTCAGTGGCGTGCTGGGCCGTCAGCTGCCCGCCGGAATCAGCAAGGCACAGGCCGTCGCGGCCGCGCGGGCCCGGGGCAACAACACCTTCGCGGACCTGGTGTCCGGGATGAATGTGGTGCCGGGCCGAGGCGTTGACTTCGGCGCGGTCGCCCGAACGCTGATCCTCGCGGTAATCATGTACATTCTTGCCGCGCTGCTGGTTTGGGCGCAGGCCCGGCTACTGAACGTCACGGTGCGGCGGACCCTGCAGGCGTTGCGCGCCGATGTCGAGGAGAAGCTGCACCGGCTGCCGCTGGCCTACTTCGATTCCCGTCAGCGCGGTGAGGTGCTCAGCCGGGTCACCAACGATATCGACAACCTCCAGACGTCGCTGTCGATGACGATCACCCAACTGTTCTCCGCGGTCCTGACCGTGGTGACGGTGTTGGCAATGATGCTGACCATCTCGCCGCTGCTGACCGGGATCACCTTGCTCACCGTGCCGCTGGCGCTGGTGACGACTCGGGCGATTGCCCAACGCTCACAGCGGCAGTTCGTCGCGCAGTGGACCAACACCGGCCGGCTCAACGCCCACATCGAGGAGACCTACAGCGGTTTCACCGTGGTGCGGACGTTCGGCCAGCGCGCCGTAGCCGCAGACGAATTCCGTCGGCGCAACGAGGACGTGTATCAGGCCAGCTTCGGTGCGCAGTTCATCTCTGGTCTGGTGTCGCCGGCGACGGGGTTCATCGGCAACCTCAGCTACGTCGCGGTGGCGGTGATAGGCGGCGTGCAGGTGGCCACCGGTCAGATCACCGTCGGCAGCATCCAGGCGTTCATCCAGTACGTCCGGCAGTTCAACGCCCCGATGAACCAGGTGGCCTCGATGTACAACACCCTGCAGTCCGGGGTGGCCAGCGCCGAGCGGGTTTTCGACCTGCTCGACGAAGCCGAGGAATCACCGGACCGCGAACCGCGACTGCGCTCACTCAACGGTGAAGGGCCAACCGGGCGGGTGGAATTCGACCACGTGAGTTTCGGCTACCACCCCGGCACGCCGGTGATCGACGGCCTTTCCTTCACCGCCGAACCGGGCAGCACGGTGGCGATTGTCGGACCGACCGGCGTGGGCAAGACCACGCTGGTGAACCTGCTGATGCGCTTCTACGACGTCGGCTCCGGCCGGATCCTGGTCGACGGCGTCGACATCACGACGATCAGCCGCCAGTCGCTGCGTTCCCGCATCGGCATGGTGCTGCAAGATACCTGGCTATTCAGCGGGACGATCGCCGAGAACATCGCCTACGGACGACCCGATGCCAGCGACGAGGACGTGATCGAAGCGGCGAAGGCCGCCTACGTCGACCGGTTCGTGCACACGCTGCCCAACGGATACCAGACGCGGATCAACGACGCCGGTAGCAACATCAGCGCCGGCGAGCGGCAGTTGATCACGATCGCGCGGGCATTTCTGGCCCGCCCGCAGCTGTTGATCCTCGACGAGGCGACCAGCTCGGTGGACACCCGCACCGAGCTGCTGATAGCCAAGGCCACCCATGAGCTTCGTCGCGATCGAACGAGTTTCATTATCGCTCATCGCCTTTCGACGATCCGCGATGCTGATGTGATCCTGGTGATGGAGTCGGGCAAGATCATCGAGCAGGGCAACCACGGCGAACTGCTGGCCCGGCGGGGTGCGTACTACGCGATGACGCAGGCCTAAAGCCGACGGTCTGCGCAATCAGTCTTTACCACCGGCCACACCAGCACCGGCACCTGACCATGACATGGTTTTCAAAGCGACGACGCATCCGATATCACCGTGGGCCTGATATCACCCGTGGCTTTAAACCGCAGAAGGTAGTAATCCTCCAGCCAGCGACTGGTGGGGCCGCTGAGTCCGTTGAGGTCTACAGCTCTGGCCCCTCCGCGCGCAGGTCGTCGACCGCGGACATGGCGTCGCGCAGCTTGGCCAGCCACTCTTCGGTGTGCTCGCCGACCAGTTTCACCGACCAGGCCAACGCGTCGGAGCGGGACCGGGCCACGCCGGCGTCCACGAGGGTGTCGAGCACCTGCCGCTCCGGCTGCTTCAACCGGGTCATGACCGGCACCGCGATGTGGGTGAACAGGACTTGCTCGCCGGCGACCTCGACGCCCCAGGAAACCTTGCGGCCGTAGCGGTCCTGTGCCTCGTCGGCGATGTTCATGCGCTCCGACCGGGTCTCCTCACGAAAGCGTGAGACACGACCCGACGCGCGGGCTTCGCTTTCTTCCTTCTCGAAGCTTTCCGGATCGGGCAGCTTACCGATGACGGTGATCTCCTCGCGGTCGACGACGACGGTCGGGTCACCGTCGAACCAGGCGTCGGGCAAGCGGCCGGCAAACCAGTCCGCGGCGTCGCTGGCATCGGGTTGGCCGGCCTGCTGCCAGCCGCCGGGACGGCCGTAACGCCGCCCATGTACATGATGGTGGTTCATGCTTACATGATTACACCGTTTCATCACTTACGTGAATACGGTTTCGCCGCAGGCGAACGTTCAAGGCACGTTTTCGGGCCGGAATCCGTGCAACAACCCCACATTCGGCGGGAAGAAACCGTTGATATGACCCGTCCAGAGTTGTAGCTTTAGTAGCGAAGCAGGCCCGGAAAGCGACGAATTCCAAAGAGCCGGTCAACGGAGTGAAAACCGGCCGCGCAGGATGTATGAGACGTCTCCCACCGTCCGCCGGGCCTGCCCCTATGTATCGACGCCGTCGCCTCGCCGGGCGCGGAAAAGCTTCACCTCACCCTTGATGCCCTTGAGATGACGCGCGCCGGCAAACGACCAACTGAAGCCCGCCTCATCGCCGAGCTCATCGCGCGTCGATTCAGCGGCCAGCACGGTTCCGGGCCTGGCCACCGCCGTGACCCGGCTGGCCAGGTTCACCGGGCTGCCGAACCAGTCGCCGGCCCGGCTCACCGCTGGCCCCGATGCAATGCCGGCCCGCAGCCGGGGGAAGTCGTTGTCGCCGTCGGTGACTTCGACAAGCTTGAGGACCGCGTCCAGCAGCGGCGCCGGGTCGGTGCAGACAAACATCACCGCGTCGCCGATCGTCTTGATGAAGCGCACCGGCTGGACCGCCACGTCGCGGGCGCGGTCGGCCAGCCGGTTGGCCAGCTGCCCCAGCTCCTCGGCCGGCACCTCCTCGCCCAGCCGGGTGAAGCCGACCAGATCGGCGAACGCGACGGTGACCTGCCGCGCACCCGCCAGCGGCTTGCCGGCCGCACGCTCGCTGGCATTGACGGCCTCGGTCTCCATCTCATGCCGCAGATGCATCAACAGCATGTCCTCGATCATCGGACCCAGCAACGGCTTGATCTGGGTCACCAACGCCTGGGATCCCTTGGCGATCTCCAACTCGGTCGCGCCCGGCTGCATGATCGACGCCAGCGCCGTATAGCGCATCACCTCGGCGGCGTGTGCCAGACCCTCGGCCAATACGCGCACTACGAGCACGATGTTGTCGGGGTTCAGACCCATCTCGAGGAACCGCTGTGCATAGGTGGCGGCCGCGGCGTCGGCCCGCATGTGCACGACGGCGTCCGGGTCTTCTACCCGCGACAGCCCGATGGCGCGCTGCACCCGCTGTAGCAGGTCCAGATCCACGCCGTAGGTTTCGCTGATCTCCCGCGCCGACATGTAGCTGCCGTCGTCGCCCAAGACCCGCCGCGAGATCAGCAGCATCG
The DNA here is from genome assembly GCA_963839345.1 of uncultured Actinomycetota bacterium. Classification (GTDB taxonomy): domain Bacteria; phylum Actinomycetota; class Actinomycetes; order Mycobacteriales; family Mycobacteriaceae; genus Mycobacterium. Next base: position 919,414 of record CAWIUP010000005.1, on the reverse strand, counting down.
GCGAAAACGCACTGCGGATCTCGTCGGCGCCGATGCCCTGCTCGAACAGCCACTCGATCAGCTCGGCGCGCTCGGCGCGGGCGCTGCCCTCAAGATCTCCCAGCAGCTCGTCGATGTCCCCGCCGCCCCTGTCCGCCACGTCGCCAACGTATAACGCGGACGCGGCATCATGTGAATCGATGCCTACACCGCTGCTGCAAGGGTTTGCCCCCGTCGTCGACGACGACGCCCGGCTGCTGATCCTCGGATCGTTCCCCAGCGTGCAATCGCTGGCCGCCCGGCAGTACTACGGCAATCCGCGAAATGCGTTCTGGCCGATCACCAGTGCACTGTTCGGCTTCGACTCCCAGGCACCTTACGAATCTCGGCTGGCCGCATTGCAATCCCACGGCGTGGCGCTCTGGGATGTGCTGCACAAGTGTCGACGCGCCGGCAGCGCAGACGCCAAAATTGACCCAAAGAGCCTGGTGGTCAACGACTTTAACTCACTCTTCGCCGTCTACCGCGGCATCAGGCAGGTCTACTTCAACGGCCACACCGCAGACAAACTGTTCCGCCGACTGGTCCACGTCGACGCGCCGCTGCGCTACCAGCTGTTGCCGTCCACCAGCCCGGCGCGAGCGATGCCGCCCGGTCAGAAGCTGGACGCCTGGCGGGCGATCGCGCCGTCATGACACCGGTGGTCGCCGGTGCGCCCACGGCCGGGCCGCCTCGATCTGTGCACTGAGCGCCAGCAGCGTCGCCTCATCTTGCGGGCGACCGACCAGCTGAACCGACAGCGGAACACCGTTGCGGTCCAGCCCCCACGGCACGGCGGCGGCCGGCTGGCCGGTGAGATTCCAGATCTCGAAGAACGGCACCCGCCGTGACACCAGCAGCAGGCTCGAGATGGCGCCGCGGCGTTGGTAGGCGCCGACTCGGGACGGCCCGGTGGCGTTGCCCGGTGTGAGGACGACGTCGACGTCGTCGAAGATCGACTGGATCCGGGCGGCCAGCGCCGACTCCTCCGCCCGCACGGCCGCCATCCGCCGTTCGGAGAGCAACGACCCGATGCGGGCCATGCTGCGGGTTCGCTTCTCCAATCGGTCCTGGTGCGGCAGCGACCGCACGTCGTTGTAAACGCCCCGGAAATAGCGCGGCAGGTAGTTGGCGTAGATCGCCGCCGGCGGATAGTCGGGGTCACGGACGACGACGTCGTGGCCCAGCTCGCGTAGCAGCGCACCCGCCTCGTCGACCGCGGTCCGCTGCTCCTTGCCGATGTTGACGACCAGCGGCGGTGGCACCTTGGTGCTCAACGCAATTCGCAGCCGACCGGGCTCGCGAGCGGCGGCGCCGACGAATCCGCCGTCAGGGCCGGGCATCGTGGTCGTCACATCCAGAAACAACGCAGCGTCTTTCACCGACCGCGCGATCGGACCGTTGACGCTGAGCCCGCACCAGGCGTCGTCGTGCGGTGCCAGCGGGACTCGGTCGCGTTGCGGCTTGATCCCGAACAGACCACACCAGCCCGACGGGATGCGGATCGAGCCGCCGCCGTCGGAACCCAATGCCAGCGGCGCGAGCCCCGCGGCCACCGCGACGCCGCTGCCGCCGCTACTGCCGCCCGGAGTCAGCGCGGTGTCCCAAGGGTTGCGCGTCGCGCCGAACGTCAGCGATTCGGTGTAGGGCAGCATCATCATTTCCGGCACATTGGTTTTGCCGATGATCACCGCGCCGGCGGCACGAAGCCGGGCGACCACCTCAGCGTCGCGGCCGGCCGGATCCGCGACGGCGCCGCTGCCGTACGTCGTCAACTGGCCGGCGACATCGACATCGTCTTTGATCGCAACCGGGACACCGAGCAACGGCAGCCGCTCGCCGGCGTCGAGACGGCCTTGCGCGGCCGCGGCCTCCCGGCGCGCGCTGTCGGCCAGGATCACGCGGTAGCTGCGCAGCTGCGGATCCAGCCGCGCGATCCGCTCCAGGTAAATCTCCAGCAGCGCCGGCGCGGTCACCGTGCCCTCAGCCAACATCCGCACTTGTTCGGCCGCTCCCGCAAAGGCCAGATCTCTCGCGTCCACGTCGAGGCACACTACTGGGATGGGCGACACCGCGTTCGATCAATTGACTCCAGAACAGCTCCGCCGACGCAGAACGATCAAGTGGACCTTGTTCGGGTCCGACGTGTTGCCGCTGTGGGTCGCCGAGATGGACTTCCCTACCGCGCCGGCGGTACTCGAGGGCATCCGGTCCTGCGTTGCCAACGAAGAGTTCGGTTACGCGCCGGTCGAGGACGACTTGCCGCGGGCAACCGCCGACTGGTGCCTGCGCCGTTACGGCTGGCAGGTTTCACCGGAGCGCGTTCGGGTGGTTCCCGACGTGGTCAAGGGCATGGAAACCGTCATCAACTTCCTGACCCGCCCGGAGAGTCCGGTGGTGTTGCCGATTCCCGCCTACATGCCGTTCTTCGACATCCTGCACGTGACGGGCCGCCAGCGGGTGGAAATTCCGACGCTGCAACAGGATTCGGGTCGTTACGTGCTGGATCTGGAGGCGCTTGATGCCGCATTCGCCGCCGGGGCCGGATCGCTGATCCTCTGCAACCCGAACAACCCGCTGGGCACGGCGTTCCGCGCCGACGAGCTACGCGCCATCGTGGACATCGCGGCACGGCACGACGCGCGGGTCGTCGCCGACGAGATCCACGCACCGCTGGTCTACGGGCGACCGCACGTCCCCGCCGCCTCGGTATCCGACGCGGCCCCCGACACCGTCGTCACGCTGATGTCGGCCTCCAAGGGGTGGAACCTTCCCGGCCTGATGTGCGCGCAGGTGATCTTGACCAGCTCGCGTGACGTCCACGACTGGGACCGGATCAACAAGGTGCACAAGATGGGTGCGTCCACCGTCGGTATTCGCGCCAACATCGCCGCCTACAACGACGGCGCCGGCTGGCTCGACGAGCTGCTGACCTACCTGCAGGCCAACCGTGATCACCTGGCGACAGCCCTGCCCGAACTGAGCCCGGGCCTGAAGATCAACACTCCGGAGGCCACCTACATGTCGTGGGTCGATTTTCGAGCGCTGAACCTGCCGACCGAACCCGCCGAGCATCTGCTGTCCAAAGCCAGGGTGGCACTGAACCCCGGGATCCCGTTCGGCGCCACGGTGGGCTCGGGTTTCGCACGGCTGAACTTCGCCACCACCCGCACCATCCTCGACCGTGCCATCACCGCGATCGCCGCCGCGCTACCGTGACCGCATGTCGTGTGTGTTCTGTGCGATCGTCGCCGGAGAAGCCCCGGCCATCCGCATCTACGAAGATGACAGCTACCTGGCCATCCTCGACATCCGCCCGTTCACCCGCGGTCACACGCTGGTGATACCCAAACAGCACACGGTCGACCTCACCGACACTCCGCCGGAGACACTGGCCGACATGATGGCGATCGGGCAGCGGATCGCCAAGGCGGCCCGCTGCACCGAGTTGGCCGACGCCACCAACATCGGGATCAACGACGGGTCCGCCGCCTTCCAGTCGGTGTTCCACATCCACCTGCATGTGCTGCCGCGCCGCAACGGCGACAAGATGTCGGTGGCCAAGGGTCTGCTGTTACGCCGCGACCCCGACCGCGAGACGACCGGTCAGATCTTGCGGGACGCACTGGCACAATTAGGCGCCACTCCGCAAGACTGAGCTACATGGATATATCTCTGTGGATCGAGCAGCAGGTTGGCGCGCGGCTACTGCGCGTGCACGACGAGATCTATAAGCGCACCGACGGCCGGATCGGGCACCGGATACCCTTCGGGCCGGTCAACTTGCTGCTGCACACGGTCGGCGCCAAAACCGGTAAGGCACGGACCAACACGCTGTCGTATGCACGAGATGGCGATGCCTACCTCGTTGTAGCGTCGAAAGCCGGGGACCCGAAGGCGCCCGGGTGGTACCACAACTTGAAAGCCAATCCGAACGTCGAAATCAATGTCGGGCCAAAGCGTTTCGCGGTTGTGGCCAGACCCGTGCTGCCCGACGACCCGGATTATGGACGGCTGTGGCAGATCGTGAACAAGAACAACGCAAACCGCTACGAGGGGTACCAGAGCCGGACCTCACGGCCAATTCCGGTCATCGCGCTGACACCCCGCTGATTGCGGAGCTAAAACAACTCTTTTGCCAGCAGCTCCAGCGTGGCCTCGCGGCCCGGAGCGGTGGCAGGGTCGGTGCCGCGGTGTGCCGACGCGACCGGATGCACCATCACCTCGTCGACGTCGAACCGGTTCGCCAGCGCATGTAGTTGCTGGGCGGCCTCCGCGGGGTTTCCGACGACCGCGCGCTCGAGTCCGCTGCTGACGATGCGCTGCTGCTCGGGTGTCAGCTCAGCGCCACGCGCATCCTCGACGAGTTCCAACGGGCCCAGCGGCTGTCCGGTCCGCAACCGGGCCATCATGTGCAGGTTCGGCAACATCAAAGCCGTTGCCTCTTGCCGGGTTTCGGCCACCGCGGCGTTGACGGTCAGGAAGGTCACCGGCTCGGCCGCCAGCTCGCTGGGCACGAACTGCGACCGGTAGAGCGCCAGTGCCTCTTCGGTCCCCTTGCCGGAGAAATGGTGGGCGAAAACGTAGGGCAGCCCCTTGGCTGCGGCCAGCCGCGCCGAATACAGCGACGAGCCGAGCAGCCAGAGCCTCGGCTCGCTGGCGGCGGCCGGAGTGGCCTTGAGCATGTAGTCCCCGTCGCGCAATTGCACGGCCACCCCTCGGGCGCTCATCATCGCGCGCACGTGGTCGAGATATTCCGGAAACTGATCGATATCGCGATCGTCTCGCCCGGCGGCGCCACGCAACAAGATCGACGTCACCGGATCCGAGCCTGGTGCCCGGCCGATGCCCAAATCGATACGGCCCGGCGCGGCCGCTTCCAGCAGTGCGAACTGCTCGGCCACCGCCAACGGGGCGTGATTAGGCAGCATCACACCGCCGGATCCCAGCCGCAGCTGCGACGTCTGCGCCGCCAGGTAGGCGATCAACACCGGCGGGCTGGTCGCACCGACCGACGGCATGTTGTGGTGCTCGGCGACCCAGTAGCGGGTGAAGCCCAGCCGGTCGGCGGTCTGCGCCAGGCGCACGGTGGCTGCCAACGCATCCGAGGTGGTCTGGTCGGTGCGCACCGGGACGAGGTCAAGTACCGAAAGGCGCATGACATCCTTAACGCGTGCGCTCATCGCGATAGTCCTGCGATCGCCGCGGCCCGGTTGAAGACGTCGTCGAGCATCTGCATGGTCAGCTTGCCGGTGAACGTGTTCTGCTGACTGGGGTGGTAACAGCCCAACAGCACCACCTCCCGGCGTGCGGCAATCAATGTCGCCTCGGCGCCGTGACCGAATTTCGGCTGCGGGCGGGGAATTCGGCCACCCGCGGACCGCAGCATGTCCAACGACGAGCGCCAGCCGAATCCGCCCAGCGCCACGATGACCCGGACGTCGCCGCCGGTCAGCCGCCATTCGGCGGTCAACCACGGCGCGCACGTCGCCCGCTCTGCGGGCGTCGGCGCGTTGTCCGGCGGCGCGCAACGCACCGCCGCCACCACCCGCACGCCGTTCAGCGTCAGGCCGTCGGCAGCATCCACGCTGATCGGCGAATTCGCCAGGCCGGCCCGGTGCATGGCCGCGTACAACACATCGCCGGACCGATCGCCGGTGAACACCCGACCGGTCCGGTTGGCGCCGTTGGCGGCCGGGGCCAGCCCGAGGATCATCAGCCGCGGATGCTCGGCCCCCCAGCCCGGCACCGGCCGACCCCAATACGGCTGGTCGGCGAACGACCGCCGTTTGGTCAGCGCGACGTGCTCACGCCACTCGACCAATCGTGGGCAGGCTCGGCACATCGACACCTCGGCGTCGAGTTGGGCCGGCGATTCGGCGGCGAGAGCCATCGCGGCCACCTCCGCCGGTGCCAAGGCCACCGCGGTGCGGGCGGTCGCCGGATCACCGGGCCAGCCTGTGCCGGGCTGCACCGGCGAATCGAAGAGCGCGCCGGTGCGCGGGTGGGCGAGGCTCACCGCTCTACTGTGCACGACCGGCGAAAATCGCTGGCCCGCCGGGCGGGGCCGCTGCTAGATTGCTGCCCCGAATCGCCATGTCTGCAACATCGTCTAAAACGTCCCGCTCGTCCCGCCGCCCCCTTCACCTCATCTTGTTCGCATCCTTGGCCGCTGCGGCCGGCAACGGTATCTCGATGATCACGTTTCCCTGGCTGGTTCTGCAGCACAACGGCAGCGCATCCCAGGCCTCGATCGTCGCAGGAGCAGCCTCATTGCCGCTGCTGTTCTCCACCCTGATCGCCGGAACGGCAGTGGATTACCTTGGCAGACAGCGTGTTTCGCTGATCTCCGATGTGCTGTCGGCGGCCACCGTCGCAGCAATTCCGGTGCTGGCCCTCACGGTTGGACGCGGCAGCCTGACCGTCGGCGTGCTTGCAGTGCTGGCCGCACTGGGTGCCCTGTTCGATCCGGCCGGCATCACCGCGCGGGAATCGATGTTGCCCGAGGCCGCCGCGAGTGCTGGGTGGAGCCTGGATCGCACCAACGGTTTCTACGAGGCCATTTTCAACGTCGCCTACATCGTCGGCCCGGGACTCGGCGGACTGCTGATCGCCACCATCGGCGGTATCAACACCATGTGGGTCACCGCCGGCGCGTTCGGTGTATCCATCCTCGCGATCGGCGCATTGCGGTTGCCCGGCGCGGCAGCGCCACCGGCCGCTGCCCGCCCCGATGGGCTGTGGTCCGGGATGGTCGACGGGCTGCGGTTCGTGTGGAATCTGCGGGTGCTGCGCACACTGGCACTAATCGACCTGGCGATGACCGCCCTGTATCTGCCGATGGAAAGTGTGCTGTTCCCCAAGTACTTCACCGACCGCCATGAGCCTGCGCATCTGGGCTGGGTGCTGGTCGCGTTGAGCATCGGCGGACTGGCCGGCGCGCTGGCTTACCCACTGCTGGTCCGCCGGCTGAGCCGACGGTGGACGCTGCTGACGGCCACCTTGACGCTGGGCGTGTGCACCGCGCTGATCTCGATGCTTCCGCCGTTGCCGGTGATCCTGCTGCTGTGTGGGCTCATCGGTCTCGTCTACGGGCCGATCGCCCCGATCTACAACTACGTCATGCAGTCCAAATCCCCGCCGCAACTGCGCGGTCGGGTTGTCGGCGTGATGACGTCACTGGCGTTTGCCGCCGGCCCGCTGGGCTTCATGCTGGCCGGGCCACTGACCGACGCCACCGGGCTCCGGATGACGTTTCTGGTGCTGGCCATTCCGATGATCGCCATCGGCCTGGTGTCGCTGCGGCTTTCCTCGCTTCGGGAACTGGACGAGCCCTCCGTTGTCGATTGAGCGCGGTGTTTCGGCGAACCGGCTGCGGGCTAGTCATCGACGATGCCGTGGAGAAGGATTGATCCATGAACGCACTTCGCTCCCCCAGTCGATCGGCGACCACCCGCGACGTCGGACACCTGCTCGAAACGCTGGCCAACCGGGTCGATGCCGCCGACCCGAGTCGACACCGCGAGATCACGAACGCGATGACCGGCGAACCGCTGGGCCGCGTGCCGCATTGCTCGGCTGCCGACGTGGCGGCGGCGGCCGGTCGCGCCCGCGCCGTGCAGGCCGCCTGGGCGGCACGCCCGATTGCCGAACGCGCAGCGGTGCTGCTGCGTTTCCACGACCTCGTACTACGGCGTCAGGATGAGGTGCTCGATCTCATCCAGCTGGAGAACGGCAAGGCGCGCCGCCACGCCTTCGAAGAAGTGCTCGACGTCTGCATCACCGCGCGCTACTACGCACACACCGCGCAGGAGTACCTGCGCCCCAAGCGCCGCCAAGGGGTGCAGTTGGTGCTCACCGAAGTCTGGGAACACCACCACCCCAAAGGATTAATCGGCATCATCTCGCCGTGGAACTACCCGCTGACGCTGGGCATCAGCGATGCGATCCCGGCAATCGTCGCCGGCAACGCGGTGGTGACCAAACCTGATGACCGGACCCCGTTTTCGGCGCTCTGGGCGGTGCAACTGCTCGAGGAGGCCGGAATGCCGCCAGGGTTGATCCAGGTGGTCACCGGCCCGGGATCCGAACTCGGCACACCGATCATCGAGCAATCCGATTTTCTGATGTTCACCGGCTCCACCGGCGTAGGCCGCGACGTGGCAAAGCAAGCCGCCGAGCGGCTGATCGACTGCTCCATGGAGTTGGGAGGCAAGAACGCGCTGCTGGTTCTCGACGACGCCGACCCCGCCAAAGCCGCCGCGGGCGCGGTGCGTGCCGCGTTCTCCAACGCCGGCCAGTTGTGCATTTCCGTCGAGCGCATCTACGTGCCGAGGTCGTCGTGGAACGCGTTCGTCGACCAGTTCGTCAAGGCGACGAAATCTTTGAAGCTTTCGGCGGCGCTTGATTACTCCGCCGATATGGGCTCACTGATCAGTGCGAAGCAGCTGCAGACCGTCACCGAGCACGTCAACGATGCGGTGGGTAAGGGCGCCAGGGTGCTGACCGGTGGACGGGCGCGACCGGAGATCGGGCCGCACTTCTACGAACCGACGATCCTCGCTGACGTGCACGAGGGTATGACCGCGTTCGCCGACGAGACGTTCGGGCCGGTGGTGTCGCTCTATCCCGTCGAGAACGAGCAAGAGGCGATCGAGAAAGCCAACGACAGCGTCTATGGACTGAACTTCGCAGTGTGGACCAGCGACCCGGCCCGTGGGCGGCGAGTGGCCGCGCAACTGCAAGCCGGCACCGTCAACGTCAACGGCGCCTACGCCGCCGCCTGGGCGTCGGTCGATGCGCCGATGGGCGGCATGAAAGACTCCGGCCTGGGGCGCCGCCACGGCGAGCACGGAATCCTCAAATACACCGAGTCGCAGACGATTGCGACCGAACGCCTGCTGCCGGTCGGAGCACCCAGGGGCGTTCGTGGCGACGTCTACGCGCGGGTGATGACGACCGGGCTGCGGATGTTGCGCCGGCTACCGGGAGTCAAATAGCACACGCGCCTCCGTAGGATCGCCTCCATGGGCGCCGATGTGCTGGCCGGGCTGATCGCCGAGCTGCCCGAGGGGACCGTGGTCACCGACCCCGCGGTGACCGAGTCCTATCGACAAGACCGGGCCTTCGATCCGTCGGCGGGAAAGCCGATGGCCGTGGTGCGTCCGCGGCGCACCGAGGAAGTGCAGATCGTCATGCGGTGGGCCAGTGCCCATCACGTTCCGGTGGTCACCCGCGGTGCGGGTACCGGCCTGTCGGGGGGCGCCACCGCCGTGGACGGCGGAATCGTGCTGTGCACGGAGAAGATGCGCGACATCACCGTCGACCCCGTCACTCGCACCGCCGTGTGCCAACCGGGACTGCTCAACGCCGAGGTGAAGAAGACGGTTGCCGAGTACGGGCTGTGGTATCCGCCTGACCCGTCGTCGTATGAGATCTGCAGCATCGGCGGCAACATCGCGACCAACGCGGGCGGCCTGTGCTGCGTGAAGTACGGCGTCACCACCGACTACGTGCTGGGAGTGCAGGTGGTGCTGGCCGACGGCACCGCAGTCCGGCTGGGCGGACCGCGGCTCAAAGACGTCGCCGGGCTGAGCCTGACCAAGCTGTTCGTCGGCAGCGAAGGAGCCCTGGGCGTCATCACCGAGGTCACGCTGCGACTGGTGCCGCCGCAGCAGCCGTTGAGCACCGTGGTCGCCAATTTCGCGTCGGTGAAAGCGGCTGCCGAAGCGGTGCTCGCGGTGACCGCGCGGCTACGCCCGGCGATGTTGGAGTTCATGGACGCGGTCGCGATCAACGCGGTAGAAGACAAACTTCGGATGGGCTTGGACCGCGGCGCCTCCGCACTATTGCTGGGCGCCTCCGATGAAAGGGGGCACGCGGCCGCTGAAGACGCCGAATTCATGGCCGGGGTGTTCACCGAATACGGTGCGACCGAGGTTTTTTCGACCGACGATCCAGCCGAGGGTGAAGCGTTCGTCGCCGCCCGCCGGTTCGCGATCCCGGCGGTGGAAGCCAAGGGCCCGCTGCTGCTCGAAGACGTCGGGGTGCCGCTACCCGCGCTGGCCGACCTCGTCGCCGGGATCGAACGCATCGCTGCCGAGCGGGAGTTGGTCATCTCGGTGATCGCGCACGCCGGTGACGGCAACACCCATCCGCTGATCGTGCACGATCCCGCCGACCCTGCGATGACCGAGCAGGCCGAGCTGGCGTACGGCGAGATCATGGATCTTGCCCTGCGCCTCGGTGGCACGATCACCGGCGAACACGGTGTCGGGCGGTTGAAGCGGCCCTGGCTGGCCGGCTATCTCGGGCCCGAGGCGATGGCGCTGAATCGGCGCATCAAGGACGCGCTGGACCCGCTGGGCCTGCTCAATCCCGGCGCGGGCATCTGATCCGCACCAAAGCAGTGCCAGCAGCTTCTTCGGTCCCGGCGAGCTCACACGATCCCGATAGGAAACCTACGTCCCATCGACTTTACGAATTCAGGCACCGCACTGGCCGGTTGCTGCCGCGGTGCTGTCGCAGAACGGTAATTGCTGCATGCCCCCGACGGTGATCTGAAGGAGTTGACCCGGCGAGCCTTCGGCGAGCGTAGCGGTCACCGGGTCACCGACGCCGTGATTGGCTGGATCGGAACTGGCTGTGACGCTTCCGATGGCCAGGCCGTCGGTGGCGGATGTCAAGGTGAAGGTGAGGGTGCCGCGCGGCGCATCGCTTTCCGAGCAACTCGGACAAACGCCGAGGTCCGCGTAGGTATCGACGCCGGTGCCAGTGTTGTCGATCACGAGCCTTGCCTCGTGGTTTTGCCACGTCCCGACAAACGGGGCAAGGCCGGGTACGTCGGCGCTGGCTGATGGCACGAGAACCAGCGCGGCGCTTCCCAATCCCGCGAGTACGGTCTTCATCGTCATCCTTTCCACAGAAATCCGAAGGCACTTGACGTTGTCTGGATTTCGGCTCTCCCGCTGCATTGTCCAACCATTGACGTGGTATGTCTGCCCCGCGCCGAGAACCCACAGCCCGAGAGATCAACGGGCGCCTCGGGAAAACTGTAGGTTCTCAGACTACGTGGCGGATAGCGGCGTCTTTACATGCAGCTTTGTAAAGTTCTCATCAAAATGGCGGACGCAATTTTCTCATCTTTGTGGCGGATCCTAATGGGACCATACGGTTGTCCGCGATTTCGGAGACGATCGATGTCGGACTGCACCATGACAACCAACGGGCAGAACGACGGCGTCAACGTCACCGTCAGCAGCGTTAACGGCGGCACGGTGAACTTCGACATCATCGAGACGGTCAGCAAGGACGACATCGCCGGCCAGATCAGCACCCAGCTCAACCAACAATTCGGGCACGCACCCGAATTCGTCACGTGCCCGGACAACCTGAAGGGCACCGTCGGTGCCACGCTGCGCTGCACGCTCACCGACTGCAATTGGACGCGAACTGATGGGTACTCAGCACATCCGTGACATCGGGTTTCCCGTTGCCTCTCGCCGGTGACCGGCGCAGAATGGACGCAGCTCGCCGACGTCTCACCATGCCTGTCGCTGACGGATTCAGGAGAGCCGAGACCGATGTCCCATCACTTCGACACCCCGACGGGTCGCGAAGACCCCCGTCTGAATCTCTGCGATTTCTATCTTTTCGCCGGCGACCCCGGAAAGACGACCGTGATGGCGATGACGGTCAACCCGGCGGCCACCGCGGAGACGTCTGCCCCTTTTCGCGATGAGGCTCTCTACGTGTTTCGCTTCGACACAGACAGTGACGCCCATGAGGAGGTGTCCTTCAAACTCAAGTTCGCTGAGGTGGTGCACAGCGCGGCCCCCGCGGGCGGACACGCACAGACCTTCGAGCTGCGCCTCGCCACCGGCGCCGACGCAGCTCAGGGTGGATCTGGCGAGTTGATCGCGTCGGGAACGACCGGCGTCACAGTCGCCGGCGAGAGCGGGGTGCGCGTCTTCGCCGGAGTGGTGCATGATGTGTTCGGCGCTAATGCGGGCCTCAATGACTTCAGGGATGCCTCCGCGGCCGGCGTCTACAAACCCGAGGCTTTCGCCAACCACGTCAACATCTTCCGGGATCGGACCGTCGCCGGCATCGTCGTCGAGGCGCCCAACGAGTTGATCAGCAGCACGACCAGGGTGCAGGCCTGGGCCACGGTGTCGCTGTGCGGCCACGCGCCTGAGCAGCAGGTGGCCCGCTGGGGCCTGCCGATGTTCACCCACCTCCACCTCAACGACGACGAGTTGAGCGAGGCGTTCAACTCGACCGCCCCGTCCGGGGACAATTCGCGGTTCGTCGCGCGCACCATCGACACCGTCACCAAATACGTCACACTCGCCGGCACTTCCGCTGATCCGGCCGCCTACGCGCGACGCGTGGCCGACCTGTTCGGATCGATGACCCTGCCCTACGAGCTGGGCACGCCCGCATCCTTCGACTACACCGGAATGAACGGGCGCGGGCTGATGGACAACGTGCTGGACAACGTGCTGTCGGTGTTGACCAACTCCCCGCTGGGCGCCGGTGTCGCGCCCGACCCAGCGCGGATCACGGCCGAATTTCCTTACTTCAGCTGTCCGTGACACCGCTGAGCTGCTCCCAAGGGACCTCATCCAGGAAGGTTTGCAGCGCCTCGAGGGTCACCCGTTCAACCAGCAAGTGGCCGGGGAGATCGTTGAGTTGTTGCACCGTGATGTCACCAGTCGGTTCCGCCGCCGCCGTACAGCGCTCTACTAGCTGCCGACCGCACCCAACACTGCTTACTCCGCGCGGTCAAACCGCCGCTAATTCAGCGTGACACTCGGAGTTACCCCTTCGTGCGGAAACCCGGAAACCGCCTACCGTGATGCGTAGATCAGCTAATCAGATTCTCATCTTTGTTGGCGGATCCGCCATTCGTCCGCCACGAAAATGAGAATTCCGCCATGTCGGATGAGAACCTACAAAAACCCCTTCTGGTGGAGCTTCTCCCGGCCGCATTACTTGACACCCTCGGCAATTTGTCGTACCTATAAGACATGCCAGCAATTTTGTCTCACGGGCCCCGCTTCCAATTGGCGACCGCCGAAACCTGGCCCGACCCGTGGCCGATGTACCGCGCGCTGCGCGACCATGACCCGGTGCACCAGGTGGTGCCGGAAACCAAACCCGATCACGACTACTACGTGCTGTCCCGGCATGCCGATGTGTGGGCGGCGGCCCGCGACCATGAGACGTTCTCGTCCGCGCAGGGTCTGACCGTCAATTACGGTGAGCTGGAACTGATCGGGCTGCAAGACAATCCACCATTCGTGATGCAAGATCCGCCGGTGCACACCGAATTCCGCAAGCTGGTGTCGCGCGGTTTCACGCCGCGACAGGTGGAGGCGGTCGAGCCCAAGGTCCGCGAGTTCGTCGTCGAGCGCATCGAGCGGATGCGCGCCAACGGCGGTGGCGACATCGTTGCCGAGCTGTTCAAGCCGTTGCCGTCGATGGTCGTCGCGCATTACCTCGGTGTGCCCGAAGAAGACCGCGCCCAATTCGACGGATGGACTGAGGCGATCGTGGCGGCCAACACCAACGCCGGCGGCATCGGCGGCGCGCTGGAAACAGTCGGCGACGCGGTCGGGTCGATGATGGCCTACTTCAGCGAGCTGATCGAGCGGCGCCGCCGCGAACCGGAGGACGACACCATCTCGCACCTGGTGGCCGCCGGCGTCGGCGCCGACGGCGACATCGCCGGCACGCTGTCGGTGCTGGCGTTCACGTTCACGATGGTCACCGGTGGAAATGACACCACCACAGGCATGTTGGGCGGCTCGGTGCAACTGCTGCACCAGCGTCCCGACCAGCGGCAAGTGCTCGTCGAGAACCCGGACCTGATCGGGGACTCGGTCGACGAGTTGCTGCGACTGACGTCACCGGTGCAGGGTCTGGCCCGCACCGCCACCCGCGACGTCACCATCGGCGACACCACGGTGCCGGCCGGCCGCCGAGTTTTTCTGCTCTACGGGTCGGCGAACCGCGACGAGCGCCAGTATGGGCCCGACGCCGCTGAGCTCGACGTACGGCGGTGCCCGCGCAACATCCTGACATTCAGCCACGGCGCTCACCACTGTTTGGGCGCGGCCGCGGCGCGGATGCAGTCGCGGGTCGCGTTGACCGAATTGCTTTCGCGTTGCCCGGATTTCGAGGTCGACGAGGCCGGCATCCGCTGGGCCGGCGGAAGCTACGTTCGACGTCCACTGTCGGTCCCGTTCCGGGTCACGTCCTGATGGCGGCGAATGACTGGCTCTCGCAGCGCCGCACCGAGGTAGCCGCGGATCGGATTCTCGACGCCGCCGAAGATTTGTTCACCCGCTACGATCCCGGTTCGGTGGGGATGAACGAAATCGCCAAGGCCGCAGGCTGTTCCCGCGCGACCCTGTACCGCTACTTCGAAAATCGCGAGGCGTTGCGCAGTGCGTATGTGCACCGCGAGACCTATCGGCTCTTCGACGCGATCAAGGAGCAGATCAGCGGCATCACCGACCCCCGCGAACGGCTGAGTGCAGGCATCGCGACCACCCTTCGCCTGGTCCGCGAAAGCCCCGCGCTGGCTGCGTGGTTCGCGACCACGCAGCCGCCGATCGGCGGCGAGGTGGCTGAGCAGTCCGACGTGATCGCGGCGCTGGCAGCGGCGTTCGTCAACTCGCTCGGCGCCGACGACCCGGCGATAGTCGAAAGCTGCGGTCGCTGGCTGGTCCGGGTGATCACGTCGCTGCTGATCTTCCCGGGCCGCGACGTGGCCGACGAGCAGGCGATGGTCGAGGAGTTCGTCGTCCCGGTCGTGGTGCCGGTCGAACAGAAGGCCTGAGGTTATTGCCGGACCCTGGTGAAGCGATGCAGCAGCCATGCCAACGGAATGGTCAACACCAGCGTCGAGACAAACAGCCCAAGCATCGAACCGGTGTAAACGTGATCCCGCATCACGTAAACCATCGCGAATTCCATTGTCACCAAGTGGATCAAGAAGATCTCGTAGGAGACCTCACCGAGCCACACCATCGGCCGAGTCGCGAGGAACCGGCAGTACCAGCCCTGGTTGCCCAACGCCGGCGGCGCCACCGCCAGCGCAGCGATCGCCGCGTAGAAAACCGCTTTGTACAGCGCTTGCGACAGGCCAAGCGGCGATGTCGTCGGGTCCCCCGCGATCGGCGTCGAAGCGATGAAGTAGCAGATGACGGCGAGCGGTAGCGCGACGAACGCGTAACATCGCACCCCCATCGCCTGCAACACCGTCAGGCTCATGCCGGCCAGGAACCAGATCAGGTAGGTGGGCAGCCACAGCCGGCTCCCATTCGGCACCGAGGTGGTGAGGTGCACCAGGATCAGCCAGGCCGGAGAGATCAGCGCCAGCCCGCCAAGACCCAACAGCAGCCGCGCTGGCCGCCATTGCCGGCGGCACACCACCACCAACAGTAAGTACGCCAGCAGGGGCAGCACCACGTAGAAGGCGGCTTCCACCGCCAGGCTCCACATCTGGGTCAGACCCTGATGTAAATAACCGGTTAGGTAATTGCCGGTGTAGATCTGCGTCAACGTCAGATTGCGCAACAACCCGATCCAGGTGTGCCCGGGGTTCGGCCCGGCCGCCCGGAAGTGGTAGATCAGGTAAGCGAGCAGCACGGTGACGACGTAGGCCGGCATGATGCGCCGCACTCGGTGCCGGGCGTAACGGCTCACCGACGGCGACGGACCGCCGATGACAAGCGATTTCACCCAAGGCTGGAACAACAGGAAACCGGACAACACAAAGAAGATCGGGACACCGATCTCCATTCGGGAGCAGACCAGACCGAAGTAGCCTTGCACGTATTTGCCGGTGGTATACGCCGCATGGGTCCCGACCACCAGAAGGGCGGCAACCGCACGAATGCCTGTCAGCGACGCGACCCGGTCAGGCCCGGAGACCTGTTCCAGTCCACCCTGGTCGGCCGTGGCGTCGGCTCGGGTCATCCGGCGGGTTCCCGCCGCGTCCCGCCGCGATCGCGACGCTTGGTGTTGTCTCGACCGCGATCCGGCTGCAGGTTGATCAGCACGCCGGAAATACGAGTTCGCTCAAGGGCTTTGAGGGTCTCGCGAGACATTTTGGCGGGCAGCTCGACCAGTGAGAAGTCGGGCTTGATGGCGATGTGGCCGAAATCGCTGCGGTGCAAGCCGCCTTCGTTGGCGATGGCGCCCACGATCGCGCCCGGGCTGACCTTGTGCCGCTTCCCTACCGCAATGCGATAAGTGGCCAACCCCGTCCGGGGGCCCTCGCCGGCCTTGCGGGTGGACCTGGCGGGCCGGTCCTCACGCTGTTTTGCACGACGGTCGGGCGGCGGCTCGGGTGACATGAGAAAGGCTTCGCCGTCCCGCGATTGCACCGCCAGCGCCGCCGCGATGTCAGCCATCGGAACGTCGTGCTCGCGCTCGTACTTCTCGACCAGGCTGCGGAACAACTCGATGCCCGGGGCGCCAAGGCTGTCGGTGATCGAATCGGCGAATTTCGCCACCCGTTGCGCGTTGACGTCTTCGACGCTGGGGAGTTCGGCCTCGGTCAGCTTTTGCCGCGTTGCTTTCTCTATCGCCTTGAGCAGGTGGCGCTCTCGCGGCGAGACGAAAAGCAGCGCGGCACCCGACCGCCCGGCCCTGCCGGTGCGCCCGATCCGGTGGACATACGACTCGGTGTCATTCGGGATGTCGTAGTTGAGCACATGCGATATCCGCTCGACGTCGAGTCCTCGGGCAGCGACATCGGTGGCAACCAGGATGTCCAGTCCTTTTGAGCCGCCTTCCTTCAGCGCCGCGATGGTCCGCTCGCGCTGGCTCTGCGGCATGTCGCCGTTGATGGCCGCCGCGGAAAACCCGCGGGCGCGAAGCCGTTCGGCCACCTCCTCGGTGGCTTGCTTGGTCCGAACGAACACGATCATTGCCTCGAAGGGCTCGACCTCCAGCACCCGGGTGAGCGCATCCATTTTGCGCGGACCGGCGACCTGAATGTAGCGCTGCGAAATGTTCTCAGCGGTCGCTGTTTTCGCTTTGACGCTGACTTCGGTCGGGTCGTGTAAGTACCTGGACGTGAGTTTGCGGATCGCAGGCGGCATGGTCGCGGAGAACAGCGCGACTTGTTTGTATTCCGGCGTTTCGGACAGAATCCGCTCGACGTCTTCGGCGAAGCCCATGGCCAGCATCTCGTCGGCCTCGTCGAGCACCAGGTAATCCACCCGAGACAGATCCAAGGTTCCGCGTTCCAGGTGGTCGATGACCCGGCCGGGGGTACCGACCACCACCTGGGCCCCACGTCTCAGCCCGGCCAGTTGCACCGTGTAGGACGACCCGCCGTAGATCGGCAATACGTTGATCCGGGGCAAGTGGGCGCCGTAACGGCCGAACGCCTCGGCCACCTGCAGCGCCAGCTCGCGAGTCGGCGCCAGCACCAGCGCCTGAGTCGCTTTGCTGTCGGTGTCGATCTTGGACAGGATCGGGATCGCGAAAGCGGCTGTCTTGCCCGTCCCGGTCTGAGCCAGCCCCACCACGTCTGACCCGGCCATCAATGCCGGGATCGTCGCCGCCTGAATCGCCGACGGCGACTCGTAACCGACATCGACGACAGCCTGCAGGACCGAGGGGTGGATTTGCAGGTCGGCAAACGTCGGGGCGGCGCTGTCTGGGGAGGCCATTTGAAAACAAAGTTTAAGGCGTCGTCCAGCAATGCTCGGCCACGCCTGCCACGTCGGCCGCACCGCTCGGGGTACGGTGCGACCTTGTGTGGAGACGACACCGTGGTGTCCGGCGGCTGACTGGGCTTACCGCCGCCGCACTGATCGCCGCAACCTTGAGCGGCTGCGGATCGGGCGACTCGACCGTCGCCAAGACGCCGCAGGCCACGACGGCCCAGCCCACTGCCGCACCCGGCAAACCAGGACCACCGTCCGCCAGCACGACCCCGACCAGCACCGGCACCAGTTCCGCGGCAGCCGACCCGTGCGCCGTCAACCTCAGCGCACCCGCGATTGCCCGAGCGGTGTCGGAGCTGCCCCGCGACCCCCGCAGCCAGCAGCCGTGGAATCCCGAACCGTTGGCCGGCAACTACAACGAGTGCGCCCAGCTGTCAGCGGTGATCGTCAAGGCCAACACGAACGCCGAGAGTCCCAACACCAGGGCGGTGATGTTTCATCTCGGCAAGTTGATACCGCCGCAAGGAGTCCCCGACACCTACGGGTTCAACGGGATCGACACCTCGCAGTGCACCGGCGACACGGTGGCGTTGGTGTACTCCGGCGGTATCGGCCTGCCCAGCGTGGTGAAGTTCCGGTGGAACGGCAACGGGGTCGAGCTGATCGCCAACGGTGTTGGCTAACCAATCCTGTCGGTCGGTCGGCCTACAGTTGCTGCTGTGTTCATGGCAGGCGACAGCATCATCTACAGCGCGTCGGATCTCGCGGCCGCCGCTCGCTGTGAATACGCCCTGCTGAGGGATTTCGACGCGCGGCTTGGCTGGGCTACCGGCAGCATCGTCGAGGACGAATTACTAAAGCGCACCGCCGCTCTCGGTGACCAGCATGAGCGACGCCGCCTCGAACAACTGCGTGCGGATTGCGGCGACGCGGTAGTCGTGATCGGCCACCCGGCTTACACCGTCGCCGCTCTGACCGCCGCCGCCGCGGCGACCCAGCGCGCCATCGCCAACAACGCAGCGGTGGTGTACCAAGCCACAATGTTCGACGGCCGCTTCGTCGGATTCGCCGATTTCCTGGTGCGCGACGGCCAGCAGTACCGCGTCTCCGACACCAAGCTGGCCCGCTCGGAAAAGGTCACCGCACTTCTACAAATCGCCGCCTATGCCGACACCTTGAGCCGCTCCGGTATCCCGGTATCCCCCGAGGCCGAGTTGGTGCTCGGCAACGGCAAAGTGGTGCGCTACCGCATCGACGAGCTGGTCCCGGTGTACCTCGAGCAGCGTGCGCGATTGCAGCACCTGCTCGATGAGCACCACGCCGGCGGCATACCGGTGCGCTGGGACGACGAGCGGGTACACGCATGTTTCCGCTGCTCCGCCTGCGCGGAGCAGGTGCAGGCAACCGACGATCTGCTGCTGGTCGCGGGCATGCGGGTCACTCAGCGCGCCAAGCTGATCGACGCGGGAATCAACACATTGGCCGAACTGGCCGATCGCACCGGCCCGGTCGCCGATCTACCGGCCCGCACGCTGGACAAGCTGGTCGCCCAGGCCAAACTTCAAGTGCGGCAACGTGATACCGGCACACCTCAGTTCGAGGTGGCGGACCCGCAGCCATTGGCACTGTTGCCCAATCCCGACCAGGGGGATCTGTTCTTCGACTTCGAGGGTGACCCGCTCTGGACAGCCGACGGCACCGACTGGGGCCTGGAATATCTGTTCGGCGTGTTGGAAGGCGGTCGGTCGGGGGCTTTCCATCCGCTGTGGGCCCATGACCGCCGCGACGAGCGCAGGGCGTTGACCGACTTCCTGGCGTTGGTGGCCAAGCGGCGCAAGCGCTTCCCGAAAATGCACATCTACCACTACGCCTCCTACGAAAAGACAGCCCTGCTGCGCCTGGCCGGACGGTTTGGAGTCGGCGAAGACGAGGTGGACGAGCTGCTGCGCACCGGGACGCTGGTCGACTTGTATCCGATCGTGCGCAAAAGCATTCGCGTCGGTAGCGATTCTCTCGGCCTCAAGGCCCTGGAGCCGCTTTATATGGGATCGCAGCTGCGCTCCGGCGAGGTGACCACGGCCACCGACTCGATCACCCAGTACGCGCGATACTGCCAGCTTCGTGGCGAGGGTCGGCTCGATGAGGCGGCGGCCGTGCTGAACGAGATCGAGGATTACAACCTCTACGACTGCCGGTCAACCCGTGCTCTGCGCGACTGGCTGCTGATCCGGGCATTCGAATACGGCATCACACCCATTGGTGCCCAAGCTGTTTGCGACGGCGAAAGCATCGAGCAGCATGATCAGCTGGCGGCCGCTCTGGCGGAGTTCACCGAAGTTGCGGAGGCAGGCCCGCGCACGCCCGAGCAGACCGCGGTAGCACTGGTGGCGGCGGCACGCGGCTATCACCGCCGCGAGGACAAACCGTTCTGGTGGGCGCATTTCGACCGGCTGAACTACCCGGTTGATGAATGGGCGGATGACACCAACGTCTTCATGGTCAGCGACGCGGCCGTCGCCGCCGATTGGGACAGGCCTCCGCGTGCGCGCAAACTGCAACGTCGCCTACAGCTAACCGGCGAATTGGCGCGCGGTGCACTCAACTCCGAGGTCTTCGCGCTCTACGAGCCACCAGCGCCGCCCGGCCTGACCGATAATCCTGATCGACGGGCCGCAGGCCGCGCCACTGTCGCGGCGGCCGACGATTGGACCATACCGACCGAGGTGATCGTGCTGGAACGAACACCTCAGGACGGCAACACTTTTCATCAGTTCCCATTCGCTCTCACCCCTGGTCCGCCTATTAAGACAACGGCGCTTCGCGACTCAATCGAGTCGACGGCGGTAAACATCGCCGCGGGACTGCCGCACCTGCCCCGTACCGCACTGCTCGACATCCTGTTGCGCCGCCGGCCTCGAACCCGCTCTGGCGCAGCGCTACCGCGTACAGGCGATACGGTCGGAGACATCGCGGTGGCGCTGCTCGACCTGGACGCGTCGTATGTGGCGGTACACGGACCGCCTGGAACCGGCAAGACCTATACCGGCGCGCAGGCCATCGCGCGGCTGCTCACCGAACACGGCTGGCGCATCGGTGTGGTCGCGCAATCGCATGCCGTGGTGGAGAATCTGCTCGACTGCGCGATCGATGCCGGTACCGATCCGCTTCGCATAGCGAAGAAGCCATCCGACCGCCAAGATGTCCGCTGGCAACAGATCGCCGAGCAGGAGTACGCCGGTTTCATCACCGGCACAGCCGGGTGCGTGATCGGCGGTACCGCATGGGACTTCGCCAACCCCGCCCGCGTTCCGCCGGGCAGCCTGGACCTGCTGGTGATCGACGAGGCCGGCCAATTCTGTCTGGCCAACACCATTGCCGTGGCGCCGGCCGCTACGAACCTGCTGTTGCTGGGCGACCCACAACAGCTGCCTCAGGTCAGCCAAGGCCTACATCCAGAGCCGGTTGACGGGTCTGCGCTGGGCTGGCTGGTCGAAAATTGCCGCACGCTGCCCGCCGAGCGGGGGTACTTCCTGGACCGCACGCACCGCATGCATCCGGCGGTGTGCGCACCGGTGTCAGCGCTGGCGTACGGAGGCCGGTTGCGGTCCTACGCCGAGGTCACCGCCGCGCGCCGCCTCGACGGATATCCACCCGGGGTCCATGTCCTTGAAGTTCGCCACGCGGGCAACGCGACCGAGAGCACGGAAGAAGCCGAGGCCATCGTGGCACAGCTCAAGGTGCTGGTCGGTTCGAGGTGGACCGACGAGCGCGGCGCACGGCCGTTGACGGCCGCCGACGTGCTGGTGCTGGCGCCCTATAACGCGCAGGTGATCTTGCTGCGTCATCGGCTGGCAGCCGCCGGGCTCGGCGATGTCCGCGTCGGGACCGTCGACAAGTTTCAGGGCGCCCAAGCACCAATGGTTCTCATTTCTATGACGGCCTCGTCGGTGGAGGACATTCCACGGGGAATTCCGTTCTTGCTGAACCGAAACCGACTGAACGTGGCGATCAGCCGCGCACAGTATGCGGCAGTGATCGTGCGCGCCGAGGCGTTGACCAACTACCTGCCCGCCGCACCCGCGGGCCTGGTCGAGCTGGGCGCGTTCTTGGCTTTGACTGCCACTGCTAAGCCAGCTGGAGTTGCTGTGCCGGCGGGCTAGTGACCCCGGGACGAATGCCGTCCGTAGCCGGCTGTGCTGTCTGGATCGGCACGGTAGTGCCGGGGCCGCGACGGCGGGTGCTCCGGCGGCGATAATTGCTCGATGGGCCGGAGACGGTGCTCGTCGTCGACGTGGAAACCGTTGTGGGCGAATCCGATCGGCTCGACCTCCGGTACCGCCGGGTCATCCTCGAGAAGAGGGTGCCACGTCTCGGCGGGTGCCGGTCGCGGGTGCTCGGCGTGAACGGGCAACGGTTCGGTGTTGTCGTCGTCATCGCTGTGGGCCTGAACCGGCTGGACATCGCGGGACCGCTCGCGCGGCACAGGGGGCGACAACATGTACTCGACGTAGTCATCGTCGTCGGCGAAGCCATCCCGGAAGTCCTCGTCGTGGCCCACCGGGTAGCCACCCCGCGCGTCGCCTGGAACAACGTGTGACGCGTTGGGCCTTAATCGGATCCGGCGAGTCAGGGCTTCGGAACCACCGGCGTGGGCACGCGCCGACCCAATCAAGCCGATCATGAACAGCGCCGCCGTCACCCCGAACAGCGCGATGAACGCCGGCAGCAGCATCGACTGGGACATTGCCGCCGAGAAGGGCTCGCGCAGGAATGCCGGCAGCTCCAAGGCGGCGCCCTTGCCGCCGTTGGGACCGAGCGCCTGGCCGGGCATCGGCGGCATCTCGGAGCGGACCCTCGACGTCATGAAGGAGGCCATGCCGGCGCTGCCCAGCACGGCGCCCACCTGACGGGTCGCGTTGTAGACACCGGAACCGGCGCCGGCCAGCCGCGGCGCCAGGTTGCGCGTCGCGGTGACGGCCAGCGGCGACCAGATGAACGCCATCCCGACACCTAATGCGGCAAATGGCAAAACCAACTGCCAGATGGGCGTGGACGGGGTCATCGCGATCGAGAGCCAGGTGAGTCCGATCGCCAACACCGAGAAGCCGAAACCGACCATCGACCGGGGGTGGGAACGATCGACGATCTTGCCGACGACCGGCGCGAGCAGGCCACTGGTGACCGCCATCGGCGCGGTCAGCAGAGCCGAACGTGTGGGCGACAGTCCGCATACACCTTGGGCGTAGAACATCAACGGCAGCACCATCGCAGTGGCCGCGAACCCAATGACGACAGCAGCGAGATTGGCAAGGCTGAAGTCACGGTCACGGAAGATGTCGAGCGGGATCAGCGGCTCGTCGCGGGTGATCGACTGCCAATAGACGAACGCGGTCATGAATCCGATGCCGGCGACGAACACCGCCCAGATCCACGGCGCCCACCCGCCCGCCTGGCCCTCCTGCAGAGCGAAGACGATCAGGAACATTGCCAGCCCGGACAATCCCACGCCAACCAGGTCGAATCGGTGCTTGTGTGTGGGCAGCACGGGCATCAACCAGGCCGCCAGCCCCAGACCGATGATCCCGATCGGGACGTTGACGAAGAAAATCCATTCCCAGCCGAGCGCGTCCACCAGCCCGCCGCCGGCCAACGGTCCGACCAATGTGGCGACGCCGGCGGTAGCACCCCACACGCTCATCGCCATCCCGCGCCGTTCCGGCGGGAAAATGCGGGTGATCACCGACAGCGTCTGTGGGGTGAGCACCCCGGCGCCGATGCCCTGCACCACCCGGGCGGCGATCAACATCCCGATGGTCCCCGACAGCCCGCACCACAGCGAGGCGGCGGTGAATACCGCGAGGCCGGCCAGGTAAACGTTCTTCGGACCGAACCGATCGCCGAGGCGGCCGGCCACCAATAAGGGAACTGCGAAAGCCAGCAGGTAAGCGCTGGTCACCCAGATCACCGTGTCGTAACCGGTGCCCAGCTTGTCTTTGATGGTCGGATTGGCGACCGCGACGATCGTGGAGTCGAGCAAGATCATGAAGAAGCCGACCATCATCGCCCAGAGCGCGTCCCACGGGCTCCCGGCTGTCCTGCGCTTGGTCGCCAGACGGGTGCCCTCACCCGCTCGCCCTCCAGCAGTCACCGTGGTCATCTGCCTACCCCGTCTTGATTCCGTACCTCGCCCGTCGGACACCGCCTGCAGGTCGCGTTGACCCGATCGCGGCCAGCTGACGAACTCAGGCAGCCACCAGCGCTCGATCTGCACCATTGCCAGCGTGTACCCCAACGCCGCCAGGTACCCAACCTGGCGTGACACCGGCGTCGCGAACCACCATGGTCTCGGCGGCCCGGGCCGTCAGCGGCCCCGAAGCGGTCAACGACCGCGTTCGCCGCGGCATCGCTGTCCAGGGTATCGACCTCGGCAAGTGCGATGCCAACCTGCGGGAACTCCCCGATCCGTGTTGCGATCAGCTGGCCCACCCGGTCGGCAGGCGCCTGGGCGCCGGCCAGGCCTTCCCGGCCGATTATTCCTGTCGGAGCAATCGGGAGGGACGCCTGCCACACGATTCCCGGCGGCGGCGCTAGCCTGAAGGCAATCCACATAGGACTCGCCGAGTGACGATGGGGCCGCCAACGGCCCGCTGCGGAGCCGGCAATCACCTCGGAGGCACTTATGAGCGCCCGACGGACGCACTCAGCGGACGACTCGCTGCCCGCTGCCACCAACGAGAAGCCCAAGGCATCCGCCCGCGCACTGGCACACATCATCGAGCGCAGCTCGCGGATCCAGGGACCTGCGGCCACGGCGTATGTCGAACGGCTTCGCCGCGCCAACCCCGGAGCCCCCCCTGCCGTCATCGCCGCGAAGCTGGAGAAGCGTTTTCTGGCCGCCATCACTGCCAGCGGAGCAGCGGTGGGCTCGGCGGCGGTACTTCCGGGCATCGGCACCCTGGCGGTGTTGTCCGCGGCAGCTGGGGAAACGGCGGTGTTCCTCGAGGCCACCGCCTTTTTCGCGCTGGCGACCGCCGCGGTGCACGGCGTTCCGGTCGAAAACCGGGAACGCCGCCGCGCCCTGGTGCTGGCCGTGCTGGTCGGCGACGACAGCAAGCACGCGATCGCCGAACTGCTCGGTTCGCGCCGCACCAACGGTGCATGGCTCTCCGAAGGCGTGGCATCGCTGCCGATGCCGGCGTTGTCCCAGTTGAATTCGCGGATGCTCAAGTACGCCGTCAGGCGGTATACGCTGCGGCGCGGTGCGCTGCTGCTCGGCAAGATGCTGCCGGTCGGTATCGGCGCCCTCATCGGTGCCATCGGCAACCGGTTGGTGGGTAAGAAGATCGTGCGCAATACCCGCAACGCGTTCGGTACGCCCCCGGTTCGGTGGCCGGTCACCCTGCACCTGCTGCCCACAGTTCGCGACGCGGGCTAGCGGCCAACGCCGCCCGCTGGTGGCCCGCGGCCCGGGCTGGTCATGACACGTGGCGGATTGTCGGCAAAGCGTTAGCCTTTATGGGGCGGAAACTGTCGGAGCCGCCGCAGGTGAGATGCGCCGACACCGACTGCAGGATGTGGTAAGCGTCACTAGCGCGCTTGCCGGACAGAGGAATCGAGGCGAGTCGCGGCCGTGAGCAGTACGAGTTCACCATTCGGGCAGAACGAATGGCTGGTCGAGGAGATGTACCGCAAGTTCCGCGAAGACCCCTCCTCGGTCGATCCGAGCTGGCATGAGTTTCTGGTCGACTACAACCCCGAACCAACGGGTGACGGTTCGACCACACGCGACGCGCAGCCAGCGGCGGCTCCGGTCGCGCAGGCTGCGCCCGTGCCAACCCCCGCGCCGTCGCCTCCGCCGGTCACCACCGCCACCCCCGGCAACGGCACGACCAGCGCCCCGGTGGCCCCGGCCCCTGCGCGCCCGGCCGGCCCGGCCCCGGGTGAGGGTGACGAGGTCCAGGTGCTGCGGGGTGCAGCCGCCGCCGTCGTCAAGAACATGTCCCAGTCGCTGGATCTGCCGACGGCCACCAGCGTTCGGGCCATCCCGGCCAAGCTGATGATCGACAACCGCGTTGTCATCAACAACCAGCTCAAGCGCACCCGCGGCGGCAAGATCTCGTTCACCCATCTATTGGGTTACGCGTTGGTGCAGGCGCTGAAGGCCTTCCCGAACATGAACCGGCACTACGCAGAGGTCGACGGCAAGCCCACGGCGGTCACGCCGGCTCATATCAATCTCGGCTTGGCGATCGACTTGCAGGGCAAGGACGGCAAGCGTGCGTTGGTGGTGGCCGCCATCAAACGATGCGAGACAATGCGATTCGCGCAGTTCGTCGCTGCTTATGAGGACATCGTCCGCCGTGCCCGCGATGGCAAGTTGACCGCTGAAGACTTTGCCGGCGTGACGATTTCGCTGACCAACCCCGGCACCATCGGCACGGTGCACTCGGTGCCGCGGCTGATGGTGGGGCAGGGCGCAATCATCGGCGTGGGAGCCATGGAGTACCCGGCGGAATTCCAGGGAGCCAGCGAGCAGCGCATCGCCGAAATGGGTATCGGCAAATTGATAACGCTGACCTCGACGTATGACCACCGCATCATTCAGGGTGCGGAGTCGGGTGACTTCCTGCGCACCATCCACGAGATGGTGCTCGCCGACGACTTCTGGGACGAGATCTTCCGGGAGATGGGCGTCCCCTACTTGCCGATTCGGTGGAGCACCGACAACCCCGACTCGATCGTCGACAAGAACGCCCGCGTGATGGAGTTGATCGCGGCCTACCGCAATCGCGGCCATCTGATGGCCGACATCGACCCACTGCGCCTGGACAACACCCGGTTCCGTAGCCACCCCGATCTCGAAGTGCTGACCCACGGCCTGACACTGTGGGACCTCGACCGGGTGTTCAAAGTCAACGGCTTCGCCGGTGCGGAGTACAAGCGGCTGCGCGACATTCTGGGCCTGTTGCGCGACGCCTACTGCCGCCACATCGGTGTGGAGTACACCCACATCCTCGACCCCGAACAGCAGAAGTGGCTGGAGCAGCGTGTCGAGACCAAGCATGTCAAACCGACGGTGGCCCAACAGAAGTACATCCTGAGCAAGCTCAACGCAGCGGAGGCCTTCGAGACGTTCCTGCAGACGAAGTACGTCGGGCAGAAGCGGTTCTCGCTGGAAGGCGCAGAAAGCACGATCCCGCTGATGGACGCGGCCATCGACCAGTGTGCCGAGCACGGGCTCGACGAGGTGGTCATCGGGATGCCGCACCGCGGCCGGCTCAATGTGCTGGCCAATATCGTCGGCAAGCCGTACTCGCAGATCTTCTCGGAGTTCGAAGGCAATCTGAACCCCGCGCAGGCGCACGGCTCGGGCGACGTCAAATACCACCTCGGTGCCACCGGCGTGTATCTACAGATGTTCGGCGACAACGACATTCAAGTGTCGCTGACCGCAAACCCGTCGCACCTGGAGGCAGTCGACCCGGTGCTGGAGGGTCTATGTCGGGCCAAGCAGGACCTGCTGGACCATGGGGTCACCGACAGCGAAAATGAAAAAGCCTTCTCGGTGATGCCGCTGATGCTGCACGGCGACGCCGCGTTCGCGGGCCAGGGCGTGGTCGCCGAGACGCTGAATCTGGCGAAGCTGCCCGGCTACCGCGTGGGCGGCACCATTCACCTCATCGTCAACAATCAGATCGGGTTCACCACTTCGCCGGAGTACTCGAAGTCCAGCGAGTACTGCACCGACGTCGCAAAGATGATCGGAGCGCCTATCTTTCACGTCAACGGCGATGATCCGGAGGCGTGCGTGTGGGTGGCGCGCTTGGCCGTTGACTTCCGGCAGAAGTTCAAGAAGGACGTCGTCATCGACATGCTGTGCTACCGCCGGCGCGGGCACAACGAAGGCGACGACCCGTCGATGACGAACCCGGCCATGTACGACGTCGTTGACACCAAGCGCGGGGTCCGCAAGACCTATACCGAAGCGCTGATCGGTCGTGGCGACATCTCGATGAAAGAGGCCGAGGACGCGCTGCGCGACTACCAGGGCCAACTGGAGCGGGTTTTCAACGATGTCCGCGAGTTGGAGAAGCATGGCGTACAGCCGAGCGCATCGGTGGAGTCCAACCAGATGATCGCCGCTGGACTGGACACCGCGGTGGACAAGGCCTTATTGGCCCGCATCGGCGACGCGTTCCTGGCTCTCCCCAGCGGGTTCACCGCGCACCCGCGGGTCACCCCGGTTCTGGAGAAGCGCCGGGAGATGGCCTACGAAGGCAAGATCGACTGGGCGTTCGGCGAACTGCTGGCGTTGGGTTCGCTGGTGGCCGAAGGCAAGTTGGTGCGGCTATCCGGGCAAGACACCCGGCGGGGCACCTTCTCCCAGCGGCATTCGGTGATCATCGATCGCCACACCGGTGAAGAGTTCACGCCGCTGCGGCTGTTGACCGTCGACCGCGACGGTGCCCCGACCGGCGGCAAGTTCATGGTTTACGACTCACCGCTTTCGGAGTACGCGGCCGTCGGCTTCGAGTATGGCTACACGGTCGGCAATCCGGACGCAGTTGTCATGTGGGAAGGGCAGTTCGGCGATTTCGTCAACGGTGCGCAGTCGATCATCGACGAGTTCATCAGCTCCGGCGAGGCGAAGTGGGGGCAGCTGTCCAGCGTGGTGCTGCTGCTGCCGCACGGCCACGAAGGCCAGGGTCCCGACCACACCTCCGGCCGCATCGAACGCTTCCTGCAGCTGTGGGCCGAGGGTTCGATGACGATCGCGATGCCGTCGACCCCCGCCAACTACTTCCATTTGCTGCGTCGGCACGCCCTCGACGGTGTCCAGCGCCCGCTGATCGTATTCACGCCAAAGTCCATGCTGCGCAACAAAGCCGCCGTCAGCGACATCCGAGAGTTCACCGAGGACAAATTCCACTCGGTGCTCGAGGAACCCACCTATACCGAAGGCGTCGGAGACCGTAGCAAGGCGACCCGAATGCTGCTGACCAGTGGGAAGCTGTACTACGAGCTGGCGGCTCGCAAAGCCAAGGACAACCGGGACGACGTCGCGATTGTGCGCATCGAACAGCTTGCCCCGCTACCGCGCAAGCGGCTCAGCGAGTTGTTGGACCATTACCCAGGCGTCAGCCAGTATTTCTGGGTTCAGGAAGAGCCGGCCAATCAGGGCGCGTGGCCCCGCTTCGGCCTCGAGCTGCCCGAGCTGTTCGGAGACAAACTGACTGGGATCAAACGCATTTCGCGCCGGGCGATGTCGGCACCATCGTCGGGCTCGTCGAAGGTGCACGCCGTCGAACAGCAGGAGATCATCGACTTGGCTTTCGGCTGAGCCGCTGAGCCGCTGTCGGCTACCGGTGAAATACCTGCGCTGAACCGCTGGCGTGCAGTGCGCCATTGCCGTTCATGACGCCGTTGCCGGTCTTGATGGCTGCGGGAACAGCGATTTCCGCGGTGTCCTCGTTGCCAACGTGGTCGTCGGCGCGAGCCGAGCGCGAGTTGAGGTGCCAAACGTGCCAAACGTTTACAGGCCACCAGAACCAACGTCCCAGCATCGCCGCGATCGATGGCGTCATGAACGAGCGAACGATCAGGGTGTCGAACAGCAGACCGAGACCGATGGTGGTACCCACCTGGCCGACAGCCCGGTTATCGCTGACGATCATGGCACCCATCGTGAAAGCGAACACCAGGCCCGCGGCGGTCACCACCTTGCCGGTGCCGCCCATCGCGCGGACGATGCCGGTCTTCAGCCCGGCGCCGATCTCCTCCCTGAAGCGCGCGACCAGCAGCAGGTTGTAGTCAGACCCCACCGCTAAAAGAATGATGACCGACATCACCATCACCAGCCAGTGCAACGGGACACCGATGAGGTGCTGCCAGACCAACACGGAGAGCCCGAATGAGGCCCCCAACGAAAGTGCCACTGTGCCAACGATTACCAGCGCAGCGACAAGGCTTCGCGTGATGAGCAGCATGATGATGAAGATCATGCAGAGCGAGGAGATGCCCGCGATCAAGAAGTCGTAGTGCGACGCCTCTTTCAAGTCCTTGAACACCGCGGCGGTGCCGGAAATGTAGATCTTGGAGTCCTCCAGCGCCGTGCCCTTGAGGGACTCGTAGGCGGCGGTTCTTATCGCATCGATCCGCGACATGCCTTCGTCTGTCGCCGGATCTCCCTTGTGCGAAATGATGAAGCGCGCGGCCTTGCCGTCTGGTGATACGAACAGCTTCATCACTCGCTGGAAATCCGGGTTGTCGAAGGCCTCGCGAGGCAGGTAGAAGGAGTCGTCGGTTTTCGCGGCGTCGAAGTCCTTTCCCATCGCGCTCACGTCGTTGCTGAGGTTGTCGACCTGGTCGAGCATCCCGGTCATGGTGCTGTGCAGTGTCAGCACCATGGTCCGCACGCTTTTCATGGTGGCGATCTGCGGCGGCAGCAGGGCGACCAGCTGCGGCATGACCGCGTCAGCGCTGTCCAGGTCTTTGTCCAGGTCTCCGAACTTCTCGGTGAGTTTGTCCACGCCGTCCAAGGCGTCATACATGTTTCTGATCGCCCAGCAGACCGGGATGTTGTAGCAATGTGGGTCAGCATAAAAGTAACTGCGGACCGGCCTGAATGCGTCATCGAAATCAGCGATTTCGTCGCGCACCTGACCGGCGATGGCCACCGTGTCTTTCGTGGTGCCGGCCGCGTGGTGACCGGTGGCGACGAGTTGCTGCAGGAGCGTGTTCATGCGCTCCATCGCCGAGACCGTCCCGCCGAGCTGGTCAGCTAACGTCAACATGTCTTTCATCCGCGTCTTCGCGAATTGCACGTTCTCAACCTGCCCGGCGTTTTGCATGCTGAGCAGGAACGGTATCGACGTGTGTTCGAGAGGCGTGCCCTGCGGCCGAGTTATGCTCTGGACCCGGGCAACTCCTTCAACCCGGAAAATTCCCTTGGCGAGTTTGTCCAAGACAAGGAAGTCGGCGGAATTGCGCATATCGTGGTCCGACTCGACCATCAACATCTCGGGCATCATGCGCGCCTGGGAGAAGTGCCGCTCGGCGGCGGCCATCCCGACGTTGCCGGACACATTCTTGGGGATGTAGTCCCGGTCCTTATAGCTCACCTTGTATCCAGGCAAGGCCAACAGGCCGACGAGGGCGACTGCGCAGGTGGCGACGAAAATCGGCGCGGGCCAGCGCACGACCGCCGCGCCCACCCGTCGCCATCCCCGCACCTGGAGCGTTCGCTTGGGATCCAGCAGACCGAAACGACTGGCCACCGTGAGAACCGCGGGAACCAGGGTGAGTGCGACCGCGACGGCGACGATCATGCCCAACGCGCATGGGGCACCCATGGTCTGGAAGACCGGTAGGCGGGCGAAACTCAGGCAATACGTCGCGCCGGCGATCGTCAGACCCGAGGCCAAAACCACCGGGGCAACCCCGCGATAAGCGGTGTAGTACGCCTGTTCCCGGCTTTCGCCGGCTTGACGCGCTTCGTGATAGCGCCCGATGAAGAAGATTCCGTAGTCGGTGCCCGCTGCGATCGCCAGGGATACCAGGATATTGATGGCGAAAGTCGAGAGCCTGATGACGTCGTGATCGCCCAGGAACGCGACAATTCCACGCGCCGCTGCCAGCTCGATCCCCACCATCGCCAACAGAAGAATGACGGTAGTGATCGAGCGGTACACAAAAAGCAACATGATGAAGATCACCGCGACGGTTGTCACCATGATCTTCAGGACCGTTTTGTCGCCGCTCTGGTTCGCGTCCGCCGCCAGCGCCGCCGGACCGGTGACGTAGGCCCGCAGTCCGCTTGGTGCGGGAGTACGCTCCACGATCTTGCGAACGGCGTCGACGGATTGATTGGACAGCGTTTCACCCTGGTTACCGACGAGGTTCAGTTGAACGTATGCGGCTTTCCCGTCGGCGCTCTGCGCCCCGGCGGCCGTCAGCGGGTCCCCCCAGAAATCTTGGATGTGCTGCACGTGCTTGATGTCAGCTCTGAGCTGGCTGACGAGGGCCGCATAGTATTCGTGCGCAGCCGGGCCGAGGGGCTGGTCGCTCTCCAGCACGATCATCGCCATGCTGTCGGAGTCGGATTCCTGGAATGCCTTCCCCATCCGCGCCATTGCCTTGACCGACGACGCATCGGAGGCGTTCAGCGATACGGCCCGCTCTTTGGAGACCTGTTCCAGTGAGGGGACGCCGACGCTGACCAAGACGGTGAGCGCCAACCAGCCAAGGATTATCGGCACCGCCAATTTGCGGACCGGTCCCGCTCCGACTGGTCGCTTGATGCGCCCGTGGGACGCGTGCTGGCTGCTCATGCGCTGACCTCACGAGAATCTGGATCGGCGTTCACCTGCCGCTGCGATGCGAAGACCGCGCAACCCCACGACAAGGCGTGACCCCCATATCCGATCAGCGTCAATACAACCGGCGGTATCCCTGCCCGCCCTGGGGAGCCAACGATCGGCATCCCCTTCACCCGTCCCGAGCGCGACCAGTATGGACGAGTAAACCATGCTAGTGCCACTACGTGTCGGGTTCATCCTCGTGCATTACCTAAGAATCACGAGCTGCTCACTCGGCGGACTTCATCGGCGGATAAGCAGTCCGAATTACTGGACGGCGGTTAAACATTTGCGGATGAGCCGTCCGAAATCGATTTATTTTGAAATCGTTTGAGTTAGTCCGCCGATTCTGCGAACGACTCTGTTGCGAGGGACATCTCGCGACGGCGTGAACTTCTCGGGGGCAGGCAACGGCTCACCGCCGCTCGTGTCATACTGCCCCGATGGTCGCCACCACCAACCGCCTGATTTACAACCCCTTGACTTATCGCGTCGTCATCAACCCATCCATCTATAACCTGCTTTTCACCTCGTTCGCCTCGAAACGATTCGCCGCCCAAACCCGCGTAGTCAGCGGCGATGACTGGTTGTTCCTCAACTTCTGCTACGAGGACCCATCGATGAATCTGACGCTCGAGGAGTCCGACGAACCCAACCGCTACTCGATCCAGCTCTACCACCGGACCGCGACCCAGGTTGACCTCACGGGCAAGAATGTGTTGGAAGTCAGCTGTGGCCATGGTGGCGGCGCGTCGTATCTGGTGCGGACCCAGCAACCCGCGTCCTACACCGGCCTGGACCTGAACCCGGACGGCGTCGCCTTCTGCAAGAAGCGGCACAGCCTGCCCGGCCTGGACTTCGTCGAGGGCAACGCCGAGGACCTGCCCTTCCCCGACAACTCCTTCGACGTGGTGCTCAACGTCGAGGCCTCGCACCTGTACCCGCATGTGCCTCGCTTCCTGGCGGAGGTGGCCCGGGTGCTGGCGCCGGGAGGCCATTTCCTGTACGCCGATTTCCGCCGCCGTCGTGACTTCGCCGAGTGGGATGCCGAGCTGGCTAACGCTCCCTTGCGGCTGTTGTCCAAGGCCGTCATCGACCAGCAGGTTCTGCGCGGCATGGAAAAAGACCGGCCGCACAAGCACGAGCTGACCAGCCGACACGGCGCCATGACCCGCTTTGCCAGCGATATGACCGACTGGACGTTCTGCCGCGCAGTGGAAAACGGAGAATTCTCCTACCGGGTGTACTGCTTCGCCAAGGACTGAACTGGCATCCCGCCCGCGCAGGGTGACTTAAGGTACCCGGTACGACAGAGGGGACGATATGGCAACGGCGACAACCGAGCCGGTGCGGCTACCGCCGGAGCTGCGGGCACCCAAGATCGTCCAGGGCGTGGTGTTCTTGACGGCACTGCAGTACCGGGTGGCCCCTAGGCTGAGCCGGCATTACGGCGGCCCGTTCACCATCAATCTGCCGGTCTTCGGCAAAACCGTGGTGGTCAGCGACCCTGTTCTGACCAAGGATGTGTACAGCTCCAGCTTCGATCTGATCGAACGCCCGACCAAGGTCCTCGGCCAGGCCTTCGGCCCGGGATCGACGTTCAGCCTTGTCGGCAAAGAACACTCCGACCGCCGCAAGTTGGTGCTGCCCAACTTCCGTGGCAAGAAGGTGAAGAATTACGAGCGCATCGTCGAAGACGAGGTGATGCGCGAGACCGCGAACTGGCCGGAGGGCCGCGAGTTCGAAACGCTGCCGACGATGACCCGCCTGACCCTCAACGCGATCATGCGTGCCACCTTCGGCGAACAGGCCGACGCGCTGGACGAACTACGGGTTGTGATACCCCCGTTGATCACGTTGGGCTCCCTGCTGCAACGCATGCCGCCGGTCGTGCGACGAGAGTACGGTCGGTGGAGTCCGGGCAGCCGGTTGGCCGGATATCGCGGCCGCTTCGACGCGGTGGTCAAGTCGCTGATGGCCGATGCGCGCGCCGATCCCGGTCTGGCCGAGCGCAGCGACGTGCTCGCGCTGCTGTTGCAGGCCCGCTACGAGGACGGTGAGCCGATCTCGGACGGGCATATCGCCGAC
Organism: uncultured Actinomycetota bacterium; assembly: GCA_963839345.1. Taxonomy (GTDB): domain Bacteria; phylum Actinomycetota; class Actinomycetes; order Mycobacteriales; family Mycobacteriaceae; genus Mycobacterium. The sequence continues at coordinate 885,258 of CAWIUP010000005.1, read as the reverse complement.
GAGCTACTGACTTTGGTTGCTGCCGGCCATGAAACAACCGCCTCGCAGTTGGCGTGGGCGGTTGAGCGGCTGCGCAGGCATCCGGCGCTGCTGTCCCGGCTTGCCGACGAAGTGGACGCCGGCGGATCCGAACTGCGCCAGGCCACGATCTACGAGGTGCAGCGCACCCGGTCGACTATCGCAGCGTCGCTGCGCACGACCAAGGCCCGAATTCGTCTGGGCGAGTGGGTTCTTCCCGCAGGGACCAACGTGATGGTCGACTTCCAGCTCGCTCATGAGTCCGAGGACAACTACTGCGACGCGGACTCGTTCAACCCGGACCGCTTCGTGGGCACCAATCCGCCTCCCTTCAAGTGGATTCCATACGGCGGCGGTGTGAACCGTTGCGTCGGCGCAGCATTCGCCCATATGGAGATGGATATCACCTTGCGCACGCTACTGCGTGAATTCCGCTTCGCGCCAACCGATGCACCAGCTGAAGGGCGTAACTTCCGCGGTGTGGCGATCGCACCGGCGCGGGGTGCGCGCGCGGTGGTATACCGGCGTACAGCCAGCCAGTCGGGTGATCGCGACTCCGTTGCAGTGGCCGACCACGGCAGTTGACCCGAACTCTCGCCTGGCATACTCCCTGGCATGCCAACGACGACGGAACGCATCACCGACATCGGTTACCGGGTGTACAAGGCCTTCATCAACAAGATCTGGTATCCGTTCCTGACCCGCCGGCTCAGCGCGCAGGAAGTCACCTTCCTCAACTACGGCTACGAAGACGATCCACCACTGAACCTGCACCTCGACGCGTCCGACGAGCCCAACCGCTACTCGATCAACCTCTACCACCAGGTCGCAACCCAGGTCGACCTCGCCGGAAAGAAGGTGCTGGAAGCCAGTTGCGGCCACGGGGGCGGCGCCTCGTACCTAACTCGCACACTGAAACCCGCCTCTTACACCGGACTGGACTACAACCCAGACGGCGTCGCCTACTGCCGTGAGCACCATCCCGTGCCCGGCCTGGACTTCGTGCATGGCGACGCCGAAAACCTGCCCTTCCCAGACGAATCCTTCGACGCGGTGATCAATGTCGAAGCCTCGCACGCCTACCCCCAGCTCTCCCGCTTCCTTTCCGAAGTGGCCCGCGTACTGCGCGCGGGCGGAGACTTTCTTTACGCCGATTTCCGCGGCAGCAGCGAGTTTCCCGGCTGGGACGCGGCGCTCGCCGACATGCCATTGCGCCAGGTTTCGAAACGCGTGATCAACGACAGCGTGGTGCGCTCGCTGGACAACAGCGCGCAGCGCAAGTTGGATCTGATCAGCCACCAGCTGCCGGCGTTCCTCCGGCCCTTCAGTCGGCATTTCGCCGGTGTGCCAGGTACCGGAATCTACAACGTCATCAAGAACGGCGAGGCTGAGTACCGCATCTACCGCTTCACCAAAGAGTGAGCGACGTTAAGTTATCCCATAGTCCCGCAACGGGAATCGGTGAGATCCGCGCCGCCCGATCAACGACGGCAGCCAAGGACCAACCAGAATGGCAATCCACCCGTTCACTGCAGCTGCTGTGTGCTTACGCAGATCGCTGACGGTGGCTGAGCTGGGCGACCCATCCGGCCCGGCGTCCTGACCAGCCACATCGTCGGGATTCGGCAGTCAACACAGGTCCCGGCTCCGGTCGAGAAGACTCGCGGCCAGATATTGGCGCAATTCCCACCCAGGACGCGGCCACCTCGGATAATTTGTAGCGGCCCGTGTGAAGTTATTCGAAATACCGGCCTGGAGGTCAATCAAGATGGCAGTGGCGACAACGGAGCCGGTGCGGCTACCGCCGAGGCTCCGGCTGCCGAAACTTATCCAGGGCATCGGGTTCGGGCCGGCAAAGCACCAAATGTTCGGCGCTCTATACCGGCGGTGGGGCACTCCGTTCACCGTCAATCTGCCCCTCCTGGGCCAGACCGTCGTGGTGACCGACCCAGTCTTGCTCAAAGACCTCTTCACCACCAGCATGGATCTGATCGAACGCCCGGTCGATCTGCTCAGTCTGGGCGAGATATTCGGGCCCGGCTCGACATTCGCCCTTACCGGCGAGGAGCACCTGGCCCGGCGCAAGCTGCTGGCCGCGCCGTTTCACGGCAAGCAGCTGAAGAGCTACGAGCACATCATCGAAGAAGAGGTGATGCGCGAAATCGCCAAATGGCCGGAGGGCCGTGAGTTCGAGACAGCAGAGCCGATGTTGCGCATCACCCTCGGCTCGATCCTGCGTGCCGTGTTCGGCGCCGAGGGAGCCGCGCTCGACGAACTCCGCGGGCTGATGCCGGCTATGGTGACGCTTGGCTCTCACCTTGTCATGTTGCCGCCGATCCTGCGGCGTGACTTCGGCCGGTGGAGCCCAGGGGGGCGGTTTGCGCGGTATCGGCACCGGTTCGACGCAATCATCAACTCGCTCATCGCCGAGGCACGACGTGACCCGGCCTTCGACGAGCGCGGCGACGTACTCGCGGTGCTGATGCGGGCCCGCTACCAAAGCGGTGAGCGGATCCCGGATTCGCATATCGCCGACGAGCTACTGTGCTTCCTCGGCGCCGGTCACGAGACATCGGCCTCACAACTGACCTGGACGCTGGAACGGCTGCGGCGCCATCCAGACCTCTTGTCGCGGTTGGCCGACGAGATCGACGCCGGCGGATCTGAATTGCGGCACGCAACGATCTGGGAAGCACAGCGCATCCGTCCCTGCGTCGACGGTACGGTCCGGCGAACCAAAGAACGAATCCGGTTGGGCGAGTGGGTCCTTCCGGAAGGCACTGCGGTGATCGTCTACAACGAACTGGCCCATAAGTCAGAAGACAACTTTCCAGACGCGATGTCGTTTGATCCGGACCGATTCGTCGGTGCCAGCCCACCGCCCTTCAAGTGGGTTCCGTTCGGCGGGGGCGTACACCGCTGCCCTGGCGCATCGTTCGCCAACATGGAGATGGATGTCGCCCTGCGCACACTGCTGCGGGAATTGCGTTTCGCGCCAACCGATGCGCGGGGCGAACGGCGTATCAACCGCGGTGTGGCATGGATGCCGTCTCGAGGCGGGCGCGCGGTGGTCTACCGGCGGTCGAACGCCGCGTCGAGTGATGCCGACTCGGTATCTGTGGCCAATCACGGCAGTTAGCGTCCGGAAAAGCGTTAGACCCTACCAGCAACGTGCTCGCGCACCGAGACTGGCGAAGACCCGCGGCGCCAGCGGCTGCCTGGCATACTTCCCGGGTATGGCCGTAACCAACAAGCCTCGCGTCAAGCCCATCGGCATGAGCCGGATGTCCAAGAAACTGATCAGCAAGTATTGGTACCCCCTGCTTAGCCGTCGATTCGAGGGGGAGGATGTCGTCTGTCTCAACTACGGCTATGAGGAAGATCCAGCAATGGATCTGCCGCTCGACGAATCCGAAAAGCGCAACCGCTTCGGCATCCAGCTTTATCACCAGACCGCGACTCAGGTCGATCTCAGCGGCAAGAAGGTACTGGAGGTCAGCTGCGGTCACGGCGGCGGAGCTTCGTACCTGATGCGAACGTTACGTCCGGCTTCCTACACGGGTTTGGACTTCAACGCTGATGGCATCGCCTTCTGCCAAAAGAGACACCAGCTGCCGGGCCTCGATTTCGTGCACGGCGACGCCGAAAGCCTGCCCTTTCCCGACGAGTCCTTCGACGCGGTGATCAATGTCGAAGCCTCGCACGCCTACCCTCGGTTCCCCCGTTTCCTCGCCGAAGTAGCGCGCGTCCTGCGCCCGGGCGGGCATTTCCTTTACGCCGATTTTCGTGGCCACCAAGAGATTTCCGAGTGGGAGGCCGCACTGGCCGACGCCCCGATGCGGCAGCTTTCGGAACGCATCATTAATCCGGAGGTACTCCGCGCGATGGAGAAGAATTCGACGCGGTATCTGCAACTAATCGACCGTCTGCCCGCCTTACTCCGCCCGTTCGGCCGGCTGTTTGCCGGTGTCCCAGGCACGCTGATATACCGCGAGCTGGAGCGGGGCCGTAACTCGTACCGCATGTACAGCTTCGTCAAGGATTGATGCGACGTCGATCGCAGCGTCAAAAGGCGACGCGAGCCGTTGGTGTCAGGCTATCGCGTAGTCCGACAACGGGAATCGCTCCTGTTCCTTGACAGCGCTGCGTACCGATGTCGGCCGGAAAAGCGGGGCTTCGCCCTTGCCGGTGTGGTTCCTGAACCAATACGAGCGCGAGTTCACACAGTTGCCCAGCTCGAACGCCGAATCTTCCAGTAACTTGGTCATCCGATCCAAGAACCGGGCATTGGCCTCCTCGGTGACCTCGAAGGTGCGAGCACCGCGGCGCTGGACCTCATCGAACAGTCGATTCATGTGACGCATCTGGTATTCCACCGTGTTGAACCACGACAAGCCCACCCACGCGTACGGGCTCGCCATCGACAAAAAATTCGGGAAGTGCGGCATCGATATGCCTTCGTAGGCTTGGAATTGCGTTTCGCGCCACCACTTTCCGAGATTGCGACCCTCTCGGCCGATCACCTCGATCGCCGGTAGGTTGGCCTCCCACACGTCGAATCCGGTGGCAAGCACCAGGGTGTCGATGAGCCGTTTGGTGCCGTCGCGCGCCACAATGCCGTCGGGTTCGATCCGCTCGATGCCGTTGGTTTCCAGGTGCACATGCGGTTTGGTGAATGCCGGATAATAGTTGTTCGATATCGTGGGGCGCTTGCATCCGAAGTCGAAGTCCGGGTTGAGCTTTCGCGACAGCTCCCGGTCACGCACCAACATCAGCCGGTAGGCCTTCGAGAACTGCGAGATGGCCTTATTGACCAGCTTGAAGTAGCGGTACTTCCACATCGTGATGACCATGGAAAATTCCAGAATGGTGTCGGTGTACCACCGCAAGGTGCGCTGGGTAAGCGGAACCTTGGCGAAAAGCCGTTGCATCGCCGGCGAGAAGGGGATGTCGAATTTGGGCAGCACCCAGATCGGTGTGCGCTGGTACACCGTCAGCTCGGCCACTTCTTTGGCCAGCTCCGGTACGACTTGCACTCCGGTGGAACCAGTTCCGATGACCGCGGCCCGGCGACCGGCGAGCGAAAAGCTGTCGTCCCATTGGGCGGTGTGCAGGACGCGGCCGGCGAACGTTTCGATGCCCGGGATGTCCGGAGTGCTCGGCTGGCAGAGGAATCCGGTCGCGGCGATCAGGAACTGCGCGCTCAGCGTCTCGCCACCTTCAATGGCGACCCGCCAGACTTGGGCGTCCTCGTCCCAGCGGGCGCCTTCGACGGTGGTGTTGAACCGCATGAAGCGGCGTACGTCGTACTTCTCGGCCACATCCACGGCGTAGCGCTTTAATTCGGCACCGGGCGCATACAGCCGCGACCAGTGCGGGTTCGGCTCGAACCAGTAGGAGAACGTCGGCGACGGTTGATCGACAGCAAGCCCCGGGTAGTGGTTGACGTGCCACGTTCCACCCAGGTCGTCTTCGCGGTCGACGATCAGGATGTTCTGGTAGCCCAACCGGCTGAGCTGGATCGCCGCGCCGATTCCGCCGAAGCCCGCGCCGACGATGACGACATCGAACTGCTGCTCACCCATAAGCACTAGACGGTACCTTCCGCCTCACCGCGACGATCGGCTGTCACCCGATTGGGCGTGAACCGAGCCGGGCAACTGAATCATTGTGCAATAGATTCGGTGCAGCTTCGTTACTGTGCATACGGCAAATCTGACGTTCTGAAGGATTCGACTATGCGTCGCGCACGCCGTCGTTGGCGCCTCAGCGCCGGTGTCGCCCTCGCATGCACCAGCCTCATTGCGCTCCCCGTGACACTTCCGGCACCCCACGTTCAGGTCCGCGACGTGCGACTCGCCAGCGGGGACGGCGCGGATTCGGCGCTCGGCGATGGCACCGCATTGGTGATCGGCGGCAGCAGCATCCCGATACCGCCGGAACGCTACGTGGGTGCCGCCAACGCACTGTATCTGCAGCCGCGCGACTTCACCGGCACCCCGCAGGCTTTGGACACTCCGGAAGGCTTCTATCCGACCACCGGCGTCAACAGCTTGACCGCCGACGCTTCAGAAGCCCAGGGCGCCCAGATTTTGGACGGCGCGATCAACGGCCAGATCGCCGGCGGAAACGTTGACGCCGCGAATCCCGTCGTGGTTTTCGGCTACTCACAGAGCTCGGCCATGTCCACTTTCACGATGCACCAGCTGCAGGCCCAGGGAGTGCCGAGTAACGATGTGCATTTCGTCCTGGTCGGCGATACCGCAGCTCCCAACGGCGGCTTGCTGGAACGCTTCGATCTCCCCGGTAATGACCTGTCCGTGCCGAGTTTTGGCATCACGTTCGGCGCGCCTACCCCAGCTGATCTTTATCCGACCGATGTTTACACGTTGGAATACGACGGCTTCGCCGACTTCCCGCAGTACCCGATCAACCCGCTGTCCGACCTGAATGCCTTCGCGGGGATGATCTACGAGCATCTGACCTACCTGGACCTCCAACCCGCGCAGATCCAAAACGCCATCCCACTGCCGACGGCCGGCGACACGCTCACCGATTACTACCTGATCCCGGTTCACGATCTGCCGCTGTTGGACCCGCTGCGGTTGATCCCCTTCGTCGGCAATCCACTCGCCGACCTGCTGCAACCCGACATGACGGTGCTGGTGAACTTGGGTTACGGCAGCATCACCGACGGGTGGAGTCAGGGTCCGGCCAACGTGCCTACCCCGTTCGATCTGTTCCCGACCGATCTCAATTGGTCCGCTGTCCTCACCGCTCTGGTCAACGGGGTGCCGCAAGGCATCCATGCCGCCATCGCCGATCTGGAGAACCTGGACAACTACCAAATCCCGACACTGCTCGACAACCCGACTCTGGCACCGCTGGTGGATGCGGCGTACACGTCCGGGCTGATTGACACCTTGCAGCCGACGTCGTTGGAGCTCACCCAGGCGCTCCTGGGCGGCAGTTTCCCGGTTTCCGATGCGACCCTGCTCTCACCGCCGGCCGACCTCGTCAACGATTTCACCAGCACCCTTTCCGCCGATTACGCGACGCTGCTGCCGATCGCCGACACCATCACTGCGCTGAGGACCTCGCTTCCCGCGTTTGACGCCGCGTTGTTCATCGACCAGCTCGAGGCCGGTAACCTCCTTGGCGCCATCGGTGATCCGATCGCGGCTGACGTTGCGTTGATCCCGTTCGCGCTCTTCCTGGGTGCCGGACCGATCACGGACGCGGTGGAAGGTACTCTGCTCAACATCGCGCACCTGATCCCGTAGCCTTGAGAGCAGCCGACGGCTGGGCACAACCGTCGAAAGGGTGCTCGCGGCACGCGCGTCGGGCCTCGAAAATGGTCACGAGAATGACGCATTGCTGTGCTAGGTCTTTCACCTTTACCCCGGCTAGACTCGGGATCCATCTGTGCCCAACGATGCGCATGTGCCAGACACGCGCACCCATGCGAGGCCAGAGGGGAGGTCCGGATTGCCAGCCTTACTGGGCAATATCTGCTGGCTACTGGGCGCCTTTCTGCTGGTGAACCTGCTGGTTTTCGTGGCGTGCACGCGCGTGTTCCGGCGTTGGAAACGCAACATGGACGTCAGCGACGACCCCAAGTACGCTGCCACCCTCGCGACTCTGTCGGAGGCTTCCACGCGCCACTTCAATCCGTATACCGACATCGACTGGGAAGCACCGAAGTTCTCCGTCACGAAAAATGACCCGCGTTGGGCGCTGCCGACGACCGATCCGCTTGGAAGCCATCGGTGGTACCGGACGCAACCGCTGGAGAAGCAAATCGCGATCGGCATGTGGCGCCAGGCCAACATGGCGAAGGTCGGTATGCAGTTCGAGGGCATTCTCGTCCGCGGTCTGATGCACTACACGTTCTGGGTGCCCAACGGGTCGCCCGAATACCGGTACTGCGTGCACGAATCCATCGAAGAATGCAGTCATAGCCTGATGTTTCAAGAGGTCGTGAACCGCATCGGTGTCGACGTTCCCGGAATGCCGCGTTGGCTGCGCTTATTGTCACCGGTGGTCCCGTTTTACGCGGGTCCACTACCGAACGCGTTTTTCTTCGGGGTCTTGGCCGGTGAGGTGCCGTTCGACTATCTGCAGACGAATCTGTTGCGCGAGCCGGAGCCCAGGTCGGTGCATCCGATCATGGAGAATCTGATAGCAATTCACGTCGCCGAAGAGGCCCGCCACATCTCGTTCGCTCACGAATACCTGCACAAGCGCGTCCCACATATGCCGCGGCGCAACCGGTTCTGGTTGTCGCTGTACGTGCCGCTCGTCATGCGGATGCTGGCCCAGGCGATGGTCATGCCGCCGCGCAGGTTCTTCCGGCAATTCGACATCCCGCGGTCGGTGCGCAAGGAGTTGTTCTCCGGCGCGCCCGATTCGGGCCAACCGCTGCGCGACATGTTCGGCGACATCCGGATGCTGTGCCACGACCTGGGTTTGATGAACCCCCTAGCGCTGTTGCTATGGCGTATTTGCAAAATCAACGGCCAGCCGTCTCGTTATCGCAGCGAGCCGCAGCGCGCACAGCTACCGAGTCCCGCTTCGGCTGCCTAATCTGTTGGTGCACAACACAACAGACAGTCATACGGTGAGGTACGCGACGGGATATTGTTAGCCGCGTGTCAAATCAGCCATGCCGCAACCGCCGCATATGATGCTGTGCGATACTTCCAGCATGGTTCGCAGCCCATCCTTGGACAAAGTCGGCGCAGGTCTGGTCTACCGCATCGGTTCTACGGCGACTTACAAGAAGATCTTCCGGTACTGGTACCCGATGATGACCCGGCGCCTCGGGCAACAGGAGGATGTCCAGTTTTTGAACTGGGGCTACGAGGAAGACCCGCCGTTGGGCCTGCCGCTCGACGAATCGGACGAGCCCAACCGCTACAGCATTCAGCTGTACCACCAGACCGCGACCCAGACCGACATCAGCGGCAAGAAAGTCCTCGAGTGCAGTTCTGGTCACGGCGGCGGCGCATCGTATCTGACCCGCACACTGAAGCCGGCCTCCTACACGGGGCTTGACTTCAACGCCGCCGGAGTCGAATTCTGCCAACAACGGCACAAACTGCCCGGCCTCAACTTCGTCCATGGCGACGCCGAGAACCTGCCCTTCCCGGACGAGTCTTTCGACGTGGTGATCAACGTTGAAGCCTCACACATCTACCCGCACTTCGAACGCTTCCTCGCCGAGGTCAAGCGGGTGCTGCGTCCCGGCGGGCATTTCCTCTACGCCGATTTCCGCAACCGCGACGGCTTTGGAGCCTGGGAGAAAGCGATGGCGGAGTCCGGTCTGCGACAGGCCTCCGAACGCATCATCAACCAGGAGGTTCTGCGCGGCCTCAAGAAGAATTCGCCGCGGTCCAACGAACTGATCAATAACCGCCTGCCGGCCTTCCTGCGCCGCTTTGGCCGTGAGTTCGCGGTGGTGGATGGCTCGTGGTTCTACAACGACCTAGAACGTGGCGAAATCGACTACCGCGCATACCATTTCATCAAGGACTAGAGTTTCGGCGGGTGCCCTTGGCCTGTCTACGTACCGGCGCGCGGCCCGAACATATGGATTACGTTCTGGAGATACCGTGAGCCAGCGTAGGTTCGGTAACTGCCCTAACCCGCGATCGGTCGGAGCATCTCCACAAGGGGGTTTGTCCAAATGACGTTGGCTCGCCGGCTCCGTTTTCGCGCCAGCCTGATGAAAGTCGGCGTCGACGGTGCAGTCGGAGTCGCACGGGACAAAGCCACCTCGTACGGCTACACCTTGACCGGCCGGAAAACCGCACCCGTCACCGACTTCGACCCGTTTTCGGCAGAGGTCATGCACGATCCGTACCCGGGCTATCGCAGCTTGTTGACCGGGCCCGACGTGCCGAACGTCTGGTACAACCGCAAGCGCGGCATCTGGATCATCGCCGGCTACGACGATGTGCGAAAAGCATTGCGAGACAACGAGGCATTGTCGTCAGCGCAGAGTCAAAGCCGATTTCGCGTCCACCTGCCCTCAATGAACGCAGCCGACCCGCCCGAGCACACTCGGCTGCGCAAATTCGTTTCTCGCGCCTTCACGGCACGGGCGATGACGGCCTGGCAGGCGAACATCAACGAGGTTGCCGACGAACTCGTCGACGCCGCGATCGCTCGCCGCAAATCCGATGCGGTCTCTGAACTCGCCAAACCGCTGCCGACCCGGCTGATCGCCCGGATGCTGGACATACCGCCGGATGATCAGCCGCAGTTCGTGCACTGGTCGGATGAGATGGTCGCAGGTGCCTTCGCGCCATTGACCCCGCACGGCATGAGGCTCTCCGCGCGCTCCGGCAGCGCGACCGCGGCGATGCGCCGCAGCCTCGACCCACTCATTGCGCAGCGACGCCGCAATCCTGGTGATGACCTCATCTCGATGATGACCCCTGCCGACGCCGACGACGTGCTCACCGACGACGAGATCTTTTGGAGCGCCGCCATGCTGATCGGCGCGGGCAGCGAGACAACGACGAACTTGTTGTCGGGGTTGTTGTTGACGCTGGCTCAGCAGCCCGACCTGTACGCCCGGCTGCGCGAGCACCCCGAGCTGATTCCCGCCGCGATCGAGGAGCAGTTGCGCATGGTCGCCCCGGTGCAAGGGTTCTACCGCACCGCAACCCGCGACTACACCGTCGGCGCAAACACGATTCCGGCCGGCGCGAAAGTGCTGCTGCTGTTCGCCGCCGCCAACCGCGACCCGCGCCACTACGACGATCCAGACACCTTCGACCTCGACCGGAATCCGACCGACCATCTCGCTTTCGGCGGCGGCGTCCATTACTGCCTGGGCGTTCCTTTGACCAGGCTGGAAGGCGCCAGGGTATTCTCCCAGCTGCTGCCCCGGGTCGAGGCCATCCGCCTCACCGGGGACTACCGATACCTCGACAACCCGACGATGCGCGGGCTCGAGCATCTTCCGCTGGAATTCACACCCGCCAAAGGGGCGTGACCCGCGAGACCTAGAGCCCGCGCGCGCCGAGCCAGCTGTCTATTCGTTCGGCGACGTCGGCCCATCCCGGCTCGAGCATCATGTTGTGTCCCATGTCGGGAAAGAACTCCGCTTGGGTGCCGTAAGCGCGTGCGGTGGCGACAATTTCGTTGCGGGTGTGCGCCCCATCCTCGTCGGCGCCGAGCACCAGGATCGGCGTAGTCACGCGTTTGGGTCGGGGTAAGCGCAGCAGTAGGCAGTCAATTCCGATGCGGGAGCTGTCCTCTTGCAGCCGGGCTGCGTACTTGCGGACGTCGGCCTCCGGAGTGTGCGGCGAAAAGAATCGCTGCCTGACGAGTTCTGGGGAATTGATATACGGCAACGCCTTACCGGTGATCGTCATCTTGACGAAGTGCGACGGGCGCTGCCTGATCCATCGCAGCGCGTTTCCGAGGTTTCCCTGCGGAGGAATGGACGTCATCAACACGCCGGCCGGAGCGTCGCACTTCTCCAGATACTTCTGCACGATCAGACCGCCCATGGAATGACCGACAATCACTGGCGGACTGGGCAACGTGTCGGCGACCGACCTGACATCCGCGACGTAGTCGGCGACCGAACAGCGCCACAGTGGCTTGTCAGTGGGGCTCTCGCCATGACCGCGAAAGCTCAATGCCATGGCACGGTAGCCCTTGTCGGCAAAGAAGCTGAGAAAATTCTCGTCCCAGCACCAAGCTGCGTGCCACGCCCCGTGGACGAACAGCAACGGGACGGGGTGAGATTCGCTGACACACCCCTTCTCAATCACCTCGAGCACCGCGTTAGCCTATCTGGCCGGTCGGTCGGACCCATACAGTGTCCAACTATCCAGATATCGTCGCTTAGTAAGCCGTGTCCTAGTTGGGACTTTTCGGCAGCGCGCGTCGCGCGAGCAGCGGCAGCACCCGCTCTTGCGGTGCAACCCGACAGATTGCAGCGACGAGCCGATTTGCCCGACCCGGGACGATGCGGGCCTTGTTCGCGGCCAAACCATCGATCCCGGCCCGTGCGACCTCATCGGCGGACTTCCACATGAAGCCGGGCAACACGGCTGCGCGTTCGCCCGCGCTGAATCCAGCTACGTCGTCCAACCCGGTGGCGACCGGTCCCGGACACAAGGCACTCGCTACAACACCGGTGCCGCGCAGCTCGCTGCGCAGGCTTTCGGTGTAAGACAAGATGAAGGCCTTGGCAGCGCCATAGGCGGCTTGCCCCGGCAGGGGGAAGAAGCCCGCCAACGACGACACGTTCAGCACAGCGCCGCGGCCGCGCTCCACCATTCCCGGCAAGAATCGGCTGCACAGATCGACCACGGCGACGACATCAACTTCGACGAGGTTGAGTTGCTGTTCTGGAACGGATTGCGCCACCGGAGCGCGACCCGACAGGCCGGCGTTGTTGATCAGAATGTCCGGCGCCAGGCCCAGCGCTGCGACGCGGTCAGGCAGCGCCGCACGATCGGCCCGGCTGGAGAGATCGGCCGGCAGCACGTGCGCTTTAGTACTCAAGCTCGCGGCCAGCACGTGCAGCCGATCGGTGCGTCGAGCGACCAACACCAGCTGATGGCCGCGCCGGGCAAGTTCCAGCGCGATGGCCTCGCCAATGCCCGAGGACGCACCGGTGATGAGTGCCGCTGTGTCGTCGGACGGTGCCGGAAGGGCCACGCGCTGACCATACCCGGTTGCCGATGGTCGCAACCCAAAACGGCTGACCGCAAATCCCGTCTGCGAGGTCATGCCCAGAAGGGCCTCGGGGAGCGTCGAAAGCTGTACGCTGAGCGCGGTCGGCGACATTGAATGGAGCTTCGATGGCACCCTGCTCTGCTCGCTGGTTGGGTGTTGGTCTTTTGGCGAGCGCCTGCGCCGGTTTCTTGGACGCGGCGTCGATGATCAACCCGGCGTTCGCTTCTGCGGACGACACCGCGTTGATCCTGGGCCACGCTTTGCTGCCGACGCCGGATGCTTCATACATGCAGCAGGTGATGGACACCTACATCGATCCCACGCCGGCCTATTTTCAGGGGCAGCCGGTGTTCCCCGGGTATAACCCCGTCGGCGTGTCCACGCCGGAGAGCGATTACCAGTCGGGACTGACCCAAGGTGTCGCCGACCTGGACCACGCGATCAGCCAACAGCTCGCGGATGGCAACCACGTCGTTGTCTTCGGCTACTCGATGAGCCCCTCGGTCGAGACGCAGGAGATGATCAACCTCGACGCATTGACGGCCGGCCAACCCAATCCCGCTGACTTGCGCTTCATACTGGCCGAAGATCTCAACAATCCCAACGGCGGATTTTTCACACGTTTCCCGGACAATCCCGGCTTGAGCCTTCCGGCAACTCCGGCGGACACTCCGTACACGACCGACATCTACACCATCGAATACAGCGGGGCTGCCGACTTTCCGCAGTACACGGGCAACTCACTGGCGGACCTCAACGCCGCAGACGGCTACCTCGACCTGCATCCCTACCTACTTCCGGGCTGGCCAGCCTATTTCACTCCATCAGAAGTCGCCGGCGCGGTGCTGCAACCCACGTCGGGAGCTGACGTGGCTACCACTTACTTCATGATCCCCACTCAGGATCTGCCGCTGCTGGAGGGGCTCCGGCTTGGTCCTGGCGCGGGTTCGGCGTATGCCGACTTGATCCAACCCGACATGCGGGTGCTCGTCGACCTGGGTTACAACTGGACGGGTTACGCAGATGTCAGCACGCCCGCAGATTGGACAGGCCCGACCGTCGACACGACGGCGGTTGACGCCTACCTCGCCGCCGGCGCTGACCAGGGCATGATTGCCGCCTTGGTCGATTACGGGATCTTGCCAGAATCCGATCTGTCGAACCTTTATCCGTACGTGCCGGATGTCGCGGGCCTGGAAGCAGGTGCGCTCACGTCCGACGCCTCGGCGGCGGCGGACGCGTCGGCCTCAGCCAGCGCGCTGGCCACTGATCTGGCCAACTCGTCGAGCCCACTGGCGAGCGAGCTCAGCGCATATCTGCCAGGTGCGGCAACCGACCTCGCGAACATGTTCGCGAATTTGCTTCCGTTCCTCTGACATCTGACCAAATCCATTGAAACCCAAGCCGATTGCGTTGATCACGGGCGCGACCAGCGGCATCGGTCAGGCCACCGCCTACCGGCTGCAGGACCGCGGCTATTCGGTGTTCGCAGTCGGCCGCAATCCAAAGGCTTTGGATAACTTGCGGTCTCGGGGTCTGGCGGCGCGTGCGCTCGATGTCACCGATGCGCCTGCCGCGGCCCGACTGGTCGAGGAGATCAACACCGACCACGGCGGTGTTGACGTCCTGGTCAACAGCGCCGGGTACCCACTGCCCTGTCCACTCGAGCAGGTGGCACTGGATGACCTGCGGCGGCTGTTCGAGACCAATGTGGTTGCCACACTTCACCTGTCACAGCTGGTGTTGCCGGGCATGCGTGCACGCGGATCCGGCAGGATTGTCAGCATCGGGAGCACCGGCGGACGTTTCACCAGCCCGGGCGCTGGTGCCTACCACACGGTGAAGTATGCCGTTGAGGCTCTTTCGTTGTCGCTGGGCGCCGAGGTGGCGCCGTTCGGTGTGCGCGTCGTGTTGATCGACCCCACCGGGGTGCGGACACCGTTTGTCACATCGCAATTCGACACTGTGCACGACTATCCCGACGACGACCCCTACGGCCAGTTCAAGCGCCGCTACGCCGAAACCACCCGCAGGTTGACCAAGACACCGGGCACAATGGTCGACGCCGACACCGTGGCCCGCGCGGTGGTCCGGGCGGTGCAAGCCAAGAACCCCAAGCCCCGCTACATCGTTGGGGTGTCCGGAAAAGCTTCCGTGCTGGCCCGGGCGCTAGTGACCGACCGGATGTGGGACCGGGTCATGATGAAGGGCCTGAGCGCTTAGCGCATCGCCGGTGCGAGCAATTAGTCCAGTTATCGAATGTGCGGACGATTAGCGCTTTCGTTGACGCAAAAGCGATCAGACCATGATTCGATCCGCAGATAACTAATAGCGATTACCTCAGTGCCGATGCCCGCCACGCCACAAAGCCGTCGGACCCCCAGCTTGCGCGGAGGGTCCGACGACTCTGGTTCTACGAGCTTTAGAACATGCTCGCCACGGACGACGGCAGGACGCTCCCCAGATCCGCCGCGAGCTGGGCCGAGATCTCCGACGTCAGCTGGCTCAGCAGATCCGAGCCGGCCGTCGTGCCGAGGCCCGACAGCAAGGTGCTCAGATCCGCCGACAGTCCGGTGGGATCGACAGCCGCTGGCGTCGCGGTCGCGCCGAACACGGTCGCGAACGCCGACGGGTCGCCCGGGAAAGTGAAGTCGGTCGCCAAGGTGTTGAGGTCGGCGGCCAGTGTGGGGTCGACGGGGTGGGTGCCAGCGTCCTGCATCATTGTCAGGAAGTCGCTGAATTCCAGGTTGGGGTTGTAGCCGCCATACACCGAATCGATGGCCCCGGTCGACGGGTCGGTCACCGCGCTCGGATCCGTTATGTACGTCAAGTAAGCAGGGTCGGTGATGAGTCCACTGTTGGTGTAGAGCGCCGGCAGTTCGGGATTGATATTGCCCAGCGCCGTGTCGACTTGCGCCAGCTCGGTCGGGCTGAAGTTGTACGCGCCGGTCTGCAAGAGCGCGATGGCATCGTTGATTTCGGGTTGGGTCGCGTTGTTTTGCAGCGCGAAGTTGTCGACATAGTTCGCAAGCGACGTATTGGTCGGATCCCAGGCGAGAACACTTTGCAACAGCGCCAGCTGGGACTCCCCGGCCGGCAGGTCGCAGTTCGCCGGGCAGGCCGGGCTTCCTGGAACATACGGGTCGAAAGCAACAATTGAACCCGCGGTGAGGTTTTGGAAGGCGTCGAGAACACCCGTCGAAGTGGGAAGCTCGATGCCGGTGCCGCCGATACCGGACGTGGAGGGTGCATCGAACAAGCTGTTGTAGTAGTTCTCGAAGGGCCCGAACAGGTTCAACTTGAAGGTGTCGCCGGCCCACGGCATGTAGGTGCCCGTGCCGGTGCCGTCCACACCGGTGGTGCCGTCGAAGCCCAGCGAGCCGGTCACACCAGGAGCATTAGGGCCAACGTCAGGGCTGGGGTCTTGCAGCCCCGGATCAGTGGCGGGGGTGAAGGTGAACCCGTTGGTCAGGTTTGACAGCGGCACCTGGAACCAGTTCGAGAACAGCCCGAACGGTTGGCCCTGCGCGTCAGTGGCGTGTCCGCTGAGGGCTTGGAAGAAGCCGATGTCACGGTCGAAAGCCGTAGAGCCGGTGATGACATTCGGCGGAGTCATTGGGAAGCAGGTCTGTGCGTCGCATGAGGAACTCGTCGGGAGCTCGGCCGCCGCCAGCAGCCCGATTTGCTGCGCCAGCCCGGCCGTGCCGTTCGCGTCGGCGGTCGGGTCGATCTCAGCTTGGTCGAGCCCGGAGATCTGCGGGAACGGGATCGTCATGCCCATGAGGCCCATGTAGTGCCCCAAGTCGCCGGGGTCGGTACCCCAAATGTTCGTGGCGCTGGGGACCCACCAGTCCCCGCTGAACAGCAGCGAGTTGCCGAAGACGTCGATGCCCTGGATCTCGTTCGACGGAATGTTCGCAATGTCGTCGAACAGGTTGATCGGGACGTCGGTGTAGTCGACGAGGCGGGTGTCCATATGACGGACCGGCAACTGAGACGGCTGGGCGGGCCGCGGTGCACCCGGTGTCATGATGACGGCGCTGGTCGCCGCAAGTGCCGCCGCTGCCAGGACATACGCGCGCGAAGCAGCCTGCATGGCATGCCCCCCCTTCGGTTCGATCAACCAAGATAAACGGTGAACCTACACTAAGAGAATCTAAGTTCGGCAAGCAATTGAACCAATTGATAAAGCAAATTCCGTGATCGGGCTCACAACCGCGAATATTCGCCAGGTGTCTAACAAGTAGTTTATTTTGTCCAATTATTCGGACGATCCGGCTGGCGGTTGTCGAACCGCCCGTCGTCGACAAAAACTCATCGCAATCTGCGGATCCCATTCTGAGCCGCTGCCGACCCGACCCCAGAAATTATGGCATTTAGGGGAGAATTAAATTTCCAACGCAAGAGCAATTACCCAATTGATTACGTGCGCGTAATTGCGCCTTTATTGGTGCGGTAATGGATCGCAAATACCGGTTTTGGGCTCGCGGCTCGGCGAAATTGTCGGGCCCGCAGCTTTCGCGCTGCGGGCCCGACAATTGCTTGATACGTTGCGAACTTAGAACATGCTCAGTAGGGACGACGGCAGCGTGGTGCCGAGATCCGCCGCCAGCTGCGTCCCGAGCTCGGAAACCAGCTGGCTCAACAGGTCTGAGCCCGCGGTCGTGCCGAGACTCGCCAACAATGTGCTCAGGTCCGCTGAGAACGCGCTGGGATCAAGGTTGCCGGCCGCCAGTGTGCTCAGCTCCGAAGCCGCCGACGCGGCCCCGTCCGTCGCTGCGGCCGGAGGTGTTCCGGTCAGCGGGTCGGCGAGATACCACAGCAGGTTGGCGTTGGTCAGCTCGTTGTAGTTGGTCTGGTTGTTGGTCAGCAGTGTCAGCCAGTCTGACGCCACCAGGTTGGGGTTGTAGCCGCCGTAGACCGGGTCGAGAGGTCCGGTCCCGGTGTACGCCAGGTAGCCGGGATCGGTGTAGAACCCGGCGTTGGTCATCAACGCCGGCAGTTCGGGGTTGATGCTGGCCAGCGCCGAGTCGACGTGTGACAGCTGTTCCGGGGTGAGGTTGTAAAGCCCGGTCTGCAGCAGCGCGATCGAGGCGTTGATCTGATCCTGCGTCGGCTCGTTGGCTGTGCCCGCGGCGTTCTGGGCCAGCCACGTCGCGAGCGTCGTGTTGCTCGGGTCCATGTTGTAGATGTCCTGGACCAGCGCCGGGACCTGCATGTTTGCTGGTATGTTGCACAGCGCCGGGCAGGCGGGGCTGCCCGCGGTGTACGGGTCGAAGTCGATGATCGTTCCGGCCAGCAGGTTCTCGAAGACGTGGTTGAGATCCGCCATGGTCGGGATCTCGACGCCGGTGCCGCCGATACCGGCAGTCGAGGGCGTCTGCAACAAGCTGTCATAGAACGTCTGGAACGGCTGGAGCAAGTTGAGGTGGTACGTCGTGCCGGCCCACGGCATGGCGTTGCCTGGACCCGTGCCACCCTCGAACGGGTTGCCGCTGCTGCCCCAGCCGTTGTTGGGGTAGACCGGGCCGCTGGGGTTGATGATCCCCGTGTCGCCGGTCGGCTCCGAGCCCTGCTGGAACGTGTAGCCGTTGATCAGGTCCGAAATCGGCACCTTGAACCAGTTGTCAAAAAGTCCGAAGTTCGAGCCGTTCTGGGTGGTGGCCTGCCCGCTAATGGCCTGCAAGAGGCCGATGTCGCGGTCGAACTGAGTGCTGCCGGTGATGACGTTCGGCGGGGTCATCGGGAAGCAGGTCGAGGCGTCACAGGACGAGCTCACCGGAATTTCCGCCGCCAGGAGACCGTCCAACTCGTAGTTAAGGCCAGGCTCATAAACACCAGCGGAGTTGGTGAACCCCTGGGTGAACGCCGTGAACGGGAAGAAGTTGTCGATCAACGCGACGTGCGTCGGGTCGCCTGGGTCGATGCCCCAAAGGTTGGACGAACTGGGCACCCACCAGGTCCCGGTGAAGAACATTGAGTTGGCGACGGAGGCCAGGCCACCGCCGTTGATTTCGTTGTACGGAATGTTCATGATGTCGTCGAACAGGTTGGTCGGAATGTTCGCGATGTCGCCGCTGACGAGGCGGGTCTCGATGCTGCGGATCGGGAGCTGGAACGGGTGCGACGCGAGCGGAATGGCGACAACGGCACTGGTCGCAGCGAGTACCGCGGCGGCCAGAGCATATGGACGCGACACAGCCTGCATGGCGCCCTCTTTCGTATTCGGATTGACCCGGTAGACGCTGAACTTACACTAAGGGAATCTAAGTTCGGCCAGGAACTGGAAGAAATGGCTAAACCCGTTCAGAGCAGCCTCGACAATAATTGTCGCAGTGTACAATAACAGACGCTTTGTCCAATACTCTGGATGTTTTGCCGGGAACTGGGGCCCCGGACAGGTATCCATCAGCGTTCTCGCCGGCTGTATCGGTGGCAGGTAGCAGCGGGCACGAGCGCGCGAAACCGATGGCACTCAACGCGATCAGAGCGCTACGGCGTACGCGCTCAGAACACAGCCAGCAGAGAAGTCGCAAGCTCAGGGGCTAGTGCCGCGCCGAGGTTTTCCAGCAGCGCAGCGAAACCTGCCGACATTGCAGCAGGATCGAAAGCGTTCAGCAAAGTGGCCGGGTCCATCGACATCGCGACGTCGAATCCGCTGGCTGCTATCGCAGGATCAACCAACTGACTGATGGCGGATGGTGCTGCGCCGATACCGAGCAGCTGCAAGATGTCCGGCAATATCAACGCGGGGTTGTAGCCGCCATAGACGGGGTCAAAGGCGGTGCCGGGCTCGGTCACGTAGGCCAGGTAACCCGGATCGGTCAGTATCCCGGCATTGACCGCCAGCGCCGGCAGTGTGGGATTGATGGCGTCCAACTGTCCGAGAGCCCCGTCCAGCTGATCTGGAGTCAAGCTGAACATGCCGGTCTGCAGCAGTGCGATGGACGCCGCGATCTGCTCAGGGGTCGCGTTGTTGTCTGGAAATGCACCGGTGCCGTCCACGGCCTCCAGCCACGCCTGGATCATCGGGTTGGAATCGTTCGGGTCCAACAGGTCCACCAGCGACGGGGTGGTCAGACTTTCGGGTAGGTCGCACATCGCCGGGCAGGCGGGGCTGCCCGCCGTGTACGGGTTGAAGGCCACGATCAGCGACGCGGCGGTGGCTTGCAGGGATTAGGTGAATTCGGTCAGGGTCGGAATTTGAATGCCGGTGCCGGGAATGTCGCCGTCGGTCGGGGGTGTCGCCAGCAGGGTCTGGAAGTAATTCTGGAAAGGTTGCAACAAGTCCAAATTGAACGTATGGCCGTCCCATGGCATTGCGTTGTCCGGACCGACCGTGCCGCCTTCGAAGGGGTTCGCGCCGCCGTTGAGGAAACCGAACGCGGGATCAGCGTAGGCCGGGCCGCTGGGGTTGGTCGCGTCGCCGAAGGTGTACCCGTTGACCAGGTCTGAAATCGGCACCTTGAACCAGTTGTCGAACAGCCCGAATTCCCGCAGCCCCGTCAGTGCCTGGAGAAATCCGATGTTGCGGTCGATCGCAGTGCTGCCGGTGATGACGTCAGGCGGGGTCATCGGCGCGCACCCCTCGGCATCGCAGGCGGCACTCACGGGTAGCTCGGCGGCGAGGAGACCGGCGATTTGATACTGCAGTCCGCCAAGGCCTTCGTTGAACTCCGGGAACGGCGCGAACAGATTGGTCACCAACGCGACGTGCGTTGAGTCCCCGGGGTCGATACCCCAAAGATTCGTCGCACTCGGCACCCACCAGTTCCCACCGAAAAACAGCGAACCCGCCACCGAGTTGAGGGCTTGTACTTCGTTGTACGGGATGTTGGCGATGTCGTAGAGCAGGTTGATCGGAATATTGAGGATGGATTCGTCAACCAGCCGGGTTTCGATGCGCAGCGTGGGGAGCTCGATAAGGCGTTGCGCGATCGGGGTGACGGCGACGAGGCCCGCCGCCGCCAGAACCACCCCTGCCATGACAGACGGACGCGCAGGAACGTACAAGGTGGTCCCACCCTTCAGGTCGACGTGCTCGATGGAACCTGAACCTAAACGCAGAGAACCCGAGCTTGGGTGACCGAAGGTGCGGCTCTAGTCAACCTCATACATTTGTGTTTGATAAGCGTTGTCGCCGATCAAGTTTCGAGCCAAGCGCGGTTGCCGTAGGTGTCGAGATGCGTCACCTGTTCCACCGGTGTGCGGGTCGTCGGCCCGTAACGCCCGCGCGGCCAGCCGAGCGCCACAACGCAGCACGGCGTGACCGAGCGTGGTAAACCGAGGATCCGCCGGGCCCGCGATGGTCGCCACAACGGCAGGGTGATCAGCGACGCTCCCAACCCCATCGCACGAGCGGCCAGTAACAGGTTTTGCACGCTCGGGTAGATCGAACCCCAAAAGCCCGACACGGCGGCATGAGGCATCAGCGAAAACGGCACGCGCCCTTCGCGAACGGTGAGACGCAGGCAAGCCACCACCAGAACCGGGACTTCGGTGAAATGGTCGACCTGCCACTGGGCCGCTCGGATGACTTTCGCTATCGACTCGTCGCGGTCACCGGCGCCTTTGAGCAGCCCACCGTAGGAGTACTTCCAGCCTTCGCGGTAGCGGCTGGCCAGCTTCGCCATGACGCGGCGGTCCTTGACGACAACGAACTCCCAGTTCTGTCCGTTGGCGCCGGTCGGCGCGCGCAGCGCTAATTCGATGCACTTCAACACCACCGC
Organism: uncultured Actinomycetota bacterium; assembly: GCA_963839345.1. Lineage (GTDB taxonomy): Bacteria > Actinomycetota > Actinomycetes > Mycobacteriales > Mycobacteriaceae > Mycobacterium. The sequence goes on along the minus strand of CAWIUP010000005.1, from coordinate 863,806 downwards.
GTCGTCGACCGGGTCGGGATAAACGCGGCGCACGGCCCGCTGCGTCATCATCGCGTCGAGCAGTGGCATGTTGAGGCCGGCGAGCGCCTCGGCCGTATTTGGCACCACCCGGAATGCATCGGAGTAGGGCGAGGCAGAGTTCGGCGCATCAGTCATGTGTCGCTTCCTACCTCATCCATTCCGAACTGGTGTCAGGCTTGCTCGGCGACCCAGGTTGCGAGGAAGTGTTGAATGTCGGGGATCCCTCGGGCGAATTCGCGCGCGATGAAGGTCTCGATCGGGCCGCCGACGAGTGGGACTTTGAATTCCACAGATCCCTGGAACGTCAGCCGCGAACCGTTCTGCGTCGGTGCCACCACTGCGGTGCCGGAACCGGATCCGGGCGCCCCGCTGACCGCGACGCTGATCTCACCGCGGAGCTGGCCGTCGACCGGCCTCCACCTCTCGGTATGCCGGACTTTCAGATCGCGGGGATAAAACTTCGCGACCAACCCGGGCAGCAGGTCGCGACCCAGATCCTGGGTGGTGGACACCCGCACAGTCTGGTCGTCGTCGACGATCAACGATTCCAGCGCGGTGCTGCCGTTCAGGGTCGCCAACCGGGCCCGCCAATAGCCTTCGTCGCTGAACGCCGAATGAACCTGTTCGACACTTGCGGACGAGTCGGCCGACACATCGAACGAACGCGGCATAGTAAAACGAACTCCTTATCCCTTGGCCAACAACCGGTCCGCCAGCGTGGCCGCGAAGGCCCGGGTCTTTTCCAGCTGCTCGGGCTGCACGTTGGTCGGCGGGATACGGATCCCCAAGTACCTCTTGCGGTACTTGCCCGACCCCAGATAACTCGTCAGCGACAGCATCGAGCGAAACGAATCACCGGGATAGGTGAAATGAATCTCGTCGACGTAACGGCCACCCTGCTCTCCGGCGAGCTCACGCACCGCTTCGAGGTTTTCCCGCCAATACTGGCGGCACACCACAAACACCGCGAATGGCTTGCCGAACAACAGCTTTCGCGCATCATCTGACTTCAGGAAGGAGCGTATCGGCATGCTGACCGTCTGCCACCAAGTGGGCGAGCCGATGCAGATCAGGTCGTAGTCGCCGTCGCGCGCCGCATCGGGGATCTTGATCTCACCCGTTTCGCCGCGTTTTTGCGCGCCCAGCACGCTCATCATGTCGGGCCACACCCGTCGCATCGGGAACCGGGAGAACTTCTCGGCGTATCGCTGATCGGTGAATTCGATCTCGGCCTTGTGTACTTCGCACCCTTTGCTCTGGAACACCTCCCCCGCGGCCTCGAGCACCTTTTGCGACTGTCCGGTGTAGGAGTAGTACAGCAACAGCACCCGCGGCGGCGTTTCGGCGCGCCCGGCACCGGTCGTATCCGTCATGCCACCTCCATCGTCAAATTTCGCACTGCAGCAGTTCTGGTGGTGATCCGCCGCGCCCGGCTCCGCCGCGCTTGCGATCACAACTGGGCTCATCACCTGGTGATCCGCCGCGCCCGGCTCCGCCGCGCTTGCGATCACCACTAGGCTCATCGCCGTGACCGACAAAGTTTCCGTCGACCTCAGCGGTCCCGCACAGACCATGCTGACCACCCTGTACTGCAAGGCGCTGGATGCCGACTGGGATCAGCCGATCCTGGGCGATGGATTCGCCAAGGAGGCGGTTGCCCGAATCGACTACGACTGGGGCGAACTCAAGGTCACCGACCGCTGGACGCCGCTGGTGACGGTCCGAACCGCCCAGTTCGACATCTGGGCCGCCCAGTTCCTGGCGGCTCACCCGCAGGCGACCGTGATCCACCTGGGTTGCGGGTTGGACAGTCGGGTGTTCCGGTTGGATCCGGGCCCCGGTGTGGAATGGTACGACGTCGACTATCCGGCAGTAATCTCGCTGCGCGAGAAGGTATTTCCGAGCCGACCGCAATACCATCTGGTTGCCACTGCGGCGACCGACCCGTCCTGGCTCGACCAGATCCCGGCCGGTCGCCCAACATTGCTGTTGGCCGAGGGAATCAGCATGTACCTGACCGAGGGTGACGGCGTTGCGCTGCTGCAACACGTCGTCGACCGGTTCGGATCCGGCGAACTGCAGATCGACTTCTACAACTGGGTCATCGTCCGATCGCAGAAGACGCACCGGCTGCAGCGACAGTCCGGTTCGACGTTGCACTGGGCCGTCAACAGCCCGGCCGATGTCACCGAGCGCGTCTCCGGAATCCGGTTGCTGTCCGCAGTGACGTTCTTCGACGCCAGCACTTTCGGGCGGGCATCGGGCGTCTTCCGGCTGATGCGGCAGCTGGTCCGCGCTTTCCCGCCGCTGCGCCGAACATTCCAGTACCACCGCTACGCCTTCGGGCCGGCTAGCTGACACTGCTGGCCGCGTGCTGCTCGGCAACGGTGGACAGCAGCGCATGGATGGCCTCGATCGACTTCTCCGGCGCCGGTCCGTGCGAGTGGTACTCGACGTTGAGCTGTTCGGCGTAGATCTGGGTGAAGTAGATCTCGATTCCGGCGCTGACGGCGAAGTACAACTCGCCGTGCGTCGCGCGTCACTTCCACGCCCGGAGGTGTGCGGACCGGGGGCACTAGACCGTTGTCGGACAACAGGACCACATCGGGCATCCCGGGTGCGTTACCAACATATTGCGGGCTGAAGTGTAGCCGGGACTGCTGGATCACACCTTCATCCAGGTCGCCGCGGAAGGTCTCGGCGATATCGCGGGCAAGGTCGATCACCGCTGTCTTGTGGTTGATCTCGGCGAGATATGTCCCCAACCCCACCGGGTTCGTGCATCCGGTCGCCGAGACCGGCGGCGAAAGGAAGTACCGCAGATCGACGGTGTAGATGAAGGGCACCGGGATGTTCAGCTTGCCGCGAACTTCCCACTCCGCCATGAGGATAACGGCGGATAGCACGGAGTGCAGCCCGATCTTGTGTGACCGGCACAGCTCGACGATGGCGTGCGTTTGGCTTTCGTTCAGCCGGCAGGACACCATCGGAACACGCACGGGCGACGCAGGTTTGACACCGGTGTCGGCTCGGCGAGACGGCGGAAGATCGTAGGCGAACAACGCCGGCATGAACCGCTCGATACCCGAGCGCGGCCCCTTCTGGATGCCCCGGTCGGCGAGTACGGTCTCGATCGATTCCGGTGCGGGCTGGGCGGTTACCGGGCCGGTGCGTCCGTTGGTGACCAGATCGGTGTAGAAGGACAACAACTCCTCGATGAGACCGTACATGTGATGGCCGTCGGCCAGGGCGTGATGGACATACAGCGTGGGATGCGCCTGGCCGTCGCGGATGAACAGCCGCAGGTGCACCAGCGACTCGGCTTGGTCGAAATGCGGTGGCGGGGCTTCTGACCCGTCGACTTCGACCACTTCGAGTCCCGAGTGCATAAGGTCATCGGCGACGAGTTCGTGACGGCCATCGGCGCCACGCTCGAGACGGGCGGTCAGGACCGGGTGCACCTCGAGCAGAAGATCGAACGCGTCCGACAACGCGTCGACGTCGATCGGGCCCTCCAGATGCGCGGCAAGGCCCACAAAGTTGTGTGTCTCAGCGAGCATCTCCTCGCTGAGCGCCAGTTTGCGAATGACCGACGAGGGAAACACTACGACAAGTCCACCAGTTCCATTTCGTCGCTGCCGGAGTCCATTTCGTCCTCGGCGAGCGCTTCCCGGATCAGCTCCATCAGTGTTCGGGAGAACCCGTCAGCCAGCGACTGCACCGTGGCCGCGTCGAGCCTGCGGGTGTCGTACCACCAATCCAGGTGCAGCACGCCCGCCGTGCGGAATACCCGGAACTCTATTGCGTGACCGAGGCCGGGAATCGCTTCGCGCACCGGCAACGCGGTGTCGGTATCGAACTGAACAGCCACGTCTTCGCCCAGCGGCGGCAGGTCGGGAACCGTGCCGATGTAGGAGAAGTAGATGTCGGCCCGACCGGCGGCCCCGAGCTTCGGCGCTGTGGGCGCGTAGAGGTAACGCAGCAGCCCGTAGCCAATTCCGTGATGCGGGACGGCATTCAGCATGCTGTGCACGTCGTCGAGAACATGCTTTGCGCTGGAGTCGTCACTCTTGGCGCAGACAAGCGCAACCGGGTAGACGGTGGTGAACCAGCCCACGGTACGACGCAGGTCGATGTCGGGCTTGAGCACCGATCGCCCCTCGCCGCTGAGGTCGACGGCGACTGTCCCCTCGCCGACCGCAGTGCCGATCGTCCGGCTCAACGCGGCCAGCAGCATTTCGTCGATGGGCACCTTGAGCCGTCGCCGCGCGTCGTCGATCTCGGTGGTTTCCGCGACCGTGAGTGCAGACGCAACCCGGGCCAGATCTGCCACGCCCGGGGCTTCGCGGGGGTCGTCGCCGGCAACCCTCAGGTTCGCGGCGGTCGCGGTCTGCAACCAGAAGTCGCGGCTTTCGACGACGGCTGGATGCACGGCCAGCGCCGCGCAGCGCTGGGACCATTCGACCCACGACGTGGTGATCGGTTGCAGCGCAATCTCTTCGCCGGCCAACCGTTGGCCGAACGCGGTGAAGATGTCGGTGAGCAAGATATCGCGCGACGCGTTGTCGGCGGCGATCGCCGGCACGCTGATCGCCAGGTAGCACGAACCACCCGGCACACCACGGACATAGCTGGCGATCAGCGGAGAGCTCGACAGGTCCTGTTCGCGAATCTGCTCGCTCAGAATCGTCAGCAGCGCTTCGCGTTCCTGCGGGCTTCCCGGCGCGATGTCGTCCGGAAGAGAGCGCGTGACCAGTTCGTCGAGTTCCGCGGGCTCGGCGACAACTTGCTCCCACGTGCCCGCCCGTTCGACGATGCGCAGGCGCAGCGCTTCGTGCTGATTGCTGACGGCGGTGAGCACGGCGCGGATGTCGTCCACCGCAACCTCGGGCCGAAGCTGCAGGATCAGCGGGACACGCCACTGGCCGTGTTCGCGAACGCCGTGCTCGAGGAAGTACGAGATGTTCGGCGGAACCGGCGGATGCGTGACGTCGCTCGGTGATTGGCGCGCCAGCCCGCCGGCCGCATAACGAGCGGTCAGCGCTTTGGCGAGTGCGGCAACAGTCTGGTTGTCGTACAGATCTTGCGGTGTGAGGTCCAGCCCTTCGTTGGACGCGGTCATCGCGACGCTGATCGCTACCAGCGAGTCACCGCCCAGTTCAAAGAAGTTGGCGTTGCGGTCGACGGAGGCGAGGCCCAGGCACTGCCCCCAGATGCGCTGCAGCGTCGCCTCCATCGGCGACTTGCCGTTTTTGGCCGCATGGGTTGCCTCGGCAGTCCCGCCGGGTCCCGGCGCCGTGGCACCGTTGGTTGCTGCAGCATCGGCCACCCAGCTTGTCGCGCGGTGCTCCACCCAATGCCGTTGGCGTTCGAAGGGATAGCCCGGAAGCGTCACCAGATGCGCCGGCTGCCCGCCGCGCAGCGGCGCCCAGTCCACATCGACTCCCGCTGCCCAAAGCTGCCCAAGGGCCAGCAGGAACGCGTCCCGGTCGTCGCGGTTCTGGGCGTGATGGCGCATCAGCCGCACGGCACTGTGTCCGCTGGACCACCTGGTGTGCCGGGTCGCCGACGCGGTGAGGGTGCCGCCGGGGCCGACTTCCACCAGGATGCGGTGCGGATCGGCCAGCAATACATCGACTTCGTCGGAGAACCGGACTGTCGAACGCACCTGGCGCGCCCACGTGGCGGGATTGGTAGCCTCGCTGGCCGCCAGCCAGGTTCCGGTCACGTTGGACAGCAACGGAATTTGCGGATCGCGAAGCGTCTGCCGGGACAGGAAGCCGGTGAATTCGGGAATCATCGAATCCATCAACCGCGAGTGGAACGCGTGCGAGGTGCGGACCCGACGCGCGACGATCCCCTTTTCGGTGAGCCGGTCGCTGAATTGACGGATGCTCTCCTCGGATCCGGCTACCACGCAGCCGCCCGGTTCGTTGATCGCGGCGATGTCGACATCACCGGTCAGGTGCTCGGCAAGAGCATCGGGGCTCAGCGCCACCGCGACCATCACTCCGCGGGGTGCGGTGTGCATCAAGCGGGCCCGCATCGACACCACTTTGATGGCCGTATCGATGTCGAATACGCCGGCGATGGTTGCCGCCACGTACTCACCGATGCTGTGTCCCGCCATCGCCGCCGGGCGAACGCCGTAGCTCTCGACCAGCTTGGCCAGCGCGTACTCGACGGTGAACAGCGCGGGCTGGGTGCGGTCGGTGCGCTCCAGATTGCGCGCGGTGCCCTCGAAGATCTCCGCGCGCAAATCGACGCCCAACTCGTCGCCGAAGCCGGCGGCGCACTGATCGAAGTGCTCCGCGAACACCGGCTCGGAATCGTAGAGCCCGCGCGCCATCCCGATGTGCTGCGCCCCCTGACCGGGAAACAGGAAGACGACCCGGTCTGGATTGTCAGGATTGTGATTGGTCGCCGCGAATTCGCCGACGAACACGTTGTCGTTCTCCGCGGCCTCCAGCACGGCGACCGCATTTTGCCGGTCTTTGACGACCGCGGCCATCCGGATGTTCTCTTTGCGGCGGCGCGTGAGGGTATGTGCGACATCGGGCAGGCTGACCTCGTCGGCGCCGGACAATTCGGCGGCCAGCGCCGAACGCGATTGCTGCAGCGCGTCGGTGCTTCGAGCCGACATCAGCAGCACCTGCGGGCCGGTCTGCGGTGCCGAAACCGGCAGCGGGGGCGCCTCTTCCAGCACCACATGCGCGTTGGTGCCGCCGACGCCGAACGAGCTGACCCCGGCACGCAAAACGCCGTCCCATTCCCACGGGCCGTATTCGCTGCGCACTTTGAACGGTCCACGATCGAGGTGTAGTTCGGGGTTGGGGCTGGTGTAGTGCAACGTAGCCGGGATCGCCCGATGCTTGAGGCACAGAATCGCTTTGATCAGGCTGGCGATCCCGGCGGCCGACTCCAGGTGGCCGATGTTGGACTTGACCGACCCGACATAGCACGGGCCGGGGCGGGTCTCTTCGGAGACGGCGAATGCAAGGCGTAGGCCTTCGATTTCGATCGGGTCGCCCAGCGGGGTGCCGGTCCCGTGCGTCTCGATGTAGCTGACCGTCGACGAGTCGACGTCGGCGATCGCCTGTGCCTCGGCGATGACGTCGGCCTGCCCGGCCGCGTTGGGAGCGGCGTAGGTCATCTTCGTTGCACCGTCGTTGTTCAGCGCCGATCCACGGATCACGGCGTGGATCCGGTCGCCGTCATCGACGGCGTCCTCCAACGACTTCAGCACCACCACACCGACTCCGCTGCCGAAGATCGTGCCGTCGGAGCGGACGTCGAACGGCCGGCAATGGCCGGTCGGCGACACCATCGATCCTGGCGCGTACCAATACCCGACGTGATGCGGGATGCGCAGCGATGCGCCACCGGCCAGCGCCATCTCGCACTCGCCGTTCAGGATGCTCTGGCAGGCCAGGTGCACCGCGACCAGCGCCGACGAGCAGGCCGTCTGCACCGAGAGCGCCGGCCCGCGCAGGTTGAACGCGTGCGCCACCTTGGTGGCCAGGTAGTCCTTGTCGTTCTGCAACGACAGGTTGACCATATCGAAGGTAATACCTTGTCCCATAACCACATTGGGGTCATGGTTGGACATGATGTTGTGCAGCAGGTACCCGCTGGTGGTGCTGGTCGCGTACACGCCGACCGAACCCTCGATCTGGACCGGGTCGTAGCCGGCGTCTTCGATCGCGTGCCAAGCGGTCTGCAGGAACAACCGATGCTGCGGATCGGTCGAGCGGGCTACCTGCGGAGTGAACCCGAAAAAGTCGGCGTCGAATTCGTCGATCCCGTCCACCAACGCGGCGCGGCGTACATACGCGTGGTTTTCCAGCGTCTTCTCGGGGATGCCCTCGGCCAGCAGGTCGTCTTCGGACAGGGTGACGATCGACTCGACGCCGCGGCGCAGGTTGTCCCAGAATGCCGACAGCGTGTTGGCGCCGGGAAACCTGGCCGCCATGCCGACGACCGCGATCGCGTTGGGCGGCAGTTCGCTGTGGTTGGTCACACTCGATCCCCTACCTTCCGCCTGGCTGCGGCGCGCTGCCGGGCCGCGGCGCGCCGCTTGGCTCTGTCACGAACCGCGTTGCCGCTGTCGGCCTTCTCCTCGGTGTCGAGGCCGAGCTGACGGATGAGATCGGTCGTCAGCGCAGCCAATGAGGCACCCTGCAGCAACAGGGCCACCGGCGGCTCCACGCCGAAGTCGCCGCGAACAGTGTTGCGGATACGCACGGCCATCAGCGAATCCATGCCCAATTCGGTCAGCGGCTGATCAGCATCGATCGTGCTGTCTTTCGGATAGCCCATGATGGCCAGGATGCGGCCGCCCAGGCGCCCGATGACAACCCGGTTGGCCTCGGCGGGGTCCAGCTCACGCAGCGCGTCCGGGCCGGCCCAATCGTCGTCGGCGCTGTCGATGTCGAGTTCCTCGGCCAGCTTGGCGAAATAGCCGAGTTGCTGGATCTCCGGGAATGCGGCCGCGGCCCGGTCCAGCCGCAGCCGGGCCACCCCGATCCGAGTGGGCTGGGTGGCCAGGATCGCCTCCAGCGCCTCGATGCCTTCCGCCGGTGAAATGGGGTCCAGCGCACTGAAGGTCAGCGAGCGGGCAACGCCGATATCGGACCACTGGCCCCAGTTGATCGTGGTGGCGGGCAAACCCGACGCCCGTCGCCAGTCGACCAGGCCGTCGAGCCAGGCACTCGCCGCGGCGTATGCGCCCTGTCCGGGCGCGCCCAACAGCGACGACGTCGACGAGAAGCCGACCCACCAGTCGAGGTCGCGACCGGCCGTAGCGGTGTGTAATCGCAGCGCGCCAATGGCTTTCGGTGCCCAGACCCGCTCCAAGCTTTCCTTGCTCAGCCCGGCGACGATCTGGTCGTCGAGCACCACTGCGCTGTGCATCACTCCCCGCAGCGCCAGCCCGGTCTCCTCCGCGGCGCTCACCAACTTCTCGGCGACTCCGGCTGCGGCGATATCGCCTGGTACCACAACGATTTGCGCACGCTGCTCAAGTTCAGCAAGCACGGCTTGCGCCTCCTCGGACGGCTGGGAGCGCCCGTTGAGGATGACGCGTCCCGCGCCGCGGTCGACCAGCCAGCGGGCCATCGCCAAGCCGATCCCGCCGAGACCGCCGGTAAGGATGTAGGAACCGTCGCGCCGAACCACCGTGTCGGACTTGGCGGTGCCAAGCGTCGCGCGGGAAAGCCGTTTTGCGTAGCGTTTTTCGCCGCGCCATGCGATCACATCGTCTTTAGTATCACCAGGGGCCAAGCCCAGTTCGGTGATTAGTGGTGTCACGGTGTCGCCCGCGAGATCCACCAACGTGGTCCGCAGATCCGGATGCTCGTAGGCAAGAACCCGGATCAACCCGGTCAGGCCGCTGATCGACGGGTCGCCCCGTTCTCCTTCGTTGACTACCAGACCGTCGCGGGAAACCAGCCACAGGCGTGGCGGCTTCCCGTGCCACCCGCTGAGGATGGCGCGAACCGTCGACGCGACGCCCCAGGCGAGGTCGCGGCCGTGGGCGGCGGCGTCACCGGTTTCGGTCCCGTCGAATGACTGCCGGCCCGCGAAGATGACCACTCCAACCGGCGGAAGCTCGGCGTCTCCCGCGGTTTGTGCGAACGCCGCCAAGACCGCCGACTCCTGCGAAAGGTCGGCACTGATCACCCGTCGGGTCGGTGAACCGAGCCCGGCGATGAATTCCTTTGCCACCGCTTCGGTCTCGGCGCCGTCGGTCAAAACCAACCAGCTTCCCTCCGGCGCAGCAGACGCCGACGGCTCCACCGGAGTCTCAACCCACTCGGTGTCAAAGATCTTCTGGGTCAGCGGCAGCGGCACACTGCGGCGTTGTACCCGTTGTAGGTAGATGCCGGTGATTTCGGCGGTCGGTGTACCGGCGTCGTCAGTCAACAACACGCGGCCCATCAGTCCAGCGCCGTCGCCGTCGGGGTTGACCAGCTCGGCGCGGCATCGGGCGCGTCGGCCGACATCACCGAAGACCCGGATCTTGTCGAACGACACCGGCAGATAGGTGGCCTCGCCGGAGTCGGTCAGCGATTCAGACGACATTGCCGCGGCCAGGCCCTGCAACGCTGCGTCGAGGAGCACCGGGTGGATGCGATAACCGCGATGCCCGGTCGCCTCGTCCGGCAGCACGATCTCGGTCTCCGAAGAACCGCTCGCCCTGCGCACAATGCGAGTCAGAGCCGCGAACGCCTGACCGTGATGCAAACCGGTGTTGCGCAACGCCGAGTACAGGTCCGCCGGCGAAATCACGGTGCCGGGATCTGTGGAAATGCTTGGCGCGGTTGGTGCCTCGGGTTGTGTCACCTCGACGTGGGCAACGGCGTGGCGGGTCCAGGCCCCCGTCGCCGAGCGCGAGTGGATTTCGATGCGAATGTCGTCGCCGTCTGCTACGCCTCGGGTGAGCTGCGTCGTCAGCGGGGTTTGGGCGCCCAGCGGGAGCATCTGTTCGACTTCGACCCGGACCGTTACCGACTGCGCCGGCAGGCCGAGGGCTTCACTGGCAGCAGCCAGTGCTATTTCACCGAAACCGCTTCCCGGCATCACCGGCTGGCCATGCACCTTGTGGTCTGCCATCCAGGGCAGCGATTCGGTGCCGACATCGGCCTGCCACACGTGATCGCGGCCGGATGGCATCTCGACGTGCGTGCCCAGCAGCGGATGAGTACTGGCAGATTGCCGAGTCGCCGAAAGCGGCGCCGCCCAGTATCGGGAATGCATCCACGGCGTCGGCGGAAGATCGACGAGTTTCTTGGGGCCGATGGCGGTTTGAGCTGCGGCATCTGACGGTGGCCGAACCGTCGCCAACTGGGTGTGGAAGGCGAGCGTCTCCGGGTTGTCCCGGTTCAACGTCGCCGCGACCTGAGCACCGCCGCGCGGCCGGGCCGATTCCAGCGTGCCGTTGATGGCGTGGCTCAGCAGTGGGTGCGGACTGACTTCGACGAAGGTGGTGTGATTCTCTGCCGCCTTGGCCACCGCCTGACCGAACCGCACCGGGTTACGCAGGTTGACCACCCAGTAATCGGCATCGAATGCCGGGCTTGCACCGTTGGTTTGACCGACCGTGCTGATCAACGGGATCTTCGGTGCCATCGGCGTCAAACCCGCTAGGGCAATGCGCAATTCGGGCAGGATGGGGTCGACTGTCGGGTGATGCGACGCCACGTCCACTTCGACGCGGCGCGCCAGCCGGCCCCGGCCGTCGACGACTGCGATCGCCGCGTCGACCTGCTCGGGCGGACCGGCAATCACCGTTTGCTGCGGAGCCGCGTACACCGCCACCGTGATATCGGAATACTCACCGACCAACTTCTCGGCGTCGTCAGCACCTAACTCCAGCAACGCCATCGCACCCTGACCCGACAATCGCGACATCAGCTTGGACCGCGTCGCAATCACTTTCAGACCATCAGCGGGACTCAACGCCCCGGCCACCACCGCCGCGGTCACCTCGCCCATCGAATGCCCAATCACCGCATCCGGTTCCACACCGTAGGAGCGCCACAACGCCGTCAACGCCAACTGCATACCGACCAACACCGGCTGAATACGCTCGATGCCCACCACCGGCTCACCGGCAGTCAACACATCGCGTAGCGAAAAACCAACCTGGGCAACAAAATCCGGCTCCAACTCAGCTACCGCCGCAGCAAACGCCGGCTCATCGGCAAGCAACTGCCGGCCCATACCGGCCCACTGCGAACCCTGACCGGAATACAAGAACACCGTGCCTGAGCCACGCGGCGCCTCACGCGGGCCGACCACTCCCGGTGTCGGCTGCCCGACGGCCAACGCCCGCAGCCCCGCCACGGCCTCGGCCCGATCGCGGGCGGTCACCGTGGCGAATTTGTTGTGGCGGCTGCGATAGTGGTTCACGGTGTGAGCGACATCAGCCAGGGGCACGTCGGCACCCTCGTCGACCATCCAGTCGGCAAGTGCGGTCGCCCACGACGCGATCCGTTGGTGGGTCTTGCCCGAAACCGTCAACGTGTTCACCGGTGGGCCCGGTTCGGTATCCGACAACGGTGCCGGATCCGGCCCTTGTTCGATCACCACGTGTGCGTTCGTCCCGCCGATGCCGAATGACGACACGGCGGCCCGTCGCGGGCCTTCCTCCGCGGGCCATGGGCTGAGCTCGGTGGGAACGAACAGCCGCGTCGGCGATGGGTCGATCGCCGGATTCCACTGCGAGAAGTTGAGGTTGGGCGGTATCTGCGCGCGTTGCACGGACAACGCGGCCTTGATGAAGCCGGCAATGCCGGCCGCAGCCTCCAGGTGGCCGAAGTTGGATTTCACCGCGCCCAGGGCGCAGCGGCTCTCGCCGCGCCCGTACTGGTCGGCCAGCGCTTCGAATTCGATCGGGTCACCCAATGCGGTACCGGTGCCGTGCGCCTCGATGAAGTTCACCGAGCCCGCGGTGACGTCGGCGCTGCGCAATGCGCGGGTGATGACGTCCGACTGCGCGATGGTGTTCGGCGCGGTCAGGCCGTTGGACCGGCCGTCCTGGTTGACCGCGGAACCGCGCACAACGGCCAATACCCGGTCTCCGTCGCGCACGGCGTCGGTGAGCCGCTTGAGCACTACCACGCCACATCCTTCGCCGCGAACGAACCCGTCGGCGCGTGCGTCAAAGGAGTGACAGCGGCCCTGCGGGGACAGCATGCCCCACTTGGCCATCGCGATCTGAGTTTCCGGGCGCAGGATGAGGCTGACTCCGCCTGCCAGGGCCAGGTCGCTCTCCCGCAATCGCAAACTCTGGCAAGCCAGATGGATCGTGACCAGCGACGACGAACACGCGGAATCGATCGCGACCGCTGGACCGCGCAGCCCCAACAGGTACGCGATGCGCCCGACGGCGACGGCGTGGGCGTTGCCGGTCGCGGAGTAGGCATCGATGGCGTCTGGGTTTGCCGCCGAAATCGTCTGGTACTCGCCGTAATACACACCCATCATCACGGCAGCGCGCACACCGGACAGCTCATCTGTCGCGATCCCGGCGTGCTCGAGCGCTTCGTACGCCACCTCCAGCATCAGCCGCTGCTGGGGGTCCATGGCTTCGGCTTCCCGCGGGGAAATGCCAAAGTAGTCCGCGTCGAAGCCGGCCACGTCGGACAGGAAGCCGCCCCACTTCGACGACATCCGGCCGGGCGCGAATTGGTCGGGGTCGTAGTACTCGTCAGCATTCCAACGGTCGGAAGGGATTTCGCTGATCCCGTCACCGCCGCGGGTCAAGAACTTCCAGTAAGCCTCCGGGCCCACGGCACCACCGGGAAAACGGCAGCCCATTCCCACGACCGCGATCGGTTCCGCGGCGGCGATCCGCGAAGCCTTATCGAACTGCTGAGTCAGCGCGTCCCGCTTGTCAGCGGGCATCGCCGAGACTCTGTCGAATATCGTTCCCATTAAAAAATACCGCTCTCACTGCCCGCCGAAGCCGACTCCACCTGATCGAACAACTCATCCAACACCCCGCCCGGCGCGTCCAACGCAAGATCGGTGGTGTCTTCCTGTGGCACTTCCCGGGGTGCCAGCAGGCCCGCCACATACGTCGCCAGTGACGAGATGGTCGGGTGGTTGAACAACATATTCGCAGACAAGTCGATCCCGACGAGCTTCTGCGTCTCCCGCAGCACCGTCATCGCCATCATCGAGTCCAATCCCAGCTCGGGGAATGGCTGATCGACGTTGATCGCTGACGCCGACATTCGCAGCTCACGGGCCAAAAGGGTGCGCAGCCTCGCCTCGAGTTCGCTGAGCCGGTCCTCGGCTGACATCTGCGACCAGTCCGGAACGGAGTCTTGCGCCCGGTCCGCGTCCTCTACGGCCGGTCGGTGCTCGAGGGTCGAGGCATCGAACGTTTTGTCGAACTCGGCCACCACGTTCTCGAAGTAGTTGAGTTCGCGGAACTCGGGGGTGGTGGCGAAGGCCCGATCCAGCCGCAGCCGTCCGACACCTACCCGAGCCAGCGGCCCGCCCACCAGCGACTCCAGCGCCTCGACGCCTTCGTCGGGAGTGATCGGGTCCAGCACGCTGTAGGTCAGCGCGTGGCTCATCCCGACGTCCGACCACTGGCCCCAGTTGATCGCGGTCGCCGGTAGGCCCGTTGCGCGTCGCCACGCCATCAAAGCGTCGAGCCACGCGTTGGCGGTTGCGTACGCCAATTGACCTGGCAGGCCCAAAAGTGTTGCCATCGAGGAGAAGCCAACCCACCAGTCGAGCTCGCAGGTGGCGGTCGCGGCGTGCAATCGCAGTGCACCGCCCACCTTCGGCGCCCAAACCCGTTGCATGCCTTCGGAGGTAAGCGCAGTGACAAGGCCATCGCCGGTCACTCCGGCCGCATGCACAATGCCGCGCAGTGGGCGTCCGGTCTCTTCGGCAGCCGCCACCAGCCGCTCTGCTACGCCAGGCATGGCGATATCGCCTGACACGAAGACGATTTCGGTGCCGTTCGCCAAGTCGGCGAGGGCCTTCTGCTGGACGTCGGAGGGTTCGCTTCGGCCGTTCAGGACAATCCGACCCGCACCGCGTTCGACGAGCCACCGCGTGACAACGGTGCCCAGCCCACCCAGGCCGCCGGTGATGACATATGAGCCGTCGGCGCGGATGACCGTCTGTTGCCGGCCTGCATCGACCGTCGCACGCGAGAGCCGTTCAACATATCGGTCGCCCTCGCGCCACGCGATCACGTCATCGCCGGCGGGCGACGCTAGTTCAGCGATCAACGTCGCGACCGGGTCGCCGGCTGTGCCCAAGTCGACGAGGGTAGTGCCGAGATCCGGCTCGCCGGCCAGGACGCGCGCCGCTTCGCCGGGGAACCGCCAGTTACGGATGAGGCCCTTCAAGGCCCCGATGGCCGGGTCACCAGGCTCATCATCGTGAACCGAGAGGCCGTTGCGGGTTACCAGCCACAGCCGCGGCGGATTCTCTTTTCCGCTCTCGACGACGGCGTGCGCCGCGGCCGAGAGCGCCCCGATCAGTTCCTGGGCGCGCCGAAGCGCACCGTCGAAGTCGGCACCGTCGAACGAAGGCTCGCCGAGGAACACGATCACGCCCGCGGGCGACGGCTTTTCCCCCGCGGCGTCTTTCGCGAAGGTTTCCACTACCGCCGACTCGTCCGACAATGCGGCGGTGACCACTCGTCGGGTCGGTGCGGCCAGCCGGGCAGCTACATCGGCCACGAGTGCCTCGGTCTCGGCACCGGAGTCGGCCAACAGCAGCCAGCTGCCGGCTGCCACCGAGTCGTCGCCCAAGCCGGCCTGCGGCGTCGAACTCTGCACCCAGGCAGCGTCGAAGATCTTCTGCTCCAACCGCAGCCGCACCGCTGTCGGATCGACCGGTCGCAGTTCGATACCGGTGAGCTCGGCGGTCACCGTCCCCGCATCGTCGGTGAGAACGATTTGCCCCAGGTAGTCACCGGGCGCATGCTCGACCACCTCGGCGTGGCACCGTGCTCGGCGCCGACTCGGACCGAACACCCGGATCGTCGCGACCGACACCGGCAGATAGGTCTGGTCAGCCGATCCGTCGGCAGCGTCGGCCGGGATGGCGGCGACCAGTTTGCGCAGCGCCGCGTCAAGCAGCATGGGGTGGATGCAGTAGTCGGGATGGTCAGCAGCCTCGTCGGGCAACTCGATGTCGGTGCCCGACTCGGTGTCGCGCTGCTCGGCAGGTGCATCCTGGCCGGTCACGTCGATCTCGGCCACCGCATACCGCGACGACTTGCCGTCGGCCGAATTGGCATGAATTTCAACGCGATTCCCGTCGGCGCTCTGCGCAAACTGTGTGGTTACCCGCGTTTGGCCATCCAGGACAAGTGGCTGCTCGAGCTCGAGTCGGTTGATCTGTACCGCCTCGACGGGCCG
The DNA here is from genome assembly GCA_963839345.1 of uncultured Actinomycetota bacterium. Lineage (GTDB taxonomy): Bacteria > Actinomycetota > Actinomycetes > Mycobacteriales > Mycobacteriaceae > Mycobacterium. Next base: position 847,886 of record CAWIUP010000005.1, on the reverse strand, counting down.
ACCAAGGGCCTGGCGGCCTGCGGCCAACGCCATCTCAGCAAAGCCGGCCGCCGGCATGACGGCCTGGCCGTGCACCTTGTGTTCGGCCAGCCACGGCATCGTGTCGGTTCCGATGTGGGACTGCCACACATGCTCACGACCAGAGGGCATTTCGATGTGCACCCCAAGCAACGGGTGCACATCGGGCAGCCTGCTACGGTCCTGCCCACCGGGTTTCTTCTCGATCCAATAGCTGGCATGCAGCCAGGGCGTCGGCGGGATGTCTGCGCGCAGGACCCCACCGGTCTGGGGGGTCACACCGAGCGTGGCGAGTTGCGTATGGATAGAGAGAGTTTCGTCGTCCCCGCGCTTCATCGCCGAAGTGACGACAAATCGGTCGCTCGATGCTGCCGATGCGACGGTTTCGCCGATGGCGTGGGTGAGCAGTGGGTGCGGGCTGACTTCGACGAAGGTGTGAATTCCGTGCTCTTCCAGCGCAGCCGACACAGCCTGGCTGAAGCGCACCGGGTTGCGCAGGTTGGCCACCCAATAGTCGGCATCAAACGCCGGTGTCGCGCCATTGGTTTGACCGACCGTGCTGATCAGCGGAATCCTCGGCGCAGCAGGTGCCAAACCAGCCAGTGCAGTGCGCAACGGCGGCAAGATCGGGTCGACCGTCGGATGGTGTGAAGCCACATCGACCTCGACACGCCGCGCCAACAAGCCTTGCGCGTCGACCACCGCGATCGCCGCGTCAACCTGTTCGGGCGGCCCGGCGATCACTGTCTGCTGTGGAGCGGCATACACCGCCACCGTGATGTCCGGATAGTCGGCGACCAACTTCTCGGAGTCCTCGGCCCCCAACTCCAACAACGCCATGGCACCCTGCCCGGACAACTGCGACATCAACTTCGATCGGGTTGCGATGACTTTGAGCCCGTCGGCCGGACTCAGCGCCCCGGCCACGACAGCAGCGGTCACCTCGCCCATCGAATGCCCGATCACCGCATCCGGTTCCACGCCATATGAGCGCCACAACGCCGTCAACGCCAACTGCATACCGACCAAGACCGGCTGAATACGCTCGATACCCACCACCGGCTCGCCGCTCACCAGCACATCGCGCAACGAAAACCCGGCCTGCTCAACGAAAGCGGGCTCCAGCTCGTCGACCGCGGCAGCAAACGCGGGCTCCTCGGTGAGCAATCGCTGGCCCATGCCCGCCCACTGCGACCCCTGACCCGAGTACACGAATACCGTGCCAGGTCCTTGGGGTTTTTCGGCCTGCTCCACGACACCCGCCGCCGGTTCGCCGGCGGCGAGGGCATGCAGCCCGGCCACCGCCTGAGCGCGATCACGTGCACACACCGCGGCGAAGCTCTTGTAGCGGGCGCGGTGGCGGTTGACGGTGTGGGCGACATCAGCCAACGGGACGTCAGCGCCCGCACCGGACATCCAGTCGGCCAACATCGCTGCCAGCGGTGCGATCCGGGCGGGGGTCTTCCCGGAGATCACCAGGGTGCTCACCACCGGTTCCGGTTCGCGGGCAACGGATTCAGGAGTCGGGGCCTGCTCCACGACTATGTGCGCATTGGTGCCACTGACCCCAAACGACGACACTCCGGCACGCCGGGGCCGCCCTACCGCCGGCCACTCCATCCCCTGGGCGGCAATGGTGAACCGCGATGCGCCCGCGCTGGCGTTTGGAGTCAATTGCTTGAAGTGCAGATGCGGCGGGATGTAGCCATGGTCCAGGCTCAGCACGGTCTTGATGAAACCGGCGATCCCGGCCGAGTTCTCCAGATGCCCCATGTTGGTCTTCACCGAGCCCAACACCAGCGGCGCGGTGCGATCGCGCTCGGGGAAAACCTGGTTCAGCGCCTCGAGTTCGATCGGATCACCCAACGCGGTGCCGGTGCCGTGCGCCTCGATGTAGTCGATCTCCGACGGCTCCACCCGGGCCGCCGCCAACGCCGCGCGCAGCACCGCCTGCTGGGCCGGGCCGCTGGGCACCGTCTGCCCGCTGCTCGGGCCGTCCTGGTTGACCGCCGAACCGCGCACCACGGCCCACACCGAATCCCCGTCGCGCAGTGCGTCACTGAGCCGCTTGAGCACCACTACTCCGCAACCCTCGCTGCGGACATAGCCGTTGGCGGCCGCATCGAAGGTTTTGCACTGACCGTCGGGCGCCAGCATTCCCCATCGCGAGCAGGCGATGCTGTTCTCCGGACTCATGATCAGGTTGGTTCCGGCGGCCAACGCCTGATCGGATTCCCGCCGGCGCAGGCTCTGGCACGCCAAATGGATGGCGACCAGCGACGACGAGCATGCGGTGTCCAGCACTACCGCCGGGCCGTGCACACCAAGGAAATACGACAACCGGCCCGCGGCGAAGTTCGACGCATTCCCGAACGGAAGGTACGGGTCGAAGTCTTCTGGCCGCACTCTGCCGGCGATGCTGAGCCAGTAGTAGTCGCTGGTGGTCAGGCCGACATAAATCCCGGTCTGGGTGTTGCGGATCCCCTCGGGCGTGAACCCGGCATTTTCCAATGCTTCCCAAGCGACTTCGAGCAGCAACCGCTGCTGAGGATCCATCGCGACGGCCTCACGCGGCGAGATCCCGAAGAACTCGGCGTCGAATTCATCGGGATGCCAGGACGTCAAGAACCCGCCCTCCCGGCTGCAGATCGTGCCGGGCCGGGTGTGGTCCTCGGAGTAGTACGCGTCGGCGTCCCAGCGCTCTGCAGGCACCCGGACGACGCCGCTGGCCCCTTCCTTCAAAAACTCCCAGTACTGGGCGGGGGTGTCCACCCCACCGGGGAGTCGGCACGCCATTCCCACCACGGCGATCGGCTCGGTATCAGCCTTTTCGGCGATCGCCAGACGAGCAGTCAAATCATCGATCTTGCGCAGCGCCTCGGTGATGATCGCCCGACGATCCGGCGATGCAGCAGTCATTGCGCTCAACCCAGCCTTTCGGAAAGTTCTTTGAGCAGGTCGTCATCACTGAGGTCTTGGTAGGCGTCCCCATTCTTTGCGGCGGCTTCCTGTTCAGCTAACCTCAACCAGTTCCGGAAGGATAGTCGCCAAGTAGCCGGCGAGCGCTTCCACGGTCGGATAGTCGAACACCACCGACGCGGGCAGCGACTCGCCGAGGCTCTCGGAAAGTGCGCGCTGCAGCGTGACGCTCATCAGTGAGTCCATCCCGGACTGGAAGAAACCCGTTGCCGGATCCAGCAATTGCGGCGAGGCCAACCCCATCGCCTTGACCACCTGTTCTGCGACATGATCGACCAGCAGACCGCGCCGCCGCGCCGGTTCGGTGTCGCGCAACGTTTCCCGGAACTCGGTGGTCAGCTTCGAAGACACCTTGCCCTCGGTCTCGGCAGGCAACAGCTCGTCCACGATGCGCAACGCCGCGCGGGTGCTGCGGTACGCGGTGGCGAGCAGGGCCCAATCGGCCGCGACGATGGTGGACCGGGTCGGTGTGCCGGGACCAGTGACCCACGACAGCGCCCGGATGGCGACCTCGTCGGGCAGGGGCTCCAGACCGGAGTCGAGAGTCACCTGCTGCTCAGCCTCGGACTGGTTGTCGGACAACGACTTCCAAAGACCCCAGTTGATCGCGGTGGCCGGAAGCCCGGCCGCGCGGCGACCAAACGCAAAGGTGTCCAGGAACGTCGTGGTGGCTGCGTAGTGGGCCAGCCAGCGCGATCCGGTCAGCCCGGAGATCGACGAGAACAACACAAACTGACGCACTGGATGGCGCACGGACAGCGTGTGCAGCAGCGCCACCACGTCCAGCTTCGGTCGGAACATCGCGGTGACATCCGCGTCGGTCATGTCGCGCAGAGTGATCGGCCCACCGGCGAACGCCGCCACGTAGATGCCACCCAGCGGTGGCAGGTCGGCACCGAAGCGGTCGAACACTGCGCGCATCGCGGTTTCATCGGCCGCATCGGCAGCAACGGTCACCAGCGTGGTGCCGGTCGCCGACAGGCTGGCAGCCACCTCGTCCAGGCGGCCTCCGGGATTGCGAGACACGGCGACGACGGTGCCGGCGCCGCTGGCGGCAAGCTGCCGGATCAGGTGCGGCCCGATGTTGCCGGTTGCGCCGACCACCAGATAGCTGCTGTCCTTGTCCAGTTCGGCCGGGGACGCCGACGGGAGGTGACGGCTTTGCAGTCGCGGGACGCGGCGGATACCAGCCCGGTATACGACCTGATCCTCGCCATCCCCACCGTGCGCTTCGTCGACCAGGTAGCGGGCGGCCAAGCCGGCGGGCACCGATTCGTCGACATCGACGATGCCACCCCAGATTTCGGGATGCTCCAGTGCCAGCGTGCGACCCAATCCCCACAACACCGCGTGGGCGGGATTGGCCCGGTCGCCTTCGTCGACGGGCTGCGCATTGCGGGTGAGCAGGAACAGCCGCGGCGCCACCCCCAATTCGGTCGCCGCTGCGGCCAGCTTCCGCGCGGCGTTGAACACGGAATATCCCGCTGCGGCATCGAAGTGGTCGGAATGCGTCTGCGGTGCGTAGAGCACATGAGTCGCTCCGGCAAGGGCGTCCGTAATCGCTTGCACGTCTTGGTCCAACAGCGACGATGGCAATGCCGTCACGTCAGAGTCATCGCCGAGCACCTGCCCGATCTCCGCGCCGAGCTCGGAATCGGCGATCACCAGCCACGAGCTGTCAACGTCTGTCTGCCCCGCGGACAACGGCCGAGCCGGCCAGACCAGCTGGCTGTACCACTCCGGCGGAATCGGTCCATCGACGACCTGCCCACGCGAAATACCAGCATGCCCAACATGTTTGACCGGAGTCGGCCGGCTGACAGTAGCCCAGTGCTTGGTGTGGTGCCACGGGGTGGTGGGCAGCACCGGAGCCGGTTCGGCCGGGTGTGGTGTCTCCGGTGGCTGGGTGGTGTGGACGGCGTTGACATTGGTATGGAAGGTGACGGTGTCATCACCGTCGCGCCACAGCGTCCCGACCGCGTGGTGATGGATTACCGAATCCAGCGTGTCGCTGACGGCGTGCGTCAGGATCGGGTGGGCGCTGATCTCGATGAAGGTGCTGTGGTCCTCTGCGGCTGCGGTGATCGCCTGACTGAGCAGCGCCGGCTGGCGCACATTGGCCACCCAGTACTCGGCATCCAGCACCGGCGACGTGGTGCCTGCCACAACCGTGGAGATAAACGGGATGGTCGGCATCGAGGGCACCAGATCCGCCAGCGCCGAGCGCAAGTCGGGCAAGATCGGATCCATCAACGCGGTGTGCGAGGCGACCTCCATGTTGACCCGCCGGGCGAACCGGTTCTGCGCGCTCACCGCGGCGATCACCGCATCGACCGGCGCCACCGGCCCAGCGATCACGGTCTGCTGCGGCGAGACGTATCCCGCCACACTGACGTCGGGGTAGTCGGCGATCATCGCTGCGGTGTCGTCGGCGTCCAGGTTCAGTAATCCCACCGCGCCCTGCCCCGCGAGCTGCGACATCAGCCGCGACCGGATCGCGATCACCCGCAGCCCTTCGCCCACGGTCAGCGCGCCGGCCACCACCGCGGCGGTGACCTCACCCATCGAATGGCCGATCACGGCATCCGGGTGCACTCCATACGAGCGCCACAATTCGGTGAGGGCCAGTTGCAACCCCATCAGCACCGGCTGCACGTGCGCGTCACCGCTCACCGGCTGGCCCTGGGCGATCACCTGGTGTAGCGAAAACCCCACGTGCTCAACGAAATCGTGCTCCAAATCAGCCAGGGCCTCGGCAAACACCGGCTCGTCGGCAAGCAGCTGGCGGCCCATGCCCGCCCAGTGCGAGCCCTGACCGGAGTAGACGAACACCGTTCCGGGACTGCACGGACCGTCGTGCGGGCCCACCACCCCCTCGGCCTGCCGGCCCGCGGCCAGCGCTTCCAACCGGGCCACCGCTTCGGCCCGATCGCGGGCGCACACCGTGGCGAACTGGGCGTGTCGTTCCCGGTGGTGGTTGAGCGCATGAGCCACATCGGGCAGCCGCACCGCGGAGCCCGCATCGGCCATCCACTCGGCCAGGGTCGCGGCCATCGCCGCTATCCGCTCGGGGGTCTTGCCCGACACCACCAACGTGGTCACTTCCGGATCGGGTTCGCGCAGAACGGGTACCGATGCGGGAGCCTGTTCGATCACCGCGTGGGCATTGGTTCCACCGAACCCGAACGCGGACACCCCAGCCCGACGCGGGTGCGATGTATGCGGCCAATCCTGCTTATCGGCAACGACTTTCAACCGCATTTGATCGAAGGGGATGTGGGGATTGGGAGTATGGAAGCCAACATTCGCCGGGATGCTCGCCCGCTGCACCGCTAACACAGCCTTGATGAAACCCGCGATCCCGGCCGCCGCCTCGAGATGGCCGAGATTCGACTTCACCGCACCGATCAACAGCGGCGAATGCTCCGGACGGCCCTTGCCCAAGACAGTGCCGAGCGCCCGCGCCTCGATGGGATCGCCCAACAGCGTTCCGGTGCCGTGCGTCTCGACATAATCCACTTCGTGTGCCGGCACACCCGCGTTCGCGTACGCCGCACGCAGCATCGCCATCTGGGCGGCCGGGTTGGGCGCAAACAGGCCGTTGGAGCGACCGTCCTGATTAACGGCTGAGCCCCGGATCACCGCCAGAACTCTGTTTCCGTCGTGCAGTGCATCGCTCAGTCGCTTGAGCACCGCTACCCCACAGCCCTCACCGCGGACGAACCCGTCGGCATCCGCGTCGAACGTGTGGCAGGCACCGGTCGGCGACATGACACCGGTTTCATCGAAACCACGGAAAATCTGCGGCGACAACAGAAGATTCACGCCCGCGGCAATGGCCACGTCGGATTCCTGCAGCCGCAGACTCTGGCACGCCATGTGCAGAGCGACGATCGACGACGAACACGCGGTATCCACTGTGATGGACGGCCCGCGCAGGTCGAGGAAATACGACAGCCGGTTGGCGATGATGCTCAGCGCACCACCCGGGTTGCTCCAGGCGTCGACACTGGTCAGATCGAGACCTGCCACATAGCCGTAGTCGGTATAGCACGCGCCGGCGAAGACTCCGGTCTGCGAGCGGCGCAGCGAACTCGGTGGAATCCCAGCGTGTTCCAGCGCCTCCCACGCGACTTCGAGCAGCATCCGCTGCTGGGGGTCCATCTTGACGGCTTCGCGGGTCGAGATGTCGAAGAACTCCGCGTCGAAGTCGTCGATGTCGGCCAGGAATGTCCCCCACCGCGTGGTGCGGGCCAGCGTTTCGGCGATCTCAGTTGAGCCGTCATCGAACGGCGCCCACCTGTCGGCCGGCATCTCCGACACCGCGGACCGGCCCTCGGACAGGAATTGCCCAGAACTCTTCCGGGCCATGTACACCGCCGGCGAATCGACATCCCAGGCCGATCACCGCGATCGGCTCGTCAATGCTGCCTCGGTGATCGGACTGCAGGACCGGCTCAGCACTCGGATTCCGACCCGCTGAGAAACCGCGCCAGATCACCGATTGACGGGTGCTCCCAAAATTCCACCGGCGAGACTTTTCGACCGAGCAGCTCAGACAACTCACCGGAGAGCACCACGGCGTCGCGCGAGCCCAGACCAAGATCGCTCATCGACGCGTCGAAGTCGATCTCGTAGGGACTCACACCCACATTGGTCACAAGGTAGTCGGCCAGCCAGTGCCGAAGAGCTTCCTCGTCGAAAGGCGAAGTCATGACGCGACCTCCAAACGGCTGGATGCACCCGCCCGGTAGCGCTCCATCAGATACCCCTCTCACTACCAGCCGGAGCCGACTCCACGCTGTCGAACAGGTCATCCAACACGCTGCTGCCCGAGTCGCCCAGCGCGTCGATATCGTTGTCCGATTCTGCCTGTGGTAGAAGCTTTTTGGCGAGATGCTCCGCTAACGCAACGATCGTCGGATAGTTGAAAAGCATCGTCGCCGACAGCTCGATGCCGACGAACTGCTCGGTGTCTCGTCGCACCGACATCGCCATCACCGAGTTGAGACCCAGCTCCGCAAACGGGAGGTCCAGTGCGAGCTCGGCTTCCGGCATGTGAAGCTCGCGGGCAAGGATGGCTCGCAGCCCGGCTTCCAGTTCGCGGCAGCACGTCTTCGGCTGACATCTCCGACCATGCCGGTGATATCTGCCTGCGCGTCGGATGCGGCTGGTTCATCGGCCGAGGGCAGCGGAGCCATCACGGCTTGAGCGACGTCGTAGCGTTCCAGGTATTGCCAGGCCGCGAACGCTTCTTCCGGGGTGACCGGGCGTGACCCGAGCCGTTCGAGTTCCTGCATGGCGATCTGCGCGTCCGAGCCGAACCCGAGCCCCCGCCAGACCACCCAGTCCAGGCTGACCGTGTGGCAGCCCTGCCGGTGGCGCGCGTGGGCCAGGCCGTCGAGGTAGGCGTTGGCCGCCGCGTAGGCGCCCTGCCCCGGGAACCCCGAACACCGCTCCCGGCCGCGGCAGTCATGAACAAGAAGTCGAGGCTACCGGGCGGAAATACCTCGTGCAACGCCCGCGCACCGGCAATTTTCGGCGACATGGTGTGCCGAAGGCGGCTCTCGGTGACCTCGGTCAGCAGTTGGGCATCGGTAATTCCGGCAGCGTGGATGACACCGCGTATCGGCGGGGCGCCGTCGGCGTCCCGCTTGGCGACAAGCGCCTGCACCGCGTCGCGCGAGCCCACGTCGAGGCCCACCGCATCCACCGAGACCCCGCGCGATTCCAGCGCCCGGATGGCGGCGATCTTGTGCCTCGTGTCGGCGTCGGTGGCGCTGTCCCAGTCGCGACGCGGTGGCAGCGGCGTGCGGCCGGCCAGTATCAGTCGACGCGCGCCGCGGTCCGCGAGCCAACCCGCTGTCAGCAGACCGAGCGCACCCATGCCGCCGGTGACCAGGTAGGCAGCATCCGGGCGGCACCGCAGCGGCTCGCGGACCGGTTCACCGGAGACCGGCGCCAGGACCTGGGTGAGGAAGTCGCCGTCGCGCAGCGCCAGGATGGACTTGGCCGGTGTCCGCAGGATCGTGGACGAGCGGCGATACCCAATCAGCGAGGTCTGCGTCGTCCGCCACGTCGACCAGGCCGCCCCACAGCTGTGGCTGCTCGGCGCGGATGACCCCGGCGGTTCCCCACAGCGGACTCTGCCGCACCGCCGCGTCGGAACTACCTTCGCGAACGCCGCGGGTGATGATCCATAGCGTGACCGGGTGGTGGTCGTCCCGCGCGGCCAGCACGCGGACCAGACCGGCCAGTTCGGACGACAGGCGGACCGCGCAGTCCAGATCGGTGTTGTCGGAATCGGATTCGGCCACATAGAGCACGTATCGCGCCTCGGCGACGGCGGCCGACGGGTAACCGGCGTCGGCAAACCGATCGCGCAGGGTGCCGGCGACGCTCTCATCGCCCAGCACTGCGATCGTGGTCAGGTCATCAGCCGGCTGCGAGTCGGCATCGCCCTGGAAGGGCCGGAAGGGCTGCCAATCGATTGTGTGCACCATCGCCGACGGGTCGTCGGTGCGAGAGATCGGGGACGGGAGGAGGCAGAACCACCCGAGTCAACCGCCGCGTAGCGAAGTCCCCGGACGTCGACGCAGGTGCTGCCGTCCGGCGCCGTCACCGTAATGTCGACGATCAGCTCGTCATCGTTGCCGCCGCGCCGATACGCCTCGATGTGGCCTTGCTGGTCAACAAGTTCGGCTTCGAGCCGCACACTTGCTACCGCAGCCGGGATCATCAGCCGCGGATTGGCACTGTCGAGCAGCCGGGCGAGGTGAATCGCGGCATCGAGCAGCGCGACTGCCGAGGGTTTGGACAACTCGACGTCGGCATCCAACCGACCGGCCGACGACCGGCAGGAGTCGACCGACCACTCGAACGGCCGCCCTTCACTACCCCACGTCCGCCAGAACGAGGTAACCGACTCGTCGTCGAACTCGGCGTCTCCGGTGCCCTGCGTTGCGGGATTGGGGCTGCCCTGCCGATGGTCGCCGCGCTGCTCGCGGGAGATTCGGGCGCTGGCGTGCTTGACCCAACGTTGCGCGGAGCCGCTACTCTCGGCGCCGCTGGCACTCGATGACACGGTGACCGAATCGCCGTCGGCCAGGACCTGGACCACCCGCGGTTCGTCGACGACGATCGGATACTCGAACCGGACGTCCGAGGTCATCGATGCGCCGCATTCGGCCGCTGAAGCCCAAAGCGTTTGCAGCAGAACCGATATCGGGATGATTTCCACGCCGTTGTTGTGATGGGAACCCGGATATGGCTTGTTGGCGGGGGTGAGCCGCGCCTGCCACAGATGCATGGGCGGTGTGGTGGCCAGCGCGATCTGCTGACCGAGCAGGGTGCCCGGCCTGGGCGCGGATTCGGCTGCTTTGACGTACTCCTCGGCGCTGATCCAGTGCTGGGTGTGGTGCCAGGGCGCACTGGGCAGCACCGGATGGGGCTCGGGCGGATGCGGCAGCTTCGGGGGGTGCAGCACACACGTGCTGTTGAGGTTGGTGTGGAAGCTGACCGTGTCATCACCGTCGCGCGACAGCGTCCCGACGCTGTGATGGTGGCTGGATTCCAGCGTCTCGGTGACGGCATGCGAAAGCGTGGGATGCGGGCTGACTTCGATGAAAGTCGCGTGTTGGCCAGCGGCGGTCGTGATCGCTTGGCGCAGCCGCACCGGCTGTCGGACGTTGGCGACCCAGTACTCGGCACCCAGCAGTGGCGCCGTGGCGGTGTCGGTGACGGTGACGGTGGAGATAAACGGAATCGTCGGTGTCTTGGGCACCAGGTCGGCCAGCGCCGACCGCAGCTCAGGCAGGATCGGATCCATCAGCGCGGTGTGCGAGGCGACTTCCATGTTCACTCGCTTCGCGAACCGCTCCTGCGCCGTCACCGCGGCAATGACCGCGTCGACCTGCGCGACCGACCCGGCGATCACGGTCTGTCGCGGCGAGAGATAGCCCGCCAAACTCACCTCGGGGTAGTCGGCGATCAGCTTTTCGGCTGCTTCGGCGTCCAGCTCCAGTAGTGCCACCGCACCCTGGCCGGCCAGCCGCGACATCAACTGCGAACGGATCGCGATCACCCGCAGACCCTCGGCCGGGCTGAGCGCGCCGGCCACCACCGCGGCGGTGACCTCACCCATCGAATGCCCGATCACCGCATCGGGTTCCACACCATAGGAGCGCCACAACTTCGTCAGCGCCAGCTGCAACCCCAGCAAAACCGGTTGCACCCGCGCGTCCCCGGTCACCGGCTGGCCCTCGGCAAGCACCTGCCGCAACGAGAATCCGACGTGCTCAACGAACAGCGGCTCCAGCTCGTCGACCGCCGCGGCGAAAGTCGGCTCATCCGCTAACAACTGCCGGCCCATGCCCGCCCACTGCGAACCTTGCCCCGAATACACGAAGACGGTGCCCGGCTTGCACAAACCGTCATGGGCGCCCACCACGCCGGTTGCTGATTCGCCGGTCGCCAAAGCCTGCAGCCCGGCCACCGCCTGGGCACGGTCACGCGCACACACGGTGGCAAAAACCTTGTGGCGGGTGCGGTGGTGGTTGAGGGTGTGGGCCACATCCGCCAACGGGACCTCAGCGCCCGCACCGGACATCCAGTCGGCCAACATCGCGGCCGTCGACGCGATCCGCGCGCGGGTCTTCCCCGAGATCACCAGGGTGCTCACCACCGGTTCAGGTTGCGCTTGCACCGGCTCAGCGGCGGGCGCCTGCTCCACCACCAGGTGCGCGTTGGTGCCGCTGACGCCGAAGGACGACACCCCGGCCCGCCGGGCCCGCGCCACGGTTGGCCATTGCATGCCCTGGTCGGCGATCGTGAACCGCGAAGCGCCCTCGACAGCGTTCGGAGTGAGCTGTTTGAAGTGCAGGTGCCGGGGAATGTAGCCGTGCTGCACGCTCAACACAGTCTTGATGAACCCGGCGATCCCGGCTGCTGATTCCAGATGACCCACATTGGTCTTGACCGAGCCCAACACCAGCGGTGCCGACCCATTCCGCTCACCGAAGACCTGGTTCAACGCCCCCAGTTCGATCGGATCGCCCAAGGCGGTGCCGGTGCCGTGCGCCTCGATGTAGTCGATGTCGCACGGCGCCACCCGCGCGGCCGCCAACGCCGCGCGCAGCACCGCCTGCTGAGCCGGGCCGCTGGGCACCGTCTGGCCGCTGCTCGGGCCGTCCTGGTTGACCGCCGAACCGCGCACCACCGCCAACACCGAATCCCCGTCGCGCAGTGCGTCAGTGAGCCGCTTGAGCACCACCACTCCGCAACCCTCGCTGCGGACATAGCCGTCCGCATCCGCGTCGAAGGTCTTGCACCGGCCATCGGGAGCCAACATTCCCCACCGCGAGGTGGCCACGCTGTTTTCCGGACTCAGCATCAGGTTGACCCCGGCGGCCAACGCCTGATCGCTTTCCCGCCGGCGCAGGCTCTGGCAGGCCAAATGAACGCTGACCAGCGACGACGAGCATGCGGTGTCCACCACGACCGCTGGGCCGTGCACACCGAGGAAATACGACAATCGCCCGGCGGCGAAGTTCGCCGCATTCCCGAACGGGACGTGCGGGTCGATCTGGTCCGGCGGCAGCCTTCCGGCCAGGGTCAGCGTGTAGTCGTAGGTGGTCATCCCGACGAAGACCGAGGTTTGCGTGCCGCGGATCGTCTGCGCGGTGATGCCCGCGTTCTCCAATGCCTCCCAGCTGACTTCGAGCAGTAGCCGCTGCTGGGGATCCATCGCGGCTGCCTCGCGCGGAGAGATCCCGAAGAACTCGGCATCGAATTCGTCGGGTCGCCACGACGTGAGGAAGCCACCCTCTGGGCTGCAGATCGTCCCGGGCACCGAGTGGTCGTCGGAGTAGAACGCGTCGGCGTCCCACCGCTCCGGGGGTACCCGCACGATCCCGCTCGCACCGTCTTCCAGCAACTGCCAGTACTGGGCTGTACTGTCCGCCCCACCGGGAAATCGGCAGCCCATCCCGATGACGGCGATCGGCTCGGTGTCGCTTTTTTGGGCAATTTCCAGCTGCGCAGTCAAGTCATCGATCTTGCGCAAGGCCTCGGTGATGATCGCGCGACGATCCGGCGGCGCACCAGTCATCGCGCTCCCCCCAATCTGCCAGCAAGTTGTCGCACCCGTACATCTTGCGCGAGGTACCCCGCCGCGCACAAAAATGTTATCCGGCCTTGTCCCGGCGCCCGGCGTGCTCCCTTAGCGCAGCGGGGTCAGAAGATTCGATTGATGGCATTGGCTTTACCTTCGCTGCGGGTGTAAAGCCGCCTGGACAACACCACTAATCAGGCCTCTCGGCGACATCGCCGAGAGGCGTCATGCGGTGGAGTCCAGACGGCTGAACTCGTCCTGCCGGTAGACCTCAAGACACGAGGAACGGCGGATCTTGCCGCTGGTGGTGATCGGAATCGAGCCGGGCGGCACCAGCACCAGATCGGCCACCCGCAGCCCGTGGGACTTGGAAATCGCAGACGTCACCTGCGCTCGCACGCTGCGAAGCCGATTTTGCATCTCCTCTTCGGAGTGACCCCGGTTCTTCATCTCCGCGATGACGACCAGCCGCTCGGTCCGATCGTCTGGGATCGAGATCGCCGCGACACGGCCCCCGCTGATTTCCTGCGTGGTGGCCTCGATGTCGTCGGGGTAGTGATTCCGACCGTCGACGATCAGCAGATCCTTGATCCGGCCGATGATGAACAGCTCGCCGTCGTAGATGACGCCCAAATCTCCGGTGCGAAGCCAGGGGCCCAGCGGCGTGCCGGCCGACGGATCGACGAGCTGCCCGCCGAAAGTCCGCTGCGACTGTTGCGGCTTGCGCCAGTAGCCGCTGGCGATGTTGTCGCCGTGCAACCAGATCTCACCGACCATGCCGGCCGGATTCTCCACCCGGGTGTCCGGGTCGACGATCCGGATGGTGGACGCGCGCGGCGTACCCACGCTTACCAGCTCGACTCCGCTCGGGTTGTCGCAGGCCTCCGCGTGGCCGGCCGACAGCTTCTCGTAGTCGAAGTTGGCGATTGTCGGGGGCCGCTCCGGACCCGATGACGCCACGTACACCATCGCCTCGGCCAGGCCGTAGGACGGCTTCAGCGCGGGGGCGGGGAAGTTGAACTTGTCGAATCGGTCGATGAAACGCCTGATCGTCGCCGCGTGTACCCGCTCGCTGCCGCTGAGCACGGTGTGTACGTCGGCCAGGTCGAGCCCTTCCATGTCGGCGTCTGTGGTCCGCCGCGCGGCCAACTCGAAAGCGAAGTTCGGCACCGCCGTGAAGGTGCACGGGTTTTTGGCCAGCTGCTGCATCCACCGGGCGGGTCGCTGCAGGAACGCCATCGGGCTCATCAGCACAGAGTGCAGTCCGATGGTCAGCGCACCGGTAACCCCGAGCAGCAAACCCATGTCGTGATAGGTGGGCAACCACGACACCAGCGTGAGGTCAGCAGGTGGAACTTTGCCGTCCGCCTCGAAGTAGTCGGCAATCACCTGCTCGACGTTCGCGAAGATGTTCTTGTGGGTCACCACGACAGCAGCCGGCGAACGGGTCGAGCCGGAGGTGTACTGCAGCACAGCGGTTTTGCTCAGCGCCCGGCCGCCGGACTGGAAGGTCGGCTCGGCATCGAGGTCAAGCGCGTCGATCTCGATCACCGCCGGCGGTGTGCCGGGGAGCGCACGAGCACACGAGACGACGTCGTCGACGACGGCCGATGTCGTCAGGAGCACCGTCGGCGCGCTGTCTTGGAGGGCCGCAGCGGCACGCTCGTCGTGCGCGCCGAACTGCGGCACAGGCAAAGGCACCGCGATGCACCCCGCCTCCATCGCGGCGTAAAAGCCGATGACGTATTCCAAGCCCTGGGGCGCGAGGATCGCCACGCGATCCCCGGGCGACGTGCTGGGCGTGATCTCCCCCGCGACCACCCGCACGCGCCGGTAAAGCTGGGACCAAGTCAAGGTCTGGACGTCACCCTCAGGGTCGATCTCGTAGTCGATGAACGTGTACGCGGGCGTATCCGGCTTTTGCCGGGCCCTCTCCCCCAACGCTGCGGGAATCGAAGCTTCAGTTACCGCCATCGGGACACCACCCCTCTAGATCTTCAGCCCCGAACACGAACGACGTAGGGCGCCTGTGATGCAGGAGATTAACAGGGCCGCCGCACTTCTCGGACCAAAAATCCAAGAATGTAATACGCGCGACAAACAGGAGCTTGGCGCCGCCTGCCTGCTAGATCAGACCATAGGTTTGCTACACAGTCAAACTGAGTTGCTCCTCGGCCGGTCGGATCACATTGCGCGGCGCGGATTACCTGCCGCTCGAGCGGCGCCAACAGGCCGGCCACATGGCCGTAGAATTTCCGTAATCGCCGCCCGGGTAGTTCTTTCCGCACAAGTTGTGTGACGACCGACGGCCGCCGTTGCACCGCGGACCACATCACCGCAGCTCGCCGAGCGGGGCTAAAGCCTTGTCCCAGCGGCGGTTTGCTAGAGACCAGGCGGCCGGTGGTGGGGCTGTTGCACATGTTGCAGGCGTTGAAACATGCGTCGCCCCAATGCATCGTGCATTCGATATGAAACTCACGCCGATTCTATCTAGCAGTGCTGTCCAATATTCCGGTTGCATCATCCAATTATTCGGCCGCACAAGGCTTTCAGTGTCACAATTAGTCACGATTGGAATAGCGTTTTAAAATGCCGGTGCTCCGAACGGCCCTCAGCCAGTGGCGGTTTGGCCTGATGCGGTCAACCGCGGCAGTACGCCAAGACCTTGTCCTCGATCTGGTTGACCAGTTCGGGAATGTGGTCGGTGAGGTAGAAGTGATGACCGGGGAAAGCCTGCATGCTGAACGCCGACGTCGTGCGCTGCGACCAGTGCGACACCTTCTCGTAGGTGGCGACTTCGTCGTCGTCGCCCAGGAACGCGAAGATCGGGCACGACACCGTCGCCTCCGGCGGGCAGTCGTACTTCGAGATGGCTTTGAGCCCGCGCAGCGTCGGCAGGATCTTGGCGGCGAACTCCTCGTTCTCCAGGAACTCGGGGTTAACGCCGGTCATCTGGCTCACCGCGTCCAGCAGGCCACGATCGGACTCCGGAATGTGCTCGTAGCCGACTCGGCCGGGCGCCGCGCAGGCGGATACGAACAGGGCGGCAATCGGGTTTCCCGCCTCTTCGAACCGCCGCGCGACCTCGAACGCCAGCAACCCGCCCATGCTGTGGCCGAAGAAGGCGACCTTCTGGTCGGACTGGTCCGACTGCGGCAGCATCCGGCAAACCATGTCGGCAAGATCGGGAATGCTGGTAAACGACCCAAGGTCATGAGTACCGGCACGTCCGGGGTAGCGGACCGCAATGCGCTTGATATCGCTGGAAAAGGCTTTGGCAAAAGGGACGTAAAACTCTGCTGATCCGCCGGCATGCGGAAAGATGTACAGCGTCGGCGGTTGGTCGGTCACGCGGCAACGATACCGTCCCGACACCCGCCATTGGAGGCATGACGCGATGCCCGCTGCGAGGGCAGATGCTAAGCGAATTCTCAGGTTTGGGCGGGTAACCTGCGTCCAGTCGACGAATCAACGCTCGCGAAAGAAAGCCAACGTTAACGCGCCCTTTCCGGCGGACATCGTTTCGCGATTTATGTACCGCAGAAGGCGAAAAAAGCTTATTATTTGTCAGCCATCACGCGTGGCAGTTGCTTTTGGGGAGGTCGGTTCCACGCCCGATCTGAAGTAACGTCTAACTTCAGCCCGGCGGGGTCTTTACAGGAGGTTGCAAGATGTCGTACGTAACTACAGATCCGGATGTGCTGTCGGGGGCTGCGGCCAACCTGTCCGGCATCGGTGACACGATGGTGGCCCGCAATACGGCGGCGGCGGCGCCGACGACGGCCTTGGCCCCGGCGGCCTCCGACCTGGTGTCGGCGATGACGGCGGCGCAGTTCGGCCAGCACGGCGTGGCCTATCAGCAGATTGCCGCCCAGGCCGCCGAAGTGCACGAGCAGCTGGTGACCGCGTTGCGCTCCGGGGCGGGTGCGTATGCACTGGCCGAGGCGAACAACGCCGCCCAGGCCGGCTTGGCCGGCTGACTGGGTTATGGGTCGATGAGCTTTTCGCTGTTTCCCCCAGAGATGAACTCCGCCCTGATGTTTTCCGGGGCGGGGTCCGGGCCGTTGCTGGAGGCGGCCGCGGCCTGGGATGGGCTGGCCGCCGACTTGGAGTCTGCCGCCACGCAGTATCAGACGGTGATCACCAATCTGACCACCGGCCCGTGGCTGGGTGCTTCGTCAACGCAGATGGCCGCCGCGACCGCCCCCTACATCGCGTGGCTGCAGAACACCGCTGCCACCGCCGCCCAAACGGGCGCCCAGGCCAAGGTGGCCGCTGCCGCCTACCAAACCGCCTATGCGTCGATGGTGCCGCTGCCCGAGATCGCCGCCAACCGGGCGTTGCTGGCCGAGTTGGTGGCCAACAACTTCCTGGGCCAGAACACCGGGGCGATCGCCACCACCGAGGCGAACTACCTGGACATGTGGATCCAGGACGCGCTGGGTATGGATACCTACCAGATGAACTCCCAGGTGGCCAGCACGCTGCCCGCACAAACAGCGGCACCCCAGGTGACCAGCGGCGCGGCGCCCGCAGCGGCCCTGGCGGCAGCCGACCCGACCGGCACGAGCACGGTCTTCGAGAACCTTCTGTTGGCTTTAGCGGACCTCTTCGGCTACACCGGGGCCGGGCCCGGCGGTTTGGACGCCACCTCGTTGTCGGCCTGGCTCCCGGCGGTGACAACTGCGATGGCCGCCAACCCCAGCGCCGCGCTGCTTCCGGTGCAGGCCACCTACTACATGGGCATGTTGAGCAGCACGCCCGCGCGTATGTTCATGAGCTCGGGCGGCTCGTCGGGCAGCGCCGCCGCCGGCTCATCCCTGGCCAGTAGCGCTGACTCGCTGCTGGCCAACGTCGGCACCTTCGTCGACGGCAAGCTGGCCAACGTGGTCAGCGGTGTGGGCAACCAGCTGCGGTCGTGGGGGTCGTCGGTGGCAGCTTCCATGGCCGGAGCTCAGCACCTGGGCGGGCTGTCGGTACCCAACGCCTGGCACGGCATGGCCCCGGAGATGGCTCGCTCGGCCCCGATCATCCCCGACACCAGCGTCGCCGCTCCGGTGATGACGCATGGGCTGCCGAGCAGCCCGTTCGCTCAGGGGTTGATGGGCGCGCTGGCCGGACGCGGAGTGAGCAGCCTGGGCTCCCGGGTGGCCGCCAAGGTGATGCCCCGCTCACCGGCCGGCGGGTAACAACCAGCTATCAGTACGGAAATGACCTCAAACACAAGGAGATAGAGATATGCCTACGCGTTTTATGACTGACCCGCACGAAATGCGGTCGATGGCGGGCCGTTTCGATGTGCACGCCCAAACCGTCGAGGACGAGGCCCGCAAGATGTGGGCATCAAGCCAGAACATCGCCGGTGCCAGCTGGAGCGGTACCGCCCAGATGACGTCCTACGACACCATGGGCCAGATGAACCAGGCCTTCCGCAACATCGTCAACATGCTCCACGGCGTGCGCGACGGGCTGATCCGCGACGCCAACAACTACGAGACCCAAGAGCAGGCCTCCCAGCAGATCCTGTCCAGCTAGCCCTCACCCCCACAAGCCATTTAGGAGAACACGCTCATGTCGATCAGTTACCAGTTCGGCGACGTGGACGCCCACGGCGCCTTGATCCGCGCCCAGGCCGCGTCGTTGGAAGCCGAGCACCAGGCCATCGTGCGCGATGTGCTGGCCGCCGGCGACTTCTGGGGCGGCGCCGGTTCGGTGGCCTGCCAGGAGTTCATCACCCAATTGGGCCGCAACTTCCAGGTCATCTACGAACAAGCCAACGCCCACGGCCAAAAGGTACAGACGGCAGGCAACAACATGTCGTCCACCGACAGCGCCGTCGGCTCCAGCTGGGCCTGACAACACTCGCAGGACGCCAACATCGTTGGCGTTATTGGTGATTGCGGCACCCGAGGGTGACAGTCATGCGCTGGGCTGTCTTGCGCGCGACCCCGCTATCGCTACCCCATTCACGATCTACCCACTCGGAAGAGATACCGCCGGTACCGGCTAACCTTGAGGCGACCCACCTAGCAAGGAGCGCCCATGAAAGGGTTTGCCGGGAAAGTAGCCGCCGTCACTGGTGCCGGTTCAGGTATCGGCCAGGCGTTGGCCCTTGAGCTCGGCCGCTCCGGTGCCAGGCTCGCGATCAGCGATGTCGACCTCGAGGGGCTCGCGCAAACCGAAGAACAGCTGACGGCCATCGGGGTACCGGTGCGGGCTGACCGACTCGACGTCACCGAACGCGAGGTCTTCCAGGCCTACGCCGACCAGATCAACGAGCACTTCGGCAAGGTCAACCAGATCTACAACAACGCCGGGATCGCGTTCTTCGGCGACATCGAGATCAGCCAGTTCAAGGACATCGAACGGGTGATGGACGTCGACTTCTGGGGTGTCGTCAACGGCACCAAGGCGTTCCTGCCGCATCTGATCGCCTCCGGCGACGGCCACATCGTCAACGTCTCGAGCCTCTTCGGGCTGATGTCGATGCCCGGGCAAGGCGCGTACAACGCGGCCAAATTCGCCGTGCGCGGCTTCACCGAAGCGTTGCGTCAGGAGATGACGCTCAACGGCCACCCGGTCAAGGTGACTTCCGTGCATCCCGGCGGCATCAAGACCGCGATCGCCCGCAACGGCACCGCCGCCGACGGGGTCGACGCCGAGTTGACGGCAAAGTTTTTCGACAAGCGGCTGGCCAGCACCACCCCGCGCCGGGCGGCCGAGATCATCCTCGAAGCCGTCCAGAAGAACCGGGCCCGGGTACTGGTCGGCCCGGACGCCAAGGTTCTGGACGCGATCGTGCGGGTGACCGGATCGGGCTACCAGCGGCTGTTCCATCCGGTGGTGAGCCGGATGAAGCCGCCGTCGCGCTAGTCGATGGCGCGCCTCCTCCGCAGACCGTTCCGGTCTGCATCGTCACCGCGCTAGTCACCGCGCGAGTCGCCGGCTAGCGCCCGAGCGGGTGTTCGCTGAGCCAGCCGTCGGCGACCGCCTGGGGATCCGCGCCGCCGGTCACTTGCCGGCGCATGTCGACGAGCGCGGCGGTGTCCAGCACGCCCGCCACCTCGTTGACCGCCAGCAGCTGCCGATCGGTCAGCCCGTTGCGGCGATACAACGGCACCACGTTTTCGGCCTGTACCAACGCCGGCTTGCCGTCGGTCAGCACTACCAGGTCGCCCGGCACACCGGGATCGGTGGCGGTGGTCCACGCCGCGGTCACCGTCGTGTTCCGAACTGCAGCGAAAAGCGTTGCATCGTCGGCGAATTCGCGAGAAGCAGGCAACCGGCAGCTGCCGACCGCCGACGGCGTCGACGTGCCGGCGATCGATGCGATCACCAGGCCGTCGCAGTGCTGTGGCACCGCGCTCAGATCAGTGCCGCCCCAGCTCTTGGCCGTCGACTTGGTGACCGCCAGCGCGGGCTTGTCCTCGGCAGCTGTCGTGTAGTCGCCGGCGGCGATCCCCTCCGGCAGCGCGCCCACCATCGCCTTGTAGACCTGCGCGTCGGACCGGACGGTGCTGCCGGGCTGAAAGCGCTGCAGCACCCGGCCGGTGAAATCGGGCACAACGACAATTGCGCCCGAGTCGAGCTTGGTCAGTGGGTCGGGTGCCAACTCGGTGCGCGCCGGGAACCCGTAGGAGCGCAGCGCCCCGGTATAGATGTCGGCCAGCAGCACCGACTCGGCGCCGGGACGAGACCCGACCACCAGCTCACCCGAGCGGTGTTGGGTGCTGCTCGTGCAGGCCGACAGCGCCAGCGCCGCGGCGAGCGCCAACGTAATCAATCTGCCGGTGATCACTCCGTGCGATGTGCGGCGGCGGCCACGGCAGCGGCAACCGCCGGCGCAACCCGCGGGTCGAGCGGGCTCGGGACGATCCGATCGGTCGCCAAGTCGTCGGCGACGACGGAGACGATCGCCTCGGCCGCGGCGACCTTCATCTGCTCGGTGATCTTGTGGGCGCCGGCGTCCAGCGCGCCGCGGAAAACTCCGGGGAACGCCAGCACGTTGTTGATCTGGTTCGGCAAATCGCTTCGCCCGGTGGCGACGATCGCAGCGTGCCGGGCGGCTACATCCGGATGGACTTCGGGGTCGGGGTTGGACAGCGCGAACACGATGCCGTCGGGCGCCATCGAGGCGATCAACTCCTCGGGCACCACCCCAGCCGACACTCCCAGGAATGCGTCGGCGCCCTTGACTGCCTCGACCATGCCGCCAGTGAGACCCTCGGGGTTGGTGCGCTGGGCCAGGTCGGCCTTGACGGCGGTCAGGTCTTCGCGGCCGGGATGCAGAATACCCTGGGAATCCAGCACCGTGATATGCGAAATACCAACGGACATAAGGATATTCGCGCAGGCTACGCCGGCCGCACCGACGCCGGAGATCACCATGCGCAATGACTGCATATCGCGGTCGAGCGCCTTCGTGGCGCCGATCAGGGCGGCCAAAACCACGATCGCGGTGCCGTGCTGGTCATCGTGCATCACCGGACAATCCAGCGCGTCGATCAGGCGGCGCTCGATCTCGAAGCAGCGCGGCGCGGCGATGTCCTCGAGATTGACCGCGCCAAAGGTCGGCCGCAGCCGTACCAGGGTCTCGACGATCTCGTCCGGATCCTTGGTGTCCAACACGATGGGGATCGAGTCCAGGTCGGCAAAGGCCTTGAACAGCGCGCTCTTGCCCTCCATCACCGGCAGCGCCGCCGCCGCACCGATATCACCCAAGCCGAGCACCGCGCTGCCGTCGCTGACCACGGCCACCAACCGGTGCGCCCAGGTGTAGCGGGCGGCCAGCGTGTGGTCGGCGGCGATCGCGCGGCTGACCTGCGCGACGCCCGGCGTGTAGGCGATGGACAGGGCGCGCTGGGTGTCCAGCGGGAACTTCGACTGCACAGAAAGCTTGCCGGCGATGTGGGCTTCGAAGATTTCCTCGTCTTCGAGCATGATGGGGTGGCTCTTCACCGGGGAGCTTTCGGTGGCTCGGGATGCGCTTTCGGACACGGCCCCAGGGTACTGTGCTGGAACTTTAGATCAGTCCCAGGCCGGTGACGGCTTCCCGCTCGTCGGCCAGTTCGGCGGTCGACTTGTCGATCCGGCCGCGGGAGAAGTCGTCGATCTCCAAGCCGGTCACGATGGACCAATCGCCGCCCTTGGTGGTGACCGGGAACGACGAGATCAGGCCCTCGGGTACGCCGTAGGAGCCGTCGGACACCACGGCCATCGACACCCAGTCGCCGCCTGCGCTGCCCAGCAGCCAGTCCCGCGCGGCGTCGATGGTTGCCGACGCGGCCGAGGCGGCTGACGACGCGCCCCGCGCGTCGATGATCGCCGCGCCGCGCTTGGCAACGGTGGGGATGAAGTCGTTCTCGATCCAGGACTGGTCGTTGACTACCTCAACCGCGTTCTTGCCGTTGATCTCGGCGTGGAAGATGTCGGGGTACTGGGTGGCCGAGTGGTTGCCCCAGATCGTGATCTTCTTGATGTCGCTGACGTCGGAACCCGTCTTATGAGCCAGCTGCGAGATTGCGCGGTTGTGATCCAGACGGGTCAACGCCGAGAACCGCTCGTGGGGAATGTCGGGCGCATTACTCATCGCGATCAGCGCGTTGGTGTTGGCCGGGTTGCCGGTGACACCGATGCGAACGTCGTCTGCGGCCACGGAGTTGAGTGCCTTGCCCTGGGCGGTGAAGATCGCGCCGTTGGCCTCCAGCAGATCGCCGCGCTCCATGCCGGGGCCACGTGGCCTGGCGCCGACGAGAAGCGCCAGGTTGGCGCCGTCGAAGATCTTGTTCGGGTCCGCGCCGATCTGTACTCCCGACAGCAGCGGGAACGCGCAGTCGTCGAGCTCCATCACGACGCCTTCGAGCGCCTTGAGGGCCGGCTCGATTTCCAGTAGTCGCAGCTCGATCGGGCGGTCAGCACCCAACAGCGCGCCGCTCGCCAGACGAAATAGCAGGCTGTAGCCAATCTGGCCGGCGGCGCCGGTGACGGCAACTTTCAAAGGTGTGGTGCTCACGTCAATTCGCTCCTCGTGGAGTTCGGCCCTCTGCGCCAATCGCGTCGCGTCGAAACTAGCGCACGCACGCTCGCGATAAACCCCGGCCCCAATCGCACCAGTTCAGACCACCCTCCGGCGGGCAATGTTGGCCTGAAGCGCGTAGCATGACCGAGGCTTCATCGGGTCCGCACTGCGACGGGAGGTGAAGGATGCCTTCGTTTCGCGATATACCTGAAACGCTGCGTCCGCTGGCACGGCCTGAACGGGACGAACCTCCCCATCCGCAGCTGGATGACCCATCTGCCGATCAGGCGGTCGTCGACTGCGGTATCTATGTGGACGGCAAACGACTGCCCGGGACTTTCACCCATGCAGCGGCACGGGCCAAGGTGGGCGAGCTGCAACTGGCCGGGCAGGAAGCCTTCGCCTGGATCGGCCTGCACGAACCCACCGAGCACCAGATGCAGGAGGTTGGCAGCGTTTTCGGCCTGCACCCACTGGCCGTCGAGGACGCTGTACAGGCCCACCAGCGACCGAAGTTGGAGCGATACGATGAGACACTGTTCCTGGTTCTCAAGACGGTCAACTACGTTCCGCACGATTCACGGGTGCTGACCCGCGAGATTGTCCAGACCGGCGAGATCATGATTTTCGTCAACGGGGATTTCGTGGTGACCGTCCGGCACGGCGAGCACGGCCGGTTGTCCGACGTGCGCAAGCGGATGGATGCCGACCCCGAGCAGATGGCGCTGGGCCCGTTCGCGGTGATGCACGCCATCGCCGACAACGTGGTGGACCATTACCTCGACGTCACCAACTTGATGGCGACCGACATCGACGCCATCGAAGAGGTGGCGTTCGCGCCCGAGCACCGGACCGAAATCGAGCCGATCTATCTGCTCAAGCGGGAAGTTGTCGAGCTGCGCCGGTGCGTCAACCCGCTCTCGGTCCCATTCGCGCGGTTGCAGACCGAACACAAGGATCTGATCTCCAAGGAGGTGCGGCGGTATCTGCGCGACGTCGGCGACCACCACGCCCATGCCGCCGATCAGATTGCCAGCTACGACGAGAACCTCAGCTCCTTGGTACAGGCGGCGCTGGCCCGCGTTGAGATGCAGCAGAACACCGATATGCGCAAGATATCGGCATGGGCCGGCCTGCTGGCGGTGCCCACGATGATCGCCGGCATTTACGGAATGAACTTCGAGTACATGCCTGGACTGAAATGGCACTGGGGTTACCCGACGGTCCTCGTCCTTTTGGTGATCATCTGTGTGCTGCTGTACCGCAACTTCCGCCGCAGAGACTGGCTTTAGAATCAGTTCGGTTGTGCGGCGGGCCGATTGGGATCCAGCACATCGACCCCATCGCTTCGCCAGGCTTCGCGCATGGCTTCGGCTCCCTTCAGCCGGACCCAGGCGGCCTCGGTCGCAGTGATCGGTGTGGCGGACAGAAAGCGCACCGGGTCGCGTGGCGAGTCCAGCGCCAGGTCCGGAATGTCGCTGCGGCCCAACAGCATCGCGGTGAACGGCGCCGGCCCTGATCGGTGATCCCATAACGGTGAACCAAGGTCGATCAACGCGTCTTCGGCCAACACCACGCCGTCGACCGCGGGTGTCGCCGCCACGATCGCCAGGCTGTGCGCCAGCCGGGTGATCAGCCCTGGATTGCGCAGCCCCAGAACCACTTCGGCACGCGGGCCACGCTCGGGGTCGGTGAGCATCGCCGTCGGGTCGGTCATCGGGTACCGCGAGCAACCCAGGGAGACGTAGTGCACTATCCCCGTAGAGTCGGAGTCGGCAGGATTAAAGCGCAACACCTCGATCGGTTCAGCACCCAGAAATGTCACGCTGGCGATATCGGGCTCGGCGTCGAGGCCCGCTTGGCGGAAGTGCGCAGCCAGGTGTTCGCGCACCCGCGCCAATGTCGGGGTCACTGCATGTCGGGCGGCGGCGGAACGGTCAAGTTCGCCCCGGTCCCGGCGTCGAAAACGGCGAGTTTCGTCGTGTCGAACGCCAATTCGAGGGACTTCCCTTTCGCTGCTTTCGACGCGGCCGGAACCCTGGCCACGAATTCGTGCTGTTCCCCTCCGGATTCACCGTCGAGATCGGACAGGTGGTCCGAGTGCACAGCGCAACCCTCGGTGGTGAAGTAGACGTATTTGTCGGCACCCAGCGACTCGACCATGTCCACCTTCACTTCGAAAGTCAGCGCGCTGATCCGCTGGTAGCCGTCGATCAGGGCGGCATCTTGCAGATGCTCCGGGCGGACGCCGACGATGACCTTATCCGGCGTGGGATGCTGCGCGAGCACATCATGGACCGGCTGGGTGAGCGTCACCTCGCCAAACGGCAGGCGCACTCCGGTCGCAGTCAGGGTGCCGGGAAAGAAGTTCATCGCCGGTGAGCCGATGAAGCCCGCGACGAACAGATTGGCGGGCCGCTCGTAGAGCTCGTCGGGGGTCCCGATCTGCTGTGCGACACCGCCGCGCATGACCACCACCCGGTCACCGAGTGTCATGGCCTCGGTTTGGTCGTGCGTCACGTAGACGGTGGTGGTGCCCAGCCGCCGCTGCAGCCGGGCGATCTCGCCACGCATCTGGACCCGCAACTTGGCGTCGAGGTTCGACAGCGGCTCGTCCATCAGAAATGCCTTGGGGTGGCGCACAATCGCCCTGCCCATTGCCACCCGCTGGCGCTGCCCGCCGGACAGTTGCGAGGGTTTGCGGTCGAGAACGTCGGTCAGATCGAGAATTCGCGCGGTGTCCTCGACCTTGTCGGCGATGTCCGCTTTCTTCATCTTCGCCAGCGTGAGCGGGAATGCGATGTTCTGTCGCACCGTCATATGCGGGTAAAGCGCGTAGGACTGGAAGACCATCGCGATATCGCGGTCTTTGGGCGCCTTCTCGTTCACCCGCTCGCCGCCGATGCGCAACTCACCCGATGAGATATCTTCCAGTCCGGCAATCATATTCAGCGTCGTGGATTTTCCACAGCCGGATGGGCCGACCAGGATGATGAACTCGCCTTCGGCGATCGAAATGCTGAGGTCTTTCACGGCCGTCGCGCCGTCGGGGTAACTCTTGGTCACCCGGTCCAACACAATCTCGGCCATCGAGCTATCCCTTCACCGCGCCGGAGGTCAATCCAGCGACTATCCGCCGTTGGAAGATTAGAACAAAGACGATTATCGGGACTGTGATCACTACTGCGCCGGCCGCGATCGATCCCGTCGGCTCCTCGAATTGCGAACTGCCGGTGAAGTTGGCGATTGCCACCGGCGCGGTGATCGCAGCCTTGGTCGCGGTCAACGACAAGGCGAGTAACAGATCGTTCCAGGCGAAAATGAAGACCAGGATTGCGGCGGTCACGATCCCCGGTGCCGCCAGCGGGACGATCACCTTCCGGAACGCCTGGCCCGCTGTGGCGCCATCCATTTTGGCCGCCTTTTCCAGATCCCACGGAATCTCCCGGAAGAACGCCGACAGTGTGTAGATCGCCAGCGGTAGCGCGAATGCGATGTAGGGGATGATCAGACCCGGCCAGGTATCGAATAGCCCGATCCGCCGCTCGATGTCGAACAGCGGGGTAACCAGAGAGATCGCCGGGAACATCGAAATCAGCAGCACGGCACCGATCAGCAACCGCTTACCGGGAAAAACCAGCCGCGCCACCGCATATGCCGCCATCGCACCGACCACCACCGCGATTGTCGTGGTGAGTAAGCCGATTCCGGCGGAGTTGATCAGAGCCGAGCTGAAGAAATTGCCCCGGAAGATTCCCCGATAGTTGTCGAAGGTCATCGACGACGGAATCAGCTTGCCGTCCTTGATCGTTGACGTCGGCTTGAGCGACAGGCTGAAAATCCACAGCACCGGAATCAACGCATAGAGCAGCACGAGAGTATCGACGATCACCCACGCCGTGGCGCGCCGGACACCCACCCGCTCAACGCCCATCGCCGTCGACGCCCGGCGCCGATGCGCCGAACACCTTGATGAACACGAACGCGATGACGGTGACGCATCCGAAAATCAGCACCGAAATAGCCGATCCAAGACCCACATTGAAACCTTTGAACAGGTTGTCGTAGCCAAGGATCGATACCGACTCGGTGTTGCCGGCGCCACCGGTGAGCACATAGATACTGTCGAAAATCCGGAACGCGTCCAGCGTGCGGAACAGCAGCGCCACCAGGATCGCCGGTTTGATCAGTGGCAAGGTGATCTTCATCAGCCGGCGCCACGCGCCGGCACCGTCGACCTGCGCCGCCTTCAGCAGGTCGTCGGGCACCAATGCCAACCCGGCAAGAAGCAGCAACGACATGAACGGCGTCGTCTTCCAAACCTCGGCGAGGACCACGATTCCCAGCGATGAAATCTGGTGAGTCAGCGGCGCTTGGGTAAGAGCTGAGCCCTGCGGTAGCAGGTTGGCCAGGTAGCCAGTGCCCGGTGTCCAGGCGTAGTACCAACTGTAGGACGCGACCACCGTGACGATGCCGTACGGGATGAGGATCGCGGTGCGCACCAGGCCCTTGCCGATCAGCGTGCGGTGCATCACCAGCGCCAGCGCCAAGCCCAGCACGAATTCGATTGACACCGAAACAACCGATATCGCCAGTGTCACCGCCAGTGCCGTCCACCAATACCGATCAGTCAAGATCGTTTGATAGTTGCCCAGCCCGATGAACTCGGTGTCGTTCGGAGTGGTCAAGTTATTGCGCTGCAGGCTCAGCCAAATCGCGTAGCCGATCGGATACGCGGTGACTGCCAGCATCAGCACCGCCGCGGGTGCGACCAGGGTGAACGCCAGTCGCCGCTCCGACCTCCGGTTCTCGGTGCGCCAGCGGCGAAAGCGATCAGCGCCGCTCCTCATCGCGTCGTGCCCGTCGCCGCTTCGCGGCTGGGGGTGCTCCCACTGCATCGTCGGCGGCGCGGTCACGGCAGCAGCCCCCGGCCGTCGATGGCCTTTTGCACCTGCACGGTGAGCTCGTCGGCCGTCCGCTCCGGGTCGATCTTGGTGATCGGATTCAGCGTGGCTGACATTCGAGTGGACACCGCCTGGTAAACCGGCGTCGCGATCCGCGCAGCGGCGTTGGTGAGTTGTTGGCGAATGATGTTGTACATCGGGTACTTCGCCTGGAATTGCCGGTCGGAGTACAGCGAGATCCGTGCTGCAGGCAGGCCTCCTTGCAGCGCGATGTACTTTTCGCTTTGCACGTCGCGCAAGCATCGGATGGCTTGGTAGGCCTCGGCTTTATGACGCGTCGTCCTGGCCACCGCCAGGTTCAGCCCGCCGATCGTCACCTTGGCCGGCTGGCCGGGCTGCACGCCGGGGTACGGGGCGAAACCGAACACGTTCTTGCTGGCGTCGTAGGCGGCCTGGAACTGCTGATCGGTCGGCACGAACGCGCCGACGTTGTTGACGCTGCCGGCCAAGTCGGGACGGCGGTTGAGCGGCAGAAAAGGGACACCGCCTTTTACCGCGTTCTCCAGCATGGACGCCAGCGCGAAGGGCCAGTTGACCTCCAGCGCGGACTTGCCCTGCTCGAACGCCAACCGGGAAGTGCCCGCGTCGGTCCGGGTGATCGACGGGTCGGCGCCGGGCGCGGTGGCCACCGACTTGAGAATCCGCAAGGCGCTCACCGTGGCGGCACGGTGTGCGGGCGTGTCGGTCAAAGTGACCTGG
This sequence comes from uncultured Actinomycetota bacterium, assembly GCA_963839345.1. Taxonomy (GTDB): domain Bacteria; phylum Actinomycetota; class Actinomycetes; order Mycobacteriales; family Mycobacteriaceae; genus Mycobacterium. Next base: position 819,097 of record CAWIUP010000005.1, on the reverse strand, counting down.
TGGCCGTCGTCGGACAGCACCCGGCCACCCGCACTTTCCAGCAGGGTGTTGAACCACACCACCAAGCCCTCGCCCTGGCTGGCCTGCACGCCGATCCAGCTGGGCTTGCCCGCGGCGTGCAGCCGGGTTGCCTCGTCGACCATCTCGTTCCAGGTTGTCGGCGGCTTGTCCATCAAATCCGGCCGATACCAGAGCAATTCGGTATTGGTGGTCAGCGGCGCGGCGTAGTGCCGGTGCTTCCAGGTGGCCGTGGCAAGCGGCCCGGGCAAGGTGTCGTTGGTCGCGTCGACCTCGGCGCGGCCGGCCGGGTCGTCCGACAACGGCAACGCCCAGCCGGCTTCGGCGAACTCCGCGGTCCAGATCACGTCCAGCGCCATCACGTCCACGGTGCGGTCGTTGGCGCTCAGCCGGCGGGCCAGTTGCAGCCGCTGGTCGTCTGAGGACCGGGGCAAGCTGAACTGCCGGATGGTGAACCCGCCGCCGAGCTGGTCGGTGCACCGCTTGGCCACCGCGCTGAACGTCGGGGCGCCGCTGGCCGGGGTGTAGAAGCTGATCACCCGCCCGAAGGCGGCGGAGCCGCAGGCCGATGTCACCGACACGGCAGACAGCGCCGCCAGCACGACGGCGCTGAGCCGCACTGCGCGCCCGCGGCGACTCGCCACCACCAGGTCCCTTCCCCGTCGACTGCCCCGCGGCAGCACCAGCGGCAAGTCAGATTGCCAAGCGGGCCAGCAGATCCCGGGCCCGCTCAGCGTTTTGCGGGTCGCACAGCACGTCGTATCGGCCGGCGACCAACTGCATCGTCGAACTGAAATCCCGGGTACCCCGTGCCATCGTGTACGGCACCGCGGAGGTGATCAAGCCGAAGAACACCCCGGCGACCAGACCCGTCGTCAACGCCGCCCAGAGGTTGGGGCTGAAGAACCCCAGCACCAAGCCGATGAACAGGCCCAGCCAGGCACCGCTGATCACCCCGCCACCGAGCACTTTCGGCCAGGTCAGCCGCCCCGTGACCCGCTCGACCTGCATCAGGTCCACACCGACGATCGTCACCTGCTGCACCGGGAACTGCTGCTCCGACAGGTAGTCGACGGCGCGCTGCGCTTCCGCATAGGTGGGGTACGAGCCGACCGGCCAGCCTTTCGGCGGCGTCGGCAATCCAGGGGCCCGCCGGCCCCCGGCCGAGGTACCAGGCGCGGCACCGGGAACGTGTCCGGGCTGGAAAGGACTGGTCATGGTCCCATTGTCCTCTGTCGAGCCGATCTGGCATCGGCTCGGTGCCGCCCCACGCCTAGCCATGCCCACCACCAGCACAAACGGTGCGTCGCGGCGCTCGGCCGCTGCGCGGGCACTGCTCGGTTCGAGCGGCTTACGCCGCGGCCACGCTAGGTTGAACAACATGACGTTTCAGGGCGGTGACTTCGGCGAGGGAGGCCACGACGAAGCAAGGCAGCCGTCACCGAGCCCGGAGGCGCGCCCGTTCGGGCAGGAGTTCACCCCTCCCGCGTATGCGGGACAACCGCCCGCATACGCCCAGCCCGACCCGAACGCTCCGCACAGCCCGCCGCCGCCGGGGCCGGTGCCGCCATGGAACCCGCCGTCCTCCGGCTATCCGCCGCCAGCCGGCTACGGTCCGCCCGGGTACCCCGACGCCGCCGCTTACGGCGGTCCGTCGTACCCGCCGCCACCGCCGCAATTCAGTCAGTCCTATCCGCCTCCGGGCTACGGGGGTCCCTACGCCCAACCACCCGACGCCGGGTACGGCGGACCTGCGGGATATCCCGGTTATTACGACCCCTACCACCCGTACCGGGATCGTTCGCACGAGACCAATGGGTTGGCCATCGCTTCCTTGATCACTTCGATCGTGGGCGGGCTGCTCGGCATTCCACTGAGTTTTGCCCTCGTCGGAATATTGTTTCCGATCGTCGGTGTGGTACTTGGGTCGGTCGCGCTCGGTCAGATCAAGCGGACAGGCCAGCAGGGCCGCGGGCTTGCCATCGCTGGGATCGCGGTCGGCACGACCGCGGCGGTGCTGCTGGTATTACTCGTGGCCCTGATGGTCATGACGGCGGCGTACTCGCCGTCCCTAACCTGATTTGTCCGGCGGGACGAACGGATCGGACTGACGCTGCATGCCGGCCGCGCGGCCCTTAGCGGCGATCACCAAGGCCATCTTGCGGCTGGCTTCGTCGAGCATCTCGTCGCCGAGCATCACCGCTCCCCTGGCACCACCCGCAGCGGAGGTGTGCCATTCGTAGGCCTCCAGAATCAGCTCCGCGTGGTCGTACTCGTCTTGGCGCGGACTGAAGATCTCGTTGCCGGCGGCGATCTGATCGGGATGCAACACCCACTTACCGTCATAGCCCAGCGCCGCCGACCGGCCCGCCACCCGCCGAAACGCTTCCACGTCACGCACTTTCAGGTAGGGACCGTCGACGGCCGCGATGCCGTGCGCACGGGCCGCCACCAGGATCGTCATCAGCGCGTGGTGGTAAGCATCACCGACGTCGTAGCCCTCGGGCTGCTCGCCGACCACCAGCGTGCGCATGTTGAGGCTGGCCATCAGGTCGGCCGGGCCGAGCACCAGAGCCTGCACCCGTGGCTGGGCCGCGATCGCGTCGACGTTCATCAGACCGCGAGCATCTTCGATCTGCGCGTCGATGCCGATTTGGCCCACCGGAAGCCCATTGACGGTTTCCACCTGGGTCAGCAGCAGGTCGAGCGCCTGGACATGGGAGGCGTCGGAAACTTTAGGCAGCACAACGACATCGAGCGTGGCGTCGGGCGCAGCGCCGACGGCGGAAACCACCTCGATGATGTCGGCGTGCGTCCACGGCGTGGTCCAGTCGTTGACCCGGACGCCGCGCAACTGCCCGGCCCATCCTTCGGGATCGGCCAGCGCGGCGGCCACCCGGGTGCGGGCCGCGGCCTTGGCGTCCGGCGCCACAGCATCCTCGAGGTCCAGGAAGACTTCATCGGCCGGAAGGCCCTTGGCCTTGTCGATCATCTTCTGGTTGCTACCTGGCACCGACAGGCAAGTACGGCGGGGTCGATAGGCGTTGGTCACGACTCGCTCACCTCTCTTGAATACCCTGTGCACCATGGCCTCGATCAACAGGGTGTACGCCGCGCGACTGGCGCGAATGACAGTGCTCGGGCCGATGGGCGAGTCCCTCGGTCGAGTGCGCGACGTCGTGGTCAGCATCAGCATCGTCCGTCAGCAGCCCCGTGTGCTCGGACTTGTCGTCGAAATGCTTTCGCGCCGAAGGATATTCGTGCCAATTCTGCGGGTCGCGGCGATCGAGCCCAACGCGGTGACGCTCAACACCAACAGCGTGTCGATGCGGCGGTTCGAGCAGCGGCCCGGTGAAGTGCTGGTACTCGGACAGATCATCGACACCAGGGTGCAGGTCAAAGACCCGGAATTGCCCGAGCTGGCCGACACCGACGTCGTCGTCACCGACCTGGGTTTGGAGCAGACCCGAACCCGAGACTGGATGGTCACCCGAGTCGCGGTGCGTTTCCCGCGACGGATTGGCCGACGCAGCCACACCCACATCGTCGGCTGGCGCAACGTGCAGGGTCTGACCCCCTCCGCGTTGGCAATGCCGGGCCAAGGCGTGGCACAACTGCTGCATCAGTTCGAGAAGTGGCGTCCGATCGACGTCGCCGATGCAATCCGTGAGCTACCGCCGAAGCGGCGCTACGAGGTGGCCAGCGCACTGGATAACGACCGGCTGGCCGACATTTTGCAGGAGCTGTCGGAGCAGGAGCAGGCGGAGTTGTTGACGCAGCTGGGCGATGAACGCGCGGCCGACGTGCTCGAAGAGATGGACCCCGATGACGCCGCCGACCTGCTCGGCACGATGAACCCGACCCACGCCGAGGGACTGCTGCGCCAGATGGACCCCGAGGAGTCCGACCCGGTGCGGCGTCTGCTGAAACACTCGCCCGATACCGCAGGCGGATTGATGACCTCCGAACCGGTGGTACTGACCCCGGACACCTCGGTCGCTGAAGCGTTGGCCCGGGTCCGCGACCCCGACCTGACCCCGGCGTTGTCCTCGCTGGTGTTGGTGGTCCGTCCCCCGACCTCCACCCCGACCGGTCATTATCTGGGATCGGTGCCCTTGCAGCGACTGCTGCGCGAGCCGCCGGCCATGCTGGTCGGCGGGATTGTCGACGCCGATCTGCCCTGCCTGGCACCGGAGACCTCGCTGCCGGTGCTGACCCGGTATTTCGCCGCCTACAACCTGGTTTGCGGCCCGGTGGTCGACAAACAGCACCACCTGCTGGGCGCGGTGACGGTGGATGACGTACTCGACCATCTGCTGCCACACAACTGGCGAGCAAGCAACGACGAGCTCTCGCTGGATGCGGTAGGAGGGCTGTCGTGAGCAAGTCGGCGCAGCGCCCGCGGCTGTACACCCCGCGCACCTCGCGGTTGGTTGCGCCACGGGTGGACCCCGACGCCGTCGGACAGGCCACCGAATCGATTGCCCGCTTCTTCGGTACCGGTCGCTATCTGCTGATTCAGAGTGTCGTGGTGGTGATATGGATCGCGGTCAACGTGGCCGCGGTCAGCCTGCGGTTTGACCCCTACCCGTTCATCCTGCTCAACCTCGCGTTTTCCACCCAAGCCGCATACGCGGCGCCGCTGATTCTGCTGGCCCAAAACCGCCAAGAGAACCGCGACCGCGTCGCGCTCGAAGAGGATCGTCGCCGCGACCAGGAGATGAAGGCCGACACCGAATTCCTGGCTCGCGAACTTGCCGCCCTGCGGCTGGCGATTGGCGACGTCGCAAAGACCCGCGACCACCTGCGCCGCGAACTGGACCATTTGCGGCATCTGCTCGAAGACCGCTACCTGGACCACGCAAACACAGAGCCTGCGCCGAGCGGTGACGGGCCAGATGCGCGCGCCGGGAAGTCCACTGAAAGTGCGTAAGAGAAAAAGGGGATTCTCGCCGACGATTCTTGAAAATGCGTCTGTCGTTTCACCGCGCCGGAGCCATACCGGGCGCTGGGGCCAGAGTCGGCGATTGTGGCCTTTGTGACCAGAGAGTTATGTATGGTGACTTAGGTCACGAAGCTCAAAATGGTTTCACAAGTGCCTAATAGGGCTCGAATATTGAGGACGGTCGAGTGCGCATTGGGGGAGCCTTGGCTCTAACAAAGATGCGGCAGCGGATAATTCGCGCGCCGCGTGCCCCAAAAGCGCCTGCTGTCCTCGTCACCGCTTTCGTCACCGCGCGGGACTCGGTTGTTCGCGTGGGTCGCGCTTCAAGAATCCCGGCCGCCCTTGCTGCCATCGTTGCGGCGGTGCAGCAGTTGCTGACTCGTACCGCCCGGAGCCCGGCGTTCGGTGTTGCGATGATCGCCTGCCTGGTCTTCGCCGGAGTCGTGGGCGCCGGGGCCCCGTCGTTCCCGGTGCCGATGTCCACGCTGCGCGACGCCGCCATCACCCCGGTTGCCGCGGTCGCTCCCGCCTCGACCGATCCATCGGGGCCACTGGTGATCGCCGTCCAACATCCCAAGACCGGCTTCCATATCGCCGCGGCCCCCACGGCGTCGGCTCCCCCACCGACGGTTGTGGTGAATACACCGGGCGCGCTGGGCATTCCGACGATGGCACTGTCCGCCTACCGCAACGCCGAACGGATGATGGCCGGAGCTGACCCCGCCTGCGGCATCAGCTGGAACCTGCTGGCCGGTATCGGGCGTATCGAATCCATGCACGCCAACGGCGGCGCCACCGACGCGCGCGGCAACGCGGTCCGACCTATCTATGGCCCCGCGCTGGATGGCACCCTGCCCGGCAACGAGGTCATCGTCCAAGGCAACGCTGGCGGACGCGTCACCTACGCCCGCGCGATGGGCCCGATGCAGTTCTTGCCGGGCACGTGGGCGCGTTATGCCTCCGACGGCGACGGGGACGGGGTAGCCGATCCGCAGAACCTTTATGACGCCACGCTGGGCGCCGCTCGATACCTGTGCAGCGGCGGGCTGAACTTGCGCGACCAGTCACAGGTGTTGGCTTCGATCCTGCGCTACAACAACTCGATGCCCTATGCCCGCAATGTGCTCGGCTGGGCTGCGGCCTACGCCACCGGCGTGGTGCCGGTCGACCTGCCGCCGCTCACCGGCCCGCCACCACCGCTGGGCGATGCGCACCTGGAGAACCCCGAGGGGCTCGGGCCGAACCTGCCGCTCAACATCCACGGGTTGCCGTCCACCGATCCGCTGGCGCAGATGCCGCTGATCGACCTCAGCGGAAGCAGTAGCCCCAACCAGCAACCGACGTGGCCGTGGCAGCGGACCGCCACCGCGCCCCGCCCGTCCTGCACGGTCATCTGCATCGCTCAGGACACGGATATGCCGCCACAGTTCTCGCTGAACACGCCACCGCCTGCGGCTCCGGCTCCTGCACCCGGCGTGCTGCCACCTGCCCCGCCGCCGGCGGCTCCGCCGGTCCTCCCACCACCGCCGTTCCCGCAGCCGGCAGCCCCGCCGCCGGCTCCTGCTGCCGTACCACCTCCACCGGCACCCGGTCCGGCCAACTGACCTCAGGCCTACACTCGGCGGTGATGTCTGAAACCCACCATGACGCCGCCGATCGGGCCGCCGACGTGCGCGCCGCACTCGCCAAAGTGATCGATCCTGAGCTTCGGCGCCCCATCACCGAACTCGGGATGGTCAAAGGTATCGAGGTGGGCCCCGGCGGCGACGTCCACGTCGAGATCTACCTGACCACCGCGGCATGCCCGAAGAAGACCGAGATCAGCGAGCGGGTCAGCCAGGCCGTGGCCGACGTCCCGGGCACCGGCGCGGTGAAGGTCACCTTGGATGTGATGAACGACGAGCAGCGCACCGAGCTGCGTAAGCAACTGCGCGGCGACGCTCGCGAGCCCGTCATCCCGTTCGCGCAGCCGGGATCGCTGACTCGGGTGTACGCGGTCGCCTCCGGCAAGGGCGGCGTCGGTAAGTCGACGGTGACGGTGAACCTGGCCGCGGCGATGGCCGCGCGCGGGGTGTCGGTCGGCGTGCTCGACGCTGACATCCACGGCCACTCGATCCCGCGGATGATGGGGACCACCGATCGGCCGACTCAGGTCGAGTCGATGATTCTGCCGCCCATCGCGCACGAGGTGAAGGTCATTTCGATTGCGCAGTTCACCCAGGGCAACACACCGGTGGTGTGGCGCGGACCGATGCTGCACCGGGCTTTGCAGCAGTTTTTGGCCGACGTGTACTGGGGCGATCTGGATGTGCTGCTGCTCGACCTGCCGCCGGGGACCGGTGACATCGCCATCTCGGTCGCGCAGCTGATCCCGAACGCGGAGATCCTGGTCGTGACAACGCCCCAGCTGGCGGCGGCTGAGGTCGCCGAGCGGGCCGGCAGCATCGCCGTGCAGACCCGCCAACGCATCGTCGGAGTGGTGGAGAACATGTCCTGGCTTGCCATGCCGGACGGCTCGCACCTGCAGGTGTTCGGCGAAGGTGGCGGCCAGCAGGTCGCCGAGCGGCTGTCGCGTGCGGTCGGCGCCGACGTCCCGCTGCTGGGCCAGGTCCCGTTGGACCCCGCCCTGGTCAACGCCGGCGACGCCGGGCTGCCGATCGTGCTCAGTGCTCCAGATTCCCCGGTGGGCAAGGAACTGCGCAACGTCGCCGACAGCCTGTCGTCGCGCCGCCGCGGCTTGGCCGGTATGTCGCTAGGGCTCGACCCGACTCGACACTGAGCTCACTGAAATTGCATTCACGGTCGTGGATTCCGCTGCGAGCACGACCATCACGGCAATCTCGACGACAGCAGCTAGGTGGCGTCGACGTCGAACGGCGCGGGCCCCGCGGCGGGTGATTCCGAAGCGGCGGCCGGCGGCGTCGGCGGCAGCACCGGCTCGGCGCGCCCAGCAGTTGACGGCTCGTCGAACTTGCCGGTGAACAGCGAGTCGTCGCCGTCGAATAGGTGTTTGGTCAGCGCTGCGCGCGGTGTCATGCCGCGCAGTTTCTGTAACTCGCTGAGCGGCTCGCGCAGGTCATCGAAGTCGGGGCCGATATCTTCGCGCAGTTGGGCCGTCATCCCGGTGAGGTAGTCGCGGGCCTGCCGCAGTGCGTTGGCGGTCCACCGGATGGCACCGGGAAGCCGCTCGGGACCCAGCACGACCAGCCCGACCACCACGAGCACCAGCATTTCCCCCCAACCGACGTTGGCGAACATCTAGCTGGTGTCCGGGTCGGGCGTCACGGTGAGCGTGACGTGGCGGCCGTCGCGGACCACCTCGATCGGAGCGGGCTGCCCGACGGTCAACTGGCGCACAGCGACGACGAACTCCTCGGAGTCGGCGACCGACCGGTTGCCTACCTTGACCACCACATCGTTTTCCAGAATCCCGCCCTTTTGCGCGGGGCCGCCCGCCTTCACGTTCGCGACCTGTGCACCCTGCGCGATGGCGTTGCTCACCGAGCGCGCGCTCAGGCCCAACGTCGGGTGCACGATCTTGCCGTCTTTAATCAACGTCTGCGCAACCAATTTCGCCTCGTTGACCGGTATCGCGAAGCCCAGCCCGCTGGCGCTGTCGGACAGCGATTTGCCGGCGGTGTTGATCCCAATGACCTGAGAATCCATGTTGATCAGCGGACCACCGGAGTTCCCGTGGTTGATCGAGGCATCGGTCTGGACGGCGTCAATGACGGTGTCGGTGTCTGAACCCTCGCCCGACAGCGGGATCGGGCGGTGCAGTGCGCTGATGATGCCGTGGGTGACGGTACTGCGCAGACCCAGCGGCGCGCCCGCGGCAAGGACTTCATCGCCGACGCGCAGCTTGTCGGAGTCACCGAGCCGGGCCACGCTCAGATGGTCGACGTTGTCGACCTTCAAGACGGCGAGGTCGGTCTTGGGGTCGCGGCCGACCAGGTTGGCGGGCACTTCCTTGCCGTCGTTGAAGACGACGGTGGTCTTGAACTGGCTCGGGTTGTTGGCTGCCTCGGAGATGACGTGGTTGTTGGTGACGATGTAGCCGCGACCGTCGACCACGAAACCGGATCCCTGCATGCCTTCCTGATCGCTGACAGATTGGATGGTGACCACTGAATCAGCCACCGCGGCAGCGACTTTGGCGAAGCGGCCGGCTGGCGCTTCGCTGTTACCGTTGGTCGCCAACGTCACCTTCGACGTGGTGAACGCCTCGACCACCTCAGCCGTTTTGCGTCCGACCACACCCCCGACCAAGCCGATCAACAACGCCAGGACGGCCAGCACGAGCAGCGCCAGATAGGACACCCGTCCCCCGAACAGCACGTCGCGCACACCGAGCCGGTCGCGTTCCGTCCCGACGGCGTGTAGGCCGGCCGGTGTTATCGCAGGTTCGCCCAGAGCGGCGGCCGCGCCTGGATCACGCCAGGGATCGTCGGGCTCGTCCGACTGGTCCTTGTCGCCGTCGAGCGCACCGGCGTCGGTGGGGTGGCGCTGCAACGACTCGGCTCCCGGAAAAGGGCGACCGAAGGCCTCCGAAAGAACCGGGTCGGCCGGTTCATCGTGCGGCGTGAACTCACCGGAGTCGCGATATTTCGACGGACGCACGGCTTCGGCGACGAACGAGCCGTGTACGCCGTCGGGACGGCTGAAGGCTTGGCGTGACGCGGCGTCGACGGGCGGCCGGGAAATGGGTCGCGGCGCCAACCGGGGGGCGCCGTTGGTGTCTTGGTCGGAGCTCACGTCATCCTCTTTCGAGCGCTTAAGAAACACGCGCTATGCGCATCAGCACGGCGCGGCGCACCGGCTTGGCCAACCTGACTACACCCTACCGAGGCTCGCGCCGGTCAGGCGGCGTGCCTTTACTTCGCGGTGGGCGGGGATTCCCCCATGGCTCGTTGTCCGCATGGTCCACGTCCTCCTCGGGCGGGCAGTGCGGAATCTGCGACAGCAATCCCAGCAGCGTGCTGGGAATCCTGATCGGCCGGGAATCGCGCAGCGCCGCGCGGGCCCGACGGTGACCATCCACTTCTGCGGCGCACTCAGAGCAAAGGGAGATGTGATGCGCCGCCCGCAGGTGCGCGTTCATCCGCAGCTCACCGTCGACAAAAGCGGCGATGGCCTCGATGGACAGATGCTCGGTCGAACCAAATTGTCGCGGCGCACCGACCGGAGCGTCGCTTTGCGAGGCGAACTGAGACGGGAGCCAGGAGAACGCACGGCGGAACACATGTCCCCGCTCGACCATCACCAGCTCCTTTCCGTATCGGCGTTCGGTCTGTCCTCGAACAGTCGGCACTACCTCGAATGTAGCGCGCTACCCGATACAGAACACCGATGAACAGCGGATCAGGCGGCGTGTGTCTTAGTCCGCGAGCTCCGACCCGGCACCGGCCGGTGAGTGCGCGGCCAGATAGTCACGCAGCGCTTGCCGCCCCCGGTGGATGCGGCTACGCACGGTTCCGAGCTTCACGCCCAGGGTGGCGCCGATTTCCTCGTAGGACAGTCCTTCGATGTCACACAGCACAACCGCTGCGCGGAACTCGGGGGGCAGTGAATCCAACGCCGCTTGCAGGTCAGGGCCCAGCCGCGACTCGTGGTAGATCTCCTCGGGGTTGGGCTCGTCGGCGGGCACCCGGTCGTAATCCTCGGGCAACGCCTCCATCCGAACCCGGCCGCGGCGACGGACCATGTCGAGGAACAGGTTGGTCGTGATGCGGTGCAGCCAGCCCTCGAAGGTTCCCGGCTGGTAGTTCTGCACCGACCGGAAGACCCGAATGAAGGTCTCCTGGGTCAGGTCCTCGGCGTCGTGCTGGTTGCCGGACAGCCGGTAAGCCAATCGGTAGACCCGGTCGGCGTGCTGACGAACGAGCTCGTCCCAGGACGGCATCGTCGCCTTGTCGCCGGTCGCGTCGAACACCGCGGTGCCGTAGGGCTCCGCGTCGGGGTCGACCCAGTCAGCGGCGTCCCGATACCGCTCGGGATGCGACATACTGGTGGGGCTCATCAGTGTGCTGATGTTCAGATCCTCCGGGTTCAGACTGCCGTCGAGGGTTGGCAACTCCTCACCGCCCGCAACGCGAAGACGCCGAGAAGTATTCCCGGACCATCGGCCTCCACGCTCCATGGGAGATACCGTCGCCTATCGGCGTGTGTGCGGTATGTGATCGCACTGAGTTTCCACTGAGAATGGCCGTCCGCACCCCGTTGCGCTGGTCATATTCACCAAATTGTGACCTTGATCAGACCGCGAGGTCTGGGCGTGTCGCGGTCCACCCGCAAGACGGCACTGGGCGCGCCTGTCCACCCGCGGCATCGCTTGGACTTACGCTGCGGGGCATGGCCACCACCGACAGCACACCAGGCCAGTCGCCTCCGCCGAGTCGGGCCGAATCGCTCACTGCACATGCCGAGGGGTCGATCTCCGAAGATGCGGTTTTGTTGGCCGCCCGCGAGCGCGCGGTCGACATCGGCGCCGGTGCGGTGACCCCTGCGGTGGGAGCACTGCTCAGTCTGCTGGCCAAGCTCAGCGGCGGCAAAGCCGTCGTCGAAGTGGGCACGGGTGCGGGGGTCAGCAGCCTGTGGCTGTTGTCGGGGATGAGCGAGGACGGTGTGCTGACCACGATCGACAATGAGCCCGAACACCAGCTGATCGCCAAGCAGGCGTTCTCCGACGCCGGGATCGGGCCGTCGCGGACTCGGCTGATCAGCGGCCGGGCCCAGGAGGTTCTGACCCGGCTGGCCGACGCGTCCTACGACCTCGTCTTCATCGACGCCGACCCCCTCGACCAGCCCGACTATGTGGTCGAGGGAGTGCGGCTGCTGCGCCCCGGCGGGGTCATCGTGGTTCACGGCGCCGCGTTGGGCGGGCGGGCCGGCGACCCGGCGGCCCACGACGCCGAGGTCGCGGCGGTGCGCGAAGCAGCGCGGCTCATCGCCGAGAACGAGCAGCTCACGCCGGCGCTGGTGCCGCTCGGCGACGGGCTGCTGGCTGCCGTCCGCGACTGAACCCAACCCTTTACGGATCTTTGACGGCGCTCCCGCTTGACCATCGACTGAACGAGCGTTTAATGTACTGAACATGCGTTCAGCCGACGATTTGACCGCCGCGGCCCGGATCCGCGACGCGGCGATCGAGCAGTTCGGCGAGCATGGCTTCGGCGTCGGGCTGCGATCGATTGCTGAAGCCGCGGGCGTGAGCGCGGCGCTGGTCATCCATCACTTCGGCTCCAAGGGCGGTCTGCGCAAAGCCTGCGACGATTACGTCGCCGAAGAGATCCGCAGCACCAAGTCGGAGGCGATGCGCTCCAGCGATCCGGCCACTTGGTTCGCGGCGATGGCCGAGATCGAGGAATACGCACCCTTGATGGCCTACTTGGTGCGCACCATGCAATCCGGTGGTGAGCTGGCGAACACGTTGTGGCGCAGGATGATCGACAATGCCGAAGATTACCTCGACGAAGGCGTGCATACCGGCATCCTGAAACCCAGCCGAGATCCAGCCGCCCGGGCGAAGTATCTGGCGATCACCGGCGGCGGCGGCTTTTTGTTGTATCTGCAAATGCACGAAACCCCAACAGATTTACGCGCAGTACTGCGCGACTACGCCCGCGACATGGTGCTGCCCGCCCTCGAGCTCTACACCGAAGGCCTGATGACAGACCGCACCATGTACGACGCTTTCCTCGCCGACGCAGAAAAAGGAGAATCCGATGTCAGTTGACAACAAACCGACGCCAATCGAAATCCACGGCTTGACCAAAAATTTCGGCGCGGTTCGGGCGTTGGACGGCCTGGAGTTGACGGTGCGCGAAGGCGAGGTACATGGTTTCCTCGGACCCAACGGTGCCGGGAAGTCGACAACGATCCGCATCCTGTTGGGAGTGGTCAAGTCCGACAGCGGAACCGCGCGGCTGCTCGGCGGTGACCCCTGGACGGATGCCGTCGAGCTGCACCGTCAAATCGCCTATGTTCCAGGCGATGTGACCCTGTGGCCCAACCTCACCGGCGGCGAGACCATCGACCTGCTGGCACGCATGCGCGGCGGTATCGATCACAAGCGCCGCGAAGAGCTGATCGAGCGCTTCGAGCTGGACCCGCACAAGAAGGCACGAACCTACTCCAAGGGAAACCGCCAGAAGGTCTCGTTGATTTCTGCGTTTTCCTCACGGGCCCGGCTGCTACTGCTCGACGAGCCCAGCAGCGGTCTGGACCCGTTGATGGAAAACATCTTTCAGCAATGCGTAGCAGAAGCGCGGGACCGTGGCGCGACGGTCCTGCTGTCCAGTCACATCCTGGCCGAAACCGAGGCCTTGTGCGAGCGGGTGACGATCATCCGCGCCGGCAGGACCGTGGAGAGCGGCTCGCTGGATTCGATGCGCCATCTCAGCCGCACGTCGATCAAAGCGGAATTGCTGGGAAACCCCGGTGATCTCACCCGGATCCGCGGCGTGGAGAACGTCAGCTTCGAGGGCAGCACGCTGCGGGCCCACGTCGACAGCGACAGTCTCGGCGAACTCATCCGGGTGCTTGGCCACGCCGGCGTGCGCAGTCTGGTCAGCCAGCCGCCCACCCTGGAGGAACTCTTCTTGCGCCATTACGGTGTCAGTACCGACGGCCGGCGCGAAGTCAGCGGTCAGGAGGTGCGGGCATGACCACCCTGACGTTGGATCGGCCCCACCGCCCGGCGCATCAGGCGCCACAACGCAATTCGGCGTTCACCGGCACGCTCGGGATGCTCCGGCTGTACCTCCGGCGCGACCGGGTGGTCTTGCCGCTGTGGGTGCTGCTGCTGTCACTACCGCTGGCGAGCGTCTATGTCGGCAGCATCGAAAAGGTCTACCCCGACCAACCGGCGCGCGCCGCCTTCGCCGCCTCGATCATGGCCAGCCCGGCGCAGCGGGCGCTCTACGGGCAGATCTACAACGACAGCCTGGGCGCGACCGGCATCTGGAAAGCCGGCATGTTCCATCTGCTGATCGCCGTCGCGGTCATCCTCACCGTCATCCGCCATACTCGCGCCGATGAAGAAACCGGCCGCGCCGAACTGATCGACTCGACGGCGGTGGGCCGGTACGCCAGCCTGACCGCCGCCCTGTTGCTGTCCTTCGGGGCGTCGCTGACCACCGGCGCTATCGGGACGGCCGGCCTGCTCAACACCAGCGTGCCGCCGGGTGGATCGCTGGCATTCGGGGCCGCGCTGGCCGGCTCGGGCCTGGTGTTCACCGCGGTAGCGGCGGTGGCCGCCCAACTGTCGCCGAGCGCCCGGTTTGCTCGCGGTGCCGCATTCTCCGTGCTGGCCACCGCTTTCACGCTGCGCGCCGTCGGTGACGCCGGATCGGGCGGGTTGTCGTGGCTCTCGCCGCTGGGCTGGTCGCTGCAGGTTCGTCCGTACGCGGGCGACCGCTGGTGGGTACTGCTGCTGCATCTCGCGACGACCGTGCTGCTCACCGCGTTGGCATACCGGCTGCTCGCCGGTCGCGATGTCGGCGCAGGCTTGATTGCCGAACGTCCGGGCCCGGCCAACGCAACACGCATGCTGCGTGGTGCCTTCGGGTTGGCCTGGCGGCTGGATCGCGGCGCACTGTTGCTGTGGACGGTCGGATTATGCCTCTACGGCTTGCTGATAGGCAGCGTCGTGCACGGCATCGGCGACGAACTGGGCGGCGGTGCGGCGCAACAGATTGTCGAGCGGATGGGCGGCACCAGTGCATTGGAGGAGGCCTTCGTCGCCGTGGCGTTCTGCATGCTGGGCATGATGGCCGCCGCATTCGCCATTTCGCTTGCCCTGCGTCCGCACCACGAGGAGGCGGGCCAGCGGGCCGAAGCGGTCCTGGGTGGCGCGGTAAGCCGAAACCGTTGGCTGGCAGGACATCTGGCGATAGCGCTGCTGGGCTCCACGGTCGCGATATTGATCGCGGGCGCAGCGGCCGGCCTGGCCTACGGCGTTGCCGCCCAAGACATCGGCGGCAAGCTTTCGATGGTCGTCGCTACCGCTGCGGTGCAGCTGCCCGCGGTGTGGCTTTCTGCCGCAGTGACCGTCGCATTATTCGGGCTGGCGCCCAGGTTCAGCCCGGTCGCGTGGGGCGTGCTGGTCGCATTCGTCGCGCTCTACCTGATCGGGTCGCTTTCCGGCTTTTCGCAGTGGCTGCTCGACGTCGAACCGTTCGCGCATATTCCGCGGGTCACCGGCGGCGCCTTCACGCCAGTGCCGCTGCTGTGGTTGTTGGTGATCGACACCGCGCTGATCACGTTGGGAATGGCGGTCTTTCGCCGCCGCGACTTGCAGAGCTGAGGAGGTTGTCATGAACACCCTTGCTAGAGGCTTAATTTCAGCCACTTTGGGCCTCGTGGCGTTCGGGTTGATGCTGTTCCTGCCGACGGGAACATTTGATTACTGGCAGGCCTGGGTCTTCCTCGCGGTTTTCGCGCTCGCCACCTTGATTCCCAGCCTGTACCTGATCCGCACCAACCCGGCCGCGCTCGAGCGGCGGATGCGTGCCGGCCCGTTAGCCGAGACCCGAACGCTGCAGCGGCTGGTTATCACCTTCTTGTTCATCTCCTTCCTGGCCATGTTCGTGGTCAGCTCGCTCGATCACCGCTTCGGGTGGTCGACGACGGTGCCGGCGTCGGTCTCGCTGATCGGCGATGTGCTGGTCGGGACCGGGCTCGGTGTCGCCATGCTGGTGATCGTCCAGAACAGCTATGCGGCGGCCAACGTCACCGTCGAAACTGGCCAGCACCTCGTTTCCACCGGGCTCTACGGACTGGTGCGGCACCCGATGTACACCGGCAACGTCATCCTGATGGTCGGCGTCCCGTTGGCGCTCGGCTCGTATTGGGGGTTGGCCATTGTCGTCCCCGGCTTGCTCGTGCTCGCCGTGCGCATCCGCGACGAGGAGCGCCTGCTCGAGCAGGAGCTGGGTGGCTACCGCGAATACGAGCAGCAGGTGCACTACCGCTTAGTGCCCTACGTGTGGTAGGCGCCGCAGTGCTGATTGGGTTCGGAGTCGCGGGCTATCGCCGCCGCGCCGCAGTGTAAGGAGGATCCGTGAAAACCGTTCCTAAAGTAGTGGCATTCTCCATCGTCGGAACTGCCATGTTCGGGTCGATGCTGTTCTTGCCAGCAGGCACGTTCAACTACTGGCAAGCATGGGTTTTTCTGGTGGTGTTTGCCCTCTCGACGTTGACCCCGAGCATCTATTTGCTGCGCACCAACCCTGCTGCACTCGAGCGGCGGATGCGTACGGGACCGGTCGCGGAAACCAGGCCGGTGCAGAAGGTGGTTATTGTCGTCGCGTTCTTGTCACTGGTAGCGCTGATCGTGGTCAGCGTCCTTGACCATCGCTTTGGCTGGTCGCCAGTACCGACCGCCATCTCCTTGGTTGGCGACGTTCTGGTAGCCGTTGGACTTGGTGTGGCCATGCTGGTGGTCATCCAGAACGGTTACGCCGCCTCGACCATCACGGTCGAGTCCGGCCAGAAGCTAGTTTCCACCGGCCTGTATGCGCTCGTGCGCCACCCGATGTACACCGGAACCATAATCATGATGCTGCGCGTGCCGCTCGCGCTCGGGTCTTACTGGGGACTCGTCTTCGTCATACCTGGCCTGCTCGAGCTGGCCGTCCGCATTGGCGACGAAGAACAGCTACTCAAGCAAGAACTGGAGGGATACAGCGAGTACGCGCAAAAGGTTCACTATCGTCTGATGCCCTATGTGTGGTAGGACGGCCGACCTCTAGATCCAGACGCCTTTGCCTACGGCGACAACGCCGCCGGCGCTGATCGCGAAGCGTTCACGGTCCTTCTCCAGATCCACCCCGACCATCTCGCCCGGCCCGACAACAACATTCTTGTCCAGAATGGCGTGACGAACCACGGCCCCACGGCCGACGCGGGTGCCTGGCATGATCACGCTGCCCTCGACGATCGCACCGTCGTCGACGACGACGTTCGACGACAGCACCGAGTTGCGTACGGAAGCAGCCGAGATGATGCTGCCCGCCCCCACCACCGACTCTTGCGCGGAGCCGCCGTTGACGAACTTGGCCGGCGCCAGGTTCTCCGACTCTCCGCGGATCGGCCAGCGCCTGTTGTACAGGTTGAACACCGGATGCACCGACACCAGATCCATGTGGGCGTCGTAAAAGGCGTCCAGGGTACCCACGTCGCGCCAGTAGGCACGGTCGCGGTCGGTGGCGCCGGGCACTTCGTTGTCGGAGAAGTCGTACACCGAGGCCAGCCCGTCGGAGACCAGCCGCGGAATGATGTCACCGCCCATGTCGTGGTCGGAATGATCTTCGTCGGCATCGGCGCGGATCGAATCGATGAGCACCTTGGTGGTGAAGATGTAGTTGCCCATCGAGACGAAGGTGGATTCCGGGTCATCGGGGACCCCCGGCGGCTCGACCGGCTTCTCGACGAAGCTGCGGATGCGCCCGGAGTCGTCGGCGTCCAGACAGCCGAACGCGCTCGCCTCGGCGCGGGGCACCCGGATACCGGCCACCGTCACCCCGGCGCCGCTGTCGATGTGGAACCGCAGCATCTGCTCGGGGTCCATCCGGTAGACGTGGTCGGCGCCGAAAACGACGATGTAGTCAGGATCCTCGTCGTAGATCAGGTTGAGCGATTGATAGATCGCGTCGGCTGAGCCGGTGTACCAGCGCGGGCCGAGCCGCTGCTGGGCCGGAACCGGGGTGATGTACTCACCGGCCAACCCGGACAACCGCCAGTTCTGCGAGATATGACGGTCCAGCGAATGCGACTTGTATTGGGTGAGGACGCAGATCCTCAGGTAGCGAGCATTGACGAGATTGGAAAGCACGAAGTCGATCAGCCGATAAGCGCCGCCGAAGGGAACCGCGGGTTTGGCCCGGTCCGCGGTCAACGGATACAGCCGCTTGCCCTCCCCCCCGGCCAGGACGATGCCCAGCACGTGTGGCGCTTCCCTCATGGATCAAACCTATCGGCCACTGCGAACCGCTGCCAGGTCATTTCCATGAAATACCCACGCTGACGGCCTGTCCATCAAGCAAATTGGATCAACCCGGCCACGGCCCTGTCGGGAAGCGACACCGGATCTGATCGTCCGCTGCTCCTCGGGCCGCTGCACGGCCCGGATCGTCGCCGAACTACCGTGCCGAGTATGCGGGTGGCGATGATGACTCGGGAGTATCCCCCGGAGGTCTACGGGGGCGCGGGGGTGCACGTAACCGAGCTCGTCGCGCAGCTGCGCAAGCTGTGCGATGTCGACGTGCATTGCATGGGTGCGCCGCGGGCGGGCGCGTTCACCTATCAGCCCGACACGCAGCTGCGCGGTGCGAACCCGGCGTTGTCGACGTTGTCGTCCGATCTGTTGATGGCCAACGCGGCCGCCGAGGCCAGCGTGGTCCACACCCACACCTGGTACACCGGGTTGGCCGGGCAGCTGGCCGCAATGCTCTACGACATCCCACATGTGCTGACCGCGCATTCACTGGAGCCGATGCGGCCCTGGAAAGCCGAACAGCTCGGCGGCGGCTATCGAATCTCGTCGTGGGTCGAACAGACCGCGGTGACGGCCGCGGACGCCGTCATCGCCGTCAGCTCCGGCATGCGCGAGGACGTGCTGCGCGTCTACCCGACGATAGATCCCAGCCGGGTGCATGTTGTGCGCAACGGGATCGACACCGAGGTGTGGCACCCCGCCGAGCCGACGGGGTCCCGTCCGGGTGAGTCCGTGCTCGCCGATCTCGGCGTCGACCGCGGCCGGCCGATGGTGGCATTCGTCGGGCGCATCACCCGGCAGAAAGGCGTCGCCCACCTGCTGGCGGCCGCGCACCAGTTCGGCTCCGACGTGCAGTTGGTGCTGTGCGCCGGAGCGCCAGACACGCCGGAAATCGCCGCCGAAGTCTCCGCCGGGGTGGCCGAGCTGGCCCGCCAGCGCCGCGGCGTGTTCTGGGTCAGAGAAATGCTCCCCATCGGGGGGATACGCGAAATACTATCGGCTGCAACGGTTTTCGTATGCCCTTCGGTCTACGAGCCGTTAGGTATCGTCAACCTCGAAGCAATGGCCTGCAGTACCGCGGTGGTGGCCTCCGACGTCGGTGGCATACCCGAGGTGGTCGCCGACGGGGTCACGGGTTCGCTGGTGCACTACGACCCTGACGACCCGAACGGTTATCAGACCAGGCTCGCCGAGGCGGTCAACGCCTTGATCGCCGATCCCGAAAAGGCGCAGCGCTACGGCCAGGCGGGCCGGCAGCGCTGCATCGCGGAATTCTCCTGGGCGCGCATTGCAGAACAGACGCTGGAGATCTACCGGAAGCTCGCCTAGCTGGTCACGCCTTTGAGTTCATCGCCCAGCGCAGCGGCTTCGTCGGGTGTCAGCTCGACGACGAGTCGACCACCGCCCTCAAGCGGTACCCGCATAACGATGCCGCGCCCCTCCTTGGTCGCCTCCAGCGGACCGTCTCCGGTCCGGGGCTTCATCGCCGCCATCGAGTGCTCCCTCCAGGGTCGAGGTGGCCCGCCGTCACGGACCTCGTCAGCGCCCGGCATGCCCCGCCAGCGGAATTCCAGCCATACCCGGCATTGAACTGCAAATTCACCCCCCCATTGTTCCCTATCCGGCCCGGCACGTGTACATGACCTCCACGTCGGCGTTTCAACGAGCCGCTGGAGGCACCCAGCATGTCCGCAGGTGATCGTCGACCATCCCGGTCGCCTGCATCAACGCGTACGCGGTAGTCGGTCCGACAAACCTGAACCCGCGCCGTTTCAATTCGCGTGCCATGGCGGTGGATTCGGCAGTAATCGAGGGGACTTCCGCAGCGCCGGCGGGCCGGGGGCGCGCCGGCGGCGCGAATGACCACAGCAACTCGGAGAGGTCGTCGACCTCGGCAGCCGCACGCGCGTTGGCGATCGTCGCCTCGATCTTGGCGCGATTGCGGACGATTCCCTGATCGGCCATCAGCCGGGCGACGTCGGCATCGGTGAAACCGGCGACCGTCTCGATGTCGAAGCCGGCGAACGCGCGCCGGAAGTTCTCCCGCTTGCGCAGAATGGTCAGCCAGGACAGGCCGCTTTGAAAGGCCTCCAAGCTCAACCGCTCGAACAGCTGGACCTGCCCGCGCAGCGGCTGGCCCCATTCCTTGTCGTGATAGTCGCGATAGAGCGCGAAGTCCGGGCTCGGCCGGCTTTCTGCCCAGTCGCAGCGAATCAGTCCGTCGCCAGCCGGCGCGGTCACGTCGGCTCCTGATCGAGGGCTTCGCCGGCACCGACATCTGGATCGTCGGCGTCGTCGGCAGCCACGAGTACTTCGGCGGCGTGCGCTGACGAGAGCTGGCCGCGAAGCAGGTCGAGCTCCTGACCGAGGCGATCCAGCACCCAGTCCACCTCGCTGGTCTTGTAGCCGCGCAGGGTCTGAGTGAACTTGACCGCGTCGACGTCGGCGCCGGTGACACCGGAGGCCGGCAGCGCCGTCGGCGTCGTCCCCCTGGGCAGCGGCGGGAGTGGCTCACCGCGGCCGAACAGCAAGCTGACCACACCGAACAGCACGATCGCGACCAGGACGAGCACCACTACGTACAGCAAGACCAACGCCACGAGACCGATATTGCCTTAACGATCGCGGGGCGGCAGCAGCGCGTTCATCGGCGGCCGATCGGCCAGCGAGACCGTCGAAGTGCGCGGGGTGTAGCCCTCACCGTCCGGGCCGTCGACGAAGAACTGGGTCAACCCCACCCCGGAGTCGGGGATGCCGCAGCGCGAGAACAAAGTCGCCACCACCTGACGGCTCATCGGGCCCAACTCGGCCAGCGGCCGGTTGCGGTGTGCCCGCACACCGAGGTTCACCTGCGCGATCGCATCGAGGCCCAGCCGGTCATAGGTGTCGACCAGCAGACCGATCTCGACGCCGTAGCCGGGCGCGAACGGCACCGACATCAGCAGTTCGCGGGTGGCCGCATATTCGCCGCCCAGCGGCTGCAGCACACAGCCCAGCTCGGGCCGCAGCGCCGCGAGCAGGGGCCGCGCCACCAACTCGGTAACCCTCCCACCGCCGGTGGCCCCTTCGCGGCCGCTGGCGTCGCTCACGTTCAGCGGCCGCCGGTAGAAACTCTTGACCAGGTGGATGCCGTGCTCGGTGAGCAGCGGCCCGAGCAGCCGCGGCACGAACATCGGGTGCGGGTCGATCAGGTCGGAGTCGACGAACACCACAATTTCGCCATTGGTGGCGGCCAGTGACCGCCACAGCACCTCGCCCTTGCCGGGTCGCGGCGGGATGTGCGGCAAGGCCTGTTCTCTGGTGACGACCCGCGCGCCGGCGGCGATCGCCCGAATCTCGGTGTCGTCGGTGGAGCCCGAGTCGAGCACGATCAGCTCGTCGACCAGCCCACCGACCAGCGGTGAAATGCTGTCGATCACCGATTCGACGGTGTCTTCCTCGTTGAGGGCCGGCAGCACCACCGAGATGGTCCGTCCGGCCTTCGCCGTCACCAACTCCTCGACCGTCCAATGCGGGCGCGTCCAGCTGCGATCGGACAGCCAGACGTCGCCGGGCAGTGCGGTCAATGCTCCCTGCGCGGCGAGATCGACCAGCTCTGAAGCGGTCATGCCAGTCCTCTCACTGTGCGCTTCGGCGATCGCTGCCCATTGATCGAAGCCACCATTTCCAGCAGCCGCCGGGTGGGGGCGACGTCGTGCACCCGGAACATCCGCGCGCCGGCGGCGGCCGCGAGCGCGGTTGCCGCCAGGGTCCCCTCCAGCCGTTCAGTCAGGTCCACGCCCAGAGTCTCCCCGACGAAGTCTTTGTTGCTCAACGCCATCAACACCGGCCACCCGGTGTTAACAAGATCTTCCATGTGCCGCAACAGCGCCAGGCCGTGGAAGGTGTTCTTGCCGAAGTCGTGAGTCGGGTCGATCAGCACGCGATCGCGGGCCACCCCGGCAGCCACGGCCCGCTCAGCGGCCGCGGTGACTTCCCGGATCACGTCGTCGACCACGCCGCGGGTGCTCGTCTGATAACTGACCCGGAATGGGCGGGTGCGCGGCGGCAGGCCTCCGGTGTGCGAGCACACCAGTCCGGCTCCGAACTCCGCGGCCACCTCCGGCATCGCCGGGTCGAAGCCGCCCCAGGTGTCGTTGATCAGGTCCGCGCCCGCCCGGCAGGCCTGGCGGGCTACCTCCGAACGCCAGGTGTCGATGGAGATCAGTTGGTCGGGGTAGGCGCCGCGCAGCCACGCGATGAACGGCACCACCCGGGCGATCTCGGTTTCGGCGTCGACGCTCTCCCCCGGGCCCGCCTTGACACCGCCCACGTCGACGACGTCGGCGCCTTCGGCGATCACGCGGTGCGCCGCGTCCCGGGCCGCGTCGTCGCCGAAGGTGGCGCCGCGGTCGTAGAACGAATCCGGCGTGCGGTTGACGATCGCCATGATCAGCGGGCGGTCGCCGGTGATCGGGCGGCCGCAGAGGGTGGCGTGCACCCATCCATCGTGCCCGTCCTGGTGATCGAGACTGCGCTCAGGGCGGCCAATGTCCTGGTCGTCCCGCCCAGCGCGCAGTGTCGACGCCGCCGGCGCAGTCTCGACGGCCAGACAGGGCCTTCGCCTACCCCTGCGGTCGCTTCCCCCCCGCGACCTCATCTGGATATTCGTCGTAGAACGGCACATAGCCGTCGTCGCGGCCGGCCAGAACATACAGCAGGTCCTCGACATCGGGGCCATAGCCCTGCTCGCGCAGATCGACCTTGCGGCTCTTGAACGTGGTGGTGTGCTCCATCGAGTCGACCACCCGCAGGAACAACGGCAGCGCGTAGGCCGGTAGCTGGTCGTAGACGGTGTGGGCAAGCGCCTTTCCGTCGAACTCGGCGTCGTCGCGCAATTTGATCGCGGCCATCCCGGCGCGACCGCCGGTGCGGGGAATCTCCACCCCGAAAACACTGCACTCTTCGATGGACTTGTCGGCGGCCAGCGCCCGTTCCACTTGCGTGGTGGCGACGTTCTCGCCCTTCCAGCGGAAGGTGTCGCCGAGCCGGTCGACGAACGCGGCATGGCCCATGCCCTGCGGACTCATCACGTCACCGGTGTTGAACCAGCAGTCGCCCTCACGAAAGGCGTTGCGCACTAACTTCTTTTCGCTGGCCTTTGGATCGGTATAACCGTCAAACGGTTGCAGCCGGTTCACCGGGCTGAGCAACAGGCCCGGCTCACCGGCCGGCACCCGCTGCACCCAGCCAGCCTCGCCGCGCAGTGGCTCGCCGGTGTCGGGGTCGTAGTGCACGTAGGCCAACGGCATCGGTGCGAAGCCGGTCGATCTGGGCACGTTGAAGATGTTGATGAACGCGGTGTTGCCCTCGCTGGCGGCGTAGAACTCGCAGACCCGCGCAATGCCGAACCGGGCAGTGAACTCGTCCCAGATCTCCGGTCGCAGCCCGTTGCCGGCGATCATCCGCACCTTGTGGGCGCGATCGGTCGCCTTGGCCGGCTGGTTGAGCAGGTAGCGGCACACCTCGCCGATGTAGATGAATGCCGTTGCTTCGCCGGCAATCACCTCGTCCCAAAACCGCGACGCCGAAAACGACTTGCCCAGGGCCAGGGTCGCCCCGGAATTGATCACCGATCCGACCGCGACCGTCAGCGCGTTGTTGTGGTACAGCGGCAGGCAGCTGTACAGCGTGTCGGAACCCTTCAGCCGCAAGCCCAGCCCGCCGAACGCGGCCAGCGCGGCCAACCAGCGTTTGTGGGTCATCACGCTGGCCTTGGGATGACCTGTGGTGCCCGAGGTGAAGATGTAGAACGCGGTGTCCTTGGCCAGCACCGCCGACGCCGACGCCGGGTTGGTCGTCGGTGCGGTGGCCGCGAGGCGCTCGACCTCGTCGATCGTCACCGGCGCAACGCCGGCCCCGCTGCATTCGTCCACCACGTCGACCAGGTCGGATTCAACGACGAGCACTTTGGCGTCCAGCAAGCCCAGACTGTGGGCCAGCACCTCGCCGCGTTGGTGGTAGTTGAGCATCCCGGCGACGGCGCCGCATTTGACCACGGCCAGCATCATCAGCACCGCATCCGGTGAGTTCCGCAGCATGACCCCGACGACGTCGCCGCGACCGACACCACGTGCCGCCAGCACCGCGGCATAGCGGTTGGCGGCAGCGTTCGCCTCGCGGTAGGTCAGTTGCTGCTCGCCGAACCGGATGAAGACCCGGTCACCGAAGCGGGCCGCGCGCTCCTGAAACACTTTGCCGATCGACGTCTTCGAGGTCGGTCGGGCCAGCAGCCCGGTGAGCACGCCGCGAACCATCACCGGAACGTCGGCCAGCACCCCGGGCACCCGGCTTGCGATATCGAGCAGCCCGACCGACGGGCGGGTACCGGAGTCGTGTTCGGACACTGTTATCCCTCGTTTCGCGCGACGGCAGATGGCGGCCAGCCTAATCGGAAGCAGCAAATCGACTCAGGCGGGTGCGCAGGCCGCGAGTGCCGCGCTCACCTCGTCAACTACCACCAGTCGGTCCAACGCGACTTGCGAGACGTAACCGCTGTCGATCAGTCCGTACAACCATGCCCGTAACCCGTCGAAGTGCCCGGCGGGATCGAGCAGCACCACGGGCTTGTTGTGCAGACCGAGATACCCGCCGGTCCAGGCCTCAAACAGCTCCTCAAGGGTCCCGATGCCGCCGGGCAGCGCAATGAACGCATCGGCACGGTCCTCCATGATCTGTTTGCGCTCCCGCATGGTGTCGGTGACGATCAGCTCGTCGGCATCGGTGTCGGCGACTTCGCGCCGTACCAGCATCTTGGGGATGACGCCGACGGTCCACCCGCCGCGGGCCCGCGCGGCGGTGGCCAACGCGCCCATCGCCGAGACGTTGCCGCCGCCCCAGACCAGGGTCCAGCCCCGGTCGGCTATCGCCTCGCCGAGTTCAGCGGCCAACGCCAACAACTCGGGGTCGGTGGGCCCGGACGCGCAGTACACGCAGACCGCCCACTGACGTTTGGAGTGCACAGTCAAAACGTAATAGATCGCGCAGACGACTCAGCCGCCGAGTGCATTTGGGCCTATTGGCATGCCCACACCGCCACGCACCATAAAATCCGGCGGTGCCGACTGCTTGGGTTGCCGCGCCGCCGGATGCCGTACTGCACCGGGTTGCGGCCATCTTGGACGACCCGCAGAGGTCCGGCGTTGTGCTGGTCGGAGCCGACGGCGTCGGCAAGACCCTGCTGGCGGGCAGCGCCGCGGAAAAGTTCGCCGCGGACAAGCCGTCGGCGGTCGTCCGCTGGGTGGTGGGCACTGCGACGGGACGGGTTGTGCCGTTCGGTGCGTTCCGCGACCTGCTGCAAATCACCGACGTCGCCGAAACCGGCAGGCCCGCGGAGTTGCTGCGCGCGGCCCACGACTCACTGATCGGCGCCGGCGGCGAGCTGTTGTTCGTCGTCGAGGACGCACACCAGCTGGACCACCTGTCGGCCACGCTGACCTACCAGCTGGCGCTGAGCCACTCGTCGCGCCTGCTCATCACGGTCCGTGCCGGCACCGACCTGCCCGACGCGATCGCAGCGCTGTCGGCCGATGAGCTGCTGACCCCGGTCGAGGTCGGGCCACTGGATAGGCCGGCGGCAGCGGCACTGCTCGAATCGGCACTGGGCGCACCGCCGGATGCGGCGACCACCGACAGGGTGTTCCGACACAGCCAGGGCAACCCGCTGCACCTGCGGCACTTGGTTGAGTGCGGCGAGTTGGACAATGGCCTACCGCTGACCGCCCTGATCGACGGCTACCTGGCCGGCCTGCCGGCGCCGGTGCGCACGGTGCTGGACTACCTCGCATTGGCCGAACCGCTGCCGCGCGGCGACCTGACGGCGCTGGCCGGCGAGCAGGCCGTCGACGAAGCCGAAACCCTCGGCGCGGTCGCTTCCGACGGCCAGGCAAGGGTCTACGCGGGCCATCCGCTCTACACCGACCGCGTCCGCGCGGCGCTGCCGCCGGAAACCGCGCGGGCGCTGCGCACATCGCTGGTCGAACAGCTGACGGCCCGGCCGCCCGACCACATCGGCGAGCGGTTGCGACGCGCAGCGCTGGCCGCCGACAGCGACGCTCCCAACACCACCGCCGACGACATCACCGCAGCTCAGAGTGCGCTGCGCCTCGGTGAACTCGAGCTCGCCGAACAGCTCGCGCGTGCAGCCGTGAACCGGTCGGCAGGGCTGGCCGCGCGGCTCGCGCTGGCATATGCGCTGGCCTGGCAGGGCCGTGGACGACAAGCGGCCGCCGTGCTCGAAGCGGTGGATCCCGAGCAGTTATCGCAGTCCGAGCTGATCGAGTGGGTCCTGCCGCGGGCCGCCAACCAGTTCTGGATGCTCAGCGAGCCGGAGCGGGCGACGGCGTTTCTGCAGACGATGCGAACCCGGATCTCGGCTCCGACGGCATTGGCCACGCTCGACGCGCTCGCGGCGACCTTCGCGATGAACGCCGGCACTCCGCTGCGCGCGTTGCGGATCGCGGACGAGGTGTTGGCATCACCGCACGCCGACGGGGTCGCGGTGGGATGGGCGGCGTCAGCGGCAGCGCTGAGCTCGGCGCGCGCCGGCCGGTTCGACGACGTCGAGGCGCTGGCCGGGCGTGCGATGGCCGCCGACCATCCGGGGTTGCTGAGGTTCACCAGCGGTTTCGCCCGGATCACCGCGCTGCTGATGGCCGGCCGGGTGACCGAGGCCCGGGCGTTGGCACAGCGCTACACCGACTTTGCCGAGCTGCAGCAGCCGGGCCGGGCGATCGGCGAGACGTTAGTGGGCTACGTGGCGATCGCCCAGGGTGATTTCGAGGTCGCCGTGACGCTGCTGAGCCGGGCGGCCGATCCGCTGGCGCGGACCGGCTATTCCTGGGGTCCGCTGTCGCTGACGCTGCTTGCACAGGCACTCGGCCAGCAAGGTGAACAGCTGGAAGCCGCAAAGGTTTTCAGCCGAGCCGAGTCTCGGCACGGCCTGAAGTCAACGCTGTTCGCCCCGGAGTTGGCGCTGGCCAAAGCTTGGTCGAAGGCGGCTCGCGGCGACAAGACCGGCGCGATCGAAGCCGCCCGTGAAGCCGTGCAGGCCGCCGAACGCGGCGGGCAGTCGGCGATCGCACTGCGCGCGTTGCAGGACGCGGCGCGACTTGGCGACACCCGCGCGGTGTCCAAGGCCGGACGCTTGTCGGTCGAAGTGGATTGCGTACTGGGCAGGCTCACGCTGGCGCACGCCCGCGCGCTGGCCGACGGCGATGCCGCGGCATTGACCGACGTAGCCGCCGACTTGGCCGATCGCGGATTGCATCCTGCGGCCGCCGACGCGTCCGCCCAGGCGCAGCGGGCTTAGCTGCTCAGATATCCCCGCAGCATCGCCACGGCGGCGGTGATCTGGTCGACGGGCACCCGCTCGTCGCGGGTATGCGCCAGGTTGGGGTCGCCCGGGCCGTAGTTGACCGCGGCAATGCCCCTGGCCGCGAACCGCGCCACGTCTGTCCAGCCGTATTTCGCTCGCACCTGCCCGGCGGCGGCTTCGACGAGTGCCTTGGCGGCGGGCTTGGACAGCCCGGGCAGCGCTCCGCCGGCAAGGTCGGTCTGCTCGATCCGCACGTCGAGGCCAGCGAATACCTCATGGACGTGCCGCAGTGCGGCATCCGGCGATCGGTCCGGCGCGAAGCGGAAGTTGACGGTCACCGATGCCGCGTCGGGGATGACGTTGCCGGCGACACCGCCGTCGATACCCACCGCCGACAAGCCTTCGCGGTAGGTGCAGCCGTCGATCTCCACTGTGCGGGGCTGATAATCCGCGAGTCGGTCGAGCACCGCACCCAGTTTGTGAATCGCGTTGTCGCCCAGCCAAGATCGCGCTGAATGCGCGCGAGTTCCGGTTGCCTGGATGACCACCCGCAGCGTGCCCTGGCAGCCCGCCTCGATGAAGCCGCCGGTTGGCTCGCCGAGAATCGCCACATCGGCCGACAGCCAATCGGGCAACTCACGTTCGATGCGTCCCAAACCGTTTGCGGCCGAATCGATTTCTTCACAGTCGTAGAAAACCAACGTCAGGTCGTGTGCGGGCGATGTGACCGTGGCGGCCAGGTGAAGAAAAACCGCGTCACCTGACTTCATGTCGCTGGTGCCGCAGCCGTGCAACGAATCACCGACGCGGCGGCTCGGCAGGTTGCCGGCTACCGGGACGGTGTCGAGATGGCCGGCCAGCAGCACCCGCGTCGGTCGGCCGAGCGCTGTGCGCGCCAGCACGGCGTTGCCGTTGCGGATGATCTCGAACCCCAAAGTCTTAGGAGTCTGCGTCCGCAACGCGGCTTCCACCTCGTCGGCGATGCGCTGTTCCTGCCGCGACTCACTCGGGATGTCGACCAGAGCTGCGGTCAGCGCGATCGGGTCGCCGCGTAGGTCAAGCACGACCCCAGCGTAGTGGGTGGGTAGCGTGGAACACGTGACTGCAGCTTCAGGTATTGGTGTGGCGACCTTGGCCGACAACGGGTCGGTGCTCGACACCTGGTTTCCCGCACCGGAATTGATCGAATCGGGCGAGGCCGGCACGGTCCGGCTATCGGTGGCTGAGGTCCCCGACGAGTTGGCGGCGCTGGCCGGACGCGACGACGACCGCGGCACCGAGACCGTCCTAGTACGCACCGTGATCGGCTCGCTGGGTGATAAGGCCGTCGACGCCTACGACGCCTATCTGCGACTGCATCTGCTCTCACATCGACTGGTCGCGCCGCACGGGCTCAACGCCGACGGGTTGTTCGGGGTGCTGACCAACGTGGTGTGGACCAGCCACGGTCCGTGCGCGGTCGAGGGCTTCGAGGCGGTCCGGGCGCGGCTGCGCCGCCGCGGCCAGGTCGCGGTGTACGGCGTGGACAAGTTTCCCCGGATGGTCGACTACGTCGTGCCGACCGGCGTGCGCATCGCCGACGCCGACCGAGTGCGGCTGGGCGCGCATCTGGCGTCCGGTACGACAGTGATGCACGAGGGCTTCGTCAACTTCAACGCGGGCACATTGGGCGCCTCGATGGTGGAGGGCCGTATCTCAGCGGGAGTGGTGGTCGGTGACGGCTCCGACATCGGCGGCGGCGCGTCGATCATGGGCACGCTGTCCGGCGGTGGCACCGAGGTGATCTCGATCGGCAAACGCTGTCTGCTCGGCGCGAACTCCGGGCTGGGGATCCCGCTGGGCGACGACTGCGTCGTCGAAGCCGGCCTGTACATCACCGCGGGCACCAAAATTGCTTTGCCCGACGGGAATTCGGTCAAGGCCCGTGAGCTCTCCGGCGGCAGCAATATGCTGTTCCGCCGCAACTCGGTGACCGGCGCGGTCGAGGTAGTGTCCCGCGACGGACGCGGCATCGCACTCAACGAAGACCTGCACGCCAACTGAGGTCGCGATCACGCCGATCGCGAAATCACTGAACGTCGACGCGCTTCGCGGTATCCCAACCGCCGCAGGAGGTTTCGTGCGTCGTCGGCTCCGGTCAGGGATCCCAGCGGTTCGACCTCCAAACAACGGTTGGATGCGCGCGGCCTCCATAGCTTGAAGTAGTTTACTACAGTAGACTTTGATGTCTAATCAGAGAAGTTAGTCGCGAATTGTTGCATTGCGTCTACCAAGCCGGGTTGCTGTCTACTCATGGACGACTGCGATAAGGATCCGGCAGTGGTGCTTCCTTACCTGGTGGGCAGACCCCTTGCCGCCACCGAGGTGTACGACGCGTTTGGCTACCGCAAATCGGCTTGACGCCGTGACGTTGCCCCACGCCGAGGCCGCACCGACCCACTCCCACGCTCTTCAAAGGTTCGGCCCGACATTGAGAAGCCATTAACACGCTATGCCATTCAGCCTTGGCGCTACCGGGATTTCAGCGCGTTGTGCCGGTGACTCGCGGCCGGGCAATCCACGGGTCGTTCTTCTGACAACGCCCGCCGCGGGCCCTTCTTCGCCACCCAACAAACACCCACGACGGGCAAACGCGTAAGGAGGCCGGCTGAAACAACTGCCATCGTCCGCTCTTTATCAAAACACCACTTCTGAAGGAGAAAACTGATGTCTTTCGTGACCGCACAGTCACCGGCGTTGATGGCTGCGGCGACCCGCCTGCAACAGCTCGGCACGTCGATGGCCGCCCAGAACGCGGCCGCAGCAACAACCACCACAGGCGTTGCTCCCGCAGCAGCCGACGAAGTTTCGGCGTTGCAGGCAATGCAGTTCTCCGCCTATGGCACCTGGTACCAGCAGGTCAGCGCGCAAGCCGCGGCGGTTCACCAGACGCTGGTCAACACCCTCGGCTCCAGCGCCGGCTCCTACGGCCAGACCGAGTCGGCCAACCAGGCCGCAACCGGTTCGACGTCGCTGTCAGGACTGCTCAATGCGCTGAGCGGTGGTTCTTCAGTGGCGACCGGCCCAGCGCAGACTGGAGGCTTGTCGTCCAACTTTGGCGCGAGCGTCGGCACTCCGTTCAACTGGGCCCAGAACTTCGGGGCCGCCTCGTCGGACATGTTGGACCTGGCGCAGGGGCAATTCATTCCGCAATCTGGCGCCGGCTCGACTGCTGCTTTGGGCTTCACGGGCGACATCAGCGCACCGCCCGCGGCGGCTGCGGCAGCCCCGGTGGCCGCTCCCGGTGTGGGCGCGATGCCGGTGTCGGCGGGCCTGGGTCAGGCCTCCTCGATCGGCAGGTTGTCGGTGCCGCCCAGCTGGGCCGCGGGTGACGTCGGGGCGGTGAGCTCCACCCCCGCGACATTGGCGGGCACCGGCTGGACCAGCGCAGCGCCGCACGGCGCGCCGGTCACAACCCTGCCGGCCGGGATGCCGTCGGTGGCCTCGGCCGGGCGCGGCGGCTACGGCATCGGCGCGCCGCGCTATGGCGTCAAACCCACCGTGATGCCCAAGCCGACGGTCGTCTAGCCCAGCAGCCAACCAACCAAAGGACAAGGTCTAAAAGAAATGTTTGATTTCGCAGCACTACCCCCGGAAATCAACTCCGCGCGGATGTATGCCGGCCCCGGGTCGGCTCCGATGATGGCCGCCGCGGCAGCCTGGAACAACACGTCCGCCGAATTGAGCACGACGGCATCCGCCTGCCAGTCGGTGATCTCCGAGCTGACTGACGGCGAGTGGCTGGGTCCATCGTCGACAGCAATGGCCGCCGCGACCGCGCCCTATATCGGTTGGATGCACACCACCGCCGGAGAACTTGCACACGCAGCCACCCAGGCGATGGCGTCGGCAGCCGCCTACGAAGCGGCGTTCGCGATGACGGTGCCGCCGGCGATGATCGCGGCCAACAGAGCCCAGCTGGCCGCCCTGGTCGCCACGAACATCCTGGGACAAAACACCCCGGCAATCCTGGCCACCGAGGCGCACTACGCCGAAATGTGGGCCCAAGACGCCGCTGCCATGTACAGCTACGCCGGCTCGTCGGCCAGCGCCGCGACGCTGGACCCGTTGACCTCGCCGGCACCGACCACCAACCCGGGCGGGCTGGGCGCGCAAGCCGCCGCGGTTTCACAAGCTGCGGCAAACGGCACGCAGACGGCGGCGCTGAACGGGGTGGTGGCCAACGTGCCTAATGCCATGCAATCGCTGGCCACACCGCTGGCCGCGCAGGCGCTGGACAACCCGTTGGACGATTTCTTTGCCAACAGCCTGGTGTCAAACATCCCGAACGGGATCTTTGACACCATCGCCTGGCAGATGTTCGCCATCATCCCGTCCGCGGTTTTGTACGGATACACCCTGATGGGTGGCAGCGCCGGCGCCGCCGCTGCCGGCGATCTGGGAGCCGGTTTAGGCGGCGGAGTCCTGGCGGGCGCAGCGGCGCCGGCAGCCGGAGTCCTGGCGGGCGCGGCCGTGCCGGCCGGAGGAGTCGGTGCTGCACCGGTACTCGCGGGGATGGGCTCGGCGGCCTCGGTTGGCGGCTTATCGGTGCCGGCCGGATGGTCTGCGGCCACCCCGGACACCGGCGCAGCCAAGCTGGCCGGCTCGGGCTGGACCGCCCCCGCAGAAGAGAGCATGCCGATGACGAACGTCGCCGCCGGCATGCCGGCGGTCGCGTCGGCCGGTCGAGGGGGCTACGGCTTCAGTGCGCCCCGGTACGGAGTGAAGCCTACGGTGATGCCGAAATCTGTTCTCGTATAACGCGATAGGCGACATCCACCGCAGACGTGGCCGCACACCGCGAGGGGTGTGCGGCCACGTTCCGTTCAGTCCACGCCATGCGCTACCGCCCGACGATTGGAACACGTTGAACCGCAGAACAATCCGATTAACGGCGCGCCGAGCGTGAAGGGTTTATTTCGAGCCGACACCGTCAATGCCGTTTGGACCCAACGCCATCAAAGTTGCCAGTGCGCACAGCTAATTTTCAGCTATTTACCGGGCAAGTCTGCTGAAATGAACCGATGTCGATCTTTCCGGACAACAGGACTCTAAAGGAGCGAAACGTATGTCTTACGTGACCACAGACCCGGAGGCGTTGGACTACGCGGCAGGCAAGCTGGAGGGCATCGGTACGTCGTTGGCCGCTCAGAACGCGTCGGCGGCCGCCTCGACCACGGGTGTGGCGCCCGCTGCTGGCGATGAGGTGTCGGCGCTGCAGGCGACCCAGTTCAGTACCTACGGCAACCTGTACCAGCAGGTCAGCGCCGAAGCCACGGCGATCAATCAGGCGTTTGTGCAGATGCTCGGGCTGAGCGGCGATTCCTACGGCACTACCGAGGCCGCCAATTCGGCCGCCACCGGCGCAGCGGGCTTGGGGGGGTTCTCGCTGCTCGGTCAGCTGACCCAGTTCGGGCAGTTCGGCGTCGTCCCGGGCGCGCTGTCCAACGGAAGCATGATCGGCATGTTCGCCGGTAACCCGTTTATCGGGGCGGCGTCAACCTTTGCGCAGCTGAACTCGGCTGCCGGCAGTGCCGGTGCCGGCGGCGCGGCGCCACCGCCGCGAGCGCAGGGCTGGGCGGCCCGTCGCTGGCCGGTGCGGCCGACGTCGGCGCGGCGCCGGTGCTGGCCGGCCTGGGCCGGGCCCCGGCGGTCGGCGGGTTGTCGGTCCCGCCGAGCTGGGGCGTCAGCGGTGTCCCGGCGACGACTCCGGTTCCGGCGACGTTGGCAGGGGCGGGTTGGACCAGCGCCGCCGCCCCGCACGGCGCACCGGTGACCACCGTGCCCGGCGGGGTGCCCTCGATGGCTTCGACAGCAAGAGTCTCTGGTCTGGGTGCGCCGCGCTACGGCGTCAAGCCCAAGGTGATGCCCAAGTCCACGGTCGTCTAGCAACTAACCCTCAACTCACCACGAACAGGATCAAAGACATGGTTTTCGATTTCGCAGCACGACCCCCCGAGATCAACTCCGCACTGATGTACTCGGGCCCCGGCGCCGGACCGATGATGGCCGCCGCGGCGACCTGGAACAACCTGGCCGCCGAACTGGCTACCGCTGCGGCCTCCCACGAGTCGGTGATCTCCGAGCTCAGCGGAGTGTGGACGGGCCCGGCCTCGTCAGCGATGGCCGCCGCGGCCACCCCCTTTGTGGAGTGGATGTACAACGCCGCCGCGGCCGCCGAACACGCCGCCTCCCAGGCCGCCGCCTCGGCGGCCGCCTACCAGACCGCGTTTGCGCTGACCGTGCCCCCGGCGCTGATCGCGGCCAACAGGGCTCAGCTGGCCGCCCTGATCGCAACCAACATCGTGGGCCAGAACACCCCGGCGATCGCGGCCACCGAAGCCCAATACGGCGAGATGTGGGCTCAGGACGCCGCCGCCATGTACGGCTACGCCGGCTCGTCGGCAAGCGCCGCTTCGTTGAACCCGTTGACGTCGCCGACGGCAACTACCAACCCGGCCGGCGCCGGCGCCCAAAGCGCCGCGGTCTCGACCGCCGGCACCCAGAGCCAGCTTTCCCAACTGGTCGCCAGCCTGCCGTCCGCGATGCAAAGCCTGGCCTCCCCCGGCGCCGCCTCGTCGTCGAGCGGGCCGGGGTTCGTTTACACCGGCAACGGATTCCTCAACGATCTCGGCACCGCTGGCGGCAACATCGGTGTCTATAACTACACCGGCGCCGCCGTCGGCTTCGGGATGAGCGGCGTCATGGGCGGACTCGGTCTCAATGCGGCGCAAAGTTCCGCCGCCGCCGCCGGGCCCGCCGCAGCAGCTGCCGCCCCGGCGGCACTCGGCGCCGGCCTGGGCGGGGCGCTGGCCGGCACCGTCGCTCCCGTCGGCACCGCCAGCCTGGGCGGGACGCCGGTACTGGCGGGTATCGCCCAGTCGGCCTCGGTCGGCGGACTCTCGGTGCCGCCCACCTGGTCTGCAGCCACTCCGGAGTCCAGCGCGGCGTCGGTAACCACCGCGGATTGGAACGCGGACTTTGACGAAGGCGGCGGCGTGACAAACGTCGCGACTGGCATGCCGGCGGTAGCCTCGACCGGCCGCGCAGGATATGGCTTCAGCACCCCACGCTATGGGGTCAAACCGACGGTGATGCCCACCCGGGTGCTCGTCTGAATCACAAACCGCCGTCAGGCAATTCGAGCTTGGAAGGCATCGCCGAAACAGCGGAGCCAACAAGGGGTTGCAAAACGGTGCCTTTGGTTTCGGGGAGTAGGTAGGTGCACACCAAGCTGGCCAGGGCGAGGATGGCCAGCATCGGACCGACCGCCCAGCTGCCGTAGGTCGCCTGCAGTGTTCCGGCGATCAACGGCGGCAACGCGCCGCCAAGGACGCCGGCGAAGTTGACCGCCAGCGCCGATCCGCTGTAACGGTAGCGAGTGGCGAACAGCTCGGGAATGAACGCCCCGGTTGGTCCGGAACCGATCGCGGCAATCGCCGACATGCCGACGATGGCAACGGCGTACAGCCCAGGTTCGCCGGTGTCCATCAACGGGATCACCACCACTGCCCACGGCACGCATCCCGCCCAGCCCAGCAACATCATCCGGCGGCGCCCGACCCGATCAGACAGACTGGCCGACAGCGCGACGGACACGATGCTGGCCAACCCGCCCAGAGCGCCGACAGCCCAGATGAAACTCCGCGTGTATCCCAGCTGGGCATGGGCGTACACGGTGAGGTACGTGTTCCCCATGTAGGCAAAGCCGAAGCCACCCAGGATGCTGCCCGCGGCCAACAGGATCTCCCGGCGCTGCAAGCGCAGCAACTCAGCGATCGGCGCCGTCGGGACCAGGTTTCGGGCTTTTTCCTCGGCGAACACCGGGGTCTCGTCAATCCTGAGCCGCACATAGAGGGCGATACCGATCAGAGCGGCGCTGATCAAAAACGGTATGCGCCAGCCCCACTGCATGAAAGCCGGGCTGTTTTCACCGATGCTGAAACTCACGGCCAGAAACGTCAGGCTGGAAAGCACCCCCGCGGTGCCGCCACCGAGCAGAGTGAACATGCCATACCGGCCACGTTGGGCGGCCGGCGCGTACTCGGCGCTCAGCAACGCCGAGCCTGCCCATTCGCCACCGACAGCGAACCCTTGCAACAGCCGCAGCGCAATCAGGATCAACGGGGCTGCGGTACCGATGGCCGCCGTGCTGGGAACCATGCCCACCGACACGGTGGCAACAGCCATCAACACCAGCGTGATGATCAGGGTGTTCTTCCGGCCCAGCCGATCCCCGAAGTAGCCGAACGTGGCCGCGCCGATCGGCCGAGCCAGAAACGCACTGGCGAACGTGCCCATCGACGCGATCGTGGCCAGCGTGGGACTGAGGTCGGGAAAGAAGACGGTGGGAAACACCAGGGCCGCCGCGGTGCCGTAGATCAGGAAGTCGTAGAACTCGATTGCCGAGCCCACCAGACACGCAGCAGCGACACGCCTCATCGGCGTGACGCTGCGGCTGTGCATGGCAACGACGGTAAGGGATGGTGCGTCACCGTGTCGAAGCCCTCAGCGGCGAGTCAGCAGCTCTTTCTTGAGCACCTTGCCCATCGCGTTGCGCGGCAAAGTGTCGACGACCCGCACCTCACGCGGCCGCTTGTGCACCGAAAGCTGTTGGGCGACATAGTCGATCAACTCTTGCGGCTCGGCCTCACCGACGACGAACGCAACGATGCGCTGGCCCAGGTCTTCGTCCGGCAACCCGACGACTGCCGCTTCGGCCACGCCGGGGTGACCGAGCAGGGCCGTCTCGATTTCGCCGGCGCCGACCCGGTATCCGCCGGACTTGATCAGGTCGACCGACTCGCGGCCCACGATGCGATGCATACCATCGGTGTCGATCACGGCGGCGTCGCCGGTGCGGTACCAACCGCCGATGTCGAACGCCTCGGCGGTGGCGTCCGGCCGATTCAAATAGCCGTCGAACAAGGTGGCGCCGCGAACCTGCAGTCGCCCAATCGTTTCCGCGTCATGCTGCACCGGGCCACCGTCGTCGTCAACCAATCGGGTCTCGATGCCCGCCAGCGGCAGACCGACCCAGCCGGGACGGCGCTCGCCGTCGGCGCGGGTGGACAGCGTGATCAGCGACTCGGTGGCGCCGTAGCGTTCGACGGGCGCATGCCCGGTGAGCCGGACCAACTGGTCGAACACCGGCACCGGTAGCGGCGCGCTGCCCGACACCAGCAGTCGCGCCGGCCGCAGCGCCCCCGCGGCCGCCGGGTCAGCCACCACCCGTGACCACACCGTCGGCACACCGAAGTACAGCGTGCCACCAGCTTGAGAACAGGCCTGAGCATAGGCTTCCGGCGTCGGTTTTCCGGTGTGCACGAAGCGGTTTCCGAATCGCAGCGACCCGAGCAGACCCAACACCAGACCGTGCACGTGAAATAGCGGTAGTCCGTGCACCAAGGTGTCCTCAGCGGTCCAGTGCCAGGCCGCGGCGAGCGCGTCCAGGTCGGCGGCGATCGCCCGACCGCTCAGCTGCACCCCTTTGGGCGGGCCGGTGGTGCCCGAGGTGTAAATGATCAGCGCGGTGTCCTGGGGGGACGGCTCGGGAAGGCGGTGCCAGGACCGCGCGTGCGTGCGGACCGGGACGTGCGGTAGGCCCTCCGGTTCCTCGGGCAGCGGGCCCAGCCAGGCCTGCGCACCGGAGTCGGTGAGAATGTGGCGACGCTCGGCCTGCCCGACGTCGGCGGGCACCGGCACCACCGGCACGCCGGCGATCAGGCATCCGGCGATGGCCAACGCGGTGGAGGCGGTCGGCGTGGCCAGGACCGCGATCCGGTCCGCCCCGCCCACGCGTTCGGCCACTGATGTCGCGGCGCCAACGACATCGCTGCGGCTCAGTGTGACGTCGCCGATGCGGACGGCATCGCCGACATCACGGCCGCCGGTGACTGCGGCGGGATCCAACGAGGTCAGCAACACGTGTGCAGGCTACCGGGTCGGCCGAGAATCTGAGTGGCAGGGCCTTTCGCCTCTGGAGAACTCGTCGAGCGCGGGAGGACGATCAGACAGCCACCGTCGGTGTCCATCGACGAAGATCGCTGAGGAGCAAAAGATGATCGAATACGACCTCGATACCGCACATTCGGTCCTACTGGTGCGACCCAAATCTGCGCTCGACGCAACGGATTTTGTCGAACTGGCAAAGGTGGTTGATCCGCACATCGAGGCGACTGGCGGACTTGCCGGCCTCATCATCAACGCCCCGGCCTTCCCCGGATGGGACAGCTTCGGAGCGATGGTCAACCACTTTCGCTTCGTCCGGGATCATCACAAGCACGTCAAGAAAGTCGCGGTGGTCACCGACTCACACCTCGCAGATGTGGCCGAGCATCTGGCATCGCACTTTGTGTCAGCCGAGATCCGGCACTTTCCCGGCGACCAGCTTGACCAAGCACGAGAATGGATCACCAACGGCGCCTGACTTGTTGAGCTGAAAGGGCGGTTTGTGAACACTCCTTCCGACGGCGTGGATATCCGGCGTCGAGCCGGCTGGCTGCCGGAAGGCCAGGAAGAGTTGGAGTCTTGGCTTGCCGGTCACCGGCAGCGGGTGCTTGCCAAGGGCGAGCACGTCAGGCTGCATCCGGTGATCGCCGAATTTGCGCAGCTGATCGACTCTGATCCGGTGGTGGGCATGTACGTCCACCGGATGGTCGCCGAGGTGCCGCACACCAAGCGGTATCGCAAGAACCACCTGGAAAATGTGGAGCAGATGCTGCGGTTGATCAACGAGGTGCTCACCATGGCACCGGAATTCGGCAAGAACGCGGTCATCACACCCCTCTGTGCCGTTCTCGACTGGACGATGGGCACGACGGCCGGGTTTGCGGCCTTTCGCGACCCGCGGATCAACACGATGCTCGAGAAAATCCTGACCGTCTGGTGCGAGTTTCTCGACAGCGCCGCCTCGCGCTATGTGCTCAACGATTCGCCATCCGGCTGGAAGAGCGCCGCGGCGCAGCGTGCGATCGGCATCGAGCAATTCGAGCACGATCCACGAGATGAGCACTGGGGCTTCAAGTCCTGGAACGACTTCTTCACTCGGCGCTTCAAGGAGGGCGCCCGTCCGCTGGCTGCACCGGATGACGACGACGTGATCGTCAACGCTTGTGAGTCGACGCCGTACCGCTTGGCTGTCGGCGTCAAGCGCCATGACCGCTTCTGGATCAAGAGCCAACCGTATTCGTTGCAGGACATGCTGGCCAACGACGCTTCGGTTGACCAGTTCGTCGGTGGAACCGTCTACCAGGCGTATCTGAGTGCGATGAACTATCACCGGTGGCACAGCCCGGTGGCCGGGACAATTGTCCGGGCCTTCCGCCGGCGTGGGACGTACTTCTCGGAAGTGGTGTCAGAAGATTGGGACGCGATCCCCCCGCCGGTTTCGCAATCCTATCTGGCGCATGTCGCGGTGCGGGCGATCATCCTCATCGAGGCCGACAATCCGGTCATTGGGCTGGTGGCTTTTGTCGCGGTCGGTATGGACGAGGTCTCATCCTGCATGATCGGCGAAAACGTGAAGCCCGGCTACCACGTCGCGAAAGGCGACGAACTGGGTTACTTCCAGTTCGGCGGCTCGACGCACTGCCTGGTCTTTCGCCCCGACGCTATCGCCGACTTCACCCTCGCGGCCGTTCCAAGGCTGGACGACCCCAGCGCTCCGCTGGTGCTAGTCCGATCCAAGCTCGCGACCGCCAGCACAACGGTGTAAGACTTCTCGCTTGCGACGACAACGGGAGGTTGCTGTGTCTTTGACGTTGCGGGCGGCGAGCAGAGCCGACGTGCCGGGGTGCGGCCGCATCTGCTTCGACGCGTTCAACTCGAGCGCGGCCAACCACGGTTTTCCCCCTGAATACACGTCGGTCGAGGTCGCCACCACACTGGTTTCCGGGTTGATCGAACATCCCGGCTTTTTCGCCCTCATCGCTGAGTACGACGGGCGCATCGCTGGAAGTGGCTTTCTCGACGAGCGATCGGCAATCGTCGGCGTCGGCCACGTCACGGTCGCTCCAGACATGCAAGACCGTCAGGTTGGCCGCGCACTGATGAATGCAATGCTGCGGCGCAGCGTTCAGCGACGGGTACCGGGCGTGCGACTGTTGCAGGCTGCCTACAAGAACCGCTCGATGTGCCTGTACGCCAAGCTCGGTTTTGACGTCCGAGAGCCGGTCGCTGTCGTGCAGGGCGACCCGGTGTTGCTGCCAAGCCCGGGATACGAGGTGCGAGCCGCCACGGTGGCCGACTGCGAGGCGTGCAATGCTCTTTGTTTTCGTGTGCATGGCCACGACCGCAGCGGCGAGTTGAGCGATGCGCTCGCACAGGGAGCGGCCAGGCTGGTCGAACGGGGCGGGCGGATCACGGGATACACGACTGGGATCGGCTTCTACGGGCATTCGGTGACCGAGACCAATGACGACATGCAGGCTCTGATCGGTGCGGCGGAGTCATTTCCGGGCCTGGGTTTCCTTGTCCCGATGCGCAACACCGAATTGCTTCGCTGGTGCCTCGCCCAGCGGCTGCGAGTGGTATTCATGTTGAATCTGATGACGATCGGTCTGTATTCGGAGCCGCGCGGCGCATTTCTCCCGTCGGTGTGGTACTGACCGCGCAGGACCGCCACCTTAGGTCCAACGTCGGGCTGCTCAGGGCCAAATGGCCCTATATCGAGGGCCAGGGCCGTCTTTAGCGTTGACAGATCTCAGAGCACAAGCGGCACACGACATTAGGGACCCGAATGGGCGCTATTAAGACAATCGCGCTGGCGGGCGCCAGTGGCTATGCAGGCGGAGAAATCCTGCGCCTGCTCTTGGGGCATCCGGCATTCAACCAGCGGCAGTTGACGATCGGCGCCGTGACGGCCGCCGCCAGCGCAGGCACTACCCTGGCCGAGCACCACCCGAACTTGCTGCCACTTGGTGATCGAGTGCTGCAGTCCACCGATCTAGATGTGCTAGCCGGTCACGATGTGGTGTTCATGGCGTTGCCACCCGGCCAATCGGCCCCATTGGCGCAACGGCTCAGTCCAGACACGGTGATCATCGATTGTGGCGGCGATTTTCGGTTGCGTGACTCCGCTGCCTGGGAGCGGTTTTACGGCACGCCGTACGCGGGCAGCTGGCCTTACGGGCTGCCTGAGCTGCCCGGCGCCCGCGACCAGTTGCGCGGCGCCACCCGGATCGCAGTCCCAGGCTGTTACCCCACCGCAGCGCTACTCGCGCTGGTGCCCGCGCTGGCCGAGGGGCTGGCCGAACCCGCAGTGACTGTCGTTGCGGTCAGCGGCACATCGGGTGCCGGCCGAACGGCCAAGACCGATCTGCTCGGATCCGAGACCATCGGGTCGGCGCGCGCTTACAACATCGCTGGTGTTCACCGCCACACTCCCGAGATAGCCCAAGGGCTGCAGGCGGTGTCCGAGCGGGAAGTGTCCGTGAGTTTCACCCCAGTGCTCATCCCGATGACCCGCGGCATCCTGGCGACCTGCACGGCCCGCTGCACCACACCGCTGGCACGCGTGCGGGCTGCGTACGAAAAGCATTACAGTGGTGAGCCTTTCGTGCACTTCCTGCCAGAAGGTCGACTACCACATACGAACGCGGTGACGGGTAGCAACGTGGCTCAGATCGCGGTCGCTGTCGACGAAGACGCCGAAACACTGGTGGCGATCTGCGCGATCGACAACCTGGTCAAGGGCGTCGCCGGTGCGGCCGTGCAGTCGATGAACCTGGCGCTGGGCTGGCCGGAAGCCGAGGGTCTGTCGGTGGTGGGGATGACGCCATGACCAGCGTCACGACCGCAAAGTCAGCACCGATCACGGGCACGTTAACCCGTGATATCAGGGCGCAGGTGCTGGCCGAGGCGCTGCCGTGGCTCAAGCACCTGCACAACAAGATCGTCGTCATCAAGTACGGCGGCCACGCGATGGCCGACGAGACGTTGCGGCGCGCGTTCGCCGCCGACATGGTGTTCCTCCGCAACTGCGGCGTTCAGCCGGTTGTCGTGCACGGCGGCGGACCGCAGATCAGCGCGATGCTCGAAAGACTCGGTATTACAAGCGAATTCAAGGGCGGTTTCCGGGTCACCACACCGGAAGTGCTCGACGTCGCGCGGATGGTGCTGTTCGGCCATGTCGGCCGGGAGCTGGTGAACCTGATCAACACGCACGGACCGTACGCGGTCGGGATCACCGGTGAGGACGGGCAGCTGTTCACCGCAGCGCGGCGCAGCGTCATGGTTGACGGGGTGCCCACCGACATCGGCCTGGTCGGCGACGTCCAGAACGTCAATACCGGCGCGATAACCGATCTCATGGCCGCAGGGCGCATTCCGGTGGTTTCATCCATTGCCCCGGACGCCGCGGGTGTGGTGTACGACATCAACGCCGACAGCGCCGCCGGAGCCCTTGCGCAGGCGCTGCATGCCGAGAAGCTGCTCATGCTCACTGACGTCGAAGGGATCTACACGCGGTGGCCCGACCCGGATTCGCTGGTCGATGAGATAGACACCGTGGCGCTGAGCCAACTGCTGCCGTCGTTGCAATCCGGCATGGTGCCCAAGGTCGAGGCGTGTCTGCGCGCGGTCGAGGGCGGGGTGGCCGGTGCCCACGTCATCGACGGGCGGGTCGCACACTGCGTGCTGGTCGAGCTTTTCACCAACGTCGGCGCCGGAACTACGGTGGTCCGCGCGTGACGACCGCCGGCGACGATGCAGAACGAAGCAACGTGGCGGCGCGGTCGTGACAAACAGCGGCCCAGTGCTGAAGCGCTGGGACACGGTGATGATGCACACCTACGGCACCCCGCCCATTGCACTCGCTTCGGGTGACGGTGCGGTGGTGACCGATGTCGACGGCAACAGCTATATCGACCTTCTCGCCGGCATCGCGGTGAATATTTTGGGCCACTGTCACCCCGCGGTCACCGAGGCGGCCACCCGCCAGCTGACCACCCTGGGCCACACTTCCAACCTCTACGCTCATGAGCCCGGCGTCGCCCTGGCGCAAGCACTTGTGGACCGGTGGGGGGTCCAAGGTGCGCGGGTGTTCTTCTGCAACTCGGGCGCCGAAGCCAATGAATGCGCGTTCAAGATCTCCCGGCTGACCGGGAGAACGAAACTGGTCGCGGCTCAGAAGGGTTTTCACGGCCGCACGATGGGATCGCTGGCCCTGACCGGCCACCCCGAGTTCTCGACACCGTTCGCTCCGCTGCCCGGTGAGCTGACCCATGTGCCGTACGGGGACGTCGACGCCCTGACAGCCGCCGTCACCGACGACACCGCAGCGGTGTTCCTCGAACCGATCATGGGCGAGGCCGGGGTCGTCGTCCCGCCGACGGGCTATCTGGTTGCCGCCCGGCAGATCACCGCCGAGCATGGCGCGCTATTGGTGCTCGACGAGGTGCAGACCGGGATGGGCCGCACTGGAACATTTTTCGCTCATCAGCGCGACGGGATCACCCCGGATGTCGTGACGATGGCCAAAGGGCTCGGTGGCGGCCTGCCGATCGGGGCGTGCCTGGCGGTCGGGCCCGTCGCGGCACTGATGAAACCGGGCCTGCACGGCAGCACCTTCGGCGGCAATCCGGTCTGTGCGGCCGCGGCGCTGGCGGTGTTGCGCGTCCTGGATGAAGACGGCCTGATCGAACGCGCCGAGGCGCTGGGCAAGTCACTCAGCGAGCGCATCGCGTCACTGCGTCACCCTTTGGTGGAAAACGTTCGGGGCCGCGGCTTGCTGCGCGGGATAGTCCTGACCACGCCAACCGCCAAGGCGGTGGAGACCGCGGCTCGCGAGGCCGGCTTCCTGGTCAACGCCGCTGCCCCGAATGTCATTCGGCTGGCACCGCCGCTGGTGATCACCAAAGATCAGCTCGACCAGTTCGTAACGATCCTCCCCGATGTGCTCAATACCGTGCTGACGTGACCGCGCTCAACGGTTCTCACCACGCACGATGAGCACGGAGCAGTCGGCGTGAGTACGAATCGGCATGCCGTGCGGGCCCACCAACTGCGCCGCCCGTTTGCTGTCTGCGCCGGCGATAACCGCCAGTTGAACATCGCCGATGCGGCTCTCCAGGTATCGAGTGGCACTCATGCGCGTGCTGGCCACTTCGACCTCCACGTCGGGATACCGCCGCAACCAGCGGTCAAGACGCTGATAGAACTTCTCATCGTCGATCTTGAAAAGCGCCCGGCGCCAGACGCCCAGCGCGAGGACCGGAGAGCGCCGCACCCGGGCTTGCTCCATGGCCCAATACATGACTGCGTCGCTGCCGGGTTCGTCGTCGAGGACCGCCGCAATGAAGCCGGCCTCCGGCAGCGGCGTGTCCGCAGCGCGTCGAATGATCGCCACCGGGCAGTGCGCATGCTCGGCAAGACTTGTCGCGGTCGACCCGAGCACCCTGCTGGCCACCTGACTGATTCCCACCGATCCGACGCAGATGAGTGTCGCCTCGGCCGACTCTGCGATCAGGGCAGAATCGACGTCTCCGCGCAGCACCGCAGTGTCGATCTTCACCGGTAAGCCCTTGCCCTCGACCGCCAAACACGCAGCACGCAGCGAGCTCTCGGCATACTCTTCTTCGGCTGGATAGACTCGCGGCGGTGCGATCGCATCACCGGCTACGTCGATGACGTAGACGAGGCGAAGCGGAACATCGTGATGGATGGCTTCTTTGGCAGCCCATTG
Organism: uncultured Actinomycetota bacterium; assembly: GCA_963839345.1. GTDB lineage: Bacteria > Actinomycetota > Actinomycetes > Mycobacteriales > Mycobacteriaceae > Mycobacterium. The sequence continues at coordinate 775,059 of CAWIUP010000005.1, read as the reverse complement.
GGCAGCTCCGATCGCCGCGTCCGAGCCGTCGATTCCAACGACAACCGGTCCGGGTGAATCTCCATTGCTCATTGGATAGCTCCTGATCCAGGGTGGACAGCGATGACGCTATCCAGCAGCTAGCCAACAGACAGGAGGCCTAGGGCCTATCACCAGTTGACGTTTGACCCTACGAGCGCGACTGGTGCACTTGCGAAACTCGATGCAACGTCGCAAATCACCTGCAGTGAGGTTGCCATGGAGAGCTTTGTGATCCGGCCTACGACTTGGCCGGTCCTTCGGCTTTTCAGCCGCAACCCGCTGATCCGGACCAGCGACCGCATCGAAACAGCCGTCGTCACGCTGGCGGCGATTCTGGTGGTGATGGCCGCCGCTCTCGCCGGGATGCTCGGCACGGTAATTCACGACTCCGAGACCCAGAAGTTTCTTCAACAGGCCCAATCTCGGCACGCTGTGGTGGCCAGCGCCGTTGAGGACAGCAAGCCAGAGGTGTCAGCTGGCGCAATGGCCTTTACCGTGGCCGCCCGATGGCAGGCGAACGGCATTGACCATGCTGATGTATTCGGCTGGGACTCCGCGGTCAAAGCTGGAGAGCCGTTGCGAATTTGGATCGACGCCGATGGCAAGCGAGTCTCTCGGCCAACTCCGGTGGAGCGCGCGGTGGCCGACGCGCTATCAGCGGCAGTCGTGGGCTGGTTGATCGTCGTCCTGGCCGCCACGCAGGTGGTGTGCGCTGTGCGTGCCCATGCGAATCGCATGCGAGACGCCCAGTGGGAGAAAGATATCCGCTGCCTCGTCGACGAGGACGGCGGCCGCACCAACCGTTCGCAGTGATCAGATCCGGTAAGAGCGGCGGCCGTGGGCCGTCGATCCAGTGAGGAGATGCAAATGTCGGCTCCGGTAGGCCATTCGGGCATCTTGGTAGGCGTGGACGGTTCGCCCGCCTCCAAGTATGCCGTTGACTGGGCGGCGCGTGACGCCGCTATGCGCAACGTTCGTCTCACCCTCGTGCACGCCGTTCGTCCGATCGGCGTCACCCTGCCGCCACTGCCGGCACCGACGGCCTACGCGCGGTGGCAAGTAGAGCAGGGCCAGAAGACCCTTGACGATGCTGTCGAAATCGCGCGGCGGGCCACCGCGGATAGTGGTCCCGCGCAGATTGATACCGAGCTGATGTTCTCGCCCGTCGTTCCCACCTTGATCGATTTGTCCAAGGACGCCCAGATGGTTGTCGTCGGTTCTCGGGGACTGGGGCCGCTGGCGCGCAGCTTGATGGGATCAGTGAGCTCCAGCCTGATCCGCCAAGCGCACTGCCCGGTTGCGGTCATTCACGACGAAGACCCGCTGATGCCTCATCCCGCTGAGGCGCCGGTGCTGGTCGGCATTGACGGTTCGCCGGTGTCGGAGCTGGCGACCAAGATCGCTTTCCAGGAAGCCTCCTGGCGAGGCGTCGATCTCGTCGCCCTGCACGTCTGGAGCGACGTCGAGGTGAACGACTTCCCGCCCATCGATTGGCCGGCGATGAAACCGGCGGCAGAGGAGATACTCGCCGAGCGCCTGGCCGGTTGGCAAGAGCGCTATCCCGACGTGTCGGTGCGGCGCGTGGTCGAATGTGACCATCCGACGTATCACCTCGTCCGGGAGTCGGAGTCGGCACAACTTGTGGTCGTCGGCAGCCACGGGCGGGGCGGATTCGCCGGCATGCTGCTGGGATCGGTGAGCGCCGCTGTAGCCCACTCGGGCCGGATGCCGGTAATCGTGGCACGTCAATCGTGACTACGCGCAGGCGGATTCGGTCCTTCGCCCCGCTATTCGGGTAACGGCACCGACCAGCGCAGCGTCGTCTCGTTGTCAGGGCCGGCCTCGACCTCTAGGCTCCCTCCGATCTGTTCGGCGGCACGGCGCATTTCGGCGAGGTTGTTGGCGGCGGCTTCATCGAGCACACCCCGCCCATCAGCGGTAACCTTGATGCGCAGTTCGTCGTCGACTTCGATGATCAGGCTGAGCCTGGTGACGCCCGGTTGGTGGGACGCATCACCGACCGCCGCCCGGACGAATCCTTCCGCATGATCGGCCAGGCTTGCATCGACAACTGACACCGGGCCGACAAACTGCACCATCGTGCGGATGCCACGTCCGGAGCACTCGGCGATCGCCTCCTCGATCCGTTGACGTAGCCGGATCGCATTCGAAGGTGCGGTATTCAGGTCGAAGATCGCGGTGCGGATGTCCTGAATCACCTGTTGCAGATCGTCGACCTGCTCCGACAGACGTCGCTGCACCTCAGCTGATCTCGCCAGCGGTACGGTGGCCTGCATTGCCAAGCCGAGACCGAAAAGCCGCTGGATGACTTGATCGTGCAATTCGCGTGCAATCCGGTCACGGTCGGTCAGCACGTCCAGCTCACGCATCCGCCGCTCCGATGTGGCGAGTTGCCATGCCAGTGCGGCCTGGCCTGCGAACGCGGCCATCATGTCGAGCTGCTCATCGGTGAATGCAGGCAAGTCGGCGTGGCGAAGCACGACCAGAACGCCGGCAGCACTGTCGGCCACGCGCAACGGCAACAGCAGGGCAGGGCCGGTTTGGGCGCGGCCGCCGATGACGAGGTCGAGGTTGTCGACCCGGCGCGGGCTGCGGTCCACGAAGACGTCACCGATCACGGTGGCGTTCAACGGCGTTGGGGTCTCTTCTGCCGGAATAGCCAGGGCACCAGACGTCTCCGTAATCATCAATTCGGGTGCGCCGGAAACCAGGGGTTCGGCCTCGACGGGAACGGCGACCAGGCTGGCGGTTGCGTCAGCCAGCTTCAGCGCTTTTTCCGCCATCAGCGCGAAGACGGTAGCCGGGTCGGCGCCAGACAACATCTCGGTCGCGATGTCACGTGCTGCTTCGATCCACGCCTGGCGAGACCGTGATTGTGCATACAGCCGCGCGTTGGCGATCGCGATGCCGGCAGCCGCAGCCAGCGCCTGAACCAGGACCTCGTCGTCCTCGCTGAACGGTTGACCGTTCGCCTTTTCGGTCAGGTAGAGGTTGCCGAAGACCTCGTCGCGGATCTTTACCGGCACACCCAAGAAGGTTCGCATCGGCGGGTGGTTCGGCGGAAATCCGACCGACTCCGGGTGCTGCTGGATGTTGTCCAACCGGATCGGCTGCGAGTCGTCGATCAGGACCCCGAGGACACCGCGGCCTTGCGGGAGATCCCCGATCAGGGCCCGAGAGTCGTCGTCAATTCCCTGGTAGACGAACTCAGCCAGGTGGTGGCGACTGCCACGCACGCCAAGCGCGCCATAGCGGGCATCGACCAGGTCTATCGCGGTGGCGACGATCCTGCGCAAGGTCGCATCCAGCTCAAGGCCCGAGTTGATGACGAGCATCGCCTCGACCAGGCCGTCGAGCCGGTCGCGGCCCTCGACGATCATCTCGATCCGGTCTTGGACCTCGGCAAGCAATTCCCGCAGCCGCAGTTGCGACAGCGTTTCGCGGACTGGCGCAGGTTCCCGTCCGGCATTCGGCCTCTTTTTGACCGACACGCCAATATCGTCGCATCCGCATGGCCGAGATGTACACAGCTGCCTGCTGGCACCTTCGAGACGGCGGTCTTGCGGGAGCCGATCATTCGGCACTGCGCAGAAGGGCTGGAATGCCCTAGGCGGTTGCGCGGCAACAAATCAGCATTAGGAAGCAGGCGGCGAGGGTTATGCCAAGATGCTGGCTGTTGATAAATCCGGTCCCGAAGGCGGCCAATTTCGGACCTGTCTGGCCGGGGCTGGACGCCATCTGTCGGCTACCACCTGACGACCGATGCCTTGATGTCGGCCACGACTCATCGCTACAAATTGATCTGGAGCGGCGGACGGGTATCCCGCGAGCGCCGTGGTCTCGTTCGGCGACGAGGATTCTTGCAGCCTTGCCACTGCGATCCGGGGTCGCTTCTACGTCGTGATCAACTGCAGCATAACCAAGCTCCGCGATGGAATGAACCAATGGCTGGAGCCGTCGATGGGCGATGCCGTAGCGCACGCCATCGGAGCCGACAATGCGTTGACTTTCGACCTCTCGAACGCCTGTGCTGGAATGTTAAGCGGTGTAACAATTCTCAACAACTGGAGTCGGCAGGGCAGCGTCCGGCGGGCTGGTGGTCAGCGGCGAATACATCTCGCAGTTGGGCTGGAACGCCGTCCGCTATGTCCGCAGCATCATCAGCAAGGAGCTGGAATCCGTGAAAATTTCCGAACCGCAATTGATTTCAACAGGTTCCGCAACGTTGTGCGCTTTCGGGAATCCCTGCAATCGGCCAGTGAGTTGGCGGCCGCAGGGGCGCATGCAGCTCGGCGTTGCCTCGACGACGCGTCGCTTGCCCTGTCGGAGATCGGCATGATCATCGTCGCTCCCCTGATCGCCGCTTCCGCGCTGAACTCGCTGCGCGGCTTGGTGTATCGGTAGACCGGGTTGCGGTGGCTGCCGACGAACGCATGCATACGGCTTCCCTGGTGGCAGCGCTAGAACGAGAAACCGAAACCCTCCCTGCAGGGGCTCCGGTTCTGCTCGTCGCCGCAGGCGCGGGAATCGTCGCCGGTGCCGCGCCATATCGCATGCCTGCCGGCAACGCTCGGTAGCCGCATACCGACCAGAAGGCTCTCGATCAGCCCGCGGCCCACTCCTTGGCACGCTCCAGCTCGTCGAGGCCGAACAGGGCGAGCTCCCCAGGCACCATCCACGCCAGTGCATGCAGCATATGGATGGCCCATTCCTTGTCGGTCACCACCGCGATTCGCTTGAAGGCCGAATGATGCTGGAAGAGCGCGCCGAGGCCCAGCTTGAGGTCCTCGACCAACCCGCCGGGTCCGAAACCCTCGTAATCGGGCGCGATGACCTCCACGATCCTGATCTCACCGTCTTTCACCAGATTTTCCATGGCCGGTTTGAACTGGCGCAGGTCATCACCACGCAACCGGCCGGACACCCGGATACCGGTTACCCGCTCCGGCATGTCCTGCAGCACCTCGATCATCGAATTCTCCCGTCAATCAACTGGTTACGGCGGTGAGATCCGCCGACTCGGCGACGAGTTCGAAGAGCCGCTCGATCTCGCCACGCTTGCACACCCCAGTGCCCGGGGTCATCAACATAGCAGCGCCGGCGGCGACGCCGAAGCGAATCGACTTCGCTGGCGGCCACACCCGGCTCGGGCCGACCGTAGTCGTCGCGACCATCGCGTTCATCGTCAACGTCACGATGGTGGCCCGGTTTGGTTGGGCGATATGTGTATGTTCATCGCGCAGCTGCTCCGGGCCGGCCCGGGCCTATAGCCCCGTTGGGTAGGTTTCGGGCGTCTCGCCCGCAACCCACTGGCTGGTCACTTCGAGCGGCTGGAGCGCCTGAGTGTTCTCGATGTGAATCATCGCGTCGAACTGGTCCGCCGGGCGAACATGGTAGTAATGGCTTTGCCTCTCAGTCGCCGGCAGATAGATCACGCCGATCGCCCGACCCAACCTGACCACATCCAATGCGGCAGCGGCGGCGCTGTCTGATGCGACGGCGAACGCCGGGTTACCGGTCTCGTGGAACAGTTCTTCCACGCTTCCCGCTAGCGCGGGGCGAACCACCTTCCGTTCGGCCACGCCGCCCCATTCGCTGGCCGCTGTCACAGTGCCGGTGTAGGTGCTAAACCCGATCAGCCGAGAGTCGTCGCCGTGGTGTTCACGGACGAGTTGGCCCAAAGTCAGCTGGCCGTCCCCGCCCACCTCGGTCGCTCGGGCATCGCCGACATGGGAATTGTGTGCCCACACGATGATTCGCGCCGGCGCGGCGTCCTGGTCACGGTCCAAATGGGCCAGTAACGCCTGCAGCGTCTGGGCCATGTGCTGGTCCCGCAGGTTCCACGACGTCACGCGTCCGCCGAACATCGCGCGGTAGTACCGCTCCGCGTCGCGAACCACTTGTGCGTTCTGCTCCGCGTAGAAGAGTTCATCTTCGGCGATCAGCCCGTCGCGGCGCGCGTAGGCCAGCGCATTGCGCTGCATATCGACCAGTTGATCGATGGCCTCTTTTTCACAGGACAGGCCGGCGCCGAATGCCGCCCGGAACCCGTAGGCCTGGCCGTCATCGGCGGATGCATGGTCGAAGCAGGCATACCGGGAGCGCGCCCGAGCCGCGGCTACCGGATCGATCTTTTCGAGGTAGGCGACCACCTCCTGCATCGACCGATGCAGGCTGTAGAGATCCAGGCCATAGAAACCGGTTTGGCGGCGATGGTGCGATTCGCAGCGTTGATTGTTGGCGCGCAACCAGTCGACGAAGTCGCGGACCACCGTATTGCGCCACATCCACGATGGGAAGCGCTCGAATCCGCGCAATGCCTGCTCCGCGGTGGTGTCCTCACCGAGCCCACGGACATAGCGGTTCACCCGGTAGGCGTCCGGCCAGTCCGCCTCCGCGGCCACCGCGCAGAAGCCTTTCTCCTCAATCAGCCACTTGGTGATCTCGGCTCGGGCTTCATAGAACTCGTGAGTGCCGTGCGAACTTTCGCCGATGAGCACAATCCGTGCGTCACCGATCAACTCGGACAACATCTCTCGCGGCGGCACGCCACCCGGCGCATCGACGGCGACGCGCCGGATGATGTCGGCGGCCGTCTCTGCGGCCGGGGTCGCAGCCGGTCCGGTTGTCGGGGTGGCGAGCAGGGCACGAACTTCCTCGTCGCTGACTTGGCTGAAGTCCCAGAACGACGCGCCGACCGCCAAGAAAGGGGTGGGCATCGACGCACAAACCATGTCGTCTACCAAGCCGGCGAATTCGCGGCATGTCGACTCCGGCGCCGCCGGCACCGCAATCACAATCTGTGCCGGTTCGGCCTCGCGCAACGCTTGCACCGCGGCGAGCATGCTGGCACCGGTGGCCAACCCATCGTCGACGAGGATGACGGTCTTTCCGGTCACCTCGGCCGGCAACCGACCTCCGCGATAGGCCGATTCCCGCCTGGCCAACTCCCGCCCCTCGCGTTCGGCGATGTCCCGCAACTGCTGGGGGCTGATACCCAACCCTCGCACCACGTCATCGTTCAACACGACGCGGCCGCCACTGGCGAGCGCGCCGGCGGCGAATTCCTCATGGCCCGGAACGCCGAGCTTGCGCACGATGAAGGCGTCGAGCGGCGCATGCAGGGCGGCGGCGACCTCCCAGGCGACCGGTATTCCGCCCCTTGCCAGACCCAAGACCACGACATCGGGCCTGTCACGATAGGCCCGCAGCAGGCCCGCCAGCACCTGCCCGGCCTCACGGCGGTTGCGGAACAACCGGTCTGGCGTGTCCTTACCGAGAATGATCGCTCTACTCATTGGCGTGGTCCTCACTAAATCGCAGGTGGCGCCGCGGTCCAGACGACGAGTGGTTGATAGGCGGACCCGCAGCCGAGGGGCGTCTGCTGCGGGCCCGCCTCGCCATTTCGTCAGTGGGCCGAAGCAATCGGCACGTGCTTCTCGGCTGGCTGAGATTGCTTAACGGCAACGGAGACCGTCAAGATGCCCTTGTCGTAGCTGGCTTTGACGTCGTCTTCGTCGGCGCCTGCCGGCAACGACACCGCGCGGACAAACGAACCGTAGGAAAACTCCGAACGCCCGTCGAATTCCTTCTTCTCGCTGCGCTCGGCCTTGATCGTCAACTGGCCGTCGCGCAGGGTGATGTCGATGTCTTTTGCCGGGTCGACGCCGGGAATCTCGGCACGTACTTCGTAGCGGCCATCCTTAATTTCATCCTCGAGTCGCATCAACCGGGTGTCGAAAGCCGGGCGCAGTCCGGTAAACGACGGGAACGCGGCGAACAGCTCGGAGAACTCAGGAAACAGGGAGCGCTGGTGGCGTTTGATGGGAAGGGTGCTCATGTTGGCCTCCTGCAAGTGGTTCTGATCAGCTATGCAAAGGATTCGACCACTTGGCCGCACGCTCGCAGTAGGGACGGAAGTCCCGCATTGCCGGGTCGTTCGTCGGCATTCGTCCTCCGAATCGCGCCGACAGATGACCTTCGGCCCTAGGGCGCCCAGCCCGCTCGTGCGACAGTCACTGTTGAGATCTGCCCGGGCTGCGGCTCAGGTAGCTAGGCCTGGTTTGACCCACCGTCCCAAGACGGGGATGCCGCGTTCGGGCAGATCGTCACGCTGACGTACCGATGAGCGATTTAAACGCGCCTTCACCTTTCGTTCATCAATGAAGCCAATTAGCGCGCTGGCTAATTCATTTCGTCGTTGCGGGGCCCTACGGCCGAGATTTTCGGGACTAATGACTCCTGCCGGGCGCCTGCCACTTTCCTAAAGTCAACGGCGACGAGTCCACCCAAGCCACTAATAGGAAGGACTGCAATGTCCAATAGCTCTGTACATGAGGGAATCGTGGTCGGTGTCGACGGGTCGCCGTCATCGGACACGGCGGTGCGCTGGGCCGCGCGTGAAGCCGCCATGCGCAATGTTTCGCTCAGCCTGGTTCACGTCATCGAGCGGCCCCCGTGGGGCATGCTGGCGTTGGGCGGAGGCGCCGTTCCGCCGCCCTCCGAAACCAGTGAATGGCAGAAAACCGAAGGCGAGGAAATCATCTCGGCCGCAGTCGAGCTCGCCAAGGACAGCGTTCAAAACGGGACGATTCGACAACTGAATGTCGAAGTGTATTTGTCGGCAATTGGTCCGACCCTTTTCGATCTGTCCACGCAAGCGCAACTGGTTGTGGTGGGTTGTCGCGGGCGTGGCAGGGTGGGTCGCGTCCTGCTCGGATCGGTCAGCACCGGGCTGATCCACCATGCGCATTGTCCGGTGGCTGTGATCCACGACGAAGTGGCCGTTGCGGCGAAGCCTTCGCAGCTTCCGGTGGTGGTCGGCATTGACGGATCGCCGGCGTCGGAGTTGGCGACCGCGATCGCTTTCGACGAGGCGTCCTGGCGAGGTGTCGAGCTGGTAGCAATACACGCTTGGTCGGATGCACATGTGTCCGACATCCCCAGCATTGAGTGGTCAGCCCAGCAAGCGGTCGGGGAGGAAGCGTTGGCGGAGCGGTTGGCGGGCTGGCAAGAGCGCTATCCCGACGTTGCCGTGCGGCGCAAGATTGTGTTGGATGCTCCGGCTCGCCATCTGCTGGCAGAGGCCGAGTCGTCGCAGCTGCTTGTCGTCGGCAGTCACGGCCGCGGCGGGTTCTCCGGCATGTTGCTCGGATCGGTGAGCACGGCGGTGACCCAGGCGGCACTCGTGCCGGTCATCGTCGCCCGACAGCAGTAACCAACGACAGATCTGTTCCCGCTATTGTCTTTTGGAGGTCCAGGCATGGGCGGCATCCCGTTAGGACGTATCGCAGGGTTCCCAGTGAACGTCAACTGGAGCGTTCTGGTCATCCTCTGGCTTTTCACCTGGAGTCTGGCTTCCACTTTTCTGCCCGCCACCGCCCCCGGTTACTCGGCGGGGGCCTACTGGGTGGCCGGTGCGTGCGGCGCCACAGTATTGCTCGCATCGTTGCTCGCCCATGAGCTTGCGCATGCGATTGTGGCCCGACGCGCCGGCGTCAAGGTTCTCGGCGTAACGCTGTGGATTTTCGGAGGCGTCACCCGCCTGGGTGGTCAAGCGAAGACACCGCAGACCGCGTTTCGGATTGCGGTGGTGGGCCCCGGCACCAGCCTGCTGCTGGCGGCGTTATTCGCTGGTGCCGCTGCGGGTTTGCGGACGCTGGGGGCAGAGCACATCATCTTTGAGGTCGCGCGGTGGCTGGCTATGATCAATGCGCTGCTGGGCGCGTTCAATCTGCTCCCCGGGGCGCCGTTGGACGGCGGACAGGTTCTGCGCGCGTGGCTTTGGCGGCGCTACGGCGACCCGGCACGCGCTGCTGTCGGCGCGGCGCGGGCCGGACGCACCCTCGCCTTCGTGCTGATCGCATTCGGACTGCTCGAGTTTCTGGCCGGTGCCATGGTCGCCGGGGTCTGGTTGGCGTTCATCGGCTGGTTCATCTTCACTGCCGCGCACATGGATGAGGCGCAGGTACTGACACGCAATGCGCTGTCCGGCGTGCGTGTCGCCGATGCGATGACCGCCGACCCGCACACGGCGCCGGCCTGGATCACCGTGCAGGATTTCATCGAGCGCTACTTACTGGGCGACCGGCATTCGGCCTATCCGGTGAAGGATCACGCGGGGTCGGTCTTGGGCCTGGTCACGTTGGCCCAGCTGCGCAGTGTGAAACCGGAGTGCCGCACCACCACCGTCGTCGGTGAGATCGCCGTGCCGATGGACCAAGTCACGATCGCAACTCCCGACGAGCCGGTCACCACCCTGCTGGAACGGCTGGCGTCCGGCCACGGCAACCGTGCTCTGGTCGTCGACCGCGGATGCGTCGTAGGCATCGTCACCGCAACCGATCTCACTCGCCTCGTCGACGTGTACCAGCTTGCGACGCATGGTGCTGCCGTCGCCAACCAGCCCTGAACCCGCTACCGAATTCCGGAGAACACTGATGAGCGACAAACGAATTCGACCGGCAGTCATCGTCGGCATAGATGGCTCGCAGGCGGCGATCCATGCCGCTGAGTGGGCCGCGGATGAGGCCCTGAGCCGCGGGGTCCCGTTGCTCATGCTTGCGATGATCAAGACCACCCATCCCTCGGCGGAGGACTACCACCGAGACGTAACCCATGCCGAGACATCGCTCGAGACGGCGCGAGCCGCGATCGAGGCGATGGGGAAGCCGGTGAAAGTCGAAACGGAAATCCTGCGTGGCCAGCCCGGTGTCATGCTCGTTTCGGAATCTGACGACGCAGAGATGATCTGCGTCGGATCGGTGGGGATCGGCCGTTATTCTCGGGCGTTGTTGGGTTCGACCGCAACCGAAGTCGCAGAGAAAGCGCATTGCCCGGTCGCGGTGATCCGTTTTCAACCCGATCAGCGCGGACCGGACATCAACTGGATCGTGGTGGCGGTTGGCGACGCCCCGGGACGCGACGCTGTCGTCGACCAGGCGATGAGGGAAGCGCAGCTGCGCAAGCTGCCGGTGCTGGCTGTCGGCACCGCGCAAGCAGATGCAGCCGAGACGCCGTCTCACGAACTCGAAACCCGGTTATGGCCGTGGCGACGGTGGTATCCAGACGTCCACATCTATCCCGTGGCAGCGGGCGGCAGCGTTACAGATTTCCTGAAGGACATCGACGACCTTGTCCCGCTGGCAGTTATCGGTGGCAGTGACGCCGGCCAGCTCGCGCAGATCGTCGGGCCGCATGATCACCCCGTCTTCCGGCACGCGGAAGCCTCGGCGCTAATCGTCCGGGAATAAGGGCTTAAACGTCGGCCAACATCTTGTTGATGATGTCCTGAGCCGCCCGCATGTGCTTATTCGCCTCAGCCATCAACGACAGGAACTCGCCGTCATAGTTGGCAGGTGAACCGGCGGCGACCGACAGGCACAGATGCGCGGCGGAATGGAAATCCTCCACCGCCGCGTGCAGCTCGGCAGTCAGCTGCGGATTGGGACTGGGCAGATGACTCTCCACCTTGACTTCGGCAGCATCGTGGACGTCTTGACATGCCGCCACCAAAGCGCCTGGCTTGAAATGACTGGCGGCTTGATCCACCTCTTCTGATGCATGCTCCATGTCGGTGAAGTCTTTCTGCGCTCCGACCCACCATTGTTGAAGCGCTGTCTCCTTCGGCGTTGCCGGCGCCGACGGAGCCGGGGGCCGGGTGTGGTTCATGACAGCCACACCGGCCGCTGTGCCGGCGAACAGCAGAGCGGCCAAAGCCCCGCCGATGAACCATTTCGCCCTACGCCTCGACTCCACTACAGGCGGCTCGGGACCCGGTGGGATCGGGACGCCGCTCTCCCAAAGCGGCTCCCGTTCAGGCGGGTAGGGATATGTCATCGTGGTAACTCCTTCACGGATTAGGCCGCGACTCCCAAATTGGTTGTCAGATATCGCTTTTTGTACGCTATTGACCACGACCGCGGGGAATTAGAGTCGTCAGCCCTCATGCGGGGGCCGTTGGTCGTAACATCTTGCAAGCGCGATCACGCCGCATGCGGGAGGTGCTTTGGCTGTGCACCCGCCTCCTGCGATGTTGCGTGGCTGCGCTTTGGCATCCAGCCGACGTAGGCCAGGTACAGCCCGATCAGCACCTCGACAACAGCGCCGACGCGCCACCAGCCCGTCGCGTCGATCGCAGAGTCGGCCATCGAGAAGTAGGTGCTGGGAAAGGCCACCAGAAACAGCCCCTTGGCTGTGACAAGCCAACCCACAGCCGACACGATGATCGCCGCTACGCCCCGCCAGTACGGGTGAAAAGCGATGACCATGAGACCGAAGAGCAGAATGAACGCCCCAGTCATCCACGACCACACCGAGTCTGCTTCGAATCCCGAAAGCAGTGACCGCATGTCGGTCGGCCGCAGGGCGACCGTAGCGGCAATAATGGCCAAATACGGTCCGATCACACGAGCGAACATACGTGTCCTGTTCTCGGACTGCGGTGAAGATGTCATTGCGTTACCTCCATTGAAAGGGCGTCATCCGACGAGGATGACAACCGCTGTCGTTGTATCCGATCATCACAGCGCCGACGTGCGACAGAGCCTGAAGTCCCGGTGCACCGGGACGTTCGTCACCCATATCCCGCTTCGAAAGCTGTTGCGCTATGCGGTACGGACCACGACGACCGGAACCTTCGCCGATTGCACGACCGCAGCGCTGACTGCGCCCAGATGCATGCCGTCGAACCCGCCGCGGCCGTGGCTGCCCAGAACCACCAGTTGCGCGTTCTGGGACTCCTCGATCAGCCAGCGCGCGGGGGTGTCACAGACGAGTCGGCGACTGACCTGCACATCGGGATAGCGTTCCTGCCAACCGGCCAGGCGTTCGGCCAACAACTCCTCACCTTGACCCTGATACGTCCGCCAGTCCATGCCAAGGATCGGGAAGACCCCGACGTCGCTCCACGCATGCAGCGCGATCAGCGCCACTCCCCGCCGCGAAGCCTCGTCGAATGCCCATGCCGTTGCGGCTTCGGAGGCGGGCGAACCGTCTACGCCCAGCAGAATGGGCGCAGTCGGGTGGACCGGGGCGGATGCTTCGTCAGTGTGGATGACCGCTACCGGGCAGTGCGCATGTTGCACAACCCCCCTGCTCACCGAACCCAGCACAAGACGGCCCAGCGCGCCCCTGCCGTGACTTCCCACGACGACCATCCGGGCTTTCGTCGAGGCATCGACAAGCGCATCCACCGGATGCGAATACAGCACCTCTGTTTCAATGTCCTGCGGCTGCGCCTCATCCAAGGCGGAATCCAGGATCTTGCGTCCATGGTCGATGACGTGTCGCGCGTTCTCTTCTTGCCATTCCGCGACAGAAGACTGGCCGGCGCTGACCGGCCAACTGACGACCACCGGTTGTACGACATGCATCAGCGTGACGGGTTCATGACGCATCGATGCTTCACGCGCGGACCAGGTTACGGCGGCATCGGATCCTGCCGATCCATCGACGCCGACCAGTATGCCGTATTTCGTTGGAGAATCTGACATCTCGTGCTCCTTCAATCGCATGGGCGTCACAGCCGAGCGGTCAGCGATGAAATTCCAGAACCTCAAACAACGGGCGCCGGGGTGTCGGCGGAACGTCATCGGCGGCCGGCGCGGTACCGACCCGTATCAGCACTTGCGGCATCGCGTTGGTCACCATCAGATCTTGGATGATCTGCCGGCTGGCTTCCAATTCGGTGATGTGTGTGAGTGGACACGTCGCCAGTCCGGCGATCGTGCACTCCAGCAGCACCTTCGAGAGCACTTGGCCGGTCTGGAACGCGTCAGCGTGGGTGTCGTCCGGGGTGGACAGCACCAGTATCTTTGCTTGGTCCTGCGCGGAGGCGGGGCGCCGATCGCTGAAGCCAGTGGTGGGAAATCGTCGGTCCACTCCGACTCGATCAGCTTCCGGCCCTGACACCAACTCACTCGGCGGTATCCCTTCCGATTGCCTGAAAGGGGCTGTCCACCATTGTAATTCGCGGTGGTAGAAGTCGTCGTCGCGGCGTAGAGACTCGGTGAGTCGTGACGCGTCGAGCAGCAGCGGGCGGGCGCTGTCGGCCAGCGCCTCGATGCCCACCAGATCGGAGCCGAACGCGATGCGCAGCGTCGTCTCGAATGATTGCCAATCCTTCGGTGGCCCAAACGGAAGTCGGTCGCTGCGGCGCCGCGATATCGCCTCGGCGCGGTCGCGCCAGGCTTGAGTGACATATTCGAGCGGCGTGAAGTACATCGATGCCAGGTGCTCGAGCCTGTTGGGGTTGGGAAATTCCTCAACCTGGGTTTTCCATCCGGCGGCGGCCATCGCGGTCCGGAAGTGATCGAGCAAGGCACCGCAGCTGATGATCGCTTCCCGGCCGGAGCTGTCGGTTGAACGCACAACGCGATGGGGGTCGAAGAACAAGTCGACGACGCCGGAGGTAGCCGCCAACCGCCAGGGCTGGCTGTTGTGCAGTGATGGCGCACGGCAGGCCAACTCGACCGCCCGCGCGATCACATCAGTAGCCACTGCCGTTGTCGTCATAAGTTCACCGCTTTCCTCGTTTCGACCCTTACGGGTCCAGGCTCGGGAAGCCAGGGTCCTTGGTCCCTTGACGGCGCGGCGTACGACCCGGGTGTGGGAGTCTTCGGACCGCTTCGCCGAGAACGCGTCGGCTAAGAGAATGTGCTCATGGGCCACGCCGCGGCCACCAACCAACAGGCAGTCGAGCCGTACAGCGAGCTACACGAGACGCACACCGGGCTCGTCGTGCTGGTCGGGGATCTGGCCTACAAGGTCAAAAAGCCGGTCCGCACTGCCTTCTTGGATTTCTCTACACCCCAGCGGCGTGAGCGGGCGTGTCAGCGAGAACTGGAGCTCAACCGGCGGCTTGCGCCCGCCAGCTACCTGGGCATCGCTCACCTGAGCGCTGACTGGGCCGGCGCGGGTGAGCCGGTGCTCGTGATGAAGCGCCACCCGGACTCGTGTCGGCTGGCGACGATGGTGCGGCGCGGCCAACAGGTCACCGAGCCACTGATGGCGATCGCCGCCGTCTTGGCCAGGTTCCACCAGAGCGCCGAACGCGGCCCGCTCGTCGCCGCGCAGGGCAGCGTCGCTGGGGTCAAAGCCCGCTGGGATGCCAATTTCACGGAGCTGCAGCCGTTCGTCGACACGGTTGTGGACCGCCGGTGCCTCGAAGCCGTCCAACGGCTGGTAGCGCAATTCGTCGCGGGGAGGGCATCGTTGTTCACTGGACGCGTCCACGACGGGCGAATCGTCGACGGACACGGCGATTTACTGGCCGACGATATCTTCTGCCTGCCGGCCGGTCCGGAGATATTGGACTGCCTGGAGTTTGACGACAGCCTTCGCTACGTCGACACGATCGACGATGCCGCGTTTCTGGCCATGGATCTGGAGTTCCTGGGTCGCCAAGACCTCGGCGAATTATTCCTTGCTCACTACAGCCAGCTGGCTGCAGATCCGGCTCCGCAGTCGCTCAAGGATTTCTATATCGGCTACCGCGCGCTGGTTCGGGCCAAGGTCGACTGCGTCCGGTTCGCGCAGGGGCATCGCGATGCCGCCGCGGACGCAGCACGCCACTTGGATATCGCGCTCGAGCATCTGCAGGCCTGCTCGGTGCGCCTCGCGGTGGTCGGTGGCGGGCCGGGAACAGGAAAAACCACACTGGCGCACGCCTTAGCCGATCAGGTTGGCGCAGCGGTGATATCCACCGATGAGGTGCGCCGCGCCATGCAGAATTCAGGTGCCATCAGTGGTGCGGCCGGCGTCTTGGACGTCGGCCTGTACTCCGATGAAAACGTTGCCGCCGTTTACGGTGAGGTGTTGCGCCAAGCCCAGATCCAGCTGGCCAACGGTCGATCGGTGATCCTCGACGGCACCTGGCGCGATCCCCGCCGCCGCGACCAGGTGCGGCAGCTGGCTATCGAGACGCACTCGGCCCTAGTTGAGCTGAAGTGCGACACATCGGTGAGCACCGCGACGCAGCGGGTCGCTGGCAGGCCCGCAGGCGGCCTGTCGGACGCGACCCCGGAGATAGCGACCGCCTTGACCGGCAGCCAGCAGTGGGCCGAGGCGCACCGCATCGACACCAGCCGGCCGCTGGTGGAATCCGTTCGAGCTGCCCAGGAGATCTGGCGACGGGCCGGGCCAGCCGACGCAGACCCGAGCAAATGAAGGGACTTTGGTCACACCCAATGATGCCCACTGGCCGGTTCGGACATAAACACCGCGCTACTAGCGTCACCGATGCCCGGAAACGTTCGCTTCAGGAGAAGTCATGGAAACTTACGTACGCGATATTTCTACACTGCGAATCGCGGACGCCGAAGAAGCGGGCGGCAAAGGCGCCAACCTCGGTGAGCTGGTAGCGGCAGGACTGCCGGTGCCCGGGGGCTTCGTCCTGATGCGGGCGGCCTACCTGGATTCGATGCAAGCGGGCGGCGTCGCCGATGAAATCACCGCACTGCACCGCGAAGGGTTGACACAAGTCGACAACAGCGGGCGGCTCGACGAACTCTGCCATCGGATGCGACGTCTGGTAGCCAAGGCCGGCGTCGAGGACGCCGTCCGCGATCAGGCGCTGGCCGCCTACCGGCGGCTCGGAGCCAATGTCGTCGTCGCGGTGCGGTCCTCGGCCACGGGCGAGGACGGCCGCGACGCGTCCTTCGCCGGCATGAACAAGACCATCACGAACGTGGCCGGCGAAGATGAGCTGATCGATGCCATTGCCAGCTGCTGGGCATCGCTTTTTACCCCCCGCGTGCTCACCTACCGGTCCAGCCGCGGGTTCGACGCCGATCCGGCGATGGCGGTTGTGGTCCAACAGATGGTCGCCCCCGAACAAGCCGGCGTTGCCTTCACCAAGGATCCCAGCACCGGCGAGGACCACATTGTGATCGAGGCTGCAGTCGGACAGGGCGAAGTCGTAGTGTCAGGCAAGGTTCAGCCAGATACCTACGTTGTCGACAAAGCGACGTTGCAGGTCCTCGACGCGCAGGTGGGCTACCAAACTTTCAAGATCGTGTCGGGGGCCGACGGCGCTGACACAGCAGTGAACCTTGACCCGGCGCAGGCTAACTCGCGTGTTCTCGACGATGAGGCGTTGCGCCGAATCGCCGAGTTGTCGATCGCCGTCGAGCAACACAACGGCTGCCCGCAAGACGTCGAATGGGCCATTTCATCGGGCAGCACCTGGCTCGTGCAAGCCAGGCCGATCACGACGTTGGGCGTGGCGCCAACCATCGATTCCGGCCAGCATGAAGTGCTGATTCGGGGTCTTTCCGCCGCTCCTGGCTCGGCGTCGGGACCGGTCCGGGTGCTGCTGCGACCAGAGGACGGGAATCGGTTGGCAGACGGTGAGGTCTTGGTGGCCCCGATGACCAATCCGGACTGGTTGCCCACCATCCGCCGCGCGGCGGCACTGGTCACCGAAACCGGCGGAATGACTTGTCACGCAGCGATCGTGGCACGCGAGCTGGGTGTGCCGTGCGTGGTGGGGGCACGGAACGCCACCACCGAGCTGCACGACGGAACAATCGTCACCGTCGATGGAGCCCACGGGCAGGTGACGGCCGGGCGCGCCGCCGTCCAGCAGATGTCGGTCGCTGACCGGATCGCCGCACCGCCCGCCACCGCTGTCACGGCCACCAAGGTCTACGTCAACCTTGCGATGGCCGACACCGCCGAAGCGGTCGCGGCCCAAGACGTGGACGGTGTGGGACTGCTGCGCGCCGAATTCATGCTGACGCAGGCATTGTCCGGGCGGCATCCGCGCGATCTGATCGCACGCGGCGAACAGGCCGGGCTGATCAGCGCATTGGTGGAATCGGTGACGCGCATCGCCGCCGCTTTCCAGCCCCGTCCCGTTGTGTATCGCGCAACGGACTTCCGCAGCAACGAGTTTCGCGGCTTGCTCGGCGGGGATAAGTACGAGCCCGTCGAGCACAATCCGATGATCGGCTACCGCGGCTGCTACCGCTACGTCAAAGAACCGGATCTGTTCGCGCTCGAGCTCGAGTCACTCGCGCGGGTGCGCGAGGACTATCCGAACCTGCACCTGATGATCCCCTTCGTACGAACCCGCTGGGAACTCGAGGAGTGCCTGGCTCTGGTCGATGCCAGCCCGCTCGGCCGGCAGCGCGGCCTGCATCGTTGGGTGATGGCAGAGGTGCCGTCGGTCGTGCACTGGCTGCCCAGCTACGTCGGCATGGGCATCGACGGGGTGTCGATCGGCAGCAACGATCTGACCCAACTGATGCTGGGCGTCGATCGGGACTCCGATGTGTGCGCCGAGCTGTTCGATGAATCGGACCCGGCGGTGCTGGATGCGATCGGTCAGATCGTCAACAAAGCAAGGACATTGGGGGTTTCTTCGTCGCTGTGCGGTCAGGCCCCTTCCACCAATCCGATGTTCGCGGAGCACTTGGTTCGCTTCGGCATCACCTCGGTGTCGGTGAACCCCGACGCCGCCGTGGCCGCGCGACGCACGATAGCCGCTGCCGAGCAGCGTCTGCTGCTGGAGTCGGCACGACGACGCAGCGCCGATTGATCACTTTTCCGTTGACAGAAGAAGGACGACATGATGCAGCCCGCCGTCGAACCGCAAGACGCCGAATTGGAGGCATTGGCATGGGGATTCCTCGGTTCTCCCTATGCCAGCAAACGCTTCGTCGAATGGCCGATCGACCGGCGCCTGCACGCCTATCTGCGGCACCAGGGGCTGAGCGATGTGGCTGACGATGGAACCCGATGTGCTGCGTTATTGGATCGGGTTATGGCGAATATCGCCTTCGCGCTGGACAGCGGAACACTCAGACCGAACGGATAGGTTCACATGAAAGTCATCCGCAAAACGACTGCCGACTGGGCGGTTCCGCCGAACCTGGACGACTACCAGGGCACCCGAGCTGCGTTCGAGTGGTCGAAGGCGCCGCCACTGTGCTCGGGTATGCCCGGGGCCGGTTGCAACATCGCCTACGCGGCGGTGGATCGGCACGCTGAAGGCCCGTCCGCGTCGCACACAGCGCTGAGGTTTATCAGCGACAAGGGCTGGGACGGCACCATCGCCACCCGAGATCTCAGTTATGGCGAGCTGGCTCGCCTTTCGCGACGGTTCACCAACGTGCTGCGCTCTCTTGGCGTCAACAAGGGCGGCCGTGTTTTCACGATCATGGGTCGCACGCCCGAGCTGTACATCACGATCATGGGCGCACTGCGCAACGGCTGTGTGGTTTCACCGCTCTTCTCGGCCTTTGGCCCCGAACCACTGGCTACCCGTATCAATCTCGGCAAGGCCGACGTCCTGGTCACCACAAAAGCGATCTACCAGCGCAAGATCGCCGGGCAACGAGGCCAGCTTCCCTCGGTGCGCCAAGTCCTCATTATCGACGGCGCCGTGCCTGACACGATTGATTTTTGGGGGTGGATGGACAGCGCAGACGACGATGCTCCGATCACGCCCACCGACGCCGACGACCCGGCTTTGCTCCACTTCACGAGTGGCACCACCGGGAAACCGAAAGGTGCTCTACACGTCCACGGCGCGGTCGTGATGCACTACATCACGGGCTTGTACGCGCTCGACCTCCATCCTGATGACGTCTTCTGGTGCACAGCAGACCCGGGCTGGGTCACCGGTACGTCCTACGGTGTCATCAGCCCACTACTGCACGGCGTCACCTCGATCGTCGATGAAGCCGACTTCGATGGGGACCGCTGGTACCGAATACTGCAGGACCAAGGCGTGACGGTTTGGTACACCGCGCCAACCGCTCTGCGGATGTTGATCAAGGCGGGGCCCGAACTCGCCAAGCAGTACCATTTCCCGCGGCTGCGGTTCATCGCCAGCGTCGGCGAGCCACTGAACGCTGAGGCTGTCATCTGGGGAAAACGCGTGCTGGGGTTACCGATTCACGACAACTGGTGGCAGACCGAGACCGGCGGCATCATGATCGCCAACACGCCCGCATTCGACATCAAACCCGGTTCCATGGGCAGACCACTTCCCGGAATAGACGCATATGTAGTGCGCCATGAGGACGGCAAGGTATCCGTTATCGACGAGCCGCAAGTCGAGGGGGAGCTCGCGCTCGGCCTTGGCTGGCCGTCGATGTTCCGGGGCTACCTGAATGAGGATGAGCGGTACCGCAAGTGCTTCACCGACGGCCTGTATTTGACCGGCGATTTGGTGAAACGGGACGCCGATGGCTACTTCTGGTTCGTCGGAAGAGCAGACGACGTGATCAAGTCCGCTGGACACCTGATCGGACCCTTCGAGGTAGAGAATGCGCTGACTGATCATCCCGCGGTCGCCGAGGCGGCGGCGATCGGCACACCTGACCCAATAGTCGGCGAGGTCGTGAAGGCGTTCGTTCTGCTGAAAAGCGGCTATCAGGCCGACGACGAACTGCGTCGCGAATTGCTGGGTCACGCCCGGAAACACCTGGGAGCAGCCGTCGCACCGAAAGAGATCGAGTTCGTCGACACGTTACCGCACACCCGCAGCGGCAAGATCATGCGTCGTCTGCTGAAGGCCCGCGAGCTCGGTCTGCCGGAGGGCGACACCTCGATGGTCGAGGCGGCGGCCGAGTCCACCAGCCAGCGGGTGTCGCCATGACCGACCGCGAGTCAGCTCAAGCGCTGCTGTCGGCGATGGTTCGGGTGCGCCGGATGGAAGAAAAGTGCGCAGAACTCTACTCAGCAGCCAAGATACGGGGTTTTCTGCATCTCTACGTCGGGCAGGAAGCCGTCGCCGCGGGATCCTTGAGCGTGCTGGGTCCTGACGACGCCGTGGTGGCAACCTACCGCGAGCACGGGCACGCACTGCTGCGCGGTATCCCGATGACCTCGATCATGGCCGAGATGTTCGGCAAGCAAGAGGGCTGCTCGCGCGGACGGGGCGGGTCCATGCATCTCTTCGACGCGGCCAAGCGCTTCTACGGCGGCAACGCCATCGTGGCCGGTGGCTTGCCGCTTGCGGTGGGTCTGGCGCTGGCGGACTCGATGCTGGACCGTAACCGGGTGACTGCATGCTACTTCGGGGACGGAGCGGTTGCCGAGGGAGCGTTCCACGAGTCGCTGAACATGGCCGCATTGTGGCGACTACCGGTGCTGTTCCTGTGCGAAAACAACTTCTACGCAATGGGAACCTCGCTGGAGCGTGCCCAGGCGCAGACCGACCTCACGGTCAAGGCGGCGTCGTACACAGTGAAAAGCATTGCGGCCGACGGGATGGATGTCTTGGCATGCCGCGACGCCGCACAACAGGGCGTCGATTACATCCGCAATACCGGCGGCCCGTTCTTCATCGAGTTCCGCACCTACCGCTTCCGCGCCCATTCGATGTTCGACCCTGAACTGTACCGCGACAAAGCAGAGGTCGAGCAGTGGCGCAAGCGCGACCCGATCGCCGGGTTCACCGAGCGGTGTTTGCGCGAAGGTACGCTCGCCGACGCCGACGTCGCGGCGATCGAGCAGGACGCCGCCCGCGAAGTTGAAGACGCGGTGGCCTACGCCGAAGCCGGAACATGGGAACCAGTCGAGGATCTCGAACGCGACGTGCTTACTCCAACCTCCGAGGTGGGCTCATGAAAGTTTACTACCGGACCGCGGTGCACGACGCCCTACGGGACGCGTTGCGCGACGACCCACGGGTCGTGCTGATGGGAGAAGACGTCGGCCGCTACGGCGGAACGTATGCCGCGTCCAAGGGGCTGCTCGACGAGTTCGGCCCGCAACGGGTGCGGGACACACCGCTGTCGGAGCTGGGCTTCGTCGGTATCGGGATCGGCGCTGCGCTGGGCGGACTTCGGCCCATCGTCGAGGTCATGACCGTGAACTTCAGCCTGCTTGCCCTCGACCAGGTAGTCAACACCGCTGCGACGTTGCGGCATATGTCCGGCGGCCAGTTCTCGGTTCCACTGGTCATCCGAATGGCGACCGGCGCGGGTCGTCAACTCGCCGCCCAGCATTCGCACAGCCTCGATCCCTGGTATGCGCACATCCCGGGTATCAAGGTCGTCGCCCCGGCGACGGTTGCCGACGCCTACGGCATGCTCAGCTCCGCACTGGCCGACCCCGACCCGGTGGTCATCCTGGAACATGTGCAGCTCTACAACACCTCGACCGACGTCGATGCGCTCACCGCTACCGATATATCACGTGCCGCAGTGCGCCGGCCCGGATCCGATGCCACCGTGATCACCTATGGCGGGTCACTGCCCAAGGCTTTGGATGCGGCAAACGAACTATCCCTCAACGGGATCGACTGCGAGGTGATCGACCTGCGGGTGCTGCGCCCACTCGACATGGAGACGGTCCTCGAGTCGGTGCGTAAGACCCACCGCGCGGTGGTGGTGGACGAAGCATGGCGCACCGGCAGTCTGGCCGCCGAGGTGAGCGCCAGAATCGTCGAGAACGCGTTTTTCGACCTCGACGCTCCCATTGCCCGGGTGTGCAGCGTAGAGGTGCCGATACCGTATGCCAAGCACCTCGAACAGGCCGCGTTACCGCAGCCGGACAAAATTATTGCCGCCGTGAACAGTCTTGTCGGCAGCGGCTCATGATCGAGTTCAAGATGCCCGCACTCGGCGCCGACATGGACGAGGGGACCCTCGACGAGTGGCAGGTCAAGCCGGGCGACACGGTGGCTCGGGGCCAAGTCGTCGCGATCGTCGAAACCACCAAGGCTGCAGTAGAAGTCGAATGCTGGCACGAAGGTGTGGTCCACGAGTTGCTGGTGCCGGTTGGCGAAACCGTCGAGGTGGGAACGGTATTGGCGACGCTGCTGGAAGCCGGCGAGACCGCACCGGCGCAGCCTAAGCCTTCGGCCCGACGGGCAAAGAAAACCCAACCCGCTGAAATCCCGGCGACCCCGGTGGCCGTCGAGCCGGCAACGGCGGCAGCCGCACCGAAAACATCGCCGCAGCATCGGCGCTGGGTGTCACCCGCCGCTCGCCGCCTGGCCGATTCGCTCGGGATCGACGTCGCCGCTGTCAGCGGCACCGGGCCGCAAGGAGCGGTAACCATCCACGACGTCGAACATGTCGCAGCATCCGCCAAACAACCGCCGACCAAGCCGGCGGCCGCGGACCGCGCCGCGGGGATGCGACGCTCGATCGCCGCCGCGATGAGCCGCTCCAAACGCGAGATCCCGCACTACTACCTTGCGCACGAAATCCAGCTGGAAAAGGCGTTGACCTGGCTGACCGCCCGCAATGCGCAACGACCGATCACTGAACGATTGCTGCCGGCGGTCCTGCAGTTGAAAGCCGTTGCGTTGGCGGCTCAGCGGTTTGGCGAGTTCAATGGATTCTGGCGTGACGATGCTTTCCAGGCATCTGGCGAAGTGCATGTCGGAGTCGCGATTTCGTTGCGGGGTGGTGGCCTGGTCGCCCCCGCCATCCATGACGTGCCAGGCAAGAAGTTCGATGACTTGATGAGCGACTTGATGGATTTGGTTGCGCGAGCTCGGGCAGGCTCGCTGCGCAGTTCGGAGATGTCGGATCCCACCATCACCGTGACCAATCTCGGCGACCAAGGGGTGGACGCCGTGTTCGGAGTCATCTATCCACCTCAGGTTGCGCTGGTGGGTTTCGGCAAACCGGCGCAACGAGTTTGCGCGGTCGACGGTGGAATCCGTTTGCTCACTACGGCGCACGCCACCCTCGCGGCAGACCATCGCGCTTCCGACGGTCATCGCGGTGCCCTGTTCCTCGCTGCCGTCGATGAACTCCTCCAGCGTCCCGACGATCTAGAGAAATGAGCGCACCATGACGAGCGTCAAAAGCCTTCGTGCCGAGGTTTTATCGGTACTGACTACTATCGCTCCGGAGGTGGACCCAGCCGAGATCACCGACGGGGACCTTCTGCGTGACCAGGTCGACTTGGACTCGATGGATTGGTTGAACTTCCTGGTCGGCATCAACAAGCAATTCAACGTCGAGATCCCCGAGGCGGATTACGCCTCGCTGCGGACTCTCGCTGACGTAGTGCGCTACATCGAAGAACATGGGGCGAGTGCGAACCGCTGATAACGTTCGCTGTCGTCCGGATCGGTCATGACAACGGCGCCCTCCAGTACACCCGGGTGCCGCCTCCAGGCGCCGCGGTAATCGCGCAGTCGCCTCCGACTTGTGCCGCCCTGCGCTGCATATTGGCCAGGCCGCTGTGTCGCTGATTGTCCTGCGGGATGCCGCAGCCGTCGTCGATGACCTCGAGCGTCAACTGGTCCTCGGCGCAGATCCGCACCGTCAGGTGGCCGGCCCTGGCGTGGCGAATTGCGTTGCTGACCGCTTCGGTGATAACGGCCTCGGCATGGTCGGCCAGTTCGCCGAAGACGGTGCTCAGCGGTCCCGAGATGTCCAGCGTGGTGGCGATGTCGCGGTCTTCGGTCAGTTCAGCGACCCGGGTCTGGATTCGGTGCCGAAAATCGTCGCTTCCCGTTGCCGTGTGTTGCAGTTTGAAGATCGTGGCCCGAATGTCGTCGATCGTGCTTTGCAGATCGTCCAGCGTGTTGGTCAGCCGGTCGGCGATCTCCGGGGAATGTGCGCGGGCGATGGTGCTCTGCAGATCGAGGCCGGCGGCGAAAAGCTTCTGGATGACGTGGTCGTGCAAATCATGGGCGATTCGCTCGCGGTCGGCGAGGACGGCCAGTTCGCGGGCATGCTCGCGAGCGGTCGCCAATGCCAACGCAATCGCGGCGTGCTGGGCGAAATCGCGGACGAGTTCGAGGTAGTCGTCGCTGAACGGCGGCTGTTGTTCGGAGCGGGCAACGGTTATCGCCCCGACAACCGTGTGGTCTGCACGCAGCGGCATCACGATCGCCGAGCGCTGGCCGACATCGGTGAATCCCTCGATCGGGTATCGAAACGAGTTGGTGATCAGCGGCTTGCCGAGGCGCACCACGTCGCCGGTGGTGGAGCCCTCTACCGGTACCCGCTGACCGATGACCTGTGGGGTATAGCGGCCTGCCGTGGCAGCGACGATCAGGGTGTCAACTTCGTCGGCGGGCAGATCCGCTTCGGTGGGGACCAGCAGGATCGCTTGCTCGGCGTCGGTCAACTCGAGCGCCCGGTCGACAATCACCTGCATCGGGCGCAGCTGCGGACCCGTGGACAGCAGTTCGGCCATGATCTCGCGACTGGCCCTCATCCATTTCGCCGATGCCCGCTCACGCTCGAACAGTCGCGCGTTCTCGATGGCAACCGCGGCTGCTGAAGCCAACGCCCGCGCGGCAGTGTCCTCCGAGTCGGAGAACACGCGATCAGACCGGTCGTCGCCCAGGTAGAGGTTGCCGAAAGCGGCTCCTCGCACGCTGATCGGAATACCGAGAAACGCCTTGATCGGTGTGTTCTGCGCGGACGGCCCGCTGGCCTGCAGGTAAGTGGTCAGATCATCGACGCGCAGGGGCTCGTTCATCGGCAGGTCGCCGAACCGCCGGACCGCTTCGGCGTCGATGCCCTCCTGGATGAACGACACCGGGCTGCCGTCGGATCGGTATATGCCCAGCGCGCCGTAACGCGCGCCCGCCAGCTCCATCGCCGCTTTGACGATGCCGTGCAACGTCACATCCAAGTTCTCCACATTGGAGCCGATGTCGACGATGACCCGTAGCAGCTGCTCCATCTGGTCGCGAGCCGCCAACAGCTCGTCGAGCTGCTGATGCATTCGGCCCACCAGGCCGCGCTGACCCAATTGGGTGAACGCGGATTCTTCCGCGTCACGCTCCATGCAGGCAAAATAGCAGGTCAACCGGTCAGCGGCCAACGCATGTCGTCGCGTCGGCCGCGATCCGGGGACTTTCGGCTCTGCCGGTGGTGACTCAAAGACCGTGTATGCCAGCGCTGCACGAGGGACGATGAGCGCAGCGATGAGGAGGAGCAGCACATGGTACGCACTGCGGTGATCGACGCCACGGGATTGCAGCAACTGGTGTCGACGTTGATCGAGCGCGGATACCGGGTGGTCGGGCCTACCGTGTCCGACAACGCGATTGTGCTGGCCGAGCTGACCTCAGCCGATGATCTGCCGCAGGGTTGGGGCGTGGACGTGGCCCCCGGACATTATCGACTTCGTCGCCGCGATGACGACGCGCTGTTCGGCCATTCGGCAGGCCCACAGTCGTGGAAGCAGTTTCTGCACCCCTCCAGGCAGCGGCTGTGGTCGTCGGACGGAACCCAACCCGAAGAGCCGCCACGGTATGCATTCATCGGGGTGCGAGCATGCGACTTGTCGGCGATGAAGATCCTCAACGGCGTCCTGGGCGTCGGTGCACATCCCGACCAAGGTTTCGTCGGCCGGCTCCGACGCATCTTCGTGGTGGCTGTCAACTGCACCGAGCCGGGCGGCTTGTGCTTTTGCGCCTCAATGGGCACCGGGCCCGAAGTCGGTCCGGGCTACGATCTGGCGCTCACCGAACGCATCGACGCCGATGGCCGCCGCTACCTGGTCGACGTCGGCAGTGATGACGGATCTGAAGTGCTGGCTGCACTATCCCACCGCGACGCCGACCAGTATGAAACCGACTCTGCCCGAGCCGATGTCAGGGCGGCCGCCGATCGCATGGGTCGGCAAATGCCAGCAGGCGACTTGCGCGAACTGCTGGTGGTTTCGCGGGAGTCACCGCGCTGGGAAGACGTCGCGAGTCGCTGTCTGACGTGCGGGAACTGCACCATGGCATGCCCCACCTGCTTCTGCACCAGCACTGAAGACGTCACCGACCTCACCGGCGAGCATGCCGAGCGCTGGATGAACTGGGCGTCCTGCTACGAGTTCGACTTCACGTACATCCATGGCGGCAGCGTGCGGCAATCCGGTGAATCACGCTACCGGCATTGGATCACCCACAAACTTGGCACCTGGCACGATCAGTTCGGCAGCAGCGGCTGCGTCGGATGCGGACGCTGTATCGCTTGGTGCCCCACCGGGATTGACATCACCGAGGAAATGAACGTGCTGGCAAGCCTGGCCGACGATCGCTGGTGTGCAAGTCCGGCTGCGGGAGAAGCCGATGACTGATATCGCGGCGTGCCCGGCGCCGTCATCGTCGATGGCACCGGTCCCGCATCGGGTGCTCAGCAGAACCGTCGAGAATTTTGAGTCCGCGACGATCTGCCTCGAACCGGTCGAACAACGGTTGGCGTCGCCGGCGCCCGGCCAATTCACGATGTTGTACGCCTTCGGCATCGGCGAGATCGCCATGTCGGTCAGCGGCGTCCCGTCCAGCGTCGATGGCACGATCGCGCACACCATCCGATCGGTCGGGGCGATCAGCAAGGCCCTGCATGACGCCGATGTGGGTACGGTCGTCGGGGTTCGCGGACCGTTCGGCACCGACTGGGGCCTCGACTCATGCGCCGGCCGCGATCTGGTGATCATCGCGGGTGGGTGTGGGCTTGCCCCGGTTCGGCCGGTGATAGTGCAGGCGCTGGCCCAGCCGTCCCGCTTCGGACGGGTGATCGTGGTTGCCGGGGCGCGAACACCGGAGCATTTCTTGTTCCGTGCCGAGGCCGACGGGTGGTCACAGAACCCGCATCTCGATGCAGAGCTGATCGTCGACACGGCAGAGCCGGGTTGGCCATGGCAGGTCGGATTGGTGACCGAGCCATTGCGCCGGCTGACGTTGGACCCGCGACGTACCACCGCTTTGATCTGCGGGCCGGAGCCGATGATGCAATTCAGCGCCCGGGCGCTGATGGAACATGGCATGACCGCCAACGATATTCGCGTCTCGCTGGAGCGCAACATGCAATGTGGGATCGGCTGGTGCGGGCATTGTCAGCTCGGCCCGCTGCTGCTGTGCCGCGACGGCCCGGTCGTCGGTTACGACGTCGCCGCTCCACTGCTGCAAGTCAAGGAGCTGTAGATGAGCGCACCCACGCTGGCCGTCTGGAAATTCGCCTCCTGCGACGGCTGTCAGCTGACCCTGTTGGACTGCGAAGACGAATTGCTCACCATCGCCGAACAAGTGCGGATCAGCACCTTCCTGGAAGCCTCCAGCGCGGTGGTCGATGGGCCCTACGACGTCTCGTTGGTGGAGGGCTCAATCACCACCCCGAACGACGCGCGGCGCATCAAGGAGATCCGCGAACAATCCGGCGTGCTGGTCACTATCGGTGCGTGCGCCACTGCCGGCGGCGTGCAGGCCCTCCGCAACTTCGCCGACGTTGCGGAATTCAGTTCGGTGGTCTATGCACACCCGGAATACATTGCCACGCTGGCCACATCGACGCCGGCCTCGGCGCATGTCACGGTCGACTACCAACTGCAAGGCTGCCCGATCGACCGCGGCCAGCTGATCGATACCCTCGCCGCATTGCTGGTCGGACGTAAGCCGCGGCTGCCGGCCAAAACGGTGTGTACCGAATGCAAGTTGCGCGGCGTGACGTGTGTGGTTGTTGCAGAGGGCATCCCGTGCCTGGGCCCGGTAACCCACGCCGGATGCGGCGCGTTGTGTCCGTCCTATCACCGCGGGTGTTACGGCTGCTTCGGCCCTGCCGCCACCCCCAACAGTGCCGCGCTGATCCCGTTGCTGCGCCGCGACGGGATGTCCAGCGGCGACGTCGAGCACGTGTTCTCGACGTTCAACGTCGCCAACTTCTCTGCTAAAAGGAACGACCGGTGAACCCCGAGACGCGCACGCTCGCCGTGAGCGCGCTGACCCGCGTCGAAGGCGAAGGCGCGCTTAGGGTCACGCTGACCGGCGACACGGTGCACAGCGCCGAACTGAACATCTATGAGCCACCGCGGTTCTTCGAGGGTTTCCTGCGCGGGCGGTCCTACACCGAGCCACCGGATCTCACCGCGCGGGTGTGTGGCATCTGCCCGGTCGCCTACCAGGTAAGCGCATGCAATGCGATCGAGGACGCCTGCGGAGTAAGTATCGATCCCGAGCTGGTGGCGCTCCGACGGCTGTTGTATTGCGGTGAGTGGATCCATAGTCACGTCCTGCACATCTATCTGCTGCATGCGCCGGACTTTCTCGGCTATCCAGACGCGATCAGCCTCGCCAAGGACCGCCGCGAGTTCGTCGAGCGGGGTCTGGCGTTGAAGAAGGCGGGGAATCGGCTGATGGAGCAGATCGGCGGCCGGGCCATTCACCCGATCAACGTGAAGCTGGGCGGCTTCTACTCCGTGCCCTCACGCGATGAGCTCAAACCCCTGGCCGAGATGCTGCAGAAGGCCATGGACGACGCCCTCTACACCGTTGCAGCTGTTGCCGAATTCGACTTCCCCGAAATGGAATTCGACCACGAGTTGCTGGCCCTGACCGAACCGGAAAGGTACGCCATCGAGAACGGCGGCATTTCGCGCAGCACGGGGTCCACGTTCGCGGTGCCCGACTTCCTCGACCATGTGGTCGAGTCTCAGGTGGCGCACTCCACCGCCTTGCATGCCACGCTGGACGGCGGTCGCTACCTGACCGGGCCGCTGGCGCGGTACTCGCTGAACTCAGCGGCGCTGTCACCGGTCGCGCGGCAAGCGGCCGCACAGGCGGGCCTCGGCAGCGAATGCCGAAATCCGTTTCGCAGTATCCTCGTTCGAGCGGTCGAAGTGGTCTACGCGATCGAAGAGGCGCTGCGCCTGATCACCGAATATCGGCAACCGTCCCGACCGTTCGTCGACGTGCCGGCCCGGGCAGGCGTCGGCCACGGCGTCAGCGAGGCTCCACGCGGCCTGCTCTATCACCGCTACGAAATCGACGAGGACGGCCTGATCAAGGCGGCTACCATCGTCCCGCCCACCTCCCAGAATCAGGCTGCGATCGAACACGATATGGCTCAGTTGGTGGCCGCCAACCTCGCACTGGATGACGCAACCCTCACGTCACTATGCGAGCGGTCGATCCGTAACTATGACCCCTGCATCTCGTGTTCGGCGCACTTTCTCACCCTCACGGTTGAGCGGCATTGACACCGAACACCGTCATCATCGGAATCGGCAACGACTTTCGCAACGACGACGGCGTTGGCCTCACCGTCGCCCAGCTCATCGCGGAGCGCAACCTTCCCGACGTGCATGTGGTGAGCGGAATCAGCGAACCCGCAGCGCTACTTGACGTCTGGGACGGGGCTACGCGTGCCGTGGTGGTCGACGCGGCGGCCGGAGCGAATACGGTTCCCGGCCGCATCCGGCGCTGGACGGCGCCCGACTTACAGACCACTGCCGTGCTGAGTTCCCATGCGCTGGGGCTGGCGCAGACGTTTGCGTTGGGTCAGGCTTTGTCCCGGATACCTGACGAGTTGCTCGTTTTCACCGTCGACGTTGCCGACACCGATCACGGAATCGGGCTGACGCCAGCAGTTGCCGCCGCGGTGCCTGACTTGGTCGACTTGATAGTCGCCGAAGTCAGTCGCTGAATTCCTGCTGCTGCCCATCGAATTCCGGCCAGAGCTGGCGACCTGTCACCTTCTCGGTACGAATCCGAACAAAGTAGTCACGCCGTCCTCCCATCCGAGGCCGCGTGAAGATGCCCGAGAGCTCAACCAACTCGGGCGCATCCGTGATCAGCTCTGCGTGCCCGACGACGGTGACACTCCACCCGCAGTGCAGGTCTGCGTCCAACTCATCGGCCTCGAAAGCCACAACGCGATTGCCCGATGCGGCAGCCAGCATCGTCGGGTCGGCGATCCGGATCACCACGTCATCTTGCCACCATTGGAAGTCCACCGGCTGGACGGCAGGCAGCGCGTGCTCGGTGAAAACCAGACGACCTACCGGGACGGTGCGCAACAACTTCAGACACTGCTCACGGTCGAGCACCTCAACATCTTGCTGCGACACCATAACTACTCCCCTGCTACCCATCTGAAGCCACCCGAAACCCCGCGAGCACCGCTAACACGCCGACGGCGAGGCTGACGTGCGGGTCCGAATCCTCGGCTTCGAGGAAACTTGCGTCGAGTGTTGACAAGTATTCCATTGCAATGACTCTGCTCCGTAGGTGCATTTCGCCGGGAGAGTCAGAAGTCACCACTCCCGAGGGCCACTGGCCTTCATCCGTATGCCGACTTGTTACCTGGCCTGTCGTGACATCGCCGCGACCAGCGGGGTGTCGGCGCCGACCGGACCCAGGCCGGCAGCTCCCCCGGGCGAGCCGAGCGGGCCCGCGCGTCCGGGAAGCGTTTCATGAAAAAAGGCAGCGTTGTCGGCCAGGTGTTGCCGCTGGTCCTCCGGGAGATCGATTTCGTAGTAGATCGCATCGACCCGGCACGCCGATTTGCAGGCACCGCAATCCACACACTCATCCGGATTGATGTACATGGCCCGCGCACCTTCGTAGATGCAGTCGACCGGACACTCCTGGACACACGACTTGTCGATCACATCCACGCACGCGTTGCCGATCACGTAAGTCATGGCCTGCAGATTAGCGGAGTACGCATCCAATCAGCCCCGGCCGAAAGACCCGGGCCAAGAGGACCAAAGTCCTTGCAGAGCCGCCGATATCGTGTCTTAGGTATTCGGCTGCTGCGAGCGCTCCACTTTGGTTGCGAATACCGCAGCCTGCGTACGACGTTCCATGCCCAGCTTGGCCAGTAGCCGGGAAACATAGTTTTTAACCGTCTTTTCGGCCAAGAACATCCGGTCGGCGATCTGTTTGTTGGTCAGGCCCTCGCTCAGCAGACCCAGCAAAGTACGTTCCTGGCTGCTGAGGCCAGAAAGCGGATCAGGCTTTTCGGCCTCCCCACGCAGTTTGGACATCAGCGCCGCGGCGGCCCGATTATCGAGCAGCGATCGCCCGGCGCCCACATCCTTCACAGCCTGCGCCAATTCCATCCCCTTGATGTCCTTCACGACATAACCGCTGGCGCCGGCGAGGATCGCGTCGAGCATCGCCTCGTCAGACGTGAATGACGTCAGCATCAGACACCGCAAGTCCGGCATGCTGGACAACAGGTCGCGGCACAGTTCGATGCCGTTGCCGTCGGGCAAGCGAACGTCGAGCACCGCAACGTCGGGGCGCACCGCGGGAATCCTGGCCAGCGCTTCAGCGACCGAACCTGCCTCACCCACCACGTCGAGTTCAGGGTCGGTTTTGAGCAACTCGATCAGGCCGCGGCGGACAACTTCGTGATCGTCGACCAGGAAAACCGTAACCACAGCTAACCCCCTCCTAAGGATGCATTCACTGCCCACAAGTGATTGCCGTGCCCGTTGAGCACGGTGGATTCTACGCGTTCTAGCAGTTCAGGGCTCCCTTATCAACCGGTGAATGCTTTTCGCTTGGTCTTCCCACGTTAGGCGCGGGCCGCCAGGTGCCTTTAGGGCCATTAGTCCTCTGATCGCCCGCAAGCAAGGCTCCTTAGCCGCTTGAACGCCGAAATCTTTACCGCCAGCAGGGGGCCGGACGGCCCCAGTTCGATGACAAACGGCCCTGTCAAACCCTGCGGTCTCGCGGGAACGATGGCAGACATGCAGAAACCGGAGGCGGCCATGCCGGCTAAGACGCTGCACGTCGAAATCGTGAAGGATGCAGTGAGTTTGGCTCGCCGCGCCCCATCGCTGCACAACAGCCAACCTTGGCAGTGGGTAATCGACCACGGTGTCCTGCAGCTGTTTCTCGATCCCACGCGAGTGTTGGACTACGACCAGTCCCGCCGTGAAGCGCTTTTGGGTTGCGGGGCGGCTCTGCACCACCTGCGGGTGGCGATGGCCGCAAGTGGCTGGCACACAAATGCCAAACTTTTCCCCGATCCAGGCGATCCGGACCACATTGCATCCCTCGCGTTCACGCCCATGGACGATGTCACCGACGCCCAGCGCCGGCGCGCCGACGCAATCCTGATGCGGCGCAGTGACCGGCTGCCGTTCAGCGGGCCGATGGACTGGGAATCGTTCGAACCCATGATGTATGAGGTTGTCGACGACGACGCCGTACACCTCGACGTGTTACCGGACGAGCTACGACCACAGCTGGCCGAGGCATCGCAAATCGCCACATCACTACGACTCTATGACTCCGCCTATCATGCCGAAATAGGTTGGTGGACGGGTGAATTCCGAGCATCGGACGGGATTCCGCACGCTGCCCTGGTGTCAGCGGCGGAGAGCGACCGGGTCGATGTCGGCCGGCACTTCCCGGTAACGGGTGGCGGCGAGCGGCGCATCGAGATTCCCGAAGACCATGCCAAGATCCTGGTGCTATCCACCGATGCCGACAGTCGCGCGGATGCGTTGGCATCCGGTGAGGCGCTCTCCGCGGTCTTACTGGAATGCACGATGGCCGGATTGGCCACCTGTGCCCTGACACATATCACCGAGGTGCGCACTACTCGTGAGCTCGTCGCCACATTGCTCGATTCCGACCGCCATCCGCAGGTATTGATCAGGGTTGGTGTGGCGCCTGCCCTGGAGACCGTGCCGCCGGTCACCCCGCGCCGAGCGCTCGCCGACGTCTTCCACGTACAGAGCTGACAGGAGACATAATGCACGAGTCTTCTTCGCCATCCCCGTGCGTGGTCGTCGGTATCGACGGCTCGCGTTCAGCGCGGCAAGCCGCATTATGGGCCGTCGATGAGGCGGTGGAGCGGGACGTGCCGCTGCGATTGGTGTACGCGATCGATTCTTCCGAAGCCGAGCCCGGCGCCGAAGGTGCCGTCCGCGACGCTTTTGCCTCCATCGAATCGACACGCAAGCCGGTCAAGATCGAGGCCGAGATTGCGCACGACCGCCCAATCGCCACCCTGCTGGCGGAGTCACGATCCGCGGCTATGATTTGTGTCGGTTCAACCGGATTGAAACACGCAGTGCAAGGGCGCATCGGTTCCACTGCAGCGGCTCTGGCCGGTTCTGCGCACTGTTCGGTGGCAGTGGTCCCATTCAACGCGGTCCCCAGTCCCACTGGCTGCATTTTGGCGGTCGTGGACGAATCACCGGCCAGCAGCGCTGTATTGGAGCTTGCCCTGCGCGAAGCCCGCCTTCGTGGCGCGCCGTTGCGGGTGCTGACAGCCACGCCACCGCACGGCGGTGTCGACGATGCCGAGAAGACAGCCGCCGCGGCGGCACGACTAGACCGATACCTGACGCCTTGGCGACGAAATCACCCCGATGTCGACATCCAACCGGTCCCCAGGCATGGCAGCTTGGTCAACTATTTGGAATACCTGCACAGAACGGCCGAACCGGTCCAAGTTCTCGTGGCAGACCCGCGGCACCCAGGTCCCACCGACATCCTGCTTGGCCCCTCGGGCCGAGCAGCTTTGGATGCCACCCGGTGTACCCTGCTGATTTGCGACCGGCAGTGCTGGTTGTAAGTCGCCCTATGAACCGCTGACCTGTTCGCCGATCACCCGGTCGCGACGGAGGGCGGCCAGCTCATCACCGGACAGGCCGAGGCCGCTCAGGACCTCGTCGTTGTGTTCGCCGAGTGTCGGCGGTGCGAAGCGGTGGTGGTGTGCAGGTCCCGGGGTGATGCGGAACGGCCACCCGGGATAGCGGTGCCTGCCGGTGACCGAATGCTCGAACTCTTCGTAGTACCTGCGCGCCTCGAGTTGGGCCACGTCATACATCCGCTCAGCTGTGATTACTTCCTCGGCCGGAACACCGCGTTCCCGCAGAGCCGCAACGATATTCGCGGGCGACTGGGTTCGTGTCCAGGCAGCGACGGCGTCGTCGAAGACGTCATGGGCGGCAGCACGGCGATCGGCGGTCGCCAGCCGGTCATCCTCGAGCAGCTTGGGGCGATCCATCACCTCGACCAGCTGTGACCAGTCGCTGTCGTCGCGCACGGACACTGCCACCCAGGCATCATCGGTGTCGGTCGGGTAGACGCCTTGGCAGTAGCCGCGTTGCCGGTTGCCGTCGCGCGGCCGGACGATGCCATTCATCGAGTACTCGATCACCGGTTCGGCGGTGACGGCGGCGCCGACTTCGATCTGCGCGACCTCGATCAGTTGTCCGTCTCCGGTGCGGCGGCGGTGCTCGAGTGCGGCGAGCAGTGCCACGCCCGCGTGCACCCCGACGATGGGGTCGGCTGGGCCCTGCACGTTGCACGGCGGACCGTCGGGGTAGCCGGTCACCGCCGACATGCCGGAAACCTGCTCGATGTTCAGCGCCCAACCGACGTAGTCCCGCCACGGCCCGTCGAGGCCGAATCCCGGCATCCGGACCGCGATGACGTCGGGGCGCAGCGCTGCCAGCGACTGGTAGTCCAACCCGAACTGCTCGACCACCCGGGGCGAGAAGTTCTCCACGACGACATCGGCCTGTGCCGCAAGCCGTCGTGCCAGTCGGCGGCCGGCCTGCGAGGTCAAATCGAGGGTGACATCCCGCTTGTTGAGGTTGGTGGCCTGCCACAGTGCGCTGCGCTCATACCAGTCGTCGCCTTCGTACGGATACGCTCCCGAGTAGCGGAATCCGTCCGGCCGCTGAATCGATTCGACTTTGATGACGTCGGCGCCGAGGGCACCGAGGTAACAGGTGAGGTAGCCGCCTGCCCAGAAGGTGGTCAGGTCAAGGACTTTCGTTCCGGCGAACGGCAATGACGGTTCGGTGATCTCGCCGGTCGGCCAGGCTCCGCCGCATTGTGTGCTAACCGGCATCGCCGATGTCTTCGAAAGGCGAAACGGCGGCCCAGGACACCGAAAAGTCCAGCCCTTTCCTCCGGCATCGATGAAGAACTCCCGCTTGACGAACTGCGGACATTGCAGTGCGGTGGCGCCATCTGCCACCGGTGCCGCCGGGATACGCAGCGCCTGACTGAGTTCGACGATGTCGGCGACCGTTCGCTCGCTCAGCCAGGGCTGTGCGGCCGCGAAGAACTCGGCACGCTCCGGGCCACCCATCATGATGGCGTACTGCTGCTCGCCGAACTCGGGCAATCCGAGCATCGCGCACACGTCGAGCCAGTGCTGCCCGGTCAGGCAGTTGATTCCGACCCAGCCGTCGGCCGCGCGGACGACGCCCAGCATCGGGCTTGAGCGCGTGTTGGACGGCAAACCCAGCGTGCGCATTCGCTCGGCCATCAGCATCGGATAGGGCAGCGTGGACAGCAGTGACTCGAACACCGAGACATCCACCTCGGTCACCCGATTCCTGAATGGGATCCGCAGCGCGGTCAGCGCACCCAGCGCGGCGTAGCCGCCTGCGACGTATTCAGCGATCCGGGCGCCTGCCTGTACGGGCGGGCGGTCGGGATCACGTGCCGAGATCCAGCCTGATGCCGCCTGAAGTGTCAGCGACGTCTCCACGCGATCACGAAATGGCCCGTGCAGTCCGAAATTTGAGATGCGCACCACAACCAGCCGAGGATTGATGCTTTGCAGGGCTTGGATTTCGAGCCCCGAGGTGTCCAGAGCTCCGGGAGCCAGCGCGTCGATGAGGACATCGGCGTCGCCGACGAGCTCACGTGCGACCGCCGCCTGGCCTTCGCGCCTGAGGTCGAGGACTACGCCGTGCTTGCCGGCGTTGAGGTACTCGAACAGTCCGCAGCGATCGGGATCGGGTTCGCCACCGGGAAACGGGCCCCACCGACGCAGCGAATCCCCTTCCGGTCCTTCAATTTTGGTGACATCTGCACCGAGATCGGCGAGCAGTTTGCCGCAGTAGGGACCTGAGATCTCGTTGGCGATCTCGATCACGCGAAGCCCGTCCAAGGCGCCGCTCATCTGCGCCACTCTCCCCCGCACGCGGGAGGTGCCCCCACCTCATCGCTGCGCTCTGCATCGTCGCCCGCGCGACTCACGCGGGCAGTCCCATGGCCTTCGGCTCCATGTACTGACGAATTCCCATGATTCCGCCACTTTCCCGGCCGATCCCACTCTGGCTGAAGCCCCCGAACGGCGCACCGCCGGGACCGAAACCGTTGACCGCGATCTGCCCGGTGCGCACCCGGCGGGCAATGCTGACAGCACGGTCCACATCAGTGCCCCACACCGCACCGGACAGCCCGTATTGCGAGTTGTTCGCGATCCGCACCGCCTCATCGTCGTCGTTGTAACGCAGCACCGACAGCACCGGCCCGAACACTTCCTCCTGGGCGATCGGCGCATCGGGCGTGACGTCGGTCAGGATCGTCGGCTCGAAGTAAAAGCCGGTGTCCAAGCCGGCCGGTCGGCCGCCCCCGGTCACCAGCTTGGCGCCATCGTCGAGCGCCCGGTCCACATGCGCCTGAACGCGTTGCAGTTGTGCGGCGCTGATCAGCGGACCCATCTGCACATCGGGATCGGTCGGATCGCCGACCTTTACTGCGCGGGCCAGTGCGACCAGCCGATCGACGACCTCGTCGTGCATCGATTCGGGAACCAGCAACCGGCTGTGCAGGATGCAAGCCTGTCCGGCGTGGAATGAGCAGGACTCGAACAGCATCCGTTCCAGCATCTCGTCGCTGAGCGAGATGTCATCGAGCACGATGCTGGCCGACTTGCCCCCACATTCGAGCAGCAGCCGCTTCATGGTGCCGCCTGCGGCGGCCATCACGTCCCGGCCGACGACCGAGCTTCCGGTGAAGCTGACCATGTCGATGCGCGGGTCGACCGTCAGCAACTTGCTGGACTCGATATCGGAGGGGGTGATGACGTTGACCACGCCCGGTGGAATGTCGGTGTGCTCGTCGATGATTCGCGCCAGCGCAAGTCCGGCGACTGGGGTCAGTGGCGACGGCTTGAGCACGACGGTGTTGCCGGCGGCCAGCGCGGCGCTCACCTTCATGACATTGAGAAAGTGCGGGAAGTTCCACGGTGTCAGAATCGACACCACACCCAGCGGCTCATAGCGCAGCACCGTGGTGCCGGCCGCGCCAAACGCGTCGATCTTCTCCTCGACGGGATGGGTGGCCAGTTCTGCGGTGTTCAACGTCGTGAACGCCGCTCCGTCGATGTGGATGACTCGCTCGTTGGCGGTGCAGCCCCATTCCAGTTGAGCCAGCGCATAGAACTCGTCGGCGTGCTCGAGCAACGCCGCGCCGAGCTGGTTGAGCCAGCCCGCCCGCTGCTCGGGTCCGGCGTCGGCCCACGGCCCGGCGTCGAACGCCGCCCGGGCGGCGGCGATCGCGCTGTCGACCTGTGCGGGACTTGGGTCAGGCGCGGAGGCGATCACCGCCTCGGTGGCCGGATTGATGTCGTCGTAGCGGCCGTTCTCCGGTTCGACCCACTGCCCGTCGATGTAGACCGCGTAGCTGTCGATGAGTGAGCGTTGGTCAGCCATGTTGATTCCTTCGAACGGTCCGGCGGCTCAACGTTCGGTGTACACCTGTCGGGCTGTCGTCGTCAATGGTCAACGTCGCATCCGGACAACCGTGTGCTTATTTTTGTTTGCCGACAGGCATATTGACATTGGCGGTATGGCCAGAGTAAACAGAGTGCACCGGACAGATCATATGGAAATGTACGATCGTGGCCGTCGAGGGAGGTTTGTGGACACTAAGCCTTGTTCGGCAGTCCCGCTGCACTCGCCCGACTTTTATGCCGGCGATCCCTATCCGGCATACCGCGAGCTGCGCGCGACGGCGCCAGTGTGCTGGAACGATGTCACCAAGTTCTGGGCACTCCTCCGCTACGAAGACATCCGCTTCGTGTCGAGTAGCCCGGCCATGTTCACGTCCACCCAAGGCATCTCCATTCCCGACCCGGCGATGCCCAATCCGGTCCAACCGGGCAACCTCATCTTCACCGATCCGCCGCGGCACCGGCAGCTGCGCAAGCTGATCAACTCGGGGTTCACCCGGCGCCGGGTCGCCGTGCTGGAGCCCAAGATCCGCGAGATCGTCCGGGGCATTCTGGATGGTCTGCAACCAAATTCCGTGCACGAGTTCGCCGAAGAGATCGCCGCTCCGCTGCCGACCCGGATGATCGCCGAGCTGATCGGCGCCCCGCCAGACGATTGGGAGCAGTTCCGGGCGTGGTCGGACGCAGCCACCGGAACCGCCGACCCGGAGATCGACCTCGATCCCATGGTGGCCCTTGGTCAGCTTTTCGAGTATTTCCAGAAGCTGATCGGGGCCAGGCGCGTCGAGGCGCGCGACGACTTGCTGTCGGTTCTGGCCGGCGCCGAGATCGATGGGGACCGGCTGACCGACGAAGACCTGCTCAACTTCGCCTTTCTGCTGCTGGTCGCCGGCAACGAGACGACGCGCAATCTGATCGCGCTGGGCACGCTCGCGCTGATCGCCCATCCTGACCAATGCCGCTTGCTGATCGAGGAGCCTGCATTGATCCCGGGCGCCGTCGAGGAGATGCTGCGGTGGAACAGCCCAGTGGTCCATATGGCGCGCACTGCGGTGGTCGACGTGCAGATCCGCGGCCAGCGGATCGCCGCAGGTGACGTGGTGGTGATGCTGTACGGGTCAGCTAACCGTGATGAGGACATATTCGGTTGCGACTCAGAAGAGTTCAAGGTAACTCGCCACCCGAACCCGCACATCGCGTTCGGCTGTGGTGAACATTCGTGCGTGGGCGCGCAACTGGCGCGGCTAGAGGCGACAGTGATGTTCGAGGAGCTGCTGCGCCGGTTTCCCAGACTCGAGCTGGCCGGGGAGGTCGACCGGATGCGGGCCACCATGGTGCCCGGGGTCAAGCGGATGCCGGTCCGGCTGGGAGCCTGAGCGATGCGACTCGACTACACCCCCGAGCAAGAGCGGCTGCGTTGCGAGATTCGGGCTGCGCTGGAACAGGTGATGACGCCCGAACGTACTCTCGCGCTGAGTGCCCGCATGGAAGGCGGCCCCGAGGTGCGGGAATGCATACGCGCCCTGGCCGCGGCCAACCTGTTAGGTGTTGGATGGCCCAAAGAGTATGGCGGGCAGGGTTTCTCGGCAATTGAGCAGTTCATCTTCGCCGAGGAAGCACAACGGGTCAACGCGCCGATTCCGCTGGTGACGCTCAATACGGTCGGGCCGACGCTCATGCATTACGGCACCGAGGAACAGAAGCAGACGTTTCTGCCGGCGATCCTCGACGGCAGCGTCGAGTTCGCGATCGGATATTCCGAGCCGGGCGCGGGAAGCGACCTGGCATCGCTGAGTACCAACGCGGTACGCGACGGCGACGACTACGTCATCAACGGGCAGAAGATGTTCACCAGCGGCGCCGCATATGCCGACTACATCTGGCTGGCCGCACGGACCGACCCAAACGCGAAGAAGCACAAGGGCATTTCCATCTTCATCGTGCCCACCTCGTCGCCTGGATTTTCCTGGCAACCGCTGCACACCATGCCGGGCATCTCCACCTTCTACACGTTCTACGACGACGTGCGGGTCCCGGCGAGTGCGATCGTGGCCGGTGAAAATCAGGGTTGGCAGCTGATCACCACCCAGTTGAACTTCGAACGGGCCGCCCTGGGCAATCTCGGTGCGCTCGAGCCACTGTTCGAGAAGACGCTGGACTGGGCCACCACCACCAGGCTCGACGGCGGCCGCGTGATCGACCAGCCCTGGGTGCAGCTCACCCTGGCCCGCGTCGAGGCACAGGTCGCGGCGTACAAGCTCGTCAACATGCGGGTCAACGCTGCCATGACCAAGGGAATGCTCGGCATGGGCGAGGCATCGGCTGCCAAGGTCTTCGGTACCGAGCTGACCCAGCAGGTCGTACGCGAGCTGCTGGAAGTGCTGGACCACAACGGCGTACGCTCCGGCGCCGACGCACCGCTGCGCGGGGCGCTGGAAACGGCGTATCGATGGGCGGTCATCAACACCTTCGGGGGCGGCGCCAACGAAATTCAGCGCGACATCATCGCCATGGCCGGGTTGGGGATGCCCAGAGCACCCCGCGATCTCCGGGCCGCGAATCAGTCAGGAGGACCAACTCAGTGACCAACTCAGATACCGAGTTTCGCGCCAGGCTGCGAGCGCTCGTCGGCCAGCCTACCGGCGGTAGCGGAAAACCCTCGGTGGCACCGGATCCGGTCAATCAACCGATGATTCGGCACTGGGCATATGCGCTCGCCGACATGAACCCCGTCTATCTCGACCCGGAGTTCGCGGCCAAGTCCCGGTTCGGCGGCATCGTGTCACCGCCGGTCATGCTGCAAACCTGGATCATGCCGTCACCGAAGTTGGAGGGGATCGGCGAGCGGGGCGGCGCCCCCACGGAGATCACCAGCAACCCAACGGCATTCCTCGACGAGGCCGGGTACACCAGCACCGTTGCGACCAACTCGGAGTTCGAGATCGAACGCTATCCACGGCTGGGCGATGTCATCAGTGCGACCGGGGTATACGAGGACGTTTCGGAGGAGAAGAAGACGGCGCTGGGCACCGGTTTCTTCCTGACCTGGGTGACGACCTATACCGATCAGAACGGCGAGGTGCTCGGGCGGCAGCGGTTCCGGGTGCTGCGATTCAGGCCGGAAAATTGATGGCGACCCGCCTGGCACCGACCATCAGTGCGGACACCGAGTTCTTCTGGAACGGGCTGCGCGACCACAAGTTGTTGATTCAGCGCTGCAATGGGTGTGGCGCGCTGCGCAACCCCCCGCGGCCGATGTGCCCGAAATGCCGTTCCCTGGACTGGGAAGCGATCGAGTCGTCGGGTCAGGGCACTGTCTACAGCTATGTGATGCCCCACGAACCGCGGTTCCCGTTCTTCGACTATCCCTACATCGTCGTCCTGGTGCAGCTTGCCGAAGGCGTACGGCTGGTATCGAACCTGTGCGATATCGACCCGGCCGACGTCACGGTCGGCATGCCGGTCGAGGTGTTCTATCAGAATTTCGAAGGAGCCGACGGAGACCTTGTGCTGCACCAGTTCCGGCCGGCCGGGTGATCTCCGATGGACTTCACGTTCACCGAAGAGCAGGAAACCATCAGCAAGCTCGCCCGAGACGTGTTCGAGCGTCGGGCCACCCCGGAACGACTCACCGAACTGGAAGCCGGCGAGATCCGCTACGACGCCGCGCTGTGGAAGGAACTCGCATCCGTCGACCTGCTGGGCACCGGACTGCCGGAGTCGATCGGCGGTAACGGCGGCGGCTTCCTGGAACTCGCGGTATTGCTGGCCGAAGTCGGCGCCAGCGTGGCGCCGGTGCCTGCCTACCCGGCGCTGCTGCTGGGCGCCGACCCGATCGCCCGGCACGGGAGCCCGGAACAACAGCGACGCTTCCTGCCCGGCGTCATCGGCGGAACCCGCATCCTGACCGCGGGCCTGAACGAGCCGGGCCGCTCTGACCCGATCCGCCCGGCTACCACCGCGCGTCGCGACGGACCGCACTGGCGGCTGGACGGGACGAAAGAGTTGGTGCCGTCAGCCCAACTGGCCGACACCGTGCTCATCCCGGCCACCACCGATGACGGCGCCGTGGGCCTGTTCCTGCTGGCCACCGATGCCCCCGGCGTCGGCATCCGGCCGGTGATGACCACCAACGGCGAACCGTACGCCGATGTATTCCTCGACGGCGCAATCGTTTCCGCCGCGGACCGGCTTGAGGGCCCGGCCGACCTGGTCGATTCGCTCTACACCCGCGCGCTGGTCGGACTCTGCGCGGTTCAGCTCGGCGTCTCCGATCGTGCCTTGCGGATAGCCGCCGAATACACCACCGGCCGTGAACAATTCGGGCGCCCGATCGGCAGCTTCCAGGCGGTGCAACAGCGGATGGCCGACGGATTCATCGACGTCGAGGCGATCCGGTGGACCACCTGGCACGCGGCCTGGCTGATCGCGGAAGGAAGGCCCACTGACAAAACCGTCCGCGCAGCACGCATCGCGAAGTTCTGGGCTGCCGAGGCCGGCGCCCGGGTCGCGGCCACCACCCAACACGTGCACGGCGGCATCGGCATCGACATCACCTATCCCCTGCATCGTTACTTCTTGTGGGCCAAGCAGAACGAACTCACCTTGGGTTCGGCTTCCCAGCAACTCGCGCAGCTCGGCAGCACATATCCGAAAGGACGGCTATGACGACGGCCAAAGCCCACCGAACGACTACTCGAAAGACCCTGCAGTGGGACGACATCGAGGTCGGTGATGAGGTGACTCCGCTGGAAATCCCGATCACCACCACGATGATCGTCGCAGGCGCGATTGCGTCGCGTGACTTCATGCCGGTGCACCACGACCGTGACTACGCCAACAAGCAAGGCTCGCCCAACTTGTTCATGAACATCTTGACCTCCAACGGGTACTGCGTGCGGTTCCTCACCGACTGGGCCGGACCTGAAGCGATGGTCACCAAGCTGTCGATCCGGTTGGGCGTGCCGTGCTTTCCGGACGACCCGCTGCGCTTCACCGGCAAGGTGACCGGCAAAACCAGAGGTTCCCACCCGGGGGCGACGGACGAGAATTTCGTCGAGGTGGCCTTCAAGGCATCCAACAGCCTCGGCGATCATGTCTCGGGCACCGCGGTTCTCAGCCTGCTCGACGGAGCAGGCGCATGAGCGGCTCGCTTCCGGGCAGCTGCGCCATTGTCGGCATCGGCCAGACCGAGTTCTCGAAGGAATCCGGGCGCAGCGAGCTGCAATTGGCGTGCGAAGCGGTCAGTGCCGCGCTGGATGACGCCGGCCTGGCGCCGAGCGATGTCGACGGCATGGTCACCTTCACCATGGACTCCAGTGACGAGATCGACATCGCCCGCAATGTGGGCATCGGTGACCTGAGTTTCTTTTCCCGCGTACATCATGGCGGCGGGGCGGCGGCGGGCACGGTGGTGCATGCCGCGATGGCCGTCGCGTCCGGCGTCGCCGATGTGGTGGTGTGCTGGCGCGCCTTCAACGAGCGTTCGGGCGTTCGCTTCGGCGGTAGCGGACGCACCAGTGCGGAGACCCCGCTGTTCATGGCGCACTATGCGCCATTCGGGTTGCTCACTCCCGCGGCGTGGGTCGCGATGCACGCTCAGCGCTACATGTCCACCTATGGAGTCACCAACCAGGACTTCGGCCGTATCGCCGTGGTGGACCGTATGCACGCGGCCAAGAATCCCAACGCGTGGTTCTACCAGCGCCCGATCACGCTGGAAGATCACCAGAATTCCCGCTGGATCATCGAACCTGTTCTGCGACTGCTCGATTGCTGTCAGGAAAGCGACGGCGGAGTCGCCCTGGTGGTTACCAGCGCCGAGCGCGCCCGCGACCTGCGCCAACCGCCGGCGATCATCACCGCCGCCGCGCAGGGCGCAGCCGCCAACGGTGAGATGATGACCAGCTACTACCGCGACGACATCACCGGGCTGCCGGAGATGGGTGTGGTGGCCGACCGGCTGTGGCGCGATTCGGGCCTAAAGCCGCAAGACATCCAAACCGCCTTCATCTACGACCATTTCACTCCGTTCGTGTTCACCCAATTCGAGGAACTCGGGTTCTGCGGGCGCGGCGAAGCCAAAGACTTCGCCACCGTGGAGCGGTTGTCGCTGGGCGGCGAACTGCCGATCAACACCAACGGCGGACTGCTCGGCGAGGCCTACATCCATGGCATGAACGGCATCACCGAGGGCGTCCGCCAGATACGCGGAACGTCGTATAACCAAGTCGACGACGTCGAGCACGTGCTGGTCACGTCCGGCACCGGGGTGCCCACCAGCGGTCTGATCCTCGCGCCGGATAGGTAGGGAAGCCGTCATGCCGAAGATCGCGTTGCTGACCGCGGTCGGCGGGCCGATCGAACTCGCCGAGTTTCCGCTCACCACCCCGGCCCCGGGTACCGCTGCGCTGAAGCTGCGAATGGCCGGAATCTGCGGCTCCGACTTGCATATCTTCCGCGGCGAGCTCCCCCTGTTCTACCCGTTTGCGATGGGCCACGAAATGGTCGGGGAGGTCGCCGAGCTCGGCGAGGGACTGACTACCGACGCGACTGGCAAGCCGCTGGCGGTGGGCGACCGTGTCGTCACGCCCTAC
Source organism: uncultured Actinomycetota bacterium (assembly GCA_963839345.1). Classification (GTDB taxonomy): domain Bacteria; phylum Actinomycetota; class Actinomycetes; order Mycobacteriales; family Mycobacteriaceae; genus Mycobacterium. Next base: position 730,265 of record CAWIUP010000005.1, on the reverse strand, counting down.
TTTTGGACGTGCGGGCAATGCCATGCGTGCGCACGCGGCCGGCCCCATGCCTGCCAGAACCTGATGGCGGGCGAATTCCGCACCCATGACCAAGCCCCGCACTTCGTCGGCGCGCATGGCGAGTACTACTACACCACTCGCAGACAGCCGCTGTACAAGGTGCCCGAAGACCTCACCGACGAGGCCGTCGCGCCGCTCAATTGCGCTCTGGCCCAAGTGCTGTTCGCACTGCGCGACGTGCGGCTGGGCGATACGGTCGTCATCCAGGGCGCTGGTGGGCTCGGCATCAACGCCGCCGCCGTCGCGCACACCGCGGGTGCCGCGGAGGTCATCGTTATCGACAAGCTCGCCGCAGCGGCTCGACGTCGCGTCCGATTTCGGCGCCACGCACTGTATCGACGCCAGCGGCATCTCGACCACCGAAATCACCGAGCAGATCCACCTGCGCACCGACGGCATCGGCGCCGACTGGGTGCTGGAAGTCGTCGGCTCTCCGGGCGTAATTCCCGACGGTATCGGCTTCCTCAATAACGGCGGAACGTTGCTCGAGGTCGGGAATATCGGAACCGGACGCACTTTCGAGCTCGATCCCAGTGTTCTGGTCTACGGCAACAAATCGGTGCGGGGCGTGATGCTCTACGACCCGGTCACCTTGGCGATCGGCTTGTCGTTTCTGCAGCACACCAGTTTTCCGTTCAGCCGACTGATGCCCAAGCCGTTCCATCTCTACCGACGTCAACGCCGCATTCGAATCCGCCGACGCCGGGTTGGTGCCCAGAGGCGCTTTGGTTCCCTGATGACTCAAGCTTCTGCGTTGACTCAAGCGACGGATACCCGCGAGCTCATCGTCGAGTCCGCGTATACCTGCTTCCGCAAGCAAGGACTGCAGAAGGCCACGATCGTCGACATCGCGAAGGCCGCCGGTGTCTCCCGCAGCACGATCTACGAGTACTTCCGCGACAAGGCCGCCATCGTCGAAGCCTGCGCCGAGCATGCTTCTGAGCAGTTCTATCGCCAGATGTCCGCGGCGATGGACCGGGGCAGCTCGCTGGAGGACAAGCTCAGCCGCGCAGCGGTATTCGTGACCCAGGCGCGACGCGTCATCGCCTCCGAGAAGTACTTCGACGAAGAGGCGATCAGCCTGCTGCTGACCAAAGACGCCGCCGTCTTGCTGCGCGAATGCGTCGACTTCCTCGCGCCGCACCTCGCCGCGGCCCAGCTCACCGGCGAGGTCCGCAAAGATCTCGACATCCAGTCCGCCGGCGAATGGTTCGCGCGCATACTGTTCTCGCTGTTCAGCACACCCTCGTCGACACTGGACATGGACGACCCTGATGTCGTGGCCGAGTTCGTGCGTGCACACCTGGTCCGAGGGTTCGCCGACGAACGCCCGCGGGCGAGGCGAGCGGCCGACGCGCGATGACGGTCGGCCGGGGCATGGCCCGATGGCACCCCGATCGGGGACCAATGGCCCTGCCGTTAACCGGCGCCGCCCGACAACCCTGGATGGCAGGTGACGATCGGAGGTCGAGAGATGCCTGCCACCGCGGTGACAGCCGAAGTCATCGAGGATGCGGTGCGGTCAGCGTGCCGTGCTCCGTCATTGCACAACAGCCAACCCTGGCAGTGGGTGTTCGACAGCGGTCAACTGCAATTGTTTCTCGATTCAGATCGAGTAACCGACACCGACCAGTCCGCCCGACAAGCACTGATCAGTTGCGGTGCGGCCCTCGATCATCTGCGGGTGGCGATGGCCGCGGCCGGTTGGCGTTCGCATGTCGAGCGGTTCCCAAGTCCCGACAGCCCGACTCACCTCGCGACAATCCAATTCACGCCGACAGATTGTGTGACCGACCACGATCGGCGTCGCGCCAGCGCCATCTGGGCACGCCACACCGATCGGCTGCCGTTCAGCGGGCCGACGGACTGGCAGTCCTTCGAACCCCTGCTGCACAGTGCGGTCGACCAAGCGGCCGTTCACCTGGACGTACTCCCTGACGATTCGCGTCCCCGACTCGCCGAGGCAACCCAGCTCGCCGAGTCGTTGCGCTTTTATGACATCCCATACCATAACGAACTGCATTGGTGGACAGCGCCATTCGAGGCTTCGGAAGGCATCCCGTACAGTGCCCTGGTCTCGACGGCCGAAGGTGACCGAGTTGGGATAGACCGGACATTCCCGACCACCCATCAGCCCGAACGACGGGCCGATATTCCCGAAGACCACGCCAAAGTTCTGTTGCTGTCCACCGACCACAGCGGTCGCACCGATGCATTGGCTTCCGGCGAAGCGCTCTCCGCGGTCTTGCTGGAATGCACGATGGGCGGCCTCGCCACCTGCCCGGTAACGCACCTCACCGAGCTCTACGTGACCCGCGAACTCATCCAGTCGCTCGTTGAGCACGACGCCGTACCGCAAGTCCTGGTCCGTGTGGGCGTGGTACCGGTCACCGAAAAAATGCCACCGCCGACACCGCGGCGATCCCTCTCCGAAGTTCTACGGCTGGAAAGTTGACAGGAACACCGATGCCCGAATCGCACACGCCAAACTCCCCCGCTGTCATCGTCGGTATCGATGGATCTCAAGCCGCGATCCAAGCCGCGGAGTGGGCTGTCGATGAAGCTGTCAGTCGAGAGATCCCGCTGCGCCTGGTCCAGGTGATCCCGGAGCAGGCCGAGCCCGCCCCGCTCGCGTCGGTCGGCAATGTGCGGATGGAAGTGGAATTCGGCGAGACCGCACTGCGCATCGCCGCCGCCGCCGTGGAAGCCACCGGGAAACCTGTCAAACTCGAAACCGCGATCCTGCAGGGTGGTCCCGCGTCGACACTTATCGAGGAATCCGGGCACGCCGCGATGATCTGTCTGGGCTCGGTCGGAATCGGACGCTTCGCACGCGCATTATTAGGTTCCACCGCCGCCGAGCTCGCCGAGGGCGCCCACTGCCCGGTCGCGATTATTCGCACCCAGCAGAGCCAGCCGAAGCCTGGCAGCGCTTTGATCGTGGTCGCGATCAATGACTCACCCGACAACGACCAAGTCGTTGAGCGGGCGATGGAAGAGGCGCAACTACGCCAGGCGCCGGTCCTCGCAGTCGGAGAGCTACGAAAAGACAACGGGGACATCCCCAGTGACGAGCTGGACCGGCGGATCGAGTCCTGGAGCCGGCGCCACCCCAACGTAACAATCCACGCCGGGGCCACGCGCGCCGACATTGCCGACTTCCTCGCCGTGATGGACAGAACGATACAGCTCGCCGTGATCGGCAGCACCGATGCCGACCAGGTCGCACGTCTCATTGGGCCACATCGCCATCCCATCCTCGGCCACGGCGAATGCTCGGTGCTGATCGTCCGGTCCTAGGTCGAATCAGCGAATGCCGGCCCGCTGAAATCACCGAAAGCTCAATAGTGGACGATGTATTCACTGCGACGCTTCATGACACGCTCAGCGACCGCGAACTGTATCTGAGGTTCTTCACCACGCATCCGGTTTTTCTGGCAACTCTGGCTGAAACGCTCACTGACAGCGACGGCGGAAACTACGCACTGGGGGCCTTCGAATCAGGAACGTTGATCGGCGTTGCACACTATGCGATGTGCGGTAAGCCGGCCACCGCGGATGTCGCTGTTGTCGTCGCCCATGAGGACCATCTCCGCGGAGTAGGAACCGCGCTGCTACGGCGGCTCGCACAGATCGCCGGTGACAACGGGATTCAACACTTGGTCGCAGACGTCTTGACGACCAATCACTTGATGTTCAAAGTGCTTCACGATGCCGGCCTGCATCCGAAAGACAAGCGCTATGACGGCGGTGTCGTACATCTCGACATCGACCTGGCCGCTGCCTTAGCTAAAGACTGATCCGTCCAAGTACTCAACCGTATCTTGCAGCGGGCGGCGAGGAGTTGCCGGCAACGGATCGGCATTGACCGGAGCCCAGCCGATCCGCAGCAACATCTGCGGGAACCCGCTGATCCCGAAAACCGCAATCTGCACGGCATCACGTGTTTCGGTGACTTCCAACGGTTCAGTGACTGGGCAGCTGGCAAGGCCCAGCGCCGTTGCACTCAACAACATCAGGCTGGTGGCCTCCCCGGCCCGCAGCCGTGACAACAGGCTGTCGTCTTTGGTGCCGAGCGCCAACACGACCGCATTGTCGGCGACCGGTTCCGTATCCGGCGGCTGCGCCAGTACCGGACCGGCGAACAGTCGAGGCGGCAGCGGCGCCTTTGGGTCGGACTCCGGCGTGCTGCGAGCGGGCACGCCCGCCAACGATGCGTATCGCCCGCTCCAGGTGGTGAGTTCGGTCAGGTAGTCAAGATCCTTCAGGTGTCGCTGAACCGCTTGCGCGACAATGTGTTCCAATTCGGGCAATGACTCTATTTGACGTAACATGACACCCGCGCGTGCCGCGCGGGCACCCAGCAAGGTGATGTAGTTGACCGGAACGCTCCACGAGCTGTACCGGCGCCGGTCGGTGCGCCGTCGAGGAATCGCCGCCGCCAAGGCGATATCGACTTCGGTGGCTGGATGGCGGTAAACCTCAACGGCGGCAAGGTGTTCGGGCTCGTCGGGATTGGGCAGCCGGTGAACCTTCGACTGCCAGCCGAGCGCCGCTAGTGCTACCACGCAGTGATGCAGGGCAATACCGCAGCTCAAGATCAGATCGCGGCCGTCGGGGTCCGTGCTGGGCAGATGCAATCCGCGGTCGGCGTAGAGGTGCAAGCTGTCCGAACCAACCCGCCAACGCCACGGCTGGGTGTTGTGCACCGACGGCGCACGGGTGGCCAGCGACAAGACCGCGTGGATGGTCTCACGATCCGGGAAGTGAGCGCTCATCGGGGTCACCCCTTTCTGCCAGCTGTAAATAGTTAATCCAGAGTGCTCCGGGCTCGGTAACAGCCGCTAGGGCAAAAAGACTCCACTTGAGAAGGTGTCCTGCGGGACCCAAGGCAATTGAGGTGATGTCGCGCAGGCCTTATGGCCATATCGGTGGTGACAAATGACCCCTGATATTGTGCGTCCGGCTCTAATAACGTCGTCGGCAGCCTCTGGAACGCAACGTCTCTGGGAGAAGGCATGTCGTCTCACAATGCGCATTTGGGAATTGTCGTCGGCGTCGACGACTCCCCGGCCGCCATGGCGGCGGTGGATTGGGCGGCGCACGAAGCCGTGTTACGGAGTATCCCGCTCAACCTCGTGCACGCTGTTTCGCCGAGCTTGACGACGTGGTGGGAAGCACCGTTGTCGCCGGGCTTGGCGCAATGGCAGAAAGATCATGGGCACCGACTGGTTGCTGACGCGGTCAAAATCGCTGAAAAGATCTGCCAACCGGGAGGTCTCAGCCAGATCCGGACCGAGGTCTTGTCATCTGCGGCGGTTCCCACACTGACCGACTTGTCGAAGGACGCCGAGCTCTTGGTCGTCGGGTCCGCTGGCAGCAGCAGGCCCGGTCGCCAGCTCGGTTCAGTCGGTTCCGGGGTATTACGTCACGCGCATTGCCCGGTCGCGATCATTCACGACGGGGATCCGCTGCTGCAGAACGAACGTCAGGCGGCTGTGCTGGTCGGCATTGACGGCTCGCCGGCATCGGAGTTGGCGACCGCGATCGCATTCGACGAGGCTGCACGTCGAAACGTGGAATTAGTTGCCTTGCACACCTGGAGCGACGTTGACATTTCGGGGTGGCCGGGCCTCGATTGGCCGGCCACGCGGTCAATGGCCGAACAAGTGGTTGCCGAGCGGCTGGCGGGCTGGCGGGAGCAGTACCCCGATGTGAAGGTACGTTGGATCATCGCCCGCGATCAGCCCGCACATCAGCTGGTGACACATGCCGCGGACGCACAGCTGCTGGTCGTCGGCAGCCGTGGACGCGGCGGATTCGGTGGAATGCTGGTGGGTTCGGTGAGTGAAGCCGTCGCCCAATTGGCCCGGACGCCGGTGATCGTCGCCCGACCATCGGGGGTCTGAGACCGTCGGGCCGCTCCGACTGCCGCGGGTATCGCCGGCCGCTGTGGGGGTGATCGGGTACCGGGAAGCTATCGACGGTTCGGGAGGTCGGCCTAGGGTCATTGGTCCCTATTGCCGACCCGACTCGTGACGCCTTGGTGGACGACGGATCGGCGCCGTACATGGTCCGGTGGCTCGAGACCGGACATGAGGCCTTGGTATTCCCCGGGCCCGATGCGATCATCGTCACCAGCGCCGAGCAAGAAGCGGCCGACGCACGGGTCCGGGCACGGCTGACATCGGTGCAGGAAGCCATCCTGCAACGTGCGGCGGATCATGGCTGAATTTGCGCCGAAATACTCTGCGCTATCACGCGATCGCACCATCGGCAGATCATTCTCCGAGCGTCGCCAGTTAACGAGGCTGCTGACCTTTCAGCGCGGCACCGCAGCCAGGGTTCTCGGCTCGATAACGTCGACATCCGCACTACCCGACAACTTCTTCCGTAGGCTTTCGGTTCATGACCGCGCCGCCGGCCGCCGGGTTGACGCCCGTCGAAGTGGCCCAGCGGGTTGCCGATGGCAGGGTCAACGATGTCCCGAGCCGGGCGACCCGCAGCGTAGTCGACATCATCCGGGCGAACGTTTTCACTCGGATCAACGCGATATTGGCGGTGCTGTTCGCAATCGTGCTGGCGACCGGCTCATTGATCAACGGGCTGTTCGGGCTTCTGATCATTGTCAACAGCGTCGTCGGTATGGTGCAGGAGCTGCGGGCCAAACAGACGCTGGACAAGCTGTCCATTCTCGGGCAGGCCAAGCCGGTGGTGCGCCGGGCAGACGGAGCACGTGCACTGTCGCCCAACCAAGTGGTGCTCGACGACGTCATCGAACTGGGTCCGGGGGATCAGGTCGTCGTCGATGGCGTGGTGGTCGAGGAGTCCGGGCTGGAGATCGACGAATCGCTGCTCACCGGTGAGGCCGACCCGGTCCTGAAGGACATTGATGACACGGTGATGTCGGGCAGTTTCGTCGTCGCGGGGACGGGTGCCTACCGGGCCACGAAAGTGGGACGCGATGCCTACGCAGCAGGGCTGACCGCCGAGGCCAGCAAGTTCACCCTGGTGCGTTCGGAGCTGCAGGCCGGAATCAACAAGATTCTCCAGTTCATCACCTATCTGCTGATTCCAGCCGGGCTGCTGATTATCTATACGCAGCTCTTCACCACCCATGCGGGGTGGCAGCAATCCGTGCTGCACACCGTCGGCGCCCTGGTCCCGATGGTGCCCGAAGGCCTGGTACTGATGACTTCGATCGCGTTCGCAGTGGGCGTCGTTCGCCTTGGCCGCCGCCAGTGCCTGGTGCAGGAGCTGCCCGCTATCGAAGGCCTGGCCCGGGTCAATGTGGTGTGCGCAGACAAGACCGGGACACTTACCGAGAACCGGATGCAGGTGGCCGACCTGCAGCGGCTCGATTCTGCGACCGGTATGGACACGATCATCGATGCATTGGCGTCGATCGCTGCAAATGACGCCCGCCCCAACGCCAGCATCCAGGCCCTGGCTGAGGCCTACCGCAACCCGCCGGGCTGGACCGTCACCGCGACCGCCCCGTTCAAGTCGGCCACGAAGTGGAGCGGGGTCTCCTACGGCCAGCACGGCAACTGGGTGCTCGGCGCGCCCGACGTGCTGGCCGATCCGTCGTCAACGGTTGCCGGGCAGGCCGAGGCCGCGGGTTCACAGGGACTGCGCGTGCTGCTACTCGGGCTCACCGACCTGCCCGTCGACCACCCTCAGGCTCCGGGCCGCGTAGTCCCGACTGCTCTGATCATGCTGGAGCAAAGGGTCCGCCCAGATGCGCATGATACCTTGGATTACTTTGCTGGACAAGGAGTTTCGGTGAAAGTAATCTCCGGCGACAACGCCGCCTCAGTGGGTGCGGTGGCATCGGCGCTGGGCCTTGACGGGGAGACCCTCGACGCCCGCAAGTTGCCCACCAGCCCCGATCGACTGGCCGAAACATTGGCGAAGTACACCACTTTCGGGCGAGTCCGCCCGGACCAAAAACGTGCGATAGTGCATGCCCTGCAATACAGCGGCAACACCGTCGCGATGACCGGCGATGGTGTCAACGACGTGCTGGCCCTGAAGGACGCCGACGTTGGTGTCGCGATGGGGGCAGGAAGTTCCGCGTCGCGGGCCGTTGCTCAGATTGTATTGCTGGACAACAGATTCGCCACGCTGCCCTATGTGGTGGACGAAGGCCGCAGGGTAATCGGCAACATCGAGCGGGTATCCAACCTGTTCTTGACCAAGACCGTCTACTCGGTGCTGCTGGCATTGCTGATCGGCGTCACCGGTCTCGCGGCCAAAGCCTTGGGCATCAGATCGTTGATGTTCCCCTTCGAGCCGATCCAGGTCACCATCGCCGCCTGGTTCACCATCGGAATCCCCGCGTTCATCTTGTCGCTGGCGCCCAACACCGAACGCGCGCAGTCCGGTTTCGTCCGCCGAGTGGTGACGGCCGCGGTACCGAACGGCGCCGTCACCGGCATCGCGACATTCGTGTGCTATCTGCTGGCCTTTCGGGGGACTGCAGCAACGGCGGCTCAGCAGAAGCAGGCATCGACGTCGGCATTGATCACGCTGCTGGTGGTCGCGGTGTGGGTGCTGGCGGTGGTGGCCCGGCCTTACAGCTGGTGGCGGGTGGCGTTGGTGGCTTTATCCGGTGGTGCCTACGTGGTGATCTTCAGCATTCCGCTAGCGCGGGAGCAGTTCAGGCTCGATCCCTCGAACATCGCGTTGACCCTCACCGCGCTGGGGATCGGCATGGTCGGCGCCGCGGTCGTCGAAGCGTTGTGGTGGTTGCGGCGCTCAGCCGGCGGAGCGCCGCCTGGCTTGTGGCGCCGGCCGGAAGTTTGATTGCGCAAGCATGCTTGTGCTGACCCGTTCAATTGCTTAAACGTTTGCTTGCCGGGTGTATTTGACAGCTGTACGATAGCGGCCGTTCGGTTGGTTCGGCGGCCCGTGAGGGGCCGGGCCGGCGGGATGCGTTTGTCAGGAGCCGTTAGGGGCCGGGGCTCTGAGTCGCATATGCGCGCCCTCCAGGGAGGCCCGTCATGACTGCAAAACCACAAACCGGACCGGATGACAAAACTCATCTGGCCGAACAGCAGAAACCGTCGCCTGAACAACATCCGGAAGCCATTCGCATCGCCGCGCTGCTGCGCGACCGGTTCGGGACCGAGCACTGAGAGGTCACCCCGACGCCGACCCTCGCTGGTCGCCGATGCGATCCCCGTCCTAGTCCGGTTCCGGGCCGAACCGAAAACGTCGGCCGGTGATCGAAACCGGTTGAATGCGAACGTAATGTTGCTTCACCGTCGCCGTCCACGGAAGCAACTGTGCATGCTCGGCCTCCGCAAGCTCCTCATCAGTACGGAGCATGCGGGCCGTGCCCTTGAGGATGACGCTCCAGCCTTCAGTAGCGCCATGGTCGTCGGCCTCGAACAGAACGTGATTGTTGATGGCCGCGCTGACCAGCTTGGTGCCTTCCGCAGTGCGAAAAAGTACGGTGCGGTGCTGGACGACGAAATTGATCGGAAAGATTTCGGGCAGACCGTCGACACTGGTGACGAGACGGCCCAATGCCATGCTTGCCAGCAGGTCCCAGCTTTCGCTCGCCGACAGGATGGTGACGGGTTGACCGGTTTCGGACACGGGACGCTCACCGCCCTCGGGTCGACAGCCGCTTATGCTTGATCACCTGCCTCACGCTACAACGGATCTCGGCGGCTTTGGACCGTCGTTCGGCCATAGATCCAGGGACTTCCGACTCTGGCCTGTCGTGCGACTCACGACACACAGTGAGGTATGGAGCACCTGACAGCGCTGGACGCAAGTTTTCTGGAGGTCGAAGACTCCGATCCGCACGTAAACCTGGCAATTGCGGGCGTGTCGATCGTCGCCGGCCCTATCCCGCCGTATGAAGAGCTTGTCGCAGCGTTCGCCGAACGGGTTCATGCAATTCCCCGCTGTACCCAAGTGCTGCGGACCTATCCACTTGACCTCGGCCCGCCTGGATGGGTCGACGACGCTCACTTTGATATTTCGCATCATGTGCACCGCGTTGCGTTACCCGAGCCCGGCGACGACGCCGAGCTGTTCGAAATGATCGCGACTGTTATGCAGCGTCGGCTCGACCGTGAGCATCCGCTCTGGGAGTGCTGGATTATCGAAGGACTCACCGACAACCGGTGGGCGATTCTGATGAAACTCCACCACTGCATCGCCGATGGGATCGCCACTACCCAGATGCTGGCAAAACTCACCGACAGCGACAGCGGCGATACTTTCGCGAAAAGCATTCGGGCCGCTAAAGGTTCGGAAAGGCGCACGCGTTTGCCCTCGATCGGGATGAACCCAGCGACGTGGTTGAGCGCCATCGTGCGGACCGCGGCGACGGCTGCCAACGCTGCTGAACACGCGGCAATGGGCGTCGCCGAGCTCGCCGCCGGCCTACTGAGCTCACCGTCGGAATCGTCGCTGACCGGCCCGGTGACGACGATGCGACGATACGCGGCGGCGAGGGTCAGCCTTGCTGACATGCAGAGGGTGTCCCGGGCCTTCGACGTGACGCTTAACGATGTGGCGCTCGCCGCGATCACCGACAGCTACCGCCGTCTTCTGCTGAGCCGCGGCGAACAGCCTCAGCACGATTCGCTGCGCACCCTTGTTCCGGTATCGGTCCGATCGATGAAGGACTTCCAGCTAACGGATAACCGGGTCTCTGCGATGCTGCCGCTACTGCCCATCGACGAGGCCGACCCGCTCAGACAATTGGAACTCGTGCACTCACGGCTGGTGAAAGCGAAAGAAAGCGGCCAGCGCGAAGGCGCCACCGCGTTCCTGGCGGTGGTCAACAGCATCCCGTTCACCTTGTCGGCGTGGACGATGCGAATGCTCACTCGGTTGCCGCAGCATGCCGTCGCTGCCTTGGCAACCAACGTTCCCGGACCACGCGGTCACCAACACATGATGGGTCGTGAGGTGCTGGAAGTGCTTCCGGTATCACCGATTGCGCTTCAGCTGCGCACCGGCATCGCGATGGTGAGCTACGCCGACCGCTTCATCTTCGGGATCACCGGCGACCATGACGCCGCACCCGACGTCGACGAACTTGCTACCGGCATCGAGCATGCAGTTGCGCGGCTGGCGGCTATCAGCCGAATGCGCCGGCGCAAAGGCCGACGAACCAAGGCGGCTCACAGCGCATAGGTGATTACGGCAACGAATCTATCGCCGGTTCGCCTGACCGACAACACTTCCCGGAAGGACCCATCGATGGCTGAGCCAACGTCAGCGTTTTCTTTTTCCACGTGGCGCAAGATCGCCATGGCTACCTGGCGGCCGCGGAAGGACCCGATGATCTGGGCCACGACAGATATCGAAGCCTCCCGGCTGTTGGGATACATCGATCAGGTTCGTCATGCCACCGGACAACACGTCACCCCGGCGCACCTGGTGGGCCGGGCTGGCGGCAAGGTCTTCGAGGCCCTCCCCGCACTCAACGGTCGCGTCGCGTTCGGCAGCTTTCTGCCGTCGCCCACGATCGATTGCTTCTTCGTGGTCTCGCTGCGGACAGACCCGACGACCGGCGCCGAAGCGGTCGGCACCGACTTATCCGGAACCGTCGTGCGACGTGTCAATGAAAAGACGCCGTGGATCATCGCCAGGGAGCTGGCCGACCGCGCCGCGGCCATCCGCGACGACGATGACCCGCAATTCAAACGAGCCAAGGCGATGGTCAAGGGGCTGCCGCCGATCGTGCTTCGCCGCGTCCTCGACGCAATCGGTTTCGTGACCGAAACCCTCCAGTTGCCGCTGCCCTTCATGGGCGTGGAAGCCCGACCCTATGGCTCCATTCTGGTCAGCAACATCGGCACCTATGGCCTGGACTCGGTGGCGGCTCCGGTGCCGACGTTCTGCCATGTTCCGATCACGATCGTGGCCGGTGCGGTTACCGACAAGGTGCTGGCCCGCAACGGCCAAGCCGTCGTCCGCCCGGTTTTGCCGCTGACGATCGGCCTGGATCACCGGTTCGTCGACGGTTATCAAGCCGCGACGATGGCCCGGGTCTTTCGCGGATACCTGGAGGATCCCTTCGCCTTCGACCCGGTGCCCATCGCGACGGCGGCACTCGGTCAAACGAAAGGTTCGGCGGCAATTCCGAAGGTTGGTACAACGACCGGCAAAGCGTCTTCGCGCATCTAAATCGTTGCAGGACCTGCCATGAGCGCCAGAGATATCGCCGGATCGGAACTCGCGAAGTGGGATCGGGTATTCACCGCACAGGCGAGTAATCTGGTCGCACCGATCATCAATCGATGGTTCCGGGTCGAGGTGCGGGGTTTGGAATCCATCCCGCCCACCGGCGGTGTGTTGTTGGTATCCAACCACTCCGGCGGAGCACTGACACCTGATCCGCTCGTCTTCGGTCCGGCCTTTTACCACACGTTCGGGTACGACCGCCCGCTCTATATCCTCGCCCACTACGGTGTGTTCTTCACGCCGTTGCGCAGCTACCTGGGCCGGATCGGCGCCATCCATGCCAGCCCCGAAAATGCCGCCAAAGCACTACGCTCCGGCGCAGCCGTCCTGGTGTATCCCGGCGGCGACTACGACGCCTACCGGCCGACGCTGAGCCAGAACGTCATCGACTTCAACGGCCGCACTGGATATGTCAGGGTCGCCATCGAAGCGGGCGTGCCGATCGTACCGGTGGTATCGATTGGCGCCCAGGAAACCCAACTATTCTTGAGTCGCGGCGATCGGCTGGCAAAACGACTGGGGCTGCACCGCATCCGCCTCGATATCTTGCCCATTACCGTTGGTTTGCCATTCGGTATGACGGTCTTCTTCCCGGCCAATTTCCCGCTGCCCACCAAGATCGTGAATCAGGCGCTCGAGCCGATCGACATCCTCGCCCGGTTCGGCAGAGATCCCGACGTCGCCGAGGTCGACTCTTACGTCCGCTCGGTGATGCAAAAAGCCCTCAACCGGCTCGCCCGCCAGCGCCGATTCCCGGTCCTGGGCTGATCGAATGGGCCATACCCACTAACAGAATTCAATGGTCTTCCCGGGCCCGAGGCGCTCGACCCGGCCACGGCACTCGATCTCGATCACGTTGGTCTGTTCGGAGTCCGAGCTGATCTTCGCCCGACGTCCGTTGACTTCCAGGTGCAGACGGTGACCGCGGTACCTGAAGGGAAACGCCAGCCTTCCAAGCTCTTCGGGCCACAGCGGAGCAAGTACGATGCGGTCAGCCCGGAATTCCAGGCCGGTGAAGCACCGCTGCAGCAGATCGACGCTGCCGGCCATCGCCGCCAAGTGGATGCCTTCGAAGGTGGTGCCGCCCTGCAGGTCTGCAATGTCGGACATCAAGACCTGCCGGAAATACTTCATGGCCCGATCGCGGTCACCGCGGGCCAAGACCCAGGAATGTACGACGGCGCTCAGCGTCGAACCGTGTGAGGTCCGAGTTCGATAGTAGTCAATGGTTTTCGGGATCTGGTCGGGCGTGAATCGGTAGCCGAGCCGGTCGAACAGCTCTCGCAATTCATCAGCCGAAAGTAGATAAAACAACATCAATGCGTCGGCCTGCTTAGAGGCCTTGTAGTTGTTGACGTTATCGTCCTCGGCCTCCAGTATGCGATCCAGACGCTGAATGTTGCCGTATCGCTGGCGGTAGGCATGCCAATCCAGTTCGGCCAACTGCTCGTAACCCTCGAACTGGCTGATCACGCCGTCGTGGAACGGCACGAACATCCGTCGGCTTACATCCTCCCACAAGTCGAGTTCCGGGCCGTCTACGCCGAGCCTTTCAAGCAGATCGAGCCGAAACGACAACGGCAGTAGCTCAAGTGCTTCCATCGCGCGCACGATCACCCAGACCGCCATGACGTTGGTGTAGGCATTGTTGTCGATGCCGTCGTAGATGCGACCGGGATAGCCCGAGTGGAACTCGTCGGGTCCAATGACGCCGCGGATCACGTAGCGTTCGCGTGCAGTGTCGTAACTGGCCATGCTTACCCAGAAGCGGGCAATTTCGGCCAGCATTTCGGCTCCGTAGTCGACCAAGTAGTTCACGTCGCCACTCACCTGGTAGTACTGCCACACGTTGTAGGCAACGGCGATGCCACTGTGGTGGGCACGGGCGCTAGGGTCCGGGTTCCAGCGCCCGGAGCGCGGATTCAAGTGCAACTGCGGACTTTCTTCGCGTCCGTCGCTACCCGATTGCCAGGGAAACATCGCGCCTGCATGACCGGCTTCTGCGGCGGCGTGGCGGGCCTGCGGCAGCCGCCGATACCGATATTGCAGCAGCGACCGCGTGACCGTCGGGAGATGCAGGTTCAAGACGGGAAAGATCAATAACTCGTCCCAGAAAATGTGTCCCCGGTACGCCTCGCCGTGCAGACCGCGGGCCGGCGCCCCGATGTCCGAATCAGCGGTATGCGGTGACAAGGTTTGCAACAGATGCAGAAGGTGCAGACGCACGATCCGCAGTTCGTCCGCGTTGTCGCCGAGGTAGATGTTGAATCGCTCCCACAGGTGCTCCCAGACGACGGCGTGGTCACGAAGTAGTTGGGCGAACGGGCCCAGGCGGTGCAGTTGCCGCTCAGCCTCCTCCGCCGGCTCGGATACCGCTGGATCGCGGCCGGTTACGATTGCCGCGACCTTCTCCAGGCGCACAGTTTGCCCGGCGCCGATCTCGGCCACGATGTCGTGACCGATGCGGGCCGAATCCTGCACCAGCCGATACTCCGCCTTGACGCGCCCGTCGGCGCACCAGATTGTGTTACGCGCCGCGACTGCTACCGGTATGCGTGATGACACCGTGGCAACACCCAAAAGCACCGATTCGCTGGATAACTCGCGCGCGTGCGTAACTTTGAGGTGCTTGCCGGATAATTCTCGGTAGCGCTTCACGAGTCGGTTTTCGATGTCACCATGAATGGCTGATCGAAATTCGATGGTGCCCGACCAATTTTCAGCCGTCACCGTCGTCTCCATCGCGGCGACGTGATTCAGATGCATTGCAGCGAACCTACGTTGATTCACTGCGGTGACGCGGCCTCCGGCGTCGCAGAAACGGAACTCCCGGTTCAGCACTGCCCGGCGCAGATCAAGGGTTTGCGAATAGGAGAGTAGCTCGGTGGCATCGATGTCCAACCAGGGCCCGTCGTCGATCCGGAACGTCAACGGCAGCCAGTTCGGCAGGTTCACCAGACTTTCATTGTCCACTGTGCCGCCATCGAGGTGATCGATCAGCCGGTTGTAGATGCCGGCGGCATAGGTGCCCGGGTAATGAATGTCGCTCGCAGCCGATTCGGGCACACAGCCGCGGGTCGCGAAATATCCGTTGCCCACGGTGCACAACGCTTCACGTAGCGGCTCGTTCGAGGGGTCATACCCGCCGAAGGTGATCGACCAGGGATTGATGGATTCATCGCGCTCAGCGGCGATCTGTTGTGCCAATCGCTTAACGAAGTGTTGGACTGCGACCGGGCCGTCAAGGGCGAACCGCGCGTTCGACGGGCGGTCTTTATCCTCGCTCTGCCGGACGACGATGCCGATGCCGTCGCGTCGCACGGCGTCGAAGGCGTCCTCGTCGCTGAGATCGTCGCCGATGTAGATGGGCAGCACCCAGTCGGATCCGGCGATACTGTGCACTATCCATTGCAGCGCCTTGCCTTTGTCCCACGCGATCATCGGCCGCAACTCGATTAGTCTGCGCCCGTTGGTAACCCGGAGACCGATCCGCTGGCCGACGGTATGCACGGTGGCGGTCACCTCACGCACCGACTCCGGTGCGGCCATACGGTAGTGAACGGCTACTGCATATCGCTTGTGCTCGACGAAGACACCATCGAGGGACGCGAACCGGTCGCGCAATTCGGTCGCCACGTCTTCGAGGACAGCGACTACCGCTTCGGCGGAATCGTGATGATGCTGGGTGCCGTCGGGGGCGGTGGTCTCGAAGCCGTGGCTGCCCCCATACCAGATGCTGGACAGCCCGATCCGGGGCACCAGATCGGCGAGGTCGCGTCCGCTGAGCACAGCAACATCACATTGCGCAGCCAGCTCGTTGAGCGCCTCCACGACACCTTGGCCCAACAAGGCAGCGTCAGGTTCGTCGACGATGGCAGAAAGCGTGCCATCGAAGTCCAGGAACACCGCCGGCCGCCGAGCGGCAACCGCCACAGCGATTTGGTCGTAAGACTGCAGCGCGTCGGGAAGCGTCGATATCCGTCGATCCCCCAATCGCACCTTCACGCTTGCAAGGTCGCCGACTGCCGCGTCCGCACCGCTTCGGCGCAGCTCGTCGACATGCCCCATGGGGTCGACACCGATAACCAAACCAAATCCCCCACAGCGTCCGGCGCCTACCCCCGCTTCGGAGCCGGCGATGAGCACGCACCGCTCTGGCGGTACACCCAACTGCGCCGCGACGTTGCGCAAAAGAGCCGACGCAGGTTCAGCCCTAAGTCCCGGATGGCTGCTTGCACCGACACAAACGGTCACCATGTGCTCGACGCTGTGTAGCGACCGTTCGCAATTACGGCCCGACGAATAAACGCCGATGCGCATGTCCGCATCGTGCAGCTTGCGCACGAGCGCAATCGCGGAATTGAGCAGTGTGTCAGCCGCGGTGTCTTCCATGTGGACGATCACCGCGTCGTAGTAGCGCGGATCGATTGTCAGTGTCATCTCACGGCCGTGGGCTGTCGGGTTGTGTTCTGAAACTAACCGTAGGGATGAGCTGGTTGGCCTCCCTAGAGTCGTTGGTCCCGATGGCACCGCAGAGAGTCCTACGACCATGCGGTTGAGGACTAACGCCCCATGATCGGCGGGCGGATTCGAATTAGGGTTCTCCTTTGATAGGAGGGCGAAAATGCCAGCGCACACCAAGGGCCACCGCATCATCGTCGGCGCCGATGGATCAACCGCAGCGAATGCCGCGATCTCTTGGGCCGCGCACGACGCGATCCTGCGCCACCTTCCGTTGACGGTGGTCCACGTGGTCAACCCCGTGGTCAGTCCATGGCCGCACAGCCCGCTGCCGGACGGCGTTGCGCTGTGGCAGGAGAACGAGGGGCGCCGAATCCTCGCTGATGCTCTGAAACTTGCCCGAGACGCCGCGAAGGACAATCCGCGGATACCAATCGAGAGCGAGTTGATTCTGTCGGTCACCGCTGCAACGCTCGTCGATTTGTCCAAAGAGGCCGAGCTGATGGTCGTCGGCACTTCTGGGCGCGGAGCACTGACTCGCGGTCTGCTCGGTTCAGTCAGTTCGAGCCTGCTGCACCACGCACATTGCCCCGTCGCCGTAATCCGGGACGAGGATCCACCGACGCCGGACCCCGCCCGGGCTCCGGTGCTGGTCGGCATCGACGGCTCGCCGGCCTCAGAGCTTGCTACCGAGATCGCATTCGACGAGGCGTCACGCCGTCACGTCAACTTGGTCGCGGTGCATGCCTGGAGTGACGCCGAGATTTTGGAACTCCCGGGTTTGGACTGGGCGGCGGTGAAGGACGAAGAGGAGCGTCTGCTGGCCGAAGGGCTGGCCGGCTGGCAGGAACGCTACCCCGACGTGACTGTGCACCGACTCCTCGTTTGTGACCGACCGGCCCGGGTGCTCGTCGAAATCTCTGAAACCGCGCAGCTTGTCGTCCTCGGCAGTCACGGACGTGGTGGTTTCGCCGGCATGCTCTTGGGTTCGGTCAGCAACGCTGTTGTTCAATCCGTGCCTACGCCGGTGATCGTGGCCAGGCAGTCGTAACGGCCTACCCGACACAACAAGTGCATTCGATGGAGCCAACAACCGGTGCCCGTCCGATCGTAGTGGGGATCGACGGGTCTGTCGCGGCCATCAACGCGGCCCACTGGGCCATCGACGAAGCGATAAACAGAGCGGCGCCGCTGCGGCTGGTTCAGGTAATTCCCGCCGAGGAGGGGTCGAACGCGGCCGGCGAAGCCGACCATTTGGCGGTGCAATACGCCGAAACAGCCCTGCACGCGGCGGCTGCAGCAATTCAGTGCAGTGGCACGCCGGTCAACGTGCACACCGCAATTCGATACGGCGACGTTGACCTGAACCTGATCGAAGAGTCTCGCAACGCTGCGATGATCTGCGTGGGGTCGGTCGGAATCGGACATGCGGCCAGCTGGCTGCTCGGCTCGAGTGCGGTGGCGCTGGCCAAGGATGCGCACTGCCCCGTCGCGATCATCCGCACAGACGGTGGATCCTCGCACGGAAAGCAGATCGTGGCAGTGGTCGATCGCCACCCGGACAGCGATGACGTCATCCACCACGCCCTCGATGAAGCGCGGCTGCGTAACGCTCCGGTCCTGGCGCTGGGGGTACGTCGATGGCGACTCGGGGCGATCTCCGAGCAAGAGCTCGATCAGCGACTCGACAACTGGCTACCCCGCTATCCCGATGTGCCGGTGGACAAGTGCATCACCGACACCGCCACCGAGTACTTGGTGACCCGCAACGAACCCATCCAATTACTCGTCACCGGCAGCGCTGACGCCAACCACCTGACCCGGCTCGTCGGTCCGCACGGCTACACACTCGAGGCCTACCCACACTGCTCGGTCCTGCTGGTACGCCACTGAGCGGAGTTGACGAACGGCCCGCGGTACTGGGACTTCAGTCCCTATCGCCGCGCTGTGGCGAATGGTCGGATATCCGTGGGAGATCAGCAGATCGGCAACTGGAGGTACACGATGAACTCTTTTGACCAACCGCAATTCAGAACGCGGATGTTCGCCCGAGTGCTCGGCCCATTCTTGGTCGTCGTGTCGATCACCGCTGCGGTACGCGCCTCCGAGATGCCCGCACTGATATCAGATCTCGCTGCGAACACGTGGTGGTCATGGATAGCCGGCCCGTTCGTGCTCATCGGTGGCCTCGTCATGATCGCGCTGCACCCGTACTGGCGGGGCCCGGCCGCCATCACCGTGTCCGTTCTGGGCTGGCTCGTGGTGCTGCGTGGGCTGTTGATGCTGGCCTTCCCGACAGCGTTCATATCGATGTCCGAATCGGTCATCGACATGAGCGGGTTGTGGCGGGCGATCTGCATCGGCTTCGTCGCACTCGGCCTGTACCTTGCCTACGTTGGCTGGCTGCCAACATCTCGCCAGGCACCGCCCCAATCGGCGAGCGCAGCACCGGATCTGCCGCGCGCCGCCTAGTAAGAACCTCGTCAGATCGGAGATGTCATCGTGAGTCAAAGCGCAACAGCTGTCACGGTTTTTGCCGCTATCCTGGTGTTGCTGTTGATAATCGCCTCCATCCGAGTGGTCTGGCAGTACGAGCGCGGTGTGCACTTTCGCCTCGGCCGCGTTGTCGCGGTTCGGGAACCTGGACTCCGATTGATCATCCCGGTCGTCGACCGACTGTGGCGAGTTTCCATGCGCATCGTGACAATGCCGATCCAGTCGCAGGGCATCATCACCCGCGACAATGTCAGCGTCGACATCGCTGCGGTCGCCTATTTCCGCGTCGTCGACGCTCGCAAGTCGGTCGTCGTCATCGAAAACGTCCGTGCCGCCATTGATCAGATTGCTCAGACCACCTTGCGCAACGTCGTCGGACAACACTCTCTCGACGAGGTGCTCGCCCAGACTGAAAAGATCAACGCCAGCATTCGCCAGATCCTCGACACCACCACTGTGGAATGGGGTGTGGAGGTCACCCTGGTGGAGCTGAAGGACATCCAGCTTCCGGACAGCATGAAGCGCGCGATGGCCCGCGAGGCCGAGGCCGAACGCGAAAAACGAGCCAAAATCATTGCCGCCGAGGGCGAAGCGCGCGCAGCCGCGGCGCTGGGGGATGCATCGGACACCATGATGATGCACCCGCTGGCCCTGCAGCTGAGAAACCTGCAGACCCTGGCCGAACTCGGAGTGGAAAAGAACACAACCGTCGTCTTCCCCGCCCCGTTGATGAGCGCGATCGGAGAACTCACCGGCTTCCTGAACCGCGAGTCGGCCGCAACAGCCGCCCAGGGCATCTCTCTGGAGCATGACGCGCTCGCCCATGCCGCGCAGCACTGATCTCTCAGCGCCGGCCGGCGACAGATAACGAGCGGCGATGGACGAGCCGGGAAACGTAGCCAGGGTCGGCATCCGTAACCGCGTCGTGGTCAGCTCTGAGTCGCAACGAGTACGCGGTATCGTCCTGCTGGCGCTAGTCGGCACCTTCGGACTGCTGATCCTGTTGGTAGCGCACAACCATTACGCTCCGGCCTGGTATACGACAAGCCGGCTGACCTGGCCGCTGTCACTCGCGCTGGCGGTGATATTGGCCGCACGCGGCATTCTGCTGGGCCGATCGGTAACCATCGGCCATGCCGCTGCGGCAGCGGTGGTGGTATTGACCGGTTTGGGTATGCAGCTGCTGTCGTTTCAATTGCTCGGCGACGGGCTCGTGGCGGGCGCCGGCATGGTGCTGACGTGGCCGGTGCCGTCGCGACGGGATCCCGCTGCGCTGGCACGAGTGTGGGCGCTGATCGAGACAACCCACGGTGATCCGATCGCCCCGTTCGCCATGCAATCCTTGAAAAGCTACTACTTCAATGCCGAGGGCACCGCAGCGATCGCCTATTGCGCGCGGCTTGGTCTCGCAGTAGTCAGCGGTGACCCCATCGGCCAGCACAGCGATTTTCCAAGACTGGCGCGCGACTTCGCCGTAATGTGTCGCCGCCATGGCTGGCGCATCGTGGTGCTGGGCTGCGGTGAGCGGTGGCTTCCGCTATGGCGCAATCCCGGCGCGATCGGGCAATCGCTGCGCGCGATACCCATTGGGCGCGACGTGGTCATCGACGTGCGCAGCTTCGATATGGCCGGGCGGAAATACCGCAACCTGCGCCAGGCGGTGCAGCGCACACACAACGTCGGGATTACCACCGACGTGGTGTCAGAACAGCACCTCGATGACACCCTGATAAGCGAACTGGCTGAGGTGCTCTATGCCTCACACCGCGGGGCGCGCGTCGAGCGTGGCTTCTCAATGATTCTCGACCATGCACTCGAGGGCCGATACCCGGGTGTCTGGCTGATCATCGCGCGAGACAGCCAGGGGCGAGTGCAAGGATTCCAGCGGTACGCGACATCCGGTGGGGGCTCTGACGTCACCCTGGACGTGCCGTTCCGCCGCCCGGGAGCACCAAACGGGATTGACGAGCGGATGAGTGTCGACATGATTGTCGGCTGTAAAGCGTCTGGTGGACAACGCCTTTCGCTGGCATTCGGTGCGTTCCCGGAAATCTTTGACAACGCAGACCGCAGCATGACCGAAGCCGTCTACTACACGCTGATTCACCTGGGTCATTCGCTGATCAAGCTGGAGTCGCTCTACCGCTACCTTCGCAAGTTTCACTCGTTCAGCCAACGTCGCTATGTGCTGGTCTCGATGCGGCATATTCCGGCCGCACTGCTGGTTCTGCTGTCGCTGGAGTTCATCCCGCGCCGGCGGCAACTGCCGAACGGGTCGCACTTGCAGCGAGACGTAAGCCGGTGATGGCTGCCGTGTCGTCTCGGCCGCCCGTCACGGCACTATTCACCGATCTTTACGAGATCACGATGGCGCAGGCCTATGCGGCCGAACGAATGTCGGGTACAGCCGTTTTCGAAACCATATTCCGCAAACTTCCCGATAGCCGCCGCTATGTCATGGCGGCCGGTCTTTCGGATGTGCTCGACTTTCTCGAAACGCTCCGGTTCGACCAGCAGGATCTTGAGTATCTGAGCGGATTAGGGCTGTTTACTAACGAGTTCCTTCAGCAGCTCTCCGAAGTGCGGTTCACCGGCGATGTCTGGGCGGTGCCGGAAGGAACCGTGGTCTTCCCGAACGAGCCGATCGTGCAGGTAATCTCGCCGATTCTGGAAGCACAGCTCGCGGAGACGTTCGTGGTCAACCAAATTCATCTCCAGAGCGTCATCGCCAGCAAGGCCGCACGGGTGGTGGAAGCCGCTCGCGGCCGGGCGGTCGTGGATTTCGGAGCTCGACGGGCGCACGGCACCGACGCTGCGCTCAAGGTCGCCCGGGCCAGTTACCTTGCCGGCGTCGCGGGCACATCGAACGTGCTGGCGGCCAGGGAGTACGGAATCCCCACTTGTGGGACGATGGCCCACAGCTTCATTCAGGCATTCGACAATGAGCTCGATGCCTTCGACGCATTCGCTCGGCTCTATCCGGGCACGACGTTGCTGATCGATACCTATGACACGCTGAACGGTATCGATCACGTCATCGAGCTCGCGAAGCGTTTAGGGGATCGCTTCGATGTCCACGCGGTCCGGCTGGATTCGGGGGATCTGGGTGCGCTGTCCAAGGCCGCACGTGCCAAGCTCGATGCGGCAGGATTGGATCGGGTCGAGATCATCGCTTCGTCAGGTCTCGACGAATATCGGATCGCAGCGCTGATGGATGACGGCTGCCCCATCGACAGCTTCGCGGTGGGCACCAAACTCGTTGTCGCCCAAGATGCGCCCGCGCTTGACATGGCCTACAAGCTTGTGGAGTACGACGGCAAGGGACGTACCAAATTCTCCAGTAACAAGGTGATCTACCCCGGACGTAAACAAGTGTTTCGCAGGCTCGACAATGGCGTTTTTGCCGGCGATGTGATCGGCGCCCACAACGAGCGGCTCGACGGGGAGCCATTGCTGGTGCTGGTCATGAAGAACGGCAAGCGCCTTGCGGGCCACCAGCCGACCTTGCAGGAGTCACGGGAGTGGGCACGAAAGCAGGTGAACGCGCTTCCGCCTCAGCTTCGTTCCCTTCAGCGGTCGGATTGGCGTTATCCGGTTGATGTCAGCCCCCTCATTGCAGGTGAACTTGCAAGACTCCGTCGTAAAAGCTCGCCGCCAGTCCGGGAAACGGTCGGTGACATAAGGCCGTAGCGCCCAGGGACAAACGCCCCCTGACCGGCTGCAGTTGCCTGCCAGCAATGACCTGAAGCGCTGCCGAGGCTATAGATGTAGCTTCGTAACGGGCTTACGGGTAGCGGCTTCGATATCGGTGACTGTGAGTTCGAGCAGCTGATACGCCAGATCAGACAACGCCCGAGCGAGCGCCAGCTCGTCGCCGATGGCGGCCACTGGTGCGTCGGCGGGATCGAGTCGCGCCAGGCCAACGCCGACCAGCTCGTCGCCTTGCCAAGACAATCGCACCTTTGCCCGCGTGCGCTTTTCGTGCTCATCGACCTTCGCGTCGAGGTGCCATGTTTTGTTGCCACGACCAACGTCCGTCATCGTCGTATCTTCCTCTCTGATCTGTCTGACACCGCGACAAGCTGGCTAACAATAGAATTCGGGTGTTGCGAGGTCGTTCGTCTGCCGCTGCACCCGCCGTTTGATGCCGAGCAGAACTGCTCGCGTCATCAACGCGATTGCGGGTCGGCCCAGCTCTACGGCGAACACCTCTCCCGGGTGCCGCAAGCCAACCCGTGCCCGCGCGATTAGCCGAGTGTGGTTAGTCCAGTGCGGCTGAAGGTGGAATGACCATACTGCCTTTGGCAGATTCGGCGAAGTGGCCCGAAGCACGATGCTTCGCTCGGGCGTGATCGCCTCGACCCGCAACGACAGGCCATCTCGCAGCCCCATCCAGCCTTTCGGCGTCAGGGGCAGGGCATCGCCCACGGCGAGTTGCTGCCATTCGGGATGAACCCGATCGGCGTTAGCAACCCGAAGACCGATCAGGCCGCCGCGGTCCCGACCCATCTGCAGCAGCCACGGCCAGATTGCCGATGGCGGGGCCTCGACCCACGCGGCTTCGGTCACCTGGATGACCGGTTCACCGACCAACTCATCACCCGGCAACCGCAGCTGGCACTCCTCCTTCGTGGTGCCCCAGTTGCGGTAGTACCGTCGTGCGCCGTACAGGACGCCAAGGAGCGCCGCGATCTGCACGATTCGTTTCGATGCAGTTCTCATTTCACCAGTCTGGGTAGCGAGATGACGCCGTCACCAGGGCCATTGGTCCCCGGTGCCACGCCGTTGCGTGCGGCGAGAATGCGCGTTGGCAGCGGGCCGACCGGAAAAGGGGACAAAAGACCTCCAACCAAGGACTATCGCCTCCTGACCACTCTGTATCCCAAGCAATAACGTTCCTCACAGTGGTTTTTGGACCGTCGATGCCTGGGAGCACAGATGTTTGACGTCTTTCCGCCGAAGTCCGTAATTGTCGGGATCGATGGGTCGCCGGCCGCTATTCGGGCCGCGCTGTGGGCCGTTGACGAAGTGGCCGGCACAGATGTCCCATTGCGGCTGCTCTACATCAGAAATTTGAGTTCCACCGCCAGCCGTAGCGAGGCTCGCACAGCAATGGTCACGGCGGAGGAGGCGGTCTACGAGGCATACAACGCCATCGAGGCCCAGGGAAAGCTGGTGAAGGTCGAGATGGAGATAGTCGAGGGCCGCCCGGTGCCGGCATTGATCTCCGCCTCGGAATCGACTCCGTTGCTGTGCATCGGGGACACCGGGACTGGCCGATCCTCCCCTGCTGGGTTCGGTTCTACGGCCACCGCGTTGGTGCATGCAGCGCACTCCTCAGTGGCCGTCGTCAGGGGAGGCCACACCGATGAGCCAGGCGAAGATCGTTGGATTGTGGCTCACGTCGCCGGGTCGGCCGACGACAATGATGTGCTGAAATCCGCATTCGAGGAGGCCAGCCGGAGAGTCGCCCCGCTGATAGTGATGACGGCGTGGCGGTCCGGATTCGAAGACCTCGAGAACGACCGCCTTGTCCGCGACTACGAGCGCCGGATGCGCGCCATGCTCGACCGCTGCATCGCGCTGTGGCGGCCGCACTATCCCGCAGTCCGCGTCCAGACCGCTGCCGCTTACAACACGTTCCTCAACTACCTCGCCGAACACACGAAAACCATTCAACTGGTCGTGGTGGGCGCCACCCAGAAAAACGAGGTGCAGCAACTCATCAGTCCGGCTGCCGACCATGCGTTGCAGGACAGCGACTTTGCCTTGCTGATCGCCCGCTAGAGATCCTCGGCTAGAGATCCTCGCTAGAGATCAGCTGTAAAACGAGTCCAGCAGTTCCTTGTTCCGCTCGGCTACCACCGCCCGCTTCACCTTCAGTGACGGTGTGAGCTCCCCGCCCTCGACCGTCAAGTCGCGGTCCAGCAGGGCCCACTTCTTGATCGTTTCCCACCTGTTGAGTTCGGCGTTGAGCCTGCCGATGTGCTCCTCCACCAGGTCGCGCACGGGCTGCAACCTGATCAACTCCTCGTATGACTCAGCCAGTAAGCCTTGCTCAGCGGCCCAGCTGGCGATCAGATCCGGGTCCAGCGCGACGAGCGCGACACAGAAGTTACGTGCCTCCCCGAAGACCAGGAACTGGCTGGCGTATGGGCACATGGCGACGAACTTTTCCTCGATGGCAGGCGGCACAATGTATTTGCCGCCCGACGTCTTGAACATGTCCTTGATGCGGCCGGTGATACTCAGGAAGCCCTCGTCATCCAGCTTGCCCTCGTCTCCGGTGCGCAGCCACCCGTCTTCGGTGAACGCCGCCGCCGTGGCTTCGGGCAGGTGGTGGTAGCCCGCCATGACATTGGGGCTTTGAATCTGGACTTCCCCGTCGCGGCCGATACGCACCTGGGTGCCCTCGAAGGGCAGACCGACCGTACCGAGCTTGAAGTGATCCGGTCGATTGATGAAACCACCGCCCGCGGTTTCGGTGAGTCCGTAGCCCTCCAGGATCAGCAGGCCGGCGGCGTGGAACCACTCGCCGATCTCGCGGTTGAGCGGTGCCGAGCCCGACACGAAGAACCGAATATGCCCGCCGAAGACCTGACGCACCTTGTGGAACACCAAGCGGTCAAACAGCCTGTACTGCAGGCTCTTCAACGGACCTGAATGCTGGCCGGCCCGCCGGCGCCGGTCCACGTCAAGACCTGATGCGAAAGCCTTGTCGAACAGCTTGGCCTTGATCCCGCCTTGTTGCCGCGTGGAGGTGACGATGCGTGCGTGCGCCTTCTCAAAAATCCGCGGTGCAGCGGCCATAAAGGTCGGTTTGACCACCGCAGCGTTGTCGACGATCTTGTCAACCCGGCCGTCCACCGCGCTGACGAACCCGCAAGCCAGCTGGGCAGCCAACAGCACCTTCCCGAACGAGTGCGCCAACGGCAACCACAACAGCTGCAGATCGTCCTCGCCGATCACATCGAGAGCGGCCACCGCCGCGCCCTCGTACACCCAGGCCTTGTGGTCCAGCCGAACCCCCTTGGGCCGGCCGGTAGTTCCGGATGTGTAGATCAACGTCGCCAACTGTTCTGGGGCGATGGCCGCAATGGTTGCGCGCACACAGTTTGGTTCCTCAGCCAGGTACTTCTCACCAAGCTCGGCTAACTCATCCAGCGTCAGCACCCAATCCCCATCGGCTGGACCTTCAAACAGCACCACCTTGGTCAGGGCAGGTAATTCCGCACGGCGTGCTGTCAGCTTGGCCAGCTGCCCGGCGTCTTCGGCGAAAACGAGCCGGGATTCCGAGTCGGCCAGGATGTAGGCGGTGTCAGTCTCGTTGGTGTTCGCATAGACGGTGGTGGTAGCTGCCCCGGCGCACATGATCGCGAGATCGGTCAGAATCCACTCATATCTCGTGCTCGATGCGATACCGACCCGCTGTTCTGGCTCGATGCCCAGGGCCAGCAGCCCGGCCGCCAGCGCCTCCACCCGAATAGCGGCGTCTTGCCAGGTGACCGAAACCCACTCTCCGTGATCCAAGTAGCGAAATGCTTCCTTGTCAGGAGTCGCCTGGACCCGATCGGCGAAGAGCGCAGCGAAGTTCGGGGCGCTGCGGGCCATTTGTTCATTTGTGGAAGTCTTGGAAGTCACTGCGGCCCTCCGTAGTTCGCAACGCCGCGCGTTGCCACGCTCAAAGCGTGCGGTCGATTCCTAACACGGCCAACGCGGTGCGGACCATCTGATTGGTGAATCCCCACTCGTTGTCATACCAGGCCATGATCTTGACCAGGGTGCCGTCTACGACGCGGGTCATCGCCGCGTCGATCACCGAGGCCCGCGAATCACCGACGATGTCGACTGACACAATCGGATCCTCTGCGACCCCGACGATTCCGTGATAGCGATCGCTATCAGCCTCGTTACGAAAGACGTTATTGATCTCGTCCGAGCTGGTGGGCCGGGTGGTGACGGCCACGATGTCGGCGATTGAGCCGACCGGGATGGGTACCCGTACCGCCACCCCGTCGAACCGGCCGGCCAAATCGGGCAGCACGCGGGTGGTGGCCAGCGCCGCGCCCGTGGAAGCGGGCACCATGTTCAGCGCTCCCGCCCGTCCGCGCCGAGCGTCCTTACTGGGCCCGTCGACCAGCTGCTGACTCGCCGTGTAAGCGTGCACCGTGGTCATCACCGCGCGCGCCACCCCGATCCGGCGCTGCAGGATCTCCATCACCGGCGTAATGCAGTTGGTGGTGCAGCTGGCGCAGGAGATGATCTGCTGGTCTTGCGTCGCCGGGCTGGTGCCGTGCACCACTGTGGCTACGCCCTCGGTCTTGGCCGGCGCGGACAGCAGCACGTACTTGGCGCCTGCCGTCAGGTGTGCGGCGAGCTCGGGCTCGCTCCGGAAGACGCCGGTGCACTCGAAGACAAGGTCGACACCAAGCTCAGACCACGGCAGTTCGGCGGGGTTACGGCAGGAGTAAACCGGGATTCGCTCGCCGTCAAGCACCAGCGCGTTGTCGTGGATGGACACCTGCCGTGGGTAGCGACCGTAGACGGTGTCATATCGCAGTAGGTAGGCCAGGTTGTCGACGGAGACAACGTCGTTGACGGCCGCGATGCGGATGCCGTCCAACTCGGTCAGGACTTTCAGTGTAGCCCGGCCGATACGGCCCAGGCCATTGATGGCTACCACCGCCATAGCGGACTCCCTTCAGAGGTCGTCACTGATCGCAATCAGCCCGCAGGGCAAATCAGTCCGTAGTGGCCGTCGTAGCGGTGATACAGCACACCGGCTCGGCCCTGGTCCACATCCACAAAGAACAGGAACGGCAGCCCGAGCAGAGCGAGCCGCTCCCGCGCACGCTCGATCGTTAGTGGCGGTGCCGGCTGTGGACTGATCGTCAGGGGCAGCTCATATGGTGCGAGTTCCTCGGGCATCGGCTTGACCTGAGCGAGTCGGTATCCGGTCGACTCCGTTCGGTACAAGACGCTGGCCTGCTTTGTTCCTTTTTCGGTGAACAAGTGGAAGGCGTAGTCGAGCAACTCCATCTCCTGCGCGGCTTCGTCGACGGTGTGGGTGCCCAGCGTGAAAGACTTGCGCCGAAAAACTCGACGTTGATCGGATGGCCGCGGGAAGTAGCTCGGTCGGTGTGTGGGCTCAGACTGATGCCGCCATTCGTGCGGGTCAGCGTGAGACGTATTGCCTCGCTTGGCTTCCCAGTGTTCGGCGACGCGTTCGAGCCGGTGCCGCAGTCGCGCTTCGAGTCGATCGACCGCTTCACGCGCGGTCTCGCCTTCGACCTGGGCGCGCACCAGCCGGCCGTTGACATCCAAGTTGGCTTGTGCGACCACTGGGCGGGTGACCGCCGGATCGGCATGACTGCTCAACCTGACCCGGGCATACAGCACGGGTTGGTGCGCGAGCCGACTGAGCCCACCGATCTTTTCCTGTACGTAGTCGTCGATACCGGGTAGCTGACCGTGCGTCGTCACGTCGACGTGAATTGCCGCCGGTAAATCGCCTTTTTGTCGCATAGTTTCGTTGTTACGCTGCTGCGATTCGATGCCGTAGGGCCGAAGGTCACCGGGAACGCGGTCGACCGTCATGCGCGCGGAGACGGCTGTGCCAGTGGCGCAGCAGGTAGCGACGGAATTCATCGGCTCCCCACACCACGAATGGGAAGGGCGCCAACACCAGTAGATCGGTAGGCGGCACCGGCTCGGTGCCCAGCAGAGATTGGAATAGCGGGATATACACGAATGCTGCGGCCAGGGCGATTTCGGCGGCGATGCCACCCAGCAGGTACCGGTTGCTGAAGACCCCCACCGACCAAAGCGACGCGCGCTGAGTGCGCACCGCGAACGCGGTGCCGATCTGGCCGGTGATCATGCCGAGGAAGGTCATGGTGGTCGCTTGCCGGTAGGCGTGATACCAGGGCGTGCCTGCGTCCACCGAATCGCCGGGGTGCCAACCCGCTTTGAACAGAACGTAGAAGTAGCCCGCCGCCGCCAGACCTGCGACCATCGCGCCGAGAAACAGCCACGCGCGCAACAGCATAGGTACCCGGATGACTCCTTCATTGCGGGGCCGCGGCGCGCGCTGCATGATCCCCGGCTCGGCCGGGTCGCGACTGAGCGAGAGCGCCGGCAGTGTTTCGCTGCCGACGTCGAACGCCAGAAGTTGCAGGATGGTGAGCGGTAATGGGATCGCACCGCCGCTCAGCGCAAACAGCATGAAGGGAACCACCTCTGGAACGGCGTGCGCAAAGATGTAGACGATGAATTTGCGGACGTTGTCGTAAATGCGCCGGCCGGCCTCGACTGCGGTCACGATCGAGCCGAAGTCGTCGTTGGTGAGGACCATCGTCGCGGCTTCCCGCGCAACGTCGGTGCCGGAGAGCCCCATAGCCACACCGATATCGGCGCGGCGCAGTGCGGGAGCGTCGTTGACGCCGTCGCCGGTCATCGCAACGACGTGGCCGTCGCCGCGCAGCGCTTCGGCGATGTGCAGCTTGGCCTCCGGCGAGGCGCGGGCAAAGATCACCTCCGGCTGCTCACGGATCAGCGCCGCGAGCTGGTTCTCATCGAGTTGCTCGAAGCCTTCCCCTGTGACGACGGTCGGATGCGGGCCCGTGATGCCGATGCGCTCTGCGGTGGCGGCAGCGGTCAGCGGGTGATCGCCGGTGATCACGATGATGCGGATGCCCGCGGTGCGGCATTTCGCGACGGCCTCAACGACGCCGGTCCTCGGTGGATCGAGCATGGCGATCAATCCGACGAAGCACAGATCCTGTTCAGCGATAGCTCGACGGTGCGGCGGCCGACCTTTGGGCGGTAGCTGACGCTGAGCGAACCCGAGCACCCGCAAGCCCTGTGCGGCAAAGGAGTTGACCGCATCTTCGACGCGACGTCGTTGTGACTGATCGAGCGGCAGCGAGTGACCGCGGGCGTCGAGGATGTGGCTGCACCGCGTCAACAGCCCCTCCGGTGCACCTTTGGTGTGCACGACGGGCGATCCGTCGTCGGACCGGTCGATCGTCGACATCAGCTTCAGCTCCGGATCGAAGTGAAATTGCCAGCGCCGGTTAGCCTCTCGTGTTGCGGTATCGGTCTCGGCCCCGAGGATCCGGGCAGCTGTCAGCACCGCGATCTCGGTGGGATCACCCATTGCGCCCGCGGCGTCGTCCAACCGGGCATTGTTGCAGCGCGCTGCGATTTGGCCGAGTGATCCAAGTGGTGCAGAAGAATGCGCCCTATCCGAAAGGCTATCGGGATGCTCGGCATCGAGATCGATTTGGCCGGCGGCAGTCCACACGGCGACGGCGGTCATGCGGTTTTGGGTAAGTGTACCGGTCTTATCGGTGCAGATCACATCGGTGGATCCAAGAGTTTCGACCGCGGAGAGTCGTTTCACCAGCGCGCCACGACCCGCCAGATCCCGCACCGCCACCGCCAACGCGAGGGTGATCACCGGCAACAATCCCTCCGGCACCATGCCGGCCAGCAGCCCCGCTGCGAAGATCAACGAGTTGATCAGGGTAAGGTGGGCCGCAAGAGTCGCCACTGGGATGAATGACAATCCGAGCATCACCGATACGGCGGCGATCAACCAGGCCGCCCGCCTGACTTGAACCTCTAATGGGCTGGGATCAGGTTTGACGCGTTCGGATAAAGCGGCGATCCGGCCGATCTCGGTGCCCATGCCGGTGGCGAACGCGACCCCCCGGGCTTGCCCGCCGGTACAACTGGTTCCACTGAACACCAGGTCATGTGCGGTCAGCAACGGCACATTCACATCGACCATCGCCGCCGAACGCAGCGTCGGCACCGATTCCCCGGTAAGCGCCGACATATCCACCTCGATGGCACCGGCCAGCAGCCGGACGTCGGCAGCGATGCGATCCCCCTCCTCGATGACCACCACGTCACCGGGTACCAACTGCGCAGCGTCGATTTCAGCGACGACGCCGTTGCGGTCGACTTTGGCCCGCTGCGGCAAGTATTTGGCCAGCGCCTCCACCGCCCGCTCGGCCTGCAGTTCCTGAACGAAGGAGAACGCGGCGTTCAACATGATGATCAACACCACCGCCGTCGCCACCACATGTGAGCCGACGATTACCAGCAGCCCGGCTGCCAGCCATAGCAGCAGCGCTAGCGGATGGGTTAGCTGGCGTACCAATGCTTTCGGCCACTGCCGGCCCGCGCGGCGCTGCAACACATTCGGCCCGTACTGCAGCAGGCGCCGCTGCGCCTCACTGCCCGACAGGCCCTTACGGCCACTACGCAAATCACGCAACAGCCGATCAGCGGCCTCTTCCGGGTCGAGTCCGGGCGGCGAGACCCAATCATGGCGTTGGCTGCGCACATCGCCATCCTGACGGCGCCCAGAGGAATGTAATAGGAGCCGACGGAACCAGCGCTGAGGGACCTTTGGCCCTACGAGTGTCCGCGCTGCGCCAACGCCCGCATGAAGAACGTCAGATTGGCCGGTCGTTCGGCCAGCCGGCGCATGAAGTACCCGTACCACTGGGTGCCGAACGGCACATACACCCGAACTTGGTTGCCCGCGGACGCCAGCCGCGACTGCTCGCCGGCGCGGATGCCGTACAGCATTTGGTATTCGAAATCGTCGGCAGCGCGGCCGAATTCGCCAGCCAATGCGGGTACCGCGGCGATGACGACCGGGTCGTGGGAGGCCACCATCGGATACCCCGAACCCGCCATCAGCACCCGAAGGCACCGCAGGTACGAGTCGGTGACTGCGCCGGGCTCCCGGTAGGCCACCGAGGCCGGCTCCTCGTAGGCCCCTTTACACAGCCGGACCCGGGCCCCGGATGCGGCGAGCTGCGCACAGTCGCCGTGGGTGCGCCGAAGATAGGCCTGCAAAACCACCCCCAGCCCAGGGAAATCAGTCCGCAGCTCGGCAGCGATCGACAGCGTCGAATCCGTGGTGGTGTGGTCCTCGGCGTCCACGGTCACCCAGACGCCGACCTGCTCGGCCCGTTCGCAGATGGTGCGCGCGTTCGCAAGAGCGACCTTCTCACCGTCGCGGTCCAGCGCTTGCCCCAGCGCCGAAAGCTTGCACGACACCTCAAGCGGGCGCACACGAGAGCAGACGGCATCCGGCCGCCGGCCCAATGCGGCGAGCAGTTGGAGGTAAGCACGCGTGGTGGCATCCGCGCCGTCGATATCGTCGACATCCTCACCCAGGTAGTCGACGCTGACCAGCCGACCCGAATTGCGCAATATCGCCACGCTTTCCAACGCCTGGTCAACAGAAGCCCCCGGTACGAACCGGTGCACCACCTTGCGGGTTACCGGCAACCGCTCGGCGGTGCGCCGCAACCCGTCGGAGTGGCTGGCCGCAAGGATCGCCGGTCGTAGCGTTTTCGCGAACACGCCCGGTTTGATAGGGCCGACCCGCTGCACCCGGCTTCGCCGCGCTGGCGATCGCCCCGACATCATTGCTCCGCCATGTGCGGATAGTTGTGATCGGTGGCCGGGACGAACGTCTCCTTGATCGAGCGTGCCGACGTCCAGCGCAGCAGGTTCAGCACCGATCCCGCCTTGTCGTTGGTGCCCGATCCGCGCGAACCGCCGAAAGGTTGGCGGCCCACCACCGCCCCGGTCGGCTTGTCGTTGACGTAGAAGTTGCCGGCCGCGAACCGCAGCCGATTCTGTGCGGCCAGGACAGCGTCGCGGTCGTCGGCGATCACTGCACCGGTCAACGCATAACGTGAACCGTTGTCGATGACCTCGAGGATCCGCTCGTACTGCTCGTCGGGATAGACGTACACCGACAGCAGCGGACCGAAGTACTCGGTAGCGAAGGCCTCATCGGTCGGGTCGTCGGACAACAGCACCGTGGGGCGCACGAAATAGCCTTCGCTGTCGTCATATTCGCCGCCGACCGCGATCGTGACACCGGCCGCACCTTTCGCGCGTTCGATCGCGTCGACGTTTTTGACGAAGGCACGCTCGTCGATCAGCGCGCCGCCGAAGTTGGCGAAGTCGGTAATGTCGCCGAACGGCAGCTCAGCGGCGACAGCCAGGAAGTCGTCGCCCATCTGCTGCCAGACCGAGTGGGCGATGAATGCCCGCGACGCCGCCGAGCACTTCTGGCCCTGGTAGTCGAACGCGCCGCGGATCAGCGCGGTGCGCAGCACGTCCGGCTGGGCCGAGGCGTGCGCGAGCACGAAGTCCTTACCGCCGGTCTCACCGACCAGGCGCGGATAACTCTGGTAGCGCTCGATATTGGTGCCGACTTCGCGCCACAGTCGCTGGAACGTCGCCGTCGATCCGGTGAAGTGGATCCCGGCCAGCCGCGGATCCGCCAGCGCGACATCGGAAACCGCGTACCCGTCACCGGTGACCAAGTTGATCACACCGGGCGGCAACCCGGCGGCCTCCAGCAGTTGCATGGTCAAATATGCGGCGAACGTCTGCGCGATCGACGGCTTCCACACCACCGTGTTGCCCATCAGCGCAGGCGCGGTGGGCAGGTTCCCGGCGATCGCGGAGAAGTTGAACGGCGTTATCGCATAAACGAATCCCTCCAGCGGCCGGTAGTCGGTGCGATTCCACTCCCCGGGTACGCTCAGCGGCTGCTGTGACAGGAGCTGGTGTGCGAAAGCGACATTGAACCGCCAGAAATCGACCAGCTCGCAAGGAGCGTCGATCTCGGCCTGGTAGGCGGTTTTGGATTGGCCCAGCATGGTCGCGGCCGCGATCGTTTCGCGCCACGGCCCGGCGAGCAGATCGGCAGCGCGCAAAAAGATCGCGGCACGCTCGTCGAACGGCATCGCCGCCCACCGCGCCCGGGCGGCCACTGCTGCTTCGATGGCGGCGGCGGCATCGTCGTGGTCGGCGTTGGTCAGCGTGCCCAGCGTCGCGGCATGCCGGTGCGGCTGCACAACGTCGATGCGCTCGCCATTACCCATGCGATGGCTGCCGTCGATGACATGCGGCAGGTCGATCGGCTCATCGGCCAGCGCGGTCAGCGCGACCTGCAGCCGCTCACGTTCGGGTGAGTTCGGCCGGTAGTCGTGTACGGGCTCATTGGCGGGCAGGGGAACAGCGGTGATGGCGTCCATGCCCTCAAGGGTCTCAGCGGCGAAGCCTCGAACACTTGGCTGATCGGACAAATTAAAAGTGGGTCTGCAGTACGATCGGCCAATATGCGGATGGCGTGCGTCGGGCTGGGCCAGCTGTTATTGGCCCTGGATACCACCGTGGTGAGCTTGGTCGAGGCGCCGCGCGGGCTGGATCTGACAGTGGCCTCGGCGGCGCTGATCGACTCCGACGATGTGCGGTTGGGTCTGGGCCGGGGCGCGGACTCGGCCGATGTGTTCTTTCTGGTCGGTGTCGCCGACCACGAGGGTCAGCACTGGCTGGACAAGCTCGCCATCGGCCCGACCGGTCGCGCTCCGGTGGCCATCTTCGTCAAGGAACCCTCCGATGCGCTGGTGGCGCGCGCGGTCGCGGCAGGGGCGGCGGTGGTGGCGGTGGATCCGCAGGCCCGCTGGGAGCGGCTCTACCGGTTGGTCGATCACGTGCTCGAGCACCATGGCGATCGGGCCGATCCGCGCTACGACTCGGGCACCGACTTGTTCGGCCTGGCCCAGTCGCTGGCCGACCGCATTCACGGCATGGTCAGCATCGAGGACGAGCAGTCGCACGTGCTGGCCTATTCGGCTTCCAACGACGAAGCCGACGAACTGCGGCGACTATCGATCCTCGGTCGTGCCGGGCCACCCGAGCATCTGAAGTGGATCGGCCAATGGGGCATCTTTGACGCGCTACGGGCCGGCGGCGACGTGGTTCGGGTCGCCGAGCGCCCGGAGCTGGGCCTGCGGCCCCGGCTGGCAGTGGGCATTCGTCAGCCGGCCCTCGATGTGCGACGGGCGCCGATCTTCGCCGGCACCATCTGGGTGCAGCAGGGCTCCCGGCCGCTGGCCGACGACGCCGAGGAGGTGCTACGCGGCGCCGCTGTGCTGGCCGCCCGCATCATGTCGCGGCTGGCCGCCAGGCCGTCGACGCATGCGCTACGGGCTCAGGAGCTGTTGGGCTTGTCCGACGCCGGATCGGTCGGTGTGGACACAATTGGGCGAGAGCTAGGAATTGTGGCCGACGGCAACGCCGCTCTGATCGGTTTCCACAGCCCAGACCGGCACGCCCGGTTGGCTGACGTGCTGGCATTGAGCGCCAATGCTTTTCGCGCCGATGCGCAGGTCGCATCGCGCGGCTTGCGGGTGTATGTGTTGCTGCCACAGACCGCAAAGCGGTCGTCGCTCAATTCCTGGGTTCACGGCACCATCAGCGCGTTGCACGCTGAATTAGGACTGCGGTTACGGGCCGTGGTCGCCGCGCCGGTCGCCGGACTGGCCGGCCTGGCCGCGGTACGCGCAGAGGTGGATCGAGTGCTGGATAGCGCTGAGCGCCATCCGGATTCGTTCACCGTCGTGACATCGCTGGCCGAAGCGCGTAGCACCGTGCTGCTCGACGAGATCATCACGATGGTCGCCGCCGACGAGCGGCTCGTCGACCCCCGGGTGCGCGAACTGCAAGCCCGCGACCCGGAGCTGGTCGAGACACTGCGGGCGTATCTGGACAGCTTCGGTGAAGTCGCCGCCGCAGCGCAGCAGCTGAACGTCCATCCCAATACGGTGCGTTACCGGACTCGCCGGATAGAGAAGTTGCTGGCGACCTCGCTGGCCAATCCCGAAGTGCGGCTGCTTCTTTCGCTGGGACTACGGGCTATCGAGCGATCTGGCTAGAGCTCGCGGTTGTGCGTTGATAAATCTCGGCCAGGAACTGCTCGACGGCCAGAGCCGCATGGCTCGCCCTGGCCGAGCCGAAGATTTCAAAGGCGTGCTGCGCGAACGGCAGCTCGGCGTAGACAACCGGCTGTCGGCTCACTTGGCGTAGCCGTACGGTGAAGGCGCGGGCCTGTTCGACCGGGATCAACGAGTCGTTGCGCCCGTGCAGCACGAAAAATGGTGGCGCGTCGGCAGATACATGCGTGATCGGCGAGGCGGTGCGGAAAGCCTCTGCGATTTCAGCCCGACGCATCTTGAACACGTACCTCGCCAGGGTCGGCGCCATCAGCGGGTGGATCGCATCGTCGTTGCGGGTGAAGTCGTAGAGGCCGTAGAACGGGACCGCCGCCCGCACGCTGGTGTCGGCGTCCTCGAAGCCGGGCTGAAACTGCGGATCGTTGGCGGTCAGGGCGGCCAACGCGGACAAGTGCCCGCCGGCTGAGCCGCCGGTGATCGCGACCCAGTCGGGGTCGCCGCCGTACTCGGCGATGTGCTCCTTCGTCCACGCCAGCGCCTGCTTGACGTCGACAATATGGTCCGGCCAGGTGGAACGCGGGCTGAGCCGGTAGTTGATCGCCACACAGACCCAGCCCAACTCGGCGAGGTGGCTCATCAACGGGTAGGCCTGTTGGCGTTTGCTTCCCACCATCCAGGCGCCGCCGGGAACCTGCAACAGCACCGGCGCCCGTCCACCACGATCGAGGTCCGGCCGTCGCCAGATATCGAGGTGGTTGCGGGAGCCGTACTCGCCATAACTGATGTCGGTGTGGTGCGCGTAGTCGCGATAGATCCGCATCATGCGGATCACGCCGGGCGACTTGGCCGTGCCTGCACCGGCCCGCTGCATCCACAGTTCGCCCGACTCGGTGCGACGGTCGGTGCCCAATTCGGCGTCGAGCGCAGCGGTGAGCGGAACGTTGGCCTGCCGGCCCAGGCGGTCCAGGCCCAGCAGTCCCAGCCACGACAGCGCCGACGCCAGCCAGCTGAACCGGCGCAGCCCTGGCGACAGCCAACGCGTTACCGCTGCCAGCAGCCCAACCTGGCCGGCCAGCAGCTGCAATGGCAGTTCTGAGGCGAACACGCCGAAGCCGAACGCGTACAGCGAGGGATAACCGCGTTTGGTCAGCGGTCGGTAGCCGTTGGCGGTGACCGCGAGTCCCGTCAGCGACCCCAGCACAGCTGCCAGTTTTTTCACGCCTGTCACTTAACCACTCGCCGCGGAAGTCATCGGCGCGCGGGGTGGCTGCCGAGTGCTCCCGCAGTGACGATTCCGGGCTTTTAATTGGCCCGCAATCCCCGGCCGCACCCAGACCCGGCGTGCTTGTTCCCACCGGGCCGTCGTGCTGTAATTCTGCTCACCGTTGCTGGGTGCACTGGGAGGCTGCGCACCCCAAAGGAGGGGCCCCTGATGCTTGGTCTGCACCGCACTTTCGGTCTTGCCCTCGTGGGCGCCAGCCTGATCGCGGTCCCGGCGGTGCTCCCGCCGTCACCCGACGTGCAGGTGCGCGCGGTACGGCTCACCAGCGGTGACAACGCAGATTCCCCGCTCGGGGATGGCACGGCGTTCATCCTCGGCGGCAGCGGCCTCGAGACGCCTGGTCAAACCTATGCCGATGTCATCGACACGGAGTACCTTGCGCCCCGCGACTTCACCGGCACAACGCAGGTCCTGACCACGCCCGAGGCGCTATACCCATTCCTCGGTCCCTTCACCGAGGAGTTCGACCAGTCGGCGGCCCAGGGACAACAGATCCTGGACGCCGCGATCCTGAACCAGATCGCGACCGGAAACGTGGACGCCGCGAACCCGGTGGTGGTCTCCGGCTGGTCGCAGAGCGCGGTGATCTCATCGCTGTTGATGCCGCAGCTCGCGAGCCAAGGTGTGCCCAGTGATGATGTTCACTTCGTGCTGGTCGGTGATGAAAGCGCCCCGAACGGCGGCATGTTGGAACGCTTCGACCTGCCAGCCGGCACGCAGCCGAGCATCCCCAGCCTGGGCCTCACCTTCAGCGGTCCGGAAGCGTCTGACCTCTACCCGACCGACGTCTACACACACGAATACGATGGTTTCGCCGACTTCCCGCAGTACCCGATCAACCCGCTGTCCGATCTCAACGCCTTGCTGGGCATCGTTTTCGAGCACGTCACCTATCCCGCGCTCAGCGCCGAGCAGGTCCAGGACGCTATACAACTACCGACGTCATCAGCAGACACGTTGACCAACTACTACGAGATTCCGGTCAGCACTCTGCCGCTGCTAGATCCGTTGCAATTGATCCCGTTCATCGGCAACCCGCTGGCCGATCTACTGAACCCGGACTTGTCGGTGCTGGTGAACCTGGGCTACGGCGACGTCGCCGACAATTACTTGGGTGGCTGGAGTCAGGGATATGCCGATGTGCCCACAACGTTGGGGTTCCTGCCGAGTTCCAGTGTCCTTGAACAGGTCCCGCAGGCTTTGGCCAACGGACTGCAGCAAGGGATCACCGATGCCATCAAGGATTTGACCGATCCGAGTAACTACGTGTACTCGTTGCCATCCTGGGCCGACCAGCTCGGCACGACACTGGAAGACCTCTCAGGTACCAAGTTGTCGGTCTTCTCGATCGTGCCCACGACCGTGCAGGAGCTTTTCGGTACCTTCCCGCCCCATACCGGCTTCCCGCCGCTGGACGTAGCCACCGCGTTGTTGATCACCCTGCCCCAAATCGACTACAACGTCTTCACCACCGAGCTCGCGGCCAATAACCCTGTAGACGCCATCGGTATCCCGATCGCTGCCGACCTCGGAATATTGCCGCTGGCGCTCGTCGGAGCAGCGCTTTGACCTAGCGTTCTTGCCGCAGGAGTTTCGGCGAGCATAGGGTTTGCGATATCCAAGCCCCTGACCACCAACCGGCCACCGCCAACGCCGGCCGCCGAGATCCCCGAATCGTGATCGTCGGCGCCGGCATGGCGGGAATTGCCGCGGCTCATGTCTTCCGGCAAGCCGGCTTCACCAACTTCACCATTCTGGAAAAGGGTTCCGACGTCGGTGGTGTCTGGCATTGGAACCGCTACCCCGGCCTGCGATGCGACGTACCCTCCTACAGCTATCAATACGCGTTCGCCCCCAAGCCAGACTGGAAGCACCTGTGGGCAACTGGTGACGAGATCCAGAAATACCACCACGACC
Organism: uncultured Actinomycetota bacterium; assembly: GCA_963839345.1. Lineage (GTDB taxonomy): Bacteria > Actinomycetota > Actinomycetes > Mycobacteriales > Mycobacteriaceae > Mycobacterium. Next base: position 691,049 of record CAWIUP010000005.1, on the reverse strand, counting down.
TCATCGAAACTCTGCAGCTCGAATCACAACTGAGGCTGAATTGCGAAGTCACCTCGGCGGTATTCGCCGAGAACCGCTGGCGAGTGTCGACCGCCGGCGGAGACGAAATCGACGCGGACTTCGTCGTCGCCGCCACCGGCGTGCTGCACCACCCGTTCATCCCGGACATACCCGGCCTCGACTCGTTCGCCGGGCCGGTGGTACACACCGCGCGCTGGACTGACATCGAGACCCGGGGCAAACGCATCGCGGTGATCGGTACCGGATCGACTGGGATACAAGTCTTTTCGGCGCTACAACCCGAGGCTGGGCACATCACCCATTTCGCCCGCACGCCGCAGTGGGTGATGTGGATGCCGATGGCAATGCGACAGCCACGCGTCGTCGGCCGGATGCTGCGGGCACTGCCGAAACAGCAAAAGGCTGTGCGGCTATCGCAGCTCGTTGGTTCCGACTACCTGGTCGACCTGGTCATCCGGCCAACCTGGCGCCGACGGCTGGCCCAGCGTTATGGGTGGATATGCTTACGAATGCTGGTGCGGGACAAAGACCTTCGCGCCCAGCTGACACCTGATTACGAGCCTTTTTGCAAAAGACAGGTGCTGTCCGGCGACTACTACCGGCGAATCGCCAAGCCAAACGCCAGTTTCGTCATCGAGCCGATCGCCGAGGTTACCGAGACCGGCCTACGAACCACCGACGGCGTGCACCACAAGCTGGACGCGATCGTGCTCGCCACCGGCTTCCAGGCCCACAACTACATGCGCCCGATGACGCTGCGCGGCCGCGACGGACTGTCGATAGACGATGCCTGGGCGAAAGGGCCTCGCGCTTGGGGAATGACCGTTATCCCCGGCTTCCCCAATCTGTTCACCATTCTGGGGCCCAACTCCCCCACCGGGTCGATGTCGCTACAACACGTCGCCGAGCTGACCGCCGGCTACATCACCACCTGGTTGCGGCGATTCCGCAACGGCGAACTCACCACCGTCGAAGTCACCGAGGAGGCCACCAGCCGGTTCGGCGACGACGTCGCCGAAGCGATGGGCCCGACGGTATGGAACACCGGTTGCAACTCGTGGTACTTCGCCGACGACAGTCACATCGACCTCTGGCCGTTCGACCGCAAGCGGCTGACCCGCATGCTGGCCCAGCCGCATGACGACGATTACATACTCACGGTGTAGGCCGCGGCCACCTCTGCCGCCAACCGGGCATTGGAGAGCACCAGGGCGACGTTGGCGGCAAACGACGCGCCCTGCGTCTCGCGGTGGAAGAAGTCGAGCAGAAACGGCGTCACGTCCTTGCCGCGCACGCCTTCTAATTCGGCGGCCGTCAGGCTGGCGGCCAGCACCCGGTCGTGTAACGCACGGTCCATCTCGTCGGCCGGCGCGATGGGATTGGCCAGCACCAGCCCGTACCCCTCGACGCCGAGTCGGCGCCGCGCCCGCAGCACGTCGGCGACCTGCGCCGGCGTCTCTACCCGCCAACCCACCGGGTAGCCGGAATCGGCGAGGTAGAAGCCGGGGAACCGGTCGGTCCGGTAGCCGATCACCCCGACGTTGAGGGTCTCCAGCCGCTCCAACGTGGCCGGCACGTCCAGGATCGATTTCACCCCCGCGCAGACCACGAGCACGCCGGTGCGGGAGAGCGTCATGAGATCCGCGGACTCGTCCCAGCTGTCGCGCGCACCCCGATGCACGCCGCCCAGCCCGCCGGTGGCGAACACCGTGATGCCCGCCCGGGCCGCCAGGTGCGCGGTGGAGGCGACCGTCGTCGCGCCGTCCGCACCGCGAGCCGCCAGCAGAGCGACGTCGCGGACGCTGGCCTTGACCACCGCGTCGCTCTCAGCGATACGCCGCAGCGCCGCATCATCCAGACCCAGGTGCGGCTCGCCGCCAACGATCGCGATCGTGGCGGGCACCGCCCCGCCGGAACGCACGGCCTGCTCGATCTCGCGCGCGATGCGCAGGTTGTCCGGACGCGGCAGACCGTGACTGATGATCGTGCTCTCCAGCGCGACGACGGGCCGTCCGGCGGCCAGCGCGTCCGAGACTTCGGGATGGATACGCACGGGTTGCACCCTACGTCGCCGGCTACGACTGCGCCGGTTGCTCGATCACCTGATAAGTCGGGTCGAGCATCGATGGCTCGCGGTTGCCGCTCTGCTGCACCTTTCCGGTGATCCGCAAGACCTGTCCGGCCTGGATGTCGTCGCTGCTGCCCCCGGGCCGGAAGGTGGCGCGAATTTCCCCGGTCTCGTCGCCGACCACGATCGAACGGAACGTCTGTCGGCCTCTGGTGTTGTCCTCTACCTGACTGACCCGGCCCTCGATGGTCGCACGGCGTCCCGGAATCACGCTGTTCACCGGGATCACCGTCGCCGGCCGCTCGGGGTGTTCGTAGTCATCGACGGTCTGGTTTTCGCTTCGCAAAACCCGCGCCTCGACCTTCTCCACCTCCCGCGCGACCCGTTGTTCGAAAGTGTCGGGGAAGGCTTCGCGGATCCGGGACTGCACGTCGTAGGGCACGATCGTCGCGGCGGCGTCCGGGATCCGGCTGACAGCGCGGGATATCTTGTCCGCCGTGCGGTCATGAAGGAGTCGTCCCAGCACCGGCGAATAGGTTCTCCGCGGCAGCAACACCGTCACGTTGGTGTTCGGATGCTCGCTTTGCGACTTGACCACCAGCGCATGGAGGGCCCGGATGATCTGCCGGTCCGGGCAGTCCACCACCCGAAGTCGGGTATCCAAATCGAAGCTATCCCAACGCTTTCGCAATTGCGCAGCATGGGCGGCGTCGATCATGAAATGCACCGCGATCAGCTCGTCGGCTCGCAGACCTTTCCCGTAGCGCAGCGCCTCGAGCACCGCGAGGTCGAGCGAGTTGACCAAGACGAACACGCGGTGCCGGGCGTACTTCACCATTTCGGGACGGTCGGTGCGAAAGGCCTCCAGGATCGCGGCCTCGGCGCGGTATTCGCGGTTGAGCCGGATCAGCGCGAAGACCAGCAGCGGGAAGATAACGACGACCAGCCACGCGCCTTCGGTGAACTTGGCTACCGCGAAAATTCCCACCACCACCGTCGACAGAATCCCCGCCGACAAGTTGATCGCCAACTTGCGGCGCCAGCCACGTTCGCGTTCGGTGAGATGGTGTTTGGTCATCCCGTAGCCAGCCATCGAAAAGCCGCTGAATACCCCGATCGCGAACAGGGGGATCAGCGCGTTGACCGAGCCGCCGGTAACGATCAGCAACGCCACCGACAGCGCCGCAAGCGTGATGATGCCGTTGGAGAACACCAGGCGGTAACCGCGCGTCATCAGCTGCCGGGGCAGAAACCGGTCTTCTGCAACGAAACTCGCCAACGCCGGGAAACCATTGAAACTGGTATTGGCACCGGTGTACAGGATGGCCGCACTCGACGCCTGGACGAGGACGTAAAGGACGTTGCCAATCATCCCGTTGCCGAAGACCGTCCGAGCGATCTGCGAGAGCACCGAGGGGTATTCGTCGAGATACGGCGCGGCATGGGTCGCGTAAGCAAGGTAGCCGGTGCCGGCCAGCAAGAAGCCCAGAACGGAGGCCATTGCGGTGAGCACACGCCGCGCGTTGATGCCCTGCGGTTTTCGCAAGACGTTGACCGTGTTGGAGATGGCCTCCACCCCGGTGAGCGACGAACCGCCGTTGGCGAATGCTCGGAGTAGCACCAGAACTGTCGCGCCCATCACCAGACCATTGCCCTGATGGACCGGCACTGTTCCGGCGAGGTGGCTGGGATCGTATTGCGGTAGGCCCCAGAAGATTTGGCGGATGACGCCGGTCACGATCATCAGCCCGACCATCACCACAAAGGAGTAGGTGGCGATCGCGAAAGGCAGACCGGCTTCCCGCAACCCGCGCAGGTTCAAGTAGCAGATGAAGATCACCACACCAACGGTGATCGCCAGGCTGAAGTGCCCAAGCGCAGGTAGTGCCGACGCCACCGCCACTGTGCCCGCGGCCGCCTGCACGGCCACCGTCACCACGTAATCGATCAGCAGCGCCGCGGCGGCCACCTGCGCCACCCGCGGGCCGAAGTTATCCCGAGCGACGATGTAGGAGCCGCCAGCTCGGGTGTAGGCCATCACAACCTGCCGATAGGACGCGGCCACCAGCGCCAGGATCAACAGGATGACACCCATCACGGGAAGTAGTAAGACGAACGCGGCCAGCCCGGCGTGCGGTAGCAACTCGTTGAGGATCTGCTCGGGCCCGTATGCGGTCGACGAGATTGCGTCGGGTGAAAGCGCACCGAGCGCAACGGGATTCGACAATCGCTCGGAAGACAGCTCCTCCGTGATCAACGGCTTACCGAGGAAGATTCGCTTGCACAGGTCCGAGAAGGATAACGGTATGTCTTGCTCAGCTGATGCTGTCACGACCACATTCCCTATCGCAGATTCGGCATTCCCCGAAGTCTAGGCCGCCTTTTGCAGCCGTCGTTCGATGATCAGGAATATAGGAGTCGTGGCACGCGTGCGACCGATCTGCGCGCTAGTCGGCTTCGGCGCGCAACATCGCCGTCTCATCGGCGGTTTCCCGCCTTACCCGCTCGGCCAGCGCGTCGGCGTCTACCCGAGCGATCCGGGATTCGACATCGTAGGGCACGATGATCGCGGTCGCGCCCTGGATGCGGCTGACAGCGCGAGCCATCTTGTCGGCGGTGCGATCGTGCAGCAACCGGCCCAGCAGTGCCGAATAGGTTCGACGTGGCAACAGCACCGTCACTTTGGTCTCGGGATGTTCTTTCTTCACCTGTAGGACGAGCTCTTGTGCGGCCCGGCTCAAGTGGCGATCCGGACAGTCGATCACCCGCAGCCGGGTGTCGTGTTCGAAGTGCCGCCAGCGCTCCTGCAACGCAGCGGCATGATCGGCGTCGATCACGAAGTGCACCGCGGTCAGCTCGTCGGCGTGCAAGCCCTTCCCATAGCGCAGCGCCTCGACCTCGGCGAGGTCCACCGAATCCACGAAAACGAAAACCCGCAGCCGGGCGTACTTGGCCAACTCGGGACGCTCGGTACGCGACATCTCCAGCACCGAAGCCTCTGCGCTGTACTGCTGGTTGAGTCGGATCAGGCCGTACACCAGGAAGGGGAAGACGACGACGACCAGCCAGGCGCCTTCGGTGAACTTGGCCACCACAAAGATCCCCACCACGATCGCCGACATGATCCCGGCGGACATGTTGACCAGCTTCTTGCGGCGCCAGCCGTGGTCCCGGTGGGTGTCATGGTGTCTGCTCATGCCGAAGCCGGCCATCGCGAACGCGGTGAACACGCCGATCGCGAAGAACGGCACCAGCCTGTTGACCGAGGCGCCGGTCACCAGCAGCAGCGCAATCGCCAGCACGGTCAGCGTAATGATGCCGTTGGAAAACACCAGACGGTGACCGCGCTTGGTCAGCGGTCGCGGCAGAAAACGGTCCTCGGCAACGAAACTGGCCAGCGCGGGGAACCCGTTGAAGCCGGTGTTGGCACCGGTGAACAGAATCGCCGCGCTGGACGCCTGGACCAGAAAGTACAAGACGTTGCCGATCGGCCCTTGGCCGAAAACCGCCCGGGTGATCTCCGACAGCATCGACGGGTATTCGTCGAGATACGGGGTGGCGTGGGTGACGAAAGCGAGCCAGGACACCCCGGCCAACAAGAACCCGAGAATGCAGGCCATCACGGTCAGCACCCGACGGGCGTTGTAGCCTTGCGGTGCGCGAAAGACGTTGACCGTGTTGGAAATCGCTTCGACACCGGTCAGCGAGGTGCCGCCGTTGGCGAACGCGCGCAGCACCACCAGCACCGTCGCGCCCATCACCAGGCCGTTGCCCTGATGAATCGGCACCGCTCCGACGATGTGTTCCGGGTTGTATCTCGGTAATCCCCAGAAGAGTTCGCGAATCAGACCGGTCACGATCGTCAGCGTGATCATGGCGACAAAGGAATACGTCGTGATCGCAAAGGTCCGGCCCGACTGCCGCAGGCCGCGCAGGTTGGCAATACAGATCAGGATCAGCACGCCGATGGTCAGTTCCAGATGGTAAGGACTCAGCTGGGGTATCGCCGAGACCACCGCTACCGTGCCGGCCGCGGGTTGCACGGCGGCGGTGACCACATAGTCGATCAACAGCGCCGCGGCAGCGATCTGCGCCCACCGCGGCCCGAAGTTGTCCCGCGCCACCATGTATGCGCCGCCGGCCCTGGCGTAGGTCATGACAACACCGCGATACGACGCGGACACCAGCAACAGGATGAACAAGACGACGCCGATGATCGGCAGCAGCAGCACGAATGCGGCCATGCCGGCGCGCGGCAGCAGTTCGATCATGACCTGCTCCGGGCCGTAGGCCGTGGAGGAGATGGCGTCAGGTGAAAGCGCGCCGAGTGCAACAGGATTCGACAATCGCTCGGATTCCAGCTGCTCACTGGTAAGCGGCCTGCCAAGTACCATGCGTTTCCACGCGTCGACGAAAGTCGGCGGGATGCCTGAGCTACGCTCCGATGTTGTCACGACGTATCACTTTCTTCGGGTTACTCGACGAGCTGTGCGGCGCAGATCATTACGCGTAGACCCGTCGCGATTCGGCCATGTCTATCGGGTCATCCACAACGCCTGGCCGAGCCGGCGGGGCCTTTCCCGCATTCGCTGCTTGGGTGATTCTGATTCGAGAAGCTATGTCGTAAGCCACGATCTGCGCGCTGGCACCCGGGATCCGGCTGATCACCCCGGCGATCTTGTCCGCGGTGCGGTCGTGCAGGACCCGGGCCAACACCGGTGAATACTCCCGGCGTGGCAAGAGCACGGTCACCGTGGTGTCCGGATGGTCCCGCTTAACGTGGCAGACCAAGTCTTGCGCGGCCCGGCTCAAGTTGCGATCCAGGCATTCGACCAACCGCAGCTCGGTGACGTGCCCGAAGTGCCGCCACCGCTCCTGCAGCCGCGCGGCATGCGCCGGGTCTAACACAAAGTGCACGGCGACCAGCTCGTCGGCGTGCAGTCCCTTCGCGTAGCGCATCGCCTCAACCTCGGCAAGGTCGACGCTGTCCACAAAGACAAACACCCGATGCCGGTCATGCCTGTCCAGGGCGGGAAGCTCGCTGAGTGACATCTCCAACACCGAGGCCTCGGCGCGGTACTGCCGGTTGAGCCGCATCAAAGCGAACACCAGGATCGGGAAGACCACCACGACCAGCCAGGCACCCTCGGTGAACTTCGCAATAGCAAAGATCCCCACCACGATCGTGGACAGGATGCCAGCGGACAGGTTGATCACCAGCTTGGCCCGCCAGCCGGGTTGACGGCGAGTGAGGTGGTGTTTGGTCATCCCGTAGCCGGCCATTGAGAAGCCGGTGAACACCCCGATCGCGTAGAACGGCACCAGCGCATTGAGCGATCCTCCGGTGAGCACCAGCAACGCCACTGCCAGCACTGCCAACGTGACGATGCCGTTGGAGAACACCAGGCGATGGCCCCGCTTCATCAGCGGCCGCGGCAGAAACTGGTCCTCGGCAACGAAACTCGCCAACGCGGGGAACCCGTTGAAACTGGTATTGCCCCCGGTGTACAGAATCAGTGCGGTGGCGGCCTGCAGCAAGAAGTAGCAGACCTGACCGATCATTCCGTTGCCGAACACCGCCCGGGCGATCTCGGACAGCATCGACGGATAGCCGTCGACGTATGGGGTGGCGTGGGTGACATGCGCCAGCCAGGCCACCCCGGCCAACAGGAATCCCAGGATTCCGGCCATCACGGTCAGCACTCGACGCGCGTTGATGCCTTCGGGCTTGCGGAAAGCGTTGACCGTGTTGGAAATCGCCTCGACTCCGGTCAGCGACGAGCCGCCATTGGCGAACGCGCGCAACACGATCAGCAGCGTGGCGCCCATGATGATGCCCCCGCCGTGGTGGATCGGCACGGCCCCGGCGATGTGCGCTGGGTCGTAAGTCTTTAAACCCCCGGAGAACTCACGAATGATGCCGACAATGATCGTCATCGAGACCATGCCGACGAAGAAGTACGTCGGCATCGCGAAACGCACGCCGGCTTCGCGCAGGCCACGCAGGTTGGCGAAACACATCAGCACCACGACACCCACGGTGATTTCCAGGCTGTAGGGACCCAGGACCGGAAAGGCCGAGGCCACTGCCACTGTTCCGGCCGCGCACTGCACCGCGACGGTCACCACGTAGTCGATCAACAGCGACGCCGCCGCGATCTGAGCCACTCGGGGTCCGAAATTCTCCCGGGCTACGACATAGGAGCCACCGGCGCGGGTATAGACCATCACGACCTGGCGATAGGACGCGGCGACCAGCACCAGAATCACCAAAATCACGGCGGTTATCGGAAGGAGCAGCGCGAACGCGGCCAGCCCGGCAGCAGGCAGCAATTCGATCATGATCTGTTCCGACCCGTAAGCGGTCGAAGAGATGGCGTCCGGTGAAAGCACACCGAGCGCAATGGGATTGGAAAGTCTTTCGTGTTCCAGCTCGTCGTTGATCATCGGTTTTCCGAGCACGAACCGCTTGTACGCGTCGGAGAAAGACGGCGCAAAGTTATGCGCGTCTGCCGGTTTCGTCACACCACTTCCTTAGCCAGATGTCGAAGCTCCCGCAAAAGCGTACGTTGCGTGCTGCCAATCCCGCGCGTCGGGACGAGACGGGCTGTGAGGTTTGTTAACTGCCGATTACCAAAGCGCCATAGGCCAACTCGTCAAATCGTTCGACGGCATCGTCACATTCCGCGTCGATGCCCCGAAGGGGTCCCTGGTCAGCGAGGTGACGCATAGCGTACAACCGCGCGACGAGGGCCTTGCGGTCGGTGTGGCGGGTGGCCCGTTCCCAGGCGGCCTGCTCGGTCAGCAGGGCCCCGGCGTACACATCGCCGATGAACTGCGTGAGCGGAAACAGCCGAGCCTCGGCAACCGCGCCGTCCAGCTTGCTCCAGGCCGTGATCGCCGCTTCGAGATCATCGACGCGGCAGCGTAGGAGGCGTGTCGTCTCGTCGTCGTCGGACACTGATACCGCGTCGTGCAGCCGTTCCAGCAAAGGCTGGTGGGCCTGGGAGCGCTCGATACCCCGCCGTACGTCAAGACACAGGATATTGTCAGGTCCTTCCCAGATGGTGTTGACCTGGGCGTCCCGCAGCAGCCGGGCTACCGGCCAGGTTTCGATATAGCCGTTGCCGCCGTGGATCTCGATCGCATCCGATGCCATCGTGATGCCCAGCCGGCACACTTTGAGTTTCGTCACAGGTACGGCGATACGTTGACGCACCGCCCGGGGCTGACGGTGATTGGCGAATCCGGTGCCGTCGAATACCAGCGCTTGGGCGGCTTCGACGTCGACGATCATCTCGGCGAGCTTGCGACGGATCAACGGCTTGTCGAGCAACGTGCCGCCGAACGCTCGGCGCTGCCGCGCGTAGCACAGCGATTCGACCAGGGCACGGCGCGAGTTGCCGAGGGCGAACAGCGCGATGCCGAGTCGGGCCGCGTTGGTCAACTCCATCATCCGGCCCAGCCCCTTGCCGTCGGCGGGGCCGGCGTCGACATCCTGGCCGCTCGGCTCGCCGGACAGCAGGAAGGCTTCGGCGTCGACGAACTCCACCTCGCCGGAGGCCACCGACCGGGTCCCGAGCTTGTCCTTGAGGCGGCGGATGCGAATGCCGTTGCGCGTGCCGTCGCGGCGGGTCCGCAGCACCAGGAAGGTCGCCACGCCGCGGCCCGAATCCGGCGCGCCCTCGGGCTTGGCCAGCACGACGAACACCTGCCCGTCGCAGTTGGACGCAAACCACTTGAAGCCGTTCAGTAACCAGGCTCCTTCGTTTTCGCCGCCGGCGCGTCGAGCCGTCGTCTCCAGGGCGCCCAGGTCCGAGCCGCCGGCGCGCTCGGTCAACAGCTGAGCCGTCTCCCCCTCCCACTCGCCCGTCTCGAACTTGGCGAGGACGTGCTCGCGAACATCTGCCGGCGCATAGGCCGCGACCAGTGACTTGACCATTCCGCCGCCGGTGCCCAGCGCGCAGCCCAGCCCGATGTCGGCCTGGTCGAGCAGGTAATTGGCCGCGTACAGCGGCAGCGACGGGTTGACGCGGGCGCGTCGCGCATCGTCCTTCAATGCCTTCTGCGCGGCCAGCACCGCGCTTTTGGACTCGATGAACGACGTCGGCTGAATGACCTGGCTGATGTCGTGACCCCAGCGGTCGTAGCGCTGCAGCCGTGCCGGATTCCGGTCGGTCTCCTCGGCCCACCGGGCCACCGGGCCGCCCATCAACTCGCCGATACGCCTCAGATGGGGCTGCGCGACGGCCAACTCATCGGGCTGCAGGTAATAAGCCATGGTGAACTGCAGGCTCGGGTCGGTTTCATACCAGTTGAGGCCGACAGCTCCCCGGTAGTTCTCGGTGCGGTAGCGCTGCGACTTCTCCGGAGTGGTGAAGGGCAGCCGGTCCACTGCTTCGACGTCGTACTCCATAGCGCCGAGTGTGGACTTAATGCACGCGGTAGACAATTTTGCGGGACATGAGCCCGCACTCGAGGCTAGCCAAGCCGGTCGGCCGCCGAGGCGATCCGCTCGTCGGTGGCGGTCAACGCCACCCGGACGTGCCGGGCGCCGCGTTGGCCATAGAACTCGCCGGGCGCCGCCAGGATGCCGCGCTGCGCCAGCCACCTGACGGTGTCGCGGCATGCCTCGCCGCGAGTGGCCCACAGATAGAGTCCGGCCTCGGAGTGGTCGACGGTGAAACCGGCCGAGCGGAACGCCGGCAGCAGGACGTCTCGGCGTCGGCGGTAACGGTCACGCTGCTCGTGCTCGTGTGCGTCGTCGTCCAGGGCGGCGACCATGGCCGCCTGCACCGGTGTCGGCACTATCATCCCGGCGTGTTTGCGCACCGCCAGCAGCTCGGCGATCACGGCTCGGTCCCCGGCAACGAAGCCGGCCCGGTAGCCGGCCAGCGAGGAGCTCTTGGACAGCGAATGCACCGCCAGCAGGCCGGTATGGTCGCCGCCGCACACTGCGGGATGCAGGACCGACAGCGGCTCGGCATCCCAGCCCAGGCCCAGGTAGCACTCGTCGGATGCGACCAGCGCGCCGCGCTCCCGGGCCCAGCCCACGACCTTGCGCAAGTGATCGACGCCGAGGACCTGCCCGGTCGGGTTGCTCGGCGAGTTCACGTAGATCAGTGCGGGCGTCTGCGGACCCAGCTGGGTCAGCGAATCGGCGTTAAGCACCCGAGCTCCCGCCAGCCGGGCACCGACGTCGTAGGTCGGATAGGCCAGCTCTGGCACCACCACCAGGTCAGCTGAGCCCAAGCCCAGCAGCGTCGGCAGCCACGCGATGAGTTCCTTGGTGCCGATCACCGGCAGCACCGTCGCCTCGGACAATCCGGTCACGCCGTACCGGCGCTCCAGGGCGGCGACGGCCGACTGGCGAAGTTCTGCGGTTCCCGCGGTCGTGGGGTATCCCGGTGCGGCGCTGGCCGCGGCGAGTGCTTCGCGAATCAGCGGCGCCACCGGGTCGACGGGCGTGCCAACGGACAAGTCGACAATGCCGTCCGGGTGCGATTTGGCCAGCGCCGTCGCGTCGGCCAGGGTGTCCCAGGGGAACACCGGCAGCAGAGCTGATACGGCCGACCGTCCCCGGCGGTTCACCAGGCTGCTCAGTCGCCCTCACCCTGCGGCGGCAGATCCTTGACGACCTGCGGGTCGTGCTCGGTCATACCGACCTTGGCCGCGCCTCCGGGCGATCCGAGCTCAGCGAAGAAGTCCGCGTTGATCTGCGTGTACTCAGTCCACTGTTCGGGCACATCATCTTCGTAGTAGATCGCCTCGACCGGGCAGACCGGCTCGCAGGCGCCGCAGTCAACGCATTCGTCGGGATGGATGTACAGCATCCGGGCGCCCTCGTAGATGCAGTCGACCGGGCACTCCTCGATACATGCCTTGTCCTTGATGTCGACGCAGGGTTCGGCGATCGTGTACGTCACGAAGGTCTCCTCCAGGTGTGTCTGTGGTCCGGGGAAGGCCGCCCGGACTTAGTCGGTGCCGATGCCAGTGAAGTCAAAATCCGTTGATTACTGATACTAGACGTTGCATATATAACGCAACTACCGGGCGGCTATGCGCGCTGCTGCAGTGCAACTGATTGCATAGCATCGCGGCAGTCCTTATGCTGCCCGCGTGCCCCTACCCCACGCGATCCTGGTGTCGCTGTGCGAACAGTCCGGCTCCGGCTATGAGCTGGCGCACCGGTTCGATCGCTCCATCGGGTACTTCTGGAGCGCCACCCATCAGCAGATCTACCGCACACTGCGGGCGATGGAAGACGACGGCTGGGTCTCGGCGACGGTGGTCGTCCAGCGCGGCCGACCGGACAAGAGGGTCTATACCGTCTCCGACGCCGGCCGCGCCGAGCTGGCCCGCTGGATCGCCGAGCCGCTCACCGGACGCGGCGGTGCGGTCGGCGACACCCGCACCCGCGAGGTGGCCGTCAAGTTGCGCGGCGCCGACTACGGCGACCCGGCGGCACTGCGCGCCCAGGTCTGGACGTTGCGCGCCGAACACGCCCAGCTGTTGGACACCTACCGGGGATTCGAGAAGCGGCAGTTCCCCGACCCGTCGGCACTGCACGGCAACGCATTACGTCAGTATTTGGTGCTGCGCGGCGGTATCCGCGCCGAGGAGAGCACGATCGATTGGCTCGACGAGGTTACCAGCGCACTGCAGGACCAAAAGCAGGAGAAGTCATGAACTATCCAAACCTGTTGTCCCCGTTGGACCTTGGGTTCACGACGCTACGTAACCGGGTGATCATGGGTTCGATGCACACCGGCCTGGAGGACCGTGCTCGCCATATCGACCGGCTCGCCGAGTACTTCGCCGAACGCGCCCGCGGCGGCGTCGGGCTGATCATTACCGGTGGCTACGCGCCGAATCGGGCCGGCTGGTTGCTGCCGTTGGCTTCGGAGCTGGTGTCCTCCGCGCAGGCTCGTCGGCATCGTCGCGTCACCAGCGCGGTGCACGAAGCCGGCGGCAAAATCCTGCTGCAGATCTTGCATGCCGGACGGTATGCCTACCATCCACTTTCGGTTAGTGCGTCGTCGATCCAGGCGCCGATCAACCCGTTCCGTCCGCGCCGGCTGTCGTCGCGCGGTGTCCAGAGCACGATCGACGACTTCGTGCGCTGCGCGCAGCTCGCCCGCGAGGCCGGCTATGACGGCGTCGAAATCATGGGCAGTGAAGGGTATTTGATCAACCAGTTCCTGGCTCCACGGACCAATAAGCGCGACGACGACTGGGGCGGCACACCGGAGAACCGCCGCCGGTTTCCGGTCGAGATTGTGCGCCGCACCCGGTTGGCCGTTGGGTCCGACTTCATCATCTGCTACCGGATGTCGATGGCCGACTACGTCGAGGACGGCCAGGATTGGGACGAAACCCTGGCGCTGGCAACCGATATCGAGGCCGCGGGCGCAACCATGCTCAACTCCGGGTTCGGCTGGCACGAAGCGAGAGTGCCCACAATCGTCACCTCGGTGCCCAACAGCGCGTTCGTCGACATCAGCCATGCGGTCGCCGGGCACGTCGATATACCGGTGGCGGCGTCCAATCGGATCAACATGCCCCAGGCCGCCGAACAAATCCTGGCCGACACTCATGTGCAGCTGATCTCGATGGCCCGGCCACTGCTGGCAGACCCGGAGTGGGTTCTCAAGGCGCAGGCCGCGCACGACGCCGAGATCAACACCTGCATCGCCTGTAATCAGGCCTGCCTGGATCACGCGTTCGCGCGGAAAACGGTGTCCTGTCTGCTCAATCCACGAGCCGGTCACGAGACGCAGCTGGTGCTGTCCGCTCCTCGGCGTACGCGCTTGATCGCAGTGGTCGGGGCCGGTCCGGCCGGCCTGGCGACCGCAGTCAACGCTGCTGCGCGTGGACATGCCGTCACGCTGTTCGAGGCCAACGACTTCATCGGCGGCCAGTTCGACATGGCGCGACGAATCCCGGGCAAAGAGGAATTCAAGGAAACCATCCGGTATTTCACGACGATGCTGGACAAGCACGGCGTGGCGGTTCGGCTGGGCACCCGGGTGTCGGCGGCCGAGCTGACCGGCTACGACGATGTCGTGTTGGCCACCGGTGTGGTGCCGCGGATTCCGGCCATTCCCGGAATCGACCATCCGATGGTGCTGACCTACGCGGAGGCCATCACCGGCGCCAAACCGGTGGGCAAGACCGTCGCTGTGATCGGCGCCGGCGGCATCGGTTTCGACGTCAGCGAGTTCCTGGTCAGCGGCGAGTCACCACGGCATGAACCGCAAGGCTTGAAAGAGTGGAAGGCGGAGTGGGGTGCGGCCGATCCGTGGGAACACCGGGGCGCGCTGACCAGTCCGAGTCCCGCACCGCCGGTGCGCCAGGTGTATCTACTGCAGCGCACGACGGGTGCACAGGGCAACCGGCTGGGCAAGACCAGCGGATGGGTACACCGGGCTTCGTTGAAAGCCAAGGGCGTTGAACAGCTTTCCGGCGTCAACTACGAACGGGTGAGTGACGACGGGCTGCACATCAGCTTCGGCCCGAAACGGGATCGTCCGCAGCTGCTGGCCGTCGACAACGTGGTGGTCTGCGCGGGGCAGGAGCCGGTGCGCGACCTCGAAGATGCCTTGCGGCTGGCGGGTATCGATCCGCACATCATCGGCGGCGCTGCAGTCGCGGCCGAACTGGACGCCAAGCGAGCCATCAAACAGGGCACCGAGCTGGCGGCCCGGCTGTAGGGTCGCCGAGGTCAGTAGCCGGCCAGCAGGCGGCGCACCCGCCGTGCGGCGGCATCGCTTTCCGGCTCATGTTGCCCAAGCTACGCGGCGAGCGGACTGTACGTTGTGGTGCGTTGGCGTGCAGGGCGACCGATGCCCTCGGCGATCGCGGTCAGTTCGGCCACGGTCTTGGCCGACCCGTATTCGGAGCCGGCCATCCGCGAGATGGTCTCCTCCATCAGCGTGCCGCCCAGGTCGTTGGCACCGCCGTTGAGCATCACCTGCGTGCGTTCGACGCCGAGCTTGACCCAGCTGGTCTGGATATGAGAAATACGGCCGTGCAACATGATTCGTGCCAGCGCATGCACGGCGCGGTTGTCACGGTGGCTGGGCCCGGGCCGGGCCGCACCGGCGAGATACAACGGCGAGTTCTGATGCACGAACGGCAGCGGCACGAACTCGGTGAAACCTCCAGTGCGGTCCTGGATATCACGCAACACGTTGAGGTGACCGACCCAGTGCCGCGGGTCGTCGACGTGTCCGTACATCATCGTCGAGGACGACCGCAGGCCAACCTCGTGAGCAGTGGTCACGATCTCGATCCACATCGAGGTGGGCAACTTGCCCTTGGTGAGCACCCAACGGACTTCATCGTCGAGGATCTCGGCGGCGGTGCCCGGAATAGTGTCCAGGCCCGCATCACGCAGGCCGGTCAGCCAGTCACGAATACTCAAGCCGCTCTTGGTGACACCGCTGGCGATCTCCATCGGCGAAAACGCGTGCACGTGCATCGACGGCACCCGCGCCTTGACGGCGCGTACCAGATCGGCGTAGCCGGTGACCGGCAGTTCGGGATCGATGCCGCCCTGCATACAGACCTCGGTGGCGCCGGCGACGTGGGCCTCCCACGCACGCTGGGCCACCTCCGCTGTCGACAGCGAGTACGCATCGGCGTCACCCTTGCGCTGCGCGAACGCACAGAACCGGCAGCCCGTGTAACAGATGTTGGTGAAGTTGATGTTGCGGTTGACCACGAACGTCACATCATCGCCAACCACTTCGCGGCGCAACGAATCCGCCAGTGCCGCAACCGCGTCCAGTGCAGGGCCGTCAGCGGTGGCCAACGCCAGGTACTCGGCGTCCGAGCAGCCGGCCGGATCGCGTTCGGCTGCGCTCAGTGCGGCGAGCACATCGGTGTCGATGCGTTCGGGGGCGCGGGCAGCCAACTCGTGCACCTGCGCGCGGATCGAGTCCCAATCCCCGAAGGCGCTGTCGAGGTCGCTGCGAGCCTCCGTGTTACGGCCTTCGATGTCGATTGCCGCGTTCAGGTCCACCCGGCCGGACGACGCCACGTCGTCCGGCTCCTGCCACGGCATGCCCACCGGGTTCACGTCGCGCGCCAGCCCGGTGGCCGGATCGGCCAGCGCCGCGACGTGGCCACGAACCCGCGGGTCGATCCAGGCCGCCCCGGCCTGTACGTACTTGGGCTGGGCGGTAAGCCGCTCCACCAGGTCGTAGCCCGCCGCCTCGGTGACGGCGGCGAGTTCGTCGAGCGCGGGCCACGGCCGCTCGGGGTTGACGTGATCGGGCGTCAACGGCGAAACGCCACCCCAGTCGTCGACACCCGCGGCGATCAGCGCCATGCACTCGCCGCGGGATACCAGGTTCGGCGGCGCCTGGATGCGCATTCCCGGGCCGAGCACCAGCCGCGCCACCGCCACGGTGGCCAGGAAGTCCTCGATACCGGCGTCCGGCGTCGAGGCCATCGCAGTGTGTTCTTTGGCCCGGAAGTTCTGCACGATGACTTCTTGGACATGACCGAACGCTTTGTGCGACTTGCGAATAGCGTGCAGCGTCTCGGCGCGCTCGGTGAGCGTCTCGCCGATGCCGACCAGTAGACCCGTGGTGAACGGTATGGCCAGCCGGCCCGCGTCGGTCAATGTGCGCAGCCGAACCAGCGGATCTTTGTCGGGGCTGCCGTAGTGCGCCAGACCCTTCGTTTCGAAGAGCCGCCGCGACGTCGTCTCCAGCATCATCCCCATCGAGGGCGCCACCGGCTTCAGCCGCGACAACTCCGACCAGCTCATCACGCCGGGGTTCAGGTGCGGCAGCAGCCCGGTTTCCTCCAGCACCCGGATCGCCATCGCCCGCACATAGGACAAGGTGGAGTCGTAGCCGCGTTCGTCCAGCCACTCGCGCGCTTCCGGCCACCGATCTTCGGGCCGATCGCCGAGGGTGAATAACGCCTCCTTGCAACCGAGTTCGCCGCCGCGACGGGCGATATCGAGGATCTCGTCGGGTTCCAGGTACATCCCGGCGCCCTGGGCACGCAACTTGGGCGGCACGGTGACGAATGTGCAGTAGTGGCAGGTGTCGCGGCACAGATGCGTCACCGGGATGAACACCTTGCGCGAGTAGCTGACCGGCAGCCGGCCGCCGGCACCACGCCGTCCCGCCGATTCCAATCCAGCGTCGCGTACCCGCGCTGCGCTGTCGCACAATTCGGCGAGATCATCACCGCGGGCGGTCATCGCAACGGCCGCCTCGTCGACATTCAGTGCCACCCCGTCACGGGCCCGCCGTAACACCCGCCGCATCGCGGACGCCCCCGGCGACGGTGGCACCGACGGGTTGGGCAGCAGCGTCGACTCTTCGTCCGGACTCAGTGGCACGTTTGTGTAACTTCCGCCCCGCCGGATTTCATCCGCGCGCCCCAACCATGTGCATCCCCGCCACGTGCCATGTGCGCAACAGTAGCGTCCAGCTGCGCATCAGCGAGCCCCTGCCCTGCTTCACAGAAAGCCTGGTAATAGGAGTCGTCAGTTTTCGGCTCGGCGCGGCCACAGCACCCACGCCGCCGGCGCCACACCAGCCACGAGCAGCAGCAATGGTGCGAAGGCCATCACTCCGCGCCCACCGAAGATGATGTCGCCGCCCGGACCGCCCCAGGCCATCGCGGCGACCGTCAAGAACCAGGTCCACAGCGGCAGTGCGGCCAGCCGCACCGACGTGGTCCACCGCGCGGCGGCCCAGACCAAGGCCGCGTTGACCAGGCCACTGAGCAACGCGCTGATGGGAAACGGGATTGAGCCGATATAGGCCGGCAGCAACAGCGCGCCGGCCACCGCGGAGAGAATCCCGTCGACGGCCAGTAAGGCCAGGATGACGAATCGAATTGCGGGGTCCGTCGAGTCGGCGTCGTCAATCTTCCCGGCGTGCGGTTTGGTCGCGATCAGGTCGGGACGCTGTCCAGCTGCGAAGCGATGGACATGATCACCCACTGGAAACTATCCAGTCGGTCCTGCCAGTGTTGCTGGTTCTGGTCGAGATCCGGGTCCATACCGTTCCTCCCAAGGCTCTGATCGGAAAGCCTACCGTGTGAAAGACACGCTGACGTCTAGTCCGGCCAGCAGATCGGTCTCCCAGCCGCGCCCATCGCGGTCTCCCGCGACGCCGGCAGCCAAAATGTAGTGCTCCTGCCCGACGATGGGCAGGGCCAGGTTATTCGACAAGGCGAACGCTCGGCCGGTCGGGCCGACGGTCAGCTGGGTTTCGTGCGCGGCCAGTGCCGCTTGCTTGGCCGGCAGAGCATTCGGGTCCTCGATGACGGCGTCGATCTCGTTGTCGGAGTAGCCGAGTCCGCCAAACTCGCCATCGGCTGGTGGAATCACCCATTCCGAGCGCAGATCGCCGGGGCCGAGCGCCGCCCAACCTGCCGTGAATGCGCTCCGGGCGATGACCGTCCAGTAGAACTTGGGCACCGACCACGGCGTGCCGGGGTAGTCGTCGGTGCCGGCCGCGGCCACCGCGGCCGTGGTCACGACATGGGCCTGCACATGGTCGGGATGCCCGTATCCGCCGTTAGGGTCGTAGGTCACCACGATGTGCGGGCGCAATGTGCGAATGACGGCGACCAGCGCGCCGACGGCTTCGCGTTCGTCGGCGTCGCTGAACCGCTGAGAACCCCGCCGGCTGCGCGGTTCGGTGCCGGCCATGCCGGAATCACGCCAACGGCCGGGGCCGCCGAGGAAGACCGGAGCGGGCACACCCAGCGCCTGCAGCGCCGCGGTGAGTTCGCCGATCCGGTAGCCGCCAAGCTGGTCGGCGTGATCGACGGCAAGCTGTGCCCAGCGGTCACCGATGATCTCGCCCTCTTCGCCGAGAGTGCAGGTGACGACGTGCACCTGCGCCCCGCGGGCTACGTAATGAGCGATGGTGGCGCCATT
The DNA here is from genome assembly GCA_963839345.1 of uncultured Actinomycetota bacterium. Lineage (GTDB taxonomy): Bacteria > Actinomycetota > Actinomycetes > Mycobacteriales > Mycobacteriaceae > Mycobacterium. Next base: position 672,042 of record CAWIUP010000005.1, on the reverse strand, counting down.
GGTGATGGTTTCGTCGTCCGGGTGGGCGTGGACGAACAACAGCCGTGGGGTCTCCTGCATGGGGGCACCATACCGGTGTGGCGCGGGCAGCGAACACGTAACCCGCTGAGCCGCAGTGACAATCGGCAGCTCAGCAAAGCCTACGTTTCGCCAAAGGAAACGCCCATGGCTACTATCAACGCATGCGACAGCAGCGCAGCCCCTTGCCGACGCCCATTCGCACTCGCCGGCGGGGCAAGCAACTCGAGGACGCGCTTTACGACGCGACACTGGCCGAACTTGCCGCAGTCGGCTACGGCGGGCTGACCATGGAAGGGATCGCCGCGCGGGCCCGGACCGGCAAGGCCGCGTTATATCGGCGCTGGACCTGCAAGCACGACCTGGTCCAGGCGGCGCTGCATTACGCGCTGCCGCCGGTGCCAGAGCCTCGCACCGATCGATCGGCACGGGAGAACCTGCTGGCGATCTTCACCGCGCACTGCGATGTGCTGTCCGGCAAGACCGCGTTCCCCAGCCTGGCCATCATGAATCAGCTTTTGCACGAGCCGGAATTGCGTGCGATATTCGCCGACGCCGTCGTGGCACCCCGGCTGCGAATCACCGAAGCGATTCTGCAGGCCGGCGTAGTAAGCGGAGAGATCAATGCCGCCGCACTCACGCCCTACACCGCGCGCGTCGGCCCGGCGTTGATCAACCAACAGCTGCTACTCACCGGCGCGCCGCCGAACAAGCGCCAACTGGCACACATCGTCGACACTGTGGTCGCCGCAATCGCCCCTTCGGCACCGGCTACTGCCCAGTCTTGACCCACTGTCCGGCGTCGCCGACGATCCCGACGGGCACCGAACCCGAGAGACTCACATTGAGCACGCTGGGGCCGACGGCCACGATCGTGGTGTCCTGCAGGATCGGCAGCACGGTCGACATGTTCCACAGCCGCGGCTCGACCGCGTTGACCACGTCGTTGATGTTCGCGGTGCCGGCCAGCGCGGCGTCGATGTTCGACTGGATGCTGTGATCGCAGATGCCGGTGAGGTTGGACGGCGCCTGCACCAGCGCTCCCGGTTCCTGCGCCGGGCTCGGCGCGGTCGAAGTGGGGGCCGTCGACGTGGTGGCCGGAGTCGCTCGGGCCGTAACGGATGGGTCGGATGAGGCCGTGGCGGCCGCCGTCGTCGACACCGTCGTCGCCTCGAGAGCCGGACAGCTGTACCGGGAAGCTAGCAGCGTCGCCAAGTTGCCGCCGGCTTCGCGCCAACCGACCAGGGCATCCACCCGGTTGTCGACCAAAGCGTCGCGGTACAGCGCAACCGGATCAATGGCCAGCACAGTCGCGGCGATACCGGCGTTGCGCAACTGGTCGGCGGCGGTGTTGGCGACCGCCACCGACGTCGGGTCGTTTGCCGCGACACCGATGACCAGCGACAGCTGCTTACCGTCCTTGCTGATGCGCCCCCGAGTGATCTCTGGCGGCCCGTTAGTGGGTTTCGGCGGCGCCGAGGGCGCCGGCGGCGGCGGAGTCACCGAGGCCGACGTGTCGTTCTCGATTTGGTACCCCGACGCTTCCAGCAACCCCAACGCCTCTGTTCTGGTCAGCGCCGGCGGTGCGGTCGGGACGTAGCCGGGATCGCTGGGCGAGCGAATCTGCGCCTGGTCCAGGGTGACGGTGTTGTCGCTGCCTGCGCCGACGGCGGCGAGCAGGCCGACGTCGAGCATTCCCAGAATCGCCTTGCGGACCGCGGCGTCGGCCAGCTTGGGCTCGTTGGCGCGCAACGTGAGCTGCATGACCCGGGGCGTCATGATCCGAGCGGTCCGCACCTCCGGGATCGCCGACAACTGCGCGAAAGCCGCTGAGCCACCGTGTACCTGGGCCACCTGTGTGTCGCCGTTGCGGACCGAATCGGCCAGCGCGGCCGGCGCCCCCGCCCGGCGGAACAGGATCAGATCCGGCTTGGCCGGCGGCCCCCAATAGCGATCGTTGCGGGCGAGCAGGATTTCGTCGCGTTGCGGGTCGATGTTTTCCACCCGGAACTGTCCGCCGGTGACCGGCAGGGCGCTGGCCAGCCCGGCCGGGAAACCGCCCGGCACATCCTTGACGATGTGCGCGGGCAGGATGTTGCTGAACAATTCGCGCCAGGCCGGGTAGGGCCGCGAGAATGTGACGACCGCCTGCTTACCGCCGTCGATCGACTGCACACCGGTGATCAAGTCGTAGCCGGCCGGATCGACCACACCGGGCTGGCCCACCATTTGCCGCCACAGATACCAGAAGTCGTCGGCGGCGATCGGAGCGTTGTCGGTCCACTGGGCCTCCGGCCGGATTTTGTAGGTCACCGTGAACGGGTTCTCTCCTGTCACATCGGCGGACACCAGCAGCGTCGGGTCCATCTCCCACCGGGACCCGGTCGACGTAGCCGGGTCGGGCACCGGCCGAAACGCGCTGGGCAGCACCAGCGCACCGATCGCGGCGTTGACCGCGGAAAGATCGGACAGCAGGTGTGGGTTGAACCCGGCGCCGATCGAGTCGATGCCCATGATGATCTGCGTCTTGCGCAGCGGCGGCGCCGCCGTGCTCCGGGTGGTCTCGGTGCTCTGTGGAGCCGGCGGCGGACTGACGGTGCAGCCGGCTGCAGATAACAAAGCCGACGTCGAAAACAGCGCGCCGATGGTCAGCCAGGCACGGCGAGCTCGTTTCGGCACGCCCAACAGGGTATCGGTGCCCGACTGCATCAACCTCACGACTCTCAGCGGCCGGTTCAGTTGTCTGGCTACTAGCCGCGAGCCTTGGCCCGAGCCTTGCTGCGCGCCCGGGAGGTGGCGTCCAGTTCGACCTTGCGGACCCGCACAATCTCCGGGGTCACTTCGACGCATTCGTCGTTCGCGCAGAATTCCATGGCTTGCTCCAGGTCGAGCTGGAGCGGCTTGGCCAATGTCTCGAAGACATCCGCGGTCGACGACCGCATGTTGGTGAGCTTCTTCTCCCGCGTGACGTTGATGTCGAGATCTTCCGGGCGCGGATTGATCCCGACGACCATGCCCTCATAGGTGTCCTGGCCGGGCTCGACGAAGAACTGACCCCGGTCCGCGAGTTGAAGCAACGCGAACGGCGTGATGGTGCCGGTCCGGTCGGACACCAGCGACCCAGTATGGCGGGACCGGATCTCGCCGGCCCATGGCCGGTAGCCGTCGAACACGGCGTTGGCGATGCCAGTGCCGCGAGTGAGAGTGAGGAAGTCGGTGCGGAAGCCGATCAGGCCGCGGCTCGGCACGACGAAGTCCATCCGGACCCACCCCGCAGCATGGTTGGTCATCTCCTCCATCCGTCCCTTACGGGCGGCCATCAACTGGGTGATCGCTCCGACGAATTCCTCGGGACAGTCGATCGTCATCGCCTCGAACGGCTCGTGCAGCTTGCCGTCGATCGTCCTGGTGACCACCTGCGGCTTGCCGACCGTGAGCTCGAAGCCCTCCCGGCGCATCTGTTCGACCAGAACCGCCAATGCAAGCTCCCCGCGGCCCTGAACCTCCCAGGCGTCGGGCCGGCCGATATCGACGACCCGGATGGAGACGTTGCCGACCAACTCGGTATCCAGCCGGGCGCGGACCATGCGAGCGGTGAGCTTGTGCCCAGACACCTTGCCCGCCAGCGGGGAGGTGTTGGTGCCGACGGTCACCGAGATGGCCGGCTCATCGACGGTGATGCGCGGTAGCGCATGAGCGTGTTCGGGATCGGCCAGCGTGTCGCCGATCATGATCTCGGGCAGCCCGGCCACGGCCACGATATCGCCGGCGACCGCCTCGTCGGTGGCAGTGCGCTCAACGCCCTCAGTCGCGAGCAACTCGGTGATCTTGGCGTTGGTGATGACCGGCGCACCGTCCACCTCACGCATCCATGCCACCTGCTGGCCCTTGCGCAGGCGCCCGTTGTAGATCCGGATGAGCGCGAGCCGACCCAGAAACGCCGACGCGTCCAGGTTGGTCACCAGAGCCTGCAGCGGGGCCTCGGGGTCGCCCTTCGGCGGCGGAATGTGCTCGAGAAGGACGTCGAACAACGGATCGAGGTTGTCTCCTTCGGGGTTCTCGCCGTTGGCCGGCTCCAATGCGCTGGCGATGCCGGCGCGACCGGACGCGTACAGGGTCGGTAGTCCGAGCGCGTCCTCCGCGGCCTTCTGCGCCTCGTCGTCGAGGTCGGAGGCGACGTCCAGCAGCAGGTCCTGACTCTCGGAGACGACCTCGGCGATCCGGGCATCGGGCCGGTCTGTTTTGTTGACGACCAGGATCACCGGCAGATGTGCCCCCAGGGCCTTGCGCAGCACAAAGCGGGTCTGTGGCAGCGGCCCTTCGGAGGCGTCGACCAGTAGCAACACTCCGTCGACCATGGACAGCCCGCGCTCGACCTCGCCGCCGAAGTCGGCGTGGCCCGGGGTGTCGATGACGTTGATGACCGTGGTGGACCCGTCCGCGTGCTTGCGGTGCACGGCGGTGTTCTTGGCCAGGATCGTGATGCCCTTTTCCTTTTCGAGGTCACCAGAGTCCATCAGCCGCTCGATCGCGTCGTCGCCGCGGTGGGTCAGCGCACCGGACTGCCGCAGCATCGCGTCAACCAGGGTGGTCTTGCCGTGGTCGACGTGAGCGACAATGGCGACGTTGCGAAAATCCACGACTGCGATTCTCGCAGTGAGGGTAGTTGATCACGAAACTGAGCGACGGTGCGATTCGCCACTCCGCGTCAGAGAATCCGAGCCAGCGCAGGCAACCAGTGCCGGTCGGCGGGCACCCAATCGAGGTCGGGCAGTTGCGCCGCCGTCACCCAGCGCAACCGGCCATGATCGTGCGGATGGGGCTCGCCGCGGATCAATCTGACTTGGTAAGCACGCAGCGTGGTCGTTTCATTCAGCGAAATGTCGTCGCCCAGACGTTCGCCGACTGCGACTTCGATGCCCAGCTCCTCGGCCAGTTCGCGGGCCAGCGCCGCCGGCTCGGTCTCGCCGGGCGCGACCTTGCCGCCCGGCAGTTCCCAGCGGCCGGCGAGGGCGGGCGGACGAAGGCGTTGCGCGACCAGCACCCGGGATTCGGCGATGACGGCTCCGGCAACCACGATCTGGTTGGGCATCGCGAGTGAGGGTATACGGTCGGGATATGGCTGTCTTAACGGATGAACAAGTAGACGCCGCACTGCCCGACCTCAACGGGTGGGAACGCGCAGAAGGGACGCTGCGCCGGTCGGTCAAGTTTCCGGCTTTTCTCGCCGGTATCGACGCCGTGCGTCGGGTGGCCGAGCACGCCGAGACCCAAGATCATCACCCCGACATCGATATCCGCTGGCGCACAGTGACTTTCGCGCTCGTGACGCACTCCGAGGGAGGCATCACCGACAAGGACGTGGCAATGGCGCACGACATCAACGGCATTATCGGGGACTAGCTGAACTGGCCGCTCGGGTTCCGCTCGCCGCGATCCACGCCAGGGTCGCCAGCGTTGCCACGATGTAAACCATCCCGCCCCAGGCCAGATACCACGCCCGGCCGTTCTGCCAGATGGTCGGCTGGGCAAAGCTGAGCAACCACGGCACACCGATGACGGTCAGCACCAACCACATCCAGCCGAGAACCCGCGCGCCTAGATGCTCCGACAGCGGCCCGTGTAGCAGCCAGATCATCAACGGCACCAACCAAACCCAGTGGTGCGTCCAGGAAATCGGGGAGAGCAGCAGTCCGAACAACTCGACCACCAGCAGGCCGCCGAGCCGGTCCGGCGCGTCAGCTCCGGTGCCCAGCGCACGCCAGGCCAGGATGGCCAGAACCGCGGTGATCGCGATCCCGGTCAGCACCAACGGGCTGTAACCGGCGTCGTGGCCGAAGACCCGGCAGATGCCGCCCCGCCACGACTGATTGAACGTGGTGCAGATCGGCCCGACCCGGTCGGTTTCGAAGACCAGCTTGGTGAAGTACTGGCGGGTCTCGTCACCAATGACAAGCGCCGAGATCGCAACGGTCGCAAAGAAAACGACCGCGGAAAACGCCGCCGCCGCCCATCGGCGGGCGCCGACGAAATAGAGGCCGCTGATCGCCGGCGTCAGCTTCACGCCGGCCGCCGCGCCGACCAGCAGGCCCGACAGCCACCACCGGGTGGTGTAGACCGCATACAGCGTGGCGAGAACCAACAACACATTGATTTGGCCGTAGTCGAACGTACTGCGCAGCGGCTCGAGCCAGATGGCGACGCCAGTCCACAACATCGCCAGCCGGTGGCCCGCACCGGCCGCAACCCCGAGCAAACGCTGACTGATTCGGACCACGCCGTAAAGCGCGGCCATCGTTCCGACCTGCCAGCAGAACGCCACCAGCCCGAACGGCAACAGGTGCAGTGGGTAGAAAATGACCGCCGCGAACGGCGGGTAGGTGAACGGCAATGGGAAATCCGGCGTCTGGTCCGCGTAGACGTAGTGGTAGAGGCTGCCCGGGTGGTCGATGGTGGCCGCACCGCCGATGTAGACGTGCAAGTCGACGAAGTTGGCCCCGTTGGGAGCCAGATAAGTCCAGGCCAGCCGGGCGGCGACGCTCAGCACAAACACCACCGGCCCGACAGCGCTGCGCGAAATCGCCCGCCGGCGGGTAGTAGCTGCCGCCGGAGCGGCCGAGGTGGCGTCTATGTTGCACGACTCTAACGGGGTCGCGACCGGCGTGACCGCTGCCCGGACGGGCCCGCCCGGTCACCGCAACCGCTCGTATCCGTAACGATCGCATAACCGCCACACGTGTCACTTGAGTCACTTCCGTATCCAGCGAACTATCAGCGCGGGAGGACCCCGTCGTCGAGAACCAGGAGTGTCATGTCAACCATTTGGACGTTGTTTCGCGCCACCGCGGTTGTGGCGGGCGGATCGGCCGCGCTGCTCATCGGCGGTCTGATGGGCACAGCCCACGCCGACCCGGCGCCGCCGCTGCCCGCGCCCAACATCGGGCAGCAGCTGATCGCTTCCGCGGCCGGCGCCCCCCAGGTGCTGCAGAACCTTGCGGGCGCCTTGGGCGGACAGCCACAAACGCCGCCGCCGTTGGCCAGCGCCGCGATCAAAGTTCCGCAGCCACCGGCTGCAAGCGTTCCGGGAGCCACTTCGGCGGTCCCGGGCGCAACCTCGCTCTTCCCCGGAGCATCTCCGGCGGCGACGACCGCTTCACCCGGGCTCGGGATCCCGGGGTTGAGCCCGACGCTTCCGGCAACGGCCGCGCCCGCCTCCGGAATGACCGGCATCCCGGGGTTGACACCGACCGTTCCGGCCGCGCCCGCGCCGGCGACCGGACCAGCCGGACTGCTGCCCCAGGCGCAGCTGAACCTGCCGCAGATGCCCTTCCTGCCGCTGCCGCTGCCGCAGCAGATTTCGTTGCCAGGCGACCTGACGTCGTTGGCGGGCATTCCGGGTGCTCCTGCCGTCGGCTCGACTCCAGCGGCGACCGTCCCGGTGTCCGCGCCTAATCCGTTGCTTTTCCCGGTGTCCGGCTTGCCCTGACCCACGCTGGCCGGCTAGTGCATCGCGGACCTAACCCAGTGCTAGCCGGCCGCGCCCACCAATCAACTACCGGGAGGACACCGTGGTAACCACTAGGAATCTGATCAGCGGCTTCGCCGCCGCGGCCATCGCGTGCAGCGCCACGGTGGGACTCAGCCCCGGCGCGGCCGCCGACCCGGCACCGCCGCAGCCGATCCCCGCCCAACAGCTGCCGGGCCTGCCGGCGCTGACCGAGCTGAGCCCGATCATTCAGCAAGCCGCCGCAAACCCCGAGCAGGCAACGCAGTTGCTGATGGCCGCCGCCTCGGCGTTCACCCACAATCCGACTGCACCAGACGAGTCGAAAAACGTTGCGGCATCAGTGAATCAGTTCCTCCAGGCACCCAACGCCGCGGTTCCGGCCGACCTGGCTCAGCCACCCGGCGCCGCCCCCACGGCGCACATCGTCCCGCCCGGTGTGGAACCGGGAGCTCAGGCGCACCTGCCGACGGGTATCGACCCCGTGCACGCTGCGGGTCCCGCCCCCGAGGCCGCACCCGCCGCTGCACCCGCCGCTGCCCCGGCTCCGGCCTCTGCTCCGGCTCCGGCGAATGCCGTCCCGGTAGCCGCGCCGGTGCCACCGGCCGCTCCCCCCGCTCCTGCAGCCAATCCTCCAGTGGCTCCGGGTTACAGTCCGGACTCGCCGCCCACGCAGGAATTCTTGTATCCGTCGATCAGCAATGCCTGTTTGGCCGACGGCGGTAACGTCCTGGCGACCGCGCTGTCGGTGGCCGGACCCGCGAAGATCCCGACGCCGGGTCCCAAAGCGGGGCAGACCGCGTACGTGTTCACCGCGATCGGCACACCGGGACCTGCCGACGTGCAGAAGCTGCCGTTGAACGTGACCTGGGTGAACCTGACCACCGGCAAGTCGGGCAGCGTGACGCTCAAGCCGCAACCGGACATCAACCCGGCAGGGCCGACCACGTTGACCGCCATCGCCGACACCGGTTCGGGCAGCGTCATGTCCACGATCTTCGGACAGGTCACCACCAAGGACAAGCAATGCCAGTTCATGCCCACCATCGGCTCGACGGTGGTGCCATAACCCCGTAGGTACCCGTCGGCGCGCGCCCATCGCCGTGTGCGCGCCGGCGGATCAGCCGTCAGTAGGCCATGAACAGAATCGCGTCGCGGTCATACTCCAAGCCGGGATGAACACTGGCAAGGTGTGCCTGGGTCAACTCGACCAAATCGTCTTCGTCCTTCCCGACGATGGCCTCACCACACGGACAGTTCAGGTGTGTCTTCACGTTGCCGCCTTTCCCTTTTGAGCTTGCTTCATCTGCTTCTTGTACGACCGCACCTGCTCGAGCGAGCGGGCGTCGGCGATATCGGCGACCGACAGGTGCGTACCGGCCTTGCCGAACTCGCCGGCGGCGGTCCGCCAACCCTTCGGCGTCACCGCGTACTGCTTGCCGAGCAGCGCCAGAAAGATGCGCGCCTTCTGCTCGCCGAAGCCCGGTAGCTGCTTGAGTCGCCGCAGCAACTCGGCCCCGTCGGGCTCGCCTGCTGTCCAAACGGCGGCGGCATCGCCGTCGTAGTCGTCCACGATGATCTGCGCCAACGCCTGGATACGCTTCGCCATTGAGCCTGGAAAGCGGTGTACTGCAGGCCTTTCCGAGCACAGAGCGGCGAACTTGTCCGGGTCGTAGTCGGCGATCTGCGTTGCGTCGAAGCCGCCTATCCGGTCGGCGATCTTCTTCGGGCCGGCGAATGCGGTCTCCATCGGAACCTGCTGGTCGAGCAGCATGCCGACCAGCAACGCGAACGGGTTGGCCCCGAGCAGCGCATCCGCGGCCGGGTCTTGGGCAAGCTGCAGCTTCGGCACCCGGCCAGTCTAGAACTGTGCCTTGCAGCTGCGGTGGCGGTATGGTCGGCAGCTGCTAGCGCCACCTGGCGGGGTTCACCGACGCCAACGCGCGACGGTTCCAGAAAGTCCTGACCGCGATTGAATTCGCCGTTCCTGCCGTATTTTTCGGGATCCATCCCAGCCGGCTAGCCGCTCTTACGGCGGAACTCTCGACGGTTCTCCACCGGCCCGTGCACACGGGGCTGCTTGGCGCCGCCGTCCTTGTGAGACGCTCCGGACGCCGACTTGGCGTTCTTGCGCTCTAGTGCCTCTCGGAACTTGCGTTTGGTGCCGTCGTCCGATGCAGAATCCGGCTCCGACTTGGATGCAGCCATAGCCCGAAGCCTAGATCACCGCACGCCCGGCGGCATGCCATATACGTGTGCGATCGGCATGGTCAGCAGGACGCGACGGTCGGTGACCATCGCCTGGCGGTAGTCGTCCCAGTCCGGGTGCTCTCCGGCGATGTTGCGGTACAACGTGATCAGCGCTTCGACGGTGTCGTCGTCGCGCGCGAGCGCCGGCGGTGTCAGTTCCGCGGTGCCCTCGGCAACCGCATAAGACCAGCCGTCGTCGGCGCTGACGAGCAGCGAGGCCCGCGGGTCGCGACGCAGATTGCGAGTCTTGGCGCGCGGCTCGGTGATCGACACCTGAACGGCGACGTGGCGGGCGTCGAAGTAGTACGAAACATTCGACAGCTGTGGACGTCCGTCGCGCTTGATAGTTGCCAGCACGCCGAGGGAGTTGTCGGCGATCACGGCCAGCAGCTTGTCGTCGAACACCTGGCGTCCCATGGCGAAAGCCTACTAGTCGATGCAGAGCAGTTACCATCGCGCTCATGACCCGTTACGCAGCGTTTCTGCGCGGCGTCAACGTCGGCGGCGTGAACCTCAAGATGGCCGAGGTAGCGGACGCACTGACCGAAGCGGGGTTCACCACGGTGCGCACGATTCTGGCGACCGGCAACATCATGCTGGAGTCCCGCGCTGGCGCCGAGGCGGTGCGCGCCAAGGCCGAGAAGGCACTGCGGCAGCGGTTCGGGTACGAGGCGTGGGTGCTGGTCTACCCCATTGAAACGGTGCGGGCCATCGTCGACGGCTACCCGTTCGAGGCCGAGCGGGACGGCTACCAGTCCTACGTCACGTTCGTCAGCGACTCCGATGTGCTCGACGAACTCGCCGCGCTGGCCGACCGAGCCGGGGCGGACGAGAAGATCAGCCGCGCACCCGATCCCGTCGGCGTGATCTATTGGCAGGTGGCCAAGAACCACACGCTGGACAGCGCCATCGGCAAGACGATGGGGCAGAAGCGTTACAAATCGTCGACCACTACCCGCAACCTGCGCACGCTGGCCAAAGTTCTGCGCTGATTTCAGTCGTCGGGAGCAGCCTCGAGATAGCGCAGCGCCTCCGCCTTGCCGAGTCCGAGTCCGTGCGCGACGTCGAGGTAGCTGAGCGCCGCGGCGGCCATCGCGGAATCCGACGGATCTGCGCGGGCGACGAATGTCCCGAACCTTCCGCGGGTTTCGACGACGCCGGCGGCCTCGAGTTCGCGGTATGCGCGAGCCACGGTGTTGACCGCCAGGCCCAACTGGCCGGCCAATTCACGGACCGTCGGCAGCCGGGAACCGGGCGACAACGTACCGTCCCGAATTGCGCCGATGATCTGGTTTCGAAGCTGGTCGAACAGCGGGCGACCCGCTCGCCCGTCAACTCGCAGCCACTCCCCCAACTCCACCTGCTCAGTATCCCGCAGTCCGGCTATCTTGGTGGGGTGCGGATAACGGTCCTGAGCGGCGCGGGAATCTCGGCGGAGAGCGGCGTGCCGACGTTTCGCGACGACAAGAACGGACTGTGGGCCAAATTCGACCCCTACGAGTTGTCCAGCACCCAGGGTTGGCTTCGCAACCCCGAACGGGTCTGGGGCTGGTATCTGTGGCGGCACTACCTGGTCGGCACCGTCGAGCCCAACGCCGGACACCGCGCCCTCGCGGCCTGGCAGGACTACGCCGAAGTCAGCGTCATCACGCAGAACGTCGACGACCTGCATGAGCGCGCCGGTAGCTCACCGGTGCATCACCTGCACGGCAGTTTGTTCGACTTCCGCTGCGCGACGTGCGATTTGCCCTACACGGGTGCGTTGCCCAAGATGCCGGAGCCGGCCCTGGAAGTTGAGCCACCGAGTTGCCACTGCGGCGGTTTGATCCGGCCGGACATCGTGTGGTTCGGCGAGGCGCTGCCCGATGAGCCCTGGCAGCACGCGGTGGAGGCGACGGCAGCCGCCGACGTGCTGATCGTGGTGGGCACCTCGGCCATCGTGTACCCGGCGGCGAGCCTGCCCGAGTTGGCGCTGGCACGCGGCACGGTCGTCATCGAGGTCAACCCGGAGCCGACGCCGCTGTCCGACAGCGCCACGCTTGCGGTGCGCGAGACGGCCAGCAAAGCGCTGCCGACGCTGTTGCAGCGGCTGCCGGCCCTGCTGAACTGAGCGAGCACCAACCGAGTCTGCGGTAGGGCCATCGACACTGCGCACAGATCGCGCATTCTGCACAGCACCGCGCCTTGTCCGCAGTTTCGGCGAGGGTGCGTCGGCGCGGTCGCCGAATCTATTGCCATGACGACACGCGACCGGCCGTTCATCGGCAGCGAGGCAGTGGCGGCCGGAACGCTGCACCGGCATCAACTGAGGTCCAGATTCCGCGCGGTGTTTCCGGACGTCTATGTCCAACGCAACATGGAAATCACGATGCGGGAGCGCACGCTGGCGGCATGGCTATGGACCCGTCGGCAAGGCGTCGTCGCCGGGTTGACCGCAGCGGCGTGGCATGGTTCGAGATGGGTGGACGAGCACCTGCCGATCGAGTTGATCTGGTCGAACCTCCGACCGCCGCCGGGTATTCGTACGTACGACATGACGCTTGAGCGCGGGGAGTCCTGCTTGGTTGCGAAAGTGCTTGTGACAACGCCGGAACGCACGGCTTTCGACATCGGTCGCCGCAAAGGTGTCGGCGCCGCGGTCGCACAGTTGGATGCGCTTGCGCGGGCTACCGGGGTCAAGGTGGCTGATATCGCCGAACTCGCCGGCCGGCATCACGGCGCGCGGGGATTGCGCCAGCTGGAAACGGCGTTGGACCTGGTCGATCCCGGTGCACAATCACCCAAGGAGACTTGGCTGAGGCTGCTTCTCATTCGTGCCGGTCTTCCGCGACCGACGACTCAGATCCCGGTGTTGGCCAACGGCGGCCGGCGGACGTACTACCTCGACATGGGCTGGCCGGAAGTTATGGTCGCCGTTGAGTACGACGGTGAACAACATCGCGTTGACCGCTGGCAGTACCTAAAAGACATTCGGCGCAAGGAGGAATTGGAGCGGCTCGGCTGGATCGTCATTCGGGTGGTCGCCGACGATCGTCCGGCCGACATCCTCCGCCGAGTCCGCGATGCCCTGGCGTCGAGGGCATCGAATCTGCGTTAGTGGCATCGAGAATGCGCCCAGTGCGAGTGCGCGGCGCACGAACACGCCGTCAGCGCAGTCTCGGCGGGTGAACTAAGCCGGACGCCGCGCCCGGCCGAGCACGAACTCCGACACCGGCAGCGGCGCCCACGCCGGTAACGTCTGCTCGGTTCGGGCAGTGTCCACCTCGAATCCCGCGGCGCGGATCGCCGCCCCGGTGTGGCGGTGGGTGTGGCAGTTACCCGCCAGCTTCGGCCAGATCGTCGCATCGACCACTCGCTGGAACCGGCCCCGGAGTCCGCCGCTGGCCACATGCTCCAGATATCGCAGCTCGCCGCCCGGGCGCAGCCACGAAAGCAGTTGGCTCAGCACCGAATCGGGTTCGCGCACCGAGCACAGCACCAGCGAGCACACCACCGCGTCGAACGGCTCGACGGCCGAGAAGTCTTCCACCGCCGCATCGCTGACCAGGACCGGGACCCGGGCGTCGGTGGCCGCGTCGCGGGCCCGCACGGCCAACCGTTGCTCGGGCTCGACGGCGATGACCTGCACAACAGAATCCGGGTACAGCGGAAAGTTGGTCCCTATGCCCGCACCGACCTCCAGAACGCGGCCGGACAAGCCGGCCAAATTCTCCCGACGCAGCGCCCGAATCTGCTCGGTCTCGTGGGCGGCGATGGTGGGCCAGATTCGGGCAAAGAACGGGTTGTCGACCGTTACCGGCGGGCGCGAAGCCGTCATGCGTGCAAACCTTCTGTCGGTTTCTCCGGAGAGCCGATCGCCATCAGCCATTCCACCGTCTGCTGCGGGGTGGCATCCGGGCCGACCAGCCCCTCCACGATATGCCCGCAAAACACCGCACCAAGCACCTGGTCGGCGAACTCGGTGGGATCGCCGAACGGCAGGTGCGGTTTAGCGATCAGCAGCGACGCCACCCCGTGCGCGGCACTCCACAGTTGCAGAGCGACGGTGGTCGCATCGCCGGGCGGGCAGGCGCCCTCGTCCATCAGCGCCCGCACGGTGGCACACATGTGCTCGAACGCCGAGCTGGCCAGGACGGCGTCGATGTCACTGCCGGAGCGGTACTCGCCCATCGTCGCGATCCGGTACAACTCGGGGGTCTCGGTCGCGAACCGGATATACGCCAGCCCCTGGGCTCGCAGCACGTCGATAGTGTGCGGATGCCCCGCGGATACCCGCTGCATTTCCTCGTCCAGCTTCTCGAAGTAGCGCGCGCAGACGGCGTCGAGCAGGGTGTCCTTGTCTTCGAAATGCAGATATATCGATGGCGGCGTCACACCGACGCGTTGTGCCACCGAGCGGATCGACACCGCCTTGGCGTGGCCGGTTTCCAGCAGGAGTTCGGTGGCGGCGTCCAGGATCTGGTCGCGCAGCAGCTCGCCGGATCCACGTGGTGCACGTCGACGACGAAGATTGTCCGTGGACGGGCTAGCCATCAGCTAGCCATTGTCGCTGAACGTTGCGGCGGCATGTGCAGCCCGACCGCCGTGAGACGTGACCACATCGACGTCTTCGCGGCGATGCCGCCCAGTCGAACTGCCCGAGGTTGCCGGTGGGACGTCGTGGGCCTCACTGATGCCGAACCGATCATGCAGCCACACCAGTGGTTTGGGCGCCCACCAAGTCCACTGACCGAGCACGTGCATGAACGCCGGAACCAGAAACATCCGCACCAACGTCGCGTCGGCCAGCACGGCGAGCGTCAGGCCGACGCCGAACATCCGCATGAACGACACCTGAGCGGGGATCAACGCGGCGAATGAGATCGACATCACCACCGCAGCGGCGGTAACCACCCGACCGGTCCGGGCCAGCCCGAGGGCCACGCTTTCGTCGTTGTCGGCACGGAAAGTTCTGCTGTTCGCCGTCCCGGTCCGGGCGGCCACGGAGTCCAACCAAAACTCCCGAATCCGGGAAACCAGGAACATCTCGTAATCCATCGACAGTCCGAACGCCACGCAGAACAACAGCACCGGGATGTTGGCGACCAGCGTCCCGCTGGGGCTTGTGCCCATGGCGCCGAGGTGGCCCTCCTGGAAGATCCAGACCAGCGCGCCGAACGCCGCGGTCAGCGACAGCACATTGCACACCAGTGCCTTCATCGGCAGCACCACGCTGCCGGTGAGCAGGAACAGCAGCGCGAACGTGATCACCGCGATGAGCCCCAACACCAGCGGTAGCCGAGTGGTGATCCCGCGCACGCTGTCGCGGTTGATCTGGGCCAGGCCGGCCATCTCTACCGACCGGCCAGCGGGCCCGGCCACCTGGTGCAGCCGGTCAAGCTGGGTGTGGGAGGCCTGCGAGAACAGCGGCGCGGTGCTGGCGATGGTCAAAAATGCGCTGCCGCTGGTCATTCCGGTGGGCGCAGACGGCGGCCCGACCCGCTTGCCGGCCGCGAACGTCCCAGTCGGGCCCGACACTGCGGACACGTTGGCCACCCGGGACAAGTCGGCGGCGTAGCGATCGAGATCGGCGGGGGTCACACCGCGGACGTCGGGAATGACGACGGGCACCGCCGTCGCTGAGTCATCGGTGAAGTCGCGGCGCAACAGGTCGCCGACCACATGGGCCGAGGCCGATCGCGGCAACACCCGGTCGTCGGGCATACCCCACTTCACCCGGAGGAACGGAACCCCGAGCATCAGCAGCAACGCAATGACCGCCAGACCGACCGGCACAGCCCGGCGCGTCACGAACTTCGTCGACCGGTACCAGAACATCTGCTCAACCGGTTTGCGCACCGGATCCGGGCGACCGAGCATCCGCCGTCCCAGCCGGCGCACGTCCAGCGCATCGAGCCGCGGCCCGAGCAGCACGATCGCAGCCGGCGTCACCACGATCGCAGCCACCGCGACGAAAGCCACGGTGGCCACGCCGGCGTAAGCGAAGGACTTCAAGAAGTACATCGGGAACAGCACCATCACTGCCATCGACAGCGCGACGGTGGTCGCCGAGAAGAGCACCGTGCGGCCCGCGGTGGCCATCGTGCGGATCAGCGCCTCGTCTCGATCGCGGCCGTCGGCCAGCTCGTCGCGATAGCGGCTGATGATCAGCAATGTGTAGTCGATGGCCAGGGCCAGACCCAGCGCGCTGCTGAGATTCAGCGCATAGGTCGACACATCGGTACTGAAGCTGATCAGCCGCAGCACCGACATTGACCCAACAATGGCCAGTCCGCCCAGGCCCACGGGCAAGGCCGCGGTCAGCAGTCCGCCGAAAACCCAGACCAGCACCAGAAAGCTCAACGGAATCGCGATGGACTCCATCAGCAACAGGTCACGCTGATTTTGGTGATTGATCTGGTCGTAGACCGTGGCGACCCCGCCGGCCTTTACCGTGACGCCGTCTCGGTCGTGCACGACCTGGTTGACGATGGCCTTGGCGTAGTTCTGCGCGTAGTTCTCGCCGCCTTCGAGGTTCGCGACGATCAATCCGGACTTGCCGTCCCTGCTCACCAGATCGGCGGCCAGGTGCGGCGCATGCGCGGTGGGTCCGGTCCAGGCCGAGGACACGTTGAATACTCCCGCTGACCGTTGCACCTGCCCGACGATGTCGGTGGCGACGCGACGGGCCTGGTCGCTTTGGGCGCCGGCCGGCGCGGTCACCAGAATCACCAACTGCTGGTCGCTCTGCTCGAATTTGTCGGTCAACAGGTGGATGGCCTGCGCGGACTCCGACTCCGGGTCCTGAAAGCCACCGGCAGACAGGCTCTTGGCGACTGGGAGGCCGAAGATTGCGGCTGCCACCAGGACCAGAGCTGCGACTGCGAGTATCCGCCGCGGCGCGGCGATGGCGAGGCGAGCGATTCGCTGCAGCATGCGTGTCCTTTCGCCGAGCTGCCCGCGCTAACTTATCGTTGATAACAACTTAGCTATGCAACTACTAGTGCGTCGATCAACGCGCTATCTATAGATACGTACCCGGGACCGGCGATAGTTCACCCTCGCGCCGATTAACCAGCACATTTTGCCGAGCCTATCGCTTGGTAATTGGATACGCGATGAACATCCGGGATGCCGGACGCACCGTCCACCCCGGCGCCACCCTACCGGGCAGTAATATTGCCAAGGTTTTCCGAATCGTGACTCAAAGATTCCTTAAAGGCGGCCCATACGCTCATCTACATGTGGATTGACGACTCGAGTGCCGACGTAATCAAAGCTGATTTCGAGGCCCTCTACCACGGCGACGTGCTGGTAGAAGGCGAGACCTCGGAGCAACTCGACGACTGGCACCCGCTGCCCAACGCGAGCTGATCTGCGCGCGGCGCGTCTGCCAAGGTGGGTGGGCGCGCCGGTGACTAGGCGAGCGTGAGCCTCAATCGCACCTTTGCCATTGCCCTATTACTTCGGTCCCCGCGAATGCGGGGGCCTTTTCTTTTAGGTTCTTTTGGGTTCTTTTAGGTTCTTTTTAGGCGCAGTTCCCGTTGTCCTACCTCGGGGCCATCCGGATCGCGCCGTCCAGCCGGATGACCTCCCCGTTGAGCATCGGGTTCTCGACGATGTGCACGGCCAGGGCGCCGTACTCGTCGGGATTGCCCAGCCGGCTGGGGTGCGGCACCTGCTGGCCAAGCGACTGCCTGGCCGGCTCGGGCAGGCCGGCGAGCAATGGGGTGTCGAAAAGTCCGGGGGCGATCGTCATCACCCGGATGCCTTTGCTGGCCAGGTCGCGCGCGATCGGCAGCGTCATGCCGACCACGCCGCCCTTGGACGCCGAGTAGGCGGCCTGGCCGATCTGCCCGTCGAAGGCTGCGACCGATGCGGTGTTGATGATCACGCCGCGCTCTTCGCCGATCAGGTCAGCCTTGGCGATCCGCTCGGCGCCCAGCCGCAACACGTTGAAGGTGCCGATCAGGTTGATCTCCACGACTTTACGGAAGAGATCCAGCGGGAACACGCCGTCCTTGCCCAGCACCCGGATGGCGTTGCCGGTGCCGGCGCAGTTGACCACGATGCGCAGCGGGCCGAGCGACTCGGCGATATCCAGCGCCGCGGTCACCGCTTTCTCGTCGGTGACGTCGGCGGGCGCGAAACGCGCGCGATCGCCGAGCTCGCGGACGACCTCCTCGCCTTTGAGGTCGAGCACGACCACCTGCGCGCCGGCATCCAGCAGGCGCTTGGTGGTGGCCAGGCCCAGGCCCGACGCCCCACCGGTGACGAGTGCTACGGCATCCCTGATCTCCACGCAAAGTTCCTTTCGGTTCGGTCGGGCCGCTCCCCCACGGGAGCCGACCTACTGGTCGGCCGGGACTATACCCAGTCGCGCAGGACCGCTTCGGTGTCGGCTCCGGGCTGCCCCGGCGGGCGCGGCTCGTCGGGAACCGTGCGCGAGAACCGGGGCGCCGGCAGCGGCTGTAGCCCGCCGCCGGTCTGGTAGAAGGTCTCCCGCTGGGTGATATGCGGTTCGGTCTGCACCTCACCGAACGCCAGCACCGGCGTCACGCACGCGTCCGAATCGGCGAACACCTTCGCCCAGTGGTCGCGGTCTCGGCTGGCAAACACCTCGGTGAACCGGGCCCGCAGCTCCGGCCAGCGGGTGCGGTCGTTTTGCGCCGGCAGATCGGCGGCGTCCAGGCCAAGCCCGGCCAGCATCGCCGCGTAGAACTGCGGCTCGATGGCACCGACCGCGACGTAGCGACCGTCCGAGCATTCGTAGGTGTCGTAGTAGGGCGCGCCGCCGTCGAGCATGTTGGTGCCCCGCTCGTCGGTCCACATACCCATGGCGCGCATCGCCCACATCATCTGCACCAGCACGGACGACCCGTCGACCATCGCCGCGTCGATGACCTGGCCCTTGCCAGAGTTCTGCCGCTCCCACAGCGCTGCCAGGATGCCGACCAGCAGGAACATCGAGCCGCCGCCGAAGTCGCCGACCAGGTTCAGCGGCGGCACCGGCCGCTCATTGACCCGGCCGATGGCGTGCAGCACGCCGTTGAGCGAGATGTAGTTGATGTCGTGACCGGCCTGCTGGCTGCGCGGGCCGGTCTGACCCCAGCCAGTCATCCGGGCATAGACCAGCCGCTCGTTGAGCTTGGCGCAGTCTTCGGGGCCCAGGCCCAGGCGCTCGGTGACGCCCGGGCGGTAACCCTCGATCAGCACGTCGGCCTTCGCGACCAGCTTGAGGACGAGTTCGCGGCCCTCCTGCGACTTCAGGTCGGCGATGACGAAGCGCCGGTTGCGCAGCATCGGGTCCGCCCCGCTGGCTCCCGGCCGGTCGATGCGCACGACGTCGGCGCCGAGGTCACCGAGGATCATCGCGGCATGCGGGCCCGGCCCGATTCCGGCGAGTTCGACGACTCGCAGTCCTTTCAGCGGTCCCGCCATCTCGCGACCTCCTTGTCGGCAGTTCCCCGCTGGCATCTTCGCAGTCGGCTTCAACGGCACTGCACCCCGGTCGCTTAAGGTGATCCCATGACCGCTATCGACTCCGGAATCGACACCCTCGCGCCCGTCACCGGGCTCGCCGTCGCCCTTGCCGACGGGGTGCTTTCGGTGACGATCGATCGGCCGGAAAGCTTGAACTCGCTGACGATGGCGCTGCTGGCCGGAATCGCCGACGCGATGGAGCAGGCAGCCACCGACCCGCGAGTGAAGGTGGTCCGACTGGGCGGCGCCGGTCGGGGCTTCAGTTCGGGAGCGGGGATGAGCGCCGACGACGTGGCCGGCAGCGGCCCGGGGACGGAGATCATCCTGGCGGCCAACCGCGCGATTCGGGCCATCACGGCGTTGCCGCAGCCGGTGGTCGCGGTCGTGCAAGGACCGGCGGCCGGCGTCGGGGTATCCCTGGCCCTGGCCTGCGACCTGGTATTGGCTTCGGACAAAGCGTTTTTCATGCTCGCCTTCACCAAAATCGGCCTGATGCCCGACGGCGGCGCCTCGGCGCTGGTTGCCGCCGCGATCGGTCGAACACGTGCGATGCGAATGGCGTTGCTTGCCGAGCGGCTACCCGCCGCCGACGCACTGGCCTGCGGTCTGATCAGCGCCGTCTACCCGGCCGACGACTTCGAGGTCGAAGTGGACAAGGTGATCTCCGGGCTGCTGTCCGGCCCCGCGGTCGCGTTCGCCAAAACCAAGGACGCCATCAACGCCGCGACACTTCCGGGGCTGGAGGCTGCGCTGCAACGCGAGCTGGAGGGCCAGGAAGTTCTGCTGAGGTCACACGACTTCCGCGAGGGCGCAAGGGCTTTCCAGGAGCGCCGGACACCGAAGTTCACCGACAGCTGATCTCGCAGCTCTCTAGAGACCGAACAGCGGGGGCAGCGCCAGCAACACAACCAGGGTCCACACAAAGTGGGTCAGGATCGGCGCCAGCACGCCGCCGGTGGCGCGGCGCTCCAAAGCACACACCGTCCCGAGGATGATTGCGGCGAACGCCAGCATCGGGTTGCCGCTGGCCAACGTGGCGGCCACGTACACGATCGTCGACACCAGCGCCGGGTGGTAGCGGCCCAGCGCCGTGTAGAGCGCGCCGCGGTAGAACAGTTCCTCGGCGATGCCGCCGACCAGTGCGATGGCCAAGGTGAGTCGCCACGATCCGTCGCCGGCGAACTGCAGCACCCGAGTGATCAGCTCGGAGACGGCGGGGATCTCTCTGGCGATCAAGCCGCCGAGCACGAACACGCCGCCGAGCAGCAGGCCGATCACCGTGCCGCTGACCACCGGGCGCTGATTGCGACCACGCCAGCGGGCGCCACCGAGATGCAACGGTCCGGAGCCGAACGCCCCGATCGCCCACACCGCCGCCAGCGCCAGCGACAGCCAATAGAAGCTAGCCTCGCCGGGATGCCGGCGTAGCGTCAAACCCAGCACCCCCGCGCCGAGCACGAGCACAACCGCGACGACGATCCGCCGGCGTCGCTTCACTGCTGGCGGTTCGTTGTGGGGCACAGCGACGTTGAGGATGCCGCGCCGAATTTCTTCGAGAGCGCCGGGATGTGGACGACTGGTCAGATCAGTCACGCGAAACGCACCTTCGGTGTCAGGTTGATCAACATGTCGAGGCCGGTTCGCAGCACGCCGGCGATGGGCCCGGGTACAGCATCCACCAACCCGAGACCGGACCGCGCGATCGACGGTGTCACTTTCCCGGCGAGCCGCCGCAGCCGCAGCGCATCGCCGCCGGCCCATGCCGGATCGCTGTCGGCGAGGTGATGCGGATCGGCCAGTGCGTTGACTGGAAGCGGCCGGCGGCTCGATAGGGCCCGGGTGATCGCTTCCTCGACACGAAGCAGTCCGCCGGCTGGGTCGGTGACCAGATCACGTAGGCCGGAGCCGGCCGCCTGCATCGGGTGATCCAGCGACTCCACCAGATCGGCAGCCAACCCGTCGGGCACCGGCAGCGCCACCGCCGTGACCCATGACGCCACGGCGGTGTCCACCCGGGGCGCCGGCAGACTCGTGTGCCACTTGCCGGAAATCCGCGCGTAGGTTTTCAGCAGCGCATGGTAGGACGTCCGGTCCGGGCCGGAAATGTCGTAGGCGCCAGCCGGCACTTGCCCGGCATCGGCGGCCGCGACCAAATAGTGCAACACGTCGCGAATGGAGATCGGGTCGATCGGGTTGTCCATCCACGCGGGAATCGGGATGACCGGGAACCGGTCACCGACGTAGCGCAGCATCTCGAACGACGTCGAGCCGGCGCCGAAGATCAGTGCCGCGCCAAGCCACACCACTTCCGGGCCGCCGTCGACCGTCAGCGCCTCGGCCACCTCCGCCCGGCTGGTGAGATGCTCGGACAGCGCGCCGTCAGCGGGGTCGTCAGGAACAAACCCGCCCAGGTAGACGATGCGGCGCACACCGGCGTCCTTGGCCGCCGCGGCGAAGTTGCCGGCCGCGGTCCGGTCGGCGTCGCGGAAGCCCGGCTGACCAATCGCATGCACCAGGTAATAGACGACATCGACTGGGCCGGCGGCAGCCATCCCCCCGCGCACCGAATCGGCATCCGAGGCGTCCAAAATGACCGCGCTGACGTCGTCAAACCAGCCCACCCGCGCTAGTCGCGCCGGGTCACGGGTCGCGGTGACCACCTGATGACCGGCCGCGAGCAATGCTGTGACCAGACGCGATCCCACATAACCGGTCGCCCCTGTCACCAGAATTCGCACACCCTCCAACCTACCGATCCCGACTCACACGGGCAGTCGTCAGGTCATTGCCGGCGATACCGCAGGCCGCGGGAGCGTGTCGGGGACCGCCCCGGACCGCCCCTACCGAAGGGCGGCCGGCAGCACGGCCACACACACTCTAGTTGTACTGATGTTCAATTAGCTTTGCTTGCAACGAAATTGAACCAATCCAGCGAAAAGAAACGTGAACCCTTATGTGGACATCTCGGCGCCCAGTGCGCATTCGGTGCTGCCTGACATCGCAACGCCGTCCGTTGCCGCTGTGGCCGTCGAGTTCCCGGCGCACCGGCACAGCCAAGACGACGTGATAACGGCCTTGGCCGACTTCGCCGGTCCAGAATTTCGACGGTTCGCCGCAACCAGCGGGGTTGCGACCCGCCAGCTTGCGCTGCCATTGTCGCGATACCGCCAGCTCAGCGGCTTCACCGAGGCGAACGACGCGTACCTCGACATCGCTCTGGAGCTGGGCGAACGGGCGTTGTTGTCGGCAATGGCGTCAGCCGAGGTCGAGCCCGCCGAGATCGATATCGTCTTTTCGACGACGGTCACCGGGCTTACCGTTCCATCACTGGAGGGGCGGCTGGTGACGCGGATGGGACTTCGACCCGATGTCAAACGCGTTCCGATGTTCGGCCTCGGCTGCGTCGCCGGCGCCGCGGGCATGGCGCGAGTGCACGACTACCTGCGTGCTTTCCCCGATCAGGTGGCCGTGCTGCTGGCGGTCGAACTCTGCTCGCTGACCATTCAGCGCGGGGACCGCTCGATCGCGAATCTGGTCGCCTCCAGCCTGTTCGGTGACGGCGCGGCCGCGGTGATCGCGACAGGGGTCGATCGGGCGCCGGCCGGACCGAGGCTGATTGCCACCCGTAGCCGGACCTACCCGGACACCGAGGACGTACTGGGCTGGGACATCGGCAGCGACGGGTTCCACATCGTTTTGTCCGTCGAGATCGCCACCGTCGTCGAGAAATACCTAGGTGAAGACGTCCGCACGTTCCTCGCCGACTACCAACTGACCGCCGACGACGTCTCGACATGGATCTTGCATGCCGCGGGCCCGAAGGTGATCGACGCGGTCGAAAACACGCTCAACCTACCCCCGGATGCGCTCGACCGTACCCGAAACTCTCTGCGGGACAACGGAAACCTGTCCTCGGTATCGGTACTGGATATCCTCCGGGATGCCATGGCCGACCCGCCCCCGCCAGACTCTGTCGGGCTGATCATTGCCATGGGGCCGGGCTTCTCCTCTGAACTTGTGCTGCTCGGCTGGTAGGCGACGCTTGCGGGGAGAGTGGCGCTTATGACCTACGACACCGACCTGCTGCTCACCCGCGACCTGGTGCTGGCCACCGTGCCACCGATAAATCGGCGGGTCATTGTGCCCGCCTGCATAGTGCTGCCCGGAGTCTTCAAAAAGGCGGTGCACGCGTTAGCCCGCTGAATAATCCGACGCAGCGCCGTCAAAATGCACGCTAATTAGACTTATGTTGAACTAAGAACGGCAAACGTCCTGAACCAGGCCCGATTCCGCAATCCGGAAGCGCGATGTAAAATCCGGATAGTTGTTCTGTAGTTCCGATCATTCGGATTAACCGAGAAGGTGTCCAACGGTGACCCGCCGGATGGATACGATTGGCAAACGCGCCCCGTCGGCCCGGCGTACAGGGAGTAAGTCATATGACACCGTTCGCGTCCGTCGCGTCGGTGGCGGTGGAATTTCCGCCCCACCAAGTCGGCCAGCAGGAGGCACTGTCGGGCCTCACCGGCTTCGGCGGACCGCAATTTGAACGGTTCGGCGCCAGCGTCGGCGTGCAGAAGCGCCGCATCGCGTTGCCGTTGCCGCAATACGGCAAGTTGAGCGGCTTCACGGAAGCCAACGACATATTCATCGAGACCGCCTTGGAACTCGGTGAGCGCGCACTGCTCTCGGCATTCGACGCCGCCAAGGTCAAGCCTTCCGAGGTCGATATTGTCTTCTCGACGACGGTCACCGGGCTGGCGGTGCCGACATTGGAGGCTCGGCTGGCCACCCGCGTCGGGTTGCGACCCGACGTCAAGCGCGTCCCGCTGTTTGGGCTCGGCTGTGTGGCCGGGGCCGCCGGAGTGGCCCGCATGCACGACTATCTGCTCGCGTTTCCCGATCAGGTGTCGGTCCTGCTGGCCGTCGAACTGTGCTCGTTGACGCTGCAGCGCGACGACGACTCCATCGCCAACCTGGTGGCGGCCAGCCTGTTCGGCGACGCCGCCGGCGCGGTCGTCGCGAAAGGATCTGGCCGCGCACCGAGTGGGCCCCGGGTGCTGGCCACCCGCAGTCGGCTCTATCCCGACACCGAAGAGGTGATGGGCTGGAATATCGGCACCAGCGGGTTCCAGATCAAGTTGTCGACGGAGGTCGCGACCGTCGCCGAGAAGTATCTGGGCGAAGACGTCCGCAACTTCCTGAATGACCACGGTCTGACCCCCGCGGACATCTCGACGTGGGTCTGTCACCCGGGCGGGCCGAAAGTGATCGAGGCCGTCGAGCACACCTTGGACCTGCCGGCCGACGCCCTTGACCACACCCGAAATTCGTTGCGCGACAACGGAAATCTCTCGTCTGTATCGGTGCTTGATGTACTTCGGGCCAACATGGCCGATCCGCCGCCGCCGGGCTCATACGGGCTGATGATGGCGATGGGGCCGGCGTTCTGCTCGGAACTCGTGCTGCTCGGCTGGTAGGTCGTGTATTACCTGCTGATCCTGGCGATTGGCATCGAGCGGCTGCTGGAGCTGATCGTCTCCAAGCGCAACGCGCGATGGGCGTTTGCCCACGGCGGCAAAGAATTCGGCCGTAACCATTATCCGGTGATGGTGACGGTCCACACGGCGTTGCTGCTCGGCTGCGCCGGCGAGGTGTGGGCATTGCACCGACCGTTCATCGGCTGGCTCGGCTGGCCGATGCTGGCGCTGGTGGCGCTCAGTCAGGCGCTGCGCTGGTGGTGCGTGGCAACACTTGGCCGCCGGTGGAACACGCTGGTGATTGTGGTGCCGCAAGCGCCGTTGGTACGACGGGGCCCCTACCGGTGGCTACATCACCCGAACTACGTCGCCGTCGTCGTCGAAGGTGTGGCGCTACCGCTGGTGCATACCGCATGGCTGACCGCGGCCGGCTTCACACTGGTCAACGCGCTGCTGCTCACCGTGCGGATCAGGGTGGAGAACGCCGCGCTGGGTTACACGTGACGTACGACGCCGACTTACTGATCGTCGGCGGCGGCCCGGGCGGGCTTGCCACCGCGTTACATGCTCGCAGCCTTGGGCTTTCGGTGATCGTCGCTGAGCCGCGGGCGACCCCGATCGACAAGGCATGCGGCGAGGGACTGATGCCCGGCGGCCTGGCGGAGCTGACGTCGCTGGGCGTCGACCCGCCCGGCATGCCGTTCCGGGGCATCGCGTACGTCAGCGAGCACTGGCGCGCCGAGGCGCGCTTTGACGCCGGTCCGGGTCGGGGTGTACGGCGCACGACCTTGCACTCCGCGTTGGCCGCCCGAGCGAAAGAACAAGACACTGAATGGATTTCGACGCGGGTCACCAGCGTCGACCAGGATGCGGCCGGAGTCACGGCGGCCGGGGTGCGGGCGAAATGGCTGGTGGCTGCCGATGGACTGCACTCGACGGTGCGCCGCGCCGTCGGAATCAACGCGGTGGCTGGGAATCCGCGGCGCTACGGCGTGCGCTGGCACTTTCCGGTACCCGCATGGTCGGAATTCGTCGAAGTGCACTGGTCGCCCTGGGGCGAGGCGTATGTGACACCGGTAGAGCCGGATCTGGTCGGCGTGGCGATTCTGTCCCGGCACCGGCCAGACCTCGCCTGGTTCCCGCGGCTGGCGCAGCGCCTGCGCGACGCGCCGCCCGGGCGGCCGCGCGGCTGCGGTCCGCTGCGGCAGGTGGTCTCGCGCCGGGTCGCTGGACGGGTGTTATTGGTCGGCGACGCGGCGGGATACGAGGATGCGCTGACCGGCGAAGGCATCAGCCTGGCCGTCAAACAAGCCGGCGCCGCCGTGGCGGCGATCGTCGGCGAGGCGCCGTCGTCCTACGAGGCGTCGTGGCGCCGCATCACCCGCGACTACCGGCTGCTCACTCGCGCGCTGGTGCTGGCCACCGCGCCGCGGGTGGGCCGACGCGCGGTTGTGCCGGCGGCCAGCCTGCTTCCCCGCGTCTTCGGCCGCGCGGTGAACGCACTGGCGCGCTAGCGCTAACGCGCCTTCCAGACCGGCGGGCGTTTTTCGGCGAACGCCAGCGGGCCTTCCTTGGCGTCCTCGGATTTCAGCAACATCCCGAATTCCCGTGCAGTGCGGGCCCAGCCAGGTTCCTCGTCGGGGATGACGCCGTCGTCGGCACCGCAGGCGATCCGCTTGCTCGCCTGCACCGACAGCGGCGCGTTGACGGTGACCCGCTTGGCAAGCGCTAGCGCGGCCTCCACCACGGTGCCGTTCGGGACCACCTGGTTGATCAGCCCCCACTGCTCGGCCTCAGCGGCGCTGATCGGCTCGCCGGTGAGCAGCATCTGCATACCTACCTTGCGGGGTAGCTGCTGCGCGATGCGGAACACGCCGCCGGCTCCGGCGATCAGCCCGACCTTCACTTCCGGTAGACCGAATTGTGCGCGTTCCTCGGCCACCACCAGGTCACTGGCCAGCGCCAGCTCGGTGCCGCCGCCCAGTGCGGTGCCGTTGACCGCGGCGATCGTCGGCTTGTCGATGAAATGGTGGACGTAGCCGGCGAAGCCCCATTCGAAATGGTCGGGGTGATACAGATTCTCGCGACGCGAAATCGCCTTGAGATCTGCTCCGGCGCAGAAGGATTTGTCACCGGCACCGGTGATCACCACCGCCCGTACATCGGCGTCGTGTTGCGCCTGCTCGAGCGCGTCACCGACGCCGACGCTGACGGCGCCGTTGACGCAGTTGCGCGCCTCCGGCCGGTTGATCGTGATGACGAGGACATCGCCCCGGCGCTCGGTCAGCACCGCGGCGTCGGTCACAACAGCTCCACAATGGTGGCGTTGGCCTGACCACCGCCCTCGCACATCGTCTGCAGGCCGTACCGAATGCCCTTGTCCCGCATGTGGTAGAGCATCGTGGTCATGATCCGGGCCCCGGATCCGCCAAGTGGATGACCGAGCGCGATCGCGCCGCCGTTGGGGTTGAGCTTCTTCTCGTCAGCCCCGATGTCCTTCAGCCACGCCAACGGAACCGGTGCGAACGCCTCGTTGACCTCGAACACCCCGATGTCCGCCAGCTTGAGGCCGGAGCGCTTCAGCGCCTTCTGGGTCGCCGGGATCGGCGCGGTCAGCATGATCACCGGGTCGGCACCGGCCAGGGTTGCGGTGTGCACCTTGGCGATCGGGTTGAGTTTCAACGACTTCGCCTTCTCCGCAGACATGAACAACAGCGCGGCCGACCCGTCGGAGATCTGGCTGGAGTTCCCGGCGTGGATCACGCCGTCCTCCTTGAAGGCCGGCTTGAGCTGCGACATCTTCTCCATTGGGGTGCCGCGCCGGATGCCTTCGTCCTTGAGCACGATGTTGCCCTCCTGGTCTTTGATCGCCACGATCTGGTCGTCGAATGCACCGGAATCCTGTGCGGCCGCGGCTTTTTCGTGGGAACTGAGAGAGAACTCGTCGAGCGCGATCCGGTCGAGCCCCCACTGCTCGGCGATCATCTCAGCGCCGATGCCCTGGTTGGGGATCGCGCCGTGATAGCGATCCAGGAAGCTCTGCGAGAACGGCCTGCCTCCGTTGGCCAGCGAGGACCCCATCGGCGTCCGCGACATCGACTCCACACCGCCGGCGACGACGACGTCGTAGTGGCCGGCGATCACGCCGGCCGCAGCGAAGTGGATCGACTGCTGGCTGGACCCACACTGACGGTCGACGGTGACACCCGGAACGGTTTCCGGCCAGCCGGCGGTCAGCAGTGCGGTGCGCCCGATGTCGAGCGCCTGCTCCCCAGCCTGCATGACGCAGCCCCAGATCACATCGTCGACGATCTCGGGGTCCACACCCGCCTTCTCGACGAGTCCGTTGAGCACCTGCGCGGACAAATCGGCCGGGTGTACGCCGGACAGCCCGCCGTTGCGCTTGCCGATCGGTGAACGGATTGCCTCGACAATGACGGCTTCAGCCATTGACTTCTCCTTTTTGAATAACCCGGGTATGACATGACGGTCTGTGCCTCGATTGTTGACCAACCCGTTGGGTGGCCCGCCGCGGGGGTGCCAATCCGGCAGGTAGCGTCGGAAGGCATGTCGCGCATTGTCGTTATCGGTGGCCATGGCAAGGTCGCTTTGCACGTTGCCCGCATCCTGACTGAGCAGGGCGATCAGGTGACGTCGGTCTTTCGAAATCCCGGCCACGCCGAGGACGTCGCGGCGACGGGAGCACGCCCGGTCGTCGCGGATATCGAGACGCTGGACACCGGCGCGCTGACCGAACTGTTCGACGGGTCCGACGCGGTGGTGTTCTCCGCCGGCGCCGGTGGCGGCAACCCGGTCCGCACCTATGCCGTCGACCGCGACGCCGCGATCCGGGTGATCGACGCTGCCCGACAGGCCGGGACGCGCCGTTTCGTCATGGTGTCGTATTTCGGCGCCGGGCCGGAACACGCTGTGCCGGAGGACAATCCGTTCTTTCATTACGCCGAAGCCAAAGCCGCCGCCGATGCGCACCTTCGGGCCAGCGGCCTCGATTGGACCGTGCTGGGTCCCGGCCGCCTCACGCTCGAGCCGGCGACCGGCCGGATCGCGGTCGGCACCGGCGGAGAGGTCTCGCGCGAGGACGTCGCACTGGTGGCCGCCGCTGTGCTGAACGATGAGACGACGATCGGGCGGACCATCGAGTTCAACAATGGCGACCTGCCGATCCCCGAGGCGCTGGCCGTCTAGCGGCGATCGCAAGCGCGGCGAAGCCGGGCGCAGCGGGTCGCCGCCATCGATCTAGTAATCTGCACTGCGCAGCTGGTTTGCCGGCATCGTCACGAGTGGCGGTACCGGCATCGAGCGAAGCACGTTAGGTGTGTTTCGTAAGGGGGAACCCGGTGAGAGTCCTGGACTGTCCCGCAGCGGTAAGCAGGAACGATCGCCGTCACAAAGCACTGGTCTTGGCACCAACCGAGACCGGGAAGCGACGGTCAGTAGGAGCACCGCCCGGCGGTGCCGGGCGCGCCGCGCCTGGCGGCTCATCGCCTCGTGGAATGGGCGGATGGCTGTCCTGGTTACAGGAGTGTGCCTTCGGCACACTTGAATCCGGGTCTGCTATGCGTCCGCTGGCGGCGACCACCCCGTCGAGTGAATGGACGAAATCGTGACCGCAACACCGTTTACCGCCACCGTCACCGGCTCCCCACGCATCGGCCCGCGCAGGGAACTCAAGCGAGCAACCGAGGGCTACTGGGCGGGCCGGACCAGCCGATCGGAGCTGGAGAAAGTTGCCGCCACCCTGCGCCGCGACACCTGGTCGCAGCTGGTCGCCGCCGGCCTGGACTCGGTGCCGGTCAACACCTTCTCCTACTACGACCAGATGCTCGACACCGCCGTGCTGCTGGGCGCGCTGCCGCCCCGGGTCCAAGCCGTCTCCGACGAGCTGGACCGGTACTTCGCGGCCGCCCGCGGCACCGAGGACATCGCGCCGCTGGAGATGACCAAGTGGTTTGACACCAACTACCACTACATCGTCCCGGAGATCGGGCCGGATACCGAGTTCTCGCTGCACCCCGACAAAGTGCTCAATGAACTCAAAGAGGCTCGCGTCCAGGGTGTTCCGGCGCGTCCAGTGGTCATCGGGCCGATCACCTTCCTGTTGCTGAGCAAGCCAGTCGGCGGTGCCGGCGCACCGGTGCAGCGGCTCGACGAGCTGGTCCCGCAATACTGCGAGTTGCTTTCGCTATTGGCCGACAACGGCGCCGAATGGGTACAGCTCGACGAGCCGGTGCTGGTGACCGACATTTACGCCGACGCGGCTGCGCTGGCCGAGCAGGTGTACAACGCGCTGGGAGCACTGGAGAAGCGGCCCGCGATCTACGTGGCCACCTACTTCGGCGACCCCGGCACCGCACTGCCCGCGCTGGCCCACACCCCCGTCGAGGCGATCGGCGTGGACCTGGTCCGCGGCGCCGACACCGCAGTCGCCGGCGTCCCCGAGCTGGCCGGCAAGACACTGGTAGCGGGAATCGTCAACGGGCGCAACATCTGGCGTACCGACCTCGAGTCGGCGCTGAGCCGGCTGGCCAGCCTGCTGGGAAGCGCGGCGTCGGTTGCGGTTTCCACGTCGTGCTCGACACTGCATGTGCCCTACTCGCTGGAGCCCGAAACCGACCTGGACGATGCACTGCGCAGTTGGCTGGCATTCGGGTCCGAAAAGGTGCACGAGGTAGCCACTTTGGCACGCGCACTGCGCGACGGCCGGGACGCGGTCGCCGACGAGATCGCGGCCTCCAACGCCGCCGTGAAGTCCCGCCGCTCGGACCCCCGCTTGCACAACAACCAGATCCGCGCCCGCATCGAGTCGATCACCAAGTCGGGCACCGAACGCGGGCCTGCTGCCGAGCGTCGCGAGGCGCAGACCGCGCGCCTCCACCTGCCGCCGCTGCCGACGACAACGATCGGGTCCTACCCGCAGACCTCGGCAATCCGCAAGGCGCGAGCCGCTTTTCGGTCCGGTGAGATCGACAGCGCTGAATACGAACGCCGGATGAAGCAGGTGATCGCCGACGTCATCAAGCTGCAGGAGGACCTCGGCCTCGACGTGCTGGTGCACGGCGAGCCCGAACGCAACGACATGGTGCAGTATTTCGCCGAGCAGTTGGACGGATTCTTCGCCACCCAGAACGGCTGGGTGCAGTCCTACGGCAGCCGCTGCGTCCGCCCGCCGATCCTCTACGGCGACGTCGCGCGCCCGCACCCGATGACGGTCGACTGGATCAGCTATGCGCAGTCGCTGACCGACAAGCCGGTCAAGGGCATGTTGACCGGTCCGGTCACAATTCTGGCCTGGTCGTTCGTTCGGGACGACCAGCCGTTGGCCGACACTGCCAACCAGGTGGCGTTGGCGATTCGTGAGGAGACCGTGGACTTGCAGGCAGCCGGCATCGCGGTCATCCAGGTCGACGAGCCGGCGTTGCGGGAACTGCTGCCGCTGCGCGACGCCGCCAAGGACGCCTACCTGCGTTGGGCGGTCGGTGCGTTCCGCTTGGCGACTTCGGGTGTGGCCGACTCGACGCAGATCCACACCCATCTGTGCTACTCGGAGTTCGGCGAGGTGATCGGCGCCATCGCCGACCTGGATGCCGACGTCACCTCCATCGAGGCGGCCCGCTCGCACATGGAGGTGCTCGATGACCTGAACTCGGTCGGCTTCGCCAACAGCGTGGGACCAGGTGTCTACGACATCCACTCGCCACGGGTGCCGAGCACCGACGAGATCGCCAAGTCGTTGCGGGCTGCGCTGAAAGCCGTTCCTGCCGAACGGCTTTGGGTAAACCCCGATTGCGGGCTGAAAACCCGCAATCCCGAGGAGGTTTCGGCGTCGCTGCAGCACATGGTGGCCGCTACCAAGGAAGTGCGGGCCAGCGCCTAACGCCGCCGTCGATCACGCTGGCGTGACGTTCGACAGCACGTGGACCGGCACATCGTCGGCCCAGGGCTGGCGGGTCACCATGTCGGCCACCCGGACGTAGCCGCGCTCGAATTCGCCAGTGGCGGCGTCCACCAGCCGATACTGCTGGGTCTGGGTGTGGATCGGCTGGGCGTCGAGCATGACGATGCGCACCTCACCCGGTTCGAAGTGGCAGCGCTTGTGCAGGGCCGCGACCAGCTGCTCGTTGCTGAAGTGGCCGTCACCGAAATTCCACCCGATGGCGGTGCTGGTGATTCGTTCACCGTCGGTCAGAACGTAGTCGTCCTCGCTCTGACCGGCCATCGCGCGATGCGCCAAGGTGAACAGGGCCCGGCCGTGAGTGTTGAAGGCGCGGAACGCATATCCCATATACATCGGGATCTGCGCGGCTTCTTTGCTGCCGTAGAACTTCTCCAACTGGGCGGCGGGCATGCTCGCGATAGCCACTACGCCCTTGGCGATCTTCTC
Source organism: uncultured Actinomycetota bacterium (assembly GCA_963839345.1). Taxonomy (GTDB): domain Bacteria; phylum Actinomycetota; class Actinomycetes; order Mycobacteriales; family Mycobacteriaceae; genus Mycobacterium. Next base: position 639,926 of record CAWIUP010000005.1, on the reverse strand, counting down.
GTCGGCAGAGGGTTTGATACACCACAGGGTGGTGTCCCAATTGCCCGCGTAGTAACGCATGCCCGGCAGAAAGGACACTTTGCGCGGGAACAGGTTTCCGAGGACCACCGTGCCCGCGACGACGACGAAAAGCAGGAGCGGCAGCGGTGTGGTCAGGTCGCTCAGGCCGACGGAAGCGTGGCCGACAAACAGCGCGAGCACGCTGAACATCATGAAGACATTCCACTCCAACGGCACCCCCATCGGGATCGACGACAAGATGCCAAAGTGGAAGCACAGCATGACGAATGCGGCGATCGCAGTGGGCCAGCCGCCGTGACTGAAGAACAACACCAGCGGCACCAGGCCCTCGATTGCGGTGGAAAAATGCGCGAGCCAGCGCGAGGCGCGGCCCGGACGCAGGTCATCCGGGAAGTGTTCGAAGAACATCCGCTTGAACCGGGGCCGGAACACCGGGTTGTTGCTCATCATCGTCGAGATGACGAACGGAAAGTGCTTGTTGAGCTTGGATGTTGCTGCGCCCAGCCAAATCACCAGGCACACCAGTTTGGCGCCCAAAATCATGTCCACGCCGTAGCCGGCGAACAGGAAGGCAACGGTGAACGACGCGTACACCTCACCGCGGGCGGCCAGGAAGATGACCTTGTCGCGCAGACCCAGCACCGCCAGCACGCCGAGTACCGCCCAGATCTGCCACGCCGGCAGCACCCCGACGGACGTCCTCAGCGCCGGGACCGGCCCGGTGCCATCGGAAAAGATAGCGATGACCAGCAGCACCAGCAGTGCGCCGTACAACAGCGCGTCGACCGGGGTGCGCCCGTCTCCTTTGGTGAACGGGATGCGGCCCGGCCATGGCGGCAGCCGGATGGTGCCGGGCCGCAGCCAGTACAGGATCGAGCCCATCGGCGGGAAGAACCGGTTGTTCAGCGGTCCGAAGCCGCAGCCCAGGCCGACCACCTCGAACAGCATCGTGTAGAGCACGACCTTCTCGAAGACGATCGGCTCGGCGTACCAGTGCGCGACGCCTGCGAAGCCATTGATTCCCGTGGTGGTCAGTGCGAGCAGCCACGCCGCCAAGATGTACAGGCCGATCTTGACGACGTAGAACAAGTGCAGCGCGACCGGGGTGCCGAAGCCCACCTCCGCCCAGTGCCGGGCCATCGGGATGATCTTCTCGGCGCGGGTGCCCTTGCTCCACTCCTCGAAGTCGATCTGCGGAGTCTCCTGTTTGAGAAAGCCCATGGCGGCAAGACTAGAACGTGTTCTAGCCGGATTGGCCGGGTTCTGCGGAACAACGTCCGACCTTGACTACTACGTTTCGTAGTAGTACAACGGTGTTCGGGCAGGCATCTTCTTCTCACCCGCCGCCACCAAGGACGGTGATCCGCGATGATCGATCAGATTTCGGCAGGACGCGCAAACGGAAGCGGCATTCTGCGTTGGGCCGCAATAGCATTCGTTATCGGATTCGGCATCCACGGCTTGGACCATCTGCGTCGCGGCATGTCGGCATCGCCGCCATTCATCATGGTCGCCGGCATGGTGCAAGGCCTGTTCGTCGCCGTAGCGGTCGTGATGGCCCTGACCTGACGCGGCCGGGCACCGCACGCGGCGATCGCGGTCGGATTCGCCAGCGCCGTGGGATTTACCTGCGCGCACCTGCTGCCGACTTTCCGGCCGGGCTACCAGGACAGCTTCATCTCTCCGCCGCACATCAACGTAACGTGGTTCTCCTGGTTTTCCGCCTTGACCGAAATCGGCACCGGCATAGTGTTCGCGATCGCGGGCATCCGGGCACGTCCGCCGGTCGGCAAGGCGCCGGTAATACCGCTGCAGCCCCGGCAGGGAGCCACCCGATGATGACCGAACCCGCGGGAACCCTGTTCTTTGACGGCGCCTGCGGAATGTGCACTCGCTCCAGGGATTTACTCGTGAGGATGGATAGAACCGGAAAGCTGCAGACCGAGGCACTGCAACGTCCGGGCGCCGCGCAGCGACTGGGTATCGCACCGTCTAGCCTGCTGGAATCGGTCCGCTGGCTGGATTCCTCCGGGGCAGTCTATTCCGGCGCAGAGGCCGCCAACGCGGCACTCTCGGCGGCGATCGGCACCCGAATCCCGTTGGCGATCTACCGGATTCCCGGCGTCCGTGTCGTCGAAGAAGCCGTCTACCGGTGGGTCGCCGCGAACCGGTATCGCTTCCCGGGGACTACCCCGTACTGCCAATCACATCCGGGCGCCTGCTGACGTGCGCTTGCTTTTCCAGTGCGGACTCTTGACCGCATCCAGAGCTTCAGTGACATAGCGATCCAGTGGGCGACGGTTGCGGGCTTGGCGCACCCAGCGCTGAAAGCCGTAATCCCCTGCCGCGAAGGCAAGCTGAACCAGCAGGCCGGGACGGATATCGGTATCGGGGTTGGCGCCCATGCGGGCGGCGATCAGCTTGGCGGCCCGCTCCTTGTCGGCGGCGGTGACCATGGTCAGCTTGCCGAGCACATCCGGGGCGACCAGCAGGGCCTTACGCCACTCTTCGATGTCAGCCGCGTCGAATGAGCGGGTTCGGGTGATGATCGCGTTGATCAGCGCGACGTCGGGCGCCTCGGCGGCGGGCCGCCGTTCGAGCAGGTTGACGATTGCGGTGCCGCCGTGCCGAACCGGCGCGAGCAGCACCTCTTCCTTCGTCGGGACGTGCCGGAAGAAGGTTCGCGGCGAAACGCCTGCGGCCGCGGCGATTTCCTCGGTTGTCACCGCATCATATCCGTGTTCGATGAACAGCCGAAACGCCGCGCGCCGAATGTCGGCCCTGATCTGTGCGCGCTGGCGATCTCGCAGCGATGCGGGTCTGGTCGGATGGGTCATCGAAAGCAGCCGATTCCGCCGTCGACGCCGATGGTCTGCCCGGTGACGAATGTCGCGTCGGTACCCAGTAGGAAAGCCACCAGCGCGCCGACGTCGGTGCGGACATCGCCGATCCGCTTCATCGGCACCCGTCGCACCGCTTTGGCGTAATCGTCGGGCGCGTACTGCTTCCACAGTTTGACGCCGTCGGACTCGGCGAACGGGCAGATGACGTTGACGCGGATGTTGTCGCGCCCCCATTCCAGGGCAGCCACTTTCGACAACCCGCGGATGCCTTCCTTGGCGGCCGCGTATCCGCCCCACTTGGGTTCGCCGCCAGTGCCGGTACCCGAGCCGAGGTTGACTATCGACCCGCCGCCCGCCTCGACCATCAACGGATGCACGGCCTGCATGAGCAGGAAGGTTGCGCGTGGCCCGACGTCGTAACCCAGCGCCAGGTCTTCGGTGGTGATGTCCACGAAAGCCTTGGGTTCGTTGGTAGCGATCGCGTTGTTGACCAGACCGTGCACCGTCCCGAACACGTCGACGGCAGCCTCGACGATCCGCCGGGCGCTGGCCGGATCGCGCAAATCGGCCACCAGCTTTTCGACGCGGCCGACGGCCGTGAGTTCGGCGGTTGTCGCGTTCAGGGCCTCGTCTTGAATGTCGACTGCCAGCACCGCTGCACCGCGTTCGAGCAACGCGGCGGTGATGCCCTTGCCCACGCCTTGGGCGGCACCGGTGACGATCGCGACGTGCCCGCGCATTGAGGCGGGGTGGCTGTAAGTCATTGGGCCGGCCCCATTTGCAGCGCCACGCCGCGGTGCATCTCGTAGATGCTTCGCGCGCCGCCGGGCAATTCGATGAACTCCACCGGCGTCCCGTCCGGATCCTTCACGAAAAACATTCGGACGCCACCGATCTCGAACGGCTGCTGCTCGGGCGGATAGCCGGCTTCGGTGATGCGCCGATGGGTGTCGTTGAGATCAGTCACCGACAGCGACACGTTCTGGATACCGGTGATGCCACGGCGGGCCGGCGTGTCGGTGGCAGGCTTACTCCCAAGGGACAACAGCTCCACCATCAGCCCACTCAGCAGGCCGCCCACCACCCGGCCCTCTTGCTTGCGTTTCGCGTGCAGCACAGCGTCGAAAGGCTCACCGGAGATCAGGGTTTCGAAGACAACCTCCATGCCGAGCACATCGCGGTAGAACGCCAGCGCGCGGTCCATGTCGGTTACGCCGATGACGAGGTGACAGAACGACACGTCGTCGAGGACAGTCATGGGGTCTCCGCCGCGAGGTTGGCAGCCGGCCGCCCGGCGAAAAGCGGCAGGTCCAGGTAGGTCTTGATGCCGGGTTCGGCGGCGCAGACGTCGGGAATGGCGTTGACGCAATGGTTGGCGGTGGCCACCACACCTGGATTTCGTTTCAGCCCTTCGGCGATCGTCTCCGGTTGCAGTCCCTTGAAGGTGAGGCTCACGCTCGGGTCGCCGGTGATCTCGACCTCGAAGCGTTCGCCCCGGCCGCCGAAATTCCAGGCCGGTTCCAAGTTCTCCTCGCCCATCAGCCAGTTGACCGCGGCGGTGATGACCGGCTCGCCGTCAACGAGGGCCTGCCACCGGAACCGACGCGCAGCGACCGTTCCCGTAGTGATCGGAAACGGGTCGTAGTCGATATCGGAGGTCGCAACGGCGACATCCTGAATGGTCCTGATGTTGGGATCGATCCGAAACCCCATGTGGTCGGCAATCATTCGCACCGATTGCTTGAAGCCCGCCTTGAGCAGGCCGGCCATCGGCCCTTGCATGGCTTCCTCAGGCGTCCCGCCGAAGCCCATGATGTGGCGTACGACGTCCGGGGCGTTGTAGGTGCGGATGTCGGAGAATTCCTCGGCGCACACATGGGTGACCGCCGACGACAGCGAGGACAGCATGAGTGGGAAGCGCTCGGTGATGCCGCCGGGATGGATCCCCGAACCGTGCAGCGTCACACCGCCTTCGGCCGCCGCGTCGGCAACGGCCCGGTGACGCGCGTTGGCCGGATCGGGGTACACCCAGCCGACCGGTGTCACCACGTTCTTGCCGGACCGCAGAATCGCAATGACCTCTTCGTCATTCGGGATCAGCGGGCTGTACACCACACAATCGGCGTCGGTGGCCAACACCTCGTCGAGGCTGGAGGTGGCGGTGACACCCAACGCAGCGGTGCCGAGGATCTCGCCGACATCGCGCCCGTTCTTGTGCGCGCTGTGCACCCAACAGCCGACCAGCTCCAGCTGCGGATGATTCAGCACACATTCGATCGCGGCCTTGCCGACGCCGCCGGTGGCCCACTGAATGACACGAAGCTTGCCCGAACTACTCATTGCCACACCTGCCCTTTACACGTCCACGACTAGATGGCAACGTATGTCTAGTTGACAGTCACTGTCAACGACATCTCGCCAGGAGGTCCATGGATGAACGTTCTCGACGGCAAAGTCGCGATCGTCACCGGAACCAGCCGGGGCGTCGGTGTCGGCATCGCCCATGAGCTGCTGCGCGCCGGCGCCACGGTCGTCGGATGCTCGCGCTCGCCACTGGACACCATTCCCGGGATCGACGCCGACTGGGCGCCGCGCGCCTCCCAGAAGGTCTGCGATCAAGGCGACTACCGCTCGATCGAGTCCTTCGTCACCGACGTTGTGGCCGCTCACGGCAGGATCGACATCCTGGTGAACAACGCCGGTGGGACGGTACCGGCGCCCCACGCGGAGAGCATTCCCGAACTCGTGCAACGCATCCAGGGCGCACCGCGCAGCGACGACGACTTCGAACGCACGGCGCTGTTTCACGCCTACGCGGTGCAGATGAACCTGATCAGCCCGCTCTGGTTTGCCGTCCGCGCATACCGGCAGATGGCCACCCAGGACGGAACCGGTTGCATCATCAACATTTCCAGCGGCGCCGGACATCCGGCGGGATCGCCAACCCTGGTTTCCTACGGGGCGGCCAAGAGCGGACTCAACCACCTCACCCGGTCGCTGGCGGAGGAATGGGGACCGAAGGTCCGGGTCAATTGCATCGCACTGGGGCCGACGATGACCGAGAACTTCCGGTCGTTTGTGTTGCCCAAAGACGACCCGACCGGCGAAAAGTACTTTGCTGCCATCCCGTTGCGCCGCGCCGGCCAACCCGCAGAGGTCGGCCGGGTGTGCGTCTTCCTGGCCGGTGGCGAGGCGGACTTCGTCAACGGCACCACGATCGAACACGACGGCGGCATGCTGCCCGGCGTGCTCTACGACGCCGGCTTGAAGACGATCACCGATCTGCTGTAGCCGGTCATCAGAAGATCCCGGGCGGGATGGCCGGTGCCCTGTCCAGCACCTCGGGCATTACCCGCACATTCAATGCGCTCAGCTCGCCTGGCTTCAGATTGCCCAGACGTTGCACGGCGTCGAGAAAGCGTTGCTGCTCAAAGGCATTCACCACATCGTCGGCGAGCTCAATGAACTTGCCGATGTACTGTTCGCGGCCGAAAGGACGCGCCCCCGACGGATGAGCGTCGGCGACGACCAGCTCATCGGTGATCACCTCACCGTTCTTCAGTGTCATCTGTACGCGCGCCCCGAACGCTTTGTCCGCCGGGTCGATCGCGTGATAGCGGCGCGTCCATTCCGGGTCCTCGACAGTAAAGATCTTGTGCCACAACTCGATTGTGTCCGGCCGATGCGCACGCTCACGGGCATACGAGTGTTCGTGGTGCCAGGTGCCGTCCTGCAGCGCGACGGCGAAGATGTAGGGCAGCGAGTGATCCAGCGTCTCCCGCGACGCGTCGGGGTCGAACTTCTGCGGGTCCCCGGACCCGGTCCCGATCACGAAATGCGTGTGGTGGCTGGTATGCAACTCGATCGACGCGATCCGTTCGAGGTCGCCGACGTGCTCGCGCAGCCGCCGGGCCAAATCGATCGGCGCCTGGCTCTGATATTCGCCCGCGTACTCCTTGGTGTAGCTGTCCAGAATCGCGCGTTTGGGCTCCCCCGCACCGGGCAACGGCACCTGGTAAATGTGCTCAGGACCTGAGAGCAGCCAGGCGATCACGCCGTCCTCGCCTTCCCAGATCGGCGCGGGCGAGCCCTCGCCGCGCATGGCCCGGTCAACCGCCTCGATGGCCACCTTGCCGGCATGGGCCGGAGCGAACGCCTTCCAGCTCGAGATCGACCCCTTGCGGGACTGCCGCGTCGCAGTGGTCACGTGCAACGCCTGCCCGATGGCTTGGTAGATGGTCTCGGTGTCCAGCCGCAGCATCGTGCCCAAGCCTGCGGCCACCGACGGGCCGAGGTGGGCGACGTGGTCGATCTTGTGCTCGTGCAGACAGATTCCGCGGGACAGGTCGATCTGGACTTCGTAGGCCGTCGCCAGGCCACGGATCAGGTCGGCGCCGCCCACTCCGAGCTGCTGAGCAACCGCCACCAGCGGGGGGATGTTGTCCGCCGGATGGGAGTACTCGGCGGCCAGAAACGTGTCGTGGTAGTCCAGTTCACGTACCGCAACCCCGTTCGCCCAAGCCGCCCATTCCGCGGCGTAGCTGCCGTCCACGCCGAAGACCGTCGCGCCCGGGCCGGCGCGGTGGGCGAGCGCCTGCCGGCGGGCGGTGGTGACCGGTCTGCGCAGCATCGAGGCGGCGCTGACCGCCGCGTTGTCGATGATCCGGTTGACCACCATCGCCGCGGTCTCGGCCGGCACGGCGACCGGATCCGCCGCGACCTGCGCGATCTTGTAGGCCAGCTGCTCGCTGCGCGGGAAATCGTCGGCGCTGCGGTGTGTCCGGACCGAGTGGATCAACACAATACGAACTTCTCACACCGCAACCGGTGTAGCTTGCTGCTCAGATCAGCCATGGCAGATGTCGATTATTGCGTTGTCGGCGCCGGATTCGCCGGTTTGACGGCCGCCCTGCGGCTAAAGCAGGCCGGCCGCTCGGTCGCCCTGCTGGAGGCCCGCGATCGGGTCGGTGGGCGCACGTACACCGAGGTCCTCAGCGACGGGTCGTGGATCGATCGCGGTGGCGCATGGATCGGGCCCGGCCAAGATCGCGTCTATGCGTTGATGAACGAGTTCGGTGTGCCGGCCTACAAGCAGTACATCGACGGCGAGTCGATGATGATCGTCGACGGCAAGCAGCACCGTTACGAGGGCGCGATCCCGTGGACGGTGAGCCCGTGGGCGACGATGAACCTTGGCGTCGGGCTGATCAAGGTCCGGCAGATGTGCCGATCGATCCCGCTGAAAGCCCCTTGGCAGGCCCGCAAGGCCACCGAGTGGGACCAGATCAGTTTGGGTTCGTGGTTGGACAAGAACATCCTGTCGCAGCAGGCCCGCGACATGCTGGACATGGCGCTGGCCGGCCCCTACACCTCGGCTGCATCGGAGGTGTCACTGCTGTGGGTGCTCTACCAGATGGCCTCGGGCGGCGGTCCCGACTTCGTCGTGTCGAGCAAGGACGGCTCCCAGGATTCCCGCCCGGTCGGCGGAATGGGAGCCATCTATCGACCGGTGGCCGCCGAACTCGGCGATGCACTGCAGCTGTCGCAGCCGGTGCGCCACATCAGCCAGGACGCCGACGGCGTCACGGTCAGAGCCGACGACCTGACCGTGCGGGCCCGACGGGCGATCGTGGCCGTCCCGCTGGCCATCGCCGACCGGATCGACTACCAGCCGACGCTGCCGCTCGATCGATCGTTTCTGCACCAGCGGATGCCCAGCGGCGCGATTTTCAAGATCTCGGTCGTCTACGACGAGCCGTTCTGGCGCGCCGACGGGCTGTCCGGCCAGACCGCCTCGCCGGGGTCACTGGCCACCCTGACCATCGACGCCTGCACGGACACCGGCACGCCTGGAGTTATGTGCGTGATCACCGAAGGCCCCGCCGCGCGGCGGCTGGGGCGCCTGGCGCCGGCTGATCGGCAGGCTGCGGTCGTCGGTCAGCTGGTCGACCGGTTCGGCGACAAGGCCCGTTCGCCGGTCGGCTATCACGAGCAGGACTGGAGTCTGGAGCGCTATTCCGGTGGCGGAATGATCAGCCACGCACCCACCGGCGTGCTGACCGAGTTCGGCTACACCGTGCGCGAGCCGTGCGGCCGCATCCATTGGGCCGGCACGGAGAGCTCGGCGGTCATGTGCGGATGGGTCGACGGCGCCATCCGCTCCGGAGAACGCGCGGCCAAAGAAGTGCTGGCCCGCGAAGCGCCAGCGGCTAGTGAGCCTGTTTGACCGGCGGCCGGTAAAAGATCAGCAACTGGCCGACACCGCCGCCCAGACCGAGCAGCAGCGAGATCAACAGACCATGCCAGCCGTTGCGCCAGTTGTGGCCGAAGATCAGCCAGTCCAGGCTGTACTGGCCGGGGCCGATTGTGGCCACCGCGACGGCGCTGAGGGCCAGCACCAGGTTGTACTCCCAACCCTCCTTGACGATGAAGAAGCCGTTGTGTCGGTGCACCGTCCAGGCGGCGACGAACATCAGCGCGACGAAGCCGGCGGCCGGAATCGGCGTGAGCAACCCCGCGGCCAAACCCAGGCCGGCGCTGATCTCGGTACTGGCCGCGACCACGGCCTGGAACTTGCCGTATCTCATGCCGATGCTTTCGAACCAGCCCGCGGTCCCGGGTATCCGCCCGCCGCCGAAGAACTTGTTGTAGCCATGAGCTGCGAGGGTCAACCCCAGTACCACCCGCAGGATCAGCAACCCGACATCATAGGCAGTCATAGACGCCAACCTAGATCATTGGGTAGGCACGGATGGGCACAGGTATCGTGCGACCCGCCAACGACCGCAAAGGAGCCGCACATCAAGATCGCCAGCATTGGCGCCGGCGCCGTCGGGTGAGCGAGTTTGGCGTGAGCATCCGAATGTCTGTACCGCCCGTCTTACTGCTGGACGGCGACGCGAGCTATCCACCGGAGATTCTGGGTCACAAAGGGCACGGCATCGTCATGATGCGCCGCAACGGACTGCCGGTACCGCCCGCATTCTGCATCAGCACCGAGGTGGGCGCGCGCTACCTCGCCGACCCCGCCGCGACGATCGACGCGATCTGGGACGACGTGCTCGACGGAATGCGCCAGCTGGAGGCGGCGACGTCGCGCACATTCGGACGAGGGCCGCATCCGCTGCTGGTCAGCGTCCGCTCCGGGGCCGCGGTGTCGATGCCCGGCATGATGGACACGGTGCTGGATCTCGGGATCAACGACGCCGTCGTCGAGGCGTTGGCGGCAGAGGGCACCGCCGAATTCGCCCGCGACACCTGGCGGCGGTTCACCAAGTCACCGGTCGGCCGCGACGCGCCCGCCGATCCCTACCTGCAGTTGCGCTCCGCAATCGAGGCCGTGTTCGCCTCGTGGGGCTCACCGCGGGCCGCGGCGTATCGCGCCCATCACGGGTTCCACGATCGGGGCGGCACCGCGGCGGTGGTGCAGGCCATGGTCTTCGGCAACCTCACCGCCGATTCCGGTGCCGGGGTGGTATTTTCACGAAACCCGATGACCGGCGCCAACCAGGAGTTCGGCGAGTGGCTGCCCGGCGGCCAGGGCGACGACGTGGTATCGGGCACCGTCGACGTCGAGCCGATCACCGCGCTGCGCGACAAGCAACCGGCCGTCTACGACGAGCTGATTGCGGCCGCCCGGTCGTTGGAGCGGCTCGCGTCAGATGTTCAAGAGATCGAGTTCACCATCCAAGACCGGACGCTGTGGTTGCTCCAGACGCGGCCGGCCAAGCGGTCGGCGCAGGCCGCGGTGCGCCTGGCGTTGCAACTGCACCGCGACGGGCTGATCGACGAGACCGAGACCCTGCGGCGGGTGACGCCAGCGCACGTGGAAGCGCTACTGCGGCCGTCTCTGCAGCCCGAGAACCGCTTGGCGGCAACTCTTTTGACGAAGGGCCTACCAGCATGCCCGGGCGTGGCCTCGGGCCGGGCCTACACCGAAGTAGACGCCGCCATCGATGCCGCCGACCGCGGCGAGGATGTCATCCTGGTGCGCAACCACACCAGTCCCGACGACATTCACGGCATGCTGATCGCCCGCGGCGTCGTCACCGAAACCGGTGGTGCCACCAGCCACGCGGCCGTGGTCAGCCGCGAGCTGGGCCGGGTGGCCGTGGTGGGCTGCGGCCGCGGGGTCACCCAGTTGCTGGCGGGCAGGCTGGTCACCGTCGACGGCAACGAAGGCGAAGTGCGTGCCGGGATCCTGCAGCTGACCGCGTGGTCCGAGGACAACACGCCCGAGCTGCGCGAGTTGGCCGATATCGCCCGACGAGTCAGCCCACTTCGCAGCCACGCCAGCGGCGAATACCCGCGACTGGAAAGCCATTCCGAGGACGCGGTGCGCGCCGCGATGGCCAGCGGCCACACCGACGTGGTGTCGGCCAGCCCGCTGCTCGCCATGCTGGCTGCGTTGCGAGTCAGCGAGTCCGCGTGAGCGAGCTGGCCGTGCTGCAAGCGGTGCGGTTGAAGGGCCGGGTCAGCCTTGCCGAGTTGGCTGCGACACTCGGAGAGGATGCAAACGACGTCGCCGCCACGGTTGACCGGCTGACCCAGTCGGGCTTGCTGCTCGACGGCAAGGCGCTGCGACTCAGTCGCGACGGGCGAGTTCGGCTCTCCGAGTTGCTGGCCGCGGAGCGCCGGCACACCGATACGGCGGCGCTGGCCGCCGCCTACGACGAGTTCCGTTCCGTCAACGCCGAATTCAAAGCCCTGGTCACCGATTGGCAGGTCAAGGACGGCCAACCCAACGCACACGATGACGCCGACTACGACGCCGCTGTCGTGACCCGCCTCGATGACGTGCATCGCCGGGTAGCGCCGATTGTCGCCGCGGCGGCCGCGCAGTTACCTCGGCTGGGCCGCTACTCGACCAAACTGCAAGCAGCACTTGACAATGTTCATGCCGGCGAGACGGTTTGGTTGTCCCGACCGCTGAGCGACTCCTACCACACCGTGTGGTTCGAACTGCATGAGGAGCTGATCGTCGCCGCAGGCCTGACCCGGGAATCGGAAGCTGAATGCGGTGAGGCCGGCTAACTTTCGTCAAAGCTCCGCATCCAGCATGGCAAGGTACTCGTCGATGTCGGCAACCGCGGATTCGGCGGCGTGCACGCTGATCGCCACGGTGTCACCAATCCCGTGCACACCGTGAGTGAGGCCCATCGCCGGTGACAACGCCGGACAGCCGGCGGTCAGCAGCACCGGCGCTTTGCCGAAGCGCAGGTCGCCGGGTCCGCGATAAACGCTGGACACCACCGTGTTTCCCGACACTTGCGGTGGCCGGGCCTCAGGATCGAAGTGGCTGACACCCCAGCGCAGCAGTGGGGCGGGCATCGCGGCAAAGGCTCGGTCGGCCGCGCGCGCCGCCGGGTGCTGTGAGCGGCGACGGGCATCGGCCAGGTCTGCGGCGATCCGCTCGACCCGGGCCGGTGGGCTCAGGCTCGGATACAGCTCGACTGTCACGTTGGCGAAGTGATTATTTGCTTGCGGCACACCGAGCTTGGCCATAGGAACCTCGGCGCCGAGCGTCGCGCCCGCATCGCCGAGGTAGCCTGCGAGCGCACCAGATACCGCCGCCAACACGGCGACGGTGACGGTGGGTCCGCGCAGCTGCGCACGGTGCCGCACCAGTGTGCGCGCGGTGCGCTTGCCGGCCGGCCGGGCATTGGTGGACAGTAGCGGCCGAGTTCCGGGCGGCGCCGGCAGCAGCCCGTCGCGAAGATCTCGCACCAGCCGGCGATGCGCGCGAGCCGCATCGACGGCGCGCCAAGGCAGGAAGCCCGTCGAAGCCCTCACAATGTCGGGCACCGGAGTCGCCCGGCCGAACAGCCAGCCGGCCATCGCCGCGCCGCGAGCGCCGTCGGCCATTGCGTGCGCAACCTGCATGACCGCGACCGTACCCGGTCCGGTGCCGCCCGGTGGGTCGTGCACTGGCGCGAAAAGGTGTAGGCGCCAAGGTGTTCGGCGGATATCGAGCTGGTTGTCGGCGAGCCGGACGACGGCGTCCAGGCAGCCGCGCCAGCTGTCGTCGTCGAGTTGGTGGCGGGTCACCTGTTCGGGCTCGAGGGTCGTCGGCACCCAGCTGGGATACGTCAACGGGGATCCATCCTCGACGCGAACCGTCAACGCTCGGCAAGCTTGCGCACGACAGCGGACATCGTCGATCGCACGCTCGAAATCTGTTGGCTCGCCGTCGAATGCGTAGATCAGAAATTCGTCATTGGGGACCTTGGCCGACATCCAGTAGAACTGCGCGTCGACCGCTGCCATCCGGGCCGACATGTCCACCTCCGAGTGTTCGCCCGGCTACATCCTATGGACGCGATACCCTCGCCGGTTCAACGAGCACTCGTAGCTACTAGTTCTGCGGGTTGGGGCAGTACACGGTGAGGGCGTCACGAGCGAATTGCCCCACCTGCCCAGCCGTCAGACCCTGCGCTTCCAGCTCGGCGTCAATCTTCCACATGGCTTGCGCGTAGGGGCTTGGGTGACCGCCGAAGCGCCAATTCCATACGGTGGCGCGAGAAAGACCTTCGCCGTCACACCGTTCGTGCGCAATGGCGATCATCCGATCCGGTGCAGTGACGTTTATTCCGTCGTTCGACAGCAGCCCCAGAAACTGAGCATCCGGGGTGTCGGCGTGGCCGACAGCCGCCGAGACCAGTACAGCTGCCGCAGCGGCAAAAATCGGACGCGATGCACCTGCAGCCATGGTTAAGTGTGGCACCCATTGCTGCCGACAGCGAATCCTTGCCGACCGGACCTGCTCACGCCGAGCGGATTTGTCCACAGTTGGACGTTTATCCACAGGCGCCGACTTTCCGGCATGCTCGAGTCACCCTGTTGCCTCACGTCAAGATGCGCGCGAAGGCGGATTCGTTGCCTCACGTAAACGTGCGCGCTTGTTAATTGGAGATTGGGCGCCGGGTGCAGCTTTGCTGGTGGTGAGGGTGAGCAGCTGGGCGGTCAGGGCTTGAACCTGGCGTTGGGTGGCGGCGGGATTGATCAGCGAGTAAGTCCGGGTCAGCGCCACGATGCGTTCCACGGTCATGGTGGGGTGATCGATCGCGCGGTGAAATGGGGTCCTGGCTTTATCGTGTTTCTTGGCTACCTTGGCCCCTGCTCGGACCTTGGAGATCAGTTTCTGCTGGGGGTAGAAGTAGTTGGTCAGCCTGGACTGCAACTGCCAGATCTCGTTGATTAGCAACAGTTCTGCGGCGGTGTCGTAGCGGTGGTAGCCGACAACGGTGCGCACCACCGCCCAGTTCTTCTGCTCGACGTGACAGCCGTCGTTCTTATTGCCCGGCCGCGCCCGGGTGAAGGTGATCTGGCGGCCTTGGCACCATCCCAGCAGGTGGTCGTTGATGAATTCCGATCCGTTGTCGGAGTCCACACCCAGGATCGGGAACGGCATCTTGCGGGCGATGTCATTAAGTGCTGCCAGCACGCATTTGGCGGTCTTGTCCGGCACGGACCGGTTCTCGGTCCAGCCCGTGGCGATATCGGTGACCGTCAACGTAAATGCATGGCCACCAGCCCGGTTGCCGCCGTCATGCCAGACCAGGTCGATCTCGACGAACCCGGGTCGAGCGTCGTCCCACTCGGCCCAGGTGCGCACCGGGATCTGGCTTTTGAGCAGCGATCCCGGCTTTGTCCCCACCCGTCCCCGGAGCTGGTATTTGGCTCGCTGATCAGCCAGGCGGCGATCGATGGTGGCCGCCGACATCGACGCCAGCAGTTCGGCGGTGCCCTCGTCGATGGACAACTCTCCGAAATGACGCAGCACTGCCACCAGTTCACCGAGCATCGGCGCTAGCCGTTTGCCGGCGGGCATTCCCAGCACTGTCCAACAGACCGTCAGTACCGCGATGACATCGGGCCCGTACTTCACCGGCCGGGGACTGCGCGGGGCGACGATCTTGGGCCGGAGCGCCGCTTTGAGCGCCTTGCGGGCATGGTTTCGGTGCCACCCGGTGTTGGCGCACAACTCGTCGAGAATCCGACTCTTGCCGCGCTTACTCGCCAGCTGGTAGCGGGTTGCGGCCGTCTCGGTGATTGCTCTGCGCTCTGTCAACGTCAACCCCATCCACTGGGCGTACGCGCGCATTTTCAATGAGGCAACGAATCACCCTTTCGCGCGCATTTCTGACGAGTCAACGCGGTCACTGGCCGCCGATACTATTCGAACATGCATTCGAGTTGCTCGGAGGACATCGTCGCTCGTTATGACGCGCTGCGCGATGCGGTCTCTGACGTGCTCGAAGTGTCGTCCGAGGCACTGACCACACCCGAATGTCTGGCATTGCTGGCGCGGCTGGAAACCGAGATGCGCCGGCTACCGGCGGCCGGGCATCCGTTGATCAATCAGCTGGCCCGCCACGCCAGCGACACCGAACTCGGCGGCAGACTGTCCCAGGCGCTGGCCGGCCGGCTGCGCATCACCCGCGGCGAGGCAGCACGGCGCATCCACGAAGCCGATGACCTAGGCCCGCGGCAATCGGTCACCGGCGAACCGCTGCCGCCGCGGCTGCACGCCACCGCCGCCGCCCAACGCGCCGGCGACATCGGGCCCAGTCATGTGGCGGTGATCCGCGGCTTTGTGCACCGGCTGCCGGAATTCGTCGACCCTGAAACCCAGGTGCACGCCGAAGCCCAGCTGGCCCGCCTCGGCGGCCAACACCGACCCGACGAGTTGGCCAAGCTGGCCGACAAACTCACCGACTGCCTCAACCCCGACGGCGACTTCAGCGACGACGACCGCGCCCGCCGCCGCGGCGTCACCCTGGGCAAACAAGGCCCCGACGGCATGAGCCCCATCTCCGGCTATCTGACCCCCGAAGCCCGCGCCACTTTCGACGCCGTCTTCGCCAAACTGGCCGCCCCGGGCATGTGCAACCCCGCCGACCAGTCCCCGTGTGTCAGCACCCCATCCGACGAAGCGATCGCCCGCGACGCCCGCAGCACCAGCCAACGCCACCACGACGCACTGATCGCCGCCGGACGCGCCCTGTTGGCCTCCGGTGAACTGGGCCAGCACAACGGCCTACCCGCCACGATCATCGTCACCACCACGCTGCGCGAACTCGAAACCGCCACCGGCACCGGACTCACCGCCGGCGGCACCCGGCTACCCATGACCGACGTCATCCGGCTGGCCGCCCACGCCCATCACTACCTGGCGATCTTCAACCACGGCAAAGCCCTGGCGCTCTACCACACCAAACGCCTGGCCTCACCAGCCCAACGCATCGTGCTGCACGCCAACGACCGCGGCTGCACCTTCCCCAACTGCGACGTGCCCAGCTACTACACCGAAGTCCACCACCTCACCCCCTACGCGAAATGCCACACCACCGACATCAACGACCTGACACTGGGCTGCGGCGGTCACCACCCGCTGGCCGAACAAGGCTGGACCACCCGCAAAAACCCACGCGGCGACACCGAATGGATCCCCCCACCCCACCTCGACCACGGCCAACCCCGCACCAACACCTACCACCACCCCGAAAAACTGCTCCGCGACGAAGATGACGACGTCGACGAACCTTGAGCTCGCAACCGCCTCTTGCTGGTTCGCCGTTAAAGTGCCGGACTCAGTCAGGCGTTCAGCCGCCCGAGCTCTCTTTTTGGATCGTCGCCTCAGCGGTGCCTCGAGTCTCGTTATGGCCGGCGGCCGCACTGCACTTTCAGCGAACGGGACAGCAAATTCGCCACTTGGACCGTAGAACATTTGACAGCATGTGATTTGCCGTAAGGTCGGTCGGACCAGCTACCGCGCGGCCTACAACGGTGCATCCCGAAGAAGAGGGGCACATGTGAACGCTGTGAGGCGCTGGTGGCACCAAGGCGACCAATTTGACTGGTTAACTCTCTATCTGAACACCCGCGGCATCCGGCTGATCTGGCGGGCGATGATTGCCGCCGTGATCGCCGCGATTGCCGCGATACCCGCGGTGGAGTTGATCAGCCCGACCCTGCCGCACTACCCAGCTGCGCTCATCGTGGCACCGATCGCCAGCGGCTTCGGCGTGATGGTCGCGCTGTCGTGGTTGGTCCACTGGCCCAACCGCGGCCAATCCGTACTGTTCTGCCGCATCGGGAGCGCCTGCATCGCCGCGGCATGCCTCGTACAAGGCGACCCACGTCTCGGGTTGCTGGGTTGTAGCGCGTTTGCGGTGCTCGGCGGCTATATCGCGTTCTTTCACACCACCCATGACATGGTGTATAGCTTCGCGATCGCCATGACCACCGCTGCAGTGCTCGCGGCGCGCTTGATCGGCTACTACGACGCCGTGGCGGCGGGATGCGGGTTCCTGCTGGTGCTAGTGATTAACGTGGCGTTTCAGTTTGCGGTGCAATGGCTGGTCCATGCGCTGGGCAGCGACTTGCAGCGTTCCAGCCGCGACACGCTCACTGGCCTGTTGACCCGCCGGACCTTCTTCCAGTCGACATATTCGCTGCTGCTGCGACGGCGGGAAAAGCCGAGCTACCTGGGGGTGGCGATGATCGATCTGGACAACTTCAAGCGCCTCAATGACACCTATGGCCATTTCACCGGCGACAAGGCCTTGGTCGCGGTGGGTGGCGCCCTTCGCCTCGCCTGCCCGCCCACGTCGATGATTGCCCGCTTCGGCGGCGAGGAATTCGTCATCGCCGACACCTACCCTACCGGCGACCTGCACGACATCGCCGAACAGTTGCGCATGGCGGTCGCCGCCGTCCGCTATCCAATTACGGCCAGCGTCGGCATCGCCAGCGCGCCGCTGGGCGCGAGCTTCGACCCTACCGAGCGTGAACTCACCGACGATCTCGTCCGACTAGCCGACTTAGCCATGTACGCCGCCAAACACGCGGGGGGAAACCAGAGCCGCTGCACCCAATCAAGCGCACAGCGATCTCAAGGGCAGCTCCGCTTAGCCCGCTGAGCCGATGAAGCCCAACACCAAGTCGGCAACCTTTTCGGGCTGGTCGAGCTGCAGGAAGTGTCCGGCATGTTCGACGATCGCCACGTCACTGCCCTCGGGCAACGCTCGTGGGATCCACTGCACGAAAGCCGCTGTCATGCAGCCGTCGTCGCGTCCGTGTAAGTAGAGGCTGGGCAACGCCGGTGGCGATGTCCAGTGCCGGTGTAGGTCGGCGTACCGCTTCGGCGGCCGGGTGTTACGGATGGTGGCGCGGTAGGGCCCCAGCGCGGCGCGCCAGCTCTCGGGTGTCCCGATCGCCGCGTCGACATGGCGCAGATCTTCCTTCGCGTCGTAGTCCGGTGACCATCGCCGCCACAACCGTGGCAGCACCCAGGATGCGGATCGCTCTGGGAGCCAGGGTAATTGGAAGTACATCAGGTACCAGAAGCGCAATAGCTGCGGTGGGACCTGTCCGAGCAACCTGAGCCGATCGGGCACCCGGCTCAGTGGGCGAAACGTCGCAGCCGGCGGCAGCGACATGATCACCGCCTTGGCAAACGGACTGTCCGACATCGCCGCCAGACCGTTCGCCGTCGCCGCGCCCCAGTCGTGGCCGATCACCACGTCGCGATCGGTGCCGCCGGCTGCCGACCGGACCTGCAGCGCGTCGTCCATCAGCGCACCGATGTGATAGCTGCCGTCGGACGGAATCGACGACGGCGCGTAGCCGCGCATGAACGGGGCCACCACTCGCCATCCCGCCTCGGCGAGCCGCGGTGCGAACTTCCGCCAGCCGTAGGCAGTGTCAGGAAACCCATGCAGGCACAGCGCGATTGGGCCGTCAGGTGGTCCCCAGGTCAGGGCCTTCACCTCTACGGCGGGAGCATGCACATCGATCCAGCGGGGTCCAGTCATCACCCGATCTTTCGCCTACGGCCATCGCGTCGAGGTTAGAACTGGTCGAATCCCGAAACCAGCCAGCGCTCGCCCGCTCGAGTGGATCGGCCGGCTCACCCAGTGAGCTCGCGACGGGACCCGGTGACGGCGCAGTGTGCACTGGCCTATCGCTGCCTGCCCTTCTGCTAATTGGTATTGGTGGCCCCCGGCGGCAGCGGTGCGATTGTTGCTCTCGTCGGTGGAGGCGGCGGTGGGTTGGGCACCGCAACGGTGATGTTGTCAGCGCCCAGATAGCAAACATGGGCTGTTTCGTTGAAGGTTCCGCCGACGTTCAAGCAGCACTCCTCCGCGACCTTTTGCTTCTCGGCGTAGCTCATGGTTGGTTTCTTATTCCAAGCGTCCATGAAACAGCTCGTGAAGTTATCAGCCTGACCGGGCTGCCTCGGTTCGGTGGCTGCTGGGGTCGCGACCATGACGGCGACCGCGACGGTCGCGCTGAAGATGGCACTGGTCGGCGCGATGTGCCGCCACCGCGCCGGGGTGTGGTAAGTGGCGGTCATCGCTGATGCTCCTGCCGGTGTTGGGTGACAGCCGATATTGCGGCGGAGGCTAATTGGTATTGGTGACCCCTGGCGGCAGCGGTACTACCGATTTCGGTGGTGGAGTCGGCCGCGTTGATGTGTCAGCTGCTGGGGGGGGCCACGCACTTCCCGCCCTCTGTTTGTTGCCATTGCCCGCCGGTTGAGACGCAACACTGGTACTGCTTATCGGGAGAAATAAAGCCCTCCTGAGCTTGTACTCGCTGGAGACAGGCGTCGTAGGCGCCGAGGTCCCATTCATGGCTTGGTTTGGCGTAGGCGACCCCAGCGGGTCCGACAACGCTGCCGAGGGCGAACGGTGCGGTGCACAGTGCGGCGGCGTTGATCCGCTTGCCCCTGAATGCGCTCGCGGTGGTGATGGTTGTCCCCTTTCGCGCAAAAGGTGGCACCCGCCCCGCTTTCGACGTGACGTTGTGAAGCCAAGGTATGCCTTGGAGCTAACTGGCACTAGCCTTTTACCCCAGCCTGGGGAATTTGCTGTAGTTGCGCTGGCAATCAAATCTCACCGGCGAGCCGCACAGCAGGGCACTCTGAGCCGCGTCCTGATGGCGACCATAGCGGAGTCGTCGCTGATGGTCGCCGGCTGCGAGAACCCCAGCGACGTACCGGCCATAACCGACGCGACGGTCGAGTGGGTCGACCGGCTCACCGAGTTAGCTCGCGCGACACCTCCGCGGCCGCCTGCTCGAGCTCGGCGATAACGATCTTGCGCATGCCGTACATCGCCTTGGTGGCGGCGGTCGCCCGCGCCGAATCCGGGTCGCTGATCAGCTCGTAGAGCCGGTCCGGAACGACCTGCCAACTCAGCCCGAATCGGTCCTTGCACCAGCCGCACTGCGATTCCTCGCCGCCGTCGGTGAGCCGGTCCCAGTAGTAGTCCACCTCGTCTTGGTCCTTGCAGCTGATCGTGAAGGACACCGCCTCGCTGAACGGAAACTGCGGGCCACCGTTGATCCCGACGAATCGGGTCCCGTCCAGCACGAAGCTGCCCGACAAGACCGAGCCCGGCTCGCCGGGGCCCGCGTCGGTGGACCGGTTGAGGCTTTCGATGTGCGAGTTCGGGAACACCGAGGTGTAGAACGCCGCCGCCTCCTCCAGGTCGTAGTTGAACCACAGTGAGGGCGTGATCGATGGCATGCCGCCTCCTAGTCGTTGGTCGCTTTCATTGATAGACCGCCGCGACGGCGAAAACTCATCAGCATCCCATCGTTGACAGTTTTTAGAACACAATTCTGGATTAGTCACACGGCCACACTGTGGGCCAACTCGGGCGATTCCCACTTCATCGAACCGGCCGACCTGTGGCAGTCGCGGTTGCCCAAGCGGCTGCACCTGATGCCGTGGGCCGAGAAAGACCTCCGCCACCTCCGCCTACGGGCAGTTGAAGACGGCAAAGCCGATGTAGGTAACGTCAGGCGGAACCTACCGAGAGGGGCGCCCATGACTACTGTGAGCAGCACTCCGCAGACGGTCGAGTATTCGGGTGTCAACGGGCTCACGCTGGTCGCCGACGAGTGGAACCGCGGCCTCGACGCGGCAGCCGACCGGCCGACGATCCTGATGCTGCACGGCGGCGGACAGAATCGGTTCTCCTGGAAAAACACCGGCCAGGTGCTGGCCGACGAGGGATTCCACGTCGTTGCGCTCGACAGTCGCGGGCATGGCGACAGCGATCGTGCGCCCGACGCCGACTACGACGTCGAGACGTTGACCGCTGACGTCCTGGAGGTGCTCGGTGCGATCGGCCGACCGGTAAACCTGATCGGGGCAAGCATGGGCGGGCTGACCGGCATCCTGGTCGCGGATCATGCCGGGCCCGAGCAGGTCACACGGTTGGTGCTGGTCGACGTGGTGCCGCGGTTCGAGAAGAACGGCAGCGCCCGCATCCGCGAATTCATGTTCAGCGGTCTGCATGGGTTCGGCTCACTGGAAGAAGCCGCCGACGCCGTCGCGGCGTATCTGCCGCATCGGCGGCGGCCGCGCAGCCCGGAAGGGCTGAAGAAGAACCTGCGGCTGCGCGACGGCCGCTGGTACTGGCATTGGGATCCAGCGTTCATGACCAAGCCGGGCGACGACCCGGAACTGCGTACCGAGAAATTCGAGCAGGCCGCCGCGGACTTGACCATCCCGGTGCTGTTGATCCGCGGCAAGCTGTCCGACGTCGTCAGCCCGGAAGGTGTGCGGCATTTCCTGGACACGGTGCCCAACGCGGAGTTCGTCGAACTTTCCGAGGCCGGGCACACCGCGGCCGGCGACGACAACGACGCCTTCAGCGACGTCGTCGTGACGTTCGTGACGCGCTGAACCTCGGCTGGTCGCCAGTGCGGAATCTCTTAGTTCGCAGGCTTTTCCGCGTGTCCACCGAACTGCTTGCGCATCGCCGACAACGCCTGGTTGGCGAAGTCGTCGAGACTCCGCGAGGCGAAGCGGGACTGTAACGCAGTCGTCAGCACCGGTGCGGGCACGCCCTCGTCGATAGCCGCGATGGCGGTCCACCGTCCCTCCCCGGAGTCGGAGACCCGGCCGGAGAACTCTTTCAGGTCGGGGGAATCGTGTAGCGCGATCGCGGTCAGATCGAGTAGCCACGAGCCGATGACGCTGCCCCGGCGCCATACCTCGGCGACGTCGGGAAGGTCGAAGTCGTACCGGTAGCACTCGGGATTGACCAGCGGTGCGGTTTCGGCGTCGCCCTTCTGTTTGCGGGTGCCGACGTCGGCGTTGCGCAAGATGTTCAGGCCTTCAGCGAGCGAGGCCATCATTCCGTATTCGATTCCGTTGTGCACCATCTTCACGAAATGCCCGGCCCCGGTCGCCCCGCAGTGCAGGTAGCCCTTCTCGGCATCCGCGATCTCACCGCGGCGGCCCGGTGTACGCGGCGCGGCGTCGACCCCCGGCGCGACGCTGGCGAAGATCGGCTCCGCGTGGGCAAATGCTCGGTCGTCGCCGCCAATCATCAAGCAGTAGCCGCGTTCACGACCCCACACACCGCCGCTGGTGCCGCAATCCAGGAGGTGGATTTTGTTCTTGGACAGTGTCTTTGAATGCTTCATGTCATCGCGGTAGTACGAGTTGCCACCGTCGATCACAATGTCGTCGGCCTCCAGCGTCTTGGCAAGCTGGTCGATCACTCCGGTGGTGATGTCACCGGCCGGCACCATCACCCAAACCACCCGAGGCTTGGTGAGCTTCTCGGCCAACTCCGACAATGACTCAACGCCGGTAATCCCGCCGTCGTGGGCCATCGCCTTGACCGCGTCCGGATTGTGGTCGTACACAACACATTCGTGGCCGTCATCGACCAGCCGGCGGACAATATTCGCGCCCATCCGGCCCAGCCCGATCATCCCTAGCTGCATGTTGTCCTGTTCTCCTTACTGTGATGCGCGATGGTTGCCGGGAAACCACGGCGCTTGCCAACCGTGACGACCACGTAGCAATGACTGTGCCTCGTCGGGCCCCCACGAGCCGGGTTCGTAACGGCAGACCTTGCCGGGGTTGTCGAGCAGTGGTTGCACAATGCGCCAGGTCTCTTCGATGCTGTCTTCACGCGCGAACAGCTGGCGGTCGCCGGTCAACCCGGCGTGCAGTATGCGCTCGTAGGGAGTCAGCGGTTCGCCCAAGTCCTGCATGAACGACGAGTCCAGGTGGACGTCGCGCCAGCGCTCGTTGTCCAACGCGGTCAACTGTAGGCGCAGCCCGGGGTCGGGATCGATCCGCAGCACAATCTGATTGGGTTCGGCTTCCCGGCGGTCGGGCAAGAATGACAAGGCGGGGACGCGGTGGGTGAACAGCCGCACTTCGGTCACCCGTTCTGCCATGGCCTTGCCCGCCCGAAGGAAGATTGGCACCCCAGCCCAGCGCCAGTTGTCGATGTCCACCCGTAACGCGACAAAGGTTTCGGTCTGCGAGCGCTTGGCGACCCCGTCGATGTCGGTGTAGCCGCGGTACTGGCCCCGCACGCACTGGTCTGGATTCAGCGCCGGTATCGCACGCAGCACATCGGCTTTCTTGTCGTTGAGGTCATCTGCGCTCGACCCGA
The DNA here is from genome assembly GCA_963839345.1 of uncultured Actinomycetota bacterium. Lineage (GTDB taxonomy): Bacteria > Actinomycetota > Actinomycetes > Mycobacteriales > Mycobacteriaceae > Mycobacterium. Next base: position 616,624 of record CAWIUP010000005.1, on the reverse strand, counting down.
CTGGGGGCTCCATCGCAACTCCGGCGAGCACCTGCAGCAGATGGTTTTGCACGACGTCGCGTAACGCGCCGACACCGTCGTAGAACTTGCCCCGGTCCTCGACGCCGAAGTCCTCGGCCATGGTGATCTGGACTTGGGAAATCTTGTGGCGGTCCCATAGCTCGGCCAGCGCCAGATTGCCGAAGCGCAGGTATTCCAGTTCCACCACCGGCTGCTTGCCCAAAAAGTGGTCCACCCGGAAGATCTGGTCTTCTTTCAGCACCGCATGCAGCCGGGCGTTGAGTTCGCACGCGGATTTCAGGTCGTGACCGAACGGCTTTTCCACCGCGACGCGGGAACGCTCCAGCAACCCGGCTTTGCCCAGGCTCTCGACGATGGGGGCGAACAGCGACGGCGGCATTTCCAGGTAGTAGAGGCAGTCGCGCTTGGAGCCGACCCGCTCCGCCAGCTCGTCGTACAGTGCGGGGTCGGTGACGTCGCCGTGCAGGTAGGACAACCGGTCCGCCAGCCGGTCGAACACCGCGTCGTCCATCTTTTCGCCGGTGTCGGCGATCGCCTTGTGGGCCCGGTTGACCAGCTCCTCTTTGGTGATGTCGTCGCTGGCCACGCCCAAGATCGGACACTGCAGCATCTCCCGGTGCTCCAGGCGGTACAGGGCTCGGAAGGTCATCTTGCGGGCCAGGTCACCGGTAATTCCGAAGATCACCAGCAAGTCTGAGCCGCGATCACCGGATTCGGCCAATCGAGGACCTCCACGAAGAATCGACTCCCAACCCTAAACACAGCGATAGGGCCAGACAACACGCAGCGCTGGGCACCAGCTTGGTGTCTAGTAGCCGGTAGTCCGAGCGACCAAACACCGGCGCTGCGGCGGGGGCCCAGACACAGGAAATTCATGGTTATCGGAAAGCTTTCTCGCAGCTTAACTTTCGCAGTTTTGACCTGAGCCGGCCGCCGAAGACCGGCACTGTTGTTAGGTCTGCTGACCTGCATCGGGAAAGATGCGTGGCATGCACGACCCCCTGATGATCGCGGTCTACGCGCTGGCGGCCATCGCGGTGGCCGAGGCCGCCGCGCTGGCCTTCGTGTGGGCGGCGCTGACCCGCAGCCGCCGGGAGGCCGCTGAACTACGGCAACGCGTCGACCCCCGGAGTTGGCTTCTGACCGGCGGCCGGGAGGCGGTCAAGACCGTCTGGCAGACCGCGAACCTGGTGCGCAAGGAGGGGTTCGGCGCCGCGATGCGCAGCTCCATCGAAGACCTGGCCGATTGGGCCGAGGTGGAACGCCCGGACCTGGCCCGGGTCACTGCGGACGGCAAGGTGGCGATCTTGTTCTCCGATATCGAGGAGTCCACCGCACTCAACGAGCGGGTCGGCGACCGGGCCTGGGTCAAGTTGATCGGTGAGCACGACAAGATGGTCCGCAAGCTGGTCAAGGAACGCTCCGGGCACGTGGTGAAAAGCCAGGGCGACGGATTCATGATTGCCTTCGCGCAGGCCGAGCAGGCGGTGCGCTGCGGGATCGACATCCAGCACGCGTTGCAGAAAGATGCACACCGTAAGCGGCGCAACGCTATTCGGGTGCGAATTGGGATCCACATGGGCCGATCGGTGCGCCGCGGCGACGACCTGTTCGGCCGCAACGTCGCCATGGCCGCGCGAGTGGCCGGGCAGGCAGGTGGCGGGGAGATTCTGGTCAGCGAAACCGTGCGCGACGCCATCAGCGACTGCGACGACATCTGCGTCGACGACGGACGTGAGGCCGAGCTGAAGGGCTTCACCGGCGCGCACCGTCTGTACGCGGTAGCCGCCTGAGACAGCGGGCGAATCAGACCCAGTTAGGGCTGATCACCCGCTTCAGCCAGGCGCTGATGCAGCCGGGCCCGGATTTCGTCGGGCGTGTAAGCCCGGCGCCGGCGCTGGTCGCGGGCTACCAGCACTCCCCCGGCAGCGACACCGACGATTCCGGCCAATCCGAGCAACTTCCAGATGGTGCGCATCAGCACAGGTTATTCGCGACTGCATCCCGACTTAGCCCAATAGGAGCGGCTTGTTGCATAAAGTTCGGTGGTGGAAACACACACGGTGAACCTGGAAACCGCGCTGGACGAAACCCGGACCGGCGACATCTGGCTGTTTCGTGGGCGTTCCGGACCTGACCGCGCGATCCAGACCTTGTCCAACAGCCCCGTCAATCACGTCGGCATGACAGTGGCGATCGAGGATCTGCCGCCGTTGATGTGGCATGCCGAACTCGGCGAGAAGCTGACCGATGTGTGGACCGGCACCAACCACCGTGGTGTGCAACTCAACGACGCTCGGCAAGCTGTCGAGCGGTGGATGCAGCGCTACGGGCAGCGTTGCTGGTTGCGCCAGTTGACCCCCGAGGCAAACCACCAGCAGGAGAATCGGCTGCTGCGTGTCATCGCCCGGATGGACGGCACCCCCTTTCCGAGTACAACGCGGCTCACCCTGCGGTGGCTGCGCGGCCAACTCCCGACGCGGTACGACTGGGTGCGCGGAATCCCGGTGGTGGACGGCAAGGTTCGCGAATCGATGCGACGGCGCAGGGCAGAGCAGCGAGAGGGCCGCTTCGAGTCCGCCTATTGCGCGGAAACGGTGGCGGTCACCTACGACGAAATGGGGCTGATCGAAACCGAGAAGCGGTCCAACTGGTTCGACCCCGGCAGATTTTGGAGCGGTGACGACCTTCCGTTGGTGGCTCCGTATCGCCTCGGCAGCGAGATCGCAGTCGTCGCAGGCTAATCAGCGGTCAGTATTCGTCACATAGGTTGTTTTGCGCCGCAGTCGCCATGTCCAGCAAGTTCTGATACGACGCGTTCGGATACGTCCAATGCTTGGCCACGTAGTCCGGCGAATGCCCGGCGTCCAATTCCTTGCACATCGCGTGGCCGCTGCCCAGCAGATACTCCCCCGTCGGCGCAGTGACCTGGTATCCGTGCCGAGTCAACTCATCCAGGTAAGCGGCCTCGTCGGCGTCCGCTATCCCGGCGCTCAACAGGGCCACGACAATGGCCGCGGCCGCACCACCGAGGATCCAAAAACATCGGACGTTGCGCCCCCCTCGCGTCCGCGCCCGCATGCTCGTTCGTTTCCTCTCGATCAGGCCGATGCTACGGCCAAACCCGGGAGTTGGCAGATCAACGCCCGGATGGACGAATTCATTGACGACCGTCATTGACGGGTGGCAATGAATTTTGTACCGTGTCGACGTGCCTTCACCTTCGTCGACCGCAGAACCGGCTTCGCGGGTGGTCGGCGCGCGAGAGGCGCAGCGGCTACAGACCCGGGCGCGGGTCTTTGACGCCGCGGTGGCCGAGTTCGGCCGGTCCGGATTGGCGGGCGCGGACGTCGCAGCGATTGCCGCAACGGCAGGGGTGGCGCGCGGCACGTTCTATTTCCACTTTCCGACCAAAGAGCACGTGCTGGTCGAGTTGGAGCGCGCCGAGGAGGCGAAAATCGTGGCGACGCTCGACACTCGAAGCGCCGCACCGGACGACCTGTTGTCGTTGCTGACACTTCTGATTCGGCAAGTGCTCGCCGCCGAGCGGCGGTTGGGACCCGTCGTCTTCAAAGACATGCTGGGCCTGCACTTCTCGGCGACCCGGCCCGTCGAAGACGAGCTGGCTGAGCATCCGCTGGCCGGGTTTGTCATCGCTGCGATTGCCGAAGCGCAGGCGGCCGGACGGGTATCCCGGGATGCTGACCCGGGCCAACTCGGGGTGATTTTCCTGACCGGGCTGTTCGCGTTGCTGGCCACCGGCGCGACCGAATTACTGGATCGCTATGTGCTGACGATTGTTCAGGGAATGGAGGAGCGATGAACGCTTTAGGTATCGAGGGCTACCGCGAATTCTTGGCGCGGCGCGACGGCGACGCAGATCTGCTTAACCGCAGCTTGACCAGCCGGGAGGAATTCTTCGGCGGCTTGGAGGCCGACCCGATCCGCTCCCGCCGTCCCATTGACCGGAATGTATTCGCGCACAACCTGCGTCGCCGCCGACCTGAGCCGGGCCTCAGCCGAGAAATGCTGTTCCTGTTGGCAACCGCCAAGCTGAACCAGGCGGAACGGTTCGGGGTCGGACTGGGCGAGACGTACGGCCGCAATAGCGGTGACGACGCTCCAGCCGAACGGGTCTACATCGAACTCGAAGAGCACTATCACACCCGCTTGTTGGCCTACGTGCTCGACATGTTCGATCTGCCATTCCAGGTCGTCCCGCCGCCATTCGTGATGCGCCAGTTCGTCAAGCTCAACGTCTTCATACCGGAGCGCATCGCGTTTGCGTTCGTAGGTGCAGGCGAGATGGCAGGTTGCATCATGTTCGACGAATTGCGCCGTGTCGGAGTCGAATTGTTCGCCGACGAACCAGATGTGGCCGCACGCATCGAGCGGCTCTACAGCGAGATCCTCACCGACGAGGTAGGCCATGTCGGCTATTGCGCGGCACGGTGCACATCCGCGGAGCGAACCGTAATGCGTTGGCTATACCCGCGTTTCGGTCGCCTGTTCGCCCGTCAGACCGCCGAGATCAGCCTGCTGATCGACCCCAAGAAGCTGCACGCCCGGCTGGACCAACCATTCGATGTCGATCAGCTCACCGCCGGCCTGCCGAACGAGACCTTCCTTGCGGCGCATCCGTGAGGATTGATGGCCGTGAGAGGTCAGATCGGAGTCCATATTCCGTTGTTCCAGAATCCCCAACCGTTGGCAGTCTGGTTCCACATCACTTGAGCCCCAGGCGCCCACGGCGGCGGAGCTGGCTGCGGCGGCGCCCACGTCGGCGGTACTCCCCAGGGACCCTGGCTCGCCGGACCGCCTTGGCCTGCCGCGCGTTGCCAGTCGTGGCAGTGATTCCAGTCCCAGTCGTAGGTGACTCCCCAGCCCGGGTCCCATTGATCGCCCGGGCACCAGTGATAGCTGGGCGTAGGGGCCGGACCGGCCTGGGCAATACCGCCAGCCAGGCCGAGAGCGGCCAGGGCCAACCCGCCCAGCACACTCGTCAACCGTTTTAGCGTCGCCATCCGCTAAGGATTTCGCTTAAACCCGATTCAAAGCAAGCGATGATTTCCGCTCATTGCCAGCCGCGGACTGCTATACCGCCCGTCGCACAGGAAGCGGTACCCAGGCTTGTAATGCCCGGCGGCCGATCAACTGGCAGCCATGGGTAGCGGCCAATTGCTTAGCCGCCTGCGTGAATTCCTGATTGCTGACGACAATGCTCTTGGTGCATCCGTGGTGGCGTGCGCCGGAGACAACCTGCTGGACGGCCGCGACGCCGACGGGCTTGGCGTGGCGCTTGCACTGGATTGCCACCGACTTGCCGTCCCGTTGGGCGATCAGGTCAACGCCGTAGTCGCCGATCACCGAGGTGAACGTGACCTGCCAGCCGGCTCTTCGGACGCGGGTAGCGACGTAGTCCTCGAACTCCGTCCCAGTCATGGCGTCAATCGCCATCATGCTCGCGTCCGGGCGCCCCCGCCGCCGGTTGCCCTCTGCTGATATCAGCACGGCGAGAAACAGGCCGATGACGGCTCCCACCAGACCCGCCGTGACACTGTGGCCGATGACGCCTGCGATGAGCCCGAAGTAGGGCGGCAGGAAGAAATAAGCGATCTTCATGCCGCAAGTAAGGCGCGCGAGCTGAATTTGCTTGATGCGGCGGAGGTTAGCGAGCACAGCCGGTGCATGGGCTGATCATAAAGGCGGTTAACGACAACCGTGTCAAAGGCCGAATTTGGCGCGAGCTTGCTCGGTGACAGGGGTGAAAAGGTTGACGAGGTTGCCGTCTGGGTCGCGGAATAACAACGCCCGGTTACCCCACGGCATGGTCGTCGGTTCCGTTACGACCTCGGCCAACTGCTCGCGGAGCCGCTCGTATTCGGCGTCCACATCGTCGACGATGAACTCCACGATCGCGCTTCGGTTGGCTGCCGGCTCGGCAGACCCCTGACCGAACAGCGGTACTGTTTCCTCGCTGCCAATCGCCAGCGTGCCGACCGGAGTCGGGATTTCTGCGAAGAGTTCGTTGCCCCATATCGCCGGAGCTTCGGTGACCATCTCGTAGAAATCAACGAGCCCACGGACGTCGGCGGTGATGATGCGGGTTGAAACGAACTTCATCAATTCTCCTGTGGCTGCTGGCGGCTGTCACGGCATGCTAAGCGGCCACTCCGGCAACCGTGCCTGTCATCGACCTCACCGCTTGCCGCGCTCCGCCGTCTGGACGTTCAAGCGGAACCCGGCCACGTCGCCGTCAATCGTGATCGCCCCGCGGCCCAGTCAGATAGGTCGCCAGGTTGGTCAACGACGATCGAAGACCGTCGATGTGATCATCAGCGGAGATACCCACTGGGACGTCATCGGCTCGGATATCGACACGAGTGCTGTCGGCACTCAACGCGGTAACCGTCCACGTCATGGTCATCGTGCCCGCGAACGAGGGGTCATCGGATTCGAAATCGACGGCCTGAACAACCCGATCATCGGGCACGATCTCGACGAACCGAACATCCACCACATCCGAGTCGACGCTTGACTTGCCGCCGGACTCGGGCGCCTCGGCGTAGGTCAGCCTCATTCGGTAGGACCCTCCGGGGCGGGCGTCGAAGTGGTCGAACTGTCCCGACATTCCCTGGGGCGGAAGCCATTCGGCGAGCGCATCCGGTTCCATCAGCGCGGCGTACACCCAGCTCACCGGAGCATCGATCACCAACGAGGCGGTATCCGTTCGTCCCATATGGCCCATGTTCCCCAAGCGACCGCTAGATTCAACCGGAACTCGACCACGTCGCCGTCGGCCATCACGCACAGCAGCCAATGCGATTTCGTCTGCGCCAACTCGGCCGGCGATGCATGCTGTTCACGACTGTTTTCCGTGGAGGCGTGCGTGGACCGAAAGATCGATATCGCCATAGCGATCCTGTTCGTGATCCTCTTCATCGGGTGGCTCGGCTCGGACGGTGGCGCGACATTCGGGTTGATCGATAGATCCACCGGTTGGTACGCCACCGCGGTCGACCCCATCTTCCGCAACCCACCGTCGTGGCTCGTCACTTCGAGCTGGTTTGGGTTCGCGTTCGGACCCTTGTACGCGTTGGCCGCATACGGATTCTTTCGAGCTTCAACCTGGGTTTCGTTTGTAGTCCTGCCGCTTGCAGGGGCGGCGATCACTGCAAACGGCATCTATCTGGTCGAGGACCTGACAGGCGATGTACCCCCAACGAACTTGGCTCTGTTCTTCGCATTCAACGCGCCGTACACGGCCGTGCCGCCGGTGCTCGCGGCGCTCTGGGTAATCGCAAATGAGGTGAAGGCGAATGCCGTCTATCGCGCTGCAGCCTTGCCACCAGACGTTGTTTGAAACCGGAACTCGACGACGTCGCCGTCGGCCACTTCGACGAACAGAACAACTGGCAAACGGCGGTTGGACATCAGATGCACACTGCCTTCTCGGCCTGCTCGGTGCCGTCGTTGCGTAATACGGTCGGAGGGACTGCAAACCCCTCGCTGGTGCTAGCTGTAGGGCACGGCTGACGGCCCGGTTACGGCGGACAGCGACCCCGAAAAAGCCCAGGAGAAGGCGTGACCACAATCGAGACAACCGGCGGATCTCAGACGATCGACAACGCCCTTCATCTGATCATCGAGGCTATCGAGGCCAACCCGCCGGTCCCCGGCACAGGCGTCGAGGTGACGTTCTACCTGCCAACGGGAATTGTGATGGGCAATCTCGAGCCCTGCTGGTATTTCGACCAGAAACTCCTGCACTACCTCCAAACGGCCGGCATTGACCACAGCCACGCAACCCCTGACGAAGGCAACTGCGGAAAACACCAATTCGTGCATTTATCCAAAGTCACTTATCAGTGGAAAAGCGGTGACGTCAACCAGCACGATCAGGTTCGTGTGCGGTTGGCCGACATACACTCCTGGGCCTTCGGTCGTGGCCAGCTCAGCGTCCATGATCTCCAGTGGTAGGTCGCACGGTTTTCCGGGAGACGCGCCGTTGCCCCTCCACGCGGGGGCTCGACGACGTCGCCGCCGGCCGCAGGCCGGGACGATTCGGCTATGCCACGCTGCAGCCGCAGCGTGAAAGCACGGGGTACGGTTCGGTGCGTGCCACCGCGCTACGTAGATCCGCATAGGACGCGGGGCTTCCTATACCGGGCTAACGTCCGGTTCGGACGCTCGCGCGCCGGCCAGTTCATTGCCCGACACATCGCCCGCCATACCGACCCATACCTGTTCCGACTTACCGGCGGGCGAGTCAACATGGGCGGGATCATCAATGCACCCCTGGTATCAACGGGCGCCAAGTCCGGTCGACGGCGCGAAGTTCAACTGACGTATTTTCACGACGGGCCTGACGTGATCTTGCTCGCCTCCAATTACGGGGGCGCCAAACATCCGCAGTGGTACTACAACCTGAAAGCACATCCCGACTGCGAGTTCGGCCAACAGAGCTTCACCGCCCAGCAGGTGACGGACTCGAACGAATACGAGCGGCTTTACGGTCTGGCGGAAAACATCTACGCCGGATACGGCGATTACCGTGCCAAGACCGCTCCAGTAGGTCGGCAGATTCCCATGTTTCGACTCAAACCGCGATAGCTGGACGGTCAAACTCCGAACTTGGCCCTGGCCTCTTCCGTGACCGGAGTAAACAGGTTGACCAGGTTCCCGTCCGGATCGCGGAACAACAATGCGCGGTTCCCCCATGGCATCGTCTTCGGCGTCGTCACCACCTCGGCGAGGCGCTCGCGAAGCCGCTCATATTCGGCGTCCACGTCGTCGACGATGAACTCGACGATCGCGCTGCGATTGGCCGCCGACTCGGCAGACCCCTGACCGAACAGCGGCACTGTTTTGTCGCTACCGATTGCCAGCGTGCCGACCGGAGTGGGGATTTCGGCGAAGAGTTCGTTACCCCATATCGCCGAGGCTTCGGTGACCATTTCGTAAAAAACGGGCGAACGGACATCGCCGGTAATGATGCGGTTGGAAACAAACTTCATCATTGCTCCTGTGGATGCTGGGCGGCTGTCCTGCGCATGCTAAGCGGCCGCTCCGACAACCACGCCCGTCACCGAAGCTGTTGATACTTGCGCCGCTTGGGAATCGCGCGCAAATGACTACCTTACTGACACCACGAAGAATGGAAGGGAATCGAATGCCCTCACCTGGCTGGCTGGCCGGCCTTGTCATCCCCATCATGGCTGGCGCGACCCTGGTTGGTGGCGCTGCGATTGCGAGTGCCACTCCCGCTGATGACGCATATCTCGCGCAGCTGCACGCCGTCGGCCTTACTTGGCCGCCCAAGACGGAAGAGGCGCTCATCGGTGAGGCGCACCTGATCTGCTACGACCTCACTTGGGGCTGGACGCCGCAACAGATTGCCGACGATGTTCACGCCCACTTGAACGCGAGGGGCGTCACGTTGTTAGACGTCGGAGCCATGGTCGACGCCGCGCACTCAATTTATTGCCCCGGCAATGTCTGCGACGCCCCTTCGCTGTGCACATGACAGCGTGAAGCGGCTCGGGATCGAGCTTGATCTTTTCTTCGGCTAGACGTTGAAGCGAAACCTCGCACTGGACGTTTGCCAGGTTGGGCTGGGCGGGGCCAGACCGGGAAAAATTGCTCTGAGCAGCACAGATCGTGGCACGCCCGCAACCGCCCAACAAGCGCAAACTGCGGACCGGCTGCGGACCGGGACAGGCGGTCGGCGGACCAACGAGAACGGCGGGGCCATCGTCATCGGCCACCCGCTGGTCGCTAGCGGTGCCCGCATCATGACCACGCTCGTCAACACCGTTGAACAGCGCGGCGGACGCTATGGGTTGCAAACGATGCGCGAGGGCGGCGGCATGGCCAACGCCACCATCATCGAGCGGCTGTAGCCGGATGAGCCAAGCCGGGTTGCGGTGGTGCCTTCCGTGGCCCGGCTTCCTCCTGCTTGTCACTCCGCACGGTTACCGTGCCACACATGGCGACAGACCCCATGGCTGGGCTTCGGAAAGCACAGCTCATGATGAGCATCACTCAGCGTGTGGTGCGTGCCTGGCGGCTTGGGGAATGGGCATTACTCCACCAGGTACGACCAGACGGCAGCAGCTCTCCACCGGACCCCGGACGATTCATGCCTGACAGAGGCAGCAGTCTCGCGTTCGATGATCTTGATTTTGTGCCGAAGCTTGGCGCAAGCACTGTCAGCTCGACAGCGCGATACCCGGTAATGACTGCAGCCGAGAATCTGGTAGGTGCTGGGCAGGCCCATTCGGCGGCACTTCAGGAACGAAGAACCAGTGTTGTGTCGCTGGGGTCACTGTGTCGCTGTGCGATTGAGGCGTCTGCCAAGACCGTTTGGCTGCTCGCGCCCACTGACCGGCAAGTGCGACGGGCTAGATGCCTTGGCTTCATTCAAAGCGAGCGCCAACCTCAGCAGGGGTTCATAAGAATCGAAGAGCGAGTGTTGGCGAAGCGAGAGAACGAGGGGCTTGCTGCTGACTCCCAGAACTTTCAGCGGCATCGTAATGAATACGACGAGCGTCAAGCTTTGATCTCGGCGCTACCGAAGAATGAGCGGATAAAGCCACCCGGCAATCACTCGGACATCGTCAGTTGGTCAGCCAAGTGGATCGAAGCAAACCCCCCGGCGCACGCCGCAGATGAACTGCCGCTGGGCATGGAACTTGGAGCGGATCGCTTCTACGCCATAGGTTCCAGCTTCGTGCATGGCTTCAAGTGGATGACTGACTACATCCGCGACGACGAGGCAACGCTGAAGATCGTGGCCGAAGGGTTTGCCGCCGCTGTGATCATGACCGAGTGTGCGGTGTGCCTGTTTGAGGCGCAGGCCACCAATGCGGCCAGGGCTGCGGTGCGGCAGGCAAACTACCCGGACTGGTTGGCACCGACCGTGGCTGCATGGTTGCCCAAATACCAATGACATTCAGTGGTGTGCACCAGACCGCCGGGCACTAATCGGTCACCAGCCTTGATGTCCTCGGCTCGGATCTTCACCGGCTACCACCCCCTTCGGTACGCCTTAATACGGTGCTCGGTAACCAGGCGGATGGCACCGCACTCGGACCTGATGGCTGAACATCGTCCTAACCGTCGACTAACATCCCCGCCGTGGCGACATTCAGCGACCTCTTCACCCGCCTCGACCCCGACCCGAGGCTCCGAGGCAAGCAGTTCGAGCATGTCTGTAAGTGGTTCCTGACCAACGACCCGATGTACAAACATGAGCTTCGCCGAGTGTGGCTCTGGCATGAGTGGCCCGGGCCGGTGGGGCATAGACGCTGGGATCGACCTGGTCGCCGAGGACCGCAACGGAGGACTGTGGGCGATCCAAGCCAAGGCTTACGACCCGGCCTACCGAGTCACCAAGCGCGGATGTGGATAGGTTCCTCGCCGAGTCCGGGTCGGGCGATCTTCTCTTACCGGATGTTGATCGCCACCACTGACTTGATTGACCGCATCGGTCGAGCGCACGATCCAGGACCAGGAGAAGCGGGTCAGCTTCTTCCGGCTCAACGATCTCCAGGCCGCCGACGTGGACTGGCCTGCGTCACCAACGGCCCCGCGCCCCATCGCGTCCACGCAAACCGGCCCGCCCGCACGACTACCAGCGCGAGGCGATCAAAAAGGTGATCAAGGGGTTTGCGTCTGCGCATCGCGGGCAGTTGACCATGGCCTGCGGAACCGGCAAGACGCTGACGGCGCTGTTCATTCGCGAGCGGCTGGCCGCCGAACGGACCCTCGTTCTGGTTCCGTCGCTGTCCCTGTTGAAGCAGACGCTGAATGTGTGGCGAGCCAACTGCAGCGTGCCGAGTTCATCTCCCTGCCCGTCTGTTCCGACGATACGGTCGCTCGGGATGACGATGTGGCGCTGGAGCACACCAGCGCCCTCGGCGTGCCTGTCACCACCGACCCTGGCGAGATAGCGGCGTTCCTGCGGCGGCGGACGTCTGGTCCTCAAGTGGTGTTTGCCACTTACCAGTCCTCGCCCGCAGATCGCCAAAGCATTCACGTTGGGAGGGTGCCGAGCGTTCGACTTGGTCGTTGCCGACGAGGCGCATCGGTGTGCGGGACCAGTTTCGTCGGACTTCGCCACGGTCCTCGACCCGACGCGAGATCAAGGCGAAGCGGCGACTGTTCATGACGGCGACCCCACGTTACTTCACCGGTCGGGTGCTGAAGGCAGCCCAGGACGCCGACTATGAGATCGCCTCGATGGACGACGAAACCAAGTTCGGCACCGTCTTTCACAAGCTCAGCTTCGGTGAGGCGATCAAACGAGACCTGCTGACTGACTACCAAGTCGCCATCATCGGTGTCGATAACGCAACGTATCGGGCGTGGGCGGAGCGGGTGCACCTTCGTGACTCTGCGACGGGGTAGACATCACCGACGCCACGCACCCTGGCGGGTCAAATCGGATTGGCGAAAGCCATGAAGAAATATGACCTGCACCGAGTCATCACGTTCCATTCACGGGTCAATCGGGCGCGGGAGTTCGCCAATTCCATGCCGAACGTGTTGGCTTGGATGCCCGCCCGCCAGCGCCCGAAGGGTGACTCTGTGGTCCCAGCTACGCCTCGGGCACGATGCCCGCCGGTCGACCGCTACGTCCTACTCCAGCACCTGGGACACCTCGACGACGGCGACCGAGGTCTGCTCGACCAACGCCCGTTGTCTAGCGGAAGGCGTTGATGTGCCAACGCTGGATGGCGTTGCGTTCATCGACCCCCGTCGGGCGGAGGTGGACATCGTGCAGGCGGTCGGTCGGGCGATCCGTAAGTCGGAAGACAAGACCATCGGCACCATCGTTATCCCCGTCTTCATCGACACAGACGAAGATCCCGAGATCGCTCTGAATTCGTCAGCATTCAAGCCTGTCTGGGATATCGTCAAAGCGTTGCGCGCCCACGACGAAGAGCTAGGTCCACAGCTCGACGAGTTGCGGCGTGAATTGGGTCGGCGCGGCGGTCTTCCCACGCTTGCCAGCACAAGATTCACACCGATATTCCCGCCACGGTTAGTGCTGACTTCGCACGCGCCTTCGAAGTGCGCCTTGTCGAACAGACAACGGCGATCCTGGGAGTTCTGGTTCGGGCTGCTGGAGAAGTTCGTCGAGGCAGACGGTCACCCCCGCGTGCCCCACTCCTACATGGCGGTCGATGGATATCGTCTCGGTCTCTGGGTCAATACCCAACGCATCCGGTACCGCAACAAGACACTGGAAGCCGAGCGGATAGAGCGGTTATCGGAGATACCTGACTGGTCTTGGCATGCACGGGAGTCCAAGTGGGAGGAGGGCTTCCGATACCTCGCGGAGTTTGTGAGGAAGAACGGTCATGCACGGGTTCCTCGGAAGTGCGTGATGGACGGCTTCAACCTGGGATGGTGGAACACCAACCAGCGGACCCGGTGGGAATTCCTCGGTGCAGAGCGGCAGCGCAGACTCAAGGAACTTCCAGGCTGGTCAGAGGCTCCCCACGACGCCAAGTGGGAGGAAGGGTTCCGGCTTCTCCTCGACTACGTGAAAGAGAACGGGACCGCCGCTGTACCCCGCCCTTGCGTGGTCGACGGGTATCCCCTCGGTTCGTGGGTGATGACAAAGAGACAGGAGTTCAAGAAGGGAACTCTTTCCCGTGAGCGGAGGGTGCTCCTTGAGGAACTGCCCGGCTGGTCGGAAGACGCCCAAGATGCCAAGTGGGAGGACGGGTTCCGACACCTCGCCGAGTACGTCGAGAAGAACGGACATGCCTCCCCTCCGCAGAGGTACGAAGATACCGACGGCTATCGGCTCGGGGCGTGGACCCAACAACAGCGCTGCACTTCGTCAAAGGGACTCTCGGTCCGGCGCGGAGGGACAGGCTAGACAAGTTACCCGGCTGGGAGTGGGAACCGCAGAAAGCGAAGTGGGAGCAGGGATTCCGCCACCTTCAGCAATACGTCCATCAACACGGTAACGCTCAGATAGAAGCAAAGTACATCACTGCCGATGGTTACCGACTGGGCGCATGGGTAGCACAACAGCGGTACAAGCAGTCACAGGGAAGGCTTGATTCTGACCGTTTCGCCCGACTCGACAACATCAAGGGTTGGGAATGGCGGATCGGAACAGGGAACTGGAAGCGCGGGCCGCGACTGAACTGAACGAGCTTCAGCTTTGGACCATCCGATGTTTCAATCTATTTTCAAATCTTTCGTTGTGAGTTTCTCGAAAACCGCAACGGAACTGACGGGCCGCGACGGTGACGCGGCAGACGCCTGATTCACCGCTCCTTAGTGGGTGAGGTTAACCCGCACGTCGTTCTCTTGGACGAGGCCGAAGACCTGCACGGCGGCTGACTTTCCTTTCAGGACATGGAATCCCCGGTCGATGAGTCCAGGCGGTCGAGACGCCAAAGCGTCGACGCACTGCTGGGTGAGAAGGATCGCGTCGCCGGTGGTTTTGGTGAGTTGCTCGACGCGGGCTGCCACGTTGACGGTGTCACCGATGAGGGTGAACTCCAGCTTGCCGCCGCCGCCGATGGTTCCGGCGATCACCACGCCGGTGTTGATCCCGATGCCGATCCGAAGCTCCCCACCGAACCGCTCGGCCACAAGGCGGTGAATCAGCACGGCAGCTCTCAACAGCTGCATCGGCATGATCCGCTAGATCATTCGGTGCGCCGAAGACGGCCAGCGCGCCGTCGCCCAGGAACTTGTTGACGTGCCCACCGGCGTCCACGACGGCAGGCGCCACGATCTCGAACAGTGCGTTGAGGCGGGCAACCGTGTCCTCGGCGGTGTTCGCCTCCGCGAACGGGGTGAAGTCACGGATGTCGATGAACATCACCGTCACCTCGCGGCGCTCACCGGTGAACACATCGTCGCCCTGCTCAAGCAGCCGCGCGGCCAGGGCCGGGTCGACGTAGGTGCCGAAGGCGGCCTGAAGTCGTTGCCGCTCAGCCAAACCCGCCTGCATGCGGTTGAACGATGCCGCGAGCACGCCGAGGTCATCGTCCTGAACCACCGGCACGCGTTGACTGTAGTCGCCGGCCGCAACACGTTCGGTTCCTGCGGCGAGATCACGAATGGGTTGCAGGAAGGGTGAGAATCCGGCACCGACCGTGAACGGCAGCCCGAACGCCAAGTGTCATCCCACACCCGATCACCACGACAGAGCACCGGTTCCTCACTGCGCCCGATCGAACACGGCCGCCAGCATCGCGCCGTCAACGACGAATATGAACGCTGACCGCGAGCACCGAACACGTTCGACCACGCGGCAAAGGTCGGTCGAGAGCGGGGCAGGGAGTCACCGAGCTCCCGTGTCACCGGCGATCGCGACCCGCGCCGGGCGCACTGCTCGCTTCCACCAAGCTGTGCACGGCGGTCAACGCCGAGGGCCAGTTCCTACGACGGCACCCAGGATCGCGTACTGGACGAGCCGCGACCCAGTCGCTCCGGCGATCGCGCCCACAACGACCGACAGCAGCGCAACCACCACAGCGGTGGCTGCCACCGCTCGGGCAACCGCCCCCCGAGTCCAGGCGTACGTGGCGTCCGAGTGCCATCGCCCGATCGACCTCCTGGCCAGCCGCCCACCGCTCCGCAAGGCGAATCGGCGCCCGAACCGGGAAGCAGGAGCACGTATGGCAGCACTAGCGACGGCGACAGCGGTCACAGCGGCCGCAGCCAGGTAGTCACCAGACTTCTCGACAGCGACGATGAGAAACGCCCAAAAAAGGTAGATCGGCAGCGACAAACGAGCACGCCTGATCACGTAGAGCGGCCACGAGTACCTCGCGCCGCACCGATCCCATGCCCACTGCCAGATTCGATCCATGCAGGGAGACTAAACGTCAAGTGCCTCGACCTGCGGATTACTTCCGGTTATACGAAGTGGCACCTTGACAAAGAGAAACGACGAACGCCCCCGCTTGGTTGCTCACAGTCCCTCTGTCTCAGAACTTTAGTTGTGAGACAGGCGGTGCGAGTGGGTCAGCGCACACAGGAAAGCCCACGTCGAGCTGTCGCAAAAGCTGCCTCAAAACTATTGTCGCAGATCTTGCACTTCTGAGACTTCTGAGACAGACTTATCTCATGTCCGCAACCACCGCCCCGGCCACAGGTACACAGCTCGGATACGCCCGCGTCTCCACCGGCCACCAATCCCTAGACCAACAGTTCGACGCCCTCACCGCAGCGGGTGTCGACCCGAAGCGGGTCTACAGCGACAAGCTGTCGGGAACATCCACACGCGAGCAGCGGCCCGGCCTTGCCGCGCTGCTTGACTATGCCCGACCCGGTGACGCCATCGTTGTCGTTGGGCATAGATCGGTTGGGCCGCAACGCCGCCGAGGTGATGACGACGATTCGGGAGCTGGGTGAGCGCGAACATCGTGCTTCGTTCGCTGAGGGAAGGCATCGACACCTCCAACGCCACGGGTCGGATGGTGGCCGGGGTACTTGCCAGCCTGGCAGAGCTTGAGCTTGAGCTGGGCCGTGAGCGCCGTGCAGCGGCACGGGAAGCGCGTCGGGCACGCGGCCAGCACATCGGACGACCCAAGGCGCTTGACGAGAAGAAAGCCGCTTTGGCGCAGCGGATGCACGCAAGCGGCGAGTCTGCGAGCACGATTGCCAACGCCCTCGGCGTGAGCCGGGCGACGGTGTACCGCGTCTTGGCCGAACAGACTGCTGAAGGCGATTGAGAACATGCTGCGCCGCTCTCGCGTTGGACACGCGACTCGCGCAACTCAACCAGGGTGTTCGAGTTCTGTTCGGGCCTGGTCGATTTGGTCGTAGGCGTAGGTCACGATGGCGGCGGTGGTCATCGTCTCACCCTTGCGGGCGAGCGATTCGTAGGTCTGGTCGCCCAGGACCTCGCGGAGGTGGGTGATCGCGGTGTTGATTTCGGGTAACCCCGCCGCGGCGATGGGACTGAGCGCGAAACCGGCGATGGTGGCCGCCGGTTCGTGGCGTCCGAGCCGGTCGAAAAGAGCGGCGAGGATCCCAGGGCGGTGCGGATCCCGGTGGTGTTGCCCGCGTCGTGGAAGTTGCGGATCGCCAGCGTGATGTAATCGAGCGCGGCCAGCGGGTCGCCGTGTTCGGCCTCAAGCCGGGACAGACGCCCGCCAGGAGTGACTCGGTGTAGCGGTTGCCGCTGTCCTGGGCGATCACCAGGCCCCGGCGCAGGGCCTCCAGCGCGCCGACGGGATCGGCGTCGCGGAAGGCGCAGCCGTAGGTGTAAAGCGCCAGCGAGAGCACACACGGGTTGCGGGTGGCTTCGGCGGCTTCGATCAGGCCGTTCGCGGCGGACCTCGCCTCCTCACCCCGAACCGGCGACCGTCAGTGCGAGGACCAGGAATGCCCTGGTGAGTCCATGAGTGTCGCGGCTACGTGCGAGCTGGGCGCGGCACCACTCGACCGACCGTTCGGGCTGGCCGATGACCACGTACGCATTGCCCAGCACAGCCCTCGAGGCCGAACGGCACCTCGTCGCGGATGCTGCCGATCACCTTCTGGCCGGCATCGGCTATAGCCGACAGCCTCCTCGATCCGTCCGGGCATCCAGCACTGCGACGCCATCACGTACAGGAACGCCAGCCGGGGATGGTCGACGGCGCGGGCGGGCTCGATGAGTTCTTCGGCCCAGGCGACCGGCTCATAATTGTCGGACCACAGCGCCGAGCAACGCCGCGTAGGTGGCGATGGCGGCGGCGACATCGAGATCGCCCCGGTCGGCGGCCCACCGAAACGCCGCGCGCAGATTGGCCAGCTCGACGGTGAACCACTCGTATGCCTCACGCTGGCGGGGGCTGTCCCACAGGGCCAGGATGTCGGCTTCGCGCCCGGCGAAGTAGCGAGCATGCGCGGCCCGGACCTCGGTCTGCCTCGCCACTGGCGACGAGTTGTTCCTCGGCGAACTGGCGGATCGTCTCCAGCATCGAAAACCGGGTCCGCCCCGAAGACCGGTCAGCCACCAGCAGCGACTTGCGCACCAGGGCATCGAGCAGATCCAGGGTGGCGAAGTCATCATCGGAACCCATGACCGCGCAGGCACTTTGGAGATCGAATCCCCCGGCGAACACCGAACACCGATCCAGCAGCGCCTTTTCCGCGTCGTCGAGCAGGTCGTAGGACCACGCCACCGCGTGGCGCAGCGTGTGGTGGCGCTCCAGGCCGCGCCGCGACCCGACCAGCAGCCGGAACCGCTGATCGAGACGATCCCGCACCTCGCTCGCCGTCATGGACGCCATCCGGAAGCCGCCAGTTCGATGGCCAACGGAATCCCGTCAAGGCGAGCGCAGATCTCCACCACCGCTTCCGCCTCATCAGTTGTGGCCATCGAGAAGCGCGGGGCCACGCTGTGTGCGCGTTCGACGAACAGATTGCACTGCGGCAGAGTCGACGCCCGCACCGACATCCAACGACGGCACCGGCCACAGTTGCTCGTCGGCTACCCCCAATCCTTCCCGGCTGGTGACCAGAATCTTCACCGTCTCCGACTGCGCGAGGATCGCCTCGATGAGATCGGCTGCGGCGTTAAGCACATGCTCGCAGTTGTCGATCACCAACAGCCGGACTCTGCCCTCCAGCGCAGCGGCCACAGACTCGCTCACGCTCTTACCCGGCTGCTGCGTGATGCCCAGCACCGCTGCCACTGCATCGGGTATCGCCGCCGGATCAGCCACCGCAGCCAGCTCGAAAAACCAAACGCCATCGGGGTATTCATCGGCCAGCCGCGCCGCGACCTCCAACGCCAGACGAGTCTTGCCAACCCCACCCACCCCGGTCAACGTCACCAACCGATGAGCCTTCATCGCCGCTTGCAGCTCGGCGACCTCCGACTCGCGCCCGATGAAGCTCGTGGTCGGAGGCCGCAGGTTCCCCGGACTGGCATCCAGCGCCCGCAACGCGGAAAATCCGTCCGCAGGCCCGGCGCTCGGACCTGGAACACCTCGACCGGAGTGGGCAGATCCCGCAACCGTCGCGGCCCCAAATCCAGCAGATCAACTCCGCTGAGCAGACCTGCCGTCGACTCGGCCAGCAGGATCTGACCGCCGTGCCCGGCGGCCATCACCCGTGCCGCACGGTTCAGCACCGCACCGAAGTAGTCACCATCCCGCAGTTCGGCTTCCCCGGTCGCGATCCCCATCCGCACCGGCAACTCCAGTCCCCGCTGCGCTGCCACTGCCGCTTCCACCGCTGATCTAGGTGACGCGAACGCAGCGCATACCCCGTCCCCGGTGTGCTTGAACAACCAGCCCCCGTGCGCCTCGATCGCCGTGCGCAACACCTCGTCGTGGGCGGCCAGCGCCACCCGCATCCCATCCGCATCGGCCTCCCACCGACGGGTGAACCCTCCACATCGGTGAACAGGAACGTCACCACCCCCGAAGGAGCAGCACCGCCGCAGTCAGCGGACACCCCAGCAGAATCTCACAACAGATGCGCTCCCACCTAGCATCGGCCATCATGGCGCTCCTCGTGTGGGGCAGCGGCCAGGAGTAGGCCCGGAGCGGCAGATCAGAGGTATTCAGCCAACGCTTGCTGGCAGATCTCTCGATACACCTCTGGCCGTCCCTTGTGCACACGCGCATTGGAGGCGCTGTAGTGCGGAAGCTTCACAACTCGCGAATCCGGGGGTAATGACCTGGACAGCGCCTTGTAGGTCTTGTCACCCAGGCACACGAACAACTGGTCTGGTTCCCCAAGTAGGGACACTTCCTGCATGAAGGCTTCGACATCCCTATTGCCGGGATTCACCTCTGCCGACTTGCTTTGACGTGTCCCTGGTACGAGGTCTGTCAGTAGCACCCCCAAAGCCACGTTCCGTAAAACGCTGTGGCAAGGAAGTGGTCGTTGTGTACGCCTGGCGTGTGAAAGTTGGCCCATTCGCGGCCGGGTATGCGCACCGGGGTTGCCCATCGCCCGCTGGTTGAGTCCGAGGATCACGGCCCGGCCGTGCAGTCTGTTGAGATGCTGGTTTCGTGCATTGGGAATCGGAGGTTGCCATGCCGGTCAAACGGAGGTGTGGCATCCCACGATCCCCAGACTGCCCAACTTCCATGCCAGGCGTATGGCTCCATCGTCTCGAAGAGGCTCACATCCACTCCTTGATCTGTAATGCGCAACGCTAGCGGGCAGACAGGAAGCGAAGCCCTCTTACACCACCTCACGGGGAGCAACCCGGAGCGCCTCGATGCAGCGGTCCGGCTGGCATGTGCCGCCTCTCAGGCCAAGCCAAGTTCCTTCAACAACGCCCACTCCGCCTCGAACGGCTTCTTCGCTTACCACGGCCAGCTTCTCGTCCGTTCACACGCTCGGTACTGCCGCCCTGCTCTTGAAGCCGCACGTAGCGCCTGATCGGCGCATCCATGGGCTGGCCTGATCGCAAGCCGCCTGTAGTGCGTCGAGCACCAGCCGGACGTGTATGCCCGCCTTCTGCAGTCGTCATGCTTGCAGCGCATAGCGCCTCCAATCTCCTTGAGTCACTTCGTTCGCCACGGGGGGACCCCCAAGGCCGAAAGGCCGGACACCTCATGCAAATCAGGGCCTCTCTCCCCGGCAAAAATCACTCCGAGGAATGCAAAATGCAAAGTGCGTAGCGCCGTCTTGGAAAGGCCGTCCGCCTCACCGGCGAAGCTCATGACGGTGTTGCGTCCAAGCCATCGCGGACCTCGCGGTCCTCGCGGACTGTCGAGGGGTATACGTACCTTTCCCACGCATCACGTAGATCATCGGCGGCGTAGCCCTTTGATGAACTGCCTTCGATCCACAAATCCTTCGAGTGGATGCCATAGTCCCTCAGCAGCCCAGCCAACTCGCGATAGTTGAGCGGACTACCGTCGTGATGGAACCGCTGCCACGGCGAGCCTGGCAGTTCCGTTAGGGCAGTGATGATGTCCTCGCTGCGCATTTTGTCCTTCGCCCCGAAGACGGTTCGGAGATCCTGTAGAAGCTGGACACCCAGACTTGCCTGGAGCTTCTCCGACGTGAGGACGACGGCTGCGGCTCGTGCGGTGGCAGGCCAGTGGCCGCCTGCAGCATCAGCGACCATGACAAGCGCCTCCCACACATCGGCGGCGCGATCTTCCACCGGCATGGCCTCCGGCCAGGACAGTGGAGCGATTATCATCCACGCGCCCAATGCATCGCCAATTACGTTGGCGTCATTGGCATGTATGCGTTCACGCCACGGCGTGACACGTTCGGTCTGCTTACGCTTCTTCATCGGAATGATGACTGCACGGTCGGCGACGGTGTCGGGCAGCTTCCCGATTCCAGCCAGCGCCACAGCGCAGTAGCAGGGGTATTCCCGTGCTGCCAGTGCATTGTTCTCCCATGATCCGCGCCCAGCGGTAGCACCACGACGGTGGCCTGCGTTCAGGATTGAGCGCAGCTCCTCGTTACCTTTGGCCTTGCGCCCATAGACCGCGTCAATCTCGTCGTAGAACAAGACGGGTGGCGGAACCTCAGAGACTCTTGCCAGGACGTAACCAGTCGTTGCTTGAGAGACCCGCACAGCACTCGGGACCAGGTACTCGCTGACTTCCAAAGCGCGGGTCTTGCCGCTGCCTTTTTCCGGTGACATGAATGCGAGCCGAGGGGTTGACTCCCATTCGTCCATGCGCCATGTGTGGGCGAGCCACAGTGTGTGTGCATGGCGGGCATGGCTATTCGGGTGGGCGATGAAGCGGGCCAGGAAGTCGTCCACTGCATCCAGGACCGCACACCCTTCCATCTGCGCGAGATCCGCGAGGTCCGCGAGATCGCTGTTCAGTGCGGTCACTGCACACCGCCCTTGGCCGTTGCAGCCTTCTGCTCCCGCTCCCACTGCTCCAGGTCGCCGAAGTCATAGAAAATCCGCGAGCCGAGCTGGTATGAACGTGGGCCTCGGTCGCCTCGGTGGCGATACCACCGGAGCGTCGCCTCTGGTAGTCCGAGCCAGTCACTCGCCTGCTGTGTCGTCAGTCGCCTTGGCTTGTCCATGTTCTCCTTGTTCCGTCCTGTGGTGTTTCGCGATCGCCGCCAACATCTCCAAGGCTGCTCGCGAACGAACCGTGCCTCCCTCTTTTGGCACCGAGGAGAGGCCGTAAAACGGGTCCACTGACAACGTCGATCCCGTTCGACAGTCGGACTGCGGACGTAATATTCCGGGCCATGGCAACGACAAAGCGCAATCCATCCGACCTTGGTTACATCGAGGACCGCTGGGAGAAGGACGACGGCACCCCGAAGGCCAGGAACGGGCGAGGAAAGCGATACCGGGCACGATGGGTGGACGAAGACGGCAAAGAACGGTCAGCCAGCTTCGCCAGCGAGCGGGCGGCAAAGCAACATCTGAAGTCGGTGGCACGCGGTGAGTACGCAAACCGCAACGGGCGCATGACATTCGCTGAGTTCTACAAGCAGTGGTCGGTCGACCAGCCGTGGGTTGGCGGCACCGTTCAAGCGATGAACCTGGCCGCTGGCTCCGTCACCTTCGGCCACATCGAATTGGAGCGCCTGCGTACATCACACGTTCAATCATGGGTAAAGGCCATGCAGGACAAGGCATTAGAGGCGAGCACCATCCGTACTCGGTTCAACAACGTTCGCACCGTCATCCGTGCCGCCCTAGCCGACCGTGCCATCCCGTTCGACGTGACGTTAAGCGTCCGCCTCCCTCGCGTGAGCAGGCCCGAAGGTGCAGACGATGACGGGCTCACCATCCCCGAGGCGGGTGAGGTTGGCGCGCTTCTGCGCGAATCTCACGACAAGTTAGTGGCGTTCATCGGTCTATGCGCGTTCGGGGGGTTGCGGCTCGGTGAAGCGGCAGCGTTGAAGGTCTCGGACATCGACTTCATCCGCAGAGAAATCCGCGTCGACCGCCAGGTGCAGCGCCTCAAGGGGAAGCAAATCGAGATCCGGCCGCCGAAGTACGGCAGTCACCGCACTGTCTACGCGCCTGAGGGGCTGATCCAGCTCCTGAGTGAACACGTTCGCGTCCAGGTGCCAGGCAACGATCCAGATCGGTGGATGTTCCCAGGGGAAGGTGAGCACCCTCTGCATCAGAACTCGGTGGGCTACCTATGGCGCAAGGCGAAGGCGGCGGCTGGGGTCGAGTATCGGTTGCACGACTTGCGGCACTTCTACGCCTCGGGACTCATCGCCGACGGGTGCGACGTGGTGACTGTCCAGCGGGCCATGGGGCACAAGTCGGCCACGGTCACGCTCAACACCTACTCGCACAGGTGGCCGAAGGCTGAGGACCGGACCCGCAACGCAGCGGCCGGGATGTTTGCCGACGCGATGTCCACCACTGCGGACCGACTGCGGACCGACAACGGCTAGACCGGGGTTGACCTGGACATTTAGACGTTGAAGCGGAATTCGACCACGTCGCCGTCGGCCATCACGTAGTCCTTGCCCTCCATGCGCACCTTGCCGGCCGCTTTGGCCGCGGCCATCGACCCGGCAGCGACCAGATCGTCATAGGACACGATCTCGGCCTTGATGAAACCCTTCTCGAAGTCGGTGTGGATCACGCCGGCCGCCTTCGGCGCGGTATCGCCTTGGTGGATGGTCCACGCCCGCGACTCCTTGGGCCCGGCGGTCAGGAACGTTTGCAACTTAAGCGTGTGAAAACCCGCGCGGGCCAACGCATCTAGACCACGCTCGGTCTGACCGATCGACTCCAGCAGCTCGGCCGCCGACTCGTCGTCGAGCTCGATCAGCTCGGCTTCGATCTTGGCGTCCAGAAACACCGCATCCGCGGGCGACACCAGCGCGCGCAGCTGCGCGACCCGGTCCCCGTCGGTGAGCACCGCCTCGTCGGCGTTGAACACGTAGAGAAAGGGTTTGGTGGTCAGCAGATTCAATTCTCGCAGCAGCGCGGCATCCGCCCCCGCTGCGAACAGCGTCGTCCCACCATCGAGTGTCTGTTGAGCGGCCACGGCAGCCTCGTAAAGCGGTTTGCGCTCCTTGTTGTTGCGGGCTTCCTTCTCCAGCCTGGGCACCGCGCGCTCGAGGGTTTGCAGATCGGCCAGGATCAGCTCGGTCTCGATGACCTCGATGTCGGACTTGGGGTCGACCTGCCCGGCGACGTGCGTCACGTCGTCGTCGGAGAACACCCGCACCACCTGGCAGATCGCGTCGCATTCGCGGATATTGGCCAGGAACTTGTTGCCCAGGCCCGCACCTTCAGAGGCGCCGGCGACCAGGCCGGCAATATCGACGAAGGTCACCGGCGCCGGGACGATGCGCTCCGAGGCGAACATCTCCGCCAACGTCGCCAACCGAGGATCGGGCAACGGCACCACGCCCTCGTTGGGCTCGATCGTCGCGAACGGATAGTTCGCGGCCACCACATTGTTTCTGGTCAACGCGTTGAACAGCGTCGACTTGCCGACGTTTGGCAGACCCACGATCCCGAGGCTCAAGCTCACAGGGAATCAAGTGTAGGAGAGCCGCGTAGCGCGAAATGTGGCGCGCCCGCCGTCTGCTGCTCGTTCGTTTTGCCCAGCTCCTCCGCGGGCCGATCCGGCCCGCATCGTCGCTGGGCAGGTCTTTACGAGCCTTTCGGCGCTGAGCCGGTACGGTCGACATGTGTCAGCACAGCGGACGCGGTCGCCGGTGGCGGCGGATCACCGCTCGATAATCCCCTCCATTTCCGGTTTGCCCTGGTGGGGCGCCGTCGTTCTCGCCGTAACCGCCACCGCCGCGGGCTTCGCTTTCGACGCCGGATCGGGCAAGGAGCTGACCATCGCCTTTTCCGCGCTCTATGTGACCGGTTGCGTGGCTGCGGTGCTCGCAGTGCGCCAGTCCGGAGTGTTCACCGCGGTGATCCAGCCGCCGCTGATCTTGTTCTGCGCGGTACCCGGCGCGTATTGGCTGTTTCACGGCGCAAAATTCACCGGTCTCAAAGACCTGCTGATCAACTGCGGCTATCCGCTGATCGAACGCTTCCCGCTGATGCTGTTCACCTCGGGTGGGGTGCTGATTATCGGCCTCATCCGCTGGCTGCAGACGATGGTGATCCGCCCGACCGCAAGCACATCAGCCGACGACACCGAAAGCAGCGACGCGGAGCCAACCGGGCTGATCGGCAGGTTGACGTCAATGCTCGCAGGTCTTAAGCGCGAGTCCACCGACGACGACACTGCCGGCGCACCCGCGAAGCAGCGGGCCCACGCCGTCGGACGTTCCGCGAAGCCGGCCAGATCCGCCAGGTCAGCCGACGCCCGAAGGACAGCCAAGCGTCCGGCAGCATCGCGCTCTCGGCACATTCGGCCGCCGCTGGACGAAGCAGCCGACCCGACGCTGGACCGGGCCCGGCGTCGCCGCCCGACACGCACCCGTGAGTTCGACGCCCCCGAGCCGCCCCGACGCGGCAGGTTGCCGCGCGATCCGGATTTGCGCGGTCGGCCATCGCGGGAGAGCCGTCGCGACCCGCATTCCCGTAAAGATCGCCCGACGCGCCGCAGCGGCCGCTTCGACCCCTACGAGCCCATCGAGCCGTACGAGCCCTATGACCCGTCAGCGCCCCGGGAGCCGCGCCGCCGGCCGGTGCCGAACGGGACATCCGGCGCCACCGCGACCCACCACCCGATCTCGCAGGTCCGCTATCGCGGCGCAACCAGGGGTGACGAGCCGCGCGGGGAGCCTCCCCGGGGACTGCGGGAGTCTGCAGCCGATTCCTGGGATTACGACGTCTAGCTGCCGCGGTGCCTAACTGCGCGGCTCCTCCTCAGTCCGCTGCGCGGACTGCATTGTAGCCGCGCCGGGCTGGCCGGATCTCCCGCGGTAAGGCGAATACCAGCGTCTCGTTGGCCGTCGTCACCGGCTGCACCAGGTCATAGCCGTACTCGGCCAGCCGCTCCAGCACGCCACGCACCAAAACCTCAGGCACTGACGCACCGGAGGTGACCCCGATCGTGGTAACGCCGTCCAACCACTTCGGGTCGATGTCGTCGGCATAGTCCACCAGCTTCGCGGCCGCCGACCCGGCGCCCAGGGCGACCTCGACCAACCGGACCGAGTTCGACGAATTGCGCGACCCCACGACGATGACCAGCTCGCACTCCGGCGCCATCGCCTTGACCGCGACTTGCCGATTCTGGGTGGCGTAACAGATGTCGTCGCTCGGCGGATCCTGCAGTTTCGGGAACCGCGCACGCAGCCGCTGCACAGTTTCCATGGTCTCGTCGACCGACAGCGTGGTCTGCGAGAGCCAGATGACCTTGTTCTCGTCGCGAACCGTCACACCGTCGACAGCGCCGGGCCCGTCGACCAGCTGCACATGGTCGGGGGCCTCGCCGGCGGTTCCGATGACTTCCTCATGGCCCTCGTGGCCGATCAACAGGATGTCGTAGTCGTCGCGGGCAAACCGCTTGGCCTCGTTGTGCACCTTGGTGACCAACGGGCACGTCGCGTCGATGACTTGCAGCGAGCGCTCGGCCGCCGAGGCGTGCACGGTCGGCGCGACACCGTGCGCGGAGAACACCACGATGGCGCCCTCAGGGACCTCGTCGGTCTCGTCGACGAAAATCGCTCCCGCCTTGGCCAGGGTGTCCACCACATGCCGGTTGTGCACGATCTCGTGTCGGACGTAGACCGGTGGGCCGTGCTTTTCCAGCGCACGCTCGACGGTTTCGACTGCGCGGTCGACGCCCGCGCAGTACCCGCGTGGCTCGGCCAGCAGCACCCGCTTGCCGATCACCGGTTCGACCGTCGAACTGGCGGCACCCGGGATCCCCATGTTGATGGTCGGCGGCATGCCAACCAGGGTACTTTCTGCGGACTCGGCCTGGCCAGCTCGCGCCGTCGGCTTGGAGTTGACCGCAGGTTTAAGGCAGGCTGGGACTCATGGCTACTGCACCTTATGGGGTCCGGCTGCTGGTGGGCGCGGCGACTTTCGCCGTCGAGGAGACGATCAAGCTGCCGAAAACCATCCTGATGTATCCGATGACGCTGGCCAGCCAGGCCGCGCACATCGTGATGCGATTCCAGCAGAACCTCGCCGAGCTGGTCATCAAGGGCGACTCGACTCTGGAACAGATTTTTCCGCCCAAGGAGGAGCAGCCGGAGTGGGCGACGTTCGACGAGGACCTGGGCGACGACCAAGGCGATGCGGCGCTTGAGCCTGGCACCGAATCGACCGACACCGAACGCCGCGCTGAAGGACGGTTCGCGCTGTACACCACGCCCGACTCGGCTGATTCCCCGACTCAGCGCGTCACCCGCACGAAGAAGCCGGCCATCAAATCCGTGGCTGCCCCGCCGGTGGCCGAAGAGCTTGACTACGAAACGCTGACGCTGGCCCAGCTGCGGGCCCGACTGCAATCGCTCGACGTGGATGAACTCGAGGCCCTGCTGGCCTACGAGGAGGCCACCAAGGCGCGGGCACCGTTCCAGACACTGCTCGCCAACAGGATCACTCGCGCGACGGCGAAGTGACCCGAGCGGTGCCCGGTGAAAGGAGTGCGCCGGCGAATTCGGCCGAGAACCCGTTTCCGGTTCGCGCGGTGGCCATCCGGATCGCCGGCTGGATCGACAGATTGGGCACGGTCTGGGTGGAAGGCCAGCTGACCCAGATCAACATCCGGCCGGGCATCAAGACGGTATTCATGGTGCTGCGTGACCCCGCGGCCGACATGAGCCTAACCGTCACCGCGCCACGCGATTTGGTGGACAACGCGCCAGTCAAGCTCGTCGAGGGTGTGCAGGTGGTGGTCTGCGGCAAGCCGAACTTCTTCACCGGGCGCGGCACACTGACGTTGCGGCTGTCCGAGATACGTGCGGTGGGCATCGGCGAACTGCTGGCCCGCATCGAGCGGTTGCGACGACTGCTGGACGCCGAGGGGCTGTTCGATCCGCGGCTCAAGCGGCCGATCCCGTTCCTGCCCGGCAAGGTCGGACTGATCACCGGGCGGGCCAGCGCCGCCGAACACGACGTCACCACGGTGGCCGCCGCGCGCTGGCCTGCAGTGCAGTTCGCCGTGCGCAACACCGCCGTCCAAGGGCCCAACGCCGTCGTCCAAATCGTCGAAGCGTTAGGCGAACTCGACGCCGACCCGGACGTCGACGTGATCGTGGTGGCCCGCGGCGGCGGCAGCGTCGAGGACCTGCTGGCGTTCTCCGACGAGACCTTATGCCGCGCAATTGCCGCCTGCCGCACCCCGGTGGTCAGTGCGATCGGTCACGAGCCCGACAACCCGCTGTGCGACCTGGTCGCCGACCTGCGCGCCGCTACGCCCACCGATGCCGCCAAGAAGATCGTGCCGGACACCGCGGCAGAGCAACACCTGCTCGACGACCTGCGTCGGCGCAGTGCGCAGGCGCTGCGCAACTGGGTGGCTCGCGAGCAACTCGCGCTCGCGCAGTTGCGCAGCCGCCCGGTACTGGCCGAGCCACTGGCGGCGCTACGGGTTCGCGCCGAGGAGGTTGACCGCGCCCGGTCGGCGGTTCGCCGGGACATCACCCGACTGATCGACGTGCAAGCCGAACGTGTCGGTCACTTGTCGGCCCGGCTGGCTACGTTGGGACCGGCGGCCACCCTGGCCCGCGGCTACGCCGTGGTGCAGACGGTTCCGTCGTCCGGGCCGGCGGCCGTACTGCGGTCGGTCGACGACGCCCCGGCCGGGACCAAGCTGCGGGTGCGGGTTGCCGACGGCTCGGTGGCAGCGACCAGTGAAGGACCAACCGATGGGGCTTGAGCAGCCGGAAGAGGCTACACCTATTAGTCGTCTCGGGTACGAAAAATGCCGAGACGAGCTGGTTGAAGTCGTGCGGCTCCTCGAGCAGGGCGGGCTGGACCTCGATGCGTCGCTGGCATTGTGGGAAAGAGGCGAACAGCTGGCCAAACGATGCGAGGAACACTTAGCTGGAGCACGTAAGCGGGTGGCCGATGCGTTGGCCGCCGGTGAGCAGGACGATTCTTGAATCCGCAATCAATTCGACGGATAGGGTTCGAAACTGGAACACGTTTCAGTTAGTCTCGTGCGCATGACTGACAGTTCTGGGACATCGCCGACCGCCGAGTTGGGCCGGATCCTGGTCACCGGCGGGTCGGGATTCGTGGGCGCGAACCTGGTGACGACCCTGCTCGACCGTGGCTATCAGGTACGTTCCTTCGACCGCGCGCCCTCCCCGCTTCCGGCCCGTCCGGGGTTGCAGGTGCTCCAGGGCGACATCTGCGACCCGGACACCGTCGCGGCCGCGGTCGACGGCATCGACACCATCTTTCACACCGCGGCGATCATCGAGCTGATGGGCGGTGCCTCGGCCACCGCGCAGTACCGGCAGCGCAGCTTCGCCGTCAACGTCGACGGCACCAAGAACCTGGTGCGCGCTGCGCAGGCGGCTGGAGTGCAGCGGTTCGTCTACACGTCGTCCAACAGCGTGGTGATGGGCGGCAAGCCGATCGCCGGCGGCGACGAGACGTTGCCTTACACCGACCGGTTCAACGACCTCTACACCGAGACGAAAGTGGTGGCCGAGCGATTTGTGCTGTCCCAGAACGGCATTGACGGGCTGCTGACCTGCGCGGTGCGCCCGAGCGGAATCTGGGGCTGCGGCGATCAGACGATGTTCCGCAGGGTGTTCGAAAGTGTGCAGGCCGGCCACGTGAAGATCCTGGTGGGCCGTAAGGCCGCGCGGCTGGATAACTCCTACGTGCACAACCTGATTCACGGCTTCATCCTGGCCGCCCAGCACCTGGTACCGGGTGGCACGGCGCCCGGGCAGGCGTACTTCATCAACGACGGCGAACCGATCAACATGTTCGAGTTCGCCCGACCGGTAGTCGCTGCGTGCGGACATCGGCTGCCCCGGCTGCGAATATCGGGCGCCGCGGTCCGCGCGGCGATGTCGGGCTGGCAACGGCTGCACTTCCGCTTCGGGCTGCCCAAACCCCCGCTGGAACCGCTGGCTGTCGAGCGGCTGTACATGGACAACTACTTCTCGGTGGCCAAGGCGGCCCGCGATCTGGGCTATCGGCCGTTGTTCACCACCGAGCAGGCGATGGTCGAATGCCTGCCCTACTACACCGAGCTGTTCGACCAGATGAAAGGCGCCGCACGGCCGCACCCAGTGGCGGTTGTCGCACCCGCTGTGGCCGAATAGCGGTATATTTCGCGCCGTCGCGTCGCGAAATATACGCCGAGGCGAGCGAGGAGGCCGAATGACCGACACTGTGCTGGTCACCGGGGCGTTCGGACTGGTCGGGTCCGCGACCGTGCAACAGCTGCGCGCCGACGGCCGCCGCGTCGTCGCTACCGATCTCGACCTACCGGCCAACCGCAAGGCGGCCGCCGCTCTGCTGCCGGCCGCCGACGTCCGGTGGGCCGATCTCACCGACCCGGATGCGGTCGGCGCGCTGCTGCAGGCCGTCTCGCCCGCGGCGATCATCCACCTTGCCGCGATCATCCCGCCGGCCTGCTATGCGCGACCGGCGTTAGCCCGCCGCGTGAACGTCGACGCGACCGGCTTTTTGCTTGACGCCGCCAAAACGCTGCCGGCGCCGCCGCGGTTCGTCCAAGCCTCCAGTGTCGCCGCTTACGGCGCCCGTAACCCACACCACCTCACCGACGTGCTCAGCGCGGACACCCCGCTGCGACCATCCGATACCTACGGCGCACACAAGGTGGAAGCCGAGCAGCTGGTGCGCGGCTCGGGATTGGACTGGGTGGTGCTGCGGCTGGGCGGCGTGCTCACCGCCGAGCCGCGCTTCGACGTCGACCTGGACACCATCTACTTCGAGGCGTCGCTGCCGGTCGACGGGCGCATCCAGACCGTCGACGTGCGCGACGTGGCCCGCGCCTTCGTAGTCGCCACCACCGCGCCGGTGGTCGGCGAGACGTTGCTCATCGGCGGCGACGACTCGCACCGCCACGTCCAGGGCGATATCGCCCCGTCCACTGCGGCGGCGATGGGCTTGGTCGGCGGAATACCGGCCGGGCGCAAAGGCAACCCGGACAGCGACACCGACTGGTTTGCCACCGACTGGATGGACACCGCACGCGCAGTGGAAGCCCTGAAATTCCAACGGGTTTCGTGGCCGCAACTGCTTGCCGAGACCGCCGACCGGATGGGCTGGCGGCGCTATCCGGCGCGGCTGGCAGCACCGCTGGCCCATGCGATGCTCAAACGCCGCTCGCCCTACTACCGTTACCCGGGCCGCTACGCCGACCCGTGGCGGGTGATCGCCGCCAAATGGAACGACCCGCGACCCGATTGGAAGCCAGCATGACTGATCGCAGCGCTGTCGTCGTCGGGGGCGCGTCGGGCATCGGCCGAGCGGTCGCCCACGCGCTGACCGCCGAGGGATACCGGGTGACCGTGGCCGACCGCAACACCGACGGCGCCCGCGCCGTCGCCGCCGATCTCGGTGACCCGCACACCGCCGCGACGGTCGAGGTGACCGACGAGGCATCGGTGCGAACCCTTTTCGAGCAGGCCGGCACACTCGACGTGGTCGTCAACACTGCCGGTTACAGCGGCGTCGGGCTGATCACCGAGCTGGCCGTCGAGGATTTCCGTTCGGTCGTCGACGTCTGCCTCACCGGTGCTTTCCTGGTGATCAAGCACGCCGCACCGCAGCTGTGCACCGGCGGGGCGCTGGTGTCGCTGAGTTCGCTCAACGGACGCCAGCCCGCCGCCGCGATGAGCGCCTACTGCGCGGCCAAGGCCGGCTTGTCGATGCTGACCCAGGTGGCGGCGCTCGAACTCGGGCCGCACGGTATCCGGGTCAACGCCGTCGCCCCCGGCTTCGTGCACACTCCGCTGACCGAGCCGGCCACCCAGATCCCCGGTGTACTCGACGAATACCTGGAGAACACTCCGCTGGCTCGCGCCGGCACCGCCGAGGAGGTCGCCGAGGCCGTGGTCTTCATGTGCAAGGCGCCGTGGCTGACCGGTGAAGTGCTCGACATCAACGGCGGTGCGCACCTGCGGCGGTATCCCGACATCTACGGCCACGTGATGAAGATGGCTGCGCCACAGTGATTTCTGCGACGTTTGCCGGCCAGCAGGCGATCGTCACCGGCGCGGGCTCGGGCATCGGCGCGGCGCTGTGCCGGGCACTGGTCGCCGCCGGGGCCGACGTGGTCTGTACCGACATCGACGGCGCCGCAGCGGCTCGCACGGCCGAGGGCCTGACCGGACCCGGCACCGCGACGTCGGCCACCCTCGACGTGACCGACGCGGCCGCGGTGGCCGCTGCCGTCGACGCTGTCCTCGCCCGCACCGGGCGGCTCGACCTGATGTTCAACAACGCCGGAATCGCTTGGGGCGGCGACACCGAACTGCTCACGCTGGATCAGTGGAATGCGATCATCGACGTCAACATCCGCGGCGTCGTGCACGGTGTGGCGGCGGCCTACCCGGTGATGCTGCGCCAGGGACACGGCCACATCGTCAACACCGCATCGATGGCCGGGCTGACCGCGGCCGGGCAGATCACCAGTTACGTGATGACCAAGCACGCGATCGTCGGCCTGTCGCTGGCGCTGCGCTCAGAGGCGGTCTCCCGCGGGGTGGGCGTGCTGGCCGTGTGTCCGGCCGCCGTCGAGACCCCGATCCTGGACAAAGGCGCCGTCGGCGGTTTCGTCGGCCGCGACTACTACCTACGCGGCCAAGGCATGACGACCGGCTACGACCCCGACCGGCTGGCCCGTGACACCTTGAAAGCCATCGGCCGCAACAAGGCGCTGCTGGTCGTGCCGAAGCGGGCACACGCGTCGTGGGTGTTCGCCCGGCTGGCGCCCGGTCTGCTGCAGCGCTTGTCGATCCGATTCATCGCCGATCAGCGCAAGCGGCAACACGCGAATAGCGCCGTCTCCGGCGATTGAAGCCAAATAACGGCTTTTATCGATCAATGCGCGATTATCGTCGCGTGGTCGTGCTGTTTGAATGCCGGTGATGATTCGCGCGCAACTTCGCTCGCCTCGGTCCATACTGGACGAGCAAATACCACTGCGGGGTGCCCGTGCGCAAAGTCTTCATCTCTTACGCCCGCCAGAACAAGCCGGACGTCGAGCAGCTGGCGGAGCATCTTCGGGTTCTGGGATGTGAGATCTGGCATGACTCGTCGTTGCACGGCGGCCAGGACTGGTGGAACGAAATCCTGCGGCGGATAGCCGACTGCGACACGTTCATCGCGATCATCTCCCGCGAGGCATTGAACTCGACTGCCTGTAGGCGTGAATTCGACTGGGCGGATTTACTGGAGAAGCCGGTGCTTCCGGTCGCCGTGGAGTCGCCACCGAAAGCCCTGCCGCGACGCTTCTCCGAACGCCAGATCGTCGACTATTCCGACCCCGCGGCCCGCGACCGGGCCGCCCTGCTGCTGGCCGGAGGCCTGGCGACTTTGTCACCCGCACCGCCGTTGCCCGACCCCATGCCGGAACCGCCCGCCGCCCCGCTGTCCTACCTCACCGATCTCATCGACCTGGTAGCCGAGCAGAAGGCACTGGACCACGACCAGCAGCGCCACATCCTGAACCATCTCGAGCCAGCTCTGCACTCGGTCGACCCGGAAGAGCGGCGAGGCGGAGGCGACATCCTGGAAATGCTCAGCAGTCGTGACGACCTCTATGCGGACGTGTACCGGACTATCAACCGTCTGAAGGACATCGTTGACGGCCCGGGATCGGTCCTCAGCAGCGACCACGTCGATGAGCACCTAGGCGACCGGACCGAGCATCCACCCCGACCGGCGAAGAACACCGGCGGATCCCGTGCGGGAACGAAGGGCGGCGCTGTCAGTCAACGCTTGCGTCAGCTATTCCTCGCACAAATCGGGCCACGGGGGCGGCGGTATCACCCGAAGATTGTTGCGAGTGCGATTGCGGTCGCGTTAGTGACCATTGCAGCAATTGTCGTAGCAGCAAACCATAAACGCGTTGGCAATCAACAGCTTTATCTTGCCTACGTCCTACAACCCATCGCCGGCGTGACCGGTGTAAATGTGTATGCCGCGCCGAAAGTGTCCGCGCCACTTGTGGCGAACCTGCCCCTAAACACTCGTGTTTACATTGTGTGTGTCGCAGTTGGCGACCCGGTTGATGGGCCGGGGCCTAAAGGACAGCCAAGGGTAACGACTGCCGTATGGGACAAAGTTCGCTCGGAGGCCAATGGTCGTGACCTTGGATTTGTCCCCGACGCTTGGGTGAACACCAACGGGACAGCTCCCGTTGCGCCTAATTGTTAGAGCATTCTCCCGCCTGGTCTAGCGGCGCCGTAGGGTTCACATCGACACCAACGCGGAGGGCCGGCGATGAACACGGAATTCACCCTCACCCAAAAACGAGCCCTTGCGGTCGTCACCATTGTCAGCCTGTTGTTCGCCGGGTACTTCCTCCGCAATTACTTCGTCCTCATCGTGGTGGCCGCCGTCGGAGCGTATTTGTTTACACCGCTTTTCCATTGGTTCGGTCGTCGGCTTGGCAGCGGCCTGGCCGCCGCCTGCACGCTGCTGTCGGCGCTGGCCGCCGTAATCGTGCCGATCGGCCTGTTGGTGGTGCTGGCGATCGTACAGATTTCCCGCATGGTCACCCACGTCGCCGACTGGGTGCAGAAGACCGGACTAAGTGGACTCGGCGACAAGAGTCTCGATGTCGTCAATCAGCTCTTGGCACGGGTTCCGTTCCTGCACATGACCGTCTCCGCAGAGTCGCTGCGAAAAACGATGGTGACCGTCGCGCAGAAGGCCGGCGAGTGGAGCCTGCACTTCCTGCAAGACACCGCCGGAAGTCTCTTCGGCGTGGTCACCTCAGCCATCATCTTCTTGTACGTATTCGTCGCGCTGCTGACCAACCGCGAGAAACTCCTGACCTTGATTCGCCAACTCAATCCGCTCGGCGACGACGTCACCGATCTCTACCTGCGAAAGATGGGCTCCATGGTCCGGGGCACCGTGAGCGGCCAGTTCGTCATCGCGCTCTGTCAAGGGGTAGCCGGCGCCGGGTCCGTCTACGTCGCCGGATTCCACCATGGCTTCTTCATATTCGCGATTCTGTTGACCGCTTTGTCCATCATCCCGCTGGGCGGCGGTATCGTGACCATCCCGTTCGGTATCGGGATGGTCTTCTACGGCAACATCCTCGGCGGCGTTTTCGTAATCCTTTGGCATCTCATCGTTGTCACCAACCTCGACAACTTTTTGCGTCCGATCCTTGTGCCCCGAGACGCCCGCCTCAACCCCGCGCTGATGTTGCTGGCCGTCTTCGCGGGTATTGCGATGTTCGGCCCGTGGGGCATTGTCATCGGCCCGGTGTTGATGATCGTCATCGTCACCACCATCGACGTCTACCTGGCGGTCTACAAGGGCGTGGAGCTCGAAGAACACGTTGACGAGGACGACAAACCCGGCTGGCTGACGCGCTGGCGGAGCCGAGATTCGGCTAAGACTCCGTCAGCCGCTGAGTGAGGAATTCGACGACTCGCTTGCGGGCCTCGTAAGCCAGCTGACCGTCGACCTCACGGACCTCGTCGGTCAGCACCGAGTGCGCCATCCGGGAGAAGCCGCCCTCGTTGCCCGGGCCGGAGTTGATCTCGATCACCTCGAACGCGTCGCCGAGTCGCTCTTTGAGCGTGGCAAACCGTTCGCCCGGCGCCATCCGGTCCTCGCTGAACCGCAAGCCCATCGCGCACACGCCGTCATTGGTGGCGCGGTCTTTGAACGCGTTCAGCTCCACGTCACTGACCCCGGCATCGCGGCGCTGGCGCGGTGTCAGCGGAAACGGGACCGACGGCTGGCTGAGCACCGGCGCCAGCACGCTGTCGTCGACCGCTGCAGCCAACGCGAAGCCGCCGGTGAAACATTGGCCGATCACCCCGACGCCCTTGCCCGGCGTCGACTTGTTGAGGTCACGGGCCAACGCACGCAGGAACACCGACACCGGCCGCTGCCGGTTGGTCGCCAACGCTGCGAATTCCCTTGCCACGCAGACTCGGGAGAGGGTGGACAGCAGATAGCCGACGTCTTTGCCACGGCCAGGCTCGCCGAACAGCGACGGTATTGCGACGGTGAACCCGTTGTCCACCAGGTGATTGCCCAGCCCCAGCACGCCGGGATGGATGCCCGGTATCTCCGGAATCAGCACCACGCCCGGCCCTTCGCCCTTGCGGTACACGTCGTGGGTGTAGCCGCCGCCGGTGAACGGTGCCGACGTCCAACCGGTCAGATCTGCTTCGGGTGCTGTCATCATCGCCCTTTCGGCTGCAACGGCGGCTGTGACTGGGTGGCAGCCGCCAGCGTACGAAATTCCTCGGCACCTCCGGCGCCCGTGATCGCGACCTGGGCCGGACCGGCCGGACTGCCCAGCCGGGTGGTCCACACCGGCTCGACACCGTCGTCACCCTGGTAGACGATCCACCGGGTGCCGTCGACGTCGACGGTTCCGCCTGGGTACATCGACGGGTGGATCGAGCCGACCAGCTTGGCCTCGTCGGCGTTGCTCTGGGTCAGGCTCAAATACATCCCGGTGGGGCTGATGAAGCCGACGGTGGAGGTGACCGCGCGCACCCGCTGACCGGTCGACGGGTCGGTTCGACCGTCGCCGATGCCGCCGCGGCTACCGGAGTTGGGCTGCCAGCCGTCGGGCAACCGCGGCAGCCGGACCGGAAAGCCCAGCGCCTGCGCGTCGGCCCGCAGTGCGCCGGCCGCGTCGTAGGACGGCACCGATCCGCGGTTGGTTCCGCCGGGGGCAAACGTGCACATCCCGACCAAGCCCGCCAGCACGATGCAGGCCACCACCAGCGGCGCGATCGACCAGAACATATCCCGGCCGTCCTGCAGCAGCCGTGGCTTGGCCGGCTTAGCGGCTGGCTGCGGCTGCGGCGGGGTCGTCACGCACACGAGTATCCCAGCTCCCGAGTGTCAACCCGCTTCTGGGACAATCAGCAGCCATGAGACAGAGCCGTCGTGAAGCCCCGGACCGCAACCTTGCTCTGGAACTGGTACGGGTCACCGAAGCCGGTGCCATGGCTGCCGGGCGCTGGGTAGGTCGCGGGGACAAGGAAGGCGGCGACGGGGCAGCCGTCGACGCGATCCGCCAACTGGTGAACTCGGTGTCGATGCGCGGCGTGGTCGTGATCGGCGAGGGCGAGAAAGACCACGCCCCGATGCTCTACAACGGCGAGGAGGTCGGCAACGGCGACGGCCCGGACTGCGACTTCGCCGTCGACCCGATTGACGGCACCACGCTGATGAGCAAAGGCATGCCCAACGCCATCTCAGTGCTTGCGGTGGCCGACCGCGGCTCGATGTTCGATCCGTCGGCGGTGTTCTACATGAACAAGATCGCCGTCGGCCCCGACGCAGCGCACGTGCTGGACATCACCGCACCGATCGCCGACAACATCCGCGCGGTCGCCAAAGTCAAGGGCTTGTCGGTGCCCGACATGACGGTGTGCATCCTGGACCGGCCCCGGCATGCTCAACTGATCGCCGACGTGCGCGCCACCGGCGCCCGGATCCGACTGATCACCGACGGCGACGTGGCCGGCGCGATATCAGCGTGCCGGCCGCAGTCCGGCACCGACATGCTGGCCGGCATCGGCGGCACACCGGAGGGCATCATCACCGCGGCAGCGATCCGCTGCATGGGCGGCGAGATCCAGGCCCAGCTGGCACCCAAGGACGACGCCGAACGGCAGAAGGCACTCGACGCCGGGTATGACCTCGACAAGGTACTGACCACCGAGGACTTGGTGTCCGGCGAGAACGTGTTCTTCTGCGCCACCGGTGTCACCGACGGCGACCTGCTCAAGGGCGTTCGCTATCAGCCCGGCGGCTGCACCACCCAATCGATCGTGATGCGCTCCAAGTCCGGCACGCTGCGGATGGTCGAG
Organism: uncultured Actinomycetota bacterium; assembly: GCA_963839345.1. Lineage (GTDB taxonomy): Bacteria > Actinomycetota > Actinomycetes > Mycobacteriales > Mycobacteriaceae > Mycobacterium. Next base: position 578,758 of record CAWIUP010000005.1, on the reverse strand, counting down.
GCCTATCACCGGCTGTCCAAACTCAACGAATACTCCGCGATCGACTTCACCGGCGACTCCTCCGCGCAATATCCCCTGCCGTAACCACCACCAGAAGGACCCAATCTATGGGCGCTCACAACGCCGAGAACGAGACCGAATACCGCATCGAACACGACACCATGGGCGAAGTCCGAGTGCCGGCAAATGCCCTGTGGCGCGCCCAGACTCAGCGTGCGGTGGAGAACTTCCCGATCTCCGGCCGGGGACTGGAGCGCACCCAGATCCGGGCGTTGGGTCTGCTGAAAGGCGCTTGCGCGCAAGTGAATAAGGACCTCGGACTGCTGGCACCGGAGAAGGCCGACGCGATCATCGCCGCCGCCGCCGAGATCGCCGACGGGCGCCACGACGACCAGTTCCCCATCGACGTCTTCCAGACCGGGTCCGGCACCAGTTCCAACATGAACACCAACGAGGTGATCGCCTCGATCGCGGCGCGACACGGTGTAACCGTGCACCCCAACGATGACGTCAACATGTCGCAGTCGTCCAACGACACCTTTCCGACCGCGACTCACATCGCGGCCACCGAAGCGGCTGTCCGCCATCTCATCCCGGCATTGCAGGTGCTGCACGACGCACTGGCAGCCAAGGCCCACGAGTGGCGCACGGTGGTGAAGTCGGGCCGCACGCATCTGATGGATGCCGTCCCCGTCACGCTCGGCCAGGAGTTCTCCGGATACGCCCGTCAGATCGAGGCCGGCATCGAGCGAGTCCGCGCCACACTGCCGCGGCTGGGCGAGCTGGCCATCGGTGGCACCGCGGTGGGCACCGGCCTCAATGCTCCCGACGGCTTCGGCGCCAAAGTCGTCGAAGTGCTGGTGAAAGAGACCGGGTTGACCGAATTACGCACGGCCGTCAACTCTTTCGAAGCCCAGGCCGCCCGCGACGGGCTGGTCGAGGCATCCGGCGCGCTGCGCACGATCGCGGTGTCGTTGACCAAGATCGCCAATGATGTCCGCTGGATGGGGTCGGGCCCGCTGACCGGCCTGGCCGAAATTCAGCTGCCGGATCTGCAGCCGGGCAGCTCGATCATGCCGGGCAAAGTCAATCCTGTTCTGCCGGAAGCGGTTACACAGGTCGCTGCTCAGGTTGTCGGCAACGACGCGGCGATCGCGTGGGGCGGCGCAAACGGAGCCTTTGAGCTCAACGTCTACATCCCGATGATGGCGCGCAACCTGCTGGAGTCATTCAAGCTGCTGACCAACGTGTCGAAGCTGTTCGCGGAGCGCTGCATCAGCGGGCTGAGTGCCCATGTCGAGCACTTGCGCGAGCTGGCCGAGTCGTCGCCGTCGATTGTGACCCCGCTGAACTCGGCGATCGGCTACGAGGAGGCCGCAGCGGTGGCCAAGCAAGCACTCAAGGAGCGCAAGACGATCCGCCAGACCGTGATCGATCGCGGGCTGATCGGTGACAAACTGTCCGAAGAGGAACTCGACCGTCGCCTCGATGTGCTCGCGATGACCAAGGTGAACGAGGACTAGCTGACATGGTCAGCGACGAACTCCGGCAACGCCGCCTGGCGGTCATCGAAGAGCACATGAACACCGAGGTGACGAAGGAATTCGACCGGACCCTGGCCACCTTCAATGGGCACCCGCGTTACGAGATCATGGCCACCGGCCAGGTCTTCGACGGCGACGACGAGGTGATGGGTTACTACCTGACCACCCGGACCGCCTTCCCCGACCAGCGGCACGACAACGTTCGCTACCACTTCAGCGACGACGCGGTGATCACCGAATTCGACCTGTTGGGAACCAATCTCGGCGAGTTCTACGGTTTGCCACCCACCGGCAAGGCGTTCCGGGTGCCGATCATCGCGGTGTTCTTCTTCGACGGCGTTCAGGGCGACCGAATCACCAACGAGCGCATCTACTTCGACTCGGCCAGCCTGGTCAGCCAGATCGGCCGCGGTGAGCTGCTGGCGGCCGCCGCCGCAGGTGAGCTCCCGGCTCAGTGACCGACGCGATAGCCCGGCTGACCGGGAAGTCCTAGCTCTGGGGCCAACAGCACCTCGTGGAGTGTCCGACGGCCTATTCTTTTCAGGACCACTGCAAATGCCGGGGGCCGGGTAGGCGGAGGGTCGGATGACGACCGAAGCGGTGTGCCGGACGTGTGGCGCCGAGCCTTTAGAGAACGCCCGGTTTTGCCATGCGTGCGGCTCACCACTCGACGAAAGCGACGCCCACGCCGAGTACAAGCAGGTCACAGTGCTGTTCGTGGACGTAGTCCACTCGATGGACATAGCCTCGACCGTCGGGCCGGAGCGGCTCCGCGAGATCATGACCGAGCTCGCGAACCGCGCTGCAGAGGTGGTGCAGCGTTACGGCGCCGCGGTCGCACAGTTCACCGGTGACGGGATCATGGCGGTGTTCGGCGCGCCGGTGGCGTTGGAAGACCACGCCGTTCGCGCCTGTCGTGCGGCGCTGGGCATTCAAGATGAAGCCGTCCGACTGGCTGGCGACGTCGAAGAGCGCGACGGTCTGGATCTGCGGGTGCGCGTGGGACTTAACTCCGGTGAGGTCGTTGCCGGTGAGATCGGTTCGGGCGCTTTGGGTTACGCCGCAATCGGGGAGCAGGTGGGCCTGGCGCAGCGGATGGAATCCGTCGCGCCCGCGGGCGGGGTGATGCTCAGTGCATCCACGGCACGTCTGGTCGGGGGCACGGCGGTGTTGGGTGACACCGAGATGGTGCGCATCAAGGGCGCCGACGCACCGGTGGCCGCCCACCGGCTGTTGGGGATGTCGGAAGAGCGTCGCGATGTTGGCCGCACTGAGTCGAACCTTGTCGGTCGACGGTGGGAGAGGGCCGCCGTCGAGGGCTTGCTGGACCGTGCCATCGACGGCTACGGCGGTGTAGTCAGCGTGGTGGGATCACCGGGCATCGGCAAGAGCCGTCTGGTGCGTGAGGTCGCCGCGATGGCAGCAGCCCGGGGTGCCGACTTTTTCGTCGCTTTCTGCGAATCGCACGCCAGTGATATCCCGTTTTACGTCGTGGCGCGGTTGCTGCGAGCAGCCTTCCGGGTGGCTGATCTGGACGCCTCGGCAGCCCGTACGCAGATACGGGCCCGGGTGCCCGGTGCCGATCCAGAAGACCTATTGCTCTTCGATGACCTGCTCGGCATCGCCGATCCGGAGGTGACGCTGCCCAAGATCGATCCGGATGCTCGGCGGCGGCGGTTGACTGCACTCATTAATACGGCGTCGCTGGGCCGCCAGAACCCGGCAGTCTACGTCGTTGAGGACGTTCACTGGATCGACGAAGCTAGCGAATCCCTGCTTGCGAACTTTATGGCCGTGATTCCGCAGACGCGTTCGGTGGTGCTGATCACCTGCCGCCCCGAATATGCGGGTGCGTTGAATCGGGTGTCCGGCGCTCAGAGCATCACCCTTGCGCCGCTGAGCGATTCGGAGACCGCAGCACTGGTGTCAGGGCTGCTCGGCCACGATCCCTCTGTTGACGTGCTGGGCCAGAAGATTGCCGAGAGGGCCGCCGGTAATCCGTTCTTCGCCGAGGAGATGGTGCGCGACCTGGCCGAGCGAGGTGTGCTACGCGGCATCCGCGGTGCCTACTTCTCGACGGCCGGTGCGGCCGAGGTCAGCATGCCCGCCACCGTTCAGGCGACTATCGCTGCCCGCATCGACCGCCTTTCCCCAGTGGCCAAGCGCACGTTGCGTGCTGCGGCGGTCATCGGGTCGCGGTTCGACCCGGGGCTGCTCGAAACGCTGGGCCTTGAACCCATCGTCGAGGACCTTCTGGTGGCCGAACTCGTTGATCAGGTGAGGTTCACTGGAGCACCGGAGTACGTGTTTCACCATCCGCTGATTCGGACGGTGGCCTACGACTCACAGCTCAAATCCGATCGTGCCGAGCTGCACCGGCGCGTCGCGGCCGCAATCGAATCCCGTAACCCGGCAGCGGCTGAGGAAAACGCCGCTTTGATTGCCGAGCATTTGGAGGCCGCCGGTGATCTGCACGCTGCCTACGGCTGGCACCTGCGCGCCGGGGCTTGGGCAACCAGCCGCAACATGGCCGCAGCACGAAGCAGTTGGGAGCGCGCCCGAACGATCGCCGACACGTTGCCCACCGATGACCCGAACCAGGCAGCCATGCGCATCGCCCCTCGAACTATGTTGTGCGGGACCGCCTATCGGGTCCATGCGAACGACGCCGGCGCCCGCTTCGATGAGTTGCGGCAGTTGTGCGCTGTTACCGGGGACAAGGCGCCACTGGCCGTCGCCATGGCGGGGCTGGTGATGGATCACGCGTATCAGGGCCGGATTCGTGAGGCGTCGAAGCTGGCATCGGAAGCCGTCACTCTCATCGAGTCCTTTGGTGATCCGACCTTGACGGTGGGGCTGTCCTTCCCGGCGCTGTATGCCAAGTTCGAATGTGGTGACTGGCCTGACGTGCTGCGGTGGTCGCAAAGGGTTATCGACCTGGCCGACGGTGATCCGTTCAAGGGCAACTTCATCTTCGGGTCTCCCCTAGCACTGGCCTTGACGTCTCGGGGTACGGCCCGCTATTGCCTAGGTCGTCCCGGGTGGCGCGAGGATCTGCGTCGTGGCCTGGACATGGCCCGCAGTGCCGACCCCCTGACCTACGCTGGGGTCGCCAATTTGGGTTACTTCCCGGGAATATCGAATGGCGCGCTGGCTGCCGACGACCGCGCGCTGCGCGAGATCGAGGATGCGCTAGTCATTGCCGAACGAGCCGGCAATGATATGGCTCCGGCATTCGCCCGGATGGCACTGGGCGTCGCGCTGGTGCATCGCCACACGGCTGCCGAGCGTGACCGCGGACAGCCACTTCTCGCCGAGGTCAGCGACGTGTTTGTACGCCATGCACACAACCTCGGGGATCGACCGCTCGTCGATGTGTACGTGGCGCGGGAAATGGCTCGGCGTGGCGCTCGCGATGAGGCGATCCAGTTGATGCGCGCATCCACCGAACGCCTGGTCCGGGAGGGACAACTGCTGGCTTGGGGCGTTGCAGCGACGGGTGTTCTGGCGCAAACACTGCTCGACCGCGGCGCCGACGGTGACGTGGCCGAAGCCGAGGCCGCCATCGAGCGGTTAGCGGTTGCGTCGGCCGATGAGGGTCTGGTAATTCGTGACATCTGGCTGCTGCGGCTACGTGCCCTACTGGCGCGGGCTCACGGCGATGCCGCCGCCTATGCGGAGCTCCGAGATCGCTACCGCGACATGGCGAAAACGCTTGGCTTCGAAGGGCATATCGCCTGGGCCGAGGCCATGATATGAAGGCGGTCACTCATCGTGTCGCAACAATTTCATGATCTACAACAGCTAGCTGCCGTTATTCGATCCGCCTGAATTCTGGCCCGGAACGTCGGTGATCGGGAAGTTGGGCATCGGCTTGGGCGACGGTGTGTTGGGCAACGACGGAATCCCCGCGACCGGGATGTCGTGCAGGTCATTGGCCGGCGGCCCGTTCTCCCGGCCGCCGTACACGCTGCCGGCTGCTCGCTGCCCGAGCAGCTGGCTGACGGTCACCAGATGATAGTCGTTGGCTTTCAGCACCGGAATGAACTGGTAGACCAGATCGACTGTGCTGGAGTAGGTGTCGTGCAGCAACACCACTGAGCCGGGCTTGATTTGGGTCATCAGCAGGTATCTGCTGGCCGCGGTGTTCGAGTCGTTGATCCAGTCGTAAGGGATGACGTCCCAGAGGATTCCGGCCAGACCGAACTTCGCCGCCTGCTCATCGACTCCCCTGTCGGTCAGCCCGCCCGGCGGCCGCCACAACTTGGGCGTCACACCGGTAGCGGCTGCGATCGCATTGTTGGCTTTCAAGAACTGGTCGGGCACATCGGACGGCGGCAGCGTCGTCATGTTGGGGTGTTCCCAGGTGTGGTTGCCGATCTCCATGCCCGCGTCCACGACACGTTTGGCGCCGGCCGGGTTGGCGGCAACCTTGTTGCCGATCTCGAAGAACGTCGCCTTGGCGTTGTTGGCGGTCAGGATGCCCAGCAGCCGATCCGTGTACGGGGTGGGGCCGTCGTCGAACGTGAGCGCCACGCACTTGACTTGCGCGCAGTCAACCGCGTCGTTGGCGCGGGCGAACCTGACGTGCCCGGTGAACGCACCGATCGCGACGACGATGGCGGCGGCCACCACACCGGCGACCGTGCGCCAGTAACGCCACACGAGGGTGTCTGATCGCTTGGGCACGGGGAGGAAGCTTACTCGCGGCGATTGCAAGCGCGGCGAAGCCGGGCGCAGCAGGTCGCCGCGCGATTACGGCAGCGGGGCGCGGGTGATCTCTTCCAGCATCTCGGTGACCAGCGCGGCGATCGGCGACCGCTCGCTGCGCAGCAGCGTGATGTGGGCGAAGAGCGGGTGCCCCTTGAGCTTCTCCACGACGGCCGCGACCCCGTCGTGACGGCCCACCCTGAGGTTGTCGCGCTGTGCAACGTCGTGTGTCAAGACCACCCGCGATCCCGTGCCCAGCCGGGACAGCACGGTCAGCAGCACGTTGCGTTCCAGCGACTGCGCCTCATCGACGATGACGAACGAGTCGTGCAGCGAGCGGCCGCGGATGTGGGTCAGCGGCAGCACCTCGAGCATCCCGCGGGAGAGCACCTCTTCCAGCACCGCCGGGCTGGCCAGACCTTCCAAGGTGTCGAACACGGCCTGCGCCCACGGGCCCATTTTGTCGCTCTCGCTGCCGGGCAGGTAACCCAGCTCCTGGCCGCCGACCGCGTACAGCGGGCGGAAGACCACCACCTTGCGCTGGGTGCGGCGCTCCAGCACGGCTTCCAGGCCGGCGCACAGCGCCAGCGCCGACTTGCCGGTGCCGGCCTTGCCGCCCAGCGACACGATGCCCACCGACTCGTCGAGCAGCAGATCCAGGGCCACCCGCTGCTCGGCGGAGCGGCCACGCAGCCCGAACACCTCGCGGTCACCACGCACCAGCTGGACGCGCTTGTGGGCATTGACCCGGCCGAGTGCGTGTGAGCTGCCCGCGAGCAGCCGAATACCGGTGTGGCAAGGCATGTCTCGGGCTGCTTCCAAATCAGCCTCGCCATCGGCGAACAGCGCGTCGATGTCCTCGGCGGTGGCTTCCAGCTCCGTCATCCCGGTCCACCCGGACGTGACGACGTCCTGTGCGTGGTACTCGTCGGCGGGCAGACCCACCGCACCCGCTTTGACGCGCAGCGGAATGTCCTTGCTCACCAACGTGACTCGCTTGCCCTCTGCAGCCAGGTTGGCGGCACAGCATAGGATGCGCGAGTCATTGGTGTCGGTGCGGAACCCGGCCGGCAGTACGTCCGGGTCGCTGTGGTTGAGCTCGACGTGCAGCGTGCCGCCTTGCGTTCCAACAGGAATGGGCTGATCCAGGCGCCCGTGCTCGAGCCGGAGGTCGTCGAACAAACGCAGCGCCTGACGGGCGAACCAGCCCAGTTCGTGATGATGGCGTTTGGCTTCCAGCTCACTGATCACCACCAGCGGAACCACCACTTCATGCTCGGCGAAGCGGGTGCAGGCCCACGGGTCGGACAACAACACGGAGGTATCGAGCACATACGTCCGAGCGGTGTCGGGTGGAACCGCCGGGGAATCAGTCACGAGCGCTCCTCGAGCTCATCGCCCGGTTCGCTGCCACATGCGGGTGGTGGCCCCACCTCCACCTATGCACGCGGGGCGTCATAACCGGGCTGGATGCCCGTGCGGCCCGCACGGACGATTCGGCGGGGGCCGCGGCGCCAGGACCGGGGCCGGCGGTCCTGTCGAAGTCGAGACGAGAGGCGCCGCCCGGACAGCAGAGCATGTCGCTAGCCATCGATTGCGACGCTACTCGCATCTGCGCATCTGCGCCGCGCAGGCGCGCCGTGCGGAAAGCTCAGCGGCGTCTTAGCCGACGACGAACTGCCGCAGCGCGGGCTCGTCGGCGACTCCCCATGCGGTGATGCGGTCAGAGATCGCCTGCCGCAGCTGATCCGGACCGAAAATCCCTGCCTCGGCGACGTTTTGCACCTTGTCCTGATAGGCGTCGATGTCGGCGCCGACGACTTCGAGTTCGGCCGCACGGGCGGCGATCGCGGCGACCGTCTCGTCGCGGGCGTAGTTCAGGCAGTGCGCGACGAGGTTGGCGAAGAACTCCTCGTGCCGCTCCTCATCTCGCGCGATGTGGGCGATGAGTCCGGCCAGCACCGGCTCTTCGATCTTGGCCGCCAGATTGTTGCAGTACACGGCGTGGGTGCGCTCGAAGAACGCCATGAACGCCAGGGTTTCGACCTGCGAATAATGGTCGGCGCGGTAGCCCTTCAGCGACACGTGATCAAAGCGGACCTGCTCGTTGGCGGTCGGGTCGACCTCGCGGGTCACCACGAAGTACTCGCGCAGCGCAACGGCGTGCAGGTGCTCTTCGGCCGTCCACCGGCCGATCCAGTGGCCCCAGTTGTCTTCGAGGATGAAGTGCTCGACGAGTTCACGGTGGTAACCGGCGACGTTGTCTTTGGTGATGAGCAGGATCTCGCACGCGTCGGTGATGGCTTTGGGCAGCGTCACCTGGGACGGGTCCCAATCGCGTCCGCCCAGGAAGGCGAAGTTCTCGCCCTGCTCGAACGGCACGAAGTCGTGCGCGAACCACAGTTTCTCGGTATCGAGGTGGCGGTCGAGGTTCTCGCCCACCACCGGCTCGAGTTCGAGGATCAATGCGTTAGGGACAGGTTTCTGTGCCATAAAGTAACTGTAACCCGCGTACACAGGTTTCGTAAAATCAGTCGGCGAGTCTTGCCGATTGACACACCTAGAGCGTCAGCCCCGGGTAGAGCGGGTGGTCGGCCAGCAGCTCGGCGCCCGCGGCGTGGACCCGCTCGGCGGTGCCATCAGCCAGCACGTATTTGGCCTTTGAGGGGCCCTGTGACGCTGCAGCGGGTTGGGTGTTGGCCAACACCTCAACCACCAGTTCGGCGACCCGATCGAAGTCGGCGGCAGCGAAACCGCGAGTGGTCAGTGCTGGGGTGCCGAACCGGATGCCGCTGGTGTACCAGGCGCCGTTGGGGTCGGCGGGGATGGCATTGCGGTTGGTGACGACACCGGAGTCCAGCAGCGCCGATTCGGCCTGCCGGCCGGTCAGCCCAAACGATGTGACGTCGAGCAACACCAGGTGGTTGTCGGTACCGCCGGTGACCAGCCTCGCCCCGCGTCGCAGGAACCCGTCCGCCAGCGCTTTGGCGTTGTCGGCGATCCGCTCGGCGTAGGCCTGGAATGAGGGCTGGCGGGCCTCGGCCAGTGCGACCGCCTTTGCGGCCATGACGTGGCCCAGCGGTCCACCCAGCACCATGGGGCAGCCCTTGTCGACCGCCTCGGCGTACTCCGCCTGCGCCAGGATCAGCCCGCCCCGCGGCCCACGTAGCGATTTGTGCGTGGTGGTCGTCGTGACGTGGGCGTGCGGCACCGGGTCCTCGTCGCCGGCGAAGACCTTGCCCGCGACCAGGCCCGCGAAGTGCGCCATATCCACCATCAGGGTCGCGCCGACCTCGTCGGCGATCTCGCGCATCTTGGCGAAGTTGATCCGACGTGGATAGGCGGAGTAACCGGCGACCAGGATCAGTGGCCGGAATTCGCGCGCCGCCGATGCGACAGCGTCATAGTCCAGGAGTCCGGTCTGCGGGTCGGTGCCGTAGCTGTGTTGGTGGAACATCTTGCCGGAGACGTTGGGCCGGAAGCCGTGGGTGAGGTGACCGCCGGCATCCAGCGACATGCCCAGCAGCCGCTGGCCGCCAAGTTTCGCGCGGAGCTGTTCCCAGTCCGCCTCGGAGAGGTCGTTGACGTGTTTGGCCCCGGCCTCGGCGAGGCTCGGCGTCTCGATCCGGGTGGTCAGGATGGCCCAGTAGGCAACCAGGTTGGCGTCGATACCCGAGTGCGGCTGGGCATAGGCATACTGCGCACCGAACAATTCACGGGCATGCTCGGTGGCGACGCTTTCAACGGTGTCGATGTTTTGGCAGCCGGCGTAGAAACGGTGCCCGATAGTGCCTTCGGCGTACTTATCGGAGAGCCAGCTGCCCATGGCGAGCAACACCGCGGGTGAGGCGTAATTCTCGCTGGCGATGAGCTTGAGTGAATCGCGTTGATCGGCAAGCTCTTTACGTGTCGCCGCGGCGATGCGCGGCTCGACGGACTCGATAACCTGCAGTGCCGCGCGGTAGGCGACGCTGGCGGTGTCGGCGTAATCGGCGCCCAGGGGCGAGTCGGAAGTGGTAGTCGCGGTCGAATCAGCTGCCATGCAGCCGAGACTAGTCCGGCGACAACGGGGGCCGCGTAGCGGCGTGAGGAGGAGCCGGACAATCAGGACCGGCGGCGCGCAGTGCTGACGGGATCAGCGGCTCGTCGAGCAGCCGACCAAACCGCTCGGTCAGGCTGACACCGGCAGGCCGGTCATCCAGCCAGCGTCGCAGCAGCCGGTAACCCTCGACGTAGGTGCTGGTGTAGGCACGCCACAGCGGCGACGACAAAAACCGCAACATCTGCCGGGCACGAGTGTCGTCGATCAAAAGCCAGCGCCGCAGGAAAGCCGCCACCTCCTCGGCATCGCGGTGCTCGTCGTGCAGCATCAACGCGGCGTCTTGACGGACACCGGCCAGATCCGCCGACGCCTCGGAGACCGCCTCGGCGCGCTCGCCGTCGAATCTCAAGCCAAGGTCGGCGTAGATCTCCGCCGCCCACTGCCCCCACCGTGGGCCGATCGCGGCGTACAGCGCCAGGTCGGCCAGGCCTTCGGCCATCAGGCACTGCGGTGTGTTCACCAGGAAAATGGTCTGCTCGCCGTGGCCTTTCCGGTTGACCAGCCCGGCCTCTTTGCGGCAGTGCTCGGTGTGGTGCCCCGGATAGGACTCGTGGGCCACCAATCGCGGCAGGTTCGACATCAGTTGTTTGATGTCGGCGTTGACCGCCACCGTGGAGCGGTAATCGCCCAGGTAGTAGTTGAATCCCGACCACGGCTTGTCGGTCACCACCTGATATTCCACGGTTTCGGTGTCAGGCAGCGGATACTCGGCGCGCACCCGGTCGCGCAGCGCGCTGGAGAACGCCTCGATGCACTCGGCCAGCCGGTCGGGCGGGATCTCTTCTCCTGCGCGGTAGGCCTGCATCCGGTCGGCCAGCGGGCCACCGCCGCTCAGCACTTCGTCGAGCCGGGCATGCGCCTGCCGATATGTGTCCACCTCACCCTTAGCGATGTGGACGTCGAAGTAGTCGTGCACCTCGTCGACGAAGCCGATGTCTTCGCCGGCGAACTTGCGCCCGGCGCAGGCCAGCGCGCGCAGATGAGCGCCGATGTAGTCGGCGCGGGCCTCGTCGAAACTGTTGCCGCGCGGTACATCTGGCAGGGCGGCCAGCAGCCGCTGGGCCTGCCGGACCAGGCCGGCCGGGTCGGGCGGGGGCTCGGCCAATACGGTCTGCCTCAACCCGGGGTCGCCGGTGAAGGCGTCGACGTAGCCGGATTCGATCCGGTCGAAGCGCAGACCGAGCAGCAGGTACTCGCGGATCAGCGCGGCGGGTTCCTGGCTGGGCTGCACGCTTGGCAAGGCTATCTGCTCGCCCCAGCCGTTCACAGCGCGGCCGAGGCTGCAAGACTGGCAGGCATGCCGCGGCTGAGCGAGCCGAGCCCCTATGTGGAGTTCGACCGAAGTCAGTGGCGCGCGTTACGCATGTCGACGCCGCAGCCGCTGACGGAAGAAGAAGTCGTCGGCTTACGCGGTCTGGGCGAGCAGATCGACCTGCTCGAGGTCGAAGAGGTCTACCTGCCGCTGGCCCGGCTTTTGCACCTGCAAGTCGCCGCCCGGCAGGGGTTGTTCGCGGCCACCGCCGAATTCCTCGGCGAACCCCAGCAGAACCCCGACCGGCCGGTGCCGTTCATCATCGGGGTGGCCGGCAGCGTGGCGGTCGGTAAGTCGACGACGGCCCGCGTGCTGCAGGCACTGTTGGCCCGCTGGGATCACCACCCGCGGGTCGATCTGGTGACCACCGACGGGTTCCTCTACCCGAACACCGAGTTGAACCGACGAAACCTGATGCACCGCAAAGGTTTTCCGGAGAGCTACGATCGACGGGCGCTGATGCGGTTCGTCACCTCGGTGAAGTCCGGTTCGGACTATGCGTGCGCGCCGGTGTACTCGCACCTGCACTACGACCGGGTGCCGGGTGCCAAGCAGGTGGTGCGCCATCCCGACATCCTGATCCTCGAGGGCCTCAACGTGCTGCAGACCGGGCCCACCCTGATGGTGTCGGACCTGTTCGACTTCTCGCTGTATGTGGACGCGCGGATCGAGGACATCGAACAGTGGTACGTCTCCCGATTCCTGGCGATGCGCTCGACCGCGTTCGCCAACCCGGCCTCGCACTTCCACCACTACGCGGGTCTGACCGATCAGCAGGCGGTGGTCGCAGCCGGCGACATCTGGCGTTCGATCAACCGGCCGAACCTGATCGAGAACATCTTGCCCACCCGGCCCAGGGCCACCCTGGTGCTGCGCAAAGACGCCGACCATTCCATTAACCGGTTGCGGTTGCGCAAGCTTTAGACTTTTCCCACGGTGTTCCCGACGTCGAGGGGGTGCAGTGGAAGATCGGGCGAGCAGTAACCCCGCGGGCGGTTGGCAGTTCGCACATCAGCCAATTCCCATCCCTGCGCCGCCGCGCCGGCGCGGCCGCCGGACGGTGATCACGGTCGCCGTCGTCGGCGCCGTGCTGGCGGTCATCGCGGGAGTTTTTGCGCTGGTGCGATCACCGAACCCCCCGCTGACCGCGCTGCTCTACTCGCAGCAAACCGTGTTGCCGTTCACCGGCCTCAAAGACCCGACGGGCGTGGCCGTAGCCGCCAACGGCGACGTCTACGTCACCGACGCCGGCAACCGCCGGGTGTTGAAGCTGGCGTCGGGGTCGAGCAACCAGACCGAGTTGCCGTTTACCGGACTGCAGAATTTGACCGGGGTGGCGGTGGACGGCAGGGACACCGTCTATGTCAGCTACTTCACCGACGGATACCCCGGCGCCGGGAAGATCGTGCGGCTACCGGCCGGGTCGACCAGCCAGACCGAGTTGCCATTCACCGACCTCGCCGACCCGCGGGCGGTGGCCGTGGATTCGGGCGGCAACGTCTACGTCGCCGACCGCCGAAAACAACAAGTGGTGAAACTTCCCGCCGGTTCGAACAGTTCGACCGTGCTGCCGTTCAGCGGCCTGGAGTTCCCGCAAGGTGTCGCCGTTGACGCGGCGGGCGACGTGTACGTCACCGACACCCAAACCAATGACAACAGGGTGTTGGAGCTGCCCGCCGGATCGACCGACCAGACCGTGCTGCCGTTCACCGGCCTGAACCAGCCGTGCGGTGTCGCGGTGGGAAACAAAGGCAGCGTGTACGTCACCGATTACAACAGCAGACAGGTGCTGAAGCTGCCTGCCGGGTCCGATCGGCAGAGCGCACTGCCGTTCAGCGGCCTGGATTCCCCGGCGGGTGTCGCGGTGGATGCGGAAGGCAACGTCTACGTCGCCGACGCCATGCACGCGCGGGTGCTGAAACTGCCGAAGGGTTAGCGATGTGTGCACAAGCCGATGCGGAGGCGCGCACCGCAACCTCTGACGGCGGCGCCCCGCATCGGCGGGATGGGAGTCACGCCGGCAGACGGCGCACTCCGAGGTATTGCAGGTAACCGATCAGCGCGGTGAAGGCACCGCTGGCCAGCGTCACGGCGATCCCCGTCTCGGTCAGCGGCAGTACGTCCGCGGCCGCCACGACGACCGCCGCCACCGTGAAGACGCTGTTGGCGATGACGACGCCGAACCCGGCGCGGCGCAGATCGAGCGCCGCGGCGAGGCCGAACACCACCAGTCCGTAGAGCACGAAGAACGCCCCGATACCGTACTCGGCGATGGAACTCAGCCCGGTGAGCGACGAGAGCGGGTCAGCGGCCGCGGCGATCATCAGGCCGGCGAACCCGGTCAGCGTTGCGTCGAGCCGCATGGCAAAGCGCAGCAAGGAGTCGGTCGAGTCGGCGAGGGGTCGGGGGGCCAGTCCAGTAACAGCGGTCATGTCGGAAACTCCTTGAGATGTCGGGTCGAACACATCTGAGCGTGCCGTTCTGCGACTGCCAGATCGACGCGTGGCACTGCCAAGCAATGCCATGCGCAGGTCAACAGCGTGATTTATGCCACGTATTCCTTGACTAGCGCGGCCAGGCCTTATTGCCCGCTAACTAGCGACGGCCACCCGGCCACGCAGATCGGCGGCGATCAGTCGGGCCGCAGCGTTCTGCCAGTTGTGCAGCGACCGCTGCGGGACCTCGGTGACGAACCACTGCCAGGCCTGCCGGGCGGTGGCGTCCAGCCCGGCGGCGGTCGCGTTTTGGGCGTAGGCGCGCACACCCACGACGTAGGGGAAATACAGCGAGTTGTAGTAGCGCCATTGCTCGGTGGTGCCGAAATCGCCGGCATCGCGGGGTTTGAGCCGCGCGATGCGATCCGCCAGCAGAGCCTTGAGCTCGACGGCCCGCTCCAGCGGCTGGTCGGGCGCGCCGCGCGCGGCCAGCCGCTCGTCAATGGCCGGCAACGCGGTCAGCGGGCTGGCGACCAGCTTGGACAGGTCGCCGTAGTGTCCCAGCGCGCGCCGGGTCAGTCGGGCGAATGTGTCATCGTCGAAGTCGTCGAGCGGATCGGCCGACCGCAGCGGCAACGCGGATTGCGTGCGCCGCAACGTTTCCCGGTCGGCCCGCAGCATCGGGGACCGCGAGAACACCAGCCGGTCCAGCAGCCCGGCCAGCGGGTCGGCCAGCACCTGCACGGAGGTCGCGATCGCCACGCTGGTGAACAGCAGCACCGTCAGCGCGGTCTGCGCGGTCATCTGCTTTCCCGTCAATGCGATGCCGATCAGCATCTGGCCGCCGAGCAGCACCGCGACCGCGCCGGTGCCGGTGAATGAGCGCAGCATGTCGGCGCGCAGCGCCTGCCCCTCGTCGAACGCGTCCCACAGCGCAACCGCCACACCCAGCGCCAGCACGTCGCAGCCCGTCGACGCCAACGCCAGCCAGCTCGGCACGATCCCCAACGGAATGATCAGGATGGCGTTGGCGAGCGCGAAAAACAGCGTCGCGATCACGGCCAGCCCGACCACCGGGATCGGCTGCGCCGGACGTCTCAGGGCAGCGACCAGCGCGCCCAGCGTGGACGCCGAGATCACCGCGACCATCACCAGGTGGCCGAGCCGCAGCGGCCCACTCACACTGCCGGCCAGCGTCGCGCCGACCAGCGTCAGCACAGCAACCGCACCGACCAGCAGCACCTCCCCGGTCCGCGCCCGCCCGCTGTCGCTGGGCCGGGCCAGCTCGACCAGCACCGCGAACCACGCCACGCCGGGGACGGCAACCAGGTAGATCTCGATGTGGCCGAGCAGTGTGGACTGCGTGACGAGCCGCACCGCATCCAGCGCCACCGCCGTCGCAAAGCTGCACAGCCCGATCGAGGCCAACGCCAGCACGGGCTTGCGCGGGCCGCGGGCCAACAGGTACTGCCCCAGCCACCAACTCAGCGCAAACACCAACGCCGACAGCGCCGCCATGTTCTCAGTGTGACATGTCGTCAGGTGCCGTAACGGCGATGGCGTTGGCTGTAATCGCGCAGTGCGCGCAGGAAGTCGACCCGGCGGAATGCGGGCCAGTGCGCTTCGGTGAACCACATCTCCGAGTAGGCGCTCTGCCACAGCAGGAAACCGGACAGTCGCTGCTCCCCCGACGTTCGGATCACCAGGTCAGGGTCCGGCTGCCCCGAGGTGTACAGGTTCTCCGAGATCGCGTCGACGGTGACGGCGTCGACGAGTTCCTCGGCGCTGGCCCCGTTGGCGATCTCCTTGTTCAGCAGTGCGCGGACGGCGTCGACGATCTCCTGGCGCCCGCCGTACCCGACGGCGACGTTGACGTGAAAGCCGGCATCGCCATCGGATGCGTGCTCGTGCCCTTCACCGCGTCGCGCAGGCGCCGCGCGGGCTCTTCACCGATCAGCTCCAGATCCCCCACAGTGCGCACACTCCAGCGGTTGGCCGGTGCACAGATCTCCTCGACGACGTCGGTGATGATCTCGATGAGCGCGGCCAATTCGGCCGGATCGCGGCGCAGGTTTTCGGTGGAAAGCAGATAGACGGTGGCCATTTCGATGCCGGCTTCTTGGCACCAGCGCAGCATCTCGGCGATCTTGGCCGCACCCATCCGGTACCCGTAGCTGACGTCGTCGTATCCGGCGTCGCGTGCCCACCGCCGGTTGCCGTCGCACAGCACCGCGATGTGGCGCGGCAGCGCGGATTTGGAGGCGGCCAGACCTTGCCGCAGCCGCAACTCATAGATCCGATACAGCGGTTCCTTAAGGCGCGGCGGAATGATCTCCACAGGAATCCAGATTACTGTGGAAGTCAGCGCTTACCAGCGATCCGGGCGCAAAGTCAGGCAAGGTTGGGAAAGCATTACGGAGGAGCATTGACCCGCGAGACGCACGTGGCCGCCGAGCCTCGCACTCTCGGTCCGGCTGACACCGTCGAGGAAGTCGCCGGTCAGGTTCTGCAGTCTGCCGCCGACGTGTTGACCAAGCCGAGGGCGCGCGGCTGGATCCATCTGGTATCGGCTGTCTTCGCGGTCGCCGCCGGCGCAACGCTGATCTCGGTGTCCTGGCCGCTGAAAGGGCTCACAGCCGGTTTGGCGACCTTTGTCTACGTCGGCGCCGTGGTGGGGATGTTCACCGTCAGCGCCATCTATCACCGGGTCACCTGGAAATCGGCGAAAGCCCGCATCCGGATGAAGCGGCTCGACCATTCGATGATCTTCATATTGATCGCCGGCACCTACACGCCGTTCGCGCTGCTGGCGATGTCGCCTGACGCGGGGATGCTGGTGCTGAGCATCGTGTGGGCCGGTGCAATCGCCGGGGTGTTGCTCAAGATGTGCTGGCCTACTGCGCCGCGCTGGGTCGGCGTCCCGCTGTACCTGCTGCTCGGCTGGGTCGCCGCGTTCTACGTGGCGATGATCATGCACATCGCCGGGGTAGCCGCGATGGTGCTGCTGGTCGTCGGCGGCACGCTATACAGCATCGGCGGCATTCTGTACGCGCTGCGCTGGCCCGACCCGTGGCCAAGGACGTTCGGCTACCACGAGTTCTTTCACGCCTGCACGGTGCTGGCTGCGATCTGCCACTACATCGCGGTGTGGTTGGCAGTCTTCTACGTCGGCCACCCGGCCTAGCGGGCTAAAGCTGCGTGACGTCGTCGGCCGACCAGTAGGCCTTCATCGCGGTCACCTTGCCGTCGTCGCCGAACGCCATCACATCGATCGGCTCGATCAACATCCGGTGCTCACCGGCGATCACGGTCAGCTTGAACTGGAAAGCCGCCTCGTTGCCGGCCACCCGCAACGTCACCAGCTCGCATTCCCGTTCCACGTTGTCGACCGCGGAGTAGAAGCCGTGGATCGCCTGCCGGCCGATGTGCACCTCGCCGCCGACCGGGTCCTCGACGGTGGCGTCGTCGGCGTACAACTCGACCAAATCGTCAGCGCTGCCCTTGGCGACCAGACTGATGTAGCGGTTGACGGTGTCGGCGATCTGCTCACGGCTCGGCATGACAGGCAACGCTACAGCGGCGAGGTGAGCGCCGCCGCCAGGTCCTCGGCCGTGGTGACCGGCATGTCGCAAACCCGGCCGCGGCACACATAAGCTGCGTCCGCACCGGCCACCCGGTCGCGGCCGACCAGCAGCTCCGACGACCCGATCGCCCCGCCGACCACGATCGCCCCGCCGGGTGCGAGTCGGCGCGCGTCGGCCAACAGCGACGAGCCGGACGGCTCACAGGCCACCGCGATCTGCAACGGCCCGCGCACCGCGGATTCGGCGATTGCCAGCCAATGCCCGGCCGAGCGCGGCGCGCGGGCCAGCAGCAGGGAGTGTGCCTGCAGGGTCTCGGCCGCCGCCTGCCGGTAACGATCAGCACGGCCCGCATCAACCAGATGCGCCGCGGTCAGCAGCGCCTCGGCGATCGAGGATGCGCCCGACGGCGTCGCACCGTCGAGCGGGTCGGCGGGCCGCACCAGCAGCTGCTCGGCATCGTCTGCGCAGTCGAACCAGCGGCCCGAGCGCTCGGGATCGGCGAAGTGCGCCAACGCAATATCGAGCAGGTCGACCGCCGTCGTCAGCCACGCATCGTCGGCGGTCAACTGATAGAGCGCCAGCAGCCCGGTGGCCAGCATGGCGTGGTCTTCCAGGATTGCGTCGCTCTCGCCGACCCGCCCGCCCAGGCTGGCCCGGCGCAGCCGGCCGTCCACCAGGTGCAGCTCGACCAGCGCCGTCGCGCATGCAGCGGCGGCGTCGGCCAACTCCGGTGCGGCCAACGCCACACTCGCCTCGGCCAGCGCGGTGATGGCCAGCCCGTTCCAAGCGGTCACGACCTTGTCGTCGCGACCCGGCTGGGCCCGGGTGCGCCGGGCGGCCAGCAGCGCGGAGCGCACGCGTTCGAACCGGCTCGGGTCATCCGGATCGCCGGGCAATTGCAGCACCGACGCGCCGGCTTCGAAGTTGCCTACCGCAGTGACCCCGAAAACCGCAGCGGCCCAACGTCCGTCATCATCGCCGAGCACTGCCGTCAGTTGCTCAGGCGTCCACACGTAGGTCGAGCCTTCGCTGCCATCGGCATCGGCGTCCAGCGACGAGGTGAACATGTCAGCATCGGCCAACTCGTCGAGCAGAAAACGTGCGGTCTCGCCGGCGACCCGGCGGGCCAAGTCATCCCCGGTGCGACGAGCCCAGTGCGCGTAAGTGCGCAGAAGTAGCGCGTTGTCGTACAGCATCTTCTCGAAATGCGGTACCACCCAAGCGTTGTCGACGCTGTAGCGGGCGAATCCGCCGGCCAGCTGGTCATAGATCCCGCCGCGGGCCATCGCGCCGCCGGTACGGTGAACCGCATCCAGCGCCCGCGACGAGCCGGTCCGCTCGTAGTGCCTCAGCAACGCCTCGAGCAACGCCGACGGCGGGAATTTCGGCGCTCCGCCGAAACCGCCGCGGACGGTGTCCTCGTCGTGCAGAACGGCAGCGACAGCCGCGTCACACAGCGAGCTCGCCACTTGCGGGCCGCCGGGCAGTCCGGATGCCATCGACTGGAGTTCGCTCGCGATGTGATCGGAGGCCTGCTCGACCTCGTCGCGACGATCACGCCAGGTACTGGCCACTGCTGAAAGTAGCTGCAAGAACGATGCTTTCGGATAGTAGGTGCCGCAGAAGAAGGGCCGGCCGTCCGGCGTGAGAAAAGACGTCATGGGCCAGCCGCCCTGCCCGGTGAGCGCGACCGTGGCGTTCATGTAGACCGCGTCGATGTCGGGCCGCTCCTCGCGGTCGACTTTGACGCACACGAACCCCGTGTTCATCGCCGCGGCCACCTCGTCGTCCTCGAAAGACTCGTGCGCCATGACGTGACACCAGTGACATGCGGCGTAGCCGACCGACAGCAGGATCGGCACATCCCGTTCCGCGGCCTCGGCCAGCGCCCGCGGCGACCACTGCTGCCAATGCACCGGGTTGTCCGCGTGCTGGCGGAGGTAGGGGCTGGCCGCCAGCGCGAGCATGTTTTTCCCGAAAGACTCAGCCGGGCTCATGGGGGAACCGGCCGTCGGCGTGACCCTCGGTCGGCTTATCGGCGACGATGGTGCCGTCGTCCACGGCCTGATCCGGCCCGGGGTTTTGCGGGTCGAAGGACTCCGGCAGCTTTTTCAGGTGCCGGTTCATCGAGCGCACCAAAAACACCAAGCTGAGCAATAGCAGCACCACCACCAGCAACCCGAACGGGCTGGCTTTGCCGAAATCCGGTCCGGTGTTGTGCGGGGCGTCGTCGGCCTGCAAGTCGGCGAACACCCGCAGCGCTGCAAGGGAAAGTCGGTTCACTGCTCGGCCTCGATCCCGGCGAACAGATCGGCTTCGGGAAGACGCACCGGAATACGCGAGCGCGCCAACTCGAACTCTTCGGTGGGCCACAACCGCTGCTGCCAGGCGATCGGGGCGGCGAAGAAATCTCCTTTCGGATCGATCTGGGTGGCGTGAGCCCGCAGCGCGTCGTCACGTTGACTGAAATACGCCGAGCACTCGATGCGCGTGGTCACCCGGTCGGCGAAGACGTCGTGCGCGGGATCCCAGTGCGCCAGCCACTTCTCGAACGGGCCCTGCTGGCCGTGCTTGGCGAATTCCTCCTGCAGCAGCTGCATCCGCTGGCGCAGGAATCCGTGGTTGTAGTACAGCTTGGCCACCGACCACACCGCGCCCGCGTCCGGGAAGCGCCGATAGTCACCGGCCGCTTCGTATGCCGCGACGGTGACCTGGTGGCAGCGGATGTGGTCGGGGTGCGGGTAGCCGCCGTTCTCGTCGTAGGTCGTCATCACATGCGGCCGGAACTCGCGCACCACCCGCACCAGCGCCTCGGTGGACACCTCCAGCGGGGTCAGCGCGAAGGAGTCCTCGGGCAGCGGCGGCGGCGGATCCCCCTTCGGCAGCCCGGAATCGACGAAGCCCAGCCAGGTGTGTTCGACGCCGAGGATCTCGGCGGCCTTGGCCATCTCGTCGCGGCGGATGTCGGCGATGCGGCCGTGCACCTCGGGCAGGTCCATCGCCGGGTTGAGGATTTCGCCGCGTTCGCCTCCGGTCAGGGTCACCACCAGCACGCGGTGGCCCTTATCGGCGTAGTAGGCGAGGGTGGCGGCACCCTTGCTGGACTCGTCGTCCGGGTGGGCGTGCACCGCCATCAACCGCAGTTCGCTCACGTGCTCCCTGTCCCATGTTTTTCGAGCTGGTCTGTGGCCCTATAGTTCCAGTCCTAATAGTTTCATCCCGGGTCCCGGGGCCCGAAACCTGATTACCCGGCACGCACCGCGAGACACATGACCGAACGTTCCTTGCAGCCGCCGCGCACCCGCTACGGGCATGGCCAATTTCCCCGCGCGCCGCGGCGCCGGGTCGTTTTTGCCCTGGCTGGGATAGGTGTCATCGTCGGCATCGTGGTCGCCGTCATCGGTTACCAACGGTTGGGTCGCAGCGACGTCGCGGGCACGCTGGCCGGCTATCGGGTGATCGACCAGGAGACGGTGTCGGTAACGATCACCGTGACGCGATCAGACCCGTCGCAGCCGGTTGACTGCATCGTGCGGGTGCGCGCAAAAGACGGCAGTGAGACGGGTCGGCGTGAGGTGCTGGTTCCCCCGGCATCCGAGGCAACGGTCCAGGTGACGACGATCGTCAAGTCCTCCCAGCCGCCGATGGTGGGCGACGTCTACGGCTGCGGCCCCGACGTGCCGTCCTACCTGCGCGCGCCCTGACCGCTTCCCGCCTCCGCCAACCTGCCGGCAAACACCGAACTGAAGAAAACGTACCCGGCGCCTGCAACGGCGGTGGTACGCTATTCGGATGCACGGTTCCAAGTGGGACCGTGTATTGCTGCATTAGCGGCCAGATGCGGCGCGCAGGGGTCCGCCCGACTACTGGGGTCGGCAGTACACGCGGTGGAACGCCCGGCAGCAAGACAGACAACCTATCGACGCGGACGCCGCGGAACCGACACCACAAGGAGCACGACGAGATGACGGACACTCAGGTGACCTGGTTGACCCAGGAGTCACATGACCGGCTCAAGGCTGAGCTCGATCAGTTGATCGCAAACCGTCCGGTCATCGCCGCGGAAATCAACGATCGGCGCGAGGAGGGCGACCTGCGGGAGAACGGCGGATACCACGCCGCCCGCGAAGAGCAGGGCCAGCAAGAGGCCCGCATTCGTCAGCTGCAGGACTTGCTCAACAACGCCAAGGTCGGCGAGGCTCCCAAGCAGTCCGGCGTGGCACTGCCCGGTTCGGTGGTGAAGGTGTACTACAACGGCGACAAGTCCGACAGCGAGACGTTCCTGATCGCCACCCGCCAGGAGGGCGTCAACGACGGCAAACTCGAGGTGTACTCACCGAACTCGCCGCTGGGCGGCGCCCTGATCGACGCCAAGGTCGGTGAGACGCGCAGTTACACGGTGCCCAACGGCAACACCGTCGAAGTGACGCTGGTCAGCGCGGAGCCGTATCACGCCTGATCAAGGCACCGGTCGGGACAAGGGCGGGATCAATTCGGCTGATGGCGCGCATCGCCGAGGATTTGGCCTTGCTCCTGCTCGACAACGCGTCGGCGCAGCCCGCATTGGACCGGGCGCTGCACGGGCGCGTGTTGAGCGCCGCGGTGCTGCTGGACCTGGCGTATGACTGCCGCATCCGTCCGGCGATGGACTACGAACCGGTGCACGCCGGTCAGCTGGTTGCGCTGATCGGACCGGAGCCAACCGATCCCGTGGCCGCGCCCGCGCTGGAAATGCTGCTGCGCCGCCCCATGAGCCCTGCTGCTGCGATCGCAAAGCTGCGCCGCCAGGCTACCGCCGCAGTGTTGTCCCAGTTGCAGGATGGCGGTCAGATCCACCGAGTTCGACTGCAGGGCAATGGATTCAAACGGGTTTATGCGTGGCCGCTACTCGATCGCACTCGGGTCGATGCGATTCGCGCGACGCTCATGTCGGTGTTGCTGGATGACAGCAGCCCCGCCCCACCGATGGCGGCACTGATCGCGCTGCTGCATACCGTCGACGGCCTGAATGCGGTGCTCAGCCTTAACGAGCGCGCTTGGGAGTGGGTGCTCGGCCGGGCAGGGGACATCGCCAGCGGTAGTTGGGCACGCGAGTCCGAACCGGAACTGGCCGAGGTCAACCTGGCGGTGACGACCGCGGCCATTCGCCAGGCCTTGGCCCCGCGGAACTCGGGCTAGCTAAGCGCCTGGTCGAGATCGGCTATCAGGTCTGCGATGTCCTCGATGCCGACCGAGAGCCGCACCAGATCGTCCGGCACCTCCAGCTGGGAACCGGCGGTCGACGCATGGGTCATCGCCCCGGGATGCTCGATCAGCGACTCGACCCCTCCGAGCGACTCGGCCAGGATGAACACTTTGGTGTTGGCGCACAGCGCCTCGGCGGCGCTGCGTCCGCCCCGCATCCGCACCGAGACCATGCCGCCGAAACCGCGCATCTGCCGCGCCGCGATCCGGTGGCCGGGATGGGTCGGCAGACCCGGATACAAAACCGCACTCACCGATCCGTGTTCGGTGAGGAATTCTGCTACGGCAGCGGCATTTTCGCTGTGCCGCTGCATCCGCAGCACCAGTGTCTTCAGGCCGCGCATGGTCAGGTAGGCGTCAAACGGGCCGGGCACCGCGCCGGCGCCGTTCTGCAAGAAAGCAAACGCCGCGTCCAACTCTTCGTCGTTGGTGATCAGCGCTCCGCCCACCACGTCGGAGTGGCCGCCGATGTACTTGGTGGTCGAGTGCAGCACGATGTCGGCGCCGAGCGTCAACGGCTGTTGCAGCGCCGGTGACGCAAATGTGTTGTCCACCAATACTTTCACGCCAGTCTCGGCGCCGAGCTCGGCGATTGCCGCGATGTCGGCGATCGAAAGCAGCGGGTTGGTGGGTGTTTCCGCCCAGATCAACCGGGTGCGAGGAGTGATAGCTGCGCGGACCGCGTCCAGATCGGACAGGGCGACCGGGGTGTGCTGCACGCCCCACCCGGTGAACACCTTGTCGATCAGCCGGAAGGTTCCGCCGTAGGCGTCGTCCGGGATAACCACATGGTCTCCCGGCCGCAGCACCGCTCGCAGCGCACAGTCGCCGGCCGCCATGCCGGACCCGAACGCCCGGCCGAACCTGCCGTCCTCGACGGCGGCCAATGCCGTCTCCAGCGCGGTGCGGGTCGGGTTGCCGGTGCGCGCGTACTCGAATCCGCCGCGCAGACCACCGACCCCGTCCTGCGCGAAGGTGCTGCTCGCATAGATCGGCGCGTTGACCGCACCGGTCAACGGGTCAGGCCGGTAGCCGGCATGGATGGCCTTGGTGGCGAGCCCGGCGGTGTCGAAGTGTCCGTCGCCGGCTGCGGGCACCCTGCGCTGTTCGCTCATCGACGATCAGCCTAGCCATCCGCGGCTGGCGCAATTCCTAGTCGGATGTCCCATCCGGCGCCGTCTGCTCGAGTGGCAGGCATACCGTCGCCATGATCTTGTCGGCCAGCGTCTGGCGCTTGGCGGTCCACAGCGGGAACAAAAAGCCGACATAGAACGGGACAGCGTCGACGACGTGGCTGATCTGGCGCAGCACCGACATCGCGAAACCAACCGGCTGCCCGGTGTTCTCGCTGACGACTTTGAACTTCAGCACCGACTTACCGATGCTCGATCCGGTGGCGCCCTGCCGGTAGCCGTAGTTCCAGACCAGATAGAACAGCCCGGCCAGCACTGCAACCCACATCACCGTCACACCCACCGTGGAGTAGCCGGTCGCGCAGATCTGGTCCACGTCGTATCGCGTGATGTCGGTCAAACAGACGGTATCCACCGAGTTCTGCAGCACCAGCCAGCCGACGCCGAGGATCAGCGCGAACGGCAGGGTGTCGATCAGGTAGGCCCCGACCCGGGCCAGCCACGGCGTGTAGGCCTGCGGCGCCAGCCCGCGGATTGCCGGGCCGGGCGGCGGCGGCGCGTATCCGCCCGACGGTGGTGGCGGCGGCGGATAGTCGCCGCCGAGCGGCGGAGGCGGCGGGGGCGACGACGCCGTGGCGTCGCCGGCCGGCGGGTACGGTTGGTCGGTCATCTACGGCTTTCCCTCTGCACAAGATTTGCTGGACTGAGCGGCACTAGGTTATCCGAGAACCGCAGTCGGTAAGCTGCGGCGAGCAAAGCTTCGGCGAGGCACGATGTGCTACTTCCATCGACCGCAGCCCCGGGCCACCCGGAAGCACAGTGGTTTGCTACCCGAAGTAATTTGCCTGTTGGTCGCCCGGCTACTTCCGTCGCGGGCCGTCGGAGAGGAAGCCCAACAAGTCGTAGCGGGTAATGACCCCTACCGGTTTGCCTTCTTCGACGACCATGACGGCGTCCAAGTCCCGCAGCGCCTTGGCCAGCGAGCCGACCAGTTCGCCGGTTCCGATGATCGGCAACGGCGGACTCATGTGCATCCCCACGGCGTCGGCCAGGTTGGCGCGGCCCTCGAAGACGGCGGAAAGCAGTTCGCGCTCCGACACACTGCCGGCCACCTCGCCGGCCATCACCGGCGGCTCGGCGCCGACGACAGGCATCTGCGACACCCCGTACTCGCGCAGGATGCCGATCGCATCGCGCACGGTTTCCGATGGGTGGGTGTGCACCAGATCGGGTAGCACACCGGACTTTCCGCGTAGCACCTCCCCTACCGTCGGCTGTTCGATCGAGCCGTCCAGCCTGGTGCGCAAGAACCCATACGACGACATCCACGCGTCGTTGAAAATCTTCGACATGTAACCGCGGCCGCCGTCCGGCAGCAACACGACGATCAGCGCGTCGGGCCCGGCTTGCTCGGCCACCTTCAGTGCGGCGACCACCGCCATCCCGCACGAGCCGCCGACCAGCATGGCCTCCTCGCGGGCCAGCCTTCTGGTCATGTCGAACGAATCGGAGTCCGACACTGCGATGATCTCGTCGGGGACGTTGCGGTCGTAAGCCGCCGGCCAGAAGTCCTCACCTACCCCCTCGACCAGATACGGCCGGCCACTGCCACCGGAGTACACCGAACCTTCCGGGTCGGCGCCGATAATGCGTACCGGCCCTCCTGGTCGTCCACCCGATACCTCCTTGAGGTAGCGACCGGCGCCGGTAATCGTGCCGCCGGTCCCGATACCCGCCACGAAATGGGTGACCTGGCCGTCAGTGTCGGCCCAAATCTCCGGGCCGGTGGTCTCGTAGTGGCTCGCCGGGCCTTGTGGATTGGAGTACTGGTCGGGCTTCCAGGCGCCGTCGATTTCGGCGACCAACCGGTCGGAGACGCTGTAGTAGCTGTCCGGGTGGTCAGGCGGTACTGCGGTGGGGCATACCACCACTTCAGCGCCGTAGGCGCGCAACACGTTCTGCTTGTCTTCGCTGACCTTGTCGGGGCAGACGAACACACACCGGTAACCGCGATGCTGGGCCACCAAAGCCAAGCCGACGCCGGTGTTTCCGGAGGTGGGTTCGACGATGGTGCCGCCCGGCTTGAGCTGGCCACTGGCCTCGGCGGCGTCAATCATCTTGACCGCGATGCGGTCCTTGCAGCTCGAGCCCGGGTTGAGGTATTCGACCTTGGCGACCACCCTGCCGGAGCCGGGCGGCACGACTGAGTTCAACTGAACTAGTGGCGTATTCCCGATGAGCTCACTGATGTGTCGCGCGATCCGCATGCGTCCATCGTCTCAGGTGCTGCGACGGCGCGCGCGGGCACGCCCGGACGATGCTCAGCCGGTGGCTTCGCGGATGTACTCGCCGATCTGCCGCAAGGAGCGCGTCGCTTCGGGCACAACCGGTGCGGCAAGCTGAAAGTCGTGGATCTGGCCGGGCCAGACCCGGACCTCGGTCGGCACCCCTGCCGCCGCGAGGCGGCCGGCGGCCACCCGCGCGTCGTGCAACAGCACCTCGGATCCCGACACGTGGATCAACGTCTGCGGCAGCCCCGGCTCGATGTGGTCAAGCGGCTCGTAGAGTTGCTCGGGCTTTCCGTCGACGATGTGCTTGCCCGCGGCCTTGGCGACCAACGCGACCAACGCGTCGAAGGCCTTCGCCGGGAACAACGCGTCGGTCCTGATATTGGGATGCGCCTGCTTGGGCTCTTTGGCCAGCTGCAGCAGCGGCGAGATCGCCACCAGCGCAGCCGGTTCCTCGTTGACCTGCTGAAGCCGTTGCGCCAGTGCCAAAGCCAGGTAACCACCGGCGGAGTCGCCGGCCAACACGATCTGGTCCGGCTGGTATCCACGCAACCGCAGCCAGCGGTAGGCATCGTGGCAGTCGTTCAGTGCCGTGCCGACCGAATGCTTCGGAATCAGCCGGTAATTGACCACCAGCACCGGAGAGTCGGCATATTTCGACAATGCGTTGACGATCCTGCTGTGCGAGTTGACCCCGCAGGTCAGAAAAGCGCCGCCGTGCAGATAGAGCACCACCCGTCGTTTGCCGTCGGCCGGTAGTACGCCGGGCGCACGGACGAGTTGCGCCGTGGCGTGCGGCAATCCGACTGTCGCGCGGACGGTTCCGGGGGCGGGAAGCAAAGCCCGTGACGCGAAGTCGATGAGGCCGAACGGCCACGGCATATGCGGTATGTGGCTGCCCACGGCCAAAACCGGCCGGATCGTCAGCCGGCATGCCAGCGCCGCGATCATTCCGGGAAGGCTGGGGCCGCTTTCGACGACCTCGACGGGTGCGCCGTCGCTAGCAGGAAAGCTGCGCGGACGCGCTGCCTTTAGGGCTCGGACACTCGCCGGCGGAATACTGGGTACCTCGGTGGGTGCGCTCATGCTCAACACTTCCTACGTCGTTGTAGTAAGTCGACGAAGTAGCGGAGCATCGGGTTCAGCTACTACCCAGTGATGTGTACCCGGCCTAGCACTCAGCCAACCTCGCAAACTTAGCTTGACACTTCTTAGAATTTCAACAATCAAAGAGTCTGATTCGATATCAGAACTGATCCGTCCCGTAATCGTGTCGGCCCTCGGCGCCAGCGAACGCCCGCTGTCGGCGACCTAAACTGATCACGTGGTACTGCGCGCACCGCGGGGTTCGATAGTTGCGCTGGCCGCCGCAGGTGCGCTGGCGTCGACCGGTACTGCCTATCTGGGCGCACGCAACCTGCTGATCGGCCAAGCCGCCAAGGCGCGCAGCGTCATCCCGAAATCCTGGGACGTCCCGCCGCGGGCTGACGGGGTCTATGGCCCGGGTGGCGGTCCCGTGCAGCGCTGGGAACGCGGGATGCCCGTCGATGTGCACCTGATGATCTTCGGCGACTCCACGGCAACCGGGTACGGCTGTCGCACCGCCGACGAAGTCCCCGGGGTGCTGATCGCGCGCGGACTTGCCGACCACAGCGGCAAACGCATCCGGTTGAGCACCAAAGCGATCGTCGGAGCCACGTCGAAAGGCTTGTCCGGCCAGGTCGACGCGATGTTCGTGGCCGGTCCGCCGCCGGACGCCGCGGTGATCTTGATCGGTGCCAATGACGTCACCGCGCTGAACGGCATCGGCGCCTCCGCGCGGCGGCTCGGCGCAGCGGTGCGGCGGTTATGCGCCAGCGGCGCGGTGGTCGTGGTCGCCACCTGCCCAGATTTCGGGGTCGTCAAGGCCATTCCGCAGCCGCTGCGCTGGACGGTACGCGCCCGAGGTCTTCGGCTGGCGCGTGCCCAGTCCGCCGCCGTCCGGGGGGCCGGCGGCGTACCGGTGCCGCTGGCCTCGTTGCTCAGCGCCGAGTTTCGGCATATACCCGAATTGATGCTGTCCGACGACCAGTTCCATCCGTCGGCGGCCGGATACGCGCTCGCCGCAAATCAGCTGCTGCCGGCGTTGTGCCAAGCGCTCGGCGTGTGGGTCGGCGAACCGGCCCTGGCGTCGGCCACCGCCACCGAGTCCGGTTTCAGCTACCCGGGCCTGGCGCTACTGTCGCGGCTGTTGCGACGGCCCACGACGGGCGTACCCGCTCCCATCATCGGACCTGCCCCCGGCTAGATCGCCCGGCTTGTCCTCGGGCCGCGAGCCGGCCCCCATCGTCACCGGGCTAGATTCGGGTCCAGACCACACCCCACCGAGGAGCCGTCATGCCGGAAGCCGTCATCGTCTCAACTGCCCGTTCGCCGATCGGCCGTGCCATGAAAGGGTCGCTGGTCAGCATCCGGCCCGACGACCTGGCCGCGCAGATGGTGCGCGCCGCACTGGACAAGGTGCCCGCGTTGAACCCGCACCAGATCGACGACCTGATGCTGGGCTGCGGCCTGCCGGGTGGTGAGCAAGGCTTCAACATGGCGCGCGTCGTCGCCGTCGAGCTCGGCTACGACTTCCTGCCGGGCACCACCGTCAACCGATACTGCTCGTCGTCGCTGCAAACCATCCGAATGGCCTTTCATGCGATCAAGGCCGGTGAAGGAGACGCGTTCATCTCCGCCGGCGTCGAGACGGTCTCCCGGTTCGCCAAGGGCAACTCGGACTCCTGGCCGGACACCAAGAACCCATTGTTCGACGATGCCCAACAACGCACGACCGTCGCGGCCGAGGGCGCCGACGAATGGCACGACCCCCGCTCCGACCAGGCGGTGCCCGACATCTACATCGCGATGGGGCAGACCGCTGAAAACGTCGCCATCCTGACCGGAATCAGCCGCGAAGACCAAGACCACTGGGGAGTGCGCAGCCAGAACCGGGCCGAGGAGGCGATCAAAAGCGGGTTTTTCGAGCGCGAGATCGTGCCGGTCACCCTTCCGGACGGCACCACGGTCAGCACCGACGACGGCCCGCGACCGGGAACCAGCTACGAGAAGGTCAGCGAGCTCAAACCGGTGTTCCGGCCGAACGGCACCGTGACCGCGGGCAATGCCTGCCCCCTGAACGACGGCGCCGCCGCGGTGGTGATCACCAGCGACACCAAGGCCAAAGAGCTCGGCCTGACCCCGCTGGCGCGGGTAGTGGCCACCGGGGTGAGCGGCCTGAGCCCGGAGATCATGGGCCTGGGTCCGATCGAGGCGAGCAAGAAGGCACTGGCGAACGCCGGCATGTCGATCAAGGACATCGATCTGTTCGAGATCAACGAGGCCTTCGCGGTACAGGTACTCGGCTCGGCCCGCGAATTGGGCATCGACGAGGACAAGCTGAACGTTTCGGGCGGTGCGATCGCGCTGGGCCACCCGTTCGGCATGACCGGCGCCCGCATCGCGACCACGCTACTGAACAACCTGACCACTCACGACAAGACGTTCGGCCTGGAAACCATGTGCGTCGGCGGCGGTCAGGGCATGGCGATGGTGATCGAGCGGCTGTCCTAACGGGCGCTCGAAGGCTCCCGACTTTCCAGTGTGAGTCCTGGGCGTTGAGTGTCAAGCCATGGCGGCGACACGCCGCACGGCCCCACCGCCAGTTCACCGTCGAGGCCAGCACGTCACACTCGATGACGACAGGTGGCGCTCCCGGCGCACGAAAAAGCCGGCACGTAGGTACGTGCCGGCTCTTTTCGCGAAAGGCTAGTCGTTTTGTAGGTAACTGAGCAGTCGCAGGATCTCGATGTAGAGCCAGACCAGGGTGACGGTCAGGCCCAACGCGATACCCCAGGCCGCCTTCTCCGGCGCCCCGGCGCGGATCATCTGGTCGGCCGCGTCGAAGTCGATCAGGAAGCTGAACGCCGCCAGACCGATGCACACCAGCGAGAAGATGATGGCCAGCGGACCGCCGCTGCGCAGCCCCAGTCCCTCACCGTGGCCGACGCCGAACAGCCCCAGCACCAGGTTGCCGAGCATCAGCACCACCACACCGAAGATGCCGGCGACGATCATCCGGGTGAACTTCGGGGTGACCCGGATGGCGCCGGTTTTGTAGACGACGAGCATCCCGACGAAAACGCCGAGCGTACCCAGGATCGCCTGTCCGATCAGCACGCCGGCATTGGTGCTCGACACCGCGAAGTTGGCCAGGATGAAGGAGATGGCCCCCAGGAACAGTCCCTCCAGCCCCGCGTACGTCAGCACGATCGCGGGGTTGTCCTGCTTGCGCCCGAAGGTGGCGATCAGCACCAGGGCCAGCCCGCCGAAGGCACCGATGAAGGTGAACGGGGCAGCCAGCGCCTGATTGGCCTCCACCAAGAAGTAGGAGACGACAGCCACAGCCGACAGCACAGCCAGGGTGATCCCGGTCTTGGTGACGACGTCGTCAATGGTCAGTGGACGCGAAACGCCTGCCCGCTGGTCGGCATACGGAGCATAGGGGTCCGTTTGATGCCCATACTGAGTCGCGGCGCCCGCGACGCCAGTCCCGAACTGCGCGTATCCACCGCGCTGCTTGGGTAGCGAGCGAAATACCGGGTTGCTAGTCTCCCGCACCGTCGGATCCTCTCTTGAGCTGTCAATTCGAGCTGTGCGAACAATCGATCAACGAACCGTAGTCCAGCCGAGTTCCCAGCGGAGGGTTTCTCGATCTGGGGCCGGACCTACTCGAGATAAACCTTACCCGCGAGCGCCTCGAAGCGGGTAACGATCTAGATTGCTGGTCAAGTCCTGACCAGCAATCACCGAGGGGAGACGACGCGCGTGACGGACGCATCCGACGAGATCTTGAGTCGCGTCGAAGAAGGTGTCGGTTTTGTGACGCTCAATCGCCCCAACGCCATCAACTCGCTCAACCAGGGCATGGTCAACGAGCTCAGTGCGGTGCTCGCCGAATGGGAGCAGGACGCTGCGGTCCGGGCGGTGGTGCTCTCCGGCGCCGGGGAGCGCGGCCTGTGCGCCGGCGGCGATGTGGTGGCGATCTACCACAGTGCGCGCGCCGACGGGGTCGCGGCGCGGCGGTTCTGGCACGACGAGTATCTGCTCAACGGCCAGATCGGTCGGTTCGGAAAGCCTTACGTGGCCCTGATGGACGGCATCGTGATGGGCGGCGGCGTCGGGGTGGGCGCCCACGCCAACACCCGCGTGGTGACCGATACGTCCAAGCTGGCGATGCCCGAGGTCGGTATCGGCTTCATCCCAGACGTTGGCGGCGCTTACCTGCTGTCGCGGGCGCCGGGATCGCTGGGTCTGCACGCCGCGCTCACCGGTGCGCCGTTCTCCGGCGCCGACGCCATCGCACTGGGGTTCGCCGACCACTTCGTTCCGCACGACAAACTCGACACATTCAGCCACGCCATCGTCGCCGACGGCGTCGAGCGGGCACTCGGCGCCCATGCCGTCGAACCTCCGCCGAGCAACCTTGTGGCGCAACGTGGTTGGATCGATCATTGCTACGCCGGTGACACCGTTGCCGACATCGTCGCCGCACTGCGCGGCCATGACGCCGGGCCCGGCTCGGGACCTGCTCAAGACGCTGCCAACCTGATCGCCACCCGCTCCCCGATCGCGTTGTCGGTCACGCTGGCGGCAGTGCGCCGCGCAGCCAAGCTGAACACGCTGGAAGAGGTTCTGGCCCAAGACTATCGGGTGTCATGTGCATCGCTGCGTTCGCATGATCTGGTAGAGGGCATCCGGGCTCAGCTGGTCGACAAGGATCGCAATCCGAAATGGTCACCGGCATCGCTGGCCCAGGTCAGCGCGGCCGACGTCGACGCATACTTCGAACCGGTCGACGACGACCTGACGTTCTAGGAAGGCGGACATGGCTTACCAAACCATTCTGGTCGAGCGCGACGGGCGGATCGGCACCATCACGTTGAACCGGCCGCAGGCACTCAATGCCCTCAACAGCCAAATGATGGATGAAGTGACAACTGCCGCAACCGAATTCGATGGCGACCAGGGCATCGGGGCGATCGTGATCACCGGCTCGGCGAAAGCTTTCGCCGCCGGCGCCGACATCAAAGAAATGTCCAGCCTGGCTTTCGCCGACGTCTTCGACGGCGACTTCTTCGCCCCCTGGGCCAAGCTGGCCGCCGTTCGCACACCGACGATCGCCGCGGTAGCCGGCCACGCGCTGGGCGGCGGCTGCGAACTGGCGATGATGTGCGACGTGCTGATCGCCGCTGACACAGCGAAATTCGGCCAACCAGAGATCAAACTCGGCGTGCTGCCCGGCATGGGCGGTTCACAGCGGCTGACCCGCGCGATCGGCAAGGCCAAGGCGATGGACATGATCCTGACCGGCCGCACTATCGACGCCGCCGAGGCCGAGCGCAGCGGCCTGGTGTCGCGGGTAGTGCCCGCAGACGACTTGCTGACCGAGGCCAAAGCCGTCGCCACCACCATTTCGCAGATGTCCCGGTCGGCGGCCCGGATGGCCAAGGAGGCGGTCAACCGCGCCTTCGAATCCACCTTGGCCGAGGGGCTGCTCTACGAACGTCGGCTGTTCCATTCGTCTTTCGCGACCGACGACCAGTCCGAAGGAATGGCGGCGTTCATCGAAAAACGGCCTCCGAACTTCACCCACCGGTAAGGAGCCCAAGGTGAGCGAGGCGGCGATCGCCGAACCCGCGCAAGCCGTCGCGGCGCCACGCACGAAGGCCTGGTGGGTCCGGCACTACACCTTCACCGGCACCGCCGTCGGCCTGGTGTTCGTATGGTTTTCGATGACGCCGTCGCTGTTGCCACGCGGGCCGCTGTTTCAGGGTTTGGTCAGCGGCCTGTCCGGCGCGACCGGCTACGCCCTCGGGGTTTTCGCGGTCTGGCTGGTCCGTTACATGCGGTCGAAAGATTCCAGCCCGCCGGCACCGCGCAGGGCGTGGCTGATTCTGATCATCGCAGGAGCGGTCGGCATGGTCGCGATGGTGATCTGGTTTCACGTCTGGCAGGACCGGGTGCGCGATTTGATGGGAGTCACGCACCTGAAGTGGATCGACTATCCACTGGCCACCGCGCTGTCGTTGATCGTGCTGTTCGCCGTTGTCGAGTTCGGCCAGCTGATCCGCCGATTGTTCCGCTTCCTGGATCTGCGGCTGGATCGCTTTGCGCCGCCGCGGGTTTCAGCCGTCATCGTGGTGTTTCTACTGGTGGCGCTGACGATCGCGTTGCTCAACGGCGTGGTGGTGAAATTCGCGATGCGGACCATGAACAACACATTCGAGTCGGTCAACAACGAAATGAATCCCGACACCGCCGCGCCGAAGACACCGCTGCGTTCCGGCGGGCCGCAGTCGCTGGTGACCTGGGAATCGCTGGGACATCAGGGCCGCATCTTCGTCGAGGGTGGGCCAACCGTCGCCCAGCTCACCGCATTCAACGGCGCCCCGGCACTCGAACCGATCCGCGCCTACGCCGGGCTGGAATCCGCCGACGGCATCACTGCCACGGCGGAGTTGGCCGCGCGCGAGTTGCAGCGCACCGGCGGACTGCGCCGCGCCGTCGTCGCGGTCGGCACCACCACCGGCACCGGCTGGATCAACGAGGCAGAAGCTTCGGCGCTGGAGTACATGTACAACGGCAACACCGCGATCGTGAGCATGCAGTACTCGTTCCTGCCCAGTTGGTTGTCGTTTCTGGTGGACAAGGAGAACGCCCGGCACGCCGGCCAGGCGCTGTTCGAGGCGGTGGACCGGCTGGTGCGCCAACTGCCCGAGGCGCAGCGCCCCAAGATCGTGGTGTTCGGTGAAAGCCTGGGCTCGTTCGGCGGCGAAGCCCCGTTCATGAGCCTCAACAATGTGCTGGCCCGCACCGATGGCGCGCTGTTTTCCGGGCCGACGTTCCAGAACACCATCTGGACCGACCTCACCGCGACCCGCGATCCCGGTTCTCCGGAATGGCTGCCGATTTACGACGATGGTCACAACGTGCGGTTCGTGGCCCGGCCGGGCGATCTGAATCGCCCGGCCGCCGAGTGGCACCACCCGCGGGTGGTTTACCTGCAGCACGCATCCGACCCGATCGCCTGGTGGAGTCCTGATCTGCTGTTCCGCCGACCCGACTGGTTGCGCGAAAAGCGTGGCTACGACGTGCTGCCCGAGACCGAGTGGATCCCGGTGGTGACGTTCTTGCAGGTGTCGGCCGACATGGCGGTAGCAACCGGGGTTCCGGCGGGACACGGTCACGTCTACGTCGCCGACGTGGCCAACGGCTGGGCGGCAGTGCTGCAGCCGCCCGGCTGGACGCCGGCGAAGACCGAGAAGCTGCGCCCGCTGCTGCACGCCAGCGACGGCTGACGCCGTGCCAGCAAGCCGCTAGGTGTGCGACGGGTTTCGCCTGTCTGAACAGTAGCTACGCCGCAATGAATATCTATCGTGGCGGCCCTTTACGTGGCAACATCAGCGGTCCGGGATCCGATGAGCAGTGTGATATACGGCACCCGGTGAAGGGAGTAATCAATGACTCGGGCAAGGTTATCCAGCGCCCGCGGCAGCATCGCGAAGATCGCGGTGGCAGGGGTGCTTGTCGGTTTGCCCCTCGGGGCCGTGAGCATCCCGGCGAATGCGGCGCCCGCGGGCACGCCGAGCGTGCTTCCGGCGCCGCTGCCAGCGGATCCACCCAGCACTGCGCCGGAGCCGCCGGCACCTCCCACGCACACTTACTACACCGAGACCGAGGACTGGTGGGGTTACGGCATGGACTCCGGCGGCGGCGGGGGCGGCTAGGACGGGCTAACGCCGGGCCAGCACTCCGGCGGCGGCCAGCGCGTGATAACCGCCGACGACGTCGGTGGCCCGGTGCAGGCCCAGGTCCTGCAACGCGGCCGCCGCAAGGCTGGACGTGTAGCCCTCTGAGCAGAGGATCACCCACTCCACGTCGTCGCCGGTGGCCTGCGGCAGCCGGGCGTCGCTGGTGGGGTCGCAGCGCCACTCCAGCACGTTGCGTTCGATGACCAGGGCCTTTAGCGCGGGCGGCAGCTCGCCCTCGGTTGTGCGCTGAGCCTGCGGGCGGATGTCGACGAGCAATGCGCCGCGGTCCAGTGCGGCGGGAACCTCGTCAGCAGCCAGCCGGTGCAAACGGGCGCGGGATGCGTCTAATGCCTGATCGATGCGACTCATAACTTTTCCGGTTGGTCGGTCAACTCGGTGCGCTTGCGGCGCAGCATCTGCTGTGCGGTGACCTCGTAATACGACATCACGGTCAGCGGCGGCGAGTACGCGTGCACGCTCAGCGTGGCCGCCGCCGGCGCTGGTACGGCAGCAGCCGCGGCACTCGGAGCCCACACCACGTCATGCACCCAGCCCAACGGGAACCCGGCCTGGTCACCGGCCTCTAGACGCCGCCGGCGCAGCCGCTGTCCGTCCCAGCGGAATTCGTCGACCGACCCGGACAGCAGAGTCAGCGCCCCCAACGATCCGCCGTGATCATGCAGCTCGGTGCGATGCCCGGGCGCCCAGCTGATCAGCCAGATGTCCACTTCGTCGTCACCTTGTAGCCGAACGAACCAGCGGTCGTCGGTGGGCACGCCACCCGGCGGGACCAAGTGGTCGTAGCGCCCGCGCAGCACCTCGTCGGTGGTCTGGTCGGTGATGTGCAAAAGATCGGCCAACCGCAGCCTGGTGGGGCCGGGAACCGACCGGACAGCCGAGGGACGGGACAGGACGCGGTCAGCAGTCAGGTTTGCAGAAACCATTGTGTGAACTCCGGAGCGAACGAGCGGATAAGGGGGCGGCCTCAAGTCAGGGCCGACAGCACTGCCAAAATCCGGTTCGCTGCATCACGGCAGCCAGTGTTGCATAGATTGACTCAGGTGCGCTGGCGCCCATGTCGTCCCCTGCTGTGCAGCGTGGTTGTCGTCGCGGTCGCTCTGCCGGCGGCGGCGGGCTGCTCGGCCCACCCCAACACGGCCGGGCCAACCGCAGTGACCGCATCTACTGGGCCAGCCACCAAGGAGGCTGCGGCGGCATTGCCACCCGGCGCGGTGGCTGTGTCGCCCGCCGGGGTGACGACCCAGATCAACGTGCCCGCGCGGTCAGGCGAAGAAGAGTATTTCCAGGCCTGCCACGCCGCGAAGACATGGATGCAGGGCCGGCCGGGTGACCAGCAGGCACTTATCGAGGCCTACTTGGCCGCGGTCCAGATGCCAGGTGCCGCCGGTCCGGGCACCTGGAACACCCCGTGGGCCGCGCTGCCGTTGGCCCGGCAGGCGGCGGTGATCGTGGCGGCCCGGGCGGCCGCCAAGGACGAGTGCGGCTGACGCCGAGCCCGCTTCGATCGCAATTCGGATCACGGCTGACAAAACCCGCCCGCACCGGAAAATAAAGAGCATGGCCGACTCCGATGCTTCTAGTGCCGGCGATCCGTCGCCGCTCCGGGTCGCTCTGGCGCTCGGCAGCGGCGGCGCACGCGGATACGCCCACATCGGGGTGATCCACGAACTGCGCGACCGCGGCTACGAGATCGTCGGCATCGCCGGTTCGTCGATGGGCGCGCTCGTCGGTGGTTTGCAGGCGGCCGGACGGCTCGACGAGTTCGCGGATTGGGCACGGTCACTGACTCAGCGCGCCATCCTGCGGCTGCTGGACCCGTCGATCACCGCGGCGGGGGTACTGCGGGCCGAGAAAATCCTCGACGCGGTCCGCGACATTCTGGGTGCCGCCACCATCGAACAACTGCCGATTCCCTACACCGCGGTGGCGACCGACTTACTGGCCGGCAAGTCGGTGTGGTTGCAGCGCGGGCCGGTCGACGAGGCCATCCGGGCGTCGATCGCGATCCCGGGTGTGATCGCGCCGCATGTCGTCGACGGGCGGCTGCTCGCCGACGGCGGGATCCTCGATCCGCTGCCGATGGCGCCGATCGCCGCGGTCAACGCCGATCTGACCATCGCGGTCAGCCTGTCCGGCAGTGAGACCGTCGGCGACCACGAGCCCCGGCCCACCACCGAATGGCTCAACCGAATGCTGAGCAGCACTTCCGCACTGTTCGACACCGCCGCCGCACGGTCGCTGCTCGACCGGCCCACCGCCCGGGCGGTGCTCAACAGATTCGGCGTCGGCGACACCGAATCCCAGATCGAGGACGACGCCGACACCGCAGCCGACGAGGCGCCCGAGGTACCAAGGCTGGGCAGTTTCGAGGTGATGAACCGCACCATCGACATCGCCCAGGCCGCCCTGGCCCGCCACACCCTGGCCGCCTACCCGCCCGACTTGTTGATCGAGGTACCCCGCTCGGCCTGCCGCGGCTTGGAGTTCCACCGGGCAGCTGAGGTGATCGACATCGGCCGCGCGCTGGCCGCCCGGGCGCTGGACACCATGGACCCGACCGACCCCGGCCCGGTCACCTGACGCCAAGGAACGCGGCGACGCCGGGCGCCTCGCGCCGGCCTTGAGCACGCCCGGCCTCCGCCGAGTCGATGCGGCAGCGCGGATCCAGCGGGTTGGGCCCGAAAGCTGCCAGCGACTTGGGATCGGCGAACATACCCGAGGCCGTACCGGCAAACGCCGCGATCTCGGCGACGGGGCCCGGGCCGAACGGTGACGGCGCCGAAACGCCGGCCGGCACCAGTACCACCGCCATGCCGCAGTCGTCGGCGACGTCCAGGTTGATCGTGCTGCCGACGCCGCCGTCCATATAGCGCCGATCTCCGATCGTCACCGGCGGCCACGCTCCCGGGACCGCGCAGCTGGCGGCCACCGCGTCTACCAGGTCGACGCCCGAATTGCGATCGAACACAACCCGTTCCCCCGTCGCGATGTCGATGGCGGTAACACGCAGCACCCGGTCGGGCCAAACGTGCGACGGCAGTCGCTGGGCGATCACGTAGCGCCGGATCGGTTCGGCCACGGTCTCGGTTGCCAGCGCGACCGCTCCGATCCGCTGCCGCTGCTGCGACACCGTGCTGTCCGGCTGCGAGAGGGCGGCCAGGAAAAGGTCGGTGAGAGCATCAACCCCGACGCCCGGATCGATTTCGGCCGACGCTCGCTCGACTTGGCGGGCGAACAACTCCTGGAGACTCAAGCCGCTACCGAGCTGGGCGACCACCGCCGAACCCGCTGAAGTGCCGACCAGCACGTGGGAATCCAGCAGCGCCCGTGCCGCGGCGGGCGACTCGTCAGCGATGCCTTGCAGAATGCCGGTCTCCCAAGCGATTCCCGCAACTCCGCCACCGCCGAGCACCAGCGCTCGTTTGATCGTCACGTCCATCGAGGCTGCCAGGCCTGCTACACCGTCGCGTGCTGGGCGGCCTGAGCCATCGCACTGAGATCTTCGCGCCGCAGCTGGTGTCGGGGCGGATCGGGCAACACCAGGTGGCGGCTGATCTGCAATCCGGCGTCGACGTGGACCAGCTCTCCTGGGTCGATGAGGCGCCAGCACGGGTGATCATCCATCTGTTCAGTGGCGAACACCACTGAGGGTTGCACGCGCAGATGTTCAGAGTGCGCGCGAATCCGCTTGCTGTGCAGCTGAAATTGGCCATCCGGCGGAACTTCGCGGCGGTCCGATACGTAGAGCTCATGCGTGTCGGGGTAGCGCAGCGCCCACATATCGGTGGCCGTACTCAGCAGCAGATTGACCGCATAGATCGGCACGTTGGCTGCCAGCCAACCCATCGCGTCGACCAAACCCGCCGTCACGTCGCCGTCGCGCGCCCGGATCGACGCGGTGATCAATGCGAACACCCGCTCGGAGTCGGTCTGCCCCAACACCAGATCGGCGCTGCCCACTTCACCCAACCGCTCGTCAAGCACGTCAAGGCCTTCCAGCACACCGTTGTGCGCCAAGATCCGATCGTCCTGCAGGAACGGGTGGGTGTTGACCACGTCGTGCGATCCGGTAGTCGCGTAGCGAACGTGCGCGATGAAGGTGGTGCCGGTCATGTCATGCGCTTCGGTCGCGAAGGCGGTGTCCTGCCACGCCGCGATCGGCTGCTTGCGCACCTGCGGGTGGCCTTCGCCGTCGAAGACGCCCAAACCGGTGCCGTCTGGGTTTCTCTTGCTCTGCTCGGCGAGGTTATCCGGGGCGTCGAGCAGCCAAAACGTAGCGGTGACAACGTTTGTCCCGGCGTGCAGCCCGAAAAGTCGGCACATGGTCAGCCGGTCAGCAGCTGTGACAGGGTTTCCAGCGATCGGCGCGCGTAGCCCTTCCACAGCATGCCCAGCAACGGCAGCAGCGGCGCGGCCAGCGCCGAGCGGGCATGGATGTTCCAGCGCCAGGTGACCGTGGTCGCGCCACCGCTCGCAGCGAAAGTCCATTCGCCGTCCGCCCGGCCGACCAACAGTCCCAGGGGGCCTTTGATCCCGGTCAGCGCGTAGCCGAACGAATGCGGCGGGTCCAGACTGGTCAGCTCTTCGTGCATACTTCCGCCGCCACTCAGCATCACTACCCGGGTCTTGCCCGGCGCATCCCACTCGCCGGTCTGATCCCGGACCGCTTTGATCGGCCCGATCGGCCCGTACCAGCGGCTGAAAATCGTCGTCAGCGGCACCGGCAACGTGCCGGCGTAAGCTTTTTCGACACCGACCGGTATGACGCGCGACTGCTCGACAGCCAAAGAGTTTGCCATGACGACTAGTCTCGCACCTCGGTGACCTGATAGGCGTTGTCGGCGTACCGGGATCGAACGGCCTTCTTGTCGTACTTACCGACGCTGGTACGCGGAATCTCATCGGCAAATGTCCAGCGCTCGGGCAACCACCATCGAACGACCTTGTCGGCCAGGAAGTCTCGTAGCTCGGCGGCGCTGACGTCGGAGCCTTCTTTGGTGACGACGACGGCAAGCGGCCGTTCCTGCCAGCGCTCGTCGGGAACTCCGACCACGGCGGCCTCGACCACCTCGGGGTGCGCGATCAGGCAGTTCTCCAACTCGACCGACGAAATCCATTCTCCGCCAGACTTGATCACGTCTTTAGAGCGGTCGGTAAGCGTGATGAAGCCCTGTTCGTCGATACGGCCCACATCGCCGGTGCGCAACCATCCGGAGTCGAATTTCGACTCGTCCTGTCCCCGGTAGTAAGAGCTGGTGATCCACGGGCCGCGAACCTCCACCTCCCCGACGGCATTGTTGTCGTTGGGCAGCACTCGGCCATGGTCGTCGACGATCCGCGTTTCCACTCCACATATCGGTTGGCCCTGGGTGGCGCGAAACGCCCAGTGCTCTTCCTCGGACGTGCCCGGCGGCGGCCAGGCCATGGTGGCCATCGGGGAGGTTTCGGTCATCCCCCACAACTGCCGGATTTGCACCCCGTGTTTTTCCTCGAAGGTGCGCATCATCGACACCGGCACGGCCGAGCCACCGCACGGGACGATCCGCAGCGACGACACATCGTGGCCGGGATTCTTGTCCAGGAAGTGCATGACGTCGTTCCAAATAGTCGGTACCGCGCCGGCGACGGTGGGGTGCAGCTTCTCGATCATGTCGATCAGCGACTTGGCGTCCAGATGGCGATCGGGCAGCACCAGATCGGCGCCCGCCATCAGCGCCGCGTACGGCAGGCCCCACCCGTTGGCATGGAACATCGGCACGACCGGCAGCACGCAATCGCTGGAACCGATTCCAATCCCGTTACTGGTACAGGTCGCCATCGTGTGCAGGTAGGTCGAACGGTGGCTGTAGACCACGCCTTTGGGGTTGCCGGTGGTGCCGCTGGTGTAGCACATCGCGGCCGCGGAGTTCTCGTCGATGTCGGGCCAGTCGAATTCGACCGGCTCGTCAGCGATCACATCGGCGTAGCGCAATACCGTCTTGCCCGACTCCGCCAGTGCCGCGGCATCGCCCTCGCCAACTGCGATCACGGTGTGCACGGTGTCCAGCTCGGGCAGTATCGGCGCCAACAGCTTGGCCAGCGACAAATCCACCAACACCACCTGGTCCTCGGCCTCGTTGGCGACGTACACGATCTGCTCGGGGAAGAGGCGGATGTTGAGCGTGTGCAGTACGGCGCCCATCGCCGGTATCGCCATATACGCCGCCAGGTGTTCGGCGTTGTTCCACATGAACGTGGCGACCCGCTGGTCGCCGTTAACCCCAACGCGCCGTAACCCGTTCGCCAGCGCAGCTGCCTGCTGACCGAGTTCGGCGTAGGTGCACTCGCGGTAACCGCTGCCGGTCGCGGTGGTGGCCTTGCGTGCCCCATGAACGCCAGATGCATGTCGCAGGATGGCGGTGATCGTCAACGGAAAGCTCTGCATGGTGCTACGCATCGATGGACCGCCTTATGACTCCGCCGTGTGCTGTCCAGGGCCGGCCCGCCAAACGGCCGCCCTGGTGGCGATCATCGCACGGCCGAACGATTGCGTTGGGGGCGGCGGCCGAAGAGCCGCTCAGGCCAGCGTCGGCTCGAGTACGAGCGACTCGGCGATGGCCCACTGGTGCGGGGCGGTGGGCGCCTCGAGCGTGTTCAGCGCGTCCGCCGACGTGGTCGTCAGCACGGTGACGGCGCCGGCGTAGTCGGCGATGTACAGCCGGTTCCCGTCCGGACTCTCGGTCGCGCAGGAAGGCTGCGCGCCGACCACGATGCTGCCGATAGTGTCATGCGTCGCGGTGGACAACACCGTCACGCTGGTGTCGCCGACGAGATATGCCCGATCACCGTCGTGGCTCAACAACAACTGCGTCAGAAGGCCGGCGGTCTCGTCGATCTTGTAGGTGTGGATCCGGGTGCCACCGATGTCTATGACGTCGAGCACCGCGCCGAAGTCTGGACCGCAGCTGCCGACATATGCGGTGGCGCCGTCGCGGCTGAGCGCGATATCCCGGATCGGGCAACCG
The DNA here is from genome assembly GCA_963839345.1 of uncultured Actinomycetota bacterium. Taxonomy (GTDB): domain Bacteria; phylum Actinomycetota; class Actinomycetes; order Mycobacteriales; family Mycobacteriaceae; genus Mycobacterium. The sequence goes on along the minus strand of CAWIUP010000005.1, from coordinate 536,547 downwards.
ATTTCGAAGGTGGTCAGCACGCGCTTGCGCTGCGTGTCGATCACGACGAGCTCTGCCGCAAATGGCCCGTTAGCCGCGACATACAGCCGGCGGCCGTCCGGGCTGACGCGCACGCACCCGGCGGTGGTACCGGCGGCGGCTGCGATGCGGATCGCGTCTTCGGAACCCGTCCTGGTGTCGAGTATCGCGACGTCGGCGCCGTTGACCGCAGTCCGGCTGGCGTAGACGTACCGTCCGTCCGCGCTGACCGCCAAGTCGGTCACGCTGTTTGCCACCGGGTGCGTGCCCACAACGCGGTTGGCAGCCATGTCGAACGCCACAATCGAGTCGTATGCCGCCGACACGCTGCTGATGTAGGCACGCTGCTGCGGCGTGTCCGACACGGCGACCGCGAATGGTTCGTCGATGTCGATGACCGTTTGCGTGACCGCGCTTTCACCGACGTCGATCAACGAGAAGCTGTTGTCGCCGTAATGGGTGACCATCAGCCGCGCGCCGTCGGGACTGACGGCGATGCCGCTGACGGCGCCGCGCTGCACGGCGATTTTGTCCACCACCGTGAAGCCCGGGGCACAGTTCGGGCCGTTCGCACGGCTCACATTGCTCACAAGGCACCAGCCTCTTCTCGTTGGTCCGTGGTGGGCGGACGTTTCTCATGCGGGCGGTCAAACGCTTCCGCAACACAAACCCGGAATCCTCGGATCAGGCGCGTAGGGCGCCGGTTGCCGACGAGTCTAGCGGCCGAATTCAGGGGAGAAAAAGCACAGTTTGATCGATTGTCGCGTTTGTCACGTGGGTAACTCAGAGTGTCCTTAAGCGACATTTGTCGCGCTTCGGCCACCAGCCCAAACAGCAAACGAGACAGGAAGTCTCGCCAGGTCATTCACGATTTTCGCTAACCGATTAGCGGCCGAGATCGATTAATAATAAATAAGCCTTTTCTTAGCATTTGGACAAAAAGAGTTTCACATCACATTCGGCGGGTCCGCAGCCGTCGGCCCACCCGGATTGCCTGTGAGCTGGGGGTAACACATAATCCCCCGGTGGGCGGGCACGACGTGAACGACGATGCGCGCGCCGATGTTGTCGGCCGCCAGTACGAGCGGTGGCGGTATCCGCCTCCTATCCCAGACCTCGAGGCGTGGTCTGTGCAGAACTGGGAGTGGTTCGACCCGGTCCATGCTCACCGGGTGCTCTGGCCCGACCGCGAATATCAACCTGACCTCGACATTCTGATCGCGGGTTGTGGCACCAACCAGGCCGCGGTTTTCGCGTTCGGCAATCCCGCTGCGAAAGTCGTCGCGGTCGATATCAGTCAAACTTCCCTGGATCACCAGCAGTATCTGAAAGACAAACATGGTTTGGCGAACTTGCAGTTGCGTCGGCTTCCTATCGAAGAGCTGCCGACGCTGGGTCTCGACTTCGACCTCGTGGTATCGACCGGCGTGCTCCATCACATGGCCGATCCCTTGGCCGGCCTGAAAGCTCTCGCCGGTTGCCTGCGGCGCGATGGCGCCATGGCGCTGATGCTTTATGCGAAGTACGGCCGAATCGGAGTCGAGTTGCTCGAGTCGGTCTTTCAGGACTTCGGCCTGCGGCAGGACGATGCGTCGGTCCAGCTCGTCAAAGACACGATCTCGGTTTTGCCGGCGGATCATCCGCTCCAGGGCTACCTCAAGAAGGCCCGCGATTTGCAGGACGACGCCGCCCTGGTAGACACGTTTCTGCACGGTCGCGCGCGCAGTTACACCGTCGACGAGTGCATCGAACTCGTCGGCGCGGCCGGACTGGTCTTCCAAGGGTGGTTCCACAAGACGCCGTACTACCCGCACGATTTGTCTGCCCGACCGAGCGGGTTCTATCCAGCCGTAAATGCGTTGCCAGAGAACAAGATTTGGTCGGTGATGGAACGTGTGCAGACGGTCAACGGTTGCCACTTCTTCATGGCGTGCCGTCCCGAACGACCGAAAGATAGCTACACGATCGATTTCTCGGCGGCCAACGCGCTCGACTATGTTCCGCTACTGCGCACGCGGTGCGGCATCTCCGGCGATCAAGCCGTCTGGCCGGGTGCGCGTATTCCCCTGAATCCGGCTCAGTTGGCATTTGTCCGCAACGTCGACGGCCGTCGCACGATTCGGGAGATTGCGCATCGAGTAGCGCAGCAGAACGAGTCGGCCGAAGTCAGTACAGCAGACCTGGAGAGGTTCGGCCGCAACTTATTTCAGTCGCTGTGGCGTCTCGACTTTGTCGCGATGGCCCTGGAGGCCGGCTAGCCCTCAACGTTCAACGTCAGCCAGTCCGGTTGAATCGGGCTGTCATAGACGTAGGTTCCGGTGTGACTCAAATGGACCCAGGGCGCTGCATATATCTTGAACCCACGGTTACGTGCCAATCGGCAGAAGTGGTAGTCCTCCGTCATGAGTTCGCCCGAGTCGGGGTCGATGCTCGAGGCGTAAAACTGTTTCAGCAGTATCTGCTCTTGGACATAGCTCGGCACGTCTTCGGACAACGCGTCGAACACACCGCGCTTGATCAGCATGAAGCCAGTGCCACCGCCGGCGATCTCAAACAGTTCATCTGAAGTGTCGTAGTCTTGACCAGCTGTACCGCCGATCAGGTTCACCACAAACGACCCCACGTGGTCGTTCAGTCGCTCGGGCGGCACGCCATCCCTGACCGCCTGCGCTACACGACGCCACTCAATTTCTTTTTTCGGATAGATGCCGCAGACGATGTCCTTGTCGGCGTACACCATGCTCACGATATCCATCGCATTGAACCCAATATCCGCGTCGATCCACATCAAATGGGTAGCCTGGGACTCCAGAAATTGATGGGCCAGATTGTTCCTGGCATTCGCCACCACGCTGTCGTTGACCCGATACATGTAACACAGGTCAAGCCCATTTCGCATGAAAGTAGCCGGCGTTTGCGCCAACGAAGACGTGTATGCCGCCGTAGCCATGCCACCGTACATCGGCGTAGCTATGAATACGGTTGGTGTAGCTGCGTTTTGGGTCTGTCCACTACCAGCATCAGGCTGCGAGAGCTGATCAACCATCGGGCAACTGTACGCCCGCACCGCCACCAGCTGACCTGTCAGAATGCCGCTCGATCCGCCTCGGTGACACGTGCTCCGTAAAGAAATCGTCAAGGTGCTAGGGCGTCCGACGCGGGTTGCCCCAGGCTGTATTCGTGGACGTCTGTGTCCACAACCCCTAGCAGCGGCCTGGCGGTGCCCCCAGTCGGATTCGAACCGACACTGGGCGGATTTTAAGTCCGCTGCCTCTGCCGATTGGGCTATGGGGGCCAGCGACGAATGTAGCGCGTCGGCGCCGGAGTGCTGGTCAGGCGGTCGCGTCGGCCGGTGGACGCAAGGAATGTGTTAAAAGTTCGCCACTCGCGTTAAGAAGCCATTAACCAGCTATGCCATCGCGTCCGAACTACGTCATGGTGGATCCGTGGATGCCAGACACACACAAATCCTCTGACCGCCGCCGGCCGACCCTGTCAGGGTCGGCCTTTTTCCACCAGGAGAAATACATGTCATACGTGAAGACGCTGCCTGAAGCGCTCGCCGCAGCCGCGGCGCAGCTAGAGGGCATCGGCAACTCGTTTTCCGCTGAAAGCTCCGCTGCTGCAGGCTCGACCACCGACGTCGTGCCTGCGGCCTCCGACGAGGTCTCGGCCATGCAGGCAGGCGTGTTCTCGACCTACGGACAGCTCTACCAAACGGTCAGCGCCCAAGCTCAGACCATTCACCAACAATTCGTCAACCTGATGAACCAGAGCTCGGGGTCCTACGCACAGACCGAGGCGGCCAACCAGGCCGGGGCCGGCGCCAACTCGCTGTCGAACGCGGCCTCGTCCGCGGCGTCGACGTCCGCGGCTCCGACCAACCCGATCGAATCGCTGGCGAACTTCATCAACGGCGTGACCAGCAGCCTCAGCGGCTCGGTGCTGAACAGCAACATCACGAACCTCAGCAACGTCCAGGTTGGAAACTGGGCGTCGGCGGGCTCGGACCTGATCGGTCTGGGCGGTGGCGGTCTGCTGACCGCGATGTCCGGGCCTGCGACCGCCGGCGCCGACCTCGGCGGCCTGGGGGCCGGCCTGGCCGGCTCGGTTGGTCCTGCGACCGGTGTCGGTGGAGCCGGCGCGATGGGCGCCGCGCCGGTGCTGGCCGGGGTCGGCCAGGGCGCCTCGATCGGCGCGCTGTCGGTGCCGCCCAGCTGGGCCGCCGGGGTCCCCGGGGCCAGCACGCCGGTCACGCTGGCGGCTCAGACTTTCAGCACCGCGCCGCACGCCGGCGGGATGGGACCCGGCATCGCCGGCATGCCCGCGGTCGCCAATGGCGGTCGCGGAGGCTCGAGCTTCGGAGCTCCGCGGTACGGCGTCAAGCCCAAGGTCATGCCGTTGCTGCCTAAGCCGACGCTTACCTAGAACCCAGCCAAACACCAAGCGCACCAGACCAACTAGCAGACGGGATTGAAACGAAATGGTTCTTGATTTCGCAGCGCGACCCCCAGAGATCAACTCCGGTCTCATCTACGCCGGCGCCGGCGCCGGCCCGATGATGGCGGCCGCCTCGACCTTCAGCACCCTGAGCTCGGAATTGAGCACGAACGCGACGGCCTACGAGTCGGTGATCTCCCAGCTCACCTCGGAGTGGCAGGGGCCGTCGTCGTCATCGATGGCCGCCGCAGCCCAGCCCTACATCGCCTGGCTGAATACCACCTCCGCGGAGCTGCAACAAGCCGCGGTTCAGGCCACCGCGTCGGCGGCGGCGTACGAGGCGGTGTTCTCGGCGGTGATCCCACCCCCGGTCATCGCCGCCAACCGGGCTCAGCTGGCAATGCTCGTCGCGACCAACATCTTGGGCCAGAACACCCCGGCGATCGCGGCCAACGAGGCCATGTACGCCGAGTTCTGGGCGCAGGACGCCGCTGCGATGTACGGCTACGCCGGCACCTCGGCAGCGGCCGCGCAACTTGCACCGTTGACCCCGCCGGCGGAGAACACCAACCCGGCCGGATCGGGAGCACAAGCGGCCGCGGTCGCCAACGCGGCCAACAGCAACGCGACGTCGACGGGACTCAACGGGCTGCTGGGCCAGCTGCAGAACTCGCTGAGCTCGGTCGCCAACCCGGCGGCCAGCTCGGCAGCCAGCACCCCGTTGACAGATCTGTACAACGCCGTTCAGGGCTTCTTCGGCGTCGGCGCGGTGGCCAACAGCGTTAACACCGTCGACGTGACACTGTCCTGGTGCATCATGATGATGGCGGCGGCCCTGGGCACCCTGAACCACTTTGTCGCCGGTGCGCCGTTCGGTGTCACCATCGGCGACGTCACCCCGCTTGGCGCCGGTCTGGGCTTCGGAACGACCTTGGCGGGTGCGTCTTCCGGCGGCTTTGGTGGCGGCGCGACGTTGGCCGGCATGGGCACGGCGGCCGAGGTCGGCGGGTTGTCGGTGCCGGCCGGTTGGTCTGCGGCCGCTCCGTCCGCCGTCAGCGACGCCACGTTGGCGGGCACGGGCTGGACGGCCGCCGCCGACGAGACCGCCACCGGCATGGGAGGCGCGCCGGGCATCATGCCAGGGATGGCCTCCGCGGGCGGTAAGGCGGGCATGGGCTTCGGAGCCCCCCGCTACGGCACCAAGCCCATCGTCATGCCCAAGCAGGTGTTCGTCTAATGATGAAGGGGACGATGCCGCCTAGCTGAGACCAGTCGTTGAACTCGATGCCGCGGCAAACCTACTGCGGCACAACTAATCACCGATAACATCACGATAGGAGATTGAGATGCCGACGCGTTTTATGACTGACCCGCATGAGATGCGGGCGATGGCGGGCCGCTTCGATGTGCACGCCCAAACCGTGGAAGACGAGGCCCGCAAGATGTGGGCGTCGAGCCAGAACATCGCCGGTGCCAGCTGGAGCGGTACGGCCCAGATGACGTCCTACGACACCATGGGCCAGATGAACCAGGCCTTCCGCAACATCGTCAACATGCTCCACGGTGTGCGCGACGGACTGATCCGCGACGCCAACAACTACGAGACCCAAGAGCAGGCCTCCCAGCAGATCCTGTCCAGCTAGCCCTCACCCCCACAAGCCATTTAGGAGAACACGCTCATGTCGATCAGTTACCAGTTCGGCGACGTGGACGCCCACGGCGCCTTGATCCGCGCCCAAGCCGCGTCACTGGAAGCCGAGCACCAGGCCATCGTGCGCGATGTGCTGGCCGCCGGCGACTTCTGGGGCGGTGCGGGCTCGGTGGCCTGCCAGGAGTTCATCACCCAGTTGGGCCGCAACTTCCAGGTCATCTACGAACAAGCCAACGCCCACGGCCAAAAGGTGCAAACGGCAGGCAACAACATGTCGTCCACCGACAGCGCCGTCGGCTCCAGCTGGGCCTAAATCCCCCACAAAACCCCGGTGGCCCGCACACCAAACGGTGTGCGGGCCACAACCGTATTCGTGACCCGCATCCCCCGGATGACGATGAGCGACAACTTGTCACGTGTTCGAAGCCACGTGTTCATCGCCAGGACGTACCCTGTGTGCATACGGCGGCTGGTACCACGCCCGCAGCCGACGAGATCAACAAGGAGATAGGGATATGCCGACGCGTTTTATGACTGACCCGCACGAAATGCGGTCGATGGCGGACCGCTTCGATGTGCACGCCCAAACCGTGGAGGACGAGGCCCGCAAGATGTGGGCGTCGAGCCAAAACATCGCCGGTGCCGGCTGGAGTGGCACGGCCCAGATGACGTCCTACGACACCATGGGCCAGATGAACCAGGCCTTCCGCAACATCGTCAACATGCTCCACGGGGTGCGCGACGGGCTGATCCGCGATGCCAACAACTACGAGACCCAAGAGCAGGCCTCGCAGCAGATCCTGTCCAGCTAGCCCTCACCCCCACAAGCCATTTAGGAGAACACGCTCATGTCGATCAGTTACCAGTTCGGCGACGTGGATGCCCACGGCGCCTTGATCCGCGCCCAGGCCGCGTCGTTGGAAGCCGAGCACCAGGCCATCGTGCGCGATGTGCTGGCCGCCGGCGACTTCTGGGGCGGTGCGGGTTCGGTGGCCTGCCAGGAGTTCATCACCCAGTTGGGCCGCAACTTCCAGGTCATCTACGAACAAGCCAACGCCCACGGCCAAAAGGTGCAGACGGCAGGCAACAACATGTCGTCCACCGACAGCGCCGTCGGCTCCAGCTGGGCCTAAACGCCAAAACCACTGTGGCCCGCACACCATAACGGTGTGCGGGCCACAACCGTCTCTTAGGGTGCTTCGGGACTAACCGACCAGCGGCGGCGGAAGCATACTGGCACGCAACCCGATTCGCTGCAGCCCATCGACCTCGCGTTCGACCAGAGCCGGGAACGTCACCTTGGGTGCAGCCGACCCATTGGCCGATGCGGCCGGCGCCGCGCCAAAGCCGTTGCTGGGCACCGCCATCGCGCTGGGGGGCACCGATGCGGCGGCCGGGGCGGCGGGGCCGCCGTCCGTCCAGCTGTGCGGCACCGACAGTCCCCCGACCGAGCTCGCCTGGCCGATGGTCGCCGCGCTGCTCGTAGCGCCAAAGCCGAGGGGGCCCATCGGCGTCGGACCGCTCAGAGCGGGTGCCAAATTCATTCCATTCAAGCCGCCGAGGTGTCCCATACCTCCGGATGCGAGCAGCGGATCGATGGTTGGGATATTCGCCCCGACGCCGGCAGTGCTGGCGGGTCCGCCGCCGGCGCCCAGGCCGGCGCCGTTGGAACCCATACCGGCTGCGTCCGACTCCAAGTCGGCGACTCCACTTGACGAAGACGACCCCATGTCGACCAGGCTGCTCAGCGCCCCGAGGCCCGAGCTGGCGCCCTTGCCCGCACTAGTGCTGACGCCCCTACCCGTCGAGCCGGCCAGACCCGTGAGCGCGGCCAGCCCGCCAGATGCTCCCGACGCGCCGGACGCCAGCGCCGCACCGTTGCCCGTCAAGAGGCCGCCTGCCGACTGCGTCGGCTGCGAGAGCCCCTGCAACGTCTGAGGCACCGCCGATAGCGAAGCGGCGGTCTGTGCGTGGCTGCCGGCCGATGAGCCGGCGGCTTGGGCCATCGCGGCGGACTGACCGGTCAACCCTGCCGGGTTGGTGGTCGAATTGGGCGCGGTGAACGGCGCCAACGTGGAGGCGGCGGCCGAACTGGCGGCGTAGCCGTACATGGCTGCGGCGTCCTGGGCCCACATCTCGCCGTAGAGGGCCTCGGTGGCCATGATCGCGGCAGTGTTCTGCCCCAGGAAGTTCGTCGCGATCAGCGCCATCAACTGAGCCCGGTTAGCGGCAACCACCGCTGGTGGAACCGTCATCGCAAACGCGGCCTCGTAGGCGGCGGCTGCCGCCCTGGCCTGGTTTGCCACCTGCTCGAGTTGAGCCGAGGTCGCGCTCATCCACGTCAAATACGGTGCAACCGCAGCAGCCATCGACGTCGACGAAACACCCTGCCAAGACTCAGCGGTCAGCCCGGAAACCACCGATCCGGCGGCGGCTGCCGTGGAGTTCAGGTCAGCCGCCAGCCCGTCCCATGCCGCCGCAGCGACGAGCATCGACCCGGCGCCGGGACCGGCGTACATGCGACCCGAGTTGATCTCCGGCGGTAACGCCCCGTAGTCCATTTCTCCTAACCTTCTTCTCGTTGCGCTCTAATGTCAGCCGGCCGAGACCGCGTTAGCGGCTTCGGCGGCCGCGTAGGACGCAGCGTTGGTCTGCAGGGTGCTCACCAGCAACGAATGGATGGTGTCGGCCGCAGCGCTGATGGCCTGGTAACTGCCCGCGTGGGCGGCGAACTGCGCCGCCGTCAGCGCTGATACCTCGTCAGCGGCCGCCGGGACAACCCCGCCGGTCGGGCCTGCTGCTGCCGCATTTGCGGCAGCCATCCCCGAACCGATACCAGCCAGATCGCCGGCCGCCGAGGACAGGATCTCCGGATGCGTGGCCACGAAAGGCGATAAAGACATTGATCTCTCCAAAGTTTTGTTTACAAACGGCCGCGCTCGTCGTTGGTGGCTACGGCGATTCAGTTGACATTGTTACGGCGGAGTTACGTAAAGTGTTCACACACAATCGGTTAGCGATGTAGCCTCACTTTTGGCCTGCCGGCTCCTTGTCAACAGCTCTGCTACACAGTATTTTTGGTGTACACCTGCAATGCAAGCTGGCCGGTGAGATGCATAGAAAATGCATATCTGACGATCTCGGCCGATCCTCGGCGGACCGTCGACACATTTGAGATTTCTATGAGCTTCGTGGCAATGGCGTGTGAGCTGCGGAGAATCGAGGATAATGGCGATAATGTCGGGTCCCGTGCGTGAGCAGCGGCCACGTCAGGCCATCCTCGGTCAGCTGCCCCGGATCACCCGTCCCGATGGATCTCCGATCCGGGTGCTGCTGGTCGACGACGAGCCGGCGTTGACCAACCTGGTCAAAATGGCGCTGCACTACGAAGGCTGGACCGTCGAGGTGGCCCACAACGGCCGAGAGGCCGTGACGAAGTTCGACGAGGTGGGCCCTGACGTGCTCGTCCTCGACATCATGCTTCCGGATGTAGACGGCTTGCAGATCCTGCAACGGATCCGCGAGGCAGACGCCTACACCCCCACCTTGTTCCTCACCGCGCGCGACTCGGTGATGGACCGAGTGACCGGCTTGACGGCGGGCGCCGACGACTACATGACCAAGCCGTTCAGCTTGGAAGAATTGGTCGCCCGGCTGCGCGGACTGCTTCGCCGCTCGAGCTATCTGGCCGCACCCGCGGAGGAGGGCCTCAAGGTCGGCGACCTGACGCTTGACGGCGCCAGCCACGAAGTCGCGCGCGCAGGTAAACCGATTTCGCTGACCTCAACCGAGTTCGAACTGCTGCGCTTCCTGATGCGCAATCCGGGCCGGGCGCTGGCCCGCACCGAGATCCTGGACCGCGTCTGGAATTACGACTTCGCCGGACGTACCAGCATCGTCGATCTGTACATCTCGTACCTTCGAAAGAAGATCGACGCCAGCGGGGAGCCGATGATCCACACCGTGCGCGGTGTCGGATACATGCTGCGCCCGCCGAAATGACCGGGGCCGCAACCGGACCCTGGTGGCGGCCGCGTACCCTGCGCCGTCAGCTGGTCCTCGGGGTTTCGGCCGTGGTCACTGTTGTCGTGCTGGTGGTCGGCGTGGTCACCACGCTGAGCTTCCGCACCTACGTCACCGCGATGAACGACGCCGAAGTCGCCGAATCGATTGACGCACTAAGCCATTCGTTTGCCAGGTTTCGCCGTGGCGAGTCGTCGCATCACGGCGATCTCGGGCACGCGATGCTGGGCTTCACCGGACAGAACGCAGGAAACGTCATCGCCGTGCTGCACAACGGCGAGGTGATCGGCACGGCGGTATTTTTCGAAGACGACCCTCGCCCCGCCACGCCAGATGTCGTCGCCGCCATCAAGGCACAGCCCTGGCAGGACGGGCGGTTACGCACGGTGACGCTGGGCAGCCTTGGTTCGTTCCGGGTGGACAGCGAAAGCGCCGGTCCCGATGACCGGCTCATCGTCGGGGTCTCGTTGGACCTGGCCAACAGAACCATCACCCGCCGAATAATCAGCGCCATAATACTTTTGATCGCCGCATTGTTGGTAACAGCGGGCCTGACCACATTGGTGGTCACCTACGCGCTGCGCCCCTTGCGCCGTGTCGCGGCGACCGCCGCCGTGGTCGCCGGCACGCCACTGATCGAAGATCATCGCATCACTGCCCGAGTGCAACCCGAGGACACCGATCCGGACAACGAGGTGGGAATCGTCGGACACACCTTGAACCGATTGCTGGACAACGTGGATAGCGCGCTCGCGCACCGCGCCGAATCTGACCGGCGGATGCGGCAATTCATCACCGACGCCAGCCATGAACTGCGCACCCCGCTGGCCGCAATCCAGGGCTACTCGGAGCTCACTCGCCAGGACAGCGCCGCGTTGCCGCCGACCACGGAATACGCGCTGGCACGTATCGAGTCGGAGGCGCGACGGATGGCGTCGCTCGTCGACGAGCTGTTGCTGCTCTCCCGCCTGGGCGAAGGTCAGGATCTGCGCACCGAGGATGTTGACTTGGGCGATCTCGTCCTCAATGCAGTCAATGACGCGGCCGTGGCGGCGCCCAAGCATCGCTGGGTCAAGAACCTGCCCGACGAGCCGGTCTGGGTGAGCGGAGACCGCGACCGCCTCCACCAACTCGTCAGCAACCTGTTGACGAACGCCTGGGTACATACCCCATCCGGTGTCACCGTGACGACGGGAGTCACTTGTCAGCGGTCTCCTACCGGGGCGCGCTACGCCGAGCTGACCGTGACCGACGACGGACCCGACATCGACCCGGATCTGCTTCCGCACCTTTTCGAGCGATTCGTGCGCGCGAATAACGCCCGCCACGATGGCTCCGGAACTGGACTTGGCCTGGCGATCGTCGACTCGATCGTCAAAGCTCATCACGGCTCGGTCACCGCCGAATCCGGCGCCGGCCAAACTACTTTCCGGGTGCGATTGCCCACCGTTGCGTAGTGGATCACAGCGGCCATAGCAAACTACGTATGACTCACGGCCGTAGCTCAGATGTGCTGTGACTGCTGATGGTGGTCCCAAATGGCGGTAGCGACGCACGGGTCCGCAAACCCAAGGTCATCGGCCAGCCGTAAAGAAAGCGTTAACGGTGGAGCTTTATGCACCGCCGAAGCCTAACGTCCTTCCAGGTTCTCACCGTTGAGGGCTAAATTGCATGCCGTACGACCACAATCTGATCGGCTTGTCACGAACGGAGAAATTATGGCCGTGGTTGCCTACGTCCTACTGACGGTGGCAGTCTTCGCCGTCCTCGGCCTTGCGCAGAAGCTGGTCGAAAAACTATGAGCCGCGCCGACCACGATGCAGATCGAAGCGATGAGGAGGAGTGGCGCCCATGAGCTACGACAACATCATCGGCCTCGCGCTCTCGGCGATGTTGGCAGCCTACCTAGTCGCGGCCTTGCTCTTTCCGGAAAGGTTTTAGGTGAGCACATCTGCCGCGGGGATCGCATTCCTCGCTTTGCTCGTGCTGGCGTTGGTAGCGGTGCACGTACCACTCGGCGACTACATGTACCGGGTCTACACCTCGCCGAAAGACTGGCGAGTCGAGAAGGTCGTCTACCGCGTCATCGGCGCCGACCCGAAAGCCGAACAGCCCTGGTATGCCTACGCCCGCAGCGTGCTGGCGTTCTCGGCAGTCAGCGTGCTGTTCCTGTTCTTCTTCCAGCTGGTGCAGGGCAAGTTGCCCCTGCACTTGCACAATCCGGCGACGCAGATGACGCCCGCGCTGGCCTGGAACACCGCGATCAGCTTCGTGACCAACACCAACTGGCAGGCGTACTCGGGCGAGTCGACGCAGGGCCACCTGGTACAGATGGCCGGCCTGGCCGTGCAGAACTTCGTCTCCGCCGCCGTCGGCATGGCCGTCGCGATCGCCCTGGTTCGCGGCTTTGCCCGGATCAAGAGCAACGAGCTGGGCAACTTCTGGGTGGACCTGGTCCGCGGCACGCTGCGCATCCTGCTGCCAATCTCGGTCATCGGCGCGATCGTGCTGCTCGCCGGCGGTGCAATACAGAACTTCCATCTGCACGACCAGGTTGTGACCACGCTGAGCGGCGCGCAACAAACAATCACTGGAGGCCCGGTCGCTAGCCAGGAAGTGATCAAGGAGCTCGGCACCAACGGCGGCGGCTTCTACAACGTCAACTCCGCTCATCCGTTCGAGAACCCAACCGCCTGGACCAACTGGGTCGAGATCTTCCTGATACTGGCCATCAGCTTCTCGCTGCCGCGCACCTTCGGCCGCATGGTCGAAAGCAAAAAGCAGGGCTACGCGATCGCCGCGATCATGGGTGTCCTCGCCACGATCAGCTGGACGATCACGACGTGGATGCAGCTGCAACACCACGGCACGGTGCCGACCGCCGTCGGGGCGGCGATGGAAGGCGTGGATCAACGCTTCGGTGTCCCCAACTCCGCGGTGTTCGCCGCCTCAACCACGCTGACCTCTTGTGGTGCCGTCGATTCGTTTCACGACTCGTACACCAGCCTCGGCGGCATGATGGCGATCTTTAACATGCAGCTGGGTGAAGTGGCGCCCGGCGGCACCGGATCTGGCCTCTACGGCATGCTGATCCTGGCAGTCATCACCGTCTTCGTCGCCGGGCTGATGGTCGGGCGCACACCGGAATACCTCGGCAAAAAGATCAACCCCCGCGAAATCAAGCTCGCCGCAAGCTATTTCCTAGTCACCCCGCTCATCGTGCTGGTTGGCACCGCCATCGCGATGGCGCTGCCTGGCGAACGCGCGAGCATGCTCAACACTGGCCCGCACGGGCTGTCGGAGGTGCTGTACGCGTTCACCTCCGGCGCGAACAACAACGGATCGGCTTTCGCGGGCATCAACGCCAACACCGTTTGGTACAACACCGCAATCGGCCTGGCGATGGTAATTGGCCGGTTCCTGCCAATCGTGTTGGCGCTCGCGTTGGCCGGCTCGCTGGCCCGCCAAGGTCATACGCCGGAGTCCCCCGGGACACTGCCCACCCATCGGGCGCAGTTCGTCGGAATGGTCGCCGGCGTCACGGTGATTCTTGTTGCCCTCACTTTCCTGCCAGCCCTGGCACTTGGACCCCTCGCTGAAGGAATTCACTGAAATGCCAACGTCTACGGCATCGAAAGCCCGCCCCGGGCATTCATCGCACAATCGTCGCGGCGGTCACGCGCCCGGCGGGCGGGTTGAGGGCGGAATGCTCGACCCCGCGCTGCTGGCCAAGTCGTTGCCCGACGCGTTGCGCAAACTGGACCCGCGCACCCTGTGGCGCAACCCGGTGATGTTCATTGTCGAGATCGGCGCTGTGTGGTCGACCGTCCTGACGATCCGCGACCCGTCGTGGTTCGGCTGGCTCGTTGTGTTCTGGCTCTGGCTGACAGTGCTTTTCGGCAACCTCGCTGAGGCGGTCGCGGAAGGGCGGGGCAAAGCCCAGGCCGACACTTTGCGCAGATCGAAGGCCGACACCATCGCGCGCCGGTTACGAGGCTGGTCACCGGAAACCCCCGGCACCGAGGAGGACGTCCGGGCCCCGGAATTGCTGAAGGGCGACATTGTCGTCGTGGAGGCCGGCGAAATCATCCCGGGCGACGGCGAGATCGTGGAAGGCATTGCGTCGGTTAACGAATCGGCCATCACCGGCGAATCAGCGCCAGTGATCCGGGAGTCCGGCGGCGACCGCTCGGCAGTCACCGGCGGCACCACCGTGCTCTCCGACCGCATCGTGGTCAAGATCACCCAAGAGCCGGGCAAGAGCTTCATCGACCGGATGATCGCGCTTGTCGAGGGCGCCAACCGGCAGAAGACGCCGAACGAAATCGCGCTGAACATTCTGCTGGCAGCGCTGACCATCATCTTCGTCTTCGCGGTGGCGACGCTGCAGCCGCTGGCGATTTACTCCAAGGTCAACAACCCCGGTGTGGCGAACACCTCCGCACTCACCGACAACGGTGTCACAGGCGTTGTCCTGGTGGCTCTGCTGGTGTGCCTGATCCCAACCACCATCGGTGCGTTGCTGTCGGCGATCGGCATCGCCGGCATGGACCGGCTGGTACAGCGCAACGTGCTGGCGATGTCGGGCCGCGCGGTCGAGGCTGCCGGCGACGTCAACACGTTGCTGCTGGACAAGACCGGCACGATCACTTTGGGCAACCGGGAGGCATCGGAATTCATCCCGGTGAAGGGGGTCACCTCCGAGGACCTGGCGGACGCGGCCCAGCTGTCCAGCCTGGCCGACGAAACCCCCGAGGGCCGCTCGATCGTCGTATACGCCAAGCAGGCCTACGGGCTGCGGGAGCGCTCTCCCGGCGAACTCAGCCACGCCCACTGGGTCGAATTCACCGCGACGACCAGGATGTCGGGTGTTGACATCGACGGACGACAGCTGCGCAAAGGCGCGGCCAGCTCGGTCGCCAACTGGATTCGCGAGCAGGGCGGCAACATTCCGGACAGCCTCGGCGAAATCGTCGACGGCATCTCGGCCGCCGGTGGAACCCCGCTGGTGGTCGGATTGGTCACCACCGGCTCAGACGGAGAAGCCGGCAAGAAAGCCGAAGTGCTCGGTGTCATCCACCTCAAGGACGTGGTCAAGCACGGCATGCGGGATCGTTTCGACGAGATGCGCAAGATGGGGATCCGGACGGTGATGATCACCGGTGACAACCCGCTGACCGCCAGAGCGATCGCCGACGAGGCCGGGGTCGACGACTTCCTCGCCGAAGCCACCCCTGAAGACAAAATGATGCTGATCAAGAGTGAGCAGGAGGGTGGCCGGCTGGTCGCGATGACCGGTGACGGCACCAACGACGCACCGGCGTTGGCTCAGGCCGACGTCGGGGTGGCGATGAACAGCGGCACCAGCGCTGCCAAAGAGGCCGGCAACATGGTGGATCTGGACTCCGACCCCACCAAGCTCATCGAGATCGTGGAAATCGGAAAGCAGCTGCTGATCACGCGTGGCGCGTTGACCACGTTCTCGATCGCCAACGACATCGCCAAGTATTTCGCGATCATCCCGGCCATGTTCGTGGCGCTGTTCCCGGGGCTGGACCTGATCAACGTGATGCGGCTGCACAGTCCACAGTCGGCGATTCTTTCCGCGGTGATCTTCAACGCGGTGGTCATCGTCGCGCTGATTCCGTTGGCACTGCGCGGTGTTCAGTACACTCCGAGCAGCGCGTCAAAACTGTTGAGCCGCAACCTTTACGTCTACGGGCTGGGCGGCATAGTCGTCCCGTTCATCGGCATCAAACTAATCGACCTGGTCGTGCAATTTATCCCCGGGATGGGCTGACATGAACATTTCCAACCTGATTCGCCAACACTGGGCGGCATTGCGCGCGCTGTTCGTGCTGACCGTGATCACCGGCTTCGTCTACCCCTTGGTCGTGTGGGGAGTCGCGTTTCTTCCTGGATTACACGCGAAGGCGGAGGGCTCGATAGTGAATGCTTCCGGAAAGCCGGTCGGCAGCAAGCTGATTGGCCAGTCGTTCACCGACAAGGACGGCAACCCACTGCCGCAGTACTTCCAGAGCCGACCGTCTGCAGCCGGAACGGGCTATGACCCGCTGGCATCATCGGCCAGCAACCTGGGTCCGGAAAGCATCGTCGACACACCGGCTGACCCGGCAAAGCTGGCCCCGGGCGCTGATCCATCCACCGCCGGATTCAAACCCAGCCTGCTGACCCAGGTGTGCTCCCGCAGCTTCGCGATCGGCCAGCTGGAGAAGGTCGACGGCTCACGCCCGTTCTGCACCGGCGGCGGGGTAGGGGCCGTGCTGTCGGTGATCGGGCCGCGCGATTCGTCCGGCAACGTGATGCATCCGACCCGGGTGGTCAGCGTGAACGAGCCCTGCTCGATGCCTGGCAGCGCACCAACGACGGTGTTCCAGCAGCTTTACGAGGGTGTGCGGGTGGAATGCGCTCAGTACGGCCAGGACTACTCGGTGGGTCGAATAGTTCCGATTCGCGGCGCCGCGTCCGATCACCCGGCGGTACCCGCCGACGCCGTCACTGCCAGCGCGAGCGGGCTGGACCCCAATATCTCGCCGGCCTACGCCGCTATCCAGGTGGCCCGGGTAGCCCGCGCGCGCGGGATCAGCCCTGCCCAGGTCCGCGACGCGGTTCACGACAACCAGAACGGTCGGCTGCTCGGCTTCGTCGGCGAGCCGGTCGTTAACGTTCTGCAACTCAATCTCGAGCTGGACCGCAGGTATCCGGTGAAGTCTTAAAGGGTCCGGTGGAATGATGTCCATGTGACCTCCGCCAATGAGCCAAAAGCGGCAAGCTCCGATAAGCCGCTTGCCCATAGCGTGCCAACGCAGCGGCGTGGCGAGTTGCGCATTTACCTGGGCGCGGCTCCCGGGGTCGGAAAGACCTGCGCCATGCTCGGCGAGGCGCATCGCAGGCTGGAGCGCGGCACCGACGTCGTCGCGGCGGTAGTGGAGACTCACGGCCGCGGTAAGGTGGCCGAACTCCTCAAAGGCGTTGAAATCATTCCGCCGCACTACATCTCTTACCGCGGAACCTTGTTCCCCGAACTCGATGTCGAAGCGGTGCTGCAGCGGCGGCCGGAAGTGGCGCTGGTCGACGAATATGCGCACAGCAACATCCCCGGCAGCGTCAATTCGAAGCGGTGGCAGGACATCGAAAGGCTGCTTGACGCCGGGATCACGGTGATCTCGACGCTCAATATCCAGCACCTCGAAAGCCTCAACGATGTCGTTGCCCAGATTACCGGCGTCGAACAGCGCGAAACCGTGCCCGACGAAATCGTTCGAAAAGCAGCCCAGATCGAGTTGGTCGACATCACTCCGGAGGCTCTGCGGCGCAGGCTCGCCCACGGCAACGTCTACCCGCCGGAGCGGATCGACGCGGCGCTGTCCAACTACTTTCGTACCGGCAACCTGACCGCGCTACGTGAAATCGCACTGCTGTGGCTTGCCGATCAAGTCGATGCGGCGCTGGCGAAATATCGTGCAGAACAGAAGATCACGGCTACCTGGGAAGCCCGCGAACGAGTGGTAGTCGCTGTGACCGGGGGCCCCGAATCCGAAATGTTAGTGCGCCGCGCCTCCCGCATCGCATCGAAGTCGAGCGCCCAGCTCATGGTGGTGCACGTTGTCCGCGGCGATGGACTGTCGGGTGTGTCCCCGCGCGAAATGGGTAAAGTGCGCGAACTCGCCGCCAGCCTGGGCGCGACCGTCCACGTCGTGGTCGGCGACGACGTGCCGACCACGCTGCTCGACTTCGCACGCGAGACAAACGCTACTCAGCTGGTGCTCGGCAGCTCCCGGCGGTCACGGTGGGCAAGCGTCTTCAGCGAAGGAATCGGCGCCGCCACCATCAAGGACTCGGGGAAGATCGACGTCCACATCGTCACCCATGAGCAGGCCAACCGCGGCTTGGCGTTCGCGCCGATTTCGCCACGCGCTCGGCAAATCGTCTCCTGGCTGGCTGCGATCACCCTGCCGTGGGCGATTTTGGCGATCACGACATACTGGTTCGGCTCGCTGCTAGACATCGGCGGAAAGACCGCCGTCTTCTTCGCCGGGGTGGTTGCCGTCGCGCTGTTCGGCGGTGTGGCACCGGCGCTGCTGTCGGGGATGCTGTCCGCGGCCCTGTTGGTCTACTTCAACACCGAACCGCGATACACCTTCACCGTCAGGAACCCCAGTAACGCCGTCACCATAGTGGTCTTGCTGGGAGTCGCGATGGCAGTCGCCGTGCTGGTGGACGCCGCAGCCAGCCGTGCCCGCGAGGCCAGGCGGGCGACTCGGGAGGCGGAGTTGCTGGCGCTGTTCGCCGGGTCGGTGCTGGGTGGCGCCGATCTCGCCACGCTGCTGGAGCGGGTGCGCGAGGCTTACTCCCTGCGTGCGGTGTGCCTGGTGCGTGAGGTCGACGGCCACCAGCAACTGGTCGCGAGTGTGGGCAAAGACCCATGCGTCACGGTGGATTCCGCTGACACTGCTGTGAAAGTGGGTGATGAAGAGTTCTGGATGCTGTTGTCCGGCCGCGCCTTGACCGGCCGGGACCGCAGGGTGCTGTCGGTCGTTGCAACACAAGCTGCGGGCCTGGTCAAACAGGGTGAGCTCGCCGAAGAGGCCGGCAAGGCTCAATCCCTCGCTGAAGCCGACGAGCTGCGCCGCTTGCTGCTCTCGGCCCTTGGCCATGACTTACGGAGTCCGCTGACCGCCGCCAAGGCAGCGGTGTCCAGCCTGCGCGCCGAGGACATCTGGTTCTCGCCCGAGGACACCGCCGAGTTGCTCGCCACCGTCGAAGAATCGATCGACCGGCTGACCTCCCTGGTGGCCAACCTGCTGGACTCGTCTCGGCTGGCTGCCGGCGTGGTCCGGCCACAGCTCTCCGAGGTCTATCTCGAAGAGGTCGTCCAACGTGCGTTGGTCAGTATCGGCAAACGGAACACGGTCTTCGGCCGGGGCAGCCTCGATCGAGTCAAGGTGGAGGTCGGCGGGACCGTCGCGATGGCTGACGCGGGACTGCTGGAACGGGTGCTGGCGAACCTCATCGACAACGCGCTGCGCTATGCACCCGACAGCATGGTGCGGGTCAACGCGGGTCAGGTAGGGGGGCGGGTACTGATCAATGTTGTCGACGAAGGACCGGGAGTCGCCAAAGGCGCCGCGGAACAGATGTTCGAGCCGTTCCAGCGACTCGGCGATACCGATAACAGCACCGGCCTGGGCCTCGGCCTGTCGGTTGCCAAGGGCTTCGTCGAGGCGATGGGCGGCACCATCCAAGCGACCGACACCCCAGGCGGCGGGCTGACCGTTCTGGTGGACCTCGAGGCGCCGCCAGACGCTTTCACAGCCATTGGCAGCGCTGGTGACGACGCAGTGGGGGCAGCGTCCGAGGAGTGGCGCTCGTGACTCGTGTGCTGGTGGCGGATGACGACCCGCAGCTTCTGCGGGCGCTGCGAATCAACCTGTCGGTGCGCGGCTATGAAGTGACCACGGCCGCAACCGGGTCGGCTGCGCTGCGGGCCGCCGCCGACCATCATCCCGACGTGGTGATCCTGGACCTAGGCCTGCCCGACATATCTGGCGTCGAGGTGCTCGCCGGACTGCGCGGCTGGATGACCGCCCCGGTGATCGTGCTGTCGGCACGCACCGATTCCGCAGACAAGGTGGGAGCACTGGATGCGGGCGCAGATGACTACATCACAAAGCCATTCGGCATGGACGAACTGCTAGCTCGGCTGCGTGCGGCGGTCCGCCGGGCCGCTGTGTCGGTAGACGGGGACGAGCCGGTGGTGAAAACCAGGTCGTTCACCGTCGACCTGGCGGCAAAGAAGGTGATCAAGGATGGCAAAGAGGTCCACCTGACGCCCACGGAATGGGGAATGTTGGAAATGCTGGTGCGCAACCGCGGCAAGCTGGTCGGACGTGAGGACTTACTCCGAGAGGTGTGGGGACCGAAGTACGCGAAGGAAACTCACTATCTGCGGGTATATCTGGCACAGTTGCGGCGCAAGTTGGAGGACGACCCATCCCGCCCCAACCATCTGTTGACCGAGGCGGGCATGGGCTATCGCTTCGAGGCGTGAACGTCTTTGTCTTTCATTAGCGGACACTGATATTCGATTAAGCCCCCGTTAAGCTGGGCTCGGTCCATCACGACGGACCGGCCGCCGCAGTGCCTTTCGGACTTCGATCCAAGCCTTGAGTGCTCACATCCACATATCAGGATTGGGGTTGCTGCAAAAGGAATAGCTCTGTGCGACAACGGCTTCGGACTCCAGCCGAAGTTCAGCTGTACGAATCGAGGCTAGGGCTCGTCCCAGTAGATCTCAGTGCCAGCAAAATTGGCTGTTGAGCGGGGTTATCACAAAGCCGTGGTGTAACCTTCACCGGTAACGGCATCGGCAAAGCGGGTGCCTCCCCGCGCTGAGTCTTGCACTCGACCGCGATCAGGTATTCCCGAGTGGCGGATGAAGGTATGCATCATCACATCATTGTCAGCGGTGACGATGCGCTGGCCACGACGATCATCGACGAGCTGAAAAGGGCTGGCGCGCGCGTTGTCAAGCTGGACAATGCAGAACTTGCCGACGTCGGCGTCGCTCGCGTGCTCACCCGCGTTGAAGTCGCGCGCTCGATCGCCGTCGTCTGCGCAGGGAATGACGACGCAACAAATCTCGAAATCGCGCTGCTGGCAAGAAGAGCCAACCCGAACCTGCGTGTGGTGGCACGGGTGGCCAACGATGTACTGCGCGAAGCGGTGGCTGACGACAACGGGCCCGGCGGGATCTTCAACGTCGCCGAACTCGCGGCACCATCGGTCGTCGAAGCCTGCCTGTCCCACACCACCCACCCGTTCGAGGCGGCCGGCATCGAATTCGTCGCCACCGGCAGCGAAACATCCCGCGGCGGGTCGCTGCGCGAGATCTACGGCGAGTTGGCACCGGTAGCGGTCATCCACGGCGAGAACTCCCCTACCCCCGGCGAGGTCGTGGCTTGTCCGACGCGAGATCAGCGTGTGTATGCCGGTGACTGGACGGTGATGATCGGGACGGCCGACGAAGCGGCCGATCGTGGCATCAAGGTTCGAACACCGACCGGAACGCGCGCACGACGGCCTTGGTTGCGGCGAGTGTTCGACGCCGTCCGGGTGGTGCTCGGTGACTTCAACCCGGCGTTCTATCCGGCGTTGGCGGCCGCGGGCATCCTGCTTGCCACCTCGATGACCGTGTTGCACTACAACTACCAGCGCCCGCGGATGTCGTGGATCGACGCGCTGTACTTCACCGTCGAGACGATCACGACGACGGGTTACGGTGACTTCAGCTTCAGTCATCAGGTCACCTGGCTACGCCTGTTCGCTGCCATGTTGATGTTCGGCGGCGCGACCACCATCGCTTTGCTGGTCGCGTTCATCGCCGACGTGCTGCTGTCGCAGCGCTTCATCCTCGCCGTTGCACGCCCGCGTGTGCGCCATCTGCGCAACCACGTGATCGTCGTCGGGCTGAGCGAGCTCGGGATCCGCGTCGTCAGCGATCTGGTCGCTGCCGGCCATGACGTAGCGGTGATCGAGCGCGATGAAGAGAACCGCTTCTTGTCGGTAGCGCGCGAGCTCGACGTGCCGGTGATCTTCGGGGACGCGACGCTGGTCCAGACGCTGGAATCGGCGCGCGTGGATCGCGCCCGCGCGGTGGCGGTAGTGACCCGTGACGACATGGTCAACATCGAGACCGGGATCATCCTGTCGGAGATGTTGGGACCGCGGGTGTTGCCCAAGGTCAACCGGCGGGCCGAGGTTCCGCTTGTGCTGCGGGTATACGACCGCGCGTTGGGCTTCGCGGTCGCCCAGCGGTTCGGGTTCGACAACGTGCGGTCCACTGTCGAACTGGCCGCACCCTGGTTCATTGGCGCCGCGAGCGGCTTGGAGGTGCTGGGGACATTTTCCGTCGGGCAGAGTTCGTTCATGGTCGGCGCGATGCGGGTGGCGCCCGGCAGCGAACTCGATGGACTGCCGATGTCCGAACTGTCCACGCAAATCCGCGTTCTCGCCTTCACCCGCCAGGACGCAGAGGTCGAGTTGCGTCCACGCCGGGATGACCAGCTTTCAGCAGGCGACACGGTCTACCTTGTCGGCCCATACCGCGAGTTGCTGAGCACGTTGCGCCGGGGACTGCCCCCGCGGCAATCCAGCGAGGAGCGTTCCAGCGGCGGCCAAGAAGCTCAGCTGAACAAACCGGGCGAAGGCGCCCAGCTCGAGGTCAGCCGCGAAGCCAAAACCGGTTGAACGCTGACAGGTAACGTCCAAGTCGCTGCCAGCTACTTCACAGGACCTGCTGTTTAGAATCGGGTCCGGCTGCAAGCCGGGTATCGGACCAAGGGGCGGAAGCAGATGTCGCGTCTGGCGCCAGACTTCACGGCGCGGCCGAAATTATTAAACCTGAGAAATACACGTGGTCAACCTGAGAAATGCAAGTGATCGCTGCTACAAAGGGGTGTTAAGAAAGCGTTATAAATTTGTATACCTTCCGTTTAAAGGCGATAATGAGCTTGCCCAGCGGTTCAAGACACTGTGCTGGTGGGTGCCCCAAACGAGATCCTGACGTAACGAATTCGACGGTTTGCCCGACCATTATCCCGAAAGGGTAAGGCGATGTTTTCTGGGACCGCAGAGACACAATGTCAGCTAGGGCAATGGATGAATTTATCGGTCAATATCGGCGCGGTGCGCCAGGCAGACGCGATTACCGTCGCGCCGCCGGGAATTCTGAATACTGACGAAACGCCGGATCAGCAAGCGACAAAAGCCTTGGCGCATGCCACGATTCACTTGGTAGTCGCCGGCGCACCCGCGGCCGGTCGCGGGCTGTTCATTACCGGCGCACCAACCAGCGTCGCGGCCGACTCGACGGCGGTGAATTAGAGGGGTGGCGTAGCGATGGATTTCGGGATTTACCCGCCGGAGGTCAACTCCAGTCGAATGTATGCCGGACCCGGGTCGGCGCCCCTGCTCACCTCCGCCGAGGCCTGGGAAGGACTGGCCGCCGAACTGCATTCGGCGGCCAACTCGTATCAATCGGTGGTCACCGGCTTGACTGCCGGGCCTTGGCTGGGCCCCGCGTCCGCTTCGATGGCTGCGGCCGCCGCGTCCTATGTCGCGTGGCTCAACGCCACCGCCGTACAGGTTGAGGAAACGGCAGCCCAAGCCAAAGCCGCAGCAGCCGCCTACCAGACGGCGTTCACCTCGACCGTGCCGCCGCCGATGGTTGCAGCAAACCGCAGTCGACTGATGACGCTGGTGTCGACGAACCTGTTCGGCCGGAACACCCAGGCGATCGCGCTCACCGAAGCGCAGTACGCCGAGATGTGGGCCCAGGACACCGCGGCGATGTACGGCTACGCAGCTTCGTCAGCATCCGCGACATCGCTGACGCCGTTCACCCCACCACAACAGAACACCAACCCGGCCGGGTCGAGCGCCCAAGCAGCCGCGGCCAGCCAGGCCGCCGGCACGTCGGCCGGCAACGCGCAAAGCACCGTGTCGTCGATTCAGCAAGCGTTCTCGTCGGTACCCAGCGCACTGCAGAGCCTGGCAACGGGAGCCGCGGCGCCGGCACAGGCTGGCGATCCGCTGGGCACGATCAGCGACCTGATCTCCATTTTCTTCGACCTGCCGGCCAGCGTGGCGACGTTCACCGCCGACATCCCACTGGGTAGCCTGAGCGTCGTCGCCCTTCCGTTTGACGTGGTCGGCGCATTGACCGGTACCCACACCGACCGGATCGTCAGCGGATGGAATGGGGAGCAAACCTGGCCGGGCTCCGGGCCCGCACCCGTCGAGCCATTCCCGGCGCCGCTGCTGAATTTGCCCCCGGGCACGATACCGTCGCCGAAAGTCGCGGCCAGTCTGGGCGAGGCGAACGCGGTGGGCGCCATGTCGGTGCCGCCGACCTGGACCGTGGCCACCCCGGCAGTGAAGCCCATCTCGTACACGCTGCCTACGCTGCCGGAGACCGCCGCCGTGGCCGCGCAAGCGGCTGAAAGTGGTTCTGGGACAACGCTGAGCGAAATGGCGTTGGCTGGCATGGCCGGGCGAGCCATGGCCGGGACCGTAGGCACCGGAGTCAGCCGGACAACCCCTAAGACCGCCAAAGGAGCGAATGCGGCCGCGCGCACGGCAGCGGCGTCGAACACCGGCGGCCGTACCGCGGCGGGCGAAACGGACGAGGCGCCGAAGGACAAGCCTCGCGCCGTGGTCACCGGAGTCGCGGCCGAGTTACGCGAGTTCGCCAAACTCCGCGACGAAGGAATTCTCACCGACGAGGAATACACCGAGCAGAAGAACCGCCTGCTCGGTCGCTGACCGCCTGCCGCCGTGCGGCGCAAGCGCCGGTTGCCTGGAAGAGGAATGCGCAGCAATGGATTTCGGGATCTATCCGCCGGAGATCAACTCCGGCCGGATGTATACCGGTCCGGGATCGGGGCCGATGATGGCCGCTGCGCAAGCCTGGGGCAGCTTGGCTGACGAGTTGTATACTGCGGCAAGCGCTTATCAGTCGGTGGTGTCGGAGTTGACCTCCGGGTCGTGGTCGGGTCCGTCGTCCACATCGATGACGGCCGCGGCCGCGGCTTACGTGGAGTGGCTCAGCGCCACCGCCACGCAGGCCGAAGAGACCGCCGCCCAAGCCCGGGCGGCGGCTGCCGGTTACGAGGCGGCATTTGCCATGACGGTGCCACCGGCGGAGATTGCGGCCAACCGCAGCCTGCTGGCAGTGCTGGTGGCGACGAACTTCTTGGGGGTGAACACACCGGCGATCGCAGCCACCGAGGCGCTGTACGCCGAGATGTGGGTGCAGGACGCGGTGGCGATGTTCGGCTATGCGGGTTCGTCGGCCGCTGCGACGGTGCTCACCCCGTTCAGTTCACCGCACCAGAACACCGATCCCGGCGGTACAGCCAGCCAAGCTGCTGCGGTCAGCCAAGCGGCGAGCACTCCTGCCGGCACCGCGCAAAACGCCTTATCGGTTGTGCCGCAGGCTTTATCCGGGGCCACTACCCCCGCTGCTACCACCCCACTGAACACGTTGAGCGACCTGATCACGATTTTCGTTTCCCTGCCAAGCGACTTTGCCCTCTTTGGCGTGGTCTTGCCGCTGGGCGTCGCGGGGGGGGCGGTGGATCTTCCCTTCTCGATAGTGGATTCGGAGACCGGTCAGCACACCGACCGGATCGTCAGCAACTGGAACGGCGAAGATCCCTATTTCAGGCAAGCCGCCGGTATTCCCTCGAACGACTTCCCGGCGACCATCGTCAACCCCAGCCCGAACGCCGCATCCGCGGTATCGGCGAGTGTGGGCGAGGCCCCGATGGTTGGAGGACTGTCGGTGCCGTCGAACTGGACGGTCGCCGCCCCCGAGATACGTTCCGTCGCACTGACTTCACCGCTCACCGGCCCTGGCGCGGCAGCTGCGCCCGCCGTAGAAGCCGGCTCAGCAAATGCGTTCAACCAGATGGGAATTGCGGGTATGGCCGGCCAAGCCATGGCTGGGCCACCGGCCACCGGCGAGGGCCAGGATAGCGGCAAGCCGGTGACCCACGCACGGCTGACCGGCCGTGCCGTAGGTGTGGCGGGCGACGATGAGGCCGAAGTGACACCGGCACCTCGCACCGTCGTCACCGGAGTCGCGGCTGCGATCCGCGAAATTGCCAAGGCACGCACCGAGGGACGACTGAGCGAGGCGGAGTACAAGGAGCAGAAGAAGCGCCTGCTCGAGGTCTCAGTCAGACACCGCCCGTTAGGCTGAGCAGCATCTCAGCTCAGGGCCCGAGCCGACCGCACCGCTAGCTCGCATACCTGCCGCACTGCGTCGTCATGTCCGTGGCGGCTTTGACATCCGATACTGATCCGGACTGCCTTGTCGACCAACACAATCCATCGGATGTCATGCCCACCCCGGACCTCCCGATAGGTCACGGCGGGGCGGCCGGCGCTACTGCCGACCGGGTTGAAGTCGACGAACACACCGGCCGGCTCGGCGTCGATCGCATTCTTCAACGACTCCGCAGTGGCGCTCAGGGTAGCTACCGCAACCCGTGATTGCGTCACATGCAGCGCCACTTCGGGATCCGCCGGCGAAGTGACTTGCACCCGCGCTGATCCCGGGCCGGCGATGACGCGCTGAATCGACCACTGCGCCGGAATTTCAAGGGCAACGCGCCCTTCCACCAGAAACGTTGTCGGCAAACCATCGGCCACCGGGGCGGGTCGCCGGCCCAACGTGACCACCCCAAGCACCCCGAGGACCAGCAGTAGTACGGCCAGCAACACCGGCGCCCGATGCCGCCGATAGTCGCGCCGCGAAGCTTCGGTGCAGTGCGACTCGCACGCGCTGGCTTCGCGCCGAAAAAGCTCTGCGGCAACTCCTTTGAAACGGACGTCGTCGACCTGGAGCGTGCTGATAGCGTCGCAGACGCGCAGTCCTTCGGCGATCATTGTCGCCAGCCCGCGGGCTCCGCTGACCGTACTGGGCGCATCAATCATCACCACCACCGCGGCCACACCCGAGGCCATGTCGAGGATGGAACCCACGACCGCCTCCGCCACCCACATGGGTTCTCCGCAGCGGGTTTCGGCGACCACGGTGGCGCCGGTGATCACCACGAAGCAGTCAGCGATCTCGACGACGACCGTCACATCTTGAGAGTCGTGCGTCAGCAGCCACGACCGCGGTTGCAGCACAACCTTATCGGCGAGGACCTGTGCGGCCGCGCTGAGAACATCGATACGTGTCGGCGCCCACCACGACGGGTACACGACGATCGCGCGCTCAGGGCGGCCGCAGTCCACCGACTCCAACACAGTCCGCCACAGTGAGCCGACACCGACCGGGCGGAGGTCGACCAGGGTTACCGGATCGTCGATGCCGTCGAATGCGGCTCGTACCATCTCGTCGCCGACACCTGGGCCCGCGCCGCAACATAATTGGCGGATATTGTTGGGACCGACCTCAACGACGTGCGTGCTCATGGCAGTGGACTCCAGCCAACCTGGACAACCTGCGGGCTGCTGCGACGAGTGATCAGCGTGCCGCGGCCGGGTGGCATTGCCGACTGGCGGACAGATCCGAACATCGGGCCATCGTCGGGGCTGCCGCTCATCAGCAGGGCCATACAGCCGGCGTCGCGCACGCCGGCGAGTAGCGGCTCGAACATCGCGCGGACCGCGCCGCCGCCGCGGCGTGCCACCACCAGGTGCAATCCCAGATCCTTGGACTGCGAAACAAATTCCACCAGCGGTATCAGCGGATTGCTCCGATCGGTGACAACCAAGTCGTAATCGTCGATCACCAGATACACCTCGGGCCCCGACCACCAGGACCGGGTTCGCAGTTGCGCGAGGGTAGCGTTCCGAGGCGGCACCCGTGCGCGCAACCGGTCGGCCAGGTGGGGTAATACCGCGTCGAGCGTATCCGCCGAGGCATGGTATCCGCCGAGATGGTCGGATCCCGGCTCGACGACACCGAGCAGCGAGCGGCGGAAATCAATGATAAACAGCTGGGCCTGTGCGGCGGTCGTGGTCCGCAGCAGCTCACGACAGATGGTGCGCAACACGGCCGTCTTTCCGCATTCACTGTCCCCGAGGATCAGAAGGTGCGGTTGCTGCACGAAACTAATTCCTATCGGTCGTAATTCAGATTCCTCCAGGCCGATGAGAATGTCGGTATCCAGCCCGCCATCCGCAAGGTCAACCACACTTTGGTGATCGACCTGCGCGGGCAGTAGCAGTATCGGGGGTGCAGTCGATCCGCTGTGACGGCGCCGCAACATCTCTCCCACTCCGGCGCCGGGCCGGGCGATGATCATATGCAGCCCGTCGGCGGACAGCCCCCGACCCGGCCTACCCTCAGGGACCTGGTGAGCCCGGCGACGGTCCAGGTCGGAATCCGCGGGATCGCCCAGCCGCAACTCGATTCGGGTTCCGATCTGATCCTTGAGTGCGGGGCGAACGTCGGCCCATCGCGATGCGGACAGCACGACATGCACGCCGAAGGAGAGTCCCTGAGCGGCAAGGCTGATGATCGAGGCCTCGATGGTTTCGAATTCGCGCCGCAGGGTAGCCCACCCGTCGACGACCAGGAAAACATCACCGAAGCGGTCGCAGCGCGGATCCTGCCCGGCCTTCAGCAGACGATACTGCGCCATCGATGAGATCCCGTGGTCGCGGAAGAGGGCCTCGCGGGATCGGATGAGTGCATCAAGTACGACGATCATCCGTCGAACCAACTGCGGATCTGCCCTGCCGGCGACCGAACCGACATGCGGCCAGTCGCCCAGCGATGCCAGCGCCCCGCCTCCGAAGTCGAGACAGTAGACCTGCACCAAGGTCGGATCGTGGGTGACGGCCAACGCGGTGATCAGCGTCCGCAAAGCTGTCGACTTCCCCGATTGGGGCGCTCCGACCACCGCGACATTGCCTGCGGCTCCTGACAAGTCGACGGTAAGCAGGGTGCGCTTCTGCTCGAACGGGCGATCGACGACACCGATCGACACGGTCAATGGGGGTATGGATTCGCCTATTGATTCGGCCTCGCGCAGTACGGTGTCCAGTGTCGGCGCCGCCCCGAGCGGCGGCAGCCACACCTCGTGGGCGCGCGGTCGGTACCCCGCGACCCGATCGACGACCGTCTGCAGAACGGTGCGCTGAGCAGCGACCTCCATGCCGGCTCTGCCGGTAGTGCTGACCGGCCCGGCCGAGGTTGCAGCGAACAGTCGGACCCGCGGTGGTACCTGCGGCATGACGGGAACCTGCTCCACGCAAGGGCTTTTCACATCACACGGACCGGAAACATATGCGGTCTGGAAACGAATCGGCGCATCCGAGCCGACCCGCAGATACCCGGCACCCGGCGTGCTGGGCAATTCGTAGCCATCGTTTGTTCCCAACACCATGCGTGATTCGTTGGTCGACAAGGTTTTCAGACACACACGGTAAGACAAGTGCGATTCCAACCCGCGAAGACGGCCTTCGTCCAGACGTTGGCTGGCCAGCAGTAGGTGCATCCCCAACGATCGGCCGAGCCGGCCGATCGCGACGAAGACGTCGGCGAAGTCCGGATGCTGGCTGAGCAGCTCGGAGAATTCGTCGACAATGATGAACAGGGCCGGAAGAGGCGCCAATTGAGTTCCTGCTGCCCGCATGCGGTGGTAGGCGGCAATCCCGTCGAGGTTGCCTGCCGAGCGCAGCACCTCCTGGCGGCGGTTCATTTCACCGGCCAGGGCATCGCGCATCCGAGAAACCAGTGCCGCCTTATCGGACAAGTTCGTAATGACGGCGGCGACGTGCGGCGCCGGCTCCAACCCGGTGAAGGTTGCACCCCCTTTGAAGTCAATCAGGGCCAGGTTGAGCGCTTCTGGTGAATGACGGACCATCATCCCGAGTGCGACCGTGCGCAAGAACTCGGACTTACCCGACCCGGTCGCACCGATGCAGAGCCCGTGCGGCCCCATACCCTGCTCGGCAGGCTCCTTGATGTCGAGCTCCACCGCTGCGCCCGCGAGGGTGGTGCCGAACGGAACACGCAGCCGATCGCGGGAACTGCCACCGTTCCACCAGTCAGTCGCGGTGTAGGACGCGAGATCGCCGATCCCCAGCAGACTCGGCCAGCCCGTCCCGGATGCATCCGGCCCACCGGCCCGATACCCGGCCAGTCGTCGCGCGCACGCCAGCGCGGCAACCCAACTCATCTGGTCGGGGCGGGCGCAGGCGTCGTCGCCGGGTAGCCCGGTCGTCAGCTCGTTCTCGCTCACGTCCAGCCGCAGCTCGGCTGGTTCCGAGCCGCAGGCCGCATCGAACCTCAAGATGATCACGCCGGCCACGTCGTCGTCGACGACCAGCAACCGGTCGCATGACAAGCCGGCAAGCGCCTTCTCGGCGGCGGCCAGCGAAGGGTACACCATCCGGGCGGACCCCAAATCGTCACCGGCAAGCGGATGTCGATTGTGCGGCAACCATTTCAGCCAATCCCAGTGGGCTCGATTGCGGTCGCTGATCACCGCGGCGACCAAAACCAGGTCGGGGCCGTGCAACACGGCCAGTTGGCAGACCATCGCGCGTGACAACGCACGCGCGCAGGTGGCGTCCCCGCCAACCGTTAGGGCCCCCAATCCGCGTAGGTCGATCGCGATGGGCGCATCCGGAACTGTTGAATGGGTCTGCAGAAACCGACGCAACGCGGCCCCCGTCACTGGATCCGGCCGGTCCGCCGGCCCGGTCGGCGGGGGCACCAACCGGGTGGCAAGACGCTGTGCTCCGACACCGATCCGGACGTGGCAGAAGTCCGGGTCCGCCGCTCGCCGCTCCCACATCCGGCAGCCGCCGACCAACGTCCACAGCGTGTCAGGATGCGGATGACACCACGTCAGCGACGCTGACTGTGCCACAGCCGTTTTGACGACGACGCTACGCAAGTCGGAGAGGTAACCCAGATATTCGGCACGGTCGGCGTTGATCTCGCCGCGGCGTCGGTCCGCCCCGGAGACCACCGTGACCACCGCCGACAGCAGCATCATCAACGGAAATGTCATGAACGCCGGATTGCGCGCCACGGCCGACCGGGTAAGAAGAACGACCGCCATCAGCCCAGCCGAAACGATGGCCATGACGACCGGCAGAAAGCGCGTCATCACGGTCGTCCGTGCCGGTCGCGTCGCTTGCGGTGGGACCGCGACGATGATGTCGGCCGACTCGACCACCGGAGGCGGCAGCCGTGCCGGCGACGTGAACTCCACGGTCGCAGCACTATCGCAATGCCCCATGCGACAGGCACCGTAGGTACGGGCGCATCAAGCCGCAAGTCGGCTGTGGATCAACGCATACGCGGCGTCGCACCACCGGTTAGCGTCCGCATCGGCGAAGGGAGGTCACGGTGCATCATGCCGTGCGAGCAGGGCTGCAGCGGGTGTCCGTATACGCCGACTGCTGCTCTGTCGACTTGGAGCTGTCGGCCGCAGTGCCGACCGGATTGCTGATACCACCGATCGTGGACATCCTGGCAGCTGAGTGTGGCCACCGCGCCGAACCGGTGGGACATCAGCTGTCACTTCCGGGCGACGTTGCACTGGATCCATCGAAGACGTTGGCTGAGTTAGAGATCCGAGATGGAACTACGTTGATCCTGACCAGCTCCTCGACCGTTCTCTCGCCGCCGCGTGTCGATGACGTAGCAGAAGCGGTATCGGTGTCGCTCGCTGCGACTGGGCGCCCTTGGACCCGGCAAGCGGCTCGGGTCATCGGCGCGCTGGCAGCCAGTTGGCTCGCGGGTACGGCGGCGATGATTCTGCTTGGAAAAGTGCTTGATAGCAACGATGTCCGTCGCAATGGCTGTGCCGGCGTTGCCGCGTTGGCCGGCTTGATCGCACTGCTCGCGGCGGTAGTCGCCCATCGCGCGTTTCATGACGGGACTGCCGGGCTCACGTTGGGTCTGACGGCCAGCGGATTCGCTGCCCTCACCGGCCTGCTGGCGGTTCCCGGCGCACTCGGGGCACCCAATGCAGTGCTTGCGATGGCTGCCATGGCGACGGCCGCGACCGTGATGCGCGCGATCGGCTGCCGTGCAGACGTTTTCACTGCCTTGGCCTGCTTCGCGTCGGTCGAGGCAGCCGCCGCGGTGGTGGGTGCGGTGACCGCCGTGCCGCTATCGGCGATCGGTGCGGCATCCGCGGCGATATCGCTGATTCTTGTCGAGGCGTGCGCACCGGTGTCGATGCTGCTGGCCGGGCTGTCCGCCCACGCGGCGTCGGATCCCCCTCCAGATGACCTGAACGCCAAAGCGATCCGTGCCGACACCTGGCTAACCGGCCTGGTCGCCGGGCTCTCGGCGGCGGCGGCGCTGGGAGCTGTCGGCGCAGCGGCCGGATCGCTATCCGCCGACAGCCCACACTGGCTTGGCATTGCGTTTGCCACCACAACCGGCGGTGTGCTGCTGATGCGGGCGCGCTCGCATCGCGACCTGGCGAGGTCCGTGCCGCTCGTCGTGACTGGAACTGCCACGCTCAGCGCCACTCTCGTCATCAGCGCCGTTGCCTATCCGCGGTATACGTCGTATCTGGCAGCCGCGTCGACGACGCTGGCCGCCGCTGCGTTATGCCTCGGGTTCATCACCCAAACAACGACCCCCGTCGGGCGACGAAGTGTGGAGCTTCTGGAGTACCTCGCCTTGGCCGTCGTCGTGCCGCTGGCGTGCTGGATCTGCGGGCTTTACGGCGCCGCGCGCGGCATGAACCTGCTATGACTCCTACGATCGCGGCGCGGTCCAGAGCGCTGCAGTATGCGACGGCGGTGCTGATCGCCGTCTTGCCGTTGTGTGGCGCGCCGGCTGCGCATGCGGTCTCGCCGCCGCCTATCGACAGCAGCCGGCTGCCCGAGCCGGCGCCGGCCAGGCCGCCGCAGCCCACCGTTCAGCGGTCGATGTGCGCAGTGCCGTCCATGGCCCCCGATTCGGACCGGACCAACCACTCCGGCCAACTCTCCGGGCTTGACCTGCCTGCGGTTTGGAAGCTCACCCGTGGTTCGGGCCAACGGGTCGCTGTTGTCGACACCGGAGTTTCGCCGCACGCACGGCTACCCGACACGGCCGCCGGCGGCGACTATGTCTTCACCGGTGACGGCACCCAGGATTGCGACGGCCATGGGACCGCGGTGGCCGGGATCATCGCCGCCGCAGCGGATCCCCGTCGGATGGATGGTTTCAGCGGCGTCGCCCCGGGTGTCAGTTTGATCAGCATCCGCCAGTCCAGCACCAAGTTCGGCGCGCTGGCAGACCCGTCCCACTCCGGATTCGGTGATGTCGACACGATGGCCAAAGCCGTTCGGACGTCCGCGGATCTGGGCGCTTCGGTGATCAACATCTCGTCGGTTGCCTGCATCCGGACCGGGTCGGTGCTCGACGACCGCGCACTGGGCGCAGCGCTGGCTTATGCGGTTGACGTCAAGAACGTCGTCGTGGTGGTTGCCGCCGGCAACACCGGCGCCGGGCAGTGCCCTGCGCAGCGACCCGACGCGACGTGGGACACGATGACAGTGGCGGTGAGTCCGGCTTGGTACGACGACTACGTGCTGACCGTGGGCTCGGTCAACGCACACGGCGAACCGTCGTCGTTCACCCTTGCCGGGCCGTGGGTGGATGTCGCTGCCCCCGGTGAAGCGGTGATTTCGCTGAGCTCCTCGGGCGACGGATTGATCAATACCCTTGGTGGGCCCGATGGTTCGGCCCGATTATCGGGCACCAGCTACGCCGCGCCAGTGGTCAGCGGTCTGGCGGCACTCATCCGGTCCCGGTTCCCGAAGCTGACCGCTCGTCAAGTGATGCAACGTATTCAGGCCACCGCGCATCATCCGCCGGGCGGATGGGATCCGTTGGTCGGCGCTGGCGTTGTCGACTTCCTCGCTGCGGTCAGCACCGACCCACCGGCGAGCCCGTCGCCTCCGCCACCCCGCGCACCGGTCGCGGTTGCGCCGCCGCCGCTTCCCGCGCGAACCGATCACAGCGCGCGCGACACCGCGCTGTTTGGCGCAACGATCTGCGGTGCTGTACTGGCGGTAGTGCTGATCACCGGCACACTGACGGCCCGACTACGGCGTGGCTGACGCGTCCGCCCTACTCAATTGCGGCCCCGCAGGCAGCTTCGCCAGCACCGGCCACGGCGCCGCGATCGCGGTATCGGGCAGACCGAGATCGTTGGCCGCATCGTCGTCGTGCACCGCAAATCGCACGCCGGTGTCAATGATCAGATGTCGGATGCCGGCCCGCGGATTGTCTCCGGACAGATCAGTTGCGCGCACATACGCACAGTGGCCGGGCGGAAGGTAGACGGCGTCGACTGCCGGGCCCTTCCCATCGGCCTGCGATAACTTCACCGGCTCCTGGCCCGCCGGGATGGGTAAACCGCCGGCCAGGAATGAGATTTCAGGAAGATTACTGCCGCCCGACGCCGCATGCCGCCAACTGACGCACAGCGTCGTAGCGCCGGCGTTCAACAGCGTCGGCGCCCGATCGGGGAAGGTGGCCACCGGTAAGTCGGTCACCGCCGGCTCCGCGCGAATGACGTCGGGCGCGACCGAGATGGCGTTGCGGGCGCCGTGCGAGTCGGTGAATCGCAGCAGATCCGCGGCAACCCTGCCGATGCGCTGGAGCCCATGGCGGAGGACTACGTAATACTCGTCGCCGT
Organism: uncultured Actinomycetota bacterium; assembly: GCA_963839345.1. Lineage (GTDB taxonomy): Bacteria > Actinomycetota > Actinomycetes > Mycobacteriales > Mycobacteriaceae > Mycobacterium. The sequence continues at coordinate 502,206 of CAWIUP010000005.1, read as the reverse complement.
CGGCGCGGGCTACCCGGAGCACGCTGCCGACCGCGAACCCCTGCAGCGCGGCCGGCCCCCGACCCCCGGCAGTGGGAATCCGTGGCGCCGTGATCGGCGGCGCCTCCGGGACGGCATCCAGCAGCGTCGGTGAAACCGCCAAAGGGACCTGCCCGTCCAGCCCCAATGCACGCCCGACTGCAGGTTCATCCAGATCGACCACGGCCCGGCGACCGTTGTACAGCAGGTAGGTCGACCCGCCGGAGACCGGTTTGACCAGAACGGATTGTTCGTTCGTCAGCAGGCGCGTCAGCGGCCCCTCGGTGCGGCCGATGACGACCGTCGTGCCCGGTTCGGTGTCACCGCCACCGTCACAGACCGTCCATCGCAATTCGTCCTCGCCGAGTGGCATCCCCAGCAGTTGCGGAGCGCCGGAGATGCCCAGCAGCGAGCCCCTTTTGCTGTGGCTCAATTCCGACTCGGGTATCGGCTGCGGATCGGTGTTGGTCCTGGCAATCAGCCTGGCCGAGGCCAGATTCAGGACTGGATGCAGGGTTTCGCCTATTCGGACGTACAGCGCTCCCGACTGTCTGCTCATCACGATCGGCGCGTCCGTCGACGCTGGTTGCGGGCGTAAGACGGCCAGCACCGCAGATCCGGCCAGTATGGCGATCGCCAGCACCACGCCGGCCATCAGCGCCTGCATCGACGCGCGAATCGGTTCGTTGACCCCGCGGATGTCCCTGCCCAGCAGCACGCATTCGATACGGCGCAGCAGAAACCGATATTCGCTGACATGCAGCCGCGTGGTCGGTTGCCCTGCCATCAGTCCCCCAAAGGCCCTGGGTCGTCGACTCGACGATATTTCGTGGTCACGTATTGCCGCGCCGTCGATCCACAGCGCGGGGCCGATGACTGGCGATGTGGCCGTTTGCCCAGTCCTCGGTAAAATCGCCGGGTGCGCATCAACCACCTCTTCCGCTGGACCGGCCTGGGCGCTGCCGCGGTGCTGGCCGCCGGTGCCCTGCTGGTCGCTCCCAGCGCCGTTCCGGACGCTGTCCCGTCGGCCGGTGCCGACAACTGCCCGGACGTCGCGCTGACCTTCGCCCGCGGCACCAACGAGCCGGCCGGTCTGGGCCGCGTCGGGCAGGCCCTCGTCGACTCGCTGCGCCAGAACACCGGCAAGAACATCGACGCCTACCCGGTCAACTACAAAGCCAGCCTGCTGCAGTTGCACGGCGGGGACGGCGCCAACGACGCCATCAACCACATCAAGTCCGTGGCCGACAAGTGCCCGAACACTCCCCAGGTGCTCGGCGGATACTCGCAGGGCGCGTCGGTGATCGACATCGTCGCCGGCGTGCCGGTCGGCGGTATCACCTGGGGCAGCGCGCTGCCGGCCCAGTACGCCAACAACGTCATCGCGGTGACCACCTTCGGCAACCCCGCCGACCGCAGCGGCGGGCCGATCTCGGCCCAGAGCCCGCTGTTCGGCGCCAAAGCCATCGACTTCTGCAACCCCGAGGACCCGATCTGCCACGCCGGCCCCGGCAACGAGTGGAGCGGGCACACCGAGGGTTACGTGCCCGTCTACACCAGCCAGGCAGCCAGCTTCGTGCAGACCAGACTGCTGGCGGTGCTGGCCCCCACCGCACCCGGACCGCCGATGGGCGTGCCGCCGGGTTCCGGGCCACTGCCCGGCCCTGGGCCGATGCCCGGCGCTGGTCCTGGTCCTGGGCCCGACGGTCAGCCACCGGCGAACGTCGTCGTTGATCAGCCGACGGTTTTCCGCTGACCGGTCGCTGCATGCCGGCCTGCGGCACTATTATCTGGCCATGAACCTGCGTCCGATAATCTCACCGCGCCAGTCGGTTCCGGGTAGGGCGGCGAGGCTCGCCGTCGCCGGGGTGCTCGCCGCGGCGTTGGTACTCGCACCTGCGACCCTGATCCCGACGGCATCGGCCGCCTGCCCGGACGTCGAGGTGGTGTTCGCCCGAGGACGGCTGGAGTCCCCTGGCGCCGGCGTCATCGGCAATTCCTTCGTCAGCGCGCTGCGGTCGCGGGTCAATCGCAACGTCAGCCTGTACGCGGTGCGCTACCCGGCCGACACCCAGGTCGACGTCGGCGCCAACGACATGAGCGCCCACGTCCAGTCCACGATGAACGGCTGCCCGAACACCCGCGTGGTGTTGGGTGGCTACTCGCTGGGCGCGGCGGTCACCGATGTCGTGGTGGCCGCCCCCGGCCCGTTGTTCGGCTTCACCAATCCGCTGCCGCCGGGCGCCGATCAGCACATCGCGGCGGTCGCCTTGTTCGGCAACGGCAGCCAGTGGGTCGGGCCGATCACGAATCTCAATCCGGCCTACAACGACCGGACCATCGATTTGTGCCATGGCACCGACCCGATCTGCAACCCGGCCGACCCGCACACCTGGTCGGAGAACTGGCCACAACACGGGGCAAGTGGCTATATCAACGACGGGATGGTCAACCAGGCTGCTGACTTCGTTGCCAGCAAGCTCGGGTAGCCGGCGCTGCCAGCGCTAAGCCAAGCTTTCAGCTCGTTTCAGCAAATATTTAGCTTGTCTCGGATAATATCCGGCCATGAAACCTGCTTCCATGGCCGGTGTGGCGGCTGCCGCGTTGCTCGCTGCCGGTCTGCTGGTCGCTCCTGCACTGGCACCGCTACCGGGAGCCGGGATGCTCCCGGCGGCCTCGGCAGCCTGCCCGAACGCCGAAGTGGATTTCGCTCGCGGCCGACTGGAAGCCCCCGGCGTCGGTGAGGTCGGCCAGGCCTTCGTCAACTCGCTGCAGTCGAAGGTGCCGCACATGACGATCGGTTCTTACGGGATCAACTACCCCGCCGATGTCACCATCACCGACGGGTCTAACGACATGAGCGCCCACGTGCAACAGATGGTGGCGAGTTGCCCGAACACCAGGCTGGTGCTCGGCGGCTATTCGCTGGGTGCCGCGGCGGCTGACGTCGTGGTCGCGTTGAACCGGCCCGGATTCGGCTACACCGAACCGCTTCCGGCGAACATGGACCAGCACATTGCGGCGGTTGCCTTGTTCGGTAACGGCACCCAGCGGGTGCTCGGCCCGGTGCCCAACTTCAGCCCGGCCTTCGCCGGCAAGACCATCGACCTGTGCGCAATCGGCGACCCGATCTGCACTCAAGGGATTCGCTCGTTGCATTGGTCGTCGCATCTGCAGAACTCATACATCAGCTCCGGGTTGGTCGATCAGGCCGCAAGCTTCGTCGCCGGCAAGCTGTAGCGGCGATCAGCTGCGCGTGCGCAGGTCGCGGGTGATCAAAGTCCGCGCCTGCAACTCGTTTTCGGGCGGATAGTCCACGCCGATTAGGGTCAACCCTCGCGCGGGCGCGGCGGCGAAGTCGCTGGACCGTCGCGTTGTGGTCAGCAACCCGCGGCACCAGGTGGCGGTGCGCCGGTGCTCGCCGACGGCCAGCAGCGCACCGACCAGTGAGCGGACCATCGACCAGCAGAACGCGTCCGCGGTGACGTGTGCGGTGATCAGATCGCCGTCACGCGACCAATCGAACCGCTGCAGATCGCGAATGGTGGTAGCGGCCTCGCGGTGACGGCAAAACGCCGCAAAATCGTGCAGTCCCAACAGGTCTCGTGAGGCCGATGCCATCGCGTCGACGTCCAGCAGCCGCGGCCAGCCGGTGACGTAACGCGCCTCATGCGGCTCCACGCCGTACGGGGCGGTCGACAGCCGGTAGATGTAGTGCCGGCGCAGCGCCGAGAAACGGGCGTCGAAACCTGCCGGCGCACGGATGATCCGGCGGATCCGAACGTCGGCGGGCAGTAGCCGGCCCAGACGCCGCACCAGCGGCAAGAATTCCGGCTGATCCTGTCGGGGCGAACGCGGATAGGCATTGGGCAGCGCATCGACCGGGACGTCGACGTGGGCGACCTGACCGACTGCATGCACGCCGGTGTCGGTTCGCCCGGCCGCGCGCAACCGCACCGACGTCCGAAACACCGTCGAGAGCGACTCCTCGAGGACGCCCGCGACCGTGCGCTGACCTGACTGCGTTGCCCAGCCGGCGAAATCCGTGCCGTCATAGGCGATATCGAACCGAAGACGAACGCACCCGCCATCGGCGTCGATGGCGGGCACGTCGTTCAACGGCGAATCGTCAGGACTCGTCAGCGGCTTCAGGCTCAGCGGCTTCAGACTCAGCGGCTTCAGGCTCAGCGGCGGTTTCAGTGGTGCCCTCGTCGGTCTCGGTGGTCTCGGCCTCTTGCGCCTCGGCACCGACTGCCGCCTCCGGCTCAACGGCGGCCTGCGGCGCAGCCTTCTTTGCGGCGGCTTTGGAAGCGCCGACCCGACGCGCGCGGTCGGCTTCGGAGGTGACCGTCTTCTCCCGCACCAGCTCGATCACGGCCATCGGGGCGTTATCGCCCTGGCGTGCCTCGACTTTGATGATGCGGGTGTAGCCGCCGTTGCGGTCGGCGAAGAACGGCCCGATCTCGGCGAACAAGCTGTGCACCACGTCCTTGTCGCGGATCTTCTTGAGCACCTCACGCCGGTTGTGCAGCGTGCCCTTCTTGGCGTGGGTGATCAGCTTCTCCGCGTAGGGCCGCAGTGCCCGAGCCTTGGGCTCGGTGGTCTTGATCCGGCCGTGCTCAAAGAGCGCCGTGGCCAGGTTGGCCAGAATCGCCTTCTGGTGCGAAGACGACCCGCCGAGGCGACGGCCCTTGGTGGGCTTGGGCATTGCTGACGCTCCTGTCTAGATGTGCAAAACGCTTTAGAGCTGTTCGGTTTCCGCGTAGTCCTGGTCTTCGTAGGCACCCTCGCTGGACCAGGTCCCGGTGGCGACGTCGTAGCCGGCGACCTCCGACGGGTCGAAGCTGGCCGGGCTGTCCTTGAGCGACAGACCCAGTTGGTGCAGCTTGACCTTCACCTCGTCGATGGACTTCTGCCCGAAGTTGCGGATGTCGAGCAGGTCGGACTCGGTGCGCGACACCAGCTCGCCGACGGTGTGCACACCCTCGCGCTTGAGGCAGTTGTACGAACGCACGGTCAGATCCAGGTCATCGATCGGCAGCGCGAACGACGCGATGTGATCCGCCTCAGCTGGCGACGGCCCGATCTCGATGCCTTCGGCCTCAACGTTGAGTTCACGTGCCAGACCGAACAATTCGACCAGCGTCTTACCCGCCGACGCCAGCGCGTCACGCGGGCCGATCGAGCTCTTGGTTTCGACGTCCAGGATCAGCTTGTCGAAGTCGGTCCGCTGCTCGACACGGGTGGCGTCCACCTTGTAGGTCACCTTGAGCACCGGCGAGTAGATGGAATCGACTGGGATGCGGCCGATTTCGGCACCCGACGCCTTGTTCTGCACGGCCGGCACGTAACCGCGGCCGCGCTCGACGACGAGCTCGATCTCGAGCTTGCCCTTGTCGTTCAGCGTCGCGATGTGCATCTCCGGGTTGTGCACCGTGACGCCGGCCGGCGGCACGATGTCACCGGCGGTGACCTCGCCCGGGCCCTGCTTGCGCAGATACATGGTCACCGGCTCGTCCTCCTCGGAGGACACCACCAGGCTCTTGAGGTTCAAGATGATGTCGGTGACGTCTTCCTTGACACCTGGCACGGTGGTGAACTCGTGCAGCACACCGTCGATGCGGATGCTGGTGACGGCCGCGCCGGGGATCGACGACAGCAGCGTGCGGCGCAGCGAATTACCAAGCGTGTAGCCGAATCCCGGCTCCAGCGGCTCGATGACGAACTGCGAACGGTTGTCGTTGATGAGCTCTTCGGACAGGGTGGGTCGCTGTGAGATCAGCATGGTGTTTCTTGTTCTCCTTCTCAGCACCCGCTATTTGATGCCGTTTAGGTACCTGAACCGGTTGGTGCAGGTGGTCTTTTACTTCGAGTAGTACTCGACGATCAGCTGCTCGGTGAGCGGGACGTCGATCTGTGCCCGTTCCGGCAGTTGGTGGATCAGGATGCGTTGCCGCTCCCCGACCACCTGCAGCCAGCTGGGACTGGGACGGTCGCCGGCGGTTTCGCGCGCGATCTGGAACGGCACGCTGTTCAGCGACTTGTCCTTGACATCGATGATGTCGTACTGCGACACCCGGTAGCTGGGGACGTTGACGTGCACGCCGTTGACCGTGAAGTGGCCGTGGCTGACCAGCTGGCGGGCCATCCGGCGGGTGCGCGCTATCCCGGCGCGGTAGACCACGTTGTCCAGCCTGCTCTCCAGGATCTGCAGCAGCTCGTCACCGGTCTTGCCGGGACGGCCTGCCGCCTCTGCGTAGTAGCGGCGGAACTGCTTTTCCATGACGCCGTAGGTGAAGCGAGCCTTCTGCTTCTCCTGCATCTGCAGGAGGTACTCGCTCTCCTTGATCCGCGCCCGGCCGTGCTGGCCGGGCGGATAGGGGCGCTTCTCGAATGCCTGGTCGCCGCCGATGAGGTCGGTGCGCAGGCGGCGTGATTTCCGGGTAATGGGTCCGGTGTAACGAGCCATTGTCTGTCTCTTCCTCCTGGGCCGACTAGACCCGGCGACGCTTGGGCGGACGGCAGCCGTTGTGCGGCTGGGGGGTGACATCAGAAATCGCGCCGACCTCCAGGCCGGCGGCCTGCAGCGACCGGATCGCGGTCTCCCGGCCCGAGCCCGGGCCCTTGACGAACACGTCGACCTTCTTCACGCCGTGTTCCTGCGCTTTGCGGGCGGCGTTCTCGGCGGCCAGCTGCGCGGCGAACGGCGTGGACTTGCGCGAACCCTTGAAGCCGACGTGGCCCGATGACGCCCAGGCGATGACATTGCCCTGCAGGTCGGTGATCGTCACGATGGTGTTGTTGAACGTGCTCTTGATGTGGGCGGCGCCGTGCGGAACGTTCTTCTTTTCCCGCCGCCGGGTCTTCTGACCCTTTTTGGGTGCAGCGGCCGCCTTCTTGGCTGGGGGCATGACTTACCTGGCCTTCTTCTTGCCGGCGATGGTGCGCTTGGGGCCCTTGCGGGTGCGCGCATTGGTCTTGGTGCGCTGGCCGCGCACCGGCAGGCCGCGGCGGTGCCGTAGACCCTGGTAGCAGCCGATTTCAATCTTGCGGCGGATATCGGCCTGCACCTCACGGCGCAGGTCACCCTCGATCTTCAGATTGGCTTCGATGTAGTCGCGCAGGTGGGTCACCTGGTCATCGGTGAGGTCCTTGGTGCGCAGATCCTTGTCAATCCCGGTGGCGGCCAAAATCTCGTTCGACCGGGTACGGCCCACGCCGTAGATGTAGGTCAACGCGACCTCCATGCGCTTGTCGCGCGGCAGGTCGACGCCCACAAGTCGAGCCATAAGTGGCGTTCCTTCTCTTCGCGGAGGTCTGATCCCAGTCCGTTCCCGGCTAATTGCTCCGGGGTCCGGCCTCCGTTCCGGACGTTGATGAACTGGCCCATCTCTAAAAATGCCAGCCGTTCATTGGTGCTGGGAGGTCTGCATTCAGTTGTGCGTACTAGCGGCGGACGGGCTACTAACCCTGCCGCTGCTTGTGGCGCGGATCAGAGCAGATCACCATGACCCGCCCATGCCGACGGATCACCCTGCACTTGTCGCAGATCGGCTTGACGCTCGGGTTGACCTTCACGGCTGTTTCGATCCTGTTCTTCTCTACTCGATTGCTTTTATCGTTCGGGCTTTACTTGTAGCGGTACACGATGCGGCCACGGGACAGGTCGTAGGGGGACAACTCCACCACCACCCGGTCCTCGGGCAGGATGCGGATGTAGTGCTGCCGCATCTTGCCGCTGATGTGGGCAAGCACTTTGTGGCCGTTTTCCAGCTCAATGCGGAACATCGCATTGGGCAGGGGCTCGACCACGCGGCCCTCGACCTCTATGGCGCCGTCCTTCTTGGCCATAACTTTTCTTCAGATCCTCGTCTTTGGTTTCGTTGCTTCTCTCGCCCGGATCGGCGCAGCATCGGCTGGCTTTGCAACGTGAGCCGGTTAGAGGAAATTCCTAAGACTGGGCACGCAAGATACCAGCGCGATGTCGCACCGTTGCTCCACGATACCCGCTGATTCCGGCTGGCCAAAATCGCTACCAGCGGAATCCGGCCGGCCGGACTCAGCCCGCGCACCGGCCCTGACAAGCGCATACTTAACGTCGATGACAAGACCCGCCAACCCCGATCCCCAGATCCGCAAACCGGTGATCTTGACCGTCGACGACGATCCCGCGGTATCGCGGGCGGTTGCCAGGGACCTGCGTCGCCACTACGGCGAAGCCCACCGCATCGTGCGGGCGGAGTCGGGTCCGGACGCGTTGGAAACCCTCAAGCAGCTCAAACTGCGCGGCGAGACGGTCGCGACGCTGGTCGCCGACTACCGGATGCCCCAGATGACCGGCATCGAGTTTCTCGAGCAGGCCATGGACCTGTATCCATCGGCGCGACGGGTGCTGCTGACCGCCTACGCCGACACCCACGCCGCGATCGACGCAATCAACGTCGTCGACCTCGACCACTACCTGCTCAAGCCGTGGGATCCACCCGAGGAGAAGCTGTATCCGGTCATCGATGCGCTGCTGGACGCCTGGAAGCGGGCGCCGGAACACCCCATCCCGCACACCAAGGTGATCGGGCACCGCTGGTCGGCGCGGTCCTGGCAGGTGCGCGACTTCCTGGCCCGCAACGGGCTCTACTACAACTGGTTCATGGCCGACGACCCCGACGGCGAGCAGCTGTTGCGGGCCGCCGGCGAGGACGGATTGCGGCTCCCGGTCGTCGTCACCGAACACGGCGACACCCTGATCGAACCCAGCGACGCCGAACTGGCCGACACATTGGGCCTGACCACCACGCCGTCGCAGGAGTTCTATGACCTGATCGTGGTTGGCGGCGGGCCCGCCGGCCTGGCGGCCGCCGTCTACGGCGCCTCCGAGGGGCTGCGCACGGTGCTCATCGAACGCACCGCTACGGGCGGTCAGGCCGGCCAGAGCTCGCGGATCGAGAATTATCTGGGCTTTCCGGACGGGGTGTCGGGCGGCCAGTTGGCCGATCGGGCCCGCCGGCAAGCGGAGAAGTTCGGCGCCGAGCTGATCACCGCTCGCGCTGCCACCGCGCTGGAGGTCAACGGGTCCAAACGCACCATCCGGTTCGCCGACGGCGGCTCGATCGACGCGCACGCGGTCATCCTGGCCACCGGGGTCGCCTACCGCCAGCTGGCGGCCGCCGGCTGCGACGAGCTGACCGGCCGCGGCGTCTACTACGGGGCCGCCGTCTCGGTCGCCTCGGACTGCAAGGACGAGGAGGTCTACGTGATCGGCGGGGCCAACTCGGCAGGCCAGGCCGCGATGTATCTGTCCCGTCAGGCGAAATCGGTGACAATCGTGGTGCGCGCTCCGTCGCTGCAGGCGTCGATGTCGCACTACCTGATCCAGCAGATCGAGCAGAACCCCAAGATCACCGTGCGGACCTGCACCGAAGTCCACTGCGCCACCGGCGACGACCACCTGGAAAAGCTGACCCTGATCGACAACCAGACCGGCGGTACCGAGGATGTCAGCTGCGGCCGGATGTTCATCTTCATCGGCGCCGCGCCACGCACCGACTGGCTCGACGGGGTGGTCGCCCGCGACGACCGCGGCTTCATCCTGACTGGACCGGACCTGCGCAACGTCTGCGGATGGACCCTGGACCGTCCGCCGCATCACTTGGAAACCAGCGTGCCCGGCGTGTTCGTCGCCGGCGACGTGCGCTCGGAGTCCGCCAAACGGGTCGCAGCCGCGGTCGGAGAAGGATCGATGGCCGTGATGCTGGTGCACCGTTACCTGGCGGAGGCGTAGCGCCATGACCGCTTCTACCCCGTGTGACGCCGACGAGCTGCGCACCTTGTTCTTGTTCGAGGCGCTCTCCGATGAACAGCTCGAGACGTTGTGCGCCAACGGGCATATTCAGGAATTCCAGCCGGGACCGATCATCGTCGAGGGCGAGCCGGCGACCTGTTTCTACGTGCTGATCGAAGGCGAGCTGGCGATGTCGAAGCTCTCCGGCGGCCAGGACATCGAAACGAACCGGACATCACAGCGCGGCGTGTATTTCGGCGCCTGGCGGGCGTTCACCGGCGGGAAGCAAAAGAGCTACGACGCGTCGGTGCACGTGACCAAGCCGTCACGGTTCTTCGTCATGGACGCCCCGGTTTTCGCCAAGTTCATGAAGGACCAATTTCCGATGGCGGTGCACCTGCTTGACGGGATCGCCGTGGGTACCGACCGGACCCGCCGGATCATCGACAACCGGGAGAAGCTGCTCGCGCTGGGCCGGTTGTCGGCCGGGTTGACCCATCAGCTGAACAATCCCGCCGCGGCCATCGCGAGGGCCGCGGACGAGCTGCGCGGCCGGATCGCCCGCATGCGCGGGAAACTGGCGATGCTCGCCGACGGCACGGTCAGCCCGGAAACGCTGAACGCGCTGGTGCGGCTGCAGGAGGCGGTCGCCGAGCAGGTGGCCAAATCGGCGTCGCAGCACATGACCGCGCTCGAAACCGCCGACCGGGAGGACACCGTCGGCGAGTGGCTGGAGGAGCACGACGTCGACGGTGGGTGGGACATCGCGCCGACGCTCGTGGAAGGGGGCATCGACACCGACTGGCTGGAGCGGATTGCCGCGACCGCCGAGGAATTGGACAGCTCGGCGTCGGTGGAGGAGGCGATCCGCTGGATCAGCTACACCATCGAGAGCGAGCTTCTGATGAATCAGATCTCGGAAGCGAGCAAACGGATTTCGGCACTGGTCGCCGACGCAAAGCAGTATTCCCGGATGGACCGGGCCCCGTTCGATGTGGCCAATGTGCACGAACTTTTGCGCAGCACGCTGGTGATGTTCGCCGACCGATTGACCAAAGACAGCGGCAAGGGTACGAACGCGATTACGGTGGTCAAGGAGTTCGACCAAGCACTTCCCGAAATTCCTTGCTATCCAGGCGATCTCAACCAGGTCTGGACCAACATCATCGACAACGCGCTGGCCGCGATGCGCGACAAAGGCGGCACGCTGACCATCCGCACCGGTAGGGAAGGCGAAAAGCTGGCCCGTATCGAGATCTGCGACACCGGGCCCGGCATCCCCGCGGAGGCGCGCGAGCACATCTTCGAGCCGTTCTTCACCACCAAGCCGGTCGGCGAAGGCACCGGCCTCGGTCTGGACTTGGCCTTCAACATCGTGGTCAAGAAGCATCGCGGTGATCTGCGGGTGGAGTCCGTGCCGGGCGATACCCGTTTCATCGTCTTGCTGCCGCTGGAGAAACCCGCCGAGGAGTTGGCGGATCCCGAGCTGGATGCAGACCTGGCGGAATAGCGGTCTCACCCCGCAGGTTCCAGACACCATGACTGATACTCAGCCTCGTTCCACGAATGGCCCCAACCTTGGTCGGTTCGGATCGTTCGGCCGCGGCGTCACCCCGCAGCAGGCCAAAGACATCGAGGCCCTCGGCTACGGGGCCGTCTGGGTAGGCGGCTCGCCACCCGCCGAGCTGGACTGGGTGGAGCCCATCCTCGAAGCGACCACCACGCTGCAGGTCGCCACTGGCATCGTCAACATCTGGTCGGCGCCGGCCAAACCGGTCGCCGAATCCTTCCACCGCATCGACAAGGCTTACCCCGGTCGCTTCCTGCTGGGTATCGGCGTCGGGCATCCCGAGGCGGTCAGCGAATACCGCAAGCCCTATGACGCGCTGGTGGAATACCTCGACCGCCTCGACGACTACGGCGTGCCCGCCGAGCGTCGAGTGGTTGCCGCGCTGGGTCCGCGGGTACTTCAACTGTCGGCGCAACGCAGCGCCGGAGCGCATCCCTACCTGACCACGCCAGAGCACACGTCGCGGGCCCGAGAACTGATTGGCCGCTCGGCGTTTCTGGCGCCCGAGCACAAGGTGGTGCTGACCACCGATGCCGAAAAGGCTCGCTCGGTTGGCCGCAAGGCCCTCGACATTTACCTCAACCTCGCCAACTACCTGAACAACTGGCGGCGGCTGGGGTTCACCGACGACGACATCACTAGCCCGGGCAGTGACCGCCTCGTCGATGCCGTGGTCGCCTACGGCACCACCGACGCGATCGCCGCCCGGCTGAATGAACACCTCGACGCGGGCGCCGACCACGTGGCGGTTCAGGTGCTGACGAAGAATGAGAACCTGGTTCCGGCGCTCGCCGAATTGGCGGGGCCGCTTGGACTGAATCAGTCTTAAAGACGCAGAGGGGGACCTGGATGACCGACGCAGTATCGCTCAAACCTGACCTGGGCCGATTTGGCGTGTTTCTGGCTTTCCGCTCGATCGAGCCAGAGTTGGCCGCGGGGATCGAATCGCTCGGTTATGGCGCCGCCTGGATCGGCGGATCGCCGGACGCGGAGTTGGACTGGGTGGATCCGGCTCTGGCGCAAACCAATTCGCTGCAGCTGGCCACCGGGATCGTCAACATCTGGTCGGCGCCGGCGCCGGTGGTCGCCGAGTCCTATAAGCGCATCGAAAACGCTTATCCGGGAAGGTTTTTGCTGGGGATCGGGGTGGGCCACCGCGAGCACACCGAAGAATATGTGAAGCCCTACGACGCGCTGGTCGATTACCTCGACGAACTCGACGCCGCCATGGTGCCGACCAGTCGTCGAGTGCTCGCGGCGCTGGGTCCCAAGGTGCTCAGACTGGCTGCCGAGCGCAGCGCCGGCGCGCACCCGTATTTGACCACGCCGCAGCACACCGCCAAAGCGCGCGAAGAGATGGGCAACTCGGTGTTCTTGGCGCCCGAGCACAAGGTGGTGCTCAGCACCGACACCGAGGAGGCCCGCCGGATCGGCCGCCAGACCGTCGATCACTATCTGGGCCTGAGTAACTACGTGAACAACTGGCTGCGGCTGGGGTTCAGCGAAGACGACGTGCGCAAGCCTGGCAGCGACCGGCTGATCGACTCGGTGGTGGCCTACGGCACCCCGGAGGCCATCGTCGCGCGGCTCAACGAGCACCTGGAGGCGGGCGCCGATCACGTGGCGATCCAGGTGCTGGGCGGCTGGACGGCAGAGACGTTGCTGCCCGCATTGACCGAACTGGCCGGGCCGCTGGGGCTGACGCCCCCCAGCTGATCAGGCCTACCATGCGTGGCGTGGCAAGGATCACTTCCGTTGTCTGCGCCATCGCCGCGCTGTGGCTAGCCTTCCTGACCTCCAGCGGGGTGGCCTTGGCCGGCTTTCCCGAAGGACACGTCACCGACTACGAGCAGGCGGCTGATCCGCCGCTGCAGATCTTCGGCTACGTGGAGGCCGCATTCGGTTTGCTGTTTCTCCTCCTCGCTTTCTGGCCGATCAAGGCCAGGCGGCGGGCAGTGGGAGTGCTGGCGTGCCTGGTCGCATTCGTCCTCGTCGCAGTGGTAGCGCAGGTCGGCATCCCCTGGTATTTCGGAACCCATCTGCGCCTCGACAACGGAATTGGCGGCTAGGCCCCGACGCGCATTGTCGCTCGGCTAAAGTGCCACCATGCGACTGCTGGTGACCGGCGGCGCCGGCTTTATCGGCGCCAATTTCGTGCACACCTCAGTGCGCGAGCATCCGGAAGATGCGGTGACGGTGCTCGACGCGATGACGTATGCAGGCAGCCGCGAATCGCTGGCTCCCGTCGAAAACGACATCAGACTGGTACAAGGTGATGTCACCGACGCCGAGCTGGTTTCTCGACTGGTTGCCGAGTCCGACGCGGTAGTGCATTTCGCGGCCGAAACCCATGTCGACAATGCGTTGGCCGACCCGGCGCCATTCCTGCGGACCAATGTGATCGGGACGTTCGCCATTCTTGAGGCGGTGCGCCGGCACGGCGTGCGGTTGCATCACGTGTCCACCGACGAGGTTTACGGCGATCTTGCGCTCGATGATCCGCGGCGGTTCACCGAGTCCACGCCCTATAACCCGTCGAGTCCCTACTCGGCGACCAAAGCCGGCGCCGACATGCTGGTGCGAGGCTGGGTGCGCTCCTACGGCGTACGGGCGACGATCTCGAACTGCTCCAACAACTATGGGCCCTATCAGCATGTGGAGAAGTTCATTCCTCGCCAGATCACCAACGTGCTGACCGGGCGGCGACCGAAGCTGTACGGCAATGGAGCCAACATCAGGGACTGGATCCACGTGGAGGACCACAACGACGCCGTGCGGCGCATTCTGGTAGGCGGCCAGGCCGGCCGAACTTACTTGATCGGCGCCGAGGGCGAGTGCGACAACCTATCGGTGCTGCAGACGCTGCTGCAGCTGATGGGCCACGATCCCGACGACTTCGACTATGTCGTCGACCGCGCCGGCCATGACCTGCGCTACGCCATCGACCCGACTCAGCTGTGCACCGAATTAAATTGGGCACCAAAACATACCGATTTCACTGAGGGGCTGCGGGCCACCATCGACTGGTATCGGGAGAACGAATCGTGGTGGGGCCCGTTGAAGGCGGACATCGAAGCCCGCTACCAACAGTGGGGTCGCTGACGTGCAGGTCCGTGAACTCGCCGTCGCCGGTGCCTGGGAGATCACGCCGCAGCTGCATGCCGATTCGCGTGGACTGTTTTTCGAGTGGCTCACTGACCGTGGGTTCACCGAGTTTGCGGGTCACCGACTCGATGTCCGGCAGGCCAACTGTTCGGTGTCGGCCGCCGGCGTGCTGCGCGGCCTGCACTTCGCCCAACTGCCGCCGAGCCAGGCCAAATATGTCACCTGCCTGTCCGGGTCGGTGTTCGATGTCGCCGTCGACATCCGCGTTGGCTCACCGACTTTCGGACAGTGGGACTCGGTTCTGCTCGACGACCGGGACCACAGGTCTGTGTACATCTCCGAGGGCCTGGCGCACGGCTTTCTTGCGCTACAAGACAATTCGACGGTGATGTATCTCTGCTCGACCGAATACAACCCGCAACGCGAGCACACCATCGCCGCCACCGATCCGACGCTGGCGATCGACTGGCCGAGCGGGCATGGATTGGTGTTGTCCGACCGCGATGGCGCCGCACCCACCCTCGATGAGGTCCGCGCCGCCGGTCTGCTGCCGACGTGGCCGGAAACTCAAGCGTTTATTGATGGATTGTCTGCGGACGAAGTAGGGTGACGAACCCCCTGGGCGCTGCCCTGCTCGCGGTGGTCGCGTCGGCAGCAACGCTAAGCGCATGTTCGCACAAGGGCGAGCCGGCGTCTCAACCCGTCCGGGGTTCGGCTTCCACGACCGCGACCGCGACGGTGCAAGCAACCCCGGGGAGCAGCGGTGCGGTAGCAGAGCTCATGGTGGATGGACACACCCACCAGATTTCCGGGCCAGTTAATTGCACCGCTCAGGCGGTCGACCCGCATGCGACACCTCCGCTGGGCAACTTGGCGATCGGCGCCAGTGACGAGACGGCATCGTTCGCGATGTCGTGGTTGTCCAACGCCAAGTCGCCGCTCATGGGCCTGACTTTGAGCTACAAGCTTGATAGCGCCGAGTACGCCATGCCCTACTATCCTCAGCCGCCCGGTGTTCAAGCGACCGTGCAGGGCAACAGTTACACGGTCAAAGGGACGCCCCCGGTGCTGCGACCGGGTGAGGACACGCTGAAGAACCTGCAGATAGAAATCCACGTCACCTGCCCCTGACAAGTCGTCACCGGTTTCGAGTCCGATTTGCGCGGGTATTTGAGTTCGGAATACGACGGTGAGACCCCGTCCGGCACTGAGGAGGTCGTCATGCTTCACCAATTGGTGCTGGCCGCATCCAGCCAGCCAGAAGCCGCTGGCTTTATTCTGCGCGGCATCAAGGGCATTTTCGTTGCCATCGGCAGCATTATCGCGGCAATTATCTGCGCGGCTATCGCCGGAATGAAGGGCCGCAACCCATTTGGTTGGGGCATCCTCGGACTGTTCTTCAGCATCCTGACGCTGATCGTGGTGATTGTGATCCCGTCCAAAAAGGACTAAAAGCCCAGGCTCCCACGTCTGCTTAAAAGGGTGGTGGGTCGTTGCGGGCGGCGATTCGTTTTCGGGCCGCTTCGGCGGCGATGAGGGCTTCGTTGATCCGTCGCTCTTGAGCGATGCGGGCGGCGCGTTCGGCGGCGCGGGTGCGGCGGCGGGTCGGCATCATCAGGCCTCGGTGCTCGCCCGGTGCTGGGATTGTGGTCGGCAACTGCAATGCGCCGGTTGACGCGGTCAACGATGGGAAGAAGTCGCTTGCGCCGGGTTTGGTGGTGTAGGTGTGGCCGGTCGGTGACCTCCACTGCACGGTGCCGTCGGCAAGTTGACGGTCGGCCCAGCCGCCGGTACCGGTGTAGAAGGTTTTCAGCAAGTGGTGATAGCGGCAAAGCAATTTCAAATTCGAGGGGTGCGTGGGACCCGCCGGGAAGGGCACGGTGTGGTCGATATCGCAGACTTCAGCCGGCTCATCACAGCCGGGGAATCGACAGGTCAAGTCTCGGCAGCGGACGAATTCGGCCAACGCCGCCGACGGTCGATACCCGGGCTCGGGCTTGGTTGAGGGCATCAGCAGCGGCTTGATCTTCGCCGTCGCGGCAATCTCACGCAGGGTGTGTGATGGGAGCGGTCCGAATCCGGGCAGATAGCCAGGCGTTGGAGAATCACCGCTGACGCTGGCCTGTTCGGCCAACACGTGGATCACCACGCCGCAGGCCGGGCGTCGTTGTGCAGCCGGGCATTCCGGTGACCCGCATTGGCAATGCAGCGCTGCGAGTCCGGCAACCAAAGCGCCCACCGCGTCGGCCCGCCGTTGTTTCTTGGTGCGCGGATCGGCCGCGCAGACCGTGTCGGCAAGCGCGTCGAGCTTGTGGTCTAGCGCCGCGCCGTCGGTGGCGTGCAACTGCGCCCAGATCCCGGCCAACCCGGGGTCGGTGGGTGCGATGTCGACATAGCGATCTTCGCTGCGCTCGCCCGGCACTCGCCTGCCCGCGGGGTCGAACCGAAGCACCCACACGTCGATGCGTTCGACGAGCTTGGGCTCCGACAGCCCCATCCACTTGGGCGCATGCCGGGCGATCGCCGCATCCAGTGTGGCGATCACGTCGGGATTCTCGACCAACTCGGTGCGGGATACCACCGCAGCCATCAGCCGAAAATCGATGAGTCCGCGCGCAAAGACGTCGGCGGTGCGGGGCAGCCGCTCGCGCAACGCGATCGCATAACGCAACCGGCCTCGAGCGCGACCGCGGCTGATGCCCAACGCAGCGGCTACTTCGGCGACCACGTTCTCATGGCCGTCGATGGCCCAGTTCAGCCGCTGCGCATCATCCTCGGGAGCGCGCCGGGCATACAACTCGCCGATCGCCGCCAATTCCCGCGCGCACGCCGCATTCTGTTCGCGGGCCGCAACGGTGATGGCATCCACCACACCGGCATCATCCACACCGGTGAACTGCGGCGATGCAGCGCATTCGAACATAGTTTCGATGATACCCGCAACCACCGACCAAGCGGCGGCGCCGCGTGCAGCGCAAATGGAGGGTTACGGCTTGAATCCCAGGTCGTGCAGAGCGTCTATGCAACCGCGCATCCAGTCATTCGGGTTGGCGGGTTGCGGCCCTCCGCCTATCTCGAGTTGGCAAACCATGCCGGTGTTGTAGCCCTGCTGCATCTCGTTTTTCAGGAAATTGCGATTCCTCGGATCCGAGTAAAAGCTGTGCTCGCTGTTATAGCCGTCCTGATATGACGGGGTCTGGTTCGGGGCTGGAGCGCACTGACCCGCGGCGCAATGCGGGTCAGCGCCGGCCAGCGACGCCGAGCCGATTGCGGCTGCCGCAATACTTGCCGCGACGAGACTCGCTCGGAACAGCATCCACCCAACCCCTCTGCTTGACACTCCTTGGGTGAGAGTATGCACGGCCTACCCGCGAGCGCGCCGCCACTCGAGCAGATAAGCCGCCCACAGCAAGACGGTCAGCACTTCGGCGACTACGGTGATCGCCGCGTGCGGCGACGGCTGCCATCCCTGCTCGGAAAACCCGAACAGCCCGACTGTGCGCGACAAACCGAACGCGAGCAGAGATCCACCGGCCAGCATGGCCGCGACCCACCGGAGCCATGCCGGTCCGCCGACCAGGAGCAGCGCCGCGACGGCAAACGAAACGGCGGCCTGCACAACGAAAGCAGTTCCGACCATCGGAATGTGGCGGTAACCGTGGATATACAGATAAGCATGGCTGATCCCGCTGATGGCCAACGCCACCGCGATCCCGATTCGCGTCAAGACGCCCGCGACCGTCATTGCAGTGTGCGCTCTTTCAACGCGAGAGCATCTTGTCCGCGGGTGTAGCTGACCTCGCGGATACCCAGCGCGTCGCCCAACTTGCCGGCCGGCAGGGTGAGCGGCTTGGGCGCCGGCCCGTCGCCGGGATGCGGTAGCGGATAGGCGGTCGTGGTTCCGCTGTAGAACGTCACGTTGCCCTCGGTCTTGGAGAAGACTTGGTGGACATGGCCGTTGAGACAGGTGACCGACGAGAAGCGGCGCAGATGGCTCAGCGCCTGGGTGGCATCGTCGGTGCCCCAGCCCCAATCCGGATACATTGCAAATAACGGGATATGGCTGAACACGATGATCGGCGTGTCATTGGACAGCGCTGCGACGTCTTTGGCGATGAACTCCAGCTGTTCGACACCCAGGTGGCCCAGCTTTTTCAGATTGAGGGTGTTCACCAGCGCAATCACGTGCACGCCTGCAATGTCGAAGCTGTACCAGCCGTCACCGCGGGTTCCGGCGCCGAACACACTTCGGTACTTCTGCCCCGCATCATCGACCGAGTCGTGCTCGCCGGGCACGGTGAAGACGTGCGGCGTGCGTAGTCCGGTCAGCATCTGCTTGACCTGATCGAACTGACCGGGAGTGGCCAGGTGAGTGAGATCGCCGGTATGGATGACGAAGTCGGGTACGTAACCGAGGTTGTTGATCCGATCGATCGCCTGGCTGAACGAGCCGGCGACATTCGCATTGGCCTTGCCGGAGAAGCCGATGTGGCTGTCGCTGACTTGAGCGAATCGCAGAGCGGGGCGGCCCTGCACCCGTGCGGCCTCCGCCGTGCCGGCGACGTGCGAGATGACTTCACCGCCGACCACCGCCAGGCCGACGGCCGCGCCGAACCATGCGCTGTGCCGGATCAGCTGACGGCGGCTCATCGATTGCGCGGCGTCAGTCATTGCGTCACAACCACTGTCGCGTGCATGAACGGGTGGATCGAGCAACGTAGTCGAATTTGCCTGCGGTTCCGAACGTGTGGGAATACGTTGCCTGCGAGCCCATCCCAGGTGAGTGAAACGACCCGTCGCTCGCGGAAACCGTGTGCGGTTCCTCGTCGTGGTTGGTCCACGTGACGGTGCTTCCTGCGGGAACGGTCAGCGTCGCGGGAACGAAGGCGAAGTTGTCGATGCTGACCGCATTGCCGGCGACCGGCGCCGCGGGCCCGGTCGCCGACGCCGAGGTGCTCGCCGAAGCATTGGGCATAGGCGGCATTCCGCTCATGCCCGGCATTCCCGGTGTCGTCGCGCCCGAACCGAACGTCACCGACGGCGAGGTCGCCGATGGCGGCGACGAGCATCCCGCCACCAGCAGCACCGCCAGCAGCACGACACGCGCGCCCTGAAGTCGTTCGGGCATTACGAAGCACCTCCGTCGTCGGCGAGAAGTTACGCGCTGCCAACAGATAGGGCGGTGGGTTACAGGTGGTCAGGCCGGCTGGTTCGGGCTCGGCGGAACGAACACCTCAATTGCGCCACCTTGTTCGCGAACCATCAACGTGGGCAACGGCTTCGGCGCGATGGGCAATTGATGGGTCAGCACCTGGCCAGCGGGCGAAAACGATGTCGAATGGCAGGGGCAACGCAGCCGGGCGTCGGGCGCGTCGAACCACAACCGGCACCCTTGATGGGTGCACACTCCCGACACGGCTTCCGGCTTGCCGTCGACACGGCGGACGAATCCGACTACCGAGCCGAGATCGAACGGGCGCATCACCCCGTCGGGTACCTCGGAGCTGGCCGCAACCCGCAGCCAGGTCCCGGTGTTGGGATGAAGCTCGCCGGAACCGCTGCCATAGTCGCCGTCGGCGACCTGCCCGCTGTCGATCAACGCTCGATCTATTGACACTGCCGCAACCGCAGCCGCCGCAGCAGCCGAGGTGCCGACGATGACATTTCTGCGGGTGGTCCCGGATCTTGGCGCCGACGCCGTGGTGCCCTCATGTTGTGCGGCAAGACGATCGCGCAGATCGGTGAGGAATTCCTGCCGCGGCGCATCACTGCCCAACCGGGCCGCCTGTAGATCGATGGCGGTCCGGATCTGCGCGGCTTCGAAGTCGTCGGGCCGGAACGGCTTTGGGCGACGACCCCGCAGCAGGTCATCAACATACCTGCGCAACGCCCGGGCGTTCATGATTCGTCCTTCTCGTTGAGCTGTGCGGCGAGTCGCAATGCCCGATGCTGAAGCACCTTGGCGTTCGCGACGCTGACCCCGAGTTCGGCAGCCGACTCCTTGATCGAACGGCCCTGCAGGAAACGCAATTCCAAGATCCGCCGATAATTGTCCGGCAACCGTCCGAGGACCTTGGCTACCCGCTGGGGAGCAGTGCTGATCGCCTCCTCGCTCTCCGGCGGTTGCTCGATGTCGTCGTCGATCGAGGTGATCTCATGGCCCAGCGTCTCGCGCCAGTGCGCGGCGAGCACCGTCCGTGCCGTGGCCCGTAGGTAGGCACGGATCTCGCCGACGCTGGCCGTCAGTCGCAGCGGCCGCAGCGCGGCGAGGAATACCTCGGCGGTGAGGTCCTCGGCATCGGCTCGGTTGCCGACCCGGGCGAAGATGGTGCGATAAACCCAGGTGGCGTTGTCCTGGTACACCGCCTCCCAATCCGGGTAGCCGCCATCGGGCACCACCCGCAATGGACGCGGGCCGACGGGTTGGCCGTATGCCGTCACATGTCGCCTGCCTGTTCGAAAAGCGTGGCACCGCTGACAATAGTGCCGTATCACCTGTCCAATAGCGGAGCTGGTTACACCGCAGCGAAGTCGCGCATTCATCCCCCGAGCAAGAACAGTGTCCACGCCGCGATCGACTGCGCATCGGTGATCTGGCCCTCGACAATCATCTTCTCCACCTCGCCCCGGGAGAACCAGGCGCTGCGCATGTCCTGTTCTTCGTGTTCCCGCTCATGTTCGCCCAGGGTGATGCCCGTCGCCAAGAACACCCGGCCGCGCTGGCTGCTCAGCCCTGGCGCGAGGTCGAGCAGACCGAGAATCACCATCGACTCCGCGCGCAGCCCGGTCTCCTCACGCAGTTCCCGCTCGGCCAGCGCGGCAGGCTCTGCGCCGGCCAGATCGGGCGCGGTGCCCTGCGGAAATTCCCAGCGCCGCACGCCCAGCGGATAGCGGAATTGCTCGACGAGGCAGAACCGGTCGCCGTCCCGCGCGATCACCAACGCATAGTCCGGTCTGTCGATCACGCCGTAGCTGCCGTAGCTGCCATCGGGACGACGGATCTGGTCTTCTCGCAACGTTATCCAGCGGCTTCGGTACACCTCACGCGACGCGATGCGCACAATGTCGTCGGGACTCACTCGTCGCTCTACCGCCGCATCCGGATCCACTGATTTATCGCCAGCGCCAAGCCTGCGACGAACAGCGCCATCGATATCACAGCGGTGGCCGCCAAACCCAGCAGTCCTTGCAGTGGCACGTTCACGAAAAACGACAGGGCGATCAGCGCCACGCCGAGCGCGAAGAGGTAATGGGTACCAGTCACCGGTCAATGCTCACATGCCCGCGTGCCGCCGGTTGTGTTACGGACACCAGGGCGGGATCGGGCAGAAATTGAGGCCCGGTGGCGGTGGCGGCGGCGGTGGCGGCGTATCACCCTCGAAAATGTTTTGGGCGACATTGCCCTGGCCAGGCTGCACGTACCAATAGGTGTGGCAGACGTTCGAGTCCCAGATCACCGGGTTCACCCGAAGGTTGCCGGTCTGCACCGGAGGATCGCCGGGGCACCAGCGACACGGGCCGGCCGGGTGGTCTTCTGGGCAGCCTGGCCAGGATTGCGGCACAGGAATGGGTCGGGCCCCGGCGGTGGCTGCACCCCCCTACCCCGGCGACGCCGCCGGACAGCAGCACAGCCGTTGCGAGCCCCACGATTAGTCGCTTCATAGGCCGAAATTGTCCTCGCGGGCAGCTTCGTGCGTACGGAAGTTCCCCAGATTGCGCCGTTGCGAAGTGGGCCACTTGCCATCGCACCTCGCCGGTTACTAGGATGTCCTAGTAACCCACTCTTCGTCGCGTATCCGAGGGCACCCATGACCGCACAAATCACCCACTTCATCGATGGCAAGCGCACCACCGGGCAGTCCGGTCGCACCGCCGACGTGTTCGACCCCAACACCGGCGCGGTGCAGTCGCTGGTACCGATGGGCAGCAAGAGCGAGGTCGATGCAGCGGTGGCCTCGGCGGCGCAGGCGCAAAAAGAGTGGGCAGCGTTCAATCCGCAGCGCCGGGCGCGGGTGTTGATGCGCTTCGTCGAACTGGTCAACGAGCACATCGATGAAATCGCCGAGTTGCTGTCGCTGGAGCACGGCAAAACACTCGGCGATTCCCGCGGTGACATCCAGCGCGGCATCGAGGTGATCGAGTTTTGCATCGGCATCCCGCATCTGCTGAAGGGCGAGTACAGCGAGGGCGCAGGCCCGGGCATCGACGTGTACTCGTTGCGTCAGCCGCTGGGCGTGGTCGCCGGGATCACCCCGTTCAACTTCCCGGCGATGATCCCCCTATGGAAGGCGGGGCCGGCGCTGGCATGTGGAAACGCCTTTGTGCTCAAGCCTTCCGAGCGAGACCCGTCAGTGCCCGTTCGCCTGGCCGAGCTGTTCATCGAGGCCGGTCTGCCGCCGGGCGTGTTCCAGGTCGTGCACGGCGACAAGGAGGCCGTCGACGCGATCCTGACCCACCCGGACATCGCCGCCGTCGGGTTTGTCGGCAGCTCGGATATCGCCCAGTACATCTACTCGACGGCCACCAGCACCGGCAAGCGCGCACAGTGCTTCGGCGGGGCGAAAAACCACATGATCGTCATGCCCGATGCCGACCTGGATCAGGCCGTCGATGCGCTGATCGGCGCCGGCTACGGCAGCGCCGGCGAACGCTGCATGGCGATCAGCGTCGCGGTCCCAGTCGGCGAGCAGACCGCGGATCGGTTGCGGGCCAGGCTCGTTGAGCGCATCAAGGATCTCCGGGTGGGTCACAGTCTGGACCCCAAGGCCGAGTACGGACCGCTGGTCACCGAGGCCGCACTCACCCGCGTCCGCGATTACATCGGCCAGGGTGTGGCCGCCGGCGCCGACCTCGTGATCGACGGCCGCGATCGCGCCAGCGACGAGCTGGCCTACGGCGATGCCAACCTTGAAGGCGGCTACTTCATCGGTCCTACCTTGTTCGACCGCGTCACCCCCGACATGTCGATCTACACCGATGAGATCTTCGGTCCGGTGCTGTGCATAGTGCGCGCCCACGATTACGAAGAGGCGTTGCGGCTGCCCTCCGAGCACGAGTACGGCAACGGGGTGGCGGTCTTCACCCGCGACGGCGACACCGCGCGTGATTTCGTGTCCCGGGTGCAGGTGGGCATGGTCGGGGTCAACGTGCCCATCCCGGTCCCGGTGGCATACCACACCTTTGGCGGCTGGAAGCGTTCCGGTTTCGGTGACCTCAACCAGCACGGACCAGCGTCGATTCAGTTCTACACCAAGGTCAAGACCGTCACGTCGCGCTGGCCGTCGGGGATCAAGGACGGCGCCGAATTCGTCATCCCGACGATGAAGTAGCCGGTCGATGCAGCTGTTCACACTTGACGACGACGAGCGGGTGATCACCGAGACCGCGGCTGCATTCGCGGCCAAACGTCTCGCCCCCTATGCCCTGGAATGGGATGCGACACATCACTTTCCGACCGATGAGCTGCGCGAGGCGGCCGGTCTCGGCATGGCGGCGATCTACTGCCGCGACGATGTGGGTGGCAGTGCGCTGCGCCGACTCGACGGGGTGCGGATCTTCGAGCAGCTGGCGACGGCCTGCCCGACGGCTGCCGCGTTCCTGTCCATCCACAACATGTGCGCTTGGATGATTGACGCGTTCGGCACCGCCGAGCAGCGCAAGAGTTGGGTGCCGCGGCTGGCCTCGATGGATGTCATAGCCAGCTACTGCCTGACCGAGCCCGGCGCCGGCTCGGATGCCAGCGCGTTGAGCACCCGGGCGGTGCGGGACGGTTCAGGAGAAAATGCGGACTTTGTGCTCAACGGCGTCAAGCAATTCATCTCCGGGGCCGGAGCGTCGGATATCTATGTGGTCATGGCGCGCACCGGCGGTGAGGGACCGCGCGGGATATCGGCGTTCATCATCGAAAAGGGCACTGCGGGGCTGAGTTTCGGCGCACACGAGGAGAAGATGGGCTGGAATGCCCAGCCGACGGCGCAGGTGATTTTCGAGGATGTGCGGGTGCCCGCCGATGCGATGTTGGGCGGCGCGGACGGTGAAGGTGCCGGCTTCGGCATCGCAATGAACGGCCTGAACGGCGGCCGGATCAACATCGCGGCCTGCTCGCTCGGTGGAGCGCAGGCCGCGTTCGACAAATCGGCGTCCTACCTTTCCCACCGGGAGGCATTCGGGGGCGCCCTGCTCGACGAGCCCACCATCCGATTCACCTTGGCCGACATGGCCACTGCGCTGGAATCCTCGCGAATGCTGTTGTGGCGTGCCGCAAGTGCACTCGATAGCGACGCCGACGACAAAGTCGCGCTGTGTGCGATGGCGAAACGATACGTCACCGACGCGTGTTTCGATGTCGCCGACACAGCCCTGCAGTTGCACGGCGGCTACGGGTACCTGCGCGAGTACGGTTTGGAGAAGATCGTGCGCGATCTACGGGTGCACCGCATCCTGGAGGGAACCAACGAAATCATGCGGGTGGTCATCGGCCGGGCCGAGGCCGCACGGGTCCGCGCCGGCGGGTAAAGAGGCGCCGAAGGGGCAGAGAGGTGAGCCGAATGTCTACTGTCGCGTTCTTGGGGTTGGGTCACATGGGCGGCCCGATGTCGCGGAACTTGGTCGCCGCCGGCCACACCGTGCAGGGCTATGACCCGGTGCCGGCTGCGGCCGAGGCCGCCGCCGCCAACGGTGTCGCGGTGTCCGACAACGCCCGCGCGGCAGTGGCCGGCGCCGACGTCGTCATCACGATGCTGCCCCACGGCGATGCGGTGAAGCGCTGCTATGCCGAAATCCTCTCCTCTGCAAGCCAGGGCGCGCTGTTCATCGACAGCTCGACGATTTCGGTCGATGACGCCCGTGAAGTTCATGCGTCGGCGGCATCCCACGGGTTGGCCCAACTCGACGCGCCGGTCTCCGGTGGAGTCAAAGGGGCCGTCGCCGGCACCTTGGCATTCATGGTCGGCGGCGACGACGACGCGTTGCAACGCGCGCACCCGATTCTCGAACCGATGGCGGGCAAGATCATTCATTGCGGAGCGGCCGGCGCCGGCCAGGCCGCCAAAGTGTGCAACAACATGGTGCTGGCCGTTCAGCAGATCGCGATCGGCGAGGCGTTCGTGCTCGCCGAGAAGCTTGGCCTGTCGGCCCAGTCGTTGTTCGACGTGATCACCGGCGCGACCGGAAACTGCTGGGCGGTGCACACCAACTGCCCGGTGCCGGGACCGGTGCCGACATCGCCGGCCAACCACGACTTCACACCGGGTTTCGCGACCGCGCTGATGAACAAGGACCTGGGCCTGGCGATGGATGCAGTCAACTCGACTGGTTCGGCGGCGCCGTTGGGCAGTCACGCCGCCGAGATCTATGCCAAATTCGCCGCGACCAACGGTGACAAGGATTTCAGCGCCATCATCGAAACGCTCCGCAGCAGCTGAGCAACAGGGCTAAGCAGCTCGCTGCCGGGCAATCCACCAGCGTCGGTGTGCCTGCTGGCAGCCGGCGGCCAACAGTGGATCCGCGCCGTCGTAGCCACTGGCAACGACCAGTGTCGGCAATTCGGCGGCAACGGCAGCGCGCAACCCGCTCCCCGACCCTGTCACGGCAAGCGCGTTGCGCGGCGTTATCCCCAACTCCCACAACGCCAACCGGTACAGTTCAGCATCGCACCGGGCCCCGTCGATGTCAGGTAGGTCATCGAGGGTCACGATCGTCTCGACCAGGCCGTCGCCGACCAATTGCCGCACCAGCGTCTCGACCCACGCGCGCGGCCGGGTGCTCACCACGCCCACCCAGACGCCCGCGACAAACAAGCTCATCACCAAGTCGATCAGCCCGGGCCGGGGCACGATGTCACCGTCACGGTCGATATCGGCCAGCGCGGAATCGGCGTCGAAAATGACCGCGCGCAAAACATCGGCTTCGACCGGAGGTTCACGGTCCCACCAAAAGGTCCGCGCTGGACGAGTCTGACCCGTGGCTCGCACGCCCACAGGTTGCCCCACGCCGCCCCCACCCAACCTCCCCCATTAGGGGGATTAGCGAGGCCAACTGCCCGGCGACGATGCTGAGCCTTAGGGTGTTGCCATGGCGGCTTCGCTCACCGGGTCCGTCAGCGCGCCGGTACGTCTGGTCCTGGTCGATGACCACGAGATGGTCATCGAGGGGCTCAAGGCGATGCTGGCGGCGTTCAAGGATCGGGTGCAGGTGGTCGGGCAGGCAGTAGGCGCCGACCGGGCGGTCGGCGTGGTCGACGACCTGCAACCCGACATCGTGCTGTGCGATGTCCGCATGCAAGGCTGCAGCGGACTGGACCTGTGCAAGGTGTTGCGTGAACACCACCCCGACCGCAAGGTCGTGATGTTGTCCGTTTACGACGACGAGCAGTACTTGTTCCAGGCCCTGCGAGTCGGCGCCAGCGGCTATCTGCTGAAGAGCATCAACAGCGATGACCTGGTGCGGCAGCTGGAATTGGTGCACAACGGGGAAACCGTGATCGACCCGGGGATGGCGGCCCGGGCGGCGGACACCGCGGCACGCATGCAACGTGACGAATTCTGGCCGGGCGCCCGGCAGGGGTTGACGCAGCGCGAAAGCGAAATCCTGTCCTGCATGGTCAACGGGTTGTCCAACCGCGGCATCGCCAACAAGCTCGTCATCGGCGAGGAAACCGTCAAAAGCCACCTGCGGTCGATCTACCGCAAGCTGGGGGTCAGCGACCGGACCGGCGCGGTGGCCACCGCACTGCGCGAGGGCATTTATCAATGACCACGCAACCGGCGGCACCCGACCACGGCGCCCAAGGTCCCAACGCGGTGCGCGATCTCGTCGACGCCGACCGCGAACTCGCACTGCTGCGCGAACTCATTCAGGCCGCGTCCAGCGGCCCCGGGGTCGAACCGTTGGCGGCCGCCGCTGCGCGGATGATCACCGCGGCCACCGGCGCCGACGTCTGTTTCGTGCACGTGCTCGACGACACCGACCGCTCGCTGACCCTCGCCGGTGCGACACCGCCCTTCGACGGCCAGGTGGGAAAGATCCGGCTGCCGCTCGGATCTGGAATTTCCGGCTGGGTGGCCAAGCACCGCGAGCCCGTCGTCATCACCGATGACAAAGAAGCCGACCCACGCTACTTGCCGATCCAATCGCTACGTGGCCGCGACTTCACCTCGATGGTGTCCATGCCGATGGAAACCGATCCGGGCGGACTGGTCGGCGTGCTCAACGTGCACACGGTCGCGCGCCGCGAGTTCACCGAGGGCGATGTCGAACTTCTGCGGGTCATCGGCCGGCTGATCGCCGGGGCCATGCACCAGGCCCGGTTGCACCGGCAGCTGGTGGCCAGGGAGCGGGCACACGAGCTGTTCGTCGAGCAGGTGATCGAGGCCCAGGAAATCGAACGCCGCCGGCTGGCCGGTGACATCCACGACGGTATCTCGCAGCGCCTGATCACGTTGTCCTACCGGCTCGACGCCGCCGCACGAGCCGTCAGCGGCGATCCGGCGGAAGCCTCGGAGCAACTCGAGCAGGCCAGAGAACTCGCCCGGCTGACGTTGCAGGAGGCACGCGCGGCGATCAGCGGGCTGCGGCCGCCGGTGCTCGACGACCTGGGCCTGGCCGGCGGGCTGGCCAGCTTGGCCCGGTCGATTCCGCACCTGGACACCGAACTCGACCTCGCCGATATCCGGCTACCCGAGCACATCGAGCTCGCGCTCTACCGCATCGCACAAGAGGGCCTGCAAAACATCGTCAAACATGCCAACGCATCGGTGGCTCGACTGCGCTTCGCGGTGAAAGACGACATTGCGCGACTCGAAATCGTAGACAACGGAATCGGTTTCGATACTTTCGAGAATCCGCTCGGTGGTGACGAGATGGGCGGCTACGGTGTGCTGTCGATGGCCGAGCGTGCCGAGCTGGTCGGGGGAAGGTTGAACATCCGGTCACGGCCGGGCTCCGGGACGGCGGTCACCGCGACGATTCCGGTGCCCGCCACTATCGATTAGAAGTCTCCGGCGCCCCGACGCAGTGTCTCGATCGACGACACCAGCGCCTGCGATTCGCTCTCGGACATCCCGATATCGCAGAACACCTGCTCGTTGAGCGTGACGGTGGCGTCCTCGACGGTCGAGCGGCCCAGGTCGGTGATCTGCACCAGCGTGGTTCGCCCGTCGGTCGGGTGCGGGACGCGGTGCACCAGGCCGTTGGCTTCCAGCCGGCGGATGGCGTGGGTGACGCTGGTGACGTGTACCTGCAGCCGGTCGGACGCCTTGGTGATCGGCAACGCGCCGCTGCGGCTGAACGCCAGAAGACGCAGCAATTCGAACCGGGAAAAGCTCAGATCATAAGGCCGTAAAGCGTTTTCGACACGCGCCAGCAGTATCTGGTGAGCCCGCATCACCGACGTCACCGCGACCATTCCCTGTGCGACTTCGCCCCATCCGGCGCGTTCCCAGTTGGTCCGCGCGACAGCGATCGGGTCGCGGTTGTCGGGTTTGGAGGAGGCCACGCCCTTTTCTTACCGCACTTTGTGCGCCGATCGCGGTAGCTCGGGGTTTAGGCCAGTGACTTTTCCACCGCGGACAGCACCGCCAGAGTCGACGGCTGGTCGCCGACGGTAACCCGGGCACCGCCATCAGGGTAACAGCGGACCTGCACCCCGCCCGCGGCGAAAACCTCGCGCCAGGGCCGGCGGCCCGGCGGCAGGTACACAAAATTGGCGTGCGAATCGGTGCTGTAGATACCCATCGCCATCAGCCGCAGGCGCAGATGGTTGCGCTGCGCGGAAATCCGGCGAATGCGGTGCGCAAGCTGGGCCTCGGCATCGTAGGAGGCCGCGACCGCCGCCGCGCTGAAATTGCTCATTCCGAACGGCAGTTGCATGGTCCACAGCTTGCTCGCCAGCTCGGGCGCGGCAAACCCGTAGCCGATCCGGAGTCCGGCAAGCCCGTAGGCTTTGGAGAAGGTCCGCAACACCACGACATTCGAAAAGCGCCGAATCAGATCTGGCCCGTCGATACGGTGCCGCGCGGCAACGAATTCGATGTAGGCCTCGTCGAGCAGCACAACCGCGTCGCTCGGGACCTGCTCGAGGAACCATTCGACCGCCGCGACGGGCTCCAACGTTCCGGTCGGATTGTGCGGCCGGCATAGAACCACCACGCTGGCGTCGGCGGCGGCGTCAGCCATCGCCGGCAGGTCGTGATGGCCGTATTGGTTCAGCGCTACGGTGACCGGAGTGAGACGGGCCATTTCCGCGAAGATTGGGTAGCCGTCGAAAGTAGGCTGGCCCATGACAATCCGCTCACCTGGCCGGGTGACCGCGTGCAGGACCTGCATCGCCACGCCCGACGCCCCGGGCCCGACCACGACCTGCTCTTCGTGGACCCCGACCCGGTCCGCGATCAACCGCCGCAGCTGGCCGGGCAGAAGCTCCGGATAGCGGTTGGCCGCGTCGATGGACTGCACCAGCGCCGACCGCACCGCCGGGAGCGGCGGAAACGGACTCTCGTTGAGCGACAACGCGAGTGGATCGACCGCCTGCGGCAGGGTAGAGAGGATCTCGGCGGTCACCGAGCTTCCGTGGGCTGGCTCGGCCATCAGCCGCGACCGCCCCAGCCGACTGCGGCCGCGCCGGCGAAGTCGCCCGCGTGTGCGAACGCGGCCATCATGACCACGTCGCCGGCCACCAGCTGACCCTCGGAGATGGCCCGATCCAGGTTGACCGGGATCCCGGCACCGAACAGGTTGCCGCACTCATCGAACGTATCGAGGTGTCGGGATTCGGGCACCTCGAGCGCCTCGCGCCAATTGCGCAGGAAAACCCGGTTGGGCTGGTTGGTAACCAGCAAGTCAATATCCTTGGAATTCATCCCGATTCGGTCGCACACAGCCAGTGCTACCTCGGGAACCTGACGGTTGCCGCGGGCCAGCACCTTGGCGATTCTGGTCTCAGTGAACCCGATGCTGGCCTCACCGGGCCCGGCCTGCCACCACTTGCGCGGCGGGTCGATCGAAAGTGTCATGTCGCCGGCGTACTCACCGTAGGTGCGGCATTCGATGTCGAGAATGGGTGACTGGTCCGACAAGGCGACCAGCCCGACCGCGGCGCCGTCCCCGGGAACCGACGCTTGCGCTTTGCGGCGCACCCCAGGCTGGTCGAACACTTGTCCGGCCGCGTTCTGGGCAACCGCGATCAGCGCGGTGCGACCCTCGCCCGATGCCAGCAGGCGACGGGCCACGTTGAGCGCCAACACAAACGCCGCGCATCCACCGTTGTGCAGATCCAGAACCCAGGACGGGCGCATGCCCAAGCGGTGCGCGATGCCGCCGCCCGCGCCGTAGAACGCCATGTCCGGCACCTGGGTGTGGGTGATCAAGATGTCGACGTTCTCGATGGCGTCACGCCCGTGCCGCTCGATCAGTCCAACTGCGGCACGCTCGACCATGTCGGTCGCGGTCTCGTCGGGACCGACGTGATGGCGGAAGCTGGGCGCGCGGAACATGACGCTCTCACGCAACTCGTCGGATCCGGCGAATTGCGCGTAGTACTCGGCGCCGATCGGCTCACCGGGCAGATAGCTGGCGACGTCGATGAGGCTGACTGCTGGCTGACTCACGATCGTTCTCATCTCATCCAGGCCGGTGTGACCGGCAGGCCGTTGCGGTGGCGGTATTCGGCGATCGTCTTGAGGTTGTGCAGCTCCAGATCGTGGCCCGCACCGAACAGGTCCCAGAAGTCGCCTACCCAGCCCGTGCGCTCGGCCGGCCCGGCCTCGGGGTAGGGGTTGTGGTCGTAGAACGGGTGACGGCAATTGGTCCACAGCACAACAGAACCGGGTTTGTTCAACACCACCTGCGCGTCGAGGACCCGCATCAGGTAGATCATCCACAGGTGCTTGCCCTGGTCCCACGCGCAGTGGTAGTCGACGGTGCGGGCCTCGGCATTGGAAACCGTGCGGGTGTAGATCTCGGTGTCCGGGAGCAGCCGGTCGTAGGCCAGCCAGAGCCCCGGCTCGTCAGTCGGGGTGAAGCCACGCAGAGTGTACGTCCACTCCTCGAGGCTTCGGGTGTCCGACAGGTAGTCGAAGAGCTCGTCGGGTGGGCAGTCGACGTAGTCGTTGACCGTGCAGTACTGGCCGAAAACCTCCTCGTGCGGATACGCCGAACGCATCTTCGCCAAGAACGTCGGGGCGGTCTGCTCCAGCGGCGTGGTTTCGATGCGAACCACGCCGTCGATCGGGACGGTGGTGCCGGTGTGGGCGACGATGTCGTCAAGCGCTGGCAGCGACATTGGTGAGGTCCTCCTGGTTGAGCGGAATCTGTTGACTGGCAATCTTGTTGACTTGGGGTGTATCGACAAACGGTGCAAAGGGCGGTATTTCGTCGGCGGCACATTCGACGCTGACCACCGACGGGCCGTCGACGGCGAGCGAGCCGCGCACCGCCGCGGCCAATCCGTCCGCGTCGCTGACATCGACCGACGTCAATCCGGGGAACATCGCGGCCAGACCGGCTCCCAGCCGGCTCGGAGCGAATCGGTTGTAGCTGTAGAGGTCGTCGTAGTAGAGCTGCTCGCGGGTCACGCACATGGCATGGGCGTTGTTGTTGAGCAGCACGAAGGTCACCGGCAGCCGGTAATGCAGTGCGGTGTGCACCTCCAGACCGTGCATGAAAAACGCACCGTCGCCGGCCACCACCACCACCCGCCGGCCCGGCGCTCGGGTGCCGGTCCGGCCGAATGCCATCCCGATACCGGCTCCGAAGCTGTAGCCCATGCCGCCCATGCCCAGCGCGACCGCGAACCGGCCCCGGCGCCGCACCGGCAGGTAGTGGATGGCCGCCGCGCCGGTGTTGCCGGCATCGACGACGATGTCCACGTCGTCGGGCAATGCGTGATCGAGCTCGCTCATGGCATCGCGGTAGCGCACACCCGGACCGTCGAACGGCGGCGGGGTCAGCTCCGTGTGCGCCACCACATCGGGCACCCGCACCCCGGTGGGCCGCCCGGCACCGGAAAGCGCGCGGGTCAGCATCCGTAACGAGGCACGCAGATCGTCGGTGTGGACGTGGGTGCAGGCAAGGTGCGGCGGCGCCGACCCGATTGAGATCGTTGGCACCGCTGCCAGCGCGTCGTCGAGACCGGCGCGTGCGGTTACCGATAACCGGGTACCCACCACCAGACACAACCCACTGCCGGCCACCGCATCGGCTACACCGGGGTGGCCCATGACCCCGGTCACACCCAGTGCCGACGACGAACCCAAGCCGGGTGTGCCGGCGACGTCCTTGGCGTCCGGCACGCATGCCACCCGGGCGCGCAGCACGGCGCGCAGTGTCGACAGCTCGGCTCGCGCATCATCGCGGGCCACCTGCTCGCCGGCGATGATCGTCACCGGCCCGGTGACGCGCCGCAACGCGCGCACGACCGGATGGGGGTCGCCGATGAATCGCGACCGCTCGACTTCCGCAACGCGCCCACCGGGGCGGCCATTGACGGGCAGGCTGGATTGTTGAATATCTTTCGGCAGCAACAACACTGCCGGGCCACCTGCTTGCGCGGCAGCGACCGCGGCCGGCAGCGCCGAAACGATGTCCGCAGGCGTTAGGACCCGCCGGCAGAAGACCGACGCCTGTGAGAACAGTGCCTCGGCGTTCAGTGATCCGTTGCGGCCGCTGGTGTCCTGAAAGCTGCCGCAACCATCCATGGCCGTCGCCGGCTGGCCCACCAGCGCCAACACCGGTACCCGGCTGGTGAATGATTCGCCCAAGCCGGGAAGCAGATTCAGCGCTCCCCCGCCGGACGTCGCGGCCACCACACCTAAGCCCGCGCCGCTGCGGCTGTATCCGTCAGCCATTGTGGCAGCGGAGAACTCGTGCTTGGCCAGCACCGCGGTGATATCCGACCGAAAATATGCAGCGTCGTAGAGATCTTCGATATTGGCCCCGTCGACCCCGAATATGTACTCGACTCCGATGCCCGCGAGCTGACCGACGATGTGGTCGACCACCCGGTGATTTCTCGGCATACCAGGTACACGTCTGACGAGCGGTTGGGGTTCACGGGCTGGCGGAAATACGAAGAAATGAACCCGGCATCGCGGTCAACCGTGTTAACGCTGTGTTCAGTGACCGCCGGAGCAAACCCGACGTCCTCGTCATCGGCGCCGGACCGTCGGGTCTGGCTGTCGCACGCGAGCTCGAGCATCGCCACCGCATTTCGGCGCTGGTCGTCGACAAGGCCGCAGCCCCTGCGGTGTCGTGGCGCAATCGCTACGACAACTTCCGCCTGAACACGAACGGCTTCATGTCGCACCTTCCCGGACAACGGATTCCTGTCACGGCCGGACGCTGGCCGACCAAGGAGGACATGGTCCGCTACTTCGATCGCTACGTCCGGCGCCAAAACATCAGGCTTGCGCTCGGATGCGCGGTCAACCGCATCGACCGGGTAGCCGGCGGCTGGCTGGTCGACACTTCGGCCGGGGAGATCCGCACACCTGCCGTCGTGCTGGCCACCGGCAAGTACCACACGCCCGTCATCCCGCCCTGGCCTGGGCTTGAGCATTTCACCGGTGAGCTGGTGCATTCCGGTGACTTTCGTAATGCTTGGCCTTTCCGGGGCCGCGACGTCCTTGTCGTCGGCGCTGGCAACTCGGCCGCTGACATTGCGGTGCAACTGGCTGATAACAGCGGCAGCAAAGTCTGGCTGGCGGTGCGCACACCACCACATCTGGTGCGGCGTGCCATGGGACCGATCCCGTCGGACGTCTTCCTCGAGCTGTTCGCCCGGGTGCCTGCGCGCATCGTCGATCCGGTGATCGCGCGTCTGAATCCCTTGCTGTTCGGCGATCTTTCGGTGTACGGATTCGGCCGGCCGCCGCTCGGACTGAAGGCGACGGTGGAACAGCGCGGCCGCATCCCGACCCTGGCCGATGAACTCCTCGACGCGGTGCGCGCCGGCCGGGTCGAGGTGGTGGCCGCGGTGGCAGCCGTTGACGCGGGCCGGGTGCTCCTCGATGACGGCACGGCCGTCACACCCGAGGTGATCATCGCCGCAACCGGATTCAGCACCGACCTCGACGATCTGGTCGGGCACCTCGGCGTCCTCGACCAGCAGGGCGAGCCGCAGGGCGGCTTCGCCGCGCACCTCGGCGACGGGATGTTCGCGATCGGTTACGGCATTCCGCCCAGGGGTCCACTGCGCGCGATCCGGCTGCACGCAACACCGTTGGCCGATCAGGTCGCGGCTTACTTGGCGGACAGGTCGTGCAACGCCACTCAGATTGAGCGGTCGGCGGCGGTATAGGGGGACTGGAAATGGCTCTACTGCGCGAAAAACGGTTCTTCTACCGCGGTACCGACGGATACGAAGCGGCGCGCCGCGCGACAGTGTGGAATAACCTTCTGCCGGACCGATTTCCAGCTGTGATCATGCAGGCCTGCGAGGCCGATGACGTCGTCGCGGCGGTGCGTCACGCCCGGGCACACGGCTATCGCGTCGGCGTCCGCTCCGGCGGGCACAGCTGGAACGCCAGCCATCTGCGCGACGGCGGAATGCTGCTCGACGTCAGCCGCCTCGATCACTGCCACGTCGACACCGATCGGATGATCGCACACGTCGGGCCTGGCAAGATCGCCAGTGTCTTTGCGGCCGAACTCGACTCCCAAGGGCTGTTCTTCCCCGCCGGTCACTGCGAAGGGATTCGCCTCGGCGGCTACCTGTTGCAGGGCGGGTACGGCTGGAACAGCAAGGTAGTCGGACCGGCGTGCGAGAGCGTGCTCGGCCTGGAGGTCGTCACCGCCGACGGTGAGAAGATCTACTGCGATGAAGGCAATCACCCCGATCTGTACTGGGCCGCCCGTGGCTGCGGGCCGGGTTTCTTCGGTGTGGTCACCTCGTTCACGTTGCGGATCCACCGACGCCCGGCCGTGTTGGGCACCTGTCTGTACATGTACCCGATCGATGTTGCTGACGAGGTGTTCGCCTGGGGCCGCTCGATCAGCGGCGAAATCGACGACCGGGTCGAACTGCAGATCCTGACCTCGCGCGGGGCCCCGGAAACCGGGTCGGACGAGCCCACCATCACCATCGCCTCACCGGTTTTCGCCGAGTCCGAAGAGGAAGCGACCAAAGCGCTTGCCGCCCTGGGCAGCTGCCCGGTGATCGACCGCGCAACCGCCAGCCTTCCCTATCTGCCGACGACGCTGGCCAATTGGTACGCGGCGGTGATGACCAAATACCCCGAAGGGCACCGGTACATCGTGGACAACATGTTCACGTCGGCCTCCGCCGAAGAGCTGCTGCCGGGAATCCGCAAGATCATCGAGACGATGCCACCACACCCGTCGCACTTCATCTTCACCGGCTGGAAACCATCCGCGCACCGCGCGGAGATGGTCTACGGCTTGGAGGACGAGATCTATATGGCGCTCTACACCGCCTGGCACGATCCGGCCGACGATGAACGCTATTGCGACTGGGCCCCATCGAATATGGCGGCGATGTCACACCTGGCAACCGGCATCTCGCTTGCCGACGAGAACCTGGCCCGGCGTCCGGCGAAGTTCATCACCGATCCGAACATGGCCCGCCTGGATCAGGTGCGCGCCGCGTACGACCCGGATGGCTTGTTCCACAGTTGGATGGCTCGCGGCTAGTCCGCCGAGTCGATATCGGTTCGCAGCACGAGGATTTACAGCGAGCGCTCGAGCAGCACCTTGCCGTTGTCGGCGGAAACCACTTGCACCGCTGCGATTTGATCGACCGGCGTCGAGATGCTGCCGGCCGGCGTCGCGGTGTGGCCCGGCTCCGCCACCCAGGTCGCCAATTGGGTGTGGGTGCCGTCGCGGTTCACCACCACCATCGCCAGCCGGTCGTGGTGGGCGTAAACCGGCGCCAGGCAGACGCACCGCAGGTCGATGACGGTGCCCCAGTGTTGGCCGCTGAGCGACACCGTCGAGGCCAGCGCGGTCGTGCCAACCTGGGCCATCTGCAGCGCCGACGCGCTCGCCTGTGGCGGCGCAGACGTCGGGGAGTGGACCACGAGGCCGGGGATGCTGACGAACACACCGATCGCCAGCAGCACAGCGGCGGCGGCCGCAGATGACCAAGTCATCAGGCGTAAGCGGCGCCGCCGCTGGCGGACTGCGGACAGCAACGACGGAAGTATGTTCGGAGCGGTCGCCGGGGCCTCGGCGGTTTGGTCGTCGATCGAGGCGACCGTCTCGTTGTCGAGCTTCGACAGTAGGGCCGGCATGCCGCTGAGATCGGCGACCGCCTGCTTGCACGACGGGCACCCGCTCAGGTGTGCCTCGAACTCCCGGCGGTCGGCCGGTGACAGCGATCCGAGCACGTAAGCCGCGTCCCAGGTCGCGTACTGGTGGCCGTCGTCCGCGGACAAGTCGCTCTCGCCGGGCGGATCAAAGCCCCGGATCACCCTCATCGTGTTCCCTCGCATGCCGTCATGATCAAGTATTCGGAGCCGACGGCCGCCCGGATGGGGGTATCCAAGGCCGTCGGGATGGTCCGCCACAGCGTCATCGGGTCACCCCCATTTCTTGCAGGGTGAGCCGCAATGCCCGCACGGCATAGTGTAAGCGCGATTTCACGGTGCCTTCCGCGATGTCAAGATCAGCCGCGATCTGCGCGGTGCTCCAGCCCCGGTAGTAGGACCGCTCGACGACGGCTCGATGTTCAGGCGTCATTTGCGCCATCGCGTCTGCGATCAGCAGCCGGTCGAGTGCGGAGTCCACTTCGTCGGGCACCGATTGTTCGGGTGCGCCCGACTCGTCCAGCGAACCAACGACATTGCGGAACCGTGGACTGCGTCGCTCGTCGATGATCATGTTGCGGGCAACCGTGAACATCCATGCGCGCGCCGAACGTTCGGTGTCCCCGATGACCTCTGGATGCTGCCATGCCCGCAACAGCGTCTCCTGGACGACGTCTTCGGCACGGCTCGCGTCGCCGGTCAACCGCATCGCATAACGCCAAAGAGCCCCGGCATGCTCGTCGTAGAGCGCCTTCATCAAAGCGGCTTCAGCGTCAGCTGCGCTGGTGACTCGACTCACTCGATCACCTCCTGACAAGTGATACGAGTTGCGCGCTTCTGCAGTTCATCGCGGCAGCATTCGCCCAGGTCGGTACTTAGTCGGGGATCCAGTTCCCGTGGAATCCGTGCGGCACCCGACGCGGCAGGCGGACGCGCGCAACCGGCTCACCCTCGAAGTCTGCGGCATCAATGAGAACAAGATCGCTGCCGTCGGTCACCGGGTCGTAGACGTAGCTCAAGTACCAGCCGGCGAGCTCGTCGGACGGCCCGGCGGCCGGTGCGAACACCGCCTCGCCGGGTGCGCTCGGCGCTCTGAGGCCGTTGCCACCGCCGAACCGATGCTCCGACACGGTATCCCGCTGCAGGTCATAGCGGACCAGCGCGCCGTGGCTGACAGCGACCGAGTAGCGGGCGGCGGCGCCGGTCAGCCGGTCGTCGACGCGCGGGAATTCAACCCCGCGGTCGTCGAGTTGGCTCTCCTCGACCGTCCCGGCGTCCAGGTCGATCTTCCAGCGCCACAACGCCGCGTCAATGCCGAACTCGCTGCTGTCGCGCCACATTTCGGGGTAGCGAACGACTTCCAGCACAATTGAACTACCGTCGGGCGATGCCACGTCATAGGCATTCGCGATGTGGAAGACGTAGCACGGGTCGATGTCGAACCAGCGCAACGGACCATACGGGTCGTCGCGGCGCAGCACGCCCAGGCGAGCACCGTACTGGTCGTTCCATCGGTACGGTAGGTCCCGTTCATAGGATTGCGTGAGCGCCAGGGGCAGGTTGAACAACAACGGCAGGTCCAGGAAAACCACATACTCGGCGGTCAGCGCGAAGTCGTGCATCAGCGTCAACGCGGGCACGTCGATGGGGCGATTGATCGTCAGCCGGCCGCTGGCGTCCGCGCGGTGATAGACGACATGAGGCTCGAAGATGTTGCCGCAGCCGAAGAAATGCAATTCGCCGGTGGTCGGGCAGATCTTCGGGTGCGCAGTCATCGAGTCCATCAACTTACCGCCGAAGTCGTAGACGCCCAACGTTTTCAGATCGTTGCTGATCTCATAAGGCAGCGAGAAGTCCATCAGCGCAAGGGTCTTGCCGGCATGACGAACGACGTGGGTATTGGCGATGCTGGAGTGCAGGTTGCGGGTGCCATCGGGGTTGTAGAGCGGGATGGGACGCTCGAAGCTCTCGGTACGTACCCAACGGTTGCGGTACCACGCGGCGCGGCCGTTCTCCAACCGAATGCCGTGGACCATACCGTCACCGACACACCAGTGGCCTTCGCCCGCACGCGGATTCGGGCCGTTGCGCAAATACCAGCCGTTCAGTTCGGCGGGGATGTTGCCCGCAACCGGCAGATCGAAGGCGGTCAGCTCATCGTGAACCGGCGTGTAGTTGCCGGTGCGGAATACCGGGAAGACGGTCTCTGCGGAGACCACCGCCGGTATCAGCACTGGCTGGAGGTCGAGCCGCTCTGGCTCAGCAGCCAACCGCTGGTCTGCCTTGGCCACCAGTGACGTCAACAGGTCAGGGCACGGCGGCGCGACGGCGGCCCGGTCGGCGCCGTCGCCGGCCACAACTTGGTCGTAGTCGAGCAACGACAGCAGCGGCGAGACCGCGGTCAGCTCGGTCACGGCCCGCCGACACGAGTTGCAGCCTGCCAGGTGCGACTCGAATTCGCGTCGATCGTCATCCGATAACGCGCCCACCACGTACGCCGCGTCCCACATCGCATATTCGTGTGCGCCGTTGAGCGGTGTGTCAGATGCGCCGTTACGGGACATCTCGTGGTCCCGAGGATCGGTCACTGTGCTCCGCCCGTCTCTAACCCCATCTCCAACAATGCCTGGCGCAGTCCCCGCAGCGCGTAGTGCAGCCGCGACTTCACCGTGCCTTCGGCGATCCCCAATTCGGCGGCGATCTGGGCAGTGGTCCAGCCCAGGTAGTACGAGCGGCCGACCACCGCCCGGTGTTCGGCTGACAGCTGGGCCATCGCGTCGCCGATCAACGCCCGGTTCAGCGCCCCACTCGCCTCATCGGGACGCCCGTCGGACCCTGCCGGCTCGGGCGGGCCTGAGCCGTCCGACGACATCACCTCGTTACGGAACCGGGCGCTGCGCCGGTCGTCGATCACCATGTTGCGGGCAACGGTGAAAAGCCAACCGCGTGGCGACTGCCCGTTGTTGAGGACCTGCGGATGCTGCCATGCCCGCAGCAGGGTCTCTTGCATCACGTCCTCGGCATGGGCGGAATCACCGGTCAACCGCCACGCATAGCGCCACAAAGCAGCGGCGTGTTGGTCCCACAGCCGCTGAAGAGCAGTCGCATCGGCGCCGGTGCTCGGTATGTCCATCACCAGCCTCTCGGTGATGACACGGTTCGGGCGCCTGCTTGGTTCACCCGAGGGTCAGAATGCGCGGCCCGTCGTCGGTGGCGGCGACGGTGTGCTCCCAGTGTGCAGCACGCGAACCGTCGGCGGTAGTGACTGTCCACTGGTCGTCGAGGACGACTGTCTTGCCGGTTCCCAGGGTCAGCATCGGCTCGATGGCCAGCACCGATCCGGGGGCGAGCAGCGGACCGCGCCCGGGAGCGCCTTCGTTGGGCAGAAACGGATCCATGTGCATCTGCCTGCCGATGCCGTGTCCGCCGTAGCCCTCGACGATGCCGAACGCCCGCCCGTAGCGGGCCTCGGCCGCGTAGGTGGCGGTTTCGATGGCATGCGACACGTCGGTCAAGCGGTTGCCGGGAACCATGGCGGCGATTCCGGCCTCCATCGACTCTTTCGTCGCCTGCGACAGCACTTCGTCGCTCGCGATGAGCGGTCCGACACCGAACGTGATCGCGGCGTCACCGTGCCAACCGTCCACGATGGCGCCGCAGTCGATGGATACCAGGTCACCGAGGGCGAGTGTCTCGCCGGCCGACGGGATGCCATGCACCACGCGGTCGTTGACCGATGCACAGATGGACGCCGGGAAGCCGTGATAGCCGAGGAACGACGGCGTCGCACCGGCGTCACGGATCACCGATTCGGCGATCTCATCGAGGTTTTGCGTCGACACCCCGGGGGCTGCGGCCGCACGCACCGCCGCCAGTGCGGCGGCGACCACCGCGCCGGCAGCGGCCATCGCGTCGAGTTCGGCGGCGCTGCGCTGCGGCACGAGCTTGCGGCTGCGCAGCCCGCCCAGGGCCATCACGGTTACTTTCCCAGCGCCCGTAGCGCCCGGGCGAAAACTTCGTCGACGGTGCCGACCGCGTCGACGGTTTTCAGCTCATCGCTGTAGTACTCGATCAGCGGCGCGGTTTCGTCGCGGTAGACCTTCATCCGGTTCAGGATGACTTCGTCGGTGTCGTCGGCGCGGCCGCGTCCTTTGAGCCGATCGAGCAACACCTCCTCCGACACCCGGAACTCCAGCACCGCATCGAGCTGGGTGCCACGGCGTTCGAGCATGTCGTGCAACGCTTTGGCCTGTCCGACCGAGCGTGGGTAACCGTCCAGGATGAAGCCGTCGTTGGTGTCCGGATTGGTCAGCCGGTCGTCGACGAGTTCGTTGGTCAGTTCAGACGGCACCAGGTCGCCGGCGTCCAGGTAGCGCTTGGCCTCCAGACCGAGCTTGGTGCCGGTATTGATGTTGTGCCGGAACAGCTCCCCGGTGGAGAGGTGTGGAATTTGGAGTTTCTCAGCCAGCTTCTCGGCCTGTGTGCCCTTACCCGCTCCGGGCGGACCAAGCAACACAACTCTCACTTGAGGAACCCTTCATAGTTGCGCTGCATGAGCTGACTTTCGATCTGCTTCACCGTATCCAACCCGACACCGATCATGATCAGCACCGCGGTGCCACCGAACGGCAGGTTCTGCACCGTCCCCGTGCTGCCGATCTTGAGGAACAGATTGGGCAGCACCGCGATGACGCCAAGGTAGATCGAGCCCGGCAGCGTGATCCTGCTGAGGACATACCGCAAGTAGTCCGCGGTCGGCTTCCCAGGCCGGATCCCGGGGATGAAACCCCCGAACTTCTTCATCTCGTCGGCACGTTCGTCGGGGTTGAACGTGACCGAGACGTAGAAATACGTGAAGAAGATGATCAGCGCGAAATAGACGCTGACGTAAACCGGGCTCGCGGGGTTCGACAGGTAGTTGGCGACGAATTTGTCCCACCAGCTGTTGCCCACGCCGCCGGTGCCGCTGCGGATCAGCTGGGTGATCAGGCGCGGAATGTAGATCAGCGACGAGGCGAAAATGACCGGGATAACACCGGCCTGGTTGACCTTCAGCGGTAGATAGGTCGAGGTGCCGCCGTACATGCGCCGGCCCACCATCCGCTTGGCGTACTGCACCGGGATGCGGCGCTGGCCCTGCTCGACGAACACCACGCCGACGACGATGCCCAGGGCTGCCACGCAGACCGCCGTGAACATCACGCCGCCGCGGCTGTCCAGGATGGTCTTGCCTTCGCCGGGAATACGGGCGGTGATGCCGGCGAAAATCAGCAACGACATGCCGTTGCCGATGCCGCGCTCGGTGATCATCTCGCCCATCCACATCACCAGCGCCGCGCCCGCGGTCATGACCATCACGATCACCACCAGGGTGAAGATGCTCTGGTTGGCGATGATGTCCAGGTTGCAACCCTGCAGCAGCCCGCCGTTCGCCGCCAGCGCCACGATGCTGGTGGCCTGCAGGATGGCCAGCGCGATCGCCAGATATCGGGTGTACTGCGTCATCTTGACCTGGCCGGACTGGCCTTCTTTGCGCAATTCCTCAAATCTGGGGATGACCACGGTGAGCAGCTGCACGATGATGCTCGCGGTGATGTAGGGCATCACCCCGACCGCGAACACGGTCAGCTGGAGCAAGGCACCGCCGGAAAACAGATTGATCAGCGAGTAGATCTGGGCCGCATCGCCGCCGCTGACTTGCGCGATGCACTTTTGCACGTTCGGGTAGTTCACCCCCGGCGACGGCACCGACGCGCCCAATCGGTAAAGCACGACGATACCCAGCGTGAACAGGATCTTCCGTCTCAGGTCGACTGTTCGCAGCGATGAGATGAAAGCCGAAAGCACTCTTCCTCCTGCGCAGCCGGTCTCTGGTCGCGGCATGCCAACATGCTGGTGTATCCAGCATTGAACAATTCTGAATAATCCTGCGGTCCTGCGTCACGCGCCAAGCACTCGCAGGCCAAGAGGTGTCCAGCGCGCGTCAGACAGTCTACGAGACTAACAGCGGTGGTAGCGCCAGCTCGCAAACGGGTAGTGCCTGACGGGCACCGACCGCGCGTCGGCGGGTCCAGTGCACACAGCAACGAGGCGTAGAGTTCCGGTAGCTCTTTACCTTGGCTAAGTATTAAGTCGGTGGTGGTTTCGGTTGAAGGGTTTCGCATGACGCGCACGAGCAACGCACGGTTTGAGGGCGACGCCTGGGATCTGGCTTCCAGCGTGGGAGCGACCGCAACGATGGTCGCCGCCGCCCGGGCGCTGGCCACCGAGGACGCCAACCCGATCATCAACGACCCGTTCGCCGCCCCGCTGGTGCG
Organism: uncultured Actinomycetota bacterium; assembly: GCA_963839345.1. Lineage (GTDB taxonomy): Bacteria > Actinomycetota > Actinomycetes > Mycobacteriales > Mycobacteriaceae > Mycobacterium. The sequence continues at coordinate 459,159 of CAWIUP010000005.1, read as the reverse complement.
GGCGGTGGGCATCGATTTTTTCACCCGCGTGGTCGACGGGCAGGTCGGCCCGGCCGACGCAGACGGAACCGGCCGCGAAACCGGCCGAGCGGAATTGCAGACAGAAACCGACTCGCTGGCCGTGCGCACCCGGTTCTTCGATGACTTCTTCACCAATGCGGCCGCGGCGGGGATCGGTCAGGCGGTGATTCTGGCCGCCGGCTTGGATGCCAGGGCATACCGGCTGGCATGGCCGTCCGGCACCGTCGTGTACGAGATCGACCAGCCCCGGGTCATCGACTTCAAATCCGAAACCATGGCGCGGCTGGGCGCCGAACCGAAGACCGAACGCCGCACAGTCAGCGTCGACTTGCGCGACGACTGGCCAACTGCGTTGCGCAAACGCGGTTTCGACACGACCAAACCGTCAGCGTGGAGCGCCGAGGGGCTGTTGATGTACCTGCCGCCGGAGGCGCAGGATCGGCTTTTCGACCACATCACGGCGCTGAGCGCCCCCGGCAGTCGGCTGGCCACCGAATATCACCCGGATGGCGGTCCGACGATGGCCGAACGCGGCAAGGCGATGAACGCCCGGTGGGCCAATCTGGGCTGCGACGTCGATTTGTCGGGGCTGTTCTACGAGGGCGAGCGCAACGACGTCGCCGAGTACCTCAGCGGCCGGGGTTGGCAGGTGGCCGCCCGCACACGGCGGGAACTCTTCGCCGACTACGGTCGCGCGTTTCCCACCGACGAAGCGCTGGCCGCGTTCCGCAACATCATCGCCATTACCGCGACCCGCACCCGGCTCGCGAAATAGGAGAGGAACCATGGCCGCAAGCGACACCAAACGACACGAGGGAGACAGCTGGGACCTGGCGTCCAGTGTGGGTGCCACCGCCACCGCGGTGGCCGCGCGGCGAGCGATGGCGTCAAAAGGACCGAATCCGCTGATCGACGATCCGTTCGCCGAACCGCTGGTCAACGCGGTCGGAGTCGACGCCTTCATCCGGCTGATGAACGGCGAAATCGAGCTCACCGAGGACCCAGCTGACGATCCCGCGTTCACCCCGCAGCGGCTGGCCGAGGGAATGGCGGTGCGGACCCGGTTCTTCGACAACTTCTTCGCTGACTCCTCGGCAGCGGGTGTCCGGCAGGCCGTGATCCTGGCTGCCGGACTCGACACCCGCGCCTACCGGCTCTCATGGCCGTCGGACACCGTGATCTATGAAATCGACCAGCCCCGGGTCATTGAATTCAAGACCCGCACGCTGGCCGACCTGGGTGCTGCTCCGGCCGCCGAGCGCAGGGCAGTGGCTGTCGACCTGCGCGATGACTGGCCGCAAGCCTTGCGCGACAATGGATTCGATTCCCAGCGGCCAACAGCCTGGATCGCCGAGGGGCTGCTGGGTTATCTGCCGCCGGAAGCCCAAGATCGCTTGTTCGACAACATCACCGCACTCAGCTTCTGCGGAAGCCGACTGGCTACCGGCTACGTCCCGGATATCCGCGGCCGCATCGCCGAACGGGGCAAAGAGATCGGCGAGCGTTGGCGCCGCCTCGGGTTGAATGTCAACTGGGCCGATCTGGTCTACGACGGCGAGCGTAACGACGCCGTTGAGTACCTGACCGAGCGCGGCTGGCAAACGACCGTCCACACGACACCAGAGCTGTACGCCGACAACGGTTTTGACTTCCCCGAAAGTCCGGCGATGGACGCGTTCGGGGACATCAGATATGTCTCGGCGGCGCTACCCTAGCTCTCGCGACGGGTGCGAAGCCAGCTCCAGAAACCGGCCGTAGCGGTCCTCCATCGGGCTCGTCCAGGCGGGATCGGGTTGGACGACGCGTTCGGTGGCGGCCCATCGGGCGGCGTCGGTCATCGACGATTCCCGGCCGACGGCCATCCGACTCAAGAAAGCCGCACCCAGCGCCGCGCCTTCGGCCACTGCGGACACCTCCACCGGCCGGCCGGTGGCATCGGCGATGGCCCGTAGCCACGGCTCGACCCGGGTACCACCGCCTGCGGCCACGATCCGGGATGCGTTCGCCCCGCTCAGCTCGATGAGCTGGCGGACAACGAAGCCCGACGCCTCGTAGGCGGCCCGGCGCAGCGTTGCCGCATCGTGGGTGAGGTCCAGGCCGTCGAGAATCCCGCGCCGGGCGGGGTCATGGAAGGGGGTGCGTTCGCCGCGCAGGTACGGCGACCACACCGGCACTCGGCGCGGATCCACCGCCGTCGGGTCCCCCGGCCGCAACACCCGGTCGACCCAGCCGAGAAAGAGCCCGCCGGCGTTGCTCGCTCCGCCGATCTGACTCTTGCCGGTCATGGTCGGGATCGTCCACAGACCCGCCACCTGGCGCGCCTCGGGAATCCTCACCCAGACGATCAACGTGGTGCCGCACAGCACCAGCACGTCGCCGTCGTCGTCGGCACCGGCCACCATCTGCTCGCACAGCGCGTCGATGGCGCCGACCGCCAGCACCGCGCCGGCATCGCGTAGCCGCCCGGCAGCAACACCCGGTGCGTCGACCCGCGGCATCCGGTCGATCGTCACACCGCGCTCGGCACAGGCTTCGACGTTCCAGTCGCCGTCGAACAACGGCAGTGCTGTATAGGCGGTGGGAAAGTCGACGACCGCCTCGTCGGCCAGCGCGTAATTGGCCACCGCCGGTGCCGGCCAGTAGCCGGCCGCATCGGGCGCTTGGGCGGCCGTCCAGCGCAGAAATTCGGCGGCCTCGCCCACCGGGAACGGTCCGCCAGCATCCGGCCCTGCCACCCGTCCCCGGCTGTCGCCGTAGAGCAGGCCCGGCGTGATCGGATGGCCGTCGGCGTCGACTGCCGTCAGCGACGGCACCATCGCGGAAACGGCGACCGCCAGCGCATCGGGCCGCGCCAGTTGCTCCAACGCCGCCAGCGGACCGCGCCGCCACGCCTGCTCGGCGTTGTGTTCCAGCCGGTCCGGCGCTGGCACCCGCAACTCGTGCGGGATTCGTGCCCGCGCGACCACCCGGCCTTGCGCGTCGGCGGCCACCGCTTTGACGGCGGTGGTGCCGATGTCGATGCCGATTGTGACCTCTTCGCGTGACACGGGCGTCACCGTACGCCAGCATGGGCAGTCGTGACGCGTGCTTTGGTGACCGCCCCGCTGCGTGGCCCGGGGTTCGAAAAGTTGCGACGGCTGGCCGACGTGGTCTACGACCCGTGGATCGACGCGACCCCGTTGCGCATTTACACCGCCGAGCAGCTGGCCGAGCAGATATCCGCAGAGGCCGCCGATGTCATTGTCGTAGAAAGTGATTCGGTCAGCGGACCGGTGTTGGAGTTGGGGCTGCGGGCGATCGCCTCCACTCGCGGGGACCCTAACAACGTCGACATCGCGGGTGCGACCGCCGCCGGGATTCCGGTGCTGAATACCCCGGGCCGCAACGCAGATGCGGTTGCCGAGATGACGCTCGCGCTGCTTTTCGCCGCCACCCGCCAGGTCCTGGGCGCCGACGCCGACGTGCGGGCCGGTGCGGTGTTCCGCGACGGCAGCATTCCCTATCAGCGCTTCCGCGCGTGGGAGGTCGCCGGCCAGACGGCCGGGCTGATCGGCCTGGGTGCCGTTGGGCAGGCGGTGAAGTGGCGGATGGCCGGGCTGGGCATGCGGGTCATCGCTTATGACCCGTACATCGAGGAAGCCCGGCACAGCCTCGGCGAACTGCTCGCCGAGGCCGACATCGTCTCACTGCACGCGCCGGTCACCGTTGACACCGCCGGGCTGATCGGCGCCGAACAGTTCGCGGCCATGCGCGACGGCGTGGTCTTCCTCAACACCGCCCGGGCTCAGCTGCACGACACCGACGCGCTCGTCGCTGCGCTGCGCAGCGGCAAGGTGTCCGCTGCGGGCCTGGACCACTTCGTCGGCGAATGGCTGCCGACCGATCACCCGTTGGTCGCTATGCCCAATGTGGTGCTCACGCCCCACATCGGTGGCGCCACGTGGAACACTGAGGCGCGGCAGGCGCAGATGGTGGCCGACGATCTGGAAGCGCTGCTGTCCGGCAAGACGCCTGCCCATATCGTCAACCCGGAGGTGCTCGGACCATGACATCCGTGAAATCCGTCGTCAACGCCGAGGCCGCGGTGCTGGCCGCGGCCAAGGACATGCTGCGCCGCGGGCTGGTCGAGGGCACTGCCGGCAACATCTCGGCCCGCCGGGAGGATGGCAACCTGGTCATCACCCCGTCGTCGGTCGACTACGCCGACATGACGCTCGACGACTTGGTGGTTGTCGATCCGGATGGCGGTGTGCTGCACGCCGCCGAAGGCCGATCGCCGTCGACGGAGATGAAGCTGCACCTGGCCTGCTATCAGGCGTTCGACGACATCGGCAGCGTCATCCACAGTCACCCGGTGTGGGCCACCATGTTCGCGATCGCCCACCAGCCGATCCCCGCGTGTATCGACGAGTTCGCGATCTACTGCGGCGGTGAGATCCGCTGCGCCGAGTACGCCGCGTCGGGCACACCCGAAGTGGGCAGCAACGCGGTCAAGGCGCTGGAGGGACGCGCGGCCGCGCTGATCGCCAACCACGGCCTGGTGGCCGTCGGACCGAAGCCGGACAAGGTGCTGCATGTCACCGCCCTGGTGGAGCGGACTGCTCAAATCGTCTGGGGTGCAAGGGCTTTAGGTGGACCGATCCCGATTCCCGATGACGTCAACGCCAACTTCGCCGGGGTCTACACGTATCTGCGCGCCAACCCTCTATGAATCGCGTGCAGCTGGGTCGCGCGTGCGTCACGCGCATCGTGGAGTTTCAGTTCGAGTTAGAGACAAAGTCTTTCGCCAACACCCCGCCTTCAGGGTGGCAGGACAACGTCGACCTGCTCGTGCCGGACTTCTTCGACCCCGACACCGGCAAATGGCGCATCGCGGTGCAGAGCTGGGTCGTCGAGGTCGACGGGCTGACCGTGGTGGTGGACACCGGCGTCGGCAACGACCGCGAGCGCCCGCACATGCCGCCGCTGGATCACCTGAACACGGCGTTCCTCACCGGGTGGGAGGCGGCCGGCATCGACCGCAACGCCGTGGACGTGGTGATCAACACCCACATCCACTCCGACCACGTCGGATGGAACACCATGCTGGACAACGAGGTTTGGGTGCCGACATTTCCCAACGCCCGATATCTTGCAGCCGCGGCCGATTACCGGTATTTCGCTCCCGATGGACCCGTGGCGCGGCAATCGCCGCGCACCGAGGCCGAAGCGGCCCAGCAGCACGGCGATCAGCTGGTGTTCGCCGACAGCGTGGCGCCAGTCGATGAAGCCGGACAGCTCGTCTGTTGGTCGGACGACTATCAGATCAGTCGGTCACTGCGGCTGCGGCCCGCTCCCGGGCACACACCCGGCTCCTCGGTGCTGTGGCTGGACGCGGGTCAGCCCGCGGTGTTCGTCGGCGATCTCACGCACAGCCCGCTACAACTGCGTCGTCCCGCCGACCCGTGTGCGTTTGACGTGAATGCTTCCGCTGCCGCCGCCACCCGCCGCCGGATCTTCACCGAGGCCGCAGAAGCACACGCCATGGTGATACCCGCGCATTACCCCGGTCACGGCGGTGCGACGATCCGCGCCGTCGCCGATCGGTTTGACGTCGACGAGTGGCTGAACATCGAAACGCTCTGAGCGACAACGGTTCGCGGCGGGGTTGACTCAGGCTGAGCTGTCAACGGTTACGGTGAGGCATGGCGCGATGCGAAGTAGTCCAGTGGTCGACCGGCAACATCGGCAGGCGAGCGCTCGGCATACTGCTGGACCGCGACGACTTCGACGTAGTGGGCGTCCACGCATTCGGTTCGGACAAGGTGGGGCGCGACGCGGGTGCGCTGGCCGACCGACCCCATGTCGGCGTTGCAGCAACCGCCGATATCGATGCGCTGATCGACCTTCGACCGGATTGCGTGAACTACATGCCTCGCGTCATCGATTACGACCTGGTGGCCAGAATGCTGCGCTCGGGCATCAACGTCGTCACCACCGGCGATTTCCTGACCGGCACCCATCACCCGCGTGAGCGAGCAGCGCTCGAGGAGGCGGCACGACAGGGCCACGCCACCTTTCTGGGCACGGGATTCGAGCCCGGCTTCATCAACGTCGTTGCCGGGTTCCTCACCGGCGCATGCCGACAGGTCCACAACGTCAGGCTCGTCGAAACGTTGGACTGCACCACCTACCCCGTACTGGATGCCTGGCGGGTGCTCGGATTCGGCAAACCGCCCCGAGAGCGGGTTACGCAGATCGATCCCGACACGCAACGCTATGGCCTCGGCTACTTCGAGACGCTGGATATGGTCGCGATGATGCTGGGAATCGAGCTCGATTCCAAGGAGGCATTCGTCGAGCCCGCCGTGCTGACCCGGGACCTGGACCTTGGGTGGGCGGACTTCGCCGCCGGCACCGTCGGGGGCCAACGCCGCACCTATCGCGGCCATCGCGACGGCCACCCGGTAGTCGAGCTGGCGATCTGCTGGACCATGAGCAACGATGCGCTCGACCCGCAATGGAGCGACCCCGAGGGATTCAGCGTGGTGATCGAAGGCCAACCACGCGTCGACGCGACGATCCGATTCGGCAACCCCGGCGAGGACGTGATGACCGTGTTGATGGACAGCACCGCCGTTGCGGCGGTCAACGCCATACCGTTCGTCTGCGCCGCGCAACCGGGCGTGATCACCCCGATCGACCTACCCATCACCGGATCCCATGGCGCTGTGAAGATCTGAGTTGTACAGGCTGCACCCGGTCGTCTAGCGCTGGTCGAAGGCCACCTTCACCGCGCCGGTGTCGCCCTGGTTGGCGATGGTCAGGAAGGCGTCCCGCCACCGGTCGAGCGGGAACGTGTGAGTCAGCATGGGCCGCAGATCAATTCGGCCGTCGACCACCAGATCGAGGTAGTGCGCGATCGCGTGCTGCCGCTGCCCGTCAACCTCCTCGACCCCGAACGCGTTGGAGCCGACGAGGGCGATCTCCTTGAAGTACAACGGACTCCACTCCCACCGGCCGGGCGCGTGTACCCCGGCCTTCACCAGCGTCCCGCGCGAAGTCGAGCACCCGCACGCCGACTTCGAACGTCTCGGGTTTTCCGACGGTGTCGTAGACGACGTCGACGGCGCCGGGGTGGGCCATCGGCAAACCCTGCAGCGGCTGCCACAACCGGCCGCCTCCCCAGCTCACCAGCTCTTCGATGACCTCCAGCCGTGGCTCGTGGGCCAGCACGAGGTCGGCGCCGAACCGGCGGGCCAGCTGAGCCTGGGCGGCGAAGCGGGCGACCACCGCCACCGCCACGTCCGGGTAGAGAGCCCGCAGGATCGCCAGCGCGCACAGTCCCAGCGAGCCGGCGCCATAGACCAGGACCCGGCCCGATCGCGGCGGCGGGTGGCGGGTGATGGCGTGCAGCGACACCGAAAACGGGTCGGCGAACACGGCCAACTCGTCGGGCACCGATTCGGGCACCGCGAACAGCATGCTGTCGTGGGCCGGCATCAACTCCGCGTAACCACCGGTCGCATCGGCTGATACTCCGGTGTGGATCCCGGGTTTGATGTCGCCGTCGCAAAAGCTCCAGCACAGGCTGTAGTCGCCGTTCTGGCAGGCCGGGCAGGGCGGCTCGACGCCCCGCGGACCGCAGGACAGCCACGGGTTGAGCACGACGCGCTGGCCCACCTCCAGCCCGCGAGCCTTCGGCCCCACGTCCACCACGTCGGCGACGACCTCGTGGCCCATCACTTGAGGAAACGAACAGAAGGCCGCCATGGCGTTGTCGGCGTCACCTTCGCCGAAATCCAGCAAGATCTGCTTGGAGTCCGAGCCGCAGATGCCGGTCAGCCGAGGTCGGGTGATCACCCAATCGTCATGCAGCAGTTGGGGATCCGCTACCTGCTGCAGCGCAACGGGACTGTGAGTCAGGGCGTCGTCGGGTCCGTCCAACGGCTCAGGCCGCACGCCGAAAACCAGCGCTTTCATCGCGCCGCCATGGCTGCCGCGCCGGCGATGTAGGCGTCCAGGTCGGCGTTCTTGGCGTCGACGACTGCCTTCATGTCCGGCAGATAGTGCTCGAAACGGTCGCTGCCCAGCGCCGCGATGATGCCATCGGCCACCTCATCGGCCGGCACCTTGGGACCCTGGTAGAGCGGTTCTTCGCTGCCCGGGTGATCCCAGATCTCGGTGTCGACCGGCCCGGGCTCGATCAGCTTCACCGCGACACCGCTGCCGTGCAGGTCGACGGCCATCGACTCGCTCCAGCCGCAGAGCGCGAACTTGCTGGCGCAGTAGGCGGCCTCGTGGATGATCCCGAGCCGACCGCCCACGCTGGACACGTTGACGATGACGCCGTGCCCGCGGTGCAGCATCCGCGGCAAGACGGCCAACGTCAGCCGCATCGGGGCGAGAAAGTTGACCCGCATGACGATCTCGACGTCGGCCGGATCCAACGCGTCCACAGCCCGCCGTTTCGGCATCGCGGCGTTGTTGATCAACACATCGATGCCGCCCAGGTCGTCCCACGCCCGCACGCCCAGCTCGGCCACCGTCGCAGCGTCGGCCAGATCAGCCACCCACATCGTCGAGTCCGCCGAGGTTCTGCGGCAGTCCGCCAATACCTCGGCGAGACGCTCCGCGCGCCGGGCGATCAGTCCCACCACCGCGCCGTGGCCGGCCAGCCGCCGGGCCAGGGCGGCACCTATTCCCGACGACGCGCCGGTGATCACCACCCGCTTCCCTGCTGCCGAGTACGCCATGGCCACAGCGTCGCGCTAATGGGCAGTTATGACAACGGTTTCGGCGATATGCCTGCGTAACTGGCCATTCGGCGGCGTGGTAAGCTCGTTATATTGGCTAAGTATCAACCCGGCTTTTTCCCGGAGGGCAGCGATGGCACGCACCGATGACGACACCTGGGACCTGGCATCGAGCGTCGGCGCGACCGCCACGATGGTCGCGGCAGCCCGCGCGATGGCAAGCAAAGCCGAGCACCCACTGATCAACGACCCGTTCGCCGAGCCGCTGGTTCGGGCGGTGGGTCTCGACCTGTTCACCCGGCTGGCCACCGGCGAGTTGACCCCCGCCGACCTCGAGGACGACAGCGACGGTGCTCCCGGGGGCACCGCACCGGATGACCGACAACATGGCGGTCCGCACCAAATTCTTCGACGACTTCTTCATCGACGCGACCAACGCGGGGATCAGGCAGGCGGTGATCCTGGCGTCCGGGCTCGATGCCCGCGCCTATCGGCTGCCCTGGCCCGCCGGCACCACGGTGTATGAGGTCGATCAGCCGCAAGTAATCGAATTCAAGTCCCGCACCCTCGCCGATTTCGGCGCCCAGCCGACCGCCTACCGGCGTGCGGTTGCCATTGACCTACGCGACGACTGGCCGGCCGCGCTGCGTGCGGCCGGCTTCGACCCTGATCAGCCCAGCGCGTGGAGCGCCGAGGGCCTGCTGGGCTACCTGCCGCCCGAAGCGCAGGATCGCCTGCTCGACACCATCACCGCGCTCAGCGCACCGGGCAGCCGTATCGCAACCGAAAGCGGGCCCACCCGTGACCCCGCGCACGAGGAGCGGATCAAAGACCGCTTCCGGACCGTGTCCGAGCGCTGGCGTAAACATGGACTCGATCTGGACGTGACCGAGTTCGTCTATTTCGGCGACCGCAACGAGGCGGCGCGCTATCTGTCCGACCACGAGTGGCAGATGTCCGGGAACACCATCCGGGAGCTGTTCGCGGCCAACGGTCTTCCGCCCATCGAGCAGGACGACCTGCCGTTTCGCCGACCGTCTGTATGTCAGCGGCACGCTGACCGACAAGAAGTAGGAGCGATCAACATGACGCACGCCCGATCCGGCAGATTCGAAGGCGACAGCTGGGACCCGGCCTCCAGTGTGGGGGCGACCGCGACGATGGTCGCCGCCTCGCGCGCGCTGGCCTCGCAAGGGCCCGACCCGCTGCTCGATGACCCGCTTGCCGACCCGCTGGTCCGTGCGGTCGGCCTGACTCCGTTCATTCGCCTTATCGACGGAGAGGTCGCCTCGATGACGACCCGGCGCTGAACCGCCGAACGCGGGCTGAGCAAATGGCGGTACGTACAAGGTTTTTCGACGACTTCTTCATTGCCGCCACCGAAGGCGGATTCGGCAGGCCGTCATCCTCGCTTCCGGCCTGGACACCAGGGCCTACCGGCTGCCGTGGCCGGCCGGAACGGTGGTCTACGAAGTCGACCAACCGCAGGTAATCGATTTCAAGACCGCAACCTTGGCCGACCTCGGCGCCGAACCGACCGCCGAGCGCCACACGGTCAGCATCGATCTCCGCGACGATTGGCCGGCAGCGTTGCGGCAGCGGGATTCGACGTCAACCAGCCAACGGCGTGGAGCGCAGAAGGACTATTGCCCTACTTGCCACCTGAAGCCCAGGACCGATTGTTCGACAACATCACCGCGCTCAGCGCGCCCGGGAGTCAACTCGCCACCGAGCACATCTCCGACCCGGACGCCTTCTCCAAAGAAAGCGTGCGGAACCATCGGCGATCGTTGGCGGCGCGCAGGTTTCAACCTGAATCCGGCCGACCTGTTCTATCAAGGCGAGCGCAGTATCGTGATCGACTACCTGAGCGGCCACGGCTGGCGGGTGATCGCTCACCCCGCCCCGGAGCTCTACCAACGCAACGGATTCAACTTCCCGGAAGACGAGTCGATGGCGATGTTCCGGAACATGAGCTACGTCGCCGCCACCCTCGGATAGGACGGCCATGCCGCGAACTCATGACGACAGTTGGGATCTGGCCTCCAGTGTGGGTGTGACCGCGACGATGATCGCCGCAGGCCGCGCGACTGGCGACTAAAGATCCGCGCGGGCTGATCAACGACCCGTTCGCCGAACCGCTGGTCCGCGCGGTCGGGCTGGATTTCTTCGTGAAGATGATCGACGGCTCGCTCGACTTATCGGCGATCGAAAACGCATCGCCGCGACGTACGGAAGCAATGATCAACGGAATATCCGTGCGCACGAAGTACTTTGACTCCGCACTGTTGACGGCCGTGGACGCGGGCGTGCGTCAGGTGGTGATCCTGGCGTCCGGCCTGGACTCCCGGGCCTATCGGTTGCAGTGGCCGGACGAAACGGTGGTCTATGAGGTCGATCAGCCACAGAGTGATCGAGTTCAAGACGACCACGCTGGCCGGCATCGGCGCGCAGCCCACCGCCGAGCGCCGCACCGTCGGAATCGATCTGCGCTACGACTGGCCGACGGCGCTGCGCGAGGCCGGCCTGGATACGCACGCGCCGACGGCGTGGCTGGCCGAAGGTCTGTTGATCTACCTGCCGCCCGAAGCCCAGGACCGGTTGTTCGACAACATCACCGCAATGAGCGCGGCGGGCAGCACCGTAGCTACCGAATACGTTCCCGGCCTTGGGGATTTGGACCATGAGCGGGTTCGGGAGCGGACCGCGGCGTTTCGCGAGCACATCGACATCGATATGCCGTCACTGGTGTACACCGGCGAGCGCAGCCACGTCGTCGATTACCTGCGCAGCAAGGGATGGGACGCTGTCGGCACCCCCCGTGCGGAGTTGTACAACCGCGACGGACTCAAGCTGCCCGACCCCGAGGATGACGAGCCGCTCGGCGAAATCATCTACGTCAGCGGCACTCTCGCGAGCTAGAAGCGGGACTCCCCCAGCCACAGCACGCTGACGCCGCTCAACGTCCGCTCGGCCTGCTGGATGAGTCCGGCCACCGACTGGCCGATCAACGCGCCCAGAGCATCTGGCAATGACGCCGCAGCCGGTTGCGAGGACGGGCGCGGCCGCAGGAAGTCCCACAGCGACGAGCCCGGATAGCTGACCAGGCGGACCTCAGCGTCCTCGTCCAGGCCGGCCAGCACTTTTGCCCGACGCACCGCAGTTCGCAAGCCTCCGAGTTGGTCGACCAGGCCGTGCTCGAGGGCATCCGCACCGGTCCAGATCCGGCCGCGGGCAACGGCCTCTACCGCCTCGGCACTCAGCTTGCGACCCTCGGCGACCCGCTGCACGAAGTCTGTGTAGCACAGGTCCGCCTCGGCCTCCACCTGCGCGTGCTGCTCGGGGGTGAACGGTGCGTTGATCGACCAGGCGTCGGCATTGGCGTTGGTGCGCACCGCATCCGAGCCGACACCGAGTCGATCCTTCAGGTTCCGGGCGACCAGCTTCCCGCTCAGCACACCGATCGAACCGGTGATCGTGCCGGGGTTGGCCACGATCGCGTCGGCGCCCATCGAAACGTAATAGCCGCCAGATGCGGCGACCGCGCCCATCGAAGCCACCACCGGCTTGCCGCGGTCGCGTGCCTTCTTCACCTCGCGCCAAATGGTTTCCGACGCGCTGACCGAACCGCCCGGCGAGTCGACCCGCAATACGATCGCTGATACCGAATCGTCGGCGGCGGCCTCCCGCAGACCTGCCGCAATGGTGTCGCCGCCGGCGCTGTGGGTGCCGAATGGCAATATCTGCCGGCCGCCGCGGCCGCTGACGATCGGGCCCGCGAGGTTGACGACCGCGATGGTGCCCTTCGGGCCGCGTCCCGGCACCGACGGCAACGCGGGTCCGCCCGGCCGGGTCGTATGGGCGTAGCGGCTCAGATACAGCCGGGGCGGCGCGTCGTCGGCGTCGGCGTCGCCGGTCCCGGACGAAATGCCATCGGCTCCAACAAGTTCTGCGATGCGCGCATAAGCCTCGTCGCGGAAGCCGATACAGTCGATCAACCCCGACCTCACCGCATCGTCACGCAGTAGCGGCGCGCGGTCGGCCAGCGCATCGAGGGAGTCCCGGCCGATTCTGCGCGAGTCGGCGACCGCCTGCCAGACCTGAGTGCGCAGGCTTTCCAGCAGCCGGGTGTCGGCTTCTCGATGCGCGTCGGTGTAGTGGTCTTGTGTGAAAAGGTTTGCCGCCGACTTGTATTCACCGCGCGCGACGAACTGCGCTTCGATGCCGGCCTTTTCCAGCGCATCCCGCAGAAACAGCGCATTGGTGGCGAAGCCGATCAGCCCGACGGTTCCCGACGGCTGCATCCACACCTCGCCGAACGCCGAAGCCAGGTAATAGGACAGCGTTCCCGGGTATGTCTCAGCCCACGCCAGCGACGGCTTGACTGCGCTGAACGCGGCGACGGCCTCCCGCAGCTCCTGGATCGGCCCCGGCGCGGCGGCTGGAAGCTGCACCCGCGCGATCAGGCCGGCGACCCGGGGATCATCGGCGGCCCGGTGCAGCGCGGAGATCGCTTCGCGCAACACCAATGGGCGGCCGCCGCCGCTGATGATGGCCAGCGGGTCCAGGCCCGCCGCCTCCGGCGGCGCAGCCCGCAGGTCGAGCTCGAGCACGCAGCCCTTGGGTACGCCGCGGTGGCGGGCGGTGTCGACCCGGCGGGCCAAGGCACGCACCTCGTCAATACCCGGCGGATGGGGCAGGAAGGCAAACATATGTTGAGCCTACCGATGGCCGGCTGGGCCGCTGCGGCGACGCAGTGCGGACCGTACGGTGGTGGGGTGCGATTCTCCATCTCAATCCACCAGCTCGACTCGGCCGGCTTCGACGCGACCGGCCAGCGCGAGTACCTGACTCGGGCCGAGGAGCTCGGGTTCGAGGGCGGCTGGGTGCTCGAACAGATCGTCGGCGAGGCGCCGCTGTTGGCGCCGTTGGAACTGCTCGCCTACGCCGCGGCCTGCACCGAGCGGCTGCGGCTGGGCGTCGCCGTGTTGGTTTCGTCCTTGCATGATCCGCTGCAGCTGGCCTCGGCGGTCACCGCCGTCGATCGGCTCAGCCACGGCAGGCTGGACGTCGGTGTGGCACCGGGCGGCGGCTTCCGTCAGTTCCCTGCGTTCGGGGTGGAGAAAGCCACCTACATCAGCAGCTTCACCGAGGGGCTGGAGTTGATGAAGGCGGCCTGGTCGGACGAGCCGCGGGTGACGTTCGATGGCCGGTTCCGCCAGGTGAAGGACCTGCCGATCCAGCCGAAACCGGTGCAGCGACCGCATCCACCGATCTGGTTCGGTGGCCAGGCTCCCAAGGCGCTGGCCCGGGCGGTGCGTCACGGCGATGCGTTCCTGGGCGCCGGTTCGTCGAGCACCGCGAAGTTCGTCGAGGCGGTGCAGACGGTGCGCCGCGAGCTGGCTGAACAGGGCAGGGAGCCCGCCAAGTTCAGCATCGGCAAGCGCGTCTATCTGATGATCGACGACGACGCGGACAAAGCACATGAACGGGTGCTGGCCGGATTACACCGCATCTACGGCGCGATGCCCGGCATCGAGGCGGTACCGGTGTTCGGCACATCCGACGACGTCGCGGCCGGTTTGCGCGACGTCATCGACGCCGGGGCCGAGATGATCCTGCTCAACCCCGTGGGCCGTGACCTCGCCGAGGATCGCGAGCAGATGGAACGCCTTGCCGCAGAAGTGGTTCCGCAGCTGCGCTGAGCCACACCAGCCACAGCAGTAGCCCACGGCGCCGATAGTGCTATTGCCGGCGCAGAGACTCACGTGGCAATTGTGACTGCGCGGATGGGCCGGGTCGCGATATAACCACTCAATGGTTCTCAAAGTCACCGTGTCGCCGGACCTGATCGGCGGAGACGTCGACGAGGGTTACGGCAAGGTCGCTGATGCATTTCGGGCCAACTTCGCGTCCGGTCGGGAGATCGGCGCCGCGATCGCCGTGTATCGCGACGGCGTCAAGGTAGTCGACTTGTGGGGTGGCTACCGCAACGGCGTCACCAAAGCGGCGTGGCAGCACGACAACATGGTCAATATGTACTCGACCACCAAAGGCGTTGCTTCCCTTGCTGTTGCTGTTGCCGCCTCGCGAGGACTGATCTCCTACGACGCCAAGGTGGCCGACTATTGGCCGGAGTTCGCACAGGCGGGCAAGGCGGAGGTAACGGTGCGCCAGCTGCTATCCCACCAAGCCGGGTTGCCTGCGCTGGACGCTCCGCTGCGGCTGGCCGATCTGGCCGACCCGGACAAGCTGTCGGCGGTGCTGGCCGCACAGGCGCCGGCCTGGACGCCCGGAACCCGGCACGGCTACCACACCCTCACGTTGGGCTGGTATGAGTCTGAGCTCATCCGGCGTGCGGACCCCGCTGGCCGCACCCTGGGCCGATTCTTCGCCGACGAGGTCGCGGCTCCGCTTGACCTCGAGCTGTACATCGGACTGCCTGCCTCGGTCGACCGCGACCGGATCGCACACCTACACGGCTGGCCGCGCGTCGAGGCGCTGTTGCACCTCAACACCATGCCGGCGAGATTTGCGCTATCGCTGCTGAATCCGTTCAGCTTGGCCGGCAAGTCCGTCAACTTGCCCAACGACGTCGACGTGATGAACGACTTCAACCGTGACGAGGTGCGGACCGTCGAGATGCCTGCCGCCAATGGGATTGGCACCGCCCGCGCGGTCGCCAAGGCCTATGGTTGCGCCGCGACCGGTGGCCACCAACTCGGCTTGACATCAGATGCGCTGGGCGCGCTGACCCGCTCGGCCGTCACACCATCCGGCGGAATACGGGACAAGGTGTTGCAGGTCGATTCGGCATTCTCGCTGGGTTACTGTAAACCGGTTCCCCACTTCGCGTTCGGATCTTCCGACAAAGCGTTCGGCACACCGGGATACGGCGGCTCATTCGGTTTCGCCGACCCCGACACCGGCGTGGGTTTCGGGTATGTGATGAACCGACTGGGTTTTCACCTATGGAGCGATCCACGCGAACTGGCCCTGCGCCAGGCCCTGTTTCGCGACGTACTCGGCGTTAGGCCGCAGAAGTAGCGAACTCAGAGCTCGGTGGCCGAGCCTCCGGCGGCGGTGATCTTCTCCCTGGCACTGCCGCTGAACTTGTGCGCGGTGACGTCCACCTTGGCGGTCAGCTTGCCGTCGCCGAGGACCTTCACGAGCGAGTTCTTGCGCACCGCTCCCTTGGCCACCAGCTCGTCGATACCGACCGAACCACCTTGCGGGAAAAGCCGATTGATGTCACCGACGTTGACGACCTCGTACTCGGTGCGGAACCGGTTGCGGAAGCCCTTGAGCTTGGGCAGCCGCATGTGAATCGGCATCTGCCCACCCTCGAAGGTCGCCGGCACGTTCTTACGGGCCTTGGTGCCCTTGGTGCCGCGGCCCGCGGTCTTACCCTTGGAGCCCTCACCACGACCGACCCTGGTGCGCTTGGTTTTCGACCCGGGCGCGGGCTTCAAGTCATGCAGTTTGATCGTCATTTGGTGCTACCTCCCGTCGCCGCCTCGGCCGGCTCCACCTCGACGAGGTGACGCACGGCCGCGATCAACCCGCGGGTCTGCGCGTTGTCCTCGCGGATGACCGAGTGGCGAATCCGTCGAAGCCCCAAGGTGCGCAAGCTCTCTCGCTGCTTCCAGCGGGCGCCGATCGTGCTGCGCACTTGGGTGATCTTCAGCTGAGTCTGTGGTGCTGCCTTTGCCGTGGCTTTTTCGGGGGCCATTTTTATGCCGTTCCTTCACGTGCAGGGCTCGCGCTGGCGGCCAGCCGCTCGCTCTCCCGCCGGGCGCGCAGCATGCCGGCCGGGGCGACGTCCTCGATGGGCAGTCCACGCCGGGCGGCCACCTCCTCGGGCCGCTGCAGAAGCTTGAGTGCCGCCACTGTGGCGTGCACCACGTTGATCGCATTGTCGCTACCCAAGGACTTGGCCAAAATGTCGCGTACGCCAGCACATTCCAGCACCGCTCGGGCAGCACCACCGGCGATCACACCGGTACCGGGGCTGGCCGGGCGTAACAGCACCACGCCCGCAGCAGCCTCACCCTGCACCGGATGAGTGACGGTGCCGCCGATCAGCGGTACCCGGAAGAAACCCTTGCGCGCTTCCTCGACACCTTTGGCGATCGCTGCCGGGACTTCCTTGGCCTTGCCGTAGCCGACGCCGACCATCCCGTTGCCGTCGCCGACGATGACCAACGCGGTGAAGCTGAACCGCCGACCGCCCTTGACCACCTTCGAAACACGGTTGATAGCGACGACCCGCTCCAGGTAGTTGCTCTTGTCGCCGTCGCGGTCTCGACTGCCGCGGCCGCCACCGTCGCGACGGCCCCGGCTGTCGCGGCTGTCGCGGTTGTCACGGCTGTCGCGGCCTTCGGCCCGTGTGTCGCCGGTGCCCGCAGCGGACCCGGTCGCCTGGCCGGCTGTGCCAGCCGGTTGCTCCGCCATTATGCGGTCCTTCCGTTGTCAATGCTTGTCATCAGAACTTCAGCCCGTTCTCGCGAGCGGCGTCGGCCAGTGCGGCGATCCGCCCGCCGTAGGTGTAGCCACCGCGGTCGAACACCACTGCTTCGATTCCGGCGGCTTTGGCCCGCTCGGCGATCAGCTGTCCGACCCGCACGCTGTGGGCCTTCTTGTCGCCGTCCACGCCCCGCACGTCAGCCTCGATCGACGATGCCGCGGCGAGCGTGGTGCCGTTGAGGTCGTTGACCAACTGCACGTGAATATGCCGTGACGAGCGGTGCACCACCAGCCGCGGACGCTCCGAGGTGCCCGAAATCTTCTTGCGCAGCCGCGCGTGCCGTCGCAGCCGGGACTTCCGCCGCGCGGCGGATACGCTCTGCCCCGCCAGCTTCGGAGTCGCGGTATCGGCTTTTGATTGCGCCATGACTACTTACCTGTCTTTCCGACCTTGCGGCGGATCTGTTCACCCTCGTAGCGCACGCCCTTGCCCTTATAGGGATCCGAGCGACGCAGGCGACGGATGTTTGCCGCGATCTGGCCGACCTTCTGCTTGTCAATCCCGGAGACCGAGAACTTCGTCGGCGACTCGACCGCGAAGCTGACACCTTCCGGCGCCTCGACCACCACGGCGTGGCTGTATCCCAGCGCGAACTCGAGATTCGAACCCTTCAGCTGCACGCGGTAGCCGACGCCGAAGATCTCCATCTTCGTCGTGTAACCCTGCGTCACCCCGGTGACCAAATTGGACACCAGCGTGCGCGACAACCCGTGCAGCGAACGGTGGTGCCGCTCGTCGTCCGGACGGGTGACCACGATGGCGCCATCTTCGTTGCGCGCCACGGTGATCGGTTCCGCGACTCGCAAGTCCAAGACGCCTTTGGGCCCCTTGACCGAGACGTGCTGGCCGTCGATCGTCACCTCGACTCCGGTGGGCACCGGAATCGGCTGCTTACCAATGCGCGACATGGTTACCCCCTCACCACACGTACGCGAGGACTTCGCCGCCCACGCCCTGTCTGGCTGCCTGACGGTCGGTGAGCAGACCCGACGAGGTCGAGATGATCGCCACCCCAAGGCCACCGAGCACCCGGGGCAGGTTGGTCGACCTGGCGTACACCCGCAACCCCGGCTTGGACACCCGCCGCAAACCGGCGATGCTGCGCTCCCGGCTGGGCCCGTACTTGAGCTGAACAACCAGCGCCTTGCCGACGCGCGCGTCTTCGGTGTGGTAGTCGGTGATGTAACCCTCCCGCTTGAGGATCTCGGCGATGTTCGCCTTGATCTTCGAGTGCGGCAGCGTCACCTCGTCGTGATACGCCGAATTGGCGTTGCGCAGACGGGTCAAGAAGTCTGCGATCGGATCCGTCATAGTCATATGCGCCCGCTCCTCCTCATCGCTTGCGCTCTGCATCGTCGCTGGGCGGTCATCGAGCGCTACTCCTCTTCATCGCTGCGCTCTGCATCGTCGATCGCGCGGTCATGACAGCGGTGTTGCCTTCCTCGCAGTGGTTCCCGGTCTGGGCCTGCTGCGCACCTGTTCTGGTCTGTTACCAACTACTCTTCTGCACGCCGGGCAACTCGCCGGCGTGCGCCATCTCGCGCAGGCAGATCCTGCACAGTCCGAATTTGCGGAACACTGCGCGCGGACGGCCACACCTGCCGCAGCGGGTGTAGCCGCGCACCGCGAACTTGGGCTTGCGCGCGGCCTTGTTGACTAATGCCTTCTTCGCCATCTGGTCAGTTCTCCTTGAACGGAAAGCCGAGGGCCCGCAGCAGCGCTCGCCCTTCGTCGTCGGTCGTCGCTGAGGTGACGACGGTGATGTCCATGCCACGGACCCGGTCGATCTTGTCCACGTCGATCTCGTGGAACACCGACTGCTCGGCCAGTCCGAAGGTGTAGTTACCCAGACCGTCGAACTGCTTGGGCGAAAGCCCGCGGAAGTCGCGGATACGCGGCAACGCAATCGATGTGAGCCGATCGAGGAACTCCCACATCCGGTCGCCGCGCAGGGTCACCCGTGCGCCGATCGGCATGCCCTCACGCAATTTGAACTGCGCGATCGACTTGCGCGCCTTGCGGATCTCGGGCCGCTGCCCGGTGATCGCCGCCAAGTCGCTGACGGCGCCGTTGATGAGCTTGGCGTCGCGGGCGGCGTCGCCGACGCCCATGTTCACGACAACCTTCACCACGCCCGGGATCTGCATGACGTTGGCGTACTTGAACTGTTCGTTGAGCGCATCGCGGATCTCTTCGCGGTAGCGCACCTTGAGCCGTGGTTGAACTTTTTCTGGGCTTTCTAGGGTCGTCATGCCTGGATGTCCTTGCCGTTGCGCTTGGAGATGCGGACCCGCTTGCCGGTCTCCTCGTCGACTCGATAGCCAACCCGGGCCGGCTTGCCGTCCGAGTCGACCACCATCACGTTGGAGACGTGGATCGGGGCTTCCTGCGTGACGATCCCGCCCGACCGCGCCCCGCGCTGGTTGGTCGAGATCGGGGTGTGCTTCTTGATCCGGTTGACACCCTCGACGAGAACCTTGTTGCGGGTCGGGTACGCCTGCAACACCTTGCCCTTGGCGCCCTTGTCCTTGCCCGAAATGACCAGGACGGTGTCACCCTTGTGGATCTTCACCTACAAAACCTCCGGGGCCAGCGAGACGATTTTCATGAAGCGCTTCTCCCGCAGCTCGCGGCCGACCGGCCCGAAAATACGGGTTCCGCGCGGGTCGTTGTCGGGCTTGATGATGACGGCCGCGTTCTCGTCGAACTTGATGTAGCTGCCGTCGGGGCGGCGGCGCTCCTTGACGGTGCGCACCACCACAGCCTTCACCACATCACCGCGTTTGACGTTGCCGCCGGGGATGGCGTCTTTGACCGTCGCCACGATGACGTCGCCGATACCGGCGTACCGCCGCGACGAGCCGCCGAGTACGCGGATACACAAGATCTCCTTGGCGCCGGTGTTGTCGGCCACCTTCAGCCGCGATTCCTGCTGAATCACTAGATCTCCTGACCTGGTTCACGTATGCACGCCCACGCGCTGCGATCCTGGTAGGGCATCCTCACAGGGGAAGACGTCCTACCAGAGACCTGTCGTGCATGGTCTTCGTCACCGAAGGGCACGCGGGGCCGACTTGTTGCGCTTACGCGCGTCGGCCGAGGTCTGCCCACGGCAACCCCTAGAGTCTAGGTGAAGACCTGCTCAGAGCCAAATTCCTGGCCGACGTGCTAGCGGGCCGGCCTGCGGTGGCTCAGCACTCGGCCCCCGGGGCCGCTCGAGCGTAATGATTCTGTCGGCGTTTTCTTGGCGATGCGGTGGTCACGTCTTGCGCATAGGTGTGGCGCCGTTGAAGCATCATCGCGGCCGCCACCGTCGAGGTGGGGGCGTGAACAAGTCGAGTAGCGGTCGAGTAGTCGACTACTCGTGTGCGCGCGTGGGCTCGCTGAGACACTGACATCGTGCGCCCGGCATGGCGTGGGATAAACCCTCGAGGTGGCATCATGAACAACCTCACCGTCCTGCGGCTTCGGCCGATATTGCGACTTCTGCCTCGCAGCGCGCAAAGCCATCGTCATCCCGTACTGCCGTGCGGTCTGCCGGCTGGCCAAACGATCGGCACACCACTCAATCGCGGTTCCATCGCCCCGGTGTGCGCCGTGTGTATTGAAGCTGGCCGCGCAACAGAAGCCACCCGCCAGACGAGGGACGGGCTGTGCGGCTGCGACCAACACATCCAACAACTTGACGAACACGGCCGCGCCGCCATACGCCGACAGCGACGCGCCGAAGCGCATAGGTATGTCAATCGTGGAGCACCGCCGGCGCGCAGAACCAATGGCGACCGACCGGCTGACTCGTGCGACCCGGGCGCTGGTTTTTCGACCGGGAGCGATGGGCGTGGCGGTAGGAAGAGGTTGAGGCAGCCAACGAGTTGGACCACCCGACAAGCAACACCAAGGTGAGACGGTAAGCGCTAAGCCGAGTCCTCAGCTGGCTGACCGCGATAACGCATTTTTTGAACAAATACCCGGTGCCCTGCTTTGAGGCTCGTGTCTCAAGCCAGACGCACCAAGTCGACGAGTTGGTCGCGGCGCTCGATGCCGAGCTTGGCGAAGATGCGATAAACGTGTCCCTCCACCGTCCGCACCGACACCGAAAGCCTTGCAGCGATCTGGCGGTTGGATAGACCAGCCGCAGCCAGCAACACGATTTCACGTTCACGGTCGGTAATCGGCAGCGGGCGGGCCACTAAATGTACTGCGGGCGTTCGTATTTCGTTCTGACTGGCCAGCCAATGTGCCCGGGTCGAAGACCGTATTTCCTTGCCGCGCTGGCCGTTGCGCGCGTGTGCGCGCGCCGCCTGGGCCGCGGCGTCGGCGGCGAGTGCCGCCGCGCCCATGTCGGCAAACCGGTCGGCCGCGGCGTCGAGCAAATCGCCGTCGTGGTCGGCCAGGCCGCGTGCATGCACCGCGACCGCCTCCGCGAGCGGATTGTTCAGCGTGTTGGCCAGCTCGGCCAGCCGCTCGGTTTGTGAGCAGTCATCGAACCGGACGGCGGTGTGCAGCGCGCGCATCTCGACGGCGTGCATCCCAGATTGTCGCGCGACCTGTGCCGCAAGCAGCGCGTGTGCCTGTGCTGCTGACATCTGGCCGACCGCGGCCCGCTCCCAGGCCCGGGCCAGCTCGAGTTCCGGCAAGAACACCGCAACCTGCGGACCGTAGCCCTCCTCCGACCTACGCAGCAAGGCAGCCGCGGCCGCACTGTCTCCCCGTGCACCTTCGGCCTGCGCGGACCAGGCTGATACCAGCATCAACCAGCCCGGCGGAAAACCATGCGACATCGCCGAGATCGAGGCGCGAAAGGCAGAACACGCGGCCGGCAGCGCACCCCGACCAAGCTGCAACCATCCGAGCATGGCCTGCAGGAAGGCGTCCTGAGCAGGCCACACCCGGGTCGTCGCCGCGTAGCGTTGCCAAACCCGTTCGGCCGCCGGATTATCACCGGCGGCGGTAAATCCCACGATTTCGGCCAAACCCATGGCGAACCGGTACGGCCCCGGTCGATCGAACACGGCTGGCCGCCCAGCATCCGCTATGTGCTGAATTTCGCCAAACCGCCCGGTGAGGGCCAACGCCCAACACGTCCACGTAGTCACCCACATCCCCACCACCGGCTGCACGTCGGACGTACACAAGGCGAATCCAAGGTCGAGTGCCGTTCGGACGTCACCGGAAAAGAACGCAAACGCCGCTTCCATGGCAGTGACTTGTGCGAGCAGCTCCTCAGAATCGACACGCGCCCGCACGTCAGTGAGTGCCAGCCATGCCGGCTCAACCCGCCTGCAGCTGAAGAACAGATTCGCGGCACGCAGACAGCCCCAACGCACGACCAGCCACTGATCGGCACCAGTGAGGTCGACGTCGTTGAGCACCGCCTCTACCTCGTCGCCCCGCCCCTGCCAGCCGATCGCATCAGCAAGCACGATGGCCGCCGTCACGCCGGCGCCGCGCTCGAACGCGAATCGGGCCAGCTTCTCACCGCACGCGATGTCCGACATGGTCACCGCGCTCGCCGCTGCGCGAACGATCACGTCGAGGTCTGGCGTCAGGTCGCTTCGCGTCATGAACTGTGCCAGCTGTATCCGGGCGCGCACATCGGGCAACCCCGATCGCTCTTCCTGGGTCTGCATCTGCTTCTGAAGTTGTTGTGCCAGTATGGTAGTGAGCTGTCGCGAACGGACCACACCGGCGTGCCGGATGGCCGCCTTACCCAAGATGGGATGACACAACCGGGCCACCGTGTCTGATCCGTCGGCAACCAAATGGATCACACCACGGCGCTCAAGGCGTGCCACCACGTCGGCATCGCAAAGCCCACGCAGAATCTCCCAGTCCAGCACCTCCGCCGTCGCCAAGATCTCTACCGCCTCCAGTTCCTCCGGCGCGAGGGACTGCAAGCGGAACTCAAGCAGGTCATAGAGTTGGCGGTCGGCATGCAGCGCACCTTGCAGTTGCCAGCCCGCATCCGTGCACACCAACACACCACTTTCCCGCCCCGCGTCCAACAGGCCGCGCAGCAGCAACGGGCTGCCGGCGGTCTGGCCGTGTAACTCGTTGATCAGCCGGGTATCGACGACGCCGCCGAGCACTGCGCGGGCGAGCGCCTCGGTCCCCTCGCGGGTCAGTGGTTCAATGTGCCGGCTCAGCAACAACCGCTCTTTCAACAGCGATGTCACCGCGTCGGGCACCGGGTCGCCGGACCGGATCGTCACGATCAATCGTGCACTGCGGCTGGCCGCGAGTTGGTGCACCAACGTCGACGACAGCGGATCCAGCAATTGCGCGTCGTCGACGACGACAACCAGGTTCTCTTCCCGCTCCAGGGTCCGCTGTGCGGCCGCGAGCATGGCGGCGGGCTCCTGCGGCGCGTCGACGGTCACCGATCGATAGAACGCGCCCAACGGCACCGTGGAGCCGGTTTTGGTGCCCAGCACATAGCGCACCGTCGCCCCGCCCGACTCGAGTATGTCGGCGAGTGCGCGAGCCAGCGTCGATTTGCCAACCCCGCTCTCGCCGACCAACGCCACGCCGTGGAATTTCGCGCCGTGCTCGAGTGCTGCCAACGCTTGACGCAGCTCGTCATCGCGGCCCACTAGCGGCCACGCAGACCCGCTCTCCATTTGCACCGAACGTCAAACCTCCCGGGCTTCAGTTGCGTAGAAAGTACCCCGACTTCCCCCACCATTCGGACCGAATGTCCACGTCGCGCAAAACCAATTTTCTGGCGCAGCACTCGAAAGACAGAAATGTCCCGGCGAATCAGGCGACCCAATCGCCCACGAAACACGCGGCAGGCGGAATCTGCCCCGGATCGGGATCGGCATTCCCGCCCCAATTGCGTTTGTGCACACAAAAATCATCGGCGCCCTCCGGCCGCCAGGACTCATGGCACGGGGAGACGAATAGGACGCGACATAAGTGTTGTGCAGTTCGGACCTGGGCGGGATATGGACGGTGCGATCGAGGACACGGCGTCAGTCCCCCTGCCGTACCCAGGCGTAGACGTACAGCGCCATCGCGGTGGCCAGCGCGAGCAGCACCCACTGCACGAGAGCTTGGTCGATCCAGGAACCCGGCGGAGGGGCACCGGGCAAGATGTTGCGCAGCGGAACGATCGCGAACAGGTTCGCGGCATACCAGGTGGCGAACGGCGGCACGAACTTTCGCCGGCCCAACGCCATCGGAATGGCCACCAGCAGCGCCAAAGTCGGCAGGCTGACCAGGACCACGATGATCCCCAGGTCGAAGATCAACGGGCCCTTGGCCCTGTGCAGGGTGATGACTGCGCTGTTGTTGTTGTGGCCTCCGGTTTCGCTGGTGTCGGTAGAGTGCCTGACCCTGGCGTCCCAGCCGTCCATCGACCCGGTCACCTGGACAACGGCGGGTATCCGCTTGCGGTTGGCGCCGGACCCGACGAACACATCGGCCGACAGTTTCTCGGTGCGGTACGAGTCGAACGGCCAGTTACCGGGATCGCCGTGCGCCTGAATCGTGGTGCTGACTTGCGCCGGCGCTTTTCCTCTCGGAAATTGCAGATCTCCCAAATCGTTTGGCGGATACAGGCGTACGGCGATGTCGGTGTTCAGCTCGTCGAAGCGTTTGTCTTCAAGCGACTCGCCCGGATAGATCAGCACGTTCACCGTGAGGCGATTTGCCACCGGTTTCAGCTCCTCGAGGCGTATCTGCACAACGGTGTCATCGGGCCCGGCCTGGCTCAAGTCCAGTCGCGGGAGGGGGCCCTCGGACCGCTGTAACAGGCGGACGCCGAGCAGCGACATGCCGTAGGCGGCGAAGAAGGCCAGCAGAATGGCTACACCGAACGCGATGCCTCGTCGCGACCGCTTTTCCTTCTGCGGCGACGGCGACGGCGATGGCGGCGCGGTCGGCGGAGATTCAACGGTCATTGGTCGCTACCGGAATGTCGCGACAGTCGGCGCAGCACGGGGTCAGGCTAGCGAATGCCCGAGCCGGCCGCGCGCCGAAATCAGTTTGCCGAGCAAGGCTCTGGAATCCCGACACCCATTGGCCATCCGGCGGTAACTCGCAGTTCAACATCGGTGCTGCGTCAACACTTTCGCATCGCAACCGAGCGGCGAACAGCGCGTTGACCAGTTAATCTGATGTTTGTTTGCATGCGGGTTTCCTTAGCTGCCATTGTCAACACGTATCGATTTCCGGGGTGAGGCAATCAACATGAAACGCAAGCGATTAGTCGCCGCCATGAGTTTGCTGGCTGCAGGCAGCATCGTGCTGTCGGGGTGCGAGGTGCCGCACACCAGCATGGCTTACGCCAGTGAGGTCGTGACCTGCGGCGGCAAGGCGCTGATCACTGCCAGCGGCTCGACCGCGCAAACCAACGCGATGAAAGGTTTCATCAGCGCGTACGGCAAGGCCTGCCCTGGACACACACTGGACTACACGCCGAACGGTTCGGGCGCCGGAATCAGCGACTTCCTGGCCGGCAAGACCGATTTCGCCGGATCGGACACACCGCTGTCCGCCGACCAATACGCCGCCGCTAAACAGCGCTGCGGCGGCTCCGACGCCTGGAACCTGCCAGTGGTCTTCGGCCCGCTGGCAATTACCTACAACCTCTACAACATCGACTTCTTGGTGCTCGACGCGCCGACGCTGGCCGGCATCTTCAACGGCCGCATTACGCGCTGGGACGACCCGGCCCTCACCGCGCTCAACGCGTCGATGCCGCCAGAAGACATCAAGGTCATCTACCGCAGCGATAAATCCGGCAGCACGGCCAACTTCCAGGCCTACCTGCAGGCCGCATCCGGCGGAGCCTGGACCCAGGGCACCGGCAAAGAGTTCAAAGGCGGCGTCGGCACCGGCGAGACGGGCAACGAAGGCACCTCGGCGACCGTGAAGAACACCGAGGGCGCAATCACCTACAACGAGTTGTCGTTCGCGATGGATGAGGGGCTGTTCGCCGCGGAGATCAAAACCCCGGCAAGCCGCAAGTCGAGACGCCCGGTACGCATCGGCACCGACTCGGTCGGCAAGACCATCGCCGGGGCCAAGATCGTCGGCAGGGGCAACGACCTCGTGCTCGACTTGTCGTCGTTCTACAACCCCGCCGAAGAAGACGTCTACCCGATCGTGATGGCCACCTACGAGATCGTCTGCTCCAAATACGCCAGCCCCGAAGTCGGGCAGGCGGTCAAAGCGGCCCTGCAGGCGATGCTGGGCCCCGGCCAGATCGATCTGGACAAACACGGCTACATCCCGCTGCCGCCCGAGTTCCAATCACGGGTCTCCAGGGCGGTCGACGCGATCAGCTGACCCGGCCGGGAAGGTCGCTCACGCATCGGAACCCGATGTGTGTGGTGGCGGTGTCCTGCGATTGGGGTGACCGGGCGGCGGGCCGATACCGGTGGCAGTACTCCGGGGCGCACAGGTGCGAGCCACCCTTGAGTGTCTGTGCGACGGCCGGGTCGGCGGGTGCCGATGGCGCACAGCAGGCCTTCGGCGGCTCAGTCAGCCGGTGGTGGGCCGAAAATTCGGTCGCCGTCCATTCCCAGACATTGCCGATCATGTCGAAAAGGCCGAACCCGTTCGGCGGGAACGCACCCACCGGCGAGGTTCCGGCCCAACCCAGCGCACCGTCGTTGCGGTAGGGGAATCTGCCCTGCCAGGTGTTGGCCATCAGCTGCCCGTCGGGCTTCTGCTCGTCGCCCCACGCGTACGTGGTGGTGGTGCCACCGCGAGCCGCGTACTCCCATTCGGCCTCGGTCGGCAGCCGCCGCCCGGCCCAGCGCGCATATGCCGCAGCATCGGGATAGGCCACCTGCACCACGGGGTGATCGGGCCGGTCGGCGACGTCGCTGTCCGGTCCGAACGGATGCCGCCAACTCGCGCCCGGCACCCAGACCCACCATTGGCGCCAGTCGCGCAGGTCGACCGGACCTGGCGTCGGACGAAACACCATCGCGCCGGCGCGCAGCTCGGTTGCGTCGATTCCCGGGTAGAGCGCGGGATCGATAGGCTGCTCGGCGACCGTCACATACCCTGTCGCGCGGACGAATTCGGCGAATTGAGCATTGGTCACCGGATGCTGTTCCACCGCGAAGGCAGACACGGTCACCGTGTGGATCGGCGCTTCCTCGGGGTAAAAGCTCGTCGACCCCATCCGGAATGATCCGGACGGCAGTTCGACCAGCTCGGTGGGCATACCTTTCAGGGTATTACCACCGCGAAGTCTTGCATCAGCGCGGTTTTCGCCTCGTCGAATCCGGGCGCGTCGGCTGGCCCTTCCAAGTGGATGGTCACCAGATATTTGTTGGTGTTGGTCCAGATGTGGGTGATGCGGTCGGCGAGATCGAGCGTGCCCGGCGGCCCGAGGAAGGTGCCGGTGAACTCCTGGCTGCTGTATCCGCAGAACTGCGCGCCGGCGATGTCTACCTTGAGATCGGGCTTCGAGCGTCGCAACATGGCGGCGTAATCGAAGAAGGCCGGGATGGGATCGAGCGACGTGGCGGCGATGGTCACCGTCCCGGTCATGCCGTCGGGTCCGGACAGCGTCAACGCCACATCGCCTTGCCCGGGCTCCGAAGCCCAGCCGTCGGGCACCGTGACGGTGATTCTCGGTGCGGCCGGGTCGGAGACCGAAGCGACGGTACCCACGCCGAGGCCGCTCGGTTCCGGAAAGCAGACGAATGCGTTGGGTGGGATATGTTCGGGCAGTGTGGTTTCGATGCCGGGCACCGGTTCGGCCGGGTCGGACAGTGTCGGTGCAGCAGGGCTGGCGGACAAAGCCGTCCCATTGGGCCAGACAGCGGCGCCGCCGGTCGTTTTCTCGCAACCGACGGCCACGCCGGTCGACAGCCACAGCAGGGCCGCCACGACGAGTGCTGCGTGCCTGAAGCGCACCGGCACTTCAGTCCCGCGAAAATGCCAGTGCCAGTTCTTTTTCCACGTCTTCATAGGGCCTGCCAGAAAGGTCGACGGTGACCTGGGCGATGGTGCCGCCGGTGAACGCGAATGGCGCTTTGTAGCGGCTGGACACCGCCGAGCCGCCGTTGCGCCCGACCGTGATGCCGGCACCCGCCAATCCGAATGTTCCGGGGTGTGAGGTCACGTCGGCCAGCCTGCCGACCTCGGTGTCGTCGATGAACAGCGTGGCATCACCGAGCGGCGTGTGGCTGTTCTCTACGGTTCCAGTCCGCGAATACCGAACGCCGAGTACGTGTTTGCCCAGCGGCACCGGATCCGACGACGAGATCAGCTGTTGGCGCTCGCCGAGGAAGTTGTAGACGTAGTGCAGCCGCCCGTCTTGGATGAACAGCACATGCCCACCGTGGGCACCGCCCTGCTTGAACAGCACACCTTCGGCGCCGGTGGTATCCACGGTCACCTCGGCCAGCACCGCGAACGAGCGTCCACGAATCTCGGCGGCGGCGCCGAGGCCGACGTCCGCGCAGTCCGGATAGTAGGTGTAGCTGGGTCGTTCGCCCACGAGGGAAGGCCGAGACCGCATCATCGTCTCCAGTATGTTCAAATCCGACAGCGGCAGACCGTTGTACTTGGCGGCCTCGGAAAACCACAGCGCCTTGAGCTCTTCGAGCTTGTCCGGCTGCTCGGCAGCCAGGTCGTGGCATTGGCTGCGGTCTGCTTCGATGCGGAAGAGCTCCCAGCGGTCGGCGTCGAAGTGCCCCCAGCCCGCCGGCGTGGCGGCGTGCACGGTATTGGCGAACCAGCCCTCATGCCAGATCCCGCGGGTTCCCAGCATGGTGTAGAACTGGGTCGTTTTTCCGGTGTCCGCCTTCGGATCGGCAAGGGCCGCTTTGAAACTCACGCCGTCGAGCGGCTTCTGAGCGATGCCCTTGACGGTCTCCGGTGGGGTCATGTCCAGCAGGTCGTATACGGTGGGGGTGATGTCGCTGACGTTGACGTAGTTGTCCCGGACCTCGCCGTGGGCGGCAATACCGTTGGGCCAGGAGATGATTGCCGTGTCGGCGATGCCGCCCTCGTGCGAGGCGTAGCGCTTGAACAGCTTGTAAGGGGTGTTGAAGGCCATCGCCCACCCGATCGGGTAGTGGTTGTACGTTTCCGGCCCGCCGAGGTGGTCGAAGAGCTTCATGCTCTCTTCGACCGTGTCGATGTAGCCGTTGAAGAACTTGCCCTCGTTGACTGACCCGTTCGGCCCACCTTCACCGCTGGCGCCGTTGTCGGAGATCACCACGACGATGGTGTTGTCCAACTGGCCGGATTCCTCGAGATAGTCCAGAATGCGGCCGATCTGGGCGTCGGTGTAGCTCTGGAAGCCGGCGAATACCTCGGCCATCCGGCTGAACAGCTTCTTCTCTTCGTCGTTGAGCGAGTCCCAGGGCCGCACCGTGTCCTGCAGTGGCCACGGCTCACCGTTCGGTCCCTTGACGTCGAGATAGGGATTGACCGGCGACAATTCGGTGTCCGGCGGAACCAGTCCCATCGACTTCTGCTTCTCCAGGACGATCTCGCGGTAGCGCTCATAACCCATGTCGAACTTGCCGGCGTATTTGTCGGCCCATTCTTTGAAGACATGATGTGGGGCGTGTCCGGCGCCGGGGCACACGTAGCTGAACCACGGTTTGTCGGGGGCTATCACCTTGGCGTCGCGGATGAACTCAATCGTCTTGTCGGCGATGTCCTTCGAGAGGTGGTAACCATCCGCGGGCGTCTCCGGCGGCGGCACCGGGTGGTTGTCGTAGACCAGGTCCGGGTACCACTGGTCGGTCTCTCCGCCCATGAATCCGTAGAACCGTTCGAAGCCGCGTTGCGTCGGCCAGTGTCGCTTGGTGGACGCCAGATTCGATTCCTCAAGTGGCGTTAGGTGCCATTTTCCGACGCAGTAAGTGTTGTAGCCCCGTTCGGCCAGGACCTCGGAAAGCAGCGCAGTTTCGAATGGTATTCGACCACTGGTGTTGGGGAAGCCCTCAGTGAACTCTTCGACCATGGCCATGCCGACGGTGGTGGCGTTGCGACCGGTCAGCAAGGACGCCCGGGTCGGTGAGCACAGTGCCGTGGTGTGAAACTGCGAGAGCCGGATGCCACGCTCGGCGATGCGTGTCATCGCCGGCATCTCGACCAGGCCGCCGAAACAGTCCCACGTCGCGATGCCGGTGTCATCCCACACCAGATAGAGGATGTTGGGCGCGTCCTGCGGCGCCGTGGGCGCGGCGTACGGCCCCCAGTCCGGCTCCGAATCGCGGATGTCGAGTTCGATCTTGCCGTTGAACTCGGTCGTCATCGCTGGCCTCACTCTCGTAGTGGACCCCCGGGATACCGGATGAAGCCTATACCGCGCCGCAGACGACTGACGGCGGAACCCAAAAGCCCCCAAAACCAACAGGTTCTGGGGGCTTTCGCGAGTTCGGCTCAGGCGCCTACTTGGCTTTTTCGAGGATGTCGACGAGCCGCCAGCGCTTCGTCGCCGACAGCGGGCGGGTCTCCATCAGCGAGACGCGGTCGCCGATGCCGGCGATGCTGTTCTCGTCGTGCGCCTTGACCTTCGTGGTGGTCCGGATGATCTTGCCGTACAGCGGGTGACGCACCCGGTCTTCCAGCTCGACGACGATGGTCTTCTGCATCTTGTCACTCACCACGTAACCGATGCGGGTCTTCCGCCGACCGCGCGGCTTCGGGGTGGGCGGTGTGTGCTTGGGGCCCTTGGCACCGCCCGGCGTCTCCTTGGTTGCGGCGGCCTTTGGAGCGGCCTTGGCCGACTTGGCCGGGGCCTTCGCGGCCTTCGCGGGGGTCTTCGCTTCTGCCATTACGATTCCTCACTCCCTGCACCATCGGGGCCCGATGCCAGGCCGAGTTCACGCTCACGGAGCACGGTGTAGACGCGCGCAATCTCCCGGCGCACCGTGCGGAGTCGACGATTGTTGGCCAGCTGGCCGGTCGCCATCTGGAAACGCAGGTTGAACAACTCTTCCTTGGATTCGCGCAGCCGCTCGATCAGCTCGTCGTCGGTGAGCTCGCGCAGTTCGCCAGGGGAAATTCCCACTGCCATCAGAACTGCTCCTCTCGGGTAACGATGCGTGCCTTGATCGGCAGCTTGTGGATTGCACGGGTCAACGCGGCCCGGGCGGTCGACTCATTCGGGTAGCTGAGCTCGAAGAGAATGCGACCCGGCTTGACATTGGCCACCCACCACTCGGGCGATCCCTTACCCGAACCCATCCGGGTCTCCGCCGGCTTTTTGGTCAGCGGGCGGTCCGGGAAGATGTTGATCCACACCTTGCCACCACGCTTGATGTGCCGGTTGATCGCGATACGCGCTGCCTCGATTTGGCGGTTGGTGATATAGGCATGCTCCAGCGCCTGGATGCCGTAATCGCCGAAACTCACATGCGTGCCGCCGCTGGCGATTCCGCGCTGACGCGGATGGTGCTGTTTGCGGTGCTTGACCTTGCGGGGAATCAACATGATTCAGCTCTCCGTGCTCTGCGTCTCGAGGGGCGGCGCTTCAGCCGTCGGAGCGGGCTGTGCGCTCGCAGCCTCTTCAGCATCCGAAGCAGCGCGTCCGGCCTCGGTGCTGGTCGCCGTGGTGCCCGCAGCGCCGCTGCGGCGCGGGCGGGTACCCGACGGCCGCTCGCGGCGGGGACGCTCGGCGCCCGCGGCCGAAGGCGCGACCAGTTCGCGTTTGCCACCGACGATGTCGCCCTTGTAGATCCACACCTTCACGCCGATGCGGCCGAAGGTGGTCCTGGCCTCGTACAGGCCGTAGTCGATGTCGGCACGCAGCGTGTGCAGCGGCACCCGGCCTTCGCGGTAGAACTCCGAGCGGCTCATTTCCGCACCGCCGAGGCGGCCCGAGCACTGCACCCGGATGCCCTTGACGTTGGGCTGACGCATGGCCGATTGGATGGCCTTGCGCATCGCGCGGCGGAACGCCACGCGGTTGCTCAACTGCTCTGCGACGCCTTGTGCGACCAATTGAGCCTGCGACTCAGGGTTTTTCACTTCCAGGATGTTGAGCTGGACCTGCTTGCCGGTCAGCTTCTCCAGATCCGCGCGGATGCGGTCGGCCTCGGTGCCGCGGCGGCCGATGACGATGCCCGGCCGCGCGGTGTGGATGTCCACTCGAACCCGGTCCCGGGTTCGTTCGATCTCCACGTCGGCGATCCCGGCGCGTTCCAGCCCGGTGGACAGCAGCCGACGGATCGCCACGTCCTCCTTGACGTACTCGGCGTACTGCTTGTCGGCATACCACCGAGACTTCCAGTCGGTCGTGATACCGAGACGGAATCCGTGTGGATTGATCTTCTGGCCCACTACTGCGAGCCTCCCTTCGTCTCCGAAGTCGCTTCAGTCTCAGTCGACTTCGCGGCAGGTGCCTTCTTTGCGGGCGCCTTCTTGGCCGGCGCTTTCTCGGCGGTGGCCTTCTTGGCCGGCGCCTTCTCGGCCGTGGCCTTCTTGACCGGCGCCTTGACGGCCGCCTTTTCCGAGGCAGCCTTGCTGCCCTGCGCGCGGCGGGCGCGGGCGGTGCTCGCAGATTGCGAACCTCGCGCATCCTTGGCCGGCCGGCTCTCCACCACCACGGTGATGTGGCTGGTACGTCGGCGAATCCGGAAGGCGCGGCCCTGGGCGCGCGGCCGGATCCGCTTGGCGGTCGGACCGTCGTCGGCGTAGACGGAGGCCACCACCAGCGTCGCCGGGTCCAAGCCATTGTTGTTCTGGGCGTTGGCTGCGGCACTTGCGATGACCTTGGCCACCGGCAGGCTGGCCGCCTGCGGCGCCCAACGCAGAATGTCCAGCGCCTCTGACACCGACTTGCCGCGCACCAGGTTGATCACCCGGCGTGCCTTGGTCGGCGATACCCGCACGAACCGTGCCTTGGCTACCGCAGAAGGAAATTCAGTCGGGGCGCTCATCGCCGCTTGGCCTTCCGGTCGTCTTTGATGTGTCCCTTGAAGGTGCGGGTCGGCGCGAACTCACCCAGCTTGTGGCCCACCATGGCCTCGGTGACGAACACCGGCACATGCTTGCGGCCGTCGTGGACCGCGAAGGTGTGACCGATGAAGTCCGGGATGATGGTCGACCGGCGCGACCAGGTCTTGATGACCTGCTTGGTGTTCTTCTCGTTCTGCACGTCGA
Source organism: uncultured Actinomycetota bacterium (assembly GCA_963839345.1). GTDB lineage: Bacteria > Actinomycetota > Actinomycetes > Mycobacteriales > Mycobacteriaceae > Mycobacterium. The sequence continues at coordinate 425,784 of CAWIUP010000005.1, read as the reverse complement.
CCTTCTTCAACAGGTGGTCGTCGACGAACGGACCCTTCTTCAGGCTGCGTGGCATCTTCTAACTCCTCGACTTCCTAGCGCCCGTGCTTCTTGCCGGTGCGCCGGCGCCGGACGATGAGCTTGTCGCTGGGCTTGTGGCTCTTACGGGTACGGCCCTCGGGCTTGCCCCACGGGCTGACGGGGTGACGACCACCGGAGGTCTTGCCCTCACCACCGCCGTGCGGGTGGTCCACCGGGTTCATCACGACACCACGCACCGACGGACGCTTGCCCTTCCAGCGCATCCGGCCGGCCTTACCCCAGTTGATGTTGGCCTGCTCGGCGTTGCCGACCTCGCCAACGGTGGCGCGGCAGCGCACGTCGACACGACGGATCTCACCGCTGGGCATCCGCAGCGAGGCATAAGTCCCTTCCTTGCCGAGCAATTGGATGCTCGACCCGGCCGAGCGAGCCAGCTTGGCACCACCGCCCGGCCGTAGCTCCACCGCGTGAATCAGCGTGCCGGCCGGAATATTGCGCAAGGGCAGGTTATTACCCGGTTTGATGTCGGCGTTAGCTCCGGATTCCACTACATCGCCTTGCGAAAGTCCTTGTGGCGCGATGATGTAACGCTTTTCACCGTCCAGGTAGTGCAGCAGCGCAATGTTCGCCGTGCGGTTGGGGTCGTACTCGATTTGCGCGACCTTCGCGTTGACGCCGTCCTTGTCGTTACGGCGGAAGTCGATCACCCGGTAGGCACGCTTGTGTCCGCCGCCCTTGTGGCGGGTGGTGATTCGGCCGTGCGCGTTGCGTCCACCACGACCGTGCAGGGGGCGGACCAACGATTTCTCCGGAGTGGATCGAGTGATCTCGGCGAAATCGGAGACGCTGGCACCGCGGCGACCCGGAGTCGTCGGCTTGTACTTGCGAATTCCCATGTCAGTTAAGTCTCTCTATCCTCGGCTACGCCGGTGCGCCGAACAGGTCGATCGGTTTACTGCCGGGCGCCAGCGTCACGATGGCGCGCTTGGTGCTCTTGCGAGTGCCGTATCCGGTCCTGGTGCGCTTGCGCTTGCCCTGGCGGTTGGCGGTGTTCACCGCGGCCACCTTGACCGAAAAGATCTTCTCGATCGCGATCTTGATCTGCGTCTTGTTCGAATCGGGGTGCACCAGAAACGTGTACACATTGTCATCGATCAGGCCGTAGGACTTCTCCGAGATGACCGGGGCCAGAATGATGTCGCGGGGGTCAGTGACGGTCGCCATCAGGCCGAAACCTCCTCTGCGCCTTTGGCGCTTGGCGCTGCGGCCGCGATGTAAGCGTTGAGCGCCTCAACCGAGAACACCACGTCGTCGGCGCGCAGCACGTCATAGGTGTTGAGCTGGTCCGGCGTCAAGGTGTGCACACCTGGCAGGTTGCGCACGCTCCTGGCTCCGGTCTCGTCGCTCCGTCCGATGACGACCAGCACCTGCTTGCGGTCGGTCAACGCGCCCAGAAAAGCCTTGGCGCTCTTGGTGGACGGAGTCTGGCCGGACACCAACTCGGTGACCGCGTGGATGCGACCGTTGCGTGCCCGGTCCGACAACGCGCCGCGCAGCGCAGCGGCGATCATCTTCTTCGGAGTCCGTTGGCTGTAGTCGCGAGGCGTCGGACCGTGCACCACGCCACCGCCGGTGAACTGGGGAGCGCGGGTCGAGCCCTGTCGAGCGCGCCCAGTGCCCTTCTGCCGGTACGGCTTGCGGCCACCGCCGCGCACCTCACCGCGAGTCTTGGTCGAGTGCGTGCCCTGCCGGGCCGCGGCCCGTTGCGCAGTCACCACCTGATGCAGCAACGCGATGTTCGCGGGCGCGTCGAACAGCTCGGCCGGCAGCTCAACGGAACCTTCGGTCTTACCGGCCGGCGTCTTGACGTCAATCTTCAGGGTTTTCTGAGCCTGCCCGGCCTTTTCGGCCTTCTGGGTAGCCATTACTTCTCACCTCGTTTGATCGCGCTGCGGACCATGACGAGCCCACCCGTGCGGCCGGGCACGGCACCTTTGATCAGCAGGACGCCGTTCTCGGCATCGACCTTGTGCACCAAGAGGTTCTGCGTGGTCACCCGGTCATTACCCATCCGGCCGGCCATCCGAGTGCCCTTGAACACCCGCGCCGGGGTGGCGCAACCGCCGATGGAACCGGGACGACGATGCACCGCCTGAGCGCCGTGGCTGGCGCCCTGCCCGCGGAAGCCGTGCCGCTTCATGGTTCCGGCGAAGCCCTTACCCTTTGAGGTGCCAGTGACGTCGACATAGCTTCCGGCAGCGAAGATCTCGGCCGTCAGCTCCTGGCCCACCTGGTAATCGGCTGCCGCTTCAGGGGTCTCGAGGCGCAACTCGGCCAAGTGCCGCCGCGGATTGACACCGGCGGCAGCGTACTGACCGCCCAGCGGCTTGTTGACCTTACGAGGACTGATCTCCCCGTAAGCCAGCTGCACCGCGCTGTAGCCGTCAGCCTCAGGTGTGCGGATTCGGGTCACCACGTTCGGCCCGGCTTTGACCACGGTGACCGGGACAACGCGGTTGTTCTCGTCGAACACTTGCGTCATACCCAGCTTGGTGCCCAGAATGCCCTTTCTCGCCATTGCTCGCAGATCTCCTACTGGATGTTGACGTCGACGCTGGCAGGCAGATCGATGCGCATCAACGCGTCAACGGTCTTCGGTGTCGGATCGAGGATGTCGATCAGCCGCTTGTGGGTGCGCATTTCGAAATGCTCCCGCGAATCCTTGTACTTATGCGGAGAACGAATCACGCAATACACGTTCTTCTCAGTGGGCAACGGCACCGGACCAACCACGCTGGCGCCGGTCCGGACAACCGTCTCGACGATTTTGCGCGCCGAGGCGTCAATGGCCTCGTGGTCGTAGGCCTTGAGCCTGATGCGGATCTTCTGTCCCGCCACGCTTCTGCTACCTCACTCTCCAGTGCCGGTGACCCGGTGTTCCGCCGGGCACCGATCGCCCGATTCAATCTGGCCGATCTGGGTGGGCGCCCGGATGTTGCGCCGCTGTTTACCTGTCGTGGTCCACCGGCCCCCGCGGTCGGGTGTGTCGCCCGCACGCAGCCTGGCCCGCGATCGAAATTCGTCGCGCTCCAAGGATGGGACCGGAGGCGCCCGTTTGGGCGCCGGTCGTATGCCCGACCAGGCGCAAACCCGGCGCAAGGCAACCTGAACAGTATGCCCTAGATCCTGGTATCGGCCAAATCCTCCCGACCCCGCGACCGGCCAGGCTGATCAGCAGCGTCGGCGCAAGCACGGCCAGGGCACCAGATGGCCCGATCGGATCTCCTTACTCCAGAGTAAGATGTATCGGCATGACCGGCCCGACCAGCACGTATTCCGCATGGCAGCGGCTTTCCGGCCGTCCCGGTGGCACCCGACTCTTCTCGGCGGCGGCGATGGCGCGGGTTCCGTACTTCGCCTCGGTGCTGCCGCATGTAGTGCGGATGGAGCCGGGTCTGGCCGAGGTGCGGGTGCCGAAGTGGTTCTTGGTCTACAACCACCTGCACACCGTGCACGCGATCGCATGCTGCAACGCCGCCGAGGTGGCGATGGGGATGCTGATGGAGGCCACCGTGCCGCGCAGCCATCGCTGGATACCGAAATCGATGAGTGTGCAGTACCTCGAGAAGGCCACCACGTCGCTGCGGGCCCGGGCTCAACTGGACCCGCCGGATTTCGCGCAGATCACCGAGGGCTCTGGAGGGTTTGAGCTCGTGGTGCCGGTCTCGGTGACCGACCGGCACGGCAGCGAGGTCGTGCACGCCGACATCACCACCTGGGTCACGCTGGCCTTGCGCCGAGATTGACGTCAGAGCGGATTTCTGCCGAGATTTCGGCACTGCCGTCGATCTCGGCGCGCCGGCAGACTGCCCGTGAGACTAGCTGCGCGACAAGTAAGTACCGTGCCCGCGGCGCACCAGCCCGTCGTCGAACTCCAGCACTTCGTTCATCAGGGCGCCGTTCTCGTTGCGGTAGTTGATGACCAGAACCGACTCGCCGCGATACACACCGAGGACTTCGAAGTGAAGGTCAGGCATGGTCTTCAGCGCGGCGGTCCAGTAGTTGCGCAGTGCGGCCTTACCGCGAATCACTCCGCCGGAGTCGGGCACCACCCGGGCCGCAACCGGTGAGCTGAAGACGACATCGTCGTGGAAATGACCCAGTACCGCGTCCACGTCATGGCGGTTCCAGGCCGCCACCCACTGTTCGGCGAAGCTGCCCGGCTCTGGCGTGCTCACGACCTGCCCTTCAGCGACGCCCAGAACGAGCACTGGTGTGCTTCCGCGAAGTTGCTGATGGCCCGGCTGCCGCCGGGACGCAACGCCATCCAGGAATTGTGGCCGGGACCGCCGCTTTTGGCCGGCCAGTCGGGCTGGCCGGTGGCTCTCGGTGCGCCGTTGGTGACGAAGTGGCTCCAATAGCTGATCATCTGGTCGGACAGCATCCGCTGCGGGGGATCCAGCAGCGGCGCGCCGCCGACGTTGAACAGGTACCGCAGCTCCAGTGAGTGGCTGGCGCCGACTGGAAACGGCGCATGCCGCAACGGATTCGGTGAGGGCGCATGAGGGTCGTCGAACTCGTAGGTGTACACCGGTGCGCTTGCACCCCGTTGGCCCAGCGAATCGGCCAATCTGTCTGCCACGCAAGAGAAGACGCCATCGGTGAGCGCCGCCGAGTAGGCCAGCGACGCGTCCCTGCCGTAATGGTCGGGCGGATAATGCGTCAGCACCGCGGCGCCGTCTGCACCGAAGAGGTTCCCAAGCAGGTGAGGGTATTCGGCGGATGTGATGCCGCGGCCCAATTTCAAGTACCGCAGCGCCGTGAACATGGTGAATTCGTCGTGGTTGACGCCGATCATGACCGGAACTCGGGCGGCCCGACCGGCGGCGAACGCCGCGACTGGACTGTTGGGCAACAACCCGGTACCGGTGACGGGCCCAGAGAGCGCGTCGGAGTCCCCGAGGAAGACATACCAGGGCGGACGGTCAAGCGCGGTCGCCGGCAGCGCGCGCAGACACGCCGCCGTGCTGACGGCGTTGCGGCACCCGGCTGACGCCGCGTAATCCACGCTGCGGCGCTGCCCGGTCGCCAGGTCGGCTTGCGCCTGACACGGCGCGCTCTGAATGATCGCCGCGCGGAACAGCCCCGCCGAACCGGGCGCCACCAGGTGATCGCACACCGACATGCCGCCCGCGGATTCGCCGGCGATGGTCACCTTGCGCGGGTCGCCGCCGAAATCGCCGATGTGGTCGCGGACCCAGCGCAGCGCGGCCTGCTGGTCGGCCAGCCCGTAGTTTCCGACGCTGTCCGGCGGGCCGAACGACGGGTGGGCCAGAAATCCCAGCGCGCCCAACCGGTAGTTGATCGTGACGACAACGATGTGGCCCTTCGCGGCCAACCAGCGCGAGTTATAGATGTCGCCGCTGCCGTTGACGAAGCCGCCACCATGGATCCACACCATCACCGGGCGCTTACCGGTGCCGCGGCCGGGCGCCGGCGTCCACACGTTGAGGGTGAGGCAGTTTTCGCTGGTCGGCTTGCCCACGTGCGGGTTGGATCCGGTGTCCTGCATGCACTGCGGCCCCGGTTTGGTGGCGTCCAACGTCCCCGGCCACTTCGCCGCCGGCCGCGGTGGCTGCCACCGCAGCGGCCCAACCGGGGGTGCCGCATACGGAATGCCTTGGAACAGACGGTAATCCGCGGCTACCATGCCGCGCATCAGTCCCACCGAGGTGCGCACGATGGCAGCGTCCAGCGGCCCTGCATACGCCGGTTCGGACTTCATCGACGTGATGCCGCCCCCGCCACAGGCCGCCGCCGCCAACGCCGCCACCAGCAGGACGGCCCAGGCTCGTCGCGGACGAGGCGATTGGATCGGCACAAAACCCCAGCCTACGGATCGACGAAAACCGCTTCCAGCTAATCGTCGATCACGGAGACTGGAAAACCTGACATCTGTCAAGAATTGACGCAGTAAGACAAGAAGGCCGATGAGCACACCAATCATTGACGAGGCTGCGAAGGTATTCGCCGATCCGACATCCTATGCCGACGAGCCCCGACTGCATGCAGCGTTGACCCATCTACGAGCCCACGCACCGGTGTCGATGAGCAACTCCAAGTCCTGCTCGACTTCTTCGGCTACTTCAGCTCACTCACCGCGTCGCGCCGCGAACATCCGACCGAAGACCTGGCGTCGGCGATCGCCAACGCCCGCGTCGACGGGGAGCCGCTGTCCGACGTCGACACCGCCTCCTACTATGTCATCGTCGCCAGCGCCGGCCACGACACCACCAGCGCGACGATCGCCGGTGGTCTGCAGGCTCTGATCGAAAACCCGGACCAGCGAAAACGGTTGTGCGACAACCCCGAACTGATGCCGCTGGCGACGGAGGAAATGATCCGCTGGGTGACCCCGGTCAAGGAATTCATGCGCACTGCCACCGCGGACACCACCGTGCGCGGGGTGCCGATCGCCAAGGGCGAGTCGGTGTATCTGTCCTATGTCTCGGCAAACCATGACGAAGAAGTCTTCGACGATCCGTTCCGTTTCGACGTCGGTCGTGATCCGAACAAACATCTGGCATTCGGATACGGTGTGCACTTCTGCCTGGGCGCCGCACTGGCCCGCATGGAGGTCAACAGCTTCTTTACCGAGCTACTTCCGCGGCTGAAATCCATTGACCTGAACGGAAACCCGGAACTGATTGCCACGACGTTCGTCGGTGGGCTCAAGCACCTGCCGATTCGCTACGAGTTGGTTTGAGCGACCGGTTCTGCGTGCGCTGCACGTGCAGGAAGCCGTCCACCGCGGCTCGCGCGCATTCGCGGTAGTCGAAGTCGGGCAGCGTTGACAGCCGGCCCAACACCACCGGGCCGATCAGCAGTGCGATCGCCCGGGTGCGGTCGATGTCGCCCAGCTCGGCGGCCTCGGGGCTGTCGAAGATGGCGTCGAACGGCGCCGCGTACTGCTGGGCGATGCGCTCGCGCAGCGTGCTGATCGCCGAGCTGTCGGCCGTGCGGGCGTGATCAGACTCTGGCAACTGCTCCAAGTCCCGGCCCAGTGCCAGCCAACTCATCGCGGTCAGCATGCCCGGGGCCTCGGCGATCGATTGGCTAAATCCCAGCACCACGGCGATTAGGCGATCGCGCAGCGGGCCGTTGTCGGCGGGCATCGGCGCCGGCGGTATCAGACTGTTGAAAGCCGCTGCCAGCAAAGCATTTCCGCTTGGGAAGTGGCGATACAGGGTGGCCCGGGCTACATTGGCCCCACGGGTGACCGCATCGACGGTCACCGCGCTTGGACCACCGGAGCGAAGCAGCGCGGTGGCAGCTTCCAGCAACCTGGCCCGAGAACGCGCTGGCCGTGGGTCGATCTTGTCGGTGATGCAGACCACCTCCTTGTTTGAAAACAAGACTGTCCGTCTACCTACAAGACTGTTAGTCTCGGAAGTTACTCGTCGCCGAAAGGAGACGCATCGCCCATGGTCGATACCTCCATCCGACCCGACCAGCGTACAAAAGCCCCCGCCCTGCTCGGTTCGGACCGGGCACGAATCTGGACGATGGTCGTGGCCTGCATGGGTGTGACCCTGGTGATCGCGTCGATGGTCGCGCTGAACACCGCGCTGGGCGACATCGCGGTCGCCACCTCGGCGACCCAGTCTCAGCTGACCTGGATCGTGGACTGCTACTCGGTGGCCCTGGCTTGCCTGTTGTTACCCGCCGGGGCAATCGGTGACCGCTACGGCCGCCGCGGCGCGTTTCTCCTCGGCCTGGCCACCTTCGCGATCGCGTCCCTGGCGTCGACGGTGTTCACCAGCCCGTTGCAGCTCATCGCGGCCCGCGGTGTGGCCGGCGTCGGAGCGGCGTTCATCATGCCCGCCACCCTGTCGCTGTTGACGGCCACTCACCGCGAAGACCAGCGCGCGAAAGCAACCGGCATTTGGGCCGGCGTGGCGGGCTGCGGCGCCGTCATCGGCATGCTCGGATCCGGAACGCTGCTGCACTTCTGGTCGTGGCGATCCATCTTCTGGGCCTTCGCGGGTTTTGCGCTGCTGATCTTCGTATTGGCGTGCACAGTATCGTCCTCACGCGACGACGAGGCCACCCCGCTGGACTGGGTGGGTGCGGCTTTAATCGCGGGCGCGGTAGCGATTTTCGTGTTCGGCGTGCTCGAGGCACCCGCGCGCGGGTGGACTCATCCGCTGGTCTACGGCTCGATGAGTGTCGGGGTGGCGCTGGCGGTGGCATTCGGATTCGTCGAGGCGCGACGGCGCCATCCCCTGCTCGACGTTCGGTTGTTCCGCCGACCGGACTTCGCCACCGGGTCCGCCACGATCACAGTGTTTTTCATGGCAATGTTCGGATTCTTTTTCGTCATCATGCAATACATCCAGCTGGTCAGGGGCTACAGCCCGATCCAGACCGCATTCGCGTTGGCCCCGCTAATGGCGCCCATGCTGACGTTGTCCGTGCTATCTCCGTGGTATCTGCCGCGAATGGGTCTGAGGCTAGTTGTCTTCCTCGGGCTGCTGCTCATCTCGGCCGGCTTCTGGTGGATGCGGGTTTTGCAGATCGACTCGCCGTACTGGGACATGATGTGGCCGCTGCTCGTGATGAGTACCGGCATCGGATTCTGCACGGCACCAAGCACGTTAGCGATCATGACAGCAGTGCCCGACGAGAAGCAGGGGGTTGCCTCGGCAGTCAACGACACCACCCGTGAGGTCGGCGCCGCGCTCGGCATCGCGCTGGCCGGGTCCATCCTGGCCGGCCGGTATGCCCACGTCCTCAAGCCGCATCTGGCAGCCTTCCCCGGCCCGGTGCGCACCCCGGCCTCACACTCGCTGGCTCAGGCCCTCGAGATCTCCAAAGCCCTTGGCCCGCAAGGTGGTCGACTCGCCCAACTCAGCCAATCCGCCTTTCTACAGGCGATGGAATCGTCGCTGCTGGTGATGGGCCTGATCATCGCGGTAGCAGCGCTGGTGATCGGCGCCTGGGCTCCGGGCCGCGACGGCCGACAGTTACGTCCGGTGCGGCGCATCACTTCGCGGCACCGCGCCGACGCGGCCGGGCGCCACCGGGCGTGCGAGTCAGCCGACGAACTCCGCGGCCCGGTGCCCGAGCATCACAATGCTGGCGTGCGGTCCGCGGCTGGTGATCGCCGGCAGGACCGATCCGTCGATCACCCATAGATCGTCGATCCCGTGGACCCGGCACTGGTGATCGACGACCGCCGCCGGATCCGTAGCGGGACCCATCGGGGCGCTGCCGCACAAGTGCTGCGACGTCGACCATGCGGGTTCACCGACTTTGGTCGTCGGACTGGCTATTTCGCGGGCCAACTCGCAGCCCCGCTGCAACGCGGCCACATCTCCGGGTTCGGTGTCGTAACGATGCTCGATTCGCGGTGGCACCGCAGGATCGGGGGAAACCAGCGTGATTCGCCCCCGTGCCCGCGGTCGCATGAGCGCTACACCGATGTGTGGCCAGTCCGGATGGCCCGATGTACCGTCGCCGACCATCGCCACGAAACCCCCGGTATACGGCCGGATCTCGATGCCGTCGGCGGTGCTGAGCACAACTTCGACCACCGGTCGCCCGGGCGCGACCAGCCAGCTGGTCGGCAATACCCATTCAGGATGATCACTACACGCCATGCCGACCGGCAACGCGACGGCGACCTTTACCCCAACAGCACGCAGCATGGCCGCATCGCCGACGCCGGAAAGCATAAGCAGATGGGCTGATTCGATTGCTCCGGCGGACAGTACAATTCGATCTGCGGTAGCTCTGATCAGGCCGCTCGGCCCGATGGCGTCGACGCCGACCACCCGACTGCCCGCGAATCGCAGCCGTACTGCCCGCGTCCGGGTCAGCAGCGAAAGGTTCGCTCGTCCCAAGGCGGGCAACAGATATGCGGCGCCCGGGCCGCTACGCACACCGTCGACGATGTTGAGCGGGACGGCACCGACACCCGTCGGCGGTTCGGCGGCGGCGTCGTTGAGATCGGCTACCCAGGCGAACCCGGACTGCTGCGCTGCAGTGACGAACGACGCGGTGCTGCTGACGATTTCACGAGTCCGGCGTACCAGAATCGGACCGACGTCACCGTGGGCGGGTCCGGTAAAATCCAAATCGGTCTCAATAGCCCGGAAGTGATCGAACACGTCTGACCATGCCCAGCCGGCCACCCGGTAGCCGTCGAAGTCTCGCTGCAGACCCCGGCAGAAGTATCCGCCGTTGACAGCGCCGGACCCGCCGATCGTTGCCCCGCGCACGATCGTCGTTTGGCGAGCCGGCCGCTCGGTAAGCAGTGTTTGATAGCGCCGGACCAGCGGGCTGGCGGCACCGATCGGCAGCCGCAAGCCGTTGGCTGTTTCGGCCCGCAATGCCGGATCGGCTAGCCCGATGCCGGCTTCCAGCACCGTGACCGCACAGCTTGGATCCATCGAAAGTCGACTGGCAACAACAGATCCCGCGCTTCCCGCACCGATGATCAGCACATCGCTGTGCAGCGCAGCTGCGGTCAGGAGTCAGACTCGAATCTGCGGTTTGAGTGGGCCGATGGTACGTTCGCGCACCACGCCGTACCACAGCCCGAGGCCATAGGCCAGGTCGTCGAGTCGCTTGAGGATCAGGTAAGTCAGCAGGCCGATCGGCTTGGCGTCTTCTTCGGCAGACTGCCGGCGGCTGGCCCAGTCCACCACGCCGTCGGCGACGGCAGCGATCAGCACAATGCGGCGAGCGGGCCGGAACACGACGGCAGCCAACAACGCGACCGGCCAATAATGCCGGCAGATCGCCGACGCCAATTGCATCGCCGCCGACCAAAGGCCGCGGGCGGCCACCGCCAGCACATCCGAGATCTGGGTATCAGCAGCCTGCAGCGTCTTGGCGATGCGACGACCGGTTAGCGCGGCGACCAGCAGAGACGCCAGATAGCTGAAGCTCGAGCCGATGGCCATCAGGATCCATGCCGCCAATGCCCAGCCGGATATCATCAGCGGTGCGATCTTGTCCGGGTGCCGGACCGACAACTGGGCGGCCGAACTACCGTAAAACGCTTTGCGCGCAATCCAAGCCCGTAATTGCGTGCGATGATCGTGCCCGACTTGGGCGATCGGCTCGTAGCGCAGCCGGGCGCCGGCTTCGACAAGTCGCCAGCACAGATCGACGTCCTCACCAGAGCGCATGGTCTCGTCGAAGCCGCCGATATCGCGGAGTTTGGTCGTCCGGCAGATTATCGCCGCACTGGGCACATAGGAGACGCTGGTGTAGGGAATGACGGGGGCTTCACGCTGCCCGAGGTCCAGCGATGAGCGCACTGCCTCATAGCGAGCTACCAGATGGTCGGTCTGGGCCAGACCGACGATTCGCGGGGCGACCAGCGCCACGGTCGGGTCACAGAAATGACCGAGCAGCGCCTCCAGCCAGCCGCGCCGCGGTACGACGTCGGAGTCCAAGAAGGCGACGAAATCCGACTTGCAGGCGGCAAGACCGGTGTTGCGTGCCGCCGCGGGCCCTTTGCTTCGCGCGTGGCGCAGTATTTCGATGTCGGAGTGCTGCCCGGCAAAATCCTCGAGCTCAATTGGTGTCGATGAGCCGTCATCGACGATGATGATCCGCAACCCGCGTAGCGCGGCAACCAGGCGTCGTAAGCCATAAGCGTTGTCCCGCACCGGAATTACTACGGTCACATCGCGGTGCGAGGGGCCACCCGCGGGCCGCGGGTGAGCCACCGTCGCGTCCAGCAGGGTGCGGGCCAACTCGGCGCTCACTGCATCGTGAACTTTGAGGCGACCGTCGGCGAGCATGTCCTGGGCGGCCGGCGCCAGCCGCAGCAATCGGGTGGGAGAGCCACCCAGCAAAGCGGAGCCCTGGCCAAGCACTCTGACCCGCCGGTCGACTTGCACAGCAAACCCGTCGGGCAACCGCGTATGGGTCATATAAGCATCCCGTCCGGGGCGGGCGCCCAACGTCTGACCCGGCCCAGGCAGTCCTCGACCATCTCCAACAGCATCCGCTCCCCTTCTGGGGCGGTCGCGGTGGTCGGGTCGCCCAATACGCCGGCCTCGCTGACTGCCGCGACTCCTCCGCGCCGCATCGACGGTAGCAGTTCGGACAGCGGCGCTCCGTTGCCCGCACGCCACCGGTCGGTCAACACATCGGCGGGTGAAATATGCAGTAATACTGAAGTTTCAGCGTGCCCCGCGTGGGCGTCGGCGCCTGCGACCGCGCAGGGGCACCAACCCGCGTCCCGCCCTTCGGATCGCAGTTGGCTCACCGCGCGGCCCAGGGCGCGCACGTTGCCGCCGTGGCCGTTGACGAACAGCAGCCGCTGCGCCCAACAAGTGGCCGACCTGCCGTACTCCACCAGCAGCGTGGTCAAGGCATGGGTGCCGATGGAGATAGTGCCGGGGAAGCTCTGGTGCTCACCGCTGTCGCCGTAGGCGATGGCCGGTGCCACCACCCAGTGCAGCTCGGGTTCGCCCGCCGGTGGCGCGCCGGCCAGGCGGGCAGTGAGGTCGCGGGCGACGGCACTTGCGATCCGGGTGTCGGTGTCCAGCGGCAGGTGGGGTCCATGCTGTTCGGTGGATCCGACCGGGATGGTGACGCCCAACAACATGGCTTGTAGCTGGCTCGACGTCGAGCCCCCAAGTTCGGCGAGGACTGCCACTCGGTGATGGTAGGACGAATTCACCTGTCGTGCACTGGTTGTTGGCGCTCTCGAAAAATTTTTTGCCGCCGGCCGTTCACCAAACCCGGTCGCTGTCGCCACGTCAGCCACGTGAGTATCAGAATACCCGCTGGTTTCGCCTGCCTGATGACTACCCGCCACCCCGCGCGGGTGGGGGTACCCCGAGCGCTCGGGCAAACCCGGGCGGCACCAAGATGTCGGCCGGATTGAGGTCGTGAACGGAGGCCCGCCCGAGGCCCATCAACGCGGAGTCGATGCCCCCGCGAAGGATGTCGAGCACGTTCTCGACACCAGGTTGTCCGGCGGCCGCCAGGCCCCAGAGGTACGCCCGGCCGATCATCACCGCACGCGCTCCCAACGCCAGCGCCTTGACGACGTCGCTGCCGCGACGGATGCCGCCGTCCAGCAAAACCTCGATCTGATCGCCGACCGCGTCGGCGACGGCCGGCAGCGCCCGAATCGCCGCCGGAGTGCCGTCCAAGTTGTTGCCGCCGTGGTTGGACACCGAGATCGCCGAAACGCCAGCAGCCACAGCCCTTTTGGCGTCATCGACCCGCATCACGCCTTTGAGCATGAACGGGCCGCCCCACAGCTCCCGCAACCAGGCGATGTCGTCCCAGGTCGGCGGTGGTGTCGCCATCCACTCGCCGTAGGCCTCGAAGAACGGCGGGCCGGGCTCGCCGCGCCGGGCCTGATTGGGCACCCGCAGGTTCGGCGGGTGCAACGTCTTGCCCCACCGCCACAACCAGCCGGGGCGGGTGATCGCCTCCGGGAGCATCCGCACCGTGGTGCGCAGATCCATCCGCTCGGGGATCTTGGGGCTGCCCCAGTCCCGCCCGTGCGAGAACGACCAGTCGGTGGTGGCGATCAGACCGACCGCGCCGGCCGCGCGGGCGCGCTCCACCCGCTCGGCGATCGCGTCGCGGCCGCCCAGCCAGTAGATCTGGAAGAAGACCTTGGGGTTGGCGGCGATGACCTCTTCGACCGGCTTACTGGCGAACGAGGACAATCCCATGGCGGTGCCGCGCGCCGCCGCGGCCCGCGCGACGGCGACCTCACCGTCTGGGTCGACCGCTTGCACGCCGGTGGGCGAGATTACGACCGGGAACGAGATCTCCTGTCCCATAACCGTTGTCGCCAAATCATGTTTCGCAGCCGCTCCAACCACGTGGGGGGCGAAACCCAGTTCGCCGAATGCTTCCACGTTGTCGGAAACCGTCAGCCCCTTCTCGCTGGCGGAAATCAGCGAGGAGTACGCCGACTTGGGCAGTCGCCGTTTCGCCCGCTGCTGCGCGATGGCGACCGTCTCGAACCAGACGTCCCGGGCCACGGCTAGACCGGGCTCTCGTTGCAGAGCCGCTTGGGCGGGGCCATCGACAGTGTCAGCGGCACCGGCTCGCTGCGCCGCCGGCCGTGCGAGTGGTCGCCCGCGGGACGAGGCTTGTCGCGCTGTTGCGCCAGCGCCGGCGCGCCATAGCCCTGCACGCATTCCGGATCAGGCCCGTCGATCGGCAGACCGGTGAAGAACTTGGCCGCCATGCAACCACCGCGGCAGCTGTCGTAGTGCCCGCAGCTTCCGCAAGCGCCCGCAGACTGCGGTTCGCGCAGTTCACGGAACAGCGGCGCATTCTTCCATACGTTGGCGAAGCCAGTCCCAAAGCCGGAGTCGGACAGGATGTTTCCGGCAAGGAAGCGGTCGTGGATGGCGAACGGACAGGCATACACATCGCCGACCGGGTCGATCAGGCATACCACCCGTCCGGCTCCACACATGTTCAGACCGGCCAACGCCCCGGGTGCACCGAGTCCGGACAAGTGGAAGAAGGAATCGCCGGTCAGCACCCGCTCACCTTTGGCGACCAGCCACTGGTAAAGCTGGATCTGCTGGTCGGCGGTTGGGTGCAGCTCATCCCAGACGTCGGCGCCGCGACCCGACGGGCGCAGCCGGGTGATGCGCAGTGTGGCTCCATAACGGCTCGCCAGCGAGGCGAATTCGTCGAGCTGGTCGACATTGTGTCGGGTCACGACGACGGAGATCTTGGCGTCGGAGAACCCTGCGGCGGCAAGGTTTTCCAAGGCGCGGACAGCCATCGCATAGGACCCGGCACCCCGGACGGCGTCGTTGACCTCAGCGGTCGCGCCGTCGAGCGAGATCTGGACGTCGACGTAGTCGCTCGCGGCCAACCGGGCGGCTACCTCGGGTGTGATCCGCACCCCGTTGGTGGAGAACTTCACCCCCACATGGTGAGCGGTGGCGTAGTCCACGAGTTCCCAAAAGTCCGGCCGGACAGTCGGTTCCCCGCCGCCGATGTTGACGTAGAACACCTGCATGCGTTCCAGCTCATCGATGATGTCCTTGCAGGACTGCGTGGACAGTTCGCGCGGATCGCGCTTGCCGGACGACGACAGGCAGTGCACACACGCAAGGTTGCAGGCGTAGGTCAGCTCCCAGGTCAGGCAGATGGGTGCATCCAACCCGTGCTCGAACTGCTCGACGAGCCGTGGCACAGCAGCACTCATGCCGCCTCCTTGGAGTAGTCGGGCACCAGCATGTTGGAGTCGGCCAGCACGCCGAGCGCGTGTAAGTAGGGACCCTGTCGGGCATCTTCGACTCCTGCGGCGCGGCAGGCGGCGCGAACATCCGGGTGATCGCCCAGCGATTGCACCACGGCGAGGATGGTGCGGTTCTTGAGGAATGACAGTTTGCGGGTGCCGAAGTGATACAACAGCGCGCCGAAGGGCTCGGGTCGCACCGCCACCTGCGGGTGCAATCGCCACGCGCGACTGGGATCGAACCCGCCCGCGAACCCCTGCGCGGGGGCGGTCACGGTCAGTAGACCCCGCACATCCCGTCGATGGACACCTCTTCCACCAGGGACTCGGTGACGAGCTCGGTGTCTGTGTCGGTCTGCTGGTTCGGCTCCATCACGTTGCCTTTCGTTATCAGGGTCTCGACAAGTCGGGTCGATCTGGCGAGAATCTTCGTAGGATATGGCATCGAGTGCCGAAATGGAAAGAGGCTTCCAAAAAGGAGTTGGGCATGCTGGAGCAGGCGCGGGTCGGTCGGCGCCGTTCCACGACCCCGCAGCACATCGCCGATGTCGCCCTCCGCCTGTTCGCCGACAGCGGCTTCGCCGAGGTGAGCGTCGACGACGTCGCACAGGCAGCAGGCATCGCCCGTCGTACAGTATTTCGCTACTACGCCTCCAAGAACGCAATCCCGTGGGGGGACTTCGACGCTCACCTGCGGCATTTGCGCGAGCTGCTGGACCGAGTCGAGCCCGGCATGCCGCTCGGTGAGGCGCTGCGCGCTGCGCTGTTGTCGTTCAACACCTTTGACGAATCGGAAACCATTCGCCATCGGCAGCGAATGCGGGTGATTCTGCAAACCGCTGAGCTGCAAGCGTATTCGATGACGATGTACGCCGGCTGGCGCGAGGTGATCGCCGGATTTGTGGCACGCCGATCCGGCGGCCGCGCCAGCGATCTGCTGCCGCAGACCGTTGCGTGGATGCTGCTCGGCGTCGCACTGAGCGCCTACGAGCACTGGCTGGACGACGAATCGGTGTCGTTGCCGCAGGCTCTCGGGGATGCGTTCGACGTCGTCCGCGCCGGGCTCGACGAGCTGGACTCGCAGCGCACATGACTCCCGACAGCCGCCTGGTGCGGTCGCTCCGGCTGCAGGGCCAGATCTGCACCGGTATGGGCTCGCCGATGTACGGCGACATGTTGGACCGGGTGGCCGCCGACGTGCTGGCCGGCGGTGTCTTCGCCGCCATCCTGTCCGGGCATGAGAGCGATTCCGGCCGGCTGGCGCTGCCGCTGCGGCTGCTCGGTGGGCTGCACCGGCTGGCGCTCGACGGCCGCGCGCCGGGGTTACGCCGGTGGTATCCGAGCACGGGCGGACAGTGGGATGCCGAGCCGGCTTGGACCCATATCACGCTCGCCGCATCCGAGCATGCCGAGCAGCTGCGGGCCGCGCTTGATCAACCGCCGCAAACCAACGAGGTAGGCCGGTCCGCCGCGCTGATTGGTGGTCTACTCATCCTCGCTCACCGATTCGGTTTGCCTGTACGGCTTTTCGAGATCGGATGCAGTGCCGGACTGAACCTGCGCGCCGACTATTACCGCTACAGCCATTCGGCCGGGCGCTGGGGTCCAACCGACTCGCCGGTGATCATCGACGACGCGTGGCGCGGTCAGGCGCCGCCCGCCACGGCCCTGCGTATCGTGGAGCGTCGCGGTTATGACATCGCGCCGCTCGACGCCACCAGCCGGGACGGGGAACTGACACTGCTGAGCTATGTGTGGCCCGATCAGCCGGCCCGGCTGGAAAGGTTGCGCGGCGCGATCGGCGTCGCCCGGCGCGTCCCGGCGCCGCTGCAGCGCCGCAATGCCGTGGACGCCGTCGCCGGCCTGTCCGTCGCTGCCGGCTCGCTCACCGTGCTGTGGCATTCGATTACCTGGCAATACCTTTCGACGGGCGATCAAGCTGCCATCCGCGCTGGAATCGACACATTGGGCGCCCAATCCCGAGCCGGCGCGCCGTTCGCGCATCTGATGCTGGAGCCGCAGCGGCGAACACCCGAGTCTCCGGTCGAGTTCATGGTTCGAGCCCGCTGCTGGCCAGGTGGTGACGAAACGCTACTGGGCGCGTGTTCGCCGCACGGGCCGCCGGTGGTCTGGGAATAGGTACGCAACTGGTCGAGCAATCACTCGGGGTCAGCCCAGCACCTCGGAAATCGGTGCCGCGGCGGCGATCTTGGCTCGCGTCTTCATGACCTTGCCGGGCATGCCGCCGCCGACAACGCCGGCCACCACGCCGTCCCGCTCGTAGTACGCCAGGAATTTGCGCCCGTCGTCTTCGACGACGTGCACGGTGTCGCTGGCGATCGGCTCGCCGAGGCACTGAATCTTGACGTCGTACTGATCGCTCCAGAAATACGGGACGACGACGCTGGACGGCGCGTCCTGCCCGAGCATGGCAGGTACGACGGCCCGCGCTTGATCGGCAACATTACTCCAATGTTCCACTCGCACTTGATGTCCCATCGAGTCGCGCCAGGAAGCAACGTCGCCGAGCGCCCAAACGTTCGGCGCGCTGGTCCGTCCGGCGGCATCACAGAC
Organism: uncultured Actinomycetota bacterium; assembly: GCA_963839345.1. GTDB lineage: Bacteria > Actinomycetota > Actinomycetes > Mycobacteriales > Mycobacteriaceae > Mycobacterium. The sequence continues at coordinate 407,933 of CAWIUP010000005.1, read as the reverse complement.
CACACCGTTGTCGACCTCGACGCCGCTGCCGTCGAGCCAGTCGGTCGCCGGCCGCGATCCGATGCCCACCACTACCAGGTCGGTCGGCACTTCGGTACCGTCGGTGAGCAGCACGCTCTCGACGTGATCGTGGCCGCGGACCTCGGCGACACTGACTTCGGTGCGCACATCGACACCTTCTGCGCGGTGCAGCCGCGCGACCAGTTCGCCGATCTGCGCGCCGAGCACCCCCGCCAGCGGCGCAGGCTGTGGCTCCACCAGCACCACGTCGACTCCCAACCCGCGCAGGCTGGCCGCCACCTCACAGCCGATGAAACCCGCGCCGACCACGACCGCGCGCTTCGCCGACGACGCATGTTTCCGCAGCGCGAGGCTTTCATCAAACGAACGCAACACCCGGATGCCGTCCAAATCGGGGAACGCCGGAATGCGCCGCGGCACTAGGCCGGTCGCGATGACGAGTTCGTCGTAGCCGAGCGTCGTGCCGTCCTCGAGGGTCACCGTCTGCGCCGAAGTGCCCAGGCTGGTGGCCGCCGACCCGAGCCGCAGCGTGATGTTGTTCTCGTCGTAGAACTCACGCGGTTTGAGCGTCACGTCGTCGACTTCGCTGCGCAGTACTTCTTTGGACAGCGGGGGGCGGTCATAGGGCAGATGAACTTCATCGCTGACGATGGTCAGCTCGCCGGTGTAGCCCGCCCGGCGCAATTGCTCAGCGGTCCGGGTCGCGGCCAGCCCACCGCCGACGATCAGTATTCCGTTGCCACCCGAGCCAATGGTCACGTGGAGTTCATACACGATTGCGGCGGCGGATGGATGCTCACCCCTCGGCCCGGGACCGGTCGATCAGGTTGGACAGCACGACGATGCTTTCGGTTCGTTCGATGTCGGCGCTGGTGCGGATGCGCTCCAAAGCGTCTTCCAGATGTTGCATGTCGTGCGCGAGCACACGCAGGATCGCGTCGGCGGTCCCGGTCGCCGTCGCTGCGCTGACCACCTCGGGAATGTCCGCCCAGGCCCGCCGCAGCTCGTCAGGCGAAATCCTGCCGTGGCAGTAAACCTGAACGTAGGCCTCGGTGTTCCAGCCCACAGCACTGCGATCGATGACTGTGGTGAACCCGCGGATGACACCGCTGTCCAGCATCCGGTCGACGCGGCGCTTGACCGCCGATGCCGACAGGTTCACCCGCTCGCCGATTTCGGCGAACGTTGCCCGGGCGTGCTGGGCCAGCTCGGCGAGAATCTGCTCGTCGATGCCATCCAATCGCTCCATCACCCCTCCTGCACAACAAACTGCCATGATAGCGCTTTTAACGCAATAAAGTGGGCATGAATAAGCAACAATCGGTGTTTGATTGCGTCAAAGCCATCCCATACCGTCGAGGTATGACGATCTTCGCGGAGGCTGCGGCCGGGGCCCCGAGGCGCGAGACCGCCAAAACGACGGAACGCAAGGCGCGGATTCGGCACTACGCCATGACAGCTCCGCGGTTTTTCGCCGTCGAATATGCGATCAACCCGTGGATGGACACCGATATCCCGGTGGACGCCACCGTCGCGGTCACACAGTGGGAACACCTTCGCGACACTTACCTTCGGCTTGGACACGTCGTCGACTTCGTCGCGCCCGTCCCCGGCCTGCTGGACATGGTGTACGCCGCCAACGGCGGGCTGGTGATCAACGACGCGGCGGTGGTGGCCCGGTTCAAATACCCTCAGCGCCAAAAAGAGTCCGGCGCCTACGCGGACTGGATGCGGTCACGTGGATACTCTCCCGTGCAGACTCGGCATGTCAACGAGGGCCAGGGCGACCTGCTGCCGGTGGGCGGAATGATTTTGGCCGGAACCGGTTTTCGAACCGATCCGCAGGCACACGCCGAGATCTCCGAGATCTTCTGTCGGCCGGTCGTCAGCCTGCAGCTGGTCGATCCGCGCTTCTACCACCTCGACACCGCGCTCAGCGTGCTCGACGACACCACGATCGCCTACTATCCGCCGGCCTTCACCGAAGGCTCACGCGCGCAGCTCGAAACGTTGTTCCCCGACGCAATCGTGGTGGAAAGTGCCGACGCGTATGCGTTCGGCCTCAACGCCGTATCGGACGGCCGCCACGTGGTGCACCCAGCCGCCGCTGTCGGGTTCGCCGAGCAGCTGTCCCAGGCCGGTTTCGACCCGATCGGCGTAGAGATGTCCGAGCTGCTCAAGGGCGGCGGATCTGTCAAATGCTGCACACTGGAGGTGTATTCGTGACCGTCCTGGACACCGTGACCACCAGCCCAGGCGCACTCACCGCGTCGGCGCTCGCCCTCGACGAGCGCCACGCGGCGCACAACTACTCTCCGCTGCCGGTGGTCGCTGCCAGCGCCGAGGGCGCATGGATCACCGATGTCGAGGGTCGCCGCTACCTGGACTGCCTGGCCGCATATTCCGCGGTGAACTTCGGGCATCGCAACCCCGAAATCACTGCGGCCGCGCACGCCCAGCTCGATCGCGTCACCCTGGTCAGCCGGGCATTCCACGCCGAGGCGCTCGGCCAGTTCTGTGCAGCCTTGGCGGCGCTGTGCGGCAAAGACATGGTGCTGCCGATGAACAGCGGTGCCGAAGCGGTGGAGAGCGCGCTCAAGGTCGCACGCAAATGGGGTAACGATGTCAAGGACGTTCCGGCCGGCCAGGCGAATATTGTGGTGGCCGACAACAACTTTCATGGCCGGACCATCAGCATTGTCAGCTTTTCCTCCGACGAGACGGCGCGCAGCGGCTTCGGGCCCTTCACGCCCGGCTTCCGCTCGGTGCCCTTCGGTGACGCCGACGCGCTGGCCGACGCGATCGACGAGCACACCGTCGCCGTGCTGCTGGAACCGATCCAGGGTGAGGCCGGTGTCATCGTGCCACCAGATGACTACCTGCCTGCGGTGCGCGAGATCTGTTCTGCCCGAGACGTTTTAATGGTCGCTGACGAGATCCAGTCCGGCCTGGCGCGCACCGGCCGCACCTTCGCGTGCGACCACTGGGCTGTGGTACCCGATATCTATGTGCTCGGCAAAGCGCTGGGCGGCGGGGTGGTGCCGCTGTCGGCGGTGGTGGCCGACCGCGATGTCCTGGGCGTGCTGCACCCCGGTGAACACGGTTCGACGTTCGGCGGGAACCCGTTTGCGGCAGCGATTGGCAGCACCGTGGTGTCGATGCTGGCTCGCGGTGAATTCCAGGACCGCGCGGCACACCTTGGCGCGCGCTTGCACTGGCGGCTACGGACGTTGATCGGTCACGGCGTTCGTGCGGTGCGCGGACGCGGATTGTGGGCCGGCGTCGACATCGATCCGGCGCTCGGCAGCGCAAAGCAGCTCAGCCTGCGGCTGGCCCAGCGCGGTGTCCTGGTCAAAGACACCCATGGGTCAACGTTGCGCGTCGCTCCCCCGCTAGTCATTACCGCTGCGGAAATCGACTGGGCCGTGGACCAGTTCGCCGACACGCTGGCCGAGATGGCGAGTTGAAAGACGTCGGTGCCAGCGTTACGCCAACACCGTCGAACCGTCGGAGAACGTACCGGTCGTCTGGAAGATGACTCGACGCGCCAGTAGGACGGCATGGTCGGCGAAGCGCTCGTAATATCGGCCAAGCAACGTGACGTCGACAGCGGTGCCGACACCGTGCACCCATTCGCGGTCCATCAGCACGGTGAACAGGTGGCGGTGCAGGTCATCCATCGCGTCGTCGTCCCTACGGATGCGCGCGGCCTTCCTTGGATCACGGGTCAACAGCACCTCTTGCGCATTGTTTCCCAATTTGACTGCAATTTCGCCCATTTCGGCAAAGTACCCGTTAACTTCGTCAGGTAACGCATGCTGAGGATGACGCCAGCGGGTGATCTCCGCGACGTGTAGGGCCAGCGCCGCCATCCGGTCGATGTCGACAATCATCTGGAGGGTGCTGACGATAGCCCGCAGGTCACCGGCAACCGGCGCATGGAGCGGAGCCAACAGCGCGAACGCGTTCTCCTCGACAGCGGCGCTCATCGCCGCGATCTTGTCGTGAGCGGTAAAGACCTGCTCGGCCAGCACCAGATCCGCCTGCAGTAGGGCCTGGGTAGCGTGTTCCATGGCCACCCCGGCCAGGCCGCACATCTCCCCGAGCTGCCCCGTCAATCTGGCGAGTTCCGCGTGGTATGCCGTCCGCATGCCGCCCAAGATACGTTGTCAACCCAGACGATAAAGTAGAGCGGCATGTGAAATCCCATTGAATCTCCGCTTAAGTTTGATCCCAAAGCGACATTTTGCGGCTAATGGCGATCGCCGAGCCGCCAAAAGTCTTAGTACTTCAGCACGCCCTTGTCGACCGGGATCTGGGCTCCGGTCAAAGTTCCGGCGCCGTCACCGGCGAGCCAGACCACCACATCGGAAACCTCGTCGGCAGCCATGAAGCCCTTGGGCTGCAGCGGCATTGGACCGAAGCTGTGCACGTAATGGGGATGTTCGGCGAACACCTGCATCATCAGATCCGGCTCGATCATCGGCGTGTCGACGGAATAGGGATGGATAGAGTTGACCCGGATGCCGAACTCGCCGAGTTCGATTGCGAGCGTGTTGGTCAGTGCGACCAGCCCGTGCTTGGACGCCGAGTAGTGGCCGTTGCCGGGGGTGGCTTTCAACCCGGCTGATGAGCTGACCACGACGATGGAGCCGCCGTTGCCGGCCTCGATCATCGCGGGTATCACCGCTCGCAGGGTGCGCCAGGTGCCCGTCAAGTTGACCCCGATAACGGTGTCCCACTGCTCGTCGGTGAGCTCCCAGATCCGCCCCCAGCTGAGCACGCCCGCGTTGGCGACCAGAATGTCGAGCCGGCCGAACTGCTCGACGCCGTCACGCACCAATTGCCGCACTGCGCCGTCGTCGCGAATGTCGACCGCGCGGGCCAGCACCTTGCGTCCTTCGGCTTCCACCGCGCGGACGGTGTCGGCGAGATCCTCCGGCGTGGCGGCCGGGTAGCTGATGCTCTCGGATACCGGCGCGCAGATGTCGGAGGCAATGACGTCGGCGCCCTCGCGCGCCAACCGGATCGCGTGTGCCCGTCCCTGGGCACGCGCGGCACCGGTAATGAACGCCACCCGCCCTTGCAATGCTCCGGACACACCAGCCCCTTTCGCCGACTGCCGATCAGGCTAGCAGCGAAACTGAAACGTGTTCTAACCCGCCTCGGGTTAGATGTCGGCGATGATCTGCGTGCGCTTGCTGGCGTATTCTGCGTCGCTCAGCGCGCCGGATTTGTGCAGCGCCTCCAGCTCCTGCAGGCGCTGAGCAACCGACGCCTGCGGTGGCGCGCCCCCCGCCGGCGGGGCCCCCACCCCGGCGGCGGCGGGCTGCTGCTGGGCAGCAGCTCGCCGGACCACGGCCAAGACCTGTTGGCGCACCGCCGGATAGGAGCGGATGTCGACGGAGCCACCGAACGGGAGGTTGTTGGCTTTGTAGATCTGCATGATTTCCATCAGCGGGCCGGCCTGTCCGCTCAGGTCATAGGTCTGGTTGTCCTCTGAAACCTGGAACTGCGCCGGGACCACACCGGCGATCAATCCGCTTGCCTGCCAGTCGATCTCGTAGTCACGCGTGTTCGGGTCCACCCACACCACGAGCTTGCGCGCCGTGACGATGGCCTGCTTGGCGATGTCGACGGTGACTCGCTTTCGGCTGTCGAACTCGAACCCGGGTCCGCTGATGTGCAGGTCCACGTTGACTACCGGCCGCTCGTTGATGCGCATTCCGGTTTCACCCAAACCGGTGATCTGGGCCATGGTCAGCACCCCGGTCTGGTGCAGCGCAGCGCTTTTGGCCGAGGACTGCGCGCCGCGGTTGGCCAACCACAACGCGACCAACACGTCGGCGACCGTGATCAGTAGTCCTACCCAGAGCATCCACTGAATGGACTGCTGTGCCATCGAGCCAACATCGGTGCCGAAAGAACCAAGCGTGCCGGGGAGCACGAAGTACGTGATGAGAAAGATCGGGCCGACCAGGCCTCCACACACCAGGACTATGATCTGGGCTTTGATATAGCGCGCTAGCACGGGACGCTCCTGTCGACTACCCAACGATGACGCAGGTGAGCCTATCGCTGCACACAAAACGGCGCCCACCTTTCGGTGAGCGCCGCTCTGCTGCCGAAACTACTTGACGATCTTGGTGACCCGGCCGGCGCCGACGGTACGGCCACCCTCGCGGATCGCGAAGCGCAGACCCTCGTCCATGGCGACGGGCTGGATCAGCTTCACCGAGATGTCGGTGTTGTCACCGGGCATCACCATCTCGGTGCCCTCCGGCAGCGTCACCACACCGGTCACGTCGGTGGTGCGGAAGTAGAACTGCGGACGGTAGTTGTTGAAGAACGGCGTGTGCCGGCCGCCCTCGTCCTTGGACAGGATGTAGACGCTGCCCTCGAACTCGGTGTGCGGTGTGGTGGTGCCGGGCTTGACCACAACCTGGCCGCGCTCGACATCCTCGCGCTTGATACCGCGCAGCAGCAACCCGACGTTGTCGCCGGCCTGGCCCTGGTCGAGCAGCTTGCGGAACATCTCCACACCGGTGACGGTCGTCTTGGCGCTGGTCGGCTTGATACCGACGATCTCGACTTCCTCGTTCACGTTGATCACACCGCGCTCGACACGGCCGGTGACCACCGTGCCACGGCCGGTGATGGTGAAGACATCCTCGACCGGCATCAGGAACGGCTTGTCGGTGTCGCGGACCGGGTCCGGAATCGACTCGTCGACCGCATCCATCAGCTCCACGATGCCCTCGACCCACTTCGGGTCGCCCTCCAGCGCCTTGAGCGCGGATACCTTGATCACCGGGGCGTCCTCATCGAACTCCTGAGCGGCCAGCAGCTCGCGGACCTCCAGCTCGACAAGCTCGAGCAGCTCCTCGTCGTCGACCATGTCGGCCTTGTTCAGCGCCACCAAGATGTAGGGCACGCCGACCTGGCGGGCCAGCAGCACGTGCTCGCGGGTCTGCGGCATCGGGCCGTCAGTCGCGGCGACCACCAGGATCGCGCCGTCCATCTGGGCGGCGCCGGTGATCATGTTCTTGATGTAGTCGGCGTGACCCGGGGCGTCGACGTGCGCGTAGTGACGCTTCTCGGTCTGGTACTCCACGTGGGAGATGTTGATCGTGATACCGCGCTGACGCTCCTCGGGCGCATTGTCGATCTGGTCGAATGCGCGCGACTCGTTCAACGTCGGGTACTTGTCGTGCAGGACCTTGGTGATAGCCGCGGTCAGTGTGGTCTTGCCGTGGTCAACGTGACCGATGGTCCCGATGTTGACGTGCGGCTTCGTCCGCTCGAACTTCGCCTTCGCCACTTCTGTGTCCTCCTGGACTTGTTGGTGCTTGTTAAAGCAGTGTTGTTATTTCAGTTGTGCCGCGGTTAGTGACCGGGCAAGGTTACTCCCCGTGGGGATTCACTCGCCCGTCGCCTTCGCTTCGGCCGATTGCTCGCCGTCGGCCTCGTGAGCTTGGACGCTCACTCGCCCGTCGCCTTCGCGATGATCTCCTTCGACACGTTTGCCGGCACTTCGGCATAGGAGTCGAAGACCATGGAGTAGTTCGCCCGGCCTTGAGTCTTCGACCGCAGGTCGCCGACGTAGCCGAACATCTCCGACAGGGGCACGTGCGCCTTGACCACGCGCGCGCCACTGCGCTCCTCCATAGCCTGGATCTGGCCACGGCGGGAGTTCAGGTCGCCGATCACGTCGCCCATGTAGTCCTCGGGCGTGGTGACCTCGACGGCCATGATCGGTTCCAGGATCACTGGCTGCGCTTGCTGCGCAGCCTTTTTCAGCACCTGCGAACCGGCGATCTTGAACGCCATCTCCGACGAGTCCACTTCGTGGAATCCGCCGTCGAGCAAGGTGACCTTCAGGTTCACCAGCGGGTAGCCGGCCAGCACGCCGTACTGCATGGCGTCCTGGGCGCCGGCGTCCACCGACGGGATGTACTCACGCGGGATGCGTCCACCGGTGACCTTGTTCTCGAACTCGTAGGTCGCACCGTCTTCGCCGGTGAAGGGCTCGAGGGAGATGAGCACCTTGGCGAACTGGCCGGAGCCGCCGGTTTGCTTCTTGTGAGTGAACTCGACCTTGTCGACCTTGCGCTTGATGGTCTCCTTGTAGGCCACCTGCGGCTTGCCGACGTTGGCCTCGACCTTGAACTCGCGGCGCATGCGGTCGACCAGGATGTCCAGGTGCAGTTCGCCCATGCCGCCGATCACGGTCTGGCCGGTTTCGACGTCCTGGTGCACCTTGAAGGTCGGGTCTTCCTCGGCGAGCTTCTGGATCGACAGGCTCAACTTCTCCTGGTCGCTCTTGGTCTTGGGCTCGATGGCGACCTCGATCACCGGGTCGGGGAAGGTCATCGACTCCAACACGATCTGATCGTTGGGGTCGCTCAAGGTGTCGCCGGTGGTGGTGTCCTTCAGGCCGATCACCGCGTAGATGTGGCCGGCTGAGGCGGTCTCCACCGGGTTCTCCTTGTTGGAGTGCATCTGGAACAGCTTGCCCAGCCGCTCCTTCTTGCCCTTGGTGGAGTTGATGACCTGGCTACCGGAGTCGACCTTGCCCGAGTAGACGCGCACGTAGGTCAGCTTGCCGAAGAACGGGTGGGTGGCGACCTTGAACGCCAGCGCGGAGAACGGCTCGTCGGTCGACGGGTTGCGGGTGATCAACTCGTCCTCTTTGCCGGGCACGTGGCCTTCCGCGGGCGGCACGTCCAGTGGCGAGGGCAGGTAGTCGATGACCGCGTCCAGCATCGGCTGCACGCCTTTGTTCTTGAAGGCGCTGCCGCACAGCACCGGGTAGGCCTCCGAGTTGATGGTCAGCTTGCGGATCGCGCCCTTGATCTCCTCGACGGTCAGTTCTTCGCCACCGAAGTATTTTTCCAGCAGCGCCTCGTCGGTCTCGGCGACGGCCTCGAGCAGCTTGGTGCGGTATTCCTCGGCCTTTTCTTGCAGCTCGGCCGGGATCTCGATGGTGTCGTAGGTCTCGCCCAGCTTCGTCTCGCCGCGCCATACCTTCGCGTTCATCTCGACCAGGTCGACGACGCCTTCGAAGTCACCTTCGGAGCCCACTGGAAGCTGGATCGGAATGGCGTTTGCGCCGAGGCGCTGCTCCATGGTCCTCACGGAGAAGTAGAAGTCGGCGCCGACCTTGTCCATCTTGTTGACGAAGCAGATCCGGGGCACGTCGTATTTGTCGGCCTGCCGCCACACCTGCTCGGACTGCGGCTCGACACCCTCTTTGCCGTCGAAGACCGCCACGGCACCGTCAAGCACCCGCAGGCTGCGCTCCACCTCGACGGTGAAGTCGACGTGCCCGGGGGTGTCGATGATGTTGATCTGGTTGTCTTTCCAGAAGCAGGTCGTCGCCGCGGAGGTGATGGTGATTCCGCGTTCCTGCTCCTGCTCCATCCAGTCCATGGTGGCGGCACCGTCGTGCACCTCACCGATCTTGTAGCTGATACCGGTGTAGTAGAGGATGCGCTCGGTCGTCGTCGTCTTTCCGGCGTCGATGTGCGCCATGATGCCGATGTTGCGGACCCTGGTCAGGTCGGTCAGCACGTCCTTCTGTGCCACAGAAGTCTTCCCACTCTTTCGATTGCTTAGTTAGTTCGCTTTGTCTATCGCCCCGGCCACTGTGCCGGTAGTGATCACCAGCGGTAGTGCGCGAAGGCCCGGTTTGCCTCGGCCATTTTGTGGGTGTCCTCGCGTCGCTTGACGGCGGCCCCCAGGCCATTGCTGGCATCCAGGATCTCGTTTGCCAGGCGCTCGATCATGGTCTTCTCCCGACGCTGCCGGGAGAAGCTCACCAGCCAGCGCAGCGCGAGCGTGGTGGACCGCTCGGGACGCACCTCGACGGGCACCTGATACGTGGCACCACCGACGCGGCGGCTGCGCACCTCCAGGGCCGGCTTGACATTGTCCAGAGCCCGCTTGAGCGTGATCACCGGATCGGTGCCGGTCTTCTCGCGGGCTTGTTCGAGCGCAGCATAAACAATGCGCTCGGCGAGGGATTTCTTCCCCTGCATCAAAACTTTGTTGACCAGCTGGGTGACCAATTGCGACCCGTAGACCGGGTCGTTGACCAGTGGACGCTTCGGCGCGGGCCCCTTGCGCGGCATCAGCTCTTCTCCTTCTTGGCGCCGTAACGGCTGCGAGCCTGCTTGCGGTTCTTGACACCCTGGGTGTCCAGCGAGCCGCGGATGATCTTGTACCGCACGCCCGGCAAGTCCTTCACCCGGCCACCACGCACCAGGACCATCGAGTGCTCCTGAAGGTTGTGGCCCTCGCCGGGGATGTAGGCGGTCACCTCAACCTGACTGGTCAGCTTGACGCGCGCCACCTTCCGAAGCGCCGAGTTCGGCTTCTTCGGAGTCGTGGTGTACACGCGAGTGCACACGCCACGGCGCTGCGGGCTGCCCTTGAGGGCCGCGGTCTTGACCTTGGCGACCTTGTCGCGGCGCCCCTTGCGGACCAGCTGCTGAATGGTTGGCATCTACCGGCTTTCTCTGCTGTGCGTTCTGTTGTCCTGGTCACAAGTCTCTGTAGTGCAATTATGCCCTGCCACGGTCCCCCGCGGCCGGGTGTGTCGCATGCGCCCGCCGCCGAACTTCATCCGTTGCGTCGTGGACATGCGAATTGGCCCGGCGTGCGCGCCATAGGTCAAGCGCCCTAAGCCGCCAGGCACGAGCTTCCACAATACCCGCCGCTGGCAGGGCAGGTCAAAGCGACGGATTGACAACAGCGGGGCGTCCGGTAACGCATTACCGGGGCTTATTACACCCTGCGTTCGCTGCGGCGCTGCATGCCGGCCGCCAGCCGCAGCACCATGTCGGAGAAGACCGTGTCGGTGTCGGCGATGTCGTCCATCACACCGGTCATTTCCAGCAGCACAAACCCGTGCATCGCCGACCAGAACTCCAATGCCGCGTAGAAGGCCTGCTCGCCGTCAAGACCGTAGGACGCCAACACCTCGATCACCGGTGCGGCCGCGCCCCGGGTGGCGGCGGCGTATTCGGGATCCTCGCCGCCGAACGGCATCCGGGTGAATGCCGAGTACCGGCCCGGGTGGTGATGGGCGTAGCTGCGATAGGCGGCGGCCATGACAAGCACGGCATCGTCGCCGACTCGCCCTTCGGCGACGCGGTTCAGCATCGTGATGATGTCGTCGATCACCCGCATCCGCACCGTGCGGCGCAGGTCCTCGAGGCTGTCGACGTGGTTGTACAGCGACGGGCCTTTGGTCCCGAGCTGCGTCGCCAACGCGTTGATGGTCAACGCGTCCCAGCCCTCCCGGTCCAAAAAGGTGAGCGCGGCGTTGACGATGATCTCGCGGCTCAGTTTCGCCGGACGCGGCCCAGACTTCGCCCCGGCGCCCGACCGACCGGTCGATGACGGGGGCTCAGCTGGCATGGCGATCGCCCTTCGGTTTGCCTTGACCGGGTTGGTCACCACCGGTTTTCTCGATGGTCAATCAGCGCAAAACTCTAGTCTGCCGACGACGCCGGTGGTGAGAGCGACCCGAACTGCGGGAAGCGGGCCATGACCCGCGGCGATCCACGTACGCTTCCCTCCAGCAGATCACGCGCCATGGCGAGAGGAGCCCGCGGTGAAATGGACACTCCCTTGCCGAGCCTTCGCCGCCTGCGCGATCGCGATCACGTTCGCCCTGGCCGCTGGAGCGCCCATCGGGCAGGCCAAGAACGGTGATACCCACGTCACCGGCGAAGGTATCGAGCAGACCGTCGACTGCAACGGCGCCACACTTCTGGTCGACGGCACCCGCAACACCGTCAACGCGCTGGGGACCTGCTGGGCGGTGACGGTGATGGGCTCGGGCCACACCGTCGTCGCCGACACCGTCGTTCACGACATCACGGTCTACGGCTCCAACGAGTCGGTGTTCTACAAAAACGGCCAGCCCGTCGTGTGGGACCGCGGCCGCGAACTGGGCATGACCAACCGGATCAGTCAGGTGGCGGGGTGAGCAGCCTGCCCGCGCACGACGGCTCGTCCCGGCCGGCAGCCGGCGCGCTGGCCCTGACGGTGGTTGCTGTAGCGCTGGCGTCCGGGATGGCCGGTTGCGGTGGCAAGAACAACACCGCGGCGCCGTCGACCGCCTCCCCCACCTCGACGAGCTCGACCTCGACGCCCTCGACGACCAGTACCGGCGCGCAGTTCGACATCGGCAACACGATCAACTACGGATCGCTCGGTACGACGACCACTCTGGATTGCGGCGACGGAAAGTCGCTGAACGTAGGCGGATCCAACAACACGCTGACCGTCAAAGGCACCTGCGGGACGGTGAGCATCGGCGGCGCGGACAACAAGATCACCATCGACAAGATCGACAAGCAACTCAACGTCGTCGGGTTCAACAACACGATCACCTATAAGGACGGCGACCCCAAAGTCGACAACCTTGGCAGCGGTAACACGATCAATAAAGCCAGCTAGTCCCCGCCTGGCGCCGGCCTTCGCTGCGCAGGTGGGGCTGAGGAAACGACTGCCTGGCATCATGGGTCATTGCTGACCAATTAAGAAGGGTTGCAATGCCGTTCGACATCCTGATCAACGGCGGCGGGATCGCCGGGCCGTGTTTGGCCTTCTGGCTCACCAGGCAAGGCCACGCCGTGAGGATTACCGAGCAAGCGCGCCAACTACGCACCGGTGGACAGGCGGTCGACTTCCGCGGCCCCTCGCTGGCGGTGCTGGAAAAAATGGGACTGCTGGCTCAGGTGCGAGCGAGTGCTACCCGGATGGGGCCGCTCGTACTCGTCGACGAACGCGGCAAGGAAGTCGGTCGGCTGCCCGCCGAAGTGCTCAGCGGCGAACTGGAGATCTTTTGGGGCGACCTCGCCGGCATCCTGTACGAAGCCGTGCGCGAAGGTGTCGATTACCGCTTCGGGGTCCGCGTGACGGCTCTCGACGACGACGGAGAGCGGGTCAACGCAACGTTCAGCGACGGGTCGACGGGCAGCTATGACGTCGTGATAGGCGCTGATGGACTGCACTCTGGCGTGCGCGAGTTGGTTTTCGGCCCGGAAGAGCACTACGTCGCACAGCTGGGTCAGTGCTTCGGATTCTTCGACACCGATAACCGGCTGCGACTGGACCATTGCGGCATGGCGTGCGCCGCTTCGAATCGCACTGCGGTGCTGCAAGCCACCGACCCCGACAAGCCCGCACGAGCAAGCTTCTATCTCACCGACCCGCAACTCGATTTCGACTATCGCGACACCGAACACAACAAGCGGCTGTTTGTCGAACGGTTCGCCGGGATGGGTTGGCAGGTTCCAGCTTTGCTCGAAGGGCTCGCCGAGGCCCCTTGGGTGTACTTCGACGCGATCGCCCAAGTCAGGCTGGACTCCTACTCACGCGGGCGGGTGTGCCTGATCGGCGACGCGGCCTGGTGCGCATCGCCTCGTTCAGGCATGGGCACCAGCCTCGCGGTGGTCGGAGCCTACGTGCTGGCCCACGAGCTGGGTGCGGCAGGTGGCGACCACGCGGCCGCGTTCGCCGAATACCAGCGGCGGTTGGCGCCGTATGTTGCGCGGTGTCAAAAGCTCGCTCTGGACACCCTCAAGACCGACAACTTCTCATCGGGCTGGCGCGCCCAGCTACGCAATGCCGCTATCCGGTTACTGCGCATCCCAGTTGTCAGCAAACTGGTTGCCAGGCAATCGCTGGCCGTCGGACGCTCCTTCACACTGCCGAGCTACTGAGCTCGTCACCCACCGGCTGCGCCGTGACGGCCGGCGCCGCCCGCGAACCGTCCCGCACCTTCCATCGCTTCGGCGGCCACCCGGGAGATGCTGGCGAATTCGTAGTCGAGAGCGTCTGATTCGGGCATCTCCCACTGATGCAGCGCCGACAGCCGATCCGACCGCATGCACTGCTGAGGCAAGGCGGCCAGCTCGGCAGCCAGCTGCTCCGCGGCTTGCCGAGCTTGCCCTTGCGGCACAACGCGATTGGCCAGTCCAATCGCTAACGCTTCGGCGGCGTCGACCGCACGGCCGGTGAGGATGATGTCCATCGCCCGGCTCTGCCCGATCAGCCGGGGCAGCCGGACGGTACCGCCGTCGATCAGTGGCACACCCCAGCGCCGGCAGAAGACCCCGAACACCGCACCCTCCTCGGCCACCCGCAGGTCGCACCACAACGCGAGCTCCAAGCCGCCGGCCACGGCGTAGCCACTGACCGCGGCGATCACCGGCTTTGACAACACCATTCGCGTCGGCCCCATCGGGCCGGGACCCGTTCGGTGTACCGCATTGGCTTCCGGTGTGCCGAAGGCCTTCAAATCCGCTCCGGCACAGAACGTCCCGTTATCACCCCACAACACCGCCACTGAAGCGGTGTCGTCGCGATCGAACTCCTCGAACGCCGCGAACAATGCGGCGGCCGTCGGGCCGTTGACCGCATTACGGGCCTCCGGTCGATTCAGGATCACCGTGGTCACCGGGCCGTTGCGTTCTACGCGTACCGGATCGCTCATGTCGCCTCCACTAATCGGATACTGTCGCGCCGCTCGGTCAATTCGGCGGCGAAGTCGTTGTATGCGGCGCGCAGCCGGGCGCCCGGCCAGTCGGCGGGCAGCAATTCGGCCGGCAGCACCGGGTCGGTCAGCAGGTGGCGGACAATCCCGGCGGCGACCACGAATCGAGCGGGAACATCGGTCGCCGCTGACATCTCGGCGAGCAACCGGTGGCCGGTGCGGGCCCACGACGCCAGGTCCCACAGCTGGCCGGCCAGCTCGACGGGCGCGTCATCGCGGGCCTGCACTATCCGCACCCGGGAACGCAGTTGCGCGTCCAGGTCGAGTTCGAGATTGTCCGGGCGCATCCACACCCCCTCACGCAGCTCGCCGAAGCGCTTGCTTTGCAGCGTGTTTCGCAATGCGGCGCGGGTCCGTGGATCGGTACCGACGACGGTGACGATCAAGGTGGTCCAGCATCCGTCCCAGGGGCGCAGCTGCGGGCGCATGGCGTCGTCCTGCCTCCGCTGACGAGCCAGCAGCCGCTCGGAGAGCCGGTAGCCGTCGGCGGACCGGACCAAGTCGCCAGCGCTGACCATCCGGGTCAACGCAACCCGCAACGTCGCCTCCTTGATGCCGAAATCATCTGTCAACCTGATCAATTCAGCCGCGCTGGCCCATGCCGGATGCGCACCGAGCAGCACACTGAGCACCACCGACCGAGCGGTCATGCGGGTCAGCGATTTCGGCATCGATCGATCCGTCAGACCTGGGACGCTCGGCGACCGTAGTCCCCGAACGGCTCGTCGCGGTGACGCACGGCGTCGCGGAAGCCGTGCTCGACGGCGTCGGCGACGAACGCATGCCCTTCGGGGGTGTGCCGGGCGATACCGTCGAAAACGGTGCTGACCATCCTGCTGGCGGCCACACCTTGTTGCAGCAGCGCCGAGTTCAGCGCAAGTTTCACCATGATCAGCTGGTTGACCGGCACGGCGGCGATCCGCTCCACCAGTCGCTCGGTGCGCTCGTCGAGGTCTTCCGGGTCGGGCGCCTCGACCGCCAGTCCCCACTCGGCGGCTTGCGCCCCGGTGATGCAATCCCCGGTCAGCAGAAGACGTTTAGCGCGCTGGTCGCCCAGCCGGTGCGCCCACAGCCCAGCTGCCGGCACCCCCCACACCCGGGTTGGCGGGTAGCCGATCTTCGCGTCGGACGCGGCGATCACCTGGTCGGCGTGCAGCGCGATGTCGGTGCCGCCGGCCACACAGTAACCATGGATCTTGACTACCGTCGGCTTGTCGGCGTGCATCAGGCTGGAAAAGCCCCGCACGAACCGGCTCATCATCTGGTAGTCGATCATCGGGTCCCACGGCTGATCCGGTAAGTGGTTCACCGCCTGGGTCTTACCGTCCAGCACCGTCCCCTGGTAGGCACCGGTGCCGCCGGCCGAGCCGGTGCGGTCGGCGTAGGCGCTCAGGTCGAATCCTGCGCAGAATCCCTCACCACGGCCGGAGACCAGGATGACGTGCACGTCGGGATCCAGATCGGCCCGTTCGACCAGAGCCGACAATTCCAGCGGCGTGTCGGCGACGATCGCGTTGCCCTTCTCGGGGCGGTTGAACGTTATCCGCGCAACCCGATCGGTGACCTCATAGGTCATCGTTTTCAGATTGTCGAAGTCGACCGGTCTGATCGCGTGAGTCACCGGCGCCGCTCCTCCTCATCGCTTCGCTCTGCCTCGTCGTCGGCGCGAGTCATATTGGAGCTCAGCCCTTTACCAGGGCTCGCTCCAGGATCGGCGCGAGATCCAGCCCGGTGGGCATCGTTCCGAATGCGCCGCCCCAGTGCCGGCCGAGGCGGGTGGCCAGGAACGCCTCGGCGACCGCGGGATGTCCGTGGCGCACCAGCAGCGAGCCCTGCAGCGTCAGGCAGATGTCCTCGGCGACTTTGCGGGCGCGGTAGGCGATCGTGTCGAAATCGCCAAGCTGCGCGCGCAGTTGTTCAATCTGACCGTCCAAGCGAGCGTCCTGGCCCGCGCTCTTGGCCAGCTCGTCGAACAATACCTCGACACATTCCGGACGAGTTGCCATGGCGCGCAGAGTATCCAATGCGCTGACGTTGCCGGAGCCTTCCCAGATACCCATCAGCGGCGCCTCACGGTACAGCCGCGGCATCCCGGAATCCTCGACATAGCCGTTGCCGCCCAGGCATTCCAGTGCCTCTGCGGCGTGCGGCGTGGCGCGCTTGCACACCCAGTACTTGCTGGCGGCCAGTCCGATCCGGCGCAGCATCGCTTCTCGCTGGTCTCCACGGATCGCGCTGTCGGTGGCACCGGCCATTCGCATCGCGACCATGGTGGCGGCCTCGGCCTCAACGGCCAGGTCTGCCAACACGTTCCGCATCAGCGGTTGGTCAATCAGATACTCATCGAAGGCCTTGCGGTGCTGCGCGTGGTGGACGGCGCGGGTCAGCCCGGTTCGCATGCTGGTAGCGCTGCCTAACGTGCAGTCCAGCCGGGTCAGGTTGACCATCTCGATGATGGTCGGCACACCACGGCCTTCCTCGCCGACCAGCCATGCGGTGGCACCGTCGTACTCGACCTCGCTGGAAGCGTTGGCGTGGTTGCCGAGTTTGTCTTTGAGCCGCTGAAGCAGCATCCGGTTGCGGGTGCCGTCGGGCAGCACCCGGGGCAAGAAGAAACAGGACAGCCCGCCCGGCGCCTGCGCGAGCACCAGGAAGATGTCGCACATCGGCGCCGAGGTGAACCACTTGTGACCGGTCAGGCTGTAGCTGCCGTCGGCGTTGCGGGTGGCCTGGGTGGTGCCGGCGCGGACGTCGGAGCCGCCCTGCTTTTCGGTCATCGACATGCCCGCGGTGAGCCCGGCCTTCGTCGTCGGCACCGTGAGTTCGGGGTCGTAGTGCCGGCTGGTCAGCAACGGCTCGTAGATCGCGGCGAGCTCCGGGTTGAAGCGCAGCGCCGGAACAACGGCATAGGTCATCGAAATCGGGCACATGTGGCCGGGTTCGGCAGTCCACACGCTGGTCTTGGCCGCGCGGACCACGTGCGAGCCCACCCGGTCGTCGGCCCACGGCGCGGCGTGCAGGCCGTGCTCGATCGCGGTGCGCATCAGCTCGTGGTAGGCGGGGTCGTACTCGACCTCGTCGATGCGGTGGCCGTAGCGGTCGTGGATGCGCAGGATGGGCTGGTTGCGGTCGGCCAGCTCACCCCAGCGTTGCGCCTGCTTGGACCCGGAAATCGCACCGACCGCGGTCACCTCGTCCAGGCCCCACTGCCCACCTTCGCGGATCAGTGCCTCGATGAGCACTGGGGAGGTTGCCGGGTTGTACTCCTCCAGCGGAGCAACCTGGTTGGTGACGATATGGGTGTCTGACATGCCGCCAATGTTACATTTTTTCTACAGCCGCACAAGGCATGTAATGCCTATCGCGGATGCGCGGCGAAGAATCCCCACAGCTTTCCGGTAGCGAAGCTCGGCCACTCGTGGCCGCCGCCGTC
This sequence comes from uncultured Actinomycetota bacterium, assembly GCA_963839345.1. Lineage (GTDB taxonomy): Bacteria > Actinomycetota > Actinomycetes > Mycobacteriales > Mycobacteriaceae > Mycobacterium. The sequence goes on along the minus strand of CAWIUP010000005.1, from coordinate 389,907 downwards.
GACCGTGATCAGCACCACGCTGCGGTTGTCGGCACACCCAGCGGTCGACGTGGTGACCGCACCGCTCGTGGTGCCGGCCGGCGCGCCGCAGTGATCGACGTTGCGCCAGAACGCATCCACATCCGGCGCCGACGGTCCATCGATGTGCGCCACACCTTCGCCGCGACCGCCGCCGTAGCGAATCAGGCGGTCCGCAGTGCCGTGGATATGCATGACCGACGCCGGATGCGGCGACCGGCACTGGTTCAGTTGCGTCCCGGCAACCGGTCCGATCGCGGCGAAGACATTCGTCTCGCACGCCAACGTGTAGGACATGATGGCGCCGTTGCTCATACCGGTGGCAAAGACGTGGGATGTGTCGATGCCGAGGTTGCGTTCGATGTCGGCGACGGCCGCGGTGATGAAGCCGACGTCGTCGACGCCCTCCTTTGCCGGCCGGCCGCAGCAGCCGCCGCCGTCGACGTTCCAGGCCCGATTCAGGCCGTTCGGATAGGCGACGACGAACTTAGCCGAGTCGGCCAACTCATCCCAGCCGTAGGACTTTTCGGCCTGTGCACCGCTACCGAAACCGCCGTGCAGCATGACAACCAGCCGGGCGGATGCGGGCAGTTCTTTCGGCTTGTAGAGCCGGTAGGTGCGGTCATGTCCACCGACGCTGATCGTGTGCACGCTGGTGCCGTCGACGAAGCCCGACGGCTTGCCCGCGTCCCGGCCGGCACAGCCGGCGACTACCAGGACAACGCCCAGAACTGCGACGAGCCGCGCGGCCATGGCACGCAGGTCCTCAGCTCAGGTGCTCACGCAGAAAAGCGATGTCGTCCTTGCGGCCCTCGTCGGCCGTCTCGCAGATCACCGGCGCGTTTGCCGCCTGAACCACCGCCACCAGCAGCTCGGGATCGATCTGCCCGGTGCCGAAGTTGGCGTGTCGGTCGCGACCCGACCCCGCCGAGTCCTTGGAGTCGTTGCAGTGCACCAAGTCGATGCGGCCGGTGATGCCCTTGATCCGGTCGACGGCATCGACCAGCGCCTCGCCCGCCGCCCAGGCGTGGCAGGTGTCGAGGCAGAAGCCGATACCGCTGTCGCCGATGTGATCCCAGAGCCGTCCGATGGTGTCGAAGTGGCGGGCCATCGCGTGATCGCCGCCGGCGGTGTTCTCCAGGTAGACGGGAACCTCGGTGTGCAGTTGGTCGAGCGCCTTACGCCAGCGTGCGAAACCTTCGTCGAGGTCGCTGTTTTCGGCGACGTGGCCGCCGTGCACGATCACCGCAGCGGCGCCGATCGCGGCCGCCGCGTCGCAGGTGTCCTGCAGGATCTTGCGCGACGGGATGCGCACCCGGTTGTTCGCCGACGCGACGTTGATCAGATAAGGCGCGTGCACATAGATCGGTAGCGCGGCTGCTTTGAGCTGTGCGGCGTCGTCGCGCGGCTTGGGCGCTTTCCAGCTCTGCGGGTTGCCGAGGAAAACCTGGACCACGTCGGCGTTTTCGGCCGCGGCTGCGGCCAGCGGGTCCTGCGGACTGACATGTGAACCGATAAGCACGTCGGCCAGTCTAGTGGGTCACCTTCTCTGGCGAGCAGACGCAGAATCGCATTCGCAGGACCCAACACGTGCGATTCTGTGTCTGCTCACCCAACCAGGCGAGGCTTCAACAGCATGGCGTTGATACGCGCTACCAGGCCGACGGGATCGCCTCTGATGTCGTCGATAGTCATCGGGATCGTTGTCCAACCGCATTCCTGCAGCCGCGCGGTTTTCAGCCGATCATGCAGCAGGGCTTCACGGCCCACATGCCACTCCACACTGTCATATTCGGCGACGAGCATGGCGTCCGGCCACGCGAAGTCGGCGCGCCACGGTCGGCCGTAGCGGTCGACGATGCTGTACTGCAACTCCGGCATGGGTAGTCCGCCATCAATGAAGACCAGTCGCGCCTCGCTTTCCATCGGCGACTCGGCGCGACCATCGGCGTAGCCGATCAATTGCCGGACTTTGACGATGCCGCGACGGCCCTTCTGCTCGGCAATGGCAGCGTCCAATTGTTCTGTCGTACAGGCACCTACGTGCAACACGGCGTCAAGCGTCGCCAATGCGCGTGGTCGCTGCAGCACCCGTGCGACTTCTATCGCCGTCCACGCCGGCGCTGTCGCCAGTCGGCCCGCGACCCGCCGCAGCGGCGCACCATTTCGCTGGTGCACCATCAACGCCGTTGACGGCCGCGTCCGTACCCCAGGGTCGAGGATATGGATACGCGCCAGGTTCTCGGTATCGAACCCATACAAGGCTGCAGCCGTTCCCATGCAGACCACCGCATGGCGTCTGATGAACAGGTCAAGGGCCTGCAAGCGGCCCAACAGGTCAGGCTCTGTTGCCGCGTAGACCCCGTACCACACGCGGACGAGGCCGCCATTCTTCACTTGGACGTCGAGTTCCTGACGAGTCATGACGGTGAGCAACTGCGTTGTCGTCGCAAAGCCGCGACCCTCGTCCAAGACAGCCATGGCAGCGGAATGCACGCTGGAAGCATGCGGCGGACGTCCGAGATCGGCTATCCAGCCTGGGGATAGCGCAGCGAGCAGACGCAGACTCGCATTGCCAGGGCACCTGGCGTGCGATACTGCGTCTGCTCGCGCTAGAGAAGGTTACCGGTAGTCCGAGTAGCCGTAGTCGTCCAGCGGAACCGCAGCACCGGTGGCCTGGCCGAAGTCCGGGCTGTAGTACTGATCCTCGTACGACGGGATCGTGTACGCCGCGGCCCGGGCCTCCTCGGTGGGCTGAACCTGGATGTTGCGGTAACGGTTGATGCCGGTACCCGCCGGGATCAGCTTTCCGATGATCACGTTCTCCTTCAGACCGTTGAGCCTGTCGCTGCGGCAGTTGATCGCTGCATCGGTCAGCACTCGTGTGGTCTCCTGGAACGACGCCGCACTCAGCCACGAGTCGGTGGCCAGCGACGCCTTGGTGATTCCCATCAGCACCGGCCGGCCCGCGGCGGGCTCGCCGCCCTCGGCCACCACCCGACGGTTCTCGGCCTCGAACTCCGCGCGGTCGATCAGCGAGCCGGGCAGGAACTCCGTCGAACCCGAGTCGATGATGGTCACCCGGCGCAGCATCTGCCGGACGATCACCTCGATGTGCTTGTCGTGGATCGACACACCCTGCGCCCGGTAGACCTCCTGGACCTCCTTGACGAGGTGAATCTGCACCTCGCGGGGACCCTGCACCCGCAGCACCTCGTGCGGGTCGGCGGAGCCTTCCATCAGCTGCTGGCCCACCTCGACGTGGTCGCCGTCGGCGAGCAGCCGCTCGCTACCGTCTTCGTGCTTGAACACCCGCAGGCGTTGCCGCTTGGAGAGCTTGTCGTAGACCACTTCCTCGCCACCGTCGTCGGGGACGATGGTGATCTTGTAGAAGCGCTCGCCCTCCTCCAGCTGCACCCGTCCGGTGACGTCGGCGATCGGCGCCTTGCCGCGCGGCACCCGGGCCTCGAACAGCTCCTGCACCCGGGGCAGACCACCGGTGATGTCCTCACCGACACCACCCTGGTGGAAGGTGCGCATGGTCAGCTGCGTGCCGGGCTCGCCGATGGACTGGGCCGCCACGATACCGACCGCTTCGCCGATGTCGACCAGCTTGCCGGTGGCCATCGAGCGCCCGTAGCAGGTCGCACAGACACCGGTGCCGGTGGTGCAGGTCAGCACCGAGCGCACCTTTACCTGCGTGATACCGGCTGACAGCATCGCGTCGATCTCCGGGTCACCGAGATCATGCCCGCGAGCGACGACGACGTTGCCGTCGGCGTCCACCGCATCGATGCCCAATGTCCGTGCGTACGCCGAGGTTTCGATGAACGGGTCGCGGATCAGGGTGCCGTCAGGCTGACGCTCGGCCAGCTCGACGAGGATGCCGCGCTCGGTACCGCAGTCGCGCTCGCGGACGATCACATCCTGGCTCACGTCGACCAGACGACGGGTCAGATAACCCGAGTCGGCGGTACGCAACGCGGTGTCCGCCAGACCCTTCCGGGCGCCGTGGGTGTTGATGAAGTACTCCAACACCGTCAGACCTTCCCGGAACGACGACTTGATCGGCCGCGGGATGAACTCACCCTTCGGGTTGGTCACCAGACCCTTCATGCCGGCCAGCGTCCGGGTCTGGGTGAAGTTACCGGTGGCACCGGAGTCGACGATCGTGATGATCGGGTTGTCGCTCGGGTAGTGCTCGCGCAGCGCCTCACCGACCTCGTCGGTGGCTTCCTTCCAGATCTCCACCAGCGCCTCGTTGCGCTCGTCGTGGTTCAAAGCACCACGCTGGAACTGCTTTTCGACCTTGTCGGCCCGCTCCTCGTAGGAGTCGAGGATCTCCTGCTTGCCCGGCGGCACCAGCACGTCGGCCATGGACACCGTGACACCCGAGCGGGTGGCCCAGTGGAAGCCGGCGTCCTTGAGCTTGTCGACCGTCTGGGCGACCACGATCATCGGGTAGCGCTCGGCCAGATCGTTGATGATCGCCGCCTGCACCTTCTTGTGCATCTGCTTGTTCACGAACGGGTACCCGACGGGCAGCAGCTCGTTGAACAGCACCCGACCCAGGGTGGTCTCGGCAATCCAGGATTCACCGGGCTGCCAACCATTTTGGCCGAACAGCTCGGTCTCCAGCTCGACCGGCGGACGCAGCTGGGTCAGCCGCACCTTGATCTTGGCGCGCACGCTCAGGACACCGCGGTCCATCGCCATGATCGCCTCGGACGGCGAGGCGTACGCACCCGACTCCGGACGGTCTTTGGCGGCAGGCTGGTATTCGCCTGTGTCACCGGAGATCTCGGTGGTCAGGTAGTACAGCCCGGTGACCATGTCCAGCCGCGGCATAGCCAGCGGACGACCCGAAGCCGGCGACAGGATGTTGTTAGACGACAGCATCAGGATGCGGGCCTCGGCCTGCGCCTCCGCGGAAAGCGGCAGGTGCACGGCCATCTGGTCACCGTCGAAGTCGGCGTTGAACGCCTCACACACCAACGGGTGCAGCTGAATGGCCTTGCCTTCCACCAGCATCGGCTCGAAGGCCTGGATGCCCAGCCGGTGCAGCGTTGGTGCGCGGTTCAGCAGCACCGGGTGCTCGGCGATGACCTCTTCGAGGACATCCCACACCTGGGGACGCTGGCGCTCCACCATTCGCTTGGCGCTCTTGATGTTCTGCGCGTGGTTGAGGTCGACGAGCCGCTTCATCACGAACGGCTTGAACAGCTCGAGCGCCATCAGCTTGGGCAGACCGCACTGGTGCAGCTTGAGCTGCGGGCCGACCACGATGACCGAACGGCCCGAGTAGTCGACACGCTTACCGAGCAGGTTCTGCCGGAACCGGCCCTGCTTGCCCTTGAGCAGATCGCTCAACGACTTCAGCGGACGGTTGCCCGGTCCGGTGACCGGACGGCCGCGACGGCCGTTGTCGAACAGCGCGTCGACCGACTCCTGCAGCATCCGCTTCTCGTTGTTGACGATGATCTCGGGCGCGCCGAGGTCGATCAGCCTCTTGAGTCGGTTGTTGCGGTTGATCACCCGGCGGTACAGGTCGTTGAGGTCGCTGGTCGCGAACCGGCCACCGTCGAGCTGGACCATCGGGCGCAGCTCCGGCGGGATCACCGGAACCGCGTCGAGCACCATGCCCATCGGCGAGTTCGACGACTGCTGGAACGCAGCGACCACCTTGAGCCGCTTGAGGGCACGAAGCTTCTTCTGCCCCTTGCCGTTTCGGATCACGTCACGCAGCGTCTCGGCCTCGGCCTCGATGTCGAAGTTCTCGATGAGCTTCTGAATCGACTCCGCGCCCATGGCGCCGATGAAGTACTCGCCGTAGCGGTCGATGAGTTCCCGGTAGAGGTTCTCGTCGACGATCAGCTGCTTGGGAGCCAGCTTGGTGAAGGTGGTCCAGATCTCCTCGAGCCGGTCCAGCTCACGCTGGGCCCGGTCGCGCAGCTGGCGCATCTCGCGCTCGCCGCCATCGCGAACCTTGCGTCGCGCATCGGCTTTCGCGCCTTCGGCCTCCAGCTCGGCCAGGTCGGCCTCCAGCTTCTGCGCACGTGCCTCCAGGTCAGAGTCGCGCTGGTCCTCGATCGCTTTGCGCTCGACAACCATCTCGGCCTCGAGCGTGGACAGCTCGTTGTGGCGCATCTCGTCGTCGACGGCGGTGATGACGTAGGCGGCGAAGTAGATGATCTTCTCGAGATCCTTCGGTGCCAGGTCGAGCAGGTAACCCAAACGCGAAGGAACGCCCTTGAAGTACCAGATGTGGGTGACCGGCGCGGCCAGCTCGATGTGGCCCATCCGCTCACGACGCACCTTGGCGCGAGTCACCTCGACGCCACAGCGCTCACAAATGATGCCCTTGAAGCGCACCCGCTTGTACTTGCCGCAGTAGCACTCCCAGTCGCGAGTGGGTCCGAAGATCTTCTCGCAGAACAGGCCGTCTTTCTCCGGCTTCAGCGTGCGGTAGTTGATCGTCTCCGGCTTCTTGACCTCACCGAAGGACCAGTTACGAATGTCCTCCGCGGTGGCCAGGCCGATGCGGAGTTCATCGAAGAAGTTGACGTCTAACACGTAACTCCCTTTCCCCTTGCGGGACTAGAAAATCGCTAACGTTTCTTCGCGCAAGCGCTCAACACAAATTAGGCCAAGTCCTCAACCGAGGCAGATTCGTTGCGGGACAAGTTGATTCCCAGGTTCGCTGCCGCGCGCTCCAGGTCCTCGTCGTCGCCGTCGCGCATCTCGATCGCCGCGCCGTCACTGGACAGCACCTCGACATTGAGGCACAGCGACTGCAACTCCTTGAGCAGCACCTTGAACGACTCGGGGATGCCCGGCTCGGGGATGTTCTCGCCCTTGACGATCGCCTCGTACACCTTGACCCGGCCGACGGTGTCGTCGGACTTGATGGTCAACAGCTCCTGCAGCGTGTACGCCGCGCCGTAGGCCTGCATGGCCCAGCACTCCATCTCACCGAACCGCTGTCCACCGAACTGCGCCTTACCACCCAACGGCTGCTGGGTGATCATCGAGTACGGGCCGGTGGAGCGGGCGTGGATCTTGTCGTCCACCAGGTGGTGCAGCTTCATGATGTACATGAAGCCAACCGTCACCGGGTACGGGAACGGCTCGCCGGACCGGCCGTCGAACAGCACCGCCTTGCCGTCGCTGTCGACCAGCACGTCGCCGTCGCGGTTGGGCAGCGTCGAGGCCAGCAGACCCTGCAGCTCCGATTCCTTGGCGCCGTCGAAGACCGGGGTCGAGACGATGTTGTTCGGCTCGGCATCCAGCAGCTCCTCGGGCAGGTGGGCAGCCCAGTCCGGCGCTCCGCCGGCGACGTCGACCTTCCACCCACTGTGGGCGCACCAACCCAGGTGCGTCTCGAGGATCTGGCCGATGTTCATCCGTCGCGGCACACCGTGGGTGTTCAAGATGATGTCCACCGGCGTGCCGTCCGGCAGGAACGGCATGTCCTCGACCGGCAGGATCTTGCCGATCACGCCCTTGTTGCCGTGGCGGCCGGCCAGCTTGTCGCCGTCGGAGATCTTCCGCTTCTGGGCCACGTAGACGCGAACCAGCTCGTTGACACCGGCCGGCAGCTCGTCGTCGTCCTCGCGGGAGAACACCCGGATGCCGATCACCTTGCCGGACTCGCCGTGCGGCACCTTGAGCGAGGTGTCGCGCACCTCGCGGGCCTTCTCGCCGAAGATCGCCCGCAGCAGCCGCTCCTCGGGGGTCAGCTCGGTCTCACCCTTGGGAGTGACCTTGCCGACCAGGATGTCGCCGTCGCGGACCTCGGCACCGATGCGCACGATGCCGCGCTCGTCCAGGTCGGCCAGCACCTCGTCGGAGACGTTCGGGATGTCCCGGGTGATCTCCTCGGCGCCCAGCTTGGTGTCGCGGGCGTCGATCTCGTGCTCCTCGATGTGGATCGAGGTCAGCACGTCCTCCTCAACCAGGCGGTTGGACAGGATGATCGCGTCCTCGTAGTTGTGGCCTTCCCACGGCATGATCGCCACCAGCAGGTTCTTGCCCAGCGCCATCTCACCGTTGTCGGTGCACGGGCCGTCGGCGATCACTTGACCGGCCTCGACCCGCTGCCCGGAGTCCACGATCGGACGCTGGTTGGCGCAGGTGCCGTGGTTGGAGCGGGCGAACTTGCGCATCCGGTAGGTGTGCCGGGTGCCGTCGTCGGCCATCACCGTGATGTAGTCGGCCGAGACCTCCTCGATGACGCCGCCCTTGTCGGCGACGACGACGTCACCGGCGTCGATCGCGGCGCGCAGCTCCATCCCGGTGCCCACCAGCGGTGCCTCGCTGCGCACCAGCGGAACCGCCTGGCGCTGCATGTTGGCACCCATCAGGGCGCGGTTGGCGTCGTCGTGCTCGAGGAACGGGATCATCGCGGTGGCCACCGACACCATCTGGCGCGGCGAGACGTCCATATAGTCCACCTCGGCCGAGGACACGTACTCGACCTCGCCGCCCTTCCGGCGCACCAGCACGCGGGCCTCGGTGAACCTTCCGGCCTCGTCGAGCGGCGAGTTGGCCTGCGCGACGACGTGGCGGTCCTCCTCGTCGGCGGTCAGGTACTCGATCTCGTCGGTGACCACACCGTCGACCACCTTGCGGTAGGGCGTCTCGATGAAGCCGAACGGGTTGACCCGCGCGTACACCGACAGCGAGCCGATCAGGCCGATGTTCGGGCCTTCCGGAGTCTCGATCGGGCACATCCGGCCGTAGTGGCTGGAGTGCACGTCGCGGACCTCCAGCCCGGCGCGCTCACGCGACAGACCGCCGGGGCCCAGCGCCGACAGGCGGCGTTTGTGGGTGAGCCCGGACAGCGGATTGTTCTGGTCCATGAACTGCGACAGCTGGCTGGTGCCGAAGAACTCCTTGATCGCAGCGACCACCGGCCGGATGTTGATCAGGGTCTGCGGCGTGATCGCCTCGACGTCCTGCGTGGTCATCCGCTCGCGGACGACGCGCTCCATCCGGGACATGCCGACCCGGATCTGGTTCTGGATCAGCTCACCGACTGTGCGCAGCCGACGGTTGCCGAAGTGGTCGATGTCGTCGGTCTCCACCGGCACCTCGACGCCACCGGGGACGGTCATGGTGGCCTGACCCTCATGCAGGCGCACCAGGTATTCGATGGTGGCGACGACGTCCTCTTCGGTCAGCGTCGTCCTACCGGGGTTAACGGCTTCGACCGTTTTCAGACCCAGCTTCTTGTTGATCTTGTAGCGGCCAACTCGGGCCAGGTCGTAGCGCTTCTCCTTGAAGAACAGGTTCTCCAACAGGGTCTGCGCCGACTCCTTGGTCGGCGGTTCGCCTGGGCGCAGCTTGCGGTAGATGTCCAGCAGCGCCTCGTCGGTGCCGGCGGTGTTGTCCTTCTCCAGCGTCGACATCATGATCTCGGAGAAGCCGAACCGGTCCCGGATCTGCTCGGCGGTCCAGCCCAGCGCCTTGAGCAGCACGGTGACCGGCTGACGGCGCTTGCGGTCGATGCGCACACCGACGGTGTCGCGCTTGTCGACGTCGAACTCCAACCAGGCACCGCGGCTCGGGATCACCTTGACGCTGTGCAGCGTCTTCTCGGTCGACTTATCGATGGTCTCGTCGAAGTAGACGCCCGGCGAGCGGACCAGCTGGCTGACGACTACCCGCTCGGTGCCGTTGATGATGAAGGTGCCCTTCGGGGTCATCTTCGGGAAGTCGCCCATGAACACCGTCTGGCTCTTGATCTCGCCGGTGTTGTTGTTGATGAACTCGGCGGTGACGAACAGCGGGGCCGCGTACGTCATGTCCTTGTCTTTGCACTCATCGACCGGCGCCTTGACCTCGTCAAAGCGCGGATCCGAGAACGACAGCGACATCGACCCGGAAAAGTCCTCGATCGGCGACAGCTCCTCGAGCACCTCCTCGAGGCCCCCGACCGGTTTGGCGTCGCCGCGGGCAGCGGCCGCCTCACGCCAGCGCGGCTCACCGATCAGCCACTCGAACGAGTCGATCTGCACGTCCAGCAGATTCGGAACCTCGAGCGGTTCGCGGAGCTTGGCGAAGGAAATTCGGTTAGGTGCTCCGGGGACGGAGCTGTAAGAGGAGGCAGAACTTTTAGGGGTTTTCTTGCTCTGGCGGGAGACTGCCAAGATGCGTCCTTCCAGCACCTAGTGCGACTTAGGGCGCCGGCAGTGACCGGACCTGTTCGCCGCTATAACTGTGTCGGTTCGGCTGGCGGACGATCTGTCCGGGTCTCACGCACGCAGCGAGGTCGCTGAGCCAGAAACGGGCTCAGGCTAGGACCACGGTGTCGAGTGGCGGGTGAGGTGGGCAGGAAGCAGCCAGCGCAACGTCCAACAATAGCGCAGGACTGCGCATTCCTCAACTACCGTGCTCGGGGATTGGAGCGCTGGCTGGCGTCTAGATCTACCCGTTCACGCATGCTGCCCAACAGAGTGGCCCCTTCGGGCGCTTCAGTCAAGAGGTGACGCGCCAAGTCGGTGGATCAACTTCTTTCGGGCCGAGCGGATCAGGGCCGGCTCAGTAGCCGCGTTGGGTGGGGATGGACGCGGTGTCCGCGTCGTCGCCGCGGTGGCGGGCCGCGGCGGCGTCGTAGTCGTGCGCTGACTGACTGCCGTTGGCCTCGAACGATTCCATGATCGCTTCTTGAGCGTTCTTGGGCAGCAGGTGCAGGTTCTCCCGGACGCGGGCCTGCCGACGGCCGACCGCCTTGCGCTCCGGCATCCCGGGAGTGGCCTCGATCTGCGGCGGCACCCCCTCGATCTCCTCGACGCCGCCGTCGTGGTGGCCGGCCTCGAGGTGGGCCTGTTCCTCGGCCATGGTGGCCTCGTCCTTTTCCTCCGACATACCGATCGGCCCGATACGGCGCCCGTTGAGGAACTGCTTGACAACCGGCTCGTCGCTGGTCAACAACACCTCGCGGGGACCGAACATGACCAGCTTGCGGCGGAACAGCATGCCCATGTTGTCCGGCACGGTACGAGCGATGTTGATGTTGTGCGTAACGATCAAGATCGTGCAGTCGATCTGCGCGTTGATGTCGATCAGCAGCTGGCTCAGGTAAGCGGTTCGGACCGGGTCCAGACCCGAGTCAGGCTCGTCACACAGAATGATCTGCGGGTCGAGCACCAGGGAGCGGGCCAGCCCGGCGCGCTTGCGCATACCGCCGGAGATCTCACCCGGGAACTTCTTCTCATCCCCGCCCAGACCCACCATCTCCAGCTTCTCCATGACGACGTCACGGATCTCGCCTTCCTTCTTCTTGGTGTGCTCGCGCAACGGGAACGCGGTGTTGTCAAACAGGTTCATCGACCCGAACAGGGCGCCGTCCTGAAACATCACGCCGAACAGCGTGCGGATGTCGTAAAGCTCCTTGGCTGAGCATTCGGTGATGTCGGTGCCGTCGACGATGATCGAACCGCGCTCCGGGCGCAGCAGCCCGATCAGCGACTTCAAAAAGACGGACTTACCGGTACCCGACGGGCCCAGCAACACGCTGACCTCGCCCGCCGGGATCTCCATCGTGACGTCTTCCCAGATTCGCTGGGATCCGAAGGACTTTGTCAGCCCCTCAACCTCGATACCGATACCCATGCGAAACCCTCCCGCCGATGTTGCTCAACGCAGCCCAAGCCCAGCTTGTGGCATGAGTCACTGTAGCGCACCGATAATGAAGGAGTTGCCTAGTGCGGCTATCGCCGGAAATTCATGATCGGCAGCGATTTCGTCACGCCCGCGGCGACCAGTTGCCGTGAAAGCCCATCGGAACCCGTTGCGGCAAGTGAACGGTGGCCACCGATTCGCAGGTTTGCGCGTCGAGCAACACCAGCTGGCCTTCGTCGCGGCCACGGTGATAGCCGTAGCCGAGCAGAATGCCGTCATCCTCGGCCTGATCCTGCGATTCGGCGGCGGGACGCGGCACGAACGACATCTCGCCGATCACCAGCTCGGGGTCGAGCGGCGCCACCGTGCTGGATCCGGTCAAGTAGTCGTGCTTGTACAGCGATGTCGACATTTGCGTTCTGCCTGAGTCGAGGAAGCCGTTGTTGATGCCGACGGTGTAGCCGAAGCGATGCCGCTGGCCGAGCCTGGTCTCGTTGATCCGGGGAAATTCCTGCGGGCGGTCGTCGCGGCGTTCGCTGTTCACCGCTCCGATCGTCAGGTTGATCGTCCACCGGTCCAACGTCGGGCTGCTTTCGCCGGGCCCACGCCGGTCGCGGTCGAACATCCGCTGGTAGCGCACTACGTCGAGGACCAGGATCTCGGTGCCGTTGCGGACTTCGGAGTAGGCGTTGAGCGGGTGATAGACGTAGCAGGGTTCGATGTCGAACCACCGCACCGAGGCTTTTCCGGCCTTAACACCGGCTTCGCGGGGCATGACGCCGATACGCGCCGGGTAGCGGGGGTTCCAGGCGTAGGGCATCCGGTCGGAGTGCTTGGGGTTGCGGTTCATCATCGCGGTGATCGGGCTCGGCACCCGCACCCTGCCGATCAGCGATTGCAGCGCCAGCCGGGCCGGCAGCCCCAGCCAGGAAGGCACCTTCGCCGGCACCACCTGCGCCGGGTCGAACGTCACCGGCAGGTCGTAGAACACCACGTATTTATCCGTCAGCGAGAAGTCGTGCATCATCGGCGATCCGCCCACCTCGATGTCCTCCGTGTGGCGGGCTCGGCCCCGGGCGTCGATCACCGAGTACTGCACGCTGCGCCCGCGCGCGAACGAGTAAGAAACGGCATGCAATTCGCCGGTGCGCGGGTCGCGATGCGGATGTGCGGCGTAGCCGCCCGCCAGAGTGCCATCGAAATCGCACGTTCCCACGGTGTCGAGCTCGTCGGTGAGCTCGTAGTTGGCGGCTCCGCCCTCCACCAGGGCCAGGGTCCGTCCGGCATGGCTCAACACATTGGTGTTGGCACCGAAGCTCAGCATGCCGGCCCGCGGGTCGAGCCGGCTCGGCACTTTCTCGCCGAGGGTGGCGCACACCGACAAGCTGCGCACCCACCGGTTGCGGTACCAGCGGGCCTGCCCGTCGCTCAGCGCTACTCCGTGCACCATGCCGTCGCCGCTGAACCAGTGGTAGGTGGCCGGGTCGACCTCGGCGGCAGGATTGGGCCCGTTGCGCAGGTAGCGCCCGTCGAGGAAGTCGGGGATGTGCCCGGTGACCGCCAGGTCGGTCGCGGTCACTTCAACGGTTACCGGTGCCAGGCAGTCGTCGAGGTACGGGTTCGCCGGTACGGCGGTCGCTGCGGTGGTCACAATCTGTCTCCCAGCTCCTATAACATTGATATTTCATTGTTATACGCGTCCGGGTCTGCTGTGTCAAGATGACAACTGATGACTCCAGCGCCTTCCCAGACCGAGCGCAACGTGCGCGCGCAGTTGCTGCGCGCTGCCGTGGAGATCCTCAACGAGGACGGTCCCGACGCACTGCAAACCCGCAAGATCGCCGCCGCCGCCGGGACCTCGACGATGGCGGTGTACACGCATTTCGGCGGCATGCCCGCGTTGATCGCCGCGGTTGCCGAGGAGGGGTTGGGCCAGTTCGATGCCGCGATGACGATGGCGCCGACGTCCGACCCGGTCGCGGATCTGATAGCCACCGAGATCGCCTACCGCCGCTATGCCATCGAGCGTCCGCACATGTACCGACTGATGTTCGGCAGCACCAGCGCGCACGGCATCAACGCGCCGGCACACGATGTGCTGACGTTGAGCGTGGCCGAGATCAACGACCACTACCCCAGCTTCGCGCATGTCGTGCGAGGCGTGCACCGCTGCATGCTGGCAGGTCGGATCACCGCAGGATCAGCCTCCGACGATGCCACCGTGGTGGCCATCGCCGCCCAGTTCTGGGCGGCGGTCCACGGCTTCATGATGCTTGAACTCGCCGGTTACTACGGTGCGCAGGACAGCGCCACCGGGCCGGTGCTCGGTGCGTTGACGGCGAACCTTCTCATTGCACTTGGTGACTCGCCTGAGCGGGTGCAAGAGTCGCAGCGCTCGGCAGTGCAGCGGGGCTGAGAACACGAAACCCCCGAAGCCGGCTTGGCTTCGGGGGTATCGCTGAGTCGACTACTTGACGGTGACGGTGGCGCCGGCGGCCTCGAGCTTGGTCTTGGCCTCCTCGGCAGCTTCCTTGGGAGCCTTCTCCAAAACCGGCTTGGGCGCGCCGTCGACCAGATCCTTGGCCTCCTTGAGGCCCAGGCCCGAGACGATCTCACGCACAACCTTGATGACGCCGATCTTCTTGTCGCCCGCGGATTCGAGGATCACGTCGAACTCGGACTGCTCCTCGGCCGCCTCGGCGGCCGGAGCGCCCCCGCCAGGAGCGGCGGCGGCGACGGCGACCGGGGCGGCCGCAGTGACCTCGAAGGTCTCCTCGAACTTCTTCACGAACTCCGAGAGCTCCAGCAGGGTCAGTTCCTTGAACGCGTCGAGCAGTTCGTCGGTGGACAGCTTGGCCATGGTGTGGGTCCTTCCTTGATGGGTTTGGGGTTATTCGGTGGTTTCGGCGGGTGTTTCGGCGGTCTCAGCCGCTGGTGTTTCGGCCGGCGCCGCAGGCTGTTCGGCGGCCTTCTTCTCTTGCAGTGCGGCAGCGAGCCGGGCCACCTGCGAGGCCGGCGCGTTGAACAGCCCGGCTGCCTTCGACAGGTTCGCCTTCATCGCCCCGGCCAGTTTGGCCAGCAGCACCTCGCGCGACTCCAGGTCGGCGATGCGCTCGACCTCGGCGACGGTCAGCGCATGACCGTCCATGTAGCCGCCCTTGATGACCAGCGCCTTGTGCTCCTTGGCGAAGGTCTTGATGGCCTTGGCGACGTCGACTGCCTCGCCGCTGACGAAGGCGATCGCGGTCGGTCCGACGAACAGTTCGTCGAGCCCCTCGACGCCCGCCTCCGAGGCGGCCCGCTTGATCAGCGTGTTCTTGGCGACCGCGTAGGTCGCCGAACCGGCCAGCGACCGGCGCAGCTCAGCGAGATTCGCCACGGACAGGCCGCGATATTCGGTGATCACGGTGGCAGTGGACGCCCTGAACTGCTCGGCGATGTCTGCAACGGCGGTGGCCTTATCAGCCCGGGCCATGCAACCTCCTTAGGGGTCTTGAAAGCGCCTGGCCCGGAAATGACGAACGCCCCGACGCAGGACGCGGTCGGGGCGTGAACATTGCGTCGGCGCGTGCCGACGAAGGTCTGCCTCGTCCTCCTGCGTGGGCCGCCGGGAATTCCCGGACCTTCAACCGATTGCTCGGTGACCGACGGTCTTCGGTGGATCGGCACCCACAATAGCGTGGCCTGCCGCTATCAGCCAAAACGGCGAGTCTCAGGTGTCAACGCTGAGGACCATGTGCCGTTGTGCCCGGCTTCGAGCGAATTGCCTCGGCCCGCAGCGCCAGCACTCGCCGATGAATCCGGTGCTCGGTGCCGCGCGGCATTTCACCGGGGCCGTACACGCCCCGCGCGAGACGGTGGACCCTCCCGCGCCGCCGCTCCCATCGCAACGCATCCGACACCGATTTGTTCGGTTGGCCTGCGACCTCGAAGCCGTGGTGATCCAACGCGTCGAGCAGGTCCTTGATGGTTGCACGGCCGTGGCTGAACAGGTGCATCGTCAGCACGTAACGCAGTTCGGTGCCTCGCAGGTTGTGCATCGAAGGACCGTCGCATACCGGTACGACATCACCGGAGAATTCGCTCACTGGTGCACAACGCCACATCGTTCCGCCGAGTGATTCAAGTGACGGATGAGACAAGCGCCGCGGCGCCGATCAGGCCGGCGTCGCCGCCAAGTGCGGCCGGCACCACCCGCACGCCGCGGATGAAATCCAACCCGGCATAGCCCGCCAAGGCCGCCTCCAGCGGGTCGAACAGCGTCCGACCAGACTTTGCGACCCCGCCACCGACAACGACACGGTCCAGGTCACACACCGCCGCGACCGAGGCGATCATCGCGGCCAGCGCGGTGGCGCCGCGCCGAAAGGCCCGCAGCGCCACCGCATCACCGGCGTCTGCCGCGGCGGCCAGCACCTTGGCGTCGGCGCCGGGCGGCGCCGCCCAACCGTTGGCCAACGCCCACCGCGTCATCCACGGCCCGGCCGCGACGGTCTCCACGCAGCCGTGCCCGCCGCAGGAGCACGGCTGCCCGTCAAGCTCGACCACCACGTGGCCGACGTGTCCGGCGTTGCCGGTCCGCCCGTGATAGGGCACGCCGTCGAGCACCAGCCCACCGCCCACTCCGGTGGAAACGACCATGCCGAGCAGGAAGTCGGCACCGCGTCCGGCGCCGCACCAATGCTCGCCGAGCGTCATGCAGACGCCGTCGCCGGCCAACTGCACCGGCACGTTGGGCACTTCGGCGGCGACCCGGTCCCGCAGCGGAAAGTCGCGCCAGCAGGGGATGTTGATCGGGCTGACGGTCCCGGTGGCCAGGTGAACCGGACCGGCCGAGGCGATGCCGACTCCGCGGATCGCCTCGCCGGCGGCTCGTACGGTGTCGGCGATCATCTGCTGAACTGCGTCCCAAACCTGTTCGGCACCTTGTTCTTTCGGCGTACGCCGGGTGGCGGTATGCACCAGGGTGCCAGCCGGGTCGACGAGGCCGACGGCGATCTTGGTGCCGCCGATGTCGAGAGTCAGGGTGAGCATTCGGGATCAGTGCCGGTGGGTGTTGTCGGGTTGACGCGGGTCGCCGGGATGCTCGTACCCGGGTGCCAGCCGCACCAGCTCGGCCCGCCGTTCGTCGAGCCACACCCGGAAGGCTCGGCGTCGCGCGGCAGCCCGCAGGTGGTCGGCGATCACCGCGTGCACCTGGTGCAACGGCGGGGCGGTGACGGCCGCAGCGCGCCAGCCATGGCGGCCGGGACCCGTCGCGGCGAACCGCAGCGGGTTTCGCTGGTGGTAGCCGGCCACGTCGGCGTCGCTGACGTCGACCGCGGCGGTGACGCGAGCGAACAGTGCCCGCGCGCAGGGGTCCGACAGCACCGCCGCGGCGATGCTGCCGATCTCCAGCCGGGCCGTGGTGTCGGGCAGCAGCTCGGCCTCGCTCGGTGCGTCCCGAGCGGTCACGCCCAGCGCCGCGGCCTCGGCCGCGACCACCCGTTCGGTCACGATCAGTTGAGTCAGCCAGCGGCGCAGTTGCCTGCCCTCACTGGTGCCGGTTGCCGGCAGCGCCGCTGCCAGCGAACCCTGACCGGCACTGCGCAACTGCGCCTCGCGCGCGTCGACCTCGTCGACCGACAGCGGTACGCCGCCGACGATCGCCGCGGTCATCGGACCGTGACCTTGGCCGCGGGTGAGTACACCAGCCGGCCGGCGCAGCCGACCCGGACCAGGGCCCACCACTGGCCGGGCGGCACCCAGGGCGGCGGGCTCACCTCGAAGCCGAGCTCGACGGTGTCGCGGGCGGGCAGCACCGCGCCCAGCGTCGCCGGGCCAACCCACTCCCAGGTCCCCCACGGACTGATCAGGTGGGCCTCCAGGCTCAGGTCGGCGCACGCGTCGGTGCCGACGGTGACGGCCAGCCGAGCCGAGTCGCCCGCAGCCAGCTCGACATCGGCCGGGCCGTCGACCAGGTACAGCAGTCGGCCGTGGTCGCCCTCGCCGACGGAAACGATGCACACGTCTTCGACGATCTGACGCCAGGCGGCTGGCACGTCGGTGTCCGTGACTTGCAGCTGCGCGCGCACCGGATACCGGCCGGGTTCAGTGTGCGGCGGCATCGTCAGCACTACGTCGGCCTCCAAATGTTCGCCGGGTGGCAGCGTAAAGGGCAGCTCGGCGGGGCTCGCCGACCAGCCGTGCGGACCCACCAGCCTGACGATGCCGGCCAGCGGTGCATCGCTGCTGTCGCTGGCCGCGGTCAAGCGCAGCACCACGTCGGCGCCCGGGGCGGCGGTGAGCCGGTGCGGGTGCAGATGGGCTACCGCGGGTAGCCCGCCGAGGGGGGCGGGCCCGCGGTTGTGCAGCCAGTACCGCGAGTACAGCGGCTGACAGGTCTCGGCCTCGGGGGCCAACACGGCGTCGCCGCCGTCGACTAGCTTGGGCAGCTCGAAGCGCGCCAGCGCCGTGCAAATTTGGTAGCCGTGCAGCCCGGTGACCGCGCGGCTGCGAGATCGCAGCCGCGGCCGCTCCAGTAGATCGGCCGGATGCAGCTCGGACACCGTGCCCAGCGGCGAGCGCACGATGACATCGGTGTCGCCGCCGCGGGTTTCCACCAGCCGGAGGGCGACGCGGCCGGGGTCGACGGGGTGGGCGCTGCCTCGTGCCAGCGGGTTGCCCGCCGCCTTGAGTGCACCCAGTTGCACTGCGCCGGCCGGCTCGATCTGCAGCAGTGATCCGGTGTCGGGCAGCCCGCCGACTCGGTCGGATGCCGTCACGGCCAGCAGTGGGTGGCCGAACTCGGCGCTGCGGGCCGGGATCTCGGCTTGACGCCAGTCGCCGGCGCCGCAGACCAGCGTGTAGTCGAAAACGTGTGTCCAATGCTGCAGTTGGAAGTTCGAGCCGTCCGGCGCGGTGCGGCGTGGCTCATCGATCCAGATGCCGGACGGCCAGCCAGTGCATGACCGCATCAGTGCGGTGTGCAGGGTGCCGTCGGTCTCAACGGCGAAGCTGGGCACCCCGCGGTTGAGCAGCGCGACCGTCCGCGACTCGAAGCGCTGCAGACCCGACGGGGCGTGCTGGCTGACGACGATCTCGGCGTCGACGAGGTCGTCGGCAACCGACGCGATCGCCGGCCCGAGGTCGGCGTCGTCGCGGCTGGCGATCACCAGCACCGGCAGCGCCCGCGAATCCCGCAGGTCGGCGCCCGGGATCCAGCTGGCCGCCAACGGCGCCGCGGCCGGCACCCACACTCTGGCGCGGCCGGTATCGGCGAGCTGCCGCTCGAGCTCGCCCGTGTAGGCCGGATCGGCGGCGGCCAGCACGGCCTTGGTGAAGGGGTTCTGCCCCGGCCCGCCCAGCGCGATGCGGGCATCCGGCAGGTTCGAGTCGACGCCGAGATGGCCGTAGCGCGGCTTGTCGGCGCTGCTGCAGGTCGCCGTCACCCCGGCACGCACCAGCGCGACCATCAGGTCGCGCGCCAGCAGGCCGGCCATCGGCTCGGTCGGGGCGACCACCTCTGCTACCGACACCGCGCGCACGTAGTCGCCTTGAGCAGAGACACAGCGCACCCGGACCGCCGAGGACAGCCCGAACCAACCGTAGGCCGGGTTGTCCAGCGTCCACGGGTGTTCGGCGGTGTCGACGGACTCAGCACCCGAATGAGGCTTGTGCAGCAACGCGAAACCACGCCCCACGACGGCATCGCCGACCTCGCTGATCGGCATGGCGCCCGGCACCGGGCACGGCCAGCGCAGTCGCAGCAGCTGGTCGGCGTCGGCGAAGTCGTCGATCGTGGTGCTGCAGTCCACCCGGTCGACGCCGTGCCACAGCGTCAGCGTCTGGGTGTAGCGCAACAACTCACCGATCCGGCCGGCCACGACCAGCCGCTGTCCCAGCGGGCATTGATAAGCCCGGACTTCCGCTGAGCTTTCCGACGAGCTGACCACCGGCCCCTTGGGCAGCAGATGCCACGGGCCCTCGCCGCCGGTCGGGTGCGCCGGGTATTCCGCATAGACGGCCAGCTCGTTGCCCACCCGGTCCTCGGCAATCAGCTGCCGGCCGTCTCGTATCAGCGATGACACTCCCCCGCCGCGGGCCGGGTCGACAACCAGCCGGTAATGCTCGTTCCTGATCTGCTTGCCGCGCAACGGGTTCCAGCTCGACGAGGTATCGCCGGCGACCAGCCGGTAGGCCCGCCAACCCAGCGACGGCACGTCGCGCGCCAGCCAGCTGACCGACCGTCCGTGATGCTCGACCAGCGCGGGCAGCTCGGCGCCGTCGTGGTCAAGCACCCGCACCCCGGCCCCGACCGGTGCTTCGATCCGACATGTGACGACGTCGGTCCGGTTGTGCGCCAACGGGTTCCATACGATCACGTCGCCATCCACCGCGCTGGACAACA
Source organism: uncultured Actinomycetota bacterium (assembly GCA_963839345.1). GTDB lineage: Bacteria > Actinomycetota > Actinomycetes > Mycobacteriales > Mycobacteriaceae > Mycobacterium. The sequence goes on along the minus strand of CAWIUP010000005.1, from coordinate 369,875 downwards.
GCGCCAGGGAGTTGTCCCGGGCGGTGCGGCCAAGCTCCCACGCATCGCGCCAGCCGGTCAGCAGATCGAGGTAGACCTGGTCGGACTCCGAGCCGGTGATGCCGTCGTGGTGCGCGCCGTAGGCCAGCTGCACCCACGCCCTGGCCAGCGCGGCCTGCGGGTAGTCGGCACCGGCCAGCAGACTGGCGAACACCGCGAACTTCTCGGCGTCCAAGACGGCGTTCTCGGCGGCCCGGTTGGCCTGCTTGGTGTCGATGAACGACACGTCCTTGCCGGTGTAGATCGGGTTCATGTCCCGGGTTTGCGGCGACGGCACCAGCGCGCGGGCGTCCAATTCGGCGCGGACGGCGGCGAAGAACTCACTCGGCAGCGCACACACGAACCGCGGCCAGGTGTAGCGCGAACCCCAGTCCCGGTGAATCTCGGTGACCCACTTGTTCGGCGGGGTGTAGTCGGTGCCCACCGGCAGCAGCACGTTGCGAGTCAGCGCGACCTTCTTCAGCTCGGCGAACAGCCGGTAGGTCGCCTGCTCGGCCTCGGCCAGCGACGCCGCGTCGTCCATCGCCCAGCCGGCCCCGTAATGCGCGGGCATGTAGTGGGTGAGCAGACCGCGCCCGGACGGCGCGATCCACTCGAACTCGCTGCAAAACTGCATGCCCGCCACGCCGCCCTCGCTGTGCATCGGGCCCCACTGGTGGTGCGGTCCACGGGCCCACGAGCTCGATGTCAGCCCGGCGTCGGCGGCCATCCCCGGAAACTGCGGATCGTGGCCGAAAACGTCGAGCTGCCAGGCGGTAGCCGGGTTGCCGCCGAGCACGTCGCGCTGAAAGCCAGCGCCATGCACCAGATTCCGGATTGTCGTCTCCGGGCTGGTGAGGTTGGTGTTGGGTTCGTTGTAGGTACCGCCCATGATCTCCAGCCGGCCCTCGGCGATCAGCCGGCGCAAATCGGCGCGGTCCTCGGGATAGGTGTCCCAGTACGGCTTGAGGTAGTCGACTTCGGCGAGCACAAATTTGTACTCGGGTTCACGGCGGGCCATCTCCAGGTGCGCGCGCACCAACTCAAAGCCGTTGCGACACCTGTCCGGCGGGTCCTGCCGCCACACGCTGGTATAGGCGCCCTGGGTGTTCCACCACACCGGGTCGTAGTGGAAGTGGCTGATCATGAACATCGTCCAGCCGGCTTCGGCGACAGTGAAGGCCAACGGTGTCGTGCCGCCCGCGACGCGCACCTGCGCGGCGCGACGCTGGCCGACGACCGGGTGCTCGACGGCAACAGGCACCTCGACAGTGCCCTGACCGATCCGGGCCAGCGTCTCGCCGCTCAGCCCGTCGCCGTCGACCCGGACCAGCGTGGGCTCGGTGCCGCCGCTGACCGTCACCCGAACCACCTGCAACGGCGCATCCGGCGGACCGACGAAAAGTTCAGTCGATTCCGCCGAGATCACCTGCATTCCCGCACCCTACGACCGCGACCGGCGTCGCGCGGCGTCAAAGACGCGACACGTCGATCGGCTTGGTATCACCGGGTTTGGTATTACGGATTAATGCCCGCCCTCGCCTCCCCCGTGGCCGATGAACGCAGCGCCCTGCGCGAGTACCTGGCCTTTCATCAGAGCGCGTTCTTCGCGGTGGCCTACGGCCTGACCGACGGACAGGCTCGTTCGCGGCCGACGGTCAGCGGGTTGTCGATCGGCGGGCTGGTCAAACACGTCACCGGTATGCAGCGCACCTGGATGGCGCGGGTCGCCGCCGCACCCGACGCCCCGCCGCGCGACACCCGGCCGTTCGACGAGATCGCCAAGGACTTCGCCGACCAGCACGTGATGCGGCCCGACGAGACGCTGGCGGGCCTGCTCAGCGCGTTCGAAGCCGAGAACGCCAAATCGCTGCGGCTGGTGGACACCGCCGACCTGGACGCCGCCGTGCCGGTGCCCACCGACATCCCGTGGTTCCCCAAGGGTCTGGACGCCTGGTCGGTGCGATGGGTGATCCTGCATGTGATCAACGAGCTGGCCCGCCACTCCGGGCACGCCGACATCATCCGGGAAAGCATCGACGGCGCCACCATGTACGAGCTGATCGCCGGGCTGGAGGGCTGGAGTATCGACGGCTGGGTGCAGCCCTGGACGAAACATGCTGACTCGTAGCGGCCTGGCCCGCCGCGACACCGAGCACGGCGCCGTCGAGCTGTTTTACGAAGACCTCGGCGACCCGGCCGGCCCGCCGGTGCTGCTGATCATGGGGCTGGGCGCCCAGCTGCCGATGTGGCCGGACGGGTTTTGCAGTCACCTCGTCGACGCCGGGTATCGGGTGATCCGGTTCGACCACCGCGACACCGGGCTGTCGGCCAAGATGCACGGGATGCGCGCCGAGGGCGCGGTGTATCGCCGGGTCTGGCGCTATCTGCTGGGCCGCAGCAGCCCGGTGCCTTACACGCTGGTCGACATGACGCGCGACGTGGTCGCGCTGCTCGATCACCTCGGCCTCGACCGGGCACACGTCGTCGGCGCCTCGATGGGCGGGATGATCGCGCAGATCCTGGCCGCCACCGAGCAGCAGCGGGTGGCGTCGCTGGCCATCATCATGTCCAGCACCGGCAAGCCGTTCTCCCGGCTACCGGCGTGGCGGGTGATCCGGCTGGCGTTCGGGGGGCCCGGCGACGACGCCTCAGACGAGGAGAAGCTGGCCTTCGAGGTGCGCAACATCGCGGTGTTCAACGGCCCCAACTACTTGCCGCCCGAGAACGAGCTGCGCCAGCGCGTCCGGCGGCTCGCCGAGCGGTCCAGCTATCCGCCCGGCATGCTGCGTCAGTTCGACGCCGTCCTGGGCACCGGCAGCCTGCTGGCCTACAGCAAGGCGATCACCGCGCCGACGGTGGTGCTGCACGGTTCCCGCGACCCGATGGTGCGTCCGCGCAACGGGCGCGGCGTCGCCGCGGCGATCCCGGGCGCCCGGTTCGTCGTCGTCGACGGTATGGGCCACGACCTCCCCGAACCGGTCTGGCGCCCGATCGTCGAGGCGCTGCAGGAGAACTTCAGCCGCTAGATCGGCCAACGGCTAACCCCCTGACCTGCGTGATTCGGTACCGACCTGGGCAATTTGAGAGACTGCACCAATGAGTTCCAACAACCACCGCGACGTAGCCAAGCTTGACCGGGTGCCGTTGCCGGTCGAGGTGGCCCGCATCGGAGTAACCGGTTGGCAGCTCACCCGCACCGCCGCACGCATCGTCGCCAAGCTGCCCGGCAAGGGTCCGCTACAGCAGAAGGTGATCAAGCAACTCCCGCAGACCTTCGCCGACCTGGGCCCGACCTATGTGAAGTTCGGGCAGATCATCGCGTCCAGCCCGGGCGCCTTCGGCGAACAGCTGTCGCGTGAGTTCCGCGGGCTGCTCGACCGGGTGCCGCCGGCGGACAAAGACCAGGTGCACAAGCTGTTCGCCGAAGAGCTCGGCGGCGACCCGTCGGAGCTGTTCGCCAGCTTCGACGAAGAGCCGTTCGCCTCGGCGTCCATCGCCCAGGTGCACTACGCCACCTTGCACAGCGGCGAGGAGGTCGTCGTCAAAATCCAGCGGCCGGGCATCCGCCGCCGGGTGGCGGCCGATCTGCAGATCCTCAAACGCTTCGCGCAGACCGTCGAGCTGGCCAAGCTGGGTCGCCGGCTGTCCGCCCAGGACGTGGTCGCCGACTTCAGCGACAACCTGGCCGAGGAGCTGAACTTCCGCCTCGAGGCGCAGTCGATGGAGGCATGGGTATCCCACCTGCACGCGTCACCGCTGGGCCGCAACATCCGCGTCCCCCAGGTGTATTGGGACTTGACCAGCGACCGGGTGCTGACGATGGAGCGGGTGCAGGGCATCCGCATCGACGATGTCGCCGCCATCCGCAAGGCCGGGTTCGACGGTACCGAGCTGGTCAAAGCATTGCTGTTCAGCTTGTTCGAGGGTGGGCTGCGGCACGGCCTGTTCCACGGCGACCTGCACGCCGGCAATTTGTACGTCGACGACCACGGTCGCATCGTGTTCTTCGACTTCGGCATCATGGGCCGCATCGATCCGCGCACCCGCTGGCTGCTGCGCGAACTGGTCTACGCCCTGCTGGTCAAGAAGGACCACGCCGCGGCCGGCAAGATCGTCGTGCTGATGGGTGCCGTGGGCACCATGAAGCCCGAGGCCCAGGCCGCCAAGGACCTGGAGCGCTTCGCCACCCCGCTGACCATGTCGACGCTGGGCGACATGTCCTATGCCGACATCGGCCGGCAGCTGTCGACGCTGGCCGACGCCTACGACGTTAAGCTGCCGCGCGAGCTGGTGCTGATCGGCAAGCAGTTCCTCTACGTCGAGCGGTACATGAAGTTATTGGCGCCGAGATGGCAGATGATGTCCGACCCGCAGCTCACCGGGTACTTCGCCAACTTCATGGTCGAGGTCAGCCGCGAGCACCAATCCGACATCGAAGTTTAAAGAGGTCTGGCTCCTGTGGAAATCCGAAGCGGCACAGCATGTTCCGGCGACCTGGACATCTACTACGAGGACATGGGCGACCCCGGCGACCCGGCCGTGCTGCTGATCATGGGGCTGGGCTCGCAACTGCTGCTCTGGCGCAACGGGTTCTGCGAGAAGCTGGTCGCCGAAGGCCTGCGGGTGATCCGCTACGACAACCGGGACGTCGGCCTGTCCAGCAAAACCGACCGCAAGCAGTCCGAGGGGCCGCTGATCCCGCGGATGCTCAGGTTCTGGCTGGGCTTGCCGGGCAAGGCGGACTACACCCTCGAGCACATGGCCGAGGACGCCGCCGCGGTGCTCGATCACCTCGGGATCGACCGGGCGCACATCGTCGGCGCCTCGATGGGCGGCATGATCGCCCAGATCTTCGCCGCCCAGTTCCGCGCACGGACGCGGTCACTGGCGGTGATCTTCTCCAGCAACAACCAGCCGTTCCTGCCCCCGCCGGCCCCGAGCGCACTGCTCGCGATTCTCAAGGGCCCGCCGCCCCATTCGCCGCTCGACGTGATCGCCGAGAACGCCGTGCGGGTTTGGAAGATCATCGGCAGTCCGCGCTATCCGGCGCCCGAACAGCGGGTCCGCGCCGAGACGATCGAAGCCTACGAACGCTGCTACTACCCGTGGGGCGTCAACCGGCATTTCAGCGCGATCATCGCCAGCGGCAGCCTGCGGCGCTACAACCGGCAGATCACCGCACCGACCGTGGTCCTGCACGGCCGCGCCGACAAGCTGCAGCGCCCGTTCGGCGGCCGGATGGTTGCCCGCGCGATCCGCGGGGCCCGTTTGCACCTGATCGACGGCATGGGCCACGACCTGCCCGAGCAGCTGTGGGATCGGCTGATCGGCGAGCTGACGGCCACGTTCGCCCAGGGCTGACCACCGGACGGCAGGTTCTGCGATTGGGTCTGACCAGGCCGATCGACTACCATGGCTGTCGGATGTCGGGGGGTCGGTAGTCGACTCGTCCCGGGGCCGGCCATCGTGAAAAACCAGAAAGGCGCACGCCGCAATGGCGCAAAAACTCAGGCCGCATTTCGAAGACGTCCAGGCGCACTACGACCTGTCCGACGACTTCTTCCGGCTGTTCCTCGACCCGAGCCAGACCTACAGCTGCGCCTACTTCGAGCGCGACGACATGACGCTGGAGGAGGCCCAGCAGGCCAAGGTCGATCTGGCGCTGGGCAAGCTGGGCCTGCAGCCCGGGATGACGCTGCTCGACGTGGGCTGCGGCTGGGGCAGCACGATGCGCCGCGCGATCGAGAAGTACGACGTCAACGTGATCGGCCTGACGCTGAGCAAGAACCAGGCCGGGCACGTGCAGAAGATGCTCGACGAACTGGATAGCCCGCGCACCAAGCGAATCCTGCTGGCCGGCTGGGAAGAGTTCGAGGAGCCCGTCGACCGGATCGTCTCAATCGGTGCATTCGAGCACTTCGGCCACGACCGCTACGACGACTTCTTCAAGATGGCCTATGACGCCCTGCCCGACGACGGGGTGATGTTGCTGCACACGATCACCGGGTTGACGCCGGCGCAGATGACCGAACGCGGCATGCCGCTGACCTTCGAGCTGGCCCGGTTCATGAAGTTCATCGTCACCGAGATCTTCCCAGGCGGCCGCTTGCCGTCGATCGAGAAGGTCGAGGACCACTCGTCGAAGGCCGGCTTCACGCTGACCCGCAGGCAGTCGCTGCAGCCGCACTACGCCAAGACCCTCGACCACTGGGCCGCGGCGTTGGAGGCGCACAAGAGCCAAGCCATCGAGATGCAGTCCGAAGAGGTCTACGAGCGCTACATGCATTATTTGACCGGGTGCGCGAAGGGATTTCGGATCGGCTACATCGACGTCAACCAATTCACGCTGGAGAAATAGCTTCCAGCCGAGTCAATGAAACTAGGGGAGTCGGTCCAGGTTTTGGACGAATGCCGGGTATGGTGCGTTCACCACGCGATAACGTGCACTGTCGGCGAGCACGCCACCCGAGTGCAGCAACGCCCCAAGCAGCAGGAAAGGCTACGAGACGCTGATGACTGACAACCCAGTCACTCCGATCCAGACGCGGACGCGCCCCGAAGACATCCAGGCACACTACGACCTCTCCGACGACTTCTTCGGACTGTTCCAGGACCCGACGCGAACCTACAGCTGCGCCTACTTCGAGCGTGACGACATGACGCTGGAAGAAGCCCAGATCGCCAAGATCGACTTGAACCTGGACAAGCTGGACCTGAAGCCCGGGATGACGCTGCTGGACATCGGCTGCGGCTGGGGCACCACGATGAAGCGTGCGGTGGAGAAGTACGACGTCAACGTGATCGGCCTGACACTGTCGAAAAACCAGCACGCCCGCGCCAAGCAGGTGGTGGAAAGCATCGACAGCGAGCGCTCACGGCAGGTGCTGCTGCGTGGTTGGGAAGATTTCAGCGACCCTGTCGACCGGATCGTGTCCATCGAGGCGTTCGAGCACTTCGGTTTCGAAAACTACGACCACTACTTCAAGAACGCATTCAACATCATGCCCGAGGACGGGCGGATGACGGTGCAGAGCAGCGTGGCCTTTCATCCGTACGACCTGAACGCGCGCGGCAAGAAGATCACCTTCGAGACGGCGCGGTTCATCAAATTCATCCTCACCGAGATCTTCCCTGGCGGCCGGCTCCCCAGCACCGACATGATGGTCGCACATGGCGAGAAGGCCGGATTCATTGTTCCCGAACCGCTTTCGCTGCGGCCGCATTACGTCAGGACGCTGCGGATCTGGGGCGACGCGCTGGAGGCCCACAAAGAGCAGGCCATCGAGATCGCCTCTGAAGAGGTTTACAACCGGTACATGAGGTACCTGCGCGGCTGCGAGCACTACTTCGCCGACGAGACGATCGACGTCAGCCTGGTCACCTACCTCAAGCCGGGAGCTGTGGCGTAACTCGCCTGATTTTTTCCGGCGGGCTGTCGGATTGTGGCTGCGTCGTTCGTCGGACAGGTAGAGAGTGGAACGCAGGGTTTCGCTCACTATCGGAGGTGACGACATGCAGTACTTAGCTCTGTTGATCAGCCAGGAGCGGGACCTTACGCCCGAGCAGGGTGCATCCGAGATGGCGGCCTACCAGAGTTTCCACGCCAAAGCGGCGCCGGCGATCCGCGGCGGTGACGCGCTGTTGCCCGCGGCAACCGGCGTGCGCATCTCCGGCGGCCCGGACGCGCCGACGATCACCGACGGCCCGTTCGCCGAGGCCGCCGAGGTAGCTGGTGGCTACTACGTCTTCGAGGCCGAAAACCTCGACGACGCATTGGCGTTCGCCCGCGACATCCCCGCGGCCAAACACGGCGCCATCGAAATCCGGCCGATCTACCACACCGTCGATCCGGAGTGGTCACGCTCCGACGGTCAGTGGCTGGCCTTGCTGCTGGAACCCCCGGCAGCTGCCAATGTCCCCGGTACGCCGGAGTGGCAGGCCGAAGCCGCACGGCATGGTGAATTCGCTTCTGTCGCAGGCGATCACATCGTCAGCGGCGCCGCGTTGCACGAGCCGGCGACGGCGACCACCGTGCGCGTCCGCGACGGCGAGGTGCTGTTGACCGACGGGCCGTACGCGGAAGGCGCCGAGATCGCCACCGGCTTCTACGTGCTGACCGCCGGCGACCGTGACGAGGCGGTCAAACTGGCCGCGATGATCCCCGCCGGCGCGGTAGAGCTACGCCAGTTGGCGGGAGTCTCCGGCCTGTAGAGGCATGGCCGACCTGGACGGCGTCTTTCGACGCGAGTGGGGCCCGGCCGTGGCCACGCTGGCCCGATGGTCGGGTGATCTCACCGTCGCCGAAGACGCCGTCCAGGAAGCCTTCGCCGAGGCACTGCGGGCCTGGCCACGCGACGGCGTGCCGGAGAACCCCGGCGGATGGGTGCTTACCGTGGCACGTAACCGCGCCCGCGACCGGCTGCGCCGCGAATCAGTCCGTCCGGGAAAGGAATTGGCCGCTGTGGTGGACGATATCCGGGCGCGCACCGACCACGCCGAACCGCATCCCGTTCACGATGACGAGCTGCGGATGATGTTCACCTGCGCCCATCCGGCACTTGACCGGGTGTCGCAGCTGGCGCTGACCCTGCGCCTGGTCTCCGGGTTGACCGTCGCGGAGATCGCCCGCGCACTGCTGCAGACCGAAGCCGCGGTCGGCCAGCGAATCACCCGTGCCAAGACCAAGGTCCGGCACGCCAACATCCCGCTGCGGGTGCCGCCCGCCGAGTTGCTTCCCGAGCGCACACCACATGTGCTCAGCTGCATCTACTCGGTGTTCACCGAGGGTTACTGGTCGACGGCGGGGCCGTCGGCGATTCGCGACGAACTGTGCGACGAGGGGGTCCGGCTGGCCGGAGAGCTGTGCGCGCTGATGCCCGGCGAGCCGGAGGCGCACGCGCTGGCGGCCCTTGTGCTGCTGCATGATTCGCGACGGACAACCCGGGTGGACATCAGCGGGGCGCTGGTGCCACTCGAGGAGCAGGACCGCAGTCGCTGGGACCGTGGCCGCATCGCGCGTGGCCTGGATCAGTTGCGGGCGGGCCACGGTTCGACGGGGCCATATCTGCCGCAGGCGGTGATCGCCGCGTTGCACGCTACGGCGCCGTCCTGGGAGCAGACCGACTGGCGCAGTATCTGCGCGGCCTACGACAGGCTGCTGGCGATGACCGATTCGCCCGTGGTACGGGCGAATCGGGCTCTGGCGGTTGGTTTCCGCGACGGCCCGGACGCCGGCCTGGCGGCGTTGGACAAGGTGGCCCACGATCCGCGGCTGGCGCGGTCCAACCTGGTGGCGTCGGTGCGCGCCGACTTACTGCGCCGGGCAGGCCGACGCGACGATGCCGTTACCTGGTATCGGGAGGCGTTGGCGTCCAACGGTTCCGAGCCGGGGCGGGACTACCTGCGCCGGCGCATCGCAGAACTTTCACCGCCGAGTGGCCAGTCATGACACCCGATCTGCCGGCGACCGCCAATCAGGCGGCCACTCGAACAGTGCGGTCTATGCCTCCGCGAAGTTGCGGGTGATCGACGGGTCGACCGGGATGCCGGGGCCGGTGGTGGTCGAGACCGTGATCTTCTTCAGATAGCGGCCTTTCGACGACGACGGCTTGTGCCGCAGCACCTCGTCGAGTGCGGCGCCGTAGTTCTCGGCGAGCTGCTTCTCGTCGAAGGACGCCTTGCCGATGACCAGGTGCAGGTTGGCCTGCTTGTCGATCCGGAAGTTGATCTTGCCGCCCTTGATGTCGGACACCGCCTTGGTGACGTCGGGGGTGACGGTGCCGGTCTTGGGGTTGGGCATCAGGCCACGCGGCCCGAGGATGCGCGCGATCCGGCCGACCTTGGCCATCTGGTCCGGCGTGGCGATCGCCGCGTCGAAGTCCAGGAACCCGCCCTGGATCTTTTCGATCAGGTCGTCACTGCCCACCACGTCAGCGCCGGCCGCCGTTGCCTCCTCGGCCTTCTCGCCGACCGCGAACACTGCCACGCGGGCGGTCTTACCGGTGCCGTGCGGCAGGTTGACGGTGCCGCGGACCATCTGGTCGGCTTTGCGCGGGTCGACACCGAGCCGGATGGCCACCTCGACTGTCGAGTCCTGCTTGGTGGACGACGTCTCCTTGGCCAGCTTCGCGGCCTGCAGCGGCGTGTAGAGGTTGGCGCGGTCCACCTTCTCGGCCGCGGCGCGATATGCCTTGCTGTTCTTGCTCATTGCGATATCCAATCTGATGTTGGGTTGTGGTTGATTAAGCGGGCCGAAGCTGGCCCTCCCACGGTGTTCAATTGTCGGACCAGCCGTCTATTCGACAGTGATCCCCATCGACCGGGCCGTGCCGGCGATGATCTTGGCGCCTGCCTCGATGTCGTTGGCGTTCAGGTCGGCCTTCTTGGTTTCCGCGATCTCGCGGACCTGATCCCACGTCACCTTGGCGACCTTGTTGGTGTGCGGCTCGGCAGAGCCTTTGCCGACGCCTGCTGCCTTGAGCAGCAGCTTGGCCGCCGGCGGGGTCTTGAGCGCAAAGGTGAAGCTGCGGTCCTCGTACACGGTGATCTCGACCGGGATGACGTTGCCGCGCTGGTTTTCCGTCGCGGCGTTGTACGCCTTGCAGAACTCCATGATGTTGACGCCGTGCTGGCCGAGCGCCGGACCGACCGGCGGCGCGGGGTTGGCTTCCCCGGCCTTGATCTGGAGCTTGATCAGCCCGGCGACTTTCTTCTTCGGGGCCATGAGATGAGGGTCCTTTCTAAATCTTCGAGACCTGGGTGAAACCCAGTTCCACAGGTGTTTCGCGGCCGAAGATGGACACCAGCACCTTGAGTTTCTGTTGTTCGGCGTTGACTTCGTTGATCGTGGCCGGCAGCGTGGCGAACGGCCCGTCCATGACGGTGACCGACTCGCCCACGGCGTAGTCGACCTCGACAACCGGACGCTCCAGCCCGACCTCGGCGGCCGCGGTACTGGCCGCGCCCTTAGCAGGCTTCTTCGCCGCGCCCTGCGGCAGCAGGAACTTCACCACGTCATCCAGTGAGAGCGCCGACGGCCGCGAGGTCGCACCGACGAACCCGGTGACTCCCGGGGTGTTGCGCACCGCCGACCACGAGTCGTCGGTCAGGTCCATGCGCACCAGGATGTAGCCGGGCAGCACCTTGCGGTTGACCTGCTTACGCTGGCCGTTCTTGATCTCGGTGACCTCTTCGGTGGGCACTTCGACCTGGAAGATGTAGTCGCCGACGTCCAGGTTCTGCACGCGGGTCTCGAGGTTGGCTTTGACCTTGTTTTCGTATCCGGCGTAGGAGTGGATGACGTACCAGTCGCCGGGCTTGCTGCGCAGCTCTGATTTCAACGCCACAGCCGGGTCGACCTCTTCGGGTTCGGCAGGCTGTTCGGGTTCGGCCGGCTGTTCGGGTTCGGCGGCTTCCTCGGGCGCAAGGTCGTCCACGGCTACAGCAGCGTCGTCGGCCGCCACCTGCGGGTCGGCTTCAGCCTCGGCTGTCACCTCTTCTAACGCCGCAGCAATGTCGACCGCGTCACCCGCTGGCAAATCGCCGTCGGAGCTAGTCACGGTTTTCGGTCCTTCCTATTACGTCAGTGGCTCGGCCTCAGCCGAAAACCAGCAGCACCAGCTTGGCCAAGCCCAGGTCCACCAGGCCGATCAACGTCACCATGAACACCAGGAACGCCAACACCACCGAGGTGTAGGTGCCCATCTGCTTGCGGTTGGGCCAGATGACCTTGCGCAGCTCGGCGATGACCTGTTTGAGGTAGTTGTAGACGTAGAAGATCGGGTTGGTCGACTGCTCTTGTGGTTTGCGGGCCTTCTTGGCTTTCTTGGGCTTCTTGCCCGCCTCATCCTCTGCGCCGCTCTCAGTGAGCTCGACCGCGCCGGATGAGCCTTCGTCGTCGGCCTCCGCGCGTTGACGGGACCGCTTGCCACTGGGGCGCTGCGGCGTCACCACGGCCGTGCGTCCGCCCGCTTCCTCGGCTCCGCCGTCGGCTGCGGCGTCGGCATCGTCGCGTTCGTCGCTCACCGCATGCTCCTTCGTTCAACCTCGTGTTTCAGTGATCACCTTCCAGTGTCCACCATCCCACGGCCCGATCCTATTGGTCCGGCTCCTCATCGGGCCGTCCCGGCCCGCATCGTCACCGGACGTCCTATGGTCCGTCAGCAGGGGCGACAGGACTTGAACCTGCAACCTGCGGTTTTGGAGACCGCTGCTCTGCCAGTTGAGCTACGCCCCTTCGCCGGTTGGCAGGCCAACCTGCTGGTGCCGGGGCCTCACACACGAGCGCGCGCGTCCGCGGTTTCACCTCGGACTGCGCGCTGGTAATGGGAAAACCCCGAGGTCCGAGTGTACAACGGGCCACGTCTCAGGTACTAATTACGCGGTCCTGACGACCTGACCGGTCTCCATGTCCCACTTGAGATTGATCGAGTTGTCACCCTCGTGGCCCATCACCGTCGTGTAAGCCTCCAACACCAGATCGCCGTCGTTGTTGGTCAAGGTGTTCCTGGTGACCACGATGTCGGCGCCGAACCGTTCGACGACGGAGTGGACCTCCATCCGGGCATGCAGCACATCGCCGGCAAGGATCGGCTTGTGGTAGACGAAGCGCTGGTCGACCTGGACCATCTGCAGCGTCTCGTAACCGGTGTCGACCTTCCGCATGAAGTCCGCCTGGACCAGCTTCCCAAGGATGGTGACGAACGTCGGCGGCGCGACCAGGGCGTCGTACCCGAGTTCGGCGGCCGCGTTTTCATCCAGACAGGCCGGGTCGTCGGCCTTGACCGACTTGGCGAATTCACGCACCTTCTCCCGGCCCACCACGAAGGTGTCCGGATAGTCCCACACCATTCCGCGGATGTCGGTATTGATCGCCACCGCTATCCCAGCTTCGCTGCAGCGATCGCGCGGCCGAAGATCTTCTTTCCGCCGGTGGTCGCCGTGATTGCTATCGTTACCGACCTGCTGTCGGGATCGGCCGACTTGACCCGGCCGGTGAACACGATCTCGGCGCCCTTGCCGTCGTTGGGCACTGGTACAACCGCGGTGAACCGCACGTTGTACTCGGTCACAGCGCCAGGGTCGCCGACCCACGAGGTGACGTAGCCGCCGCCGAGGCCCATGGTCAGCATGCCGTGCGCGATCGCAGTGTCCAGACCAACCATCTTGGCGGTCTCGTCGTCCCAGTGGATTGGGTTGAGGTCGCCGGAGACACCTGCGTAGTTCACCAAATCCTGACGGGTCAGCGAGTAGACCTTCTCAGGAAGCTGATCACCCACCTTCACCGAATCGAACTCACGCAGTGGCATGGCTGAAACCCTCTTCTCCTTCTTCGCCGGCACGACCCGCCAGGGTCGTATAGGTCTCCTGGACGACGTCACCGTTGTCGTTGGTGATGGTTTGCTTGGTCATGATGATGTCGGTTCCGTGTGCGCGCCGGACCGACTCGATGGACACGTCGCAGTACAGGCAATCGCCAACCTTGATCGGTTCCAGGAACTTCAGTGTCTGGTCAACCTGAACGATCTGCGCGTCCTGGGTAGCGATGCTGGCCTCTTCGAAGAACGCCGCAACAGCCCTGTAGCCGAACACCGAGATGAACGTCAGCGGCGCCGGGAGGCTGGTGTAGCCAAGCTCGGCGGCGGCTTTCTCCTCGAAAAACTGCGGGTCGTCGTTCTTGACGGCAGTCGCGTACTCGCGAACTTTCTCCCGCTCCACCACATAGTGGTCTGGGTAGCGGTACTTCAACCCGACGATGTTGTCACCAAGCGGCACGACTCTTGAACCTACCTAGTTAGTCTGCTTAACAGCTCGCGCGGGTCGCGCTACCGCGTCTCGCGGTGGGCTTGGTGCTTACCGCAGTTGGGGCAGAACTTCTTCAGCTCCAGCCGGTCGGGATCGTTGCGGCGGTTCTTCTTGGTGATGTAGTTGCGGTGTTTGCACACCTCGCACGCCAAGGTGATCTTGGGCCGTACGTCGGTACTGGAGGCCACGTCGTTCTCTTTTCGGTTCGTCTCGTTGTTGTGTTGTAGCGATGGCCGGACTCGAACCGGCGACCTAACGATTATGAGTCGTTCGCTCTAACCGACTGAGCTACATCGCCTCGGGGCCACTCTGCCTCATTTCTGAGGCCTTCGTCTTGGGCCGCCTGCCTGCTCGGCGTCCGCCGAGCCCCCTAACGGAATCGAACCGTTGACCTTTTCCTTACCATGGAAACGCTCTGCCGACTGAGCTAAGGGGGCGCACCCGTAGCGACCAGAAAAGCCGCGCCGCGGGCCTAAAAGAGGGTACAGCCTGGCCTGCGAGGGCACCAAACCCGGCGCTGGCCGAATGGCGCGGGTGTGAGCAAGCCGGATTCACCCGGCGTCGCGTGCCCGAAGCGGTTGCCCATAGGCTGAGCAGGTGCCTGATTCCGACCGGCTCTATTTCCGCCAATTGCTCTCCGGTCGCGACTTCGCCAAGGGTGACGGAATCGCGACGCAGATGCGCAACTTTGCCTATCTGATCGGGGACCGCCAGACCGGTGACGCGCTGGTCGTCGACCCGGCATACGCGGCCGGGGATCTGCTCGACACCTTGGAGGCCGACGGCATGCATCTGTCCGGCGTGCTGGTGACTCATCACCATCCCGACCATGTCGGCGGTTCGATGATGGGCTTCGAACTCAAAGGCTTGGCCGAGCTGCTGGACCGCGTCAGCGTACCCGTGCACGTCAATTCGCAAGAGGCGCTGTTTGTTTCGCGCATTACCGGGATCAGCATGGGCGACCTCACCCAGCATGAGCACGGCGACAAGGTGAGCGCCGGCGACATCGAAATCGAGCTGCTGCACACCCCGGGCCACACGCCGGGCAGCCAATGCTTCCTGCTCGACGGCCGGTTGGTCGCCGGTGACACGTTGTTTCTCGAGGGCTGTGGCCGCACCGATTTCCCGGGCGGCGACTCCGACGAAATGTTTCGCAGCCTGCGCAAGCTCGCCCAGCTGAATGGTGATCCGACGGTGTTTCCCGGACACTGGTACTCGCACGAAGCCAGTGCGCCGTTGTCGGAGGTCAAGCGTTCCAACTATGTTTACCGCGTCGCTGATCTCGATCAGTGGCGAATGCTTATGGGGGGTTAACTAAGCACTTACGGGCCCTCCAGCGAATTTTCTCGCCCGTAAGCGCTGTGATATAGCGGAGGGATGGATTCTTCGATGGACTGGATCGAAGATCGTTGGCATCAGGTGGCCGGCACGTCGTCCGGCACCTGGTTGGCGTGGGCTGTCTGGGCGCTGGCCGTTCTTGGCGTCATCGTGCTCATCTACGCCAATCAACAGATGCGCCGCCATCGCCGGTTGGCAACCGAAGAGACCCGACCCCACGTCGGGATGTTCATGGAGCCGCACGCCGCCGATTGGCATCTGATCGAGCTTGTGGTGCGGAACTTCGGTAAAACCCCGGCCTACGACGTGCAGTTCACGTTTCCGCACCCACCGACGGTGGCCGAATACGAAAACGCCACCGACGGATACGCGGACGTCGTCGAACTGCAACTCCCCCACCAGCTGCCGACCCTGGCGCCCAGCCAGGAGTGGCGCACGGTGTGGGATTCCGCGCTCGACCGCGCCGAACTGGGTGAGGGCATCGAGTCGCGTTTTCCAGGCACGCTGACCTACTACGACCGGGTCGATGGTCCGCGCGGGTGGAAGTTCTGGCGGCGGCGCCGCCGTCCGTTCGAAACCAAGGTGGTACTGGACTGGAATTCGCTGCCGCCGGTTCAGCGCATCGAGTTGATGACGACCCACAACCTAGCCAAACGGGAAAAAGAGAAGCTGGAACTGCTTCGCAGCCTGCTGACCTATTTCCACTACGCCAGCAAGGAGACTCGTACCGATGTCTTTCGCAGCGAGATCGCACGGATGAACCGCGCAGTGGAGGAAATCAAGGATCGGTGGCGCACCCGTCAGATCGAGGCGCCGCCGACCGACGTCACCCTGCGTTGGGGTGACGCCGAACGGGAACTGGGCAAGCACCGCGGCGAGCGTGTGGTGTGAGCGGCCCGGTCAGCTATCGCCTCGACGAGTCCGTCGCGTTCATCACGATGGACGACGGCAAGGTCAACGTGCTGGGCCCGACCATGCAGCAGGCCCTCAATGAAGCGCTCGACACCACCGACCGCGATGATGTCGGTGCGGTGGTGATCGCCGGTAACCACCGGGTGTTCAGCGGCGGGTTCGACCTGAAAGTTCTGACGTCGGGCGAAATTCAGCCCGCGATCGACATGCTCAAGGGCGGCTTCGAGCTTTCCTATCGGTTGCTGTCCTATCCCAAGCCGGTGGTGATGGCCTGCACCGGTCACGCCATCGCCATGGGCGCGTTCCTGCTCGCCAGCGGCGATCACCGGGTGGCGGCGCCGGCCTACAACATCCAGGCCAACGAAGTCGCGATCGGTATGACGATCCCGTATGCCGCGCTGGAAGTGATGAAGCTGCGGCTGACCCGGTCGGCCTACCAGCAAGCCGCCGGGCTGGCGAAGACGTTCTTCGGCGAAACCGCTATCGCCGCCGGCTGGCTCGACGAAATCGTGCTGCCAGATATGGTGCTCAGCCGCGCCGAGGAAGCCGCGCGGGAATTCGCCACCCTCAAGCAGCAGGCGCATGCCGCGACGAAGTTGCGGACCCGAGCCGATGCCCTCGCCGCAATCCGCGCCGGGATCGACGGAATGGCAGCCGAGTTCGGCGTTTAGGGTCCTCACACCGGGCGTCGGAAGCGATCCAGGTAGTGCGGCCAGTTCCAGGTCGACAAGAACTCCACCGCTGCGTTGTAGCCGCGTTGGTAGAGCGCTTGCCTCTGTTGTTCAGAGATGTTGAAGTCGAGGAATCCGACGTCGGTCGAGTCGACGCGGATCGCCCGCGCGCTGACCCAGGGCTGATTGAGATAGGCCTGGTCGTGACCGACGATCATGGTAGTGAGCAGGTCCTCCAGAAGGTCAGGGCCGCCAAACCAGTGCAGCGGCGCTAACGCCGGAATCACTTTGTCGCTGCCCTGCGGCAGGTTCGGCAACACGGTCACACCAAACGTGGGCCAGCGCGGCGCTTTGCCGTCGGTGCGGTCAAAGCTGTCCAGCGGGAAGTTCGACAGCATCCCACCGTCGACCAGCGTGGACGTCAAGCCAGTGGTACTGGTCAGCTTGGCGGTCTTGAAGAAGAACGGAATCGACATCGAAGCGCGGACCGCATCGGCGACCGGCTGCTCGTCGGGGTCCAGGCCGTACAGCCGGTGGTAGTCCCACGGCAACCGCACCAGCTGGCCGGTGGTCACATCGGCCGCGGTGACCACCAACCGGTAGCGCCGCTCCGGCGGCAGGCTGTCATCGTCGAAGGCCAGATCGCCGAAGTTGCACACGCCCAGGTCTTGGAGCTGGGAGCGAATCCACTCATGCGCGAAATCGCCCTTGTACAAGCCGTTTCCGTTGAGCAGGTCCCAGCCCGTGCCGAGCAGCGGAATCTTGGTGAGGGGTTCGGCGTCGAGGAATTTGCGATAGGGCAGCGTCATGGCGATCTGCTCGACCTGTTCGGGGGTCAGCTGGTCGAAGCCGGCCGCCAAGATGGCGCTGACGATCGCACCTGCCGACGTGCCGGCGACCCGCGGAACGGTGTAGCCGGCCTCCATCAGCGCGACGACAGCGCCGACCAGGCCGATGCCCTTGACGCCGCCACCGGACAGGACAAGGTCCGCCTTCAGTGGAGTTGGATGTCGGGTGGTCACGAGCGCCGACTGTAGTCGCTGCCGGTGACAGTGGCCGGGTCGCTCAGACCGCCGGCGCGGCCTTGTCGTAGCCGAACCCGTCGTTGATCGGTCTGACGTCGGCGATGCGTGGCGGGGCGTTCGGGTCGACCAAGGCCATCACGGTCTCGTAGCGCCTGGTGACGTCGTCGCGGTCGGTGGGCTCGCTCACCGTGGCCAGGTTCAGCCGTTGGATCGCGTCGGCTTCGCGAAGCAGTACCGTGCGGCGTTTGCGATCGGGAGTTTGTTCGATGACCTTGGCCAGGGCATCGAGTTGACGAATCATGATGGCGGGCATGCCGCTTGCAGCCTGGCGGATAGTGTCGAAGGTGCGCTCGACAAGTCGGTTGAAATCGGCGACGAAGGCGATGACGCGGATGTTTCCCTCCGCGTCGCGCCGGATCCGTTGCGGGCGCCAGGACGTGGAAATCCGGCACAGGCAGTCGGCAATCCAGTCGATACAGGTCAATCCCGTGAACGTGTCATTGACCGCGGGCGACAGAGCGCGCAGAGCGATCTCGACCAACTGATCGAAGCCGAACGAAATATCCTGCGGCAGTGTGCGATATGCGCCGGTGACGTGGCCCAGCGCAAGACGATCGGCGACAGCCGGGGCGGCCTCTGGCGGCCATACCCAGGCCACCACCTGGCCGGCAACCAGGAAATGGCCGGGGCGATAAGGAAGCTGGACCACCGCATTGGCTTTTGTGGCGATCTTCACCAGCACGTCATGACGGATGACTTGGAGATAGCCGCTGTTCGGCGCGCGGATCGGGGCACCAGACTCGGCCAACTTCGCGAGCAACTCTTCGTGAGACGGGCCACGCCCGGCGCCGACACCGTACGATCCGCCGCTATCGAGTGCGGCGATCTCCTCGGCCAATCTTTCGGCGATACGCGCGATCACCACCGGAAGCTGGATCATCGCGGCGATGTGGTTGAAAAAGAAGATCAGCACGGCTACGTCAACCAACGTCAGGATGAACGTCACCGTGATTGAAAGATGCGGAACGAAATCACCGTGCGGGCCGCCACCCACCGAAACCAGCGAAATCGTCGCGTAGGAAAACGATGCGACGAAGGTGCCCAGCGAAACCTGAGTTCCCGGGTCGCGCACGAAGTTACGCAGCATCCGCGGCCCGAACTGGGTGGAGGCCAATGTCAGGGCCACGATGGTGATCGAGAAGACGATGCCGACCACGGTGATGATCGCTGCGGCAATCGTGGCCAATACGGCGCGAGCCGAGTCGGCGCTGCCGTTCAGCACCCACGACGGCAGCCGGATGATTCCGTCATACGCCGTGCGGTCGATCGTGTAGGTAAGGGCGAATAGCATGACGACCGCCACCGTTTGCAGGATCGGGACGAGCCACAAATTTGTCCGCAGCTGCTCGCGCCGCCAATCGGCCTCGAAGTAGGGCTGACCACGCATCTAGTGGATTCCTTCGGCTAGGGGCCCGGGTGCTGGGCCGCCAGATTAGAGGTTAGCGTTGACGGCCGACGACGCGTGTTTGTTGACGGTTTCTTTACGGGCCGGTGAACGGCGGCGATCACATCCGCCCCAGGAGTCCCCGCAGGTGGAGAGATACACGATCTGCCCGCCTCTGAGCGATTTCACATTGTCGCGTGGCCGGATTTTCGCTCACTCGGCCGTCAGGATTCTGCCGAAACCCATTCGTAGGGAAGGAATTTCCCGTCGAATGTCACCACTACCCGGTCGCCCGACGGGTGGGTTTTCTTCTGCAAGTCGACGCTGAAGTTGATCGCGCTCATGATCCCGTCACCGAACTGCTCACCGATGAGTTCTTTGATCGCTCCCCCGTACACCTGCAGGGCCTCGTAGAAGCGATAGATGGTGGGGTCGGTGGGCACCGCGGCGGGCAGCCCGCCGCGCATGGGCGGTGCGGCGAGCACCGCGACCGCCGACTCGTCGAGACCCAGCATCTCGACGAGCACCTTGCCCAGGTCGGCGGGAATCGGGTGCTGGCCGAGCAGCGCCGAGGTGGTCCACACCACCGGGCGGGCGATCGCGTCGGCCAGCTCTTGCCAGGTCAGGCCCTTATTCAAACGGGCAGCGACGATCTGCTCGGTGATCTCGTCTCGGGTCATGGTTACCAGCATGCACCCGGATCTGCGAATCCGTCTCGCCGTCAGTGCTTTTCGCAATCCCATGACCGGTCGCACGGCTGGATGTAGGCTGCGCAGCATTAGGTCTTCAGCCACGAGGATCGAGGCGCTATGCGGATCGTTGTCGACCTGAACCGCTGTCTGGGCTACGCCCAGTGCGTGCCGCTCGCACCGGAGGTGCTCAAGCTCAGCGGCGAAGAAACCCTCACCTACGACCCCAACCCGGACGACAGTCAACGTCTGCGGGTGTTCCGGGCGGCGGCGTCCTGCCCGGTACAGGCAATCATCCTGGACCAGCTCGACGGCGACTAGCGGGGCCACGTCGATGATTCGCGATGACTTCAAAGAAAGTGGCCGCATTGTCATTGTCGGGGCTTCACTGACCGGGCTTCGCGCCGCCGAAGCGTTGCGGGAAGAGGGTTTTCGCGGACGCCTCGTTATCATCGGTGACGAGCCGGATGAGCCCTATGACCGGCCGCCGCTGTCCAAGCAGGTCCTCAAAGGGTGGGTGCCCGCCGATCACACGAAGCTGCCGCGGCTGCGCCGGGTGGACGCCGAGTGGCGACTCGGTGTGGCCGCGACCGCCTTGGACCGCGCCAACCGTCTGGTGCGGCTGGCTGACGGCGGCGAGGTTCCGGGCGATCGGCTGCTGATCGCGACCGGTGTGCGGGCCCGGCGTTGGCCCAACGCGGAAGAAGCCGGGCTGGAGGGCGTCCATACCTTGCGGACCAGGACCGATGCTGCGCGGCTGCAGGCGGCTCTAGCCGCCCGTCCCCGACGGGTGCTGATCATCGGCTCGGGGTTCATCGGTTCGGAGGTGGCCGCGGTGTGCCGCGAACTCGGCCTGGCGGTGACGGTTACCGAGCGCGGCCCGGCCCCGTTGTCCGGGGCGCTCGGGGGGGTGATCGGCATGATCGCCGCCGAGATGCAGCGTGCGGCCGGGGTGGACCTTCGCACCGGTGTCTCGGTGCTGGGATTGGAGGGTGACGCGGCGGGGCACGTGCGCCGCGCGCGGCTATCCGATGGCAGCACGCTCGACGTCGACGTGGTGGTGACGTCGTTAGGGTCGATCCGCAACGTCGAGTGGCTCGACGGGTCCGGGCTGGCGGCCGGGTTCTGGGGGGTTGGGTGTGACGCCGGCTGCCGCGCGTTCGACGTCAACGGGGTGGTCACCACCAACGTCTTCGTGGCCGGTGACATCGCCCGCGCCCCGCACGTGCTCTACGACTACCAATTCCTGGTGATGGAGCACTGGGACAACGCCGTGCTGGGCGCTCGGGTCGCCGCGCACAATATGGTCTGCGATGAGGTCGATCGCTGGGCGCACCTGCTGATCCCGCAGTTCTGGTCGGCTCAGTTCGGTGTCAACATCAAATCCGTTGGCGTGCCGTCGTTTGGCGACGAGATTGTCTTCACCCAAGGTTCGGTCAAGCAGCGCCGCTTCGCCGCGGCTTATGGTCGTCGCGGCCGCATCGTCGGGGCGGTCACCTTCAACCACGGCAAGTGGATCGAACACTACCGGCAGGAGATCGCGCGGTCAGGACCGTTTCCGCCGCAGCCGCCGGGTTTCGATTTCCCCGAGGACATGCGGGTGATGCCTGCCGATTTCCCGGCGCGCGGTGTGCCGACGGAGGCCCCGGATGTGGTGTTGACGGGACATGACCCCAGCGAACGCCGCGCCGAGTTCCGGCCACGGCAGCGATAAGGAGCGGCGCACTTGACACCCGAAGAAGCTTTCGACGCCGCGATGCGGTATGAAAACCGCGCGAATCCCTACCCGTATTTCGACGAGCTGCGCAAGACACCGGTCGTGCGAGTGACCAACGGGATCTACGCGGTCACCGGCTACGACGAGCTGATCGCGCTGGCCCACGATCCCCGGGTGAGCTCTGACCGTCGCAAAGCCGGCCCGCCGGTCACCGGCAATCGGGTTGCCGACGACTCCCTGATGGAGGTGGTGGAGGCCTACGACCGAGATCCAAGCTTTATCGCCTCGGACCCGCCGGAGCACGATCGGGCGCGCCGGCAGTGCATGTCGTTCTTCGGACCGCCGCATTCGCCGGACGTAATTCCCAACCAAGAGCCGCTGTGTCAGCAGATCGTCAACGAGCTGCTCGACAAGGCCGCTGGCAAGCAGCGCATGGACGTTGTTGACGAGTTCGCCTATCCGCTGCCGGTGCACGTGATCTGCCGGATCATCGGCGTGCCGATCGAGGACGAGCCGCAGTTTCACCCCTGGATCGCCGACGCGATAACCGGCCTCTTCGACCTCGGGCCCGACATCGTCACCGAGGAGGGCCAGGCCCGCCGGGCCAAAGGTGAAGCGGCCAACATCGCCTTCAAGAAATACATCATCGGGCTGGTCGAGAAGGCCGAGAAATCGCCTGGCCCCGGGATGATTTCACAGTTGGTCCACGATGACGGACCGGATGGGCGAATGTCGCCGAGTGCGATCGTCAACAACACCATGCTGCTGTTCGCCGCCGGTCATGACTCGACGGTCAATCTGATTTCGCACTGCGTGCTGACCGTGCTGCGGAACCCCGAATCGATCGAGTTACTGCGCAGCAAGCCGCAATTGATTCCCGGCGCCATCGAGGAAGTGCTTCGACTGCAGTCGTCGGTGCAGTTCTTCCCGACTCGATCAGCGTTGGCCGACATCGAGATTGCCGGCACGACGATCCCGCGCGGATCGCCCATCTATCTGATGTACGGTGCGGCCAATCGAGATCCGCGGCGGTTCCCCAACCCCGACCGGTTCGACCCGCAACGTCCCGACAACGAGCACGTGGGCTTTGGGCGCGGTATTCACATCTGTTTCGGGGGCCCGTTGGCCCGGCTGGAAGTCAACACCGCGTTCGAGGCGTTTCTTCGCCGGGTAGAAAACCCGCGGCTGGTCGAGGATCCACCGCCGTACCGCATCAGCCAGGTATTCCGCGGTCCACGACAGCTGCTCATCGACTACGACGGGATCAGTCCCGATCGACGATCACGAGCAGCTTGAACGTTCGGGTGCCGTCGTCGACCTTGGTGGTGAGAACGAGCGGGTAGTACCCGTCGGGTACCGACTGCGCGACGGTGATGGCGACGGTCGCGCCGGCTGATCCGTCGGTCGCGAACTGTCCGGACGTCTCTGCCGCCGTGATCCCCTTCGTGTCGGATGCGCTGGTGATGGTGTAGCCGCCGGGGCCGTCGATCATCCGTTGGGTATCGACCTTCACGTTGGACGTGCCTCCCGGCGCGATCTCGACGACGGCGGGCGAAACGTTCACGGTCACCGTCGAGCTGCCCGCACCGAACGATGGCGGAGCGGAGAACTCGCCAGTGCCCCAGCCCTTGTCGGGATTGCCGGAAAGCGAGAACGCCAACTCGCCGCCGGTCTTGATGATCCAATCCGGCAGATACGTCTGATCAGTGGGGCGGCCGTCGATGTGAAGGCTCTTGATGTAGCGCATCCGGTTGGGGCCGGATGCGCCCGGCGCCGACATCCGGATGGATTTGCCGCCGGGCAGTTCGATCACGACGCGATCGAAAAGCGGTGTGTTCACGGTGAGGATCGACGTTCCCGGGGTACTCGGGTACATGCCGAGGGCGGCCCACACGTACCAACTGGACATCGCGCCGAGGTCGTCATTGCCCGGCTCGCCATCGGGTGTGGGCGAGAAGAGGTTGTTGCGCACCCGATCGACCAATTGCTGGGTCTTCCACGGTTGGCCGATGTAGTTGTACAGCCAGGGCACGCCGAAACCCGGTTCGTTACCGGCCCACAGATAAGGCTCTTCCGGGCCCGCGTTGATCCGCGTGGTGAAGCGGTCGAGCCGCTCTGCCACCGCTTTTCGGCCGCCGAGGGCCGTCACCAGACCCGCGATGTTCTGCGGCACATACCAGACGTATTGCTCAGCGTTGCCCTCGTCGAATCCGAGCTGGCTAAAACAGCCCGGGGCGGGCTCCACCACCGCGGGGCCCTCAGGAAAAAAGCCCGTGCGATCACGGGGCGAAATGTAATGGGTGCTGGGATTGAACAGATTTTGCCAGTACTGGGCCCGGTTCTGAAATTCGGTAGCGGTCTCGGCATCGCCTAACGCGGCGGCGAATCGGGAGATGGCGAAGTCGTCGACCGACCACTCCAACGTGATCGAGGCACCGGGGACCGCATGACGGAGGCAGGAGTACGCGTTCAGCGGCAGGTAGCCGCGCTGAAGATAAGTGGCGATGTCTGGTCGCTCCACGTAACCGTTGAGCCCGACGCCGCCTTCGGTCGCGGCGTCGACCATGTAGCCCAGCGCCATGTGGAGGTCAAAATTCCTGGCGCCGAAGGCATAGAAGTTCACCAGTAACGGGACGACGCTGTCTCCGCTCATTTCGGCGGTCGCGGTATTGGCCAGTGCCCACCGCGGAAACGACCCGCTCTGCTCGGCGTCGTCCACCAGCGACTGGGCCATGTCGCTGGCTTGTTCGGGGAACAGCAATCCGTGCAGGGAGGCAAGGCCGCGGTAGGTGTCCCAGTCGGAGAAGTTGGTGTACTGCGTGTGCCCCGCAGCCACCGTGTGAACGCCGCCATCGAATCCGATGTAACGACCGTCGACGTCGTTGAAGGTGTTGGGATTCAACAACGAATGGTAGAGCGCGGTGTAGAAGGTTTCGACGTCGCGGTCGTCGGCGCTGGCGATCGCGATGCGGGACAGCTTGGCGTTCCACTCTTTCGATGCGGCGGTGCGGACGTCGTCGAAGCTCGCTTTGCCCTCGGCGGCGAGGTTGGCTCGCGCTCCGTCGAGGCTGACGTAGGAGAGCGCAGTTCGCACCTCGACCCTCGAGCCCGCCGGGAAGCCCACGTATCCCCCACTGGACCCGCCGTAGCTCGAAAACACGCTGTGGGTGTGGGCGAACACCGAATAGCCATCCCAGGTGCCGTACGACGTGAACGGCTGGCTGAACTTCATCGCGAAGTACACCGTGTAGACGTTGTCCTTACCGCAGAAGCCGCCGCTGGTGGCCGAGCCCGCGATCGTCGTGTTGTCCTCGCCGATCTCGAGGTCTGCCGCAGCAGTACCGCCAAGCGAGGCACCGGAATTCAGATAAAACAGGGCGGGCTGCCCGTGGTCGGGGTAGGTGAACCGGCCGACGCCGGTGTGAGTGGTGGCGGTGAGTTCGGCGACCACTCCCGTCGCGGGAAACCGCACTGTGTAGTAGCCGGGCACCCCGACCTCGGTGTCGTCGTGGGCGATCTCCTCGGTGACGCTCCAGGGTTCGGAGCCGATCGGCGTGGTAGTCGGCAGCATCGAGATGTCCCCGAACGCTGCGCACCCCACCGAGGCGTGCGTCATGCTGAATCCGGTGGCCTCTCGGTTGTCGTGGTCATAGCCCGCGTAACTGTTGACGGTGTCCGGCGAGTACTGCACCATCCCGAACGGCACGGACGCACCGGGAAAGTTGTTGATCTCCCCCACCCGTCGGCCACCCGTCCCGGTGCCGATCAGTGTGTCGACGTGGTCGACCGGTTTGGTGACGAAGGCGGGCGCGTCGTAAGACGTCGGCGTCGCGCTGGCCAGCATCACGCAAACCAGCAGCACCGCCGCCAGCAGGGCGGCGACACGACTTCGTGACCGCATCCGTCAAGCTTGGCTCAACCGCAGCGCGGATCAAGCCAGCCACACCGAATTTGTCAACATTGAGCCGCACCGGCACGTTCCGTCGTTGCTGCGGGACGTGTCCCGTGCGCCGCCGACTACAACGACTCGACGATAAGGCCGCAAGACTTTCCGCCGAGGACAAACCGGTGAGCCTGCAACCACTCGACCACTCGTGCAGGTCAGCACCGTGGCCCCCTCCCATGGGACTTTCGACTCCCCATCCAGGGTCCTACGGCGCACGGGCCCGAGGCCAACGACCCTCGTCGGTGATAGCGCCGGACGCGAAACATCGCAGACGGTTCGTCAGCTGCCCGTAGCCAGATCAAAGGAGTCCGTTATGGCCGCCACGTCCGCCCGTCATCGGGCCGGCCATCAACGCCACCAGCTGGCCACGGCGGCCGGCGGGGCCTTGGTGGTGGTCATCGCCGTCCTCTCGGCGTGGGCGCATCACAGTCTGTCCGCGGCGCGGCCGGCTCCATCGGCTCCCGCGACAGCCCTGCCCGCGAGCGCAGCGTCTGTTGCGCCGCTGCCTTCCCCACCGCTGCGCGTGCAATTACGCGGATGGCTTGCCGATGCCGATCCGTCGATCAATGCTCTGGTCAGCGCAGGAGACAACGTCGTCGCTCGCGCCTCTCAAGGCGACATCGCCGGGACGGCCGCAGCCTGCCGAACAGCCGCGGGCGCCGCGGCGAGCGCTCAGCAGCACCTGCCGAGTCCGGACGCGGCGCTGAATCCCGCGCTGCAGCAGGCATTCAACGAGTACCAGACTGGGATCCGCTATTGCACCTCGCAGACCCAAAAACAGGATGCCATTGACATCGGGCAGGCCGCGGGCTTCATCAAGCAGGGAAAGATGCACCTGCAGAACGCAACTGACATTCTCGAAGAGGACCTATCCTCCGACTCGGTCGTGCTGAGTGTGTAGCGACTTCAGAGCTTGTAGCCGATAGCGCGCAGCAGCTCGTGGCGCTCGGCCACATCAGGCTCGGTTTCCACGCCAACGGGGGTCTCTCCGTCGACGACGCCCAAGATCCCGCGACCAAGCGGAGTCACCGCGATGACTACATCGACCGGATTCGCTGTGGCGCAATGGATTGTGCAGACTTCGGGGACGGCCTTCACCGGGTTGAGCACGCTGAGCGGAAATCCGCCACGCAAGAAAATGACGAAACAGTGCCCGGCCGCGATGGCCAGCGCATTGCGTGTTGCGAAGTCGATCAACTCAGCATCGTTGCCGGAACGGCGCACCAGCCGCGCCCCGGACGCCTCACAGAAGGCCAGCCCGAACCGCAGCGACGCGCTCACGCCGACCATTGCCTCGTGCAGGTCTTCGACCGTTTTGATGAAATGCGACTGTCCGATCACAATGTTGACGTCGTCCGGCTTCTCAACGGAAACGACATCCCAGGACAGCGACGTTGCGGGCACCGATCAGCCAGTGGTGCGAACGATCAGGACGTCGATCTTGGCCCTGCTGGCGACGGCTCCAGGGATCGAGAACACTCGCGCGACGAGCGCGGACCGCGCGTCCAGCCCCACGTTGCCGACCACCAGCAGATCGGCTCCCACCTTCTCGGCAAGGTCAACCAGCGCATGCACCGGAGCGTCTTTGATTGGCCGGTCCTCGATCTTCTTGGCCCCGGCCGCCTTTGCCCGTTCGTGGGCGTCGTGCAGGATCTCGTAGATCGGCGCGTTGCCTTGTACCTTGTAGCCCTCGCTGCCGAGGATGTCGGCCGCGCGCTTGTCGTCTTCGTGGGGGTAGTAGCCCGTCGCGATGATCAGCTTCGCATCCGAGTCGGCGGCAATCCTGCCCGCACGCTCGACCGCGCGCAGTGACGATTCTGAGCCATCGGTGCCGACCACCACAGTCTGATAGGCCATCGGGTGCCTCCGCAGCGTCGTTTGCAATGCCTATTCGGAGACAGTAACTCGCCAATTCAGCAGAGCCGGAACAATTCGCGAAATGTAGTCCGATGAGCTGCCAAATCCTCGCGAGAACGCTGGTGAATCGGCGATAACCAGTGCGAATAGTCGGTACGGTTTGCATAGCGGTCCCCTTCCTTGGGTATTCGTGGTGGTTCATCCGAAGACCTACCGTTCGGTAGGCCTCAGGTGGGGACCGCCACCTCAGATGCCACGAAGACCCGGATGTCTCGCTAAGGAGGCACGGAATGTTAAACAACAGCATCACCGCGCACAGCAACGGGCTCTCGAAACAACGCGTGCAGGATGCCGAGCTTTTGAAAAGTTCAGGTGTGCACAAACTTGTCATCACTGACCGCGAAGGCAACTGCCTGGCGTTTATGTTGGCTTGGGACACCTTCGACTATGACGCCGACACCGACACCTATGTGTGCGTTGCCGACACTGACGGCAGAGAACTCATGACCGTGTTCACCGCCGGTGAAGTCAAGTCAGCACCTGGTACGAATATGTACGTCGTCACCGCACCAGATGGGCTGCGTGGAGCACGGACGTTGCAGGCCCTTTGACCGACCGGACGCCAGCCTTGA
This sequence comes from uncultured Actinomycetota bacterium, assembly GCA_963839345.1. Classification (GTDB taxonomy): domain Bacteria; phylum Actinomycetota; class Actinomycetes; order Mycobacteriales; family Mycobacteriaceae; genus Mycobacterium. Next base: position 341,820 of record CAWIUP010000005.1, on the reverse strand, counting down.
GCTGCCTCAGTCAGCGAGCTGGTGGCTGAACAGCGGCTGGTCTGCGGGCTCTCGGCGCAACCCGGGTTACGGAATACTGCTTTGTCGAAGTAGTATAGACCGTCCGTACGGTTAGTCACTAGGGGTTGCGATGGCCCGATCGCCCGGCCGACGTAGCGAGATCCTCGACGCGTTTGTCCGTTACGTCGCCGAACGTGGCTACGACAGAACAAATCTCGGCGATATCGCCGACGAGCTTGGCATGTCGAAGGGCACGATCGTTCATCACTTTGGGACCAAGGCACAGATGCTGCGGGAGCTCGAAGAAGCCCACCTGGCCTGCCAGCGCGATGCGCTGAAGATGGTATGGAGCCGCCTGGCCTCGCCGCAGGACCGCATCGCCGCGATGATTTACGCCTCCGCACTGCTACAAGTGGTCGCTCGCGACGCGACGGTGGCCAGCCAGCGCGAAGTGGTTCAGCTGGCCGATGACCCGGCGATGCAGCAAGTGCGTAAATTGCGGCATCAATTGCAAACACTCACGATTGACGAGATTCGCAACGGGATAGAAGGCGGCGTGTTCCGGAGCGTGGACGCCGAACTGGCGGCACTGCAGCTCTGGGGATCCCTGCAGTGGATGTGGGTGTGGTTCGACCCCGTCGGTTCCCGGACACCCGAACAGGTCGGGGCCGCTTTCGTCGACGTGTTCCTCGGCGGGCTGCTGCTCGACCGCTTGGGGCTGAGCAAGTGGGCGAACCCTTCCACGGACATCGTCTCGGTCGTGCGGGAGTGCCTTGCCGCGGTGACCGTGGCGACAGATTGACCGCATAGCAGCAGAATCCGTGACGTAACTAACGGTTAGCCGTAACAGCGTGCCGGCACCTCGCGCCTGGACACCGCCGAAGAGGCATGACTGTACGTATAGTCAGCTAAACTTCCACCTAGGCCGGCCCTCCTCAAGTACGATAATCGCCCCTAACGATGGCTAAACCACCAAAGTACTTGGTACCGACGAATAATCGGCGTTTCGCGATGAAACCTAGGGTGGCCCTAAATGCCACCGCGCAGCGACCAATTCCTCATTGACTGTACGGACGGTCTAATGGGATAGTTTATGGCGTGACGCAGATAAGGGCGACACGGCGTCCGACGCCGCGGACCGTGACGTGCGGCCCAGCGGGCTTGCCGTCGTTCACGCGAAGCTCGAGAGACGTTCTTGCTAAGCGCTTTTCGTACTGCAGCCGCCCGGTGAGCACGCGCTACCACGCTGAACCCGAGCAGCGCCAATGACTACTTCGCACCTGATTTCCAGCAAAGTAACCGACCGGATCCGGCCAGGGACGGAGGTGGTCGGCGGGTTCTTCCGGATGAGCGTGCTGACCGGCAAGGCCTTGCTGAAGCCGTTCGAATGGCGCGAGTTCATCTTTAATGGCTGGTTCCTGATGCGGGTGTCGCTGCTGCCCACCATCGCGGTGTCCATCCCGGAAACCGTGCTGCTCATCTTCACGATCAACATCCTGATCGCGGAATTCGGCGCCGCCGACGTCTCCGGTGCTACTGCCGCGATCGGCGCGGTCACCCAGCTCGGCCCGATTGTGACGGTGCTGGTGGTCGCCGGTGCCGGATCGACCGCCATCTGCGCCGACCTCGGCGCCCGCACCATCCGCGAGGAGATCGACGCGCTCGAGGTGCTCGGCATCGACCCGATCCACCGGCTGGTGGTGCCCCGCGTCGTCGCCTCGACAATCGTCGCGGTGCTGCTCAACGGCCTAGTGATCGCCGTCGGACTGGGGGGCGGCTACCTCTTCAGCGTGTACCTGCAGAACGTGTCGAGCGGTGCCTACCTGTCCACGTTGACAGCGCTCACCGGCTTGCCCGAGGTGGTGATCGCGATGATCAAGGCCGCGACGTTCGGACTGATCGCCGGCCTGGTCGGCTGTTACCGCGGGCTGATCGTCCGCGGCGGGTCCAAAGGTTTGGGCACTGCCGTCAACGAGACGGTGGTGCTGTGTTTCATCGCGCTGTTCGCGGTGAACGCGGCGCTGACCACCATCGGTGTCCGGTTCGGAACGGGGCGCTGACATGGCTACGGCTACCGCGGCTACCCCATCGCGTGTCCCCTTCCCGCGGGCCCGCGTCACCCTCAGCCGATACAGCCACGCCCCGGCCCGGCAACTGACCGAGCTCGGGGAGATGGTCTGGTTCGCACTACGCGCATTCGGGATGATCCCGTTCGCTGTGCACCGCTACCGCAAAGAGTTGCTGCGGATAGTTGCCCAGATGGGGATGGGCACCGGCGCGATGGCCGTGGTCGGTGGCACCGTCGCCATCGTCGGCTTCATCACCATGTCCACGGGCTCACTGGTCGCCATCCAGGGCTTCGCCTCGCTGGGCAACATCGGTGTCGAGGCATTCACCGCGTTTTTGGCGGCGATGATCAATGTGCGGTTTGTGGCGCCGGTGGCCTCCGGTCAGGCGCTGGCCGCCACCGTCGGCGCCGGCGCCACCGCCGAACTGGGTGCCATGCGCATCAGCGAAGAGATCGACGCGCTGGAGGTGATGGGCATCAAGTCGATCGCCTACCTGGCGTCCACCCGGATCCTGGCGGGTTTCGTCGTGATCATCCCGCTCTACGCGTTGGGTATCACCATGACCTTCGTGTCCGCGCAGGTCACCACGGTTTTCCTGTATGGACAGTCCATCGGCACATACACCCACTATTTCCAGACATTCCTGCGCCTTAACGACGTGGGCTGGTCGTTCGCGGAGGTGATCCTCGTTGCGGTGGTCGTGATGACCACCCACTGCTACTACGGCTACAACGCCAGCGGCGGGCCGGTCGGAGTCGGTGAGGCGGTCGGCCGGTCGATGCGGCTGTCGTTGATCACGATCGTCGTCGTGGTCGTTCTGACCGCGATGGCGGTCTACGGCAAAAACCCGAACTTCAACCTCACGGTGTAGACGTCATGACGGCTCCGCGAGGGAAGGTCAACGCGCCACGTATCCCGCCCTATAAGACGGCGGCAGTGGTGTTCTTGTTGGTCGCCGCGATGGTGTTGGCGTTCGTGTGGCTGCAGTTTCGGGGCCGGCTTACGCCGAAGACACCCTTGACGATGGTGGCGGCCCGATCGGGTCTGGTGATGGATCCGGGGTCCAAGGTCACCTACAACGGCGTGGAAATCGGCCGGGTGGCCGGCATTTCGGAGATCCGGCGTGACGGCAAGCCGGCGGCCAAGATCGCCATGGATGTGAATCCGAAGTACATCAGCCTGATTCCGGCCAATGTGGACGCGAACATCAGGGGGACCACGGTATTCGGCAACAAGTATGTGTCGTTGACCTCACCGAAACATCCTGTGCCACAGCGCATCACCCCGCAGCAGGTGATCGATGCGAGGTCGGTGACGACGGAGTTCAACACGCTGTTCGAGACGATTACCTTGATCGCGGAGAAGCTGGATCCGGTCAAGCTGAACCTGACATTGGCCGCGGCCGCGCAAGCGTTGAACGGGTTGGGTGACAAGTTCGGGCAGTCGATCGTCAATGCCAACGTCATCCTCGACGACATCAATCCGCGAATGCCACTGATCCGTCATGACATTGCGCAGTTGGCCGCGCTCGGCGACACCTACGCCGACGCCGCACCGGATCTGTTGGACTCGCTGAGCAATGCGGTGACCACGGCGCGCACGCTGCACCGGCAGGAAGCCGATCTGGATGCCGCGTTGTTGGCCGCGACCGGGTTGGGCAACACCGGCGAAGACATCTTCCGCCGGGGCGGGCCTTACCTGCAGCGGGGGGTCGCCGATCTGTTGCCCACCGCCCAGCTCCTCGACACCTACAGTCCCGAGTTCTTCTGCACCATCCGCGGTTACCACGACGAAGAACCCCTGGCCTATGCGACGACGGGCGGCGGCAACGGCTACGCGCTGAGAACCATGACCGAGCTGATGTCAGCGTTGGGAGGCATACTGACGCTCCCAGGGTTGGCCGGCACACTGGGCTCAGGGGGACTCCTGGGGCTGGCCGGACTGGTAGGCGGAGCGCCGAATCCCTATGTATATCCGGACAATCTGCCGCGGGTGAACGCTCGCGGTGGGCCGGGGGGCGCGCCGGGTTGCTGGCAGGCCATCACCCGTGATCTGTGGCCCGCGCCCGAGTTGGTGATGGATACCGGCGCCAGTATCGCGCCGTACAACCACGTAGATACCGGCTCACCGTACGCAATCGAGTACGTCTGGGGCCGTCAAGTCGGGGACAACACGATCAACCCATGAAACTCACCGGCAGCGCTATCAGACTCGGCATCATCTCGCTGGTGCTGCTACTGATCACCGTGTCCATCATCGTGGTGTTCGGTCAGATGCGCTTCAACAGCACCAACAGCTATTCCGCGGAGTTCAGCAATGCCAGCGGGCTGCGCGGCGGTCAGTTCGTCCGCGCCTCCGGAGTGGAGATCGGCAAGGTCAAGAAGGTACAGCTGATCAACGGCGGCAAGCAGGTGCGGGTGGACTTCGATGTCGACCGCTCGCTACCGCTTTATCAGTCGACGACCGCGCAGATCCGTTATCTCGACATAATCGGTGACCGGTACGTGGAACTCAGCCGCGGCGTGGGTCAGGGCGCTGACCGGGTCCTGCCGCCGGGCGGACTCATCCCGCTGTCGCGCACTTCACCGGCGCTGGATCTCGACGCGCTGATCGGTGGTTTCAAGCCGCTGTTCCGGGCGCTCGATCCGGACAAGGTCAACACCATCGCGTCGGCCATCGTCACCGTGTTTCAGGGTCAGGGCGGCACCATCAACGACATCCTCGACCAGACCGCGCAAGTCACCTCGCATCTGGCCGAGCGTGACCAAGCGATCGGCGAGGTGGTCAAGAACCTGAACATCGTGCTGGACACCACGGTCAGGCATCGCAAGCAGTTCGACGAGACCGTCGACAACTTCGAGAAACTGATCACTGGGCTAAGCAACCACGCCGATCCGCTGGCCGCCGGCACCGCAAACATCAGCAATGCCGCGGGAACAGTAGCCGACCTGCTGGCCGACAACCGCGCTCTGCTGCACAAGGAAATCAACTACCTGCAGGGTCTTCAGCAGCCGCTCGTCGACCAACGTGATCAGCTGGACGATCTGATCCACAAGACGCCAACCGCGCTCAACCTGATCGGACGCAGCATCGGCCTCTACGGAGACTGGGTCAACTTCTACGTGTGCGACCTCACGATCAAGTGGAACGGTCTACAGGCCGGCGGCCCCGTCCGCACGGTCAGGATCTGGCAGCAGCCCACGGGTAGGTGCACGCCGCAATGAGAACACTGACGGAATTCAACCGCAGTCGCGTCGGCCTCATGGGCGTCACCGTGCTGGTGCTCATCGTCCTCGTCGGCCAAAGCTTCACCAGCATCCCAGTGCTGTTTGCCAGTCCCAGCTACTACGGGCAGTTCGCCACCAGCGGTCAACTGAACAAAGGCGACAAGGTACGCATCACCGGCGTGCCTGTCGGCAAGGTCGAGGGGCTCGAGATCGACGGCGACCACGTCGTAATCAAGTTCTCCATCGGCAGCAACACCATCGGCACCGAAAGCCGGCTCGCGATCAAGACCGACACCATCCTGGGTAAGAAGGTGCTCGAGATCGAGCCGCTGGGCACCCAGGTGTTGCGGCCCGGGGGCGTTTTGCCGCTGGGCCAAAGCACCACCCCCTATCAGCTCTACGACGCGGCCTTCGACGTCACCAAGGCCGCCACCGGCTGGAATATCGACACCGTCAAGCAGTCACTGAATGTGTTGTCGCAGACCGTCAACCAGACCTACTCGCACCTCAGCCCCGCCCTCGAAGGTTTGACCAAATTCTCCGACACCATCGGTAAACGCGACGAACAGATCAAGCATCTGCTCGTGCAGGCCGACAAGGTAGCCAGCGTGCTCGGTGACCGCAGCGAACAAATCAACCGGCTACTGGTCAATGCGAAGACGCTGCTGGCGGCGTTCAACGAACGTGGACACGCCATCGACACGCTGCTGGGGAACATTTCCGCCTTCTCGGCGCAGGTGCAGGGGCTGATCAATGACAACCCCAACCTGAATCCTGTTCTGGAGCAGCTGCATTCCATCAGCGACGTGCTGGTGGCACGCAAGGAAGACATAGCTCAAAGCCTCAGGTATGTGAGCCAATTCGCCGCATCGCTAGGAGAATCCGTCGCGTCCGGACCGTACTTCAAGATAGTCCTGGCCAATCTGCTGCCGTACTGGATCATGCAGCCGTGGGTGGATGCCGCGTTCAAGAAGCGTGGTATCGACCCGGAGGACTTCTGGCGCAGCGCTGGGCTGCCGGCGTTCAAGTTCCCCGATCCCAACGGCACCCGGTTCCCCAACGGTGCACCGCCTCCGGCACCGCCGGTCCTGGAAGGTACCCCGGATCATCCGGGGCCGGCCGTCGCGCCCGGATCGCCGTGCTCGTATGCGCCGCCGCCGGAGCTGCTGCCGCGGCCCGGCAACCCGATGCCATGTGCGGGCGTCAATCAGGACCAAGGTCCATTCGGACCTAACGGACCGTACCCAGTGCTGCCCGACGTCGCATCTTCGCCACCGAACCCCAACGGCCTGCCCCCGACACCGGGCATCCCGATCGCCGGACGACCCGGCGAGCCGGGCCCGGACGTGCCGGGCACCCCGGTGCCGCTGCCGCCCAACGCGCCGCCGGGGGCGCGCACCGAGCCGGTGGGACCGGTATCGGGTCCGGCTCCGGCGAATCCCGCCGCGGCACCACCACCAGGACCATCGGCTCCCGGGCCCCCGGCGCCGCCGGGACCGGGTGAGCAACTACCGGGTCGGTTCATCAACCCGGGCGGAGCGGGAGGTAGCGGCGTCACAGGAGGTAACCAAAATTGAACGGCGCCTTTAGCTTCCGAAAAATGCGGCCACGGGCATCGGTGATCATCGGTGCGCTCGCGGTGGTGGGCGTCCTTCTGGTCGGCTTCATCGGCTTCCAGCTGTTCAAGAAGTTGACGAATAACACCGTGGTGGCCTATTTCCCGGCGGCCAACGCGCTGTATTCCGGGGACAGAGTCCAGATCATGGGCATTCGCGTGGGTTCAGTCGACAAGATCGAGCCGGCCGGCGACAAGATGAAGGTGACCTTTCACTACGCCAACAAGTACAAGGTGCCCGCCAACGCATCCGCGGTGATCCTGAGCCCCACCCTGGTGGCGTCGCGGAGCATTCAGTTGGAGCCGCCCTACAAGGGTGGTCCGGTGATGGCCGACAACACGGTGATCCCGATCGAGCGCACACAGGTGCCGACGGAGTGGGACGAACTGCGCGACAGCGTCGCCAACGTCATCTCCAAACTCGGGCCCACCCCCGAACAGCCGAAGGGGCCGTTCGGGGACATCATCGAGTCCTTCGCCAATGGGCTGGCCGGCAAGGGCAAGCAGATCAACACCACGTTTGACAGCCTGTCGCGGTCGTTGACCGCGCTGAATGAGCGCCGTGGCGAATTCTTCGGGGTGGTGCACAGCCTGGCGCTTTTCGTCAACGCCTTGCACAAGGACGACCAGCAGTTCGTCGCATTGAACAACAACCTGGCCCAGTTCACAGACAGGTTAACCGGGTCTGACCGGGACCTCGCCAACGCGATACAGCAGTTCGACGGCCTGCTCGCCACACTGCGCCCGTTCTTGGCCAAGAACCACGAGGTGCTCGCGCGCGACATCGACAACCTCGCCAACGTCACCACCACGCTGGTGCAACCCGACGTGCGCAATGGTTTGGAGACCGCCCTGCACGTTCTCCCGACGCTGGAGACGAACCTCAACCAGATTTACCACCCGTCGCACGGCGCGGTCGTGTCCATTCCGGCGATCCCGAACTTCACGAACCCGATGCAGTTCATCTGCAGCATGATTCAGGCCGGTAGCCGGCTTGGCTATCAAGAATCCGCCGAACTCTGTGCGCAATACCTAGGACCCATCCTCGACGCGATCAAGTTCAACTATCTCCCGTTGGGCCTCAACCTGTTCACCACCGCCGAGACGCTGCCGAAGGAAGTCGCCTATTCCGAACCACGGCTGCAGCCGCCGAACGGGTACAAGGACACCACCGTCCCCGGGATCTGGGTGCCCGACACCCCGTTGTCGCACCGCAACACCCAGCCCGGCTGGGTTGTCGCGCCGGGCATGCAGGGCACGCACGTGGATCCGATCACGGCGGGCCTGTTGACCCCGGAATCTCTGGCCGAACTCATGGGCGGCCCCGATATCCCACCGGTGCAATCGAACCTGCAGACACCGCCTGGACCGCCGAACGCGTACAACGAGGAGCCCGGTCCACTGCCGTACGTCGGCCAGCCAAACCACCCGGGGCCGATACCGCCGCCACCGCCAGGACCTGAAGTGATCCCGGGTCCGGTCGCGCCGACCCCAGCGCCGGTCTCGGGGCCGGCGGCGGGACCCGCTGGACCGCCGCTGCCCGCTGAAGCTGGAGCGGGCTCGTGAGGCGCGGCGTGAGCGCCGTGGGCGCGAACGACAAGCCGAACCGACAGCTCCTGACCGGGCTGACGCGCGTGGTCCGATACCGGGCCCGGCAGGGCCTGGCTCTACTGGTGGCTACCGTGGCGCTGACGTCGTGCGCGAGCTGGCACGGAATCGCGAACGTGCCGATGCCCGGTGGCCCGGGCAGCGGGCCCGGCTCCTACACCGTCTACGTGCAGATGCCCGACACGCTGGCCCTGAACGACAACAGCCGGGTGCGGGTGGCCGATGTCTTTGTCGGCACGGTGCGCGCGATCCAACTGAAGAAGTGGGTGGCGACGCTGACGCTACGTCTGGACAGGAGCGTCAAGTTACCCAAAAACGCCACCGCCAAGATCGGGCTGACCAGTCTCCTGGGTTCTCAGCACGTGGAGCTGGCTGCGCCGCCCAACCCGTCCCCCGAACTCCTGAAGGACGGCGACACCATCCCGCTTGAAAACTCGTCCGCTTACCCCACCACCGAGCAGACGCTGGCCAGTCTCGCCATTGTGTTGCGCGGAGGCGGCATCCCGAACCTCGAAGTGGTGCAGAACGAGGTCTACAACATCGTGCACGGGCGGGCCGACCAGATCCGTGCCTTCCTCGGCAAGCTGGACACCTTCACCGCCCGACTCGACGAGCAACGCGACGACATCACCCGAGCCATCGATTCCACCAACAGGCTGTTGGCGTATGTGGGTCCACGCTCGGACGTTCTGGATCGGGTTCTGACCGAATTCCCGCCGCTGATCAAGCATTTCGCCGACAAACAGAACCTTTTCATCAACGCGATCGACGCGACGGGGCGGCTCAGCGAGGTTGCCAACCAATATCTGTCCGCTTCGCGGAGCGATTTCCATCAGGACCTGTTGGCGCTGCAGTGCCCGTTGCGGGAACTCGGCCGTGCCTCGCCGTATCTGATCCAGGCACTCAAGCTGATCATCGTCCGGCCCTTCGACATCGACGCCGTGCCGAAGGCGTTCCGCGGTGACTATTTCAACCTGTCGCTGACGGTTGACCTGACCCTCAGTGCGGTCGACAACGCGGTCCTGACCGGGACCGGGTTCTCCGGAGCGCTGCGCGCGCTCGAGCAATCGTGGGGCCGCGACCCCGAAACGATGATCCCCGACGTCCGGTACACGCCGAACCCGAACGACGCCCCGGGCGGGCCGCTGGTCGAAAGGGCGGACCGGCAATGCTGACCCGCTTCATCTGGCGCCAGTTGATTCTGTTCACCATTCTGAGTGTGATCACCGCGATCGCGCTGGGTTTGTATTACCTGCGCATTCCAAGTCAGGTGGGCATCGGCCAGTACACGCTGAAGGCGGACCTGCCCGCGTCGGGCGGTCTGTACAAGACGGCCAACGTGACTTATCGCGGTGAAACCATCGGCAAGGTCACCGCCGTAGTGCCAACCGAGGCCGGCGCGCAGGCGACCATGAGTATCGCCAACCGGTACAAGATCCCCATCGACGCGTCGGCGAACGTGCACTCGGTGTCGGCGGTCGGCGAGCAGCTTCTGGACCTGGTGTCGGTAGGCAACCCGGGCAAATACTTCTCGCCGGGACAGACCATCACCAAGGGCACGGTGCCCACTGAGATCGGACCGGCGCTGGATGCCGCCAACCGCGGGCTGGCCGTGCTGCCCAAGGAGAAGATCAGTCAGCTGCTCGACGAAACAGCCCAAGCGGTCGGCGGATTGGGGCCCGCGCTGCAACGGCTGGTCGACGCGACCCAGGCGATCGCCGGTGACTTCAAGACCAACCTGCAAGATGTTGACGACATCATCGAAAACTCCGGGCCGATCCTGGACAGCCAGGTCGACTCGGGTAACGCGATCAAGCGCTGGTCGCACAACCTGGACATCCTGGCCGGGCAAACCGCCCAGAACGACCAGCACGTGCAAAGCATCCTCACCCAAGGGGCGCCGACCGCCGACCAGGTCAACGAGGTGTTCAGCGACGTCCGCGACACGCTGCCGCAGACACTGGCGAATCTCGAGGTCATCCTGGAGATGCTCAAGCGCTACCACAAGGGCGTCGAGCAACTGCTGGTGGCCTATCCGCAGGGCGGCGCCGAAGGCCAGGCGGTAACGTCGGCGTTCCCGGGCTACGCTGCGCTCGACACCGCGCTGACGATCAACCAGCCCCCGCCGTGTCTGACCGGGTTTCTCCCGGCAACTCAGTGGCGGTCTCCGGCGGACACCAGCTTGGCGCCGATGCCGTCCGGAACGTATTGCAGGATCCCGCAAGACGCCCCGGCCAACGCCGTGCGTGGGGCACGCAACCTTCCATGTGTCGATGTTCCGGGTAAACACGCCGCGACGCCACAGGAATGCCGCAGCAACAAACCATATGAACCGCTTGGCACTAACCCGTGGTACGGCGACCCCAACCAGATCCGCAACTGTCCCGCGCCCGGGGCGCGATGCGATCAGCCGGTGGATCCCGGCCACGTGATACCCGCGCCGTCGATCAACACCGGCCTCAACCCGGCGCCTTCCGACCGGGTGGCGGGGACGCCGCCGCCCATCAGCGATCCGCTGCAGCGGCCGGGTTCGGGAAGTGTGCAATGCAATGGGCAACAACCCAATCCGTGCGTCTACGTTCCCGGCGGGCCTCCGGCGGCCGTCTACAGTCCGCAGAACGGTGAAGTGGTAGGGCCCGATGGCGCGAAGTACGCGATCGACAATTCGAGTAAGGCAGGAGACGACGGATGGAAGGACATGCTGGCGCCGGCCGGCTGAGCGAAATGCCGGAAGTGATTGGTCTGGGCCAACTTCGCAGTGACGCGTGTACGTACCTCGGGCGGGTCGTCACCGGCGAGACGTTCAATGTCGTCCGTCGCGGGAAGCTGGTGGCCCAGATCCAGTCGGTCGGTGACGGCAGGCCAGCTCCGATTCCGGCGCGGTCGGTGCAGGACCCGGCACCGGACGCTGGTGGATGGGTCGGGCTGGACGAACTGCGAACGCGCGCCGGGCGGTGTTTCGACAGAGTCGCCGCCGGCGAGACGATCTATGTTGTCCGTGGCGCCAAGTTGGTGGCGCGGATCGTGTCCGCCACTGATTCGCAGGTCGCGCCGATCCCTGCGGATGCCGGCGGACCCATCGCCCTTGACGAGCTGAGACAGCGTGCCGGGCGCTATTTCGACCGGGTCGCGGCAGGACAGACCATCGAGGTCGTCCGGGGCGGCAAGCTGGTTGCTCGCATCGTGTCAGCCGCTAGGGACGACGCCCGCAGACCGGCCTGAACGCATTGCCGCACAGCGGCACTTCACCTGGCGTACCGTGATGCGGTGGCCGAGATCGCCTGCAGTCGTACCGTCGCGGCCGAGCCGAGGGAAGTCTGGGATGTCCTCGCCGACTTCGGGTCGATCAGTGCGTGGGCAGATAACATCGATCACTCCTGCATCCTCAATCGCGGCAGCGATCCGGTCGGCACCACCCGGCGAGTCCAAATAGGACGCAACGCGTTGGTGGAGCGGATCACCGAATTCGACCCGACGTGGGCGCTTGCCTACGACGTCCAAGGCCTGCCCAAGCGATTGCGCCGCTTCACCAACCGGTGGACGCTGCGGCGGGTCCAAGACGGCAACACCGTCGTCACCCTGACCAGCAGAGTCGAAATCGGTGCTGGCCCAATCCGAAAGCTGGCCGAACGCATGGTGTGTCGCATCCAGGTGCGACAGTCCGACCTGATGCTCGCCGGGTTGGCGAACCGATTGGAGAAGGCGCGTGTCTGATCGTCCCGACATCATCATCCTGATGACCGACGAGGAACGGGCCGTCCCGCCGTACGAGTCGCGCCAGGTGCTCGCTTGGCGCGACAAGACACTGCACGCCCGGAAGTGGTTCGCCGAGCACGGCGTCAGCTTTGCGCGGCACTACACCGGCTCGCTGGCCTGCGTGCCCAGCCGCCCAACGATTTTCACCGGCCACTACCCAGACTTACACGGCGTCACCCAGACCGACGGTCTCGGCAAGATGTCCGACGACTCGCGCATGCGCTGGCTGCGCCAAGGTGAGGTGCCCACGCTGGGCAATTGGTTCCGGGCGGCGGGTTACGACACCCACTACGACGGCAAGTGGCACATCTCGCACGCCGATCTGCACGACCGCGAAGGGAAAGTGCTGGCGACCAATGATGATGACGGTGTCGTCGACCATGACGCGGTGCAACAGTATCTTGATGCCGATCCCCTTGCGCCGTTTGGCTTCTCGGGTTGGGTCGGTCCCGAGCCGCACGGCGGGCGGCTGGCCGATGCCGGGGTTCGCCGCGACCCGTTGATCGCCGACCGGGTGGTCGCGTGGCTCATCGATCGTTATGCCCGACGACACGCGGGCGAGCCGGCCGCGCAGCGTCCATTTCTGTTGGTAGCCAGCTTTGTCAACCCGCACGACATCGTGCTTTTCCCGGCATGGATGCGCCATAACCCGTTGAAGCCGTCGCCGTTGGATCCGCCGCACGTGCCCGCGCCGCCGACCGCCGACGAAGACTTGTCGACCAAGCCGGCCGCGCAGATCGCGTTCCGGGAGGCCTACTACACCGGCTATGGCCCCGCACCGGTGATCGGTCGGACCTACGACCGCAACGCGCAGCGCTACCGCGACCTGTACTACCGGCTGCACGCCGAGGTGGACGGGCCGATCGACCGGGTCCGCCGCACGGTCACCGAAGGCGGATCGGACAACGCGGTGCTGGTGCGCACCTCCGATCACGGCGATCTGCTCGGCGCGCACGGTGGCCTGCACCAGAAGTGGTTCAACCTTTACGACGAGGCCACCCGAGTGCCGTTCGTGATCGCCCGCATCGGTGAGCGCGCCACGTCGGCGCGGGTGGTTGCGGCGCCGACGTCGCATGTCGACCTGGTGCCGACGCTGCTCGCCGCGGCCGGTGTCGATGTCGAGGCCGCGGCCGCCACGCTGGCCGCGTCGTTCTCCGAGGTGCACCCGCTGCCAGGACGAGACCTGATGCCAGTCGTGGACGGGGCGCCCGCCGACGAAACCCGTGCCGTTTACCTGATGACCCGCGACAACATGCTCGAGGGCGACACCGGCGCCTCGGGTCTGGCCCGGCAGTTGAAGCGAACGGTGAATCCGCCTGCACCGCTGCGTATCCGGGTGCCCGCACACGTGGCATCCAACTTCGAAGGCTTGGTCGTTCGCGTCGATCACGCTTCCGGCGGCGACGGCCACCTGTGGAAGCTGGTGCGCACGTTCGACGATCCTGCGACGTGGACCGAGCCGGGAGTCCGTCACCTTGCGGCCAATGGGCTCGGCGGCGAGGCGTATCGGATGAGTCCGCTCGACGACCAGTGGGAGCTGTACGACCTGACCGCCGATCCGACCGAAGCCGACAACCGGTGGACAGATCCTGACCTGGACGAGTTACGCCGGCGGCTGCGGATGCAGCTGAAGCACGCGCGGGCCAGTTCGGTGCCGGAGCGAAACCAACCGTGGCCCTACGCGTCTCGCCGTCCCCCGATGCCGAAGCGGTCATGGTTCCGCTAGACACACAGGAACGCCTCGAGCTTTGCGATCTCTTCGATGAGCTCGGCCCTTCGGTTCCTACCCTGCTCGGGGATTGGACTGCTCACGATCTCGCCGCCCATCTGGTGCTCCGCGAACGCGATATCGTTGCCGGGCCCTGCATGGTCCTGCCCGGCGCCTTTCAGCGATTCGCCGAGCAGCGCAGAGTCGCACTGGCCAAGCGCAACGATTTCACCTGGCTTGTCGCGCGGGTCCGCTCTGGCCCACCTGTCGGCCTCTTCCGCTTGAACTGGGTCCGGACTCTGGCGAACCTCAACGAGTTCTTTGTTCATCACGAGGACGTCCGCCGCGCCAACAGCCGAGGCCCCCGAAACCTCACGCCCGCAATGGATGCCGCCCTGTGGCGCAATGTTCGCCGCAGCAGCCATTTCCTGAGTCGCCGGCTATCCGGTTGCGGACTCGAGATTGAGTGGGCCGGAACCAACGAGCGAGTGCTGGCTCGAGCGGGCGAACCGAAGGCTCGGCTCAGCGGTGCACCTGGCGAACTCCTGCTCTACCTCTTTGGACGCCAGCCCGCAGCGCGAATCCAACTGAGCGGACCACCCGATGCCGTCATGGCAGTGCAGCGCACGCACTTCGGAATGTGATCAATGCGCCTTGGCCGCTTGCTGGGCCATCTGCTTCAGCATGCCGTCGTGGATGATGTCGATTCGTGAGCGGGCTTCCGCGCACACGAGCGGGTCGCGGATGACGGTATTTCGCCACGGACGCTGACGTGGTCAGCCACTGCCCGCTGTACCGTTGGCGCATGACCCTTCCACCACCATTGTCAGGCTCGGTCGCGCTCGTCACCGGCGCATCCTCGGGCATCGGCGAACAATTCGCCCGTCAACTCGTGGCCCGCGGCTACCGCGTCGTCGTCACCGCCCGCCGGGAGGACCGGCTGCACGCGTTGTGTGCTGAGCTGGGCGGCGACCAGCACGCCGTCGCGGTGGGTACCGATCTCGCGGTGCCGGCCGACCGGGACCGGCTGGCCGCCCGCATCGACGAGCTGGGCGCCCAGGTCGACGTGCTGGTCAACAATGCGGGGCTGGGCATCTACACGAAGTTCGGCGCCGAAGGCCGCGACAAGGAACTGCAGATGCTGCGTGTCGACGTCGAGGCGGTGGCCGACCTGATGCTGCGCTACCTGCCGGGCATGGTCGAACGCGGCCGCGGCGCGATCATCAACCTGTCCTCGGTATCGGGCTTTCAGCCGGCGCCGTTCAACGCCAACTACGCCGCGGCCAAGGCCTACGTGCTGTGGTTGTCCGAGGCGGTCAACGGCGAGGTCGCCGACAGCGGCGTGACGGTCACCGCAGTCTGCCCCGGTCCGGTGCCGACGGAGTTTCAGGCCACCAACGACGCCGACTACTTGGTCACTCGGCTACCGGGATTCACCCGCGTCTCGGCCGAACGGGTGGTCGCCGATGCGCTCAAAGCCGCCGAGCGTGGTCGCGGGTCGGTGGTGCCGGGCGGACCGCAGGTCAAGCTGGCGCTGGGATCGACGCGGTTCGTGCCGACCCCCGTGGTGTTGCCAATTCTCAAGCGGATGTTGAAGCGGTAGACGTCGGGATTGTCTTGCACCGCTGCACAAGTTCAGCGAGCGCACGGTCGTGCTCGTCGTGTGCGGGGACAGGCAGGCTGAGGCCGGTGCAGAGCCCGGAGTACCACTGCGTGAGGATGTCGGGGATTTCGGAGTAAGTGCCCTGGGGGATAACACGATTCATCACGTCATCGGTGAGGTGTTCGGCTAGTTCGTTCCATTCGGCGCGGCGCGCCATCTGACTGAGCGCTTCGCCGACATCCGCCAAGCCAAAGTCCTCCAACTGCCGACGGTAGGCAGGCGTGCTGTAGAGGAACGCCAATTCGGCACGGCGCGACTCGCGCTGCTCTTCCAGAGCATCGCGGGTGGTGGCCATCATGGGTTGGGGGTTGGCGACGACGGCCGGCAGCTGGCTGCGGCCGGCAGCTTTAGCGCCGTTGGCGATCGCGGGAAGGGTGCGCGCGGTCAGGACTTGCGGGTGGGAATTGGTGGGATGACAGACGAAGCCGTCGGACAGTTTGCCGGCGAGGACGCACATCTTCGTATTGACGCCGCCGGTCCAGATTTGCGGGATGGGATGGTCGATCGGGCCGGGGTTGAAGTATGGCTGTAACCGATCGAATCGGTAGTGCTTCCCTGCGTGGTTGAGTGGCTCACCGGTTTGGAACGCGTGAAAGATCGCGCGTAGCGATTCGATGTAGTCGCCGAGGCGCGATACCGGCTCCGACCACGGGACCGAGAACCGGCCGACGATGTTGCCCCGCACCTGGGAGGCGATCCCCAGCTGGAAGCGGCCGTGGGAGTACTTCGCGAGATCCCAGGCCGCATAAGCCGTGATCATCGGACTGCGGGGAAATGCCAGCGCCATGCTGGTGCGAACCTTCAGATGCTTGGTGTGGGTCAGGGCCATCGCTGCGATGGTGAACGGGTCGTGGATGGTCTCGGAGATGTGGACGACGTCAAAGCCGATGCACTCCATACGTTTTGCCCAGTCGGCGATTTCACCCAGACCCATTCGGGCCGGAGCAGAGGCGATGATCTCCATGGGTCCTGGCCTCCTGTCTGAATCGCATCCAGACTAGGCTTGCGACCGTGCGCAGAGAACCGGGCCTGGCTCGACGCTTCTTCGATCGGTTCGAGCCGGTGCATGCGGTGACGTACTTCGCGCCGGAGGCACGTGCGGCGTTGGACGGGCTGGGTTACCGAGGCTTCTGGATGGGCTACTTCGCCGCCCGGTCGGCGCCGCTGGGCATGGTATCCCCCGATGTGGTGACGGCGGTCTTCTACAACTTCGCCCCCGAGCGGGTCGCCAAGGCGCTGCCGGCGGCGTGGCAGATCGCCGGTCCGGAAGCCGCGTTGCGTGCGCGGCAGAAGTCGGCGGTCGCCGCGCTGCGCCGCTACGGCCTGGAGGCGGATGAAAACATCACTGCAGCAGCCGAATTAGCGAAGACGGCGGCGTCGCAGGCGCCGTTGGACGGGCGGCCCCTGTTCGCCGCGAACCGGGCGCTGCCCTGGCCGGACGATCCGCTGGCCGGCCTATGGCACGCCGCAACGTTGTTGCGCGAGCAGCGCGGCGACGCACACGTGGCGGTGCTGAGCGCTGCCGGCATATCGGGTCGGGAATGCAACGTGCTGCAAGCGGCGGCCGGCGCAATTGAGCGCGACTACATCGCCCGGGCTCGCGATTACGACGAGGCGGCGTGGCGTCACCACGAACAACAGCTGGCCGAGCGGGGACTGCTCACCGAAGCCGGATCGCTGACCGCCGCGGGTCGAGAACTGAGAGATCACATCGAATCGACCACTGACGCGCTTTCGCTGTCGGCGCTCGAACCGCTGAGCGACGACGAGGTGGAGAAGTTGTTCCAAGCGCTCACGCCGATCACCCGCGCGGTCATCGCCGGCGGCGATGTGCCCGCGATGACCCCAATGAATCTGCGCCGCGACGATTTGCATGACGGCAGCGCGCATCTCACCAGTTAGCAGATATCCAAGCGATGCTCGGTCACCTCGGAATCAACGTCCCAGATCTCGCGACCGCGAAGCGCTATTACGACGCGCTGATGCCCTTGGTCGGCTTCGAACCGTTCTTCGCTGCCGATGACGAGTTCTCCTTCAAGCCTGCCGACGACAAACCGGGCACCTATCTGTTCTTCTACCCCAGCACCCGCGCCGCCACGTATTCGCCGGAGCAAACTGGCCTACAGCACCTCGCGTTCATCGTTCGGGGCCGGTCGGACGTCGACCTGGTCCATGACCACGTGGTCCGCAGCGGTGGCAGCGTCATCCACGCGCCCCAACACTTTTCGCAGTACCCGGGTCATTACTACGCCACATTCTGGTCCGACCCGTTCGGCATCAAGCTCGAGGCCGTCTGCCATCACGACCGCGACTAGTGCGGCGTCAAACCGATCGCCCGAGATAGGCCATGAACCGGGCGGTCGGCGTCGCGTCCTCGGGAACAGGTTGAGCCGGCCCGAACCCGCCCGGCCGACGCAGCATGTTCTCCGGCAGCGACTCCACCAACCCGCGGCAGAACCCAAGCAGGTCTTCGGGCAGCTCGACCAGCCGGCCTTGTGAGCGGTAGACGTCCCAGCTGTGCATAGCCAGATCGGAAACGGGAAAGGCCAGCGCCCGGCGCAGCGGCACCTCGCCCTGCGGCGACGGCCGCATCCCGTCCAGGTCCGCACTGGGCAGGGCGTCGTGCAACCGGACAGCCAGCTCGCGAAGCCGCGCGGCCGGATCCTCGCACTTCCAGTCGTCCGGTTCGGAGGGCTTTTGCCAAATCTCGCCACCCTCAACGAGCGCCACGACTTTCGCTGCGCTGCCGGTGGTGTGAGCCACCAGGTCCCGGATGCTCCAGCCGTCCAGATTCGACGGCAGATCCCAACTCTCCGAGGGGATTTGATCCACCGCTTCGATGAGCAGACCCATCGCCTTGACGGCTGACGTCCCGATGCCGAGCTCCGCTACCGGGCGCCCGAAGTAAGCCATCAGCCGGGCAGTCGCCGTCGCGCCCCCGGGAACGGGTTGAGCCGGCCCGAACCCGCCAGGCCGACGCAGCTTGTCTTCCGGCACCGACTCCGCCACCTGACCGCAGAACTTCAGCAGTTCCCCGGGCAGCTCGACCAGCCGGTTCTGTGACCGGTACACGTCCCAGCCGTGGATGGCCAAGCCGACAACGGGAAACTCCAGTGCCGGCTGCAGCGCATCCACGTCCGCGTCGGCCAGCGCGTTCTGCAAGCGGGCAGCCAGCTCACGAAGCTGCTCAGCCGGATCATCGCTTCTACAGTCGTCGGGGTCGGCAGGTCCCTGGGCTACCTCGCCACCTTCGACCAGCGTCAGGATTTTCGCTACGCTGCCGGTGACGTGACCCACCAGGTCCCGGATGCTCCACCCGTCCAGATTCGACGGCAAATCCCAACTCGGCGAGGGTATCTCCTCGACCGCATCGATCAGGAAGCTGATCGCCTCGGTGAGCCGTGCGCCTACGCCCGCGTCGTTCACCGGGCCAGCGGCTTGTAGAAGACCAAGCCGTTGCCTTTGTTGTCGTAGACCACGGCGCGCCGTTCGTGGGCGTCGTCGTATGGACCTTTGACGATGCCGCCGCCACTGGCCTCAATGGCCTTCGCCGCGGCGTCGACATCGGCGGTCTTGATCCCGACGACGACCTGCCCCGGGATGGGATGGTCGACCGCGGTCGCCAGCGCGAGGGTGATCGGGCCACCGTCGAGGGCGGCGAAGTGGGCGCCGTCGCGGAACTTCAACGCCATGCCGAGGGTCTCGCTGTAAAACCGGATCGATTCGTCGAGATCGTCGGTGGACAAGATGATCATCTTGACTTCGTGGTCGCTCATCGCTGCCTCCTATCGCGAATGCCTCAGGCGAGCTTCACCTTCAGATAGTCGGCAATGCCGACACGTTCGAAAGTGCGTCGCCGTCCCGGCGACAGCATCGGCAGGGCCGCCTGCGCGTCGATTATTTCCGGATCTGTCACGTCATGGGTTTCGCCGTCGGCTGACACCGTCGCCTGCCCGGCAGCGAGCACGTTTTGCAGCCAGTCCACACGGGTCCCATACGGCAACGGGATGATGAAACCGTCCGGGATGCGCTCAGCCACCACCGGCGTCGAATACTGTCTGCCTGACTTTCTCCCGGTGTGCCCGATCGCGGCGGCGTACCAGTTCTTTCGGCCGGCAAGCATGCCCATCACCGGATTGAGAACGTATTTGTTCGAGGTGCGGATCGCGCGCCACAGCGGCTTGGGCCACGTTCCTGGTGCCAGCGCCACGTCGCCGACGATACTCGCCTACGGTGGCCGCCGCGCCGATGCGCGCAATCCGGACTCGCACCGCGGCCGATGGTCAACACTGGTCGTATGGCAGATCTCGGCGAGGGCCGCGTCGCGGTCTATCTCGACTTCGACAACATCGTGATTTCCCGCTACGACCAGGTCAATGGCCGCAGTTCATTCCAGAAGGACAAGGCCAAGGGCCTGGACAAGTATCCGGATCGGTTGGCGCGGGCCACTGTCGACGTCGGGGCCATCATCGATTTCGCGTCGTCGTTCGGCACCTTGGTGCTCACCCGCGCGTACGCGGACTGGTCGGCCGAGGTCAACACCGGCTACCGCGAGCAGTTGGTGGCCCGGGCAGTCGATCTGGTGCAGCTGTTCCCCGCGGCGGCCTACGGCAAGAACGGTGCCGATATCCGGCTGGCCGTCGACAGCGTCGAAGACATGTTCCGGCTGCCCGACCTGACCCATGTGGTGATCGTGGCGGGCGACTCCGACTACATCCCGCTGGCGCAACGCTGCAAGCGGCTCGGCCGCTACGTGGTCGGCGTCGGGGTGGCCGGCTCGTCGAGCCGGGCGCTGGCGGCGGCGTGCGACGAGTTCGTCGTCTACGACGCGCTGCCCGGGGTTCCGGTGCCGCCACCGGCACCTGCCGACGCAGCACCGAAGAAGCGGGCCACCCGCACCAAGTCCGCGGACGCCGAGGAGCCGCCACCACCCGATCCGCAGAAAGCGGCCACTGATCTGCTGACCCGCGCGATGCGGATCGGCTTGGAGAAGGAAGATGCCGACTGGCTGCACAACTCCGCGGTCAAGGCGCAGATGAAGCGGATGGACCCGTCGTTCAGCGAAAAGTCGTTGGGGTTCAAGTCTTTCAGCGACTTCTTGCGGTCGCGCAACGACCTCGTGGAGCTGGATGAGAGCTCGACGACGCGGATGGTGCGGTTTCGTACCGAGGGCTGAGTCAGCTGCGCAATTCACTATTTCTGCGCGGATACGAACAGATACGGCGGGATATTGTCCTGGATCTCCGGCGGAGGTGTGCGGCCGTAGCCGGTCATCAGCTCGTCTGACGGCGTCACAGTCACCTGCCAGCCGTGCCGACGCCACCAATCACCGACGTCTTCGCGCTCGTCGAAGTACCAGAGCTCGTCGGTTCGCGGGACCTCGCGGTGCGGGTCCGCCTTGGCCATCAACGCCCGAACCCGGTCCAAGCGCTCACGCCGCTGCGCGGCGGCTGCGGGATCGGCGAAGTCGGGTGACAGCGCCTCGATGGCGACCCGGCTGCCGGTGGCAGTCAGGCCTTGGATGCGGTCGAACAGCAGTTCCTGGGCGGTCGCCGGCAGATACATCAATAGCCCCTCAGCCGACCACGCGCTGGGTGCTGACGGGTCAAACCCTGCCTGCTGCAACGCCTTCGGCCAGTCCTGACGCAGATCCACCGGGACGCCGACCCTTTTGCAGGCCGGATCGAACCCGTGCTCGTGCAACGTCGAGGCTTTGAAGTCCAGCACTCTGGGCTGGTCGAGTTCGTAGACCGTCACCGCGTCGGGCCACGGCAACCGCCAGGACCGCGCGTCCAGGCCGGCGGCCAGGATCACCGCCTGATGGATGCCCGCGTTGGCGGCGTCGAGGAAGAACGTGTCGAAAAACTTGGTTCGCGAAGCGAAATAGCCGACCATCGACTTCATCCGCACCGGCAGCGCGGGTTCGGCTTCGACGACCTCGGCGGGCAGCTCCGGAGCGCCGTACCAATCCCACTCGCCCTCGCCGGCGGTGTCGAGGAAAATCCGCGCGAACGGATCGCTGATCAGCGGATGGTCGCTCTCGGTTTCCGCCGCCCGTGCCGCGGCCACACCCAGCGCCGTCGCGCCGACACTCTCGGTGATGTCCCAGCTGTCGTCATCGGTTCTCACGCCTTGGGACCCTACGTGAGGCGGCGGTACGGAAGAATCGCGGTCACCATGGCCGACAGTTCCCTGCCGACATCGCGACGACGCCACATCGTGCGACTCGCCGTGTTCGCCGTTTTCCTGGGCGTGATGTTCTATCTGCTGGCGGTCAAGCACGTTGTCGACATCGAAGACGTGCGGCGCACCGTCAAGGCGACCGGGCCGGCGGCACCGCTGACCTACATCGTGCTATCGGCCGTCCTCGGTGCGATCTTCGTTCCCGGCCCGATCCTGGCCGCCAGCAGCGGGCTGCTGTTCGGTCCGGTGCTGGGCGTGTTCGTGACGCTGGGTGCGACGGTGGGCACCGCGATCGTCGCGAGCCTGGTCGGTCGTCGGGCCGGACGGGACAGCGCGCGGACCCTGTTGGGAGCGTCACGTGCCGACCGCCTCGACGCGCTGATCCAACGACACGGGTTGTGGGCGGTGGTCGGTCAGCGCTTCGTTCCCGGCCTGTCGGACGCGCTGGCCTCCTACGCGTTCGGAGCATTCGGAGTTCCGTTGTGGCAGATGGCTGTTGGCGCTTTCATCGGTTCGGTGCCGCGAGCTTTCGTCTACACCGCGCTGGGCGCCTCGATCGGGAATCGGTCGCCGTTGTTGGCATACGCGGCGATCGGCGTCTGGTGCATAACCGCCATTGTCGGCGCCTTCGCTGCGCACCGGGGCTTTCGGAAGTGGCGGGGACATGGCAGCGACGATGCAGACGCCCACCGGCTCGGCTCTAGAGACGCAACGCCTGAGCCGCCGCCGTAGCCACGTCACCGCGCAGCCTCGAGATCGGTGGACTGCCCCGCAGATGGATGGAGTTCGCGAGCAGGATCACGTAGGTATCTGAGCCCGGGTCCAGCCAAACCGAGGTACCGGTAAAGCCGGTGGCGCCGAAGCTGCCGATCGGAAAGATCAGGCCGCGCGGCTTGGAAAAGTCCGTATCGATATCCCAGCCAAAACCGAACAGGCTCTGGCCCTGAATCGCCGGATAGTTCGGAGCGAGCAGCGGGTCTGTCGTATTGGGTGTCTTCGCGATCGCTTCTCGGGCAGCTTTGTTCGCTGCTTCGACCTGCCCAGGCTTGTGCCCGGGCTGCTGAGGAGTCGTCATCAACGCCACGGTCGCTTGCTTCAGCGGAAACTTGCTTGGCCGGTCCGCCAGCCGATCAAGCAGGGCCTGCGCATAGATGCTGACATCGTGGGCCGTCGAGAACACGCCGGCGTGCCCGGCCACTCCCCCCATGCGACGCGCCGTCGGATCATGCACGGTGCCGCGAAGCAGGTAGCCGAAATCGGGGTTCTTGCTCGGGTCGGCGCTGCTTTGGTCGTCGATTGCCGTTGGTGCGATGCGCGGCAAGAGACTGGTGCTCCATGTGCCTGTAGGACAGGCGACCGGCGCGCGCCCTTGTGGCGCGGGAGCCCAGGCAATTGCAGCTCCTCGAATCGTGTGTGGGCCACATGCTTTGGCGGGAGGAAGGTAGCGGGTTTCGTTCATGCCGAGCGGCGCAAAGACATTCTGCTGAACGTAAACGTCTTCTGCCTGGCCGGTGAGATCTTCGATCAGCGCACCGAGCAGGATGTAGTTGATGTCCGAGTAGCGGAAAACCTCGCCGGGGCTCGACTGCAGCGGCGTGGTGAGCGCACGATGAATGCCTTCTGCTTTATCGGCTCCGTCGAGTCCCCACGGATCACCGAGATTGACGTCTATCCCCTCGCCTGACGTCTGGGTAAGCAACATGCGGACGGTCACCTCGGCCCGCTGTGGATCGTTGGTCGCGTTGAAGTCGGGCAGATACTTCTGCACGGGATCGTCGAGCTGAACCTTGCCTTGCTCGTAGAGCTGCATGACGGCAGTCGCCGTTGCGAGGCACTTCGTCAACGACGCGATGTCGAAGATGGTGTCTTCGGTCATCGGCTCGGCAGGTGCGGGCTGTCCCGCTAGGTCCTGTTCACCGGCAAGTTTGCGCGAGCCATAAGCATGGTGGAAGACGACCTTGCCGCCATGCCCGATCACCACCACGCCGCCGGGCAGCTTCTCGGCCGCGATCGCATCGTTCATCAGCTTGGAGACCGTTGCGAATTCGGTTGCGGGAGTAGCAGATTGCTGCCTGCCGCGTACTGCCGTGTGCGCGGCAAACCTGGCCGAGGCAGCCGTAGCGAGCATCAGCAGGGCAGCTCCAACAGCGAGGACCTTCCGCACAGGTGTCTTACTGGCCAGACCTCGTGGGCCGGTCCGGGATTGATGAGGGCCGTTGCCGATGTTTACTCGTGCCAGCCTAGACCGGACTCGGGCTGCGATAGGTCACGCACCTACGACGGGTCCCATCAGTCACAGGAGCCTCCACGGGTTGCGATGTTCGTTATGCCCGACTATCAGCGACAGGTCCCTGCGCTCCTCGATTTGTCGCTGTGAGGCGGGCAAACTGTGCACTCGATCGTCCCAGAGGCTTATGTGACGGACGATGTCTGCGAGACGGCAGAAGCGCTGACGACATGCCTACTGGGGTCGATTCCGTTGCTTCAGGTCAGGTGACGGTTGCGCCAACGGGCGAAGCGATTTGTCGGCACCTGAATCGCTTCCATGACCGCGCTCATCGGAGACGCCACCGACTTCGGTGGGGTCTTGGGTTGGGCAGCCGGGGGGCCATCGCCTTCCCACCACGTCGGCCGCAGCAATGCGGTCGTCAGCGGGATCGCTTTGTCGACACTGTTGCTCCCCCACCGGCTCGCGCGGTCGATCGACGCGACGGAGGGCGCCAGGTTGGCCGGCGACAGCGTCGGCTCGAATCGCACGAGATGATCGGCATACGGCAGGTTACGTACCATCTGCAATGCGACGGCCTGGGTGATCGGCGCCAACCACAGGTGCCGCGGATCCCATTGCGGGTGAAAGCAATCGAATGCCAGGTAGCACGCATTGCGGGTGCCCAGCCGCCCGTCGCGGACCCGCTTCCACGCCAGTTCGACTGGGACGTTACTTGCCGTACCGCCGTCGACGAGAGCCGCGACGTCCTTCTCTTCGCACAGCGCGTCGAGGATCGGGATCATCCGTGGGTCGCGTGTTTCGTGGTGCAGCACACCAGGGATGGCCGCGGAAAACGAGGCCGCATCAACGACGTCGAAGTCACGGGCCGGGTCGTCGTCGCCGATGATGATCGGCTTGACGACCCGCAAGTCGATGAACGCGGCCACTTGCCACATCCGGGCACCCACCACCGGGCCGATGCCGATCGGGCGGAATGGCACCGACCGCAGCTGCAGTGCCGCTAATGCGGGACGGCGGAACCGGGACGGCAGCGCAGTGTACGGCTGCCTGCGAACGCCGGCGACCACGATGTCGAACGGAATCGCCAAGTCCGACATGCGCATTCGTTGACCGTCCTCGCGGCTGAGCAAGGTGTGGGCGAACTGGTCGAAGCGCAACGCGAACATGCCGGCTATGCCGTGGCGGCGGCGCAGCCGTTCGGGTCCCAGGATCGCGCGGTAGGACACCGTTTTCGCCCACGCGACGTACTCCTCGATCGGCACCGGCAAGGCCCGGCTCACCAGGCTGCCCAGGATCGAGCCGATCGACGCACCGATCATGTAGTCGGGCTGCTGGCCGGCTTCGAGGAGGCGCTGCATGCCTCCGATGTAGACGAAACCCGCGCCACCCCCGCCGCCGAGCACGGTGACGAGCTTCTTGTAGCCGACCTCGGCGTCCAATTCTGCTGAGGAGAAATCATTTCCGTGACGCTCGATCAGCACCCGGCGTTGGTCGTCCTGGTCGGCGGCCAGACCCGCCAGCGCGTGTCGTGCCGTTTGCAGCGCCGTGATCGCATCCGGTTCCTCGCGCAGCGGTCCGTATAGCGTATCGGCGACCCTCGACCGCCACGGCGCGATTTCGGCGCCAATCGAGACGTCTCCGCGCCCGCGGCTTCCACCCGGGCCCGCCGCGCCCGGTTCGAAGTCGGCGAGCCGGGCGAAGTTGAGGATGTAGCGCAGCCTGCGCAGCTCCTCGGCGCTCAAAACCTCCGGCTCGGCAAGCTGATGTCGGATCAGCCGGTTTTCCATCCTCTGCAGGAGCAGGGCCGGCTCGGCCGACAGCAGATCGGCGGCGTCGACGGATTGGACCGCCTCGTCTTCGATCTCCTCGAGGAGTTCCAGTCCGGCCTCGCGGCGGCCGAGGCGACTGAGCACCGCGTCGGCGAACGGGATCTGCATGCGCAACAGTCTGGTCGGTACCCGGATCGAGCCGCAAACCCGCCCGTAACCAGTACCTTTAATGCATGCTGGCTCGGCTGGCCGCGGTGCTTGTCATCCTTCTCGTCCTGTCGGGGTGCTCTGGTCCGCATCGGGCGGAGACGCCGCTGCCGGACGGCACAACCGTGCACACGATGGCCTTCGGTGGGCTCGACCGCGGCTACCGGGTTCACAAACCCGCGGGCCTGGCGGCGACAGCACCGCTGGTGGTCATGCTGCATGGCGGGTTCGGCGACGGCGAGCAGGCTGAAAACTCCTACGGCTGGGATCAATTGGCTGATTCGGCGAAGTTCGTCGTCGCCTATCCCGACGGCGTCGGGCGGACGTGGAATGGGAACGGCTGCTGTGGTACGGCTGCCCGGGAGAACGTCGACGACGTCGGCTTCATCACTGCGATGGTCGGGCAGATCAGCGCTGCCCTACCGATCGACAAGTTGCGGGTCTATGCCACCGGAATCAGCAACGGCGGCATCATGAGCTACGCGCTGGCCTGCAACAGCGGCATCTTCGCGGCCATCGGCCCGGATGCGGCCACCCAGCTTGACGCCTGCACCGCCCCACACCCGACGTCGGTGATCCACATCCACGGCACCGCCGACCGGCTGGTCCCCTACAACGGCGGCCAAGGTGCGAGCACCGTCAACGGCCCATCAATACCCGACGTCAACGCATTCTGGCGCAAGGTCGACCAGTGCGGCCCACCCGAAGTCAGGACCAATGCCCCGGTCACCACATCGACCGCCGCTTGCGCCGACCATCGCAGCGTCGAGTTGGTCACCATCGACGGCGGCCGACACCAATGGCCCGGGGGCACCACCTTCCTCGAGCGGTTCGGCCCGGCGCACGTGCTCAATGCCACCCAGACAATCTGGCAGTTCTTCGCGGCCCACCCCGCCTGACGGATTAGGGCCCCTTTTTGCACTGGGCGCAGTCGGCTGACGACACCGTGGTGACCTTGATCAGGCGCCTGCGCATCTGCACTTCGAAACGGGCGAACACGCGCGAGTCGGTAAGCGGAAAATCTTGCAGACGGCCCTTGGTGTCGCGGACAATTTCGACCCCGTCATCGCAATCCCATAGTGCGAGCGAGATTGCGAAGTTGTAGGCACTCCGGTAGCGAATTCCGTTGGCGTTAGGTCCCGCTGGTTGATCGTCGTAGATGGCGCGTGCCCATTCCTGCGTCAACGGTCGGGGTTCGTTACCACTCGCAAGCGATGCCACGGCACCGATCGCCATCGCTCTGCCCGGTTCGGCGAGGTCAAACATCGCGAGACGTCGAGTCGGCGCGACGATGGAGACGCGGTAGCGAGGACACAGCTGCGCCTCCCCGGCCTCGCCGAATACCTCGCTGGCCGAAGTTGCCAAGTCTTGTCCGACGTAAAGGATTCGCCGGCCGCACGGGTCGACTACCGGCGGGGCCGCGTGGTGATGGTGGTCAAGCCGAGCGAGCGGCCCGAATCCCCGAAACGTCGCGCCGTCAGGGGTGTTCTTGCTTTGGTGGTAGACGCGACACCATCGCCAGCGGGTTGCCCTCGGGTTCGGCTCCCACCACCACAGGTACGGCGCCTTCGGCAGCGGGCGCTTCGGCCGGCCGAGCTGCTTTACCATGCGGTCGCGGTCAGAACCCGCGCGAGTTCGATGACCGGCGCGCTGCCGTGCAGGATCATCTCGTCGCGAGCGTTTCGCCCGTCGAATTCCGGCTGAGGTCTCAGCATCCACTGCGACAGGCTCACCGGCCCGCCGGGAAACACGTCTTGCAGAGCGTCCAGATCCGGTAGCACGCCGGTGGGCACGTCAGGGTCGAATTGCCAAGTGGGGAGCCGCCACTCGCGACCATGTTTGATGCCGACCAGCTTCCGCGACGCCAGTTTGGCGGTGACGCTTTGTGGCGTGATGCCCAGAAGCTCTGCGGTGTCATCTCTGCCGATGGCCTCCGCAGCCAGTTGCTGTCGCTGCGAGAACTGGTCACTGAGGTCGGCGAATGCAGCTTTCACTGCGGTCACCGAATCAGGGGCCGGTCCCCAGAAACGTTCATCGAGATCGTCGGGTGAGTCCGCGGTTGCCGCCGCCTCCAACCGAGCGACCTGGGAGTCGTCGGCTTCCTTCACCACGTCCGCTACCGCGGCGCGTAACTGCGCCGTATCGGTAAGCGCGGCGGGGGTCACTGCGTCGGCGTCGACCGCGACGATCGCGTACCCCGACTCTCGCAACGCACTCTCGAGCTTGGCGCGTTCGGGTATCGCGACAGGAAGTTCGTCCGGAACGCGACTGCCCTGCTCGTCGAGCGGCACCGGCTCCAGTACGAAAAACTCGGTCATGGCTTGCCCCTCTTAGCTCCTCCTACGAAGGATACGCAACTTATGCAGGTAGAGCAACGCTAACGAGCCGGGCTGCGACAAGACGACGAAGTAGTACGTTTACGTAGTACAATACTTGGCATGTCTGAAGTGCCGGTGCGCGAGCTGAACCAAAACACCGCGGGAGTGCTCGCACGCGTCAAACGCGGCGAGCAGATCGATATCACCGAACGCGGTGTTGTGGTAGCCCGGCTGGTGCCGTCGAAGGAAAATCCGCTGGCCGAAATGATCAGCGCCGGAAGGCTTCGCCCCGCCACCGTTAGCGGGCCGACCCCGCGTCCATCCGGACCCGTCAAGACGGACCATGAGGCCGGCCAGGTGCTACGCGAAATGCGGGATGAGGAGCGCTATTAATGCTCTACCTCGACACGTCGGCGCTGATGAAACTGATAAGACGTGAGCCAGAAAGCGACACTCTCGCTGATTGGCTTGACGCGCAAACAACGGTGGCGTGGGTGTCGTCGACGCTGATCGAGGCGGAACTCCCTCGGGCCGTGCGCCGGATGGCGCCGTCGCTGCTCGCCAATGTGCCCGCGATCGTGGCTCGAGTAGCGCGATACGAAGTCGACGAGGTGGTCCGGGCCGCTGCTGCAGCGTATTCCGATCCCGCGCTGCGTTCATTGGATGCGATTCATCTCGCGACTGGAGACGCGGTTTTCGGCACGCAGTTGACCGCGTTTGTCAGCTACGACGAACGCCTCCTTGCCGCTGCAGCGGCAGTCGGGCTGCCGACCGCCGCGCCAGGCCGCTTATGAAGCCGGAAGTCGATGCGTTGATGCGCAACTACACCGGCAACGTGCCGGGCGCGTCCGTGCTGGTGCTGTGCGACGGTCAGCCCGTCGTATGGGCGAGCTATGGCCTCGCGGAGCTGGAATCGGGGACGCCCACCACCCCGGAGACCAACTACCGGCTCGCATCGATGACCAAGCAGTTCACCGCGGCCGCCATCCTGCTGCTGGCCGAGGACGGCCGCCTCAACGTGGCTGAGCGCGTTCAGGATTGGCTGCCGTCGTTGCCGAAGGCCGCCGAGGCGATCACGATTCACCATCTGCTGACCCACACTTCGGGGCTGGTCGACTACGAAGACGTGATCCCGGAAAGCTGCACCGCGCAGCTGCACGACGCGGACGTGCTGCGACTACTGGAAACCCAGGACCGCACCTACTTTCGCCCCGGCACCGGCTATCGGTACAGCAACAGCGGCTATGCCTTGCTGGCATTGATCGTGCAGCAGGCGTCGGGCAAGACCTTCGCGACGTTCCTGCGCGAGCGCATCTTCCGACCCCTCGGGATGGATAGCACCGTCGCGTACGAGGAAGGCATCTCGACAGTGAGCAATCGGGCGTTGGGCTACACGCAAATCGCGGGCCGTTGGAACCGCACGGACCAAGACCAGACGAGTGCGGTGCTCGGCGACGGCGGAATCTATTCGTCGATCGACGACCTCACAAAATGGGATGCGGCCCTGTATGATTCGCGCCTGCTGCGGCCGACCTCGTTACGGGCAGCGTTCACACCCGCGACGCACACCGACGATCCCGAGGTTGAGTACGGCTACGGCTGGCGCATCACCGGCGAGGCGCTGTGGCACTCCGGCGAATCGGTGGGTTTTCGCAACGTGATCGTGCGCTACCCCAAGCGGCACACGACGGTGATGGTGCTGACCAATCGCAACGAGCCCGAGCCGTACCGGCTGGCTCTGCAAATCGCCAAGACGGTTATGGCTTCTTAATCGTCAACCACTACAACACCACCACCGAGCGCAGCACCCTGCCGTCGTGCATTTTGTGGAATGCCTCCTCGATGTCGCCGAGCTCGATGCGTTCGGACACGAACTTCTGCAGCGGAAGCCGGCCCTGCAAGTAGAGGTCGATCAGGGTGGGGAAGTCACGTTCGGGCAGGCAATCGCCGTACCACGAGGACTTCAGCGCGCCGCCGCGGGAGAAGAAATCCAGCAACGGCATGTCCAGGCGCATCTCCGGCGTCGGAACACCCACCAGCACAACGGTTCCGGCGAGGTCGCGGGCATAGAAGGCCTGTATCCACGTTTCGGGCACGGATTCGATCACCACGTCGACGCCGAAGCCGTCAGTGAGATGCTGGACAGCCTCGACAACGTCGAATTCGCGGGCGTTCACGGTGTGGGTGGCACCGAATTTGCGCGGCCAGTCCAGTTTCGTGTTGTCGGTGTCGACCGCGATGATCCGCTTGGCGCCGACCAGCGCCGCCCCGGCGATCGCGGCGTCGCCCACACCGCCGCAACCGATCACTGCGACGGTGTCATCACGGGTGACCGCACCGGTATTGATCGCCGCGCCCAATCCGGCCATCACGCCGCAGCCCAGCAGACCCGCGACCGCGGGTTCGGCGGCGGGATCGACCTTCGTGCACTGACCGGCGTGCACCAGCGTCTTGTCGGCGAAAGCTCCAATCCCGAGCGCCGGGGTCAGTTCGGTGCCGTCGGTGAGCGTCATCTTCTGCTCGGCGTTGAAGGTGTCGAAGCAATATTGCGGCCTGCCGCGATTGCAAGCGCGGCACTGGCCGCACACCGCGCGCCAGTTCAGGATCACGAAGTCGCCCGGCTGCACCGCTGTCACGCGCGGTCCGACCGCTTCGACCGTGCCCGCGGCCTCATGCCCGAGCAGGAACGGGTACTCGTCGTTGATGCCGCCCTCGCGGTAAGTCAGGTCGGTGTGGCACACCCCGCAGGCGATGACGTCGACCACGGCCTCGCCGGGTCCGGGATCGGGGACGACGATGTCGACGAGTTCGACGGGCTCGCCCTTCTTACGTGAAATCACGCCGCGCACTGTCTGGCTCATCGCACCAACTCGGCCGCGGTCCCCGTGGTCGCGGGGGTGGTGGTGTTGGTGCGCAGGAAGCTGCCGGTGCGCTGCCGGCCGAGCACCTCGGTGGGCTGCCCGTTGAGGAACACCGCTCGCCCGGCGACGAGAACCGCGCTGACGGTGTCGTCGTTGCGGTTGACCATCCGCGACAGTCCGCCGTACTGCTCGACCTTCTCCTCGGTGTAGCTGTCCAGCGAGTCGTCAAGGTGCGCGGGGTCAACGATCACCAGGTCGGCGCGATCGCCCATCCGCAGATGTCCGGCGTCGATCTGATACCAGTCGGCCAGTTCGCCGGTAAGCCGGTGGACCGCCTGCTCGATAGTCATGAACGGTGTGCCCGCTTTCTGGGCGTCGTGGACGCGGCGCAGCAGTCGCAGCCCGAAGTTGTAGAACGCCATGTTGCGCAGGTGTGCCCCCGCGTCCGAGAAACCCATCTGGACGCCCGGTTCGCGGGCCAGCTTCTTGAGCAGCTCGGGACGGTGGTTGGAGATCGTGGTGCGCCAGCGCAGCGCGGTGCCGTGCTCGACGACCAGGTCGAGGAACGCATCGACGGGGTGCAGCCCGCCGCGGTCAATTCCGACCTGCCCGAACGACTTTCCGATCACCGACGGATCGGGGCATTCGACGATCTCGGCGTCGAAGAAGTCGCGGTGCCACACCCGCAGCCCGTACTTGCTGTCGTAGTCCTTGCGGAACCGCCGACGGTAGGCCTCGTCACGCAGCAGGTCATTGCGCTGCGCCACTTGCTCTTTGAGATGCATAGCGGCCGCGCCGGAACCAAACTCCTCGAAGATCACCAGATCGATGCCGTCGGCGTACACTTCGAATGGCACTGGCAGGTGCTGCCAACGGAAGTTTCCGCCCAGCTTGTTGACCAGGCGGGCCGCCGGGCCCATCGTCGCGATCAGCCACGGGTTGGCCTTGATGTCGGCGGCCGAGAGCAGGCTGGTCTTCAGCGGGCGGCGCACGATGCCCATCGACTGTGCCGCCTGGGAGACGATGTTCAGCGGATTCTGGATGTTGGGACCGGCCTGTAAGACCCGCCCGCGGCGGCGCAGCATCGACTTCAGCCGGCGCAGTTCGCGCGGTTTGGCATACGTCGAGGGCAAGGTGCGCGAACGGCAGGTCTCGCCGTCGAGCTTGTCGAAAAGCAGTTGCTGCGAAGACATTCCGATGAATCCGGCCTCGAGCGCCTCGGCGAGCATCCGCTCCATCCGAACCTGCTCGGCCTTGGTCGGGCGTACCTCCTTGCGGGTGGCGCGGTCCAAGCCCATCGTTGCGGCGCGCATGTCCGAATGCCCGATGAAGGCAGCCACATTCGGCCCCAACGGCCGCGCCTCCAACGCGGCGCTGTAGTCCTCGGCGGAGCTCCACGTCTTGTGCTGATCGATGGTGCCGATGACGTGCTCGCGCGGGATGGCCTCCACCCGGCCGAACAGGTCGCCGGCGTCTTCGCCGTCGACGTGAATGGTCGACAGCGAACACGAACCCACCATCACCGTGGTCACGCCATGGCGCAGCGACTCCGACAGCGACGGAGCGCCGAGCACCTCGACGTCGTAGTGGGTGTGGATGTCGACCATGCCGGGCAGCACCCACTTGCCAGCGGCGTCGATCACGTGGCCGCAGCTGGTTTCGTCGAGGGGCTGCGCGCTGATTTCCGCGACGTGACCGCCGCGGATGCCGATGTTGCGGATTGCCGAGGGCGCGCCGGTGCCGTCGAACCAGCGGCCGTTGCGGATGATCGTGTCGAAGTTCATGGCTCCCAGGATGCGGTCGCGACAGCCCCGAAGTCTTGACACTTGCTGACAATTATTTGACATTTATTGACATGTCGGTGGTGCGCGGAACGTCGCTGTCGGGCTTTCCGCGCCTGGTCACCGAGCTGGGCGGCGATCCGGTCGAGTTGCTGGGCGCCGCCGGCATCCGGCGCCAAGATGTCGGCGACCACGAAATCTTTCTGCCCTATCGCAGTCTCATCGTGGCCGTCGAGACCGCGGCGGCAGCCACCTCAACCCCGGATTTCGGGCGGCGGTTGGCACTTCGGCAGGGCATCGAAATCCTTGGACCGGTCGGGGTTGCAGCACGCACCGCGGCCACCGTCGGCGACGCCTTCATGATTCTCGAAACCTTCATAGCGGCCTACAGCCCAGCCATCTCCGGGCGCATTATCCCGAGTACCGACGCCGAACAGTCGTTCTACGCATTCGAGGTTTTGATCGCGCGGCCGCCGCCGCACCCGCAGACCATCGAATTGTCCCTCGGGGTGTCGCTGCGGGTGATGCGGTTCCTGCTCGGCGCACAGTACAGACCCTTGTCGGTGCACCTTCCGCACCAGCCGCTCACCGCGGCGGCCGATTATCTGACCTACTTCGGCTGCCGTCCGTGCTTCACACAACCAACAGCGGGCTTCACTTTCTGCACGGCCGATCTCGGGCGCGCGCTCAACCAGGACGCACTCGCCCATCAAGCGGTCGTGCAGTACTTAACCGGAATCACCACACACCAACCCGGCATGACCCAGTCGGTGCGCACCATGGTCCGCCAACTCCTGCCCACCGGCACCGTCAGCCTCGAGTTGATCGCCGCCCAGTTCGATCTGCATCCCAGGGCACTGCACCGCCGCTTGTCAGCGGAGAAAACGACCTTCGGCGAACTGATCGATGACGTGCGCCGCGAAACCGCCGAGCACTACCTGCGCGACACCGATATCAGCCTCCCGCACCTGACCAGAGAACTCGGGTACGCCGAGCAGAGTGTGCTCAGCCGGTCGTGCCGGCGGTGGTTTGGCTGCGGTCCCTCCCGTTACCGCAGCGCGGTTCGCGCTGGATGAGCAGGCCGGTGGGCGGGGCGGCAGGCGGCAGGAGCGCGAGCGGCGCGTCGCCGGGAGAGATGCGCCCGAGCACGTGCGGTCCGGTGAGCAGCGGCACCTGGTGCCAGGCGAGGAAGCCGATCAGCGCCATCAGGTAGGCCTCCTTGGCTTGCGCGGGCAGGCCGCGCTCGTCGCTGAGGGTGAGCGGGAGGCGGCGCTTGAGCGCGGCGAACAGCGCCGGGTTGCGCACGCCGCCGCCGGATGCGACGACCTCGGCGGGCGCGTACGGAGCGAGCGCGTCGGCGACGGTGATCGCGGTCAGCTCCGTCAGCGTTGCCAGCAGGTCCCCGGGGGCGAGATCCGGCAGGTCGCCCAGGTGGAAGTGCTCACGGCCGGTCGATTTCGGCGGCGCGAGCGTGTAGTAGGGGTCGTCGAGAAGGTTTTGGAGCAGCACTGCGTCCGGCGTGCCGCGGGCGGCGAGCCGGCCGTCCTTATCGCTCGGCTTGCCGGTTGTGCGGCGCGCCGCCTCGTCGAGCAGGCAGTTGGCCGGGCCGGTGTCGAATGCGATCGGGGCACAGCCATTTCGGACGATCGTCACGTTCGCGATCCCGCCGAGGTTGAGCGCCGCGCGGGTGTGCTCGCCGCGCAGCCACAGGTCGTCGAGGATCCCGGCGAGCGGCGCGCCGTGGCCGCCGGCGGCGATGTCACGCCCGCGAACGTCGGAGACGACCGGCAGCCCGGTGGTCTCGACGATCCACGCGGGCTGCCCGAGCTGCAATGTGCCCTTCGCCTCGCCGTCTGCTACCCAGTGGTGGACCGTCTGCCCGTGGCTGACGACGAGGTCGGCGGGCAGCAGCTCGGCGGCGAACTGCGCCGAGGCCTGTCCGATCAGCTGGTCGAGCTCACACAACTCGCCGGCGGTCGTCGGGCCCAGCGAGGCGTGCAGCCGCGCACGCACCTCGTCGGGCCACGGCCGCTCGATGTGACGCAGCGGCGACATCGCGACCGCACCGTCGTCCCACTCGAAGTTCGCTAGCGCAGCATCGAGGCCGTCCATCGACGTCCCCGACATCAACCCGATCACCCTCATGTGCCACCGAGCGCGTCGCGCACGCGTCCCCGCGCCCGGTCGAGCCTTCGCGCGGCCTCGGCCGCGTCGACGCCCGCGAGCAGTGCGACGATCGCGGTCTTGGCGCGACCATTTGCGGCAGTGAGCGCGGCGGTAGCGGTTTCCTCGTCGACGTTGGCCGCGTCGCGGACGATACGCACCGCGCGCCGGCGCAGCTTCGCGTTGGTTGCCCGCACATCAACCATCCACGGTCCGTAGGCTTTTCCGAGCGCGATCATCACGCTCGTCGACAGCGCGTTGAGCACCACCTTCTGCGCCGTCCCCGCGGTCAGCCGGGTCGATCCCGCGAGAACCTCAGGGCCGGTGAGCAATTCGATCAGCACGTCGGCGGTTGCTTCGCTGCGGGCATTGTTGACAATCGCGACGGTCAGCGCGCCCGCCGCGCGCGCATGCTCGAGCGCCCCGAGCACATACGGCGTGCGGCCCGACGCGGTGATCCCGACGAGCGCGTCGGCGGCAGTGAGGTCGGAGAGATCGTTTGCGTTGAAGGCGTCCTCGGCACCCTCGATCGCCTGGGTCAGCGCCGTTGGCCCACCAGCGATCACGCCGCGCACGAGGTCGGTGCCGAACGTCGGCGCGCACTCGGCCGCGTCGAGCACGCCCAGACGCCCGGGTGTCCCGGCCCCTACGTAGATCAGCCGGCCGCCGCGCTCAAGCCGTGCGGCGATCGCCTCGGCCGCCTTGGCGATGTGCGGGACCGCCGCCGAGACTGCTTGGTGCGCGTCGCCCTCGGCGGCGACGAGCAGCTTTACGAGTTCGCTGATGGACCGCGCGTCGAGGTCATCCAAGTCTGGCCGCACGGACTCGGTGGCCAGCGCATCGAGGGGGTGCCTTGTCGCGTCCTGCACCCGGATCACATGCGGTTCGTGGATCGCCCCCAGCCGTAGCGCGCCGTCGAGCGCGTCGCCGGCGGCTGGGACGAGGTCCAGGTGCTCGCGCAACGCCTCGACCCCCGCCAGGCCGCCGACCAGCGCCAGCGGGCCATCCCCGGCCGCGCGGGCGGTCGCGGCGAGCGCCTCGGCGGCGGCGCTGATAATCGCCAGCGCCGCGGGGTCGCCCTCCGCAGCGAGGACGTCGGGCGCGAAGGACGCGAACTGAGCGGCACCGGTGAGCTGTGCGGACCAGGTCTCCGGCGCACCGAAGCGGGCGCGGGCGGCGTCGAGCAGCGTGGTGGACGGGCCGCGGCCGTCGTGGGCGCGCAGCGCCGCGCGCAGCCCGGCGGCGCCGATCCACGCGCCGCCGCCCTCGTCGCCCAGCCACGGGCCCCAGCCGTCGGCAGTCCGCAGCACGCCGTCCGCGTCGATCGCGAGCGCCACAACGCCGGTGCCCACGATCAGCACGACGCCCGGCTCCCCGTCCAGAGCGCCCGCGTGCGCGATCACGGCGTCGCTGGTCACCGCGACGCGTTCCGCCTGCAGGGAGGCCAGCAGCGCTTCGCCCAGTGCGCGTGCGGCGTCCGGCGCCGCCAGCGCCCCGGCGGCGCCCACAATCACGTCGTCGACCGGGTCGAACCCGTGCGCGACAGTCAGGATCGCCGCCTCCGCGGCCCGCACACCGCCGGGCGCCGCCAGCCCCGGTGCGCCCGGCCCCTCGACCCGCCGACCGGCAGCTGCGGCGCGGCAGGACGTCTTGCCGAGGTCGACGGCGAGGACCACCCGAGTCATCCTTCCATGACAGTTAGCGGGCTACGTCACATCAGCCACACGGGCCCCTCGGCGGACCCATGACTCTTTTTCGCAAAGCGATACGCCGGTGATATCACCGACTCGGGCGATATCGCATGTGGTGCCAAAACGAAAAAGAGCGGGACCGCTTCGGAGTGACGCATGTTATCTCCAGGCAGGCAGGGCGCTTGCGTTTTGGCGCCATCAGCGCCAAAATGGCGCCATGCCCAGTGTGCAGATCAAAGACGTTCCCGAAGACACTCACCGGGTGCTGCGGGAGCGAGCGGCGCGCGCGCATCAGTCCCTACAGGAATACCTTCGAAGCCGTCTGATCGCCGAGGCAGATCAACCTACTCTGGATGAGGTTTTCGACCGCGTCGCCGCACGCCGCGGTGGCCGCGTATCTTTCACAGCTGCTGTCGATCATGTTCGGGCAGAACGTGATCGTCGTTGATGCGAGCGTATTGGCTGTAGCGCTGGGCGATGATGGAACAGACGGCGAGCACGCTCGGGAACGTTTAGCCGGCGAGACGCTGGTCGCTCCCGAACTCGTCGACCTTGAGGTGATCTCGGTGTGGCGCCGCCATGTTGCTGCAAAACTGATGCCTGCTCGAAGGGCCACAAGTGCGGTAGCGGACCTCGCGGATTTGCCTCTGCGTCGGTCCTCACACCAGCCATTCCTCACCCGCATATGGCAACTGCGGCATGTCGTCACGCCCTACGACGCCGCCTCTATTGCGCTGGCCGAGGCTCTGGATGTCGTGCTGGTCACCGCTGATGCACGTCTTTCACGGGCTTCCGGCCTCAGGTGCGGCGTCGAGGCAATCGCTGGGGCTAGCGGTCGCTGAACAGAACATCGGGGTTGAGGATGCCCGCCGGGTCAAAACTTTGTTTGATGCGGCGCATGAGGTCGACCTTGACCGGGTCTTCGAGCTTGAGGAAGTACGGGGTTTTGGCGCGGCCAAGGCCGTGTTCCCCCGAGATTGCGCCACCCAATTCCATTGCCAGCGCGAAGATGTCGATCATCAGCTTCTTCTTTTTGTCCGGATCCTTGCAGATGATCGCCAGGTGCACGTTGCCATCGCCGGCGTGCCCGCAGCCCACCGCGACACCACCTGCGGTCGCGGCCAAATCCCGTGCGGCGGAGATGAACTTCGGCATCGCACTGCGCGGCACCACGGTGTCGATGAGGTCATCGGCGCCGACCGCCTTCAACGTCCAAAACGCCTTCTCGCGAGCCTCGATCAGCTTGCGCGCCGAGGCCCCTTCGAGCACATAGACGTCGACCGCACCCAGTTCGGCGAGCAGCTCGCCGGCCTTCTCGACATCCTCGTCAAGTCGGTCTGCGGTGCGGTTCTCAAGTGCCACAACGAGATACGCCTGACAGCTATCGCGAACATTGTCGGGAATTCCCAGCTCCAAATTCTGGGTATGGACGAGCGCGGCCATCGTCATGTTGTCGATGTACTCCAGGATGTAGGGCACCAGGCCGCTGGCCAGGATCTTGGGCACCGCCGCCATGACTTGGTCGAAGTCGGCGAACGGGGCGAGCACGGTGGCGCTGTGGTCGAGGCGCGGATGCAGCTTGACGATCACCTCGGTGGCCAAGGCCAGGGTGCCTTCGGAGCCGACGATGAGCTGGGTCAGGTCGTAGCCGGTGGACACCTTGGCGATCTTGCCGCCGGTTCGGATGATCTCGCCGGTCGGCAACACCGCCTGCAACCCGAGCACATTCTGACGGGCTATCCCGTACTTAACCGCGCGCATCCCACCGGCGTTGGTTCCGACGTTGCCGCCGACACTGGAGGACAGCTCGCCCGGGTGGACCATATAGCTCAGCCCGGCACCGACGGTCGCGGCGTCCAGCTCGGTGAGAGTGACCCCGGGTTGGACAACGGCGACCTGGTTGATCGTATCGACCTCCAGGACCGCGTTCATCCGCTCGAAGGAGATGACCAGGCCGTCCTCCCGCGGTGTCGCCGCACCCGACAATCCGGTCCCGGACCCGCGGGCCGTCACCGGCACGCCATGTTCCGAGGCGGCTTTCAGCAGCTGCGAAATCTCTTCGGCACATCCGGGTTTGGCGACGTAGGCGGGCTTCTGCGGCGCTGTCGTCAATACTTCGTCGTGGCAGTAGTCCTCGGGAATTGCGTCGCCGGTCAGCAGGTTGTGGCCGCCGACGATTTCGGCAAACCGCGTCGTCATGTCGCTCATCGAAGGCCTCATTGCTTCGCCATGCCCTAGCTGCCCAACCATCCTGGTTTCATGAATTCCAGTATCGCGTCGTCCGGGTTCTGCGGGATCGATGATGCGGACAGCCCCCACAGCTGTTGAATGGTCGCGCCGCCGTCGACGACGAGTGTCTGACCGGTGATGCGGGCAGCCAGCTCAGAGCAGAGGAACAGCGCGGCGTTGGCGACGTCATGGGCGCGCGGCGCCGCCAGCGGATTAATTCCATTGACGGCGTACTCGTGTGGCGGCTGGTCCTCGTTGCCGGAGCCCACATTGCCGGGCGCGACCGCGTTAGCGCGAATGCCGTACCGCCCCAGTTCGTCTGCGAAGGTTTTGACGAGCGAGATGACGCCGGCCTTGGCGGCGCCGTAGGCCGCATGGTAGGTCGCCGAGGCAATGCCGTCGACCGAGGCAAGCGCGACCAACGATCCACCGCTGCCCTGGGCGATCATGCACCTTGCCGCGGCTTGAAAAAGGTAGAACACCTGGTTCAGGTTGTAGTGGATCGCCGCGTCCCACAACTGGGTGGTGAAGTCCTCGACCTTCGACCAGGTCGCACCGCCGATGATGTCGACGCAGACGTCGACACCGCCCAGCGCTGCGACGGCGTCGTCTATCGCCCGGCCGACCTGCTCGGGGTCGGTCATATCGGCGATGATCGGGACGGCATTGCCTCCCCTGCTGACGATCTCGCCGGCAATGTGTTCCGCGCGCTGCTCGTCGATATCGATGCAGGCCACCGCGGCGCCCGCCTCGGCCAGGGCCAACGACGTGAACCAGCCATGGCCCGCGCGCTCCGGGATGTAGCCCGCACCCGACACAACGGCACGCTTACCCGATAGTCCAAAATCGATCACGGCCGACCTCCGTTGCGTCCTAACCGTTCTGGTTCTGCTTATTCGACCCGCCTCCAGGGCTGGCAGTTCCGCGACTCGAAGGCCTTGACCGATGTGTTGATATTCGCGTACATCGGACCGACAGACATATTCGTCTGGAGCACATGGTCTTTGTTCGCATCAGGCGTGCCGTACGTGAACCACGCGCACATCGAGTCCTGGGTCGGCACATTGTTTATCCAGACTCCGAACGTCGACGCCGAACCGGCCGTGTGGTAAAGGCCCGGTGCGATGTCGGGCCCGACGACAAAGACGCCGTTCCCGGGGATGGGGTCCATCGGGTCAGCGACGGCTGGTGGCGCGAGCGCGACCAGCGTCACGCATGCAACGAATACGGCCGATGCGCGCATCGTTGGGGACACTTTTCTCTCCATCTCGCGGCCACCCCCGGTGGCAGCGTATGCCGAAGCATGCGTGAGCAACAACTGATAGAAACCCCAGTCCCACCCCAGCAGGCGGGCATTGTGAGCACCCTGCGCGTGTCGACGCGGCGCTCGCGAAAGATTTCAACCCCTGGGTTCATTTCCGGGAGCACCTCATCCCGGCCGCATAAGCGTCGGCGATGCGCAGGGGCAAGATCGGAATGCGACGTGGGATCGCAGGCATGTCCGCCGCCAGAGGGCTGGGCGTCGATCGCGCAGTCGGCAACAGTCGGTCATCTCCGCCACAGAACGCCCCGTTGGAGGTTTCGTGGCGGCGCGCTAGGTCGATCGTCGATTGGAACACTCCGTCGAAACGGTAATAGCCGCGTTCGAACAGCCAATTGCAGCCAAGGCAGGCCGCATACCCGCTCAGCGAAACTCCGGGATGTTGGGTCGGCCATATAGCTGGGTCGCTGCCGTGGGTCGCCTCGTACGAGCGACGGAGCTTTTGGCGCTGCTGCCACAGCCTTGCGGCATGATCCATCCACTTCGGCACAACCTTCCAGTCGACAATGAACTGCACTTGGCAGGGGGGATGAAGGCCGTCGTAATACGCGCCCCACGTGCTCGCTGCATAGGAAGGTGCACGTCGCAATGGGACCCTTCCGCTTGTTCCCGTCATCACGAATCTTCATGCAACTGAACAGATTCAGATGTGTACATGACATCTCCGGTTGCATCTCCGCGGAATGCGCCGTCCGACATCTCATGGCGACGTGCCAGATCGAGGGCTTGTTCCAACTCGTCGTGTGTTCTTACGCTGTGCCCGACAGGGTCGAGCCAGTGGCAACGCAGGCACGCCGCGTGCGCCACCCACAACACCTCGTCCAAAACCACGCCAGGGTGCTGAGACGGCCAATCCGAAGGATCAGTGCCATGCGCCGATTCGTAGAGCCGTCGCAGGTATTCGCGCTGATCCCAGAGCCTGCGGGCTACATTCACGCCGGACGACAAACGCTTGAAGTTGATCCACGGCGTGACGGGGCGGGGTGGAAACAGCGCGTCCCAGTAGGGCCCCCACGTATTGGCCCCACCGTGGGGCCGCGTTGAGGGCTTCAGGTGGGGATTGATAGGGCGAATCTCGGCCACGGCAGTACTCCTGGTTGCCAGGCCTCCCGCGGGAGGCGCTCTTGCCAAGCACCGGTTGATGCTGGCCGCTTCGTCATCCGAGCCACCCACGAGCGTGGGGTTGGCGCGCCGTCCAGTCGGAGCTTTCCGACGGCGTCTCATGAAGCCGACTTAGTTTACTTCAGCCGGCCGACAATTTCGCCGACGGCCGCCTTCGGTTGTGCACAGAACAAACTCTGCCCACCCGGAAATACCCGGCGATGCTCCCAGGGTTCAACAAGAAAAGCAGTTCTCAAAAAGATGAAAGCTGTTGTGGCTCAGAGGTACCCGCGGATGTGCTCGAGCACTTCGTCGATTTTGGCGAAGCCGCCGAGATGGCTCTCTGAGCGCACGGTGAGCTCGGCGTCTTGCAAGCGCGAGATGGCCGCTTCGACGCCGGCGAGCGGAACGACGTGGTCGGATTCGCCGTGCCACCACCGCACCGGCACCTTCACATCGGCCAACCGGAAACCCCAGTCCCGCCCCAGTAGGCGGGCATCGTCGACCATGGCCAGGCAGCGGCCCCGGAAAGCATTGACCATGTCGTCGACGAAGATTGCCTCGACCTCCGGGTCGTTGAGGACCCGTTGGTCGTCCTCGGGCCACATGCGGGCATAGCCGCGATAAGCGTAGTGCGCGAACGGGATTAGCGGTGCCAGCAGCACGGTACTGAGCACTGCCAACGGCCGGCGCAGCTGGGTGAGGACAAGGTTGAATCGGCGGGCAGCGTCGGTGGCGCCGCCATCGGTGGCTTCGGGACCGACCGCTGGGACGGTGCCGTCCAGGACGGCGACGGTGGCCACGCGATCCACCAGCGGGGGCAGCGCGCCGCAGGCCAGTGCATACGCGCCGCCGCCGGACAGGCCCACGACGCCGAGCCGCTCGGCGTCCAGCGCGTCGGCCACCTGTGCGATGTCGGCGACCCAGTCGGTCACCGCGGAGTAGCGGTAGGAATCGGACAGCCCGGTACCCGGCCGCTCAACGATGATGACGCGCAGGCCGAGGTTCTCCGCGGCTCGCCGCCCCAGCACCGGAAATTGGCGTCGAGCGCCGAGTGTGCCATGGAACCACAGCACCACCGGACCGGCGGGGTCACCGAATTCCGCGTAGCCGAGCCCGCGGCCGTCGGACAGGGGAAAACGGCCTTCCACGCGCGGCTTTTCGACGCGCGGTACTCCGGGGGGATGCCGCAGCGGGTTGCTCAACTTCATTGGATCTCAAAGTGTAAGCGCACAGGTGACCAACCGATGACGAGCATCGCCGCAGCAACGAGCAGGTTCCTGGGTGTTGGCCCGGCGTTTTCCTGTGAGTCAACCAGGCGTGGCCGCGGTGACCAGTCTGCGTCGCATCACCCGCACAACCCGTACGTTTGGTGCATGCTCGTTCGGCTTACCGCTCTGCTCGGCGTGCTGCTCGCCCTGTCGGGGTGTTCTGGTGCGGGTCGGACGGAAACAGGATTCCCGGACGGCACCAGCGTGCACACCATGGCGTTTGGCGGGCTGGACCGCACCTACCGGGTCTACAAAGCGGCGGGCCTGCCGGCGGCGGCGCCCCTGGTGGTCATGCTGCACGGGGTGTCCGGCAGCGGCAAGCAAGCCGAAAACTCCTATGGCTGGGATCCATTGGCCGATTCGTCGAAGTTCGTCGTCGCCTACCCCGACGGCGTCGGGCGGGCATGGAATGGGCACGGCTGCTGTGGCCGGGCCGCCCGTGAGAACATCGACGACGTCGGCTTTATCACCGCGATGGTCGGGCAGATCAGCGCCGCCATGCCGATCGACAAGTCCCGCATCTATGCCACCGGGATGAGCAACGGCGGCATCATGAGCTACGCGCTGGCGTGCAACAGCGGCATGTTCGCTGCCATCGGCCCGGCCTCGGCCACCCAGCTCGACGCCTGCACCGCGCCGCACCCGACGTCGGTGATCCACATCCACGGCACCGCCGACCGACTGGTCCCTTACAACGGCGGGCACGGAACGAGCTTCGTTAACGGGCCGTCGATAGCTGACGTCAACGCGTTCTGGCGCAACGTCGACCAGTGCGGCCCACCCGAAGTCGGGACCAATGCCCCGGTCACCACATCGACCGCCAAGTGCGCCGACAATCGCAGCGTCGTGTTGATCACCATCGACGGCGGCGGACACCAGTGGCCCGGCGGTACCACCGCCCTCGAGCGGGGGGATCCGACAGCGCACGCGCTCAACGCCACCCAGACCATCTGGCAGTTCTTCGCCGCCCACCCCGCCTGAGCAACCCGCTCCAGCTATCTGGGCGCGTCGCGTAGATCAGTCACGAGCTTACGATTCGACAAGCCGCCGAAGGTTTTTCAGGCTCTCGTCGAGTGAGCGGCCGACCCAGACCGCCGCAACACGGTCGGCGATCAGGCCGAGCAGGCCGCCGTCGGAGTGATAGGCGAGCCGGAACGTCACGATGGTTCGACCCGGTTTGGCATCGCGCAGCCGGAACCGGCCGCGCTGGGTCACTCCGGTGATGTTGATCCAGGCCAGGTCGCTCGCCTCGTCGAACTCCACCACTTCGGCGACACCCCCCACCGGGATCGAGCCGATCTTCCACAACACGGTGTAGCGGGAGCCCACCCGGACCGGGCCTTCGGTCAGCGTCTCCCAGCGCTCCAGGTGAGACAGGAAAGAGGGGTAGCGATCCGGGTCGCGGAGCACCTCCCACACGGTGTCGCGATCGGCGTTGACGACGATCCGGCGTTCGGCGCGCATCAGCCGATCACCGGGAATCGACGTTCGGCGGCCAGCCGATCGACGCCGGCCTGCAGGCTGGCGATCACTTCGTCGTACACCGCCTGGTCGTCGTCGTTCACCTTGATCGGCTCCTGCACCTCGATGACGATCTTGGCGGGCAGCGGAATGTGGCCCAACAGGTCGCTGACGTTGAGCCCCCATGGCAGTGCCAGCGAGATGGGCACACTCTTGAGCCGGACCACCTTATCGAGCATCAGCAGTTTGGATAGCCACTGGGCGCGTCCGAGGAACAACGCCGTTTCCTGGCCGCCGACGGCGGCCACCGGCACGATCG
Source organism: uncultured Actinomycetota bacterium (assembly GCA_963839345.1). Taxonomy (GTDB): domain Bacteria; phylum Actinomycetota; class Actinomycetes; order Mycobacteriales; family Mycobacteriaceae; genus Mycobacterium. Next base: position 297,269 of record CAWIUP010000005.1, on the reverse strand, counting down.
GCACGCCGGTCTCACGGGCGAGCCGCACGAAGCCTTTGCGGCCACCGAAATCGACGACGTGCCGCTGCCACGACGGGCGGAAAACCTCGTAGTCGCCACCCGGATACACCAACACGGCAGCGCCGGAATCCAATGCGAGCCGGGCGTTTTCGGGGCTGGCCGCCACCGTGCCGAACTTGCGCAGCCAGCGCAGCGGCGGATACAGCGTGACCAGGTTGTGCGCGAGTTGGTAGAACGGGCGCTCCACGCCGAAGTACGAGCAGAACGCCAGGGTGAAGACGAACGTGTCGGGCGGTACGTTGCCCCCGCTGTGGTTGCCGACCAGCAGCACCGGTCCTTCAGGCGGTATCCGGTCGAGTCTGCGGACGTCGGCCCGGAAATACAGCGACGCCAGCAGCCACGTGCCGGGCAGCTGGTCTCGGATGAAGTCCGGGTCGCGTTGGTGCAGGTCTGCCTGCGGCACCCGGTCCACAATCTGCTTACTCACCCACCCGATGGCATCCGCGACGCCGGCCATGGTCTCAGCCTGGCACAGCCACGCGAACGGCAAGAGGGCCTTTGGTCGCTACCACCGCCCGTGGTGGACAACCTCGTCGAAGGGCCGTCGATTCGGTTTGCGGATCGGCTTGAGCGGGCGGTCCGCCGGATAGCCGATCCCGAGCATGTACGCCACCTGGTAGCCGTCGGGGACACCCAGGATCGCGCGGGCTCTGTCCTGATCCCCGACCGACGAATGCCCAGTGCCGATGCCGAGGTCGGTGGCCGCAATCATCATCGCCATCGTCGCCTGGCCGACGTCGTACTGGTCGGTCACCTTCCTACGCTCATCTGGTGGTTCAGGGATCACGAAGGCGATCGCGGCCGCAGCCCCGGCGATATGACCGGCGCCCTGCCACACCGTGGAAAGCTCCTTCAGTTGGGCCGGATCGGTGACGATCACGAAGTCCCACGCTTGGCGGTTTTTCGCCGACGGCGCCCGCCAGCCGGCCTCGGCGATACGGTCCAGGTCTTCGTCTGACACCGGCTCTGGCTTGTACTGCCGCACATTGCGTCGGGCACAGATCGCGTCCCAGGCTTCCATCGCATCCCCTCCTCGTCCGCGCCTATGGCTGTCCTCGACCATCGTGCCATCAACGACCGAGTGGATGATGGAGCGCTACATTCGCCACGTCCGGCGGACGTTGCGCCCTTTTCTTAGCTGCTGGCGCTGTAGATGTCCACCAGGCGAACCCTCGTGGCATCGAGGCCGTGGCCGAGAATCGGCGTAACGCGCTTCAGCAACTCGTAGCCAAGCTCATGGTCCGCTTCGCATTTGTCACGCAGGCACTTGCCATCCAACACGATTGCCCGGGTCATCTCCGCCGCACGAGCGTCGAACATCCATCTGTATGGGGGCACCAGCCACGACCAGCCAAGGATGTCGCCGCGTCCCAATGTCTGAATGATCAGGTGGCCGCGGCCGGGAACGAAGACTTCGAGTGAGACCTTTCCTTCGCGAATCAGATAGAAATGGTTCGCTTCTTCGCCCTCGCGAAAGATCAACTCATCGGCGTTGAAGCGCAAGTTCGCAGCGCAGCCAACTGCCAGTTCGAGATAACGCTGGTCCAACCCGTCGAAAAACGGGTGCTTGGCCAGAACACCTTCTAGTGTCCTCATCGCCTCTTCCTTTCCCAAGGCGCCGGTGAAATCTCCAAACCTCTTGGTCCACCTTCAAGTGAAGGTGGACCCCCACAACAGAGGCCAACGGCCCTTTTCATCGGTCAATTGCTGCGGTCCTCAGGGGCGGGGGTGGGCCACATCTCCCGAACCTGGCCATCGACGTCGGCCTGCCGGTCTATGGTGGCCCGCGATGGCGCTTCACCTGCACCGTGCCGAGCGCACCGACCTGCTGGCCGACGGGCTCGGCGCACTGCTGGCCGACCCGCTGCCCGACCCGTTCGCCCAGGAGCTCGTCCTGGTGCCGGCGCGCGGCGTGGAGCGGTGGCTGAGCCAGCGACTCTCCCATGTCTTGGGCACCGGCCGGGGCGGCGACGGAGTGTGCGCCGGGGTCGCGTTCCGCAGCCCGGGCTCGTTGATCGCCGAGATCACCGGCACGATCGACGACGACCCTTGGTCACCCGACGCGATGACGTGGCCCCTGCTGGAGGTCATCGACTGCAGCCTCGACGAGCCGTGGTGCCGCATCCTGGCAACGCATTTGGGCCACTTCCACACCGGCGACGAAGCCGAGCTGAGGCAGGGTCGGCGTTATTCGGTGGCGCGACGATTGGCCGGACTGTTCGCCTCCTACGCACGGCAGCGTCCGCAGCTGCTGATCGACTGGCTGGACGGCAACGCGCAAGGTCTCGACATCGATCTGCACTGGCAACCCGAACTGTGGCGGGCGCTGGTCGAGCGCATCGACGCCGACCCGCCGCACGTCCGGCAGCAGAAGACGGTGGCCCGGTTGCGCGAAGGGCCGAGCGACCTGCCCCAGCGGCTGTCGCTGTTCGGGCACACCCGGCTGGCGTGCACGGATATCGAACTGCTACAAGCGTTGTCGACTCACCATGACCTGCATCTTTGGCTGCCGCACCCCAGCGACGTGTTGTGGCAGAAGCTCGCCGGCAGCGCACGGCGCCATTGCCCGTCGCGAGGACACCAGTCATCGTGAGGTAGATAACCCGCTGCTCGCGACGCTCGGACGAGATTTGCGCGAGCTGCAACGGGGCTTGCCGGCAGATTTGCAGACCGACGAATACCTGACCACCGATGACCGGCCCGACACCCTGCTCGGCTGGCTGCAGTCCGACATCGCCGCCAATACCGTTCGGCCACAAGGACGTACGCTCACGAACGATGACCGCTCGGTACAGGTGCACAGCTGCCACGGCCCGGCCCGCCAGGTCGATGTGCTGCGTGAGGTGCTGCTCGGCCTGCTGCAAGACGACCCGACGTTGGAGCCCCGCGACATCCTGGTGATGTGCCCGGACATCGAGACGTATGCGCCGCTGATCGTCGCTGACTTCGGGCTCGGCGACGTGGTGCACGGCGCGCATCCCGCCCACCGGTTACGGGTCAAGCTCGCCGACCGGTCACTGATCCAGACCAATCCGCTGCTCGGTTTGGCCGCACAGTTGCTGGTGCTGGCCGACGGCAGGGTGACGGCCAGCGAAGTGCTCAACATCGCCGAGGCCGCGCCGGTGCGCGCCCGGTTCGGCTTCACCGATGACGACCTGGAGTCCATCACCCGGTGGGTGCGCCAGGCCAATATCCGGTGGGGCTTCGACCAAGAGCATCGGCGGCCCTATCACGTCGACTACGTCCACAACACCTGGCGTTTCGGGATCGACCGGATACTGGCCGGCGTCGCGATGTCCGATGACGCGCATGCCTGGATCGACAACACCCTGCCGCTCGACGACGTCAGCAGCAACCGCGTCGAATTGGCCGGCCAGCTCGCTGAATTCGTCTGCCGGCTCGAGCAGGTCGCCGACTCGCTAAGCGGCGCGCGACCGTTACGCACCTGGCTGACCGCGCTGACCGACGGCATCACCTCGTTGACACGCATCAACGACTCCGACGCCTGGCAGACCAGCCAGGTGCAGCGCGAGTTCGCAGATGTGTTGCAGCACGCCGGTTCTCACGTCGACACGTCGCTGCGACTGCCCGATATCCGGGCGCTGCTCGACCAGCACCTGGCGGGGCGTCCGACTCGGGCCAACTTCCGCACCGGAACCTTGACCGTGTGCACGATGGTGCCGATGCGCTCGGTGCCGCACCGGGTGGTCTGCCTGGTCGGTCTTGACGACGGCGTGTTCCCGCGCCTCGGTGTTGTCGATGGTGACGACGTGCTGGCCCGCAACCCGATGACCGGTGAACGCGACATCCGTTCGGAGGACCGGCAATTGCTGCTCGACGCCGTCGGCGCGGCCACCGAGAAACTGGTGATCACCTACACCGGGGCCAACGAATACTCCGGTCAGCCGCGACCGCCCGCGGTGCCGCTGGCCGAGCTGCTGGACACCCTCGACATGACCACACCGGACAAGATCCGCGACCGCATTGTCGTCACCCATCCGTTGCAGCCGTTCGACATTCGCAACGTCATCCCCGGCGAGCTGGTGCCGAAAGTCCCGTTCAGCTTCGACCCGACCGTGCTGCGCGCAGCGCAGGTCAGCAGCGGCCAACGCCGCGAACACCCCAAGTTCATTTCCGGGCCGCTGCCGCCACCGCCTGCCGATGACGTCATCCTCGCCGACCTGGTCGCCTTCTTCAAAGACCCGGTGAACGGTTTCTTCCGGGCGCTCGAATTCACGCTGCCGCGCGACGTCGATGGTGTGCAAGACGCCATGCCCGTCGAGATCGACGCGCTCGAGGAGTGGACGGTTGGCGACCGGATGCTCAGCGACATCCTGCGCGGCATGACCGCCGATCAAGCGCGCCAGGCGGAATGGCGTCGCGGGACGCTGCCGCCGGGCCAGCTGGGGTGGCGCAAGGCGGCCGAGATTCGCGATCAGGCCGCGCTGTTGGCGGCCGAAGCACGGCAATACCGCTCGGCGGATGGGCAGGCCTACGACGTCGACATCAAGCTGGGTGGCGGTCGACGGCTCACCGGCACGGTGTCCCCGGTGTACGGCGAGCGCATGGTGTCGGTGACCTACTCCAAGCTCGACGGCAAGCATCTGCTCGAGTCATGGATTGCGTTGCTGGCGCTGTTCGCCCGTGATTCTCGTCGTGACTGGTCGGCGGTGTGTATCGGGCGCCCGAAGCGGGGCACCACACCACGGGTGGCGGGCCTGGGCCGGCCCGACGGTGACGCTGTCGAGGTGCTGCGTGAGCTGGTGGCGATTTACGACGCAGGCCGGCGCGAACCACTTCCGTTGCCCGTCAAGACGTCCTACGCCTGGGCCGCCGCCCGCCACTGTGGTGACGACGCGGCACGCCAAGCGGAGTTCCGCTGGAAATGGGAATACGACGAGCCCGCCCACGTGCGGGCATGGGGTAAGAACGCTCGGCTGGACGACTTGATGCAACCGCTGCGGCCGGGCGAAGAGTTCGACAGCGAAGACAACCGGCTCGGTGCTTATGCCTGCCGGCTGTGGCTGCCCATGCTGCGCGCCGAGAGAAACCCGACCTGATGCAGCGATTCGACTTGCTCGGCCCGCTACCGGCCGCAGGCTCCACCACGGTGCTGCAAGCCAGCGCGGGTACCGGCAAGACGTTCGCGTTGGCCGGGCTGGTGACCCGCTATGTCGCCGAGGGTCAGGCGACGCTGGACCAAATGCTGCTCATCACGTTCAGTCGGGCGGCCAGTCAGGAGCTGCGCGAACGGGTACGGCGCCAAATCGTCGACGCGGTCGTCGCTTTCGACGATCCGTCCACGGTCGGCGACAACCAGCTGGTGGCGCACCTGCTGCGCGGTAGCAGCGAAGAGTGCGCGGCACGCAAGCGGCGGCTGCGCGATGCACTGGCCGGTTTCGATGCGGCGACGATCGCGACCACGCATCAGTTCTGCCAGCTGGTGCTGAGGTCGCTTGGCGTGGCCGGCGACACCGCCGCCAACGCGACCCTGCTGGAAAGTCTCGACGACCTGGTCGCCGAGATCGTCGACGACTTGTACTTGAACCACTTCGGCCAGCAGCGAGACGACCCGGTGCTGCCGTATGTCGCCGCGCTGCGGTTAGCGCGCGAGGTGGTCAACAACCCGGCGACCGCGCTGCGGCCCCGCGACGCGGAGCCCGGTTCACGCGCCGCGGTCTGTGTCGACTTCGCGAAAGAGGTTGTAGCCGAGCTGGAAATCCGCAAACGGCGCCTCGGCGTCCTGGGCTATGACGATCTGCTGAGCCGACTGGCCGCCGCGCTGGACACCGACGAGTCCCCCGCACGAGTGCGCATGTACCAGCGCTGGCCGATCGTCATGGTCGACGAGTTCCAGGACACCGACCAAGTGCAGTGGCAGGTGATCGACCGCGCGTTCAGCCGGCACTGCACCGTCATCCTGATCGGCGACCCGAAACAGGCCATCTACGCGTTCCGCGGCGGCGACATCGTGACCTATCTGGAGGCGGCAAAGACTGCGGGCGAACAGAAAACACTGCCCACCAACTGGCGCAGCGACGCGGCGCTGCTGGAGCGACTGCAGGTGGTACTGCGCGGCGCCCAACTCGGCGACCCCGCGATCGTGGTGGACGATGTCCAGGCCCGCCACCAGGGACACCGGCTTGCCGGGCGCGCCGCACAACGACCCGTTCCGGTTACGCGTCGTGCAACGACCGACGTTGGGCCGCAACGGTACTGCGAACCTGCCGATCGACGAACTGCGTCGAGCATATCGGCGCCGACCTGGCCGCCGATATCCGCGCGCTGCTGGCCAGTGGCGCGACATTCGACGGTGAACCGCTGCGGGCTCGCGACATCGCAGTGATCGTGGAAAGACACGTGGACGCGCGAGCCTGCTTCAAGGCGTTGTGCGACGCCGGCATTCCGGCGGTGTATACCGGCGACTCCGATGTGTTCATTTCTGCAGCCGCCGAGGATTGGCTGTGCCTGTTGGAGGCGTTCGACCAACCGCATCGCCCGGGGATGGTGCGCGCCGCCGCGGCGACGATGTTCTTCGGCGAGACCGCGGAAACCCTTGCGGCCGGCGGTGACCCGCTGACCGATCGGGTTGCCGACACGCTGCGGGAATGGGCCGCGCATGCGCGCGACCGCGGAGTGGCGGCCATCTACGAAGCCGCGCAGCTGCGGGGCATGGGTGATCGGGTGCTGTCTTGGCAGGACGGCGAGCGGCACATGACCGATCTGGCGCACGTCACCCAATTGCTGCAGGATGTCGCGCATCGCGAACGGCTGGGCTTGCCGGGACTGCGCGACTGGCTGCGCAAGCAACGCGACGAGCGCAGCGGCGCAACCGAACGCAACCGCCGATTGGACAGCGACGCCGCCGCCGTGCAGGTGATGACGGTGTACGCGGCCAAGGGACTGCAGTTCCCCATCGTCTATGTGCCTTTCGCGTTCAACCGCAACGTCCAAGAACGCGACATCGTGTTGTATCACGATGACCGGGGTGCGCTGCCTCTACATCGGCGGCAAGGACGGCCCGGACTTCAGCGCCGTTGAGCAACTCGGCCGCGACGAGGATGCCAGCGACGACAGCCGGCTGACCTATGTCGCGATGACGCGGGCTCAGGCGCAGGTGGTGGCGTGGTGGTCGCCGGCCCGCGACGAACCCAACGGCGGCCTGTCTCGGCTGCTGCGCGGCCGCCGGCCCGGAGATCCGTGTGTGCCCAACCGATGTGAGCCGGCGAAGATCTCCGACGACGATGCGATGGCCCTGCTGCGCGAGTGGGAAGCCGCCGGCGGACCGGTCATCGAGGCGTCGGTGGTGGCCGCGGCGCCGCCGGTGCCGGCCAAGTTGGTGCCGTCGAACCTGGACAGCCGCCACTTCCATCGCAGTATCGACACCGGGTGGCGGCGCACCTCCTACTCCAGCCTCGTCCGAGTCGCGGAGGCCACCGGGGTCACCAGCGAGCCCGAGATCATCGAACGCGACGACGAGACCGACGATATCTCGTTGACCGAGAATGCTTCTGGGCCGGATGTGCCGTCGCCGATGGCGGCGTTGCCAGCGGGTGCGACGTTCGGTTCGTTGGTGCACGCGGTGCTGGAGAACGCCGATCCCGGCGCTCCGGACTTTGCCGTCGAGCTGGAGGACCAGGTGCGACGGCAGCTGAAGTGGTGGTCGGTGGATGTGACGGCCGCCGAGTTGGCCGCGGCGTTGGTGCCGATGAACGAGACGTCGTTGGGTCCGCTGGCCGGTGGCTTGACGTTGCGGCAGATCGGCCTGCGGGACCGGTTGCGGGAATTGGACTTCGAGATCCCGCTGGCCGGCGGCGATGTGCGTGGGGCGGTGCCGAATGTGTCGGTGTCTGATGTGGGTGAGTTGCTGCGCGCGCATCTGCCGGCCGATGATCCGGTGGCGCCCTACGCCGATCGGCTGACGTCGGCTGCGCTGGGCAACCAGTCGCTGCGCGGATACCTGACCGGCTCGATCGACGCGGTGCTGCGGCTGCCCGATGATCGCTTCCTGGTGGTGGATTACAAAACCAACTACCTGGGCGACACCGCGGCCGACTACGGCCCTGCACGGTTGGCCGAGGCGATGCTGCATTCGGACTATCCGCTGCAGGCGCTGTTGTACATCGTTGTGCTGCATCGGTTTCTGCGTTGGCGAGTTTCGGACTACGACCCGGCACGGCATCTCGGCGGGGTGCTGTATCTGTTCGTGCGGGGTATGTGCGGTGTCGACACTCCGCTGGTCGACGGTCAGCCGTGCGGGGTGTTCAGCTGGCAGCCGCCGGCCGAGCTGGTGGTTGCGCTGTCGGATCTGCTCGACGCGGGAAGGCAGGCAGCGTGACCGTCACCGATGTGGAGCTGGCCGTCGGCGCGAGCGGCTTGCTGCAGACGTTCAACGCCGGCCGGCGTGCTCGACGTCGCGGATGTGCGGGTGGCCGAGCGGATCTGCGTTCTGGCCAAGGAGACTGACGAGCGGGTGGCGTTGGCGGTGGCGCTGCTGGTGCGCGGACTGCGGGGCGGATCGGTGTGTATCGAGTTGGCGACTATCGCCTCGGCGGTCGGGGTCGAGGACTGTGCCGTGGCCCGAGCCGGACGGGTGGCTGGCGGCGGTGCAGGCCAGCGCGCTGCTCGGTGAGCCGCCGGTGCTGCATCTCTACGACGATCGGCTGCTTTACCTTGACCGGTATTGGCGCGAGGAAAAGCAGGTGTGCGACGACCTGCTGGCGTTACGGCTGTCCGGACCGATAGGCGATGTGCCCGCCTCTGAGCGACTTTTCCCGGCAGGCTTCGAAGAGCAGCGCCAGGCCGCGGAAATCGCGCTGGCGCAGGCGGTTACCGTGCTCACCGGCGGCCCGGGCACCGGGAAGACCACCACGGTTGCGCGGCTGCTGGCCCTGCTGGCCGAGCAGGCGGGCGCGTCGCGGCTGCGGATCGCGCTGGCGGCGCCGACCGGCAAGGCGGCGGCGCGGCTGCAGGAAGCCGTGCAACATCAGGTCGCCGAGCTGAGCGCGGCCGATCGGGAACGGCTCGGTGAGCTGCAGGCGATGACACTGCATCGGCTGCTGGGCAGTCGGCCGGACTCGTCGTCGCGGTTTCGGCACAATCGCGGAAATCGGTTGCCGCACGACGTGATTGTGGTCGACGAGACATCGATGGTGTCGCTGACGATGATGGCGCGGCTGCTGGAGGCGGTGCGCCCGGATGCCCGGCTGATCTTGGTCGGTGACGCTGATCAGCTGGCGTCGGTGGAAGCCGGTGCCGTGCTGGCGGATTTGGTCGACGGCCTCTCGGCGCGCACCGATATACGGGTGGCGGCGCTGCGGACGTCGCACCGGTTCGGCGAGGCGATCGGCTTTCTCGCCGACGCGATCCGGGTCGGCGATGCGGACCGTGCCCTGGAGTTGTTGCGTTGGGGCGACGAACATATCGAGTTCATCGAGGGCGAGGCGTCCGATGCGCTGCGCCCGATCTTGTTGCCGCATGCGCTGCGGCTGCGCGAGGCGGCATTGTTCGGCGCCCGCGACGTCGCGCTGGCGACACTCGATGAGCACCGGCTGCTGTGCGCGCACCGACGGGGACCTTTCGGGGTGGGGCATTGGAACCGGCAGGTGGAGAGGTGGCTGTCCGAAGAGACGGGTCAGCCGCCATGGTCGGAGTGGTACCCGGGCCGACCGCTGCTGGTGACAGCCAACGACTATGGGCTACGCGTCTACAACGGCGACACCGGTGTGGTGATCGCCGGTGTCGAGGGCCTGCGGGCCGTTATCGCGGGAGCCGGCGGGCCGCTGGAGTTCGCGACCAGCCGGCTCTCCGACGTCGAGACCATGCACGCGATGACGATCCACAAGTCGCAAGGCAGCCAGGCTCGACGAAGTGACAGTGCTGATGCCAACCGAGGATTCGCGGCTCCTGACCCGAGAGTTGTTTTACACCGCGGTGACTCGGGCGAAGCAGAAGGTTCGCGTGGTCGGTTCCGAGGCATCCGTGCGGGCCGCGATCGGCCGCCGGGCGCTGCGGGCGAGTGGACTGGCACAGCGGCTGCAGTTACCTACTACTTGATTTGCAGCCGGCTCTACCGCGCGCCTGCGGGCGGGTTTCGACGAGATGTCCGCCTTTGGCGACGGCGACCGATCAGCGGCATTAGTCTGGTCAAGACCCGGTCTCGCGCCCAGCCGTTATCCCACGAAGGCGAGGCTAGATGCAGGACATCGAACACTCAGGCATTTCCGGCCGGCGGCGCGGTAGTGCCGATCCCATGTCACGGGTGCTGGGGCCGTTCACCCGCACCGGCGGCTTCTACGCCCGGTCCTGGGGCACCTATCTGGATCGTCAGCCTGGGGAGCTTCCGGTGGCACGGCCCACCATCGCGCTTGCGGCGCAGGCGTTCAGCGACGAAATCGTGCTGGCGGGGTTTCGCATGCTGCGGTCGCTTCCCGACGCGACGACACTCGAACGGATCGAGCGCGAGGTGATCGCGGCAGTTGAGTTCTACGGCGAGCAGGGTTGGCTGCAGCAGCCTGAGGGGTTCTTCGCGGCGCCCCCGCCGCTGACCGACGTCACGGTCAGGCCGGTGAACAGCCTGGGGCGTCGCTACGAGCGGCTGTTCTACGACAGTGAATATCAGCCCCACGCAGGCGAACCGGGCCGGGAACGGTGGCTGAGCTACACCGCCAACAACCGCGAGTACGCCTTGATGCTGCGACACCGCCGGCCGCGGCCATGGCTGGTGTGTATCCACGGCGCCGAGATGGGGCGGGCCGCGCTCGACCTCGCGGTGCTGCGTGCTTGGCATCTGCACGCCGACCTCGGCCTCAATGTCGTGCTTCCGGTCCTTCCGATGCACGGCCCGCGCGGGCGGAACCTGCCGAAGGGCGTCGCGTTCCCCAGTGAGGACGTGCTCAACGCAGTCCACGGTGCCGCTCAGGCCGTGTGGGATATCCGGCGCCTGCTGTCGTGGATCCGGTCACAGCAGCCCGACGCCATGATCGGGCTGAACGGCATCTCGCTGGGCGGCTACCTCGCCGGGCTGGTCGCTAGCCTCGACGACGGCCTGACATGTGCGATTCTGGGCGTCCCCGTCGTCGATCTGGTCGAGCTGGTCAGCCGCCACGCCGGCCTCAGCCACCACGATTCCGTCGGCCGCACGATGAAGTTGGCCCGGCCGATCGGCCGGATGATCTCGCCGCTGGCGCTGACTCCCCGCGTCCGGATGGCGGGTCGCTTCATCTACGCCGGCGTCGCCGACAGGTTGGTGCATCCCCGCGACCAGGTCGCCCGGCTCTGGGAGCACTGGGGCAGACCCGAGATCGTCTGGTACCAGGGCGGTCACACCGGGTTCTTCCGCTCCCGGCCGGTGCAGCGATTCATCGACGACGCGCTGAGGCAGTCAGGGCTTGTCGACTTGGCGCGGCCGCGACGTAGACGCTAGCCGGAGTGGCCCAGGAACTTTTTGAGGTAAGACACCAGTCGATGCGCTGGCACACGCCTCGGCCAGTCGTCGGCACGGAAGTAGGCGTCCGACCCACCGTCGACGAATACGACGCTCCCGCACAAGAAGTCCGCAGCATCCGAGAGCATGAAGAGCACCCAGTCGGCCAGCTGCCCCGCATCGCCGAACCCGCCGATCGGGACGGGGAACTGACGAATGCGCTTGGCTTCCTTCGGCGTCGAGAGCTGCTCCTCCAGAAGAGGCGTCAGGATCGCCCCCGGAGCGAGAGCATTCAAGCGGATGCCTGCGCCCGCCCATTCGCTCTTCACCGCCTCACGTCGGACCCAGCGGCTCACCGCGATCTTGGATGCCGCATACAGGAAGACCGAAGCATTCTTGCCGAACCATCTCGCGGAGCGAACCGCCTTCTCGGCGTCGTGAGCAAGGAGCGCCCGGACGGTGCGCGCAGGAACCAAAGGCGTTGTTGTTGTGGAGTTGCTCGAAAAGACAACGACTTTCGCGCGGTCAGCGGCGGCCAACGCGGGCCGCCACGCGCTGAGCAAGTCAACGACGCCGAGGTAGTTAACCTGAGCGATCAGGCGCGCACGCTGCGCGCCCGGTCCCGGACCGAGACCGGCCGCGAGCACGGCGCCGTCGAGTCTGGCCCCCGACGCCGCCAAAACACCCGCAGCGGCGGCCTGGCGTCCCTGCGCGGTCGACAAGTCGGCAGTGATGTCGGCCTGCTTGATGTCCACTCCGATGACGGTGTGGCCGGCGTCGCGAAGCTTCTGCGCGACCTGGTGTCCCATGCCTGAGGCTGACCCGGTGACCACGTAGACGCCCATGACCGCGTCTCCTTCCTCGTGTCTCGCTCAGCCAATTATCGGGAAGTGGCGCTTGGCGGCCAGCTCGTCGAGACCCTTTTGCATCACCTGGCGCACGTGTGCATCGACGTCCTTGGCGTCAGGAGCATCACCGAATTTGGCGGCAATATTGATTGGCGACAACACCTCGGTGACGATCTTGGTGGGCAGCGGCATGTTGACCGGCACAACAACACTCAGCCCGAAAGGCCAACCGAATGTTACTGGCAGGATGTCCGTCCGGAACAGCTTACGCTCCAGCTTGGTGAGCCGAAGCACACGCGATAGCCATGTTCCGCGGGTCAAGAACAGCTGGCCTTCCTGGCCGCCGATGGACACTGCGGGAACGATTGGCGCGCCTGCGTCGATGGCCGTGGTTATGTAGCCCGTGCGGCCACCGAAGTTGATGACGTTCTCCCGCAGGGTCGAGCGGTAGACGTCGAAATCCCCGCCCGGGAAGACCAGAACGACGGCGCCGGCTGCCAACGCGTTCGCGGCGTTGTCGCGCGTCGCGCGGATCACCCCGGTGTGCTTGAAAAACTCGCCGGCCGGCCCGGCGAACAGCGTGTCGAAGCCAAGCGCGAAGAGCGGGCGGTCATAACCGTAGTTGTCGTAGTAGCCGACGGCGAACACCGACAGATCAAACGACGTGAGGCCGCCAGAATGGTTCGACACCACCAGGGATGCGCCCGCCGGGATGTTGTCCAGGCCCCGCACCTCGGAACGGAAATATCGCTTGACGATCGGCCGGGTCAGCGCGATGACGTGCTTGGTCAGGGCGGGATCCCATTTGTCGATGTCGGTCGCGTCGGAGTGGGTGTCGCTCATTTCTTGCCTAGCTCATGCGTGAGGCGATGGTACGCCGATCCCGCGACGACGGACGGTGTTTGCGATTAGGACCATCGGCCCTAGGCGCGAAGCCGGCAACGAGTGAGACTGGGTAGTTAGTTCACGATTGAAAGCAGGACGGAAATGACCGCAGGTGATCCAACGGTGGTTCGGCACCAAAGCGGAGCCCAGGTGTCGACGCTGCCACAGGCCTTTCAGGAAACCGCGGCTTTACTGCCGGACTCGGTGGCCATCCGGACGGTCGGCGACGAAGTGGTCCTCACCTGGCGTCAGTACCGCGATCGGGTGCGCAAGATCGCCGCCGGGCTCGCCGCGTTGGGCGTCGAACACGGCCACACGGTCGGTCTCATGCTTCGCAATCGTCCCGAGTTCCACTTGGCGGACACCGCCGTCATGCATCTGGGTGCGATCCCATTTTCGATCTACAACACCTCGGCGCCGGATCAGATCCGGTATTTGTTCAGCAACGCCGAGAACAAGATCGTATTCACCGAGAAAGACTTTCTGCCCGCCGTCAAGGCGGCCGGGGCCGACCTCGCTGCCGTCATCGTCGTCGACGCCAAAGTCGACGGCTGCCTAAGTCTCGAAGAACTGGAAGCTTTGGGACCCACCGCCGATTTCGATTTCGAGGCGGCGTGGCGGGCGGTACGGCCAGATGATGTCGCGACCCTCATCTACACCTCGGGAACCACGGGCCCGCCCAAGGGCGTCGAGCTTAGCCACGCCAATGTGATGGCCGAGTTCTTGGCGGTCGTCGAGCTCATTGACCTTCGGCCAACCGATCGGATCACCTCATACCTGCCGCACGCGCACATCGCCGACCGGGTCACCGGACACTACGCCAACATGGTCTTGGGCGTGCAGGTGACCGATGTCGCCGACCCCAGGGCGATCGCGGAGGCACTTCCGGATGCTCGCCCCACAGTGTGGCTAGGGGTGCCGCGAGTGTGGCACAAGATCAAAGCCGGGATCGAAACGCAGCTCGGCACGGAGACATCCGGAATCAGGCGACGACTTGCGCTGTGGGCCATCGACACTGGTGTCCGCGCCGCCCGCCAAACATTAGCCGGCAAGTCCCTGTCCGCGCCACTTGCCGTCCGCCGCCAAATCGCCGACCGTCTCGTGCTGGCTAAGGTGCGTAAGGCGCTCGGCCTGGACAAGCTGCATTGGGGAGTAACCGCCGCCGCGCCCATACCGGTCGCAACGCTCGAATTCTTCTGGGGTCTGGGCATTCCCGTCTACGAAGTATGGGGAATGTCGGAGAACGCCGGCGGCGCCACATCCAACCGACCCGGCGCGAATAAGGTTGGTTCGGTCGGGACGGCACTGCCCGGCGTCGAGATCTCGGCGGCCGACGACGGCGAACTGCTGATCCGCGGGCCGATCGTGATGCGAGGCTACCGGCATCAGCCGGAGAAAACCGCCGAAGCGATCGACGCCGACGGCTGGCTGCATACCGGTGACATCGGCGCCATCGACGCTCAAGGTTTCGTCACGATCGTTGATCGGAAGAAAGAGTTGCTCGTCAACGAAGCCGGAAAGAACCTCTCCCCCACCAACATCGAGATGGCGATCCAGGCCGCGTCCCCGGTGATCGACCAGGTAGTGGCGTTCGGTGATGCCCGGCCGTACGTGACGGCGCTCGTCGTCCTCGATCGTGAGGCCGCCGCCGCACAGGCCGCCGCGCTGGGCATGGCCGACCCGTCGCCGGCCGCTTTCGCGCAACGTCGCGAGGCGAGGGAAATGCTTACCGCCGCTGTCGTCGAGGGGAACTCCAAACTGTCTCGCGTCGAGCAAATCAAGCGGTTCGTCATCGTCGGCACCCCGTGGGAACCGGGTGGAGACGAGCTCACCCCGACGATGAAGCTCAAACGCAGGCCGATCGCCGAAAAGTATTTTGCCGAAATCGACAAGCTCTACGCCGAGACGCCCGCGCCGGACGTCATCAACGTATCTAGCCCTGACTGAGCCACGCACGCGCTCCGAAGTGGCTCGACAGGCCGCCCTTGTCGGCATCGTCATCTCCGTGCGGTCGGAACACACAGGGCCGCAACAGCATTCGGAATCGGATCGTCGAAGTTATCCGGCACGGTGAGCGTTCGGGAGCGACCGAACTTTCGCTGGTACCTTTCGTTGGGCTCGGGAACGTTGGCGTGCGCACGGACGCTTGGCGTTGAGTGTCATCGAGCACGATTCTGCCCGCCTACAAATTGTCGTCGGAACCGATGCCAAAGACTCGATCTCGGCGCAGTATGAAGACAATGAGCGAGTTCATGCAGAACACCGACGCTTTCCTGTGGGCGATGGAAAGCGATCCCGTTTTGCGGTCGACCATCGTCACGATCTCCCTGTTGGACAGCACCCCGGATTGGGGCGAATTGGTTGAGCGGTTCGACGGGCTCAGCCGACAACTGCCGACCTTCCGCCAGCGGATAGTGTCCTCGCCTCGGCCGGCCCCGCCCCGCTGGGCGGACTGCCCGGAATTCGATCTCGGCTTCCACATGCGTCGGGTGACCGCGCCGCAGCCGGGGACTCTCGACGCGGTACTGGAGATGGGCCGGCTGGCCGCGATGTCGGACTTCGACCGGGCCAGACCGCTGTGGGAGATCACCCTGATCGACGGACTTGCAGACGGCGGCGCCGCACTGATGACCAAGATGCACCACTCCCTGGCCGACGGCATCGGCGGCGTCCAGATCGCGATGACGCTATTCGATGTCACCGCCCGGCGGCGCGGCGCACTGCCCGTCGCGCCCCCACCACGGATGCCGTCGCCGCTGGACGGACTGCGCGACACACTCCGCTACGACGCCGGGCTGCTCGCCAATGCGGCAACGGCTTCGGTTACGGGAGTTCCCGGCATAGTGCGAAGCGCCGTGCGGCGGCCGGTGCAGACAGCCACCTCCGCGGCGGCGGTCGCGTCGTCGGCCTACCGCATCATGCGGCCGATCACCGAGTCCGGCTCGTCGCTCATGAAAGACCGCACGATGGTCCGTCGCCTCGGGATCCATGAGGTGTCGAGGCTGCGGCTGCGCGACGCCGGACACGCGGGCGGGGGTTCGCTGAACGATGCGTTCCTCGCGGGCGTGGCAGGCGCGTTGCGCCGCTACCACGAAAAGCACAGCGTCGCGGTCGGGGACTTTCATGTGGGGATGCCGATCAGTCTCCGTACCGAAGGCGACGCGATTGCCGGAAACCGGGTCACGATGATGCGGTTCGACGTGCCGGTCGGTCTCGCCGACCCGGCGCGACGAATCGAAGAGATCCATCACCGGGCCACGAGGCAACGCGACGAGCGCTCGCTGCCTTACATGCAATTGATCGCCGGTGCGTTGAACCTGTTGCCACGCTGGTACATCGGAGCGGTGTTGCGCCGCGTCGATTTCGTGGCCAGCGACGTGCCCGGCATCCCGATTCCTGTGCGTCTCGGTGGAGCCGCGCTGCGGATGGCGTACGGTTTCGGCCCGACGATCGGTTCGGCGGTAAATGTCACGCTGCTCACCTACGTCGACACCTGTGCACTGGGAATTAACGTCGATGCGGGCGCGATTCCGGACTTCGACGTGTTCCACGACTGCTTCGTCGACGGGTTCGACGAGGTGCTGGCGCTCGCAGACTAGGCGGTCAACGGCGGGACGTCGATGGCTCTCTGCCGGCTGGCCGCTCGCGCACCGAATTAGCCGCTCGTCCTCGACAGCGCAGGTCTGCTCAACGGCTCACGCGGAAACGTTTGAGCCGCGACGCCGCTCCGGATACCAATTCGACTTGGCTTCTTGGCAATTGAAGGTGGGCTGCCAGTAGCCGGGTGACCGCGTCGTTGGCTTTGCCGTCAACCGCTGGCTCGCGGACGTAGATTGTCAGCTCACCGTTGGGACCGACCTCGACAAGGGGTCCCTTGCGACTGCCGGGCTTGACCCTGACGACGACGGAGTCGGTCATGCCGCGTAAGGCTACCGTCCGGACTCGTGCGCTGCGTAAGTGCGGCATGGCGACCGGCAGTACTACGGCCGCAGGACGATTTTGCCCCTGGTGTGGCGCCGTTCCAAGGTGCGGTAGGCGCGCTGAACCTCGTCGAGCGGAATAGCTTCGGCGATCGGCACTTCCAATTGGCCGGCGGCGATCAGTGCGGCGAGCTCGGCCAGCACCGCGGCGTCGGCGGCGTCCTGATTGCCGACGAACATGACCCCAAATCGCTCCAGCGCCGGAAAGTCGATGACCGTGTCGATGCGCTGCGGTGCGATGCCCAGTTCGGTCACGGCTAATTCGACGTAGCCGCCGCCGAAGAAGTCCAACAACGCGTCGACCCGGCCGTCAGGTGCCGCCGCCCGCAGCCTGCCCGCGAGACCATCGCCGTAATTGACGGGGATCACGCCGTGCGCAGCCAGCCACTCGTCGTTGGACGGGCCGGCGATGCCGAGCACGGTCGCGCCGGTACGTTTGGCCAGCTGCACGGCTATCGTGCCCACCCCGCCGGCGGCGCCGGCGATGGCGACGGTGTCACCCGGCGTCAGTTCGACCGAGCGGACCGCGGCGTATGCCGTGGTGCCGGCGACGAACAGGCCCCCTGCGGCTTCCCATGACACTGCCGGCGGTTTGGGCGTGAGCTGATCGGCGGGCACCACCACGAATTCGGCGTGGCTGGCTCGGTCGTCCGTGAAACCCAGCACCTCGTCGCCCACTGAGAAGGCATCGACGCCGGCGCCGACCTCGGCGACGACACCGGCGAGATCACTGCCCTGCCCGGACGGAAATGTCGCTGGGAAGATCTCGTCGAACGCGCCCTGGCGGATCATCGCTTCGCCCGGGTTGACGCCGGCTGCCTTCACCTCGACCAGCACTTCACCGGTGCCAGGTTGCGGGCGGGGAACCTCGCGTACATCGAGGACGTCGATGCCGCCGTAGCGATCGAATCGCACTGCTTTCATGAGCTGTTCGTCCTTATCTCCGTTGTTGGATCATGGGAGCTGGGGCTGGCTTATCGGCACCTAACTAAGCTAACGAGAACGTAGCCCGTTCCATTGCGCATCGACTTGTATGCGCTGGGCGAGCAATAGCGATGCCGCCCAGTTGTCCGCTCAGGCGATCAGTCCGCGGATGTCGTCGGCGGTGAGGGTGGAGCCGAACGCGTTACCGTCGTCGATAACACTGGCGAACAGCTTGGCTTTGCGGGCGTTGAGGGCCATTACCTTGTCCTCGATGGTGTCGTGGGCAATGAGCCGGTACACCATTACGTTGCGGGTCTGGCCGATGCGGTGTGTGCGGTCGATGGCCTGGGCCTCGGTGGCCGGATTCCACCACGGGTCGAGCAGAAAGCAGTAATCGGCCTCGGTGAGGTTCAGCCCGAACCCACCGGCCTTGAGGCTGATCAGGAAAACCGGTGCGTCTCCTTCCTTGAACCGCTGTATCACTGTTGCACGGTTACGGGTTCGCCCATCGAGATAGCAGTAGTCGATTCCCTCGGTGTCGAGGCGATCGCGGACCCGACCGAGGAAACGGGTGAACTGACTGAACACGAGCGCGCGGTGGGCGCCGTCGACGACGTCGCGGAGATGCTCAGCGAGCGCGTCGATCTTCGGGCTGGCCAGCGTGTCGTGTGCGGGGTCGACGAGCCCGGGATGCAGCGCCATCTGTCGCAGCACGGTCAGCGACTTAAGGATCGTGAACCGGTTGCGCTGCATGTCATCGAGCAGGCCGAGCACCTTTTGCCGCTCTCGTTGCAGTCGCTTGTTGTAGAGGGCGCGGTGCCGCGGCGGCAGCTCGATATCGAGGACCTGCTCTTGCTTGGCCGGCAGCTCGGCAGCCACGCGCTCCTTGGTGCGGCGCTTGACCAACGGCTTGATGCGGCGGCGGAACAGGGCCAAAAGCTCTGGGTCGCCGGTCTTCTCGATGGGCTTGGCGAAGAAGTCGGCGAACTTCGTCGGGTTGGGGAACAACCCGGGGGCGGTGATCGACAGTAGCGACCACAGCTCCATGAGATTGTTCTCCATCGGTGTGCCGGTGATCGCCAGCTTGAACGGTGCGGCCAACCTGCGTGCGCACTGGTAGGTCTTAGCGTGGTGGTTCTTCACGTATTGGGCTTCGTCCAGGATCAGCCCGGACCACGTTCGGGCGGCGTGGGCGTCGAAGTCCAGCCGAAACAGCGTGTACGAGGTGACCACGATGTGGGCGCCCGCTGCCAGCTCGTCGAGGTCGGCGCCGGCGCGGCGCAGCGTGTCGCAGATCGGCACGACCGACAGCTCAGGCGCGAACCGTGCGGCCTCGGTGGCCCAGTTCGCCACCACACTGGCCGGCGCAACCACCAGGAATGGTGCCATGCCCGGATCCTGTTGACGGACATGGCAGATCAACGCCAGCGACTGGACGGTCTTGCCCAGGCCCATGTCGTCGGCGAGGATCCCACCAAGCCCGTGGGTGTGCAGGCTCGCAAGCCACGAGAACCCATCGGCCTGATACGGCCTTAGCTGAGCACGCAGGCCGGTCGGCACCGCCGCCGGTTCCAGACCCTGCAGCGCGCGCAGCCCGCCGACCTGGCGCCGCCACTCGTCGGCCTGCCGCGTCACGACTCCGAGCTCGGCCAGTTCGTCGAACAACCCGACCTGGAATCGGCTGATCCGGGGTGGCCCCTCCTCGGCATCGGTGAGCGCGCGGGCCTCTTCGATGAGCTGGCGCAGCTTCACCAGCTCCGGCTTGTCCAGCGCGAAGTAGGCGCCGTCGGGAAGCAGCAGGTGCGATTGCCCGGACGCGAGCGCGGTGAACACGCTGACGAACGGAACGTGGTTGCCTTCAATGCTGATCGTGACACCCAGGTCGAACCAGTCTGTCTCGCCGGCCACCGCGTCCGTCGTCACCGCGATGACGAGGGAGCCGCCCGCCTCCCGGTAGTCCACCGGGTCGCCGATCACCTCCAGCGCGACATCGGGAAGCTCGGCGAGCAGCGGTTGCACTTCGGTGGCGAATCGCATCGTCTCCAGGCCGGACAGTCGCGCCCCCGTGATGAGCGTGCCGTCGGCGGCGCGGAGCCCCAACTTCTCCAACGGCGCTTCGATGCTCGAGGCGAGTGTCTTCTCCGCTTCCAGGTCGCGGCAAGCGACATACTCCGATCTGCCGACCGGTGCGCGAAAGTCGTTGTCGCCTAACCGGTATGCCCATTCCCACGTCAACTCGAGCTCGTGCTCGCCCTGATAGTCGGCCCGCAGGACCAGTGTCGGCCCGACGATCTCGGGCGGGGTGAACGACTCGTCCGACGACGTGACGGCCGCGATGTGACGCAACCTCGGGTAGTACTCCGCGGTGAACCGCGGCGCCTCGTGCGCGGGTATGAGCAGCGGCTTATCACTGATTGTCATGCGCTGCAGCACCTCAGGCGCCGGCTTGTCCAGTCGGGCCAGCCGCAACCCGCCGTCGGCATACACCACGCCATGACCTGACGATCCAATGAACGCCACGGGCCGTGCCGCGGCGCCGTCGACCCGAAGCACGGGCTCGACAGTGAGATCGCCCGTCTCGTCGACCGTGACGTTCAGGCACAGCTGCGCCGTGGCGTACGTCGGCACCTCCTGCTGTGGCCGTGCCTGCACCAGCTGCACCCCCACTCGGTGCGCTTCGTCCAACAGCGGCCACAGCTGCGGCGATTCAAATCGCAGCAGCGAGATCGTCTTCCCGTCGCCGTACCCATAACTCTGGTACGAATAGCTGTAGTAGCCAGTCGAATTCGAGCGCGACGCCCGGTAGGTCGCATAGAGCTCTTGCAGCAGGCGGACCTGAGCGTCGGGATAGTCGCGGTGGCGCAGCATGTGCACCTTCCCCCAGCTCAGATCGCCGGCCACCCAGCCGCCGCGCTTTCCGCGCCGCACGAGCCGCGCGTCGAGAGTCGGCGACGGCCCGCTCACCGACAGGCTCAGCTCGATCGCCAGTGGTGTCCCGATGCGATCGTTCGTCGAGGCAGGGGGAAGCAGCGCATCCAATGACTGGCGCCATGGCGTTGGAGCTGGCGGGGGCGGCGTACGTTGGGCACGCATCTTTGTGGGCCCCGCGGCGGCGATGACGATTGCCGCGACATGCTTGCAGTCCACCTGCACCGGGCAGCTGCAGAACCCGCTGTCGACACTCCAGGTATCGGTGTCGACCGGCAAAAGCTGCACGGTTGTGGTGTAGGTGCGGTCGTGGCTCCCGCCAACAGCGCCGAAAAGGCGGTGAAGGTTCGGGTCCCATACGCAGCTCAGCACCCGACCCTCCCGCGCATACGACACGCCGCGGCGCCAGGTATCGGCGTCAACGACGTCGAACGTGCTATTCAGGTCGATCGACGGATACATCAGCGACTGCACGCCCGCACCGTAACGACCGGGTCTGACAAGAAGGCCCAACCACGCCGCGCCACACGCGAAAGTGGTGGAGATGAGGTTTGGGAGTCTGCCGTGGCGAAAGTTTCTCCGCCCGCGTTGGTCCCACCCATCACGGACGCTTGTGCACGCCCAGGTACTCGTCCAGCCTTACGCGTTGTCGGTCGGACGGCGATCGGGTGGTGGGCAACGTTAGGCCGAGTGGCAGTCGGTATCCTGAGCACATGTCGCGGTTGGAGCGGATCACTGTGGACCTGGCGGTGTGTCACGGTCAACCGGTCGTGCGTGGTATGCGTTACCCGGTCCAGTCGCTGCTCGAACTTCTCGCTTCTGGCATGACGATCGAGGACGTGCTCGCCGACTACCCCGATCTTGAACCTGAGGACCTTCTCGCCGCATTGGAGTTCGGCGCGTTGACCGCAGGTGGGCATCGAGTCGTTCCGCTCGGCACCGAGTGAAATTCCTCGTCGACGCCCAGCTGCCCGTGCGGCTCGCCCTTTTGCTAAACCGTGCTGGCCACAAGGCCATTTACACCAGCGACCTCCCGAACGGCAACGCGTCCACCGACGCCCAGGTTGTCGAGATAGCGGACGCGCAAGATCGGGTGGTAGTCACCAAGGATCGCGACTTCCGCGATGGGCATCTCCTCACGGGTTCGCCGAGGAAGACTAGCGCGCCGACGGCGGGCAAGGATTCCGAGGCATTGCAGTACTCCCGAAAGGTCGGGCCTCCGCATGGGAGGCGCTCTTGCCCGCACCCCTTGGTGCCAAGCCGCTTCGTCATCCGAGCCACCCACGAGCGTGGGGTTGGCGTGCCGTCCAGTCGGAGCTTGGCGACGGCATCTCGTGAAGCAGACTCAGGTTACATCGGCTGACCGACAGATGCGCTGACCGCGTTTCAGCGTCGCTTATTCCAAGCCAGTCGTGCTCGTATGACGAAGCGGGCCGCCGAAAGACCTCAGTCGCAACTACAGCACGGCACAATGATTCACGGAACGGTGAGACGCAACGCGCACCGCCTTCACGCGACCTGTTCCCGTTCCTGCCGGTCAAACCGCATCGGCGATGAGTTGCTCCGTGGCGGAGCTATACCAACCAATGACCGGTCAGCAGATCCTCGCGATGGCAATTCCTCTCGCTACCACGGGATTTCGATTGTCGCGGGTTAATTGCTGCCGCTCTTAGACCTTCTGCGTGTCGATCAACAGCGAATCGTCCGCGTCGGACGTCATCCTGTAGCCCCAGCCCGCTGCATCGACTTTCTCGAGTATTTGCATGGCCTGGGCTCGGACCGGTGCTTCGTCCTCCGACCGGGACTCGATGGTGATCATGTACGGCCAAGATGCCTTATCGACCTCGTCATATTGCACGGCGGCGTACTCATCGCCACCCAACTCGAGGGTTACCAGATCGTCTTCTGGTTGGGGCGCGGAGGGGTCGATGACAGCGACCAGCTCGGCTAGGGATTTCGGCCCCCTAACCTCGATGTAGTCGCTATTCGTCATTGTCGAATCTCCAATCCATTCCCTTGAATCCCCTGATCACGCGCACTGATTGAAGTCTATATCGCCGCGCATAGTGTTCGACCAGGCGTTTCACCGCCTCGTCGGTGATCGGCGAGTCGGTCATATCCAGCACGACGCGCGATGCCTGCTTCGCGGCCCGTCGTACATTGCGGGCGACAGCGTCATCGCTGGAGCCGGATATTGACTTCAACTCCCACACCTCGTCATCGATCATGAGGTCGGCAATCTTTCCTTTGCCGGAGACGGGAATGAACACCACGCGGTGTCCACGAGCGGCGAGCCTCTCCGCGCCGTCGAGCTCATGCCGCTTTAGCCCAGTCGGGACAGCACTACGGTCAACGCCGCCGCGATGTGGTTCTTTGGCACCCTGCTCGCTCACTAGGCACTCTGCCTGCAGAGCATCGTGCGCCTCCCCCGGGACTGTTCTAGCGTCGTCGAGGCCAAGTGTCGCTTCGGGGTCCGACATCGCGATGTCGGCGGCGGTCAAATCGCGACATGCCACGCAGCGCGGCTCAAGGCTCTATCGTTTCGACGGCACCGCTGGATTCGTTCCCAGTCTCGATCCAACTCATCGGCTGGTGGCGGACTTCGCGACTCGGCTAGCCGCGGCATAGGGTAGTCGCCGTGGCGGAAGCGTTCGACGCGATGCGGAGCCTTGCGAGAATTCTGGCCGAACACGGCCCATTGCACGAGGATGACATCGCGCGACGACTGCGGGACAGCGGTGCGGCCGATCCGGATACCTTACTGGACGAGATTCTCGACGAAATCGAGTGTCCGGCAAGGCAGTTGGTTGACGATCGATGGGTGTGGCTGCCGACGGTGCTAGCCGGGCGCGTGTTCACGCACCGGCTCGGCGCAGACGAGGCGGCCCACGACATACTCACTGTGACCCCGAACCTGGACCCGATCACCGCGCTCTGCGAGCACGAGCAGTATGGGCGGTTCGCCGACGGGTCGGCGGCGCGCGTCGTGCTGGCCGAGTTCGACGATGAGCTGCTCGAGCAGCGGGGCATCCCGGCCGAGGTGGTCGACGCGCTCGGGACGCTGCTCCTGGCCCCAGGCACGCTGGGGACTTTGGGCGTGGCCGAGGGCGACCTGGTTGGGGTGCGGCTGACCGAACAGGGACTTGTGGTCGAGCGGGTCACCGCGCCGTCGCTCGGTGCGCACGCCGCCGTGGGCGCCCGGCTGGCCGCGATGCTCGACGCCGACGAGCCGGTGTACTTCGACGTGGCGGTATGGACGGCGTGCGTCGAGGACCCGGCGGTGTTCACCGAGCCGCTGCCGCCCCTGTGCGAGATCGTCGATGACTACGGTCTGGCACATCGCGGCGAGTGGCTCGCACCCGACGGATTCGATTTCGACCGTTGGCTTTTCGAGCGCGGGTGCACAGCGCTGGCCGAGCGACATGACCTCGACCCTGACGACGCGTTCGCGCTGTACACATTGGTCAAGCTGTACGACCAGATGTCGCTGCTGCTGATCGACGCCGCCGACGCGGACGAGCCGCTGGAGGATGCGTTGACAGCAGCTGCCGAGGGCGCGACGGGGCCCGACGGAGCAGAGCCCGAGGTCGACCGGTTCGCCGATCTCGTGGGTGAGCTCGGGGCCGAGCTTGCCGATCCGCTGCTGGCTGAGCTGCTGTTGGCCGAGACGGTCGGCACCGGCCGCGACGGTGCGTCCGCGCTGGGCATGTTCGCCGAGGTGCTGGAGCCGAAGGTGCCGCGCGCAGCGCGGGTGGCGTTTCGCTGGCTGCGCGCGGTGGCGCTGGAGCGGATCGGCGACATCGACGCGGCCGAACACGAGCTGCTGGCGGCCGAATCGATGGATCCGGACTGGCCGCTGCCACTGCTCGACCTGGCCCGCATCGCCTCCGATCGCGGCGACGTGGAGCGCGGTTTGGCGTTGCTGCGCCGCGCCGGCGCCGGGCCGGACCACCCGCTTGTGGACTTGCTGGAGCAGCACCGGGCCGAGCCGCGCCGCGACATCGGCCGAAACGAGCTGTGCTGGTGCGGATCTGGCCGCAAGTACAAGAAATGCCATCTCGGGCGCGAGCTGCTGCCGCTGGCCGAGCGGGTCGGCTGGTTGTACATGAAGGCCGGCCAGCACGCGCTGCTGAGCGGATGGAACGACCTGCTGGCCGAGGCGGGCTACGAACGCTGCCGCTACGCCGTCGATGATCCCGACGCGCTGGCCGCGGCGCTGGACGATCCGCTGGTGCTGGACGCGGTGCTGTTCGAGGGCGGCGCGTTCGCGGAGTTTCTCCAGATACGCGGGTCGCTGCTGCCCGACGACGAGCGGCTGCTGGCGGAGCAATGGCTGCTGGTGGACCGGTCGGTGTTCGAGGTCGAGGAGGTGCACCGCGGCCAAGGTGTCACCGTGCGCGACGTGCGCACCGGCGACACGCACAAGGTGCGTGAGCGGGCGGCCAGCCGCCAGCTGAAGCCAGAGCAGCTGGTGTGTGCACGCGTGGTGCCTGCCGGGGACACCATGCAGTTCTTCGGCGGGCTGGAACCGGTGGCCCTGCACGAGCGCGACCCGCTGATCGACCTGCTCGACACGGGACCCGACGCGGTGACGCTGGTGGCGCAGCTAAGCCGCCGGTTCGCGCCCCCAGCGCTGGCCAACACCGAGGGCGATCCGCTCGCGATCTGCGAGGCCACCGTGCATGCCGGCGACCCGGCCGGGATCGAGGCCGCGCTCGACGACACCTACGACCGGGTCGACGGCGACGAGCCGCCGCGGTGGTTCGAGCACGTCACCACCCAGGGCATGCTGCGCATCCGCGCCACCCTGGTCCTCGACGGCGACACGCTGCGGGTGGAAGCCAACAGCGAAAAGCGGATGGACCGCGTGCTGGCCACGCTGGCACGCCTCGACCCCGCGATGAACGTGCTCGACGACTCCCGCCGCCCGCTGCGCGACGCCCGCGACGCCGCCGAGCTGGCCAAGCAGTTGTCAATTGCCGGTGAGGACGCGCTCGACCCCGACGACCCCGAGCTGGCCGCGTTCCTTGACGAGTTCGTCCGCGACTACGAGACCAAGTGGCTTGATGAGCCCATCCCCGCGCTCGACGGCCACACGCCGCGGCAGGCCGCCGATGACCCCACCCGACGCGGCGACCTGATCAAACTCCTGGACACCTTTCCCGCTGGTGAAGCCGGCCGCGGCGGCATGGACGCCGACCGGCTGCGCGCCGCGCTCGGCCTACGGTAGCGGGCGTTCACAGCGGAGCGGCCGCACCGATCTCGGCTGCGAAGTCGCGGAAGTCTTTGTGGCCGGGCAGCTTTCGCAGACATCGCGCGGCCAGCTCACCTGGCAACGGTCGACTCGCCGCCTCGAAGCTGCCGGCGAGGGCCGAGAGATCCTCGACGTTGGGTGGCGCACCTTTGCTGTGACGGCTGGCGTACGTCAAAGTAACAATTCCGGCGTACAGCTTCTCCGTTCAGGTGTAGTCCGAGCAGCAAAATCGCTCCTCATGAAATCCTGACCTTTTCACTGCCCGCCGGGGCCCAGTTGTTGGAACTGTAAACGCTTTTCACCAACGCGTTGCGATTGGATCGTCGAATAGGTCGTAGTTGCCGGTGGTTTTCCACTGTTCCGCCGCCTTGTGCCGAGTGCCGAACCAGCGGACGTGCGGCGCCACCTCGGCCGGGGCTCGCGCTCCGTCGGTAAGGTGCCCAGTCGGCACCTCTTCAGGCGTGAGCGGTGAGCTGAGAAATGGATTCAGGACTCGTGCGCCAAACAAGATCAGGTTGTGGGTTCCGGGCAGCGCGGCCGATGGCACAATCATTGCGCTTGCTCCGCTATCTCGAACGACATCAGCCAATCCCTGCGTAGGGGTGTAATCGTCGCCGACGAGCTCGTCGGGCGTCAGCCCGTACCTGGCGCAGTCGTCGAAGTCGACGCGCGTTACGGCATCGACGTCGAGCACCGCCGTCCATAAATTCAAGATGACGTCGTCCGGGTCGCCGCTGGGGCCAACGTTGTGGCGAAGCATCTCGGCGGCGGGGCCGAGCGGGTGAAGACTCAGATACTGGACCGTGTCGCGTCTGGCGCGGTGGAAGCGGCCAGCGCGTGAGCTGGGGAACGCCCACCACGGCGAGTCGTACGACGCGTGTCGGAATACCGTCAGTCTCATGCCGTCATGGCACGAGCCGCGGTCGCCTCGCCGAGGAGCTGCGGGTAGCACAGCGGGTCATCGAGCAGCTCGATCGGACGCTGGCCGAGCACAGGATGCTCCCGGTAGAACCAGGCGACTACTCCCGGACCCGTGAATGAGTGGCGCAGTTGGTTCACGACTTGTCCAACCACGCGGATACGCGCGGCATCATCGGCCGCAGGCTCAGGCCCGTCATGAGCGAGCCAGCGTTGAAGCTGGCGGACGGAAACGCCGAGCAGGTCTGCGAGAGTCTTTTGAGGGGCGGCGAGGGTCTCGACGGTCCTGGCAAGCACTTCGCGGACTGGGGCGTCGTCGTTGTACGGCTGATTTTCGGCGATATCCCGTAATGCGTGGCGAAATTGCTCGAGCGCAATGCGAACATCCCGACGCTGGTCTTCAGGGTCGTCATGCCGGAGTGCTTTCTCCGCGCGAAACGCCGCCGCCCAAAGTGTTGTCGTGAGGTATGGGTCGGCTTCGAGACGCAATGGCGTCGCAGCGCCGAGCGTCGACTCGAAGCTGTCGATGAGCTGGGCAACCTCAGCGGGGACCGTCTTGGACCGCTGTAACAGCTTGGTCGCTTCATTAACCCGGTCGAGGAGGGCATGAAGCTGGGGGCCTGTCGTAGTCATGTCACTATCATACGACACATCTGCGCCGACGCGAGGCAATGCGGTGCGCGCCGGCTAACGGCCCTTCTCCATGCTGGCGCCCGTCGCTTTCCCGGAAGCCCACCCCGGTTTATCTACAGTGCCGCGTTACCGACGCCGCCCCGATCCGCGACGACCGCGCGCGGGCAGCGTGCCTCGGAGGCACCACTTTCGAACAACGGCACCTCGACGCGGGTCAGCATGCCGATCGCCGTGCCGCCAACAACGCAAACTCCGGTGTCAAATCCGGGCATCTCAGCTAGCAGCGGTTGACTCGCTGCCTCGAAGCTCCCGGCGAGGGCCGAGAGATCCTCAACGTTGGCCACGCGAAAAACCACATGGGTATTGCATTGACTGAGGACATCCTTGTTCGGTTGCCCCCGGTCGCTGCACCACCCGATATCAACCTTCCGTGTGGCCGCGCGTGCAGCTCGGCGGATAGAACGGGCCGATCTTACGCCTCGTCGGGTTACCGCAGGCGTTCGGAGTTGCGACCTGTTCTGGATTGGCGAGGATATGCGACACCCGTCGCCACGGCCGACAACCTCAGAGAAGGTATCGGCACCAACCTGGAACCGTTCCTAGATGTCGGGCTGATCGGCTACTCTCCCCGCGTGGAAGAGGGGCTTTATGAGTCGCTGCTGACCGAGCGGTTGAACCGGGCGTTGGCTGCGCGAACCGATCTGCGCGCCGAGATCGACTCGATCGATGAGGCCGAACAGCCGCTGACGATCGCGCGTCATCTGACGCCCGTTCTCGAAAGAGCTCTCCGCGCCGCAGCGTCGCCGCAGGCCCGCGCCGAATTGGTGCGCCGAATCCTGTCTGCGCTATCTGATCCCGATGTGCTGGTCGAGGCGCTGCATCAACGCGAGCTCGGGAAAATCGAGCGCCTCGAGGAGGTCACGGCGGCGAGCACGCTGCGTGCGGCCCGGTTGCCTCGGCCGGCTACCCCGTTGTCGGACACCGCGCTGATGACCAATGCGCACAACGAGCCGACGCTGGCTGCCGAGTTGCGGGCTGAACTCACCAGCGCAGACCGGGTCGATTTGCTGTGCGCCTTCGTCAAGTGGCAGGGCCTGCGGCTGTTGGAAGACGAACTGCGCGAGCTGCGGCTGCGCAAGGTGCCGCTGCGGGTCATCACGACGACCTACCTCGGGGCCACCGATGCTCGCGCACTCGATGCTCTGGTCGAGGAATTCGGCGCTGAGGTTCGGATCAACTACGAGCTCGACCGCACTCGCTTGCACGCTAAGGCGTGGCTCTTGCGGCGCAACACCGGCTTTCACACCGCCTATGTCGGGTCGAGCAATCTGTCGCACGCCGCGCTGGTCGACGGGCTGGAGTGGAATGTGCGCCTGTCGGCGGTGTCGACACCGCATCTGCTCGAGAAGTTCCGGGCGACCTTCGAATCCTACTGGGAAAACCGGGAATTCGAGCCGTACCGGCCGTCATCGGACGGCGAGCGACTGCGTGCGGCGCTCGATATCGCGGCGGGCGGACGGCAACGAGACCGGCTGACCGTCACGCTGTCCGGGCTCGAGGTGCATCCCAAACCGTTCCAGGCCGAGATGCTCGAAGAACTCGACGCCGAGCGAGTCCTGCATGACCGGCACCACAACCTGATCGTGGCGGCCACTGGAACCGGCAAGACGGTTATCGCGGCGCTGGACTATCGCCGACTGGTTCGTCAGGTCCACGGCCGCGACCTGACGCTGCTCTACATTGCGCATCGCAAGGAGATCCTCACTCAGGCTCGCCGCATGTATCAGGAAGTGTTGACCGAGCCGACCTTCGGTGAACTGCTGGTCGGCGGGGACCAGCCGACCAAGTGGCGTCACGTATTCGCCAGCATCCAATCGCTCTCCGCCGAACGGCTTTCCACCATGGAGCCCAGCCATTTCGATGTCGTTGTAGTCGACGAATTCCACCACGCCGAGGCCGCTTCCTATCGACGGCTCCTCGATCATGTGCAACCCCTTGAGCTGCTGGGCCTGACCGCAACCCCCGAACGCGGTGATGGCGTGGACGTCCGGGAGTTCTTCGATTGGCGAGTCGCCGCCGAGCTTCGACTGTGGGAAGCGCTGGAGCAGCATCTGCTGTGCCCGTTCCATTACTTCGGTGTTCACGACGGAGTAGAGCTGGGTGACTTGCAGTGGAAGCGCGGCGGATATGACCTGGCCGCGCTGAGCAACCTCTATACCGGCAACGACGCACGCACGCGGATCGTGCTCAAGGAACTGCGCGACAAGGTGGCCGACGTGGCTGCGATGCGTGCCCTGGGTTTCTGCGTGAGCATCGAGCACGCCCGTTATATGGCGGATCGATTTGTCGCCGCGGGGGTCCGGGCACGCGCGGTATCGGCAGATACCGTGGCCGCCGAACGCCAAGCAGCGCTGAAGGCGTTGCGCGATCGTGAGATCAACACCTTGTTCGCGGTCGACCTGTTCAACGAAGGTCTCGACATTCCCGAGGTTGACACGGTCCTGTTCCTCCGGCCGACCGAGAGCGCCACCGTCTTCCTGCAGCAACTCGGCCGTGGATTGCGATTGACCGAAGGCAAGACCGTGCTCACCGCCCTAGATTTCGTTGGGCACCAACGCCGCGAGTTCCGCTTCGACCAACGCTTTCGCGCGCTGACGGGACTCGGCCGCAAACAGCTGATCCGGCAGATGGAGCAAGGCTTCCCGTTCCTGCCATCGGGAAGCCAGATCGTGCTGGACTCGGTCTCACGGGAACTCGTGCTGGAAAACATCCGCCAGCAACTGGCGCCGCGCTGGTCGGCGTTGGTCTCGGAGGTGCGGGCGCATCCCAACGACGATCTCAGCTCGTACCTCGATTCCTCCGGCCGCGGTCTGGAAGATGTGTTGCGCAACGGTCGGTCGTGGACCACGCTGTGCCGCGACGCCGGCAAGGCCATTGGCGAGCCCGGGCCCCGCGAGCGTGACCTGATCAAACGTGTTCGCGCGCTCACCCATGTCGATGACCGCCGTCGACACGCCGCATACCACGCCATCTTGAGCGGAAGCGGCCAACCTGGGAGCCCTGCCGAGGAGCGGCTGGCTCAGATGCTGTTCTTCTCGCTGCTTCCCGACGGCGGCGGATTCGAAAGCACCGCAGCCGGGCTGGCGGCATTAAAGGACGAGCTCGTGGTCGACGAGATGCGTCAGGTTATCGACATCGCCTTCGATGCCGCGCGGCGCAGCACGTACCCGCTGGACGAACTCATCCCCGAACTCGCCGACGTGCCGCTGGCCGTGCATGCCAGCTACTCCCGTGAGGAAATCCTGGCCGCACTGGGGTTCGCCTCATTGCGTCGTACGCCGAGCACCATGCGCGAGGGCGTCGCCTGGTGCGAATCGACCAACGCCGACGCCTTCCTGATCACCCTGAAAAAGACCGAAACCGACTACTCGCCGACCACGATGTACCGCGACTTCGCGCTCAGCCCAGAGCTCTTCCACTGGGAATCGCAGTCAACGACGTCGTCGGCGTCAGCGAGCGGGCAGCGCTACATCCACCACCGCGAACGAGGTTCGCACATCCTGCTTTTCGTCCGCGAAGCGAAGACCCGCACGCTGGGAACGGCACCCTATGTGTTCCTCGGCCCGGCGGATTATGTCACGCATGAAGGCGACCGGCCTATGGCGATCACCTGGCGGCTGCGCCAGCCGATGCCCACCGACGTGTTCATGGCTTCGCGTGCCGCGGTTGCATGATTGGCAATTAGGCACCTTTGCCCCGAATCGCCTTCGGCCGCCTGGAGGGCACCACCGAGAGCGCGGACGCGAGACGTTGGATGTGCCGGGCGCCCACTCGACGGAAACACGATATAAACACCCATTGATCACAGATCCGTTCGCGCTGCTTTTCTCGATAGCGCTGCCAGAGGGTATGTGTGGGGACATGGCCAAGACGCTAGAACACCGCCCGGAGAGTCACCCGGGACATTCTGGTGCCGTCACCCCACATGGGAGCGGCCACGCTAATCGTTCGTCACGGCAAGTGCCTGAGCTGGTTCGGTTTTCGACGCAGATCGACCTGCATCAGGTTGTGTAACAGTCCACACTCCTCGCGTTATCGAGGATCTTGAGTTGCAGTGATCTGTCGTCGTACCACCGAAAGGCTGCGACATGTCGATGGCCCCCAGCTTGCTCGTCTGCCATGAGGTGTGTCCCACCTGAGGCGACAGGACCGTCATCTTTCATTCAGGACGGGTAGCTCGCGGGCTTTCTTTTCAGCTTCGGCTTTGCGGCTTGTCAGGTTGGCGTGGAACGCGTTGTGCTTGTTGTCTTGAAGGTTGAGCGGTAGGTCGAGGGTGTCGATCAGCGCTTTTTCCAGTAGCCACGGCTGGGGGTGAACCATCCATGACACAAGCGCGTGGTTGGCCAGCCAATCGGTGAGCAGAGCTTCGCCGTTTCTGCCGAAGGTGCGCCGCCCGCCGGAGCCGACACGACGCAATTCGATCCCAAGTTCGTTCGCCAGGAGGATTCCGAGCGTCTTGCGTAGGGTGGACCCTTCCGCGTTCCCGCCGTAGTGATAGGTAATTCGCTGGCGAAGATTCTGAGTGCTCGGTGGCTTCCCGTTGGCTGGTGGTCGCTTTGGGCTGATCCCGGCGTACAGCAGGGTTAGTCCGTCCCGCTGCACACAGCCCGAGATGTCGATGTCAACAGGCACGGTGCGAAACCACCAGCCATACACGCCCGGAGACTCGGGGACCGGACATGGCCGACTGAAGACCTGATCACGAGAGTGTCAGCGGTCATGTAATTCCCCCGGGCTGAGGGGTTGTCTGTCACGTAATTCCTCCACCCCGTCTGTCACGTAATTCCCCCACCCGGGGCGGTGTGGCGGGCGGTTGTTGGCCTCGCATACAGGTTCGCTCGGACTCACGGGACTCGTGAGGAAGGGCGCCGATGGCGAGGAGAAGTTTCGACGTGTTCGACCTGATCGAGTTGTTCACCCATTGGCATGCGGGTCGGTCGCAGCGCCAGCTCGCGCTGAGTTTGGGCATCGACCGTAAGACGATCGCGAAGTATCTTGCGCCGGCGATCGCTGAGTCGCTGCTCCCAGGCGGGGAGCCGGTGACCGAGCAGGCGTGGGCAGCCCATATCGTGCGGTGGTTTCCTGAGGTCACCGATCCTGGTCTGCGGGCCACGACCTGGCCGGGTATCGAAGTGCACCGTGAACGGATCCGGGGCTGGCTGCGCGCTGAGGTGAGTGCCGCGACCGTGGCGCAGCGGCTGCGTGATGAGCATGGCGTTTCGGCATCGGAATCGTCAGTGCGGCGGTGGATCTCGGCGAACCTGTCGGCCGAGGTGGTTCGGGAGAAAGTGACTGTGGCCCGGGGGACGGTGGAGCCGGGCAGCGAGGCGCAGATCGACTACGGCCGCCTCGGGATGTGGCTCGACCCGGCCAGCGGTCGCCGCGTCGCGGTGTGGGCGTTCGTAATGGTCTTGGCATGCTCGCGGCACATCTTCGTCCAGCCGGTAATCAAGATGAACCAAACCTCCTGGTGCGCTTCGCATGTAGCGGCATTCGAGTTCTTTGGCGGGGTTCCCGCGCGACTGGTACCCGACAATCTGAAGGCCGGTGTGAGCAGGCCGGACCTGTATGACCCGAAACTGAACAAGGCCTACGCCGAGTTAGCCACTCATTACAGCACCCTGATCGACCCGGCGCGGGCGGGCAAACCGAAAGATAAACCACGGGTAGAACGGCCGATGCAGTATGTCCGGGACTCGTTCTGGCGGGGCCGCGAGTTCACCTCGCTCGAACAGATGCAGGCCGCGGCAGTGGTGTGGAGTCGTGAGGTAGCCGGGGCGCGAAAGTCGAGGGCACTTGATGGCCAGCAACCCGGTTTCGTGTTCTCCACCGTAGAGCGACATGCCCTGCTGCCATTGCCGCGCAACGAGTTCCAGCTCGCCGTGTGGTCGACGGGCAAGGTCGCCACCGACTGCCACGTCAAGGTCGGCAAAGCGCTCTATTCGGTGCCGTGGCGGTTGATGGGCCAGCAGGTCCATGCCCGCACCTGCGGCGACATCGTGCAGATCGTGCACAACGACGACGTCGTGGCCACCCATGTCACCCATCCGTGGGGGCGGGCCACCGACTTCGAGCATTACCCGCCGGAGAAGATCGCCTTCACCCTGCGCAACCCCACCTGGTGCCGTCGGGTGGCCGCCGAGGTCGGACCGGCCTGCACCGAGGTGATCGCCGAGTTCATGGCCATCAACGCCATCCAGCGGCTGCGCAGCGCCCAAGGGGTTCTGGCGTTCCGCAAAACCGTCGGCGATCGGCGTCTGGAGGCGGCGTGCGCCCGCGCGATCGCGGTCGGCGACCCCAGCTACCGCACCGTCAAAGGCATCCTCGCCGCCGGCACTGAATTCGACGGAACCACCAAAGCGGCCCCACCGCAAGCCCCAGCCCATCTGCGCGGCCCAAAGGCGTTCGACACCGACACCACCGGCGAGACCGCGTAACCACACCTCCGTATCCGTCTGTTGCCAACACTATTGGCCCCATAAGGAGATCTGCTGCCATGAACATTCTCGACCCGGCACTGCGCAACGCGCTGCGCACCCTCAAACTCACCGGCATGCTCGACACCCTCGATGCCCGGCTGGCCCAAACCCGCGACGGCACCCTCGGGCACCTGGACTTCCTGCAAGTACTCTGCGAAGACGAAATCGCCCGCCGCGAATCCGCCGCCCTGACCCGCCGCATCCGCCGAGCCCGCTTCGAAGAGCAATCGACCTTCGAATCCTTCGACTTCACCGCCAACACCAAACTGCCCGCCGCGATGCTGCGCGACCTCTCGGCACTGCGCTGGCTCGACGCCGCCGAATCAGTCATCCTCTACGGACCCGTCGGGGTCGGCAAAACCCATATGGCACAAGCACTTGGGCACGCCGTGGCCCGCCGCGGCGGCGACGTCCGATTCGCCAAAACCTCCCGAGTCCTCTCCGATCTGGCCGGCGGACACGCTGATCGCACCTGGGGCCAACGCATCCGTGAATACACCAAACCGTTGGTGCTCATCCTCGACGACTTCGCCATGCGCGAGCACACCGCCATGCACGCCGACGACCTCTACGAGTTGATCTCCGACCGCGCCGTAAACGCCAAACCACTCATCCTGACCTCCAACCGCTCACCCAAGGACTGGTACAACCTGTTCCCCAACCCCGTCGTAGCCGAATCGCTGCTCGACCGATTGATCAACACCAGCCACCAGATCCTCACCAACGGAATGCAAAGCTGCAGTTGACGGTGGTTCTGGCCCCGGCTGAGGCCGTCCCTGGCTTGTATGTGCATCCTGATCACCGTCGTCGACTGCGGCGGCCGGTTGTTCGGAGTGAGTTTGATGTCTAGTAATAATGACCGCATATCTAGTGTTGGATGTCGCATGGCCCACTACTATTACTGTGATACAGCTTATTTCACGGGTTTGCCGATGGTCAGATGCAGACACGCGGCAGTAAATAGTGGACGACAGCGGGTGGGGAGCTTAGGCTCGGGCGCGGGAGGTGAGGCCGGTGAGCGACACGACACGGCTTCGGGCGTTGACCGAGGCGGGGTTGGTGCATCCGAACCCGGACGCGGTGCTCGCGCCGTTGTTCACCGGCGGGGCGGGTTTCTTTCTGGCCTCCGACAAGGTCCAGGTGAAATACGAAATGCTGCGGGCGCGTCTGGTCGACGGAGTGTCCGTGTCGGAAGCTGCAGCGGCACACGGGTATTCGCGGGCAGCGTTCTATCTGGTGGCGGCGGCGTTCGATCAGTCGGGGATGGCGGGGCTGATCGACGAGCGGCGCGGCCGTCGTGGCCCGGTGAAGCTGCGCCCGGAGATCGTGGAATTCATCTGTGCCGAGGGCGGGTCGGGGGCCCAGATCGCCGAGCAGGTGGCCGACCGGTTCGGGGTGCGGTTGCACCGGCGCACCATCGAGCGGGTACGCGGGCGGTGAGCCCCCGGTCGTTCTGGCCGCCGCTGCAGGCGGCGCAGGTCGACTACGAAACATTGCGCGCCCACGCGTACGAGCATGCCCGGCTACCCGAGAGTCTGGCCGCGGCCCGGTTCGCCCGTCGCGGGCTGGCCGGGCTGATCGCGTGGCCGAGCGCCGAGCCGGTGTTCGTCGCCGAACTCCTCGCCGCCGCCCGCCCGGCCTGGACCCCGCATGAGGATCCCCGGGTGGCAGCCCTGGCCGCAGGATATGAGTTCCTGCTCGACCTAGAGGCCGGCCGGGATCATGCCGCGGTGACATCGCTGCGGAGGTTGCGGTGAGAGCGGCACTGTATGCGCGGGTGTCCACCGAGCGCCAAGCCGACCGCGGCACCATCGGCTCGCAGCTGCAGCTACTGCGCGAACAGATCACCACCGCCGGTGACGAGCTGGTCGGCGAGTACGTCGACGACGGGCATTCCGGCGCTCGACTGGACCGCCCCGGCCTGGACGCGTTGCGTGATGCCGCCGAGGCGGGCCTCGTCGAACGGGTGTGGTGCCTATCGCCGGACCGGCTCGCCCGCGCCTACGCCTACCAGGTGCTGGTGCTCGATGAGCTGGAGCGCTTCGGGGTCACCGTCGCCTTCACCGACTCCCCGGGGCTGGCCGCCGATGACCCGCAGGCCATCCTGCTCACCCAGGTGCAGGGCGTGATCGCCGAATACGAGAAAGCCAAGATCGCCGAACGCTACCGGCGCGGCAAACTGTTTCGGGCCCGCGCCGGCGAGATCGTCACCTGGAAGGCGTCCTACGGCTACCGTCGCATCCCCCGCAGCCCCGCCACCGGCCAAGCACACCACGAACTCTACGAGCCTGAGGCCGCCGTGGTGCGCCGGATCTTCACCGACCGCGCCGCGGGCATCACCGTGCGCGAGATCTGTCGCCGGCTCAACGCCGACGGGGTGCCATCGCCGACCGGCAAACCCACCTGGGGGCACTCCACGCTGTGCCGGCTGCTGCGCAACGAGGCCTACGTCGGCCGGGTCTACTACAACCGCACCGAATCGGTGCCCGACCGGCGCCCCACCCACCGCAACCGCCAGGTCCCCCGCGACCGGGACGAATGGATCCCCATCGCATGCCCGCGGATCATCTCCGACGAGCTGTTCCAGGCCGCTCACCGAGTCGCCACCGACAACACCAAGTGGAGCCCGCGCCGCGCCCAACCCGGCCAGTGGCTGCTCAAAGGACTCGTCAAATGCGGCGCCTGCGGTGTCGGCACCAACTGCCACAAAATGCGCGGCCGCAACGGCACCTGGCACCGCTACTACTACTGCCGCAACCACGACCCCCTGCGCGCCGGCGGCGAATCCCGCCGCTGCCCCGAACGCAACATCCGCGCCGACGCGCTCGACACGTTCGTCTTCGAGCACATCCGCGCTGCGATTACCCACCCCGAGCAGCTGCTGGCCGGCGAACAAGCCGTCACCCTGCACACCCCGATCCCCGACGACGAACTGCTCAGCGCCGAACTGGCCCGACTGGACCGCAAAATCGAGGCCGCCGACACCGAACGGCGCCGTCTCATCGACCTCTACCAGGGCGGGTTCATCGAACTGCCCGAAATGCAGCGTCGCGCCACCGAAGTCTCCTCCCGCCGAAAAGAGCTGCAGCACAAGCGAACCAGCCTCGCCGACGAACGAACCGCGCTCGCCCGCGACAACCAACTCCGCAACCGCGTCCACGACTTCGCCGCCCGCATCCACGCCGTCATCGACACCCTCGACGACACCCAAAAACAACAGCTACTGCGCCTGCTCATCGAAGACGTCCGAGTCACCGGCTGGCACGTCCAGATCCGGCTGCGCGTCGCACTAGACCCACCACCACCCCACCCAGCCGGCCCAACAGGACCACCAGCCAACCCGTCACCACACCGACGCCCGGTGAGAGTGTCAACTCAAGACCGTTTGCGTTCCGTTGGTGGCGATGGACGGACCCAGCTACCGGCCCCGTAAACGACCCGGCGCTACCGCGCCACTAGACAACACCAAGCCAGCCCGGTAGACCTACACCCGAGGCCCACCGGTGGCGGAATTACCTGACAGACACCCCGGCGGAATTACGCGACGGTCGACAACGAGAGTAAAGGCCCGCGGCAAGGTAGTCAGGACGGTACTTCTCAATTTGTCCCATCGAGAGCAGTCTCCTTCTTGCACTAGATTGTGCGGAAACTGAAACCGGAATTGGTTAGATCGGACCAAATGACCAGGACGCCCGACATTGACCCGCTCGAGCTGGGACCTCGCGTGGTTGAGATCCTGCAAACTGGCAGGCGGGTAGCGACCTACAAGTTGGCAACGCTATGGGCTCTTATTGATTACTGCGTGGCGAACTACCTGCCGGATGATCCGGCGGCATCGCTGAACGTGCCGCTCGATGACCTAGCCGACCGGGTCATAGCGCTCTACTGGCGGCAGGTACTGCCGTTAACGGTCAAGGGCACCAAACACACACTCAAACAATCCACGGGCGAGAAGGCGCGGATTCTGAGCGCAGTCGAACGCCTCCGCGCTGATGCCAAGGGACGGCTGGGCGCTGCTGCCAAGGCAACCGACCGCGAAATGTCGCTTCGATACGTGAAGCTGCACTTGCGTGAGGAGTATTCGTTGGCGCGGCGAGAAGTGCGCAACGTATTGGTGTGGCGGCCGCTATACCGATTACAACGCCTGCCGGTCGGGGGTAGCGGAAAAACCGTCTCCGACCCATTCCTCTACGACGACTCATGGATGCGCGACAAGTTGAGCCCGCATGCCATCGATGAGCACGGCGTGGTCCAACTACACCCCGGCGTGGCGTGGGGGCTTGCACGGCTGTCCGGATTGCTGGAGCCGGTATTGCAGGTCTTATGGGTAGATGAAGTGCGTCGAATGAACCCGGTGGTTCGTGATGATGTACCTGACTTGCCGGGCCATTTATTCGGCGTCGATCGCGTATCGCTTGACCGGCCCTTCGGCGCGCTGAAGCACGAGTTCGGCGACAAGTGCTTCTACTGCAATAAGAGGCATGCGGTCGAGGTCGACCACGTGCTGCCCTGGTCGCGGTCAAGAATCGATGGCCTGGCGAACCTCGTACAGGCGTGCCGCGAATGCAATGGCAACAAGCGGGACTCTCTGCCAGCGCTCGAACACGTCGGCAACGCGCTTGGTCGCGGTAAAGCGGTGCTTGAGCGGATTGCCGACACCATCACGTGGACTGCAGACTACGACCAGGTTCGGTCTATGGGACGCGGGCTCTACCTAAGCACCCCCGAGCGCTCGCAAACGTGGTTGGCGGTCGACCACACCAAGCTGCTCGACCTGTCGCACCCGCCCGAATGGATGCTGTTGGAGGCGAAAAGCTGACTGCGTAACGAGTAGCAGAAGCTGACCGAATTCTCCTCTCTTCGATGATAGGGATCTGGCTTGCTTAGCCCGTAATTGCCTGGTTCGCGCCGGAGAAATGGGATTACCGGCGCCGGTTCCCGGACCGACCTATGTTGGGGCCGAAAGGCCCTTGTAGGGCAGTCGCGCAGGCGCGGACTCTTGGATGAAGTCAACAAGGGAGAAGCGTTGCCAGACATCAACGGGGAAGAAGGGAACCCGAGCCATTCCGAGAATGGTCACGAAAGCTCTCCACAAACAACTGGGCCGACACACCGGCGGGGTTCATCTGTGGCCCAAGCCGGGGACGCTTCTGGGATCACCCCTGATTTCGCGCTAGACGCCGCCGAGCTACTCGTCGCTACGGCTTTTGGGCTGGCGATGATCGCCGATAATATCGCCGCCGAGTCGTCGGCCAGCGTGACGCACAGAAAACTCCATGATCAAGAAGCAGCGGTTGCCCGCGCGTTCAACTTGCTACGAATGCTGCCTGCAGATGCGCCTGTGTGGGCGCGCGAGTTCCGTGACCGCGTCTACCCAGGGATGCCAGAGGATGTGCGCATGGCGCTGGTCAATGGGACCGCCGAGCTGGGCAAGCAGGTCCAGTCGCGTTCTCG
This sequence comes from uncultured Actinomycetota bacterium, assembly GCA_963839345.1. GTDB lineage: Bacteria > Actinomycetota > Actinomycetes > Mycobacteriales > Mycobacteriaceae > Mycobacterium. The sequence continues at coordinate 257,421 of CAWIUP010000005.1, read as the reverse complement.
CGCCCTGTCGGTGTTGATCGAATTGTTCACTTTCCACCCGTGGACGGGCCGCACTTCTTGGAAGCTCAACGCGCGCAAGCAGTCCCTGCGACGCCTATCGAAGGATCTGCCTGCACTGCGTCCCGACGACTTCACCGCTGTCGAGCGGGAGTTCACTGAGTTGCTCCGCAGCGTTCGCCGCAAGACGATTCGCTGGGGCCGGGTCGCGACCGTTTCGGTTGCCGGATTGGGAGTTGGTGCGGCGACTGGGTTTTGGGCAGCGCCCATGATTGGGGCGGCAATCGGTGGTGGAGCTTTTGGGCTGTATGGGGCAGCTGCGACCAATGCGGGCTTGGCTTATCTCGGCGGAGGAGCGCTGGCCGCTGGAGGCTTCGGGATGGCCGGTGGCATCGGTGTGGTCGCCGGTGTGGGGGGTCTCGCGGGTGCGGGCATGGGCGCGGCGGGTGCGCGGCTGACTCCTGTGAGCTGGGGTGAGATCGTGGTCGACACGATCAAGGGGGATCTGATTACTCGGTTGGTGATCATTAATGCCGAGAACGATGACCAGCGGGCCAAACGGGTCGTCGAAGCTCTGCAGGAGCGGTTGGCCAAAGTCGCTGAGAGGCATATGCAACTCGGCAGCGAGATCCGAAATCTGCGGAAAGTAAATCTGGCGCTCAGCACTGAGAATCGCGCGCTGCACCAGCAGCTGATGGCTGAACGTGGGCAGGCACGGTTCGCCGAGGCAACAGTCGAAGCAGCACTGGAACGCATTGCCGCCGAGAGGAGTTCTCGTGGACGAGTCGATTCTGCGCAACCTTGATACCCAGCACCGCATGCTGAGCGATGTCGAACGCGACCTGGATGCGCTGTCGGCGGGCGATGAGGCTCCGCCACCAGATATTGAGGTGCCCGGTGGGCAGCTGAGTTACGAGGCGCTGACCGAGTCCAACGATCGATTGCGTGCTGAGCGCGGATGGACCGACATCGATCTCGACGCCGCGCTCACCACCGAGCAGCGTGAGCGCTTCATGCAATGGCAAACCCGACAGCGAATACTCTGGGACGTCAACGATCTGCTCATCGTTGGGTTCGCCGCCGTCATCGGTGCAGCCGCTGCGTGGTTCGACATGGACCTCGACAAGACCGTTGCAGAAGCCCTTGGCGAGCTCAAACACACCGAGCTCCTTCGAGGCTGGGAGCAAGACGCTACACACCTGCCCATCGATTACACGGGACCGGACTTCGGCGGCCCCGCCCACAGACTTCGATCACCAGGACATGACCCGGCCCGTCTGTTAGAGGCACTACGTCAAATCCGCGACCGTGAATTCCGTGGAACTAGATGGACTTACGGAATCCACGAAGAGGTGCCCGTGTCTCGTCCGGATTTCCGGGAAGTCGACAGCCGGGCTGAAGCGTTGATCTTATGGCTCAAACACCTAGCCACCGACCTGGTGACTCCGATGAGCTTGCCCCTCCCCGGCATGACATTCCTTTATGAACTCGACAACCGCGCAATCCGTAAGCTCGCCAATGACCTCTACGGGGATGCCCGGCTTAATATGCGGTCCGGAATGTTGACGCCAAGCTTGAGTGTCCTGAGCACTGAGGTAATCATCCGCACGCACGTACGCGCCCGCGCCTATCAGCGCGACGGCACTCTAAAGCTGACGCCCGCTGATCGCGTCCTCCAGACGGAGTTGCTGCTGGCTGCGCATTCGTTAGTCGGTGCCGCATCAATAGGCAAAATAGTGACGCGATGGGTCTTCGCTGAAGAGGGTCCCTTGGCGATTCGACACCTCAACTTCCTCGTCATGCTTCGGATCGGATGCCTAGCGGTCTCGGTGGTAGGTGATGAGGTTGGCCGACGATCGTCAGCCGCACCCACCTGGGAAGAACTCCTCGACGGTTGTGTCCAACCCTGGCAACTGGAATCCGCTGGGTACGTCGAGCGGACAGCGGCACAACTGTCGGCGTCGGGTGAAGACTGGCCCCTGAAGGTCGGTTGATCAGGCCGAAACCACCCGGGTGTTCTAACCCGGCTGATGCTTGCCGATTTGGCTTCGGCGTCAGACTATTCCGTGCACCATCGGACGCCTCATCGGCGTCGACCTCGGCGCCTGACGCACCCACTTGCGCAGCGTCTCCGTGGTCATCCCCAACCGGCCCCAGATCGCCTTCAACGCCGCCCACTCCGAGTCGTCGTCGTCGCGGTGCTCGCGGACCAACCGCACCGCCCTGGCTTTGGTGTTCTCGTCGTACCTGATCGACATCGCGCCACCCTTCCCAACAACGGAAGTACGCATAAAACCGGCGACGGTTCGTATCGGCCCGCGGCCGCCATTTCGGCGCGGGCTGTGGCGCGACAGCGCTACGGTGGTCCCAATCGCGTTGGAGAGGTCGGGGTCTGAGCCGATGGACCTGCTGGAGCCATTGGACGTGGCGATGATGGCGGCGGAGCTGCTGTCCGACCCGATGCACGCCGCCGCGCTGCTGATCCTGTCGCCTCCCGCCGAGGCGGGCCCGGGGTATGTCGACGAGCTGTACCGTGATGCGCTGACCAGCACTGCTGAGCTGGATCCGCGATTTCGCCGGCACCCGCACGTCGGCGTCGACACCGCAGGCGTCTGGGTGTGGCGCAGCGACGACAACATCGACATGCGCGACCACATCCAGCGCCGCACGCTGCCTGCGGGCGCCGATCGCGAAGCGCTAGGCAAGCTGATCAGCGAGCTGCACAGCGAACGGCTCGACCAGTCGCGACCGATGTGGATTGCGTATCTGATCGACGGTCTCGAGGACGCTCGCTTCGCGATGTACATCAAGGTGCACCACACCGTGGTCGACGGCGTCGCGGGATTCAACATGATCGCCGATGCGATGACCACCGACCCCGAACGCCGGTCAATGCCGCCGCTTTACGCCATCGCGCCGGGGCAACCAGCCGAGCGTGCCGCTGCCTCACGCGGACTGATCCCCAACCCGTTCTCGCTGGTGCGCTCGGCGGTGAACGTCGCCACGTCGGGCCTGGGTTTTGTCCGCCAACTCGCCCTCGGCGAAATATCGACCGTGGTCGCCAGCCTCGCGGCGCGAAATACCGTGCTGCCGTTCGGCGCCCCCTACACCAGGTTCAACGGCCGGCTCGGCCGCGAGCACGCCTTCGCGGGGGCCAGCTGGCCCAAGTCGCGCATCCGGGCCGTGCAGGACGCGGCCGCGGTGACCGGCAACGATGTGGTGACCGCCGTGGTGGCGGGGGTGTTGCGGGAGTGGCTCACCGCGCACGACGAGCTGCCCCACAAGTCGCTGGTGGCCATCTGCCCGGTAACGGTGCGCAGTCGCGAGCGCGCCAGCGACGAGGACAGGCACGGGAACTTGTTCGGTCTGGAGTTGTGCCCGCTGGGCACCGACTCGGCCGACCCGGCCGAGCGACTGGCCCACATCCACCGTGCGATGACGTGGGCGAAGCAGCAGGTGGCCAGCCGCGGGTCGAACGCGACAACGCTGTTGCTCGCGCCGAGTATCGGGCCCACGGTCCTGTTGCCGATGGTGCCGTTCGCGCCGCGGCTGCGCCGCGGCTACAACGTGTCGATCTCCAACGTTCCCGGGCCGCAGGCCAACTTGTACTGGAACGGCGCGCATCTGGATGAGATCTATCCGGTGTCGACGGCCATCGGCGGGCAGGCGCTGAATGTGACGATGTGCTCTTATGCCGACCGGGTGACGTTCGGCTATGTTTCCGGCCGCAACGTGATGCCGGACATCGAATCGCTCATACCGCTGACCGAACGCGTGCTCGTTGATCTGGAGACCGCGGTCGGAGCGGTCACGTAATTGCGCACGATCGAGCTAGGCCGCGGTCTGCGGGTGTCGCATCACCGGCCGGCATCCCCGGCTCCGGTCAGTCAGGTTGCTGAGGCGGCCGGGCTACAACAGCCACGGCCCAGTTCCGACCCCTCAGTTCAGGCCATGAGATCACCCATCTTTTGGAGCATGGCGACGACGTCGTCGGGCAGCGTCGTCGGCTCTATGCCGACGGCATAGCAACCAAGGATGATCTCGGCCGACCGATCAATGATCTCGACCATATCGGCGGCGCGCCGCAGACTGCGGCCCGCGACCAGTAACCCGTGGTTCTAGATGAGCACCGCCCAGCTGGTGAGCATGGCCTCGGCCACCGCATGGGCCAGTTCGTCAGTTCCCGGCATGATGAACGGCACCTGTGGAATGTCTCCGAAGAACGCGGCTTCAGTAGATACCGGTAAGAATCGCAGCCCACTGTCGACCAGCATGGTGGCGTGCGGTGCGTGAGCATGGACCACGCCTGAGCATCGGGACGGACGCGGTATATGAGGTCTGTGGTAGCGCCTTCGCCGATCGGCCCGGGTCCCCACTCCCCGTGGTGGCGCCTGCTGGTGTGGGCGCGGTCGTGGGATTGCCGCTTGGGAAGGGTGGTCGCCGACGCCCAACAGCCACGCCGCGTCTGGCAAACACCGTCGTGCAGGTTCCAGTGCGGTCCGCGCGCCCGGACACGGTTGACCGGCCGGAAGTCGGAGCCGGAGGAGATGCCGTCGGTCAAGAAAACGCGAAAGTCGTTGTGGCTCAAAGGAACGAGCGAATGAACTCCAATACCTCGTCAGCCATAGCGAAGCCGCCGAGGTGGCTCTCGCCTGGGCGCAGGATGAGCTCGGCGGTGGCGGTTGTGGGCAAGGGAGACTCGTCGCCGCAAACTCGTTACGGAAGGTTGTAATGACTAGTCACCGAACGGTTTTCAACCATGTTGGGTTATGCGTCGCAGACCGCAGGCGGTCGCGCCGATGTCGCGGTGGTGCGTGCCGAACCGGGGATGTTCGGTGTTGTGGCGTCGGATCCGACGGTGTCGCGGTTGATTACGGCCCTGGCTGCGGATGCGCCGAAAGCCTTGGCCGCCATGGCGTCTGCTCGCGCGCAGGCGAGGTCGGTGGCATGGGCGAGCGCGGGTGAGCGGGCTCCCGATCACGATATCGAGGTGACTACGTCTTTATTCCGTTAACCACCTGCCACGTAAGGGAAGTCGGGATCTTCTGGGGTCCACGTTCTCGCCGTGACGTGGTCACGCGACAGGGTCTTTTGGCCCTGATGCGCTCCCGGCTCGCGCGTTAACCTCGGGCTGAGGTTTCGGCCACCGGGTCGATTTCACGCAAAGTAGGAGTAGACATTGTGAGCGGTGCGGATAAGGCGGAGAACAAGAGCCAACAGCTTGGCGGTATGGCCAAGGAAGCGGTCGGCAAGTTCACAGGCGACAAGGGTACTGAAGCAGAGGGCAGGCGCGACCAGGCGAAGGCCAACCTCAAAGACGCCGGCGAGAAGCTCAAGGAGGCCGGCGAGAAGCTTAAGGAGGCCGGCGAGAAGGTCAAGGAGGAGGTCGGCGAGAAGCTTAAGGAGGCCGGCGAGAAGGTCAAGGAGGCCGGCGAGAAGGTTGGCGAGATAGTTGAGGAGGCTGGCGAGAAGGTTGGCGAGATAGTTGAGGAGGCCGGCGAGAAGGTTAAAGAGGCTGGCGAGAAGGTTACGGGCATCTTCAAAAAGTAAGTGCTGCGTCACCACGTAAATCGGGGTGACGGCCGGGCTTGCGCTTGGCTGCAGCCGCGGTAGTGATGGCCAGGTTCTTGGACAACCCGCTGGGAATCACTACGCAGCTCAGCGCGTCGGCGCACCTGCCTGATTTGGCAGATCGCCCGCATCGGTGCTAGGGCTCGCCCTCGCCAAGGCAGGGTCCTCCTGAAGTCCTGCAACTGTTTTGAAGGGGGCGCACGAAGGGCAGAAGGTCACTAGCGTGATCGTGGGCGGCCCGAGTTAACGAGTTGTCTCGCGGCGGGCGAGAATAATCGAGTGCCCCCGTTGATTGGCGTACACCACGTCACCGTGCCGTCCAGCGATCCGGTGGCGGCCAGCGACTGGTATGTACGCGTCTTCGATTTCGCCGCCCTCTTGATCGAAGAACGCGAAAACGAGGTAACGGCCGTGTTGCTGCAACATCCGTGCGGTGCCCGTCTGTTGTTGCGGCGCGCCGCCGAGCCGCTGGCCACATTGCGCGGATACCCGTTGTTCGGTCTGAGTGTCGCCAACCACGATGAGTTGCTGCGCTGGGTAGAACGCCTCACCACACTCGATGTCGAACACAGCCGTGTGCACCAGGCGCACCTGGGCTGGGCGGTGACCGTCACCGGCCCGGACCTGGTCCAGATCCAGCTCCACACCGACGAGGGACCCAGCGGCGAAGACGAGTAGGTGCGTGCGTGCCGTACAACGCCTGACGAAGAGATCCACAAAGGGGTACGTTTTGCCCGTTCCCCGGGGTCCACTGGATCGCGACGTAACTGTGGTCGAGCTGAGTTGCCCACAGCGCGACCACCTCGTCGGCGATGACGTGGACAGTTCGGTTTCGACCATCGGCAACCCAGCCGGTGCCTGCAGCGCTGAGATCACTAGGGCCCCAACGATCGAGGGACGTAGGCCGCTGATTTCACCGGCTTCGATAGCGGCCTCGGCGGCGCGGGTGATCATGTCGATGCGTTCAGTAATCATTACTCTGCTGGTGAAACTGACGGTTACCCTCTGTAAGCGCCGTGCTGCAATTTGCAATCCACGATCGGCGACGTCACCAAGGAGCAGCGATGACCGCCACCGCAGTCCCTCTGCCTACCGCGAAGCCTGTCATCAGCGGTCTGCCGCCTTCCCGGGGTTTGCGGGTCATGTGGATCGTGGCGTTCGGTTCGCTGGTGCTGGGCTTCCCCCTCTACGCATATCTGGTGTTCCACAGCCATATGGACCGCGGGCTGATGGCCAACCTGCTGGCCACTCAGGCCACCGTCGCCTACTTCGTGGGGATTTTCGCGGCATTGCTGCCGATCCCGTCGCTGCGGCGCTGGACCAGGTTCGAACGCCTCCAGGGGGTCGTCCTGCCGTTTGTGATCTGCTCCTACGCCACCCACCTGACATGGGAGCTGGGGTGGCTGATCCTGCACAAACCGATCGCTGGCGCTCGCGACAGCGCCTGGGCTTACGCGTGGTGGGCCTACATCGACGGCGGAGATCTGCGCTACCTCAACCCAAATCCCCACTTCTTGATGATCGAGGTGCTCTCGGTCACCAACGCCTGCGTCGGCATCACGGGTCTGATCCTGCTCAAACGCTCGCAATTCACCGACTACCGCGGCACCTTGCTCGTCATGTCCACGGCCGTCACCCACACGGTGCTGACCTGGTACTACTACGGCAGCGAAATCATCGGCGGCTTCCCGTCGGTAAACACCTCGAGCTTCTTCGACCTCGGCGTGAAGTTCATCCTGCTCAACGCGCCCTGGCTCATCGCGCCCTGGCTAGTACTCGCCTGGGGATACCAAATGCTCAAACGCCAATTCGCAGCGAAAGCCCAACCGCCAGAATCGGTCAGCGGCACCACAGCCTGAGCACCGGCCCGCCGAGCGCCGACTCCGTTCCTCAGCTCCTCTGACCGCAGCTCAAAACGGGCGGTAAACATACCGGGGAGGGCAACCATGCGGTCATCATTGGCGGGTGTCTGGAGCTGCGATGACGACCTCCATGACAAGTCCGAAACGATGCACGCGTGACTGGTGCTCGACCTTCCAGCCGTGTTCCAGCAGGGCGCTGATGCTAATAGGACGACATCCGCCCACAACCTGCGGCGCAACGCGCCAGAGGCCGGTCCAGGCTCGGCAGACACCCCGTTCGAGCAACCGCTCTCCCTGAGCGAGGCTGACCAGGCAGAGCCGGCCAGTGGGCTTGAGGATTCGCCGCAGATCGTCCAGCACAGCCCGTGCATACGCTTCATCGAGCAGATCGAACACAAATGTGGACAGCACACGGTCGGCGAACCCGTCATCGGCGGGTAGTGGCAGTGAGCCGTCGACAAGCACCACCTTGGCCCGCTCGGCCCAGGCGGCGAGCCGACTGGTGGCTAAGTTGATCATCACCGGACTGATGTCGACGCCAAGGTAGTTGACGCTAGAAGGCAACGCCTCCAGCAGGCGCGCAGCCAACCGGCCTGTGCCGCAACCAAACTCAAAAATAGTCTGGTCCCCGGCGAGGGCCGCATTGGCCACGAGCCGATTTATCGTCGCGTCCTCATAGAAGGCCTGCCAGTCCTGGACGCGTCCGATCCGGTCGTAGACCCAACGGGCCTGGTTCAGTGTAAGTGCCATGGGTCGTCCTCCTCACTCGCCTACAACACCGGTCCCTTTGCGGTGCGCCGGAATGGTAGCGCCGAAGTTCGAAAAGATCGTCCTTGCGCCGTATCACCGTAGGTCTAACAACGCACGCGTTCTGTGTTGACCAGTTCCCGGCCCGCAATGCTGAAGCGCTGTATGACCTCGTAGGTTATGCCGGCGGGCATGGGCTTCGGTGTCACCGAGTACTCGTAGATCCGTTGCAATGCAACGGAAGCTGCCCTTCGTTACGCCGCGGCGGGTGCAGAGCCAATCGAGTTTGAGCGCATTGAGACCCTCCTCGGCCACGATTGCGTAGCCGGCTTGCAGCCAATCGTCCACCGTCAGTCGGCCATTTCCCGACGTGCGACGGGTCGCCATGGACCGCAGCCTACGGATCGTCGTCGAGCTGCCCGCGGTGAGGTCGTTCAGGGACGCCATTAGCCGCCCGGCCGGCTGCCAACTTCCAGACCCGCTAGCTCGCAGGTGCCCTCGAACACCACGCGACCGAACTTGCGGACGACGCAATCGAGTCGGCCGGCGAGATGCTCGAAGTCGGTGTCGACATTGCGCCGCTCTGCGGGCAGTGGTACCGGCAAGACGTGCGGATTCAGGCCGGCGCCGTCTCCGTCCAGCTCGACCTGGTAGCGCAGTGCGCGGGCTCGCACGGTCCAGCGGCCCTCGCTGACCTGCGACCGCACCAGCGCCGGCGGCGTTATGCGGATCACACGGTCACCTAGCCGCACTACCACTCCGGCGACATCGCGGCGGATCGGGCCGAGTTGAAGGAGGCCACCCGAGAACGCGACCGAGACGTCAGCGCGGTCCACTCGGGAAACCAAGTTCCTTGTCGAACAAGCGTTTACCGGTCCTATCGGTCAGTCAACGAGAATCCCAAATCGCGAATTTCGTTGGTGGCGGGTTCGAGCCGTCGGGCCGCTGAGACTTTTCGCCGGCGCGCGGCAAGTCGACGGGCGTTATCCCTGGCGGGTTGGCGGACCGGGCAGGCGGGTGCCTACCTGCGAGCCGAAAGCCCGTGGTGGCGGCGGAAACGGGGTCTAGGATCGCTGTGGGGCGCCCGGTATGCGTCAGTGTCAGCTGGCCGGGTGCGAGGGCTTCGGGGCTTCGACCGCGAAAGGCCAACCAGTGAGCGATAAACCGAATGTCCTGATCATTTGGGGCGACGACATCGGGCAGAGCAACCTCAGCTGCTACAGCAATGGGCTGATGGGGTACCGGACCCCCAACATCGACCGCGTCGCCGCTGAAGGCGTGCTGTTCACCGACTATTACGCGGAGCAGAGTTGCACCGCCGGACGGGCAGCATTCATCACCGGCCAGAACCCGTACCGCACCGGTCTGACCAAGGTTGGCCTGCCCGGCGCGCCGCTGGGCCTGCAGGCACAGGACCCGACGATCGCGACGGCGTTGAAGGCGCAGGGCTACGCCACTGGCCAGTTCGGCAAGAACCATCTAGGCGACCGCGACGAGCACCTGCCCACGATGCACGGCTTCGACGAGTTCTTCGGCAACCTGTATCACCTCAACGCCGAAGAGGAACCCGAACTGCCGGACTATCCGAAGGATCCGGAGTTCCGCAAGAAGTTCGGGCCCCGCGGCGTGCTGCACACCTGGGCCAACGGCGACGGCACCCAGCGCATCGAAGACACCGGCCCGCTCACCAAGAAGCGGATGGAAACCTGCGACAGCGAATTCCGCGATGCCGCAGTCGATTTCATCAAGCGCCAACACGAAGCCGAAACTCCGTTCTTCGTATGGTTCAACACCACGCACATGCATTTCCGCACCCACACCGAGCCCGAGAGCGTGGGCCGCGCCGGGCGCTGGCAGTCCCGCTACCACGACACGATGCTGGATCACGACGACACGGTCGGAAGCATGCTGGATCTGCTCGACGAGCTGGGGATCGCCGAGAACACGATCGTCATGTACTCCACCGACAACGGTCCCCACATGAACAGCTGGCCCGACGCCGGCATGACCCCGTTCCGCAACGAGAAGAACTCCAACTGGGAGGGCGCCTATCGCGTCCCGGCACTGGTGCGCTGGCCGGGGCACATCCCGGCCGGCTCGGTGTTGAATGGCATTGTCAGCCACAATGATTGGTTCGTCACGCTGTTGTCGGCGGCGGGTGTGCCCGACATCGCCGAGCGGCTGCGCGCGGGCACAGACCTGAACGCCACGACCTACAAGGTGCACCTCGACGGGCACGACCAGTTGGCCTACATCACCGGCCAGACCGACGAGAGCCCACGCAAGCACTTCTTCTATGTCTCCGACGACGGCGACCTGACCGCACTGCGGTTCGACAACTGGAAGTTGGTCTTCCTCGAGCAGCGCTGCGTGGGCACCTTGGCGATCTGGGCGGAGCCCTACGTTCAACTGCGCGTGCCCAAGCTGTTCAACCTGCGGACCGATCCCTATGAGCGGGCCGACATCACGTCGAACACTTACTACGACTGGATGATCGACCGCATCTTCCTGTTCGTTCCGGCTCAGGCTTACGTCGCGAAGATGCTGGAAACGTTGGTCGAGTTCCCACAGCGACAGAAATCTGCGAGCTTCAGCCTGGACCAGGTGATGGCCAAGTTGCAGGACGCCACTACCGGCAGCAGCTGAGCGATTCCTCTGGAACGCAACGACCGGCTCCCGTCCTGGCGCCCCGGCAGCACGCGGGACGCACTGGAGGCGTTCTTGGCGGCGGCTGAGGAGGTGCCGGTCGCCGACCGGGTCGCCTACTTCGACAACGACGGCACGCTGTGGTGTGAGCGGCCGAGCTATGTACAGCTCGACTTCTTCCTCGACGCGCTGCGCCGACACGTGGCCCAGGACCCGTCGATCGGCGAGCGTGTCGAGTTCGCCGCCCTGCTCAGCGGCGACCAGGCGGCGGTCGCGGGGATCGGGCTGGAACGCATTGCACTCGCGCTCGCCGGTCTGTTCGAGGGCATGACGCCGGAGGAGTTCGCCGCCGCGGCAAGGGAATTCATGGGCAGAGCAACGCACCCGACGCTAGGGCGGCCGACGCGCTCGGTGACCTATCAGCCGATGTTAGAGCTCATCGCCGAGCTGCGGCGCCGCGACTTCACGGTCGGGATCGTCACCGGCGGCGGCACCGAGTTTATCCGGGCGGTCAGCGACGACTTCTACGGTGTGCCAGCCGAGTTGGTGGTGGGCACCCTCATCGGCTACGACGTCAGCCGTGACGGCGAAGGCCCACCGGTCATCCGGCGCACCAGCAGCCTGCTCGGCGTCGCGAACGAAGGCAGCGCCAAGGTCGCCAACATCCAGACTCAGTTGGGCCGCCGGCCGATCCTGGCCGCCGGCAACTCCGGGGGTGACCGGGAGATGCTGGAATGGGCTCAGGCCACCAGCTCTCCCAGCCTTGCGCTGCTGATCGACCACGACGACGCCGAGCGCGAATTTCACTACACCAGCAAGGCAGGGACGTTCGACGACACTGAGCCGATCACCGACGTCGGGGCACGCCTGGGATGGACCGTCGTGAGCATGGCCCGAGACTGGGACGTCGTATTTCCGCCGGAGTCAGGGTGATGCCAGCACCTGCCATTCGCGGGCGGCCGCTCTTTTGTGCACCGGGTCATACAACTGACGAAGATCGTTGACAGCAGAGCACCATGGCCGCGTGACTGGGCTCAGCCGCTTGGCCCGGATTAGGAGCTCAGTTGTGGGCTGCCGACATCCCGGCGGTCGCTGGTCGCGATGAAGTCTTCGATCAACTCGACCACCTCGTTGGGCGCCTCCACCTGAGCGAAATGACCGACATGGGGCAGCAGCTCAAGTCTGGCGTCGGTGCGGGCTTCGTGCGCGGCGTGCGCGTGGTCGACGGGAATGATGTTGTCCCGCTCGCCCCAGATCGCCATGACCGGCAGGTCGGTGCGCAGCCCCAGCCTGTTCAAGGCACTGACCGCCTGCCCGCGGTAATCGACCACAGATCGCAGCGTCTTCAGGAACGACTGCCGCGTCTCTGGATCTGACAGCGACGAGTAGGCGCTCCAGATCTCGGCGCCGCGCGGCGACTGGATGCCCGCGGCTCTCAGCCATGACCTGAGCTTGTTGCCAACCGTGAGCACCGGCTTCGGCGCAATGATCGGCAACACCAGCTCCGCCCCGGGCGCGGAGAGCAGCCTCAGGATCAATCCGACATCGGGACCCAGGCCGCCGCTGCTGATCAGGACCAACCGCTTGACGTAATCGGGGTGCTGGTAGACGAACTGCATGGCGACACCACCGCCGAGCGAATGGCCGACCACGGTGGCTTGGCTGACGCCGAGTTCGTCGAGGAAATCGCGCAGCCACACCGCGAATGCGCCCAGCGAGTAGTCACTGCGGGGTTTCGCCGAGGCGCCGTGGCCCAGCAGGTCCGGCGCGATCACCCGGAATTTCTTCGACAGCTGCGGTAACACGGACCGCCAGCTGTCCGAACTTCCCGCCATGCCGTGGATCAGCAGCAGGACTTCCCCGTCACCGTCGTCGCGGTAAGCGACCCGATCGCCGTGCAACTCCAGAAACTTCAACTCGTTCATGGACCCGGTGTACCCCCTCTAGCCCTGCTAAAAGCCGCGCTGACACCAATAAGTGGCGGAAAACACCAAGTGCCACTCCGGCCTCGTGGGCCTGTGCAATACCGCCAGTGACGCCGGCATCAGGACAACGACACGCCCGCAGCAGGACACCAAACCATCACGATCCGGCAAACACCCTGTATTCGCGATGCGAGGGATGCCAGTGTGGTGGTTGTGATTGTTGATGTCGACGTCCGCGTCGGCTCCTTCAGGGGGAAATAGATGGACACACGACCGCATCGCTGTATGCGGGGTCACTGGCTGCTGCCGGGACACATGATCGTCGGAAGCATGCCGTGTTCCTGCGGTCGGCACACCACTTGGGAGTGCGAATGCAGCGACGTCACCTATGAGCCGGTGCTCACCGAATCGTGCACCTTGTTTCGGCGTCGTCGCGCGGTTCGAAGCCACTGAGCCCCAACACTGGCGGTCTGCCGAGGTTATCGCCTTCGCGTCCGAAAGGAGCTCAAAAAGCCTGCGATTCCGGTGAATTCGAATCTGAGCGATGAAGCCGAGGGAAATCTCTCGTGCCCGGAGCGAAGATAAACGGCCTTACCAGCAGAGGGTAGGCGTGCAACGCGGCTGAGAGCGGAATTTGCTCCGGCTTCTCCAGCGCATACTCGCGTCCCTTCCAGGTGAGATTGCACTTCCCGGCGGCCAGAACATTCTCCGACCAATCCACGTGGGGGTATGCCACCGCCAACACGAAACCGTCACCAAGCGGGTAGGCACTCAACGGAGTCACATATTCTCGACCGCTGCGCCGCCCGACGTGTTGCAGCGCAGCAAGATTGAAGTACAGGCTTCCTAAGCGAGTTCCGGCGACCGCACGCGTCCAACGATTCGCATGCTTACTGGCCTGGCGCGTCCTATCGCTCACCCATCTGATTCGCATCAAAACCGAAAAACCCAGCAACGCAAGATATAGCGCCACTACCGCCCCAGCTAACGCAACCGGTAGGGCCAGCAGTGCACGGCGCCGCCAAATTCCGACTGTGGTCATTTCACGAGTCAGCCTGCCGCCGGCGACGCGGATTGCGCCGGCTCGCTGCCCTGTTCCTCGCTTCGGTGCAGCCACACGAAGTCATGCATTCCGGCCAGGCGCAGCAGGACCCGGTCGCGTCCCCGCCAGGCCCGCATCGGCGCGCCGCCGGAAATGAGCTCGGGCCGCTCCAGCTGATAGATGCGCCCCTTCCAGGCCAGCGTGCCGGTCCCGGTGGCCACGACGTTGCGGTACCAGTCCGTGTGCGGGCCATACCCCAACGGAAGCAGGAAGCCGTCACCGTAGGTGCAGGCACCCAGCGACGTCTGGTAGGTGCGCCCGCTGCGGCGACCCACGTGGGTCAACAGCCCCCACGACGACCGCTCGGTTCCGGAGATATGGCGGGTCAGATCGTTGTACCGCGTCAAGGACTTCTTCAACACGCCGATCTTGACCATCCAGTCCCGGTTATGCCGGAAGACCCTCGGCAACAACACAACCCACGCAAGGGCCAAGACGCCAAAACCCAGCATGATGCGAAGAACAAGGCGGGTGCGCTGTCCGCCAATTCGCTTGTCGATGCCCATGAGCCAAGCTCACACCGCACGCCACCTAATACACCAGGGACAAAAGTCATCGCTGCCAATGCTTCGCGCCGATCCGCTGGCGAATCGCACCTAGGGCCGAAAGGCCCTACGCCGGCAAACGCCGCAAATCTACGGTTGCCGTCCAGGGACATCACGCGAGAGTCGCTGCGAAAGCAAAGGAAACGATCAGATGAAGAAGCTGGCAGCAGCACTAATGGCAGCCACGGCGACGGCAGTCGTGCCGGTGGCCATCGCACCGGGAGCCCACGCCACCATCTGTGCGGGCACCGACGGAAGCCGCCATGTCAGCGTAAGCGGCTGCACCGACGTCGCCGGTCGCGCCGCTGGTGCTGCAGCCATCGCCTCATCCACCGACCCGTACTGGCCGGGTGAGCAGCCCTGCTATACGGCCGAGGGCGTGCCGTATTTCACGCCCGACGGCGACCCTTGCTGATGGCGCCGAGAACCGATCGCATGCGAACGAACATCAAACGCGGCGCCGTCACGCTGGTGGCTTTAGTCGTCGCTGGCGGTATCGTCGCCTCGTGCGCGAAGCATTCGGTGAAATCGTCTGAGCCGTCGGCCTTGTCGGAGGCTGAAGCAGCCGACATCGCGACCGACGCCTACCTCTACGCCTATCCGCTCGTCACAATGGAATACACCCGGCGCGGACTGACGAACGTTGCCGCACCCGACGGGACGAAAGCGCCGATGGGACAGTTCGTCCGCTTCCGCCAGTATCCAGACGCCTCGTTCCGCACCGTGACCGCGCCGAACGCCGACACGCTCTATACCCAGGCGTGGTTCGACGTGGCGAAAGAACCATGGATCATCAGCGTTCCCGACATGGGTGACCGCTATTTCCTGCTGCCGATGCTGGACGGCTGGACCAACGTCTTCGCCTCCCCGGGCAGCCGCACCACCGGCGTTAGGGCGCAGACCTTCGCCATCACCGGCCCCGGCTGGCATGGCACGCTGCCCGCAGGGGTGCGGGAATACAAGTCATCCACCGCCATGGTGTGGCTGCTGGGCCGCATCTACTGCACGGGCGCCCCGCAGGATTACGACGCCGTGCACGCGCTGCAGGATCAGATCACCGCGGTGCCGCTGTCCTCGTTCGGCAAGCCCTACACACCGGCGCCCGGCCCGGTCAACCCGTCCGTCGACATGACGACCGCGGTGCGCCAACAGGTGAATGCTCTTGCTGGCAAAGAGTATTTCAGCTTGTTCGCCAACCTTTTGAAGGACAATCCGCCGACCGTCGACGACGCGCCGATGGTCGCAAAGCTCGCCAAGCTCGGCATTGTTCCCAGCCAGGACTTCGACGCGTCAAAGCTGCCAGCCGCGGTCAATAGCGGCCTGGCTAAGGCGCCCAAGCTCGGTCAAGACAAGATCAACGCCTGGCGGAAAGAAGGTGTGCTGGCCGGTGATTTGAAGTTCGAAAACGGCTGGGCATACACCACCAAAGCAGGCAGCTACGGGACGAACTACCGCCAACGTGCGTTCGTGACCGCGATCGGTTTGGGCGCCAACCTGCCCGAGGACGCCGTGTATCCGAGCTCAGAAGGCCCCGCAGCCGCCCAACAATACAGCGGTGCAAACAAATACGTCCTGCACTTCGACAAGGGCCAGCTGCCTCCGGTGCGGGCGTTCTGGTCGCTCACGATGTACAACGGCGACTACTTCTTCGTCGCCAACCCGCTGAACCGCTACACCCTCAGCCCGCGCGACCCGTTGAAGACCAACCCCGACGGCTCGACCGATCTTTACATCCAGGCCACATCCCCCGGCGCGGACAAGGAATCCAATTGGCTACCCGCGCCGCAGGATCGGTTCATCCTGATGCTGCGGCTCTACTGGCCCACCAGCACACCGCCAACGATCCTCGATGGCAGCTGGCACATCCCGCAAGTCAAGCAAGTCACATAGACCGCTGCGTCAAAACATCGCTGCGGAACCGACTTCGGGATGGCCGTGCGTGTATTCCACAAGCCGGTCAACGTATTTGAGAAAATTGGGCACCTCAATCCCGCTGCCAGCGAGATCGGCGCGGCTGTGGTCAGTCAGGTAGGACGTGGGATGCGCGAAGTAGTCGACCGCCTCGGGCGGAATCCGCACCAGCCGGTAGAGCCCGGGAACCCGCGCGAGCGACGCTTTGGTGAGCTTGCGCGGCAACCGAACCTTGATGAGTTTGTGGCCGGTCGCCTCACCGAGCGCGTCCGTCATCTCATCAACGGTGAGCGGATGCGGATCGGCCAGCTGGTAGGTCCGCCCCTCGGACACCGGCAGCCCGCTCAGATAGGCCGCCGCATCGACCACGAAATCGCGCGGGACTACATTCACCCGGGTCATCGTCGGATCTCCTACCAGCGGCACTACCGCGCTTCGCGACTGCCGCATCATCCACTGCATGATGAAGTACGGCCCGTCGAACTTCTGCGTCTCCCCGGTGTGACTGTCGCCCACCACAATTGAGGGTCGATAGATCGTCACCGGCAGCCCCGACGACATGCGACGGCGAACCTCCGCCTCGGCGAGGTGCTTGGTCTCCTCGTAAAAGTTGTTGAACGGCGCGCCGACTTCCAAGTCGTCCTCGCCGAACGGGCCAGCGTAGCGGCCGCTGACATAACAGGTGCTGAAGTAGTGCAGCCGGGTCAACTTCGGAGCGCGCTGCACGGCGTCCAGCACATTGAGGGTGCCCTCGACATTGACCCGGTAGCCCACCTCACGGCTGACCGCCAGGTCGTAGACCGCCGCGAGGTGCCAGGCCTCGGTGACGTCGTTGAGGGCATCAGCGCCAAGACCCAAACCGGGCTGGGTGATGTCACCCTCGGTCACCTGAATGCGGCCCTGCAACGCCGGCTCGGCAGCACTGAGCTGTGCGACACGCTGCTCCGCCAGGGCGGTGTACTTGGGCTGTACCAGACAAATCGCTTGGCTGTCGGTGCGCTGCAGGATACGCGGCAGCAGCGCGCTGCCGAGGAAACCGGGAAACCCGGTCATCAAAACGGTCATCTCGCCACTCCCTGGTCAAGAAATGATGTCGACGCTACCGGCCGCGCGTGTTGTGAGAACGAGTCTTTCGACCCGAAATGGCGGCCGTTGGTCCTTCGGCTACCGCTAGGCGCGCTGCGCGGACACGAACAAGTTGTGCGGGGTGGTGTCCTGCACCTCGTCGGCCGGCACGCGGTCGTAGCCGGCCATCAGCTCAGGCGTCGTTGTCACCGTGACGTCCCAGCCGTGCCGGCCAAACCACTCGCCGACGTCTTCACGCTCCTCGAAGTACCACAGCTCGTCGTTGCGCGGGATCTCTCGCTGTGGGTCGACTTTGGCCATCACCGCTCGGACCCGATCCATCCGCTCGCGTCGCTTGGCGCGGACGTCCGGGTCAAGAAAGTCGCGGCTCAGCGCCTCCACCGCAACCCAGCTGCCGGCCACGGTGAGCTGGTGAATACGCTCGAACAACAGGTCTTGGGCCGCGGCCGGCAGATACGGCGTCAGCCCTTCGGCTGACCAGACGCTGGGTGCGCTTGGGTCAAAACTGGCTTGCTGCAACGCTATTGGCCAGTCTTGACGCAGGTCCACCGGGACAGCGACCCGGTGGCAGGCCGGCTCGGCGCCGTGCTCGGCCAACGTCGTCGCCTTGAAGTCCAACACCTTGGGCTGGTCGAGCTCATAGACCGTCACCCCGTCCGGCCACGGCAACCGCCACGACCGCGCGTCCAGGCCCGCCGCCAGGATCACCGCCTGGCGGATTCCGTTACGTGTCGCGTCCAAGAAAAACTGATCGAAAAACGCGGTCCGGCAAGCCATATAGCTGACCATGGCCTGCATCTGCAGCGGCACCAGCGGTTCAGCTTCGATGATCTCAGCCGGCAGCTGCCTAGCCGAATGCCAGTTCCACGCCCCCTCACCGACCGCATCCAGAAAAACCTGCGCGAACTCATCGCGGATCAACGGATTCTCACTGCGCGTCTCGGCCGCCCGCGACGACGCCACACCCAGCGCCGTCGCCCCCACGCTCTCGGTGATCTCCCAGGTGTCGTCGTCAGTTCTCGCCACGCTCACTCCCTCCCACCTCGGCACGAGCCTACGTGGTGATATCGCATGCGCCTCGTTTTGGAAAGAGGAGTGATGGTTCGCTGCTGGTACAGCCGTGACTGTTGTGACCGACCGCAGTACTGGTGTCGCGACCACTGTCAGGCGTAGAGTGATCTGCGTGAATGAGAACCTTCAATTCATCGATCTCACGAGCTCACCTGGGGGTGAGGCGGTAGCCAGGGCGCTGGCCGTCCCCGAAGCGGCGCCCGCAACGGCCGCCGACCTCGCCGCCGCGATCGAGGAAATTCGGCCCGCGGGCGAAGAGGTCGTAATTCTCGCCGTACCTCATTCGGTGGCTGCGCTGGTCACCCGACTGGCTGCGGTGCTGGTCCAGAGCGAAAAGCAAGCGACGCAGCTAGTCGATGCGATGTTTGTTCCTCGCAGCACAGTGTCGCCTGCAGCGGCGAGCCAGGCCCTGCGCAATGCCGAAGCGCGCCAAGAACTCATCGAAGAATTCGGCCTCTACGACAGCGACCAAGTTGCCGACCTGGCCGGTTCAACTGCTACCAACCGCTCCGCCACTGCATCACGCTGGTTGGCCGCCCGACGGATCTTCACGGTCAACCACCGCGGAAGCCGGCTCTATCCAGGCTTCCAGTTCGGCACCGACGGACAACCGAGGCCGGTAATCGCAAGTGTGCTGGAAGTTTTCGAGCCATACGGTCTGGATGGCTGGGAGACAGCGCTATGGTTCACCACAAGCAGCGGCTGGCTCGACGACAAGCGCCCCGTTGACCTGCTTACCCGCCAGCCCGAACAGATCGTCGACGCGGCGCAACACACCTTCGACGGGGCGATGATCTAGCAGTGCGCGTCCCCAATGTGCCGGCTCCATTCCCCAAGCCGCGCGAAACGATCTGGCCCGCCAAGCGTCCGATTATCCGCTGTCATAACGTCGCCTTGGGCGCAACCGAGTTCAACACCTCCAACGATTCCCGCCGCTTTCGTCCCGTCACAAGCAAAGGCGCGGTTGTGCCGACGCTCTATGGGGCTGATCTTGTGGAGGGCGCGTTGTCTGAGTCGGTGTTCCATGACGTGCCGGTACGCGGCAAAGGACGCCGAATCCAACGCAAAGCGCTCGTGCCGATGATGCGCTCGACGGTGATCCCAAAGCGCGAGCTGCGCCTCGTCCAACTGCACGGCGCGGGCCTCAAGAAATTGGGCGTGACCCATGCCGAGTTGATCGAAAGCAGCGCCCGCCAATATCCCCGAACCGCGGCGTGGGGACAGGCGCTCTACGACCTTGGCGATTTTGACGGGCTGGTCTGGCGCTCGCGTCAGTTCAACGACTCCTACGCCGTCATGCTGTGGGGTGATCGCGTCAAGCGCCGCAAAGACATTGACGTCGACGACGCGAATGCGCCGCTGTCGCTATTTATGGGCACCGGATTCGACGAGGTTCAACAGCTGGCCGACGACTGGCACATCACCGTCGTCGAATGACAGCGCCTACGACCGCTGCGCCGACACGAACAAAGTATCCGGCGACCCGTCCTCAATGCCCTGCGGCGGGCACCGGTCGTAGATAGCCATCATGTCCTCGGTCGTCAGCACCGACACGTCCCAGCCGTGCTCGAGCAACCACTCCCCGACGTCGGTGCGGTCCTCGAAATACCACCCGCGCAGCGTACGCGCGATTTCTGTGAGCGAAGCTACGAATCTAGCCGGTCGCCGCGAGCAGGGCGGCCAGGTGTCGGCGCAACCGGGTGCGGCCTTCCGGCGTGAGCGAGATCCACCACTGGCCATCGTCGTAGCGCGTGCAAACATACTGCGCCGCAGCCAGTTCGGCGATGTGCGGCGTCAATGCGTCGGGGTGTTGCCGAAGACAATGGGCGAGCAGACCTTGCTCGATCTCCTCGATCGCGCCCAGGTCGGTGCACAACGTCAATCGCGACCGGGAAGCGATGAGCTCGTCGAACTGGCCGGGGCGCTCTTCGGCGGTCACCAGGCGAGCAGGGTTGTTCCCGATCGGGTCGCGGGTAGCAATCGACATGTAGGCCCCGAGGATGACCGCGGCGGCGAGGAACTCCACCGCGTAGGCAAGCGGGGTTCCCAGCGCCAGCACCCACATCAAGCCGTATGCCGTCCCGACAAACACGACGAATACCAGCCAGGCGAACAGCAACCGTCGCCGCGTTCGTCGATGGCGACGCAGCCGCACGCCCAACGCCCGCCGCCCCCGGACAACGACAAAAATGGGCAGATAGATCGTCGCCAACATGATCACCAGGGCAGCCACGAGTCCCGCCACGCTCAGCCCGCTGCCGGTCAGCGCCGCCATCGCGGCGGCTCCGCCCACGACGGTTAGCGGCCGGATCCACTGCGGCGCTCTGAGCGCGGCAGCCAACGCTCGCCGGGCGTCCAAGACATCCGACAGCGAACCGGGTGGATCGCCAGAAGTCATCGTTACATCATAAGATGTAAAGTGATGTCATGCGTACGCAAATCACACTCAACGATGAGGAGCTCGCGCTACTGGATCGCGCCGGCAGGGCCACCGGCGCATCCCGGTCAGAACTGATCCGTCGGGCAATTCACACCGCTTACGGAAGCCGAAGCAAAGAAGAGCGGGCAGCAGCTCTGAAACGCAGCGCCGGCACCTGGCGCGGACGGGACTTCACGGGTGCCGACTACGTCGACGCAGTGCGCGGCGACCTCAACGATCGGCTGAGCAGGCTCGGCCTGGCGTGAAGCTGATTGACACCACGATCGCCGTCGACCACTTGCGGGGTGCGCCCGCGGCGGTCGATCTACTGACCGCGCTGATCGACAGCAGCGACGAGTTGGTGGCAAGCGAGCTGGTCCGATTCGAACTCTTGGCCGGAATCCAAGACACGGAACTCACCGCATTCGAGGATTTCTGCTCTGCCCTGCGTTGGGCCGAGGTGAGCGAGGATGTGGCCCGCGTCGCCGGACAACTCGCCCGTCGGTACCGAAGAAGCCACAGCGGCATCGGTGCCGTCGACTACCTGATCGCCGCGACCGCGATCGTCATCGACGCCGACCTGCTGACGACGAATGTGCAGCACTTCCCGATGTTCACCAAGCTGGAGCGTCCCTATTAGCGCCTGGGAGGCCGAGTTGTCGCTCATAGGTGGGGCACATCGGTACTCGACTCCCGGCGTGACTGCTGTGACAGCCAGGTAGCGCGGGTTATGTTGTCGGCGGGCCGCTGATAGACGGGATCGTTGGGACATGCACGTCGACGGGCGCGAGGTCACCGTTTCGGGGAGCTTGCTGCAACCGCCAACCCGACGCACCAACGACATCCTTCGGGTCGTGCTCTCCGCGTTATTCCTGGCGTTCATCATCACCAGTTCGGTGATCACCCGCACCCGATGGGACCAGCTGGAGAAATCCATCTCCCGCATCGTCGGGGTGCTCTCCCCCACCCAATCCGACGTGGTGTACCTGGTGTACGGCCTTGCCATCCTGGCGCTGCCGTTCATGATCCTGATCGGGCTGATCCTTTCCCGACAATGGAAACTGCTTGCTCCCTACGCGGCCGCCGCGACCATTTCGTTTCTCGCGCTGTCGATTTCCGGCAAGCGCATCGCCGCGCCCCAATGGCACTTCGACCTTTCCGACCGGCTGCGCACGGTGTTGGCCCAATTCCTCGACGACCCGCGCTGGATCGGGATGCTCGCCGCGGTGCTCACCGTATCGGGCCCGTGGCTGCCCGCGCGGTGGCGGCACTGGTGGTGGACGCTGCTGCTGGCGTTCGTGCCGATTCACCTTGTGGTCAGCGCCATCGTGCCGGCCCGCTCACTGCTGGGCCTGGCCGTGGGATGGTTCGTCGGCGCGCTGGTGGTGCTGGTCAGCGGCACGCCTGCGCTCGAGGTGCCGTTGGAAGGCGCAGTCCGCGCGCTGACCAAACACGGCATCGTGGTATCCGGACTCACCGTGGTCCGACCGGCCGGAGCCGGGCCGCTGATGCTCTCGGCCGCCTCGGATGGTCGGACGGCCGACGCGGTCATCGAGTTGTACGGCCCGCATCAAAGCAGCGGCGGCGCGCTGCGCCAGCTGTGGGGCAAACTGCGGCTGCGCAGCATGGAGGCTGCGCCCTTTCAGGCGTCCATGCGCCGCGCCGTCGAGCATCGCGCGCTGATGGCCATTGCCATCGGCGATCTCGGCGTGGCCAACACGTCGACAATCGCCGTCGCCGCGCTGGACCGGGGCTGGACATTGTTCGCGCACAGGCCCATTCGCGGCGTGCCGCTCAAGCAGTGCGCGACGGCGACACCGGTGGCCCGGGTTTGGGAATCGCTGCGAATGCTGCAAGACCAACAGATTTCGCACGGCGACCTGCGCGACGAGCAGATCACCGTCGACGACGGCACCGTCCTTTTCGGTGGGTTCGGCAGCGCCGAGTACGGCGCCACTGATAACCAGCTGCAGTCCGACATCGCCCAGTTGTTGGTGACGACATCGGCACTCTACGGCGCGGAATCCGCGGTCAACGCGGCGATCGACGCATTGGGCAAAGATACCGTGCTGACCGCGTCGCGCCGGCTCACGAAATCCGCTGTGCCCAGACGGCTCCGGGAGTCGGTCAACGATCCCGGCGCCGTCATCTCGCGAAGCCGCGCGGCGGTGATGCGCCAAACCAACACCGAGAAAATCCAGACCGAGACGATCACTCGATTCACCCGCAGCCAGCTGATCCAGCTGGTGTTGCTGGTCGCGCTGGTGTACGTCGCGTATCCGTTCATCGCCACCGTGCCGACGTTCTTTTTCGAGCTGGGTAAAGCGAACTATTGGTGGGCGCTGCTGGGGCTGGCCATCTCGGCATCGACGTATGTCGGGGCGGCAGCCGCGTTGTGGGCGTCCGCCGACGAGAAGGTGAGCTTCTGGAGGCTGACAATCGCCCAGTTTGCCAACACTTTTGCCGCCACCACCACCCCGGCCGGCGTCGGCGGGCTCGCGCTCAGCACCCGGATCCTGCAGAAGAGCGGGCTCAGCACCGTGCGCGCGACAACGGCGGTCGCGCTGCAGCAGTCGATGCAGGTGATCATGCATGTCCTGTTGCTGATCTTCTTCAGCACCGTCGCAGGTGCATCGACCGACCTGGCGCACTTCGTCCCGAAAGCCACCATGCTGTACCTGATCGCGGGTGTGGCGCTGGGCATCGTCGGCACGTTCCTGTTCGTACCCAGGTTGCGGCGCTGGCTGGCAACGGATCTGCGCCCGAAGGTCAAGGAAATCACCGCCGACCTCATCGAGGTTGCCCGCGAACCCCAGCGGCTGGGCTTGATCATACTGGGTTGCACCGGCACGACTCTTGGTGCGGCGCTGGCTCTTTGGACCAGCCTCGAAGCGTTCGGCGGTAACGCGTCGTTCGTCACCGTCACCGTGGTGACGATGGTCGGCGGTACCCTCGCCTCGGCTGCCCCCACGCCCGGCGGAGTCGGCGCGGTGGAAGCCGCGCTGATCGGTGGGCTGGCCGCCTTCGGTGTGCCCGCGGCCGTCGGTGTGCCGTCGGTGCTGCTGTATCGCGTACTCACCTGCTGGCTACCGGTGTTCATCGGCTGGCCGGTGATGCGCTGGCTGACGCGCAACGACATGATCTGAGAGGAGAATCCTGGCGGGTATCGCCGAACGTAATCAACCACCGCGACGATCCAGGAGGGTAATGAGTTCGGAACATGCAACAGAGCAGGTGCCGCTGGCCGAAATCCAGGAGGGTGACACGATCCAAGATCCCGAGTCCGGTCAGTGGTTCACCGTCACCCGAACGGTGGACGGCACAACGAATGTCACTCACCAGGACTCAGACGGCGACCATCTGGTCATCGAGGGGTATCGCGTCTACTACGGCGACGAACGAGAAGGTGAGCAGGTCGATTCCCGGTGCGTCATCGATTCCCGGTCCACTAAAGGTCTGATCACTCGGCAGGTGCGAGAGTAATCGCGCTTGGCCGACTTGGGTTTAAGGACCCGCGAAGTCACCGACGGCGATCATCTTGTTGCCGTCCCAGGTGATTGCGAAGCCGGCTGCGCTGAATGCACAGCTCAGGATGACTGCTCGGTGCGCGGGACTTCCCATCCACCAGTCGAGCGCTGCGCTCGCCGTCGCAAGGGATCCGGTGCCCCAGTAGATGATCTCACCGGTGTAGCCGGGCCTGGCGTAGCCCGCATCCGCCATCCGCGCCTGTGGTGAAGAGCCGTCCGAACCGATGTGGCCGCCGCCTACACCGTGCATTCTTATGTCGTCGGCGTGCCGCTGCGCTGCTGCTGTCAAACGCGGGTCGTCGCCGATCACTCCGCATGTCTGGCGAAGCTGGCTGATGCCTTCGTAGATTGCGGTCGCTAAATCGTCTGCGCGCGCAGCGGAACCAGCAACGGCGCCGAGAGCCGTTGAGAGCGCAGTGAGGACCGCGGATACGGCGACGATCTTGACTTTCATCGTCATGGTGCCTCTTGCCACGCACTCGTTTTGCTGGTTGAGCAAACAAATGCTATCCACTTTCGCCTGAGAAAAGTCGAGAATCGGCAATCCCGGGTGTCGTTGCTCACACCCGATGGTCCGATGATCGAAAAGCCCCGTTGATGGGCTAGGCTGGCAATCAACGTTGGCGTCACGAGATGCCGACACGTCGTGGAATGCCCCCTCTGGGATTTCGACTCCAAAGTCTTTTCGCGGCGATCGATTTTGCCCACCGGCAATCTCGCCACATTGTGCTGACCACCGCCTGACGACGCCGTCGCGGCAAGACGGCACACCCGATGCCTGAAAGGCACCGCCCAAACAATGACTACCAATTTCGCCGATCTCGGCGTGCCCGCACCACTGATCAGTGCGCTCACCGAACGCGGCATTACCGCTCCCTTCCCGATCCAGGTCAGCGCCTTGCCCGACACCCTGGCCGGCCGAGATGTGCTGGGCCGCGGCAAAACCGGCAGCGGTAAAACACTGGCCTTCTCGATTCCGTTAGTGGCCCGCCTCGCCTCGGCCAAGCGGCGCCCCGCCCGCCCAGCGGGCCTGGTGCTGGCACCCACCCGCGAGCTGGCAACCCAAATCACCGCAACCCTGGAGCCGCTGGCCGCCGGCTACGGCCTCAAGGTCACCACGATCTTCGGTGGGGTGCCACAAGCCCGTCAGGTTGCCGCGCTGCGCTCCGGCGCCGACATCGTTGTCGCCTGCCCGGGCCGGTTGGAAGACCTGATGCGCCAACGGCTTATCAGCCTCGACGCGGTCGAGATCACCGTGCTCGACGAGGCCGACCACATGGCCGACCTCGGGTTCTTGCCCGGCGTCACCCGCATTCTGGCCGCCACGCCCGCAGGTGGTCAGCGGCTGCTGTTCTCCGCCACACTGGACAACGGCGTCGACAAGCTCGTCAAACGGTTCCTGCGCAACCCGGTCACGCATTCGGTCGACGAGGTCAACTCACCGGTGTCGGAGATGACCCACCACGTCTTCCACGTCGCTGGCACCGACGCCAAGAAGGAATTGGTGCACCGGCTGGCTTCCGGCACCGGCCGACGAATCCTGTTCATGCGCACC
Source organism: uncultured Actinomycetota bacterium (assembly GCA_963839345.1). Classification (GTDB taxonomy): domain Bacteria; phylum Actinomycetota; class Actinomycetes; order Mycobacteriales; family Mycobacteriaceae; genus Mycobacterium. Next base: position 231,457 of record CAWIUP010000005.1, on the reverse strand, counting down.
AAACATCAGGCCCGCAAGCTCGCCCGCCAGCTCACCGAAGCCGGTGTGCCCTCAGTTGACCTGCACGGCAACCTTTCTCAGCCTGCCCGCGACCGCAACCTGGCCGCTTTTGCCGCCGGAACAGCCCGGGTGCTGGTCGCCACCGACATCGCCGCACGCGGTGTGCACGTCGACGAGGTGCAGTTGGTGGTGCATGTGGACCCACCCACCGAGCACAAGGCCTACCTGCACCGCTCCGGGCGCACCGCACGGGCCGGCAGCGCCGGCGACGTCGTCACTGTCGTGCTGCCCGAACAGCGCAGAGACACTTCAGCGTTGATGCGCAAAGCCGGCATCGCGGTCAGCCCGCAACAAGTCACTGCACAGTCGGACTCCGTCGTCAGGCTGGTCGGCGACATCGCGCCGTACCAGGCTCCGGCCGCCAAACCCGTCAGCGCCGCGACCGCTCGGCCGCAACGACGACGCCGCAGCGGAAGCGGGCGGGCACCCCAGCAACATCACGCCGGCGCCCGTACCAGGTCGACGCGTCGAAACCCTTAGAGTTCACCAGCGCGCGCCGGCCCTGTGGGACGATAGGCCCGATTAGCCGTCCGGACCGCGGAGGAAATGTGCGGAAGGGAAGCACCACGCCGTCACGTCGCCCCGAGCTCTCGAGCATGGCGGACGACTACGCGCGGCATGCCCTCTCGCAGCGCGTCTCCTTCGAGGCGACCTACCCAGCCGTGCTGGCCGCCGCGGAGCAGCTGGCGAACGAGCCGGTGCTCCGCGTGGCCGATCTGGGCGCCGCCGACGGCGTGAACTCGCACGGCCTCATCCGCAATCTCGTGGCGCAGCGCGCTGGCCGGGCGCTGAGCTACGCGCTCGTTGATCTGCCGACGAACGCTTGGCGGGTCGCCGCCGCCCATTTGCGGGACGCCTTCGACCCGGTGGCGGACGAGAGCCCGATCGTCGTGATCCCTGCGCCGGGCGAGGCCGGCCCCGGGGTCGCCGACACGGGCACGGGCGCCCACTACGCCCTGCCCGAGGCCCACGGCGAGGCCTGTCAACGAGCGCTCGATCGCGACCCGGCTGCCGCCACGGTCGTCTCCATGGCCGGAATACCCCTCCACCAGGCACCCTCCCTTCCACCGGGCACCGTGCACATCGCGGTGACCGGGACGTGCATGCACTGGGTCGCCGACGCCGCCGGCCTGGCCTCGACCGGCTCGATCTTCCCTGGCCACCCAGACCAGGCGAACGAGGACGAGCGGCGCGCCTGGCGCCTCGCCGCCGAACGGCAATGGGAGCAACTGCTCGAGATGCGCGCGGCGGAGCTGGCCCCGGGTGGATGGTTCATCGCCGCCATCCCGGCCTCCACCAAGGGGTGCCCGGACAGGACGGGGCTCTACGCCGAGATCATCGGAGACATGAATCGGCTGATCGCCGACTGGCGCCGCGCGGAGCGCATCGGCAGCGCCACCGTCGCGGCGGCCGTGGTTCCGGTCTGGCCGCGCACGCTCGACGAGTTCCGGGCTCCCTTCCAGGCGGGCGGCGGGCGTTTCGCCGGCCTAGAACTCGAGAGCGCCGAGCTGTTCCGTCTGGACAACCCCTACTGGCACGACGATCCCGCGGTGTTCGCGCGGGAATACGTCCAGAGCGTGGCCGCATGGGGAGGGCCACTTCTCCTGCGTGCCTTCGCGCACGAGGGCGAGGCGCGCGCTGCCGGTCTGCTCGCGGAGTTCCTCGGAGAGCTCCGGGAGTGCGTCGCGGACGCCCCCGACCGCTATCGCTGGGACTACGTCGAGGCCCTGATCATCTGCCGGAAGGCGGAATAGCGCTACCGCGCCGCGCGTTCGATATCGCCCAGCACGGGCGGGCCTTTGCCGTCGCCGGCGCGCCGGAGCAGGAACATCCGGAGCCGACCGTAATGCTTGGCCATCTCGGTGTTGCCGACGTAGTCGCAGGAGAACTGATCGGCGTTGTAGAGCGCCAGCATTGCGGCAAAAGTCTCGGTGACGTAGACGCAGCCTTCCGGCGTGATCGGCTCGATGCGGGCGGCGCGGCTGACGTGGGCGCCGTAGTAGTTGGGCCGGTCGGTGACCGGATCGTCGAGCTCATAAACCGGACCCAAATGGCCGCCGAGGCGCAACTTGAGCGTGTCGGGCAGGCCGGCCGCCTCGAGGTCGATCGCGTTGATCGCGTCCTGCATGTCCAGCGCGCACGCGGCGGCGCGGCCGGCATCGTTGAAGACGACGAAAATGCCGTCGCCCCAGGTATTTACGAAGGCGATGTGCTGCTTGTGACGGCGTGCCACTTCGCCCAGCGTGCCCATCATCGTCGCGGTGAATGGTGGCAACTGAGCGTCGGACAGCTTGCTGAAGCCGTGAAAATCGCCGAACAGCATCGCCCGCGTGTCACGGCGGCCCTGGGCGACCTTCGGGCGGTGCCAGGGCGGAAGGTTCTCGATCTTTGCGTCCGGACCGACCGCCACAAGTTTGACCGGTAGGCCGGCCTCACGCCACGCGCTCAGGTCGGTGCCGGTGCCGGCGATCGCGCCGTCATCGACGACCCCGTCCCACACCGCCAGCTGCATCACCGGGGCATGCAGGTGCCGCGCGCACAGGCTGGCAAGGCCCATCGCCAGGCTGCTGCCGTAGCTGCAGAGCTGATCGTCACCCAGGTAGGCGTCCTCCGTGGCGAAGCGCACCGTTCTGGCCGCGGCCAGACACGCCTCGAAGCGCGCGACCCACTCCGCACCGGCCGGGCGCACCAACTGGTCGATGAAATCGTCGGAGGCAAAGGGCAACACGACATTCAGGGCGACACCGTGCTCGAGCAGCGCCTCGGCGAACAATATCTCCGGACCGGCGGCAAGCGACCCATATGCCGCGCCGATGTTCATCCCCTCCAGCAGCGCGGCGATCTCGGCGGCCGCCGTCGCCGACTGCTCCGCCCGACACCTGTCGCCGAGGTAGTGGACAACGGTCGGCGGCGTGAACGCGCCGAGCACGCCGGGATCGAGCTTCTTCGCCTGCACGATGCGCTCGAGCTGGCGCCCGGTGGTGGCGAGCGCGGCTTCGTCGTGGCCGGCTGCCGCGACGACCTGATCGACCAGCCCGCGCGCGGCGTCGAGATCGCCCCGGACGAGATGGGCCTCTAGCGCCGTCGCCAACACCCAATAGCGATCGGCCGCAACCTCAACTGGCCTGGCGATGCGCGGCGCTACCAGATCGAGAACCTCACCGGCGAGCCGGTCAGCCGCCTCGGCGTCGCCGGCGAAGAGTGCCAGCGTCGCGGCATTGATGGCCGGGTAATACGCCTCCGGGTCGCCGGCGACGACGGCCGCGCGGAAGGCGTCTTCGTAGATCGCGCGGCCCTCACGCAACAGGTCGGTACGCGCCTCGCCGGTCTCGGCGAAGGCCTGGTCCTTCCTCAACCGGGCGAGCAGGCTGCGCGCGTCGGTCTCCGGTCGTGTCTCGAGGCCGAATCCGTAATACTTCTCCAGCGCAAGCGCGGTCGCGCCGGCATTGGCCAGGCTGAGCACCGCCCGGTGGGCGAGCGCAACGTTGCCGGGATACAGCTCCAACGCGTCGGCGGCCAGGTCGTAGGCGCGGAAGAATTCGCCGTGATCGAAGAAGGTCTTGACGTCGTTCAACAGCACTTCGGCGGTGACAGGGGAGTTTGCCGTATCGCTCATATGCGCCTCCAACTGCATCGGCGCCGCTAGATCCCCCAATCAGGGGCACGCGTTGACGAGATGCTACGCCAGCAAATCGCATGCGGAGCCACAAACAGCCGATCACGCAGGTGGGCTTTGCCACAGGCAAATCCGGAGAATAGTGCTAGCCTCGTTGCTGTTTCAATTGTTTCAATTGCGCGATGCGGCTGGTAGCATGGTGTCAGTGTCAGGGTGAGATGCCGCATGTTGCGGTGGTTGGATCCTGATCACCTGATGTCTGGCTCGTAGCATCCTTGCCGCCTGAGGGTTGGCGTTCATGCGTTTTGTCGGCATCAGGTGTGAAGGACCGGCCGGCGTGACTTGATAGGAGCGTGGTGTCGCCCCCACTGAGATGTGTCCGCCGACCGGCCCAACCGTCACCTCACAGTGAAGGAGGCAACCACCATGGTTGTTGTTGGCGCCGATGTACACAAGCGGACGCACACGTTTGTCGCCGTCGATGAGGTCGGGCGCAAGCTCGGGGAGAAAGTCGTCGCTGCCACAAGTGCCGGTCATGCCGAGGCGGTGATGTGGGTGCGAGAGCGTTTCGGTGTTCAGGTGGTGTGGGGCATCGAGGATTGCCGGCATCTGTCGGCACGTCTGGAGCGCGATCTGCTGACCGCGGGTCAGCAGGTGGTGCGGGTGCCGCCGAAGTTGATGGCCCAGACCCGGGCCTCGGCGCGCACCCGGGGTAAGTCGGATCCGATCGATGCGTTGGCGGTGGCGCGTGCGGTGCTGCGCGAGCCCGACTTGCCGGTCGCCTCTCATGACGAGGTGTCGCGTGAGCTGAAGTTGTTGGTGGATCGCCGGGAAGTGCTTGTGGCCCAACGCACCGCGACGATCAACCGGCTACGGTGGCGGGTTCATGAACTCGATCCCGAGCGTGCTCCCAAGCCGAAATCGCTGAACTTGGCTAAGCACCGCGATGTGTTGCGGGTCTGGCTGGACACTGTCGCGGGGCTGGTCGCCGAGCTGGCCCGCGACGAGCTGGCCGACATCACCCGGCTCAGTGTGCTCATCGACGCGTTGGCCAAACGTATCGGGCAGCGCATCCGTCAGATCGCCCCGGCGCTGCTGACCCTTCCGGGTTGCGGTGAGCTGACCGCGGCCAAACTCGTCGGCGAAACCGCTGGCGTCCGGCGATTCAAAAGCGAGGCCGCATTTGCCCGCCACTCCGGGGTCGCCCCGATTCCGGTCTGGTCGGGCAATACCGCCGGCCGAGTCCGGATGACCCGTTCAGGTAACCGTCAACTCAACGCTGCGCTGCACCGCATCGCCGTCACCCAGATCCGACTCGACGGCCTCGGACGCACCTACTACCGCACGCGACTTGCCACCGGAGACTCCTCGACAGAAGCACTACGTTGCCTTAAACGCCGGATCGCCCGCACCGTCTTCGGCCACCTCCACACCGACCACCAAACCCGAATCCAGGCTTGCCAACCGGCAGCGGCTTGACATAGGAGAAACGCATGTCCACCGCCGTTGCCCCGCTGGTTCGCCAGGTCGCCGAACGTGCGCTCAATGACTCGAGTTTCGCCGAGGTGCTCGACGCCATCCTCGAGGCGCCGACCGGCCCGCAGGGCACGCTGGAGCGTGTCGCCGCCCGAAGCCTGAATGACGAGCGCCGCGGCGCGCTGGTCCGCGAGTTCGTCGAGGGCTCGCTGCCGACACCGAAGGTTCAGGAGCGCCTCGATCTGCATTCGCCGCAGGCCGTGCACCGGCTCCGGAGCCGCGGCAAGCTGCTTGGTTCGGCCGTCGGCAACCAAACATGGTTTCCGGCTTGGCAATTCGACGCCGACCGGCTACGGGCCGATCTGCCGCGGATTCTCGAACTGCTGACCCAGTTCACGACGGACCCGCTGGCGGCCGACCGTGTCATGCGGCTGAAGCATGACGAGCTGGGCGGCTCGTCGATAGCCGAAGCGTTGCGCCGCCCGAAGGCCGCCGACACCGCGTGGCGGATGCTCGCCGCCATCAGTGCCTGACCTTCCCGCCGGCTACCGGACGCCGCTGCCCGACGCTCGGCCGGTCGGTCTGCGTCGTCGCCGCATCGATGCCGGCACCGAACTGTGGCGCGTCGAGGCAGCCCGCCCGGTCCAGTGGACCTGGACCGGCTTCCCGCAGCCGCGGTATCGATTCGATCCCGAATCCGGTGCATTCCGAACCCGTTACGCCGCAAGCACTCTGGTCGGCGCATTCCGTGAGCGCTACCGGCCGACCGGGATGATGATCCCCGCCGACCATGCCGAGCACTACCTGGTGCGTCTGGTCGCCACCCGCCACCTGCGGGTGCTCGATCTGCGCACCGAGGCCAACCTCGACGTTCTCGGGGTCGACGACCAGATCAGCACCGGCCAGCATCCCGACGTGTGGGACACCTGCCACCGGCTGGCCGATGCCGTCAAACGGTGGTGGCCGGCACCCGACGCGCTGGATGCCTTGGTGTACCGGCCGCGCACTACACCGGAAACGTCAATCAATTACGCATTCTTCGCCCTCGACGCGTTCTCCAGCGAATCGTGGCCGGTGGCCGAGCGCGCCGACGTGCTCACCAATCTTGTCCTGCGCCATGGCTTTACCCTCGGCTGGGGGCTACCCTGAGGCCATGACCGAACAGTCAAGCGCGATCACGATCTCGCACCCTCCCGCCGCGCTCCTGCGCGTCATCAACCCACTGATGAAACTGCTGCTGCACACCCCGCTCGCGGGTGCGGCACGCAACCAGCTCATGGTGGTCGACTTCGCCGGCCGCAAGAGCGGGCATCCTTACTCACTTGTGTTGAGTGCCCATGTAATCGACAACATCCTCTATGCGATGACCGGCGCGACGTGGAAGAACAACTTCCGCGACGGCGCCGCCGCACAGGTCTTGCACGACGGTAAGACGACGACGATGCGCGGCGAGCTCATCACCGACAAGGCGCACGTCGCCGACCTCTACTCGCGCTGTGCGGAGTCCTACGGGGTAAAGCGCGCAGAGCGGGTGATGGGGATAGGGTTCCGCGACCATCAAATGCCGACCCGCGATCAGTTCGCCGAGGCCGTCGACGAGCTGAAGCTGAGGGCAATTCGCTTCACCCCGGCCAGCTAGATGCCGTAGTCGGGCAGCGTGAAGTCGTCACGCACGCTGCCGGCAAACATGGTGGCGAGCGGCACGTGGTTCGCCATGCGCATCGCCACGCTGCGGAACCACAGACCAAACTGGGTCCGGGTGGCGAAGAACGGAATGTAGCGCACTGCTCCGGCTTGCTTGGTTCCGATGACCGGACGCAGCAGCGTCTGGTAGGCATCGAACGCCTGTCGGTGATTGCCGCCAGCGCGCACGAGTTCGCCGGCCAGCACGTATGCCTCGGTCATTGCCAGGCCGGTGCCCTCGCCGCCAAGCAACGAAATACACGCGGCCGCATCGCCGACCAGCAGCACCCGGCCCCGCGACCAGCTGTCCATCCGGATCTGACTGACGGCGTCGAAATAGAGGTCGTCGACATCGTCGAGTGCCGCCAAGATATCCCGGCATTCCCAGCCCACGTCAGCGAATTCGTTGCGCAACTTGTCTTTTGGAGCCACATCGGTGCCGTCGTGCTCGGAGCGGAAGATGAACAAAAACATGGTGCGATCATCGCGCAACGCGAAGCGCGCCAACTGGCGGCCGGGAGAGCCGTAGGTCACATAGACCAGTTCGTCGCGCGGCCGATATCCGTCGACCACGCACGCTGCGACCGTGCAGCCGAGATAACGGTCGAAATCCCCCTCCGGCCCAAAGACCAGTCTGCGCACATTCGAGTGCAGCCCGTCGGCACCGATGACCAGGTCGAAATCGCGCGGTGCGCTGTTCTCGAAGGTAAGCCGCGCAATGTCACCGTGCTCGTCGAGGGTGACGATGCTGTCAGCGAAAATCGCTTCCACTTTGCCTTCGATCGTGTTGTAGATCGCGGCGGCCAGGTCACCGCGGGGCAGGCTGGTGAAGTCGTCGCCGATCAACCTGCGAAAGACATCGACGTTCACGTCGGCTTTGATCTCCCCGCGCGAGCCGACGATGCGAAGCCGTTCGATGTCGTACCCCGCGGCGCGGATGGCATCTTCAATACCCATGCGTTTGGCCACTTGGTAGCCGACGCCCCAGAAGTCGATCATGTAGCCGCCGGTACGGAATTCTGGTGCCTGCTCGATGATGGTCGGAGTGTGCCCGGTGCGGTGCAACCAATGGGCCAGCGCCGCGCCCGCTACGCCGGCACCGCTGATTGCGATCCTCACACTTCGATTCTTACGCGGTGATCCTGTACGGCAGCTCAAAGCTGGCTGCGGAGCCGGTCGACCAGGCCGAGCAGCCGCTCATAGTGGGAACCGGCCCAGTAGATGCGCCCGCAGTCGTGGCACCGGCTGAATTCGTCGTAGTAACGGCGAGTCAACGGCTCGAGCTGGTCGCTCACCTCGTCCTTGCTGACGGCGGCCAGCTTGCCGTTGCAACGCACACATCGCGTCAACGGCGCCAGCCGTTCGCGCAGATCCAGTCGCCGGATCACCTCACGCGCCTGCCGCTCGGGCTGCTCGGAATGCACGAACAGCCCATGGGTAATTGCCCGACGCTTCAACAGGCCGCGGTCCCGGGTCAGCAGGATGCGCTGCTGCTCGAGGCTGATGTCGGCAAGGGTGTGGTCGTCGGCGTCGCTGGACCACCACACGTCGAAGCCCAGTACGCGCAGCAGCCGCGCCAGCCGGCCAAGGTTGACGTCGACGACGAAGCGCGTCTCGCGCAGCGGGGTGGGCCGCAGCCGTGCCGTCGACCCGATCTCGAGCGCCTCGAACATCGGGTAGGCGGCGATGCGGTCGCCGGTGGTCGGCCGATGATCAAAGCCCTGCGGATCGCCGTTCACCAGGATGAGGTCGATTTCGGTGTGCGGAATGCCCATCGCCTCCAGCACGTCCTTGACGGTCTGATGGCTGCGGAACGGCCGGCGCACTGTCACACCGCGCGACTCAGTCGGCAAGAAGTCGTTGAGCTCGGCGTATGCGCGTACGTCGACGTAGCCGACCACTATCGGAACGAAGTTGACTTGAGTGTGGTCATCCTTGCGATGACATCAAAGTCCGTGTCTCGGTGAACAACTCGCGCATCGTGGCGAATCGCGACAGCGGCGATCAGGCAGTCATTGATGCTCCGAATGGTCTGGCCAGCCCGCCGCGCAGCGCGGTAGATACCGGCGGCCACCCGGAAGTCAATCGCATTGTCGACACCCAACGACGGGAGACCGTTCACAAGCTGCTCAAGTTTGGCATGCCGGCTGTCGTCGACTGCTCCGGACAGAATTTCCATAGCGATGGGCTCGCACATTGCGACCTCAGTTGCCTCGTCGGACAGCAGTCGGCGTACCTCGAGGGCAGCAGACGATCCGGTCGCTCGCAAATATTCGACCCAAGCTGAGGTGTCGACAAGAATCATTCGATTTCGTCTGGCCGCTCGCTCCGAAGGTCTTCAAGATCGCCTTCCCAACCGACCCCTTCGAGACCGAGGAGAAACTCACGACTCAACGGAGCACCGACCAGGCGACGCAGCGCAAGGTCAACGGCCGCCTTCTTGGTCGTTACTCCGAACCTGCGCATCACCTCAGCGGTCAGCTGATCGTCGAGATCGATATTGGTGCGAGACATACACCAATCATACACCTACGATGCACATCCACCCGACAGAACCATTTGGCTTTTTGCCCGCCTCTGAGCGACAACGGAGTTGTCGCGCACGGGGATTTTCGCTCAGAGGTGGGCAAATTGTGCACTGCTTCTCCGCAGTGACTCATGTGGCAGATGTGACCGGGCCTGCGCCCCCGGCGGCATGGGTCTGGGTGATCACCGGTTCCTGATACCCCGCGGAGCGCACTGCTTCGCGCACGGCCGCGCCGACCGCCACCACCCGGTCAGCCGGCGCCAACACGATCACGCAGCCGCCGAATCCACCGCCGGTCATCCGGGCGCCCAGAGCACCCGCCCCCACCGCAGTCTGGGCAATCAGATCGATGTTCGCGGTGGTGATTTCGAAGTCGTCACGCATCGATGCGTGCGATGCGTTGAATATGCGGCCGGCCGCCGCGTAGTCCGAATTACGCACTGCGGCTACGAAATCGAACACCCGCTCATTCTCGGTGAGCACATGACGGGCCCGACGGGCATCGACCGCGTCGGTGACGCCGTCCAGCACCGGCAGCCCCCGATCCTGAATCTCCCGCAGCGACACCACACCGACATCGGCGGCTGCCCGCTCACACGACAGGCGGCGCGCCGCGTATTCGCCCCCGACGTGACCATGCCGCTCCCGAGAGTCGATCAGTACCAGCGCGACTCCGGACGCCGACGGGTCGAAGGCCACCGGCTCGACCGTCAGCGTCCGGAAGTCGATCAGCAGCGCGGTCGACTCCGCGCCGAACAGCGACGCCAGCTGGTCAAGCAAACCCGTTGGGGCGCCGACGTACTCGTTCTCGGCGCGCTGCGCGATCCGGGCCTGCTCAAGCCGATCGATCCGCCAGCCGGCCGCCGTCACGAAAGCGCCCAGCGCCGCACACTCCAACGCCGCCGACGACGACAGCCCCGACCCCATCTCGACATCGCTGCGGATCGACATCGCCCCGCCGGGTACCGGATGCCCGGCCATCCGCAGCGCCCACACCACGCCGGCCACATAGCCGGCCCAGCCGGTCAGCTCACCGGGCTTGGTGCGCAACGGAATCCGTACCGAGCCGTCGACGCGGTCGCTGGACACAGTGATGGCATCGACATCCGACGGCTCGAACGTCACCACTGTGCGCTGCGGCAGCGCGATCGGCAACGCCCAGCCGAGGTTGTAGTCGGTGTGCTCGCCGATCAGGTTGATCCGCCCGGGCGCGGCGTATCGGATCGTCATCCGAGTCCTCGCAAACGCTCCGCGACGGCTTCGGGCGTCACGTCGCTGATGAACGCATCCATCGCCGACTCGGAGCCTGCCAGATACTTCAACGTGACGGCGCCGCGCCGCATCGACATCAGCTCGACGTGGAAGTAGCCCTCCCGCTGCGCCTCGGTGTCGGCGCATTGGTGCAACGCCGAAATATAGGGCAGCGCGCCGGAATACATCCGGTCAAACCGCCGCAACACGTCCAAGTAGATCCGCGTGAAATCGTCCAGCTCAGCAGCATCGAGATCAAGCAGGTTGTGTACGAACCTGTTCGGGTAGATATGCACCTCCACCGGCCAGCGCGCGGCGAACGGCACGAAGGCCGTGAACAGATCGGTGCGTGCCACGATGCGACTGCCATCCTCCACCTCGCAGGCCAGCAGATCGGCGAACAAGTTGCCGCCGTGCACCTTTCGATAAGCGCCCGCCTGCCGCAGCATGGTCGCGGTCCGCGGCGTCAGATAGGGGTAGGCGTAGATCTGGCCGTGCGGGTGGGTCAGCGTCACGCCGATCTCTTCGCCGCGGTTCTCGAAGCAAAACACCTGCTCAACACCGGGCATCGCGATCAGCTCGGCGGTCCGTTGCCGCCATGCCTCCACGACGAGCCGGGCATGCGCCGTCTCCAAGTCCGCGAGCGACCCAGTGTGGTTGCTGGAGAAGCAGATTACCTCGCAGCGGCCGATGCCGGGTGCCGAAACGAACCCGTCGCCGTCGGGCACCGAGGGCGACTCCCCCGTCCCGGACAGACTTGGGAACCGGTTCTCGAAGACCACGACGTCGTAGTCGGGTGCGGGCACCTCGCTGGTCAGCCCCGTCGGGCCCGGGCACAGCGGGCACTGGTCGGGCGGCGGCATGTAGGTGCGGTCTTGGCGCAGCGCGGCGATGATCACCCACTGCCCGGTCGTCCGGTCGAACCGCAACTGCGTTTGGTTCGGTTTCCGCGCCGGCAGCGGCCGGCGGTCAGCGACCGGTGTCGGGGTGTGGCCGGGCAACGAAAAGAACAGCAACTCACGCCCGTCGGCCAGCTTCGTCTGGGTCGGCTCCGTCGCGTTCACTAGTGGCCATTTTGGCCGATGCGCGCGGCCACGTCACCATAGACAGGCGGTCAACATAAAGAGAGGCGGTCGCGGTGCCCGATCGAAACGGCGCCGATTCGCTGACCACGCTCTACGAGCGGGCGCGGAATTGGGCGATCGCATCCGATCCCGGGCTGTTGCGGCTACGGATGGCCTGCCGCACGACCGCCGCATTGGCTTTGGCACTGCTGATGCTGTTCCTGCTGACCAAGGCCACCCACCAGCCGCTGACCGTCGCGCTGTTGGGCGTGCTGATCACCATGACCTCATCGCGCTCGGTCAACGAGCCCGATCCGCACCGGCAGCGGGTCACCATGGCGCTGCTGCCGCTGCCTGCCGGGCTGGCCATCACCACCGCTGCGCTGCTCGCGCCGCACACGTTGATCGCCGATGCCGTGTTCGTCCTGGTGGTGTTCGCCTCGGTCTATGTCCGCCGATTCGGTCCACGCGGAACCGCGCTGGGCATGGTCACGTTCATGTCCTACTTCTTCACGCTGTACCTGCGGGCCAACATCTCCGCGCTGCCGTGGCTGATCGGGGCCGTGCTGGTCGGAACCTTGTGCACGTTTCTCGTCAGCATCGTGCTGCCCGATCGGCCGGAAAGCGTGCTGCGAGCCAACGTTCGGGCGTTGCGGGCGCGGATGGCCATCGTCATCGACACCACCGCCGATCTGGTGCGCACCGGCCAGATCGACGAACGGCGCCGACGCCGGCTGCGGATCCGCACCGCTCGCCTCAACGCGACCGCGTTGCTGGTGCAGGGACAGATCGAAGACCAGGTCAACCCCGGTGTGCTGTGGCCCGGCGTCACCGGCGAAGACCTCGGTATGTGGTTGTTCGACGCGGAGCTGACCGTCGAGCGCGTCGCGACTGCCGGCGCCCGCGCGGCGGCGGCAGACCTACCCGCCGCGACCCGCACCGAACTGGCCGACGTGATCAACCAGCTGAGCAGGGCAATCCGGATACCGCACCCCGACTTGCTTCGCCAGGCCGCGGAACGGGCGCAACAGCTGCTCGATCAGTCGTCGAGTCCCGCCGACTTGCCGGTGCGCCGGCTGGCACTGGCGATCGTCGAGACCGCACAAGCAACCGCCGACGTCCGCGCGCTCGTTCAGCGCGTCGAAACCAGGGCTGCCCTCCAGCTGGGAAACGGCAAGCCGGCAGCAAAACCGGAAGCCGTCGACGAGCCCCAAGTGCAACCCACGCTGCGGCCGACCACGCGGCAAGCCATTCAGGTGGCGGTGGCCGCGGCGCTGGCCATCGTCGTCGGCGAGGCGGTGTCGCCCGCCCGGTGGTTCTGGGCGGTGATCGCCGCGTTCGTGGTCTTCGCCGGTACCAACTCCTGGGCCGAAACCGTCAGCAAAGGCTGGCAGCGGCTGCTGGGCACCGTGCTCGGTGTGCCTACCGGCGTGCTGGTCGCCACGCTGGTCTCCGGAGACAAGACCGCATCGCTGGTGATGATCTTCGTTTGTCTGTTCTGCGCTTTCTATTTCATGAAGGTCACCTACAGCCTGATGACCTTCTGGATCACCACGATGCTGGCGCTGCTCTACGGCCTGCTCGGCGAATTCAGTTTCAGTCTGCTTTTGCTGCGGATCGAAGAGACCGCGATCGGCGCCGTGATCGGAATCGCCGCCGCGATGCTGGTGTTGCCGATCAACACCCGGGCGAAAATCCGCGACGACGCCCGCACGTTCTTCCTCACCCTGTCCGACCTGATCGAGACGTCCGTCGCCAGCTTGTTCGGTGGCGAGCTCGCGACCAGCCCAACCGAGACGGCCCGTCAACTCGACCGGGACCTGCAGCAGTTTCGGATCTCCGCCAAGCCGTTGACCGCCGGCGTCGGCGGCCTGGCCGGCCGTCGCGCCATGCGACACGGATTGCGGATGCTCGCCGCGTGCGACCGCTACGCGCGAATCCTGGCGCGCAGCAGCGACCCATACGACGACGCGGACCCGCAGCTGGTCGACGCGGTCAAGTCGGCCGCCCAGCAGATTCGCTCCAACATCGACATACTGGTCACCGCTCTGGAGTTCGACCACGCCGCAACGGTTTTCCCTGCCACCGACGCCATCGACACCGCCGAAGGCATCGCCCGGGATAGCCGGCGGCTGCTGGCTGCGTTGCACTCGTTGCGTCAGATCGACCGCGTGGTCATCAACGCCGCGATCGACCTCGGCGCCGATCACGGCATGCCGCTCGCCGATCAAATCCCGGATGTCTGGGCCTGACCGGGCTCGTCAGCTGGCGTGGCGGGTGAGGAAATCCAACACCGCGTCGGCGAAAACGTCGTTGCGGTCGCCGGCGACCATGTGTCCCGCACCGCGGACGTCGACGAACTCGACTTGCGGGAAGCGTTCCAAAAACTCGTCGGCGCGCTGCTCGCTGACCAGGTCGCTCATCTGGCCGCGCACCAGCAGCATGGGCACATTGCCCGCGAGGATCGTCTCAACTGCCGCGTTCATCCGATCGACGTCGGCCACCTCGGTGGGCGGAAGTGCCGCGATGTTGCTGATGAACTTCGGATCCCAATGCCAATACCAGCGATCGCCGCGGCGGCGCAGGTTGGTGCGCAGGCCGTCGAGATCGGTCGGCCGGGGCCGATGTGGGTTGTATTCGGCGATCATGTCGGCGACCTCGTCAAGCGATTCGAAGCCCGATTTCATCCGGCCGGCCATGAAATTGTGCACCCGATTCGCGCCCGACTCGTCCATGTTGGGCACGATGTCGACCAAGACGGTCGCGCGGGCGATGCCGGGTGAGAGCTCGCCCGCGAGAAGCATTGTCGTGAAACCACCCAGCGAGGCACCCACCAAGACCGGTTGCGACGGCAGGTGGCGCAGCACTTCTTGGATGTCGAGGGCGAAGCTGGTGAGGCGATAGTCGCCGCCTTCCGACCAGTCCGACTCGCCATGGCCGCGAAGGTCAACCGTGATCGCCTGCCAGCCACGCTCGGCTACTGCCGCCGCCGCCTTGCCCCACGAGCGGCGGGTCTGCCCGCCGCCATGCAGGAACACCACGGCTGACGCCTCGGGATCGCCCATGCGGTCGGCCACGATCCGCGTGCCGCCGACGCCGTCGATGGTGAACGGCTCGGGTGTGATGGTCACGCCGGTTAATTTATCTTGTCCAGCGGATTGGAGCGTTCGAGCATGCCAAAAGCTTCTTCGCCGTCCCAGCGATAGCGGACACCGGCCTGCTGCAGCGCGGGAAAGCTGGGCATCTCCTGCTTGAGTGCCTGCGAGGAGAACATCTTGTCGTCGTGATAGACGTCGTGGGTGGACAGAATCGTCTCGCCGCCGATATGCACTGTCCCGCTGAATGTTTCAAGCACCAGCGATACGTCTTCGCCGACGGTTTGCAGGCGGGTCAGCCACGGCGCCTCGACGACGCGGGCGGGAGTCAGGCTGCCGGCACCGTCGAAGATGTAGCCCTCGTTGAAGGTTGGCTCGCCGTCCGGGCGCGGCGGATAAGCGATGTAGCCGAAGGCGCGTCCACTGGGGAACAGCGCCGATTGCCAACTGTGGCCCCAGAACCCGGCGAGCTTGCGAACGCCTTGGCGGCGGATGCGCAAACCAGTGCCGACGAATTCGCGCTCGTCGTCGTCAACTTTCAGTGCTCCCGTCGCGCGGAACAGCTGCTCGTAGCGCGAGCCGCCCATCAGGTTGCCCTCGATCGAGGTCTTCAGCCGCGACGCCGCCTCGGCGGACAGGGCGCCCTGAACCCAGGGCGGAACCGCCATCTTGGCCTCGACGTGGAAGCTGACGTCGACCAACGGTCCGTCCTTCTTGCCGTCGATCAGATCCTTCGACGAGGTCTGCACCGCCTTGCCGCCGTAGGTCATGGTCCAGGTGTCGAACGGCGCGATGCAGCGGAACCCGAGCCCGCCGGCGCCCAGCACCCTCGGAGAGCCGTCGGGCCCTTCGGCGGGCCAGCTTTGGCCGTTTTCGCGCAGCCGGAAGACCCGCCCGTCGGGAAAGGCCACGTTGACTTGGACGTCGTGCGCATCCCAGTTCGCGGCGACGGCCTCAATCCCGATGCGGGGCAGGCCAACTTCGCCGCGGTCGTCGATGACCCAGAAACTCACCGAGTCCCGCATCTCGGGGTCGGCGGGCCGGTGTGCGAACACCTGCTCTCGTGCCGGGTCGATACCGCCGGTCAAATCAATTGCCATGCAACATCCTCCCGACATACTCGGTGAACAAGGGTCGTACCTTGTCGAAGTCGATGCCGAATGCCACCGGATCGGCGTGCGTGCTCGGTTCGCGGTCGGCCGCGGCCTCGGCCCACCAGGCGCGCATTCGCGATTCGAATTCGTCGGTGACCGGCTCGCCCAACCATGCGTAGAGCCCGAGGACCTCGTTGATCGGGTCGGCCTGCATCGCCCGAAAGTCGATGTCGTAGAAGCGATGATCGGCTCCGCCGTCGCGGAACCGCAGCGCCCGTTGCATGGCCAGCGACCAATGCTCGACGTTGAGCTGGCCGATGTACTCAAGGTCGAGGTGGTCGGTGAAGCCGCCGATGATGTCGGCATAGAGGTCGGCCACCGACAAAATGACATCGGTCGGATCGCGGTGGGTCATCACGAAACGCGCGTCCGGGAAGACGCAATTGAGATCGTCGAGCCACAACACGTGCGACGGCGACTTCAGTCGCCACCGCCGCGTCGGCTCCCCCCAACAGAGCAGCTTCATCACCCGTCGCTGGTAGGCATAAGTCGACGTGCAGTCGGCTTTTTCCACCAGCCACGCCGAGTAGGACGGGATCTGCGCAAAGGCTTGGAAGATATGGGATTTGAAGTCCAACGCCATCAGCTCCAGGCACTCCATCGGAGCATGGGTGCCGGTGGGCACGTGCGCCCGCGAGCCGACTTTGTTGCCCTCGTCCTCCGGGATACGCGGATCGGGACCCTGCACCGTCGACGGCGGCGGACACGGGTGCGACGACTCCCACCGCCGCAGGTAGCGGATGTCGGGGTCCTGCGACAGCAGCAGCGACAAGGCGGTCGAACCGGTACGGGGCAGCCCCAGCCCGATCAGCGGCGGCAGGATGTCGACGTCGTCGATCTCCGGGTTGCGGCGATACCAGTCCTCGACCTGCAGTCGCTGCGACAGCGCGGTGACGATACGGGGATAGATATAGGCCTCGCCGCGGGAGTTGAGCCGAGCCTCGTCGCGCAGCGAGGTGAGCAACACCTCGAGGCCTTCCCGGAAGGAATCGTCGCCGAAATCCTCCAGGCCGGTCTGCGCGACGGCCCGGCCGACGACATCGTCGAGTTCGGCCACGGTGAGGCCCCTTCCGAAGAATCCGTGTCAGTATACTGACGCGATTATGAGCGAGTTGTCAACGCCTGAGTCGCCGCGGCGCCGCTACCACAGCCCAACGCGCCGCGGACAGGCCGCCGCGACCCGCGAGCGCATCATCGACGCGGGCGCTCGCCTGGTACGCGGCTTCACCACCTGGGACTGGGACGAGCTGACCTTCCGGGCCGTCGCCGAACGCGCCGGGGTCAGCGAGCGCACCGTCTACCGCAACTTCCCGTCCGAACGGCAGCTGCACGACGCGATCATGGCCCGGCTGGAAGACGAGGCCGGCATCAGCTACCAGGACGTCGAGCTGGACACCCTTGCCGACGTGACGGCCCGGGTCTTCGCCTCGCTGCGACGGTTCGCGATCAAAGACACGATCAGCACACCGCGCGGCCCGGCGTTCGCCGGTGTCGACGCCCGACGGCATGAGGCCTTAGGTCGCGCGGTCGCTGCCCGCGCGCCGGACCTGCCGGATGCGCACCGCAGAGCGCTGGCCGGCCTCCTCGACGTGCTGTGGAGCCCACCGACTTACGAGCGACTGATCGGGACGTGGAGCCTCGACAACGCTGAAGCGATCGGTGCCGTCCAGTGGTTGATCGCGAAAGTCATTGCGGCGGTTGATAACAACGAATTGCCAACTCTCAGTTCCTAACTAAGGCCGGGCTGGCCGGGGCCGAGACGCCGCTGGTGGCGTCGGCTAAGGGTGCGGACCGAACTACGACGCAGCGCGCGAATTGCTGCAGAGCCGGCGGCCAGGGAGGTACCGTCATTGACGGTTGACACTCCAGCCTCCCGGAAACGTCACGGCGGCGATCCGATTTCCCTGCCGAAGGGGCTTTAGCTCCGACGTAAGCCGACAATACGGGTTGTGCTTACGGGCGCCGGAGGTCACACTTGGGTGCAGGTTCAGCCGTTATTGGCGCGCCGCACGGCTCGCCGGTGGTCGAGTCTGTACAGTCGGTGCGTCTGACACCATCTGGGGTGTACAAGAGAGGGTCACGCATTTCCGCGGTCGTGCGCCAGCGGCTCCGTCGATACCGATACCACACCGATTCGACTAACCCACGTCGTGCCGTCGCGCCGGAGCCAGGGGGACTTTTGTGAGCCGATTCACCGACACCTTGTACGACAACGCCCAAAGCAGTCCCAAGGGCATGATCACCGGCGAGCCCGACGCCCCGGTCCGGCATACCTGGCGTCAAGTGCACGAGCGGGCCCGCCGCGTTGCCGGCGGCCTGGCCGCCGCCGGTGTGGGCCACGGCGACGCGGTCGCAGTGCTGGCCGGGGCGCCGGTCGAGATAGCCCCGACCGCGCAGGGCATCTGGATGCGCGGCGGCAGCCTCACGATGCTGCACCAGCCCACGCCACGTACCGACCTGCAGCGCTGGGCCGAGGAGACCACGGCCGTCATCAACATGATCGACGCCAGAGCGGTGGTGGTGTCCGACCCGTTCATGGCCGCGGCACCGCTGCTGGCCCAGCTGGGAATGCCGGTGCTGACGATCGAGCAGCTGCTCGGCGGTCGTTCGCTCGACCCGGTCGAGACCGAAGACGACGACGTGGCGCTACTGCAATTGACGTCCGGCTCGACTGGATTTCCTAAGGCAGTCCGGATCAGTCATCGCAACGTGGTCTCGAATGCCGAGGCGATGTTCGTCGGCGCAAACGTCGACCGGGAATCTGACGTGATCGTGAGCTGGCTGCCGTGCTTCCACGACATGGGCATGACCGGCTACCTGACCGTCCCGATGTATTTCGGTGTCGAGCTGGTCAAGGTGACGCCGATGGACTTCCTCCGCGACACCCTGCTGTGGGCGAAGCTCATCGACAAGTACCGGGGCACCATGACAGCTGCGCCCAACTTCGCCTACACGATGTTCGCCAAACGCCTGCGCAGGCAGGCTCGGCCCGGCCAGTTCGACCTGTCCACGCTGCGCTGGGCACTCTCGGGCGCCGAGCAAGTCGAGCCGGCCGACGTCGAGGACCTGTGCGCGGCCGGCGCGCCGTTCGGGTTGCGTCCGGAAGCGATCGTGCCCGCCTACGGCATGGCCGAGACGACCGTGGCAGTGTCGTTCACCGAATGCGGCCGCGGCTTGATGGTCGACGAGATCGACGCCGACCTGCTCGCCGTACTGCACCGGGCCGTCCCGGCATCCAAAGGCAGAACCCGGCGACTTGCCTCACTCGGTCGTCCGCTCAAGGGGCTGGAGACGCGGATCGTCGACGAGGACGGCGGCGTGCTGCCGGCTCGCAATGTCGGCGTCATCCAGGTGCGCGGCGAACCGGTGACGCTGGGGTACACGACGGCGGCCGGTTTCATCTCCGCCCAGGATCAGCAGGGTTGGTACGACACCGGCGATTTGGGCTATGTCACCGAAACCGGCAACGTGGTGGTGTGCGGCCGGGTGAAGGACGTAATCATCATGGCCGGGCGCAACATCTATCCCGCGGACATCGAGCGTGCCGCCTGCCGCGTGCAAGGGGTCCGGCCGGGCTGTGCCGTTGCGGTGCGCCTGCACGCCGGGCACCCACGCGAAACATTCGCTGTCGCTGTGGAATCCAATGCCTGGGAGGACCCGAGCGAGGTGCATCGCGTCGAGCGCCAGGTGGCCCATGAGGTCGTCGCCGAGGTCGACGTCCGGCCCCGCAACGTGGTCGTCCTCGAGCCAGGGATGATCCCGAAGACGCCGTCGGGAAAACTGCGGCGCGCCCACGCGATGGCACTGGTCACCTAAATCGGCGGTACATTTGTCGCTGACCATGACCGACTACGACGCGCAGCCTGGTCGCGAACCGACAGAGCAGCCGGCATTGTCCACCGCCCAACGGGAAGCGGACGAAGTCGACTTGCAAGCCGGGCTGCGCGGGCTAGCCGGAATCGTGGCCGGGGCCCGCGGCGTGGTCGAGCTGCTAGGCGAGGTCGCCGAGTTCGCAGCCCATGCCATTCCCGGGGTCGACGGTGCGGGAGTTGCGTTGATCGACGCGAGTCAAGGCAGACCGACACTCCAGATAGGTTCCGCCACAGCGGAATTCGTCCACGAGATCGATACCGTCCAATACCACGAGTTGCACGAGGGTCCGTGCATCACGTGTATGCAGTCCCGGCGGCCCACCGTCAGTAGATCGCTCGGGGCCGAGAGCCGGTGGCCGCGCTTCGGTGGCCGGGTGGCGAGGATGGACGTGCATTCGGCGCTGTCGTTGCCGCTGATGGTTGGCGAACACCTGATCGGCGCGATCAACTGTTATGCGAATGCCCACGACGCGTTCGGCGAGCACGCAGTGCGGTTGGGTTCGCAATTCGCCGGGCCGGCGGCGGTGTCGATCTACAACGCGGAACTGCTGGCCGGGGCTAGGGAGCGCGCCGAACAACTGCAGCAGGCGTTGGAAAGCCGCGCAGTGATCGATCAGGCGATCGGCATCATCCGGAGCCGGTCGGGTGCCAGCGCGGAGGCGGCCTTCAGCCGGCTCATCAAGATGAGTCAAGCCGAGAACGTCAAGGTGCGTGCGCTCGCAACACGACTTGTCGAGGAAGCCGTGCGGCGCGCCGGCGCGCGGAGACGTCAGTCGTGAGCCAGTTCGGTCATCGCTTCTAGTAGCGCCGGGCGGGAACTCGGTTCCCCCATCAACCGCCGTGCAACGTCGGTCAGGTGGTCGCCGTGGGTGCGCGCGTACCTGCGTAGCAGCGAAAATGCCTCGTCGACGGAAACATCGAAGTGTTCGCGCAGGAAGCCCTTGGCCTGCTCGACGACGATGCGCTGGGTCAGCGCAGAGCGCAGCTGCGGTATCACCGTCGAGGGCGTCGGCGGGAGTTCCTGCAGAATCGCCACGCACGCGACATGCGCCAGTGTCTGCCCGACCAGCAGATCGGCCTGACTGAGTTCGCCGGGCCGGCTACCGAACAGACCCAGGGAGCCCAAAACGAGCCCGGCGGCGCGCATCGGCACCGCGTGCACGGAGGCCACACTTGCCTCGAGCGCGGCCGGAACGAACCGCGGCCAGCGCGTGGTTGCGGCGCGCAGATCTGCCACCGAGACGGGTTGGCCGGTGGCATAGCACTCCACGCAGGGCCCCTCGTCGGCTTGTAACTGGAAGAGTTCCAGTTCGCGGGTCTGGTTGGACGTCGCGGCCAGCAAGCGGAGTTGCCCCAGCGGGTCGGCGAGCAGAAATGCCGCCGCCGCGACGTCCAACAGGTCGGCGCAACGCTCGGTGAGCTCGGTGAGCAGGTCGACAACGTCGAAGTCGTCGAGCAGTTTGTCGACGAGCGATACGACCGCGTCCAGTACACGCGCTTCACGAGGGGTATCGGTCACGTTGCCCTCCTTTTCGGGCTGCATTAGTCGGCCTCGAGCGTCAGTCGCCGCTCGAGGATGTCGCGGGCAACGTCGGTGGCGCTGCGGTTGGTTGCGTAGGCATGGGCGCGCAGGCGCACCAACGCCTCGGCGGGTTCGACCCCGAGTTGCGCGACGAGCATGCCGGTGGCCTGGCTGACCTCCGTGCGGCTCAGTGCGCTGAATTCGGCCCAGGCGTTGCTGTCCGGGTCGTTGACGGCGGCCTGCAGGTCGGAGTCCATTACGTCAAGCAGGGGGAGGCCGGCCAGCTCGGCGGCGACGACAGCGCCGGCCAAGTGGTCACCGGGTAGCTCGCCAGGTTGCGCGCGGAAAAGGTCCAGGGCGCCGACGTATTCGCCGGCCAGCACGACCGGAACCGCGAATATGCCCCGGATCTTGTGGTCAAGCATGGCGGGGCCGTACGCAGGCCACCGAACGTCGTTCGTGTTGGCGAGGTCGGCGACGAGGACGGGGGCGCGCCGCGCGACAGAGTCCAAGCACGGGCCCTCGCCGAGGGTGAACTGGAGTTCGTCATACACGCGCGCGGTCGCGCCGCTGGAGCCCAAAGTCCCGCTGGTGGCCCCCGCGAAGACCAGCGAAATGGCCGCCGCGTCAATGCCGAACACCATCACGCATGCCTCGCAGAGCGAGTCAGCGGCCGCTAGACCACGCCGGCCGTCGACAGCCGCGCGAAGCCGTTCGTCAATCGCCACATTTAGCCGAGCGGGAGTCGGGCATCGATGGCATCGCCCGGATGTCGAGGTGGCGAGGTCATACGTCCACCATCCTCTAGTCGGAGCCGATTTGCGAGCATGGCGCTGTTGGCCCGTTAGCCGATCGACACCACTTGGTCGATCGAGTCGATGGGAAGGTCGCCGTCCACGATCGCCATCACCGCCAACTTGTTAAGGGTGATCACACCCCGGTGATTGTCCAGGAAGGCGATGTCGGCTGCGTCGCGCCCGGTGGCGATGCGCACCAGCGCCTGCCGTGGCGCCAGCAAGGTCCCGTCGACTACCCGCCATTGGCCACCGACGAACGCCTCGGCGACTGCGTGGAAATCCATCGGATACAGACCCGGGGCGTATACCGAAACCGCACGGGCGGGTACCTTGACCGCCCGCAGCAGCGCTACCACCAGGTGCACGAAGTCACGGCACACCCCGGCACCGGCGAGCAGGGTCTCCACCGCTCCATCGATCGGGTCGCTCGAGCCCGGTACGTAGTTCAGCCGGGTGCCCACCCAGACCGAGACGCTCTCCAGCAGAGTCGTCGAGTCGACGTAATTGCCGAATTCAGTTGCGGCAAAACCGTAGAACTTGTCGGCCTCGGCGTACCGGCTGGGGCGCAGATACATCGAAAGGTCTGCTTCGGTCACCGGCGCCGGATCGGTCCGGCCGACGATCGTCGCGGCATAGTCGACGGTCAAGTAGCCCGCCGGGACCTCCAACTTGTGTATGCGGTTGCCGTGCATACTGCTGATCTCCAGAGGTTCAACGGGATTGCCGTCCAAGACAAACGACAACCGCTCTGAAACTTCGGCATTCGGGTGCGGCGCGACAGCAATCTGGAATTCCAACGTCGTCGGCTCGATAATCTCGACTTCGAGTTCTGCGCCCACCTCTCGCTTCATGGCACCGAACCGACCGGACGTGCGTCAGCCACCAAGGCCCCGAGGTGGGCGGCGCTCGACCCCGTGGGCGAGCGACTCATTTTCTCCCATTGCCCCGCCCTCAGAATCCCACGTCGATTGGGCCGCAACGATTTCCCTGCGTGTAGCCCTCCTGCGTATACCTGCGCCGACTATGTCCCTGACCGTCAATCTGATGTTCGTCATGCTTATCCCCCTATCTGGTCACGACGGGAGCGAGTTGCGTCTGCGTCGCCAGCTCAATCGTAACTCGGCGTTGCTGAGGTGTCCGGGTGCCGGATCGTCGCGCTGAACCGGCGGTTGTTCATGGGTTCGCGGGCCGACTTCTGATGGTCGAGTTGCCGGATCAGCTCACGCTTCGCGTCGCCCAACGCGTTGGTGATGTCCGGGTTCTCAGCGACTGCCACGAGCGGCGTCAGGCCGGGTAAGCTCGTACGCAATGTAACGCGCTGTTCCTTGCCGCCGCGGTCCTGCAGAGAGACGTCCACGTTCACACCGCGCGAACCCCACCTACCTAGATGCGGCCCGAGCGTCGACAACGTCTCCACCACATGTGGGTGCTCCTTCGCCGCGAAACCCGAACCTATGCGGATCACATTCTCGTGAACGGTATTTTGTTGCTTTCTATCAGACGTGCTCATTGTGGCCCTTCAGTTTTCAGTGGCGGGGTCCCAAGGGTTCTTGGTTGTCCCGGCCCGCGTCGCCGTCGTGCGGTGGTCGGGCCCCGAATCCGCGGATAACCGCGTACCGATTCCAAACGAATCCATACGGCCACAGTTGACGCCAAATTTTCCGGCCTAGACCCTAAGTAAACGCGCTGCCAATGACGATGTCAACATCGTTGGCGCGCAACGTGGTTCGCGCAGGTTAATATCGTACCCGGCAACAAGATTGGCAGTGTTTGTCGTCGCCAGGCATCAAACTGTCGTGGGCGAATCTGCGGTGTCGACGTGCGGGAGTCGAGTTCCCCGGAGGCGTTGCGCGCACACTGCGCTTTCAGCACGCGCGGCGCGCACAATGTCGTCGGCAAACCGGAATGCTGCGCTGTCCCGTTCTGCGCGCACGATGTCAAGGGTGGCGGCTTGCCGCAACACCATAACCGCCAGAGTGCTGGAGGTCCGGCACGGGACCACGAGGAGATTCGCCGAAGCCTTACTACCAGTGATCATCATCAGGCGTTGGTGCCAGGTTACCCCGGCGGGGTCCGCCAGGCTTGCGCGCTTGACCGCGTCGAACTGTGGGCAACCCTCTAACGGTGACCAGTTGACACTGATATCGACGATCTCACCCAATCGCGAGGACAGGGCGCCGATCAACTCGGGAAGCTCGCGCGCTACTGAGGCCGTGCGCGGCCACCACGCCCCATCGAGGCCCTCGCCGAGTTCGTTGGCCAAGGTAACCCGAACCGGGCTGGCCAAGCGCCGATCGCACAACGCGCGGTTCATGGTTTCGAACAGGCTTTTGTCAACGAAATCCGCGTCGCTGCGAGGCGGTGATTGCGCGAGTCGCGGGGGTCCATAGGACGATTCCTTCACTTCGAGGTTCTCCCCGCACACGAATGCGGGATCGACGAACGAATCTGCTCGCAATTGCCGGTATGTCCGGTCGACTGCCAGCCCTAGGATCACCGTGGCTGCCAAACGTTCAATATCAACGTTACACCGTGCCCGTTGCACGGATGGGTTTGCACGGCGCGTTGAGGGCGCGGGGCTCCCAACGTCGATGACTAGGCCGGTTCAGCGGCGGCAGGGATGAACGGGAAGAGGCTGTGCCTGATTGCTCGTGCTACCGTGAATCAGGATGTTTTTCGTACATCCGTTCTTAAATGAGAGAAGTTGAAAAGTATGACACAGGGAACTGTGAAGTGGTTTAACAGCGACAAGGGCTTCGGTTTTATCGCTCCTGATGGTGGCGCAGAGGATGTGTTCGTTCACTACTCGGAGATCCAAGGGAGCGGTTTTAAGTCGCTTGAGGAGAACCAACGGGTTCAATTCGAAGTCGGCCAAGGGGCCAAAGGCCCTCAGGCAGTGGGAGTTACAGCCGTTTAGCGGCCGCTTCGGCACAGGTGGGCTGGCAGGCAGTGTCCTGCCAGCCCCTTGTTTTTTCGATGTCTTGAACCGCGGTCGCGTCTTGCCTACCGAGTGCGAGTAGTGTTGAGGTATCGGCGGTAGTCGCACGCGACCGTTTCAGATTGTGTCATCGCCGATTCGAATGATTTTGGCCGATTCGCGGCCAAGACGGGAGCGTCACATGACGCTGCAACAAGGCCGAAGCGCGAACGGTTCGAAGCACACACCACCCGAGAAGACACCGCGTCTGCGCCTAAAGCCCAAGGCTCCCACTAGCGGGTATGTCGATGGGGCATGGTGGCCGCACGGTGATGACCTTCCAACTGAGCTGCCAGATCTGCTGGCGGTGCTGTCGGTACGGCTTGGCCGTGTTGATCGCGTGATATACAACCTCGGCGAATGGGCGAAGGCCCCGGCCAAACTGTCGACGGGCGGCGAAACGGTACGACTCGGCGGGTACCACCGACAGCCGGTTAACACCATCGAAGTAATCGGACTCAATCGCAAAAAGATCGTCCTGCTGGTGGTGCCTGCTCGCACCGACCCAGACCACGCACACGACATCATGATGGCTGCGGCGGCGCCGAATAACGCTTCGACGATCGACGGCTTACTGCATGACTAGCGCCGGCTAACGCCGCGTTATCCCAACAGCTGGCGCTGCAGACTTACGGTGAGCCAGTCACGGTACCGGTCCTGGCTCCAACCGCGCTGCCGCACAAGGACATGGTGCAACGTTGGGTCGTTGAAAATCCAGATGATATCGCGCGCCTGACCAACAGCCAGGCCGTCGCGCAGCCCGCCCTTTTCACCGATCAGCTTGGCCAAAGCCGTGGCGCCAGCGAGACGTTCCTGACCGAGCAGTGTCCACAGGTCGCCGACCTCTGGGTCACATCCGGCCGCGCGGTGGATCGCTTCGCAGATAGCTGAGACTCGCTCGGCTGCTTCAGCGAGGATGCGCGCATACCCGACCACGATCTCGGCGGGGTCGCTCATCTCGAACAGCTTTCGGGCCTGCGGACGCCGCAGCAACGGCACCGGCTCGTCGTCACCAACGATCGCGCGGTCGTAGGCGGTCTTCAGCAGCCATGACTTACCCCCGCCCGCGGCGAATACCGTCGACCGGCCGACGCCCGCGGCTTCGGCGATCGCGTCGATCGACGTCGCCGCGTACCCCCGCTCGACAAACAGCTTTGTCGCGGCGTCCAGCACCAGCCGCCGGGTGGCCGCGGCCTGCTCAGTGCGCAGTTGGGACCGATACGGACTTTTTTTCGCCGGATGGGAATTCATCGGACTCCTGTGACATTGACCATACTAATGGTATGACGAAATCGGCTTCCGCTCCTGAAAGGACACTCTCATGGCAACTCGCCCCATCAAGCTGGGCCTGGCTTTGCCAGGCCTTGGACCTGTTTCCGAGCTGGTCGAACAGGCCCGGCGAGCTGAGTCCATTGGTTTCGAAGTGATACTGCTACCTGATCACCTCGGCTTCACCGCGCCGCTGGTGCCACTGGTCGCCATCGCACAAGCCGCACCCACCGTCCAGGTCAGCAATCTGGTCCTCAACGCGTCGTTCTACCGGCCAGCGCTGCTGGCCCGAGACCTGGCAAGCGTGGACTCGGCAACCGGCGGGCGGTTGATCATCTCGTTGGGCACCGGCTACGTCGAAGACGAATTCCTCGCGGCCGGCCTGCCGTTCCCCAGCCCTGGTGAACGAGTAAAACGGCTCGCCGAGCATGTCACCGAGATCCGTCGATTGTTGTCCAACCCCGGCCACGTCCCGCCTTCCGTGCAAACGCCGCCGCCGATCATGGTCGCCGGGGCCGGCGACAGACTGCTGACGATGGCTGCCCAGCAGGCAGACATCGTCGCGATCGCGTCCATGGGGACCGAGGCCGACCTGGCCGAGCGCGTCGCCTTCGTCAAAGCCCAGGCCGGGGCCCGCGCCGACGACATCGAGCTGGGGTTTGGATTCTTTCAGGTCTCCATGGACGACCCCAGCGACCTCTCGATCCTCGAGATGATCACGCCCGACGCCGACGAGTCCGAAATGCGTCGGTGGACAACGCTGCTCGACGGAACAGTGGACGAAGCGGTCGAGCGTATACATCGCCTGCACAACGATCTGGGCATCAGCTATTTCACCGTCAACGCCACCCCCGGCACCTCCTGGGACACGCTGGAAAAGCTCGTCGCCTCCGTGCGATGACCTCAAACCCTCACCGGAAAGGAAACCTGATGGCCCGTAAAACCCTGACCCCGTCGGCTCGCGTCAGCGTCGGCGAACGATTCCCCGAGCTGCGGCTGACCACGATCACCGGCGAAACGATCCCGATCCCCGACGCCGCCGGTGCATGGACCCATTTGCAGTTCCGGCGCTTCGCCGGCTGCCCGATCTGCAACCTGCACCTGCGTTCGGTCAGCGCTCGGATCGACCAGATCACCGCAGCGGGCATTCGCGAAGTCATCGTCTTTCATTCCACCGCAACCGAGTTGCGCAAATATCAGGACGACATGCCGTTTCCGGTCATCGGTGATCCGGACAAGGCGCTCTATCGCCGGTTCGGTGTCGAGGCGTCCGCCAAGTCGGTGCTCAACCCTCGGTCCTGGCGGGCCCTGCCGGGTGGTTGGCGTCACGCCATCGCCAACGCCGTAGCGCATCGACGCGCCCCGCTGCCGATGGCTCCCGCCAACGGCAATCTCGGCCTACCCGCTGACCTGCTGATCGCCGGCGACGGCCATGTCGCGGCCGTCAAATACGGCGCACACGCCTATGACCAGTGGTCGGTCGACCAACTACTGGAACTCGTCGAGACTAACGCGCTCTAGTCGCTCGACGAACGTCTGGCCGTTGTAGGGGAACTGGGTGACGACCTTGCCATTGGGATGGCGGAAGTAGTTGTTGCAGTTGGCAACCCACACGGTTTCGGCCAGCGCAGCTTGGATTTCGGTGTTGTAGGCGTCGTGGATCGGCTGCTTGATCTCCACAGCCTGCAGCTGTCTGCGGCCCATGTCGTCTAACACGCGACGGACGAACTCGGATTGCGCTTCCAGGATGTAGATGATCGAAGTAACCCCGTTGGTGTTGGGGCCGTACAGCGTGAACAGATTCGGGTATCCCGGCACCACGGTGCCCAGATATGCCTCGGCGCCCTCGGCCCAGTCGTCATGAAGCCGACGCCCGCCGCGGCCGTACACGTCAAGGCTGCCGAGGAAATCGACTGCGCGAAAGCCGGTTCCGTAGATGACGGTGTCGACTTCGTGCTCTGTGCCGTCGGCCGTGCGCAGACCCCGTTCGGTGAACTCGACGATGGGCGACGTTTCCAGCGTCACGTTGGGTAAGGCGAAGGTCGGGAACCACTTGCGGGATTGCAGCGGTCGTTTACAGCCAACCGGATACGTCGGCGTCAGCTTGGCCCGCAGCTCCGGATCCTCCACCTTCCGAAGCAGATAGCTGTGCGCCATCCCGGTCAGCTCTTTGGTCATCTCCGAATCGACACCGAAATTCGCCGACTCGTAGTCCTGGTAGGCCGCATCGCGCACTTTCAGCGCTGCCACCGGGTCACGTTCGAAGAGTTCCTGCTGCTCCGGGGTGAACGGCTCGTCGTAACGGGGCGACACCCAGATCGGGGTGCGCTGAAAGACGGTCAGATGCGCGGTGTCCGCGGCGATCTCGGGCACGTATTGGATGGCACTTGCCCCGGTCCCGATCGATGCAACACGTTCGCCCGCAGTCGATTTGGAGTGATCCCAATTGGACGAATGGAATGCCCGGCCGCGGAATCGGGTGGCGCCGGGGATGTCCGGAATGTTGGGGACGTCCAGCATTCCCACGGCGCTGACCACGATGTCGAAATCGCGGGTCTGGCCGTCGTCGCTGGTAAGTGTCCATCGCTGATCGGCGTCCGACCACCGCATCGTCGTGATGCGGGTGCGCGGGACGAGATGCTCGGCCAGACCGTGGTCGGCGGCGACCTTCTCGATGTACGCGAGGATCTCGGGCTGGTTGGCGAACGTCTTGCTCCACCGGGGGTTCAGCGCGAACGAGTAGGAGTAGAAGTGCGAGGGCACGTCGCAGGCCGCGCCTGGGTAGGTGTTCTTGCGCCAGGTCCCGCCGAAGTTGTCGCCGCTGTCGAAGATCGTGAAGTCATATCCGCCGTCGGCGAGTTGGATGCCCATCGCGATGCCGCCGAGACCCGCGCCGACGATTGCCGCCGTCGGCTTATTCGGCGCAGTGGTCATAGAAGGGATTGTGCCCTACGAGTCGAGTCACAGCAGCCACGCTTGCACCATGAACTGACCATGACCTGTGGTTCGGAAGCGATATCACATGCGCAACCCAGCCCGTACCGTAACCGGTGAGGAGTCGACGACAGTGGAGATGTGGGAACTAGTCGCCCGTGAGCAGATTCGCGACACTCTCGCGCGCTATAACTGGGCCGGTGATGCCGGCCGTCTCGACGAGCTCGCCGAAACCTTCTGCGCCGACGGCGTACTGGAGATTCGCGGCTTGCAGCCACTGCGCGGCCGATCCGAGATCGTCGCGTTCCTCGGCGGGGTTACCGGCAACGTCGCCGCAAGAGCCGACGTCAAGCCGATCGTCCGGCACAACGTAGCCAACGTGCTGTTCACCGACTTGACTCGCGACCAAGCTCAGGTCGTGTGCTACTTCACCGTGGTCACCCACATCGGGCTCGACCATGTCGGCCGCTATCGCGATACTTTCGTACCCGACGGGGATACCTGGCTGATCAAGCATCGCAAGGTGTCGACGGACTGGGTGGCCTCGGACTCGGTGATGGCTCGTCAGTAAGTCCCAACCGGAAGGCAGGCGATGGGTCATAACGCAACAGTGGAACTGGTGCTCGACTGTAAAGAGCCAGCGACGCTCGCTGAGTTCTGGCGCGAGGCGCTCGACTATCGCGAGTACTACACGGACGCGAAGCTGGCAGTGCTCGTTCCGAAAGAAGGCATCGCTTCACCGCTTCTCCTACAGCGCGTACCCGAACCCAAAGCGGGCAAGAACCGTATGCACCTTGACATCGTGGTCGACGACATCGAGACCGAGGTCCACCGGCTGCAGGCATTCGGCGCTCATCGCCTCGACGAAGATGTGCAGAGCTTCGGAGGAACCCGATGGGTGAGGATGGCGGACCCCGAGCAGAATGAGTTCTGCGTTTCCACCGGCGTGGAGCGGTAAAGCTTGACCACGCAAGGCATCTCGGAGGACGCGCTACTTGCGCAGGAGGCGTGCTTCGCGCGAGCATTTGCGGACGGCGATCCGGCGATCGCACGTGACCTGTATCAGCCCGACGTGGTGTACGTGAGCCCGACGGTACGTCTTTTCGGTTGGCCGGCGCAGATCGACGGCATCGAGCGCACACTCGAGTTCATCGCACTGACCATCCGTGAATGCGCGGCCATTCGCTATGAGGCGGTGGAGCACGCCATCACGCCCGGTGCGGACGCGGCGTTCGTGCGCGTGCAGTTCGACTGGACGCAGGGTGCCGAACGCCTGCGCTCGACGTACGTGGTGATGTACCTCTATCGCGACGGCCGGATCGCCCGCCAGGAGCTGTACTACGACCCGAGTGGAGCGCTGGAGCGAAGCGCACCCCGTTGAGCTTGGTGGCAGGTCCAGGATTCGAACCTGGGTAGGCGTTAGCCGACGGATTTACAGTCCGCTCCCATTGGCCGCTCGGGCAACCTGCCGTTGTGGTACGGGTAGCAAGAGTACAACGAGGATGTACCCGGGGCGCAAACGGCCAACCTCGACAGGAAGGGGACGGATCCGATGGCGGATTCATCGTTCGACGTCGTCAGCAAAATCGACCGCCAGGAGGTCGACAACGCTCTCAACCAGGCCGCCAAGGAACTGGCCACCCGGTTCGACTTCCGCGGCACCGACACCAAGATCGCCTGGAAGGGCGAAGAGGCGATCGAGCTGACCAGCTCGACCGAGGAGCGGGTCAAGGCCGCCGTCGACGTTTTCAAGGAAAAGCTGATCCGCCGCGACATCAGCCTCAAGGCGTTCGACGCCGGCGAGCCGCAGGCCTCCGGCAAGACCTACAAGGTCACCGGCACCCTCAAACAGGGCATCAGCAGCGAAAACGCCAAGAAGATCACCAAGCTCATCCGCGACGAGGGCCCCAAAACCGTCAAAACCCAAATTCAAGGCGAAGAGGTCCGGGTCACCAGTAAGAAGCGCGACGACCTGCAGGCCGTCATCGCGATGCTCAAGAACGCCGACCTCGACGTGGCTTTGCAGTTCGTGAACTACCGGTAGCCGCCTAATCTGGTGACATGAGCGTGACGCCCCAAGACGCGGCAGACTTCGACGTCGTCATCATCGGCGCCGGCTTCTCGGGCTTAGGCGCGGCCTACCGCATCAGCGAGCGAAACCCCGGCACCCGCTACGTGATCCTGGAGCGGCGCGAGCAGATCGGCGGCACCTGGGACCTGTTCCGCTACCCGGGCGTCCGCTCCGACAGCAGCATCTTCACCCTGTGCTTCCCATGGGAGCCGTGGACCCGCAAGGAAGGGGTGGCCGACGGCGAGCACATCCGCGAATACCTGACCGCGACCGCGCACAAGTACGGCATCGACCGCCACATCCGGTTCAACAGCTACGTCCGCTCGGCGGACTGGGATTCGTCGACCGACACCTGGACGGTCACCGCCTTACAGGACGGCGTCGAGAAGACCTACCGCGGCCGCTTCGTGTTCTTCGGGTCCGGCTACTACAACTACGACGAGGGCTACACCCCCGACTTCCCCGGCATTGCCGAGTTCGGCGGCACGGTGGTGCACCCGCAGCACTGGCCCGAAGATCTCGATTACAGCGGCAAGAAGGTGGTGGTGATCGGCAGCGGCGCGACCGCGATGTCGCTGATCCCGTCGCTGGCTCAGACGGCGTCGAAGGTCACCATGCTGCAGCGCTCGCCGACCTATCTGTTCTCGGCGTCGAAATACAGCTCGGTCGTGGATGCGTTGCGGAAAGTGCTGCCGCGCAGGGTTGCCCATTTGATCATTCGGCAACGCAATGCGCTGCTGGAGGGGATCATCTGGTTCTTGGCCCGCAAGGTACCGGGCTTTGTGCGGTGGTTGATCCGCCGCATCGCGATCAAGAACCTGCCCGAGGGCTACGACGTCGACACCCATTTCAAGCCGCGCTACAACCCGTGGGATCAGCGGCTGTGCCTGATCCCCGACGCCGATTTGTATGTCGCGATCGGCGAAGGCCGCGCCGAAGTGGTCACCGACCACATCGACCACATCGATTCCACCGGCATCGTTTTGAAGTCCGGCGGACACCTCGATGCCGACATCATTGTCACCGCCACCGGGCTGCAACTGCAGGCGCTCGGCGGGGTGACGGTGTCCGTCGACGGTGCCGAAATCAAGCCGCAGGACCGTTTCGTCTACAAGGCGCACATGCTGGAGGATGTACCGAACCTGTTCTGGTGCGTTGGCTACACCAACGCTTCGTGGACGCTGCGCGCCGACATGACCGCGCGTGCGACAGCAAAGCTGCTGGCTCACATGAAATCTCACGGCTACACGCATGCCTATCCGCATCTCGACGGCGAGCCGATGCCCGAAAAGCCCTCGTGGGACATCCAAGCCGGCTACGTGCTGCGTTCCCCGCACGCGCTGCCCAAGTCCGGTACCAAGCGGCCGTGGAACGTTCGGCAGAACTACTTCG
This sequence comes from uncultured Actinomycetota bacterium, assembly GCA_963839345.1. Lineage (GTDB taxonomy): Bacteria > Actinomycetota > Actinomycetes > Mycobacteriales > Mycobacteriaceae > Mycobacterium. The sequence continues at coordinate 198,697 of CAWIUP010000005.1, read as the reverse complement.
CCGACGCCATCGACTACCGGTTCGACCGCGTCGAGGAGGCCATGGTGTTCGGCCGCACCGATGAAAAAGCGGCACTGGCCGGATAGGGCAACTTCTCCCTAACCGCCGGTAAAGATCGGCCGACAGCAATACGCTGGTCGCCATGGCAGCTGCTATGCGCGAACCGAAAGTCGTCGTTCTGGGTGGCGGGTCCTGGGGCACCACCGTCGCGTCCATCTGCGCGCGCCGCGGACCGACGCTGCAATGGGTGCGCTCGGAGGAAACCGCCAAGGACATCAACGAGAACCACCAAAACACCCGTTATCTGGGCAAAGACGTCTTCCTCAGCGAAAGCTTGCGCGCCACCACCGACTTCAACGAGGCCGCCCAGTCAGCCGACGTCGTCGTGATGGGGGTACCGTCGCACGGGTTCCGCGGCGTGCTCACCGAGCTGGCGAGCGAGCTGCGGCCGTGGGTACCGGTGGTGTCGTTGGTCAAGGGTCTCGAACAAGGCACCAACATGCGGATGTCGCAGATCGTCGACGAGGTGCTGCCCGGCCACCCCGCCGGCATCCTGGCCGGTCCCAACATCGCGCGCGAGGTCGGCGAAGGCTACGCGGCCGCGGCGGTGCTGGCGATGCCCGACCAGCATCTGGCCGCCCGACTCGCACAACTGTTCCGCACCAGGCGTTTTCGCGTATATACCATCGACGACGTCCTCGGCGTCGAGATGGCCGGCGCATTGAAGAACGTCTATGCGATCGCGGTCGGGATGGGTTATTCGCTGGGTATCGGCGAAAACACCCGAGCCATGGTGATCGCCCGCTCGGTCCGCGAGATGTCAAAGCTTGGCGAGGCGATGGGCGGGCAGCGCGACACCTTCGCCGGGCTGGCCGGCATGGGCGACCTGATCGTCACCTGCACCAGTCAGCGCAGCCGCAACCGGCACGTCGGCGAGCAACTCGGTGCGGGCAAACCGATCGACGAGATCATCTCGTCGATGAACCAGGTCGCCGAGGGCGTCAAGGCCGCCAGCGTGATCATGGAGTTCGCTGACAAGTACGGCTTGAACATGCCGATCGCGCGCGAGGTCGACGGGGTGATCAACCATGGTGCGAGCGTCGAAGACGCCTACCGCGGCTTGGCGGCGGAGACGCCCGGTCACGAGGTGACCGGCGCCGGCTTCTGACCTCAGGAGTCACAGCAGTACCGGGAGCTGGGGGTCTCCCTGTTTTGCAAAAGAAGCCGTATGCGATATCAGAGGTCGAAGAGGCCGGTTGGTGGCCGGTCTGCCAGTTTCTGCACCGCCCACTGATTCAGCGAGACGTTCTGTTCAGCGGCCTCGACAGCGAGGCGCGCATGCAGCGCTGGCGACGTCCGGACCACGAACTTGCCGCTGTATTTTCGCGCGGTGATCGGGGCCGGCGGCTCGCGCTCATCGGCCTCGCACTCGGCGAGGTACTCATTGACGGCTTGCTCGACGTCGGCGATCGCCTGCTGCATGGTCGGCGCCCACCGTGACAGCCAAGACAATTCAAGGCATCGACCGACGTATTCGCCGTGCTCAGCCGACCACTCGGCGCGGTAGGTGTAGCGATTCATAGGCGGGTGATATCACATACGGCCCGAAACGCAGAGTCACCACATACTCAGCTTGTGGAGACTGCTGAGGCTGGTGTGACTAACGCCCCGCCATCTGTTCGAGACGGCGGATCCGGTCTTCGATCGGCGGGTGCGTGGAGAACAGCGACCCGATCCGCTCGCCGTTGCGGAACGGGTTGGCGATCATCAGGTGCGCCTGGGCGGCCAGCTGCGGTTCAGGCGGCAGCGGTGCAACCTGCACACCACCGGAGATCTTGCGCAGCGCCGAGGCCAACGCCAACGGGTCGCCGGTCAGCAGCGCGCCCGACTCGTCGGCCTGATACTCCCGCGAGCGCGACACAGCCAGCCGAACCACCGTCGCCGCTATCGGGCCGAGCATCGAAACCAGCAGCAGCGCAAAGGGATTGCCACCTTCGCGGTTACTGCCGCCGAACATTCCGGCGAACATCGCCATGTTCGCCAACGCAGTGATCACCGACGCCAGCGCGCCGGCCACGCAGGAGATCAGGATGTCGCGGTTGTAGACGTGCGAGAGCTCGTGCCCCAGCACCGCACGCAGCTCACGCTCGTTGAGGATGTTGAGAATCCCGGTAGTGCAGCACACCGCGGCGTTGCGCGGATTACGTCCGGTGGCAAACGCATTGGGCGCGGCGGTGTCGCTGATGTAAAGCCGCGGCATCGGCTGGTGGGCGGCGGTGGCCAACTCACGCACGATCCGGTAGATCACCGGCTCCTGCACCTCCGACACCGGCTGCGCGTGCATCGCCCGCAACGCCAGCTTGTCGCTGTTGAAGTAGGTGTACACATTCATACCGACGGCGAACAGCACAGCAATCCACAGCGCCGTCCTGCCGAACAGCCCGCCAACGAACACGATCAGCGCCGACATGCCTACCAGCAACGCGAACGTCTTGAACGTGTTGTGATGCGGATGCCAGGTCATCAAATTCCTCCTACCAACACGCTCATTAAACGCTCACGCAGGGCCCGCGGGTTCCTGAAACTAGCCGTGTCGGTTGATCGTGTAGTCGACCAGGGTGGCCAGCGCTTGACGGCCCGGGCCGTCGGGCAGGGCGGCCAATTCTTCGCGTGCCTGCGCCGCGTAGCGCGCCACGGTGTCCTTGGCCTTGGCCATGCCCGCCGAGGCCCGCAGCAGCGCCAACGCCTCGGCCAGCCGCGCGTCGTCGTCGATCGGCCCGACCAGCAGCTCGCGCAGCCGATCCGCGTCGGGTCCGCTGTCGTGCAGCGCGTAGAGCACCGGCAACGTGTGGACACCTTCGCGCAGGTCGGTGCCGGGCAGCTTGCCGGACTCGTCGGAGTCGCTGTCGATATCGATGATGTCGTCGGAGATCTGGAACGCCGTGCCGATGATGCTGCCCAAGCGGCTGAGCCGCTGGATCTGATCCTCGTCGGCACCAGAGAATGTCGCGCCGAACTGGCCGGCCGCACCGATCAGACAGGCGGTCTTCTCGTGCACCACCTTCAGGTAGTGCTCGATCGGATCCGTACCGCTGGCCGCCCCGCGGGTCTCGCGCATCTGACCGGTCACCAGCTGGGCGAACGTCTCGGCGATGATCCGCACCGCCTCAGGGCCCAGCCGGGACACCAGCCGCGAGGCCGTCGCAAACAAATAGTCGCCGGCCAGGATCGCGACGTTGTTGCCCCACCGTACGTTGGCGCTGGGTGCGCCGCGACGCACCTGGGCCTCGTCCATCACGTCGTCGTGGTAGAGCGTGGCCAGATGGACCAGTTCGATGACGGCGCCGGCGATGCTCACCTCGCCGGCATCCGGCTGCGGCCCCAACTGCGCCGATAACACTGTGAACAGCGGGCGGAATCGTTTGCCGCCGGCCTCGAAAAGGTGCAGCACCGCCTCGGTCATCAGGTCGTCGGAGCCGCGCAGCTCGGTTTCCATCAGTTGCTCGATGCGAGCCACCCCGTCGCGCACACTGGTGGCGAAGACGGCGTCACCGAAGTCCACACCTGCTACCACCGTCGTCGGAGTCCTCACCTGACCAACATACTGGTGATCATGGACTCCCATGCCGACGTGGTGGTGGTGGGCGCCGGGCCGGCCGGGTCGGCGGCGGCCGCCTGGGCCGCCCGGGCGGGCCGCGACGTGCTGGTCATCGACGCGGCGAACTTCCCCCGCGACAAGGCCTGCGGCGACGGGTTGACGCCGCGCGCGGTCGCCGAGCTGGAACGGCTGGGGCTGGGCGACTGGCTGGATGCCCGGATCCGGCATCGGGGCCTGCGGATGAGCGGGTTCGGCGGCGAGGTGGAAGTGGCGTGGCCGGGCCCGTCGTTCCCGTCGACCGGCAGCGCGGTGGCCCGCGTCGAGCTGGACGACCGGATCCGCAAAGTCGCCGAAAATTCCGGTGCGCGCATGCGGCTCGGTGTTAAAGCTGTTGGTGTCCACCATGATTCGTCGGCTCGGGTGGTGTCGGTGGCGCTGGCCGACGGGGCGCAGGTCGGCTGCCGCGAGCTGATCGTCGCCGACGGCGCCCGCTCGCCGCTCGGGCGCGTTCTGGGTCGGCGCTGGCATCAGGAGACGGTGTACGGCATCGCCGCCCGCGGATATCTGGCCACGTCGCGCAGCGACGAGCCGTGGCTGACCTCACATTTGGAGCTGCGGTCCCCCGACGGCGCGGTGCTGCCCGGCTACGGCTGGATCTTCCCGCTGGGCAACGGCGAGGTGAACATCGGCGTCGGCGCGCTGTCGACCTCCAAACGGCCGGCCGAGCTGGCACTGCGGCCGCTGATGTCCTATTACACCGACCTGCGCCGCGACGAGTGGGGGTTCACCGGCCAACCCCGGGCGATCTCCTCAGCGCTGCTGCCGATGGGCGGCGCGGTATCGGGGGTGGCCGGTCGGAACTGGATGCTGATCGGCGACGCCGCCGCCTGCGTCAACCCGCTCAACGGCGAAGGCATCGACTACGGGCTGGAAACCGGCCGGTTGGCGGTGGAATGCCTCGGCTCGGGTGACCTGTCGAAGATCTGGCCACAAACCCTGCAATCCCATTACGGGCGCGGGTTTTCGGTGGCGCGCCGGCTGGCGCTGTTGTTGACCTTCTCGCGGTTTTTGCCGGCGACCGGTCCGCTCGCGATGCGCTCGACAACGCTGATGGGCATCGCGGTTCGGGTGATGGGCAACCTGGTCACCGACGATGACGCCGACTGGGTGGCCCGGGTGTGGCGCGGCGGCGGCATGGCGTCGCGGCTGATCGACCGGCGAAAGCCGTTCAGCTAGCCGGCTTGTAGGCGGCGTGTAGCGCGACGATGCCGCCGGTCAGGTTGCGCCACCGCACCGCCGACCATCCCGCGGCCGAAATCTGATGCGCCAGCGCAGCCTGATCAGGCCACGCCCGAATCGACTCGGCCAGGTAGACATACGCGTCCGGATTGCTCGAAACAGCGCGCGCCACCCGCGGCAGCGCCTGCATCAAGTACTCCTTGTAGGCCGTGGCGAACAGCCGATTGGTGGGCGTGGAAAACTCGCACACCACCAACCGCCCGCCGGGCCGGGTAACCCGGGCCATCTCGCGCAGCGCCGCGTCGCGGTCGGCGATATTGCGTAGCCCGAAGCTGATCGTTACGGCGTCAAAGACGTTGTCGCCGAACGGCAATCGGGTGGCATCACCGGCAACCTTCGGCACGATGCGGGCATGCCCGGCGGCCAGCATGCCAACCGAGAAATCCGTCGCCACGCACCACGCCCCGGAGCTGGCCAGCTCGACCGTCGACACCGCGGTGCCCGCGGCCAGATCCAGCACCTTCTCCCCAGATTTGATGCCCAGCGCCAATCGGGTGGCGCGACGCCAATATCGGTCCTGGCCCAGCGACAGCACGGTATTGGTCAGGTCGTAGCGCCGGGCGACGCCGTCGAACATCGACGCCACCTCGCGAGGATCCTTGTCCAGCGTCGCGCGGCTCACGCCAATGACGCTACCGCAGGGCCAGCTGCGCTCAGGCCGCCGCTGCGCGGCGATTGCCCCGCACCGCCTCGTAGTGGCCGAGCAGCTCGTCGCAGATCGCCGACCAGCTGCGGTGCAGCACGCTGCGCCGGGCGGCCAGCGCGTAGCGCTGTCGGTCGGCCACCAGGTGGGCGACTGCAGCGGGCAACTCTGCTTCAAACTCGTTGACTCCCAACAGCAGCCCGGTGCGCCACGGGGTAACCAGATCGCGTGGGCCGCCGGCGTCGGGGGCGATCACCGGCAACCCCGACGCCAGCGCTTCCTGCACGACTTGACAGAACGTCTCGTGTTCACCGGCGTGTACAAAGACATCCATGCTGGCATATGCTTCGGCGAGCTCCTCGCCGTACAACGCACCGGTGAAAACGGCTGTCGGCATTGCTGATTGCAGCTTGGCACGGTCGACCCCGTCGCCGACGACCACCACCTGCACGGTGCCGCTGGCAGCCAGCCCGACCAGCCGCTCGACGTGCTTCTCCGGCGCCAGCCGTCCGACAAACCCGACAACCGGCTTGCCGTCCGGCGACCAGTGCTGCCGCAGCGCCTCATTGCGAGCCGACGGCGCGTAGCGGATCACGTCAACGCCGCGTGCCCACTGATGCACACGTGGAAAATCATGAGCGACAAGCGATTCCATTGTCGCGGTGGACGGCGCCAGGGTGCGGTCGGCGAGGCCGTGCAGATGACGAAACCATGCCCACGCCGCCCGAGCGGTGATCCCGATCCCATAGCTCTCGGCGAAACCCGGTACGTCGGTTTGGTATACCGCGACGGTCGGCACGCCGAGCCGGCGGGCCGCCCGCACACCGCCGTAGCCGAGCAGCGCCGGCGACGCCAAATGCACTACGTCGGGGTCGAATCCGCGAAGCACACTGACCATCCGGGGCGTGGGCACCCCGAGCGGCAGCGTGGTCACCTTCGGAAACATCCGCGACGGCGTCCGGTGCACCCGGATACCGTCGTGGATCCGATCGGCCGGCGGCTGCCCCGGCGGCGTGTCGGGCGCTATGACAAGGGCTTCATGACCGGTGCGGCGCAGATGCTCGAGTATGCGGACCACCGAGTTGCTGACGCCGTTGACGTGCGGGAGAAAGGACTCCGCGACAATGGCTACGCGCACACCAACACAGTGTCAGCGTCGCTTGTCGATATGGTTACCTACGGGCATACGGCGTGCGAAATTTGACGCAAAGGGGGGATGGATAATGCGGTCCTGCCTGCGGGTATTGGCGACGGCGGCACTGTGTGTGGTGTTCAGCACCCCCGCCGCTCGCGCCGACGTGCCGCGCACTGCAGACGGCGACGGGGTGATGGTCGGCTCTGCGGACGCCCCGGTGCAGCTGGAGATCTTCTGCGAACCGCAATGCCCGCACTGTGCGGAGTTGGAATCGACGTACGGCGACCGGATTGCCGGCGACCTAGCCAGCGGCCGAATGGCCGTCACGTATCGATGGTTGACGTTTCTCGACCCCAAACATCACGGCGACGTTTCCGCCCGGATCGCCAATGCGCTGTTTTCCGCGGCCGACCCGACGACCTCTCCAGTGGCGTATCAGGCTTTCGTGCAAGACCTCTACCACCACCAGAGTTCCGCGGGCCCCGACAACAACGACATCGCGGCGATGGCCCGCGAAAGCGGGATAGCCGAGGTGGCGGCCGACCGGATCGCCGCCGGTGATTCCGTGGTCGATACCACCGCGGTCAACGACGCCAACAAACCACGCCTGGTTCAGGTGAATCCGGCAGACCCCGGCACCCCAACGGTTTACGACCTCACGGGCAACAGACTCGTCGACATTCAAGACCCGGCTTGGCTGGACACCTTGTCCAGCTGACGGTCCAGTCGTTTGTCCACCAGCGCCAGACCGGCCAGCGCCGCCGCCGCGACCAGCCAGCCGACCACCGCGATGGATCCGGCTGGGACGATGGCCAGCTTGGCGTTGCGGTGCTGCACCCGCACCAAGTTCGGGTTGAGTTTGTCGTACTCGACGTAAATCCGCATCCCCGTTGCCAATTCGGACGGATACAGCACACCGAGCTCAGGGCGGTAGGTGACCCGCTCCGGCGTGACGAATTCGATGGTGGAGCGCCGCGGCCCCGCGCTGAGCACCTCGGCCTCCGCCACCCCCATATTGCGTTGAATGGCAATGTCGTTGCGCACCGCACCGGCCACCAGCAGCAATGATTGCAGCGTGACCAGCCCGGTCACTATCAGTACTGCGATCCGTGCCCAGCGGACGATGCGATGTCCTCGGGTATTGGGCAGGTCGCCGTTGCGGCCGTGGACGAGGATGCGCAGCAACACTTTCAGCGATGCGAGCGCCGTCACGGCCCTCGCGGGTACCTTCACAAGGCGGCCTTGATTGCGGCGTGCAGCTGCCGCAGCGAGGATCGGTCGGCCTTGACCTCGAGCACCCGCATGCCGGCGCCCGGTTCGTCGAGCGCGGGACCGAGTTGATCGACCTCGATCTGCCGGCTGTCGACGTGGTAGGCGCGGCACAACGCGCCGACGTCGACGTCGTGCGGGGTGCCGAAGATCCGGGACGACACGTCGGAGAACCGCGGGTCGCCTTGCTCGAGCAGTTCGAAAATGCCGCCGCCGTTGTCGTTGGACACCACGATGGTCAGGTCGGCCGGTACCGGCTCGGTCGGACCGATCAGCAACCCGGAGCTGTCGTGCACGAAGGTCAGGTCGCCGATCAGCGCTATCGTGCGGCCGCCCGTCTGCTGGTGAGCCAGCGCCGCACCGATCGCGGTGGACACCGTGCCGTCGATGCCGGCGACCCCGCGGTTGGATCGCACCTTGATGCCGTCCGCCTTGAGGCCGACCAGCGCGGCGTCGCGCACCGGGTTCGACGCACCCAGCACCAGTTGGTCACCGGGTCGCAGCGCGTCGGCGACCGCGGCGGCCACGTGCAGGCCGGTGGTCAGCGGGTGGGCCTTCAGCTGCCCGCGCACGGCGGTGATCGCGTGCCGGTTGAGCTCGGCGCAGCGGCGCAGCCAGGCCGGGTTCGGCTCACCGGTCGTAACCGCCCGGGTGCCGGTGGCCTGGGAATTACCCGACACATCGGGCCAACGCGGGCCGGTGGTCAGCGCGTAGACCGGCACCGACGGGTCGGCCAGCAGCGCCGACACCGGCCGGTGCAGGGTAGGGCGGCCCAGCATGATCACCTGCTGCGGGCGCAGCAGCGGCAGCGCCAGCGGGTGCAGCGGGTTGGCCGCCGGCGGGGCGGTCGGCTCGGCGACCGTTGGTAACGCCGCCAACTCGGGTTGCTCGCCGGCGCCGTGGCCGGCGATGACGACGGTGTCGCGGCTCAGGTCGATGTCCAGCGGCTGGTCGAAGCTGACCTGCGGGAAGTATGTCCAGGGTTTGCCGCCCGGGCGCCCGGGCGGGGTAGGACCGGGTTCGGGGCCGGGTACCAGCGGCTCGCGCAGCGGGATGTCGAACTGCACCGGCCCGGCGTTGGCGCTGCGGGCTCCGGTAGCGGCTGCCAGCACCCGGCAGGTCGCCGACCGCCAGGTCGCGTTGAACGCGTCCATCCGCTCCGGTGCGTCCTCGGCCAGCCCGAGGCTGATCGCTGCGCGGACCTGGGTGCCGAAGTAGCCGAGCTGTTCCATGGTCTGGTTGGCGCCGGTGCCGAGCAGTTCGTAGGGCCGATTGGCCGACAGCACGATCAGCGGCACCCGCGCATAGTTGGCCTCCACCACGGCCGGCCCCAGGTTGGCCACCGCGGTGCCCGACGTCATCGCGACGCACACCGGCGCGCCTGCGGCGATCGCCAGTCCGATCGCCAGATACCCGGCGGTCCGCTCGTCGATGCGTACGTGCAACCGCACCCGGCCGGCCCGGTCGGCGTCCTGCAAAGCGAACGCCAGCGGGGCGTTCCGTGAGCCCGGGCACAACACCACGTCGCGGACCCCGCCGCGGATCAGTTCGTCGACGACGACGCGAGCCTGGGCCGTCGAGGGATTCACCAGCCCAGCCTAGTCTGCGGGCTCAGTACCCCATGCTGGCGAAGAACTTCAGCACCGCGGCGTTGACCACTTCGGGCCGCTCCAGGAAACCGAGATGCCCGGTGTCGGCGAGCTGCAGATACTGCGCGTTGGGTATGGCGTCGGCGACCTCGCGGCCCAGATGCGGCGGGGTCACCACATCGTCGGCGAAACCGATCACCAGCACCGGTGTGGTGATGTTGCGGTAGGCGGACAGTTGGTTGCCCTGCGGCGAGGCCTTACCCTGGCAGACCAGTCCCGGGGTGAGTTTGATCGGCCAAATGGTGAACATGCCAATCCACTCGCCGACGACCTCGTCGTTGCTCAACGTCTTGGGTGAGAAGCTCTCCAGCAGACGGAATTTCGCGTCATAGGACGTCGGCAGCTGCACACCGGAGGCGGCGAACTCGTCCTCGGCGGTCCGGAAGAACTCGCGCGCACGGTCCAGGCGGCCGCGGGTGGCCATCAGCACCGCCTGACTGACCAGATCGGGCCGGGTCAACATCAGCTCTGCAGCGATGAACGCACCCATCGACACCGCGACGATGCGCACTGGGCCGGCGCCCAGCGATTCGATCAGCGCCACGGTGTCGGCGACCATGGTCTCGGTGGTAAAACCGTCGGCGTTCGCCGTCGCGCCCACCCCGCGATTGTCGAAGGTGATGACGCGATACCCCGCCGCCAGAAAAGCCGGGACCTGATGCAGATGCCAGGTACGTCCCAAACCACCACGGCCGGCGATGAACAGGACGGGCTCACCGGACCCTTGGTCGTCGTAAGCGAGGTTGATCACGACGACGAACCTACGCGACGGCCGCGCGCTGGCAGTATCTGGCAGTTCACTGCGTCGACCTGGCAGTCGCCGTTGAGCTCCAATTTCTGGGAAGGGAAACCGTGGAGTTAAAGGGAGGAACAACCGACATGCCAGAGCTCGCACTCAAGCAAGCGACGATCGAATACCAGGAGTTCGGACCGCAGGATTCGGCCCACCCGCCCGTAATGTTCGTCCACGGCATCCTGGTGGACGGGCGACTGTGGCGCGAGGTCGCGCAAGACCTGGCGGGCCGCGGCTTCCGCTGCATCGTGCCGACCTGGCCGTTGGGCTCACACACCATTCCGGTCAAGGACGCCACCGCGCTGTCGATGCCCGGAGTAGCGAAGATGATCAACGACGCGATCGTTGCCCTCGACCTTTCCGATGTGACGCTGGTCGGCAGCGACACCGGCGGCGGGCTGTGCCAACTGGTCGTCGACGCCTATCCGGACCGGATCGGCCGACTCGTGCTGACCAACTGCGACGCCTTCGACAAATGCCCGCCCTACCCGTTCGACGTCGCGTTCGGTGTGCTTCGCGGTCCCGTCTCGATCAAGGCACTGATGGGGCCGCTGCGGTTGCGGGCGCTGCGGCACTCTCCGCTGGGCTACGGCCTGCTGATCAACCAGCCCGACCCGCGCCTGACGGCCGCCTGGCTACAACCGTGCCTCGACGACTCCCGCATCTGCCGGGATCTGGCGGCACTGCTGCGTCAGGTAGCCAAGACCGACCTGACCGACGTGGCCACCCGTCTGCCCCGGTTCACCAAGCCGGTCACGCTGGTCTGGGGCCAGCTGGATCGCTGTTTCACGCCGAGCCTGGGCCGACGGCTGGCCGAGTGTTTCAGTAACGGGAAACTGATCGAGGTGCCGGATGCCAAGACGTTTGTCGCTCTCGACGACCCGGCTGCGGTGGTCGATGCGATAGCGGGTTAGCCGGCTACGCCCAGAACGCGCACTCGTGCCCGCGCGCAGCGATCCGGTCCAGGATCCGGTTCATCGCCGTCGCGGGCTCGTCGGTCAGGTCGAAACCGGTGAACTGCAGGTCGACCACGACGTTGGACTTCGCCGCCAATGCGCGGATGTCGGAGTAGGTTCGGTCGCTGACGAACACGCTCGAGATCATCGTCACGCAGCCGGAACCGACCGTGTCGCCGATCCGGTAGGAGTCCTGCCAGTCGTCCGACCGCGGATACGCGTACTTGAACTGCCGGCCGGCGCATTTCCGCCATTGGGCAACCTGTGCGGCGACGAAACTGTTTGCTGCCGCATTGTTTTCGAAGGTGGCCACGCCCTGGTCGACCCAGTGCGGCAAGTCGCCCCCGGATACGTCGGACTGCCTGACTTCATAGAACTCGCGGTACCCGCTGCCGTCATAGGAGCCCGCCATGCTGCTGAAGACGGCACCCACGCAGCTGGCGGGCTCATAGATGCCTCGGGCGTCGGGCCGGGTCAAGGTGTCCTTGATAGCGATGCCGTTGAAGTTCAACAGCTGCTTCATTTCGTCCAGGCTCAGCAGTATTGCCGCCGGGCCGTGTGCTTTCGTCGCCGCACCGGGGCCGACGACGGCGGTCCCGCCGACGGTCGAAGCGCAACCGACCAGGACCCACACCAAAGCCGCGATAATGACCAGCCGCCGCATCTGCCAAGCATATGGCCGCTAGCACCCGATCAGCTGCAGCAACTCAGCGGCGGGCGGACTTGGCCCGCGCGGCGGACAGCGCGCGGTTCCACAGCAGCGCCGTCCCGGCCCGCAGTTGTGCCGGCTTGGCGATGTCCCTGGCCATCAGCGCGGTGGCCGCCGCCTTGGTTTTCGCTGATGCCTTGGACATGTGGCCGGAGTCGAACGGGGGCTGCGGGTCGTATTCCATCGACAGCTGGATGACCTTCGCGCGGTCCTCACCGCCGATTTGGCCGGCCAGCCACAACGCCAGGTCGATGCCCGCCGACACCCCGGCACTGGTCACGATGTTTTCCGTCCTTCATGTCACCACGCGCTCGTCGCCAACTGGTTTGGCGCCCAACGTTTTCAGCATCGGCAGAGCCGCCCAGTGCGAGGTGGCACGTTTCCCGTTGAGCAACCCGGCCGCCGCCAGGATGATCGACCCCGAACACACCGACGCCGTCCACGTCGCGCTCTGATGTGCCTGACGTACCCAGTCCAGCAACGTCTCGTCGCGAGCGTGTTCTATGGTGGTCATCCCACCTGGCACCAGAACCACGTCCGGCGAAGGGGTTTCGGCGAACGAGTGGGTGGCGCCGATGACGAGCACGCCGGAGTCGGCGGTGATCGGGCCCGGTTCGTGCCAGACGAAGCGGACCTCGGCGTCGGGCAGCCAGCGCAGCACTTCGTAGGGGCCGATGAAGTCCAGCGCGGTGCAACCCGGATACGTCACGATCGCGATCTGTGTCATGTACTGCTCCTTAGCTTCAGGTGAAGGTTCGCCGGTATTGGTCGGGCGACACGCCGACCCGTCGAATGAAGTTGCGGCGCATCGTTTCCGCGGTACCGAACCCGCAACGCGCCGCGATCGCCACCACGGTGTCGTCGGTCTGCTCGAGTTGGCGGCGCGCCGCCTCGGTGCGGACCCGTTCGACGTAAGCGCCGGGCGCCTCGCCGACCTCGTCGGTGAACACCCGGGTGAAGTGCCGTGGGCTCATCGCGGCGCGACGAGCCAGCTCGGTAATGCTGTGCGTGCCACCGGGTTCAGACTCGACGGCATCCTGGACGGCGCGGATCGGCTCGCGTTTGGCCCGGGCCACCCACACCGGCGCGGCGAACTGCGTCTGTCCGCCGGGACGGCGCAGGTGAAGCACCAGCCAGCGGGCCACCGTTTGCGCCACTTCGGTGCCGTGGTCGGCTTCGACCAGCGCCAGCGCCAGGTCGATGCCCGCGCTGACCCCGGCGGCGGTCCACATCGTCGGCGAGCTACGCACGAAGATCGGGTCGGGATCGACATGGACTGCCGGGAATTCGCGCGCCAGTCGATTGGCGTACGCCCAATGGGTGGTCGCGCGGCAGCCGTCCAGCAGGCCGGCCCGGGCTGCCAGGAAAGCACCGGTGCACACGCTGACGACGCGGCGGGCGCGGGGCGCCGCCGCGACGACCCAGTCGAGGATGCGCGGGTCGAGCTGATCCGTATGCACGCCACGGCCGCCGGGCAGGATCAGGGTGTCGACGGGTTCACTCGGGTCGGGCAGTTGCTCGGCGGCGAACGTCAGCCCAGTCTCGGTGGACACCGGCTGCCCGTCGATCGATGCCACCACCGGCTGGTAGCCCTCCTTGGCTTCTCTTCCAGTGGCGGACAGCGCCAGCGACGCCGAGGTGAACACCTCGAACGGGCCGACCAGGTCCAGCGCTTGGACGCCCGGGAAGCCGACGATCAGGACTTTTCGCGCCATACCGCTAAGTGTTGGCGACAAGCCGCCATGTCGTCTACGCCATGCACCCCACAAATTAGGACACAAGCGGGTAGCAGGCCCTGACCCGCTCGATCCACCACGCCCGCCGCTGCGGCGAAGCGGCCAGCGCCTGCAGCCGCGCTGGGTCCGGTGTCACCGGGGCGACCGGTAGATAGCCGTCGACGGGCCCGTTGCTGGCTTCGGCGACATCCTCGACGAACAGGCTGCCGGTGCCCAGCCCGCAGGCGTGCTGCAGTTCCGGCAGCGCGGCGGCGGCGGCCAGGCCAACGCCGATCCCGACCGCCGAATCCAGTGCGCTGGAGATCACGACCGGAATGTCGATCTGCGCAGCGATCTTCAGCAGGGCCGAAATGCCGCCCAGCGGAGCTACTTTCAGCACGGCGATGTCGGCGGCACCGGCACGCACCACAGCCAGCGGGTCGCCGGCTTTGCGGATGCTCTCGTCGGCGGCGATCAGGACGTCGACATGACGGCGCAATTCGGCCAGCTCGTCGACGGTGCCGCAGGGCTGCTCGAGATACTCCAGCGGACCATTCGCGGTCAGCGCGGCGGCGGCCTCGAGGGCCTGCGCGACGGTCCAGGCACCGTTGGCGTCGACCCGCACGGTGGGAACCAGGGTGCGCACCGCGTCCACCCGGGCGACGTCGTCGGCCAGGGTCTGGCCGGGCTCGGCGACCTTCACCTTCGCGGTGCCTGCGCCAGGAAAACGGGCGAGTATCTCGGGCACCTGGGCGGCGGGCACGGCCGGGACGGTGGCGTTGATGGCGATGCGGTCTCGTCGCGGCGGCGGCGCCGGGTGGTAGGCCGAGTCGAGAGCGGCGGCCAGCCAGTGCGCGGCCTCGGGGTGGTCGTACTCGAGGAAGGCGCCGAATTCGCCCCACCCGGCCGGGCCGTCGATCAGTGCCAGCTCGCGGGTGGTGATGCCGCGGAAGCGCACCCGCATCGGCAGGGCCACCACGTGCAGACGGTCGAGAACGTCGTCCAGAGCGGGCGTCACCGCGAGTAGACCTGGCGGCCCGCCAGGAACGTCGCGCGGACCTCGAGGTCGGCGATGTGCTCGGCCGGCACCGTGCGGGGATCGGCCGACAGCACCACCATGTCGGCATACTTGCCGACTTCCAGCGAGCCGATGATGTCGTCGGCGAACAGCTGCCAGGCCGCGTCGATGGTCTGCGCGCGGATCGCCTGCTCGACGGTCAGCCGCTCTTCGGGCCCAAGCACCCGCCCGCTGGGGGCGATCCGGGTGGCGGCCACGCTGATGTTGCGCAGCGGCTCTTCCGGCGTGACCGGCGGATCGTTGTGCAGCGAGATGCGCATGCCGGTGGCCACCGCGGAACCTGCTGGCATCCAACGGGATCCGTGTTCCGGCCCGAACAGCCCGTCGACGATGACGTCACCCCAGTAGTGAATCTGGTCGACGAAGATGCTGCAGGTGACGCCGAGGTCGGCCGCCCTTTGCAGCTGCTCGGGCCGGATCGCGCCGACGTGCTCGAGCCGCAACCGGTGGTCGTCGCGCGGATTGCGGCGCAGCGCCTCTTCGTACACGTCGAGGATGGTGTCCACCCCGGCGTCGCCCTGCACGTGGCAGGCCATCGGCCAGCCCAGTGGGAAGTACGCGCCGACGATCTCGCTCAGCTGTTCTTTGGTGTAGTTGGCGCAGCCGCAGGAACCGGGCGTCACGCCGATGGTTCGGGTGGCGGCGGTGTCGAGGTACGGGAAGGACAACGCGATGTTGCCGATCCACGGCGAGCCGTCGACCCAGATCTTGATGCCGACCTGGCGCAGCATGTCATCGCCCTGGCCAGGCGTGGCGGTGGTCGACATCTGCGGGTTGGACATCTCGTAGGTGCGCAGCCGAACGGTGAGGTGGTCGTGCAGGCCCTCGACCATCGGCCGAAGTGCCGGATCGAACGCCATCTCCGAACACGTCGTCAGCCCGGCCCGGTTCAGCCGGGCACATTCGGCGAGCAGCATCGCCGGGTAATCGCTCGGCGAAATGGCCCCGTTGAGCAGCGGAAACACCGCGCCAGTTTCTTCGGCGGTGCCGTCGAGGTCGCCGTTGGCGTCGCGGCCGTACTTGGCGCCCTTGGGGTCGGCGGTGTCCCGGTTGAGGCCGCTGCGCTGCGCTGCGCGCGAATTGAAGTAGGCCTTGTGTCCGGAGTTGTGGATGATCACCAGCGGGTCGTCGGGGGCGACCTGGTCCAGCCAGCTCAGCGTCGGCTCGGGCAGGCCGGACTGCAGCAGCGGGTCCCAGCCGTTGAGGTAGGCGCCGTCGGCCCCGCGGCGGGCCACCTCCCGGTGAACGGCCTCGACGACGTCACCCGCATTGCGCATGGTGACCGGCCGGATGTCGACCAGTCGCTCCGACAGCGCGATGGCCTCCATCAGCGGATGCCCATGCGCCTCGACGAATCCCGGCATGACGCAGCCATCACCGAGGTCGATGGTGTGGGTGTCGGCGCCGATGAACCCGGCAATGTCAGATTTGCTGCCCACGGCAACGATTCGGCCGTCGGCAACCGCCAGCGCTTCGGCGGTGGGCCGGGCGTCGTCGACGGTCAATACGGTCCCGGTGATGACGACATCTGCTTCGGCCATATGCAGGGATCGTACTGATCGAGGGTGCGCCCGGACCCGAATTGCAACACGTTCTAGTCTGACCACATGAGTGACGAGCTGTTGCGCAACCCAACCCATAACGGCCACTTGCTGGTGGGCGCGCTCAAGCGCCACAAGAACAGGCCGGTGCTCTTTCTCGGCGACACCACGCTGACCGGCGGTCAGCTGGCCGAGCGCATCAGCCAGTACATCCAGGCGTTCGATGCGCTGGGCGCCGGCACCGGCGTCACCGTCGGCCTGCTGTCGCTCAACCGTCCGGAAGTGCTGATGATCCTCGGCGCCAGCCAGACCCAGGGGTATCGGCGTACGGCGCTGCACCCGCTCGGCTCGCTGGACGATCACGCCTACGTGCTGTCGGACGCCGGTGCCACCGCGCTGATCATCGACCCCAACCCGATGTTCGTCGAGCGGGCGCTCGGGCTGCTGGAGCGGGTGGACTCGCTGAAGAAGATCCTCACGATCGGCCCGGTGCCAGCAGAGTTGGCAGACGTTGCTGTCGACTTGAACGCGGAGGCCGCAAAGTACGCGCCGAAGCCGCTGGTGGTCGCCGACCTCCTGCCGAACCACATCGGTGGCCTGACTTACACCGGCGGCACGACGGGCAAGCCCAAGGGCGTCATCGGCACGACCGGGAACATCGCCACGATGACGTCGATCCAGCTCGCCGAATGGGAGTGGCCGGAGAACCCGCGGTTCTTGATGTGCACCCCGCTGTCGCACGCCGGCGCGGCGTTTTTCACGCCCACCGTGGTCAAGGGCGGGTCGATGGTCGTGCTGGGCAAGTTCGACCCGGCTGAGGTATTGAAAGTCATTGAAGAGCAACGTATTACGGCCACCATGCTGGTGCCGTCGATGCTGTACGCGTTGATGGACCACCCGGATTCGCACACCCGGGACCTGTCGTCGCTGGAGACCGTGTACTACGGCGCCTCGGCGATCAACCCGGTGCGGCTGGCCGAAGCGATCCGGCGGTTCGGCCCGATCTTCGCCCAGTACTACGGGCAGTCCGAGGCGCCGATGGTGATCACCTACCTGGCCAAGGGCGACCACGACGAGAAGCGGCTGACCTCATGCGGGCGGCCCACGCTGTTCGCGCGGGTGGCGCTGCTCGGCGAGGACGGCAACCCGGTGCCGCAGGGCGAGCCGGGCGAAATCTGTGTCAGTGGACCGCTTTTGGCCGGCGGGTACTGGAACCTGCCGGACGCGACGGCGGAGACGTTCAAGGACGGCTGGCTGCATACCGGCGACATGGCCCGCGAGGACGAAGACGGCTTCTACTTCATCGTCGACCGGGTCAAGGACATGATCGTCACCGGCGGCTTCAACGTGTTCCCCCGCGAGGTCGAGGACGTCGTCGCCGAGCATCCGGCGATCGCACAGGTCTGCGTGGTCGGCGCGCCGGACGAGAAGTGGGGCGAGGCCGTCACCGCCGTGGTGGTGCTACGCGCCGACGCGGCGACCGACGAGGACGCGATCGCCGCGATGACCGCCGAGATCCAGGCGGCGGTCAAAGACCGTAAGGGCTCCGTGCAATCGCCCAAGCGAGTGGTGGTCGTCGACGCGTTGCCGCTGACCGGGCTGGGCAAGCCGGACAAGAAAGCCGTCCGCGCGCAGTTCTGGGAAGGGGCCGCCCGCGCCGTCGGCTGAGGCGGTTCGCGGCGAGTGTGAAGCTGGCTTCACGCTCGCGGCCCAACGTGAAGCTGGCTTCACGCTCGGCGTCAGGCCCAGGGGCCGATTCCGCCGACCTTGTCGATGCGGATGTGCGTCACGAACCCGGGCGGCGCGCCCTCGGGTGGAAACACGTTCGGGTCGGACAGCGTCTGGGCCAGCGTCTTGAGCAGCTCCGGGGCGCCGCCCTCTTCGATCCGCGCGGTCCCGTCGATCGCCAGATACGGCCGCATGGCTTCGCCGGGATCTTGAGTGGACACGATCGTCAGCGCGACGCGAGGGTCGCGACGGACGTTGCGGACCTTCTTGTGCTCGGCAAGATGTGCGGTCACCAGCTCGTCGCCGTCGGGTGTGGATCGCAGCCCCACCCAGACCAGGCTGACCTGTGGACTGCCATCGGGGTTCACGGTGACCAGGGTGGCGTCAACACCGCCTCCGATGAGTTCGCGCGCGGCGTCGTTGAGTTTCATGCGGTGTATGACCGCTGCGCCCGTCGATTCATTCCCTCAGCGGTCCGAAGCAGCAACGCCGGCGACCAGTAGGTCGAGCAGCCGGCTTGTCAGGCTGGACACCACGTCGTCGGCGAGGACGTCGGAGCGCAGCCTCGCGCACCTCGAGGAGATTGACCGCCGACGCGATTACACAGCTGAAAGACATTGGTGGTCAGGTGATTACGGCGCCGACCAGATGACCGATCAGGTAGGTGACCGCAAGGGCCAGGCCCCCGCCGACGAAATTGCGCAGTATTGCACGATGCCTCGACGCCCCGCCCAGACGCGCCGACACCGCCCCGGTGATCACCAGGGCCAGTAGGACCGCCGCGACGGTGACCGGGATCCGCAGCTCGATCGGCGCGGCCAGGATCGCGACAAGCGGCAGCAGCGCGCCGATGCTGAACGCCGTCGCCGACGACAGTGCGGCGTGCCACGGATTGGTCAGATCCTCGGGACTGAAGCCGAGCTCCACTTCGGCGTGCGCGGCGATCGGATCGTGGTCGGTGAGTTCCTCGGCGACGGTACGCGCTGTCGCCGCCGACAGGCCTTTGGCTTCATACAGCGCCGCGAGTTCGTTCAGCTCGGCAACCGGATCCTCGTGCAGTTCCCGGCGCTCCTGATGCAGCAGCGCCTGCTCGGTGTCGCGCTGTGCGCTCACCGAAACGTATTCACCCAACGCCATCGACACCGCGCCAGCCACCAACCCGGCGACGCCCGCGGTCAGGATCGGGCCACGTGCGACGGTCGCCGCGGCGACGCCGACGACGATGCCCGCCACCGACACGATCCCGTCGTTGGCGCCCAGCACGCCGGCGCGCAGCCAATTCAATCTGGCCGAAAGCGAACCAAGGTGCGGCTCATGCGGATGCGATGTAGGCACGGACTCACACCTTAGGCCTTGCCGAAGTGCCTACGCTGACGGGTAACGTCGCCGGTATGGCCAGCAGCAAAGCAGTCCGGCCGCCGTGGTGGCTCAAACCGGCGAACAAGGTCTTCATCCAGATGTCCCGCTTGGGCATGAGTTTCGGCGGCGAGAGCCCGGTCGTGCTGACGGTGCCCGGCCGCAAATCCGGCCGCGAGCGGTCGACCCCGGTCACCCCGATGACCGTCGACGGCCGGCAGTACGTGGTCGCCGGATTCCCCGGCGCCGACTGGGTGGCCAACGTGCGAGCCGCAGGACAGGCCAGGCTGGCCCGCGGACGAAATGTGCGACAAGTCAAGATGGTGGAGTTGTCCGCCGACGATGCGCGGCCGCTGCTGCGGGTCTTCCCGATCGAGGTGCCCACCGGTGTCGGCTTCATGAAGCGGGCCGGGCTGGTCACCGAAGGCAGACCGGAGGAATTCGAGGCGCTGGCCGGCCGTTGCGCGGTGTTCCGGCTGGATCCGATGTAATCGCATGAACGACAGCCCTTTTCACGCTGACGACTGGAAGCCGGTCGACGGGTTCGCCGAGCTGACCGACATCACGTATCACCGTCACGTCGCCGACGCCACCGTACGGGTGGCGTTCAACCGGCCCGAGGTGCGCAATGCCTTTCGGCCGCACACCGTCGACGAGCTCTACCGGGTGCTGGATCACGCCCGGATGTCACCCGACGTCGGGGTGGTGCTGTTGACCGGAAACGGGCCGTCACCCAAGGACGGCGGTTGGGCGTTCTGCTCCGGCGGGGATCAGCGCATCCGCGGGCGCAGCGGCTACCAGTACGCCAGCGGAGACACCGGCGACACCGTTGATACCGCGCGCGCCGGACGGCTGCACATCCTCGAGGTGCAGCGGCTGATCCGGTTCATGCCCAAGGTGGTGATCTGCCTGGTCAACGGGTGGGCGGCGGGCGGCGGGCACAGCCTGCACGTGGTCTGCGACCTCACGCTGGCCAGCCGCGAGCACGCCCGGTTCAAGCAGACCGACGCCGACGTGGGCAGCTTCGACGGCGGCTACGGCAGCGCATACCTGGCCCGGCAGGTGGGCCAGAAGTTCGCCCGCGAGATCTTCTTCCTCGGCCGCGACTACACCGCCGAGCAGATGCACGCGATGGGCGCCGTCAACGCCGTCATCGACCACGCCGACCTGGAATCCGCGGGTGTGCAGTGGGCTGCCGAGATCAACGCGAAATCACCTCAGGCACAACGGATGCTGAAGTACGCCTTCAACCTGCTCGACGACGGCTTGGTGGGCCAGCAGCTGTTCGCCGGGGAGGCCACCCGGCTGGCGTACATGACCGACGAGGCCGTCGAGGGCCGCGACGCATTCCTGGAGAAGCGGACTCCCGACTGGAGCCAGTTCCCGCGTTATTTCTAGCGACGGATACCTGAAATCACATCTGCCCCAGAAGTAACTGGGGAAGCTGGTGCTCGTCGCATGATCCCTTCCCGACGAAACTGCTGTGGCAGGTGTGACCGACTAACGCAGATCTCGCGGCCCTAGACTCGCGACCTGTGAGCAGAAGCCCGCTTAGACGATTGACCGACCAGTTCGTGCTGGCCACCATGCGACCACCGATTGCGGCGCAACTCGCGGCGTACCGGCCGGCCGCCAAACCCGTCGACCTCGATGGAAAGCGCATCCTACTGACCGGAGCGTCGTCGGGGATCGGCGAGAGCGCCGCCGAGCAGTTCGCCGACCGCGGCGCCACCGTGGTCGCCGTCGCGCGTCGTAAGGACCTGCTGGACACGCTGGTGGGCCGGATCGAAGACCGCGGCGGCCGCGCGATGGCGATCCCCTGCGACCTATCCGACATGGACGCCGTCGACGCGCTGGCCGCCGACGTCGAGGAGCGGCTCGGCGGGGTGGACATCCTGATCAACAACGCCGGTCGCTCCATTCGCCGACCGCTGGCCGAGTCACTGGAACGCTGGCACGACGTCGAGCGGACGATGGTGCTCAACTACTACTCGCCGCTGCGCCTGATCCGCGCGATCGCGCCCGGCATGCTGCAGCGCGGCGACGGGCACATCATCAACGTCGCTACCTGGGGCGTATTCAGCGAGGCGTCACCGCTGTTCTCGGTGTACAACGCGTCGAAGGCCGCGCTGTCCGCGGTCAGCCGGGTTATCGAAACCGAATGGGGCGCAAAGGGTGTGCACTCGACCACGCTGTACTACCCGCTGGTGGCCACCCCGATGATCGCGCCGACGAAGGAGTACCAGGGGTTGCCGGCGTTGTCCTCGGAGGAGGCGGCCGGCTGGATGATCACCGCCGCCCGCACCCGACCGGTCCGGATCGCACCGCGGATGTCGGTCATCGCGCGGACGATGGACACGATCGGTCCCGGTTTGGCGACCACGCTGATAAGACGGCAGCGGCTGCAACCGAACGCGTGATAGACACGAGGGCATGGAGATCCTCGCCAGCCGGATGCTGTTTCGGCCGGCGGACTACCAGCGGTCGCTGAGCTTCTACCGCGACCAGCTCGGGTTGGCAATCGCCCGCGAATACGGCGCGGGCACCGTGTTCTACGCCGGCCAGTCGCTGATCGAGCTCGCCGGCCACGGCGCGCCGGAGCACCCCGCCGGACCGTTTCCGGGGGCGCTGTGGCTGCAGGTGCGTGATCTGGCCGCGACGCAAGCCGAGCTGGAGAGCAGAGGCGTATCGATCGCCCGCGAAGCCCGCCGCGAATCGTGGGGTCTGCACGAAATGCACGTCACCGATCCCGACGGTGTGACCCTGATTTTCGTCGAGATACCCAGCGATCACCCGCTGCGCCGCGACACTCGCGGTCAACGCCCCAAGGCCGCAGGTTAACCCAAGGCGAACATCAGTCGACGAGCGCAATATACCTGGGATTCCGATCGCCGATCTTTCGACAACCGCGCCTGCGTACGTTCAGAATTAGCTCCGTGACCCTTCAGTTGTTCCTTCTGATCATCGTCGTGATCACCGCCCTCGCATTCGATTTCACCAACGGGTTCCATGACACCGGCAACGCCATGGCCACCTCCATCGCGAGCGGCGCGCTCTCACCGAAAGCTGCGGTATCGCTGTCGGCGGTGCTGAACCTCGGGGGAGCGTTCTTGTCCACCGCCGTCGCGGGGACGATCGCCAAGGATCTCGTCAACGGTCATCTGGTGACACTGCAGCTCGTCTTCGCCGGTCTGGTCGGCGGGATCGTCTGGAACCTACTGACCTGGCTGCTGGGTATCCCGTCCAGCTCCTCGCATGCCCTCATCGGCGGCATCGTCGGAGCCATGATCGCTGCGGTCGGCGGGCACGGGGTGATCTGGACCGGCGTGGTGTCCCGGGTGCTGATCCCGGCCCTGGTATCGGTCGCAGTGGCCTTGATAGTGGGCGCGGTCGGCACCTGGCTGGTCTACCGGCTCAATCGCGGCGTTCCGGAACACCGCAGCGAGGCCGCTTTCCGCCGCGGTCAGATTTTCTCGGCGTCGCTGGTCTCGCTGGCGCACGGCACCAACGACGCGCAGAAGACGATGGGCGTGATCTTCCTGGCGCTGATCTCTTACGGCGCCGTCAGCCGGACCGCCGCCCTGCCGCCGCTGTGGGTGATCGTCGCCTGCGCCTGCGCGATGGCACTAGGCACCTACACCGGCGGCTGGCGGATCATCCGCACCATGGGCAAGGGACTCGTCGAGATCAAGTCGCCGCAAGGCATGGCCGCCGAATCCTCTTCGGCGGTAATCATTCTGCTGTCCGCTCACTTCGGCTACGCGCTGTCCACCACTCAGGTGGTAACCGGTTCCGTGCTCGGCAGCGGCGTCGGGAAACCAGGAGCAGAGGTGCGTTGGGGGGTGGCCGGGCGGATGGCCACCGCGTGGCTGATCACTCTGCCGTCGGCCGGTCTGGTCGGTGCGGTCACCTACTGGGTGGTCCACGGGATCGGCGGCGTCGCCGGCTCGATCATCGGGTTCGGCCTGCTGGTGGCGGTGGCCACGGCCATCTACCTGCGGTCGCGCAAGTCGAAGGTGGACCACAAGAACGTCAACGCCGAGTGGAAGGGCGACCTGACCGCCGGGCTCGACGAGGTCGACGAGCCGGTCACCGTCGGTGCGGGAGCTCCCACAACCAACGGCGAGGTCGGCGCATCCAACATCAGCAACAGCTCCGACACCATCCCAGCTAAGAAAGCGGGCAAGCTGTGAGCCACTGGTTCAACTACGAGGCTTCGTTGAAGATCCTGATCTTCGGTCTGCTCCTGGGTAGCGGGCTGCCGGCGCTGTTCGCACTCGCAGTCAAAGTGGGCTCCGTGGGCGACGGTATCGCAGGATCCGACGGCCAGGCCGTATGGCCAAAGAATCCGGCACTGACCGCGCTCAGCTGGGCGTTGTACGGGTTGGCGCTGTTCTTCGTCGTCATCGGTGTGTTGTACGTCGCCCGCGATTTCCTCGGCGCGCACACTGGCTGGTACATCCTCGGCGCCAAGCCCGCGTAAGATCGCAATTCATTCGCTGTTGGCGCTTAACTCGGGCCGTACGGGGGAAGTTGAGGCAGTGTGAACCGATTCCTGACCTCGATCATCGACTGGCTGCGCGCGGGGTATCCCGAGGGAATACCACCCACCGATTATTTCCCGGTGCTCGCGCTGCTTAGCCGTCGGCTGAGCAGCGACGAAGTCAAGGCGGTGGCTCGCGAAGTAAGTCGGCGGGACGGATTCGATGACGTCGACATCGGTGTGTTGATCACACAGATCACCGACGAGTTGCCGTCGCCGGAGGACATCGAGCGCGTCCGGGCTCACCTGGCCATCAAAGGTTGGCCGTTGGACGATCCCCGCGACGGCGAGGAGGCCGGATAGCCGTCCTGCGCGCATTCGCCGTGGCGCAGGGCTCCTCGGCGCGACCGCTGCTGGCGGCTCTCGAGCAGGTTCTGCACGGCCGGGCATCCGCGCTGCTGCCGGTGCCCGCCGGTGCCGATCACCGATCGACGCTGGCCGCGCTGCGGGTGGGTGAAGCTATCGACGACGACATCGCCTTGGTGGTGACGACATCGGGAACTACCGGTGCGCCCAAGGGTGCTTTGCTGTCCGCGGCCGCGCTCACCGCCGGCGCCGCGGCCACCCACGACCGGCTGGGCGGGCCGGGCCGGTGGCTGTTGGCTTTGCCGCCGTACCACATCGCCGGCGTCCAGGTGCTGGTACGCAGCCTGCTGGCCGATACCACTCCGATTGAGCTGGATGTGTCGACCGGCTTCGACGTCGCCCAATTACCTTCTGCGGTAGAGCAACTCGGCTCCGGTCGCCGTTACACGGCGCTGGTGGCCACCCAGTTGGCCAAGGCGCTGACCGACCCGGCGGCCACTGCGGCGCTGGCCGAGCTGGACAGCGTGCTGATTGGCGGTGGCCCGGCCCCGCGACCCGTCCTCGACGCCGCCGCAAGCGCGGGTATCACGGTGGTGCGCACCTACGGAATGAGCGAAACCGCCGGCGGCTGCGTATACGACGGCGTTCCGCTCGACGGGGTGCGGGTGCGGGTGGACGCCGACAGCCGGATCGTGATCGGCGGTCCGACACTGGCGAAAGGCTATCGCAACCCGCCCGATCCCGACCCGTTCGCCGAAGCGGGCTGGTTTCGCACCGATGATGTTGGGGTTGTTGATGATTCGGGTGCGCTCAGTGTGCTGGGCCGGGCCGACGAGGCGATCAGCACGGGCGGGTTGACCATCCTGCCGCAGCCTGTGGAGGCCGCCCTGCGAACGCATCCTGCGGTGGCAGACTGCGGGGTTTTCGGGCTGGACGACGAGCGGCTGGGTCAGCGGGTGGTCGCTGCCATCGTGGTCGCCGATGGTTGCGCCCCACCCTCGCTCGAAACGCTACGGGCACACGTCATGCAAACCCTGGACCGCACCGCCGCGCCCCGCGAGTTGCTTATCGTCGATGCGTTGCCGGTGCGCGGGATCGGCAAGCTGGACCGGCAGGCATTGGCCCGCCACGCCGCAAAGCGGTTGTCGTAGCGCGGTTGGCGGTAGGTGCCCGGATGACATAATGCGCCAATGGATCGCCACATCATCGTCAGCGGTGATGATGCGCTGGCCATGACGATTGTCGAGGAGCTGAAAAACGCCGGCGCGACAGTCGCCCGGCTGGCCAACATCGAGCAGTCAGAGGCCGGGATCGCTCGCGAGCTCAACCTCGCCGAGGTTTCTCATGCGCGCGCTGTCGTCTGCGCCGGGGATGACGACGCAATCAATCTCGAAATCGCGCTGCTGACACGCAGAGCCAACCCGAATGCGCGAGTGGTGGCGCGGCTGGCGAATGACGTGCTACGTGAAGCGGTGGCCGACGACAACGGACCCGGTGCGATCCTCAACGTCCCCGAACTCGCGGCGCCGTCGATCGTCGAGGCGTGTTTGGAGCGCAGAACTCATCAATTCGAAGCCGCCGGAATCCGATTCGTCGTCGCCGGCGGCGAGGCGTACCGCGCCGCGACACTGCGCGAACTCTACGGCGATTTGGCGCCGGTGGCGGTCATTCACGGCGACGAATCCCCCACTCCCGGCGAGATGGACGTCTGCCCGAGCCGGGATCAGCAGGTCCATGCCGGTGACTGGACGGTGATGGTCGGCA
Source organism: uncultured Actinomycetota bacterium (assembly GCA_963839345.1). Lineage (GTDB taxonomy): Bacteria > Actinomycetota > Actinomycetes > Mycobacteriales > Mycobacteriaceae > Mycobacterium. The sequence goes on along the minus strand of CAWIUP010000005.1, from coordinate 172,615 downwards.
CCGCCGACGAAGTGGCCGCCCAAGGCATCAAGGTTCCAGACCCGACCCGCGCCCGATCGCGCCAGCCGCGCGTGCGGCGTGCGATCGACGCCGTACGGGCCCTGATCAACGAGTTCAACCCGGCGTTTTTTCCCATCGTGGGCACCGCGGCGGTCCTGCTGACCTGCTCAACAGTGTTGTTGCGGCTCAACTACAAGGCCCCGCCACGCATGGGCTGGGTTGACGCGTTCTACTTCAGCGTCGAGACCATGACCACGACCGGATACGGCGACTACAGCTTCGTGCACCAGCCCACCTGGCTGCGAGTGTTCGCGGCCCTGTTGATGTTCAGCGGGGTGACGGTAACCGCGTTGCTGGTCGCGTTCGTCGCCGACGTGTTGCTGTCGCGCCGCTTCGTCCTCGGGGCCGCCCGCCCCCGGATACGCCATCTGCGCAACCACATCGTCGTCGTCGGGTTGAGCGCAATCGGCATCCGCGTGGTCAGCGACCTGGCCGCTGCCGGATACGACGTGGCGGTGATCGAGCAAGACGAGGAGAACCGCTTTCTGCCCGCGGCGCGCAAACTCGACGTGCCGGTGGTCTTCGGCGACGCCACGTTGCGCCAGACCCTGCAATCAGCACGGGTGGATCACGCTCGCGCGGTGGCGGTGCTGACCCGCAACGACATGATCAACATCGAAACCGGAATCGTGCTGACCGAAATGTTGGGCACCGAAATACGGCCAGGGCTCAACTGGACGGACGTTCCGCTGGTGCTGCGGGTCTTCGACCGCACGCTGGGCTTCGCCGTGGCACAGCGCTTCGGTTTCGAAAATGTCAGATCCACCGTCGAATTGGCCGCACCCTGGTTTATCGGCGCCGCGGTCGGCCTACAGGTGCTGAGCACCTTCTCGGTGGGGCAACGCTCGTTTGTGGTCGGCGGAATGCGGGTGGCACCGGGCAGCGAACTCGACGGCCTGCGCATGTTCGAACTGTCCACCCAGACCCGGGTCATCGCCATCACCCGGCCCAATGCACTGGTCAAGCTCCATCCACGCCGCGACGCCCGACTGCACGCCGACGACACCGTCTACCTGGTCGGGCCCTACCGCGAATTGCTCGACACGCTGCGTAAAGGACGGCCGCCCCAACAGCCTGCGGCCGAGGCGGCTGCCGGCCAATAGTCCAATAAGGTAAGCGGTCGTGAGGATCGCTCGCCGGGAGACATTCGCGGCCACGGTCGGGCTGATCCTGGTTGCGGCCGCGTTCGTCGTGCCCCGCATGCACTGGGGCATCGTGTCGCGTGTGCACGCCGCGCCGGACCGTTTCGGCTGGCATGCCGGGGCCGCCCCGATCTTCGGCTGGTTCGACGCCCACGTCGGCTGGGGCACCGGACCGGCAATTCTGCTCGGGCTGGCCGCGATGCTGTGGGGACCCACTGTGGCACAGCAGCTTTCGTGGCGGAAGCTGCCGCTGGCCGCCTGGGCAATGTCCTGCGTGTGGGCGTTCTCGCTGGCAATGATCGACGGCTGGCAACGCGGCTTCGCCGGCCGGTTGACCGATAAGGACGAGTACCTGCCGCAGGTGCCGGGCATCACCGACATCCCGGAGACGCTGCGGACGTTCTCGAGTCGGATCCTGGATTTCCAGCCGAACTCGTGGATCACCCACGTCTCCGGGCACCCGCCGGGCGCGCTGCTGACGTTCGTCTGGCTGGACCGTATCGGCTTGGGCGGCGGCGCGTGGGCCGGGTTGTTGTGCCTGCTGGTCGGCTCGAGCGCCGCCGCCGCAATCGTGATCACACTGCGAACTCTGGCCGACGAACCGACCGCGCGCCGAGCCGCGCCGTTCGTCGCGGTCGCGCCGACGGCGATCTGGATCGCGGTCTCCGCCGACGGGTACTTCGCCGGGGTCGCCGCCTGGGGCATCGCGCTGCTGGCACTGGCAGTGCATGGCACGCTTCGGTTCCCTGCACTGGTCGCGACGACGGCAGGCTTGCTGCTCGGCTGGGCGGTGTTCCTCAGTTACGGTCTGGCGTTGATGGCCATTCCGGCGCTGGCGGTGCTGGTGTCCGCGGCCAACTGGCGCGCGGCGCTGCGGGCACTGGGCCCGGCGGTCCTGGGCGCAGTGGCGGTGGCGGCCGCGTTCGCCGCTGCCGGCTTCTGGTGGTTCGACGGCTACACCCTTGTCCAACAACGCTATTGGCAGGGTATCGCCCATAACCGTCCGTTTCAGTACTGGAGCTGGGCCAACCTGGCGTCGGTGGTGTGCGCGATCGGCTTGGGCAGCGTCGCCGGACTCGCCGAAGTGTTCGACCCACCCGCGATCCGCCGGCGGTCGGGTCTGCACCTGCTGATCCTGGCGATGCTGATCGCCATTGTCTGCGCGGACGTGAGCATGCTGAGCAAGGCTGAGACCGAACGGATCTGGCTGCCGTTCGCCGTCTGGCTGACTGCAGCGCCCGCGCTGCTGCCGCCGCGGTCTGCACGGCTGTGGCTGGCCGTCAACGTCGTCGGCGCTCTATTGCTGAACAGCCTGATCTTCACCCACTGGTAGACCGTTCAGAGACCCGCAGCGCGGGTGACTTGCGCGAACCTACTGGTCGGCCGACAGCTCTCGCGAACCGCCGCCACGTCGTCGACGATGTCGAAATCGGCCAGCTCGTCGAGCAGAGCGACGCTGACACCGTTGTCACGCAACGATTTCAGCGTCAGGGCGCCAGTGTCCGGTTGCGACATCGGGACATCGCGCAGACACTCGGCGAGCGCTGGGGTGCCGACGCCGAGCGCCCACCAGCCGCCGTCGCTGGCCAACCCGAGGACCGCCGACGACTCGACCAGGCATCGCCCGCAATCCGCTAACAAGCCGACGGTCACCTGCGGAGTGTCCATGCCGATCTGCAGCACCGGATAGCCGTCGACAGCGGCCGCGTCGGCATGCGCATGGGCGAGCCGGTCGCCAAATCCGTTGCCGCGCTGAGCGATTACAGCAAACGAGGCGAGCCGGCGGCGGATCGCCGCGGCCTCGGCGGCGTCGTCGAGCTCACCGGTGAGCGCCACGACCCGCGTTGCGACCGGTGTGGCCGCCACCACCTCGAGGGTGTCCAGCAAGGCGGCGGCGGCGATCTCGGCGGCAACCTGGTCGCCGACGGTCGCCGCCAGCCGGGTCTTGGCCCGGCCGGGAACGGGGGCCTTGGCCACCACCAGCAGCGTCACCGGCAGGACGCTCACGAGATCACCTTCCAAAAGTCCAGGATTGCGGTCACACTGCCCCGCAACGAACCGCTGACCTTCGACTTACCCCCGACCCGGGGCCCGTACGCGACGTCGTGCTCGATGACCCGCCAGCCGGCCGCAGCCGCGCGCACCAGCAGCTCCAGCGGGTATCCCGAGCGGCGGTCGTTGATTCCCAGGCTCAGCAGGGCGTCTCGTCGAAAGACCCGCATCGGTGCGATGTCGTGCACCGGGATGCCGTGCCGGGTGCGCAGCCGCCAACTCATCATCACCGTCCCCAGCCGCGCCACCCAGGGCCAGCGCAACCCCGGCACCGGGCGGCGCCTGCCGATGGCCAGGTCGGCACCACGCTCGAGTTCGGCGACCAGTGCCGGCAAGTCGGCGGGATCGAGGGAGCCGTCCGCGTCGATCACCGCCACGATCGGGGTCGTCGCCGCTACTACCCCGGCGTGCACGGCCGAGCCGTAGCCAGGCCGCGGTTCGGCGACCACCCGAGCGCCGTGGCGGCGGGCCACCTCGGCGGTGTCATCGGTGCTGTTGTTGTCGACCACCAGTGCCTGGTAGCCGGCGGGCATACCCGCCAGCACAAACGGCAGCGACTCGGCCTCGTTCAAACACGGCAACACCACCGTGACCAGACCGTCGGGCATGGTCTTCGACAGTAGGCGATGCCTGACTGCTCCTGCCGTCAGAAGTGGAACTTGCCGCCGGTGGTCGTCCCACCGGTCGTGGTGCCGGTCGTGGTCCCGGTCGTAGTACCGGTCGTCGTCCCCGTAGTCGTCCCCGTCGTGTGTCCCGGTAGTCGTCCCCGTCGTCGTCCCGGTCGTGGTCCCGGTCGTGGTACCGGTCGTCGTCCCCGTCGTCGTCCCCGTCGTCGTGGTCCCGGTCGTCGTCCCCGTCGTCGTCCCGGTCGTGGTACCGGTCGTCGTCCCCGTCGTCGTCCCGGTCGTCGTCCCACCGGTCGTGGTCCGGTCGTCGTCCCCGTCGTCGTCCCGGTCGTGGTGCCGGTCGTCGTCCACCGGTCGTGGTACCGGTCGTCGTCCCCGTCGTCGTCCCGGTCGTGGTACCGGTCGTCGTACCGGTCGTGGTCCCGGTCGTCGTCCCCGTCGTGGTCCCGGTCGTGCGTCCCGGTCGTGGTCCCGGTCGTGGTGCCGGTCGTCGTCCCGGTCGTGGTCCGGTCGTGGTCGCCGGTCGTCGTACCGGTCGTGTTGGGGAACGGGATTGGGATGGGGATCGGGATCGGAATCGGCACTGGGTTGGGCGGGTTCACGGGAGCGGGAACGTCGGGGGCCGGGGGCACGGCGGGGGCCGGGGCCACTGGAGCAACCTGCTGAGCACCAGGGCTGGAGACCTCCGGAAGGCCACTGCCAGGGGGCAGCACGGCGGCGGGATTAGCGGCAGGTACCGGCGGGAGCGGCGCCTGCTGCTGAGTTGGCAACGGCGGCATAAACTTTCCCGGCGCGGTATTCGGGTGACCCTGCACCGGCTGTTGAGCCGCGGTCGGGCGGATGCTGACCGCCACCGCCACAGCCAACACAGCAAAACCGATGACCGCGAACGCGACAACTGCATTGCTGATGAGCAACGACCGAGTGCTGAGCCGCGGAGCGGGTCCCTCTGCGTAGTCATCTTCGGGCTCGCTCGTCGCATCCATCGGAAGCAGCTGGGAATCGTCAGCCATCGAATAGGCCAACTGATCTCCCTGCTGGGCACTCATCTGCGTCATCTCTGCAGCGGGCGGAATCGCTGTTGTTTCGTCGGGCAGCATGACCGCTTGGGTCATCGTCGTCGGTTCCACCGCCATCGCTGCGCCACGTGCGATCGCGAAGTCATCCGGAACCTGCACCGGCATCGACGATGTGGCGCGGAGCTGGTTGGCGACGGTGTTGAGCTCAGGCGATGTGCCGATCAAATAGACGTCGCCCGCGGCGCCGGCTTCGGCACCCAGCCGGCCCATTAACGTGTCGCACGCAGCAGTAGCGTCGGACCCCTCGATCGGCTGGGCGGCCAGGACGGTCGGCGGCGCTTCGTCGGCGCCCACCATCGACAACGTCGCCGTCTGATCATTGACCAACAGCACGGCAGTACGACGCTCCCCCTCGCCACGAGATGTGTTGCGCACCAGTGCCGTTGCCGCTTCAGGCTCCGACACCAGCGCAACGTCCTCGACGCCGGCGGCGATCAATAGCCGGCGCAGCTCATCGGCAAGTTGCTGGTCCGACCAGCACACCCCGGTAGCGACCAGCCGATGGTTTTCCTCGGCGAGTAACCGGTAGGTGCCGACCACGGTGTCGGTCAATTTCTCGATCGGGTTCGCCGCCACGTCAACCGTCGATTGATCGATCACGTCGAGCCCGCCGGGGGTGGGCCCAACAAGCGCCAGGCGTGCGACCGGACCGGTGACCGCTACCCCAAGAACTGCGTCCACCACCCGGCCTCTCCTGCAGCAATGTCTTAGCAGCATTACACCGCACAACACCGCCAGTATCAGCGTTCGATCGATAACTCGTCACTAAGCAAACCGGCAGCGGGATGACGACGCTAGTGTTGACTGGGTTCAGAACCGACCGAGCGCCGACGAGTAACTGCGACGATCCCAGGGGAAGCCGGTGAGCGAAAGCGACAACGACCCGCCGACCGGACCGACTGGCCCACTGCCTCGGATCGCGCATACCCGAGCTCAACCATCGTCGACTCACCACGCACTAGCCGTGCCGTACCGCGACCCGACGCGACGATGGAACATCGCCAGGGACGTCACCGGCGTGGTTCTGCTTTTGCTTGCAGTGGTTTTCCCATGGAATTTGTACTTCGGGATGGGAACCCCGGATAGCAGCACAGCCGTTCTCGGGCTGCTGTTTCTGGCGACAGCGCTTTCTCTGGTGTCGGTTGCCGCGACCTACGCAGGCCCGTCACGCACCAACGCGGTCCTGGCCGGGCGGCTCCGTCTCAGCCTCAACATCCCTTACCTGCTGCTGGTGTTGGCCTTCGTGGTGTTCGACGCGGTACAGACGGTCCGATACGGCGGCAGCGTCAAAGTGCCGGCTGGGCTCGGCCCAGGTGCATGGCTGGCGCTGGCCGGTTCGCTGCTCTGCGCGCAACCGGTGATCACCGAAGCAGTCGCAGATGACGGCAGGTTCGCCAGGTGGCTGGCGTCGGCCCGGGTCGTGGGCTACGCATCGATCGTTGCTGCAGTGTTGAGCTTCGTGTTCGTCCTGTACTGGCGGGTGCGTTATGCGCTGCCCGGCACCGCCGGTACGTCCGGTTTCGGCAAGCAGAATGTCGCGGTCATCGTGACCGCGGCGGTCTATGGCGTGGTGGCATTGGTTGCGGTCATCGTCGCATCGAGGTGGATCATCCAGGACACCAAGCCGTTCCGGCTGGCGAGTGTCGCGCTGGGAGCATCGACACTCGTCGCCGGGGTCATCGTCTGGATCCTTCCCATCGGCCGCGAGATCGATGGATTCCACGGGATAGCGCAGAACACGTCGACGGCGGGGGTTGGCTTCGAGGGCTATCTGGCTTGGGCTGCGGCCGGGGCGATCCTTGCGCCGCCGGCACTGCTGCAGGCCCTGGCCAGACGACCGATCGACGAGACCCTGTGGCGCGAGGCAGCGCGAAAAGGCCTGTTGCTCATCGCCGTATGGTGCGCAGGCTCGGTGGTGATGAGAATTTCCGACCTGCTGGTCACAGTGAGCTTAAATTTCCCGTTCTCGCGGTACGACAGCTTGGCGCTGGCCGCGTTCGATCTGTTCACCGCCGTCGTTGCGGTCTGGCTTCGGTTCAACCTGGTCAACCTTTCGGTGTCCGCCAGGTTGGTCTCGTCAGTGTGTGGGCTCCTGCTCACCCTCACCGTTGCCCGCATCGTGGTGGGCATCGCACTGGCTCCGCGGTTCCTGGCGCCCAAGCGCCCCGCCGGGATGAATAGCGCGGTCTACGGAAACAATCTCGCCCAGCAGATCACCAGCACGTTCGATGTCGTGCTGTGTGGGCTGGCCCTGGGCGTCCTGGCCGTGGCTATAGTCGCGGGCCGGCGCGCTCGCCGGACCATGCAGGCTCCCCCGCGACCTACCCAGCCGCCACGGATCCATCGCCCGGCCGGAGATTCAATGCAGCACGCAGCGTCCGACCGACCCAAGATCTATCGATCAGCGGGCGAACAATAGCCGCGGCGCCGGCCTGGCCGCCAGCACAAACGGCAGCGACTCGGCCTCGCTCAGACACGGCAACACCACCGTCACGACAGCGTCGGCCATGCCGGCGTCAAACTGATTGCGGCCGAAAGTTCATTGCGACGCCGTTCATGCAGTAACGGAGGCCGGTCGGTGCCGGGCCGTCATCGAAGACGTGGCCGAGGTGCCCGCCACAGCGACTGCACAGCACTTCGGTGCGCGTCATGCCCAGCGAGTCGTCTTGACGCGTAAGCACGGCGTTGCCCAGCGACTGGTAGAAGCTTGGCCAGCCGGTGCCGCTGTCGAACTTGGTGGCAGACGAGAACAGGTCCTGCGCACAACCCGCGCAACTGAACACACCCGGTCGGTGCTCATTATCGAGCGGGCTGCTGAACGGCTGCTCGGTGCCGGCGTTGCGCAGGATCTGATACTGCTGCGGGCTCAGGAGTTGCCGCCACTCCGCGTCGGTATGGGTGACTGGAAAGGTGGCGTTCGATGTGTCCGGTGAGCTGCGGGCCAGCGGGCTGTGCAGTGAACTGCCCCAGGCGAGCAGACCAGCGGTGAGTAATGAGCTGCCGAGCAGCACCTGGCGGCGTGTCACGTTGGGCCACGACGGGGCTGGGTCAGTCATCTTTGAATGGTACCGGCGCCGCACCCGCCCACCAGTGCCTCAGTTGGGTTCCGCGATGGCGGTCATGGTGGTGAGGATGGTCGCCACGTGTTTCGAACCGCCGCCGGAGACCGCGTAGGCATCGCCGCGGCAGACAGTAAGATTTCGGCCGGGACGGACGACCTCGCCACGCTGCGAACGTACCCATCAGACCCTGCCGGGCGAAGGTCTCCCGCACTCGCTGCGCGTAGTCGGGATCCTTCGGTTCGAAAGCTGGACTCATGGGCCGAAGAGTACCTGCACGTTCTCGGCCTGCCGACGCTAGTCGCGCAGCGGCGCAAACGCGAACTCGCGCAACCCTTCCTGCGGGTTGACGGCTGCCCGGAAACCCAGCAGGTCGGCGGCGCGGGCCGGATCGGCAACAATGTGGCGCACGTCGCCGCTGCGGTACTGACCGGTGACCACCGGCGACACCACGGAATCGCGCGCCCGGCAAAGCGCCGCCGCGACTGCCATGATGGAAATCGGCTGTCCCGAACAGACATTGGCGGCAGTGAACCCGCCGCGGTCGGCCGCCACCGCGGCCACGTTGGCCGCGGCCACGTCGTCGACGTGAACGAAGTCCCGCATCTGGCCGCCATCTTCGAAAACCTTTGGCGAATCGGCCCTTTCGAGTGCTGAGCGAAAGATCGCGGCGACGCCGGAATACGGTGTGTCGCGCGGCATGCCGGGGCCGTAGACGTTGTGGTAGCGCAGCGCCACCACCGATCCGCCCGTCGATTCCGACCAGGCAAGCGCGTAATGCTCTTGGGCGACCTTGCTGGCCGCGTAAAGGCTGCGCGGCCGCAGCGGCGCGTCCTCGTCGACCAACTGCCAGTCGAGCTGCTCCCCGCCGACCGGACAGCGGTGCTCGAAAACACCGGCATCGAGGTCGGTCCGTCGCCGCGGCAGCGGGTCGACCGGACCATGCTCGCCGCAGCGGTACCGGCCCTGCCCGTAGACCACCATCGACGACGCCAGCACCAGACGCTTTACCCCGGCGCGAAACATCTGCGCCAGCAGCACCGTGGTGCCGAAGTCGTTGTGGCTGCCGTAGTCCGGCGCGTCTGCGGCGTTCACGCCTGCCCCGACCACCGCGGCCTGGTGGCAGACCAGATCGACACCGTCCAGCAGCGGGGCCAGCGCGTCTGCATCGCGGATGTCAACACGTTGGCAATCGCGCGGCAGCGCCGCATCGCCGCCGTGCGCCGCGGCCAGCATCGCGTCCACGGCGATCACCTGGTGGCCCGCGGTCCGCAGCGCCGCATCGACTCGCGACCCGATGAATCCGGCCGCGCCGGTCAGCAGCACTCTCACGGCAGGTCGAACGGCAGCTCGGTGCCGGCGTGCGACAGACACTCGGTGCAGGTGTGTCCGGCGGCGACCCGGCCGATCGCCTCGGCCACCAGCTTCTTGAACGGCTCGATGTTCTTGTCGAACTCGGCGATGACGTCGACGACCTTCACCCCGGCGCCGGCGTCGATACCGGCGTCCAGATCTGTCACCAAAGCAATTGGGGCATAGCATATGTCGAGCTCGCGAGCCAGCACCGCCTCCGGGTAGCCGGTCATGTTGATCAAGGTGAAGCCGGCGGCAGCGAACCACTGGCTTTCGGCGCGGGTGGAGAACCGCGGACCCTCGATGACCACCATTGTGCCGCCATCGATTACCCCGGGCAGTCCGGTGACCGCGGACCGCAACGTCGGGCAGTACGGATCGGCGAAGGACACGTGCGCCGCACCGGAGTCGAAGTAGGTGTCGGCGCGACGACGGGTACGGTCCACCAACTGATCGGGCACCACAATCGCACCCGGCTCGAGTTCCGGCGTCAGGCTGCCGACCGCGCACGGGGCGAAGACTTGGCGCACCCCCAGTGCGCGCAGCGCCCACATGTTGGCCCGATACGGCACCTTGTGCGCTGGATACTCGTGACTGGCGCCGTGGCGGGGCAGGAACGCGACCTCATGCCGGCCGACGGCACCCACCGTGACCGGCGCACTCGGCTTACCGAACGGAGTGTCCAGGTTGACGCTGCGTGCGTCTGAGTCGAAGAACGTGTAGAAGCCGCTGCCGCCGATTACTGCAAGCATCTATCCGCCGCTCCTCCTCATCGCTCCGCTCTGCATCGTCGCCGGCGGGCATGTACGCATTGTCGTGCACGCGCATGGAACGATCGACGGGTGGCCAGTTTTGCGCAATGGATCGCGGGCGCGCGCCCGCGAACACTTCCCAACGCAATCGCTCCGGTGATCGCGGGCACCGGCGCCGCCGCCTGGCTGCACGCCGCCAACTGGTGGAAGGCGCTGCTGGCACTGGCCGTCGCGGTGGCATTGATCATCGGGGTCAACTTCGCCAACGACTACTCCGACGGCGTCCGCGGCACCGACGACGTCCGCGCCGGGCCGCTGCGCCTGGTCGGTTCCCGGCTGGCGACGCCGCGGTCGGTGCTGGCGGTGGCCGTGGTCAGCCTTAGCGTCGCCGCGGCGGCCGGGTTGGCACTGGCGGTGACCAGCGCACCCTGGCTGATTCTGGTCGGCGCATTCTGCATCGCCGGCGCCTGGCTGTACACCGGCGGGTCAAAACCGTACGGCTATGCGGGTTTTGGCGAACTCGCGGTATTCGTGTTCTTCGGGCTGGTCGCGGTGCTCGGCACCCAGTACACGCAGGCGTTGCGGGTGGACTGGGTGGGCGTGGTGCTGGCGGTGACGACGGGCGCGCTGTCGTCGGCGGTGTTGGTGGCCAACAACCTGCGGGATATCCCCACCGACAGGCAGTCCGGCAAGCTGACGCTGGCGGTGCGCTTGGGCGACACCGGGACTCGTCGGCTTTATCAGGCGCTGCTGGTGCTGGCCGCAGTGTCGACCTTGGCGCTGACGGTCGCTACGCCATGGTGTGCGGTCGGGCTGGTGGCCACCCCGTTGGCGCTGCGGGCGGCCGCACCGGTGCGATCCGGTCGGCTAGGAGCGGAGCTGATTCCAGTGCTCCGCGACACCGGCCTGGCGATGCTGGTGTGGTCGATCGCGGTGGCAGCCGCATTGGTGTTGGCCCGCTGAGGTGCTTTCGACTGTGCGCTCACGGCTTCGAGCGTGCACACAGGGCGGCATCCGTCGGCGTGTCGTCGCCGTCGATGCACACTCGGCCAGAAGTGGGCCTTGTCCGAGAAGCGATTTCAATCGGAGGCGTCGGACGCGTCGTCGGGTGGTGCCTCGCCGCGCAACCTGGCCCGTAGTTGCTCGCGGTCGCGGCGCCGGCGCTCGGTGGCCACCTCGAGACCGGCAGTGGCCCGGCGGCGCAGCGGACCGAACAACCAGATGCCCAGCGGCATTGCGATGATGAGCGCGAACAACACGGCGACGATTATCGGAAACTCGTGCACGCCAATCAGTTGGCCTGCTCCGTAGATCACCGCGGCGAGCACCACCACCAAGACCAATCGGGCCACGACATACAGCAGGACACTGACGACAGCATGACCGACGGAGCTCTCAGGCTTTGGCACAGTGCGAGCCTAGGACGCCGCGTATATTCGGACCAAGGAGGTGTTGAGTGCTGTACCTGCTCCTCGTCCTCGTTCTGGGGACGCTGGTCTACGTTGGCTGGCGCGCGGCCCGGTCACAGGTCAATCGCCCGAAGACTCGCGTCATCGGCCCCGACGACGATCCGGATTTCCTGTGGCGGCTCGGCCGTGGCGATAACAACCCGCGTTAAATCGCGCTAGATGAAGTGCTCGTTGGATCGGCGTTGATCGCTCGGAAAACCCTCGGCGACAACAGCTGCCAACTCGATGAGCGCTTCGCGCGTTTCCCGCTTCAGCCGGTCCAGGCTGATCTCCGCGCCCTCCTCGAGATGCGGATCGAACGGAACCAGACGCACCGCGCGGCACCGCCGCGAGAAGTGATCGACCACCTTCTGCATGTCGACCTTGCCCGACCGCGGCCGCACCGCGTTGATGACCGCGATCGAGTTGCGGACCAGTTCCTCGTGGCCGTGCGCGTCGAGCCAGTCCAGCGTCGCTGACGCGCTGCGCGCGCCGTCGATCGATCCCGAGCTGACCACGACCAGCGCGTCGGCCTTATCCAGCACCGACGTCATCGCCGAATGCAGAAGCCCGGTCCCGCAGTCGGTAAGCACCAGGCCGTAGAACCGCTCCAGAATTTCCAGCGTCCGCGAGTAGTCCTCGGCGCTGAACGCCTCGGACATGGCCGGATCGCTTTCTGAGGCCAGCACCTCCAGCCGGCTCGGGCCCTGCGAGGTGTAGCTGCGGACATCGCTGTAGCGCTCGATGCCCTCGGCGTCGCGCAGCAGGTGGCGCACGGTGGCCGGGGTCTCCAGCGGCACCTTCTGGCTCAGCGTCCCGCGATCGGGGTTGGCATCCACAGCCACCACCCGGTCGCCGCGGATCGACGCGAAGGTCGAGCCCAGCGTGGCGGTGATGGTGGTCTTGCCCACGCCGCCCTTCAGCGACAGCATCGCGATCCGGTAGCAACCCCGCAGCGGCCGGTTGACCTGCACGGTCAGATCGTTGTACCGCATGACCCGCGGGCTTTCACCGACGTTGATCAACTGTCCCGACAAGACGTACAGCCAGCGACGCCAGCCCTCCGACGGCGCCGGCTTGACCTGCCGCAGCAGCGTGCTGGTGGACAGTTCCGGATACCGCGAGGGGGGCACCGCCGGCCGTTGCCTGGTGTTGGCCTGCGGGTTGGGCGGCTGCCCGCCGTAATAGCCGCTGTAGCTCTGCGACGGCGAATCGACCACCCGCGGAAGTCCCTTGTGCGGCGTGGCCGCCCAAGCCCGCGGTTCGAGGTGAGTCTGCGGCGGCGGCACGCCCCGCGTCTGCGCCTCGCTGAACCGCCGCTCGGTGCGGAAACCGGCAAACGCCGTGGTCGGCGGCTCGGTGACCGGTGGCTGCGGCGGCAGCTCGCTGGTCGGATGGTCTTCGCGACCGTGCGATACCCCCGCATTCGCACCGTGCGTCGGATGCTCAGACACGTGTTCTTTCCCCTTGTTGCAACACTCGGGTCGCTAGTTGACGAACGGTCCTGTTAGGCGAACATATGAAGCGCCGATCGGCACCCCCCGATGTCGGCCTAGCCCACCCCAGCATAGGAGTGCAGGCCAACCGTCACCAGGTTGACGAAGAACAGGTTGAACACCATCGCCACGAAACCGACCACATTGATCCACGCCGCTTTCCTGTCCCGCCAGCCCGCCGTCGAGCGAGCATGCAGGTAGGCGGCGTAAACCACCCAAGCTATGAACGCGACCGTCTCCTTGGGATCCCAGCCCCAATACCGGCCCCAGGCCTCCTCGGCCCAGATCGCGCCGAAGATCACGCCGAAGCCGAATACCGGGAAAGCGAAGATCGTGGTCCGGTAGGCGATCCGGTCCAGCGTCTGCGCGTCCGGCAACCGCTGCACCATCCGGGCAAACGCGCCCGGTGCGTCCGCTTCGCCCAGCCGAGAGGTCCGCAGCAGGAACAGGATGCTGGCCACCCCCGCCACCAGGAACACCCCGGATCCCAGGCTGACCACCGATACGTGGATCGGCAGCCAGTAGGACTGCAGCGCGGGCATCACCGGCGCGGCATTGGTGTAGAGCCAGCGACCGGACACGGTCAGCAAAATCAGCACCGGCAGCAGCAGGAATACCCACAGCGGGCGGTACTGAGGTCGGCGCAACACGATCGCACCGGCGACCAAGCCGCAAAAGCACGTCAGGTTGATGAACTCGTACATGTTGCCCCACGGCACCCGCATGGTGGCCAGGCCGCGCAGCACAATGCAGAGCAGCAACAAGCCGATCCCGGCATAGACCAGGATCAGCCCGGCCCGCCCGACCCGCTCGTCGAATGGCCGCCGCGGGGTGTCCGGCACGACACCCGGTGTTGGGCTGTCAGCGGCGACCGATCCGGCGCTGACCAACTCGCGTTCGACTCGTCGGCTGCGGGAATAGGCAAGTTCGACGGCCAGCAGCAGCAGGGCCACCACCAGCACCACCACCGCGGAAGTGAACGCCCAATCCGAATTGCGCGCCAGGTCCAGGTTGACGTGCGTGGTGTTCATTGGCTCCTCCCGGTCCCGACCGGCTCACTAGGCGCGGCGGCTGGCGTTTCCAGCCCGTCCTGCAACCGGTCGACGAGCCGCTCGAATTCGTCGCCCCAGCCGGAGTTGTCCGTCCGCGCCAGGCCGCCCAGCTCGACGTTCACCGTACCGGCCGCGGGCGCTGTCAGCCGGACCCAGATCCGCCGTCGGCGCACCAGCAGCGACACCACCAGCCCGGCCATCATCGTGATCGCGAACACCAGCACCCAGATCTGGCCTGGGTCGTGCGACACCTGCAGGTTGACGAACGGAACCGCGCCGTCGAAGCTGACCACGGTGCCCGCAGCCGGGCCCTGATCGAGACGCACGCTCTCGCCGACGCGCAGGTTGACCCGTTTGGCCTTGGTGAGCCGGTGCTGGTCGATGAGGTGCGGATCCAAGGTGTAGAGCGACTGCGGCCGCCCGGTGTCCAGGCCGGTGTCCCCGGCGTAGATGTCGACGGCGACGGCCGGGTCCAGCAGCGCGGGAAAGCTCGACGACAGCAGCTTGCCGTCGAGCTGCTCGGTCGGTGCGAGCAGACCCTGGATCGCGATCTGGTGTTCACGACGTTCGACGGCGTCGGGATAGGCACCGGCCGGCGGGTCGATGCGTGCGACGCCCGACGACAGCAGCGTGCGGGGGTTGTCGGGGCGCCACTGCACCGTCGAGGTGCGGGTCTGCCCGTCGGGGAAGGTCACCGTGAATGTCGGCGCATAGCCGTGGCCCTGCAGGTAGACCCGGTCGCCGCCGACGCGCAGCGGGTGGTTGACTTCCAGCCGGTAGGGCCGCCAGCTGTTATTCGCGAGGTCGCGGCCGGCCTGGTAGTCGATGTCGGCGGCGAATGACGTGGCCTGCCCGTTGATCAGGTAGCGCGCGGCGAAGTCGTTGACGCGCAAGCAGATTGGGTGCAGTGATGTGCCGTCGACGGTGTTGCCGGCCCGGAACGAATCGAACGCGGCGGGCGATGCCGAGCAGAACCCGGGACCGCCGTCGGCGATCACGATGACGTTGCCCTCGTAGCCGAACAGCTTGCCGACGGCCACCGCGACCAGTAGGCCCACCAGCGAGAAATGGAACAGCAGGTTGCCGAATTCGCGCAGATAGCCCTTTTCGGCGGAGATTTCCAGATCGCCGCCAGCGCTGCGCGTGACCTTGCGCCAACCCCGCAGCCGGCCGGCCATCGTCGCCGCCAACTGATCGGGTTCGCCCGCGATGGTGGCGGTGGCGTGCTTGGGCAGCCGGGCCAGGTTGCGGGGCGCCGGCACCGGGGTTGCCCGCATGCTGCGGGCATGCTCGATCATCCGCGGCGTCAGGCAGCCCACCAACGACACGAACAGCAGCGTGTAAATGGCGGTGAACCAGAAGCTGCCGAACACGTTGAACGCCTGCAGCCGATCCAGCCACGGCCCGATCAGCGGGTGGGCGGCCAGGTACTCGGCGACCTTGCCGGCGTTGAGGCTGCGCTGCGGTAGCAGCGCGCCGGGCATCGCGCCCAAGGCCAGCAAAAACAGCAGCACCAGCGCGGTGCCCATCGAGGTCAGCGCGCGCCAGGTGTTGCGGGTCTTGTGTACAAGCGCAGCCAGCAGCCGGGTCAAATCGGCAACCTCACGTCGGATACGACCGCGTCGCGCAGCCAGGAGATGAAGTCGTTCCACACGCCGCTGACCAGCGCGACGCCAACCGCGATCAGCAGCACGCCGCCGAAGATCTGCAGCGCCCGGGTGTGCCGGCGCAGCCAGTCCAGACCGGCGACCGCGGTCGCCGACCCCAACGCCAGCAGCACAAACGGGATGCCCAGGCCCAGGCAGTAGGCGATCGTCAACACGATGCCGCGGGCCACGCTGGCGCCGTCGGTGGCCGATGCGACGGTGATCACCCCGGTCAGTGTCGGCCCCAGACACGGCGTCCAGCCCAGCGCGAACACCGCACCCAGCAGCGGGGCTCCGGCCACCGTCGACCACTGCTGCGGCGCGAACCGGACCTGACGCTGCAGCGCCGGAACGTATCCCACGAACACCAGGCCCATCACGATGGTCAGCGCCCCGCCCACCCGCTGCAGCAGCAGCTGGTCGGTGATCAACGTGGTGGTCATGCCCAGCACGGCGACGGTGCCGAGCAGAAACACCACGGTGAACCCGGCGACGAACAACGCCGCCGAACCGGCCACCCGCCACCGCGCAGCCGGCGGTGCTTTGAGCGCACCGAGTTGCGGAGTCTCGTCGACACCGACCACGGCCGCCAGATACGACAGGTAGCCCGGCACCAACGGCACCACACACGGCGAGGCGAACGACACCAGCCCGGCCAGCAGGCACACAGCCAGCGCCAGCAATATCGGTCCGGCAGCGGCGATTTCAGCGAACCCGGTCATTGTTCGGACGCGATCCGTTGCACCACCGGCTGCAGGTCCGCGGCGAGCAGCTCACGCAGGAAGACCGCCGCGACCCGGTGTTGGCGGTCAAGCACCAGCGTGGACGGGATGACGGTGGTGGGATATTTGCCGCCGAACGCGATCATCGTGCGCATCGCCGGGTCGTAGATCGACGGGAACGTCACGTTGCGGTCTTTGACGAAGTCCTGGGCCGCCTGCCGGTTGTTGTCGCGGACGTCGATGCCCAGCAGCGTGACGCCGTCGGCGCTGGTGGCGTTGTACACCTGCTGCAGTTGGGTGACCTCGGCCCGGCACGGCCCGCACCACTGGCCCCAGACGTTGATGACGACGACCTTGCCGGGGAAGTCGGCGACGGACACCGTGCGCGCCGGGTCCATCAGCTCGGGGCCGGCGACCGGCCCGGGCCGGCCGCGGTGGCTGGGCGGGTCGTAGTAGATGTCGGTTTTGCCGCCGGGAGCGACGAACTCGAAGGTGCCGCCCTGCGCGACTGCGTCATGGCCGCTGGAGCAGCCGACCACCAGGCCGGCCACCGCCGCGGCGACGAATGCCAGCCGCCGCACGCTCAACCGCCCGCCGGCTCGTGGTACAGCACGTCGACCAGCCGGTCGCCGTCGTAGACCAACGAGGTCACCGAGCCCACCGCGCAATCGCGGCGGCGCGGGTCGTGCCAGAGCCGCTTGCCGGTCAGCGACAGCCGCACCGTCCACACCGGCAGCTGGTGGCTGACGCACACCGCTTCGTGCCCGGCGGCCCGCGCGCGGGCCTTGTCGACCGCGGTCGTCATGCGGGCCGCAATCTGCTTGTAGGGCTCGCCCCATGACGGGGTGAACGGGTTGCGCAGTTGCCACCAGAACCGCGGATCGCGCCACGCGCCGTCGCCCGGCCCTAACCGCTTGCCCTCGAAGAAGTTCGACGACTCGATCAGGTCGGGGTCAGTGTCCACCGTCAGGTCGTGGCGGGCGACGATGGGCGCGGCGGTCTCCTGCGCCCGTTGCAGCGGAGAGGCGATGACCGCGACGATGTCGCGATCGGCCAGCAGGTCAGCGACCGCTTGCGCCTGCTGGATTCCCTTGTCGGACAAGCGGAATCCGGGCAGCCTCCCGTACAGCACGCCCTCGGGGTTGTACACCTCGCCGTGACGGATCATGTGGATTCGGGTCTGTTCGGCCATCAGGGCTTGCTCTCCTTGGCTGCGGCGGCGGCCGCGGGCAACACCTCGGCGATCCGGGTGAACGCGGCATCGTCGAGCGCCGCTGAGACGAACCACGCCTCGAAAGCGCTGCACGGCGGGTAGACACCGCCGTCGAGCAGGGCGTGGAAGAAGGACGGGAAGCGCCACGTCTCGCTGGCGCGAGCTGACGCGAAATCGGTGACCGGCGCATCGCCGAAGAACACGCTGAGCATATTGCCGGCCCGCGGAATCTGATGCGGCACACCGGCTTCAGTCAATGCGTCGGACAGCAGGCCGGCCAGCCGGTCGGCGTTGGCATCCAGCGCCGCGTAGACGGCGTCGTCGGCGTTGCGCAGCGTCGCCAACCCGGCGGCCATCGCCACTGGGTTGCCGGACAGCGTGCCGGCCTGATACACCGGCCCCAACGGCGCCAGCCGTTCCATCACCTCGGCGCGGCCGCCGAACGCAGCCGCGGGCAGCCCGCCGCTCATCACCTTGCCGAAGGTGAACAAGTCGGCGTCGACCGGATCGATGCCGTACCAGCCGCTTCGGCTGACCCGAAAACCGGTCATCACCTCATCGACGATCAGCAGTGCGCCGTGCGCGGCGGTGATTTCGCGTAGCGCGGCGTTGTAACCGGGCGCGGGCGGCACGACGCCCATGTTGCCGGGGCTGGCTTCGGTGATCACCGCGGCGATCTGGTCTCCGAATTGGGCGAAGGTCTGTTGCACGGCAGCAACGTCGTTGTACGGCAACACAATCGTGTCAGCCGCGGTCGCGCCGGTGACGCCGGGCGACGACGGCAGGCCCAGCGTCGCGACTCCGGAGCCGGCGTCGGCCAGCAATGCGTCGACGTGGCCGTGGTAGCAGCCGGAGAACTTGACGATCTTGGCGCGGCCAGTGAACCCGCGGGCCAGCCGGACCGCGCTCATGGTGGCCTCGGTGCCGGAGTTGACCAGCCGGATCCGCTGCACCGGTGGCATCCGGTCGATGATCTCGGTGGCCAGTTCGGTTTCGGCGGGCGTCGGCGCCCCGAACGACAGACCGGTGGCGGCGGCCTTGGCGACGGCATCGACCACTGACGGGTGCGCGTGGCCCAGGATCATCGGCCCCCACGAGCAGACCAGGTCGACGTAGCGGTTGCCGTCGGCGTCGGTGAGCCAGCAGCCATGGGCTTCGGTGATGAAGCGCGGGGTGCCGCCGACGGCCTTGAACGCCCGCACCGGCGAGTTCACCCCGCCGGGGATGACCGCGCAGGCGTCGTCGAACAGCTTCGCCGAGACATCGGCGCGAGCTTGGCTATGCACGTCCACCAGTGTCCCAGCTGCCGGGAGTGGTCCGACTACAGGGTGTAGTTGTCAGCCGGTAAGCAACATTGGTCACACCAGCCCCTCAGAAGTAGGGAGCGATGCCTCGGCAAATCGCTACACATGCGATATCACGAGCGCCGGGAGCGAGCTGGGAAGACTTCGGGGTGGGTTGCGCGGGACGACCGTTCCACCGGCCAGGGCGCCAGAGCCGTTTTCTACGCCGGGACGGCTGCCCCCGCTAGCGCGCCGCCTGGTGGTGGCAGAATCGAGATCGATCAGTGGCTCACCATCTGCCACAGCCTCCCGAAGATGAACGGTGAGCTTGCGCATTCCTTCCGTGATATCGCATGTGTAGCGATTTGCCGATGCATCACCCCCGCCATCGGCGGGGCTGATGTGGCCCCTGTTGTCTAACGGCCCGCCGGTCAGGATTTCGGGGCGGCGAGCGCGAACACCGGGTGGTCCGCCGGGTCGGGCAACTTGCGGAAGTAGCCGTCGACGGCCCGACCGGCCTTCTGCTGGTAGGCCGCCAGGATCGGCTGGCGCTGCGGCGCCGGCGTTTCGCGTGCGACGTAGGTCACGGCGCCGGATTTGTTGGTCAGCGTGACGGTCGGGTTGGCGCGGACGTTCTTGACCCATTGCGATTCACCGCGGGTGGAGACCAGGTACCGCGTGCCGTCGAGGTCGACGGTGACGACGGGAATGTGCTGCGGCTCGCCACTGCCGCGCTTGGTCACTGTCAGGGTTTCGGTGTTGCTGATGCCGGTGGCCATCGCGATCCGGTTGAAGACCTTGGCGGTGAACCACGGGGGCTTGAGGTAGACCATGACCTTCGAGTTTGATGGCGGCATGCAATTACCGCAACGGCTCGCCCGATTCAATCGACATGTCACCAACCCCATTCAGCGGATGTGGGCCGGCTGGGCCCCGTCGTTCGGCATTCTCGAGCACGCCGGGCGGCGCTCCGGCAAGCAGTACCGCACGCCGTTAACGGTGTTCAACGCCGAAGTCGACGGCAAGCCGGGCGTGGCGATCTTGCTGACCTACGGCCCGGACCGTGACTGGTTGAAGAACCTCAACGCCGCCGGCGGGGGGCCGGATGCGACGACACGGCAAGACCTTCGGCGTCACCGATCCTCGGACCGTGACCAAGGCCGAGGCGGCGTCGCACGTCAGCGGCGCGGCCCAGCGGGTCTTCGGCAGGTTGCCGTTCGAGCAGGCGGTCCTGCTGACCAAGACCGGCTAAGCGCGCAGCTCTCGACCGGTCGACGGCGCCTCAGCCTCGGCCGTGCCGGGTCCGCGCCACCGTTTGGTCGAGAAATACAGCGCGACCACAACAGCCCAGGACAGCAGGCTGAGCCAAAACTGGCTACGCACAGCGGTGTTGAACGCCATTTGCACCAGCACGCCGACGATCGCAGCCAGCGTCAGGATCGAAAGCGCCGGGAACAACCACATCTTGACCCGCAGATTTTCCGCCGGCGTCTTGAGGCGCAACACGATCTGCGACAGCGCGATCAACAGGTAAACGAACAGCACGATGGCGCCTGAGGAGTTGAGCAGGAAGGTGAACACCGAGCCGGGGGCGACCCAGGCCATGAGCACGCACAGAAAACCCACCGCCGATGAACACACGATCGCGACGTACGGCACGCCGCGCGGGCTGACCTTCAACAGCTGGGCCGGCGCCTCTTGTCGGGCGGCAAGCACGAACAGCATGCGGGATCCGGTGTACAGCCCGGAGTTCAAACAGGACAGCACCGCGGTGAGCACAATCGCGTTCATGATGTGATCTGCGCCGCGGATCCCCATGTGCTTCAGCGCCGCGACGTATGGCGAAGTACCGATCTCCGCCGCGTTCCACGGCAAAATCACCACGAGCAGAAAAACCGAGCCCACGAAGAAGATCGCAATGCGAGCAGCGACCGCGTTGGTCGCGCGCTGAATTGCTCGCTCCGGATCGGGAGTTTCGCCGGCGGCGATGGTGGCGACCTCGGCGCCGACCATCGAGAAGATCACCACGACGATCGCGGCGAACATGCCACCGACGCCGTGCGGGAAGAACCCGTCATGAGCGGTGAGATTGGCGAAATCCCGATGCCGACCGGGCCACAGCCCCAGAACGAAGATTGTGCCGAGCGCGAGGAAAACCACGATGGTCGCGACTTTGATTCCGGCGAACCAGAATTCGAATTCTCCGAACGACGACACCGAGAACAAGTTGGTCGCGGTCATCGTCAGCATCAGGATCAGCGCGACCAGCCACAACGGCGCACTGACCCAGTAATTGAAGACTTTCGCACCGGCCACCGCCTCGAAGCCGACGACGATCACCCAGTAGTACCAATACAGCCAGCCCACCGAGAAGCCCGCCCAGCCGCCCAGCGCTTTGCGTGCGTAGTCAGCGAACGATCCCGTCGAGGGGTTCGCGGTGGCCATCTCTCCCAGCATCCGCATCACCAGGATGATCAGCACGCCGCACAGGGCATAGGTCAGAAACGCGGCGGGGCCCGCGGTTCGGATCACCACACCTGATCCGACGAAGAAGCCGGCCCCGATGACGCCGCCGATGGCGATCATGGTCAGCTGGCGCTGCGAGAGTCCCTGGTGCAGTTGCGGTGTGGCACCCATACGACGCGTACCGGTCAGGTCGCTCGAAGGGGCGCCGCGGCCAAATGGACTGCGGCGGGCAAGCTGGGCAGGAAGTGTTCGGTGGCAAAAGCGCGAATGTCGTCGGCGTTGGCCAGGGGTTCACGGCTGGGCAACAACAGCACGATCGCGGCGTAGCGCAGGATGGTTTCGGCCAGCTCGTCTATCGCCTGATCCCCGATCCGCTCGGCGAAGCCCTCGGGAAAAATGACCCGGAGCGCAGCCGCCATCCGCTCGACTACGGCATCCCAGTGCTGGTGGGCCAACTCGAGCATCAGGCCGGGCTCGTCAGCCAGCATCCGGGTCAGTACGCGGTGTTGCCGGAACCGCAGGATCGACAGCGTGAACGCCTCGACGTAGTAATTCGATTGCGGTCGAGAGCTTTTCAATTCCTCGGCGATACTGCCGAAAAGCACCGCGTTTTCCCGGTCGATGACCGCGCCGACCAGTTCATCGCGTCCAGCGAACCGCCGGTAGATGGTGGTGCGGCTGACCCGCGCTCGGCGCGCTACGTCGTCGAGGGCGACCCGGCGGAAGCCGTGCTGTTCGAACTCGACGACGGCGGCGTCGAGGATGGCCGTGGTGGCGGGGTCGGCGGAGAGGTCAGCGGGCATAGCCCGCCTGAGCAAACTTGTTGTAGCGCAATTGCATCGGGAGACGATCCCACAGCCAGTTGACCGGTCGCGACCGCCATACCGCGGCGAAACGCTGGTAGCGGCGCTCTTGGCGCTCGCTCCAGGGCAGACCGAGCAGGGCGCGGGCCCGCGGCGGCAGTCCACCGGTGGTCAGGAACGCCGCGAGCGGATTGAACGCCACCGAGACCAGACGCCACACCACCGGCGGCACACCCTTGGGGCAGGGGAATCCTTTAGTCACATATCCGACACCGTATTTGGCGGTCGGGTGGGCGATCATGACGTCGTCGAGCATGTGGTCCCAGTACCGCTGGAACTCGGCATAGTCGGCCGGCATCGGTCGCTCACTGACCCCGTAGCGGCGGTACCAGGTCTTGGACTCGAGGTAGATCTGCTCCTTCTCCTCGTCGGTGAGACGTTTGACGAAGGTGTCGGCGAAGTACAGCACCTGCTCGACGAAGGTGGCGTGGGCCCAGTAGTAGGTTTCCGGGTCCAGCGCGTGATACCGCACCGCTTTTCCTGTTCCGGGGGGGATAGCCCCTTTGATGTCGACATGGAAATCACGGACCTGCTGGCCGGGGTGCTGGCCGTCCGACCCGTAGACGGTCATGAAGATCGGCGGTAGCGAGCGTTTGACGCGGGCCGCGGTGTCGCTGAAGAACACCGAGTGATCCAGGACGCCCTGCCCGAGTTCGGCGAGCATGTTCTGCAGCACCGCGGGCCGCGGGCCGATCAGGAACATCCGGTTGTCGCCGAAGTACCGCCACACCAACGACTTCGGTCCGAGCGGAAGGGCGTCACCAGTCGTCGCGGCCGCAGACGGCTCAGTCAACTCGGTCATGTGGGACAGTGTTACACATTTCGCACTTTGTACCAAGCCCACGGGCTTCGCTGGTCGCTCGCATCGCCGTCAGGCTGTTGCCGGACTGTTGTCGGACCGTTGCCGCTCAGCGCCGTTGGCTTGGCACGATTCGCTGGTGATTTCAATGACCCGCCGGACCGCGCTGCGCCTGGGTGCCACCGGTGCCGGCGTCGCGGGTCTGTGGGCGCTGGGTGCGCTGCCGGATCCGACCCGGGCGTCGCCGGCTCCGCTGAGCAGCGCGCTGCCCACCCGCGAAGAAGGTTCATTTATCTCCGCCGCCCGCGGCGGGCGGAACACCAGATGGATCATCGCCCGCCCGCCGGGGCAGACCGGACCGTTGCGCACGGTGATCGCGCTGCACGGGCTGGACAGCGACGCCGCTGGGGTGATGAGCCTCGGGGTGGAGGACGCCCTGGCCAAACTGCCCGCCACGGGCAAACCGTCGATCGCGGTGGTCAGCGTCGACGGCGGCAATGGCTACTGGCGGCCCCGGGCTTCGGGCGAAGACTCCGGCGCGATGGTGCTGGGCGAGCTGATCCCGATGCTTGCCGGCAAAGGTCTCGACACGTCGCAGGTGGCGTTCATGGGCTGGTCGATGGGCGGATACGGGGCGATGCGGCTGGCCTCCCGGCTGGGCGCGGCCCGGACCTTCGCGGTCTGCGCGATCAGCCCGGCGCTGTACCTGACCTACTGGGGAGCGCCGCCCGAGGCCTTCGACAGCCTCGATGACTACCGGAAGAACGCAGGAGTGAACGCCGCGCAGGTGGCGTCGATCCCGCTGCGGGTGGACTGCGGGACCGGGGACGGCTTTTACGTCGCCACCCGGGAATTCGTCAATGAGCTGCCCAGGCAGCCGGCCGGCGGGTTCTATCCGGGCGGTCACGACGCGGAGTTCTGGCGTCAGCAGCTTCCTGACGAGCTGGCCTGGTTGGCGTCCTGAGCTCAGCCGACCCGGCCGGCTCGCCGCAGCCGGGCCACCCCGATCACAGCCAACATGCCAGCCGCCGTCGCCAACAGCAGCGTCAACAGCAGCAGCGACGGGTCATAGACCACCGACGTGGTGACCGGCTGACCGTCGGCCACCGGTGCGACCGCCACGGTGGCGCGCACCGCCGACCAGCTGAACGCGCAGCCGGCCACGGCGGCGCAGGCCATGACGAGCTCGATCACGGCCCGAAAGCGGGCCATCACCAGCGAGATCCGGCGTCGTCGTCGTCCTGCGGCTCGGGCGGTGGACCGTTGGGTCCGACGCGCTCCTCGACCAACGGCGTCAGCGCGGCACGCAGGTGACGGTGCCGGCGCGCCCAGGCTTGCGCGGTGCGGCCGCCGGTGAGTCGCAGACCGATGCCTATCCGGCCTTTGGGCACCCCGACCAACTCCCCGAGCGCGCGGGCCGATTGCCAACGCTCCAAATCCTTCTGGGATGTCAGCGGATGGTCGGCCGGTGGGTAGACCTTGACAATCTCGGCCACCTTGATGGTTTCGGTGCCCTGGCGCAGCGTCTGACTGGTCAGTTCCACCGAGGTGTGGATGCGAGCCGCCTTGACCTGCAGCCCAATGAAACTGGTCACCAGTACCAAAAAAAGCAGCGGCACGGCGAGCTGCCAGCCGTAACCGTTAACTTTCTCGATCCACAACATGGCCCCGGCCGACAACGGGCCGACCAGCACCCAGTACCAGCTGGCGCCGACTTCGCGGAAGAGCGGAGCGGCGTCGGTATCGGTGCCAGGAGTCACCCAAGCATCATCCCCGCTGTGCCCGACACCCAACCACGTGGGGGCCGCCGACGGCTCACCTGGTGAAGTACGCGTGGGCGTCGCGGCGGTGCAGCAGGAACATCCCGCCGGCGATCAGCACCGACCCGACGATGCCGGTGGCGCCGCAGATCACCGCGAACACCGGCGACCAACTCACGGTGAACAACCGGGTTCCCACGTAGACGACAGTGGCGATGCCACCGCCGGTCATCACCGTTCGGGCCCAGCGGTAACCGGCCCGCATCAGGATCAGGAACGTCACCGCGATCGCACACAGCACGACGGTGAAAAGCCCCGACGCGATATAGAGCAGCGACGATCCGCGGCCGGCCGATGAGCCGACCATGTCGGCGACGTAGCCGATCACCATCACCGGCACCGCCACCAGCCACAGCCAAAAGCCGGTGTCGACGTCGACGGGCCGGGTCTGCGCTTCAGGGCCATTCGGAGGACCCCCTCCTGGCCGCGGCGGGACGGGATCCGTCACGGCAGCCAGGCCGCCGCCTCGGCGGCCCAGTACGTCAGCACGATGTCGGCGCCGGCCCGCCGGATACAAGTCAGGGATTCCAGCGCCGCGGACCGCTCGTCGATCCAGCCGTTGGCGGCCGCGGCACGGATCATCGCGTACTCCCCCGACACCTGGTAGGCGGCCACCGGAACCGGCGAAGTTTCCGCCGCGGCTGCCACTACATCGAGGTAGCCAAGAGCGGGTTTGACCATGATGATGTCGGCGCCCTCGTCGAGGTCGAGCTGCACCTCGCGCAGCGCCTCGCGGGCATTGCCCGGCTCCTGTTGGTAGGTGCGCCGGTCACCGGACAGGCTCGAGCTGACCGCCTCGCGGAATGGGCCGTAGAACGCGGAGGCGAACTTGGCGGCATACGCCAGGATCACCACGCCGTCGTGGCCTGCGGCGTCCAGGCCATCGCGGATCGCCGCGACCTGACCGTCCATCATGCCGCTGGGGCCCACCACGTGCGCACCCGAATCTGCCTGCGCCACAGCCAATTCCACATATCTCTTCAGGGTAGCGTCATTGTCGACCCGGCCACGCTCGTCGAGCACACCGCAGTGCCCGTGGTCGGTGAATTCGTCGAGGCAGGTGTCGGCCATCAGCACGGTGGCATCGCCGAGGTCCTTGGCCAGATCGCGCAACGCGACGTTGAGGATGCCGTCGGAACTGCAGCCCACCGAGCCGACTGCGTCCTTGTCCTCGTCACGGGGCACCCCGAAGAGCATCAGCCCGCCCACCCCGGCGGCCACCGCCTCGGCGGCGGCGGCCCGCAACGATTCGCGGGTGTGCTGCACCACCCCGGGCATCGACGTGATCGGCCGCGGCTCGTCGATACCGTCGGCCACGAACATCGGCAACACCAGATGCCTTGGCTCCAACGACGTTTGCGCCACCAGCCGCCGCATCGCCGGAGTCGAGCGGAGCCGACGCGGACGCTGCCGCGGGTAGCCGCCACTCATAGGTTGCGACCCGCTGCGCGCGGCTCCGCCGCGCTGGCGATCGCCACGGGCTACCGCCTGCGGCTCTTCTTACGCGGCGGCGGCAACGCGCCCTCGGCGCGCAGCCGGGCGGCGTGCTCAGCCAGCGCTTCGATCAGCGGGCCCACCGCGGCGGTCTCGGGTTGCACGTCGACGCGCAAACCGAATTCGGTGGCGGTCTCGACGGTCTTCGGGCCGATGCACGCGACGATGGTGCGCGCGTGCGGCTTGCCGGCGATGCCGACCAGGTTGCGCACCGTAGAGCTGGACGTGAAGCAGACCGCGTCAAAACCACCGGTCTTGATCATTTCCCGGGTGGCGGCCGGCGGCGGCGCCGCCCGGACCGTCCGGTAAGCGGTGACATCTTCGATCTCCCAGCCACGTTCGCGCAGACCCTCGGCCAGCGTCTCGGTGGCGATGTCGGCGCGCGGCAGCAGCACCCGGTTCACCGGGTCGAAAATGCTGTCATACGGCGGGAATTCGTCCAGCAGACCCAGCGACGACTGCTCACCGGAAGGCACCAGCTCGGGGCTGATCCCGAACGCGCGAACCCGGTCGGCGGTCGATTCGCCGACGCAGGCGATCTTCACCCCGGAGAACGCGCGGGCGTCCAGACCGAACTCGCCGAACTTCTCCCACACCGCGCGCACCGCGTTGGTGGAGGTGAACACCACCCACTGGTAGCGGCCGTCGACCAGACCCTTGACCGCGCGCTCCATCTGCGCGGGGCTGCGCGGCGGCTCGACGGCGATGGTCGGCACCTCGATCGGCAACGCACCGTGCGCGGTCAGCCGCTCACTCATCTCGCCGGCCTGGTCCTTGGTGCGCGGCACCAGCACGGTCCAGCCGTACAGTGCCCGGCTCTCCCACCAATTCAGCTTGGCCCGGTTGGCCACCGTCTTGCCGATCGTCACCACCACCGGCGCCGGTGCCGCGGGGTCAGCGCCAACACCGCCGAGCAGGACGGCCGCATCGGGCAGCCCGCCCAGCGTGGACTCCACCGAGCGCTGCGCGCAGGTGGTGCCCGACGACGTCACCACGCACGGCGTGGTGTCGGCCAGCCCGTACTCGATCAGGGTGCGCGCCGCATCCGCCACGTGCGAAGAGGTGGCCTGCAGAATCAGCGGGCCCGGTGCCGCAGCCAAAGCCGCCCAATCCACGTGTGGGTCGCGAACATCGGCAACCGTGTGCGACGAGCCCAGCGGCAACCCCGCGTAGGTCGGCACCGCAGAGCTGGCGGCCAGACCTGGCACCACCTCGAAGTGCAGGTGGCTGCGGGCCACGGCGTTCACCTCGGTGATCACCGAATCCACCGACAGCGGATCACCGGCCACCAGCCGCACCACGTCGGTCCCAGCACGGGCCTCGGCGACCAGCGTTTTGGCTACGTCGCCCGGATCCCCCAGCGCCGGGCGGATGTCGGGTCCGACCGACACCACGGTGGCGGGCTGTTCGTCGGTGCCGGCCCCCTCGGTGGTGTCGCCCTCCGACTGTGCACTCGGCTCGGCCGGCGCAGGCCCGGACACCGGCGGCAAGTCCTTGCCGATCAGCGCCAGCACCGGCTCGGGCACATCAGGGTCAATGAACACCAGGGGGGCATTCGCCAGTACCGTAGCGGCTCGCGTCGTCAGCAGAGCCGGGTCGCCTGGACCCGAACCCACGAACATGATGCGGCCGGGCCTCGGCTTGCGCCCTCGCGTCGTCATCGTCGCTCCTACCTCGTTTTCGCGCACGGCCTCACTGCCGTGCGCTCGACATGAGTTCCCGTGCGCCCAGGGCGAACAGCTCGGCGGCCACCGAGAGCCCGAGCTCTCGTGCCCGCTCCGGACTGCCGATTCCGGACGCGCGGATCACGTCGGATCCGTCCAGCGCCGCCACGCAGCTGCGCAGCGACAGCTCCTCGAAGACACGGCCGTCCTCGTCAATGGACTCGACCACCTCGGCGATCGCCCCCACTGGCGCGGAGCAACCCGCCTCCAGTTCGGCGAGCAGGGCACGCTCGGCGGTGACGGCCGCGCGGGTGTCGGCGTCGTCGAGCTCCGCCAGCAGTGCCGCCAGCCGGGTGTCCCCGGCACGGCACTCGACGGCGAGCGCTCCCTGAGCCGGCGCCGGCAACATCTGCACCGGCTCCAGCGTCTCGGTGACGTCGTCGAGACGTCCCAGTCGGGCCAGACCCGCCCGGGCTACCACGATTGCGTCCAAATCACCACTGCTTACCCTGTTCAACCTGGTATCAAGGTTGCCTCTTAGGGGGCGGATTTCCAAACCGAGACCCAGTGCTCTAAGCTGTGCGGCCCGCCGGGGCGATGAAGTGCCCACTACCGAGCCGGTCGGCAGCTGTGCCAGCACTAACCCGTCGCGGGCCACGACCGCGTCGCGGGGGTCCGCCCGCGGCGGAATGGCCGCGATCACGAACCGCGAATCATCAGCGGTCGGCAAGTCCTTGTGGGAGTGCACCGCCATATCGACGCGGCCATCCTCGATGGCCTCCCGCAACGCGGCGGTGAAAACTCCGACGCCGATGCTGGCGATCGGGTCTGCGGACCGATCACCCTCGGTGCTGATGGTCACCAGTTCGGCGGCATGACCGTTGGCGAGCAACGCGTCCCGGATGCCACCGGCTTGGGTGGTGGCCAGCAGGCTGCCCCGGGTGCCTATCCGGATCACGTCGACCAAGCGGCTACTCAGGACTTCCGGCGGCGTCGGAACCGCTTGAGACAACGGGCAATTCGCCTGCATTGGCGACGGCGTCGACGGCGGTCTGGTCGAGCTCGAACAACTCGCGCAGCGCCTCGGCATAGCTGTCGCCGCCGGGTGCGCTGGCCAACTGCTTGATCCGCACCGTGGGTGCGTGCAGCAGCTTGTCGACCACCCGCTGTACGGTGCGGGCCACCTCGTCGCGATGGGCGGCATCCAGCCCCGGGAGCCGGTTGTCCAGCCGCAGCAACTCCGCCTCGACGACGTCGGCGGCGCGCTGACGCAGCGCGGTCACCGTCGGGGTGACCTCGGCCATCCGCTGCCCGGCCAGGTAGGTGGCGACTTCGGTGGCGACGATGCGGCGGGCGGCCTCGGCATCGGCGGCGGCGGCCCGGGCCGACGGTTCGCGTTGCACCCGGTCCATGTCGACGACCCAGACGCCTGGCAGGCCGGCCACCGCGGGGTCGACGTCGCGCGGCATGCCCAGGTCGCAAATCACCAGCGGCTGGTCCGATTCGTCGCGGCGGGCGGCGGCCAGCCCGTGGTGCACGTCGGCCAGCGACACCACCGGGCGCACGGCCCCGGTGCAGCTCACCACCACGTCGGCGTCGGCCAGCGCCGAGGGCAGCCGGTCGAAGCTCAGCGCTTCGGCCCCGACGCCCGATTCGCGGAGCTTGCGGGCCAGCCGCTGCGCGCGGGGCAGCGACCGGTTGACGACGTGGATGTCCCGGACACCGGCGCGGACCAGGTGAGCCGCCGACAGCGCGCCCATTGCCCCGGCGCCGACCACCACCGCGGTCTTGCCGTTCAGACCAGCTTGACCTAGTTTCTTGGCGGCCATCCCCAGCGCGACCGAAACCACCGAGGCGCCTGCGGCGTCGATCGCGGTGTCGGTGTGCACCCGCTTGCCAACCGCCAGCGCCCGCTGGGCCAGCTCATGCAGCACCCGGCCGACCGTGCGATTGGCCTCGGCGGCGGTGTAGGCGCGGCGCACCTGGCCGAGCACCTGCTGCTCGCCGACGACGGCGGAATCCAAGCCGCTGGCCACGGCGAACAAGTGCTCGACCGCGGCCTCGCTGTAGCGGACGTAGGCGTATTTGGTCAGGTCGCCCAGCGACATTCCGGAATGCTCGGAAAGCACCTGCCCGATGACCGCCAGACCGGCGTGGAAGGCGTCGACGACCGCGTAGACCTCGACCCGGTTGCAGGTGGACAGCACCATGGCTTCGGTGACCAGCGGCGAGTGCATCATCTGGTCGATGAGCTTGATTTGGTCGGATTCGTCGGTGCTTAGCTGCTCCAGAATGGAGACCGGCGCGCTGCGGTGCGACACCCCGAAGAGCAGGACGCTCACGGCTGAATCACCTGGCCTGCTCCCTTGCTATCACCAGTGATCGAACTTCGGTTCCACGGTAGACGTTTTACAGGTGGGCCACCAAATTTGCGCGGTCGTCACCTGGCGCTCGGCGACGATGCGGGCGGCGTAGCCGACCGAGGAGGAGCCGGACATTCAGGTTAGGCCGAGGTCTTTGCGCAGCCGTGGCTCGTCGACCTCCCAGTAACTGTGCTCATGGCCGTCGAGCAGGACCACCGGCAACCGGTCACCGAACTCGGCGCGCAAGCCGCTGTCGCCCGCCGCGGCTGCGGCGTCCACGTCGGTGGTCGACAAATCGAAGTCGAGTTCGGCGGCCAGTCTCTCCAGTTGCGCGTGCACCCGATCGCAGATCGTGCAGCCGGCGCGGGTCAACAGCTGGACCTGTGGGCGGCTCATAACTCCAGTGTGGCAGCGTCGGCGATCGCGCATTTCTGACGCCCTCGCTCCCCCACCACCGGCTCCGCCGACCGCCCCGACGCGCCCAAGGGCGGATAGTGTTGAGCCGTGAGCGCTCCCGGCGGCTCGGGCACCGCGGAACCCGGGCCCGATACACGACCCGATCCGGCTGAACTGGAAGTGGACAGGCTGGCCGCCAACGCCAGCGCCGAACGCGCGCTGGTGGACATCCAGACCGACGCCGCCCCCGGTCCCGAGCAGCCGCCGGTCGACCTGACCGCGGCCGCGTTCTTCGACGTCGACAACACACTGGTGCAGGGCTCGTCGCTGCTGCACTTCGGCCGGGGGTTGGCCGCTCGCAAGTACTTCACTTATCGCGACGTGGTCGGATTCGTCTACGCGCAAGCCAAGTTTCAGCTCATCGGCCGGGAGAACAGCGACGACGTCGCCGCCGGCCGACGCAAGGCGTTGGCCTTCATCGAAGGCCGATCCACCGACGAACTGATCAGACTCGGCGAAGAGGTGTACGACGAGATCATCGCCGACAAGATCTGGACGGGTACTCGCGATCTGGCCCAGATGCACCTCGACGCCGGCCAGCAGGTCTGGCTGGTCACCGCCACGCCGTATGAGCTCGCCATCACCATCGCCCGTCGGCTCGGCCTGACCGGCGCGCTGGGCACCGTCGCCGAATCGGTCGACGGTGTGTTCACCGGCAGGCTGGTGGGCGAAATCCTGCACGGCCCCGGCAAGGCGCACGCGGTGCGCTCGCTGGCCATCCGCGAGGGCCTCAACCTCAAACGCTGCACCGCCTACTCCGACAGCTACAACGACGTGCCGATGCTCTCCCTGGTCGGGACGGCCGTCGCCATCAACCCCGACAGCCATCTGCGCGACCTGGCCCGCAAACGCGGCTGGGAGATCCGTGATTTCCGCACGGCGCGCAAAGCCGCGCGGATCGGGGTGCCGTCTGCCCTGGCGTTGGGCGCGGCGGGCGGGGCGCTGGCTGCGGTGGCCTCCCGACGGCAATCACGCTGATAAGCTGCGCCGCTGAGCACCCATCAGAGTGGAGAGCAGTGCATGGCAGTTCCCGAAGGCGCCAAGGAACTCATCGGAACCCACTACCGGTCCCCGGATTACTTCGAGGTCGGGCGGGAGAAAATCCGCGAGTTCGCCGAGGCGGTCAAAGACGAACATCCGTCGCACTATTCCGAGGCGTCTGCCGCCGAGGCCGGTTACCACAGCACGGTGGCGTCGCTCACGTTCCTCGCGGTTGCCGGACGGCGTGTCCAGCTGGACGTGTTCACCAAGTTCGACATCCCGATCAACCTCGCGCGGGTGCTGCACCGGGACCAGAAATTCGTCTACCACCGGCCGATCACGGCCGGCGACCGGCTGTACTTCGACACCTACTTAGACAATGTCATCGAATCCCACGGCACCGTGATCGCCGAGATCCGCAGCGAGGTCACCGACGCCAACGCCGAACCGGTGATCACCAGCATCGTCACCATGCTCGGCGAGTCGTCAAACCCGGATGCGAACGCGGAAGCGACAATCGCTGCAATTGCATCCATCCGCGGCGGAGCCTAGTGTCGGCCGGGACCTTTTAGGGGGCGAGTAACACCAATGAGCACCGATCTCACACCGCACTTTGACGACGTGCAGTCGCACTACGACCTCTCCGACGACTTCTACCGCCTTTTCCTGGACCCCAGCCAGACCTACAGCTGCGCCTACTTCGAGCGCGACGACATGACGCTGGAAGAAGCCCAGCAGGCCAAGGTCGACTTGTCACTGGGCAAACTGGGCCTGCAGCCCGGAATGACGCTGCTCGACGTGGGCTGCGGCTGGGGCAGCACGTTGCGCCGCGCCATTGAGAAATACGACGTCAACGTGATCGGCCTGACGTTGAGCAAGAACCAGGCCGGCTACGCCCAGAAGTCGTTCGACGCGATCGACAGCCCACGGCGCAAGGAGGCGCGGCTGCAGGGCTGGGAGCAGTTCCACGAGCCGGTGGACCGGATCGTCTCCATCGGCGCATTCGAGCACTTCGGCTTTGACCGCTACGACGACTTCTTCAAAATGGCTTACCAGGTGCTGCCGGACGATGGCGTGATGCTGTTGCACACGATCACCGTCCCCACCGTCGAGGAGATCGAGCAGCGTCAGATCAAGCTGACGATGAAGCTCATCCGTTTCGTCAAATTCATCATGGACGAGATCTTCCCCGGCGGCCGGCTGCCATCGGTGGCGGTTGTGGAGGACCACGCCACCAGGGCCGGATTCGAGGTGGCCCGGGTGCAGTCGTTGCGCTTGCACTACGCCCGCACGCTGGACATCTGGGCCGCGGGGCTGGAAGCCAATAAGGACGAGGCCATCGCCATCCAGTCCGAAGAAGTCTACGAGCGCTACATCAAGTATCTGAAGGGCTGCGCAGACCTCTTCCGCAATGGCAACACCGACGTCTGCCAGTTCACTTTGGTCAAACCGGCCGGCTAGTCCCGCCTAGCGCGACTGCGGCACCACGCGGTCGGGCCGGGTGTAGACGTTCATCGACTCGCCCCGCAGGAACGCGACCAGCGTGAGCCCGGATTGGCTGGCCAAATCGACGGCCAGCGACGACGGCGCCGAGACCGCGGCCAGCACCGGAATACCGGCCATCACAGCTTTCTGGGTGAGCTCGAACGAGACGCGTCCGCTGACCAGTAGCACGGTGCCGGTCAGCGGCACGCGATTGCTTTCCAGCGCCCAGCCAACGACCTTGTCGACGGCGTTGTGCCTGCCGATGTCCTCGCGAACGGCCAGCATCGCGCCGTCGGTGCTGAACAGCGCGGCCCCGTGCAGCCCGCCGGTGGTAGCGAAAACCTTCTGCGCGTCCCGCAGCCGATCTGGCATCGCCGACAGTGTGGCTGCGCTGATCAGCGATGGGTCGTCGCCGGGACAGTAGCGGCTGGTCAGCCGCACGGCCTCCGTGACGCCTTGCCGCACACGCCACACGAGGAGGTGGTGTAGAAGTTGCGGGCCACATCGACCTCGGGCATCGCAACCTCATCGGCCAGCGTCACATCGAGCACGTTGTAGGTGTTGCGCCCGTCTTCGGTGGCACCGCGGCAATACCGGACCGTGCGCACGTCGTCACGGCAGGTGATGACCCCCTCGGTCAGTAAAAAGCCTTGTGCCAGTTCGACGTCGGCGCCGGGGGTCCGCATGGTGACAGTAATGGGCCGGCCGTTGACTCGAATCTCCAACGGCTCCTCGACCACCAGGGTGTCCGGCCGGTCGACAGTGTCGCCGGCGTTGACGTGGTGCACCCGCCGACGCGCCGTCACCCGACCCACGCCGGCTCCAGCCTGATCACGATCGCCTTTGAGACTGGCGTATTCGATTTGTCCGCAACATGATCCAGTGCCACCAGCGAGTTAGTCTCCGGATAGTAGGCCGCCGCGTTGCCCACCGGGGTGGCGTACTCGACGACCATGAAATCTTTGGCGCGGCGCTCCTGGCAGCGGCGAGTGCCGTCGGTGAACTCCGACACCAGGTCAACCCGGTCACCGGGCTTCAAGCCGAACGCCTCGATATCTGCCGGATTGACGAACACTACCCGGCGGCCACCTTTGACGCCGCGGTAGCGGTCGTCGAGGCCGTAGATGGTGGTGTTGTACTGGTCGTGGCTGCGCAGCGTTTGCAGTACCAGACGCCCTGGCGGCACCGGCACCCACTGCAACGGGTTGATCGCAAAGTTGGCTTTACCTGTGTGAGTGGGGAATTCGCGGGCATCGCGGGGCGGGTTTGGCAGCTGAAATCCGTCGGGGGCTCGCACTTTGGTGTTGTAGTCGGCGCAGCCGGGGACCACCGCCGCGATCGCGTCGCGGATGGTGTCGTAGTCGGCGATGAATTGCTCCCACGGCACCGGGTGGTCGTCGCCGAGCAGGACGCGGGCCAGCTGGCTGATGATCGCCACCTCGCTGCGCACCTGATCGCTTGGCGGATGCAGGCTGCCACGCGACAGATGCACCATCGACATCGAATCCTCAACTGATACTTGCTGTTTGCGCCCCGACTGGATATCACGGTCGGTGCGGCCCAGCGACGGCAGGATCAACGCCGTCGACCCGTGCACCAGGTGGCTGCGGTTCAGCTTCGTCGAAACCTGCACTGTCAGCGAACAGCGGCGCAGCGCAGCCTCGGTGACCGCGGTATCCGGGGTGGCCGAGGCGAAGTTGCCGCCCATGCCCATGAACACCCGCGCCCGCCCGTCGCGCATTGCGCGGATCGCATCAACGGTGTCCAAACCGTGCTCGCGCGGACTGACGATGCCGAACCGGGCGTCCAGCGCGGCCAGAAAAGTCTCCGGCATCTGCTCCCAGATGCCCATCGTGCGGTCGCCTTGAACGTTGGAATGCCCACGCACCGGGCACAATCCGGCACCCGGCTTGCCGATCATGCCGCGCATCAACATCACGTTGGCGATCTCGGCGATCATCGGTACCGCGTGCCGCTGCTGGGTCAGGCCCATCGCCCAGCACACAACGATGCGCTGCGACTGCGCCATCATCGCCGCGACCCGCCGCAGCTGCGCGTCCTCGATCCCGGTGGCCGCCAACACGGTGTCCAGGTCGACGGCCCGCGCGTGCGCCTCGTATTCGGCGAAGTCGGCGCAGTGGCTGGCGATGAAATCGCGATCCACCACCGTGCCCGGGGCGGCGTCGTCGGCCTCGAGCAGCAGCCGCGCCAGTCCGGCGAACAGCGCCATGTCGCCGCCGATGCGAATTTGGACGAACTCGTCGGCGATCGCGATGCCATGCCCGATGACCCCGTTGACCTTCTGCGGGTCCTTGAACCGGATCAGCCCTGCCTCCGGCAGCGGGTTGACGGCGATGATCCGGGCGCCGTTGGCCTTCGCCTTCTCCAGCACCGAAAGCATCCGCGGATGGTTGGTTCCCGGGTTCTGGCCGGCGATGACGATCAAATCGGCGCAGGCGACGTCCGCCACGGTGACCGAGCCCTTCCCGATCCCGATCGACTCGGTCAGCGCAGTTCCGGACGACTCGTGGCACATGTTCGAGCAGTCCGGCAAGTTGTTAGTGCCGAAGCTGCGCACCATCAGCTGGTAGAGGAAGGCCGCCTCGTTACTGGTGCGCCCCGAGGTGTAGAACACCGCCTCGCCTGGGCTGTGCAGCGACCGCAGCTCGGTGGCGATCAGCCGATAGGCCTCATCCCAGCCGATCGGCCGGTAGTGAGTCTCCCCTGGGCGCAACACCATTGGATGGGCGAGCCGACCCTGCTGGGAAAGCCAGTATTCCGGTTGCTGCTGCAGATCGGCGATGGAGTGCCGGGCGAAGAACTCCGGTGTGACTACCCGGGTGGTCGCCTGTTCGGCGACGGCCTTGGCGCCGTTCTCACAGAACTCGGCGAGCTTGCGTCCGCCGTGCTCTTCCGGCCAGGCGCAGCCGGGGCAGTCGAAGCCGTGACGCTGATTGAGCCGG
This sequence comes from uncultured Actinomycetota bacterium, assembly GCA_963839345.1. Classification (GTDB taxonomy): domain Bacteria; phylum Actinomycetota; class Actinomycetes; order Mycobacteriales; family Mycobacteriaceae; genus Mycobacterium. The sequence goes on along the minus strand of CAWIUP010000005.1, from coordinate 136,278 downwards.
GTCAGCGACGCCGCCGTACGCAGCGGACCCATCGATGCCAACCCGCGCTGCAGCGTCACCAGCACCGCCCGCACACCGGCCGCCTCGCTTTCTCCGACCGGCGGCGATCACCGCGTGCTCGTCGTAAACCACCTCGGTGTCGCGCTGACGGCGGCTACGGCGGCTTCGATACTTCACCGGCCGTGAGACCTCAGCCGAAGAACATGTTGCGGCGCCCGGCCAGCAGTTGGTAGAGCGTTTGCTGGATGGTCTCGCGAACCTGGTCGGTCAACTCGAAGGTGATCATGGGATCGTCGGCGTCGGCGCCCTCGTAGTGCGCAGTGGGTATCGGCTCACCGAATGCGATGTGCCATTTCGACGGCAGCGGCACCAGCCCGGCCGGGCCGGCCAATGGAAACAGCGGCGTGATCGGGAAATACGGCACACCGAACAGCCGCGCCAGCAGCCGCACGTCGGCCAGCATCGGGTAGATCTCCTCGGAGCCGACGATCGAGCACGGCACGATCGGCGCTTTGGTTCGCAGCGCCGCCGCCACGAAGCCGCCGCGGCCGAACCGCTGCAGCTTGTAGCGGTCCTTGAAGCGCTTGCCGAGGCCCTTGTATCCCTCCGGGAACACCGCAGTCAGTTCTCCAGAGGCCAGCAGCCGGTGGGCGTCGGCGGTGCACGCCATGGTGTGCCCGGCCTTGCGCGCAGCGTCGCCGATCATCGGTAGGTCGAACACCATGTCGGCGGCCAGCAGTCGCAGGTCACGATGCGCCGGGTGGTTGTCGTGCACGGCCACCGAGGCCATCAGCCCGTCGAAGGGCAGCACGCCGGCGTGGTTGGCAACCACCAGCGCCGCGCCGGTCTCGGGCAGGTTCTCGACGCCGCTGACCTCCACCCGGAACCACGATTTGAAGAAGAACCTCAGCAGCGGCCGGACGATCGCGTCATTGAAGTGCGGATCGAATCCGAACTCGTCGACCTTGTAGTCGCCGGTTAGGCGATGCCGCAGAAAGTCGGCGACGGCGCTGACCTTGTGGACGAGCTCGCTGCCCGACTCATCGGCTTCGGATCTGCCGGCAGCGCGCCGGTGCTGATCGATCTCGCGGACGACGGCGCTGATTTGATCGGCCGACGCGCGGGTGCCAGGTTCAGAGAGCAGCGACGGGTGTTGACGAGACGCCTGAGTTCGTTGGCCGGCGCGCCGCTGCGCTGCAGCGCGACTTGTATTCGTATGTAGCGGAATGACTTTGGCTTTGGAATCGCCCGCCATTAAGTTAACCTCCCCTCACCCTTAGCTGATTTGGCTCGGCCTCCTAAGCGCTGCGCTGCTGCTACGGCCCGACCTTCGATCGAGCGTACCCATTCCGGATCGATAATGGGAGTCAAACCTCGGCCGCGTACGTAATCGTCGAAAGCTTCTGCAGTTGTCCACTTGGGGTGGTATCCGAACTCCTGTCGCATTCTGGTGGTGTCCATCACGCGGCCGTAGCTCAGGTAGTCGAGTTGCTCGCGGTTGATCTCGGTGTAGTGGTTGGCTCGGCGCAGCGAATCGAGCGCCCACAAACCGAATCCGGGCACCGGCACCGAGATTCGCCCGGCCCGCCGAATCGCCTGCGACAGCATGATGACACCGCTGCCGCCGATGTTGAACGTGCCGGCTTTGCCGGCCATCACCGCGCGCTCCAAAGCGCCCAGCGCATCCTGCTCGTGCAGCAGCTGCAGGCGTGCGTCGCGGCCCAGCACCGTCGGGACCAGCGGCCCGGCCAGGTATCGCGACAACGTCGTTTCCATCGCCGGACCGATCATGTTGGCCAGCCGCAGGATCGTCACCGCGATGTCGGGCCGACGCCGGCCGAGTCCGCGCGCGTAACCCTCGATGTCCAGGCTGTCTTTGGGAAAGCCCTCCCGGAAGGGACGACGGCTGCTGCTGTCTTCGGTGAACATCACCGGATCGTGCGGACTCGATCCGTAGACCTCGGACGTCGACTTCAGCACCACTCGACGCACCGACGGCGCCTTCTGGCAGGCCGCGAACAGCTGCATCGCGCCCAGCACGTTGATTTCTTTCAGCGCCGCGCCGCCGCCCGACCGCGGCGCGAACGACGCCGCCGCAGCGTGCACCACGGTGTCGACATCGCCGTTTCGAATCACCTTGGCGACAAAGGGGTTGCGGATGTCGGCGCGGACGAACTCGGCGCGACCCATCCGGCGGAGCATGTCCTTGCTGGGCGCAACCGCGTCCACTGCGATGACCCGGTTGATCAATGGGTTCTGCGCCAGCCGGGCGGTCAGATAGCCGCCCAAGAACCGGCAGGCACCAGTGACCAGCACGACCTTCGGGTAATGCACGGTATCGCTGGTGTCGCTGCCAGTGCCACTAGTCCGGTTGCCCGTTCCGGTCCCTGGTTGACCGCCCGACAAATCCACCTTGCTAGCCTAACGACCTCTCAGCCGCCGCGGCGGCGCCTGCGGGCCACGGCGGGCGTTGGCAGAAGTTACTTTCCGAGTTTTCTGCGCTGCACCCGGGTACGGCGAAGCAGCTTGCGGTGCTTCTTCTTCGACATCCGTTTGCGCCGCTTCTTGATTACTGAACCCATAACTCCGCTATCTGTTTGGCGGCCCGAGTCCGCCATGGCCGGGCATGTGCAACAACCCGCACACTCTACCCAAGGGGACGCATCGAACACCAAAGCGCACCGGTTGGCCGATCTGGCGCACAATCCGATGGCCCCGAGACTTAAGCCACTGCGACGCCTATCGGCGTGTCTTCGCGAAGGATTAAGTGTCGCGATCCCACCGCCCGGCCTAGCCGGCGTCGAAGTAGGAGCTCTCCAGCATGTCGTGCACGGCTTTGGCGTGCACCCGGAAAGATCGACCCACCCGGACGGCAGGCAGCTCACCGTTGTGAACCAGCCGGTAGACCGTCATCTTGCTGACCCGCATCAGCGCTGCCACTTCAGCCACAGTCAGGAATTGCGTCCGCGGCGGCTGGCCGTCAGCGGAACCAGAATCACGTCCCGATTTACCGCCTGCCGAATCCCGCGCCGATGGCCCGTTCATAGACGTCATCGCAACCCAATCAGTCAGGCATCTGCAGTCCCAGCGGCTTCCCCTCCGCTGGCACCCACAGGTGCATACCAACAGGAGAATAGCGGGACTAGTGGGGTTAGTGCGACGGGTGGTGGCAAATAAATAAAATTCTATAAATTACTCAAATGTAATTCTTAGCTGCTCAGAGCGGGTTTTTGCGGCCCGTACCGCCTCGTCGACCGCCGCCCGCAAACCGCGGCCTTCCAATTCCCGCAGCGCAGCCGCGGTAGTACCGCCGGGCGAGGTAACGATGGCGCGCAGCCGCGCCGCAGTGGTGTCCAACGACAGGTCCGATGCCCGCTCGCCGGGCGCTCCGCGGTCCTGCTCCATCCGGTCCAGCAACATCGCCGCCGACCCTGCGATCGTCTGGGCAACCAGCTCGGTAGCCACCGACCGGCTCAACCCGACCCCGACAGCCGCGTCCACCAACGCCTCGACCATCAAGAAGAAATACGCCGGGCCGGAACCGGACACCGCCGTCACCGCGTCCAGGTGTTCTTCGGGAACCGTCAGCACCGCGCCGACCGAGTCGAACAGTGCAGCGACCTCCTTGAGCTGCTCATTGGTGGCGAACCGGCCCTTGGCCATCGCACTGATCCCGGCGCCGACCAGGGCCGGCGCGTTCGGCATCACCCGGACCACCGGCGTGCCGGCGGTCAGCTTGGATTCCAGGAAGGCGGTGCTGACCCCCGCCGCGACGGTGATCAACACCTGCTCGGGAACATCGTCACCGGACTCGGCGGCCAGCCGGCTGATCTCGGCGACCACCGAGGAGACGTCGGAGGGTTTCACCGCGATGATGACGAACGTCGCGTTTTCCACCGCGTCACGCACCGAGGTCACCAGCACCGAATACGTCTCGGCGAGATAGCGCGCGCGGTCGGGCATCCGCTCTGCCACCACCAGGTCCTTGACTTGGCGGCCGGCCCGCAGCAAGCCCGATAGCAAGGCTTCGCCGATGCTCCCACCGCCGACGATCGCGATTCTGGCCATGTGCCACAGCATGGCAGACCGCAGACGATTTCGGTTGTAGCGCGGCGACTACCGTGCCGCCGGCACCATCGCAAGCTGACGGGCCTGCACCACGATGCGTCCCTCGCAATCGACGACAGTGTGATCCTCGTCGAACCAGTCCTGCCCGATCTGCATGCATGTGCACACCACCCGCAACCAGCCGTCCGCCGGCAATGCGCGTAGGTAGGCGGTGAGCTGCACGGTCGGGGCCCAACCGGTGCGGTCCACCGCGAACGTCACCGGCGCCGACACGTCTCCGCACATCAGCGCGAACAGTACGTCGGGCGCTTCGCTGCGCGGGCGCACCCACATCTGGATCACCGGTGGCCGGCCGTCGCTGGGCCCCAACGTCGAGATCAGCGGCCGCACATCGCAGCCATCGGCCAGGTGCACCAGCCCGGCCAGCGGGTGGCCGGGACCGATCGGCGCGACGTCGTCGGGCGGCTCGGGATCCATCAGACCTGCCACCGGGTTGGCCGACAGCAGCGGCGGCGCCAGGTGTTCCGGCTCGCCGAGCGTGATCACCGCGTGCACGGCGGCGCGATCACCCTGGATGAGTTCGACGTCGACCACGCTGATCCGCCGGCCACGCTTGCGGATCGACGTCACCAGTTGCATCGGGCCGGGGTCGGGCGCCCACAGGAAGCTGCCCGAGATTGCCACCGGTTGCAGGCCCGGTTGCCCGGCCAGAGCCATCCGGGCGGCGTTCGCGCACAACGCCAGCATCGCGCCGCCGTGCACCTTGGGTCCGATGGTCCAGTGCTTGTTCAATTCGCCGGCAAACACCCCGGATTCGACCTCACGCAGCGCCATCGCGCTGCTGAATAACGCTGTCATGAACTCCGGCAATTTCCTTCGGGCGTCAGCGCAGCAGATGCGTGCGGGCGAAATGCAACGACTCGGCCAACACAGCCTCGCGCTCATGGGCAGAACGCGCTGACGACGTGGACACCTCCAGCACGACGTGGCCGGCGAAGTCACTCGCGGCCAACATCTCGCACACCTCGACAACCGGCTGGCTACCGCGGCCCGGCGCCAGATGCTCGTCGGCCGGCAGCCCGTTGCCGTCGCACAAGTGTAGGTGCACCAGGCCTGAACCCATCCGCCGCGCCATGTCCAATGCGTCGGTGCCCGCCGTCGCGGTGTGCGACAGGTCCAACGTGTAGTGCGCGTGGTCGCCGTCCAGCGGGTCGTAGGACGGCGCGAACGCCGAGATTCCCGGCCCGGGGCCGCCGCCGCGCCTGCGCATCCGTTCCTTCAACTGCTCGGCCCGAAAGAACCGGTCCGCTCGGAACGGGAACATGTTCTCCACCGCCACCAGCACGTCGCTGGATGCTTCCAGGCTGGCGACCTGGTCGGTGAATCCCTCGACGTAGCGCCGTTGCCAGCGGAACGGCGGATGCACGACGACGGTTTGGGCGCCGAGCTGCTCGGCGGCGCGCACACTGCGCTCGAGCTTGGCGATCGGGTTGGCGCCCCAGACCCGCTGCGAGATCAGCAGACACGGCGCATGCACCGACAGCACCGGCATCCGGTAGCGCCGCGAGAGCTTCTCCACCGCGTCGATGTCCTGGCTGACCGACTCGCCCCACACCATCAGCTCGACACCGTCGTAGCCGAGCTTGGCCGCATACTCGAAAGCGGCCTCGGTCCTCATCGGATAGACCGAGGCCGTCGAAAGACCGACCTTGATAGCTGGGCGCACGTGGGTTCTGCTGGGGGCCTAGCCGGATTGCAACAACGCTAACGGCCCCAGTGTGACCAGCGACCCCACCGCCACCGCGATCAACGTGCTGCCGATGTCCTCGGTTTTGCGGACCACCCGCACGCCGACCACCAGGCCGAGGATGACGAGCACCGAAAGCACCAGCGCCACGATGTTGTTCCACCGCCACAGCTGGTCGAACGCGATGAACAGCCCGGCGCCGAACCCGACAGCCAGAATCGACTGCAGGACAACCATTCCGCCGAGCCGAATGGTTTCCGAACGGGACAACGCGACCGGAGCCCCGCCTTCATCACGGAGATCGTCGACGAGATCGGCTGGATAGTCTTCCTCGTCGGCGATGTCGGCGATGTCGGCGATGTCCCGGTAGGCCGCATCCGGACGCGATTCGGTCTCACCGGCGGCATCCTTGCCGCGCGACCGGCCGGCGAACGAACGCAGGTACGAGCGCACGTAGGCGGAGTCTTCGCCGGCGAGTTCGGCGTCCCGAACGTCGGTGTCCATCACGTCCACCGACATCCCCGCGTAGTCCTCCAGCGGGTCGGGGTTCATTCCCTCGGCACCGGATCGATCCGCCTGCTGGTCTTCCGCGCCGCCGGGACGGCCGGCGTCGACGCGGACGTTGTTGCGTGACGGCAGCGGATACGGACTGCGCTCGGGGCGCGACTCGGGCGACTCAGTCCGTGATTCGCGCGGACGAGGTGGCGGGGATTCCGGCCAACGCGGCTCGGGTTCGGACCAGTAGGGAGACTTCTCGGCGGGCTCGTCGGAAACCACGTCGTCGAGCCGGGCGGATCCGTTGGCGCGGTTCGCTTCGGGGGGCTCCATGTCGTCATCGATGACGGGGATTTCGCCGGTCAGCTCGGCGACCGTCACCGCATCGGAGTTGCCGCGGCGACGGCGACGGCGGTTGGGGACCGGGGCGCCGATCGTGCCGTTCCTGGCCAACAACTCGGCAACCGAGATGGGTCGGGTATTCGCGCTGTCGTGTGGTCCGGTCATCGTGTGTTGCCTCTCGATCGGTCAACTGCGTTCCGATCAGCTCGCTGACTCATAGCTTCGCGCACGGATGTCTCAACGAGGGCAGTTCCGTCGGCTTCGCTATCGAGTTTGCGCAAAATGAGACCTTCCCGTAGCGCCCACGGGCAAATATCCACGGTTTCGATCGACAGCGCTCGCATACTCGCCTCTGCGACCAAAGCTCCTGCCACGATTTGCGGCGCTCGCTCGGCGCTAACTCCTTCCAGTTCCGCACGGTCGGCGGTCGTCATCCTAGAGATGAAAGATATGAGTTGTCTGAGGCCGTTGGCGGTGAGTGTCCGTTTCACGCGCGGCCCCGCCGCCGACGGGGCCGCACCAGTGAGCCGGGCCAGCGAACGGAACGTCTTCGACGTTGCTACGGCAAGGTCGGGGGTTCCGGCGTCCAGCATTTTGGCGCTGGCCTCAGCCAGTTCGGAGTCCAACCAGTCGCGCAGCATCCCGACCCGGCGCCGGCCGGGCGGATCGTCCTTCAGCCATTCGCGGGTCAGCCGCCCGGCGCCCAGCGGCAGCGACATCGCGACTTCGGGCTCCTCGTCGACGCCGTTGGACAACTCCAGCGAGCCGCCGCCGATGTCGAGGTTGATGATCCGGCCCGCGCTCCAGCCATACCAGCGACGCACCGCCAGGAAGGTCAGCCGCGACTCGTCGACACCGCGCAGCACTTGCAGCTCGACACCGGTCTCCTTGCGGACCCGGGCCAACACGTCTTCGGAGTTCGTGGCGTCGCGCACCGCCGACGTGGCGAACGCCATCAGCTCGGAGCAGCCTGAGCTGTCCGCGATTTTTTCGAACTCGTCGATAGTCTCGATCAGCTTGTCGGCGCCGCGCCGGGTGATTTTGCCCGAGCTGTCGATCGATTCGGCCAGCCGCAGCGTGGCCTTGGTCGAACTCATCGGCGTCGGATGTCCGCCGCGGCGGGCGTCCACCACTAGCAGATTGACCGTGTTGCTGCCGACGTCGAGCACTCCTAATCGCACGAAACACAACCCTACTGGTGAGCCGCCTGACGCAAGGATTGGTCTACCGTTAAAACCGTGGCAAATTCGCAGCCAGATCATCCCGGTGAAGTCGAATTGGACTTCGCGCGTGAATGGGTCGAGTTCTACGACCCGGACAATCCCGAGCATCTGATCGCCGCGGACCTGACCTGGCTGCTCTCCCGCTGGACGTGTGTGTTCGGCACCCCGGCCTGCCAGGGCACCGTCGAGGGGCGTCCCGATGACGGATGTTGCTCGCACGGCGCGTTTTTGTCCGACGACGACGACCGGGCCCGGCTGGACGATGCGGTGTCCAAGCTCACCGACTCCGATTGGCAGTTCCGCGACAAGGGCTTGAGCCGCAAGGGCTACCTCGAACTCGACGAGCATGAGGGCGAAGAGCAGTTCCGTACCCGTAAACACAAGGGCGCGTGCATTTTTCTGAACCGGCCCGGGTTTCACGGCGGTCCGGGCTGTGCGCTGCACAGCAAGGCGCTGAAGCTCGGCGTGGCACCGCTGACGATGAAACCCGATGTCTGCTGGCAGTTGCCGATCCGCCGCAGCCAGGAATGGGTGACCCGCCCGGACGGCACCGAGATCTTGAAGACCACCGTCACCGAGTACGACCGCCGCGGCTGGGGCTCCGGCGGTGCCGACCTGCACTGGTACTGCACCGGTGATCCGGCCGCCCATGTCGGCACCGAGCAGGTTTGGGTGAGCCTCGGCGCCGAACTCACCGAGCTGCTCGGCGAAAAGGCCTACGCCGAACTGGCCGCAATGTGCAAGCGGCGCAGCGCATTAGGGCTCATCGCCGTCCACCCGGCTACGCGAGCGGCCCAGTAGCAGCGCGACCGCCGCTGCGTCAGGCGTCCGGATCGGCCGCCTTGTATGACTCGACCATGCGCAGTGCGCTGGCCCGCAGGTAGGCCTCAACCGTCGCGGCGGCTGCCGATGCGTCGCGCGCCGTGACAGCCGCGGTGATCGCCGCCAACTCGGCCTCCACCGCGTCGGCGTCTTGATAGGCGGCGGTCAGCTCGTGCTCACGCCCGCCGAAGGCGTGCTCGACCCAGCGGTACAGCAGCCCGAGGGCGCGGTTGCGGGTGGCATGCACCAGCACGCCGAAAAAGGCAAGATCGGCCTCCTGCCGCGCTGCGGGCGTGGCGGCCGCGCGCACCGCCGCCCACGCGGCGCGCAGTGCCGCCGCGTCGTCGGGTGCGGCACGCTCGGCGGCAAGCCGGCCGATGAACCCGCCGAATGCCACCCGGAGCTCCAGCAACTCGACCAGAAAGTCCGGACCCAGTTTGCGCACCAGCGCCTCGACCACCGCTGGATGGGTCAGGTCCTGGGGATCGCACACCACGTTGCCGCTGCCGTGCCGGGCTTCGATCAGGCCCATGTGCTGCAGCCGGGCCAGCCCCTGGCGCAGTGACGTGCGGTTGACGCCGAATTGTTCGGCGAGTTCCCGCTCAGGCGGCAACGCCGACCCGGGCGGAAATGCCCCGTCGAGGATCGCGTCGGCGATCGACGCGGCGATTTGCTCGTCCAGCCGCTGGCGGTCCGGCTGCCGAAAGACACTTGACTGGTTCATTGGCTCAACCAATATAGTGGACGCACCCGACGAGACACAGGAGACGAAGCCGTAAACGACGAACTGCAGTCGGCCGCCGCACCACGTTGGCGCGGCCAGCCCGAGCGTCTGGAAGTTTGGTACGCGACGCTGTCGGATCCAGCGACGCACGCCGGCCTCTGGGTGCACTACGAGATGGTGTCCCCGGCTTCGACGAGCGCACGCGATCCCTACGCGCACGGCTGGGTGAGCTGGTTCCCCGCCGACGGCCCACCGCAGACCGAGCGTTTCGGTCCCGAGCCCGCCGCACCGGCCGGTGGGCCGGTCTGGCTCACCGTCGGCGATGCCCGCATCGCATTGGGAGAACTGGCCGGACGAGCCGGGTCGCTGACCTGGGATCTGAACTGGAAGGACACCGGGTCGCCGCTGTGGACCTTCCCGCGGCCAGTTTGGGAACGCGAACTGCTGCCCGGCGCGCAGGTCGTGCTGGCGCCGACCGCGCAATTCTCCGGCTCGCTGCGCACCGGCGACACCGCCCACCGGGTCGACGGGTGGCGCGGCGGCGTAGCGCACATCTACGGGCACGGCAACGCCAGCCGCTGGGGCTGGATCCACGCCGACCTCGGCGACGGCGACGTACTGGAAGTCGTCACCGCGGTGTCGCGCAAAGCCGGCCTGCGCAAACTTCCCCCGATGGCGTTCGTCCGTATGCGAATCGACGGAACAGATTGGCCGACAGGGGTTTTGCCGTCAGTACGCATGCGCACCAAACTAGGACTGCGCCACTGGCAGCTCAACGGGCGGATCGGCGGTCGCCGGGTGCTGATCCGGGTCGATCAGCCAGCGCAGCGATGCGTGAGCCTCGGTTACACCGATCCTGACGGCGCCACCGCGGTGTGCACGAACACCGAACAAGCCGACATCCATCTCGAGATCGACGACCGCCGCTGGTCGGTGATCGGCACCGGTCACGCCGAGGTTGGCTTGCGCGGCGCTGACGCACCGGTCATCACCGAAAGGACCCCGTCATGAGTTTTCTGCTCGACCCACCGCTGTTGGTCGCCTCCGGTGTGCTGATTGAACGCGGCTTGCCCCCCGAACAGCGTGAGGCGGCCGAGGCCGCCACCTTGGGCGTGTTCTTCGGCGGCTCGTTCGGCTTGTACAACAATGTGCCCGGCCTCGGCCTGCTGTGGCGTCCGTTCCGCGCCCGCGACGGACGCGACTTCATGTGGAACAGCGGGGTTTTCGATGTCGAGACGGCCCAGCTCAGCTGGCGCATGCACGCCGCGGCGGGCGCCATCTTCGCGACGTACCCGTTCTTCATCAAGCTCGGCCGACGCCTCGGACGGGCAAGATGACTCGAGCCGAGCGGGCTATTGCCTCGTTCGGCGCCGCGCTGCTGCCCCAGGAGTGCGGCGGCCCATCGTCAGCGCAGCTGGTTGAGCGCGTCGACCGTTACGTGAGGCGGTTGCCGGCGACATCGCGGCTGGCGGTGCGCGGCGGGCTGCTGGCCATGGCGGCCGCGAGTTGGCTGACCACCGGTCGGTCGCTGCCGCGACTGCCGCCGGAGGATCGCGCCACGGTACTGCGCCGGGTAGCCGCGCTCGGCCCGGACACCGGTGCGGCGGTCGAGGCACTCAAGGCCGTCGTGCTGCTGGCCAACGGTGCCGACAGCTATGCCGCCGAGCTGCTGGAGCGCGCTCAGGGTCACGAGGTGGCCCGCCCCGATGCGGCGCTGACCGTCAACTCCTCGACCGAGAGCGCATCGGTGATCACTGCCGATGCGGTCGTCGTCGGCTCCGGCGCGGGAGGCGCCATGGTCGCGCGGACATTGGCGCGGGCCGGCCTGGACACCGTCGTGCTCGAGGAGGGACGGCGCTGGACGGTCGACGAGTTTCGCAGCATGCACCCGATTGACCGCTATGCCGGGCTGTACCGCGGGGCTGGGGCCACGGTCGCGCTGGGGCGGCCGGCGGTGGTATTGCCAATCGGTCGCGCGGTCGGTGGCAGCACGGTGATCAACTCAGGCACCTGCTACCGGCCGCCGGTGGCGGTGCAACAACGCTGGCGCGACGAGTTCGGGCTGGGTCTGGCCGATCCGGACCGGCTGGCCGAGCAGCTCGCCGATGTCGAGCAGACGTTGCAGGTCGCCCCGGTGCCCCTGTCGATCATGGGTCGTAACGGGCGGCTGCTGCTGGACGGCGCCCGAGCGCTGGGCTGGCAGGCGGCACCGATCCCGCGCAACGCGCCGGGCTGCGACGCGTGCTGCCAATGCGCCATCGGTTGCCCGCGCAATGCCAAGTTCGGAGTACACCTCAATGCGCTGCCGCAGGCCTGTGCGGACGGCGCGCGGATCGTGTCGCACGCTCGCGTGGAGCGCATACTGCACCGGGCCGGACGCGCGCGCGGGGTGCGGGCCCGCCGGCCCGACGGCACCCTGTTCGACGTCCTCGCCGACACGGTGGTGGTCGCCGCAGGCGCGACCGAGACGCCGGGCTTGTTGCGGCGCAGCGAACTTGGTGCGCATCCGCGGCTGGGTCACAACCTCGCGCTGCATCCGGCCGTGCCGATGGCCGGCCGGTTCGACGAAGACGTCATGGCGTGGCGCGGTGTGCTGCAAAGTGCGGCCGTCGACGAGCTGCACGCATCGCACGGTGTGCTGATCGAGGCGACCTCGACTCCGCCCGGTATGGGATCGATGGTGTATCCGGGCTACGGCGCCGAGCTGCTCGGCTGGCTTGACCGGGCCACCCACGTCGCGACGTTCGGTGCCATGGTTGCCGATCATGGTGTGGGACGGGTGTTTTCGGTCCGCGGCGAAACCGTGCTCGGCTACAACCTCGCCCGGGCCGATGCGGCCAAGCTGATGACCGCCCTGGAGGCGATGGGAAAGCTGCTGTTCGCCGCGGGCGCCGTCGAGGTGCTCACCGGGCTACCCGCGCAACCGGTGGTGAAATCAATGTCGGAGTTGCAGGACGCATTACGCAGAACTAGCCCGAAAAGCTTGCACCTGGCCGCTTTTCACCCGTGCGGCACTACGGCCGCAGGCGCCGACGAGCAGCGCTGCCCAGTCGACGAGACGGGCCGGCTGCGCGGCGTCGACGGTGTCTGGGTCGCCGACGCGTCAATCTTGCCCAGTTGCCCGGAAGTCAACCCGCAAGTGTCGATCATGGCGCTGGCGCTGGCGGTCGCCGACGTGATCGTCGCGAGTCAGCTCTCCAGTTTGTAGCCCAACCCGCGCACCGTCACCAGGTGTATCGGATTGGCCGGGTCGGCCTCGATTTTCGACCGCAACCGCTTGACGTGTACGTCGAGCGTCTTGGTGTCACCGACATAGTCGGCGCCCCACACGCGATCGATCAGCTGTCCGCGAGTGAGTACTCGCCCACTGTTGCGCATCAGATACTCCAGCAGGTCGAACTCTTTGAGCGGCAACGTGATCGGCTCACCATTGACCGACACGACGTGGCGCTCGACGTCCATTCGCACCGGCCCGGATTCCAGCACACCGTCGGCGATCTCGGAGTCGTCGTCGCCGCGGCGGCGCAGCACCGCCCGGATCCGGGCAATCAGCTCACGCGCCGAATACGGCTTTGTCACGTAGTCATCGGCGCCCAGCTCCAGGCCGACAACCTTGTCGATCTCGCTGTCCCGCGCGGTCACCATGATCACCGGCACGCTGGACCGCGATCGCAGCTGCTTGCACACGTCGGTGCCGGACATTCCCGGCAGCATCAGATCGAGCAGCACGATGTCGGCACCGGCCCGATCGAACTCGGCCAGCGCGGACGGGCCGTCGGTCACCACGGTGGCCTCGAAGCCTTCCTTACGTAGCAGAAACGCCAGCGGGTCAGCCAGCGATTCTTCGTCCTCCACGATCAGGACACTGGTCATTAGCGCGACTCCTCCTCATCGCTTCGCTCTGCACCGTCGTACGCGCAAGTCATTGGCGCTGTTCCTCCTCATCGCTTCGCTCTGCATCGTCAACAGCGCGCGTCATCGGTGTAGATCTTCCTCTCGTTGGGGCTCTCGGGGCATCTTGGGCCGAACGTCGCGCTCGGGCGGTTGGTCGGGTTGTTCGCACGCGACGTCGTAGGCCGGGATGGACAGGGTGAACGTCGACCCGGTTCCCAGCTGGCTCCACAACCCGATCGTTCCGTTGTGATTGGCCGCGACGTGCTTGACGATGGCAAGGCCCAGCCCGGTGCCGCCGGTGGCCCGCGAGCGCGCCTTGTCGGCGCGGAAGAACCGCTCGAAGACCCGCTCCTGGTCTTTGCGGGCGATTCCGATGCCCCGGTCGGTGACGGAGATCTCGATGTTGTCGCCGCGGCGACGACGGCTGATGGACACCAGCGAGCCACGCGGCGAATAGGCGATCGCGTTCGACACCAGATTGGCCAACGCGGTGACCAACAGGGCCTGTTCGCCCAGCATCCGCAGGCCGCTGGGTTGGTCGGTGCAAACCGTGATGTCGGCGTTGTCGGCGGGCACCTTGTGCCTTGAAATCGCTTCGGTAACAACGGTATCGACGTCGACAGCGCCCATGTCCGGGAGCCGCTCGGCGCCCTGCAGCCTGGACAGCTCGATCAGCTCACTGACCATGTCGCCCAGCCGGTTGGCCTCAACGAGCACCTTCTCGCCGAACCGCCGCACCGTCTCGGGGTCGTCCGCGGAGGACAGCAGCGCCTCGGCGAGCACCGCCATGGCACCGACGGGGGTCTTGAGCTCGTGGCTGACGTTGGCCACGAAGTCACGCCTGGTGGCCTCCATTCGCGCGTATTCGGAGTGGTCGTAGACGAACACCACGGCGAACCGGCGATCCTCCTCGCTCAGCAGCCGCGCCTGCCCGTGCACCGCCAGACCCGATCGGCCCGGCGCCAACCGTTTGCCCGGCAGCAGGTCGAACTCGACATCAGCGCCGTCACCCAGGGTCTGGCGTGCCGCCTTCCAGGCCTCGTCGTCGAGCTGACGCTCGCGCACCAGGCCGAGCTCTTTGGCTCGGCCGTTGTGGTAGACGACGTCGCGGTGGCGGTCCACGACGGCGGTGCCCATCGGCATCAGCGCAACGATGCGCTCCAACATCTGCGCGACGGTGATGCCGGCCGCTTCGACGGCCACCCGTTGGCGTCGGTCCAGCGCGCGCGGCGCCAGCCGCGCGCCCGCCGTGACACCGACGGCCAATGCCACGAGAACCAACACCCCGGCCAGTGACAGGGCCGAGAACACAGTCACATAAGAATCCTACAAATCCGGTGAACGCCAACCCAGCAGCGCAAGGCCAAAATCGGACATGTCACACACGACGAAACAGGTGTTCCGCCGCCGTTCACGCCACGTTTGCCATTTTGCCAGGAAAACCCGTCTAGCGGGCGCCTTGGCTGGCCACCGCTGCCGCGCCCGCGGCCGCGGCTTCCGGATCGAGATAACTGCCTCCGACGACCGTCGGCCGCATGTCAGCGTCCAAGTCGTAGCGCAGCGGAATGCCGGTGGGGATGTTCAGGCCCACGACCTCCTCGTCGGACATGCCATCGAGGTACTTGACCAGGGCACGCAGCGAGTTCCCATGCGCGGCGATCAGGACCGTCTTGCCGACTCGCAGATCCGGCACGATGACATCAGTGAAGTACGGCAAGAACCGGGCCACCACATCGGCCAGACACTCCGTCAGCGGCCCGCCGCCGATGTCGGCGTAGCGCGGGTCGGTGTCCTGGCTGAACTGGCTGCCCCGCTCGATCGGTGGCGGTGGGGTGTCATAGCTGCGCCGCCACGTCATGAACTGCTCGTCGCCGTAGCGCGACTTGGTTTCGGCCTTGTTGAGTCCCTGCAGTGCACCGTAATGGCGTTCATTCAGCCGCCAGCTGCGCCGCACCGGGATCCACAGCCGGTCTGCGGTGTCCAGCGCCAGGTGCGCGGTGGTAATGGCCCGGCGCAGCAGCGAGGTGTATACCACGTCCGGTAACAGATTGTGCTCGGTGATCAGCTCGCCACTGCGTACTGCCTCGCCGCGACCCTTGTCGGTCAGGTCGACGTCGACCCAACCGGTGAACTGATTGCTTGCGTTCCATTTGCTCTCACCGTGGCGGAGCAGCACCAGCGTGGCAACGGCGTCTCCCATGGCGGCAATTCTCGCACGGGCGCCGGCGCCCACATCCGGCTAATCGTCGTCGTCGATCAGATGCGCGAACGCTTCCAGGTTCTTCAGCGACTCACCGCGCGAGACCCGCCAATCCCATTCCTTCTGAATCGATGACCGAAAACCCAACTCCAGCAACGTATTGAAGTCGGTATCCACCGCTTCGAGCACCTGCCCGAGTACCCGGTCGATCTCGGCGGCGTCCACCGATGCCAACGACATGCGGCCCACCAGGTAGATGTCGCCGACGTTGTCCAACGTGTAAGCCACGCCGTACAGGCGCCGGTTGCGTTTCAGCAAGAACCGGTAGACGCCTTCGTGGTTCTCGTCGGGCTTGCGGCAGACAAAGGCCTCGATGCGCACCGAGTGCTCGCCGATGCTCAGGATGGTGTTGGTCTTCAGTCTGCGTTCCCCGGGCAACTCCACGATCAGTCCCGGCAGTCCGCCGTGTGCCCCGCCATGCCGGGAGTACGTCAGCTCGCTGGCGTCCAGCGTGTCCTCGATGACCTGCTGGACGTGCGTCACCGGTCCCACGCTGCGGTCTCCGTCCGAGGGGCTCATGCCCGCACCCCGCGCCGCGCGGCCCAACGCCGGACCTGAGCGCCCCGGCGCGCCGATGCCAGCGACGCCAGATTGCGCACCGAGCGGCGGGCGCTGAAGTCGCTGATCGCATGCCGGTAGCTGGCCAGCAGCGCATCGACGCTGCTATCCCAGGAGAAGGTCGCCGCGTGCTCGACCGCCGAGCGCCGCATCGCCATCGCCCGCGGCCCGCGACTGACCCGCAGCGACTCGTCGATGGCGTGCGCCCACCGGTCGACGTCGTGACCGGAAACCAGCGTGCCGCTGACCCCGTCGCGCACCGCGACCGGCAATCCGCCGACCGCGGCCGCCGCCACCGGTGTCCCGCATGCCTGCGCCTCCAGGGCGACCAGACCGAAGGACTCTGAATAGCTGGGCACCGCAACCAGATCGACAGCCTGGAACAGACGGACCAGGTCTTCTCGCGACTGCGGGGGCAGGAACGTCACGCGGGCAGTGATACCCAGTTCGTCGGCGAGGCGAACAAGGCCGTCCGGGGCGGCCCGTCCGCTGCCCGACGGTCCGCCGGCGACCACGACGTGCACGTGTTTCAGTTTGGCTGCTGCGCGCAGCAACACGTCGGGCCCCTTGAGCGGTTGAATACGACCGACGAAAGCCACCACGTCCGCGTCGGGCGGCAACCCCAGCGTGGCCCTGGCGGTGCGGCGGTCACCGGGCCGGAACATGTCCAGGTCCACCCCGGGGTGGGCGACGTCGATCCGGGCGGGGTCGGCGTGGTAGAGCGAAACCAGTTGTCCCGCTTCGTCTTCGGTGTTGGCGATCAACCGGTCGGCTTCGTCGACCACCTGCTGCTCGCCGACGGTGCGCAGCGGCGGCTCGGGTGTGTCACCTGCGGCCAGCGCGGCGTTCTTCACCGCCGCCAGCGTGTGCGCGGTGTGCACCAACGGCACCGACCAGCGGTCGCGGGCCAGCCAGCCGACCTGACCGGACAGCCAGTAATGCGAGTGCACGATGTCGTAGTAGCCCGGCTCGTGGGCGGCCTCGGCGCGCAGCACCCCGGCGGCGAACGCGCAAAGCTGCGTCGGCAGATCGTACTTGTCCAGGCCTTCGAACGGCCCGGCTACCACGTTGCGCACCAGCACGCCGGGCGCCACCCGCACCACCGGCGGATCGGAGGACGCGGTAGCCCGGGTGAAGATCTCCACCTCGACGCCCCGGCGAGCGAGATGAAGTGCGCTCTGCAGCACGTATACGTTCATCCCACCGGCGTCCCCGATGCCCGGCTGAGCCAGCGGTGAAGTGTGCACCGCCAGCACCGCAACGCGCCGCGGATCGGTCAGCTCAGAGGTGTCCAGCCGAGAAGAGTCAGTGAGGCCCACATCGTCATCTTTGCAGGACCGTCTCGACGTCCCCCGAAGACGCTGGTCAGGCTGACGTCTCGGTGGCTACATCGAGCGCGACCACCGGTGGCTTAGCGCGCCGCATGCCACCGAGCGGGTCGGCGTAGAGCCCGGCCAGCGACACAATGCCGGCCCCGGCCTCCTGTACCCGGTTGCCGAAGGCGGTGACCCGGATGTCGCGCGCCGGCAACACCGCGCGCGCGGCGAATGCCCCTTCGACGTGCTCCATCCCTTCCGGATATTCGGTGAAGGCCTGCCCCCCCACTACCAGGTCGTCGGGGTTGAGCAGATCACGCAGCAGCGCGACCGCTTCGCCAAGCACCCTGGCTCGCTCGGCAAGCAGATCTTTGGCTTGCTGGTTGCCAGCGCGCGCCACCCGCAGCAAATCGGTGACGGTGGCCGCCGACCCGCCGGTGCGGGCCGGCAGGATGCGCATCCGGCGCGCCGCGGCGAGCACGGCCTCGTCGCTGACGGTGGATTCCAACAGCCCAGAACCGCCGAGCAGCTCCGAACTCGTGGGCAGGTTGGCGATGGTGCCCGGTCCGCTGGCCGGACTGTGCACCCGTCCGCCGATCGACAGCGCATAGCCGACCGTCTCGCGCGCGTAGACGTACAGGCTGGTCGTCGAGTTGGGTGCGAACCGCCGCATACCGAGCAGCAGTTCCGCGGCGGCCATCGCGTCGACGTGGCAGGCCACCGACACCGGTAGACCTAGCGCCTCGGCGAACACCGGGCCGACCGGTGCGTCGCGCCAGCCCAGCCGGGAATGGTCGACATACCCGCTGGCGCCGTCGACGATGCCGCCGATCGCGACTCCGACCCACAGCGCCCGCCGTCGGTGCCACCGGCTCAGGTAGCGCTGCGCGCCGTCGGCCAACGCGGCCAGCGCTGGTCCCTGGCCGCTGTGCGGTGTCGGAGTCTCGACTGCGTCCAGGGTGCGGCCGAGCAGGTCGGTGGCCACGATGCTGGTGGTTCGCGCACCGATGTGGATGCCCAGCGTCAGGAACGGCTCGTGGTTGACCTCGACCGGCACCCGGGGCCGCCCGATGACGCCGGAGACTGCCAGGTCGGCGCGTTCCCGCAGGATGCCGGCGTCCAACTGCGCAGTGACCTGGCGGTTTACCGTCGCAACGGACAGCGACGTGACCTGGGCGATGACGTCGCGGCCGATCGGGCCGCGTAGCCGCACGGCCCGGAAGACCGACGACGCGGCGGCGTCGGACAGCTGCAGTGACGGCGCGACAACCCGGTGGCGTCCGGGTGGTCGCCGCCCCGCATTTGCGGACTGACTCTGAGAGTGGGAAGTGAGAATGGTTGAGCGCACTTGGGTTGTCCTTATCCGAGTTCCGATGGCGGTCCTGGACCGCGCCATCGCGAGCGCTTGGGAATTCGCTCAGGCGCGGCGAGCTGCGCGGCAACAACACGCGCAGTCCGCGCAAAGACACGCGGACGTGCAGCCGAACAAGGCGCTGGAGTACACACGAGGAATTTAGCACGCTTAGCACGCTTATTAGAGTTGTTCAGATGAATGTCGCCGAGCAACGGGTTGCAGTAGTCACCGGCGCCAGCGCCGGGATCGGCGAAGCCACCGCGAGAACCCTTGCTGCGCAAGGGTTTCACGTGATAGCGGTGGCGCGTCGGGCCGAGCGGATCAATGCGCTGGCCGCCGAGATCGGTGGAACCGCCATCGTGGCCGACGTCACCGACGGCGCGGCGGTGAGCGCGTTGGCCGACCGGCTGAGCCGGGTCGACGTCCTGGTCAACAACGCTGGCGGGGCCAAGGGCCTGGAACCGGTGGCCGACGCCGACCTGGAGCACTGGCGGTGGATGTGGGAGACCAACGTGCTGGGCACGCTGCGGGTCACCCGTGCGCTGCTGCCGAAACTGATCGAGTCCGGCGACGGCCTGATCGTCACCGTCACCTCGGTTGCGGCGATGGAGGTCTACGACGGCGGTGCCGGGTACACCGCAGCCAAACACGGGCAGGGCGCGCTGCACCGCACGCTGCGCGGCGAGCTGTTGGGAAAACCCGTGCGGCTCACCGAGATTGCGCCCGGAGCGGTCGAAACCGAGTTTTCACTGGTCCGCTTCGGCGGCGACCAAGAGCGCGCCGACGGCGTCTATGCGGGCATGACGCCGCTGGTGGCTGCCGACGTCGCCGAGGTGATCGGGTTCGTCGCGTCCCGGCCGTCGCACGTCAACATCGACCAGATCGTCATCCGGCCGCGCGATCAGGCCAGCACTACCCGCCGGGTCGGGCGCTAGTCGTCGGGGTGCCCGACAAGGTCGGCGCATCCTGCGGGGTGGCCGGGGCGCTGCGGGGTATCGACACCGGCGACGGCTTGGCTCCGCTGGCCGGCGGCAGCGCCGACATGCCCACCCAGGTGTCCCAGTCGATGGCCCAGTCCCAGATATCGCCGTCGGAGTAGGACAGCTCGATCGAGCTGCCGGTCACCTCGACCGGGTCGCCGTAGATCGCGCTGCTGAAGTACTGCTGGGCATCGGACGTCGACAGGTTGATGCAGCCGTTGGTGACGTTGCTGTTGCCCTGCGCGCCGGCGCTGGCCGGGTTGGCGTGGATGAATTCGCCGTTGTTGGAAATCCGCACCGCCCAGCGTTCGTGGGCGTTGGTGTAGCCGGCCGCCGGGTTGGACATGTAGAAGTCGGCGTACTTCTCGGTGACCACGTGAATGCCGTTGCGGGTGACGTTGCGCGCCTTGTCGGCTTCGCCGTAGCTGCACGGGAAGTCCATGATGACGCCCTCGTCGCGGACCACCCGGATGCGGTGTGACGACACCTCGGCTTTGACCACTTGCCGGCGACCGATCTCGAAGTTCAGGCTCATGTCCTGCTTGCCGAAGGCGCCGTCGCCGAACGCCAGCCCGTACAGCTTGGCGTCGACGCTGACCTTGGTGCCGACCGGGTAATACTCGCGGGTGCGCCAGTGCACCCGGGCGCCCTGGGCTTCGTCGGGCAGCCACGCCCAGCTACCCTCGACGGGCGGCTCGGTGGTGACTTTCAGCGCCCGCTCGACGGCGGCCTTGTCGGTGATCGGCGCGTCGAACTGGATGATGACCGGCGCCGCGACCCCGACGGTCTGCCCGTCGGCGAGCTGGAACCCGCCGTCGACCACCTTGGTGGGCGCGACGGTCGTCAGCTCGCCCTTCACCGGGACGGCCTTGCCGTCGTGGCCGACCGCCGATCCGGTCCAGGTGTAGGTCGCGTCGTAGCCGAGCGGCTCGGTGACGGTGTAGATGGTGCGGTCCCGGTTCAGCGCGCCCTTGATCACCTTGCCGGAAGAGTTGGTCAACGCGACGCGCTGGAACCAGCCGTCGCGCACCTCGACGCTGATCGGCGCGGTGGGAACGACTTTGGTGGCCTTGTCGGCCGGCCGGAACGTCAGGCTGACCTCCGCCGGCGGCTTGGGCTTCTCCGCTTGTTTGCTCGACCCGCCGAAGCAGGCGGCTAACAGGTTCGGCGCGAAGACACCGACCGCCAGGGTCGCCAAAGCCCGGCGCCGGTTGACCGGCGAGAGGCCGCGCACTGTGTCCACGAGACACCAAGATACCGGCGGAAACGGACCCCCTCGCGCACGCGGACTACAGCGAGCAGCCGACCAGCACCGGCTCGGGCGTCAGTGTGACACCAAACACATCGCGCACCCCGTCACGCACGGTGCGGGCCAGCGCTAATACGTCGGCGGCGCTGGCCCCGCCGCGGTTGGTCAAAGCAAGCGCATGCTTGGTGGACAGCCGGCAGCGCGCGGTCCCGACGTCCGGGTAACCCTTTGCGAAACCGGCTTGCTCAACTAGCCAGCCGGCGGCCAGTTTGACGCCGCCGGGAGCCGGATAGTGCGGCACCGCACGGTCGACGCTGGCAGCCAGCTGCCGGTAAATATCCTGCGGCACAACAGGATTGGTGAAGAACGACCCAACGCTCCAGGTGTCGTGGTCGGCCGGGTCGAGCACCATGCCCTTGCGGCTGCGCAACTCGAGCACGACGTCGCGGACCGCAGCCGGATCCGCGCGCTCCCCGGCCGTCGCGTCCATCGCCGCGACCAGTTCGCCGTACCGCAGCGGCGCACTGCGGCCCGAGTCGTCCAGTGCGAACTCCACCTCCAAAACGACGGCGGCGTCGGATTGTTTGAGCGCGCTGGTCCGATACCCGAACCCCAATTCGGTGGGCGAAGCCCATCGCACCTCGCCGCTGCGGCGGTCCAGCAGCCGGACCCGGGTGAGAGTGTCGGCGACCTCGGCTCCGTAGGCGCCGACGTTTTGCACCGGGGTAGCGCCCGCCGAGCCGGGGATGCCCGACAGGCACTCCAGCCCGCCCAGGCCAGCGGTGATGGCCGCGACGACCACGTCGTCCCAAACCGCCCCGGCCTCGGCGCGCACGATGTTGCCGTCGACGCTGATGCGGTCGGTGGCCAGCCGCACCACCGTCAGGTCGGTCAGCGTCTCGGCGATCACCAGGTTCGAGCCGCCGGCCAACACCAGCAGCGGCCGGCAACCCTCGGCGTCGAGCTGGCGCAGCGTGGTGATGACCTGCTCGGTGCTGGCGCAGGTGATGACCCGCCGAGCGACCGGACCGATCCGCAATGTGGTCAGCGCTGCGAGCGACACCGCCTCGTCGACGCGCGCGCCGGCGAAATGCGTTCCCACGTCACCCTTTCCCGACCCTTTTCAAGCCTTCGCAATAGCGCCTTTTCATCGGCCTTCACGGTAGCCTGACCTGCTATGCCGCGTTCGTTCGACATGTCCACCGACTATGCGGTCACCGTCGGCGAGGTGCTCCGGGCCTTCAGCGAAGAGGAGTACTGGCTGGCACGCCTCGCCGATTCGGGCGCCGACGACACCACGCTGGATTCGATGCAAGTCGGCGGCCCATCCGGAGATGACGGCAGTATCGACGTGATCACCACGCAGGTGCTGCGTACCGACCGGCTCCCGGGTGTCGTCACCCAATTCCACCGCGGCGATCTGCGCATCCGCCGCGAGGAGAAATGGGAGCCGATCACCAACGGGTCGGCGACCGCGAGCATCACCGGCTCCATCCTGGATGCGCCGGCCTCGTTGACCGGCAGCGCGGTGTTGGAGCCACTGGCGGAGTCCGGCGCCCGGCTGAAGTTCCGGGCCACCGTCGAGGTGCGCATCCCGCTGGTCGGCGGCAAGTTGGAGAACTTCATCGGCAACCAGTTAGTCGAGTTGCTGATCGCCGAGCAGCGGTTCACCAGCATGTGGATCGGCGACGGCGCCTAGGGGCGCCGAGCGTCAGCTGGAGTGGCGCTCAGCGTCCGCCTTCGGCGGCGGTGATGGCGCCCTTGAAGAGTTCGCCGATGACCCTCTTCAGCACCGGCGTCAACAGCCAATCAGCACCGGGAATTTTGGGTGTCGACCGTAGGTGCCAGCTGACCACGGTTCCGGATTCCGCTTCGCGCAGCTCGACCGTGCCGACGTGATCCCGGACCGGCGCGCCGGAAAGCAGCTTGTACGCATAACGGGTGGGTCGCTGATACTCGATGATCTCTTCGACGATTGGGGGCCCGACCGCCTCGATGCGTCGGATCGCACCGACACCGTTTGGTGCGGGTACCCCCTCGCGATCCAAGGTGCTGCGACGGCAAGCCCATACGTGATCTGCGATCGCGCGGTGATCAGTGAGGGCGTCGAACACCGTCTCGATCGGCGCCGGCGTGGTACGCGTCAGAGTGAACTCGATCATCCGCCCGCCACACTCCCTCGATGCGCTGCCGGTATCCAGGTATCCACCATCACGGTTCCTCTCTGTCGCTGGCTCGATGAATTCTGGCATCCAGGGCGACCCGCTGCGCCCGGCTTCGCCGCGCTTGCGATCGCCCCGGCAACAACGGACGACCCGCTGCGCCCGGCTTCGCCGCGCTTGCGATCCCCTCGATCGCCCCTAGGCTGGCGGTCATGCGGATTGCGGTGGCGCAGATCCTGTCCGGCACCGACCCGGCCGACAACCTGCAGCTGGTGCGGGACTATGCCGGCCGGGCCGCCGATTCCGGCGCGCGGTTGGTGGTGTTCCCCGAAGCGACCATGTGCCGGTTCGGGGTTCCGCTGGCACCGATCGCCGAGCCGGTGCACGGCCCGTGGGCCGACGGCGTGCGCCGGATCGCGGCCGACGCGAACATCGCCGTGATCGCCGGAATGTTCTGCCCGGCCGACGACGGCCGGGTCTACAACACCCTGCTCGCGACCGGCCCCACCGTCGACGCGCACTACGACAAGATCCACCTCTACGACGCGTTCGGCTTCACCGAGTCGAGCACCGTCGCGCCAGGCCGCGAACCGGTAGTCATCACCGTCGACGGCGTCGAGGTCGGTTTGACCACCTGCTACGACCTCCGCTTCCCCGAGCTCTTCACCACGCTGGCGGCCCGCGGCGCCCGGCTGATCACCGTCAGCGCGTCATGGGCTTCGGGTCCCGGCAAGCTGGAGCAGTGGACGCTGCTGGCCCGAGCCCGCGCGCTGGACTCCACCAGCTACATCGCCGCGGCCGGCCAGGGCTACCCGGGTGAGCCGCTGGCCTCGACCGCGCCGACCGGGGTGGGCGGCAGCCTGGTGGTTTCGCCCTTCGGCGACGTGGTGGCCTCGGCGGGAGCCGACCCGCAACTGCTGGTCACCGACCTGGCCCTCGATCGGGTGACCGAAGCCCGCGAAACGATCGCGGTCCTGCGCAACCACTCAGCTTTCGCTCATGGCGATAGGGCAGAATCGCCCAGGTGACGAATCCGCAAGGACCGCCGCACCAGGACCCGTCGATATGGGCTCGTCCAGGCGGCCCGAGTCCGCCCACCGAGCCGGTGCCGCAGGCCGAATCAGCAACCGCCCAGGTGGCAGCCGGCCACGGCGGGCCCCCTGTCGATCATGGGCATGAATCACCGGCCCAGCCCGCTCACCAGCTCGCTCCGCCGCCCACAATGGAATTCCCGGCTGCGTCGCCTTACGGCCAGCCCTCAGCGCAGGAACCCGCAGCTCCCGTGAAAACCAAACGCCGCTTTCTCGGTGACCCGGTGTCGATCATCCTGGTCCTGGTCATCGTGGCGGCGTTAGTCGTCGCCGGTCTGATCGGCGGCGAACTATATGCCCGCAACCGCGCGAACAGCGTGGTGGCCGCGGCCACCGAATGCGTGGTGCAGGACCAGGCCAAGGTGTCCTTCGGCCCCAGCCCGTTCCTGCTGCAACACCTCACCGGCCACTACCGCGACATCTCCATCCACACCGCGGGCCACCAGATCCGCAACGCCAAAGGCATGACCGCCGACATCAACATCAACGACGTCGACCTGCACGGCAGCGGCGATTCCAAGGGCACCATCGGCGAGCTGGATGCCA
The DNA here is from genome assembly GCA_963839345.1 of uncultured Actinomycetota bacterium. GTDB lineage: Bacteria > Actinomycetota > Actinomycetes > Mycobacteriales > Mycobacteriaceae > Mycobacterium. The sequence continues at coordinate 111,447 of CAWIUP010000005.1, read as the reverse complement.
CCATCACCTGGACGTCGGACGGCATCCGGGAAACCGTGCAGCAGGGTGTTCCGTTCGTCGGCGGCCTGGTCAACGCCGTCAGCACCAACACCAGCGCCGGCACCATCGAACTCAACGGCGCATTGGGCCTGGGCAGCGTCACGGTCAAGCCGCAGATCGCCGGCAGCGGGCTGGCGCTGCAGGTGGTCAAGGTCACCGCGATGGGGGCCACGCTGCCACACGAAACCGCGCAGTCGGCGCTGGACACCTTCACCTCGGCGCTGACCAAGAACTATCCGCTGGGTATTCACGCCGACAGCGTGCAGGTCACCAATGACGGTGTGGTGGCCCACTTCTCGACGCGCAACGCAGCCATCCCGGCAGCCCAGACCGACCCGTGCTTCGCCCATGTTTAGGACCGACAGTCGGGGGTATAGGGGTGAGGCCATGATGCGGCGACTTGGATGGCTTTCACGTCGCCCTGACGATGCGGAACAATCGCGCTGATGACAAACTCACGAGGGCCATCAAGCAACGATCCGTCGGAATGGGCTCGTCCATCCAGTCCGGCCGGGCCGCCCAACCGGGGCGAACCGCCACGGCGCCAGCCCGCGGCGCCACCGTCCGAATCACCGACTCGCCACATCCGGCAGCCAGTCCGCCCGCCGGATCCAGCCACCCGTGATATCCCGCGGCCGCAGCAGCAACCGGGGCCGCCGCCGAACCAACCCCGCCCGCCGCAACAGCCGGGGCCTCCCCCGAATTATCCGGGTTCCCCGCAGAATCGGGCGCCGCAGCAACCGGGTCTGCCGCCGAATCCGCGTCCGCATCAGCCCGGCCCGCCGCCGCATGAGCAGGCCGCCACCACCCGGATAGTTACCCCGCCGCCGCAGCAGCCGGAGACATCGGAAACCGGCAAACGCGGATTTTTCGGAAACCGAACCGCGCTGCTGTTGATCCTGGCGATCGTGGCGCTGCTGGTCGTCGCGCTAGCTATCGGCGCCGAGCTCTACACCCGCCACCTCGCCAGCAGCAAGGTGGCAAGTGCCGTGCAGTGCGAGATACAAGACAGCGCCAGCGTGTCCTTCGGTGCGACCCCGCCGGTGCTGTGGCAATACCTCTCCAGCGACTACTCCGACATCTCGGTGCAGACCGCGGGCAATCAGGTGCGGTCGGCCAAGGGCATGAAGGTGAGCCTGGACATCCGCGACATCAAACTCAACAACACCGGCAACTCCAAGGGCACGATCGGATCGTTGAACGGAACCATCACCTGGTCCACTGACGGCATCAAGCAGTCGATCCAGGACGCCATCCCGGTGCTGGGCAAGTTTGTCACCGGCGAAGTCACCACCAACCCCGGCGACGGCACCGTGCAGCTCAAGGGCCTGTTGGACAGCGCCACCGTCAAGCCGCAGATCGTCAACAACGGACTGTCGCTGCAAGTGGTCAGCTTGAGTGCGCTGGGTTCCAATATGTCGACAACCACAGTGCAGAAGAACCTCGACGACCTCACGTCGAAAGCGACTCAGAACTATCCGCTGGGCATCCACGCCGACAGTGTGAAGGTCACTGGCAATGGCGTTGAGGCCACGTTCTCGACCAGCAACGCCACCATCCCCGCCGGCGGCAGCAGCCAGGATCCCTGTTTCGCCAACCTCTGACGGCGACCTGTCAGCCCAGGCCGTCGAGCACTGCCCGGGTGCCCGACAGCCCGAGTCGGGTGGCGCCGGCGTCGAGCATCTCCAGCGCCGCGGCGGCTGTGCGGATGCCGCCGCTGGCCTTGACTCCCAGCCGTCCGCCGACCGTGTCGGCCATCAGCGCGACCGCGGCCACCGACGCCCCACCGGCGGGATGAAAGCCCGTCGAGGTTTTCACGAAATCCGCACCGGCGTCTTCGGCGGCGCGGCAGACATCGGCCAGGGTTTGCTCGCCGGCCAGCGTCACCAGCGCCGCCGACTCGACAATCACCTTGAGCACGGCAGCCGGTACCGCGGCGCGCACCACCGCGATCTCTGACCGCACCACCTCGACGTCACCGGCAACCGCGGCGCCGATATCGATGACCATGTCGATCTCGCCGGCGCCGGACGCCACGGCCAGCGCTGCTTCCTGCGCCTTCACCTCGGGCAGGTGCTTGCCCGACGGGAACCCGGCAACCGCGGCCACCAGCACCCCCGCGCCGGTGGCGTACGACACCATCGACGGCGAGACGCAGACGGCGCAGACGCCCAGTGCCGCAGCTTCGGCCGCGACGGCGGCCACTTCGGCCGCGGTGGCCTCGGGTTTGAGCAAAGTGTGATCAACGAGTGCCGCCATCTGCGCACGAGTCGGCCGGCTGGACATCAAAAGCTTTCCTCGGAACCACCGGGGTTGCATCCAGCGCCGATCATCGTGGTGGCGTCGACGACTGGGCGCCACGGCTCCAAGTTCCAGCTGACCTTGCCGGGCTGGAGCACCTCGGCCATCTCCCAGTGGCAGAGAAACTGCTCACGCATGCCCGGGGTGCCGGCGTCGGGCGCCGCAGCCAGTACCTCCGACCACGCCTCGTCGGCGTCGGGTCCCGCCGAACCGAGCTGCCTGGCGGCCGCGCGCCCGGACGCCGTCGGATACACCCGCAGGCTCGGCAGCTGATTCCACTGGATCCAAGAAACGTGATCGACGAACGGCGGCTGGAACGACGGCGTGCTTGCCCCCGGATCGGCGGATGCGGGACCCGCTCCAGACAGCGCGACGATTGCGATCGCCGCGAGGGCCGAGGCTCGCATACCGCTATCGCGACTTGCCCTGTATCTCAAGAAGTTTGGGCCGAACATCAACCAGGTACACACCCGCCGCGCAGGCAGCCAACGCCATCCCGAGCACGTTCAGCAGATATGCCAGCGGTACAGCAACACCGAGGATCACCAGCCACACCGGCTTGGTCATTTTGTCCGCGGCGGTGTAGGCGTCCGGCCGCTGCATGGCCGCATGCACGAACGCGTACAGCGTCGTGAGTATCACGGCGATCATCAAGATGCCCAGGACGCTATTTACAAGAGTCACTTAGTAAGCGTAAGCGGGAGGCGCCGAAAACGTCGAACTCCGAGCCGCCCGGGTGGGCGACTCGGAGTCGAGGTGTGAGCGGGTCTTACTTCTGGGTGACCTTCTTGGCCGGAGCCTTCTTGGCCGGGGCCTTCTTGGCCGCAGCTTTCTTGGCCGGAGCCTTCTTGGCCGCAGCCTTCTTGGCCGGAGCCTTCTTGCCGGGCAGCTCGATGCCGACCAGCTTGGCGGCCCGCTCGCCGACCGCGCGAGTTTGCGACGCGACGGTGCCCAGGGCCTCCTGGGTCAGCTCGACGGCCTGGTCGACGTAGCCCTCGGCGCGCGCGGACGCGTCCTCGAAGCCGGCCTGGCTGCGCAGCCGCTCGAGAGCGGCCTCGCCGCGCTCGACCAGCTCGTTGTACCGAGAGGTCGCTGCCTCGACGTAGCCTTCCGCAGCGGTGCGCAGCTCGTCAGCGGTGAACCGCTCGCGCAGGTCACGCAGCTGCTCAGGCAGGTCGTCTTGCAGCTTGGCCAGACGGGCCCGGCTCTCCTCGACCCGGCTGCGGGTGTCGGTGCGGGTCTCCTCGGCGCGCTCCCGCAGCTCGGTGAGCAGGTCGTTGACCGTGGCCAGGGCCAGGTCGGCGGCGCCCAGCGCGGCAAGCAACGGGGCCTTTAGGTCGTCAATGGTCGTGTTCTCGGCCATCGTGTTTCCTTTCGTGGTTTCTTTTTGTGTCAATCGGTTGGCACTGCTCAATTACGAACTAGGCAGTGGGTCGGAGGGTCTAAGCAGGTGCAGTCTCCTCACGGGCAGCCTCGTTCTGCTGGACGAACGACGTGTAGATGTCCAGCAGGACTTGTTTCTGCCGCTCGGTGATCGCTGCGTCGGTGACGATGGCGTCGCGGACTTCGCTGCTCGCGCCGGGTTCGAGAATCCCGGCCTGCACGTAGAGAACCTCGGCGGAGACCCGCAGTGCCTTGGCGATCTGGTTGAGCACATCAGCGGACGGTTTACGCAACCCGCGCTCAATCTGGCTGAGGTACGGATTGCTGACACCGGCTTTTTCCGCCAACTGTCGCACCGACACTTGCGCCGCCTCACGCTGCGCCCTGATGAAGCTGCCGATGTCTGACGCAGCGGTCGACACCACAGTGGCAAGTTTCTCCTCCTGTGGCATGGCGACTCCTTGCGTCGGACGGTCGGTGCGGACGCGTGCCACAGTAGAACCAAGTGCTAACTTTTGCAAGCACTAGTTAGCAGTGCTTAGAACAGCAGCTGCGCCAGTCCGTAGATGACCAGCCCGGCCAGCGAGCCGACCACCGTACCGTTGATCCGGATGAACTGCAGGTCACGGCCGACGTGCAGCTCGATGCGCCGGCTGGCTTCCTCGGCGTCCCACCGCTCGATGGTGTCGGTAATAATCGCGGTGATCTCTACCCCGTACTGGGCGACCAGGTGTTCAGCAGCTCGCACGATCCAGTTATCGACCTTGTCCCGCAGATCGGCGTCGTCGCGCAGCGATTCGCCGATGCGCACCACCGCGTCGGTGATGCGGGTCCGCAAAGCGCTGGATGGATCGTCGACACCCTCGAGCACGAAGCGTTTGAGCGTCTTCCAGGCTGTCGCGGCGGCGTTGGTGACCTCCTCGCGGGCCATCAACTGCTCTTTGACCGCCTCGGCGCGCGCGATCGTCGCCTCATCGTTCTGCAGGTCGTCGGCAAACTCGAACAGGAAGCGGGTCGCCGACCGGCGCAGCTCGTGATCCGGGTTGCGGCGCACCTTGTCGGTGAAGTCCATCAGCTCGCGGTGGATGCGGTCGCCGACGAGGTGGTCGACGAACCGCGGCGACCAGCTCGGCGAATCACGCTCGACGACCCGTTGGATCACCTCCCCGGCGTTCAGCGACCATTGGAAAGCCCGGTCGGCCAGCAGCTGGATGAGCGCCTCCTGCCGGTTCTCGGCCAGCAGCGTGGCCAACACCCGGCCCACCGGCGGGCCCCACTGCGGCTCGGCAATGCGCCGCACGATCATCCGGTCGATAACGTGCTGGACGTCCTCGTCGCGCAGCAGTTCGACACCGACCCGCAGCACAGTGGCCGTCTCGGCGGCCACCCGCTGGGCGTGTGAAGTCTCCGACAGCCACTTGCCCAGCCGGCCCGGGATCTGCGCATCGCGAAGCTTGGTTTCGACGACCTGCGGCGAAAGGAAATTCTCCCGCACGAAGGTTCCCAGGCCCTCGCCGAGCTGGTCTTTCTTGCGCTTGATGATCGCGGTGTGCGGGATCGGGATCCCGAGCGGATGCTTGAACAGCGCTGTCACCGCGAACCAGTCCGCCAGCGCGCCGACCATGCCGGCCTCCCCGGCGGCCCCCACATAGCCGACCCAGGTGGCCGTGACCCCGGCGGACTGCGCCCACCGGCAGCCAAGGAACACCGCGGTGGCGCCGACCAGAAAGCTCAGCGCCACCACTTTCATTCGACGCAATCCCCGACGCCGCTCGGCATCGGCCTGCGGATCGGCGCCGGCGAACGACTCCGCCAACGACGCGGGTTTGCGTGGCTGCGGCTCCGGCAGGCTCACCGGATCCCGGCGCGCCGCCCGCGGGCCGCGCGGATCGGCCCGGTGCTTGGGTCCCGGGTGCGGTGCAAGTGCCACCCAACCATCATCCGCTATCCAAGTAACTGGTCGGTGGCGAAGCGGCCGATGCGACGTCGGGGCAATCGAGCGCGGTAACTGTTACCGCTCAGGCGACCAAACGGCGTCTTGTGAGGTACAGGCCAGGAAAACGTCGTCGATTACCCGTATCATCAAAACTATCTAACGAATGGGAATCGGCGATAGTGGCACAGCAGGTCAGGGCTGCGACAGCAAAAACCGATGGCCGTAAGCGACGTTGGCACCGTCACAAGGTGGAACGTCGCAACGAGCTGATCGACGGAACGATCGACGCTATCCGACGGCGTGGTCGGTTTGTGAGCATGGACGAGATCGCCAGTGAAATCGGCGTCTCCAAGACCGTGCTGTACCGCTATTTCGTCGACAAGAATGATCTGACGACCGCGGTGATGATGCGGTTCGCCCAGATCACCCTGATCCCCAACATGACGGCCGCGCTGTCGTCGAACCTGGACGGTTTCGACCTGACCCGGGAGATCATCCGGGTGTATGTGCAAACCGTGGCGAACGAACCCGAGCCGTACCGGTTCGTGATGGCCAACAGTTCGGCCAGCAAAAGCAAGGTGATCGCCGATTCCGAGCGGATCATTGCCCGCATGCTCGCGGTGGTGCTGCGCCGACGCATGAAGGCGGCCGGGATGGACATCGGCGGGGTGGAGCCGTGGGCGTATCACATCGTCGGCGGCGTCCAGTTGGCGACTCACTCGTGGTTGCTCGATCCACGGATGAGTGCCGACGAGCTGATCGACTACCTGACGATGCTGAGCTGGAGCGCGCTGTGCGGGATCGTGGAGGTCGGCGGATCGCTGGAGAAGTTCCGCGGGCAACCCCATCCGTCGCCGATCGTGCCCCCGCTCCCGCACGGAAGAAGTGGCACTTATGACTGAGCTGACGGTTCGCTCGCGACTCAGCTCGTGGGCCTACGCTTTGCGCACCACCAACCCGCCGCCGGACGGGCCGGTCGACCTCGTCACCCGCTGGATCGTCGTCACTCGCGCGGCGGTGCTGCCGATGACGCTGTTCGCCGGGCTGGTCGCAGCGCTGCTGGCGATCGGCCGGCCCGGATTCGATTGGCGCTGGCTCGTTCTGGCCATCGCCGGAATCTTGTTGGCGCACACCGCCAACAACCTGATGAACGATCTTTTCGACACCCAGACCGGCCTCGACAGCTCCAGTTACCCGCGTGCGCTCTACGCCCCGCACCCGGTGCTCTCGGGGCTGGTCAGCCGCCGCACCCTGCTGACCGCGATCGCCGTGGTGAACCTGGCCGACCTGGCGATCCTGATCGTGCTGACCTGGGCGCGCGGCTGGCCCGTGGCGGCATTCGCATTGGCGGGTTTCGTGCTCAGCGTCGCCTATACGGCGCCGCCGGTACGACTCAAGAAACGCGGGCTGGGTGAGCCGGATGTGCTGGTCGTCTGGGGTCCGCTGATGGTGTGCGGAACCTACTACTCGGCGGTGGGCAGCGTCGGCTGGGATGTCTTGCTGGCCTCGCTGCCGTACGGGCTGCTGTGCACGACAGTGCTGATGGGCAAGCACATCGACAAGATCCCCTTCGACGAGCCCCTCGGCATCCGGACGCTGCCGGTGATCTTCGGCGAAGCCCGCGCCCGCGCGGTCACGCTCGCGATGATGGTCGGGTTCTACCTGCTGGTTGCGGCGGCGGTGCTGGCCAAAGCGATGCCGTGGCCGGCGTTGCTCGTCGTCGTGGCGCTGCCTCGGCTTGTCAAGGTGTGGCCGTATTTTCGGCGCCCGCCCCCCGACGAGCCGCCGCCGAAATTCCCGGTATGGCCACTGTGGTACGCAGCGCTGGCCTGGGTGCACGTGCGCCAGGCGGGTGCGTTGCTGGTGGTGGGCCTGGCGATCGGCGCAGTGCTGGCCGTCCGGTGAACCGTCAGTAGCGCCCGAAGGCCAAAACGACGTTCTGGCCGCCCCAGCCGAACGAGTTGCTGATCGCATACCGGTAGTCGCCCACACGCGGCTCGTCTGCCACCACATCCAGATCGATCTGCGGGTCGAGATTGTGCAGGTTCAACGTCGGCGGGACGATGCCGTCCCGCAGCGCCAACACGGTCAGGATGGACTCCACCGCGCCGACGGCGCCGATCGAATGACCCAGCGCCGCCTTCGGCGCGTACACCGCCGGCCGGTGGGCGCCCAACGCATTGTTGATTGCCTTGGCCTCGGCCAAATCCCCCGCCTTGGTGCCGCTGGCGTGCGCATTGACGTGATCGATGTCGCCGGATGTCAATCCGGCGAGTTCAATCGCCCGCACGATCGCCTGGCCCGCCCGTTCAGCATCGGGATCGGGCGCCACGATGTCGTGGCCGTCTGAAGTGATGCCGGCGCCCATCAGCCGACCGAAAATAGTGGCGCCGCGGGCTTTTGCGTGAGCCTCGGTCTCGACGACCGCAGCGCGCCCGCTTCACCGAACACAAAGCCGTCGCGATCCTTGTCGAACGGCCGGCACGCACCCGCCGGATCGTCGTTGCCGGTCGACCAGCATGTCCAGCTGAGCGAATGCGGCGATCGGGACGGCCTCGATCCTGGTCTCGACGCCGCCGCAGATCGCGATATCGGCCTCGCCGAGCACAATGGCACGCCAGGCCAATGCGATGGCCTCGGCCCCGGAGGCATCGCCGGATACCGGCGTGGTGATGCCGGCTTTGGCGCCGCGTTCGAGCCCGACAGCCGCGGCCGCCGCGTTGGGCATGGCCTGCTGCACGCCCAGCGGGCCGATAGCCCTGATACCGCGTGCACGGATCTGGTCGTAGGCGACCACCATCTCGTCGGTCGAGCCCATCCCGGTGCCGATGGACACCATCAACCGGTTCGTGTCGACCTCCGGCGAGCCGGCGTTGGCCCACACTCGCCGGCCGACCACCGTCGACATCTTCTGCAGACGCAGGAACCGGCGCAGCTCCACCCGGGTCAGCTCGTCGTCGAAATCCTCGAGCAAGTGCCCACCGATGCGAACCGGTAGGTCGAACTCCTCGAGGAACGGGTCGTCGAGCTTGCGGATCCCACTCTGCTTGTCCAGCAGCTTCTTCCAGGTGCTATCGGCGTCCGTCGCCAGCGCAGACGTCATCGCGATCCCGGTGATGACCACATCCGGGAGACCGCTTCCAGTCGACAGCGGCGCCATGGCGTTTGCTTCGTCCCTTCTTCCTAAGGCTCGAAGCCCCTTTCCACCAGTCAATACCCTCCACGGCTACGAATAAAGCTTAGAACCGGTTGCGGCAACACCGCCGCGAATTGATTGCTGGGATCAGAGGAGGGGTATAGGTTCGCCATGATGACACGGGGCACTGACAACTTTGGTGAGACGGCTCTGAAGCCGAATGTCGATAACATCCAGTCGCACTACGACCGGTCTAACGAGTTTTTCAAGCTCTGGCTCGACCCGTCGATGACCTACAGCTGCGCATATTTCGAGCGCGACGATATGACGCTGGAAGAGGCCCAGCTGGCGAAAATCGACTTGTCCCTGGGGAAGCTGGGTCTGCAGCCCGGGATGACGCTGCTCGACATCGGCTGCGGCTGGGGTTCGACCATGCGGCGGGCGATCGAGAAGTACGACGTCAACGTGATCGGGTTGACGCTGAGCGAAAACCAGCTGGCTCACAACAAACAGAAGTTCGCCGAGATGGACTCGCCGCGCACCAAAGACGTGCGGCTGCACGGCTGGGAGGAGTTCGACGAACCGGTCGACCGCATCGTGTCGCTCGGTGCGTTCGAGCACTTCGCCGACGGCGTAGGCACTTTCGAGCGATACGCCGACTTCTTCAAGATGTGTTACAACGTGCTGCCCGGCGATGGCGTCATGCTGCTGCACTCGATCGTGGTGCCCACTGAACAAGAAGGCGCGCAGATGGGTTTGAAGCGAACGATGTCGCTGATCCGGTTCATCAGCTTCATCCGCAGGGAGATCTACCCCGGCGGGCGGCTGCCGACGATTCCCGTTGTCAACGAATACGCGACCGCGGCCGGCTTCGACATCACCCGTCATCACATGATCGGGCACAACTACGTTCGCACCTTGGACACCTGGGCCAAGGGGTTGGAAGCGCATAAGGACCAGGCGATCGAGCTCAAAGGCGAAGACGAGTACAACACGTTCATGAAGTACCTGACCGGTTGCCGCGAGCTGTTCCGCGACGGTTACACCAACGTGTGCCAGTTCACCATGGAAAAACCAGCCGCCTAGCCGGCGGTTACTTGGTCAGGGTGAACTGGGCGACTTCGGTGATTCCCCGACGGAAGAAATCGGCGCAGCCCGTCAGGTAACGCATAAAGCGCTCGTAGACTTCTTCGGACTGCACGGCTATGGCGCGATAGCGATTGGCCTGCAGATTCGCCGCCCAGGTATCCAGCGTCCGTGCGTAGTGCGGGCGCAGCATTTCGACCTGCTCGCAACGGAACCCGGCGGCTTGGGAAAGCTCCTCGATGTCCTCACGGGCCGGCAGTTCGCCGCCGGGGAAGATTTCGTTCTGGATGAACCGCATGAATCTCAGGTCGTTCATCGTGATCTTGACGCCATGCTCATGCCAGTAGGTCCAGGGATGGGTGAATATGCTGTGCAAGAGCATCCGACCGTCGTCGGGCATGATGTCGTAGGCGCGTTCGAAGAATGCCGGGTAGCGCTCCTTCTTGAACGCGTCGAAAGCCTCGACGGTGATGATCCGGTCGACTTTTTCGTCGAACTCCTCCCAGCCTTGCAGCCGCGCTTCCGCGCTGCGTTTGGTCGGGATGCCGGCCGGCTTGTCCTGGCTGTACTTGCACTGGTTGCGGCTGAGCGTGATGCCGATGACGTTTGACGTCGTACTTTTCCAGTGCCCGAACCAGTGCCCCACCCCATCCGCAGCCGACGTCGAGCAACGTCATTCCCGGCTCGAGGTTCAGCTTGTTCAATGCCAGATCCAGCTTGGCGTTCTGCGCCTCTTCGAGGGTCATGTCGTCGCGCTCGAAATACGCGCATGTGTAGGTCATGGTGGGATCGAGAAACAAAGCGAAGAAGTCATCAGAAAGGTCGTAGATCGCCTGCGACTCTTCGTAGAACGGCCTCAAGCTATTCATTCCAGCATTGCTCCAGTTTGGCCCCCGTCCTGTGCATGGCACCATACCGCAGCGGGAAGTTTACACCACAGCCGAAGCCGAATGGCGTGACGCCCCACCACAACTCGCATCAGACGGACTTGGTGGAAGTTAGCGGAACTCAGTAGGAGTAGAACCCCTTGCCGGATTTTTTGCCCAGCAAACCGGCCTCGACCATTCGCAGCAAAAGGGGCGGAGCGCCGTACTGCGGATCCTTGAATTCTTGAAACATCTTGTCCGCTATCAGGTTCAATGTGTCGAGGCCGACCAGATCGGATAACCGCAGCGGCCCCATCGGATGCGACAGCCCGGCAACAATCGCTTTATCGACATCTTCGACGGTGGCAAAACCGGCCTCGACCATCCGAATTGCCGAAAGCAAGTATGGCACCAGCAAGGCATTCACCACGAAGCCGGATCGGTCCGAGCAACGCACAACCTGTTTCTTCAGCACCGCGCTGGCGAACTCCTCGGTGCGCGCGGCAGCAGCTTCGTCGGTGACCAGTGTGCACACCAATTCCACCAGCGGCAGTACCGGAACCGGGTTGAAGAAGTGCAAACCCAACACCCGGCCCGGATTGGCGGTGGCGGCCGCCACTTTCATGATCGGAATGCTCGACGTGTTGGACGCCAGGACAGCATCCGGGTTGGTGATCACGCGGTCCAGCTCGGCGAAAATGCTGGTTTTGACGTTCTCGTCCTCGACCACGGCCTCGATGACCAGCTGTCGGTCGGCCAGCTCGGAAAGATCGGTGGTGAATCTCAGCTTGCCGACGGCAGCGTCACGTTCGCGCTCGGTGATCTTTCCGGCGCTGACACCGCGCTCGACCGATTTGACGATCCGATTGCGCCCAGCGGTGGTCAGGGCCTCAGTCGGCTCGTAGACAAGCACGTCAACCCCGGCGCGCGCCGATACCTCGGCGATGCCGGCACCCATCTGACCGGCCCCGATGACTCCCACGCGTTCGATCGACACGTTTCTCCTTTGGCTGCTCTCATGCCCGGCTGACAGCAACAGGCCCCGCCCAACATCGCTGGGCAGGGCCTGCGCTGTCAACTTCTCTCGGATGCGCCGAACGTGAAATCACGGCGAAAAATCGGTGGAAAAGTCGCCATGGTTGCACGCTCGGCGCAGCAGGTCAGTGGAACTGACCCTCTTCGGTCGAGCCGGCCAGTGCGGTCGTCGACGAGGTCGGGTCCACCGTGGTGGCGATGCGGTCGAAGTAACCGGCACCGACCTCGCGCTGGTGCTTGGTCGCGGTGTAACCGCGCTCCTCGGCGGCGAACTCGCGCTCCTGCAGCTCGACGTAGGCGCTCATCTGGTTGCGGGCGTAGCCGTAAGCCAGGTCGAACATCGAGTAGTTCAGCGCGTGGAAGCCGGCCAGCGTGATGAACTGGAACTTGAATCCCATTGCGCCGAGTTCTTTTTGGAACCGCGCGATGGTCGAGTCATCCAGGTGCTTGCGCCAGTTGAACGACGGCGAGCAGTTGTAGGCCAGCAGCTGGTCGGGGAACTCGCTCTTGACGCCCTCGGCGAACTTGCGGGCCAGCTCCAGGTCCGGCGTGCCGGTCTCCATCCAGATCAGGTCGGAGTACGGCGCGTAGGCCTTCGCGCGAGCGATGCACGGCTCCAGGCCGTTGCGCACCCGGTAGAAGCCCTCGGCGGTGCGCTCACCGGTGATGAACGGGCGGTCGCGCTCGTCGACGTCGGAGGTGATCAGCGTGGCCGCCTCGGCGTCAGTGCGGGCGATGACCACCGTCGGCACGTCGGCGACGTCTGCCGCCAGGCGGGCGGAGGTCAGGGTGCGGATGTGCTGCTGGGTCGGGATCAGCACCTTGCCACCCAGGTGGCCACACTTCTTCTCCGAAGCCAGCTGGTCCTCCCAGTGCGAACCGGCGACACCGGCGGTGATCATCGCCTTCTGCAGCTCGTAGACGTTCAGCGCGCCGCCGAAGCCGGCCTCGCCGTCGGCGACGATCGGGGCGAGCCAGTTCTCGACGGACGTGTCACCCTCGACCTTGGCGATCTCGTCGGCGCGCAGCAGCGCGTTGTTGATCCGGCGCACCACCTGCGGCACCGAGTTGGCCGGGTACAGGCTCTGGTCGGGGTAGGTGTGGCCGGACAGGTTCGCGTCACCGGCGACCTGCCAACCGGACAGGTAGATCGCCTTCAGGCCCGCGCGCACCTGCTGCACCGCCATGTTGCCGGTCAGCGCGCCGAGCGCGTTGACGAACTCCAGGTCGTGCAGCTGGTTCCACAGCACCTCTGCGCCACGGCGGGCCAGGGTGTGCTCCTCGACCACGCTGCCCTGCAGGGCGACGACGTCGGCGGCTTGGTAAGTACGGGTGATGCCCTTCCAGCGCGGGTTGGTGTCCCAGTCGTGCTGGATCTGTTCGGCGCTCTTCGGCGTGCCAACGCTAGACATTGCGCTGCTCCTCAAGGTTCGTGAACTTTTCTGAACTGTCTGAACTGGAGGTCTCAGAGTTTCCAGACTTGCTAAGTCCCCCAGCATCTTTGCTGATCCGCTAACTCGAAGATGGCACAGGTTAGCTCCGCAGGTCCACCCATTTTCTTTGCCAATTTTGGCTAGGACTTTGCGCTAGTTTGCAAATCTTGCGAAGGCGGCTAGGAACTGAACCGTTCCAGAAACTACCGGCCGGTAACATAAACGCGCAGGTCAGCGCATACGTTTGCATAACGGGCGTACTGCTAGAGCGGGAAGATCGACGCGACCGCTTTGGTCTCGTCGCCGACGGCATATGTGAGCGTTCTAACAGTGCGATCAACCAGGTCAGCGCCGAATCGATCGGTCGATCCGGCCGGATGAACGTGCGAGATGATCTCTAGCTTGTCGCCCAGCGCCACCGGGGCGTCATGCTCGATGGTCACCCGCAGCGGCGCCGCGAGCAGTTCCGGGAACGACGCGAGGTAGTCCTCGATCACGCTCCAGTACACGGAGTTGTTCATGTGGTCGAACAGGTCGATGTCGGTGACCCGAACCGGAAACTCGTGAATCTCCGTTGCGTCGTCACGACCGCCGGCGGACAGATACGCCTTCCACCGCAGTCGGTCGATGTCGGTGGTTTTCCGCAGGCCGTCAAGAAAGTCGTCGGCGATCCGCGACGGCATCTGGGTGTCGCGGTTGATGTTGATCCAAAACGCCTCGGACTCCATCAGCCCGCCTTTGCGTCCATCTATGCGGACCCGCATTTCACACCACCGGTTCGATGTTCCCGAACACCAGCGGCGCATTCGCAGCATGTCGCCGAACTCGACGGGACGGATCAGGTCGACCATGGTCCGGCGGACAATCCAGAGCGGATGAGTTTCCTCGAAGCCCATCTCGCGCAACTGATCCTGACCGATGTCCTGGATGTGCCGGGCGGCCGCGTCGAAGCGCAGTCGACCCTCGCGGTCGATGTCGGCGACCCGCAGCGGCCACTCACGGTCGAAGACGTCGGGATGGCCGTCGGGCACCGGCATCATCGCTTTGTGCAGGCTCACGGCTTCACTCCCCGCTAGGACCCATGCTGGGCCCTCTAACTTCGCAACACGACATAATCCCTCTTCGCCAGTCGGCCCAGCGTAGATGCCCCCAAGCCAGAATCATGCCAAACGACCAAGCTGGGGCGCCAATCCAGAACGTTATGCAAACTCTGCAAACCCCGCCTTCGCAAGCTAGGTAGGCTGGCCGGGTGTCCAAGACGTTCGTCGGATCACGGGTTCGTCAACTGCGTAGCGAGCGCGGCTTCAGCCAGGCGGCGCTGGCGCAGATGTTGGAGATCTCGCCGAGCTATCTCAACCAGATCGAGCACGACGTCCGACCCCTGACGGTGGCCGTGCTGCTGCGGATCACCGAAGCCTTCGGGGTCGACGCCACGTTCTTCGCCTCTCAAGACGACACCCGGTTGGTCGCCGAGCTGCGGGAAGTGACGATGGACCGCGATCTGGACATCGAGGTCGACCTGCCCGAAGTCGCCGACATCGTCAACGGGCACCCGGAGTTTGCCCGGGCCATGGTCAACCTGCACCGTCGCTACCGGATCACCACCGCACAGCTGGCCGCGGCCACCGAAGAGCGGTTCTCCGACGGCAGCGGCAGCGGGTCGATCACCATGCCGCATGAAGAGGTACGCGACTACTTCTACCAGCGCCAGAACTATCTGCACGAGCTGGACACCGCCGCCGAGGACCTGACCACCCGGATGCGGCTACACCACGGCGATCTGGCCGGGGAGTTGTCCCGCCGGCTCACCGAGGTGCACGGCGTGCACATCAACAAGCGCATCGACCTCGGCGACAGCGTGTTGCACCGCTACGACCCGGAGTCCAAGACGCTGGAGATCAGCAACCACCTGTCGTCGGGGCAG
This sequence comes from uncultured Actinomycetota bacterium, assembly GCA_963839345.1. GTDB lineage: Bacteria > Actinomycetota > Actinomycetes > Mycobacteriales > Mycobacteriaceae > Mycobacterium. The sequence continues at coordinate 96,308 of CAWIUP010000005.1, read as the reverse complement.
CAGGTGTTCAAGTTGGCCGCCGAGCTGGCGTATCTGGAGTTCGGCGACCTCATCGACACCCTGGTCACCGAAGGCAAGTTCACCAGCGACGAGTCGCGCACCCTGGCCCGGCTCGGGCTGGCCAACTACTTCGCCGCCGCGGCGGTACTGCCCTACCGCCAGTTCCACGATGTCGCCGAGAACTTCCGCTACGACGTCGAGCGGCTCTCGGCGTTCTACGCGGTCAGCTTCGAAACCATCGGACACCGGCTTTCCACGCTGCAGCGCCCGTCGATGCGGGGTGTGCCGTTCTCGTTCATCCGGGTCGACCGGGCCGGGAACATGTCAAAACGCCAGTCGGCCACCGGTTTTCACTTCTCCTCCAGCGGCGGCACCTGCCCGCTGTGGAACGTCTACGAGACTTTCGCCAACCCGGGCAAGATCCTGGTGCAGATCGCCCAGATGCCCGACGGCCGTAATTACATGTGGGTGGCCCGTACCGTCGAGCGGCGGGCACAACGGTATGGTCAGCCCGGAAAAACCTTCGCGATCGGGCTGGGCTGCGAACTGCGGCACGCCCATCGGCTCGTCTACTCGGAAGGACTCGACTTGTCCGGCGACCCGAACCTTTCAGCGACACCGATCGGTGCGGGCTGCCGGGTCTGCGAGCGCGACAACTGCCCGCAGCGGGCGTTCCCCGCTCTGGGGCGCGCACTCGACCTCGACGAGCACCGCAGCACGGTCTCGCCCTACCTGGTGAAGCAGGCATGACCGATCAGGTCGGTCGCATCCCGTCGGGACGGTTCCGCGAGCTGGGGCCGGTCAATTGGATTTTGGCAAAGTCCGCCGCGCGCACCGTCGGCGCGCCGCAGATGCATCTGTTCACCACGCTGGGCCAGCACAGGTTCCTCTTCTTGGTGTGGGCGTTCTACAGCGCCCGGCTGCTGCGAGGCCGATTGCCCCTGCGCGACACCGAGTTGGTGATCCTGCGGGTCGCCCATCTGCGCGGTTCTGAATACGAGCTGCAGCATCACCGGAAGATGGGGCGCCGACGCGGCCTTGATGACCAGACCCAGGCGATGATCTTCGCCTGGCCCAGCTCGGCGGATAATTCCAGCGGGCTGACCGACCGGCAACGAGCTTTGCTGAACGCCACCGACGAGTTCGTCACGAACCGCTCGATCAGCACCGAGGTCTGGCAGCAGCTGTCCAGCCACCTCGATCGGCGTCAACTCATCGAATTCTGCATGCTCGCAGGGCAATACGATGGGCTGGCGGCCACCATGTCGGCCCTGGAGATCCCGCTGGACAACCCGCGGTAGCCGCGCGACTCACAGGTAGCTGTCGACCAGCACACCCAACGACAGCAGCACGGGAAGTACCGGCAACGCCCAGGCGAACGAGGCCAGCGGATAGTTACGCCGTCGCCGCAACCGCCGTCCCCACAGCACCGCCCACACTGCGAATACCACCGAAGCGGCCAACACGATCAGACTCCACAGGCCGACCGTGGCGACGGCATCGCCGATCGAGATCGCCACCAGCCACAAAACATAGCCCACGAGCACTCCCCCGAGGGCCGCCCAAATCGACTCGGCACGCGTCGGGGACTTGGCCACTCGGCCATGGTATCGCTGTCGCAGACCCGGCTGGCCGCCGAGCGTCCATGCCGAATCCGAGGACACCACGAAGCCCCGCGGCAGCCCCGGCGTCTCGGCATAACAGGCCACGCCGCCGTCGCTGTGGCCAGACAGGTGGTGTAGGTCTGTAGGTGTAATCGAGCCGGCAGTGGGCGGGTAACCGCCGGATGGTCCAGGGCGGCCACCGCCGCCGCGGCGAGCCTGCACCGGCGCATCGGCGTCAGAAGTTGATCATGTGCCCCTTCAGTCCGTGGAAGCACTCTTGCAGCGCCTCTGACATCGTCGGGTGGGTATGGACGTTGCGCGCCAACTCATTTGCGGTCAGGTCCCACTTCTGCGCCAGCGTCAGCTCGGGCAGTAACTCGGAGACGTCGTGGCCGATCAGATGCCCGCCCAGCAATTCGCCGTGTTGGGCGTCGGCGATCAGTTTGACGAAGCCGCTGGGATCGCCGAGGCCGTGCGCCTTGCCGTTGGCGGTGAACGGAAACTTAGCGACCGCAATGTCATAACCCTCGTCGCGGGCCTCCTCCTCGGTGAGTCCGAAACTGGCAACTTGCGGCTGGCAGAACGTCGCGCGCGGCAGCATCCGGTAGTCGCCGAGCGCCAAGGTCTCGGCACCGGCGATGGTTTCGGCTGCGACCACACCCTGGGCTTCGGCGACGTGCGCCAGCTGCAGCAACCCGGTGACGTCACCGATGGCGTAGATGTGGTTGACGTTGGTCTGCATATAGTCGGTGATGCCGATGGCTTTGCGGTCGGTCAGTGCGACACCCGCCTGGTCCAACCCGTAGCCTTCGACGTTGGGCGCAAACCCGATGGCTTGCAACACCTTCTGGGTCTTGATCTGCTCCGACTCGCCGTCCTTGCTGACGGTCACGGTGACCACGGAACCGTCGTCGTCAATGGACTCGACCTTGGTGCCGGTGAGGATCTTGACGCCGAGCTTCTTGAACTGCTTCTCGATCTCCTTGGACACCTCGGCGTCCTCGTTGGGTAGCGCGCGCGGCAAGAACTCCACGATGGTCACGTCGACGCCGTAGTTCTTCAGCACGTAGCCGAATTCCATGCCGATGGCACCGGCGCCCGCGATCACGATCGACTCGGGGAGCTCCCGGGACAGAATCTGCTCCTCGTAGGTGACCACATTCGCCGACAGCGACGTGCCCGGAACGAGGCGGGTGCTGCTGCCGGTGGCGATGATCGCGTTGTCGAAGGTGACCGTTTCGGTACCGCCGTCGTTGAGGTCGACCGACAGCGTGTGTGCATCGGTGAACCTGCCGTACCCGTTGATCTCGGTGATCTTGTTCTTCTTCATCAAAAAGTGCACGCCGGCGACCCGGCCCTCGGCCACCTTGCGGCTTCGGTCGTAGGCGACGCCGTAGTCGAAGGTCGCCTCGCCGTTGATGCCGAAGGCCTTGGCTTCCTTGGTGAAGATGTGGGCGAGTTCGGCGTTGCGCAGCAAGGCTTTCGACGGGATACAGCCGACGTTGAGGCAGACTCCGCCCCAGTATTTGGATTCGACGATGGCCGTATTCAATTCCAGCTGCGCTGCGCGGATGGCCGCTACGTATCCGCCGGGTCCGGCTCCGAGTACGACAACGTCATAGTGGGTCACGGGCACTACCCTAGTAGCTGCGCCGCCCTCGTCAGGTGGCCAACCAATTTTCGACTTCAGTACGGGATGACGCCCATCAGGCAAGGACGCTGGCTGTGGTCGCAGTAAAACGCGCCGTAGAGCGGGGCCGCGGCGACGACGGAAGCGAACACCGCCGACAGCATCGCGATCGCCAATGCTGACACCAGCGGGCGGTCGGTCAGCATCGCCAGCATCAAGCCGGCTAGCAGGCTCACGACGGTGTAGACGAACACGACGAAGACCACCGGGGTCTTATGCGCGGAGTTGTCGTGGGTCCACCAATAGAACAGGCCGGCCCCGATCGCTCCCGCCGGCACCCACACCGCCAGCAGCATCAAAACGAACTGCCACCACTTCAGGTAGTGGTAACGGCCGGGAACGGTGATCGACGGCGCCGGCGGGTGCAGCGGCCCGGACGGCGTCGCATCGCCCGTCGCCGCGTCAGGCTCCGCGGCGGGGTCGCTGGCCGGCTCGTCGGCGACTACTTCCGTAGCCGTCGCGTCGGACCGTCGGCGCCACCATCGCCGCCGCGGGGCCCGCGGCTCGGGTTCGATAACCGCCGGTTCGGCTTTGTAGTGCACGCCGGTGTCGAAGGTCGGCAGGTACGCCTCGGTCCCCGGCATTGATCCGGTGTCCAGCATGTTCTCGTTAGGCATGGCTCGTCACCTCGATCAACGCGAGCACACCGAACCATCCCGGCGCCAACGCCAGGGTGAACACCCCCAGGGCCGTCAGCCATCGGCGGCGCGACAGCAGGATGACCAGCAGCCCGATAGCGCTTGGGAATCCGACTACCAGCGCGATGACGACGTCGGGGCGGACGCGGGCCGATACCAGCACCATGGCGGCCGTTGCGGCCACCACCCCGACCGCGACCCCGACCAGCATCGCGCTGGTCAGTAGCCACGTCCGCGGCAGCGGTATCACACTTTGACGATACTGCCGCAGCGCCAGCTATCGCGGTACCTCGGCGGCGCGTCCTGCGGGTACTGAGCAAGCATCGGCGGCAGCAGCCACCACTGGTGCTCGTTCCGGCGGGCGCCCTCCCCGCTCATAGTCGACGCCGGTGATCACAGAACCGGCCTCGAGCTGGGTGTTCTCGGAGTCGGTGAAAGCGCGCCCGCGGGACAAGAACCGCATTCCCTCGGGGGCCTCCAGGCTGAATCCACTGCCACGGCCGGGCACGACGTCGATGACGAGCTGGGTGTGCTTCCAGGCCTGAAACTGCGGCCCGGAGATCCACACCGGGACCCCGGCGCCGACGTCCAGAACGCCCAGCAAAACGTCGCGGTCGCCGACTATGAAGTCCCCGTCCGGGTAGCACATCGGCGACGAGCCGTCGCAGCAGCCGCCGGATTGGTGGAACATCACCGGACCGTGCCTGTCTTGCAGCTCAGCGAGCAGCGTGGCGGCAGCGGAGGTGATCACCACCCGAGGGGTCATCAGAAGAACCCTTGCGCCTTGCTGGAGTAGGACACCATCAGGTTCTTCGTCTGCTGGTAGTGGTCGAGCATCATCTTGTGGTTCTCCCGGCCGATGCCGGATTGCTTGTAGCCGCCGAACGCCGCGTGCGCCGGGTAGACGTGGTAGCAGTTCACCCAGACCCGGCCGGCCTGGATGTCGCGGCCCGCCCGGTAGGCGGTGTTGCCGTCGCGGCTCCACACCCCGGCACCCAGCCCGTAGAGGGTGTCGTTGGCGATCGAGATCGCCTCGTCGTAGTCGGCGAACGATGTCACCGCCACCACCGGGCCGAAAATCTCCTCTTGGAAGATCCGCATCTTGTTGTTGCCCGCAAAGATGGTGGGCTGCACGTAGTAGCCACCGGACAGGTCACCGCCCAGCTCGGCGCGCTCGCCGCCGGTGATGATCTTGGCGCCTTCGTCCTTGCCGATTTCGATGTAGGACAACACCTTTTCCAGCTGGTCGTTGGACGCCTGCGAACCGATCATCGTCTCGGTGTCCAGCGGGTCGCCCTGGCGGACCGCCTTGGTGCGGATGGCCGCCAGCTCCAAGAACTCGTCGTAGATGTCGGCCTGCACCAGGCTGCGCGACGGGCACGTGCACACCTCGCCCTGGTTGAGGGCGAACATGGTGAAACCTTCCAGCGCCTTGTCGCAGAAGTCGTCGCCCTTGGCCATCACGTCGGAGAAGAAGATGTTCGGACTCTTGCCGCCCAGTTCCAGGGTGACCGGGATCAGGTTCTGGCTGGCGTACTGCATGATCAGCCGCCCGGTGGTGGTCTCCCCGGTGAACGCGATCTTGGCGATCCGGTTGCTCGACGCCAGCGGCTTACCGGCCTCGGCGCCGAACCCGTTGACGACGTTGACCACCCCGGGCGGCAGCAGGTCGCCGATCAGCGACATCAGATACAGCACCGACGCCGGGGTCTGCTCGGCGGGTTTGAGCACCGCCGCGTTGCCGGCGGCCAGCGCCGGCGCCAGCTTCCAGGTGGCCATCAGGATCGGGAAGTTCCACGGGATGATCTGGCCCACCACACCCAGCGGCTCGTGGAAGTGATAGGCGACGGTGTCCTCGTCGATCTGGCTCAGCGCGCCCTCCTGGGCGCGGATCGCCGCGGCGAAATACCGGAAATGGTCCGCCGCCAGCGGGATGTCGGCCGCCAGCGGCTCCCGGATCGGCTTGCCGTTGTCCCAAGACTCGGCCAGCGCCAGCGACTCCCGGTTCGCCTCGATACGGTCGGCGATCTTGTTCAAAATCGCCGCCCGCTGCGCGGGTGCGGTCTTCCCCCACGCCGGTGCCGCGGCGTGGGCGGCGTCGAGCGCCTTGTCGATGTCGGCCGCCTCAGAGCGCGCCACCTCGCAGAACGTCTGACCGGTGACCGGTGTCGGATTCTCGAAATACCGGCCGCTCACCGGCGCCACCCACTCACCCCCGATGAAGTTGTCGTACCGCGATGGATACGACATCAGCGCCTCAGCGGAACCGGGACGTGCGTAGACGGTCATATTCGCCGCTCCTCGTTCGACGGTGTTACACAGGTCACACTACCGCCGCAGCCACAATGTCCCCATGTCTGGTGATGAGGCGATCGACCCCTATCTGTGGCTGGAGGACATCCTCGGCGACAAGGCGCTCGATTGGGTGCGCGCCCGCAACGAGCCGACGGTCGCCGAGTTCTCCGATGAGGACTTCGAGCGCATGCGCGCCGAAGCGCTCGAAGTGCTCGACACCGACGCCCGCATCCCGTACGTGCGCCGCCGCGGCGACTATCTGTACAACTTCTGGCGCGACGCCGCTAACCCGCGCGGGCTGTGGCGGCGGACCACGCTGGACAGCTACCGCAGCGACGACCCGGATTGGGATGTGCTGATCGACGTAGATGAGCTGGCGCGCGCTGACGACGAGAACTGGGTGTGGGCCGGCGCCAACGTCATCGAACCCGATCACACACGGGCCCTGATCAGCCTGTCCCGCGGCGGGTCGGACGCAGCTATTATGCGCGAATTCGATATGGCTACACGGGAATTCGTCGACGACGGGTTCGCCTTACCCGAGGCCAAGTCTCAAACCAGCTGGGTCGACCCGGACACTCTTCTGATCGGCACCGACTTCGGCGCCGCCTCGCTGACCGAATCCGGCTACCCGCGGATCGTCAAGCGATGGCATCGCGGGCAACCGGTGGCGGATGCGCAGACGGTGTTCGAAGGCGCGGCCAGCGACGTCATCGTGGCCGCGGGGGTCGACCGCACGCCCGGCTTCGAGCGCACGGTGCTGCGACGGGCCCTCGACTTCTTCAACGACCAGGTGTACGAGTTGCGCGATGACGAACTGATCCGCATCGACGCGCCCACCGACGCATCGGTATCGGTGCACCGGCAGTGGTTGCTGATCGAGCTGCGCACCGACTGGTTCACCGGCAGCGCCAGCTACACCGCGGGCTCGCTGCTTGCCGCCGACTACGACGAGTTCCTCGCCGGCACAGCGCAATTGCAGGTTGTGTTCTCCCCTGACCAGCACACCAGCCTGCTGCATTATGCCTGGACCCGTGAACGGCTCGTCATGGTCACGCTGGCCGATGTGGCCAGCCGCGTCGAGATCGTCACGCCTGGCAGCTGGGAGCGTCGACCCGTGACAGATGTGCCGGCCAATACCAACACCGTTATCGCCGCCGCCGACGACACCGGCGACGAGATCTTCCTGGATTCCAGTGGATTCACGACGCCCTCGCGGCTCCTGCACGGAGCAGCCGACGGGCCGCTGGAGCAGATCAAATCGGCACCGGCTTTCTTCGACGCCGACGGCATGACCGTCGCACAGCATTTCGCTACATCAACGGACGGCACCTCGATCCCGTATTTCGTGGTGCGCCCGCGTGGTGCGACCGGGCCCGGTCCGACGCTGCTCGGCGGCTACGGCGGATTCGAGGCGTCCCGCACTCCCGGGTACGACGGCGTATTGGGCAGGCTGTGGCTGGCGCGCGGCGGCACCTTCGTGCTGGCCAACATCCGCGGCGGCGGCGAGTATGGCCCGAGCTGGCACACCCAGGCGATGCGGGCGGGCCGTCACCTGGTCGCCGAAGACTTCGCCGCGGTGGCAACCGATTTGGTGGACCGCGGTTTCACTACTGTGCGGCAGCTCGGCGCACAGGGCGGCAGTAATGGCGGTCTGCTGATGGGCATCATGCTGACCAAGTACCCGCACCTGTTCGGTGCGCTGGTGTGTCAGGTGCCGCTGCTGGACATGCGCCGCTTCCATCTGCTGCTGGCTGGTGCATCCTGGGTTGCCGAATACGGCGACCCAGACGATCCGGACGACTGGAAATTCATCGCCGAATACTCGCCCTACCACAATATTTCGGCTGACACCGATTACCCCCCGGTGTTGATCACCACGTCGACGCGTGACGACCGGGTGCATCCGGGTCATGCCCGCAAAATGACGGCGGCGCTGGAAGCCACCGGCCACCGGGTGTGGTACTACGAGAACATCGAGGGCGGCCACGCCGGTGCAGCCGACAATGCGCAGATCGCTTTCAAGGCGGCGCTCAGCTTCTCGTTTCTGTGGCGGATGTTGAGCACGTGACAGCGCAAGTAACGAAGGTGTGGTGTGGTGCGATGCAATTGACCCGCTTGCTATCTGCGACGATCGCGGCGGTGGCGCTGCTCGCAACGCCGGGCTGCACGAAGCTGATAGCCGGCACGGCGAACCATGTCGCGGGCGCCCCAGCGCCGCCCGTGAAAGCGCCGCCCGTGAAACCCCCCATATGCAAACAGGTTTCGGCGCCGTTGGCGCCGATCCAGTCGCGCGCACCGGGCGAGCCGCTGCTGCGAATTCCGCAGCCGCCGGGTTGGCAGCGGGCGGCGCAGCTCGATTCGGAGATCATTCGCTACGCGATGGCAAACGAGGGTCAGGCCGCCGACGACTTCATGCCCACCGCCGTAGTCACCCTGGAGTCGGCGCCCGGCACGACCGAAGATCAGCAACAGATATTCGACCAGGAACGCGCGACGTTGTCCGATCGCCTGGGCGTCACCAATATGCAGACGACCGAGACGACCCTGTGCGGCCGCAAGGCCGAGCTCGTCAGCTACGACGCACCGGCCATGGGCCAGATTCCGCCACGTAAGGCCACGACGCTGATCGTGATCGGCGCGTTCTCCGGCAACACGTATGCCGTGACGGTCACCGTCCAGGCAGCCGACCCGAACGATCCCGGGTATGCCCGCGACTCCCACACCATCCTGGCCGGATTTCAGATGTTGCCGCCCGGCGCGGGCTAGTGAGCTGCCAGCGCGAATAACTTTTCTGGAACATCTTGGAGAAAATCGCGGCGTTTAACTTTCCTTACCGCCGCCTGAGGCGTACCTTAAATTAAGTTAAGAAAGAAGTGTGGGGAAGGTTAGGACCGGGACGCCCCCGGTAGAGGAGGTCCAGATGACTCCACTCATAGTCGCCTGTTTTTTCATCGCCGCTCCGGTGGCCGGGCTTGGCCTGATCGAATTGCAGACACGGCTGGAGCGATGGGATCAGCGACGCCACGCTGACGATTAGTCCCGGCACCCGGTAACACCGGCAGCTGAGCTGAGCTGTCAGCATTCAGGTATGCCAGCTGCTGATTTCGAGACATTGCTCTACACAACGGCCGGGCCGGTCGCCACCATCACGCTGAACCGCCCCGCGCACCTCAACACCATCGTTCCGCCCATGCCCGACGAGATCGAGGCCGCCATCGGGCTGGCCGAGCGGGATCCGGACATCAAAGTCATCGTGCTGCGCGGTGCCGGCCGGGCCTTCTGCGCCGGCTACGACTTCGGCGATGGGTTCCAGCACTGGGGCGAGGCGATGAACACCGGCGGACGCTGGGATCCGGGCAAGGACTTCGCGATGGTGACCGCCCGCGAGACTGGACCTCATCAGAAGTTCATGGCGATCTGGCGGGCGTCCAAACCGGTGATCGCCCAGGTGCACGGCTGGTGCGTCGGTGCGGGCAGCGACTACGCGCTGTGCGCCGACATCGTCATCGCCAGCAACGACGCCGTCATCGGCACCCCGTACAGCCGCATGTGGGGCGCGTACCTGACCGGGATGTGGCTGTATCGGCTCAGCCTGGCCAAGGTCAAGTGGCACTCGTTGACCGGCCGGCCGTTGACCGGTGTGCAGGCCGCCGAGGTCGAACTGATCAACGAAGCGGTCCCCTTCGATCGGCTGGAGGCCAGGGTCGCCGAGATCGCCGCCGAGCTGGCAAGAATCCCGTTGTCGCAGTTGCAAGCTCAGAAGCTGGTGGTGAATCAGGCCTACGAGAACATGGGCCTGGCGTCGACCCAGATGCTGGGCGGCATCCTCGACGGTCTGATGCGCAACACCCCCGAAGCGCTCGACTTCATCCAAACGGCGGCCACCCAGGGTGTGCGGGCCGCGGTCGAGCGCCGCGACGGGCCGTTCGGTGACTACAGCCAGGCCCCGCCGGAACTGCGGCCCGACCCGTCGCACGTCATTACGCCCTAGCCGGCATCGGTCTCTTGGTGGGCCGAGAAAGCAGGATCTGGTCGACGCCCATCCGGCCTTGCGCGAACGCAACTCTCGCCGTGGCCAAATGCAGTCGCCAGGCCCGGGCGCCTTCCTCCCCGATCAGCGAAACCGCTGCTTCCCAATGTGTTTCGAGATTGCCGATCCACGTGTCGACCGTGCGCACGTAGTGCTTGCGCATCGCCTCGACTGCGATCGTCGACAGGCCTGCTTCTTCGAGCAGCGCGATGGTCTGGCCGAGCGGGCGGGTGTGCATGTCGGATGCGACGAACGATTCCATGAATGGTCCGCCGCCCGGGTGGCCGCCAGGTCGTGACATCTGCTGGATCAACACCGGGGCGCCGGGACGAACACAGCCGTGCAGGATCCGTGCATAGGTCCGATAGTTCTGGCGCCCAACGTGTTCACCGGATTCGATTGCTGCCGCTGCGTCGTACTGCCCGTCGGCGATGGAACGGTAGTCCTGGACCCGAATCTCGACTCGATCGGCCAGCCCCCGTGCGGTCAATGCGGCATCGATGTAGGCCTTCTGGTTAGCGAAGGGGGTTATGCCCACTACCCGTGCGCCAAACTGCTCAGCAGCGTGCAGGCTCAGCGAACCCCAGCCGCATCCGACGTCCAGCAGCCGCATCCCGGGTCGATCATCGAGGCCGAGCTTGTGGCAGATCCGGTCCAGTTTGTCCCATTGGGCTTGCGCGAGAGTGCTATCCGGGCGAGACGGCTTCCAGTACGCACACGAGTACGCCATCGACGGGTCGAGGATCAGCCGGTAGAAAGAGTTCGAAGGGTCGGGGCAAAGGTTGTAGCGGTGCCGGATCGCCGCCTTTTCGCACGACGATTCGTGCAGTCGGCTACGCACCCGGGCCTGGACGGTAAGCGGCGGCAGCGGCCTGCCGAGCGCACCCAGCCGAGCCGCGACGGCGCCCAGGTGCGCCAGCGCCGCCGGCAACGTCCTTGTCGGGCTGAGTTGGCGTTCGGCGATCTGCGCCCACACCACGGTCAGGGCAGCCACCAGGTCACCGTCGACGTCCAGGTCCCCGCGCACGTACGCCTGCGCAGCACCCAGTTCGCCCGGGCGCCAAAGCATCCGACGAAGCGCCGCCGGGCTGCGCAGCCACACGACCGGCGCGCCCGCAGACCCGGCGACGCTGCCGTCCCACGCGATCAGCCGTACCGGCAGGTCGCCACCGATCACTGGCTCGATAGCCGCCGCCAGCGTGGGCGCGACGGCGCTTGCCGCGTCCAATGAGGTGTCATTGGCCGACATCACTGGCCGGGTGGCATCAGCACGGTGTCGATCATGTACACCTGTGCGTTGGCGGTCGGTACGCCGCCACAGACCAAGCCCGCGTTGTTGACCTTGAGGCCGTCACCCGACCCGGCCACATTCACCGGCGCACCCTGGACGGTGTTGTGTGAACCTGCCACTTGGGCCGGGCTCAACTGTCCGGGAACGACGTGGTAGGTCAGGATGCTCTTCAGCATGTTCGAATCGGTTTTCAGGTGATCGATGGTGCCGGCGGGCAGCTTGTTGAATGCGGCGTCTGTCGGTGCGAACACCGTGAACTGCCCGTTGTTGAGCGTGTCGACGAGATTGACCTGCGGGTTGAGTTGGCCGGAGAGCGCCGCGGTCAACGTCGTGAGCTCAGGATTGTTCGACGCCGCGTTCGCGACCGGGTCCTGCGACATCCCCGATACGGAGGCCGGGCCGTCGGGATGCAATGCCGCATAGTCCGCGCAACCCGGGCCGACCAGATTGGGTGTGGCCGTTGCCGGTGCACAGGTGGCCACGGCCAGTCCCACCGCGGCCGCCGCCGCGAGACCAGTTGCTGCGACCGCCTTGTTGTGGATCTTCATCGTTTCTCGGCTCCTCGGTGTCGACGACGATTGTTGACATGTGTAGTTCGGAGCCGGGCGCGTGCTGGATGGGGCGATTAGCCGTAGGTAAAGGAAAACACTTGCAGCCCTTTACTTAAACGCACGTCTAGTAACCCGCGAGCCAGGTCGTCGCCAGTCACGATCTGGTGTGCGGTCGGCGGTCCGCTGACCGGTACCGTCGTCGTCTTTCCGTCGCGCGTCACCGTCAAACTTCCAGTCCCGCCGACGACGACGTAGACGTTCTTGGCGTAGTAGTTCAGCTTGATTCCCGCGGTGTCGCTGCCGGCCGTCGCGCCCTGGTAATCGAGTGTCCAGGGTCCCTGCAGGGCGAAGGTGTCGTTCGGCAGCGCCGCCGGGAAGGTGAAGTTCGCCTGGCCCTTGTCGTAGACGCCGCCTCCGGCATAGTTGACCACCTTGCCCACGCCGAAGTACGTCTCGGGCGTCAGACCGAGCGGCGGGGTGGTGTCGGGCGCGTCGACCGGCGGCGGCAATGCCGCTCCGGGTCGGGCGCTGGTGATCAGCTGGCGGATCAGCTTCTCGGTGCCGTTGTAGTCGCCCTCACCGAAGCTGACGTGCCGCACCACGCCGTCGGCGTCGATAAGGTATTCGGCGGGCCAGTACCGGTTTCGGTAGTTCGTCCACGTCGAGTAGCTGTTGTCCATGGCGACCGGATAGGTGAGGCCGATATCGTCGGCGCCTTTTTGCACATTGCCGGGGACCTTCTCGAACGCATACTCCGGAGTGTGCACGCCGATCACCTCGAAACCGTCGTCGTGGTAGGCCTTGTACCAGCCTTCGACGTGGGGGACGGCGCGTTGGCAGTTGATGCAGGAATAAGCCCAGAAGTCGATCAGGACGACCTTGCCCCGCAACGTCTTTAGGTCGACCGGCGAGGCGGCGGGGGTGTTCAACCATCCGGTGATGCCCTTGAGGTCGGGCGCCGAGCCGCAGTTCTGCAACTGCGGGGAAGCGTTGGTGCAGTTCGCCAATTCTTTGTTCTGGTCATTGACGATGCCGCCGAGCGCTTGCTGGATTTGTTGGTCGTCGCCCAGCTTGTTCTGCAACGAGCTGGTGTAGTCGGGGATGGCCCGCTGCAGCACCGCAGGCAGGTTGAACACCAGCGCCACCGCCAGCAGCAGGGTCACCACCCCTGCGGTGATGCGGATCTGACGCTGATGACGCCGAAATACGCTGACCCGCTGGGTAACTCGCTGACCGGCCAGGGCGAAAAACAACAGCGGCACCGCCGTGCCCAGCGCGAAGGCCACCGTGAGGACGACGACTGGCACACCGATATTGGCGGTGGCACCGGCTATCACGATCGCCGCCAGCACCGGGCCCGCACAGGGAACGTAAAGCACACCCAGCGCCAGACCGAGACCAAACCCCTTGCTACGGGTGGCGATCTGTTTCTGCGGGATACGGGAGAACGGCCGCTCCAGCAACTGCTCGAAGCGTGGGAAGATCAGGCCGAGACCGATCGCCACCAACGCAGCCAGCGCGACCCAGCGGATGGCGTCCTGCGGTAAGTGCAGCAGCGACAGCAGTGCCGAGCCGACCAGCGTGACCAGGCTGAAGCTCAGCACCAGCCCGCCGATCACCCGGTATGGCCGCGAGACGTCAGGTTTCGGCTTGACCGCAACTGCGCCGTCGGCGGCAGTGTTTCGCGTGCCGGAGAAGAAGATCACCGGCAGCACGGGCAGGATGCACGGCGAAATGCCGGTGACCAATCCTCCGACCAGACCAATCAGCGCTAGCGACAACATAATTTACTATTCGCTACCACACCTCGATTGGATTGGTGTGGTAGCGAATAGGCTCTCCCTCCTGGCAGTTAAGTCGTTACTGGCTGGGCGGCGTCAGCACAGTATCGATCATGTACACCGTCGCGTTGGCGGTGTGCACGCCTCCGCAGACCAGGCCCACATCGTTGACTTTCAGGCCGTTGCCCTGCCCGGTCACCTTCAGGTCAGCGCCCTGCAGCGTTTTGTGGGTGCCGTCGACCATGTTCGGGCTGGCCTGCCCTTGCACCACGTGGTAAGTCAGGATGCTCTTGAGCATCTCGGAGTTCGTCTTGAGCTCGTCAATCGTGCTCGCCGGCAGCTTGTCGAACGCGGCGTTGGTCGGAGCGAACACCGTGTACTGGCCGCTGTTGAGGGTGTCTACCAGGTTGACGTTGGGGTTCAGCTTGCCGGAGAGCGCTGCGGTCAAGGTGGACAGCATCGGATTGTTGGCCGCCGCAGTCGCGACCGGGTCCTGTGCCATTCCGGCCACCGAAGCCGGTCCGTTCGGATGCAGCGCCGCGTAGTCGGCGCATCCGGAACCAATCAGATCGGTGGCGGGAGCCGCCATCGCACCCGTGGTGCCGGGCGCCGTGACGGCGGTAGTGCTGGTGGCCGGGTTCGCGCTGGTCTGCTGCGCGGATTCGGCTTTGTTGCTCGAACAGGCCGAGAAAGTCACGGCTGCGATCGCCGCCAGGCCTACGGCCAGTGACTTGCTTCGAATATCCTTCATTGCGTTTCGGCTCCTTTTGACTTCGTTGTCGGCGGCGGATGACGCCGCCGGCTAGGGGTCGGACATTTGCTATTCGGAGCAGTCGTCGGTCCGGATGGCCGTGGGACGCCGGTCACAGTCGTCCGCTCAGGCGCCGGCTCCGAATACCCCATGTGCAAAAGCCATTCGGACCGTCCGCGGTTGCCGCAATACGGATGGATGTGTGCGATTATCGCGAGATCGACGGATGCTACGACGCCGTGATATCGGTGGGCATGATCGAGGCCGTGGGTTATCGCTTGTGGCCGCGCTACTTCCATGCCATCGAGCAGCTCGTGAAACCAGGCTGCCGAGTGGTGATGCGAATGACTCTGTCGCACATCGGCTTCGGTGCGGTTTTCGCGCGGATGTGGGAGTTCTACCTGGCCTACGCGGAGGCCGGGTTTCGCTCCGGCTATCTCAACGCCGACCAATGGACGTTCGTCAACGAGGCCGTGCCGTGATCGTCAACTTCGCGGTCGTCTCGGGCGCGTCGGCCGCCGCACTGCTGGTGGTCCATGCGGTCACCTTCGGGGTCGCCCGACGCATCGGTCGCTACAACGTCGTCGACGTGGCATGGGGGCTGGGCTTCATCGCGGTGGCGGGCGCCGCTGCACTCCTGGGCGACGGCGACGCGTCCCGCCGGTGGCTGCTGCTGGCACTGGTGGCGATCTGGGCTCTGCGGCTAAGCGGGTACATCTACCGACGATCGGTGGGCAAGGGCGAGGATCGTCGCTACGCCGACCTGCTGCGTGGCGCGACCGTCGGTCAGGTTGTCCGCAAGGTTTTCCTGCTGCAAGCCTTCGCGACCTGGTTCATCTCGTTGCCGCTGCAACTCTCGGCGGTCGTCGGTCCCACCCCGCGGCGCTGGCTGGCCGCCACGCTGGCCGGCGTTCTGCTGTGGGCCACCGGCGTCGTCTTCGAAGCCGTCGGCGACCGTCAACTGCGGGTATTCAAGGCCGACCCGGCGCATCACGGTGTGGTGATGGACCGCGGCCTGTGGGCGTGGACGCGTCACCCCAACTACTTCGGCGACGCGTGCGTGTGGTGGGGTTTGTGGCTGATCACGCTTACCGGCTGGTGGGCACTGGTGACGGCCACCTCCCCGCTGCTGATGACTTATTTCCTGGTCTACGTCACCGGCGCCCGGCTCACCGAGCGGTACATGAAGGGCCGCCCCGGCTTCGACGAATACCAGGCACGGACATCGTTTTTCATCCCCCGCCCGCCTCGATCGGCGCGAAGATGATGACTCTGGTCGCGGAGAGGCTAGGCTACCGGTCGATGACCGGACCGCGGCAAGCCAACGAACTGGACGCAATGCTGCGCCAGGTGGCGCAGGGCGATGCCGACGCGTTCGCCGCGCTTTACGACCGCACCAGGGCGCGGGTATACGGGTTGGTGGCTCGCGTGCTGCGCGATGCCGGCTACAGCGAGGAGACCACCCAGGAGGTCTACCTGGAGGTGTGGCGCACCGCTGACGCGTACGACTCGGCGAAGGGCTCGGCGCTGTCCTGGCTGATGACCATCGCGCACCGGCGCGCGATCGACCGGGTGCGTGCCGAGCAATCCGCCAGCCAACGCGAATCACGGTACGGCGCGGCCGCGGTCGAGCCGTCCAGCGATGTCGTCGCCGAATCAGCGCTGGCGGCCGACGAGCGCCGCCGGGTGGCAGCGTGCCTTGACGGGCTGACCGACATCCAGCGGCAGTGCATCGAAATGGCCTACTACCGCGGGCTGACGTATGCCGAAGTGTCGCAGCGATTGTCGGCCAACCTGTCGACGATCAAATCGCGGATGCGCGACGCGCTGCGCGGACTCCGTAACTGCCTGGGTGTGCCATGACCGAGCCGACCGATTTCGAACTGCTCGAGCTGGCGACGCCATATGCGTTGCACGCGGTGTCCGACGCCGAGCGCGCCGCGATCGACCGGCAACTCGCCGCCGCGCCGCCATCGGTCGCCGCGGCGTTCCGCGACGAGGTCCGCGCGGTCCGCGAGACGATGACTGCGGTCTCGGCGGCAACCGCCGCCGAGCCGCCGACCCGTCTCCGCGCGGCGGTGCTGAACGCGGTGCAACCGGGCGTTTCGCGCCGTTCTCGTTGGCGCACAGCATTTTTGGCGGCAGCAGCCGCGATCGTGGTCGGATTGGCGGCCTTCGGCGCCGGAATCGCGCTGCGACCGTCGTCCCCGCCGACCATAGCCGAGCAGATCATGGCGGCACCGGATGTGCGAACGGTTTCCCGTCAGCTGGCCGGCGGCACGGCGACGGTGGTGTTCTCCCGCGACCGCAACGCCGGTGTGCTGCTGATGAACAACGTGCCGCCGCCGTCGCAGGGCACCGTGTACCAAATGTGGCTGATCGGCGACAAGGGTCCGCAGTCGGCGGGCACGATGAACACCCAAGCCGTCGCGCCATCGACCAAGGCCACACTGCCCAACCTCGGCCATTCCAACGCGCTGGCGTTCACCGTCGAACCCGGCACCGGGTCACCGCAGCCGACCGGAAAGATCTTCGCGGAATTGCCGTTGACCTAGCGTGGGCGCAGCGGGGAGGAGCGGGGTGCACGGAATCGAGACGGACTATCTGGTCGTAGGTGCGGGCGCGACGGGTATGGCGTTCACCGACACTCTGGTGGCCGAGACCGACGCGCACGTGGTGCTCGTCGACCGGGGCCATGCACCGGGTGGGCATTGGACATCGGCGTATCCGTTTGTCCGCTTACATCAGCCGTCGGCTTACTACGGCGTCAACTCGCGCGCGTTGGGCAGCGACACCATCGACCGGGCCGGGTGGAACGAGGGCCTCTACGAGCTGGCCACCGTAGGAGAAGTGTGCGCCTACTTCGACCAGGTCATGCACCAAGACCTGCTGCCCAGCGGGCAGGTGTCCTACTTTCCGATGACGGAATACCTTGGCGAGGGCCGATTTCGCACGCTGGCCGGCGACGACTACACCATCGATGTTCGCCGACGCGTCGTGGACACGACCTACCTCAAGACCGTGGTGCCGTCGATGCGTCCGCCGCCTTACCACGTCGGCGACGACGTCGACTGCGTCGCACCCAACGACCTGCCGGCCGCGGCGGCGGGGCACGAACGGTTCGTCATCATCGGCGCGGGAAAGACCGGTATCGACGCGTGTTTATGGCTGCTGCGCAACGGTATTGCGCCGGAGCGGCTGACCTGGATCATGCCCCGCGACGCGTGGCTGATGGACCGGGCCAACATCCAGCCCGGCCCACAGTTCCTGAAACGGTTTCAGGCCGGTTTCGCCGCGCGCCTGACCGCGATCGAAGGCGCCACCACCGTCGAGGACCTGTTCGACCGTCTTGAGGCATGTGGCAACTTGCTGCGGGTGGATTCGGCGGTGCGCCCGACCATGTACCGCTGCGCCACCGTGTCGCAGACCGAACTGGAACAGCTGCAACGCATCCGCGACGTCGTGCGGATGGGCCACGTGGAAGGCATCGAAGCCGGCAAGGTTGTGCTGGCCGACGGTGCGATACCCGCGAACGTTTCGACGCTTTACATCGATTGCACCGCCGACGGACTGCAAAGGCAGCCGCCGACAACGGTTTTCGATGGTGACCGGATCACACTGCAGAGTCTGCGCGGCTGCCAGCAGGTATTCAGCGCCGCCCTGATCGCCCACGTCGAAGCCGCCTACCCCGATGACGCGACGCGAAACGACTTGTGCGTACCGGTGCCCCATCCCAGCACCCACTTGGACTGGCTGACCACGACCATGGCCGAGCATCGCAACCAGATCCGCTGGCTGGATGACATCGATCTGATGGAATGGATTTGCGCGGCCAGGCTGGATCTCATGCGGCACATGTACGCCCCGCTGATGGGCAAAACGAAGGTTCGCGACAAAGTGTTTGGGCTCATCAGGGTTGGGCTGGAATCGGCTAACCAGAAGCTGGACGCGCTGCTAACCGGACATACCGCGTACCCAGGGTGAGGCGGCTGAGCGATCCTTCGCGTGAAATCGCATATCGGAAGACGGACGGCCCTACCATGACCGTATGACCTGGTTGGCGGGGGTGCAGTGTTCCCAGCAGGACAAGTGATGCGGGGACATGCTGCCTCGATCCGGAACACCAGAGGTTATTGCGATGGGACTGCCGAGGGGGCACGCCCGTCGAGCCTACCGCAGCTGGGCTGCCGCGGGTTCATCACGCGCACAACATGTTCGGTGATGCCATTTCACTCGGCACGCATTGCATGATCGAACGATAGGGGCCGTATGTCGGAGGCAATCCAGGCGGGGGTGCCCGAAGCTGCGGAGCCGGCCAAGCCGCTGGATTTTGACGCGTTTTTGTCCTACACGCATCGGGATCGGCCGGTGGTGGCCGGCATTCAGAAGGGTTTGCACCATATCGGGCGTCGGCTGGGTCAGTTGCGTGCGTTGCGGGTGTTTCGCGACGACACCGATTTGACGGCCAGCCCGGATCTGTGGGGCCGCATTGCAGACGCGCTGGACCGTTCGCGCTTCTTTATCGTGACGCTGTCGCCGCAGGCGGCCGCGTCACACTGGGTCAACAAGGAAATCAGCTACTGGCTGCAACATCGTGGCCGTGAGCAGTTCCTACTGGTGCTGGCCGCCGGGCAGTTGCAGTGGGATCCGACCGGTGAGCGGTTTGATCCGCAGGTCTGCGACGCGGCGCCGCCGGTGCTGACCGAGCCGGGAGTGCTGCCCTCGGAGCCGTTGTTCATCGATGTCAGCGCCGACTCGCCGTGGGACTACCGCAGCCCGGTGTTTCGGGAGAAGGTCACTGCGCTGGCCGCCCCCATTCACGGCAAGCCCAAAGACCAGCTGGCCAGCGACGATCTGCGCGAGCAGCAGCGATTCCGCCGGCTACGCGCCGCGGCAATCACCGCGCTGGCCATACTGACCGTGATCTCGGTGGCCGCCGCGGCGATCGCGGTCGTGCAGCGCCAGCACGCCATCGAGCAGCGCGACCAGGCCATCGCGCTGCGGCTTAACGCCGAAGCGCAGTCCATACTGGCCGGCGACCGCCTGGGCAGTGACGTGCGGGGCTTCCAACAGCTGCTGGCTGCACAAAAAATTGCGGCAATAGGGCATGCAAAGCCCGACGACGGCCCCGTTTTCGACGCCCTGGTGGCACGCCCCAGCACAATCAAGGTTTTCGACACTCGACGACCGGTCACGTATTTGGCGGTGAGCCCAACCGGTGACCACCTGGCAACCACCACCAGCACGGGCGGTGTGCGGTTATGGAACGCCGACACCGGCAAGAAAATCGGGGAGAGCGAGCTCACTGGCAATGGCGTGGCGTTCAGCCCCGACGGGACTCGCTTTGCGGTCGCTACCGCTGGCCGGCCCGGGAACGTCGGGATGTGGGACACCCGCACCGGTCAGCAATTGCGCACCTTTACCGGACCGACCCAGGCATCCACCCGCGTGAGGTTCAGCCCCGATGGGCGGCGCGTCGCGGCGGGAGGATTTGACGGGACCGCGTGGGTGTGGAACGTCGTCACTGGCGCGGCTGAACTCACGCTGGCGCACCCGGGCAGGGTCAATGCGGTGGCGTTCAGCGCGGCCGGAAGGCCGGGTGGACCGCTGATCGCGACCGGCGGGGACGACAACACAGTGCGGGTATGGGATGCGGTGACCGGAAGACTTCTGCACACCCTGGCAGGGCATAACGGGCCTGTTAACGATCTCGCATTCAGCCCCGATAGCCGCACCCTCGCGTCCGCCGGTCAGGACGCGGTGCGGCTGTGGAATCCCGACACCGGGGACAGCAAAGCAGACGAGCTGAACAATCAAGGCGCGGTTGACAGTGTGGCGTGGAATCCGAATCCCGCCAAGACAGAACTTGCCGCCGCGGGAACAAGCGGTGCAGTGCACCTGTGGACTTTTCCTGGCGTCGATTATCTGGATATCGGCACGGAGACTGCGCTTCCCGGACAGATCGGCCAAGTCCAGGATGTGGCGTTCAGCGCCGGCGGCAGCCGTCTGACCGCCGGCGGCGCTGACGGCGTCGTGTACACCTGGGACCCCGACAGCACTGTGACGATGCGGACGGGCGGCCCGATCGCGGGCGTGGCGTGGTCGCCAGACGGTCAGCGCATCGCCGCAGTCGGCGCCAGTGGCTATGTGCAGCTGTGGGACCCGCAAACGCGCAACAAGGTCGGCAACCCGCTGATCGGACAAGACGGTCTCGTCTCCAGCGTCGCGTTCGACCCGCTGGAAAAGCTCGTCGCTGCTGGCGGCGGCAACGGCACCGTGTCACTGTGGGACCGTGACGGCGGCCAACTTATACGGACACTGCCAGGACATAGTGCACCGCTGCACGGTATTGCGTTCAGCTCAGACGGCCATCTGCTCGCTTCGGGCGGCGACGACAACAGTGTGCGGCTGTGGGATCCCGACAGCGGTGATCTGCGCCGGGTTCTGACCGATCCTACTGATGTGGTGTTAGCTGTCGGGTTCAGTCCGGTCGAACACCGCGTCGCTGCCGGCAGCGCCGACCAGAAGCTCTACGTCTGGGACACCGATACCGGCGCTCTCCGGCAGACCGTATCCACACCGGCCCCCGTGGATGCAGTGGCATTCAGTCCTGACGGGCGCAGAATCGTCACCGGTGGTGGCGACAACATGGTGCGGGTCTGGGACACCGACAGCGGCAAGGCAGCGATGAGTGCCCTGAAAGGACACACCAACACCGTCCTGAGCGTCGCGTTCAGCCCCGACGGTAGGTTTATTGCCTCCGCCAGCTACGACAACACGGTTAGGCTCTGGGACGCCGCTACCGCCAAGCCCATCGGCAGCCCGATGATCGGACGCGACCAACTTCTTGGGGTCGCATTCAGCTCCGACGGGAGGCAATTGGTCTCCGGCGGCCTCGACGGCTCCCTGCAGTTGTGGCCCATATCAGTCAGCGCCGCCGAGTTGTGCGCCAAACTGGCCGCGAACCCCAGCCACACACAATGGAACGAGTGGATCACCTCTGACATCAACTACATTCCGGTGTGTCCGAACCTTCAACCGGCGCCCGACTCCGGCTGACGTATCCAGCCGGCGGCCGAGGAAACCGGTTACGCAGATTTGTCAGTGACAATCAGTGGATCTCGTACGACTCGCGCGCGATGCGGAAGTAATGACCGGTGCTGGTGTCGGTACACGTCATTCCCGAGGTCTCGCTGTCGCATGTTATCGGGCCGGTCGACGTGCTGGTGCCGTACGGTAGCGTCGGTAGTCCACTGCCGCGCAGCGTGTCGGTGTGGCAGCTGAGGGTCGCCGGACTGCCCTGCTGCATATCGATCCGGTCGCCCCACCCTCCTTCGCACACGGGCGGGCGCGGTGGTGCATCCCAAGTGTGTTCCCGGATTTCGCAGCCGGCATAGCCACTCTCGTTCACTACGCCCACACCGCAATCGATGTTCCCCGACGGTGACTGAAACTGGTAGAACGTGTCGGCTTCTGCGATCGCCTGGGGGACCACCTGGGCGACGGCAACGATCGCGGTCGCAACGACGCATTGCAGGGTCATGGTCCCGATCTTCATCCTCTTAGCGACTGGCGACGGCGTTCCACACACTTGCGTTACGGCGCAACGGCATCGCGCCCAATCGGTCACGCTATGCATACCCGCATGATACGACCCATCCCGTGACAGTGGCGGGTTGGGCTCCGGCTCGCGGAGTGGGTATGGCATGCGGATGAGCCCGGGCGCCATCAGGGTTCGTTATTGTCGGGGGAAAGTGTTTGAGTTCGTGCGGGAGTGGTTGGCGCTGTTGGCCGGGCAGTGTCGGCGCGGGCTGAGGTCATGAGCCACGTCGTGGCGATCTGGTCAGTGAGATGGAGCCAATTGTGGCACTCGTGCGGTGCGATCAGCGGGGTTTGCTCGGAAGTTTCACGGGCACTTGTCGGGTTCGAGGATCACTGACCTGATGCATTGGCTTCGGGCGGCACGGCTTGATCTTCTCCGCCACATCTACGCCCAGCTGGTGAAGCAACCGCTGGCGCGCGACAACGTACTCGGGCTCATGAAGGCGGCGCTACAGTCGCTCAACCAGATGCTGCACACGTTGAATACCGGACACAACGCACCCCCAGGGTGAGATGGCTGAGCGTTCCTTCACGCGAGATTGCTGTCATGGCTGTGACTTTCGTCGGATCACGACCACCACGGCGATCTCGGCGCAGCAGCTACGACTTGCGCAGACTTCCCAGCAGCGCCGCTGACAAGCCGAGCAGCACCAGCACTGCGCCGGCGGCCAGCGTCAGATCGAGCCAGTGGTGCAGACTGCTTTCGGCTCCGCCGACCATGACGTCGGCGATCCGGCGGATGTCGCCGGTGGTGTGGTTGAGCCCATCGTTGATGCGGCTGCGGGCGAGTTCGATGGCCGCCCAACCGGCGGCGCCGACCAGCAATGCCGAGATACCCAGGCCGGCCAGCGCTCGGCCGCGGCTGCGGGCGACGGCCACTGTCAGCAGCGCGCAGATGCCGGTCGCCACCGCGGCGACGATAGTTACCCATAGCCCCCAGGTGGCCAGCGGTCGTAATTCGCCCGGGTGCAACACCTTTGGCGTCATCACCGTCACCGGCACCGCCACGGTGGAGGGCACGTTCACACCGTGACCGACCAGGAGCCGGTCGAACACGGGGTCGTTGAGCATCGGGGCTACATCGAAAACCCATTGGCCGGCCTGCGTGCCGGCGAACAGCCAAGCGTGTAGCTGCCGATTGGCCTCCGCGAAATGCGGCGGGAACGACGGGCTGGCGGTGTATGCCGTCGCCACGCGATGCACCTCTGACGAGTCGATGTGGTAGCCGCGCTGGTTGATCAGCGCAACAGCCCGGGTGGTCAACTCGGACGCCACTGCGGCCTGCAGCACCGGATCGCCCGCTGCTTTCTCAGCCATCGCCGTGTAGCCGCCGACGTCGATGACGTGCGTCTGCCCCCACGCCGTCGGCACCGCAGCCGCCAAACCCGCGGTGCTGAGCAGCCACAGCAGCACCGTCACCGCGAATCGCACGCGGTCAAGCGTACGGAGGCGCTACTTGGCGACGCGACGCGGACGCGCCAGCGCCAGCCGGGTCAGCATCCGGTTCATCCGGGTCAGCGCCTTGAGCGAGTTGTTGTAGTAGTTGCCGCCCGCACCGACATTGGTGCGGGGCCCGACAACGGTCTCGACGCGACAGTATTTGCGCAACCCCTCGGCGCCGCCGAACCGTGCCCCGATGCCCGACGTCTTCCAGCCGCCCATCGGCGCCGTCGTGCACATCAGGTTGGCGATTACGTCGTTGATGTTCACTGCGCCGCAATCAAGCTGCAGCGCAATCTCTTTGGCACGTTCAACATCACGGGAGAATACCGAGGCGCTCAACCCGTATTCGCTGTCGTTGGCCAGTCGGATCGCTTCGTCGACGGAGCCGACTTTCATGATCGGCAGGGTCGGGCCGAAGGTCTCCTCGGTCATGCACGTCATCGAGTGATCCACGTCGACCAGCACCGTCGGCTGGTAGAAGCTGCCCCGGTTGTCGGCGCGCTGGCCGCCGGTCAGCACCCGCGCGCCCGCGGCCACCGCCTCGCGGACGTGGCGCTCGGTCACTGCCAACTGGTGCTCGTCGATCAGCGCTCCGAAGGTGTGCCCGTCGCCGGCGCCGACCTGCAGCGCCTGCACGTCACGCACCACGGCCTTGACGAACTGGTCGTATACCGGCTCAAGCACGTAGACCCGCTCCACCGACACACAGGTTTGCCCGGCGTTGAACATCGCGCCCCAGACCGCGGCGTGCGCGGCCAGCTCCACGTCGGCGTCCGCCAGGACGATCATCGGGTCCTTGCCGCCCAGCTCCAGGCTGACTGGCGTCAACCGGCGGGCGGCGCGCTCCATCACTTTGCGGCCGGTAGCACTGGACCCGGTGAACTGCACGTAATCGACGTTGTCGACGACGGCTTCGGAAACCTCGCGGGCACCCTGAGCCAGTGCCAGCACGCCAGGCCCACCCGACTCAAGCCAGCCCCTGCGGAGGACTTCGGCGGTCAGCGGGGTGCGCTCAGACGGCTTCAGCAATACCGAACAGCCTGCGGCCAGTGCGCCGATGCCATCCATCAGTGCGTTGGCCACCGGGTAGTTCCACGGCGCGATGATCCCCACCACGGGCCGCGGCCGGTAGTGGACGGTGACTTTCTTGATGGCCAGGACCGGCAGTGCCGCCGGCCGGCGCTCGGGCGCCAGCGCCTTTTCCATCGTCTTGATGTAGTACGACACGATCATGATCAGCAGCGGCACCTCTTGTGCCGCATCGACCGCGGATTTGCCGGTTTCCTTGATCAGCAGCTCTTCGATCTCGCCCCGATGCTCGGCCAGCCACACCGCGAAGCGGGCCAGGACCTTGGCGCGCCCCTTGGCGCCGCGCTGCTCCCACTCGCGCTGGGCCACCCGCAGCCCGGCGGCGATGGTCGGCACGTCGGCCGGGTCGGTCCACTGCACCTCGCCGGCGACAGCGCCGGTCGCCGGGTTGAGGACGCTGCCGGTGCCGGAGAATTCGGACGTGACAGGTGTGATCGCGGTCATGCCGCCCACTCTATCGACAGGTGTCAAGTTCGCCGCTCGGCGATGCCCAGCACGTAGGCGGCTTGGCCGAGATGCTGGGCGCAGTCGTCGATGATGCTGACCAGCCGGGCGCTGGCGGTCACCGGTGGATCCCAGTTCTCATCCACGACGCGGGCCAAGTCGTCGGCGGTGACGCGGGCGACGAACTCCAGCGTCACCTCGTGCACGGCGTGGTAGTAGCCGGCCAGCAGATCGGCGGGCGCCCGCACCTTGGCCACGTCCTCGGGACTGTGCCCGTAACCGGTGTCGTTGCGCGGCAAGTCCAGCCCGAAGCGATCCACCCACCCTTCGGCGAGCCACACTTGCTCGATGCCGGCGATCGGGGCGAGCTGGATGTCCTGGACCCGCGCACTGTGCCAGATCAGCCACGCGATGCTGTTGGCGTTGGGGCTTGGCCGGTAGCCGGCCTGTTGGTCGGTGAGCCCCTCGGTGATTTCGTCGACGTGTTCGATCAACCGGGTAAACAGGTCACGGAGCAATTCCCGGGTGGCGGTAGCGGTGCTCGACATATCGGCGACCCTACGCTCGGCGTGGTCAGATTTGATCTGGCATCAGCCACCGCCACGGTCGTAGATTATTTAGATGACCTACGACCTGATCATCCGCAACGGCACCATCGTGGACGGGCTCGGAGGTGAGCCGTATGTCGGTGACGTCGCGGTGCGCGACGGCGTCATAGCGGCGGTCGGTGCCGTGAATGGCTCGACCGCGAAACGTGAGATCGACGCGACCGGACTGCTGGTCACCCCGGGCTTCGTCGATCTGCACACCCACTACGACGGCCAGTCCATCTGGTCGGAACGCTTGACTCCGTCGTCCGCGCACGGCGTCACCACGGTGGTGATGGGCAACTGCGGCGTCGGTTTCGCGCCGTGCCGCCAATCCGACCACGAGGTGCTGGTCGACGTGATGGCCGGGGTGGAGGACATTCCCGGTGTCGTGATGACCGACGGCCTGCCGTGGACGTGGGAGACCTTCCCCGAATACCTCGACACACTCGAAGCGGGCAAGCGGGATATCGACGTGGCCGCCTATCTTCCGCACTCGCCGCTGCGGGTCTATGTGATGGGCCAGCGCGGCGCCGACCGCGAGCCGGCCACCCCCGAAGACCTCGCGAAGATGCGGGCGCTGGCCAAGGAGGCGATCGAAGTCGGGGCGTTGGGCTTCGCGTCGTCACGGCTGACCATCCACAAGACCGAGAGCGGCTCGCCGATTCCGAGCTACGACGCCGCCCGCGAGGAGATCGAAGAGATCGCCAGAGGGGTGGTCGACGGCGGCGGCGGCCTCTTGCAGTTCGTGCCCGACATTCCGGCCGGTGGCTACCAGCCGGTGCTGCAAACGGTGTTCGACGTCGCCGAGGACGTCGGGCTGCCCGTCACCTTCACCCTCGTCGTCGCCAACGCCGGCGACCCGACCTGGGAAGACGCCATCACCATGATCGAGAAGGCCAATGCCGCCGGCGGTGATATCACCGCACAGCTGTTGCCACGCCCGATCGGGCTGATCATCGGGCTGCAGCTGAGCGCCAACCCGTTCGTGCTGTACCCCAGCTACCGCGAAATCGCCCACCTGCCGCTGGCCGAGCGGGTGGCCGAGATGCGCAAGCCCGAGGTGCGGGCCCGCATCCTGGCCGATAAGCCCGGCGTCGGGCACCCAATCCTGTTCGTGACGCAGATGTGGGACTGGATCTTCCCGCTGACCGACAACCCCAACTACGAGCCCGACCCGTCGACCAGCATCGGCGCGCGTGCCCGGGCCCGCGGGGTGAACCCCGATGGAAGAGGCCTACGACCGCCTGCTCGACGACGAAGGTCGGGCCATGCTGCTGGTTGCCACCAGCAACCTGGCGAACAACTCGCTGGACACCGTCGGCGAGCTACTGCACCGCGACGACGTGGTGCTCGGCCTCGGCGACGGCGGTGCGCACTACGGGATGATCTGCGACGCCAGCTACTCGACGTACTTCCTGGCGCACTGGGCGCGTGACCGGAAGTCCGGGCGGTTCACCGTGCCGGAGGCCGTGCGGGAGCTGACCTCGGTGCCCGCGCGCATCGCCGGGCTAGGCGACCGCGGCCGCATCGCCGTGGGCTACAAGGCCGACCTCAACGTCATCGACCATGCTGCGCTGCGGCTGCACAAGCCGATAATTACCCACGACCTGCCCGCCGGGGGCCGTCGGCTCGACCAGACCGCCGACGGCTACGCGGCGACGGTGGTCTCCGGCGAGGTGATCGCGGAGAACGGTGTGCCCACCGATGCCCGGCCGGGCAAGCTGGTTCGCGGCCGCCGCTGACCTTCGTGCGCCGACTGTGCAGCTTGTGCATGCGGATCCGGCGTAATCGCGCACATAACCTGCACACTCGGCGCTAGATGGGACACCCCGCTGCGCGTAGCTTGCGACGGACTCGTTCGATGATCACCTCGGGTCTGGACAGCATCTCCGCGCTGACCCTGATGACGACCCAACCCATCGCTTCAAGCATCGCGATCCGGTCGATATCCCACGACCGCTGATACCGGTCAGACCAGTGTTGGACGCCGTCGTACTCGACCGCCACTCGCCATTGCCGCCAGCCCATGTCGACCCTGATGCGCGCGATACCGAATTCGTCGGCGAACGCGATCTGTGTCTCGGGTGGCGGCAGACCTGCCCCGACCAACAGCAACCGCACACGGCTCTCTTGCGGAGACTCCGCACCTCCGTCAACCAGCTTCAACGTCGACCGCAGCCGTCGAACATGACGAACACCGGGCTTGCTGTCGGCAAGAGCCAGGACATCAGCGATCTTCAAGTTGGTGGCGTTCGCCAGCGCGTCCAGGACGGGAACCGCCCGGCTCGGCGACAGGTTCCGGCCGATGTCAAACGCGGTGCGTTCCGGGGAGGTGACCCGAATTCCGTTGACAATGCTTTCTTCTCCGGACCCCAGGTCGTAGGAATGAACGACGATCCCGGGTGGGGCGTGCCGATTGCTACGACTCAGTTCCGCGGGCCCATCTGCGTCGAGCCATTTGGTGCCCAACACGGCGGCCGCGGAAAATCCCGTCAGGGTTGCGTTCCCGCCGGCCCACAGCCAAGCTGCGCGGGCTCGGGTAAGCGCAGTCAGAGTCGCGTGCTTGGACAGATAGATATTGCGATAGATGGGTCGGTACCGCCGATGCAGCTGGTATGCCGAGAGCTGGCCTCGCCGCACGGCCTCGCGCCCAAGAAACGGCCATTCGTCCCCGCCCACGACCACATCATCTGCGTGGAACTCAGAAGCAGCGCTCCGTTATCCACACCCGGGTCGTCCGCAATCAGCCGGACAGCGCGCCGAAAAGCGCGGCTGCGTAATGTTCTTCAGGTCCAGCAGTTCGCCGGGATGACCGATGAAATCGCCTGCACCGACAATCGCGCGTAGCTCTGCCCGTTCGTGCCGACTGGTCAACTAGTACAGCTCCGCGACACAAAACGAAAAGCCCGGCCCCACAACGGGACCGGGCTTTTCGTTGACTGTGGACTAGAAGTCCATACCGCCCATGCCACCGGTCGGGTCGCCCGCGGGTGCGGTCGCCTTCTCCGGTTTGTCGGCGACGACGGCCTCGGTCGTCAGGAACAGCGCCGCGATGGACGCCGCGTTCTGCAGCGCCGAACGGGTCACCTTGACCGGGTCGGCAACGCCGGCCTTCAGCAGGTCCTCGTACTCATTGGTCTGCGCGTTCAGGCCGGTACCGGCCTTCGAGTTGCGCACCTTTTCGGCGACAACGCCGGGCTCCAGCCCGGAGTTGAAGGCGATCTGCTTCAGCGGAGCCTCCAGCGCCACCCGGACGATGTTGGCACCGGTGGCCTCGTCACCGCTCAGCTTCAGCTCGTCCAGCGCCGGAGCCGCTTGCAGCAGGGCCACGCCGCCACCGGCGACGATGCCCTCCTCGACGGCAGCCTTGGCGTTGCGCACCGCGTCCTCGATGCGGTGCTTGCGCTCCTTGAGCTCCACCTCGGTGGCCGCCCCGGCCTTGATCACCGCAACACCGCCGGCCAGCTTGGCCAGGCGCTCCTGCAGCTTCTCGCGGTCGTAGTCGGAGTCGCTGTTCTCGATCTCCTGGCGGATCTGGGCCACTCGCCCGGCGATGGCGTCGGAGTCACCGGCGCCCTCGATGATCGTGGTCTCGTCCTTGGTGACGACGACCTTGCGGGCCTTGCCGAGCAGGGCCACGTCGGCGCTCTCCAGCGACAGGCCGACCTCTTCGCTGATCACCTGACCACCGGTGAGGATCGCCATGTCCTGCAGCATCGCCTTGCGGCGGTCACCGAAGCCGGGGGCCTTGACCGCCACCGACTTGAAGGTGCCGCGGATCTTGTTGACGACCAGCGTGGACAGCGCCTCGCCCTCGACGTCCTCGGCGATGATCAGCAGCGGCTTGCCGGCCTGGATGACCTTCTCCAGCAGTGGCAGCAGGTCCTTGACCGTCGATACCTTGGAGCTGACCAGCAGGATGAACGGGTCCTCCAGGACCGCCTCCTGACGCTCGGCGTCGGTGACGAAGTAGCCCGAGATGTAGCCCTTGTCGAACCGCATACCCTCGGTGAGCTCCAGCTGCAGGCCGAAGGTGTTGGACTCCTCGACGGTGATGACGCCCTCGTTACCGACCTTGTCCATCGCCTCGGCGATGAGGTCACCGATCGACTGGTCGCCCGCCGAGATGGCCGCGGTGGCGGCGATCTGCTCCTTGGTCTCGACGTCCTTGGCCGACTTCAGCAGGGTCTCGGTGACCTTCTCGACGGCCTTCTCGATGCCGCGCTTGAGCGCCAGCGGGTTAGCGCCGGCCGCGACGTTGCGCAGGCCCTCTTTCACCAGTGCCTGCGCCAGCACGGTGGCTGTCGTGGTGCCGTCACCGGCGACGTCGTCGGTCTTCTTGGCGACTTCCTTGACCAGCTCGGCGCCGATCTTCTCGTACGGGTCCTCCAGCTCGATCTCCTTGGCGATGGACACACCATCGTTGGTGATCGTGGGAGCGCCCCACTTCTTCTCCAGGACGACGTTGCGGCCCTTGGGACCCAACGTCACCTTTACCGCGTCGGCGAGGGCGTTGAGGCCCCGCTCGAGGCCGCGACGGGCCTCTTCGTCGTACGCAATTTGCTTGGCCATTGCGAAGTGATTCCTCCGATTAGGGGATGACACGTCTGTGGCCGGGCGCAGTGCCCGCGACGGACGACCGCAGCTGTCTTGGGCTCGGTCTCACCGTCCCGACCTAGCACTCGCCGTTCGCGAGTGCCAACGTCATTCTTAGCACTCGCCTATGTCGAGTGCAAGAAGGGGTCCGCCCTTATCGCGGCGGGCGTAAACCGTCAATGACGACGTCGGTGACCCGCTCGGCCCGATCCGTGTCATAGCCCTGCATGGCCTGGCAACCCACCATGAGTGCCTTTATCGCGGCCACGTCGACGTCCGGACGCACCGTACCGGCCCGTTGCGCGGCCACCAGCAGCTCGCCGAGCAGGCCGCGAAATGCGTCTTCCGCGTCGGGTGCGACGGACTGGACGTCGATACCCAACCCGCCGAGGGCGTCGACCAGACCTTGGTCGGTGGCACCCCAATCCAGCACCATCGACCGCAAGAATGCGAACAGCGCCTCGCCAGGTCCCGGGTCGGCTAACAGTGCGCGCCCCTCGGTGATGATGCGCCGCAGCCGACTCTCGACGACCGCTCCGAACAGATCTTCCTTGGTCGGAAAGTGACGGTAGACCGTTCCGGCACCCACTCCAGCCCGGCGGGCGATTTCGTCGATGGGCACCGCAAGGCCCTCGGCAGCAAACGTTTCGTAGGCGACCTCCAGCACGCGAGCACGGTTGCGCGCAGCGTCGGCACGTAACGGCCTCGCCGGTTGCGTCATCTCTTACCACCTGCCCGGTTGACAAAACGGGGCGTGCGTTCCGTATAGTGACGATCAACCGGAGCGCTCGCCCCGTTTACCCTACAGCTTAGGAGCTTGCCATGGCCAAGTGGACCGCCGCCGACATCCCCGACCAGACCGGACGCGTGGCCGTGATCACCGGCGCTAACACCGGGCTCGGTTACGAAACAGCGGCCGCACTCGCCGCCAGCGGCGCACACGTCGTGCTCGCCGTGCGGAGTCTCGACAAGGGCAAGGACGCCGCGGCGCTGATCAGCAAGCGCACTCCGGGAGCCGATGTCGCGCTACAGGAGCTCGACCTGACGTCGCTGGAGTCAATCCGCGCTGCGGCCGACCAACTGCGATCCGACCACGACCGTATCGACCTGCTGATCAACAACGCCGGCGTGATGTACACACCGAAGTCGACCACCAAAGACGGCTTCGAGCTGCAGTTCGGCACCAACCACCTGGGCCACTTCGCCCTCACCGGCCTGCTGCTGGATCGGCTGTTGCCGGTCGCCGGTTCGCGGGTCGTGACGGTCAGCAGCGTCGGCCACCGCATCCTCGCCGACATTCACTTCGACGACCTGCAGTGGGAACACAGCTACAACCGGGTCGCGGCGTACGGGCAGGCCAAGCTCGCCAACCTGCTTTTCACCTACGAGCTGCAACGACGGCTCGCTCCCCATGGCACGACGATCGCCGTGGCCGCCCACCCCGGCGTGTCTGACACCGAGTTGATGCGCAACATGCCGGCGCCGCTGGTGTCCGCATTCGAAAGAATCGCCCCGCTCGTCGCCCAGGACGCGGCGATGGGCGCGCTGCCGCAATTGCGCGCAGCGAGCGACCCGACGGTTGTGGGTGGGCAGTACTACGGACCCGACGGACTCGGCCAAACCCGGGGCTACCCCAAGGTCGTCGGGTCCAGCAAGAAGTCGCACGACGCCGATCGGCAGCGCCGGCTGTGGACGGTCTCCGAGGAGCTGACCGGGGTCACCTATCCGGTCTAAGGCAGATCGAGCAACTGCTCGTAGAAACCGCCGAAGCCGCGGGCGGAGTCGTTCAGATGGATCTCGAGGATCCAATGGCAGACCCGGCCCTGGGGGTCTTTGCGCCGCATCGGCTTGTCCGAGCCCGGCGTGACGTACCACTCAACGCCGTTGCCGACGATCTTCTTGTGCGGGAATTCGCCGAGCAGGTGCCCGGCGATCGGGCTACCGAATTCGAATCCTTCGCCGTGCGCCAGCCCGACGACGTGGTCGTACAGCTCGGCGCCGGTGATGTCGGGATGGCTTTCGAAGTGGTCGCGCCCGCCTTGCCACACCCGCGGTAGGGCGTCGCGGATGGCCAGCTTGGCCGGGTCGTCGCTCAGCACGAACGTGCGCCCGAAGTCGGCTTCCCACTCCTCGAAGATCGGGCCGAGGTCCAAGAACACGATGTCGCCATCAGCGACCACGCGATCCGGCGGGTGCTCGCGAAACGGTTGCAGGGTGTTCTCGCCGGCACGCACAATCCGCCGATGCCAATGGCCCGTCACTGAAAGCAGCTGCGCGGCCAGGTCGCGGATCTCATCGGACAACTGCTGCTCACCGACACCGGGGCGGATCATTTCGCGGCGCTCGATCTCATCGAACAACTGCGCCGCTTTATCCTGGGCTTCAAGAAGCCTTTCCGCACGGACGTTTTCGTCGGCGATCGGCTTCGTCACAGCAACGATGCTACGACCTCAACGGAGCAGTCATGTCGCTCGTGGTGCCGCCCTATCCCGAGCCTCGCTACCTCGAAGACGAGCCTCAGGTCAGCGCATGGCTCAGACGATCGGACGAGCCGTCGGATTACCAGACCTACGGCATCAATTACCACTACTTGGCCAACCAACAGGCCACCGGCGGCGACTATGGCCTATACCGCGTCGACATCGCACCGGCCGGAGGCGGTCCCGGTCCGCATTTCCACCGGGCGATGTCCGAGGCGTTCTTTGTGCTGTCGGGCACGATGAAGCTTTACGACGGCACCGATTGGATCGACGGCCACCCGCACGACTTCCTCTACGTCCCGCCCGGCGGCATCCACGGCTTTCGCAACGAGGCCGACGAACCGGCGTCAGTCCTGATGCTGTTCGCGCCGGGCGCGCCGCGGGAAGCTTACTTCGAGGGCTTCAGCGCGTTGGCCGACATGACCGACGACGAGCGCCGGGAGTGGTTCATCCGCCACGACAACTTCTTTGTGTAGACGCGGCTGACTTCAGTCCCACTGCGCAAAGTAGGGCCGCTCCGGCTTGCTTTTCTCGACGAGGATGAACACCACGCCCCACGGGTCGACGAACCATGTCGTGCGGACTCGCGCCACGTCGGCGATGCCGTCGACCAGAAACCGCACCCCGTTGGCCTCGAGTTCAGCCCGGGTGGCATCGAGGTCTTCGCAGATCAAGCCCACGTGCGACAAGCCGTAATCGGTTAGGGCCGCGGCGCTTCGCTGATCGCCGCCGGCAACGCCGAGGTATTCGATCACCTCGAGAACACGATCACCGTCGTCGTCGAAACCGACGATGGCGGCCTTCATGGTGGGATCGGACACCAACTGGCCCATGTCGTCGCGGATCGCGTCGCCGGTCATCACGTAGGGCGGCGACAGCACCCGCAGGCCCAACACGTCTCGATAGAACGCCACCGCCGCTTCGCAGTCGGGCACGCAAACCCCGCTATGAGCCAGTCCTGTGATCACCATCTGAACAATAGGCCAGACACGTTCGGAGGGCAGATGTGCGCGCCGATCTCCTTGCCCTAGACTGCATCTCGATCAGATAGGAGTCTTTCGGGTGCGGGCAAGTGATGCGCCCAGCACCCGGGCTTTGCGGGGCTGGCAGCGGCGAGCCTTGGTGCGGTACTTAACCGCCAAGCCGCGTGATTTCTTGCTGGTCGCTACCCCCGGTGCGGGTAAGACAGCGTTTGCTCTGCGGATCGCCACCGAGCTGCTGGCCGATCGCAGCGTCGACACGATCACCGTGGTGGTGCCTACCGAACACCTCAAGACGCAGTGGGCGATGGCGGCGGCCGCCGACGGCATCGCGCTGGACCCCAAGTTCCGCAACGCCGCCGCGCACACCTCGGCGGAGTACCACGGCATCGTCGTCACCTACGCCCAGGTGGCCAGCCACCCCACCCGGCACCGGGTGCGCACCGAAGGCAGGCGCACGCTGGTGGTCTTCGACGAGATCCATCACGGCGGGGACGCCAAGAGCTGGGGCGAGGCCATCCGCGAGGCCTTCGGCGACGCTACCCGCCGACTGGCGTTGACTGGCACACCATTCCGCAGTGACGATGCCGCAATCCCGTTCGTCCGCTACGAGCCCGACGGCAACGGCGTGCTGCGCTCGGCAGCCGATCACACCTATGGGTACGCCGACGCGCTGGCCGACGGCGTCGTCCGCCCCGTGGTGTTTCTGGCCTATTCCGGCGAAACCCGGTGGCGCGACAGCGCTGGTGCGGAGTACGCCGCGCGGCTCGGTGAGCCGGCCAGCCTCGAGCACACCGCCCGGGCGTGGCGTACCGCGCTGGACCCGGCCGGCGACTGGATGCCCGCAGTCGTCTCGGCCGCCGATACCCGGCTGCGACAACTGCGCGACGGCGGAGTGGCCGACGCCGGTGGCATGATCATCGCGTCGGATCAGAAGGCCGCCCGCGCCTATGCCGTTTTGCTGGAACGAATTACCGGCGAGGCGCCGACCGTCGTGGTGTCCGACGACCCTGGCTCGTCAGACCGCATCGCCAAGTTCTCCGCAGGCACCAGCCGTTGGCTGGTCGCCGTGCGCATGGTGTCCGAGGGCGTCGATATCCCCCGGCTGGCCGTGGGCGTGTATGCGACCAGCGCGTCGACCCCGCTGTACTTCGCCCAGGCGATCGGCCGCTTCGTGCGATCCCGACGACCGGGTGAGACCGCGAGCATCTTCCTGCCGTCGGTGCCGTCGCTGCTGCAGCTGGCCAGTGAGCTTGAGGCACAACGCAATCACGTGCTCGGCGAGCCACACCGGGAGAACGACGAACTGGCTGACGCGCAGCGCCGCCAGACCGAGCCGTCCGAGCTCGACAACGGGTTCATGTCGTTGGGCGCCGACGCGGAGCTCGACCAGGTGATCTTCGACGGCTCGTCGTTCGGCACCGCGACCCCCGCGGGCAGCGACGAAGAAGCCGACTACTTGGGTCTGCCCGGCTTGTTGGACGCCAACCAGATGCGGGAGTTGTTGTTACGCCGCCAGGTTGAGCAGCTGGACCGTCGCAGCCGCGACGGCGCCGCCGTGCCCGGCCCGGTCACCCGGCACGGGCAATTGCGCGACCTGCGCCGCGAACTCAACGCCCTGGTGTCGGTGGCACACCATCGAACCGGTAAGCCGCACGGGTGGATTCACAACGAGCTGCGTCGCATCTGCGGCGGCCCGCCGGTGGCCGCGGCCAGTTCCGACCAGCTCCGGGCGCGCATCGAGGCGGCGCGCGGGCTGACCGCCTAGCGAATCGCCCAGATGCTCTCGGCAACCCACGGCGATGCCTGCGCCGCGACCGCCCACGCCTGGTCTTCCGGTACGTCGATCAGCGGGTAGCGCTTGGTACCCGCAGCGGTGGCTGCGACCAGGGTGGCCACCCCGGCCCGACGCTGAAACGGCGACTGTCGCACGGTCCAGCCGATGATGCCCGCGGTCGCGAGGCAGTCGCGGCGTCGCTCCCAGCTGCCGGCCCGTAATACCAGCCAGTGGCTGTCGACCCGGTGCCCGAGTGCGCCTATCCGGTCGGCGGCCAGCAAAGCGCACCACGCCGTGACCGCAACCCACGCCATCCATAACCACAGGGGCACAACGGATATCGCTGTAACCACCGCCAGCGCCACACCGATCAGCACCGGAAGCGCTAATGCGCGCGTCCACCGCCGGGCCGCTGCCCGACGACCGTGACCGCGCAGCGGCCCGGTGACGACGTTCGGGTCGCCGACCAGCCCGGTCAGAACCGATTCAGCGGTGGCACGCGGACACGGCGGCAGCAGCACAGACGACTCCCCAACACCATGCACGCCGGTCATCACCGCATCCAATGCGGCACCGCCGAAGATTCGCACCAGCAACGGTTGCCGCAGCGTTCCGCCGCGCAGCCGGCTCATGTCGTAGGTGTGCTCGCGCAGCCGCAGCAGGCCGTGCCGCAGGTGCAGGACGTCGGCTCGGCGCGCCAGCACCAGGTTGCCGTAGGTGAGCAGCGAGCGCAGCACCGACAGCACCACCGAGGCGACCAGCACCACCGCCGCGATCACCGCGGCAGTGACCGCAATTCCGAGTCGCTGGGCAGTTTCCAGCGCCGACTCGGCCAGCCGCGAATGCTGAAGCGGCCCAACGGCTCCGGTTTGGTAGAGCAGGCCGGCGGCGGCCGCCATGGCCACTAGCCCGGAGACACTCAATGGGGCATAGCGCAGCCACGACGGCTGCCAGCGCGCCAGCACCCCGCTCGACACCGCCGGATCCGCGGTCGGTGCATCGACCGGCTGCCGAGATTCGGCGAGCAGGATGGCCCGTAGCCGCGGCACCTGGTCCACGCTGACCGCGTCGAGCACGAAACCATGCTCGGCCCTGGCTTCCTGACCGGTGCTCACCCGCAGCACGGCCAAGCCCAATAGCCGATGCAGCAATCGCGCGTCGGTTTGCACGGAACGGATTCGGTTGCGCGGCACCGACGTTACCTTGCGGTGCAGCAGGCCGGCCCGCAGTTGCACTTGGCCCGATTCGGGGTCGGCCTCGATCCGATAGCTGGTGGTGAACCAGCGCGCCACGCCCACTGCGACGGTCCACGCGACCACCGCCACGGTCCAGGACTGGTTGCCGGTCGTCGAACCCAGCACCAGTCCCCCGATCAGCAACGGCAGCTCGCGGACCAATTCGTGCACCGGATGTATCAGCAGCATCCTGGGACTCAGCCGCTGCCAAGCGATCTCGGGCCGCTGCGCGGCTGTCACGTGGCGTCCTCAGCACCGATCGCGGTGATGTCGGTCAGTTGCGCGACAAGGTGGTCGGCAACCTCGACGTCGAGCGCGGAGATGTGCACCGCTCCCGCCGACGAGGCGGTGGTAACGGTGACGTTGGCCAGACCGAACAACCGGTCCAGCGGGCCGCGGTAGGTGTCGACGGTCTGCACCCGCGAGATCGGCGCGATCCGCCTTTCCTGGACCAGCCAACCGGTCCGGGTGTACACCGCCTGCGGGCCGAGCTCCCAGCGGTGCACCCGGTACCGCCACAACGGCACGACGGTCAGCGATATCCCCGCGCCGAGCACGGTGACGACGGCGACCACCAGATGCAGCCAGGGCAGCCGCTTGTCGAAGGCGATCCACACCACCTGGCCGGCCGCCAGCACCAGCCACGGAACCACGCCGCCGATCGCCCACCGCAGCGGCGCGCGCCGACTGGGCGGATGCGCCGGATCGACCATGCCCTGCACCGGCGGTCCCGGCTCGCGGTTGTCCACGCCATCGAGGATGCCACCGACCCCCCACCGGACTGAACCGACCCGATTGCCCGCCTTCTCCTCGGGCCGCCTAACGGCCCGCATCGTCGCCGGGCGCACGGCGGCGCCGATCATGAGTGGGTATCGTTTCGGCGATGAGTTCTAACGGCAAATGGACTACGGCCGACGTGCCGGATCAACGCGGCCGGGTCGCCATCGTCACCGGAGCCAACACCGGTCTCGGCTACCACACGGCCGCGGTCCTCGCCCAGAGCGGCGCCCATGTTGTATTGGCGGTACGCAATCTCGAGAAGGGCAACCTCGCACTGGCGCGGATCGTGGCCGCCCACCCGAACGCCGATGTCACGCTGCAAGAGCTCGACCTGAGCTCGCTGGACTCGGTGCGCACCGCCGCCGCGGCGCTGCGCAATGCATATCCGCGCATCGACTTGCTGATCAACAATGCCGGCGTCATGTACACGCCCAAGCAGGTCACCGCTGACGGCTTCGAAATGCAGTTCGGCACCAATCATCTCGGACACTTCGCGCTGACCGGGCTGCTGCTCGACAACCTGTTGCCGGTCCGGGGTTCGCGCGTGGTGACCGTCAGCAGTATGGGCCACCGCATCCGCGCGGCCATCCACTTCGACGACCTGCAGTGGGAACACCGCTACGACCGGGTCGCCGCGTACGGGCAAGCCAAGCTGGCCAACCTGCTGTTCACCTATGAACTTCAACGGCGGCTGGCGGCCCGTGACAAACCGACCACCGTCGCCGTCGCCGCCCACCCCGGCGTCTCGGACACCGAGCTGACGCGCAACATGCCCGCGGTGTTCAGACCCGCCGTTGCGGTCCTCGGCCCGCTGTTGTTCCAGGGCGCGGCAATGGGTGCTCTGCCGACGCTGCGGGCGGCGACCGACCCCGCCGTCGAAGGCGGGCAGTACTACGGCCCCGATGGCCTGGGCCAGCAGCGCGGCCACCCGAAGCTGGTGTCTTCCAGCGCGCAGTCGCACGACGAGGAGTTGCAGCATCGGCTGTGGAAGGTCTCCGAAGAGCTGACCGGTGTGACGTATCCCGTCTGACACCTCACCGCGGCTCCGTAAGATGACCGCGTGGCACGACGCCCCCGCGTAGGCGGTGAGAACCTGACGTTCGGCCCGCAGCGCCTGATGTCGTTGCTGCGTTCGACCGTTCCGCCGGTGCACCCGGCCGGCCTGCCGTTCATCTCCGCCGGCCTCGGAGTGGCTTTGGCCGGACGGCGCTACCGGTGGTTGCGCCGGGCGGGCCTGCTGGCCGCCGGCGCCTGCGCCGGCTTCTTCCGGCACCCGCCGCGGGTACCGCCCAACCGGCCCGGCGTCGTCGTCGCTCCCGCCGACGGCCTGATCTGCGTCATCGACACCGCAGCCCCGCCCGCCGAGCTCGGCCTGGGCAATGCGGAGCTGCCCCGGATCAGCATCTTCCTGTCGCTGCTGGACGCCCACGTGCAACGGGCGCCGGTGAGCGGCGAAGTGATTGCTGTGCAACACCGGCCGGGTCGCTTCGGCTCGGCCGACCTGGCCGCAGCCAGTGCCGACAACGAACGCGTCAGCATGCAGATCCGCACCGCCGACGGCGCCGACGTCGTCGCGGTGCAGATCGCCGGTCTACTGGCACGGCGCATCGTCTGCGACGCACACACCGGGGACAAGCTGTCGATCGGCGACACGTACGGCCTGATCCGGTTCGGGTCGCGCCTGGACACCTACCTGCCTGCCGGGTCGGAGGTGTTGGTCAGCGTCGGCCAGCGGGCGGTCGGCGGCGAAACGGTGCTGGCCGAGCTGCCGTGATTACCAAGTCTCGCGGCAGGCGCGTGGCGCCCCTTCGCATCCTGCCCAGCTCGATGAGCGTGCTGGCCATCTGCGCCGGGCTGACCTCGATCCGGTTCGCGCTTGAGGGCCAGCCGCACGTGGCGATTGCCCTGATCGCCGCCGCCGCGATCCTCGACGGACTCGACGGCCGGGTGGCCCGCATCCTGGATGCCGAGTCGCGGATGGGCGAAGAAATCGATTCGCTCGCTGACGCAGTGAACTTCGGGGTAGCCCCCGCGGTCGTGATTTACGTGACGTTGTTGTCGTCGTCGTCGGCGGGTTGGGTTGTGGTGCTGCTCTACGCGGTGTCAATCGTGTTGCGGCTGGCCAGGTTTAACGCGCTACTGGACGACGTCACCCAGCCGGCGTTCGCCCGGGAGTTCTTCGTCGGGATACCGGCGCCGGCCGGCGCGATCTCGGCAATTGGACCACTGGCCGCCAAGCTGCAATTCGGTGCCGGCTGGTGGACCTCGCCGTGGTTCGTTTGCGCCTGGGTGACGGCCTGCTCGTTGTTGGTGGTCAGCCGGATCCCGGCACGCAAGATGCATGCCGTCTCGGTGCCGCCGAACCTGGCTGCGCTGCTGCTGGCAGCGCTGGCAATCGTCGCCGCGGCGGCATTCCTGTTCCCCTACATCCTGATCATGGTGCTGATCGCGGCCTACCTGTTCCAGATCCCGTTCTCCGTCCGCAGCTACCACTGGCTGGCGGCGCATCCCGAGGCCTGGGGCGAGAAGCCCAAGCAACGGCGCGCCACCCGACGTGCGATCCGCCGCGCCCAGCCCAACCGACGGTCGGTGGCGCGGTTGGGCCTGCGCAAGCCGACCGGCCGGACATGACGCCCCCACAACTCACGCTGACCGCTCGGTTGAACACCTCGGCCGTCGATTCTCGCCGCGGCGTTGTTCGGCTGCATCCTAATGCCATTGCCGCCCTTGGCATTCGGGAGTGGGACGCGGTGTCGCTGACCGGCTCGCGGACCACGACGGCGGTGGCCGGCATGGCCGGCCCGCAAACCCCGATCGGCATTGTCCTGTTGGACGACGTGACGATGTCCAACGCCGGGCTGACCGAGGACACCGCCGTGATCGTTTTCGCGGCCACGGTGTACGGCGCCCGGTCGGTGACTTTGAGCGGCTCGGCGTTGACCAGTCAATGGGTCCCGCCGGCCACCCTGCGGCAAGCGCTGCTCGGCAAGGTGTTGACCGTCGGCGACGCGGTGTCGCTGCTGCCCCGCGACCTCGGGCCGGGCACCTCAACGTCGGCTGCTGCCAGCGCGTTGGCGTCGGCGGTGGGTATCAGCTGGACATCGGAGCTGTTGACCGTCACCGGCGTCGATCCCGCCGGCCCGGTGAGCGTGCAGCCGAATTCGTTGGTGACGTGGGGAACCGTTATCCCGGCTGAAGCCGCTGACCCGCAGGACGCAGCATCGCGACCAAAGCATCTCGGCGACAGGCCATCACCGATCTCGGTCAACGATCTCAAAGGTGTCAGCGCGCAGACGGCGAAGCTGACCGAGTGGCTCAAGCTCGCCTTCGACGAACCGCACCTTCTGGAAACCCTGGGCGCCGGAACCAATTTGGGAGTCCTGGTGTCGGGCCCGGCCGGTGTCGGTAAGACCACGTTGGTGCGCGCGGTGTGCGCGGGCCGACGGCTGGTGGAGCTCGACGGCCCCGAGGTCGGCGCGCTGGCGGCCGACGACCGGCTCAACCGGGTGGCTTCGGCGGCGTCGGCAGTACGTGACGGCGGCGGAGTGCTGCTGATCAGCGATATCGACGCGCTGCTGCCCGCCACGGCCGAACCGGTGGCAACGCTGATCCTGGCCGAACTACGTAAAGCGATCGCGGCCGCGCGGGTCGCGGTCATCGTCACATCAGCGGTGCCGGAGAACCTCGACCCGCGGTTGCGCGCCCCGGACCTATGCGATCGCGAACTGGTGCTGAGCCTGCCCGACGCGGCCACTCGCGTGGCGCTGCTGCAGGGCTTGCTGAAGCCGGTGCCCATCGAAAATATCGACTTCGCTGAGATAGCCGACCGCACACCGGGTTTCGTTGTCGCCGATCTCGCCGCCCTGGTGCGAGAGGCGGCGCTGCGCGCGGCTGCCAGGGCCAGCGCCGACGGCACGCCGCCGAAGCTGACCCAGGACGACATGCTCGGTGCGCTCACCGTGATCAGGCCGCTGTCACGCTCAGCCGCAGTCGAGGTGACGCTCGGCTCGATCACGCTCGACGACGTCGGCGACATGGCCGCCACCAAGCAGGCACTGACCGAGGCGGTGCTGTGGCCGCTGCAACATCCCGACACCTTCGCCCGGCTCGGTGTGCAGCCGCCGCGCGGGGTGCTGCTGTACGGGCCGCCGGGTTGCGGCAAGACCTTCGTGGTGCGCGCCCTGGCCAGCACCGGACGGCTTTCGGTGCATGCCGTCAAAGGGTCTGAGCTGATGGACAAGTGGGTCGGCTCGTCGGAGAAGGCGGTGCGCGAACTGTTCGGCCGCGCCCGCGATTCCGCGCCGTCGCTGGTATTTCTCGACGAGGTCGACGCGCTGACACCGCGGCGGGGACAGAGTTTCGACTCCGGTGTCACCGACCGGGTGGTCGCCGCGCTGCTCACCGAGCTCGACGGCATCGAGCCGCTGCGCGAAGTCGTCGTCGTCGGCGCCACCAACCGGCCCGACCTGATCGACCCGGGACTGTTGCGCCCCGGGCGGCTGGAGAAGCTGGTGTTCGTCGAACCGCCTGACGCACAGGGTCGTTTGGACATTTTGCGCACCGCGGGCAAATCGGTTCCGCTGCGCGACGTCGACCTGGCGGCACTGGCGGCCGACCTGGACGGATACAGCGCCGCGGATTGCGTGGCACTGCTGCGCGAGGCCGCGCTTACCGCTATGCGGCGCTCGGTCGACGCCGCCGAGATCACCGCCGCCGATATTGCTGCCGCGCGCGAAACCGTCCGCCCCTCACTGGATCCTGTGCAGCTTGCCACACTGCGGGCCTTCGCCGCGGAACGGTAAAAGTCAGTCGGCACTAAGCGCGTGGATCAGTCGATTCATGACGGCGCCGGCTTCTTGGCGTGCCCGGTCGTGGTCTTCGGCCCGTGCCACATAGAGTGTCGCTTCACGCATGGCGCCGAGCAGCGTCAGCGCCGTCGCTTCGATCGGCTGCGCCGGGATGCGGCCAGTCTCGACGGCGTTGGTGAGCAGGGCACGCACCAGCCCGATGTTGTAGCGGTTGCCGATTTCGGTCCACCGCGTCCAGCCCAGCACGGCCGGGGCGTCGACGAGCACGATGCGCTGCACCTCCGGATCGGAGCAGGCATCCAGCCAAAAGACCGCACCCAGGCGCATGACCTCTACCGGGTCGGTCTCGTTGGACGCGGCGATCGCCTCGCCCATGCGGGCTGCCACTTCCCCTTCGACTTGTTCAAAGACCGCGGCAAACAGCTCGGTCTTGTCGGCGAAGTGGTGGTACAGGGCACCGCGGGTCACGCCCGCGGCACGCACGATCGCCTCTAGCGCGACCTCGGCGAAACCCTGTGCCGCGAACAGCGGACGGGCCGCGGCGAGCAGGGCCTCACGTGTTCCCGCCGCCCGCTCGGCTTGGGTACGACGGCTTGCGCCCATTCAACCGTTGCCTTTCATACATACCGTATGTATGTTAGTACATACCGTATGTAGGTTTCTCAGAACATAGCTCAGGAGTTCCGACGCTCCTATTCAATCGGAAGGAGAAGGTGAAATGAGCGACGCGCTGAAGGCAATTGAGGCTGACCGCGACGCACTGCTGGCGCTCTGCCAAGGGGTGGACGAGACTGTTTGGACGAAGGACAGCGGATGCCCCGGCTGGACTATGCAGGACGTGGTGTCACATATGGCGTGCAGCTTTTGGTTAGCCGTCGACCCTGCGCACCTACCTGATCCAGCGGGACTACCCGCCGAGCGGGCCGCTGATCTATACGTCGAGTCGCGTCGTCGCTTGACTCCCGAAGAGATTGTGGCCGACTACGAGTCGGTCAGCTCGAAAGGGCTAGAGGTGCTCGCTGCAGCGCGGGACCAGGATTTTGAGGTGCCGCTCGGCGATGTCGGGACCTATCCGGCCTCGATCGTGCCGACCGCGTTCGCCTTCGAGCATTACGTCCATATCAGGTGCGATCTGTTCGCCCCGGGCGGACCGCTGAGCGGAGAACCGCCCGCTTCCGACGAACTGCGGCTGGCACCCACACTTGACTGGATCGAGGCTGCGGTGCCCCAGCAGAACAACGAGCTTCTCGCCGGTATCGACAAGGCGGTCGAAGTACACCTCACCGGCGCCACAGAGCGGACGCTGCGGATCGGCGGAGCTGACCTGGCCGGTCAGATCGCCTGTGATTCAGCAGCATTCGTACGTTGGGTCACTCAACGCGGCAGCTGGGAAGCTCTGGGCGTCGAGGCAGAAGGCGACCCGTCCACTCTCGATGTCATTCGCCGGCTGAGGGTGTTCTGACGCCGCGAGAAGATCCTCACGGCTGCCTTCGATCTGTTTCTCGGCCAAGGCGTTGCGGCCACTACTATGAGGAGATCTGCGAGCGCGCCGACGTGGTCAATCGAACGTTCTTCAACCACTTCGCCACCCGCCAAAACATGATCCGCGCGCTGGCGGAGTTACTCGTTACTTAAAGGGGGAGCATCATCGTCGAACCGAATCCTCAGCAGGGCCTGCATATGCGCTGCGGTGACGAACAATTCGTTGGAGCGCCTTCCGCCGATGCAGACGTTGGTGGGTAGCGAGCCGGCCGGCAACGCGATTTCGGCGACCCCTCGGCCCCAGGTATCGACGACGCCGATGCGGTCAGCGACGGTGAGCGCAACCCAGAAGTCGCCGCGGGCACTCACCGCCATCCCGTCGGGCCAGCCGTCGACGAAAGTGTGCACGAGTTCGGGTGACACCCATTCGCCGACGGTGTAGGACAGCAACTGCGACGACAGTGTCGCTGTCACAAGCAATCTCGAGCCGTCCGCAGTAAATCCCAGTCCGTTGATAAATACCGGTCCGTTGGCGACGACCTGTTCGGTTGCGCCCGAGACGACATCGGTTGCATACACGTGACCGGGCAGCCCCGCGCCGGGAGTGCTGATGTCGAACTCAGCGCGAGTGTCGGTGATCCACAGCCGCCCGTCGGGACCGAACGTCAGATCGTTCGGGG
Organism: uncultured Actinomycetota bacterium; assembly: GCA_963839345.1. Classification (GTDB taxonomy): domain Bacteria; phylum Actinomycetota; class Actinomycetes; order Mycobacteriales; family Mycobacteriaceae; genus Mycobacterium. The sequence continues at coordinate 51,688 of CAWIUP010000005.1, read as the reverse complement.
CGCCCAGCCCTTCGACGAGATAGTCGACCCGCGTACCGGTGATCACTTGGACACCCGGCTCGGCGGCACCGCTTGCGCCCCAGGCGCCGCCGTTTTGCGCCACATACAAAGTGCCGTCGGCGCTGCACGCCAAGCCATTGGGCCCGCCGCCGGTATCGATGCGTTCCAGCACACTATCGACAGGGTCGACGATGTAGACGCAGCCATGGCTGATCGATGTCAGCGCCACGCGGTCATCGGGAAGCCACACCGGCCCCTCAGTGAAGCCCAGTCCATCTGCGATCACGTCGACGTTCATGCTCAAGGCTCCGGCTCAGGTTCTGGCAGCGGTGTCCAGTCGGCAGAAAGCCGCGAGCTGAATCGCGGCGACCGCTGATCAAGGAAGGCGGCGACTCCTTCGTCGGCATCCGCAGTGCCCATTACCCGACGGTGCAGCTGCGTTTCCAGCGACGCAACTTGTCGCGGGGTGTAGCCGTTGATCGCACTGTCCCACACCAGTCGCTTGCACAACGCTGCCGACATCGGCGCCACGTTGGTCGCGATGTCGCGGGCAATCTCCATCGCGTGCTCGAGTACCTGCCCGGCGGGCAGCACTTTACTGGCGATACCGAGGGCCACGGCCTCAGCCCCATTGAAGGTGCGTCCGGTGAGCAGTATCTCGGCGGCCACTGCCAGGTTCGTCAACCGCGTCAGTGTCCAGTGCGACATGCAGTCTGGTATCACGCCGCGACGAACTTGCACCACACCGTATTTCGCATCATCGGCGACGATGCGGATGTCCGCCTGCAACGCGATCGTCAGGCCGATGCCCATGGCGTGGCCGTTGATCGCGGCGATCACCGGCTTGCGCAGTTCGAAGGCGGGCGGGTCGATCGGCGATGCCGAGAACGGCGTTTCCCGCGAGGGAGCATCGAAAGGCGAAGTGTTGCCGGAGAAATCCGCCCCGGCGCAGAAGGCCCGGCCCGCACCGGTGAGCACAATGGCCCGGACGTCGTCGTCCTCGTCGCAGCGCCGGTATGCCTGGCTCAGCAGCGTGCCCATCTCAGCGGTATAGGCGTTGAGATGCTCGGGCCTGTTGAGTGTAAGCACCGCCACACCCGCGTTGACGTCAACCAGCAGATCGGGGCCCACGCGCACCACGCTACCTCCGGCTAAGCGCGTGCTTTAGAACTTCATTACGTTGGATTTATGACACGGACTGACGACGACAGCTGGAACATCACCGAGAGCGTCGGCGCGACAGCGCTCGGGGTGGCCATGGTGCGCGCCGCTGAATCCGATTGCGACTGCCCCCTGTTCACCGACCGCTATGCGCAGGTTTTCGTCGACGCCGCAACCCAGCGCGGCTGGGATCCGTCCGTGATAGCCACCCGACTGCCGATCATCAAGGGCTACGCCGCCGTGCGGACTAAGTGGTTCGACGAGTACTTCATCGCCGCTGGAGCCAATGGCATCGACCAGGCCGTGATTTTGGCGGCAGGCCTGGACGCCCGGGCCTGGCGGCTGCCGTGGGTTCCACGGCAGCGTCGTCTACGAGATCGACCAGCCACAGGTGTTGGCGTTCAAGGCCGACACCCTCGCCGCACGTGGCGCTCGACCTGCTGCTCGGTATCAGGCGGTGCCGATCGACCTCCGGGCGGATTGGCCGACGGCATTGCGCGAGGCCGGTTTTGATCCGTCGATGCCGACGGCCTGGTCCGCCGAAGGGCTGCTGCCCTACTTGTCGGCAGCCGCACAGGATCTGTTGTTCGAGCGGATAGTGCAACTCAGCGCCACCGGCAGCCGGATTGCGGTCGAGGCGCTGAGCCCGAGCTTCTTCGACCCGGACTACCTCGAGAGGCGGCGCCAGTACCTGCGCGATGCGGACGTACCGGACGCCGCGGATCTGTGGTTCATCGAAGAACGCACCGACCTCAGCCAATGGCTGGCCGACCGCGGCTGGGCAGTCACTGCGACCGGGCCGTTGGCGCTGATGCAACGCTACGACCGGCCGCCCGCAGCCGATTCCGAGGATCTGGCCCCGCGCAGCGTGTTCATCGAGTGCCGGCTGAACACGACCAGGGGCCTGATCTAGCTCGTTACTCGGAGAGCTGGAATTCGACCACCGCCGCAACGGAATCCACCGCCTCGCTCAGCGCGGCAAGCCGCTCGGTGGCCGACGGCGCGGCCAGCACGGAGTAGCGGTCCGCCGGGCCGATCGGAATGCGGGACGCCAGCGCATAAAGCCGCGCGCCGGGATCGGCGGTGTCGGCGTCGGTGCCCAGTACCACAGCCCGATCAGGCAACGAAAAGTTGCGGGCGGCCGCGATTCGCTCGAACAACGCCATCACCCGGTCTTCGAGCTCTTCCAGTTGGCCTGCCGTCACCGGTTCGCCCGGCTCGTCCGGCCACACCTGCACCATCGCCCGAGGGTACGGGTCGTCGGGTAACCAGTCACACACCCGGATCCGGTCGCCGGTCCGGCAACGCAACGCGAACCGGCCCGAGCCGGCAAGCTCCACGCACTCGGTGATCCTGGCCACCGTTCCGACGTCGCAGCGCACATCGCCGCCGCCGACCTCACGGCCCTGAGAGATCAGCACGACGCCGAAACGCGGATCGTCGTCGCGCATGCAGTCCCGCACCAGCGCGGTGTAGCGAGGTTCAAAGATCTGCATCGGCAGATCCTCGTCGGGCAGCAGCGCCGACTGGAGTGGGAACATCGCCATTGGAACGGCTGCCACCATTAGGTATCCAGCTCTGCTACCAACGCATCGACAACGGCGCGCAGATCTCCGTCGTGTTCGTCCGCGACGCGCCGCTGCCGCTGATACGAGCCGCCCTGCCGCCAGATGTCGGCAACGGAGGCTAGCTCATCGACGCAGTGCAGCGATTTCGCGACCGGCTCCAGGCGCTCAAGCAGATCAGGCAGATCATCGGTGACCAGCCGTTCGTTGCTTTGGGCATCGAGGATGATCACCGCATCCAACCCGTAGCGGGCGGCGCGCCATTTGTTCTCCTGAACGTGCCAGGGCGGCATGGTCGGCAGCGTCTCACCGGCGTCGAGCCGACGGTCCAGATCGACGATCAGGCAATGCGTCAAGGCCACCAGCGCGCCCAGCTCACGCAGGTTGGACACACCGTCGCAGACCCGTACCTCGAGGGTGCCCAGATGTGGTGACGGTCTTATGTCCCAACGGATCTCGTCCATGTGGTCGATGATGCCGGTTTTCTTCTGGTCGTAGACGAAACCTTCGAATTCCGCCCACTTCTGGAAGTGAAACGGCAACCCGGCGGTGGGCAGTTGCTGAAACATCATCGCCCGATTGCTGGCGTAGCCGGTGTCCTCCCCGCCCCACCACGGCGACGAGGCCGACAGCGCGAGTAGATGCGGGTAGTACTGCAGCAGCGACGTCATGATCGGCATTACTTTGGCGGCCGACGAGATTCCAACGTGGACGTGCACACCCCAGATCAGCATCTGCCGGCCCCACCACTGGGTGCGTTTGATCAGCTCGGCGTAGCGCGGTGCGTCGGTGAGCTTCTGGGTTGACCACCGCGCGAACGGGTGGGTACCGGCGCAGAACAACTCCATGCCCCGGTCCCGGACGACCCGTCTTGCGGGGCCGAGGGTTTCGCGCAGATCCTCCATGGCTTGCGCGGTGGAGTCACAGATGCCGCTGACCACCTCGACGGTATTGCGCAGCAATTCCTTGTGGACACGCGGGTTTTCGCCGAGTTCGGCGATGACGACGGTGGCCTCGTTGCTCAGGTCGCGCGTCTGCGCGTCGACGAGCGCGAACTCCCACTCAACGCCGATCGTCGACCGCGGTGAGCCGGCGAAGTCGATGTGGGTACTTGCCCTAGCCGGCACCAATGACACCGCACGCCACCCGCTTGCCGGCGTCACCGGTGGACATCGTGGTTTGGTCAGGGCCTGGCGCCCCATTGACCTGGTTGTAGCGATCCGACGGGATATTGCCGAAGTTGTCGGCGCCGGCGTGAATGACAATCGCGGTCCCTTGGCCGGCCAGCAGGTCCTGCTTGGTGAACGCGTCGGTCGTCGTCACCAACAACGCGCCGCCGTCCTTGCGCACCTGCAGCGAAGTCAGGTCGCCGCTCTCGGGATCGCCGGTGTGCCCCGGCACCTGGAAATGCCCACCGGCCGAGAGGAAGTCGCCCGGCGCGCCACCGGTCGGGCCGACCGAGTTGGCCTCACACTTGCCCACCGAGTGAATATGCACGCCATGGAATCCGGGGCTCAGCGCGCTCTGCCCGGTCGTCTCAACGGTGACCGTCACGTAACCGTTGGCGAATTCGAATTTAGCCGTCGCGACTTTGGCGCCACCCGGCGCGATCAGGTCGGTGGTCAGGCTCTCCGGTGCCACCGGCCCGCCCTTTTGTTCCGTGCCCGACGGCGACGGCGACCCGGTCCAGATCGACGGCACGGTCCCAGGGCTGGTCGCCGGCGGCTGGTTCGGCTTGCAAGCACTTAACAGCGCGACCGAACCGACAAGTGGAACCAATGCGGTGACTGCGGCAACATTGCGGCGCGTGGCGGGCTTAACCATGGGGAGAGCCTATCCCGGCGACGATGCGGCCCGGAACGGGCCGAGGAGGAGCGGGACCATCAAACACAGCCCGGCGACGACGCGGCCCGGAACGGGCCGAGGAGGAGCGGGACCATCAAACACAGCCCGGCGACGATGCGGCCCGGAACGGCCGTCGCCTGTTCTCGGATCGACTCCCCCACCCCATTGTCGGACCGCTGTGGCAAACACATACAGATGTCCGGATAACCGGCTGGTTTATCGTTACCACCGGAGCTAATTGCCGGGTTTATAGCTATTTGACCTGCGCTAAAGCCCGGCGATGCTGCTGACAAGCCCGACTGCGATTTACTTGTTTCATCAGCGTGGCGGAAGCAGTCGTGCAAACATTTGCGGTGATGTGTCCACAACAGCCACGACCATTACGTCTCGTTCGGGTCGGCACCTGGGGGGCAACGATGAGTCACGGGATGATTTCAAGCTTCCACGGCGCGGTGGCCAGAACAGCCGTGGCCGCAGCGGTTATTGGAATGGCCGCGACGGGTGCGGCCGTTCCGACGAACGCAACGCCCGGCTTCGCCGGCATGCCGGGTACGCCCACTCTTCTCGACGATCCCAATCCCGGCATTCCCGGAAGTCCCAGCGGTCCGTCGGATCCCCAATGCATCAGCATGCCTACCGACCCGGTGTGCGCAGGAGGCCCGTACGCCCCGCCTCCGCCACCCCCGGCGGCGGGCGCTCCCACCGGTCCGGCGGATCCCGCATGCATCAGCATGCCTAGCGACCCGGTGTGCGCGGGAGGCCCGTACGCACCGCCTTCGCCACCCCCACCTGCGGCCCTTCCGCCGCCAGATCCGGTCGCCGGTATGCCTGACGCGCCGATAGGTGGCGGTATGCCCCATGACATCGGTGGCGGTATGCCCGGGCGCATGTAACTCAAGCGATCCCGTCACGTGGGGCTTGAGCCCGTCACCTTCTAGGTCGGGTCATGCCGTTCAGCTCGCAACCAAAACGATGACGCCGGGCGGCTGGCCGGCGACTTCGGGAGTCCGTGGTTGGACGGGCGCTTTCAAAATCTTGCCCACCGCGTCGGCGGTTTCGCGCTCACCGGGCGCGTCGGTGAAGTAGACCGTGGTGGCCGAGACATCGGACAACGACAGGTTGCCGACCTCCGCGACGTTGTAACCGCTTTGCTTGAGCTGGTCGGCGGTGCGCCCGGCAATGCCTTGTTGGCTGGAAATGTTGTAGACCCGTACATCGGCTTTTGCCGCAGGTTTCGCCGAAGTTTTCGGCGCCATTGTGCTCGTCGTCACAGTTGAGACCGAGGACTCATCGTCCGAGTTGGCGCCCGATCCCATGGCCTGAAACCCGACCAGCAAAAAGATGACACCAAGAAACAGCAAGACCATCACCATCGCCCGCAGAGGCAGACCGGTCGAGTCGGGAACGCGCTCATTCATTGACGTCACTGTATCTAGGAGTGCGCCAAAACCCACACCGACGCTCAGGCGGCGGGTGGTACCTCAGGTGACCTCGAAGCCCAGCCGTCGCGCGGCCCGTGCCTTCTGCCGACTGGCGCGCAACCGCCGTAGCCGCTTGACCAGCATCGGGTCGGCTGCCAACGCCTCGGGCCGGTCGACCAGAGCATTGAGCACCTGGTAGTAGCGGGTGGCGGACATTCCAAACAACTCTTTGATGGCTTCTTCTTTGGCGCCGGCGTATTTCCACCATTGGCGCTCGAACGCCAAAATATCGTGTTCGCGGCGTGTTAGACCATCGGCGAGTTCAGAGTCGTCCCCCGATCGATTAGCCCGCGCCATAGCGCTGTCCATATCGCTTCCTCGACCCTTTCGGCGAATTCTCGAATGCTCGCTGCTCCGGCGCATATTCAACCATGTCTGCAACTGTTGATCCGGAACCCAGACCCGCGAGTCGGCTGACTAGGTGAGATTGCCTTCCCCAGCCTCCGGCCGCAACCGGCGTGCATCGTCGGCTTTAAGCTTGCCGGTCATGGCAGTCGTACCTATTCGGATCGTGGGAGACCCGGTCCTGCACACCCCGACCAAGCCAGTTCCGGTCGCCGCGGACGGCTCCCTGCCCAGCGACCTGGCCGATTTGATCACGGACCTCTACGACACCATGGACGCTGCCTACGGGGTTGGCCTGGCCGCCAACCAGATCGGCGTCGACTTGCGGGTATTCGTCTACGACTGCGCCGACGAGCGCGGGCAGTCGGCGCGGCGCCGCGGCGTGATCGTCAACCCGGTGCTGGAGACCTCGGAGATTCCCGAGACCATGCCCGACCCGGACGACGACGACGAGGGTTGCCTCTCGGTACCCGGTGAATCGTTCCCGACCGGGCGGGCCAAGTGGGCCCAAGTCACCGGACTCGACGCCGACGGCAGCCCGATCACCGTCGAAGGCTCGGGGCTGTTCGCTCGCATGCTCCAGCACGAAACCGGACATTTGGATGGCTTCCTGTATCTGGACCGCTTGATCGGACGACATGCCCGCGCGGCAAAACGTGCGGTCAAATCCCACGGCTGGGGCGTTCCCGGATTGTCGTGGACACCGGGCGAGGGTCCGGACCCGTTCGGCCACTGATGGTTTCGTGGCCTCAACTCGGCACCAGGGTCACGGTGCGTTACCGGCGGCCCGCCGGATCGATCCCGCCACTGACCGACGCGGTCGGCCATCTACTCGGCGTCGAGCCGCAAGTGCGGGTGCAGACGAAGACCGGGGCGATCGTGCAGTTCGCCCCCGCGGACGTGGTCGCAGTGCGGGCACTGAGCGATGCGCCGGTGCGGGCCTCGCAGATCCGAGCACTCGAGCATGCCGCCGCCTTCGCTTGGCCGGGCGTGGAGCAGCAGTGGCTGGACGGCTGGCTGCTGCGCGCCGGGCACGGCATCACTTCCCGCGCGAATTCTGCTGTGCCGCTTGATGCTTCCGCCAACGCAGCTGCAATACCGGCGATAGCCGACTGGTATGCCCGACGCGGCCTGACCCCGCGGCTGGCGATCGCCGACCGTCTGCTGCGGCTGCCCGGTGCACCCGCACAGGCCCACGGCGTGTTGGTCCGCGAGGTGTGCAACGCCGAACTCGACCCGTCGGTCCGGCTGTCGGCTCGCCCGGACGATGCCTGGCTGCGGCGCTACCGCCGCGAGGTCCCCTTGGACGTACTGACCGCCGTCGTCGACGGTGAGCTGGTGTTCGGGATGCACAACCGGACCGTGGCGAGAGCTTCGGTGACCGACGCCCCGGACGGCACCCGGTGGGTGGGCCTGTCGGCGTTGGTAGTGGCCGATCAAGACGCCGGCCGGGCCCTGTGTGAAGCCCTGCTGTCGTGGGGGGCGGCGCGGGGCGCGACCCGCGGCTACGTCCGGGTCGTTGACGACGATAACGCCGCCGCCGGCCTGGCCCGGTCGCTGGGCTTCGCGCTGCATCACCGCGCGCGCTACTTCACGGCGAGCCCAACAACGTAGGGTCGGAGCCATGCCCGACGGCATGACACGGCTAGCCACCTGGAACGTGAACTCGATTCGCACCCGGCTGGACCGGGTGCTCGATTGGCTAGAGCGCGCCGAGGTCGACGTGCTGGCCATGCAAGAGACCAAGTGCGCCGACGACCAGTTCCCGACGATGCCGTTCTTGGAGCTCGGCTACGAGGTCGCGCATTGCGGATTCAACCAGTGGAATGGCGTGGCGATTGCGTCCCGGGTCGGCCTTGACCAGGTCGAGGTCGGCTTCGACGGCCAGCCGAGCTGGAGCAGCAAGCCCGACGTGGCGGCCGCGGCCGAGGCACGCGCGCTGGCCGCCACCTGCGCGGGGGTGCGGGTGTGGAGTCTCTACGTGCCCAATGGCCGGGCCGTGGGCGACCCGCATTACACGTACAAGCTGAATTGGCTTGCCGCCCTCCGTGATACAGCTGCCGGCTGGCTGCGCGACGATCCATCGGCGCAGATTGCGCTGGTCGGCGACTGGAATATCGCCCCGACCGACGACGACGTTTGGAGCGTCGAATTCTTCCAGGGCGCCACCCACGTCTCGGAAGCTGAACGCAAGGCGTTCGACGCTATCGTCGACGCTCAATTTACCGATGTGGTACGGCCTTTCACGCCGGGCCCCGGGGTCTACACCTACTGGGATTACACCCAGCTGCGGTTCCCGAAGCGCCAAGGGATGCGCATCGACTTCATCCTCGCCTCTCCAGCGCTGGCCGGCCGGGTCGCTGACGCGCAGATCGTCCGGGAGGAACGTAAAGGCAAGGCGCCTAGCGACCACGCACCGATTTTGGTGGATCTGCGCCGGACTTGATCGCAGATAAAACCGGGCGAGGGTATTCATCTCCTGTTCATTTACCGAACAACATCATAGGATTGCTCAATGCTGCGCAGCTTTGTGACGGTGACATGAACTTTGCGAGTGCGCGCGTGTGCAAAACCCGCCAGTGTGGCGTTCAGCGGGTATTAGATTCACGGTCTCAACAACAATCATCAGGGAGTCATCATGGGTGTCGTTAACGGCGCCGTACGCAGCGTTACTCGAACGGTGGGTCGCGCCGCCGAGGCGACCACCGAGGCCGCAGGTGCAGTAGGCGGCGCCGCAGTCAACGGTGTCGTCGGCGCCGTGACTGGTGCTGCCGCCGGTGTGCAGCGGGGCATTGGCCGCGGTAGCCATTCAGTGCCGGCCGCCGCCTTGACGTTGGGCGCACTCGGTGTGGCCGGGCTCGTCGAGTGGCCGGTGTTGTTGGCCGTCGGCGGCGGCGCCCTATTGCTGCGGCAGCTGAATAACGGGCACGCCGACGGCTCCCACAAGGCGTCGGTTTCACCGGTGAAAGCGGTTCCCAACAAGTCAACGAGTTCAGCCTCGCCGCGGAAATCGCCCGCGAAGCGGGCACCGGCACGGTCGCGCGGCGCACAGTCGCGCACCCGCCGTTAACTCCCCCGATTGGGTACCGTCAGAACAGTGCGAGCATCTCCGCTCCGCGCGGTCGCGCTGGGCATTCAAGTTACGTCCGCGCTCGTCGGCGCCACCGTACAAACCGCAGCGACCGCCGCAGGATCGTTAGGAACCGTCGCCTCAACCGGCCTGACCATGGCCGCGATCCCGGTTCGCGAAGGCGCCAAAGCACTGTCGGACGGCCTGCCTGCGCCCACATTGACCCGGCACAGTTGGCGCGGTAAGGAACGCGCATGGATCGAGGTCCGTGGGCTCGATGGCCCCGGCGGCGACGCGATCGGGAGCGTCGTCGTCGATGCCGTCCTGGCTCGCCCCGGGGTTACTTCGGTCAGCCTGAACCGCCCGTTGTCGCGGGTCGTCATCACCCTGAACGGTGATCAGACCTCGCTGCGCCAGCTGTGCAAGGTAGTAGACGAGGCCGAAAAGCGCTGCCGTTCGACCGATATCGCCGAAGACCGCCGCGACGTCGCGCGCCCGAAAGCTTTGCCCGGCGATGGCTTAATGCTGGCGATAAGGGCGGCGACGGTCGGTGCCAATGCGGCAGGGCTCGGCGTGTCGCTCGCAGGTCGGGCGCTGCGATGGCCGCCCCTGCCGAGCAGCCTCGGCGCGGCCAATTCGCTGCTGAACTACCAGCCGCCGCTGAAGCGCATGGTTGAGAACCGACTCGGCCAGCCCGCTACGGACACCACGCTCACGTTGCTGACGGCGGCGGTACACACCGGGTCGTTTGTGTTGCCGTCGCTGGCCGTCGACTTGCTGATGGAAACCCTGAAAGCCGCCGAGTGCCGTGCCGAAGCCGAAGCATGGCGCCGACATGAACCGGGGTTGGCGCGTCACGCCGACAACTCCACCGTCCACCCGCCGTCGCGGCCGGTGCCGCCGCCGGATGGCCCGGCCGAACGCCACACCCGCCGCAGCGCATTGGTGCAAGCAATCGGTGGTGCGGCAGTGGGCCTCGCTAGCCGTAACCTCGATACGACCTCGAGGGCGGTGATGGTGGCTGCGCCGAAAGCGATGCGCACCACGCGCGAGTCGTTTGCCGCGACACTCGGACAAGGGCTGGCCGATCAGCATGCGGTGTTGCCGTTGAGCCCAGAGAGTCTGCGCCGGCTGGATCGGGTCGACGCGCTGTTGGTCGATCCCCGGGTGTTGTGTACCGACACCCTTCGGGTGGTGCGGGTCCGCGGCGCCGACGACGATGAGATCTCCCCGGCGTGGAACCGCGCGCAGCTGCTGCTGGAGAACCGCGGCCTGCATGTGGGCTGGCACCCCGTTCCCGGCCTGTCGGCCCGCGGGTCCGACGGCGCCGTCGAAGCACTGGTCGGCCCCACACACGATCCACTGGCCTCGGCTGTACTCGCCGAGGCGCGCCGGGCAAGCCTCGACTTGATCTCTGTCGACATTGACGACCTCGGCGAGCTGCGACCCGCGTTCGATGAGCTGCGGCCTGCGGCCAACGGATCCGTCGATGATGCGCTCGTCGCGGCGCTGGCCGATCTGCAGCAGTCGGGTCACACCGTCGCAGTGCTGTCTTCAGCTGCCGCACAGGCACTTTCGTCATCTGACCTCGGGCTGGGCGTCATGCCCAACTCCGATGCCGAACCACCGCCCTGGACGGCGGATCTGATTTTGAGTGACCTCGCCGGCGCCTGGCGGATCTTGCACGCACTGCCGGTGGCCAAGACGGCCACCCGGCGCGGAATCGATATAGCCAGCAGCGCCTCGGCGCTGGGCGCGCTGTTGATGCTGCCCGGTGTACACACCCGTGTGCCCAGCCCGGTGGCCACCGGCGCGGCGGCAGGTCTGCTGTCTGGCTACCTAATGGCCCGCCGAGTGGTTCGCGCGCCGACTCCGCTGCCGGCGCCGATGAACGAATGGCACGCAATGTCAGTCGAGCAGGTTCGCAAGATGTTGCCGCCACCGGACGCGCAAGAAGCGACGGCGCCCGCCAACCGCCCGTTGGCCAGCCGCGCACTGGAAACAGCCCACCGCGGCGCCGAACTGACCGGACGACCGCGCCGAGCCGTCTGGCAGTTCGTCAAGGCAGTGCAGGCCGAGTTGTCCGACCCGCTGACCCCGGTATTGGCTCTCGGCTCGGCAGCCAGCGCGATATTGGGCTCGCCGGTCGACGCGGTGCTGGTCGGTTCGGTGCTTACCGGGAACTCGATGCTCGCTGCCAGCCAACGCCTGCGCGCCGAGAGCCGACTGAACGAGCTACTGGCGCAACAGGTTCCACCCGCCCGCAAAGTGACTACCGGTCCCGACGGTGCACCGGTGTACAGCGACATCGTCGCCGAGCAACTGCGGCCCGGCGATGTGATCGAGATACGCACCCACGAGGTGATCCCGGCCGACGCAAGGCTGATCGAAGAAGACGACCTCGAGGTCGACGAATCGACGCTCACCGGCGAGTCGCTGCCGGTGGAAAAGCAGATCGAGGCCACGCCGGGCGCCGAACTGGCCGAGCGTCGCTGCATGCTGTTCGCCGGAACCACCATCGTTGCGGGCACCGCGGTGGCGGTGGTAACCGCTGTCGGCGCCGACACCCAGGCGCGTCGTGCCGCCGAGCTCGCGTCCGGTGATCTGCCGGACGTCGGGCTGCAGCACCAGCTGAGCAAGCTCACCAACCAGGCGTTCCCGGTCAGCACGGCCGGCGGCGCCGTCGTCGGCCTGATGGGCCTGCTCCGCGGCCGGGGGTTGCGCGAAGCCGTGGCCAGTGGAATCGCGATAACCGTGGCCGCGGTCCCCGAAGGCATGCCGCTGGTGGCGACCCTGGCGCAAGCCGCCTCGGCCAGACGGCTGACCGAGTACGGCGCGCTGGTGCGCATTCCCCGTTCGGTCGAGGCGCTCGGCCGCATCGACGTCGTGTGCTTCGACAAAACCGGGACGCTGTCCGAAAACCGGCTCCGGGTGACGCAGGTGCATCCGATGGACGGCTACTCCCGTGACGACGTGCTGCGCTTTGCGGCGCATGCCGCGCCGGCGGCAAACGGCGGCATGCAGGTGCACGCCACCGACCGGGCCATCATCGAGGCGGCGCTGGCGGTTGATTCGCCCGACGGCTTCCGTCCCGCCGATGAGGCCGACGCTCATTTGCCGTTCCGGTCCGGTAGGTCGTTCTCGGCGTCGGTATCCGACAACGAGCTGACCGTCAAAGGCGCACCCGAAGTGGTGCTGGCGGCTTGCCGGAACGTCGGTCCGGATATCGAGGACACCGTGCGTCGACTGGCGGCCGAAGGGCTGCGGGTTATCGCCGTCGCACGGCGCCGGCTGAGCGCACAGCAGGCCAAGCTGGTAGCCGACGACGAAGACGCCATCGCTGACCTGACCGACGGCGAGTTGTCGCTGGCAGGTTTTCTCGGGCTGTCCGACACGCCGCGCGCCGAAGCACCTGCGCTGCTCAAGGCCCTCTCCGAGCGGGAGGTCGGCATCCGGTTAATCACCGGCGATCACCCGATCACGGCAACCGCGATCGCACGCGAGATGGGCATGCCGGTGACGGCGGAGGAAGTCATCAGCGGTGCCGAGTGGGACGCCTTGTCGCGCAAGGACCAGGAGCGGGTCGTCACCGAGCGGGTGATCTTCGCCCGGATGTCGCCGGAGAACAAAGTGCAGGTCGTCCAGACCCTGGAGCGCAGCGGGAAGGTGTGCGCAATGGTCGGCGACGGCTCCAACGACGCGGCCGCGATCCGGGCCGCCACCGTCGGCATCGCCGTGGTGGCGCGCGGCAGCGACCCGGCCAGCATCGCGGCCGACGTGGTGCTGGTCGACGGCCGGATCGAAGCGCTGGTCAATTGCATCGACGAGGGACACCAGCTCTGGCAACGGGTGCACTCCGCGGTGTCGGTGCTGTTGGGCGGTAACGCCGGCGAGGTGGCTTTCGCGATCATCGGCAGCGCGGTCAGCGGAACGTCGCCGCTCAACACCCGCCAGCTGCTGCTGGTGAACATGATGACCGATGCGTTCCCTGCAGCTGCGCTCGCGGTGAGCGAACCGAGTGGCCCGGTGCAACCCGGCGGCCGCGGCCCCGATCAGCGGGCACTGTGGCGGGCCGTCGCCGTCCGCGGGACAACGACGGCGGCGGCAGCGACTGCGGCATGGGTGATGGCCGGCGTGACCGGACGGCCGCGACGCGCATCGACGGTGGCGCTGGTGGCGCTGGTCAGCACGCAGCTGGGTCAGACACTGCTCGATTCGCGCGCGCCGCTGGTCGTGCTGACCGCAGGCGGATCGCTGGTCACGTTAGGCACGCTGATCAGCATTCCGGGCGTCAGCCAGCTGCTGGGCTGCACTCCGCTCGGCCCGATCGGTTGGGCGCAGGCGCTGGGCTCAGCCGGGGCGGCGACCGCCGCGGTTGCCGTCGCAACCCGCGTGCTCGACAGTAAACGTCCATTGGAGTTGGAATCCGGCGATGGGACGTCCGATCATTCCGAACCTCCACAAGACCGAACCGCCACAGAACGGCGTACAACTCGATCAGCGGGATCGCCAAAAGACCAGCGGCCCCTGAAGCTAGTGGGTCGGCGAGAGAATCCGTCGACGTCATACCTTCGACGGTGACCAAGCCATCCGGCTGAACGGCGAACCTTGAGTGACTGAAAGGCAAATGATGGTCGAAAAGAAGACGCCGCACGCCTCCTCTCAGCGGGAGGCCGTCGAGCACATTCGGCAAGGTGAAACCTTCTTCGTGAACGTGCCGCTACTCGGGCGGATAGAAATTCCGCGGCCTGAGCAGCTCGCCTACTACGGCGGTTTGGCGGCGCTGGCCGCATTCGAGCTGATCGACTGGCCGGTCGCTCTGGTCATCGCGGCGGGCCACATCATGGCCAATAACCACCACAACAAAATCCTCGAGGAACTCGGCGAAGCGATTGAAGAGGCCTAGCTCGCGTTGTCCTGCAGGGCGCGGCGCGCGGTCTCGGCGTCGTGGTGAATCGGCAAACACATCAGCTCGGCCACCCGGTACATGAAGCTGTCCGGCGACAGAACCAGGACGATAGCGTTCTGTTCAACCAGCCGATCCAGCGCGGCGAATGCCGCGCTGTCCAGGTATTTGACCGCGCTCAGTTGAAGGATGACGGGCCGCGCGCCCGGCACGTCCAGCACCGATCGGGTGAACTCGCCGACATTGGTCACGTCAACCTCACCGGTGACCGTCACTTCGGCGGGGGTGCCCGACGCAGCGTCGGCCTGGGGGTAATGCAGCTGGAATACCGCGCGAGTCATGGGGTGATGCCCTGCACCAAACTGGCCTCCGAAACAACTGCGTGGTTGAAAGTCAGGGTAATCCGAGTGCCGTGAGCGTTGCGCACGGTCTTCACATCGTCCGCGAGCCCGTTGATCACGGTCAGCCCCCGACCGCCCAGCAGGCTGCGCTGGCTGGCCGAGGAATCACCCGACCACTTGCCGGTGTCGCTGACCGTCGCCGTTACGGTGTGACCCCGCACGAAGGCCTCGAGGGAGATTGTCCTGAGCGAGTCGCCGCCGCTTCCGTGTTCGATCGCATTGCTCACCGCCTCGCCGGTGGCCAGCAGGATGTCGACTTCCCGCCGTCGGTCTATCCCGATACCGGTCAGCCAGTCACGCAACCGGTGCCGGGCTGCCGGGATGTTCACCGGTGCGGCGGGCAACACCGTGGCGAAACTGCGCGCCGAGGCATGGCTGGGACGTATGGCCAACAGGACGACGTCGTCGGTGTAGCCGCCGGGCGGGGCCATCCGGTCGAGCAACTCGTCACAGAACTCCCCAACCGACAGTTCGGCACGATAAGCGGCCGCGGCCTGAAGCCGCGCGAATCCTTGATCGAGTGTCTCGCCCGGCCGCTCGATCAGTCCGTCGGTGTAGAGCAGCAGCAGGCTGCCCGCCGGCAACTCGTCGTGTGCTGTATTGGCATTGAGATGGCTCGCCCAGGCCGCAACCGGGGGGCGCCGGCCACCTGTAAGAAAAACCGGCGGTTGGTCCGGCGTCAGCAGCAATGGGTAGGGATGACCGGCGCAGGTGTAGCTGATGGCGGAGCTGCCGTCGGCCGTTCCCGGTCGCCCTGTCTCGATTACGGCATAGCTGACCGTCGCGCAGCGCGCGCCGGGGATCGCCGCCGCGTATCTGTCCAGCGAGGCGAGCACCGCATCCGGATCGGCGCCGGCCAGGGCGCTGGCGGCCACCGCGGCGCGCAGCCTGCTCATCACGATCGCGGCGGGCAGGCCGTGTCCCACCACGTCTCCGACGGATATCGCGATCTGACCTGGGCTCTCCAGCGGCGCCACCAGATACCAGTCGCCACCGACCCGCATCGCCTCGCCGCCGGGCTGGTACACAGCCGCCACCACCGCCGCCGTTGACCCGCGGTCGAGGTCGAGTAGGTGCTCTTGGAAATCGACGGCGATCCGATGCTCGCGCTGTGCACTGCGGACCCGGACCACTGTCGCCTGGGTCAATTCCGCAACACGGGTGAACAATTCGATCTCAGCTGCGGCAAACTCCCGCGGTTTGGCCCACAGCAACCCAAGGGAGCCGATCACCGTGCCGTCATGACCGCGCAACGGCTGGCTCACGCACGCCCTGACGCTGTCTGCGGTTTCCGCGACCACGTGGCCATACCGGGGGGCGAGGGCCAGCGTATCGGTGATGACCATTCGCTGACCGGTCTTGATGACGTCGACCGGCACCAGCGGCGTGTCCAGCGTGGCGATGTGGTAGCGGTCCCGGAATTCCGCGGGTACTGGACCGGCGTACTCGAATCGGACCGTGTTCTCCTCGGCGTCGAGCAGACCGATCACGACGACGGTCGCACCACCCGAGCCGAGCGGAGAGGCCAGCAACGCCTCGGCGATTCCGGCGATCGAGTCGGCGGCCTGCAATGCCGCATCGAGTTGAGCGGCGGCGGAGGTATGGCGAAGCTCGGCTTCGCGCTGTTGCTGACCGGCACGCTCGCGGCTGGTGGCCGACATCCGCGCCGCGACCCTTTCGACCAGCTCTTGCGAGCGAAAGGGTTTGGGCAGATAGTCGTCCGCGCCGCCGGCATAGCCTTCGCTGACCGCCTCCGTTCCGGCACGGGCGGAGAGCATGACGATCGGAGTGGCGGCCAGCTCGGGATCGGAACGAATCGCGGAGACGAAGTCGAAGCCTCCCAGCTTGGGCATCATCACGTCGGTCACGATCGCGTCTGGGCGAAGCTCGCGGGCGGACCGCAGGGCCGCTTCGCCGTCGGCGACCAGAACCGTCCGCCAGTGCGCCGACAGCACCCGCTCCAGATGAGCCCGCATGTCGGCGTTGTCGTCGGCAATCAACACCAGTTGGCGGTTTTCCTGGCCGGCCTCTCCCGTCGATACAGCCGCGGTCGGCACCGGCGCCAACCACTGGCCCGCCTCGACGACGTAGGGGTTGTCCAGCAGGTCGGCCGGTGAATGCTTGATCGGCTTGTCGACAAGCGATTTCGGCAACGTGATGGCGACGGTGGTACCGCGACCGAGTTTGCTGGAGATCTGCAAACTGCCGTGCTGCAGGTCCACCAGGCCGCGCACCAGCGACAGCCCGATTCCGGTGCCTTCCACGCTGCGGCCCAGTGCGGTGTCGGCCCGAAAGAAGCGTTGGCCTAACTGCTTCAGGTCCGCCTCGCCGATACCGACCCCGGTGTCGCTGACGCTGACTAGGCACTGGCCGGCGCCACTGTGCACCGTTACGGTGATCGACCCGCTCAAGGTGTATTTGACCGCATTGGACATCAGGTTGAGCACCACGGTTTCCCACATGTCCGGGTCGACGTCGGCCAGCGCCCGACGACAGTCGAGCACAAGCTCAAGCCCGGCCCGCTCGCCCAGTTCGGTGAACGACGACGCGATCGCCGACGTCAATGCCCCGACATCGGTGCACACCAACCTTGTTGTGGCGCGGCCTGCTTCGATGCGGGAGAACTGCAGCAGCGAGTCGACCAGGCGCAGCAGCCGCCCGGCGTTACGCCGAGCCACCCGCAGCCGCTCCGCGAGAACCGTATGCGGATCAACGTCGGACAGCGCATCTTCGAGCGGTCCCAGCAGCAAGGTCAGCGGGGTGCGGAATTCGTGACTGACATTGGTCAGAAATGCAGTCTTGGCGCGGTCGACTTCGGCCAGCGCATCCGCACGCCGCCGCTGCTGCTCGTAGGAGAGCACCGAGCCCAGCGCCGAGGACAGTTGGTCGGCGAGCAACTGACAAAAGCCCCGATATTGCTCATCCAGCGGGCACCGTGGATTGGTTCCGACGACCAGCGCCCCCGCGGTCGCGTTCTCTCCCAACGGCAGCACCAGCGCCTGGTCCGGGCAGTCGGCGCCCAACACCTCGTCGAGACCCCGGATAACCGAGGCCACGTCATCGATGATCTGCACTTCATCCCGCGACCGCGCTGTCGGCTCCCAATCGGTCAGCTTTCTCAGCGTGGGCGGCAGCAGCGGCAGCACCGCCGGCGTTGCTCCACGCAGGGTGATATCGGCCGCGTCGGTACCACCGACGTAGGCCGCGACGAGCGGCACGTCGGCGGGCTGGTCGGCACACACCGAGACCGCTGCGCTCACCGCGTCGTCGACGGTGCGGGTTTCCATCGTCGCCGAGGCCACCGCGTTGAGCAGATGCAGGCGCCGCTCGCTGATCACCCGCTCGGTGGTCTCCCACGATGGGCAGAAAATCCCGAAGATCTGGCCGTTTTCCGCGACCAGCGGGCTGTAGGTGAAGGTGAAGTAGCGTTCCTGGCGTCGGCCGCCGGTCACCATCGGCAGCATCAGGTCATGCGACCAGGTCGCTTCGCCGGTGGCGATGACGCTGGCCAGCATCGGGCTGATCGGCTCCCAGATGTCCCACCACACGAACCTGCCGCGCCGGCCCAGCGCGGCCGGGTGTTTGTCGCCGAGGATCTGGATGTAGGCATCGTTGTACACCAGGAACAGGTCTTCCGCGCCCAACCACAACGCAATCGGAAACCGCGAGGTCAACACCACCGCGACGGCGGACCGCACTTCGGCCGGCCACACTTCGGGCGGCCCCAATGGGTGCGCGGCCCAGTCGAATTCCGCGAATCGACGGCCCATCTCGCCGCCCAGCGCGACCGCCTTGGCAAGGTCGGGTGGCAGCTTCTGCGGCTCGCTTCTCCATTCGCGGCGGTGATCCCCGCTCACTGCCCCTGCCCGGTGTCACGGCCTCGCAGCGCGTCGGGCAATGTGGGGTAAAGCTCGAGGACGCTGTCCAGGTTCGTCACCTCGATCGGGCGAACAACCAGTCCATTGTCGGCGACCAGCCGGACGGACGTCCCCGCTTCCTGCCCTTTTCGGTGACAATCCAGCACGGCGTTCAGGCCGGCGCTGCCGAAGTAGGTCACGGCCTGCAAATCGATGATGACCAGTCGACAGCCTTGGGTTCCGGCTTGCTGCAACGCCGCATGCAGCTGTGCGGTCAGCTCGCCGGCGGTGCTGGAATCCACTTCGCCCTTGGCCTGCACCACGACAGCTTCGGGCCGAATCTCATAGTCGACCGTCAACAAATCCATAGTGTTCACCCGCTTCGCTGCACCGCCAGGTGCAATGACGTGGCGGCTTACCGTCCACAGCTTTGTCGAGCCTAACCGGCGACCCCGTTATACGTTGCGTTCACCCGGAATACGCTCATGCACCGTCAGCAGCAGGTGGTCGAAGGCGGCTTGCACGTCTGCCGACGGCGGTGGCAGCGTGGCGATTTCGTCGATGAGCTGCTTGGCCAGCGCGCGAAGTTTGGTGTTGGTTTCTTGCGAGCGCCACCGCAGCACACCGAAGGCTTGCTCCGCGCTGACTCGATAGACGGCCATCAGGACACCTTTGACCTGCTCGATCACCGCGCGGGCTTCGAACAGGTCCGGCAGCGCCTCGTCGAGGACAACCTGGCGGGTCTCGACGAAGGTGTCGGTCAGGTCGATGTAGTAACCGGCGGTTCCCTCCACTGCGCCCGCCTCGTCGACCATCCGATCGGCCACCACAATCGCGTCGTGCACATTGCCCGCGGTGTCGATGAAGCGGTGACGGCTGGAAAACGAGCTCTTCGAATGCAGTGCCTGGTCGAGCAGGTCCTGAACGTGCGCCCGGTCTTCTGGATGTTTGTGCGACAGCAGCAGTTCCGTCGTCGGTTCCACCGAGCCCGGCGCATAGCCGTGCATGCGGGCTACCTCGTCGGACCATTCCCAACGCTGACCCACAAACCAGAACCGGAAGGCACCCACGCTGATGTCGTCGGGGTCGGGTTCTGCCTGGCGCCCCGCAGATGAGTTACCGGTGTCGGCAGTTGTTTCGGCCACCTCATGCACGTTAAGCATCATTCCATCGTTTACATACCTTGCCCACCAGTTGGACAGCATGCGCAGCCGTCTTGATCTGGACTCTGCTACTGCCCCCCTGCACACCAACCCTCCACTGCGCTAGCGTGGACTACACGACAACGCGGGAGCGCACGCCCGGTGCGCTGAGAGGACGGCTCGGGGCCGTCGACCGTATGAACCTGACCGGGTAATGCCGACGTAGGGAGATGAGGAATGACCGTTACTACCGAACCGTCCGTCACCACCGGACCCATCGCGGGCAGCAGCAAAGCCTATCGACAACTCGACGCCATCCCCGGCGCCCGAGTGCCATTTCGGCGAGTGAATCTGTCCAACGGGCAGCACTTTGACCTCTATGACACATCCGGCCCCTACACCGACCCCGACGCGGTGATCGACGTGACGGCCGGGTTGCCGCCGCGCGCGGGCGTGGTGCGCGACCGCGGCACCCAGCTGCAGCGGGCCCGCGCCGGTGAGATCACCGCCGAGATGGCGTTCATCGCCGCCCGCGAAGACATGCCGGCCGAGCTGGTTCGCGACGAGGTTGCCCGCGGCCGCGCGGTCATCCCGGCCAACCACAACCACCCCGAGAGCGAGCCGATGATCATCGGCAAGGCGTTCGCGGTCAAGGTCAACGCCAACATCGGCAACTCGGCGGTGACGTCGTCGATCGCCGAGGAGGTGGACAAGATGGTTTGGGCCACCCGCTGGGGTGCCGACACCATCATGGATCTGTCCACCGGGAAAGACATTCATGCCACCCGCGAGTGGATTCTGCGCAACTCGCCGGTACCGGTCGGCACGGTTCCCATCTACCAGGCGCTGGAAAAGGTCAAGGGTGATCCGACCGAGCTGACTTGGGAGATCTACCGGGACACGGTGATCGAACAGTGCGAGCAGGGCGTCGACTACATGACCGTGCACGCCGGGGTGTTGCTGCGCTATGTGCCACTGACCGCCAAGCGGGTCACCGGCATCGTGTCGCGCGGCGGGTCGATCATGGCGGCGTGGTGCCTGGCGCATCACCAGGAGTCGTTCCTCTACACCAACTTTGAAGAACTCTGCGACATCTTCGCCCGCTACGACGTGACGTTCTCGCTGGGCGACGGGCTGCGGCCCGGGTCGATCGCGGACGCAAATGACGCCGCGCAGTTCGCCGAGTTGCGGACTCTGGGCGAGCTCACGAAGATCGCGAAATCCCATGGCGCACAGGTGATGATCGAAGGACCGGGACACGTCCCGATGCACAAGATCGTCGAAAATGTGCGGCTGGAAGAGGAGCTGTGCGAGGAGGCACCGTTCTACACCCTGGGTCCGCTGGCCACCGATATCGCACCGGCCTACGACCACATCACGTCGGCGATCGGCGCGGCCATCATCGCCCAGGCCGGCACCGCGATGCTGTGCTACGTGACCCCCAAGGAGCACCTCGGGCTGCCGGACCGCAAGGACGTCAAGGACGGGGTGATCGCGTACAAGATCGCTGCGCACGCAGCAGATTTGGCCAAAGGTCATCCTCGGGCGCAAGAACGGGACGACGCGCTGTCGACGGCGCGGTTCGAGTTCCGCTGGAACGACCAGTTCGCATTGTCACTGGATCCCGACACCGCACGGGCATACCACGACGAAACGCTGCCGGCCGAACCCGCCAAGACCGCACACTTCTGCTCGATGTGTGGCCCGAAGTTCTGCTCGATGCGTATCACGCAGGACGTCCGCGACTACGCCGCCGAGCATGGACTCGACAGCGAGGAAGCCATCGAGGCGGCTTTGCAGCAGGGTATGGCGGAGAAGTCGGCCGAGTTCGCCGAGCACGGCAACCGGGTGTATCTGCCGCTCGCGCAGTGAACTACCTGCCGCTGGCACCGCTCGGTAGCACGCCGCTGCGGGTGCTGGCGATCGCCGGATCTGATTCCGGCGGTGGTGCCGGTATTCAGGCCGACATCCGTACCTGCACTCTGCTGGGCGTGCACGCACTGTGCGCGGTCACCGCGGTGACGGTGCAGAACTCGGTGGGCGTCAGAGGTTTTCACAAGGTGCCCGGCAAGGTCATCGCCGCACAGATCGAGGTGGTCTGCCACGATATCGGGCTGCAGGCCGCCAAGACCGGCATGTTGGCGTCGACGGAGATCATCACTGCGGTCGCGGGGAGCTGGCGCGAGCATGGCGCGGGCGCACCACTGGTAGTCGATCCGGTCTGTGCGTCGATGCATGGTGATCCACTGCTCGACGGCAGCGCAGTGGACTCCCTTCGTGCCGAACTGTTTCCGTTGGCGACCCTGGTGACGCCGAACCTGCACGAGGTTCGGCTATTGGTCGACGTCGAGGTGGTCGACTCGAAATCCCAGGCCGACGCGGCTCGCGCGCTGCACGCGTTGGGCCCGAAGTGGGCGCTGGTAAAAGGCGGGCACCTGCGCGGGTCGACCAGCAGCACGGATCTGTTGTTCGACGGCAACGACTTTCACGAGTTCGAGTCACCACGGGTGGACACCACTCACGACCACGGCGCGGGTGACACGCTGGCCGCTGCGACTGCCTGCGCTCTCGCCCACGGTTACGCCGTGCCGGAAGCGGTCGCGTTCGCCAAGCAATGGGTGACCGAATGCCTGCGTGCGGCCTACCCGCTCGGACAAGGCCACGGCCCGGTGTCCCCGTTGTTCAGGCTGTCATGACCCTTGACGACATCGCGGGCGTCGCGCATGAACCCGATAGCACCCTACCCGGTGGCCCAAAGGGAATTGTGGTGTTGACCCACGGGGCCGGTGGCAGCAGAGAATCCCCACTGCTGCAACGGCTTTGCGACGAGTGGGCCCGCCGTGGCTGGCTGGCGGTGCGCTACAACCTGCCGTACCGCCGGCGGCGGCCCAAGGGACCCCCGTCGGGATCGGCGACACAAGATCGCGCCGGCATCGTGGAGGCAATCGAAGTGTGCCGCGACCTTGCCGACGGCCCGCTGATCGCCGGTGGCCATTCCTACGGCGGCCGGCAGACGTCGATGGTGATAGCCGAAGGTGCGCAGCCGGTGGATGTGCTGACGCTGTTCTCCTACCCCGTGCATCCGCCCGGTAAGCCTGAACGCACCCGCACCGAGCACCTGCCGGACATCGCGGTGCCGACGGTGTTCACCCACGGCACATCGGACCCTTTCGGCACCCTCGACGAGGTGCGCGCCGCCGCCGCATTGATTCCCGCCCCGACCGAGATCGTGGAAATCATCGGCGCGCGACACGATTTAGGCTCGAAGACCCTTGACGTTCCGGCTTTGGCGGTCGATGCCGCATTAAAGCTGCTGCGCTGAGCGGCGCCGAATGAATTCGGTCGCGATGTCGGCGACTTTGATGTTGCGGTCTTGTGAGGTTCGGCGCAGGAGGTCGAACGCCTCGCCATCGGAGACGTCGTTGAGCATCATCAACATGCCGACGGCCTTGCCGATCTCGCGGTTTGTGGTGAGCCCCCGGCGCAGCGCTGCCGCGATTTCGCTGTGCGCTGCGGCATTGGTAGCCACCGTGGCGAACGCCGCCAACACGCTGGCCCGTTCGACCGACTCCGTGCCCAACGCATTGGCAGTGTCGGAAAACAGGTTAAGCGCGCCGATTCTGGCGTGATCTACTGACAACCGAACGCTCATAGCGCCGCGCACCGGCGTTTCGGCGACCACCTTGGCTGCCAATTCCGGCCACCGGCCGCCAGTGGTCAGATCCGATGCCAGTTGAGCTGTCGGCTCCTCGAAGGCATCGAGGCACGGCCCGCAACCCAGCGCCAGTTCGAGTTTGTCGATGGTGCGCGCGACTGCGTCACTGGCCGCCGCTGTGCTGCAGGCACCGCCCCCTCGGCCGATCATCAGGCTGGCGTGGTCACAACCGGGCACCATGAGTGTGGCCGCTACACAGATCGCGGCATACATTTCTTTGGGCGTCGAGCCCTCAGCGACGATGTCGGCCAGCGACGTGAACACGCTTGCCGGATCGACATGCGAACGGGGCGGCACGGCAGCCTCCTGACTTTTTCAAGGCGTGGCCCGGGTGGGCGGCAGCGGGTTCGCTGAGCTCCGCTGCCGCCCGTCGCACGCTCAGGCGTCGATTACTTCGCGCGTGCCGGCCGTGCCGTTCAGGGCTTGTTGGCCGTCGCCGCGGCCGATGGTGATTTTGCGCGGCTTGGCCTTCTCGGCCACCGGAATGTGTAGCCGCAGCACGCCCTCGTGGTAGGAGGCCTCGATCCGGTCGGTGTCGAGGTTCTCGCCCAGCACCAGTTGCCGGCTGAATACTCCCCGCGGCCGCTCGGTCGCGAGCATCTCGCGGTTCGGATCGACCGCGGCGCGCTCCGCCCGCACCGTCACCACGTTCCGTTCGATGTCGAGGTCCAGCGAGTCCTTGTCGATGCCCGGCAGGTCGAACTCGACGAAGAACGCATCGCCTTCACGCCACGCGTCCATCGGCATCACCGCCGGGCGGGCGGCGGTGCCCAGCACCTGCTGGGTGAATCGGTCCAGATCGCGGAACGGGTCGGTACGCATCAGCATTGTGGTCACCTCCGATACTCAGGGCCTCTGCAAGATGTCACCCAACCCTATGTCGGGTGACATAGATTTGATATAGCATGTAGATGACGTTGTCGCAAGTGTGATATACAGGTTTTCTGTACAAACAGCTGAGGATTACTTCAACATGATCGATCGACCCGACACGCCTGGCATGCCTGCCCCGGGCCGAGGCGTCTACGGCATCTCCGTGGCCGCCGAACTCTCCGGCGTCCCGGTGCAATCGCTGCGCCTCTATGAGCGCCACGGCCTGCTGAGACCCTCCCGTAGCGACGGCGGCACCCGCCGCTACAGCTCCGACGACTTGGCCCGGCTGCAGCGCATCAGCGAGTTGGTCGCTGCCGGTGTCAACCTCGCCGGCATCGCCCGTATTCTCGACCTTCAAGATGACAACGCCGCGCTGCTCGCCGACAACAAAGCCATGGGCGCCAAGACAAGGGAACCCAAACCCACTACTGGCACGGGCGAGTCAGCGCCCGACAACTACTAACTTACTCTAAAGTAAGGTACGGTCATTTCATGAGTTCGGAGCACGTCGAGGCCCTCATCGTCGGAGCCGGCTTCGGCGGTATCGGCGCGGCGATCCAGCTCAAGCGCCTGGGTATCGACGACTTCGTCATCCTCGACCGGGAGGACGATCTCGGTGGAACCTGGCATGTAAACCATTACCCGGGCTTGGCCGTCGATGTCCCCACCACCACTTACTCGTACTTCTTCGAACCGAACCCGAACTGGTCGCGGATGTTCACCCCAGGACCGGAGATCAAGCAGTACGCCGCGGCGGTGGCCGACAAATACGACGTGCGCCGGCACATGCGGTTCAACGCCATCGTGGAAAGCGCCCGCTGGGACGACGAGACCCGTCGCTGGCAGGTGGCGCTGTCTGGTGGCGACGTGCTGTCAGCGCGCTACCTGATCACCGCCACCGGGTTCCTGTCCCAGCCGAAGGCACCCGACATTCCGGGGATCAGCACGTTCGAAGGAAAGGTCATCCACACCGCTGCGTGGGATGACGACTTCGATGCGACCGGCCACCGGATTGGGATCATCGGGACCGGCGCAACTGCAGTTCAGCTCATCCCGCGACTCGCGGACAAGGCCGCCGATCTCACCGTCTACCAGCGCACGGCTATCTGGGTGGCACCGAAGATCGACCTGCGGTTCTCAGATCGGGCCAAACGCCTCTTCGCCCGCTTCCCGTGGACCCAGCGGATGATCCGGACGGTCACCGACACCGTCTACGAGTTGATGATCACCGTCGGCGTGGTGCGATACCGCGTTCCACTGTTCCGCCGGCTCAACATTTCCGCGATGGATTTGTGCAAGATCAACCAGTTCCTGGCGATTCGCGACAAAGAGCTGCGCCGCAAGCTCACCCCCGACTACGACATCGGCTGTAAGCGGCCGACGTTCTCCAACACTTATTTCCGCGCCTTCACCAAACCGAACGTCCATCTGCAGGCCGACGGAATCGAGCGCGTCGAGGCCGACGGAATCGTCAACGCCGACGGCTCGAAGACCCACATCGACACGCTGGTGCTGGCCACCGGATTCGACCTGTGGGAGGCCAACTTCCCGGCCATCGAAGTGATCGGCCGCGAGGGGCGCAATCTCGGAAAGTGGTGGCGCGAGACGCGATTTCAGGCGTACCAGGGCGTGTCGATGCCCTACTTCCCGAACTATCTGAGCCTGGCCAGCCCGTTCGCTTTCCTGGGGTTGAACTTCTTCAACACCATGGAGTACCAGATGCGCTTGATGGAGCGACTTTTCGGCGAGCTCAAACGTCGGGGCGCGGATACTTTCGAAGTAACCGAGGAGGCTAACGCGCGCTACCTCGATCGGATGACCGAACTGCTGGGCGACTCGTTGTGGAAGCTCGGTAACTGCGCATCGTCACGTTCCTACTACTTCAATCCCAGCGGGGAGCCGTCGCTGTTGCGCCCAATGGCCACCTCGACGGCGATCGAGGAAGCGTCCACTTTTCCGCTGAGCGACTACGCAATCGCCTAAAGGAGTTTCATGTCACGAAAGAGCAACCGCCTGGCGCGATTCTCCGGCCTGGCGTTGGCCGGCGCCGGGGTATCCCACTTCACCAGCCCGCAATTGTGGGATCCGATCGTCAAGCCGGTGTTCCCGCGCGGCACCCGACAGCACATCTACACCAACGGCGGAATCGAAACCGTGCTGGGGCTGGGCTTCAGCAGTCGGCAGACCCGCAGCCTGGCCATCGTCGGGTTGATCGGGTATGTCGCCTATCTGGGCGGCACTGCTATTCGCCGCTCCCAAACAGCGTAGCTTCCATCAATTTTCGCACGCACGCCTGTGGGTAGGCGGCTTTGTCGCCCGGGTGCTCGTAGTGCACCAGCCGTCCCACGTCGACCACCAGGGCCATTGCCGCGTGCACCGAGATCCGCGCCTGCGTGGTCGTGAGTGACGGACGCGCCGATACCAGCAGCCGCATCCACGCGTCGATCGTCGAGCGCTGCACGCCGCGCAACAACTCCTGGTCCACCCGACTCAGGTTGACCCGCTCGGTCCCGGGCGATTCGGCAAATTTGGGGCCGACGCTGGTGAAGACCGCCAAGGCCGCCGAAGATGCGGGTGCGACGATGTTCACCTTGGCGGATCACTTCCTCCAGATGGAAGGTGTTGGGCAAGCCGAAGATCCGTTCTTGGAGGGCTACACGTCGCTGGGCTTCTTGGCAGGGCAGACGACCGACATCACGCTGGCATTGCTGGTCACCGGAGTCACCTATCGTCATCCCGGCGTACTGGCCAAAACCGTCACCACCCTCGACGTGCTGTCGCAGGGCCGCTCGATGTTCGGTATCGGAGCTGCCTGGTATGAGCGCGAGCATTCCGCGTTAGGCATCCCCTATCCGCCGGTGCGGGATCGGTTCGAGATGCTCGAGGAGACGCTGCAGATCTGCCTGCAAATGTGGGGCAACGACGACGGTGCCTATAACGGCAAGCACTATCAGCTGGCTGAAACAATCTGTGCGCCAAGGCCGATTCGCCGGCCGCCGATCCTGATCGGCGGTGGCGGTGAGAAGAAGACACTGCGGCTGGTCGCGCAGTACGCCGACGTGTGGAACTCCACGGATTCTGAGCCTGACGTGCTGCGGCACAAGATCGAGGTGTTGACGCGGCACTGCGAGAACGTAGGCCGCGACGTCGCCGGGATCCGCAAAACAGTGGGCCTGTTCGCGGATCCGTTCGACGACGTCGACGGCTACTTGAAGCGGCTCGAGGATTACGCGGAGCTGGGCATCGACATGATCAACATCGGTCCGGTACCGGGGAACCCGGACCCCGCCGGTTTCGTGCAACGGTTTGGCGACGAGTTGATGCCGAAGATATCCGAGATCGGTTGAGCCGCAGCTATGTTCTGGATCATATACCGGAGATGATCCCAGCGCGTTTCGCGGCGTACTCGGTGTCCGAAATGGCGCCGTTGGTGCGCAGGGTCTCCAGCTCCTGCAAGCGGCTCGATACCGGTGCTGCCGACGGCGGGGACACCGGCGCGGGCCCCGGCACGGCAGCGTTGTGTTGCCAATGCTGAACCGTGGCGCTTGACGTTTCGCCGAAGTTGAGCAGCCCGAGCCGCAGCAGGAGTAGAAGAAGCGCGACGATGCCTCCGATCGGCAGGCCGAGATAGAAGATCCATCCACCGGCGAGGCCCACCTGGCTTAGCAGGACGAAGCGCAGCAACAGCGATACAGCGAACAGAGCGCCGATCGCCCCGAGCACCACTTTAGTCGTGTTGTTCATCACGTATTCCTAATCTGGTAGTTAGTGAATGCGAACCGGCTAGGGGCAAGTCACGTCAATCTCGAAGGGCTTGCTCACCGGTCCGGCCATCGGATTGGACATGTCTGCGCCGCTCGCTGTGCCGGTG
Source organism: uncultured Actinomycetota bacterium (assembly GCA_963839345.1). GTDB lineage: Bacteria > Actinomycetota > Actinomycetes > Mycobacteriales > Mycobacteriaceae > Mycobacterium. The sequence goes on along the minus strand of CAWIUP010000005.1, from coordinate 23,456 downwards.
ATCTTGTAGGAGTTGCCGTCCTTCGTGGCATTGGCGTTGCCGGAGGTCCCGCCGACTCCCAAGGACACGCCGTTGACATTGCCGAGCGCAACAGACTTGACGGATGGGGGTTTGGCATCGGTTAGCACAGCGCCGATTCCGGTGGGGGCACCGCCGGCACCGGCCGTGGGCCCGCCGATCGCGATGTTGACGGTGCCGGCTGCGGTGGTGCAGGCAACCGTACCTTTGACGCTTTGATCGTGGCCATCGACGACCACCTTGGTGTTCGCATCGCTGGTCGCGGCGACACCGCCGTTGCCGCCTCGAACCGCCCCGCTTTGGGAACAGCCCGCCAACGCCACACCCAGAATCGCCGCCGCACTGGCCGTGATCATGACTTCGCGTTTCATAGTTGGAACTCCTCTTTCTCATTGTTGATGGTTCTTCGTCGCTGAAATCGCGACGCGTAAACACTTTGCGTAACTGGGCTTACTGGATCCTTAATGGACTGTTCGGCGGCTTCACGCGCCGGTCGACAAGTCCAGGTACATCGACTGAAGGCCGACGCGACCGGGGCCGGTGAAGCGGTTGAAGAAGAGATTGCCCGTGCCGCCGAACACACCCGTGCGCAACCCATACACCTGCGGGTCCATCCGCACGCTCTCGTCGCGGTAGATCCAACTTCCCGGCTCTACGTCGATCTGCTCGCCGGGGCCGAGCACCTTCTCGAAAACGTTGCCGTAGCCGTGCAACCACACCACGCCTTCAGACTGCGTCGCGGCGAACCGGTCCACGAAGAACCCGGTCGCGCCGAACATCATGTTCTTGATTCCCTTTTGGCGAGTGAATCCGTACTCCAGATTCCCTGTCGCCGCGAGGTATTGGTGCTCACGCACCTCAATCGCAGAGCCTGGGCGCAGATGCAGCGGGAACACGTGGCCGGTGCCATCGCGGGAAAACGCGACCTGTCCCGGTCCGCGCGCTTCGGTCAAAAGCAGCGGCATGCCGGCGATCATGCGCTTCAGCGCCCCCTTGCCTTTGATTCCGATCGCCAGCGCGGGCTCTTTCCACAGCACCACGTGGTGCTCGAAAAACACTGGCACACTGCCGTCCAGCCAGATGTGCAGTACCGGCACCAGCTCTCCGTCGATGCGGTAGTACACGCCCGGCGCACTGCCGTCGGCGATGGTGATGGGCAGCAGCTGCGGTGGCTCGGGCCGATAGGAATTGGCTGGGGATATGTTGCTGTGATTGGGATTTGTCATCCCCACAGGGTGCGACGAAGGGCTTAATGGATTCTAAGTGGCCCGCTGAGCCTCGGCCTCCAGGGTGAACTCCTGGTCGCCGATGCGAACACGATCACCGCCGAACAGTTCGGCACTGGGATCGATCCGTCGCCCGCGCACCCGAACCCCGTTGGCTGATCCCAGGTCCGTGATCACCAATTTTGTGCCGGTGTAGGTGATGACAGCGTGATGCCGGCTGACTTTGATGTCGGACAGCACGATGTCGTTGTCAGGGCTACGCCCGATCCGGGTGGCCGTACCAGCCAGCACGTACCGTCGACCGTCGGCGCCGCGCAACGCCGCGGCGTCGGGCCGGCGAATCGTGGTCGCGTTGCCTTTGAGGGCGACCGCAGACACTATGGTGTCCTCGGCATGGGCCTGAGCAGCCTTGCGCACGTCGACGGGTTCCTGGCGCAGGACTTGCTCGTAGAGCTCACGCAGCTCAAGGCCCGGGTCGATGCCCAAGTCCTCGGCCAGTCTGGTTTTCAGCCGCAGGTACGCGTCGAGCGCATCTGACTGGCGGCCTGCCAAATAATAGGCGGTCATCAGCTGCGCCCACAACGGCTCGCGGTAGGGGTGCTCGGCGATCAGCGTCTCTAGTTCGATGATCACCGCAGCTGGTCGGCCACAGGCGATTTGCGCCTCAACGTGAGCGGTATGGGCCACGACCCTTTCCTCTTCGAACGCCGTGGCAAGGGTCTCGACGAATTGAAAGTCGCGCAGGTCCGCCAAGAACGGGCCGCGCCACTGGGCCAGCGCATCCGCCATCTGCCGACTAGCCTGCTCGAATTGTGCGCCGGCCGCGGCGTGCAACCCGGCGTCTTTCTTGGCGCGAAAACGCCCGAGGTCGTACTGATTCTGGCCGACGGCCAGTCGGTACCCCGGCGGTGCGCTGGCCAGTAGCGACCGGTCGATGCCCGCGCTACTCATCAGTCGACGCAAATTGGAGATGTAGGCATGCAGTGTGGCTCTGGCTCCTGATGGTGGCCGCTGATTCCAGGCCGCGCCGATGAGCGTGTCGATGTCCACCGGCCGATTGGCATTGACAACCAGCACCGCCAGCACGGCGCGTTGCTTGGGCGTGCCCAATGGCACCAATGCGCCCCCGACGCTCATCTGCAACGGACCCAGGACGCCGAACTCGACGTCGCCGCCGTCCGTCGAGCCGTCACGCCCGGTGCGTAGCGAAGTCGCAGTCATCAACCCACCAGTCGCCGATCATGATGTTCGTGCACCCAAGGAGCAATCCAGCTAAGTAGCAGCAGCATAGCAATGGCGGGCTTACGATTTGGCCATGCCGGTGTCGGTAGGCGAACTGTTTGCGGGATTCACCATCCTGCGGGTACTGGGCGCCGGCGCGATGGGCACGGTGTACCTGGCCGCGCATCCGCGGTTGCCGCGCCAGGATGCGTTGAAGGTGTTGTCGGCGGAGTTGACCGCCGACCCCCAGTATCGAGAGCGGTTCCTGCGGGAGGCCGATCTGGCCGCCAGCTTGTCGCACCCCAACATCTTGGGCATCCATGACCGCGGCGAATACGAAGATCAGTTCTGGATTTCGATGGACTATGTGGCCGGCACCGACGCGGGCCAGCTCGTGCGCGAGCATTACCCGAGTGGCATGCCCGTCGCAGATGCGCTGGCGATTGTCACCGCAGTCGGCTCGGCGCTGGATTACGCGCATCAGCGCGGGCTGCTGCACCGCGACGTCAAGCCGGCCAATATCCTGCTGGACTCGGGGTCGCACCGAATCTTTCTGGCCGACTTCGGAATCGCTCGGCGGATGGATGACATATCCGGGCTGACCGAGACCAATATGGCGGTGGGCACGGTCTCCTACGCAGCGCCCGAGCAGTTGAAGGCCGAGCCACTCGACGGGCGTGCCGATCAATACTCGTTGGCCTGCACCGCGTTTCACCTTCTGACCGGCATGCCACCCTACGTCGATTCCAATCCTGCCGTGGTGATCACCAAACATTGCATGGCCCCTGCGCCATCGCTCCAGCAACGCCGACCGGACCTGGCCAGGCTGGATCCGGTGCTGGCCAAGGCAATGGCCAAAGCGCCTGCCGACCGGTTTGCCAGCTGTCGAGACTTCGCTACGGCGTTGCAGCACGCTCTGAACCCCCGGTCCGTTCCCTTCCATGCCCCACTGCCGCCACCACCGCCGACCCAGCCCAGCCAAGCCACGTTCGGGACCGTCGCGCAACGGGTTTCGCGTTCGAAAGTACGGCTTGCAGCGCTTGTGGTCATTCCGTTGCTCATCGTTGCCGCTGCAGTCTTCGCGGGCGTGACGCGCTTCGGGCACCGCAGTCAGGCCAGCGACGCGAATTCCACCGATAGCACGCCCTCGGTCACCGCGACGGCCAATGCCCATTCCTTCACCGGCACGTATCGGGCGGACTACGGCCCGGGCACCGATCTCCAGGGTAAGCCGGTCGCCGGTGCGCCGCCGATGACTGGTACCTGGGACGTGCGCTCGACGTGCGGTCCCGGCGGTTGTGTAGCGACGGCGTCGTACATCGGCGGCAGCGGAATCGTGCTGGTGTCCAATTTAGTCTTCGATGAGGTCGGCGGCACCTGGGTAGCGGTGGGCCTCGGCTCAACACCGTGCAACGACGCGCCTGCCGAGGTGTGGGTGGTGTTCACCCTGCAACCACAGCCCGACGGCACGCTGTCCGGCGAAACCACCAGGTCCACCACCAACAGCTGCAGCGCTGCAAAACGCAGCGTAACCTTCACCCGCACTGGCGATCCCGACGTGGCCAAAGTTCCTGACCCGGCCGCCTTGCCGCCGCGGGCGGCGTCCCCGGCTACAGCACTGCACGGCCGCTACCACGAGACGATCACCTACGCCAACGGCAGTTCGGCACCGGGACAAGACGATCTCACGGTCCGCACCGAGTGCCTTCGCACCGGCGATCGCTGCATAAGCTTGTTTCACGCGCCCGATGGGGTCGTGCCACTGGTCTTCAGCGGTGGAAAGTGGACGCGCGACGACGAGGGCACCGTGCCGTGCAATCTGGGCGGCACAGCGCACATCAAACTCACCGCGGAGTATCCGCTGCCCGATCCACTGCAGGATCCGATTCCAGTGCTCATCGGGCACGGCCAAAATGTCACGACCGAAAGTGCCTGCTCCGGCGGTGATTTCGAAGACAAGTTCGAGCGCACGGGCGACTAGCCCGACGTTAAGAATTCATTCTGGTTCCCGGCCTACGGTGACGGCCATGAATCTCAGCCATACCCTCAAGCGGATCTTTACCGCAGCGCTGTTGTCCGGCGGCGTCGCGCTGGCCGGTGTCGGACTGGCCGCAGATACTGCCCAGGCCCAGCCTGGAGACAATTTCTCGGTTCCCCATCAGTGGTGCCCGGGGCAAGCCTTGCCGATGGACGATGTCCACTGGGACATCAATATCTGCCACACCTGGTACTGGGTGCCGGTCGGGGGGATGGGCAACGTCGGGCAGTTCGTCTGGGACGGCGATCATCCACCGCCTCATGGTCCGCCGCCGTGCTACGGAGCCCCCATCTGCCTGCCCGGCCTGTAGCGGGCCCGCCGATTACTTGGCCAGCTCGTGGCGGGTGCGGTCCGCGCGGATCGGAACACCGTTACGGCCGCTCAGATCCTGCGCATACAGACCGGTCGCATAGGCCACACCGCCGCCGTTGATGCCGAACTCGGCGCGATCGATATGGTCCAGGGTGTCGGTGTTCTTGTGGTAGTTCGGGTCGAACGGCTGATCCGCGGTGCCGCCCCACAGCTTGGCCTCCTCCGGGGTCTTCTTGTTCTCGGCACCGGAGAACAGCCCGCCCGACGGGATCCCCGCCAACGTGAAGCCGTCGTAGTCGGAGCGGCCGTCGAACGAGGTGTCCTGCGGAGTCTTGCCAGCCGAGTTCAGGTAGGCGGCCAGCGAACGCTCGATGCCAGCAGACCCTTCGGGAACCACCGGATTACCCCGCTTGTCGACCGGCAGCGACTGGTCCCCGTCGTAGGTGAAGTATCCCGGATTCGGCGACCCGAGCATGTCGAAGTTGAGATACAGCGCAATGTCTTTGAGCGCGTTGACATCTAACGACTGGATGTACTTCCGCGACCCGATCAGCCCGAGTTCCTCTGCGCCCCAGAAGCCGAATCGCACCGCGCTGCGGACTTCCGGTGAGCTGCCCAACTGCAGCGCGGTCTCCAGAACTGCCGCCACCCCGGACCCGTTGTCGTTGATGCCCGGCCCCTCAGGAACGCTGTCGAGGTGCGCGCCGGCCATCACGACGTCACTGGTCGAGCCGGTCTTGGTCTGCGCGATGACGTTGCGGGCTTGCATCGTCTTGGTTTCCGCGGAAAGCTTCACCGTCGCGGGCCCCGAGGTAAGCCGAAGCGTCGCGCCATCGGCCTTGGTCACGCTGACCACCGGGATCTTGACGTCGGTCTTCTCACCCAGAGTGCCGCCCATATGCTCCTCGACCACGTTGTCGGCGACGATCATCGCCACGGCGCCGCGCTGCACGGCGGCAGCTTCCTTCTGGGCGAACGGGCAGGTGCCACGGTCGACCAACACCACTGCGCCGTTGACTGGCAGGCTGCCGTAGTCGGAGGCATTGCAAGCCGCGCTTTCATCGGATACGGCCACCAGCGGACCGGTCACCCCGATCGGCGGGGTGGCGAGGCTGAATTCCAGGGCGCGCGCTTCGACCGTCCTGTCGCCGACGGTCACCGAGCCGGGGTCGGAGTGGAACACCCGCGCTTCGAACTGCAGGGTTTGCACGTCAAAACCCTTGTCGCGCAGCTTGCCTGCTACGTAGTCGACGCTGGCGTCGTAGCCGGGGGTGCCGACGGCGCGGGTGTTGCCGTTGGCCTTCGCGATGTCCTGCAGGTGGGTCAAGTGCGCCATCATCGCGTCGGTGCTGACCCGCCCGCGCAGTGCGGCGGCGAAATCCGGGGCCGATATCCGCTTCGGCGACTCGACACTGCCCGACCCACACCCGCCGACCGCCAATGTCGTGGCCGCAACGGCGGCAATCGCGGTGAGGAGCGATTTTGATTTGTTAGCCATCGCGCCCCAGGTTAGACGGCCCGGCCTTCGTTTGAGTGGTCGAGCCGCAGGTAAGCGTGAATAGTGGTGCTCATCGGTGTCGTGTGGGTGCGCAACAAATCGGCGAGCGCGTTGACCACGAAGAGCCCGTAGGGGCCTATACCGCCCGCAGCGGGCGGTCGGCGGCCCGCGAGCGGATCAGTCCAATGGCCCATATCGCGCGCCTCGCAGACCACGTACCCGGCCTCGTACCAGAACGCCAGTCGGCATGCGCCGCCGGCGTGGTCGAGGCTGTTGGTCGCCAGCTCGGTGACAATCAGCATGAGGTCGGCGACACGGCCGGCGGACATGCCGAGCAACCGGCCATAGCGGTTACCGCACCTGCGGGCACCGGCCAGGTCGGCCGGAACGCCGACGGTGTAGGTCACTGCGGCCGGGTTGGTCGTCAGCGGTTGATTGCACCGGTCGAGTGCAGCGTCGAGTGCGTACTCCGGACAGTGTTCTCGCGATCCGCCCCGCCAGATCTGCGGATGCGTGAGCAGAACATCGGCCAACGCACTTTCTTCCAGTGCGGAGGCGTCGTAAGGACACAGACCCGTCACAGCCGAACCCGCAAACGCGACGTTGGCCAATGCCTCATGCTGCATGCACGCGGAATATTCGGACGCTGTGCGGCCCGCCCACACCGGCTCGGCGATGATGCGGACCCGCTGACCGGGATGGCGTTCGAGGAAGGCGAGCTGGGTAGCGAGGATCCGGCCGGGGTTACGGCCAAAGTCCATGATGTCCGTCATCGTCACGTCGGCCGCGGCGCCACCCAGCGCGTGACGCAACGACGCAAGCCTCTTCCCCGGCACTGCGATCAACACCGGCTGGGTCCGCTCCAGGCCTTCGGAGATGAACTGCATCAGCCAATGGACGTATTCGCGCTCCGAGTCGTAGAGGAGCGCGCAGTGGTCATAGGCCGGGAGTTGTCCGTGTGCCCGGAGTGTCGTGTCGGCGGAGTCGTCCCTCGGCATTGCTTACCTGCGTATCGTTTCCGTGCATGTCGCCGCGGTAGGTCTACCCAGGGAGCAGAAAACTAACCGTTTCCGCCGGCTTGCCCGATGACCAAGTGGGCCACGGCCCACATACCTGCGGCGTTGGGGTGAAAGGGCACCGGGCGCCACGGCAGCGGCCGGCCCGCACCCACCGCCCACAGAAGAGGTCGCGCACGCCATCCCGCAGCAAACATGATTTCGCTGGCGAGCGTGGTGCCGCAACGCGTTTTCCAAGCGCCTGGCTGCATTCGGCGAGTCGGGATCGATTGGCGAGATCTCGCTGCCCAACGACGGGTCATCCCCGTTCGGTCAGCAAGCGCTGCTGCGATCGGAATGGCGAAACCGACGTAGCGGCGCGCCACGTGAAATACATTCCTGGCTATTGACGTGGTCATGGCGGCAAATTGCGGCAACGACCCAACAACCTTGAGGAGTAACGATGTCCCCGTTTATCAGCGGCGTGCGGGCCGTAGCCATCGCAGCGCTAGTCGGTGGCTACGCCTCGATAGGTCCGGCAACCGCGATCGCCGACTCCAACAGCGATGCTCTCGCGGGAATGCTGTCGAAAGGCTACAGCCCGAGCAACTGCAAAATCGACCAAGTTGACGGCGCACTGGCTGCATTCAAGTGCGGGCGAAACTCGCTGTCGAACGGACCCGCCAGCGCCGAGTACATTCTCTACGGCAACTCCAACGACACTTCCGCCGGGTTCCAGGGAGGCAGCGGTACCCTCGCCCTGACCCCTTGCAAGCCCGGAGATACATCGCCGGACACGTGGCACTACGACAGTTCGCCCACCACAGCTGCCGGGCAGGTCGCGTGCGGAACGAATGACAATGTTCCCGAGGTGGTCTGGTCAAACTATAAGAACCACATGATCGGCATCATCGGCGGATCCGACGCGTCCTCGTTGTACCAGTGGTGGGAGGCGAACGGCTGACGGCACCGGTCAGACCTGCGCTGCCACCAGCTCCGCCACGGCCCGCATACCTGCGGCGTTGGGGTGAAAGGGCGCCGGGCGCCACGGCAGCGGCCAACCGGCACCCACCGCCCATGGATCCGACGACCACCCGTGATGTTCCCGGCTGGCCTGTCCGGCACGCACGAGTTCGCAGCCAGTGGCCAGCGCGGCCGCGGCGGTGGCCTCTTCCAGGCTTGCGCCGACATGACGACCAAGGTCGGCGTCAGCCGTGGACAACGGCGGCGCCGGTGCTCCAGCCGGCGGTAGCAGGGTGAGGTAGTCGACGAACACCACCCGGGCCCGCGGTGCGCGCCGGCGCACCGCTGTGCCAACCGCGCGCAACGAGTCGCCGATACCGGCAAGCGCCTGCTCGCGGGCGTCGCGGTCAACCAACGCACCGATCGTGGGCAGCCGGCGAGCGATCGCCGGCAACATCGCGGCCATCAGCAACGGAACGTAGCCGACGTCGTTGCCGCCGATCGTGATGGTGACCAATTCTTCGGAGCCGTCCAGCGCTTCGATTTGCGGCCGCGCTCCGCGCTGGCGCTCGGTCAGCACATGGGCGGTGGTGGCACCGGAAAACGTCACGTCGACCAGGTCGAAATTCAATTGTTCGGCGAGCAGGTGGGCGTAGTTGCGCGCCGACCGACCCGACCCGAACGGCGCGCCCGGCGCCCCGGGCCGGATCCCGGGACCAGCAGCCATCGAACTGCCGAGCGCCACATATCGCCGATTCACAGCACCGGGCTGGACGCCTGCGCCCAGAACCGCTTCGGAATCCGCCCGGCGCGCCGAGCCAGATAACCGGCGGTGACTGCGGCGGACATCGCCGTGGCCATCGCGGGCGGGTCGGCGGCGCGGGTCACCGCGGTCGCCAACAGCACCGCGTCACATCCCAATTCCATCGCGAGCGCGGCGTCGCTGGCGGTCCCGATGCCGGCGTCGAGGACGACGGGAACGCCGGACTGGGCGACGATCATCTCGATGTTGTGCGGATTGGCGATGCCCAGACCGGTGCCGATCGGCGAGCCCAGCGGCATTACCGCCGCGCAGCCGATGTCCTCCAGTCGTTTGGCCAACACCGGGTCGTCGTTGGTGTAGGGCAGCACCACAAAGCCGTCGTCAACCAATTGCTCTGCGGCCCTGACCAGCTCGACGGCGTCGGGCAGCAGTGTGCGCTCGTCGGCGATCACTTCCAGCTTGATCCATTCGGTCCCCAGCGCTTCGCGGGCCAGTTGCGCGGTCAGCACCGCCTCCGCGGCGCCACGGCAGCCCGCGGTGTTGGGCAGCGGCGTGATACCCAGTCGGCTCAACAGATCCAGCATGCCCGTGCCGCCTTCGGCGTCCACTCGGCGCATCGCCACCGTGGTCAGCTCGGTGCCCGAAGCGACCAGGGCTTCCTCCAGGATTGCGAGGTTAGCCGCGCCGCCGGTGCCCATGATCAACCGCGACGTGAAGCTGCGCCCGGCGATCGTCAGTTTTGAATCAACCACCCTGCACCGCCGTCACCACCTCGAGTTGAGCACCCTCGGAAAGAGTTGTCGCCCAAGCAGATCGCGGTAGAACCGCCTGATCGACGGCCACCGCGATGCCGCGGTCGGGATAGCCCAGCGACTGCAGCAGCGCCGCAACGGTGGTCTGGTCGTCGACCTCGAGTCGCTCGGCATTCACACGGATAATCATTTGCGCCGCTCCTCCTCGCTGCGCTCTGCATCGTCACAGCGCGTCATCACGCGCGGGCTCCAACCGGGATGAGTTCGGAAACGATCTGTTCGGCAGTCCACGGCGCCAGCAGGAAACCGGACCGGCCGTGGCCGGCGGCGATCAGCGTTCGCGCGTCCAGACGTCCCACCAGCGGCAGGTTATCCGGGGTCATCGGGCGCAGCCCGGCGACGCACTCGGCCAGCTCGTACTCACCGAGCGCCGGCATCACCGTGCACGCATCGTCGAGCAGGTCACGCACACCAGATACCGCCGGCGCAGTGTCGCGACCATGCTCGTACTGGGTCGCGCCCACGACGACGCCGTCGGCACGCGGTACCAGATACACCTGACGCCCATGCACACGGGCGCGGATTACTCTCTGCGGCAACGGCATACAGCCTTTACGCCAGCGAAGGCGCAATACTTCACCCTTCACCGGCCGGATCGGCAGACCGGGCCACAACGTCGGCGCGTCGATGCCGTTGGCGATCACAACCGCGTCCGCCTGCAAAGAACCGAGGTCCCCTGCCGGGCCGTCCCATTCGACGCCGAGCCCCTCGCATGCCGCCGCCAGCCCATCGAGTAGGGCGCGGTTATCGACCGCCAGCTCGGTGGGCGCCCGGAAGCCATGCCGAATGCCTTGTGCAAGCATCGGTTCCACGTCGCGGGCAGCGGACTCCCAGACCACCGGGTGGCCCTGTGCGGACAGCCAGTCGGCGACGGTATGCAGATCGGCGACATCAGCGCGGTCGACGGCGACCACCAATGACTCCCGCGCGGTGATCACCTGCGCTGGCAGCCCGTCGGTGAATCCACCCTGCCGCCACAGCCGCAGCGACTCCAGACCCAGCTGCAGCAACCGCTCCTCGCCGGGCCAGCCTTCGCTGTGCGGCGCCAGCATTCCGGCGGCCACCCAGGACGCACCCGATTGCCCGCTGCGATGCACCCGCACCGACCAGCCGGCTTGCGCCGCTCGCCGCGCCACCGACAGCCCGATGACGCCGCCGCCGATGACGGCCAGCATTCCGGAGTCCGGTGGCATCTCTCGCTCCCTTCGCCGGCATGATCCGGATCAGGTGTGACGGTAAGGACAAGTCTGGTGTGCCCACTCTCAGCCCCGCACGTATGGCATACCCCGGGACTCCCGTGTCGGCTTCCCACGCTAGCCGCTAGCGTCGCGATGTGCACCACGGTTTTGATGGCCCCGCTCCTGCGCGGGCCGAGCCGGCCCGCATCGTCGCCGACGCGGCTGCGCGGCTGGCGAGCGCACGACTGTATCTGTGTACCGACGCGCGCCGCGAACGCGGCGACCTGGCGCAGTTCGCCGATGCTGCTCTGGCGGGCGGGGTGGACGTCATTCAGCTGCGCGACAAGGGCTCGCCCGGTGAGCACCGTTTCGGTCCGCTGGAGGCGCGTGACGAGCTGGCGGCGCTGGAGGTCCTCGCCGACGCCGCACGCCGGCACAGCGCCCTGGTGGCCGTGAACGACCGCGCCGACATCGCCCGCGCCGCCGGCGCCGACGTGCTGCACCTGGGCCAGGACGACCTGCCGCTGCCGGTGGCACGCGACATCGTCGCGCCGCACACGCTGATCGGCCGGTCCGCCCATGATCGCGACCAGGTGGCCCGAGCGATTGCCGAGGACGTCGACTACTTCTGCGTCGGGCCGTGCTGGCCGACCCCGACCAAACCGGGACGCCCGGCGCCGGGCCTGCAACTGGTGCGCGTTGCCGCCGACCTGACGCCCGACAAGCCGTGGTTCGCCATCGGCGGGATCGACGCCAGCCGGCTCTCAGATGTGCTGGAGGCGGGAGCCCGCCGAATCGCGGTGGTCCGGGCAATCACGGCCGCCGAGGATCCGCGGGCCGCGGCCGAGCGGCTCAGTTCGGCGCTTGCAGCAGCGAGCTGATCCGGGAGCTCAGCTGGGACGGCGCGTGGTCGGGCCTGCCCGCGGTGCACCACACGAAGACCCCCGCCTCGATTTCGACCGTGCGCGGCAGGTGACGGCGCCGCTCGTCGCCGGGACTCAACGGCACGATCGCCGGCGCGGTCCGCAGCCGCTGCCAGCTGGCGGCGAACCCGGGGTGTAGCGGCAGATCGGCGACCTCATCTTCGCTCACCCAGCGCATCTCCGCGCTCTCGTGATTGGGCACGGTCTGCAGCAGTTCACCGGCGTCGGCGACGACGGTGGTGTAGGTCCAGTGCGTGCCGCTGGCTTCAGCTGTGATGACAGTGGCCCGCACCGACAGCTGCCAGCTGGGCAGGCCTGCCTCCTCATGGGCTTCCCGGACGGCGGCCTGCTCGGGCGTCTCATGGCTGTCCAGGGCACCGCCCGGCAGACCCCACGTTCCGCCTTGATGACTCCACGGCGCTCGGTGCTGGAGCAACACCGCCGGTGTGCCGTCCGGCCGGGGCGCTCGCAGCAGCAGACCGGCCGCGCCGTGGCGGCCCCAGTAGTGCATGCCGGTGGCTGATACCACCCATCCGTCACCGTCGCCGCGCACGCGTTCAGGATAAGCAGCCCTCGGGTCCCCGCATTCGTGTAAATCGCTCTTAGAATTTGCTTATAGAGTTTGTGACAAGTACGCCCGAAGAGTGAGGTCCGAACAACCGTGACCGTTGAGCTGGCGCATCCGTCGACCGAGCCGCTGGGCTCGCGGTCGCCGACCGAACCGGCCCACCCCCGGTGGTGGTTTGTCGCGACGACGCCGGGCCGCATCCTGACCATCGGCCTCATCCTGGCCATCCTCGGCGGGCTCAGCGCGTTCGCGACTTCCACCACGATCAACCAGCGGCAGCAAGTGCTGACCACGGTGTTGAAGCACACCGAGCCGCTGTCGTTCGCGGCCGGACGGCTTTACACCACGTTGTCGGTGGCCGACGCTGCCGCCGCGACCGCGTTCATCGCGCAGGCCGAACCGCGCACCGTACGGCAGCGCTACGAGCAGGCGATCACCGACGCGGCGGTGGCGGTGACCCGGGCATCGAGCGGGCTGACCGACGAGCCGCTGGTGCAGTTGCTGGGCCGGATCAACGCCGAATTGGCCATGTACACCGGGCTGATCGAGATTGCGCGCACCAATAACCGGGCCGGCAACCCAGTCGGGTCGTCGTATCTGTCCGAGGCGTCGGCGCTGATGCAGTCGACGATCCTGCCGGACGCTCAGCAGCTGTATCACGAGACTGCGGCGCGGGTGGACGCCGAGACGACGGCGTCCACGCAGATCCCGGCTCCGGTGATCCTGATCGTCACTGCGACGGCAGCATTCGGCGCCTTCGCCCACCGCTGGCTGGCCCGGCGCACCAAACGACGAATCAACCCTGGACTTGTCGCAGGTGCACTCGCGATTCTCGTTATGGTGGTCTGGGTGGGAACCGCCCTGGCAATTTCCACCAGCGGCAGCCGCAGCGCCAAAAACACTGCAGCAGAGTCGCTGAAGACCGTCACGGACATGTCCATCAATGCCCAGCAGGCCCGCGCCGACGAGACGCTGTCATTGATCCGGCGCGGGGACGAAGAGGTCCGCAAGCAGTCCTTCTACGAACGCATCGACGCCATGCACAAGCAGCTCGACGAATACCTCTCCCGACGCGACGCCGTCGACAAGGGCGACTTGCAGGGTGCCGGTGATCTGCTGGCCCAGTGGCGGCGCGCGTACGACCGGATCAACGCCTACATCTCGGTCGGCAATTATCGGGCCGCCACCCAGGTCGCGCTGGGCAGCGGTGAGCAGGACTCCACCCCCGCGTTCGACAAACTCGACCGTGCGCTGGGTAAGGCCATGGAGCAGAGTCGTAACGAATTGCGCGACGACATCCTCAACGCGCGCCGCGGGCTGGCCGGCGCGACTGTCGGCGGCGTCGTGCTGAGCCTGGGCGCGGCCGTCGCGGTCGCTCTGGGGTTGTGGCCACGGCTGAGTGAGTACCGATGATCAACTGCCCGCCTCGCATCCTGTGCGCCACCGTGGCGATCGTCACGGTGCTGGCTGGGTGCGGCCAGTCGGACGCCATGATGGTGCCGCCGGCGCCGACCCTGCCGCCGCCCACCCCGGCCGGTATGCAGGAGATGCCACCAAAGCCGCCGCTGCCGCCGGACAAGTCCGCCGACAGCTGCAACCCCACCGCCAGCCTGCGCCCGTTCACCAACCCGGCCGACGCCGACGCCGCCGTGGCGAACATCCGTGCCCGGGGCAGGCTGATCGTCGGGCTGGACATCGGCAGTAACCTGTTCAGCTTCCGCGATCCGATCACCGGTGAAATCACCGGGTTCGACGTCGATGTCGCCGGCGAGGTGGCGCGCGACATTTTCGGCGCCCCGTCACAAGTCGAATACCGGATCCTGTCGTCTGACGAGCGCATCACCGCGCTGGAGCGCTCGGAGGTCGACATTGTCGCCAAGACGATGACGATCACCTGCGAGCGGCGCAAGGAGGTCAACTTCTCCACCGTCTACCTCGACGCCTCGCAGCGCATCCTGGCATCGCGCGACTCCTCGATCACCAAGCCGTCCGACCTGTCCGGCAAGCGTGTCTGCGTCGCGAGGGGCACCACGTCGCTGCAGCGGATCCGGGAGATCGCGCCGCCGCCGATCGTGGTCGAAGTGGTGAACTGGGCCGACTGCCTGGTGACGCTGCAGCAGCGGCAAGTCGACGCTGTCAGCACCGATGACTCGATCCTGGCTGGATTGGTGTCCCAGGATCCCTACCTGCACCTTGTCGGACCCAACATGGGCACTCAGCCCTATGGCATCGGGATCAAACTGGACAACACCGGCCTGGTTCGGTTCGTCAACGGCACCCTGGAACGCATTCGCCGCGACGGCACCTGGAACGCTCTGTACCGCAAGTGGTTAACGGTGCTCGGTCCGGCGCCGGCCCCACCGAGTCCGAGGTATGTGGACTGATGGCCGAGCAGCCGGTCGATTCGGAACGCCAGGACGCGGAAGAGGGCCCGGGCACCCAGCCCACCGACGCGATGGTGGACTCGTCCTCGCAAGGCCGCCCGGTGACCACGCAGGCGGTCTTCCGTCCCGACTTCTACGACGACGACTCCGAAGCCACGCCGGTGCACATCACCGACACTGAGCCACAAGAACGCATGAAGCCGGCTACCCGCGCGCCGGTCCGGCGTCTTGGCGGCGGTCTGGTCGAGATTCCGCGGGTGCCCGACATCGATCCGCTCGAAGCGTTGATGCCCAATCCCGTTGTACCGGAGTCGAAGAGATTCTGTTGGAACTGTGGGCGGCCGGTGGGTCGATCCAGCGCAGACGGCACGGCCTCGGCCAAAAGAGCAGGGTCGGAGGGCTGGTGCCCTTATTGCGGAAGCCCGTATTCTTTTCTGCCGCAACTGAGTCCGGGTGACGTGGTCGCCAGCCAGTACGAAATCAGGGGCTGCATTGCGCACGGTGGACTGGGCTGGGTGTACCTTGCGCTCGACCACAACGTCAACGATCGCCCAGTGGTGCTCAAGGGTTTGGTGCATTCCGGTGATGCCGAGGCCCAGGCAATCGCGATGGCCGAGCGGCGATTCCTCGCCGAAGTGGTGCACCCGTCGATCGTGCAGATCTTCAATTTCGTCGAGCACACCGACCGGCACGGAGAGCCCGTCGGCTACATCGTGATGGAGTACGTCGGTGGGCAATCGCTCAAACGCCGCAAAGGCGACAAGCTGCCCGTCGCCGAAGCCATCGCCTACGTGCTGGAAATCCTGCCGGCACTGAGCTATTTGCACTCCATCGGTTTGGTCTACAACGACCTCAAACCGGAAAACATCATGCTCACCGAAGAGCAGCTCAAACTGATCGACCTGGGGGCGGTTTCACGGATCAACTCGTTCGGATACCTCTACGGCACACCGGGTTACCAGGCCCCCGAGATTGTGCGAACCGGCCCTACTGTGGCCAGCGACATCTACACGGTCGGGCGCACGCTGGCGGCTCTGACGTTGAAATTACGCACTCGCGGCGGTCGCTACGTCGACGGGCTTCCCGAAGACGATCCGGTGCTGGCCAAATACGACTCGTTCGGCCGGCTGTTGCGTCGCGCGATCGACCCGGATCCGCGACGACGGTTCGCCAGCGCTGAGGAGATGTCCGGGCAGCTGATCGGCGTCCTGCGTGAGGTGGTCGCCCAGGACACCGGTGTGCGACGGCCGAGCTTGTCGACGATCTTCAGCCGCAGCCGCTCCACATTCGGCGAAGACCTGTTGGTTGCGCACACCGATGTTTACCTTGACGGGCAAGTACATTCGGAGAAGCTGACCGCGAAGGAGATTGTCACCGCGCTGCAGGTGCCACTGGTCGATCCGGCCGACGTGGCTGCGCCACTGCTGCAGGCAACCGTGCTGTCGCAACCGGTGCAGACACTGGATTCGCTGCGCGCTTTCCGGCACGGCGCAATGGATTCCGAAGACATCGACTTGTCGGAGTCGGTCGAGCTGCCGCTGATGGAGGTGCGGGCGTTACTGGACCTCGGCGATGTCGCCAAGGCAAACCGCAAACTCGACGACCTGGCTGAGCGGGTCGGCTGGCGTTGGCGGCTGGTTTGGTACCGCGCGGTCTCGGAACTGCTTACCGGCGACTACGACTCGGCGATCAAGCATTTCAGCGAGGTGCTAGACACCTTCCCGGGCGAGTTGGCGCCCAAGATGGCGCTGGCCGCGACCGCCGAATTGGCCGGCAGCTCAGATGAACACAAGTACTACGAAGAGGTGTGGAAAACCGACGACGGGGTGATCTCGGCCGCATTCGGGCTGGCTCGCGCGCAGTCGGTGGAGGGGGATCGAGCCGGAGCGGTACGCACTCTCGACGAAGTACCTGCCACCTCAAGACATTTCACCACCGCGCGGCTGACCAGTGCAGTAACCCTGCTGTCTGGCCGGTCGGCGATCGACATCACCGAGGAGCAGATCCGCGACGCCGCGCGGCGGGTGGAGGCGCTGCCACCGACCGAGCCGCGGGTGCTGCAGATTCGCGCACTGGTATTGGGCAGCGCGTTGGACTGGCTGCAGGACCACGAGGCCAGCACCAATCACATTCTTGGCTTTCCGTTCACCCAACACGGCCTGCGACTCGGCGTCGAGGCGTCGCTGCGCGGGTTGGCCCGGGCAGCCCCGACCCAGGCGCACCGCTACACGCTGGTCGACATGGCGAACCGGGTACGGCCCACGTCGACGTTTTAACGAGAGCTTGGCCTCGAGTGTGAATCCTTGGCGTCGAGTGTTCCTCCCTGGCGTCGAGTGTGAGCCTGCGGCGGGACTTTGGCGGATTCCCCGCCCTGGCTACACACTGAGAATCCCTGTTACACGCTCAATCTCCGCGTGTCGAGGGCATGACGCACCCGTCGCAGGATCGCGGCTGGATGGTCTCCTGCGACCACCCGGATGACGATCCAACCCATTCGTTCCAGCGTCTCCAACCGCCGGATGTCCTTGCGGTATTGCAACGAATCGGTCCGATGTTGTTCGCCGTCGTACTCGACGGCGACCATGCAGTCTTCCCAACCCATATCGAGGTAATACGTCTCGCCGTCGGTGATCACCGGAATCTGAGTTTGTGGCCTTGGTAAGCCGGCTCGGAGAAGAAGTAGCCGCAGATAGGTTTCCCGTGGCGACTGAGCGCCCGCGTCGACGAGTTCGAGCGCCGTCTCGAGCTTTCGCAGGCCGCGTACGCCGGGATGCCGGCGGGCGACGTCCGCCACGCCGTCGAGCTTCAAATGCGTTGCCCGCGCCAGAGCGTCCAGGCGGGCAACTGCCACGCGAAGCGAGTCGCGGCGACCGATGTCGAACGCAGTTCGCTCCGGTGTGGTGATCGCCAGTTCGCCGACGGCGGTCACTTCGCCGTCGAGGAGCACGTCGCGGCGGGTCTTCACGCCGCATGGTGGACGAGTATTGGGGTGGATGAGCTCGATGGTGATGTCGTCATCAATCCACTTCGCGCCGTACACCGCGGCGGCGGCCAGCCCTGCGATGGTCGCCTCACGCCTCGCCCAGAGCCAGGCCGCAGCAATTCGTCGGTCAAGCGACAGCTGCGTCTGCTTCGACAGGTAGACATCGGGAAACACCAGCCGGTGTCGCGTCCTTAGCTGATGCCGGTTGAAGAAACCACACGCCAACGCTTCGGTGCCGATGAACGGCTCCGCCATGTTCGGCCGCACGGCTGAAGGATCACACGCGCACAGTTATCGCGTTTCCCTTCGTCCACAGGCCAGTCAACGTCTGCACACAGCAAACCCTCAGCTGAGCACTTCAAACTTCGCGTATGGCCAGCCAGTCGGATGGGTGGATCAACACTGCGCGCGTCCTGCGTCGGGTCGGGTTCGGAACAACCGGCCGGCAGGTCGACGCCGTGGCCGGCCAAAACTGGTCGAAATACGTCGATGCCGCCCTGGGCGCAGACCCTGAGGCGGACCCTGGCGCAAAGGCGACGCCGATGCCGACGCCGCCCACCCTGCGCGGCCCCGGCAAGGGCGCGTCAATCGCCGACCGCAAGGAGTTCAGCAGCCGGGTATCCGAGCAGCTCACCGAACTGTCGAACTGGTGGGTGCGGCGCATGGTCGCCGTCCACCAGCCGATTCACGAAAAGCTCACGCTGTTGTGGCACAACCACTTTGCCGCCTCTGCCGAGAAAGTTCGGTCCGCCTCGGACATGGCGGCTCAGAACCATAAACTGCGCACCCTGTCGCTGGGTGATTTCCGCTCGCTCGCTTATGCCATGTTGGTCGACGCCGCGATGCTGCGCTGGCTGGATGGACAAAGCAACGCCGCCAAGGCACCTAACGAGAACCTCGCCCGCGAGTTCATGGAGCTGTTCACGCTCGGGCACGGCAACGGCTACACCGAGGACGATGTGCGCGAGGGCGCTCGCGCGCTTACCGGCTGGGTCATCTGGCCCAACGGCGAAACGTCGATGATGCCCAAGCGTCACGACCACACGGCCAAAACGATTTTCGGGGTCACGCGCAATTTCGACGCTGCGGGATTCTGCGACATTGTGCTGGCCCAGCCGAAATCGCCGCAATACGTCGCCGGACGGCTGTGGCAGCAGTTGGCATCAGACAACCCGCCATCGCCGCAGGCGCTCGACCGCTTGGTCAGCGCCTACGGTCGCGGCCGCAATCTGCGGGCGCTGACTCGGGCAATCCTCACCGACAACGAATTCGTCAGAAGCCGGGCGGCCATCGTCAACACGCCGGTCGAGTGGGTTGTCGGCGTGGTCCGCAGCTTGGGTGTGTCCGTCGACAACCCCGCGCGCGTGAAGCTGGTCGACGCCACGCTGCGGGCGCTGGGCCAGCGACCGTTCTATCCGCCGAATGTGGGCGGGTGGCCGCACGGCCGGGTCTGGATGTCGACCGCCAGCGCCGATGTCCGGATCCGCGCCGCGAGCCAACTGGCGCGTGCCGGTGACCTGTCCAGCATCGAAGACACCGCCGCCGGCGACCGGATCGACGCCGTCGGCTATCTGATCGGCGTCGGGGCATGGTCGGACCGAACCGTCACGGCGCTAAAGCCGTTGACAAGCCAGCCGGTCCAGCTCGTCGCCGCAGCTGTCAACACGCCCGAATACCTGACGTCATAGCGAGTGCCGATGCCTGATGTGAGTCGCCGCAAGTTCTTGATCGCCAGCACCGGCCTCGGCGCGGCCGGTCTGCTGTCGGGTGCCTGCGCCGTCAGCTGGCCCGACCTGATGCGGGAGGCCAAGCAGCGGCCGCTCGCCGAGGGCACCGGTGTGCTGGTGATCCTCACGCTGTACGGCGGCAACGACGGCATCAACACCGTGATTCCATACGCCGACAATGCTTATCATGACTCGCGGCCCGAACTTGCCTATGCACCAGGCGATGTGCTGGTCCTGGATGACCAACTCGGACTGAACCCAGCACTCAAAGGACTGGCACAGCAATGGACTAACCGGAACCTGGCGATCGTGCGCGGCGTTAGCTATCCGCAGCCCGACCACAGCCACTTCCGGTCGATGGATATTTGGCAGACCGCATCGCCGGCCGAGCCCGTCCCGACCGGCTGGATCGGTCGTTGGCTGGACGCCACCGGCGACGACCCGCTGCGCGCGGTCAACATCGGCTCAGTTCTGCCGCCGCTCGCTGTTGGCGAAAAGTGCACGGCGGCAGCTCTTTCACTGGACGAAAGGCCAGACTCAGCGGACAGGTTCGCCGCGACGATGGACGCGCTTGGCGCCGACGACCCCAATGACAGCCCGGCGATGGCGGCGGTCTGTGACGCCTATCGCGCCACTCGTACCACCGACACGACTTTCAGCGCGATCAAACCGTCGGGCGGGGAACACAATTCGCTGGCCGGCCAGCTGAGCATGGTGGCGGCCGCAGTCAAGGCAGCGGTGCCCACCCGGGTGTACGCGGTCCAACTCGGCGGATTCGACACGCATGCCGACGAGCGCGCAACCCAACAGCGTTTGCTGCAGACCTTGGACGAAGCCGTGACACCGTTTCTTCAGCAGATGGCCGGTGACAGATACGGCAGAAACGTAGTCCTCTTGGCGTACTCGGAATTCGGTCGACGGGTAAAGGCCAACGCCTCGCAGGGCACCGATCACGGCACCGCCGGTCCGGTGTTCGTCGCCGGGGCGCCGGTGAAGGGCGGCTTCTACGGCGACGAGCCCAGCCTCACCGACCTCGACAACGGCGACCTCAAACCCACCACGGACTTCCGCGACGTCTACTACGAGCTGCTGTCGCGGACGCTGCAGACCGACCCAACGCCGTCGGTGGGGACGGGCCGCCGCAGCCTCGGCTTCCTCTGAGCCTCGGCCATCCAAATTTTTGGTTAATATGACTAACCAGGTAAACATTACTTTTTTTGCCGAAATGACTGCGATTAGTTTCCTGCTCACCTAAGCTGCGGAACACCCAATCCCGCGCGGAGGAGCTGCCAGATGATCTTCAAGCAGTATTTCCTGGATTCCCTGTCCCAGCTGTCCTACCTGATCGGCGATCCGACCTCGGGCCGCGCGGTCGTGGTCGACCCCCATCGCGACATCGCCGTGTACCAGCATGACGCCGAACGATATGGTCTGCGCATCGAGCGGGTGATCGAAACCCACTGCCACGCCGATTTCCTCTCCGGCCACCTGGAACTCGCCGCGACCGGTGCCACGATCTGCTACGGCGAGGGCACCACAACCGATTACCCGGCACAGCTGCTCCACGACGGCCAACGGCTCGATCTTGGCCAGCTCGTACTGGAGATCCGCGCGACGCCGGGGCACACGCCGGAATCGATCAGCATCGTGGTGTACGAGCACCGTGACTGTGCCGTTCCCTACGGCGTACTGACCGGGGACACCCTGCTCGTCGGCGACGTCGGACGGCCCGACCTGTCATCGACCGCCGGCGGTTCCGGCGCCGAGATGGCGCGTCAGCTCTACCATTCGCTGCACGACAAGCTGCTGACGCTGCCAGACGAGACCAGAGTATTTCCCGCGCACGGCGCGGGCTCCGCGTGCGCGCGCAACCTTTCCGCCGACCCGTCATCCACCATCGGCGAGCAGCGGCGCACCAACTATGCGCTGGCGCTGCGCAGCGAAGCGGAATTCGTCGCCGCCGTCAACAGCGGTCAGCCGCCGGCACCGCCGTACTTCTCGTTCGCCTCACAACGCAATCGCGAGCAGCGTCCCCTACTCCACCAGACCACCCCGCCGCCCATGTCTTTCGCCGAACTAGCCGCACAGCGATCCGCGGGCGTGCTGGTGCTCGACGCGCGCGAGCCCGCAGATTTCGCGGCAGGCCACCTGGCCGGATCGATCAACGTCGGCCTCGACGGCCGGTTCGCCGAATACGTCGGCAGCGTGCTGCGCCCAGACCAGCGGGTCGCACTGGTATGCCCGCAAGGCAGGGAGCTCGAGGCCACCATCCAGCTTGGGCTGATCGGCTTCGACAACGTGGTGGGCTACCTCGACAACCCGCGGGGCGCGTTCGTCGACCATCCCGGTGCAATCGAACGCAGTCCACGACTGACGGCGACGGCGCTGGCGGCACGCCTGGCCGACGCCCCCGAGTCGGTGCTGCTGGACGTACGCAATCCCGGCGAACTCGTCAACGGCGTGATCCCGGGCGCAGTGCATATACCGCTGGCCCGGCTGGTGAAACAGGCCGGCCAATTGGACCCCACCTGCCCGACCACCGTCTACTGCGCCGCCGGTTACCGCTCGATGATCGCAGCGAGTTGCTTGACGGCTGCCGGCTTTGCCGACGTCTCTGATCTGGTGGGCGGATACAGCGCGTGGGCGCAGATGCAGGTCCTCGACGCGGTAGCGACGCCGGCCCCGCATGACATTTCGGTCTAGATCGCTTGCAGGCAGTCGCGGGCGATGGCCAGCTCCTCGTTGGTCGGAATGACCAGCACGGCGATCGGTGAAACATCGGCGGAAATCCGCCGAGCCTCCTTGGCAGACTGGGCGTTTCGTTGCTCGTCGATCTCGATGCCCAGTGCCGCGAGCCCGCTCAGCGCGTCGCGGCGCACCGAGGCGACGTGCTCGCCGATACCCGCGGTGAAACTCACCACGTCGGTGCGCCCCAGCACCGCAAGATAAGCACCGACATACTTGCGCAGCCGATGGATAAACACGTCATAAGCCAGTTGCGCTGCGTTGTCGCCCGATTCGATCCTTTCATGCAATCGGCGAAAGTCGCGCTCGCCGGCCAGGCCAAGCATGCCGGACTGGTGATTGAGCATCGATTCGACGTCGTCCACGCTCATTTGCGCGGTGCGGCACAGGTAGCCGATGACACCGGGGTCGATGTCACCGCTACGGGTGCCCATCACCAGACCCTCCAACGGAGTCAACCCCATCGAGGTGTCTACCGGCCGACCCGCCGCGATCGCCGACGCCGAGGCGCCGTTACCCAGATGCAGCACAATCTGATTCAGGTCTGCCAGCGGCCGGTCCAGGAACGCCGCGGCCTGCTCGCTGACGTACTGGTGCGACGTGCCGTGAAATCCGTATCGGCGGATCCGCCACTTTTGCGCGATGTCACGATCGATGGCGTAGGTCGCCGCCGCCGCGGGCAGGTCGTGAAAGAACGCCGTGTCGAACACCGCGACATGCGGCACATCCGGCAGCATCTTGCGGGCCACCTCGATACCCTGCACGGCAGGCGGGTTGTGCAGTGGAGCCAGCACGGACAGCTGCTCGAGTTTGCCGATGACTGCGTCGTCGACGACGGTCGGCTGGTAAAACGACGCCCCGCCGTGCACTACCCGGTGCCCAACTGCCGCCAGTCCGCACACCTTCAAATCGATACCGGCCCCTGATAACTGGTCGAACGCCATCCGCAGCGCCGCTTCGTGGTCGGCCACCGGCGAAGACGGTTCGCCGATTTGTTCGATGATGCCATCGGCTAACGACCGGCCCGAATCCGGCTGAATCAGTTGGTATTTCAGTGACGACGAGCCGGAATTGATCACCAGCACCACGCGATCACTAATCA
>CAWIUP010000004.1:0-32956 GCA_963839345.1 uncultured Actinomycetota bacterium | reverse complement strand
GCCGTCATGGCATCGCCTCGGCCCACGCGATATGTCCCTCGAAGCCAAGCGTTCTCGCCATGTCGCGGTAGCGATCCCTGAAATGCGCGTAAGCGGCGACATCGCCGTGCGCGCGGGCCAGCAGAGCCCGTAGCCGCAGCAGCCAGATCTCGCGTATCACCAGACCCTCATCGGCTGGCGCGGCCGTAACCGGTCGATGGCAGCCTCGGCTTCGACCACGTCACCGTCGGCCCCGCGATCGAGCAGTGTCTCCACCAGAACACCCGTCGCAGGAATGCCCCAGAACAGCAGCCGCGCCTCGCGGAACAGATGGTCGCCAGCGGCGCGTATGAGCCTATCGCCCCATCGCGATCTCCACGCCGAGCCCTCTCACGCGCCAAGTACACGTTGACGATCGGTAACTCGCCCAGCAGGTATCCGCGGCGCAGGAACACGTCGCCGAGCTCGGCCAGCAGCTTCTGTCCGCGGTCACGCTCGGCAGCCGTTGGGCGGTGCACCAGCGCAAGGCCCAGCGTCACCCGAGCGACGGCCAACGCGAGATCATCACTGGATCGTTCGGCAATCCGTAGGGCATCCTCGATCTCGCGCACCGCGGAATCGTCGGGCCTCAGCCCACCGCTCGGTATCCCCGTGTTGTAGACGTAGGCGACGACCGTGGCGTAGGACATGGGGTCGGCGCTGCAGGCCATGGCCAGGCCGTGCCGCTGGTCGTCTGGCCATCCGGGGCGACCCAGGGCATAACACGCAATAGAGCGCGACCCAAAGGCGAGCGCCAACGGAGACCCGACAATGAAGTTGCCTTTAGACGGGTCACCGTCGGCCAGGTCGATGACTGCCTGTGACCACCGCAGCACGTCACGCAACTCGCCACTCTCAATCTTGGCGGACACCAGCGGTAAGGACAGCCCCACCGTCAGGGTCGGATCGTCGACCGACTCGGTGAGGGCCATGACTTCCGATGCGAGCTGCGACGCCTCGCGCAGCCGGTCCTGGAATGCGTGATCCATCACCAGCCCCGCCATGCCGATGGCCAGGGATGCCTTGTCCCCGGCGGCGGCGCACAACTCCCGCAATTCATCAAAGCGGTCACCGGCAACGTTCATTGGAGTCGGTAGGCGTTCCCGCACAGCATGGTGCGCGGGGCGATGCGCATGGTCGCTCGGTTGGGGTCCTCGGCGGGCAATGCATCGGCGATCCTTCTGGCACGCTCCCAGCTCAGTCGCGCCGCGGCGATGTCGCGGTTGGTCGCCCAGGTTGCGGCGCGCATGTGCCAGCCGAAGGCGGCGTGCAGATCACCGGCGGCTTCGAGATGTTCGGCGATCAGGGCCGCGTTCTCCTCTGCCGCCGCCGGGTCATGTGATTCGATCGCGCCCGCCACGCGCCGGTGCAACTCGGCGCGATCCGATTTGAGCTGTGATTCATAGGCCACCGTCGGATCAGCGGATGGTGAAACACATACTCGGGTTGTCGGGTGAAGCTGACCTGATCGATGAGCTGGGCCGCCACTAAGTCGGTGACGACCGGTTCGGTCCCCAGCCGACAGCAGGTCCAGGCCGAACCGCGAGCCGACCACTGCCGCCGCACTCAATGTGCGTTTGGCTTTCGGGTCGAGCCGATCGATGCGCGCGGCGATCGTTGCTTGAAGTGTGGCAGGGACATTCACCTCGGCAGCCTCTGCCGTCGAGAGATATGCGCCCGACTTCCCTCGCAGCACGCCGCGCTCGGCGAGTTCACGCACGATTTCCTCGGCGAAAAACGGATTACCGGCGGCCCGCTCGGCGATCTTCTGGCCCAGTGCGCCAACCGAGGGGTTCGAACCGATCAAGCTCCGAGACCAGTGCCGCGGTCTCCGAATCACTCAGCGGCGCAAGGGCGATGGTTTGAGCACCGTGCACCCGCGTGAGTGCACCCTGATACTCGGGACGATAGGTGGCCAGCACCAGCGACGGCGTCTGCGGGATCACCGTGAGGAAATCCGCGATCATCGACTCACTGACCTCATCGATCCAATGCGCATCCTCGACGACGTAACCGCCGGTTTTTCACGGGATAGGGCGGCGGCATTCACCAGCGCAGTCAACCGCCGCCGACGCGCATCCGGATCGATCCGAGGAAGAGGCACATCAGGATCGGCGATGCCCAGCAGGTCGTCAAACAGCAACACGTCCTCCGGGTCTGCGTCTGGAGCCCGGTCACGCACTCGATCGCGGGCAGCCTGCCCGTCAAGATCCTCGACGCCGGTAACCGCGCGCAGCAGCCGCGCGACGGCATGGAAGGGGACCTGGCTGGTGTGCGACTCACAGAACGTTGCGAAAACCTCCACCCCACGCGCAGAGGCCATAGCGGAAAGCTCACGCACTAGACGGCTTTTCCCGACACCAGGCGACCCGACGATGCCCACCACAGCGCCGTGCCCGTCGATGGCACGGTCCAACAACCCCTCGACGGCGTTCATTTCCCAGCGCCGACCGACCAGATTCGACTCAGCGCGCCTGACCGTCCGATCCTGGCGCATGCCCAGCAAGCGGCAGACCGGAACGCTGTCATCAGCACCCTTGATGCGAACCGACTCAGGCTCCCCCAGAGCCGCTGCGCCATCAACTAGTCGCGCTGTCGACGCGCTGAGCATCACCCGCCGGCGCAGCGACCGACTCCATTCGTTGAGCCATCCCCACCTGCTCCCCGATAGTGGTGTAGCCCAAGGAAGCCGAACCGACTTCGCCGGCGATCACCTGACCCGAATTGAGCCCTATGCGCAAGGCCAGTTCGACGCCGTCATGATCGCGAACCTGCGCGGCCAACCGTGGAGTTCGTCCTGGATTGCCAATGCCGCAAGACACGCCCGCACGGCATGGTCCTCCAACGCCAGAGGCGCTCCGAAGACTGCCATGATCCCGTCGCCGGTGAACTTGTCCACCGTGCCGCCGTAGCGCTTCACGACCGCTGTCGCGATCTTGACGACTCCGCCATGATCTCGCGCAACCGCTCCGCCCCGACGGCAGAGGCGATGTACATCGAATGCACCACATCGGCGAACAGCACCGTCACCTGCTTGTACTCGGCAGGTGTTGTGGCAGTCGCAATCGCCGCACCGCACTCGTTACAGAACTTCGAGTTCGGCGGCAGCTCGATACCGCACGACCCGCACACCAAGGCTGCCGCCGTCATGTCACGCGGCCAGCCCACTGTCGTTCCACGGCAATATCGTGTCACCGCTAGTGAAACAACGTAGGTGATATCGCCCAGGCCAGCCGGTCCAAACGGATGACGGCCGAATGCAGACCATCCAGCTCAACCACACCACCCGTTTCCGGTTTTACGCAGAGGCGACGGCAAAGAGACGCCATTCGCCGGGAACGCCCTTGAGCGTGTGTGCGCCGCTGTCGTCGAATTCGAGTCCTGATCCGATCACGAGGTCGCGCAGCGTGCTGGACACCAGCACGTCGTTCGGCCCTGCCAGTGCGCTCACCCGCGCACCGATATGCACGGCGATACCACCGATGTCATCGCCACGGATCTCGCACTCGCCGGTGTGTAACCCCGCGCGCACCTCGATGCCCAACGCCTGCACCGCATCGCGTATTGCCATGGCGCAGCGAATCGCTCGCTGAGGGCCATCGAACATCGCCAGGAACCCGTCACCGGACGTGTTCACTTCGCGGCCCCGAAAGCGGTTGAGTTGCGACCGCACTACAGCGTCGTGCGCGTCGAGCAGCGCATGCCAGTCACGGTCACCGATCTCCGCGGCTCGGCGCGTCGAGTCCACGATGTCGGTGAACAACACCGTGGCGAGTACCCGATCGTCCGTCACTTCAGCCTGGTGGCCGGTGAGGAACTCGGAGATCTCCTGAAACGACGCCCGCCAGTCGGGCTCGTAGAAGTGACTGACGTTGCGCCCTGGAAGCTCAACGTATTTCGCGCCCGGTATGCGATCAGCGACGTCTTTGCCCCACTCGGATGGGATAAAGGGGTCGTCGGTGTGATGGATGACGAGTGTCGGAACGCGGACTGTGGGAAGCAACGCCCGCACGTCCATTTCTGCCACTAGAGGCATCATGAGGGCGACGGTCCCTGGGCTCGCCGCCCCCCGTTCCCAGCGTGCCGACGCGGCTCGGATCTCCTCGTTCCACGGCATGTCCGGATTCATCGCATGTTGGAACTCGCCCGTCCCCCACATGGCGACCGTGGCGGCATATATCTGCTCCGGTGTGGGTCCCTCGGTGCGCTTAGCCATCGGATTCGCGTAGCCCTCCAGCACGATCAATGCGGTTGTGCGCGACGGATGTGTTGCCGCGAACAGCGCGCCCGTCGCCACCGCCGGTGTGGCCGCGAGGAGGACCGCTTCACGACTTCCGAGATCGTCCAACACCGCAGTGATGCTGTCCGCCCATTGCTCCAACGTCGGCAGCGCCCCCGACGTGACGGGATCAGACGCTCCGGTGCCCGGCTGGTCGAAGAAAATCAGCCGACCGAGCGATGTCATTGCCTCGATCCACCCTCGAAGAGGCGGCTGGTCCGGATAGTCCTCACAGTTGCCGAACCACATCGGGACGAACACGATGTCCCGCTCACGCTCACGCGATGCGCGATAGGCCACGTGCAAGTTCCCGTTCATCGCATAGCGGGTCTCGGAGAACATTGCGGAAGTCTAAGCCGAGGAGCGGGTCGAGTTTCGGTCTCGCGCAACCGCGCCTCGGGGCGGGGGTCTGGGTCGGATACGCCGATGTGCGAGGTAGGAGCGTGTCTGCTGTGAGATTCTGCAGGGGTGTCCGCTGCTGCGGCGGCTGCCCCTTCGGGGGTAGTGACGTTTCTGTTCACCGACGTTGAGGGTTCGACCCGTCGGTGGGAGTCCGACGCGCAAGCGATGCGGGCGGCGCTCGTCGTTCACGACAAGGTGTTGCGCACGGCGATTGAGGCGCACGGCGGCTTCATGTTCAAGCACACCGGTGACGGTGTGTGCGCCGCGTTCGCGTCACCCCGATCCGCGGTTGATGCCGCGGTGGCCGCGCAGCGGGCACTGGAGTTGCCGGTGCGAATGGGCATCGCGACCGGCGAAGCCGAGTTGCGCGGGACGGACTACTTCGGTGCGGTGCTGAATCGCGCGGCGCGGGTGATGGCCGCCGGGCACGGCGGTCAGATCCTTTTGGCCGAGTCGACCGCGGGTCTGCTCAGCGGCGTTGATCTGGTGGATCTGGGGCCGCGGCGGTTGCGGGATCTACCGACGCCGGTGGGGGTGTTCCAGGTTCGGGCGCAGGGCCTGCGTACAGAGTTTCCGCCGTTGCGGGCGCTGGACGCGAGTCCGGGGAACCTGCGGGCTGCGACCACGAGCTTCATCGGGCGCGAGTCCGAGGTCGCCGAGCTGCAAGCCGCCATAAAGGCTCATCGGTTGATGACGTTGACCGGGGTGGGCGGGGTCGGCAAGACCCGCCTGGCGCTCGAAGTCGCGGCGCGGCTGGCCGATGAGTTCCCCGACGGGGTGTGGTTTTTCGACTTAGCCGCGGTCGCCGATCCGGCGGCGGTGCCCGACGCGGTGGCCGCGGTGTTGGGCATCATCCAACAGCCGGGCAAGAGCGTGGCTATCAGTGTCGCGGCCGCGTTGGAGGGCAGAGTCCGGTTGCTGGTGTTCGACAACTGCGAGCACGTTGTCGACAGTGTCGCGGATCTGATCGAGGCGATCCTCGCCGCCTCGGCGACCGTAACGATTCTCGCGACAAGCCGCGAAGGAGTGGGGGTCAGCGACGAACAGTTATGGCGTGTCCCGTCGCTCGACGTCAACTGCGGAACCCAATCCGCCGCGGTGAACCTTTTCGTCGACCGTGCCCACAGTGTCGTGTCGGACTTCTCGCTGGCCCAGCCCGGCGAGGCGGACGCTGTGGTGGAAATCTGCCGCAGACTTGACGGCATCCCGTTAGCCATCGAGTTGGCGGCCTCGCGGATGGCGTCGATGACCGCCAGCGAGGTGCGTGATCGTCTGGATCAGCGGTTGCGGTTGCTGGTCGGTTCCCGGCGCGGCCTGTCACGGCACCACACCCTGCGCCACGCCGTCGCGTGGTCCTACGACCTGCTCGACGACACGGAAAGGGCGCTGCTGGATCGGTGTTCGGTGTTCGCCGGGGGATTCGACCTGCACAGCGCCTGCGCCGTAGCGGGATTCCCAGACGCCCCAGACGACTTGGCCACCCTGGATCTGCTGGATACGCTGGTGCGCAAGTCGCTGCTGGTTGCCGACCGGTCGGCGGGGCGGACCCGGTTTTCGATGCTGGAGACGATCCGCCAGTTCGCCGAGGAACAACTCGTCGCCCGCGGTGAAGTATTCGAGATTCGGGCCGCCCACTCGCGGTACTTCGCCGGGCGCGAAGCCGACATCCTGGCCCGGTGGGACAGCTCCCGCCAGCGTGAGGCCTACGACTGGTTCACTATCGAGCTGGCCAATCTGCGCACCGCCTTTCGGTGGGCCGCCGACCAGGGCGATCTTGATGTCGCCGCCACCATCGCCAGCTATGCGGGGTGGCTCGGCGTTGGGGTCCAAACCTTTGAGCCGATCGCCTGGGCTGAAGAGCTGATCGAGCCCGCCGGTGCGGTCGACCACCCGCGGCTGGCGTTCCTGTATGTGATGGCGTCGTGGTGCTACATGACCGGGCGGATCGAGGCGGCTGTCCGCTACGCCGACGCTGGCCAGATCGTTCTCGGCAGGAGCCGCGATGCGCTGCCGTACGGCAGCGAAGCCGCGCTTGGAGCTGTATACCTAGCCATCGGGCAGCCCGAGCTGTTGGCCGAGTTGTGCCGCGCCCAGCTCGCACGCCGCCGCGACACCCACGTCTACATCCGAGCATGTCTCGTCCTCGCGCTGACGGTGGCCGGTTGTGGTGGGGAGGCGATGGATTCCGTGGATGGCCTGATCGAGGCTGCGGAGGCAACAGGCAACCCGTACTTGCTCGCGTGGGCGCTCTTTGCCTACGGTCTCGCTTTTCGTGAGGCGGATCCCGTCGCGGCGCTTAACGCCCTCGGCCGGGGTCTGGTGATCGCCCAAGACAGCGGCAACCGCACCAACGCGTCAGCCCTGGCGGAGTTTCTGGCAATACTTGAGGCCGAACACGGCGACACCGTGTCCGCGTTCGATCACCTCACTTTGTCAATCCGCAACTACCACAATTGCGGCGACACCACGACGATCCGCGTCCCGCTGGCCCTCCTCGCCGTTCTGTTCGACCGGCTCGGACGCTACGAACCGGCGGCCACCGTCGCCGGCTTCGCGCTCAGTCCCATCGCCGCAACGGGGTTCCCCGAAATCACCACCGCGATCACCCACCTCCACGATGTCCTCGGCGACCAGACCTACGAATCGCTCACCCGCAAGGGCGAGACAATGACCACCGCTGCCATGACCACCTACGCATACGACCAAATCGACCAGGCCCGAACAGAGTTGAACGCCGTCTCGAAATAGAGCTGGTTGTGTCGCTCGTTTGTTGCAGGCGAGTAAGGGCCGCGACCATCTTTGCGCGCCGATCCCGGGCCTTCGGCATGGCTGCGTGTCCTAGCTTCTCATCTGGGTCATGCTGGTTGGTGGAGGAGCCGTGGCTATTACCAACAAGACCTGACTTTTATCACTGTGGTGGGTCCGGCGATGTAGGGCTGTGACCTGGGGGTTCGACTCGCGGTTGGTCCGGATTTGTGCACTAGGCGTGAGACTCGTAGGGTGCGTGGAAGCCCTCGCCAAGATCAACTCACCCGCCAGTGCGCAATAAGTCAGGTACGATGCTCGCGATCAACAACGTGAGAGGTATCGGCTAAGAAAATGACCGACCTGAGACCATATTACGAAGAGTCGCAGTCTATCTACGACGTTTCCGACGAGTTTTTCGCATTATTTCTAGACCCAACCATGGGCTACACCTGCGCATACTTCGAGCGTAATGACATGACCCTCGAGGAGGCACAAAACGCGAAGTTTGACTTGGCGCTGGGAAAGCTGAACCTCGAGCCTGGGATGACGCTGCTGGACATTGGCTGCGGCTGGGGCGGAGCCCTGCAGCGAGCAATCGAGAAGTTCGACGTCAACGTCATCGGCATTACGCTGAGTCGCAATCAGTTCGAGTACAGCAAGGCCAAACTGGCCGCGATCCCCACCGACCGCAACATCGAGGTACGGCTGCAGGGCTGGGAAGAGTTCGAGGACAAGGTCGACCGGATCGTCACCATCGGCGCCTTCGAAGCGTTCAAAATGGAGCGTTATGCCGCGTTCTTCGATCGCGCCTACAACATCCTCCCCGACGATGGCCGGATGTTGCTGCACACAATTTTGACGTATCAATGGCAACAGATGCCTGAGCGCGGCATCAAGCTGACAATGAGCGATATCCGATTCGCGCGTTTCATAGGTACTGAAATTTTCCCGGGCGGAGAGTTGCCGACGCAGGAAGATATATTCAAGTTTGCCCAGGACGCTGCGTTTTCAGTCGAAAAGGTGCAGTTACTGCAGGAGCATTACGTGCGGACGCTGAACATCTGGGCAGCCAATCTGCGCGCTAATCGCGAACGTGCCATCGCCATCCAGTCCGAAGAGGTCTACGATCGCTACTTGCATTATCTGACCGGGTGCGAGAACTTCTTCCGCAAAGGCGTCAGCAACGTGGGGCAGTTCACTCTGACCAAATAGGCGACAGGCGGTTGGCGTTGGCGCAAGGTCACACGAGGTCAACCGCCGCGGCACTGGTTTTCCCGCCGCAGTGTGCGTTCATATCGACCCACATTTCGCGGTCGACGTTGCGCTCTGCCGCGCGGCCCACTTGATCCCCAGTAAATAGCGGCAACACGTTTCCGCAGGTCAAGCGCACTGTACGAGCTGGCGACGACGCGTATGACCTGACTTTTTTCACTGCGCACTAGCCTGATAAAAGTCAGGTCCTAGCTTCTCATCTGGGTCATGCTGGCTGGTGGAGGAGCCGTGGCTATTACCAACAAGACTTCGACGACGCTGATTGATGAGCTGGCCGCCCTGGACCTAGCGGGGCGGCGCGAGCTGGCCGCAGCTTTGCGTGGTGTGGCCGAGACGCTCGTCGAGGTGCCCGACGCCAAGACGGCCTCGCACGTCCTCGGTGTCCTGGCCCATCTGCTGGACCCGTCCTGAGCCGTGTGCGCAGGCTGTACCGAAATCGGTCTTGCGCTCAACCAGTCAGCGAATCACTGGGGCAAGAGTAACCGGTTGTTATCCCCAGAAGATGGGGTCGGCTCGGTCGTCGAGGTACTCGAGCAGGTCTTGGACTTGGGGGCTTGGCGCTAGAGGTTTGTAGCGGTGGTATTTCAGGTTGCGGTCGCGCCAGTACAGCGTCCAAAGCCCGGTGGTTTTGGTGTAGTGCAGGCGAGCGATCGGGAATCGGGTCCAGTCGGGGCCGAAGTCCTCGCGCCACGGTGGTCGGCATTCACAGATCGTGAGATGTCTTGGAGTAACGTCGCATTCGATGCGAATCTCATCACGGGCGTGCTCGGGGACCTGCATGGCACACCAGCGTTGCACGCGGGCGACGTCGAGTCTGGGAAGTCCGTCAACGTGCCGCCCTGCCCGACGATGCGATCAGCCATACCAGCAACATCCGGGCGGGCTGTTCTCTTTCCCTCTATGGCCGCCTACACCGTGAAGTTGAAGTTCGGGTTGACGCCGTAGAGCGCCATTTCGGCCAACAGGATGACGACTGGGGTCGAGACCAGCGAGAAGCGCATCGAGCGGCCGACTGCCTCACCGACGCCGACCGGGCCGCCGCTGGCGTTGTACCCGTAATAGCAGTGGGAAAGCATCACCACCGCGGCGATGGTAATCACCTCGGCGAATGACCAGAAGACGTCGTTGGGGCGCAAGAATGTTCGGAAGTAGTGCTCGTAGGTGCCGGACGTCTGCCCGTACAAGAACGTCGTAACGACCTGCGGAGATAGGAAAGACAGGATCAGGCCCACCGAGTAGAGCGGGATGATCACCACCAACCCAGCCAGCATCCGGGTGGATACCAGGTACGCCGTCGACTTGACGGCCATCACCTCCAGCGCGTCGATTTCCTCGCTGATCCGCATGGCGCCCAGTTCGGCTGTGGCACCGGCGCCGACCGTGGCCGCCAGGGCGATCCCGGTGACGATAGGGGCGACGATGCGCACGTTGATGAATGCGGCGACGAACCCCAGCAGCGTCTGAATTCCTATCTGGCCCAGCGACGCGAGACCTTGAATCGCGACCAGCGAGCTGGCCGACATCGTCACGAACGCGATGATTACCGCGGTGCCGCCGATGACGGCCATGGCACCGGTGCCCATGCCGACCTCGGCGATCATCCGCAGGATTTCCCTGCGGTACCGGGTCAGCGCCCATACCATGTCGCGTACGCCGATGACCGTGAACCAGCCCAGCTTTCCGGCTTCGTCAAGGGGTCGGGTCGCGGCGCGGCCGTGGTGACGGAAATTGCTGGCCGCCCGCGGGAAGCCAGCCCGGAGTGCCTGGGCCATCGCCATCCCAGGGCCCCCGTTCCGAACTGCACACCGACGGTGGTCAGTCACCGCGGAGCAGTTCAATCGGCAATTGGCTTGAAGCTTCAACTCAACTCACTTTGCCAGGCGGCGAACGGCGCCGTCGGAGAAGCGCGAAAGTCTGGTCGTGGTAGTCGACCACAGTGTCAGTCGCGAATAAAGCCTTTGTTGCGCATCAAAAAATCGGCCAAAAACCCGTCGTGCCATCATCCAGGAGATCGACAGGCTGCAAGGACATGGCGTGCTTCGCCTGGTCGATTTGGTTGTGCTGGCGATGGACGATGATGGATCACTCACGCGCGTGGAGATCGCGGACGAGGACTTCGGCGATTTGCTGATCGCCGACGCCCAACTCGACCCCGCCGATGTGTTCGCCATGTTCGAGGGCCGTGGTGTCCATGTGCTCCAGAGCGAACGAGCCCAGGCTCTGGCGCAGTCGCTGGTCCCAGGTTCGGGCCTCGCCCTGATCCTTGTGGAGCATCAGTGGGCCAGGTCGCTATTCGATTCGATCGCGGATCTGGGCGGCGTCGTGTTCAGCGAGGGCTTTATCGGAGAACGGGCCGAGGAGCTTGT
This sequence comes from uncultured Actinomycetota bacterium, assembly GCA_963839345.1. Taxonomy (GTDB): domain Bacteria; phylum Actinomycetota; class Actinomycetes; order Mycobacteriales; family Mycobacteriaceae; genus Mycobacterium. Next base: position 21,871 of record CAWIUP010000004.1, on the reverse strand, counting down.
CAGCGTGCAACTCGCTGCCTTGGAGGACACCGCCCGGGTGATCGACGCGGCGTACGCCGCGCAACCGAGGCGGAGCGGGCGTCAGCCGCGGCGATCGATGCCACTCACCAGAAAGCAGACGAGGCGGTGCGGGCGTCAGCCGCGGCGACCGATGCTGCCCACCAGAAAGCAGACGAGGCCGCGGTGGCCGCCTCCGTCACGGCGGTCGAGCTGGAAGTCCTGCGCTACTTGCCGACCAAAATAACCTTCGCGCTGGTGGCCGACAAGCTGGGCATCTCTCGCTCCGCCGCCAAAGAACGCGCCGAGCGTGCATACAAGAAGCTGGGTGTGCACAATCGCGCCGATGCGGTCGCCCGTGCTCGCGAACTCGGATTGATCAGACACGTGGACTGAAGGCCGCATCGTTCTCAATCTTGCATTGGCGGGACGGACTCTCCCCCGCCATCCGCCAGCCGTCTCTCGAAACTCGGCCCCCACCTGGGCGAAGGGCCGCACCGCCGGCTTCGATTACGCGGCCAGCGACTGGCGCCGTCATGCGCGACGTGCGGTTGCCCAATCCGCGGCCACGGCGTGGGAGCCCGTGACACGATGGGCTGTTGCGCGCGCTGCGCGTGACAAGCCGCCAACACCGACATCGATGATCCACACCCCGCTCCGCCCAGCGCACCACCATGAACAGCCCCACCACGTCGTCCGGCTCCGATAGCCCGCAGGCAAGGCGCACGTTCGCCGACGCCGTCCGATTCGACGCGGTGGTAATCGTCGTCGCCCTGCTGGTGCTAGGCCTCGCGTTGTGGTGGGTCAGCGGCTGCAAGTCCGGCAGCGGTGCCGACCCACTGGCCCATTGCACTCGCCTGCAACGAAATACGTTGGCGATCGGTGCGCCGCTGATTCTGTTCCTCGGTGGTGTCGGCGCATTCGTCCGCACATTTCGGGCGTGGCGGGCCCGGGGTCGCTGGTGGATCTGGCAGGGCGCGGGCTGGTTCCTGCTGATGCTGATGCTGGTCGTGCTGGGCATGACCGCGCCGGTCGCGCTGCTGTAGCCGGTGGTTGGCACGAAAGCGTGACCACTTCGTCGGATTGCACCGCCGGCCATAAGAAGCCGTGATCACCGGTGTACCGGCGGTGTGGATCCCGGCCGCCACGCGACGTTCGCTACAGACGTTCCCCGGTGCAGGTCGGCGATCTCTGCCCATTTCATGATTGAGGTCGCCGCATGGCTGCAACCCCATCCGGCACAAGCAGCGCAGTGGTCAGCGCCAAATGATGGACCACGGGGCGATACCGAAATTGCACAGGCCGATGACAGACCTTGCGTCGGAACTGATCGCATCCGGTGTGACCACACAGCCCGTCGAGACTGTGGTTGCGGTCTTATAAGCACACCGTAATGGCACATCGATAAACGCTGCCGCCAAGGCATCGGGGATTAACTACCGGACAGCTCAGCGCATCGTGCAGGCCGCCGACGAGCATCGGCAGGCGCAACTCGCGTCGGTTGGCTGACCGGCACACCTGGGTCAGGCGTGGTCAAAGGACCTCTCCACTCGGTCCAGTGCGCTGCCAACCAGCCTCCCAGATGGCGTGATCTGGGCCGGGTAGCCGGAGTAGGTCAATGCCGGCAGGAAGTCGCAGTAGGCCCGAGTCGTCGGATGCATGGGGGCGTCAAGGACCAGCCCGCGCCTCGCCGCCATCTCCTCAAACCAGCCGAGCTCCCCAACGGTAGCGACCACGCCGCCCACGAGGAGGGCGACGTCGGCGAGGGGGGCCGTGGCCGCGATGCGGGACTAGCGCGCACCAGGACCTGCGCGAAGAGGTAGTCCTGGGCCAGCCACCGGTCGAAGGAGTGCTCGGGCAGCGATCCGTCCCGCACGCCCCGCGAGGAAGGGGGGGACAGTGGCCGCCTGCCACGCGGAGGTGTGACAGCTCATCAACGCATCGGCAGTCATGGTCTGTCGCATCGGTCGGCAGCGTCGAAGAACCGCACTTCGAGTTCCATCGCCTGGTGATACAGGACGGCCAGGCGGTCGTGATCACCTCCGTAGCGGTCGAGCAGGCCCTCTACACGGCGGGCTCGGGCCTCGAACTGCGGGCTGGAGTAGGTCATCACCCACTCGCGATAGGGACTGTCGGGTTTTGTCTGGGCCGCCAACTGCTGGCCGAGGTAGGCGTAAAGCCGCATGCACGGCGTCATCGCCGCCGCGATGTGACCAACCGGCTCCAGCGCAGCGACCGCCAACAAGAAGTTGGTATACGCCGCGGTGGCGGGGTCTGCCGCTGGGTGAAGGTCGACGTCCCAGCGGTCCGCGTAGCCGCGGTGAAGGCGAAGCTCCTCGGCGGCGGCGTCGAGGAGCTCCCTGAACGCGATGCGCCCGTCGTGGTCCGGGCTCTTCGCCAGAGCCAAGGCATAGGCGCGGCAGAACGCATTGAGGAAGGCGGCATCCTGTCCCACGTAGTAGGCGAACGTGGCTCGGGCCAACTCTCCCGACGCGATGCCCTGGATGAACGGGTGCTCCAGCGCGGCCTCCGCCAGGACCCGGTTCCGGCGCCATAACGAGTCGGCAAGCGAGGCCACCAACCAAGCCTAAGCCTCCGCATGGCCTGGCCACCGCGAGCGTCAACGACCGAATCGCAGCCAACGCTGGGACCCATGGATTGAGCCGGATCGTCAATCCGTGGGCCTGATTAGGGGCATCTTCTACGCGGGCTGGAATCCCAGCGCCGTCCCCGAGATGTACGACGCCGAGGCCTACACCGCGCGGTTCGCCCGTGAGGCGATCATCACCCCCGACGACGTCGGCAAGGCGGCTGCGGCGACCCGCAGCCGTGTCGCACCATCTCCCGCCTCCCCAGATGGACAAGGCCCTGGCTCAGCTCCCCAGAGAAATCCGCACCCTACTGCAGCCTCAGCGGTGAACTGCTCACACTGCGGTTCGACATCGGCGAGCCGGCGAGTACTGTGTCGATGAGCTGACGCCAATATCGCTGGGTGACAACGATTGTGGCAGAAACCGAACGACCGCCTGGAGGCGTCGCTTCGACCCTGGCATCCACGACGCCTTCGGGACCTAGCTTTCCTGCGATGCTTTACCTCACGCGGTGTTGGCGTGTTGCGACAGGTAGGCACCCGATGCCGTCCACCACGGCACCGGCTAGCCAGGCTCGGAGAACTCTTGGTCGATCTCCGGTAACGAGAAACGACGCGAATAGGGTTGCCGCGCGGGCCGTTTGGGCTGCACCTGAATTCGCCGCGGACCAGCTGGTCGGTCATTGCGTGTTGTCGGGAACGATGCGAACGCCGGTGACGATCTCGGGTGATGGCGATACCCGTTGACCCTCTGAGCCTGGAACACGCAGGCACACCAGGATGATGTCTCTAACTTCGAAGCTTTAGTGTCATCATTTCCGCTCCCAGGGCCAGGTCATGAGGGCCCAGACGATGACAATGACTACGCCCCCGGTCAGTAGGTAGACCGGCCATGGTCCGAATACGTCCAGCAGCGTCGCGGTGGCGGGCCTTCTGTTGAGAAAGCCATAGTTTGTTCCCGCGATTCTGTTGAACGTGAAGGTGACTGCCGCCCATGCCACGGTCGTGATAACCGCGATGCGGTAGCTGCGCCAGCGCGGCTGCATCCCACGGCCCCACGTGAGATAGATGGCCGCCCACACGACGAGCAGGTGAATCGTAAAGAACGCGAGGAATCTATAGTGGGGGAAGTCGGGGGCATAGAGAACCGGTGTGATCAACGCCTGTGTGCTTAGGACCAGACCCCAGTAGTAGGTGAGCGCGAAGGCCCAATGTCGCTGCGACCACAATGCGTAGGCCGCCGTGACGGTTGCGAGATCGGTCAGGTTCAGCGGCACCGAATCGGCGGTGGTGGGTTGGAGAAGCTTATGGACCACCACCGCGCCGTATATCGCGGCCGTCACAGCCCCTAGGACGCGGCTGAGGAGCCGGGACTGCGGTTCGGTTTGCTGGCGTCCGACCCAGACCAGCCCCGCGGACCCGATCGCGAACACCGCGAGCACCGCCCAGTGTGACGGGCCGTATGCGGAGAACTGCCGCGTCGCAGAGATCAGCGCCAACTCCCCAGCGTCACACATCGCCGACACAATATCGGTCAGCCGAGATCAGCGTGCAGCGACGAGGTCGCGCGAACCTGGGCCATCCCAGGTCATGCCTGGTCATCGTCAGCCCGGCCAACGACCTGCAAGCCCTCGCCGACTACACCGAAGCGCAGCGTCGCCCAGGCGCTAAACGGCCGATGTTCGCGTCGGTGCACCGTCGCGGCGTCACCGAGGTGCACGCAAGTGACCTGACGCTGGACAAGTTCCAAGACGCCGCGACGCAGACCGCCGCGCCCACCCTGCCTGGACCGAGCGCCGAAGTGCGCACAGTGCTGCTCACCGGCGCGACCGGTTTCCTCGGCCGCTACCTCGCTTTGGAATGGCCGGAACGGTTGTCGCTCGTCGACGGCAAGGTGGTGCGCCGGCCGCTGGACGGCCACCTGACGCGCAGCAAGATTCGCGCCGGCCGCACTCAATACGACCCGCCGGGTTCTACGGCCGCGAGGGCCGCATCGCGGTGCCGATCTGAGTAAACCGCTAGCTGCGTGTTACATCCGGAGGAGGAAATCAGCTAATCGCCCTGGCGGTCAGCTAATAAAGGCGAAGGTCACAGAGGAGGGAACCGATGGTCCCTGGGGGCCGGAAGCGCGGGAACAACCCTGTGCGTAGTCCTGTGATCCCGGGAGACCTCCCTTCTGGACCCGTCCAGCAGCGAGGGTCAAAAGCTGTCAGCGACGAGTCGGGTCGCCGGACAGGGCATTCAGCCGAATAAGATTAGGCGGCTTGTCCGTGCTCGATCTGTTGGAGCACGGCGATGCGTTCGGCGATGGGTGGGTGAGTGTCGATAGAGGTGGTGGAACCAGCTCTCGTGGTGTTGGAGCGGGTCGTCGATGCACATGGCCGCGGTGGCGTGGTTGAACTTGGCGAAGGGCTGGTCGTTGGCTTGGAGCTTCTGCAGTGCGTGAGTCAGCCCGACGGGGTTACGGGTCAGTTCGACGCCGCTGACGTCAGCCAGCGATTCCCGCCGGCGCGATAGGGCGAGGCGTACCAGGGGCCCGAATATGACTGCCACCACGGCCAGCAGGGCTGCGGCGGCGAAGACGACCAGCATCATTTGTGCGCCCTGGCGCCCCGGCGAGCGCATGAAGAAGACGGAGCGCCACAACAGGCTGGCCAGCAGCCCGGCCATGCCGATGAGCGTGCTCACGATGAGCAGCAGGCGCACATCGTAGTTCTTGATGTGGCTCATCTCGTGGGCGATCACCCCTTCGAGTTCCTCGCGGTTCATGATCGATAACAGACCCGTCGTGGCTGTAATGGCCGCGTGCTTAGGGCTGGTGCCGGTGGCGAAGGCGTTGGGAGAGGGGTCGTCGATCACGTAGACCTCGGGCTTGGGCAGGCCGTCGCCTATGGCCAAGGCTTCGACGATGTTGTGTAGCTGACGGTAGCGGTAGGGGTCGGCCGGCTGGGCGCCCGAGACCGCCAGCACCAAGCGGGTGCCAGAGGTGAGCGAGAAGGCGATGCCGGCCAGGGCGAACAGGGCGGCCGCCACGACGCCAACGACGATGTCTCCACTGGTGTCAGTGGGTGCCGCCGGCGACGATTGGGACGCGGCTGACCACAGCCCATCCGACCACCGCCCCGATGCCGACCCACACCACGAAGAACAACACCACGCAGGCGGCAGCCCGCCGCTTGTTACGGGCGATCTGCTCGTACACGGACCCGTCCGATCACGACGCCGGAGAAGCGGAACTCTCCGGACCGGGGCCGACAGGAGGCGTAGGCGCACCTGGAGGCGCGGTAAAGCTCACCTCGGGTACCTCGCGCTCGCCCTCGTCGGTCTCGAAGAAACTTACCGCGTGAAAGCCGAACGTAGCCGCCAGCAGGTTGCGCGGGAACGTCTGCAGCGCAATGTTGTAGTCCCGGGCGCTGGTGTTGTAATAGCGACGCGCGTACTCGAGCTTGTCCTCGGTGGCGGTGAGTTGCTCTTGGAGTTGAAGGAAGCTCTCCACGGCGCGCAGCTGCGGATAGTTCTCCGCCACCGCGAACAACGAACGCAACGTCTGGGTCAGGGCGTTCTCGGCCTGACCGATCTTCGCTGGGTCACCTGTCTCGCCAGCGCGGACGGCACCGGCACGCGCCTGGGTGACGGCCTCGAAAGTCTCGCGCTCATGGGATGCATAGCCCTTGACCGTCTCGACCAGGTTGGGGATCAGATCATGGCGGCGCTTGAGCTCGACGTCGATCTCCGACCACGCCTCCTGGGTCCGATTGCGGCGGCGGACCATACCGTTGAACGCGAGGACGCCACCTCCCAGCAGAATGACGACGACGACCACGATGATGATGACAGCGACCATGCGAACTCTCTCCTTCCGTTCTGCTGACCATCGTGATGCCCCAAACTCCGGGGACGTCAGGGCCCAAGGTCACCATATCTATCTATCTCTTCTGACCACTTTCGCTCGATGAAGACCTTGCATCGGAACTAATTTCATCCGGTGTGACTACACAGCCTGTTGAGATCGTGATTGCAGTGCTGGTAGCAACCCGCGGCGGCGCATCGATCAACGCTGCCGCAAAAGCATCAGCGATCAACTACAGGACCGCGCAGCGGATCGTGGAGGCTGCCGCCGAATACCGGGAGCGGCAGCTCGCGGCGGTCGGTTGATGGGTGACGCCACCGGCCAGAAGTCCGAACCTGGTCGCCGGTGCGAACGACCGAACGTCCCGGGGGCCCGAAGGAAGATTTCGATCTCTGCCCGTGGTGCCGCAAGAAACACATGCGGCAACTCATGACGGTCAAAGAGGCCCGGGAGCAACTGGGCGGCATCAGCCCCACCACGTTCCACGCGCTGGTCAAGGAAGGCGAATTGTCGCTCGTTAAGATTGGCCGCCGCTCCTTCGTCCAGGCGGAAGAACTCGACGACTTCGTCAGGAGGAAGCGGTATAACGCTTCCGTTCAAACGTAGGCTGCTCGCCGAGCGAGCGGACCTGCACGCACCGCAACCTCGGAAAGCCCCCGGGTGGCCAGCTTCTCTGTCGACATCCACTATTCGGTGCCAGAGAAGGTGTACTACCGAAGGCCGCCCGACAGGGGAAGATCGCTCAGCGGGGTACTGAGCCGACAGTCAGGATGGCACGTGGATGGCACGACCGTCCGGTAGGGGGACCCGCAAAGAAGCTTTTGAACTGCTAAAACGCTGGTGCCCCCGGCAGGATTCGAACCTGCGGCCTTCTGCTCCGGAGGCAGACGCTCTATCCCCTGAGCTACGGGGGCGCACACAAGAGATGCTGCGCCAACGGGCCACGACAGACTAACGCATCTCGGCGTCCGGCCGGCCACCGGAATGGATTCGAGGCCGAAGCACCTCAGCCAATAGGATGGCCTGCGTGAACCCCGCCGATCTGGCCGAGCTGCTCAAGGCCACCGCAACCGCGGTGCTGGCCGAGCACGCGCTCGACACCGCCGCGCTGCCGCCGGCGGTCACCGTCGAGCGGCCGCGCAACCCCGAGCACGGCGATTATGCGAGCAACCTGGCGCTGCAGCTTGGGAAAAAGGTCGGCGTCAACCCTCGTGAGCTGGCCGGCTGGCTCGCCGACGCATTGGTTCAGGCCGACGGCATCGCCTCGGCGGAGGTCGCTGGGCCGGGCTTTATCAACCTGCGGCTGGACGCCTCGGCGCAGGGCCTGATCATCAACAACGTCATCGACGCCGGCCCCACCTACGGCAACTCCGACGCTCAGGCCGGACACAAGATCAACCTGGAGTTCGTCTCGGCGAACCCAACCGGGCCGATCCACATCGGCGGTACCCGCTGGGCCGCCGTCGGCGACGCCCTGGGCCGGTTGCTCACAACCCAGGGTGCTGAGGTGGTACGCGAGTACTACTTCAACGACCACGGCGCCCAGATCGACCGGTTCACCAACTCGCTGATCGCCGCGGCCAACGGTGAGCCCGCGCCCGAAGACGGCTATGCGGGCAGCTACATCGGCGACATCGCCGCACAAGTCCTCCAGCAGGCGCCCGACGCACTGAGTCAGCCCCAAATCGAGCAGCACGAGACTTTCCGGAAGATCGGCGTGGACTTGATGTTCGCGCACATCAAGGAATCACTGCATGACTTCGGCACCGACTTCGACGTCTACACCCACGAAGAGTCGATGCACAGCAGCGGCCGCGTAGAGCAGGCGATCGGCAGGCTTCGCGAGAACGGCAACATCTACGAAAAGGACGGCGCAACTTGGTTGCGCACCAGTGCTTTTGGTGACGACAAGGATCGTGTCGTGATCAAGAGCGACGGCAAACCCGCCTACATCGCCGGTGACCTCGCCTACTATCTGGACAAGCGGCAACGCGGCTTCGACCTGTGCATCTACATGCTCGGCGCCGACCATCACGGCTACATCTCCCGACTGAAAGCCGCGGCGGCCGCGTTCGGCGACGACCCGGCAGGAGTCGAGGTGCTGATCGGCCAGATGGTCAACCTGGTCCGCGACGGCCAGCCGGTGAAGATGAGTAAGCGGGCCGGCACCGTCATCACGCTTGACGACCTGGTCGAGGCGATCGGTGTCGACGCCGCTCGCTACAGCCTGATTCGCTCGTCGGTGGACACCCCGATCGACATCGACCTGGCACTGTGGTCCTCGGCGTCCAGCGAAAACCCGGTCTACTACGTGCAATACGCCCACGCCAGGCTCTCCGCACTGGCCCGCAACGCCGCCGAACTCGGGCTGATCCCCGACACCGGCCACCTCGAGCTGCTCACCCACGACAAGGAAGGCACGCTGGTCCGCAATCTCGGCGAGTTCCCGCGGGTGCTGAATACCGCGGCGTCCCTGCGTGAACCGCACCGGGTGTGCCGCTATCTGGAGGACCTCGCCGGCGATTACCACCGGTTCTACGACTCGTGCCGGGTGCTGCCGCAGGGTGACGAAGAGCCTAACGAGCTGCACACCGCGCGCCTCGCGCTGTGCCAGGCCACCCGCCAGGTGATCGCAAACGGGTTGGCCATCCTGGGTGTCCGCGCTCCGGAGCGGATGTGACCGCGCACCCAGCCGGCCCGCGGCATGCCGAGGAGTTTCATTACTCCGGCGTTCCACCGCGGCCGGGAACGACGCAAGAGCTCTTGCAGCTGGCACCTAATGTCTGGCCGCGCAACGCGGTTCGCGGTGACGACGGTGTCGTCAGCGTCGCAGGTGTGGCGCTGGACTGGCTGGCACAGGAGTACGGCACGCCACTTTTCGTCATCGACGAAGACGACTTCCGGGCGCGGTGCCGGGAGATCGCCGCGGCATTCGGTGGCGGTGCCAACGTGCACTACGCCGGTAAGGCCTTCCTGTGCAGCGAAACAGCGCGCTGGATTGACCAGGAAGGTCTCTCGCTGGACGTCTGCACCGGCGGCGAGCTGGCGGTCGCACTGAACGCGAACTTCCCTCCTGAACGGATCGCGCTGCACGGCAACAACAAATCGGTCGCCGAGCTGACCGCAGCGGTCAAAGCCGGTGTTGGTCATGTCGTGGTGGACTCGATGATCGAGATCGAGCGCCTCGATGCCATCGCCGGTGAGGCCGGTGGCGTCCAAGACGTACTGGTCCGCGTCACGGTCGGCGTCGAAGCCCACACCCACGAGTTCATCTCCACCGCCCACGAAGATCAGAAGTTCGGGCTGTCGCTGGCCAACGGCGCGGCGATGGCAGCGGTGCGACGGGTATTCGCCACCGATCATCTGCGATTGGTGGGCTTGCACAGTCACATCGGGTCGCAGATCTTCGACGTCGCCGGCTTCGAACTTGCTGCGCACCGGGTGATCGGATTGCTGCGCGACATCGTCGCCGAGTTCGGCGTCGACAAGACCGCGCAGATTTCCACCGTCGATCTGGGTGGCGGCCTGGGCATCTCGTATCTACCCAACGACGATCCACCGCCGGTGCGCGAACTCGCCGACAAGCTGGGATCCATCGTGCGTAACGAATGCGCGGCGGTGGGCTTGCCGGTTCCCCGGCTAGTCGTCGAGCCCGGCCGCGCCATCGCCGGGCCCGGGACCATCACGCTGTATGAGGTCGGCACCGTCAAAGACGTCGGGGTGAGCGCGTCGGCGCATCGCCGTTACGTCAGCGTCGACGGCGGGATGAGCGACAACATCCGCACGTCGCTGTACGGCGCGGAGTACGACGTTCGACTGATTTCTCGGGTCACCGACGCGTCCTCGACGCTGGCCCGTGTGGTTGGAAAGCATTGTGAGAGCGGCGATATCGTCGTCCGAGATACCTGGGTGCCGGACGATATCGCGCCGGGCGACCTGGTGGCCGTGGCAGCGACCGGCGCCTACTGCTACTCGCTGTCGAGCCGGTACAACCTGATCGGCCGGCCGGCGGTCGTGGCTGTGCGCGGTGGGCAGGCCCGTCTGATTCTGCGCAGGGAGACCGTCGACGATCTACTGAGTCTGGAGGTGAGGTGAGGCGTGAACGGTGACGAGAAGCCGGTCGGTGTAGCGGTATTGGGACTGGGCAATGTGGGCAGTGAAGTTGTTCGCATCATCGAGGACAGTGCCGACGATCTTGCCGCCCGGATCGGTGCGCCGCTGGTGCTGCGCGGCATTGGCGTGCGGCGGGTCGCCGCTGACCGGGGTGTGCCGATCGACCTGCTCACCGACAACATCGACGAACTGGTCTCCCGCGATGACGTCGACATCGTCATCGAGGTGATGGGGCCGGTCGAGCCGTCCCGCAAAGCGATCCTGTCGGCGCTGGAGCACGGCAAATCTGTGGTGACAGCCAACAAGGCCCTGCTATCGGTCTCCACCGGAGAGCTCGCGCAAGCGGCCGAGAGTGCCAATGTGGACCTGTATTTCGAGGCTGCCGTCGCCGGTGCCATCCCGGTGATCCGCCCGCTGACGCAGTCGCTGGCCGGCGACACCGTGCAGCGGGTGGCCGGGATCGTCAACGGCACCACCAACTACATCCTCTCCGAAATGGGCAGCACGGGTGCCGACTACAAGCGGGCGCTGGCCGACGCGAGCGCGCTCGGCTACGCCGAGGCCGATCCCACCGCGGACGTGGAAGGCTATGACGCCGCGGCCAAAGCCGCGATTCTGGCCTCCATCGCGTTTCACACCAGAGTGACCGCCGACGACGTCTACCGCGAGGGCATCACGAAGATCACCCCGGATGACTTCGTGTCCGCGCGAGCCCTGGGCTGCACGATCAAGCTGCTGTCGATCTGTGAGCGAATCATCACCGACGATGGGCAGCAGCGGGTTTCGGCTCGGGTCTACCCTGCGCTGGTGCCGTTGTCGCATCCGCTGGCCACGGTCAACGGCGCGTTCAACGCCGTGGTGGTCGAGGCCGAGGCCGCTGGCCGGCTGATGTTCTACGGTCAGGGCGCCGGCGGAGCTCCGACCGCATCGGCGGTGACCGGCGACCTGGTGATGGCGGCTCGCAACCGGGTGCTCGGCAGCCGTGGGCCAAAGGAATCTAAGTACGCCCAATTGCCGATCGCACCAATGGGTTTCATCTCCACACGTTATTACGTGAGCATGAACGTCGCTGACAAGCCGGGCGTCTTGTCCTCAGTCGCAGCAGAATTCGCCAAGCGCGAAGTCAGCATCGCCGAAGTTCGCCAGGAAGGCGTGGTCGGCGAGGGCGGGCAACGGGTTGGAGCCCGCATCGTGGTGGTCACCCACAGCGCCACTGACGCCGCACTGTCTGAAACCGTCGACGCGCTGGCCGACCTCGACGTGGTAGAGGGTGTGGCCAGCGTCCTGCGGCTGGAAGGAACCAGCGAATGAGTTCGGCAAGCGCCGCCAAGACCAGCACCCATCGGCCGTGGCCGGGTGTGATTGCGGCCTATCGAGATCGGCTGCCGGTCGGCGATGACTGGGTTCCCGTCACCTTGCTGGAAGGCGGCACACCGCTGATACCGGCGACCAGGCTGTCCGCAAAGACCGGTTGCACGGTTCATTTGAAGGTCGAAGGCCTCAACCCGACCGGCTCCTTCAAGGATCGCGGCATGACGATGGCCGTCACCGATGCGGTGGCCCGCGGTCAGCAGGCCGTGCTGTGCGCGTCGACCGGAAACACCTCGGCGTCGGCGGCCGCCTACGCGGCCCGGGCCGGCATCACCTGCGCGGTGTTGATCCCGCAGGGCAAGATCGCGATGGGCAAGCTGGCGCAGGCCGTCATGCATGGCGCCAAGGTCATTCAGGTCGACGGCAACTTCGACGACTGCCTGGAACTCGCCCGCAAGATCGTCGCCGACTTCCCGACGATCTCGTTGGTCAACTCGGTCAACCCGGTGCGCATCGAGGGCCAGAAGACGGCGGCCTTCGAGATTGTCGACGCGCTGGGCGTCGCACCGGACGTGCACGCCCTGCCGGTCGGCAACGCCGGCAACATCACGGCGTACTGGAAGGGCTACACCGAGTATCAAGCCGACGGAGTAATCGACAAGCTGCCGCGCATGCTGGGCACCCAGGCGGCCGGTGCGGCACCGTTGGTGTTCGGCCAACCGGTAAGCCAGCCCGAAACTATCGCCACCGCGATCCGGATCGGCTCGCCGGCGTCGTGGGCGTCGGCCGTCGAGGCGCAGCAGCAGTCCAAGGGACGGTTCCTGGCCGCCACCGACGACGAGATCCTGGCTGCATATCACCTGGTGGCGGCCACCGAAGGTGTCTTCGTGGAACCGGCGTCGGCGGCAAGCATCGCGGGGCTGCTCAAGGCGGTCGAGGACGGCTGGGTGGCACCCGGATCAACCGTCGTGTGCACCGTGACGGGTAACGGCCTCAAGGATCCCGACACCGCGCTGCGAGACATGCCCAGCGTGTCGCCGGTGCCCGTCGATCCCGTCGCCGTCGTCGCGAAACTGGAACTGGTCTAGTGAACCGGGTGCTGCCCGCCGGACTGCTGGCCAGTTCGGTCGTCGCGGCGTCCAGCGCCAACCTCGGTCCGGGCTTCGACAGCATCGGGCTGGCGTTGGGCCTTTACGACGAAATCATTCTGGAGACAACCGATTCCGGCTTGGTTGTGGAAGTCGACGGTGAGGGCGCTGGAGAATTGGCGCTCGGCTCCAGCCATTTGGTTGTTCGGGCAGTCGAGTGCGGTCTACAGGCGGCCGGCGTCAGGGCGCCCGGGTTGAAAGTACGGTCTCGAAACGTCATTCCGCATTCACGGGGTCTCGGTTCGTCTGCCGCGGCGGTGGTCGGCGGCCTTGCAGCAGTCAATGGGCTTGTCGCACAAGCAGATTTGACTCCATTGGGCCAGGCGCAACTGATTCAGTTGGCGTCGGAATTCGAAGGGCATCCCGACAACGCCGCGGCGGCGGTGCTGGGCGGCGCCGTGGTGTCGTGGACCGACCACAGCTGCGATCCGCCCAGCTACTCGGCGGTCCCGCTGCGGTTACATCCCGACATTCACCTGTTCCCCGCCATTCCCGAGCAACGCTCGTCGACTGCGGAGGCACGGGTGCTGCTCCCCGCGCAGGTCAGTCACGACGACGCTCGTTTCAATCTGAGTCGCACCGCGCTGCTGGTAGTGGCGCTCACCGAGCGACCCGATCTGCTGATGGCCGCCACCGAAGACATGCTGCATCAGCCGCATCGCGGGCCCGCAATGCCGGCGTCGGCGGAATATCTTCGACTGTTGAGGCGTTATGGCGTCGCAGCTGTGCTGTCCGGCGCTGGTCCTGCAGTGATCGCGTTGAGTACGGCATCCAAGTTACCTGGGGAGGTTTTGGAGTACGGCGCCGCAAACGGGTTTGCCGTCAGCGAGATGACGCCCGGCGATGGAGTACGCTGGACTTCTGGGGTGGCCATCCACGGCTAAGGTCCAGCGCCACGCCACTGGGGGCTTCTTGCTTCCGGCATCGAAGCAGGTTATCCTCGGAGCCGTCCAGCAATCGCAGCCTCTGCACCTGCGTTAACACTAGGACGAACACACCAAATTCTTCTCGTGGACGATGGTTCGCCATTTGAACCGCCAATCCTGGCGATCACCGTTGCAGAGTCGATTGTTGGCAGCACTCGGCGATTTGGCTGAATGCAACGAACCCCTGGCTTGATTCGATCGGCCGGGTAAGAAAGGAAATCCGTGACTGAAACGGACCTCGTTACGGCCGGCGACAGCACCGAAAACGACAAGCTGTCCAACTCCGTGACTTCAGGCACTTCCGCCGACCCCGGCGCATCCGGGTCGGCGACGGACGCCAACCTCAGCGGGTCGGACGGTTCGCTGTCCACCATGGTGCTCCCCGAACTGCGCGCGCTGGCCAATCGGGCCGGCGTCAAGGGCACCTCTGGGATGCGTAAGAACGAACTGATCGCCGCGATCCGGGAAAGCCGCCACGGGCACGCCAACGGTGCGCCTTCCAACGGCGGTACCGGCGGCGAGTCACCCAACCACAAGACCGAGACGGCCACCCACACCGAAGCGACCGCCGACGACACGGCCCGCGCTGACTCCAGCGAAGGGCGACAGTCCGTCGACCACGCCGAGCGGTCGAGCCGAGGCGAAAAGGCCGATCAATCCACCGACAAGCCCGCTCGCGACCGAAGCCAACAAGACACCAAGTCCGAGGAACGTGAGTCCGAGAAGGATTCCGACAAGGGCGGCGATCAGCAGGGCTCGGGTGGTCAACAGAACCGCGGTGGCTCGAACCAGCAAGACGACGATGACGGGCGCGGCGGCCGTAGAGGCCGTCGATTCCGGGAACGCCGGCGTCGTGGTGAACGGTCGGGCGGCGACGGCGGTGACACCGAGCTACGCGAAGACGACGTGGTGCAGCCGGTCGCCGGCATCCTCGACGTTTTGGACAACTACGCGTTCGTGCGCACTTCCGGGTACCTCGCCGGACCGCACGACGTATACGTCTCGATGAACATGGTGCGCAAGAACGGCTTACGTCGCGGCGACGCGGTGACCGGTGCGGTGCGCGTCCCCAAGGACGGCGAACAGCCCAACCAGCGGCAGAAGTTCAACCCGTTGGTGCGCTTGGACACCGTCAACGGTGGGCCGGTCGAGGACGCCAAGAATCGCCCCGATTTCTCCAAACTGACCCCGTTGTATCCCAACCAGCGGCTTCGCTTGGAAACCAGCTCTGATCAGCTGACCACCCGGGTCATCGACCTGATCATGCCGATCGGCAAGGGCCAGCGTGCGCTGATCGTGTCGCCGCCCAAGGCGGGCAAGACCATGATCCTGCAGGCCATCGCCAACGCGATCACCAAGAACAACCCGGAGTGCCACCTGATGGTCGTGCTCGTCGATGAGCGGCCTGAAGAGGTCACCGATATGGCGCGCTCGGTCAAGGGCGAGGTGATCGCCTCGACGTTCGACCGGCCGCCGTCAGACCACACCTCGGTGGCGGAGTTGGCCATCGAGCGCGCCAAGCGCCTGGTGGAACAGGGCAAGGACGTCGTCGTGCTGCTCGACTCGATCACCCGCCTCGGGCGCGCGTACAACAACGCGTCGCCGGCGTCGGGCCGCATCCTGTCCGGTGGTGTCGACTCCACCGCTCTCTACCCGCCGAAGCGCTTCCTGGGCGCCGCCCGCAACATCGAGGGGGGCGGCTCGCTGACCATCATCGCCACCGCGATGGTGGAGACCGGATCCACCGGTGACACAGTGATCTTCGAGGAATTCAAGGGCACCGGTAACGCCGAGCTCAAGCTCGACCGCAAGATCTCCGAACGCCGGGTGTTCCCCGCCGTCGACGTTAACCCGTCGGGCACCCGTAAGGATGAATTGCTGCTCTCGCCAGACGAATTCGCGATCGTGCACAAGCTGCGTCGGGTGCTGTCGGGACTGGACTCCCACCAGGCCATCGACCTGCTGATGTCGCAGCTACGGAAGACCAAGACCAACTACGAATTCCTGGTCCAGGTGTCCAAGACGACACCGGGAATGGACAACGACTGACCGGTGACGATGCGGGTCGGGTGACGGTCCGCTGAGGAGCCGGTCCAACCGGCGCCAGCCCGATTAGCACATCGCGGCCGTCACGAACTCCGGCCTTCCTGCCGGGCGGCCGAAGCTGCGCCGGTAACGTGCCGACCTGTCGAGAACCGACGGGAAAGTGGTGAGCCGTGGCAGAGACTGTTCAGCAACTGCTTCGCACCCGCGTTGATGACTCCACTCCGGCCGTGAAATACGGCGATCGGGTGTGGAGTTGGCGCGACCATCTGGCGGACGCCTCGGCTGCGGCCGCTGCGTTGATCGGTATCGCCGACCCCAACCGGCCCCTGCATGTCGGCGCGCTGCTGGGCAACACCCCCGAGATGCTCACCGCGATGGCGGCAGCCGCCCTCGGCGGCTATGTGTTGTGCGGTATCAACGACACCCGCCGCGGCGCAGCGCTGGCCCGCGACATCCTGCGGGCCGACTGCCAGATACTGCTCACCGATCCCGCACACCGCGGGTTGCTCGACGGCCTTGACCTGCCCGGAGTCCGCGTCATAGACATCGCCGCCGACGACTGGTCCGCTTTGCGGGCCGGGGCCGGGCCGTTGAGCCCGCATCGCGAAGTCGATGCCGGCGACACCTTCATGATGATCTTCACCTCCGGCACCAGCGGCGAGCCGAAGGCCGTCCGGGTCACCCACGTGACCGTCATTTTCGCGGGGTCGACGCTGATCGAACGGTTCGAAGTCGATTCCTCCGGCGTCTGCTACCTGTCGATGCCGCTGTTTCACTCCAACGCGCTGCTGGCCGGCTGGAGCGTGGCGGTCGGCTCCGGTGCCGCGATGGTGCCTGCGACGTTCTCGGCATCCGGCTTGTTGACCGACCTACGGCGCTACGGCGCTACTTACATGAACTACGTCGGCAAGCCGTTGGCGTATGTGCTGGCCACGCCCGAGCGGCCCGACGATCGGGACAACCCGCTGCGGGTCGCGTTTGGCAATGAGGCCAGCGACCGCGACATCGCCGAGTTCAGTCGGCGTTTCGATTGCACGGTGTGGGACGGCTTCGGCTCCACCGAAGGGGCGATCATCATCACCCGCGAAGACGGCTGTCCGCCGGGCTCGTTGGGCCAGGGCTTTCCCGGCGTGAGCATCTACAACCCCGACACGCTCGCCGAGTGCGCGGTCGCCCGATTCGACGATGACGGCGCGCTGATCAACCCCGACGAAGCAATCGGCGAGCTGGTCAACACGTCCGGCGCCGGTTTGTTCGCCGGCTACTACAACGACCAGGAGGCCACCGACGCCCGCCTGCGCCACGGCATGTTCTGGTCCGGTGACCTGGCCTACCGCGACGCGGACGGCTGGATCTACTTCGCCGGGCGCAGCGGCGATTGGCTGCGGGTCGACGGCGAAAACATGACGACCGCGCCCATCGAACGCATCCTGCACCGATTGCCGGCGGTAAGCCAGGTTGCGGTCTACGCGGTCCCTGACGAACAGGTGGGCGACCAGGTGATGGCGGCGTTGGTGCTGGTCGAGGGCGCCGAGTTGACGCCCGCGGAGTTCGGCGCGTTTTTGGCCGGCCAGGCCGACCTCTCACCCAAGGCGTGGCCGCGCCATGTCTGGATCACCGATGCTCTGCCCTCCACCGCCACCAACAAGATCCTCAAGCGCGAGCTGAGCTCGCGAGGGTCTTCACCCAAGGGTGGCCTGTTGTGGACCCGGATCGGGCGCGAGACCAGCTACGTCGTGGTCGATCCAGCCGCGGCGGCGCAGGCGAATTACCAGGTCAGCCCTGGTTAGCTCCGGCGAGCACCGGCCGCCGGGGACTGGCTGCGATGAAAGCTCCGCCGGGAATGCGCCCGCCCATGCAGGCGTTTAGGGACATAGCGGCTGACCTGGCATAATCAGCAGCTGAAGATCAGGTTCCGGTTCACGTCCGCTCCACCAGCTCACCAGGGCGACCCGGCGACCGACGAATCGAAAAGGACATCATGAAATCCGATATTCATCCGGCATACGGCGAGACCACCGTGGTCTGCGGTTGTGGCAACACCTTCCAGACCCGCAGCACCAAAGAAAGCGGCCACATCGTGGTCGAGGTCTGCTCGCAGTGCCACCCGTTCTATACCGGCAAGCAGAAGATTCTCGACAGCGGCGGTCGGGTCGCTCGTTTCGAGCGGCGCTACGGCAAGCGCAAGCCCGGTGCTGAGAAAGAGGCTGGAAAGGCTCAAAAAGCCGAGCAGTAGTAACAGCGACGCCCGAACTGTTGCGGTAACCGCACAGGCCGGGCGTCGTTTTGCGTTCAGAGCAGTCGGGAGTCGGCTCGTTTATCAAGGATCGGCACCTTTGGAAGGAGAAGCATGACGCAGGGCGTGCAGGCGATTGACGTGCTGCTGGCCGAACATGCCGAGCTTGAGCGTCAGCTGGCCGATCCCGAACTGCACAGCAATGCTGGCAACGCGCGCAAAGTCGGCCGTCGGTTCGCGCAGCTGGCACCGATCATCGCCACCCACCGCAAGCTCGAGTCGGTGCGGGGAGACCTGGAGACCGCACGCGAGCTCGCGGCCGACGACGCGTCGTTCGTCGATGAAGTCACCGAGCTGGAATCACGCGCTGCCGAGCTGGACACCCAGCTCACCGACATGCTGTCGCCACGCGACCCACACGACGCCGACGACATCGTGCTCGAGGTGAAATCCGGTGAGGGCGGCGAAGAATCAGCCCTCTTTGCCGCTGACCTGGCCAGGATGTACATCCGCTATGCCGAGCGACACGGCTGGACGGTGACGGTATTGGATGAAACCACCTCGGACTTGGGTGGTTACAAAGACGCGACGCTCACGATCGCCAGTAAGGGTGACTCGGCTGACGGCGTGTGGTCGCGGATGAAGTTCGAGGGCGGAGTGCACCGGGTGCAGCGCGTTCCGGTCACCGAATCCCAAGGCCGGGTGCATACTTCGGCTGCCGGCGTGCTGGTTTATCCGGAGCCCGACGAAGTCGGCGAGGTGCAGATCGACGAGTCGGATTTGCGCATCGACGTCTACCGCTCGTCTGGCAAGGGCGGTCAGGGCGTCAACACCACCGACTCCGCGGTGCGGATTACCCACCTGCCCACCGGAATTGTGGTCACCTGCCAAAATGAACGGTCGCAGCTGCAGAACAAAACCCGCGCGTTGCAGGTGCTAGCCGCCCGACTGCAGGCAATGGCCGAGGAGCAGGCGCTGGCCGACGCGTCCGCCGATCGGGCCAGCCAGATCCGCACGGTCGATCGCAGCGAACGCATCCGCACCTATAACTTCCCGGAGAACCGGGTCACCGACCACCGCATCGGTTACAAGGCACACAATCTCGACCAGGTTCTCGACGGCGACCTTGACGCATTGTTCGACGCGCTCAGCAGCGCCGACCGGCAGTCACGGCTGCAGCAGGCATGACGCCTTCCTCCGGGCTGCGGTCGGCCATCGACTCGGCTACGACGCTGCTCGCAGACGCGGGAATCGACTCCGCACGCTTCGACGCCGAGGAGTTGGCCGCCCACCTGACCGGCTCCGAACGGGGACGGCTGCCGCTGATTGACTCGCCTGACGACGCATTCTTCGATCGCTACCACGCCGCGATCGCGGCGCGCGCGCGGCGAGTGCCGCTACAGCATCTCACCGGCACCGCCGCATTCGGGCCGCTGACGCTGCTCGTCGGGCCAGGGGTCTTCATTCCGCGTCCGGAAACCGAAGCCATGTTGGAATGGGCGACCGCGCAGAATCTTCCGGCTACTTTCGACCGGCCGGTGATTGTCGACGTCTGTACCGGGTCGGGCGCGCTGGCGCTCGCACTGGCCCGGCACTGGCCGGCGGCGCGGGTGCTCGGCATCGATGATTCCGAGGCAGCCCTTGAGTACGCGCGCAGGAATTCGTTGGGCAGCACGGTCGAATTGGTGCGCGCTGACGCCACCGACCCCGGCCTGCTCACCGAACTCAACGGTCAAGTCGACCTCGTCGTAGCCAACCCGCCCTACGTGCCGGACGGCGTTGAGCTCGAACCCGAAGTATCTCAATATGATCCGCCGAGTGCCGTGTTCGCCGGCCCTGACGGGATGACGGTGATCACCGCAGTTACCCAGCTGGCCGGTCGTTGGTTGCGTCCGGGCGGTTTCTTCGCTGTCGAGCACGACGACACCACGTCATCGTTGACATCCGAACTAGTCAGCGCCACAGGCCTTTTCGACGACCTCGTTGCCCGAACAGATCTGACTGGACGGTCGAGGTTCGTGACGGCACAGCGAAACGGCGGCGCCGGTGAGTCGCGCCGCGACGATGCAGAGCGAAGCGATGAGGAGGAGCGGCGCTCGTGAGTCGCGACGCGACGATGCAGAGCGAAGCGATGAGGAGGAGCGGCGCTCGTGAGTGACGTCTTCGACTGCGCCGATCCCGAGCAGCGAGCACACGGAATCGCATCCGCAGCCGGAGCCGTCAAGAACGGCCGGCTGGTGGTTCTTCCGACGGACACCGTCTACGGGGTCGGCGCCGACGCGTTCGACAGCGCGGCGGTGGCCGGATTGCTGTCGGCCAAGGGGCGCGGGCGCGACATGCCGGTGCCGGTGCTGGTCGGCTCCTGGCACACCATCGATGGCCTTGCCCTGATGGTTCCGCAGGCAACGCGTGACCTGATCCGCGCTTTCTGGCCGGGTGCGCTGAGCCTGGTGGTCCGCCAAGCGCCGTCGTTGCAGTGGGACCTCGGCGATGCCCACGGCACGGTGATGCTGCGGATGCCGCTGCACCCGGTGGCCATTGAATTGCTGCGCGAGGTCGGGCCGATGGCGGTATCCAGCGCCAACGTCTCCGGCCGTCCGCCGGCCGTCAACACCGACGACGCACGCGACCAACTCGGCGACCTGGTCGACGTCTACCTGGACGCCGGTCCTTCCGCACAGCAGGCGGCCTCGACCATCCTGGACCTCACCGGGCCGGATCCACGCATTCTCCGAGCCGGACCGATCAGCGCCGAAAGCATCGCCGCGGTGCTCGGCGCGGACGCCGCCAGTTTGACCGGCTGACCCGCCCGGCAATTGAATACAGTCGTGGTGCAGTACAACCTGGCCGGCGGTCCGCTCGCCCTGTCCGACCGTGGGGCCGGTGTTCCGTTGCGCGAACTGGCGCTCGTTGGGCTCACGGCCGCGATCATCACCTACTTTGCGACGGGACCGGTACGCCTGTTGGCGACCCGGCTCGGCGCAGTCGCCTATCCGCGCGAACGCGATGTGCACGTGACGCCCACGCCACGGATGGGCGGCCTGGCGATGTTTCTCGGCGTCATCGCTGCGGTCTTCCTCGCCGCTCAGCTGCCCGCTCTGGCACGGGGTTTCGTGTACTCCTCGGGCATGCCGGCGGTGGTGGTGGCGGGCGCGGTGATCATGGGCATCGGCCGATCGACGATCGGTGGGGTCTGGACGCGCTGACGAAGTTCGCCGGTCAGATCACCGCGGCCAGTGTGCTGGTCACCATGGGCGTTGCCTGGAGCGTCCTCTACATCCCGCTGGGTGGCGTCGGAACCATCGTGTTGGACCAGCCTCCTCGATCCTGCTCACGTTGGCTCTGACCGTGTCGATCGTCAACGCGATGAACTTCGTTGACGGTCTCGACGGGCTGGCGGCCGGATGGGCCTGATCACCGCGCTGGCCATTCGCATGTTCCGTCGGCTTGCTGCGCGATCACGGTGGCGATGTGCTGTCTACCCGCCGGCGGTGATTTCGGTGGTGCTGGCCGGGAAGGTGCGCCCGGGCTTCTTGCCGCACATGTTCCACCCCGCCAAAATTTTCACTGGGGATTCGCGTTGATGCTGATCGGACTGATGCTGGCCGCTGCGTCTACGACCGCGGCCGGACCGATCTCGCAGAACGCTTACGG
>CAWIUP010000003.1:0-96618 GCA_963839345.1 uncultured Actinomycetota bacterium | reverse complement strand
CTGGGCATGCGCCAGGATCGGACGGTCAAGGCGTGCTGAGTCGAATCTGGTCGGTCGGCGATGGGAGATGTCCGCCGTCGAGGGCTTGTTGGACCGTGCAATCGACGGGCACGGCGCTGTGGTCGGCGTCGTCGGGCCGCCGGCATCGGGAAAAGCCGTCTGGTGCGTGAGGTTTCTGCGATGGCGCTGCGCGTGATGTCGAAGTGTTCACCGCCCGCTGCGAGTCGCACACCAGCCAGGTCCCCTTCCAAGCTGTCGCACGGCTGCTGCGCGCGGCAACCGGCGTCGAGGATCTTGACGGGCAGGCCGCCCGTATCGACTGCGTGACCGGGTTCCCGACGCAGACGCCGAGGATTTGCTGCTGTTCGACGACCTGCTGGGCATCGCCGACCCGGATGTGCCTTTACCGGCATCGATCCCGATGCGCGTCGGCGGCGGTTGACGGCGCTGGTGAATGCCGCTGCGTTGCCCGCGAATAACCGGCGGTCTATGTCGTCGAGGACGCGCATTGGATCGATGAGGTCAGCGAGTCGATGCTTGTGGATTTCCTCACCGTGATCCCGCAGACGCCCTCGCTGATGCTGGTCACCTACCGTCCCGAATACGAAGGAGCGCTGGCGCGGGTGCACGGTGCGCAAACCATAGCCCTTGCGCCGCTGAGCGATTCAGAGACCGCAGCGTTGGTGGCCGACTTGCTCGGCCCGGACCCCTCGGTCGGCGGGCTGGGCGGGCGATCGCTGGGAGGGCTGCCGGTAATCCGTTCTTCGCCGAGGAAATTGTGCGTGAACTCGCTGAGCGCGGTGTGCTGGAAGGGAAGCCGGGCGTATACATCTCGACCGCAGAGGTCGCTGAGGTGAGTGTGCCCGCGACGCTGCAGGCGACCATCGCCGCGCGCATCGATCGGCTCGACCCGAAAGCCAAACGCACATTGAGTGCGGCGGCAGTGGTCGGCTCGCGGTTCGGTCTGGACCTGCTGACTGTGCTGGGGGTCGAACCGGCCGTCGCCGACTTAGTGGCGGCCGAGCTCATCGATCAGGTCAGGTTCACACGACAACCTGAGTATGTGTTCCACCACCCGCTGATTCGCGCGGTGGCCTACGAGTCGCAGCTCAAGTCGGATCGCGCCGAATTGCATCGGCGCGTCGCGGCCGCCATCGAATCACGTGACCCGGCCTCGGCGGATGAAAATGCCGCCTGATTGCCGAACATCTGGAGGCCGCCGGTGATCTGCATGCCGCCTACGGCTGGCACATGCGCGCCGCAACGTGGGCGACCAACCGCGACATCGCCGCGGCGCGACTGAGTTTGGAGCGCGCCCAAGAGATCGCCGACGCATTACCCGCCGAGGACCCCGACCGAGAAGCCATGCGCATCGCGCCTCGCACCATGTTGTGCGGGATCGCCTGGCGAGTTCATCTGAATGTTGCCGGGGAGCGCTTCGAGGAACTGCGTGAGTTGTGCACCGCCGCCGGGGACAAGGCGTCACTGGCCATCGCCATGGCGGGGCTAGTGACCGATCACGCGTTTCAGGACCGGATACGCGAGGCGTCGCAGCTGGCATCGGAAGCCATGGCCCTCACCGAGTCCATCGGCGATCCGACCTTGATCGTGGGGCTGTCTCTCGCGGCCATTTACGCCAAGATTTCAAATGGCGAGGTGTGTGACGTGCTGCGCTGGTCACAGCAGGTTATCGACCTGGCCGACGGTGACCCGTCTAAGGGCAACATCCTTTTCGGGTCGCCGTTAGCGCTCGCCTTTGCGACGCGGGCCTTTGCCCGGTATTGCCTGGGTCGTCCCGGATGGCGAGACGACCTGCGCCACGGCCTCGCGATGGCCCGCAGCGCCGACCCTGCGTCCTACGCGACGGTCGTCTGCTACGTCTACAACGGGGCAATACCGGCTGGCGTGCTCGGCCCCGAAGACAGCGCGGTGCGCGAGATCGAGGATGCCGTGCAGATTGCCGAACGATCCGGTGATGACTTCGCGTTGACCCTCGCCCGGATGACGCTGGGTGTTGCGCTGGTGTACCGCCCGACGGATGCGGAGCGGGATCGCGGACAGACGCTGCTCACGGAGCTCAGCGACGTGTTTCTGCGCCGGGGATACTTGCTGTCCGAGTTACCGATCGTCAACGTATACTTGGCGCGGGAGAGGGCTCGGCGTGGAGATCACGACGGCGCAATACCGCTCATGCGCGCCGTCGACCATCTGTTCCGCCAAGGAAGGGTGGCGGTGGGCACTATTGCGACGGGTGTTCTGGTGGAGACACTCCTTGACCGCGGGGCAGAGAGTGAGGTGGCCGAAGCCGAGGCCGCGATCGAGCGGTTAGCGGCCGCGCCAGCCGATGAGGTTCTCGTGATGCGCGAGATCTGGCTGTTGCGGCTGCGGGCTCTGCTGGCGCGGGCTCACGGTGATGCGGCCGCTTATCGCGACTATCGGGATCGCTACCGCGACATGGCGAGAACGCTTGGCTTCGAGGGGCATATCGCGTGGGCCGAGGCGATGCCATGACCGCGGCGGGCTTGGCTGGTGGGCCATGCGGAACTGAGCTTCCGCCAAACGCCAAGACTTACAACCAGAGCGCGGTGCCCGAGCTACCCGGTCCGGTGGAGCGGCAATGCTAGCCGCTCCCCGCTTGTCGTGCCGGCCGTAACGGGGCTGGCGTTCTACGCTTTAACGCATGAGTCGACGCGGCGCGGATGAGATCTCCGGATCCCCGGAATTGCAGGCCCGCCTTCTGCGGCCTGCTTGGCCGGCGCAGATGAACGTGGCCAGCAGAGACGAGCTGATCATGCGTTTGCACAACCGGGGCTACACCTACGCCTAGATCGGAAAGGTCGTCGGGCTGACGAGGCGCGGTGCGGCCGCCGCGATTGAAAGAATTCGCGAGGGTCGACCGGGCAGGGTGCGGGCAGAGTGATGGGGACTTACATCTTCAGGGGTTCTCGCTGCCGGAGATCGTGGAGGAGACAGGCTGGGTGGTCGGCACTGTGCAGGACACGATTCGACGGCTATCCGCCGAGCCGTGTCGGCACTGTGCAGGACACGATTCGACGGCTATCCGCCGAGCCGATCATGGTGCTAGTCCGGGGATGGCATCCACCGCCGGGCGGATAATCGGAGGGTGTCCGTGGACGGCCACCAACGGATTGATCCAGTCGTCTCCGGACCCTCTAAGAATGTATTTCATGTAATCGGTGCCACCACTGGCTTCAGCACATCGGTCGGCGGCGGGCTGGTTTTGAACGCAGCGGCCAGGGGCCAGGGCCGCCCGGCTGCTAATGCGAGACGAGGGTCAGCCGGCTGCTCAGTGACCGGGCCCCATCATGCCGCCGGGCCCCATCATGCCGCCGGGCCCCATCATGCCGCCGGGCCCCATCATGCCGCCGGGCCCCATCATGCCGCCGGGCCCCATCATGCCGCCGGGCCCCATCATGCCCTGCATCATTGCGGGCATCCCGTCCTGGACGAACCCGGTGACCTCCCGTGTGTGTGCGCGGATGGCGTCGGTGAGGGCGGGATCGTCGGCGGTCTCCTCAGCGATCACACCCGTAGGCGTGAACGTGAGCTGGCGGCGGTAGCCGCTGGCGTGCCGGAAAAGAGTCGGCAGGCTTTGGCTCATGCAGGAGACCTCGGTCCCCTGATCGAGGTGGGCGTACATGCTTGAGACATGTGCCTGTAGTTGGGCGACGAGGTCTGCGGAACTTGATTCGGTGGTAGTGCGCACGCCGCCGGGAATGTCCTCAACGCGACGATTGATTTCGCTGTGCCGCATGAACATCTCCATGTAGCGGCTCATATCCATGCGATCCGCGCCCCCAAAACCGCCCCCGTCGGTGAGGCGGATAGCCGTCGAGGACGGTTCAAACGTGCTGCGATGGACAAACCGCAGACCCAGGACGCTGCCCGCTCCAAGCACGCCGAGCGTGGCAAGCGCCGCCCGCCGCGTCAGCCTAGCCATCGTGATCAGCGGTGTTCACGCAGCAGCGTGATGCGCCGCCGGTATTCGTCTTCATCGATCTCGCCCCGAGCAAAGCGTCCGGCCAACACGTCCTCGGGGGGCGGCGGTTCGTAACGGGGCGGACCGCCCTTGGCGCCGCCTGCGCTGACCAGGTAGCGGATAGCAAGGACAATGGCGGTGATCACGGCCGCCCAGAACAACACCATCACAGCGGACATCAAAAGCCAGCCGCCCCAACCCCATCCGCCGCCCCACCAGCCGTCGTACATCATCGGCGTATCCCTCCGAGACAACAGATACATTCCCATGCGGTGCCAAGAGAAGGGTTGCCGCCTCTCCCAGCAGCCTTGGGCAAGTCGACCAGGTACGCGCTGCACTTCCTAGGGCCAATGGTCCCTACCCCCGCGGGGTATACGCGTGGCATCGTGCGGAACATGACGCAAACTCCTGAACCCGGGGCCGTACCGACCACTGCCACTACGCAATCCGGGAACGTCGATGGATACGGCGCGCACAGCCGTCTAGGCCAGGCGGCGGCGTGGGTGATCATCGTCGCCGGCATCGTGTTCGTCGTCGGGGCGATCTTCTTCGCGGGGCTCTTCGTGGGCTGGTCTTCAGGTCCCCATGATGGCTGGCACCGGGGTTACCACGGTGGCCACGACGGTACCTGCCCAATGATGGGACCCGGCGGAATGATGGGACCGGGCGGAATGATGGGACCCGGCGGGATGATGGGTCCCGGCGGAATGGGTCCAGGTGGAACCACAGGTCCTCAGCAATCGCCTACGACGACACCCACTACACCGCACCCCTAGCGCGTAGCAAGCGGACGGGTTCCTCCATCCGACGCTGTATCGGCTGCACCCTCACCCCGAGGCCTAATGCCGCTCACTTAAGGGTTTTTCGGCCAGTCGGTGCCACCATCTGCGGCGCATCACGACGTCGAAGGCAGCAATAACCAGTTAGATAATTCGGTAGCGTCATTGGTTGCTGGCTGGGCCGTCGACGGCAGTCGCCACCCCGAAGACTCGGCAACGCTCAGTTGGCGAAGTGACGGGAGGCAACCATGGAGCGCTGCATCGTCGGAGGACTGGCTGTCGTGCTGATGGCCGCGGAGCTGATCGCCTCAGCCCCGCCGGCCAGCGCGGGCTGCCAGTACGGAGGACCCGTTATCAGCAAGTGCGATGGGCCCGTCCAGCCTGACGGCACCTGGCAGCGATGCGTGGCAGTTGCCCACTTGGTCTACAGCGGCGCCAGTTCCTTCCTCGTGCCCGAAAGGCAATGCGAGTGATGGGCCCTGACCAGCATCCTTGGGATCTCGCCTTCGCCAACCCACCGACGCACATCGACGACTGACTCAGGAACCCTTCGTGATGAGGGCTCTAAAGCGCTTCGGGCAGACCGAATTTCGAGAACAACGTGGTGTCGAGGAAAGCCACCACATGCGACACCCCGTTGGCGCGC
Source organism: uncultured Actinomycetota bacterium (assembly GCA_963839345.1). Classification (GTDB taxonomy): domain Bacteria; phylum Actinomycetota; class Actinomycetes; order Mycobacteriales; family Mycobacteriaceae; genus Mycobacterium. Next base: position 91,193 of record CAWIUP010000003.1, on the reverse strand, counting down.
ATATCCAGCACATGCAGTTGAAACGGCAGGTGCCTGTCGCCGTCACGCATATACATCGCAGCGGCGGGCTGTCCGTTGGCGGTCAACGGGACCAGGCGCATATCGCCGGGCGCCTCTGCCGGGCATTGCTGGTGGATCAGGGCGGCGATCGCCTGCGGACCCTGGTACCAGCCGACAAAAGGCGGCATCTCCCAAATCGCCTCACTGGTGAACAACTCTGCCAGCCGGTCGATATCGTAGGCCTCGAAAGCAGCGATGTATTCCGTCAAGCGGTGCTGCGCATCTGCCGAATCCGGTGCGGCCAACCGGTCCTCGGAACTGAGCCCGGCGGCCTGCAGCTGTGACCGCGCGCGTTGCAGCAAGCTGTTGACGGCGGCCGTGCTGACGCCAATCGCCTCGGCCACTTCGGCGGCCCGCCACTGCAACACTTCGCGCAGTACCAGCACCGCACGCTGCCGGGGTGACAGGTGCTGCAGCGCCGCCACGAACGCCAACCGCACCGATTCACGCGTGCCGACGAGGTCGGAGACATCCGGCAACGGCTCGAGCCACGGCACCTCGGTGCTTTCCACCAGCTCGCCGGTCGGGTCCGAGCTGGGCGCGCCCAGGCCGGTCGGCAGCGGCCGGCGCTGCCGGCCCTCCAACGCAGTCAGGCAGGCGTTGGTCGCGATGCGGTGTAGCCAGGTGCGCACCGACGACTTTCCCTCGAAGCGGTCGTAGGCCTTCCAGGCCCGCAATAAGGTCTCCTGCACCAAGTCTTCGGCATCGTGCAACGACCCGGTCATCCGGTAGCAGTGTGCAAGTAGTTCGCGCCGGTAGGGCTCAGCGGTGGCGGAGAAATCGGCGTCGCCGTCACCGGCGAATTCCTCGGCGAGCAAGCTCACCCGAGCGAGCTTACGCACCGCGTCGGACACCGGGGTCTACGCTGCCCCTGATGACAACCACCCGTACCGAACGGACCTTCGACGGCGTGGGCGGTGTGCGAATCGTCTACGACGTCTGGACGCCCGACATGACACCGCGGGCTGTGGTGGTCCTTTCGCACGGGCTGGGCGAACACGCCCGCCGCTACGATCACGTCGCCGAGCGGTTTGGTCACGATGGGCTGGTCACCTACGCGCTCGACCACCGCGGGCACGGCCGCTCGGGCGGCAAACGGGTGCTGGTCAAGGACATCTCCGAGTACACCGGCGACTTCGACACCCTGGTCGGAATCGCCACCAAAGAGCATCCCGGGCTCAAGCGCATCGTCCTCGGCCACAGCATGGGCGGCGGCATCGTCTTCGCCTACGGCGTCGAACGCCCTGACGACTACGACCTGATGGTGCTGTCCGGGCCGGCGGTGGCGGCCCAGTCCGCCGTGTCACCGCTGCTGTTACTGGTCGCCAAGGCTGTTGGCGCGATCGCGCCGGGCTTCCCGGTGCAGGAACTCGACGCCAGCGCGATATCCCGCGACCCGGCGGTGGTGGACGCCTACAACACCGACCCACTGGTACACCACGGCAAGGTCCCCGCCGGCATCGCACGTGCGCTGTTGACGGTCGGGGAGACGATGCAGCAACGGGCCCCCGCACTGACTGCGCCGCTGCTGGTCGTACACGGGTCCGAAGACAGGCTGATCCCCGTCGACGGCAGCCGTCAGCTCGTCGAGGCCGTGGGCAGTTCCGACGTCGAGCTGAAGATCTATCCGGGTCTGTATCACGAAGTGTTCAACGAACCGGAGCGCAACCAGGTGCTTGACGATGTCGTCGCGTGGATCAACGCACGACTGTGAATAGCGGGCGCCGGATGGTCGTAGCGTTCCTTTAGTTTGGTGCCATGACTCGCGCCGACGACGATGCAGAGCGCAGCGATGAGGAGAAGTGGCGCTATGACTGACGACAAGATGCTGGCGCGCATCGCAGCGCTGTTGCGTCAGGCCGAAGGCACTGACAACGCCCACGAGGCGGAGGCGTTCATGGCAGCCGCGCAACGACTGGCCACCGCGACGTCCATCGACCTGGCGGTGGCGCGGTCGCACGCGGAGAAGCGCACGTCCGCCCAAGCGCCGGTCCAGCGCACCATCACGATCGGCGCGCCCGGCACCCGGGGATTACGGACTTATGTGCAGCTGTTCGTGGTGATCGCCTCGGCGAACGACGTGCGCTGCGACGTGGCCTCCAACTCAACGTTCGTGTACGCCTACGGGTTTGCCGAGGATATCGATGCCACGCACGCGTTGTATGCCAGCTTGGTGGTTCAGATGGTGCGCGCGTCGGATGGCTACATCTCTTCCGGTGAGCACCGGCCGACCCCGACGATCACCGCACGGCTCAATTTCCAGCTCGCGTTCGGCGCCCGGGTTGGTCAGCGGTTAACCGAGGCTCGCGAGCAGACCCAGCGCGAAGCAAAGGAGGATCGCCGTCGCCCGCCAGGTACGGCTATCGCACTGCGGAACAAGGAAATCGAACTCCGCGATTACTATCGCAGTGCGTCCAAGGCGCGGGGCACCTGGCAGGCCAGCCGGGCTACCGCGGGGTACTCCTCGGCGGCGCGGCGAGCGGGGGACCGAGCCGGCAAGCGGGCGCGGCTGGGGAGCGGTCCAGAGCTCTCGGGGGCGCGGACCGCGCTGGAGCGGTGAACGCCGAGGATCCGGCTGCCCGCGATTGGCAGCGCGGAAAGGTCTACGCCGCCGAGGAGTTCGTCCGGACGCTGTTCGATCGCGCCGCCCAACACGGGTCACGCAGCGTTGACTTCTTCGGCGCCCAGTTGACGCTGCCCCCGGAGGCGCGGTTCGGGTCGGTTCCGGCGGTGCAGCGCTACGTCGATGACGTGCTCACACTGCCGGCGGTACGACGACAGTGGCCGAACATAGCCCCGCTCACGGTACGGGCACGCCGAGCCGCCACCGCTGCTCACTACGAAAACCGTGACGGTGCAGGCGTTATCGCGGTGCCCGACCTCGCGACAGCTGACTGGGCGATGCGCGAGCTGGTGGTGCTCCACGAGATCGCGCATCATCTGTGCGACGCAGCGCCACCGCACGGACCGCAGTACGTCGCGACGTTGTGCACGTTGGCCGAGCTGGTCATGGGACCCGAACTCGGGCACGTGCTCCGAGTGGTATACGCCAAAGAAGGTGTGCGGTAAGCCCCGGCGATTCGCCGCTAGCCGACGGCGACCATTTCGTCGCCGCAGGTGCACCGGTACGGCTGGTCCGCGCCTGCGCAGTGGCATTCGACCTCAATGCGAACCCGGCAGCCGCAGCCGTCGTGCGAACAAGTCAGTAGTGTTCCTGCCTCGTTTGCCATCTACTCCACCCTTATCTCTCTTCGGATCCAGCGAACAACCACGACTGTACCATATACCCCCTAGGGGTATATGGTACAGTCGATTATGCGGTGGCGATCGGTGAAGGTGGCGGGCTAGCGTGGGCTTATGACCCAAGAGCCAACCCCTGCCGACGTTGACAGCTTTTTAGATACCACGGTGATTGGCGACGATCCCGTTTTGTCCGCCGCCCTGGAGGCCAGCAATGCGGCCGGGCTGCCGCAAATCGCGGTGTCGGCTCAACAAGGGAAATTCTTGAGCCTGCTGGCCGGCGCGATCGGGGCTCGCCGCATTCTGGAGATCGGCACACTCGGCGGCTTCAGCACGATCTGGCTGGCCCGCGGCGCCGGTCCCGACGGGCGGGTGATCACGCTGGAATACGAGCCTGCGCATGCCCAGGTGGCGAAGGCCAACATCGACCGAGCCGGGCTCAGCGATCGGGTCACCGTGGTGATCGGTCCCGCGCTGGAGACCCTTCCGACCGTGACCGAAGGTCCCTTCGACCTGGTGTTCATCGACGCCGACAAAGTAAACAACGCCGCCTACCTGGACTGGGCTCTGCGGCTGACCCATCCCGGCTCAGTTATCGTGGTGGACAACGTCGTTCGTGAGGGCGCAATCCTGTCATCCGACCCCGACGACGTGGTGCGGGCAACTCGGCAGACGCTGGAGATCATGGGCCATCACCCGGAGCTCGATACCGCAGTGCTGCAGACGGTTGGGGCGAAGCACTGGGACGGGTTCGCGCTCGCCTTGAAGAAATAAGCGTCACGGTGCCAGCTCGTTGACGGCCTGCTGGGCCGACACGATCTCGTTGATCCGTAGCGCGGTGTCGCCGGCGTACAGCGCCCCGTGGTCCACTGAGGAATCGGGCATGCCCGCCAGCGGTGCCAGCGGTGTGAATATCGGCAACCTGGGTGACTGCACGCGGATGAGCGCGCCGGCGTCGAGATACCCAAGTACCGCTAGCCAGCGGCTGCTGGCGTTGAGGGCAGCGGGCAACGCTTTGGCCGTCCCATCGCCGCGGCACCACCGTCGAGTGGCTGCATTGGGTATCACGCGATGGCGAAGCGGCCAGCTGAAACCGAACAATGTGGTTTCCATGGTCGTTTCGGCGTCGAGGACTCGTCGCTGATACTCCGGATGCGCATTGGCCTCATGCGTCATCAGAAACCGGGTTCCGGCAATGACGCCGTCGGCTCCGGCGTCCAGCGCCGCGCGGGTGTCTGCGGCAGTGGCGATTCCGCCGGCGAGGAAGACGGGCCGTTGACCGGCCGCCGCACGAGCCTGTGGCAGAAAGTCCAGCGCGCGCACGGTCCCGACGAGATGGCCGCCGGCCTCTCGTCCCTGGGCGATCAAACCGTCAGCGCCCCAACCGATTGCCTGTCGCGCTTCAGCTTCGCTGCCGACCATCACGAAGACGAAGATCCCGGCATCGCGCAGTTGCTCGACAATGCCGCGATCACCGCCGAACGCCACCACCACAACCTCGACGCGCTCATCGACGCACACCGCGACGTGGCTACGACGGGCGAAGTGCATCAACAGATTCACCGCGACGGCACGCCCGGGGGCCTCGGTGCGGACGTGGTCAATGGCCGCACGCAACTGACTGGGCAGCGCCAACCCAAGGGTGCCCAGCCCGCCCGCCTTGGCGACCGCAGCGGCCAGGGGGCCACCTGCCAGACCGCCACCCATCCCGGCCTGACCGACTGGGACATCCAGTCGAAGTCGATCTGCGATGTCCAGCTTTCCTACCCGCCCTGGGGGGCAGCGGCGTCGAGCAACGCGCGCACGGTCGTATAGATCTGCTGGGCGGCATCGTCGATAGTGCCCATGGGTTGCAGCATATGGCTGAAGGTCAAGCGGAAATCGACTTCGATGATCGAGTCCAAGTGCCGATCGATCGGATCGGGAAGAACGTAGAGATCCCGAACGGCCGCGGCGACCATGTCCATCGCACCGCGCCAGATGGGTCTCGGTCCCACGGTCAGTAGCGGAGTCAGCCCAACCTCCGTGTCGCGAGCCCGGGTAAGGCTCGCTTTGACCAGTGGGTCGTCGGCGCCGGCGCGCAGGGTGAAGGCCGCGCCGGCGGCAAGACCGGCGGCCACGTCGTCGGGATGAGCCCGCAGCGCGGAAATGACCCCGGTGATGAATCGATCGGTCTCCCTTTGGACTAACGCCTGGCCTAGTGCCTGCTTCGCGCCGATCTCCTTGTACAGCACTTGTCGACTGATGCCGACCGTGGTGGCGATCCGTGACATGTTCACCGCCTGCCAACCCTCGGCGCAGACCAGCGCATATGCAGCGTCCAAGATTCGGGCGCGCAGCAACTCGCGCACCTCGGCTTGAAAGTTCGGTGCCTCCGACATCCCTCGTAGTATAGGACAAATCTGCCGATGTGTCGCGATTGACACATCAGTGCGATCGCTGTATACATCAGGTACAACTATTCGCAAGTTGTAACCGGAAATGGGCGCGAGAGTGAATCCGGATGGTTTCGTCATCGAATCGTCGATGCGCTGCGGGCAAGAATGCACCGCGGAGGATCCCGCTTGCCGACGGCGGGAGCCGAAGCAATGCCCTCCAGCGGCCCAACACGCCCGGAGTCGCCTTGTCGCAGCTGCGAACCGGAGCCAAGCCGCGGTGAGACGTCCGCGCACCAGCATGGAGTGGCGTTTCCAGCGGGAAGCCACGATTGACGTTAGGCCGGATGGAGATTGGGTTGGGGTGGCGATGGCCCAGCTGTCCGATCCGCAGCGTGCCATGATCTACCGCTCCCATTACCTCGGGCAGACGACGATGCAAATCGCCGCGGAACTGGGGACCGATGACGAGGTCGTCAAGCACGAACTGCACCGCGCGTTGCACGCACTGCGGATGACTCTGCAAACCGCGGGCGACCGGCGCTAGCGCAAGAACTGCACGGCTGACTTCGCGGGCCCGCGGGGGCGAACCTAGCTGCAGACCGCTCCGATGGCGGCCGAACCCACCAGCTTGACGTACTTGGCCAGCACGCCGGTGGTGTAGCGGGGCGGCGGCGGACTGAAACCCTCACGGCGGGAAGCGAACTCATCTTCGTCAACCAGCACTTCCAAAGTGCTCTTGGCGACGTCGAGCCGGATCCGGTCGCCGTCGCGCAGGAAGGCGATCGGTCCACCGTCGACCGCCTCGGGTGCGACGTGCCCGACACACAGGCCGGTGGTGCCGCCGGAGAATCGGCCGTCGGTCAACAGCAGCACGTCCTTCCCCAGCCCGGCGCCTTTGATGGCTCCGGTGATCGCGAGCATTTCCCGCATCCCGGGACCGCCCTTGGGGCCTTCGTAGCGGATCACCACTGCGTCACCGTGCGTGATCGTGCCGTCCTCCAAGGCGTCCAATGCGGCCCGTTCCCCGTCGAAAACCCTTGCGGTGCCTTCGAACACGTCGGAGTCGAAGCCCGCAGTCTTGACCACCGCGCCTTCCGGAGCCAGCGACCCATGCAAGATGGTGATGCCCCCGGTCGGGTGGATCGGATGGTCAAGAGCGCGCAGCACCTTGCCGTCGGGATCGGGCGGGTCGATGTGCGCGAGGTTCTCGGCGACACTGCGACCGGTCACCGTAAGACAGTCGCCGTGCAGTAGGCCGGCGTCGAGCAGGGCTTTCATCACCACCGGCACCCCACCGATGTGATCGACATCGGACATCACGTGCCGGCCGAACGGTTTGACGTCGGCAAGGTGCGGCACCCGCGAACCGATGCGGCTGAAGTCATCCAGCGACAGCTCCACTCCTGCCTCGTAGGCGATCGCCAACAGGTGCAGCACCGCGTTGGTCGATCCGCCGAACGCCATCACGACCGCGATCGCGTTCTCGAACGCCTCCCTGGTGAGGATGTCGCGGGCGGTGATGCCGCGCCGCAACAATTCGACGACGGCCTCGCCGCTGTGGCGCGCGAAGGCGTCGCGGCGACGATCGGTGGCCGGCGGTGCCGCGCTGCCCGGCAGCGACATGCCCAGTGCCTCGGCGGCGCTGGCCATGGTGTTGGCGGTGTACATGCCGCCGCAGGCGCCCTCGCCGGGGCAGATGGCCCGCTCGATGGCGTCGACGTCTGCGCGCGGGATCAGGCCTCGGGCGCACGCGCCGACCGCCTCGAACGCGTCGATGATGGTCACCTCGCGCTCGCTGCCGTCGGACAGCTTGGCCCGGCCCGGAAGAATCGTGCCGGCGTAGAGGAACACGGCCGCCAGGTCCAGTCGCGCCGCGGCCATCAGCATGCCGGGCAGCGATTTGTCGCATCCGGCGAGAAGCACCGAGCCGTCCAGCCGCTCGGCCTGCATGACAGTTTCCACGCTGTCAGCGATCACCTCGCGCGACACCAACGAGAAGTGCATGCCCTCGTGGCCCATCGAGATGCCGTCGGACACCGAAATCGTGCCGAACTCGAGCGGATAGCCGCCCGCGGTGAACACGCCCTCCTTGACGGCCTTGGCCAGTCGGTCCAAGGACAGGTTGCAGGGCGTGATCTCATTCCACGACGACGCCACTCCGATCTGCGGCTTGGCGAAGTCGTCGTCGTCCATGCCCACCGCCCGCAGCATGCCGCGCGCGGCGGCCTTCTCCAGGCCGTCGGTCACCTCGCGACTACGGGGCTTGATGTCGACAGCGGGTGACCGATCATTGGTTTGCGGCATCAGGCAAGTATGCGCGAGCCGCCAGGCCGGCCCAAAATCATTTACATACCCCGGCGGGGTATCGGATATGCTGGCAGCAGGCCAATTCACGGGGGCGGCGTCGCGATGGCTCAACCCGAGATCGACAATGGTCTGGCACATCGACGCCGTCACGACGGCCCGGGGAGGCCTACCCAAGATGCTGGAGAATAAATGACACCCGCACGCGGATACTCGTCGCAGAAGGACAACTACGCTAAACGACTGCGGCGCATCGAGGGGCAGGTGCGTGGCATCGCCAAGATGATCGAGGACGACAAGTACTGCATCGACGTCCTCACCCAGATCAGCGCCGCCAACAACGCACTGCGGTCGGTGGCGCTCAACCTGCTTGACGAGCACCTCGGACATTGCGTCAGCCGTGCGGTCGCCGAGGGCGGCACCGAGGCCGACGAGAAGCTCGCCGAAGCCTCCGCGGCCATTGCGCGACTCGTCCGGTCGTGATGGTTAACGGATAGCGCCTCGCATGGTTGAGTAGGGGCCGTGGGGCCAGCCCGTGCCGACGGAGCAGCGCGAGTGCGCCGCTGGTGGAATGACCCCCCGTCACGGGCCGTGCCCGACGAAGGCGACGAAGGCCCAGCCGCGCCCGGCGGACCGTGGACGCCGCGTATCGCCATGCAGTTGGCGGTGCTGGCCGCGGCGGCCTTCATCTATGTCACCGCCGAAATCCTGCCGGTAGGTGCGCTGCCGGCGATCGCCCGGGGCCTGCACGTCAGCGTTCCGGTGGTCGGCACGTTGCTGGCCTGGTATGCGCTGGTGGCGGCGGTGACCACGATTCCGCTGGTCCGTTGGACCGCGCACTGGCCGCGACGGCGGGCGCTGCTGCTGTCGTTGGCGTGCCTGACCGCTTCTCAGCTCATCTCGGCGGTGGCGCCCAACTTCGTCGTACTGGCCGGTGGCCGAGTGCTTTCGGCCATCACGCACGGCCTGATGCTCTCGGTCATCGCGCCGATCGCCACCCGGCTGGTTCCGGCCAGCCACTCCGGACGTGCGACGACCGTGATCTACGTCGGCATCAGCCTGGCCGTGGTGGTGGGCAGCCCGGCCACGGCGGCGATGAGCTTGTTGTGGGGCTGGCGGTTTGCTGTCGCATCGGTGGCCGCGGTGGCCGCCCTCGTCACGGTGGCGGCCTGGGCAGTGCTGCCGGTGCTGACGTTGACTGACCAGCAGCTGGCCCGCGTCGGTGCAGGAGCCGGGCACCACCGGAATCGACGGCTGGTGATCGTGAGCTTGCTCACAATGGTCGCCGTCACCGGCCACTACACCTCCTACACCTTCATCGTGGTGATCATTCGCGACGTCGTCGGGGTGCACGGACCGGATCTGGCCTGGTTGTTGGCCACCTACGGTGTCGCGGGCCTGTTGGCGATGCCATTGGTGGCCCGACCGTCGGACCATCGGCCCAGGGCGGCGGTCATCAGCTGCATGGCCGGGTTATGGCTGACGTTCTTGGTGTTGATCGTGCTGTCGTTTCATCGGTGGTCCACAGCGGCGAGCGTGGTGATCGGGATCGCGGCGATCGCGTTGTGGGGAGCCACCGCCAATGCGGTGTCGCCGATGCTGCAGGCTGCGGCGATGCGGGCCGGAGCCGACGACCCGGATGGGGCGTCCGGGCTGTACATGGCGGCGTTCCAGATCGGGATCATGGCCGGATCCTTCGCTGGAGGACTGCTCTACGAGCGCGGCGTGCTGCCGATGCTGGCCGCATCGGCCGTGCTGATCGGCGCCGGAGCCGCGGGAATGGCCGCCGAGCGGCAGCTGTTCGACGTCGGTGTTCCCAGCCACCGGTAGAATCCTCCCTAACGATCGACAACATCCCAGGTCAGCGGCCTGCGTAAGGCCAGCATCGCGGCTAAATCACGACTGCCGAGCCAGAAGCCGGCGTGACCGCTATGCATACTGGGTTGAGACGTGACTGGAGGAATAGATATGTCGCGATGGACCAAGGGTCCTCTTGTTGCTGCGCTGAGCGCGGCGGGGATGACGGCTGTGCTGACCTTGGCCTGCGGCTCGGCGCTCGCTGACCCGGAGCCGGCCCCGCCGCCACCGCCCGCGCCCGGGCTGGGCGTCCCACCGCCGCCGGTCGACCCGTTGGCACCGCCACCTCCGGCTGATCCGCTCGCGGCGCCACCGCCGCCACCGCCGGCGTTCCCGTTCGGACCCCCGCCGCCTCCGGGTGACCCGGCAGCGGCTCCGGCCGCCGTGCCGGCCGGTCCGGCTGCGGGGCAGAACCCGGAGCCGTTCGTCGGCCAGCCGCCCTTTGTGCCCCCGACGTTCAATCCGGTCAGCGGCTCCACGGTCGGTGTTGGCGAGCCGATCATCATCAACTTCGGTCGGCCGATCGCCGACGCGGGTATGGCGGAACAGGCGGTCCACATTTCGTCGACTCCGCCCGTGCCCGGCAAGTTCTACTGGATGACGCCGACCCAGCTGCGCTGGCGCCCGCTGAGTTTCTGGCCGGCGCACACCGCGGTGCACGTCGACGCGGCAGGGACCATTTCGGATTTCCGGACCGGCGACCAGCTGATCGCGACGGCCGATGACGCCACTCACCAGCTGATCGTCGCCCGCAATGGGACCGTCGAGAAGACGATCCCGATGTCGATGGGTATGGCGTCCGGCGGTCACCAGACTCCGAACGGCACCTACTACGTGCTCGACAAGAAAGCCAAAGTGGTGATGGATTCGTCGACCTATGGGGTTCCGGTCAACTCGACCTGGGGCTACAAGGTCGACGTCCAAAACGCCGTCCAGTTCGACAACAGCGGTGACTTCGTGCACAGCGCGCCGTGGTCGGTGGACGACCAGGGCAAGCGTGACGTCAGCCACGGCTGCATCAACATCAGCCCGTCCAACGCCCAGTGGTTCTTCGACAACTTCGGTTCCGGCGATCCCATCGTCGTGAAGAACTCCACCGGGGGGACCTACTCGAAGAACGACGGCTCCAACGACTGGCAGCTCTAGTTCCAGATCCTGACCCGGCGTTGCGGGTCGAGGTACAGCTGGTCGTTCTCGGCGACGTCGAAGGCATCGTAGAACGCGTCGACGTTGCGGATAACACCGTTGCAGCGGAACTCCGGCGGCGAGTGCGGGTCGATAGCCAGCCGCCGGATCGCTTCGGCGTCACGTGATTTGGTGCGCCACACCTGCGCCCAGCCGAAGAACACCCGTTGCACGCCGGTGAGGCCGTCGATGACGGGGGCGGGTTCGCCGTTGAGCGACAGCTGGTAGGCCAGCAGCGCGATGGAAAGACCGCCTAGGTCGCCGATGTTCTCACCGACGGTGAATGCCCCATTGACATGATGGCCCTTGTCGAGTTCGCGGGGCGTGTAGCCGTCGTACTGCTCGATCAATGCCTTGGTGCGGGCACCGAACTCGGTGCGGTCGTCGTCGGTCCACCAGTCGACCAGATTCCCGTCGCCGTCGTATTTGGCGCCCTGATCGTCGAAGCCGTGCCCGATTTCGTGACCGATCACCGCGCCGATACCGCCGTAGTTGGCTGCGTCGTCGATGTCCGGGTCGAAGAACGGTGGCTGCAAAATACCTGCGGGAAAGACGATTTCGTTCATACCGGGGTTGTAGTAGGCGTTGACGGTCTGCGGCGTCATGAACCACTCGTCGCGGTCGACGGGCCCGCCGAGCTTGGCCATTTCCCGGTCGGAGTTGACCTCGTACCCGCGCCGGTAGTTGCCGTAGAGGTCGCCGCGGTCGATCACCAGTTTCGAGTAGTCCCGCCACTTGTTCGGGTAGGCGACCTTGGCGGTGAACTTGTCCAGCTTGGCCAGCGCGCGTTGCCGGGTCTGCGGTGTCATCCAGTCCAGGTTGGTGATGCTGACCCGGTACGCCTCGCGCAGGTTGGCGACCAGCGCGTCGATGCGGGCCTTGGCATCGGGTGGGAAATGGCGTTGCACGTAAAGCTTTCCGACTGCGTCGCCCAGCATGCTCTCCACCAGCCCGACGCCTCGCTTCCAGCGCTCGCGGATCTGCTCGGCACCGGTGAGCTTACGGCCGTAGAAAGCGAAGTCCTCGGCGACCAGCGCATCGGTGAGCAGTCCGGCGCGGGCATGAATAAGCCTCCAACGCGCCCAGCTCTTCCAGTCGTCGAAATCCTCGCTGCGCCAGAGTTCGGCGAAAGCGGTCACGTAATCCGGTTGGCGCACCACAAGTTCGGCGACCGCATCCGGAGTGCTGCCCAGGGCCGTGACCCACCCGGGCCAATCGAAACCCGCGGACTGGGCTTGCAGGTCGGCGAAGGTACGCAGGTTGTAGGTGAGGTCGGCATCGCGACGTTTGACGACATCCCAGTGCGCGGCAGCCAGTTTGGTCTCCAGCGCCACGATCCGTGCCGCGGTCTGCCGATGATCGTCGGGCGAACCGCCGTAGACAAGCGCGAACATTCGCGCGATGTGCTCCGGGTAGGCATTGAGCAGCTCGGCGTGCTGCTGGTCGCGGTAGTAGGACTCGTCGGGCAGGCCGAGACCCGACTGGCTGACGTGCACCAGGTAGCGGCTGGAGTTTTTGGAGTCGGTGTCGATGTACACCCCGACGCCGCCGCCAACACCGGTGCGTTGCAGGGCGCCGACAACGGCAGCCAGGGCATCGGGATCGGCGGCATCCTCGATCGTCGCCAGCTCGTCGAGCAGCGGTTGCACACCGCGTCGTTCGACGGTGTCCTCATCGAGGAAGCTGGCGTACAGATCGCCGATGCGTTGTTCGTCGGTGCCGGGCGTCAGGCCGTTCGCGGCGTCCTCGCCGACTTCGGTGATCAGGTCACGCACCTGGACCTCGGCCCGGTCAAACAGCGATCGGAAGGCGCCGTCGGTGGCACGGTCAGCCGGGATCTCGTAGTCGGCCAGCCAGCGGCCGTTGACATGGCCGAACAGGTCGTCTTGCGGGCGGGCACCAGCGTCGACATTGCTCAGGTCGATGCCCGAGCGGATAACTTCTACCGTCACCCCACCATCCTTACCATCTCAGCGATCGAGCGCCCGGCCGTCCCGGACCTCATCGCCACTTGCGCGCTCCGCATCGTCGCCCGGCTGATATGTAGATCATTTTGTCAAGAGCGCAGGGTGAAGCGGCGGCCGTAACCGTCGTTGCGGCCGCCGCTTCGTTGACCAGATGAGGTAGCGGCGGGTCGGGCGTGTCGTTGTCGACGCGGGTCAGTCTGATATGCGCGGGTTGGTTACCGCAGGACGGGACTTTCGAGTCAGAGGGTGATCGCTTGTCTAGGGTCGAGCGTGATCACGCTGGGTTGCAACGGGATTGCTCAATAGCCGGGACGCGGATATCTCCAAGTCGCCCGCCGACGCCGCCGCGGTGGTCCTCACCTGGACGTCTGCTGTGGCCGGTTAGTCGTCGAGCGTCGCTAGCGACCAGCACCAGCTGGCCAGTTCCCGGGCGATCGCGGCGTTGGCCACCACGGGGCGTTTGTGGCGGGCATCGAAGCGCTCCCAGCGGGCGTTGAGGCGGCGGTTGCCGAGTTGGCCGCGGGCCCTCGCGGCGGGGCTGGCGGCCGCCCAGCGTCGCCGTAACGTCGCCACTGGCCGATACGGTTTGCGGTGATGCCAGGCCGCTTCGACTAGCAGCCGGCGGGCATGACCGTTGCCGGTCTTGGTCAGTCCACCTTGGATTCGGGTGGTCCCGGAGGAGAACTCGGCGGGGACGAGCCCGAGGTAGGCGCCGATCGATCGGCCACTAAATCGGCTCCAGTCGCCGATCTCGACGGCCAAAGCGAACGCCGTCAGCGTGGCGACGCCGCGCAGGCAGCCCAACCGGCGCACCACCGCGGTGAACTCTGAATCGTGGGCCATCGTGGTGATCGCAGTGTCGAGACGGTCGCGGCGATCGCGGGCCACCAGCATCGCGTCGAGGCTTCCTGATACGCCAACGTCAGCCCGAGTTGGTCGAAGCGTTGCCGGCGCAGCCACCGCTCATGGGTGGCCGTCCATGCTTTCCCGTCGCAGTAGAGCCGGTCTTGACGCAACAGCAGTTTCGACAGCCGGTGACGCGCGCGCATCAGATCAGCGCGGCAGTCCTCACGAGCGCGCACCAGATCGCGGGCTGCCTCCTGAACCACGTCGGGCACGGCGACTTCCACGATCTGGCCCAAATGCAGCAGCCGAGCCAAATGCCGGGCATCGCGGGCATCGGTTTTGACCCGGTCTCCCGGTGGGCGCACCAGCTTCGATGGCGCGGCGACCAGACAGCTGATCCCGACAGCCCGCAGGGCCCGAGCCAAACCGAACCCGGTCGGCCCGGCCTCATAGGTGACCGCCACCGGGTGCGGCAACCCGCGCACCCAGTCCAGGATTTCTCGGTGATCCGGACACAACCGGCGCTCGAACATTTCCCCGGTTTGTCGGTCCAAGCCGCACGCCATCACCGAACGTGCGTGCACATCCAAACCAACACTCGTACGCTGAAACTCCACTGGGGCCTCCCACATCTTGTGGCTCTACTGCCAGGACCCGTTTCCTGACGGCAACCCACGTTCACATGTGAGCGAGGCCCCAGCCCCCATACCGTCTAGGCTCACGCCCATGCCCGAGCAGACCGAGCCAGCAGATGAAACGGCGCCCGACGAATACTCGGATGGTTTCGAGGGCCCGACGATCTCCGGCTACGGCGTCGCGTCGGCTGCGCTGGGAGCGCTTTCCGTGGCGGCGATCGCGCTGGGCGCAGCTATCTGGTTAGCCCACCGCAGCGACGTCGACGAACGCGGCTACCAGAGCCGAGCCATGCAAGCCGCCGTCGACTGGACGGGCGTGCTGATCAACATGAACGCCGGCAACGTCGCGGCCAGCTTGCAACGGCTGCACGACGGGACAGTCGGTGAACTCAACGCCGATTTCGACTCCACCATGCAGCCGTATCAGCAGGTGGTGCAGCGGCTGCAATCGACCAGCCACGGTCAGGTCGAGGCGGTCGCGTTCGAAGCGGTGCACCACGATCTGGACGCTCAGCCGGGCGCCCACCGACCGTCACCGGCTGAGCAGCTGCCGGCCGCGGTAGCCAGTCGCACCGACACGCTCGTAGTGGTCGCCACGTCGGTCAGCGAGAACGCCGGCGGCAAGCCGCAGATCGTGCACTGGAATTTGCGGTTGGGGGTTTCCGACGTAAACGGCAAGCTGATGATCTCGCGGCTGGAGTCGGTTCGATGAGGAACGCCTGGCGGGTACTGGCGTTTGATATCGCCGCGCCGGTTGCCGCCGTCGCTGCGCTGTTGGCGATCGGGGTCGTTCTGGGCTGGCCGCGCTGGTGGGTGGCGGCATGTTCGGTGCTGGTGCTGCTGGTCGTCCAGGGCGTGGCGGTGAATGTCTGGCTGCTGCGCCGGGATTCGGTCACCGTCGGCACCGACGACGACGCGCCAGGCCTGCGATTGACGGTCGTCGGGCTGTGCACGGTGGCGGTGTTTTCGGCGGTGCTGACCGGATACATGCACTGGACGTTGCCCGACCGCCGCCTGAAGGCCGACGCGGCGGAGGTGGTGCGGATCGCGGCCGGGATGGCGGAGGCGACAGCCACGTTCTCGCCGCAAGAACCCACGGCCTCGATCGACCGGGCCGCGGCGATGATGGTGCCCGAACAGGCGACGGCGTTCAAGGAGAATTTCTCAAAGGCCACAGCGGATTTGGCGCACAAGAACGTCACGGCTTCGGCGTCGACGCTGGAAGCGGGCGTGGAGGCCATCGGGCCGTCTGCGGCCGCCGTCGCGGTGGTCCTGCGCGCTACCCAGAACACGCCGGGTCAGCCGCCCAGCAACGCGGTGCTGGCGCTGCGCATTGCCCTGACCAAACAGAGCGATCACTGGCTGGTCCTAGGCGTGTCGCCGATCAACGCCCGCTGACGAGCCTCAGCGCAGCGGGCGTGGTCGACCATCAGGCAACGGTCCATCACGACCTGCATTCCGGCTGCCTCGGCGTCGCGGCCCACTTGCTCATGCCACAAACCCTCTTGCAACCAAAGGGTTTTCGGACGTCGCTCAAGTGCGAGCACGTCAGCCAGCACCGACGGCAACTCGTCGAACCGCCGGAACACGTCGACCATGTCGGGCGCCACCGGCAGGTCGGCCAATCGCGGATACGCTGGGGCGCCTTCAATCTCGGTGATCGTCGGGTTGACCGGGAACACTTGGTAGTCACCCGTCGAAACCAGATACGAGTAGATCTCGTGACTCGGCCGCGTCGGCTTGTCGGATGCGCCGACCACTGCGATGGTGCGGGTTTCAGCCAGGATTCGCCGCAGCGTCACATCGTCGGGCTGGCCGAGCATCAGTGGCTTCGAGGCGGCCGCTGGGATGGTTGGCGGGGCGGCTGCTGAGTTCTGGCCTTGGCGAACCGGTCCGACAATCGGCGCATCCGTATCATCAACGCCGCCGACGGGCTGGTCGTGGCAGCCAGGTAGCCGCTCAGTTCGTCGACGGGCACTCCGATCCGGGACGCGAATTCGGGCGTCTTGAGCCCCGACCGTTCGATCAGCAGCCGCACGTGGCGGGCCACCTCGGTGCGCTCGTTGGCTTCCAGATGGGCGCGCGCGCGGTCCAGCACTTCCGCAAGGGCCTTGGAGATGCCGTAGGGCCGTGAGTTCTCCAGCACTTCTTCGACTTGACGGGCGGTACGCCCGTAGGGGTCGCGTTTGATCGCGACCGCGATCTGCTTCCAGGTGGCGATGTCGCCACCTTCCAGCGCCGAGCGGATGGCCGAGGTAGGCCAGAACTCCACCGGCCGCTCGACATTGCGCGGGCGGACGGGAGATCGATGCGGCGCCGGTCCGGGGCGTCGCTCTGCCAACGTCACCTCGCCTCCTCCAGCATCGCCACTGCCACCGACAGGCAGCGCTGCCTGACCTCATCCCAGTCTGCCTTCGCATCGGGACCGAGCCAACTCTCGTCGTCGAAATCTGACGGATGTGGGTCCGCGAGCCGCCGGACCAACTGGGTGGCGATCCATTGCCGCCGGGGTGATTGACTACAGTAATACCTGTCCATTCCGGCCAGTACGAGTGCGGCAGTCTCGGCTTCCATAGTGTCGACCAGCTCAGCAAATTCGGCGTAGTCCCGGCTGCTGTTGCGGCACATGATCAGGTAACCCTTGAGGCGCAACGTCTCTGCGCCGGTCGGGATCTGTAGCCGGTCACCGGTGGGCAACTGGACGTGGGTGGTTTCCACCGGGCTGCGCCGCTCGAACCTGGGGTGGTCGGTCTCGGCCTCGGTTGCCTCGGCTTCCAACGCGTCCAGCGCGACCGAGAGCCGCCCCCGCCACATTGTGACCGGATGCACGGGCCGCACCGCGCGCGGTGCCGCGCGGCCGGTGCCGTTGCGGTGCGACAAGCCGCCGACGAACTTTTTGGTCATCGAATGACCGTTGGTGCCGGCCGGCGTCCCGGCCGCGGCCAGCTGCTGCGTAGTCGCGCCGTCGCCGCCCTTGACCTGCCCCCGCATTTCGCCACTACGCCCGCATCCGGTGAAGGCCAGCGGGTCGGCCACCGTGATCGCGTCGGGGACCAGGTGCTTGAGCCTAGCTGCGGACTTCAGCACGATCCGCAGGTCTGCACTGGGTACGACCGGCGCCGAGATATCGTCGGGAATCATCACGATATCGCCGAGATCGACTGTGGGCAACGGCTTTTCGAAGTCGACCGATGGCAGGATGCGCTCCAGCCAGCGCGGCAGCCACCAGTTCCACTGAGCAAACATCGCCATCAGGGCTGGCACCATCACCAGCCGTACCACTGTGGCATCCACCGCGATCGCGACGGCGCACGCCACCCCGATCTCGGCGACCAGCGGCATACCGGCGAACGCAAAACCGATGAAAACCGCGATCATGATCAGCGCGGCGCTGGTGATGGTGCGCGCGCTGGTGCTTACGCCGTAGGCCACGGCGTCGTGGGTGTGACCGGATTGTAGGAACCGTTCCCGGATTCGGGTCAGCAAGAAGATCTCGTAGTCCATCGACAACCCGAACGTCATCGCCAGTACCAGCGGCGGAACGGTGCTGTCGATTGAGCTGATCGGCGCGAACCCGAGCTTTTCCAACCAGCCCCACTGGAAGACCATCACCAAGCTGCCGTAGGCGGCGGCTACTGACAACACCGTCATCAGCACGCCCTTCAACGCCAAGAACACCGACTGAATCGAGATCAGCAGCATGACGAAGGCGATCAGCGCGACGAAAACCAATACCAGCAGCTCGGTCCTGGATACCTGATCGTCGAAGTCTTTGATCAGCGCGGTCGGTCCGCCGACGTCGACCTGCGCCGTGCCGGTCCCCGCGGCCGCGGGTAGGTGGGCCCGCATCCAAGCGATGCTGCTGCGGGCACCCAGATCCTCGGGATCCACCGACAACACCCCGGACAACAGGGCGCTGGTGTTGTTGTCAGCGAACACCGGCGGGGCCACCGTTGCCATGTCGGGCGCCCGCGCCATCTCCTGACGGATCGCGGCCAGAACCGGAGCATGCGCGGGCGCCGAGGCGTTGCCGTCGGGGAAGGTCACCAGCACCTGCACCGGGCCTAGCGCGCCGGGACCCAGGGCATCGGCTGCCGCCGACACCCCGGCGCGAATCTCGTGTGATGAATCGAATTGCCGTAGCAGGCTGTTGCCCAGCACCATCGACATGGCCGGCACCGCCATCGCGATGAGAACAGCCGATGCCGCCACGGCCGACGCCCACGGCCTGCGCATCACCCAGCCGATCCAGCGACTCCAGAACCGCGACTGGGTCGTTTCGGGCCGCCGCGACCAGTGCAGCACCGCCGATCTCTTGGCGGCGGCCCGGCCGAACGTCGCGAGCACCGCCGGGGTCATCGTCGTCGAAGTCAGCATCGCTACCGCCACCGCGAGGATCGCGCCGGTGGCCATCGACGCCAGGGCCGGGGTGCCGATCAAATAGATGCCGGTGAGCGAGGCGACGACGGTCATCCCGGACAGCACCACCGCGAGACCCGAGGTCGCCATCGCAGCGTCGACCGCTTCTTGGGGCTGACGTCCGGCCCGCAGTTCCTCGCGGAAGCGCATCAAAATGAACAGCGAATAGTCGACTGCCAGCGCGATGCCGAACATCGACACCGTCGACGTGACGAACACCGACATCGTGGTGTAGCCGGACAGCAGATAGACCAGTCCCATGGTGATGGCGACGGTGCAGATGCCCAACGCCAGCGGGATCGCGGCGGCGGCGAGCGAACCGAACACCGCCAGCAAGACAATCAGGATGATCGGAAGGTTCCAGCGTTCCGCCGCGGCGATGTCGTGTTTGGTGTTGGCCGCCGCGGCCGTGCTCAGCGCGCCCTGGCCGATGACGTACAGCCGGACGCGGGCGTTGTCCATCTGTCCCGGCCGGTCGCCCTGGACGCCGATTTTTGACCGCAGCTTCTTGGCGGCATCGCTGGCGCTGCTGTTATTCGACGAGTCGAGGCGTAATGACACCACATACGGCCGGTCGGGCTGCGGCGCCGGCTGAGCCGGGTTTGTCACCACCGCCACGTCGGAGACTTGGCCGGCGACCTGCTGCAGAAACGCGGCCGCGGCGTTCATGTCTTCGTAGCTGGCATCCGCGCGCGGCGCCGCCACCAGCGCCAGCGGTGACGCGCCCTGCTCGGGGTAATGCCCCTCGAGCTCGTCATGGACACGCAGCGACTGGGATCCGGCCACCTCGAAGCCGCCACCGGTGAGGTGACCCGACCCGGTCATCGTCAGGTAGATCGCCGGTAGCAACGCGAGCAGCCAACCTGTGAACACCAGCCAGCGGAATCTGCGCAGGTTGCTGCTTAGGCGCATCATGAAGTGCTGGATCTTGGTCTCCCCGCGTTAGCGTTGCAGGCGAGCCTACCCCAGCAAGCTATCTGGCGAGGCCGCTTACGGCGCGCTGAGCTGCAACAACTCGGCAACGATGGCAGTGTTTGGGTCTCGTCTGGTGGCGACGCTGATCGACTGTGAGCAGTCTCCCGTCGGCTGGACTGGCCGCGCCGACGAAGTCGATGGCAGGATGTCGTCTGGGCGTTCGCCCGCAAGCCACTAGGAGCTGTTTATGCCTTCCCTGACTGGGAGTACTGCAACGTTGCGCCGACGGCTGCTCGGCGTCTTGGCCGCCACCGCGATGGGCGGTGCCACCGCAGTCGTGCTGCTGTCCGCGCCGTCGGCGGTCGGGGCGTCTGATCCCTGTGCCGCCAGCGAGATGGCCAGAACGATCGGCAACGTGGCCAGGTCGGCCGGCGACTACCTGGACGGGCATCCGGAGACCAACCTGGCCGTGACGAGCGTCTTGCAGCAGCCGGCGGGACCGCAGTCGGTCGACTCGCTGAAGACCTATTTCGACGCCAACCCGAAGGCGGCCGGCGACATGCAGACGATCGCGCTGCCGCTGGCGGGCCTGTCGAGCAGGTGCAAGTTGCCGATCAGCCTTCCCCAGGTGCTCGGCTTCATGCAGAGCGCGCAGGGCGCGCTGCCGGGCGGGCTGCCAGGTGGCCTGCCGATTGCCGCGGCGCAAGCCATCTCCGGGGCCCAGGGCGCGGCGGCTTCGGGTGGCGTTCCGGCCGCGGCGCCGGCCGCACCCGGCCCGGCGGTGATGCCGGGACTCAGCGCCGTTAGGTAGTCACCCGCTAGTTATGGGCAGCGCCACGGCGCGCGCGGATCTTTGTAGCCTTGCCGGCCTTGGCAGCCGAATCCGGCGGCGGCAGCGGACCCTGTAGCGCATCGACGGGCAACTCCGCCGCGGTGGGTTCGGCGGCCGACGTGGGGCCGGGCGCGTTATCGGCTTCCAAGGCGGCCAAGGCATCGGGATCGACCTGGTTCTCGGTGCGGAACATGAAGAAAAACACCACCCAGCCGACAGCAGCGAGCAACAGCCAGCTGATCAGCCGGTAGATCAGCATCGCCGAAATGGCACCCGGCAGTGACATCCCGCTGGACACCAAACTGGGCACCAGCACCGCCTCCACGACCAATAGGCCGCCGGGCATCAGCGGTATCGTGCCGACCGCGCGTGCGGCCGCGCAGGCGACCGTCAACCCGCCGACCGACGCGTGGTCACCGGCTGCGTAGGCAGCGAAGCCGAGGCAGGCGACGTCGGCGAATCGGTTGACGATTGACCAACTGAACGCCACCGCCAAGTCGCGGCGGCTGAGGCTGACCGATTCGAGCTGCGAGAGCATTTCGCGCCACTTGGCCAGGCCGGTGTCGGTCGGCCGGCCACGCACGGAGTTGACCCACGACAACACCCGGCAGCCGATCCCGTCGATCAGTTCCGGTCGCGACGCCACCGACTGGGCCAGCAGCAACAACGCGACGAAGCCGCCGAGGGTGAACAGCAACGAAAACGGGTTGTTCTTCGCGCCGAGGAAAAACGCGCCGCCCAGACCGAGCAGTGCCAGCCCGACCGCTTGCAACACACCAGACATCACCAGCTGCCATGACGCCACCAATGTCGAAGCACCCCAAATTCGTTGCTGCCGAAGCAAAAACGTCGCCGCAATCACCGGACCCCCGGGGAGCGTGGTGCTCAACGCGTTGGCCGCGTAGTAGGCGGCCTCCGAACGCAATTGCTTGACGTGCACGCCGGCCGATGCCAGCAGGGTCCGTTGGACCTGGGCGAAGCTATGCATCAATACGACGGCCGCCAACGCCGAGGCCAGCAGCCACCACCACTTCGCTGAGTAGACGCTTTTGGCGGCCTTGGCCAGTTGGTCCCAGCCCAGTGACACCTCGACCGCCAGCACGATCGCGACGACGCCCAGAACGGCCCAGCGCACCCACCAGTATTTGCCACGGGCACGCTCCCCGTGTTGACCGTTGGCGTTGGTGGCCGGTGCGTCGCGAGACACGTGCCTTAGCGTAGCTCCGCAGGTCGCGCCGGGATCGGTCCGCGGCGCAGCTGTTTGAACTCTGTTTGCGGACCGTGACCTGCGCGACGACGGCTAGGCTTGGGCATATGCCGTCGAAGACCGGCGCGGACTACGCGGACTCGGTCGAACCCATCGTTCGGAAGGCGGCTGCCTGGTCCTGGCGGTTGTTGGTCATCCTGGGGGCCCTGGTTGCGTTGCTATGGGTCATCAGCCGGCTGGAGATCATCGTCGTCCCGCTACTGCTGGCGTTGATGCTGAGCGCATTGCTGGTCCAGGCGGTCGACTGGCTGGACCAGCGGGGGGCGCCGCGTGGCGGCGCGGTCGCCCTGGTGCTGCTGAGCGCCTTCGCGATTCTGGGCGGCATCTTGGCGTTCGTCATCAGTCAGTTCGTCGCCGGTTTGCCGGATCTGGTCAACCAGGTCACCCGCAGCATCGATTCCACCCGCACCTGGCTGATCGAGGGGCCGCTGCATCTGAGCCGTCAACAGATCGAGAACGCCGGCAACGCCGCAATTCAGGCGCTGCAGAACAATCAGGCGAAGCTGACCAGTGGCGCCTTGTCGACTGCGGCCACCGTCACCGAAATCCTCACCGCCGCACTGCTGATGCTGTTCACGTTGATCTTCTTCCTGTACGGCGGGCGCAATATCTGGGCCTACGTCACGAAGATCTTCCCGGTCGACGTCCGGGACCGGGTGCGCGCCGCCGGCAGTGCGGGATACGGATCGCTGGTGGGCTACGTGCGGGCGACCTTCCTGGTGGCGCTGGTCGACGCGGCGGGAGTCGGCACGGGTTTGGCGATCATGAGCGTGCCGCTGGCACTGCCACTGGCCTCGTTGGTGTTTCTCGGCGCGTTCATCCCGCTGGTCGGTGCCGTCCTCAGCGGCTTCCTGGCCGTGGTGGTCGCCCTGCTCGCGAAGGGTTGGATCTATGCGCTCATCACGTTGGGCCTGCTTCTCGGCGTCAACCAGCTCGAGGCGCACATCCTGCAACCGTTGGTGATGGGTCGGGCGGTGTCGATCCATCCGCTGGCAGTGGTGGTGGCGATCACGACGGGCGGGGTGCTGGCCGGAATCGTCGGCGCGCTGCTGTCGGTCCCCACGGTCGCCTTCTTCAACAACGCGTTTCAGGTGCTACTGGCCGAGGATCCGTCCGCCGCAGCGAAGCGAACCGACGACGACCCGTCGGTCATCCAAGCCGAACCGGACAAACCGGACGACTGAACTCGGCCTGCTCGGTCGCAGAGCTAGATCCGGCCCTCTCGGCGCAGCAGGTCCGCAGCGCTGAGCCCACCGCCGCGGCGCTGACGTGGCCGACCGCCGCTGTCGGCGTCGTTTCCGCGGGCGTTCAGTTTCTGAGTGGCCACGTCGGGGTCCTGCTCTTCCCGCGGGCTGGTCGGGATGGCGGTGGTGGCTTGGTCCTCTTGGTCCTCGCCGCTGGGTCGTTGCCCTGAAGGAGGTTGGCCCGGTGTCGGCATCGCCCGGGTCTGGTCGGCAGACGGTTCCGACGGCGGCGCGGGAGTGGTCGTGCCGCGCGGATCGCCCGGGTGGTCGTTCGGTTGCGGCCCCCGCAATTCGCTGAGCCAGGACTCGATTTCGCGTTCTTCCGGTGGCGGGGCGCCGGGCGAAGGGGGGCGTTCGCGACCAGGAACAGCAGACGGCGCAGCGTTCTGCTGTGCCGAGAAGCGCGTCGTCGGCGGCTCGGTGAGCTCTGGGTGCCCAGGCGCGCGCATCTTCGTGGTGCCCGCGGCCGATGGTGTGTCCGGCGCCGGCGGCCGGGGTTCTGGCCGAGGCGCAGGACCGGGCGGTCTACCTGGCCGCTGCGTGGCCTCCACGCCGGGATGGGTGGGGTCATGCGGTGGACGCGGTGTGGCAGCGACGGGGGGCCGGGGGGCGACCGCGGGCCGCTCGGCGCGGGGGCGGGGGACGGGCCGCTTGCGTTCGTCGGGCAGGTGGATCTCGCCGAGCCCAATCCGGTTCTGCAGGCGCTTCATCCACATCGGCGCCCACCAGCAGTCGTCGCCCAGCAGCTTCATCACCGACGGCACCAGGAACATCCGGATGACCGTGGCATCCAACAGCAATGCCGCCATCAAGCCGAACGCCAGGTACTTCATCATCACCAGGTCGGAGAAGATGAACGAGCCCGCGACCACGGCAAGGACGGTCGCCGCCGCGGTGATGATGCGACCGGTGGCCGCGGTTCCGATCCGGATGGCCTCGGCGGTGGACATGCCGCGCGCTCGCGCCTCCACCATCCGGGACACCAGGAACACCTCATAATCGGTCGACAAACCGAAGACCACCGCGATGATCAGACCGATGACCGGCGCGGTCAGCGGCGTCGGCGTGAAATTCAGCCAGGTGGCGAAGTGGCCGTCGACGAAGATCCAGGTCAAGATGCCCATCGTCGATCCGAGCGTCAATGCGCTCATCACCGTCGCTTTGATCGGCAGCACGAGCGATCCGAATGCCAGGAACATCAACAGTGTGGTGGTGGTCAACAGGATGACCAACATCAGCGGCAGTTTGCCGAAAATCCCGTGGATGGCGTCCTGCTCGAGTGCGGGCGTGCCGCCGACCAGAACGGTCAGCCCCTTCGGTGCGGAGATGGCCCGCAATTCATTGATCTTCTTGGCCGAGTCATTCGGGTTCACCAGCCCGTTCTGGATTACGCGCACCGAGTCGTTCTTGGGGCGGCTGGACCCGTTGGGGCCTGCAACACAGGGATTATCGGCGACGGTTGGGCAGGGGCGTTCCTGCCAGCTTTTGTCGGTGAACCCGCTGACAGATCCGACATCATTGCGGATTTCGGCGACCTGCTGATCGGTGACATTTCTGCCGTTGTTGCTTTGGATCACCATGGTGAGCTGCTGGGTGCGGTAGCCCGGGAACAGCTTGTCGAAGTTCTCCTGTGCCACCCGGACCGGGTTGGTCGGCGGCAGGTACTTCTCGCTGAAGCCGCCGAGCTTCAGGTTGCCCAGCGGGATGATCAGCAGGATCATCCCCACCGCGATCGGAATGGCGAACACCAGCGGGCGCTTCATCACCCGGTTGACCAGCTTGCCCCAGAACTCCTGCTCGACCTCTTCGCGGGTCTTGGTCTTTTGCAGCAGGTTTGCCAGCCAGTTCAGATATACCCGCGACGGCTTCCAGTTCGCCAAGAACGGCACCTTCAACAAGGTCCGCACGCCCAGCGCGTCGACGTGGTGGCCGAGGATACCCAGCACAGCCGGCAGGATGGTGATCGACAAGATCGCGGACAGCATGACCGCCGCGATGACGGCGTAGGTCAGCGACTTCAGGAAGCCTTGCGGGAACACCAGCATGCTGGCCCCGGACACCGCGATCAGCACCGCCGAAAACGTCACGGTGCGCCCGGCTGTCATCATCGTGCGGCGAACCGCGACCTCGCTGTCGTAGCCCTCGGCGATCTCCTCCCGGAACCGGCTCACCACGAACAGGCCGTAGTCGACCGCGATACCGAGGCCGATCATGGTCACCACGGGTTGGGCGAAGAAGTTCACCGGACTGAACATCGCGATCAATCGCATGATGCCCAGCGCGCCGGCAATCGCCAGGCCGCCGACCATCACCGGCAAGCAGGCGGCGATCACCCCGCCGAAAACCAGGAACAACACCACCGCCACCAGCGGCAGCGCCAGGACTTCCATTCGGCGTTGGTCGGTTTCGATCGTGCCGGTCAGGCCGTTGGCCACCGGCTCGAGGCCGGCGACCCCGACCTTGCCGCCGTCGAGCTTTTGCAGGTCGGGTGCGACCACCTTGTAGTTATTGAGGATCGAGTCGTCGCTGTCGCCCTTGAGCGGGATCGACACGAAGGTGTGTTTCTTGTCCTCGGTCGCCATCCCCTTGACAACCGGGTCGGTGGAATTCGGAGCTGCCAGGTAGCCGACCCAGCCGAGCACCTGGTCGGGATGATCGGCTTTGAATTTGTTGAGCTGGTCCTTGATCTGCTTCGACCAGGCCGGGTCGTCGACCGTCTTGCCCTGCGGAGCTGTGAAAGTGGCCACGATGTGGCTGGTCCGGTCACGGCCGTAGGTGTCGTCGCCCAGCACTGATGCCTTGACCGACTGGCTGCTGTCGTCGAAGAAACCACTCTGCGTCACGTGCTTGCCGAGGCTGATTCCGAAGATGCCCGCGCCGAGGCACAGCGCCACCATGACGCCGATCAC
Organism: uncultured Actinomycetota bacterium; assembly: GCA_963839345.1. Taxonomy (GTDB): domain Bacteria; phylum Actinomycetota; class Actinomycetes; order Mycobacteriales; family Mycobacteriaceae; genus Mycobacterium. Next base: position 65,135 of record CAWIUP010000003.1, on the reverse strand, counting down.
GATGAACCGGTAGCGGTACACAGTTCGACCCCACCAGGCGAACACGTAAGCTCCTTACTGGATCTGCGACGACCCGCGCATCGGTTTTGAGTTGTCAGACACGCGAGCTCAGCAGCGAAGACAGCGGCCGGAACGGTTGCAGCCACGCCCCCTTCTCAGGCAGCGAATCCAGGCCGATCCGCGGCAGCGGCTCCCGGAAAACACCCTCGATGTCCTCCAGGTCAACAAACTCCAAGGTATCCGACGCTAGCGCCCAACTGGCGTGTTCGCGAAATCCGAGCACCTGTACGGGTACCCCGCCGCGCGAGATCTCCTCAAGCGGCAGGCGGAAGGCTTGGCCATCGGCGGAAGCTACTACCAGCGCCGCCAGGCCACCCGCGCTCCGCTGCGCGATGTGGTCCAGCATGTCGCTGTCGACATCGCTGTCTTCGTCGAGCTTGGGCTTGGCGAAAACAGCGAATCCCACGTTACGCAGCGCATCCACCCACGGCCGGACCACCTCGGCGCTGCCCGGCGCGATGTTGGTGAACACGGTGGCCTCGGGCTCGGCGGAAACATCTTGTCGATTGGCTGCAACTTCGGCGGTGCGGGCCAGCAACCAGCGGCCGAGCGCGTCGAAGCGCGGGCGTTCCAGTGCGGTGGGCCTGCGGCCCAGGATGGATCCGAGGCCCATGTCCAGGTTCGGCGCATCCCACACCAACAGCACGCGCCGAACGGCAGGTTGGGCGTCAGGCGCGGCGTTGCCGGACACCGCCACCGGTGCGCTGACCGGTGCGGTCGGTTTCGCGGTCGTTTCGTCGGTCAGGCTCATGGGCGGTTTCTTTCGGAGCGGCGCTCCCACACCAATTCGGTGACGGCGCTGCCGGCATGCCGCGCCTTGTCCTCATATTTGGTGGTCGGGCGGACGATTGAAATCGGTAGCCCGGTCGGGGGTGGCGCGAGGGGATCCACCCGCGCCAGGCGAGGTTCGGCGTCGCCGACCTCAGCAATCTGCTCGGCGTAGCCGCGGTGATCGGTGGCGGCGTGCAACACTCCTCCGGCACGGAGCCGGTCGGCGATCAGCGCCACTGTGGCGGGCTGGAGCAGCCGACGTTTGTGGTGCCGGGCCTTGGGCCACGGATCGGGGAAGAACACCCGGACCCCGCTCAGTGAGCCCGGCTCGATCAAAGTTTCCAGCACGTCGACCGCGTCCCCGCGGATCAATCGGATATTGGTGACGTTTTCCCGTTCGACTGCCGCCAGCAGCTGCGCCAGCCCCCGGCGATACACCTCCACGGCGATCACATCGACGTCCGGCTCCGACTGTGCCATCGCGAGCGTCGAAGTACCTGTGCCACAACCAATTTCGAGTACGAGCGGAGCGTCCCGGCCGAACCAGGCGCGGGTATCGAGTGGTTCGTCGGGAGCGTCGGCGCTGTCCCGTGACGCCGCCATGACGCCGAGCTCCGGCCACAGCCGCTCCCAGGTCCGCTGCTGGGCGGCCGACAGCGCAGAGCGTCGCGACCGGAAGCTGGTGGTCCGGCGATACCCGCCGGCAGTGCGCGCTGCAGGCAGGGAGTCTGACGGTGTCGGCGGTGTGGCCGCGTCCACCGGGGGCTGCGCGCGCATCCGTCCATCGTTACCTATGAATCGATGATGTTGCCGCCCGCGGCCCAGATTGATACCCAACAGTTGCTTTCGACTGGTAGCGAGTGGCTCGCGCCGCCGCGGCGCAGATGTCACCATTCGACCGGCAGGCCCAGCTCGTCGACCAGTACCGCTCGGCGACAATGGGGCGGTGCTGGCGGACGACCGCATGATCGGACAAGGGGCATCAGATTTTCGTCGACGAGCTGAGGCAATTTGCCACTGAGGCCGCTGACTCGCGCTGTGCCGCGATCGCCAATCGGCTCGCCGCCGCGCTGCGGGTAGCGGTATCCGGACGTCGCGGCGTCGGCCGCGACACCGTCGCGCACGCTCTGGACCGCGCCGGGGGCTCAGCCGGGATGATCACGGTGACCAACGCGCGCGGCGGGTCAACAGAGGCCGACGTGGACGTCTACGTGATCGCCGAAGTGGTCAAACCCGAGGATCGTGACGCGATCACCGCGGCCGGTCGGCCGGTCGTCGCGGTGCTGAACAAGGCGGACCTGATTGCCACCACCCAGCCGGGCCGCCACCCCGACGGCCCGACCAGCGCCGCGAGAGCCCGTTGCGCGCAACTATCCCCGCGCATCGGTCTGCCGATCCAGCCGGTGGTGGGATTACTTGCGGTCGCGGCCCTCGACGACGTGGACGACGAACTGTGGGCGGCGCTGCGGGTGCTGGCGACTCCACCCGGCGAGCAGCCGGTAGCCGCCGAGCTGCGCCGGCGGCTGCTCGACACCCTCGACGTGTTCGGCGTCGAGCAGGCCCTGGCCGCGATCCGACGCGGCGCGACCCGCGACCAGGCTCGCGCCGTGTTACGTCGGCTGAGCTGCATAGACGACGTTGTCGACAAGATCGATTCGGTCGGCGCGCAGGTGCGCTACCGGCGTGTGCGGGACGCTGTAGCCGAGTTGCAGACGCTGGCCGTCACCGACCGGCGGGTCGATGAGTTTCTATCTCGCGACGACACGGTCGTCGCGCGGATGGCGGCCGCCGTCGAGGTCGTCGAGGCGGCCGGCCTGAAAGTCGAGCGCTGCGACAGCGCCGCGGCCTATCTGCGCCGCGCCGTGGGCTGGCAGCGCTACAGCCGCGGGCCGGTCGCGGGCTTGCACCGTGCCTGTGGAGTCGACATCGTGCGGGGATCCCTGCGGCTATGGTCGACGGTCGGGAGTTCAGCGTGACTGACCAGCCAGGCGATGGCGCCGTCGCCGCTGAAGGCGCAGAAGACGCAGTAGATGCAATGGTGGCGGCCATCGGGCCACGTTTGAGTGCACCGATCACCGCCCGCCGCGACGTGGTGGTGGTCACCGGTCCGTGGCTGTCCGGGGTGAGCGGCGTGGTCGCGGCGCTGACCGAACGGCTGCCCGAGCACACGTTCATCGAGTCGACCGACCTGGCGGCGGGCGAAGCGCCGACGGCGGTGGTGTTCGTCGTTTCGGCGGCGGCCGCGCTGACCGAATCCGACTGCGTGCTGCTGGACGCCGCGACCGCCGACACCGACGCGGTGATCGGTGTGGTGTCGAAGATCGACGTGCACCGCACCTGGCGCGAGGTGCTGGCTGCCGACCGCGACGTGCTGGCGGCGCACGCGCCCCGCTACCGCGGCGTGCGCTGGGTAGGCGCGGCGGCCCGGCCCGAACGCGGTGAACCACGCGTCGACGACTTAGTCGACGCGGTACGTGAAAAGCTCGCCGACACCGACCTTGCACGGCGAAACAGGTTGCGGGCGTGGGAATCCCGATTGCGGACCGTCGCCGACCGCTACGACCGTGATGCTGACGGCGCGGGTCGGCGAGCGCGGGTTGAGGCGTTACGTGAGCAGCGCAGCACAATCCTGCGGCAGCGACGGCTGTCGAAGTCCGAGCGGACGATCGCGGTGCGCAGCCAGACGCAGCAGGCTCGGGTCCAGCTGTCGTATTTCGCCCGCAACCGCTGCGCGTCGGTGCGCGCCGAACTGCAGGAGGATGCGGGGAGTTTGCCCCGGCGCCAGCTGCAGACGTTCGAGGGCGACGTCCGCGGCCGCATCGACGAGGTGGTTGCCGAGGTGGACGAGGGCATCACCACCCATTTGGCCGACATGACGCAAAGCCTGGACCTGGGGGGCGACCCACCTGCGCCCACCGAACTGCCGACGATCGAGATACCGGCGCCGCAGCTGAAGTCGCGGCGGCTGGAGACCCGGCTGATGATGCTGGTGGGCGCGGGTTTCGGGTTAGGGGTGGCGTTGACGCTCAGCCGGTTGTTGGCCGATCTGACACCCGGGCTCACGGTCGCCGGAGCCGTCGCCTGTGCGGCGACCGGGCTTGCGCTCGCCGTCTGGGTGGTTGGAACGCGCGGATTGTTGCGCGATCGGGCGTTGCTCGACCGTTGGGCCGGCGAGGCGACTGCACAGCTGAGGTCGGCGCTCGAGCAGCTGGTTGCAACCCGTGTGCTGGGAGCTGAGTCGTCGCTGACCGCTGCCCTGGGCGAGCAGGACGAGGTCGAGAGCGCGGGGGTCACCGAGCAGGTCGGCGCCATCGACACCGAGCTGCGCGAGCACGCCGTCGTCGGGGCGCGCGCGGCGGCGTTGCGGGGTCGGGAGATGCCGACGCTGCAGACTGCGCTCGAGGCGGTCCGAGCCGAGCTCCGCGAACCGGAGGAACCGCCGACCGACGGCACCGGCGGCCCGGCCGAGGGCGGCAGCGACGAAATTGGCGAAACCGAGCCGACGAATACCGTGGATAACGTGTTCTGAATCGTTCTTGTGAGTGATCCAATACACGCCCGACCTGCTCTGCGGGTATACGCCGGGATAACCTTTAGAAAGGGCTACCGCAAAGCCGCACGGACGAAATGGCCCGCTCTGAGCCATAGAGCGGCCACCCACGCAGGAAAGTGCAGGAGATTTCGATGACTTCAGCGACCGTTCCCGGTCTGGATACCGCGCCGACGAATCACCCGGGGTTGCTGTCCTGGGTAGAGGAGGTCGCCCAGCTCACCCAGCCCGACCGGGTGGTGTTCGCTGACGGTTCTGAGGAGGAGTGGCGGCGCCTGTGTGAGCAGCTGGTGGAAGCAGGCACCTTCAAGCCGCTGAACCCGGAAAAGCAGCCCAACTCCTACCTCGCGTTGTCCGATCCCTCTGACGTGGCGCGCGTGGAATCGCGGACCTTCATCTGTTCTGAGCGTGAGATCGACGCCGGCCCGACCAACAACTGGATGGACCCGAGCGAGATGCGCGCGACCATGACCGAGCTGTACCGGGGCTGCATGCGGGGTCGCACAATGTGGGTGGTGCCGTTCTGCATGGGGCCGCTCGGCGCCGATGAACCCAAGCTGGGCGTGGAGATCACCGACTCGGAATATGTCGTGGTATCGATGCGCACCATGACCCGGATGGGCAAGGCCGCGCTGGACAAGATCGGCGAGGACGGGTTCTTCGTCAAGGCATTGCACTCCGTCGGTGCTCCGCTGGAGGACGGGCAAAAAGACGTCCCGTGGCCGTGCAACGACACCAAGTACATCACCCACTTCCCGGAAACCCGCGAAATCTGGAGTTACGGTTCGGGTTACGGCGGCAACGCGCTATTGGGCAAGAAGTGCTATTCGCTGCGGATTGCGTCGGCCATGGCTCGCGACGAAGGCTGGCTGGCCGAGCACATGCTGATCCTCAAGCTGATTTCCCCCGAGAACAAGGCTTATTACTTCGCCGCGGCATTCCCGTCGGCGTGCGGCAAAACGAACCTGGCGATGCTGCAGCCGACAATTCCGGGCTGGCGGGCCGAAACGCTCGGCGACGACATCGCCTGGATGCGGTTCGGGAAGGACGGCCGGCTCTATGCGGTCAACCCCGAGTTCGGTTTCTTCGGGGTTGCACCGGGCACCAACTGGAAGTCCAACCCGAACGCGATGCGCACGATCGCTCAGGGCAACACCGTCTTCACCAACGTCGCGCTCACCGATGACGGCGACGTGTGGTGGGAGGGCCTGGAAGGCGACCCGGATCACCTGATCGACTGGAAGGGCCATGACTGGTACTTCCGCGAGACGGAAACCGAGCCGGCCCATCCGAATTCGCGGTACTGCACGCCGATGTCGCAGTGCCCCACCCTGGCTCCCGAGTGGGACGACCCGCAGGGCGTGCCGATCTCCGGCATCCTGTTCGGCGCCCGCCGCAAGACCACCGTGCCGCTGGTGACGCAGGCGCGGGACTGGCAGCACGGCGTCTTCATGGGCGCCACCATGGGCAGCGAGCAGACCGCCGCCGCGGAGGGAAAGGTCGGCACCGTTCGCCGCGACCCGATGGCCATGCTGCCGTTCCTGGGCTACCACGTGGCCGACTACTTCCAGCATTGGCTCGACCTGGGCAAGAACTCCGACGAGTCCAAGCTGCCGAAGGTGTTCTTCGTCAACTGGTTCCGCCGCGGCGAGGGTGGCAAATTCCTGTGGCCGGGCTTCGGCGAGAACAGCCGGGTGCTGAAGTGGATCGTCGACCGCATCGAGCACACTGCCGGCGGCCGGGAAACCCCGATCGGCGTCGTTCCCGCCGCCGACGATTTGGACTTGGACGGGCTGGACATCGACGCCGTCGATGTGGAGCAAGCGCTCGTGGTCGACCCGAGCGAGTGGCGCAAGGAACTGCCGCTGATCGAGGAGTGGTTCGAATTCGTCGGTGAGAAACTGCCGACCGGCGTCAAGGACGAATTCGAAGCCCTCAAGCAGCGGCTGGCCGAAGCCGACTAACTGGCCAACCGCAACCCCGGGTCCAGCGACCCGGGGTTTTGCGTATCCATATCCCATCTTGCGGCAGGGTAGCCACATCCTAAATATCGGGAAGCCGAATTATCCGTTACGCGCACCCTGACCAGCAAATTCACGTGGTGACGAGCGATTGATGGGTAGCCGGTCTATGTTGCTGGATGACCGCTCGGCCGGTATGTTCTGACGGGGGGCGAAGGTAAGCCTCGCCAAGCGTCGACGATGCGAGCGATGTGGATATGACGACGACTGCCCCCGACGCTGTTACCGCCACCGTGTCGTCGCGGTCGTTGGTTCGCCCATTGACGATCGTCGCCGTTGTCATCTGCCCGGCCCTGGTGCTGCACGTCGCCGGCCTGCACCCCAGTCCGATTGTCGGCCTGATCACCTACGGAGCCGCGGTTGTTGCGGCCAGCTTCCTGCTCGCCTGGGCAGCCGAAGCTGCCCAAATCGACGTCTCGGGTGGTCTGGCGGTCGCAGTGCTGGGAGTCATCGCAGTCTTGCCCGAGTACGCCGTCGACCTGTACTACGCCTACACCGCGGGCCATGTGCCGGGGTACACCCAGTACGCCGCGGCGAACATGACCGGCTCGAATCGGCTGCTGATGGGTATCGGATGGCCGGTGGTCGTTCTGGTCAGCCTGCTGGTGGCGCGCAGGGCCACCGGTCGCAAAGTCGGCCAGCTGGACCTTGACACCAGCAACCGCGTAGAGATCGGCTTTCTGATGATCGCCGGCGTCGCCGCGTTCCTGGTACCCGCGACCGGCCGCATCCACCTTGCCTTCGGGGTGATCCTGCTGGCCTGGTTCGGTTTCTATCTGTACAAGCTGAGCCGCGGCGAGGTCGAGGAACCCGAACTGGTCGGCACCGCCGCTGCGCTGGGAGCACTTCCCGACCGAACCCGCCGCATTGCGGTGTGCGCGCTGTTCATCTTCGCGGCATCGGTGATCGTGACGTGTGCAAAACCGTTCGCCGAAAGCCTCATTGATGCCGGGACGCAGCTGGGCATCGACCGCTTTCTGCTGGTGCAGTGGCTGGCGCCGCTGTCCTCGGAGGCGCCGGAGTTCATCATCGCGATCATCTTCGCGGCCAGAGGCAAGGGTGCGATTGCGATCGCGACGTTGATCTCGTCGAAGGTCAACCAGTGGACGCTGCTCATCGGGTCGTTGCCGGTCGCATTCCTGCTCGGTGGCGGGGGCACGTCGCTTCAACTGGACGGCCGCCAGATCGAGGAGATGGTGCTCACCGCCGTGCAGACAGTGATGGGGGTGGCGCTGATCCTCGGCCTACGGTTCCGCCGCTGGGCCGCCTGGGCGCTGCTCGGCTTGTTCGTCGTGCAGTTCCCGATCACCTCGACCGAAGGCCGGGTGCTGCTCAGCGCTGCCTACGCGGCGGTGGCCGTCGTCGCGCTGGTAGTCAATCGCCGCCAGCTTGCGCCAACGCTGCTGGCGCCGTTCGCCGGTCGCGCAAAGATTCACGGCGGACACCCGCATCAGCCGGCCGAAGCGGCACTCCACCGAGGGCCTTGACACGTGTCAAGTTCGGCGGCGGTACAGTCTGCGCATGCAGATTCGTGATCACGTCGGCTTGGGAAAGAACGGGGACAAGCCCGCCGTCATCCTCCATCCGTCCGGCACGGTCGTCTCCTTCGACGAGCTGGAAGCCCGGGCCAACCGGCTGGCGCATTACTTCCGCAGCGCCGGTCTGGTCGAGGGCGACGCCGTCGCGATTCTCATGGAGAACAACGAGCACATCCACGCCGTCATGTGGGCAGCGCGGCGCAGTGGCTTGTACTACGTGCCGATCAACACCCACCTGACCGCGCCGGAGGCCGCCTACATCATCGACAACAGTGCGGCCAAGGCGATCATCGGTTCGGCTGCGCTGCGCAAGACTTGTGAAAATCTGGCCGAGCATCTGCCGGGCGGGCTGCCGGAGCTGCTGCTGATAGCTGGCCCCGATGCCAGCGACCTCGAGGACTGGGCGCCCTACCCGGAATGCGTTGCCGATCAACCGGATACACCGATCGATGATGAACGCGAAGGCGATCTGCTGCAGTATTCGTCGGGCACCACCGGCCGGCCCAAGGGGATCAAGCGCGCACTGCCGCACGTCTCGCCTGCCGAGGCACCCGGCATGATGTCGGCGCTGGTCGGCTTCTGGATGCACCCAGATGCGGTCTATCTGAGCCCGGCACCGCTGTACCACACCGCTCCGTCGGTGTGGTCGATGACGGTTCAGGCCGGCGGCATCACGACCGTCGTGTTGGAGAAGTTCGACCCCGAAGGCTGTCTCGATGCCATCCAGCGCTACCGGGTCACCCACGCTCAATTCGTACCGGCCATGTTCACCCGGATGCTGAAACTTCCTGATTCCGTTCGTAGTTCGTATGACGTGTCCAGCCTCGAGCGGGTGATGCATGCGGCGGCGCCGTGCCCGGTGGAGATCAAGAAACAGATGATCGACTGGTGGGGGCCGATCGTCGACGAGTATTACGCGTCCTCAGAGGCCATCGGATCGACATTGATCAGCGCAGAGGAGTGGCTGGCGCATCCGGGCTCGGTGGGCAAACCGATGCTCTGTGAGATCCATATCCTCGACGAGGACGGCAACGAGTTGCCGACGGGACAGGCCGGCGAAATCTACTTCGCCGGCGGCTATGACTTCGAATACCTCAATGACGCAGCAAAAACCGCGGCCTCCCGCGACAAGCACGGCTGGGCGACCGTCGGCGACATAGGCTACCTCGACGACGACGGCTATCTGTACCTGACCGACCGTCGCCACCACATGATCATCTCCGGCGGCGTCAACATCTATCCGCAGGAAGCCGAGAACCTGTTGGTCACCCACCCGAAGGTGCTCGACGCGGCGGTATTCGGCATTCCCGACGACGAGATGGGCCAAAGCGTGAAAGCGGTGGTGCAGACCGTCGACCCGGCCGACGCCACCGACGAGTTCGCCGACGACCTGCTGGGGTGGCTGCGAGAACGCTTGACGCACTACAAGTGTCCGCGGTCGATCTCGTTCGAAGCGCAGCTGCCGCGCACCGATACCGGCAAGCTGTACAAAAACGAACTGGTCGAGAAGTATTCGGTGTGACGCTACGCATCGTCGACGTATCGGAGCCGGTCTCCGAGGTTGATGGTGCTGCACTTGCCGTCCCGGTGGTGGCCGTCGGATCGCTGCGCGGCGCACCCGAATTCTGGTTGCAGCAAGCCACATTCACCCTCACCGAGGAGGACACCGACGACCGTCGGGCGATCACCGTCCCATCGGTGGAGTCGGCGATCGCCAGCCTGGCCGATCGGGTGAATCGTTGGCCGCAAGCCGCGGCGGTCTGTGACGACGTGCTGCGGTCGGTGGATCCGGCCGGCCCGACGCTGGCCGGCGTGGTGACCGAGTCGTTGGCGTACTCCACCTTGCAGGGCGGTCCGGAGTTCGCCCGCTGGCTCGCCGAGCGCGGACCGGCGCAACCGCCCGACATCGCTGAACCGGTGCAGGCCCACCGTGACGGCAACACGTTGCGGGTCGCGTTCAACCGGCCGCAACGCCACAACGCGTTTTCCACCGACGCCCGCGCCGCACTGCTCGAGGCGTTGACGGTGGCGCAGCTGGACCCCTCGGTCGACGAGTTGGTGCTGACCGGCAGCGGGCCGTCGTTCTGCAGCGGTGGCGACCTCTCCGAGTTCGGCACGTTCGCCGACCCGGCCAGCGCGCACCTGGCTCGCACTCGCTACAGCCCAGCGCTGATGCTCGCCGCGCTGACTACCCGGCTCGGGGAAGCGTGCCGCGCCGAAGTGCACGGCCAGGTGCTGGGCAGCGGATTGGAGATGGCGGCGTTCTGCGGTCGTGTTGTAGCTCAGCAGGATTCGGTTTTCGGCCTACCCGAGCTCTGTCTGGGGCTTATCCCTGGGGCCGGCGGCACCGTCAGCGTGACCCGCCGCATTGGCCGTTGGCGCACAGCGTATTTGGTCCTGAGCGGTCAGACGATCGATGTCGGCACGGCGCTGGCATGGGGCCTGGTCGACGCGTTGGGCTAACCCGCGAAACAGCAGCCAGGGCTGCGAATCGGGCCAGATCGCCACCGCACGTTCTGTTTCGCGGCGTGGCCCGGCAGCTAAAGCCCCCCGCGCGATACCAGTTGTGCGGCGATGACGTTGCGTTGGATTTCGTTGGTGCCTTCGCCGACGATCATCAGTGGCGCGTCGCGGAAGTAGCGTTCGACGTCGTATTCGGTCGAGTAGCCGTAGCCGCCGTGGATGCGCACCGCGTCAAGTGCGATCTCCATCGCCACTTCGGAGGAGAACAGTTTGGCCATACCGGCTTCCATATCGCAGCGCTGGCCGCTGTCGTAGCGTTCGGCGGCATAGCGGGTCAGCTGGCGTGCGGCGGTGAGTTTGGTGGCCATGTCGGCCAGATAGTTGCCGACGGACTGGTGCTTCCAGATCGGCTGGCCGAAACTCATCCGCTGCTGGGCATAAGCCAGCGCGTCCTCCAGTGCCGCGGTCGCCACGCCGAGCGCGCGTGCGGCCACCTGAATGCGGCCCGTCTCCAGGCCTTTCATCATCTGCGCGAAACCTTTGCCGGGTACCCCGCCCAGAACTGCCGACGCCGGTGCCCGGTAGCCGTCGAAGGACAGCTCGCAGCTCTCCACGCCCTTGTAGCCCAGCTTGGGCAGATCCCGTGACACCGTCAGCCCTGCGCCGTGCTCGACCAGCAGCACCGAGATGCCTTTGTGCCGCGGCGTGGCCGACGGGTCGGTCTTGCATAACAGCGCGATCAACCCCGAACGACGCGCGTTGGAAATCCACGTCTTCGAGCCATTGACGACGAGAACAGAGTTATCTGCGCCGTCCGGCGTCGCGGTGGTCGACATGTTCTGCAGATCGCTGCCACCGCCGGGCTCGGTGAGCGCCATCGTGGCCCGCACGTCGCCGGTGGCCATCGCCGGCAAGTACTGCCGCTTCTGTTCCTGGGTGCCGAACAACGTCAGCAGCTTGGCCACCACCGTGTGCCCGCCCATCGCGCCGGCCAGGCTCATCCAGCCCCGCGCCAACTCCTGGGTCACCAGCACATAGCACGGCATCGACACCGGCGTACCGCCGTATTCTTCGGCAATGGCCAGCCCGTAGATGCCGATGCGCTTCATCTGCTCGATCCAGGCTTCGGGATACTCGTTGGCATGCTCCCGCTCACGGACCGTCCGCCTGACCTCTCGGTCGACGAACTGACGCACCGTCTCGACCAGCATCGCCTCGTCGTCGTTCAGTCCGGTATCCATACGGCCATGCTGACACGGCAAGCAACCCGATGACCGGCGGCCCGTACTTCGACGAACTGCAGACCGGCCAAGTCTTCGCCGGCGCGCCGGCGATGACGCTGACTCCAGGCATGGCCGCCGTGCACCAGAGCATCCTCGGCGATCGGTTGCGGTTGCCGCTGGATGCCACGTTGTCATGGGCGGTCACCGGGTCTACCGCGCCGCTGGCCCACCCCGGCCTGGTCTGCGACGTCGCGATCGGTCAGTCGACGCTGGTGACCCAGCGGGTGAAGGCGAACCTGTTCTACCGCGGGCTGGTGTTTTACCGCTTCCCGGCAATCGGCGACACCCTGTTCACCCGCACCGAGGTGGTGGGATTGAAGAAGAACTCGGTCAAGCCCGGCAGGGCGCCCACCGGGTTGGTGGCGTTGCGGATGACGACGATCGACGAGGCCGATCGGCTGATCCTCGACTTCTACCGCTGCGCGATGCTGCCGCTGAGCCCCAGCGCCGGCCCGAACGTTGCGGAGCACACCGACGACCTGTCGAAAGTCGGGGCCGATCTAGCCGCGCCGCCGTCGGCTGTCGACGAATGGCACGGCGACGTTTTCCGCGAGCGCATCCCCGGACCACACTTCGACGCCGGCATCGCCGGCACGGTGCTGCACAGCAGCGCCGATGTGGTCACCAGCGCACCAGAATTGGCCCGCCTGACCCTGAATATCGCTGCAGTTCACCATGATTCGCGTATCGGCGGGCGACGGTTGGTCTACGGCGGCCACACCATCGGGCTGGCCCTGGCCCAAGCCAGTCGGCTGTTACCCAATTTGGCCACCGTCCTGGGCTGGCAGTCCTGCGACCACACCGCTCCGGTCTATGAGGGCGACACGCTGTATAGCGAGTTGCACGTCGACTCCGCCGAACCGACCGACAACGGCGGGGTGCTGGGATTGCGGTCGCTGGTCTACGCGGTCGGCGATGGCGTGCCGCGGCAGGTGCTGGACTGGCGCTTCACCGCGCTGCAGTTCTGACCCCGCCGACCGGCGACGCGCACAATGGTGGGCGTGAACGAAGCGGCGGACTGGGCCGGCAGCGGGCTGGCCTATCTGACCGGCCCGCCCGACGCAGGACCGGATTTTTCTCGCGCCGCTGTGCTGGCTGAGGCTCGCCGGGTAGCCGCCGACATCACCCGACTTTTAGGTGTCGCGGTCGACGCCGCCACCGTGTTGGCGGGCCGGGCCGCGATCCTCGGGCTCACCCGTCGCGGCCGTGTCTCAGCTGGTGGCGCAACCCGGCTGCTGGCCACCGCGGACGGTTGGTGTGCGGTCGCGTTGCCGCGCGCGGACGACATCGCGGCGCTGCCGGCCCTGCTGGAAGCCGACACGCTACCCAAAGACCCCTGGCCGGCTCTTTCTGATTGGGCGGCAACGCATTCGACCGAGGCGGTTGTTGCCCGAGGTCAGCTGCTCGATATCGCCGTCGCCGGCCTGGGGGAAGTCTGTGCAGAGCCGCCGGCAGTGCGACGTGGTCACAGCGTCACCGAGCCGCAGCGGGTGGACGGCCTGCTGGTGGCCGATTTGTCGTCGCTGTGGGCGGGACCGTTGTGCGCGCAGTTGCTCGCCCGCGCGGGCGCCGTCGTCGTCAAGGTCGAAAGTCCAAGCCGGCCCGACGGCACTCGTAGCGGCGATCCTGCCTTCTTCGATTGGATGAACTTCGGAAAGCTCTCCTACGCCGTCGATTTCGATAACGACGTTGACGCGCTGCGCCAGTTGCTTTCCGCCGCCGATATCGTCATCGAGGGTTCGCGTCCGGCGGCGCTGCGGCGCCGCCACCTGAGTGCCGACGACGTGCCGGCGCGGCCGGGACGAGTTTGGCTGCGCATCAGAGGATATCGTGGCCAGCCCTACCGATCGGCGTTCGGTGACGACGCGGCGGTGGCGGGTGGGCTGGTCGGTGTCGGTAGGCACGACCCGGTGTTCTGCGGCGACGCGATCGCCGACCCGCTGACCGGGATGGAGGCGGCGCGAGCGGTGGTGCAGTCGCTGCAGCGCGGGGGCGGCGAAGTGATCGACGTGTCGATGGCGCAGGTCGCAGCGAGGTATGCCGCGTTGCCACGCGCAGCATCGACTCCCGATGTGCCTGTCGCCCCTCCGCAGCCGCCGCCACCCGGCCCGTCAGCGTCTCCGCTGGGCGCCGACAACGTCGCAGTCCGTCACATCGTGTCCGAAAGGCTCTGCACACCATGCTGATTCATCGGGCCACGACGCTAGACGGCGTGGTCGTTGACCTGCGGGTGGGCACCCGCATCGAGGATGTGGCCGACACGTTGCCCCCGCGCACCGGCGAGGAGGTGTTCGACGCTGCCGGCGGAACAGTGTTGCCCGGGCTGCACGATCACCACGTGCACCTGCACTCTGCTGCCGCCGCCGCGACCTCGGTTCGGGTCGGGCCGCCGCAGGTACGCAACCGTGCCGCGTTGGCCGCCGTGTTGGCCGGCGCGGGAGTCGGCGACGACGGCTGGATCCGCGCTGTCGGCTATCACGATTCGGTCGCCGGGCCGCTGGACCGCGCGGCACTCGACGCGATGGTCGCGACCGTCCCGCTGAGGGTCCAGCACCGCAGCGGGGTGCTCTGGATGCTCAACTCCGCGGGTTTGGCCCTTATCGGTCTGCCGGAGCATCCCGACGGCCGACTGCGCAGCGCCGACTCCTGGTCGGATGCGCTGAGCCGCGGCGCCGCCAACTTGGCCGACCTCAGCGGTCGGCTTAGCCGCTATGGCGTCACCGGAACTACCGACGCGACACCGGATCTCGACACTGGCGATATCGTACGGCTGGCCGAACTGCACCGTCGTGGCGAACTGCGCCAACACGTGCACTGTCTGGCCCCCGGCAAGCGAGTCCTGCACGACGACGACCTGAATCTCGAGCAGCTCGCCGGCTGGATCGCCGACCGGCACCGCTACGGCGGCCCGGTTGCCATCCACTGTGTGACCGCCGCCCAGTTGTTGGTGACGATCGCCGCGCTGCGCCAAGCCGGCACACACCCGCGCGACCGCATCGAGCATGCCGCCGTGGTGCCGTCGGACTGTTTGACCGACCTCGCCGAGCTCGCCGTCACCGTGATAACCCAACCCAACTTCGTCGCCGAGCGCGGCGACCAGTACCTCGACGATGTTCCGGCCGCTGAGCACGACCAACTCTGGCGGGTGGCGTCGCTGCTTCGGGCCGGCGTGCCGGTGGCCTTGTCCACCGATATGCCGTTCGGCCAACCTGATCCGTGGGCGGCGATCCGCGCGGCGGTGCGCCGCACCACGGCGAGCGGAGCCGTGCTTGGCGGCGGCGAGCGTGTTTCGCCGCGCACCGCTCTGCAGATGTTCTTCGGATACCCCGATCAGCCGACCCGGGCGCGTGCGCTGCAACAGGGAGAGCCGGCGGATCTCTGCCTGCTGAGTGTGCCGCCGGGTACGGCGCTGGCCGAGCTGGACGCCGGTATGGTCGCAGCGACCATAATCGGCGGCGAAATCGCCTACGCGGCCGAATGACTCAAGAGATCTCGCCGACGAGGTAGCGCTGCAAAGTGGGTGCCACCGCGTCAACTAGGGTGTCGACGTCCATGGAGTGGATCGGCTCGACGCGCACCCCGTACCGCATGACGCCCAGACCGACTATTTGTGCGGCGCACAGCGAGGCTCGGAAAGTGATTTGGTCGGCCCCGAGCGCCTTCAGCAGTGGGTCGAAGACCGGGCCGATGAACAGCCCCTGCGCGATGTCAACCGTTTTGGCCAAGCCCGCGGTCGCGATCGCGCTGGCGGCGAACGGTCCGCCACCGGTGACGTCCCAAGTGGTGAGCAGCATGTGCAGTGTCCGTCGACCGGCCTGGTTGACGCCGCCGCGGATGATCCGGTCGATGAACTCCGGTGTCCCGAACGGCAAACGTAGCTTGCGGGCTACCGGGTCGAGGATCCCGCGCGACGGCTTTTCGCTACGGGCCACGTTGCCAGCATGGGCGTAACTTAGCCAAAGTTCAAGTATCGGCTCGGCGCGTCGCTGCACTCCCAATCAGTGCGGGAGATCGCGGAACGGTGTATTGCGGTACGGCTCTGGTTCTTTCGGCAAGCCGAGCACACGCTCGCCGACAATATTGCGTTGTATCTGATCGGTCCCACCACCGATCGAGGTGAAGTAGGCATTCATCGTCCGGAATGTGACCGCGTCGCCAATCGGATTCTCCGGCCCGGCCAACAAAGCTTGCGCGCCGGCGATTTCGGTTTCGACGCGGGCAGTCTCGTGCAGGATTCGTGACATCGCGATCTTGCCGAGCGCCATCAGTGTCGCCGCCTCGCCACGATCGGTAGCAGCTTTCGAACGCTGCGTGTTCCAGCGGTTGACTGTGGCCAGCGCGTCCACCCGGGCAATCTGCTGACGAATATAGGGGTTGTCCAGCTGGCCGGTTTCCCGCGCCAAATCGAGGAGAACGTTGGCCTTTTCGGCCCGCGGCCGCTTGTTGTCCTTGGCGGTGCGGGCCAGATCGCCCATGAAGCGCCGCTCGTAGCCCAGGGCGATCTGCAGCACCGACCACCCGGCGTTCAGTTCGCCGACCAAGTTCTCGGCGGGAAGGCGCGCATCTTGGATGAAGACCTCGTTGAACTCCGATTCGCCGGTGATCTGGTGGATCGGCCGGATCTCGACGCCGGGCTGACGCATCGGCAACATGAAGAAGCTGATGCCCTGGTGTTTGGGGACGTCCCAGTCGGTCCGGGCCACCAGCATGCCGTAGTCGGCGGTTTTGGCGTACGACGTCCATACCTTCTGCCCGTTGATCACCCACTCGTCACCGTCGCGCTCGGCCCGGGTGCGCAGGCCGGCGAGGTCCGATCCGCGCCCGGCTCGCTGTAGAGCAGGCACCACTTGGTCTCGCCGCGTATCGACGGCGGGATCAGCCGCCGCTTCTGCTCGTCGGTTCCGACTTCGTGCAGAGTGCAGGCGAATAGGTTCGCGCGGTCGTGACCGCAGCCGGACGCGCCAGCTGCGGCGAATTCAGCAGCAACGAGCCGGGATTGGGCTTCCGACAGGCCGCGGCCATACCATTCGGGCTCCCAACTGGGAACCGCCCATCCGGCGTCGACGACAACCTGTGCCCAGCTGGCGCGGTCGATTGCGGGGTTCCAGTTGTCCGCCAACCACTTGCGGACCTCGTCGCGCACTTCGTCATCAGTCAAGGGTCGAGTCATCGCTAGGCTCCGATCTGCCGCAGGTAGCGTTCCCGGTGCCAGGACGGGCTGCCGAGCAACTGCGCGTCGCTGCGGGCCCGACGCAGATACAGGTGTGCCGGATGCTCCCAGGTGAACCCGATGCCGCCGTGCACCTGAATGTTGGTCGCCGCGACAAAGACGAACGCATCTGAGCAATACGCCTGCGCCAGCGCAAGATCCGCGATACGCGAGGGTGCTTGTTCGGCGAAGGACCCGGCAACGAAGCGCGCCGCCGACACCGCCGACTCGGCCTCCAGCAGCATGTCGGCGCACATGTGCTTGACCGCTTGGAAGCTGCCGATCGCTCGGCCGAACTGGTAGCGGGTCTTGGCGTACTCGGTGGCCATCTCGACGGCGCGCCGCGCACCGCCGGCCTGCTCGCTGATCAATGCCGCCGCCGCGCGGTCCAGCGCTGCAGTGAACACCTCGACGCCGGTGCCAAGCCGTCCCACCAGCCGCGCCGGCGTATCGACGAATTGCAGGCGGCACTGCTTGCGCGTCGGGTCCACCGTGGTCAGCGGTGTCACATCCAGGCCGGCAGCGCCGGCATCGACCGCGAAAACCGCTGGCCCCGAATCAGTTCCGGCCAGCACGTACAGCAGGCCCGCCGATAGCCCGTCGAGCACGAAATGCTTGTTTCCGGTGACGTGCCAGGCGTCACCGATGGCACCTGCGGAGGTGGCGATCGTCGCCGGCAACCGAGCAGAGTCCTCCTCGGCGAAGGCAACACTGGCGATCAGGTCGCCTGCCGCGATCCGCGGCAGCACCGCGGCGCATTCGGCGGCGTCGCCGGTCTCGGCCAGCAGGCTGGGCACCAGCACCGCCGTTGACAGAAACGGGCTGACCAGCAAGGCCCGGCCCATCTCTTCCATCGCGATGCCCATCTCCACTGGGCCCGCACCCGCGCCGCCGTACTCCTCGCCGATCAGCAAGCCGGTCAGACCCATGGCCGCCAGGTCGCGCCAGACCTGCCGGTCGAGGCCGGTGTCGGTCGTCATCAGCGTCCGCACCTGCGCTTCGCCGGAATGTCGCGCCATCAAGTCGGCGACCGCGCTGCGCAGCGCCCGCTGCTCTTCGCTGACCGAGAACGGTGCGCTGGTGCGCATGGCCGCCGATCAGCCTTCCGGAGCGAGGGCGGTGCGCAGGCTGGCGCACTGGCTGTCGAAAAACGATTGTGATACAGCAGCTTTCGGCACCACCAGATCAAAACCATGGAAGGCCCCGGGGATCACCTCGACGTGGCACGGTACGCCGGCCGCGATCAGACGCTCGGCGTAGGCCAGGTCCTCGGCGTGGAACAGGTCGTGGGTGCCGACACCGATCCACGCCGGCGCCAGCCCGCTCAGGTCATCGCGGCGCGCCGGAACGGCGACCTTCGGGTCAGCATTGCCAAGGTAGGACGCCCAGCCGAAGCGATTGCTTTTCGGGCTCCACAGTCGGTAGTTCGGGCTCCTCGGCCCCGCGGCGCTGCGGTCGTCAAGCATCGGGTAGGCCAACAACTGCAGCACCGGGCTGATCTCGCCACGGTCGCGGGCCAGCAGCGCCAGCGCCGCTGCCAGCCCGCCGCCCGCACTGGCCCCGCCGATCGCCACCCGGGCCGGTTCGACCGCGGGCAGACCGGCCAGCCAGGTCAGCGCCGAATAGCAGTCATCCAGCGGTGCGGGATACGGATGCTCGGGCGCCAGCCGGTAGTCCACTGACGCGACGGTGATGCCCAACTCGCGGGAGAAGCGATGGCACAGCGCGTCATCTTGCTGCGCGCTGCCCATTACATAACCGCCGCCGTGAATCCACAGCAACGCGGCTGTGGGTTGGCTGACGCCAACCGGGCGGTGCAGTCGCACACCCGCGCCGGAGCCCAAGGTGAGCACCTCGACGCCGTCCGCGGTCCTGCTGCGTCGCAGGCCGCTGAGCGCCCGGACGAGCCGCAGACTGCGCGGGCCGACCAGTGCCCGGGGGGCGAAGCGGGCAACTTTACGGAGGTCGGGGTGGAACTCTGTGCTCGGCATCGGTCTAGTATCGCCAACGGCACTCGGCCACTTGTCCCGGGATCGGCTTGCCACCGCGGTGCCCTCGCTGCGCGTAGTGTCGTATTCATGACGTTGTGGTACCGGTGACCTGGGGTAGCGACCTGATTTCCGGTCCCGTCAGCCGGGTCATCGCGACCATGCAGAACGGTGTCGAGGTGCTGCGGTTCGGTGGCTTTAAGACCGGATCCCTTCCGTCGCCGTTTCAAGTCGTGGAACGGTGCGACATGTACCGGCTGCGACGGTACTTCCCCGAGCGCGCGAATGATCCGTCACGGCCGCCGGTAATACTTGTGCCGCCGATGATGATGTCGGCCAACGTGTTCGACGTCACCAGAGACCAGGGTGCGGTCGGAATTCTGCATGACCTCGGTGTGGACCCATGGGTGGTGGACTTCGGCTCACCAGACCGGGAGACCG
Organism: uncultured Actinomycetota bacterium; assembly: GCA_963839345.1. Lineage (GTDB taxonomy): Bacteria > Actinomycetota > Actinomycetes > Mycobacteriales > Mycobacteriaceae > Mycobacterium. Next base: position 45,811 of record CAWIUP010000003.1, on the reverse strand, counting down.
GCGGGCTCGAACGCACGTTGAGCGACCATGTCGTCGCGCTGAGCCGGGTCGTCGACTCGGTACACGCACACACCGGCCGCAAGGTGCATTTGGCGGGCTACTCGCAGGGCGGCATGTTCTGTTATCAAACCGCGGCTTACCGACGTTCCGAAGGTCTGGCCAGCGTCATCACATTCGGCGCCGCCGTCGATTCGCTCAGCGGTCTGCCGTTCGGAATTCCCGCGGCCTTGGCGGGCCGCGGCGCCCAGCTGATCGCCGATCACGTTTTCAACCGTCTCTCGGTGTCCGGATGGATGGCCCGCACCGGGTTTCAACTTCTGGACCCGATCAAGACGGTCCGGGCGAGGTGGGACTTCCTACGGCAACTTCATGACCGAGAGGCGTTGCTGCCCAGGGAACAGCAACGCCGCTTCCTCGAGGTGGAGGGCTGGGTGGCATGGTCGGGTCCCGCGGTCGCTGAACTGTTACGGCAGTTCGTGGTCCATAACCGCATGATGGCCGGCGGCGCCGTGATCGATGGCACGTTGATCACGCTCGCCGAAATCACTTGTCCGGTCCTTGCGTTCGTCGGCGAGATCGACGACATCGGCCAACCCGCGTCTGTGCGAGGAATCCGGCGGGCCGCCCCCCGCGCAGAGGTGTCCGAGGTGCTATTGGGGGCAGGTCACTTCGGGCTCGTTGTCGGATCGACCGCCGCCGCGCACACGTGGCCCGCCGTCGGTAAATGGGTGCTGTGGCAAGAAGGTCAAGGGCCCAGGCCGGAAGGCGTGCATGCGATGGAGGCCGACCCCGGCGTCGGGATCGATGGCGCCGTAGGGCTGTCATCGCGTATCGGTCACTCGGCGGGTGCGCTGGCCGAACTGGGCATCGCCGTGAGCCTGGGGTTGGCCGACGCCGCCATGGGGGCGGCGCGCAGCGGCAGGGGGATCGCCGGGGAGGCCGTGCGTACGGTGCCACGGCTCGCCCGCCTCGGGCAGCTGCAGCCCCATACCCGGGTGTCGTTGGGCGCCTTGATGGCCGAACAGGCGAACAGAGCACCCGAGGAGGAATGCTTCCTTTTCGAGGATCGAGTCCACACCAACGCGGCGGCAGATCACCGCATCGACGACGCGGTACGCGGCCTCATCGCCGTCGGTATCCGTCAGGGAGCCCAGGTCGGTGTGTTGATGGACACCAGCCCCAGCGCCGTGGCCGCGATCGCGGCGCTGTCGCGGCTCGGCGCGGTGGCGGTGCTGCTACCCCCAGATGATGACCTCGCCGCCGCCGTCCAGCTGTGCGAGGTCGCCGAAATCGTCACGGACCCAAATCATCTCGCTGCGGCCGCTGCGACCGGCGCCCGGGTGCTCGTCCTCGGGCACGACCCCACCGCAGACCTAGGCCGAACGGAGTCAGACCGGTACGTGGAGCTGGACCGCCTCGACCTGTCCGGTGCGCTGCCGCAGTGGTATCGCCCGAACCCCGGCCGGGCACGTGATCTCGCGTTCGTGTTCTTCAGCACGACGGGAGGACGCCGGGTGGTCAAGGAGGTCACCAATCATCGGTGGGCGCTGTCGGCCTACGGCACGGCCACAGCCGCCGCGCTCGGCCGTGGTGACACGATCTATTGTCTGACCCCGCTGCACCATCCGTCGGGTCTGATGGTTAGCCTCGGCGGTGCGGTCGCCGGCGGGTCGCGCATCGCCTTGACCCGGGGTGTCCATCCAACCGAGTTCGCCGACGAGGTCCACCGTTACGGGGTCACGGTGGTGTCCTATACCTGGGCCATGCTGAGCGAACTGGTGGAGGCGACGTCGCCCGAGCTTCAGGAACACCATCCGATCCGGCTGTTCATCGGAGCCGGAATGCCGATCGGGCTGTGGCACAAGGTCATCGACCGATTCGCCCCGGCCCGAGTGCTGGAATTCTACGCCTCCACCGAGGGGGACGCGGTGCTGGCCAACGTGGCCGGGACGAAGACCGGGGCCAAGGGTCGGCCGCTGCCGGGCAGCGCTGAGATTCGGCTCGGCGCCTACGACGCCGCGACGGGCCGGTTCATCGAAGATGACCACGGTTTCGTGCGCCCCTGCGCGGACGACGAGGTGGGCGTGCTGCTCGCGAAGCCGCGCAACGGACTTGACGCCGCACGCGTGTCGATGCGGGGGGTATTCGCCGGGGGAGACACCTGGATCACCACGGACCACCTGTTTCGCCGCGACAGCGACGGTGACTATTGGTTCGTCGACAACAGGAACACCGTGATTCAGTCGGTGCGCGGACCGGTCTTCTGCCAGCCGATTTGCGATGCCCTCGGCGAGATCACCGCGATCGACCTGGCAGTGGTCTATCCCGTGACGACCGACGAGCACGACGTCGCGGTCGCGGCCGTGACACTTGGCAAAGACGGTGTCCTCACCGCGGCTAGCCTGACCACCGCGTTGAGTGGCCTTCCCCGGGACCAGCGTCCCGCCATCGTCCACATTATTGACCGCATACCGCTCACGCCCTCTTACCGCCCACTGTCGACCGCGCTGCGAGCGGCCGGGCTGCCAACGCCGGGGGAATCGACCTGGTACCACGACCTCACTGACGGCCACTATCGATGAGTGGCCACCGCCGCCGGCAAGCCAGCCAAAAATAGTCATCTATGACTGGTTTGGCCATTCGCAGGACCGCTGCCGGTCAATGTTCAGTTCAGCCAGTCAGCGAGCACTTCGTCGGTGTGCTGGCCAGGCACGCATGGCGGGCCGTCGACGACTGCCGGAGTGCGCGAGAACCGGGGTGCCGGGGATGGCTGGGTTATGCCATTGCCGACGAAAAAGGTATTGCGGGCGGCCAATTGCGGATGGTCCGGCGCAACGGACATGCCGAGTACGGGTGCCACGCAAGCGTCGCTGTCACTGAATATCTTTGCCCACTCGTGTTGAGGGCGTTCGGCGAAGGCGGCGCTGATCTTGGCCCCCAGCTGCGGCCAAGCGTCGCGGTCGAACTGCGCGGCGGGATCCGACGGGATTTCGAGCAGGCGCAGGAACTCGGCGTAGAACTGCGGTTCGAGCGCCCCGACGGCCATGTACTTCGCATCGGAGGTCTGATAGACGCCGTAAAACGGCGAACCGCCGTCGCCGAGGTTGGTGCCGCGTTGATCGGACCAGACTCCCGCCGCGTAGCAGCTGTAGATCATGGTCATCAGATGCGCTGTGCCATCGACGATCGCCGCGTCGACCACCTGGCCACGGCCGCTTCGTCGGGCCTCGTCGAGGGCGGCCAGCATGCCGACCAGCAGGTACATGCTTCCGCCGGCGAAGTCGCCGACGAGGTTGAGCGGGATCTGCGGGGGGCCACCGGCCTGCCCGATCGCGTGCAGCGCTCCGGTGGGTGCGATGTAGGTGATGTCGTGTCCGGCGGTATGTGCGATCGGGCCGTCCTGACCCCATCCGGTCATGCGGCCGTAGACCAATTGGGGGCGGCGCAGCAGGCAGGGCTCGGGTCCGATGCCCAGCCGTTCGGCAACCCCGGGACGGAATCCCTCGAACAATATGCTGGCGTGCTCGACCAGTGACAGCACCGTCTCGGCGCCGTCGGGTTTCGCGAGATCGACGGCAATCGAGCGTTTCCCGCGGTTGAGCAGGTCGTCGGCCCATGGCACTAGTTGCATGCCCCCGCCCCCCGGTCGGTCGACACGCACCACGTCGGCGCCCAGATCTGCGAGCAGCATTCCGCAGAAGGGTCCCGGCCCGATGCCGGCTATTTCGAGAACCTTCACACCGGACAAAGGGCCACTCGACACGTCCGTCTCCACTCCGCACGACAATAGTAGTCAATCTTGACTAGTATTGAAGGTAGCGGTATTTTCGGTACTGTGTCAATCTGCGCCACAACTTAGGAGTTCACCTTGGCTGCAAGGAGTTCGACCGCTGCCCAGCCTGTCCGGATCAGTCAGCGCGAACGTCGTCAGGCCGCGGAACGAAAACTGCTTGACGCAACGGTTTCGATCCTGATCGAGCGTGGCTATGCGGCCACGACGACGCTCGAGGTCCAAAAGCAAGCCGGCGTCTCTCGCGGGGTCCTGTTGCACTACTTCGGCTCCCGGGGCGAGCTCATCAGCGCGGCGGCACGCCATCTGTATGCGACCAAGGTCGGCGAGGCGCGGCTGCGTGCCACCGAGACGCTCGACGGCGAGGACTGGGCTTCACTGCTGTGGCAGGTCGTCTCCGGCCCCTTGGGCGGAGCTTCACTCGAGTTGCTCATCGCTGCCCGACACGATCCCGACATGCGCGAATACCTGAAGCCCCTGGAACGCGAGTTGTCGCGCGCGAACGTCGACCTGTGCAAGGCGGTGCTCGGCGAGCGGCGCGCCGACCACAAACGATTCCCCGAATTCTGCGTAGTGGTGATCAATTCGATGCTGGGAGCTGCGGCCAGCAAGCCATTCCATAGCAGCGCGGAGGAGAAGCGCCTGCTCGAAACGTGGCGGCGGATTCCCGATCTCTACTTTGGCCCGGAGACAAGCGACGCGTGACCGTGGCTTCGGCCGGCGCGCCATAGTCGTCGCCTGACGTCGCGGGCCACGAACAGGCGCAGCAATGCGCTAACGATGCGGCCTCGCAGATGCGAGTAGGGGTACCAAAGCAATTGGTTCTCCATCCTCGGCACGCGAGGTGTCGTTATGGCCTGCTGACGGCAGTACTTGCGGATGCCCTGCGGGCCGCCCAGCCTGGACCCGAGGCCGGAACTTTTCCAGCCGCCATGTGGCAAGGGGAAGCAGAACAGGTTCGAGAATGCGTCGTTGATGTTCACGGCGCCGACCTCGAGCCGTCGCGCGATGGCCTTTGCGCGACCAATGTCCTTGGTCCACACGGTTGCCGACAGTCCGTACTGGGAGTCGTTTGCCAGCCGGATCGCCTCTTCTTCGCCGGCCACCTTCATCACCGGGATCGTCGGGCCGAACGTCTCGTCCCGCATACAGGCCATCGAATGATCGACGTCGAGAAGAATCGTGGGCTCGAAGAAGCCCCCGGTCGTCTTTCCGCCGGTCGCGATCGTGGCCCCGTGGGCGACGGCATCCTGGACGTGGCTCCGCACGATATCAACCTGCTGCTCGGTGACCATAGCGCCGACATCCGCTGAGTACGAACCGTTGTCGACGCCTTGCCTGATCGACCGTACCCGCTCGGTGAGCAGCGCGACGAACCGGTCATAGACCGGTGCCTCGACGTACACGCGCTCCACCGAGATGCAGGCCTGACCCGAGTTGAACAGTGCTGCCCACGCGATGCCGTTGGCGGCGCGCGAAAGATTGGCGTCGGCCAGGACGATGGCGGGGTCCTTGCCGCCCAGTTCGACGCCGCAGGGAATCAAGCGTTCGCCGGCCCGCGCGGCGATGGCCCGTCCGGTCTTGGTGGAACCGGTGAACTGCACCATGTCAACGGAGTCCACCACCGCCGCGCCTGTTGCGCCCAGACCGGTGACACAGGCGAGAACCGGTGGCGCACCGATCTGTTCCCAGCCACGGGCGAGTTCCTGCGCGGACAGCGGAGTGACCTCTGAGGGCTTGACGAGGACGGACGCGCCGGCCAGCAGCGCCGCGACGGCGTCCACACCGGGAATGAGTAACGGGAAGTTCCAGGGCGTGATCACTCCAACGACCGGGTACGGCCGGTAGACGCTGGTGAGCTTTTTGGTGGAGGTGAGCGGACCGTGCGGTCTGAACTTCTTTTCGGCGAGGTACTTCCGGGCCCGGTCGGCGTAGTAGTTGATCGCGTCGCAGGTCACCATGACTTCGAACGCGGCCTCGACTCGAGGCTTACCAGTCTCGGCGGAAATTATATCGACGAGCCGGGATTCGTTGTCCAACAACCAATTCCGCAGACTTCGCAGCCACACTGCGCGCGCGGTGGGCCCCAGCGCCTCCCAGGACAACTGATGGGCGCGCAGTTCGTCCACGACCGCGGCGACCGCCTCGGCGGATTGCACGGCGACACTTTCGATGAGCTCACCCGTCGCGGGGTTGCGCACGTCGACAACCTCGGTACCCGCGGGCGACAGTTGATCGATAGTCACGAGATGCTCCTCGGTTGGTGGATGGCGTCGGCGAACTGCCCGATTTGCCGCAGGGCGGTGCGCGTCTCGGGAAGCCATGTCATGAGCTGATGCCAGGCGTGCGGGACATGTGGGAAGACCTCGAGCCATACCGGTACTCCGGCCGCGCGCGCACGCTCGGTCGCCCGCACCGAATCGTCACGTAACACCTCGGTGTGCCCGGTCTGGAACAGCAGCGGTGGCAGGCCCGCGAAGTCACCGAAAACCGGGGAAATCAGGGGGTCTGTCGCATCGACCTCCGGTCGGTACCAGCGCCGTAGGAATGCCAGCCCACGCGCGCCCAGTGCGGTGTCGTGGCGGGCGTTGATGCTGATCGACGGGCTGGACCAGGAGAAATCGAAGCCACCGCTGAGCATGATCGCGCCCGCAGGTATCGGGCGGTTGGCGTCGCGGGCCCGCTGCAACGTGACCAGGGCAGCGTTGGCGCCGGCCGACTCGCCCGCGATCATCAACTGACCCGGGTCCTGCCCAGCGTCGAGTAATGCCTCATAGGCGTGCAGACAATCGTCGATAGCCGCCGGAAACGGGTGCTCGGGAGCCAACCGGTAAGCGGGAACCACGACACGGGTCTGCAGGTCATTGGCCAGCCGCGAAAGGAATCCGGTGTAGGCGCTGCGCGCATACATCAGGAATCCACCACCGTGCAGGTAGAGCAAGGTGCGCCCGTGCTGTACGCGAGCGGGGTGGAATTCGCGGGTGGTCAGGCCGCCCAATTCTCCGTCGACGATCCGGCAGCCCGGTGCGGGCCGGGCGAGAAGGTCTGATGCCACACCGGCACGGTCGAGGAACGTCCGCATCCCGTCGAGGTCGTCGTGGTACAGACGAAACGCCGATTGGCACACCCCCCGGACCACCGGGTTGACGAGGCGCAGGGCGACGCTTCCCTGGTGTCCGCTCATCTGGACGTTGCGCCGAGGATGGTTACCGCGGCCACTGCCGCATCGGGTCCCATGTAGCCGCCTGCGTTTTCCGCTACGGCGATCCGTGCGCCGCCGACCTGGCGCTCGCCGCAACGGCCGCGGAGTTGCTCGGTGAGCTCGACGATCTGCGCGAGACCGCTGGCTCCGATCGGGTGTCCTTTGCTTTCCAAGCCACCGCTGGTGTTGACCGGCAGACTGCCCCCAATGCTGGTGTCGCCCTTGCGAATCATGTCCACGGCTCCGCCAGGTTTGGCCAGCCCGAGTTCTTCGAGCACGATCAACTCGGCCGGCGACGTGGCGTCGTGGCATTCCAGCACGTCCACGTCGGCCGGGTTGACGCCGGCCCAGTCGAACGCACGCTTCGCCACACCTGGGACAAGCTCCCCGCCGACGCCGGGTTTCGACGCGCCGGTCATGGTGGCGAGCACCGTGATCGGCTCAGCGCCCCAATGCGCCGCGATGTCCGGCGTTGTCAAGATCACCGCAGCAGAGCCGTCGCCGATGGGCGAACACATCGGCAGGGTCAGTGGGCCGGAGATCTTGCGCGCCGCCAGCACCTGTTCGAGGGTGAAGCGGGTCCGGTACTGCGCCTTGGGATTCAGCGCACCGTGGTCGTGGTTCTTGACCGCGACGCGAGCGAAGTCTTCCTGGGTGGCTCCGGTGCGGTCCATGTAGTCGGTGGCCGCTTTCGCGTAGACATCCATGAAGACCGATTGATCGCCACCGGTGGCTCCGATTTCGGCGAAGATCTCTGCGAGCCGATCCTGGTCCAGCGCGCTGCCCATGGCGGCGAAGGTCAGCTGCTTGTCGGGGTGGTAGAGCTTCTCGGCGCCCACCGCCAGCGCAACATCGACATAGCCCGACGCGACCGCGAGCCACGCCTGATTGAGTGCCGTCGATCCTGAGGCGCAGGCGTTTTCGATGTTGATCAGCGGAATGCCGTTCAGTCCCGCCTCACGCATGGCGTGCTGTCCGCGCACCGAGTGCTGGCCCTGCAGAATCCCGGACGCCGTGTTCGCGTAGTAGATCGTTTCGATGCCCTTGTCCGATTCGCCCATTCCCGAATCCTTGATGGCGGCCTGAACCGATTCGGCGACAAGCGATTTAATGCTGCGGTCGAGGAATTTGCCGAACGCGGTCATTCCGACCCCGGCCACCACGACGGTGCGGAGCGTTGCTTCGTCATTGGTCATCCTGCCAGCACTTCCTTGCCGATGAGCTCGCGCGCTATCACGAGTTTCTGAATTTGTGGTGTGCCGTCGCCGATCATGCACCCCGAGACGTCTCGCAGCATTGCCTGCAGCGGCATCTCATCGGACCAGCCGACCTGGCCGTGCAACACGATGCAGTCGCGGATCGCGTTGTGCGCGACCAGCGGTCCCCACCACTTGAGCATCGCGGCTTCAGCCGTGTGCGGCTGCCCTGCCATCCGAAGGCCCAACGCGTGATAGCCCAGCGCCCGTACCGCCGAAACGTAGGTGCTGTGTTCGGCGATCACAAAAGACACGCCCTGGTTGGCTGCCAGCGGGCGCCCGAATGTCTGACGCTGTTTGGAGTATTCGATCGACATGTCGAGCGCGCGTTGCGCCGTGCCGATGTTCATCAGCGCGATCAGTGTTCGGCTCAAATCGAATTCATGCATCACCATCGAGAATCCGCGTCCGATCTCACCGAGTACGTGGCTGTCCGGCACGAAAACACCGTCGAGAAAGATGGAGCCACGCCCCAGTGGTTTGAAGCCGGGATCACGAATGGCCTGGGTCGTCACCGCATCGTTGTCCATGTCGACGAGGAACATTCCGATGCCCTTGCCGCCCGACCCCGGTTTGGTCTGTGCGATGACGATCGCGACATCGGCATGCACCGCCTGGGTGATCGAGGTCTTCTCACCGTAGATTCGCCAGCCGCCGTCGACACGGGTGGCCCTGGTGGAGAGATTCGACGCGTCGGACCCGGCCCCCGGTTCGGTCAGCGCGAGGCAGATGACGGCTTCGCCGGCGATGCCGCGGGTGACCCATCGCGCGCGAACTTCGTCGCTGCCGTGTGTGGCGAGTAGCGCATTGCTGACATTCGCCGCGAACGACAGGTAGGCGATCGCGGGGTCGGCGTAGGCAAGTTCCTCGACAGCGATGCCGACGGCCAGCACGTCGCCGCCCTGGCCGCCCGCCGATTCGCTGATCAGCAGTCCGAGCAGCCCCGCGGAGCCCAGTTCACCGAATTCGGCGGTCGGGAACTTGTCGCTCTGCGACCGGGCAAGCATCGAATCGGCGTAGCGCGATCGCGCCAGCGTGCGAACCGATTGCCGGAAGGCGAGGTGATCTGGGCTGAGGGTGAAGGGCACAGCGGTGTCCACGGTTGGTTCTCCTATCGGCCTTGGTAAGTGGGCGTGCGCCGGGCGGCGAACGCCGCGATTCCCTCAGCGAAGTCTTCTGAGCGGCACTGCTCGGCAAGGGCGTGCTGCTCGGCGGCGAGTGCGTCTGGAAGAGGCTGATCGGGTGCGTCGTTGATCAGGCGCTTCATTCGACGCAGCCCCAGCGGGCTCTTTTCGGCCAGGGTGGTGGCGAGTTCGGCCAGTCGGGTGTCGAGATCTTCGGGGTCGACGATCTCGCTGACCAGTCCCGCGAGCACCGGCGACGACGGCGGAAAGTGAGCGCCGGTGAAGGCCAGGTATTTCGCCATCTGCGTGCCCACCGCCCGCGCCAGCCGAGCCGAGCCGCCGGCGCCGGGAATCAGTCCGTAGTTCGCGTGCGCGTCACCGATGCGCGCTGCGCTGGAAGCCACCACGATGTCGCTCGCAAGCAGCAATTCAAGCCCGCCGGCCAGGGCCAATCCGTTGACTCCCGCGATCACCGGTTGTGCAAGTGCGGCAAGGCGTTCGATCGTCCGACCGGCGTAGGCGACGAATTGCACGACCTTGCCCGGATCGACCTCGCCGGCCGCATTGCCCAGCGCCTTCAGGTCGGCGCCCGCGCAAAATGCGCGGCCGGTACCGGTCAACACGACCACCCGGACGGATTCGTCAGATTCGATCTCGTCCAGCGCGACGTTGAGTTCGTCCAGCAGGTCGGTGCTGATGGCGTTCATCGCCGCCGGACGTTGCAGCCGTAGCCAAACGGCGGCTCCGTCAAGGTGTTTCGCGAGGGTGGGGGATAGGGCAGTGTTGGTCATGTCAGTTGACCGCCCTGTCGAGTCCCGCCCAATAAGTGGCGCGAAGGACCTTCTTGTCGATCTTTCCGACCTTTGTGAGGGGTAATTGGTCGACCACCTCGATGGACTTCGGGGCATAGTGCGGACCTTTTCGCTGTTTGACGCTCGCGATCAAAGCTGCGATGTCCGGTGTGGCGCCGGGCCGGGGCACGACAAAGGCCTTGACCGCCTCACCCCACTTCGGATCGGGTACGCCGATCACCGCGACCATCGACACCGATGGATCGTCGGCGAGAACGTCTTCGATCTCGCGGGGATAGACGTTGAAGCCGCCGGAGATCACCATGTCCTTCTTGCGGTCCACGATGTGGAAGAAGCCAGCATCGCTGCGGAAGGCCATGTCCCCGGTTCGAAGCCAGCCGTTGCGCAGGACCTCGGCGGTCTCCGCCGGCCGCTTCCAGTACCCGGACATCACCCCACGTGACCGCACGCAGAGTTCGCCGACCGTTCCGTTAGGCACTGGTTGCCCGTCCTCGTCGAGGACCTCGACGAGCGCGCCGGCGACCGCGCGACCGCAGGATGTCCAGTTCGCCGGATCATGTTCGGAGGGCAACAAACTGGTGGCCATGCCGACGCACTCCGTCTGGCCGTACCCCTGCAACAGGGTCGGGCCGAACGCCTGTTGTGCCTCGTCGATGCGCGACGGCGACATCGGCGACGCACCGTAGACGACCGTCTCCAACGAGCTCAAGTCGAACCGCTCGAGACCACCGTGATCCAGCAACGCGTACAGCACGGTGGGGATGGTGAACACATAGTTGATCCGATGGGCTTCCACCGCTGCAAGCCACTGGTCGGTGTCGAAGCCCGCCTGCAGAACGACGGTGCCGCCCCGCAGCAGCGTGGGCAGGATCGGCAGCACACCGGCGTGGGTGATTGGAGTCGCGATGAGCGTCCGCGGGTCAAGCGGCAGTCGCCAGGAGGCGGTCAGCGAAAACACCTGCTGAACCATCGCGCGATGGGAGATCATGGCGGCCTTGGGGCGCCCCGTGGTGCCCCCGGTGTACTGCAGCCACGCGATGTCCTCTTCGTCGGCATCACCGCGGGTGAGTGGTTCCGGTGCGACCTGGGCGCACAACGCCAGCAGGTCCTCGCCGACGTCGGCGGGCCCCAGCGTGAGCAGATGCTTGACGTTGGTGGCGCGGGCGACGATCTGGGCGCCGACTTCCGCGAACTTGGGATGGACAATGAGAATGTCGACCTCGGCGTCCTCGCACAGCTGCACATGGTCGTCGACGGATCCCAGTGGGTGCAGCCCGGTGTACATCGCTCCGGTCAGGCCGATCGCGGCCTGGGCCATCCAGACATCGGGGGAGTTGACGCTGAGCGCACCGACGCAGCTGCCCTTCGTGCTGCCTTTATATTCCAGCAGGCCTTCCAGCACCCTGCGGATTCGACTCGTCGTATCGGCCGCTTCGGCGTAGGACACCCGGGAATCGCCGTGGATGAACGCCGTGCGATCGCGGTGCCGGGTCAGTGCTTCAACGATCAACGCGGAGTAGGAGATTCCGCTGTGTGGCTCGGTCATGATTTCCTCTTCAATGTGGAGGTCGCGGCTAGACATTGGGTAGCCGGGCACCGGCGTCGATCGACAGTGTCGTCGCGTTGATGTATCTGTTCTCGATGATGTGCATGACGAGTGACGCGAACTCACTGGGTTCACCCAGTCGCGACGGGTTGAGCGCGGCTGAGCCGAGGGCTTGAACCACCTTGGGATCAACTTCGGCGAAGATGCCGGTATCGAACAGACCGGGCGCGATAGTCACCACGCGAATGCCGTAGTGAGCCAAGTCGCGAGCTGCAGGAAGCATCAAGCCGATCAGGCCAGCTTTGCTCGCGCTGTAGGCCGCCTGGCCCTTCTGACCCTCGAACGCGGCGCCGGATGAGACGTTGATGATGACCCCCCGTTCACCATCAAGGCCCGGGTTCATGTTTCGGGTCATCAGCTCGGCGCACTGCCGCATGACGTCGAAGGCACCCACCAGATTCACATCGATGACGCGCTGAAACTGCTCGATATCGAGCGGCCCGCTCTTACCAAACACCTTGCCGGGGTTGGGAATTCCGGCGGCGTTGAGGCAAATATCGACCCGGCCAAACACATCGGAAACTTCGGCGATCGCCGCGGTGACCGAGGCGCGATCGGCCACATCCACCGTCACCGGGAGAGCTGTTGCGCCAGCCTCTTCGGCCACCGATCGCGCCGCCTCGGTATTGCGGTCCAGGACCGCCACTCGGGCTCCGGCCTTCACCAGGGCCAGGGCAGTGGCCCGGCCCAAACCTGACCCGGCGCCGGTCACGACTGCAACTCGATCAACGATGTCCACTGCTTGCCGATCCTTTCGTCGCGACGATACGTCGCTTTAGATAAAATAGTCAGGAGTGACTGGTTTTAAGGTAACATCAAAACTGCCCCAGGTCAACGATCGGATCACCTTCGTTCAGCGCGGATACGCCCGGCTTCGAATGGACTCGCCGGCAACGTTGCAACGCGGACGCCCCAAGAAGCCACGGCATCCGCAGGCCGGAGTGATGTACTCGTCGAGGGCTGGCGCCGAAGCGTACTTTCTGAAACCGTCAGCCACGACTACTTTGCAGCTGGGCTCTATTTCTGCGTGTCGATCTTGGCGCCATCGGGCCTCGACCGGCAGCCGCGCAGGTCAATGTCCCGACGGCCAAACGGTTCCGATCCGGCCGGCGCGGATCGCGGAGATCATCGTCTCGCATGCCTGCGGGTGGAGTCGGTACGGCGCGTAGAAGGAAAAGCGGTCGATGATGTCACCGAAGCGCCGGCGAATCTCTGCGCCCACGTCCTCGGGCTCGCCGACAACGGCGAAAGTGTTCAGCATGGTGTCGTCGATGAGTCCGGTCATCGTGTCCCAGGCATTGATTTTGGACAGCCGGTGCAGTTCCGTGTGCAGATCGCCCCATCCGTGCAGTTCGAGCACGCTGGAGTAGGCCGGAGTTGAGCCATAAAACGCAATCTGATTGCGTACGGCAGCCGCGGCCGCCATCATCGAGCGTTCGTCCAACCCCGTCACCACAAACCCGGGATAGGACAGCACAAAGTCGCAAGAAGGATTTGGCTTCCGCTCCAACACTGCATTAACCAGCGGAACAGTCACTTCCCGCAAATACCGTTCAGTCGTGAAGCCATGGACGAGCAGCCCGTCTGCTACTTCGGCAGCAACCGTAGTCATCTGTGGCCCGACCGCAGCGATGAGTACCGGTGGGGCTCCGAAAACGTTGGGGCTCGGGCGGAAGGCGGGCGGCATGAGCGTGTGCTGATAGAAGTCGCCGCGAAAGTCCAGCGGCTGGTCATTGTGCCAGCTGTCCCAGATCGCGTGCATCGCGGCGACGAACTCACGCATTCGATCCGCGGGTCGGCTCCACGGCATGCTGAACCGGCGTTCGATGTGCGCCTTGATCTGGGAACCCAGCCCGAGCATGAATTTGCCCGAACTGAGCGACTGCAAGTCGTTGGCGACCGTCGCCATGCTCATCGGGTTGCGTGCGAACGCTACCGCGATGGCCGTTCCGACAGTCAGGCGCGGTGTGTGCTCCGCCGCCAACAACGCCGGCAGGAACGGATCCCGTGCCACCTCGGTGGACCAGACGCCGGCATATCCCATCCGGTCAGCGTTGGCCAGCTGCTTGACGATGGCTCCGATATCGCCACCCTCCGTCGTCCCCCCGACAGTCCCATCCACTAACACGCATCGTTCCTAACATTCATTCGCGTGCACTACCCGACCCGGCGCCAGTCACCAGGCCAACTCGATCAACGATGTCCACGGACGGCCGCGTCCTTCAAGACTGCAGCGTTGCCGATATAGATAAACTAGTCAATAATGACTGATTTTAAAGTAGCGGCAGAACCTCTCCGGGTCAACGATCGGATCGCCCCTTTTGTCAGTGCAGATACGCCCGGCTCCGAGTGCGGATGTGCCGGCAACGGGCGGTGCGCGAACGTCCGAAGAAGCCGCGGCATCCGAGCGCCTACCCCGCCGCGGAGGTATTGACCGCCCCTGTGATCCCTGCTTTACTAGAGCAATCTAGTCAGATCTGACTGGTTTTGAAAGGATCGGATCGACGTGGACATCTCGGATCGAGCAACAGCACTCATGGAACGGATGGGATTGGCTAAACGGACCGATCAACTCGGTGCGGTGGCAATGAACGCGGCGCAGCTGCTCATGCACGGTGGGTTCGAGACGGGCGAGACCGGCTCGCCGTTCGAGGTGATTGCCAAGGAGCCCATGTACCGGCTGCGCCGGTATTTCCCGGATAGCGACAGCGCCGGGCGGCCGGCGGTGGTTCTCGTCCCGCCGATGATGTTCGTCGCCGACGTCTACGACGTCTCCTCTACTTCTTCGGCGGTGAGCGTGCTGCATGAGCACGGCGTCGACCCGTGGGTGGTCGACTTCGGTGCACCCGAACATGAGGAAGGTGGGCTGCAGCGGACCCTCGCTGATCACATCGTCGCGACCAGCGAGATCGTCGACCGGGTCCGGGGCCTGACCGGCAGAGACGTTCACCTGGGCGGATACAGCCAGGGAGGCGTGTTCTCCTACTCCGTCGCCGCCTACCGCCGCGGTGCGGGACTGGCGAGCGTCATCTCCTTCGGTAGCCCCGTCGACACCAAGTCGGTGGGCATCTTCTCGTTGCCCGAACCGGTGATGGAATTCGCCGCAGACACGGTCGCCGCGTTACTGGACCGCACGGGCCTGCCCGGATGGGCAACCCGCGAAGGCTTTCGGCTGCTCGATCCGGTAAAGAATGTGCGATCACGAGTGCAGTTCCTGCGGCAACTGCACGATCGGGAAGCGTTGCTGCCCCACGAGCGCCAGCGGCGCTTTATCGAATCCGAAGGCTGGATCGCATGGCCGGCTCCCGCACTCGCCGACGCACTGCGGCAGTTCATCGCACAGAACCGGATGCTGGCTGGCGGCATGGTCATCGACGGGCGACCCTTGGCCCTCGCCGACATCGACCGGCCCGTCCTGTGCTTTGTCGGCGAGAACGACCAGATCGGGCAGCCCGAGGCGGTTCGGGCGATCCGCCGCGCGGCTCCTCGTGCCGACATCCACGAGGTCTCGCTGCCGGTCGGACACCTCGGCATCGTGGTGGGTTCAGTGGCGACGGCGAGGACCTGGCCGGCGGTGGCCGCCTGGGCATCGCATCTCGACAAGGGCACTGACATGCCGGAGATCATCGAGCCGATGGGTACGGCGAAGGTCGCCGCCGACCGCAGCGAACGGCGCAATCCGCTCATCGCAGCGGTAGGCCAGGGGTTGCAGGCCGGCCTGCGCCTGGGCACGTCGACGCTCGACGCGACGCGGGCCCTCACGGCTGGCGCCGCCACTACACTGCCGCGGCTGCTGCGCCTGGAATTGGTGCGCCCGCAGACGCGGGTGTCGCTCGGCCGCCTCCTCGACGAACGCGCCGAAGGACACCCCGCCGCAGTCGGGTTCCTGTGGGAGGATCGCGCCTACACTCACGCAGCTCTGAAGGCGCGAATTGACGCCGTGGTCGCGGGACTGCTGTCGGTCGGCGTGCGCCAGGGTGAATCCGTCGGCGTGCTGATGGATACCCGACCCAGCATGCTCATCGCCGTTGCCGCGCTCAACCGGATCGGAGCGGTGGTCGTGCTGTTGCGGCCCGACGGGTCGCTCACCGAGGAGATCAAACTTGGTGGCGCCGGACGCATCGTGACCGACCCGGAACACGTCGACTCCGTCCGCGCGCAGACTCACGCCGAGGTGTTCGTGCTCGGCGGTGGGGGAGGGCAACGGGACCTCGGCGTCGACGGGGTGATCGACCTGGAGCGCGTCGATCCAGCTGCAGTCAGCCTCCCGATCTGGTATCGACCGAATCCCGGCCTGGCGCGGGAAACCGCTTTTGTCTTGTTCACCGGGGACGGGCCGTCGACACGGGCGCGAAACATCACCAATGCCCGCTGGGCGCGGGCGGCGTTCGGAACCGCGGCCTCGGCTGAACTCGGACCGCGCGACACGGTCTTCAGTATCAACCCGATCCACCATCCGTCCGGCCTGCTGATGTCGCTGGGGGCGCGGTCGCCAGCGGCGCCCGCTTTTCGATGGCGAGCCGGCTGGACCCCGACACGTTCTGGAATGAAGCGCGCCGCTACGGGGTGACCGTGGTCTCGTATACCTGGACGCAGCTCCGCGACCTCGTCGAGGCGCCACCGCATCCCGGTGAGCTCCACCACACGATCCGCACATTCATCGGCTCGGGCATGCCGGTAGGACTGTGGCACAGGGTGATTGAGCGCTTCGCCCCGGCCCGAGTGGTGGAGTACTACGCGTCCGCGCAGACCGACGCGATCCTGGTCAACATGCCCGGCGCAAAGGTCGGCTGCATGGGCACCCCGCTTCCGGGCAGTCCGGAGCTGCGCATCGCCCGCATTGACGAAAAGACCCGACAGCTGGCTCTTCGCGCCGACGGCTCCGCCGAGCAGTGCCGGCCCAGGGAAATCGGGATGTTGCTCTCCCGGGTCGAGCCGGGAATGTCGACGGCGGCACGTCCACAGCGCGGACTGTTCGCTCCGGGAGACGCGTGGCTGCTGACCGGAGACCTGTTCTACCGCGATGAGGACGGCGACTTCTGGCTTGCAGGCAGTGCCGACTCGCTCGTCACGACGGCCCACGGCGTGGTCGGCGGGTCCGCGGTCGAAGACGCGCTCGGCATTCTCGACGCGATCGACATGAGCGTCACCTACGCCGTCCCCGGAGCCGACGGCGACGACCTAGCGGTCACCGCGGTCACGCTGCGGTCCGAGCGATCACTGGACGCCCAGGACCTTTCCGCGGCACTGGAACAGCTGCCGCCGGATCGTCGACCGCATGTCGTGCGAATTGTCGAGCGCATCCCGACCAGCACCTCGCATCGACCGCTGCCGAGCGCGTTCGTCGTAGGCGGCCGACCGGCGCCCGGCCCAGGGGTCTACAACCTGGACCCGCTCTCCGGTGAGTACCTGACAGATTCGCACGCGTTAGGGAGGCGATGATGAGCCAGGCACACGACTACGACTACCTGATTATCGGGTCCGGCTTCGGCGGCAGCGTATCGGCGCTGCGTTTGGCCGAGAAGGGTTATCGGGTAGCAGTTTTGGAGTCCGGGCGGCGCTTCGAGGACCACGACTTCGCCGAGCGGCTCTCGCAGCTGCGCCGGACCATCTTTGCGCCGAAGTTGGGCTTGAAGGGCATCCTGCGGGTCACGCCGTTCAAAGACGTCATGATCCTCAGCGGAAGCGGCGTGGGTGGCGGCAGCCTTGTCTACGCGCAGACCCTCTGGCGGGCCGGCGATGGATTCTTCGATGACTGGCGCAAAGTATGCGGAGACGCCCCGGATCTGGAGAAGTATTACGAGCTGGCCGAAGGCATGCTCGGCGTCGTCACACAGCCGCGACGCACGCCCGCCGATGAAGCCATCGAGGCCATTTCCGTCGAGCTAGGTGTAGCCGACACCTTCCGCCCCGTCCCCGTCGGCGTCTACTTCGGCGAGCCCGGCGTCCTAGACGCCGATCCGTACTTCGGCGGCGCCGGTCCAGCCCGGTCGGGTTGCATCGAATGCGGGCTGTGCCTGTTGGGATGCCGCAACAACGCCAAGAACACGCTGCCGAAGAACTATCTGTGGTTCGCCGAGCGCCTCGGTGTGCAGATCGATGCCGAACGCACGGTCATCTCGATCCGGCCGCTGGGGGCCGCGGATGGTTCAGACGGTTACGCCGTGACCAGCGAACGCACCGGCTCCTGGATTCGCCGGGACCGTCGGACGCAGACCGCACGCGGAGTCGTCGTGGCCGCCGGCGCGCTGGGGACCAATCAGCTACTCGCGCAATGCAAGAGCGACCGCGCCCTGCCGCGAATCTCTGACCGGCTCGGCCAATTGGTCCGCACCAACAGCGAGGCGATGACCGCCGTGACCACGCCCAACGACCGAGGATGGGGCCGCAGCGTTTCGATCACCTCGAGCATGCACCCCACCGCGGACAGCCATGTCGAAGCCGTCACGTATGGGCCCGGCGGCAACGCCATGGGACTGATGTTCACCTTGCTTACCGGCGATGGAACGAGAATCACCAGGCCGCTGAAGCTGCTCGCCCAGATCCTGCGGCACCCGATTCGATTTGTCCGCGTGACCAATCCGCGCGGCTGGTCACAACGCTCGCTCATCACCGGCGTCATGCAGACCACCGACACATCGCTGTCGCTGGTGCCCAAGCAGCGGATATTCGGCCGGCGGCTGCGGCTCACCACGCGTCAGGATCCGGACAACCCGACGCCCACCTTCCTGCCGGTGGCCAACAACATCGCCCGGCGACTCGCTGACCGGACCGGCGGGACGGCGCAGAGTTGGCTGACCGAAGCGCTGTTCAACATGCCGATCACGGCGCACGTCCTGGGCGGTGCGGTGGCTGCACAGGGCCCCGAGAGCGGCGTTGTCGACCGTGATCACCGAGTGTTCGGCTACCAGAACCTCCTTATCTGCGATGGTGCGGTCATCCCGGCCAATCCCGGTGTGAATCCGAGCCTGACGATCACGGCGATGGCCGAGCGGGCGATGGCAGCGATCCCGGTCAAGCCGGGTGCCCAAACGACAACCCCCCGCGCGGGATTGATCAACTCGAAACCGGCAGCAGTGTGAGCGTGTGCATCCCGACCCGCTCGGCGTTGCTCACCGGGCACCACGCGATCCGGTGGCTGCGCGGTTCGTTGGCGATAGGGGAAGGGCTTAATTGCACCCGGAGGCGTTGACCCACCGACCGTTGTAGCCCACACATCCGGTGACGTTCGGGGGCGGCGGTGGGTCGTTCGGCATGGGCGCGTAGTACGCCGGCGGCGGAACGTACGGCGCAACGGCGTCGGCGAGGTTCGCGCAGCCACTCACCGATACCCGGCGGCCGGCGCTTGCACAGACGTCGGCGTTAGCGACCCCGGGTGCGGGAATAGTGACGATCGCCCCGGGGACGGCCGCGAGCGCCAAGACGGTCGCCACCGTGATAGTCCCTGACCGTGACCAATGACTCATCTTGCTTGTCTCCTCACCGGCGTGACTGGCCTATCTATGTCGAAGGTGATGGTCGGGCGTAACACCATTAGGTGACTATTGACCCGAATTGGGGTGGTAATCGCAGCGATTCCCCAGGTCGGTGAGGGGTTGGCGGATCCCGTTGATTTCGGACTCAACCTGGGGGTTGGCGTTCATGTAGTTCTGGACGTCGCCGCGAATCTCCTCGTTCGGCTGCCCACGAAGGCCGGTGAAGAAGTTGTTGACGTCCGGGTGGCTAAACAGATATCCCGCCATCGCGGTCCCGACTGTGCCCGACGCCTGTGCCAAGTCGGCGGCCGTGCACCCAGGCGCCGGGGCCGGAGGTGGCGGTGCGGGCGTGGGTTCAGCAGACGCCAACGAGGCGCCCCCAAGCAGCATCGCACCGGCCATCGCCGAAGTGCCGATCGCTCCCACCAGTGCGCTACGGATGGCACGGCTTGACAGCATCATGCTTGCTCCTTCTCATCCAGTGTCCGAACGGCTATCGATACCGCTAGCTAAGCACAACAAAATAAGACACTGGGGCGAGCAACAATTCGAAAGGAACCGCAAGAGCAAACCTTGCGGGCATCGACGGCGAGCGCCAATCCCGCGCCTCGGCATCGGGTCGGCAGATTTCGAGACCGGTTGACCGGTCGAGGCATCCGGTGCCTGACGAATCCGCCAGCGGACGTTGACATCTCACCGCTCGGTGGCGCGCAGCGAAGATCCAGGATGGGACAGATTGAGGCGACACCGCAGACGCGGACCCCGGGGGCGTGTCGACGAGTGTCAGTATTGAGCCGACGCTGAGGCAGGAACAGAGAATGCACAATCAGACCGCGTTCGTCCTCACAATTTTGGTGCTCTGCTACGCCGCCGTCTCCGGGCTGGTCCGACGCTGGTACCTGGCGCCCGCGCTGATATTCGTCGTCCTCGGGATAGTTCTCGGTGCACTCGGGGTTTGTCCTCACGCGTGTCGTCGTCGCGCAGCCGTCGAATCCGATTTCCCGGGAACAGACGGAAACACGTTGATCCCACAAGGAAGCCTGTCGACATTGCTGGCCTACGTCGTAGACGCGCGGAGGTCCAATTTGAGTGTCTCGGGTCTCAGCGGCTCAGAGCTGCAAGGAGTTCGGGTAGCGGCACTGTGGCAATACCGATGGCGGCGTCACAAATGCCGTACGGCAGCACCAGGGTGTCGGCGTGGACTAGTGCGCCGCAGGAGTAGACAACATTGGGCACGTAGCCGTCCTGCTCATCAGTTGCGGGGCTCAGTAGCGGTTGCGGTAGCTGACCAATAATCCGTGTCGGATCGTCGAGATCAAGCAGAATCGCCCCGATGCTGTAGGTGCGCATCGGACCGACTCCGTGGGTGAGCACCAGCCACCCGGCGTCGGTTTCGATGGGCGGACCGCAGTTCCCGAGTTGTAACACCTCCCAGGCTCGGGTCGGGCTCTGGCAGGGAAGCGCACTCGGCCAAACGGACAGATGATCGGCGTAGGCAACCGTATTCGACTCGCGATCTGATCTCGACATGGCGGCGAAGCGACCGTGAATCCGGCGAGGAAACAGCGCCAGGCCCTTATTGGCACCGGCGCGTCCGACGATCGGCGCGGAGGTGAAGGACTGGAAATCAGTGGTCTCGAGGAGTTGCTGGCTGATGTGGGATCCGTCGTAGGCCGTGTAGGTGGCATAGAACGTGATGGAGCCGTCGTCGTCGATGAAACGGACGAAGCGTGCATCCTCCATGCCGGCCTGCTCTGCGCCCATCGAGGGCCACAGGACCCGCTCGGAAAGTGTTATGCGGTCGGAGAATTCGATGGCATACGTCCGCTCGGCGATGCTACGGATTGAGGAAATCGTCTCCTCGGCGTGTCCGCGGGTGCTCAGATGAGTCTGGAGCTGGGTGAGTTGTTGATCAAGAGCAGCTCGGGTGAAGCTTTGGCCGAGCCGGTCGAGGACGTAGTCGGCCGTCTCTCCGGCGTCGTCGAGCCGGGCGAGTTCACTGCGGAAGACGGCTGCTTCGAGGAGGGCGGGCTTGGGTGATCCGGCGGTGGCGAACGGAGCAGGGTTGTCGATCGCGATGCCACCGGCTGCGTCGACGACGCCGGTCCGAAACCCGATGGACGAATGGTGCCCCTCGCCAATGCCCCGCACGCTCATCACGAATCGCAAGCTACCTGCGATGGTTGCAGCCTGGTCGGGATGGGCCACGATGCTGGGGTTGCACAACGCTGCACCTTCAATGGCGTATTCGCTGGTGAATGCCGCGCCCAGCAACAACTTTCGCACCTCGGAGAGTTCCCAGTCGGGATCCAGCCGATCGGCGAGTTCACGGGCGTGCCGGCGGAAGGTGTCAGCCAGATCGCGGTGACGTTCGTCGAAGCGTGTGACGACATCGTCTAACGAAGACCGCACCTGCCCTTCGTCCAGGGCCAGGATCCGCGCCAGCACCGCTCCTGCCCGGGACTCTTGATGCTCGAAACCTTCCTGGCCTGGCACAAAGAGTCGGGTGATGACTCGCGACGGGTTGGCCGCGAGCCGCTGGGGGCTGCGCGTGACGAGCCCAGCCTGCACGGAAGTCATTGCCGCACAGTCGAGAAGCGTCGAGCGTGCTGCATCGTCGAGAGCACTGCCAGTGTCGACTCCGCGCCGTGGTTGCGGTTCACCCCATCGGCTTGCAGGCCGTCGAATCCGCCGCCGGTCTCGGGGTCCCACATGAGCTGTTGCGCGTCGTTGTCACCCATGAACCAGGCCGCAGCGGCCAGGACCCCGTCGGGCCAGATCGAACCGGTGTCGATGGCAGCGGCACGTGCGCACGCGTCGGCGAGGGTGGACACCTCGATCGGCTGCTGATCGAACGCGGGCCGAAGGTCGTCCGGTCCTCTGCCCGCATGCGGGAGTGGGCGAGAGGTGCCCCCCTGCCGTTTCGTATTCGACCAGCCAACCCAACAGATCCAAACCCTGGTACCGCAGTGTGGAATCGTCGAGCGCAACGCCCGCGGCGATCATCGCCTCGGGGAGAACCGCATTCGCGTAGGTGAGTCGCGCCTCAGGCCATGGCCAGGACGCGTCGCCGTTGGGTTTGGCCACCGTCTCGGCGTAGTCGGCGAGGAGTGCGCGTGCCGCCGGTTGCCCGGGGTCGACGGAGAGGAGTTCGGCAGCGCCTATCGCCGCGAACGCCATTGCCCGAGGCCACGGCGATCGCACCTTCGCGGACCGTTCAAACTGAATGACGGCCAACCGGCGAACCAGAGAGACGTCACTGTGCGCAGCGGCAGTTCCCAGTCCCCAGATGCAGCGCCCCCAGCAGTCCTCCAGGGAGGGCTCATCCTCCCAACGGCCCTTGCTGTCCATCCGGTTTCGGCAGGCACCGGCGTAGGACTGCGCATCGTTCAGGAACTGCATGGCCACGCGCGCAAGCCTGTTGACTTCCCCACCAGAGTTGGGCTCTCGAGTGGCGACGACGAGAACCCTGGCCATGTCGTCGGTGCAGTAGCCGTGCTCGGGCCGGGGTTCGGCGAAACAGGCATGCTCGAACGTGCCGCGACGGTCTGTCAAATGCAACAGGTGGTCGAATCTCAGGTCCGACACCGTGGCGGTCATACCATCGCCGGACGCTCACCGAGAAGGTGGTGTGCCAGATCCAGATAGGCGTTCGCCACGATCGGCCACGCCATCCGTGGGGCCAATCGCACGGCCTCGGCGGCCATCGTCGCGGCGAGGTGCGGCTCGGTCAGGAGCCGGAGCAGGGCTGACGCCAGCGCATCCGGGTCGTCGTGGCCGACGACGATGCCCGCCCCGCTAGCGAGGAGCTCGACGGCGTGCGGAAAGGCGGTGGCTACGACCGGCCGACCGCTCGCGATGGCGTCTACCAAAACACCGGAGGTGACCTGATCGGTGGAGTCGTAGGGCAGCACGACCACGGCTGAGGACTGGATAAGCGCCGTCAGCGATGCCACGTCGCGGTAGCTGGCGTCAAAGGACACCGAGTCCGCTACGCCGCTGAGCCGCGCCTGTTCGGCACGGGCGTTGCGGTATGCCTCGCCATCGGCGGCGAGAACCTTTGGGTGCGTCCGGCCGGCTATCAGGTAGCGCGGCCGGACCGGAAGGTCGTGCAGCGAACCCATCGCGTCGATGACCCGCTCGATGCCCTTTCCCGGACCTAGGAGGCCCCATGTCAACAACGTCGGCCTGTCCGACCGCGCCGGCGGGGCGAGCCGCCTCGGGACGGTCGCGCCGTGCGAGATCGTGCTGACTTTGCGGGGATCGACGTCGAAGTCGAGACACAGGCGTTGACTGGCCGCCTCCGACATAACAACCACCTGAGCCGCCATCGCCGCGATCGCCTCGAGCACCCAACGCTGATGCGGGGTCGGGTCTTTGAGGACCGTGTGAGCGACCACGATCGACGGGATGCGCAGCCCGCCGACGATGTCCATCACCTCGTCTCCGTCGACACCGCCGTAGATGCCGTACTCATGCTGGATTACCGCGATGTCGCTCTCGTTCAGCAATTCGGAGGTTGCAGCCACGGATGTCGCCGAACCGTTGACCAGCTCTCCGATCACCCGGGCGTCAGAAGATAACGACCCGTCGGCCACCCGCACGACGCTGACGTCGGAGCCATTCGCGCACAACCCTTCCGACAAGGCCGCAGTGAATGTCGCAAGCCCGCACGGTGTCGGTGGATACGTACTGAGAATGCTGAAACTCGCGGAGCCGCAAGGGCCTTGCCCGACAACAGGGGTATGCGACATTTCAAGGGTGGATAGAGCGCTCAAGGTGATCCCAACGGAAGATTGTCACCGACGTGTCCGGCGCGAGCTGCTGCTCTGCGAGATCAGCGGCGGACGGCTGACTTCATCCCGGACTGGCTGGGTTCCTAACCTTACTGAGGTTACACCCGATGAGCGGCTACCGCGCATTGAGCCCGGCCAGGATGCGCAGGCCGACGGCGTGCCGACTGATACCGGCGTCGTCACCCTCCGCGATGAGGCGAGGCTCGGCTTGCTTGCGCGTGTAGCCCTGGCCGATGAGGGCTCCGATGGCTTCGTTGATGACCGACGCCTCGAAAAGGCTTGTCGCGGCGCCCCGTTCAGCAGGGGCGGCAGGTGCTGATCGAGGACTAAGTCACTCAGGGGCTGGGCGGTGAGCACGCGAGGTCCGTGGCGAGGTCGACAAAGGATCCCGACGCGGAGGCGGTCGCGGTCTGCTCAGGCTGTCGCGAAGTCTTGAGATTCCTTGCCGGCGCCGCACTCCACAACCTCAGATTTCGCATCTTCGAACCCCACGGTCAACCACCGACAACGCAGGACAATCGAGCTTGGCGATCGCTTCTATCAAGGTCTGGTGTTCGTGCCGGATCTGTCGTGTACCGCCGCAGACTAAGCACACCGTGCGTTGGCATCTCGAGGGTTGTCCGGGGTCTGTGCGGCTCGCGATGGGCGTGGTGGACGGTGAGGCTCGTCTTGGATGATCGCCATCGCTGCCTCGACGGTGCTGGCGGCGGGCAGCAAGCCCTCTGGATCGCCGATCCGCAGCACCCGGGAGACTGCCTCACCGGATACTACGGCCCAGCCTATGCCAGCGCGCGCGCAGCAGACGGAGACCCTGTGCAGCGCCGAGAAACCCTCGGTTGCAAAGAAATCCAGGCCGCGCAGATCAAGGATCAGCCCGCGGCAACGCATCAGATGCTCCAGGGTGTACTCGGTCAGAGTCTCAGCGTTGGATGCATCGATGTGGCCGTGGACGCTGATGACAGCTACCAATGACCTCAGCCGACGATTGGCTAACCGTATGGTGTGACTCTCCCACGGCTGGGAAAACAATCCGCCGGCCGGCGGCAAGGACGGGGCGGGCGGAGCTTTCATGGTGATCCCGACATGCGGTTGTCACCGGTGTGTTCGGGCGCGAGCTACTGCTCTGCGAGGACAGCGGCGGACAGCTGACCCGTCCCGGACTGGTTGAGAGTCCCAACGTGCCTCACGGTCCACCCCGCCGGAGTAATTGTCAAGACCTGTGGATCGGACCTTTGGGTACCGCCACAACGAACGTCGATCGCAGATCGGCAGTCTCGGGAGTGGGTGGGCAGATGCTCAGTCTAAGCGAATCGGAAGCGTGGCGACGATAGCGTCGGTGCGTGCGCGAATTGTTGTGGCCAGCAGCGGGCCGCGTTGGTTGTGCAGGATTCGGTAGCGGCGGCGCCTCGGTTCGATGTAGGAGAGCAAGACGATGACGAAGTAATGTGATCAGCCGGTCGTTCCCGCTGGGTGACTGCTCAGATCAGGTTTTCGATTCGTCAGATCGACATCCCGCCCTGTGGTGGCGATGAAGTCGTCAAGGATGTCCACCACCGCCGCCGGGGACTCGACATGCGGGAAGTGTCCGACACCGGCGAGCACCTCAAGTCGGCTACCCGGCACAGCGTCGTGAGCGGCGTAGCCGTGGGCGACAGGAATGATCCGGTCCTGCTCACCCCAAATCAGCAAGGTGGGCAATCCATAACTGAGATGGATCTTGCTGAGGGCACTGACCGCCTGGCCGCGGTAATCCACCACCGAGCGCAACGTGCGCAGGAACGCCTGCCTTGTCTGCCGATCCGACAACGACGAATACGCGCTCCACATCTCGCCGGCGCGCGGCGACTGGATCCCGGCCGACGAGAGCCACGACCCCAGCTTGTTACCGACGTTCAACACCGGCTGCGGCGCGACCACTGGCAGCACCAGCTCGGTTCCGGGGGCCGAGAGGATCCGCAATATCCAGTTCAGGTCGGGGCCGAGGCCACCACTGCTGATGAGAACCAGTCGCTGGCAGTAGTCGCGATGTTGATAGGTGAACTGCATGGCCACACCACCACCGAGTGACTGACCGACCACAGTTGCCTGGCTGATGCCTAGTTCATCGAGCAGATCACGCAGCGACGCTGCAAACGCACCCAACGAATAGTCACCGCGCGGCTTGGCTGATTCCCCGTGCCCCAACAGGTCCGGTGCCACCACCCGATACTTCTTCGACAACTCAGGGATGACCGCCCGCCAGGTCGCCGAACTTCCCGCCATGCCATGAATCAACAGCAACGCCTCGCCGGCCCCTGCGTCCCGATAGGCAATACGCTCACCGTGCAGATCGAGATAGTTCATCTCGGTCACGTGAACTGGTCTCCATCCAACGGGTGTTCTGCCATGCCGGCATGACTACTACTAGCCGACTATAACGTAACCTACGGTCCCGTAGGTTACTGGCCAGTAACGCACCGTCATCTGCGCTGGTCGCGGCGCCATTGGCGGACCGCCGCGATCGCTGTCTTGAGCCCGCGGCGGCGCCCTGTGGCTAGGTCGGTCCCGGCGAAACCGGGCTCCAGTTCGCTGAACATCCGCTCGCTGCGGGTCTCCGGAGCGTCGTCGGCGGTGTCACGCAAGTAGTGGTCCGGCAGCGACAATTTGGCGATGGTGCGCCACGTCTTGCCGTACTGCATCAGGAACGAACCCGTGGTGTACGGAAGGTCGTATTTGTCGCAAACCTGCCTGACCCGCACCGAGATCTCGTGCAGCCGGTTACTGGGCAGATCGGGGTAGAGGTGGTGTTCGATCTGGTGGCACAGATTGCCGCTCATGAACCGCATCGCCGGCCCGGCCTCAAAGTTGGCGCTGCCCAGCATCTGGCGCAGATACCACTGACCCCGGGTTTCGCCGATCATGTCGGTCTTCGTGAATTTCTCGGCGCCATCGGGGAAATGCCCACAAAAGATCACCGCGTTGGCCCAGACGTTGCGGATCACGTTGGCCACCATGTTGGCCATCAGCGTCGATTTGTACGTGGCCACCGGCGACAGCGAGGTCAGCGCCGGGAACGCGACGTAGTCCTTGACCACCTGCCTTCCGGCCTTGATTGAGAACTCGCGCACCTGCAGGAGGGTGGCGTCGCGATCAGAGCCGCCCTCGAGGATCTTGCCGAACTCGATGGGCTGCAAGCCAATTCCCCACTCGAATCCGAGTGCCAGGATGGTGTTGAACAGCAGGTTGCCGATGTTGTAGCCCTTCCAAGGCTGATCACGGGTGACTCGCAAGGTGCTGTAGCCCACGTCGTCGTCCATGCCAAGGATGTTGGTGTATTTGTGGTGCTGAAAGTTATGGGTGAAGCGCCAGTGCTTTGACGCCCCGCTCATGTCCCACTCCCATGTCGAGGAGTGGATTTCGGGATCGTTCATCCAGTCCCACTGGCCGTGCATGACGTTGTGGCCGATCTCCATGTTCTCGATGATCTTGGCCAGACCGAGCGTCGCCGTTCCCGCCCACCATGCCGCGCGTTTCGAGCTACCGGCCAGCATGAGCCGGCCGGCGAGATCTAGAGCACGTTGCGCGGCGATGGTGCGGCGGATGTAGCGCGCGTCGCGCTCGCCGAGGGAATCCTCGATGTCCAGCCTGATCGCATCTAGCTCAACGGCCAGATTTTCGATGTCGGGGTCGGTCAGGTGAGCGAAGGCCGGAACGTCAGTAATCGCCATCGTTTTCTTTCTTTCGGGTTCATGTCACCTGGCTCGGCCAGACACTGCTAGCCGAGCCGGGGAGTACATCGGGCGGGTCAGTAGTAGTGGCGGCGACCGCCGACGGCGTGTCCCATCCGTCCCATCAGCATTAGTAGCAGGCCGACGACGAGGAGGATGATCCCGATGACCAAGCAAATATGGGCATAGGCGAAGGTAGGGACGAGTGCAGGGAGGAGGAGCCCGAGGACGATAAGGATGATTCCGAGGCCGATCATGACGTTTACCTGGTTTCTGCGTGGATATTTGGAGGAGGATTGCCCGGGTCAGTAATTGAACGCGTCATTTAGCTTGGCTCGCGCCGGTTTGGCGTTGCCCCCGGCTGATCGGCGCGCCCTTCGGTGCACGGGCGGGTATAACCGGCATCATTGGCAAACTGACACTATCGGGTTGGGTGAACGCGGAGTGGGTGGTCCTCCGAATTCCGGGTGAACGAGGAATGAGCGCAGTGCGCATGCTGTCTTCGAATGCAACGGGCAGACGTTGAAATGTGCGGCGCGAGCAAACGCTCATCAAGTTTAGCGGCGTGCAGCCAAACTCTTTCCGGACTGGCTGAAGGGCTCAACAACAACAACGCTACACCTGCCGGGTACCCCCGGCCAGATGTTCTGACCTGACAGGTCAGCCACACGGGTAGCAGTGGTTGGCCGCCGAGTCCGGTGTGGCCGTGGTGATTGCAGATGTGCAGCCGGTGGTAAGAGCCTGGCAGCGTTCGGTGTCTGGGGAGAGCCGGGCGCGCGGGCCCCGTTGGAGCTCAATGACTCGCGCGACGACCCGGCCCGCAACAGAAGGGTGTTCACATGTGGCATGACGTGTTCGTCGAACGGATTACGCCGACGGAGAAGGTCATCCGCACGATCGAGGACAGCAGACTCAGCCCATGTTGGACTCCTGATCGGCGCGCTCGGCGTCGGCCGGGTCCGCGGCAGTGAGCGCGTCGAGAATGAACTGCGCGGCGGTGTATCGATCGGTGCGCGCGCCATCAGCTTGGGTGTCCAACTTCGAATGTGCTTGCCGCGGGGTGTCGCCGCGGCCGATGAGTACCCCGATGGCCTGGTTGATGACCGACGCCGTTCGCAGACATGTCGCGGCGTCAGAGCCGGAAGGGACGCCCAGGTGCTGATCGAGCGTGAAGTCGCTTGGCGGACGGCCGGTTAGCCACGCCAGGTCGGCAGTGAGGTCGACAAATGTTCCGGGTGTCTCCGCGTAGAGGATGAGGGCAACCAAAGGCGCTGCCCGGCCGTCACCGACACGGGCCGGCAGCGTCAGCCGGAGCGAGGTGCGAACATTGTCGGCCGTGCCGTCCTCGAGGGTGGTGAAGCTGAACGACGGATCGCCGCCGTCGACGATCACGCTCAGACCGAGATAGGTGGGCACCGCCGATTGGGCGCCGACCTCCAATTGATGCAAACTATGCAGCACATCGGCGCCGGGCTCATCCAGGGCGGCGGTGAGGATGCCCAAATCGGCGGCCAGGGCCGCACTGATGTTCATGACGAGATTGCTCCGCTGGGCGCGCCCGAGCGCGGATCGAGCCTGCCGGTGCCGAACAGGCGAGTCGCCTGCAGGGTGGGAAATGCGCGACGCAAGCCAGGACTCGTCGCGTTGACTGTTTCCCACCCTCCAACCTACGCGCGCTACACCGTGCAGCGGCAGTTCGCCTACAGGCCGGCTTGGTGGTTAGGGCTCAGATCGGGTCGCGTCGGGCGCGGGCGCGGCGCACGGCTTCATCGACGATGTGTTGGGCCACCTCAGCCAATTTACGGTGTTCGGTTTGGCTGATCGCCCGCAACTGAGTGAACGCCTCCTCGGCGCTGCGCCCGCTGCGCCCCCGGAGCAGGCCGATCGCTTGATCGATCACCGGGCGCGTCGACAGCGCCTTCTGCAACTGAGCGGTCAGCGCCATCGCGTGCGCGAGCACCTGGGCGTTATGCACCGCCACCGCAGCGGGTTTGGCGAACAGTTCCCCCAGTTCGGCGGCGTGCTCATCGAAGACGTCTTTGCCGTGGGCGTAGACATTGATCGCCCCGATCGCCTGGCCCGAGAGCAGCAGCGGCAGCGACAGCGCACTGTGCACGCCCAAGCGGCCCACTCGCGGACCGAACCGCGGCCACATCTTCTCCCCACCCAACGACCCGGACCGCACCGTGCGCCGCTCCAGCGCCGCGGTGATGCAAGGCCCCTCCTTGAGGGTCACGTACTGAATTTCGTCGATCTCGGCAACAAACGGTGCACTCGCGGCCAACGCCTCCACCATGTTGTCCACCCGGTCGACCCGCAGCAAGGTCACCCCGGCACCCTCGGCGCCCGGTATCGCGTGCACAGCGAACGTCGACACCTCGGCCAGCAACTCAGGCAACCCCAGACTGCCCGCCACCAAGCCGGCCAGGTCGTCGATCCCGGCCCGCAAGTCGGCGGCTTCAGCGCTAGCTTGCTGCGCGCTCAGCGACCCCAACGGTAACCCGTCGGCGTTTTCGGTGAACTCCGTCATACCTGCGCTTAATAGTCGTGGCGGAGCTGGGAATCGACGCCGAAGCCCAGCGCCATCGTGGCGCAAGCGTCACGAGATGGTTGTCAAGCTGATCGTACGCCGGCGGCGGAGCAGAAAGACAGTGTCGCGCCTGTAGTTTGCTACGCCGACAACGGGACGCGGGATTGATGAGTCGCTTGGTCACCGCGAGCCGTCCAACGGGTGTAGCGTCAAGAGCGCTGAGAATGTCAGCTGGTCCGGGATGAGTTCAGCCGTCCGCCGCGAAACTCAAGGAGCATTGGCTCCGGACCCTCGCACCCGGTGATCCAATGCACGTCAGGTCACCATGACCACTTCACTTGCTTTTCTGTGCCAACACCGGCATTTCCCTGCTCGACGACCCGGTCAACGAGCCGATGGTGACCAATGTGTACCGCGGTCATCAACCCACCTGCCTGCTGGCGCAACAGATTCCGACGACGGGCGCGCCTCGCAGATTCCCTCATGCGCAACAACGGCTTCATCGCCGACTGAGGGCAAACCCTAGATTCCTCGATATCGATGAAGGGCATGCCATGAAAGCTTTGATGATCCTGGTTCTCGTTCTCCTCGTTGTCGCCCTGATCGCGTTGTCGCTGTCGCTCAGAGTGGTGACCCAGTACGAGAACGGCGTGTTGTTCCGCCTCGGCAAGGTGGTGGGTGTTAAGAACCCCGGACTGACCGTGATCATCCCGGTCATCGATCGGCTGATGAAGGTCTCATTGCGAATTGTCACGATGCCGATCCAGTCCCAGGGCATCATCACCCGCGACAACGTCAGCGTCGACATTTCGGCGGTCGCCTACTTCCGGGTTGTCGATCCGGTGAAGTCGGTGATCGCCATCGAGAACGTCCACGCCGCGATCAACCAGATCGCGCAGACCACGCTGCGCAATGTCGTCGGCCAGCACACCCTTGACCAGGCGCTATCGGAGACCGACGCGATCAACGCCGATATCCGAAAGATCCTCGACGTCGCAACACTCGAATGGGGTGTCGAAGTAACACTGGTCGAGCTCAAAGACATCCAGCTGCCTGACAGCATGAAGCGCGCGATGGCTCGGCAAGCCGAGGCCGAGCGCGAGAAGCGCGCCAAAATTATTGCGGCAGAAGGGGAATCGATGGCAGCGGCCGCGTTGGGCGACGCGTCGGACACGATGATGGCGCACCCGTTGGCTTTGCAACTGCGCAACCTGCAAACGCTTGTCGAACTCGGGGTGGAGAAGAACACCACCATCGTGTTCCCGGCGCCGCTAATGAGTGCGATCGGTGAACTGGGCACCTTCCTCGCCAGAGAAAGTGCGGCCGCCGCGGCCCCGACCCAACCGGTCACCACTGCGAATGGCGCCGACACGTCAACGCAACCCTGGCAGCCGCTCGCGAACGGCCTGGTTGCCGGACTCGAGATCAAGGCGGCTGGAACCCCGTGACCAGCCGCTGGAACCCGGCACCACGATGACGAGCCGGACCCTCTCGAACCAGAACTGCTGGACCTGGAACCGCGCGCAATGACGACATCTGAGGTGATCGGAATGACCAAGTCTGCTGTTGAAGTAGCGAAGCGACGCGTGATATCGGAACCGAACTACTCTGCGGCGCCGATGCCCGCAACGGTATATCGGCCCATCGTCCAACAGGCGCTGAAGCTGACGGGTGCAGAAATCACGCTTTTCGCCGTCGCAATCAACCACGACATACCCACGTCGGAGGTGGCCGATCTGATGATCGTGGAAACCGCCGGTGTTGCAATGACCTCGGCGCCGGCCCATGCCATCCCCCTCGCCGGTACTTCGATCGGGCAGGCCTTCGTGGAGCGGACCCCTCGACGACTCAACAACTTCGACGTCGCCATCGACGGCGTCGAACATGCCGGCCCAGCGCTGGTGCTTCCGCTGCGCACCACCGATGCCGTGGCCGGGGTTTTGGTCGCGCTGCGGCATGCCGGCGCCCGGACGTTTGGTGACGAGCAACTCGACATGATGGCCGCATTCACCGACCAGGCGGCGCTCGCCTGGCAGCTGGGGTCCACGCAGCGCCAGATGCGTGAACTCGCTATTCTCGCTGACCGCGACAGGATCGCCCGCGACCTGCACCACCACGTGATCCAGCAGATCTTCGCGGTCGAACTGGCTCTGCAGGGGACCATTCAGCGGGCGCGATCAACTGAGGTGCAGCAGAGATTGTCCGGCAGCATTGATGATCTTCAAGGCGTCATTCAGGAGATCCGCACCGCAATTTTCGACCTGCACGGCGCACCGCCGGGCATCATCCGGCTGCGACAGCGTCTCGGCGACGCAGTCGCGCAGTGCTGCGGATCCGAACTGCGTACCACAGTTCAATTCCTGGGCCCCTTGTCGGTTGTCGATGCTGCACTCGCCGATCACGCCGAAGCCGTTGTGCGCGAAGCGGTCAGCAACGCTGTCCGGCATGCTGGCGCGACCACACTTGCGCTGACGGTCAAGGTTGAGGACGACGTGTGCATCGAGGTTATCGATAACGGTCGAGGCGTCGCCGGCGGCATCACCGGCAGTGCCTTGACCAGCTTGCATCACCGTGCGCAGCAGACCGGCGGCGCGTTCAGCATCGCGGATGCTCCCGGCGGAGGCACCGTGCTGCGCTGGTCAGCACCGCTGCCCTGATCATCACGCACCGTCTTCACGGTGGTTGTGATCCCGAGCGTGTTCGCCTTTTCGACTGTTTTCCCGCCTCGGGGACCCCGCGATCGGTGACTGAGGTTGGTTAACGGCTTCACTACGTTTCGCCGACGGGCGCGCTTTCCGTGTTGGTCACTTCGCTAGCGTCGACCACCAACTCCTCGGGCCGGAGGGCTTTGGTCACCGATCTGTCCGCCGGATGTCCCCACGCGACGGAGTTCAATCGCTCCCGCATTAAGGTCCAAATGCTCTGGCGGCCGGTGCCGTCGTGACCCATCCTACGAAAGTGAAGGAGGAGTGACGAATGCCCAAGAACTGGTTGGTGATCGAGGGTAATGGACCCGCGGCGCCTTTTCGCGCCCGATTGGCCGGGGCTGGGCGGCATCTGCCTACCACTGTGCTCACAACTGACGAATTGATGGCGACTACGCGTCATCACACGCACATCGATTTGGAACGACTGACCGGCATCTACGAACGTCGCGTCTCGATCGGCGACGAGGACTCTTACAGCCTTGCAACTTCGGCGGCGCTGGATTGCCTGGACAAGGCACAACAGCAGGCGGCGTCGCTCGATGTGGTGATCAGTTGCAGTATCACGAAGTTTCGTGGCGGCCTTACGCAGTGGGTAGAGCCGACGATGAGTAGTGCCGTTGCCCGTGCGATCGGGGCTGAGAAAGCAGTGACCTTCGACCTGTCCAACGCATGTGCTGGAATGCTGACCGGTGTCACGGTGCTCAACGATTGGATCCGGCAGGGAAGGGTCGAGCGCGGTTTGGTGGTCAGCGGCGAATACATCTCGCAACTCGGCCAGAATGCGGCCCGGCATATCCACAACATCATGAGCAAAGAACTCGCCTGCCTGACACTGGGCGACGCGGGAGCGGCACTTCTGCTCGAACGTGCCACCTCCGAGTCTGGTGGCATCAGCCTCGCCGGTTTCACCACGGTTGCTGACCACAGCCGGCTGTGCCTTGCCTACCCGAAGGGGCATGATCCCGGTGCCCGGATGTTTACTGATTCCCGCGGGATCCAGCGGGCAGCCATTGCAGACACCCCGCTCTTACTGCACGAAGTCCTCGAAGCAGCCGGCATCGCGATGCACGACATCGATCACGTGATCACGCATCAGACCTCCGCCCGGGCGATACGCAAGGGGATGGCCGCGGTGTCCGCTTCACTGGGTGACAGCCCGCGGCACGACGCCGTGATCACCGTCGATCGGTACGGAAACACAGCGTCGACGACCCACACGGTGGCCCTCGTGGAAGAACTCGAAGCCGGGCGGATCCGGCCGGGCGAAACCGTCGCCTTGATTGCGCTGGCATCAGGTCTGGAGATCGGCGTCGTTCTCCTCATCGTGGACGAGGATTTGGTAGGTCGCTATGGGCACAGTGATTGAGCGCCTCGACGTTACCCGAGCAGGTTGGCGCACCCGTCACAGCGCACTGCGTCTGGCGGTCGCGGCCGCGAAGAGCTGTCTGCAACGAGCGGGCCGGGAGCCCGACGACGTAGACCTTCTGATCAATACCGGCATCTACCGCGACAAGAATCTGGCCGAGCCGGCCCTCGCGGCGCTCATCCAGGAGGACATCGGGGCTAACGCCGAGGACCCACACGACGATGCTCACGGCACGTTCTCGTTCGACATAGCGAACGGAACGTGCGGAATCCTCACCGCGCTGCAGATCGTCGACGGCTTTCTGCGGTCACACACCATCAATTGCGCCCTGGTCGTCACCAGTGACGCCGACCCGGGGCACGGGATGAGCGAGCACTTTCCGTTCTCCTCCGTCGGGGCGGCACTGTTGTGCGACTGGAGCGAGGACGACTCCGGACTCGGCAGTGTGCACTGGGTGAACATCCCCGATGACGGTGAGAGCTTCCGCGCCACTGTCGGACTCGAAGACGCGCGTAATGTGCTTCGATTCAGCGGGTCGGCCGCGATGGACGAGCAATTCGCCGAGGCCGGCGCCCAGGTGGCCCAAAGCTGTCTTCAGGAGGCCGCGCTCGGCCTTTCCGACATCGACATCATCGTCGCCTCGCCGGCCCGGCACGGCTATCGTGCGGCACTGGCCGCCAAACTCGCAATACCGGTGGAACGGATCATCGTCGCCGACGACGAGAGCATGCATACCGCCTCGCTGGTGTCGGCACTGAGTTGTGCGGGCGAAGAACTCTCGCCGGGCGCCCGCCTTCTGCTCATTGCCGCCGGCGCGGGAGTCACTGCCGGTGCCGCTGTCTACCGCCAACCGCTGCATCCGGCGTAGCGGACATGAAATCACCGACCAAGTCGGGAGCCACGATTGTGACCCTGACGATGAATCCGGCGCTCGACATCACCACGGACACCGATCGGGTCATGCCCACCGATAAATTGCGATGCGGGCTGCCCCGTTACGATCCCGGCGGCGGTGGAATCAACGTCGCGCGAATCGCCCACGTGCTCGGCGCGCCGGTATCGGCGATCTTTCCGGCGGGCGGCCACACGGGCGAGAAGGTGACCGATCTTGTCGCTGACTCGGGGGTTCCGGTGCAGCGGATCACCGTGGCTCACTCCACCAGGGAAAGCTTCACCGTGGACGAGTGCAGGACCGGGCAGCAGTACCGGTTCGTGCTCCCAGGTCCGCGGCTCACCGATGCCGAGCAGACCGAGTGCCTCGACACGCTCAGCGCCGCGGCAGGATCCGCAGACTTCGTCGTGGCGAGCGGCAGCCTGCCGCCCGGCGTTCCCAATGACTTCTATCAGCGGGTCGCCGACATCTGTCGCGAGCGCGGTGCGCTGCTGATTCTCGACACCTCCGGGGCGGGACTGCGACATATCTCCTCCGGCGTATTTATGCTCAAGCCGAGCGTGCGAGAACTACGCGAATGTGTCGGACGGGAACTCATCAGCGAGTCAGAGCAACTCGCCGCAGCTCACGAACTCGTCGACCGCGGCTGTGCTCAGTTCGTCATCGTGTCACTCGGGTCTGAGGGCGCTCTGCTTGCTACACCCCATGGAAGCCAACGTTATTCGCCTGTAATGGTGCCTCCGGGTAGCGGCGTGGGCGCCGGCGACGCCATGGTCGCCGGCATCACCGTGGGCCTTAGCCGCGGCTGGCCACTCCACAAGGCGGCGCGGCTGGGCATGGCCGCCGGTGCGGCCATGCTGCTGACTCCCGGCACCGCGCCCTGCACCCGTGGAGATGTCGAGCGGCTTTTCGAGATGGTCGCCGACCCCATAAACATCGACGGTCCGAGGCGCAACGACGGGGAGCGGCGACCTGCAGACCAATGGTTGTCCGCTCGACCAGGGGCATCGCCATGACGCTGCCGGTCATTGTCGACCCACGCTACTACGACGCCGTGATATTCAACCTCGACGCTGTGTTGACCGACACCGATGGTGTTCCGGTGTTCGAGTCGACGATCAACCTGGTGCGGAAGTTGCGGGACGTCGGAGTCGCCACCGCGGTCTACTCGTTGGGCCCGGGCGGTCAACAACTCTTGAAATCCGCGGGGATCGGAGACATTTTCGGCGTCTGTGTCGATGGCGTCCCGGCCGCGGCCCTCATCGAAGCCACCCGCCGACTTGGTGTGCATCCGCAACGGTCCGTCGTCGTCGACGGCGCCGGTGCCGGGGTAGCGGCCGCCCAAGAAGGCGGATTCGCACTTGTCATCGGTGTCGACCGCGCCGGGCATGCCGACCGACTGCTGAGGTGCGGCGCCGATGCCGTGGTTGCGGACCTGGACGAGGTCGCTGTGCGCTCAGGTCACCGGCGGATGTCGGAGCTTCCAGATGCGGTGGAGTCATACGGTCAGATAGTCGGTGTGCTGGGCGCCCGAGAACCGGTGTTGTTTCTCGATTACGACGGAACTTTGTCCCCGATCGTTGCCGATCCCGGCTCCGCCGCGCTCGTCGACGGAGCGCACCAGGCGCTGGAAAGCTTGGCGTCGCAATGCGCCGTCGCGATACTGAGCGGTCGCGACCTGGCCGATATCCGCACCCGGGTATCGCTACCGGGTATCTGGTACGCCGGCAGCCACGGCTTTGAACTGACAGGACCGGACGGCAGCTATCACCAAAACGAAGCGGCCGCCGCTGCCGTCGGTGTCCTGGAGCGTGCGGCGGCCGAGTTAGGCGGGAGCCTGGCGGAGATTCCCGGAGTGCGCCTGGAACACAAGCGCTTCGCCGTCGCGGTTCACTACCGCCAGGTCGCACCGGAACGCATCGGCGAGATCGTCTCTGCCACACACAAGCTCGCACAGCGAGATGGCCTACGCGTGACGAACGGGCGCATGCTCGTCGAGCTGCGGCCTGACATCGACTGGGACAAAGGAACCACGCTGGCCTGGATTCATGATCGCATCGACGCTACAGGTTCGCTGCTGCCGATCTACATCGGTGACGACCTCACCGACGAAGACGCTTTCGACGCAGTCGCATTCGACGGCATCGGGATTGCCGTGCGACACGACGAGGATGGCGACCGCAAGACGGCCGCCCGTTTCGCCCTGCAGGGTCCCGATCAGGTGCGAGAGTTCCTCCAGCGAGGGTCAGCGTGGCTGGCGAACAAACACCAGACGTCCGCCAAGGCTTGGGATTTCACCTTTGAGGGGTATGACCCGCAGAACGAGAAGCTTCGTGAGTCGTTGTGTACGTTGGGAAATGGCTACTTCGCAACCCGGGGCGCCGCGCCCGAATCGAAGGCCGACCAGGTGCACTATCCGGGCACCTATGCCGCCGGCGTTTACAACCGTCTCGTCGACGACCTATCGGGTACCAAAATCGACAACGAGAGTTTGGTCAACCTGCCTAACTGGCTTGCCCTGACCTTCCGGGTCGACGGCGGCAGCTGGTTCGACATCGACGCGGTCGAGGTGCTGTCCTACCGGCAGACCCTCGATCTTCGCGGCGCGGTACTGACGAGGGAGGTGCGCTTCTGTGACGACGCCGGACGCACCAGTTCGCTGACACAGCAACGATTCGTCGCGATGCACATGTCCCACGTCGGTGCCCTTCAGACGACGATCGTCGCCGAGGACTGGTCCGGGACAATCGAGGTTCGCTCGACACTGGACGGCAACGTCACGAACTCGCTCGTCGAGCGGTACCGGGATTTGGCCAACGATCATCTTGAGTTGATGGGCAAGCGGGAGATCGATGAACACTCTGTGCTCCTGACAGTTCAGACGACCCAATCGCGCATTCCCATCGCGATGGCGGCGCGCAGCGTCGTGTGGCGTGACGGGACTCCCGTGCCGGCCACCTACCACTTTGTCGACGAGGCAGCAGAAATCGGGCACGATATCGCCGTCGAGCTGTCAGTCGGTGATGCTTTGACGGTAGAGAAGGTCGTGACCCTGTTCACCGGGCGCGATGTCGCGACATCCGAACCCGCTGTCGATGCCCAGCGCTGGCTGAGCCGACTCGGCCACTTCGCCGAGTTGCGCGACGGGCACGTCACTGAATGGGCGCATCTATGGGAGCGCCTGTCCATTGAATTCGAAGATTTCACAGATGAATTGCGCATCCTGCGACTGCATCTCCTGCACCTGCTGCAGACGGTTTCACTCAACAGTTCCGACCTCGATGTCGGGGTACCGGCTCGCGGACTGCACGGTGAGGCATATCGTGGGCACATCTTCTGGGACGAACTGTTCATCTACCCGGTGCTCAACTTACGAATGCCGACGATCACCCGGTCGCTGCTTGGATACCGCTACCGGCGCCTGCCCGAGGCACGTCACGCCGCCCAAGCGGCCGGCTATTCCGGTGCGATGTTCCCGTGGCAATCCGGCAGCGACGGACGCGAGGAAAGCCAACGCCTGCACCTCAATCCGCGCAGCGGCCGGTGGAACCCCGACTCGAGCGCTCGTGCGCACCACATCGGCATCGCCGTCGCCTATAGCGCGTGGAAGTTCTATCAGGTGACCGGGGATCTCGCCTACCTGATCGACTATGGCGCGGAGATGCTGGCCGAGATCGCACGCTTCTGGGTAAGTCGGGCCACCTACGACCAGGAACGGGAACGCTACAGCATCCGGGGCGTTATCGGGCCCGATGAATTCCACTCGGGCTACCCCGACGCGCCATACGACGGCATCGACAACAACGCGT
This sequence comes from uncultured Actinomycetota bacterium, assembly GCA_963839345.1. Classification (GTDB taxonomy): domain Bacteria; phylum Actinomycetota; class Actinomycetes; order Mycobacteriales; family Mycobacteriaceae; genus Mycobacterium. Next base: position 6,738 of record CAWIUP010000003.1, on the reverse strand, counting down.
ACACCAACGTGATGGCGGTCTGGGTGATCATGCGGGCTCTCGACGCACTGAAACTGCTGCCGCTGCCGAACCGACTCGACCTAAGGGAGACGTTCGGACTGCACGCTGACGAACTGGCGCATTGGGAAGAGGTAAGTCGACGGATGTACGTCCCGTTCCACGACGGCGTCATCAGCCAGTTCGAGGGATACGGCGAGTTGGAGGAACTGGACTGGGACGGTTACCGGCGGCAGTACGGCAATATCCAACGCCTGGACCGCATCCTCGAGGCGGAGAACGACGATGTGAATCGGTACAAGGCTTCCAAGCAGGCCGACGTGCTGATGCTGCTCTACCTGATGTCGTCGGATGAGTTGCGTGAGTTGCTCGACCGGCTCGGCTACCGGTTCACGCCCGATCAGATTCCGATGACCGTCGAGTATTACCTGGCGCGCACCTCGCACGGGTCGACGCTCAGCGGCGTGGTGCATACCTGGGTTCTCGCCCGGGCCAACCGTGATCGCGCATTGGAGTTCTTCCAACAGGTTCTCAAATCCGATGTCTCAGACATCCAGGGCGGCACCACGTCCGAAGGCATTCATCTGGCGGCCATGGTCGGCAGCGTCGATCTCATGCAGCGATGTTTCACCGGGATGGAGACCAGGTCGAATCGCATCATCCTCTCCCCGCACTGGCCGGAAACACTGGGCGTGCTGGCATTCCCGATCCACTACCGCGGTCTGCATCTGCACCTGCGGGTCAGCGGAAAAGGCGTGATCATCAGTATGGATCCACGCGATGCTGCCGGAGTCGAAGTGGAATGCCGTGGTCGAGTCGTTCGACTGATGCCCGGGACCACGGTCCGATTTCCCGGCTGACCGTGTCTGGTTAGTGTTGCTTCGTGCCACCACCGAGTGCCTCAGCAGGCAGGTCGGTGGTTCTGATGCCCGGCCGCGGTGAACGGCTACGTCGACGATGATCGTTCCTGCGGCTGGCAACAGCGCCTGGTTGACCCGCAATGTGTGGGTGTTATCGGCTGTTTCGTTCCTTCAGGATGCCGCCAGCGAATTGCTGTATCCGCTGTTACCGATCTACCTCACCGCAGTCCTTGGTGCGCCGCCGGCCGTGGTAGGAGCCGTCGAAGGGGCTGCTGAGGGGGCGGCGTCGCTGTCAAAATTGACGGCCGGGCCACTCGGGGACAGGTATGCACGGCGTCCTTTGATTGCGGCGGGCTATGGCATGGCCGCGCTCGGGAAGGTCATTGTTGCCGTCGCCGGGACGTGGCCCGGGGTGCTGACGGGACGCGTGGTCGATCGTGTTGGCAAAGGTGTTCGGGGCGCGCCGCGCGATGCACTATTGGTAGCCGGAATCGACGAAGCCAGTCGCGGACGCGTCTTCGGGTTTCACCGCACCATGGACACACTCGGCGCCGTCGTCGGACCGCTGATCGGGCTTGCCGGGTATGAGTTGCTCGACCATAAGATTTCGCCGTTGCTGTATGTCGCGATCATTCCTGCGGTATTGAGTGTGGCCTTGGTCGCTTTGGTGCGGGAACGTCCCAGGCCGGTAGAGCGTGCGCACCGACGACCGGTGGCGGCGTCCCTGCGTGAACTGCCGGGCCGGTATTGGCGTGCGGTCGTGTTCCTGACAGCTTTCGGCGTCGTCAACTTTCCTGATGCCCTAATCCTGTTGCGCCTCGGGGAAATCAGATTCTCAGTGGCCGAAGTGATACTCGCCTACGTGGGATACAACTTGGTTTACGCCTTAAGCAGCTACCCGGCCGGAGCCCTCGCTGACCGCATCCCGAGACCTGCGGTGTTCGGGATAGGCGTGGCCTTTTTCGCGGTCGGTTACCTAGGGCTCGGACTCACCACCGACAAGGTCGTGGCGTGGCTCATCCTTGGGCTGTATGGACTGTTCACCGCGTGCACCGACGGCGTCGGAAAGGCATGGATCTCCGGACTCGTTCCGGCTGAGCTGCAGTCGAGTGCGCAAGGCATATTTCAGGGCACGACCGGCTTCGCGGTTTTGTCGGCAGGTCTGTGGGCCGGTCTGCTCTGGGGGGCCAATGGTCAACTCCCGCTACTGATCTCAGGAGTCGTCGGTGGCTTCTTTGCAGCACTTCTGCTCACTCTCACCATCGCTGCTTGGATTCGCGCCAAATCCAGCACTGCGGCAGCCAATTGACCACAGAAGTACGCCCGCCCAAATTCCAAGGACCTTCGGCCCTGGTACCGAGTGCGCCGCTGTGGGAGGTTGGCGATTGTGGCGCTATCGCAGGTGAACGCAGCCACCGGAGTGCTCGACCCGATGAGGCGTGTACCCGAGCGGCGAGCGCGCTCCACGACGAACGCCACAAAACGAGCAAACCGAGCAAATCGATCGTTGCCTGCGACGCTACGGGAGGACAGGTCATGAGCACATCCGAGTACGTTCGCTTTTTTGAGGAGTTCGGCATCGAGGACGTGCCACTCGTCGGCGGAAAGAACGCGTCGCTAGGCGAGATGTTCCAGAAGTTGTCGAGTCAGGGCGTCCGCGTGCCCCACGGCTTCGCCATCACCGCCCAGGCCTATCGCCACATGTTGGACGAGGCCGGCGCGTGGGACCGTCTGCATGCCGAGCTCGACGAGGTCGACCCCGCCGACGTCGCCGCGCTGGCGCGTAAAGGCAAGCGCGCCCGTGAGATCGTCTACGGCGCCGGCCTGCCCGACGACCTGGCCGCCGAGATTCTGGATGCGTACCGCAAGCTTCAGGAGGAGTACGGCGAGGAGGTAAGTCTCGCTGTGCGGAGTTCGGCTACCGCCGAGGACCTGCCGACGGCGAGCTTCGCCGGCCAGCAGGATTCGTATCTCAACATCAAAGGCGAAGAGAGTCTGCTCGACGCGTGCCGCCGTTGTTTCGCCAGCTTGTTCACTGATCGCGCCATTCATTACCGAATCGACCAGGGGTTCGGCCACTTCAAGGTCTCGCTGTCGATCGGCGTGATGAAGATGGTGCGCTCCGACATTTCTTCGTCGGGTGTGATGTTCTCCATCGACACCGAGTCGGGCTTTCGCGATGCAGTTTTCGTGACGGGCGCCTACGGCCTTGGCGAGAATGTGGTTCAGGGTGCTGTCGACCCAGACGAGTTCTATGTCCACAAGCCGACCTACCTCGCCGGGCACCGCGCCGTGTTGCGCCGCCTCATCGGCGACAAGGCAGTGAAGATGATCCTCGTCGAAGGCGAGACCAAGAACACGACGCGAAACATCCCCACACCGAAGTCCGACCGTGCCCGGTTCTGTCTCACCGATGAGGACGTACTGGAGCTGGCCGGCTATGCGTGCACGATCGAGGCGCACTACGGGCGGCCGATGGACATGGAGTGGGCCAAGGACGGTCTGGACGGAAAGCTCTACATCGTCCAGGCTCGCCCCGAGACAGTGGCCTCCCAGCACAGCGCGACGGCGCTGGAGTCCTATGTGCTCGAGGGCCGCGGCGAAGTACTCACCGAGGGGCGCTCGGTCGGCGAGAAGATCGCCTCGGGTGCGGTCAAACGGATCGAGAAACTCACGCAGCTGGACGAATTCGAGCCCGGTCAGGTACTTGTCGCCGACACCACTACGCCCGACTGGGAGCCGGTCATGAAGACCGCCGCAGCGATCGTCACCAACCGCGGCGGTCGCACCTGTCACGCCTCGATCATCGCCCGCGAACTCGGCATCCCCGCCGTGGTCGGCACCGGCGACGCGACCACCCGCGTGCCCGATGGCGAAGTTGTGACAGTGTCGTGTGCCGAGGGCGATTCGGGCCGCGTGTACCGGGGCGAATTGGGTTTCCACGTGGACCGCACCGAGGTGGCGGATCTGGCGCGGCCGCGAACCCAGATCATGCTCAACCTCGGGAACCCCGACCTCGCCTTCAAGACGTCGTTCCTGCCTAACGACGGCGTGGGACTCGCTCGGATGGAGTTCATCATCAGCGAGTACATCCGGGTCCACCCGTTGGCCCTGCTGCACCCCGAGAAGGTCGACGACCCCGAGGCGCGCGGGACGATCGATCGGCTCACGCAGGCCTATGCCGACGGGAGCGCCTTCTTCGTGGAACGCCTTTCCGAAGGGATCGGCACCATCGCCGCCGCCTTCTGGCCCAAGCCCGTCGTGGTGCGGATGTCGGACTTCAAAACCAACGAGTACGCCAGCCTGATCGGCGGAGCAGCCTTCGAGCCATCGGAGAGCAACCCGATGATCGGGTTCCGCGGAGCCTCGCGCTACGCGCATCCCGCCTACGCCGAAGGTTTCGCGCTCGAGTGCCGAGCGATGCGACGTGTGCGCGAACAGATGGGCCTGACGAACGTGATTCTGATGCTCCCGTTCGTGCGTCGAATCGCCGAGGCGGACCTCGTCCTGCAGACCATGGCCGACCTCGGTCTGCGCCGGGGCGAGAACGAGCTCAAGGTTTACGCGATGTGCGAGATCCCGAACAACGTGATCCTGATCGATGAATTCGCCAAGCGATTCGACGGTTTCTCCATCGGCTCCAACGACCTGACTCAGCTCACCCTCGGCGTCGATCGTGACAGCGAGATCGTGGCCTTCGACTACGACGAACGCGACGAGGGCGTCAAGGAGATGATTCGCCTGGCCGTCGAGGGCTGCCGTCGCAACGGGATTCACTCGGGCCTGTGCGGACAAGCGCCTTCGGACTACCCGGACATGGCCGAGTTCCTGGTCCGGCTCGGCATCGACTCGATGAGCCTGAACCCCGACACGGTGATCAAGACCACCCGCCAAGTCCTCGAGGTGGAAAAACAGCTCGTGCCGGCTCAATGAGCAGCGACGCGTTCCATCGGCCCGCAGCCGGATCTTGGGGCGATCTCACGCCGCTTCCGGACTTGTTACATGGTCGGTCCCGGGCCGGGCCGGTGCGCGAGCACCGGCCCGTCTACGTCGATTTGCTGCCGCCCTGCAATGCCGGTTGCCCCGCCGGAGAGAACATCCAAGCCTGGCTTGCCCACGCCACCGCCGGCCGGCACGAACTGGCCTGGCGTCAGCTTGTCAAGGACAACCCCTTCGCCGGAATTCACGGACGGGTGTGCTATCACCCGTGTGAAACCGTTTGCAACCGTGCCAATCTCGACAGCTCCGTGTCGATCCATTCGGTGGAGCGGTTTCTCGGTGACCTTGCTTGCGAGCGCGGCTGGATGTTCGAACCACCATCCACCCGCAGCGGTAAGCGAGTCCTGGTCATCGGCGCGGGGCCGAGCGGACTTTCCGCCGCCTACCATTTGGCACGGCTGGGGCACGAGGTCGAGATCCGCGACGCAGGCGCCGTGCCCGGCGGGATGATGCGGTACGGCATTCCGAACTACCGGCTCCCCCGCGACGTGCTCGATGCGGAGCTGAACCGGATCGCGGCTATGGGCGTGCAGTTGACCTGCGACCATCGGGTCGAGGACCTCGCGGCCGAGCGGGACGAGGGCGGCTTCGACGCGGTGTTCGTCGCGGTCGGTGCGCACCTGGCCAAGCGCGTCGACATCCCCGCCCGTGACGCCGGCACCATGATTGACGCGGTGTCTTTTCTGCGCAGTATCGCCTCCGGCGAAACTCCGAAGATCGGGCGCCATGTGGCCGTCTATGGCGGCGGCAACACCGCGATGGACGCCGCCCGCGTGGCCCGCCGCCTCGGCGCCGAGGACACCGTCATCGTGTACCGGCGCACTCGCGAACAGATGCCCGCCCACCAGGAGGAAGCGCAGGATGCCGAACGTGAAGGCGTGCGCATCAATTGGCTGCGCACGATCAGCGCCTTCGAGGGTCCCGAATTGCAGGTCGAGGTCATGGAACTCGACGACTCTGGTCACCCACACCCGACCGGACGCTTTGAGACGCTGGCTGCGGACACCGTGATCATGGCGCTCGGCCAGGAAACCGAGTCGGCGTTCATGCGAACACTCCCCGGCGTCGAGTTCGAGCGCGACGGCAGCGTGCGCGTCTCGGAATCACTGATGACCGGCTGTCCGGGCGTATTCGCCGGCGGCGACATGGTGCCCAGTGAGCGCACCGTCACCGTCGGCGTCGGGCATGGGAAGAAAGCCGCCCACCACATCGACGCGTGGCTGGGCAACACGACGGGCGGACGTCCTGCGAAGCATCCGACGGCGACGTTCGACTCGCTGCATCTGTGGTTCTTCGGTGACGCCGCGCGACGTCGGCAGCCCGAACTCGCACCGGACAAGCGCGTCGAGAGTTTCGAGGAGGTCGTCGGCGGGTTGTCCGCGCAGGAGGCGATCTACGAGGCGGGGCGTTGCCTGTCGTGCGGCAACTGCTTCGAATGTGACGGCTGCCTCGGCGCGTGCCCGGAGGACGCGGTGATCAAACTCGGTGTGGGGCACGGGTACAAGTTCAACTACGACAAGTGCACAGGCTGTGCCGTCTGCTTCGATCAGTGCCCGGTACACGCCATCGACATGTTCCCGGAGCCGAAATGACCCGTGCCACGGTCGACGGCAACGAGGCTGCCGTTTCGGTCGCCTACCGGCTCAACGAGGTGTGCTGCATCTACCCGATCACACCGTCCTCGCCGATGGCCGAGTTGGCCGACGAATGGTCCAGCGCGGGGCGGACCAATGTGTGGGGCAGTGTCCCGACAGTGGTCGAAATGCAAAGCGAGGGTGGAGCGGCCGGCGCTCTGCACGGCGCGCTGCAGAGCGGCGCGCTGACCACGACCTTCACCTCGTCGCAGGGTCTGCTGCTGATGATCCGAACATGTACAAGATCG
>CAWIUP010000002.1:0-1325978 GCA_963839345.1 uncultured Actinomycetota bacterium | reverse complement strand
TGCCCTCGGTGAGATTCGAACTCACACTGGACGGGTTTTGAATCCGTTTCCTCTGCCAGTTGGGATACGAGGGCCTGCTGGCTACGGCCTCCCACCATAGAGGATGGCGGTGCTGAGGCCAGCGTCACAACCCCGCGGTCGATGATCGCGGCGGGCCACGAGAGAATGACGTCATGACCGGCTCCACGACCGACGCCGATACCCGACCCTCGCACCGGGTGCTGATCGCCGAGGATGAGGCGCTCATCCGGCTCGACTTGGCTGAGATGCTGCGTGAGGAGGGCTACGAAATCGTCGGCGAGGCCGGCGACGGCCAGGAGGCCGTCGAGCTGGCTGAGCAGCTCAGCCCCGACCTGGTGATCATGGATGTGAAGATGCCGCGCCGCGACGGCATCGACGCCGCGTCGGAAATCGCCCGCAAACGCATCGCACCGATTGTGGTGCTGACCGCGTTCAGTCAGCGCGACCTGGTCGAACGGGCACGCGACGCCGGCGCGATGGCCTACCTGGTGAAGCCGTTCACCATCTCCGACCTGATCCCGGCGATTGAACTGGCGCTGAGCCGGTTCAGCGAGGTCAGGGCGCTGGAGCGCGAAGTCGAGACGCTGTCGGACCGGCTGGAAACCCGCAAGCTCGTCGAGCGGGCCAAGGGCCTGCTACAGGCCAACCAGGGCATGACCGAGCCGGAGGCGTTCAAGTGGATCCAGCGCGCCGCGATGGACCGGCGGACCACGATGAAGCACGTCGCCGAGGTCGTGCTGGAAACCCTCGATACGGCCAAAGACGCGGAATCGTCGGGTTAGCAGCTGCCGTCTTCGGCGCGACCGTCGCGAACCGGATTCCTAGCCCGTGACGCGGAATCGCTTGACGCGTGACGATATGCCCGACACTAGTTCCACGCGACTGCGTGGCACCTGCAGGTACGAGGCAAGTAGCCGGATAACGGCCTCATTGGCCCTCCCGTCAACAGCCGGCTCACGGACGTAGATTGTCAGCCCGCCGTCGGCGCCGACCTCGACGAGTGGTCCTTTGCGGCTCCCGGGTTTGACCTTGACGACGACGATCCCGGCTTTGGTCATGGAGCCCATCATGTCGTGAGCGGGGACAGTTGCACGCCGACCGCGCCATCGTCGGGCTAGCTCCGTTCAGCGGGCCACGATCACCGACGAGCCGTGCCCGAACAGGCCCTGATTCGCGGTGATGCCGGCCTTGGCGCCCTCGACCTGACGGCCGGTCGCCTGACCGCGCAGTTGCCAGTTGAGCTCGCAGACCTGTGCGATCGCCTGTGCGGGAATGGCTTCGCCGAAGCAGGCCAGCCCACCCGAGGCGTTGACCGGAATCTTCCCACCGATGGTGGTGGCGCCGCTGCGCAGCAGCGCCTCGGCGTCACCCTTGGGGCAAAGGCCAAGGTGCTCATACCAGTCGAGCTCCAGTGCGGTGGACAGGTCGTAAACCTCGGCCAGGCTCAGGTCTTCGGGTCCGATGCCGGCCTCGGCGTAGGCGGCGTCGATGATCTGGTCCTTGAACACCCGCTCCGGTGCGGCCACCACCGCAGTGGAATCCGTTGCGATGTCCGGCAATTCGGGCAAGTGCTGAGGGTAGCGCGGCGTAACGGTGCTGACCGCGCGCACCGAAGGCACGCCGTTCAGCGAGCCGAGGTGTTCGCGGGCGAACTTGGCGCTGGCCACGATCAGCGCCGCGGCGCCGTCCGAAGTGGCGCAGATGTCGAGCAGCCGAAGCGGGTCCGACACCACCGGGCTGGCCAGTACGTCTTCGATCGAGTTCTCCTTGCGGTAACGGGCGTTCGGGTTGTTGAGCCCGTGCTTAGAGTTCTTGACCTTCACCTGGGCGAAGTCTTCGAGGGTGGCGCCGTAGAGGTCCATCCGCCGCCGCGCCAGCAGCGCAAAGTACACGGTGTTGGTGGCGCCGATCAGATGAAAGCGCTGCCAGTCCGGGTCGTTCTTGCGCTCGCCGCCGACCGGAGCGAAGAAACCTTTCGGCGTGGTGTCGGCGCCGATCACCAGCGCGACGTCGCAGAAGCCGGCCAGGATCTGCGCGCGGGCGCTTTGCAGCGCCTGCGAGCCGCTGGCGCACGCCGCATAGCTGGAGCTGACCGGCACACCGTTCCAGCCCAGCTTCTGCGCGAACGTCGCTCCCGCGACGAAGCCCGGGTAGCCGTTGCGGATGGTGTCCGCGCCGGCCACCAACTGAATCTGGCGCCAGTCCAGGCCGGCCTCGCCCAACGCGGCACGAGCCGCGGCCACCCCGTACTCGGTGAAGTCATTACCCCATTTACCCCAGGGGTGCATCCCGGCGCCGAGGATGTACACCGGTTCCGCGGCGCTCATGATGCGACCCTCCAGGCGTAGACGATGCGCTCGACGCCGTCGTCGTCGACGAACAGCGGCATGGTGGTCAGCTCCATCTCCAGCCCGACCTTCAGGTTCGCCGCGAGGGTGCCGCCCACCACCTTGCCCAGCACGATCAGGCCCTCGTCGGCCAACTGCACCGCGGCAACGGCGAACGGCTCGAACGGATCCGGAGCAGGGTAGGGCGGCGGCGGTGCGTAGCGGTTTTCGGTGTAGCTCCACAGCTTCCCGCGCCGTGACAACGACACCTGGTCGAGCTGGTCACCGTCGCAGCCGGGGTTGGGGCAGTTGTTGGCCCGTGGCGGGAAGACGTAAGTGCCGCATCGCGGACATTTCGCGCCGATCAGATGCGGCACACCGGTTTCATCGGCGGCGAACCAGCCGTCGATTGCCGGTTCTTGACGGGTAGCTGCTGGCATTCGGCCAGCGTACCGACAACGCCGACAAAACTGAAACGTGTTGCAGTTTTGTCGCGGCGGGCGCAGCCGCTACCCGGGGTCAGACCCAGTGCCTAGAGTTAAGCCCGTGAGCCCAGCGAGGACCGCAAGCAAGAAGACGGAAGCCGCCCAGGCCGCTGACGACAAGCCGACGTTGATGCTGCTGGACGGCAATTCGCTGGCGTTTCGGGCCTTCTACGCGCTGCCTGCCGAGAATTTCAAAACCCAGGGCGGGCTGACGACCAACGCCGTGTACGGGTTCACCGCCATGCTGATCAACTTGTTGCGCGACGAGTCCCCGACGCATGTGGCCGCCGCGTTCGACGTGTCGCGGCAGACCTTCCGCTCCGAGCGCTACCCGGAGTACAAGGCCAACCGGTCGTCCACCCCGGACGAGTTTCACGGCCAGATCGACGTTACCAAGGAAGTCCTTGCGGCGCTGGGTATTACGGTGCTCGCCGAGCCGGGCTTCGAAGCCGACGACCTGATCGCGACGTTGGCGACCCAGGCCGAAAAAGAGGGCTACCGGGTGCTGGTGGTCAGCGGTGACCGGGATTCATTGCAGCTCGTGTCGGACGACGTGACGGTCCTTTACCCGCGCAAAGGCGTCAGCGAGCTGACCCGCTTCACCCCGGCGGCGGTGGTCGAGAAATACGGGCTGACCCCCGAGCAGTACCCCGATTTCGCGGCGCTGCGCGGCGACCCGAGCGACAACCTCCCCGGCATTCCGGGAGTGGGGGAGAAGACGGCGTCGAAGTGGATCACCGAATACGGCTCGCTGCAGGCACTGGTCGACAACGTCGACTCGGTGCGCGGGAAGGTGGGTGACGCGCTGCGCGCGAATCTGGCCAGCGTGGTGCGTAACCGGGAACTCACCGATCTGGTTCGTGACGTGCCGCTGGCGCAGACACCGGACACCCTGCGGATGCAGCCGTGGGACCGCGATCAGATTCACCAGTTGTTCGACCAGTTGGAGTTCCGGGTGCTGCGGGATCGGCTGTTCGACACGCTGGCGGCTGTCGAACCCGAGGTCGACGAGGGATTCGACGTGCGCGGGGGAGCGCTGGAGCCCGGCACCGTCGGGCAGTGGCTGACCGAGCACGTCGCCGATGGGCGTCGATCGGGGCTGGCGGTGGTCGGCACCCACCTGCCCTATGACGGCGACGCGACCGCGCTGGCCATCGCCGCCGCCGACGGCGACGGCGGCTACATCGATACCACGACAGTGACACCCGAGGACGACGCCGCGCTGGCGGCGTGGCTCGCCGACCCTGACAAGCCGAAAGCGCTGCACGAGGCCAAGTTGGCCGTCCACGACCTGGCCGGGCGCGGCTGGCCGCTGAACGGGGTCACCTCCGACACCGCGCTGGCCGCCTACCTGGTCCGCCCGGGACAGCGCAGCTTCACCCTCGACGACCTGTCGCTGCGCTACTTGCGTCGCGAGCTGCGGGCAGAAACTTCAGAACAGCAACAACTTTCACTCCTCGACGACACCGACGGGGTCGATGACCAAGCCGTGCAGACCGCGGTGCTGCGCGCCCGCGCGGTCGTGGATCTCGCTGACGCGCTGGATGCCGAGCTGGCCCGCATCGACTCCACCTCGCTGCTGGCCGAGATGGAACTGCCGGTGCAGCGCGTGTTGGCGGGCATGGAGGCCGCTGGTATCGCCGTCGACCTCGAGCAATTGTCCACGCTGCAAAGCCAATTCGCCGACCAGATCCGTGATGCCGCCGAGGCGGCCTACGCAGTGATCGGCAAGCAGATCAACCTCGGCTCGCCAAAACAGTTGCAGGTAGTGCTGTTCGACGAACTGGAGATGCCCAAGACCAAGCGGACGAAGACCGGGTACACCACCGACGCCGACGCGCTGCAGTCGCTGTTCGACAAGACTGGGCATCCGTTCCTGCAGCATCTGCTCGCGCACCGCGACGTGACCCGGCTGAAGGTGACCGTCGACGGGTTGTTGAATTCGGTGGCCGGCGACGGACGTATCCACACCACGTTCAACCAGACGATCGCGGCGACCGGCAGGCTTTCCTCCACCGAGCCCAACCTGCAGAACATCCCGATCCGCACCGACGCCGGTCGCCAAATCCGCGACGCTTTTGTCGTCGGTGACGGCTATGCGGAGCTGATGACGGCCGACTACAGCCAGATCGAGATGCGGATCATGGCGCACCTGTCCGGTGATGCGGGCCTCATCGAGGCGTTCAACACCGGGGAGGACCTGCACTCGTTTGTCGCGTCTCGGGCATTCGGGGTGCCGATCGAGGAAGTGACCGGCGAACTGCGGCGCCGGGTCAAGGCGATGTCGTACGGGCTGGCCTACGGCCTTAGCGCCTACGGACTCTCCCAGCAGCTGAAGATCTCCACCGAAGACGCCAAAGTCCAGATGGAGCAGTACTTCGCCCGGTTCGGCGGAGTGCGGGACTACCTGATGAACGTCGTCGAACAGGCCCGCAAAGACGGCTACACCTCCACGGTGCTGGGCCGGCGCCGCTACCTGCCCGAACTGGACAGCAGCAACCGCCAGGTGCGCGAGGCCGCCGAGCGGGCCGCGCTCAACGCGCCGATCCAGGGCAGCGCCGCCGACATCATCAAGGTGGCCATGATCGAGGTCGACAAGGCGCTCAAGGCCGCAGGGCTGGCGTCTCGGATGCTGCTGCAGGTCCACGACGAACTGTTGTTCGAAGTAGCCGACGGTGAGCGAGCGCGGCTCGAAGCACTAGTCCGCGAGAAAATGGGCGGCGCATACCCGCTTGACGTGCCGCTGGAGGTCTCGGTGGGCTATGGTCGCAGCTGGGATACGGCCGCCCATTAGATGGCGGCCGCAACCCCGCTGGCTTCCAACGTGAAGCTGCTGCGCGATTTGCACCAATATTTCGCGGTGATTTCACACTCGGTGCCGTTGGGCCGAGTTTGGCCAGCGTGCGCACAGTCGAGTAACCTCGACGAATAGCCCGCGGCTCGTTCGCGAGCACAACAAGCACCGTGTCCCTACGACCCAACCTGTCCGGAGCAACCCAACAATATGCCGAGTCCCACCGTCACCTCGCCGCAAGTAGCCGTCAACGACATAGGCTCCAGCGAGGATTTTCTCGCAGCAATAGATAAAACGATCAAATACTTCAACGATGGCGACATCGTCGAAGGGACGATCGTCAAGGTTGACCGGGACGAGGTGCTCCTCGACATCGGCTATAAGACCGAAGGGGTCATTCCCTCCCGCGAGCTGTCGATCAAGCACGACGTCGACCCCAACGAGGTCGTTTCCGTGGGCGATGAGGTCGAAGCCCTGGTTCTCACCAAAGAGGACAAAGAAGGCCGGCTGATCCTGTCCAAGAAGCGCGCGCAGTACGAGCGCGCCTGGGGCACCATCGAGGAGCTCAAGGAGAAGGACGAGGCGGTCAAGGGCACCGTCATCGAGGTGGTCAAGGGTGGCCTGATCCTCGACATCGGCTTGCGCGGCTTCCTGCCGGCCTCGCTGGTCGAGATGCGCCGCGTGCGCGACTTGCAGCCCTACATCGGCAAGGAGATCGAAGCCAAGATCATCGAGCTGGACAAGAACCGCAACAACGTGGTGCTGTCCCGCCGGGCCTGGCTCGAGCAGACACAGTCCGAGGTCCGCAGCGAGTTCCTCAACCAGCTGCAGAAGGGCGCCATCCGCAAGGGTGTGGTGTCGTCCATCGTCAACTTCGGCGCTTTCGTCGATCTCGGCGGTGTCGACGGTCTGGTGCACGTCTCCGAGCTGTCCTGGAAGCACATCGACCATCCCTCCGAGGTGGTCCAGGTGGGCGACGAGGTCACCGTCGAGGTGCTCGACGTCGACATGGACCGTGAGCGGGTTTCGTTGTCGCTCAAGGCGACTCAGGAAGACCCGTGGCGCCACTTCGCCCGTACCCATGCCATCGGCCAGATCGTGCCCGGCAAGGTCACCAAGCTGGTTCCGTTCGGCGCGTTCGTGCGCGTCGAGGAGGGCATCGAAGGTCTGGTGCACATCTCCGAGCTGGCCGAGCGGCACGTCGAGGTACCCGACCAGGTGGTTGCCGTCGGCGACGATGCGATGGTCAAGGTCATCGACATCGACTTGGAGCGTCGCCGTATCTCGCTGTCACTCAAGCAGGCCAACGAGGACTACACCGAAGAGTTCGACCCGGCCAAGTACGGCATGGCCGACAGCTACGACGATCAGGGCAACTACATCTTCCCGGAGGGCTTCGACCCCGAAACCAACGAGTGGGTCGATGGTTTCGACACGCAGCGCACCGAGTGGGAGGCGCGCTACGCCGAGGCCGAGCGCCGGCACAAGATGCACACCGCGCAAATGGAGAAGTTCGCCGCCGCCGAGGCCGAGGCCGCCGAGCGTCCGCAGGCCAATGGCTCGTCGGGCGAAGAGCAGCAGGGCGGCTCACTGGCCAGCGATGCGCAGCTCGCCGCCCTGCGGGAGAAGCTCGCCGGTAGCGCCTAGCTATCGATGCTTCGGATCGGGCTGACCGGCGGTATCGGTGCCGGTAAGTCGGCGGTTTCGGCCATCTTCTCGAAGTGCGGCGGAGTCGTTGTCGACGGCGACGTGATCGCCCGCGAGGTGGTCGAGCCCGGCACCGAGGGATTGGCCGCACTGGTCGAGGCGTTCGGTGATGACATTCTGCTGCCCGACGGTTCGCTGAATCGTCCGGCATTGGCTGCCAAGGCATTCAGCAGCGACGAGACCCGTGCGACGCTCAACGGAATCGTTCATCCGCTGGTGGGTAAGCGCCGCGCCGAGCTGATCGCCGCCGTGCCAGAAGATTCGGTGGTGGTGGAGGACATTCCGCTGCTGGTGGAATCCGGCATGGCGCCGTTGTTCCCGCTGGTGGTCGTGGTGTACGCCGACGCGGAACTGCGGGTGGCGCGGCTGGTCGAACAGCGCGGGATGACCGAGGACGATGCTCGCGCCCGCATCGCCGCGCAGGCCGCCGATGATCAGCGCCGCGCTGTCGCCGACGTCTGGCTGGACAATTCGGGTACCCCCGAGGCGCTGACCGAGCGCGCTCTTGAGGTGTGGAACCACCGGATCATGCCGTTCGCTGCCAATCTCAGCGCCGGCCGAGTTGTTCGCCCTCCTGCCCGGCTGGTGCCCGCCGATCCGGCCTGGCCCGATCAGGCTGCGCGTATCGTCGCCCGCCTCAAGGCCGCGTGTGGGGCAAAGGCGTTGCGCGTCGACCACATCGGCTCCACCGCCGTCCCCGGGCTGGACGCCAAGGACACCATCGATGTCCAAGTCACGGTCGAAGCATTGGAGGCGGCAGACGAACTCGCTGAGCCGCTGTTGTCCGCCGGCTACCCGCGCATTGAACACATCACCGCTGACGTCGCCAAACCCGAAGCGCGAAGCACCGTCAGTCGCTACGACCACAGCGACGATCCAACGTTGTGGCACAAGCGGATTCACGGGTCGGCTGATCCCGGCCGGCCGACGAATGTGCATCTGCGCGTCGACGGCTGGCCTGATCAGCAGTTCGCCCTGCTGTTCGTGGATTGGCTGAAAGCCAATCCCGACGTGCGCGACGAGTACTTGGCTGTCAAACGCGAAGCCGAGCAGGCCGCGGCGCCCAAGGGGGACATCGAGCGTTATCTCGCCGTCAAGGAGCTGTGGTTCTTCAAGGCCTACCGCCGGGCGTGGGATTGGGCCGACAGCTCAGGATGGCGCCCGTAAGCCTACGGATTGACTCGTGGGGCATCAGCGGGTCTCCCTGACCACGTCGCGTGCGTCCTTGTCGGTGCGCAGGCCTTGGTAGCGAGGGTGGCGCAGCTTGCCGTCGCGGGTCCACTCGGTGAAGCCGACCTGGGCGACCAGTTCTGGGCGTACCCACCGGGCGCCGGCTTCGTGACCCAATCCGCGGGTGAACGGCGCCGAGTCCTGTTCGATGCCCGACAGCCGCTGATGCAGGCGGCGAAGGGTGGCGTCGTCGAAGCCGGTACCGACCTTTCCGGCGTAGACCAGGTCGCGGCCGTCGTAGTAGCCGAGCAGCAGCGCACCCAATCCCACCCGGCTGCCTTTGGGAGCGGTGTAACCGCCGACGACGAATTCCTGGTCGCGGACGCACTTGAATTTCAGCCAGTTCGGCGAGCGGCGGCCGTCGTACTTCGAGTCGGCCAGTTTGGCGATCACCCCTTCGTCGCCGCGCTGGCAGGCCGCCCGATAGGCGGCGATCCCGTCTTCGACGCGGTGTGGGGTGTTGCGGAGCGGACCCTTGAACTCGATAGCGTTGCGCAGCAAGCGCTTACGCCAGGTCAGCGGTAGGTCGACGGTGGACTTCCCATCTAGGTGCAGCAAGTCGAACAGGTAGTAGTAGACGCGCACCCGCGATGCCCGCGCCACCGTTGGATCGGTGATGCCCAGACGGCCCTGCAGCCGGGCGAAGCTGGTGCGCCGCCCTTCGAACGCCACGACCTCGCCGTCCACCACGAACCGGGACGTGCGCTGGCTAGCGAGTGCGTCAACCAACTCCGGATAGGTTCCGTTGAGCGACTGGCGGTTTCGCGACAACAGCCGCACCTGGTCGCCGTCGCGGAACGCCAGACAACGCATCCCGTCGAACTTGCGCTCGAAGATCCATTCCGGGTCGGAGAACCGCTTTTCGGTCAGGGTGGCCAGCGTCGGAGTTCGCCAGTCCGGGACGGGTTCATCTCGCAACGCCGCGCGTACCGTGTCGGGCAGACCGGCAAGATTCGTCACGACAATTCGTCCAGCGTGCGGCCGGACCGCACCGATTCGGGTTGGGTACGCACCGGATTCCGCCGAGCGTCGGCTTCGTCGTCACTACGTTTGATCAGCAGCCACGTTTCGTCTTCACCCTCACGGATCCGGGTCAGTCCATAGCCGCCGCACAGCTTTTCGCCGTGCAAGCGAAATGACAGGTGACCGCGGCCGAGGCAGGTGGACATGTCGTGGTCGGTGCGGTTGGCGTATGTGCCGTGGTCGAAGACAATGACGCCACCGGCGCCATACTCGCCTTCGGGGATCACTTCTTCGAACTCTGCGTACTCCAATGGGTGATCCTCGGTGCGGCGCGCCATCCGCCTGTCCTTCGGACTTACCGACGGCCCCCTTGGGATCGCCCAGGACACCAGTACGCCGTCGATCTCGAGGCGAAAGTCGTAGTGGTCGCTGCGCGCCGCACGGTGCTGGATGACGAAACGCGGCCCGTCGCCGTCTTTTCCTCTTCGCCGGCGACGCGGCTGCCGTCCGCGTGGCTCGGGGCTGCGGCCGGACCGCCGCCTACGCCGGTATTCGGTCAAACCCATGCCTAAAGGGTTACCCGCTTCGGCGACCGAAAATCTAGGGACCGGCCGACCCGATCATTCGTGACCATCACCAAAGGAAAGGCTCAACGATGATCATTCTCGGCATCGTTCTGCTAGTCGCAGGGTTTCTGCTCAAGATCTCCATTCTGTGTACCGTTGGCATCATCTTGCTGGTCGCCGGCGCGATCCTCACGATCCTCGGCAGCACCGGACGCGCCATCGGCGGTCGTCGGCACTACTTCTGAGCGGCCGCAATCATCAGCTCCACAACGTTGGCGTACTGGTGCGCATCACAAAAAGATGTTTGCCCTCAAGTGGGTCGGGTTATTCGACACGCGTATGAAAGGAGTTCGACATGTCCATCTGGGTATGGATTGCGATCGCGGCCGCAGTCGTCGTAGCGGTCGTTGCGGCGATTGTCGCAATAAGCATGGTCCGCTTCCGCGTGAGAACGAAGCGGCTCCAACAGCACTACGGCAGCGAGTACGAGCGCCTGGTATCGGAGACCGGAGGCGAGAAAGGTGCCGTGCGGGAACTCACTGCGCGAGAACGCAAGCGAGGCAAGCTCGAAATCGTTCCGTTGACGCCTTCGGCTCTCTCGGATTTCACCGCCCGGTGGCAACAGGTACAGGCCGGGTTTGTGGACAATCCCGCGACGGCCGTCGGTGTTGCCGACCGTTTGGTCACCGAGGTGATGCGCCAACGCGGTTATCCCGTCGACGATTTCGACCAGCGGGTCGCGGACATCTCGGTAGACCACCCGCAAATCGTCGAGAACTACCGAGCCGCCCACGGTATCCACATTTCGCAGCAGCATGCCGACACCGAGCAGCAGCGCGAAGCGTTCGTGCACTACCGGGCGCTGTTCGAGAAGTTGCTGAGCACGCCCGGCGACGACGAGGCAGACAAAAGACAGGAGGCCAGCGCATGACCGTTCCGGAAGCACCGCGCGTGGCGAACCAGAACGCGGACGTCACGCCCGAGCCGTCACCCATGGCCGACACAGCGGCACCCCACGCTGAGGTTCCCGAAGGCGAGCGGACGAGCGCGGCACCCGGGCCTTCGGCGGACGAATTAGCTTTTGCTAGCGACGATCTCGCGGAGTTGCGTGCGCGCTGGGCCGACGTTCAGGGGGCCTTCGGCGACGATCCCAAGGACTGCCTGCAGAAGGCGGACGCCTTGGTCTTCGATCTGGTCGAGCAGCTGACGACTGGATTTGCCCAGGCGCGGTCGCGTCTGGAAGACCAGTGGTCGCGCGGCGAGGAAGCCTCCACCGAAGACCTACGCCTGGCTCTGATGCACTACCGGGATTTCTTCGAGCGACTACTGGCCGTCTGAACGCGCACTGCGGCAGCGGATTCGGCGTTCAGCGCCACGTGAGGTCCATGCCCTCGGTGGCCAGCCAACGCTGCAGGTCGTAGCCGTTTCGGGACAAGCCGTCGACGGCAGCCACCGCCCGTCGCACCGCCAGTTCGCCCACCTCGGCTGTCAGTAGGCCGTAGCGGACCGCCTCCAGCAGCTCATCGACGTCGGCCAGCTCCACCCCGGCGTTGGTGCGAACCTCGAGATCGAGGTAATGGTCTTCGGAATGCCACACGGCCGCGCCGGGCGTGTATTCGCCGACGTCGAGGTAATGGTCGTGGTCACGTTCGTAGCCGGGGTTGAAATGAAACACCGTCGCCCGCAAACCCAACGACGGCAGCAACCAGGACTCGAGGTAGTGGAACTGCGCGCGGCCAGGCGTCGGTCGGGCCAGGTAGAGGCCCCATGGCCGCACGGTGTAGTCATCGACTGCCCGCACGATTCCTTTGGGATCGGTGTTGGTGCGGGCGGTTAAGTCGAACGTCTCGTGCTTGGGTGGATGGATGACGTCACCTGACCCGGATCAACGGCGGAGCCGGATCTTAAAGCGCACAAAGCCGGCATAGAAAATGGCTAGCGCGGCCAGCATGCCCATATCGAACAACCAGATCTTCTGCGTGTGCAGCCAGAACCGGTCCTGGGGGAGCAGCGATCCGGGCACCAGGTGCCGTACGTCGACTGTGGACGACGCCGCGGCGTAGCCCCAGCGCGCGGGCATCAGCCAGGACATCTGATCGAGTCCGAGCCTGCCGGTGACCGGGACCATCCCGCCGCACAGCACGAGCTGGGCCATCACCGCCACGACGAACAGCGGCATGATCTGCTCGCTGGATCGAACCAGCGAGGAGATCGCCAGGCCGAGGATCGCCGAGGCGACACACGTTGCGGCGACCGTGCTGAACAGCTCGACGGTCGCGGTGAGGTTGGAGTGCCCCATCAGCACTGCGCCGCGCGTCGGCGCACCCTTACCGACCACCACGATCGCGGTGATGATCGCCGACTGAAGAACGGCGAACCCGCAGAACACCGCGGTCTTGGCGAGCAGATAGGCCGTCGTCGACAGACCCACGGCTTGTTCGCGCTGGAAGACGGGGCGTTCGCCAACCAGGTCGCGAATCGTCAGCGCGGTGCCCATGAAGGCCGCCGCCGGCAGCAGCAGAGCCAATATCTGCGCGGATTCGTCGGGGGTGTCCGCGTGCAGCCCGGGCATGCCGAATCCGCTCGAACCGGGAACGGTCAGCGACAGCGCACCCAGGATGAACGGCAGCAGTGCCAGGAACACGAAGTAGGCGCGGTCGGCGACCACCAGCCGGACCTGCCGGCGGGCGACCGTCGAAATTTGGCACCGCACACTGGTATGCACCGGTTTGCCCAGGTCGGTCGGCTGGTCTGTCGGCGTCGGCGGCGGCCCTTGGTCTCGCTCGCGGAAGCGGCGGTTGGCCTCCTCCGGATCGGCGCCCACCCGGCTGAAGATCTTCGCCCAGTTGGTGGTGCCCATCGCATCACCGATCTGGTCCGGCGGGCCGGAGTAGGCCGTCTTGCCGCCCGGCGCCACCAAGAGCAGCTGGTCGCAGATGTCGAGGTAGGACAACATGTGCGTCACCACGATCACCACCCGGCCGGCGTCGGCCAGTTGGCGCAGCATCGTCATCACCTGATGGTCGAGTGCCGGATCCAGACCCGACGTCGGCTCGTCGAGGATCAGCAGGGACGGCCCGGTGAGCAGTTCCAGTGCGACCGACGCCCGCTTGCGCTGACCGCCGGACAACTTGTCGACCCGGGTATCGGCGTGTTTGGTCAGGTCGAGCTCCCCGAGGACCTGGGCGACGACCTTGGCCCGGTCGGCTTTGGTGGTGTCGGGCGGCAACCGCAGTTCGGCGGCGTAGCCCAGCGCCTGGTTCACCGTGAGCTGACGATGCACGACGTCGTCTTGCGGGACCATGCCGATCCTGCTGCGCAGCGACGCGTATTCGGCGTGGACGTCGTGCCCTTCGAAGGCCACCGAGCCGGAACTCGGCGTGGTGTAGCCGGCGATCAGCCGGGCCAGCGTGCTTTTGCCGGCACCTGAGCCGCCGATCACTGCGGTGAGCGTTCCGGGACGTGCGGTCAGCGAAATGTTGTCCAGTAATTGTTTGCCGTTGTCGACGACGTAGTCGACACCGCGGACCTCCAGACCGCCGGTGCGCGTGGCGGTTTCGGTTTCGCTGCGGGGAACCAGCAGGCCACCGCTGAGGACCAGGTCGACATTGCCGATGGTGACAACGTCACCCTCGCTCAAGATGGCGGAGCCCACCCGGGTGCCGTTGACGAAGGTCCCGTTGATGCTGCGGTCCTGGATCTCGGTGCCCAACGGCGTGAGAACCAATGTCGCGTGGTGGCGGGAGGCCAGTACGTCGGGGATGACGATGTCGTTGTCGGTGGCCCGACCGATCGTGACCGAGCCGGCCAGTTGCGCAGGTGGCGCCGATCGCTGTGACAAGAATTTCACGAACCTTGTCGCAAGATTTGACACCTCGCCTGAGCGTGCGCCGACGACAGTCGTCTCGGTGGGCACCACAATGTCCCGCGGTGCCGCCGAGCCCGCGTTGACCACCGTTACGTCCGCTCGCGGGGGACCCGGCGGTGGCGTGCGTGCGACATGCACGTCGGTCGGATGGTCCGGCTTCGGGGGCTGTCGCCCGTTTCCCCGCCGCGGAGATTGACGCGGCCGCGGCGCAGGCGACTGGGGGGACCGAGGGCCGCCCCGTTGCGGGCCGCCGGCCCGGCCCGGCGGGTGCGCCCGGGACCGCCCGGGCGGTGCAGGCGTCGACCACGAGATGGTGGACGGCTCGGTGTCTCGCGGCGACCTGCCCCGCGGCGGGCGGTTCGCACTCCCGCGGTGCTGTCCGACCTCGAAGCTCAACTGGGTCCGCCGGCATTGCCGATGTTGATGTTTTGGCCGTCGTGAATGTCGATCACCGGTCTGCGGTAGCCGTTGACGAAGGTCCCGTTCACTGAGCCGTTGTCGATCGCCAGCCACTTACCCTGCTCGAAACGCAGGATCAGGTGCGCGCGGGAAATCCGCGGATCGGCGATCCGGATGTCAGCATCCACGTCACGCCCGATAACCACGTCCTGGCCCGCCGGGAACGTATGTTGAGACCCGTCATGCCAAATCGTCAGCACGGGCGGGGATGGTCGACTCACTACTTCAGTATCGGCTGCCGCGCAGGCGACCTTCCACCGACGGAGCTGTGACTTCGCTATGTTTCGCCGCGGGGGGCTCTTTGAGCAGCGGCCGGACGCCGATTCATAGCTGTTACATAAGTGGCACCAACCTCGGCACCCGCATCGCCGGGCATCATGCGAAGAGTGAATGAACTGCGTCCGTTTGCGGCCGGACCCGCGTGGGCCGCCCCAGCACCGATGGATGGCAGACTGAAAGCGTTTGGCGTGCAAACCTTTCAAACTTTTCCAACCCTTCTATGGGGACCTTGACCGGATCGACCGGGTCTGCGCCGCTGCGCGCGGCGTTTTGACGATATGAGGGGGTGACGGCTAATTGGATGAGGAGACGAACAACACACAGCGCTGGGATGTCGACCAGCGACCGGTGCGCGCTGCGCAGCGCGCCCGTGACGCGCTGCGCAGGGGCTATCAATCGCTTCCGCAGCTGGCTGTCACGCAGCTCTTGCACCGCGTCCCAATGATCAAATCGGCGCCGAACCGCAGCGACGCGCTCAGTGGGCGACCAAGCCAAGCCAGCGCCCCGGCTGACGGGATCGCGAACCGCACCGCCTTTGCCGGCTATTCGATCTTGCGCCCGTTAGGTTCCGGCGGGATGGCCGACGTTTATCTCGCCAAGCATCCGCGCCTACCGCGTCGCGATGCGCTGAAAGTCCTGGCCAAGGGGATGACGGCGGACGACGAGTTCCGCGAGCGATTCAATCGGGAAGCGGATCTGGCGGCAACACTGTTTCACCCGCATATCGTCGCGGTGCACGATCGCGGCGAATTCGAGGGCCAACTGTGGATCGCGATGGACTACGTCGAAGGCACCGATGCAGCCCGACTGGTCAAAGAGCGTTACCGAGAAGGCATGTCAGAAAACGAAGTCGGCGCGATCATCGCCGCCGTCGCAGGTGCACTTGACTACGCCCATGTGCGCGGGCTGCTGCACCGCGACGTGAAGCCCGCCAACATCCTGCTCACCCACCCCGAGGATGATGAACGACGGATTTTGTTGGCGGACTTCGGGGTTGCCCGTCAGCTCGCCGATATCAGCGGAATCACCGAGACCAACGTCGCGGTGGGAACGGTGGCCTACGCCGCGCCCGAACAGTTGGTCGGGTCGAACATCGACGGGCGCGCCGACCAGTACGCGCTGGCCGCTACCGCATTTCATCTGCTTACCGGTGCGCCGCCGTATCGGCATACCAACCCGGTCGCCGTGATCGGCCAGCATCTGCACGCGGCTCCGCCGAGGCTCAGCGACCATCGTCCCGATCTGGCACGTCTTGATGATGTTTTCTTCAAAGCCCTTGCCAAGGATCCCGCCGACAGGTTCGACCGATGCCGCGATTTCGCGGCGGCCTTCGATGACAACGTGGCGCGCCGCCGCGGCGCTCGCAGGCGGCGCCGCGCCGCCTCGGCGAAACTCGGCCGCAGATTTTCAGTCAAGACGGGCATGGCCGCAGCGACCGCTGTCACGCTGGTCATCGCGCTGATCATCACCTGGGCCGTCTCGTTCTTCTCCTGGGACGGCCCGCCCCCGTCCAACCCTGCTTCACCCTCTCGCGTCAACGCGATGTCTTCGGCAGCCGCCGCTCAACCGGTCCTCGACGGTGCCTATCGGTTGGACTACGACCGCGCCAAGCAGACATCCAACGGCGTTATCCCTACTAACGGCGCCCAAACCAGTTGGTGGGCCTTTCATTCCGCCTGCACGGCGACCGGGTGTGCCGCCACCGGGACGAAGCTGGACGAAGCGAGCCACCAAGAGGCGAAGACCACCGGGACCGGCAACGCCGGTGTACTGCATTTCGTCGACGGACACTGGCAGAGCGCGCCCAGAGAGGTACAGGCACAGTGTCGCGAAGCGCACGGCACGCAGACTTCGACACAGGCCGAAAGCGTGGTCTGGACGCTGACACCGCAACCCGACGGCACGCTGCGCGGTGTGCAGACCCAGACCGTGCAGAGCAACGAGTGTGGCGCGCAAGGGGCGATGCTGCGGATTCCCGTGCTGGCGACCCGGGTCGGTGACGCTCCCGCCGAGGTCGCCGTGGCCGACCCGACGAAGGCTTCGCAGACCTCGGCGGTGCCGGCTACCGCGTCCTCTCCGCCGGTGCTCGGTGGCGTCTGCAGTGACGTCGACAAAGTCGCCTACGATTCCACCGCCAACGAGCAGGTTGTCTGCGAAGCCAACACTTGGGACAAGGCACCGCTGACTACCGGCGTGCATCCGATCGGGACGTCATGTGACGAGCCGGCCGTGCCGGTCTTCGCAATGTCGAAGTCGGACGACGGGTACCTGATCGAATGCGATCCGGCGACCCGGGTGTGGACCCGTCAGCGCGGGTAACAGCGCCGCACGTCTCGATGGTGCAGCCCGTGTCGGTGGTGCCGCCTACCCTGGTGAGCATGGCGTTCGCTACCGAGCATCCGATTGTCGCTCACTCCGAGTACCGCCCTGTCGAGGACATGGTGCGCGCCGGTGGGCACTTTGAGGTGGTCAGCCCCCACGCGCCGGCCGGTGACCAGCCCGCGGCCATCGACGAGCTGGAGCGGCGCATCCGGGCGGGGGAGCACGACGTGGTGCTGCTGGGTGCCACCGGTACCGGGAAATCGGCGACGACGGCATGGCTCATCGAGCGGCTGCAGCGCCCGACCCTGGTGATGGCGCCTAACAAGACGCTGGCCGCCCAGCTCGCCAACGAGCTTCGAGAGATGTTGCCGCACAACGCCGTCGAGTACTTCGTCTCGTACTACGACTACTACCAGCCAGAGGCGTATATCGCGCAGACCGACACCTACATCGAAAAGGACAGCTCGATCAACGACGACGTGGAGCGGCTGCGGCACTCGGCGACGTCGGCGCTGCTGTCGCGCCGCGATGTCGTGGTGGTGGCGTCGGTGTCGTGCATCTACGGTCTGGGCACGCCGCAGTCCTACCTGGACCGCTCCGTCGAGCTGCAGGTGGGCAACGAGGTGCCCCGCGACGGGCTGCTGCGGCTGCTGGTCGACGTGCAGTACACCCGCAATGACCTGTCGTTCACCCGCGGCTCGTTCCGGGTGCGCGGCGACACCGTCGAAATCATTCCCTCCTACGAGGAACTGGCCGTGCGCATCGAATACTTCGGCGACGAGATCGAGGCGCTGTACTACCTGCACCCGCTGACCGGTGAGGTGATCCGCAAGGTGGAGTCGCTGCGCATCTTCCCGGCCACCCACTATGTGGCCGGTCCCGAGCGGATGGCCCACGCCATTTCCACGATCGAGGAAGAGCTTGCCGAGCGGCTCGCCGAGCTGGAGGGCCAGGGCAAGCTGCTGGAAGCTCAACGGTTACGGATGCGCACCAACTACGACATCGAGATGATGCGCCAAGTGGGGTTCTGCTCGGGCATCGAGAACTACTCGCGGCACATCGACGGCCGCCCCGCCGGCTCGGCGCCCGCGACGCTGATTGACTACTTCCCAGAAGACTTCCTGCTGGTCATCGACGAATCGCATGTGACAGTGCCGCAAATCGGCGGCATGTACGAGGGTGACATGTCTCGCAAGCGCAACCTGGTCGAGTATGGCTTCCGGTTGCCGTCGGCGGTCGACAACCGTCCCTTGACCTGGGAAGAGTTCGCTGACCGGATCGGGCAGACGGTGTACCTGTCGGCGACCCCGGGCCCGTATGAGCTCAGCCAATCCGGCGGGGAGTTCGTCGAGCAGGTGATCCGGCCCACCGGCCTGGTCGACCCGAAAGTCGTCGTCAAACCGACGAAGGGGCAAATCGACGACCTGATCGCTGAGATCCGCAAACGCACCGACGCCGATCAACGCGTGCTGGTGACGACGCTGACCAAGAAGATGGCCGAAGACCTCACCGACTACCTGTTGGAAATGGGCATCCGGGTGCGCTACCTGCACTCCGAGGTCGACACGTTGCGACGGGTGGAGCTGCTGCGTCAGCTGCGGCTGGGTGACTACGACGTGCTGGTCGGCATCAACCTGCTCCGGGAGGGGCTGGACCTGCCCGAAGTGTCGCTGGTGGCGATCCTCGACGCCGACAAGGAAGGCTTCCTGCGATCCTCGCGCAGCCTGATCCAGACCATCGGCCGCGCTGCCCGCAACGTATCCGGTGAAGTGCACATGTACGCCGACACGATGACCGACTCGATGAAACAGGCGATCGACGAGACCGAACGCCGGCGGGCCAAGCAAATCGCCTACAACGAGGCCAACGGCATCGACCCGCAACCGCTGCGCAAGAAGATCGCCGACATCCTCGACCAGGTGTACCGCGAGGCTGATGACAGCGAGGCTGTCGAGATCGGCGGATCGGGACGTAACGTGTCACGCGGCCGGCGAGCCCAGGGTGCCCCCGGCCGGGCGGTGAGCGCCGGTGTGTTCGAGGGTCGCGACACCGCCAGCATGCCGCGCGCCGAACTGGCCGACCTGATCAAAGACCTCACCGACCAGATGATGGCCGCGGCGCGGGATCTCCAGTTCGAGCTGGCCGCCCGGTTCCGCGACGAGATCGCCGACCTGAAGAAAGAACTCCGCGGAATGGATGCGGCCGGCCTGAAGTGATCTACCGGCGACGCGCCGCCGAGGTGGGCGCCTTGATCTCAACCACTGTTGAGCTCATACCGTGGTGTGCGTGACTGACGCGACAGGCCCGCCGACGATGCAGAGCGCGCAGCGCGATGAGGTGGGGGTACCTCCCGCTTGCGGGGGAGAGCCGGGCAATCAGACCCAGCGCACCGCAACCGCCGGCAGTTGGCGGGCGCTGCTTGGCCCCCGGTATCTGGGGACCTCGACGCTGCTCGCCGGTGGGGTTGCCCTGTATGCCATCAACGAGTTCCTGACGATCAGCTTGCTGCCGAGCACTGTCGCCGAAATTGGCGGTGATCGGCTTTTCGCCTGGGTCACAACCCTGTACCTGGTCGGCTCGGTGGTAGCGGCCGCCACCGTCAACGCGGCGCTGCAGCGTTTCGGGGCGCGTGCGTCATATCTGCTGGGACTGACCGTCTTCGGGATCGGCAGCGCGGTGTGCGCGGCAGCATCCAACATGGAGGTACTGCTCGCGGGCCGCACCTTGCAGGGGGCGGCCGGTGGGCTGTTGGCTGGCCTGGGGTACGCGATGATCAGCGCCGCCCTGCCGCAAGCGCTGTGGACCCGGGCTTCCGCACTGGTGTCGGCGATGTGGGGCGTGGCAACGGTTGTCGGACCGGCAACAGGTGGTTTCTTTGCGCAGTTCGGACTGTGGCGTTGGGCGTTTGGTGCGGTGGCCATGCTGACCGCGGCGATGGCCGCGCTCGTCCCGGTGGTGCTGCCCACCGGCCGTGTCGAGCCAAGCGGCGCAGCGCCGGCGCTCAAGATTCCGGTGTGGTCGCTGCTGCTGTTGGGGGCGGCTGCGCTGACGATCAGTGTCGCGCAGGTCCCGCACAACCGCGTCGCGACGATCGTGTTGGTTGCGGCCAGCGTGCTGTTGGTGGCCACGTTTCTGTTGGTCGATCGGCGGATGTCGGCTGCGGTATTGCCGCCCAGCGCATTTCGACCCGGTCCGCTGAAATGGATCTACCTCACGATGGCGCTGTTGATGGCTTCGGCGATGGTCGACATGTATGTGCCGTTGTTCGGACAACGCCTCGCGCATCTGGTTCCGGTAGTGGCCGGATTTCTGGGCGCCGCGCTGGCGGTCGGCTGGACGGTCAGCGAGATCGTCAGCGCCTCGCTGAGGGGCAGCCGCGGCATCGCCCGTGTAGTCGGTGCCGCGCCGCTGATCATGGCCGTGGGCCTGGCGCTCGGAGCGGCGACTCAGATGGACAACGCGCCGCCGGGCCTTGCGGTCCTGTGGGCGCTGGCCTTGATGATCACCGGGATCGGCATCGGGGCCGCCTGGCCGCACTTAGCGGCGTGGGCGATGCAGTGTGTCGACGACGCCAAAGAAGTTGGGGCCGCCGCCGCGGCGATCAATACCGTGCAGCTGATCTCCGGGGCGTTCGGCGCGGGCCTGGCCGGCGTCGTGGTCAACAGCACACACGGCGGTGCGGTGATGGCCGCCCGCTGGTTGTTCGCGGTGTTCGCAGGGCTGGGCGCGGTGGGCGCGGTGGCGTCTTACCGCGCCACCAGGGGACACCGCTGACTCGCCGCGCCGCCCCGTCTAGTCTCAAGTTCGTGGACGCCTTCGCCGCAGGTCGGCTCACCCGCATGCTGGACACCTTGCACTCGGTCGTCTATTTCTCGCCCGAGGCGGATGAGATGTTCGGCGCACTCGGCTTCGATTCCGTCACACACTATTTCGCCGGCCGGTCGGCGCCGATGGGCGCCGTTGCGGCGAATGTCGTTGCTGCGACGTTCTACAACTTCAACCCGCGGCTGGTTGCTCGAGCAATCCCGGCTGCATGGGAGCTCGCCTCGCCGACGGAGGTGACTAGGGTGCGCTACGAGCTCGTCGCGTCGGTGATGCCCCGGGCGCTCGGCGAGGAACTCACCGGGTCGACGGAAGTGGCGCGTGCCGCGACGCTGCTGCGCGGCGTCGCCGAATCGATCCCGAATGCCGACGGCCGGCCGCTCTACGCGGGTCACGCGGAATTGCCGTGGCCCGACAGCCCGCTTGTCGCGCTGTGGCATGCGATCACGTTGTTGCGGGAATACCGGGGCGACGGGCATATCTTCGCGTTGGTGACCCACGGGCTCAGCGGCTTGGAGGCGCTAATCTCCTACGCCGCAACGGGAATCGGCTTCACTGCGCAGTCCGCCCGCCGGTTGCGCGGCTGGAGCAACGACGAGTGGAACGCGGCCACCGAAGACTTGATAACGCGAGGCATTCTGGATCGCGACGGCGAACTGACGACGGCCGGTACCGAGCTGCGGTCGAGGATCGAAGACCTCACCGACGAGCTGGGTTATCCGCCGTGGCGCACGCTGCCTGCTGAGCAGGCCGACGAGCTGGTCGGTTTCGCCAAGGTGATCCGCGCTGCGGTACAAGCCGCCGGGATCTTTCCGACCGGAGTATTCGGCCCGCGGTATGGTCAGCCCCGCTAGCGGTCAATCCTGCAGGGCGACAACGGGCTCGGATGAACCGCGGTGTCAGCGGACCGATTTGACGACCTGGGTGCGGTGCAGTTGCCAGCGCTCGACGATGCGGAAGCCGACCAGCTTCGGCGTCTGGTAGGCAGGCGCGCGTCCCAGCACCCGCCCCGGCGGCAGCGATTCTCCGCTCTGGTGATCCGGCAAGGCCCTGTCATGTGTGGAAATCGTCCATAGCGTTGTGCATTGGTACAGCCGACCGACCACCAGCCAGACCGCCACATGACCGTCCCATAGGGTGACGCGCTC
The DNA here is from genome assembly GCA_963839345.1 of uncultured Actinomycetota bacterium. GTDB lineage: Bacteria > Actinomycetota > Actinomycetes > Mycobacteriales > Mycobacteriaceae > Mycobacterium. The sequence goes on along the minus strand of CAWIUP010000002.1, from coordinate 1,303,987 downwards.
GGGTGCGCGCGGACCACGGCCGACGTCGACCAATGGCGCAAAGGCCGCCGGGCGGGTCGCAAGTAGGGCGCGGATCGGACCGGGCAGCCAGCCCACCGTGTTATCGACCAGAAGGCAGTCCCCGGGTGCGGCATGAGCGGTGATGACGTCAGCGACCTGGCTGTAGTCCCAACCTTCCTTGGCGTACGGCTGTCGTTGCGACAGAAGGTAGTTCGGGAAGGCTGCTACGGCCAGCACCACCAGCATGCCAGCGATCCACCGCGGTTTGCCGACGACTGTGACGATGCAGACAGCCAGGACGACCGCCATCGCGGGCGTGGTGAAGAACAGATACCGCGGATAGTAGAACGGCTCGAACGCCGAATAAATCAAGCTGATGGCGGTGGGCACGACGATCCACGCGGCGCACGCGATCATCAGGTGGCGGGTATCGCCGTGCCAGGTCCATCGGCCGGTCAGTCGAAATGCCAGCGCGGCCAACAGGATGACCGCCGCCAGAATCGCAAACGGGACGCTGTTGTCAAAGAACTGGTGTTGCACAACGTCGATCGCGTTGTGCCAATTGAGGTGTGAGATCCACCCGACCTGAAATCGCTGGCCATGCGCGAACAACATGAACGGCGTCATGGCCGCGACCGCCGCGGCTGAAGTGGCGGTCCACCAGGCCATGACGGATTTGCGCCGCCCTACCACTGGCGTGACCACGGCGTAGGTCGGCACCAACAACACCAGGTAGATGTTGAGCAGTATCGACAGCATCAGCGCCAGTGCGTAGAGCAGCCATCGCCACCATCGGTTGCGACGGACCGAGCTGACCAGCATTACCGTCAGCCAGATTCCAGCTACCGCTGTGAAGGCATAGGACCGGGCTTCCACACCGGCCCAGGTCACCCGAGGCAGGATCGCGAAAACGACGCCCGCGCAGATCGCGACGGTCCGCGACGAGAACTGCTTGGCGAAGACCACCACGCCGGCGGCCGCGAGTCCGATTGCCAGACAGCTGGGCACCCGCGACCAGAACTCGGTCGGCGGGAAGGCAGCGAACCAGCCGTGCATCACCAGGTAGTACAAACCGTGCACGGCGTCGATGTGGCCCAGCAGCCGCCACAGATCTGGCAACGAGCGGCTCGCCGAGGCGGAAATGGTCGCGCCCTCGTCGAACCACAGCGACGGGCGGCTCGCCGCGACGCCGCTGACAACCGCGGCCAGCAACCCGACCGCAAGCGGGTCGAGCAGCCTGCGACGAGGCTGGAGACGCGAGTCACTAGCGGCGACAGCCGTCTTGGGCTTGTCGATTGTCGGAGCGATCATGATGTTTGTCACTTTAAAGGCTCTGTGGTGAACCTGATTACCCGTACGGGCTGGTCATCATCCGATCTGTTGCGGGTGTCCGTGGGCGGAACAGTGGTCCATTGCTGTCCGGTTCAGGCAACGGCTCTGCACGCCAAGAGATTTCAGCCATATTAGCCAGCTGTCCACGAGGATGCCGCTGGTTTCACGTGCTGGCTGCGCCTGCGGCGGCCGATACCCGCCAGATCCCCACTGCGTCGGCGTGTCGCGAATCCGACCATCTTGACCAGGCAAAGCGATACTGTCTTGGGTTGGCGTAGCAACCGACAACTGGGAGGGTAAATGAGCGCCTATCAGACCGTGGTGGTAGGAACCGACGGGTCTGACTCGTCGTTGCGCGCGGTAGAACGGGCAGGCACCATCGCCGGAGCGGACGCCAAGCTGATCGTCGCGTCGGCGTACCTGCCCCAGCAGGAGGACCCCCGGGCCGCCGACGCCCTCAAGGACGAAAGCTACAAGGTGTCGGGCAACGCCCCGATCTACGCGATCCTGCGTGAGGCCAAGGACCGGGCCCATGCTGCGGGCGCCAAGAACGTCGAAGAGCGCCCGATTGTCGGCGCCCCGGTCGACGCGCTGGTCGGACTGGCGGAAGAGGTCGGTGCCGACCTCCTGGTGGTCGGCAACGTCGGCCTGAGCACGATCGCGGGCCGGCTGCTGGGATCGGTGCCCGCCAACGTCTCGCGCCGGGCCAAGGTCGACGTATTGATCGTCCACACCACCACCCCGTAAGCGCTCGCCGGCGCACGTCACCCCGGTGATCGATACCGCGAAGTACGGACCGTGGGCGCTGATCGCGGGTGGCTCGGAGGGTGTCGGTGCCGAATTCGCGCGGCTCCTCGCCGAGTCGGGTCTGAACCTGGTCCTGGTCGCCCGCAAAGCTGACCAGCTGGAGCAGGCTGCCGACCGCTGCCGTCGGCACGGCGTCGAGGTCCGTACCGTATCGACCGATCTCAGCGTCCCCGCCGCACGCGCAGACATCGCGGCGGCCACTGTCGGGCTCGAAGTGGGCCTGTTGATTGTGGTCGCCGGCGCGAACACGCACAGCCGCGAGTTTCTCGACGGCGATCTGGCCCGGTTCCACCGCGTCATCGCTCTCAACGTCTCGACACCGCTTGCCCTGGTGCATCACTACGGACAAGCGATGCGCACCCGGCGACGGGGCGGCATCGTGTTGCTCGGGTCGCTGGCCGGCTACCTGGGCTCGGCTCGGCAAACCGTGTACGGCGGCGTCAAGGCGTTCACCAGGATCTTCGCCGAGGGGTTGTGGTTGGAGCTGCGCGACCACGATGTCGACGTGCTGGAGTTGGTCCTCGGCGTGACCAGGACACCGGCGATGGAACGGGCCGGCCTGAACTTCGATGCGCCCGGGATCGTCGTCGCCGAGCCCGCCGACGTGGCGCGCGAGGGGCTGGAATGGTTGGGCCGCGGCCCGGTGCACGTGGTCAGCGGCAACGACGGGATCGTGGCCATGCGCAATGGTTCCGATCGCGCCGAGGCCGTTCTCGGTGCTCATCGCACGATGCAGAGGCTGCTGCAAGCGGAGAGGAATCGCGATGACAGTAGAGGAGCGGCTCGCGATGCTGGAACAACGGCTGCGCCGGGCTGAAGACGAGCTGGCCATCGCCCGCTTGATGGCGTCCTACGGGCCGCTGGTGGACGCCGGTGACGCCGATGCGGTGGCCGGACTGTGGGCGGAAGACGGCGAGTACGACGTCGAGGGCTGGCACATGCGGAGCCGGGCCGACGTTGCCGAGATGGTGCGATCCTCGGCCCACCAGGGGCTGATCAGCGCCGGTTCCGCACACTTCCTGGGCCCCGTGCGTGTCGACATCGACGGCGATGAGGCCGTCGCGGTGTGCGAGTCGATTCTGGTTCGGCACAACGCAGACGGCGGCTATCGGGTGTGGCGGGCCGGCGCCAACCGCGTGACACTGCGGCGCACGGCGGCGGGATGGCGAATCGTCAAACGGATCACCCGTGCACTGGACGGCTCGGCCGAGGCGCGCGAGCTGCTGAGGAGTGGCGCACATGAATGGTGAGCTGGACGGCAGAGTGGCGCTGATCACCGGGGCCGGGGCCGGCATCGGCGAAGCTATTGCGCGCCGGTTCGCCGAGGACGGCGCCCGGGTGGTGGTCGCCGAACGTGACGAGCACACCGGGCGCGACGTCGCCGATGCCGTCGACGGATTGTTTGTCCGTGTCGACGTCTCGGTGCGCGATCAAGTTGAAAGCGCTGTGGCGCAAGCAGTTTTGACATACGGTTCGATTGATGTCGTCGTCAACAATGCCTGGGGCGGCGGTTCGATCGGCCGGGTGGAGAACAAAACCGATCAACAGCTTCGCGACGGGATCGCGGTTGCTTACTACGGGCCGTTCTGGGCCATGCGGGCGGCGTTCCCGCACATGCGGGCACACGGCTGGGGACGGGTGATCAACGTGTGCAGCCTCAACGGCGTCAACGCGCACATGGGCACCCTGGAGTACAACGCGGCCAAGGAGGCGTTGCGAGCCTTGACCCGGACTGCCGCCAGGGAGTGGGCGCCGTTCGGCGTGACGGTGAATGCCATCTGCCCGGCGGCCAAGAGCGCGGCGTTCATGCGCGCGCTCGGCGACAACCCGGAGATCGCCACCTTCGCCGACGCAATGAATCCGATGGGCCGAATCGGAGATCCATATCTGGATATCGCCCCGGTCGCGGTGTTCCTTGCCGGCGAGGGCTGCCGCTACCTCACCGGCAACACCCTGTTCGTCGACGGCGGAAGCCACATCAACGGGGTGGCCTGGACGCCCGATCTCGACGCGGCACCGTGACGGTCACGCGCTGGCCAGATCGTGGCGCGCCAGGCGGAACGTTCGGCTCAGCCGGGCCGGCCGCGTCGTGAGCGTCACCTCCACCGCGCCGCCGGGCGTGACGACGTAGCGCTCCTCGACATCCGGGCCGCCTTCGCTTCGCCGCACCGGCCGGCACTGCAGATCGTCGTCGTCGTCGAGATCGGGGTCGAACGGGAAGAACACCGGGTCGTAGGGTGTCACGTCGCCGTCGGGGCGGCCGTCGCGCAGTCGGCTGCACTCCACGAAGCGGAAGTGCCCGATGTTGTGCGCCGCGCGGTAGGTCCGGGTGACCACGAACGGCGGCTGGCCCGCGGTGGGCAATTGCGCGCCTTTGGGCATGATCGGGTCGAAGCAGACATCCGCACCGGCGAGCGCTTCGCGGAAAACCCCGAAGTGGCGTGAAAGGCGTTCGGACAGAGCGAATCCCGCTTCTTTGTCGAGGAAGACCGCCAGGCCGATCGCCGTCGCCGCGAACGGGTGCAGTGAACGTTTCACGCGTTTCTCATCGAACGCGGTGCGCAGCGTCCGGGCGACCAGCGGGAAGCTGCCCGCCCCGCCGACCACGTAGATGCCGGCCACCTCGGACCAGTCGACGTCTTTGACGTCACCGCCGTCGGGATCGTGCAACACGCGGGAGAGCGCGGCAACGGACTTGTCGACGAGCGGCCCGCAAGCCGCGTAGATGTCATCGATCGGGCAGGAAAACGGCGGCTTGCCGATCGCCGCGAGATCCACCAGGAACCGACGGGTGTTGGGACTGACGGCTTCCTTGCGGACCGCGCACTCCTCGAGCAGCAGACCACGCGTGCTGTCGTCCAGCTTGCCGAGCCGAGCGGCCTTGCGAACGAGCTTGAGGATCGTCTCGTCGAAGTCGTCGCCGCCGAGTCGCTGGATCCCTTCGCTGACGACGACCTCGTTCAGCCGTCCGGTCATTTTCAGCAGCGACGCGTCGAAGGTGCCGCCGCCGAGGTCGTAGACAAGCACGTACTCACGCTTGGCGGTGATCGTCGAACGGTATCGGTGGGCATATTCGAAGCCCGCTGCCGACGGCTCGTTGAGCAGCGCGATCACCTCGAAGCCGGCTTGGGTGAAGGCGTCCAGCGTCAGGAAGCGCTGGGCGCTGGAGGCGTTGGCCGGCACACTGATCGCGGCTTCGACACGCTCACCCGCCGGCAGTTCGATGTTCGAACGGGTCTGCAGGTCGCTTCTGAACTGGGCGAGAAAGCCGGTGAAGAGGTCGGCCAACAGGTAGCTGCGCCCGGCCAGGTCGACGGTTGTCCTCGGCCCGGCGTCGCTGAGCAAACGCTTGAACGACCGCAGCACTGACCAGGCCGGGTCGTGACGCACAGCGGCCGCGTCCAACCCGAAACGCAGTTCGCCGGCGTTGTCGGCGGCAATGAGCGACGGCCACGTGTCGACCCCATCGAACGACACGACGGGATAGTTACCCCGGTCCACGACTGCCGCGACGGTGTGGGTTGTGCCGAAGTCGATCCCGACCCTCATCGCGGTAAGCTTAGGCGCTGCACCGCGTTTCGTGGCTCCTATTCACCAACCGCTTCGGTGCGAGTCGCAAGTTCTTTTCCGGGCTCTGCGGCCAACGAGGGCACAAGGTCACTAGCCGGTCCTGCTATTCGGCCCTGTCGGACGTCGTGCCCCGTGCGGTACGACTGATTCGTCACTGTCGATACGCGGCGAGGAACACGCATGAGCGAAGGGACCGCGCACACCGACGTCGAAAAGTGGGACGCCGGCCTTACAGAACTTGTCGTCGGCCTGACCCGGCCCATCGTCAAGCGGTACTTCCGCTCTGAGGTGAGGGGTTTAGAGAACATTCCCGCGGGCGCATGCCTCGTGGTGTCGAATCATTCGGGTGGGGTCGTTACGCCCGACATGTCGGTGTTCGCGGTCGCCTATTACGACACTTACGGTTATCAGCGCCCGCTGTTCACGCTTGGCCACGACTTGTTGTTCGCCGGTCCTGCCGCCGAACTTCTCAAACGCACCGGGGTGATCCGCGCGACCCGCGACAACGCGGCTGAAGCTCTGGCAGCCGGCGGGGTCGTCTTGGTCTTCCCGGGCGGTGATTACGACGCCTACCGGCCGTCGTTGTCGGAGAACGTCATCAGCTTCGGCGGCCGAAGGGGTTATGTCGCCACCGCGATCGAGGCCGGAGTACCGATTGTCCCCTCAGTATCCATCGGGGCGCAGGAAGGCCAACTGTATGTGACCCGCGGTAGGTGGCTGTCGCGGGCGCTCGGGCTCGCCAACCTTGGGCGCAGGCTCACAAGAAGCGACATGTTGCCGATCACGCTCGGTTTCCCGTTCGGGCTCAGTGTTGTGCTGCCGGTCAATGTGCCGCTGCCCTCGAAGATCGTCACACACGTGCTCCCACCGATCGACATCGCAGCCGCGTTCAGCAACAATCCCACGCTCGGACAGGTCGACAGGCGCGTGCGCTCGGTGATGCAAGGAGCCCTCTGGGACTTGGCCGGCAAGCGTCGGTTTCCCATCGTGGGCTGACGTCGGCAAGCCGAAACACCCCGTTATTCACCAACCCCCGCTCGCGCCAGTCGGCCAGACCGGGGCGCTCGGCGCCCAACGTGGTGTCGTCACCGTGGCCGGGGTAGACGACGGTGGAGTCGCCGTGGACGTCGAACACCCGGGTGGTGACGTCCTGGAGCAGCGGGGTGAAGTCGCCGGGCTGCCACGTTTGCCCGGGCTCGTCATGAGATCAGAGGCATCGAATCCCGAAGGGCCGAATGCTCGGCTCGTCCTCGAGGACGGCGTCGCACAGTACAACGAATCAATCGCGAGCCGTCGACGGCGTAAGGCCGTTAGACCAACAAAGCAGTGACTATTGCCACCTGATCCTCTGCGAAGGTCGTCCTACGGTCATGGGTGAGGCTGCCAACCACGACGAAACAGGGGAACAAAATGTCCGGCTCCGAAACCCATCGTGGCATTTTGGTCGGCGTCGACCGGTCGGCATCGTCGATGGCGGCGGTCAACTGGGCGGCTCGCGATGCTGCGATGCGCAATGTTCCGCTAACACTCGTGCACGTCGTTGCACCGGTCGTGTCGGCGGCTGCTCCGTGGCCGGAGATTCAGGTACCTCAAGACTATTTGCAGCGGCAGGACGACGAAGCGAGGCGAATTCTCGAAGACGCGCGCAGGGCGGTCGCCGACAGCACCGCCGACCATGGCCCGCCGTTCGTGTACAGCGTGGTGGTACATGGTCCGGCCGTTTCCACGCTCGTCAATGAGTCCAAGAGTGCGGACATGATGGTCGTGGGATGCCGGGGCGAAGGTGCGTTTAGCCGGGTCCTGTTCGGCTCGGTCAGCACCGGCCTCATAAGCCATGCGCATTGCCCGGTCGCGGTCGTCCATGATGAGGGTTCGCCGCCGCCCGCGCAGGCACCGGTGCTGGTGGGAATCGACGGTTCGCCCACATCGAAACTGGCAACGGAGATCGCCTTTGACGAGGCCTTCCGCCGGGGTGTGGACTTGGTGGCACTGCATGCGTGGTCGGACGTCAGCATGTCGGAAGTGCCAGGTCTGGATTTCGCGGCGATGGAAGTGCAGGCACAAGAGGCGCTGGCCGAGCGGCTCGCCGCATCGCAGGAGCGCTACCCCGATGTCACGGTGCGACGTGTGGTGGTGCGCGATCAGCCAGCTCGTCAACTTGTCGAGCACTCGGACTCTGCACAACTCGTCGTCGTCGGCAGTCACGGTCGCGGCGGATTCGCCGGCATGCTGCTGGGTTCGGTGAGCACGGCCGTCGCGCATGCGGCGCGGGCGGTGGTGATCGTCGTCCGCGAGTCTTAGGCGGCGTCGGTCGACCCGGGCAGAAGCTCGCCGCGGACCTCATCGATGCCCATTAGCCTCGTACGTCAGGGATACCGGCCGACCGGCTCAGTGCCCGCAGACGCGCGATATCAGGGCACCTCATTCGGCTAGCTCCGCGGGACGTGCTCTCCAGACCGTGGGCATTCGTCAGGAAGATGAATAAGTACTGCGTCGTCTTCGGTTGTCGCAGCTTGGCCGCGGCGATGCGCGATCAGGTAGAGCCATCCCGGTCTGATGGGCTGTGTGCAGCGGGCGCACTGTGGGTCGGCGGCCATCGCTCCTCCCTTCCCTTGTCTCATTATTTCGGCCGTCATTCTCCGCGTCTTCCACGGTGAGTGAGCGGCCGCCTTTCAGCAACATCGCCGTCGGCATGCGGATGAAACTCGGCGATTGGTTGCCACTGCTCATGAAGCAGCCTGGGAGCGCGTTACTCGTTTGCGAAGACGTTCCGCGAATGTCGCGGCTCGGTCCAGGTCGTGATCGTTCGGCCGTCCCCTGTTTATCCCGCCAATGAACCCGAACGGGCCAACCGTGTCCAACCCGCGGCAAGAGAACGAATCGAGTACCTCAAAGCCCTTCGAAGCAAGTAGGTTTCGGACCGGCTTGCGGTAGTCCAGCAGCGGAATCTCCCGGGCGCCGCTGGTGAAGAAGGTAAACGCGCGGACTTGGTCGACGGCTGGTACACGACGTATTAAGTTCAATATCCTCTCATCCACCGCCATGAAATAAATGCCGGACCCGAAACCGACGAGGTCGTACTCGCCCAACGTTTCGGGATCGACCGACTCGGGTTCGACGACCTCGGCATCAAGCACCGCAGCCATCCGATCGGCTACGCGGCGGGTATTGCCGTGCGATTTCGAAACGCAGACGATGAGTGACTTCATAGCCCAACTCCTCGAATAATGGCCCGGACGGGTCCATGCTGCGGGGGCACCTCACCATCCGGTGAGGGCGCAAAGGCACCAAAGCCCGCGGCGTTGGTCACTTCAGGGTGCCTTTCGGTCGCGTCAGTCGAATGCATGGATCACCAGGCGGGCCACATGCTGGATCTGCCGGCGCGTGTCGTCATCGACGGGCAGGTCACCGAGAGCCGGGATCTCACCGGTCGTAGTGACCACCCCGGGTTCCTCCTGCTCCCAGCGCGCGTTGACCTTATCGCCCAATGCACGCACGGGCGGGTTGTCGGAAAGCACCCGACCGTGGAACCGCTCGATGCCGTCGACGCGTGCAGCGACCGCCAGCGCGACAAGCAGCAGTGTCCCGATCCCGCGGCCCTGGTAGGCATCCGCCACGGTGAGCGCAACCTCTGCCGAAGCGACGTCGTCTTCATCCCGGATGAAGCGTGCGTCGGCGACCACCGGCCCGTCCACGCCGTCGGTGACGATCCAGGCGAAGTGATCAACGTAGTCGACCTCGAACAGGTAGGCCGACCTTGCCTCGTTCGGAGCAGCACCCTGGTACCGCCGGTAAAGAGTCTGCCGCGAGAACGCGCCGCTTTCCTTGAAGCGCTCGGCATCCCCGGGCAGGACTGGGCGCAGCAATAGCTCGGCGCCGTCTTTGGCCAATACCGGGATCGGGGCGATGTGTGCGGCCAACCGCTGTCGCGCGGTACGGACCATCCGATCGGCGACGACCGGCATGGCCAGCATGCACTCGAAAGCGACGTCGTATCCGAGATAGCCGCACACGTCATCTTTCGCGATCACCGTCGCCGTTCTGGGTGCGTCTCGCAGTAAAGCGATTTCACCAAGAATGGTCCCTGGCGAGAGCGCGGTCACCGCAATCTGTCCATCCGCGCCGACGTGCCTGATCTCCACTCGACCGGACCCGATGATCGCAAACGACACCGCTCGCTCACCCTGCCGCATCAGGACCTCGCCGGCGCGCGCATGCAGGGGCTCCAGGTTGGCAGCCAACGCCGTAAGGTCCTCAGCGGGGATATCGGCGAACACATGTAGCGCCGCCAACTCGCCGGTGCTAACGGCGCTCACACCAGCCTGCTTGGCCGCCCGGCGAACCGGATTCGGGCTGCTCTGGTGCCAACTGCCGACGGTGATCGGTTGATAAAGCGGTCATCTCGCCAATTCCCGCATCACAGTGCCGCCGAAGGCAGGTATCCCACAACGCGCCACCACCCCATGTACGGTATGCGACCGGCGCGGCTATCGCCTGGGCCGTAAGTCGGTAAGCGCAGCGACAAAGGACCCTGTCGTGCTGGGACTTCGGCAGATCCAATGCGCGACCAAACCTGACGTTGCGCGGAACACCCGGCTTCGTTAGAAAGAACTACTGCCAACACCTGGATGACTTTCGCCTCTATCTCCGACCTGGAGGAACTCGGAGGATCGAAAGCCCCACCAGATCATGGCCCACCGCTATTCGGTTCAGTACCAATGGATTAACAGTATGAAAGCACCACTCGCCTCATCGGAGAGGCCCGACTTCACCAAGATCGATAATCGCGCGCCATCGGTGGCACGGATGTTCTTCGACCGCGTCGCTGCGACGCCGCACGCGGAGGCCTTCCGATATCCGCACGAGGACGGCTGGCAGAGCGTGACCTGGCAGCAGGTCGGCGAACGCGTCCACAACATCGCCGGCGGGTTGATTTCACTGGGAATCGCCCCAGAGGATCGGGTCGCACTCGCATCGTCGACCCGCTACGAGTGGGTGCTGGTCGATTTCGCCGTGATGTGCGCCGGCGCCGCGACTACCACCGTGTATCCGACGACGAACGCCGGCGACGTCGCCTACATCGTCGCCAATTCCGGAAGCCGGGTGGTGGTCGCGGAGAATCAGACCCAGCTCGACAAACTGCTTGAGCACCGCGCCGAACTGCCGGATGTGAGCAAGGTGGTGATGATCGACGGCAATGGCGACGGCGACTGGGTGATCACCCTTAGTGAAGTCGAGCAACTGGGCAAGCAACTGCTCACCGATTCTCCCGATGCCGTCACAGAGCGTGTCGCAGCCGTCGGTCCGGGCCAACTCGCCAGCCTCATCTACACCTCCGGCACCACCGGGCGCCCGAAGGGCGTGCGCCTGACCCACGGGGCGTGGACGTACACCGCCGCGGCCATTGACGCGCTCAACATCCTCGGCCCCGATGACCTGAACTTCCTGTGGCTGCCACTGGCACACGCATTCGGCAAGGTGATGTTGGCACTGCCGCTGCAGATCGGCTTCCCGACCGCGATTGACGGCCGCGTCGAGCGGATCGTCGACAACCTCGCGACCCTACGTCCCACCATCATGGGTGCAGCACCACGCATTTTCGAGAAAGCGCACGCCCGCATCGAGGGTATGGTCGCCGAGCAGGGCAGGCTCACCAAGAAAATGTTCGACTGGGCAATTGGGGTCGGCATGAAGGTGTCCCAAGCCCGGCAAGCCGGCAAGAAGCCCTCGTTGGCGTCATCGCTGGCATACAAGGTGGCCGACCGGATGGTGTTCTCCACTATCCGGGAACGATTCGGTGGCCGACTGCGGTTCTTCGTCTCCGCGGCCGCGGCCCTGGACTGTGACGTCGCACAATGGTTCGACGCTGTCGGCATCATCGTGCTCGAGGGCTACGGGCTAACCGAGACTGCCGCCGCGTCATTCATCAACCGCCCCAACGCTTACCGGTTCGGAACGGTCGGCTGGCCGTTCCCGGCCACCGACGTCGAAATCGCCGACGACGGTGAAATCTTGCTCAGGGGGCCTGGTTTGATGACCTCCTACCATGATCTGCCGGACGCCACCGCCGAGGCGCTTGACGCCGACGGTTGGTTTCACACTGGCGACATCGGGGAGATCGACGCCGACGGCTTTCTGCGGATCACCGACCGCAAGAAGGACATGTTCAAGACATCGCAAGGCAAGTACGTAGCGCCATCGGCGATCGATGCGAGGTTCAAAGGCCTCTGCCCATATGTGAGCGAGCTTCTCGTATACGGGGAGACTAAGCCGTACTGCGTCGCACTGGTCAGCCTCGACAACGAAGCGATCACCGAATGGGCCGGTAAGCACGGTCTGGCGGGTAAGTCCTTCGCCGAGATAGCACGCGACGAGAAGACCCAGGAGCTGATCGCCGAATACATCGATGCGCTGAACAAGGAATTGAATCGCTGGGAGCAGATCAAGAGATTCACGATTGCCGACCGCGAATTCTCCGTCGAAGCCGGCGACTTGACACCGAGCATGAAGTTGCGCCGGAAGGTGGTCATCGAGAAGTTCGCCGACCGCCTCTCGGCTCTCTACGAGTCGTTAGTGTGAAGAGCGCCATCGCCAGATGGCGGGTGGCTGGCCCAAGTGCATCGTCGTTTAGTTCAGAGAGACCACCCCCGCTGCCCCAGGGCCACTCCGCAGCCAGCCGATCAAGCACAACGCTCCTGACCGGGTCTTAAGACCCGTATCGGGGGCTAACGACTCTCGCGAAGGGACGTTCGACCTTCATACGCTTGGCGAACAGCAGGCACAAACGCAGGCGCAACAGTGGAGAGGAATGGTATGCGATCAGAACGCTACCGGCGGCTGGTAAAAGCCGAAGGCCCTTTTGTCTCGGTATATTTCGACGACTCACACGACACCGCAGATGCCGTCGAGCGACTCGAAGCGGAATGGCGCGGTATCCGTAAGCATCTCGAGGACCATGGCGCAGGCGCCAAAGTCACCAGGACACTCGAGGAAGCCGTGCTGAACCATCGACCCGCCGTAGGTCGGCGCGGCCGCGCGGTGATCGCGACCAGCGATCAGGTGCTGGTTAACGAGCAGCTCATCAGCCCGCCACCGGCCACGGTAATTCGCCTATCGGATTACCCGTACATCGTGCCGCTGATCGACCTCGAGATGCAGCGACCGACCTACGTGTTTGCCGCAGTCGATCACACCGGCGCCGACATCACGCTATGCCAGGGGGACACAATCAGTTCCACCAGCAGCCAGGGCGCCGGGTACCCGGTACATAAGCCGGTCACTGCCGGCTGGAACGGTTACGGCGACTTCCAGCACACGACCGAGGAAGCCATCCGCATGAACTGCCGCGCGGTCGCCGACCACCTGACGCGACTGGTGGACGAAGCGGATCCCGACGTGGTGTTCCTGTGCGGCGAGGTTCGTTCGCGTACAGATGTGGTAGCCGAATTACCCGAACGCGTGACCAAGCGGGTGTCGCAACTGCATGCCGGCACGCGCAGGAGCGGTATCGATTCCGAAGAGGTCCGCCGTCTGACGACCGCGGAGTTCGCTCGACGCCACCGCATGGAGATGACTGATGTCGCTGATCGGTTTGAAGCCGAAATCGGGCGCGGCTCGGGGTTGGCGGCCGAAGGGATCGCTGCCGTATGCGCGGCGCTGCGTGATGGCGACGTCGGCACGCTGATCGTCGGCGATCTGGGCGACGCCACGGTGGTCACCGGCAAAGCGCTTACCACGGTCGCGTTCGATGCCGACGTGCTGTCCGAACTCGGCGAACCGGTGCAACGTGTGGCAAGGGCCGATGAGGCGTTGCCGTTCACCGCAATCGCTGTTGGCGCCTCATTGGTCCGCGCCGATAACCGGATCGCACCCGCAGACGGGGTTGGCGCGTTGCTGCGATATGCCGCAACCGACGAACTCGCCGACCAACGAGCCTAGGTTCGGGTCAATGGTCACGATGGTCCCGGCGGGGATCGAATTAGCCGCAGTCCCAGTCCGACATAGCCCGCGGATCAGCCATTTTTGCGGTTCTAGCCTAGACAGCGCGCTAGTTATTCGGTACCAGGCCGCGTCAGCAGAATTCCAGATTCACACCGCATTGGCAGAGTAACCACAGGTCGCCAGTGCCCGCGTCATCACCAACCGCGTTTGTGCCATTCGTCCAATTGAGGGCGTTCAGCGCCGAGCGTGGTGTCATCGCCGTGGCCGGGGTAGACGACGGTCTTGTCGCCGAAACGGTCGAACACTCTCGTCTTCACGTCCTTGAATAAGGACTCGAACTCCGCAGGTTTTGTTGTCCGCCCAAGACCGCCTGGGAACAGGCAGTCGCCAGTGAACAGCTGGGTGACCCCGCCGGTGGCCGGACCGTCAAGGGCCAGCGCGATCGATCCGGGCGTGTGCCCCCGCAAATGGATCACCTCGAACGTCAGCTCGCCGATCTGCACGGTGTCACCGCCGGCTAGCAGCCGGTCGGGCTTGACCGGCAGGGGGTCGGCGTCGATCTGGTGTGCGGCGGTCGGCGCGCCGGTGGCCTGCGCCACGGCTTCCAGCGCCTGCCAGTGGTCGAAATGCTGGTGGCTGGTGACGATCAGGGACACCTTCGGAGCGTAGTTTCGCACCAGGTCGATCAGAACGTCGGCGTCATTGGCCGCATCGATCAGCAGCGTCTCCCCGGTCGCGGAACACGTCACCAGGTAGGCGTTGTTGTCCATGAGGCCCACCGACGTTTTCAAGATCGATACGCCCGGCAGAATGCGTTTTGCGGCTGTACCCGGCTCGACATGTCCGGTGTAGTTGTCGTCCACGACTGTCATGTGCGCCACGGTACTGGTCACCGGTCGCTTGTCGGTATGGGCACATAGCATGGGAATGACGTGTCTGGTGAACGCTCAGAAAGGGATTGCGTGGCTGACCGCTTGATCGTCAAGGGTGCGCGCGAGCACAACCTGCGCAGTGTCGATCTTGATTTGCCACGCGACGCATTGATCGTCTTCACCGGGCTGTCCGGTTCGGGAAAGTCTTCGCTGGCGTTCGACACGATCTTCGCTGAAGGCCAGCGACGCTATGTGGAGTCGCTGTCGGCCTATGCCCGCCAGTTCCTGGGGCAGATGGACAAGCCCGACGTCGACTTCATCGAGGGACTGTCACCGGCGGTGTCCATCGACCAAAAGTCGACCAACCGCAACCCGCGGTCGACGGTCGGGACGATCACCGAGGTGTACGACTACCTGCGACTGTTGTATGCGCGTGCCGGCACGCCGCACTGCCCGGTCTGTGGTGAGCGGATCGCTCGCCAGACTCCCCAGCAGATCGTCGATCAGGTGCTGGCGATGCCCGAAGGCACCCGATTCCAGGTGCTCGCTCCGGTGGTACGCACCCGCAAGGGGGAGTTCGCCGACCTGTTCGAGAAGCTCAACGCCCAGGGCTACAGCCGCGTCCGGGTCGACGGCGTGGTGCATTCGCTCACCGATCCGCCCAAGCTCAAGAAGCAGGAAAAGCACGACATCGAGGTGGTGGTGGACCGCCTGACGGTCAAGCTCACCGCCAAGCAGCGGCTCACCGATTCCGTGGAAACCGCGCTGAACCTCGCGGACGGCATCGTGGTGCTGGAATTTGTCGACCACGAGCACGACGCCCACAACCGGGAGCAGCGGTTCTCCGAGAAGCTCGCCTGCCCCAACGGACATTCGCTGGCGGTCGACGACCTGGAGCCGCGGTCATTCTCGTTCAACTCGCCGTATGGCGCCTGCCCGGAGTGCGTCGGTCTGGGCATCCGCAAGGAGGTCGACCCTGACCTGGTGGTGCCTGACCCGGACCGCACCCTGGCCGATGGGGCGGTGGCGCCGTGGTCGATGGGCCACACCGCCGAGTACTTCACCCGGATGTTGGCCAGCCTCGGTGAGGCGATGGGCTTCGACGTGGACACGCCGTGGCGCAAGCTACCGGCCAAGGCGCGCAAGGCGATCTTGGAAGGCTGCGACGAGCAGGTGCACGTCCGCTACCGCAATCGCTATGGCCGCACCCGGTCCTACTACGCCGATTTCGAAGGCGTGCTGGCGTTTCTCCAGCGCAAGATGGAGCAGACCGAGTCCGAGCTGATGAAGGAGCGCTACGAGGGCTTCATGCGCGACGTGCCGTGTCCGGTGTGTGACGGCACTCGGCTCAAGCCGGAGATCTTGGCGGTCACCTTGGCAGCGGGGGAGCGTGGCCCGAAGTCGATCGCCGAGGTTTGCGAGCTGTCGATCTCGGACTGTGCGGACTTCCTGAATGCGCTCACCCTGGGCCCGCGTGAACAGGCGATCGCGGGGCAGGTGCTCAAGGAAATCCAGTCCCGGCTGGGCTTTTTGCTCGATGTCGGGCTCGAGTACCTGTCGCTGTCCCGTGCGGCGGCCACCCTGTCCGGCGGTGAGGCGCAGCGCATCCGGCTGGCCACCCAGATCGGCTCCGGCTTGGTCGGCGTGCTCTATGTGCTCGACGAGCCGTCGATCGGCCTGCACCAGCGTGACAACCGTCGCCTCATCGAAACCCTCACCCGCTTAAGGGCTTTGGGTAACACGCTGATTGTCGTCGAGCACGACGAGGACACCATCGCGCACGCCGACTGGATCGTCGACATCGGCCCGGGAGCCGGCGAGCACGGCGGCCGCATCGTGCACAGCGGAACCTACAAAGAGTTGCTGGTCAATAAGGATTCGCTCACCGGTGCATACCTGTCGGGCAAGGAAAGCATTGCCACCCCGGCGATCCGGCGTCCTGTCGACAAGCGACGTCGGCTCGCGGTCGTCGGCGCGCACGAGCACAACCTGCGCAACATCGACGTGTCGTTTCCGCTGGGCGTGCTGACCTCGGTGACCGGCGTGTCCGGATCGGGCAAGTCGACGCTGGTCAACGACATCCTGGCCGCGGTGCTGGCGAACCGGCTCAACGGCGCCCGTCAGGTCCCGGGCCGGCATGTCCGCGTCACCGGGCTGGACCACGTGGACAAGCTGGTCCGCGTCGACCAGTCGCCGATCGGGCGCACACCGCGCTCCAACCCTGCCACCTACACCGGGGTCTTCGACAAGATCCGCACTCTGTTCGCGGCGACCACCGAGGCGAAGGTCCGTGGCTACCAACCGGGCCGTTTCTCCTTCAACGTCAAGGGCGGCCGATGCGAGGCGTGCACGGGCGACGGCACCATCAAGATCGAGATGAACTTCCTGCCCGACGTGTACGTGCCTTGCGAGGTGTGCCACGGCGCCCGCTACAACCGGGAAACCCTTGAGGTGCACTACAAAGGCAAGACCATCTCCGAGGTCCTGGATATGTCGATCGAGGAGGCCGCGGAATTCTTCCAGCCGATCACCGGCATCCACCGGTACCTGCAGACCCTGGTCGATGTCGGGCTCGGCTATGTGCGGCTCGGTCAGCCGGCGCCCACCCTGTCCGGTGGTGAGGCGCAGCGCGTGAAGCTGGCATCCGAGTTGCAGAAGCGCTCCACCGGACGCACCGTATACATCCTCGACGAACCCACCACCGGTTTGCATTTCGAGGACATTCGCAAGTTGCTGGATGTCATCAACGGCCTTGTCGACAAAGGCAATACGGTGATCGTCATCGAACACAACCTGGACGTGATCAAGACGTCGGACTGGATCATCGACATGGGGCCGGAGGGCGGCGCCGAAGGCGGGACCGTCGTCGCCGAGGGCACGCCGGAGTACGTCGCCGCGGTGCCGGAAAGTTACACCGGCAAGTTCCTCGCCGAATCGCTCAGCAGTACCACGGCATCGACCGGCGCACCGCCGCGGCGGTCAAACCGGCGGCGGAAGGTCAGCGCCTAGCTGCTTTTCGCCGCGACACTTAAACGTCTGCGACGCCACGCCGCCAGACGGTGCAATGAGTTAAGTTTCGGGGAGCAGCGCTAGGTGCCGTCGTGCATCGACTTACGGATCTGGGCGAGCCGCTCGGCGGCCGCCCGCTGCCGCTCCTCGTACTGCTCCTCGACGTCACGCCCCTCGGCGGTTTCCGCGTCCAATTCTGCTGCGCCGATTGAGGTCTCGTAGCGCGTCTCGATCTTCTCGCGAACCGACTCGAATGTCGGGACGCCGGAGCTCGTATAGCCCGGGTCGACGTCGGACTCGGCAGCGGAGCTCGGTTCATCGGGCATGGTTTCACGCTACCCGTGGCGGTCCAGGTAGCGAACCATTTGCTGCCAGTACACCAGCGTCAACGCCATCTGCGCGGCGGTCGCGACTGTGGCCAGGACGGGCCGATGCCGACGCGCCGCAACGATCGCCACGACCGCGACGGCCGAGGTCACCACGCTCAACCCGGTCGCGGTGTTTATGGGCCGACGGGTGATCCAGAGTTCTTCGCCCAGGATCGCGCGCGTTGACCAATGTCGGTCATCGGTCGGTTTCCGGAAGAGGATCGGGTTCACCGCCAACCACGCCCCGACCAACACCGCGTGGCTGCGGCGCCGCGTCCACACCGGCAGCAGTACCAGTGGCGTGCTCGCCCAGCGCGTCCACGCGCTCCACGGATTGGCATGACGGGCAAAAATCGCGCGGCGAACACGTGCGACCCATGCCATCGAGCTGGTTTACCTGCCGACGGGCTCAGTGCGCGGCCCCGGCGCCGACACCCGCGGCGGCGAGGTGGACGGCAACGCGATCCACGGCACCCCGGGCGTGTCCAGTTGGCCGGCCAGCCAGGGCAGCGCCTCGGCGAAAGCCCTACTTGCAAAAGGCCAGTCGTGTTTACCCGGCTGGGCCACGATCGCGCAGTCGATGCCGTTGGCGCGGCCCAGTTCGCACAGCCGCTCGGCGGCAGCGGTCTGGTCGTTCGGGTTGCCGATATGGTCTTGGCCCCCCAGCCCCACAGCGCCATCGTCAACCGTGAGCTTGCGGTACCGTCGCGGCGCGTTATCCGACGAAATGGCGAACCAGCCCGAGACATCGTCGTATCGGCCGTGCCGGGTGATCACCGTGGCTGGGTCGAACGCTTCCCACGCCTTGGTGCTGCCGCCGAACAGCCGAGCGATGGTCTGCGCCTTGGTCCCGGCGTCCGGGCCCATGTTGCCGGCGATGTCGACGAACGAGCTGAACAGCTCGGGGTGCATGACCGTGAGATCAACCGCGCACGTGCCGCCCATGGACCAGCCCACGATGCCCGAACGCGATGGGTCGGGGCTGACGCCGAAGCTCGAAACCATATACGGTACAACATCTTTGGTCAAATGGTCGGCGGCGTTTCCACGACTGCCGTTGACACACTCGGTGTCGTTGTTGAACGCGCCGCCGGAGTCGACGAACACGAATACCGGAGCGTTTCCGTCGTGTTCGGCGGCCAGGTCGTCGATCGTCTTCACCGCATTGCCGGTCCGTGCCCAGTCGGCGGGCGTGTTGAACTCACCGCCGATCATCATCACCGTCGGCAGCGGCGGGGGCGGAGAACTGGCAAACCATGCCGGCGGCAGGTAAACCAGCTCACCGCGATGCTTGAAGTGTGACGCGTCGTCGGAGATCGTCACCGGTACGAGGCTGCCGTGTTTGGGCTGGACACCTTTGGCCGCCATGGCGGTGACGGTGGCCAGGTCCGTCTGGTCGGGCAGCGGGCCGGCGGTGAGCTGATTCAACGCGGTCTGCACGGTCGGGAAGTAGCCCACCCACAGGTTGAGCACCAGTGCCGTGCTGAGCAGACACAGCGGAACGGCCAGCACCGATGCGGCACGCCGCCACCAGGCCGTGCCCCGCCAGCCCAGAGCCACGATCAGCACCGCGGCGCCGCTGCAGGCGATCCACCACCACAGCAGGTGCGGCGCCGGGTCGTCGGCCAAACCGCCCGCGGTGATGTACCAGTGGGTCCAAGCGGCGAGCCCGGCTCCGACCGCTGCCGCCGCCGGCAGCCACAGCAGCCGCCAGCGGCGCGATCGCCATCCGACCGCCAGCAGCAGCACCGTCACCGTGACGGCCTGGACCGCGCCGGGAATCCAGCCGTGCATCAGTGAGGTGTGGTGTTCTGCCAGCACCGAGAACGCGAGGCTCGTCGTTGAACCCGTCACGGAGTCCATTGTGGTCTTGATTGCACGCTTGAGCACGAGATTTGTTCATCAGTGATTCAACCCGGCTATCGCGGCTTCGCCAGCGGGAACGGCAGCGTCTCGCGGATGCTGCGGCCGGTGATGAGCATGACGACGCGGTCGACCCCCATCCCCAGGCCTCCGGTCGGCGGCATGGCGTATTCCATCGCCTGCAGAAAGTCTTCGTCGAGTTCCATGGCTTCGGGATCCCCACCGGCGGCCAACAGCGACTGCTCCTGCAGGCGGCGCCGCTGCTCGACCGGGTCGGTGAGCTCGCTGTAGGCGGTGCCCAGCTCGACACCCCACGCCACCAAATCCCAGCGCTCGGCAACGCCGGCCTTGCTGCGATGGGGTCGGGTCAGCGGCGACACCGACAACGGGAAGTCGATATAGAAGGTGGGCTGCTCGGTCCGAGCCTCGACCAAATGCTCGTAGAGCTCCAGCACCACTGCGCCGGCGTCCCACTGTGCCAGGTAGGGGATGTGCGCGGCGTCGGACAGCTTGCGCAGCTTGGCCAAACTGGTGTCGGCGTCGATGTGCTCGCCGAGCGCCTCGGATACCGCGTCGTGCACAGTCTTGACCGGCCAATCACCGGAGATGTCGACCGCTTCGAAGCAGTGATCGGTGCCGCCCCGGCGGGGCCGCATCACCACCTGTGCGCCGTTCGCAGCCTGGGCGGCGTTCTGGATCAGCTCGCGGGCGCCGTCGATCCAGTCGGTGTAGTCGGCATGCGCCTGATAGGCCTCCAGCAGGGTGAACTCCGGGTTGTGGCTGAAGTCGACGCCCTCGTTGCGGAATGCGCGGCCGAGCTCGAATACCCGTTCCACTCCGCCGACGCACAGCCGCTTCAGATACAGCTCGGGCGCAATCCGTAGGAACAGGTCGAGGTCGTAGCTGTTGATGTGGGTGCTGAACGGGCGTGCCGTTGCGCCGCCGTGAATTTGTTGCAGGATCGGGGTCTCGACTTCCAGGAAACCTTTGGCGTTCAGAGTTTCTCGGATAGCGCGCAGCACGCTGGCGCGAGCGACGATCAGCTCGCGGGATTCGGCATTGATCGCCAGGTCGACGTAGCGGCTGCGCACTCGCGCTTCGGGATCGGTCAGCCCTTTCCATTTGTTGGGCAGCGGCCGCAGGCACTTGCCGATCAGTCGCCAGTTGCGGACGATCAGTGAGCGGGTCCCGGTCTTGCTGTAGCCCATCTGCCCGGTCACCTCGACCAGATCGCCAAGATCGATGGCCTTGGTGAAATCCGTGGTGCGCCCCCGCTGTAGAACTGAATTCTCCAGCAGCAGTTGGGTTTCCGCTGACCAGTCGCGTAGCTGGGCGAACAGCACACCGCCGAAGTCCCGGATTCGCAGCACGCGTCCTGACACCGAGACCGTCGTCTGGTCGTCACTGCCCAATGCCTGGGCGATCGTATGGCTGGGTGCTTGTCCCACCGGGTAGGCGTCAACTCCGCTGTCCTGCAGCATCTTCAGCTTGGCCAGTCGAACTCGCATCTGTTGTGGCAGTCGGCGGCCGCCATCATCGACCGGCCCGATCTCGGTGTGCTGCAACGCGGAGACGTCCGGTGCCGATCCGTCGTGGTGCAAAAGCCCGGTCGCCAACAACGTCGACGGCACCGCGGAGTGATGGCCGGTGTGCTGTTTGTTGCGCCGCCTGAACGGCAGCACCAGGAAACCCTCGGCGATCACTGACGCGACGCCCACCCGGGGGATCATCCGAGCGTCCTCGTAGCAGGCGTAGCGGGGCACCCAATCGGGTTGGTATTTCATGTTCGAGCGATACAGCGTCTCCAACTGCCACCACCGCGAGAAAAAGACCAAGAATCCACGCCACAATCGCGCCACCGGACCGGCGCCCAGTTGGGCGCCCTGTTCGAACGCGGACCGGAACATCGCGAAGTTCAGCGAGATACGGCTGATGCCGATGCGCTCAGCGTGTAGGGCAAGCTCGCTGACCATCAACTCGATGGTCCCGTTGGGGGATTCCGGAGAACGACGCATCAGATCCAGCGAAACGCCGTTGCGGCCCCAGGGGACCAGCGAAAGCATCGCGACCACCGTGTTGTCGGGTGAGACGGCTTCGACCAGGAGGCAGTCGCCGTCGGCTGGGTCGCCTAGCCGGCCAAGTGCCATCGAGAACCCGCGTTCGCTCTCGGTGTCTCGCCATGCATCCGCATTCGCTAGCACCTGCCTCATCTCGTCATGGTCGATGTCATGGTGCCGGCGGATGCGCACGGCCAGCCCGGCGCGGCGCGCCCGGGTCACGCCCTGGCGCACCCCGCGCATCTCTCGGCCGGAAAGCCTGAATTCGGCAGTGTGCAGAATGGCTTCGTCGCCCAGTTCCAGCGCGTTCAGGCCGGCCTCGCGAAACGCTTTCGCCCCTGCCAAACTTGCGCCCATATTCCCGGGCGTCCAGCCGTAGGTCTGGCACAGCGCCAACCAGGCGTCGATGGCCTGCGGCCACGCCCGTGGGTCGCCGATCGGGTCTCCGCTGGCTAGACAGACTCCAACCTCGACGCGGTAGGTGATCGCGGCGCGGCCGCTCGGCGCGAAAATCACCGACTTGTCTCGGCGCGTCGCGAAGTAGCCCAACGAGTCGTTTTTGCCGTACAGCTCGAGCAGCCCACGGATGGCGGATTCGTCCTCGCCGGTGAGCGCGTTTCCGGCGCGCTGTGATTGGAATAGCACGATCGCCGCAGCAATCAGCGCCATCGCGCTGAACAGTCCGAACAGTGCGTTGAGGAAGACGTGCGGCCTGCCCACAAACTCCCCGGGGTCGGCGAATGCAAAACCGACCACCCGGTTCACCACGTACAAGAGCCGGTCATCCGCGGCCAGCGTGCGGGGAAACGTTTCGACCAGTGCCCAGGAGAGCAGGATGCCGATGGTCCATCCGGCCAGCAGCACGCCGGCTGCCTTGAAGAGCGCGCCGGAGCGGACCTTGGCCCAGAACTCCCGGTAGGCCAAGACCAGCACCAAAAGCGCAGCCAGATGGAAAACCAGCCCGAGGGTCTCGCCCATCCTCCGCAGCGGGGTGATGTCGTCGGCGGTCAGTCCGGCGATGTTCAAGCCGGCGGCCAGCAGCAGGTTGAGGACTAGTACCCACCAGGCAATACGCTTGCGCGCGGTCAGCGCGCCGGCCAGCAAGGCCAGCACGAACGACCACGCGAAACTGGTGTCGGGGAAGTTGAACAGGTAGTCGTTGATGAATTCCCGTGGCACTCGAATGACCCACCGGACCAGCGGCGACACACTGGCGATCAGCGACAGCGTGGCGATGACGCCCACGGTCCACCCGGCCGCCGCGGGCACCCAGCGGAGACGGGAAGTCGACCGGCTCCGCGGACGAGACGCAGTGAGGGTCACAGACCGCGAGGATATTCGGTCAGGCTATGGAATGCCTATGCCCGGACGGCATGGAATTGCTCGCGTTGGGCTGCTCAGCGACGCTCGATGGCCGATCGCGGCGTCAAGACTGCTAAACTCGCATCCGCGACCGTCTCCGGCGACGTCCAGAGACAGCAAGTGGAGTCCCGCTCCCACCGTTGGCCAAGAGATCCACGAGATCGTCTCCAAGGCTCAGCGGTCCGGTCACTGACACCCCAGCGGTGTCGGTTCTGCGTCGTGCAGGCGGCTTTGGCCGTGACCGGTCGGCACCGGGCCCTGCTTACGCAGGGCCTTTTTGCTGATGGTGTGGTGTCTCCACCGCTGAATCTCCGAACGAGTCAGGTGGCGGTGGCAGTACGTGAACATCTATCAGGGAGGCCCCATCAGCACTGAGACCCGCGTCAACGAACGCATCCGCGTACCTGAAGTCCGTTTGATCGGCCCAGGAGGGGAGCAGGTAGGCATCGTGCGTATCGAAGACGCCCTCCGCGTCGCCGCGGACGCCGATCTGGACCTTGTCGAGGTTGCGCCGAACGCCAGGCCACCGGTCTGCAAGATCATGGACTACGGCAAGTTCAAGTACGAGGCGGCGCAAAAGGCGCGCGAGTCTCGCAAGAACCAGCAGCAGACCGTCGTCAAAGAGCAGAAGTTGCGACCGAAGATCGACGATCACGACTACGAAACCAAAAAAGGCCACGTGATCCGCTTCCTGGAGGCGGGATCGAAAGTCAAGGTGACGATCATGTTCCGCGGACGTGAGCAGTCGCGGCCCGAACTGGGCTACCGGCTGCTGCAGCGGCTGGGTTCCGATGTCGCCGACTACGGATTCGTCGAGACCTCGGCCAAGCAGGACGGACGCAACATGACGATGGTGCTGGCGCCCCACCGCGGCGCGAAGACTCGGGCCCGTGCAGCCCAACAGGCCGGTGGCCCAACGCCCCAGCCAGCACCCAACACCGATACCGAACCATCGTCGAACTGAAATAGACAGAGCTGAGGAACGAAGACACATGCCCAAGACCAAGACCCACAGTGGGGCGTCGAAGCGATTCCGTCGCACCGGCACCGGGAAGATCATGCGTGAGAAAGCCAATCGCCGGCACCTGCTCGAGCACAAGTCGAGCACCCGAACACGACGGCTGGAGGGGCGTACCGCGGTGTCTGGCAACGACACCAAGCGGGTCAACAAGCTGCTGAACGGCTGACCGACGCCCATAAACATGGCAGAGGCGTAACAACCAGTACGTCCAAACGACGATAGGAACACTCATGGCACGCGTAAAGCGGGCAGTCAACGCCCAGAAGAAGCGGCGCACCATCCTGAAGGCCTCGAAAGGCTATCGCGGCCAGCGATCCCGCCTGTATCGCAAAGCCAAAGAGCAGCAACTTCATTCACTGAATTACGCATACCGCGACCGGCGCGCGCGCAAGGGCGAGTTCCGCAAATTGTGGATCTCCCGGATCAACGCGGCGGCCCGGGCTAACGACATCACCTATAACCGGCTGATCCAGGGTCTGAAAGCCGCCGGTGTCGAGGTCGACCGCAAGAACCTCGCCGAGATCGCCATCAGTGACCCGGCTGCGTTCACCGCGCTGGTCGGTGTCGCCCGGGCCGCATTGCCCGACGATGTCAACGCGCCCTCCGGAGAGGCCGCCTAACCCGGCCCGGCGGCTGCAGATTTAGCACCCGGTGCTCAGCGAACGATCGGCGCGGGTGGTCGCTGCGGTCAAACTGCACCGACAGGTCGCCCGGCGCCGCGCGCAGCGTTTCCTGGTGGAGGGCGCGCACCTGGTCGAGGCCGCCGCTGGGCGCGGATTGATCCGCGAGATTTTCGCAACCGAGTGGGCTGCGCAGCGCTACGCCGCTCTGCTCGACCGGCAAAACGCCGCAGTCATCCTGGTGACCGAGCGTGCCGCAAAAGCCTTGTCGGACACGGTGACTCCGGCCGGCTTGGTGGCGGTCTGCGATGTGCCCGAGACCGACCTCAACGATGTGCTGGCCGCAGCACCCCGGCTAGTGGCAGTGGGAGTGGAGATCGGCGAGCCGGGCAACGCGGGCACTTTGATTCGCATCGCCGACGCGATGGGCGCGGCAGCGGTGATCTTCGGCGGGCACAGTGTCGACCCGTACAACGGTAAATGCCTGCGCGCGTCGGCGGGCAGCATCTTCTCGCTCCCGGTCGTCGTCGCACCGGATGCCGGAGCGGCTGTCAGCGCGCTGCAGGCTAACGGGCTGCGGGTGTTGGCCACCACGGTCGACGGCGAGCTGTCTCTTGACGATGCTGAGCTCGCCGGACCGACGGCCTGGCTGTTCGGGGCCGAGTCGCACGGCCTGTCGCCACAGCTGGCCCAACAGGCCGACAACCGGGTGACCATTCCGATGTCCGGGGGTACGCAAAGCCTCAATGTGGCTACCGCCGCGGCGATCTGTCTCTATCAGAGCGCACGAGCTCAGCGGGCGAGCACCGACCGCTAGGCGGCCTTGCCGCGCCCCCGCGCCGGCCGCAGCCCGGCCAGCGAGAAGGTGGTGTGCACCAGCGATCCGGCCCGCTCGACGAGTTTTTTGGAGAGCGGGCTGCGAGGCGGGAAGTAGTGCATCGGCAATCCGCGGCGGTCCCGCGGCGGCGCCATGAAGGTCGGTGCCTCGACCAGCGGGGCATCGTCGGCAATCCGGCCCTCCGCCCGTCGATAGGCGGCCAACGCACGCGGGTGCAAACGGATTTCGTCGGGGACCGCCAGAAACGCCAGCTCGACCGTTTTGCCGAACAGCCGCAGCACGACTTCGTCACCCGGTGTCCACCGCATGCCGGCCTTCTCGCGAACAGCCGGCTCGAATAGGCCGGCCGCGATCCAGCGTTGCCCCGCGACAAGCGGCTTGAACAGCTGGTCCCACACCGGGGTGGGCATCAGCACGAATTTCGGTTTGGGAATGCGTATTTGGAAGATGTCCAGGGTGGCCTGGTTGATCTCCAGTTCATCGCGACAGACGCGTTGCCAGTACTCCTGGAAGTCTTCCCACGACTCGGGCACCGGCCGCATGCTCATTCCGTACATCCGGTACCACTGGACATGCTCATCGAAGAGCTGGCGCTTCTCGGCTTCGGTCAACCCGCCGCAGAAGTACTCGGCCACCTTGATCACCAGCATGAAGAATGTCGCGTGCGCCCAATAGAACGTCTCCGGGTTCAGCGCGTGGTAGCGGCGGCCGGTCGTATCGACTCCCTTGATGGTGTGGTGGTACTGCTTGATCTGCTCGCCGGTCCGGGCGGCGCGGTTGCCGTCGTAGACGACGCCCATGATCGGATACACCGACCGCGCGACCCGTTGCAGCGGTTCGCGCAACAGGATCGAATGCTGCTCGACACCAGCGCCCAATTCCGGATACATGTTCTGGATCGCGCCGATCCACACGCCCATCATCCCGGTACGCAGGTCACCGAAATACTTCCAGGTCAGCGAGTCCGGCCCCAGCGGTGCAGGCGCCGGTTTGGCGTCGCGCTGCCCGACCGCCTCGGGCCGAGCCGGCATCACCGATGACATCACCGTCGTAGTCATCACGGCCTCCTGGTCGGCGATGAGCGTTGAAACTCACGATAATGTTGACAACACACGTTGTCTACGATTTCTGTGCGCGTCGCGGCACCCCGTTATCCACTCTCGACCCTTGCGTCGCAAGCGCGTGATCAGGCGGTTCTTCGAAGATCGTGGCGAACACCACGACGGCGGTCGTTGCCGGTCTGTCCAGAAACCACCTAGATTGGGCGATGTGGAACTCGGGCCCTACCCGGCGTCCGGCGAGCCCGAGCAAACGGCGAACACGCCGGATTCGCCAGGTTCACGACAGCAATCTTCGGTGTCACTGCACGGGGCGGCGGAGTGGTTGCGCAGCAGAAACCAGAACCCGGCCGTCATTGACCTGATTCGGCGGGCTCGGCGCGCGTTGCCCGGTGATCCGGAATTCGGCGATCCGCTGTCAACAGCCGGCGACGGCGGGCCGCGCGCCGCCGCGCGGGCTGCGGGCCGTCTGCTGGGCGAGCGTGGCGGCGCGTCTCGGGAGGTCGGTCTCGGCGCATTGCAGGTGTGGCAGGCACTCACCGAGACCGTTTCCCGCCGCCCGGCAAACGCAGAGGTCACGTTGGTTTTCACCGATCTGGTGGGTTTCTCGACGTGGTCGTTGCACGCCGGGGACGAGGCGACCCTCAAGCTTTTGCGGCGAGTGGCGCGGGCGGTTGAACCGCCGCTGCTGGATGCCGGCGGGCACATCGTCAAGCGCATGGGCGACGGGATCATGGCGGTGTTCGCCGACCCGCTCGTCGCCGTCGGTGCGGTGCTCGACGCCAAGCGGGCACTGAAAGCCGTCGAGGTCGACGGCTACCGGCCGCGGATGCGGGTCGGCATCCATACCGGCCGCCCGCAGCGCCTGGCCTCTGACTGGCTCGGGGTCGACGTCAACGTAGCCGCGCGGGTCATGGAGCGCGCCACAAAAGGCGGAGTGATGGTGTCGGGCATCACACTCGAAAAGCTTTCGCAGGCCGATTTGGACGCCTTGGGGGTCACCGCGAAGCGGGCACACCGCCCGGTATTCGCAGGTAGAACCCCTGGGCTGCCTGCTGACCTGGCCATTTATCGGCTGAAGCCGAAGCCGGAAATTGCCAGCGACTTGGCAGCGTTAGATGGAGCAGATGACGAAGATCCGCAGGCATAGTAGGTGTTGATGATTTTTGCAATGTTGTCGCGGCTGGCGCGCGTCCGGATCACGCTGGGCTACGCGCTCGCTTTGACGGCGGTCAGTGTCGCCCTCGTGGTTCTCGGTCCACGGGTGCGCGCGCACGTCATTGCGCTGGCCAGCACCAACTTGCACAATCTGGCCCACGGTCACCTGGCGACCCTGTTCGGTAGTGCATTTATCGCCGATGCCGGCCCGATCTGGTTCTGGTTACCCTGCTTGGTTTGCCTGCTCGCGCTCGCCGAGCTGATCTGGCGCAGTGGACGGCTGGCCCTGGTATTCGTCACCGGCCATATCGGTACGACGCTGCTGGTCGCCGTTGGGCTGACCGCGGCGATCGAATTCGGCTGGTTGCCGATGTCAATCGCACGTGCCAGCGATGTCGGGGTGAGCTATGGCGCCGTGGCCGTGCTGGGGGCGTTGACCGCGGCGATCCCGCGCCGGTGGCTGCCGGCCTGGCTCGGTTGGTGGATTCCCGTCGGGATCGCCGCCGCAGTGTTGAGCGACGATTTCACCGACGTCGGGCACTCCATCGCGTTGGCGCTGGGCTTGCTGGTCTCCACCCGGTTGGCGGGCCCGGCGCAGTGGACCCCGGTGCGGTACGTGTTGCTGGCGGTCGGTGCGACCTTTGGATTCTTGATGTTGGCGCACGGACAGTGGACGACGCTGGTCGGGGGCGCCGTCGGCGTGTTGGGCGCGCTGGCGGCAGTGGGAGTCTCCCGCTCACGCATGGTGCGCCGCCGACTTCCGGTGGCTGCGTTAGCGCCGCCGGAGCCTGCACTCAACGGCTGATATATCACCGGCGTTCCATTGTTTCGTTGTGCCTCGGCACAATGGTGCCTTTCACGTCGACTTCGCTGACTTTGGCTCAGCCACACCCGTATTCGAATGACCAATGACCCCTCCAACAGGGGCTTGGGTCCCTAGCGGGGCTCCCACAGAAGTTGTCGGATGGATTTGCTGGTAAATCCACTGATGCGCAACGGGCTTTAACCGGAGAGGTTGGTGAGTCCATGCACCGCGCCGTAAGTCCTATCCAAAAGCCTTGTGCCGTAGTCCACTTACTGGCCTGACGAGAGGAAACTCCATGTCATTCGTCACCACCCAGCCGGAAATGCTGGCGTCTGCTGCTGGCACCTTTCAGACTATTGGTTCTGCGATGAGCGCTGACAATTCCGCTGCAGCAGGGCCTACCACCGGGCTGATCCCTGCGGCCGCCGATGAGGTCTCGGCCCTGACCGCGACACAGTTCGCCATGCATGCTGCGATGTACCAGACCATCAGCGCGCAAGCGGTCGCGATTCATGAGCAGTTCGTTGCCACTCTTTCGGCCAGCGCCGCGTCGTATGCCACCACCGAGGCCGCGAACGCGGTCGCCGCCGGGTGAGCGGTGGAGTGACGACATGGACTTCGCAGTGTTGCCCCCGGAGATCAACTCCGCCCGGATCTATGCCGGGCCCGGCTCTGGTCCGATGCTGGCCGCCTCCGCGGCGTGGGACGGGTTGTCGGCCGACTTGGAGTCCACCGCTGCGTCCTACCGGTCGGCGATCTCCGGACTGATCAGCGGACCGTGGCTGGGGCCGTCGTCCGCGTCGATGGCGGCGGCGGCCACGCCCTATGTGGCCTGGATGCAAACCGCCGCGACGCAGGCAGCGCAGTCGGCGGTCCAAGCCAGGATGGCTGCCACCGCCTACGACACCGTTTTCGCGATGACAGTGCCACCGCCGGCGATCGTCGCCAACCGCAGCCTGCTGATGTCGTTGATCGCAACGAACCTCTTGGGGCAGAACACCGCTGCGATCGCCGCGACCGAGGCTCAGTACATGGCAATGTGGGCTCAGGATGCTGTCGCGATGTACGGCTATGCCGGCCAGTCGGCTGCCGCGTCGGCATTGACGCCGTTTGCTCCGGCGCCGAACACCACCAATGCTGCCGGCCTCCCGGGGCAAGGCGGCGCGCTCGTCGCAGCCGCCGGCAGCGGCGCTCACACCGTCGCGTCGACCGGTCCGCAATTGCTCGCTGCCATCCCCTCGGCGTTGCAGGGGCTCGCACAGCCGTCCCAGACCGCGGCAGGCGGGATTCTGGACGCCCTCGGCTTCACTTCGGTTCAGTCGTTTTTGGCTTTAGGCAACCTCGCGGCGCCGTACAACGTAGCCGCGACGACGGTCAACATGGGTATCGGCGCAACCCACCTTGCTCAATGGCCCGCGGCAGGTGGCGCGGCGATCGAGGCCGGTTCGGGCGCTGGCACATTGGTTTCAGCGAGCCCCGCGGGACTTGGCGGCTCTGCGGTGACCGCTGGCCTGGGTCAGGCAAATGCGGTTGGAAGACTGTCGGTGCCCCCTGGCTGGGCCGTGACCGCACCCGAGTTCCGCACGGTGGCAGCGGTGCTGCCGATGACCAGTGCCAGTGCCGCTCCGGCGGTGGCGACGGGGACGTCGGGAACCCTGTTCAGCGAAATGGCACTGGCAGGCATGGCCGGGCGTGCGATGGCCGGGACCGGTGGAGCAGTTAGCCCGCAACGTGTGGGATCACCTCAGCGGACGGTGGGCGGCCCGATCACGAGTGTCGCTGCCGAGTTGCAGAAGCTCGGCGAGCTGCGCGACTCCGGAGTTTTGACCGACGACGAATTCAAACAGTTCAAGCAGCGGCTGCTCGCGCACTGAAACCTCAGTCACCGCACCGAAGAGGCCGACGGCTTCCGATCGTCGCTGACGTGACCACATATGATCGGCACTTGCGCGTCACGCCGTGCCGCGAGCCCGCCCGAAAACCCCATTCAAGGTCCATCTTCTGAGCAAGGAGAGTGTCGCCGCGTGGGTGAACAACCCGTCGACCTGTCGCTGGAGGCGTTGACCGCAGCGGTCAACGCAGCCCGGCAAGCCTTCGCAGGCGCGGCCGATCTCGACGCGCTGGCACGCGCCAAGACCGAGCACCTTGGTGATCGCTCGCCGCTGGCGCTGGCCCGCCAGGCGTTGGCCTCGGTACCCAAAGCCGACCGTGCTGATGCGGGTCGTCTGGTGAACAGCTCCCGCGGCGACGTCCAACGCAGTTACGACGAACGCCTAGCCGCCCTGCGCGCTGAGCGCGACGCCGCGGTGTTGATCGCCGAGCGCATCGACGTGACCTTGCCGTCAACCCGCCAGCCGACCGGCGCACGGCATCCGATCACGATCCTGGCCGAGCACATTGCCGACACCTTCATAGCGATGGGGTGGGAGCTTGCCGACGGGCCAGAGGTGGAAACCGAGCAGTTCAACTTCGATGCGCTGAACTTCCCCGCCGATCACCCGGCGCGTAGCGAGCAGGACACCTTCTATGTCGCGCCGGACGGCTCCCGACAGTTGCTGCGCACCCACACGTCGCCGGTGCAGGTGCGCACACTGCTGGAGCGTGATCTACCGATCTATATCGTTTCGATCGGTCGCACGTTCCGCACCGACGAACTGGACGCCACGCACACACCGGTCTTCCATCAGGTGGAGGGGCTGGCGGTGGATCGCGGACTGTCGATGGCCCATCTGCGCGGAACACTCGACGCATTCGCCCGGGCCGAGTTCGGGCCGCAGGCGCGCACCAGGATTCGCCCACACTTCTTCCCGTTCACCGAGCCGTCCGCGGAAGTTGACGTGTGGTTTGAGAACAAGAGAGGTGGTGCCGGCTGGGTGGAGTGGGGCGGCTGCGGAATGGTGAACCCGAACGTGTTGCGCGCTGCCGGTATTGACGCGCAGATGTATTCCGGCTTTGCGTTCGGGATGGGGCTGGAGCGCACCTTGCAGTTCCGCAACGGCATCCCCGACATGCGTGACATGGTCGAGGGCGATGTCCGGTTCTCGCTGCCGTTCGGGGTGGGTGCCTGATGCGCGTCCCCTACAGCTGGCTACGCGAAGTCGTCTCAGTCGGTGCCCCGGGCTGGGATGTGTCTTCCGGCGACCTCGAACAGGCGCTACTGCGCATCGGGCACGAGGTCGAAGAGGTGGTCACACTCGGCCCCGTCGACGGACCGCTGACCGTTGGGCGGGTAATCGAAATCGACGAACTCAGCGAGTTCAAAAAGCCGATACGCGCCTGCAAAGTCGACGTCGGCGAGGAAAAACCACGTGAAATCGTCTGTGGTGCAACTAACTTCGTGACTGGCGATCTTGTGGTGGTGGCACTGCCCGGAACCACGCTGCCCGGCGGATTCACGATTACCGAGCGCAAGACCTATGGTCGCACCTCCGATGGAATGATCTGCTCAGCAGCCGAACTCGGTATGGCCACCGACCATTCCGGCATCCTGGTGCTGCCGCCGGGAACCGCCGATCCCGGCACGGCCGCCGTCGAGGTGTTGGGTCTGGACGACGTCGTCTTTCACCTGGCCATCACCCCGGACCGGGGTTACTGCATGTCGGTTCGGGGTTTGGCCCGCGAGATCGCCTGCTCCTACGATCTGAATTTCGTCGATCCAGCAGCTGTGGACCCGCTGCCCCGCGAGGCGGACGCCTGGCCGTTGACGGTGCAGCCGGGGACGGGTGTGCGCCGGTTCGCCCTGCGCCCGGTGACCGGAATCGACCCCACCGCGGTGTCGCCGTGGTGGCTGCAGCGCCGGCTGTTGCTCTCGGGTATCCGGGCGATCTCGCCGGCCGTCGACGTGACGAACTACGTGATGCTGGAATTGGGCCACCCGATGCACGCCCACGACCTCAAACGGATCACCGGCGGCTTCGCGGTGCGGTTCGCCCGACCCGACGAAACCGTGGTCACCCTCGACGACATCGAACGCCGGCTCAACCCGGCCGACGTCCTGATCGTCGATGACGTCTCGACGGCGGCGATCGGGGGAGTGATGGGATCGGGCAGCACCGAGATGCGCGAGGACTCGACCGACGTGCTGCTGGAGGCGGCGGTGTGGGATCCGGCGGCGGTGTCGCGCACCGCGCGGCGGCTGCACCTGCCCAGCGAAGCTGCGCGTCGGTATGAGCGCGGGGTCGACCCGGCCATTTCGGTGGCGGCGCTGGACCGCTGCGCGCGATTGCTCGCTGACATCGCCGGCGGTGTGGTGGCTGAAACGCTGACCGACTGGCGCGGCGACCCGCCGCAGGACGACTGGTCGCTCCCGCCGATCGCGATGGCGGCCGACCTGCCGGACCGCACCGCCGGGGTGAGCTATCGGCCCGGCACGACGGCTAGGCGGTTGACCCAGATCGGCGCCGCGGTGACCGCCGACGGCGAAACCCTGACCGTCACACCGCCGAGCTGGCGGCCCGACTTGCTGCAGCCGGCCGACCTGGTTGAAGAGGTGCTGCGGCTGGAGGGGCTCGAACGCATCCCGTCGGTGCTGCCGTCGGCACCGGCCGGGCGCGGCCTGTCAGCCAACCAACGGCGCCGCCGCGCGATCGGCAAGTCGCTGGCGCTGTCGGGCTACGTAGAGGTGCTGCCGACGCCGTTTCTTCCGGCCGGCGTTTTCGACGACTGGGGCCTGCCCGCCGACGACGAACGGCGTCGCACCACCGAGGTGCTCAACCCGCTGGAGGCCGATCGGCCGCAGTTGGCCACCACCCTGCTGCCGGGATTATTGGAGGCATTGGCGCGCAACGTCTCTCGCGGCATCGTCGACGTTGCGCTCTACGCGATCGCCCAGGTAGTGCAGCCGTCCGAGCGGACCAGGAGCGTCGAGCTGATCCCGGTGCACCGACGTCCGACTGACGAGGAAATCGCCGTGCTCGACGCATCGCTGCCGCGCCAACCTCAGCATGTCGCCGTGGTGTTGACCGGGCTGCGAGAACCACGCGGCCCCTGGGGCGACGGCCGGCGGGTGGAAGCAGCCGATGCGTTCGAAGCCGTCCGGATCATCGCCCGCGCCAGCGGAATTGAGGTGAGGCTGCGAGCCGCTCAATATCTGCCGTGGCATCCGGGGCGTTGTGCCGAGGTGCGTGTGGTGGTGGGCCAGGACGAGCGGGTGGTCGGCCACGCGGGGCAGCTGCACCCTGCGGTGATCGAGCGCTCGGCGCTGCCCAAGGGCACCTGCGCGGTCGAGCTGAACCTCGATGCCATGCCCATCCTCGAGGCGTTGCCGGCACCGCGGGTTTCGCCGTTTCCTGCGGTGTTCCAAGACGTCAGCCTGGTGGTGGACGCGGATGTCGCCGCGCAGACGGTCGAAGACGCGGTACGCGACGGCGCGGGGGAACTGCTGGAGGATGTCGGGCTGTTCGACGTCTACACCGGCCCGCAAGTCGGTGAGAATCGCAAGTCGCTGACGTTCGCGCTGCGGTTTCGCGCGGCTGATCGCACGCTCACCGAAGACGAGGCCAGCGCGGCCCGGGATGCGGCAGTGCGCTGCGCCGCCGAGCGGGTTGGCGCGGCGCTGCGCGGCTGACTTCTCCGCGCAGAATGAATTTGCAAGCTTATGCATAGTCATGCAACGATTGCGGCATGACCGAGGGAATGCGGGTGGCGGTGGCCGGCGCCAGCGGCTACGCGGGGGGCGAGATCCTGCGGCTGCTGCTCGGGCACCCGGCCTACCACGACGGGCGGCTGACGATCGGCGCGGTCACGGCCGCTGCCAGCGCGGGCAGCACCCTGGCTGACCACCATCCGCACCTGTTACCGCTGGCTCAGCGAGTGCTCGAGCCCACCGAAATCGCCGTGCTGGATGGCCACGATGTGGTTTTCGTGGCGCTTCCGCACGGCCACTCGGCGGCGTTGGCCCAACAGCTCAGCCCCCAGACGCTAGTGGTCGACTGCGGTGCGGATTTCCGTCTGACCGACGCGAGCGCATGGGAGCGCTTCTACGGCTCCCCGCACGCCGGGAACTGGCCGTACGGGCTGCCGGAGCTGCCCGGCGGGCGGGAATCGCTGCGTGACGCCCGGCGCATCGCGGTACCGGGCTGCTATCCCACCGCCGCGTTGTTGGCGCTGTTCCCCGCGGTGGCTGCCGATCTCATCGACCCAGCCGTCACCGTCGTCGCGGTCAGCGGCACCTCGGGCGCCGGCCGCGCGGCGAAGACCGACTTGCTCGGGTCGGAGGTGATCGGCTCGGCGCGGGCGTACAACATCGCCGGCGCACACCGGCACACCCCAGAGATCGTCCAGGGACTGAAGCTCGTCACCGACCGCGACGTCACCGTGTCGTTCACGCCGGTGCTCATCCCGACCTCGCGCGGCATCCTGGCGACCTGCACTGCGCGCACCCAGTCACCACTGTCGCAGCTGCGCGCAGCCTACGAAAAGGCTTACCACGCAGAGCCTTTCGTTCATCTGCTACCCGAAGGTCAGCTGCCGCGCACGGGCGCGGTGATCGGTAGCAACGCGGCGCACATCGCGGTGGCCGTCGACGAGGACGCCGCCACGTTCATCGCTATTGCAGCGATCGACAATCTGGTCAAGGGCACCGGGGGCGCCGCCGTGCAGTCGATGAACCTGGCACTGGGCTGGCCGGAGGCCGAGGGTCTCTCGGTGGTCGGAGTGGCGCCGTGACCGACCTGAGGGATACGGCGCCTCTGGTGCGCGCGCAGGGGGTGACGGCTCCGGCCGGCTTCCGCGCCACCGGGATCGCTGCCGGGATCAAGGCATCGGGTGCGCTAGACCTGGCGCTGGTGTTCAACGAGGGCCCTGACTATGCGGCCGCCGGTGTATTCACCCGCAACAAGGTCAAGGCGGCACCGGTGCTGTGGACCCAGCAGGTGTTGACCACCGGCCGGCTGCGGGCGGTGATTCTGAACTCGGGCGGTGCCAACGCCTGCACGGGTCCGGACGGCTTCGCCGACACTCATGCCACCGCCGAAGCTGTTGCCGCTGCGTTGTCGGACTGGGGTACCGAGACCGGCGCGATCGAAATCGGCGTGTGCTCCACCGGGTTGATCGGCGAACGGCTGCCGATGGACAAAGTGTTGGCCGGGGTGGGTCAGGTCGTGCATGAAATGGCCGGGGGACTGGCCGGTGGCGAAGAGGCTGCGCGGGCCATTATGACCACCGACACGGTCCCCAAACAGGTTGCGCTGCACCATCCGGACAACTGGACGATCGGCGGGATGGCCAAGGGCGCCGGGATGTTGTCGCCGTCCCTGGCGACCATGCTGTGCGTGCTCACCACCGACGCGGTCGCGGAGCCCGGTGCGCTGCAGGACGCGCTGCGCCGGGCCGCCGCGCGGACCTTCGACCGTCTGGACGTCGACGGCAGCTGCTCGACGAACGACACCGTGCTGCTGATGGCCTCCGGCGCAAGCGAGATCGTGCCGTCCCAAACCGATCTCGATGACGCGGTGCTGCGGGTCTGTGATGATTTGTGCGCGCAACTGCAGGCCGACGCGGAAGGCGTCACCAAACGCATCACCGTGACCGTCACGGGCGCCGCGACCGAGGACGACGCGCTCATTGCGGCCCGGGTGGTTGCCCGCGATAGCCTGGTCAAGACCGCGTTGTTTGGTTCCGATCCGAACTGGGGCCGGGTGCTGGCGGCGGTCGGTATGGCGCCGATCAGTCTCAACCCTGATCGAATCACCGTGTCGTTCAACGGGTCTCCGGTTTTCCTCGATGGTGTCGGGGCCGCCGGCGCACGCCAGGTGGACCTGTCAGGTGCGGATATCGATATCCTCGTCGACCTCAAAATCGGCGACGGCCAGGCGGCGATCCGCACCACCGACCTGTCGCACGGCTATGTCGAAGAGAATTCGGCTTACTCGTCATGACCGGCGCAGTGACGACCGACGTGAAAGCCCGGGTGCTGGCCGAAGCTCTGCCCTGGCTCAAGCAGTTGCACGGCGAAATCGTGGTAATCAAATACGGCGGCAACGCGATGATCGACGACACGCTGCGGTGCGCGTTCGCTGCCGACATGGCGTTCTTGCGTAACTGCGGGATCCACCCGGTCGTCGTGCACGGCGGCGGCCCACAGATCAGCGCCATGCTGCAGCGGCTCGGCATTGCCGGCGACTTCAAGGGCGGCTTCCGGGTCACCACACCGGAAGTGCTCGACGTGGCGCGGATGGTGTTGTTCGGCCAGGTGGGCCGCGAGTTGGTCAACCTGATCAACGCGCACGGACCTTACGCGGTCGGCATCACCGGCGAGGACGCCCACCTGTTCACCGCGGTGCGGCGCAGCGTCACCGTCGACGGCGTGCCCACCGATATCGGGCTGGTGGGAAACATCGAGCATGTCAATACCGCTGCAATCCTCGACCTCATTGCCGCGCAACGTATCCCGGTAGTCTCGACGCTGGCACCTGACAGCGACGGCGTCGTGCACAACATCAACGCCGACACGGCGGCGGCGGGGTTGGCCGAAGCGCTGGGAGCCGAAAAGCTGCTGATGCTCACCGATATCGACGGTTTGTACACCCGGTGGCCAGACCGTGATTCACTGGTCACCGAAATCGACACCGCCACATTGGCACAGTTGCTGCCCACACTGGAGACCGGGATGATCCCCAAGATCGAGGCATGCCTGCGCGCTGTCGGCGGCGGCGTCCCCAGTGCGCACATCATCGACGGCCGCGTCGAGCACTGCGTGCTGGTCGAACTGTTCACTGACGCTGGCACCGGTACGAAGGTGGTGAGCGCGTGACCGACACAGGTAACACAGCAACGATGCAACAGCGTTGGTCCGCGGTGATGATGAACAACTACGGTGTTCCGCCGGTGGCATTGGCCAGCGGAGACGGCGCCGTCGTCACCGATGTAGACGGCAAGTCCTACCTGGATCTGCTCGGCGGCATCGCTGTCAACGTGCTGGGACATGGTCACCCTGCCGTGATTGACGCCGTCACCCGACAGATGTCCACGTTGGGGCACACCTCCAACCTCTACGCCGCCGAACCCGGCATCGCGCTGGCCGAAGCGCTGGTCGGATTGCTCGACTGCGACGCGGAGGCGCGGGTGTTCTTCTGCAACTCCGGCACCGAGGCCAACGAGTTGGCGTTCAAACTGTCCCGCCTGACTGGGCGGACGAAACTGGTTGCAGCGCAAGAGGCCTTCCACGGCCGGACGATGGGTTCGCTGGCCCTGACCGGTCAGCCGGCTAAACAGGCGCCGTTTGCACCGCTGCCCGGCGACGTCACGCACGTGCCCTACGGCGACACCGGCGTGCTGGCAACAGCGGTCGGCGACGACACCGCCGCGGTGTTTCTGGAGCCGATCATGGGAGAAAGCGGCGTCGTCGTCCCGCCCGATGGCTACCTTGCTGCCGCTCGCGACATCACCGCCCGGCATGGCGCGCTGCTGGTTCTCGACGAGGTGCAGACCGGGATGGGTCGCACCGGTGCGTTTTTCGCCCACCAGCACGACGGCATCACCCCGGACGTGGTGACGCTGGCCAAAGGTCTCGGAGGTGGCCTGCCGATCGGGGCATGCCTGGCCATCGGCCCGGCTGCGCAGCTGATGTCACCCGGCCTGCACGGCAGCACCTTCGGCGGCAACCCGGTCTGCGCGGCAGCGGCGCTGGCGGTGCTGCGGGTACTGGCCAGCCAACATCTGGTGCGACGCGCCGAAGTGCTCGGGAAAACATTGCGTCAGGGCATCGAATCGGTCGGCCACCCGCTGATCGACCACGTTCGCGGCCGTGGCTTGCTGTGCGGCATGGTGCTCAGCGCCCCGGCGGCAAAAGAAACCGAACTAGCCTCTCGCGCTGCCGGTTTCCTGGTCAACGCCGCCGCGCCGAATGTGATCCGGCTGGCCCCGCCGTTGATCGTCACCGAGCACCAGATCGACAGCTTCGTCACCGCGCTGCCGGGCATTCTTGAGACGGCCGAGGCGGCGCGATGACACGCAACTTCCTGCGCGACGACGACCTGTCACCCGGTGAGCAGGCCGAGGTATTGGCGCTGGCCGCCGAACTCAAGAAGCACCCGTTCAGCCACCGGCCGCTGGCCGGGCCGCGCGGCGTCGCCGTCATCTTCGACAAGAACTCCACCCGCACCCGATTTTCGTTCGAGATGGGCATCGCCCAGCTTGGCGGGCACGCCGTGGTGGTCGACGGCCGCAGCACCCAGCTGGGCCGCGAGGAGACCCTGCAGGACACCGCGAAAGTGTTGTCCCGCTATGTCGATGCCATCGTCTGGCGCACTTACGGCCAAGCCCGGCTGGCCGCGATGGCCGAAACCGCGACGGTGCCGATCGTCAACGCGCTCTCCGACCAGTTCCACCCCTGTCAGGTGCTCGCCGATCTGCAGACCATCGCCGAACGCATCGGATCGCTGCGCGGTCTGCGCATGTCGTACTTCGGCGATGGCGCCAACAACATGGCGCAATCGCTGATGCTCGGCGGCGCCACCGCCGGCATCGATGTGACGATTGCCGCTCCGGACGGCTTTGGCCCCGATCCATCGGTGGTCGCCGCCGCCGAGCGACGTGCCGCCGATACCGGCGCGTCGGTGACGGTGACCGCTGATCCGGCCGGTGCCGCGTCGGGCGCCGACGTGCTGGTGACCGACACCTGGACATCGATGGGCCAGGAGGACGACGGGTTGGACCGGGTTCGGCCGTTCCGTCCATTCCAGCTCAACAACGGGCTGCTTTCCCTCGCCAATTCGGAAGCCATTGTGCTGCATTGTCTTCCGGCGCACCGAGGTCATGAGATCACCGACGATGTGATCGACGGGCCGCACAGCGCGGTGTGGGACGAAGCCGAGAACCGGCTGCATGCGCAAAAAGCGCTGTTGGTATGGCTCTTGGAGCGGTCGAAATGACGCCGCGCCGGCGACGATGCAGTGGGGGCACCTCGAGGGGGACGAAGCGATGAGGAGGACCGGCGCGATGACCCACAGCGGATCGCGGACGACACCGGAAGTCACCCGCGCCGCCCGGCAGGCGCGCATCGTGACGACCCTGTCGTCGGCTGAAGTGCGCAGTCAGAGTGAGCTGGCCGCGTTGCTCGCCGCGGACGGCATCGAAGTCACCCAGGCCACGCTGTCGCGGGACCTCGAGGAGCTCGGCGCGGTGAAGCTGCGCGGCGCCGACGGCGGCGTTGGCTGCTACGTGGTGCCCGAGGACGGCAGCCCGCTGCGCGGGGTGTCCGGTGGTACCGCGCGGCTGTCGCGGCTGCTCAACGAACTGCTGGTCGGCACCGACGCCACGGGAAACCTCGCCGTGCTCCGCACCCCGCCCGGCGCGGCCGACTACTTGGCCAGTGCCATCGATCGGGCAGCCCTGCCATGCGTCGTCGGAACGATCGCCGGGGATGACACCATTTTCGTCGCGGCCCGCGAACCGATGACCGGCGCCGAGCTCGCAACCGTGCTCCAAGACCTCAAATAACCTGCGATACAAGGAGATCAATTCATGTCCGAGCGCGTCATCTTGGCGTATTCCGGCGGTTTGGACACTTCTGTGGCGATCAGCTGGATCGGCAAGGAGACCGGCCGGGAGGTCGTCGCGGTCGCGATCGACCTGGGCCAGGGCGGTGAAGACATGGAGGTGGTGCGCCAGCGAGCGCTGGACTGCGGTGCCGTTGAAGCCGTCGTCGTCGACGCCCGCGACGAATTCGCCGAGGGCTATTGTCTGCCCACCATCTTGTCCAACGGTCTCTACATGGATCGCTACCCGCTGGTGTCCGCGATCAGCCGGCCGCTGATTGCCAAGCATCTGGTCGCCGCGGCCCGCGAGCACGGCGGAAGCATCGTCGCGCACGGCTGCACCGGTAAGGGCAACGACCAGGTCCGATTCGAAGTCGGATTCGCCGCGCTGGCACCGGATCTGCAGGTGCTTGCGCCGGTCCGTGACTATGCGTGGACCCGGGAGAAGGCCATCGCCTTCGCTGAAGAGAACGCCATCCCGATCAACGTCACCAAGCGCTCTCCGTTTTCGATCGACCAGAACGTCTGGGGCCGAGCGGTGGAAACCGGCTTCCTGGAACACCTGTGGAATGCGCCGACCAAGGACGTCTACGCCTACACCGAAGACCCCACCGTCAACTGGAATACCCCCGACGAGGTGATCATCGGATTCGAACGTGGCGTACCGGTGTCGATCGACGGCAAGCCGGTGTCGGTGCTGCAGGCGATCGAGGAACTCAACACCCGTGGCGGTGCGCAAGGAGTCGGTCGGCTCGACGTGGTCGAAGACCGGCTGGTCGGTATCAAGAGCCGCGAAATCTACGAGGCGCCGGGGGCGATGGTGCTGATCACCGCGCACACCGAACTCGAGCACGTCACGCTCGAGCGCGAGTTGGCGCGGTTCAAGCGTCACACCGACCAACGGTGGGCAGAACTGGTTTACGACGGATTGTGGTACTCGCCGTTGAAGACGGCGCTGGAGACTTTCGTCGCCAAGACCCAGGAGCATGTGTCCGGCGAAATCCGGATGGTGTTGCACGGCGGCCACATTGCGGTCAACGGCCGGCGCAGCGCCGAATCGCTCTATGACTTCAACCTGGCCACCTACGACGAGGGCGACAGCTTCGACCAGTCGGCCGCCAAGGGCTTTGTGTACGTGCACGGCCTGTCGTCGAAAATTGCCGCGCGCCGGGACTTGGGGTGAGGGCTTGTTCGCGTCGAGCAGACGCAGAATCGCATCGAAACGCCGGTCTCAGTGCGATTCTGCGTCTTCTCGCGGAGAAAACATGACCACCAACGAAGGATCGCTGTGGGGCGGGAGGTTCGCCGCCGGCCCGTCGGATGCACTGGTCGCGTTGAGCAAATCCACCCACTTCGACTGGGTGCTGGCGCCCTACGACATCACCGCGTCCAGGGCGCACACCGTGGTGCTGTTCCAGGCCGGGTTGCTCACCGAAGAGCAGCGCGACGGGCTGCTGGCCGGGCTGGACAGCCTCGCCGAGGATGTGGCTGACGGCAGCTTCCTGCCGCTGGTGACCGACGAGGACGTGCACGCCGCGCTGGAACGTGGGCTGATCGACCGGGTGGGGGCCGACCTCGGCGGTCGGCTGCGGGCCGGCCGGTCGCGAAACGATCAGGTGGCCACCTTGTTTCGGATGTGGCTGCGTGATGCGATACGCCGGGTTGCCGCCGGTGCGCTCGAGGTTGTCGGCGCACTGGCCGGCCAGGCCGCCGCGCACCCGAGCGCGATCATGCCCGGCAAGACCCACCTGCAATCGGCTCAGCCGATCCTGCTGGCACACCACCTACTCGCGCACGCCCACCCGCTGCTACGCGACGTCGACCGGATCGTCGACCTGGACAAGCGCACCGCGGTGTCACCGTATGGTTCCGGAGCACTGGCCGGTTCGTCGCTGGGGCTTGACCCCGACGCGATCGCCGCGCAGCTCGGATTCGCCACAGCGGCCGAAAACTCTGTCGACGCCACGGCGGCAAGGGATTTCGCTGCAGAGGCGGCGTTTGTCTTCGCGATGATCGGCGTCGACCTATCGCGCCTTGCCGAGGACATCATCCTCTGGAGCTCAACCGAATTCGGCTACGTCACCCTGCACGACTCCTGGTCGACCGGCAGCTCGATCATGCCGCAGAAGAAGAACCCCGACATCGCCGAGCTGGCTCGCGGCAAATCCGGTCGGTTGATCGGAAACCTGGCCGGGCTGCTGGCGACGCTGAAAGCTCAGCCGCTGGCCTACAACCGGGACCTGCAGGAGGACAAAGAGCCGGTGTTCGACTCGGTGGCGCAACTGGAGCTGGTGCTGCCGGCGATGGCCGGACTGGTCGGCAGCCTGACCTTCGACACCGAGCGGATGGCCGCGCTGGCTCCGACCGGCTACACGCTGGCCACGGACATCGCCGAATGGCTGGTGCGCCAGGGCGTGCCGTTCCGGGACGCCCACGAGTCGGCGGGGGCGGCCGTACGGGCCGCCGAGCAGCGC
This sequence comes from uncultured Actinomycetota bacterium, assembly GCA_963839345.1. Taxonomy (GTDB): domain Bacteria; phylum Actinomycetota; class Actinomycetes; order Mycobacteriales; family Mycobacteriaceae; genus Mycobacterium. Next base: position 1,261,355 of record CAWIUP010000002.1, on the reverse strand, counting down.
GGGGTCGGGCTGGAGGACTTGACCGACGACGAGCTGGCCGCCGTGAGCAGCCACCTGACTCCCGAGGTCCGCGAAGTACTCACCATCGAGGGCTCGGTGTCGTCCCGCGACGCGCGCGGCGGCACTGCGCCGGCCCGGGTCGCCGCGCAGCTCGACGCGGTTCGTGTTGCCGCCGAACAGCTTCGGCAGCAGCTGCGCCGCTAGGGTCGCTCGCGATTCGACACGCTCATTCGACGACCTCCGAAAGTTCCAGCCAGCGGCTTTCCAACCCGGCGACGTCGTCTTCCAAAACTCGCAACTGCTGAGTGAGTTGGGTGATGCCGACGTGATCGGCTTGGTCATGCTCGGCGAGCTCTCGATGTTTGGCCGCGATCTGGTCGGCGAGCCGCGCCAGCCGGCGGTCGATTGCGGCGATCTCCTTCTGCGCGGTACGTAATTCGGCTCCCGAAACCGCCTGTGGCTCAGGTGTGCCGGCGGCCGGCGCCGTCGCAGGCTGGCTGGTCCGCTGCGCGGCGAGCCTGAGGTATTCATCCACCCCACCCGGCAAATGCCGCAGCCGGCCGTCAATGATCGCGTACTGCTGATCGGTGACCCGCTCCAACAGGTAGCGGTCGTGGGAGACGACGATCAAGGTGCCCGGCCAGGAGTCGAGCAGATCTTCGGTGGCGGTCAGCATCTCGGTGTCTACGTCATTGGTGGGTTCGTCGAGCAGCAACACATTGGGCTCGGCCAGCAGAGTCAGCATCAGCTGCATCCGGCGGCGTTGCCCGCCGGAGAGTTCACCGACACGCGCCGAGAGCTGGTCGCCGGCGAACCCGAGCCGTTCCAACAACTGCGCCGGCGTGACGTCGCGGCCGTCCACTTGATAACCGCTGCGCAGCCGGCCCACCACGTCGGCGACCCGCTCGTCGGCTAGCGGCGTCAGCTCGTCGCCCCGCTGGTCGAGAATTGCCAAGCGAACGGTCTTGCCGCGCTTGACTTTCCCACTGTCGGGCTGCACCGCGCCGGTGATTAGTCCGAGCAGGGTGGACTTGCCGGCACCGTTGGCGCCGACGATGCCACTGCGTTCACCGGGACCGATTCGCCATTCGACATCGCGCAGCACCGCATGGCCGTCGAAGGAGACCGACACGTCGAGCAGATCGATGACATCTTTGCCGAGCCGCGCGGTGGCTAGTTTGGCCAGCTCGACGGTGTTGCGCAGCGGCGGCACGTCGGCGATCAGTTGGTTGGCGGCATCGATTCGGAACTTCGGTTTCGACGTACGCGCAGGCGGGCCGCGGCGAAGCCAGGCCAACTCCTTGCGCATCAGATTCTGCCGCTTGGCCTCGGTGACGGCGGCCCGCCGGTCCCGCTCGACTCGCTGCAGGACGTAGGCGGCGTAGCCGCCGTCGAACGGCTCGACGATGCCATCGTGCACTTCCCACGTCGCGGTCGCCACCTCGTCGAGGAACCACCGGTCGTGGGTCACCAGCAACAGTCCACCGGTGTTGCGGGCCCAGCGTTGGCGCAGGTGGCCGGCCAGCCAGGTGATGCCTTCGATGTCGAGGTGGTTGGTCGGCTCGTCCAGCGCGATGACATCCCAATCGCCGACCAGCAGCGCGGCCAGCTGGACGCGCCGCCGCTGGCCGCCGCTCAGCGTGCCGATCGTCGCTTCCCAGCCGATGTCGGCGACCAGCCCCTCGACCACGTCGCGGATGCGCGGATTACCGGCCCATTCGTGCTCGGGCCGGTCGCCGACCAGTGTCCAGCCCACCGTGCTGCTCGAATCGAGGATGTCGGCCTGGCTCAGCGCGCCGACCCGCAGCCCGCTGCGCCGTGTCACCCGCCCGGCATCCGGGCGAACCTGACCGGTGAGCAAACCCAGCAAACTGGACTTGCCGTCGCCGTTTCGTCCGACGATGCCGATGCGGTCGCCGTCGCTGACCCCGACGGTCAACGATGTGAAGACGACCTGAGTCGGATACTCCAGGTGCACCGCCTCGGCCCCCAACAGGTGTGCCACCGCCCTGACCTTACGTGGGCGATCCGGGACAGCCAGCGGGCAGACTACGCTGGTGAACGCACTGGCACCGTGAACAAAGCTGCTGGCCTGCCCCCTGCGGTGTGCCATGATGTGCAGGCTGTCAGGCCCGCAAGCAGCACAGGATCGTCTCAGTCGGTAGGGAGCGACGGCATGGATCTGAATCTTTCAGCGGTCACGCGACCGGTTGAGCGTCTGGTGGCAACCGCGCAGAATGGTCTGGAAGTTCTGCGGCTGGGGGGCCTGGAGACCGGCAACTCGCCGTCACCGTCTCAGGTCGTGGAGAGCGTGCCGATGTACAAGCTGCGGCGGTATTTCCCGCCGGACAGTCGCCCGGGGCATCCGCAGGCGGGCCCGCCGGTGCTGCTGGTGCACCCGATGATGATGTCGGCGAACATGTGGGACGTCACCCGGGAGGACGGCGCGGTCGGCATCCTGCACGCCGCCGGGCTGGATCCCTGGGTCATCGACTTCGGCTCACCCGATCAGGTCGAGGGCGGCATGCGCCGCAATCTGGCTGACCATATCGTCGCACTGAGCGAGGCGCTCGATGCGATGACGGACATCACCGGTCAGGACGTGCACCTGGCCGGCTATTCGCAGGGCGGGATGTTCTGCTACCAGGCGGCGGCTTATCGACGCTCGAAAAGCATCGCCAGTATCGTGACGTTCGGCTCGCCGGTAGACACCCTGGCCGCCCTTCCGATGGGGCTTCCGCCCAATTTGGCTCCCGGTGTCGCCAATTTCATGGCCGACCATGTCTTCAACCGGTTGGATATCCCGAGTTGGTTGGCGCGCACCGGCTTTCAGATGCTCGATCCGCTCAAGACCGCGAAGGCGCGGATCGACTTCGTGCGTCAGCTTCACGACCGTGAGGCGCTGCTGCCGCGGGAAGCCCAGCGCAGATTCCTGGAGTCGGAAGGTTGGATCGCTTGGTCCGGGCCGGCGGTCTCCGAGCTGCTCAAGCAGTTCGTCGCGCATAACCGGATGATGACCGGCGGTTTCGCGATCAACGGTCAACTGGTGACGCTGACCGATATCACCTGCCCGGTACTGGCTTTCGTCGGCGAGGTTGACGACATCGGCCAGCCCGCTGCGGTGCGCGGTATCCGGCGCGCAGCGCCCAATGCCGAGGTTTACGAGTACAGCCTGCGCACCGGTCACTTCGGTCTGGTCGTGGGATCCAGGGCGGCACAGGAGACTTGGCCGACTGTAGCCGATTGGGTGCTGTGGATCTCCGGCAACGGGGACAAGCCAACGGACATCTTCCCGATGGCCGATCAGCCGGCCGAGCACACCGACCGCGGTGTCGCGCTCAGTTCCCGGGTGATGCATGGCCTGGGTGAGGCATCCGAGGTGGCGCTGACGATCGCCCGCGGCGCGGCCGACGCCGTCGTCGCAGCGAACAAATCCATGCGCACGTTGGCCGTCGAGACCGTCCGAACCTTGCCCCGCCTGGTCCGCCTGGGCCAGATCAACGACCACACCCGGATCTCACTGGGCCGGATCATCGGCGAACAAGCCAACGATGCGCCGAACGGCGAATTCCTGCTCTTCGATGGACGTGTACACACCTATGAGGCGGTGAACCGACGCATCGACAACGTGGTGCGCGGCCTCATCGAGGTCGGGGTCCGTCAGGGCGAGCACGTCGGCGTTCTGATGGAAACCCGGCCAAGCGCGCTGGTGGCCATCGCCGCGCTGTCGCGGTTGGGCGCCGTTGCGGTTCTGCTCAAGCCCGATGTCGACCTGGCCGCGGCGGTCCGTCTCGGCGGAGTGACCGAGATCATCACCGACCCGCCCAACCTCGAGACCGCGCGGCAATTGCCCGAACAGATCCTTGTCCTCGGGGGCGGTGAGTCCCGCGCTCTGGATCTGCCCGATGACGCCAACGTCATTGACATGGAACAGATCGACCCCGATGCCGTCGAGTTGCCGGCCTGGTATCGCGCCAACCCGGGGCTGGCCAGGGACCTGGCGTTCATCGGGTTCAGCACTGCCGGTGGACAGCTGGTCGCCAAGCAGATCACCAACTACCGCTGGGCGCTGTCGGCGTTCGGCACCGCCTCGACGGCGGCGCTAGACCGCAACGACACCCTGTATTGCCTGACGCCGTTGCATCACGAGTCCGGGCTGCTGGTCAGCCTCGGCGGCGCGGTGGTCGGCGGTACCCGCATCGCGTTGTCTCGCGGCCTGCACCCGGACCGCTTCATCGCCGAGGTACGCCAGTACGGCGTCACGGTCGTCTCCTACACGTGGGCCATGCTCAGCGAGGTCGTCGACGACCCCACTTTCACCCTGCACGGCAACCACCCGGTGCGGTTGTTCATCGGCTCGGGTATGCCGACCGGCATGTGGCAGCGAATCGTAGACGTGTTCGCGCCCGCACGTGTCGTGGAGTTCTTCGCGACCACCGACGGGCATGCGGTGCTGGCCAACGTGTCCGGCGCCAAGATCGGCAGCAAGGGCCGGCCGCTGCCGGGGGCCGGACACGTTGAACTCGGCGCCTACGACGCCGAGCATGACCTGATTCTGGAAACCGAGCGCGGGCTGGTCCGGGTACCGGACGCAGGCGAGGTCGGCATCCTGCTCGCCGAGCCGCGTGGACCGATCGATCCGACCGCGTCGGTCAAGCGTGGTGTCTTCGCACCCGCCGACACCTGGATCTCCACCGACTATCTGTTCCGACGCGACGCCGACGGCGACTTCTGGCTCGTGGGCAGGCGCGGCTCGGCCGTGCACACCGAACGCGGCATCGTGTTCTGCGAGCCGATCACCGACGCGCTCGGGATGCTTCCGGCGGTCGACCTGGTGGTGACTTATGGCGTGCCGATGGACGGTCACCACGTCGCGGTGGCAGCGGTCACTTTGCGGCCCGGCGCAACCATCACCGCAGCGGATCTCTCCGAAGCGGTGGCAGCCATGCCGTTCGGGTTGGGACCCGACATCGTTCATGTGGTGGGGGAGATGACGCTAAGCGCCACGTATCGACCGACGGTCAGTGCCTTGCGCGCAGCCGGGATTCCCAAGCCGGGACGCCACGCGTGGTATTTCGACGCGGACGCCAACCAATTCCGGCGCCTGACCGGCGCGGCACGAGCGGAGATGGCCGGTGATTGACGAGACGCTGCTGAGCATCTTGGTCTGTCCCGCCGACCGAGGCCCGCTGCTACTTGTGGATAAGGACGACGAAGAGTTGCTGTACAACCCGCGAATGCGGCGTGCTTACCGCATCGAGGACGGCATCCCGGTGCTGCTGGTCGACGAGGCCATCGAGGTCGGCGCTGATGAGCACGCGCGGCTCATGGCGCAGGCAAATCCCCAGTGAGGTAACGCTGCAGGTTTGGCGCGATGGTGTCCGCGATCTGCTCGGGGGGCAGTGAGGCGAACGGCTCCAACTGCAAGATGTAGCGCGCCATCAGCACGCCGACCAACTGCGAAGCCACGAACTGCACGCGGATGAAGCCGGTTCCGGGCGGCGTGTCGACACGAGGGCCCACTTCGGCGGCGATGACCTCTTGCAGAAATGCGCGCAGCAGGCTCACGTCATTGGCTGCGAGCATGGACCGCAGCGTCGCGATAAAGCTCTGGCCCGCTTCGGAATCCCACAGCGGCAGCAGCAGTGACGGCAGCATGTGCCCGATCTCCTCGACAGGGGTTTGCCGGATCGGGCCAATCACTTCCATCGGATCGATCGGAACGTTGATCGCTGCGGCGAACAGCCGCTCCTTCGTCCCGAAATAGTGATGGACCAGGGCCGAATCGACATCGGCGGCTGCTGCCACCGCTCGTATCGAGGTTTTATCAAAACCATTACGGGCAAACATGTCCCGTGCACTTACCAGGATCCGATCGCGCGTGTCGGAGGCACCCCGAGGACGTCCCGGCCGTTTCCGGTTCGTGTGGGCGACCACCGGATCACGCTGTCCGTCGCCGCAGCGTCGCCGCCGCCAGGCACAGCGCCGCGAGCGCAAAGCCCAGCACGGCGACCGTGTCACGCATCATCACCCCAGTCGGTTCGGCATGCGCACCCACCTGTTGCAGAGCCTCCAGGGCGTAGCTGGCCGGCAGGGCGTTGCTGATCCACTGCAACCAGTGCGGCATCAATGCGCGCGGCACGATGATGCCGGCCAGCAGCAGTTGCGGCACGATCACCAGTGGGATGAACTGCAAGGCCTGAAATTCGGTGCGGGCGAACGCGCTGAACAACAGACCGAGCGCGACTCCCAGGATGGCGTTGACAATCGCCACCAGAAATACCCACGCCGGGCTGCTCGCGGTCGTGAAGCCGAGCAGCCAAAACGACACCACGCAGATCAGGGTGGCCTGGACCGCGGCCGCCAAAGAGAATGCGGTCCCGTAGGCGCCCAACAGGTCGAACCGGCGCAGCGGGGTGGCCAGGATGCGCTCCAAAGTCCCTGAGGCGCGTTCGCGCTGCATCGTTATCGACGTCAGCACGAACATCAGGAAAAACGGGAAAAGGCCCACCAGAATCAGGCAGGCGTTGTTGAACGGCGCCGGGGTGCCCGGACGGTGCGGCACTTTTTCGAACATGAAGTACATCAGCGTGATAACCACGACCGGCACCAGCAGGATCAAAGCAACGCTGCGGCGGTCGGCGGCCAGTTGGCGCAGGATTCGGAGCGTCGTGGCCGCAAAACCTTGCAGTGTCAGGCGGTTGCGGGCGCGGTGGTGCGCCGGATGATGGACAGGAACGCTTCCTCCAGTGACGTGCATCCTGTTTCCTTCCGTAGGTGATCCGGCGTGGTATGGGCAAGCAGTCGCCCGTCGCGCATCAGCAGCAGATCGGCGCAGCGGTCGGCCTCGTCCATCACGTGGCTGGACACCAGCAGCGTGGTGCCGGCTGCTGCCAGCGCGGTGAACTTCTCCCATAAGTCGAAACGCAGTACAGGATCGAGCCCGATGGTCGGCTCGTCGAGCACCAGCAGGTCGGGGTGGCCGACCAGCGCGCAGGCCAACGACACCCGGGCGCGCTGCCCGCCGGACAAGTTGGCGCAGTAGGCGCTGCGTTGGTCCTGCAGGTCCACCGCCTCGATGGCCTCCTCAGCAGCGTGTCGGTCCATGCCGTACAGCGACCCGAAGTAGCGGATATTGTCGATGACCCGCAAGTCGTTGTAGATGGTCGCATCTTGGGGCATGTAGCCGACTCGCCGTCGTAGCGCGGCCGACCCAGCCGGATGGCCGAGCACCAGCACGGATCCTCCGGCGACGATCTGCGTCCCGACGATGCAGCGCATCAGCGTGGTCTTGCCCGATCCGGATGGACCTAGCAGGCCAGTGATCGTGCCGCGGGCGATCCGGACGGAAATATCTTGCACCGCAGCCACTTTGCCGCGAAGTACATTGAGACGGTCAATGGTGACGGCAGGCTCTGCGCCATCGCGGAGTAATTCATCACTTGATGAACTCATCATGTGATGAATATCCGCCGCTTGCGCTCCGCTGTCAATAGCGCAGGGCACAATCTCTGGGTGAGCGTTGATGAACTCGCGGTCGACCCGGTCGGAGCGGCGCGTCGACTGCTCGGTGCCACGCTGACCGGCCGCGGCGTCACCGCCACGATCGTCGAGGTCGAGGCCTATGGCGGGGTGCCCGACGGTCCGTGGCCGGATGCCGCGGCGCACTCGTATCGGGGTCCGACCGGTCGCAACGCGGTGATGTTCGGGCCCCCGGGCCGGCTCTACACCTACCGCAGTCACGGCATCCACGTGTGCGCCAACGTGGTGTGCGGCGCCGACGGGACCGCGGCCGCGGTGCTGCTCCGGGCGGCTGTGATCGAGACCGGGTTGGATGTCGCCACGTCGCGGCGCGGTGCGGCAGTTCGCAACATCGCGCTGGCCCGCGGACCGGGAAATCTCTGCTCGGCTTTGGGGATCACGATGGCCGACAACGGGATCGACTTGTTCGCCGCTGACAGTGCGGTGCGGCTCGAGCTCAACGGCGCGCGCGAGGCGGTTTCCGGGCCTCGTGTTGGCATCAGTCAAGCCGCTGACCGACCGTGGCGGCTGTGGTTAGAGGGCCGGGCGGAGGTCTCGGCATACCGGCGCAGCCCGGGAGCGCCGGCGCCGGGTGCCAGCGATTAATGACGGACGGCCGGCCGGTCGCCCGCTGCGGCGCTGCGCGAGTGCGAGAAGATCTATGACTGTGGGCATGACCATCCTCGACGAGCTGAGCTGGCGCGGGCTGATTGCGCAATCCACCGATCTCGAGGCGCTGGCCGCCGAGGCCGCCCGAGGGCCGCTCACGCTGTACGCCGGGTTTGATCCCACCGCGCCCAGCCTGCACGCCGGGCACCTGGTTCCGCTGTTGGCGCTGCGGCGTTTCCAGGCCGCCGGGCACCGCCCGATCGTTCTCACGGGCGGCGCAACCGGCCTGATCGGCGACCCTCGCGACACTGGCGAACGGGTGCTCACCGCTGCCGAAACCGTCCAGGGCTGGACGGAGCGGATTCGGGGACAACTGGAACGCTTCGTCGATTTTGACGACTCGCCGACGGGTGCGATCGTCGAAAACAACCTCGAGTGGACCAGCGCGATGTCGGCGATCGAGTTGCTCCGCGACGTTGGCAAGCACTTCTCGGTCAACGTGATGTTGGACCGGGACACCGTCCGGCGCCGCCTGGAGGGCGACGGGATCTCCTACACCGAGTTCAGCTACATGCTGTTGCAGGCCAATGACTACGTCGAGCTCCACCAACGCCACCACTGCGTGCTGCAGATCGGCGGATCCGACCAGTGGGGCAACATCATTGCCGGGGTGCGGTTGGTCCGCCAGAAGCTGTCCGCCTCCGTTCATGCCCTGACGGTTCCGCTGGTGACTGCAGCCGACGGGACCAAGTTCGGCAAATCCACCGGGGGCGGCAACGTGTGGCTGGACCCGGAGATGACGACTCCGTACGCCTGGTACCAGTACTTCGTCAACACCGCCGACGCCGACGTCATCCGGTACCTGCGCTGGTTTACCTTTCTGTCCCCCGACGAGTTGGCCGAACTCGAGGAGGCCACAGCGGCACGGCCTCAGCAGCGGGCGGCCCAACGGCGATTGGCGCGGGAACTCACCACGCTGGTGCACGGCGAGCCGGCCACCGAGGCCGTTGAACATGCCAGCCAGGCGCTGTTCGGTCGTGGTGAGCTCGGCCGGTTGGATGAGTCGACGCTGACGGCCGCGCTGCGCGAGACATCGGTCGCGGAATTGAAACCGGGTTCGCCCGACGGGATCGTCGACCTGCTGGTGGCCAGCGGGCTCTCGGAGAGCAAGGGCGCGGCGCGACGCACCATCGCCGAGGGCGGCGTCTCGGTCAACAACACCAAGATCGCCGACGAAGAATGGGTGCCCCGACCAGCCGACTTCCTGCATGGACGCTGGCTGGTCCTGCGCCGGGGCAAGCGGAATATCGCTGGCGTCGAGCGCGTTAACTGACGTTGCGTGAGCTGAAACACGCCGTCTAGCAGGTTGTTTGACTCCGCGTTTGCGCTCGCGTAACTTGATCAAGTCGTCGCGACACGGCCAGTCCGTAGAGCGCGGCGATGTCCCAGAGGGAAGTTCCACTTCGGTGGCTCTCTCGTCGTCCGCATAGCGAGCAAGCGGCCAAAAGCCGCGGGGCTTGTTGCGCGGCCGGAGGGTGTTGTTTGAGAACTCAATAGTGTGTTTGGTGTTTTTGTTTTTGTTGTTGTTTTTTTGCCGTGTTCTGATGCCCCGTGTTGGGACATGGTTTTGTTTGTTTTGTCAGGTTTCTCTGATTTGAATTCTGCCCACGTTGTGTGGGGGTTTTTGTTTGGAGAGTTTGATCCTGGCTCAGGACGAACGCTGGCGGCGTGCTTAACACATGCAAGTCGAACGGAAAGGCCCCTTCGGGGGTGCTCGAGTGGCGAACGGGTGAGTAACACGTGGGTGATCTGCCCTGCACTTCGGGATAAGCTTGGGAAACTGGGTCTAATACCGGATAGGACTACGGCCTGCATGGGTTGTGGTGGAAAGTTTTTAACGGTGTGGGATGGGCCCGCGGCCTATCAGCTTGTTGGTGGGGTGATGGCCTACCAAGGCGACGACGGGTAGCCGGCCTGAGAGGGTGTCCGGCCACACTGGGACTGAGATACGGCCCAGACTCCTACGGGAGGCAGCAGTGGGGAATATTGCACAATGGGCGCAAGCCTGATGCAGCGACGCCGCGTGGGGGATGACGGCCTTCGGGTTGTAAACCTCTTTCACCATCGACGAAGGCTCACTTTTGGTGGGTTGACGGTAGGTGGAGAAGAAGCACCGGCCAACTACGTGCCAGCAGCCGCGGTAATACGTAGGGTGCGAGCGTTGTCCGGAATTACTGGGCGTAAAGAGCTCGTAGGTGGTTTGTCGCGTTGTTCGTGAAATCTCACGGCTTAACTGTGAGCGTGCGGGCGATACGGGCAGACTGGAGTACTGCAGGGGAGACTGGAATTCCTGGTGTAGCGGTGGAATGCGCAGATATCAGGAGGAACACCGGTGGCGAAGGCGGGTCTCTGGGCAGTAACTGACGCTGAGGAGCGAAAGCGTGGGGAGCGAACAGGATTAGATACCCTGGTAGTCCACGCCGTAAACGGTGGGTACTAGGTGTGGGTTTCCTTCCTTGGGATCCGTGCCGTAGCTAACGCATTAAGTACCCCGCCTGGGGAGTACGGCCGCAAGGCTAAAACTCAAAGGAATTGACGGGGGCCCGCACAAGCGGCGGAGCATGTGGATTAATTCGATGCAACGCGAAGAACCTTACCTGGGTTTGACATGCACAGGACGCCGGTAGAGATATCGGTTCCCTTGTGGCCTGTGTGCAGGTGGTGCATGGCTGTCGTCAGCTCGTGTCGTGAGATGTTGGGTTAAGTCCCGCAACGAGCGCAACCCTTGTCTCATGTTGCCAGCACGTCATGGTGGGGACTCGTGAGAGACTGCCGGGGTCAACTCGGAGGAAGGTGGGGATGACGTCAAGTCATCATGCCCCTTATGTCCAGGGCTTCACACATGCTACAATGGCCGGTACAAAGGGCTGCGATGCCGTGAGGTTAAGCGAATCCTTTAAAGCCGGTCTCAGTTCGGATCGGGGTCTGCAACTCGACCCCGTGAAGTCGGAGTCGCTAGTAATCGCAGATCAGCAACGCTGCGGTGAATACGTTCCCGGGCCTTGTACACACCGCCCGTCACGTCATGAAAGTCGGTAACACCCGAAGCCAGTGGCCTAACCCTTGTGGGGGGAGCTGTCGAAGGTGGGATCGGCGATTGGGACGAAGTCGTAACAAGGTAGCCGTACCGGAAGGTGCGGCTGGATCACCTCCTTTCTAAGGAGCACCACGAAAAGCATCTTCACTTCCGAAGGTGTGAGCCGTGTAGGGGTTCTGGTCTGTAGTGGGCCGAACCGGGTGCACAACAACAAAAGCTTGATGCCGGGCACACTATTGGGTCCTGAGACAACACCGGTGGGTGTTGTCGCCCTGCTTGGTGGTGGGGTGTGGTGTTTGGTAATTGGATAGTGGTTGCGAGCATCGAATGGATGCGTTGCCCCTGGTGGGGTGGCGTGTTTGTTTGTGCAATTTTTGAAACACTTTGGTTTTTGTGTTTGTAAGTGTGTTAGGGCGCATGGTGGATGCCTTGGCATCGAGAGCCGATGAAGGACGTGGGAGGCTGCGTTATGCCTCGGGGAGCTGTCAACCGAGCGTGGATCCGAGGATGTCCGAATGGGGAAACCCGGCACGAGTGATGTCGTGTCACCCGTCGCTGAATGTATAGGCGGCGGGAGGGAACGCGGGGAAGTGAAACATCTCAGTACCCGTAGGAGAAGAAAACAATTGTGATTCCGCTAGTAGTGGCGAGCGAACGCGGAGGATGGCTAAACCGTATGCATGTGATACCGGGTAGGGGTTGTGTGTGCGGGGTTGTGGGAGTGGCAAGTCTCAGCTCTATCCGGCTGGGGGGCAGTGAGAAAGTGTCGTGGTTAGCGGAAGTGGCCTGGGATGGTCTGCCGTAGACGGTGAGAGCCCGGTACGTGAAAATCCGGCACCTGCCTTTTGTTGTTTCCCGAGTAGCAGCGGGCCCGTGGAATCTGCTGTGAATCTGCCGGGACCACCCGGTAAGCCTGAATACTTCTCGATGACCGATAGCGGATTAGTACCGTGAGGGAATGGTGAAAAGTACCCCGGGAGGGGAGTGAAAGAGTACCTGAAACCGTGTGCCTACAAGCCGTCAGAGCCCTCTCCTTTGGGGGTGGGGTGATGGCGTGCCTTTTGAAGAATGAGCCTGCGAGTCAGGGACATGTCGCGAGGTTAACCCGGGTGGGGTAGCCGCAGCGAAAGCGAGTCTGAATAGGGCGTATCCCCCGTTTGGGGGTGTAGTGGTGTGTTCTGGACCCGAAGCGGAGTGATCTACCCATGGCCAGGGTGAAGCGCGGGTAAGACCGCGTGGAGGCCCGAACCCACTTAGGTTGAAGACTGAGGGGATGAGTTGTGGGTAGGGGTGAAAGGCCAATCAAACTCCGTGATAGCTGGTTCTCCCCGAAATGCATTTAGGTGCAGCGTTACATGTTTCTTGCCGGAGGTAGAGCTACTGGATGGCCGATGGGCCCTACTAGGTTACTGACGTCAGCCAAACTCCGAATGCCGGTAAGTGAAAGTGTGGCAGTGAGACGGCGGGGGATAAGCTCCGTGCGTCGAAAGGGAAACAGCCCAGATCGCCGGCTAAGGCCCCTAAGCGTGTGCTAAGTGGGAAAGGATGTGCAGTCGCAGAGACAACCAGGAGGTTGGCTTAGAAGCAGCCACCCTTGAAAGAGTGCGTAATAGCTCACTGGTCAAGTGATTGTGCGCCGATAATGTAGCGGGGCTCAAGCACACCGCCGAAGCCGCGGCAACAAGAAATTGTTGGGTAGGGGAGCGTCCCCTCACCGGTGAAGCCACCTAGTGATGGTGTGGTGGAGGTGTGGGGAGTGAGAATGCAGGCATGAGTAGCGATAAGGCAAGTGAGAACCTTGCCCGCCGAAAGACCAAGGGTTCCTGGGCCAGGCCAGTCCGCCCAGGGTGAGTCGGGACCTAAGGCGAGGCCGACAGGCGTAGTCGATGGACAACGGGTTGATATTCCCGTACCCGTGTGTGCGCGCCCGTGATGAATCAATTCTGCTAACCACCCAAATGGTGGCCGATCAATCCCTTTCGGGGGTGCGACGGTTCGCCGGCTGCGTGGGACCCGGGTTGGTAGTAGTCAAGCGATGGGGTGACGCAGGAAGGTAGCCGTACCAGTCAGTGGTAATACTGGGGCAAGCCGGTAGGAAGAGATCTAGGCAAATCCGGGTCTCATCTATTCCGAGAGGTGATGCATAGCCGGATGAGGTGAATTCGGTGATCCTATGCTGCCGAGAAAAGCCTCTAGCGAGCACACACACGGCCCGTACCCCAAACCGACACAGGTGGTCAGGTAGAGAATACCGAGGCGTACGAGTGAACTATGGTTAAGGAACTCGGCAAAATACCCCCGTAACTTCGGGAGAAGGGGGGCCCCCACACCGTCAACCGGCTTGCCCGGGGCAGCGGGAGGGGGTCGCAGAAACCAGTGAGAAGCGACTGTTTACTAAAAACACAGGTCCGTGCGAAGTCGCAAGACGAGGTATACGGACTGACGCCTGCCCGGTGCTGGAAGGTTAAGAGGACCCGTTAACCCCTTAAGGGTGAAGCGGAGAATTTAAGCCCCAGTAAACGGCGGTGGTAACTATAACCATCCTAAGGTAGCGAAATTCCTTGTCGGGTAAGTTCCGACCTGCACGAATGGCGTAACGACTTCTCAACTGTCTCAACCATAGACTCGGCGAAATTGCACTACGAGTAAAGATGCTCGTTACGCGCGGCAGGACGAAAAGACCCCGGGACCTTCACTACAACTTGGTATTGATGTTCGGTACGGTTTGTGTAGGATAGGTGGGAGACTGTGAAACAATTACGCCAGTAATTGCGGAGTCGTTGTTGAAATACCACTCTGATCGTATTGGACCTCTAACCTCGAACCGTATATCCGGTTCAGGAACAGTGCCTGGCGGGTAGTTTAACTGGGGCGGTTGCCTCCCAAAATGTAACGGAGGCGCCCAAAGGTTCCCTCAACCTGGACGGCAATCAGGTGTCGAGTGCAAGTGCACAAGGGAGCTTGACTGCAAGACCTACACGTCAAGCAGGGACGAAAGTCGGGACTAGTGATCCGGCACCCCCGAGTGGAAGGGGTGTCGCTCAACGGATAAAAGGTACCCCGGGGATAACAGGCTGATCTTCCCCAAGAGTCCATATCGACGGGATGGTTTGGCACCTCGATGTCGGCTCGTCGCATCCTGGGGCTGGAGCAGGTCCCAAGGGTTGGGCTGTTCGCCCATTAAAGCGGCACGCGAGCTGGGTTTAGAACGTCGTGAGACAGTTCGGTCTCTATCCGCCGCGCGCGTCAGAAGCTTGAGGAAACCTGTCCCTAGTACGAGAGGACCGGGACGGACGAACCTCTGGTCCACCAGTTGTCCCACCAGGGGCACCGCTGGATAGCCACGTTCGGACAGGATAACCGCTGAAAGCATCTAAGCGGGAAACCCCCTCCAAGACCAGGCTTCTCACCCATTAAGTGGGATAAGGCCCCCCGCAGACCACGGGATCGATAGACCAGACCTACACACCCCGCAAGGGGCACAGGGAACTGGCACTAACCGGCCGAAAACTTACACACACACCGCAACCACAAACCCACACACCACTCAACCGCACCCCACCACCAAAACACACCCCAAACAAAATAAAATGAATAGAGTTACGGCGGCCACAGCGACAGGGAAACGCCCGGACCCATCCCGAACCCGGAAGCTAAGCCTGCCAGCGCCGATGATACTACCCAACCCGGGTGGAAAAGTAGGACACCGCCGAACACACACAAAAAAGGGCACCCCACAAAGGTGCCCTTTTTTACATTCAAAAAACACTCAATTGGTCGCCGGAATTCGCCGGCGTAATTCTGTTCAGGCGGTTGCTTGCGCCAGCGCAGCAGGTAGCGCCAGAAAACGAGCCGGCGCACCTGCACGCCCGTTAACACTGCGCCGGCGTTGTGATCCCAGTCGAGCACGCTCGAGACGTTACGGCCGGTCAACGGCCGCGAGGATGACCTTGAGTAGTTGGCGCAGCCAGGCTCGTACGCCGGGCAAATCCCCGTCGAGGATCAACTGGGCCGGCGGCCGCAGCCGGACGTGCCGCAGCCGAAGCCCTTTAGCCGCAAGGCCAACGGGCAGTGCCCAGCCCGTATCCTTTGAGACGACGACGTCAAGGTGATTCGGGATGAAAGGTACGAGTGGTTTACGAGTGGTCGATGACAAGCGCGGCGGCACCGGCGGACCGCGATCGAGGCGAGCGCCGCGGCCCCAGGGCACGACCTCAGGCCCGGGACGCGCACGCGGAGCGCAGCCCCAACATCCGTCCACCAACGATGACGGCGGCGCCCCGCAGATCCCGCCGGACATCGAAGCCAAGGAGCTGGCGCCCGAGATCCGGCGCGAGCTCAGCACTTTGGATCGGGCCACCGCCGACGCCATTGCCCGCCATCTGGTCGCCGCAGGCGAGCTGATCGACGAGGACCCCGAAGCCGCGCTGAACCACGCGCGGGCCGCCCGGGCCCGTTCGGGCCGTATCGCCGCGGTTCGGGAAGCCGTCGGAATCGCGGCCTATCGCTGCGGCGACTGGGCACGGGCGCTCGCCGAACTGCGGGCGGCCCGCAGGATGGGCAGCAAGTCGCCGTTGCTTCCGCTGATCGTCGACTGCGAACGCGGCCTCGGCCGGCCCGAACGAGCGCTGGAGCTGGCCCGCGGCCCTGAGGCGGCCCAGCTCAGCGGTGACGAGGCTGATGAGCTGCGCATCGTCGCGGCCGGCGCCCGGGTGGACCTCGGCCAGCTCGAACAAGCCCTTACTCTCTTGTCCACGCCGCAGCTGGACCCGGCGCGTAGCGGTACGACCGCGGCCCGGCTGTTCTACGCCTACGCGGAGACGCTGCTGGCGCTCGACCGCGGTGACGAGGCGCTGCAATGGTTTTTGCATGCCGCTGCCGCCGATGTCGAGGGCGTCACCGATGCCGAAGACCGGGTAAGCGAGCTCGGCTGACGTGGGAACACTTGCGCAGCAATATGATTGCCTTCTCCTGGATTTGGACGGAACGGTGTTCCGCGGTCACGAGCTGACCGAAGGTGCAGCGGAGTCGTTGGAGAAGGTATCGGGCCGCAAGCTCTTCGTCACTAACAATGCCTCACGTAGCGCCGACGAGGTCGCCATGCACCTGCGCGGCATCGGCCTCAAGGCGACGGCAGATGACGTCGTCACCAGCGCGCAGAGCGCCGCCCACGTGCTGGCCGCGCACCTGGCCCCCGAATCGCGGGTGCTGGTCGTCGGCACCGACTCGCTGGCCGACGAAATCACCGCCGTCGGACTACGGCCGGTGCGCCTATTCCAGGACGACCCGCACGCCGTGGTCCAGGGGCACTCCACCGAAACCGGCTGGATCAACCTTGCCGAGGCGGCGTTGGCCATCCGGGCCGGAGCGCTGTGGGTCGCGGCCAACGTCGACGCCACTTTGCCCACCGAACGCGGCCTGCTGCCCGGCAACGGCTCGATGGTGGCCGCGCTGAAAGCGGCGACCGATGCAGAACCCCAGGTCGCGGGCAAGCCGTCACCGACTTTGATGACAGATGCGTTGGCGCGCGGCGACTTTCGCGCGCCGCTGGTAGTCGGCGACCGGTTGAATACCGACATTGCCGGCGCCAACGCCGCCGGGCTGCCCAGCCTGATGGTTCTGTCCGGCGTCAATTCCGCGCGGGACGCGGTGCACGCCGTGCGTGAACAACGCGCCACCTACATCGGCTACGACCTGCGCTCGCTGCACGAGGACGCCGACGTGCTTGCGGTGGCTCCGCAACCGGCATGGCATGTCGAGACCGAGGAGATGTCGGTGACGGTCCGCACCGGAACCGACGGTGAGGCAAGCGATGACCTGTCGATCGTTCGTGCCGTGGCCAACGCCGTCTGGACAACCAACTGCGACCCCCAATCGGTCACCATCGAAGCCGGCGACGACACCGCACACGACGCCCTGCAACGGTGGTCCCTGGTGTGAATCCGCTAGCGTTGAGCCCGCAATGAGTACCGATCCTGATGAAATCCGCGCTCGGATCGACGCCGTGCTCGCCGCGCTACCCGATCTTGCCGACGTGGAGAACCTGCCCGCGGAAGCCGATCTCGAAGAAATAGCGCGTCGCCTGTCGGAAGCCCACGACATGCTGGTACAGGCGCTGGAGTTGGCGGAGAAGGGCTGAGCACGCCGTGCCCCGGCGTACCCGTGTTGACGTCGAGTTGGTCCGGCGCGGGCTGGCTCGATCTCGCCAGCAGGCGGCGGAGTTGATCGACGCCGGCAAGGTCAGCATCGACGGCATGCCGGCGGTCAAACCGGGCACCGCCGTCGCGGCCACGGCAGCGCTCGTTGTCGCCGACGACGCCGAGCGCGGCTGGGTGTCACGTGGCGCCCACAAGCTCATCGGTGCGCTCGACACCTTCGGGATCAGCGTGGCGGGTCGGCGCTGTCTGGATGCCGGCGCGTCGACCGGGGGATTCACCGAAGTCCTGCTGGATCGGGGCGCACGTGAAGTGGTCGCTGTTGACGTGGGTTACGGCCAGCTGGCCTGGTCGTTGCGGTCAGATCCCCGGGTCGTCGTCATCGAGCGGACCAACGCGCGGGAGCTGACAGCGGAGATGATCGGCGGCCTGGCTGATGTCGTCGTCGCTGACCTGTCGTTCATCTCGCTGACCACCGTATTGCCCGCGCTGAGTGGATGCGCGTCGCACAACGCAGATATCGTTCCCATGGTGAAGCCGCAGTTCGAGGTGGGCAAGGGTCAGGTGGGCGCCGGCGGGGTGGTGCACGATTCCGAGCTGCGCGCGGGTTCGGTGCTTGCCGTTGCGCGCCGCGCCGAACAACTGGGTTGGCACACCGTCGGGGTCACCGCCAGCCCGCTGCCAGGCCCGTCGGGCAACGTCGAGTATTTCCTGTGGCTGCGTGCCGAGACCGATCGGGGGCTATCTGCTGACGAATTGGAATGCGCAGTTCACGCGGCTGTCGGGGAGGGACCGCAATGATCGGTGAACGCACTGTGCTGTTAGTGGTTCACACCGGACGCGACGAGGCCACCGAGACCGCGCGCCGGGTACAGAAAGTGCTGAGCGACAATGGGATTGGGCTTCGAGTGTTGTCTGCGGAGGCGGTCGACCGGGGTTCGCTGCATTTGTCGCCGGACGATGTGCGCGCGCTGGGCGTCGACATCGAGGTCGTCGACCCCGATCCAAGTGCTGCCGACGCCTGCGAGCTGGTGATGGCACTCGGCGGCGACGGAACCTTCTTGCGGGCAGCCGAGCTCGCGCGCAATGCCAACGTTCCGGTGCTGGGCGTCAACCTCGGCCGCATCGGCTTTCTGGCCGAAGCCGAGGCGGAGGCCATCGACACCGTGCTCGAGCACGTAGTGGCCCGGAGCTACCGCATCGAGGAGCGATTGACGCTTGACATCGCGGTCCGGGTCAAGGGGGAGGTCATCAGCCATGGGTGGGCGCTGAACGACGCCAGCTTGGAGAAGGGGCCGCGGCTGGGAGTGCTGGGCGTGGTGCTCGAGGTCGACGGCCGGCCGGTATCGACCTTCGGCTGCGACGGAGTGCTGGTGTCGACACCCACCGGATCCACGGCCTACGCGTTCTCCGCGGGCGGGCCTATCCTGTGGCCGGACCTGGAAGCTCTTCTGGTGGTGCCCAACAACGCCCACGCGCTCTTCGCCCGGCCGATGGTCACCAGCCCCGACGCCGGCATCGCCATCGAAATAGAGGCCGACGCGCACGACGCGGTGGTGTTTTGCGACGGGCGGCGGGAAATGGTCGTACCGGCCGGTGCACGGTTGGAGGTGCGCCGCTGCGAGGTGTCGGTGAAGTGGGCGCGGTTGGACAGTGCGCCGTTCACCGATCGTCTGGTGCGTAAGTTCCGCTTGCCGGTCACCGGCTGGCGTGGACGGTGACGGTGCTCCCTGGTGCTCAGTGAGATTCGCATCGAGGCGCTGGGCGCCATCAGCGTCGCCACTGCCGAGTTCGGCCGGGGCCTGACGGTCCTGACCGGGGAAACCGGCACCGGCAAGACGATGGTGGTGACGGGTCTGCACCTGCTCGGCGGGGCCCGAGCCGACGCCAACCGGGTGCGCTCGGGCGCCGAGCGGGCCGTCGTCGAAGGCCGTTTCAGCACTACTGATCTCGACCCAAAGGCCGCTGCGCAGATCGACGAAATGCTCGACGCCTCGGGAGCCGAGCGCGATGAGGACGGCAGCATCATCGCATTGCGCTCAGTCAGCCGCGACGGTCCTTCGCGGGCCTACCTGGGTGGGCGCAGCGTGCCCGCCAAATCGCTGAGCGGCTTCACCACCGAGCTGCTCACCCTGCACGGACAAAACGACCAGCTGCGGCTGATGCGGCCTGACGAGCAACGCGGCGCGCTGGACCGGTTCGCCGCCGTCGGTGCCCGGCTGGAGCGCTATCGCAAATTGCGCGACGCGTGGCAGTCGGCGCGGCGTGACCTCGTCGACCGCACCAACCGGGCCCGCGAATTGGCCCAGGAGGCCGACCGGCTGAAGTTCGCCCTACATGAGGTCGACGCCGTCGACCCCGCACCCGGTGAGGATGACGCGCTGATTGACGACATTCGTCGGCTATCCGAACTGGACGCGCTGCGCGAGGCTGCGGCCGTTGCGCGTGCCGCCTTGTCCAGCGCGGCCGATGAGGCCGCGGGCGAGGTGATGGGCCAACCCGCCGATGCGGCCGCCGGCTTGGCGCGGGCCAAGACGGCACTGGAGTCGACCGACGATGTCACGTTGCGGGGCTTGGCGGGACAGCTCAGCGAGGCGCTGACGGTGGTCGGCGACGTCGCCCGCGAACTCGGCAACTACCTGAACGAATTACCCTCCGATGCAAGCACTTTGGACACAAAATTGGCCCGGCAGGCCGAGCTGCGCACACTGACCCGCAAATACGCCGCCGACATCGACGGCGTGCTGCAGTGGGCACGTGAATCGCGCGATCGGCTGGCGCACTTGGATGTCTCCGAGGAGGCACTCGCCGGCCTGCAACGTCGTGTCGATGAATTGGCAGTCGAATTAGCCTCAGCTGCAACTGAATTAAGCAAGACACGTAGCCAGGCGGCCAAACGCCTGGCTAAGGAAGTCACTGGCGAGCTATCCGGTCTGGCGATGTCCGATGCCGAATTCACCATCACGGTGACGACCGTCTCGGCCGGAGACGAGGATCCCGCCGCGCTGAGGCTGGCCTCCGGCGCGCGGGCCCACGCCGGCGGAGACGGCGTCGACCAGGTCGAGTTCGGCTTCACCGCGCATCGCGGCAGCGCGGTGCTGCCGCTGTCGAAGAGCGCGTCCGGCGGCGAGCTGTCGCGCGTGATGCTGGCTCTGGAAGTGGTGCTGGCGGCGTCAATGGCGGGCACCACGATGGTGTTCGACGAGGTCGACGCCGGCGTCGGCGGTCGGGCGGCGGTGCAGATCGGGCGGCGGTTGGCGCGGTTGGCCCGCACCCGCCAAGTCATCGTGGTGACGCATCTGCCGCAGGTCGCGGCGTACGCCGATGTCCACCTCATGGTGGACAGCACCGGACGCGACGGCGCCAGCGGT
Source organism: uncultured Actinomycetota bacterium (assembly GCA_963839345.1). Classification (GTDB taxonomy): domain Bacteria; phylum Actinomycetota; class Actinomycetes; order Mycobacteriales; family Mycobacteriaceae; genus Mycobacterium. Next base: position 1,240,602 of record CAWIUP010000002.1, on the reverse strand, counting down.
GTGCGGCGCCTCGACGGCGACGACCGGGTGGCCGAGTTGGCCCGGATGCTGGCCGGACTTGGTGAATCCGACACGGCGCGCGCCCATGCGCGGGAACTGCTCGAGGCCGCCGACTGTGACCGGATTGCGACCTCGTGACCGCATCCAGTCTGTGACAGGTGTGACACGATATAACTTCTGAGGCTGTTGTTACGGCGCGCCTCCCCAGCCGGACTCCCCTTCACCGACACAATCGTCCTTCATGAGTGTGACCACCAGGATGACTGCGCTTCTGTCTCGTACTAGCGGCTCGCGGCCGGGTGTCGTCGGCACAGCCCGGGTCGACCGCGACATCGACCGCCTGCTGCGGCGCGTGTGCCCCGGTGACATCGTGGTCCTCGATGTGCTCGACCTGGACCGGATGACCGCCGATGCGCTCGTCGACGCCGAGATCGCCGCCGTCGTCAACGCATCCCCGTCGGTGTCGGGTCGTTATCCCAACTTGGGGCCGGAAGTGCTGGTGTCCAACGGCGTCACCCTGATCGACGAGACCGGGCCCGAGGTCTTCAAGAAAATCAAGGACGGCGCGAAGATACGGCTGTTCAACGGCGGGGTGTACTCCGGCGACCGCCGGCTGATCCGCGGCACCGAGCGCACCGATGAGGAAATCGCCGAACTGATGCAGGAGGCCAAGACTGGACTGGTCGCCCATCTGGAGGCCTTCGCGGGCAACACCATCGAGTTCATCCGAAGCGAGAGCCCGCTGTTGATAGACGGGATCGGCATCCCCGACGTCGACGTGGACTTACGCCGGCGTCATGTCGTGGTGGTCTCCGACGAGGAAGACGCCACCGATGACCTCAAGCGCCTCAAACCGTTCATCAAGGAGTACCAGCCTGTTCTGATCGGAGTCGGCACCGGCGCAGAAGTGTTGCGCAAGGCGGGATATCGCCCGCAGCTCATCGTCGGCAACCCCAATGAGCTGAGCACCGAAGTGCTCAAGTGCGGCGCTCAGGTGGTGTTGCCCGCCGATGCCGACGGCCATGCACCGGGCCTGGAACGCATCCAGGATCTCGGTGTCGGCGCGATGACGTTTCCCGCCGCCGGTTCGCCCACCGACCTGGCGCTGCTACTGGCCGACCACCACGGCGCCGCCTTGCTGGTAACCGCCGGCCACAGAGCCAACATCGAGACGTTCTTCGACCGGTCGCGCCAGCAGAGCAACCCTTCGACCTTCCTGACCAGGCTGCGGGTAGGGGAGAAGGTGGTGGACGCCAAAGCGGTTGCCACCCTGTACCACAACCGGATTTCCGGCGGCGCGATCGCGCTGTTGATCTTGACGATGCTGATCACGGTCATCGTCGCGCTGTGGGTGTCGCGGACCGACACGATGGTGCTGCACTGGGCAGTCGAGTACTGGAACCAGTTGATTGCATGGGTGCAGCACTGGGTCCACTAGGCAGGTGAAGATGTGATATCTCTACGTCAGCATGCGATTTCGCTGGCCGCCGTGTTCCTGGCGCTGGCGGTCGGAGTCGTGCTGGGCTCGGGCTTCCTGTCTAACGTCCTGGTATCCGGACTGCGTGACGAGTCCAAGAATCTGCACGGTCAGATCGACTCGCTCAACGACCAGAAAAAGGTGCTGAACGAAAAGCTCAGTGCTGCAAATACTTTCGACACCCAGATGGCAGGCCGAATGGTGCATGACGCGCTCAACGGCAAGTCAGTGGTGATCTTCCGCACGCCGGATGCCAACAACGACGACGTCGATGCGGTGTCGAGGATCATCGGACAGTCCGGCGGGGCCGTGACCGGGACGGTGTCGTTGACGCAGGAGTTCGTCGACGCCAACTCGGCCGAGAAGCTGCGATCGGTGGTCAACTCGTCGATCCTGCCGGCCGGCGCCCAGCTGAGCACCAAACTCGTCGACCAGGGGTCGCAGGCCGGCGATCTGCTGGGCATCGCGCTGCTGATCAACCGGGACCCCGCCGTTCCGACCGTCGACGACGCCCAGCGCGATACCGTGCTCGCGGCGCTACGCGACACCGGCTTTATCGGCTACGGCGACCAGCACATCGGCGCCGCCAATGCCGCGGCGGTCATCACCGGCGGCGGCTTGGCCGACGACGCCGGCAATCAGGGCGTCAGCGTGGCCCGGTTCGCCGCCGCGCTCGCGCCGCGTGGCTCAGGCGTGGTGCTTGCCGGGCGCGACGGCTCGTCCGGCGGGACGGCGGCCGTCGCGGTGGCCCGTGCCGACGCCGCCGTGACCTCGGCAATCAGCACCGTTGACGACGTCAACGCCGCTTCCGGGCGGATCACCACGGTTCTGGGTATGGCCGGCCTGGTCAACGGCGGCCATACCGGCCAGTACGGCACCGGTCACGGCGCCACCGGCCTCACCGTCACGCAGTAGCCCGTCGACGGGCAATCGAGCCGCCAGGCGCACTACCGGGCGTGTCAGCGACGCGGCGACGGCGCTGATGTTAGGGTGGATTTCCGTGGGTCGGCAGGCCCAATGCGGGCTAAACACCAGCCAAAGAGCTTAGTCCTGCGCCGTCTTCACGGAGGTCGCTACATTGCGCAAGCATCCGCAGGCCACCACCAAGCACCTCTTCGTCAGCGGTGGCGTCGTTTCGTCGCTCGGCAAGGGGCTGACCGCCAGCAGTCTGGGGCAGTTACTGACCGCGCGCGGCCTGCAGGTGACGATGCAAAAACTCGACCCCTACCTCAACGTCGACCCCGGCACGATGAATCCTTTTCAGCACGGGGAAGTCTTCGTGACCGAGGACGGCGCCGAGACCGACCTCGACGTCGGCCACTACGAGCGTTTCCTCGACCGGGACTTGTCCGGTTCGGCCAACGTCACGACCGGTCAGGTCTATTCGACGGTGATCGCCAAAGAGCGTCGCGGTGAGTACCTCGGTGACACCGTCCAAGTGATCCCGCATATCACCGACGAGATCAAGAGCCGCATCCTGGCAATGGCCCAGCCGGACGCCGACGGGAACCGCCCCGATGTCGTCATCACCGAAATCGGCGGCACCGTAGGTGATATCGAGTCGCAGCCGTTTCTCGAGGCGGCTAGGCAGGTTCGCCATTATTTGGGCCGGGAGAATGTCTTTTTCCTGCATGTTTCGCTGATCCCGTACCTGGCGCCGTCGGGCGAGCTGAAAACCAAGCCGACCCAACACTCGGTGGCGGCGCTGCGCAGCATCGGTATCACCCCGGACGCGCTGATCCTGCGCTGCGACCGCGATGTCCCCGAGTCGCTGAAGAACAAGATCGCGCTGATGTGTGACGTCGACATCGACGGCGTCATCTCCACCCCGGACGCGCCGTCGATCTACGACATTCCCAAGGTGCTGCATCGTGAAGAGCTCGACGCCTACGTGGTGCGCCGGCTGAACCTGCCGTTCCGCGATGTCGACTGGACCGAGTGGGACGACTTGCTGCGCCGGGTGCACGATCCACATGAGACGGTACGAATCGCGCTGGTCGGCAAATACGTCGATCTCTCGGATGCGTATCTGTCGGTCGTCGAGGCGTTGCGGGCGGCCGGGTTCAAACACCGGGCAAAGGTGGACATCCGCTGGGTGGGTTCCGACGACTGCGAAACAACGAGCGGGGCTGCTGCCGTGCTCGATGATGTCCACGGCGTGCTGATCCCGGGCGGGTTCGGCATCCGGGGAATCGAAGGAAAGATCGGCGCTATCCGCTACGCACGTGCCCGGGGCCTGCCGGTGTTGGGGCTGTGTCTTGGCTTGCAGTGCATCGTGATCGAGGCGGCTCGTTCTGTTGGTCTGACGCAAGCCAATTCAGCGGAGTTCGACCCGACGACACCCGACCCGGTCATCTCCACCATGGCCGACCAGAAGGACATCATCGCGGGCGAGGCCGATCTCGGCGGCACTATGCGGCTGGGAGCCTATCCGGCGGTGCTTGAGCCGGGTTCCATTGTGGCCCACGCGTATCAGTCAACCGAGGTGTCGGAGCGGCACCGGCATCGCTACGAGGTCAACAACGCCTACCGGGATCGGATCGCAAAAAGCGGCCTGAGGTTCTCCGGGATATCCCCCGACGGTCATCTGGTGGAGTTCGTGGAATACCCACCCGAGGTGCATCCGTTTATCGTCGGTACCCAGGCCCATCCCGAGTTGAAGAGTCGGCCGACTCGTCCGCACCCGTTGTTCGTCGGTTTCGTCGGGGCCGCCATCGACTTCAAGGCGGCCGAGCGCCTGCCGGTGGAGATTCCCGAGCAGCCGTCGAACGGAAGCGAGCACCATGACGGGGTTGACGCGTCACTGCCCGAGCCCGAACCTGTTGCCCGTGGCTGAGCACTTATTCGAGATGACATCGTCCGAAACCCTGTATACCGGAAAGATTTTCGCCCTGCGCAAGGATCAGGTCCGAATGCCGGGCGGCAAGATTGTGACGCGAGAAGTCGTCGAGCACTACGGCGCGGTGGGCGTGGTCGCGATCGACGACGACGGCCGCATCCCGATGATCTACCAATATCGCCATCCTTTTGGGCGACGGCTGTGGGAGTTGCCCGCCGGATTGCTCGATGTCAACGGCGAAGCCCCGCATCTGACCGCCGCCCGGGAACTCCACGAGGAGGCCGGCCTGGAGGCGCACACCTGGCAAGTGCTGGTCGACCTGGATTCCACACCCGGTTTCAGCGACGAATCGGTGCGGGTCTATCTGGCAACCGGTTTGACGCAGGTAGATCGACCTGAGGCGCATGACGAAGAAGCCGACCTGACCTTGCAGTGGTACCCCATCGCCGAGGCCGTCGCGCGGGTGTTCAGCGGTGAGATCGTCAACTCGCTTGCGGTGGCAGGCATTCTGGCGGCATACGCGGTCAGGGAAGGTTTGGCCAAACCGCGGCCGGTGGACACACCGTGGGCGGATAAGTCGAGTGCGTTTGCGGCCCGGCAGGTGGCCCGGTGACGATGCGGGCCGGGACGGCCCGAGGAGGAAGCGGGCGATTGGACCCGGCTCGGTGACCACGCTCGCGCCGCCGCTGGAAACCCAGGTACAGGGTTACCTCGATCATCTGACGATCGAACGGGGCGTGGCGGCCAATACTTTGAGTTCCTATCGCCGCGACCTGCGCCGCTACTTCGAGCACCTGACGCTGCGGGGCATCGACGACCTGTCCAAGGTCAGCGAGGACGACGTCAGCGAATTCCTGGTGGCGCTGCGGCGCGGCGACCCGGAATCGGGAGTCGTTCCGCTATCGGCGGTGTCGGCGGCACGCACGCTGATCGCGGTTCGCGGCCTGCACCGGTTCGCCGTCGCCGAGGGGCTGGCCGAATTCGACGTGGCGCAGGCCGTAAAGCCACCCACACCGGGGCGGCGGCTGCCCAAAAGCCTTAGCCTCGACCAAGTGCTCGCGCTGCTGGCCGGCGCCGGAGGCGACAGCCCGTCGGACGGCCCGTTAACGTTGCGCAACCGCGCGTTGCTCGAACTGCTGTACTCCACCGGCGCCCGGATTTCGGAAGCGGTAGGCCTCGACGTCGACGACATCGACACGCACGCCCGGTCGGTGCTGCTGCGCGGCAAGGGCGGCAAACAGCGGCTGGTCCCGGTCGGACGACCGGCGGTGCAAGCACTCGACGCCTACATGGTGCGCGGCCGTTCGGAGTTGGCGCGCCGCGGCCGCGGGACCCCGGCCATCTTTCTCAATGCGCGCGGTGGCCGGTTGTCGCGGCAAAGCGCATGGCAAGTGCTGCAGGATGCCGCCGAGCGGGCCGGGATCACCGCGGGGGTGTCCCCGCATACCCTGCGGCATTCGTTCGCGACCCACTTGCTCGACGGCGGGGCCGACGTCCGTGTCGTTCAGGAACTGCTGGGGCATGCCTCAGTGACCACCACGCAGATCTACACCATGGTCACCGTGCACGCGCTGCGCGAAGTCTGGGCCGAGGCCCATCCGCGGGCGCGCTGAGCGCCTCGGCCGCTAGCCCAGGTACTCCGACTCCAGCACCAGATCGGAAATCAGGCTCTGATACTCCACGTGCGCCTTGTGCTCGGTGGTGCGCCATTGCCTGCCCTGCTGCTGACGCATGTACTCGCGGTACTTCGGCGCGCCGGGCACCTTGACGTTGTCGGCAACCACGATCGACCCGGTCGGCAGCCAGCCCCGATCGAGGATGCGCTGCAGGTCGGCGAGGTAGGCGTTCTTGTCATGGTCGAGAAACAGGAAGTCGAGTGCGCCGGCGGTGAAGCCATGGTCGCCGCCGAGCACATCCAGCGTGCGCCCGCCGTCGCCGACCGTGCCGACCACGCAGGTGACCCGGTCGGCGACGCCGGCATGCGCCCAGATCTGTCGGGCGTTGACGGCGTTGGCCTCGGCAAGCTCGACGGAGTACACCTTGGCGGCGGGCGCGGCCCTGGCGATCCGCAGCGCGCCGTAGCCGCAGTAGGTGCCCAGCTCGAGCGCCAGTTTCGGGTTGGCGCGCTTGACCGCGGCGTCGAGCAGCGCGCCCTTCTCGTCGCCGACGTTGATCAACATCGACTTCTCATAGGCGAACCGATCGAAGGTTGCCAAGACGTCGTCGATGTCGCCCGCGCGGGCGTGCTTGAGCACGTATTCGATTGCGGCGGCTTCCCTTCCGTCGCCGATTTGGCCGGTCGTGGTGAGGTTGCGGACCCCGGCCGCCATCCGCCACCCCGACCATCGCAAGAAAGGAAGGCGCTGCTTCAAACTCATGTGCGTCACACTATCGCTGCGGCGACGGGGGTTGGGAAGGGAGCAGGGCCAAATTGGCTGGTTACGTTGTTGCGGGTCTTCCTGCGCGGGCGCGTATACCCGTTAGACTCTCCTGCGATGTCCGCCATTTCCCGAACGCCGCGCATGCCGAGTCGGTCTGCGCCGAGGAGCGGCGCTCGTGACTGACGACGCCGACAGCGGCACCGAAGTCGGCCTGACCGGACGTCCACCGCGGGCGATCCCCGAACCCAAGCCACGCACGTCGCACGGCCCGGCCAAGGTCGTCGCGATATGCAATCAGAAAGGCGGCGTCGGCAAAACGACGTCGACGATCAATCTTGGCGCCGCACTCGCCGAACACGGCCGCCGCGTCCTGCTGGTCGACCTGGATCCGCAGGGAGCGCTGTCGGCCGGCCTGGGCGTACCGCACTACGAGCTCGAGCACACCGTCCACAACCTGCTGGTCGAGCCGCGGGTGTCGATCGACAACGTGCTGATGAACACCCGCATCAAGAATTTGGACTTGGTGCCCAGCAACATCGATCTGTCGGCCGCGGAGATCCAGCTGGTCAACGAGGTCGGCCGCGAGCAGACGCTGGCCCGCGCGCTGCACCCGGTACTCGACCGCTACGACTACGTGCTGATCGACTGCCAGCCGTCGCTGGGTTTGCTGACCGTCAACGGGCTGGCCGGCTCCGACGGAGTCATCATCCCGACCGAGTGCGAGTACTTCTCGCTACGCGGTCTGGCGCTGCTCACCGACACGGTGGAAAAGGTGCGCGACCGGCTCAACCCGAAGCTGGAGATCAGCGGCATCGTGATCACCCGCTACGACCCGCGAACCGTGAACTCCCGCGAGGTCATGGCCCGCGTTATGGAGCGCTTCGGCGACTTGGTGTTCGACACGGTCATCACCCGCACCGTCCGCTTCCCGGAAACCAGCGTCGCCGGCGAACCGATCACCACCTGGGCACCGAGGTCAGGCGGCGCAACCGCCTACCGCGCGTTAGCTCGTGAGGTGATCGACCGGTTCGGCGCGTGAACGGCGGCGGCGCGAGCTGCGAGGCATCCCCCCAGAGCGGTTTTCAGGTCCGGCTGACCAATTTCGAGGGGCCCTTCGACCTGCTGCTGCAGCTGATTTTCGCCCACCGCCTCGACGTCACCGAGGTGGCGTTGCACCAGGTCACCGATGAATTCATCGCCTACACCCGCGCGTTCGGCCCCGGGCTGGAACTCGAGGAGACCACGGCATTCCTGGTCGTCGCCGCGACGCTGCTCGATCTCAAGGCGGCCCGGCTGCTGCCGTCCGGGCGGGTCGACGACGAGGAGGACCTGGCGCTGTTGGAGGTCCGCGACCTGCTGTTCGCCCGGCTGCTGCAGTACCGGGCGTTCAAGCACGTCGCGCAGATGTTCGCCGAACTGGAGGCCGCTGCACTGCGCAGCTATCCGCGCGCCGTGTCGCTGGAGGACCGCTACTCCGAGCTGCTGCCCGAGGTGATGCTGGGCGTCGACGCCGAACGGTTCGCCCAGATCGCGGCGATCGCGTTCACCCCGCGGCCGGTGCCGACGGTGGCCACCGAGCACCTGCACGAGTTGATGGTGTCGGTGCCCGAGCAGGCCAAACAGCTGCTGTCGATGTTGGAGAAACGCGGTACCGGGCGATGGGCGTCGTTCTCGGAGTTGGTTGCCGACTGCCAAGCGCCGATCGAGATCGTCGGCCGCTTCCTGGCGCTCCTCGAACTGTATAGATCGCGGGCGGTAGCATTCGACCAGTCAGAACCGCTTGGTGTGCTCCAGGTTTCGTGGACCGGAGAACGGCCGACCAACGAAGCGTTGCTGAGGGCAGAGGCGCTCGAAGCTCAAGAATTGCGAGACCAATACTCATGACCGACCCAGACTTGGGCATCGACGCGCCCGATCCAAGTTTAGGTATCGACGTCGCGACACCACCTGAGCTCGACGACGACGAACTGGGCGCGGTCCTTGAGGCGCTGCTGCTGGTCGTCGACACCCCGGTAACGGTCGAGGCGCTGGCCGCGACTACCGAGCAGCCCGCCTATCGGGTCGCGGCCAAGCTGCGCGCGATGGCGGATGCGCTGACCGAACGCGACAGCGGCATCGACCTGCGGGAGGCCGGCGGGGGATGGCGGATGTACACCCGGGCGCGGTTCGCGCCGTACGTCGAGCGACTGCTGCTGGACGGAGCACGCTCGAAGCTCACCCGCGCCGCGCTGGAGACGCTGGCTGTGGTGGCCTACCGCCAGCCGGTGACGCGGGCGCGGGTAAGCGCAGTCCGCGGAGTCAACGTCGACGCGGTCATGCGCACGCTGCTGGCGCGTGGGCTGATCACCGAAGCCGGCACCGACCCCGACACCGGCGCGGTGACGTTCGCCACCACCGAGCTGTTCTTGGAACGGCTGGGTCTGTCGTCGCTGGCCGACCTGCCCGATATCGCGCCGCTGCTGCCCGATGTCGACATGATCGACGACTTGAGCGAATCCTTGGATTCTGAACCACGTTTCGTCAAACTGTCCGGCGGGTCGGCGTCCGACGACCAGCCGTTGGCGTTCGACGTGGACCAGGAATGATGGTTGATATCGGCGAGCCCCAGGGGATCCGCCTGCAGAAAGTGTTGTCGCAGGCCGGAGTTGCGTCCCGGCGGCTGGCCGAGAAGATGATCATCGACGGCCGTGTCGAGGTCGACGGGCAGCTGGTGACCGAGCTGGGCACCAGAGTGGATCCGGACGTGTCAGTGATCCGAGTTGACGGGGCGCGGGTGGTGCTGGACGACTCGCTGGTGTATCTGGCGTTGAACAAGCCGCGCGGCATGCACTCGACGATGTCGGACGACCGTGGACGGCCCTGCATCGGCGACCTGGTTGAGCACCGGGTTCGCGGCAACCAGAAGCTGTTTCACGTCGGACGGCTGGACGCCGACACCGAGGGCCTGATCCTGCTGACGAACGACGGCGAGCTCGCGCATCGTCTCATGCATCCCTCTTACGAAGTGCCCAAGACGTACGTGGCAACGGTCGCCGGTTCGGTGCCGCGCGGGCTCGGTAAGAAGCTGCGCACTGGAATCGAGTTGGACGATGGTCCCGCGGCGGTCGACGATTTCGCCGTGGTGGACGCGATTCCCGGTAAGACTTTGGTCCGAGTCACCCTGCACGAGGGCCGTAAGCGTATCGTGCGCCGGCTGTTCAAGGCCGCCGGATTCCCGGTAGAAGCGTTGGTCCGTACCGACATCGGCACGGTTTCATTGGGCGAGCAGCGTCCCGGCAGCATCCGGGCATTGCGCCGCAACGAGATCGGGGAACTCTACAAAGCGGTTGGATTGTGAGCGACGTGTCGGATATCGTCGTCGCCGTCGACGGCCCGGCGGGTACCGGAAAGTCCTCGGTGTCAAGAGGATTGGCGCGCGCGCTGGAGGCGCGCTATCTGGATACCGGTGCAATGTACCGCATCGTCACGCTGGCGGTGCTGCGCGCCGGAGTCGACCCGGCCGATCAGGCGGCGGTTGGCGCCGTCGCGGCGAGCGTCAAGTTATCGGTTGGCTTCGACCCCGATGAGGATCGTTGTTACCTTGACGGAGAGAATGTTTCGTTTGAGATTCGTGGTGACGAGGTAACTCGGGCCGTGTCAGCGGTATCGTCGGTTCCGGCCGTGCGTACCCGGCTTGTCGGACTGCAGCGCGCACTGGCTCAGGGCCCGGGCAGCGTCGTGGTGGAAGGCCGCGATATCGGAACAGTGGTACTGCCCGATGCCGACGTCAAGATTTTCCTGACAGCGTCGGCCGAGACACGGGCACAGCGTCGCAACGATCAAAATATCGCTGCCGGATTGCCGGACGACTACGAGGCCGTGCTGGCCGACGTGCGCCGCCGCGATCACCTGGACTCGACGCGGGCGGTGTCGCCGCTGCGGGCGGCTTCTGATGCAGTGGTTGTCGACACCAGCACGATGACCGAATCCGAGGTGATCGCCTACCTGCTGGGGTTGGTGCGTCAGCGAATCGAGGCCACCCGGTGAGTCAAGACGGTACCTGGGTAGATGAAAGCGACTGGGAATCAGCGGAATTCGTTGAGTCTCTGCAAGAGGAGGCCGCCGGGCCACCGCCGGTGGTGGCGGTGGTGGGCCGACCGAATGTCGGCAAGTCGACGCTGGTGAACCGGATCCTGGGCCGGCGCGAGGCGGTGGTGCAGGATGTGCCCGGCGTCACCCGCGACCGGGTGTCCTATGACGCGCTGTGGACCGGACGCCGGTTCATCGTGCAGGACACCGGGGGATGGGAGCCCGACGCCAAGGGTCTGCAGCAGTTGGTTGCCGAGCAGGCGGCGGTGGCTATGCGAACCGCCGACGCCGTGATACTGGTGGTCGACGCGGTGGTCGGCGCGACGGCCGGCGACGAGTCGGCCGCGCGTATCCTGCGCCGTTCCGGCAAACCAGTGTTTCTGGCCGCCAACAAAGTTGACAGCGACAAGAACGAATCCGATGCGGCTGCGCTGTGGTCGTTGGGACTTGGTGAGCCGCATGCGATCAGCGCGATGCACGGTCGCGGCGTGGCCGATCTTCTTGACGCGGTCGTCGCCGCGCTGCCGGAGGTCGCTGAGTTGGCGTCGACCGAGGGTGGTCCGCGCCGGGTGGCGCTGGTCGGCAAGCCGAATGTCGGGAAGAGTTCGCTGCTCAACCGGCTGGCCGGCGATCAGCGCTCGGTCGTGCACGAAGTCGCTGGCACCACGGTTGATCCGGTGGATTCGCTTATCGAAATGGACGGCAAGATTTGGCGTTTCGTCGACACCGCCGGATTGCGCCGCAAGGTCGGGCAGGCCAGCGGGCACGAGTATTACGCCTCGGTGCGCACCCACGGCGCGATTGATGCCGCCGAAGTTGTGATCGTGCTGATCGACGGCTCGGTATCGCTGACCGAACAGGATCAGCGGGTGCTGTCGATGGTGATTGAGGCCGGACGCGCGTTGGTGTTGGCGTTCAACAAGTGGGACCTGGTCGACGAAGAGCGGCGCTACCAGCTGGACAACGAGATCGACCGCGAACTGGCGCAGGTGCGCTGGGCGCCGCGGGTCAACATCTCCGCGAAAACCGGCCGGGCCGTGCAGAAGCTGGTGCCCGCTCTCGAAGGCGCACTGGCGTCGTGGGACACCCGGATCAGCACCGGCCGGCTCAACAACTGGATCAAGGAGGTGGTCGCTGCGACACCGCCGCCGGTGCGCGGCGGCAAGCAGCCGCGAATCCTGTTCGCCACCCAGGCCACCGCTCGTCCGCCGACGTTCGTGCTGTTCACCTCCGGATTCTTGGAGGCCGGTTATCGGCGGTTCCTGGAGCGGCGGCTGCGCGAGACATTCGGCTTCGAGGGCAGCCCGATCCGGATCAACGTCCGGGTGCGCGAGAAGCGGAAAGCCAAGCGCTGAGTTCTCCGCCGAAATGGCGCCCGATAGGCTCTTTTCAGTGCCGCTCTCACATCCAATCTTGATCTTCTTCGCCGGCTTGGGCGCGGGCGCAATCAACGCCGTGGTCGGGTCCGGCACGTTGATCACTTTCCCGACATTGGTTGCGATGGGCTATCCGCCGGTGACGTCGACGATGTCCAACGCGGTCGGGCTGGTGGCGGGCAGCATCTCGGGGACCTGGGGCTACCGGCGCGAGCTGCAAGGCCAATGGAATCGGCTGCGCTGGCAGATTCCCGCCTCGCTTGTCGGCGCCATCCTGGGTGCCTGGCTGCTGCTGCACCTGCCGGAGAAGGTGTTCATCGAAGTCGTTCCGGTGCTGCTGACAATCGCGCTGATCTTGGTGGTGATCGGGCCACAGATGCAAGCATGGGCGCGCGACCGAGCTGAAAGAGCAGGGCGCTCCACCGGGGAGGTATCGCCACGCCGAATGGCCGCATTGGTGGCGGCTACCTTCGCGATCGGCATCTACGGCGGTTATTTTACTGCCGCGCAAGGCATTCTACTGGTCGGCGTCATGGGTGCGCTGCTGTCCGAATCGGTGCAGCGGATGAACGCGGCGAAGAACTTGTTGGCTCTGCTGGTGAATGTCGTTGCTGCGCTGGCCTATACATTAGTGGCGTTTGACCGGATCAGCTGGCCGGCGGCCGGCCTCATCGCCGTCGGCTCGCTGGCCGGCGGCTGGTTGGGCGCACACTTCGGCCGTCGCTTGTCGCCGAATGCGCTGCGCGCGACGATCGTTGTGGTCGGCCTTATCGGCGTTTACCGGCTGTTGAGCGTGTAGCGGCTCAGCCCTGGTTGACGGCGTTCTGTTCGCCGGAATTCTCGATGCTCGGCGAACCAGTGTGGTAGGTGATCTGGTTGTTGAAACCGGACGCTTCGATGGAGTCGGCGGCGTCGACGGTGATCGAGTTCTGGACGCCGGACACGTTCAAGCTTGCGCAGTGGCCGGTGATCACGACCTTGTTTGAGATGCCACTCACGTTGACCTTGCTCTGGTTGCAGGCGATGGTCCGGTTCTCGTTGATACCCGAGATGGTCAGACTGGCACCCGCCGGCGCTGTCGGTGCTTGGCTGGGCGGCGTCGATGATGCAGGCGCAGGCGTGCGAGCCTGGCTGGCGGAGGGGGCCGAATAACTGGTGGAGATGCTGGGCTTCGGCGACGGATGCACGAAACCGCCGTGCGTCATTCGGAAGATGCCCGCGACCGCGAACCCCAGCGGGACTGCGATTGCCCCGATGATGAAGAAAGCGGGTATGACCCACCCCACCCAGTTACGCGATGGGGGTCGCGGCGCGGTCCAAGGCGTCGGGCTGTCGAAGCCCGTCGGTGGCATCGGCGGTGGAAGTGATGCGCCGGTTGGGTGGCTGTAGTCACTAGGCGGCTGGCCGCCTCCCATTTCGGATGCGCGCGCGGTGTCGGCCAATGGGCGCTCGAGCTCCCGGATTCTTGCTTCGGGGTCATCTTCGGGCTTCATTCCCAGATGCTCCCACACCAAGATCGGCGCAAATAGTTCAATCGGTTCGGTAGTTTCTGCCTCGTGCCCCAGTTGACGAACCGCCAGATCGTGCTGCGTCGCCGCCCGACCGGGCTGGTTCAGCCCGGTGACACCGAACTGGTCACCGCGACCGCGCGCGAGCCTGCCGAAGGGGAGGCGTTGGTCCGCACGACCTATGTGGGCCTGGATGCCGCGGTCCGGACCTGGCTCAACGACCAGCCGGGCTACCTGCCGCCGGTGCAGCTCGGCGAAGTGATCCGGGCGGCCGGGATCGGCGAGGTCGTGTCGTCGCGCTGTGACGCCTACGCCGTCGGCGACGTCATCACCACCCTGACGGGTTTTCAGGAGTACGTGATCGTCCGCGACGACGTGTTCAGCACCCCCATCCCCGGCGAGAGCGATCAGCTGGCGATCATGTCGGTCTACGGCCCGACCGGCGCGACGGCCTACATCGGGATGACCGATGTCGGCCGGCCCAAGCCAGGGGACACGGTCGTGGTGTCAGCTGCCGCCGGCGCGACCGGATCGGTGGCCGGGCAGATCGCCAAGATCGCCGGCGCCCGGGTGGTCGGCATCGCGGGCGGGCCCGAGAAGTGCCGAGCGGTCGTCGAGGACTTCGGATTCGACGCCTGCATCGACTACAAGAACGACGACCTGGACGCCGCGCTCAAAGAGCACTGCCCCAAGCGGGTCAACGTCTACTTCGACAACGTCGGCGGACCGATCCTCAACGCGGTGCTGGGCAGGCTGGCGATGAACGCGCGGGTCGTGCTGTGCGGCGTCATCTCCAGCTACCTCACCGGTGAGCACCCCGGGCCAACCAACTATGTGAACCTGCTGTCGAAAACCGCGACCATGCAGGGATTCAACGCACTCGATCAGTGGGGCCGCTTCGACGAAGCCTTTGCGGCGCTTCGGCAGTGGGAGCATGAAGGCCGAATCAAGCACCGCGAGACCATCTTTGAGGGCATCGAGTCATGCGTCGATGCCCTCAACGGGCTGTTCACCGGGGCCAACATCGGCAAGATGCTGGTCAAGCTCAGCGAACCCACGACGGGCTAGCTCAGTTCCTGGATGCGGATCATGGTGCCCGCGGGGTCACGCACGGCGCAGTCGCGGATTCCGTAGGGCTGCTCGGTCGGCTCCTGGACGATGTCGGCGTCGCTGGCCTGCAGCCGTTCGAAAGTGCCGTCAAGGTCCTTGGTGGCCAGCACGATCATCGCGTACGTGCCTTTGGCCATCATCTCGGCGATGGTGCGCCGCTCGTCGTCGGTGATGCCCGGGTTTGCTGTCGGCGGACTCAAAACAATAGACGTGCCAGGCTGATTCGGCGGGCCGAGCGTGATCCACCGCATCTTGCCCTTTCCGACGTCGAGGCGGACCTCGAAGCCGAGGGCGTCACGGTAGAACGCCAGCGAGGCCTCCGGGTCGTCGTGGGGGAGGACGCTTGAGTGAATGGTGATATCCATGACGGTCACGGTAGGTGCAGCGCGGCGCCGGGCGCTTCTCGATTCCTGACCGGTCTGGTCACTTGCTTCTCCATGCACGACGGCAGCCCTTCGGTGACGCCGGCAGTCTGGTCCCGATAGCTGCTGGGCGGCACGCCGACCAGCTCGGTGAAGCGCGTGCTGAATGTGCCCAATGACGAGCAGCCGACGGCGAAGCAGACTTCGGTGACGCTCAGGTCGCCGCGACGCAGCAGCGCCATCGCGCGCTCGATGCGTCGCGTCATCAGGTAGGAGTATGGCGACTCGCCGTAGGCAATCTTGAACTGGCGGCTGAGATGTCCGGCCGACATGTTCGCGTCGCGGGCGAGCGCCTCGACGTCCAGCGGCTGCGCGTAGTCGCGGTCGATCCGGTCGCGGACGCGACGCAACCGGGCGAGGTCGCGCAGGTGCTGTTCGTCGGCGGGTCTGCTGGCCACGTGCGCGATCGTGCCACGTCGCGTTGGGTTGGGGCGAGCTTCGCGGTCTGCTGTAGGCTTTCCACCTGCTGCCGGTGATCGATCGGCGGCACCGGGCTGTGGCGCAGTTTGGTAGCGCACTTGACTGGGGGTCAAGTGGTCGCAGGTTCAAATCCTGTCAGCCCGACCGAGAAACGCCAGTTAGACTGGTGTATCTAGCCGATCTAGTTCTTGAATCCGCAAGAGCAAACCCGCTCATCCCAGCGTCATCCCAGCGGGCCGGTGCGGAATCGGACGCAAGTTCGATTTGCTGGCCGGATCAGCGTCGCAGTCAGCGATTCTCCCCGGCTCAGTCGCCGCGCCTTCGTAACCCAGCGGGAACGCTGTGTGCTCGATTCCGGTGCGCCGTCAGGGTTTCGAACCCCGGACCCGCTGATTAAGAGAACGCGGCCCAGTTAACCGCTGAACTGCGGCGTTGCTCGACAGACGATGCTTAATCAAGTATCTCCCTGTGGTTATAGGTGACATCCGGTGACTTGCGGCTGACCTCCGGAGGGTTTCAGTTATCTGTAACGGCCCCGAGCGTGGAGGGTCCGTGGAGGGCTCATGCTGTTTGCCAAACCGCCTTGGCGGTGACGACCCGGTGCTGCCGCCCAGCCTCAAGTTTGCACGCGCTGCGGCACACCTGGCCTCGCTGTGTGTGGCTGCCGGTATCCCGCCGCTGGAAATTTCCCGGTTCATGGGCGTCGGCGTCCTCGGGCCGTACCCGATACTGGCCACCGGGTAGGCGCACGTCCTTGAGTCGGCCATCGACGATGTAACCGACCTTCAAGATGGGACCTTCGGCCGTGGCGGTTCGGCCCGCCACGTGGCCCAGAACTAGAGGTGGCGATGGTGGGGGGCGGTGGCTTCGGCTGGGAACCCGGTGAGTGGACCGACGACACCTCGAGCGATCGCGATCGTCGAGGTGGCTGCCAGTAGCGCGGACCTGCGCGTCGGTCGCTGTCTCTGATTCCCAGAGGATCTCCTTGCGGGCGGTCAGGTCTAGGCGGTGCTCCGCGAGGTCGGCGGCCATACGTTCCTTCGTCTTCGGGCTGGGACTGCCGAAGTAGGAAATCGTTCCAGTGAGGTCCGAACCGACGTAGATCTTCCCGTTGGGATAGGTGATCTTGTCGACCTGCTTGCGCGCCATCAAGTCGAATTCACTTTGGTTCTAGCGATTTGAAGTAGTCGGTTTCAATCTTCACGTCTTCAACTGTTCGCGGCGTGGTGGTGACGCCGATTGCGTATTCCTTGAGTAGCTCGCACAGCCGGTCGCCATCGATCTGAACCGCCCCGGCATGTCCGGAGACTCCACTTCTTGGGAAGGTTGGAGTCATGTCAGGTGGTTCATCGAGGAGGTATCCGCCGGAGTTGCGTGAGCGGGCGGTGCGGATGGTCGCGGAGATCAGTGATCAGCACGATTCGGAGTGGGCAGCGATCAGTGAGGTCGCCCGGCTTCTCGGGGTCGGCACGGCTGAGACGGTGCGCAAGTGGGTGCGTCAGGCCCAGGTCGATGCCGGCTCACGACCGGGCACGACGACCGAGGAGTCGGTTGAGCTGAAAAAGCTGCGGCGGGAGGTCGCTGAATTGCGGAGGGCCAACGCTATTTTGAAGACCGCATCGGCTTTTTTCGCGGCCGAGCTCGACCGGCCACAGCACTAATCATCCGGTTCATCGCCGATCATCAGGGCCACCGCGATGGCTCTGATGGTTTGCGGTGGGGTGTCGAGTCGATCTGCACACAACTGAGCAAGCTCGGTGTGCCGATTGCCCCAGCAACCTACTACGAGCATTTAAGCCGTGAGCCCAGCAGACGCCGAGTCCGTGACGAGGCGCTCAAGGTCCAGATCGCGCGGGTCCATACCGGGAACTACGGCGTCTATGGTGCCCGCAAGGTGTGGCTCGCACTGAACCGCGAGGGTATTGACGTGGCCCGTTGCACCGTGGAGCGGCTGATGGCCGAACTCGGACTGACCGGCGCGGTCCGGGGTAAGGCCAGGTGCACCACGATCGCCGACCCCGCGGCAGTCCGTCCGGCTGATCTCGTGCAGCGTCAGTTCGCCCCGCCGGCGCCGAACCGGCTGTGGGTGGCCGACCTTACTTATGTGTCGACGTGGTCGGGATTTGCTTATATCGCTTTTGTCGTCGACGCCTATGCACGCCGGATACTGGGCTGGCGGGTCGCGGCGACGATGGCCACCTCGATGGTGCTTGATGCAATCGAACAGGCCATCTGGACCCGCCAGCAAGAAGGAACTATCGACCTGAAAAATGTTGTCCACCATACAGATAGAGGTTCTCAGTACACATCGATCCGGTTCAGCGAACGTCTCGCCGAAGCCGGCATCCAGCCCTCGGTCGGTGCGGTCGGCAGCTCATATGACAATGCCCTGGCCGAGACCATCAACGGCCTGTACAAAACCGAGTTGATCAAGCCGCGCAAGCCGTGGCGGACCATCGAGGAGGTCGAGCTGGCCACTGCTGAATGGGTCGACTGGTTCAATCACCGCCGCCTCTACGAGTACTGCGGCGACCTCCCGCCGGTCGATCTGGAGGCGGCCTACTACGCTCAGCGTCGGAGACCAGCCGCCGGTTGAGTTCTCAGATCAGAAAGTCTCCGGACTCACCGGGGCGGTTCAATCAGGTCGATGGGTGGTGCGCCATCGCGGCGGGATTCTGCGTTTGCATCGCTTGTAAATGATCCGGTCGTGATCAGAAGCCCCTTCTCGCCGCGACCGGCCATCGCCCCTCGGAAGTCCCTTACCGCAGATGCTCCGACACTTCCCTTGTATCGCTTGCACTGAAAGAAGACGGGGAAGCTGAGAAGCGAAATCTGGTAGACGCCACGGCCATCGATGCCGCCGTCGCCACTGCGGCCCGTAACGACGGGACTTTGGACGCCAGCCTCTCTGAGGAGCCGCTGAGCCAGTCGCTCGAATGCTTGCGGTGACATGGCGAGCAGTGTGTCGAGAAGTTCATCCTTCCAAGCTTCCTCGGCCTCGGCCTCGGCTTGGTCAATCTCGTTGTCTAAGAGGGACTGTGATCCCTTCTTCTTTTGCTTCTTCGGACCCGGCTTGCGGTAGGACGCGAGGTACTCGGCCCGCAGCTTTGGGATTTCGTCCTCAGTTACCGTCTGCCCGTTCTCGGTGACTGACCAGACCCCGCGTTGGCTGTTCGTGAGCAGGCCCATGCCCTTGAGGTACGTCCGCGCCCATGCGAGTCGGTATTGCACCTCGGTTATCGGCCCGTCGTGGTGAAGTACGCTCTGGACCTCGGGCGAGATGTCCTCGCGATCGATCACGGCGGCATCAAGCTCCGCGATGGACGCCGACCCTCCTAGCGCGATGACAGCCTGAAGAGCAGGCCAGAGGAAGAACTGATACGGAGGTACCTCGACGGTCATGGATACAAGCATGCCAAGTGCAGAAAGCGGGACGGAGTAGTTACTCCCAGCTAACCGTTCCGAAGCGATTGGGCCTGTGAGCCGCAGTGGCGGGCCTGGTGTCTTGCCGATGCCCTTTGCCTCATGTACTGGCGTGGCTAGCGCCGCCGCGCTGCTGCTCCGATGCCAAGTGCTCCACCATCTGGCAAAGGTTGACAACTGCTGCGCTCAACTTGTAGATGGTGGCGTCCCGATCTTCCATGCACGACTGCCAGTCCGGGAACTCTTGCGGCAATTTGTAGTTGTCTGCGTTGGTATGGATTTTCTGCTCGATTTGGCCGCACACATCCGCGAGGGTCAACTCTCCCGGCGCACCAATGTCGGAAAACCATTTATCACTCATGTCAGATCGTCTCCTCTCCAAAAACCAAAGCTCCCGAATCTCGCAGGCTATCGGGTCGCTGTCACGAGGTTTCTGCTGGCCTGCTGCCGACCGCCTGATAAATGGTCGTAGCGACACCTTTTAGCGGTCCGCTTGTCGGGCCTGACATCACGTGCAAGCCTGGCCCCCGATATGCCTCGTTGGCGGCCTTCTGATCCGGCGGTGACTCAAGCTGGGCGCTACGGTGCTTCTGCGGTGGCACGCTCCGCCTGGTCTTCGGCGCGTTGACGGGAAAAGTCCTTCGGGAAAAGTCCTTCAGTGCCTCGATCACGATGTCTATCCTCCTGAACTGACACGAGGTCCGTTGTCGCGTCGTCATCGTCTCCTCGCCGGGCCTGCTGCGTAAGAGGCCAATTGTCACCAACCAAACACAGGCGACAGGCCGACCAGCTCGCCCGCCAGCTCGGCGCTCCACAACGGGCCGAGGTCGATTCCCGGCGTCACACCGCCACGTACGCAGCAGCCTGCGTCACCGCCGAACCTGGTGGGAGGAAATCCTGCGGCGCATCGGCGACTGCCATGCGTTCGTGCCGATCGTCTCTGATCAGACGCTGAAATCGGTGGCTTGCAAAAGGGAACTGGAATGGGCACTGGCGGAAGGCAAGGCGAGTGAGTGTAGGCCCGCCCGCGATACCGGCTTGTGGGAACGGGCCTATTCTGGCCGGTATGGATTTGCCACGGTATCGGGGTCAGCTGGTTGCCGGTGTGATGGCCGCGGTCGTGCCGCTGATCGGAGTCGGCCTCATGCTCGTCGGGCAGGCTGCGGCAGATCCCGGGTGCGCGAACGGGCAACCCGACGCCAGCCCCGTCGGCAAGGGCCAGCAGGTGATCGTGGACTACTTCAGGGCGATCAACAACCAGGACTACGCCACAGCATGGGGATATCTGGACCGGCCGATGCGTGCCATATATGGCGCGACATCACCGGATCGGGACGCAACCGGCCTGTCGAGCTTCTCGTCAATCATGCGCCAGCACGTGAAATGCGTACGAGTCACCAAGATCGCCAGCGCCAACAGCACCGACCCGGACATCTCCGCCTCGCTCGGCATCCAGTGGTACCAGGTTACATTCGACGACGAGTACATCACCCCGTTCGAGGCCGGCGCCGGCACGCTGCCGCCGTTTTACAAGACACATGCCGATCCGCACGAAGGAGCGCCACCGCCGCTCATCATCAACCAGGGGACGAGCCCCTGAAGCCTGTCCGCAGCGCGTGGAATGCGTCGCCGGTGATGGGATCGGCATCGGAGCTGCCACCACCGCTAACCGCACGTGCCTGACCGAATGCGACGGACGGCTGTTTTGGGGAAGGCGCCCTGTCCGCACAATGACGTGGGATACATTGCGGCACTGCATTAGTAGATAACGGCCCCTGAGCTTATGACGTCGCCTTTAGCAAGCGCGCCCCGATCGAGGCCGGAGAACAGAACCCCGATATTGTCCCCGGCCGTCGCCTCGCGGATCACTTTGCGGAACGCCTCGATGCCGTCGACACGGACGGCGGGGCCACCGTTGATCTGCACCTCGTCACCGACGTGCAGCTGCCCATACTCCACTCGACCGGTCGCAACCACGCCGCGACCTCGGATGAAGAACACGTCGTGGATCGTCATGCGGAACATGAGTTACTTCTATACAGCTTTTGAGCGGAAGACTCTATTGTTCCCTGGCCCCAGCGGGACTCGTGTCGTCGAGGCTTTGGGGACGGACGAGGTACACGCCGATCGCACCACCGCTGACGATTCTGCGTTGATCCACCGACAGACCCCGGTCACCGAAAAGACTGGGCAGGCCCCCACTGGCCATGAAGTTGCGGTAGTTGCGGTGGTGAGGCCGACCCGCCGCCGACTCGGAGATCGCGATGACGGCCTTGGTGATCCAACCGCGTAGCGGCCGCACAGGGCCCACCTCGAAATCGATCAGCAGCATCCGCCCATCCGGGCGCAGTACCCGCTTCATCTCATCGAGGACGGTTCCCCGGACCTCCGGGGGCATCTCGCGCAACACGGTAGCCGCCAGGACCAAGTCGAATGCCCCGTCCGGGTAGGGCATGCGGGCCGCGTCGCCCACTTGCAGGTCCGCTTGCTCGCCCAAGCGCCGACGGGCCACATCCAGCATTGCCGGTGACGCGTCGATGCCAGATACCCGGCATCCTGCCTGCTGGTAGGCGGCCAGCTGGATCCCGGTGCCGCACCCCACATCAAGGACATCCATCCCCTCGCGGGGCGGGAGCATCTTCAGGCCGAGTCCCCGAAGGCCCGCGTTCAGTCGGCCGAAGATCGAGTCATACCAGCGGGCCAGCCGCCGGTAGGCATCAGGTTCCGAACGTCCCATGGCGACTCCTTGTCGCGACCACAGCCAAGTAGCAAGCTACACCGGGTCGTGGCCAATCACCGAGCGGAATAGCACACCGTCGGTCACCAGCGAGTGACACGATACTGACGTGGACCCCGGCGAGGATGGTGGCGGTGGACTGACCGTGACGGGGCTGCTCTGTGGCTCCTGTGGCGCGCAGTCAAGTCCCACGGCCAAGTTCTGTGCCGAATGCGGTACGCGACTCACGCAGGCCACCCGGTCGGCGCTGCTGACGCCCCGCAAGTGGGTGCAATTCTGGGAGGCGCGATGACGACCGAGTTCACCACCCAGTCGCTTCGCTCCCGTCCGCCGACGCTGGAAATCATGCGCACCGGGCCGCTGGCCCTGATCGAAGACCTCGGCCGGCCCGGCCTGGCCCATCTTGGGGTCACCCGCTCCGGCGCCGCGGATAGGCGCTCGCATACGCTGGCCAACCGGCTGGTATCCAACCCCGCCGACCGGGCCACGATCGAGGTGACCTTCGGCGGGCTGACCGCACGAGTGCGCGGCGGCGACGTCGCAATCGCTGTGACCGGCGCCGACACCGACCCCGCGGTAAACGGAATCCCCTTCGGCATCAACAGCATTCACTATGCACATGACGGCCAGGTGATCTCGCTGGGCTCGCCCCACTACGGGCTGCGCACGTACCTGGCGGTGCGCGGCGGAATCGCTGTCGAACCGGTGCTCGGCTCGCGCAGCTTCGACGTGATGTCGGGTATCGGTCCGCAGCCCCTGCAGCCCGGCGACGTGCTGCCCGTCGGCGAGCACACCACCGACTTTCCCGAACTGGACCAGGCGCCGGTGGCGTCGTTCACCGAGGACCCGATCGAGCTTAACGTGGTGCCAGGGCCGCGCGACGACTGGTTCATCGATCCCGACGCACTGGTACACAGCGAGTGGGTGGCCTCCGACCGCAGCGACCGGGTTGGTATGCGGCTGGACGGCCGGCCGCTACAGCACCGCTGGCCGGATCGCCAGCTGCCGAGCGAGGGTGCAACCCGCGGCGCGATTCAGGTGCTGCCCAACGGGTTGCCGGTGATCCTCGGCCCCGATCATCCGGTGACCGGCAGCTATCCGGTGATCGGTGTGGTTACCGATCACGACGTCGACCGGGTCGCGCAGATCCGTCCCGGTCAGCAAGTGCGCTTGCAGTGGTCGCGACCACGCCGGCGTTGGTAGACGCCGACTTGTGCGCACGGAGGTACACACGGCCCGCCTCATCCGCACCGCAGACCCCGACAACGAGACCCGGCACAATACCTATCGGCTGCTGGCCGACGCATTCGAGGGCGATTTCACCGTTCCATCGCCAGTAGGCGCTGATTAGACGCCTAGGCGGCGAAATATGCTGCGGTGGAACATAATTGGTGGCAGCTTGGTGTGAACGGTGATGTCGTTGACCCCAGGATCAGGATGGTGGATCGCCGGCTGGAACTAACTGCTCGATCGAGCTTTCCTACCAGACGCTGGTGCCCTCGATGAACGCCGCACCGTTCTCGGTCGAGATGGCCTGCAACCCCGCGAACCAGTCGCCGGTACGCGCGGCAGCTTGCGCGCCGCCTCGTCGTGCGACTCGCCCAGCACATTGATGCCCAGCCGCGGAACGTCCTTCAGCTTCGGCCATGTGGTGGACGTATTCTGCACACAGAACGACACCAGCGGCGGATCCCAGTAATACCCGCACGAATGTGCTGGCCGCCAGTCCCACCCGAGCGCCGACTACCTCAGCGGCGATCGCGATCACGCCCATGGGGAATGCCCGAACGCCTCGCGCAGGGGCGCCTCGGTCAAATTGCCGCTAGCGCTAACGCTTCCTCCGGCTCACACGGCGCCGGAGGACGTGCTCATCGATCCCTGTGCGATCTGTGCGATCAGGGTGTGCCGTATCCGCCGCCGCCGGGGGTTTCGATGACCAGTGTGTCGCCGGGCTGGACTTCGGTCGAGTCGCACCCGGCCAGCTCGACGGTGTTGCCGTCGGCGCGTTCTACGCGGTTGCGTCCCAGCGCCCCGGGTGAGCCGCCAGCCATACCGTAGGGCGCTACTCGCCGATGCCCGGACAACATGCTCACAACCATCGGCTCGGTGAACTGGATCCGACGGACGGCGCCGTCACCGCCGCGCCATCGTCCGGCACCACCGCTGCCGCGACGGATGCCGAACTGCCGCAGCAGCACGGGGAAACGCCATTCGAGCACTTCCGGATCAGTGAGCCGCGAGTTTGTCATGTGCGTCTGCACCACGGACGTCCCGTCGAACCCGTCGCCGGCCCCAGAACCGGATCCGAGGGTTTCGTAATACTGGTGCCGCTCGTTGCCGAAGGTGACGTTGTTCATCGTCCCGGCTCCCTCGGCCTGCACACGCAGCGCGGCGAACAGCGCGCCGGTGATGGCCTGTGAGGTTTCGACGTTGCCGGCGACAACCGCAGCGGGGTAGGTCGGTGCGAGCATCGTCCCTTCCGGGATGACGATCTGCAGCGGGCGCAGGCAGCCGTCGTTGAGGGGGATCTCCTCGGCGACCAGGGTCCGGAACACGTAGAGCACTGCGGCGGTCGCCACCGACGATGGCGCGTTGAAGTTCGTGTCCAGCTGGGGAGAGGTTCCGGTGAAGTCGATGGTCGCGCTGCGACTGGCGCGGTGGACGATGACGCGCACGGCGATCGTCGCGCCGGAATCCATGGTGTAGCGGTATTCGCCGTCGTCGAGCCTGTCGATGACGCCGCGGACCGCTTCCTCGGCGTTGTCCTGGACGTGGTGCATGTAGGCCTGCACGACATCGAGGCCGAAGTGGTCGATCATCTTGCGGACCTCGTCGACACCCTTCTGGTTGGCGGCGATCTGCGCGCGCAGATCGGCGAGGTTGGTGTCGGGATTGCGGGACGGGTAAGGCGCTTCGGCGAGCAGCCGCCGGGTTTCGGCTTCGCGGAACCGTCCGTTCTCCGCGAGAAGCCAGTTGTCGAAAAGCACGCCTTCTTCGTGGATTTCGCGGCTGTCGGCGGGCATGGAGCCGGGGGTGATACCGCCGATTTCGGCGTGGTGCCCGCGCGACGCGACAAAGAACAGAACCTGTTCGCCCGCCGCATCGAAGACCGGAGTGATGACGGTGATATCCGGCAGGTGGGTGCCGCCGTGGTACGGGTCATTGACCGCGTACACGTCGCGTGGCTTCATATCGACGGCGCGCCGGCGGATCACCTCCTTAACAGTGGCGCCCATCGAGCCGAGATGCACCGGAATATGCGGCGCATTGGCGACGAGATCGCCGTCCGGATCGAACAGCGCACACGAGAAATCCAGCCGCTCACGGATATTCACCGACTGGGCGGTCGCTTCCAGCCGGAAGCCCATCTGCTCCGCGATCGACATGAACAAGTTGTTGAAGATCTCCAGCAGCACTGGATCGGCCTCGGTGCCCGCATCAGGCGCCGCGGGGGCAGTTACCCGCTCGACAAGCAGGTGCCCGGACTCAGTCAACGTCGCCCGCCACCCGTCGTCAATGACGGTGGTGGCGTTGGCCTCGGCGATGATCGCCGGGCCCGTCACCGTGGCCCCCGGCCGCATCCGCTCCCGGTGACGCAGCGGGGCTTCGCGCCACGATCCGCCCAAGTAGACCCGGACGGTCTCTGACGAGCCTGCGCTGTCGGCAGCCTGCTCGCCAAGATGGGACAGATCGGGTTGCTCGGTGAGCCCAATCGCCTCCACCGAGACCGCTTCGGCGATCAACGGGCGATCCATCAGGAATGAGTACGTCGCGCGATGGCTGGCTTCGAATGCGGTGGTCATTGCCTCGAGGTCTGCTAGTTCGACCGGAAGGGCTGTGTCGGTTCCCTCGTAGCGTAGATACACCCGTCGAACCACCCGGATCCGCTCGGTAGGAATGGCCTCGTCGAGCAACTCGGTGCGCGCGGTCTGCGCGAGCGAGTCCGCGATCGTGACCAACCGCTCCAGGGCGGCCGTCTCGAGCCGGATCTCCGCGGATTGCTCCCGCATCGCCGTGGTGTCAGCGAGGCCGATCCCAAGCGCGGAGAGGACGCCCGCCATCGGTGGAACGAGCACCGTGCGGATACCCAGCGCGTCGGCGACAGCGCACGCGTGCTGCCCGCCGGCACCGCCGAATGTGGTTAGCACGTAACGGGTTACGTCATGTCCCTTTTGTACGGAAATCTTCTTGACCGCGTTGGCCATGTTGGCCACGGCGATCCGCAGGAACCCCTCGGCGACTTGCTCGCGCGTACGGTCGTCGCCGGTGGCCGCCCGGATTTCGGCGGCCAGCTCGGTGAACTTCTGTTGCACAACGCCGGCGTCGAGCGGCTCATCTCCGCCGGGCCCGAACACGGCCGGAAAGTGTGCGGGCTGGATGCGGCCAAGCATCACGTTAGCGTCGGTGACTGCGAGCGGACCGTCGCCGCGGTAGCACGCCGGGCCCGGGTCGGCCCCGGCCGAGTCCGGTCCGACCCGGTAGCGGCTGCCGTCGAAATGCAAGATCGACCCGCCGCCCGCCGCCACCGTATGGATGTCCAGCATCGGAGCGCGCAGCCGAACCCCGGCCATCTGAGTGGTGAACACCCGCTCGTAGTCGCCGGCGTAGTGCGACACGTCAGTGGAGGTGCCACCCATGTCGAAGCCGATGACGTGATCGAATCCGGCAAGTGCCGACATCCGCACCATGCCGACGATGCCGCCTGCTGGGCCGGACAGGATCGCGTCCTTGCCGCGGAAGTGCCCCGCCTCGGCCAGCCCCCCGTTGGACTGCATGAACATCAGCCGCACGCCACGAATCTGGCCCGCCACCTGGTCGACATAGCGCCGCAGGACCGGAGACAAGTAGGCGTCAACGACGGTGGTGTCGCCGCGCGGTACCAGTTTCATCAGCGGGCTGACCTCGGATGACAGCGAGATCTGGCTGAACCCGACCTGCTCGGCCAGCTTGCCAATCTCCCGCTCGTGCGCAGGGTAGAGGTAACTGTGCATACACACCACCGCGACCGCGCGGATCCCGTCGGTGTGCGCCTGCCGCAGCTGTTCGCCCAGCAGTTCGAGATCGGGGGCGCGCTTCACCGTGCCACCGGCTGTGATCCGTTCGTCCACCTCGACGACCCGCTCGTACAGCATCTCCGGCAGCACAATGTGACGGTCGAAGATGCGTGGGCGATTTTGGTAGGCGATGCGCAGCGCGTCGCCGAAACCGCGGGTGATCACCAGCAGCGTGCGCTCTCCCTTGCGCTCCAGTAGCGCATTTGTCGCGACGGTGGTACCCATGCGCACCGCCTCCAATTGCGCGACCGGCATGGGCACACCTCCGGTGGTCCCGAGGAGCGCACGGATCCCGGCAACCGCCGCGTCGCGGTACCGCGAAGGGTTTTCCGACAGCAGCTTGTGCGTCAGCAGGCGCCCGTCCGGTCGGCGCGCCACGATGTCGGTGAACGTACCGCCCCGGTCGACCCAAAACTGCCACCCCACACGAGGCACCAGGACTCCCTTTCATCTCATCGTGTACCAACTCTATCGGCGAGCAGGTCAACCGTTGGGACGCCGATGCGTTCATTACCACCCGCCACGTGCCCGAACGGCGCCGTCGGGTAACTCGATCCTCGCCGACACCGCGATCGCCGTACTGCCCTCAGCCCCTTGGCGCCCCCACGGCGAGCAACGCACCACGATGCGCGACCGCTTTTGCATGCTCCGCGAAACGTTCGTAGCAGCGCGCGGCCAACGTGAGGTCGATCGCTGCGTCGACGTCGATCACGCCGGAGTTGGACAACAGCTGCTGATACAGCAGGTGCCGCAACCGATCCATGTTGTCGTCACCCCGGGTCAGCTCCGCCACACCGATCGTCGTGTGCGACTCCACGACATCGGCTGCCTTTGCAGCTGCATCGAGGCAACCCTCGCTCAGCTCACGAAGCACGCCCAGAAGTGGAGCTGGTATCGACGCCCAGGCGCGCCGGGTCCGGGCGATATCGGCGACCTCACGCGCCAGTTGCCCCATGCGCTCGGCTTCGGCGTTAACGTGGACAGCCGCGATGGTTACCGGCAGCTCCGGCACCCTCGACTGGGCACGAAGTGCCAAGAGCACCGCTGCATGGTCCTCGAGTTCATGACGCAGCGCGGACACCGTCTCATAGGCGGCAGCGATGCTCTCGGCCGCGGGAGAATCAGTGCTGAACAGGGCGGCCGTCGCGTGGCTCATCGCGGTGCTCGTGAGACAAATGAGGTCGACTAGCGGAGCAGTGAGGCCCCCGAGCTCCTGGGTCCCCGCTTCCCGCATCGGTTGACTCCCCGATTCGCCGCCTGCCACGGTCAGTAACAGTACCCGCCGGCGAGCCCCACAAACGTTGGCTGCGAACGGATCCGACATCCCCCGATTACGGGCCCACCGACAACCATTTCACCGACGACATCGCCTGGGTAGGTGCCGGCGGCGACCTCGCTGGTTCTCACGCCACCAGCATGAACCCTGTACCTAGCTACCAGGTCAAGCCCAGCAGCGCCAGTATCGAATCGCTAACGCAGTCAGCACATCCAGCGGGTTCGATGTCACCAACCCAACCGATCGAACGCGCTATCAGGTGCGGCCCGACGTGGTGAATATCATCTCACCGAGCGGCCAGGTGGATTCCGAACCGATGATGCAGTACGCGTCGAGCTAGCCGAGTTGCGGTTTCCGCGAAGCTACCCGGTTTGGTCCTCCACCTGTGGCGCGGGACGTCAGGGCAAGCGTGCGTGTCGTCGCGCTTGCTGTCGTCGAGTTGGCGGTCATCGGCGGCGGTCTTCTTTACTCACGAATCGACGAGTCCTGACTGGATGAGCGCGGCGTCCACGAACCGCTGCACCGGCCGAGATTGGAAGAAGCCGGTGTGACCGCCTTCGTACCAGACGATTTCGGGTCTGCCCCAGTGTTCCCAGAGGCGGACGACCTGCTCGCGAGGGTGCACGAGTTGGTCAGCGATCCCGGCATAGATGAAGCGGCCCCGCATCGGAACCCGGGGAGTCAGCGACAGTGGCGACACCATCGCGCCCAGCGGTTCCGCCAACGTGACGGTCTCGCGGCGCGGGTCGGTGCGGCTCATCCCGGCGTGGCGCCTGAGCAGTCCAGTCATATCGGCGACCGGGACGCCGAGAATCGCGCAGGTGAGACCTGCCTCGAGGCTGGCGGTCAGCGATGTGATGTAGCCACCGAGGGAGATGCTGTTCAGACCGATTGGCGAGTCCGGTTGCTGCATGCGTATCCAGGACAGCAGACGGCGCACGTCCCACACCGCCTGCGCCGCGGCGTGGACGTCGTCGAGCACGTCCTCGCCGGGGAACGCCGCGCCCTGTGGCAGGCCACGTGCGCGTGGGCCGTGCATCGGAAGGACTGGGAGGACCACATTCAGGCCGAGGTCCTCGTGCAGATGCCAGGCACGGAACAGCGTGAGGTCGAGCAGGCCGCGGCCCATCACGGCACCGTGCACGCACACCAGCCAGGGTCGTGGCTCCCGGTGTCGCAGGAGCAACGCATACTCGCGGTTGTTGGCGGTATAGCCCAGCCAGCGTCCACGGCCCGGTTCGCCTTCTCTCGGTTCGTACCCGCTGTCGAAGAAGATGCGTTCGTAGGAGCGTCCGCGCACCGTGACCGGCCGGACCGTGACGTCGGTCAGCGGCGGCGGGATCGCGAAGAATTCTTCGGGTTTGTCCAGACATCCGAGCTGTCCGTAGAACTCGAGCGCTGCTCGCACTTCGCGGTTGATTCGTTCGAACACGTGCGTATCGCTGAGGGGCCGGAACAATCGAAAGCCGGTAAGCACGATCTCGTCGCGGAACGCTTGTGCAGCGAGCGCGAGAGTGGGTCGCGCAATGGGGAGTTCATCCGGCTGATGGTCGAGATAGTCCCGCCATGACCGAGCGTAGTAACGCCCGGTCCGTCGAAACGGCCTGACGATGTAGTCCAATGGACCTGCGCCGCGAGGAGGCTGATGGAATGCAACCGCCGGCGGTTCTCCGCTGTCGGGTGCTGCCATGTCGGGGAACGCTAATCACACGCCTGCCGGGCGGCATAGGGACTTAGGTCCCGCTCGATGCGGCCGCTCGCCACTTGTGAATGTGCGTAGCCACAGGCGACGGGAGGCGATACCGATCAGTGTTCAAGGAATTGGGGCCTGGCCAATGGACCCGATGTACGCGCGGCGCTGCACGGCGTCACCTCGGGGCTGGGCCTTGCTCGCCACGTAGCCCTCGGCGAAATCTCAACGGTGGTGGCGAGTCTCGGAGCAGCGACTGCCGTTCTCCCGGTCGGCGCCCCCTACACCAGGTTCAACGGCCGACTCGGCCGCGAGCGCACCTTCGCGCGGTCGAGTTCTTCCCGCGCCGCGTTCTGCGACAGTCGGCGATCGTGGTGAGTGAACAGGAACTGCCCGCCGTAGGGTTCGAGTCGTGTTGCTGGCCAGCCGTGAGGTCCGACGTGCACCCGTGCGCTTCGGTCTGCTTGCCGGGGCCGTTGGCCTGCTTATCTTCCTGGTGTTCTTCCAGCAGACGCTGCTGTCCTCGCTGCTCAACAGTTTCACGGGCGCCTTGCAGAACCAGTCCGGCGCCGTCCTGGTCTACAGCTCCGAAGCTCGCAACAACCTCGAAGCAAGCGTGATGAGCCCCGACATCGTCGACAAGGTGGCCGCCGTCCCCGGCATGGGCCAGGCCGGGCCGCTGGGTGCGGCGACGATGACCGTGCTGGCTCAGGGTCAGCAAATCGACGTGGCCGTGATCGGAGCCGAACCGGGCAAGCCAGGCCAGCCCACCAAGCTGATCAGTGGCCGACCCGCCACCGCACCCCGCCAGGGGGTGGCCAGTTCCGAGACCAAGAGTTTCGCCATCGGCGACACGGTGACCACCGCCGCCGGGGGATCTCCGGTCACCATCGTGGGACTGACCGCGCAGAGCCAATTCAATGTGCAGCCAAGCCTTTTCGTTACCTTCGACACATTCACCAGCTTGCGCAAAGCGGTCAACCCCGACGCAACCATGGTGTGGCCCTCGGTGGTGGCGGTGATCCCGGCGCCGGGCGTCAGCCCGAAGGCGCTTGCCGACTCCATCAACGCCGCGGTGCCGCAGGTGACCGCGCTGACGCGCAGCGAGGCGGTAGCCGACGCGCCGGGCGTCTCGTCGACACAGGGGTCGTTCGCCCTCCTGCTGACGCTCGCCGTCGTAGTGGTCGCCCTCGTGACCGGATTCTTCTTCCTAATTCTGACCGCGCAGAAGACCGCAGCGTTGACGCTGCTGCGAGCCGTGGGGGCACCGGCGAGCTATCTGGTGCGCGGCCTTATCCAGCAGGTCGTCCTGGTGCTCGGGTTGGCGCTGCTGGTCGCCGTGGGGTTGCTCGTGTTGGCCACCGCGGTGGTCAACACCGGCCTTCCGCTGGCCATCGACCCGCGCGCACTCGTCGTCAGCACGGTCGTGGTCGTGGGCCTTTCGCTGCTCGGGGTGGCCTTCTCGGTGTGGCGCGTGCTGCGCATCGATCCGTTTCAGGCCGTCGGCCGCCCCGGGCTCGGAGGCATCGAATGAAGGTGGCGCTGCAGGAGCTACGACGCCGACCCTGGCGCTTTGCGCCCGCGATCATCGCCCTAGTGCTCCTCACCGGGCTGCTGCTGACCCTGGGCGGCTTGCTGGACGGCCTCTACAACGGATTCACCGGCGGGCTGCGGGCCCAGCCGGGCGCGCTGCTCACCTACGCCAGCGACGCCAACCTATCGGTGATCCGCTCGCGAATCGACCCAGCGACCACAGCCCAGGTCGAGCGGGTGCCGGGTGTCGAGCAGGTGGGCGGCCTCGGGACCGTCCTACTCGGCGCCAAGGTGCCGGGTCAGGCCACGGAGGCCAGCGTCGCTCTCTTCGGCTATCAGCGCGCACCGCGCGGTGTCCCCGCGCCCCCGGAGAAGACCGGCCAGGTCTACGCGGACACCAGCCTCAAGGCCTACGGCGTGAAGCAAGGCCAGACCTTGCTACTCGGGCCCCAGCGGAACCCGGTGTCGGTGGTGGGTTGGGTGTCCGACACCAACTTCCTGCTCCAGGGCGGCTTGTGGGGCGCCCTCGACACGTGGCGCGAGGTGCTCGGCTCGGCCCGCCCTGACCAGGTACTGGCGCCCGGCACCTACCAGGTGCTGACGGTTTCGACAACTGCCGGCGCCGCTCTCGCGCCGAATACCGCCGAAGCATCGGCCAGTCCGACGGCTTCGACATTGAAGACGGCACTACGCTTATTGATCACCCGCGCGCCCTTGGACAACGCCCACAATGATCGCGTCGATGACCATTGTCGACGGAAAGTTTGTCTCGGCTTCCCGCTCTTCTATCTCATCCGGGAAGGAAAAGTCGCGCTCGAGGTCGTTGCAAGGTGGGCTGGGTTGCGGTACAAGGGCGCCGGCCCCGTCTTCGTCAAGGTGATGCGCCGGGTCTATTACCGGCGTCGCGACGTGGAGGCGTGGCTGAATGACAACCGGATGATTCGCACCGATCGGCCAGCGTCATGAGCGATTCGACGAATTTCGCCGACGGATGTCTATCGGTGTCCTTGCGGCGCTTGGCATTTGACTACCAATTCCACAATTAAACGCAATGCCCGGTAAAGGACTGTGATGATACCGACTATCGAAACCAAGACGGGGTTTCACTGCATCTTCTGCGACCGCGAATGGCCGGGCGAGGAAATGCCGTTATGGCACACGTATGTGTTCTCGACCACCAAACCCTGGTGGCTCTATTGCGACGACGAAGATCAGCCGCCGGCATGGCACGCGGTTGAAATTCACAACCACAACGGGTACATCCGCGCGTTCGGTGTCGTGTGTCCGCAATGCGTCACGGACAAAGGCTTGAAAGCCGCCTTGGAGGCCGCTGTCATCGCAACCTGCTACAAGGCGTTCAACGCCGACCGGAACGTGAACTAAAACGCCGCGACCCCCGACCCGGGCCCACACTGGACCCGCCAACAGGAAGGGGTACTCGATTTGAAAGACGTTGTCCACCATACAGATAGAGGTTCGCAGTATACATCGATCCGGTTCAGTGAACGCCTCGCCGAGGCCGGTATCCAGCCGTCGGTCGGAGCGGTCGGCAGCTCCTACGACAACGTTCTGGCCGAGACGATCAACGGGCTGTACAAGACGGAGCTGATCAAACCCCGCAAGCCCTGGCGCATCATCGAGGAAGTCGAGTTGGCCACCGCCGAATGGGTCCACTGGTTCAACTACCGCCGCCTCTACGAATACTGCGGCGACATCCCACCCGTCGAACTGGAGACCGCCTATTACGCTCAACACCGGAGACCAGCCGCCGGCTGAGATCTCAGATCAAAAAGTCTCCGGACTCACCGGGGCGGTTCATTCCGACCTGTCAACCGACAGGAGTCAAACATGTGTAGCTTCGCTACGAACCGGGCCGGACCCCGCCCGCAGCGAGGCAGTTCACCAGCTCTATTCATGGGAGTGCGTCTGGGGATTCCGGCTCGTTTGCCCAGGAGCGTACAAACTCGGAACGGAGCCAGTGACGCACGATAACGATTCGTTGATTTCTCTGCGGTGGACGCCAGCGATTGGTATGACTTGGCCAGCTATCTAAGTTCGCCTCACAGTCTTGTCGAAAGGGGATTACATGACTGCAGAGCACGACAAGACAAAGGCCGCGCCGAAAGACGACAAAGAGTCCGTCACTCTTAAGTCTGAGCAGTACCGCTCCATGATTCTGGCCAAGCTACGATCCGACATCGCCGCCAAACAGGCGCTCCTTGCCGCAGCCAGCGTCGCCGACATCGAAGACCTGTCTCGCATGAGCTACCTCAAGATCGCCTACCTCAAGATCGCCTACCTCAAGATTTTTTCGAAGTAATGGAAGATGGGCGATCGACAGATAGTCGATATCGTGTCCGATCCGGTGTAATGCCGACTGCCGCCGCTGGGCGCGCCGCAGCATCGCCTGCCGACGCAATCGCCGTCGGTCAGCTTGTACTCAAGGTCGTGAGCGCCTGCAACCTTAACTGCAGCTATTGCTACGTCTACCACGGCAAGGATGATGGCTATCGCAACCGGCCGGGGCTGCTGTCCGAGGAGCTGACCGGCGTGCTGATCGCGCGGATTAGGGAGTACTGTGCGGAGCGGCCCGGCCACCGCATCGGCGTCTGCCTGCACGGCGGTGAGCCACTTCTGCTGGGCCATGAGCGTTTCCGAGCGCTGGTCGAGCGGCTGCGGCGCGAGGCAGGCTCCGCGCTGGGGTCGCTGAGCGTCCAGACCAATGCGACGCTGATCGATGCCGAGTGGGCGAGGCTGCTGAAGGAGCTGCGCATCTCGGTCAGCGTCAGTCTTGACGGCCCGCTCGAGATCAACGATGTCGCCCGTGTCGATCACATGGGCCGCGGCTCCACCGACCGGACGTTGGCGGGTATCAGACATTTGATGGATGCGGGTATGCACGTGGCGGTGCTGTCGGTAGTCCGCCCTGGCGCGAACGGTGCGGAAACATATCATTACCTGCGCTCCATCGGCGTCACCGACTTTGACTTCCTGCTGCCCGACGTAACGCATGACGACTGGCGGGCACAATATGGCACCTACGGCCCCACCCCGGCGGCGGATTACCTGCTGCCCGCGCTCGATGCCTGGCTGGCCGAGGACAATCCAGATGTATCGGTACGCTTTTTCTCCGATATATTCCGCCTGATCATGGGGGATACAGGCACTACGGACGCCTTCGGCGGCGGTCCCATGCCCTACGCCATTATTGAAACCGACGGCAGCATCCAGGCCAACGACGTCCTGCGCGTCTGTGAGGCGGCGCTGAACCACACCGGCCTGAACATCACGAGCCACGGCTTCGATGACCTTCGTCAGGCCAGTCCGCTGGCCCGCGCGTTGTTCGAAGGGACCATTCCTCCGCCTGCAGCCTGCGGCGCCTGCCCGGAATTGCGCACCTGCGGGGGCGGCTACATGCCCCACCGATACAGCCGCCAACGCCTCTTCGACAACCCGTCCGTTTGGTGCGCCGATATCCTGAAACTGTTCCGACATATGCGTGCCATCGTCAATGCCGATGCGTCCCTTTCACAT
Source organism: uncultured Actinomycetota bacterium (assembly GCA_963839345.1). Classification (GTDB taxonomy): domain Bacteria; phylum Actinomycetota; class Actinomycetes; order Mycobacteriales; family Mycobacteriaceae; genus Mycobacterium. Next base: position 1,205,754 of record CAWIUP010000002.1, on the reverse strand, counting down.
CCCGTCGAAGCCAGGGGAGAATTCGCGCTATGACCGCAGCGGTCGGGCCTGTCCAGGATTACCCCATCGTCAATGCCGAGGCCGCGCGTTATTTCGCGTCGCCGGAGTTACATGCCGATGCCACCTTGCCGCATGCCCTGATAGGCGAATACGCCAGCGCACTATTCGAGCTTGCGTTCGAGCGATGCGGCGCCGCGATGACGGACCGCTCTTCGTCTGTTTTCACTCAGGCCCAACACATTACGGGCAAAGCCTTGCCCTGGTCGGCCGCCTGGAACCCGGACCTCGCGCAAATCGAACGGCTGCTGTCCAGCCCCCTCCACGGTGAAGCCGCGTGGAATGTCCTTGCGCCGATGTTGCTGCGTCTTGGCGCAGAAGGCGTGCTGACCGAGGCAGACATTCGGCTGAAATCGCCCCAGAAATTGTTCTGGGGCACGCTGCGACTCCCGGAAGCCGATCGCGTCACGTTCCAACGCAGCCAGAACCGAGCGGAGATACACCTGTATTTCCAAGGCGCGGCCATCGCCACCGTAGAGGCGCAACAGGACCGAGACTGCCTGTGGCACAGCGATGTCACGCCAAGCGTGGGCACCGTGGGGATGTGTGGACACCCGATCCCGGTGTGGACGCCTGCCGACGGACGCCGCTACCCACACCCCAGCAATCGCTCGGCCCTTCCCGACGCGACAGCGCAGATTTCTCCCGTCCTCGAGGAAGCGGGCGAGTTCCTGACCCAGTACGCACCGAGCTTCCTACCCTGGATCGCCAATGGCATGCGCAACATCGTGCCGCTCGACGCCTCGGACGGGCAGCGTATCAGCGCATCGGTCGAGGAATTCCCAGGGCTGACCTTCCTCTCCTTCCCCAATCCTGCCGTCGAATTGGCCGAATCGCTGGCGCATGAAGCCAGTCACCATCATTTCCTTGCGCTGCAGCGCCTGACCCCGCTACACGACGGCACGGACAAAAAGGAATATTTCTCCCCGATAAAGCAGAAGGGACGTTCGATCGACCTGACGCTCTACGCATTCCATGCTTTCGCCAACGCTGCGATCTATCACCGCAACCTAGTGCGCAGCCAGCCGAAGTATTACCGACTCAACGGCCGCACGCTCGACGAAAGCATGGAGCGTATCCGCGTGCTCGACGGCTATCTCGCCGAGACACGTGCATTGACCGAAGCAGGGATGATTCTCTGGAAACCGCTGTCGGAGGCGCTGTTCGAGGGATGACCCTCCCTGGTGACGCCCTGCGCAGCGCGTTCACGAGGGCGCGGCTGGCGAATGTCCGATCACTCGGCCGGCGGCCGTTAACCGAGTGCTTCCTCGGCACACACATCGACACGGGCGCCGAGCTTTTCATTAAGGCGCTGCATGCCGACACTCCCGGCGTGCACAGGAACTTCTTGCGCGAAATCGACATAATGCAGGCGCTTCATGACAGACCGGGCTTTCCCGTGGTGCATGCGTTCTCCACCACGCCGGGGACCATGTTTCATGCCTGCGAACGCTTATATGCGCCCCGTTTCGACCAACTCGCGCGGGACGACAGACTGGAACTGGACGTCATCCTTCGGCTTGCTCGGGCCCTGGCCGCGTGGCTGCAGCGCCTGCACGCACTGGGCTACGTCCACCGCGACCTCTCGCCCGACCACGTTTTCACGGGCGACCAGATCACCGTGGTCGATTTTGGCCTGGCCAAGCGCCTGGATGGGCTGGACGCTGATGACCGGCAGCGCTGCATCGGGTATGACGTGCAAGCCCTCGGACTCATCCTCTGGGAGATGATCTGCGGCCACCACGTCTTTACCTACCGCAGCCCGGGACTCGCCCTGGAAATCCCACCGCAACTAGCGCTGATTCACTCCCTCGACCTGCCACCGCCGTTAGCGCTCGCATTAACCGGATGCCTCGCTGCGCGATCAGAAATGTCACCGCACGGCAGCCCACACGAAGGCTTCATCTCGGCAGACGATATCGTAGCCGCACTGCGTGTGGATGGTGACTGAGGTCGTAATCCTTTGGGGCGCTGGGTATATCGACGTGACGATCACACGGTCCATCGCAGATGGCCGCTCAATACTTTCGGCCTTGCGGGCGGATCTCGACGCCAGCGTCCTTCAAGATCCGAAGGACAGTTGTGCGTCCGAGGCCGGACGTGTCAGCGACTCTTCGGCAGCTCATGCCAGTCACGTAGTGTTCGACTACTTCGGCCCGCAACGCTGGTGCAGCGCCCGACCGCCCAGGGCGCCGCCGCGGCACACGTGGTTGACGACTTAGTGGGTTACGACGATGCACTTGTCATGGCTGACGAATCGAGCCGTCCAACCGGAATCACCGGGGCACCAACCGAAAGAAACAGAAGGGGAAAAGATGAACATGAAAATTGGGGGCACGGATCGGGGTTGGTCTAACCCCGATCGCGGCGCCGCCCTAGCGCGGAAGGTGGTGGCGAGGTCCCGCCGACCCTCCGGATGATTGCTGCACATGAAAACATAGAAATAAGTATCGAAATTAAAGCGGGTGGATTCCCCGCGAGCTGTCAAGGACATCGCCAAACCTCAGCGTGAGCAGGACGACGCCCTATCGGTACCTGGTGGAGGACAACGCCCGCGTAACCAGTCACGGGCGTCGATGACGCCGGTGACGATGGCACAGTGACCTCCGTGCGGTCTCCAGCCGTGTCGTGCGGAGACGGTGATGATCACCTGGGTGATGGCAGCAGGTAACGTCACTGCTCATGCGATTGTGCAAGACGATCATTATGCGGTATCGCTCCGTGGATTACCTAGAAATCGAAATGGGGCCGCTTACTATCCTTTTCGGGAAGAACAACGTTGGCAAGACCAACGTGCTTGAAGCCACCTACGGGATTCTCGCTCCCGAAACTGTGCCGGGCTACCTTGGGGCGTCAGAGAATACCGCGCGTGCGGTACGAGGCCATGGCACGTCGCTTCCAGTTGGAGCGGTCTACGCGGATCTGGAATCTGGTCTTCTCTTCGATGACGACGTACTGACACACGACGTAATGACACGAAGTAACGGCGAGGATCAGTGGCGGTTGGAGAGCGAGGAAGATTTCATTGATCTCGACCCGTTGCCGTCCCATCAAATTTCATTCGTGTCCGATTCCTGCAAATCGGGACTGTGTATTCCTTTATGAGGGGCACCTGGTGTACGCGAAAGGCAATGAGCCAGTGGACCTGCACACCGCCCGGGGCAGCGGTGTGGTGATCCACTGCCATGTCCTCGACTTGAGCGCTCCGCCGGCTGAGCTGCTGCGGCAGGTTGATCAGCTGGCGGCAACGGTTGTGCAGCCGGCGGGTGCACTGAGCGTGGGGGCGTGATGGCATCAAAGAAGGTGGATGTCGCTGTCTATGACGGCGACCGGCTGGTGGCCAAGCTGGCTGCCCGTCCGGTGCGGCTCATGCCCGATGGGTATGCCGGCGTCGTCTACAACGGAGCGGTCTATCCCCTAAACGAAGGGGACCACATCAATATCATGGACGACCCGGTGGACAAGGATGACTGCAACCGCTTCCTACCGGCATACAAAGACACTCCTTATACGCCTGAGGACGGCCCGAACGGGGGAGATGACGACGCCGGCCAACTCGGAATCGAGGCCTGGTATTTGGAGAGTAACCAGTTCGGCCACTACCTCGTTTTCGATGCGTCGGAGACGGCGGCGCGCCGGCTCGTCGATGCGGTCGAGTCGCATGGTCTAGGAGTCAGACGCTGGGATGAGAGTTCCCGCCCAGCCGACAATGGTCAGTTCTATGACTGGTTCATCCGGCTGGGCTTCACAGGCTCGCGCGAGGAGTGCCTTCGTCGGCTGGCGGATCTGCTCGAGGACGAAGAGATTCAGCAAGATGACGGCTTAACGGAGCTGCTGGCTGCTGCCGAGTTTGATTCCGGCTCCACGCACCTGGACGAGATGGTGGACGCAGTGCTCGCCGCCGGTACGAAAGATCTCGATACCGGCCAGATAGTCGAGTTTCTCGAGTTGCTCTACCTGGAGGGGAGCGGCGAGCACCTCGGCTATTTCAGTTGGCGCTACCGCGAGGCAATGAGCCGCCCCGGCTCAGCCTTTGACAGTTCCGTTGAGAGCCGCCTGCGAGTGCTCGCCACAATCGTCAAAGACGACAAAGAACTACTGACGCGACTCATCCGCAATCACGGCAGATTCCTTGACCAATTCCATGATCTGACCCGGAACGCGATTGAAGCCGAGTTTGACCGGATCGACGTCGACGCCAGCTGGCGGTTGGCTGAAGACGCGCTGCGTCGAGCGCGGGCAAGCACGATCTTCCTGATCCACGCCTCTCTGCTGATCTTCGGCGACGACGACTGTAGAGAGCAGCTGATTGACAAGGTGCGCCAACTGGCTCCTCCAGAGCCCCGCGCGTGGCGCCAGCACCCGCAAAACGTGATCGCCGCGATCGACAACCTGGAACGGATGATCGGCTTCGTCGAGCTACTACTCTGCGATGACCTGGATGATTTCGAAGAACAGTTCGTCAACGGACAGGACGAACTGCTTGCGCTCGAACGGGGTGACTTCGACTTCATCGCTGAGTTGGCCAGCGTGGCAAGGGTTTCGGCTGGGGTGGCGGACGGTGACCTGCCGTTTGTGGTCCTACCGCCGGGTGAACTGATCCACTCCTTCATCACGGAACTACGCGCAAAAGGGAGCTATAAGGGTCGGGAGATCGACCTGAGACGCGTCGAGGTGCTGAAGCGGCTTGAGGATTATTTCCCCGAAGCGCGTTGCCGAATCCACCGTGGCGCCTTCCCGTCGAGGGGCCGGGACAACCTCTACGTCGTTCTCTCCATCGCACACCCGGACGGCCGTGGTGAGGACGCCGTTGCGATCAGCCCCTGCAGGGGCGAACATGCGACGTTCGTTGTGCGCCATGATTGCGGCTCCGGCCTACCGTGGCACGTTGTTTTGTCCCAAACCAAGCGCGAGGCGAAGTTACTTGGGGCCCGACGGCTGTTGTTCACATCGAAGTCGGGACGCGGGATCGACGAATACGAAGCCATGCTAGAGAAACTGTTCTCGCTGCTCGAATCCGAACCCGAGGACTTCGATTGGGGCGGAGTATCTCTGGATGAAGAGTCGCACGCGGACGACGGTCCACCGGGTTGGAAAGTTGGTCGGGCTGACGAAGGCGGCTCGTCACCAGGAGTGGTGGGAAAGATCGTCAACTGGGTAATGGGGCGGAAGTGATGACTGAATTGCACAGTTGACTACCGGCCAATGGGCAAGTCCTGGCATTCCCAATTGAGCGTACGCAATCGCGTAATGGCCGTCAGAGGAGAAAACCTCCCCGACCGAGCGCCCTCAGGCCCTCCTCAGTAGTCCTCTGGCGCTCGGCGATCATCTCTCGTAGCGGGGACTGGTCCAGCGTGTTGAGCACCTTGTCGATTGGCGTCACCACAGCGATGCCCAGATTCACATATTCAGAAGAGATGTGCTCGTCGGACGCCTTGTCACCACCCGCGACATCATCGTCGGAGGTGGTCGCCGCTTCCAGCGGAGGAGCCGCAAGGCGAGGGTAATCGTTGAACCCGCCGACACCGTCCCTGTACGGGCACGGGGCCCAGGCCGCCAATCAGTAGCTGCTGTTATTCAAGTCTCAGAACTTTAGTACTGAGACGACTGCCAGTTGTCGCATTGCACGATGCAACAGCCAGCTCGGCATGTCTCAGAAGCTGTGTCAAAACTATGTGTTCGTAACTCGAGCTATTGCGATTTATGAGACAATCGGACCATGACACCAGCCAAGGCGAAGACCGGCGCTGTCCTCGGATACGCCCGCGTGTCCACCGGCCACCAATCGCTTGACCAACAGCTCGACGCACTCACAGCGGCCGGAGTCGACGCCGAGCGCATCTATCGAGACAAGCTGTCGGGCACGTCGACACGCGAACAACGGCCCGGCCTGGCCGCACTATTTGACTACGCCCGGCCCGGTGATGCCATCGTGGTCGTCGGCATCGACCGCTTGGGCCGCAACGCCGCCGAAGTCATGACCACGATTCGCGAGCTGCGTGACCGCGAGATCGTCTTGCGGTCGCTGCGCGAAGGCATCGACACATCTAACGCGACCGGCCGCATGGTCGCCGGGGTGCTCGCCAGCCTGGCCGAGCTTGAGCTTGAACTAGGCCGGGAACGCCGCGCGGCGGCACGTGAAGCACGCCGTGCACGCGGCCAGGCCATCGGTAGGCCCAAGGCACTCGACAAGTCCAAGGCGGCGCTGGCGCGCCGGATGCATACCAGCGGCGAGGCGGTTTCCACGATCGCAGCCACCCTCGGCGTCAGCCGTGCGACGGTGTACCGCGTGCTGGGCGAGCAAGACGACGCCAGCAGAGCAACCGAGCAGACCCGCGGTCCAAGGCGCAAATCAGCGAGAATCTTTACAGCGCCGAACAATCTTTAGGACAACGACCATGGCTTACATTCGTAAACACGAGACCAAGCAACGCGCACGCGGCAAGCCGGTTTACACCTACGCCGTGGTGTGGCGAGCCAACATCAACGGCAAGGTCCGTCTCCGTCAACGCAGCTTCGCCACTCGGGAGGCAGCCGAGGAGTACCTACCCACAGCCGCAGCATCCGAGCGCACCACCCACATCACCGACCCCGCCGAGATTCGGCGCCGCGGCGAACGCACATTCGCCGACTACGGAGCCGATTGGCTCGGCGCCCAGGAGCTGAAAGTATCCACCGGCCAACTAAAGCGGTCGACGCTGGACGGTTACGGGCTGATACTACGCGCCTACGCGCTGCCGAAACTCGGTCACCTGCCGATCGCCTCGATAAGCGCCGCCGATGTGGAACGCGCATGCGCCGAGTTGGTCGGCCAGCCCACACGCCAGGGTGGTGGCACGCTGAGTCCGCGTAGTGTGCGCCAGGTATGGAACACTATGCGGCGGGTGTTCCTCTACGCCATGCAGCACGACGCGATCGCCGCAAATCCGCTTGAACGCGTGGACTTCTCGGCGAATCGGTCGACCGGCGATCGCGAGAAGTTCACGCCGCACCCGCTCAGCGCTTCCCAGGTTGCCGACGTGTGCGCCGCGCTGCGTGGTGAGCGTCCCGACGCCGAAGGAAAGGCGCTCCCGGCGTATCCGGTCTATGCGCTGATGATCGAGTTCGCCGCCTACACCGGCATGCGCAAGGGCGAGCTGGCCGGGCTTGAGATTCGCGATCTGAGGTTTGCGCCGGTTCCGGCCGGTGCACCGGCCAACGCGTCGGTGCGTGTCGAGCGCACCAAGGCCTGCCGAGGCAACGCATGGGCGACGGGCACTCTGAAGACGGCGCGATCCCGGCGCACCGTGCCGCTGCCGGGATGGCTGGCCGCGGAGATGGCCGACTACGTGACGCACGATCATCCGCGAGCCGCCGAGCCAGGCGCGCCGTTGTGGCCCGGTCGAGCCAACGCCGGGGGACACCGCGACGGCAGGGGAGTGGGCAAGGGTGCGCGCCGGGCGACGGCGTTGGATTGGTCGGAGCCGATCGACCTGTCGACGTTCTCACGGCGCATCCTCACCCCCGCCTTAGCGGCGGTGGGCCTGCCGGTGAGCCGACCGGCCAACCCGGAGCGCAAGCGTCGTGACGGCACGATTGAACCCGCGCGACCGGCCAGCGCTGGTGTGAGATTCCACGATCTACGGCACAGCTTCGCGGTAGCGCAGCTGTCGGCCGGGGTCAATTTCATGCAAGTGTCCAAATGGCTCGGTCACGCGACTTTCACTGTGACGCTTGATATTTACGGCGATTTCATCAATCCGGACGGCGAAGTGAATGCGCTTCCCGAGCCGGTTTCGGCTCCCGTCGTCGTACCGTTGCATGGCCGCAGCGGCTGAGCCAAGATCAGTCCCACTCGTCAGAAGGTCGGATCTGAGTCCCAAGTTGGATTGCACAACCGGCCAATTTCGTCCGTATCTCGCCATGACCTTCTCGACGAGTTCATGAAACGGCCCTTCGTCACCGGGCGGGTCGGGGTTCTTACGGAACCGGAATCGGGTCGAGGTTGTTGCCCGGCTTGATCGACGAACAGTTCTGCGGTGCCGGCGGTGCCGCCGGCCGTGCCGGCTGGCCCTTAAAGCGCTGCTTCATCCAGGCGATCGCATTCGTCAGGCAGTGCTGCGGTGCCGGCTGGTCCTCGAAGCGCTGCTTGATCCAATCGATCGCGTTCGGCACCCAGATCAGAAGGCTCGTGATGTGGCTGTGCTCGTCGTATTGCTCGTACCAGACCGTCGTGCCCTTCGCGCAGTAGCCGCGGGCGAGCGTGCGCACGTCGCCTGCGATCATCACGCCGTCGCCGGCGCCGATGTCCTTCTTGTTGCCCGGCGTCCCCTCGAGCTCACCGTTGGCGCCCTGGCCAATGAACAGCGGGATCGTCGGCGTAGTGGCGCCGTGAGGATCCCCGCCGGTGCCCATGATCAGCTTGTTGACGCACTCGACGTAGAGCGGGATGCTCTCGGGAGTCGGGTATTGGGGTTTGGCCAGGTCGGCCCACTTCAGACCCGTCTGCTTTAGCGGATCCCCGTATTGGCCGAGGACGTGGATGATCGACTTGGTCTTCATCTCGTCGAAGAGCTTCACGCCTTTGTCGCTGAGGCACTCCTTGAATTCTGTCTCTCTGTCGAACGCGCGCACGATGCCGACGAGCGCCATCAGCATGACGCCGCCCCAGAACCAGGTGTTCTCGATGTAGTGCAGGTTGTGCGCTGGGTGGACGAGCAGACCGCCCATGGCCGCGCCGATCAAGCGCTTGTTGACGTCGCGCGCGTAGGTCGGGGCGAGCTCGGCGGCCCACTCGGTGGCAAGCGCACCGCCGGAGTATCCGAGCATCGCAACCTTTGCATCGCTCGGAAGTCCGACCTCCTTCGAGCTGAGCGCGGCGCGGATCGAGTCGAGCGTGTTCATTCCGTACTCGGGGCCTGCGGCGAAGTCCGCCCGCTGGCCCTCGATGTCGGGAACAATGACCACGTACCCGTCGAGGAGGAATGCACCGTAGATCGCCAGCTCGACATCAACGACGATTCTGGTGAGTGCAGGGTCCCCGCCTGAGATCGCATACGACGGCTCATCGCTTTGGTTGAGCGAGTCGTAGGCGGACTGGTATGAGAGCACCTTCGTCTTGTTGGGCTTGACCAGCGGCGAAATGATCGAGGTGACGTTGGCGGTCGGATTGCCGCCCTGGTTGGTCGACCGGTAGAGCAGCTGCGTGGCCTTGAGTGCCGTCTGGACGCCCAATACGTGGTACGTAGTCCTGCGAGTCCTCAGCACCGTTCCCGGGTCCATTTCCAGCGGCCCGTCGTATTTGTAGAACGGATCATCCTTAGGCTCCGGCACGGCCGCGGCCGTGCCGGCCGCGCGACTCGGACCGAGATACCAAGCTGTTGGTGCAGTCATAGCTCCCCCCTTAACCGTGGGCACCATGTTGCCGTCCGAGGAAACCCAACAACAGGGACTTTGGACTCTGCACTCGCGCTGGGGAGCTGACCTCGAGCAAGATCACTCCGGAGCCGCGGCAGCCGGCCTGGGAGGGCGACATTCGTGTACAGCTCGGGTGCGGCGCGCCGTGTGACTCCTTCGCGATTGCACGCCGCCGATCGTGGTGCGGAAGCGCCGGATCGGCGACCGGGCTCGTCAGCAAACGTTGCTGCGGGCCAGGTTTCCGTCCCAGCGAGATCCCAGCGAGCCAGGGGTTTACGCAACTTCACCGCAAACCTTCGGAAGGTCGCAACAGGTCACCGGAGGTTCGCTGAAGGCAGGCAGATCAACCGCTGACCTGCGGTGATCCGAGCTAACCCAAGCTTGCTGCCAGCGCAGACGCGAGTTAGCTGGAATCGGGCAAACCCGTGTCACTTTGCTGGGGGTCAAGTGGTCGCAGGTTCAAATCCTGTCAGCCCGACCGAGTTTGTGCAGGTCAGAGGCGGTTTCCACGCCGCCGGCAGACCGCAATCGTCGATGGTCGCGGTCCGGTCATAGGGCCATCCAAACGACCGTCATAGGGCCATAGTTCTCCCCTTCTCCAAATGAGCCTGGACAGCAAGGCTGTTTCGCGTAATCGGCATAGCGCGGAAGTAGACCGGACCATGCAACGGCGCAATCTCGCGGACGCAGGGCTGGGTGCGTGACTGGAGGACGATCTGCTCAGCGGCAGACACGGAAACGCTTGAGCCGCGACGTCGCTCCGGACACCAATTCCACTCGGCTTCTCGGCAATTGAAGATGGGCAGCCAGGAGCCGGATGACTGCTTTGTTTGCCTTGCCATCGACTGCTGGCTCGCGCACATAGATCGTCAGCTCACCGTCGGAACCGACCTCGACAAGTGGTCCCTTGCGGCTGCCGGGCTTGACCTTGACGACCATGGTGTCGGCCATGCCGCATAAGGCTAGCGCCCTGGCCAGACTTCGCCGATGTGCGCGACGCTCGGCACACCGCCAGCTGACCGGCGGCGCCAAGTGTTCGGCTACCTCGCCTTCACCGCTGCGCGCTACCCCGTCAGCACCGCCGAGGTCACGGGACTGACAGCGCCGACGTTCTGAACTGAGTTTGTCGCGCCGTGTCGTTGATTGGCTCTGTCGGCAGGCTGCGGCACTTCCAGTCGCCTTCTGGCAAGCCGTTTAGCTAGCTCTGGCGCGTCTGGAAACAGACGCGCCAGAGTCTCGAATCTCGGTATCGAAATGACCGCCGCCAACATATCGAGATGCGTAGCGGGTCCGACCACTCGATGCGAACGTGTCGACAAGGGCGTTTGCTGCAATTGATCGCGTTGGTTCCGTAAAAAGTGGCAGGCCGGAGGGTTGCGGACGTTGGCAAGCGAGGCGTCTGATGAAACCACTGCGGACGATCGCGGACCATACCGACTAGTTCAACCACAGTATCACGCACCAGTCGGCGCCCCGAGGACCCGAGCAGTGTTCAGTTTCCCCGACCATCCGCACCAACACACCTCTAACTCTGAATTGGGATAGTTCTCTAACGCGGGGGCTTTAGGTGCGTCACCCAGGAATCCAAGTCCCAGATGTTCCGCTTTATGGAGCTTGGAACTGGGCGGTTGGCGCATCCGCCTCCTCACCCAGCAGAAGGGAACGAACGAGGTGACGCGGACCGAAGGGCCGCAGCATGGAGCTGGCCGGGCGGGGCCGCACGCGTTGCGGCCACCAGAACCAACGCCCCAGCAGCGCCGCGATCGACGGTGTCATCAACGAGCGCACAATCAACGTGTCGAACAGCAGGCCGAGACCAATCGTGCTGCCGGCCTGGCCGATCGAGCGCAGGTCGCTGGCGACCATCGACATCATGGTGAAGGCGAAGACCAGGCCCGCCGCGGTGACGACGCCACCAGTCTCGCCCATGGAGCGAATGATCCCGGTCTTCAGGCCGGCGCCGATCTCCTCCTGGAACCGCGACACCAGCAGCAGGTTGTAGTCGGAGCCGACGGCCAGCAGGATGATCAGCCCGAACACCGGCGCGATCCAGTTCAAGTCCAGGCCGAAGAGGTGTTGCCACGCCAAAACAGAGAGCCCGAAGGCGGCACCCAGCGACAGCAGCACCGTGCCGACGATCGCCAGGGATGCGACCAGCGCACGCGTGATGATCACCATGACGACGAAGATCAGCGTGAGCGCCGCGAGTCCCACGATCAGCAGGTCGTAATGGGACCCCGACTGGATGTCGCGATAGATGGCCGCCGTCCCGGCGAGGTAGAACTTGGCGCCGGTCAGGGTCGTCCCCTTGACCGCTTGATGCGTGGCGGTCAGTTCCGGCATGACCGCTGAGATGCCCGCCGGCGTTGCCGGGTCCGCGTCGTGGGTGATGATGAAGCGAGCGGCCTTACCGTCCGGTGACAGGAAAAGCTTCAGGCCGCGCTGAAAGTCGGCATTCTGGAACGCTTCCGGTGGCAGGTAGAAGTAGTCGCCACTCCGCGAGGCGTCGAAAGCCTGGCCCATCGCGCTCGCGGTATCGGTCATCTGCGCCATTTGCGTGACCAGACCCGAAAAGCTGCTGTGCATGGTGAGCAGGGTTCCCTGCATCGACTTGGCGACGGCGATGATTGGCGGGAACTCGGCGAGCATCTGCGGCAATATCGCGTCGAGCGTTGGTCATGTCCTTGATCAGCGTGCCCATGTTTGCGCTGAACTTGTCCACACCATCGATCGCCTCGAACACCGACCTGGCAGCCCAGCAGGCGGGGATGTCGTAACAGTGCTGTTCCCAATACAAATAGCTGCGGAACGGTCTCGCGAAATCGTCGAAGTCCGCCAGATGATCTCGCATCTCGTCCAGCGTGGACTGCACATCGTGCATGCCGCCGACCATGTGATGAGTCGTGCTGCTCATCTGTCCCAGCAAGTCCTGCATACGTTCCATCGAGCCGATCATGGCGCCGAGATCGTCGCTCATCTTGAGCATGTCGGCTGTCCGGTCCCTCATGAATCGCAGGTTCTGCTGGATCGGAATCGCTTGGGCACTGATCTGGAACGGTATCGACGTGTGCTCGATCGGCCCGCCCAATGGTCGGGTGATGCTTTGCACCATGGCGATACCCGGCGATCGAAAGACGTCTTTGGCAATCCTGTCGAGGATGATCATGTCGCCGCTATTCCGCATGTCGTGATCACTCTCGATCATGAGGATATCGGGATTCATTGTGGCGGCACTGAAATGGCGCTCTGCGGCGTTGTACCCGATATTCGACGGCAGGTTGCGAGGTATGTAGAAGCGGTCGTTGTAACTGATCTTCATGCTCGGCATGATGAGGATGCCGACGATGGCGATGACCAGCGAGGCCGCGAACACCGGACCAGGCCAGCGCACGGTGGCGGTGCCGACGCGCCGCCACCCGCGCGTCTTGATCATCCGTCTGGGCTCAAGCAAGCCAAACCGAGTGGCCACGGCGACAACGGCCGGCCCTGCGGTCAGCGCTCCTGCGACGACGACGATCAGCCCCAAAGCGGACGGGATGCCCAACGCCTTGAAATATGACAGGCGCGCCAAGTGCAGGCAGAAAGTGGCTCCGGCGATCGTCAGCCCCGAGCCCAAGATGATGTGGAAGGTGCCGCGGAACATCGTGTAATAGGCGGTTTCTCGATCCTGGCCGGCCTGACGAGCTTCCTGGTAGCGCCCGATGAGAAAGATCGCGTAATCGGTTCCCGCCGCGATCGCCAATGAGGACAGCATGGCGACGACGAACGTCGAAAAGCCCAGCAAGCCATAGTTGCCGAGCAGCGCGACAAGCCCTCTGGCCGTGCCCATTTCGAAACCGACCATGACGAGAACTAGAAGCACCGTGCTGATGGATCGATAGGCGATGAACAGCATGATCATGATGACCACGCCCGTCACGGCCATCATTTTGAACATGCTTTTGTCCGCGGCCTCGTTCATGTCCGTGGTCAGCGCCGCCGGACCGGTGAGGTAAACCTTGAGCCCTTTGGGCGGCACTGATCTGTCGACGATCTCCCGTACCGCCTTGACGGACTCGTTTCCCAAGGTACTGCCCTGGTTGCCGGCCAGATTGAGTTGGACGTAAGCGGCCTTGCCGTCCCGGCTCTGGACGCCGGCGGCAGTGAGCGGATCTCCCCACACGTTCTGCACATGCTGCACGTGCTTGGGATCGGCCTGCAGCTCTTTCACCAAACCGTCGTAATAGCGATGCGCGTCCTCACCGAGTTGCTTGTCGTTCTCCAGGACGATCATCGCGATGCTGTCGGAGTCCGACTCGTGAAACTGTGCGCCGATACGTTTCGCGGCGATCATCGCCGGCGCATCCTGCGGCGACATTGTCACCGCGTGGTTCCGCGCGACCGACTCGATCGGCGGCACAAGGACGTTCAAAGCCACGGTCAGCAGCAGCCACGCAACGAGTATCGGCACCGCGAACCTGCGGACGGACCGCATGAATTTCGGACGGGCTTGATTACCGGTGCTATCGGTGTTCATCCGGCCTTCACCAAGCAGGATGTTTGGGCGTGATGCCCGGCCGACGACTGCTCGTCTTTGACTACACCGTTGACCGTGATGCGGCATCCGATGTTGTCGCTATTGCCCTGCGCTACGACATTGGCGATCACGGCCGGCACCGTCGTCGCGATCGTGAACGTCCAGGGCAGGCCGGCGAAGTCCACCTGTTCCGGCTGGGCGTTTTTGTCCAAGTAGCTCACAATTCCCGTCGTGCCGCTGGGCCCGTAAACCTCGTATGTCACCCGCTTGAGATGGGAGGGCACAAGTGGCTCGGCGCTGCTGCCGGTCGCAGTAAAGATCGCATCCGAGCCGAAGACGCCGCGGAGCCGACCGACGGCGACACCACCGAGGACAACCGCCACCACGACGACGAGCGGTACCCAAGCCCGGTTGAGAAAGGTCAACATTGAAGTTTCCCTTCGCTCATGGCCTCGTCCTGTCGGTGCGTAGTTTCACACCCGCGCCGCCACGTCGGACAGGGCTATATTCGGCCTGCATCAGATGACTTTGCGACACACGGGCTGCTTATCGCCGGCCTGCTGCCAAATTCCCTGCTACCGGGATGTCTCCCTCCTCATCGGGTCCCAACAACCTGATCCAGAGCACGCTGATCGCAACATACAGTACCCCATAGGGTATATCCCGTTATCCACCGCTACAACGCGGTGATCGTACTAGAAGCGTTGCAACGTCCCGCCCCTGCCGTGAATACGCCTGCGCCAGAGGGGCGTCCGACTCCGCGGTGACAGTGTTGGCGACCAGGCGTCCTGGTGCGGCCAGGTTGTCGAGGCGGGTGTCGAGCACACCGGGCTGGTAAGGCCGCCGCCGACGACGGCGACGGACGTTGTTGCGGCGCCGTTGAACGCATCCGGCGCTGCATCGCGCACGTCGACGCTAACGCCGAAGGCGACAGGGTTCCGGGTTATCCGGCACGGGTGGCGCCTCGCTAAAACCGAAGCGGTCTTACAAGTTATGTCGATTGGTTATATACCCGTGCGGGTATAGGATCGCTTGGAACGCCACCATCCCGTGGTCTGGTCTCAGTGAGGAGTGCCAATGGCACGAGTCGTCATCCTCGGCGCTGGTATCGCCGGACACACTGCGGCGCTGCACCTGCGCCGATGGCTACCTCACACACACGAGATCGTCGTGGTTTCCCCTAATGCCGATTGGAACTGGATCCCGTCGAACATCTGGGTCGGGGTCGGCCGGATGGACGCGAAGAAGGTGCTCATTCCACTCGAGCCGATCTACAAGCGCAAAGGCATCATCTTCCACCAAGCGCTCGCTACCGCGATCCGCCCCGAGGGCACGGGCGAGCAGTCGTCGCCGTCGGCGGACTTCACCTATACCGACGAGGAGCACCGCGGTCAGAGCGGCTCTATCACCTACGGCTACCTCATCAATGCCACCGGCCCGCAGCTGAACTTCGCCGCCACGCCCGGCCTGGGTCCTGACGGCCACTCATACTCGGTGTGCACGGCCGCCCACGCCGTCGAGGCGGCCAAGGCGCTCGATCAAGTCATCGCCAAGCTAAAGGCCGGTGAAAAGCAGCGCCTTGTCATTGGTGTCGGGCACGGCACTTGCACCTGCGAGGGCGCGGCGTTCGAATACACGTTCAACGTCGAGCATGTGCTGCGTACTGCCGGCGTGCGCGACTTAGCCGAGATCATCTACCTCACCAATGAGTACGAGCTGGGGGACTTCGGCGTCGACGGCATGAGCTTCGTCGACAAAGGCTTCGTGCAGTCGAGCCGGCTGTGGACCGAGTCGCTATTCCGCGAGCGCGGCGTCAAGGCCATCACCCAAGCCGCCGTGCACGAGGTGATGGAAGGCAAGCTGCGATATGAGCAGCTCGATGGCACGGAACGCGACCTCGACTTCGACTTCGCGATGCTGCTCCCGCCGTTCAGGGGAGCCAGCCTCGCGGCCTATGACAAGAACGGCAATGACATCACGTCGACCCTGTTCGCGCCCTCGGGTTTCCTTAAGGTCGACGCCGACTACTCGGGCAAGCCCTACGACGAATGGTCCGCCGAGGACTGGCCGCACACCTATGAGTCCCCGGCGTACCCCAACATCTTCGCGCCGGGTATCGCGTTCGCGCCACCGCACCCGATCTCGCGGCCGCGCAAGAGTCCCAACGGAACGGTCATCGCTCCTAGCCCGCCGCGCACCGGTATGCCGTCGGGCATCATGGCCAAGACGGTCGCCGAGACCATCCGTGACCGCATCAAGAACCCTGCAGCAGCCGCCCACCGCGCCTCGATGGCGACCATGGGCGCCGCGTGCGTCGCCTCGGCCGGTACCGGCTTACGCAAGGGTTCGGCCGCCGCGATGACGATGTTCCCGGTTGTCCCCGACCCGGTGAGGTACCCGCAGACCGGCCGTGACATCGCAGGAACGTCAGGCGAGCTCGGCCTGGCCGGCCACTGGATCAAGGTTCTGCTGCACCACCTTTTCATCTATAAGGCCAAGGCCAAGCCGTTCTGGTGGCTGATCCCCGAATGAAAGGTGTTTCCATGGACGACGACAGCATGTTCTCGGAGGTCAACGTCCGCACCGCCGAACGCATCGCCGACGCCCCGCTCCCCACCCGCACGACGCTGCGGATGCGTCAGAACCTCCTCATCCAGTCCTGGCGTTTCGCCCGCATCAATCTCAGGATGATGCGGATCATCTACAGCGGACAAGGCTGACCCGCGAACGTATTGCCAGGCAGCTGTCGCCGACCCTTGATCCATTGCACCGGCACCTGGCCAAGTTCACGGCGATCACCGAGCCGCTAAATCTATCCTCAAGGGTGATTCCGACCTGGTGCTGTCTCGTCGGATGTGTACCCGCTGGCATTAGCAGCTGGACCGAGGCCAATTCAAAGCCTCCGGCGAGACTATGTTGCACGCTCGGCATGTTGCACGCTCGGCGACCGGCGCGAAGTTCTGGACATTATGTCTTTGCCAGGCAGTTGTCGGTGTTTGGACCGCTCATCAGTAGGTATCGAATTCTCTGCGCGTCGTTCACGGTATCTAGCATCGAGAAAGCCCTGCGCGAGCTGCGCAAACAGGGCGCCGCCATCAACGTCAACACTGTGGCCCAACGCGCCGGAGTGACCCGCAAAACCATCTACCACCACAAAGATCTACTCGCCCGCATCCGCGCCCACACCCAACTAGCCCCCGCCCCCCACCCCCGACGACCGAGGGTCCAACAACATCGTCGCCGCGCTGCGGATCGCGTTGTCCGCCAAAGACAACGAAATCGCCTCGCTCAAAGCCAAACTGCGCGAACGCGACTCCACCATCGCCACCCTCTACAGCCAGCTCGATGCGGCGCACCTCCGGTGATGGTGCGCGACCTCGACGAGCTGGTGGCCGAGGCGGCGGCTGCGTGTCGAGCGACTGATGGCCGAACTCGGCCTGACCGGTGCGGTCCGGGGCAAGTCTAAGCGCACCGCGATGGTGTGGTCCGAGCCGTGGTCGATGCCAAGAAGACCCCACGTTGCTCAACCTGGTCGGCGAGTCTGGCTTAGGCGGCCCTCGCCGTTACCTCACTCTTCACGGACCTCGTCCTCGTCATGAGTTTCGACGACCTGGTGCTGCTCCTGCCAGTCCGGCGTATTGCGTTCCAGCGGCCTATCGCCGTTTTCGGTCGGCACCCGCTCGTCGGGGTCGACGGTTTCCAGGTCGGCGGCCTCAGCTGCGGGGCGCTGCTGCTCGAGAGCATCGGCGAGAGGGACATCGTCGGGAAAGGGACCACTGTCGCTCACTTGAGTCAACCTACTCCGACGCTTATGACTCTCATAGTTCTGGCGCTTACGGCATCGCTCAGACCAACCACCGGTACAGTGCGCGGTGACTATTCCGTGTGTAATCGGATTGACGCGCAACAAGACCGCAGGAGCGATTGAACTCGATCGG
Organism: uncultured Actinomycetota bacterium; assembly: GCA_963839345.1. Classification (GTDB taxonomy): domain Bacteria; phylum Actinomycetota; class Actinomycetes; order Mycobacteriales; family Mycobacteriaceae; genus Mycobacterium. The sequence continues at coordinate 1,187,847 of CAWIUP010000002.1, read as the reverse complement.
TGGTTCCCAGTCCTGAGTCGCTGTCCAGCTCCGCGACGGCTCGGTCGTCGGCACCAAACTCGACGAGCCGGGCACTGGACGATCGGCTCTGTGTGCGCCTTGGGCACCCCGGCACGAGGGCGTCTTGCCCCAAGGGTCATCGGACCGAAGTTGCTCTAACCGACTTCGCCGCTGGTACGGTGCGCGGCATGACGGACGAGACACCCGGTTACATGACAGACGAGGTGCCAGAATATGAGGCAGACGAGTTGGGCGACCACGAGGACCTGTTAGACGAAGGCCGGTTGGGGCATATTGAGCATCTCGGTGCCAAGTGGCGGACCGGGTTTGTCAAGTACGGACCGGACGGCCACAGCGTGACCGTGAGGCTTGTTGCCGAAGGAATGCCGAAGGGCGAAATGGCGATCATCGATTTCGTAGTCAGTGAGGCGCTTGCGCTTGTTTTTCAACAAGTAGCTTCGGTCAACCACGTCGATGTTGAGCTTAAGGTCAGCTCGGACAACCCGATTACCCGCGATAGCGGTTAGCGGGGCGACTGCTCGACACGACCGCATGGAGTGGCGGCGATTCAGGCTAGACCCCATCGAAGTTACTGAAAGCAGTGGTCACGTGTGTTTGTTGGTGACCTTGGCCTCTTACACCACGACGCTCGACGAATCGACGATGACGAGACCAGAGCAGACCCCCAAGTCAGTTCAGGAGGACATCGTGATCGAGGCGCTGACGGACTTTCCCGACAACGTCGTGGCGTTTGCGTGCCATGGGCACACGACGAAGGCCGATTACGAAACGGTGCTGATACCGCACATCGAAGACAAACTGAAACGGCACAAAAAGGTGCGGGCCTACACCGAGATCGCGCCCGATTTCAGTGGGATCGATCCCGGCGCGGTCTGGGAGGACACGAAGTTTGACCTCAGGCACTTCTTCGACTGGGAACGCGGCGCGCTCGTCACTGACGTGGAGTGGATGAAACGCGCGGCGAAATTCTTTGGCTTCTTTGGTTTCCTGACACCCTGGGAAATCCGTGCGTTCCCGACCGCTGAAGCCAGCAAAGCGCGCGAATGGATTGCTGAATCCCAACAGTAAGTTGCGACTAGAGGCCAAGTGCGCTGGTCAGGCCGTCGATTGCGGCCCGCGTGGTCGCGTCCGACGTGTCCGTAGATGTCACCGGTGATGGCCGACCGCATCGGGGCCGTGCTGTAGCTCCGGCGATCGTCAAGCCTGAGCCCAAAATGATGTGAGAGGTCCCGCGAAACATCGTGTAATACGCCGTTTCTCGATCCTGACCGGCCTGACGGGCCTCCTGGTCCCTCTGGTACGGAGTTTCAGCCCGCGCCGCCGCAGCCCATTGGGCCATTCGGCCTGCACCTGAGGGCCGGCAGGCGCACATCGCAGGTCATCGCGTGACTGGGTACCCCGCGAGCCGTGGCTTACCCGCAGCTCTACTAATACCATACCCCCTAGGGTATCAGCGGCCTGGCCTTGCTCTCATTACGATACCCCACTAGGTATGGTATGAAGGAGTCATGGCAAACGAAGTTCGCGGCAGTTCACCGCTTAAGGCGGACGCCGCCACGCACGACCCCGGTGACATGGTCGCCGTCCTCGCCCGGTTGCGTCGAGCGCACGGTCAGCTCGGCGGGGTTATCGCGATGATCGAACAGGGGCGCAGCTGCAAAGACGTCGTTACCCAGTTGGCTGCGGTCTCGCGGGCACTGGATCGCGCCGGCTTCAAGATCGTCGCCTCGGGCCTGCGCGACTGCATTACGCGGTCGGAGGCCGATGGGCCGGACGTGTCGATCGATGAACTGGAAAAGCTTTTTCTAAGCCTGGCCTGATAGCTCGCAACTACGAAAGGGGAATGAGCAGTGCCCCCCGCTCAGACCGACCGAACCGGATCCAAGGTGACGCTGTGGTTAGACCCGGTGTGCCCGTTCTCGTGGAACACCGCACGGTGGCTGCGCTCCGTCGCCGAGGCGGCCGGCGTGGATGTCGATTGGCAGCTGATGAGTCTGGCGGTGCTCAACGAGGGACGTGAGCTCCCGCCCGCTCAGCAGGCCCGCATGCGCGACTCGCAGCAAGTTGGTCGGCTGATGGCGGCCATAGCGCGTGAACAGGGCGCCGCCGGGTGGATCGCCGCGTATTTCGCCTTCGGTGAGCGGTACTTCGACCGCTCCGAACCCCTCGACGACGGTCTCGTCGCCCACGTTTTGACCACGGCAGGCGTCCGCGACACCACCGCCGCGGTCATTGCAGATGCATCCGTAGATGAATTGGTAAGGCGCGCACACCAGGCGGGACAGGATGCGCTCGGCGAAACCGGGGGCAGTCCGATTCTGCGGATCGACGGGCACGCTTTCTTCGGGCCGGTCCTGACCGCGTTACCTGATGCGGAGACCGGCACCGCACTGTTCGATGCGGTCGCCACTTTGGCCGCGGTTCCCCAGTTCACGCAGCTGCAACGCCCGCGCACCGCGGCTTAGCAGAGTCGGACCCGCACCTTGCCCCAAAGGCCTGACCAGGACGGAAAAGCCATGCACAGCAAAGAGGTTGGCGTGGCGACGGAGCGAATCCCGACGAGTGCGGGCGCGAACTGCCGCGGTGCTCAGCGAAATTTCGGGTAATTCGAGACAGAGGAGGTACGAAATGACATCAGGGCTGAGCGCAACGTTGCACACCGCGTTCGAGGAAGCGGTGAAACGAACCACCGAAGCTTTGGCTGACCAGGGTTTCGGTGTGCTGACCACTATCGACGTCAAAGCCACGCTGAAACAAAAGCTCGGGGAAGAGATGGAGGACTACCTCATCCTGGGTGCGTGCAACCCGACTTTGGCGCATCGCGCGCTGGGCATTCACCGCCAGATCGGTCAGTTACTGCCGTGCAACGTGGTGGTGCGAGCCGACCCTGACGGCTCAGGCGATGCGGTTCTCGTTGAGGCGATGGATCCGCAAATCATGGTCCAGGTGACTGGCCAGCCGGGGGCTTTGCAGGATGTCGCTGACCAGGCCACCGCCAAACTGCAAGCCGCTATCGGCGCGCTCGGCCAACCCGCTGGGACGCCCTAGCCGCTCGTGTCATGCCATGCCCGGTGTCCCCACCATACTTGGCGTGCCTGGCGGCGAACGCACTGTCCGGCAAAGCGAATTGAACGCACTCCAGTGACCTTAAGCATCTGAGGCTGACGCAGAGCATTGGGCCGCTGCGGCTACCCGATTCTTTAGTGAGCCGCGATTCGGTGACGCCTCGCACAAGCGAGGGCGAGGTGACAAGTCTTGAGGCGGGATGGCTGTGTGTCTGCTCCGGAGCGTGGTTGCCGTCGTACCGGATCGCTCGGCCGATATAACGGACACCGTCTGGTCAGCGGTGACACGATATTGATGTGAACGACAGTGGGTCGGGCCGCGTGAAATGACCGCCACAGGGCTGGATCCAACTACCGCAACACGCGGCAACCTCACCCTGACACTGATCGACACGCGATCTCGGCTCAGTCGGCGCGGAGCAGTTTTCGGCCGCTGTCGACCTCAACCGATTGGCCGGGTGGCACTGCCCCGGGGCAATGTCGTGAGCGCCGGGCGATGCAATCACAGGACTTCCGCCCCTAGGCCTGGCGCGGCACCGACAACTACCGTCGGCGCTACAGCGAGACGATTGACACATCGACTGCGGGGTTGACCATGTATCAGGCTAAGTGGTTGCAGGTTGTGGTCTGCACGGCCGTGCTGCTGGTGGCGTGCTCGAGTCACCCGGGGCCACCGGCATCGTCATCCCCCTCCCCCCAGCCGATTCCACCCGATCAAATGCGTTGTCAGCCATGCATGGTGAGGCGCTCGCCCATGCGAAGTATCTGGCTTATGCCACCCAGGCGCAGCAGGCCGGGCGGACGCAGGCCGCGCAGGACTTCACCAACGCCGCCCAGACCGAGCACATGGATCACTTTGCGCGCGAGGCCGATCTGGTCGGGCTGGGCAGCGACATCGCGGCCAACCTGCGCGACGCGATCAGCGGCGAGACCAACGAGACCAACTCCATGTACCCGGGTTTCGCCAAGCAGGCCACCGCTGACAACGACCCGGCCGCGGCATCCGCCTTCAGCGAGATCGGCGCCGACGAGGCAACCCACCTCAAGGACTTCCAGACAGCACTGAACGGGGTGAGCAATCCGGGCAGCGGTGCGTCGGTACCGGCCGGGGCAACGCCGACACCAACGGCCATCACGGCCGGGCCCCCGCGGTCATCCGGGGCGACGCTGGCGAACCTGCGTACGGCGATGCAGGGAGAGGCGTTCGCCTACGCCAAGTACATGCGCTACGCCGATCAGGCGCGACGAGACGGTAACTCGGCTGTGGCGCAGCTGTTCACCAACACCGCCAATGTCGAGTTGAACGAGCATTTTGCGATGCTGGCTACGCTGGCCGGGTTGGTGGCCACCGACACCAACACGAACCTGCAAGACGCGATCAACGGTGAGCAGCACGAGGCCGACGTCATGTATCCCGACTATGCCCGCCAAGCAGACCAAGCGGGAAACCCGAAGTTCGCCAACCTGTTCCGGGAAATTGCCGGCGACGAGAAGACCCACCAGCAGACATTTCAGAAGGCCCTGACCGCGTCATGACCAATCCGGCATTAACGTCGAGCCCCGACTGACGAACGGTGGTTCCCGACACGGCGTTGCGGCGCGGAGCATCAGATGGCTAAGGCAGGAACCGACGCCGCCCTGTTTGGGCTAACCGCCGAGGAGGTCGCAGGCCGGCTTGCGGCCGACGGTCCCAATGAGCTTGCGGCCCAAAAGCGGCGGAACTTGCTGCAAGAGGCCTGGGATGTCGTGCGCCAGCCCATGCTGCTGCTGCTCCTGGGTGCCGGCCTGGTGAACTTCGTGTTGGCCGAGCCGCTGGACGGCATCATGCTGATGGGTTTCGTCGTCGTTGTCATCACGATTTCCATCTATCAGGAGCACAGAACCGAACGGGCGTTGGCCGCGCTGCGTGACCTGTCGTCGCCCAGGGCGCTCGTGGTGCGCGACGGGACGCAGCTTCGCATTGCCGGCCGCGACGTTGTGCGAGGCGACGTGGTCCTCCTCGCGGAGGGTGACCGGGTCCCCGCCGACGCGGCCCTCTTGGAATGCGCGAACTTCTCGGTCGACGAGTCGGCGTTGACGGGCGAATCAGTCCCGGTGCGGAAGGTGTCGACCCAGCCTGCGGCGGTCTCGGCGGCCATGGGTCGCCCCGGAGGGGACGCGACGCCATGGGTCTTCTCGGGAACCCTCGTGGTCAAAGGCCACGGTGTTGCGGAGGTCAAGGAGACCGGCGCGGGCACCGAGCTGGGAAAGATCGGGACGGCGCTGCGCACGATCTCACCGGAGCGCACTGCCCTGCAGCGGGAAGTCGACCGCGTCGTAGGGATCTTGGCCGCTTTCGGTTTGGCGGTGGCGGTTGTCGTCGTGATCGTTTACGGGCTGACGCGAGGCAACTGGCTTGCTGGTCTACTCGCGGGCATCGCGACCGCGATGGCGCTGCTGCCGGAAGAGTTTCCGGTCGTCCTCACCGTGTTTCTGGCGCTGGGCGCCTGGCGAATGTCGCGTAAGCAGGTTCTTACCCGGCGTCCCCCGGTAATCGAAACGCTCGGATCGGCGACCGTCTTGTGTGTCGACAAGACCGGCACGTTGACGCTGAACCGAATGACCGTGCGCCAGCTCATCGTCGACGGGCAGGCGCACACGCTCGATGAGGACACGCTACCCGGGGCGTTTCACACCATCGCCGAGTTTGCCGTACTGGCCTCGCCGGTTGATCCGTTCGATCCGATGGACAAGGCGTTCAGGGAACTTGGCGATAAGTACCTGTCCGGAACCGAACACGTGCACGCCGCATGGGAACTGGTGCGTGAATATCCGCTCTCGGAAAAGTTGTTGGCGCTGTCCCACGTCTGGCGCTCGCCCGACGGGGGCGAGTACATCATCGCCGCCAAGGGTGCACCTGAGGCGATCGCCGACCTGTGCCATTTCACCGCCGACGAGTTCGCCGCACTCACTGCCGACGTCGAACGAGCCACGGCTAGCGGCCAACGGGTCCTGGCAGTGGCCTGCTCGCGCTTCGACGCGGACGCCGCATTACCGGCCGAGCAGCACGACTTCGAATTCGAATTCCTTGGGCTGGCCGGTCTTCATGACCCTGTACGGCCCGGCGTGGCCGCTGCGGTCGCCGAATGCCGGCGTGCGGCCATTCGCACGATCATGATCACCGGTGACTATCCCGGTACCGCGCTGGCGATCGCCCGCGACATCGGCTTGGACCATGCCGCCGGCTGCATCACCGGCCGGGACCTTGAGGCGATGTCGGATGATGAGATGGCTCGCCGCATCCGGTCAGTCAGCGTTTTCGCGCGCATGGTGCCCGAACAGAAGCTTCAACTTGTCCGCGCTCTGCAGGCCAACGGCGAAGTGGTTGGGATGACCGGCGACGGCGTCAATGACGCTCCGGCGTTGCGAGCGGCCAACATCGGCATCGCAATGGGCGCGCATGGCACCGACGTTGCCCGCGAGTCCGCCGCGCTTGTCATCACCGACGACGACTTCACGTCGATCGTTGGCGGAGTGCGTCAGGGCCGCGGCATCTTCGACAACTTGCGAAAAGCGATGTCCTATGTGATCGCTGTGCACTTGCCGATCGTGGGCATGTCGCTCATCCCGGTTTTCGTCGCCGGCTGGCCGCTGGTGTTGCTGCCCGTCCAGATCGCCTTTCTCGAACTCATCATCGATCCTGCGTGCTCGGTGGTGTTCGAGGCCGAGGAGATCGACCCTAAGATCATGGAATCGCCACCGCGCGGGCTGAACGAGCCGATGTTCGGTGCACGTGTGCTGACGATCGCTGCACTGCAAGGTGTTTCGGTGCTGGCTGCCACTCTAGGCGTTTTCCTGTGGGCAGTACTTAGCGATCGCCCCGACAATGTCGTCCGCTCGGTGACCTTCGCCACGCTCGTCATCGGCAACCTGGCACTGATTCTGGTGAATCGTTCATGGCGGCTGCCGGTGTGGCGAACGTTCCAGGAGCGGCGCAACCGCGCCCTGAAGTGGATACTCGGTGCGACGGCTTCGCTTCTCGTCGTGGTGCTGACGGTTCCTGGACTGCGCCGCGCCTTCAACTTCGGCCCAATCACACCGCGGGACTGGATCGTCGCCGTCGCGGCCGGGTTCATCGGTGTCGCCTGGTTCGAGGTCTACAAGACGATCACTGCGCGGCATCGAGCACAAACCCCCACGCGCACGGGCGCGGCCTCCGCGAACAGGCCGAGGACGCGATGAACAGGAGTTCGGGAATTTCTGTGGGACTTCAGATCGGGACGCAACCGCCGCTGAGCGCCCTGCAGGCCTTTTTACTCGGGGCCCGGAGGATGTGGCTGGACTCGGTGATGGTCATCGACTACTTCCGGAACGTCTTTCCCAGCGTCATCTGGGACAAGGAACTGACGTGGCTTGCCGCGCAATGCCCGACCCCACATGAGTTCTTCGACTATCAGGTTCTGTTCGGCTACCTCGCATCCCGCGTCGGGCGGATGCGCCTTGGCGTCGGGGTGACCGAGCCGATCCGGCGCCATCCCATCCTGATCGGGCACAGGCGATGATGACGCTGTCTCACCTCACCAAGCGCGCGCCCATCCTCGGCATCGGCGCCGGCGAGCGGATGAACCTCGACCCGTACGGGCTGGACTCCTCCGAGCCGGTCGCCCGCCTGGAGGAGGCCCTGCAGATCATCCGCCTGTGTCTGTCGGCCCAAGGGCCGATCACCTTCTGCGGCAAGCACTATCGACTGGCCCGGGCGAGGATGGATCTTAAACCCCCGAGCGGTAAGGTGCCGGAGATCTGGATCGCCGGGCATGGTCCTCGCATGTTGCAGTTGACCGGACGCTACGGCGACGGGTGTTACCCCACCACTGTGGTTTCGCCGCAGGAGTATGCGGTCAAGCTGGCGACGGTACGAGCCGCGGCCGCCGAGGCGGGGCGAAACGCCGCCTCCATCACGCCGGCACTGCATCGCTTCATGCTAAGTGCCGCAACGGTTTAGTACAAGACGAATTGGCTTGATCCACAAGCGATTTAGGCCAGAAAGTCGGATCGGAGGACAGAGATGGCTAAAAGAGGCGAGTACAGTTTCGGGCCCGCCGGGGCCCGGCTGTGGACGGCGATAAGCAAGGACTACGTCCTCGAGCCGCATGAGCAGGCGTTGCTGGTCCAGCTGTGCCGCACCATCGACACGGCGGAGGATTTGCAGGCGCGGTGGATAAGGCGGGCACCGTCTCGCGGACCGGGTTTGAGAGCAGCAGGCCGAACGCGTTGCTGCCTGAGTTGCGGTTGCAACGCGCTGCTGCCGCGAAGCTGGTGAGTGAAGGCGTTGCAGTTGCCCACCGGGGTCGTCGGTGATGCCCAGTTGCCGACGAAGCGGCACCGCAGCGGCGTGTGCAGTCTGCGGTCGGTGCCGCCGGGCGGGATGGCGTAGAGGTGTTGCGCCGTGTCGAGCCGGAACCGCCGGAGCCCGCCCCCGAGGACGATCCCGGCGATGACCAACTCAGCGATCTGCCACACGCGGGTGTGTGGGAACGGCCGCCGCACGCCGAGGGCTTGGTGTGCCGGGAGCATGGCTGGCCTCTGGCTGAGCACTAGAAATCGGGGTCTCGACAGAAATTCCGCCACGCCGCATTGACTTCGGCTTCGGCGTGCGTCACACAGGTGACGTTCGGTGATTACGGCGGGCCGAAGGCCCTTGTCCAGACACCTGTGCTGGCATGGAAGATTAGGAATGTTCGTGTCCGCCAAGATTAAACAGGTGGCCGCTGTTGTCGGCCTCGGGTGGGTGACCGTTGCGAGTCCGGGCGTGGCGCACGCGCAGCCGCCGCCCATTAATATCACCTGTCCTGACATCGCGGGTATTAACTACGTGCGGGATGCCAACGATTCGAATGCCTTCTACCTTTGCGTGGATGGAGAGCAGAGGTACTACTTCCGATGTCCACGAGTTACGTTATTAATCATGGCGATGCCGCCCAAGTGTGTTCCCTTCAATCATTAGCATCCGAAGCCGTTGAAGCAATGGCATTGAAAAGAGGTCAGGAGGCCCGCAGTGATGAAGGAAGCCATTGTGGACGCAGCGTTGGTTCTTGTCGCCGCTGGCTGCGTACCCCAAACACACACCAGCAGTAGCACCACCGCCACGACAATGTCTCACACTCAGGCCGTGCGCGCATGGGTCGAACTCACTAACACCCAAATGCAAGACTTGGGGATCGCCATGGGCAAGGCCAATGCAGCCGCCCGTAGCCAGGACTACGCCGGTCTCGCGGCAGCCTGTCATCAGGCGCATGACGCGGCAAGCGCCCTTCATGGCCATATGCCTACCCCCGACAAAGAACTCACCGACGCCCTGCAAGCTAGCCTCAGCGACTTCGACGCCGCGTCACACTTCTGCGTCGCCGCGGTCGAGGACAAGGATGCGAACGAGGCCCGGCACAGTGACGAATTCATAAGTTCCGCCGAAGGGCATCTCATGACCGCCACCGCCATCCGCGATCGGATTGTCAACGAAACCAAATAGGTGGCGCGACGCTTTTAAGCGCCTCACGCAAACTGCTCCTCTTACGCCGCACCATCCATCTAGTGACCCGCGTTTGATATGACAGCGCGTCGACCTTGAAGGCCACCCAGATTAAGGAGGCGAGCATGCCGAGGGTGAGTGTGCCGATGGCTAGCACGGGCATCGGCGCGATCGGGGTCGGCCCGGTAGTGTCGCGGCGCAGGCGGCTGGTGATCTCGGTAGCGCCGCAGGCCACCAACACCAGCACCAGTCTGGAGCCTGGGCGGCGGCTGTCAGCGGCCGTTTAATCATCTGCGCGGCGCACAACCGATGCGTGCTCGGGTAACGCGGCCGGATCGGCGGTTAGGGCGCGGATCGGTTGCGCCGCGGGCGAGTAGGGGTGGTATCTGGTCGGCGGGGCAGCGGCAGCAGGCGGTGGTCGGGGGTGAAGACGCGGCCCACCCGCCCCAGCGCGACCACCACGGTCGTGGTCGCGGTCGAGCCGAGGATCAGAAACATGACCATGGCCTGCACGAGCACGGCTTGCAGCGGCGGTACCCCGGCCAGGATGAGTCCGGTCATCGCCCCGGGTAGGAACACCAGCCCGGTGGCCTTGGTGGATTCGATCTGCGGCGACAGCCCCGAGCGCAGCGCGGCCCGCACGTAGGGGGTGGCGGCCTGGCGGGAGCTACATCCCCGCCCATGGCATGCGCCGCATCTCATTCGTGCCGGGCCCGGCGGGGTTCCGCTTCTATCACACCCACCTGACCCCGCGCGCTGACTTGTCCGGTGGCCAATACAGCGGCCAGGTCGGCCCCGTCTATATCGAACCCACGCAGAACCCCGGGGCCTACGACCAGGAAATCTTCCTCACGCTCAAGGAATTCCAGCCCAGCTTTAGCCGCGGGGGCGACATGGCCGCCGATTTTTTGGCCGGCGACAAGAACCCCGAACTGAAGAACAACGGCGAGCAGGCGATGGCCGCCTCACTCGCCCACGGCATGCCACACGGCTACGAGGTGGGCTACGAAGCGTTCGCGATCAACGGACGCATGCTCGGCTACGGCGAGCCGATCCGCGTGCAAACCGGCCAGCGGGTGCTGCTGCACGTGCTCAACGGCAGCGCCGGTGAGAACCGTAGCCTTGCGTTACCCGGGCACACATTCAGCGTGATCGCGCTCGATGGCAACCCGGTGCCCAATCCCGCGCAGGTGCCGGTGCTGTGGCTGGGGGCCGCCGAACGTATCTCGGCGGTTTTGCAGATGACCAATCCGGGGGTGTGGATCCTCGGTGATCTCTCCGACGACGACCGCCACAACGGCATGGGCATTGTGGTCGAATACCCCGGCCGCGGCGGTGAACCGCAATGGGCGCCGCCGCCGCCGGTCAAATGGGACTACCGCCAATTCGCCACACCCGGTGCCCTCCCGACAGCACCCGATCACACCATGGAGATGCTGATCGAGAAACGCAACGCCGCCGGCAATGGGCCGTTTGAGCAGATCTTCGACCACGGTGACACGGCCGTGCCCGCCTGACGCCGAACACCCGTTCGCCAGTGGGCCACCAGTGTCCCAAGACAGGCGCAAACAGGGTGGATAATACGACACAGGCCGGACACTCGAAGGCCGCTGACCTGCACCTATTGGACGCAGCAGAACAGCAGTCCACACTGTCCGGTTGACTGGGGGTCAAGTGGTCGCAGGTTCAAATCCTGTCAGCCCGACCGAGAAACGCCAGTTAGACTGGTGTATCTAGCCGATCTAGTTCTTGAATCCGCAAGAGCAAACCCGCTCATCCCAGCGTCATCCCAGCCTGTTGCCTCACGTCAAGATGCGCGCGAAGGCGGATTCGTTGCCTCACGTAAACGTGCGCGCTTGTTAATTGGAGATTGGGCGCCGGGTGAACCGCCCCGGCATGTCCGGAGACTCCACTTCTTGGGAAGGTTGGAGTCATGTCAGGTGGTTCATCGAGGAGGTATCCGCCGGAGTTGCGTGAGCGGGCGGTGCGGATGGTCGCGGAGATCAGTGATCAGCACGATTCGGAGTGGGCAGCGATCAGTGAGGTCGCCCGGCTTCTCGGGGTCGGCACGGCTGAGACGGTGCGCAAGTGGGTGCGTCAGGCCCAGGTCGATGCCGGCTCACGACCGGGCACGACGACCGAGGAGTCGGTTGAGCTGAAAAAGCTGCGGCGGGAGGTCGCTGAATTGCGGAGGGCCAACGCTATTTTGAAGACCGCATCGGCTTTTTTCGCGGCCGAGCTCGACCGGCCACAGCACTAATCATCCGGTTCATCGCCGATCATCAGGGCCACCGCGATGGCTCTGATGGTTTGCGGTGGGGTGTCGAGTCGATCTGCACACAACTGAGCAAGCTCGGTGTGCCGATTGCCCCAGCAACCTACTACGAGCATTTAAGCCGTGAGCCCAGCAGACGCCGAGTCCGTGACGAGGCGCTCAAGGTCCAGATCGCGCGGGTCCATACCGGGAACTACGGCGTCTATGGTGCCCGCAAGGTGTGGCTCGCACTGAACCGCGAGGGTATTGACGTGGCCCGTTGCACCGTGGAGCGGCTGATGGCCGAACTCGGACTGACCGGCGCGGTCCGGGGTAAGGCCAGGTGCACCACGATCGCCGACCCCGCGGCAGTCCGTCCGGCTGATCTCGTGCAGCGTCAGTTCGCCCCGCCGGCGCCGAACCGGCTGTGGGTGGCCGACCTTACTTATGTGTCGACGTGGTCGGGATTTGCTTATATCGCTTTTGTCGTCGACGCCTATGCCGTCTCGGACCAGGGGCGGTCAGCAGCTTTGCTGGTGGTGAGGGTGAGCAGCTGGGCGGTCAGGGCTTGAACCTGGCGTTGGGTGGCGGCGGGATTGATCAGCGAGTAAGTCCGGGTCAGCGCCACGATGCGTTCCACGGTCATGGTGGGGTGATCGATCGCGCGGTGAAATGGGGTCCTGGCTTTATCGTGTTTCTTGGCTACCTTGGCCCCTGCGCGGACCTTGGAGATCAGTTTCTGCTGGGGGTAGAAGTAGTTGGTCAGCCTGGACTGCAACTGCCAGATCTCGTTGATTAGCAACAGTTCTGCGGCGGTGTCGTAGCGGTGGTAGCCGACAACGGTGCGCACCACCGCCCAGTTCTTCTGCTCGACGTGACAGCCGTCGTTCTTATTGCCCGGCCGCGCCCGGGTGAAGGTGATCTGGCGGCCTTGGCACCATCCCAGCAGGTGGTCGTTGATGAATTCCGATCCGTTGTCGGAGTCCACACCCAGGATCGGGAACGGCATCTTGCGGGCGATGTCATTAAGTGCTGCCAGCACGCATTTGGCGGTCTTGTCCGGCACGGACCGGTTCTCGGTCCAGCCCGTGGCGATATCGGTGACCGTCAACGTAAATGCATGGCCACCAGCCCGGTTGCCGCCGTCATGCCAGACCAGGTCGATCTCGACGAACCCGGGTCGAGCGTCGTCCCACTCGGCCCAGGTGCGCACCGGGATCTGGCTTTTGAGCAGCGATCCCGGCTTTGTCCCCACCCGTCCCCGGAGCTGGTATTTGGCTCGCTGATCAGCCAGGCGGCGATCGATGGTGGCCGCCGACATCGACGCCAGCAGTTCGGCGGTGCCCTCGTCGATGGACAACTCTCCGAAATGACGCAGCACTGCCACCAGTTCACCGAGCATCGGCGCTAGCCGTTTGCCGGCGGGCATTCCCAGCACTGTCCAACAGACCGTCAGTACCGCGATGACATCGGGCCCGTACTTCACCGGCCGGGGACTGCGCGGGGCGACGATCTTGGGCTGTAGCGCCGCTTTGAGCGCCTTGCGGGCATGGTTTCGGTGCCACCCGGTGTTGGCGCACAACTCGTCGAGAATCCGACTCTTGCCGCGCTTACTCGCCAGCTGGTAGCGGGTTGCGGCCGTCTCGGTGATTGCTCTGCGCTCTGTCAACGTCAACCCCATCCACTGGGCGTACGCGCGCATTTTCAATGAGGCAACGAATCACCCTTTCGCGCGCATTTCTGACGAGTCAACGCGCCCAGCGAGCCGGTGCGGAATCGGACGCAAGTGTCGACCGTCACGTAATTCCGCCGGGGTGTCTGTCAGGTAATTCCGCCACCGGTGGGCCTCGGGTGTAGGTCTACCGGGTGGCTTTCGTGTTGTCTACCGGCGCGGTGGCGCCGGGTCGTTTTCGGGGTCGGTAGCTGGGGCCGTCCATCAGGATTTGGTGGCTGGTGTTGATCAACCGGTCGAGTAGTGATTCGGCTACGACGGGGTTGGGGAACAGGTTGTACCAGTCCTTGGGTGAGCGGTTCGACGTGAGGATCAGGGGTCGGGCGTTGACGGCGCGGTCGGAGATCAGTTCGTAGAGGTCGTCGGCGTGCATGGCGGTGTGCTCGCGCATGGCGAAGTCGTCGAGGATCAGTACCAGTGGTTTGGTGTATTCGCGGATGCGTTGGCCCCAGGTGCGATCGGCGTGTCCACCGGCCAGATCGGAGAGGACTCGGGAGGTCTTGGCGAATCGGACGTCGCCGCCGCGGCGGGCGACGGCGTGGCCAAGTGCTTGTGCCATGTGGGTTTTGCCGACCCCGACGGGTCCGTAGAGGATGACTGATTCGGCGGCGTCGAGCCAGCGCAGTGCGGCTAGGTCGCGCAGCATCGCCGCGGGGAGTTTGGTGTTGGCGGCGAAGTCGAAGGACTCGAAGGTCGATTGTTCCTCGAAGCGGGCTCGGCGGATGCGCCGCGTCAGTGCTGCTGACTCTCGGCGGGCGATCTCGTCTTCGCAGAGCACTTGCAGGAAGTCGAGGTGCCCGAGGGTGCCGTCGCGGGTTTGGGCCAGTCGGGCATCGAGGGTGTCGAGCATGCCGGTGAGTTTGAGGGTGCGCAGCGCGTTGCGTAGTGCGGGATCGAGGATGCTCATGGCGGTGATCTCCTTGGTGGGGGTCGAATGGTGTTGGGTGACGGACGGATACGGCGGAGGATTCACGCTGTCTCGCCGGTGTTGGTGTCGAATGCAGCGGGTCCGCGTAGATGGGCTGGGGCCTGGGGTGCGGCGGGTTCGGTGAGACCGTCGAGTTCGGTGCCGGCGGCGAGGATGCCTTTGATGGTGCGGTAGCTCGGGTCGCCCACCGCGATCGCCCGTGCGCACGCCGCCTCCAGACGTGGGTCACCGGCGGTCTTGCGGAACGCCAGGACGCCTTGAGCGCTGCGCAGCCGGTGGATGGCGTTGATTTCCATGAACTCGGCAATGACCTGGGTGCAGGCCGGTCCGACCTCGGCGGCGCTTCGGCGACACCAGGTCGGGTTGCGCATCGTGAAGGCGATCTTCTCCGGCGGGTAGTGCTCGAAGTCGGTTGCCCGCCCGCCATGATGGGTCACGTGGGTGGCCACGACGTTCCCGCCGTGGACGATCTGCACGATGTCACCGCAGGTGCGTGCATGGACCTGCTGGCCCATCAGCCGCCACGGCACCGAGTAGAGCGCCTTGCCGACTTTGACGTGGCAGTCGGTGGCGACCTTGCCCGCCGACCACACGGCCAGCTGGAAAGCGTTGCGAGGCAACGGTAACAACGCATGTTTTTCGACAGTGGTGAACACGAACCCGGGCTCTTGTCCGTCCAGCGCCCGGGACTTGCGGACGCCGGCGACCTCACGGCACCAGATCTGCGCGGCGGCCTGCATCTGCTCCAGCGAGTCGAACTCCCGGCCCCGCCAGAACGAGTCCCGAACGTATTGCATGGGCCGCTCCACGCGTGGTTTGTCCTTCGGTTTGCCCGCCCGCGCCGGGTCGATCAGGCAGCCGTAGTGTGCGCCCAGCTCGGCGTAGGCCTTGTTGATCTTCGGGTCATACAGATCTGGCCGTGCCACACCGGCCTTCAAGTTGTCCGGGACCAGCCTGGCGGGAACACCACCGAAGAACTCGAACGCCGCCACATGCGATGCGCACCAGGACGATTGGTGCATCTTGAGAACCGGCTGGACGAAGATGTGCCGCGAGCAGGCCAGCACCATCACGAACGCCCATACCGCCACACGTCGACCGCTGACCGGGTCGAACCACATCCCGAGGCGGCCGTAGTCGATCTGGGCTTCGCTGCCCGGCGGTACCGGCCCGCGTGCCACGGTCACCTTCTCCCGTGCTGCCTCCTCGTACAGGTTGGCCGAAATCCACCGCCGCACCGAGGATTCCGACGCGGCAACGCCAAGATCATCACGCAGCCGCTGTGCTACGGTCGCTGCGCTCACCTCCGCTTTGAGCCAGTCACGGATCCGGTCGCGGTGCACCTCGATACCCGGCCAGGTCGTGGCCCGCAGCCCCGGATCAGCGACCTCCGGGAACCATCGGGCGATATGGGTCGCCCACGCCAGCTCGGTGACCGGCTCACCACCGGGAGTCAGCGACTCGGCGATCGCCGGCGCCAAATACTTCGCGATCGTCTTGCGGTCGATGCCCAAACTCTCCGCGAGCTGGCGCTGGGACCGACCCGCATGCCAATGGGTGAACAACTCGATCAGGTCGAACACGTCGAAACTTCTCCTCGCCATCGGGCGCCTTCCTCACGAGTCGATCCGTGAGTCGAGCGAACCTGTGTGCGAGGCCCACAACCGGCTGCCACACCGCCCCAGGGTGGGGGAATTACGTGACAGACGGGGTGGGGGAATTACGTGACGGACAACCCCTCAAGCTGGAGGAATTACGTGACCGCTGACACGCAAGTTCGATTTGCTGGCCGGATCAGCGTCGCAGTCAGCGATTCTCCCCGGCTCAGTCGCCGCGCCTTCGTAACCCAGCGGGAACGCTGTGTGCTCGATTCCGGTGCGCCGTAGTGTTTCGAACCCCGGACCCGCTGATTAAGAGAACGCGGACCAGTTAACCGCTGACCTGCGGCGTCGCTCCGCAGACGATATAGATCTGGTCTTTACCTGCTGCTATAGGCGACCTCCGGTGACTTGCGGCTGACCTCCGGAGGGTTTCAGTTATCTGTAACAGCCCCGAGCGTGGAAGTTTTGTGGAAGCTTCAGACAGTTTGCCAGCTCGACGCAGCTGTTCACCGCGTGTGCGGCCGGAGAGGTTTCGTGGCCGCGGCGCGACTCAATGAGGAGGGCGGGGAGGATAAGGATCCCGCGGATGGTCGCAGGCGTCCTCGCCAGTCTCGCTGAGCTTGAGTTGGAGTTGGGTCGGGAGCGTCGTGCAGCGGCGCGTGAAGCGCGTCGGGCACGCGGACAGTCAATCGGTCGACCGAAGGCGCTTGACAAGTCCAAAGCTGCTCTGGCCCAAAGGATGCACGCCAGCGGCGAATCAACAGGCACGATCGCAGCAACGTTAGGCGTGAGCAGGGCGACAGTCTACCGTGTGCTCTCCGAGGAGAACGCCGAGGAACGTTGACTACAGCCCACAATCCAGAAGTCGACGCCGCGCTCTTCTCATATGTGGTCTGTTTCGAGACACCGTTTTCGGCGGTTACGGGGAAGAAGATGACGACGTGTCTGCCAAAAGCGGGTGGCAGCCACTTCTAAACTTGGATCGTCGCACGCAGGCTGCGATTAGCTTCGGTCGTGTGCCAGCGTCACCGCCGCGAGACGCTGCCAGCGGCGTGGGTATGTCATCGGACCGGGTCGACGTGGCTCTGTAAGGAATGGAGTTGAGCCGAAGTCCCGAGGGCGATCAGGACCGTGTCGGGATGCAGGCGCGTGTCCGGAGCCGGGTTCGCGATGAACTGGCCACTCGCGGTCCTTATGGCCAGCACTAGCGCCCCAGTCGTCAATCCAAGTGCGGTATCGGCCAAGCACCGACCGACCAGGGGCGAGGCGGGAGTGATCTTGATTTCCTCAATTCGGTAATCGAGGGTCTCGTCGTGCATGACGACGTCAAGGAACTCGGCCACGTGAGGCTGCAACGCAAACGCCGCCATCCGCTGCCCGCCGATTAGTTGCGGATTGACGGCCCGGTTGGCTCCGGCCCGCAACAGTTTGGACTTCGACTCCTCCGTGCGGGCACGGGCGATGATGACGAGATCGGGTCGCAACGCTCGACTGGACAGGGTCACGTAAACGTTGTCTGCATCGGTGTTGAGCGCCGCGATCAGCGCATAGGCGTTCCGGATTCCAGCGGCTTCCAGGATGCTGTCGTCGGTGACATCGCCTAGCAGCGTGGGATAGTCGAGACCCTGCAGGCGGGCGGGGTCTTGGTCGACGACGACGACCTGTTTCCCGAGCGCGTCGAGATACAGCACGCTGGCGCGACCAACGCGTCCTGATCCGCAGATGATGAAATGACCAGTCATCTGGCCTATCTGGCGGTCCATCCGCCGCCTCCTTAGCTGCTGGCGTAGGTGCCCCTCGATGAGCGCTTCGAGGAGGATCCCGAACGTGTACAGCGCGGTTCCCACACCCATGAGGATCAGCACGATGGTGAAGAACTCGCCCACTGTGGACAGCGGGTGAACCTCGCGGAAACCTACCGTCGTGATCGTCGTGACCGTCTGGTACAACGCTTCGACAAATCCGAACCCGAGGATCACATAGCCCACAGTCCCGGCGACGATCACCAAGATAAACGCTAACAGCGCTCGGCCAATCCGCCGAAGAGAACTCACTTCGTAGATTGTGCCGCAACCAGACGCGGACCATTCTCACCTAGTGCCGTCCGTATTTGCTGGGGGCCGCCAGTGGCACTACACATTGGTGGGCTGATTCGACTTGGCGTGGACCAGCCTGGGCCACACCCGGCAAGAACAGCACGACGTCAATTAGGTTCGCCAGCGTGTTCAAAGGGTCAGTAACCGCCGCCGTCGATGTGAGGCCCTGCGCTGTCGCGGAGGTCAGCTGGGACGCCGCCGTCTGTGCGCTTGTCGCGGCCGATGCCCCAGTGGTGGTCTGCGGTGCTGGGGTAAACGGAGCCAGCGTTGCCGCGGACGCCGACGCGGCCGCGTAGCCGTACATCGCAGTGGCATCTTGCGCCCACATCTTGGCGTAGAGGGTCTCGGTGGCCGCGATCGCCGGGGTGTTTTGCCCGAATAAATTGGTCGACACCAGCGCCTGCAATAGGGCGCGGTTAGCCGCGATCACCGGCGGGGGCACCATCGCCGCAAACGTCACCTCATAGGCGGCCGCCGCGGCTTTGGCCTGGGTGGCCGTCTGCTCGGCCTGCGTGGCAGTGGATCGCATCCACGCCACATAGGGTTCAGCTGCGGCCGTCATCGCCGCCGATGCGGCGCCAAGCCAGGGACCCGCGGTCAGTTCGGAGATCACCGACCCGTATGAGGCTGCTGCCGTGTGTAGCTCGCTGGCAATCCCGTCCCAGGCCGCGGCGGCGGCCACGAAGTTAGGCGCTTACTCGCCCTGCGTGGCCTCGTTGGCTTTCGCCTCGGCTTCCATCTTGGCAAGGCGGGTGTAGTAGTCGGGGAACTCATTGAGGTGGGCCCGCGCGATCTTGGCCGTCATGATCACGTCATCGTCAGTGACGTTGGTCTCCGGACCGCGCGTGCCGTGCTCAAGTTCGACGTCCAATCCCATCCGGAACTGCTCAAGGCTGAACGGGGAAGTATCCCAGTCGACGCCGATCCGCTCACCCGCGGCCCGGGCCTCGTCGAGGGTGAAGGGTGCGTGCGAACTCATGCCCTTAACACTAATGGCAGCTAGCCCTCAGCCGCGCACCGCCTCAGCCGCGCACCGCCGTCGGCGCCCGATGAGGATCTTGCAACCGGACGGTCACCATCAGTACCGGCAGCCCGGCGACTGGCGGCCACGGATGGCCGCGGATCTGTTGGCCTCACTGGACGTGCTGGCATCAACGACAGGACAGACCTGACATGACCGCTGGATGGGGCGAAGCGCTCGGCGTCGGCACGGGCGGAGACGTCGGCGCGTTCGGAGAAGCGGTCGCGTGGGGCGAAGGCGGGTCCGAAGGTACCGGCGGTGAGGTCGGCAGCGAGGCCATCCGAGCGGACAATTCAGCATCGGCGGCGGCCACTCGATGCAGCTCAATCCCGAGGTATTCCGGGCCCTGTTGCACCGGCCCGAAGTCGTCGCCGCGATCACCCAACGCGCCCAGGACATCAGCGATTACGCCAACGACCTGGCCGAACATGTTGGCCGCCCTGACCGGCCCGACCCGCGCTACGCGACGACCATACAAAACCGGTCAGACTCGGCCAGAGCGCGCGCCAGGGTCTTCCCGCAGAACTATCAGGCCGTCCTCGATGACGCCATAAATTCGACGCTGCTCAAGGCGATGAACGCCTACCCGTCCGACCCGATACCGACAGCTCAGGCTGTCCCAGCCGATACGCCGTGGGAGCCAGGCCTGCCGACCGGCGCAGTTATGCCGGAGCCGGAGGAGATCGGCGCAGCCGCCGACCTGGGCGAGCTGGGGGAGATTGCCGGTGAAGCGGGAGCTGCCGGTGCCATCGCGGCGCTGTAGGCAACATGGGTGCCACGACGGTTAGCTGTGAGCCCACTGGGGGCCGCCGCAGTGACCTATTGCGCAGGGCGGCCAACGCAGCTCTACGGGCCTACGAGGATCTGCAACTATCCGTCAGCAGCGATGACGACTGGCGACGGCAGCGCCGGTTGGCCGTCGCTATGGCCGAACTGCGGCGTCAGCTTGACTGGGCGATGTGACCTCGATGATGACCACCCGCGGCGCGGTCATCCGGCGAAGCGCCCGTATGGCCGCCTTGCCGACGTTGACCGCTGCCCAGATGACCAGCGAATACCACGCCAACAGCACGGCAACCGCGATGACCGCCGCGACAACACCGCTTATAACATGCCAAGGCTACTGGCAAAAAGCTTCGCTGTGCAGCAAAAGTGACCGTGCGCGTCATCGCAGGCCAGGGCGGGTCTCAAAGTCTATGAGCAAGCAGGTGGCGCCCACGGAACCCCCTTTCCCAATACGGAGTTATCACTTTCCCAAAATTTTTGCGCGCGCCCAGACGGCCCGCCGGCGTCACGGTTTCCCAGACCTCAAGATGGCGCGGTCGCGGCGCATGATCGCCGTGGTAGCACTCAAATCTGTGGCAAGTTGTATTCCGGCATGCTCTAAGACGTTTAGCTGGCTTGGCCCGGGTCGATTTGCCAGTGCGGAACACGCCGCGCTCAGGGCTTTCCCATCATCGACCAGCGCGGTCAACCCGTTGGTGAGATCCGCGTCAGGTGGGCTCGCTGCGATGGGCAACCTCTTTGTGAGGGGCTCAGTGACGTTCCGGCATGTCGCCCTTGCGAGAGGACCGTTGCTCGCCTTGACGGCTTGAGTGAAGGCGTGGCTGCTTTCGTCAGCGTCCTTGAGGGCTGAGGCAACGCCAACGCCGGGGCCGTGCACCCACGCGTCCATGGCCTCCAGTTCGGCGTGTGTAGGGGGTTTGGCTCCCCATCCTTGAGGACTAAGTGCCACGGATGGGCGTGCCGTGGGGAAGCTGGTGCTGGGTGTAACGTGCCCCGAACATCCGACTAACACGGTTGCCGCGGAAGCCCCGAGTGTCAAAACGCTCCTGATGGAGTTCATGGCTCACCGTACACGTTTGCTGCCTTAGACCGGGTGAGTTGCGAAAGTGAGGTTCAATTCGCTGACCAAAACCCTTTCGGTCAGCGACTTTACGCTCGTGCCGCACTCAAGGTGGCTTTCCGGCGCCCCGAGGATACAAAGGTTGCGACAATCCCCCGCCCGATGGCAAACTCCGCTGGTCAGAGCGCCGCTGCGGCGTTGCTACGTATCCGGGATGCTGGGATACAGAGGGAATACGCGCTAGCACGCCGTTTGCTGCGGTTCGCTGTAACGTGAAAGTGTAGGCACGCCAATGGTTCTCGCGAAAGACCCCAACGACCGGTGTTGGCTGGATCGTGACGCCATGCTGAAACGGGACGCTGAGGTTGCGCGGCTGCGCCAAGCTCGCGTGCCTTTCCGGCGGGATCGCGGAGCGGTTGAACATGAGCCTATGCAGCGTTCAGAAGGCACTGCGGCGGCACCAGACGCGGCAGGCCGAACTAGCCGCGCTGGACGCCGAGCCGCACGAGGGCGACGAGAACGATAGGGAGGGGCCGTGGTCGCGGCTGTCGCCTGACGAGCTGGCGCGCTGGGAGCTGGCCGAGTGTATGGCTGCGTTGGCCGCCGACCCGAGCGACGAGCTGGCGAATTACAGATTGCGGCACATGGTGTTCATCCGATGAACATCGCGCGCGTCGGGCTCGGTGTCGGCCGACCAGGCGATGCCCTCGGTGGCGGCCCGCGCCAGTCAGCTCGGGCGCGCCGGGGCGGTGGGTTGCTGCTCTGCGCTGGGTACGGCGTTCATCCGTGGATCAGCTTCTCGTGCAGCTCCTGGGCACGGTTCTTGGCGCCCTCTTCACTGTCGCATTTGATCGGGCGGCCCAGCGCGGGCACGCCGCCCGCATAGTCCGACGTGGTGAGCGCGTAGAAGTCGTCCGCCAGTTTGGTCACCACATACGTGATGCCGAGGGCTTCAGCCGTCCACTGGGCTTCTCCCTGGTCGGTCACTGCGTCGTCCCAATGCAATTCATCGATCATAACGGCTCTGTCTCCTGTCGCGTCGTGGACTCGCCGTGAAACTCGACGAGGTGTCAGGGGGTCAGGTCGGGATCTCGACCTACTTCTATTGTCCCAGGTCACAGGCTTGTGTCAAGCGAATTGCCTTCTCCTGCAAGGGATTTAGACTAACAGTGGATACTGTGTGAATCACACAGTATGGCCCGTGCTCTCATCTCGGTCCTTCATCGCCGCGCCCTCTGTGTGGGCGTGAGCGCCCCGAGTGCGCCAATTAGTGCGCCAGTTGGGTCCGTATGTCCCGGCGTGTCGCGCTGTGCCCGAGTGTGCCGAATACGCTGTGAGCTGCGCCGATGGCACACCCGAACACATGTGTGCACGTGCTGCCATAGTCTGGGGGTCAAGTGGTCGCAGGTTCAAATCCTGTCAGCCCGACCAAGCAAAACCACATCTGATCTGCGATTATCAGTCTGCGTAGGTCCATTCATGCGACTGTTTGGGCGTGTTGGGGACCACGTGTTGGGCGCGAGTGGGGCCGCTCAGGCCTCTGCGAGTACGTGGACCGCACTTGTCCGCTGGTCAAGTGGTCTTTCGACCACTCGACCACCCGAAGGTACGTATGTGCGGGTGCTGAGATCGCTTGTATACGCAGTCCGAGTCCTGAATCGGACGTGAGCAGGATCAGGCGTTGTTTGTCACAGTGAGAGATGGCGGCACTGGTTGATTTACGGGACTGCTGGATTGGTTCTGCATTCTGCGAGGGTCCGGGAAACCGAGCTTTGTATATCCCGGACTCCGTTTGCGCAGAGACGACGCGACCGCAGGGGTGAGTTCGTCGTGGTAATCGTGGACAGTCGCAGTGGTTTTGCCGACGTACGGGCGTGTAACGCGTCCGACGTATTGGACGAGGCGA
Source organism: uncultured Actinomycetota bacterium (assembly GCA_963839345.1). Taxonomy (GTDB): domain Bacteria; phylum Actinomycetota; class Actinomycetes; order Mycobacteriales; family Mycobacteriaceae; genus Mycobacterium. Next base: position 1,164,872 of record CAWIUP010000002.1, on the reverse strand, counting down.
TTCTTGAAGGTGATCGGGGCCGCGAGGAAGAGGGTGTCAAGTGCAGGGCAGTCGAAGCCCTCGCCGATAAATGAGCCGGTTCCCACGATCAGCAGTGGTGGCTCGTCCGCCCCGTAGGCAGCGAGGCGCTCCGTGAGCTGGAGGCGCTCGCGCGCTTTCATTCCGCCGCGCAGGACGGTGACGTCGCATCCGCCATCGGAGAGCCGGCGGGTTATCGCGTCTAGGTGGTTGACCCACGTGGTGAGGACGAGGATGTTTGCGCCTTGTCGATGGGTGTTGAGCACGTCGGTGACGATCTGGTTGAGGCGATCCTGGTCGGCGACGAGCGCGCGGTAGATTTCGGCCATCCCGCCGGGCGCGGTGGGATCGGCGTCGCCGGTGTAGCGGAACCTGGTTGGGTGGACGTGGAGGATGGGGTGCGGTATTGGCGAATCGGTTGCCGTGGACGGTAATTCACCCGCAGTAGGGGGTTTGAGGACGTGACTGTTTGAGCTGAGCTGATGGTAGATGAGGTCCTCGAGCCCGTCTCGCCGTTCCGGTGTGGCGGTCAGACCTAGCCAATACCTCGCCGGTATGCGGTCTAGCACCGCGGAGAATGCGGCCGCGGCGATGTGGTGGCATTCATCGACGACGACGAATCCGTAGCCGGCGGTGATTTCTTCGACGTTCCCGCGACGGGTGAGCGTGGGCAGTAGCGCGACATCAATAATGTCGCTCGTCTTCGACCGTCCGCCGCCGATCTGCCCGCACTTGACCCCCAGATGTTTCTGAACGCGGTCGCGCCATTGATCGGCGAGCGCTTTGCGATCGACCAGGATCAGCGTGGTGGTGGTGGTGGTGTGAGACGTGACGCGATTGCGGCGCAGGCGATCACGGTCTTGCCGGAACCGGGTGGCGCGACAAGAACACCCGTGTCCTGGGTGCTCAGATTTCGCACGGCAGCTGCTTGTTCGGGCCGCAGCTCCGTTGTACATGTGAATTGGTGTGCAGTCCCGGTGACTCGGCTGTCGACGATGTGCAGGATGCTCCCGGCGGATTCAACCAGGGTCGTCAACAGCGACAGCAACCCGCGCGGCAAGATGAGGTCTCCTTCGAGGGTTTCGTCGTAACTACGGAAGAATCTGGGGATGTTCCAGGTGCTGCGGCGCGCCCGTTGGCGCGCGTGGAATTCGGGGTTGGGTATCGACGCCGCGTGCTTGACCGCCGAGATCATTGCCGGTCCTAAATCTGCTGCGGTCAATGTCAGTCGTGCCGCGAATGACGCCCGGATTATCGCCGCGGGGCGGGGCACGATCTTCGACGATGTGGGCAGCTCCAACCGGCGCACATCGTGGCCGACCTTCGGATCCGGCAGCTTACGAGCAAGTGAGGCGATGTCGTTCGCAGACAGCCGGGCGATGCTGGATAGGTAGGCCCATTGATCATCGAACGGTTCGAGGGTGGCCGGGTCGAGAAACAAGGTGGTGCCGTGCTGGCGGCGGGTGCCGTTCAACGGTGCGGCGATGAGGTTGCCCATGCCGCGTCCGGTGTGCACGTCCTGGGACGGGAACAACCGGTCGTAGCTGGAGAGGCTCATGCTGCCGCGTAACTGGATCGCCTCGCCAAGCAGGCTGGTCGCGATCCGCCGCGCCGCCGACGCGGGTGTGGCTTGGGCGAAGAAGATCCACACGTGCGCGCCACGACCGGACTGGGACACCTCCAACGCGGCCGGAATCCCGTAAGCGCGAGCACCTTTCAGGTACGCAAGCGCATCGAGCATTGCGGAGTCCTTGTCGAAATCCGCAGCCACCCACCAACACGTGTCGTCATCGGCAAGGGGGTAGAGCCCGATGTGGTGATCGCCAAGTAGGTGTTTGCCAATCACCTCCGCTGTCAATGGCAGTACGGCGCGTCGGATCGGCTCATACCCTTGCGCCAATAGCCCTTGATGGCGGGCATCCAACCCGATCTGCCGTCGCGCCTGTTCTCCCAACGGATGGCGTAGACATCGGTGCGGCACCGAAACAGGTTCGCATAGAAGCGGATCTTGTCCTCGGGCACCGATCGCATATCCACAGGTGCGGTCGGCGTACCGGTCAGAGCTGCCTGATCAGGATCCGCGGCGCGGGCCTGCTCCTCGCTGAGTTCAAGCAGCCGGCGCAAACGGACGTTATCGGCGCGCAGCGTCTCCAACTCACCGGGAAACCGCTCCTCCACGCCCTACAGTCTGCCTGTGATGTCAGAGCCCAGCGAGCGTGGCGCCGATGTCCTTGGTCAGCAAGTAGAGGTCCAGGTTTGTCGGGTCCTCGGCATCAAACGGATCGAAGCCGAACCGCTGCCACCAGCTGAAGGCGGGCGGGTTGAGTGCGGTGACCACGACGGCGCGGCACGCGGCTTTGACGTTCAGCTCGGCTGCAGTCGCCAGGATGTGTTTCACCATTTGGGTACCCAGCCCAAGCCCAGTCACGCGCGTGTCCGTGGCCAGTCGGCCCACGAGCAGTGCGGGGACCTGCTTTGGGGCGCCCTTCGCTAAGGGAGTGGGGCAAGCCGACCGATCTACCGACGTCATCGACAAAGTTGCGTAGCAGGCGACCCTGTGGCCGCGGTCGGCGATCACCCAGACCGCTGCGGTATTGCCACGCCGATTCTGGCGCGCATAGCGGCGCAGCCACTCGTCCAGTGACAACTCGCCCGAGGTGAACCCATCGCGCTGGTGCTTATCCGGGTCCAGCAACGTCGGCCGGTAGAACTCCACGTCAGTCGAGCCAGGTGAACTTCGCCGGCCGCTCCAACGCGGCCGCCAGCCGCTCGTTAACCTGTGCCGGACGGTCCAGTGCTTCGGCGAAGGCGGCCGCCGCGTCGGGGGACAGGTGAATAGTCTGCCGCTCGGCTAGCAGGTCGTCGGCAGCTTGGCTGGCGGCCTGCAGCACAAACGCCGACATACTCAGGTGCGCCTCGCTGGCAGCCTCCTCTAGCCGACGCTTCGACGCCGCGTCGACGCGCAGCTGCAGGCGGTCATCTTTCATCGAAGCCATGTACTCACAATGGCAGTACGCAGACGCTTAGTCAAGCGAGACGCTACCGGCAATAGTTCAACAGCATGTCTTGGACCAAGTTGGGACCACACGCACCCGCACGCGATCGCGTCAACTCGGTGCACACCGCGAAAGAACTGTCGTGACGGAGGGCGGTGACGTTGCTGCGCCAACGGAAGGGGGGCGCGAGTTCCGGAGCGCCGACAATCATCGATGCTCGACACGGGCGCCGGCCTCAGTCATGGCGCTCGACGGCGTGCCTGCCTCAACTCAACTCCTGGCTGGAGCCTCGCGTTCGGGGACCATTTGGGGACCGCACGATATGCACGGTGATGAACGATCTGCGCGTCTGTGCACGTGTCGCACGGCCGCAAACCGGCCGCACAATCGCGGTGACCAGCGGAAACGTGTTACCGCTACTTCCTGGGGGTCAAGTGGTCGCAGGTTCAAATCCTGTCAGCCCGACACAGGTCAGAGGCAGTTTTCAGTCCCTCGGAGTGATGCCCCCTGGGGGTGTCTGCGCCAATAATTGCGCCAACCAGGTTGTAGGAGAGGGTTTTCTCTCCACCTCGCCAGCAACTCGTTGCTTGATGCGAAGTAGGGGTTCCACCCGGAAGCCCCGAACGGCGAAATCATTGCGGCCAGCCAGGGGTATGAGGCGAAGGCCAACGCCGAGAAGGGCATTGAGGCGATCAAGACGCACGCGCCGCGCGCCGCGGTGGAGGACCACTCCGGCTAGCACCTGTCAGCGTTCCGTTAGCCGTGCGGGGAAGGTGGGGATGGCGCCTTCGTCAGATTGACCGGTGCTCCGTCTGAGGAATGCGATTCGTGCAGCACGATCTGGGTCGGTTTCGTACCGGGCGGCACGTCGAATGCCACCTTGATACGCACCTCAAGTCCTGGGTCGATGGCATTGACGACGTTTCCGAATAGCGATGGGTCCATGAAGCTCGCCGAATACTGACGCCCAATGCTGTCCTTCAACCGCTGAGCGGACCAGTCGAGCATCTGTGGCTCTACGCCGACGTTCTTGATTGTTAACGACAGGATCGCATACACGCCTTGGGCTCGCCTGTTGCCGAAGGTCGGGGAGCTGTTGACTTGGGTGACGGTGAAATCGAATGCGCCGTCACGGACTACCTGCCCAATCGCCGCTGGGGGCACGGTGGTGTTGATTTCAGTGAAGTGGCATGCTCCGACCAACGTTCCAGCTGCGAAGGACATGAGCAGTGCGGCGAGCGTTCTCGTGCAACCGAAGAACATGCGGCCAAGAGTATTAGGGTTGCTCAGGCAGTGTCAGCTTCCGGTTCAGGGCGTTGCGTTCATCGAGCAGTTCATCAACGTGACGACTTGACGGCTCGCCGCCGTGCTCGCGGATCGACTAGCGCACAGCGGCTAGGAGCCGCAGCTCGGAGTCGATGGTCTCGAGGTCCCGCATAGCGGGCAGCTTGCGCGTTCGACCAGCGAGGCACAATTCACCCCTGCGCGGTGAGGCCAGCAATCATCATCCGTACCCAAACTCTTACCCAAACGAGCGTCGAATCCGCCGGCAACATTCGCTGAGTGATTAAATAGGTATCTAGCTGCGGTAACGTGCTCTCACCGAGTATCAGCGAACCCACCTGATTAGCGTGGGGGTCAAGTGGTCGCAGGTTCAAATCCTGTCAGCCCGACACAGCGAATTACCTAGTCAGAGCATATTTTCCGGCCAGGGTGCCGATTTCCCGTGCGATCTGCATGCGATCCTCTACAGCATCTGCCAGCACTCACCAGCACACCGCGGTGTGCCAGCAGGGCGCTTCACCCCGGTAGCTGGTCGCCTTGCCTGCCGGTCAGCCGGTCAGCGTACGGCTCGAACAGGATCCGCAGCGTGGCCTTCTGCTCCGGCGTCAGCGGCGGCCAAGATGGCGACGGCGGCGCGGACCTTGGCACGCTGCTCAGGGGTCATGAGATCAGTGTGGCGCTCCGGCGTCTCGTCGGTCATGGTCGCAAACTACCGACCGGGATGTTGAAAAGGGCGATACTCGGTGATATCGACGCCGTCGGCGCGAAGCGAGAGGGCAGTGAAACCATGACCACCAAGCAAGCCGAATCTGCTTCCTCCGTCGAGGCGCCGGCGGTTGACGATCGTCGCAAACACGAAGTCGACGCCATTGTCGACACGGCGGCCGAGGCGGCCAGAGAATTCCGCAAGCTTGACCAGCAGCAGGTCGACGCGATCGTCGAGGCGATGGTGCGCGCCGGGGTCCGCGCGGCGGCGGAACTGGCGAGTGTGGCGATCGACGAGACTGGCTTCGGCGTTTTCGAGGACAAGGTGGTCAAGAATTATGTGGCCACCGAATTCCTGCACGACTATCTGCGCGGCAAGAAATCGGTGGGAGTCATCGACGAGGACGTCGAGAACAACATTGTGCACGTGGCCGAGCCGATCGGGGTGGTGCTGGCGATCACCCCGGTGACCAACCCGACCTCGACGGTGCTGTTCAAGGCGATCGTGGCGGCCAAGACCCGCAACGCGATTCTCTTTCGACCGTCACCGGTTGCGGTGCGCTCGTGCGAACGCAGCCTCGAGATCCTCCGCACGGCGGCCGAAGCGGCTGGGATGCCACCGGGGGCGCTGCAGGTGATCCCGGACGCCGCGCACGAGGTGACGCACTATCTGTTCAAACACCCGAAGGTCGATTTCATCTGGGTGACTGGTGGACCCAAGATTGTTGCGCTGGCGAATTCGGCCGGAAAGCCGGGGCTCAGTGTCGGTCCCGGCAACGCGCCGATCTACATTCACAAGACGGCCGACCTCAAGGGCGCGGTCGTCGACATCCTGATCTCGAAAACCTTTGACTCGTCAGTCATCTGCCCGGCCGAGCAAACCTGTGTCATCGACGACGAGGTGTACGACGAGGTGATCGCCGAATTCGAGCGGATGGGTGCCCGGTTGCTCACCGCCGACGAGGCCCAGGCGGTGGCGGAGTTCGCGTTTGGCTGCGGCGATAAGGTCTCACTTGAGGCGGTCGGACAGAAAGCATCGGAACTGGCTGCCCGAGCTGGCTTCAGCGTGTCACCGACCACGAAGGTGCTGCTGGCGCCGCTACCGGCCGACCTCGACGAACTCGCCTCGCACCCGCTGGTGCAGGAGAAGCTGATGCCCGTGCTCGGGGTGGTGCGCGCGCGCAGTGTCGAGCACGCCATCGACGTCGCCGTCCTGGTCACCGAGCACGGAGGGTTGGGCCATACCTCGGCGGTCTACGCCAACGACGAAGACGTCATCGAGGCATACGGTTTGGCGGTTCGCACCGGCCGCATCCTGGTCAACGCGCCCACTGCGGTCGGGGCTCTCGGCGGGGTCTACAACGACCTGACCCCCACGTTCTCGTTGGGTTGCGGCACCTGGGGCGGGTCGAGCACGACGGAGAACGTCAACTACCGGCAGCTGCTGAACATCAAGACCGTGTCGCGGCGCCGTACCCCACCGCAATGGTTCCGCGTCCCGTCCAACACCTACTTCAACGAAGGTGCAATCGACAACTTGCGCGAGCTCGACTGCGAGACCGTCGTGGTGATCACCGATGCCCTGACCGAAGAACGCGGCGTAATCGACCTGCTGCGCGGCAGGTTGCGCACCAAACACGTGCAGGTGTTCAGCGAGGTGACACCAGAGCCTGACGAGACGACTATCCGCCGCGGTGTCGCGCTGCTGCAGCGGTTCCAACCCGACCTGTTGATCGCCGTTGGCGGCGGCTCGGTGCTTGACGCCGGCAAGGCGATCCGGCTGTTCTACGAACACCCGGAGAAAAGCCTCGACGAGTTGACGATGCCGTTCCTCGACCCCCGCAAGCGGGTGGCTGACTATCCGACCGACCGTCATCGCGTCCAATTGGTCGCTATCCCAACGACATCGGGCACCGGATCGGAAGTGTCGCCCGCAGCGGTATTGACGGTGCGCGGGAAGAAGGAGACGCTCGTCGACTACAGCCTGGTGCCTGACCTCGCGATCGTCGACCCGGTCCTGACCTCGTCGATGCCGCCGAAACTGACCGCCGACACCGGCGTCGACGCGCTGACCCACGCGCTGGAGGCGATCGTTTCGATCTTCGCCTCGCCTTACACAGATGCGTTGTGCGCGCAAGCGGTACGGCTGATCTTTGATGCACTGCCGAGAGCCTACGACGATCCCGACGATCTATCCGCCCGAACGAGCATGTCCAATGCGGCAACCCTTGCCGGGCTTGCATTCTCGAACGCGTTCGTTGGGACGAATCATGCGCTCGCCCATGCCGTCGGGGCGAAATTCGGCATCGCGCATGGCCGAGCGAACGGGATTTTCCTCCCGCATGTGCTGCGCTACAACGCGAGTCTCCCAACCAAGTTCATGCCGGCACCCGGATATTCGGCCTACATCGCCCCGTCCAAATACGCCCAGCTCGGCCAGCTGGTCTTCGGCGGCCATGAGCCCGAAGAAGGGCGACGTCGGTTGTTCCAAGGGGTTGGGGATCTGCTGAACCGGCTCAACATGCCACGTTCGCTCAAGGAGCTCGGAATCGCGGAAGAGGCATTTCTAGACGCGCTGCCGGCGTTGGCGATGACGGCGTTCGAGGATCTCAGCAACCGCACCAACCCGCGGATGCCGTTGGTCAGCGAGATCACCACACTGCTTCGACTGGGCTACTACGGCGATACCGGCCTGGGGCAGTCACCTAGCCACGAAGACGGCGACACCCAGTAGGACGCGATTTGCGGCATGACAACCGCGTGCAGCTAAGACCGCCCAGAACATGAGAATTGCTCGAGTCTCTCGCCACGCTGGCCGGGGACACCCACACCCACCGAGAAGCGGCGCGTCTTTTTGGCGCGGCAGACGCCATCCGGCAGCGCATGGGCGTGATGCGGTTCAAGGCGTGGGAGGCCGGCTACGAAGTGTCGGTAGTGGCGCTGCGAGATGCGATGGGCGAGGCTGACTTTGAAGCTGCATGGGCCGAGGGCGCTTGGATGTCCACCGAGGAGTCGATCTCCCACGCGCACGGGTCCGAGGCAGTTGACAAGACGTTCCGCCCGGCACAACGATCGCCGGGCCGATGTTGCTAGCTATGGTGTGAGAGGAATTCACGCAACAGCTCGGTGATTTGAGGAATAGTCAAGACCTGTGGATCGGCGTGTCACGCGACTTGCTGGTCGCCTGCTGATTCGTCGGGTCGCTCGACGAGCGCGCCCTTCTCGAACCTGGCGCCGGCGTTCTCCGGGTCGCGCCAGTTGGCGGCGGGGACATCCGGGCGACCGGGCCCAGCGATACACCGCCACCCGCAGCCGACCCACTTGGCTCATCCGGGTACCGCCCGCATCCACACCACCCTCGGTATCGGTCAGCGATATCGAGAAACGATATCATCGAATTCCCTCCCCATGAAATTATCGCGATCAGATATCGGATTACGACATCGGGTATAGACTTCTCGTTTGAACCTGTGATCACTTCAATGCGGTGCGCGAGGGAGGTTCGGCGACGGACTAGGACGACGCGAATTCCTCAAGTTCAGCGGCGCGGCAGCGCTAACCGGCGCCGGTATCGCGGCCACCGCGGAAACCGCCTCGTGCTCCCGCAGGCCGCCAGCACCGCCGGGCAATAAGACGCATGGAACGGTCAGCATCACCGCTGGATAGCCAACAACTTCCCGAGTTGGCGTCTATGGACCAAGCGACATGGCACCGTGGCGGACCCTGGCACGTGGTCGCACGGTTGCGCCGGCCGCCGCTGCCGGTGATCCCCCGATCCAACGATGGGCACAGCGAAGAAAGGTGTGACCGTGACAGAACAGATGCCACCGGCCGTGGGCCGGCGTCACCTTCTCGGGATCTCGATATCCGCAGCCGGTGTGATCGCCTTATCGGCATGCGGCAGCTCGCCACCCAAGCCCAGCCCAGGCCAGCCTGGCGCACCCTCGGCAGAGGAGGTGCCAGTCACTCCACCCGAGGACTTGATGCGCGAGCACGGAGTGCTCAAGCGCGTCTTGCTGATCTATCGAGAAGGGATCCGGCGCCTGCAGGCCGGCGAGCAGGATCCCGCTCAAGCGCTCAACGCGGGCGCGGGGATTATCCGAAGCTTCATCGAGGACTACCACGCACACCTGGAAGAACAGTACGTCTTCCCCAAGCTCGAACAGGCAGGCAAACTCACCGACATCACCACCGTGTTGCGCACCCAGCACCAGCGCGGCCGCGTGCTCACGGACCGGGTGCTCGCTGCCACCGCTGGAGCGGCTGCGCCCGATCAGCCTGCGCGAGAAGCCCTGGTGCAAGACATGTCGGCGTTCATCCGGATGTTTGAGCCGCATGAGGCACGCGAAGACACCGTCGTTTTCCCCGCATTGCGCGACGTGGTGCCCGCTAAGGAGTTTCGCGACCTGGCCGAGACCTTCGAAGACGAGGAACACCGACGGTTCGGCCAGGCCGGCTTCCAAGGGGTGGTCGATAAAGTCGCCGATATCGAAAAAAGCCTCGGCATCTACGATTTGAGCCAGTTCACCGCGACTTAGTATGCAGCTCGATGACACCGCTCGGCCGCCTCTGCCGCGTGTGGAGCTTAACCGCATGCGGAGCTTAACTTTTGCGAAAGTGACCACCGTGGGCGCACCTCAGGGTAGCGCTAATTGGTAACTTCCGGGACTCAGGATGCGGGGCGGCAGGTCAGATGCCGGAGACGTGCACGAGTTGACCGACGAGGGCGGTGACGGCCATGGCGAGCCCGCCGCCGATGACGACCCGCAGCGCAGGACGGGCCAGGCGGGTACCGGCGATCCACGCCCCGAGGATCCCTGTGACCACAAGGCCGATCAGGGTGACCGCCACGATCAGCCACAGTGACTGCCCAGAACCCGCTCTACCGCCTCGTCAAGTAATCGGAGGATCGAGAAACAAGCAAACTCGTCCCCCACCCCGAATAACGCCGGATCGAATATGCAGGGTTGCCGGGTACTCCGTAATATATGCTTGCTCAACATCTTTCGCGACCTAGAGTTTCAGCGCAGTTGTCGATGACGCGTCAGATGAATCATCGCTAACGGTGCGTCCGCGCCAACACTGCCCCGGGCATCGCCGACAGTTCACCGGTAGAGGGGAGCCCATTCAGCGACAGCCTCCCCGGTCGGTCGACGCGAAAGCGCAGCAGCGAACACGCTCTGGCAATGGGTCAGTGGCCCCAGCCGCACGCGGACCCCGCAGGTCGTGGCGGCGCCTGTACTAGTGGGGTTCGCGGCGCTGGTGCACGTCGATCTATTTCTGCGCACCCGTGCCCCCCTGACTCGATATCTCCACGACCGCCTCGCACGTCGACATCGGATAGAGATATCGCCAAACGATATCTTTTGGCGGGCTAGTCTCCGAACCTGGGCGTCATCTGTCAACGGTTTTTCGTGTCATCTGCAAGGTGCACGACCGATACGCACTTAGTTGGATCTGCCGGCTCGGCTCAGGGTGTGGATCGGTTGCGGTGCGCGCGGGCAGGGGTGGTGTCTGGGCGTCGGGGCAGGTTCCGCAGGCGGTGGTCGGGGGTGAACACGCGGCGCACTAGTCCCAGCGCGACGACGACGGTGGTGGCCGCGACCGAGCCGAGGATGAGAAACATGACCACGGCCTGCACGAGCACGGCCTGTACCGGCGGGACGCCGGCGAGGATGAGTCCGGTCATCGCCCCGGGCAGGAACACTAGCCCGGTGGCCTTGGTGGTTTCGATCTGCGGGGACAGCGCCGAGCGCAGCGCGGTGCGCACGTAGGGGGTGGCGGCCTGGCGGGAGGGCTGGCCGAGCGCGAGCCGGGCTTCGACCTCGTCGCGTTTGTCGCGCAGCTCGTCGACCAGCCGGCGGGCGACCAACACGGTGGCTGTCATCGAGTTGCCGATCATCATGCCGGCGATCGGGACTAGGGTGCGGCCTTGCAGCGGAAACACCCGCAGCCCGAACACCACTCCCAGGGTGATGACCGCCGCCGCGGCGAACGCGGCGATGGCCAGCGGCGCCAGCCGGGGGACCTCGGGTGCGCGTCGGCGGGCGACGTCGCCGACGTAGAGGATCATGCCCGCAGTCCAGGCCCATGACCACCACAGCGAGCGGCCCGGCTCCAGCAGCAGCGCCAGCGCCGCCCCGACCAACAGCAGCTGGATCAGCGCGCGGGCCGCCGCCCACAGCACCTGCCGCTCGAGCCCCAGCCGCTGCCACAGCGAGATCCCGGCCGCGACGGCCACCAGGGCCAGCGAGGTCGCCAGCCCGACCCAGGAGACCTGGCCGTTCACCGCGATACCTGCCCGCTGTCGGGGTCGGCGGGGACTGATTCGATTCCGTGGCAGCGGCCATTCTCGATGCGCAGGACCCGATCGGCGATCCGTGACACTTGCGCCGCCTCGTGGCTAACCCACAGCGCGCTCAACCCGGTGTCGGCCAGTTCGCGCACCGCCTGCTCGATCACTCTCGCGGCTGCGGCATCCTCCGATGAGGTCGGCTCATCGAGCAGCAGCACCTGCGGCCGGGCAATCAGGGTGCGGGCCAAACACATTCGCTGGGCCTCGCCACCCGAGAGCGCGGTCGCGTCGCGGTCCAGCCACGACCCGGTCAACGCCACTCGGGCCAGCACGTCTTGCATCTGTGATTCACTGGCTTGCGGGTCGGCGACGCGCAGGTTGTCGGCCACGGTGCCCGGAAACGGTGTCGGACGCTGAAAACACATCCCTACCTGGCGTCGCAACCGCAAAGGATCCAGACCGGCGACGTCGGCCCCCCGGAACACCACTCGGCCGGACGTGGGCACTTCGAGCCGATTGCACAACCGCAGCATCGTCGACTTCCCCGACCCCGACGGCCCGAACACCGCCGTCATCCCACCCTCGGGCACCGCCGCGGTGAACCCATCCAGGGCGCGCACGCCGTCTCGCTTGACCACCACATTCTCGAAGGAGAACAGCACACCCTCAGCCGCCACCATCACTCCATCCACAGCGGACAGGAGGTATATCGACCTTCGATATTTCCTCTGGATATCTTTTCCCTGTTCTTACCCCGCACATCATCGCGTGACCATGGGTCACACCAGCTACACCTTGACCCGTCGACCGCAGTAGCTGCGCGGCCTGACTGAGTGGGCCGCCGCAGTCACTACCAAAAATTGATCACGTAACGGCGTTGACGAGCTCGAACAACCGGTCGCCGCCGCGAGCACGCCCGCCACGGCACAGCATGCGGCGCAACGGAGCATAGGTATTCACCTCTGTACTCGGTAAGTCGGTGCGAGCACTAGATGTCGGATTCCGATATCGCGAGTCGAAATTCTACTCGCCAGCCACCGTGCACGGTAGATGAACATCGCGCACCCATTTGGTATCGGCGCGCCGACATCGGACAACGCGGCATCTGGTTCGGTCCCGCCGATCCATAGGAGCGCATCGCGGTGCGCGTCGAGGTGCGCGCATCACTGGGAGCTGTCGTTGACGCGTTCGTGGCGATAGCCGACCGGCCAACGAGGTACGGGTTCTGCTCGCGCACAGCGCAACCGATTCACGGCCCGACCGGACCTGATGTCTCGGCCCACACCGCCCCGTCGTTCAGGCGGTGTTTGGTGAGCTGAAGCGCGTAAGATCGGACGCCGATATCGGTTCTGTCACTTCTGAGGGTGCGGGTAATGCGTGAGTTTCAGCGCGGCGCGGTGCGGCTGCATATCTTGCATCACGCTGCTGAACAGGAGATCCATGGTGCATGGATCACCAAGGAGCTTGCCCGGCACGGCTACGACATCAGCCCGGGGACGCTGTATCCGACCTTGCACCGACTGGAGTCCGAAGGGCTACTGGCCTCCAAGCAGCGGGTCGTCGGCGGGCGCACCCGGCGCGTGTATCGGGCCACGGCCTCTGGTAAGCAGGCGCTCGAGCAGGACCGCGTGGCGTTGGAGGAACTGGCGTTGGAAGTCCTCGGTGATCGCGTCGTGTCGGCCCGCCGGTCAGCTGCGCGGCGGGCCGCAGTCAGGCACCGCGATGGCGGCTCGGCGCGTTAGGTGCGCATCGAGGGAGTAGGCGCCGGCGCCGACGAGGAGCAGAAACAGGCTGCCGCACAGTTGGGCCAGGTCGACACGGGCTTCGTGAATGAAATCCCACCAGCCATGTTCGCCGTGAAACAGCGGGGCGTGGCCCCAGAAGATGGGCAGTTTGGTGATCAGCAGCGCGCCGAGCATGTCGATGATCATCGGCACGGCGGCCAGCCGGGTCAGCAGCCCAACCAGAATGAGCACTCCGCAGCCGATTTCAAAGATTCCGTCCAGGCTGCTGAAGAATGCCGGTGCGGGGATGCCAGCCTTGTCGAACCGGCCAGTGCCCAATGAGTCGGGCCGCATAAATTTCAACACGCCTTCGCAGGCAAACACCAGCCCTACATACAGGCGGATCAGCACCACCGCGGCGGGTGCGCGCGTAGAGACCAGCGAATTCAGCCAGGATGCGGGTTTGACCTCGAGCATGTGTCGTTTTCCTTATCTGTGTCGGGGACCCCCGTAAAGGTGGGATCCGTTGGCCGTTTTCGTTGTTTGGCCTCGTTTTGGCCATGTGTGCTATAGCCCAATGCGGTGACCTCGTCGGACAACGTCGTAGCCCACAGATGCGGATCGGAGACGAGTCACCACGCAACACGTTTACCCCAGATCAAACGACAAACTCAATCCAGCGGGATTAAGACACACAAAGTTGGCTCCAAAGCCCCATGCGCGCCTACATCACTTCCTGATCCTCCGAGCCAGCCCGCGCGAAGAATAGTCAAGACCTCTGCGGATCGGCGTGTCACGCGACTTGCTGATCACCTCCTGATTCGTCGGGTCGCTCGACGAGCGCGCCCTTCTCGAACCTGGCGCCGGCACGGACCAGAGCGACGAGATGAGGGGCGTTGACGGCGCGCCAGCGGGTTTGTGCGGACTCGATGAGCTTGAAGGCCATTGCGACGCCGGCTGCTCTTGAGCCCGGGCCCTTAGTGACTCGCTGCCGCAACCTGACGGTGGCGAAGGTCGATTCGATTGGGTTAGTAGTTCTTAGGTGGATCCAGTGTTGGGCCGGGTAGTCGTAGAACGCCAACAGCACGTCGATGTGCTCGGTGATCTTCGCGACTGCCTTGGGCCACTTGGCGCCGTAGTCGGCCTCGAATGCTTTGACCGCCTGCAGGGCGTGTTCGCGGTCCTCGGCATTGTAGATCTCGGCGAGCGCGGCTTTCGCCCCTGGATGCGTCGACTTCGGCAGGGCGGCAAGAACATTGGAGCTGACGTGGAACCAGCATCGCTGCTCGCGGGTGGCGGGGAGCACCTCCCGCAAGGCCTTCCAAAACCCCAACGCACCGTCGCCGACCGCGAGCACCGGAGCGGTCATCCCGCGGCGGCGGCAAGACCGCAGCAGATCGGCCCACGACTGCGACGACTCGCGGAACCCATCGGCAAGCGCCACCAGTTCCTTGGTGCCGTCGGCGCGCACGCCGATCATCACCAGCAGGCACACCTTGTCGGCCTCCAGGCGGACCTTGAGGTGGATCCCGTCGACCCACACATACACATAGTCGGTGTCGGTCAACGAGCGCTTGGCGAACGCCTCGGCGTCGTCCTGCCACTGCGCGGTCAGCCGGGTGATCGTCGCCGAAGACAGGCCAGCGGCCGACCCGAGGAACTGCTCCAACGCCGGGCCGAAGTCGCTGCTGGACAAGCCATGCAAGTACAACAGCGGCAACACCTCGGCCACCTGGGGCGACTTCCGCGCCCACGCCGGCAGGATCGCCGAGGAGAACCGGCGACGTTCCCCGGTCTCGGCATCGATGCGACGGTCGTTGACCCGGGGTGCTCGCACTGGCACCGCACCCGCCGCCGTGACCACCTCGCGTGGCTCGTGGAAGCCGTTGCGGACCACCAGCCGATACCCGTTCTCGTCGACCTCACCCAGGTGGGCGTCGATGTACGCGGCGACCTCGGCCTGCAACGCCGCCGCGAGCATTGCCCTTGCACCGTCGCGGACGATCTCGTCGAGCAACGACCCGCCCGCCGTGCCGTTCTCGTTGGACGCATCCGCGACTACCTTGAGCATGGGCGTGCCTTCCTGAACCAGCGCGTCAACGCCGGCTCTTGATGAGACCTACTTGGACTTTCAGATCATCCTCGGGAAGGTGCGCCCTTTCACGTCACCAGGCCGAGGGCCATCCACAGGTTCTGATCATTGCTCCGGTGATTTTGTCTGGCTGCTCAAGGGTGCTGCTGTGCCCGCAATTCGGTACCTGTTCTAGGCGGGCACGAGGGATGCGTTCAGCAATGCCGCGAGCCTCATGCGGTGGGATGGCGGCGTCGTCGGCGCCGACGATCACCAGCGTGGGCACGCCGACTGCGCTGATCTCATCCGACACCGAGGCCCGGTTGGCCACCGCCAGCACGGCTTTGCTGATTCCCGAGCGGCGGCACCGGCGCAGGCGCTTCGCCCATTCATCGATGACCGGCCTGCCCGACGGGTCGGCGCGGAATGACGGACCAAACATCAGCGGTACCACCATCGCGCGCAGCGGGGAAATGCCGGTAAGACGGTAGATACGCGCCATCAGCTTGTACCGGCGGGCCTTTTCGGCGGATTCGGGTCCAGCGCTGGTGTCCAGCAATATCAGCGATCGCAGCAACTCACCATGGCGTGCGGCGAGGCGCAAGCCGACGAAGCCTCCCATGGACAGGCCCACGTAATGCACCGGGGCGACTCCCAGCCGGTCGATCAGGGCGCTGGCATCCTCAGCCAGACTGTCCATGTCATAGCCGCTCTGGCTAGCAGGGCTGCCTCCCTGGCCGCGCCAGTCGATGGCCACGCAGCGGAACTGATCACGTAGGGCGGCAATTTGGTGGTGGAACATCCAGGCGCTGAAGAGTAGGCCGTGGCCGAACAACACCGTCGCCGCGGCGGGCTTGCTGGGCGGTACCCCGGTCTCGGTGTAGTACACCGTGGCGCCGTCACGAACGAAAGTAGGCATTCAAGCACTCCGAGGTTCTCGCAGGTGCGGTGACATACATCGACAACAGCCTGCATAGAGCGAACCGCTGGCATGGCCTCAAGCCATGCCGGATCAGTCACCGACGACCCCGTCAGGTAGTAGCGCGATCGTCGCACAACTTGCGCCGAAGCCGTCTCTGTCCCAGCACCGATTCTGGCATTGTTGCGGAGATGGATGCGCGTTCGGAGCCGGGTCTCAACGATCCGTTCGAAGAGGCGATTGACGACGCGCTGAACTCCTTGCCCGCCGATCTCCGTGCGGCGATGAGCAATGTTGCGATCCTCGTCGAGGACGAGCCTCCCGACGGGCGGCCGCTGCTCGGCCTGTACCGCGGTGTACCGCTGCCGCGAAGGACCCGGACGTACAGCGGAGTGCTTCCCGACAAGATCAGCATCTTCCGCGGGCCGATCACGCGACTTGCTGCCGGCGACGCCGATCGTCTACGCCTCGAGGTCAGACACGTCGTGCTCCACGAGATCGCGCATCACTTCGGGATCAGTGACGCGCGGTTGATCGACCTCGATCGCTACTAACGTGACAATGGGTTCGACCTCGCGTCGCAATATCCAAGTCTTCGGGCAGATTCAGAACAGTGCCGTCGGATTTTTGACAGGGCCTTGGCGGTCGAAGTCTTCCGCGCTCATACAGCAGACCGTGAAGTGTCACGATGCGGCTTCGGTGTGAGCCGCTGTGAAGCAGTGAGTCTCCGCCAAGGTGACCCGGCGCGAGGCGCCTATCTGGACCCAAGCGAGCTCGCCTGTCTCGACGATGCGATAGATCGATGGGCGCGAGATGCGCACGGCCGCCTCGCGGTGGACGGTGTTCCATTACTAGCGCCCCGCGTTCAGCCCCGGCCTAGCCAAAGTTGCCCGGATTTACAGGGCCAGTTGGGTTCTTGGGGGGTGGCGGCGCCTGGATGTTCGTCGGGGCGGCCTGCGGCGGACCGAAGGGATCGGCTGGCGCGCTAGATTGCCCCGCCGGTGCCTGACACCCGTGCGACCCCCACACTCCGCCTGTCGATTCGCAGCACCACCGGTGGTGGTCGAGGACTTCTTCAGTGGTGTACAGGGGCGGGTGGTTTTTCATGCAGAAGTCGTACGCGCCGATGTCCCATTCGCCGCTGCCGCTTGTGCCGCCACCGTTGTTGGGGTCGGCACCGGCGCTGGCGGGGTATCCGATCGTGGTGATACCGAGCGCGATGGTCACGGTGAACATCAGGGTGGCTGCGGAATTAGTGAAGGCGTCAATCGTTCGAGTGCTGGGTTTGTTCATGGCGATCCTGGTGCCCATGTTCCGAGCTGCAACGGGAAGTCACCCCGAACGTGACTGCCCCGATCAGCAGGGTTGCGCGCGAGCAATTGAGTCATCCTCTGATTCCCCTTCTATTGGTGCTATGGGGTAGCACCCGACCCGCCGCCACCGTGGGCTCTGTGGGATTGATGATCCGCGCATGAGCAAACTTCCGCAGGCGTTCAGAAAACCCGGGAAAGAAGCTGTGACCATCAGGGCTCGTGGATCACGCACGAAGTTGCCGCCGTGGGCTCGGTGGCATTGGCAAACGAACTGGGCCCGCCACGGTAATGCAGTTCCGCAGGACTGTCGCCTTGGTAACGGCAATGCAGCCCGGACGGCGGCGAGGCGGTGAGCCGTCAAGCCGTCAGGTGAACGAACTACTCGATGAACACGAGACGAACTGAACCGGAAGCTGACACTTCAGCAGCAACTACTAAATACCCTGGCCGCATGTTCTTCGGTTGCACGCGAAGGCTCGCCGCATTGCTCATGGTGCCAGTCGCAGTGTTCCTCACATCGTGCAATGTGTTTCATAGCACCTCCCCACGGGCTGGGATGGGGCAAGAGGTCGTTGACGGAAAGTTCGCCTTCATCGTCACCCATGTCGGCACGTCCCCCACGTTCGGTCAGACACGTGCCAAAGGTGTCTATGTGATCGTGTCGACGGCAGTCAGAAACGTCGGCGCAGAGGCGCAGTTTTTCGAGTTGGCCGCTCAGACGCTGAAGGACGGCGCTGGGCGTGCGTATTCGGCAAGCTACATGGACCCGCCGTTCTTGGAAGAAGTCAACAACATCAACCCAGGTCTTCAGGTGAGCGTCAAGCTGGCATTCGATGTGCCGCCTGGTGCGCGCCCGACCCAGATCGTGCTGCACGAGTCGGTATCCACACACGGAGCACCGGTCAATCTGAGGCAGGCGCCATCCCCATCCCCATCTCCATCTCCCGCGCGTGGCTAACGGAGGCTGACCGCGCTAGCCGGAGTGGTCCTCCGCCGTGGCACCCCCAATCACACGGAAGTGAATTGAAGACCTCGGTGCGCTTCTGGCGTGAACCGGTGTCCTGGTGGGCCTCCAATCCGCGCGCGGCAGCCATACCGCGGCCATGACGCTCCCTCCTAATGTCGAGCCGTGCGCAGCGCCAAGGCGCGCCGAACTCCCGCAGTCCGTATTCCAAATCCACTACGCTGATGTGGTCGCCGTTTTGGGGTTGGGCGCTGCGTTGGGTTGGAAGGTCTCCACAAATGGGCACGCTGTCATTGGCCAGACTGCTTGCCACAGTTGGCGCTCTGGCATTGTCGTTGACCCCTGGGGCCGGCGTCGCGTCCGCAGATCCCGATTTGAGTCCAGTCATCAACACCACGTGCAACTACGCGCAGGTGGCGTCGGCGATCAATGCGCAATCGCCGCCCGCTGCCGCAGCGTTGTCCGCATCGCCGACGGCACAGGCCGTACTGCGTGGATTCCTCGCGTCGTCGCCGGATCAGCGCCAGCAGATACTCGATGAGCTGGAGAGCAAGCCACAATCTCAGCCGTACTTTCAGCAATACGTAGGAGCTGTCCTGCAAGTTGCCAACACCTGCAACAACTTCTGAGCGGTTTTCGGACCGACTCGATCACGTTCTGGGGCCGTCGTACCCGGCGCATAACCCCAACAGCTGACGTTTCTGGCTGTTCGCAGGTGTCTAGCTCGGGCCTGACCGGGTAGGACTAAGAACGTGATGAACACGCAGGAGCTGGCTAGGGAACTTGGCCACCCCGACGCCCAGAAGCTGCTCTCCGGCTCCATGGCGAGGCTCGCCTACAACGGACACGATGGCTTCCCGCGGGTCATCCCCGTCGGGTTCTACTGGACCGGCGAACGCATCGTTGTCTCCACGGCACCGACCTCACCGAAAGCCCGCGCGCTTTCATCGCGCCCGGAAGTCACATTGACGATCGACGCCGGCTCCACCCCGGAAGAGGCGAAGGCCCTCTCAGTGCGTGGGCTCGCCACACTCGAAACCGTGGACGGCGTCACTGCCGAGTACCTCGCGGCAGCGAGGAGATCGATGGACGAACCCCAACTTGCCGAGTTCGAACACAACGTGCGGTCGACGTATAAGCAGATGGTGCGCATCTCGATCGAGCCGAAATGGGCGCGGTTCTGTGACTTTGGCGCCGGCCGGTTACCCGCGTTTCTCGCGAACCTCGTCAACGATGGTTAGCCAGACTCGGGTCGGCGTTGCAGTGCGGACCGCAGGCGAAATGATGAGAAGCACACGATTAGGTTCGGCCCTACGGGACTGCGCGTTGGCGGTGTCGGTGCGCCTACACTCGGTCAGGCGCGAAAGGGCACGCAATGACCACCTTCGATGATGAGCGCCTGATCTTTGCCGGCGTGGCACGGCAGGCGCAGTTGGTGCGCGATCGTCAAGTTTCGCCGGAAGAGCTCGTAGCGATTCACCTGGAGCGAATCGCCCAACTCGACCCGGTGTTGAACGCATTTCGCGTTGTGCTGGCCGAGCAGGCGATGGCAGAAGCAGCGCAGGTCGAACGGCGGCTCGCCGTCGGCGAGGTGCTGCCGCTGGCGGGCGTGCCGATTGCAATCAAAGACGACACCGATGTGGCAGGGGTTTCGTCGATGTGCGGCACCGGAATCGACACGGGCCCGGTGAGTGGCGACAGCGCTGCGGTGCGACGCCTTCGGGCCGCCGGGGCGGTGATCGTCGGCAAGACGCATTTGCCCGAGTTCGGTGCCGTCCCGATGTGCGAGTCGCCGACCTGGGGCGTGACACGCAATCCCTGGCATCTGGACCGGACAACTGGGGGTTCCAGCGGTGGTTCGGCGGCTGCGGTGGCAGCCGGCATGGTGCCCGGGGCGCTGGGCACCGATGGGGGCGGGTCGGTTCGCATTCCTGCCGCGTGCTGCGGGCTGGTGGGCCTCAAGGGTCAGCGTGGGTGGATCAGCACCCAGCAATCACCTGAGCGGGCCTACCGATTCCACGGGCTGCATCACATCGGCACGTTGGCCCGCAGCGTCGCCGATGCGGCGCTGCTGCACGACGCGATGGCCGGTGCAGAGCCCAACGACGAGATCACCTCAGTGTCGCCGGCACCGCCGTTGACGGACGCGATACTGCACGCGCCGCGTCGGCTGCGGATCGCGATGTCATTCAAACCGGTGGTTCCCGTGCTGGTCAGCGAGGAGGTGCGCCGCCCAGTGTTGGAGATCGCCGAGTTGCTGCGCTCACTCGGCCACGAAGTCGTTGAGCGTGATCCGGCCTATCCGCCGGCTGCCATCCTCTCGGTATTCGCGCTGATGATGCATGGTCTTGCCGATGAGATCAAGCGGCTGCCCACACCCGAGTTGCTGGAGCGGCGGATTCAGGCCGAGGGACGTACCGCCCGCCTGATCCCCGACTGGCTAGCTCACCGCGCGCTGGCAGCCCGCGATCGGCTGAGTGAGCGCGGGCTGAAACCCATCGCCGATTGCGACGTGCTGATGACGCCGGTGCTGGCCAAGCCGCCGGTCCATGTCGGACACCTCGAAGGGCTGGGACCAACCCGCGCCATGGCGCGGGTATTGGCGTTTATGCCGTTCACCCCGCCGCAGAACTACACCGGGCAACCGGCGATGTCGATTCCGACCGGAATCTCGCCCGCGGGCCTGCCCGAAGCGGTCCATCTGGTCGGGCGACCGAATGATGGGTCCACACTCGTTTCGCTTGCCGCGCAACTAGAATCAGCGCGCCCGTGGGCCCACCAGCGGCCACCGGCCGCGCCGTACCCCACACCCGCTTAGAGCTGACCCCGATGGCACACGCTGTGGTCACCGGAGCAAGCGGGCTGCTGGGATCCAACCTGACCGCCGAACTGATCGCGCAGGGGCACACCGTGACCGCCACCCGGCGACCGAGCACCGATACGAGTTCGCTGGCCGACCTCCCGGTCAAGTGGGTCTGCGCCGACATCGGTTCGGCCGCTGAGCTAAGGGATGTGTTCGCCAGCACCGAGGTGGTATTCCATTGCGCCGCGTACGTTTCGACCAGGCGCGCGATCACACCGGCGATCTCAGCCGTCAATGTTGACGCGACGCGAGCCGTTGTCGAAGCCGCGACTGCCGTCGGTACGCCGCGGGTCGTGCATACCTCGACGGCGAACACGATCGGACCCACACCCGACGGCACACCCGCCGACGAGCAGACCCCTTGGGGGTGGGACAAAGCCGGGCTGGCAGGGTCCTACCCAGTCACCAAACGGCGTGGCGAAATACTCGTGCAGCGGGCCTGCGACAAGTTGGATGCGGTCATCGTGAACCCCACTTACCTGGTCGGCCCGCGCGATGCCAGACCCAGTTCTGGTCGTCTCATCGTCGAGATCGCCAACCGCAGAATTCCTTATTGGACACCGGGATACAACAACTTTGCCGATGTCTCCGAGGTGGCGCGGGGGATGATCGCCGCCTGGTCGCACGGCAAGCGCGGCGAACGCTACATCCTGGGCGGCCAGGAGCTGACGTATCGCGACTACATCGAGCGAGTGGCACTGGTCGTCGGAGTCAATCCGCCGCGTAGACGGTTGCCCTATCCGGTCGCATGGATTGGGGGTAAGGCCGGCGACCTGCTCGAGGTATTCACCGATCGGGAAACGACGGTGAACTCGATGTCCGTCGGATACGCGTTCACCGACCGTTACCGGTTCCGCAGCGATAAGGCGGTGCGAGAACTGGGCTATGTAGTGGCCCCTATCGAGCCTGCAATCCGCAACGCGGTCAAGTGGTTTCGCGCTCAAGGCATGATTCGGCCTGGGCAGCTGCCATGATGCTGCATCGGAAATTCACGCATCCGTCGCGGGCGCGATGTTCTGATTGAGAGCGAAGCGGTTGTCCGGGTCGAGGCGAGCCTTCAGCTGAGCGAGGCGCCGATAGTTGACGTCACCGAAGCTGGCCCGGATGCGTTCCTGCCCTTCATCGCCGACGAAGTTCAGATACGTGCTTGCCGGACCGAGCGGACGCAAAGTTTCGTACGCATCATCGGTCCATGACTTGCATCGTTCGGTGTCAGCAGGGTCGGTCCAGGTGGTGATCAGATGGACGATGTAGGGATGGTTGCGGGTCGAAAAGGCTGTCGCCTGCGGCGGCACCCGGCTCGGAAAGCCCCCGAGTCGGATCAGGTGCAGATGCGTTTGCGGCGCGGGCCGAGTTCGCCCGAGCAGCGCGATGCATTGGATAGCCTCGTGAGATAGCTCCCTGAGGAAGATCGACTTCCAGTAGTTCAACCGGCCGAACGGCGCCGTGTGGTCGAGAGCCTGTTGCCAAGTGGGATAAGCGATTTCACGCTGCAGCGACATCACCGGTTCGGTGGTCGCCCCACACACCTGCAGCAGCGCACCAATAGCAGCCTGCCCGACTTCTTCAGATGCCGTCGAGCAGCCGAGGATCGTGGCCATGGGACGTCCTGAACTCTCATCCGTGCCGAAGTCGACGAGGGACGCAAGGTGGTCGTCGGCGTTGCCCATCTGCGCGCCGAAGTGATCGAGCACGGCCTCGGCGTCGGTGTCGTCGTAGGCTCGCACGCCCCCGACGATGCGATCGACCGCATGCAGGTCGAGCACGAAGTGCGCGACCACCCCGAAATTGCCGCCGCCACCGCGCAGTCCCCACAGCACCTCCGGGTTCTGCGACTCGCTGACGTACAGCAGGTCCCCGTTGGCGAGTACGAGCTCCGCGGCGGTCAAGTTGTCGCAGGTCAACCCGTACGTCCGAGACAACCAGCCGACCCCACCGCCGAGCGTGAACCCGCCTACGCCCGTCGATGACACCACCCCGCCGGGGCAGGCCAGACCGTGCCGGGTGGTGGCCTGGTCGATGTCGCGCCAGGTCGCACCGGGCTCGACGACCGCGATTCGGTGCTCGGGGTCAACGACCACACGACGCATGAGGGAGAGGTCGATGAGGATACCGCCATCGGTCGAGGAGTGTCCTGCGACGCTGTGCCCACTGCACCGCACTGCGATTTCGGCACCGGAGCCGACGGCGTAGCGGACGGCTGCGACGATGTCCGCGCGGGAGCGGCAGCGCAGCACAAGAGCGGGCCGCTTATCGATCAGGCCGTTGAAAACCTGCCGCGCTGAGTCGTAGTCGGCGCTGTCGGGATGGACCACGTCGCCGGTGAAGCCGGGAACCGCGTCGATTGTTTGTGCCATCAGAACCGGTAGGTGGTGCAGCCGACGGTGACACCCGAGCCGACCGTCAGTATCAGCGCGATGTCGCCCGGCCGTGCCAGCCCGTGTCGGCGGGCGTGATCGAGCCCGTACGGCAGGGACGAGGTGAACAGGTCGTCATCGGAGCCGAGGTCGACGAATCGTGATCTCGGGATGCCGATCCGGGCGGCCAGTTCGTCAAGCTCTGCTGTCGACAGCTGCGGCGGGAGCACGATCGCGATGTCGGAGGGGTCGAGTCCCTCCTGCGTCAAAAGTTCCTTGGCGGCCGACGGAATGCAGCTCAGGTAGATGGCTGCGAGGTTGGGGTCGCGTTCGATCTGCAACCAGGTCCGCCCGTCCCGCTGCTGGGTGTACGTGGCAAGCGCCGCGCTGTACTCGGGGTGCTGCTGGAAGATGAATCGGCCGAAGCCTTCCGTACCGTCGCTTCGGCTGAGCAGGATGGCCGAGCCCGTCTGGCTGATGCCGTTCAACGGATACCCGCTTTCGGGGGTGTTGTTTTCTATCTCCGAGGCCACCACCAGCGCATGGTCGGCCTTTCCGGCGCCGATCATTCCCGCGGCGACGTGGCAGGCGTCGAGGAAGCCGACCGAACCGTTGAGGACGTCGAAGGCGAGGGTCTTGGGCCCATCCGGGGACTGCACGTCGCCGTTGATTCCGAGTTCACCGGCGACGAGCGAGGCAACTGCCGGTTCGCTCAGAAAGTCGTCGCGGTAGACGCCGGCGTGAACGATCAAACCGACCGCCGCGCGATCGAGACTACTTTCGGCAAGGCACGCCGTGGCCGCTTGAACTGCGAACTGAATCGAGCCGGGAGACGTCGATTGCCCAGCGGGAGCGATGCCTACGCTGTCGATGCGCACCCGGGGCGTCGCCGGTATCTCTTTGCGGTCGCTGTCGGTCTCAATGCTGGGGCTGTGCTGGTCGGTGGTGCCTCGGCGCATCCGGTCAGGCAGGTCGTCGAAGGTGTACAGCGCGGCGCCGATGGTCTGTCCGGACCCGGTGATGGAAAAGACCGCGTTGTCTCCGGACTTGATCCGGTTGCTGCGGATGTAGTCGTTCAGCGCGACGAAGTGTGTCGTGCTCGCGGTGTTTCCCCGCTCTGCCACGTTGTAGATGGTGTTGTCCGAGTTCGCAGCGCCTGGTCCGAACGTCTGGTTGATGGCGGCGACCGCATCATTGAGCGATGCCGCCGATGTCTGGTGCATCACCAGGTGGTCGCAGGTTTCCGGCCGCCACCCGTGCCGTTGCATCACCGCAGCGACGTAGGGCACCGCATGCTTGACAGCGATTGCGGTCTGCGTGACGGAGTCGGTGAGCATGATGGCGCCGCCGTGCGGACCGTCTGTCGCCTTGGCGATGCACAGTTTGCTGTACCGGCTGAAAGTTGCGATATCGATGTCGTGGAAGCCGACCCGGCCGTTGGGCCCGCGTTCCAGGATCACCGCCGCGCCGGCGTCACCGAGGGTCAGGCAGGCGAGTCGAGGATCCATCGGCCCCTCGATTTCCTTTTGCGCGGTCTCGGTGAGGTGGCTGATGTATTCGCCGCTGACCACCAGTGCGTTCCGGACCAGTCCGATCTGCAGGAATGCGTCTGCCACGGTAATGCCGGTGAACATCCCGGCGCAGGCGTTGCTGATGTCGAAGGCCAGCGCATTGACCAAGCCACATTGATCGCGCAGCCGCGAGGCGGTGCTGGGCTCGAAGGTGAACCTGTGCCCGAGTCCATCGCGACGGGAGATGTTGCAGGCGATGACCAGGTCGATCTCTTCGCGCCGATAGCTCGACCGGGACAGGCAGTCGCCCGCCGCCTTCCTGGCAAGGTCGATCGAGAACTCATCCTCGCCAACCACCCGCCGGTTCTTGATGCCGGTCAGCCGTTCCAGCGGTATGCGGATCTCGTTGGCGCACTCGGCCATGACCGTCTCGGTCGACACCGTCCGCGCCGGCAAGTAGACACCGATGCTTTCGATCACCGTGTTTCGCTTCTCGTCGGGTCTGGATTGCACCGGTTTTCCGGGGGCGGGTGCCGTGACGACCGCCTCGGCAGGGCTTTCATGCTGATCCGGACCCTGGTCGGCGACCGGCCCGTATTCGGCGGCGAGTTCGGCGATCGTGCCGTACACAAACATCGACTCCGGTCGCAGCGGCAGACCGACCGCGTTCGCCCGCACCGCGACCTCCAGGCTCTGGGTCGAGGCACCACCGAGAGCGAAGAAGTCGTCGTTGACGCCGACCCGCTCCAGACCCATTACGGCACACCAGATCTCGGCCAGAACCTGTTCGGTGCGCGTGCGCGGAGCGACGAACGCCGGCTCTTGAGGCCCGGTCCCGCTGCCGGCTGCCATCAAGGCGCGGCGGTCGACCTTTCCGCTCGACGTGAGCGGCAGCGTGTCGGTCACCTCGAAGACGGCCGGCACCATGGCGGCGGGAAGCAGCTCCAGCAGGAATCGGCGCAGCTCGGCTGTCGACGGCGCGGCGCCGCCGTCCGCCACGACGAGATGGGCGACGAGGATGGTGTTTCCGCGGCTGTCGGTTCTGGTCACCACCGCGTTCTCGGCCACCGCCGGGTGTTGCGCCAGCGCCGCCTCCACCTCGCCCGGCTCGATCCGGAAGCCGCGGACCTTCACTTGGAAGTCGCTGCGTCCCAAGTAGTCGATGTTGCCGTCGGGCAGATATCTGGTCAGGTCGCCGGTGCGGTAGAGCCGCTGGCCGGGGTCCGTGGGATCACCGCCGAACGGATCGGCGACAAAGATGGTGGCCGTCAGATCGGGCCGGTTGAGGTAGCCGCGCCCGAGCCCGACACCGCCGATGAACAGCTCGCCGGGCACACCCACCGGCACCGGTTGTAGGTGCGTGTCCAGAATGTGCGCGCGGATGTTGGCGATCGGTCGCCCGATCGGCACCAGTGTGCCGGATTCGCCGCGCTGGCAATGGAATCCGGTGACGTCGATCGCGGCCTCGGTGGGCCCGTAGAGGTTGTAAAGCTCGGCGTCCAGCGTGGCCAGGAAGTGGTCCCGCAGGTCATACGGCAGTGCCTCGCCGCTGCAGAACACCTGGCGCAGCGTGGTGCACGCGGCCGCGCCGGGCTCGGCGAGGAAGCGGCGCATCATTGACGGCACGAAATGCATTGTGGTGACGCCCTGCTCGATGGTGGTCCGAACCAGGTATGCGGCGTCCTTGTGGCCCTCGGGTTTTGCGATGACCACCCGGGCGCCCACGATCAGCGGCCAGAAGAGCTCCCAGACCGACGGGTCGAAGCTCACCGGGGTCTTGTGCAGCACCCGGTCGTCGGCGGTCAACCGGTAGGCGTCTTGCATCCACAACAGGCGGTTGCGGATCCCGGCGTGGGTGTTGAGCGTTCCCTTCGGCTTACCTGTGGAACCGGACGTGTGAATGACGTAGGCAAGATTTGCCGATGTCATCTCGGCGATGGGGGCGGCGGTGGCGTCATCGCCCGACGGTGTGGACGGGACGTCCAGGCAGAGCCGGTGACCGGCGAATCCGCGCGGCAGGTGCTCCAGCTGGCGCTGGTGGGTGACGCAGACCGGCGCGTCCGGTACGTCGTCCAGCATCGCGGCCATGCGCTGCGCGGGCTGCGCCGAGTCCAGCGGCATGAAGGCGCCACCTGCCTTGAGGACGCCCAGCAGCGCCACCACCAGATCCTCGGAGCGCTCCAGCAGCACGGGCACGATGACCTCGGGACCCACGCCGAGCTGCTGCAGCCGGTGCGCCAGACCGTTGGCCCGGCGATCGAGTTCGGCATAGGTCAGCTCACGGTCATCACATGTCACCGCGACGGCGTCCGGGACGCGTGCGATCGTTGCGGCGACCATCTCGTGCAGGCAGGCCGGGCCGTCATAGACGACCTCGGTCTGGTTCCAGGCGGCGCGCTGACGTCGCTCCTCCTCGGTGAGCAGCGGCAGCTGCGAGACCCGCCGACTGGGATCGGCGACGATCCCGCCGAGAAGGGTGGCGAAGTGCCCGGCCATCCGCTCGATCGTGGTGGCATCGAAAAGGTCGGTGTTGTACTGCAGTACGCCGGACAGCTTCCCGCCGTGTTCGCCGATCTCCATCATCAGGTCGAATGGCGCACCGCCCTGCCCGACATGGAGGGTCTCCAGCCGCAGACCTCCGCTTTCCGAGCCGGCCCCGTCGGAGAAGCGGCGCACTTGTTCCCAGGCGAACGAGACCTGGAACAGTGGCGTGCGGCCCGGGTCGCGCGGCGGCCGAAGCCGCTCAACGAGCAGTGGGAGGGGATAGTCCTGGTGTTCGAGGGCGCCCTGCACGGTTTCTTTGACGCGGCCGAGCAGATCCGTGAACGTCGGATCGTCGTGCAGGTCGGCGCGCAACGCCACCGGATTGGTGAGGTAACCGACCAGACCCTCCAGCGCGACCCGGTCACGGCACGCGAAAGGTGAGCCGATCACCAGGTCGCCCTGGCCGCTATAGCGGTGCAGCAACGTGGCGTAGGCCGCCAGCAGTGTCATGTATGGCGTCGCCCCCAGGCTCCGGCCCAGCTGCTTGAGCCCGTCCGTCACCGAGTCATCGACGGTGAAGCGGTGCACGGTGCCCGGGTAGGTCTGGACGGCCGGTCGCGGCCGGTCGGTGGGCAATTGGAGGACCGGCAGGTCGCCGCCCAGCTGCTCACGCCAGTAAGCCCAGAGGTCCTCGCCTTCGGCACCTGCGAGCATCCGGGTCTGCTGGTCGGCGTAGTCGACGAAGCTTGTCGCGGGCGGCGGCGGCGGGGCCGCACCATGCTCGGCGTCGTAAAGCAGGCGCAGCTCGTCCAGGATGACGTCGATGGACCAGAAGTCGACGGCGATGTGATGCAGACCCAAGAGCAGTACATGTTCCTCGGGTGTGCGCTCTAGCAGCGTCAGCCGCAACACCGGACCGGTGTACAGGTCAAAAGGGCGATCGGTCTCCCGGCGGATCCACTCCTCGAGCTCGGGCCCACCTTCTCCGAGCTGCTGCCGGGCGATCCGCACCGGCCAGTGCGGATGCACGAGTTGGACCGGTTGCCCGTCGCGCTCGGCGTACGTGGTCCGCAGCATCGGATGCCGGTCGACGAGTGCCTGGGCCGCGCGTTCCAGCGCCGGCACGTCGAGCTCGCCGCGGATCCGCCCGGCGTATGTGACGGTGTAGGCGGCGCTGGCCGGTGCAAGCTTGTGGATGAACCACATGGATCGCTGTCCGTACGACAGCGGATACACCGCGGCCGACTCCTCCGCTTCCTCCATGAGCAGCTGGGACAGCAGCGCGCGCTTCTTCTCGGGAGACAGCCCGGAGATGTCGATGGACTTATCGGTCATCGCTACCTTCCTTCCCGGCAAGCTGTCGCTCGCCCCCTCGTTCAGCGATCACCTTCTTGAGCATTTCTTCCACGGCCTCGTCCGAAAGATCAGGCACCCGGGTGAGTAGGTCGATCCCGCGTGACGGCACGCCGTCGGTGTGCTGCGCAGCCGTTTTCGCCGGGGCGGCCTGCTTCGGCGCCGCCCCGTCGACCTGCGTCGCGGGGGTGCCGATCGCTTCGGAGGGCAGGTGGTCGCGAAGCCATCCGGCGAGACTCGCCACGCTCGGCCCCTCCAGCAGCCGGGTGACCGGCACGACGACACCCAGGTCGCGTTCAACCTGCATCCGCAGCTCCAACGTGATCAGCGAGTCGACGCCGAGGGTGTTGAGGGGCGCCTGGATGTCCAGGTTCGCTGGGGCCAGACCGAGTTTGCCGGCTGCGAGATCGCACAGGTACGACTCGAGCAGCCGTTGGCGCTCCTCCGGTGTCGCACCCTGCAGCTCGTCGGAGATACCGCTTCCCGGCCCGGTCGCGGTCCCACCGTGCGGCTTGTCGCCCGAGGGCGCAACGCCGAGCTCCGCAAGCAGCGGCGGCTGCACGTCGGGCTGCCACCGCGCCCAGTCGATGTCCAAGACCACGGCCTGTGTCACCGATCTCGCCAGCAAAGACGACAGTGCTCGCAGGCTGTCAGCCGCCGACATGGCCTCGACGCCGTATTGGGCGAAGTAGCTTTGCAGCTCAGACCGGGTGAAGAAGCCGAGCTCAGCCCATGGCCCCCAGTTGACGCTCAACGCCGGCCGGCCTTCGGCGCGGCGATGCCACGCCAATGCGTCCAGGAAAGCGTTTGCTGCCGCGTAGTTCGCCGCCCCTGGCGGGCCCAGCAGGGACGCGGCCGATGAAAACAGCACGAAGAAGTCCAGTTCCGCGTCTTTGGTCAGGGAGTGCAGGTTCCAGGCGCCCTGGACCTTGGGTGCCATGACCTTGCGGAGTTTCTGCTCGTCGAGGCATTGCAGGATGGCGTCGTCGGCGATCCCGGCCGCGTGCACCACCCCGCGTAGCGGTGGCATCGACTCGCCGATCGATTCGACGACAGCCGCAACCTGGTCGGCTTTGGCGACGTCGGCCTGCGCGACGATCACCTCGGTGCCGGCCGCTCGCAGCGCGTCCAGCGACTCTTGCGCCGATGCCGAGGCGGCGCCGCGGCCCATCACGACCAGGTGCTTGGCACCGTGCTCAGCCATCCATTCGGCCACCACGAGTCCGAGCGCACCGAGCCCACCGGTGATGAGATAGGTGGCTTCTGCCCTGAAGGCCGCGGTCTCGGTGGGTTCCGGTGCGTCGTAGCGGTTCAGCCGTTCGACATAGCGGCGGCTGTCCCGGAGCGCCACGTCACCGTCGCGGCGATCCGTCCACACCTCCCGGAACAGGGCCTGGACCTCTTCTAAGACCTCGTGTGGGATACCTTCCGTACCGCTACCGGCGGACAGATCGACACAGGTGCAGCGCAGTTCCGGGTGTTCATGCTCGATAGTGCGGGCCATCCCCCACACCGGGGCCTGGGCGATCGACACAGGTCCGGCTTCGGTTTCTGAGGTCGCCGTCACCTGGGCTCCGCCGGTCACCAGCCACAGCCGCGGCGGCGCCGACCAACCCGCCCGCGCCAGCGCTTGCACGAGATGCAGCACGCTCACCGGGCCAAGGGTGGTGGCCGACTCCAGCGACTCCGGCGACGTGTCGGCCGGCGCTGCGGCGAGCAGGTTCCACAGGTGCACCACCCCACGGCACGGTGGCCGCTCGTCGGTGAACGCGTCTTCGAGCAGCTGCCGAAAATGTTCGGGCTGCGTCGGGTCGAGACGGTAACTGTCCGGTGTAACACGTTCGAAGTCTTGATGATCGAGGCCAGGTTCAACCAAAACGCAGGTCTGAGAATGCGTTTCGAGGTGGTCGCGGAGGATGTCCGCGATGACCCCGCCGTCACTCAACACGAGCCAGCTTCCGGCTTCGACCGACCGGCTCGACCCGTCCCGCTCCGACAGGGATGCCGGCTGCCACCGCAGCTGGTACATCCAGTCGCGCAAACCCGCCGTCTCCGTCGTGTCATCGGGGACCTGTTGGAGCAGGTCGGCGCCGGCACCGTGCGAGGCGGTAATCATCCCGACGTCCAGCCAGGAATGGACACGCTGCCACGGATAGGTCGGTGCGGTTACGAAGTGGCTGCCCGAGGGGTACAGCTGCTCCCAGGCGACCTGCTGACCGAGGGTGTAGAGGGTGCCGAGCGACGCCAGCGCGGTCGCTCGTCCCCCGTCGTCACGCCGCATGGATGGCAGCGCGGTACAACTTCGCCGCATGTCATCGGCGTCCTCGCGAACAGAGGTCAGCAGGACGGGGTGCGGGCTGATCTCAACAACCGTGTCATGACCACCGTCCAGCAACCTCCGCAGTGCAGGGGAGAAGTGCACCGACGAGCGCAGGTTTTCCGCCCAATAGTCGGTGTCGGGCAAGCGGTCGGTCAGCAGGTCACCGGTCACCGTGGAGTAGATGGGTATGGCCGGTGCGGTCGCCCGCAATCCGGCGAGGCCGGCGCGCAGAGCGGGAGCCAACGTGTCCATCTGCGGGCTGTGGGCGGCCACATCGACGTCGACCCACCGGCAGAACCGGTCGCGTTGCTGCAACACCTCCATCAGCTCCGCCAAAACCGTTTGATCCCCGGATAACACCGTCGATCGGTGGCTGTTGCTGGCGGCGATCGCGACCTCGCGCTCTCGGCCGGCGATCAGCTCCTGTGCTTCGGCGAGGCTCAGCTCCGCCGCCATCATCGTTCCGCGGCCACGCACCGTGCGGAGCATCAGGGCTCGGGTGCAGATCACCCGGGCGGCGTCGTCGAGGCTCAGCGCACCGGCGACGTGCGCCGCCGCAACTTCGCCCATGCTGTGCCCCACCACTGCGGTGGGTTCGACCCCCCATGAGCGCCATAGCGCGGCCAGCGCCACCTGGACAGCGAAGATCGCGGGTTGGATCAGGCCGATGTCGGTGAGTTCGTCGTCCTTGGCCAGCGCCTCAAGCACCGAGCTTCCCAGATAAGGCTGGATCGCGCGGTCACACGCTGCCAGGGCTTCGCGGAACACCGGCTCCTCGGCCTGCAGTCGCTGCCCCATGCCGTGCCACTGCGAGCCCTGGCCCGGGAAGACGAAGACCACGTCGGGTCGCTGGCCGGCACGCCACTGTCCGACGGAGATCCCGGGCCGCGACTGTCCTTGCCGATAGGCGGCCAGGGACTCCGACATCGCGGCGGGGGAGTCTGCGACCACGGACAACCGATGCTCGAGATGGCCGCGACGGGCACCGGCCGTATAGCACAGGTCGGCCAGCCTCACCCCAGATGCCAGAGCCGACTCGTACCGGTCAGCCAGTGCGGCCAAGGCCTCGGGGGAGCGCGCGGAAAGCGGCAGCAGCTCCGCTCGATCTGCTGCCGGGCCGGGCTCGGCCGCAGATCGATCAGTGGGCCGCACTTGCGGGGCTTCGGTAAGCACGGCGTGCGCGTTGGTGCCACCCATGCCGAACGAGCTGACACTTGCAACTGCTCGCCCGCCATTCTCCGGCCACGGGGTGAGGGTTTGCGCCACCCGCAACGGCAGGCTGTCGAAGGGGATCTCGGGGTTGGGCTCGACGAAGTTCAGACTCGGCGGAATCACCTTGTGCTGCAACGCCAGCGCTACCTTGATGAGCCCGGCCACGCCGGCCGCCGCCTCCAGGTGGCCGATGTTGGTCTTGACCGAGCCGATCAGGCATGGGCTGTTTGGCGGACGACCGTCCGCCAGGACGGTGCCCAGGGCGTTGGCCTCGATCGCATCACCGAGGAATGTTCCGGTGCCGTGCGCTTCGACGTACTGGGCGGTGCCGGGCGACAGACCGGCCCGGCGGTAGGCCGCGGCCAGTACGGCTTCCTGCGATTGCCGGCTGGGCGCGATCAGCCCGTTGGTCCGGCCATCCTGGTTGATCGCGGTGCCGCGGATCACCGCATAGATCGGGTCGTTGTCGGCCAGTGCCTGACTGAGTGGTTTGAGGACGACGATCCCGGCGCCTTCACCTCGTACGTAGCCGTCCGCGCCGGCGTCGAAAGTCTTGGAGCGGCCGTCGGGCGCCATCAGCTTGGCCTTGGTGAAGTTGATCATCAGCGCCGGCGACAGGATGACGTTCACGCCTCCGACCAGGGCCAGCGAGCACTCCCCGTCCCGCAGGCTTCGGCACGCCAGGTGCACGGCGACCAACGACGACGAGCAGGCGGTGTCGATCGCCATGCTCGGTCCGTGGAAGTCGTAGAAATACGAGAGCCGGTTGGCGGCGATGCTCAACGCGTTTCCGGTGCCCGTGTAGGCGTCGACAAGCTGGAACTGGTCGGCCCGGAGATTCGCGTAGTCGGTGGTGGAAATGCCGATGAAGACGCCGGTGTCGCTACCGGCAAGCCGCTCGGGCACCTGCCCGGCGTCTTCCAAGGCCTCCCAAGCCACCTCCTGGATCAGGCGCTGCTGGGGGTCCATTTGCGCCGATTCCCTCGGCGAGATGCCGAAGAACCGGAAGTCGAACTGGTCGATTCCGGGCACGAAGCCGGCCCGTCGGGTGATCGAGGTGCCCGGCACGGACGGATCCGCGTCGTAGAACGCATCGGCGTCCCAGCGGTCCGGCGGTATCTCGCTGATCGCGTCCACGCCGTCCGACAGCTCCCGCCAGAATGCCGCCGGCCCGTCGGCGCCGGGAAAACGGCAGCCGATGCCGATGATGGCGATCGGCTCGTCCGCGGCGCGTGCGCCGCCGCCCTCCGCGGCCGGTGCGGCGGTCCGGTCGCTGGGGACGGCCTCCTCGGCGAGATGACGGGAGAGAAGGTCGATGGTGGGGTATTCGTACGCGAGGGTGGGCGAAAGTTCTCGTCCGAGCCATGATTCCAATGCGTCGGTCAGCCGGACGGCATGGACGGAATCGAGGCCGTAGTAGGCGAACGGACGGGATGGGTCGATATCCGTTGCCGGGACGTCGAGTTGACGAGAGAGCTGGGAGACGAACCAGTGCGCGATGTCCGCGGCACTGCGCCCGCCCCGTTCCGCCGACGCCGGCCGGGCGGCCGCAGGCTGGGTGTCGGGCGGCGATGCATTCCATTCGATGACCGCGTCGAGTTCGCCGTCAAGGAACTGCTGTCGGCACCTGCTTCGCTGAATTTTGCCGCTGGACGTGGTGGGAATCCGCAACGGCTCCAACAGAACAACGGCGCGTACCTGGATCTCATGGTGCTCGGTGACCGCGGTCCGGATTGCATCCACGATTTCGGTGAGTTCGGTCTCACCGATCTGCTGGTGGTTCACCTCTTGCACGACGACGAGCTGTTCGGCGACGTCCGGCTCGGGAGCGAACGAGAAGACCGCACCTCGGCCGCGCACCAATGCCGGGTGGCAGTCCTGCACGGTTAGCTCGATGTCCTCGGGGTAGTGATTGCTGCCGCGGATGATGATGACGTCCTTGCGGCGTCCCGTGACGAACAACTCGCCGGAGCGAAAGAAACCCAGGTCCCCGGTGCGCAGGAACGGGCCGCGCCCGCTCTCCGCAAGATGCGCCGAGAATGCCTCTTCGGTCTGTTCGGCCCGTTGCCAATAGCCCTGTGCAACACTCGGCCCGGCGACCCAGATCTCGCCGACCTCCTCAGGCCCGCATGGCCGTCGGGTGTCTGGATCGACAATGCTGACCTGCTGGCCACCTCGCGGCCGACCGCAACCGACTAACGTTGTAGCGCTTGAATGTTCGGGTGCAACCTCGACGATCCGGCGGTCGCCTAATGCGACGCGATCTATGTGTCGAACCATTGGCACTGGCGAGTCCGACCCCCCGGCGACCAGCAGTGTCGCCTCCGCCAGCCCATAGACCGGATAAAACGCCTCCGGCCGAAAACCCGCCGGGGCGAACGCGTCAGCGAACCCCTCCAGCGTCGTGCTACGTACCGGCTCGGCACCGCACATGGCCGTCGACCAGTGGGATAGATCGAGCGCCGCGCGCTGCTCAGGGGTGCTGAGTTCGACGCACAGGTCGTAGGCGAAGTTGGGTGCGGCGGTGATCAACGCCTGATGCCGCGAGATCGCTTCCAGCCAGCGCATCGGGCGCTTGATGAACGCGTTGGGCGGCATCAGGACCGAAGCACCCCCGACATAGAGCGTCTCGAAGATGCCGCCGATGAGACCCATGTCATGGTAGGGCGGCAGCCAGAACACGCCCTTGGCGGGCCGGTGGAATCCCGACTCCCACGCCTGGCGAATGGCCTCCAGGTTGTGAACCAGGTTGCCGTGCGTCAGCACAACGCCTTTCGGTGCGCTGGTGGATCCCGACGTGTACTGCACCATCGCGACTGTGCCTGCGTCGATGTCTGGTGGAACCCACTCCCGGTCGTCGCCCGCCGCCTCGGTCACAGACCACCGCAACGGACGCCCATCGACCAGGCCGTCCACCGTCGCCTTGATCCTCGCCTGCATCTCGGCGTTGGACAGCGCGAAGGCGGGTTGCGCATCCGCGACAATCGACTCCACTCGCGGGACCAGGTGATCGCGCACCGGCGGATGCACCGGTACGGCGACGGCTCCCGCGTAAAGGCACCCGAACAAGCCGGCGATGAAGTCCAGGCCCGGCGGACACAAGACCAAGACGCGCTCGCCGGCGGCGCCCTGTTGCTGCAGGCTCGACGCGATCCGCCGCGCCTTGATCTCCAGCTCCTGATATGTCAGCCGGCTGACTTCGTTTTCCTCGCCATCACGGGAGAAGCTGAACGCAACCTTGTCCTGATAGCGGGCGGCTCGCTGCTGCAACAGACCAAGCAGCGTCGGCACGCCAAGCGCCGCGAAGTCAAGGAATTCGCGATCTGATTCGACGTGGTCTCCAGCGCGCCCGGAATGGTGGCGGTCGGCGGTGCTCATCTCGCTCCCTCTATCAGACTCAGGGTGGTCACATTTTCCTGGTTGGTCGGTGTTATATCGGGGGGTTCTACATTTCCTCGGGCCTTGTGGCGCCCCGACCGCTCGCCGGATGGCCTGTGGGTCGCTTCATACCGGCGCCGGCCAGTTGTCCTGTGGCGCAGACCGTCCGCGGTGGTCCCTGGCGCTGTGGTGATGTCAACCACGTCGACCCAACCCGTTTCCGCTGCAACATCTATCGGGTCTGACAACCGGATTGCTGCCGATACTCCAAGGCTGCAGTGATCACCGCGACACGTGACATCAGCGTTGCTCCCTCGGTTGCGAGGCATCCCTGAGGTCGCAGTGGTCAAGCTCCGTGTCGCCTTGCTCAGGGTCGGTCTCTTGGTGTTCGACGCAACAACCCTCGGTGCGATTCTCGAATAGTCTGCGGAATGCTTCCACGGTGTAGCCGGCAACGATCGCGTCGGTGCGTGCACGCACCGTCGCCGAGCGGGCCATGCGGAACAACGGCCCGAGCTCGCCGACATACTGGCCGGCGGTGACGACGTTGAGCAGTTCCTCAGTCCCGTCCGCCGATTCGTGCACGACTTCCAGTTCGCCGTCTGTGACGAGGTAGATCAAGTCCCCGACGCTGCCCTGCTCCAACAACACCGAACCGCTTGCCAGACGCGTGGTTTCGGGCTCGCAGTCCATCGCCTCGCAATCCGGCATCAGCCTGACCACGCGGTCGGCGAACGGCAGGATCCGCGTGTCGTGGGTGGCGACCACGACGATGCGCTCGTCGCTGGACAACTCCCGGAGCAGCCGCAGCACCCCTTCCACTTGGACTTGATCCAGGTGGGCCGTGGGTTCGTCGGCCAAAATCAGCGGTGGGTCCAACGCGATCGCGCGGGCCACTGCTACCCGCTCTCGCTGACCGCCGCTGAGGTCACCGGACCGATGTGAGATGCGGTCCTGTAGCCCGACGCGGGTCAGCAATTCCCCGGCGCGTTCGCGCGCCGCCCGCAGCGACCACCCGGCTGCCCACAGCGGCACCATCACGTTCTCCAGTGCGGTGAGGCTTGGCACCAGGTTGAAGGATTGAAAGACGAAGCCCACGGTGTGGCGCCGGTAATTGGTCAACCTGCGCCGGTCCAGTGTCGCCACGTCGATGTCGCCGACCTGAATGCGCCCGGCGGTCGGGCTGAGGATGCCGCCGATACATGACAGCAGCGTTGTCTTCCCGCACCCGCTGGGGCCCAACACAATCACCAGCGACCCGGCCGTGACCTCCAGATCCAGGCCGTCGATGACGCGGAGCGCCTCCCCACCGTTGGAGTACTCCACGACGAGATCTTTGATGCGCAGATCACCCATGACTATGAACTCCCAAACGCCAGCACGGGATCGACCGCTACCGCGCGTCGCACGCCCGCCAAGCTCGCCAACAGACCGATGACCACCGCGGTCGCCACCAACGACAGGTAGGTCGAGGTGGTCAGCGCCACGAGCATCGGAAACAGCGGGCCGATCACCACCGCCAGCAGTCCACCGAGCACCGCGGCGACCAACGCGACGAGCACTGCTTGTAGGGCGAGCCCGGCAAGCACCGAGTGACTGGCAACACCGAGGGCTTTGAACACCGCAAAGTCGCGGGTGCGCTCCAGCGCAGAGAGATAGATCAGCGATCCCACGATCATCGCCGCCACTGCCCACAGCAGAATCGCCATGTACGACATCGCCAGGTGAGCCCCGTGCAGGGGGCGGATCATGTCATCGACCGCAGCGTGGCGATCCACGATGCGATAGCCGGCGGGTATTTGCTTGGGTGTGCCGCGCAAACCGATGGCGGAAACCACCGGCTGCTTGGTAAACATCAGCTGCTGCGCCCCCGCAACGGTCAGAAACGCATTGGGTTGGCCTGCGAGCGTGGTCGAGTTGTCGACTAGCCCCACGATCCGCAGCACCTCCGAACCCACCTCGACTTTGTCACCGATCGGTCGCCCCAACGTGTTCGACATGGCAACCTCACCGGGATTCGATGGTGCCCGCCCCGCCGCCATCGGCGGCATCCCGAGCCCGTGCTCGGGCACGCCGTAGACGTTCACGTTTTGCGGCGAGCGCCGATCTTGCAGGATCGTGTTGCCGTAGACCACCGGGATTGCCGATTCGACGCCCGGGAGTCGGGCGATCGCCTGTGTTTCTGCCTCCGGGAACCTCGATGAACCCATGAAAGGGCCTACTGCGCCTGTCTCGATGAGGTAGGCGTCAATGCCTAGTGAGTCGACCACACGCTGCGCCTCGACACGAAAACCATGCGTCAGCCCGGTGAGGATGAGGGTCAGCGCGAATACCAACCCGGTCCCGATAGCCGCGATGATGAAGCGTCGTTGTCGCCACTGCACGTCTCGCAACGCGGTGATCAGCATTGGCAAACACGCCTGCTTTCGCAGTTCACCGAAATACCCCACGTTTGACCTCCGAATAAGTTTCCCTGGCTAACGACCCTCGCAGCTTCGTGGTGACGTGGCGTAGAGCCGAAAGACCATCATTGGGTGTGACACATGCCGCGCTTTGGCAGGCAGGCCAGGCTCGACGTGGTCGAGCGGTTCGTGAATCTCCTCGGGATGCGCAAATTTGTTGAACGGGTGGCGATCATTTGACGCCAGCAGGATTCCCGCTGGGGCAACCTTGCTGGTTGAGTCCGAGTTGCGCATCGAGGCCGGGTTTTTGACGGCGGAGATCATCGCGGTACCAAGGTCATTGCCGGTCAACGTGATTCGCAAAGCAGAGCCTGCGCGCACTATCGTTGACGGCCCAGGAACGGCTCTCGACAATGTCGGTAGTTGCAGTCGGCGCACGCTATCCCCAATCTGTGGATCGGATAACTGGCGTGCTAATGCTGCCACGTTTTTGCGGATAGCCGCTGCAATACCCGACAGATCAGCCCACTGTTGTTACAAGGCTCCAGGGGCGTCGGATCAAGCGTGACTCGGGTGATGCGGGCGTGAGTTGACGTCGTTGATGCCCAGTTCGCCAAGGCTGACTTGGCAGGGCGCTGCGCCCGCCGTGCCGGGGTGTGGTGGTGAAGGCGTCCAAGAGAGGACGTCGAGGCCGGTCATGGTAGGTCGGGCCAGGCTGGCCAGCGCTAACCGCGGGTGGTCATCGAGGATGTTGAGGATTTCGACTTCGGTGTTATCGGAGAGGCGCCAGTGGGTGACGTCGGCTTGCCGGAGCTGGTTGGGTTGATCGGCGGCGAGACGTTTCCAGGGGAGCGGGGCCGCTTGTGGGGCTGGGGGACGACGAACACCGGCGGGTCAGGATGCGCCAGATCGTGTATAGTGCAGAAGCTTTCGTGACATCGGGGTCGCGGGCGAGGTGTTCGATATCAGGCCGAAAGTCGCTGGCGCAACAAGGGTAAGCCGGGCCCATCAAGCTGATCCAAGAATGACGAGCGCCCTACGGCAGCCATCATGAGTGCTGGTAGATGTCCGCGGATCTCGGCACCCCTTCGCCACGTGCGACCAGAAACACTGTCGCGCAGAGAGATACCACGTAATCGTCCCAGCGGCACCACGCCAATGGGCCATGGCCCCGTCAGGAAGTCCAGCGCAACCGATGCGAGCTCGGTCACTGCCGAATCGTACGAGTCGTGACTTAGATACGCAGCCCAAAGACATCACGGGTTATTCGTCGGTGTGGAGAACCGCCGGCCAAGTTCAATGTTGCGCCCAGCGCGGGTGAGGACGAGCGCCATAGCGCGCGGGAGTAGGGGCTTCGCGAGTTTGAATGCCAGCCGCGGTCTACACCCGATAGCGAAATGCAACAGCGTGGCGTTGCGGGCAACGGGCTCAAAGCGGTACTCCTCGCCCCAGGCATAAAATGCCGGCACGCTGGTGCGGTCGACACGGAACGCAAAGCGGGTGCCTTCATCCCAATCGAGCACCGTCTCTTCTACTTTGAGCCCGATCACCCGCTTAGT
The DNA here is from genome assembly GCA_963839345.1 of uncultured Actinomycetota bacterium. GTDB lineage: Bacteria > Actinomycetota > Actinomycetes > Mycobacteriales > Mycobacteriaceae > Mycobacterium. Next base: position 1,125,144 of record CAWIUP010000002.1, on the reverse strand, counting down.
GCAGCGCGAGCCGACACCGTAAGGCCTCGGCGTGTAATAACGGCCCGTCTTGTCGAAACCGGGAAAAAATTCACCCCAGTTCGCCGGGTCATGTGCAAACGCGGCGAAGACCTCGCTCGGCGGCCGGGCTACGTGGGCGGATGCAGTCAAGCAGATAGGAGCCGTGGTCAGGAAATCAAGGTCGACCGCTTCGCAGGCGAACATGGTGAACCTCCTTGCTGTGTCAAGTGTGGTCGAATTCGATGGGCAGCGTGGTGGGTCCGCCCAGCGCGTTCACCGGTTTCCACGGGGCCGGACCAGTGCGGCGAGCGTTGGGCATGCGCCGTGTCATCACCGTCAACGCTTCTGCCAATTCGAGTCGGGCGAGGTTGGCACCGAGACAGTAGTGCATACCGCCGCCGAACGTCTGGAGCGGCGGAGCACCCTTGCGGCGAATGTCGAGACGGTCGGGGTCGTCGCAGACGGCCGGATCGCGGTTGGCCGCCCCGGTGTTGACGACGACGATTGTGCCCGCGGGGATCTTGACGCCGGCGAGTGCGACATCCTCGACGGCAGTACGCAAGGTGACGAACGTAATTGGTGAATGTCGGATGAGCTCCTGGACGGCGTTGACCGCCAGTTCCGGATGCCCGCCCAGAAGTGCCCACTGGTCGGGGTGATCACACAGCACGTGCACCGCTGCGCCCAACTGCAGGCGCGTGGTGTCGGTGCCGGCCAACAGCAGAGCGGCGACAAGCATGCGCAGTTCGTCGCCGCCGAGGCGATCGCCGTCGTCTTCGGCTCGAATCAGCTGCGAGATCAGGTCGTCGGCCAACACGTGCCGCCGGCGCACGATGATGTCGTCGATGTACGCATCGAGTGCATCCCAGGCGGCCAGGATCCTCGGCGTTTGGCTCGCGGCGTTCCAGCCGAAGGCCTCCAAGATGTCATAGGTCCAGTTGGAAAACAGCTCCCAGTCCTCGGGTGGTGCGCCGAGTAGTGCGCAGATGACCGGGATCGGATATTGGCGGGCGATGTCGGTGACCACGTCGCAGCGCCCACTGGCGCTGACGCGGTCAACCAGTCCGGTGATGATGTCGACGATCGTAGTGCGCAGCCGTGCGGTTGCGTTGGGCGTGAAGGCTTTACTGACCAGGCGGCGCAGCCGATGGTGTGCTTCGCCGTCGAGGCTGATGATGTTGGCGGCGACACGGTCCCACAACGGGCCGGAAGTAATGCCCTGCGCGGCAAGGAACATCCCCTGCGGCACCCGGAACCGCGGATCGCGCAGCACGGTGTGCACGAGATCGTAGGTCAGCAGCTCCGGCCCATAGGGCCCGAGCGCGATCGGCGCCTTCGCGCGGGCCTGGCCGATGATTGCGTGGGCTTCGTCGGGGTGTTCTGCGCGTTCGTAGTTGATCGTCGGTAGCCCGGCTTCGAAAACAACCGGGCAGTTCGATCGGTCGACGGTGGTGGTCATGGTGGTCCTCCCTGATCAGATGTCGTCCAATCGACTATGCGATTGCGGCAGCGCCACACCATCAGGGAGAACTCGGAAATGAGCGGCCGGCCCTCCGACCCGCATGATCTGGTCTGCGACGGATCGGTGGCGTGATGGTTAGAAGCAAACCGACTGATCAGCGACGGCGGGGATACGGGATTTCCCTGATGTTTGCCGCTACCTGACCCGAGATGCTGGCTAGCATGACCGAAACTGAGCAACGGAGTGAGTTGGGCGTGGGTGAGCTGCCAACGGGCACGGTGACGCTGCTGCTCGCCGATGTCGAGGGCTCGACTCGGTTGTGGGAGACGCAACCGGAGGAGATGACTGCCGCTGTCGCACGCCTGGATCGCACGCTTACCGACCTGGTCGGCGACCATGGCGGGGTAAGGCCGGTCGAGCAGGGTGAGGGCGACAGCTTCGTGCTCGCGTTCTCCCGCGCTCGCGAGGCCGTCGCGTGCGCCCTGGCGTTGCAGCGTGCGGCGCTGGCTCCGATCCGGCTGCGCATCGGCATACACACCGGCGAAGTGCAGTTGCGCGACGAAGGCAACTACATCGGCCCGACGATCAACCGGGCGGGGCGGCTGCGCGATCTCGCCCATGGTGGACAAACGGTGCTCTCGGGCAGCACCGAAGAATTGGTCTTCGACGCGCTTCCGGCCGACGCGTGGCTGACTGGCCTCGGCAGGCACGAACTGCGCGGCGTTGCCCGTCCCGAACGGGTGGCGCAGCTGTGCCACCCAGACATCCACAACGATTTCCCGCCGCTTCGTACGCCGAAACCCGTTGCTGCCGAACGTCTGCCGGTGCAGCTCACCAGTTTCATCGGCCGGGACGCGGAGATCAGCGATGTGCGGCAGAATCTCGCCGCGAACCGGCTGGTCACCTTGACCGGGGCAGGCGGCGTGGGTAAGACCCGCCTGGCCATCCGCGTCGCGGCGGAGATAGCCACCGAGTTCGAAGACGGGGCCTGGTATGTCGACTTGGCACCGATCACCGATCCCGACCTGGTGCCGGTCGCGGTGACGGGCGCTCTCGGTCGTGCGGATCAGCCGGGTCGGTCGACCACGGACACCCTCGTGCGGGCCGTGGGTGACCGGCGCATGTTGGTGCTGCTGGACAACTGCGAGCACCTCTTGGATTCGGTTGCCTCGCTGACCAGCTCGCTGCTGCGCGCCTGCCCAGGTTTGACGCTGCTAGCGACGAGTCGGGAGCCGGTCACGGTGGCCGGGGAAGTGACGTGGCAGGTGCCGTCGCTTTCATTGGACGACGAGGCCATCGAGCTGTTCGTCGACCGTGCGCGCCGGGCCCGATCCGGTTTCACGGTCGCTGACGGCGACATCGAGGCGGTTCACGAGATCTGCCGTCGCCTCGATGGGATGCCGCTGGCCATCGAACTGGCCGCGGCACGGGTGCGGGCGCTGTCGCTCGACGAGATCGTCGGCAGTCTGCACGACCGCTTTCGCTTGTTGACCGGTGGCGGACGCACCGCGGTGCGTCGCCAGCAAACGCTGCGTGCCTCAGTCGACTGGTCGCACGCGTTATTGACCGAGCCCGAGCAGGTCTTGTTTCGGCGGCTCGCCGTTTTCCTGGGCGGATTCGACCTTGCCGCCGCGCGTGCCGTGGCCGGCGGCACCGAGGTCGAGAGTTATCAGGTCATCGACCAGCTCGCGCTTCTCGTGGACAAGTCACTCGTGGTGGCCGACGACACGGGCGGCCGAATGCGCTACCGGCTACTGGAAACCGTCCGCCAGTACGCGCTGGAAAAGCTCGGGGAATCCGGTGAGGCCGATGCAGTGCGGGGGCGTCACCGCGATTACTACACCGCGATGGCTGCCCAGCTCGATGCCCCGCTGGCCAGCGGCCACCAACGACGAGTCGCACAAATAGAAGCCGAGCTCGATAATTTGCGCGCGGCGTTCGCGTGGAGCCGGGAAAACTTTGATGTCGAACTCGCGCTACAAATCGCCTCGTCGCTGCAGCCGCTATGGCTGACCCGGGGCCGCCTGCGCGAAGGGCTGAGCTGGCTCGATGAGGCGCTGGCCGACCGTGATACCGCCGACCGCGAGGTGGCACCGGCGGTGCTGGCGCGGACACTGGCCGACGCGGCCCTGTTGGACGGCTGGGTCGGCGTGCCCGAGCGGAGGGAACAGGCCGCCGAATCGCTGGCGATCGCTCGCCAACTCGATGACCCATCCCTGTTGGTCCGCGCCCTCACCGCGTGCTTTGGTACGGCCGCGTTCGACCCCGAAGAGGCGGCAACCTACTTCGCCGAGGCCATCGAGTTGGCCCGTGCCCTAGGCGACAGGTGGAGGCTGAGCCAGCTGCTGGGCTTCCAGGCATATGCGGCCATGGTTGGCGGCGACCCGATAACGCCGAGCGCGGCCGAGGAAGGGCGCGACCTTGCCGACGCGATCGGTGACTGGTACGCGTCCGCTCAGTGCCGCCTGTGGGGTATCGCCGGAGGGCGCTCGGTGCTGAGCGACCTACCCGGCGCCGACGCTGAATTGCGGGATTTAATCGTCGACGCCGATAGGGCCGGCGACTCGTTGTGCAGGTTCAACGCCCTCATCACGCAGAGCTTTGTCCTGGGGTGGCAGGGCAAGACGGCCGCGGCGGTCGCCGCCGCCGAAACGGCTATCGCGTCCGCCGCCGACCTCGGCGTGGTTATCGAAGGACTCGGCCATCTGACGTTGGGTGCTGCATATCTTTCGGCGGGTGACGTTACAGCCGCCAGGGACTCTCTCATACAGGCCTATAGCCGCATACCGGACGCCGGTTTTACGACGACGAACACGCTATGGCGAGCCGAAACGGAGCTTGCGGCCGGCGATGTCGTTGCGGCCCGGGTCTGGGCCGATCAAGCGGTGTCGGCAACCAAGGGATTTTTTCGGATGATGGCGCTGACCGCACGTGCTCGGGTGGCGCTCGCTGAGGGCGACGCGCAAGCAGCCGAGCGAGATGTGTACGACGCGCTGGCGTGTGCGGCCGATAGCGGAGCACAGCTGGGCGTACCCGCCATCTTCGACTTTCTTGCCTGGCTGGCCGCGCAAGCCGAGAGTTATCCCGAAGCGGCGCGACTCTTCGGCGCTGCGGAGGCCGTCCGGCAGCGCACCGGCGAGGTGGCATACGAGATCTACCGCGCCGACTACGAAGCGTCGGTCACTGCCCTCCGAAATACCATGAGCCAAAGCGATTTCGATGCAGCGTGGGCCGAGGGCGCCGCGCTGACGACCGAGGAAGCGATCGCCTACGCCCAGCGCGGCCGCGGCGAACGCAAACGCCCGTCCACCGGCTGGGCCTCGCTCACCCCCGCGGAGCTGGACGTCGTCCGCCTCGTCAGCGAAGGCTTGGGCAATAAGGACATCGCGGCAAAACTCTTCATCTCACCGCGCACCGTTGAGACCCACCTCACTCACGTCTACACCAAGTTGGGTCTTTCTTCCCGCGTCCAGCTCGCGCAAGAAGCAGGCCGCCATCGGTAAAAGCGAACGATGGCAGAGATAGACCGAGCGGTATAAGCGGGACGTTTAAGCTCCGGCGGGGCGGGAATACGTGAGCACCGCTCAGAAGACATGCGGCTTTACCCAATCTCCTATTGGGGGTTCGTCCATGTCAGCTACCCACGTCCTGACACAGGCTCACAGCAACATCTGGTACCTCACGACTCCACAGGGGCGGATGTTGGATTCCGTGATTGCGGCCGATCACGCCGGGGCGGCGCTTGCGGTTCAGCATCTAGTGCCCCGCGACGGGATGTGGGAAGACCGCGAAGATGGCCGGTACACCTACCATGCCACCGATCGGAGAGGGGTGTTTCGCCATGCGCGTCACCATTGAGGTCGGTGACGGGCAGGAGCTGTGCTACCTGCTCGACCGGGAAATCGACACCAAGCGCACTAGCCGTGAGATCCTGGCCGCCCTGCCGCCCGAGCAGAAAGTGCCGTGCGGAAGCCACTCCTACGGTGAGTCAGTCAAATGGTGCGACGAGGATATCGCCATCTACACCGCGATACGCGAGAGCCTTGCCGAGGCGCTGCACAACAGCCGGTTGGGCGGCCCGGAGATCGTCAAGGCCTGATAGCCCTCGCGTTCCGTCTAGCTGCGCTGGGACGGACCAGTCACCGTCAGTGGAAGCGACACTGCGCCCGCTCCGCCAGTCAGGGAAATGGTCCAGCGACCGTTCAAATTCAGGGTGAGGCGGAGCTGAAAGCTCGCAAAGCCCACATCCGCGTTCGTGAGGTTCATCGGCAGCTCACGGTGCAGATGCAGCGGTTGTCCACCGTCGGGTGGCGAGACCTCGATGACAATCAGGTGATCTGCGCTGCCGGAGTCTCCCTGCGTCAACACCACCAAGTCGAGCTGCGCGACCCGGTCGCGGCCGACTCTGTACTTGGAAATCACGCCACCCTGTACGTTCAGCTTGTTGTCAAAAGCTTCGGTCTTCTCGGCCAGGAAGGCCCCGCTTATCCGCATGCGTCCCAGTATGCGCAAATAGTGGTGTGCCGTACTGGAATTGAGCCGCCGACCTGACGAGGTGACGGCTCGCGGTCAGTCGGACCTAAGTTTCCGCAGGCAACAGCGAATTCGGCGATTCGGCAGACAGGCCCCCGCCTGAGGATTATCTTGCGGCTACCTCAAAGATGCCTTAGAACTGTCCTACAGTCTTTCGGGAGCTGGCGATGGCTCAGCGCTCAAGCAAGCGGAATCGTCGGTCGCGCAACGGCAAAGCTGACCGTCGTCGTCGTGTGATCGGTTCGGTTGCGGCTGGCGGGACGTTGCTGGCCGCGGCGTTGACTCCGTTGGCCACCGCGCCGGCCGCCCGTGCCGACGGGTTCGACGCCATCTTTGACCCCATCATCAACTCCATCGCCGGTTCCGTCACGGGCCTGGTCGAATCGGTGGCCGGTCTTGGTGGGTCCGGTATGGATTCCTTGGCCGGTATGGCGTTGCCCGCTGCTGATCTAGCCGCTAGTACCAACCTAGTTGCCAGTTCCGCGGATTCGGCACTGGCGGCGACATCCGATCCGTCTCCTGCTGCTAGTTCGTTCGACGCGATGCTTCAGACGCTCACACAAGAATGGATCACTAGCCAATCCGGTTCAGCATTCGACGCTCAGCTCAATACGGTGTGGCACGACCTCGGCCACAGCGGCATGTTGATCGGCAACGGGGCTAACGGAACGCCGGACTCGACGTTGGCAGCGGCCAATGGCGAGGCCGGCGGGTTGTGGTTCGGCAACGGCGGCAACGGCGCCACCGATGCGCTCGGGGAGGGCGGTAACGGTGGGGCCGCCGGCTTGATCGGTAACGGCGGGGACGGCGGGGACGGTGTAGCCGGCGGCGCCGGCGGTAACGGCGGGAATGCCGATCTGGTCGGCAACGGTGGCAACGGCGGAGACGGCGGCACCGGCGCCACCGGCGCGGCCGGCGGTACCGGAGCGGCCGGCACGGCCAGCAGCTCCGCCGGCGCTGGGGGCAACGGTGCTAACGGCGAGGTCGGCGGGGCCGGTGGCGATGGCGGTAACGGCGGGTCGATCGCCGGTAACGGCGGCGACGGCGGGACTGGCGGGGACGGCGCGATGGGCGGCTCCGGGGGGGCCGGCGGAGCCGCCTATGTCGTCAGCACCGGCTCCGGCGGCAGCGGTGGCACCGGCGGGGATGGCGGGGCCGGTGGCCAAGGCGGCAGTGGCGGCACGGCAATCAGCGGGGCAGGCGGCAACGGCGGTGCCGCCGGTTCGGGCGGCAGTGGCGGCAACGGCGGGGGACCTGGCCAAGGCGGCGGCAACCTAAGCCACGGCGTCTTCTTTGGCACTGGCGGCAACGGAGGCGCCGGCGGCAATGGCGGCGCTGGCGGCGAAAGCGGCAACGGCGCGCCCGGCGACAATCCGGGCTTTGCCGGCGGCGATGGCGGCGCCGGCGGCCACGGCGGCCAGGGTGGCGCGGCGGCCCAGTATTACCAGGGAAACGAAGGGTATTACGGATTCAACGGCAATGGTGGCGCCGGCGGCGACGGCGGCGCTGCTGGCTCCGGCGGTAACGGTGGCAATGGCGTGGGCAGTGCGGGCGGCGGTGGCGGAGACGGCGGCAACGGTGGGGCTGGCGGCGCGGGCGGCGCACCCGGCAATGGTTACTACGACGGGTCAGGCATCGAGGGTCCAGCAGTCGTCGGCACGGGCGGGGCCGGCGGCAACGGCGGAGCCGCAGGCTCGGGCGGAGACGGCGGCCAAGGCTCGGCCGGCATGAGCAGTGGCGCCGGGGGCAACGGCGGCCAAGGCGGCACCGGCGGGGACGGCGGCGTCGGGACCGGTGGCTATATCCAGGGCATGAGCGGCGGCGACGGCGGGGACGGCGGGGTTGGCGGCGCCGCTGGCCACGGAGGCGCAGGTGGCGGCGCTGGTGGTAACGCCGGTCCAGGCGGCAACGGCGGGAACGCCGGTAACGGCGGCAGCGCCGCATACATTGGCCGCGACGCTTATGGCGGCGCTGGCGGCACCGGTGGCGACGGTGGCAATGCCGGTGCCGCCGCCACCAACGGCACGGCCGCGAATGGCGGTGACGGCGGAAGTGGTGGTACCGGCGGCAGCGGTGGCCCAGTGGGCACGCCCGGCATCAACGGCGCCGGCGGTGCCGGCGGCACTCCGGGCGGCACCGCCGGCACTCCCACTTTGTCGAACGCAACCGTCCCGCTGACGATCAATGCTCTCGAGCAACCGTTGGCGTTCGTCTCCGTCAATGGCGGACCGATGGAGCCGGTTGTCGTCGACACCGGATCCACCGGGCTTGTTATCGAACCCCAATACGTACCAACGCAAAACCTCGGCACCGAAGTTTATTCGGGTTCTGCCGGTTACAGCGGCGGACTGAACTATTCCTACCAAACATACGACACCACAGTGAGTTTCGGTAATGGCATCGTCACATCGCCGACCGCTGTCAACCTCCTCACTACGGGATCCACACCAGCTTTCGAGCAGTACATGTCGTCCACCGGCGCAGTTGGCGTCCTGGGTATCGGGCCGAACAACGGGTTCCCGGGCACGAGCACTGTGATCGCGGCGTTGCCGGGCACTCTTGATCAGGGCGCGCTCATCAACGAATCCCAGCACGTGCTGGAGTTCGGGCCCAACCCACTACCCAGCAGCATCTCGATTGCCGGAGCGCCGACGACCAGCCTGGACGTGAAGATCGGTGGCGGCCCTCTCGAACGCGTCTCCGTCGCAATCGATTCCGGTGGGATTTACGGATTCCTCCCGTCCTCGTTGCTCGATTCCGGTCAGACCTCCGGAACCTTGCCCGCGGGAATAACCATTTCGGTCTACACCAGCAACGGTGAGACGCTGCTCTACTCGTACACCACGACCGCGACGAACACGCCATATCTGACGATGGGAGGTCAGGTGAACACCGGATATACGCCCTTCTATCTGGGACCGGTGTACATCGCGGAAAGCCCCAGCGGTTTCGGGACGACAATCTTCGATTCCTGAGGCACGTCTCGGACTACTAGTTGCCAGGGATGGCCGGCAGACCGTCTCTGATGCCTTGCAGGTCCCGGTCGATGCCTTTCAGATCACCTTCGACGCGTTGCAAATCAGAGCGAGCATTCTCGACGGTCTGCTGCATCTGGTCCGGGCTTGCAATTTTGTATTGAGGACAGTACGAGACGACGGCACCGGCAGCGACGTCAGCACTTTGACTGGCGTCCCATATCGACGTTCGCTGCACGAAGCTGACGGCGTCTGCGAAGTTGGGTTGGTGGGCTAGGAAGTCGCAGACTGCATGCCCCTGCGTCGTCACATATTCCTGGCTGGGAACTGGCACACCCTCCTGTTTCAACGCATCGACGAGCGCGCGGTCGACGATGCCAGGCGGCGAAGCGGCTGTTTTCGGTGCGGCGGTGGCGGGTGGTTGCGGTGCGGCCGGGGCGGGCTGCGCACTCGGCGGCGGGACTACCGTCGGCTGCGCTGCTGGGTATGGGTTGTGCGCTGCAAACATCACTACCAGCACGGTGACAGCGGCGACTAGCGACACCGGCAACACCGCATGGGGACCGAATCGGCGCAGCAGACCCTTACGCCGGGTAAGGCGTGACGTCGCCGGCGTCATTGCACTGCGGCCAGGTGTCGGCAACAGCTTCGTGGTCACCCGGTTCGACTGCGTCGGTTGTGGTTCTTCGGCGCGGTGCCCGAGGCGCTCATCGAGAAGTTCGTCGATCTGACGAGTGGACAACTCGCCGCCGTGCTCGCGGATTGAACGTCGCACCGCTACCAGGCGCCGCAACTCGGAGTCGATCGTGTTTCGATCGCGCATGCCCTGAGCGTAAAGCAGCGTGTCACTGTTCGTTAGGCAATGGCCCGGCAAAGGAGTAATCCGTTCTGAAAGCTCGAGCTACCGGTGAGTTAGCCAATCTCATTGTTCCCCTCCGCGATTCATCCCATGTAGCCCCACCGGCGATTGGAGGGGTGCATCGACCGAAGAGCTCGTCGCTCGTCGGCGGGAGCTTTAAGGTCGCAGTCGGGGGGCTGGCGGACGATTAGGCCGCCAGCCGACAGCCGGCGACCACTGGCGAGCAGGCCGGAAGGGGTCATTTTCGCGTCGGCAGATAGGCCCTGCCGGTGTACAGCAAGGCGCCGCCGAGCACCGCGAACTTGGTGATCGCCGCGCCGCGGGCGCGGCGCGCGTTCGCATCAGCGCGATTGCCCGCCAAGACATTCAAAAGTGCAACGCCCTCCAGCGCATCGGCGACGACAGCGGGCGCGACACCAAGGCAAACCGCGGCCGGGTGGCCACGCCGGCGCCGGGCGTAGTCCACCAGCAGCGCGGTCAAAACGCCATAGGTGGTCATATAGCCGAAATCAAGCTGCAGGGAACGCCGTGCCGCGCGCCGACCATCCTCTCCCCACGCGCTCATAATCCGTTGCGCGCGTTCGGCGTTGCCCGCCAACTCGAAAGCAATGATGCCCGGCCCGCCGCAGCGGTGCATCTGTCGCTCCAGCGCCAGCATGACCGACGTGTAGCCGGCGAACGCTGTCGCGGCCAAGATCGCGCTACGGCCGCGAGATGCTCGCCAGCCGGAGCTCCGAGAATGGTTGCTGGACCCGTTTAGCCTCACACCCTGTCGGGTAGACATTGACTCGCCTTCCTCAGTTGTTGTTGACCTGCGTTCCAACCGACCGTCTGTCTTGGGTACCGAACAAGACAAGATCATAAGTTTGCCGACGCTGCCGCATCGCTGTTCGTGTCGACCTGCCGCGGCGGCGAAACGGCTGATCGTGGGCTGAACAACGACGGTGTTGCAGTCGGGCCCGCGGCCTGGGCGCTATGCCACTGACCGCAAGCGGTCGGGTTTTGACCAATTAGATTTGTATTTATAGGGAGCGAACGGGGTGGATTTGTATTCACCGGGCAGTGCCGGGGCAAGCCGGTGAGTCACATGGATGCACAGCTCGACGAGCTGGTCGCAGCTCGCGACCAGCTGGAAAAACTGGTGCAGATCATCGTCGGGATCGGTTCCGACCTGGACTTGGACGTGACGCTGCATCGCGTCGTCGATGCGGCGATGGAGCTCACCGGCGCTCGGTACGGAGCCCTGGGCATACACGCCTCCGACGACACCACGGCCTCCTTCGTCCACGCGGCAATGGACGACGACACCGCGCGTCAGCTGGGTGATCTGCCGATCGGTGAAGGTCTTCGCGTCGAGGATCTGAGCGCATACCCGCAGGCCGAAAGCCTGCTCGAGCACGATCCGCCGATGCGGGCGTTGCTGGCAATACCGATCACGGTGCGGGCAGCTCGCTTCGGCAACCTGTACTTGGCCGACGACCGGCCTGGCTGGGCGTTCTCCAAGTTCCAGGAAAGCGCGGTGCGGGCCCTGGCCTCGGCGGCCGCGGCGGCCATCGACAACGCGCGCCTCTTCGAGCGCGAACGCGAATCGGCGAAATGGACTAAGGCCAGTCGTGAAATCACCACGGCACTACTGTCCGGTGACCCACAGACAGGGCCGTTGCAGCTCATCGTGAACCGAGCGCTGGAATTGGCCGACGCTGAGCAGGCGATTTTGCTGGTTCCGAGCGAGGCTGGTCTGCCTGCGCACGAAGTCGACACCCTTGTGGTGGCGGCGACGGCGGGCCGGTACGCGCTGGAGGTGATCGGCCAGCAGGTTCCGGTGGACGCCTCCACCACGGGAGGTGTCGCGCGCCGTGGAATACCGCTGATCACCGATTCCTTCCAATACCCGATCGAGGGGTTCACCGATGTCGGTGAACGCTCGGCGATCGTCATGCCGCTGATTGCCGACGACGCCGTACTCGGCGTCATCGCTGTCGCACGCAACCCGCGGCAGCCCGCCTTCGGTAGCGACTACCTCGAACTTGTCAGTGACTTCGCGCGACACGCCGCTATTGCTTTAGCGCTGGCCGCAAGTCGCGAACATGCGCTCAACCAGCAACTTGCCCAAGCGGATACGGTCGATGAGGCAGTGCGAGCCGCAGCGGAGGAACTACGTCGGCTATGGCGAGCCCGCAGTGTCTTGGCCGTCATCTTCCCGGCCCGCAGGTCCACCGCGGAAACGACCTCCCGCGCACCGGACCTGGTATCGGTCGGCGAGCCCGCGCAATGGGACGACTTGTCATCCGAAACACGCGAGATGCTGACCTCGTTGCGTGACGGCGACCTGCTCGCTCCGAACACGAAGCGTGCGGGGACGGCGGGCATCGCGTTGCAGCATCCCGAGGGCGTGCTCGTCGTCTGGATCCGGTTGGCCGAAAAGCGGCCGTTCACCCTCGAAGACCAAACGTTGTTGACGGTGCTGGCAGGCCGCCTCGGCCAGGGCTTGCAGCGGGTACATCAGGTTGACCAGCAGCGCGAAACCGCGCTGGCACTGCAACACGCGATCCTCGGTCCCGCGCTCCTGCCGCACGGGTTTTCGGCGCGCTATCAGGCTGCCAGCCGGCCCCTACAGGTGGGCGGTGACTGGTACGACATTGTCGACCTGGAAGACGGCCGCATCGCGTTGATTGTCGGCGACTGTGTCGGTCATGGCCTCGCGGCGGCCACGGTGATGGGACAGTTGCGCAGCGCCTGCCGCGCGCTGCTGCTGGACCATCCCAGCCCGCGTGCCGCTCTCGCCGGGCTGGACCGCTTTGCGGCGAGGCTACCGGGCGCTCCTTGCACCACCGCCGTTTGTGCGGTCCTCAACCCCGAAACCGGTGAACTGGTGTACTCCAGCGCGGGGCACCCGCCGCCTATCGTGGTCCACGCCGACGGCACCGTTCAGACACTGGAAGATGGGCACACCATTCCGGTGGGACTGCGACCCGACCGGCCGCGGCCCGAAGCCCGGGTGACGCTGCCAGGGCGTTCGACGCTGCTGCTCTACACCGACGGTCTGGTCGAGCGTCGCGGCAGCGCGCTCGACGATGGCATCGCCCGCGCCTCCGCGCTCGTTCAGGACGGCCGCGACTGCGCACTGGACGATTTGGCGAACCAGATCATGTCTGATCTCGCGCCCAGCGGCGGCTATCAAGACGATGTGGTGCTGCTGCTCTATCGTCATCCCGCCCCGCTGGAGATGGACTTTCCGGCCGACGTCAGCCAGCTGGCACCCACCCGCTCCGCCTTACGCAGCTGGTTAACCCGAGCCGAGGTGAGTGCAGACCAAACTGCAGATGTGCTCGTCGCCGCCGGCGAAGCCGTCGCCAACGCGATCGAGCACGGCCACCGCGACAGCCCGGAAGGCATCATCAGTTTGCGCGCGACCACACTGGTCGACCAGGTGCAGTTGACAATCGTCGACACCGGCTCGTGGAAGCCTCCGCGACTGGTCGCGAATGCCCATCGCGGCCGCGGTATCACCCTCATGCGCGCGCTCATGCACGACATCGCCATCCACCCCGAGGCGGCCGGAACGACCGTTCGTTTGTCGGCGAGGATCAGCTGATGCCGACTCTGCTCACGCTGGACACCGCGCGCAGCGACGACGGGAAACTCGTGCTGATCGCAGCGGGGGAGATCGACCTCAGCAACGTCGACAAATTCACTCACGCCCTCGCTGCCGCCATCGCCGAGACGGCTCCTAACGATGGGAAGCTCACGGTCGACCTCGGCACGGTGAAGTACCTGGACAGCGCTGCCATCAACGTCTTGTTCAATCACGCCGAGCAGATCCAACTCATCGTCCATCCCTTGTTGATCCGTATCTTCACCATCACCGGCCTAACCGAACTAACCACCGTCGAACCCGCGGAGCCCAACTGCTGAAGCGCTCACTTGTAGCGCGTCGACCGCCCCCGCGTGGTGGTCGCTGGGGCAAGCTTGGTGATCGTGACGGATCGGCAAGGCGACAACCTGCTCATCGTGCACTGGCACGACACCGGCCGCTGGCTCGGTGCTTATGGGCATCGCGGCGTCTCGAGCCCGTGCCTGGATCGCCTGGCCGCCGAGGGCATCCTCTTCACTTGCGCCCACGCGGCCGCTCCACAGTGCTCGCCTTCGCGCGGGGCACTGTTCACCGGTCGGTACCCGCACAGCAACGGCCTGATCGGATTGGCCAATCGCGGCTTTGAGTACCACGAGGGGGTTCGCACGCTTCCGCAAATCCTCTCGGGTGCCGGTTGGTACTCGGCGCTGTTCGGGATGCAGCATGAGACGTCCTTCCCATCCCGGCTCGGCTTCGACGAGTTCGACGTGTCCAACTCCGACTGCGAATACGTTGTCGCCCGCGCGCAGGAATGGCTGACCGACCGTGCGCAGCTCGACGGCGGCGCTCCGTTCCTGCTGACGGCGGGTTTTCAAGAAACGCATCGGCCGTGGTCGCGGGAGCGGTATCAGCCGGCGCCGCTGGAGGACGTAGAAGTGCCCGACTATCTGCCGGACATTGCGGAAGTCCGCGGTGACTTCGCCGATTTCTACGGGGCCATCGCGGTGGCCGACGCGGCCGTCGGCAGGCTGCTGGGCACGCTGGCTGACACCGGCTTGGATGCCAATACCTGGGTGGTTTTCTTCAGCGACCATGGTGCGCCGTTTCCCCGCGCGAAGTCGATGTTGTATGGCGCCGGCACCGGCATCTCGTTGATCCTCCGACCGCCCACGCGGCTGGACATCGCGCCGCGCGTCTACAACGAGCTGTTCAGCGGCGTCGATTTGTTGCCATCACTGCTCGACCTGTTCGGTATCGAAATACCGGCCGACGTCGAAGGCATCTCTCACGCCAACAATCTGCTCCGGCCCACCGCAGCCGCCCCGCCGGTTCGCCAGGAGCTGTTCACCGAAAAGACCTATCACGATTCCTTTGATCCAGTGCGCGCAATTCGCACCAAGGAATACAGCTATATCGAGAACTACGCGCCACGACACCTCGTGGATCTACCGCTGGATGTCCAAGACAGTCCATCGGGCAGAGCGGTCGCTTCACTGGCGGCGGGGCCGCGGCCGGCGCGTGAACTCTATGACCTGCTTGAGGATCCGACCGAGTTGAATAATCTGCTGGTCGGCGACAAAGCCTACGGACTGGAAGCGATCGTCAATGAACTCGCGCTGCGCCTTCACCAGTGGCGCGAACGGACAGGGGACGTGATTCCCGGGAGTTCACCGGCCCACGAATCCTGATCAAGGGCACCGGAACCGTTACTGGAGGGCTCCGTGCAGGATTCTCGGCGTGCGCCCTACCCTTCTTTTGTCAAGTAGGACCGAAAACCTTTGCGGCGTCGCATATTTTGCCACGACACCAGCTCGGCCTGCATCGTCGCCAGCATCAGCCGCTGGATCCACAAAACGATCGTCGTGCTGGCACGACGCGAGGCGACCAGCCTGATGTAGTCCTTCCAACCAGTACTGGCGTACGAGTACCACATACCGAGCCTGTTTCTCCAACCGGTAACGAGCAGTTTTCCTGGCTGCGAACACTTCGAAGCTGTTCTCGCGGGGGCGTTTCCGCGCCGTGACCAATTCTGACAGGCCCGCCACCCGCTCAACGGTTGCCCGCTCGGCGTGTCTGGTGAGCGCTCAAGTCGAAACAAAATTCTCGTTTTGCTCGCGTCGCAGGGAGCGGCGGTGATGAACTCTGTGTGTTGAATACTTCGCTCGCTCCTAGACCGGTCGCGGTTCGCGCGATGTCGGCAATGCTCGCGTTCCTGTTGTTGGGTATTGCCGGTGTTGGCGGAGCCGCCTCGGCGCCGGCCGAGCCGGTGACCACGAGACTGGGCGGAAGGATGGTGGGTTGGGACACCTACCGTCAGTTGGATCGGTTGCCGTATCTCAACGCCGACCAACAAGCTTTGCAGGTCTCGAGTTTCGATCGAAGCGGCGGCAATTTCGACCTTTCGACCGGCAATAAGAACGGCAGCGGTGGCTGTCTGGCGTTTGGCGGGGCCGGCTGTGTCATCGCGGAAGATCGTGGTGCCGGCGAGATTGAGTCAATCTGGTTCACCCGCGACGGCGGCAATGTGACAGCGCTCGGAACGATCCGCATTGACCTGGATGGACGGACGGTGATCCAAGCACCATTGCAGTCGCTGGTCGATGGTGCACTGGGTGCGCCTTTCATATGGCCGCTGGTGGCCAACGCTGATCAGTCGCCGGGCGGCGTCTACATCAAGGTGCCGATGCCCTACCGGCAGTCGATGCGGATCAGCATCGCCTCGCATCTGGAGTACTACCACGTTGACTATCGCCACTTTCCGACAGCTGACGGTGTGACCACGTTCTCGCCTGCCGACCCTGCACACGACGTGCTCGCAACCCTGGGTGCTGCGGGCGTCGTCGACCCCAAACCGGCAGCGTCCACCGCAGCGCATAGCCATCACGTTGTGGAGATCCCTGCGAACACTGAGCTGACGATCGCGGAATCGACCGGCTCGGGCAGCATTTCGGCGCTTCGCCTGCGGTTACCGCAACCGGCAGCTCAACTGCTGGCCGGGTTGCGGCTGCAGATCGAGTTCGACGGCCAAACCATGGTCGACTCCCCACTCGGGGAGTTCTTCGGCGCCGGACTGGGCGCCGACAATGTGCGATCGTTGATGTTCGCGACGATCCCACAACCCGACGGGTCGTTGTCGTTGGCCGCTTGGTGGCCAATGCCTTTCGCCCGCACCGCCCACGTCATCCTGGTCAATACCACCAGCAGTCCGGTAACCGGGATCGACAGCGATGTCGTGTTCACTCCCGACCCCCAGTGGGCGGCCGCGCTGGCTAGCGGCCGTGCGGGCTACTTCACTGCACGCTCACACGCCGGGCCGACGAGCCTCGGTCAGGACTGGCTGTTCGCCGACGAGCAAGGACACGGAAAATTCGTCGGCGTCAGCCACACCATCCGTGGCTCTCGGATCAAGACGTCTTTTGGTGACGCCGCTCCGTACTTCCTCGAAGGAGCCGAACGCGTTTACACAGATGGTTCCTCGTCGCCGCAGTGGTACGGCACCGGCACCGAGGACTTCTACGAGGGAGGCTGGTATTTCCACGACGGCACCACCTACAGCGACCCGCTCACCGGCCAGCCCGATCAGCGCACCGCCAGCAGCGGATGCGCAGACTACTGCGTGGTCGTCTATCGGCTGATGCTCGCCGAAGCGATCGACTACCGCTCCGGGATCCGATTCGGCATCGAGCACGGTAAACGCAACATGGTCCAACCCGATTACAGTTCAACCGCATTCCTCTACACGCAACCAAACGCCACCGCCACCCCCGGCGACGAAGTCAATGCCGGCGATCCCGTCAGTCGACTCCTGCACGGCTACTCCGACGGCAACGCAAGCGATCAGCTGTTGCTCAGCGAATACGAGGGCACCGACGACGCCCGCCCCGTCGCCGGGTTAGTACAGGCCACCCTGGCTCCGATCACCTTCCGCATCGCCATCAGCCCGGACAATCAGGGGATCGTGCTGCGCCGCACGTCGGACCAGGCGACGGGCTTCCAATCGGCAGACGTGGCCATCGACGGCAGCCCTGCCGGGATCTGGCTAGAGCCCCGCAGCAACATCTCACACCGCTGGCTCGATGACACCTACTTCGTGCCCGCCCGCCTCACCGCCGGCAAAAACCTCGTCACGGTCACCCTCACGCCCACTCCCGACGGCCCGCCCTGGACTGCCAGCCGCTACCACATCGACGCGTTGACCGCGCCGTCTTAAGCTTGCCGGGCTCTCCACCACCGGCACTATCTGTTGTCGCTGACGGGCGTCTGCGCATACGCTGCCATCCGTCGCCGGCCGGGCCGCCGGCTGCTGCTCGATGACGACGTGCTCGACTGGCGGCACGGTCGAGGCCAGCCGGTGAAGCGCAGAAATGGTTCGTGCAGGCTTGCGAGACGCGGAAGCGGGTAAACGTCGGGGTCGACCCAGAACGGAGCAGCATGAGTGCAAGCGTGCAGACCGGGACCATCACCACTCATGTGCCGGCGCGACTAGACCGACTGCCCTGGGCGCGGTTTCACTGGCGCGTGGTTATCGGTCTTGGCGGGGTGTGGATCCTCGACGGACTCGAGGTCACGATGGTCGGCAACGTGTCGTCACGGCTCACCGAGAAGGGCAGTGGCATCGAACTCGACCCCGCACAGATCGGCGTGGCTGCGGCGATCTACATCGCGGGCGCCTGCTTGGGCGCGTTGTTCTTCGGTCACCTGACGGACCGCTTCGGACGGCGAAATCTGTTCATGCTGACCCTGGCGGTGTATTTGGTTGCCACCATTGCCACCGCGTTCGCGTTTGCGCCTTGGTATTTCTTCGTCACCCGCTTTTTCACCGGCGCCGGGATTGGCGGCGAGTATGCCGCCATCAACTCGGCGATTGATGAGTTGATCCCTGCCAGGGTGCGGGGCCGAGTGGATCTGGTGATCAACGGGACCTACTGGCTTGGGTCGGCGGTTGGTGCGGCCGGCGCGCTGGTCGTGTTGAACACGGCGAATTTCCCGGCCAACATCGGCTGGCGGCTCGCCTTCGGAATCGGCGCCATCTTCGGCATCTTCGTCCTCCTTGTTCGGCGCAATGTTCCCGAAAGCCCGCGCTGGTTGTTCATTCACGGGCGCGAGCAGGAAGCCGAGCAGGTGGTCGGTGCGATAGAAAACGAAATCGAGCAGGACACCGGCCAACCGTTGCCGCAGCCGAAAGGACGCGGACTCAAAGTCCGTCAGCGCGAAACGATTTCGTTCCGGGAGATCGCAAGGGTTGCTTTCAAACTCTATCCACGGCGCGCGGTGCTCGGACTGGCGCTGTTCATCGGTCAGGCGTTCCTCTACAACGGCGTGACCTTCAACCTCGGCACGCTGTTGAGCGGGTTCTACGGCGTCGCATCTGGAAAGGTGCCGCTGTTCTACATCCTTTGGGCGCTAAGTAATTTCTTGGGCCCCCTGGTACTCGGGCACCTATTCGACACCATCGGCCGTAAACCGATGATCACCTTCTCCTATGTCGGTTCGGCAGTCGTGGCCGTCGTTCTCGGGCTGGTGTTCGTCACCCAGACCGGCGGGGTCTGGGCCTTCATCATCGTGCTTGCGGTGACGTTCTTCTTAGCTTCAGCAGGCGCGAGCGCGGCCTACCTGACCGTCAGCGAGATCTTCCCGATGGAGACCCGGGCGCTGGCGATCGCGTTCTTCTACGCCGTCGGCACGGCGATTGGCGGTATCACCGGGCCGGTGCTGTTCGGTCAGCTGATCAATTCGGGGGAGCGCGGCCTGGTGGTCTGGTCGTTCCTGATCGGAGCGGTCGTGATGGCGGTTGCGGGCTTCGTCGAATTGTGGCTGGGTGTCGCCGCCGAGCGACGCCCGCTGGAAGAGCTGGCGCTGCCGTTGACGGTGGCCGACGCCGAGCGGGAGGAAGCGGCGGGGACGTAGGCGCCCGGTCGCTCACGTCCCCGTTAACGCCGGCTGAACATTTGTCGCATGCTGCTTCGGCGTTGGAAGCAAGGTGCGCCCTGGACCCGATTTTGCAACACTCGGCACTATGAAACGTCTGCTGATGCTGACCAGTGTCGCCGCCATGATTGGGATGGCCGCGCCTGCATACGCCGATCCGCAATCCGATGCCGACGCGGACTTCCTTTCCCAACTCAAGGCAGCGGGGCTTACCTACCAGGATCCGGCCGCCGCGATCTCGGCTGCCAAGGATGTATGCGCGTTGGTCGACAAGGGAACGCCGGACACCGAAATCGTCAACAACCTGCAGCTGCGCAACCCGGGATTCAGGGGCAACGGGGCCGCCGAGTTCACCGCACTCGCGGCCGGCGAGTACTGCCCGAAATACCTGACCGGCGAGGGCCGACCCCCGAAACCGCAAGGTGCTACCGGAAACTAAGCTCCGCTGCGGACCACCTCATCGGCGGCTGCGCGCATCCGTTCCGACAATCGAAGCAGATCGTGCTCGCCGATCCCGTTCTGCAGCGTGTACGCGAGTTGCCGTAACTCGACGGACCATTTGCGCAATTCTTCAAGTAGCCGCGCTTCACCGGTGGGCATGATCTTCTTCCTCAGATAGGACGGACCAAAGGTCCGACAAATCGACTCAAGAAATGTATGCAGTGCACTGGCCTGTCGGCGAGAGGCCGCCGGCCATTTTTACGAGACTTTGACACGCCGTTCACGCCCCCGAGCAAGCCCGCGAACTCGGCTTGGCCTCGCACGCGTCGGCCTGTCGGAGCAGTTTGCATTTCTCACCCAACTCGGGCCCATATGTCACGGCACCGCAATGACATCGCCACGTCAGGTGGTGTCCGCAGGTGCACGCCGTGCTGCCGACCAGCATCCGCTCCGGCCGCATCAGATGACCGCGGGGACAGCGCAGTGGTGGTGGGACCGCCGACCGACTTAACGGGAACTGAACCAGCTCACCGACCGCAATCATGGGCCGACGGTAGGCGGCCAGCCTGCGTGCGACATTAATAATTGAGATGAGCTTGCTGAGAAATGAGGAAGCCACCTCGCCGTGCACGAGGATGACGGGGTTTGTTCAATTCGACGTAATTCAAGCATCGCCTGACTTAACGGAGCACTTCGCGCATGCGGCGCCTTTTCTTCCGAAGCTATGCATCGCAAAGTAACCTGACCCCGTGCAGATCGGGGTATTGGGTGCCGCCCGTATCGCGCCGCAGGCGCTCATCAAACCAGCCAAGGACAACGCCGAGGTCGTGGTCGCGGCCATCGCGGCGCGCGACGTCTCGCGCGCCAAGGCATTCGCGGCCAAACACGGCATCGCCCGGGTGCACGACAGCTATGAGGCGCTGCTGGCCGACCCGGAGGTCGACGCGATCTACAACCCGCTGCCGAATAGCTTGCACGGCAAATGGACTCGGGCTGCGCTGGCCGCCGGTAAGCATGTGCTGTGCGAAAAGCCTTTCACCGCCAACACCGCCGAAGCCCGTGAGATCGCCGAGGTGGCTGCACAGTCGGACCGGGTCGTGATGGAGGCGTTCCACTACCGCTACCATCCGATGGCTTTGCGGATCGAGGAGATCATCGCCTCGGGCGAACTGGGCAAGCTCGAGCGGGTGGAGGGGGCGCTGTGCTTCCCGCTACCGAAGTTCTCCGACATCCGCTACAACTATTCGCTCGCCGGCGGCGCAACGATGGACGCTGGGTGCTATGCCGTCCACATGGTCCGGACGTTCGGCGGTTCAACCCCGGAAGTTGTTTCAGCGCAGGCGAAATTGCGCGATCCACAGATCGACCGGGCCATGACGGCCGAGGTGCGGTTTGCCGAGGGGCACACCGGCCGGATCCGTTGCTCGATGTGGTCGCCGCGTCTGCTGGAGATCAGCGCGCACGTAATCGGCGACCGGGGCGAACTGCGTGCACGGAATCCGGTGCTGCCGCAGATTTACCATCGGCTCTCGGTCCGATCAGCCGCCGGCAAACGTGTGGAGCGTTTTCCACGTCGCGCCTCCTATGCCTATCAGCTGGACGCCTTCGCCGCGGCTGTGCTGCGCGGCGAACCTGTGAAGACCACGCCTGAAGACGCGATCGAGAACATGAGCGTCATCGATGCGATCTATCGCGCCGCCGGCCTGCCACTGCGCGAGCCGAGCTGATCGGTCAAGGGGCGATGGGGCGGTTCGTCCATTCCCGTTCGGGTCGGCGTGACGATCGAAACCAGCCACCCGCAGCGGCGGTGCCGCCGTCGGTGGGGATCGTGTGACCGGTGACGAACGCCGACAGGTCGGAGGCCAGGAACAGGATGACGCGGGCCTGGTCCTCGGGCAGGCCCATCCGTCCGACCGGAACCCATTGCGGCCACTGCAGCTGCTCTTCGGCGGAAAGCCACTGGGAGTAGGGCACCTGCAGTGATTCGGTGACGTCGGGACCGATCGCGTTCACCCGCACACCGTCGCGGCCTACTTGCACCGCGAGGCTGCGGGTGAAGTGGATGACGGCGGCTTTGAAGGCGGCATAGACCGGATCCTCCGGGTAGCCGCGCAGCCCTTCGACAGACGAGACGTTCACAATCGCGCCGGCGTGTTGGTCGAGCATCGCTGGGAGGAAGGCGTGGGTGACGAGGAAGACGTGGTGCAGGTTGATCCGGTAGAGGTCGTCCCACAGCTGGGAGTCGGTGTCGACGAAGTTGCCCGGGTGACGCAGCCAATGGCCCACGTTGTTCACCAGCACATCGATCCGGCCGTAACGCTCGAGCACGCTGCGCGCCAAGCCGGCGACTTGGTCGGCGTCGCGGACGTCGGTGCCGAAAGCCACAGCGGACCCGTCCGTCGCCGTGATTTCGTCGGCAGTCTGCTGAGCGCGCTGGGTGTCGATGTCGGCGATGACCACTCGCGCGCCATGCTGAGCGAACAACTGCGCGGTCGCCGCGCCGATACCGCCAGCGCCGCCAGTGACCACCGCGACCCGGTCGGCAAGAAGCGCGCCTGCAAACCTCGCGTCGTCGATTCGCATATCACGGCTCCTCAGCGTGGGGAGTGCACTCGATTTGGTGGCGTATTGAGAGTAGATGCGGCGAATTTGCAAGCTACCCATAGATGTCTGACGACAGCGCGGAAAGGTAGGTTTGCGGCCATGTGGAGCTCGCTGGGGGTACTGGCGCTTCCCATAGCGCTCGACCCGGTGCGTCTCGGCCTCAGCCTCCTTCTCGTTTCCCGACCGCGGCCTGCGCAGAACTTGCTCCTTTACTGGCTCGGTTGCGCCCTTGTCAGCCTTTCGTTATTGCTCATCCCGATTCTGGTGTTGCACCTGATACCGACGTTTTCCTGGCTGGTGCACGACTTGGCCAGCCCGGCCACCGTCGCCAGTACCACCGTCCGCTACATCGAAATCGTCGCGGGCGTGCTCGTCTTATCGGTAGCCGCCTCATTGGCGGTGCGCCTGCTGGCCCGTCAGCGAGCGCAGCTGCCTACCGGGGGCGCCGACACCTCCACCTTGGAGGTCCATTCGGATGCGCCTCAACTCGTCGCGCGGCTGCTGGGCCGCACCAACACGGCATGGGAAAGCGGGTCCTCGTGGGTAGCCTTAGCGGTCGGCTTCTTGGCCGGGCCGAACCCTGCCATGGTGGTATTCGGCCTCACCACGATCGTGACCTCGGGCGCTCCGATCGGCATGCAGGTCGGCGCCGCCATCGTGTTCGTCGTCGAGACGCTTGCGGTAGTCGAGCTCGTTCTGCTGAGCAATCTGGTCGCACCGACGCAGACTGAAGCGTTTCTGCGGCGCCTACACGACTGGACGCGGTCTTATCGCCGGCAGATCTTGGTCGTGATGTTGACATTGGTTGGACTCGCGCTGGTGGCTCAGGGCATGGGCATCCTCTGAGCTGCCGCTCGCCACTTCCGTTACCCCCAGTAGCGGAATAAAGTGGGCGGATGACCAGCGCCGAAGACAGCAGGCATCTGCGCACCTGTCCACTCTGTGAAGCAATGTGCGGTCTGGAGATTCACGTCGAAGGCGGGCCCAAGAACGGGAGAGTCACCAAGATCCGCGGCAACCGCGACGACGTCTGGAGCCGTGGACACCTTTGCCCGAAGGGCACCGCGCTGGGCGCATTGCACGACGACCCGGATCGCATCCGCCACCCCATGATCAAGGTCGACGGGCGCTGGCAGGAGGTCAGCTGGGACGCGGCGTTTCGCCGCTGCACCGAATTGCTGACGCCGGTGATCCGCAAGCACGGGATCGGTGCGGTCACCGCCTACACCGGCAACCCGCTGGCGCACTCGTTCTCGCTGGCCCGCTACTCGGGGGTGCTGCTGGGCATGTCGGGTATGCCGGTCACGTATTCGCCGGGGACGGTCGACCAATGGCCGAAGAACTTGTCGTCGCATCTGATGTACGGCCTCTGGTGGAACTTTCCGGTGCCCGACATCGAACGCACCGACCTGATGGTCATCATGGGTGCCAACCCCGCCGCTTCGCAGGGCTCGCTGCTGGCCGCACCCGACGTGATGGGTCTGATCGAAGCGATCCGCAAACGCGGCAAGGTGATCGTGATCGACCCGGTGCGTACCCTCACCGCAGCCCGCGCCGACGAATGGCTTCCGATCGTCCCGGGCACCGATGCCGCGCTGCTGCTGGCCGTTGCCCACACTCTGTTCGACGAGAACTTGATCGACGCCGGACCGCACGTCGACGGTGTCGAGACACTACGACGGGTGGTAGCGGACTGGCCGCCCGAGCGGGTCAGTGCCCCAACCGGTATCGACGAAGATCGCATCCGCCGGCTGGCCCGCCAGCTTGCCGGCACCGAGAAATCGGTGGTATATGGCCGAATTGGCTTGTGCAATCAGGAATTTGGCAGTCTGGCCAGCTGGCTGGTCGACGTGATCAACATTTTGACCGGCCATTTCGACAAGCCCGGCGGCGCGATGTTCCCCAGGCCCGCGGCCTGGTCGATCACCTCGCAGCCGCTGCCCGGCTTGGAGGGCGGCGTCCCCGAGTTCGGCCGCTGGCACACCCGGGTGCGTGGCGCGAAGGAGATCCTCGGCCAGGCGCCGGTCTCGTGTATGGCCGAAGAGATCGCCACACCGGGTGACGGGCAGCTCAAGGCGCTGATCACGGTCGCCGGCAATCCGGTGTTGTCCACCCCCGGCGGCGACAAGCTCGACGAGGTGCTGCCGATGCTGGAAGCGATGATCTCCGTTGACCTTTGGCTCAACGAGACAACGCGGCACGCCGACGTCATCCTGCCCGGACTGTCCCCGTTGGAGCAGCCCCACCACGACGACCTCATCTTGCTCTTTGCAATCCGCAGCATCGCGAACTACTCGGCCCCCGTTTTCGACCCGGGCGATCGCCCCCACGAATGGGAGATCTTGATCCGGCTGACCGGCCTGTGCACCGGCACCCCCGCCGAAGATGTCGACGTCGGGGCGATCGACGACGGCTTCTTCGATTACCTGGCCTTCACGCAAGGACTCGACGGCGCCGAAATCCGCAAGCTGTACGACGATGCCGGTTTGAAAGGCGGCCCGGAGCGGATGCTAGACCTCACGCTGCGCACCGGACCCTTCGGCGACCGGTACGGCGAGAACCCGGGCGGGCTCACCTTGGACGTGCTCAAGGCCAATCCCAACGGAATCGACTTCGGGCCGATGGTGCCGCGGCTGCCCGACCTCCTCGGTACTCCCGACAAGAAGATCCGCCTCGCGCCGCAATACCTGCTCGATGACCTGCCGCGGCTGGCCGCGCGACTGGAACGGCCCGCCGAGCCATTGGTCCTGGTGAGCCGAAGACATCTGCGGTCGAACAACACCTGGATGCACAACGTGCCCGCACTGATGAAGGGCAAGGACCGCTGCACGCTGCTCATCCACCCCGACGATGCGGCGCGCTGCGGCGTCGCCGACGACGATGTCGTCACGGTGAAATCGGCAGCCGGCGAGATCAACGTGCCGGTGGAGGTCACTGACGCGATCAAGCCTGGCGTGGTGTCGCTGCCCCACGGCTGGGGACATGGCAAGCCGGGAACCCGCATGTCGGTGGCTAACAACTCACCGGGCGCAAACACGAACGTGCTCTCTCCACCGACGTTCATCGATGAGCCGTCCGGCAATGGCGCCCTGAACGGCATCCCGGTAACCATCATCGGCGATCAGGTTCGATGTTGACCCTCGCAAGCCAGATTGCTTCTGCACCGCACCGCCGCGAATGAGCGACCACCTTTCGCCATATCATCGGGTGATGAGCACCGGCGGGCTGGATACGGTGAGCTCGCCGGCCTTCAACGACGAGGACGCGGCTCGGTATCGCGCCGCAGGCTGGTGGTCGGATTCGACGTTGTCTGACGCGGTACGCCGTAACGCGCAGCATTCACCCGACCGTGCGGCCTACGCCGACGATCCCGGTATCGCGCTCACCTGGCGTGAATTCGATTCTTCGGCAGATGCGCTGGCTGAGCAGCTTGCCGGCGTCGGCGTGATACCGGGCGACCGGGTTGCGGTGTGGCACCGCGACTCCGCCGCCATCCACGCGCTGTTCGTTGCGATCGAACGTTGCGGCGCCGTCGTCGTGGGCATCGGCGCACGCGCCGGCACTCGTGAGGTCGCTGCGATACTGCGCAGTTCGCAACCGAAGCTGCTGATCAGCGACCAGCAGCGCAGTGCTGCCACCAGGCAAGCGGGTGCCGAGTTCCCGGTCCGGTCGCTGGTTTTGAGTCGCGACGCCGACTTTCCGCGCCTCGACTCCGACGCGCAGCCTAGGGCAGTTGGGGCCGAATCTCGGCTCGGTGCTGACGACGTCTTCCTGATCAACTCCACGTCCGGCACAACCGGTCTGCCCAAGTGTGTCGTGCACACGCAGAACCGTTGGCACTACTTTCACCAGAAAGCGGTCGCCAACGGAGAACTGACGTCCGACGACATCTTCCTGCCCATCATCCCGACGCCCTTCGGCTTCGGGCTATGGACCAGCCACACCACGCCGATCTACCTGGGCGCCGGCGCGGTGATCCTGGAGCGGTTCACCGCGAAGGCGACGTGTGCGGCGATAGCCTGCCACAAGATCACCGTCTTGTGCTGTGTCAGTACACAACTGACGATGCTGATGGCCGACCCCACTTGCCGTGACTTCGACTTGAGCTCATTGCGGGTCGTTTTCACCGGCGGCGAGGCGCTGCCGTACCGGCCGGCGGCCGAGTTCGAGAAGCTCACCGGCGCAAAGATCCTGCAGTTCTATGGCTCCAATGAAACCGGCTTGCTCAGTGGGACCACCGTGCACGACCCCGCGGAACGCAGACTCCGCACCGGCGGCCGCATCGTGCCCGAAATGTCGGTCCGGCTCTTCGACGGCGACGACGACGTCACCGCAACCGGTCGAGGCCAGCCGGCCTGCCGCGGTCCGGCGACCAGTCTTGGCTACCTCGGCGGTACCGACCACGACCAGCTGTTCACCCGCGACGGGTGGATGCGGATGGGCGATATCTGCGAGATCGACGCAGAAGGCTATCTGAGCGTCACCGGCCGAACGTCCGATTTCATCCTGCGAGGCGGCAAGAACATCAGCGCAGCGCAGGTCGAGGATGCCGCCACCACACACCCTGCGATCGCGGTGTCGGCAGCGGTGGCCATGCCAGATCCGGTGTTCGGTGAAAAAGTTTGCCTGTACACCGAAGTCGTTGACTCCCAGGTCATCGATTTGCCTGAACTTGTCGAATATCTGCTGGCGCAGGGCATTTCCAAAGAGCTGCTGCCCGAACGACTCATCGTGGTCGATGAACTACCCCGATCATCCGGCGGAAAGGTCGCTAAAGGCCCTCTCCGTGAAGATATTCGAGCCAGGATGGAGGCCGGCCATGGACGCACGTGACGCTCGGCGAGGTGGACTGGAAGTGTGGGCGCCCTCGGTGGTGCCGCCCATCGGTGTCGAGCTTTCCGACGAGCAAGCCCTCGCGGTGGCCTTTCGGCACCTGGCCGCCATCGGGTTCGCCGAGAACATGGCCGGACACATCACCTGGCAGCCCGAGGGACACACCGACATGTTCGTCAACCCGTGGGGATTGTGGTGGCAGGAACTGACCGCATCCGACATCTGTCTGGTCAACAGCGCAGCGCAGGTAATCCGCGGCCGCTGGGACGTCACGCCGGCCATCCACATCCACACCGAACTGCATCGCGTTCGGGAGGACGCGCGGGTGGTCATTCACAATCACCCGTACTACGTGTGCGTCCTTGCCGCGCTGGGCAGGCTGCCCGAACTGGTGCATCAGACCGGTTCGCTGTTCCTGGACGACCTGTGCCTGGTCGACACATACGACGGTGAGATCGACAGCCCGTCCCGCGCAGCCGATCTCGCCGCTCGCATTGGCGACGCTAACCTGACCATTCTGGCCAATCACGGTGTCATCGCGACCGGCCGCAACCTGCCTGATGCCGTCTACCGCGCTGCGTCGATCGAGCGGGTATGCAAGCTGGCCTACGACGTCCTGCTCACCGGCAAGGAGCCGGTCGCCATGACCTGGCCCGACATGGCCGGCATGCAGCGGTCGTTG
Source organism: uncultured Actinomycetota bacterium (assembly GCA_963839345.1). GTDB lineage: Bacteria > Actinomycetota > Actinomycetes > Mycobacteriales > Mycobacteriaceae > Mycobacterium. The sequence continues at coordinate 1,097,253 of CAWIUP010000002.1, read as the reverse complement.
ATCGAGCGCGCCGCCGACGTCTACTGGGCCGGAGCGGCCCGGATGACGATCAAAGCCGATCCTGATGTGCTCACCTGAACACCGGTCGCACATGCAGCAGCGGCACCGAGTGTGCACTCAGGGCGGAGACATCCCGAGCGGCCCCGCCGTCAGTGCACATCCGATGTGGCAGCAAACCCGATTGCCCCGCAGGGAGATTGACGAATGAAATCGATCGACGAGCTGGCTGCCGACCCGAACTTCACAACCGCCAAAACGGGCGAAGAGCGCTCCGTCACGTTCCTGCCGGACCCGCCACGGGCGCAACGCCGCTACACGGTGATCTCGGTCGACGACCACATCGTCGAGCCGCCGGACACGTTCACCGGACGTCTGCCGCGTAGATTCGCTGACCGGGCACCCACAGTCGTCGAAACCGGAGACGGCGGACAGACGTGGGTGTACGACGGGCGGGAGTTGCCCAATGTGGGGTTCAACGCGGTGGTCGGACGGCCGGTGTCGGAGTATGGCTTCGAGCCGGTTCGGTTCGATGAAATGCGCCGCGGGGCATGGGATATCCACGACCGCGTCAGGGACATGGACCTGAACGGCATCTATGCCTCGCTCAACTTCCCGTCGTTTCTGCCGGGGTTCGCCGGCCAGCGGCTACAGCAGGTGACCGACGATCGCGATCTGGCGTTGGCCTCCGTGCGAGCATGGAACGACTGGCACTACGACGTCTGGGCGGGTTCATATCCCGGCCGGATCATTCCGTGCCAGTTGCCCTGGCTGCTGGATCCCGCGCTCGGCGCCAAGATGATCTACGAGAACGCCGACCGTGGCTTTCACGCCGTCACATTCAGCGAGAACCCGGCGATGCTCGGGTTGCCGAGTATTCACTCCGGGCACTGGGATCCGATGATGGCGGCGTGCGCCGAAACCGGCACCGTCGTGAACCTTCACATCGGATCGTCGGGTTCGTCGCCGTCCACCACCGAAGATGCACCGCCGGATGTGCAGGGCGTGCTGTTCTTCGCCTATGCGATTTCAGCTGCGGTCGACTGGTTGTACTCCGGGCTGCCCAGCAGGTTCCCCGATCTGAAGATTTGCTTGTCCGAAGGTGGAATCGGCTGGGTCGCCGGGTTGCTGGATCGCCTCGATCACATGCTCAGCTATCACGCGATGTATGGCACCTGGGCATCGTTAGGTGAGCGTCTTACTCCTGCAGAGGTTTTCACCCGCAACTTTTGGTTCTGCGCGGTCGAGGACAAGTCCTCGTTCGTACAGTACGACCGCATCGGCGTCGACAACATCATGCTGGAAGCCGATTACCCACACTGCGACTCCACCTGGCCGCGCACCCAAGAAACGATCCACGACCAAATCGGCGATCTTCCGCAAGACGTGATCCGCAAGATCACCTGGGAGAACGCGTCACGCCTGTACCGGCATCCGGTGCCGCCCGAAGTGCAGCGGGATCCAGAGTCGTTTTGAGGGCTATCACTCCACCGCACCCCGCAGCGCGGGCATCACCGCTTCGTCGACATAGCGCAGATACTTCCACGCGATGTCGGGTGGTATGCCACCACACAACGGCGCAAGGGTGAGCATGCCACCGCCGCGAACGTGCGCGATAGCTTCGTCGGCGGTGAAGATGCGGTGAGTGCGCGACATCGCCCGCAGCTCGTCGACATCGCTGACCTCCGCGATGCCGGTCGTGGTCTGATCGCCGGGATTCCAATCGGCGTATGCGCGCGCATCGTGCAGCAGGTGAGCTCCGATCTCGCGCCAGGCCAGGTGAACGTCAGGGGCGACGAAACATACGCTCGGCGTATCGCGACTCGGCAGCAGCGTCATACCGGGCTGATGGCCGTGCGAATGGCAGGCGGCTTCGTATGCCTCCTGCGAACCGGGCACGTCTCCCTGTGCGAGATAGCCAAGTCCGTAGCGGCCGGCGCGTCGCGCCGCAGCCAAACTTCCTCCACCCCACATCATTAGCGGGCCCTGCGGCGAGGATGGCAAGGGCGTCACCTTGATTCGTCGGCCCTCGTGCTGCACCACCTCGCCGGCAAGTAGGCGACGCAGCAGCCCGAGCTTTTCGTCGGCGATTCGTCCGCGGGCCCGTAGGTCGAGTCCGAAGTGCTCGTACTCCTCCGGCCGATAACCAAGACCGAACACATAGCCGGCGCGTCCCTTGCTGAGGATGTCCAGGACGGCGATCTCTTCAGCGAGCCGAACGGGCTCGTAGAACGGGAGGATGACGATGAGCGTCAGCATCAACTGGTTAGTGCGTGCGGCAATGGCACTGCCCAAGATCATTGGTGTTGGCAGGTAGCCGTCCGGGGAGCCGTGGTGCTCGCAGATCACTGCCGCGAGGCAACCGCGTGTTTCAGCCCATGCGCACATGTCGACAGCGGCCTCGTACAGCTCGGTGGTCGCTGCGCCGAAATCGGGGGAGCGCATGTCGAACCGCATCGAATACATGGGCCGTTACCTGACATTGGTTTTCTGCGGGCGGATAGACTCCGCGGCCATGACCGTACCTCATCCGTCGTTGGCGGGCCGGCGCATTCTGATCACCGGCGGCGCCACTGGCATCGGCGCCGCCGCGGTTCGGGTGCTGCATGAGGCGGGGGCGCGCGTGGTCGCGACCTACCATCGCACCGCTCCGGCCGACGACGTCGCCCCGGTGACATGGCTGCAGTGCGATGTCCGTGATTCCGAGGGGGTCCACGCGGCATTTGGTGACGCGGTGCAGGAACTCGGCGGCCTCGACGTTCTGGTGAACGCCGCCGGGTTGTGGCAGCCGGGAGTGCCCGGACAAATCAGCAGCGACGAAATCGACTTCCTGCTGGCGACCAACATCAAGGGAACGATTCTCACCAACCAAGCAGCACATGCGGTGATGCGGGGCAGCGGTGGACGGATCATCAACTTCGGGTCCGCTGAGGCGGTCATGGGCAGCCCGATCGCCGCGGTCTACTCCGCCACCAAAGGCGCCGTTCAGGCCTGGACCCGGTCGGCGGCCAAGGCGTGGGGCGCCGACCGGGTCACGGTCAATGCACTGGCGCCGGCGGTCCAGACCGCGGGGGCCGACCGATTCCGCGAATTCCTGGGCCCCGAGGCGGCGACATTCCTCGATCAGCAGATGAAGTTGTCAATTCCGCTCGGGGGCAAGCTCGGTGACCCGGCGCGCGACCTAGGGCCGGTGCTGATATTCCTCGCCGGCGACGGCGCCGGATTCATTACCGGGCAGTTGATCCCCGTTGACGGTGGCCTGGCCATGGTCGGCGGCTGAGCGGACCGGCCCGATGGACCGCCTGGGTGTCGAGATGCTGTGCGTCTTCGGCATGCCACCAGTCGAATACGTCCACCTTGTCGCCGATCTGGGCTGCCGTTACATCACCACCGGAGTGGTCGGCTTCACACCATTGAAAGCGCTAGGCTACCAACCGTTTTCACTGCGCGACGATCTCCGGTTGCGCCGAGACTTACTTGCGGCGCTGGATGACCGCGGCGTGTCGATCTGCTTGGGGGAGGGCTTGCTGATCGCCTCGGGCGTCGACGTTCGTTCCTACGCGGCCGATCTGGACATCATGGCCGAACTGCGGATCCCGCGGATCAACACGGTCAGCCTGGAACCGGACCGGGCCCGCACGTTTGACGAACTTGCCGTGCTTACTGATCTGGCCGCCGACCGAGGCATCTTGACCAGTGTCGAACCCGTCCCCGGCCTCGCGATCGCAGACCTGCCGACCGCGATGGCTGCCGTCGAGCATGTGAGCCGGGACGAGATCAGCCTGCTGATCGACACGATGCATGTGGCCCGCTCGGGTGCCGGGCCAGACGACCTGCGATCGCTGCCCGCCGAGCGGATCGGTCATGTGCAGCTGTGTGACGTCCCGCTGCGGTCCACCAAAAAGCACCACTATGCCGAGGAGGCCATGTATCACCGCATGGCGCCCGGTGAGGGCGAGTTGCCGCTGGCAGAGATGCTCGCGGCCCTGCCGCATGACTGCGTCGTCGGGTTGGAGGTGCCGATGCGTTCTCGCGCCGAAGCGGGAATCAGCGCCTACGACCGGTTGCTGCCGTGCGTCAACAGTGCGCGGGCGCTGCTGGCAGCCTGCTGACGGCGCGATCTACGACCCCCCGGGCCGAAATCTACGACTTAAGGCGGATGGTCGTAGCCCCGTGACGCGCGATGGTCGACTCGAACCGACCCGAGGAGACCATGATGACCACCACCAGCGTCTGCCCAACCGTTTGGGAAGCGGGCCTGCCACCGATTGCCTACGACCACCTCACCGACCCCGACGCGGCACACCGCGCCATCGCCCAGGCGCGCCACCAGGGTCCGGTAGCGATGGGCCCGCACGGGCCGGAGTTCTTGAGCTATGAGCTGGTTCGCACGATGCTGCGCGATCCCCGCTTCACCCCGGCTGTTCGCGCCGTTCTGGTCGCCCAGGGCGTCACCTCGGGTCCGGTGTGGGACAGGGTAACGCAGAACATACTGGCGCTCGACGGCGAGCAGCACCACCGACTGCGTCGACTGGTTTCGAAAGTCTTCACGCCCCGCGGCGCCGAACGGCTTCGCGCGGTCATTGTCGACGTCATCACCGATCTCGTCGATCCGCTGACTACGGTCGGCCACTGCGACGTGGTCACCGATATCGCGCGCCGCTATCCCACCCCGATCATCTGTGCGCTGCTCGGTGTGCCTCGCCAGGACTGGGAGTTGTTCTCGGCCTGGACCGATGACATCAAGAAGGCGCTCGAATGGAACGTCGCCGCCGACGAGCGCGCCATCGCGGCCGCGTGGGACCACCTCGACTGCTACCTCGACGAGATGCTGGCGCAGCGGCGAAACAGTCTGACCGACGACCTGGTCTCGGATCTGATCCGCGCCGAGGACGATGACGACCGGCTCAGCCACAGCGAACTTCTCATGTTGACTGGCACGTTGCTCGCGGCCGGCACCGACACCACCCGCAACCAGTTGGCGGCGGCGGTGCAAGCGCTGTCCGGCCACGCCGACCAATGGACGCTGCTCGGCGCTCACCCCGAACTCGTCGGCGTCGCGGTCCATGAGCTGATGCGTTATTACCCAATCGTTTTCGCCGGAGCCCGGATATCCGGCGAAGACGTCGAACTAGGCGACGTGATCATTCCGGCCGGCTGTCTGGTCGTGCCCAATATCGCTGCAGCCAACCGTGATCCAGCCGTCTACGACGATCCCGACCGCCTGGACATCACCCGCGAGCCCTCGCCGCCCATTTTGTCGTTCGGTGGTGGCGCGCACTACTGCCTGGGTTCGCACCTCGCCCGACTCGAACTCTGCGAAGCCTTGAGCATCATCACCCGCCGCATGCCCAACCCGCGGCTGAGCGGACCGGTACGTTGGACTCAGATCACCGGTATCACCGGCCCGGTCGCCCTCCCGCTGGAATTCGACCGCGGGCACTGACAGCACGCCCGCGGTTCGGTCAGCTCGCGAGGCCCTTCTTGATGGCCTCGTCTTGTTTGTGGCCGACGTCAACGACGAAATCCGGTGGTGCCAGCGCATAGGACGGACCATCGAATTCCAACGTGACAAAGGCCTTGCCCTCGGTGAACACCAACACCGTCACGCCCTTGGAGTGATCCGACGAAGGACCCGAGATCGTCGCACCGTCGACCCCCACGTCAACCGACATGGGCTTGGCGAGCAGGGCCTCGCGGTGAACCCCTTTGGCCGAATCCAGCGCGTTCGCAGCAGCCGCCGGGTCCAACAGGATCTGGATGGTGTCGATGATCGTGTGGCTCTTGTCTTGGTCAGTGAATGTCGTCTGCGCGCCCTGTTGACCGTTCGGATTGTTGATCGGCGGGCTGGCGGTGAAGGATTCGGGCGCGTCGATATCACTGGCCTTGATCAGCAGCTTGGTGTAGTCGCCTTGCTGCGCGGCGTGCGTCGAGGTGGGTGATCCCGAAGTTGGCGCCGAGGACTTCGAGTGGCTGCTGCAGCTGGCCACCGACGTGCCTGTCAGCATTGACGCCACCATTACACCGGCGATCACCGGGCTTGAAATCCTCATCGGGCCGTACTCCCTTCAACCAAGCTGATCGGGAAACGGTAACCCACAGCGGATTTATCTGGTCGGAGGTTGCCAGACTCGGCGACGCTTCCAAGACGCCAGGCGCTGGGCTTGGGCGTTTTCCAGCCACGCCAGCGGTCACGATGTCTCAGCTCTTTTTGTGCGGCAGGAACTCTTGGGCCTTGGTTTTGAGACCGGTCTTGATGAAGCCGGTCCGGTCCTCGTCGCCGGCCAGCACGGCGGTGGTCGCCGCCTTGAATTGATCCCAGGTGGCATGCGGCGGGATCGGAGGCATATCGGGGTCGGTGTAGACGTCCAAGACGGTGGGACGGTCGGCCGACAACGCGTCACGCCAGACGTCCGCCAGTTCCTCGGGGTCCTTGACCGACGACGCGTTAAGTCCGAGACCAGCGGCAAACGAAGCGAAGTCAACGTCGGGGAGGGTTTGCGATTCGGCGAATTTCGGCGCGCCGGCCATTGCGCGCATCTCCCAGGTGACTTGGTTCAGATCGTTATTATGCAGGATCGCCACAATCAGGCGAGGATCGTCCCACTCCCGCCAATACCGTTTGATGGTGATCAGTTCGGCCATGCCGTTCATCTGCATGGCCCCGTCACCGCTGAACACGATGACCGGCCGGTGCGGCTCTGCGAATTTGGCGCCGATCCCGTACGGGACGCCGGGGCCCATCGTGGCCAGGTTGCCCGACAGCGAGCCGCGGATATCACCGCGGAACCGCAAGTTGCGGGCATACCAGTTCGCCGCCGAACCGGAATCGGCTGTGACGATGGCGTTGTCGGGTAGCTGCCGGGAGAGTTCTGAGAACAGCCGCAACGGGTTGACGGGATCGGTGGAGACCATCGCCTCCTTGTCCATGGTCTCCCACCAACGGGCCACCTTTTTCTCGATGCCGTCGCGCCAGGACCTGTCCTCCTTGCGGTGCAGCAACGGAATCAGTGCCCGCAGGGCCGCCTTCGCGTCAGCAACGAGGTTGATCTCATAGGGGTAGCGCATCCCGATGAACCGGCCGTCGACGTCGATCTGCACCGATCGACACTGCCCGAACTCCGGCATGAACTGGCTATAGGGGAAGCTCGATCCCACCGTCAGCAGGGTGTCGCACCCCCGCATCATTTCGTAGCTGGGCCGCGTCCCCAGCAGGCCGATACACCCAGTTACCCAAGGTAATTCATCGGACAGCACATCTTTACCCAGCAGCGCCTTGGCTGCTCCGGCACCGAGTAGGTCGGCGACCTCGACGATTTCATCGCGTGCTCCGCGTGCGCCGGTGCCCACCAGGATGGCGACCTTCTTGCCCTCGTTGAGGATGGCGGCGGCGCGGGCGATGGCGTTGTCGTCGGGAGAAATCTCCGGCCACTCGATGCCCAGGCTGGACGGCACCATCTTGAAGGCGTGCGTCGGTGGCGAATATGGCAACTCCTGCACGTCGGAGGGGATGATCAACGCCGTCGGTACGCGCTGTGTCAACGCCACCCGGATAGCGCGGTCGAGCACATTGGGCAATTGCTCTGGCACGGTGACCATTTGGACGTAGTCGCTGGCGACATCTTTGTACAGACTCAGCAGGTCGACCTCCTGCTGGTACGACCCGCCCATGGCGCTGCGGTTGGTCTGCCCGACGATGGCCACCACGGGCACACGGTCGAGCTTGGCGTCGTAGAGGCCGTTGAGCAGATGTATCGCGCCCGGCCCCGACGTCGCCATACAGACTCCGACCCGGTTGCTGAACTTGGCGTATCCCACCGCTTCGAACGCGCTCATCTCCTCGTGGCGCGACTGGATGAACATCGGCTCATTGTCGGCTCGCCCGAAGGCGGCAAGGATCCCGTTGATGCCGTCGCCGGGATACCCGAAGACGTGCTTTACCTCCCATGCCCGTAACCGCTCGAGTAAGTAGTCGCCGACTTCTTGCTTGGACATGGATTTGCCTCCTGATCAAAACTTTTCGAGCGTTGTGACGACCCCGCGACGCAGCAAATGCACCTGCCGCCGCCGCGCCGGGCAGTTTGGATAAGCACCGCGACTCGTTGCCGATGGGCAGCTTCGAGATTTCCCACGTCCCTGGTCATACCCGCAATCTGCGGCGTTACTCCTTTCACAACGAGTTCACAGCAGCTTTTGCCATCCAGCGCGGCGTGCTGGCTGTGGTGTGACGCGCGCCGAGCAGCGAACTGATTGCAGACCATGTCTTCACGCACTTGCGTGAGCGCAACGTGGGGTGTCAAGCGCTGCGGTGCGTGGACTTCGCGATTGCGCCGTCGGCGAACGCCGGCTCAGCACGCAATGCCCTACAGTTGGCGACGATACTCAAATCGTCGAAATATTTTGCGTACAAAGAGCATTCAGAACGATCGCGCACAGCCTCGGAGATGATGCCGACTCGGCATGTGAGCTCTCCGGGCTCAGCTCAGCGGGCTGGGACTCCGGCGGGTGCATAGCGGCCGCTTCCGGTGACCAGCGGCAAGTCCAGCGTCGTTCGGATTCCGGGCGGCGCCGCGACTACTGCCGGGATGGCGTTGACGATGCGGCCTGCCGCGCCGACGATAGCCGCGTGGTTGTGATCGCCCTTGCGGCTGGTCGGGCAGATGTCCACGGTGTAGGACGGCTCGCCGATGATTTCGACGCGGTACGACCCTCCCGGCTGAGCGGGTTGCGGCCAGTCGGGCCGCAGATCGTCTCGCAGCCGGGTCACGTGTTCGACGACAATCGCAGGGTGGCCGCCCACCATGCCGCGGATCTCGAACTGCAGTGCGGCCATGGTCCCCTTGGCAACGCGCCCTACCGCGATGTCGAAGTCGTCCGGCGCCGGCTCGCGTTGGTGCGACTCGGTGATCTCGTCGAGTTCGATGCCCAGGCCTGCCGCCAGCTGACGGATCGCCGCGCCCCACGCGATGCTGAGTACGCCCGGCAGTAGCAGCATCGGCATGTCGTCCAGGGGCCTACCGAACCCCATGTAGTGCATGACTTCGGCGCCGTCGTAAGTCGCGTAGTCGGCAATCTCCATGCAGCGCACCTGCTCGATGTGCTGACAGGTACTTGCGAGCGTGAACGGGATGAGGTCATTGATAAAACCGGGATCGACGCCATTGATGAAGATACTCGCATTGCCTTGCCGGGCAGCATCTTCGATGCGGGTGATGTACTTGTCGGGCATCACGCCCCACGGATACTGCAACATCCCCGGCGACGACCCGACGACGTTGACGCCCGCGGCGAGGATGCGCATGACGTCCTTCATCGCCTCGGGCAGACGGGTGTCGCCCATCGCGCAGTACACGATGCATTCGGGTCTGGTCGCGAGCACGGCGTCGAGGTCGTCGACGGCTGCGATGCCGGTGAGCACGTCCACCCCGGCCAGCGCTCCGGCGTCCTTGCCGACCTTCTCCGGCGAGGAAACGCAGACGCCGGTCAGTTCGAACTGTGGATCGGTGACCAGCTGGGTCAGTGCCAGACGACCGACGTTGCCGGTGCCGACGTGGGCGACACGGATCGCCATGGGTGTCCTCCGTCCCTGGATGCGCACAGACTTCTAGACGCTAGTCCAGTGGAGGGCGGAGTCCGCCGCAGGCTATCCGCGGATTTCAGTTCCCAAAGCCTTGATGGGGAGCTGCACCTGTCGCCTGTGCGAGGCCGCCGCTGAGGTGACTGGCGGCGAAATCGACGCCCTGGGCGATCACGTCTCCGTCGGCGGCGTAGGTGTCGTGCGCGGCGAAGTTCACCCCGTCCGAGCAGACCGGGTCCTCGACAGCGCACACCTTGATGGTCTTCGCCTGATAGAGCGGGCCGATGACTACCTGCGGTTGGCCCAGGAAGTTCATGGCCCGCACATTGGGCGATCCGAACAGCACGACGGCCGCGATGTGGCTTGCCACGTCCGGCGACAGCGGCTTGGGAATGGTGGCCGGATCGACGTCAGGGGGTATCGAATCCGGGACGGCGGGCGAGGTGACAAACCCCATCACTGCCGCGCCTTGCGAATAACCGCCGAGCACGATCTTGGTGTTGGGGCAGCTGTTCGCCACGGAAACGACGTGCGTGCCGGCATCTCTGATGCCGTCGAGTCCGGTCGACCACTGGTCGGTGGCAGGGTAGTTGACCGGATACACGTCCACGGAGCGTCCGCCCAACCGCGACTGGAGCGAGTCGACGAATGCCTGTCCCGTCGGGCCGACACCCGGCGCCTCACCGGTACCGCGGGCGAACACCACCTCGGTGTCGGGACAAGGCTGAGCAGACGCTGGGGGAGCGGCAGGGCCAGGCATGCTCAGGCTCAACGCTGCCAGTGCGACGGGACCAACGAAACGACTGATGTAACGGGGGATCATGCCGCACAGGTTCCCACGCAAATGCTTCCCCAAACTAGGAATTTCCAAAGATCAGTAAGTTTTACCGAAACGCTGTTAACGACAGATTAAACAACGGCTTCGGGCAGGTGAGTCACCTGGAGGTTTGGTCAGGGTGATTCAAAACGCGGGTGCATCAACGGTCGTCGGCGCCTCGGAGAGCTTCACCAGCCGCACTTGCGGTCGCGCCGGTACCTCGTCGGCAAGAAACCACCGGAAGGCGAGGTTGCCACGGGGATAGTCAAGTGTGGTCAGCGAATTCGGGTGCGGGGTCATACCGCGCGAGATGACGATCGTCGCCGAGCCGTCCGCGTTGAGCACCGCGCTATGGCCATTGACCGAGCAGCGCGCATCGGTGACGCCGTAGGTGGCCATGAATTGATTCCACACGACCAGGTTCCAGAACCTGCACCGCGGCGGCCGGTGGGTGACGACAAGGGCCTCGTCCTCCTCGAGCACGAAACTTCCGTAGGAATAACAGGCGTCGCGGGCCGACCAGCCGAAGTTGGCATCCGGGACTTGGTAGGGGTCGGCGAACTCATTGGCCGCGTGCGCGATCTCGTGGCCCAGCGCGTGCGCCTCATCGACCCGCGCACCGACGGCCAATGGCAGGATCGCGAACATCGTGCGCAGCCAGGCGGTGCCGGCCCGTAGCCGCGCAGCGGTCTCGGCGTCGCCGTGCCGGATCGGTTCCGGTTCGTCGAGCGCCTCGATACGCCAGCTGACCGGGCGACCGGTCAAGGGGTCGGCCTGATAGTCGCGAGTCATCAGCACCGCCGCGTCCGGCGTGGGCCCGATTTCGAATGAGAAGTTGCCGGCCGCGTCGAACTCGAGGTCGTCGTCGCGAACGATTGCCACGATGCGGTCCGACCAGGCGCCCGGCGACGGTTCGTTGTAGGCGGTCAGCGAGAAGTAGACGCTGTCGCCGCGGTTGCCGCTGATGCGGTAACGCCGCGTGGGATCGACCGGGCAAATGCAGTAGTACGCGTCGGTGTTGTCGCCTCCCCAGCGTCGATCGCGTCGGAAGGGCGTGTTGACGTCGACGAACGCGGGCCGACTGGGCTCGGCGAACAGGTAGGTGTCGAAGGCGACACCCAGTGTGGTCGCGATCATGCGGTAGCCGTCGGCGACATGGCGGTCGTCGGTGACGGCGCGGTCGCCGTCGAGGAAGGAGCGGTCGAGGCCACTGAGGGTCTGCAGCAACTCTTTCCATGCGGCAGTCGATTGGTGCGTCACGCGGCGATTCCTCTCGTGATGAAAGCGGCAGTGCGCGTCACCCAGGAATCGTCGAGCGTGTCTCCGCGGGTGAGCAGCGCCAGGAACGTGGTACCGGCGACGACCTCGACGACTTCGGCCGCGGTGACGTCGGGCCGTACCTCGCCACGCGCGGCGGCGTCCGACAGGCGATCCGAAAGCCCGCGCGACAGGATGTCGCCGAAGCGCTCCAGCAGCGCCGAGTGCAGCGTCAGGTCCGCCGCCATCTCACCGACCAGGCCGGGCAATGCGGCCCGCGCGGCCGGAGTCGTCAGTACGGCCGCGGTGCGGCGAACCATCTCGCGCACGTCGCCGGCCAGCGACCCGGTGTCGGGTAGTGCGGTCGTATCGCTGATCGGGAACACCGCCTCGTGGACGAGGTGCGCCTTGCCCGGCCAACGCCGGTAGATCGCCGGTTTACTGGTGCCCGCCCGCCGGGCGATGGCATCGACCGAAAGGTCGGCGTAGCCGGTCTCGGCGAGCAGTTCGACGGTCGCGCTCAGCACCGCGCTGCCGATGCGCTTGTCCCGGGGTCGGCCAAGCTCTGTTGTCATTACGAAACTCACGGTAACATAAGTCGCCGTGACGGACGCCGCTGCAGCTCTCGTGCACCTCGATGACCTTGCTGAGCCGCGCTTCAGCCCACAGATCGAGCCGATCCGCGAGCTGATGGCAACGATGGCGCCGGATTGTCCGCTGGATGCCGACGCGCTGCACGCCAAGGCCACCGCCGACACCGGCCTGACCGACTTCGGGCCTGACGACTACCGGGAGCGCCTTGACGTCTATCTCGCGGCGCTGCAGGAGATCGGCGGCCTGCACGGGCCGGGCATCGTCAACTTCCACACGCAGCTGCTGCAGTGGCTCAAGAACCGGCTACTGCTCAACGATCTGCTGACTCGACACCCTGAGATCCACGACATCAACCTGCTGCCGCCCGTCGTTATCGCGGGCCTGCCCCGCACCGGCACTACCCATCTGCACAACCTGCTGGCGGCCGCCCCGACCTTCCGCACCATCCCGTACTGGGAGAGCGTCGAGCCTCTTCCGCTGCCGGCTGAGGTGGGCGTCGAGCCTGATCCGCGCAGAGTACGCATGGACGCCGCCGTCGAGTTCATGAACGCCGCGATGCCGCATTTCGCGCTCATGCATGAGATGACCACCGACCATGCCCACGAAGAGATTCAGCTGCTGGCCAACGACTTTTCGTCGATGTTGTTCGAGACTCTCGCGCACGTGCCGCGGTGGCGCGACTACTACCTGGCCCACGACCAGACGTCGTCCTACCAGCACCTGGCCATCCAGTTGAAGGCGCTGCAGTTCCTGCGCGGGGGCCGCCGCTGGCTACTGAAGTCACCCCAGCACCTCGAGCAGTTGCCGGTGTTGGACGCTGTCTTTCCCGGCGCGATCGTCGTGTGCACCCACCGCGACCCGGTGCCGGTGACACTGTCGATGCTCGCGATGCTCAGCTACACCGCGCGGATGCACTGCTCGCCGGTGCCGGTGCACGAGATCGCGGCATCGTGGGTTGACCGCTTGCAAAGGATGCTGGACGCGCTCGTCGACGATCGTGATGTCATACCGCCACAACGCTCCATCGACGTCCGCTTCGACGACTTCATGGCCGATGAGCTCGGTGTCGCCGAACAGGTGTACGACCTCGCCGGCGAGCCGCTGACAACAGCGGCGCGCACCGCGATAACCGGTTACCTGCGCGGCCACCAGCGCGGGCGGTTGGGCCAGGTCGCGACGTCGGCCGAAATGTTCGGACTCGACGAGCACGACCTACGCGCCCGATTCGCCCGCTATGAGGAGCGCTTCTTGGCGTGACGCCGGCTACCCCTAGGCAGGAGCACCCAGCGCATCCGGGGCCGGCGCAGGGTCCGCGGGCGGAGGCGGTTGGTTTTCCACCGGCTCGACGGGAGCGGGCTCGGGGGCCGGCGGGGGAGGAGGCTCGGGGGCCACCGCATCGACCAGGACCGGACCGGGCGGCGGCGGTGGGGCGTCCTCTGGTGCGCCGGGATCCACCGGTAGGTACATGTGGTGGCTGAACTGGGGCTGGTAGGCACCGCCGCCACCAATGCGCACGCCGCCGCCTTCACCGCTGGACACCGGTGTGCCGTCCGGCAACGTCACGGCCGTGTGACCGCCGTTCCAGCCGATCACCAAAGCGCCCGGGGCGGTTCCGTATTTGAAGCCGCGCGCCAACAACGCCGACTCTTCGTTCCCGGTGTTGAACCTTTCGCCGAAAACCGGCCGATCGGTCGCCATATTCGATACCAACGAAGCCAGACCCGAACAGTCCGTGCCGGCCGGGGAATAGCCGTGGGAATACGGCGTGCCTGACATCTGCTCGAGCAGACCCATGAGCGTTGCTAAAACAAACATGCGCCGGGACATTAACAACAAGATCAAAAGCGACCAAAATATGTGGTGGCCATCACTTTTATATTACTAAATGGCCTGCGTTACATTTTTGGACAGAAAGCGCTGGTAGAGCGTGTTTAACAAGCATCAGTTCCACATGCGTGGAAGAGTTGGCCGCTCTCTATTTTCGCTGATTTCGGTCTCAGTTCTGCAAACCTTACGGCAGAAACGACTTCGTGCGAAAGGGTTATTCTGGCTGGTGAGACATATTGCCGTCGTAATCACCTGGTTCCTGCTTAATTGAGGTGGTGATCACAACACGGTGTCGTCGCCGGATTACTCCGCGGGCGGCAATTGCCGTGGCCCGTCTGCCGCGGGGATCGCGGGTGGCCCATCACGTTGAGTCAGCCCGCGCTGCACCTCACGCTGCGCCAACGTCAGGTCGTCCACCTTTTTCGCGGACAGCCGCTCGGATGTCACCGGCCGCGCCGCACCACGTTGCGTGCCGAGGTCATCGTCGCCTCGGGCACTGATGGTGGCCGACTCGCTCGACGGCACGGGGCCGGAGCCTTCTTCGGTGTCGACCGTGATCTTGCGAGTGCGCTTGAGCGTGAAGGTGATTTCCTCGACCTCCTCCAATACCTGGCGAGCGGTGCGCAATGGGTGGGTTGAGGTGTCGATCGCGCGGGCAACAAGGCTCGGAACCAGCGGACGGATCCACCGCGCGGCGGCTCTGGTCACGTCCGGAATGGTCGGAATCGGCGGAGCGGCGCGCACGTCACCCGATTCGACCGTTGCGGGCAGGTTCGGTGCGTCATCGGCTTTCGCCGCGGCGGCGGGCAGTTCGGTCGCGGCAAGGCTCGCCGCTTCCGCCTCAGCGGCGATCGGTAGGTAGATATCTTGGGCCGCCGGCTCAGCGACGGGTATCGCAGTTTCCAGCGCTGCGTTCACACGTCGGCGTAATTGTGCGCGGTCGATCTCGGTCTGCGCCTCGACGGCCATCCGGGCTTGGGCGAGTTGCTGCTCGGCCCACATCGTTTCGGCGGCCGCACGCACCTCGGCTCGTTTGATCGCGATTGCGGTCTCCGCCGCCAGCTCGGCGCGTTCGCGTTCGGCACGGGCTGTTGCGTGGCGATCGTGGGCTGTTTCGCCGCGCCACAGCCGCAGGATCAGGGGCAGCAGGCCTAGCAAGGTGAAGAACGCGATCGTGGCGAGCCGCAGTATGAGTGTGCCGGCGCTGGCCAGCGTCAGGTCCTGCAGTGCGAGCCACCGTGCGCCCAAGCCGTGATCAGCGTCGGCGCTGGCGGATTGCTGCGCTTGGGAGAGAGCCCGCTCACCGTCCTCGATTTTCGAGTCCAGATCGGCAGCTTGGCGGTCGCGAGCTGTGATGGCGGTGTCAAGTTCGCGCTGAGAATCTGCGAGAAGCTCATCGGCCGTTCGAGTTTCGGGCCCCGAACCGGGCACCCCGGTGATCCGGGTCTGCGGGCAGGCTGGGGTCGGGTGGTATTCGCAGCGAGCAACCACCAGTGCCTCGTCGCGGTGGGCGCGTGCGGTGTCGACCGCCTCATCGAGCGCAACCCGCGTGCTGCGCAGCTGCGTCAGACTGGTCGATGCCTGCATGACCGCCGGCGCTGAGTCGGCAGTGCGGGTCGCCGTTAACTCCAGCTGACGGTCGATCGACCCGGCGAACAACGCCAGCGCGGCGAACTCGCCGACGATCATGCCGACGCCGGCCGCCACCAGTCCGCGTCCCACGATTGAGTGCAGCCCGCGGATCGGGCCGCCGGCAACGCCACGGATGATCGCGCCTGTCAGCAGGCCGACCAACAGCGTGAACGGCATTACGGCCAGCACCGGCCAGCGCGTCGCTTCCACGACGGCGAGCGTCGTCACCAGCCAGGCCAAGGTGGCATTGAGGATCACGACTACGCCGGCGATCGCGTGCGTGGACCGCTCGTGACGTTCGGTAAGTTCGCGGCGCTCTCCGCCACCAACCCAGGTGAGCATCGGACTCAAAACACCTCCAGTTCCGGCCAGCTTGGCAGGCCACGGCCGGGATAACAGAATCAGCGGGTGGATGTGTGGCGCGATTAACAACGCAACCTGAATCGCCCAGCCCGGTTCGCGCCGGTGCGACACCCGATTGTCTCATAACCGGCGCCGCGCAGGCCGCCGGCATCGACGTTTCTGCATCGATGGGACGGGGTAGCTTCCCGGCAACTGACAAGGCAAAGGAGCGCGCTGTGACATTGCGGCGGTTGGTTCTGCTAATTGGAGCGGTCGTCTTGGTCGCCGGCGTCATCGGGTTATTGGTGCCCGTTTCGGTATCGGACGGCAACGGGGGCAGCCTCGGCTGCGGCAGCGCCGCGATCTCGGACTTGTCCAGCGCTCGCGAGGCGAACAACAAGTCGGTGGCGAACATCCCGATTCTCAACCAGGTGGTGCCGCACACCGATTTTGTGGCCGAATGCCAGTCGGCGCTGTCCGGTCGGCGGTCGTGGACCATCCCGGTGACAGTCATCGGTGCGATCGCCGTGGTCGCAGCATATTTCGTGCGAGGAGGCCGCTCAGTCGGCCCGAGGCGCGTCTGACGACCTCAATTAGGCTCGGCAACAACTTCCTGGCAGACGGCCTGCATCTGAGCACCTCGCTACCCGCCCGGTGGGCATCGGCCGACACGATCGGATCAGGCGCGGCGCGGCAAGGCTCTGTGACTTGCATGTGAGACGGTATCTATTTATGCAGGGCTACGACTACGTGAGCTACGAGGCTTTCGGGCGGCGTTTCTTCGAAGTGGCCGTGACCGAAGACCGCGTTGGCGCCGCCTTCGCCGCGGTCGCCGGCAGCGAGTTCGACATGGAACCGATTGCGCAGGGGCCGGGCAAGATCGCCAAAATCAGCGCCAAAGTGAGTATCAAGCAGCCTGAGGTCAGCCGTAACGTCGCCGACAGCATTACTTTTGACATCCACATCCCACTTCTTATCGATCTGCTCGTTGATCTAAGACTGGATAAACAGCGGTTCCGGGTTGACGGCGACATCGCGTTGACCGCAACGGCGCGCGCGGCCGAACCCCTCCTGCTGATCGTCGACGTCGCCAAACCTCGGTCGTCGGACATCACCGTCCATGTGGCGTCGACAAGCATCCGCGGTGAACTATTGCGCATCATCGCCGGCGTTGATGGCGAAGTCCGCCGCTTCATCGCGCAGTACGTCAGCGAGGAAATCGATTCGCCGGAATCGCAAAAGGCGCAAGTCATCGACGTGGCAGACCAACTCGATCAGACCTGGACCGGCATCTGACCGCCGCCCGTGGCCGGCGGACGCGCGGTTTATTGCGGCCGCGTCTGGGTATGCAGGCTCAGCCGTGTTCCAGTCAGAGGGAGAGTGACATCGGTTGGCCGGGGTAGATGTTTCGACGTCGTCGGACTTGGCGCCGGAGTCAGCTTGGAAGCTGGCCTGCGATCTGGATCGGTTCGGCGACTGGATGACGATATTCGCAGGTTGGCGTAGTCCGGTTCCGTCCAAGATCCAAAAGGGCACCGAGGTGTCCTCGTGCATCAAGGTCAAGGGTTTTCGTAACATCATTCATTGGACGATCACCCGCTACGAAGAGCCCAACGCCATCGAATTGTCGGGCCGCGGTCGCGGCGGGATTCGCCTCGCGGTCGCGATGATGGTCACTGATGACCATCCCGGGTCGACGTTTCATCTGACCGCAAATCTGTCCGGGGGTCTTTTGAACGGGCCGATCGGTCGGCTGGTCGCGCGGATCATCAAATCCGATGTGCGTGAGTCGGTTTGCAAGCTGGCTGCTTTGCAATAACCGCGGGCCTTGCCATCGCCCGCAGAACTACAGCGGGAAAACGTCATGCTGCACGAGACCAGTTTTTCGGACGCACGAAACTGGTGTCGGCAGAGGATGCAGCGGGTCACGTTGCGGCAGAACAGATCACACCGTATTCACCTCAGCGGTGCGGTAAGCTTATTCCGCGCTCTGGTGCGCCTTGCTCCATTCCCGCTCGACGTGGCGGACACGTCGAGATTCCATGCCCGGCCACGCGAAGCCCGCGCGGACGGCAAGCAACGTGACGACGGCGGCAGCCACTCCAACCCCGATCGCTCCGTGGGCGAAGGTGGCCAGACACACCACGAACGCCACCAACCCGGCGGCCAACAGGAAGAGCGCAGGCGCTTTCGCACCGCTCTTCATCGATTCGCCCGCGCGCGAGCGGGTAGTGCGGTGTTGGTCGATAGGGTCGCGCGAGGTGTCTCCCATCCCGCTCGACTACCCAACGCTGGGCAGTAGCGCTGGCCTATCTGACCGATGTCTTTTTCCCGCGGACGCTGGTGTCGTTGGGACTTTCATCCCAGAGCGACGCGGAATTCTCAACCAGCGAAGGCATTCCGCTACCCAAGACCGGCTGAGGACCTCTACAGGTCGAGGGTGAGTCGCTGCCCTTTTGCGGCACGCGAGATACACACCAGCATCATCCCGTCTTCACGCTCGGGCTCGGTGAGTAGCGCGTCGCGGTGGTCGACGCGGCCCTCGAGCACCCGGGTACGGCAAGTCCCGCAGAAGCCCTGTCGGCAGGAGTACGGTGGCCAGATATCGGCCCGCTGCAATGCCGACAACAGCGTCTCCTCCGCACCGACCTGCACCGTGGTGCCCGTCGAGGCGACGCTGACGCTGAACTGCTCGCCGTCGATCACCGGAGGGGCGGCGAAGCGCTCGAAATGCAACTCGACGTTGTCGCGGCCCGAAAGCTGAGCGCGAATCGCGGTCAACATCGGCGCCGGCCCGCAGGCGTACACCGCCGTGCCGTCGGGACAATCGCCCAGTAGCTGCGCCGCCGTCGGGATGCCGTGTACATCGTCGGTCCGAATTTCGACGCGGCCGCCGAACTCCGCCACTTCGTCCAGGAAGGGCAGGCTGTCACGGCTGCGGCCGGCATAGATCATCGACCACTCGACGCCGAGGCGGTCGACGTGGCGCACCATCGGCAGGATCGGTGTAATGCCGATGCCCGCGGCGACGAACCGCAAACGCTGCGTGGGCGATCCGTGACCGGGCACCGTCAGCGGGAACGCGTTGCGCGGTCCGTGCGTTGTGACCCGGCTGCCGACACCTAAGACCTCATGCACTTCGGCCGAGCCGCCGCCACCGTCGGGAATGCGCCGCACCGCTATCCGGTAGCTGTCCGGACGGGCCGGGTCGCCACACAGCGAGTATTGCCGCACCCGCCCACTGGGGAGGTGGATGTCGAGGTGCGCACCGGGACGCCAGCGCGGCAACGGCACACCGTCGGTGCTGCCTAACGTCAGCGTGACCACGTCCTGATCGTGGGCAACCACCGTGCGTCCCACGACGGTCAGTGTGATGCTGCTGTCGCGCGGGGCCGGTGCCGCCACCTGCCTGATCGACCCGGACACCGCCCACAGTCCGGTGACCGCGGCGTCGGCGAGCCCCAGCAGCACATCGTGCGACAAGCGACCCGAGGCGCTGGGCGGCGCCTGCCGGAACCGGTCAAGGAACCTCAATCAAGGCCTCATCAACAATGCGCCGCGCGCGCCGCCGGAGAGCTTGCGAGATACGCGACCGCCTGCGCTGTCGAACCCATCTCCTCCGGAGAGAAACCCGGCCGAAAGTACATCAAGGTATTGGAGCCAAACAGCTTTCGGAACGGCGGAAGCAACCCATGTTTCGAATCCATCGCCCGCAGCCATTGCATTTTCCACCAGCCGATGTCGACGTCCGGGTCGGCTTTCATCAGATACCAGGTGCCTCGCTCGAAAAAGACCAACACCATCGTCACCGCCATCAGCATCGAGCGAATCCGGTCGGGGTAGCTGTTGTGGAAATATGCGGCGACGTCGTGAGCAACGTTGCGGTGTTCGACTTCCTCACTGCCGTGCCAGCGGAACAGATCGGCGATGGTGGGATCGGCGCCGTAATCCTCCCAGCGGCAGTTGAGCACGAAGTCACCGAGCACCGCGGTGTAGTGCTCGATCGCGGCAATGAGCCAAAGCCGGTCGCACAAATGGCTGAGTCGGCGCTTGGGGTCCAGCGAGCTACCGGGCGCCAGCGTGCGGGAGAAGATGAAGTCCACCTGGTCCAGCAGCGGCTTCGGGTCGATGCCGCGGGACATCATCAGCTCGTGCAGCACGTGCTCGTGGACGTCGGCGTGCGTTGCTTCCTGGCCGATGAATCCGCGCATGTCCTCGGCTAGTTTGGCATCTTTGACCAGCGGGAGAGCCTCATTGAAAACCGCGACGAACCAGCGTTCGATCGGGGGCAGCACGATGTTGAGCAGGCTGGCGAAATTCGATGCCACCGGATGGCCGGGAATCCAGTGCAGTGGGACATCGGAAACATCGAAGTGGACCTTGCGGGCCTGGATCTGAACCGGACCTGGGTCGTATTCGTCCTCGAACCGGCTGCCAGACCGGCGACGTCGGAGCATGAGACCTCCTTGAGGAGATTTGCGCTCAATTCTGGTCATCAGGAGTGCAAAGGTCAAAGAAGCAGGAGCGGCACGGTCAACGCGACGGTTTGGTGTCGGACGATACGATGCGCCGGTTCCTGCTTAGATGCCGAGAGACGCCCCCGAGTGAGGTTTTCCGCCGATGAAATTTGTGGTGGCAGCGTACGGAAGTCGCGGCGACGTCGAGCCCTGCGCCGCCGTCGCTTCGGAGCTGGTCCGCCGCGGCCATGACGTACGAATGGCGGTCCCGCCCAACCTGCTTGGCTTCATCGAGTCGGCGGGCCTTGCCGGAATCGCCTATGGGCCCGACTCGCGCGAGGAGATGAACCCCGGCTCGGATTTGGTCCGCAAAATTGCGCCGAAGATGCAGAATCCGATCAGCGTGGTGCCCGAAGTCATTGAACACGTCACCCGGGTCAAGGTGGCGAAGAGCGCGACCCTGGCGGCGCTGGCAGACGGGGCCGACCTGATATTGGCGAGCTTCAACGAACAAGGGCTGGCCGCCAATGTCGCGGAATATCACGGCATTCCCGTGGCTGCGCTGCATCCGTTCCCGGAGCGGCTTTGGTCATCGGATTGGCTGTTTTCGCGCATGACGAAGGTTGCCGAGGATGCTCAACGCCGGACGCTGGGCTTGCCGGAGACCACCGGACCCTCGACGCCATCGCTGGCCATCCAGGCCTACGACGAGCTCTGCTTGCCCGAGCCGGCGGCCCAATGGGTCGACGTAGCTGGCGACCGCCCCTTCGTCGGGGCGCTCACGCTGCAGTCAGCGACGGACGCCGACGATGAGGTCTTGTCGTGGATTGCCGAGGGATCGCCGCCGATCTACTTCGGTCTCGGCAGTACGCCGATCACAACTTTCGCCGACACGGTCGCCATCCTCAGCGCGGCTTGCGCGCAGCTAGGCGAGCGGGTGTTGATTTGCGCTGGGCCCAATGACGTCATCGGCGTCGAGTGTTCCGGCCACGTCAAGGTGGTGGATGCGGTGAACCACTCGGCGATCTTTCCGGCCTGCCGTGCCATCGTCCACCATGGCGGCGCCGGCACCACCGCTGCAGGCCTGCGCAGCGGCACCCCAACCCTGATCCTCTGGCTGTGGCTCGACCAGCCGCTCTGGGCGGCTGCGGTCGAAAAACTGAAAGTCGGCTTTGGACGACGCTTTTCGGCCATCACCGTCGAAACGCTGGTAGCCGACCTACGCGCAATCCTGCGTCCGCAGTACGCCAGTCGAGCCGGTGCGGTCGGCGTGCAGATGACCAAACCGGCCGAAAGCCTTGCGCGCTCCGCCGATCTCCTGCAACGCTGCGCCCGCCGGGAACTGTAAGCCTATTCCGATTGCCCGGCGGCGCGTACCCGGCGCATCGGCCGGATTTCGATCGCGTTGATCGTCAGCGAGCGGTGGGTGAACCGCCATCCGGCATCGGTTCGCAGATACTCGTCGTCGTAGCGCAGATGCCACACCACATCGGTCAACTGATCTCCGTGTTGATTCCAGTGATGCGCGACGCACGCGATGCGGCCGCGGGCATCGTCGGATTGCGGACCCGCGTCGTAGACTTCGCCGACGATCGCGTGTTCGGTGCGGATGGTTGCGGCGACGGTGGCGATTGCGGCACCGACCGCCGGACGACCGCGGTGCCGGTGAACCGGCTCCAGCGAGCCCGGTGGGTCGGGCAGCACTAGCTCAGCTGTCTCGACGAAAAGTGCTGCAGCAGAATCGAATTGCCGGTCATCGACGCTGGCGGCGTACCGGTGCACCAAGTCGGCAAGAGCAGCGCGGTCGGTTGCGTCGAGCATCACGTCGGTAGCGAAAGGCGTTGCGCGCAGGCGGACAGCTCATCTTTGGCCTGCTCGAGGTCGGTGATCGGCGGCATCGCCAGCACCAGTCGGTCGGCACCCTGCGCGCTGAGCCTCTCTGCGCGTTCGGCGTCGATCTTGGTGACCGAATGTCCCAGCGACACTTCGATATCGGCCGGATCGCGGCCGGCCGCCGCTGCCTCGTTACGCATCAGCGTCAGCAGCTCGTTTAACTGCACACCGGTGACGCCCAGCGGCTGGAAGCCGTCACCGTAACGTCCGGCCCGTCGAGCGGCTGCTTTGCTGTGGCCCCCGATGTGCAGCGGGAGGTGCTGTCCGGCAACGGGTTTCGGGCTACAAATGGCGTTCTGGAATCGAAAGAACTCGCCATCATGGCTGACGCCTTGCGGCCGGTCATCCCAGAGCTTCCGGAGCACCGCCAACTGCTCGTCGGCACGCCGTCCCCGACTTTCGAATTCGGTGCCGCACGCTTCGATCTCTTCGCGCAGCCAGCCGACACCAACACACAGTCGAAGCCGTCCGCCCGACAGGACGTCAACGGTCGCTGCTCGTTTGGCCAGCACCACCGGATGATGGTTGGGCAGCACCAGCACCCCGGTCGCCAACCCGAGCCGGTCGGTATGGCCGGCCAGAAATGACAGCAGGTCCAGCGGGTCGGGGACGGGGCAATCGGCTGCCAATTCGACGCGCCCAGAGGGGTCGTAGGGGTAGACGCTGTCGTATCGGGTGGCCAACACCGTGTGCTCGACGGCGATGATCGATTCGAATCCGCACGCTTCCAGATGGCGCGCGAAGGCCGCCATCCACCGCGGGTCTGCGGTGACCCCGGCGGCGACCGGGGCGACGACGGCGAACTTCAACACGCTCATGGCAGAGACGAAGCTAACAGGTGGTCTCGGGGGCGGCGACGGCCGTCTCAGCGCGCATCGCTTCGGCCAGGGCGATGGCGCGGGGGTCGCTCAACACGTCCTCGAGCAGCATCGGCCGGCCGTCGGGACCGCTCAGCGGAACCCGCCAATTGGGATACTCGTCGCTCGTGCCCGGCTGGTTCTGGGTCCGCCGATCTCCGACCGCGTCGGTCAACGCGAGGCCAAGCAGCCGCGACGGCGTCCGGCCCAGGTACCGGTAGAGGGCCAACATGGTCTGCGCTGAGTTCTCCTCGGAGTCGGTCTCTTGGGACAGCAGACCGACGTGCCGCAACTCGGCGATCCAGGCCGCCCGCTCAGCTTTCGCGGCGGCCAGCTCCTCGTCGACTGGCCGCGTCAACAGGCCCAGCGAATCCCGCAGGCGCACATGCTCTCCGGCCAGGTAACCGGCGCTCGGCGGCAGATCGTGGGTGGTCACCGAGGACAGGCAGTACTCCCGCCAGCGCTCGGCCGGCAGCGGGCCACCGTCCCCGTCTCGGTCGAGTTCGAACCACAGAATCGAGGTGCCCAGTACCCCGCGGGTCCGCAGGTAATCGCGGACCCACGGCTCGACGGTGCCGAGATCCTCGCCGACCACCAGCGCCGCCGCGCGGTGCGCCTCCAGGGCGACGATCCCGATCATTGCCTCGTGGTCGTAGCGCACATAGGTGCCCTGGGTGGGCGCTTCGCCCTGGGGAATCCACCACAGCCGGAACAACCCGATGATGTGGTCGATGCGCACCCCGCCGGCGTGTCGCAGCACGGAGCGGATCAGTGCACGGAACGGCCGATACTCCTGATCTTCGAGCCGGTCCGGGCGCCACGGCGGCTGCGACCAGTCCTGGCCCAATTGGTTGAACTCATCGGGCGGCGCGCCCGCGGTCACCCCGAGCGCCAGCACGTCCTGCAATGCCCAGGCGTCAGCCCCGCTGGGGTGCACGCCGACGGCTAGGTCGTGCATGATGCCCAGCGACATCCCGGCCGCCACCGCGTGCGATTGCGCGGCGGCGAGTTGCTCGTCGAGTTGCCATTGCAGCCACCGGTGGAAATCCACGGCCTTGGCGTGCTTGGTGACGAACTCGGCGACACCGTCGGCGCCGGGATGCTGCAGCGATTGCGGCCACTGATGCCAGTCGCCGCCGTATTTCTCAGCCAGGGCACACCAGGTCGCGAAGTCGTCGAGGGCAGCGCCTTCCCGGGCGCAGAAACCGGCGTACGCCAGGTCGCGACCAGCCGTGCGCGGGACCCGATAAACCTGTGCCAAGGCCGCCCGCTTCGCTGCCCAGGCGGTGTCGCGGTCGATGGCGTCCAGCGAATCTGAGTGCTGTTGCACCCCGTCGCGTAGCCGCCAGACCCGGCGACGTTTACGCAGGTAAGCGAATTCCGGGATGGCCTCGACACGCAGATAAAGCGGGTTGACGAATCGCCGCGAGGTCGGCAGGTACGGCGACGGCTCCATCGGCTTGGTCGGCGCGGCCGCGTGCAGCGGGTTGACCAGCACATAACCGGCGCCGTGTACGGAAGCCGACCAGACCGCAAGGTCGGTGAGGTCGGTCAGATCGCCGATGCCCCAAGACTGTCGGGACCGGACACTATATATCTGGGTGGCCAGCCCCCAGGTTCGACGACCGCCCAACCGCTCGGGCAATCGCAGCCAATTCGGTGTCACGATCAGCGCCGCGCTGGCCTCGTCGTCCCCGGAACGCAGATGCAGCCGGTGGTAACCAAGTGGCACGTCATCGGGCAGCACAAAGCTGGCCTCACCTACGAGGCGCCCGTCGAGGTGAAACGGCGGGGTGAAGTTGTCGACTTGGCGTATCCCGGTGCGGCGCGTCCCGTCCTCGAGCTGCAACCACACCTCGGCGGGATGACCATGGGTGACATGCACCCAGAACTGCGTCGGGCGACCCGCACGTGCAAGGACAGTGGGCGGCAGTGCACGCGACCAGTACGCGCGATCATGCGCGGTAAGCGCGGCGCGGCGCTCCGGCTCGGTGGCGGCGGCCACGCCGAGCGCGGCGAGGACGGCTACCAGCGTGCTTTCCGCAACAGTCAGCCGGCGACCACTCCAGTCCTCGTACTCTGTAGCGATCCCGAACCGCTCGGCGAGTTCGACCAATGACGGCGTCAGCTCAGTCACACGCGCCGCTCCTCCTCATCGCTTCGCTCTGCATCGTCGTCAGCTCAGTCACACGCGCCGCTCCTCCTCATCGCTTCGCTCTGCATCGTCGCCGGCGCGGTCACACGCGCCGCTCCTCCTCATCGCTTCGCTCTGCATCGTCGCCGGCGCGGTCATCCCGCCATCTTGCTCAATCAGGTGAAAGAAATGCGACCCGAGTGTTCACCTCACGGCAATTTTTTCGCGGACCACAGTTTGCTCTTCGCCGTACGATGCGCAGTGAAGTCCGTTGACCTCCCCCCACTACTGATGGCAGGTGACAACACTGTGGTGCAGACCACTCCCGGCGTGGCCGCTAACGCGCCCGACGCCCGTACGCTCGCGTGGCGAGGTGGCTCAGAGTGCCCTACGGTTATTTCTGTGAATCGTGGGACTACGCAGCATTCAGCCTTTCCGTCGGCTTGGAGAGTGATCAGCCGTGGCTAACTCGAGCGGGGACCGAGGATCGGGTTACGGCCTCGGACTATCCACCAGGACCCAGGTAACCGGTTACCAGTTCTTGGCTCGCCGTACCGCCATGGCGTTGACCCGCTGGCGGGTCCGGATGGAAATCGAACCCGGCCGGCGTCAGACGCTGGCTGTAGTGGCGTCGGTGTCGGCCGCAGCGGTGATTTGCCTGGGCGCGCTGCTTTGGTCGTTCATCAACCCGTCGGGGCAGATGAACGAGTCACCGATCATCGCCGACCGCGATTCCGGCTCGCTCTACGTTCGGGTGGGCGACAAGTTGTACCCGGCGCTGAACCTGGCATCGGCCCGGCTGATCGCAGGCCGCCCGGATAACCCGCACAAGGTGCGGTCGAGTCAGATCGCGGCGCAGCCGCACGGACCGCTGGTCGGTATCCCCGGCGCGCCGTCGGAATTTTCCCCGACCAACCCGGCGTCGTCGTCATGGCTGGTATGCGACTCGGTGACGCAGACAGCGGGCGTGGGAGCGCCGTCACCGGTGACGGTGACGGTGATCGACGGAACGCCCGACCTGTCGGGCCGCCGGCATGTGCTGGGCGGATCCGACGCCGTGGTGCTGCGCTACGAAAAAGACACCTGGGTGATCCGGCAGGGACGCCGGTCGCGCATCGACGCATCAAACCGGGCGGTGTTGTTGCCGTTGGGGCTGACGCCGGAGCACGTCAACCAGGCGCGACCGATGAGCCGGGCGCTGTACGACTCCTTGCCGGTGGGTCCCGAGCTGTCGGTGCCGAAGGTGCCCGACGCCGGTAAGCCGGCCGGCTTCGCCGGTGCACCCGGTCCGGTGGGAACCGTGATCGTGACACCGCAAATCAGTGGGCCGCAACAGTATTCGGTGGTGCTGGCCGACGGGGTGCAGACGGTGACCGCGGTCGTCGCGCAGATCCTGCAGAACGCCGGTACGCCGGCGGGCAATGCGCCGGTGGTGGTGGCGCCCGCGTCGTTGGCGAAGATGCCGGTGGTCAACGGGCTGGATTTGTCGGCTTACCCCGACGGCCCGTTGAACGTGTCCGACATCCGTGAGAACCCGGCGACCTGCTGGTGGTGGGAGAAAACCGCCGGTGAGGAGCGTGCCCGTACCAAGGTGATCACCGGGCCGACCATCCCGGTGAAGGCCGGCGACAGCGAGAAAGTGGTCTCGCTGGTCAAGGCCGACAATTCCGGCCGCGAAGCCGACCGGGTCTTTTTCGGCCCCGACTATGCCAACTTTGTCGAAGTCACCGGCAACGACCCGGCGTCGGCCACGTCCGAATCACTATGGTGGCTCTCGAACTCCGGGGTGCGCTTCGGCGTGGACAACTCCCGCGATGCCCGCTCGGCGCTCGGCTTGACCTCGCAGCCGAGCCCAGCGCCCTGGGTGGCGTTGCGGCTGCTCGCACCGGGCCCCATGCTCTCGCGCGCCGATGCGCTGGTGCGCCATGACACCCTTCCGACCGATATGAGCCCAGCAGAATTGGCGGTACCGAAGTGAAACAAGGTTTTGCACGCCCGACGCCCGAGCGCGCACCCGCGGTTCGGCCGGAGAACATTGTCTTACCGACACCGCTGAGTGTTCCGCCGCCCGAAGGCAAGCCGTGGTGGCTGATTGTGGTCGGCGTTCTGGTGGTCGGCTTGCTGGTCGGCATGGTCGGTATGACCGTCGCCAGCGGCTCGCGGATGTTCCTGGGCGCTGGTTCGATCTTCCCGATCTTCATGATCGGCGGTGTCGCGATGATGATGTTCGGCGGTCGCTTCGGTGGCCAGCAGCAGATGAGCCGGCCCAAGCTGGACGCGATGCGCGCCCAGTTCATGTTGATGCTCGACATGCTGCGCGAAACCGCCAACGAGTCCGCCGACAGCATGGACGCCAACTACCGCTGGTTCCACCCGGAGCCGACGACGTTGACGGCAGCGGTCGGATCGCCCCGGATGTGGGAACGCAAGCCGGACGGCAAGGACCTCAACTTCGGCGTCGCCCGGGTCGGTGTCGGCATGACCCGGCCAGAGGTGACCTGGGGTGAGCCGCAGAACATGCCGACCGATATCGAGCTGGAGCCGGTAACCGGTAAGGCACTGCAGGAGTTCGGGCGCTACCAGAGCGTGGTTTACAACCTGCCCAAGATGGTGTCGCTGCTTGTTGAGCCCTGGTATGCGCTGGTCGGGAACCGCGAGCAGGTGATGGGGCTGATGCGGGCGATCATCTGCCAGCTGGCGTATTCGCACGGGCCCGATCACATCCAGATGATCGTTGTCACTTCCGATGTCACCAAATGGGATTGGGTCAAGTGGCTACCGCACTTCGGTGATCCACGCCGTCGCGACGCTGCCGGCAACGCGCGGATGGTCTACAGTTCGGTACGAGAGTTTGCCGCCGACCAGGCCGAATTGTTCGCCGGCCGTGGGTCTTTCACCCCACGGCATGCCAGCTCGTCGGCGGAGACACCGACACCCCACCACGTGATCATCGCCGACGTCGACGACCCGCAATGGGAATACGTCATCAGCGTCGACGGTGTGGACGGTGTCACGTTCTTTGACCTGACCGGCTCTGCGCTATGGACCGGCAACCCGGAGCGGGTGCTGAAATTCACCAACGATGTCGGGGTGATCGAGGCGCTGCCCCGTGACCGCGACACCTGGATGGTGATCGACGACAACCGGTGGTTCTTCGCTCTTGCCGACGAGGTCACCGAGCCGGAGGCCGAGCAGTTCGCGCAGCGCATGGCGCACTGGCGATTGGCCGAGGCATACGAGGAGATCGGTCAACGGGTTACCCAGATCGGTGCCCGAGACATCCTGTCCTACTACGGGATCGAGGATCCGGCCGAGATCGACTTCGAGTCGTTGTGGGGTAATCGGCGCGACGGCCTGTCCAGCCGGTCTCGGTTGCGGATACCGTTCGGCAACCGCTCCGACAACGGCGAACTGCTGTTCTTGGACATGAAATCCCTCGACGAAGGCGGTGACGGACCGCACGGGGTCATGTCGGGTACCACAGGTTCGGGTAAGTCGACTCTGGTGCGTACCGTGCTCGAGTCGCTGATGCTGGCGCACCCGCCGGACGAGCTGCAGTTCGTGTTGGCCGACCTCAAGGGTGGATCGGCGGTCAAGCCGTTCGCCGGGGTGCCGCACGTGTCGCGGATCATCACCGACCTGGAAGAAGACCAGGCGCTGATGGAGCGCTTCCTGGACGCGCTGTGGGGCGAAATCGCCCGGCGCAAGGCGGTCTGTGACAACGCCGGCGTCGACGACGCCAAGGAATACAACGAGATGCGTGGCCGGATGCGCGCACGCGGCCAGGACATCCCACCGCTGCCGATGCTGGTGGTGGTCATCGACGAGTTCTACGAGTGGTTCCGCATCATGCCGACCGCGGTCGACGTCCTGGACTCGATCGGCCGGCAGGGTCGTGCCTATTGGATCCACCTGATGATGGCCTCGCAGACCATCGAGA
The DNA here is from genome assembly GCA_963839345.1 of uncultured Actinomycetota bacterium. Classification (GTDB taxonomy): domain Bacteria; phylum Actinomycetota; class Actinomycetes; order Mycobacteriales; family Mycobacteriaceae; genus Mycobacterium. The sequence goes on along the minus strand of CAWIUP010000002.1, from coordinate 1,067,929 downwards.
GCCGGGCTGAAAAGCTCATGGAGAACATGGGTTACCGGTTGGTGCTGAAAGCGCGTACCGCCGGTGCGGCACAGGCGGCCGGCGTGCCGAACGCCGTGAACCTGCCCGCGCAAGCCGGTCTGGGCTACTTCCGCAAGAGCCTCGAGGAGATCATCCGGTTCCAGGCGGAGTTCCTCTGGCGCGACTACCGCCGCGGCGTTTCGCTCGACGACGACGGGCAGCCGGCATTGACACATACGGTGGATTACATTCGGCCGCAACTGTTTACCACCGGCTTCACGCCCATCGAGGTCAGTGTCACCGGACCGGATGACTTCGATGCGTCGACCAACGGCGAGGCGTTCAGCGGCAACGGATCCGCCGAGCCCGACGATGACGAGGAAGAAGAAGAGGCAATCAGGACGCCGCGAGTCGGCACGGTGATCATCGACCAGCTGCGCCGGATCGACTTCGAGCCCTACCGGCTGTGGCAACCGCCGCTCGACGTGCCAGTGTCGATCGAAGACCTGGTGAACCGCTTCCTCGGTCGGCCGTGGCAGGAGGAATACGGCACAGCCAGGAACTTGGTGTTCCCGATCGGGATCATCGACCGGCCGTTCAAGCACGACCAACCGCCGTGGACGGTGGACACCTCCGGGCCGGGGTCGAACGTACTGATCCTCGGTGCCGGTGGCTCGGGCAAAACCACCGCGTTGCAGACGCTGATCACCTCCGCGGCGCTGACCCATACGCCCGAGCAGGTCCAGTTCTACGTCCTGGCCTACAGCAGCACGGCGCTGACGACCATTGCCGGACTGCCGCATGTCGGCGAGGTGGTCGGCCCAACCGACCCCTACGGTGTTCGCCGCACGGTGGCTGAGTTGCTGGCGCTGCTTCGCGAGCGCAAGCACACCTTCCTCGAGTACGACGTGCCCTCGATGGACGTGTTCCGTCGGCGCAGGTTCGGTGGAGAGGCCGGCAGCGTGCCCAACGACGGCTTCGGCGATGTGTACCTGGTGATCGACAACTACCGGGCGCTGGCTGAAGAGAACGAGGTGCTGATCGAGCAGGTCAACCAGATCATCAACCAGGGACCGTCGTTCGGGGTGCATGTGGTGGTCACGGCTGACCGCGAATCGGAGTTGCGGCCGCCGGTGCGCAGCGGTTTCGGATCCCGAATCGAGCTGCGGCTGGCCGCGGTTGAAGACGCGAAGCTGGTCCGCTCCCGGTTCGCCAAGGACGTTCCGGTTAAGCCGGGGCGCGGCATGGTTGCGGTGAATTACATGCGGTTGGACAGCGATCCGCAATCGGGTCTGCACACACTGGTGGCCAGGCCCGCGCTGGCCAGCACGCCGGACACGGTTTTCGAGTCCGACAACCTTGCTGCGGCGGTCAGCCGGGTGGCGGCCGGCCACGCACCCCCGGTGCGCCGGCTGCCCGCCAAGTTCGGGCTGGAGCAGGTGCGGGCGTTGGCCGCGGCCGATCGTCGCCAAAACGTTGGGGCCGGTGGAATCGCCTGGGCCATCAACGAATTGGACTTGCAGCCGGTTTATCTCAACTTCGCCGAGAACGCGCACCTGATGGTGACGGGCCGTCGCGAGTGCGGTCGCACCACGACGCTGGCCACCATCATGTCCGAAATCGGGCGGGTGTACGCGCCGGGAGCCAGCATTGCGCCCCCGACCTCGCGGCCCTCGGCACAGGTCTGGCTGGTCGACCCGCGTCGTCAGCTGCTGACCGTATTGGGTACCGACTACGTCGAGAAGTTCGCCTACAACCTCGACGGCGTCGCGGCGATGATGGACGAGCTGGGCGCGGTGTTGGCCCGGCGCGAGCCACCGCCGAACCTGTCGGCCGAGGAGCTGCTGTCGCGGACGTGGTGGAGCGGGCCGGAGATCTTCCTGATCATCGACGATGTGCAGCAGCTGCCGCCTGGCTTCGATTCGCCGCTGCACAAGGCCGCACCGTGGGTGACCAGGGCATCCGATGTCGGCTTGCACGTGATCGTCACCCGTACCTTCGGTGGATGGTCTTCGGCGGGCAGCGACCCGATGCTGCGGGCGCTGGCACAGGCCAACTCGCCGCTGCTGGTGATGGACGCCGACCCCGACGAAGGCTTCATCCGCGGCAAGATGAAGGGCGGCCCGCTGCCCCGCGGTCGTGGCCTGCTGATGGCCGAGGACACCGGCGTGTACGTGCAAGTCGCGGCCACCGAACTGCGGCGGTAACCCACGCAGAAACCCGTCTAACGGCGCGGTTCTTCCCACCGGGGGAGAACCGCGCCGTTTGCATTTCGCCGTCTTGAGCTGCCAGCCGATTCATAGCTGACGCATAGCCGAGGCATGTCCCCAGCCCAGCTTGCCTAGTTAACGTCCCTAACTAGTGACAGGTGAGTGCTGGTGTGAGGGGAGTGCCTGATGTCGTTTCTGAACACACAGCCGGAGGACTTGACCGCCGCCGCCGACAATCTGCAAGACATCGGCTCGGCCCTGACAGCGCAAAGCGCAGCCGCGGCGGCTCCGACCACCGGCGTGGTCCCGCCGGCGGCGGACCAGGTGTCGGCGCTGACTGCCGCACAGTTCGCCATGCACGCCCAGATGTATCAGGCAGTCAGCGCGCAGGCGGCGACGATCCACGACATGTTCGTCAGCACCCTGGCGGGCAGCGCCGGTTCGTATGCGGCAACCGAGGCCGCCAACGCGGTCGCGGCCGGCTGAGGCGGACGGCCCCGTGTTGGACTTTGGCGCCGATTTCGGTGCGCTGCCGCCCGAGATCAATTCCGCGCTCATGTATGCCGGTACGGGACCGGACTCGATGCTGACCGCCGCGGCGGCCTGGCAGTCGCTGGCCGACGAGCTGAATTCCGCTGCGGCGAACTACGGCTCGGTAGTCGCAAGCTTGACCAGCGGATCGTGGACCGGTCCCAGCGCGACGTCGATGGCCGCGGCCGCTGCGCCCTTTGTGACCTGGCTCGCCGCCACCGGCGAGCAGGCCGAGCAGACCGCGGTGCAGGCCACGGCCGCCGCCGATGCCTATGAAATCGCCTACGCCGCAACAGTTCCGCCGCCAGTCATCGGCGCCAACCGGAGCCTGTTGGCAATGCTGGTCGCAACGAACTTCCTCGGGCAGAACGCCCCGGCAATCGCCGCTACCGAGGCGCACTACGGCGAAATGTGGGCCCAGGACGCTGCCGCGATGTACAGCTATGCCGGCGCCGCGGCGACCGCCGCACAGGTGACACCGTTCGCCACGCCACCGCAAACCACCAACCCCGGTGGGCTGACCCGCCAGGGCGGCGCGGTCGCCCAGGCCGCCGCGACCTCCGGCGGCACCGACGTCGAGACGCTCATGTCATCGGGTCCGCAGCTCATTTCCGGGATGCCGCAGACTCTGCAAAGCCTCGCGTCCCCGCAGGGCGTGGCAAGTCTCACCTCGTCCGCGACCGATACCACGTCGTCAACGTCGTCGTCCTCGTCCTCGTCGCTGTCGATGCTGAACATGCTGAGCACGCCCTTGCGGATGGCGACCATGCCGATGAGCATGCTCTCCAGGGTTTTCACGACCGGCAGCACGGCCAACGCCGCCCGAGCCGTCAGCACCGCTGCCAACGAATTGGGAACGGCCGAGCGGGCCGGGCTCGGTCCAGACACCGTCACGCTGGCGTCGACCGGCTTCGGCGCCGGAACGCCTGCCGTTTCCGCTGGGATGGGCCAGGCCACTTCCGTCGGCCCGTTGTCGGTGCCATCCGCCTGGGGAGGCGCAGCGCCCTCGACCAGCCCGGCCGCGATGTCGTTCGGCAGCACCAGCGCACTTCCGGCAGCGCACGCGGCCGCGCCGGCGACCATGCCGCCGATGATGCCGGTGACCAACCTGGGCGGACGCAGCGCTCCGGCCGCACCGAGCCGATTTGAGCTCCGTTCCACCGTCGTTCCGTTCTCTCCGGCAGGCGGATAACCGGGGCCTTCGTTGGGTCACCGTCAGCCCAACGCCGGGTGAACAGTCATTGCTGGCGGATGAACAGTGGTTGTCCGGGAATGAATAGTCGGCGTCGGCAGCGGCGATGGCCCGAATTGCCATCTAATGTCGCAGGCGAGCGACTGTTTCAGCGACGAGCACACGTGCTCAATGTTGTTGCCGCCGAGGGTTACCGAAGAAAGAAAGCGCATTTCGTCTGTGACCACACACCGCGCTGTCAACGGCCGGGACTTGCCCATTGCTGAGCAGTTCACGACAACGCTTTTGGACCGCTATCGGTTGTTGCGGGCCGAGCTGGCCGACACGATCGAGGTTTCCTGACGGAGGGGTTTAGTGCTGGATTTCGGGCTGTTAGCGCCGGAGATCAATTCGGGCCGGATGTATTCCGGGCCCGGGCCGGGACCGTTGTTGGCTGCTGCGGAAGCGTGGGATGGGCTGGCAGCCGAGTTGGGGATTGCGTCCACCGGCTATGGGGCGACGATCAGCGAACTGACCAGTGGTCCCTGGATCGGACCCACGTCGACGACGATGCTGGCCGCCATCGCGCCCTACATCAGCTGGCTTAGCACCACCGGCGCCCAGGCCGAAGAAACCGCCAACCAGGCCCGCGCGGCCGTCGCGGCCTACGAGGCGGCGTTCGCGATGACGGTGCCCCCACCGGTGATCGAGGCCAACCGCGCCCTGCTGATGGCATTGATCGCGACCAACTTCTTCGGCCAAAACACCCCGGCCATCATGGCCACCGAAGCCCTCTACGCCGAAATGTGGGCCCAAGACGCCGCGGCAATGTATGGCTACACCGCCGCCTCGGCCGCCGCCGCCCAAGTGACACCGTTCGCCAATCCGCCACAAACCACCAACGATGCCGCGGCCGGCAGTCAAGCCAACGCGGTCGCCCAAGCCACCGCCACACCGGCCGGCCAAGCCGCCGCCACCGTGGCGCAAAACGCCGCCACTGCCGCGCCCACCACCTCCGCACAGACCACAGCGTCGACCGCGACGACCGCCTCCACCACGACGACCGCGTCCACCACGACCGGCGCCACGACCGGCGCCACGACCACAACCACAGGATCCCTAGCGACCTGGTGGCAGCAGTTCTGGCAAAACAGCCTCGCCAACAACCCCCAAGGCGCGTTCGGTCTCGGCCTCAGCAACTCCAATTTGAACGCTTTGCGACAGACATTCCAGGCGTATTTCGGGGTGGGTCTCGGGCAATTCGGCGCGAGCATCGGACAGCAGACGACATTCGGTCTTGGCACCACGGCCGGTTCGGGCGGTGCGTGGTACCCAACACCGCAATTCGCCGGCCTGGCCCCCTTCGGCCACGGCGCACCGGTATCGGCAGGGATCGGCCAGGCCAGCACCCTCGGCCGGCTGTCAGTGCCCGCCGGCTGGCCCGGGGCGACGCCCACGGCAATGGAGGCCGAGCCGGCAATGCTCGCCAACTCCGTCCGTCCGATCGCACCCACGTCGAATGCATTGCTCAACGGCGTACCGATGTCGAGCGGCGGCGTGGGCCGCCGCACCGGCGGTTACGTCGTCCGATACGGGTTCCGCCACGCCGTCATGCCCCGCCCCCCATCGGCCGGCTAGCGGTTTAACCGCGTACAGATTTTTATCTCCTGTCGCGCGTCGAACTGACGCGGGGCCACCGCTCGCGGCCCCAGAGCGACCGCTGACCGCGTTGTTTATGCAGCTAGTGCGGTCGGGCGTGCCGAAGAATCGGCTGCCGATGCGTATCTTCCAATTCCGATGAATGTAGCTAGTCGTCATATATGGCAACGCGGCTGCGTCGGCGTGCGCCGCCGCGCGTCTACTGTCACGAACTAACAGCGCTCAGAAAATCCAGACGCGCAAGGTTATTCGGAAAGAAAGCGGATTCGTTCGTGACTACACGCAATGTCCGGAGTACGGCGGTAGGCCTGGCGACAGTGTGGTTGTGTCCGGTGGGCGCTGTCTGGGCTGACAGCGGCGGAGGTGGCCACGCGCCGGCATGCGTTGGGCGGCTAGCGCCTTGGGCGTCAGCGATTGACGTGTTTGCAACCCGATGGCAGCAGCGCCGGTTCGTATGTGGCCACCGCGTCTGCCAAATCGACCATGGCTAGCTGACTTAGGGGTTCGTCAATTTGTTGGATTTCGGGCTGTTACCGCCGGAGATCAATTCGGGCCGGATGTATTCCGGGCCCGGGCCGGGACCGTTGTTGGCTGCTGCGGAAGCGTGGGATGGGCTGGCAGCCGAGTTGGGGATTGCGTCCACCGGCTATGGGGCGACGATCAGCGAACTGACCAGTGGTCCCTGGATCGGACCCACGTCGACGACGATGCTGGCCGCCATCGCGCCCTACATCAGCTGGCTTAGCACCACCGGCGCCCAGGCCGAAGAAACCGCCAACCAGGCCCGCGCGGCCGTCGCGGCCTACGAGGCGGCGTTCGCGATGACGGTGCCCCCACCGGTGATCGAGGCCAACCGCGCCCTGCTGATGGCATTGATCGCGACCAACTTCTTCGGCCAAAACACCCCGGCCATCATGGCCACCGAAGCCCTCTACGCCGAAATGTGGGCCCAAGACGCCGCGGCAATGTATGGCTACACCGCCGCCTCGGCCGCCGCCGCCCAAGTGACACCGTTCGCCAATCCGCCACAAACCACCAACGATGCCACGGCCGGCAGTCAAGCCAACGCGGTCGCCCAAGCCACCGCCACACCGGCCGGCCAAGCCGCCGCCACCGTGGCGCAAAACGCCGCCACTGCCGCGCCCACCACCTCCGCACAGACCACAGCGTCGACCGCGACGACCGCCTCCACCACGACGACCGCGTCCACCACGACCGGCGCCACGACCGGCGCCACGACCACAACCACAGGATCCCTAGCGACCTGGTGGCAGCAGTTCTGGCAAAACAGCCTCGCCAACAACCCCCAAGGCGCGTTCGGCCTTGGCCTCAGCAACTCCAATTTGAACGCTTTGCGACAGACATTCCAGGCGTATTTCGGGGTGGGTCTCGGGCAATTCGGCGCGAGCATCGGACAGCAGACGACATTCGGTCTTGGCACCACGGCCGGTTCGGGCGGTGCGTGGTACCCAACACCGCAATTCGCCGGCCTGGCCCCCTTCGGCCACGGCGCACCGGTATCGGCAGGGATCGGCCAGGCCAGCACCCTCGGCCGGCTGTCAGTGCCCGCCGGCTGGCCCGGGGCGACGCCCACGGCAATGGAGGCCGAGCCGGCAATGCTCGCCAACTCCGTCCGTCCGATCGCACCCACGTCGAACGCATTGCTCAACGGCGTACCGATGAGCAACGCCATCAACGGCCGCCGCACCGGTGGTTACGTTGTCCGCTACGGGTTCCGCCACGCCGTCATGCCCCGCCCCCCATCGGCCGGCTAGCAAAGGGCACCGATGGACTACCGGCCGGGAACGAAGTGAGCGCCGCCCCATCACAATTGGCCGGCGCCGTCGGCAGCACCGACGGCCCGTTATGCTCGAGGAGATTTTTAGCCGCTGACGACAATAAGCGGCTCGGCTGATCAGTAATCGTGCCGGAGCGACGGTCGGCGGAATGCGCGCATTCATGCAGATCGTGGCACCGCGGAGCAACAACCAAATTCATGATGAACACCTGATACCGACGGATGAACAGTGGTCATCCAGGCGTGAACAGTTGGCTTCGTGAAGGCGTTGCCCAACCGTGACCCTCTAACCTCGTAACAGACGGCCTTGTCATGTCTGAAGGTCGGAAAGCTCACGCTTATTGAGGAGGGAAACCGGATGTCGTTCGTGACCACGCACCCGGAAGCATTGTCGGCAGCAGCCGGCAGCCTGCAGGGGATCGGCTCGGGAGTGAATGCACAGAACGCCGCGGCGGCGGCGCCGACGACGGGAGTGGTTCCGGCTGCCGCCGATGAGGTTTCGGCGCTGACGGCCGCACAGTTCGTCGCGCACGCACAGCTGTATCAGGCGGTCAGTGCTCAGGCCCAGGCGATTCACGAGATGTTCGTGAAGACGCTGGGAACGAGCGCCGAGTCGTACCTGTTCACCGAGGCCGCGAACGCGGCTGCGGCCCACTAGAGGAGAAGAGACTAGTGGTGGATTTTGGGGCATTACCGCCCGACGTCAACTCGGCCCTTATGTATTCCGGTCCGGGTTCGTCGTCGCTGCAAGCGGCCGCCTCTGCGTGGAATGGGCTTGCCGCAGAGTTGAGTTCGGCCGCAACCGGCTACGACAAGGTGATCACACAGTTGGTCAGCGACGAGTGGATGGGGCCGGCGTCAACGTCGATGGCAAGCGCGGCGCAACAGTATGTGTCGTGGTTGACCACTACCGCCGCCCAGGCCGAGCAAGCGGCCACCCAGGCCAGGACGGCTGCCGCCGCCTACGAGCAGGCGTTCATGGCGACAGTGGCACCGCCGCTTGTCGCGGCCAACCGTGCCGAGACCGCCGCGGCGGTGCAGGCCAACGTGTTCGGTCAGTACACCCCATTGATTTCGCAGCTCGAGGCGCAATACGGGGAGATGTGGGCACAAGACGCCGCGGCGATGTACACCTACGCCGGCCAGTCTGCGGCTGCCACCCAGGTGTCGCCGTTCGCCTCGCCCGCGGCGACCACCAACCCTGCCGGGACGGCCGCTCAAGCCGCCGCGGTCAATAATGCCGCCGCAACCTCAACCGCATCGAGCACCCAGAGCATCTTGTCGCAGCTGACCTCGTCGCTCCCGAGCTCGCTGCAAGGCCTCGCGTCGCCCGCCGCAACAGCGACCCCAACCGAATCGCTGCTGCAGTCGGTTTATGCCTTCATATTCGGGACGAGCACCCTGCCCACGAACCTTTCCGCGTTCGTCAGCGCCTACTCGCCATACGCGAGCTTCTTCTACAACACCGAAGGTCTGCCTTACTTCAGCATCGGTATGGGCAACAACTTCGTTCAGATCGCAAAGACCACGGGCCTGCTCAGCGGAGCTGCGCCCGCGGCGGCGAAACCAGCGGAACTCGGCGGCCTGGGTGGGCTTGGCGGCATGCTGGGTGGTGGCGGCGGTGCTGCCGCCGGGCCCGGAGTTGCTGCCGGTCTGGGCAACGCGGGCTCGATCGGCGGCAAATTGGCGGTGCCACCGTCGTGGATCGGTGGAGCACCGCTGGCAGCCCCCCACGCCCCGCTTGCCGTCAGCAGCGTCAGCGCTGCCCCGGAAAGCGGCGGTGCCGGAAACCTGCTCGGCGGTATGCCGCTGGCTGGTGCGGGCGCAGGGGGCTTCGGCGCCGGGCCGGGTCCCAAATACGGGTTCAAGCCCACCGTTATGTCGCGGCCACCGTTCGCCGGCTAGAGCGAAGTTCAGTTCGTCTCGTTCGCGCTCGGGTCCTTCACGGGCCCGGGCGCGAACGCGTCGGCTCGACGCCGGCGAAGGTGAATGCTCGCGGTCAAATGATGTCGCGGCGGTGGCGCAAACATGAACAGTCGGGATTTCTTTTTCAGGCATAGAAACACGTGGAAGCGGGGGAGTAGGTTGCCACTAGGTGAACAGCCGGGGTCAGGGGCAGGAGTGACACATGGTGCAACCCGCTAACTCATCTGTTTCGCTGGCGTTGTCACGGAGGCCCCGAAATAACCGCGGGCGATGGGCTGCACCGGCTCAATACGGTGACAGCGGGGACGCGCGGCTTCCCAAAACCGTTGGCGGCCAACGGACAGTCGGAGCGCCCGGCGCACCACCGCGCCCGGTGACACCTGCCGAGGTGGCTCAGGCGCGGGTCTTCGAAAGCGTCCTGCAGGCCGAGTCCGCCGAGCTACACGAACTCGCCCACCGCATCGCCGTGGCCGGGGATCATCAACTCGGCAACGACAATTCCGCGCCGTCGTGGGATCTTATGCAGATTCGCGCACGCATCGACGAAGTCCAGCGCCTGCTGCAGGCGTTGCGTGGCCGGTTCCCACATCAACTCGCCACCGCCGGTCAATAGTCGTCGTGAATCAGCCTGTGCCCGAGACTGATTGCGATTAATCCTCTTCCAGGATCAGCGCCATCTCCGGACAGGCCGCGACGCCGTCACGAGTTACCTGCTCGTCTTCTGGCCGAACCTCGTGTTCTTCGAGGATGGAGTAGCCGGACTCGTCGATCGGAAAAAGCTCCGGGTCGACCGCGTAGCACTGGGCATGCCCAACGCATTTCGACTGTTCCACACGAACCTTCACCGAGCTGTCCTCCCTCGACCGGGCACCTGCCGATTCTAGAAGACACTTACCATGTTCAAGACAACGGATCACGGGAAGAGCGCGCGCATGACCACCGCTAACGAAAGCCTCTACGGCGGCTTTCACCTACCCCGCTTCGAATACACCTCATTGCCGATGGCCGCCGACCGTGGTGTCGGCTGGAAGCTGTTGCGGGACGCCGGGCCGGTGGTGTTCATGAACGGTTATTACTACCTGACCCGCCGCGAAGACGTCCTGGCGGCATTGCGCAATCCCAAGGTGTTTTCGTCACGGCTGGCACTTCAGCCCCCGGGAAGTCCGATACCGGTCGTGCCACTGGCATTCGACCCGCCAGAACACACCCGGTACCGCAAAATCCTCCAGCCGTTCTTCAGCCCGCACGGGCTGAGCAAGTCACGACCGGTACTTCAGCGGCATGCCGCTGAGATGATCGGCGCGCTCGCCGGCCGGGGCGAGTGCGAGGTGATGACCGATCTGGCGAGCCTGTATCCCTTCCAGGTGTTCCTAGACCTCTACGGTCTGCCATTGGCGGACCGCGACCAACTGATCGCCTGGAAAGACGCCATCATCGCAGACAAACCTTATGTCAGCGCGAGCGATATCGCGGTGCCGGCACGCGAGCTGTACGAATACCTCACGGACATGATCAAGCAGCGCCGGGGAAACCCGGGTTCGGACATGTTGTCTCAGGTCATGGCAAGTGATGGCAATCTGACAGATCTTGAGTTGTTGGGCATGAGCCACCTGCTGATCCTGGCTGGGCTGGACACCGTGACGGCCGCGATCGGCTTTTCGCTGCTGGAACTGGCTCGCAGACCAGAACTGCGCAGCATGCTCCGCGACAACCCGAAGCAGATCCGGGTTTTCATCGAAGAGATCGTCCGGCTGGAGCCGTCGGCGCCGGTGGCGCCGCGGGTACTTACCGAGACCGCCGTCGTTGGCGGCATGATGTTGCCCAAAGGCTCCTCAGTGCACTTATGCATGGCCGCGATCAACCGCGACGGTAGCGACTCGATCTCGACCGACGAGCTGGTCATGGACGGTAAGGTGCACCGGCACTGGGGATTTGGCGGCGGACCTCACCGCTGCCTGGGTTCTCACCTGGGCCGTATGGAGCTCACCGTGATCGTCGGCGAATGGCTCAAGCAAATCCCGGAGTTCCATCTGGCTCCCGGCTACGAACCCCGGATCCGTTTTCCCAGTAAGACTTTCGCGCTCGAAAGTTTGCCGCTGGTATTCGACTGACCAGGCGGACCGGTCCGGCGATCAGCGAGTCGGCGTCGTCGTGACCGGCTCGGGTGGGGCGCTCGGCGGCGGGCTGGGCACCTCGACTCTCGGCGGCACCTCACCGACGTGCGCGGCGACGGCCGGGATTTCGATCGTTGCGCCTTGTTGGCTGCATTCGTTGCTGTTGACCGTGACGGTCATCGAGCCGCGCAGCGCACCGTGCGATTGCTGTAGCCGGATCGCCTGCGTGGTGGTTTGTTTGGCCGGCTCTCCATTCGGACCCAGGCAGGCGAACAGCACCTTGTCCGGTCGCGATTGCCAGGCGCCGTCGCGGAAATCCAGCACGAGCGGCTTATCGCCATTTGTCGGACTCGGCGTTTGGTGGTCGTTGTCGTCCAGCATGGTCCCGGTCGCAACGCAGGCGGCTGGTGTGCACGAAGTACGGAAAGCCCACCACGTGCTGACGTTCGGCGGTTGTGGGTCCGGGGTGCTGTTATAGGTCTGCTCTGCACGATTGACGTCGACGCGGTAGGACCCGTCGAGCGCTTCTCCCGGGCCGGGAAAGTTACGAGGGCTGGTAGTCGTCGGCGCAGCGACGGGAGCGGAACTTCGGATGGCCGTCGTCGGGCCGGCGGCCTGATGGGACGCGGCGTCGTTCCCGCGGCCGATCACAATGCCCACGCCGAGCAGCCCGACGCATAACGCGGCTGCGGCACTGCCCAGTCCGACGACCCAGGGCCACCGGCGGCGCCGCATCGCCGGTGCGGCGGACCCTTCGGCAGCGACCGACTGTCCGGTCGCGGCGTGATGCTGGGCGAGACGGCGCACCGTTCTCGCCCAGGCCGGGAAGACGCCGGATGGCGAAGATCCACCGGTGCTGGGTGCAGCCTCCGGCCCGTCGTCGTCGGGGTAGTCGACGACGGTGAGGTAGGCCTCGGGACTGCGATCACCGGTCCAGGCGCCGGCACTGTAGCTAAGCGCGTCCGCGAAAGCGCGGCAGCTGTGGAACCGGTCATCGGGGTTTTTGGCCAGCGCGGTCGCCAGGATGTCGTCCAGACGGGCAAGGTCGGGCCGCCGATCTCGCAGACTCGGCGGCGCCGCGGTGAGATGTTGGCTGATGACCGCGACCGGATTCGACTGCTGAAATGGCGGCGCTCCGGTGAACAAGTGGAACGCCGTGGCGGCAAGGCCGTACTGGTCGGCGCGTCCATCGATGTCTGAGCCCAAGAGTTGTTCAGGTGCGGCGTAGGCAACCGCTGCACCGGTCAGATCTGACGCCGAGGCGTCGTTGGGGTCACCGAGCCGCTGGGCTATTCCGAAGTCGGTGAGCAGTATTTGTTGTTCGCCGTCGGCTGGGTTGGTGAACAGAATGTTCGCGGGTTTGACGTTGCGGTGCAGCATGCCTCGGCTGTGCGCGTAGTCGAGCGCGTCGGCGACCGCGGTAATGGTCGCCAGCACCTCACCGGCAGGTATTCCCGTCGGGAAGCGGTTGGCGATGAGCTGCTCGGCGGTGGTGCCGTTGACGTAGTCCATCGAGATCCACAGCTGCCCGTCGGTCTCGCCGCGGTACTCGACCTGGAGGATGTGCGGGTGGTACAGCGTGGTGGCGATAGGGGTTTCCTGCATGAACCGATCGCGGAACTCGCGGTCTTCGGTCAGTGTCGCAGACAGCACTTTCAAGGCGTTCCAGTGCGGTAGCCGCGGATGCTGGACCAGGTAAACGTCACCCGTCTCACCGCAGCCCAATAGTCGCAGGACGCTATACCCAGCAAAGGTCGCGCCGCTGGTCAACGGCATGGCCAGATCCTAACGGTCGTTCAGGGCCGCTGGCATTTCGAGAACGTTTGGTCACCGAAAGTTCAGTAGCCGGTTGGCGGTCGGTCGCGAAGGCGCGCGGCCCGCATAGCCGCGGGTATTGGTTGCTGGACGCATATATAACGAACGTGGTGTTGACCTTATCTGCGGCTAGATTTTTATGCCTTCCCAGCCCCGGCGCCTGCCCGTGTTGGGCGACTAGCCGTTGCGCCGCTGCCCAGCCCAGATCCGTTGTCGGGCTGAGATCAGTGATTTCGCGCAGGTCATGAGCCACTTAGGGCGTCGGATCCGCCCCCTCAAGGAGCCCCAAGTTACTCGGTTGTTACCGAAGATGAACAGTTGTTGCCGACTGGTGAACAGTTGCAAACACCCAGTTTCAGCAGCGGCGGAGAACGGTGGCCACGTCTATTGTCATGCACGGGCGTATTGCTGAAACGACCGAGGAGGGACGCTGAATGTCGTTTGTAACCACACAGCCGGAGGACTTGTCGGCGGCGGCCGGAAACCTGCAAGGCATCGGCTCGGCAGTGAACTCGCAAAACGCTGCTGCGGCGGCCCCGACCACGGGCGTCGTACCGGCTGCAGCCGACGAGGTGTCGGCTCTGACGGCGGCTCAGTTCGTCGCGCAGGCTCAGCTGTATCAGGCGGTGAGCGCCCAGGCGGCAGCAATCCACGAGATGTTCGTGAACACGCTGGGCACCAGCGCCGGCTCGTACCAGTTCACCGAGGCCGCCAACGCAGCTGCGGCGGGCTGAACGCCGTCAATGAAATTCGTCCCACTGCGATGCCGAGCACGCTGGCAGCCGGGTAGCGGGAAAGGGGGATTAGCCGTGTGTATCAGGTCGGCGGTTACCTCGGGTAACCGGTCCGGCTACCACGCATAACTCCGGGGTCTAGCACACTCCGACCACTACTAAACAAGGAGACAATTAAGTGCCTACGCGTTTTATGACCGACCCGCATGAGATGCGGTCGATGGCGGGCCGTTTCGATGTGCACGCCCAAACCGTCGAGGACGAGGCCCGCAAGATGTGGGCGTCGAGCCAGAACATCGCCGGCGCCGGCTGGAGCGGTACCGCCCAGATGACGTCCTACGACACCATGGGCCAGATGAACCAGGCCTTCCGCAACATCGTCAACATGCTCCACGGCGTGCGCGACGGGCTGATCCGCGATGCCAACAACTACGAGACCCAAGAGCAGGCCTCGCAGCAGATTCTGAGCAGCTAACCCAGCTGCAAGCGTAAACTTTTTCAATCAGGAGGATAGATAAATGTCGATTAGCTACCAGTTCGGTGATGTCGACGCCCACGGCGCGCTGATTCGCGCCCAAGCCGCTTCGTTGGAAGCCGAGCACCAGGCCATCGTGCGCGATGTGCTGGCCGCCGGTGACTTCTGGGGCGGTGCGGGTTCGGTGGCCTGCCAGGAGTTCATCACCCAGTTGGGCCGCAACTTCCAGGTGATTTACGAGCAGGCGAACGCCCACGGCCAAAAGGTGCAGACGGCAGGTAACAACATGTCGTCCACCGACAGCGCCGTTGGCTCTAGCTGGGCTTAAAGTTCACCCATTGGCGCGGCAGCACACCGATACGGGTGTGCTGCCGCGTCATGCGGTAACCGAGAACGCCGAGATACGAGAGTAGTGATGGATCAAACCACCCGGACCGATATCACAGTCAACGTCGAGGGTTTCTGGATGTTGCAGGCGTTGCTGGATATTCGCCATGTCGCGCCCGAATTACGATGCCGGCCATTCGTCTCCACCGATTCGATGGACTGGCTGAACGAGCACCCGGGCATGGCGGTCATGCGCGAGCAGGGCATCGTGACGGGCGAGACGGTTGAGGAGTCGATCGCTGCCCGGATGCGGGTGTTGGCCGCGCCCGACCTCGAGGTCGTCGCGCTGCTGTCCCGGGGGAAGCTGCTCTACGGCATCAAGGAAAACGAAGAAGGCGGCGAAGAGGAGCCAGTGGGTTCCCGCGAGATCCCGGACAACGAGTTTCGGGTGCTGCTGGCCCGCCGTGGCCAGCACTGGGTCTCCGCGGTACGGGTCGGCGACGAGATCACCGTCGACGACGTCGCGATAGCGGATACGGCTTCAATCGCGGCGCTGGTCTTCGACGCACTGGAGTCGATCCACCACGCCGATCCGGCAGCGATCAACGCGGTCAACGTGCCGCTGGAGGAAATGCTGGAGATCACCAAGGCTTGGCAGAGCTCCGGGTTCAACGTCTTCTCCGGCGGCGATCTGCGGCGACTCGGCATCAGTGCGGCGACGGTGGCAGCGCTCGGACAGGCGCTGTCGGATCCGGCGGCTGAGGCCGCGGTCTACGCCAGGCAATACCAGGACGATGCCAAGGCGCCCAGCGCCTCGGTGCTGTCGCTGAAGGACGGATCGGGCGGGCGTATCGCGATGTATCAGCAAGCGCGCACCGCCGGGTCGAACGAGGCCTGGCTAGCTATCTGCCCGGCCACCCCGCAGTTGGTCCAGGTCGGGATAAAGACGGTTTTGGAAACCCTTCCCTACGGCGAGTGGAAAACGCATAGCAGAGTTTAACTAAATGTTACGGAAATACCGTGCATGTCAAGGTCTTTCGGTGCAGCATTCACTCATGGTGCGGATGCCGCAAAATACTCTAGAATCTGCTCAACAATTGGGACGCGACGTCACAATTACAAATAGCGAGGCAAGACACATGGAACCACAATTCGTCGACAGAGGGGTTACGCAATGACCGCAGTAGCCGAGGCACCACAGCCTGGTACAGAGGCAGTCTCAGCGCCTCAGTCAGTCGTGGTTGGCATCATCGCCGGCGAGGGCGCCCAGATTGGCGTACTGCTAGACGCCAACGCGCCGGTTTCGGTGATGATCGACCCGTTACTCAAGGTCATCAACGTCCGGCTGCGAGAGTTGGGTCTGCCGGCGCTGGAAGCCAAGCAGCGCGGCAGGTGGGCGTTGTGCCTTGTTGACGGCACACCGCTGCGGGCCGCTCAGTCGCTGAGCGAGCAGGACATCTACGACGGCGACCGGGTGTGGCTGCGGTTCGTCGAAGACACCGAACACCGATCCCAGGTCATCGAGCACATCTCGACGGCCGTGTCGGTGAACCTGAGCAAACGGTTCAGCTCGATCAACCCGACGGTGGCCATCCAGGTCGGCGCGACCATGGTCGCGGCCGGGGTCCTGCTGGGATCGGTGCTGTTGGGCTGGTTCCGTCACCAGCACGACTCGTGGCTGCCGGCGCCCTACGCTGCGGTCATCGCGGTGCTGGTGATCTCGGTGGCGCTGATGATCCTGTCGCGCGCCAAGACTGTGCAGGACCGGCGTGCCGGCGACATCTTGCTGTGGAGCGGGCTGGCACCACTTGCGGTGGCAGCGGCTGCAGCACCCCCCGGTCCAGTTGGCTCGCCGCACGCAGTGATGGGATTTGCGGTAGCCGGTGTCGGCGCGATGCTGGCCATGCGGTTCACTGGCCGTCGGCTGGGCACTGGCACCGCGATCGTCACCGTCTGCCTGGCCGCCACGTTGGCGAGCCTGGCCCGGATGGCCCTGGGCACCGGCGCGGTGACGTTGCTCACCTGCATCCTGCTGGCCTGCGTGTTCGGCTACCACGGCGCGCCGGCATTGTCCCGCTGGTTGTCCGGTATCCGGCTGCCGGTGTTCCCGTCGGCCACCAGTCGCTGGGTGTTCGAGGCGCGGCCTGACCTGCCGACCACCGTGGTGCACCCCGTCGGCGGCGGGCGTCCGACCTTGGAAGGCCCCGCGTCCGTCCAAGATGTGGTGCTGCGGGCCGAGCGGGCCCGGTCGTTCTTGACCGGATTGCTGATCGGTCTGGGTGTCCTGACCATCGTGTCCCTGGCGGGCGTATCCGATCCCCGCACCGGGCAGCGGTGGCTTCCGCTGCTGCTGGCGGCGGCCACCGCCGGCTTCCTGATGCTGCGTGGTCGCTCCTATGTCGACCGCTTGCAGGCGGTCATCCTGGCCGTGACCTCGGTCCTGATCGTCGCTGCGATCGTCGTGCGGTATTCACTGGTGTTGTCCTCGGCGGCGGCAGTGTCGGCGGGGGTGGGCCTGGTGGTGCTCTTGCCTGCGGCGGGACTGATCGCTGCGGCCGTAGTGCCCAACACCATCTACAGCCCGCTGTTCCGCAAGCTGGTGGAATGGGTCGAGTACCTCTGCCTGATGCCGATCTTCCCGCTGGCATTGTGGTTGATGAATGTCTATGCCGCGATTCGCTACCGGTAGCCGCGAGCTCGTGGCGATCGCAAGCGCGGCGAAGTCGGGCGCAGCGGGTCGCCACGCCAAATTGTCGCCTATCCGGGCGGCCGCAGTGGCCGGCACGACGCTCATCGTTGCCTCGGTAGCGCTGTCCGGGGCACCGGCTTACGCGATCAACCCTCCGGTAATCGATCCGGCGGCGGCGCCGCCCGATGGTACGCCCGGGCCGCCGCAGCCGATGAAGCAGAGCGCATACTGCACCGAGGTTGGGGTGTTGCCGGGCAGCGACTTTCGGGTGCAGCCGAAATACATGGACATGCTCAACCTGCCTGAGGCGTGGCGCTTCGGTCGTGGCGGCGGCGTGAAGGTCGCCGTCATCGATACCGGGGTAACGCCGCACCCGAGGCTGCCGCACCTCCTTCCCGGCGGCGACTACGTGATGGGCGGCGACGGCCTGTCAGACTGTGACGCGCACGGCACGCTCGTGGCGTCGATGATCGGCGGGGCCCCAGCGGGAGCTGAAGTCCCCGGAGCGCCGGCGCCGCGACGGCCGCCGCCAGTTCCGACCAGAGAACCACCGCCACCGGCGCCGCCTCCACAGACGATCAGCGTGGCGCCACCGCCACCGCAGACGATCACGTTGGTGCCTGCTCCGCCACCGTCGGAGGAGCCAGGGGGTGCGCCGCCACCATTTGGCGCACCGCCGGCGCCCAAGGCGCCGGGAGCCGCCAACCGTGGTCACGGCAAGACCGTGCTGCCCGGCTATTCGCATGGCGGACAGGTCGTTTCGGTGGACTACCCGCGACCGGCCGCACCGCCGCCGCTGGACCCCCCGCCGGCTGGGCCGTCCGACGCATTCACCGGAATTGCCCCCGACGCCGAGTTGATCGCGATCCGCCAGTCCAGCCAGGCGTTTAGCCTCAAGGACGCCTACACCGGTGACGAGGACCCGCAAACTCGGCAGAAGCGGGACAACATCTTCACCATGGCGCGGGCGATCGTGCACGCCGCCGACATGGGCGCGCGGGTGATCAACATTTCCCAGGTGATGTGCATGAGTGCGCGCAGCCTCATCGACGCGCCTGACCTGGGCGCCGCGGTTCGTTATGCGGCCGTTGACAAAGATGTGGTCATCGTCGCCGCCGCAGGCGACACCAGTCAGCGCGACTGCAAGGAAAATCCGCTCGTAGATCCGTTGCACCCCAATGACGTTCGCGCCTGGAACGGTGTGACCACGGTGGTGACGCCGTCCTGGTACAGCGACTACGTGCTGACTGTTGGCGCAGTGGATTCCTCGGGCGCGCCGATGGACAAATTGAGCGTGGCCGGGCCATGGGTGTCGATAGCGGCACCCGGTACCGACGTCGTCGGGTTCTCACCGCGAGATGACAGCCTGGTCAACGCGATTGACGGTCCGGACAACTCATTGCTGGTGCCCTCCGGCACCAGCTTCTCCACCGCGATCGTCTCGGGTGTGGCGGCTCTGGTGCGGGCGAAGTATCCGCAACTGTCGGCGCACCAGGTCATCAACCGGTTGGAGCACACCGCGCGGGCACCCGCCCGTGGCGTAGACAACCAGATCGGCTACGGGGTCGTCGACCCGGTCGCTGCGCTGACGTGGGATGTACCCGAAGGGTCTGTGTTGCCCAAAGAATCGGGGTCGCCGCTGCAGATGCCTCCGGCACCGAAGCCGCGCAACATGGTGCCGGTATGGGTCGCTGCCGGTGGACTAGGCGGAGCACTACTGGTAGCCGGCATGGTGTTCGGTGCAGCGATGCTGTTGCGAAAGACAGGGAGACAGTCATGAAGGCACAACGCGAATACGGCCTGGCCTTATCGTGGCCGCGGGTCACCGTAGTGTTTCTCATCGACGTTGCGTTGCTGGTCATTGCGAGCCATTGCCCCGCGTCTTGGCAGGCCGGTCACGCGGCCTTCTGGGTCGGCGTCGGCCTCGCGGCGTTGGTGACCATCGTTGCCCTGGTCACCAACGGCGGCGTTCCCATTGCGTCGGCACCGATTGCGCGAGTGCGGAACTGGTACGCCGACCCGGAGGCGTTGACCGTCGGCTGCACCCCGGCGATTGACCACCGCCGCCGCTTCAGCCGCGAAACGGTCGGATTGCGTGAGTACGACGGCCAACTGGTCGGGGTGATCGCGGTCGACGGCGCCGTCGAAACAGTCTCAGCGCGGCATCGTCATCGCGACGCGGCGCCGGCAACCATGCCGCTGGAAGCGGTGATCGAGGCGCTGCGCCAGTTCGACGTCCGCCTTGACAGCGTCGACATCGTTTCGGTGGGAACACGCCGACCCGGCAGTGGCGTCAAATCGGCGGTTCAGGACGATTTCGGGCCCGGCGATCGACGCCCGCTCGAGGTCCGCAGCACCTGGCTGGTGTTGCGGATGGATCCGCTGCACAACGTGCAGGCGGTGGCTGCCCGCGATTCCGTCGCCAGCACCTTGGCGGCGGCTACCGAACGGCTCGCCCAACATCTGGACGGGCGAAACTGCTCGGCCCGGCCGCTGACCGCCGACGAAATCATCGATGTCGATGACGCCGTGTTGGCCGGTCTTCAGCCGGCTCACATCCGGCCGTACTGGCGCTATCTCAAGACCCCCGACGGATTCGTCACCAGCTTCTGGGTTTCGCCGTCCGACATCACCAGCCAGACGCTCGAGGAGCTGTGGCTCACCGATGCCGACGTCACCGTGCTGACGATCCGGCTGATCGCCGACGGTCGGGAGGCCGACGTGGCGGTGTGGGTGCGCTACCACAGTGACAAGCGGCTGCGTAAAGAGACGTTCAGCGGACTCAACCGGCTCACCGGCCGTCAGCTCGGCGCGGTAGCTGCGAGCCTGCCGGCGCCGACTTCGCGTCGGCCACTACCTATGCCGAGTCGCATACTCGACGACGGCGAAGGCATCCTGGTTCCGGTCGGCGCGGTCGTTCAAGGTTACGCCGAAGCGTTGCAATGACCCGGCCGCAGGCCGGCGGGGCGGACGCCCGGGACGCGATGGTCGCGGGCCTCCTGGCGTCCGGGATCTCCGTCAACGGACTGCAGCCCAGCCATAATCCGCAGGTGGCGTTGCAGATGTTCACGACCGCCACCAGGCTCGATCCGGACATGTGCGACGCGTGGCTGGCACGGGTGCTGGCCGGAGACCAGACCATCGACGTGCTGACCGGCGCCTGGCAAGCGGTCAAGACGTTCGGCTGGGAGATCCGCCGACTGGGCCTGTCCGAGTTGGAGTTTCGGCCCGAGGTCTCCGACGGAATATTCCTGAAGCTGGCGGTCACCAGCGTGGAATCGTTGGCGGCCGCCTACGCGGCCGCGCTCACCGAAGCGAAACGCTATGCCGAAGCGGCAGCGCTGCTGGATTCGACCGAGCCACGGCACCCGTCCGACGAGGAGTTGCTGAAGTATGTACGGGGGCTGCTGTATTTCCGGACCGGCCGTTGGCCGGACGTCCTGGTCCAGTTCCCGCCCGGGACCACCTGGCGCCACCCCGAACTGAAAGCTGCCGGAGCGGCGATGGCCACCACCGCGCTGGCCTCGCTGGGGGTCTTCGAGGAAGCGTGCCGCCGCGCGCAAGAGGCCATCGAGGGCGAGCGGGTGCCCGGCGCCGCCAACGTCGCGATGTACACCCAGGGAATGTGTTTGCGGCATCTGGGCCGCGAAGAAGAGGCCGTCGAGTCGTTACGCCGGGTGTATTCGCGCGATGCCAAGTTCACCCCGGCGCGCGAAGCGTTGGACAACCCCAACTACCGGCTAGTGCTGACCGACCCGGAAACCATTGAGGCACGGACGGATCCGTGGGATCCGGACAGCGCACCCACCCGCGCGCAGGCCGAGGCCGCCAAGCACGCCGAGATGGCCAAGAAGTACTTGGACGAAGGCGATGCCGAGCTCAACGCGATGCTCGGCATGGAACAGGCCAAGCGGGAAATCAAGCTGATCAAGTCGACCACCAAGGTGAATCTGGCTCGTGCCAAAATGGGCCTTCCGGTGCCGGTGACTTCGCGGCACACCTTGTTGTTGGGGCCGCCAGGAACCGGAAAGACAACGGTGGCACGCGCTTTCACCAAGCAGTTGTGCGGTTTGACCGTGCTGCGCAAGCCGCTGGTGGTGGAGACGAGCCGGTCGAAGTTGTTGGGCCGCTACATGGCCGACGCGGAAAAGAACACCGAGGAGATGCTCGAGGAAGCATTGGGCGGGGCAGTGTTCTTCGATGAGATGCACAATTTGCATGAGAGCGGCTACTCCCAAGGCGACGCCTACGGCAACGCGATCATCAACACCTTGCTGCTGTACATGGAGAACCACCGCGACGAGCTGGTGGTCTTCGGCGCGGGCTACGCCAAGGCGATGGAGAAGATGCTGGAGATCAACCAGGGTCTGCGCCGGCGGTTCTCGACGGTGATCGAGTTCTACAGCTATAACCCCAAGGAACTGATCGCGCTGACGCAGTTGATGGGCCGAGAAAACGAAGATGTGATCACCGACGACGCCGTCGACGTGTTGCTGCCGGCCTACACCCGCTTCTACGAGGACGAGAACATCTCGAACGACGGCGACCTTATCCGCGGTATCGACGTGCTGGGAAATGCGGGGTTCGTCCGCAACGTGGTGGAAAAAGCGCGTGACCACCGCAGCTTTCGTCTCGACGATGAAGACCTTGACGCGGTGTTGAACAGCGAGGTCGACGAGTTCAGCGAAGACCAACTGCGCCGGTTCAAAGAGCTCACGCGCGACGATCTCGCCGAGGCCCTCAGCGCCGCGGTGGCGGAGAAGAAGACCGACTAGTCGTTTCTGACGCGTCGGCCCCAGTTAATATCTGGCGCCGAAAACGGCGTGGTGCGGCGAACCTGCGTATCAAATCAGCAATTAACTTAGAATCCGCTGGGTGTTGCATTGACGGGCGGTGGCTGCGCTGCCACGATGACTTTACAAATACGTAACATGCACCTCGCTAGGTGAGGCGTCTGCACGGATATAGGCCACTGACCTCGAACGTCGAAAGACGCCCAGGGTCAGGACAGCTCTTCCCGGGCTAAGGGTTGAGCCCAAGTGGCTTCCGGACTTTCCGGATACGGCGTGTAGTGCCAAAGCTCCGGCGAGAGGGGTGCGACCCGACGGTTTTCGTCGGCGATCAACCTCTCTTGGCGGCACGACGAGGGTCCTGACCGTGAGGAGGTGAGCCGAGACGACTTGCACTGGTGGTTCTGGTCAGAACTACCCGAAATCGATGACCGTCTCGTTCCGACCCGGTCACGGCAGCGACTCCGCGAACTGAACCGGTTTGCCGAGACCCGTCGCCGGGTCGGACTTTTCATGAAGGAGAAGTCCATGTCATTCGTGACTACACAACCGGATGCGTTGTCCGCAGCAGCGGCCGACCTACAGGGGATTGGGGCCGACGTGGCCGCCCAGAACGCGGCGGCAGCCAGCCCCACAACGGCGGTGAGTCCCACGGCGGCCGACGAGGTGTCGGCGCTGACCGCGGCCCAATTCATCGCGCACGCTCAGCTCTATCAAGCGGTCAGCGGTCAAGCCGCAGCGATTCACGAGATGTTCGTGTCCACGCTCAGCAATAGCGCCGTGTCCTACCTCGAGACCGAAGCCGCTAACGCGGTCGCTGCGGGCTGAGGGGGCTGCTGCAATGGATTTCGGGGCATTATCACCAGAGGTCAACTCTGCCCGCATGTACGCCGGTCCCGGTTCGGGGCCGATGCTGGCAGCCGCGTCAGCATGGGATGTGCTGGCCGCCGAGCTCGGTTCGGCCGCATCCTCCTACGGCTCGGTGGTCTCCAGCCTGGCCGAAGGGTCGTGGCTGGGACCGGCGTCGGCAGCAATGGCAGCCGCGGCCACACCGTACGTGGACTGGATGAGCACGACGGCCGCCGAGGCTGAGCAAGCCGGCTACCAGGCCAGGGCTGCTGCGGCAGCGTACGAGGCCGCGTTTGCGATGACGGTGCCACCCGCGGCCGTCGCGGCTAATCGGGCCCAACTGGCGGCGTTGGTGGCGACCAATATCGTGGGTCAGAACACTCCGGCGATCGCGGCCACCGAGGCCCTTTACGCCGAGATGTGGGCCCAGGATGCCGCCGCGATGTACGGCTACGCCGGAGCCTCAGCGGCCGCCTCGACGGTGACACCGTTCGCTTCGCCGCCGGAGACCACGAACGCGGCCGGGGCGGCCAGCCAGGCCGGCGCGGTTACCCAAGCCACCGGCACGTCGTCGAGCGCGGGTGTGCAGTCCACGCTTTCGCAGGTGGTTTCGACCGTTCCCAGCGCGCTACAGGGCATGGCATCACCGATGTCAGCCGCGGGGACCAATCCGTTTGCGCCAGGCTCGAATACGGCCACGACAGGTATCGCCGGGTTCTTGAACATGCTCAGCGGGCAGACCGGCTCGGCCTTCGGGAGTTTCATAACCTCCGGGTTTTCGAACGGGATCCTCTCGGGTAACTGGTTCAACCCGGCCAGCATCAGCCCGGCTGTGACGACCGCGTTCGGCGATATCGGGTTCTTGGCGGTGGCCGGTCAGGCCGGTGCCGGTCTCAACCCGGCCCTGCTGTCAGGGGCTACAGCGCCGGCCGCGGTGAGCGCAGCGGGGTTAGCCCACGCCGGTTCGGCGATCGGTTCGGTCGCCTCGTCGGGCCTGGGCGCACCGGTGGTATCGGCCGGGGTGGGCCGCGCGACCCTGGTCGGGGCGATGTCGGTGCCGCAGAGCTGGGCCGCAGCCGCTCCTCCCGGGACCACCGCCCCGCTCATGGCGTCGTCATCGGGCGGCTGGGCCATCGCACCAGGCGCGGGAACGGAAATGGCCGGCATGCCGGGCGTGCCCGGGATGCCCGGAATGCCGATGGGCGGCATGGGCGGACGCGGCTTCGGCTTCGCTGCTCCCCGCTACGGTTTCCGTCCCACGGTAGTAGCGCATCCGCCGGCTGCCGGCTAGCAGAAGGGAACTATCCGTGGTTTTCCGGCCCGTCATGATCGGGGCAAGGCGTCGCAGTTGGTACCGGGCTCGACTTACCCGTCCACCGTGTCGGGAGCCGGGTCCGCACGATATCTGTGTCCTGCAACTGCGTCGGCACCATCGAGTGACTTACGAACAACCTCAACATTTTTCGTCCGTTTCAAACTAGCCAGCCGAGTCGGTATGACCACCCCGAAAGCGTCCTCTGGCGGTGCTCAACTCACCCACATTGCTGCGCGCCGGGTTGACTCCTGTCGATCGCGGTGGCACCATTGCCCCTGCAAGCACCTCGCTAGGTGAGGCGTCTGCACGGATACAGGCCACTGACCTCGAACGTCGAAAGACGCCCAGGGTCAGGACAGCTCCTCCCGGCTTAAGGGTTGAGCCCAAGTGGCTTCCGGCCCAGCCGGATACGCCGTGCAGTGCCAAAGCTCTGACGAGAGGGGTGCCGCGGCCAGCCAATCTGGCAGGTCAGCCTCATCCCGCGTGCAACGTGTTGGCACCCCTGTGTGCCCTGGCCGTGAGGAGGTGAGGCGAAATGAGTTCTAGTGACAGTCCGTATCCGAGACCGATGACCATTTCGTTCGGATCCGGCCCCGGCGCCGTCTCGATTATTTGAATCACCTTGCGCCGCTTCGCTTAACACACGCGCTTCGTTTCGTACGCGCGCATGGTCTTGTCGCGCCCTGACGCGACTCCGCCGTGGGGTCTTCCTGCCTGCCCAAAGGAGAATTCCGATGTCCTTCGTGACCACACAGCCAGACATGCTGACGGCTGCAGCCGCTCAGTTGAGCGGTATCGGCTCGGAGCTGAATGCGCAGAACGCCGCGGCAGCGGTGCCTACGACGGCAGTAGTACCGGCTGCGGCTGATGAGGTATCAGCCTTGACTGCAGCACAATTCGTCTCCCACTCCCACATCTATCAGGCGATCAGCGCGCAAGCCGCAGCAGTTCATGACTTGTTCGTGAACGTGTTGGGCGCCAGCGCCGGTTCCTATGCGACCACCGAGGCCGCCAACGTGATCTCCGCCAGCTGAAAGGAGCGTCGCAATGACTGCAGTATTTGACTTCGGCGCATTCCCGCCCGAAATCAACTCCGCCAAGATGTATGCCGGCGCCGGATCGACGTCGATGCTAACCGCCGCAACGACCTGGAATAGCTTGGCCGCCGAGTTACGTTCACAAGCAGCCAATTACAGCTCGGTCATCTCGAACCTGACCGGCGAAGGCTGGCGTGGTCCGGCGTCGACGGCCATGGCGGCAGCGGCTGCGCCCTATGCGGCATGGATGAACACGACTGCTGCACAGGCCGAGCAAACCGCGCATCAAGCGGCGGCTGCCGCCTCTGCCTACGAGGCTGCGTTTGGTATGACGGTGCCGCCGCCGGCGATCGCGGCCAACCGCGCTCAGTTGGCATCGCTGGTCGCGACGAACATGCTCGGGCAGAACACCCCGGCGATCGCGGCCACCGAGGCCCACTACGGCGAAATGTGGGCTCAAGACGCCGCAGCTATGTATGGCTATGCCGCGCAGTCGGCGGCGGCGACCAAGGTGCCGTCATTCACGGCGCCACCACAGACCACTGCCCCTGGCGCGTTGGCCGGGCAGGCCGCTGCGGCCACCCAGGCCACTGGCACGTCGGTCAGCACGAGCACGCAGGCGACGTTGTCGCAGTTGACCTCCGCGGTGCCCACCGCGCTGCAGCAACTCACGTCGCCGACGTCGTCGGCGTCCTCGGCCACGTCGGGGACGTCGGGCATCTGGAGCCTGCTGACCGGTGGGTCCTCGGGCAATTCTCAGCTCGACAGCTTGTGGAGCACCTGGGGACCCAACGCGAACATCTGGAACACCTTGACGTCGACCGGAGCCCTCAATCCGGCGCAGGTCGCACAGACCGTCACGGGCGCAAGCTTCTTGGCCCCGAGCGTCGGCGCCATGACGGGCAACCAGGGCTTGGGCGGAATTTCACCATTGGGCATGGCGGCAGGTCTTGGCTCGGGCACGCACGGCTTGTCGGGCGTTGCGGGCCTCGGCGCCACCGGTTCCTCGATGTCGGCAGGGCTGGGCCAGACAACGTCAATCGGACCGTTGTCGGTGCCGCCCAGCTGGTCTGCGGTGGCCCCGTCGGCATCGTCCCCTGTCGCATCCGCGTTGGGAAGCACCCCGCTGGCCGCGCCCCCGGAGATCGCGGCAGGCGTGCCCGCCATGGCCCCGACAGGTTTGGGTGCCCGCGCCGGAGCCACGGGCGGCATTGCGGACAACCGATTCATGATCCGCCCCCCGATGGTGCCGTCATGGGCGGCCGTCGGCTAACTGACTGGTCGAAATACCAACCACCACAGTATATTTCGAAGATAACGAGAGAAGGAGATACGGATATGACCACGCGTTTTATGACTGACCCGCACGAGATGCGGTCGAAGGCGGGCCGTTTCGATGTGCACGCCCAAACCGTCGAGGACGAGGCCCGCAAGATGTGGGCATCAAGCCAGAACATCGCCGGTGCCGGCTGGAACGGTGCCGCCCAGATGACGTCCTACGACACCATGGGCCAGATGAACCAGGCCTTCCGCAACATCGTCAACATGCTCCACGGTGTGCGCGACGGACTGATCCGCGACGCCAACAACTACGAGACCCAAGAGCAGGCCTCCCAGCAGACCCTGGGCAGCTAACCACCCAAATCCGTTAGGAGAACACGCTCATGTCGATCAGCTACCAGTTCGGCGACGTGGAAGCCCACGGCGCCTTGATCCGCGCCCAGGCCGCGTCGTTGGAAGCCGAGCACCAGGCCATCGTGCGCGATGTGCTGGCCGCCGGTGACTTCTGGGTGGCGCCGGTTCGGTGGCCTGCCAGGAGTTCATCACCCAGTTGGGCCGCAACTTCCAGGTGATTTACGAACAAGCCAACGCCCACGGCCAAAAGGTGCAAACGGCAGGCAACAACATGTCGTCCACCGACAGCGCCGTCGGCTCCAGCTGGGCCTAACAACGGCCCGGTGCAGCCCCATCTCGCCGGACTCGTCCAGACTGGTACTCAGGTCTGCACCGACGAAAGACATCTCACGTAGTTAAAAGTCAAGCCGCGAGCGGGAGAGGAGGTGGAAACGCCCGGTGTTCGTCGTAGAGCTGGCCGGTGTGCAGGCAGTGGTGAAGTTGGCCGAGGAATTTGTTGAACAGGTGTCGTTGGGCTTGGCGGTTCCAGTCTCCGGCGGCGCGGCGGGCATCGAAGTGTCGTCGGGCCCCGGGCGAGGCGCGCAGGGCGGTCAGCGCCCAGATGGAGCCCACGGCGGCGAGGCGGCGGTTTTTGATATGCCGGTGTGTCACAACGGTTTTCTTGCCGCTGGCGCGGGTGATCGGCGCGGAGCCAGCGAAGGCTTTCAGCCCGCGCGCGTCGGCGAAACGAGTACGGTCATCGCCGATCTCGGCGAGCACCCGGGCACCGGCCAGATTCCCCAGGCCGGGAAAGCTGGTGATGATCTTGGCGTCCGGGTGTTGCTCAAAATGGGCGGTCGCCGCCTCGGCCAGGTCGTCGACGGCCGCACAGGCGGCTTCGAACTGACGCAGCAGCGCGGTCAGCTGGATGCCCATCGCGTTTTCCACCACCGGCGGTTGGTGCAGGTAGGCGTCGGTGAAGATGGCGCGCAGCCGGGAGACGTCGCGATCAAGGTCGCGGCGACGCCCGGCCTTGACCAGCAGCCGGCGCAGCCGCGCCGGGGTCAGCGTCGCCGCTTGGGCGGGGGTGGGCGCGGCGGCCAAGATGGTGCGGGCATCAGCGCGGGCCAGCCCGCCGCTGGGCAGCTTGGCGAACGCGGCCAGGGCCGCTGGGTAGAAGTCTTTGAGCAGGTCGCGGATCTGGTTGCCGATCTGCTGGCGGGCCCACACCGCGTCTTGTTGCGCCCGGGCGAGTACCCGGATGGCTTGGGCCAGCTCGGTATCAGCGGGCAGGGGTCGGTGCGCATCAGGGTCAGTGCGGATGATGTTGGCCAACAGCACCGCATCGGTGGCGTCAGATTTGGCCCCCGACACCGCATACCGCGCCCGATACCGCGAGGCCACCAGCGGGTTGATCGGATAGATCACCCGGCCGGTGGCGCGCAGCGCGGCCACCCACAGCCCGCGATCGGTTTCAATCCCCACCGGGATCGGATCCCTCGCGCTGTCGCCGACCTCGGCCAACAGCGTCAACAACTGCCCAAAGCCCGCCGCGTCGTTGCCGACCCGTCCCCGTGCCACCACACGTCCATGACCGTCGACCACGGCAACGTCGTGATGGTCGCTGGCCCAATCGATTCCGCAATACAAGCCCAAGATATCCGCACTCCTTCGGTCAGTGATTTCGTTGTTCCCGGTGAAGTCGTGCGGCGCCCTAATCACAGGACTCGACGGTCCGTCATCTCACTAGCCGTCCATGACTCCAACACACCGCAGGACCTCGTTCTGTCGAAGAGCTCAAGGCTCGGGAACAACCATCGGGAAGTCAAGCCTGCGCCATGCTCGGGCAACGGCATCTCATCACCGCACCACCTGATCTGCCGCCAGGCGCGCCGCTCTTTCGCAAGTCGTCGAACGACGGGAGAAACCAGGCATCACCCGGCGACAGACCCCGCGAGGAACAGATCCCGGTCTTATGACCGCCAACCCATCCCTACGAACTGATTAGGAGAGCCGCGTCATGCAGACGTTGAGTATCGCCGAGTTCGCGCTGCGTTTGGGCGTCGGGCTGGGCTGCGGCGCCCTCATCGGCATTGAGCGGCAGTGGCAGGCGCGGCGGGCCGGACTACGCACCAACGCCCTGGTCGCCACGGGTGCGACGTTGTTCGTGCTCTACGCGGTCGCCACCAATGACACCAGTCCCACCAGGGTGGCGTCGTATGTGGTGTCGGGGGTGGGCTTCCTCGGCGGTGGGGTGATCCTGCGCGAGGGATTCAACGTTCACGGGCTCAACACCGCCGCAACCCTGTGGTGCTCGGCCGCGGTCGGTGTGCTCGCCGCGAGCGGGCACCTGGTGTTCACGCTGATCGCCACCGGCACCATTCTCATAATTCACCTGTTGGGCCGGCCGCTGGGCCGTCTGATCGACCGCGACAACGTGGTGGAGGAGGACGAGGATGACCAGCCGTACCAACTGCAGGTGATCTGTCGGCCCAAGTCGGAAAAGTATGTGCGCGCCCAGATCGTCCAGCGCACCGGCGGCGGCAGCGACCGTTTGGTGTTGCGCGGCATTCACACCGGGCGGGCTGGCGAGGACAACATGGCGCTGACCGCCTACCTGCTCAGCGACGGCCACGCGCCCTCCCGGCTGGAGCAACTGGTGGCCGAACTGTCCCTGCAGCCGGGTGTTCAGGCGGTGCACTGGTATGCCGGCGACCAGGACGAACCGATGCCTCGCGCCCAACAGGCGGAATAACCCGTCCGGCGACGTCGTAAAATGTCAGACGTGAACGCGATCGCGGATGTGTTATCCGTGCTGCCCGAGCAGATGCGGGACCCCGTGCTGTTCGCGATTCCGTTTTTCCTTCTGCTGTTGATTCTGGAGTGGACAGCCGCCCGCAAACTGGAACGCATTGAGCGGGAAGCCAACGCCGAAGCCGCCCGCGGAACTCAAGGTTCCGCCCGGCCGGGTTCGGGCGCCTATCTGAGCGCCGATTCCTGGGCGAGCATCTCGATGGGGCTGATTTCGGTGGCCACCACGGCGGGCTGGAAATTCATTGCCCTGCTCGGCTACGCCGCAATTTACGCATACCTGGCGCCCTGGCACCTGTCCGCGGCACGCTGGTACACCTGGGTGATCGCGATCCTCGGCGTGGACCTGCTGTATTACTGCTATCACCGCATCGCGCACCGGGTTCGGTTGATTTGGGCAACCCACCAGGCACACCACTCCAGTCAGTACTTCAACTTCGCCACCGCACTACGCCAGAAGTGGAACAACAGCGGCGAGATTCTGATGTGGATCCCGTTGCCGCTGTTGGGTATTCCGCCCTGGATGGTTTTCGTCAGTTTCTCGTTCAGCCTGATCTACCAGTTCTGGGTGCACACCGAGCGGATCGGCAGAATGTGGACGCCCTTCGAGTTCGTCTTCAACACACCGTCACACCACCGGGTGCACCACGGGATGGACCAGGAGTATCTCGACAAGAACTACGGTGGGATTCTCATCCTCTGGGATCGGCTGTTCGGCACCTTCCGGCAAGAGACATTCCGGCCGCACTACGGGCTGACCAAACAGGTTGACACGTTCAACGTCTGGAAGTTGCAGACCCACGAATATGTGGCTATCGCCCGGGATTTGCGCTCGGCGACCCGGCTGCGCGATCGGTTGGGCTACGTCTTCGGCCCCCCGGGCTGGCAGCCCCGCACGGCCACCCAGCCCGAGGTAGCACTGAGCGGTCGCGCGGTACGCGGTTAGCCGTCGTTCATCAACCGTTTTTATTGCGGCGAGCCGAAAGGCCCCGTGGTTAAGCCGCGATCAGTAAGCTCCGCCTCGTCGTAACAGTTGTACGACGCCCGGCCGGTATCCGTCGGGGCCGCGACGATCAGGAGGCACTGCAGTGGGAGACACGCTGACCGGGGGACAGAAACTCGTCAAGGGTGAATCGCTTACCTCGAGCAACGGGGCCTACACCTTGACGTTGCAAGACGGCGGGAATCTGGTGCTGGCGTCGCGCGGCCACACCATCTGGGCGTCGGGAACCGACGGCAAGGACGTCGTTCGCGCCGAGGTGCAAAGCGACGGCAACTTTGTCCTCTACAGCGCCGACAAGCCGGTGTGGCACACCGACACCAAGGGCAAGAAGAACGTCAAGCTCGTCCTGCAGGACGACCGCAACCTGGTGCTGTACGCCGCCGACGGAGCGGCGTGGTCGACCAAGACCGAAACCGATGCTCCGCCGCCCCCGGAGCCAGAAGCCGCCCCGGCAGCCGAGGCCGCGCCCGCCGCAGAGGAGGTCGCCGCGACGCCCGAGCCGGAGCCCGAACCCGCCGCACGCACCTACACCGTCGAGTCGGGCGACACCTTGTGGGCCATCTCAGAGCGGTTCTACGGCGACGGCAGCAAGTACCAGATCATCGCCGATGCCAGCGGCATCTCCGACCCCGATCTGATCCACCCTGGGCAGGTGCTGACGATTCCCTGATCGCAACCAGGGAGCCGATCGGCTGTCCGCATTACCGCACGACAAGACCCGTCGGGTCGGTAACGTGATAGCCGGCCGGCGCGGCGCCGGCCCCTGACGATCGGAGTCAACGGTGCGCCGTCCGGTTGTCCGCGCGTTCGTCGCGTCGGTTACCGCCGGGATGCTGGTTGCCTGCTTTCCCGCGGTGATCGCGCGGGCCGACCCTGTGCTCGTCTTTCCCGGGATGGAGATCCACCAGGGCGGCCATCTGTGCACCCTGGGCTATGTCGACCCGGGACTGAAGGTGGCGTTCACAGCGGGACATTGCCGGGGCGATGGACCGGTTACCGATAGGGACAACAACGTCATCGGCCACCTGGCGACGTTTCGGGACAACACCCCCAACGGCACCGTCGTGGGCACCGACCAGCAGATCAACGATTACGAGTCGATCGTTCTCACTGGCGCCGTCGCGGCCAACAACATCCTGCCCGGCGGACGCGCGCTGCAGTCGGACCCCGGCCTTGTCGTAACGCCCGGGGAGCCGGTGTGTCATTTCGGCGTCGTCACCGGCGAAACCTGCGGAACGGTCCAGGCGGTGAACAACGGCTGGTTCACCATGGGCAACGGCGCCGTCAGCCAGAAAGGCGATTCCGGCGGGCCGGTGTACATCATCAACCCCGCGGGGCAGGCGCTGATCGTCGGGCTATTGAACAGCGTCTGGGGCACTCTGCCGGCGGCGGTGTCATGGCAGGCCACCTCGCAGCAGGTCCGCGACGACGTGGGAGTGTCCAACAGCCCTGTCGGTCATTCGGTATAGAAAATCAGCTGGCCGCTGCCAGCGCGAAGACCGGAATCGACGGTGCGGCAGCCCGCAATTCGTCATCGCCGGACTCGCGGGTCAACCCCGCGATGTGGCCTTTGACTTCCCAATGCCACTTGTCTAGATAGCGTTTCAGCAAGTCCGGCTTCGCCGAATCGGGCAACTCGGTGGCGCGGCGTCGGCGCCGACGCCAGCGCGGTCCGACATCGACGACGCCGGCGGCTCGGACGTTGCGGACCCACTGGGTTGTGCCGCGCGGCGATACCAGATAGTCCACGCCGTCCACCTTCAGCACGTTGATCACGACGCTGCGGGCTTTGCCTGTCTTGCGGCCGCGCACCCGAAGTGCTCTGGTGCCGGCGATGCTGATGCCTGACTCCGCCAGCCAGCGGATGACCGCGTTGGCGACTCGCGCCGTTCGATCGGGTTCGTCGTATCGCACCGTCATGGGATGTCCTTTCCATCGAGCCGGCTTTAGAGAGCAGTGCTCTTGTCAGGTGCCACGGTGCCACACCGCCGGCACAAATTCAAGAGCACCGATCTCTTTTGTGCCAAACTGGGTCGATGGGTAAGCGGCGCGACTCACGCGAGCGCATCGAGGCGCAGATCATCGAGCTCGGTCGACGTCATCTGGTCGAAGACGGCGCGGCCGGATTGTCGCTGCGTGCCATCGCACGCGACCTGGGCATGGTGTCCTCCGCGGTGTACCGATATGTGTCCAGCCGCGATGAGTTGCTGACGTTGCTGCTCGTCGACGCCTATTCCGACCTGGCCGACGCGGTGGATCGCGCCCGCGAGGCAGTGCCCGACATGTGGAGCGACGACGTCATCGCGATCGCGCATGCCGCCCGCCGCTGGGCGATCGCCCACCCGGCCGGCTGGGCGCTGCTCTACGGCAGTCCGGTGCCCGGCTACCACGCACCGGCCGAACGAACGGTCGGGCCCGGAACACGAGTTGTCAGCGCCTTATTCGACGCCGTCGCGGCCGGCATCGCTACCGGCGACATCATGTTGACCAACGTCCCTGCACAGCAACCGGTTTCGTCGGACTTCGAACGGCTCCGCCAGGAATTCGGTTTCCCTGGCGACGATCCCGTGATCGCCAAGTGTTTCACGGTCTGGGCCGGCGTGGTCGGCGCGATCAGCTTGGAGGTGTTCGGCCAATACGGCACCGACACCCTGACCGAACCCGAGGCGGTGTTCGACACTCAGGTTCGGCTGCTGGTAGGTGTGCTGACCCAGCCTGACGTCGACGCGACACCATACCGGGCATCGTCGCCGAATTAGAACACGTTCAACCGGTGGCTGCGGCGGCCAAATCAGCTGATGGTGGCAACGTCTTTCTGCCGGGGGAGACGCTGGGCTATCCTGCGAGGCGATGAGCCTCTCCTTCGGGTCGCCGGTCCAGATCGCTTGGGTGACACCTGACCTGACCACCACAGAAACGGCCCTCACCGGCCTGTTAGGTGTCAAGAAATGGGTGCGGTTGCCTGACGTGCACTTTGCCCCGGACACCTGCAGCTATCTCGGCAGACCGGCCGACTTCGTTGCCAGCATCTCGCTGAGCTACCTCGGCGACATGCAGCTGGAGCTGATCGCGCCGGTCCGCGGCCCTAATATCTATAGTGACTTTCTGCAAGACAGCGGGCCGGGTCTGCACCACATCTGCGTCGAGGCCGAAAGCCCCGAGCAGTTCGCGGAGACCTTGTCCGGTGCTACCGAGCAGGGCGCGTCGGTGGTTCAGCAGGGCGTGATGCCTGGCGGTCTACGGTTCGCCTATCTGTCTGCCCCGCAGGCCGGGGTGCCGTTCGTGGAGGTCGCGCATTTCTCCGCCGAGATGCGGCAGTTCTTCGACTACATCAAGCAGGAGCAACGTTGCCAATGAGTACTGAGATACCAGCAACTTTCAGCGCTGATGACGTGTCGGCGTGGTCCGATGATGTCGACGTCGTGGTGATCGGTTTCGGTATCGGGGGCGGCTGCGCAGCGGTCAGCGCGGCTGCCGCCGGCGCACGAGTGCTGGTGCTGGAGCGTGCCGCTGCGGCCGGCGGCACTACCGCGCTTGCCGGAGGGCACTTCTACCTGGGCGGCGGCACCGCGGTCCAGCAGGCCACCGGGCACCCCGACTCGCCCGAAGAGATGTACAAGTATCTGGTCGCGGTGTCACGCGATCCCGACCACGCGAAGATCCGCGCCTATTGCGACGGCAGCGTCGAGCACTTCAACTGGTTGGAGGACTTGGGGTTTCAGTTCGAGCGCAGCTACTACCCGGGAAAGGTGGTCGTCCCGCCGGGTACCGAGGGCCTGAGCTACACCGGCAACGAAAAGGTCTGGCCCTTCTGCGAGCAGGCCAAGCCTGCGCCGCGTGGGCACTCCGTGCCGGTGCCCGGCGAACTCGGTGGCGCGGCTATCGTGATCGATCTACTAGTCAAGCGTGCCGACGAACTGGGCGTGCGAATCCGGTACGAGACCGGGGCCACCAATCTGATCCTGGACGACGACGGCGCGGTAGTCGGTGTCGCGTGGAAACACTTCACCGAAACCGGTGCGGTCAAGGCGAAGTCGGTCATCATCGCCGCGGGGGGTTTCGCGATGAACCCGGAGATGGTCGCCGAGTACACGCCCGCACTGGGCCAACCGCGCCGCACCAAACACCATGGCCTGGTGGCGCCCTACATTCTGGGCAACCCCAACGACGACGGACTTGGTCTGCGGATGGGTGTCTCGGCGGGCGGCGTCGCCGAAAACATGCACGAGCAGTTCATCACCGCGGCGGCCTATCCGCCAGAGGTGCTGCTGACCGGAGTGATTGTCAACAAGGAGGGCAAGCGCTTCGTCGCCGAGGACTCCTATCACGCACGCACGTCGGCGTTCGTCCTGGAGCAGCCGGACCAGGTCGCCTACCTGATCGTCGACGAAGCACACACCAAAATGCCGGCGATGCCGTTGATCCGGTTCCTCGACGGCTACGAGACGATCGCCGAATTGGAAGCCGCGCTTGACATTCCCGCAGGCAACGTCGCCGCAACGTTAAAGCGCTACAACGACTTCGCCGCAAAAGGGGAGGACCCGGATTTCCACAAGCAGCCAGAATTCGTTGCGCCGCAAGACCATGGGCCCTGGGCTGTTTTCGATCTCTCACTAGGGCGGGCCATGTACTCCGGGTTCACCATGGGCGGTCTGGAGGTCACCATCGACGGTCAGGTGCTGCGCGAAGACCGCACGCCCATCTCCGGCCTGTACGCAGTGGGTGCGTGCGCATCCAACATCGCCCAGGACGGCAAGGGGTACGCCAGCGGCACCCAGCTCGGTGAGGGATCGTTCTTCGGCCGCCGCGCGGGTACGCACGCGGCGGCAAGTGCCAAGGCGCACGCCGCGGGCTAGACCCGGGCGGGCTCACCTTCTAGCGGGCCCAGCCGCCATTGGCCTGCGCCGAGCAGCTCGAGGCGCTGATTATGATGGCGCTCGACCGTGCTGCGGTGGCTGACGCTGACCACGATGGTGTTCGGCAACTCGCTGCGCAGAAGCTGATACATCGCCAACTCCAGGCCCTCATCCATCGCCGACGTGGCTTCGTCGAGGAAAACCGCTTTGGGTCTGGTCAACAAAACCCGGGCAAACGCGACCCGCTGCTGCTCTCCGGGCGAGAGAACCTTGACCCAATCTTGAACATCGCCGAGCCGGTCGACCAAGTGGCCCAACGCAACTCGGTTCATCATGTCACGGAGTTCGTTGTCCGGCACGTCGCCGGCGGCCGCCGGGTAGGACACCACGGCCCGCAGGTCACCCAGCGGCACGTAGGGAAGCTGTGACAGGAACATGGTGTCGTTGGGGCCGTCGTCGGGTCGGCGCAGTGTTCCGGTCGCGTACGGCCACAGCTGGGCGAGGCTGCGCAGCAGCGTCGTCTTGCCGCTGCCGGACGGGCCGGTGATCACCAA
This sequence comes from uncultured Actinomycetota bacterium, assembly GCA_963839345.1. Lineage (GTDB taxonomy): Bacteria > Actinomycetota > Actinomycetes > Mycobacteriales > Mycobacteriaceae > Mycobacterium. Next base: position 1,031,651 of record CAWIUP010000002.1, on the reverse strand, counting down.
TGCGTCGCCGGTGGTCAGGTGTACGTCGAGCGGATCGATGAGCTGGTCGCCGTCCGGGGTGCGCACCTCAACGCCCTCGATGGCGACCTCACCGTCAACGCTCGATTTGACCAGCAGTTCGGGCAGCTCGCGGGCCTTCTCGTCAGCCTCCACCAGGCCATTCAGCCGGATGATCGCTGCGCGATAGCTCGCGAACTGGTCGTAGGCGTTACGGAAGAAGGACAGCCCGTCGCTGATGCTGCCGAACGCGACCGCGGTCTGCGTGACGTCACCGAACCGGATCTGGCCGGCGAACAACCTCGGCGCTTGGATCACCCAGGGCAGCGGCACGATCGCCTGACTCACCGACAGGTTGAAACCGAACCAGCCGACGGTCCGGTTCACAAACCGCAGATAGTTGTCGATGATCGGGCGGAACCGGGCGCTCAACTGCGCGCGTTCGGCGCGTTCGCCCCGGTAGAAGCCCACCGCCTCGGCCGCGTCGCGCACCCGCACCAGCGCATAACGGAACGCGGCGTTGGTGAGCTCGTTACGGAAGCTGAGCCAGATCAGCGGCCGCCCGATCCAGAACCCGACGATCGTCGCGATCAACACGTAGATGATGACGATCGAGAACATCGCCTTGGGCAGGCTGAAACCGAACAAGTTGAGTGGTCCCGACAGCTTCCACAGAATCGCCGTGAACGACACCACCGACAACATCGCGTTGATCGCACCGAACAACAGCAAGCTGCTGGTGCCGTTGGACGGCACGTTGGGCGTGGGCCCCACATTGGCGGTCAACACGTCGATGTCTTGCTGAATACGCTGATCCGGGTTGTCGATGGTGCTGTCGATGAACCGGCCGCGGTAATACGCCCGGCCCTCCAGCCAGTCACCGGTGAGCCGCTCGGTCAGCCACACCCGCCACGCCACGATGAAGCGCTGCAACAGATAGATGTCGAGCATGAAGCGAGCGATATGCAGCACCGCCATGATGCTGAAGATCAAAATCGACATCCAAAAGCCGTGTACACCAGATTGTTTCACGGCCTTGTCATGAATGGCCATGCCCTGCACGGCGGTCTGGACCGACGAGCTCAGGTCGTTGGCCTGGTAGCTGAACAGCACGTTGAGGCGTACCGCGACGACCACCGACAGCAGCAGTATCCCCAGCATCAGCCACACCCGGAAGCTCTGCCGACCGACGAAGTAGTCGCCGGTGATCCGCCAGAATTGGTGACCCCACGGCGTGAGCATTCGCAGCAGCGCCAGCACGGCGATCGCGCTGACCGCGCTGATCAACCATGCCAGCGCCACCCAGGACAGTGAATCAACCAGTGCGTGACCCCAGTTGATGGATGGCTTGAACGGCTCCACGGTGCGCCTGCTCCTGTCGGTCATTGGCTTGCGGTCCACGGCGGTACTCGAGCGCCCACTCGATGAACTTTCCCCGCGAAGCTACCGCAGCAGGCCGCTCGTGGCGCTAACCCGCGACGCTGACGGGGGCGAGGCGGGCATCCCCGCCGCCGATGTGCGGTCGTACGCTCGGCGGATGGACACCGACGCCGAGACCACCTTTCACGCAGGACGGCTGGTCGCCCGCCGGCTGAAAGCCAGCGGGATCGACACCGTCTTCACGTTGTCCGGCGGTCACCTGTTCTCGATCTACGACGGGTGCCGCAGCGAGGGCATCCGGCTGATCGACACCCGTCACGAGCAGACCGCGGCTTTCGCGGCCGAAGGCTGGTCGAAGGTGACGCGCCAACCGGGCGTCGCCGCGCTGACCGCGGGTCCGGGCGTGACCAACGGGATGAGCGCGATGGCCGCCGCGCAGCAGAACTGCTCACCGCTGCTGGTTCTCGGCGGCCGGGCGCCCGCGCAACGGTGGGGGATGGGGTCGCTGCAGGAGATCGACCATATTCCGTTCGTCGCGCCGCTGACCCGATTCGCCGCGACGGCGCCCTCGGCCGAGGCTGTCTGCGGACTGGTCGACGCGGCGCTGCAGGCCACCGTCGGCGCGCCGTCGGGCGTTGCATTCATCGACTTTCCAATGGACCACGTCTTTGCTGTCGCCGCCGACGACGGACGCCCCGGCGCGCTGACCGACCTGCCGGCGCCGCTCCTGGCCGACAGCGACGCACTGGACCGCGCAACAGATCTGCTGGCGGCCGCGCGACGTCCGGTGATCATGGCAGGCACCAACGTGTGGTGGGGTCACGCCGAAGCGGCGCTGCTGCGGCTGGCCGAACAGCGACGGATACCGGTGCTGATGAACGGCATGGCCCGCGGCACCGTGCCCGCAGATCACCCGCTGGCATTCTCGCGGGCCCGTTCAAAAGCGTTGGCGGAGGCCGATGTTGCGGTTGTCGTCGGAGTGCCGATGGACTTCCGGCTGGGCTTCGGCGGGGTGTTCGGACCGGAAACCCAGCTGATCGTGGCCGATCGCGCCCGACCCGACCGTGACCATCCACGGCCGATCGCCGCCGGTCTGTACGGCGACCTGTCCGCGACGCTGACCGCGTTGGGCGAAACGACGCATGCCGGCGGAGCCGGCTTGGATGGTCGGGACGACTGGATCGCCGACCTGCGGACGGCCGAGACGACGGCCCGAGACCGCGAACATGCCGAACTGGCCGATGACCGCAGTCCGCTGCATCCGATGCGGGTCTACGCCGAACTGGCGCCGCTGCTGGACCGTGACGCCATCATCGTCGTCGACGGCGGTGATTTCGGTTCCTACGCCGGCCGGGTGATCGACAGCTACGTGCCGGGCGCGTGGCTCGACAGCGGCCCGTTCGGTTGCCTGGGCTCGGGTCCTGGCTATGCGCTGGCCGCCAAACTGGCTCGGCCCGACCGCCAGGTGGTCTTACTGCAAGGCGACGGCGCCTTCGGGTTCAGCGGCATGGAATGGGACACGCTGGTGCGACACAACGTGCCGGTGTTGTCGGTGATTGGCAACAACGGAATTTGGGGGCTGGAAAAGCACCCCATGGAAGCCTTGTACGGCTACTCGGTCGTGGCCGAACTGCGGCCGGAGACCCGCTATGACGAGGTGGTCCGGGCGCTGGGCGGGCACGGCGAGCTGGTGTCGACGCCCGCCGAGCTTCGGCCCGCGTTGAAACGCGCCCTGGGCAGCGGCCTACCCGCCGTCGTCAACGTGCTCACCGACCCCGCGGTCGCTTATCCACGCCGATCCAATCTGGCGTGACGCGGCTGACGTACCGTTGATCTGTGCCAAAGACCACCAGCGCTCCGTCGGGCCGCCTCAGTAGCCGATTCTGGCGGCTGCTCGGCGCCAGCTCGGAGAAGAATCAAGGCCGTTCGCTGGCCCAAGCCAGCGCTTCAGCGGAGTACGAGGAGAAAGCCGCCGGCCTCGACGACGAGCAATTGCGCAAAGCCGCGGGCCTGCTCGCCCTCGACGATCTTGCCGAATCAGACGACATCCCGCAGTTCCTCGCCATCGCGCGGGAGGCGGCCGAACGCTCCACCGGGCTGAGGCCGTTCGATGTGCAGTTGCTCGGCGCGTTGCGCATGCTGGCCGGCGACGTGATCGAGATGGCGACCGGCGAGGGCAAGACGTTGGCCGGAGCAATCGCCGCCGCCGGATACGCATTGGGCGGCAGACACGTTCACGTTGTCACCATCAACGACTACCTGGCCCGCCGCGACGCCGAGTGGATGGGTCCGCTGCTGACGGCGCTGGGCCTGACCGTCGGCTGGGTCACCGCCGAATCGACACCCGAGGAGCGCCGCGCAGCCTACAAATGCGAGGTCACTTACGCCTCGGTCAACGAGATCGGCTTCGACGTGCTGCGCGACCAGCTGGTCACCGATGTTGCCGACCTGGTGTCGCCGAACCCGGACGTGGCCCTGATCGACGAGGCCGATTCGGTGCTGGTCGACGAGGCGTTGGTCCCGCTGGTGCTCGCCGGGACCTCTCATCGCGAGACGCCGCGGCTGGAGATCATCCGGCTGGTCGGTGAACTGCAAGCGGGCGAGGATTACGACACCGACGCCGACAGCCGCAACGTCCACTTGACCGAGGCCGGTGCGCACAAGGTCGAAAAGGCACTCGGTGGAGTCGATTTGTACTCCGAAGAGCATGTCGGCACCACGCTCACCGAGGTCAATGTCGCGCTGCACGCGCATGTGCTGCTGCACCGCGACGTGCACTACATCGTGCGCGACGACGCGGTGCACCTGATCAACGCCTCCCGGGGCCGCATCGCTCAGCTGCAGCGCTGGCCGGACGGTTTACAGGCAGCCGTCGAGGCCAAGGAAGGCATCGAGACCACCGAGACTGGCGAAGTGCTGGACACCATCACGGTGCAGGCGCTGGTCAATCGGTATCCGACGGTGTGCGGCATGACCGGCACGGCGCTGGCTGCCGGCGAGCAGCTACGCCAGTTCTACAAGCTCGGCGTGTCCCCGATTCCGCCGAACACCCCGAACATCCGCGACGACGAGACCGATCGTGTCTACATCACCGCGGCCGCGAAAAACGACGCGATCATCGCCCACATCATCGAGGTGCATGAGACCGGACAGCCGGTGTTGGTCGGCACCCACGATGTGGCCCAGTCCGAAGAGCTGCACGAGCGACTGCAACGTCGCGGCGTGCCGGCGGTGGTGCTCAACGCCAAGAACGACGCCGAGGAGGCCGCGGTGATCGCCGAGGCCGGCAAGCTCGGCGCCGTCACGGTCTCGACGCAGATGGCCGGCCGCGGCACCGACATCCGACTCGGCGGCTCCGATGTGGGCGACGACGACGCTGAGAAAAAAGAAGTGGTCGAGCTAGGCGGGCTGCATGTGGTCGGGACCGGCCGACACCACACCGAGCGGTTGGACAACCAGCTGCGCGGCCGCGCCGGCCGCCAGGGCGATCCAGGTTCGACGGTGTTCTTCTCCAGCTGGGAAGACGACGTTGTCGCGGCCAACCTCGAGCCCAACAAGCTGCCGACGCAGATCGACGAGGACGGCCGCGTCGTCAGCTCGAAGGTGGCCGGGCTGCTGGATCATGCCCAGCGGGTCGCCGAGGGCCGGCTGCTCGACGTGCACGCCAACACCTGGCGCTACAACCAGTTGATCGCCCAGCAGCGCGCCATCCTGGTCGAGCGGCGCAACAAGTTGCTCAGCACCGCCGCCGCCCGCGAGGAGCTGGCCGAATTGGCACCCGAGCGCTACGAGCAGCTGTCGGAAAAGCTTTCCGAAGAGCAGCTGGAAAAGATCTGCCGGCTGATCATGCTGTATCACCTCGACCGCGGCTGGGCCGACCACCTCGCCTACCTGGCCGACATCCGGGAAAGCATTCACCTGCGCGCCCTCGGTCGGCAGAATCCGCTGGACGAATTCCACCGGATGGCCGTTGACGCGTTCGCGTCGCTGGCCGCCGATGCGATCGAAGCGGCCCAACAGACATTCGAAACCTCGCCGACAATCGAGGACGAGCCTGGTGTGGACCTGTCCAAGCTGGCCCGCCCGACGTCCACGTGGACGTACATGGTGCACGACAACCCATTGGCCGACGACTCGCTTTCCGCGCTGAGCCTGCCCGGCATCTTCCGCTGAGCCAGCCCGGCCTTCCGATAAGGTCACGCCACATGAACCGCCCCGGCGACGATGCGAAGCGCAGCGATGCGGTGGGGGTACTCCCCGGCTCCGCGGGGACCCCACCCGATTGCGGGAGACCGCGGCGCTGATGAATCCTCCGACCGGCCACGACCGGCTCCTGACGGTGCCTAACCTGCTGAGCGGGCTTCGCCTGGTGCTGATCCCGGTCTTCATCTACCTGCTGTTGGCTGCACATTCCGACGGTTGGGCGGTGGCCGTCCTGATGTTCAGCGGCGCTTCGGACTGGGCCGACGGAAAGATCGCCCGACTGCTGAACCAATCATCGAAGCTTGGTGAGTATCTGGATCCGGCGGTCGACCGGCTCTACATGGTGACCGTTCCTATCGCTCTCGGGCTGCGCGGGATCGTGCCGTGGTGGATTATCGGCGTCTTGCTGGCCCGCGATGTGCTGCTGGCCGCGGAGCTACCACTGCTGCGCACCCGCGGATTCACCGCACTGCCGGTGATCTATATCGGCAAGGCCGCGACTTTTGCGCTGATGTCGGCATTTCCGCTTATTTTGCTCGGCCACTACGACACCACGTGGAGTCGCGTCGTGCTCGCGTGCGGCTGGGCCTTTTTGATCTGGGGCACGTACTTCTACCTGTGGTCGTTCGTGGTGTATGCGGTGCAGGTGGTGTTGGTGATGCGCCGACTGCCCCCGGTGCGGGCGGGCCGCGGAAAGCCTCTGGCGAATAGGGCAGACGTCGATGGCTGACCAGGCGCTCGGCGGCTACGACCCCCATGCGGGCCTCAGCGCACACAAGGCGGGGCAACCGCAGTTCATCCCGGTGCCGTCGTTGCTGCGTGCTCTGCTTTCCGAGCACCTGGATCCCGGTTACGCTGCGGCGGCCGCCCGGCGGGACGGCTCCGACGACCCGCACACCGGTCGGGACCGCGTTGCGAACTGGGTGTGGCAAGCGCTAGCGGCGTTGCTGGTGGCCGCGGTGTTCGCCGCTGCCGTCGCCCAGGCTCGGCTGGTCGCACCGGGGGTCAGCGCGGCTCAACGGGTGCTGGCGGGCAGTGTGCGCTCCGAGGAGGCGGCAACAAGCGACTTGACTGCGCGACGGAATGCGCTTACAGCACAACGCGATGACGTTCAGCGCCGGGCGCTGGCCGAGAACGCCGAGGGCCAGCGGCTGCTCGCCAAGCTCGATCGGCTCAGCCTGGCCGCCGCCAGCACTCCGGTCACCGGCCCGGGCCTCAGCGTCAAGGTGACCGACCCCGGCCTCGGCCCGAATCTTTCCGACGTGTCCAAGCAACGGGTGGCCGGCAGCCGGCAGATCATCCTCGACCGGGATCTGCAGCTTGTGGTCAATTCGTTGTGGGCCAGCGGCGCTGAAGCGATCTCGATCGGCGGAGTCCGGGTCGGGCCCAACGTCACCATCCGGCAGGCAGGCGGCGCAATCCTGGTTGACAATAATCCGATCAGCAGCCCGTACACGGTCCTGGCAGTCGGACCCCCGCATTCCATGCAGGATGTTTTCGACAGCAGCCCCGGCCTGCGGCGACTACGGCTGCTGGAAGCGTCTTACGGCGTCGGGGTCACTGTTAGCGCCCGCGACGGCCTCACGCTGCCCGCCGGGGCGGTCCGAGATGTCAAGTTCGCCAAACAGATTGGGTCCTAGTGCTGAAATTCCGAGTGGCAGGTGGCTTGATTGGAAGACGAGTGGCAAGACGCGGCGCGTCCGAAGTTCCGGCGAGGGGAGCCGAGCACCGATGATCGGTATTGCCGCACTCGTCGTCGGGATCGTGCTGGGGTTGATGTTCCATCCCAGCGTGCCGGAATTCGTTCAGCCGTACTTGCCGATCGCGGTGGTCGCCGCGCTCGACGCGGTGTTCGGCGGGCTAAGGGCTTATCTGGAGCGGATTTTCGATCCGAAGGTTTTCGTGGTGTCGTTCGTGTTCAACGTCTTGGTCGCCGCACTGATCGTCTACGTCGGCGACCAATTGGGCGTGGGCACACAGCTGTCGACCGCGATCATCGTCGTGCTCGGCATCCGCATCTTCGGTAACGCCGCCGCGCTGCGGCGGCGATTGTTCGGGGCATAGCTGGAGTGCAGCCGACATGACCGACTCCAATTCCGAAGGCCCGCCGCGGGGCAACGACTCCGAGTCCAAAGCCGACGACACCGCCGCGCAGCAACAGGAGCGCGCCACCGACGAAGCTGGGCAGCATGGCCGCCACGAACTGGAGCCGCACCAGCCGCGACCCGCGGTCGGGGAGCTGCAGCCGCGCGGATTTCTCGGCATGCTGCGGCGCGGCCGCACGATCTTCGGTGCGGCCGCGGTGTTGCTGTGTCTGCTGCTCGGTGTCGCCATCGCCACCCAGGTCCACCAAAACAGTTCCGGTGACTCGTTGGATACCGCCCGACCCGCTGACCTGCTGGTGCTGCTGGATTCCCTGCGCCAACGCGAAGCGACGCTGAGTACCGAAGTCGCCGAACTGCAGCGCACGTTGTCTGCATTGCAGGCATCGGGCAGCAGCGATCAGGCCGCCATCCAAAATGCCCAGGCCCGGCTCGCCGCGCTGTCGATCCTGATCGGCACGGTCGGGGCCACCGGTCCGGGTGTCACCGTCCGAATCGACGACCCCGGACCTGGTGTGGCCCCTGAGGCGATGCTCGACGTGATCAACGAATTGCGGGCGGCCGGGGCCGAAGCGATCCAGATCGGCGACGGCAATCAGGCGGTGCGAGTCGTTGTCGATACCTGGATCGTCGGCGCTCCCGGCGCGTTGACCGTCGACGGCAAAACCCTCAGGCCACCGTATTCGGTTCTGGCCATTGGCGATCCGCCGACACTCGCCGCGGCGATGAATATTCCCGGCGGCGCGGTGGACAGCGTCAAACGGGTTGGTGGCACCATGTCGGTCCAGCAGGGCGACAAATTTGACATCACCGCCTTGCGGCAACCAAAACCGCGCCAATACGCTCAGGCAGTCAAGTGAGTAGCCGAGGGAGGACAGAAACACCGTGAGCGAAATTCCGCCTGATTTGCACTACACCGCCGAACACGAGTGGATTCGCCGTACCGGCGACAACACCGTTCGGGTAGGGATCACGGACTTCGCGCAGTCGGCGCTTGGCGACGTCGTGTTTGTCCAGCTGCCCGATGTCGGCACCGACGTGACCGCGGGCGAGTCCTTCGGCGAGGTGGAATCCACGAAATCGGTGTCGGACCTGTTCGCACCCGTTTCGGCGAAAGTCGTTGCTGTCAACGGCGATCTGGATAGCAACTCCCAGCTGGTCAACTCCGATCCCTATGGTGCCGGCTGGCTGATCGAACTGGAAGTCGACGGTGGGTCCTTCGAGCAGGACTTCGCGGCGCTGCTGGACGCCGAGGCGTACCGCGCCACACTGGCCGAATGACCCTTGCTATCGTTCCCTCCGCGCGGCCACGATTTCGCCTTGCGATGGCGCGAGGCCGATCCGGCGGGGGAGGGCACATTGGGGTCCCGTGCGCGGTACGGTCGACACATCGACGGTCAAGGCGGGTGGAAAGCCGGTCGAGCAGACCCAGCCAGACAACGCAGCAGCGGCCAGTGAGGAGCAGCGGGTGACGGAGAAGGACAACGACCAGACCTCTGACGAAGTCACCGTGGAGACGACATCGGTCTTCCGCGCAGACTTCCTCAACGAACTGGACGCTCCCGCACAGGCGGGTACGGAGACCGCGGTCTCAGGCGTCGAGGGATTGCCGGTCGGGTCGGCATTGCTGGTCGTCAAACGGGGACCGAATGCCGGGTCTCGCTTCCTGCTCGACCAGCCGACCACCTCGGCAGGCCGCCATCCCGACAGCGACATCTTTCTCGACGACGTCACCGTCAGCCGGCGGCACGCGGAATTCCGGTTGGAAGGCGACGAGTTTCAGGTCGTGGACGTCGGCAGCCTCAACGGCACCTACGTCAACCGGGAGCCCGTCGATTCGGCCGTTCTGGCAAATGGCGACGAGGTTCAGATCGGCAAATTCCGACTCGTTTTCTTGACCGGCCCCAAGGTCGGTGACAACGACGGAGGGCCCGGAAGCTAGTGACCGCGCCCGAGACCCCCGCGCTGTCCGGGATGTCGATCGGAGCGGTCCTCGATCTGCTACGGCCAGACTTTCCGGACGTGACGATCTCCAAGATCCGCTTCTTGGAGTCCGAGGGTCTCGTCACGCCGCAGCGTGCGGCATCGGGCTATCGCCGGTTCACCGCCTACGACTGCGCGCGGCTGCGTTTCATCCTGACCGCTCAACGCGACCAGTATCTGCCGTTGAAGGTGATCAAAGCCCAGCTGGACGCCCAGCCAGATGGCGAGTTGCCGCTCGACGGATCGCCTTATGGTGTACCACGATTGGTGTCTGTCGGGGGCGGCGCGGCTGGCCAACCGGCCCCAGACGCGGCAGCAGTGGCACCCACCCGCATCCGGCTCAGCCGCGAAGATCTGCTCGAACGTTCCGGGGTGGACGCCGAGCTGTTGACCGCGCTGCTCAAGGCGGGGGTGATCACCACCGGGCCGGGCGGCTTCTTCGACGAGCATGCGGTGGTGATCCTGCAGTGCGCGCGGGCGCTCGCCGAATACGGCGTCGAACCGCGCCACCTGCGGGCATTTCGCTCGGCGGCTGATCGGCAGTCCGACCTGATCGCGCAAATTGCCGGCCCGCTCGTCAAGGCCGGCAAGACCGGCGCCCGCGACCGCGCCGATGACCTGGCACGGGAAGTCGCCGCACTCGCAATCACCTTGCACACATCGTTGATCAAGTCGGCAGTGCGCGACGTTCTGCACCGCTAAAGGACTAGACTTCGGTCGTCAGCTTGTGTTCGGCGGCTTGGTCTTCCACCGCGACGTCGAGCCGAGTCTGATACAGACACGGCAGCACGTGCGGAGGGCAGACACAGATGGGTGAAGTTCGCGTTGTCGGCATTCGCGTCGAGCAGCCGCAGAACCAACCGGTGCTGTTGCTGCGCGAGGCCAACGGTGACCGGTATCTGCCAATCTGGATCGGCCAGTCCGAGGCGGCAGCAATTGCCCTTGAGCAGCAGGGGGTCGAGCCGCCCCGCCCGCTGACGCACGACCTGATCCGGGATCTCATTGCCGCACTTGGTCATTCGCTGAAAGAAGTGCGGATCGTTGACTTGCAGGAAGGCACGTTTTACGCCGATCTGATCTTCGACCGCAACATCACCGTTTCGGCACGGCCATCGGACTCGGTGGCCATCGCTTTGCGGGTCGGCGTCCCGATTTATGTCGAGGAAGCGGTTCTCGCAGAGGCGGGCTTGTTGATCCCCGACGAAAGCGACGAGGAGCCGTCCACCACGGTCCGCGAGGACGAAGTGGAGAAGTTCAAGGAGTTCCTGGACAGCGTTTCGCCCGACGACTTCAAAGCCACCTGACCCGGTAGAGACGCGGCCGGTGAGCAGCGGCAACATCACGGAAGCGTCTCATCTGCGAGTTCGACCTCGACACGCCCGTTGGATAGCGTGGAGTCATCGGTAAGACCGCCCATACTTTGATCTCGACCCGATTAGTGCCTGATTAGTTCTAGCAACACCACAGCGGGTCGAAAAGCGTATGCTCACAAGCACTCGGCTGAGCAATCGCGGCTACCGGCAGCCCGTAACGAGCGTGATCGGCGAGAGGAAGCACCGTGGCAGACCAACCACGTCACGACCAATTGGACCTCGAGTCCGTCACCGCGATCGACGACACCGTAGCAAGCCGCCCCGAACCAGCCGTCCACGAACCTGTGCAAGCCGGCTTGTTTCCCGATGACTCGGTGCCCGACGAGCTGGTGGGCTACCGGGGTCCGAGCGCCTGCCAAATCGCCGGCATCACCTACCGTCAACTGGACTACTGGGCACGCACGTCCTTGGTCGTGCCGTCGATTCGCAGCGCGGCCGGATCCGGCAGCCAGCGGCTGTACTCGTTCAAAGACATCCTGGTGCTCAAGATCGTCAAGCGGTTGCTCGACACCGGCATCTCGTTGCACAACATCCGCGTCGCGGTCGACCATCTGCGCCAACGCGGTGTGCAAGACCTGGCCAACATCACGCTGTTCTCCGACGGCACCACGGTCTACGAGTGCACCTCGGCTGAAGAGGTTGTCGACCTGCTGCAGGGCGGGCAGGGCGTGTTCGGCATCGCCGTCTCGGGCGCGATGCGGGAGTTGACCGGCGCTATCGCTGACTTCCCCGGTGAGCGGGCCGACGGCGGCGAGTCGATCGCCGCACCGGAAGACGAGCTGGCCTCCCGCCGCAAGCACCGCGACCGCAAGACCGGTTGACGCGACTCATCGCTGATTCGAGCGTCGTCGAGCTTCCTTTAGTCGGCTGCGGCAGCCCACCGCGTGAATGAGGCGACGAAGCAGGCACTGAGCAAGGTGCCGGCAGTTACCTTGGGCTTCTGGGTGATCAAGGTCCTGGCGACCACGCTCGGCGAGACCGGTGGCGACACCGTGACGATGACGCTGAACTGGGGTTATCTAGCCGGTGTCGCGCTTTTTGCTGTCGCGCTGGTGGTCCTGGTTGCCGCGCAGATCTCCGCCAAGCGTTTCCATCCGGTTCTCTACTGGGCAACGATCGTCGCCTCGACGACGTTCGGCACCACGCTGGCCGACTTCGCCGACCGATCGCTCGGGATCGGCTACACGGGCGGATCGCTTCTGCTCCTGTTTTGTGTGTTGGCCACCTTGGGCCTTTGGCGTTGGTCGGCCGGAACGATATCGGTCGATACGGTTACGACGCCGAAAGTAGAGGGCTTCTATTGGGCCACAATCACGTTTTCGCAGACCCTGGGCACCGCGCTCGGTGACTGGCTCGCCGACACCGGTGGGATTGGTTACGAACGTGGTGCCCTGGTGTTCAGCGCTGGGCTGATCGTGGTCGCAGCCTTCTATTTCTGGACCAGCGTGTCGCGCACCACCCTCTTCTGGGTCGCCTTCATCCTTACCCGGCCGCTGGGTGCCACCGTTGGCGACTTCCTCGACAAACCCGTCAGCAGCGGCGGCTTGGACGTAAGTCGCCCGCTGGCGTCCGCGGTGGTCGCGGCGCTCATCGTCGCGGCGATCATTATGCTGCCGCAACGCCCGGGACAGCACCCCGGCGAGACGCAAAGTGGGACAGCAGAGGCGTAGCAGCAACGCCGCCAACGCGACGGCGAGACTGCAACTACGCGCATCCGCCCCGGCGTGTCGCGTGCATGGTTGCAGTGTCGTGCCCGCGGCGGCCAATTCGAAGGCTTAGCGGTAAACTCGATGCCGCATCGTTCTTGCGCGGGAGAGTTCCGTGGCCGCCAGCCACGGGCGCCGAAGGAGCAACACCTCTCCGTCAACCTCTCAGGCACCCGGACCGCGCCAGACCCCGATGCCTCTGGAAAGCGGCGGCCTTCGACTCAGGTCACCCGCCCATGGGGAAAGACATGCCGATGTCGAATCTCTCAGGCGCCCGGTTCGGGTAGACGACAGAGGGAGAGGACCTGTGTTCCTCTGCCGATGTCAGGAGTTCGCCGATGTCCGACTACACCAACCCGCTTTTCGCCGACCGGCACATCGGCCCGGACAACGCCGCCGTCGCGGCCATGCTCGAGGTCGTCGGGGTCGACTCCCTCGAGGAGTTGGCGCGCCGCGCGGTCCCCGCCGGCATTGTCGACCGCCTCACCGACACCGGCGTCGCGCCCGGCCTGGACCAGCTGCCGCCACCGGCCAGTGAGGCCGAGGCGCTGGCCGAGCTGCGGGCACTGGCCGACGCCAACACCGACGCGGTATCGATGATCGGGCAGGGTTACTACGACACGCTCACCCCGCCGGTGCTGCTGCGCAACATCATGGAGAACCCCGCCTGGTATACCGCCTACACCCCCTACCAGCCGGAGATCAGCCAGGGCCGGCTGGAAGCGCTGCTGAATTTCCAGACCATGGTGGGCGACCTGACCGGTCTCGAAGTGGCCAACGCGTCGATGCTCGACGAGGGCACCGCGGCCGCCGAGGCGATGACGCTGATGCACCGCGCCGTCAAAAGCACAGCCAACCGGCTGGCAGTCGACGTTGACGTGTTCGCTCAAACCGCCGCGGTGCTGGCCACCCGCGCCGAGCCGCTGGGCATTGAGATCGTCACCGCCGACCTGCGCTGCGGCCTTCCGGATCTGCCCGACGGAGGCGAATTCTTCGGCGTCATCGCGCAGCTGCCCGGCGCCAGCGGCCGCATCACCGACTGGTCGGCGCTGGTGTCGCAGGCACACGACCGCGATGCCTTGGTGGCCATCGGCGCGGACCTGCTGGCGCTGACGTTGCTCACCCCACCGGGGGAGATCGGCGCCGACGTCGCATTCGGTAACACCCAAAGGTTCGGTGTGCCAATGGGATTCGGCGGTCCGCATGCCGGATATCTGGCGGTGCACACCAAGCACGCCCGCCAGCTGCCTGGCCGGCTCGTCGGCATTTCGCATGACGCCGACGGCTCACCCGCCTACCGGCTGGCGCTGCAGACCCGCGAACAGCACATCCGCCGGGACAAGGCGACCAGCAACATCTGCACCGCCCAGGTCCTGTTGGCGGTGATGGCCGCGATGTATGCCAGCTACCACGGCGCCGACGGTCTGGCCGGCATCGCCCGGCGGGTGCACGCCCATGCCGAGACGATCGCGAGCGCGCTCGGTGACGCGCTGGTACATGACACGTACTTCGACACCGTGCTGGCCCAGGTGCCGGGGCGCGCCGACCAGGTGATCGCCGCCGCCAAGGCCAACGGCGTCAACGTGTGGCGCGTGGACGCCGACCACGTGTCGGTGGCCTGCGATGAAGCCACCACCGACGCCCACGTGGCGGCGGTTCTGGATGCCTTCGACACCCCGGCCGCTGAGTCGGTGACCGTCGACATCGCGACCCGCACATCGGAGTTTTTGACCCACCCGGCGTTCACCCGGTACCGCACCGAGACGTCGATGATGCGTTACCTGCGCGCGCTGGCAGACAAAGATCTCGCCTTGGACCGCAGCATGATTCCGCTCGGCTCGTGCACGATGAAGCTCAATGCTGCCGCCGAGATGGAATCGATCACCTGGCCGGAGTTCGCTCATCAGCATCCCTTCGCCCCGGCCTCCGACACCCCGGGTCTGCGGCAGCTGATCGCCGATCTGGAGACCTGGCTGGTGCAGATGACCGGCTATGACGCGGTCTCGTTGCAGCCCAATGCGGGCTCGCAGGGTGAATACGCCGGCCTGCTGGCGATTCACGCCTACCACGCCAGCCGCGGCGAACCGGAACGCGACGTCTGCCTGATCCCATCCAGCGCACACGGCACCAACGCCGCATCCGCTGCGTTGGCCGGCATGCGGGTTGTTGTCGTCGCCTGCCGCGATAACGGCGACGTCGACCTGGACGACCTACGGGCCAAAGTCAGCGAGCACGCCGAGCGGCTGTCGACGCTGATGATCACCTATCCGTCCACGCACGGCGTGTACGAGCACGATATCGCCGAGATCTGCGCCGCCGTTCATGACGCCGGCGGGCAGGTGTACGTCGACGGCGCCAACCTCAACGCGCTGGTCGGGCTGGCCCGGCCCGGGAAGTTCGGCGGCGACGTAAGCCACCTCAACCTGCACAAGACGTTCTGCATCCCACACGGTGGCGGCGGCCCAGGTGTCGGCCCGGTGGTCGCGCGCTCGCATCTGGCGCCGTTTTTGCCCGGGCATCCGCTGGCCGCCGAACTGCCGCAGGGTCCACCGGTGTCGTCGGCGCCGTACGGGTCGGCATCGATTCTGCCGATCACCTGGGCATACATCAGGATGATGGGCGCCGACGGCCTGCGGGCCGCGTCGTTGACGGCGATCGCTTCGGCTAACTACATCGCCCGCCGCCTCGACGAGTACTACCCGGTGCTCTACACCGGCGAGAACGGCATGGTCGCCCACGAGTGCATCCTGGATCTGCGGCCGATCACCAAGTCAACCGGTGTGACGGTCGATGATGTCGCAAAACGCTTGGCAGACTACGGCTTTCACGCCCCGACCATGAGCTTCCCGGTGGCCGGCACGCTGATGGTGGAACCCACCGAAAGCGAGAGCCTGGCCGAGATCGACGCGTTCTGCGATGCCATGATCGCCATTCGCGGCGAGATCGACAATGTGGCGGCCGGGCTGTGGTCGGTTGACGACAACCCGCTGCGCGGCGCGCCGCACACCGCCGAATGCCTGGTGGTGGACAAGTGGGAGCACCCGTACAGCCGAGAGGTCGCCGCCTATCCGCTCGGAAAGGCGTTCCGGCCCAAGGTGTGGCCGCCGGTGCGCCGCGTCGACGGCGCCTACGGCGACCGCAACCTGGTCTGCTCCTGCCCGCCGGTGGAGGCCTATACGTAACCCGGCCTGGCCCTTAGATGCCCAGCGCGGCCAGGACCTGTTGCGGCACGGCGTCCGCCAGTAGCGTGTAGAAGCCGCCTAGCGGCTCCACGCTCACGTTGGCGAGATCGCCCAGCCCAAGATCGCCGATCAGGTTGCCCAGAGTCAGGTTGGAAAGGTCGCCCAAGTTGCTCAGGTCCAGCGGCAGGTTGGAGAGGTTCAGTTCATTAAGCAGACCACCCAGGTTCAAGCCATTCAACAGATCGGTGATGTTCAGCCCGAGGATGGGATTGCCCAGGTCGCCCAACAGCTGGCCTAGGGTCAGGTTCCCGGTCGAGCCGGCGAAGCCCAGGTCTTGCAGCAACCCGCCGATGGTCAGACCGCTCGGCGTCACGCCGCCAACACCCAGGGCCGTCAGTATGTTGGCAAGGCTGTCGTTCAGGGTCTGACCACCCAGCAAACTGCCTACCGTGTCACCGTTTAATGCGGTTTCAAGACTGGTGAGGCTGACAAGATCGGTGGTGCTAAGGCCAAGACCGGCAAGGATCGGGTTCAGGAGCGAAGCGATAGGCCCAAGTGTGGTACCGAGGAGGCCGTTGAGGCTGTTGAGGAGGCCAGTGAGCAGACCAAGGTTCGACAGCTCAGTGCCCAGGCCCGTGCCGAGGAGGGTGCTGAACCCCACGTTGTCCAGGAATCCGACCAGACCGACGTCGGCGGTCGGGTTGAGGCCGAAAGCGGCCAACACCTGGTCCAGGTTCAGGCTGTTCAGGTTGACGTTCGTGTCCAGACCCAGACCGCTCAACAGGTTGGTCAGGCTCAAGCTGCCCAAGTTGAGGCCATTGCTTAAGCCGAGCAGGTTCAACAACCCGCCCAGCGTGGTCACGGGGTTGGTCGCGTCGGCCAGCAGGGTGCCTAGGCCTTTGCCGCTGAGCCCTAGGTCGCTGAACAACGAACCCAGGTTCAGGTCACCCAGCCCGAGCTGACTCAGCAGGCTGCTCAGGTCCAAGTTGGTGAGCGGCGTGTTGCCCAGCCCAAGGGCGTCGATCAGGCTGGTCAGGTTGATGTTGACGTCCAGAGATGTTTGGGGAGCGAGGAGGCCGTTGTAGAGCGGGATGGTGATTGCGCCGTCCAGCAGGCTGATGTTGTCCTGGCCGTTGAGGTAGGCGTTCAGGACGGTAGCGATGCCCTCGTACAGAGCCGACGGGTTGGTCTGTAACTGTTGGACGAGGTTCTCGATGGCGATGGCCGTCGTGCCCGTCGCCCCGAGGCCAGCGATCGCGAGCTCGAGCGCCGGCGGCAACTGCACCGAGATGGTGGCGGGAAGCGAGGTGAGGTCTGTGGTAACAGTCGGGTCGAAGTTCGCAAGCGCACCAATCACGCCGAGCGGGTTGGTGAGGAGCTCGCTGAAGACCTGCGAGATGTCCGACGAGCTGGCGTTGCTGATGATGCTGTCCAGGTTTGCCGTCGTGTTGGCCACGAGGTCCGACCACGCGTCGATCAGTTGGACCGGCCGCACCTGCACATCGGGAGGTGGCGCCACCATCGGAGTGACAGCAATCATGCTGGCGCCGACTAGGGCGACACCAGCGGTGGCATAGGGGCGAAGTGCTTGTTGCATGACAGCATCTCCTACGGTCGGGCGTCGGCTGTGACCCACCTCACAGCTCGGGCGGGAGCTTACCTGAGATTCAGATAAGGAACAACCAAAAATTCCCCATGTGCCTAATAAAATTTCGATTGTCCGTATATCCGGATTAACCTTCCAAAATGCCGGATTACCTCGATATTCGGGCTTATCCGCGACGGGACTACGCCCGACCGGGACACCGAATTGCACCCTGTCGTTGTACGGGGCCTGCATGATCCGATGGCCGCCACCGACCCGGACGCGTTAACCGAGGCCGCGCTGCGGCTGCTCACCGAGTAGGCGGCCGGTCAGCTCAAGAAGTTGGTTACTGCAGTGGCCAACTCGGGGGACGCCGACGTCGCCAAGTTCTGGTAGCTACCACCGGACAGCTTCGCGACGGCTTCCCAGGTCTCCCGGTCGGAATCGGAGCCGAAGTCGATGACGTTGACGGCCACCGGCTTGGCCGGGTCGGCGCTTTGCTTGATGAAATCCTGCAGGCCCTGCCCACCGAGGGTTTGATCGGTGTGTGGACCGGCAGTGATCACCAACACCGAATTCGTCTGCCCGGGATGGAAATTGGTAACCGCGTCCTTGTAGATCAGGCGCAGCGTGGTGAACGAGACGGCGCCGCCGGACGACGCGTGCTGCTTGTCCAATGCGGCCGTCAGCGCGGCCGACCGGGGCTGGCCGTCAACATTGTCGGCCAGCGGACCCGCCGGCACCTCTGCTCGGCCTTCTTTGCCGTCGAACGTCCAGAGCCCGATCACCGAATTCGGTGGCAGCATGTTGATCCGGTTCTCGAGAGCGGCAACCACGTTGCCCAGTCGGGTCTTGCCGCCTTCGTCGGTAATCATCGACTGCTCGAGCATGATGATGGCCGCCGGTGCGCTCGACGGCGTAGTTACGGTATTCGCCAGCGTGGCGCGCATCGCGTCGTCACCTACCGACAGCGTTGACGGCAGGGCCGCGAAACTGGTGACGCCGCTGCTGGGTGGCTTGACCCCGTCGACGCGGAAGCCGGCTTTGGCGAGCTCGGCGAGTTGCTCGGGCTTGTGCATGAACCGTGCGAACGCGCTGGCCGCCGTCACTTGGTCCTGCGACAGCCACGACCCCTTGAGCAGCACGGTGGGGTAGTCGGCGACCGCGGCCGGCCCCGGCGGAAGCCAGGAGTTCAGTGTGCTGCCGGCGTCGGGCAACGATTGGCCGCGCTGGAACACTTGCTGTTCGGTCGTGACCACCGCGTGCACCGGCGAGGTTGCCGGGTCACCTTGCCGCAGAAGCGCATTCATCGCTTCGGCCAGCGAGTTATCAGCCAGCTTGGGCTGACCGGCGATCAGTGTGCGGACCGCGCCGCTGCCATCGGTCGGTGGGGCGCCGGGCGGCGCGGAGCCCGCTGCCACCGCCTCACCGGCCAGATACGCGGCGTCGCTGTTGCCGCCAAGCGGTATTGCCAAGCGCAGGGACCCCCATGTCGGCAGCTTCAACGCGGCCAACGCATCGGGTTTGGTCTGCAGTTCGGGCAGCGTCGCCCATTTCTGGCCGCCGAGTTCATGTTGCAGTTCAGGTCGTACCGCGAGCACAACCGGCGAGGTGACCAGCGACCGACTGTCGGTGATGGTCTCCTTGCCCGCAGCGGCCGTCAACCTGGCCGCCGACACCGAACTGCCCGGAATCCACAGCGCGGGTCGCTGGCCCAGCTCCGCGGGCCAATTCCCAATGAAACCGTCGACGACGGCGTCAGAGCCGGCGGATTTCACGCTGACTGCGACACAGTGGTCACCGACCTGAGCGCCCGATCCGTTGTAGCGCTCGGCGAACTGTTGGACATGATCGGCAATCGAGGGATCCGCGATCACAGCGACGGTTTCCTTGCTGCCGGTGCATGCGGCGGCAGTGTGCGAGCGGTTGGACAACGCATCGCCGAAAAACCGCCACAGGATTATTCCGGCCACCACCACGACGACCGCGACCAGCGCCGCGATCACACCGACACTGACACCGCGTCGTCCACCGTCACTGCGGTGACCGCCCCGCCAGTCGCCGAGGCCCCGATGACCGCCGGACCGCGGCGGCTCGGACAGTTCCTCTGCCAGTCGCGGGAAGTCGGGGAAGTCGTCCGGCGTTGCGGCGTCGGCGGGATGCAGGTCCTCTTCGCGGTGCTCGTCGCGCTCCGAGGGTTCGGTGTAGTCGAAATATCCGGCGTCACTGGGGAATTCGTCCGAATAGTCGTCGGCGGGTGCGGCGGGCGGGGAATCCTCGTGCTCGTGATGGCCACCGACGTCGCCTAAATCCAGCGGTTCGGAGTAGTCGTCCGACGGTTCGCCGGTTGGCTCGTCCGGATCCGGAGCCCTGTGCCTACCCATGCCGATGCTCTCCCGCGTGCCAGAAGTACTTGCAGCGTCTAATCATTGGGATGGTCAGTGCGCCCCGCGCCGAAGTCACTCACTCGCGCGGGCCTTGAACTCACGACGACGCCGGTGCAGGATCGGCTCGGTATAGCCGCTCGGTTGTTGGGTTCCGGTCAGAATCAAGTCCTGAGCGGCGAGGAAGGCGATGCTGTCGTCGAAGTTTGGCGCCATCGGCCGATACGCCGCGTCGCCGGCGTTCTGCTGGTCCACCAGCGGCGCCATCCGCTCCAGACTGGCCCGCACATCCTCTTCGGTGATCACGCCGTGGTGCAGCCAGTTGGCCAACAACTGGCTCGAGATCCGCAGTGTGGCACGGTCTTCCATCAATGCCACGTTGTGGATGTCGGGAACCTTCGAGCAGCCGACACCTTGCTCAACCCACCGAACGACGTAGCCCAGAATGGACTGGCAGTTGTTGTCGACTTCCTCGCGGATCTCTTCGGGAGCCCAGGCCAGTTCCTTGGCCAGCGGAACGGTCAGCAGCTCATCGATGGTGGTTCGCTTCTGGCCCTCGAGTTCTTTCTGCACGGCGCCCACATCCACGTAGTGGTAGTGCATCGCGTGCAGGGTGGCCGCGGTCGGCGAGGGTACCCAGGCGGTGGTCGCGCCGGCTTTGGGCTGGCCGATCTTTTGCTCGACCATGTCGGCCATCAGCTCGGTCATCGCCCACATGCCCTTGCCGATCTGTGCCTTGCCCTTGAACCCGGCGGCGAGGCCGGTGTCGACGTTGGCGTCCTCGTAGGCCTTGATCCAGGTGCTGTTCTTCATCGCACCCTTGCGGATCATCGGGCCGGCCTCCATCGAGGTGTGGATCTCGTCGCCGGTGCGGTCCAGGAATCCGGTGTTGATAAACACCACCCGGTCGGCGGCGGCCTTGATGCACGCCTTGAGGTTGACGGTGGTGCGACGCTCCTCGTCCATGATGCCGACCTTCAGCGTGGCCTGAGGTAGGCCGAGGACGTCTTCCACGCGGCTGAACAGCTCGCAGGTGAACGCGACCTCGTCGGGTCCGTGCATCTTGGGTTTGACGATGTAAATGGACCCGGTGCGGCTGTTCGTCAGCGGCCCGTTGCTGTCACCGGCCTTGAGTCCGTGGATCGCGGTCACGCCGGTGAACAGGGCATCCATGATGCCTTCGAACACCTCTTTTCCGTCAGTGTCGACGATGGCGTCGTTGGTCATCAGGTGGCCGACATTGCGGACGAACAACAGGCTGCGACCGGGCAGGGTCAGCTCGCCGCCGTCAGGGGTTTTGTAGGTGCGGTCCTGATTGAGCACCCGGGTAAAGGTTTTGCCGTCCTTCTTGACCTCCTCGGCCAACTCACCCTTGTTCAGCCCGAGCCAGTTGCGGTAGCCGAGCACTTTGTCGTCGGCGTCGACGGCAGCCACCGAATCCTCGAAGTCCATGATCGTGGTGACCGCGGATTCCAGGATCACGTCCTTGATCCCGGCGGCGTCGGTCTTGCCGATCGGCGACTCCGGGTCGATGAGGATCTCGATGTGCAGGCCGTGGTTGACCAACAGCACAGACCAGTCGGTGGAGCCAAGCTCGCCGGTGTAGCCGGCCAACTGACCGGGGTTGGCCAGCCCCCGGGACAACTCATCACCGTCCAGGCTGACCAGCAGCCGACCTTCTTCGACGCTGAGTCCCGTCGCGTCGGCCCACGAGCCGGAGGACAGTGGCACCGCGTCATCGAGGAACTTGCGGGCATAGGCGATGACCTTGTCGCCGCGGACCTTGTTGTAGCTCGTGCCCTTCTCGGCGCCGTCGCTCTCGGGAATGACGTCCGTGCCGTACAGGGCGTCGTAGAGGGAGCCCCAGCGGGCGTTGGCGGCGTTCAGCGCGAACCGCGCGTTGAGCACCGGCACCACCAACTGTGGACCGGCGGTCTTGGTGATCTCGTCGTCGACACCCGCCGTGGTGATGGTGAAATCGTCGGGTTCCGGCAGCAGATAGCCGATTTCGGTGAGGAACTGGCGGTACGCCTCGGGGTCTATCGGCTCGATGACGTGATGACGGTGCCATTTGTCGATCTGCGCCTGCAACTGGTCACGACGTGCCAGCAGATCCTGGTTTTGGGGCTGCAGGTCGGTGACGACCTTGTCGACTCCCGCCCAAAAGCTGTCGGGGTCGATGTCGGTGCCGGGCAAAGCCTCGGTGTTGATGAAGTCATACAGCACCCGGGCGACGCGCAGGTTCCCAACCGGCACGCGATCTGTCATCATCTTCCTCCGCTTTGGCCTCTATAAATATCGCATCCACCCTACCGGCCAGGCGCCCGACTTCCCGCCCCGGCGCGCTGCAACAGCAGGTCACAGCGCGACAGCAGCGCCGCCCGCAGCGGCGCGGCACGTGCAGCGATCGCCTGCTGGCAACGCACGTACTCAGCGCGGCCGGCGGCGTGTTCGACCGCGATCGGTGCATGCCGGTAGCCGCGTAGGTCGTACGGGCTGGCTCGCATGTCGATTTCGCGCGGCCTGCGGCCACGTCCAGGCAGTCCAGCAGCAGCTCGGAATCGATGAGCGGGCTCAGCCTATAACACCATTAGCACAGGTCGTCCCTGCCCATTCGGTCAGCAGTCAACTCTGCCTGCCAGTAAACCCAATCATCCTCCCGAGTGAAGACGGCGTGCGTACCCTCCCACCATGGAGCTACGGGGAAAGCGAGTGCTGATTACCGGGGCGTCACGAGGCATTGGCGAGTCGCTCGCTGACGCCTTCGCCCGGGCGGGGGCAACGGTCGCGCTCGTCGCCCGGACGAAGGACGCCATTCATTCGCTCGCGGCCGAACTGGGAGGCACCGCGCATCCCGCCGACCTGTCGGATCCGACGCAGGTCGGCACCCTGATCAGTCAAGTTGAGGACGAAGCAGGGCCGATCGACGTTCTGGTCAACAACGCCGGCATCGGGGTCCCCGCCGCCTTCACCGACGCGCCCGACGAGGACCTGCGCCAAGTCACTCAAGTCAACTACCTCGCCCCAGCTGAGCTGTGCCGGAAGATCATCCCCCGGATGCTGGGACGCGGTGGCGGCCACATTGTCAACATCTCCTCGATGGCTGGCTGCTCCGTCTTGCCCGGCCTCGTCAGCTACTCGGCATCTAAGGCGGCGCTTACCCACTTCACGGCGGGCCTGAGGGCAGACCTCCGCGGGTTGCCGATCGGCACCACCCTCGTGGAGCTTGGGCCGATCCCGACCGAGATGCTCGCCCACACCGGCGACTACGAACCGACAGCCGCGGCCTTCCGGCGTTTCTACCGGATGCGTCTCGCGGTTGACGTTCCCCGCGAGAAGGTGGCCGACGAGGTGGTCGAGGCCGTTCAGAAGGGTCGGAGGCATGTGCGGATCCCCAAGCGAATGGCCTTCACGTCCCTGTTGTGCGAAGCGCCGCGACGCATTACGGAAGTGATGCTCAGCGGCGTCCCCCACCAAGTCAAGTAGCTACCGCTGGCCCTGAGCCGCGGCGTCGAGCAGGGCCCGACACCTAGCGAGCAACGCCTGACGGACAACAGCCGCACGCTCGGCGATGGCCGCCTGTTCGCGCACGTATTCGGCTCGTCCGCAAGCTGTTTCGATCGGCACGGCGTCATACCCGAAAGCACTCAGGTCGTACGGGCTTGCCCGCATATCGAGTTCGCGTGCGGCGTAGGCGAGTTCGAAGGCGTCCATCAGCAGGTCCGAGTCGACCAAGGGTAGTAGCTTGGCGGCGAATCGGTATAGGTCCATCCCGGCGTGCAGGCATCCCGGCTGCTCGGTGGCGACCTGGCCGGCCCGGGTCAGCTGGGCGCTGTTTCTGGGACGGGCGGAGTCGGTAAAGAACCGGAAGGCGTCAAAGTGAGTGCACCGCAACGGCATGGATTCCATTACGGCGTCGGTGCCGTCACGACCGAGGCGAAGCGGCACGCGGTGGCGCAGCTGTTCGGGTTCGGCCCGGTAGACCATCGCCCATTCATGAAGCCCGTAGCACGCCAGGTTCGCAGGCCGGTCCCACGTGGCCGCCATCAGGCGAGCGACGTACTCGACGGTCTGTCGGCGTCGGGCGAGGTGCTCCGGGTCGACGGCCACACCTAAGGCGGTGCGGGAATAGCCTCGGCGATTCTGGTACTCACCCGACTCCGGACCCGTCAAGGTCACTCCGAATCCTGGATGCCACCGCCGCAGTTGCCCTGGCGTGAGGTTGTAGTAGGTGAACAGGAAGTCGATGACCGGGTTGCATTTACCTTCAGCGCGCCGCTGAAGGTACGGCCCGAGCAGCTTTGTCACGCGGGTTTGATGGCGGTCGCGGCGCTGTAACCAGTCCTGCGGGCTCAGAACGATGCTCGTGCTGTCAGGCACGCTGCATCCCGTCCCGGACGGCGCCGACCAAGTCCCTGACCAGATCCTCGAGTGCGACCATCGCAATCACAGCCCCGTCCTGGCCGGTAACCAGCGCCAGATGACTCTTGCTGCGCCGCATCCTTGACAGCGCCTCGGGAACCGACAGCGACGCGCGAAGTTGCGGCAGTGGCCGAACCCGTGCCAGGTCGACCACGGCGCGGGGGTCGTCACTTAACGACAACACATCCTTGATGTGCAGGTAGCCGATGAAGTTGCGGTTCCCGTCAACCACCGGGAACCGGGAGTAGCCGGTGATGGCCAACGCCTGTTCCACCGCCTCGACCGTCGGCCCGGAGCCGGGCCCGGCCACCGGCACCGCACGGATCTGGGCGAGCGGCACCGCCACGTCGGCGACCAGCCGGTTACGGATCTGCAGCGCCCGGGTGAGCCGAGTGTGCTCCTCGGGATCCAGCAGACCTTCCGACACCGATTCGGCGATCATCTCGCTGAGCTCCACGGTGGAGACGGTGATATCGAGCTCGTCTCGGGGCTGCACCCGCAGCGCCCGCAGCGTGACGTTGGTGCAGCGGTTGTAGAACGTGATGATCGGGCGAACGGTCCGCATATAGATCAGGTAGGCCGGGATCAGCAGCATCGCCGCCTTCTCCGGGCCGGCGATGGCAATGTTCTTGGGAACCATCTCACCGAGCAGCACATGCAGCGTCACCACGATGGCAAGTGCAACGACGAACGATGCGGTGTGCAGCAGGGGCGAGACGCCGACGGCATCGAACGGCCGTCGCAGCAGGTCGGCGACGGCGGGCTCACCGAGCCGGCCGAGCAGGATCGACGACACCGTGATCCCCAGCTGGGCGCCGGCGAACATCAGCGGCAGCTGTTCGCCGGCCCTGATCGCGGTGACCGCGCTTGATCTGCCTTGCTCGGCCAGTGCTTCTAACCGGTCCCGACGTGCCGAGATCAACGAGAATTCCGCACCCACGAAGAACGCGTTGGTGGCGACCAACAGAATGGTCGCCAGGATTCCCAACAAGTCGCCCAGCTCGCCTGCCATCAACGGCCCCTTGCCTTGCCGGGATCAGCGCGACCGTCCAGCCGGGTCAGCTCGACCAAATCGATGCGCCGGCCGTCCATCCGGATCACCCTGGCCTGCCAGTACGCTGAGCCATCCGGAACGCCGTCGGGTTCATATCCCTTCAGCTGCACCGTGTCCCCACTGACCGGAATGCGTCCGAGCTGTTGAAGCACCAGCCCGCCGATCGTCTCGTATTCACCCTCGGGTGCGTGATATCCGGTGGCGGTGGCCACTTCGTCGATGCGCAGCAGCCCTGACACCCGCCAACCGTTGCCCGATGCCATCACGTCCGGTGTGGTGTCGTCGTGCTCGTCGCGGACGTCGCCGACTATTTCTTCGATCAGGTCTTCGGCGGTCACCATGCCTGCGATACCGCCGTACTCGTCGACGACCATGGCGGT
Organism: uncultured Actinomycetota bacterium; assembly: GCA_963839345.1. Lineage (GTDB taxonomy): Bacteria > Actinomycetota > Actinomycetes > Mycobacteriales > Mycobacteriaceae > Mycobacterium. Next base: position 1,005,900 of record CAWIUP010000002.1, on the reverse strand, counting down.
CTGCAAGCCGTTCGCCCTGATCTGCCCCATCAGCGCGTCGCCGTCCAGCGTGGATGGCACCACCGCGACGGGCTGGGCGACGGCGGTCAGCAACGTGTACTCCCGCTTGGCGGGCGGAACTTGGAAGACCTGCTTGACGTGCACGATGCCGACGGTCTCGTCGAGATCGCCGTCGACGATCGGGAACCGGGAAAAGCCGCTCTCGGTCGCTGTCGCGATCAGGTCTGCGACAGTGTCGTCCGTCTGCAGCGCAACAATTTTCGCGCGCGGCGTCATCAGCTCCTCGGCTGTCAGCGTGCCGAACTGCAGTGATCGATGCAGCAATGCCGCAGTGGTCGGGTCCAGCGAGCCGCTGCGAGCAGACGTGCGGACCAGCGAAACCAGTTCCTGCGGCGAGCGGGCCGACCGCAGCTCCTGCGCGGGCTCGATGCCCAGCTTGTGCAGGATCCGGTTGGCCGCACCATTGGTCAGTCGGATCGCGAAAGTCATGATGAACGAGAACAGCAGCTGCGGACCGGCGACGGCGCGGGCGGTTTGCAGTGGCCGGGCCACGGCCAGATTCTTGGGCACCAGTTCTCCGAAGACCATCGACAGCGAGGTGACGACCACCAGCGCCACAAATGCGATCACTGCGTCAGCCACCTTGTCCGGCACCCCAATGGCAGCCAGCGCCGGATGTGGCAGCTCCTTTACCAGCGGTTCGGTGAGGTATCCGGTGACCAGCGTGGTGATCGAGATGCCCAACTGCGCTCCGGACAGCTGAAAAGAAAGGGTGTGGTGGGCGCGGCGGACGTAGCGGTCGCGGCGCCCGCCATTGCGGGCGTTGGCCTCGACAGTGCTGCGCTCGAGAGTGGTGAACGAGAACTCCGCGGCGGTGAACAGTGCGTTGCCCGCGGTGAGCAGCACGATGGCCACCAGGCTGAGCAGGGTGACGGCGAGGTTCATCGTCGCCGCCGCGATTGCGAGCAATCAGACCGTGCACGCCACGGTGACCGCTCAGCCCGGAAGCCAACGGCCTCGCCGGGTGCCTGCGGCACGGAGACCCTTTCCCTCAAGGTAGACATGATTAGTGGAGTTCCTATGGTAACGAAGGGTTAACCTGCCACGGTTCCCCTTGCAGCGGCGACACGCCCCCGGTCGGGTCGGGTTTACCAACCGAACGGCAGGGGATGGCCTTCAGCGAAGCCGGCCGCGGATTGCACGCCGACCACGGCCCGCTCATGTAACTCGGCCAGCGTCGCCGCCCCGACATAGGTGCAGGTGCTGCGCACCCCAGAAGTGATGTGGTCGATCAGATCTTCAACACCGCCGCGGGTCGGGTCCAGCCCCATCCGCGAGGTCGAGATACCTTCCTCGAACAGCGCTTTGCGGGCGCGGTCGAAGGCACTGTCAGCTCCGGTGCGGGCAACCACGGCGCGTTTGGACGCCATCCCGTAGCTCTCTTTGTACGGCTGATCGTCGCGGTCACGCATCAGGTCGCCGGGGGATTCGTAGGTGCCGGCGAACCACGATCCGATCATCACGTTGGACGCACCGGCCGCCAGCGCCAGGGCGACGTCGCGCGGGTGCCGCACACCGCCGTCGGCCCACACGTGTGCGCCGAGTTGGCTTGCCGCCGAAGCGCATTCGAGAACAGCGGAAAACTGAGGCCGGCCGACGCCGGTCATCATCCGGGTGGTGCACATCGCGCCCGGCCCCACACCGACCTTGACGATCGACGCCCCGGCGCTGATCAGATCGCGCGTGCCTTCAGCCGACACCACATTGCCGGCGGCCAACGGCACGCCCAGATCCAGCGACGAAATCGACTTGATCGCGTCCAGCGCATTCACCTGATGTCCGTGCGCGGTGTCGACGACAACCAGGTCGACGCCGGCCTCGGTCAACGCCTGGGCCTTGCCGGCCACGTCACCGTTGATGCCTACCGCCGCGCCGATGCGCAGCCGGCCTTTCGTGTCGGTCGCCGGCGTGTAGATGCCCGCGCGGATCGCCCCGGTGCGGGTCAGCACACCGGCCAGTGTGCCGTCGGGGCCGGTCAGCACTGCGACATCGACCGGGGCGTGCTCGAGAAGATCGAAGACCTCGCGCGGTTCGGTTCCCACCGGAGTGCTGACGAAGTCGGTGATCGCGATATCGCGCACCCGCGCGAAACGGTCCACACCGTCGCAACATGATTCGGTGACCAACCCGATCGGACGGCCTTCAGCGGCCACCACCGCAGCGCCATGTGCCCTCTTGTGAATCAATGCCATCGCATCCGACACCGAGTCGTCCGGCGCCAGTATCACCGGGGTGTCGACCACCAGGTCGCGGCTTTTGACGAAGTCCACCGTGCGCTGGACTGCGGTGATTGGAAGGTCTTGCGGCAGCACCACAACCCCGCCTCGGCGGGCCACCGTCTCGGCCATCCGCCGCCCCGCGACCGCCGTCATGTTGGCCACCACCACCGGGATGGTGGTGCCGGAGCCGTCCCGGGTGGTCAAGTCGACGTCGAAGCGAGACGCCACATCCGAACGGTTCGGCAGGATGAAGACGTCGTCGTAGGTCAGGTCGTATGCGGGCCGGTGCCCGTCGAGAAACCTCATCGGTATCGGTGTACCCCTTTTTGGGCCCCTGCTAGGCCGGCACCTCGGTGCGGTCACCGCTCCACAGGGTGTGGAACTTCTTACTCGGGTCCTCATCGATGCGCCCGTAAGTGTGCGCGCCGAAGAAGTCCCGCAGACCTTGGGTCAGCGCAGCGGGCAGCCGCTCGGTGCGCAGGGCGTCGTAGTAGGACAGCGCCGAGGAGAAGCCCGGGATCGGGATACCCAACTGCGTCGCGGCCGCCACCACGCGGCGCCAACTGTCAATCGCCGATTCGATCGCGCTGCGGAAATAGGGTGCAACGATCAGCGTTGCCAAGTCGGGGTCGTCGTCGAACGCCTCCTTGATCCGGTTGAGGAACTTCGCCCGGATGATGCAGCCGCCGCGCCAGATCGTGGCCAGGTCGCCGGGGGTGATTTTCCAGTTGTATTCGGCGCTGCCGGCCTGGATCTGGTTGAAGCCCTGGGCGTAGGCGATGATCTTCGACGCGTAGAGGGCTTGACGGACGTCTTCAATGAATTGCTTTGCATCGCCTGGCTTTTCGCCTAGATGGCCGGACGCCAGGCCGGTAGTCGCCTTGCGCTGGGTCACCGACCCCGACAGCGCTCGAGCGAACACCGCCTCGGCGATACCGGTCACGGGCACACCGAGATCCAGCGCCGACTTGACCGTCCAGCGGCCGGTGCCCTTCTGCTCGGCTTCGTCGAGGATGACATCTACCAGCGGCTTGCCGGTCTTGGCGTCTTTCTGGCGCAGCACCTTTGCAGTGATCTCCACCAAGAAGCTGTCCAGGTCGCCCTTGTTCCACTCGTCGAACACGTCGGCGATCTCATCGGCGGTCTTGCCGAGCCCGTCGCGCAGCAGCTGGTAGGCCTCGCCAATTAGCTGCATGTCGGAGTATTCGATGCCGTTGTGCACCATCTTGACGAAATGCCCGGCACCGTCGGGCCCGATGTGGGTACAGCACGGCACACCGTCGACGTGGGCGGAGATCTCCTCCAGCAGCGGGCCCAGCGACTTGTACGACTCGGCGGGGCCACCCGGCATGATCGACGGACCGTTCAGCGCGCCCTCCTCACCGCCGGAGATGCCGGCGCCCACGAAGTGCAGGCCGCGCTCGCGCATCGCCTTTTCGCGGCGGATGGTGTCGGTGTAGAGCGCGTTACCGCCATCGATGATGATGTCGCCCGTTTCCATGGCGTCAGCGAGCTGGTCGATGACGGCGTCGGTGGGGTCGCCGGCCTTGACCATGATCAGCACCCGGCGCGGCTTCTCCAGCGCGGCGAGGAACTCTTCGATGGTCTCCGACCGGACGAATTTGCCTTCGCCACCGTGTTCTTTCAGCAACGCATCGGTTTTGGCGACGGAGCGGTTGTGCAGCGCCACCGTGTAGCCGTGGTGGGCAAAATTCCTGGCGATGTTCGACCCCATGACGGCCAGGCCGGTGACTCCGATTTGGGCGGTACCGGCAGTAGCGTTCGAGTCCGAGCTCATGTATTCGCCTCTCAGGGTCGGGATTTTCTCCAAGCTTTGCACCGAACGCGGTGGCACCGCGATATTCGGGCATCTGAAAAAGTATCGCCAATGCGCAGCCGATGCCCTAGCCGTAGGTTAGGCAGCAGTGAACAGCCGCTGCAGTTCAGTAAGCCACGGAATGGCTAGGGCGATCGTAGGCACCACCAGCACCGCTGCCGCTGCGAGGTAGGCGACCGTCGACCACAGCAGGCTGTTGCCGCTCCCGGAAAGCCGGCGCACCCGCACCAGCGTGTGGGCACCGCCGGCGCCCAGCGCGCCCAGCGGCGTCCGTCCCGACGCACAAGTCACCAGGGCGCGAGCCAGGGGAGCGCGGCCGGCCGCTCGGACCGCGGCGTCGTCGGCGAGCAGTTCGACCAGCAGCTGCACTGCGTCCAAAGCGCTTGCGCTGCGGACAAATCGGGGAAATGCGGCGTGTGCAGCGGTGAACGCCTCGAGGACGAGATCGTGACGCGCGCGCAGATGGGCCCGCTCGTGGCTCAGGATCGCGGCAACCTCGCTCTCGCTGAGGGAGTCCAGCGTGCCCGCGCTGACCACCACTCGGCTGCGCACGCCAGGCAGACAGTAGGCCAGCGGCTGCGCTACCTCCAGGACGCGCAGGTCACGTTCGTGGGCGCAGACTCGGGCGGAGATCGCGTCCGGCGCTACGCCGAGCAGGTCGACGAGCATGCGGTGATGGGCGCGGCGCCGGCGCGTGGTGATCGCGACCCGGACCACGGCGATCGCCAGCCGGGCGCCGATCACCAGCGTGACCGCGAAAACCGCGACATCCAAAATCCACAGCGGCCAGCCGAGTCGGCTGATGCCAGCGATCGGGGTGGCGGTAGGCCGCCCGTCCGGACCGGGCAGAAACAGCCGGCTGGCGATTGCGATCCCGGCGCTGAACGCTGAGAGCACCGCGGCCACGGCAATGGCCTGCCAGAGCACCATCGCCGCGCGCGGGGCGCGCAACGGCCACTTGGCCCGCGATAGCAGAGCCGGTACCGGGCCGACCAACATCACCGCAAGGATGGTGAAGGCGAGCCCGGACACGGTGCCAGTCTCCCTTAGCCCTCGGGTCGAGCGCCAGCAGACGACGTGTCGCGGTGACCGGACTCCAATTCATCGAGCGCCCGCCGAAGCGCCTCGGCCTCGTCGGCGCCAACCCGTTCGACGAAATGCACCAACGCCGCTTGCCGGCTTCCGGAGTCGGCGGCCTGATCCAGCGCGTCGACCATCAAGCCGGCGACCAGCTCGTCGCGGCCGTGCACCGGAACATAGCGGTGCGCGCGGTCGTCGCGGATCTGTGAAACCAGATTCTTCTTGGCCAGTCGTTGCAGCACGGTCATGACCGTTGTGTAGGCCAGGTCGCGCCGCATGGACAGCGCCTCGTGCACTTGGCGCACCGTTTGCGGTTGAGGAACGGACCACAGATGGTCCATTACCGCACGTTCGAGATCCCCCAGACGAGTCAGCTTAGCCATGATTCTTCTTCTCCTGTGCAATGACGCAAGCCTACTCCGACTTACTACCGACTGTCGTACAGACCTTGTCCGGCAAGTGTGATGGTGTTCACAGTGCAGCCGCCATTATATGGTTAGGCTTACCTCACAAAAGGAGGGGGCCCGTGGCGACTCTGACCGAAGATCCGCTGATCGCGGCGATGGCCATTGACCGCATGCTGCCGTTGCACTATTCCAGCCGTCGGCTTCGCGAGCTCTATCCGCAGTGCCCGCGGGTCTACGGTGTCGCAGTGCTGGCCGATGTCTCGATCCGCCGGTGGTGGCCACTCAAGTCGGCCGCGCGCACCGATCGCCTGCAGGACACCGGCCTGGACAACCTGTGGGTGCACGTCGACTCCGACGGCGTCATCGACTGGGCCGGGGTGGTCGACCCGACCGTACGCATGCTGCCTGACGACTCTTACTTCGCCGCCCACCGCGGCGATTGCCTGCGCGACGGGGTAGCGCAGCTACCGAGCGAGGCCGCGTTGACGACGTGGGTCGCGCACCGCTGTCACCGCACTCTGGAACCGTTGTTCGCCAAACTGCACGCGGTCAGCGGCGGCGCGATTCCGGTCGCGACGATGTGGCACATCGTCGGCTCGATGGTGGTGGCGGCCGCAACCCAAGTGCCACAGTTGGCCGGCGCCGACGAGTTGACCGCGATGCGCCGCGGTCAAGCGGTGCTCGACGCGCTGGTGAGCTTCGGGCTGCCGGTCCGCGGGGTTCGCCCGCGTTTGGGGGCGCGACCGAATCTGCTGGCCGATGGTGTAAACACAAGGGCGTGCAGCCCGCATCAGGAACGCCAGACTCAGTCATTCCACCGGGTTTCGAAGCGCCGTTCGACAACGAATTAGGGCTCATCTTCACCGAACTCACCCCGGACGGCGCGCGGGCCCACTTGGAGGTGCAGCCCAAGCTGCTGCAGCCGATGGGCATCATGCACGGCGGTGTCTACTGCTCGATGATCGAGAGCATGGCCAGCACGGCCGCTTTTGTATGGCTGAGTGCGAACGGTGGCGGTGCAGTCGTCGGCGTCAACAACAACACCGACTTCCTGCGCGCCATCGGCAGTGGCACGGTCTATGGCACCGCAACGCCGGTGCATCGTGGTCGCCGTCAGCAACTGTGGCTGGTCACCATCACCGACTCTGAGGGTCGGGTAGTGGCCCGCGGTCAGGTGCGGCTGCAGAACCTAGAAACGCTGTAGACACGTATTAAGGCGTTGACCTGCTATTATCTTCTAAATATCGGATGTGCTGGACACGCACAACGTTAATCAGCCCCGCTCGGTTTGTTGAGTTGAGTGCGCAGCCACCACTGCCGTCCATTCGTGGTGTCTTTCCATGCCTCACCGATCCGCCTGAGGTCCATGCACGCCATGCACTTCACCCCTCCGTTGGGATGCTCCGGGCAAAACATCGGCGGAGGAACGAGGGAGTCGAGATAGGAGATTTCTGTCGGCGGGGCGGTGTCGCAGACCTCCCCTCCAGAATTGTTATCTTTTGTAGAACTGGTGGTGGGCCCTTGGTGGCGGAATTGGGCGCTCGGCTGTCAAACGTCTCAATTCCATCAGCGCGATCTCGAACCGCCGACCCGATCCCGATTCCGTCAATTCCGCCGGCAGCGGTCGCGTCGGCGCTGCCGCCTCCGAACGGGGCGATACTGGCAAAGCCGTGCGTCAAAGCATCGAATTGCCGGTGGTCCACGCTGACGCCGGCGGACCGTAACGCCGCAGCGTATTCGTTACCATGGTCCCATGCTCAATCTTCCGTTCCATCATCATGTCGGGATCGGCGGAAAGGCGTTCGTACCGTTCGATACGGGCGGATGGAATCCGAAGTATGACGTGGCAATACCGCTCCCAGACACGTCTTTCGGATCGGTCGATAACCCCCCGTCAGCAGTGCCGCCACCATCCAACGTCGGAGTATCGATGTGAACACAGACCCAGTGACCTCAGGCTCTAGTCGTCTCGATGAACGGGCATGGTCCGTGGCCACCTGGTCCACACCCATCGTCATCCAACTCGTATTCGGTGTATTTCTCGCCGCGATCTTGGTGTTGGGCAAGATTGGATTTCAGGACAACGACCATGTCGCGGAAGGACACAAAGTGCTCGCCGCGAGCGGCGTCGCCGTCGTCATTTCGCTTGTTGCTGCCGTGCTCTCTTTCGCTGGACGAGGATCAACCGTTCGCGGTCTCCGTCTCGGCACGGCAGCTTCGGCTGCCATCTTCTTGATAGGAGCTGTTGGATTTGTCCTCTGGCTCGATTGACGACGAAGTCAACACGGTTAGGCAGCAGCGACGCTACGGTTTAGCCAGCTTCGCGGCAGTGGCGATCAACACTCTCGTGCTTGAGTTTGTCACCTGGGTTCTCATGGTGACCGCGTGGTACTTGCTTCCTGTTATTGCGTTGCCCGCGCTAGCAGTTGACGCGCTGGTGGCTTACGGCCTGACACGTGGACGCGGGGCGGCGAGTCAGGTCGGTCGAGGCATGGCGATTGGCTGCATTGCGCCTCTGCTGACCGTGCTCATTTTCATCCCCGGTTGGATCATCGCCCAGAATTTCGCGTACTGAACCACGGCCACGGCCACGGCCGCGTGGTCGCGGTTCCCTACCGGGTTTGCTTACTTCAAAATACCGGCACGCACAGAGATCGCACCTACACCTGTTTTAGCAGGTCAGAAGCCTAAACGCACAGTGTGTTTGGCCGGAGTACGGCTGCAGAATCTGGAAGAAGCGCGCTAGCTAGCCGCCGGCGTGGCCTCGTCCTGATGCGCCTCGGCGGCCAGCACCGCCAGCTGCTCCAGTCGGGTGCGGGCGAACGCTTGCTGTTCGGTGATCGTCAACTGGCCCCGGCGAGTACTCAGGAACGTCACAATCCACGACAGCAGCGTGCTCACCTTGGTCTTGAACCCGACCAGGTAAACCAGGTGCAGGACCAGCCACGCCAACCAGGCGATGAAACCGCTGAATTCCAGCGGACCGATCTTGGCCACCGCGGAAAACCGCGACACCGTGGCCATCGAGCCTTTGTCGAAGTACTGGAACGGCTCCCGCGCTGCCGGGTCGGCACCCGCAAGCTCGGCCTTGATCGTGCTGGCGACGTACTTGGCGCCTTGAATCGCGCCCTGCGCCACGCCGGGCACGTCGTCAACGGCAGCCATATCGCCGATGACGAACACGTTTGGGTGGCCCGGCAACGACAGATCGGGCAACACCTTGACTCGACCTGCGCGGTCCAGCTCGGCGGCCGACTGGCGGGCCAGATCCCGGCCCAGTGAGCTGGCCGAGACGCCGGCCGACCACACCTTGCACGCGGATTCGATGCGCCGGACGCTGCCGTCCGGGTCCTTGACCGTGATGCCGTCGCGGTCGACGTCGGTGACCATCGCATCCAACTGGATGTCGACACCCATCTTTTCCAGCCGCGCGGCCGCTCGCTTGCCGAGCTTTTCGCCAAACGGCGGCAGGACGGCCGGTGCTGCATCGAGCAGAACTACCCGGGCCTTGGTCGAGTCGATGTGCCGGAAGGCGCCCTTCAAGGTGTAGTCGGCCAGTTCCGCGATCTGGCCGGCCATCTCCACGCCGGTAGGACCGGCGCCGACGACGGTGAACGTCAGCAACTTCTTGCGCCGCTCGGGATCGCTTGACCGTTCGGCCGCCTCGAACGCGCTCAAGATCCGGCCGCGCAGCTCGAGCGCGTCGTCGATCGATTTCATACCGGGGGCGAACTCGGCGAAGTGGTCGTTACCGAAGTAGGACTGCCCAGCGCCGGCGGCGACGATCAAGCTGTCGTAAGGGGTTTCGTAGGTATGACCCAGCAGTTCCGACACGACGACCTTGCGGGCAAGATCGATATGCGTGACGTCACCGAGCAACACCTGGACATTGTGCTGCCTGCGCAGAATGACGCGGGTGGTCGGGGCGATCTCGCCTTCCGAGATGATGCCGGTCGCAACTTGATACAGCAGCGGCTGGAACAAGTGGTGGGTGGTGCGGGCGATCAACTTGATGTCGACATCGGCCCTCTTGAGCTTCTTGACTACGTTCAGCCCGCCGAATCCGGACCCGATTACCACGACCCGGTGCCGATGATTGGGTGCAGTGGCTTCAGGTAGGGCGCTCATTGGATCGCTCCTCGGCTGGCGGCGGATCTCACTAAGGGTCAACTAACACCGTAGCCGCCCGGACCTGCAATTATCGAGTCCGACCCTTGTGATCAGCCCCACCTGGGAGGTTGAACGTGATGCGCCTCGCCATGCTGATCAGAGGCCGACTAGCGGGCGCAGCGCCTGTGCGACCGCGGTGATCACGCCGGGCGTGTAGGACGACAAGTTGACGATCACGCCGTCGATGCCGGCGTCCAGCACCTTCGTCTGGACCTGTTCGGCGATGTAGTCGGCGCTGCCCGCCACCATGCGTCGGCTCCTCTTCGCCGGGACGTCGTCCGGCTTGATGTTGTCGTCCAACAGCACGGTCAACAGGATGCTGGTCTCCAGCGTCGAGCGATCACGTCCAGCGTCGTCGCACCGTTTGGCCAGCGCGTCGAGCTTGCCGGGCAGCTGGTCGAATCCGGCGATGACGTTGAGGTGGTCGGCGTAGCGCGCCGCAATGGAAAAGGTCTTCTTCTCCCCGCTGCCGCCGATGAGGATCGGAATGCGGTCGCGATAGCGCGGCTCGGCAAACGCCGATTCCGTCGTGTACCACTTGCCGGAGAATGTCGACCTCTCACCCTTGATCATCGGATCGAGAATTTGCAGCGCCTCCTCGAGCCGCTGGAACCGGTCGGTGAAAGTGCCGAACTCGAAACCGAGTTGGCGATGTTCGAGTTCGAACCAGCCGGCTCCGACGCTGAGAATCGCGCGGCCGGCGCTCACCACGTCCAGTGTCGTGATGACCTTGGCCAGCAGGGTCGGGTTGCGATAGGTATTGCCGGTTACCAACGCCCCCAATTGAACCCGTTCGGTCGCCGTCGCCAATGCACCGAGAGCGGTGTATGCCTCGAGCATCGGCTGGTCGGGCGAGCCCAGCATCGGCAGTTGGTAGAAGTGGTCCATCACGAAAACCGAGTCGAATCCGGCCGATTCGGCCTCGCGGGCTTGTGCGACGACCGTGGGGAAGAGCTGCTCGACGCCGGTGCCGTAAGAAAAGTTGGGGATTTGCAGGCCAAGTCGGATAGTCACCCGGTCGACCCTAATAAGCCGTCGCCGGCGGAGGGCACCGTCTTCGCCAGGCTAGGCGAATTGCGTCAGCGCACCATGGCTGACGTGCAAGAGCTGTCCGTTGATATGGCGGGCAGCGGAGCTGCTCAGGAACAGCGCCAACCGCGCGACCTCAGCGGCAACCGTCGGCGGCGCGCTGGACAGTCCTTCGTAGCCCGGCTGCGTTCCGCGCCCGGCGGCGACGGCGTTGACCGTAATACCGCGGGTGCCGAAGACCGTCGCCTTGCCCGCGACCCAGTTCGCCAGTGCGGCCTTGACCGCGGCTTCAGCGCTGCCAGCGCGGGGGTTTTCCGGCACCACGCTGATGATCGACCCACCGGAGCGCAGATGATCGCCAACGGTCTCAACTGTCAGCACCGCGGACAGCACAGTGGCGTCCAGCGAGTTCCGCCATGCGGCGGCCAGATCTGACAGCGAGTATGCGCGTGGATCGCCCGGGTTCCAGCGCTGCGCCGGGATGTTGACGATGGTGTCCAGGTGATGGGGGAACAGCCCACGGACCTCCGCGAGGCTGGCCGGGTCGGTGGTGTCGCAGATGATCGCGTCCGCTTCGAGCTCCTTGGCGGCTACCTCGAGGTCGTCTCGACGTGTCCCGACCAGGGTGATCGTGTGGCCGGCGTCGCGGAATCCTTCAGCAACGGTGCGACCCAATTCGGTATCGCCCCCGGTTACCAGTACGTCCACCGCCATGACCTCCTTGTATTCAGCACTGAATCCAGGTGACGGCCACTTACAGGCACCTGCGGCTTCCGCCTGGAGCAACGGTCATCCGATGCTTCGATGGTGGCACACCGCAAAGCCGGTCCCTGGGATTTCAGGGCGTGTATGGCGTCAATCTCCGTACATGTTACTGGACGGTAGCTAGAGATGAAACTTTGAATCAGGCACGGCGCGGTCACCGTTTGGACAACGCTCGACACCGTGTGACCGGGGCAACGGGTCAACAGGTCCTCAACCAAGCCGGCTTCGCCGGGCCTTGAGACGCGCCCGGCCGGGATCGGGATGGCGCCCGGTGGCCGCGACCGCACGCGTTCGTCGACTTGGCCCGCTGATCTGCGTTGATGCGTCGGAATACGTGGTCGCAATCGGCGGCAATTCAGTAACATAGTCACCACTACAAACTTGCCCCGCGGCTGTAACACGATAGGTTTTTCTTATGGACCAGGTGGACGCAAACTCGACACGGCCCAAAAGCCGCTGGACGACGCTGGCGATCGCCGCGATAAGCGGCGCCGGAGCCATTGCGCTCGCGGTGCCGGCGGCGACGGCGAGCGCAGACCCGGTGCCCCCGCCGGGCACCACCACGGCGGCGCCCCCGCCGCCCAACGGCCCTGCAGACGCGGCACCGGGCCCGGGCGGTCCGCCGACGGCACCTCCGCCCGCCGACCCGGTCGCAGCGCCACCCGGTGCCGGCCCCAACGCGCCTGCGCCTCCGGCAACCGACCCGAACGCGCCTCAGCCTGCGCGCATCGACAACCCGGTCGGCGGGTTCAGCTACGTCATTCCAGCCGGCTGGGTGGAGTCGGACGCCACCCACCTCGACTATGGCTCGGCACTGCTGAGCAAGGAGACCGGGCCGCCGCCCGCCCCGGGGCAGCCACCACCAGTAGCCAACGACACCCGCGTTGTACTCGGCAAGTTGGACCAGAAGCTTTACGCCAGCGCTGAACCCGACAACACCAAGGCTGCGACCCGGCTGGCATCGGATATGGGTGAGTTCTTCATGCCGTATCCCGGTACGCGGATCAACCAGGCGACCGCCCCGCTGACCGCCGACGGCGTGACGGGGGGCGCCTCGTATTACGAGGTCAAATTTAGTGATGCCAGCAAACCCAACGGCCAGATCTGGGCCGGCGTGGTCAGTCCGTCGGGACCGAACGCACCGCAGGGTTCGGCGAACCAGCGCTGGTTCGTGGTCTGGCTGGGCACCTCCAACGATCCGGTCGACGTAGCCGGCGCGACGACACTGGCCGGGTCGGTCCGTCCGGTCGGAGCGCCTGCGCCGGCTCCGGCAGCTCCAGCGCCCGCTCCGGGAGCTCCGCCTCCGGCGCCCGCTCCGGGAGCTCCGCCTCCGGCGCCTGCCCCGGCAGCGCCAGGGCCAGCGCCCGCTCCGGGAGCTCCAGCGCCGGCACCGGCAGCACCCCCGCCGCCGGGACAGCCCGCTGGCGGCAACGGCCCGACGCCGGCGCCTGGCGCGGTGTCGACCTGACCGAGCGGTCGTAGTCCAGCAGCGGGCTTGGCCGGCAACCCCAAGGAGGTCCAGATGGACGTCATGGCGGCTACTCAATTCCTCGCGCTGTCCACACCGACTGCCGTCAGCTGGCTCGCCTACATCATCATCGGGGGCATCGCCGGCTGGGTCGCGGGCAAAATCGTCGGCGGTGGCGGCTCGGGCATCCTGCTGGACATACTCGTTGGCGTTGTCGGCGGATATATCGGCGGAGCCCTTCTCAGCTGGCTCAACGTCGACGTTGAACATGGCCGTCGGTGGTTTACCTTCTTCACCGCGCTGCTCGGGGCCGTTATTTTGCTCTTCGTTGTGCGACTCCTTCGAAGCGCTGTCAAACGCTAAACCCTTATAGCCGCGACGATTAGCAGCATGCTGTATTGATGACCGCAACAACGATGAGTGCGTGGCGGGTGCGTCGACCCGGCCCGATGAGCACCGAGCCGCTGGAACGGGTCAGCGCGCAGGTGCCCCGGCCCGAGCCGTCAGAGTTGCTGGTCGCCGTGCGCGCCTGCGGGGTGTGCCGCACCGACCTGCACGTCACCGAGGGCGACCTTCCGGTGCACCGCGAACACGTGACCCCCGGACACGAAGTGGTGGGGGAGGTCGTCGACGTGGGCTCAGAAGTGGGCTCAGCGGTCGGCGCCGATGCCGGCGACCAGTTCAGCGTCGGTGACCGGGTCGGGATCGCCTGGCTGCGGCACACCTGCGGAGCTTGCAAGTACTGTCTGCGCGGCGACGAGAACCTGTGTCCGAATTCCCGCTACACGGGTTGGGACGCCGACGGCGGCTACGCCGAATTCGCGACGGTCCCAGCCGCTTTCGCCCACCATCTGCCAAGTGGCTACAGCGACAGCGAACTTGCGCCGCTGCTGTGCGCCGGCATTATCGGCTACCGGTCGCTGCTGCGCGCCGAGCTGCCGCCCGGCGGCCGGCTCGGACTCTACGGGTTCGGCGGCAGCGCCCACATCACCGCGCAGGTCGCGTTGGCTCAGGGCGCCGAAGTGCACGTGATGACGCGCGGTGCCGAGGCCAGAGAACTGGCGCTGGGGTTGGGCGCCGCGTCGGCCCAAGGCGCCGCCGACCCGCCGCCGGTAAGCCTCGACGCCGCAATCCTGTTCGCCCCGGTCGGCGATCTGGTGCTGCCCGCCCTGGAGGCGCTCGACCGCGGCGGCACCTTGGCGATCGCCGGGATCCACTTGAGCGACATTCCCGTCCTCAACTACCAGCGCCACCTGTTCCAAGAGCGCCAGTTGCGCTCGGTGACGTCGAATACCCGCGCCGACGCGCGGGCCTTCCTTGAGTTCGCAGCCGAACATCACATCGAGGTGACCACGCCGGAATACCCATTGGCTCAAGCTGACCGGGCGCTGTCTGATCTGAGCGCCGGCCGCGTTGCCGGCGCTGCCGTGCTGCTGGTGTAACGACCGGTCAGCTGGACAGATGCCAGACCAGCGCGGCAGCCAGCGCGCCCAACCCGTTCAGCGACCAATGCAAGGCGATCGGCGCGATCAGGCTGCCGCTGCGTCGGCGCAACCAACTGAAGACAAACCCGGCGGCAGCTGTCGCGACCACCGCCAGCGTCACGCCCGCCAGCATGCCTATGACACCGCCGCCGAACACCCGAGTGAATCCGACGTTGCTGCTCGTCAGCCCAAGCGATGTCGCGATATGCCAAAGACCGAACAGCAGCGAACCCGCCAGCGCAACGCCACGGAACCCCCAGGCCCGGCTCAACGCACCGTGCAGCACACCGCGGAACGCCAACTCCTCGGGAATTACGGTTTGCAGCGGAATGATGATCATGGACGCGACCAGCGCCCCCGAGATCGTCGCGTAGTGGTTGTTCATGAACATCGGCCGGGTCAGCGGCAGGATTACGCCGACCGCGATCACGGTCACCACCAGGGCGATCGCGGCGAGCGCATAGGCAGCACCGGATTTCCAGTCGTCACGGCCCAGGCCAAGCTCGGCCCAACCAAGACCGTTGAACCGTAGCAACGCGACCAGCCCGACTGCGGCTGCCGGGACCGTCGCCACGCCCGCCCAGGGGGTGGTGAAGTGTGCGATCAGGTTGGTCAGCACGAGCACCACTACGACCAGCGCGACGTCGACGTAGATGCGGAACTGGTGCAGCGCCGAGAGCTGCGACACCGCTGGATGGGTGTCGGCGGCAACGGTCGCGTCGGGCATTCGGCAAGTTTACCTGCGCACCGATGACGCCCGCTTACCTCGATATTTAGCCGTCCTTCGACGTGGCACGGCGGCGCGCGTGGTCCTTCCACTCCGCTGGCAATGCGTCGGCCACCAACAATTGAGGCAGCAACTCCGGTTCAGAAAAGCGAGCACGGAAGACCAACCCGATGGTCACGCCGTGATCGGGGGTGGACGCGACTTCAATTGCGTCACCCGCGCGCACGGTTCCGGGCGAGATCACTCGTAAGTAAGCGCCGGGTTTCCCGGCCTGAATGAAGGCCCTCATCCAGTGGCTCAAATTCAGGAACGCCTGGAACGTGCGGCATGGCGTGCGGGGTGCGGAGACTTCCAGCACCAAGCCGTCGGTGCCAACCCGCCACCGTTCGCCGATCCGCAGCCCGTTCACATCGACGCCCGAGATGGTCAGGTTCTCACCGAAGTTTCCGTTGGCGAGTGTGCGCTGGAGTTCAATCTCCCACGCGTCCAGGTCTTCTCGCGCATACACGTAAACGGCCTGATCGTCACCGCCGTGAAATTTCTGGTTGCCGATGAAATCGCCCACCAGCCCGCTACCGATTCCGCCGTGCATCGGCCCCGGCGCGCGCACCATGACCGGCTCGCTGACCGACACTTTGTCGATACCGGTCACATTCGATATCGCGTGCGGATCGGGATTGGTGCAGACCCGAGCCACGTTCACCGACAACACAGTCGCCACCTGCACCACGGTAGTGCCGATGGCTCCTACACACGAATCTGCGGTGAGGGCGTCGAACCTGCACTGACGGTCAGCGAAACCGCCGCCGAGCCGCGCTGTACGCAGACTCGATGGCCTACCCGCGGGCTGCCCAGGTCCACCCGGCGATATGCGGATCGTCGTCGCCGTGCTCGCGGGTGTAGCGGCGCGCGGCCAGCCGGGCATCGGCCATCTGCTGGCGGAGCATGGCGGCGCGGCCGGCCAGGCCGTCCACGCGGTCGATGACGTCCATCACCAGGTGGAAGCGGTCCAGATCGTTGAGCATCACCATGTCGAACGGCGTCGTCGTGGTCCCGCGCTCCTTGAAACCGCGCACATGGATGTGATGGTGGTTGGTGCGACGGTAGGTGAGCCGGTGGATCAGCCACGGATAGCCGTGGTAGGCGAAGATGACCGGCTTGTCGCGGGTGAACAAAGCGTCGAATTCGTTGTCGGGCAAGCCATGCGGATGTTCGGCGTCCGGCTGTAGGCGCATCAGGTCGACGACGTTGACCACCCGCACGCCCAGGTCGGGCAGCTCGCGGCGCAGGATGTCGGCGGCGGCCAACGCCTCTTGCGTCGGGATGTCGCCGGCGCAGGCCAGCACCACGTCCGGTTCGGCGGTCGCGGTGCTCGCCCATTCCCAGATGCCCAGCCCGCGGGTGCAGTGGGCAATCGCGGACTCCATATCGAGATAGGCCAGCGCGGGCTGCTTGCCGGCGACGATGACGTTGATGTAGTCGCGGCTGCGCAGGCAGTGGTCGGCCACCGAGAGCAGCGTGTTGCCGTCCGGGGGCAGGTAGACCCGCACCACCTCGGGGCGTTTGTTGGCGACCAGGTCGATGAACCCGGGGTCTTGATGGGAGGCACCGTTGTGGTCCTGGCGCCAGACGTGGGAGCTCAGCAGATAATTGAGCGACGCTATCGGCCGGCGCCACGGCAGTTCGCGGCTGGTGGACAACCATTTCGCGTGCTGGTTGAGCATCGAGTCGACGATGTGGACGAACGCCTCGTAGCAGTTGAACAACCCGTGGCGTCCGGTCAGCAGATACCCCTCCAGCCAGCCTTGGCACAGGTGTTCGGACAGCACCTCCATCACCCGGCCGGACGGTGAGAGGTGGTCATCGTCGGGCATCGTCTCCGAAAGCCACACCTTGCCGGTCGACTCGTAGACCGCGTCCAAACGGTTGGAGGCCGTCTCGTCGGGGCCCATCAGCCGGAACCGGTCGCGGTTACGGGCGATCACATCCCGCAGAAACCTACCCAGCAGCCGGGTGGCCTCGTGGGTCTTCGCCGCGGGCTGCGGGACGTCGACGGCGTATTCGCGAAAGTCAGGCAAGTCCAGGTCGTGCAGCAGCAGACCGCCGTTGGCGTGCGGGTTGGCGCTCATCCGGCGATCACCGCTGGGCGCCAACGCCCGTAACTCCGCGCGTAGCCCGCCGTCGTCGTCGAACAAATCTGCGGGCTGATAACTGCGCATCCATTCCTCGAGCTGCGCGCGGTGGGTGGGGTTATCCCGGGTCTCGGCCAGCGGGACCTGATGCGCTCGCCAGGTGCCCTCCACCTGCTTGCCGTCGACCACTCGCGGCCCGGTCCAGCCTTTGGGGGTGCGCAACACGATCATCGGCCACACCGGCCGGTCGATCTTGCCACCGCTACGGGCGTCGCGCTGAATTCCGGTGATGTCGTCGAAAGCCTGGTCAAGAGCGGCGGCAAGTTGCTGGTGCACGTCGGCGGGATCGTCTCCGGCGACGGTGATGGGCCGGTAGCCGTAGCCACGCAGCAGCGACTCCAGCTCGGGGTGCGGGATACGGGCCAGCACGGTCGGGTTGGCGATCTTGTAGCCGTTGAGATGCAGGATCGGCAGCACCGCGCCGTCGCTGGCCGGGTTGAGGAATTTGTTGGAGTGCCAGCTGGCGGCCAGCGGCCCGGTTTCAGCCTCGCCGTCGCCGACGACGCAGGCGACCACCAGGTCGGGATTGTCGAAGGCCGCGCCGTAAGCGTGCACCAGGGCGTATCCCAGCTCGCCGCCCTCGTGAATGGAGCCCGGTGTCTGGGCAGCTACATGGCTGGGGATCCCGCCCGGAAAGGAGAACTGCCGGAAGAGCTTTCGCAATCCGTCGGTGTCTTCTTCGATGCCGGTGTACACCTCGCTGTAGGTGCCCTCCAGAAAGGCGTTGGCGACCAGCCCGGGGCCGCCGTGGCCGGGCCCGGTGATGAAGATGACGTTGGCGTCGCGGTTGCGGATGACGCGGTTGAGGTGTGCATAGACCAGGTTCAGCCCCGGAGTGGTGCCCCAGTGTCCCAGCAGTCGCGGTTTGACGTGTTCGGGTGCCAGCGGCTCACGCAGCAAAGGATTGTCCAGCAGATAGATCTGGCCGACCGACAGATAGTTGGCCGCACGCCAGTAGGCGTGGATGCCGGCCAGTTCGTCATCGGAAAGCTTGGCGGGCGTGCCGGTTTGTAAGCTCATCCGCCCAATTGTCCGCAAGCTTGGTGAACGGCGCACCACGCCGAGGTAGGCGGGTGGGGGATCCGGCGCCCATTACGCTGGCCGACGTGGACGTGGTCGACAGCGGAGTCAATGGCGGCGACCCGCTGCACTCGGCTACGCCGAGTTTGCGATCGCCGCAAGGGCTGCTGGCGTCGCTGCGGGTGCTCGACCTGTCCGGCGACGACGGCGACGCGGTCACCCGGCTGCTCGCGGACTTCGGTGCCGACGTGCTCAAGGTGGAGCCGCCGGGTGGCAGCCCGTCGCGCGCCCGGCCGCCGACGCTGCGCGGCACCAGCCTGCGCTTCGCCCTGCACAACGCCAACAAGCGCAGCACCGTGCTGGATCCGTCCGACCCGAACGACCGAGCCCGATTGGTCGAGCTTGCCGGCAGCGCCGACATCGTCGTCGACAGCGGGAATCCCGGTCAGGCCGCAGCCTACGGAACCTCGTGCGCCGAGCTGGCCGATCGATGTCAGCAGTTGGTTGCATTGTCGATCACCGATTTCGGCGAGGACGGACCGCGGGCGTCATGGCGGGCGACCGATCCGGTGCTTTACGCCCTCTCGGGTGCGCTGTCACGGTCAGGTCCCACCACCGGAACACCCGTGCTGCCACCGGACGGGATCGCGTCGGCCACCGCGGCGTGTCCAGGCCACCTGGGCAGCACTGGTCGCGTACTACAACCGATTATGTTGCGGAACAGGAGATTACATCGACTTCGCTCGGTTCGATGCGGTCGTGATGGCGCTCGACCCGGCGTTCGGGGCGCACGGTCAGGCCGCTGCGGGCATCCGCCGGCCAAGTCGGTGGCGCGGCCGGCCGAAGAACCAGGATGCCTACCCGATCTACTCGTGTCAGGACGGTTACGTACGCATCTGTGTAATGTCGCCGCGACAGTGGCACGGGCTGCGCCGCTGGCTGGGGGAGCCCGAGGAATACCAGGACCCCCGCTACGACGTGATCGCTGCGCGCTTCGCCGCCTGGCCGCAGATCGGCACGCTGGTCGAGCAGTTGTTCGCCGACCAGACCATGAAAGCGTTGGTATCGGCCGGGCAGGCGCACGGTGTGCCGATTGCCGCCGTGCTGTCCCCGGCGCAGATCTTGGCGTCGGATCATTTTCAGGCAGTCGGCGCCATCGCCGAGGCTGAACTCGTTCCGGGTGTGCAGGTGGGCGTTCCAGCCGGCTATTACGCCGTCGATGGTCGGCACATCGGTTTCCGCGCACCCGCACCGCCCGCCGGCCACGACAAGGCCGGGTGGCTCGCCGCCCCCGCGCCTACCCCGACGCCGCGAAAGGTGTGCCGTCCGTTCGATGGGTTGCGGATCATCGACCTCGGCATCATCGTCGCCGGCGGCGAACTCAGCCGCCTCTACGGCGATCTGGGCGCCGAGGTAATCAAAGTCGAGAGTGCGGCCTATCCCGATGGGTTACGGCAGGCTCGGGTCGGCGATGCGATGAGCGAGTCGTTCGCCTGGACGCATCGCAACAACCTGGCGTTCGGTGTGGATCTTCGTGTCGCCGAGGGCAAACAGATCTTCAGCCGCCTGGTCGCCGAGGCCGACGCGGTGTTCGCCAACTTCAAGCCGGGAACCCTTGCTGCTCTGGGTTTTTCGTACCAGCAGCTGCATGCCCTGAACCAGCGAGTGGTGCTGGCAGAAAGCAGCGCCTTCGGCGACACCGGGCCATGGAGGGACCGATTGGGATATGGACCGTTGGTGCGCGCCACCGCGGGTGTCAGCAAGCTCTGGACAGACCGCGACGATTCCGATCGGTCGGCCGATGGCTCGCGGCACCGGTTCTACGATTCGACCACAGTCTTTCCCGACCATGTGGTCGGCCGGATCACCGCGATCGGCGCGCTGGCCGCGCTGATCCACCGCAACCGCACCGGCGACGGCGCCCGGGTCCATGTCTCCCAAGCCGAGGCGGTGGTCAACCAACTCGACGCCCGGTATGTCATCGACGCCGTCCGGGCAGCCGGCCACGCCGATCTGCACGACGACACCAGCGTGCAGGACGTCTTCCGATGCGCGGGCGACGATGAATGGTGTGTTATCTCGATCCGCGATGACGCTGATTGGCGTTCGGCAACAACGGTTTTCGGGATATCCGGGTTGGCTGATGATGAGCGGTTCGCGACCGGCGAGGCCAGGGTCGCACACCGGCAGGAGTTACTGGCACAGGTCTCGGGGTGGACGCGCGGCCGCACGCCGTTGCAGGTTGCCGAAGCTTTGCAATCCGCCGGCGTCCCCGCGGGTCAGATGAACCGTCCGCCCGATATTCTCGACGACCCGCAGCTGCGCGCGCGAAAGCTGTTCAGCGACATGACGCATCCGCTGTTCGATCATCCGTTGCCGGCCGAAACCGGCCCGGCGCCGTTTCGCCACATCCCGCCGGCACCGCAACGGCCGGCGCCGTTGCCCGGCCAGGACACCCGCGAGATCTGCCACAAGATCCTCGGGATGAGCAGTGAAGAAACCGAGCGATTGATCAACGACGGCGTGCTATTCGCCGCTACCGACACCGCCTAGCATTCCGCTGGCGCACAAATCCCGGAAGGTCTTCGTCAATGCCCGTCAATCCCAGGACGCCGGTGCTGGTCGGCTATGGCCAGCTCAACCATCATGCGGACCCGGCAGCAGAAGAAAACGCGAAAGAACCCGTGGATCTGATGGCCGCGGCCGCGCGCCAGGCCGCCGACCCTCGGGTGCTGGAGGCCGTCGACGCAATCCGCGTGGTCAACTTGCTTTCAGCGCGCTACCGCGACCCCGGTCTGCTGCTGGGTCAACGCATCGGCGCCTCCCGGCCGGCCACCCGTTACAGCGGCGTGGGCGGCAACGTGCCGCAATCGCTGGTCAACCAGGCGTGTCT
Organism: uncultured Actinomycetota bacterium; assembly: GCA_963839345.1. Lineage (GTDB taxonomy): Bacteria > Actinomycetota > Actinomycetes > Mycobacteriales > Mycobacteriaceae > Mycobacterium. The sequence continues at coordinate 984,549 of CAWIUP010000002.1, read as the reverse complement.
GGACATCCAACACGGACGCGCGAACGTGGTGCTGGTGGCGGGCGCGGAAATGTGGCGTACCCGAATGCAGTTGCGCGCCAAGGGCAAGCGGCTTACCTGGACCGATCAGGACGAGTCGGTGCCGCTTGCCGAAAGCGCCGACGAGAACGTACCGATGGCCGGGCCGGCTGAAGACCGCATCGGGCTGGACCGCCCGGCATACGTCTATCCGTTGTTCGAGCAGGCGCTGCGCATCAGCGCCGGGGAGCCGATCGAGGATCACCGCGAGCGGGTCGGCGAGCTATGGGCCCGGTTCAACGCGGTAGCGGTGCGCAATCCCCATGCGTGGATTCGTAAACAAGTTGCAGCCGAAGAGATTTGGCGGGATGGCCCGGCGAACCGGATGATCAGCTGGCCGTACACCAAGCTGATGAACTCCAACAACATGGTCGACCAGGCCGCCGCCCTGATCCTGACCTCGGTCGAAACCGCGAGCCGTCTGCAGATCCCCAGCGAACGCTGGGTGTACCCGTATGCCGGCACCGACGCGCACGACACCTTCACCATCAGCGAGCGCGCCGAGCTCTACCGGTCGCCGGCCATCCGGATCGGCGGTGCTCGCGCCCTGGCACTGGCCGGCCTGGGCATCGACGACGTCGACCATGTCGACCTGTACTCCTGTTTCCCGTCCGCTGTGCAGGTCGCGGCTGCCGAACTCGGACTGCCGATCGACGATCCGGCGCGCCCGCTGACCGTGACCGGCGGGCTGACGTTCGCCGGCGGTCCGTGGAGCAACTACGTGTCGCACTCGATCGCGACGATGGCCGAAGTGCTGGCGGCCAACCCGGGGCGGCGCGGCTTGATCACCGCCAACGGCGGCTACCTGACCAAACACAGCTTCGGCGTCTACGGCACCGAACCGCCGGCGGTCGAATTCCGTTGGGAAGACGTGCAATCCGCGGTCGATCGGGAACCCACCCGGGAGGCGGCGGTTCAATGGGAAGGCGTCGGCACCGTCGAAGCCTGGACGACGCCGTTCGACCGGGACGGCCGGCCCGAGAAGGCGTTTCTGGCGGTTCGCACCCCCGACGACCGCCGCACCCTGGCTTTGATGGCCGACCCGGCGGCGGCCGCGGCCACGGTGCATGACGACATCGCGGGCGCCAAGGTTGCGATCCTTGCGGACGGCACCGCCACCCTGAAGTGACAGTTCCGGGTTAGCTGAAAGTTGCCTGTGAACCGCTTTGCACGCTTATTGTGCGATTAGTCGGCTAGACACCGTTGGAGGTGGTCGGGCGTGCGGATCCTGCTCACCGGGATCACCGGAGTGGTTGGCCGTGCGGTCGCCCGCCAGCTACTCGCCGCCGGACACGCAGTCAGCGGCATCGCGCCGCACCCGCATGAAAACTTGGAGCCCGGCGTCGACTTTGTTTGCGGGCCGCTGGGCGGACCGGTCTTGCAGCAGCTGGCCGACGAATCCGATGTGGTCCTTCACCTCGCCCCGATCGAGGCCACCGCGCCGGGCAGCGCCGGGATCAACGGACTCGTGCGCGTCGCTCACGCGGCGACCTGCGCAGGTTCCCGGCTGATCTACCTGTCTCAGTCGGCCGGGCAGCCCGATCTCTACCGGCAGGCCGAGGCGCTGGTATCGAGCGGCTGGGCGCCGAGCCTGATCGTGCGGGTAGCGCCGCCGGTGGGCCGCCAACTCGATTGGATGATCTGCCGCACGGTGGGCAGCCTGCTGCACAGCAAGGATTCAACCGGGCCGTTGCGGTTACTGCATTTCGATGACCTGCTCCGATTCCTGGTGCTGGCAGTGACGACCAACCGCACTGGGCTGGTGGATCTCGCGACTGCCGACACCACCGAAATATCCGCCGCACGTCGACTGCTGCTGTCCGTCGGGCGCCGGCCGCGGCTTGCTCGTCTGCCAACCTGGCCCCAACTGATCCCGGAGCTGGACGTCACCGCGCTGCACGACGATTGGCAATTCGAGTTCGGCTGGGGCGCAAGCGATGCGGTCGCCGACACCGCGCGCGGATTGGCCGGCCGCAGACTTGAAGTCAGGGGCACCGTCGACCTGTCCGGTCATCTGTCGATACCGCTGGAGGTCGCGCCGCGGACCGAGCCATCCGACGGCACCCGGTTACTGTCCGCGGCGCCGGACGAGCTGGAGGGCGAGTTCGACGATCGGATCGATCCCCGGTTCCCGGTATTCAGCGCAGCCAGTCTGGCCGCGACGCTGCCTGGGCCATTGACGCCTATGACGCTCGACGTCCAACTCGCCGGTTTTCGCGCGGCCAACCGGCTCATCAGCCAGGTGATGAGTTTGGGCGACGTGGTTGCCGGCGAGTGGGCGAGTCGGGCGATCGCGGTCTTCGGTCACCGCCCCTACGTCGGCGTTTCGGCCAGCGTGATCGTGGCAGGCCAGTTACCCGGCTGGGATGCGCACGACGTTGTGCAACAGTCGCTGGGCGACTCAACTGCCGATGCGCTGCTGCCGCTGCGCCATCGGCGCCTGGCCGGTAGGTTGCTCGGATCGGCCGCCAAGGCCAGGAAAGCCATTGTCGTCAAACGGGCAATGGCATTGTTACGTCATCTGCGGGCCGACACCCAGGCCTACGTAGCGGCCGCGAGCGCCGAACACCTCGACGCGGCGCAGCTGACGTCGCGAACGGACGCTGAGCTTCAGGTGCGGATCCGACTACTGCGGGACAGGATCCATCAGGGCTGGGAGCTCACCGGCCTCTGGCTGATCGACACCGGCATCACCGCGGCGACGCTGCAGCGCACCGACCGACGCAGCAACATCGGGGTGGCCATGCTGGTCGAAAGCGACGCCGTCGAGGTCAAGACTTCCTCGCTGGCGGCGCTGATCCGAAGCGATCCGCAGTTGTGCGCGCTGGCCCTCGACGCCGATCTCGACGGCATCAGCGCTCTGTCGCGCAGTACCGCCGCCGCCTTCACCGCTGCTGTGAGCCGGATCGGGCACCGCGGTCCGGGTGAAATCGAACTGGCCAACCTGGTGTTCGGTGATGATCCGGCGCTGCTCCTGGCTGCTGCCGGGCGCGCCGCGACCGCGGTACCTCGCCCAATGCCGCCCGATGAGTCGGCGGCGAAGCTGACCGAGCGGATGGCGGCGAGCGCTCGAACTTCTCGAGAACTGGCTTACGACGCAACCATGCGGTTCACCCACGAACTACGAATGACCTTGCGAGAATTGGGCTCTCGGTTAGCCGCGGCGGATATTTTAGACGTCGCCGGCGAAATCTTCTACCTCACTTGTGACGAAGTGGTCACCTTGCCCGCCGACGCCCGGCTGCGGATCAAGCGCCGGCGCGCCGAGCGGGAACGGTTGCAAGGCACGCGATTACCCGACGTCATCAGGATAAGCTGACTCGGCCAAAAGGGTTCGCAAGAATTTAGCGTTGCGCACCGCGTGGCCATACAGGTCGTTGTTGAAGTACAGCCAGACGTCCCTGCCTTCGCCGTCCCATTCGGCAATTCGCCCAGCCCAGCTGCGGAGCTCTTCGTCCGAGTAAGAGCCCGTGTACATGGTGGCCGGATCAGGGCCGTGCATCCGCACGTAGACGAAATCGGTGGTGGCAAGCGGGATGCACGGCAGGCCGGCGCCGCTCATCACCACATAGGCGGCGCGACGGTTCTCCAACACCGCATACACCGCCGGGTCGTTCCAGGACGGGTGCCGCAACTCCACTGCCACCCTGATGAATTTGGGCACGCTGGCCAGAAATCCATCGAGGCGAGCGTCGTCCCGCCGTTGTTCGGGATGCAGCTGAACCAGCAGCACACCATGGCGGTCGCCGAGTAGTTGCCAACAGCGTTCGAACCGTTCGATCCACGCGTCGGGTGAGGCCAGCCGGCGGTAGTGCGTCAATCCACGGTGGGCCTTCACCGACATTGTGAACCCGGTCGGGAGTTGCTCACGCCACCCGGCGAACGTCGAATCCTTGGGCCAGCGGTAGAAACTCGCATTCAGCTCGACAGTGTCGAACTCCTCGACGTAGCGGCCCAAACGGCGTGCGGGCGCCAGGCCCGGGGGATAGAGCACATTTGTCCAGTGGTCATAGGACCAGCCGGAGGTCCCGATCCGAACAGTCACCGCCGGTTCAACCGGCTGCCTGTCGATGCACATCGTCGTCGAGCGATGCCCGCACCAAAGCTGCGGCCAGACGGGCATTGTCACCCGGGGCAAGCGCACTCAGCTTTGCCGGATCGGTAGGCAGTCCCAGTGCCTTGGCGGCTCCGGCGGCTCGTTTGTCGAAGTACGGTCGCACCCAAGTCCAGACGTCTTGTACTTCGCGCAAATAGATGTCGGCACCGGTGTCACCGATTCCTTTGAATTTCTTGAGCATTCGCTTCGCAGCACCGATGTCGCCGTCACTGCGCCGAGCCATTTCGCGGAGGTCGCCCGAGTACTCGTCAACAACCTGCTGAGCGATCTCGGTGAGCCGGGTGGCTGAACTCTCGTCGTAACGCACGTAGTGCGCTCGGCCGAAAGCGGCGATCACGGTGCGCCGGTCGGAATTCAGCACGGCCTTGGGTGTCCGCAGGCCGTCGCTGAACAATTCGCGCCCGGCGCGCATGGCGATCGTCGCGTCGATCGGCTTGCTGGCCAGCATGCACAGCACCAGCAGCTGAAACAGCGGCATCGGCTTGTCACTGATCCGGACTCCCGCCTCGGCCGCATAGGTGGTGCCGGCGGCTTTCAGCAGCCGGCGCACGACTTGCTTAGGCTCATCCATGACCAACCCCGCACGTCACTTCGGCGGCAGGCTGCGCACGTGGTTGACCCCGCACGCCACCCAGCGCGCAAGCTCGCGTTTGGTTTTCAATCCGCCGGCATCGACCCGCAGCCAGCCCCGCGCCTCGCGGCCCGCCATCACCATCGGGCTGACATGCGCACGGTCGAGCAGCTTGTCGGTTTCCTGCGGCGGTACCCGCACCAACAACCCGCCCCGCCCGCTCGCGGCGACGGTCATGTGCCCGTTTATCAAAAACGCCAGGCCGCCGAACATCCGCTTCTCGTCGACGCCACGCTCGGGCGCCAACACTTCCCGGATTCGCTCGACCAAGTCCTCGTCGTAGGCCACGGCCTTAGTCCAGATCCACCCGGATCGTCAAGAGGTCAGTGCCCATCAGTCGCACCAGCGCGCTATTGATGCCGGGCAGGCTACGCAGCCGCTCTTTGGCGTCGTCCTCGGGCAGCAGATGGGCAGTTCCGCTGCGCCACTGTCCGTGGATGCGCAACCGCACCGATGGATTGGCCTTGATGTTGTGCACGTAGTGGGAATGCTCGCCGTGCTCGGAGACCATCCAGAACTGGTTGCCGATGACTCGCCCTCCGATCGCGGTGCGCCGCGGCTGGCCGGACTTTCGACCAGTGGTCTCCAGCATGGTCATCGGTGACCGTCGGCCCAACGGATTAACCACCAGGCGTTGGGCGGTGTGGACGATGCGGCGTTTGAGCTGCTGCGAATCGGTCATGATCGCAGGCTATCCGACGTCACGCCGCTGCGGTCACCGCCTGTGCAGCCGGTTCCAGCGCCTGCGCGACGATTTCGGCAACGTCGGTCATCGGCTTGACGTCCAACGCCTCGAGCACCTCAGCTGGCACGTCGTCCAGATCAGGCTCGTTGCGCTGCGGGATGAACACCGTCGACAATCCGGCCCGCTGGGCGGCCAGCAGTTTCTGCTTGACCCCGCCGATCGGGAGCACCCGGCCGTTCAGCGTGACCTCGCCGGTCATGCCGACGTCCGAGCGAACCTGGCGTCCAGTGGCCATCGACACCAGCGCGGTCACCATCGTGACACCGGCGGACGGACCGTCCTTCGGGACCGCGCCGGCCGGCACGTGCACGTGGATCCGCCGGTCGAGGGTCGACGGATCGACGCCCAATTCCGTTGCGTGCGAACGGACGTAGGACAGCGCGATCTGCGCGGACTCCTTCATCACGTCGCCGAGTTGACCGGTCAGCTGCAGGCCGGGTTCGCCGTCATTGACACCGGCCTCGATGTAGAGCACATCGCCGCCAAGCCCGGTGACAGCCAGGCCGGTCGCTACGCCCGGAACCGCCGTTCGTTCGGCCGACTCGGGGGTGAACCGCGGCCGGCCCAGGTAGCCCACCAGATCCGGCTCGTCGATCGTCACCGGTTCCTCAGCGATCTTGGTCGTCACCTTGCGCATTGCCTTGGCCAGCAGCCGTTCGAACTGCCGCATGCCCGGCTCGCGGGTGTAGTCGGCGGCGATCTTGCGCAGCGCGGCGTCGGTCACCGTGACCTCGTCATCGCTCAGCGCGGCCCGTTCCCGCTGCCTGGGCAGTAGGTAGTCGCGGGCGATGGCCACCTTGTCGTCTTCGGTGTAGCCGTCGATCTGCACCAGCTCCATACGGTCCAACAGCGCCGACGGGATGTTCTCGATCACGTTGGCGGTGGCCAGGAACACCACATCGGACAGGTCGAGGTCCAAATCCAGGTAGTGGTCCCGGAAGGTGTGGTTCTGCGCGGGGTCGAGCACCTCGAGCAGCGCCGCACTCGGATCACCGCGGTAGTCGGAGCCGACCTTGTCGATCTCGTCGAGCAACACAACGGGATTCATAGATCCCGCCTCACCGATCGCGCGCACGATCCGGCCGGGCAGCGCGCCCACGTAGGTACGACGGTGCCCGCGGATCTCGGCCTCGTCGCGCACACCGCCCAGCGCGACGCGGACGAACTTGCGGCCCAGGGCCCGGGCCACGCTCTCACCCAGCGACGTCTTGCCGACGCCGGGCGGCCCGGCCAGCACCATCACAGCGCCGGAGCCACGGCCACCGACGACCTGCAACCCGCGTTGGGCGCGCCGGGTACGCACGGCCAGATACTCGATGATGCGGTCCTTGACGTCGTCCAGCCCGTGGTGATCGGCGTCCAGGATCTCCCGCGCGGCCGCCAGATCCGTCGAATCTTCCGTCGTGGTGTTCCACGGCAGGTCGAGCACGGTGTCCAGCCAGGTGCGGATCCAGCCGCCTTCGGGGCTTTGCTCGCTGGAGCGTTCCAGCTTGCCGACCTCGCGCAGGGCCGCCTCGCGAACCTTGTCGGGCAGGTCAGCCGCCTCGATGCGGGAGCGGTAGTCATCGGAGCCGTCCGGTTCGCCGTCGCCGAGTTCCTTGCGGATCGCGGCTAACTGCTGGCGCAGTAGGAACTCCTTCTGCTGCTTCTCCATGCCTTCGCGGACGTCTTCGGCGATCTTGTCGTTGACCTCGACCTCGGCCAGATGGTCGCCGGTCCAGTCGATAAGGGCCCGTAGCCGCTCGGCGACGTCCTCGGTCTCGAGCAGCTGGCGCTTCTGCATCTCGGTCAGATACGACGCATAACCGGCCATGTCGGCCAGCGCGGACGGGTCGGTCAGCCGGTTCACGACGTCGACGAGCTCCCAGGCCTCGCGCCGCTGCAGCATCGCCAACAGCAGCTTCTTGTATTCGGCGGCCAGCGCCCGGGTCTCGTCGCTGGGCTCAGCCTCGGTGACCTCGGTCACCTCGACCCACAACGCCGCGCCCGGACCGCTTGCCCCGACGCCGATCTGGGCCCGCCGGTCGCCGCGGACGACCGCGGCGGTGCCGCCACCAGCGATGCGGCCGACCTGCAGAATCGACGCCAGCACGCCGTGGGAAGGGTAGCGGTCGTCGAGCCGCGGGGCGATCAGCAGCTTGCCCGATTCGCTGGCACGAGCAGCGTCAACGGCCGTCCGAGCAGCGTCATCCAGGGCGATCGGCACGACCATTCCGGGCAACACGATCGGGTCGCCCAGAAACAACACCGGCACTGATTTGGCTTCAGCCATCAATCCTCCAAAGTTAAGCCTGCTGCGCTCAACCTGTATCGGATCCAGTTTGTTCCCGCGGGGAACAGGCGCTAGCCGGCGGAAGCGCGCTGACGAGCCCGGAAAGCCTGGACTTTGGCGCGGTTGCCGCAGGTACCCATCCCGCACCATTGCCGGTTCTTGGCTCGCGACGCGTCCAGGTAGAGCCGCGTGCAACCCGGGTGCGCGCAACGCTTGACGTTCTCGAAGTCGCTCCCGGCGAGGAGGTCGAGCAGATCGGCGGCCAGGCTCGCCAGCAGCTCCGATGCGGCGCCCTCGCGGCGGATAGCACCGGTTCGCAATAAGCGCGGCGTCAGCTGAGGTTGGGTTGCACGCTCGTTGAGCAGCTCGACGTCGGCGAGCTGGGGCCGGCGGCCCTCGAGTCGGGCGACGACGGTCCGGTAGATGGCTTCCCGCAGTTCGATCGCGGCCGCCAGATCGTCGGCACTGACATCGACGGCGGCATCCAACAGTCCCGCCTGAACCGCCCAATCCGACAACAGTTCCGGCTCGGTCAACAGCTCCTCGCGTGAGCTGTGCCGGTGCCGCATGGTGCCGGCGAAGTCGAGGCATCGCCGGCCACTCAGATAGACGAACGTCACAAGTAACCACCTTGACAGGTTTCATCGCCAGGCGCAAGGTGTAACCATATGAACCAGTTACACCGGACCGAATCTGTGAACGCCAACAGCACCTCAACCGTCTAACCGAGTAACCAGCCGATCTATTTGGCTGTGAAAGGCGAAAGGAGCCAACCGAAATGGACCTCTACCGCATCACCCACCCGCCGAGGTTGGCTCGAGGGTCGCACCAGCGCGGCTCCGGCAAAGGCTGCGCGATGAACGTGATTTCCTACATCAACGGCGACACGCAGGTCACGGACTTTCCTACTTGCTCGGCCCGCCCGCTGAGCCTGCTCGTCCAGTCAACCAACGACCTGCTGGCGGGGCCGGACGGTTATCTGTCACCCGAAAGCAGTGTGGTCGCCCTGGACTTGGCGTGGCAGACCGTGGGAACCGCCGACGCTCCCGACACCGTCGTCCATAGCTGGATCGCAGAACTGCTGACCAACCCAGTCTGGGGAGTGTTGCCCTACGCCAGGATCACCACGCACAAAGCGATCCTTGACATTGCCGAACTGCACCGCGCCGCCGCCTCTGGCCAGCTGCCATCTATCGCCGAGTGGGACGCCGCTGGCCGTGTTGCCCGCGCGCTGGTCCCCACCCTCGACGGCGCCGGAATGCGAGCTGTCCAAGCCGCATACGAGGCGACCACGTTTGTGGACAACGACTTTCTGATGGCGCTGGACAAAGTCGTCGTGCACATCCAGAACGCCCACGCCCTGGCGTCCGGCACGGCTTCCGGAAAGGCCACCGCAGCGCGCCGGATAACCGAGATCACCGGCCATGCAATCCGTTCGTGGCGTCAACTGGCCGGGCTCGAAGGCGCCCACAGCCGCGCGGCTGACCGGGTCGAAGTGCCGGCATTCGCCTAGACGGGCCGTGAAATCCGGCTTGTTGGCGTGGTTGCGACACGGTCACGACCGGATACCGATCCGGTGTATCACCGGCCCCAACTCCCACTGTAGTCACTATTGTCACAGCTTTGAATCCCTGCGCGTCCGCTGTTGACGACCTACGGGGAAGTCCGGGCCCCATCGGAGGTTTGACGTGTCGGTATTTCGCCGATTCGCAACGGTATCGGTGGCGTCGATGGCCGTCGTTGGATTCGCCGTTCCGGTAGTCGTGGCCCCTCCGGCGGCCGCGGCGCCCTGCGCGCAAACGGCTTCCGCAGCACCGAACAGCGGTCAGGCGGTGCCGGGGGCGGCAATGCCGCCGGTGGAACACCTGCCGACCGGGCGCATGCCCCGCGGCGCACAGAATCAGGCAGTGCCGTCCGGCCTGGGTCCGCTCCCAGCCGCCGCCACCGACCCGACACCATCGGGTGCGCTGGACTCCGCGCCGATGCAACAACAAGGTGCGGTGCTGCCCTCGCCGGTCCCCGGGCTTCCCGGCCCACCCGCCCCACAGGTGCCGAACTCAGCCGCCGTTACCGGCCCGACGATCGGGGCCCCTGCTGCGGCGGTCGCGGCCCCGACGGCAACGATCGTCAACTGGGTGGATGGACCCAACAGTCCCAACAACACCTACACCCGCTTCGCCATCTCCGGCGCCGATCTCGGGATCATCTGGGACAACGGCCAAACTGGCGCGAACGACCAGGTGCTCATCGCATTTGGCGACACGTTCGGCAACTGCAGCGTCGCCGGCCAACAATGGCGGAGCAACACCTTGTTTCGTAGCGCGGACCGCAATCTGTCCGACGGAATCTCGGTGCCGGACCCCGCCTTCGGCAATGTCTACGCCGGCTCGCCGGTCCTGTCCGCGACTCCACCGGGATCGAACTTCTCAAGACAGATCATCGACAGTCTCAATCTGGCCCCAACCGAAGTGACCATCATTCCGACCGCCGGCATCTCAGTGGGGACCACCCAGTACGTCAATTTCATGTCGGTCAAGCAGTGGGGCAACCCGGGCCAATGGACCACGAATTTCTCGGCAATCGCGGCCTCCACCGACAACGGTGAAAATTGGACCGTCAACCGTGGAACCGTCCGCCCGAGCGGTTTTTTCACCGTACCCAGCGTCTGGTTCAACTGGGGCAACCAGAATTTTCAGCAGGGGGCTTTCGTCCGTCGCGACGGCTACGTGTACTCATTCGGCACCCCGTCCGGACGATCCGGTTCCGCATATGTGTCGCGTGTTCCCGAGAACGCGGTGCTGGACCTCAGCCAGTACGAATACTGGAGTAAGCCGTGGTGGAACTTCTCCGGAGGGGGATCGTGGGTCGCGAAAAGTCCCTGGGCCGCCACGCCCGTTATTTCGGCTCCCGTAAGCGAGATGTCAGCGCAATACAACGATTATCTCAACAAGTACATCGTGCTCTACACCGACGGCTCGAACAACGTCGTGATGCGGACGGCGGACAATCCACAAGGACCATGGAGCGCATCGCAGACCCTGGTGACGTCAACACAACTTCCTGGCGGCATCTACGCCCCGTTCATCCACCCCTGGTCGGCTGGCCGCGACCTGTACTTCAACCTGTCGCTGTGGTCGACGTACAGCGTCATGTTGATGCACACCACGCTGCCCTAGCCCCAGTTTCATTGATGCCGAACATGTCTCGCTCTCCCTCTGTCACTCGACCGGGGAACATCGGCCGAGCAGTCAAACAGGCGTTGGCGATAGTCCTGACGACGCTCGCGCAAGCCATCGCAGGATTTTCTGTGCCGACAGCGGCGTACGCGGATCCCGTTGTACCGCAACCAGACACCCCTTGTTCACCGAATCTCGTCAATGCGATGACCTGGCTTCCGGAGCAGGCAATTAACCTGGTGTGCCTGCAACAACCAGACCAAAGCTACCAATGGATTACTGTCACCTCCGATTACCCGAGCAGTGACCGATGGCTGACCTACGGACCTCAACTGACACTGCACGGCGAGGGAACTCGCAACTACAACCTACGGTCAGGCGACTGGATCGCCAGCCCACAAGATCCCGACAGCCAGTGCACCGCGGAGCAACTAGCCGTGGTCAGCGCAGGAGTCCTAAGCCCGCCCCAAGTAGCGGCCGGGGCGACAGGGCAACAGCTCTCGTTTCAAGTATTACCTAATCTTTTCTCGATAACGATGAACGGCTACTGCCTTTGGACGAAGGTGTAGTTGCGCAATCACCTTGCCAGAGCAAGCTTCTCGTACCAACTCATCGTTCTAGGTTTCGCCGCCATCGTCGCGTAGCGTTCGCGGCAGCGCAACCAAGCCGACTCGATAACGCCTGTGGCGTACCCAAGAGCTCGGGGGCTATCTTTGGTCCCCCGCTGCGTCTAACGTTAGCTGCGTCGCACTACGCTGCGACCCTTTCCGTCTGCTGCGGGAACCAGCGCAAAGGCCGGCACCCCGCTGCCAGGGAGGACCTATGGCACTGACCGCAACCTCGCGCACCATTCGCGCACGTTTGCCACGACCCTTCGCCATGCCACCTGCCCGTCTCACAAGCCTCATCGCCGCAGGTGTCATTGCGGTCGGGGCGATGACCGCGGTGACGCCAGTCGCCAACGCAGGAACCCCCGAAGAAAACTGTGCCGATGTCGGCGGCAAGCTCTACACCAACGCCAACGCCACTGGACACATATTCCAGACTTGTTGCTACAAAGATGCCGAAGGCAAGAGTGGCTGCGACAACTACGAAGATGGCAGGTACACGGGCACGACTGCGTTCAAGAGGCAAGGTCCGGCGCCCGGACCGAGCGGCCCCCCGGCTAACAACGCACCTATCGAACCCCCTCGTCCGGCCGCATAGTGCGGTGATTCTGAGCGACTAACCATCTGGCCGCCAACCTGTGATTGCTTCGGTGTCATGCACTCGGCGTCGCCGGCGGGTAAGGCAGGAGCCGGCGCAGCTGCGTCACATGCTTGAGCGAAAGCTCCTCGAGGCAGGTGACGCCGAGCAGTCTCATGGTGCGGGCCAACTGTCCGGACAGGATCTCGACGGCGCGGCGGACCCCGGCTTCGCCGCCGGCCATCAGCCCATACAGGTAGGCCCGGCCGACCAGCGTGCAGCGTGCGCCCAGGGCGATTGCGGCGACGATGTCGGCCCCGGACATGATCCCGGTATCCACCAGGATCTCGGTGTCCTTGCCGAGTTCGCGCGCCACGCTCGGCAGCAGATGGAACGGCACTGGAGCCCGATCGAGTTGGCGGCCACCATGATTGGACAACACGATGCCGTCGACGCCGCGATCGACCACGGCCCGCGCGTCGTCGAGGGTCTGGATGCCCTTGACGACGAGCTTGCCCGGCCATTGCGCTTTGATCCACGCCAAGTCATCGAAGGTGAGGCTGGGGTCGAACATGGTGTCGAGGTACTCGCCGACGGTGCCCGACCACCGGTCCAGCGATGCGAAGGCCAATGGCTCGGTGGTCAACAGATCGAACCACCAGCGCGGACGTGGCACGGCGTTGAGCACCGTGCGCATTGTCAATGCCGGCGGAATCGACATCCCGTTGCGTGCGTCGCGCAGCCGCGCGCCGGCCACTGGGACGTCGACGGTCACCAGCAGGGTGTCGAACCCGGCGTCGGCGGCCCGTCGCACCAATGCCATCGAACGGTCCCGATCACGCCACATGTACAACTGAAACCACTTGCGGCCGCGGGCGGCAGCCGCCACCTCTTCTATCGAAGCGGTACCGAGAGTGGACAGCGAGAACGGGATGCCGGCCGCCGCTGCGACCCGGGCACCGGCGATCTCGCCCTCGGTGTGCATCAACCGGGTAAAGCCGGTTGGCGCGATGGCGAACGGCAGCGCGACGGGTTGGCCCAGAACCTCCCAATCGGTCCGGACAGTGCTGACGTCGCGCAGGATCGTGGGGTGAAACTCTATGTCGCGAAAGGCTTGTCGCGCACGGTCCAGGGAGATCTCATCCTCAGCCGCACCGTCGGTGTAGTCGAATGCCGCCCGAGGTGTCCGCCGTTTAGCAACACGCCGCAGATCATGGATGGTCTGTGCGTCGTCGAGCCGGCGTTGGGAGCGGTCGAACCGGGGCCTGCGGAACCGGATCAGCGGCGCCAGATCACGGACGCTCGGTACTCGCCGCTTGACCACTGTGCCACGGTAGGTCATATGCAATCGCCAAGCGACCCCTTCGATCTGCAGCGCTTCGTTGATGCGCAAGCGCGGAGCTACCCGAACGTGCTCGACGAGCTGCGCGCCGGGCGCAAGCGCAGCCATTGGATCTGGTTTATTTTCCCGCAAGTCGCCGGGCTCGGGAGCAGCCCAACGGCGGCCAAGTATGCGATCTCGTCGCTGGACGAGGCCCGGGCATATCTGCGCCATGAGCTGCTCGGAACGCGGTTGCACGAGTGCGCGCGGCTGGTCAACGCCGTGCAAGGCCGCTCGATCGGCGAGATCTTCGGGTCACCGGACGACCTGAAGGTGCGCTCGTCGATGACGTTGTTCGCCCACGCGACCGAAGACAACCGGGACTTTGTCGAGTTGCTCGAGCGGTACTACGACGGCGAGGAAGATCCGCTGACCCTGCACAGGCTGACTTAGAGCGGCCGCAGGATTCGCCAGCCGTGCGGCTCGATCGACACCGTGTCGACAACTTCTTCCGGTGGCGCGCCACTCCCGGCAATCACCTGTGCCGGCCCCGCGTCCAGCTCGCTCAGCACGACCCGCAGCGAGGTGTCGTCGATGTTGAGCGCCACGATCAGCGCCTCGTCGCCGTGCCGGGACTGGTACACATACTGGCGGTTATCCAGCCGCAACGCCGACGTCGATGCTGCATGCAGCCACGGATGACGGCGGCGCAGCCCAACCAAGTATTGATGCAGTCTCCATACTTCGGCTCCGCGTTCGTCCAGTTGCGTTGGGGGAGAGCCAAATTCGGGACGCACCGCGTCGTCACCGCCAAATCGCTGCTCCTTGGCCCCGTGGTAGCCGAGCTCGTCGCCGGCGTAGATGCTGGGGACGCCACCAACGGTCATGAGAATGGCCAGGGCATGCGCGAGGTGTTCGGGCCGCTGGAGCCGGCTGGCGATGCGGGTGACGTCGTGATTGCCGATGAAGGTCAGCGGGGGGAAACTTTGCACGAAACCGTTGTGGCGCTGCATGGCCCAGTCCAGTTCGTAGAAGTTGCCATCGTTGAGGCTGCTCCAGATCGCCTTCCACAGTTCGTACTGGGTGACGGAGTCGAACCCGGCTTCACGAACCACCGCCGCGTAATCGCCATGGATCAGCTCCCCGACGAACCAGGCGTCCGGCTGAAGCTGGCGAACCCTCGGCAGAACCTCGGCCCAAAAGTGCTGTGGCACAGCATAGGCAGCATCCAGGCGCCAGCCGTTAGCGCCTCGCCGCAACCAGTGCGCCATGACGTCGGCGGTGTAGTCGACGACATCGGGGTTGTCGTGGTTCAGCGTGAGCAGGCCGTCGTGTCCTTCGAAGGTATGAAAGTGACCTGGACGCCCGAGAAACCAGGCCGCCGCCGCATCGTCTTGCGTCGCTTGGCGATAGCGCGGGAAGTCGACACCCACGTGGTTGAACACACCGTCGAGCAGCACCCGCAAGCCCCGCCGATGCGCCTCGGCGACCAGGTAGTCGAAATCATCGTCGTCGCCGAGCCGGGGATCGATCCGGTAATGGTCGGTGGTGTCGTAACCGTGTGTGCGCGAGGCGAAAATCGGCCCCAGCGCGATTCCGGAGGCACCGAGCTGGATGGCGTGGTCGAACCAATCGACGATCCGGCGCAGCCGGTGTTCACCCGGATCCGGAGGCGCAGCCGCCGGGAACGCACCCACGAACCCCAGGGGGTAGACATGCCACCAGATCACATGCCTTACCCAGGGCGGCACCGTCACCGCCGGTACCGGGTTTCGTAGAGGGACTTCATCTGCTGCTCGAGTTCGGGCGCCGGGCCATCAGCCACCGCTCTGGGTGCCACCATGTTGACCGGCAGCATGGCCACCGGTGGCGTGGGCGCCTGCCACTCGGTCAGCCACTTGGTCAGCTGAGCGCACGACGTGGCGTAGACGATGCGCCCGAGACCCGCCCAGGCGTGCGCGGCTGCACACATCGGACACTGCTCGCACGACGTGTACACCGTGGCTCGAATCCGGCGCACCGGAGCCAGATTCGCTACTGCCCAGCGGACGACGCCCAGCTCGGCGTGCAATGTCTGGTCGTTGTCCGTGACGCGATTGTGGTCCTCGTAGAGGGTCCGGCCCTTGGCGTCGACCAGCAACGCGCCGAAGGGGCCGTGCCCGTTGTCGAGTGCGGTCTGGGCAAGTTCGACACAGCGACGCAAGCGTTGCAGATCGACTTCGCTCAAGACCACAGACCCGGAGTCTACGGGGGTGTCCGCCTACCCGGTGGCAGCCAGTGTCTGGGCGGTAGTGATCGCCTGGGCGACTCCGGCGACGATGGCGGCCGCCTTCAACGCTTCGAGGATGGCTTCCCGGTCGACGCCGGCCTCGCGCAGGGTGTGCTCGTGGGCGGCCACGCAGTGCGAACAGCCGTTGATCGAGGACACCGCGAACGACCACAACTCGAAGTTCGCTTTGTCCACGCCCGGATTGCCGATGATGTTCATCCGCAACCCTGGGCGCAGATCGTCGTACTTGCCGTCGAGGAAGCCGCGGCCGCGATAGAACACGTTGTTCATGCCCATGATCGACGCGGCGCCCAACGCGGCCTGATAGGCCTCGGACGACAGATAGTCAGCCGCCTCGGCGCCGATCTCGGTCAGCACCTGGCTATTCCGCGTTGCCGCGGCACTGGCCAACAGGGTGCCCCACAGCTGCTCGGAGTTGAGCACGGTGCTGCGGCTGATCGAGCCGAGGTTGAGCTTGAGGTCCTTGGCGTATTCGGGTAGCGCGTCCTTCAGGTTATCGATACTCATGCGCCGCTCCTCCTCATCGCTTCGCTCTGCATCGTCGCCGGCGCGACTCATCAGGCTGACTTCCTCAACTCTTCGCCGGCGTCGATGGTGGGGTCACCCTTGCGCCAGTTGCAGGCGCACAACTCGTCGGACTGCAGGGCATCGAGGACCCGCAGCACCTCGTCGACGTTGCGGCCCACCGAACCGGCGGTCACTGAAACGAACTGGATCTCGTTGTTGGGATCGACGATGAACGTGACGCGGTCGGCGACACCCTCGTCGTTGAGTGCACCGGTGGCTTCGACGAGTTCGCGCTTGATGTCCGAGAGCATCGGGAACGGCAGCTTCTTGAGGTCCTCGTGCTGGGCACGCCATTGGAAGTGGACGAACTCGCTGTCGACCGAAACGCCGAGCACCTGCGTGTCGCGGTCCTCGAACTCGTCGTTGAGCTTGCCGAACGCGGCGATTTCGGTGGGGCACACGAAGGTGAAGTCCTTCGGCCAGAAGAACACCACCCGCCATTTACCTTCGTGGTCGTCGCTGGAAACGGTGGTGAAGTAGTCGCCGGGCTGCTGGGCGTCGACCTTGGACAGGTCACCACCAATCAGCGCGGTCAGCCGGTAGGCGGGGAATTGGTCACCGATGGTGAGCAGTGCCATGTCACTCCTTTTCGAGAAGATTGGATTTAGTCAAGTTTTGCAACTCCCATCCTGCCCCAAACTGATTCAGAACTAAAGGTGATATTTCCCACTACACTGATCGGCATGACCGATAAGACTTATCAGCCGACGATCGCCGGGCTCCGGGCATTCGTCGCCGTTGCCGAGAAGCAGCACTTCGGCAGCGCTGCAACAACGCTCGGCGTCAGCCAGTCGACGTTGTCGCAGGCATTGTCGGCCCTGGAGACCGGCCTGGGCGTCCACCTGGTCGAGCGGTCGACCCGGAAGGTTTTTCTGACCGCGGAAGGCAGGCAGCTGCTGCCGCATGCCCAAGCGGTGATCGAGGCGGCGACCGCGTTCGCCGCAGCCGCCATGGGCACCTCGGACCCGCTGCAGGGCAGTATCCGGCTGGGCCTCATCCCGACGGTGGCCCCCTACGTGCTGCCCACTGTGCTCGCGGGGCTGTCCGAGCGGTTGCCGGCGCTGACCTTGCGGGTGATCGAGGACCAGACCGAGCGGCTGCTCACCGGACTCCGCGAAGGATCCCTGGACGCTGCGCTGATCGCCTTGCCGGCCGATGTCAGCGGCATCACCGAAATCCCGGTCTACGACGAAGATTTCGTGCTCGTACTGCCGCCCGGGCACCGGCTGGCGGGCAAGCGGCGAGTGCCGCCGACTGCGCTGGCGCAGCTGCCGTTGCTGCTACTCGACGAGGGACACTGCCTGCGCGACCAGGCTCTGGACGTCTGCCGCCAGGTGGGTGTGCGCGCCGAGCTGGCCAATACCCGGGCAGCGTCGCTGGCAACAGCAGTGCAGTGCGTGGCCGGCGGGCTCGGCGTGACATTGATCCCGCAAAGCGCGGTGCCCGTCGAGTCCGCGCGCAGCCGGCTCGAACTGGCCTACTTCGCCGCACCACGTCCGGGCCGACGCATCGGCCTGGTATTTCGGTCGTCCAGCGGCCGGGAGGAGTCCTACCGGCAGCTTGCCGAGCTGATCGGCGAGCTGGTCGGCAGCGACCAGCAGGTGCGCCCGGCCCGGTAGTGGCACCCCGCCAACGGCGCCCAAGGTGAACGTGTTCTAGTTTCGCCTCATGCTGGACTTCACGCTGGAGAACATCAGCGCTGCAGACGTCGAACGGCTGAGGGCGGTGTACGAGCCGCTGGCCGCGTCGGTCCGCGAGTTGATCGACGCGACGATCCGGACCGAAGCCGACGCCGCCACCGTCGCCGCGGCCAAGTCCGAGATCGACTCCGTCACCGCCCGGTTACGCGAAAAGCAACTCGACGGGACATTCGGCGTGCGCTACCTGGCCAGTGGCGAGCGGATGGCCTGGGGCAACGCGGTCATCGGTATTCGCAATCCGATCGCCCCTCCCGTGGTGATCAATCGCGACGACTCGGGCAAGGCCTGGTGTGATTTTCATCTGGGCGCCGCCTACGAGGGGCCGCCCGGACATGTGCACGGCGGCATCGCCGCCCTGGTGCTCGATCACCTGCTGGGGGAGGCCGCCAGCGACGGGGTCAACCCCCGTCTGACCGGAACGATCAACTTCCGCTACGTGCGGGCCACCCGGCTCGGGCAACTGCACGCCGAAGCGACGACCACCCGGACCGATGGGGTGAAGACTTTCGTCGTGGGTCATCTCGCCGACGAGGAGGGTGTGACCGTCGAAGCCGACGGGGTGTTCATCCTGCCCCGGTGGGCCCGGGAGAAGACCGACTAGGTTTCGGTTATGGAAAAAGTAGTTGCGGTGCTGATGGCGGCGGACCGCGACGACGACTGGTGCCAGCGGCAACGCGGACCGGTCGCCGATGCCATCCTTCGGCTCGGCGTCGCCGGTCTGGCCGTCAATGTCCGCGACGCCGCAGTGCGTCATTCACTGATGACACTGACGACGCTCGATCCGCCGGTGGCCGCCGTGGTGAGCATGTGGACCCAGCAGTGTTACGGCGATCAGATCGCGGCGGCGCTGCGGCTGCTCGAGGCGGAGTGCGACCAGCTTGCCGCCTATTTGGTCACCGAATCGGTTCCGTTGCAGGCACCTCTCGAAATAGGCAGTCGCACAACCGGTCTAGCTAATATTGCGTTGCTGCGCCGGCCCGCGGAGCTGGACCAGGCGAGCTGGCTGACCCGCTGGCAGCGCGACCACACCCCGGTGGCGATCGAGACGCAGTCCACCTTCGGCTACACCCAGAACGCCGTGGTGCGATCTCTCACGCCGGACGCGCCAGAGCTGGCGGGCATCGTCGAGGAACTGTTCCCCGTCGAGGCGATCACTGATCTGAAGGCCTTTTTCGGTGCCGCCGACGATGCCGACCTGCAACACCGGCTGAGCCGGATGGTGGCCAGCACGTCGGCGTTCGGCGCTAACGAGAACATCGACACCGTGCCGACCAGCCGCTACGTGCTGAAGACACCGTTTGAAGACATGAGGAGACACCCGTGATTCTGCGCAGCGATGACGACAACCGGGTGCGCACGCTGACCCTGAACCGGCCCGACGTGCTCAACGCCTTCAACGAGGCGCTCTACCAGGCGACAGCCGAGGCGCTGACCCTTGCCGCCGATGACGCGGGCGTCGCCGTGGTGTTGTTGACCGGGGCGGGACGGGCCTTCAGCGCCGGCAACGACCTCAACGAGATGCAGGCGCGTATCACCGACCCGCAATTGGCCGGCCAGGGGTCGCACTTCACCACGATGATCGACGCGCTAAGCCGGTTTCCCAAGCCGCTGATCTGCGCAGTGAACGGCGTCGGCGTCGGGATCGGCGCGACCATCCTCGGCTATGCGGACTTGGTGTTCATGTCGTCGACGGCGCGGCTGAAATGCCCTTTCACCAGCTTGGGGGTCGCGCCCGAGGCGGCGTCGTCGTATCTGCTACCGCAGTTGATGGGCCGGCAAAACGCCGCCTGGCTGTTGATGTCCTCGGAGTGGGTGACCGCCGACGAGGCGCTGCGAATGGGCCTGGTCTGGAAGGTCTGTGAGCCGTCGGAGCTGGTCGTCGACGCCCGTCGGCACGCCGAAATCCTTGCCTCACGACCGGTTTCGAGCCTGGTGGCGGTCAAGCAAACTATCGTCGAACCGACTCGTCCGGAGATCGCGGCGGCAACCGCTCGGGAAAACGCCCATTTCGCTGAGCTGATGGGCGGCCAGGCGAACGCAGCGGCGCTGGCCGATTTCACAGCGCGGCGCGCCACCTGACCGTCAGCGCGACCCGCTGGTTTCCAACTGCCCGGCCGCGGCGATGATCGCCCGCAACGTACGCCGGCAACGTCCGCAGTCAGTGCCGGCCCCGCACGCCGCAGCAACCTCTTTGGACGTCGACGCGCCGCGAGCGACGCACTCCGACACGGTCTGGTTGGTCGCCCCGACGCAAAGGCACACGTACATCAGCACACCCCTGCCGATTCGGCATCGCCGCCCGATTGAACAGCCCGCATGTTAGTGGAGTCTAACCTAAGTTAGTTAGTGCAGTCTAACCTAAGTGCGTCAAACCACTTCAAGCCCGTCGACCAACCCTTCGATCGACTCGCTCGCCTGGCGGGCAACGACCCCGAAGCCACCAATCGCCCCGCCGCGAGAGCGTGGTGCCGGCAACCGCGACGACGCGGCGACCGCCTTGCCGACGAGAATATTGGGGGAGCCGACCGCCTGGCTGTTGGAATTTCCTCGTTCATCGCCCGCACAATAAACGGCAATAATGAGTTGGCGCACTCAACATAGGCTTGCTTTACTTAGGGAAAGCTGGCCTGAGTGAGTATTGCCTTGCGTGACAACGGCTTTGACCTGCGGTAGCGTAGCTGCAACCACTGTGGTGGCACCTAGCTAAGGAGTTTTAATGGAAGGCGATCCTGAAGTTTTGCGCTTGCTCAACGAGCAATTGACAAGTGAACTCACCGCGATCAATCAATATTTTCTGCACTCCAAAATGCAAGAGGATTGGGGTTTCACGGAGGTGGCGAGCCACACCCGTGCCGAGTCGTTCGATGAAATGCGGCACGCCGAGGCGATCACCGACCGCATCTTGCTGCTGGACGGGTTGCCCAACTACCAACGCCTTTTCTCTCTGCGGATCGGCCAGACGCTGCGTGAGCAGTTCGAAGCGGATCTGGCTATCGAGCACGAGGTGTTGAACCGGCTCAAGCCGGGCATCATCATGTGTCGCGAAAAGCAAGACACCACCAGCGCCATCCTGCTCG
This sequence comes from uncultured Actinomycetota bacterium, assembly GCA_963839345.1. Lineage (GTDB taxonomy): Bacteria > Actinomycetota > Actinomycetes > Mycobacteriales > Mycobacteriaceae > Mycobacterium. The sequence goes on along the minus strand of CAWIUP010000002.1, from coordinate 963,411 downwards.
AGGGGATTGTGGCCGACGAGGAGACCCATGCCGACTACCTGCAGACGCAGCTGGAGTTGATGGACAAGCTCGGTGAAGAGCTGTACTCGGCGCAGTGTGTCTCGCGGCCGCCGACGACAGGACAAGCCGGAAACTGACTCGCTAATCCCGCGGGAAGGTGCCCGACGGGAAGGCAGCCATGACAGCGCAGATCGCTGCGCGCCCGGATGCTGAATCCGGCAGCCCAACGATCAGTCCGCAGCAACGCAATTTCGTCTTCCTGGCAATCATGCTGGGAATGCTGCTGGCGGCACTGGACCAGACGATCGTCGCCACCGCACTGCCGACGATCGTCGCCGACCTGGGCGGGGCAGGCCATCAGTCCTGGGTTGTCACCAGTTATCTGCTGGCCTCGACCATCATCACCGCGCTGGCCGGCAGACTCGGTGACCTGTTCGGCCGCAAGCGGGTGTTTCAGGCGGCGGTGACGTTCTTTGTCGTCGGCTCGGTGTTGTGCGGGCTCTCGCAGTCCATGGCGATGCTGGTCGGGGCTCGGGCGTTGCAGGGTCTTGGCGGCGGCGCCATTACGGTCACGGCCATCGCGTTGATCGGCGAGGTGATTCCGCTGCGTGACCGCGGGCGCTATCAGGGCGCGCTGGGCGCGGTGTTCGGTGTGACAACCGTGATCGGCCCGCTGTTGGGCGGCTATTTCACCGACCACCTCACCTGGCGGTGGGCGTTCTGGATCAACGTGCCGGTCTCGATCGTCGTGTTTTTCGTTGCGGCTGCAGCAATTCCGTCGTTGGCCGCGCGCGCGAGACCGATCATCGACTACACCGGCATCGCGTTCGTCGGACTGGGTGCGACCGGTCTGACGCTGGCCACCAGCTGGGGCGGCACCACCTACCCGTGGAGTTCGGCGACGATCATCGGGCTGTTCATCGCCTCCGCAGTCGCGCTGGGTGTTTTTGTCTGGGTCGAGACGCGGGCCACGTCGCCGATCCTGCCAACCCGGCTGTTCGGCAGTCCGGTGTTCACCGTGTGCTGTGCGCTGTCGTTTGTTGTCGGGTTCGCCATGTTGGGGGCGCTGACGTTCCTGCCGACCTACATGCAGTTCGTCGACGGGGTTTCGGCCACGACGTCGGGATTGCGCACGCTGCCGATGGTGGTTGGAATGCTCTCGACGTCGATGGGCAGCGGCGTGCTGGTCGGCCGAACCGGCCGCTACAAGATCTTCCCGGTAGCCGGGACGGCGGTGATGGCGCTCGCCTTTCTGCTGATGTCTCGGATGAACCCGTCGACATCGGCGCTGCTGCAATCGCTCTATTTGTTCATCCTGGGTGCCGGCATCGGCCTGTGCATGCAGGTGCTGATCTTGATCGTGCAGAACACGTCGAGTTTCGAAGACCTCGGTGTCGCCACTTCGGGTGTCACGTTTTTCCGTACCATCGGCAGTTCCTTCGGCGCGGCGATCTTCGGCTCGCTGTTCACCAACTTCCTGCGAGGACGCATCGGTCCGGCGATAGCGGCCAGCCACGCCTCCCCGGCAGCTGCGGGTTCGCCGGAGGCGTTGCACCGGCTGCCTCGCGGAATGGCCGCCCCGATCGTGAGCGCTTATGCCGCCTCGCTCACCCAAGTGTTCCTGTGGGCGGTCCCGGTAGCATTGGCCGGATTCGTCCTTTCGCTGCTCCTTCGCGAAGTCCCGTTGCGCCAGATCGTCAGCGCTACCGCCGATTTGGGCGAAGGGTTCGCAATGCCGAACACTCAGTCGCCGGAGGAGATGTTGGAGACGGCGATCGGGCGCCTGCTGCGCGGCGAGCCCGGTATGCGGCTGCGCAGCATTGCGATGCGGCCCGATTGCCACCTCGACGTCGCCGAATTGTGGGCGCTGTTGCGTATCAATCGCTCTCAGCGAGCGTTCGGGTCGGCCAGGATCACCGACATCGGTGACCAGCTAGGCATACCGTACGAAGTTCTGGAGCCCACCTTCGACCGCCTGGTTCGCCGCGGATACGCGCAACGCGACGTCGACCGGCTGTGGCTGACTCCGCCCGGACTTCGTCAGGTCGACTTCGTCTCCACGCTGCTCCAGGGATGGATCGTCGACAAGCTCACCCGGTCGCCCAACTTCCAGGGCCGACCCGACCGGGCTCAGGTCGAGGCTGCGCTCAATCGGATTGCTCACCGGATAGTCGCTCAGCCGGGTTGGGGCGACGATCGACGGCGGCTGTCTGCCGTTGCGACGGAACGGATCCCCAGGCCCATTCCGAGCGGCTCCGGGCAGTCCAACTAGCGGTCATCGGGCTGGCGAGAACGGTTTCGCCTCGCCAGCCAGATGTAGGCACTGCTGCCGCGGACATCAGAAGAGCGTGCCCGAACCCACCAAGTTGTCAATGACCGGGTCGAGCAGGGCGCCAAGGCCCAGAGGCGCCAACAAGTCATTGTCAAGGCCGACGGCCAGCAGGCCAAGCGCGTCATCCGGCGCGCCAAGAGCGTTGAATGCGCTGGGGTCCAGTGCCCCGACCAAGTCACTGACGGGATCAGCATCGACCAGAGTTGCGGCGCCGGACGGCAACGAACTCACCCATTGGTCAACGATCGGGTCGAGCTCCGTACCAAGACCGGTGGGTCCCAATAGGTACGTGTCAACGTAGTAGCCCACCAGACCAAGGGCGTCAGTCGGTGCGTCCGAGGCGTTGAACGCGAGCGGGTCGAATGCCCCGATCAAGTCGGTGACCGGATCCGCATCCAGAGCTTGCCGCGCCCGACGTGCTTGAAGTCAACCAGCTGTCAACCATCGGGTCGAGCTCCGTACCAAGACCGGTGGGTCCCAATAGGTACGTATCAATGTAGTAGCCCACCAGACCAAGCGCGTCAGTCGGTGCATCCGAGGCGTTGAACGCGAGCGGGTCGAATGCCCCGATCAAGTCGGTGACCGGATCCGCATCCACGACGGCGCCGGCCGCGGGTGCGGTGCCCATGCTTATCGACGCGGCAATAATGGCGGCGCCGGCGGCTGTGCCACAACTTAACGCTATCCGGCGGCCGCGCGGCGAGGGGGTACGAGCGTCGCGACTCATGTGCGAGCCTCCAATCCGGGTAGGTATCGATATGGATGTCTATAAGGTTTCAGCCCCATAGCCGACGTCTCGCACATGAGTGTCAATGCCTAACCCCCGACGGGTCGCCGACCGGCCGAGCATATCTCAGAGAACGTTGAGTATCTATTAGTGACAGCTAAGGCTGCACTCAGGAGAAGTTGGACCGGATCGCCTATCAAAGGCGAAGGGCCAACACAGCTCGCTGCCACAGCATCTCGGAACGACGTTGCCCCGCAGCATGTTTCGGTCGACTAGACCTCCGGAGCCGCAATCGGACCTGCGATGTGCAGGGCTTCGTCCGACCCGCGAGGGCGCGCTTTTTGTACGTGTCTAGTAATTGAACAGTATTCGACATACGCCTGACTTTAAGGTTTCTGAAAAGGGCGGCTTTGGCCGAAGTACGTGACCGGAATGGTCGATAACAGTATCGCGCGACCAGCGTCTCGAAGCGTTTTGGGGTTTCGGGATACGACGGCCGGAGGCGTACCATCTCGCCATGAGCCGCATCGGAACGTTCCCCGACGACGACCTCGCCGGCTGGATTTTGAAGTCTCCCGACTTGGGCGCCGCGATCGGCGCGTTCGCCAACTCGGTCTATAACCACAATCGGTTGCCGATGCGTACCCGCGAACTCGCGCGGACGGTCATCGCCCACGACAACGAATGCGAAGTGTGCGTCAACACCCGTGACGCCGACGGACCCGCCGCCGGTGTCGACGAGGATCTCTACGAGCATGCGCGCGAGTGGCGCACTTGGCCCGGATACAGCGACCAGGAGCGGTTGGCCGCCGAGTTCGCCCACCGGTTCGCCACCGAGCACACGGTGCTGCGCGACGACGAAGAATTCTGGACCCGCTGCGGCGAACACTTCTCCGAAGAGCTACTTGCCGACCTGGCGTTGTCGTGCGCGCTGTGGGTGGGCATGGGACGGGTGCTGCGCACCCTGGATATAGGCCAGACCTGCAAGCTGACGCTGCCGAGTCGGGTCTGATTCACCGGGCCCGACCGGCCTATGACCGCCACACCGCTCGCCGCTGCGGCCATCGCTCAACTCGAGGCCGAAGGGGTAGACGCGGTCATCGGAACGGTGGTGAATCCGGCCGGGCTCACCCAGGCCAAGACGGTACCGATTCGCCGAACCAACGCGTTCGCCGATCCCGGCCTGGGCGCCAGCCCGGTATGGCATGGCTTCGCCATCGATCAGACCGGCATCGCGTTCACCGAACACATCGGTGTCGTCGGTGATCAACGCGTTCGAATTGACTTGTCCGCGTTGCGGATTCTCGGCGACGGGTTGGCTTGGGCGCCTGGCTCCTTCTTCGAGCAGGACGGCACACCGGTACTCGCGTGCAGCCGCGGAACGCTGCGCCGCGTCGAGGCGGCGCTCGCGGAAGCCGGCGTCGAAGCGATAGTCGGTCACGAGATCGAATTCCTGCTTGTCAACCCGGATGGCCACCGGCTGCCCTCGACGCTGTGGGCGCAGTACGGTCTGGCCGGTGTGCTGGAACACGAGGCCTTCGTTCGCGACGTGACCGCGGCAGCGGCCGTATCCGGTGTCGCAATCGAGCAGTTCCACCCCGAGTACGGCGCCAACCAGTTCGAGATTTCCCTGACACCGCAATCGCCGGTCGCCGCGGCCGACCAACTGGTGCTGACCAGGATCATCGTCGGCCGCGTTGCCCGCCGGTATGGTTTGCGCGTCAGCCTGTCACCAGCGCCATTCGTCGGTGATGCCGGATGCGGTGCCCACCAGCATTTTTCGTTGACCACCTCGGCCGGTCCGCTGTTTTCCGACGGAGCGGGCACCCATGGTATGACGAGCAAGGGCGAGAACGCGGTGGCCGGGTTGCTGCGGGGTCTGCCGGAGGCTCAGGGCATTTTGTGCGGTTCGATCGTTTCCGGGTTGCGGCTTCGTCCAGGCAATTGGGCCGGGGCGTTTGCCTGCTGGGGCACCGAGAATCGAGAAGCAGCGGTGCGCTTCGTCATTGGCGGCCCGGCCAACCCGTACGGGGGCAACGTCGAAGTAAAGATTGTCGACCCGTCGGCCAACCCGTACCTCGCCACGGCGACAATCCTGGGGCTGGCACTGGATGGAATCAGGGATAACGCCTTGCTGCCGCCCGAGACCAAGGTGGATCCGGCGACACTGTCCGACTCGGACCGAAGTCGGGCCGGTATCATGCGACTTACCGGCGTGCAAGCGCAAACCATTGCCGCTCTGGATAAATCGAAGCGGTTACGCACCGTCCTCGGCGATCCTGCCGTCGACGTCGTGGTCGCGGTGCGCCGTTTTGAGCACGAGCAATACGCCCATCTCAACCGTGAGCAACTCGCGGACAAATTCCGTATGGCCTGGAGTGTGTGACGGTGGCGGCCCTGGCCGATCACATCGCCGGTGTGCCGCTGATCGACCAGCATGTGCACGGCTGCTGGCTGAGCGCGGGGGACCGGCGTCGATTTGAGAACGGCCTCAACGAGGCCAACACCGAACCGCTCGCCGACTTCGACTCGGGATTCGACTCACAACTCGGGTTCGCAATACGAGCCCACTGCGCGCCGCTACTCGGGCTACCCAAACATGCTGGCGCCGAGGAATATTGGCAGCGGCGCGGCGAGCTCACCGAAACTGAGCTGGCCCGGATCTTTTTGCCGGCTGCCGGCGTCAGCGACTGGTTGGTCGACACCGGCTACGCCGAGGGTGTCGCGGATGTCGCGCAGCTGGCCGAATGGTCCGATAGTCGCGCGCACGAAGTGGTCCGCCTCGAGCAGGTGGCCGAGCATGCCGCGCACGCCCCGGGGGACTACGCGTCGGCGTTCGAGGAGATCCTGCAGTGGCGTGCGACGACCGCGGTGGGCACCAAGTCGATTCTGGCCTACCGCAGCGGGTTCGACGGCGATCTGACCCAGCCGTCGGTGGCCGAGGTCGCCGAGGCCGCCGCCCGGTGGCGCGACCGCGGGGGCATCCGGCTAGACGATCGGGTGCTGCTGCGCTTCGGACTGCATCAGGCCCTGCGGTTGGGCAAACCGTTGCAATTCCACGTAGGTTTCGGCGATCGAGACTGCGATCTGCACAAAGCCAATCCGCTTCATCTGCTGGACTTTCTGCGCCAATCCGGGGATACGCCGATCGTTTTGCTGCACTGCTACCCCTATGAACGGGAGGCGGGCTATCTGGCCCAGGCGTTCAACAATGTCTATCTGGACGGGGGGCTGTCGATCAACCACCTGGGCGCCAGGGCGCCGGCATTCATCGCCCGGCTGCTCGAGCTGGCGCCGTTTCGCAAAATCCTGTATTCGTCAGACGGGTTCGGCCCCGTCGAGCTGCATTACCTTGGCGCCAAGCTGTGGCGTAACGGCGTTCATCGGGTGCTGAGCGGATTCGTCGACGACGGCGACTGGAACGCTGTAGATGCCGTGCGGGTGGTCGACCTGATTGCCCGTGACAACGCGGCCCGCATCTATCGGCTGGACGCCGAAGCGATTGAGAGCGCCGCTGGAAGGGTATAGCTGCGCCATGCCCGGCCTAGCAGAAGCGCTCGAGTGGATCCGCTCGCAAGTGACGTCGCGGGTGCCGAAGGCCGACCTCGACCAGCGGGATCCCGACTACATCCGCGACCAGTTACCCGGTACGTGGCTGCTGGCATCGCTGTACTTCAGGGCCGACGTCGCGCACCTGGACCGGATACCCGCCGAAGGGCCGGTGCTGCTGGTCGGCAATCACAGCGGCGGCAACGTGCCGCCGGACACTTTCGTGTTCACCCTCGCCTTTTGCTCCTACTTCGGCGTCGAGCGGCCGTTCTACCAACTGGCCCACAATCTCGTCGTCTCGGCGCCGCCGCTCGGCTGGCTGCGAAAGTTCGGCACCGTCGCGGCCAACCACGAGAACGCCCGCTTGGCGCTGGAATCCGGTGCGGCGCTGCTGGTTTACCCCGGTGGGGACTTTGAAGTCTTCCGGCCGTCGTGGGAACGCAACAAGGTCGACTTCGGCGGCCGCATGGGCTACGTGCGGCTGGCGCGCGATGCCGGCGTGCCGATTGTCCCGATAGCGAGTGTGGGCGGTCAGGAAACCGCGTTGTTCCTCAACCGTGGGCAATGGTTGGCCAAACTACTCTTTGCCGATAAACTGTTGCGCCTCAAGAGCATTCCGATATCGTTGGCGTTGCCGTGGGGCCTGAATATCAGCGACCTGGCCGGCCACATCCCGCTGCCCGCCAAGATCGCGATCGAGGTCCAAGAACCCATCGAAGTCGATGGCGATGACCAGGCGGTGCATGACAAGGTGATGGCCAGCCTGCAGGCCGGTGTCGACCGCCTTGCCGCCCACCGACGATTCCCGGTGCTCGGCTGATGCGAGTCGAACGCCGCTGCGTGATCAACGCCGACCGCGACGCGGTTTGGAAAATCGTCGGCGATCCCGACTGCTACCCGTCGTTCATGACCAGCCTGGAGCGCTGGGAGAGTGCCAACGACCAGCCGGCCGGTGTCGGCGCCCGCTATACCGTGCACTGGAAGATCGGGTCGGTGCCGGTGGGCGGTTTGGTCGAAGTGGTCGAGTTCGACGACCGGCGCGACCTGGCGTGGGTCGGGATCACCGGTATCACCCTGCGTGGCCGGATCCGCTTACGCGACGCGGGGGACGGTCGAACCAAGGTGACATTCCGGCTGTCATACCAAGCGCCCGGCGGGATTTGGGGCTACATTGCCGACCGCGTCGCCGTGGGCCAGGTGGGTCGCACCACAGCCAATACCCTCAAACGCCTCAAGGCGCTCGTCGAGTCAGGCGGCTAGCTTTCCTCACGCCCCGGTGGCGCCGACAGCTGCGCCTTCGCAGTCCGTGACATGTCGTCGGCAAGGACTTCCGGCGTGCCCGCGAAGAGGCCGTCGAGCGCCAGCTTGGCGACCACGGCAGGATCGGTCTTCTGGTCCGCCGGGATATAGCTGACCATCTCGGTATCCATGTAGCCAACATGCAGAGCGGTTACCTGGATTCCACGCGGTGCGAGCTCCTGCCGGACCGCGTCGGTCAATGCCCAAGCGGCGGCTTTGGCGGCCGAATACGCACCGCTGGTAGGGAAATGCAGCCAGGACAACACCGAGAGCACATTGAGGATTGAGCCGCCGCCATTGTGTTCGATTATCGGCGCGAAGGCGCGGATGACGTTGAGCGTGCCAAAATAGTGCGTTTCCATCTCCAGCCGCACATCCGCCAGCGGTCCGCTCATCAGCGACGCGCGCGTCGAAACACCGGCGTTGTTCACTAAAACGGTTACGTCGGTGGCGATCTCGGCGGCGCGGCGCACCGAGTCCAGATCGGTGATGTCGAGTTGGGTGGGCACGACGCCGGGCAGGTCGACTGTCTCGGGCCGACGCGCGGCGGCATATACTTTCGCGCCGCGTGCGACGAGTTCGGCGGCGATACGCCGACCCAGTCCTCGGTTGGCGCCGCTCACGAGTGCCGTGGCTTGGTCCTGCCTCATCCGGGTCTCCTTGTGTGGTCAGTGAGGATCGTTTCGACTGTCGCATGATCCCCGTGGTATCGCAGGTCCACGAGCTATCCGTTGGTGCTGAGACTGCACCGCTCGACCCAGTCAGGGCCGGGCTTTCGTAATCCCTGGATTTCCGCGGCACCTGCACACCCACGAGGCGGGGGATTGGCCGCAGGCTGTACGGAAGCAGAGCCGCCATTGCTCGTTGACCCGTATGCTGTGCTGCCCGACGCGGGCACCCTTGAGCTTTTCGAGACGGTTCCCTGGCGGCACGCGCAGATCGTTGAAGCGTCGAATGAGAGGACAGCCCATGACCACCACCCCGCCTTCCATCGCCACGATCAGGAGAGCCTGCGCGGCCCTAAAACCCTCGCGACGGTCGCCAAGATCCGGGCAGACGTGCTCAGACAAGCGCAGCGTAATCGGGGGCAGACGTTGCCCAGCAGCAGGCGCCGCGACCTTTCGCCGTGTCTGCCCTAGGGTGGCGAGATGAGCGAGGCTGATGGGCCGCTGTGGGAGTACAAATGGTTCTATGCGACGGGCGATGACGCCCTGAATGAAATGATGCGCAAAGCGAACGCGCTGGGGGAACAAAGATGGGAGATGGTTAACTTCGCGATGGACCAGGCCAAACCCTTTACGGCCGTCTGTTTTTTCAAACGGCCGCGGCTCCCGGGGGCGACGCCCGAAGTGCCCGAACCGCCTCGGCGCTTTCTCTGAAACAAACGGGAGAACGTTTTGAGGGGCCCGGGCGAGGATGACGAAGCCACGCCCGAGGGGCCAGGGGATCACCAGGCACGGGCCGTCTTTCCCGGCGTGCATTGAGAACCAGTGAGTTGCTGTGGGGTGAACTCGTAGTCGGTGCTCACGGCGTCGAAGATCCGCTGGCAGAACTCGGCGTTGGGCGAAAGCCCTGACTGCACAAAGGGTTTGACGTCAGATGATCCCCGTGGCATCGAAGATCCACGACGTGTCCGCCGTCGCGAGATCCTCCAACCAGGTCGGCGGCGCCTGAGCGGTCATGCTGCCCATGTCCCAATAGTCTTTCCACAGCGTCACTTTGCCGTCTTCGACGCGGTGGACCGTTACGAATTGCAGTAGCGCCGTCTCGCCGCTCGACCACCGCCAGGTCTCGGAGTGCTCGTACATGACATCGGCGCCGTTAGACACCAGCACCCCGTCGTGGTTCTCATAACCGGCCAGCGGCTCGAGCCCGACCTTGAGCCGCTTCACGATGTCGTCGGGACCACGCGCCGCCAGGGTCGGCCCGACCGGCATGTCCACATAGATGCAGTCCGGTGACAGGAACGTTTTGACGCCGTCCCAGTCCCGTCGCGATAAGGCCTCCCACAGCCCTAGTACGGTGTCGTCAACCGGCATGAGATGTCATAGAACCGGGCTGTCGAACAAGTTGTCAATAATCCGTGCAGGAGGTGGGCGATGGCGACGGTGCGATCCCGACGCAAGGCAGGGACCCGACGTATCCGCAAATCCAGTCCGTCGCCGTTCACACCGTCCTGGATACCCAGGCCGGCGCAGTTCGGGGTAGGTGTGCACCACAACGTCGGGATCTCGATGAGCGACGGCGTCGAGCTGCGCGCCGACATCCATTACCCCACCGTGCCCGAGACCGGCCAGCCCGCCGCCGGGCCGTTCCCCGTGCTGTTGTGCCTGACACCGTACGGCAAGAAGGCCCCGCCGCCGGCCGCCCAGATCGGCGGTGGCGCCACCCCGTACCTGATCAAGCGCGGCTACATCGAGGTGATGGTCGACGTCCGCGGCAGCGGCGTGTCCGGCGGTTCCTTCCAGATGTTCGGGGAGCGGCAGATGCAGGACGGGATAGAGCTGGTCGATTGGGCGTCGAAGCTGCCGAACGCCAACGGCCGTGTCGGCATGTTCGGCACCTCCTATCTGGCGATCAACCAGCTCTTCACCGCCGCTGCGGTCGGGCCGGCGTCGCCGCTGAAGGCGATCTTCCCGGTGATGGCCGCCCGCGATTTCTATCGCGACGCGGCGGCCATGGGCGGTGCGCCGCACCTGCGCACGGTAAGGGCTTACGGGGCGGTCTACCGCCTGCTCAACATCGTCAACCCGGCACTCGAGGTGATCCACCTCGGCAAGCATCCGCGGCCGCGGGCCGGCGGGGTCGCCGGGGTGCGGCAGCGTGGGCGTGATCAGCGTGGCTACTTCCGGCCGTTGATCGCGGACGCCGTCGCCGGCGGGGAGACGGCCTTCGACGGGCCGTTCTGGGATGCCATGCGGCCGGGCATGGTGCTGCCCGACGTCGTCGCCAACAACGTGGCGGTCTTTCTGGTCGGCGGCTGGCACGACGCCTTCCAGCGCGGCGCGCCGCTGAACTATGCGGCGTTGCAGAACACCTTCGCCGGGCGACCCGACGAGTCGCCGATGCAACCCGGCCAGCCGGTGTCCGAGCGGGTGCGGTTGTTGAAAGGCCCGTGGTATCACGTCTCCGACTTCGGCGGGCTGCACATCCATGCGCTGCAGCTGCGCTGGTTCGATCACTGGCTGAACGATGAGACGGACGCCGCGATATCCGGACCGCCGTTCACCTTTCAGGCCATCGGAAGCTCACGATGGTTTCACACCCGCGAATACCCGCTCGCCGAGGCGACGCCAACCCGCTTCTACTTATCCGAGTCGGGCCAGCTGTCCACCGACTGCGCACCGGAAACATCCACGGCGACAATCAAATACGTTGGACGGGGTCCGATGGCCGGCCGAAGCATCGAGCAGTGGACCCTGGGAATGACCAGCTTCATCCGCGCCCAGCGCGGCGGTCAAACCCGCTACGACCAGGACAACCGGAAACTGCACCGCGGCGCGCTGACCTACACCACCGAACCGTTCACCACCCCGACATTGGTCGCCGGCCCGATCACGCTGACCATCCATGCCACGGCCACCACCAGCGAGACGCTGTGGGTCGCGCACCTCGACGACGTCACCCCCCACGGAATCAGCCGTCCGCTGACGCAGGGAGCATTGCTCGGTTCGCACCGCGCGCTGGATCCGGATCGCACCTGGTACCTGCCCGACGGCACCGTCCTAAGGCCGCACCACTTCAGCACCCGCTCGGCGGTGCAGCCCGTGGTTCCCGGCGAACTGACCCGCTACGACGTCGAGATCTTCCCGACCGCTGCGTTGCTCGAGCCGGGACACCGGCTGCGTCTGACCGTGACCACTTACGACTTTCCTCATCTGGTCCCGACCAAGCCTGCGCGCCGCGCCCTGGCCGCCGGTACCTACCAGCTCCACCAGGGTGGCCCCACCGCGTCGCATCTGGTTATCCCGGTGGCCGACCCGGACAGCCTCAGCTGAACCGCGCCGCCGCGCCATCCGCGCGGCAGAGCGGTTTTCGGCGCATACTCCCCAAGGTGACGTCGCTACAGCAATACATTGCCGAAGAGATTGCCACCGACCACGTCGGCGGTCTGCTGAGCAGGCGCGAGGCGTTACGACGGCTGGCGCTGCTGGGGCTGGGCAGCGGGGCCGCGGCGGCGTTGATCGCCGCGTGCGGCAGCGGGCAGACGCCGCGGAGCGGGTCATCTGGCACGCCCGGCACCGAACCGCCGGGGATGGACCGGGCGTTACCCACCGAGCCGATCTCCTGGGACGGTCCACGCGGACAGCTACAGGGTGCGTGGGCGCAAGCGCATAATGCCCGCCACGGGGTGCTGGTCATTCACGAGAACAAGGGGCTGAACGATTGGGTGCGATCGGTGGCCGGACGCTTCGCCGGGGCCGGCTACTCGGCGCTGGCCATCGACCTGCTGTCCGAGGAAGGCGGCACCGGGCACTTCGCGGACCCGGCGCAGGCCACCGCCGCGCTGAGCGCGGCTACGCCGGATCGTTTCATCGCAGACCTGAATTCTGGGATCACCGAACTGCAGATGCGGGTTCCGGGCCGCAAACTTGCGGTCGTCGGTTTCTGCTTCGGCGGCGGATTGGTATGGCAACTACTGGCTTCCGGCGCATCGGAACTGTCGGCCGCTGTCCCGTTCTACGGGCCGCTGCCGGACAACCCCGACTTCGCCGGCTCCAAAGGCGCCGCGGTACTGGCGTTCTACGGAGCCCTCGACACCCGTGTCACCGGCTCCGAGGCGGCAGCGAAAGCCGCCCTCGACCGCGCCGGGCTGGTCAACGACGTCGTCATCGAACCCAATGCCGACCATGCGTTTTTCAACGACACCGGACCGCGCTACAACGCTGCCGCCGCGGCCGATGCCTGGGGGCGAGTCCTCGAGTGGTTCGGTCGCTACCTCTCTTAGCCGCGAAACAGAAGCGGGGGTTGTGATTTCTCGAAATCAACGACCCCAGAAGCTGTTTGGCGAACCCGAGGTGATCATCTCACCGGGTGGCCATCGACCGCGCCCGGCCCAGCGCTACCGGCAGCGTCGACCAGCCATGCAGAACGCGGGTGTCGCGGCGGCTGCCGGCGCCGGCAGCGCGCACGTCGGGGAAGCGGTCGAAAAATGCCCGCAGACCGACCTCGCCTTCGGCCCGGGCCAGCGCCGCGCCCAGGCAGAAATGCCGACCGCCGGAGAACGCCAGATGCTTGCCGGCGTTCTCGCGTTCGATGTCGAAGCGGTTCGGGTCGGGGAACACAGCCGGATCACGGTTGGCCGCGGCCACATACACCACAACCAGTTCGCCTTGTCTGATCGGTACACCCGCGACCTCGGTGTCGTTTCGTGCCAGCCGTGCCGTCAGCTGAACCGGTGATTCCAATCGCAAGATCTCCTCGACGGCGCCGGCCCACAGCTGAGGACGCTGACTGAGCATCTGCAGGTGCTCAGGGGTGTCCAGCAGCATGCGAATCCCGTTACCCAACAGGTTCACCGTGGTTTCCAACCCAGCGGCTAACACCAACCCGGCGACTGCGTGCAACTCGGATTCATCGAGATACGTTTCCGCCGAGCCGCTTTCGGCTGTCCGGATCAGCTGGCTCATCAGGTCGTCGCCGGGAGTTTGCCGCAGCTTTCGCAGATGCTCGGTGAGCCACGAGTTGAATCCCACCAGACCGCGCTGCACGCGCCGGTATTGCGGCCAGGTCAGCCCGAAATCCAAACTGGGCGCTGCGAGTTCGCCGAACTCGAGAATGCGACGTCGATCAGCGTCGGGCACCCCCAAGATGTCGCTGATGATCGCCACCGGAAGCTGCGCACAGTACCGGTCGACGATGTCGACGACCCCGGGTTCGCGAGACAGTCGATCCAGAAGCGTCGCCGCGGTCTGCTCGACCCCATCGCGTAGTGCGGCGACCGCCCTCGGGGTGAACACCGACGACACCGTCTTCCGGTAGCGGGTGTGGTCGGGCGGCTCCACCGCCAGCAGCGACGGTGGACGCAGCGGGTGCAACAGGCCATCGCGGGCACAGCGCTCCAGCCACCGCAACGGCGCCGGCAGATTCGAACCGATTGAGAGAACGCGGAAATCGTCCGATCGCAGCAATTCATGCCCGATCGCATGGTCTGCGGTGATGTAGCCGATGCGGGAGCGCACCAGGGATCCGCGGGCCCGCACCTGCTCGTAGAACGGCACGGGATCGGCTTTGACCGTCGGGTCGGCAATCAACCGCGCTTGCAGTTCGCCCCGGCGGGCGCCGATCGACGCGAGGCCGCGCACAAAGCCGTGCAACGCCAGCCAGTGCGCCCGCTGCTTCAATGCGATGTCCACGTGTCGGGCCCTCCACATCGTCTCGGCAGTGCTATCGCAAGCCTACGGCGCAGGCAAAAGGCGTTTGTTAAGCCAGCTCCCATTTCATGTTTTTGGCGAACGCGATTGCGTCGTCGCTGATCGTGCCGAGCGCCTGACACCGCTGGATGTACTCGCGGACCATCGGCAGGAAGTTCATCGGGTTGTAGGCGTCTTCCTCATAGCTCCACAAGTTGTCCCCGGCATACTTCATCACCGACAGGTTGGCCGCCTGGTGAATGCTTCCGTCGCCGGGATCCCGCATCCGGTTGAGAAACTCGCAAAACACCCAGCCGCGGTCGGTGTCAATGGAGTACCAGGACGTCGGATAAAACGGCATCTCACTGCCGGGGAAGACATTCATCGTCGAGACGATCCAATCGCGAATTTGCTCGCGCCCGTGGAAAGTTCCGTAAGTGTGTTCGACGTAGGTCGCGTCCTCGGTGAACGAGTCGGCAAACCGCGACCAGTCCCAGCTGGAACCGATTCCCACGACGATTTCTTGGTGGTGCTTGAAGGCCGACTCGATCTCGGCGCGCGACCACTGTCCCATGACAACCTCATTCAGTTCGATGACGACATGCACGTCACGCCTCGGCGACATCCTTGATGCGGTGCAGCGTCTTGGTCATGTCCCGCACGTTACGTCGCTGACGCAGGTAACCGCCGAACAGCCAGTAATACAGCGTGGTCAGCGGGGAGGCGCTCATCCGAAATGATTCGGTGACGTCGGTGCCGTCGCCTTTCGGCGCCAGCCGGTAATGCCAGTGGTTCACCGCCCTGTCACCAACGAGAACTTCGAAGCCGAATTCGCGGCCCGGTTCGCAAGCGGTGACTCGACAGGTCGTCCAGTACACCGGGCCTATTTCGTTGCGCTTGACGTGGCCGCGGAATCGCGCCCCGAGCGCAGGCCCGGTGGCGTCGCCGAGCCATTCGGCCTCGAACGTTTCGGGGGAGAACCGCCCGATGTTGCGAACGTCGGCGATCAAATCCCAGATCTTGTCCGGGGGTGCCGCCATATGAACCGTCGCCGAGCCTTCCATGGGCCGATCCAAGCATGCCCAATCAATTTTCTTCAGGCTTTAGCCAATGGCCGTGAGGAAATCTCGCGGGCCAGCGCTTGTACCGGCGGTGGATCCGCGCTAGCGTTTCGACGTCTTCAATCGCGATCGAGACGGAGTAAGCATCATCGACGCACAGATCAGTGAGTCCTTCCACAGCACAAAGCGATCCAAGGGCGACGGCGCACCCGATGACGGCGAGGCGCCTGTCATTGTGAGCTTGGTCGAGGCGGCGATGCAGATGTTCACCGCAGCGATTGACGCCCTGCCCGACACCAGCGATCCGGAGTTCTCCGGACGCGCAGTGGTGATCCTCTCCGGGCTGCGAAAGCTGCAGACCGCACTCACCAAAGCGGCATCTCGCGGTAGGGCGACCCCGTCGGTCATCGTGTCGCTGAGCGGAGTTCGAGCCCGCTACGACGAGCTGATGGCCATGGCCGCCGAAGCGCCCGGCGCGACCTTGGGTCAACAGCTGTATGTGGTCCGTCGCCGCGCCAGACTGTCGGCGCAGGAAACCGCTAACGGCGCCGGGCTCACGGCTGAACTCCTGAACGCGATCGAGGCCGACGAACAGCCGACCGACGACGAAGCTGCCCGGATCAAGGAGCTCCTCGCCGCCCTTGGTGGTTGACGCGTCATCTCACCGTTCCGAACCACTTCGCTCGCCGGCAAGTCGGGCGTTGATCGCCGCCGCGCTGACGTCTGGGCTCGTCTTCGGTGCAGCGTTCTTGGCGGTGGGCCGGCTGCATTCAACACCTGCCGACACGCTGGAGCACCCGAGCCGTACCGCCACCGACATACAGAGCAAAACCGAGGTCGTCGACCAAGCGAGGCTTATCGTTTCCATTGCTGGGCTCCAGAAGGCAACGGCAGGCTACCTTTTGATGTCCTGCAAGAACCGTGACGATCCGCCTTATCAAGGAGTGGTCTACCTGGACTTCGCGTTGCCCGCCGATGTCCGCGCCGACGAGTATTTCCGCGGCATCGCGACGGCCCTGACTGCTCGTGGCTACATCGAGCGGCTACCGCCGAATCGGGCCGTCCTCGGCAGGACGTTCGCCAAGGGCAGCGTCATCGCAATTCTCTACCAGGACAGCGATTCTCCGAAGCACGGCGTCGCACGTGTCTACGGTCAGTGCAACAACATGAACAACCATCGCAGCGACCCGACGGCATGGATCGACATCACCGACCAGTTGCACTGAACCCGCTCCACGCAAAAACGGCGCTTGACGGATCACCGTCAAGCGCAGTTTTGCTCGCGAGGGTTTAGGGCCGCCCTATCCGCCGGCGTGGGCGCCGAGCGAGGCCTGCAGGTCACCCTTCATCGCGTTCAACTGGGCGCCCCAATATTCCCAGCTGTGCGTTCCGTAGGCCGGGAAGTTGAACACGGCGTTGTGGCCGCCCGCAGCGTTGTAGGCATCCTGGAACTTCTTGTTGACGCCGATCATGAAGTTGCTCTCGAGGAACGTAGCCGGCAAATTGGCGCCGCCCAGTTCGTTCGGAGTCCCGTTGCCGCAGTACACCCAGAGCCGGGTGTTATTGGCGACGAGTTGGCCGACGTTGACCAAGGGGTCGTTGCGCACCCATGCCGGGTCGTTGTCTGGCCCCCACATGTCTTCCTTCTTGTAGCCGCCGGCATCGCCCATCGCTAGGCCTAGCCAGCCCTGCCCGGTGGACGGGCTGAGGTAGCCGGACAGTGAACCGGCATAGATGAACTGACCGGGGTGGTAGATCGCCAGATTCATTGCCGATGCACCCGCCATGGAGATCCCCACCGAGGCGCTACCGGTCGGCTTGACGCTCTTCTGCGAGGACAGATATCCGGGCAGCTCGCTGGTCAGGAAAGTTTCCCACTTGTAGGTCGAACAGCCGGCCTTGCCGCAGGCCGGGTGGTACCAGTCGGTGTAGAAGCTGGACTGCCCACCGACCGGCATGATGATCGACAGCCCCGACTGGTAGTACCACTCAAAGGCCGGGGTGTTGATGTCCCAGCCGTTGTAGTCGTCCTGGGCACGCAATCCGTCCAGTAGATACACGGCGGGCGAGTTGGTCCCGCCGCTCTGGAACTGGACCTTGATGCTGCGGCCCATCGATGCCGACGGTACCTGCAGGTACTCGACCGGAAGGCCGGGCCGGGAGAATGCCCCCGCCGTCGCCGCTCCGCCGAAGAGGCCAATGAGGCCCGGCAGTGCCGCGGCAGCAAAAGCGGCGACTGTCAGTCGCCGCACCCAGCCACGCATCTTTTCGTTCACATAACTCATTCCGCGCCCCTTGTCGTCGGCCGTCGCGTTTCCGTACGCTCCCGCGATACTGGCAAAACTTACCGTGCGGCAGTCCATATGTCGATTAAGACGCAAAGACGTCTCGATTCGGTATCAGCCGCCGTCACCTGCGCAGAGCCGGTGGTGAACGCGTCTGGCAGCAATTCATGGCAACGTTTGGATGCACTTTCCGGACCAGATTCCGGTAAGTCGTACCGATGGACGGCCGGTGGGTCGGCGGGGATACCCGTTCGGCTTTTGTCGTGATGAGCGCGTAGGCTCTCCCGGAGTAGACCGACGAGACCACGCTGTCCCGGTCCTTCCGCCGCAGTTGAACCAACCGCATCGACGGTTTCGTGCGGGCGGCGGCACATGGGCGTTGGGCACGATTGAGGTGCAAATTTGGACACGGTACTTGGGCTGTCGCTGACATCCACGTCGGTCGGCTGGGTCCTGGTGGAAGGCCGCGACGCCGACGGCACCATCCTGGATCACGACGACTTCCAAGCGGGTACCGGCAGCGCGATGCGTGTGGTAACCACCTCGGAACAGGCGACTGCAGCAGTGTTGGACGCTCAAACGACAGCGGCCAACCATGACCATCGCCTGCACGTGATCGGCGTCAGCTGGAGCGATGAGGCTGCTGCTGAAGCCGCTCTGCTACTGGAGTCGCTGACCAACGCCGGCTTCGACAACGTTGTCCCGATTCGGTTACACGAGGCGTGCGACACGTTGGCCCGGGCGATCGCACCTGTCATCGGCCATGACAAGGCTGCCGTTTGTGTACTGGACGGCGACTCGACGATCGTGGTCATGGTCGACACGTGCGACGACGAGCCACAGACGGCCATCAAGCAGCTGAGCGGCGGCCCGGGTCGACTGGTCGGATGGCTGACCGCCCTGTTCGACCGCAGTTCATGGCAGCCGGGCGGCATCGTGGTCGTCGGTCCGGATGAGGACCTGGAAGCGCTGGCGTGGCGGCTCGAGAAAGCAGTGCCGGTACCGGTCATCACGCAGACGGGCGCGCAGCTTGCGCTGGCGCGCGGGGCCGCACTCGCGTCGGCCGACAGCACAGCATTCGCCGGCACCGACATGGTTCAAGCCGCCGCTGCCAAGCCGGAGGAGCCGCGAAGCTCAGGGCAAAACTCGTACGCCGGCGCTTTGACGATGCTGGTCGCCGGTGCGGTCACGTTCGTCGCATCGTTGTCGCTTGCCCTGGGCCCACACCTGGTCCCCGACCGAGCCGCCGGCCCGGTGCAACATGTCGTCCACAAGGCGGCGACTCCTCGCGTCGCGCAACTCCCGGCTCCGCGGCCGGCCGCCGTCGAGGCACCCGCGCCGCGACCAGCGCCGCCACCTGTACCGGTCGAAGAGCCGAACGAAACCCGCGCTGCGGCCCGGCCGCAGACCGTCGTCTCCGCCGAACCCTCGGCTGAAGTTCCCGCTGCCGCACCGATTCCGCCGTCCCCACCGCCGCAGCCGGTCGCTCCTCCACCGCCCCCGCCGCCGGATCCGCATCCACTGCTGACCAAGCTGCTCGAACGCCTGCACGGCCAGCAGGACCCGCCGCCGCCCAATCCGGGCGCGCCATCGCCCTGATCAC
Organism: uncultured Actinomycetota bacterium; assembly: GCA_963839345.1. Lineage (GTDB taxonomy): Bacteria > Actinomycetota > Actinomycetes > Mycobacteriales > Mycobacteriaceae > Mycobacterium. Next base: position 944,202 of record CAWIUP010000002.1, on the reverse strand, counting down.
GGTTGACAACTCCGGCCTTTAGCGCGCCAGCTCGTTTAAGCCGAAAAGGCGCCGGCGGCTTCTGCGGCGGTAGTCAACGCCGCAAGGTGGTCGTCGATCGATGCCAGCCCGGCATTCATCGTGTTGATCGAAACATGCGAGGCGCCCGCATCGGCCCAGACCCGAAGACCGTCGGCGAGGTCGTCGGCGTTGCCGTTCCAGGAGACTCGACCCTCCATGGCGATCTGAGTGGGGTCGCGGCCGGCCTCCGTCGCGGCCTGCGCTACCTCGTGCAGTGCCTGGTCAAGTTTTGGGCCGGGGCCCACCATCGGAAACCAGCCGTCGCCGAGGCGGCCGGCACGCCGGCACGCGCGTGGCGAGGCGGCACCGAACCACACCGGAATCGGTCGCTGTATCGGCAGTGGCGCGAGTCCGGCTCCGGTTACTCGGTGATATGCGCCGTGGTAGGTGACGGTCTGTTCGGTCCACAGCTTGCGCATCAGGTCCACCTGTTCTTCGCTGCGCTTGCCGCGGTTCGAAAAGTCTTCTCCCAGTGCCTCGTATTCGACCGCGTTCCAGCCGAGGCCGACACCCAGGCGGAGCCGGCCACCGGTGAGCAGGTCCACCTCGGCGGCCTGCTTGGCAACCAGGACGGTCTGCCGCTGCGGCAGGATGACGATGCCGGTCACCAGCTCCAGTGTGGTGGTGACGGCGGCGAGATAGCCGAACGTCACCAGCGGCTCATGGAAAGTGTCGTAGAGATCGTAATAACCGTCCCAGCCGACGTGCACCTTCGGATCGGCACCGACGACGTGGTCGTAGGCAAGTAGGTGGGCGTATCCGAGCCCCTCGACATGCTCGGCGTAGGCCCGGACTGCACCCGCGTCAGGGCCAATCTCGGTCTGCGGGAACACCACTCCGATCCGCATCGCTTTACCCTCCCGTGCTCAGCCGTCCTTGGCTCGCTGCGCAGTGAACGACACGGTGACGTCGTCGGCGACTTTCAATGAGCCCATCAGCAACGAATATGGCTTGACCCCGAACTCAGACTGGCGAACGACGGCCTCAGTGGACAGCCGCCAGACATCGCCGAGATCCTCTGTGCGCAGATCGATTACGCGGGGTCGCGCCTTTCCGTGGATCTGCAGTTTCCCGGCCAGACGGTAGCCATCCGGGCGGTGATCAATGGTGTCGGCGTCGAAGGAGATCTCCGGAAACCGGCCGGCATCCAGCTGCCGCAACGCATTTGACCGCACCAGGAGCTTCTCCGGTCCGGACAATGGCTTTAGCCCACCCTCGCCACGAAGGACTTCGAGCGACGCTGCGTCGACCTTCAACTGCGCGGCAGTGGGCTCACCATTCGACCACCGCACCGTGGCCTGCCAACGCCTCATGGCAATGGTCAGCCGGTGTCCCATTTTCGCGGCTCTGCCGGCGACACCGGTGAGAACCACTAACTCGCCGTCCGATGGATCGATGGTCCACGTGTCGGTCACAGGCCGACTGTGTCACATCGTCAAAACGGTGCGGTAGTGGGCTCGCCCTTGCTCCAAGGCGGCGTAGCCTTCAGCCGCCTGCGACAGCGGTAGCTCTTCGATCCACGTCCGAACGCCGGATAGCAGCGCGAAGTGCATGGTGTCTTCGACGTCCTTGGCGGTACCCGAGGGATGGCCGACAATGCTGAGGCCCGGGGTGATCAGCTGTACGGGACTGATGGGCAGCGGTTCAGGGGTGACGCCGATAGTGACCAATTCACCTTGGGGGACAAGCCCACCCACGGTGTCGGCCATCGCCTGCGAATTGCCGGCAGTTGCCAGGACGACCGTAGCGCCGCCGAGCGCCTTCAACGCTTCGGAGACGTCACCGGCGGTGGAATCGATGTAGTGATGCGCGCCGAGCTTTTCAGCGTCGTCAGCCTTGGCGGCGCCACGCGCAATCGCGATGGTCTCGAAACCCATCGCCCGGGCGAACTGCACGCCGAGGTGGCCGAGACCGCCCACGCCGAGGATCGCGACTCGGTCACCGGGCAGGGCATTGGTGTGGCGTAACGCGTTGTAGGTGGTGACACCGGCACAGCCCATCGGTGCGGCTTCCGCATCGGACAGCCCGTCGGGAATCCGGGCCAGCGCGCTGACCGGCACGGTCACCGACTCAGCGTAGCCGCCCGGGTACTGCCAGCTCGGGACCTTCCCGTTGGCACAGTGAATGAAAATGCCTTTACGGCAGGGATCGCAGTGGTAGCAGCACCCGCCGAACCAGCCGACCGCGACGCGATCACCGACAGTGAATCCTTCGACGCCGTCGCCGAGTTCGGCTATCGTTCCTGCGATTTCATGGCCGGGAGTCAACGGCCAGGAGATGCCCGGAAAACCGCCGGAGACAAAGTGGGCGTCGGTGCCGCAGATGCCGCACGTCGAAACCGTCAGCCTTACCTCATCACGGCCCGGCGGCACTGTTTCGACATCGACCAGTTCCAGCGGCGCCCCGGCTGAATTCACATGAACAGCTCGATGTTTAGCCATGCGTTTCTCCTATGTCAAGCCGCTGCCGGTTGGCAAGCCTGGATTCGGGTTTGGTGGTCGGTGTGGAGGTGGCCGAAGACGGTGCGGGCGATCCGGCGTTTAAGGCAACGTAGTGCTTCTGTCGAGGAGTCTCCGGTGGCAAGTCGCGTGCGGTAGTAGGTGCGTCCGAGGCCGTCGAGTCGGATCTGGGTGACGGCGATGCGGTGCAGCGCAGCGTTGAGTTGACGGTTACCTGAACGGGTCATCCGGACTCGGCCGGCGGTATTGCCCGACCAGACCGGAATCGGGGCGACCCCGGAGTGGCGGGCAAATGCGGCCTCGCTTTTGAATCGCCGGACGCCAGCGGTTTCGCCGACGAGTTTGGCCGCGGTCAGCTCACCGCAACCCGGAAGGGTCAGCAGCGCCGGGGCGATCTGACGGATGCGCTGCCCGATACGTTTGGCCAACGCGTCGATGAGCACACTGAGCCGGGTGATGTCGGCCAGCTCGTCGCGGGCCAGCTCGGCGACCAGCCCCGCGACAGTGTCCAGCCAGACCCGCAACACATCGCGGTGCTTAGCCAAGTTCAGCGATTTCGGCTTGGGAGCACGCTCGGGATCGAGTTCATGAACCCGCCACCGTAGCCGGTTGATCGTCGCGGTGCGTTGGGCCACAAGCACTTCCCGGCGATCCACCAACAACTTCAGCTCACGCGACACCTCGTCATGAGAGGCGACCGGCAAGTCGGGCTCGCGCAGCACCGCACGCGCCACCGCCAACGCATCGATCGGATCCGACTTACCCCGGGTGCGCGCCGAGGCCCGGGTCTGGGCCATCAACTTCGGCGGCACCCGCACCACCTGCTGACCCGCGGTCAGCAGATCGCGCTCCAGACGTGCCGACAGATGCCGGCAATCCTCGATGCCCCACACCACCTGAACACCGAAACGCTCTCGCACCCACATCACCGCCTCGGCATGACCGGCACTTGTGGCAGCGACGACTTTCTCCCCGAGCTTGCGCCCGACCTCATCGACGGCGACAAACGTGTGCGTCCGCTTGTGTACATCGGCGCCAACAACAACCATGGTGGTTGCCTCCTTCACTGTGAGGTGACGGTTGGGCCGGTCGGCGGACACATCTCAGTGGGGGCGACACCACGCTCCTATCAAGTCACGCCGGCCGGTCCTTCACACCTGATGCCGACAAAACGCATGAACGCCAACCCTCAGGCGGCAAGGATGCTACGAGCCAGACATCAGGTGATCAGGATCCAACCACCGCAACATGCGGCATCTCACCCTGACACTGAGTTGATGCTAGTGGGCGACAGGAGACTTCGCCGTTCCGTTCGCGTGGTAGTCGACCTGCCAGTGCTTGATGCCGTTGAGCCAGCCCGAACGCAGCCGCTCGGGTTTGCCGATCGATTCCAGATCGGGGATAGCGTCGGCGATCGCGTTGAACATCAGGTCGATCGTCATCCGCGCCAGATTCGCCCCGATGCAGTAGTGCGCACCGGTGCCGCCGAATCCGACGTGCGGGTTGGGGTCACGCAGAATGTTGAAGGTGAACGGGTCGTCGAAGACGTCTTCGTCGAAATTGGCCGAGCGGTAAACCATTACCACCCGCTGGCCCTTCTTGATCTGCACCCCGGACAGCTCGTAGTCCTGCAGGGCGGTCCGCTGGAACGACGTGACCGGGGTGGCCCACCGGACGATCTCGTCGGCGGCGGTGACAGGACGCTCCCTCTTGTAGAGCTCCCACTGATCGGGGAAGTCGGTGAACGCCATCATGCCCTGAGTAATGGAGTTGCGAGTGGTCTCGTTACCGGCCACGGCCAGCAGGATCACGAAGAAGCCGAACTCGTCGTCGGAGAGTTTGTGCCCGTCGATGTCGGCCTCGATCAGCTTCGTTACGAGGTCCTCACCCGGGTTCTGCGCCCGGTCGGCGGCCATCTGCATTCCGTACATGATCAGCTCGACAGAAGCGGTGATGGCATCGTTGCTGGCGAACTCCGGGTCCTGGTCGCCAACCATCTCGTTGGACCAGTGGAAGAGTTTCTTGCGGTCTTCCTGCGGCACACCCATTAACCCGGCGATGGCCTGCAACGGCAGCTCGCACGACACCTGTTCGACGAAATCGCCGGAACCCTCGGCTGCCGCGGACTCGACGATCCGCCGCGCGCGCTCGGCAAGGTCTTCGCGCAGGCGCTCGATGGCTCGCGGGGTGAAAGCCCGCGAGATGATCTTGCGCAGCCGAGTGTGCTGCGGCGCGTCCATATTGAGCAGCACGAACTTGCCGCGTTCGATCTGCTCGCCCACCGTGCCGTCCCTATAGCGCGGCAGGGCGGTCTTCTGCAGGCTGGAGAAGATATCGCTGCGCAGCGAAACTTCTTTGACGTCTTTGTGCTTGGAGATCACCCAGAAGCCGCCGTCGTCGAACCCCCCGACGCCGACCGGCTGTTCGTTCCACCAGATCGGTGCCGTTCGCCGCATCTCGGCCAATTCCTGAACTGGGAGACGTTCGGCGTAGATGTCGGGATCGGTGAAATCGAATCCGGGCGGGATGTTCGGAGTCGGCATCGGTGGGCACTCCTAGGAATACGACTATGAATACGACTTGGAGATGACGCGTTCTGGCTCAGTAAAGCATCGTGACCGCCGAGATGGAACGTGTTCCCGCCGGATTGCCAGGCGGTGGATTGAAACGTGTTCTCGCGACCGGCTCCGATGAGTTTCGGCCGGCTCGACGGTCTGGATTTAGTGCCAGGGAGAGCAGCCAGGAACGGGATCGCTCATGCGCGTCGTTGTCAGCGACTTCATCAGCCTCGACGGTGTTGTGCAGGCGCCCGGAGGTCCGGAGGAGGACACCGACCGCGGGTTCAGCCACGGCGGATGGTCGATGCCGTACTTCGACCCCGACACCATGGGCCCGGCGATCGGCGAAGTGATGGCGGCAACCGAGGCACTGCTGTTCGGCCGACGTACCTGGCAGACGATGGCCGCAGCGTGGCCGGCCCGGGCGGGTGACCCATTCGCCGACCGGATGAATGAGATTCCCAAGTACGTGGCGTCGAGAACGCTGACCAGCAGGATCTCACCTGGTCCGGCTCGACCTTGCTGCCCGCCGACGATGCCATCGGCGCGGTGCGCGAGCTGCGGGGGCAGGACGGCAAGGTTTTGCAGGTGATGGGCAGCGCGGCGCTGGCCGCGCAGCTCATCACGCACGGACTTGTCGACGAGTACCGCCTGATGATCGAGCCGATCCTGCTCGGCGGCGGCAAGCGGCTGTTTCCCGACGACGGCTGTGCCCGTGCACTCGAGCTCGTCTCAGCGACGCCGGCCACCACTGGCGTCCTGATCTGCACTTACCGGCCCGCTGACCGCTGACCCCACCGCTGAATCCCGCCGGGCGAAACGGCCTTGCGGCCCACGCCGCGCTAGCTATGCTTGGCCCAGGCTGCTGGGGGCGGTGAATGGCCCCCACACCGTGACACCGAAGGTGGGTCATGATCCGCGAACTGCTCATCGCCGCTGCGATCACCGGCGCAGCCGTCAGCCTGGCGCCGGTCGCCGCTGCCGACCCGCATTACGACGGCGACGTCCCGGGAATGAACTACGACGCCTCGCTGGGCGCCCCGTGCGACAACTACGACCGGTTCATCTTCGGCCGCGGCCCGGGCGGCCAAGCCGAGGCATGCCACTTCATCGTCAACCAGTTCCCGGCGGCCCAGTCGGGGTTCTGGGTGATCACCTACCCGCTTTACGGAGTTCAGCAAGTCGGCGCACCGTGTCAGAATCCGCGCGGGTCGTCAGCCCAGAGCCCCGACGGGCTGCCGATGCTGTGCACCGAACACGGCTGGCAGGTCGGTCAGCTGACCGGTGGCGGTTTCCCGAGGCCCGGCGGGGGCTTCCCGTCGGACACCGGCCAGACCGGCTAACTGCAAACGAAACAGGAGACTGCAATGGCCTTCAAGCCGAAGGACGCGATCGACGCCGCCCGAGACATCGTGACGAACGCCGTCGAGAGGTCGTCGGACATCGTCGAAAACGCCGGACACATCATCAAGGGAGACATCGCCGGCGGCACCGGTGACATCGTGCACAACTCGATCGACATCGCCACCTATGCCGTCGAAAGGACCAAAGAGGTCTTCACCGGCAACGATGCCGACGACGAATAAGCTTGGCGCATAAGCGCTTTCGCTAGACGGTGGCGGCCTCGTTGAGCTCGTCCAGCCTGGTCGTCGCCGCCAGGTATTCCTGCACCCAGCGTTCGATGACCGTCGACGTCTTTTCCACCTTGCTGAACTGCCCGACGACCTGACCGACCGGATTGAATGCCACGTCGACGGACTCGTTGGGGTACCGGTTCGTGGCCCGTACGGCCATACCGGAAACCATGTACTGCAACGGCATACCGAGCGGCTTCGGGTTGTCCGGCTGCTCCCAGGCTTCGGTCCAGTCGTTGCGCAGCATCCGGGCCGGCTTGCCGGTGAACGAGCGGCTGCGGACGGTGTCCCGGCTGCCGGCCTTGACGTAGGCCGCCTGCTGAACCGGGGTGTTCGAGGATTCCTCGACCATCAACCATTGCGAGCCGGTCCACGCCCCCTGGGCGCCCAGCGCCAGCGCCGCGGCGATCTGTTCGCCGCTGCCGATCCCGCCGGCGGCCAACACCGGTACCGGGGCAACTTCCTTGACGACCTGTGGCCACAACACAATTGAGCCCACCTCGCCGCAGTGCCCGCCGGCCTCGCCGCCCTGGGCGATGATGATGTCAACGCCGGCGTCGGCGTGCTTACGCGCCTGCGAGGGGGAGCCGCACAGGGCGGCCACTTTGAGTCCCGCTTCATGGATGTGCTTGATCATGTCGGCCGGCGGGGTACCGAGCGCGTTGGCGATCATCTTTACCTTCGGGTGCTTGAGCGCCACCTCGACTTGGGGCGTGGCGGTCGCCTCGGTCCACCCGAGCAGTTGCAGGCTGTCGCCGTCGCTGTCCTCGATCGGGACACCGTGATCGGCGAGGATCTTCTTTCCGAAATCCAGATGCTCCTGCGGCACCATCTTGCGCAGCGTCTCGGCCAGCTCTTCGGCCGAGAGGTGAGAATCCATGCCCTCGTATTTGTTCGGGATCACGATGTCGACGCCGTAGGGGTGGTCGCCGATGTTCTCGTCGATCCACTTGAGCTCGATCTCGAGTTGCTCGGGCGTAAAGCCGACCGCCCCCAGCACGCCGAAACCACCGGCCTTGCTCACCGCGACGACGACATCGCGGCAGTGTGTGAACGCGAAGATCGGGAACTCGATGCCGAGCTCGTCGCAGATGGGAGTGTGCATGCCTGATTCCTTACTGGTCTGCTTGCTGGCCGTGAGCTAACTGAAACGTGTTCTAGTTTAGTACTCGACCCGTGGGTGATGCCAGCGGCCTGGTTCTCGAGTGGCGTGGACCGTCTGCGAGACGCCGTTCGGCGCTATCGGCGGTTGCGGCACGCAAGACTGGCTAACTTGTATCTAGACGCTGTACCTGAACACGACCCTGAGTGAAGTGAGGTCCAGTGAAGGTCTTCATGAGTTACTCCACCCGCGACAGTGTGGCAGTGCGGGCGCTCGTCGAGGACCTGGAACGGGCTCGCCAGCAGGTCTGGATGGATCAGGACCTCGGCGGCGGCGATACCTGGTGGGCCGAGATTCTCCAGCAGATCCGCGAGTGCGCCGTTTTCGTGTTTGCGCTGTCAGATAGTTCATTGCGGTCGAAGCCTTGCCGGGCAGAACTCGAGTATGCGCAGGCGCTTGGGCTGCCTGTGCTTCCGGTTCAGATCGGACACGTCAGTTCGTATCGCACCGACTCAGTGTTCACCAGGCAGTTGGTTGATTACCGAGACTTCACGTCACGGAGCGGAATTGCGTTGATTGCGGCGTTGCACGAGCGGGCGGATCAACGCGCAGATCTGCCCGACCCACTGCCCGAACCCCCGCCGATACCATTCGAGTACCTGGTGCGGCTAGGAGCGGCGATCCGCGGGATGGCGGAGCTTACTCCAGCGGCCCAAGCGTCGATGGTGTTCGAGTTGCGGCATGCACTCGCCGACGAAGAAGATCCCAGCGTCCTCAACGACGTCCGGGAATTACTGCGGATCCTTCGGCGCCGTCGAGACGCCACCCATGCGATCGTCGGTGAAATTGATGCGATGCTTCGCGATTCAAACGACACCGCGCCACCAGGTCAATCGATGGACCCCGGGAGGCAAGAGAAGCCGGAAACATCACGCGCGCAAGAGGTTTCCGATCCCCCCGAGACCACACCACCTGCTTTCGCCTCGATGCTGGAAGCTGTCGAGGAGGCGACTATAGAGAGCATGGCCTTTGGGGCCGAGGGCTTCACGGTGCCATGGGCGATGTGGGTCGACACCGAACGGCGTTGCTGGCTCAAGCCTGAGTTCACTCTCCGGGAGCGGGCCGGCGGGACCGTGCAAATGCGCGTGGCACGACAACAGGATGGCTACCACGTCTGGATTCCGACGGGTGCCACTTGGTCTCTCGACGAAGGGCGGGTTCATAGCGATCTGCCGGTCAAGAGGTTGTATGACATCAACGCCAGCCCGTCCGCGGATTCCGGGCCGTTGACGCCGGGTCCGCACGGCTTCGCGTCGCTGCCCGAAGGGGTCGAGGAGCCGACGATCGAACGCATGGCCACGGGGGATGTCGGTTACACGGTGCCTTGGGCGATGTGGGTCGACGGCGAACGGCGTTGCTGGCTCAAACCCTCGTTCACCCTCCGTGAGCGACCGGGAGGGACGGCACAATTGCGCGTCGCTCGCCAAGACGACGGGTATCACGTCTGGGTTCCGGCTGGTGAGACGTGGACCGTCGAGCACGGCAGCGCCCACACCGATGTGCCCGTCGCACAGTTGCACCGCTAGGTCGCGCTGTCGGCCACCCACAGCACCAGAAAGGCCAGCATGCAGGCCGCGCAGACCAGATGATCTCGCCAGATGGACCGGGCCAGCGCGCTTTGGTCTGCAGGACTGCCCGAACGGCTACCGAGCCGAACCGCGTTGGGAACGGTGTGCGTGAGCGCCAGCAGGATCGGCGCGCCCGCGAGCAGAGCAGATGCTGCCACCAGCCAGCCCTGGTCGTGCCCTCGGGCCGCTCGGAACGCCAACGCGCCCAGTAACACCACCATGACGGCAGCGATGAGCCGGCTCATCGGCCGGGATCCGGTGACCGCGCGCCGGTAATAGCCCGCGATGGACGCCAGCGCGGGTTCGGGCAGGTCGGCGCCGCGATGCCGTTCGGCAAGAACCTGTGCATCGAACATCAGATCCATCCACAACACAGCGAACAGAAACCCGCTGCATGCGGTCAGTAACGAGGTCGCAACGCTCATAGTTCGATTGTTTCCCAGTAGGCGGCCACGGGTGCGGCGGTGGAACAAGTTCTAACTCGTTGGCCGGCTGCGGTAGCGTGGCGCGTCATGGGACGCGTGGACGGAAAAGTTGCATTGATCAGCGGCGGCGCTCGGGGGATGGGTGCGGCTCATGCCCGAATGCTGGTCGGCGAGGGCGCCAAGGTGGTGATCGGCGACATCCTCGACGACGAGGGCAAGGCGCTGGCCGACGAGATCGGTGAGGCCGCCCGCTATGTCCACCTCGACGTCACCCAACCAGACGAATGGGAAGCCGCGGTATCCACAGCGGTCAGCGACTTCGGCAAGCTCAACGTGTTGGTCAACAACGCCGGCATCGTGGCGCTGGGTCAGCTGGGCCAGTTCAACGTGGACAAGTGGAACAAGGTGATCGACGTCAACCTGAACGGCACGTTCCACGGCATCCAGGCCGCGGTCGAGCCAATGAAGGCCGCCGGCGGAGGCTCGATCATCAACGTCTCGTCCATCGAAGGCCTGCGCGGCGCGGTCATGGTGCACCCGTACGTCGCCTCCAAATGGGCGGTGCGTGGCCTGACCAAATCGGCCGCGCTGGAACTGGGCCCGCACAACATCCGGGTCAACTCCATCCACCCGGGCTTCATCCGTACCCCGATGACCAAGCACTTCCCCGACGACATGGTCACCACCCCGCTCGGCCGTCCTGGTGTCTCCGACGAGGTCGCCACCTTTGTGGTGTTCTTGGCCAGCGACGAATCCTCTTATGCCACCGGCGCGGAATTCGTCATGGACGGCGGCCTGGTCAACGACGTTCCGCACCGGATGTAGCTGCTAGCGGCACTTCTCGATGACGGTCTCGGCGAACCGCTCGATCGCGGCGCGGCAGCGGTCCTGGTCGCCCGGCTCGACGCCCTCGACCATCCACGGAGCGCACATCACCGCGGTAATCCCGAGGTCTTCGGCGCGCCGGTAAAGATCAACCGACGGCGGCTCGAGCAACGCCAGCATGACCTCGAATGGTTCGCCGTCTCGCCCGTACTCGCGCCGCAACGCCGTCAGCTTCTGCGCATAGCCAACCGCGTCGTCCCACGCGTACGCGGTTCCGACCCACCCGTCGCACAGCCGAGCGGCCCGGCGCAGCGCCACGTCCGATTCGCCGCCACACAGGATCGGCACCGGCGTGGTCGGGTGCGGCTCGAGCATCAACTCGGGAACCTGGTAGTAGCGGCCGCTCCACGAAACCCAACCGCCCTGCCACAGCGCCCGCAGGGCCGGGATCATCTCGTCGAGCCGTTTGCCTCGGTTACCGAAATCCTGGCCCAGCAGCTCGAATTCCTCGCGCATCCAGCCGGCGCCGACGGCCAGCGACACCCGGCCCTCGGATATGACCGACGCGGTGGCCACCTGTTTGGCGACCTCCAGCAGCGGACGGGCGGGCGCGACGTACACGGCATTGGAGAAGCGCAGCCGGCGGGTCACCGCGGCCATGGCACCGATGAGGATCCACGAGTCCGGCCAGCCGGTATCGGGTGACCACATCGGCACTCCGGTCGGTGACGGGTACGGCGAGGTCAAGTTGCGCGGATAGATGAGATGGTCGGCGCAGATCACCCCGTCGTAGCCGGCTTCGTCGAGCATGCGAGCGACCGCCAGCCCCTCGGTGGCGTCCATAAACGGTGTCCCCGACCAGAACTGCATCAGACGTCTTTCCCGGTCACCGGCACGTCGTATTACTTTATGTTCCTTTTCGGAATTCCGGGCGCGAGCAGGTCAGACACGCTAGGAAATGGGTGGTGGATTTCGAACTCGACGCAGCGCAGAACGCCTGGTTGGCGGAGGTGCGTGACTTTCTGCAGCAAAACGTCACGCCGGCGCTGAGATCCGAACTGGCCGAGCACGGCCAGGAGTTTCCCGGCGGAGAAGTCGCGGCCTTCCGGCGCAAAGTCGGCGAGCGGGGATGGTTCGGACTGAACTGGCCGCCGCAATACGGCGGCCTGGGGCTCGGCGCGACCTATCAGCACCTGCTGATGCGCGAGTTCGAATACTGGGGTGTCCCCGGCCCCGACCTCACCGTCACTTCAGTGGCGCCGATGATCATGCGGCACGGCACCGAGCAAAACAAGACCGAGTTCCTTCCGCCGATCGCTCGCGGCGAACTGACTTGCGCGGTGGGCTACTCGGAACCCGACGCAGGCACTGACCTGGCCAGCTTGCGCACCCGCGCCGTGCAAGACGGTAACGAGTGGGTGATCACCGGGTCCAAGATCTGGAATAGCGGTGCCCAGCGGGCGACCCACGAATGGCTCTGTGTCCGAACCGATCCCAGCGCGTCGCGGCACCGCGGAATTTCGGTGATCATGGTTCCGGTGGACTTGCCCGGCATCCGGATCCGTCCGCTTTACGCGTGGTCGGGGTATCGCACCAACGAGGTGTTCTTCGATGATGTCCGGGTGCCTGTCGGCAACCTGATCGGCGAGCTGAACCGCGGCTGGACTTACATCACCGGCGCGCTGGACCTCGAGCGAGGCGCCTTGACCAACGCCGGCGATCTGCGCCGCGCGCTCGAAGAGCTGACCGAGCTGGCCGGCCGACCGCGTCGCGACGGCTCGACGCCGCTGGACACATCCAGTTTTCGCCGTCGCCTCGCCCAGGCCGAAGCGGATGTCGAAGCTGCGATCCTGATGGGCTTTGAGGCGGCGTCCCTGCTGGACAGCGGGGTGATCCCGACCGTGGAAGTCAGCGTCGAAAAGGTGTTCAGCAGCGAATTGCGGCAGCGCATCGCCGATTTGGCCATCGACCTGCTCGGTCCGGACGGCCTGCTGGCCCATCGCAGCCCGGGTGCACCCGCCGACGGGAAGTTCGAACGGCTCTACCGGGTTGCGCCGCTGATGCGGTTCGGGGGAGGCACCAACGAGGTGCTGCGCGACGTCATCGCCCAGCGGGGCCACGGCATGCCGTCGTACGGACGTTGATGCGATGAAACTGCTGCCCGACCAAGACGAACGCGATCTGGCGTCGATGCTTCAATCGCTCTTTCTCGCTGAGTGCCCGACGAGCCTGGTCCGGGAACTGCGCGACGCCGACCGGCGACCCATGCCCGACAGGTTGTGGAAGTCGCTGGCCGATGCCGGGGTATTCGGGCTGTGGCTCCCAGAGGAATACGGCGGCGCGGGTGGCCAACTGTCCGACCTGGGCGTGTTCTGCGTGCAAGCCGGTCGCGCGCTCTGCCCGACAGTCGTGCATGCCACGCTGCAGGCGGCAATTGCGATCCACCAGCTCGGCGCGCCCGACCAGCAGGCCGCGTGGCTGCCTTCGTTGGCTGCCGGAACGCTTTGCGCCACAACGGCTCTGTGGAACGCGCACGATGCGGCGGTGATCGCTCCAACACTGCGGGTGTGCGCTCACGCTGGGGGTGGTTGGCGACTCAGCGGCGTGGCCGACTTTGTCGGCGACGCCGACTTGGCCGATCACATCGTCGTGTCGGCAGCCGACGCCGCGGCCGAGCGGACATTGGGCTTCGTCGTTGCACTGCAAGCCGATGGCGTGCACATCGACCCAATGCGGCTCATGGGCGGCCATCGGGTGTTTCGCATCCGTTTCGACGACGTCGAGGTGGCGGACCGGCGCGCGGTACTCGCCGGGCCGGACGGCTCGGGGTTGACCGATCAGGATCTGCGGCGGGTGGCCAACGCCGCAGTGGCATTGCTGTCGCTGGACTTGGTCGGAGTCGGCGAAGCAGTGCTGCAGCGCACGGTCGACTACACCGTCGCGCGAGAACAGTTCGGCCGACCGATCGCCTCGTTTCAGGCGGCGCAGCATCTGGTGGCGAATATGCATATCGCGCTGGCCGCAGCCCGGCTGGCGGCTCACTCCGCGGTGTTCTGGATCGGGCGGGGCCGCACCGCCAACCGTGAAACCGCGATCGCCCGAATACACGCGGCCAGCGCGGCGAAGTCGATCACCCTTGATGCACACCAGCTGCATGGCGGTATGGGTTATGTCGTCGAGACCGACCTGCATTTGTTCTCCGAACGAGCCCGGGTGCTGTCCACGCTCGGCGGCGGGGCGGACGTGGCCGCAACATGGCTGGAGGAAAACTCGTGAGCGAGCAGAGCTTGATCGACGCCGAGGCGGCGTCGCGGGTGGGCACCGTCGCTGCGACAACGACCGGCGAAGTCAACCGGCGCGATTGGCAGCGCTGGGCCGCGGCCGTCGGTGACCACAATCCACTGTGGTTCGAGACCGAATACGCTCGCGCGCAAGGCTACCGCGACATCATCTGTCCGCCGCTCTTCCTGCAGTACGCCGTGCTGGGAGTCACCGCACTGGACGGGCTGCGGCCGGATGGATCGTCAGGGGCGGCGTCTGGCAGTCTCGCCTTTCCCCGTGCGCCCAGACGCATGGCGGGCGGGGAGAGCACGACGTTCTTCGGACCGGCGTATCACCGCGACGAGATCGAGATGGTGCGCACCATCGAGTCGATCGTGGAAAAGCGCGGCCGCTCGGGCCGGTTCGTTCTGGTGACCTGGCGTACGGTGTATCGCAACCAACGGCATGAATTGCTGGCCGAGGCAACAACATCGATGATCGCCCGACCGTGAGGCACCCGGTGATTCTCTACTACGACGATGTCCAGATCGGTGACGCACTGCCGACACTCACCGTGACCGTCGACGAGCGACAGCTGTTCTTCTTCAGCGCCGCAACATACAACGGTCACCGCATCCACTACGACAAGGACTGGGCACGCAATGTCGAGGGTTATGACAATGTCCTCGTGCAGGGTCCACTGCAGGCCGCGCTGCTGGCTCGCGCGATCACTGACTGGATCGGGGGCCGTGGCAGGTTGGTCGAGTATGCAGTCCAGAACCGCGCGATCGCCGTTGCCGGTGACGAACTGAGCTTCGGTGGGGTGGTGACCGCAAAGCGGTTCGATGACAGCGACGGTCTGGTCGACCTGGACATCGCCGGGCGACGGGGCGACACGGTGCTGATGCCGGGAACCGCCACCGTCGCGCTGCCACTGCGCGGAGATGCGTTATGACGGGGCTACGAGGAGAGGCGGCCATCATCGGTATCGCCGAGCTGCCCGCCGAGCGCAAGCAGACCCGGCCGCCCTCCTTCACCCTCGACCAGTACGCGCTGCTGGCCAAGATGGCCCTCGAGGACGCGGGTGTAGACGCCTCGGTCGTCAATGGTCTGGTCTGCCACGGCTTGGCGGAATCCGACATGTTCGCCCCCGCGACGTTGTCGGAATACCTCGGATTGCCTGTCCATTTCGGCGAGCGGGTCGACCTGGGCGGGGCCACCGCGGCGGGGATGGTGTGGCGGGCAGCGGTGGCCGTCGAACTCGGGCTTTGCGACGCGGTACTCGCCGTCGTCCCTGGATCTTCGGTGTTGCCGAGGTCAGAACGGCGACCCTCGCCACCGCCCGGCTGGCATGGTGCCTCGAGTAACAAGTACGGGTCCCCGCAGGCCGAGTTCGAGATCCCGTACGGCAACGTCGGCCAGAACGCACCGTACGCGCAAATCGCGCAGCGTTATGCCGCCGTATTCGGTTACGATGCAACAGCTCTGGCGAAGATCGCGGTCGACCAGCGCACGAACGCGTGTGCCCATCCAGGGGCGGTGTTCCACGGCAAGCCGATCACCGTCGAAGACGTGCTGACCAGCCCGATGATCGCTGACCCGATCCACATGCTCGAGACGGTGATGCGGGTCCAGGGCGGTGCGGGTGTTCTCGTCACCAACGCGGACGTGGCGCGTCGCGCGCGGCATCGGCCGGTGTGGATCAAGGGATTCGGCGAACATATCGCCTTCAAGACGGCCACCTACGCCGAGGATCTGATGACGACACCGATATCGCGCGCCGCCGAACGGGCCTTCGCGATGGCGGGGCACGACCCTGCGGCTGTCGACGTTGCGTCGCTTTACGACTGCTACACCATCACCGTATTGATGACTCTGGAGAATGCGGGCTTCTGCGGCAAAGGCCAAGGTATGAAATGGGTTAACGAGCATGACCTCACCTTCGCCGGCGACTTCCCGCTCAACACCGCCGGTGGGCAGCTCTCGTTCGGCCAGGCCGGCATGGCCGGCGGCATGCATCACGTTGTCGACGCCGCGCGCCAGATGATGGGCCGGGCCGGCCGGGCACAGGTGACCGACTGCCACCGCGCTTTCGTCAGCGGCACCGGCGGCATCATGAGTGAGCAGGTAGCGCTGGTACTGGGCGGTGATTGACGATGACCGAGCCGCGGCCACTTCCCGAAGCCACCCCGGTATCCCGGCCGTTCTGGCAGGCGCTCGCCGAACACCGGATTCTGGTGCAGTATTCGCCTTCGCTGGAACGGTATGTGTTCTATCCGCGCACGCTGGCGCCGGGTACCTTGGCCGATGATCTCGAGTGGCGTGAAATCGACGGCGCCGGTTGTGTTTACACTTTCACCGTGGCGCGACGGCCGACCGGACCGCCGTGGTCGGATGCGATTCCCCAGATCCTGGCGGTGGTCGAGTGGGATGCGGGCCCGCGGTTCAGCACCGAGCTGGTGGACGTCGATCCAGCCGACGTCCGTGTCGGAATGCGGGTGAGCCCGGTGTTTTGCGACGTTCCCGATACCGGGGTCACCCTGTTGCGGTATCGACCGGAGCCAAGCGATGTTTGAGACCGTCCAGCAGTTGCTGCGGGCACGCATGCACGACGACACCCCGGCCGTCGCCTACGGCGACAAGACCTGGACATGGCGCGAGCACCTCGCGCAAGCAGCAGCCGAGGCGTCGGCGTTGATCGGGCTGGCCGACATGAGTCGTCCGCTGCACGTCGGCGCCTTACTCGGCAACTCGCCGGCAATGCTGCGGTCGATGGCGGCCGCCGGGCTGGGCGGTTACGTGCTGTGCGGCATCAACACCATCCGACGCGGCACCGGGCTGTTGGCCGATATCCGCCGCGCAGACTGCCAATTGCTGCTCGTCGACGCCGAGCATTTGGCGTTACTCTCTGGCCTGGATCTGGCGGGAGTCACGGTGCTCGACGTGACGTCGCGCCGCTACCTCGACGCGGCCGACGCCGCCCCACCGCTGGTGCCACACCGCGAGGTCGCGCCGACCGACACGCTGATGATGATCTTCACGTCAGGAACCGGCGGCGACCCGAAGGCGGTCCGCTTCGCCCACGTGGCCGCAATCCTTTGCGGCGCGAGCCTGATCGCTCAGTTTGAGATCACCGCCGCCGACGTGTGCTACCTGTCCATGCCGTTGTTTCACTCCAACGGAGTGGCAGCCGGCTGGGCGGTAGCCATCGGAAGCGGCGCAACGATGGTTCCGGCCCGGTTCTCGCCCTCGCGGTTTCTGTCCGACGTCCGCCGTCAGAAGGTCACCTACATGAACTATGTCGGCAAACCGCTGGCCCTGGTGCTGGCCACCCCGGAGCAACCCGACGACGCCGACAACACGCTGCGGGTGGCGTTCGGCAACGAGGCCACCGATCGCGATATCGCTGAGTTCGCCCGCCGCTTCGACTGTCGGGTCGTCGACAGCTTCGGTTCGAGCGAGTTCGCGGTGATCGTCACCCGGGAGGACGGCACCCCGGCCGGGTCCATCGGCAAGGGATACCCCGGTGTTGCGGTGTACCGTTCGGAAACTGTAACCGAATGCGCGCCAGCGGAATTCGATGAGAACGGCGCTCTGGTCAACTTCGACGAGGCAGTCGGCGAACTGGTGAACACCCAGGGCGGCGGCGCATTCTCGGGCTACTACAACGACCCGGCGGCCACTGACGAGCGGATGCGCCACGGCATGTACTGGTCCGGCGATCTGGCCTACCGCGACGCCGACGGCTGGATCTACCTCGCCGGTCGCACCGCCGATTGGCTGCGAGTGGACGGCGAGAACCTGGCGTCCGCACCGATCGAGCGAATCCTGCAGCGGCTGGGCCTGATCAACCAGGTCGCCGTCTACGGGGTGCCCGACGAACAAGTCGGCGACCAGGTGATGGCCGCCATCGTTGTCGATGACCGCCGGTTGCTGACACCAGAAGAGTTCGAGACATTCCTCGCCGCTCAACCTGACTTGTCAATCAAGGCCTGGCCCCGGTTCGTGCGGATCAACGACAAGCTGCCCCAAACGGCGACCAACAAGATCTTGAAACGTGAGCTGATTCAAGCGGGAGTGACCGCCGCCGGGGGCATCTTGTGGGAGCGTGTCAGTCGCGGCACGACGTATGTCGTGGTCTCCTAGTCACTCAATCCGCCGACTGTGCAGGTTATGGTCGAAAAAATCGCGAAAGCGCCCCCACAACATGCACACTCGGCGTTCGATCGCGCGCTCAGCGGGTCGCGGTGGGCGCGGACGCGACCGGACATCTTCCGGTGTAGTCGACCTGCCAATGCTTGACTCCGTTGAGCCAGCCAGAGCGCAACCGTTCGGGCTGGGCGAGCGGGGCGAGATTCGGTAAGTGGTCGGCGATCGCGTTGAACATCAGGCTGATCGTCATTCTGGCCAGGTTGGCGCCGACGCAGTAGTGCGCGCCTGTGCCACCGAAACCGACATGCGGGTTGGGACTGCGCAAGATGTCGAAGCTGAACGGATTTTCAAAGATGTCTTCATCGAAGTTCGCCGATCGGTAGAACATGACCAGCCGTTCACCCTTCTTGATCTTCACACCTGCCAGTTCAGTGTCCTGCAACGCGGTGCGCTGAAATGCAGTGATCGGTGTGGCCCAGCGAATTATCTCGTCGGCGGTCGTCGCGGGTCGCGCGCTTTTGAACAGCTCCCATTGCTCCGGATGTTCGGTGAACGCCATCATGCCCTGGGTAATCGAGTTACGGGTGGTCTCGTTGCCGGCGACAGCAAGGGTGACGACGAACAACCCGAATTCGTCGTCGGAGAGCTTGTTGCCGTCGATATCGGCTTCGAGCAGCTTGGTGACGATGTCGTGGCCCGGGTTGGTTGCTTTCTCTGCCGCCAGCCGCATGGCATAGAACATGAGCTCGCCGGCGGACGACAATGCTTCCACGTCGGCGAACTCGGGGTCCTCGTCGCCGATCATCTCGTTTGTCCACTGAAAGAGTTTTGTGCGGTCCTCCGACGGCACCCCGATCAGGCTGGCGATGGCCTGCAGTGGCAACTCACACGCCACCTGCTGGACGAAGTCGCCCGAACGCTGCGCCGACGCCGCGCAGGCGATGCGCTGCGCTCGCTCATTCAGTTCCTCGCGTAGTCGTTCAACGGCACGGGGGGTGAAGCCACGCGCAATGATCTTGCGCATCCGGGAATGTTGCGGCGCATCCATGTTGATGATCGAGAACCGGCCGGCCTCGATCTGCCCTGCTGCTGACTCCCGATCCCGATAGCGCGGTACCACGCAATTTTGTGCGCTCGAAAACTCGTCGCTGCGCAGCGACACCTCGCGAACGTCTTTGTGCTTACTGACTACCCAATAGCCGCCGTCGCCGAACCCGCCCTGATCCGGTGGCTGTGCATTCCACCAGATCGGCGCGGCTCGGCGAAGCTCGGCCAGCTCCTCGACCGGTAGCCGGTGCACGTGAACATCCGGGTCGGTGAAGTCGAACCCCGGCGGCAGATTTGGAGTAGCCACGGCAGAAACTCCTCGGGTCAGCGGGTCGCGGTGATGTACTCCGAGTGCATGATCTGGTCGACTTGCCGGTCGACTTCTGGTGGGAGTCGACCATATTCGGCCTGCAATTCGGGGTTGGTGCGGACTGGTTCAACCACCCAGCCGTGATCGGTGAGCCATGTTGCGGGTCTGGCCCTTTCCGCGTCGTCGTAGGTCAGGGCAGAGAACTTCACATCGCCGGACAGGCCCAGACCGGGATACGTCTCTTCCAGAGCGGCAAGCTTATCCTCGTCGAGGCACGAGCCCAGTGCGCCTATCGCGAGTCGGCTGCCCGGCGCGGAGAGGACACCGATGCGGGTGAACAGGGTGTCCTGCGCGTCGCCGGTCAAGTAGGGCAGGATCCCCTCCACCGACCAGGCTGTGGGCTGTTTGGTGTCAAAGCCTGCTGCCCGCAACGGTATTGACCAGTCGTCTCGCAGATCCGCTGCGACCTCTTGGCGACGGGCGGCGGGCTCGGCCGCCTGCGCGGCGAGCACCCGGCGTTTGAAATCAAGTACTTTCGGCTGGTCGATCTCGAATACTGTTGTACCGCTTGGCCAGTTTAGTCGATACGCGCGAGAGTCCAGACCCGCCGCGACAATGACGGCCTGGCGGATACCCCGGTCAGCGGCAGTGGAGAAGAATTCGTCGAAGAACCGTGTCTGCACCCCGTAAAGCCGCGGGAAGACCGTCGCTCCCTCAGATGTTCCCGGGTCGGCAAGCAGCCCGTTCAGATACGGATCCGCCGACGCGGCGATGAAAAACTTTGCGTAGTCGTCGCGCACCAGCGGCTGCGCACTCATGGCGTGTAGGGCCCGCCATCCGGCTACGAGCAGCGCGGTATAGCCCACGCTGCTGACGATGTCCCACTCGTCATTGTCGGAGCGAATCCAGTTGTCCGGCACGGTCATGGCCCCTCTCGCAGCCGAAGGTAGGCGTGGATCGTTGTCTCATCGGCGGTGGTGTGAGTTCGCACCAGGTCGGCAACCGCGTTGACCATATACAGCCCGCGCCCACGCTCGGTGTCGCTGCCATATGGTCGACGCCCGGCGAGTGCATCGTCGAGCCATTCGTCGTAACGCGCTTGGCAGACCACGTGGCCCTCATCCCGCCACAGCGCAAGCCGGCACGTCGCGCCCGCCTGTGTCAGGCTTGCCGTTGCCAGTTCACTGGCTATCAATTGCAGATCCGCGGTCTGGTCCGGGGACAAGCCGAACCACTGTGCGTAGGCGCCGGCGAAAGCCCGTGCGCCGGAGAGATCGCCGAGTTTCCGCGCCGTGTACCTGACTGCGGTCGCATCGCTCGACAACGGCTGGTTGTAGCGGGCCAACATCGCTTCGGGGGCGTATGCCGCGTTGTCGTCGTCGAGCACGCCGTTCTGCCACAGCACCGGATGGTTGCGGCGGGCGTCGGCGATCACCTCGGGATCAAGCTGCGAGGCGTCATACGGGCAGACCACCATCACGTCCCGGCCGGCGAATGCCCTGTTGAGCAGCGCCTCGTGTTGCACGCAGGCGGGGTATTCCAGTTCAGATCGACTGGGCCACATGTGTTCGCTGATCACGCGCACCGGTTGGGCTGTGTGCTTGTCGGCGAACGTGCTCAACACCTCGCCCAGAATCCGACTGGGGTTGCGGCCCACGCCGATCATGTCGGTCATGACCACATCGGCGGCCAACGCGCCCAGCCCCTCGGCCAGCACCGCCAGGTTGGGCGCGGGAACCGCGGCAAGCACCGCTTGGTCGGCTTGCACGGCGTCAGAGATGAACGGCAGCAGGCTATCGCGGTACTCCTGCTGCGTGCAGTAGAGGAATGCGCGGTGCTCAAAACACCCAGCCGGGGCGTCGTGACCACTCTGCGGGTACGTCACCTCGGCCGCTCCACAACACCGGTGTGCGGCTCTGCCAACCGCAACTTTTGAAGCACGCTACCTTCCGCCGCCGCAGCGCCGGCCAGAACCCGCCGATCACAGCTCCAGCAGTACGGTCACCGGCCCGTCGTTGACCAATTCGACCTGCATGTGCGCACCGAATGCCCCGGTTTCCACGTCCGCGCCGAGCTGGCGCAACGCGTGCACGAACGCCGCGACCAGCGGCTCGGCGACCGCCCCTGGCGCGGCGGCATTCCACGACGGCCGTCGCCCCTTGGCGGTGTCGGCGTACAAAGTGAACTGGCTGACCACCACGATCGGCGCATTGACATCAGCTGCGGACCGATCATCATCGAGAATTCTCAGCTGCCAGAGCTTTTCGGCAAGCCGCTGAGCTTTGCCGACATCGTCTTCATGGGTGACACCGACAAAAGCCAGCAGCCCCTGGCCCTCGGGTCGGATGGATCCCACGACTGTCTGCTCGACTGACACCGTCGCCGATGAGACGCGTTGCACCAGAACCCGCATGGGCCCGATGCTGCCATGCGCGCGAGTAGGGTCGTGTTGGTGTCCGTACTGGTCGCATTCTCCGTCACACCGCTGGGCGTCGGCGAAAGCGTCGGCGAGATCGTCGCCGAAGCGGTCAGCGTGGTCCGGGAATCCGGGCTGCCGAACAAGACCGATTCGATGTTCACCGTGATCGAAGGCGACGACTGGGGCGAGGTGATGGCAGTCGTGCAGCGCGCCGTCGAGGCGGTGGCGGCGCACGCGTCGCGGGTCAGCGTGGTGATCAAGGCCGACTTGCGATCGGGCGTCACCAATGCGATGACCGGCAAAACCGAGTCGGTGGAGCGGCACCTTTCCGCCGGGCGCGGCGATCCCTGAGCCGACCTGCCGCTCGATCGTCGATCCGTCCTCCGCCACGCCTAATGTCATAGCGGTGAGCGCACGCGCGGGCATTGTCGTCACCGGAACCGAGGTATTGACCGGTCGGGTAGCCGACCGCAACGGTCCCTGGATCGCGGACCGGCTTCTTGAGTTGGGCGTCGAGCTCGCCCACATCACGATCTGTGGCGATCGCGCAGCCGACATCGAGGCGCAGCTGCGCTTCCTTGCGGACGAGGGCGTCGATCTGATCGTGACCAGTGGCGGCCTCGGGCCGACCGCCGACGATATGACCGTCGCGACCGTGGCGCGGTTCTGCGAACGCGAGCTGATTCTGGACGCCGAGCTGGAGGCCAAGATCGCCGCGATCTTGAAGAAACTGATGGCTCGCATCCAGGGCGGAGATTTCGAGGCGGTCCGCGCCGCCAACCGCAAGCAGGCCATGGTTCCGGCCGGGGCGCTGGTGCTCGACCCGGTGGGGACCGCGCCGGGTGTCGTCGTTCCGGGCAAGCCAACTGTTGTGGTGCTACCCGGGCCGCCCCGCGAGCTGCAGCCGATGTGGCCGATCGCCGTGCAGACACCCGCCGTCCAAGATGCCCTCGCCGGGCGCACGATCTACCGCCAGGACACCGTGCGGATGTTCGGGCTTGCGGAGTCCGGACTGGCCGAAACCCTGCGCGACGCCGAGCAGCGTCTGTCCGACTTCGGATCCCTGGAGATCACCACCTGCTTGCGGCGCGGGGAGCTCGAGATAGTCACCCGCTACGAGCCAGCCGCGGCCGGCTCCTACCGCCGACTGCTCGAATTGCTTCGCGACCGGCACGGGCAGTACATCTTCTCCGAAGACGGTTCGCAGGTGGACGACCAAGTGGCGCAGCTGCTGACCGGACGCCGGATCGCGACGGCGGAGTCTTGCACCGGCGGACTGCTGGCGGCCCGGCTCACCGACCAGCCGGGCTCGTCGGCATACGTCGTCGGCGGCTTAGTTGCCTATGCCAACGAGGCGAAAACCGCGTTGCTTGGCGTGGATGCGGCGCTGATCCACAGCCACGGCGCGGTGTCCGAGCCGGTCGCCGAGGCGATGGCCGCGGGTGCGCTGCAACGCTTCGAGGCCGACACGGCGGTCGCCATCACCGGAATCGCCGGTCCGGGCGGCGGAACCGCGGAAAAGCCGGTGGGCACGGTCTGCTTCAGTGTGGCGTTCGCCGACGGCGACTCGGTAGCCAGAACGCTTCGGCTGCCCGGCAACCGCGCTGACATCAGGGAGCGGTCGACGACGGTAGCGATGCACCTTTTGCGTCGGGCGCTACGTGACGCTGGGGACTGACTGGGCTATCCACAGTTGACCTCTTCTGCGCAACCGATCGCCGGCCGAGTATCAATGGTCGGTGGTTGCGGGTATCATCGAAACTATGTTCGAATGCGCTGCATCGCCGCAGTTCACCGGTGTGGATGATGCTGGTGTGGTGGATGCCATCACCGTTGCGGCCCGCGAACAGAATGCGGCGTGCGCGCGGGAGTTGGCGGCGATCGGCGAGTTGTATGCCCGGCGCGCTCCGCAGGATGATGCGCAGCGGCTGAACTGGGCCATCGACGGCCATGAGAACGTGGTCGCCGAGGTCGCCGCTGCGTTGGGCATCAGCCGCGGTCGCGCTCGAGGCCGGTTGCGTTATGCGATCGCGTTGCGCGAGCGGCTGCCCCGCATCGCCGACGTCTTTGCGCGCGGACTCATCGATTTTCGGCTGATGGCTGCGGTGGTATCCCGCACCGAGTTGGTCGAGAATCCCGACGTGATCGCCACGCTGGATGCGGCGATCGCCCGGCATGCGCCCAAGTGGATGGGGCTGTCGGAGCCCAAGCTCGTCGAACGCATCGACGTGTGGGTGCTTCGCTTCGACCCCGCGGGCAGGCGAGTGCCCGGCGAGCGCAGCGAAGATCGCTATGTCGACATCGCACCCACCGACCCCGGGTTGGCCGGGATCTGGGCGCAGTTGCACGCCACCGACGGCGCGGCGCTAGACCACAAGCTCGACGCGCTTGCCGAAACGGTCTGCGCAGCCGATCCGCGCACCAAGAAACAACGGCGGGCCGACGCGGTGGGCGCTTTGGTTGCCGGACTCGCAGCGCTGCATTGCCAATGCGGGTCACCGGAATGCCCGGCTGCACAACGACGCCCGGCCTGCGGCGTGGTGATCCACGTGTTGGCCGAACAGGCCAGCGTCAGCGGTGATTCTCCAACGCCTGGCTATCTGCCCGGATTCGGACCGCTCCCATCACACACCCTGCGTGAGATTGCCGCGACGGCGAAGATCAAGCCGCTGCTGATGCCCTCAACCAAGCCCGAGCCCGGTTATCGACCGTCGGCGGCGTTGGCCGAATTCGTCCGCTGCCGAGACTTGACCTGTCGATTCCCCGGCTGCGACCAGCCGGCTGAAGTCTGCGATATCGACCACACCGTGCCCTTCCCGGCGGGTCCCACGCACCCCTCGAATTTGAAATTGCTTTGCCGCTATCACCACTTGCTGAAAACCTTCTACACCGGTGCCGGCGGCTGGGCCGACCGTCAACTTGCCGACGGCACCGTGCAGTGGACGTCACCGACCGGCCACACCTACACCACCAAACCCGGCGCAAGCGACTTCTTCCCATCGTTGACCGCGTCAACCGGCGCATTGCAGTTGCCGACCACAACGCCAGCACCGGGCGAGCACCGAGGCCTGATGATGCCGACCCGCCGCCGCACCCGCGCCGCCGAACGCGCCGCCCGCATCGCTCAAGAGCGACGGATCAACGAAGCCCTCATCGCCGCCGAAGCGGCCCGAAAACGAATCGCCGCCCGCAACGACCCACCGCCCTTTTAACTGGTTTGCGCAGTGCCGAATCGGATTCCGGTGGCGTCCTTGCCGATCGCCGTCAGCACGGCGACGGCGATCAGTACCGGCACGATCGTCACGGCCAATGCAAAGGGATAGCCGTGGGCAGCGGCCAACCGTTCTTGAATCGGCAAGTTGAACGCCGCCAGTAGATTCCCCAACTGGTAGGTCACCCCGGGTAGAACCCGCGGATGGCATCTGGCGACATCTCGGTCAGATGCGCCGGGATGACACCCCAGGCGCCCTGCACGACGACTTGCATCAGAAACGAGCCAAGGCACAGCATCGCCGCGGTGTGCGAGTATGCGAACAGCGGCACGATCGGTAGCCCCAGTACCGCACAGAACACGATGGTGTGCCGGCGGCCGAATCTCTGCGACAAGGTGCCGAAGATCAGCCCGCCGACAATGGCGCCGACGTTGTAGATCACCACGATCCACTTGGCGGTCGTGCTGGACAGCTCAGCGCCGCCGCTATGAGCGCCGTGGGCGGCCTTCAGAAACGTCGGATACACATCTTGGGTGCCGTGGCTCATCCAGTTGAACGCCGCCATCAGCAGCACCAGATAGATGAACCGGCGGACGATGGCGGCGTCGCGCAGCACATCGCGAATTCTGGTATTAGTCAGCCGCATTCGGTGCTGTTCGGCCTCCCACACCTCGGATTCCTTCACCCGGTACCGGATGATCAGACTGACCAGCGCCGGGATGATGCTCAGCCCGAACAGCCAACGCCATGACAACCCGAGTCGGTCCATCACCAACAACGACGCCAGCGTGGCCAGCAGATAGCCGAATGCGTAGCCCTCTTGCAGCAGTCCGGAGAAGAAGCCGCGCCGCTCGGCTGGAACCTTTTCCATCGCCAGCGCGGCGCCCAGGCCCCACTCGCCGCCCATCCCGATGCCGTACAGCAGCCGCAGGATCACCAGCACGGTGAAATTCGGCGCGAACGCACATAGGAAACCGACCAGCGAATAAAACGCGACGTCCACCATCAGCGGTAGCCGCCGGCCCACCCGGTCGGCCCACAGTCCGAACAACAACGCGCCCACCGGGCGCATCAGCAGGGTGGCGGTCGTCAGAAAGGCGACTTCGGTTCTGGTGTGGTGGAAAGTCTTTGCGATGTCGGCATAGACGAGCACGACGAGGAAATAATCGAAAGCGTCCATCGTCCAACCGAGCAGCGCGGCAATGAACGAGTTGCGCTGATCACTGGTGAGCGGCGGTTTTCCGGGCACGGGAGGAGATCAGCTCTTCTCGATGCTGTCCCAGAGCTCGGTCATGGTGTGCAGAATTTCCTCCGCGCGGCCCAGCCCAGCGAGATGGCTCTCTCCGGGCAGGCGATACAACTGCGCGTCGGGCAGCCTTTCGACGACGTGCTTCCCGTGGGCGAACGGGACGATGTGGTCGGCGTCCCCGTGCCACCATCGGACAGGGATCTTGACCTCTTCGAGCCGGAATCCCCAGTCCCGGGCGAAAACGATGACGTCGGCGAACGGAGCCGCCAGCTGCTTGCGGCTGCCGTTGAGCAGATCGTCGAGGAACATCGCCTGAAACTCCGGGCGCACCAGCAGGCGCCGATCTGCTTCGGGCGATACCCGGGCGTACGCATAAAGTGCTGGTGTGGCAACCGGCCGGATCAGCCGGATCAGACCAACCGCCGCCCACCGGATCGGAAATCCGGCGACTCGCAGCACCGGTGCGATCAGCGAACCGAGAGCCATCACTCCGCCGCCGATGGCGTCCACACCGACAGTCGGTGCGACGCCACCGAGCACGCCGACCGCCACCACACGATCGGGCATCGCCACCGCGCAGCCCAGGGTGTAGGGCCCGCCGCCGGACAGGCCGATGACGGCCATCTTGTCGATGCCCAGAGTGTCGGCCGCAGTGCGCAGGTCATCGGCGAAGGCGACGACGGTGTCGTACTGGTAGGGCGTGGATGCTCCGATTCCCGGCCGGTCAATGCCGATCAGGCGGATGTGGTTGTCCTCGGCGTACACCCGGGCCTCGGTGGGGATCTGCCGGCGCGCACCCGGCGTGCCATGCAGCCAGAAGATCGCGCGTCCCTGCGGGTCACCGAACTCGGCGAACCCCAGCTGACGATCATCGCCCACTGCGATGTTGCCTTCCAGCTTGGGACGAGCAATAGCGATAACCATTACGGCAGTGTTTCACAGTGCACATCGCGCAGCGGTAGGGTTTCGCTCGACAGCGCGGTGCTGCCGATGGCCGGCGTGGACCTCTGGAGTGATGCATGCACATCATCGATGCCGACGGACACGTCGCCGAAAACCCAACGCTTGCGATTGAAGCGTTGAAACGGTGGCCCGACCACGTCAGGGCGAGTACCGACGGTAAGGCGAGGCTGGTGATCGAGGGCCGCAACTACCCCGAGGACACCGGGCCGGGCGCCGGTTGCCCGCCCGAACACGGAATCAGCAAGGCACCAAACATCAACTGCAGATCAGCCGAGGGCGTACTGAGCGACGCCGATCGCGACCACATCGACACCATGGTGCTGTATCCCAGCCTCGGGCTCTGTGCGCCCAGCCTCGAGGATCCGGAGTTCGCCGCCGGGTTCGCGCGGCTGTACAACCAATGGATCGCCGACTTCTGCGCGCCGGGGGAGGGCCGGTTGCGTGGCGTCGCGGTGACCCCGATCGAGCACGGCCAGGCGGCGATCGACGTCATGCGGGAGGCCAAAGACCTCGGGCTGGTGGCCACCCTGGTGCCGCCGGCACTCAAGACGCGCAACCTCGACCACCCTGACCTCGATCCGTTCTACGCCGCCGCGGTCGAACTCGAAATGCCGCTGGGCATTCACGGCGCGCCCGGCATCCATCTGCCGAAGATCGGCGTCGATCGCTTCACCAACTACATTCAGGTGCACTGCATCAGCTTTCCGTTCGACCAGATGACGGCAATGACCGCGATGGTCTCCGGGGGCGTATTCGACCGGCATCCCGGCCTGCGGGTGGCCTTCCTCGAGGCGGGTGTGGGCTGGGTGCCGTTTTTCATCGACCGCCTGCACGAGCATTTCGAGAAGCGCGGCGACTGGATCGAGGGTGGCTGGCGACGCGACCCGCAGGAATACGTGCAAGCCGGCAACATCTTCGTGACGTGTGAGCCGGAGGAGCCGATCCTGCCGGGTGTCATCGATGTGCTCGGCGACGACTTCATCATGTTCGCCAGCGACTATCCGCATTGGGACGGCGAATGGCCGGAGAGCACCAAGCACCTGCGCACCCGCCCAGACATCAGCGAAGCCGCCCGTGCGAAAATCGGCGGGCTGAATGCGCAGCGCTTCTACGGCCTCAACTGAGGCCGACCAGCTAACGCGCCTGCCACCTCGGGGGTCGTTTTTCGGCAAAGGCACGGGGGCCTTCTTTAGCGTCTTCGGTCTCGAAAATGCGGTCACTGTGCCGGGTTTCGTTGGTATACGCAGATTCCAGATCAAGCGCCAAACCCTCGACAGCCGACTGCTTGGTTGCCGATACCGCAAGCGGCGCGTTGGCCGCGATTCGCTCGGCGTAGTCATAGGCGGTGTTCATCAACTGGTCGGGCGACACCACGCGGTTGATCAGCCCCATGGCGAGTGCACGGTGGGCGTCCACCATGTCGGCTGTCAATAGCAACTCCATCGCAAACGGGTAGGGCATCTGGCGAGGCAGCCGCACGGTGCTGCCGCCGCCCGCGAACAAACCGCGCTTGGGCTCCATCACCGCGAATCGCGCTTCGGGCACGGCGATGCGAATATCGGTAGAGGTGAGCATTTCGAATCCGCCCGCCACGCACACGCCGTTGACAGCGGCGACGATCGGCTTGAAGATCGGAAACCGGTGCAGGACAGCGTGAATAGCGTCAATTTTGTTCCATCCCGGGGGCTGCGGTAAATCGCCGGTCAACTCCGGAATGAACTTTTTTAGATCGGCGCCGGTGCAGAAATCGCGATCCACACCGGTGATCACGGCAACCCACGCATCGGCGTCGTCGCGAAAGGCGGCCCAAGCGCGGGCAAGATCGCGGAAATGCGCCATGTCGAGTGAGTTACGCGTCTCGGGTCTGTTGATCGTTATCGTGACGATCCGACCGTCCCGCACGTAGTCGATGCTCACCGCGTCCTTCGAGATTCGCTATCTTTGCAATGATAGTAAGTCATCGCCGCAGATCTGTGACCAGTGCGCTGCGAGCTCATTGGCACTCCCATGGTCCGTACTGCCGGGTGAACACGCGAGCACTATCCTTGTGCGGATCGACGCCGTTACCAATGCCGTCGACCCGAGCTGCAGATCATTCACAGAATTGAGGGCCCATGGGCGAATTCGATCCACATGAAGGTGAAGCGCAAACCATTGTGAATCTGGCTGAGGCGGCGATGCACATGTACCGCGCTGCCATCGATTCGCTGCCTTTCCCGGAGGACAAGAAGTTCCAGAAACGGGCCGAGGTGGTGCTCACCGGCATGCGGAAACTGCGCGCAGCGCTGACGGAGGCGGCGAGCCACAGCAGACCGAGCCCCACGGTCATGATGGCCCTCAGCGATGTCCGCAGGCGTTATGACGATCTGATGGAGCGTGCCGCGGACGCCCCCGGATCGACTCTGGGCCAACAGCTCTACACCGCACGCACGCACGCCAAGTTGTCGGCCCGGGAGGCCGCCAACGGCATCGGACTTCGACCGGATCTGCCGGACGAACTCGAAGCCGGGGCGACTCCCACCGACAAGGAGACCCCACTGGTCCAACAGCTGATCGGGGCAATCCGCGCGGTAGCGGGTTTAGCAGACCTCGAGCACCCGCTGCCGGCTGGCGCGAAGAATCTCAACGGCTGGGATGACGCGCTGGTCGTGGACGGCGCGGACGAAGAGGCCAACGCAGCCGCGCACTAGCTCACCGAATGGGCAGTCCGGTCAGCGCTCTGGCGATAACGAGTCGTTGAATCTCGCTGGTGCCTTCAAAGATGGTGAAGATCTTGGCATCCCGGTGCATGCGCTCGACCGGATAGTCGCGGGTGTAGCCGTTGCCGCCGAGGATCTGGATCGCTTCATCGGTGACGTACACCGCGGTCTCGCTGGCGAACAACTTGGCCATCGAACCCTCCGCAGAGGTGAACGGCTTGTCGTTTCGTTGCATCCAGCTGGCCCGCCAGACCAGCATGCGCGACGCGTCGATGCGGCTTTTCATGTCGGCCAGCTTGAACGCGATGGCCTGGAATTCGGCGATTCTGCGGCCGAATTGTTCGCGCTGGCGAGAGTATTCCAGCGCGTACTCGTAGGCGGCGCGCGCGATACCCAGCGCCATCGCCCCCACTATCGGACGGGTGCGCTCGAATGTCATCATCGCCGCCTGGCTGGACGTGCGATGTCCTTCCTTGATTTTGGCGATCCGGCGCTCGAAACGCTCTCTGCCGCCGAGGATCAGCTCGCCGGGGAGGCGGACGTCATCGAGGACAACCTCGGCCGTGTGCGATGCCCGGATACCGTGCTTTTTGAACTTCTGTCCCTGTGACAGGCCCTTGGTGCCGGGAGGCACGATGAACGTCGCCTGCCCTCGGGTGCCCAACTCGGGCTCAACCGATGCCACCACCACGTGGACATTGGCGATCCCGCCGTTGGTAGCCCACGTCTTGGTGCCGTTGAGCACCCACTCGTCGGTGGCTTCGTCATACTTCGCCCTGGTGCGGACGGCTCCGACGTCGGAACCGGCGCCGGGTTCCGACGAGCAGAACGCAGCCAGCTTCGGGTCGCCGGGGGTGCCGAACATCTGCGGCAGCCATTCGCCGAGTTGCTGCGGGGTCCCGTTAGCAGCGAGCGCGGCCGCGGCAAGCCCGGTGGCCATGATCGACAACGCAATCCCGGCGTCACCCCAGAACATCTCCTCGAATACCGTCGGCATGCCCAGCCCGCTGGATTCGGCGGCCATCTGGCCGAACAGGTCGGGGGTGTACAGCCCGACCTTGGCGGCCTCCTCAATGATCGGCCACGGGGTTTCTTCCCGCTCGTCCCACTCCGCGGCGGCCGGCCGGATGACCGACTCGGCGAATTCATGCACCCAGTCACGGACGTGGACCACCTCTTCCGACAAGTCCATCGAAAACGTGGCGTCCATCAGCGCTCCCATCAACGACATCGTCGGTCAATGCTCACATACAGTAAACGCTTGTATACTGAGTCACCAAACCGGCAGGCGTCGTCGGTGGTGATCACCCGGACACGGCTGCGACGCGGGCCGCGACGTCGGCCGCGACGGCCAACGTCTCCGGGTCGGTACCGGCCGAGTAGCGGCCGGCCGCGGCATCGTAGCTGGCGCCGGCGATCGATCCGTGGTCGGCGGGCAACTCGATTACCTCCACCTGCCACTGGTTGCGCCGCAGGGCCTCGGCGAACGTGCGGGTCACCGCGACCGGAAGCACGCCGTCGGACAGTCCGTGCAACAAGGTAAACGGGGAGGTCGGCGTACCGCGTTTGAGCTGTGCGGCCGGAACTTGACCGAAGATCGGATCGGTGAACGGGAACGCGCCGGCAAGGCAGACGGTGTGCGCGAAACCGTAACCAAGCCGGTTTGCCTGAATTGTCAGCCCGGCCGCCGCTACACCGCCCAGCGACCATCCGACGAGCACCAGGCCGTCGGGGTCGTCCACCCGCTCGCGGGCAAAATGCACCGAGCGCAGCAGGTCGGTACGCCCGCCATCGTCGGCACGTGAATTCCAGTCCGGGACCACCACGCCTAAGCCGTGACCGACCAGCAGCTCGGCGAGCGGCCGGACGGCGACGCGGGCGTCGGGCTGCTGGCCATGCCACAACAACACGGTTCGTTGTGAGGGACTGCCGCAGACATCTACCAGCCGACCCGGGGCGTACTCGACGGTCTCCATACCCTCCAGGCTGCCCTAGCGCCTACCCCGTCATGGTTTGGGCGGTGGTGGCGCTCCGCCGCCGAGAAGCCCGCCCAGGATATTCAGCGGGATACCGGCCTCGGCCGGCGTCTTGCCCGGGTCGGGGACCGCTGCGTCGTTCTTCTGCCACGGCTGGCACCCGTCGGTCTTGAACACCTTGTCCGTCGGGTCGATCCGCACCACCTGCGGCTTCTTGCTCATCGCGTTGTCGACGAGCTGTTTGCCGTCGTCACCGCCGACCCGCTTCCAGTAGCAGACGCCGCGGTCACCTTGCGGCCCGGCTGAGGTGTAGGTGCCCGGCACGATGTCGGTTCCCACCGCGAATGTGCCGTCGTGGTCGATGCTCGTCTTGGGCCCCGGCGCCGAGGGCCCGGGCGACGGCGCAGGGGACGGTCCGGGTGGGGGAGCAGGTGGATCGGCATTGGCAAGGCCGGCGGCCGCACCGCAGCTCAGCGCAATGAGCGCTGCGGCGGCGACAGCGGTTGACTTCGACCTCACGAATAGCAGCATACCGGGGTTAGTAAGGCACCCGCCGAAGCTCGATTGCGCTGCTAGGCGGATTTGATCAGCAGCGGCAGCAGCAACCGCCGGCGCGCAGAGTTGGCATCGGCGAAGTACTGCAGCGCCTCGTGCACCGAGTTGAAGACCGGGAAGCTGGATTCTTCGCTGGTGACCAACAGCGCCGTGGTCACTGCTTGACTGGGGATCACCGACCACTCCAGCCCAGCCGCAATGCAAACGTCATCCATCCGGTGGAGAAGTCGAACGGCTTGTGCGGCAAAGTAATCCACACCCGACAGGTCGAGTACGAACGGCTTGTCCGGCAGCACGAAGCGCTTCGCATACTCGCTGACCTGGTCGACATTCGTCGCGTCGACTACACCGCTGATGGTCACGACGGTTGCCAGGTGACGACACTGCGCACGTACCGCGGCGCCGTTGCAGTCGAACGGGAGATGGGCGTGACGGGGCGCCAAGTAGGGACCTGCCGTGCTGGTCGAATCTTTCATGACGCCCCCAGCTCTCAAACGCTCGTGCTGCAATGCTGTTTGAGACGCTAATTGGCTACTCTAAGGTCACTGGGTCAACCATTTAATACTTTGGTAAGAAACATTTTTCAGCTACCGGCCAGTAATCTTCGATGACTCCCACAGCGCACTGGATTTGGGCAGCCGCCTAGGTCAGTCGCTGGACCGGTCCGGCATACCCGAGGGCGTGTTGGTAGATCTCGAGATTGTCGCGAGAAATCCGCTCGTGCACGAGACGTTCGAGAAAGAAACGGAGCACCGGGTTGAAGGCGTGGTACGTCTCGTGGAAGGTCAGCACGGTGGTGCCGTCGGGTTGTTCCTCGAGTTCGTGGTACCCCTCGGCGCGCGACCACAGCGGCTTGCCGATCGCCACGTAGCGCGAGAACTTGTTGATCTTCGCCTCGGTAACGGTCTCCCACGAGCGCGCCTTGCCACCCGACAGCAGGTACTTAGGCACCGGGAACACACAGGTGCGGACCAGGCCCTCGCCGGCTTCGTCGCCTTCGTTGAGGATCTCCATGCTGCCGGTCGGCCACTCGAGCACCCGGGGCCTGGGCGCGTCCGGCGGCGCCGGCGGATGCAGCACCCGCCACACCTTTTTCGGGGGTGCGTCGACGTGAAATCGCACGGTGTAGGACTGCATCAGCTCTCTCCGTCAGGCTGTCCCCAGCTATCCCAGTATGTGATGGTTTCTGCGGGCGGCCGCGCGGCCGGCCGGAAGTCGGTGCCGATCGTGTAGGCCACCGGGAACAGCGCGGCCTGGGTGACCGTGGCCGGAATTCCCAGCACTTCGGCGACCTCCTGCTCTTTGGCCAAATGCATTGTCGTCCAAACAGATCCGAGACCGCGGGAGCGAAGGGCAAGCAAGAAACTCCAGCCGGCCGGGATGATCGACGCCCAGGCCGACGCGGCGGTCAGCAGGCTGGAGTTATCGATGCGGTTCGCCAGGCACGGGATGACATGCACCGGAACTCGGCCCAGCGTCTCGGTCAATCTCAGCGCGTTGGCGTATACGCGCTGGGTCTGCGGATCGGACTCGGTCGCCACGACGTGGGGAAGGTAGTCAACGCCGATGCTGCGGTAGATCTCGGCGATGGCGGCGCGCTTGTCCGCGTCGGTGATCACCAGCCAGCGCCAGTCCTGCGCATTGCTCGCCGTGGGCGCCTGCATCGCCAGTCGTATGCAGTCAAGGATCACGTCACGACCGACCGGCCGAGTCAAATCAAGACGCTTGCGCACCGACCGAGTGGTGCTCAGCAATTCGTCGACGGTGGCGAGGTCCATCCTGTCCTTCCCGCTCTGCTCAGAGGTCAATAGCGCATGACTGATCGACTCCGAGCACCGTCAACGAACGGCCCAGGCCAAGGAACACCGCCAAACACAGCGTCAGATCCAGGATTTCCGGGTCGGTGAACGACCCCCGAAGCCGTCCGACAAACTCATCGCCGATGGATCCATGGTCATTCGCAAAACGTTCGGCGTACTCGATGGCAAGTCTCTGGCGCGGCGTGTAGCCCGGGTAAGTGGCATACGCGGCGACGTTCTCGTACAGCTCCGGTGCGACGCCCGCGTCGAGCACCGATGGCGCGCGGAAGTCTGAACATGCGACACAGTCATTGATCTGCGCGATGCGCATCCGAGCCAGTTCGCGCTCTTCCGGCGGCACGATGCTCTGCTGGTAGGCCCCGCGGATCATCCGTTCAACCATGTCGCCCAGCGGCGGCCGCAGGGTCCAGATCATCGCGGCCTCACCGCCAGGGCCGTCTGGCACATCGAGCCTAGCCATGGCGACGATGCGGCCGGAACCGCCGAGAAGGAGTTTGGCGATCAGGCCTAGCCATGGGTGCGAGCAAACCAGATGCCTGGCTTCGCTGTCCAGGTTGGATTACCGTCCGTTGAGCGGGAGCGTTGCACGGCGCCTCACCGCGCGTGGGAGGTCACGGCATGCTTTTCATGCACGAGGTGCACAAGATGCGGGGTCGCGCCGACGACGAATTCGAAGCGGCGTTTCGGGACAGCTGGATGCCCGCGCTTGGCGGCGGCGACGATGCCCGGCTGCTCTGGTACGCCAACCACGCCCACGGCAGCGGACCCGCCTACACCGTCGTCACCGTGACTGCGGTTCGTGACGGAGCGGCATGGGAGCGCCTGGCACTGCGGATCCAAAAGGGCGATCTGCGGCAGTGGATGCGTCAGCTCGACGAGCTGCGCCACGACGTCGAGGCCAAGCTGCTGATGGCGCTTCCATGGTCGCCACTGCAGGACGTGCCGTTCGGCGAGGTACCTGTCGATGGGCGGGAGCACGAGCTGAGCCTCTACATGGAGGACACCATGTGGCCCTACGAGGACAAGTTCACCGAATACATCGACCGCTGCGGTGAGGTGTACTCCAAGAGCCTGCAGCAACCAGCTGCGATGTTGACCATCCAGGCTGGGTTCCAGCCTGCCTTTGGCAGCCACCTGCGCCGAGAAGTCGTGCTGATGCAGCGCATTCGCCAGCCGGAGGCACTACTGAAGCTTCTTGAAAGCGAAATCCCAGCGGAGTACCGCGCGCCGGGAACCTGGATGTACGACGCTTTGGACCTGCGCGATCAATGGACCAGCAGGCTGCTCCGGACATCGTCCTGGTCACCTCTGTATTGAGCCGCGGATGAACATCGGCACGATCATCGACACCGCCGCCACCGGCGATCCGGACCGCGTCGCGCTTGTCATCGGGAACCGCGCGATCGGCTACGGCGAGCTCGCGACCGCCATCGACCGGTGTGCCGCCGGGCTGGCCGCTAACGGCGTCACGGCCGGAAGCCGCGTCGCCGTCGTCGACGGCGGCAGCCTGCTGTCGATTGCATCGGTACTCGGCGCCGCGCGCATCGGTGCGGCCGCCGCGCTGATGAACCCCGCGCTCACCGCACCGGAACTGCGGGACCTATGGCGCAATGCGGCCTGCGTGGGGGTCGGGGTCGCCGGGGAACCGTACGCCGGCCAGCTACGTGCAGCGGGGGCGACCAAGACGTTGACGCCCACCGATCTATTGAGCGGCCAACAGCTTTCGCCGGTACTGCCGGTCGACGAGATTGCCGACCGCGACGCCTTGGTGCTCTTCACCAGCGGCACGACCGGACTCCCGAAGGCCGTCGGGATCACCAGCGGTCAATTGACTGCGCGGCTTAGGGGGATTGGAGCGCCGTTCCGCGCGAATGCGGCGCCCACGGTCGGAATGATGTGTGTCCCGTTCTTCCACGTCGGCGGCTCGCTGGGCATGCTGGGCAGCCTCTACTCAGGCAACACCTCGGTAGTACAGCAACGGTTCGACGCCGGAGAGTGGCTGCGCTTGGTGCAGGAGCATCGGATACGCACCGCTTTCCTGGTGCCAACGATGCTCCAACGCATCCTCGACCATCCCGACTTCATCCACACCGACCTCAGCTCGCTGGTGGCTATCGCCTACGGCGCCGCGGCCGCGCCCGTTGCGTTGGTACGCCGAGCCATGGCCGCGCTGCCAAACGTGGCTTTTGCCAATGTATTCGGCCAGACCGAGACGCTCGGCGCCTACACGACCTTGTCGCCGGAGGATCACCGCGATGCCAACAGGGTGGGATCGGTGGGCAGGCCGCTGCCCGGCGTCGAAGTGCGGGTGGTGAATCCCGACACCGGCAGCGACGTCGAGACCGGAAGTGTCGGCGAGTTGTGGGTGAACACCGGCCAGAACGTCAGCCAAGGCTGGCTGCGTACGGGTGACCTCGCCCGCCAGGATGCAGACGGCTACATCTATCCCAGTGGTCGGTTGAGCGACACCATCAACCGCGGCGGCGAGAAGTTCGGCCCGATCGAGGTCGAGGAAGCGCTGCGTGCCCATCCGGCGATCGCTGACGTGGCGGTGGTCGGGATCAGCGACGACGAAATGGGTCAGCGGGTAGGAGTGGCGGCGGTGACTCGCCGTGTCGTAACGCTGGAGGAGCTGCGATCGCATTGTCGCGACCGCATCGCCTACTTCAAGCTGCCTGAGCGGCTGATCATCGTCGATCGCATCCCTTACAGCGAGACCGGCAAAGTCAACCGACGTGAGCTTGCCGCGTTGATCGCCGACCAGGCCTGAGCTACCGAAAGACATCTCACGTAGTTAGAAGTCAAGCCGCGAGCGGGAGAGGAGGTGGAAACGCCCGGTGTTCGTCGTAGAGCTGGCCGGTTTGCAGGCAGTGGTGGAGCTGGCCGAGGAATTTGTTGAACAGGTGTCGTTGGGCTTGGCGGTTCCAGTCTCCGGCGGCGCGGCGGGCATCGTAGTGTCGTCGGGCGCCGGGCGAGGCCCGCAGCGCCGTGAGCGCCCAGATCGAGCCGACGGCGGCCAGGCGCCGGTTTTTGATATGCCGATGTGTCACAACGGTTTTCTTTCCGCTGGCGCGGGTGATCGGCGCGGAGCCAGCGAAGGCTTTCAGCCCGCGCGCGTCGGCGAAACGGGTGCGGTCATCGCCGATCTCGGCGAGCACCCGGGCACCGGCCAGATTCCCCAGGCCGGGAAAGCTGGTGATGATCTCGGCGTCCGGGTGTTGCTCAAAATGGGCGATCGCCGCCTCGGCCAACTCGTCGACGGCCGCACCCGCGGCTTCGAACTGACGCAGCAGCGCGGTCAGCTGGATGCCCATCGCGTTTTCCACCACCGGCGGTTGGTGCAGGTAGGCGTCGGTGAAGATGGCGCGCAGCCGGGAGACGTCGCGATCAAGGTCGCGGCGACGCCCGGCCTTGACCAGCAGCCGGCGCAGCCGCGCCGGGGTCAGCGTCGCCGCTTGGGCGGGGGTGGGCGCGGCGGCCAAGATGGTGCGGGCATCAGCGCGGGCCAGCCCGCCGCTGGGCAGCTTGGCGAACGCGGCCAGGGCCGCTGGGTAGAAGTCTTTGAGCAGGTCGCGGATCTGGTTGCCGATCTGCTGGCGGGCCCACACCGCGTCTTGTTGCGCCCGGGCGAGTACCCGGATGGCTTGGGCCAGCTCGGTATCAGCGGGCAAGCGGCGGTGCGCATCAGGGTCAGTGCGGATGATGTTGGCCAACAGCACCGCATCGGTGGCGTCAGATTTGGCGCCCGACACTGCATAGCGCGCCCGATACCGCGAGGCCACCAGCGGGTTGATCGGATAGATCACCCGGCCGGTGGCGCGCAGCGCGGCCACCCACAGCCCGCGATCGGTTTCAATCCCCACCGGGATCGGATCCCTCGCGCTGTCGCCGACCTCGGCCAACAGCGTCAACAACTGCCCAAAGCCCGCCGCGTCGTTGCCGACCCGTCCCCGTGCCACCACACGTCCATGACCGTCGACCACGGCAACGTCGTGATGGTCGCTGGCCCAATCGATTCCGCAATACAAGCCCAAGATATCCGCACTCCTTCGGTCAGTGATTTCGTTGTTCCCGGTGAAGTCGTGCGGCGCCCTAATCACAGGACTCGACGGTCCGTCATCTCACTAGCCGTCCATGACTCCAACACACCGCAGGACCTCGTTCTGTCGAAGAGCTCAAGGCTCGGGAACAACCATCGGGAAGTCAAGCCTGCGCCATGCTCGGGCAACGGCATCTCATCACCGCACCACCTGATCTGCCGCCAGGCGCGCCGCTCTTTCGCAAGTCGTCGAACGACGGGAGAAACCAGGCATCACCCGGCGACAGACCCCGCGAGGAACAGATCCCGGTCTTATGACCGCCAACCCATCCCTACGAACTGATTAGGAGTCGCCGTGCTGTTCCTGCACGAGACCCACAGCGTCGTCGGTGCACGCGAGGACGACTTCGAGAGGGCCTACCGCGAAGGCTGGATGCCCACATTGGCGCAACAACACGACGCTCGGCTGCTCTGGTACACCAACCACGCGCACGGATCAGGCATGGCTTACAACGTCGTCACGATTACCGGCATCGCCGACGGCGCGGCGTGGGAGCGCCTGGCCCGCCGGACACAAACAGGCGATCTGGCGCCATGGATGCGCGAGCTGGACCACCTGCGCCACGAGGTCACCGGAAAAATCCTGCTGCCGGTCGAGTGGTCACCTCTGCAAGACGTGGACCTGACGAGCGTACCCACCGATGGCGCAACTCATCCGCTCAGTTTGTTCATGGAGGACACCGGATGGCCTTACGCCCCGCTGGACGACTACATCCGCTCGTGGGATGAGATCTACTACCGGGTGCTGTCCAAGGCGCCACCCGGCAGAAGGGTGCTCGAGATCCAGGCCTGCTTCCAGGTGGCGCATGGCAGCCACAAACGCCGGGAGGCGATGTTGTGGCAGAAGATCGATGCAACCAACGATTACGCGGCGCTCATGCATCTGCTGACTACCGACATCCCGGCTGAGCACCGGGGACCCGGAACCTACATGTTCGATGCTTTGCGATACCGCGACCAGTGGCAGAGTCGGCTGCTGCGAACCTCGACGTGGTCACCGCTGTACTGAAGGACGACGGCCCCGGCTAGCTATCAGCTCGTCGATTCAGGATTTGTGTTGCGCCGCTGACCATTTCTTTCACGATGTCGGCGGCCGGCCGAACGTCGTGAATGAGGCCCACCGCTTCGCCGATGAGTATGGCGGCCGCGTCGAAGTCCTCTGCGGCGACAGCTTTTTCGAAGGTCGCGATCGCTTCGGGCAATGACGTCGACAGTTGCGCCTCGTTGCCATGCCAGGTGTCGAGGAAGGAATTGCCCAGTGCCCGTTCGTTGTATTCAGCGGGCCAATTGAGCTGTCGCACAGCGTCATAGACCTGGGTGCGAAAGGTGTCGTCCCCAGTGGCCCCGATAGCCCGCTGGTGCGCTCGCGGCGAAACCAAAGCCTCCGAGGCGGCCCAAAGCCTGGTGCCCACCAGCGCGCCGTCTGCACCCAGCGCCAGCGCCGCCGCGAGCCCACGGCCATCGGCGACACCGCCGGCGGCCAGCACCAGCGTTTGCGGTGAGCGCTCGGCGACGACGTCGACGACTTCGGGCACCAGGGTGAAAGTCGAGCGGACACTCATGCCGTGCCCGCCTGCCTCGCCGCCCTGGGCCGCGATGATGTCCGCGCCGGCATCGAGGGCCTGGCGGGCCTGGTCGAGTGTCTGCACCTGGGCGATCAGCGGAACGCCGGCGCCGCGGATGCGGTCGGCGAACGGCCGCAGCTCACCGAACGACAACATGACCGTTGCCGGTTGCTCAGCCAGCACCGTGTCGAGCAGGTCAGGGTTGCGGGCCAAACTCCAGGTGATGAACCCGTATCCAACGCGTGCGCCGGCGGCGTGGCCGATTTCAGATCGCAGCCAGTCGGCGTCACCGTAGCCGCCACCGATGAGGCCCAGGCCGCCCGCGGCTGTGACTGCGGCGGCCAGTCGTCCTCCGGAGATCAGGGCCATCGGCGCAAGCAGGATCGGGTGTTGGATCCCGAAGAATTTCGTCAGACGAGTAGTCAGTGACATGGCGGCACTCACTTGAGCTCTCCGGTGAGGAACTGCGCCCGTCCGTGGCCGAAAGACCAGTCCTCATCGTCGTTTTCGGTCACCGAGACAATCAGATCCGCGGGGTCGAGCCCACACCGCTCGGCGAGATTGGACGCCAGCAGCTTATAGAATCGTTCTTTGAACTCGCGCGGACGTCGCCTGCTTACGACGTGCAAAACCACCAGCTCAGACGAGCGGGGGATGCCCAGACCAGTGTCCAGAGCGACCACCTCGTGCACCGGATGGGTGCGCACTACCTGGTAGCGGTCGCGCTGCGGCACCTGGAACGCCTCGACCACGGCCTCGTGGATTGCGTCCAGCAGTGCCTGAATCTCGGCCGGCGTGCGACCCTCGATGACGTCGACGTACAACAGCGGCATTGTTCTCTCCCGAGTTCTCTCCCGACGGTTTCGGCGCGGCGCGCCCCATAGCGACGACGTTAAGCGTCCGAACCCGGCCTGTGAAATGCCCGCTGTAGAGCATCTATGCTTGCCAGGCATGAGCGCTTTGGACGGCCGAATGGAACTGCGCCACCTCCGGGCGTTCGAAGCGGTGGCTCGTCTCAAGTCGTTCACCCACGCGGCCGGCGAACTTGCGGTGACACAGCCGGCCCTGAGCCGCACCATTCAGCAGTTGGAGGACGCACTGGGAGTAACGCTTCTCGACCGCAGCTCGCGGCATGTCGAGGTGACCACGCCCGGCCGGGGATTCCTCGACCATGTCGAACGGGTTCTCGCCGAGATGGAACGCGGTGTCGCCGCCGTCCGCCGGCAGGCCAGCATCCGCCTGGGGTTCAGCTGGTTGCTGCCCGATCCGTGGGCCCAGGACACTGTCGCTGGATTCGAGCAGGCGACGGGCGCCTCGGTCACTCTGGTCCGGACCGACGATGCGCTGGGCGCTGTGCAGCAGGGAAAGGTCGATATCGCGGTGGTGCGTGGGCAGGTCACCTCGGCCGTCGTGCGCGTAGTGCACTTGTTCAACGAGTCAAGGGTGGCGGTGTGTTCGGTTCATTCGCGTTTGGCAGACGAACCGGAATTGGAATGGGCCGACGTCCCGCAATGGCCGCTGGTCGTCAACGTCGCCAGCGGCACCACCGGACCGTGGTCATGGCCACCCGGAGCTGGACCGAAAACCGTTGTGGAAACGACAAATTTCGACGAGTGGATCGAATCGGTCGCGGCCGACCGTGGCATCGGTGTGATCCCGGACGTCGCTGTCCGACGCAACATTCATCCTGGCGTGCGGTTCATCGCGTTGCGCGGCGCCCCGCTGAGCCCGGTTCTGCTGGCATTTTTGCCGCGCGCGCATAACGCCGTGCTGCGCCGGTTCGTCGAGGCGGCCGTGGGGGCCGCGCAACGCGTGCGCGTCCCGAACGCAAACCCCACGCGTGGACGCGATTCTCAGGAGCCACACCGGGTCGACGACTCGCCATTCGAGCGATGGCCTTGATACCCTCCGATCGCCGTCGTTTTGTCGGGTCGTGTGGAGTTCAACCACCCGGACAGCCGGCGCAGCAGCACAGATGAAGCGGCAGCGGCGAATGAAGTGGCCTGACGGGAAGAGTGTTGTGCGCAGCGGAGACATAAAGGCCCTCACCGGACTCCGCATCATCGCCGCCCTATGGGTAGTGCTGTTCCACTTCCGCCCGCTGCTGCGGGATGCGGCACCGGCATTTCGCGACGCGCTCTCGCCAGTGCTCAATTGCGGCGCCCAGGGTGTGGACCTGTTCTTCATTCTGAGTGGGTTCGTGTTGACCTGGAACTACCTCGATCGCATGGGCTGGTCCTGGTCGACGCGTGCCACCCTGCACTTTCTTTGGCTGCGGTTGGCCCGGGTATGGCCCGTCTACTTGGTCACCCTGCACCTGGCGGCGCTGTGGGTGATTTTTACTCTGCACGTCGGTCACGTGCCGTGGCAGGACCTCAGTGGGTTCAGCGCGGTCAGCTACGTGCGTCAGGTCCTGCTGGTCCAGCTGTGGTTCCAGCCGTTCTTCGACGGGTCGAGCTGGGACGGGCCGGCGTGGTCGATCAGCGCCGAGTGGCTGGCCTACCTATTGTTCGGCGTACTGGTGTTGGTGATCTTCCGGGCCGCACACGCTACGAGAGCGCGGAACCTGATGTGGCTGGCGGTCGCCGCCTCGCTACCCCCGGTGGTGATGTTGCTGGTGAGCGGCCAGTTCTACACGCCGTGGAGCTGGCTGCCACGCATCGTCATGCAATTCACCGCCGGCGCACTGGTCGCCGCCGCCGTCACCAGACTGCGCCTGACCGATCGCGGCCGCCGCGGCGCCGGGTACGCATCGGTGCTGCTGATCGCCGCCATCGTCGGCCTGCTCTACCTGTTCGACGCGCATCCGCTGCACGGTGTCCAGGACACCGGCGGGCTGGTTGACGTCCTGTTCGTGCCGCTGGTGATGACACTGGCAATCGGCGCCGGCAGCTTGCCCGCACTGCTGTCCACCCGTTTGATGGTCTTCGGGGGACAAATCTCGTTTTGCGTGTACATGGTGCACGAACTCGTGCACACCGCATGGATCTGGACTGCCGAACAGTTCCAGCTCACGCTGCACGACAACGTCGGGAAGTTGATCGTCGTCGGCCTGCTGACGATTACTGTCGGTGCCGCGATTGTGCTGTTCCATTTCGTCGAAGAACCCGCTCGCCGCTGGATGCGCAGGATGGTCGGCGGCCCGAGCGCCGATGCTCGCCACGACCCGGCGGCCCACGCCGCGAGCGGCAAGCTGCAGTCGGTGGATCGGGCGTTGGAGGCGCGGAAGAAGCCGATTTCGGCGCGCGCCGGGTAGGGATCGACTCCGGGCACGAACGCTGCTGCGCCACAGGCTGATCAAGTACTATGCCCTGTGACGCGGGACCTTCGGGTCCCGCGTCCGTCCAC
The DNA here is from genome assembly GCA_963839345.1 of uncultured Actinomycetota bacterium. Classification (GTDB taxonomy): domain Bacteria; phylum Actinomycetota; class Actinomycetes; order Mycobacteriales; family Mycobacteriaceae; genus Mycobacterium. Next base: position 900,836 of record CAWIUP010000002.1, on the reverse strand, counting down.
GAAGTGGGGGCTTCGCCAACACCGGCCGGCTCCTGCTCGCGTCCAACCGGACGACAGCGCGTCGGCGGCGATACTCGTCGCTCTGCTCATACGCTGCCGCATAAACGGGTGTCGGCTGCGGCCGAGGGTGAGAGGTGGAGGTTAGCAGTGGGTCGTCTAGCCACATTCGTCTTCTCCCTGGCCCTTGCCGTCACGATGAGCAGCCACCGCGCGGCGCCGGTGTACCCGTACCAGATGGTGGCCCGCGGCACACCGATTGACCACGTCGCAGTGGTCGGTGATTCCTACACCACCGGCACTGACGAGGGCGGGCAGGGGCAGAACGCGTGGACCAACCGCACCTGGCTGACGCTCGCTCGTCAGGGAGTCCAGGTTTCGCCCGATGTCGCCTCCGAGGGCAGAGCCGGCTATGTCGTCCGCGGCGACCACGGCAGCGTATTCGAGGACCTGACCGGCAGGGCGGTTCATCCCGACGATGCGCTGGTGGTGTTCTTCGGCTCGCGCAACGACCAGGCCGCCGATCCCGCGCAAATGACCGGCATGGCGCACGACACTTTTGATCTCGCGCGCCGCATCGCACCCTCATCGAAGTTGCTGGTAATCGGCCCACCGTGGCCGACTATCAATCCGCCGTTCGACGTGCTCTACGTCCGTGACATCCTCAGCGGTCAGGCCGGCGACGCGGGGGCGACGTTCATCGATCCGATCAGCGAGGGCTGGTTCGTCGGCAGGCCCGACCTGATCGGCCCCGATGGCGTGCATCCCAACGACGCCGGGCACGCGTATATGGCGGAGAAGATCGCTCCATTGATACGTGCCCAGTTGTCCAGGCGGAGCTGACATTCAACGCGTTTCGCGGATCTTTGTCCGGGGTATCAGGAGATGCACCTGATCAGATTGGGGATTGCGGATGAAGTCTGAAGCTCGGACCACAATGGCATTGTTCGGCGGCGCGGCCATGCTCGTGTTGGCAGTCGGCTGCGGCGGCGGCGGTAAAAGCGGGCCGACGACGACAACGACAACAACGACAACGACCACCCCTTCGTCGAGTGTGACGCCCGCGCCATCGCCGGCCCCCGGCGGTGGCGGCGGACCTAACGGCGGCGGCGGCAGCGTCCCGGGCGGTCCGACCGGCGGCGGTGGGCCTGGTGGCGGCGGCGGCAGCGTCCCCGGCGGTCCGACCGGCGGCGGCGGTCCCGGTGGCGGCGGCGGCAGCATCCCCGGCGTTGGCGGGGGAAGCGGCGGACCGGGCGGCGGCCATGGTTGCGTCAACGGGGTTGGGTGCGGCGGCTGGCCGTGATCGGGCAGCGCGCCTGAGCTAGTCGCGGGTTCGCTGCCCGCGGGTTGCCCAGCGGGTCTAAGGTTCTCGGCAACTCGACTGCTAGGGGACCTCCATGGCCAAGCTCAGGTTCGGATATTTCATCGCACCGTTTCACCGCGCGGGTACCAACCCGACACTGGCGTTGCAGCGAGATCTCGAGTTCGTCGAACACCTCGATGCGCTCGGTTTCGACGAGGCGTGGATCGGCGAGCATCACTCGGCAGGCAGCGAGCTCATCGCCTCACCGGAGATCTTCATCGCCGCCGCCGCAGAACGGACCAAGTGGATCAAGCTCGGCACTGGTGTCATCTCGCTCGCCTACCACAACCCGCTCTGGGTCGCCGACCGGCTGATGATGCTGGATCACCTCACCCACGGCCGCATCATCGGTGGCGTGGGGCCGGGGTCGCTGCCCACTGACTCGTCGATGATCGGGCTGACCCCGACCGACACCCGTGAGCTGCTGGAAACCAACCTCGACATCGTTGTTCGGCTGCTAGCCGGGGAGACGGTGAGCGCGAAAACCGCCACGCATCAACTGTTCGACGCCCAGCTGCAACTCTCTCCGTACTCCGACGGCGGTATCCCGCTGGCGGTGGCCGCGGTCGCCTCGCCGACCGGTGCCCGGTTGGCCGGCAAATACGGCATTGGCTTGCTGTCCATCGGGGCGACGCTGACCATCGAAGGCTTCAACGCACTGCAGTATCACTGGGACATCGTCGAAGAACGCGCGGCGGCATTCGGCACCCAGGTCGATCGCAAGAATTGGAGCCTGGTCGGGCCGTTCCATATCGCCGAAACCGAAAAGCAAGCTCGCGAGGACGTGAAATTCGGCCTCGAGTCATGGTTCCGGTACTTCCAGAAGGTGGCCGCGTTCCCGCAGATGACCATGCCGGGCGAGCAGATCAACGAGATGATCGACGTCATCAACGACAACGGCGCGGGTGTGATCGGCACGCCCGAACGGGCGCGGGAACAGGTGCAGCGGATGTGGGATCAATCCGGGGGATTCGGCTGCATGCTGCAGATGGCTCACGAGTGGGCCAATCCAGCGGCGACCAAACGGTCAGCCGAATTGTTCGCAGCCGAAGTGATGCCGCATTTTCAGGGTCAGGCGCAGCCGACGCTAAATGCCGCCGCGCGCGCCAGCGAGGCGCGCGAAGGTCTCGCGGAGTCGCAGAACCAGGCCGTGGAGCATATGACCAAAAAATATGAAAGCGAGAAGCGACCTACTTAACCTGTTAGGCGTAGCTCGTTCACGGCGGCGAGGCGGATGAAGGAGCGCAGATGGATCTGCATCTGTCAGGCAAGACCGCCGTCGTCACCGGGGCCAGCAAGGGCATCGGATTCGCGGTTACCAAGGCCCTTGTCGACGCGGGCGCGTATGTAATAGCCGGGTCACGGACCCCAGGTATGCAACTGCCCCTACTTGAAGAGCGCGGGCAGGTGTCGTTCGTGTCCGTGGACCTGACCAAGCCTGGTGCCGCCGAAGAATTGATCGCGGCGGCGACCGACCGCGGCGGGATCGACGTTTTGATCAACAACGTCGGCGGTGCCACGGTCCGCCCGGGTGGGCTAGCCAGCATTTCCGACGACGAGTGGCGGGCGTCCTGGGATTTGAACGTGATGGGCGTCGTGCGACCGACCCGCGCGGCGCTGCCGGAGATCGAGCGGCGCGGCGGCGGTTCTATCGTCATCGTCAGCTCGATCAACGCCTACTTACCCGGCCCGAATACCTACGATTACTGCGCCGCCAAGGCCGCCGTAGCCAACTTTGCCAAGGCATTGTCAAAAGATTTGGCGCCGATGAGCATTCGTGTCAATTCGGTCAGTCCGGGCCCGGTGTCGACCGAGAAGTGGATGGAGCCGGGCGGGGTGGCCGACGGGTTCGCTGCGGTCAACGGCCAAACGGCCGACGAGGTCAGGGCGGAGCTCGCAAGCTCCACGCCGACAGGGCGGTTCAGCACTCCTGAAGAAGTCGCTGACCTCGTTGTCTTCTTGGCCAGCGACCGCGCCGGAAATATCACCGGATCCGACTACCGCATCGACGGCGGATACGTCACCACCGCCTGATCGGGGTTGACACATGACGCCGTCAGACCGACTGCAGGATGGCGGTAACGACGGCCAGGCCCAGACCGATCACCGCCGGAGCCGTCTCAGTGGCGCTGTCGGATGCGCGTCCGTGAAATACGATGGCGCCCAACGCAAGCAGAGAAAGCCCGATGGCGGCCGCGACACCGATCGGCGCCCAGGCCAAACCCACCAGCACCCCGGTGACGCCGGCCAGCTCGAGTAGCCCGATCACTCGCCATTGCACCGGCTTAACGCCGAGATGGTCGCGGATCACGAGCGATTGTCGAACCCCGAACAGCTTGATCAGACCGGCAAACGCAAAGAGCGCAGCAAGCAACGCCGTGACGATTACTTCGGCAGTCATCACCACACGGTAATACCTGCACTGCCTCTTTCAGCCCTGAACGCCCAGCGCGGACGCAAAGGCGTGCAGCTCGCGCTCGATGTCGGATCCGGCTGGCTGATAGACGAGTTCGGTGACACCAAGCGCGGCGAATCCGGCCACGCGCTCCGACACTTGCTGCGCTGTGCCCACCAAAGCCGCGGCGCTGGCCAACGGTATGAGGTCGGCGATGTGCGGCTCGTCCCGCGGGTTGGCCTTGACCAGATGTCCCTCGTGGATGGCGAGATGGCGCTCGGTCTCCGGACCGGCCTCGACCGCTGCGCGCCACTCGCGCCCGCCCGGCAGCCCGTCGACCGCGGCTGCGCCGCCGCGCTCATAGGCGGCGTGATACATCACCACCGCTCCGGGCGCGGCGGCGTCGACGACCCGAGCAGAGGTCAGCTGTTCGCCCTCGTCGAGCACTGTGCCGAAGGACAGCAGCGCCCTCCACTCGGCCACTTTGACCGCATCGGGTTGGGGAACCGCGGCGGAGAACACGCCGTCACCCAGTTCGGCCGCCACCGCCAGCCCCTTCGGGCCGTCCGCGCCGATCAAGATCGGGACGTTGACCGGTCGCCTCGCGCCGAAGCCGGGCGGGTGCAGCATACGGATTTTCGCTCCGTCCCATTCGCTCGTTTCGCCGGCCAGCAGAGCCCTCAAGCAGCGGACGTATTCAGCGACCTCGCGCCACGGCATGGGCCGCTTGCCCAGCGTGAACCGGCCGGTGAAGCCCGACCCCACGGCCACTGCGACGCGACCGGGCGCTTGATCCACCAGCTCGGCGATCGCGGCGGCGTTGACCATCGGATGGCGCAGGCTGGGCACGAGCACGCCCGGGCCGAGGCCGATGCGCGACGTGCGTTCCGCACAACGCGAAAGGACCATCCACACGTCGGGATAAAGGGCGGGAGAGTCATAGAGCCACGCTCGCCGGTAGCCGAGCGTTTCGGCCAGCTGCACATGTGCCGGAGAATCGGACGAGGTCGCGAATGCGCAAGAGATGTCCATACCCCGACACTATTGTGTGTCGTCGGCAACCAGACCTTTGACCTGCCGGTAATAGATGGCCTTGCCGCCGCCGGCCCAGTTGCCTTCGGGGATCTCGTGGATAAGCGTCCAAACATGCAGCGCCCGTGGACCTTCCGGCTCAATTCCGGCCGCGGCGCAGACAGCGGCGTGCACGTCAGCTGCGAGCTGTTCCTTGCGATCTTGCGACAGCGCGCCTTCGAAGACCGTCATCTCGATGCGGAATCGAGGTGCACCGGAGCCACGACCGCCCACTGACTGCGCTTTCGCCTCCAACGCGTGCAGGTAGACCAGCGTGTTCTCCCGCAGGAACGGGGTGTCCGGGGCGCATTCGGCCCGCAGCAGCGCGGTCACCAGCTCATCGCTCAGCCGTCCCAGCGCCCGGTCGTCCAATGAGCCACGCACGTAGGTCAGATCGATCATCGGCATTACATCACCTCACAGCTTTCTCAGCCCGCGCACGACATTGACGTAGGGCACAGTCGCGGTAGCGCTCTTTCGCAGACTCGGTTGAATCGCGCCGGCGTTGCCGACAACCAGGTAGCGCAGACCGTGGTCGCGGAAGTCTGCCATCTGGTCGATGATCTCGTCCGGTGTGCCCACCGCGAAGAGTTCTTCGACAAGGGATCGGGGCGCCTTCGCGGCGTAGCGGAGCGCGGTTTGCTCGTCGATTGTTTGTGGCATGAAGTCCTGCACACCGGTGAAGTCTGCTCCGAGTGGGTGCTGCGCACCGTGCCGGGCCCAGTCCTTGGCGGGGGAGAGGAGCGTAAACACCTTGGCGATATCCGATTCCACGACTTCGTCGATTTCGTCGCGAGATCGGCCGGTGACGATGAACCGGATCAGGGCGGGGGTGATGACCATCGGATCGCGCCCGGCATCCGAAGCCGCGGTGCGGACGACCTGGAGTTGCTCACCGTATTCGGTAGCGCGGGTCGTTCCCGGAAACCAGCCGTCCGCATACCGCCCGGTGGCGCGCATCATCCGCGGGCCATGGGCTGCGATCCAGATCGGCGGCCACTTGCCCCGATAGGGTGACAGCGCGAAAGTCGCCTTATACAAAGGGAAGTATGGTGAATCGCGGGTGACCAGCTCGCCGCTGGAGTCCCATAACGCGCGGATGGTGGCGACGGCTTCCTCGAAGCGTGCCACCGGTTTGGACCAGTCCACGCCGTAGGGTGCGTTGCTTTCCCGCTCGCCGGTTCCGATGCCCAGGACCGCGCGGCCGCGCGTGAGCAGATGCAGCGACGCCGCCGCCTGCGCCGTGACGGCCGGATTGCGCCGACCGGCATCGGTCACGGCGACTCCCAGCCGCATCCGGCCCAGCTTGTTCCTGGCGGCGAGGTAGCCCAGCATCGTCCACGGTTCGAGATGCGCATCGATCTTGGGAATCAGCCGGGCCGCACCGACGTGTTCGGGCGTCCACATCGACGGCGGCCACGCCGAGTTGAGATGGTCGGCCACCCAGAAGGAATCGGCCCGACAGGCCAGGCCAATCGCGTAGTCGGCATGAACCAACGGCTTTGGGCCAAAGCGCGAATTAATCGTGTTGTGCATGACGCCGACACCGATACGGCCCATCGTCGTTCCACTCCTCGGTAGGGTTTTTGCGTAAGCAGTTGAGCGGACGCTCAGCGACAACACCAAGGGGCCGCGGATGGCGGGGATGGCGGAGCTGGTACCGGTGCTGCCCGCGCATCGATTCGACAAGGCCGCGCTGGCCCGGTATCTGCGCGGACGGCTGGCCGGCTTCGACGGCCAGCTGGAGATTCGTCAGTTCCAGGGCGGACAGAGCAACCCGACCTTTCACCTGCGTACTGCCCACGGCGACTACGTTCTGCGCAAGAAGCCACCCGGCAAGCTGCTGCCTCGAGCCCATGAGGTCGAGCGCGAGCATCGCGTCATGGCCGCCTTGGCCGAAACGGACGTGCCGGTACCGCGCATGCGGTTGCTCTGCACCGACGAAACCGTCCTCGGCACACCGTTTTTTGTGATGGATCACGTTGAGGGACGGGTTTTCCCCGACCGGGTGATGCTTGAGGGCACACCGGCGCATCGTGCCGCCGTCTATGAGGATCTGGCCCGCGTGCTTGCGGCGCTGCATCGGGTGGACTGGCGTGCCGTGGGGCTGGAGGGGTTCGGCCGGCCCGACGGGTATATGCAACGTCAGGTGGCGCTGTGGACTCGTCAGTGGGAAGCGGCACGCATGGAGGACATGCCGGCGATGGATCTGCTGGCGCAGTGGCTGCCCGAGCACCTGCCGCCCGATGAAGAGCCCGCCTGCATCGCGCACGGCGACTATCGGCTGGGCAACGTGTTGCTGCACCCGACCGAGCCGCGGGTGGTGGCGGTGCTGGATTGGGAACTGGCGACGATCGGCAACCCGTTGGCCGATCTCGGGTATTTCTGCGTGACCTACCACGTGCCGGGTGGGCCCGGCGGCAGAAGCGGGGTGTCCGGCGAGAACCTCGCTGGGACAGGACTTCCCGATCAACCAGCCTTCCTCGAGAGCTATTGCAGGCATGCCCGGCGAAACTTGCCGGGTTCGCTCGATGTCTTCGTGGTGTTCTCGATGTTCAGGCTCGCCTCTATCACCGCCGGGGTGTGGCGGCGAGGGGTGGAAGGTAACGCGGCCGATTCGCGCGCCGGCACCGACGAATATCGCGAGCGCTATCGCAGCATGGCAGAGACTGCATGGGAGTTGGCGCAAAAGTTGTCCGTCTGACAAACCACGCATGTTGACTGGCTATAGACCGGCGAAGTAGAGGCCCAGCAGTAGCGCGAACAGCGCGAGGACCCATCCGCCGGTAGTGGCCTTGAGCCAGAAGGGCGCGTGGCGAACTTCCATGAAATGCCGGATCACCAAGTGCGCTTTGACTGCCGCGATCAGCAAGACAGCCGTCGTGACCGTGGTATTGATCTGGTGGGAGGCTCCGCCCTCGAGGGCGATCCACGATGACGCGATGGTGACCGTCGTGAGCAGTGCCCACACGATCGTCAGTGGATTGCGGATCAGTGAGGTCATCCCCTTACCTCATCAAGTAGAGCAAAGCGAACAGGACCAGCCACAAGACATCGACCATGTGCCAGTAGGTGGCGCCCGTTTCGACGAACGATATCTTGGATTTCCCTGGTGCTTTCAGGTTGCGGATGACGAAGCACATGACGACCAGGCCGAGCAAGACGTGGCACAGGTGCATTCCGGTCATCACGTAGTAGTACATGAAGAACAGATTGGTTCCCGGCGTCAGACCGGCGCTGATTTCGGGGATCCACTCGAACATCTTTAACAGCGGGAAGGCTGCACCGAAGGCTAGCGCGGTCCAAAATCGCCGGAGGGCTTCGGCTGTGTTTCCCGCGCGAGCCGCCGCAGTGCCGAGTGCCACAAAGAGTGAACTTGTCAGCAGCACGACGGTATTGATGGCGCCGATGTCCAGGTTAAGCCGAGCCTGGCTGGACAGGAAGAGCTCGTGATTCTGCCCCCGAAAGTACATGTAGCCAACGAAATAGACGCCGAAGATGAGAAAGTCACCGATGACGAAAAACCACATGCTCGACTCGCCGGGAACACGGCCGCGTGCGCCAGCAGCCCGTTGAGACTGGTCGACGCCGGTGGCAGAGCCTTCGGCGACGTCGGTCATGCGCTCGTCCCCGACGGCATCTCGAGGGCCGCGTCGCGTGGCTCAGGCCGGGCGTTGTCGAGTTCGCTCTCGGGTTGGTTCTTGATCGCCTTGAAAATGCATATGTACACAATGAATTGCCACGAGACGTACAGCACCATGGCGAACCAGAATGTCATCAATCCGTTCCAGGCGAAGGGTCCCGATTTCACGATCCAAACCGGGGCGGCCATCAGCTCAGTCACGTATTGCCAAATGGTGTAGTAGCCCAACCACTTTGGCAGGATGTTGTTCTCGTCGAGGATGATGGCCAGCCCGAAGGCCATCCACATGACGCAGAAGCAGCCCAGTGAGCCGATGAACGCCAGGTAGCCGAAGTCGTAGAGCATCGTCAGGACTGCCGGGCGGTAGCCGGGGCGAAACGCGCCGAGCCCGAAGCAGAACATCGGGAACAGCATGCCGACGATTGCGCCGGTGATGGCGCCCATCATCATCGAATAGCGGAACGCGGGGCTGACCGACATCCTCTTGACCTGCATGAGGTAACACGCGTTGGACACCGGCGCCAGACCGTAGGCCAGGGTCAGGATCACGCACGCGATCAGCAGATTGTGGGAATGCATGAAGTCGACGATGCGTGGCGTGGGACTGCTGGGTGACCGCGGCGGCATCATCCAACTGAGCGGTACGAACACCAGACCGAACAGGTTGAAGAAGAACGGCACGCTCCAGAATGCGATCCACTGGTCCAGTTTGCGATTCGTGCGCCACGACTTTGCCTGCTTGGCCTCCGGCCGGGGGACAGTCGCCACACCGCCGCTCATGCGAGAACCACCCGGTCGTCACCCTGGTGTTTCACAGCGCGCAGCAACGCCCAGAACATGACCGCGATATAGACGGCAAAGGTTGCCAGCCGCAACGTGAATGACAGGGGGCCGTTCCAGGCGAGTGGACCCGATTTGTAGAGGATCGAGAACGCGCTGGGGGCGAGTAGCCCAACGGTGGCGACATTGAAGTGCGCCACCCAGCGCGGAAAGATCGGCTCGGGACGATCATCGAGATAGACGCTCAGTGCGAAGCACAGGTTCTGCACCATGATCGTGCCGACCGGCGCGATGAAGAAGAACCACGCCATGTCATTGAGCAGACTGATCAGCTGCGGGTCACGATCTGGCCTGAAAGCGGCCATCCCCCAGCAATAGTCGGCGAGGATGAACGCCGTGGTGCCGACACCGACGCAGATGACATACGCGTAGGTCAGGACTGTGCTCGATGTTGCTACCCGAGAGATCTGCACTGCGGTCACCGCGAATAGCGGAACCAAAGAGCACGCAATCAGGTTGCAGAGGATTGCCACCCCCAGGATTCCCGTGACGTTGCCACGGAAGAACGCGGCCACCTGGTCGGGCGTCAAGGTCGGCGACAGCGGCGGTGAGAACACCGGAAACACAAGGTAGGCAAGCACAAACAACGCCACCGCCGGAGGCGCCGTCCACAATAGGATGCGTTGACCTCGAGTGTTCATCGATGCCGTCCCTGGACAACGACGACCATGAAGATCGGCAACAGCATGATCCCGCACAGGTTGTTTGAGATCTTGGGTAGGTCCTCGGCCTCAGCAAGAATCTGCATGGCGCCTCTCTCAACCATGGGGTAGCCGATCGGCTACTGCGACCATAGATGATTCGACCGAAAGACAGCAAGGGTTTCGGCTGAAATTTCCGCGCGCCCGCGGCGGGCGTCAGTCGGGCAACTTGAACATGCGGGCGGTGAGGTGGATCAGCACGGACCGCAGCGTGTCGTCGTCGATGTCGTCGACGAGGGGATTGATGACGGTGCCGGCGATCGCACCGGAGAACAGGGCCGCCGATATCCGCGCCTCGGTGTCGTCAGCCTCGTCGAGCAAGATCGCATACAGGCGGGTGATCAGGTTGCGGAACGGCTCGTGCTCACCCAACAGCCGCACCATCACCGGGTCGTTCTGCAGGCTCATGACCCAGCGGCGGCGCTCGACGGCCATCCCGACCACCTCGGTCAACAGCACTTTGCGGGCTCCGACCGAGTCCGGCTGGGCTTCGGCCGCCTCCAGCGCATCCTCGAGCTTGGCGAGTTGCAATTCGGCGACCGCGATGACGATTTCGTCTTTGGTCTTGAACTTGTGGTAGACCGCGGCCTTGGTCACTCCGACGGCGTCAGCGATCATCTGCAGCGACGTTCCGCTGACTCCGTGGTCGGCGAACAAATCCAAAGCGGCCTGCAGGATGCGACTCTGCGCAGGAGTGCGCCGGACTCCGCCGAGCAGACGCCCGGCGCGGGGCTCCTCGTCCAGCACGGATTCAGGTTAGCCGAGGCCGGCCGGCCACCTTTGATCTCACAGGCAACCGATAAGCCCGACCAAGCCTGGAGCTACTGACCGAGCGCAATCATGGCTGATGACCACAACCACACACCGTCCTGCAATCCCAGTGATCGTCGCCGGTGCGGCCGCCGTCGCTCTGCTCGCACTGTGCGGCACCCCGTGGCCCGGCGCCGCCGGAACGACCGTCGCGTCGGCGCCGGTACAGCTGGTGGACCGCGCCACCGGGGCGACGCCGCGAGTGCAGGACGTCGACGACAGCGATGACGACGAAGCTCAGCTGCAGGAAAACAATGCGCTGCAGACCATGATCCAGTCCGAACAACAGGCCGAGCAACAAAACGAGCAGGCCCAGCAGCAGTTCATCCAAGACGAGCTACAAGCGCAACAAACCCAGCAGCAGGCCAACCAGTAGACCCGGTCAACCGTCGCGCCCATACACTGACCGATCGTGGGCATTCTGTTTGGCTTCGCGCCGTGGATCGTCTATTGGGTGCTTGTCGGTAACGTGCCACTGCTTGTCGCGGTGTTGGTCGCCTTGGCGATCGCCGTGGTCGGGTTGGTGGTTGGCCGCATCACGCGGACACCCGGACGAGCCCTCGAAATCGGTGCTGTCGGAACATTCTTGGGACTGACGGCCGCGACCTTGCTGCTCAGCCAGTCGTCGACGCAGCGATGGGCTCAGCCGTTGAGCACCGCGGGGATCTTTCTGGTCGCCCTTACCGGCGTGCTGATCGGCAAGCCCTTCGTGCACGAGTTCGCCGCTGCGGGTCAGCCCCCCGGGGTGGTCGAAAGTGATCTGTTCGGCCGGATCACTGCGCGGCTGACATGGCTGTGGGTTGTGATCTTCGCGGGCATGACCGTGTCGTCGTCAATTCCACCGATCGTGCAGCGCGACGCGACATTTCTCGACACCAGGACACCGGTGTCGTTCGTCTGCTACTGGGTCATCCCGTTCTCGTTGTTGGCTCTGGGGGCGCTGGCCACCACAATCCTGCCCGACCTGATGCTCGCCGGGGCCGGCGACATCGTCCGGAAGACGACCTTCGTTGCCTACGGCGAGGCGACCATCGACGAGCTGTACTACCTGGCGCAAGAACACGCCAACCGCGAAGTCGGGGCGGGGGAGCAGGCTTACGACGTCAGGGTCGGAAGCATGGGCACGCCGCTGGTGGGCGACGACACCCGACAGTCGTGGCCGTCGACGTACAAAGTGCGTCAGTCGCGTTAGAAGACGCGCACCCGTGATCGCAACACCGCGGCGAGCTTTGCTGGACCCGCTGATCGTTGCAGTGTTGGGCGCTGCCGTGAGCCTGGCCGCCGCGGGCCGCCCGTCTTTCTGGTACGACGAGGCCGCCACGATCTCGGCCTCCTACAGCCGGACGCTGAATCAGTTGTGGCACATGTTGAGCAACGTCGATGCCGTTGAGGGTCTGTACTACCTGCTCATGCACGGCTGGTTCGCAATCTTCCCTGCCACCGAATTCTGGTCCCGGGTGCCAAGCGGTTTAGCCGTTGGCGGCGCCGCGGCCGGGGTTGTGGTGTTGGGCAAGCAGTTCTCGTCTCGCACTGTGGCGGTGGCTTCGGGAGTGGTGTGCGCGATCATGCCTCGCGCAACTTGGGCGGGCATCGAGGCTCGACCATATGCGCTTTCGATGATGGCCGCCGTGTGGCTGACCGTACTGCTCGTCCGCGCCGTGCGCCGCGACAACGCTTGGGTGTGGCTGGCTTACGGGCTCGTTCTGGCGATGTCGGTGTTGTTGGACGTGTATCTGCTGCTTTTGTCTTTCGCCTATGTCGCTTTCATCTGTCTTTTTCGGCGCAGCCGAACGGTCATCATTCGGTTCGGCGTTACGTCGGTTTTGGCCGGCTGCGCTTTAGCGCCGCTTTTCGTCGCGGCCATCGGCCAAGCGCATCAGATCAGCTGGGTCGCGCCGATCGGGCATCGCACGATCGAGGATGTGGCGATTCAACAGTATTTCGAGAGAAGCCCGCCCTTCACAATTGTGTCAGCACTGATCCTCGCGACGGCTATTGTCCTGTGGCTCTTCACATCCGCGCAACTGACGGAGGCAGATCGTCAACTGTTGACCTTGGCGATTGGATGGCTGGTGATACCGACCGCCGTGATCGTCATCTGGTCGGCATTCGTTCACCCCATCTACACACCGCGCTATCTGTGCTTCACCGCCCCGGCGATGGCACTGATCCTGGGGGTGTGCATCGGCGCCTTAGCCGTCACGCGATGGGCGGCTACGGCTGTTGTCAGCATCCTCGCCGTCGCAGCGGCGCCGAATTATGCTTTGGTGCAACGTAACCCGTATGCCAAATACGGGATGGACTACAGCCAGGTCGCTGATCTGATCACGGCGAAGGCAGCACCGGGCGATTGCTTACTCGTCAACGACACCGTGACCTTCATGCCCGCGCCGATGCGCCCTTTGCTGGCGGCACGCCCGGATGCCTACCGGAAGCTGAACGATCTGACCCTTTGGCAGCGGGCGACGGACCGAAACGACGTGTTCGACACCAATCTCATACCAGAAGTGGTCGCCAAGCCGTTAAGCCACTGCGGCGTCGTGTGGATCATCACCCAGGCCGACACAACCAGACCCGATCACGAGCAAGCCGCAACGCTGCCACCCGGCGAACGCTTCGGAGCAACCCCTGCCTTCGCGGTGCCACATGACCTGGGCTTCCGGTTGGTCGAGCGCTGGCAGTTCAACCTGGTTCAGGTGATCAAAGCGACACGTTAGCGGTGTCTTACCAGACCCGGATGTAGTCGATGAGCATCCGTGCAGGGAAGGTACCGAGGGCGGGGTCGCCCGCGCCGACCCCGCCGACCGCAAGAGTGAACATCGGCGACATCCAATAACCGGGGTTGTTGAATGGCCACCGGAAGTCGTCAGGAGCACCGCCGTGGACATGGATCGGCTTCGGCGGGACGCTGAAATACTGCGCACCGTCTCGTGAGAACTTGAACCCGTCCGTATCCCAACGCATTTGCCAGGTGTGCCAAGCACCATCAACCATCCCGGGAATCGACTTCCCTTCCCAGGTTTTGCCGTTGGATGCCGCGTGCACCGTGGTACCCGGGGCCCATTGGCCGTTGCCGTACCACTCGAAGATGTCGACCTCGCCGTCGGGCAGTGGATCCTCGTTGACAGTCCAGAACGACGGCCACAGGCCTGGGGACAGGCAGTCGAGTTTGATCCTCGCCTCCCAGGTGGTGTTGATCATGCCCCGCCAGTTGCCGCGCAGTTTGCCGCTGAAGTATTGATCGTTTTCCCGGCTGGCCTGCAGGACCAGATTGGAATTGCCGTCCAGGAAGACGTTCTGGGAGCGATATATCCCCTCGACCGGCGGGAACACGTCGTCCTGCCAGGTCTGCACCGTCCACTTGCCGAGATCGGGACCTTGACCGGCCGGGCCATCGAACTCGTCCTGAAAAATGTACGGCCCGGCTGGGCCCGCTGACGGCGCAGCGGGCGGCGCCGCATGGTTCGGTTTCGCATGTGCTTCCGGGATGCGGCCCGCAGCTGCGGCGGCAAGCATGCCCATCCCCGTCGTCAATAACATGTTGCGTCGATTCATCTCCGGCACAGCTTGACTTTATAAGAGAACCCGCGATGATCGCCGGATGACGCCGCAATCGTGCCATCGTCGCTGATCGCGAGCCCGTTTCGGGAAGTCATCAAGGCTGAGACCCGCCCCGGCCCGCGGCTGACCTGCCGGACTTGGCAGACTGTGCGCATGGCACAGATAACTCTGCGTGGAAACACGATCAACACCGTCGGCGAACTGCCTGCCGTCGGGTCTCCGGCCCCCGCCTTCACGTTGACCGGATCCGATCTCAGCCCGGTCAGCAGCGAGCAGTTCCACGGTAAGCCCGTGTTGCTGAATATCTTTCCGTCGATAGATACACCGGTGTGCGCGACAAGCGTGCGCACCTTCAATGAGCGCGCCGCAGCAGGCGGTGTGTCGGTGCTGTGCGTGTCCGAGGACCTGCCATTTGCGCAAGCGCGATTCTGCGGTGCCGAGGGTATCGAGAACGTGAAAAGCGCTTCGGCGTTCCGGGACAGCTTCGGCCAGGACTACGGCCTCACCATCGCCGACGGTCCGTTCGCTGGGTTGCTCGCCCGGGCGGTCGTCGTGATCGGCGCCGACGGCAACGTCGCCTACTCGGAGCTGGTGCCAGAGATCGCGAACGAGCCGAACTACGACGCCGCGCTTGCCGCGCTGGGCGCGTCGGGTTAGCGGCGTCGCGGCAGCGGCTTCCAGCCGACGTAAGTCAGGTACAACCCGGCCGAGGCCAGGCAAAGGAACACCGCCCAAATCGCCGCGGTTGCACCCGAGCTGTACACCGCATTGCCGGCCGCGTCATAAGCCTGGGGAACGGTCAGCAGCAGCACCCCGCGTATCGCCAGGAACCAGCCGATCACCGACACGATGATCGCCGCAGGGCTGCGCCAGTACTGGTGGAACGCGATGATCACCAGGCCGAACATCAGAAGAATGGCGCCAAACAGCCATGGCCACATGGGGTTCGCCTTGAATTCGGTGAACAGTATTCGCATGTAAGAGCCGCGCACCGCGACGGTGGTCGGCACGATGGTGAAAAAGGGACCCAACGCGCGGGCGAACATGCGGGTGCGGACGTGCGCCCGCTCTGACGTGCTCATCGCTACCTCCATCTCGTCGGTGAGGACGTGTACCGACCGCGCAGCGTCAGCCCAAAAACGCCTGCTTGGCGGCCATTGCCGGGCGAAGCGCGACCAGCAGTACGCCGCCCGCGAAGATCAGCACGGTCAGCCAAGGAAAGTGTCCGGCCGGAGCGAAGCCCCCAGCGGCAACCAGCGCCAGGCCATATGCTGCCATCGCGACACCGGCCAGCATGATCGGTTCGGCCCAACGATCGGTGAGCGGCGTCTTGAGCATGGGCAGCGGCGCTGCGAAAAGCGCTCGGCCCCAGAACAACAGCACCAACTCGACGGCTGTCACCAAGCTGAGGACCACCACCCATTCCAGCCGCGCGAGCCACCACTCGGTGGTGCCTTCGACCGGTTGGGGCAACAGTCCGGCCGGATAGGCGACGATCGCCACAACCACGACAGGAATCATGTGCCACAGGTACAGAGCCATCACGTTGCTGTTAGCTGTTGTCAGCACCCGCTGGACCAGACCGGCGCGCAGCACCCGGTTGAACACGGGTGCAACGGTGATCAACAGCCCCGCCTGCGTGCAAGCGAACACCAGCATCGCTGCAGAGGGTGGGTCGGAGTTCTGCAGGGTTTGGCCGGGCACGCCGATCATGCTGACCGGATACGGTCCCCGCAGGATCAGCATCATCAGCGCGACCGCCGATCCGCCGGCCAGCAGCGCGGGTCTGCGGCCGGACAGCAGCCCGTCGTGCCAAGCGATTCCGAGCTGGTAGAGCGCACCCCAGCAGAACAGGTAATTCAGTAGCCGCAGATGCCAGACATGGTCGCCGAGTGAGACTGCATCGACCACAACGACTCCCGCAGCTAGCGCCGCCGCAACCAACAGTCCCCAACGTCGTTGTGCAGCAACGGCAACCGGCGTCAACGAGACCACCACCAAATAGACGGCGAGGAACCACAGATGCATTGCCACCGCCCAACCCGCGTATTCCAGCGTGGAACCGGAGGCACGGCAGACGCTCAGGACAACCACAACCGCGGACACCAGCCCGATATAGACCGTCGTGGGTCCGAGCACCCGGGCAAGTCGATGCCGCACCCAACTCTGACGTGAGGCGCCCTCGGCATGAAGCCGATGCCCCCAGGACACCGCCCCGGCGTAACCGGCGACCAGGAAAAACACCGGCACGGCCTGGAACGGCCACGTCAGCCATTGAGTCCAGGGCTGATCGACGAGCGGGTTCTGCCGACCGAAAGATCCGTCGTGATAGGTCACCGATCCGGCGAGCCAGTGGCCGAGCACGATGAGGACCACACCCGATACGCGGTAGAAATCCACCGCCAGATTGCGGGCTGGGCGCATGATTTTCGCTCTGCGCCGTCAGAGGGACGGCTCGATGGGGTCGGCCATGACCAGACAGTAGCCTGAGCAGCGCCTGAGATTTCCGGCTCCTGGCAACGAAACCAGATTCTCGAGGAGGCCGCGCCCCGTTTGGTTCCGGTAAACTTTCGTTTGATTCGCCGAAGTCCGGCGGTGCAAAGCTTGGAAGGTGTCCACATATGGTCACGCGGTCATTGACGAGACTGGCTGGCGCGGTCGGCGGTCTGACGTTGTCGTTACTTGCCGGCGCCGGAATTGCGTCCGCCGACCCCGGTCTGGATCCGGCAATCAACACCACCTGCAGTTACCCGCAGGTGGTTGCGGCCCTGAATGCGCAGTCGCCGGCTGCTGCGGCGAAGTTCAATTCGTCGCCGATGGCACAGGGCTGGTTGCGTTCCTTCCTCGCCTCACCGCCGGACCAGCGGGCGCAAATGGCGCAACAGGCGCAAGGCATGCCGGGCGCTACGCAATACATGGGACTAATTGGACAAATCGCGACCAGCTGTAACGGCTACTGAACGACTTATGCGTTGACGGGTGCGTCAAGCGTTACCAGACACGTATCCAGTCGATGAGCATGTCCGCGGGGTAGGTACCCGATCCGGGATCGCCGCCGCCCGAACCGGCCACCGCCAGGTTGAACACTGGAAATACGGTGTAGCCCGGCCCGTTGAACGGCCAATTTGGCAGGGAGCTCGCCGGCACGTCGAGGTATGGCTGCGCGCCGTCGACGTAGTCCTTCCAGAAGCGGATGCCGGCGTTGTCCCATTGCGTGCGCCAGGTGTGCCAGCCGCTGTCGACGGCGATGTTGTGGGTCTTCCATTCGCCACCGTTCGCCTTTGCGTGCACGGTGGTGGCCGACGGCCAGTTGCCGTTGCCGTACCACTCCATGACGTCGATTTCGCCCTGGTCCTCGTTGCCCAGCCAATAGGCGGGCCAGGCGCCGGCCGTCAGGCAATTGAGCTTGATCCGGGCTTCCCAGGTGTGGCCGACACCGCCTCGCCACAGGCTTTGAACCTTGCCGCTGAAGTAGGTCGGGCCGTCTTTCGCGGCACGTAGGACGAGGTTGGAGTTGCCGTCGAGAAATACGTTGCGGCGATCGTCGCGGTACTGCCCGATGTTCTCGGGCCGCTCCCAATACGTCGGATCCTTGATCGTCTCGCGTGCTTTCGACACCGTCCACTTCGACGGATCCGGGGCCGAGCCGGCCGACCCGTCGAACTCGTCGTGGAAGAGGTAGGAACCTGTCGGTGCGTCCGGCGGATGCGGGTAAGCCCGGGCGTCAGGAATGGGGATTGCTGCCGCCAACACGCCGACGCCGGTCACCAACATCATCGTGCGACGATCCATCTCAGGCATTGGCAAGACACCATAGCAGCCGGCCGGCTGTGGTCAGAGGCGAGCCAAGAGCCGCTCGGCGAACAGGTCGGGGTGCTCCCGATGCATGAAGTGTCCGCCTGGCACTTCCTCGACGACGTAATCGCATTCGAACATCCGGGCGGCGCCACGGTAGTCCGAGGGCGCGACGATCGGATCACCGAGCCCGGCAAAGACCACCGTCGGCACGACGATGCGCGCCCTCAGCGAAGCGCTGGGTATCGGCGAAAGCTTCCGGTAGTAACCGAACGCGGCGTTCAAGCTCGCCGCGTTCGAAAAGCTCGCACGAACAGCGTCGAATTCCGATGCTCGGGGAGTCCAGTCCGGCGACCACCTCCGATAGATCGCAGGCAATGCCGCGAAGTCGTTGCGCGCGAAGCGGTTCGGCGCTCCCGGCACCTTGTATGCCACAAAGTGGCGGACGCCCCAGAGCTTTTTGAGCGAAGGTTTCAACGCTGCCGGATGTGGGATGCCGATGACGAATAGTTGTTTCACTCGATCCGGAGCGAGCGCCGCCGCGCCGTAGGCGGCCGATGCCCCCCAATCGTGGCCGATGATGATGGCGTCATCGGCGCCGAGTGCCTCAATCAACGCGAGCGGATCGCGGGCCAAGGTCTCTTGGTCCGCGTCGTGATCGGGGATCGCGGTGGGGTGATAGCCGCGCATGAACGGGCTGACCGCGCGGTATCCCTGGGCGGCGATTCGCGGGCGAAGATCGTCCCAGGTGTGGGCCGTATCCGGGAATCCGTGCAACATCAGCACAAGCGGCCCGGAGCCGTCCTCGAGATAGGCGAAGTTCAGTCCGTTCGCGTCGACAAAATGGAGTTCGCCAGCCATGGCTAACAGGCCTTCTGGTAAACGAGCCAGCGCAATTCGATCGGAGATTCCTGCCGCTCGACGTCGAATAGGTCAAGCCCGCCGGCCCAGTTGGCGAACCAGGCCGTGGGCGGCCAAGCGCCATCGGGTAGGTGATGTTTCTCGTACTCGTACGCGGAGTCGTCAGCAACCAGCTCGAGAGGTAGTTCGTCGGCCGCGGCCACCATCTCTTCCCGAGTGAAGATCATCGTGTTGCACTGCTGCCCGAGTTCACGGGCGGCGTCGTCGGGGACATAGCCCTCCCGCGGCACGAAGCTGTTGAACAGCAATCGCCCGCCGGGAGCCAGGCAGCGCGCGGCGAGTTCGAACAGGCTGCGCAGCTGCTGCGTGGTCCGGAAGTCGGGAACCAGCTCGGAGGCCACGATCAGCTGGTAGTCGCAGCGGACATCATCCGTCGTCGCGAAGACGTCGCGCTCGATGACGCGTACGTCGAGTGATTCGCGTTCGGCCTCGGTGCGAATGATGTGCGCAAGCTTCGGAGCGATCTCGACCGCATCGACCGGGTGGCCGCGGCGCGCCAGCGCCAGCGCATTGCGCCCGGTTCCCGCGCCGATGTCAAGCACTCGACAGCTGCTGGGATCGGCCGTTTCGCCGGCCAGCGCGGTTACCCGGGCGTCTGGCTCGATGCCGAACAATGCCCCCTCGCGGTTGGCGACCCAGCCGTCGTAAGCGCCGGCGATCGTCTCCGATTCGACGTTGACGCGATAGTTCAGCGCCGTGCCGAACGGCGCGTGGAACGAGATGACGATGTTCGAACGTGATGAGGTCTGGAAGGCCTCCGTCAACTGGCTCTGCAGCACCGTCCGCAGCTGCGCAAATTCCTCGGGGGAGTACTGGACGCCGACGCTGGCGAAGAGGTTGTCGCACATCTTGACGTACTCGTCGATCAAGCTCGGAACGGCCGGCACCGCGATCTGCCCCATTGCGACCGATCGGCGGTACAACCGCCGGGCCATCGCCTCGCGGAGCGTCGACCGACTGAAGGACCTGACGGCCGGATCGTCCACACGACTCTTCTACACGACCCGGACCCCATTCCACCAGCGGTCGATGCTATAACGCAACGTATGTCTGCAGCCGGCCACGTCATCACCCACGTTAGCCCGGAGCGCGGCCGCGCTCCTCACCCATTGAGCCAGCACATGTTTGACTCACGCAATCGGCCAGCGGTCTCACGACGCGACGTCATCAAGTTCGCATTGGCGCCGGTTCTACTGGGACTAGGGCCGCTGGCCACACCACTGAGCGGCCAACAGGCTTCGGCTGCCGACCTGAGGCTGATCGATTTCACCGAGCACCTGGTCCAGCCAGATCAAATCAAATCGGCGGGTTATGACGGAGCAGTGGTCTATGTCTCGGAGTCGCGGCCTGGGGCAAACTTCGATTTCAAGCCCGTCACCCGTGAGTTCACGGATGGGATGCGCGCAGCGGGTCTTCACATCGTCAGCAACTACCAGTACGGCAAGCCTGGTTGGCCTGACCCTTCGGATTTCACCCGCGGGTATGACGGCGGCGTCGCGGACGCCCGGACTGCCTCGCGGCTGCACGGGGCGGCGGGGGGTGCGAGTTCAGCACCGATCTTCTTCAGTGTCGATGAGGATATCGACCTCAACACCTGGAAGGGCCCGGCAGCCCAGTGGTTTCGAGGAATCAACTCCGTGCTGGGTGTCAACCGCACCGGAATTTACGGGAGTTCCCGCGTCTGCGAATGGGCGATCGGCGACGGCGTAATCGGCCCGTCAACCACTGCAGGCCACAACTGGGCATGGCAGACGAGCGCGTGGTCTCACGGTTCACGCGAGCCCAGGGCTGTGCTCTATCAAAGTGCGGTCAACACTGCGTCGAGCCCGGGCCCGCTGATCGGCAGCATCCACGTGGATGTCGACCAGATCCTTGCTCCCGATTTCGGACAGTGGGACCTCGGTCGATGAGTTACCCGACCCTACTGGCGGTGGCATCCTGGTCATGTGGGCTTACTGTTCCGGTTGGCAGAGTTTCTTCTCGTACTCGTGCCGCTGGCAGCCGTGATCATCGCTGCGATACGGAGCTTTTCTGCCGGCAAACGCCCCGCTGAGAACCCACGTGGTTCGGATCGGGTCGGGATAGGCGGCAATCAAGCGGCCCGGTCGCGGTCCCTCACCCGCGTCCTGCGCGAACATGACCGAACCGACACCCGGTGGCTGGAGTATGAACTCGACTTCGGCAGGCTGCTCGACTTTCCGCTGATGACCGACATGCGCGATCCGCTCACGATCGCCTTTCACAAGGCCAAGCTCCGGGCAGACTTCCTGCGCCCCGCCAAAGCCGAAGATCTGCTCGATGACGGTGACGCGGCGGCGCGGTATCTGGCCGCAGTCGAGGACTATGTGACCGCGTTCAACATCGCTGAGGCAGAGGCGAAACGCAGGCGCCGAACTGACTTCTCACAAGACGGACAGCAGCGGATTGCGCGTGCTCAGAATCTTTTGCGCATGGCGTCCAACTCCGCTGCAACCCTGCAAGAACGCCAGAACGCCTATGACCGTGCCCGCAGGGAACTCGACGGCCTGGTTGTGCTGCCCGCCACGACACAGGTCGCCATCGAGCGTGGTATCTCCGGCGAACTAGACGGCTAGTGTTGCCGGTCCGCGGCGGGCGGCATCTTCTAGCAGATCAGCGGCACTGGCAATGCTTTCGGCGGATTTGGTCATCGCAGCAGCGACCTCACGGGCCCGGCTGACGCATTGTGGAACAAGGATCGAGCGCAGGTCGGCAATTAGTGACTCCTGGTTGGCGGCCGAAAAGCGGCGCGCGGAGCCGACTTTCAGCCGCTCGATGACCCCGGCCCAGACCGGCTGATCGAGCCCGACCCAGAGGATCAGTGCCGGGACGCCAGCTCGCAGGCCCGCGGCCGTGGTACCTGCGCCACCGTGGTGAACGACCGCGCGACAGGCCGGAAAGACGGCCGCGTGATTCGCCGCTTCCACAACCTTGACGTCGCCGGCGGGCGGGATGCCGGTGCAGTCATTCGGGCCGGTGCAGATCAACGCTCGCTCGCCCAATAGCTTGCAGGCCGCGCTGATCACGGCGACGGTGTCGGCGGGGGACGCCAAAGGCATGCTGCCAAAGCCGAAGTAGATCGGCGGCGTTCCAGCAGCAATCCACGACAAGACGTCGTCGTCGGCATCGGTCGGCAACTCCAGCGTCAGCGCCCCCACGAAGGGCCGACGGGCGCCCTTTTCCCCCCATTCGGCTGCGAGCCCGGGAAAGCAGAGCTCGTCGTAAGCCTGGATCTCGAGGGGTTGTGTCGCGGGCACCGCGGCCTCCGGTAAGCCCAGTGCCCGGCGTTGGGCTTGCTCAGCTGCCTTCGGTACGCCGCCATGCGGCGATCTGAGCTCCAAAACTTCCGCCGGGAAGAAGTGCAGCGCGGCCAACGGAATGCCGTGATACTCCGCGATATTGGTAGCCAGCGCCTGCTCGGTAATGCCCACCACGAGCAGGTCGGCCCCTCTTGCCGATGCAATCAACGTCGCGCTCTTCTCCTCCGAAACCTGGGCAACATAGTTGACAGCTTCGGAGATCGCGCTGATCGGATTCTGCAGGATGCGGACGAAATCCTCGTCTTTCACCAGCTCCCGCCAGTCCCGGCCGTAGGGGACGGCACTAAGCCCTGCCGAATCGACGCAGGCGAGCATGTCAGGCGGGATCGTCACGGCCATGCGCACATCGTGACCTCGGCGCTGCAGCTCGCGGGTGACGGCGATGCAGGGCTCGACATCGCCGCGACTTCCATAGCCTGCCACCACAAATTTCATCGCGTCGGTACCGTACCGCGGTGGGAAGCTGGACAAATAGTCGAGATAGCACAGCTGCATCGCGAGCTCGTCGCCCGCGTGCTGGAAGGCAACGGCCGGCGGCCGTCACCTACCGAAGCGCGGGAATTGTTGAGGCTCAACGCCATTTGATACCGCAACCGATCGACGGCCGCTGGTCGGCGTCGACCGGCCGCCCGGCGAGTACGGCATCGACCGCTGCCCGGACGTCAGCGGCGGTCACCGGTAGATCGTTGCCGGGGCGGGAGTTGTCCAGCTGGCCCTGGTAGACGAGTCGGCGCTCGCCGTCGAAGACGAACGTGTCGGGAGTGCAGGCCGCCGAAAAAGCGCGGGCGACGTCTTGGGTCTGGTCGTAGAGGTACGGAAACGTCCAGCCGTGACGGCGGGCTTCGGCAACCATCTCTTCAGGCCCGTCTTGCGGGTAGCTGACCACGTCATTGCTGGAAATCCCGACCATCGCGACGCCTTGGTCGTGAAGGTCTCGACCAAGCTCCGCGAGCCCGGCGGCGACGTGCTTGACATACGGGCAGTGGTTACAGATGAAGGTGACGACAAGCGCGGGTCCGGTGAGCTCATCCAGGCTTACCGTGCCGCCGGTGGCGGGCTCGGGCAGCGTGAACGCCGGCGCGGGGGTGCCGAGGGCAAGCATGGTGGATTCAATGGCCATACCCGCCAGCGTAAGACCCGGCACCCCGTGAGCCAGTGACTCGCGGGGTGCCGGACGGACGATCTGACCCCGGTGTTACTTGAGGTCGAACCGGTCGCTGTTCATCACCTTGACCCACGCCGCGACGAAGTCCTCAACGAACTTCCCCTTGGCGTCGTCTTGCGCATAGACCTCGGCCAACGCACGCAGCACCGAGTTCGAGCCGAACACAAGGTCGTTGGCGGTCGCGGTCCACTTCGCAGCGCCCGAGGACCGGTCGCGGCCCTCGTACACGTTTTCGGAGGTCTCCGACGCCTTCCACTCGGTACCCATGTCGAGCAGGTTGACGAAGAAGTCGTTGGTCAACACACCCGGCTTGTCGGTGAACACGCCGTGCTTGCTGCCGCCGTGGTTCGCACCGAGCGCACGAAGCCCGCCGATCAACACCGCCAGCTCCGGACCGGTCACACCCAGTAGGTACGCCCGCTCCAACAGCAGTTGCTCCAGCGGCGCCTTTTCCCCGGCCCGTGCATAGTTGCGGAATCCGTCGGCCCGCGGCTCGAGCACCGCGAACGACTCCACGTCGGTGCTCTCCTGCGATGCGTCGGTCCGCCCGGGCGTGAAATGCACGGAGATCTCGTGACCGGCGTCCTTGGCCGCCTTCTCCACTGCCGCCGAGCCCGCCAACACGATCAGGTCGGCCAGCGAGATCTTCTTGCCACCCGAGGCCGAACCGTTGAAGTCCTGCTGGATCTTCTCGAGAACCGGCAGCACCTTGTCCAGCTCAGAGGGTTCGTTGACCTCCCAGTTCCGTTGTGGCTCAAGGCGAAGCCGCCCGCCGTTCGCGCCACCGCGCTTGTCGGTGTTGCGGTAGCTGGAGGCCGCCGACCAGGCGGTCTTCACCAGCTGGGGAACGGACAGGCCGGAGTCGAGCACCTTCTTCTTCAGGGCCGCAACGTCTTTGTCGTCGACCAACTCATGGTCCACCGCCGGGACGGGGTCCTGCCACAGCTGCGGCTCGGCAATCCACGGTCCCAGGTAGCGCGATATCGGTCCCATGTCGCGGTGCAACAGCTTGTACCAGGCCTTGGCGAACGCGTCGGCCAGCTCCTCGGGGTGATCCAGCCAGCGCCGGGTGATCTCACGGTAGATCGGGTCCTCCCGCATGGAGATATCGGTGACCAGCATCGTCGGGGCGCGACCCGGCCCACCGAACGGATCGGGGATCGTGCCGGCGCCGGCACCGTCTTTCGCCGTGAACTGCCAGGCTCCGGCGGGGCTCTTGGTCAGCTCCCACTCGTAGCCGTACAGGTTCTCCAAGAACCCGTTGCCCCACCTGGTCGGGGTCGAGACCCAGGCGACCTCCAGGCCGCTGGTGATGGCGTCCTTACCTACGCCACTGCCGTAGGAACTCTTCCAGCCAAGTCCCTGTTGCTCGATCGGAGCGGCCTCCGGCTCGGGACCAACCAGATCGGCGTCACCTGCGCCGTGGGTCTTGCCGAAGCTGTGGCCACCGACAATGAGGGCGGCGGTCTCCTCGTCGTTCATCGCCATCCGGCCGAACGTCTCGCGGATGTCGATCGCCGCGGCGACCGGGTCCGGCTTACCCTCGGGCCCTTCAGGATTCACGTAGATCAGGCCCATCGTGGTCGCGCCGTAGGGCTGGGCGAGATCCCGCTTACCGGAGTAGCGCTTGTTGGTGCCCAGCCATTCGTCCTCTTCGCCCCAGAGGACCTCTTCGGGTTCCCAGACGTCTTCGCGGCCGAATGCAAAGCCAAAGGTCTTGAACCCCATCGACTCCAGGGCACAGTTGCCGGCAAAGATGATCAGGTCCGCCCAGGAGATCTTGTTGCCGTATTTCTTCTTGACCGGCCACAGCAGTCGGCGGGCTTTGTCCAGGTTCACGTTGTCCGGCCAGCTGTTCAGCGGGGCAAAGCGCTGCATGCCCTGGCCGCCGCCGCCACGGCCGTCTTGTATGCGGTAGGTACCCGCGGCATGCCAGCTCATCCGGATGAACAGGCCGCCGTAGTGGCCGTAGTCGGCGGGCCACCAGTCCTGCGAGGTGGTCATCACCGAGAACACGTCCGCCTTGAGTGCCTCCACGTCGAGCTTGGCGAACTCCGTGGCGTAGTCGAACTCCTCGCCGAGCGGGTTGGACTGAGGTGCGTGCGGGTGCAACCTCGACACGTCGATCTGGTTCGGCCACCAGTCTTGATTCGTCTGGGGCCCAGTTGATTTCGGCTCCGGCGCAGAGATCACCGGGTTTTCGCTTTCGCTGCCTTTATGGCTTGTATCGGATGACACAGGATTCCTTTCAGGGATTGTTGAAACGGGCTGTGATCACGGCCGTGATCCTTCAATCTTCGGTAGTGCAGTCGGGGCACAGGCCCCAGTAGATGACTTCGGCCTCGTCGAGGACGAAGCCATCTAGCGCGTTGTCGTCGTCGGAAGGGGTGAGGCATGGTGCGTCGCCGACCGCACAGTCGATGTCGGCGATGACTCCACAGGAGCGGCAAACGACGTGATGGTGGTTGTCGCCTACCCGCGACTCATAGCGGGCGACCATTCCTGACGGCTGGATGCGGCGAACGAGACCCACTGCGGTCAGCGCGTTGAGCACGTCGTACACGGCCTGACGGGAAACATCAGGCAGGCCGCCGCGTACCGCAGACAAAATCGTCTCGGTATCGGCATGCGGATGGGAATGCACCGCCTCCAGCACGGCGACCCTGGGCCGGGTCACCCGCAAATCGGCCATCCGCAGCTGCGCTGCGTGATCCGCCGACGTTGACGACACCACATCAATATGCCGCTCTTATTTGGAATGAGTCAAGACTTATCTGGAGTCGGTCAAGATTTTGCTCGCGGCGTCGGCGGCCCGCTCGGTCGCCAGCCTGGCTGCTCTGGCGAGGCGGATCAGGCGGGGGAGGGCATGAGGGCGCCTGACCAGGTAACGGGCGACAGCAGGCATGTTAGGCCTGCCGTCCGGGTTGCTGAGGCCGAGGACCTCCGCGTCTACGCTGCCGTCGCCGGCTCGGTCGCTGATCGCGCGGACTACCGACCAGGGGACGCGGCGCTCGTCGCACACCTTCGCCACCGCGGCCGTTTCCATGTCCAGCGCGACCACGCCATCCGCGCGCAGGTCGGCGTGCAGGGCAGGATCAAGCAAGAGCTGCTCGGTGGTGCACAACGTTCCGTGGGCGTTGCCGATGCCGAGCGGGGTGGGCCGATACTCGTCGCCGCCGGCGCCGCTGATGACGAGCCGGGGGAGCACCAGCGTCCCGATCGGCGTCTGGCGCTCGATGGCGCCCGCGATGCCAACGACGATCACCCACTCGACTTCAACCGCGTCGAGCAAGCGAATGGTCGTGGCTTCCGCCAAAGCCGGGCCGATCCCGGTGACTACCGCGATCACTGCACGGTCGCCGATCCGGCCGGCGTAGCCAAATCCAGTCTTCCGAAGCCCGAACCGCCGTTGCAGCGGTCGGAGTTCGATCGGCATCGCGCACACCAAGGCAATCACTCGGCCATCGTATGCAGGGGACAAATACGAATGGAACGGAGAGTGCACACTCCGTCCCACTCTCAATTTATAGCGCACCCGGGGGCTTGCGGCAAGACCCGGGTCATGCCGCAAAATTGCTGGCCGAAGCCAAAACTCAGCGGAACGGGGGATTGCGAAGTGGGTGTCGAACCGATATCCGACCATGCGGTCATAGTTGTCGGGGGAGGTCCAACGGGCCTGATGTTGGCCGGCGAGCTGGCGTTGGCAGGAGTCGAAGCTGCCATTGTCGAACGGCGTACCGACCAGCACCTGATTGGCTCGCGCGCCGGTGGCCTGCATTCACGGACCATCGAGGTCCTCGATCAACGCGGAATCGCGGATCGCTTCCTAGCGCAGGGAAAGGTGGCCCAGGTCGCCGGGTTTTCCCAGATTCGTCTGGACATCAGTGACTTTCCCACCCGGCACCCCTATGGGCTTGCGCTGTGGCAGAACCACATCGAGCGGATACTGGCTGACTGGGTCGGCGAGCTGGCGGTCCCGATCTATCGCGGATGCGAGGCGACCGGTTTCGCGCAAGACCGCGCCGGCGTCGACGTCCAGCTGGCAGACGGCCAGTTGCTCCGGGCGGAGTATCTCGTCGGGTGCGATGGAGGACGCAGCGCGGTCCGCAAAGCAGCCGGCATCGAATTTCCGGGGTGGGATCCGACGATGAGCTACCTGCTTGCCGAAGTCCATATGGCCGTTGAGCCGGGCCGGGTGCCGGAATGGGGCATCCGGCACGACGCCCTGGGCGTGCATGCGCTCAGCAGGCCGGACGACGGGGGCCCGGTACGGGTCATGGTGACCGAGGAACACCTCGGCCCCAACAGCGAAGCCACCTTGGCTGATCTAAGCGAAGCGCTCATAACCGTCTACGGCACGGATTATGGGATCCACAGTCCCGCATGGATTTCCAGATTCACCAATATGGCGCGGCAGGCCGCGGCATATCGTGACAGACGGGTCCTACTGGCCGGCGACGCCGCCCACGTGCATCATCCGATCGGAGGGCAAGGCCTCAACACCGGTGTGCAGGACGCGGTCAACCTGGGATGGAAGCTGGCGCAAGTGGTCAACCAGACGTCGCCCGATAGCTTGCTCGATACCTACCATGCTGAACGGCACCCGATCGGTGCGCGCGTGTTGCGCAATACGCTGGCGCAGCTCGCGCTTCTTCGCCGCCCAGACGACGAGAGCACGAAAGCCCTGCGCGACACCATGTCTGCACTTCTCGCTATGGACGAGCCTCGTAAACGATTCGCGGCGATGATGTCAGGGCTAGACATCCGCTACGACCTCGGTGCGGGACACCCGTTACTCGGGCGCGGCATGCCCGATCTCGACCTGGCCACCAAAAAAGGCCCGGTGCGGGTCTTCACTCTGCTGCATGATGCCCGGCCGGTGCTGCTCAATCTTGGCGAGGCCGGCGCCTTCGACATCGCAGCGTGGGCCGATCGGGTCAAATTGATCGACGCGAAACACGTTGAGAATTTTGAGCTCCCGGTACTCGGTGCGGTCTCCGCTCCGACCGCCGTGTTGATCCGGCCCGACGGGTATGTGGCTTGGGTGGGGGTCACAACTGGCCTCGGGCTCCATGACGCTCTCACCAACTGGTTCGGGCCACCGACTTTCACTGAAAGTGCCTCACATTCGCTCGGCTAGGGCAGGGGAGCTACCCACCGCAACCGAGTGCCGCCGCCGGGGCCGTCACCGACGGTGAGAGAGCCGCCGACCGCTTCGGCGCGTTCTCGCAATTCAGCCAAACCGTCGCCGGTGAGGTTGTCGGGAAAGCCTTTGCCATTGTCGACGACCTCGATGCACAGCTCGTCGGAGACGTCAACGGCGACCGTAAGCTTCGTGGCCTCTGCGTGCCGTACTGCGTTGTCGATCGCTTCCTTGACAACGGCTTCGGCGTGCCCGGCCAGGGTGGCCTGGACCAACGACAGCGGTCCCCGATATTCCACGCTGGTGGTCAAGTCCTGGGATAGTTGGCCGATCAACTCGTCGAGACGCCGACGCAGCCCGGGCAGAATAGTGACCTCTCGGCGCAGCCCGAAGATCGCCGTCCGAAAGTCCTCAACCACTTGCTGAAGGTCGTCTATCGCGGCACTGAGCCGTTCCTGTAAATCGGTCGACCGGGCCCGCATCAGGGCACTTTGCAACGTGAGCCCGACGGCAAAGACTCGCTGGATTGCATGATCTTGGAGTTCGCCAGCGATGCGTTCGCGTTCAGCGAATACTTTGGCCTCGGCAGAGACATCAGCCAGCTGGGACTGAACGGTCAGCTGCTCGGTGATGTCGCGGATCGCCGCTGACACCATCAAACCCTGCGCGGTTCGTATTGGGCTGAGGCTGACGTCAATCCGAAACTCGGTGCCGTCGTGACGCAACCCCCACAGCTCCAGACCGACCCCCATCCGGCGTAACTCAGCGTTGGCAAAGAAGCTGGTGCGGTGCTGGCTGTGGGCGCCTCGAAGTCGGGGCGGGATGAGCATCTCGACGTCACTGCCGATCAGCTCTTCGCGCCGGTACCCGAACGTCTGGTCGGTTTGGGCGTTAGCCAGCACGATGCGGCCGTCCGCTCCGACGATGACCATTGCGTCCGGCGCCGACTCCAGCAGGCTATGGAACATGGTTTCTGCCCGCTGATGCTCGGCGGTTACATCCCGCATGACTTTGGTAAATCCGGTGACAGCGCCCGTCTCATCCTCAATCGGGCTCAACGTCACCCCGGCCAGGAACCGCTCTCCGGTCTTGCGTACCCGCCAGCCCTCGAACTCGTACCGCCCCGACTCGCGCGCGGCAGCGAGCTCGTGTCGGGGCAGCCCGGCAATGCGGTCCTGCTCCGTGTACAAGGCGGAAACCGGGCGGTCGAGTACCTCGGGCGCCGTGTAGCCCATCAGGATCTGCGCGCCCGGGCACCAGCGGACGACGTTCCCGATCACATCGAGCTGAATAATCGCGTAATCAGTGATCGCATCCACCATCGCATCGACCTCAGAAAGACGCTCGCGCAGGCTCTTATTCAGCAACGCCGAGCTTACATAGCGTTCAGCGCGGGGCGATGTCACTAACCCGGCCCTCCATTGCCGCCCAATGTTCTACCTGCGCAGATGCTACCGGGCGGAGCCCTTGACCTCGAGCACTCGCTTGCGCAGACCATCGGTGGCCGTCTCCATCAGGCCTTTGGCGCCCTTCCTGATGAGGAAACCCGGCACCGGAACGATCGGATCGACGGTCAACTCGAAGTTCACCCGGGTGGATTCACCCTCGGGAGTGAGCGTGTATCGACCTTCCTGCGCCCGTTGCTGTTTGGCGCTGACCAGTGTCCAGCTCACGCCGTCGTCGTGAACGGAGTAGTCCAGCACCTGTTCGTCGGTGATACCGACAATTTTGACCACCTGACGAGACTTGGTCGGCCGCCCGTGATCGTCCCGCTCGAGAATCTCGACTTTTTTGTGGGTAGACGACCACTCGGTCAATGACTCGAGGTCGAACAGTACGTCCATGATTTCGTCGGGCGTTGCCTCAATGACGACTTGACGGGACTCGGTAACAGCCATGCCGGCAATATTGCCAGCGTCATGGTTTCCGAGACTAATGCGCCCCGGGAAGTGCTGCTGTCGTCAGGTCGTGCTCCGCCTGGTCGCTTGCTGCAGCGTCAGTCATCAACTCCCCGTGTGTGGTGTGGGACTTTGCGGGGACTCCCACTTCGATTCCAGCGACCGCTGAACAGTCGTGCCCGCCGCCAGGTCGAGTTGAAACGTCTCCCCGCCATCGTCTTCGAACGTGACGACGAAGCCGGTGTCGGTGGAATTCTTGAAGACCACCTTGTACGGCTTTTCGCCGGAACCGCGATCGACGGCGATGAGGTCGCCCGGGGAGACGTCTTCGATTCGGTCTTTGTTGCCTAACTCAGCCATAAGTATCAGCTTTCAAGAGCGTCCTGCAGCTCGCGTAGACAACCACCTGGCCCAAGGCGTCATACCCCAGTAGCCGACCGCGTTGGCGGTATAGATGAGCCAGCCGGCGACGAGGCGTCGCCGCACGCCGGGCAATTTCCAAAGCTGCGGTCTGGCAGCACCCGTCACGACTTTGGCCTGAACCTCCATGTAGCGGTGCGACTCGGTGATACCTCGCCGAACGAGAAACAGGACAACGGCGGGGACGATCGCGACCATGAACGCCGACTGCCACCCGAAGCGCGGCACCAGGGCCAACGCGACGCAGGCAGCGAGGACGTAGCCCAATGAGAAGAACGAGAAAATCACGCCGCCGACACCGATGGCGCGGGTCTTGGCCGGCCAAACTTCCGCGGTGTATGGCGCCCCGACCGCAAGTTCTCCAGCGCCCCCGACACCAGTGAGGAATCGCAGCCCCGTGAACGCGGCGAGGTTTGTGGTAAGCCCGGCCAACCCAGTCGTCACGCCGTACAGCAGGATTGAGGCACCGAGCGTCGTTTTGCGTCCCCACCTGTCGGCAGCGAATCCGAAGCCGATGGTGCCGATCGTGTAGCCGAGCAGGAAGATCGAACCGATGTAGCCGGCTTGCACTTCGGTGATGTGCAACGTCTTCTTGATATCCGGCAGCACCAGGCCGTAGATGTTCACCGCGTATGAGTCGAAGCCGTAACCCAGTCCGGCAGTCACGGCGACAAACAGTGCCTGCTTGAAAGTCGCAGGTATGGCTCGAGGTATCTGCGCAGCCGGGATACCGCTGGCGGTTGAGGTCATCCGCGAACGGTATGCACGGTACTGGCGACTGCGTAAGAATCACGATCGTGGTGATCACAACACGAAATTGAGCGAATAAGGCTGAACCGGTGACACTTCCGGAGCCTGGCAGTAACCGCGGCACCGCCACCGGCACCGGTAGCCTATCCTGGTCGGAGTGGTCGAAACGTCCGTCGCAGAATTGCGCAACCGCCTCGACGGTCTGAGCATTCGCGACGCCGCACGCCTCGGCAGACGGTTGAAGAACCTTCGCGGCGCGAAGCCGGAGAAGCTGCGGCAGCTTGCCAACCAGATTGCGGAGGCCGAAAGACTGATCGCGAGCCGGCACGCCGCTGTCCCGCCGATCACTTACCCCGATCTGCCGGTTAGCGCGCGGCGCCAGGACATCGCAACGGCAATCCGGGAGAACCAGGTGATCGTCGTCGCCGGCGAAACCGGGTCGGGTAAGACCACCCAGCTACCCAAAATCTGCCTCGAGTTGGGCCGCGGCATCCGCGGCATGATCGGGCACACCCAGCCCCGGCGGCTGGCTGCCCGCACGGTGGCGCAGCGCATCGCTGACGAGCTGGGCAGCCCACTTGGCGAAGCCGTCGGCTACACGGTCCGGTTCAACGACCGCGTGGGTGATCGCACGCTGGTCAAGCTGATGACCGACGGCATCCTGCTCGCGGAGATTCAGCGCGACCGCCGCCTGCTCCGCTACGACACCCTGATCCTGGACGAGGCCCATGAGCGCAGCCTGAACGTCGACTTCCTGCTCGGTTACCTGCACGAGCTGCTGCCGCGCCGCCCGGATCTCAAGGTGATCGTCACATCGGCGACGATCGAGCCGCAACGCTTCGCGGCGCACTTCGGTGACGCACCGATCGTCGAGGTGTCCGGGCGGACCTACCCGGTGGAGATCCGATACCGGCCGCTGGAAGTGTCCGTTTTGTCTGGCGCCGAGGACGATCCGGACGACCCTGATGATGAAATCGTGCGGACCGAGACCCGCGACGAGATCGAGGCGATTGTCGACGCGATCCACGAACTGGAAGCCGAACCGCCCGGAGACGTCCTGGTCTTCCTGTCCGGTGAGCGCGAAATCCGCGATACAGCAGAAGCTTTGAGCGACTTGAAGCACACCGAAGTGCTGCCGTTGTACGCGCGGCTGCCGACCGCTGAGCAGCAGAGAGTGTTTGCACCCCACGCCGGGCGGCGGGTTGTGTTGGCCACCAACGTCGCCGAGACGTCGCTGACTGTGCCGGGCATTCGCTACGTCGTCGATCCGGGCAACGCCCGCATCTCGCGCTACAGCCGTCGGTTGAAGGTCCAGCGGTTGCCGATCGAGCCGATCTCTCAAGCCTCGGCCGCGCAGCGGGCCGGCCGGTGCGGTCGGGTCGCGCCCGGGGTATGCATCCGCCTGTACTCCGAAGCGGACTTCGCGGGCCGCCCCCGCTACACCGACCCGGAAATCCTGCGGACCAACCTGGCCGCGGTGCTGCTACAAATGGCAGCGCTACAACTGGGCCGCCCACCCGGCTATGTCGAGAACTTCCCGTTCCTTGATCCGCCGGACCAGCGGAGTATTCGCGATGGGGTGCAGCTGCTCCAGGAGCTCGGGGCGTTTGACCAGCAGGGCGCAATCACCGACCTCGGCCGCCGCCTGGTGCGGCTGCCTGTCGATCCGCGGCTGGGCCGGATGATTCTGCACGCCGACGGCGAGAGCTGTGTGCGGGAAATGCTGGTGCTAGCGGCGGCATTGACGATTCCGGACCCGCGAGAGCGACCGAGCGACCGTGAGGATGCGGCGCGCCAAAAACATGCCCGGTTCGCCGACGAGCACTCCGACTTCCTGTCGTATCTGAACCTGTGGCGGTATCTGGGCGAGCAGCGAAAAGGATTATCTGGCAATGCGTTTCGCCGGATGTGCCGGAAAGACTTTTTGCACTACCTGCGCATCCGCGAATGGCAGGACCTGGTCGGGCAGCTCCGCAGCATCGCCCGCGAACTCGGCATCGTCGAATCGGACGAACCGGCCCACTCCGATCGGGTGCACGCGGCGCTGCTGGCCGGGTTGCTGTCGCACGTGGGTATGCGTCGCGAGGATGGCCGCGAGTACCTGGGCGCCCGCAATTCGCGGTTCGTGCTCGCGCCCGGCTCGGCGCTGTCCAAGCGGCCGCCCCGTTGGGTGGTGGTGGCAGAGCTGGTCGAGACCAGCCGGCTATACGGGCGTACCGCCGCACGCATTCAGCCGGAGGTCGTCGAGCGGGTTGCGGGCGACTTGGTTCAGCGCACCTACAGCGAACCGCACTGGGACGCTGAGCGCGGCGAGGTGATGGGCTACGAGCGGGTCACTCTGTACGGTCTGCCGCTCGTTGCGGGCCGTCGCGTCGGGTACGGCCGGGTCGAACCCACGGTGGCCCGGGAAATGTTCATCCGGCATGCGCTTGTCGAGGGTGACTGGCAGACCCGCCATCACTTCTTTCGCGACAACGCACGGCTGCGGGCAGAGGTCGAGGAGCTGGAGGAGCGGGCGCGCCGCCGCGATCTGCTCGTCAGCGACGACGACCTCTACGCGTTTTTCGATGCCCGGATTCCCGCCGATGTCGTCTCCGCCCCGCATTTCGACGCGTGGTGGAAAAAGCAGCGCCACAAGACACCTGACCTGCTGACGTTGAGCCGCGACGATTTGCTGCGCGGCGCCGCCACCGCCGATGCCGACCGACCACAAACCTGGCAGGCGGACGATATTTCGTTGCCGCTGACCTACCGCTTCGAACCGGGCGCCCTCGACGACGGCGTCACCGTGCACGTCCCGGTCGATGTGCTGGCCCGGTTGGGGGGCAACGAATTCGCCTGGCAGGTGCCAGCGCTGCGTGAAGAGCTGGTGACCGCGCTCATCCGCTCCTTGCCAAAAGATCTGCGCCGCAACTTCGTTCCCGCTCCCGACACCGCGCGCGCCGTGCTGGCGGGGATTGACCCGGGCACGGAGCCGCCGCTGGAGGCATTGCAGCGCGAACTGCGCCGTCGTACAGGCATTTTGGTCCCAATCGATGCTTTCGATCTGGACAAGCTGCCGGCGCATCTTCGGGTGACGTTCGCTGTCGAGTCCGCCGACGGCACCGAGCTGGCTCGCGGGAAGGATCTGGCGGCGCTACAAGAGCGGCTGGCGGCGCCGGCCCGACGCGCGGTCGCCGATGCGGTCGCCGGCGAGCTGGAACGCACGGGTTTGCGGGCCTGGCCCGACGACCTCGACGAACTGCCGCGCATCGTCGAACGCACGGTGGACGGACGCGCTGTGCGGGGGTTCCCCGCTTTCGTCGACGCGGGCAGCGCTGTCGATATCCGCGTGTTCGCGTCGCCGGGGGAGCAGGGCCACGCGTTGGGATCCGGCACCCGCCGGTTGGTGCGACTAAGTGTGCCGTCGCCAGTCAAAGCGATTGAACGGCGCCTC
The DNA here is from genome assembly GCA_963839345.1 of uncultured Actinomycetota bacterium. GTDB lineage: Bacteria > Actinomycetota > Actinomycetes > Mycobacteriales > Mycobacteriaceae > Mycobacterium. The sequence goes on along the minus strand of CAWIUP010000002.1, from coordinate 865,589 downwards.
GATCCGCGCACCCGCTTAGCGCTCGGCGCCAACCCGGACGGCTCGCTGTCCGCGCTGCTTGACGACTGCGCCGACGCAGCCACAGCCACGCTGGTCACCGGACCGGTGTGGACCCGCGACGAGTTCGTCGCTGTGCGTGATCGGGTAGGTGAGGCGCTGGTGCCGACAACTCTCGACATCGTGGGCCGTGTCGAAAAGGTGCTGGCCGCTGCGCAGGACGTGCAGCTGCGGCTGCCTGACAAACCCTCGCATCCGCAAGCCGACGCGATCGCCGACGTCCGCGCCCAGTTGGGCCGGCTCTTACCGCCTGGGTTCGTCACCGCCACCGCCACCGGAGCCGAGCATCTGGGCGATCTGACCCGTTACCTGACCGCGATCCGCCGGCGCCTCGACCAATTACCCCACGCAATCCACGCCGACGGCGAGCGGATGGCGCGGATAAGCGGCGTACAGCGCGCCTACGACGAATTGATCCACGCGTTGCCGGCGACGCGAAAGACGGCGCCCGACGTCGTCGACATCGCACGGCAGATCGAGGAGTTGCGGGTGAGTCTGTGGGCCCAGCAGCTCGGTACACCACGTCCGGTCAGCGAGCAGCGCATCTACCGCGCGATCGACGCGGCGGCAATGTTGTAACCACAAGGCAACGCGATGAACCCCATCCGCACCGAAAGCCGAACAGCTGTTCTGGCGGCGAAAGATTTGCTGACCGAAAGCCGTTGCTGCCGAAAGACAGTAGTGTTTTCTTCGCGTCCGGCGACGGCCGACCCTGGTAGACCTCAACACGAAAACGTTGATGTCTGTTAAACATCTGGTCGGCTTGGATCAGCTTTTGCGCCAACAGAAAGCCTAAAATCGGCCGGTATGAGCACTCCTGTGAGCACTCCTTCGCCTGGGCCGGGCTGGTGGCTGGATTCCGCCGGTAAGTGGCACCCGCAGCGGTGGGAGACCACCTTCACTTACTGCACCCACGAGTCGCTCCAAGCAGTGATCGAGGAGGCCAGCTGTCAGACCCAGGCTTATGGGCGAGACGGATGGGAGATTGTGGGTTCCTCTGTTCAGCGTGCACAGGTCGCCCACCACTTCAGGGACTACGACAAGGGCGGGGAACTGTTGTTCGAATGGAGTATCGTCTCCACATTGAAACGCCCCCTCCCGCCCGGATGAGCGAGCCGTAACCGGTTGTAGCACAGGTCATTACCGAGTTTGCCGGCCACGAAGGCCGGGTAAGCCGAAAGCGCGGTGTGTTGGTCGGGCGCCAACACTGCAATTGTCGCTACGGTCAACAAGGGCTCGTCGAGGTCGGCATGTTGAACGGCCGTTGCCCAACGCAAGCCGCGACCATGGGGGAGGGCAGACCCGTGACCCTTTACGGCATCGACGTCGCCAGCTACCAAGCGGGACTGAACCTCGCCGAGGTCAAAGCCGAGGGCTTCGACTTCGTCATCGCCAAAGCTACCCAGGGCAGCGGGTACGTCGACCCGTACTGGGCCTCGTTTCGTGACGGCGCTGACGCCAACGGCCTCATCCTGGTCGCGTACCACTATGTGACCCTCGATGCGCCCGGCGCCCAGGCTGAAACCTGACCGGCGCGCTCAGCGATACCAGCATTCCGGTGATGCTTGACTTCGAGGCCGGCTCCGGCGACCTCGACAACTTCTGGGCGGTCGCCGACGCGATCACCGCCGCCGGCGCACACGTGGCGCTGTCCTACATTCCGCACTGGTACTGGCAGCAGATCGGCTCACCCAGCCTGACCGGCGTTCCCGGACTCGTCGCGTCGGATTACGTCGAAGGCAGCGGTTATGCCAGTGCGCTGTATCCCGGGGATGATTCCGGCTTTTGGACCGGCTACGGCGGGATTGACCCAGTCATTCTGCAGTTCACCGACACGGCACAGGTTGCCGGACAACCTCATCGCGGCGATCGCCGCGATGCTCAAGATCCCCGACACCTACGACACCAAGAACCACGGGACGAGCAGGTGAATCGGGCACCGCGGCGGACCGGGGCGTCAGGCTGTGTGAGTCAGGCGGCGGAATTCAGCTCGAGGCGCTGAGGATTTTGATAGCGAATACCAGCGTGTCGCCTTTCTGGATCCCAGCCCTCGGCTCGCCGTCGGGGTAGCCGTCCGCAGAGGTCATCGCGACACCCACTGTCGAGCCCACCTTTTGTCCGGCGATCGCCTTCTGAAAACCCGGTACGACTCCGTCGAGCGGGAATTGGGCTGGGCTACCGCGTTCGTAGGCGCTGTCGAACACCCGGCCGTCACGTCCATCGACGCCCATGTAGCAGACCGACACCGTGGCCGTGGGCGCAACGACCGGTCCGTCTCCGGCATGCAGCGTGTGCACCTCGGTCTGCGTCACGCTGAACGGAGCTGTCACGTCGACGCGCGGCGCGGTTGTATCCGTGGAACCCGTGACCGAGACGCTGCCGGTTGCCCCCGTCAGCGTCCACTCGGGTGTGCCGCCAGTGCCCGGTGCCGCCGTGGGGCAGGTGCTGTCTGCGGTCGCCGGTTCTGTCGAAGCCGGCGTCACCGTTTCGCTGACGGTGGGCGTGCTCGCCGCCCCGGAGGACGTGCTTGCCGATGGAGTTGTCTTGTCGGAGCTGCACGCAGCGAGCATCGCGACGGCTGATGCCGCACACACCATCAGGACGGCCGAGGATTTCACACGCGCGAAGTTCACGGTCGTCACGCTACATCGGCGAGCAGACCTTCCGGCCCGGGGGCTAAAATTTCATGACGGTTTCAGTTGAGCAAAGGTACGGCAGCGTACCTGCGATGCGAAGGCCGATATCGCCTGTTTGGCTTTAGTGTTGGCGGCTATGGCCGGACGGGACAATTACGTGAAGCGCTGGCGGACAGTGCTTCAGGTAACCGTGTCGGCATTGATAGTTGCCATCCTCGGACTCGCCACCACCCCCGTAGCTCATGCGGCTGCGGCCAGCGCGACGTTGTCGGTGGAACACACTTGGCAGACCGGTTTCATCGCCCACTTCACCATCACCAACTTGAGCGCAGTGCCGCTCACCGATTGGAAGCTAGAATTCGACATGCCGGTGGGACAAGGTGTCTCGCACACGTGGAACAGCACCCTTACCCAATCTGGCACGCACTATGTTCTTACCCCCGCGAATTGGAATCGCATAATTGCACCCGGCGGTTCAGCCACAGGCGGTCTAAGAGGCGTGCTGACCGGTTCCTATTCGCCACCGTCGAATTGTCTGCTCAACGGGCAATATTTTTGCACCTAGACGCGACTGCGCACTGAGGCTCGACGACCGCTCCGAGGGGACCGGTCAACCCCAAGCCGCAATGCGACTGGACCACAAAGCGGGGCGAGTAAGTTGACATAATGTCGCTTATCGGCACAACTATATCCAGGGACATCGCATTGTCTGAGGTTGAATCCACTAAAGCCCGGATCGGCTCGCATCCGGGCGATGCGGAACCATCGCCTTCCCCAGGGCGAATCCCGTCAGGCAGCCCACTACTTCCCGATGGGGCGTCGCGACGATCAGCGGCCGGCTTGAGCCGGCCTTCCCCAGACAATCCCGGATCGCCCCCAAATCGTCACAGTGACGAAATGGTCGCCCACGCGCTTACGCCACTACCCAACACCTCATGAATACTCGGATACGGATTCGAGCGCCAACGACTAGAAATGAAAGCGATGCCGAGACTATGACGAAGAGCGGTTCGACGGAAAAGAGAGATAGCGAATCTCCCTCGCGACTGATCGACGCCAGGATCAAGGAGTTAGGCGATTGGCGGGGCGAGACGCTCGCTCACATCAGAAGGCTGATCAAGGAGGCCGACCCCGACGTTATCGAGGAGTGGAAATGGAGAGGCGTCCCAGTCTGGTATCACGCCGGGATGATCTGCACCGGTGAGACTTACCAGAATGTCGTCAAGATGACTTTCGCCAAAGGTGCCTCATTGGATGACCCGTCGGGACTTTTCAACTCCAGCTTGGACGGCAACACCAGGCGCGCCATCGATATCCATGAGGGCGACACGATCGACGAGAAGGCGTTGAAGGCACTCGTTCGCGCCGCCATCGCACTGAACGCGTCGTAGCTTGCGACCTGGCGCCGGACACACTCAATTCGTCACTGTGACGCTTCTCCCCTTGCGTGGGATGCCTTGGTGCCGACGCCGTTTCGATCGCTCCTGTGTCAGCACATTCGCCGGTCCACGGCTGTGGCGGCGGAGGAAGGGCCATCAAGGTAGCGTTTCTGGCAGTCAGGACTGCTGGAGGGCGCCATGGCGTTCGATGAGCCAATCATCGTCGTGCTCGGCACGCGGTGCGGCGGCACGTCGGCCGTGGCCGGAGTGCTGCATCACCTTGGCGTGTTCATGGGCACCGAATTCAGCTTGGCTGCTCGTGAATTGAACCAGAGCTGGGAGGATCTGGGACTACACCAGTTGTGCAGCAGGGCTTTTAGCGAGCCGGGCGATCAACTGCAAATGGATCCCAGTCTGTTCCGCGCGAGGCTGCGAAGCTGGGCCGACGATCATCGCCGTGCTGCCCGCATCGCGGGGCGCCCGCCCGGCGCCAAGGACCCATGTCTTTGCCTTGCAGTTGATTTCATCCGCGACGCCTGGGGTCCGATCGTGCCCGTTGTGGTAGACCGACCATTCGCGAAGGTGGTGGCGTCACTGAATCGACTCGGATGGTTGCCAGACGAGCAAGAACGAGCTGCGTCGACAGCGCGCCTTATCGCTGCGCGCGACCTCGCGCTGGCCGACGTTACGGCGGTCAGAGTCGACTTCGAGTCGCTTCGCGCCACACCCGCCGTTGTGATCCGTCGAATCGCCGACGAGCTGGGCCTCGAGGTGACCGAGGCGCAAGTTGAGGCGGCCGTGGATAGTGTTGTGAAACCCGCCGATGTGCCCCGCGACGCGGATCCGTATCAGCGTTTCATCGATCAGTTGCTGCCCGAGGTGCACCGCAACCCCAAAGATGTGCAATCGGTGTCCCTGCTGGCCCAGGCCTACTTCGATTCCCACGATTTCGCCAACGCGCGCAAGTGGTTTGAGCGAAAACTTGAGATCGGTGGCCGCCCTGACGAGGAAATCTTCTTGGCGATGCTGCGGGTCGCGCAGTCAATGGAAGGGCTGGGTACGCCGTGGCCCGATGTTCAGGACGCCTACCTGCGAGCCTGGGAGTTCCGACCGACCCGCGCGGAGCCACTCTACGGCATCGCCCAGCATTACCGCGCCGAGAAGCGGTACCAGCTCGGCTACCTGTTCGCCGAGCGCGCCGCCGAAGTCCCGCTACCCGATGCCGACATGATTGTGCCGTACCCCGACATCTACGCGTGGCGCGCAGCAGATGAGCAGGCAGTGTGCGCATATCGGATCGGCAAGCACGCCGAGGCGTTCACGCTGTGGCGGCGCCTCCTGGCCCGCCCTGACCTTCCCCATCAAGAACGACGCAGGATTGCGATCAACCGCGACCTCGGCGTGCCGGCGATGATCGAGGCGACGTCTTCGTACCCGGCCGCGCTGGTGCAGCGTCTGACCGCCGGTTGCGGTTCGGCCGAGGTTGTCGTCAGCCTGGTCGCCGGGCCGGATCGCGGCGGCACTGAGCAATCGCTGAACTCGTTTCTGCACTGCTGCAACGATGTAACGCAAGTCGGGCGCTTCGTGGTGCTCGACGCCGGCCTATCAACCCAAGACCGCGAGCTGCTGCAAGAACGCTACGGGTTTCTCGAGTTTCTCCATGGCGACCACGGTGGCGGATCCGGCGCCCAGCTCGCACAGCTGCGCGGCCAGATCGGCGGACGGTTCTGGCTGCATCTCGGCCAGGGCTGGCGATTCTTCGCGCCCGAGAATTTCATCGCCCGGCTGACCGCGGTGCTTGAAACCGAAACGCGCGTGTTCCAGGTGGGCATCAACTTGGGCGACGCGGTCACGCTCACTGGTACCAGCGCCGCCGAGCAATTGGTCCGTCGAACCCCCGACGCCGGCCGCTACCTGATCACTGATGTGGTTGCCAGCGGCCCGGCGATGTTCGATACCGAACGGCTGGACCAACCTGGCCTACAGACCGCCAGCCTCGACGAAGTGCTCTGCATCGCTGCGGCTGATCGGACGTGATTCAATCGCGCCGGCTGGCATCACCGCATGGCGGCATAAGGGTTTTCGGGTAGCCGCCGTCGAGCAAATTGCGGAACTCCCCCGCCGGATACACCGACGCACCCAGCTGCCGAACCCGGCTTCCCAGCGCGACATCCGATGTCACGACGGTGATTTCCGTCGGCTGGTCGTCGGCGCGGACCTGGCGCAGGATCTCGTCATCCGCGGAGTTTGCTGCCGCCTTTGGCGCATACGCAATCCTGATCACCGACGAGCGGTTGGAGGTGGGCCGTTCGAACACCACTGTCACCGGGCGCCCTTCGGCCGCGGACCATCCCTCGAGTTGCTCGACTAGCTGCGCCATGGCAAGACGCCGATTCCTCCACCACCCATCGGGCCGACTACCGATGACGTTCATCGCATCGACAATCCACCGCACAAATCTGAGGGTACCGATTGCTAAAGCTTTTCATTCAGGGCGCGGTGGCAGGACCTCACGCCACGAGTCTGAAAGCAATTCCAGCAGCTGTCCGTCCGGATCGCGAATCATCGCCGACTGGTCGGAAACAGTCCCCTCGACCACCGATCCCCCGTAGCGCGCCACGGTCGCCACAACGTCGCCAAGGTCCGAAACAGACAGCGACAGATGCGTGAGACCTAGTTGGTCCATCACACGACGCGGCCCGGCGTGCAGGGCCCGCTGCGAGTAAGCGAGAAGTTCGAGCACCAAGCCGTCGCGTACTAGATACGTCGCGTGCAATCCGATCGGCTTGCTCAGTTGCAACAGTTTGTCGGTGCCCTCGTCGGGCGGTTCGAGCTCCCACCAGTACTCGAAGCCGAGGAGTTCCTCGTAGAAGCGGCGCGACCGCTCGGTATCGGTGACGCAGAGGCCCACGTGGTTGAAAACGATTCGGTGACCGACCATTACAGCCTCCAGCGAGAGGGCAGCTAAACTTGCAAAGATAGCGCAATAAGCTAAGAGCTTAGCGATGGCCTGAGACTGATTTCGCAGACTCGCGCAGGAGGGTTTTCGATGGCTATGCGTCCCGACGTCGACGCCGACGTGGTCGTAAATTTCGATCATCATTCCGACGAGTTCAACCTCAACGAATTGGCGATCAGCGCCGAGCTGCGCCAGAAGTGTCCGGTGGCCTGGAATGAGAGTTACGGCGGCTTCTGGTTCCTCACCAGCTACGACGCGGTAAGCCAAGCCGCACGCGACGGCGACACGTTCGCGCACAAATACGAGCCGAATGCCGCCGACGGCGTTGACTACCAGGGCGAGATGGGCGTGCCACGTCCCGAAGGCCAACCGGCCCTGGGCATCGGCGAGGTTGACGGTGCATACCACCAAGCCTTGCGGCATGCTCTGGCTCCGTTCTTCTCACCGGGCGCTGTGCAGAAGATGCGGCCGTTCATGGCGCAATCGGCGCACTGGTTCCTCGACCAACGGATCGCCGACGGGCAGATGGACCTCGTGCTCGACTATGCCAGTCCGGTCCCGGCGATCCTCACCATGAAGTTGATGGGCCTGCCCTACGAGAACTGGCACGTTTACGCCAACCTGTTCCACTCGGTGATGGCCATCCCGCAGGACAGCCCCGAGTACGCCAAAGCCATCGCGGAAGTCCCCGCCATGATGCAGGGCGTTCTCGAGTTCGCGGCCACCAGACGAGCGCAGGCCCGCGACGACCTGACCAGCTTCCTCATTCAGTTCGAGTTCGACGGCAAACGGCTCGACGACGCGCAGTTGCTCAACATCCTGTGGAACCTCATCGCCGGTGGCGTCGACACCACGACGTCGCAGACCGCGCTGACCCTGCTACACCTGGGCAACCACCCCGAATTGCGGCAACAGCTCATTGATCGGCCTGAGCTTCACCGCACCGCCACAGACGAATTCCTGCGCTACTTCTCGGTGAACCAGCAGCTGAGCCGCACCGTGACTCGCGATATCGTCGTTGGCGGGCAGCATCTTCGGCGCAACGACCGGGTTGTCATCAGCTGGCTGGCCGCCAACCACGACGATCAGGAATTCGCGCAACCAGACGAGATCGTCTTGGATCGCGCGCCGAACCGCCACGTCGCATTCGGGCTTGGACCGCATCGATGCATCGGATCTCATCTGGCGCGCATGATGTCTGAAGTGATGGTGCGGGCGGTACTCGAGCGCATTCCCGACTACCGGGTCGACCTCGACGGTGTCCAGCAGTACCTCGGCAACCCCAGCATGACCGGGTTAGGCAGGCTACCCGTCACATTCACGCCGGGCGTATCACGTGGCACCGCAGAGCCCTGAGGGCTATCCGATTCGCAACGGGAAGCGATCGTTGGTGAAATCGATTTGCGCGGCCGGGTTGCTGACCGCCGTAATCATGCCGGACCCGAAAGCACCGGACTCATCGAAAAGCGTCGCCGTCCCGACAGCGACACCGTCTGATGCCCGATGTGAATCGCCCTGCACACCAATCCATTCACCGACCGGCAGGCGCGCGAGTCCCACGGTCAAGTCGCCGTTGATATACCCGACGCCGTGTGTGCCCAGGTTCGTCACGTCGGAACACCGCGCGCCGCTCGAAACAAGTCGACAGTCAGCCGCGTCGGCATGAAGTCGGTTGAGCCACACTCGAGTTCGAGGGTCCGGGCGGCCAAACCGACGACAGCCGGGCCGTTGAGATGGTCGTCGCCCCAGTGACTCTGTGCGAACTGTGTCGCGCGAATTCGCCGACGTCAAGCAGAGTGAAATGCGCGGGTTTCATGTGCGTCACCCCTCGCGGATGGCGTCTACGGCCTTGACCAGGAGGTTTTGCATGACGTCCTCGGCGTCCGGGTTCCCGGGGAGCATGCCTTGGACGGCGACGGCCACCCTATCGCTGAGAAGCCCTGTGAATGAATAGGATTTTATGCCACCTAGAGCACCGACACTCATGGACCCGGTGGTAACAATTCCATCGATCTTGGGGCCGGGAAGGCGTGTGACGGTCGAATCGACCCTTCTTCGGGATATCTTCTGGGTCACCACGGCATGGTCGCAGCCCGCGGGAGCGACGGTCCCCGGAAGCGGGTCGTAGGACTTCACGGCACCGACCGTGATCGCGCCTTTTCCTCCGACCCCGACAACCATCGTAAATTTTGCATCGCGGGGCGGCCGCACCGGTTGGAGCAGCGATTGGCAATTCGGCGGGTCGACGTTGACGACCACACCCATGACGACATTGGAGAACTTGTCGGCAAGTGGCCCCAGCGTCGTCACGGGCACTGCCTGGACGTTGTTGAACCCGGGCGGGAACTCGCTCAGCAGGTTACTTAGCTGACCGATGTCAAGATCCTTAACCGGTTGAGCCGGTGAGTTTTTCACAGCTACCGGCATCCCTTCGACAGATCGCGCGCACCCGGTCAGCGCGCCAACGGCAACCGCGATCGCCAAGCAGGCGAGGGCATGACGCCTCACTGGGATGCCGGCTTGTTCCAGGTGAAGCTGTTGACCGAGTTGCCCATCAACTGAGCGATCATCATGTTGACAGCCGAGGGATGAGCAGACGTCCGCGGCGTGAACCTGATCATCGGACCTTCAGCTACGGCAACGAGAGCCAAACCGTTTTTCACCGCGGTCATCACCAGCAGGCGCCCGCGGGTGGACGCGGCGTTGGGGTCTTCCAGTGAGAAGTCGTCGACTTCACCGTAGCCGGGCTCGTAACCGACCATCGCGTTGGGAATCTGGTAGGCGGTCTGAGCGGTTTGGTAGTTCTTCTGGATGTATTGCTCGACGACCTGGCGCGGTGTTCGGTTGTTGGCCGGGACTCCGAAAAGCCGTATCTCACCGTCCATCTTGTCGAAGGTCAGAGTGATGCCATCGTCGTGCTTCGTGACATCGGCGCCCGGGAGGTAGGCAACGGAGAACGCCCCGTCCTTTGAGGTGAAGCGCGGGAAGGTTTGCACTGCAACCGGTGGCGCAGCAGGGCGCTGTGACGGCACCGGCGGTTCCGCCCCGGGCGCCTGTCCGGGTTCGCCGCCGACCGGTGGCCCAATCGGGGGCCGACTGCAGTCGGGCGGACACGCGTAGTGCACCAAAGCGGGCGTGGTCTTGATGGAGATCGTGCTGACCACCGCCACGGCCACCGCCAGACAGCCACCAACCGCCAGAATCAGGCGGGTCGACGACGTCGAATGCTGCGGCGGCGCGCTGTATGACCCGGGCGGTACCGCGTAGCCTGGGAACAGCCCGGTTGGTGCCACACCCGCCGACGCCCCGGTAGCGCGTCGGGTGGCCCGCTGCGTACGGGATGCGGCATGAGCAGCGGTGCCGCAGTTCGGGCAAAACGGCATCTCCGGAACCACGTGGCCGCAATGAAAGCAGAGCACGGGTTCGCCCCGGCTGGCGTCCGGTTGCTCATGCAGCAGCCCTAGATGCAAGCCAATTCGCAGTGCCAGCAAGGCGATACCCGCGACGAGCACATACAGACCGAATCGCACCGCCAGGGTCAAGGTCGCCACATCGACGACTCCCAGCGCGGCGTAGACGACGATCACGACGGTCAATGCCGAGATGACTCGGCTGCGCAGCGGGCCGCGTTGCGGAGCTGCGCGGCGGGTGAACCACAGCGCTGCCCCGGCGAGCCCTCCGGCCGCCGCAGCAGTCAGCGGCATCGCCACACCCTGGATACCGGCCTGCATGAGCAGCACACTGACTGGTTTGTGGTGTGCGACAAGTCCGCTCGAGAGCTGAGGCGCTGTACGGGTCAGGATGGCTGCAGCGGTGTAGAACAGCGCGCCCTGGGCACCGATCAGATATCCGTCAAGGGATTCTCGGCTGGCCGGACGGAAGGCCCGCATGAGAGCCACCGGGACCACCATCAAGATTGCCCCGATGACGGCGACACCTAAGCCTTGACCAATCAGCCGGGCACCGACGTGGCCGCCACCAGCCACACCGAGATAGGAATTGGCCAGAAACCGCCCGGTCAGCAACGCCCAGCCGGCCCCGAGTGCGGTGCCGATGAGCGAGCTCAGCAGCAAGGCCCGCCAGCCCAGATCGCGGCGCGCGTTGGCTTGCTGTAGGTAAGCCACGAAAAGCGATGGCAGGCCAAGCGCGCTGACCGCGACCAATGCTGCTTGCCAGCGCAGCAGCGCCAAGGCCGCAAGCGAAATGACCAGTAAGCCCAACGCCGCCCGAAATGCCGCTCGTGACCGCGGCGGCAAATGCGGAAAAAGCGTGGAGGCCAACGACAGTCGCAGAACTTGCTCGGCCGGCTCGGCGGCGTCGGCATCGATCCGCAGCCGATCCTGTGCGTTACCGGGCACCTGGTGCAGATGTGCGCCGCAGTATCCGCAGAACGCCCCGTTGGGAACGTCGCTGTGGCATACCCGGCATTGGGTGATTGCCGAATATTGCTGGGCGCCAGCATCGACGTGCGTCATCGTCGGCCTCCTTTTTGGATGTCGAGGATGTCGTGGGCGAGGTTGTCGGTGTTGGGTGTGCCCAACCCGGTGACCAGGTCGTAGCCGGGTAGGGCGATGTGGACGGCGTTGCCGCCGGCGACTATGTCGTGGAAGGCGGGTCTGGCGGCGCCGCCGGCAACTTGGTAGAGCAGCGGATTGATGTTGCCCACCGGTTGTCCGCCGTTGGCCAGCAGGAATTGGTTGACCAACACGGTTAGCGCCGCCCAGATGGGCGCGGCTTGGGACGTGCCGCCGCCGGCCATCCACTGCCCGTCGACGAGGATGCTCACTCCGCTGTACGGGTCGGCGTCGGCGGAGATGTCCGGGGTCAGCCGGTGAGTGGAATCCCATGCGGAAGAGACAGTGCTTTGCCAGGCGGGCCGGGAGAACAATCGCGACACTCCCCCGCCGGTGCCCTGCGACATAGGCGAGTCGAACCAACTGGCTTCTGACACCCAGACGCCACGGGCATCGGTGTTCACGGTGGTGCCACCGACATCGGTCATCGCCGGCACCGACCCGACCGCGTTGATACCTTGGTCGTTTTCGCCGGGCGGCGTCGACCAATCCCCGTTGAACTCAGCACATTCCAAGCCACCAGAATCTCCGCTGGACATGAACGCGGATGTGCCGTGTGATTCGGCGACCTGCACGGCCGACTCCACCGGGGCGAGATCAGCGGCCTTGGCCATCCGGTCGCAGCCGATGCCAAGCGAGGTGCTCCAGATTGCGCCCGGGAATTGTCGGTCAGCAAGCTGGTACATCTGCCCGGCCTGTGCGTAACTGGTCGAACCGCCGAAAGCCAACGCGTTGACGACGACGAGCCTGGCGTCGGGAGCGATGGCATGGACGACTTCGAGGTCCATCTCAGTTTCGCCCTGCACCTTGCCTGGCTGGCCGCCGATCAGCACCGGGGTGAAGCGCGGCGAACCCAATTTGTCCGACCAGCGGTCGAGATCAGCCTGCTTGTAACCGTCAATCTCGAAGAACACCACGGTTTGTCCCTTGCCGGTGAAGCCGTCGTGAGCCAACGGTTCGGCGTTATAGGTGCGCAGCAGCGCCGGCGGTATGAGTCCACCTCTCGGCACATCGACCGGAATGTTCGACGGCTTTGCCCGGTGCATCAGCTGATATCCCAGAATGCTGCCGAGCTCGCTGACCTCGCTGCGTAACGGCGCGGGGATCGAAGGCTGTTGCGCGGAGGCATAAAAGACCTCTCCACTGCGGCTGCGGTAGTCGTGGATCGCGACGTCCAACGCCGATCCGACGTCGGCGGGCCGTCCCTCGATATAGGCCCAATCCGCACCCGAGTCCCACTGCACGTCCAAGTGGTGGCGCTGCGCCCAGCCGATCAGGGTGCCCGGGCGCACCGCCCGCTGCAGCGACGCTGCCACCGAGATGCGCTTCTTGTGCGCGGGTCCCAAGTCTGTGGAGGCGTTGAGCAGCCAGGCAACTGGCCCTGAGATGAGCTTTGCGTGGCCGGGCGCCTCGGCCGTGATCGTCCGCGCACCCATTGTCAAAACCAGGTATACCGCTACCAGCACCGCCAGCAGGCGCACCGCTATCAATCGTGCCGTGGTCGGACCTGAGGGCATCAGACGAATCACGGCTACTCCTTCGGCAACTGATTTAGCACGCGTGCTAGCCATCGGCAAAAATACTGCATATCTCCGTGCTGCGGGGACGGTAGCATCATCACCGCACGACATTTCTGCTGACGATCGCCGAACGTGACTCACGCGAAATCGACCAGCAGGCTGGCATCAGCTTGGCTCGCTCGCCGCTTGCGCCTAAATGACGAGAGGAACTCAGCAGATGATGCAAGAACGACGGCGCCGCTTTCTGGTGGTAAGCAGTGCCGCAGCAATTGCGTTGACGGTTGCGGCCTGTGGCGCCCATACCACTTCGGGGACCGTGACATTCCATGAACTGCAGTTGACCGATAAGAATCAAAACCTCGGCTGGCGATGCGACCATGAAGCGCGCGTGAAGAACAACGTGATTCTCGAGGCGTCGCTCTGCGCATGGGCTAACGGAGCACCTTTTGTCGCGGCGGGTTTGAACCAGATCAGCGCCCGGATACCACCCCCGGGCAAGCCTGCCCCGCCAACACCCGCGGGATTTCTCGCGCCGACCAAGCTCAAATCTGTCATTCTCGGGGTCGAGCAGGTCGGCAATATCCTCGGCACGAATCTCGGCGATACGAACTCCTACCCGTACCCGCCGGATCCCCGCGATTTCGGGCCTAGGTCCAACTGCAGTCCGTTGGTAGGCCCCGACGCAAACACCTTCGGAATTAACGTCGATTACACCGCCTTTCGCGAAGTCGACTATCGAGAAGACAAGGACGATTACCAACACATCGTCAACCAGCAGGTCGCCACGTACCCCGACGCGCAAACGGCGTCCCGCACTTTCCAGAATGCGTTGAAGGGTCTGGCCGGATGTGACGGAGCTCTGGTCCCCGCTGGAGCGCCCGACGAGCAATTCCAATTGCAGGCGCCTGCCGTCAACGGCGACACCGCCCAATGGACTTTGGTCGATTTGGCCAACGGGCAGCCGAGCACCTGGCGCTGCGTCTTTAACTTCCGTGCGCAAAGCAACGTTTTGTTCGTAGCCAAGGTGTGTCAGTACGGCAATCCGACCGACGTCGTCGGGCAAATAGCCGAACAGATGACCGACTCGCTCCCCAAGTAAGTCCCAACACTTTGCCAGGCGATTCGATGGCGAAGGGAATTCGCTGATGAAAACGCCATGCTTATTGCGCGAGACACATTGAGTTAACGGGAATTTCGGTCAAACCACGACGGAGCGTGCGCGCGCCGGATAGGCTGCCATCGCGCTCGAGTGGTGGCGCACGCGCAGCCGACTGCTCGACAAGCATTGAGGGCATGAGTTCGACAGGAGGCAGGAATTTCGATGAAGCGTGAACTTCTAGCGTTCGGCTCTGCCGGCCTGGCGCTGCTGATATCAGCGGTGCCATCAGCGACAGCAGATTCCTCAGCTGCCCAGGTGACAGGTTCCAACATCGACTCGGTGCTGCTGGCTGGCGAGACTGTCGGCGACATCCTCGGTACCAACCTGCCTGTTCAACAAAAATCCAAGCGTCCCATGCCGGCCACACAACTCGACAAGAATCAAGAGTGCAGTGTGCTGTTCGGGCCCGACAAGAATTTCTATGGATCCAGCCTCAACCTGTACCGCATTTCGCTACTCGAAGACGACAACGATAACCCCGATTACGTGGTGATTCAGAGCGTAGCTACCTTCCCCGACTCGCAAACCGCCCAGACCGCGCTCAGTAACGGCATGCAGCCAACCTCCGGCTGCAATCAGGCCGTGCAAATAACCGATCTGGACAGCAAACCGACCTGGCAGCTGTCGGCGCCAAAAGTCTCGACGAGTGACGCCAAGTGGCACATGGCGCAGCTCTACCAGGGCGATCCCGTCGGCTGGAATTGCTACTTCGACCTGCACGCCGCCGAGAACGCAATTCTGCAGGCGCAAATCTGTCAGATGGGAAACGCGGGCCCAGCAGTCAGTCAAATGATGGATCAGATGGTGGGCGGCCTCCCGTCCTGAATTGAGCAAAAGCCAACTGCCGTAGGCCGGATGTGAACGATATGAAAGGGCAGATTTCCATGAAGCGGGTAAAAGTTGTCTCTACCTGTGCAGGCCTGATTGTGCTGGCTGCCGTGGCATGCTCGCACTCAAAAAACGACGAAGACACGATCAAACCGTCGATCAACAAGCCGGCACCGACCCCCACCTCCCAGCAGGCGGCAGCGGGCGATCCCACCGCACCGGCCAGCCCCAAACCTGCGGCGGGGCCGACATCCTCGTCGACACCCGCCACGCCCGCGCCGCCGGCGCTCGTTCTGCCCGGCAAAGTGGACTCGCTGCTGCTGCCGCTGGACGTCACCGGCGGAATCGTTGGTGCGGACTTGAGCTACGAGCAGAAATTCAAGACTGCGTTGCAGCCCTACGCGTTGGGCAACCAGGCGGGGTGCGCGGTGCTGTTCGGCCTCAACACGGCCGCTGTCGGCAATGACTACACGGCATTTCGGGCACTACGGCAGCAAGAAAGCAAGGACAACTACGCCCACGTCGTCGAGCAAGAGGTCGCGACCTACGCCGACGCAGCTACCGCAACGACCGCGTTCCAGAACGCTTTCAAGTCCATCAACCAGTGCAACAACGTCACGGTGCACCGCACCACGGATAACCCAGATGTCAGCTGGCAGTTTCACATTCAAAACGCTGACCCCGGTAGCGCTCAGTGGCACAACATGGAACTGACCAACAACAACCCGGACGGCTGGGCGTGCGCACACGGCGCCCGCGTGAAGAACAACGTGGTGTTCGCCGCCCGGGTGTGCCAGCGCGGCGACACCGGCGCCGACGTGCCGACCATCCTCGACCGGATGGCCGGCTGGTTCCCCGCCTAAAGCCGGCGACCATCCACGGCGAAGAAATGCAGGTGCCCAGGCTGGGGATGTAAGCGCACGCGGCTGGCGCGCAGTGGTGGATTCTGTCCGTCGGCGCGTGCGACGATCGGTTGACCAAATGTATTGTCGGAACTGGTAATTCGCCCGTACAGATAGGCATCCGCGCCGAGTTCTTCGACCACGTCGATCTGCATTTCGATGCCGCTGGCCCCGATCTCGAAGTGTTCCGGCCGGATACCAACCACGACCTCTGATGCAGTACCGGCGATCGCGCGGGGCAGCCGGATTGGCCAGTCGCCCAGCGATACCGACTGGTCGATGACGGGAAGGCGAAAAAGGTTCATCGCCGGCGAGCCGATGAACTCCGCCACAAACATGTTGACCGGGCTTCGGTACAGCTCTCTGGGCGCTGCAAACTGTTGCAGCACACCGTCACGTAAGACCGCGACACGATCACCCATGGTCATCGCCTCGACCTGGTCGTGGGTGACGTAAACAGTGGTGGTGCCCAGTCGCCGCTGCAATCCGGCGATCTGGTTGCGGGTTTGCACGCGCAGTTTCGCGTCCAGGTTGGACAGCGGCTCGTCCATCAAGAACACTTGCGGCCGCCGCACTATCGCGCGCCCCATCGCCACGCGTTGGCGTTGTCCACCCGAGAGATCCTTGGGTTTGCGATCCAGGTACGGCTCCAGGTCCAGCAGCCGCGCCGCATCCAGAATCCGTTCGCGGACTTCGGCTTTCGTGATTCTGGCGATCTTCAGCGCGAAGCCCATGTTCTGCGCCACCGTCATGTGGGGGTACAGCGCGTAGTTCTGAAAGACCATCGCCACGTCGCGGTCTTTGGGGTCGTCGTCGGTGACGTCTCGCGCGCCGATGCGGATACGCCCGGAATCTATCGTCTCCAACCCGGCGATCATCCGCAGTGAGGTCGTTTTCCCGCATCCGGATGGTCCGACCAGCACGACGAACTCACCGTCGCCGACGCTCAGATTCAGGTGGTCGACTGCGGGTCGCGTTGTGCCGGCGTAACGTCGCGTGGCTTCCTCGAAGGTCACCGATGCCATTTCACCCGCCAAGCCCGGTGACCGCGATGCCGCGGATGAACGCGCGTTGCGCAGCCACATAGACTGCAAGCAGTGGCAAGAGGATCAGGATGGATGCGGCCATGAGCACCGGCCATCTGGCCACGTACTCGCCCTGCATCCGGACCAGCCCGAGGGTGAGCGTGGCGATGCTCCCCCGTTGAATCATCAAGAGCGGCCAGAGAAAATCATTCCACACGTTGACCCAGGTGAGTACGGCCAGCACCATCACCGCCGGCTTCGCGTGCGGAAGCAGAATCCGCCAGTAAATCTGCCACGGCGAGCAGCCGTCGAGGATCGCCGCTTCCTCGAGCTCTGCCGGTAGGGTGCGGAAGAACTGGCGCATGAGGTAGGTGCCGAAAGCGCTGCCGAACAACCCGGGCAGGATCATCGCCCACGGTGTGTCGGTCAACCCGGCGATTCGCATCAAAATGAACTGTGGAATCACCGTCACCGTCAGCGGAACCATCAGCGTGCCCAGATACAAGACGAACAACGTATCGCGGCCCCGAAACCGCAGCCGCGCGAAGGCATATCCTGCGAGTGAGCAGAAGAACACCTGGCCAACACTGACGCAACCGGCATACAGCACCGAGTTGAAAAGCATCCGCCAGAACGGCATCAGGGCGAACACCTCGCGGTAGTTCGACCACTGCGGGTGTGACGGGAACAGCGTCGGCGTGGTTACCTCGCCCTCATCCTTCAACGAGCCCGATACCGCCCACAGGATCGGGAACAGCGCACACCACGCGATAACGGTCAGCGCGGTATACAACACGACGGCGCGCACAATGCTGGGTTTGATCACGCGCTCGGCTAGGCCCACGATCGTTCCTCCAGGGCGGCGCGTCGCCGGCCGAGCCGTAACTGGAGCACGGTCAACACCAGCAGGATGCCGAAAATTACCCACGCCAAGGCCGAGGCGTAACCGAACTCCAAGAAGGCGAACGCGTGCTGAAACAGCATGATCCCGAATACGTACGTTGCCGTCTCCGGCCCGCCGCTGCGCCCGGTAAGAACATAGACAAGGTCAAATGCCTGGAATGCGTGGATGATCGAGATGACCACCACAAAAGACACCGTACCGCGGATCAATGGCACGGTGATCGACACGAACTGGCGTAGCTCCCCCGCACCGTCGAGTCTGGCCGCCTCGTACAGGTCGTTGGGCACGCCCTGCATGGCCGCCAACAGGATCACGGTCGCAAACGGGACGCTACGCCACACACTGACCGTGCACAGCGATGCCATCGCCCATTTCGGGTCAACCAGCCAGGGGACGGGCCCGATCCCGATCCAGCCGAGCATGATGTTGAGCAGACCGTTGTTGGTATTGAAGACGAACTGCCAAACGACAGCCATCACCACCGATGACACCGCCAAGGGAAGAAATATGATTGTCCGAAAGATGCTGATTCCCTTGATCTTTCGGTTGAGCACGCCGGCCACGGCGAGGCTGATCAGCACCGTCGGTACGACGGTGCCGACGGTGTAGACCACCGTGTTGCGCAGCGCGATGACGAACAGCGGATCGTCGGCGAACAGGTTGTGGTAGTTGGCCAAACCGACAAACTTGGCGGGCCTGAAGATGTCCCAGTTCTGGAAGCTCATGTACAGCGAGAAGCCGAGCGGGAACACCATGAACACCGCGACCGCAGTCAGGTTCGGCGCGACAAACATGCGCCCGGCTCGGGCGCGTCGGCTGGTCGACCGGCGACGGCGGGTCACCCCTGCGGCGGATTCCTCGATCATTGTCATGGGTTTCGCAGTACCTCGTCGACCGCGTGTGACAGCCCGTTCGCCAACGATGTCGCCGGTCGCACGCCCCGCAGAACGGGACCGATGTTGCGGTCTATCAACGCGACGATCTTTGTCCACTCCGGGGTGATCGGCATTCCCTCGGCGTGCGTAGGCCCGCCGGTCAGCACATGGAGATTGCCGATCCTCGCATGGGCCTCGGCGAAGCCGGCCGAATTGAGCGCAGACTGCAGTACCGGCACGAACAGTCCCGACTCAGCGATCACGGCCTGTCCGACCGGGCCGGTGGCGAATTTCACGAACTCCCAGGCCTGCGACTTTCGGGGACTGCTCGCCGCGATGGCGAGCCCTGTCGTGCCGATGTTCGAGCGGGCCGCGTGCCCGTTCGGGCCGGTCGGCAGCACGGTGATATCGAAATCCAGGCCCTTGGCTCGATCGACCGTTTGATATCGCCAATGTCCGCCCTGCGCCATCGCGGCCCGGCCCGAGGAGAACAGATCCATTGTGGACATCGACTGCGTCTCCGACGAGGTGGGAGCGACCTTGTGTTTGTTAGCCAGGTCGGCATAGAACTGGATGCCTTCGAGGAACGCGGGGTTGTCGAAGTTCAGGTGCGTGGGATTCATCCGCGGGGTGCACCATGGGACACCGTTGTTCATCCCGAACAGCCCGGCCGAGTATGACCAGACCCAGCTGTCGACATATCCCCATTGGCTGACCCTCCCCGATCGGCTGCGTTTGGTGAGCGCTTTCGCAGTGTCGAGGAACTCACTGAAACTCCATGGTTGGTCCCATCGCCCCGGCGGCGGGCGCACGCCGGCGTCGGCGAACAACTTCTTGTTGTAGAACAAGAAGTTGCCGGACCATTGCTCGGGAAGGGCGAACTGTCCGCCGTCGAACGTGAAGGTCTGATACAGCGGCGGAATGCCGTCGGCCTTGAGTGCGGCGGCGAAAGTCTGGTCTTGCGCCAACATGGTGTTGAGGTCCAAGAGCACCCCTCGGTCGGCCAGTCCAGCGTAGGTGAGATCCCACGCCATCAGGACATCCGGGCACTTGCCGCCGGCGCAATAGATCGAGGTGTGTTGCAGCGGATCGGCACCGGACAACAGCGTCCGAACCTTGATGTCGGGATGCCTGCGGGCAAAAGCGTCGACGACCCGCAGCCGGGCATCGGCCTCTTCGGGATTGGCCGCGAAGAAGAAGGTCAGCGCATCGTCATCGGAACTGCACGCGGTGGGCCACAGCGCCAGCGACGCGGCGCCAAGCGCACCGGCGCCGCGTAGCAGCGTGCGCCGATTGAAGTTCGTGTCGACAGTGGGGCTGGCGTTCGTAGCTAGTCTCCGTCGCTGGTGCTGCTGTCCGCAAAGTAGCGAATCCGGCGGATCTCGTTGCCACGCAGGGCAACATCGGCGAACACGATGCCGCGCCCTTGCGCCGAGCTGATCGACGCGGCGACGGTTGAGCCGGCGGCGATGAGCTTGGGCGCACGGGCGCCAGGGCACCGCGCGACGAGTTCGCCGATGCTCACGGCGTCGTCATCGCCGAAAGTCGTTGTGGCGTTGCGTGACAGCATTCGCTGTACGCCGAGCCTGTCTCCTGCGCCGACCGCGTGCACGAAGGCGTCCACCAGCTTCTTGTGGCGCGAGCCCACCCGCCGGAAACCGGAGGCGAAGCCGGCGGTGCCGCGTAGCCGCTGGTTGCGGATGAGTCCTTGCGACAGTTGGACGGCGGCTGGCACCGCAGCTGCCCCGTGACGCAGAAATTGCAGCATCATGCTCGGCAGTTCCCAATAGGCGCGCAGCATCGCGATCTTCCATTCGCCGTTGACGTCGCGTAGGTCGTAACGAAGAAGCGCCGGAATGGTCATGGTGACCGCCGAACCCATCGTCACTTCGAGATCAAGATCGCGTACGACAGCCCGGTCATGGACGACGTCGAGGTCTCGATGAAAGGCAATGTCGCGTGGGCCGATGAAGGTGTCGTAGAAGCGGCCGATCTCCGCCGGACCTACGTGCGGCCGTGAGCCCACCGGATCTTCGACATGGCCGTCCGTCGTGAACAGCCCCACCCACCCTGCGCGGTCATGCGCCACCGCCGCTTGGGGCGATCGCTCCACCGCGGCCAGCAGCGCCGAATCCCGTTGACCTGTCACCGGTTCGGCACTATCGCCACACCAGCAGCGCGCATGGATTCGACGGACGCGGCCGTGGACTCCTCTCCGACGCCTACGGTCAGACCGAGCAGCACCCGAGTGGCCAAACCTGCCTGCGACGCGTCCTCGGCGGTTTTACGCACACAGTGGTCGGTGGCGATGCCCACCACGTCAACCTGGTCAACGTCGTGTCGGGCCAGCCATTCGGCCAGGGGCACACCCGAGTCGTCTGTTCCTTCGAAGCCGCTGTAGCCCGCGTCGTAGGCACCTTTGCGGAAGACGGCGTCGAACCGGTGATGTGCGAGGTCGGGCTGAAAGTCAGCGCCGGTGCTGCCGGCCAGGCAATGCGGCGGCCACGACGTCACGTAGTCCGGTGTGTCGGAGAAGTGATCGCCAGGATCGATGTGGAAATCCTGGGTGGCCACCACGAAACCGTAGTCGGCATCAATTGTCAGGTAGTCGTTGATCGCGCGCGCCACGGCGGCGCCGCCGGTTACCGGCACCGACCCGCCTTCGCAGAAGTCGTTCTGTACGTCGACCACGATCAACGCCCGCACAACGCCCACGGTATCGCCCGTGAACGCGGGCCGCTAAGCGATGCGACGGGGACGGGCTCGCTTCGCGCGGGTGTCCACAGACCACAAGTGCGCGCAGCTCGGGCACTGCAGATGCACCACCGCGGCCCTGTTGCTGAGCAGATACTGCCAATGGGTCTGGCAGTTGCGACCGTTGCGGCAATCGCCACACGCGGCACCGTGATCACAGCTCGGGCAGGCCAGCCAGGCGCGGCGGCTCTCGTCGGCGTCCGGATCAATCGGAAGCATGGTCCACCGCCCGGTCCGGCAGCACCCCGGCACTGACCAGGTTGTCGTAGTGACGCTGCTGCTCGGCGTCGAGATTGGAGTAGAGCATCGCGTAGGCCTTCTCCTCTTCGGCCAATGCGCGAATCGGATCCCAGTCGGCGCCGATGGCCTCCAGCACGGCGGTGCGCCGCCTGACCTCGTCGAGGGTCAGGTCATATGCGAATTCCAGCCCGGTTGAGTTGTCCGGCATCAGCCACTCCCACGTTCCACCTACAGTGAGAGGTTAGGCTGTCCTAAATTAGTCGGTTTATGCAATGATGCGCGTCACACTTCGCGGTAGATATGGGTCACAGCTCGGGAGCGCCAGTCAGCGCGCAATGATCGAAACCTGTGGATGAGCCTCGATGAGGTGGCGTGAGAGTGGGCGCACCTTCCCGAGGATGATCATCATGGAATCAGGTATTCGATCAAGACCGGCGTTGGCGCGCTGTGGAAGGTACACCCATGCTCACGGTAGTTCACGACACGGAATCAGCCAACGAGAGCGACGGCGGTGCTTGTCGGTCGCTGTTGGATGAGGTCGTCCGCGACGGCGCCCGGCAGATGCTGGCGGCGGCATTGAAGGCCGAGGTCGCCGCCTATGTGGAGCAGTTCGCCGATCAGCTCGGCGAGGACGGTCGGCGGCTGGTGGTGCGCAACGGCTATCACCGCGAACGTGAGGTCCTGACCGCAGCGGGTGCAGTCAGCGTGACGGCGCCGCGGGTCAATGACCGCCGTATGGATCCCGATTCCGGTGAGCGGCTGAGGTTTTCCTCGGTGATCCTGCCGGCCTGGGCGCGCAAGTCCCCACAGATGGCCGAGGTGCTGCCGTTGCTGTACCTGCATGGGCTGTCCACCAGCGACTTCGGACCGGCACTGGAGCAGTTCCTGGGCTCCGGTGCTGGCTTGTCGGCTACCACGATCACCCGGCTGACCGCCCAGTGGCAAGAAGAGGCCAAGGGCTTCGGGTGCCGCGACCTCTCGGGCAATGATTACGTGTACCTGTGGGTCGACGGCATTCACCTCAAGGCCCGGTTGGAGCAGGAGAAGCTGTGCCTGCTGGTGATGATCGGGGTGCGTACCGATGGCCGCAAGGAGCTCGTCGCCCTGGCCGACGGGTATCGGGAGTCGACCGAGTCGTGGGCCGATCTGTTGCGCTCGTGTCGCCGCCGCGGGATGACTGCCCCGGTGCTGGCCGTCGGTGACGGCGCGCTGGGCTTCTGGAAGGCGGTCCGCGAGGTGTTCCCGGCCACTTGTGAGCAACGCTGCTGGTTTCACAAGCAGGCCAATGTCCTTGCCGCGCTGCCGAAATCAGCCCACCCGGCTGCCTTGTCGGCGATCAAGGAGATCTACAACGCCGAGGACATCGACAAGGCCCAGATCGCGATCAAGGCCTTCGAGGTCGATTACGGCGCCAAGTACCCCAAGGCGGTCGCCAAGATCGTCGACGACACCGATGTCCTGCTGGAGTTCTACAAGTACCCGGCCGAGCACTGGATCCACCTGAGAACCACCAACCCGATCGAGTCGACGTTTGCCACCGTGCGATTGCGGACCAAGGTCACCAAGGGCCCGGGATCACGCGCCGCGGGAATCGCCATGGCTTACAAGCTGATCGACGCCGCACAAGCCCGTTGGCGAGCGGTCAACGCACCACACCTGGTCGCCCTGGTCCGTGCCGGCGCGGTGTTCCACAAAGGCAAACTGCTCGAACGCCCCATCGACATCACCCCCGCCGACCCCGGCGAATCAACCGAAACGGAGGTCGCCTGAAACAACCCCGATCCACAGACCTCCGATCTTGTTAAGAGTCAAGCGGCGGCTTGTTCGGGAGGCGTGGGGTTTGGTCCGTAGGCCTTGATCGAGTCGTAGGTTTGGTCGGTTTGCAGGCAGTGGTAGAGCTGGCCGAGCATGCGGTTGTAGAGGTGGCGCAGTGCCGCGGGGTGGCGGTCGCCGTGGTCGCGGCGTGCCAGGTAGTGAGCGCGGGTGGGTCCCTGGCAGCCGGACGCGACGAACGCCCAGACGAATCCGACTGCGGCGAGGCGGTTGTTCTTCACGTGGCGGTGGGTGATGCGGATGCTGCGCCCGGAGGCTTTCGTCACCGGTGCGGACCCGGCGAACGCCTTCAATGCTCGGGCGTCGGCGAATCGTGTTCGGTCGTCGCCGATTTCGGCGAGTAGGCGGGCGCCGGTGAGGTCGGCCAGCCCGACGAACGACGTGATGATCTGATGGTCGGGGTGCTCGTTGAAGGCCGCGGCGGTCGCTTCGCCCAGACGGACCACGCTGGCGTACTCGGCGTCCAGGGTGGCCAGCACGGCGAGGGCTTGGACGCCAAAGGCGTCTTCGACCAGGGTGGGGTGGCGGAGCTGCGGTGTCCGTAGGTGCTGTTGGATCGTGGCGGCCAGCGAGGTTAGGCCGCGTTGGCGTCCGGCGCGGCGCAGGGCGGCGACGATCTGCGGTTTGGTCAGCCGCGCTGCCTTAGCCGGGGTCGGGGCGATGGTCAGCACCGCTCGGGCCTCAGGGGAGCTGATTGCGCCGGGGCGATCGGCGAAGGTGTGCAGGAATCCGGGAAAGTATTCACGCAGCAGCGACCGCAGCTCATTTGAGGCTCGGGTGCGCCGCCAGGTGGCGTCCTGATGGGCCCGGGCCAGCACCGTGATCGATTGCGCCAGTTCGGTGTCAGCAGGTAAGCGGCGATGCTTGTCGGCATCGGTGCGCAAGATGTTGGCCAGCGTGACGGCATCACCGTGGTCGGATTTCTTGCCCGACATCGACGTGCGTTCCCGGTAGCGGGCCACCGACATCGGGTTGATCGGGTAGACGGGTCGACCGCTGGCCCGCAACACCGCCACCAGCAGGCCGCGCGGAGTTTCGATCGCGACCGGGATCGGATCATCGGGGTCGTCGCCGGCATCGGCCAGCATGGCGGTCAGTTCGGTGAATCCCGCGATCGATTCGGGGATGCGCCGTTTGGCCAGCAACTGGCCGTCGGTATCTAAGATCGCGATGTCGTGATGGTCCTGGGCCCAATCGATCCCACACGTGGCGATAGGCAATGCTCCTCCTCAGCTCGTCGAATACTGTTGGGTGCGTGACCCTTTAGAGAACGCGCGGCGCCCTAATAGCAAGGCTCTGATGGCCTGACCTCCGATTGAGCCGTTCGCGATCCCAGCAACCTGCACGACCCCGGTCTTGTCCGTTAGAGCTCAATGGCTCCCCGTCGATAAGGTGTCGATCGTGCAGGCGGGCTCGAAGCACGATTCCCACCCCAACCCACTTCCGAGGAGCGGCCGGTCACGACACGCCGACCGCGCCGTTCTCCCGGCAGGTCTGGCCGACCCTGGTATCAGTCAGGCATTCCGCCGGCACATCACGGCCGGCCACTCACTCGAAAGGGTGGCAAGACACCGCGGGCTCCAGCCTGTGGAAGGGGGTCCAGCCCCTGGTCTTGACAAGGAATCGTCCGGTGTCCCACGAAACTATTAGGTCCTGACAATATCTCATGTGAACATATCGATGAGAGACCACATCCTCGATCGAGGCAGAGGCCATGGGCTCAATCTTCATTTGATAGCGCGCACGACCGGTCCTACTAGGTGACTGGCCGCCAGCTCAACTCGTAGCTCGTACGCGGCGGTCCAAAATGGGCGCACCCGTGCGGGTTTTGGACTGCGCAGACGGACCGGCAGTAATGCCTCAGGGTGCCTGCTTGAGTTGAATATGGCTGGTCTGCATAGGCCCGGATGGACGAACTCGGTGAACGAGTGTCCACCACCTCGGGCATTGGACGGCATCGGACGATGCGCCGATGCAGCACACACCGCGGCCGAGTGGTGACCTCACTGGATGCGTCAGCAGGCGACGGCCGTGTCGATTCTCGTTTCCCGATCGATCCGGCGCACATCGAGTTATTCGGCACGTCCGCGCGGCGTGCTGCCGCTACATTCGGAGACGCAGACCGGAAGGAACTGCCGATGTCTAGTGTCTTTGTGTCGTACTCGCGCAAGGATCGTGACGGTGTCGCGGCGATAGTGACAGAGCTGCGCGCTGCGGGTGAAGACGTGTGGGTCGACCTGGACGACATTGCGCCGTCAGCTGTGTGGATGGACGAGATCAAAACCGCGATCGCCAACGCGGACTCGGTAATGTTCGTCATCACGCCCGACTCGGTGGCCTCCGAGGTCTGCGAAATCGAACTGAAGTACGCCGTCGACGTGTCGAAACGTATTGTGCCCGTTGTCATCCGGGAAACGCCCGTGGGGGCGGTGCCGGCGCCGCTGCCCGACATCAACTGGCTCACCGTGCGACAGGAAACGTTCTATGACGACGTCGCGCGACTGGTGGAAACACTGGAGACCGACATTGACCGCGTCCATCTGCACACCCGGCTGCTGGTACGTGCCACCGAGTGGGGCAGCCGCGGCGGTGACAAAAGCCTGCTGCTGCGAGGCTCGCAGCTGGCAGAGGCCGAGCAATGGTTGGCCGGGCAGACCGACCAGAAACCGACGACCACGCCGGCGCAAGGGCAGTTCATCGCGGCCAGTCGCAGGGCCGCGACCGTTCGCCAGCGCGGCTCGATCGTGGGTGGTGTCGCGGTCATCACCATCCTGGCCACGGTCGCGGCCGTCGCGGTCTTCCAGTGGCATAACGCGACCGTTCAGCGCAACCAAGCACAAGCCCGGTTCCGGGAGTCCACCGGCCTGCGGCTGGTCTCCGAGGTGCAAGGCATGCTGGCCGGCACCCTCCCCGGTAGCGATGCACGGGCCTTTCAGCTGCTCCTCGCCTCCCGATCGCTCACGCCAACCCCGGATGATGGCGCCCTGTACAGCGCTGTGGTCAAGAGGGCCACCACCCGCACGATCATCGCCACCCCGGACGAGAACTATGGTATAGCGGTCAGCCCCGACGGACACCGGCTGGCCTCCGCCAGCGACGACCACACCATCCGGATCTGGGACGCCGACACCGGCCAGCCGATCGGCGCACCCCTCAAGGGGCACACCGACACGGTACGCAGTGTGGCGTTCAGCCCCGACGGGCACCGGCTGGCCTCCGCCAGCGACGACCACACCGTCCGGATCTGGGACGCCGACACCGGCCAACCGATCGGCCAGCCCCTGACAGGACAAACCGCAGATGTGCGCAGTGTGGTGTTCAGCCCCGACGGGCACCGGCTGGCCTCCGCCAGCTACGACAACACGATCCGGATCTGGGACGCTGACACCGGCCAGCCGATCGGCGCACCCCTTCACGGGCACATCGCCGCAGTGGTCGGTGTGTCGTTCAGTCCCGACGGGCACCGGCTGGCCTCCGCCAGCTACGACGACACGGTGCGATTGTGGAATGCCGACACCGGCCAGCCGATTGGCGCTCCCCTGACTGGGCACACCAACCAGGTGCTCGGGGTGGTGTTCAGTCCCGACGGGCAGCGGCTGGCCTCCGCCAGCTACGACGACACGGTGCGGTTGTGGAATGCCGACACCGGCCAACCCCTCGGCCAGCCGCTTACCGGACATACCAACGCGGTGTCCAGTGTGTCGTTCAGCCCCGACGGGCACCGGCTGGCCTCCGCCAGCTACGACGACACGGTGCGGTTGTGGAATGCCGACACCGGCCAACCCCTCGGCCAGCCGCTTACCGGACATACCAACGCGGTGAGCAGTGTGACGTTCAGCCCCGACGGGCACCGGCTGGCCTCCGCCAGCCTCGACCACACCCTGCGTGTGTGGAACGTGGCGGCCACCGACCAGGCCCTCACCGGACACACCGATGCCGTGCTCGGTGTGACGTTCAGCCCCGACGGGCACCGGCTGGCCTCCGCCAGTCGCGACGAAACGATCCGGATCTGGGACGCCGACACCGGCCAACCCGTCGGCGCACCCCTGACCGGGCACACCAACGAGGTGTCCAGTGTCGCGTTCAGCCCTGACGGGCACCGGCTGGCCTCCGCCGGCTTCGACGCCACGATCCGGATCTGGGACGCCGACACCGGCCAACCCGTCGGCGCACCCCTGATCGGGCACACCTACAAGGTGTCCAGTGTCGCGTTCAGCCCTGATGGGCACCGGCTGGCGTCCGCCAGCCGCGACGACGACACGGTCCGGATCTGGGATGCTGACACCGGCCGGCCGATCGGCGAACCCCTCTATGGGCACGACGGCGGGGTGTTCAGCGTCGCGTTCAGCCCCGACGGGCATCGGCTGGCCTCGGGCAGCGCCGGCGACAACACGGTGCGGATCTGGGATGCTGACACCGGCCAAGCCATCGGCAAACCCCTCAAGGGGCACACCGACACGGTGCGTAGTGTGGCGGTCAGGCCTGACGGGCACCGGCTGGCCTCCGCCAGCTTAGACCAGACAGTCCGGATCTGGGACGCCGACACCGGCCAACCCATCGGCCAGCCGCTCACCGGACATACCGACGCCGTGTCCGGTGTGGCGTTCAGCCCCGATGGGCACCGCCTCGCGACAAGCAGCGCCGATAAGACGGTCCGGGTGTGGGACGCCGACACCGGCCAACCCATCGGCGACCCCCTCGCCGGACACACCGACGCGGTGCTCGGTGTGGCGTTCAGCCCCGACGGCACGCGGATCGTCTCCGGCAGCGACGACCACACCCTGCGACTGTGGCCCGCCGCCGCCAGCCCCGCCGATCTGTGCGCCAAGCTGACCACCAATATGAGCCACAAGCAGTGGTCCGATTGGGTGTCACCCAATATCGACTACATTCAGGTCTGCCCCGGCCTTCCCATCGCACCTGACAACCCCAGCTGAAGGAGATTCGCGGGCCGAAATCGCGGCGGGTACCGCTTGGTCAAGAACGTGACGCTCTGATGGGTCTTCATCGGCGCGGCAACACCGCGAAAACTGCCGCCTCACAACGTCTAATCCACAAGTATTGACAATTGCTCCCAGTCAGCGCGCCGATATGCCTGGGTAGGATCGGCAAGGTCGGCACCGGTACCTGTGCGTTGCATCACGTAGATAGTCAAACTATAGTCCAGACACGTGTCCAGAAAGCTCCCTGACATCGTTCCCCAGCCGTGAATATGCGGATTGCGTTGCTGTCGTATCGCAGCAAAACGCACTGCGGCGGCCAGGGAGTTTACGTCCGTCATCTCAGCCGCGGGCTGGTCGAGCTCGGACACCACGTCGAAGTCTTCTCCGGCCAGCCCTATCCCGAAGGTCTCGACCCGCGGGTGCTGTTGACCGAGGTACCCAGCCTCGACATGTATCGGGAACCCGATCCCTTCCGAATCCCGCATCCCCGTGAAATCCGGAACCGCATCGACCTTCGCGAGTTGGCCTCGGTATGGACCGCAGGCTTCCCCGAGCCGCGAACCTTCAGCCTGCGGGCCGCCCGCCTGCTCTCCGGACGGCGGCGCGACTTCGATGTGGTGCACGACAATCAGAGCCTGGGCACCGGACTGCTGCAAATCGCGGCGACCGGCCTGCCGGTGGTGGCGACCGTACATCACCCGATCACACGTGACCGGGTGCTGGATCTCGCCGCGGCGCAGTGGTGGCGTAAGCCACTGGTGCGCAGGTGGTATGGCTTCTTGGCGATGCAAGAACGCGTCGCGCGCAGCATTCCCGACTTGCTGACCGTCTCGTCGTCGTCGGCCACCGACATCACCACGGATTTCGGCGTCCACCCAGACCAGCTGCACGTCGTGCCGCTGGGTGTCGATACCGACCTATTCACACCGTCCACCCAGCCGCGCATTCCAGGTCGCATCATCGCGATCGCCAGTGCAGACCGACCGCTCAAGGGTGTCGGACACCTGTTGCAGGCGGTGGCCAAGCTCCGTATCGACCACGACCTCGAGCTGCAGCTCGTTGCCAAGCTCGAACCCAACGGCCCCACCGAAAAGCTGATCGCCGAACTGGGAATCTCCGATATCGTCCACATCTCCAGCGGGCTCTCCGACGACGCGTTGGCGCTGCTGTTCTCCTCGGCTGAAATTGCCTGTATCCCTTCGCTTTACGAAGGCTTCTCGCTGCCGGCCGTGGAAGCGATGGCCAGCGGCACGCCGATCGTGGCCAGCCGTGCCGGCGCACTGCCCGAAGTACTCGGGCCCGATGGCGACTGCGCCAGGCTGGTGCAGCCCGGCGACGCCGCCGAGCTGATCCGGGTGCTGGCCGAGCTGCTGGTCTCCCCCGACCAGCTGCACCGACTCGGCGTGGCCGGTCGCCGCCGAGCCGTCGAGGTATTCAGCTGGGAATCGGTGGCTGCGCAGACCGCGCGCGTTTACGAACGCGCGATCAATCGGCAGCTGCCGGTCGCGGATTCGACTCAGGCAGTGGGCGAGCCGTGCTGACGGTGGACTTCGACCGCCTCGGTATCGGTGCGGGCACCAAGGTCATCGACATCGGCTGCGGGGCGGGCCGGCACAGCTTCGAGGCTTATCGCCGCGGCGCCGACGTGATCGCCTTCGATCAGGATGCCGCCGAACTGAACAACGTCGACACCATGTTTCGCGCCATGGCCGATTCCGGTGAGGTGCCTCCGTCTGCTCGAGCCCATACCGTCGTCGGTGATGCCCGGGTGCTGCCGTATCCCGATGAGGCGTTCGACTGCGTCATCGCGTCGGAGATTCTGGAGCACGTCCCGGCCGACAACGCGGTGATCGACGAACTGATTCGCGTGCTGAAGGTCGGCGGCAGGCTTGCAGTCACCGTGCCCAGGTGGCTACCCGAGCAATTGTGCTGGCTGCTGTCCGACGACTACCACAGCAACGAGGGCGGCCATATCCGCATCTACCGCGCCAACCGGTTGCGCGCCAAGATCGCCGGCCGCGGAATGACCTTCACTCACACCCACCATTCACACGCCCTACATGCGCCGTTCTGGTGGCTCAAATGCCTCGTTGGCGTTGATAATTCAGATCATCCCGCCGTCGTCGCCTATCACAAGATGTTGGTTTGGGACATGATGCAACGCCCTAAGCTCACCCGGCTGGCCGAATCCACCCTCAACCCGCTGATCGGCAAGAGTGTCGCACTGTACTTCGAGAAACCGGTACCCGCAGTTGAACTGGTATAAGGCACCGGGCGTCGCTGGCGTCCTCACTCCTGAACAATGCCGGCAGACGGCGGAATCTATTGCCGCGGTGCAAGAACCGTCCGGCGCGATCCCGTGGTCGGAAGACGGGCACACCGACCCCTGGGACCATGTGGAATGCGCAATGGCGCTCACCACGGCCGGCCTGATCGAGCCCGCGCGACACGCGTTCGACTGGTGCCACCGCCAGCAGCGCGCGGATGGCTCTTGGCCGATCCAGCTTCGCGCCGGTGTTATCGAGGACGCCAACAGCGACAGCAATTTCTGCGCGTATGTCGCGGTTGGAGTCTGGCACCACGTACTGATCACCGAGGATCGCACCTTTGCCGCCACGATGTGGCCGACGGTGCAGGCGGCGATCGACTTCGTCTTGGACCTGCAGCTCGAGGGTGGCGAAATCTGCTGGGCGCGTAGCTCTTCGGGTCCGGTTACTGAGGCGCTACTGACCGGGTGCGCCAGCATTTTCCATAGCATCCGCTGCGCGCTGGCCCTGGCGAACTATGTCGACGAACCGCAGCCGGAATGGGAGGTCGCCCTCGGCCGGCTGGGCCACGCGATCACTGTCCATCCGTCGGCATTCACCGAGAAGCTGCATCACTCGATGGACTGGTACTACCCGATCCTCGGCGGTGCGCTACGTGGTCCCGCAGCCAGCGCCCGAATCGCCGAGCGGTGGAGCGATTTCGTCGTCGACGGTCTGGGCATCCGGTGCGTGGACGACCGGCCATGGGTGACCGGCGCGGAGACCTGCGAATTGGTGCTGGCCCTCGATGCGATGGGCAGCCGGCATGCGGCGCTGCGGCAGTTCGCTGCCATGCAGCACCTTCGTGAGCACGACGGATCTTATTGGACCGGACTGGTGTTCAGCGACGGAAAGCGCTGGCCCGTCGAGCGAACCACCTGGACTGGGGCAGCTGTGATCCTGGCCGCCGACGCGCTGTCATCGACCACCGCGGGCAGCGGCATCTTCCGCGGCGCCGATCTGCCGCGCGGTCTGACGGGCGACTACGACTGCGAATGCGCGATCAGCCCGTCGGATCGCTGATTTCGACCCCGGCCTCTCCAGATATCCGCTGCAGCAACCGCATCGACCCGGTGACCGATCGCTCCACGAACGCGCCGCTTCGCACGGCGCGGCAATAGATCTTATAAGGCGCCTGACCGCCGTCGCGCGGGTCGGGAAAGACGTCGTGGATGATCAGCGCCCCGCCGGGACTGACCCATTTCGCCCATCCGTCGAAGTCTTGCTGCGCCGCGGCCTCACTGTGGCCGCCGTCGATGAACAACAGTTGCAGCGGCGTGCGCCACCCGCTGGCTACCACAGTCGATTTCCCCACTATCGCCACGAGATTGTCGTCCAGGCCGGCGTCATCGAGCGTGCGCCGCAGCGCAGGCAAGGTGTCGAAACGTCCGGTGGCTTCATCGACCAGCGACGTGTCGTGGTACTCCCAGCCGGGCTGGTGCTCCTCGGACCCATGGTGGTGATCGACGGTGAAGAGAACGCTGCCGCGGGCCAGCGCCGCCGCACCCAGCAGGACCGTCGACTTGCCGCAGTAGGTCCCAATCTCCACGCCGACACCGTGGTCGAAGTAGTTGAGTGCAGCGTCATAAAGCGCCCGCCCCTCGTCGGGCGGCATGAATCCGGTGACGCGGGCGGCCAGTTCGAATAGCTGGCTGGTCCGCTCGTCGGCGGCCGAAAGATCGGTGAATGTCATCATCGCCCACCGTAACAGGCACTGTTGCCGCACCTGCCAGCGTGTAGTAGTGTCCGGACACGTGTCCAACCCGGTAGCTCGGGAATCGACCAGACGGCGACTGACCGCCAAGCAAGCCGACACCGTTGACCGCCTGGGCCATGCCGCCCTCGAAGTACTCGGTCGAGAAGGTTTCTCCGGCTTGACGATTCGCATGGTCGCCGCCGAAGCGGGTGTCGGTGCGGCGACCGCCTACACATACTTCTCGTCCAAAGAGCACTTGGTTGCCGAAGTTTTCTGGCGGCGGCTAGCGTCCAGCGCGGTCCCGCCGACCGAGTCGCCCGACAGAAGCGTGCGGGTGATCGCCGTCCTGCGGCAGATCGCCCTGTTGGTTGCCGACGAACCCGAACTCGCCGGTGCAGTGACCAACGCACTGCTGGGAAAGGATCCTGAGGTCGAGCATCTGCGACTACGCATCGGTCGCGAAATTCATCAGCGCCTGGCCGCGGCGCTGGGACCGGAATGCGCTCCGGACGTCGTCGAATCGCTGGAGCTGCTCTACGCCGGAGCCCTGGTGCGGGCCGGCATGGGATACGCCTCCTACACCCAGATCGCCGACCGGCTGGAGACCTCGGCGCGACTTCTGCTGGGCGGCACGCCGTAGCAGCGGTACTGGCCGTCAGAACGACCGCGACCTGGCATGATCGCGGCATGGACGCCGTCGATCACCCCGAACGCGACCAGACCTGGGATGACGCGGTGCGCTCCGAGACACCTATGCAGCGGCTGGACCGCAACTGGGTCAGCCTGCTGCAGGAGTTGCGGGTGGTTCAGACCGGCGTCCAGTTGCTGACCGGCTTCTTGCTGACGCTGCCGTTCCAGGCACGCTTCGACGGGCTGAGCACGGCGATGCGCATGGTGTATCTGACGACGGTGGGCTGCTCGGTCGGCGCCACCGTGCTGTTGGAGGCTCCGGTCGCAATACACCGTCTGCTGTTCCGGCGGCATCATCTGCTGTCGGTAGTGACGCTGGCGCATCGGCTCGCTTACTCGGGGCTGTTGCTGATGGGTGTAGCGCTTACCGGTGTGTCCGTGATCATTTTCGGCGTGGTGGCCGGCCACCTGGCGGGCGTCATCGCCGGGGTCTGCGCAGTGGCGGCTCAGGTCCTCTTCTGGGTGGCGCTGCCGTTGCGGGTGCGGCACGAGCCCCCGGAGACCCCGTAGCGGCGACGCTGCTGTCGCAAACCCGGTTTGCGCAGTGGGCAACCTGGGAACACAGCGCCCATGTTGATCCGCAGAATCGCTCGACCCTTGCTGTCCGCAGTATTCATCGGCCAAGGTGTCGAGACATTGCGAAACCCGAAAATCACCGTCGACGCGGCGGAGCCCACCGTCAACGCATTACGGACCCTGCCGGAACCAATCAGTGGCAAGGTTCCGTCTGATCCCGAGACAGCCGCACGGATAAACGCCGCCGTCCAAGTCGGCGGTGGTCTCTTGCTGGCCACCGGCAGATTGCCGCGGATCGCTTCGGCGGCGTTGGCCTTCACGGTGATCCCGGGCAGCCTTGGCGCACATCTGTTTTGGACTGAGAGCGACCCGCAGCGTAAAGCGCAGAAACGCCGCGACCTGCTCACCGACCTGAGCCTGTTGGGCGGGCTGATCATTGCCTCGGCCGACACCGCGGGCAAGCCGTCATTGGGGTGGCGTGGTCGACGGGCCGCGGAGCGGATCTCCGAGGCGCTCTCGCTGGATGGCTCCGACGGCAGTTTCCTGGATTCCGAGCTGGGGGAACGAATTGCGCACGGAATTCAGGTGGGTGCAGAGCGTAGCCGCGAACTGGCCAGCACCGCCGTCGAAAAGAGCGAACCGCTGGTCGAGGCCGCTCGCAAACGCAGTGCCGAACTGGTCAGTACCGCCGGAGAGAAGAGCGCACCGGTGGTGGAAGCCGCGCGCAAACGCGCGCGGCAGCGTGGCCACCAGCTGGCGGAGACTTTGCGCGAACGCGGCGGCGAGCTGGCTGAAACAGCGCGCG
Source organism: uncultured Actinomycetota bacterium (assembly GCA_963839345.1). Taxonomy (GTDB): domain Bacteria; phylum Actinomycetota; class Actinomycetes; order Mycobacteriales; family Mycobacteriaceae; genus Mycobacterium. Next base: position 830,988 of record CAWIUP010000002.1, on the reverse strand, counting down.
AACGCGGCGCCGACTACGGCGAACGGGGCGCCGACTTGGCCGCTGAACTTGCCGAAACGGCGCGCGAGCGCGGTAGCGAACTGGCTGCCCGCGGACGGGTCAAAGCTCGCCGTTGGAGCTAGCCCCGCCGAGATACGTCACAAATCTCTCGACGATGTCCTCGACGCTTGATCCAACGTCGAGGGCCAGCCCGTGCTCGTCAGGCTCCAGCGGTTCCAAGGTGTCGAACTGCGATTGCAGCAATGCCGACGGCATGAAATGGCCTAACCTGCCGGCTTCTCGGCGACCGATCATTTCCGGTGAACCGGTCAAATGCAAGAACTCGACGCGAGGACAGTGCCAGCGCAACCTGTCGCGGTATGCGCGCTTGAGCGCAGAGCAGCTCATCACGCCGCCGTCCGCATGATCGGCCAGCCACTGCCCGACCGCTTCCAGCCATGGGTAGCGGTCATCGTCGGTGAGCGCCGTACCCGCCGCCATCTTGGCGATGTTGGCTTCCGGGTGGAAGGCGTCAGCGTCGGCAAACGGCACGTCGATACGCCGCGCTAATGCCGCGCCCACTGTCGATTTGCCCGACCCGGAGACACCCATGACCACGATCGGTGCTGTTGCTGGACAATGGTTTTCAGCGCAAATTACGGTTCCACTCTATCCAGCCCACGCCGCTGCGCCCGTCGGCGGTACGCACGCTGGCCCACACCCGAGGGAATTGGCTGACGCGCCCGTCGGGTGAGACCAGCCGCAGCGGCGCGTGCCCGCGCACGTCAACGGTCGCGGTGACGCCACCGGGATCGACGGCCAGCGTTGCCGTGGACGGCAATCCGTCGGCGTCGAATGTTTGTCGGGCGGCGATGGATTGCAACTCGGTGACCGTGCCGTCGCGGTCCTGGATGTAGCCGATACCGACCGGCGGGACGCCCGGAATCCGGATCTCCACGGCGTGCAAGTGTGTCCCATCGTCAAGGTGCAGTGCACTCCAGACCCAGTCCATGCTCCACCAGTCCCGCACCCCCCACGAGTGGTCGCGCTGACCGGGCACCGCGTCGAACGCGTAGCGCTGACCATCGACGGTGACGGTTCCCGAGACTGTGCAAGGTATCTCGTAGCGGGTGGCCAGTCGATACTTGTACGGCGTGCCGTCGGTGCGCCACACCAGATCAATTGCCACCTCGACCGGCGCTCCCCGCTCTCCCCGCAACAACGCGGCCGGGTCAGGATAGGACTCTGCGCGCCCATGCAGTCTCATGCGATAGGTATGCAGCGGATCGCCGGCGGAGTGCGTGAAATCGACGGCTTCTGTTCGCAGCGCCCACGGATCGGCGGGCAGCGGGACCCCGAAGTCGACGACCGCGACGGTGGGCAGACCGGGACCGCACAGCAAGGCGTGCAGCCATGCCGTCCGTTGGTTGGGGATCAGGCCGAGGCGCAGCCACCCACCGAATCCGCTTGCCGCATCGGCGAAGTCGGCATACCAGCTCTCGCTCCACAGCGGCTCGGCGGTCGCGACATGGGCCGACTCGTCATCGTGTGACGGACGAAGCGGCTCGGTGGCCGTGGGTGCGGCCAGCGTCGCCAGCGCATCGACGTCGAGCGCATGCTCACAATGCCGTTGCAGCAACGTCATGAACATCGCGTCGCCACGTTCGGTGCGTTCCACCAGCATCGACGAGACGATAGCCATCATCACCCCGAAGAAGCTCTGCCTGCGCACCCCCTCGCGGACATCGGCGGGGCTGATCGGCGCATCCGGACCCAGCGCTGCATAGTAGGCCTGCAGCAGCGCGTCGTAGTGGGTGCGTCGCTCCGTCACCGGCAGCGCGCAACCGAGGAAATACGCCAGGTCGGTCATCGCCGGGCCCCACGTGACCGTCTGCCAATCGACCACGGTCAGTGGGCGATCGGCGCCGACCGAGCCGAACAGCAGGTTGTCCAGCCGATAATCACCGTGTACCAGGCCTTGAATGCGGCCCGAGGCAGCCTCCTCGGCCAGGTAGGCATCGAATCCGCCGACCAGCCGTTCGCACACCATGCGGTGCTGTGGTGCAATCTGATCGGCATATCGATCGACAAAGCCGGCGTACAGCGCCGTGATCAGTCCCTGGTTGACCGGCGTCTCGCGGCGCAGCCATGGCGCGTCGGCAAGCGTGGTGTCGCCGAGCAGCGGAGCCTGCAACCGGGCCAGCTCGGTGACCGCGAGCTGAGCCTGTGCGATTGTGGCGCCGCGAATTTCATCACCCACGACCGCCGGATTCACATCGCCGAGCAGGACATCGAAGAGGCCGGTCGAAGCGTCGAAAGCGGCGTGATAGCACGTCGCCACCGGCCCGCTGAGGCGCGGGGCGATATCCCGGTAGAAGCAAACTTCCCGCTCGTAGAGGCCCAGACCCGCGCCGGTCTGGCGGCTCATCGGATCGGTGGCCGCGACCTTGAGCACCACGGAGTCTGGTCTGCCGCTGGCGGGTTCGCCATCGGCATAGGTCAGCCGAACCCGGAAGCACTCGCTCATCTGGCCGGTGCCGATTCGCTCGACGCTGAAATCGGCGATGGTTCCGAGGCCGATGGTTGCGGTCAGCCAGGCGGCGGTGAGGTCAGCGGGGCGTTCGACGACGTTGTCGGTGTGCGCTTTCATAGCTCGTCCACGAAACCACATCCGGCGTCACCGCGCCAGAGAAAAGCCCTTCCACGCCATCCGCCGCTCGGGGTGCGGATCGAATTCGAGACGTGACTTGTGGTCGAACACCATTACCGCGCGGTCGGTGTCGGTGTACGCCGGCCAATCGTGGCCGGGCACGCCGGAATGGCTGAATGACCGCCAGCGCCTTTGTACTTCGTTGGTGACCTTGAGGGCCGACCGCCGATCAGCCGCCGCACTCAGCATCGCTCCCAATCGAGTGCGGTAGATACCGAAGACCGCGAGCAGTTCGGTGGCGTGCGTGGCGCCCAGCCCGGACCAGCGCAGTACCCGCGGTGCGTAGTCGTATCGATACAGGTAGGTGGACGCATGCCTGCCATGGGCTTCGGCGATCTCCCAAGCCGCCGCGCCGAAGGCGAAGTCGCCACCGAGTCGCACACAGGCGTCCCGCTCGGGATAATCGGGGTACGCGGCGGTAATGCGTTCCCGTGCAGCCGGTTCCACTTCGGCAAGCAGCGCTTCGACCATCGGCTCGGTCGTTGGCAGCAGCGGCAGGAAGCGGGTGAACAAACGCCCCTCCTCGGCGTTGGTACCCACGATGAGCGGCACCCGGTGCGCTTTGCCGCGCCGCATCGCCTCGACCGGGTCCAGCGGCAGAACGTCGTCACAGGATACCGGGCCGATCGGGAAGGCTCCCAGCATATCTCGAACGCCGTCGTCGATCAGGCGATTTTGCGCGGCCACCAGCTCGGCGGAAGACGCCTGCCTCAGCGCATGGGCCGCATCCTGCTTGCGAACACCGAACAGCGTTGCGAATCGACCCGCGAACTCCGCCGCTATTTCGCGCGAACGCACCATGCCGGTCGCCGGGCTCTCCGAAATCGCCTGGGCGAAAAGACCTTCAGCCTCCGGCACCGCCAGCAAGGTGGCGACGGCATGCGCGCCGGCGCTCTCGCCGAATATCGTGACTTTCTCCGGATCGCCGCCGAATGCCGCGATGTTTTCCTGAACCCAGCGCAACGCCAACACCAGATCGCGTAAGAAAAGGTTGCTCTCGAGGGTGATATCGGCCGTCGACAACGACGACAAATCCAGGCAACCCAGCGCGCCCAGCCGGTAGTTGACCGATACGTAGACACACCCGCGACGGGCCAGGCCGACACCGTCGTATATCGGAGTGGCTGAGCTGCCCAGAATGTATCCGCCGCCGTGCACGAAGACCATGACCGGCAGGGATTCGCTTTCCGGCGCTTCGGGTGTGACGACGTTGAGCGTGAGGCAGTCCTCGCCCATCGGTTGATACTTGCCGACGCCGAGGATCGTGTAGCGGCGCTCCTGGGGTGCACACTTGGTGAAGCCATGGCAGTACCGCACACCTCGCCACGGCTGGGCCGGCTGGGGTGCCCGGAAGCGCAGCGCACCCACCGGCGGCCGGGCATACGGGATCGACCGCCAGCGGTGCACCCCATCGCGGGTAAAGCCTTCGACGGTGCCGGCGGCAGTGGTCACGCGGACGGTGTGTTCGTGCATAACCTGACGGTAGCGAACCTCAAGGGGTAGCGCTGGGCAGATCGAGGTTGAGTACGTGAATCGTGCCGCTATCGCCGTCGACCTCCACCAGCGCTCCCGGTGGCAGACGTCGAGTGGCGTCGGCAACATCGACCACACAGGGGACACCGAATTCGCGCGCTACCACGGCGGCATGCGACATCGGTCCGCCGAGCTCGGTCACCACCGCGGCCGCATAGGAGAAAGCGGCGGTGTAGCCGACATCGGTGACCTCGGCGACCAGGATCTCCCCAGGCTCCAGATCGTCGATCGACTCAGGTCTGACGATGCGCACCCGGCCGCGAACGCGCCCGCCGCAGACCCCGACGCCGTTCAGCGTCTCGCCGGGGGCGAGGACGGTCGCCAGCGAGCTGGCGGCTTGCCAACTGCCGGTGAACATTGCGGGCGGCGCGAAGCCGGCCAGCCTGCGCTGTTCGGCGCGGCGCCGGGCGACCAGTCCGGCAGCGTCGGCCGGCAGCGCATCGAGTTCGTCGACCAGCAGATAGAACACATCGTCGGGGGTATCGAGCACACCCGCATCGACCAGCCTTCGGCCCAGCTCCCGCAGTAGCTTGCGCAGCAACCAGATTGCCCGGACCATTCTGTCGCGACGGACTTCGCGGTCGCGCAGTTGGTAAGCGGCAAGCCGCGCGACCGGGCGGGCCTGCAACGGGATTACCGGTCGTTGGGCCTGCGGCCGCGCGGGCATGTTCAGCGATTTGGCCACCATGCGGATCAGCATCTCGGGGTCGTCGGCGTAGCTGGCGGACCGCATCTCGACCTCGGCAGGCCCGCGGTGCCCGATCACTTTGAGCTCGGCAAGCACCGCCGCATGGAATTCCGGGGCCTTGGCGGCCAGTTCGTCGAGATGGTCACAGGGGCCGGCCAGGATCCGGCTTACGTTGGGATCGCGCTGCGCGGCGTTCGCGAGTCGGTACACGGCGCTCAGTGGCTGTCCGCTGGCCACCTGCTGACCGACCGGGAGCACCATGTCACGTCCGCTCAGACCGCGCAGGACCACACTCAGAGCGGCGAACGACATGAACGAGCCCGACGCCAGCACCCAGCCGTGTATCACCTGATCGCGCGCCAACAAGATCAGGCTTTGCACTCGCGCGTCGGTGAGCTGCGAAAGATCACCGGCAACAAGATCGTTAAGGCGACCGATGTCGTCGATGAAGTCATGCGTGTCGCGTGCGGCGCCGATGGTCAGGCCGGCCAAGTTGGCCGCGAACACCCCGAGGTTGCGCATCGTGCGCAGCGCCTGCACCGCCGGACCGGATTCCCGCGGCAGCGGTTGATCACCGTAGATCGGCATGCTGGCCACGCTGTGGCCGAAGAACTGGCTCTGCCGAATCACCGTCGCCGGCTTGACGAACGGAACGGTCTCCGCCATGAAGTGCGCGGTCGTGATGGCCCCGTACAGGCGGTGTGCGAAGACACCGATGGTTCGGGTCGCGATTTCGTGTTGGATCAGACCGCCGGGCCGCAGCCTCGCGGCGATCACCGCGCCGGAAGCTCGCAGCCCCTGCACAGTCACCGACGCCGACGACGGTGAAAACGGCCCGGGAAGCGCCTCCGACAGATTGGTAGCAAGGTAGGTCGGGAAGCGCGGGTCGATGGGCGTGTCGAATTCGCCGTTGGCGCCCTCCGGGCCGGCCAGGACCGGAGCAACTCCGTCGGCGGCCGGCACATCGACCGACGGCACGTCTTGGACATCAGTCAGTCGCCAGGGCAGCGATATCACCCGCTTGCCGACGCTGATTCGGCCCCGCACCGCCAACGCGACGTCTTCGACACACTCCTCGGCGGTCCAGGCGACAGTGAAATTCCATTTGTCGCGCAGCAGTGCGGTATCCATCGACGGGGCGCTCAGCAGGCGATCCAGCTCAGGTGAACTCAGTAGCCGCTTACTCGCGCGCAGCACTGGCCGCCGAAGCACGCCGGCGATCGCCCGCAACGTCGGCTCCCCTTGCGCGGCAACGTTCACCGGCCCACTGCCGACGCCGGAATCGGTGACCGCGTGGACGAAAACTCGGTGCACGTCGTCGCTGTGCACGACCTGTAACCTGCGGTCAGCACAGCCGCCGACGTCGGGAAAAAGCGGCGACGCCAACACCCGGCGCGCCCAGTTGTCGACACCTCTACCGAGGATGGCTGCCGAGCGGATCGCCACCCATTCCGCGCCGGAGGCGGCCAGCATCTCCTCGACCCTGGCTTCGTCGCACCCTTCCGCCGAAACCGGGTTGAGGCCGTCGGACTCCGATTTCGGCGGTGCACCAGCTTGGTCTGCTCCGTAGACGTGTGCCGACGAAGCGAACACGATGCGACGGGTGCCGGCTTGGGCCATTGCATCCAGCACGTTGGCGGTCCCCCCGATATTTGTCTCGCGATCGACCGCCCAGGCGCAGTGCACGACGACGTCGGTGCCTGCGACCGCGCGCCGCACTCCGGCTGCGTCGCGAATATCGCTTCGGACGAATTCAGCGGAGCTCGGCCAGCTTTCGGGCTGATGACGGGCCAGACCGACGACGTCGTGACCCTGGCGGAGAAGTCGGGCGGCGACGCCGCGACCGATCACCCCGCTCGCCCCGGTGACGGCGACTCTCACTGGCTGACCTCAAACCTCATCCGGCTAGTCGTCGTCGTCGAGGAAAGCAGCAGTGACGAGGTCGTCGAGATCCATTGCCGCGATGTCCTGTTCCCTGTTTTCTGCTGCGCCGGCTCCGTCGGCCTCGTTCGCGAGGCCCAGCAGCACGTCCAAAATCCCCGCCTGGCGAAGGCGTTTGACCGGAATGGACGCCAAGACGCGCTGGATTTCCGCCTCGCCGGGCGCAACTTGGGGCAGCGACTCGCTCGAGACGCCGACGAGCTCTTGACGGAAGTACCCCGCCAGCGCTGCGGAGTTCGGGTAGTCGAAGATGAGGGTCGGTGAAAGCGCCAGCCCGGTGGCGGCTTTCAACCGGTTACGCATCTCGACCGCGGTCAACGAGTCAAAGCCCAACTCCTGGAACGCCTTATCAGGATCGATGGCTTCCGGGGTGGTGTTGCCCAGCACGGTCGCGATGTGTGAACGCACCAATTCCAGCAGCACCTCATCCTGCTCGGCCTCGGGCAGCCCTTCGAGGCGTTCCAGCAGCGCGGACTTCGACTTGGCAGCGGCCAGCGAGTCGTCGACCTGTCGCCTCGCGCGCGCGTTGATCAGATCGACGAACATCGGCGGCAGGGTGCCCGCGTCGTACTTCGCGCGCAGCGCGGCGATGTCGATGCGGGCGGGAAGCAGGAACGGCTCGTCGACCACCATCGCGCTGTCCAACAACTGCAGTGCCTCGGTGGCCGACATCGCCACGATGCCATCGCGGGCAAACCGGGCGAAATCAACAGACGCCAGGCCACCGGTCATGTTGCTGGCCTGCTCCCACAAACCCCAGCCCAGCGAGATCGCCGGCAAACCACGAGCACGCCGATACACCGCCAACCCGTCCAAAAACGCGTTCGCCGCAGCATAATTCGCCTGACCCGACGACCCCACCAACCCAGCCATCGACGAAAACATCACAAACGCCGACACACCCAACTCACGAGTCAACTCATGCAAATTCCACGCCGCATCCACCTTGGCCCGCAACACCGCATCCACCCGATCCGGCGTCAACGACGTCACCACCGCATCATCAAGAACCCCCGCAGCATGAACCACCGCCGACAACGGATGCTGCACCGAAATATCAGCCAACACCTTGGCCAACGCCTCACGATCAGCCGCGTCACAGGCCACCACCTCAACCTGCGCACCAACCGCAGCCAACTCGGCCACCAACTCCGCCGCCCCTGGCGCATCCGGTCCACGCCGACTCAACAACAACAACTGCCGTACACCATGACTGCCCACCACATGACGGGCCAGCGCCGACCCCGCCATCCCGGTACCACCAGTAATCACCACCGTGCCCGACGCCCACGCATCAGGCATCGTCAACACCACCTTGCCTACATGACGCGCCTGACTCAAATACCGCAACGCCGCCGGCGCCCGCCGCACATCAAACGCCGTCACCGGCAACGGACGCAGCGCCGCGTCCTCGAACAACTTGGCCAGACCAGTGAGCATTCGCTCGATATGGTCTGCTCCAGCCTCGAAGAGGTCGAAGGCGCGATAGCGCACCCCGGGGTGATCCCGGGCAACCACATCGGGATCGCGGATGTCGGTCTTGCCCATCTCCAAGAACACCCCACCCGGTGCCACCAACCGCAACGAGGCCTCGACGAAGTCTCCAGCCAGCGAGTCCAGCACGACATCCATACCGCGACCACCGGTCATGGCCCGGAACTTGTCCTCGAACTCCAGACTGCGCGAATCCGAGATGTGATCCTCGTCAAACCCCATCGCCCGCAACGTGTCCCACTTGCCCCGACTGGCAGTGGCAAACACCTCCAACCCCAAATGCCGGGCCAACTGCACCGCCGCCATCCCCACCCCGCCGGTAGCGGCATGCACCAACACCCGCTGCCCCGGCCGGATATCGGCCAGCGTCGTCAGGGCGTAGTACGCAGTCGCGAAGACCACCGGCGCTGTTGCCGCATCGGCGTACGACCAGCCCGCCGGGATCTCCATCAGCAGTCGATCGTCGGTGATCGCCATGGTGCCGGTGCCCTCAGGGAATAGCCCGGTGACACGGTCACCGATCGCGAATCGACCTTCGCCCGAGGCTGTTTCGACGACGATGCCGGAGGCCTCGACCCCCATTGAGGCATCGTCGTCGGGGTAGAGTCCAAGCGCGATCATGACGTCGCGGAAGTTGGCTGCCATCGTACGGACAGCGACCCGGACCTGGCCGGGCTCCAGCGCCGCTTCGGCGTTCGGGATCGGCTCCAGCAGCAGATTCTCGAACGTGCCCTTACTCGACATGCCGATCCGCCATGCGCCGTCACTGGGCGGCACCAGCAGGGCGTCGACCGCGCGACTGCCGTGCACCCGTGGGGTGTAAACCTTGCCGGCCCGAACCAGCACCTGCGGCTCACCGGCCGCCAACACCTCGGCTATCGTCGCATCGTCAAGGGACGCATCGGAATCCACCAACGCGATCCGGCCGGGATGCTCGGTCTGCGCCGAACGCACCAACCCCCACACCGCAGCACCGGCCAGATCGGTGACGTCCTCCCCCGGTAGCGCCACCGCACCGCGGGTCGCTACTACGAGGATTCCCGAGTCGTGCTCGGCGAGCCAGGACTGCAGCGCGGCCAGCGCTTCATGGCTGCGGCGGTAGGTTGCGGCCAGCGGATCTTCCTCGGCAGCAACGGATTCGAAGAGATCATGCGGCGGCGTCTCGGCGTGCGAGGCTGGCGAAGCGGGCGACCAGACCACCTCGAAGATCCGGTCGGGCCCCGACCCGGACACCGCCGCCATCAACTGCTGCTGCGACACCGGACGAGCCACCATCGAAGCCACCGACAACACCGGCAACCCCAACCCGTCGGCCAACTCCACCGACACCGCCGACGGACCCGACGGGGCAATCCGCGCCCGCACCGCCGAGGCCCCCGCCGCATGCAGCGACACGCCCTGCCAAGAGAACGGCACCAGCACACCGCGGTCGTCGGTTTCGGTCGCCACGATCACCGCGTGCAACGCCGCGTCCAACACCGCCGGGTGCACACCGAATCCGGCCGGTGAGACGCCGGCATCGCCCGGCAGGCATACGTCGGCGAACACCTCGTCGCCGCGACGCCACATCGCGGTCAACCCCTGGAATGCCGGGCCGTATCCGTACCCGCGCGCCGCCAGTCGGTTGTAGAGCCCGTCGATGTCGACCGGGGTCGCACCTACCGGCGGCCAGGTCGACATGTCGGTACCCGGCTCGGCACCGCCCGGCCGGACTACACCTTCGGCATGCAGGGTCCAGCTTGAGTGTTCGTCGGCGCGGGAAAAGACCGACACCGACCGGTTGCCTGACTCATCGGCAGCGCCGACGACGACTTGCACGGCAACCGAGCCGGTTGCCGGAATCACCAACGGCGTCGCCAGCATCAGTTCGTCGATGACCGAGCAGCCGACTTCATCGCCGGCGCGGATCGCCAACTCGACAAACCCGGCTCCCGGGAACACCACCACACCGGCAACGGCGTGATCAGCAAGCCAGGCCTGTGAAGCCGTGGAAAGCCGGCCGGTCAGTACCACCCCGCCCGAGCTCGGCAGGTCAATAACCGCACCCAGCAACGCGTGCTCGCTGGGTACCAAGCCCAGCCCGGCAGCGTCACCGGCAGCGCCATCACCGGAGAGCCAGAATCGCCGCCGCTCAAAGGCATACGTCGGCAACTCGACGAATTCGGCTCCGGGCAGCACCGCACGCCAATCCACACCCACGCCCGACACAAAGGCTTGAGCCACCCCGCTCATCAGACTGGTTGGTTCGGGGCGATCTTTGCGCAACATCGGCACCGACACAATATCGGCCTCGGCGAGCGATTCCTCGATCGATGAGGTCAGGCCGCCACCGGGACCGACCTCGAGGAATCGATTGCCCCCAGTCGAATTCACGCAGCGCACGCTGTCGGCGAACCGTACCGCCGCCCGGATGTGCTCGGTCCAGTAATCGGCCGAGGCGAAGTCCGGCCCCGCCAAACGCCCGGTCACATTCGAGATGACCGGGATGGTAGGCGCGTTGACGGTCAGCCCTTTTGCCGCTGCCCTGAACTCGGCGATCATCGGCTCCATCAACGGAGAATGGAATGCGTGTGAGACGGCGAGTTTGTGCACGCGGCGGCCTTGTTCGCGCAGCTGGTCGGCGATCGCGGTCACCGCGGCGGTATCGCCGGAAACCACCACCGACGACGGTCCGTTCACGGCGGCGATATCGACACCGTCGGCCAGCAGCGGCCGCACTTCGTCTTCGGTTGCCTGCACGGCCATCATCGCGCCGCCGGCGGGCAGCGCCTGCATGAACCGGCCTCGCGCAACCACCAGCACGGCAGCGTTTTCCAGCGACAGCGCGCCGGCGACGTGCGCTGCGGTCAACTCGCCTATCGAGTGGCCCATCACGAAATCGGGTCGCAGGCCCCAAGACTCCAGCAGCCGGTACAGCGCGACTTCGATCGCGAACAACGCCGGCTGCGCGAATTCAGTTGTATTCAACAGGTTTTCGTCGTTGCCCCAGATGACTTCGCGCAGCGGCCGCAGTAGGTGCCGGTCGAGCTCGCCGACGACCGTGTTGAAGGCTTCAGCGAAGACCGGATAGGCGGCATGCAGGCCCATGCCCATGCCGAGCCATTGCGCCCCCTGGCCGGGGAAGACGAACACCGTTTTGCCGGCCGGGGCGGCATGCCCGCTGACCACTGAGCCACCCGGCTCACCGGCGGCCAATTCCGCCAGACCGGCCAGCAATTGCCGGCGATCAGCACCGAGCACCACCGCCCGATGCTCGAACGTCGACCGGCCCGCCAGCGACCAGCCCACATCAGCGGCGTCCAATTGCTCGCGCGCGCCGATGAATTCAGCTAGCCGCGCGGCCTGCCTGCCCAACACCGCCGTGGTCTTGGCCGACAGCACCCAGGGCACGATCGGCGGTTCGGCCGCCCGCTCAGTCGCCGCCGCCGCGGGTCCCGCCTCGATGATCACATGCGCGTTGGTGCCACTGATGCCAAACGACGACACCCCGGCGCGGCGCAGCCGGCCGTCGGCCGGCCACGGCTGGGACTCGGTCAACAGGGCCATCGACCCCGTCGACCAATCCACATGCGGGCTGGGCTCGTCGACATGCAATGTCGGCGGCAATACCTCATGGCGCATGGCCAATACCATCTTGATCACACCGGCCACACCGGCTGCTGCCTGGGTGTGACCCATGTTGGACTTGATCGACCCCAACCAGAGCGGCTGCGACCGGTCCTGCCCATACGTCGCCAACAACGCCTGCGCCTCGATCGGATCACCCAACGTGGTGCCGGTGCCGTGGCCTTCCACCACATCGACATCAGTCGCGGTCAACCCGGCGTTGGCCAGGGCCGCACGCACTACCCGCTGCTGGGATGGCCCGTTGGGCGCGGTCAACCCGTTGGAGGCGCCATCCTGATTGACCGCTGAGCCGCGGACGACCGCCAGCACCGGATGGCCCAACCGCTGGGCATCGGAAAGCCGCTCCACCACCAGCATTCCCCCACCTTCGGAGAATCCGGTGCCATCAGCCGCACCTGCATAGGCCTTGCACCGGCCGTCCGGCGACAGGCCCCGCATGCGGCTGAATTCCACAAAGATGTCGGGCGTGGCGTTGACGGTCACACCGCCGGCCAACGCCAGGTCGCACTCCCCCGAACGCAGCGACTGCACCGCCATGTGCAACGCCACCAATGACGACGAGCAGGCGGTATCGACCGATACGGCCGGGCCCTCCAGGCCCAGCACATACGCCACCCGCCCCGAGGCCACACTCGACGACTGTCCGGTCAGCCGGAAGCCCTCAACGGCTGGTGCAGCGCCCATGCCGTAGCCCTGTGTGTACACCCCGGCGAACACACCGGTGGCACTGCCCCGCAACTCACCGGGCTCAATCCCCGTCCGCTCCAACGCTTCCCAAGACAGTTCGAGGAATAGGCGTTGCTGGGGATCCATCGCCAGCGCCTCGGACGGCCCCACCCCGAAGAATGCGGGGTCGAAGTCCGCGACGCCGTCGACGAATCCACCGGTGCGGGTGTAGCACGCACCCGGAACGTCGGGATCCGGGTTATACAGCCCGGCCAGATCCCAGCCGCGGTCGTTCGGGAACTCGGTGAGCACGTCGCGGCCCTGGGCCACCATGTCCCACAGGCTCTCCGGGGAATCCACCCCGCCAGGGAAACGGCAGGCCATTCCGACGATCGCGACTGCTGCGTCGGTGGTAGCTCGGACCGCGGGCACCTGTTTGATCTCCTGCGGAACGCCGGCGAGTTCGGTCCGGATGTAGCTGGCCAAGCCATTGGGTGTCGGGTAGTCGAAGATGAGGGTGGGCGAAAGCGCCAGCCCGGTCGCGGCTTTGAGCCGGTTACGCATCTCGACCGCGGTCAACGAGTCAAAGCCCAGCTCCTGGAACGCCTTATCAGGGTCGATGGCTTCCGGGGTGGTGTTGCCCAGCACGGTTGCGATGTGTGAGCGCACCAAATCCAGCAGCACCTCATGCTGCTCGGCCTCGGGCAGCCCGTGTATGCGATGCGCCAGTGCGGATTTCGACTTACTGGCGGCCAGCGAATCGTCGACGCGTCGGCGGGTCGGCGTGTTGATCAGGTCGACGAACATCGGCGGCACCACTGCCGCGTTGGCGCGAAGCGCGGTGGTGTCGATGCGGGCGGGCAGCAGGAACGGTTCGTCGACGACCATCGCGGTGTCGAAAAGCTTCAAGGCCTCCGCCGTCGAGAGCCCCAACACGCCGGTGCGACCCAACCGGGCCCGGCCCGCGGCGTCGAGTCCGCCGGTCATGTCGCTGGCTTGGTCCCACAGCCCCCAGCCCAGCGAGATCGCTGGCAGACCATGCGCACGCCGATGCACAGCCAATGCGTCGAGGAATGAGTTGGCCGCGGCGTAATTGGCCTGACCCGACGACCCCACCAACCCAGCCATCGACGAAAACATCACAAACGCAGACACATTCGCATCGCGGGTCAGCTCATGCAGGTTCCACGCCGCATCCACCTTGGCTCGCAATACCGCATCCATTCGCTGCGGCGTCAACGACGTCACAACAGCGTCATCAAGCACCCCGGCAGCATGAATCACCGCCGACAACGGATGCTGCACCGAAACATCCGACAGCACCTTGGCCAACGCCTCACGATCGCCGGCATCACAGGCCACCACCGAAACCTGCACACCTGCCCCGCTGAGTTCGGCCGCCAACGCTGCCGCGCCCGGAGCATCCGGCCCCCTCCGACTCAACAACATCAACTGGCGCACACCATGATTAGCCACCACGTGACGCGCCAACGCCGAACCCGCCATCCCGGTACCACCGGTGATCACCACCGTGCCCGCCGCCCACGCATCGGGCATCGTCAACACGACCTTGCCGATGTGGCGCGCCTGACTCAAATACCGCAACGCTGCCGGCGCCCGCCGCACATCAAACGTCGTCACCGGCAACGGCCGAAGGATTCCGGCATCGAACAGTTCGGCGAGTTCGAGCATGTACTGATGCATCCGAGGTCGGCCAGGCTCGAAGAGGTCGAAGGCCCGGTAGCGCACGCCCGGGTATTGCTCGGCGATCGCGCCAGGGTCGCGGATGTCGGTCTTGCCCATCTCCAAGAACACCCCACCCGGTGCCACCAGACGCAGCGAGGCGTCCACGAAGTCACCGGCCAGCGAGTCCAGCACCACATCCACACCGCGACCACCGGTGACCGTCCGGAATTTGTCCTCGAACTCCAGACTGCGCGAATCCGAGATGTGATCCTCGTCAAACCCCATCGCCCGCAACGTGTCCCACTTGCCCCGGCTAGCAGTGGCAAACACCTCCAACCCCAGATGCCGGGCCAACTGCACCGCCGCCATCCCCACCCCGCCGGCGGCGGCATGGACTAACACCCGCTGCCCCGGCTTGACGTCGGCCAGCTGCACAAATGCCATCCACGCGGTGGTGAAAACGGCTGATATGGCCGCCGCTTCGGGGTATGACCAGTCGGCAGGCATCGGGAGCAGCAGCCGAACGTCGCCGGCGACAAGGGTGCCGCTGCCGTCCGGGAAGAAGCCGTACACCGAATCGCCGACCGCGAATTCAGTTATTCCTGGCCCGACTTCGACGACAACCCCAGCCCCCTCCCCGCCGATCAGCGCGTCGTGGGTGAACATGCCCAGAATGATCATGATGTCGCGGAAGTTCGCGGCTATCGCACGCAGCGCCACCCGGACCTGGCCCGGTTCCAGTGGCGCGTCTGCGTTGGGAACCGGCTCCAACTGCAGATTCTCGAAGGTGCCGGCGCTGGACAGCCCCAGCCGCCATGGCCCGTCGCCCGGCGGCACCAACACACCCTCAACCGCTCGACTGCCGTGCACCCGCGCGGTGTAAACCGTCCCGGCCCGAACCACCACCTGCGGCTCGCCAACCGCAAGCACTTTGGCTATCGCCGTATCGTCCAGGGCCGCATCGGAATCCACCAACACGATCCGGCCCGGATGCTCGGTCTGCGCCGAACGCACCAACCCCCACACCGCAGCACCCGCAAGATCGGTGACATCCTCCCCCGCCAATGCCATTGCGCCCCGGGTCGATACCAGCAGTACGCCTGGGTCAGGCTCGGCCAGCCACGACTGCACCGCAGCTAATGCCTTATGTGTGCACTCGTAAGTGTCGACGACCGGATCCTCGGTGGTCGACGCGATCTGGAGAACTTCGTACGACGGCGTCTCGGTGTGTGAGCCGGGCGAACCGGGCGAAGCAGCCGACCACACCAGCTCATAGAGCCGATCTCCGCCTGACCCGGACATCGCCGCCATCAGCTGTTGTTGCGACACCGGACGAGCGACCATCGAAGCCACCGACAACACCGGCAACCCCAACCCGTCGGCCAACTCCACCGACACCGCCGACGGACCCGACGGTGCAATCCGCGCCCGCACCGCCGACGCCCCCGCCGCATGCAGCGACACGCCCTCCCAGGAGAACGGTAGGGCCAGTTCGACCAAGCCGTCGTCGTTGTGGGCCATCACCGCTGCGTGCAGCGCGGCGTCCAGTAGCACCGGGTGCACACCGAATCCGCTGACGCCCCCGGCCGCGTCCGGCAGCGCTACTTCTGCGAACAGTTCGTCACCACGACGCCACAGCGCCGTCAACCCCTGGAAAGCCGGGCCGTATCCGTACCCGCGGGCCGCCAACCGCTGGTAACCGTCGGACACGGCGACGGCGGTCGCACCCTCGGGCGGCCACACCGACAAATCCGCGCCCGGCTCAATCGATCCCGAAGCCAGCTGCCCGCTGGCATGGCAGATCCAGCCCGAATCGGTATTCGCGTCGGCGCGGGAGAACACCGACACGCTGCGCTGGCCGGATTCGTCGGCCGGCCCCACGACCACTTGCACGGCGACCGAACCCGACGGCGGCAGCATCAACGGCGACTGCAACATCAGCTCGTCGACGCATCTGCAGCCGACTTCGTCGCCGGCGCGGATCGCCAACTCGACGAACCCCGCACCCGGGAACACCACCACGCCGTCGACGGCGTGATCGGCCAGCCACCCCTGCGACGCCGTCGAGAGCCGGCCGGTCAGCACCACCCCGCCCGACTCGGGCAGTTCCACCACCGCACCCAGCAACGCGTGCTCACCGGCCTCTTGGCCCAGACCCGCCGCATCCAGCGCGGCGCCGTCACCGGAGAGCCAAAACCGCCGTCGTTCAAAGGCATACGTCGGCAGCTCCACGAACTCGGCGCCGGGCAGCACCGCACGCCAATCCACATTTACGCCCGATACGAAGGCTTGCGCGGCCGAAGTGAGGAACCGGTGGATGCCGCCCTCCTCGCGACCAAGGGTGGGGATGACGATCGGTTCGCCGCTGGTGTCGGCGCAGTCGTTGAAGGTGTCTTCGATGCCGGCGATCAGAGCGGGATGCGGACTGCATTCGACGAAAGTCCGGTAGCCCTGTTGGCACGCATTGCGCACGGCCTGATCGAATTGCACGGTCTGCCGGATGTTGCGATACCAGTAGTCGGCGTCCAAACCGGCGGTGTCGAGCAGGCCGCCGGTCAACGTGGAGAAAAAGGCGGTGCGCGAGGAGCGCGGCTCGAGGCCGGAAAGGACCTCGGCGAGCTGCTCGCGGATGCATGCGACGTGGACGGAATGGGAGGCATAGTCGACGTCGATTCGACGGGCACGGAGCTCACGGTCGGCACACTGTTGGACCAACTCGTCGAGTGCGGCGACTTCGCCGGACACCACCACGGCAGATCGCCCGTTGACCGCGGCGATGCTGATGCGATCATCGAAGGGGGCCAACAATTCTCGGGCCTGCTCGGCACCGCAGGCCAGCGAGACCATGCCGCCCCGCCCCGCCAGCGCCAGCAGCAGTTTGCTGCGCAGGGTCACCACGCGTGCGGCATCGCGCAGGGACAGCGCGCCCGCGACGTAGGCGGCGGCGATTTCGCCTTGGGAATGTCCGATCACGGCGTCCGGACGTACGCCTACCGATCGCCATAATTCGGCGAGCGAGACCATCACCGCGAACAGCACCGGTTGAACCACGTCGACGCGATCCAGGCCTGGCGCGCCCGGCTCGCCGCGGAGCACGTCGAGGAGTGACCAGTCGACGAATTCGGCGAACGCCTCTGCGCATGCGTTGATCTGCTCAGCGAAAACCGGTGCGGTGTCGAGTAATTCGACGCCCATGCCGAGCCACTGGGAACCTTGGCCGGGGAATACGAACACGGTTTTGCCCGCCGGTGTGGCATGCCCCTGGACTACCGAGACGCCGGGCATTCCCTCGGCCAGCTCCGTCAAACCGTTGAGCAGCTCCTGGCGGTCCGCGCCGAGCGCCACGGCCCGATGCTCAAACTTCGAGCGGCCCGCAAGCGACCAGCCGATATCCGCGGCATCCAATTGCTCATGCGCGCCAAGGAATTCGCCCAATCGGGCCGCCTGTGCCGAAAGCGCCGCCGCGCTCTTGGCCGACACCACCCACGGAACGACCGGCGGTTCGACCGCCCGTTCAGTCATCGCCGCTGCCGGGACCGCCTCGACGATCACATGCGCATTGGTGCCACTGATGCCAAACGACGACACCCCGGCGCGGCGCACCCGACCGTCGGCCGACTCGGCTCGCCACGGGCGCGCCTCGGTCAACAACTCCACCGACCCCGCCGTCCAATCCACGTGCGGACTGGGTTGGTCGACATGCAAAGTCGCCGGCAACATCTCATGGCGCATCGCCTGCACCATCTTGATCACACCGGCTACCCCGGCAGCGGCCTGCGTGTGACCCATGTTGGACTTGATCGACCCCAACCAGAGCGGCTGCGACCGGTCCTGCCCATACGTCGCCAACAACGCCTGCGCCTCGATCGGATCACCCAACGTGGTGCCGGTGCCGTGGCCCTCCACCACGTCCACCTCGGCGCCACTAAGGCCGGCATTGGCCAATGCCGTCCGTACCACACGCTGCTGGGATGGCCCGTTGGGCGCGGTCAACCCGTTAGAGGCGCCATCCTGATTGACCGCCGAACCGCGTACTACCGCCAACACCGGATGGCCCAACCGCTGGGCATCGGAGAGCCGCTCCACCACCAACATCCCGCCGCCCTCGGACCAGCCGACACCGTCGGCGGCTTGCGCGAAGGGCTTGCAGCGGCCATCCGGCGACAAGCCGCGGTGCCGGCTGAATTCGACGAACACGGTTGGGGTGGCGTTAACGGTCGCACCGCCGGCCAGCGCCAGGTCGCACTCCCCGGACCGCAACGACTGCACCGCCATGTGCAGGGCCACCAGCGACGAAGAGCAGGCGGTATCCACCGATACCGCGGGGCCCTCCAGCCCCAGCACGTAAGCCACCCGGCCGGTCGCCACACTCGACGTCATGCCGGTCAGCCGGTAGCCCTCGATCTCTTCGGCGAGCATGCCGTAGCCCTGAACGATGATTCCGGCGAAGACGCCAGTGGCGCTGCCGCGCAACGTGGTCGGGTCAACTCCGGCGTGCTCCAGAGCCTCCCACGACAGCTCCAGGAGCATCCGGTGCTGGGGATCGGTGGCCAGCGCCTCGGTCGGCGAAATGCCGAAGAACGCCGCGTCGAAACCCGCGACATCGTCGACGAACCCACCGGCACGCGCATACGACTTGTGCGGCGCGTCGGGGTCCGGGTCGAATAACCCGGCCAGGTCCCAGCCCCGGTCGGTCGGGAATTCCGATATCACGTCGCGGCCCTGGGCCACCATGTCCCACAGGCCTTCTGGGGAATCCACCCCGCCGGGGAAACGGCACGCCATCCCGACGATCGCGATCGGCTCGCTGGACCGCTCCAACCAGGCACGGTTTTTGCGCTTGAGGCGCTCGACCTGGACCAGGGCTTTCCGCAATGCTTCGGTCGCATGCTGAAGTTGGTCAACCATGTCGCTACCCCTCGCCTAACTTAGGTCGTCGCTGAATCCAGAATGCGGCCCCGAGCGCAGCAGCCGGGTCAAACTTCGACAGGATTTCCAAGACTTCCGATACTCCCGGCTTCGTACCCGGAGAAGTGGCGCCGTGCACCGACTTGCTCGCCTGATTCATGACCTGGGTCCGCAGCCAATTTCGGCGTTGCCCAGCGATCCATGGCGAGACTGTACCCGCAGTGCTCCGCCCGGTCAGCGCCAGCCGTCGGCGGCGTGGGCGGCCTGCATCAACGCATCGCACAGCTCGCGTAACTCGGTCGCTTCGGCTCCTTCATCAAGCGCCGTTGCTACGTCTTCTGCCGCACATCGCACCTGGTAGACGCGGTCGGACAGGTCAGCGGCCTCGTCAGCCGACAGCACCACCGCGTCGGGCGGCAACGATGCACCTTTTACGCCGTTGATCGACGCCCGCTGCTCGTAGGCCCGCTGCCGGCACGATTGCCGACAGTACTGGCGACGACGGCCCAAGCCGCTGTCAGCGACATCCCGTCCGCACCAGCGGCACGGTTGCGGGCGGACGCGACGGCTCACGGCGCCGACTTTAGTCGGGGTTATCACCGGATCCCGGTATCATGGACGGTCGAGTCGCATCTACCGCCAAACGCTGGGAACTCTGTTGACCGCCCCGGTCGTTGTCTAGGCGCTAGCTGCTGAGAAGACGTTAAGAGGAGTGGGTACCAATGGCTGATCGTGTCCTAAGAGGCAGTCGCCTTGGAGCCGTAAGTTACGAGACCGACCGCAATCACGACTTGGCGCCACGCCAGATTGCCCGGTATCGCACGGAGAACGGTGAGGAGTTCGACGTACCGTTCGCTGACGATGCCGAGATCCCCGGCAGCCTGGCTGTGCCGTAACGGGATGGAAGGCACCTTGATCGAAGGTGACCTGCCGGAGCCGAAGAAGGTCAAGCCGCCCCGCACGCACTGGGACATGCTGCTCGAGCGCCGTTCGGTAGAGGAGCTCGACGAACTGCTCAAGGAGCGTCTCGAGCTGATCAGGACGCGCCGTCGCGGCAGCTGACGGCAGCGTCGGCGGCTACCTCACTTGTTGACCGGTACCGCCCGGTTGCGGTTGCGCCGGCCGTCGATCCCCCACTGCGCGACTTTGACCAGCGCCTCGCGGATATTGGATCCGCTCATCTTGGATACGCCGAGCTCACGCTCGGTGAAGGTGATCGGCACCTCGACGACGGTGAACCCGTTGGTGATGGTGCGCCACGTCAAGTCGATCTGAAAGCAGTAGCCCTTCGATTCGACGTGGTCGAGATCGATCTTCTGCAGAACGTCGGCGCGATAGGCACGGTAGCCGGCGGTGATGTCATGTATGCCGATGCCCAGCGCCAACCGGGCGTAGGTGTTGGCCGTCCACGACAGCGCCCAGCGTCGCCACGGCCAGTTCTGCACGTTCCCGCCGTTGACGTAGCGTGACCCGATCGCCAGGTCAGCTCCGGCGTCGACGGCCTCCAACAGCCGATGGAGCTGCTCGGGCGCGTGACTACCGTCGGCGTCCATCTCCACCAGCGTCGTGTACTGCCGGCTCAGCCCCCAGGCGAACCCGGCCAGGTATGCCGCACCCAGGCCGTCCTTGGCAGTGCGGTGCATGACATGGATCCGCTCGGGGTCGGCGGACGCCAGTTCGTCGGCGAGCGCTCCGGTGCCGTCGGGGCTGCTGTCGTCGACAACCAGCACATGCACGTCGGGACGAGCCTGGTTCAGGCGCTGCATGATCAGCGGGAGGTTCTCCCGCTCGTTATAGGTGGGGATGATCACCAGGGTGCGCTGGGTGGGGCGATCGCCCGCAACCCGCGACACCGGATCGCCGGTGGTCATATGTCTCCTCTTTCTGGCCGCTGGTCCCCGACGAGGTCAGGGTCGGCTAGCTGATCTTCGTCGGCTACGTCGTCGTCGCCGAGCAGGTCGTCGTCGGATTTCTCCTTTGCTGAGCCGACGCTTCTCGCCAGCTTCGACAGACGACGGTTGATATCCGTGAACCATCCATTGTGCAGCATTGCAGCGAACAGCACAGCGACAGCCGCCACGACCAGGCTTCCCTGCACGATCGGGCCCCACTTGGCGGCCGGCGTCAGCGTCGTTTTGCGACGCAGCTGGTTGTCCAGGTAGGCCGGCTCGAAGAAACTCGTCCGGACCAGCTCTCGGCCGTCCGGCGTGACCAGAGCGGAGATTCCCACGTTGCTGGCGACGACGACGTAGCGGTCGAGCTCGACAGCGCGCACCTTCGAGAAGGCCAGCTGCTGCTCGCTCATCGTCGGGTTGAAGTTGGCGTTGTTGGCGGGCACCGCGAGCACCTCGGCGCCGTTGTGAACCGCGTCTCGCAGCGCGCGGTCGAAAATGACTTCCCAGCAGGTCGCGACCCCCACCGGAATGCCCGCGGCATGGACCACCCCGTCGCCGGTGCCCGGGACGATATAGCCTGCCCAGTCGGCCAGCCCGGACAGCTGCCGGAAGAAGCCGCGCCAAGGCAGGTACTCGCCGAACGGCTGCACAATCCGTTTGTCGTGGCGGTCGCCGGGCCCGGTCTTCGGATTCCAGACGATCACGGTGTTGGTTTCCGCCGGGGCATCCGACGGCCGGCCCGCGATGTCGAGCACCGTCCCGACCAGGACCGGCGCGCCGATCGCTTCGACCGCCGCCGAGATCTGCTGCGCCGCGTCGGGGTTGCGCAACGGATCGACTTCCGACGCGTCCTCGGGCCAGACGACGAAGTCAGGTTGGGGCGCGCGCCCGGCATGCACGTCGTCGGCCAGCCGGTGCGTCTCCCGGACATCGTTGCCCAGCACCGCAAGCCGCTGCGCGTTGAACTCCAGACCGAGCCGCGGCACGTTGCCCTGGACCACTGCCGCGGTGGCGACCGGTTCGTTTCCCGATCCGGTGCCGGAATGGCGGACCTGCGGCCAGATGGCCGCGGCGGCGAAGAACACCAGGCAGATGCAGATCGCCGGTAGCACCACGGCGGGCGGGGACTCGGAATGGTCCGCGCCGGTATGCGGCCGGCGGGACGCCTGCAACCACGACGCGATCTCCAGCGCGATCGCGGTGGCGCTGCAACCGACCAACACGATCGCCAGCGAGAGCAGAGGCACGCCGCCCAACCGGACCAACGGCAAGAACGGGCCGTCGGTCTGACCGGCGCCCACCACGCCCCAGGGGAATCCCCCGAACGGGATCGTCGACTTCAACCACTCCTGGGCTGCCCACAACACCGCGAACCAGATCGGCCACCCGGGAAGCCGGCGCACCACGACCGCCAGCAGACCGAAAACCCCGGGGAACAGCGCGCACACCAATACCAGCGCCAGTAAGGGTGTGGCGCCGACCAGGATGCTGACCCAGCGGATCAACGGCAGGTAGAAGGCCAGGCCGAACAGGAATCCGTAACCGAATCCGCCCCATGCCGTGGTGGCCGGGCGGGTCAGCACCCAGGCCAGCACGGCGAACGCGATGACCGCCGCCCACCACCAGTTGAACCTCGGATAGCTCGAGCAGAGCAGCAAACCGGCAAGGATCGCGGCGGCCAGGCGCGTCCAGCGGGGCCGCAAGGCCCTGCCCAACTGCGGCAACCGTATTCGCAGCTGGCTGCCCACCCATGCCAGCAGCACACCGCCGAGCTGGGCAAGGCGGTGCCCTAGATGATCCTTGGTTGCCGGTTCGAGATCGCCGTCCTGCGACTCGGCGCCGTCTTCGTCGATGTCGTCGCTTTGAACCGGGATCACGCCGGTGTCGTCGTCTTCGAGCACCGGGATGACCTCGGTGTCCTGCCTGGACCGCATCCAGCCGTTCAACCGCTCGATGACCTTAGCCATAGATGACCGCACCCCTGTGCACGGTTTGCCGGCAGCGGGGCAACGGATCGGTCGGGCCCAGCCGCGGAACAGCTGCGCCTGGCGCGCTGACGTCCAGGTCGCCGACGTCCCAGACGGCGTACGACGCGGGCGCGCCGGGTACCAGAGTGCCGATCAGCCCGTCTGCGACGCCGCCGGCCCGCCAGCCACCGCGGGTCGCCGCCGCAAATGCCGCTCGCACGGAGACCGAACTGCCCGGTGTGTGGTGGTTGGCAGCTGCGCGGACAGTCCCCCAGGGGTCGAGGCCGGTTACCGGGGCGTCGGATCCGAACGCGAGGGCCACGCCTTGGGATGCTAACAGCGCAAACGGGTTGAGAACCCCGGCCCGGTCGACACCGAGACGGCGGGCATACATGCCGCTCCGGCCGCCCCAGAGGGCGTCGAAATTGGGTTGCATGCTGGCCATCACCCCCCAAACGGCCAGCTTGGCGGCCTGGTCAGCGGTGACCATCTCCAGGTGTTCCAACCGGTGGCGGCAGCGGGCCACCGCGGGCACACCGAGGTCGTCGACCACGCGCTCGAAGGCGGCGACGACGGCCGAAACCGCGGCGTCACCGATGACGTGGAAACCCGCGGTAACGCCGGCTTCGGTGCATGCTCGCACGTGCGCGGTGATGACCTCGGGATCCAGGTAGCAGGCCCCGACCCGGTCCGAGGCGTCGGTATAGGGCTCGTGCAGCCAAGCGGTACGCGAGCCGAGCGCGCCGTCGACGAAGAGGTCGCCGGCCAACCCGGCCGCACCGGTGTCCTCGACGAGCGCCCGCGCCTGCGCCGGGCTGGCCACCGCTTCACCCCAGTAGCCGGTCACCTCGACGCCATGGTTGACGGCACAGAGTTCCTGCCAGTCGTGCAGACCGCCGATTTGCGGACCGGCGCATTCGTGTACCGCGACGATCCCGCTGCCGGCCGCCGCGTCCAGCGCGGCCACTCGGGCCTCGGCCCGCTGAGCATCGGTCAGCAGGTCCCGCGCGACGGCGCGGACCAAGTGATGGGCGTCGCCGACCAACGGTTGCTGCTCGGCAAATCCGGTCGCCGACGGCAGGCCTGCCGCCTGCTTGCGCAGACCGGTCGACGCCAGCGCCGAGTGCACATCGACCCGGGCCAGGTAGGCGGGCTGCTCACCCAGTACCGCGTCCAGGTCCGCCGTGCGCGGCGCGGCATTCTCCGGCCACGAGGATTCGTCCCAACCGTGGCCCCAAATCGGCTGGCCGGGATGAGCGGCCGCATAGTCGGCGATCAACTGTAGGCAATGTCGGCGCGAGGTCGAGGCCCGCAGATCGAGGCCGGTCAGCGTCAGGCCGGTGGCGGTGAGATGGATGTGGCTGTCGACGAAGCCCGGTGCGACGAAGCGGCCGTCGAGATCGACCATCTCGGCATCGGGGAACTGCCCACGGCCAACGTCGTCGCTACCCAGCCACGCCACCGCACCGTTGCGGACCGCCATCGCGGTCGCATCGGGATGGGTCGGACTGTGCACCCGGCCGTTGACCAACAGCGTGGTGGGCACGTTAGTCACGCTTTACCGCGTCTACCTGGGCTGGCCAGGCAAAGCCGGCGGGTCGACCTCCGTCACGTCGATGACCTCGCCGTCGATGTAGTCCGGCTGGGGTCGTGGCGCCGCTGCGTAGCGTTGGGCGCCAAAGGCGGTGACGGTGATCAGCGGCGCGCGCCGGCCGCTGGAAGTCAAGCCGCGCACGGCCAGTGCGGTCAGTACCGGGCGGGCCGCGGCCCGGGTCGGCGGCAACAGCAGCAGCAGCCCCCCGGCCGTGCTGACCAGCCCTGGAACCACCACGAGCACCGTGCCCAGCGCGACCAGCGCGCCGTCGCTGGCCGCCCGGGACTGTTGCGTGGTCAGTCCGGATCGCAACCGCGTGAGCTGCCGCTTCAATTGCGAACCCGCCAGCGCCATTCCGACGACGAAGGCGGCCAGCAACAGCAGCAGCGTCCAGCCGAGCCCGATCGTCGAGGCCAGCGCCACCACCACGGCAAGCTCGACGACGGCATAGAGCACAAACAGTCGCGACACCATGAGAGGCCAACGTCGCAGGCGGCGGCAAGAGTTCCGCCGGCCGCCGCAGCACGGTTAGATGGCTGACGTGACGACAATCGAGATCGATACTCCGGCCGGCCCCATCGATGCGCTTCTCGACATTCCCGAGGGGCAAGGACCCTGGCCGGGGGTTGTCGTGATTCACGATGCATTCGGCTACGGACCGGATAAGGAGTGGACCAACGCCAATATCGCCGCGGCCGGCTATATCGCGATCACTCCGAATATGTACGCGCGAGGCGGCCGAGCCCGCTGCGTCACGAGAGTCATGCGGGAGCTACTCACCAAGCGCGGTCGCGCGCTTGACGACATCGTGGCTGCCCGCGACCACCTGAAGGCTCTGCCGGAATGCACCGGCCGCGTCGGCATCGCGGGATTCTGCATGGGCGGGCAGTTCGCATTGGTCATGTCGCCCAAGGGATTTGATGCTTCGGCGCCGTTTTATGGCACGCCGCTGCCCCGCGAACTGAGCGAAACGCTCGACGGGGCGTGCCCAGTGGTGGCCAGCCTCGGCGGCCGTGACCCACTGGGCGTCGGGGCGCCGAAGAAACTGCAACGGGTGCTCGACCAAAAAGGCGTCACCAACGACGTCAAGGTTTATCCGCATGCCGGGCACAGCTTCGCCAACAAGCTTCCCGCCCAGCCACTGCTGCGAATTACCGGATTCGGCTACAACCAGGCCGCCACCGAGGATGCGTGGGCGCGGGTCTTCGCGTTCTTCGGCGAACACCTGCGCAGCGGCTAGCCCGCGGCGCGCACCTGGAGGCCGACGTTGTTTTGCATGCCGCCGCGCAGCTTGCTGAACAGGTTGAACACCCGACCGATCAGCCCGTACTCGCGGCCGATGGCGTCGTACACCGCACCGGTCTGGGACTTGTCGAGAATGGTTGCGGTCGCCTCGATGGGCTCGCTCTTGGGACGGCCCTGCATATCGCACACGGCCAGCGTCACCCGCGAGGT
This sequence comes from uncultured Actinomycetota bacterium, assembly GCA_963839345.1. Lineage (GTDB taxonomy): Bacteria > Actinomycetota > Actinomycetes > Mycobacteriales > Mycobacteriaceae > Mycobacterium. The sequence goes on along the minus strand of CAWIUP010000002.1, from coordinate 804,845 downwards.
GTTGCGAATCCGCTTGACCTTCCAGGATTTCTCCTGGGTGATGATCAGCAGGCGGTCGCCGTCGGGGGCGCCCCAGACCGGAGTCGGCTTGGGCCGGCCGTCCTTGGTGAACGTGGTCAGCAGCACGTACTGCGCGTTGGCGACATCTGCGAAACTCGGGGACACCGCGTCAGTCTAAAGGCTTTCGAGGTCTCCCTCGGTTTTCAGCAGCACCTCGCACAGCGCGTCGAGGGTGGCCGGTTGCGGTTCGGCCCACATGCCGCGGCTCGCCGCTTCCAGCAGCCGTTCGGCCATCCCGTGCAGTGCCCAGGGATTGGACTCGGCCATGAATTTGCGGTTCGGCAGATCCAGCACATAGGACTCGGTGAGCTGCTCGTACATCCAGTCGGCCATCACCCCCGCGGTGGCGTCGCAATCCGGGCACCGACTTGTCGCCGCCGAACAGTTGGCGGGCCCGCAGCACCGCCAGCACCAGGTCCAGCTCCTGCTGACCCTGTGGAACTTCGGCGAGGATGTGCAGACCGTCGCGGATCTGAACATCCTTGATCTCGCACAACCATCCGTCGACGTGCAGCAGCATGTCGTCGAACGAATCGTCTTCCGGCCGTGCGGCGAGCCCGAGGTCATGGTCCATCTTGGCCGCCCGGATCAGCATCCAGATCTGCTGGCGGATAGCGGGCAGCTTGCCCGGGTCGAGCGCGGCGACACTGGCGTGCTCGTCCAGCAGTTGCTCCAAACGAGCGATGTCGCCGTAGGTTTCGGCACGCGCCATCGGCGGGATCAGGTCGTCGACGAGCACCGCGTGGGCTCGCCGTTTGGCTTGAGTGCCCTCGCCGGGATCGTTGACCAAAAACGGGTAGACCAGCGGCAGATCGCCCAGCGCGGCGTCGGATCCGCAAGCGGCCGACATGCCCAGCGTTTTGCCCGGCAGCCACTCGAGGTTGCCGTGCTTGCCGAGATGCACCACCGCGTGGGCTTGAAAGCTGTTGGGAAATCCTCGTCCCAGCCACTGGTAGGCGGCCAGGTAGTGGTGGCTGGGCGGCAGATCCGGATCGTGGTAGATCGCGACCGGGTTCTCCCCGAAACCCCGTGGCGGCTGCACCATCAGTACTAGGTTGCCCGCTTGCATTGCGGCGATGACGATTTCGCCATCCGGATGGTTGGACCGGTCGACGAACAGCTCCCCCGGCGGAGGTCCCCAATGCTTTTGGACGGCGTCGGCGAGATCGGCGGGCAGAGTGGCGAACCAGGCGCGGTAGTCGCTTGCCGACACCCGGATCGGGTTGCCGGCCAGCTGACCGTCGGTGAGCCAGTCGGGATCCTGTCCGCCGCGTTCGATCAGCGCGTGAATCAAGGCTGCGCCATCACTCGAGCCGTCTTGCGCTCCCATCTCTGAGACGCCGGGCAGCTCGCCCACCTGATAGCCGTGGTCGCGCATCGCCGTCAAAAGCGCCACCGCGCTGGCCGGGGTGTCCAGGCCGACCGCGTTGCCGATCCGGGAGTGTTTGGTCGGATAGGCCGAGAACACCACGGCTACCCGCTTTTCGGCGGGTGGCACGTGGCGCAGCCGCGCGTGGGCGACCGCGAGGCCGGCGACTCGCGCGCAACGCTCCGGATCGGCGACGTAGGCGATCAGCCCCTCGTCGTCAATTTCTTTGAACGAGAACGGAACCGTGATGATGCGACCGTCGAATTCAGGAACCGCCACCTGGCTGGCGACGTCCAGCGGCCTGAGCCCGTCGTCGTTGTCCGACCATTGCTGCCGCGAACTGGTCAAGCACAGTCCCTGCAGGATCGGGATGTCCAGAGCGGCAAGGTGTTCCACGTTCCAGCTGTCGTCATCGCCACCTGCTGACGCTGTCGCGGGCTTGACTCCGCCTGCGGCCAGCACAGTGACCACCATCGCATCGGCTTGCGCCAGCGCGTTCAGCATTTCGGGTTCGGCGGTGCGCAGCAACGCGCAATATATCGGCAGTGGCCGTCCACCCGCGGCTTCGATTGCCTGGCATAGCGCGTCGATGTAACCGGTGTTGCCGGCCAGGTGCTGCGCGCGGTAGTACAGCACTCCAATGGTCGGGCCTGTGCTATCGGCGACTTTGCGCTCCAGCACACCCCAGGCCGGCGTGCTGACCGGCTGGGCGAACCCGAAACCGGTCATCAGCACGGTGTCCGACAGAAAAGCATGCATCTGCCGCAGGTTGGGCGCACCGCCCTGGGCCAGATAGATATGTGCTTGCAGCGCAACGCCCGCGGGCACCGTCGACCGTTCGGTCAGCTCGGCGTCGGGCGCTTGCTCGCCGCTGACCACGACGGCGGGGATGCCGCTGGCCAGCACCGTGTCGATGCCGTCCTGCCAGGCGCGGTAGCCGCCCAGGACGCGGACCGCGACCATGTCGGCGCCGTCCAGCAGCCCGGTGAGTTCGCCGGGCAGTAGCCGCGCGGGGTTGGCCCACCGGTAGTTCGCTCCGCTGGCGCGGGCGGTGATCAGATCGCTGTCGGAAGTCGACACCAGCAAGATGGTCGGGTCGGCCACTTGTCATTCGTACCGCACGGGGTGTTTACCGCGTCGCGTCGGCTAGCGTGAAGCCGTGAAGTCGCCGCCTCTCGCCGCAAGGGTTTCCGGAAAAACGGTGGCCATCACCGGTGGTGCACGCGGGATCGGCCTGGCGATCGCCGCCGCCGTTTCCGGCCTGGGCGCCAAGGTAGCCATCGGGGACATCGATGAATCCGCCGCAACGGAGGCGGGCGGGCGGCTCGGGCTGCCGCTTTGCCGTCGCTTGGACGTGACTGATCGCCAGTCGTTCGACGAATTTCTGGACGCCTTCGAAAACGAATTGGGGCCGTTGGACATATTGGTGAACAACGCCGGCGTCATCGCCGTCGGCAGCGCGGTCGATGAGGCCGATGCCGTCACCCGTCGGGTGCTCGATGTCAACGTATTCGGCGTAATACTGGGGACCAAGCTAGCCGCACAACGAATGCTGCCTCGCCGTCGCGGTCACATCATCAACATCGCGTCGCTGGGCAGTTTGCTGCCGACCGAGGGCATCGCAACCTATTGCGCCACAAAGCATGCCGTGCTGGGCTACACCGACGCTGTTCGGATGGAGAACCGCGGGAGCGGCCTGGACTTCTCGGCGATTCTGCCGACGTTGACCAATACCGAGATGATCGCGGGCATCGGGCATGCGAAGGGTTTCAAGAACGCCGAGCCCGAAGACGTCGCCCGGGCGGTAGTGGGCGTGATCGCCAAACCAAGGCCACGTGTCGCCGTCCCGGCTTCGATGGGCGTCGCGGTGCGGGCTCAGCGTCTGTTACCGCAAGGATTATCGGAGGCGACGGGTCGCTTCCTGGGAACAGGGCGCGTGTTCACCAGTGACGTCGAACCCGACAAGCGCAAGGCTATGCGCGGCGCACCGGGACGTCCTGATCTCGGTTGGCCGAAGTTTGAGACGGTAGACACCGACGAGGCGGTGGCTGCCGAGATCGCCGCGGCGCTCACTCTCGCGTAGGGCCTGCCGTGCAGGAGTTTGCCGGATGTCGGCGGCGGTGTCCCGCCTAACCGACGACGTCGGTGCAGGTGTGCTCATCTGGGAGCAATGGCCGCATCGCGATCTCCCAGAGAGCGTCCCCCGAGCGCCACGGCGCGGTTCGGGAGGTCCCAGACGCTGCGGCGTTCACGGCTGGGAGGTCCGCACCGGTGACGATGAAGCACCGGGCCAACGCAGCGGGCCAGTGTGTCGGCGTCCCGACCGTGGCGAGATCGCCGACCGGCCACGTCGCTGCAGGCGTGGCCGCCGAGGCCGCTGCCGGTCCGAGCACGAACACTGCCATCCCCGTCGGTGTGTACGTACTCGGAGCCCCGACGTCAGCGATGCGCTCGGGGTGCTCGAGCAAATCGATGAAGCGCGAGACGCGCTCACGTGCCGCGACGGTGGCGGCGTCTAGTCCAGCAACGGGATACCCGAGCGCGCGCACGAGCACATCATGCCGCCTGCCGTCGGCGACGACGAGAATGCGGGTGTTAACGGCATCGAAGATTTTCGGGGTGCCATAGTCCGGCGAGTCGGCGAGTAGTTCCGCATTGCTCGCCTCGGCGAGCAGGTTCTGGAGGGCGGCTTCGCGGATTCGACGTTCTTCCAACGCGACGAGCGCCGGCGTGTCGGCCCCCGTTGCCACCTGACGGAGGTAGCGGCCATCACCCGAAATCCAGACCCGTGGCAGTGAATCGGCGACGCGCAGGACGGGCAGCACGAGGCCGCCCCCGCTGGAGACCTCGATCATGACCTCGTCAGACGCCCGCGAGTGAGTGAATCGCCCACTGCCCGTGTTCTTTTGGTTGTCGTTTGCGGTATGCTCGCAGCCCGTGATCGCGATGACGAAGATCACCAGGATCGTGCCCAGTGCCGCCCAACGGTGAAGGCCTCTTTTGGGACGAGGCCCCGCACTCCCGTCGCCGAAGCAGAGTCGGATGCGAACGTGATGGTGGTCGAACATGGGAATCGTCCTAGGGCCCGGTGCCGGATGAGATGATCCTGCCGCCAGACACCGTCCAGAAGGTCTGGAGCTGCCCGCTGCCCGCTGGGAACGGCGCTGTGTACCGCGCCGCGAACTGCAGTCGGTACTCCTGGTCGCCTATGGGGTTGTCGCCTATGGGGTTGATGTCGAGCACCCGCACACAGCTGACGTGCTGGGCCATCGTGTCTGCGAACGCCTGCTGGGATCCGTACTCGGATTGGAGCCGGTCGCCGAGAAGGTTCCAGGCCGTCGCGTAATCCTTATCGTTGATCGCCTTGAAGTAGCTGACGAGCGTCCTCTCGTCTGAGGTCTTGGGAACGAACGACTCACCCGGAGATCCGCAGCTCGACTCGGCTGGGGGCGTGCCTGTCGTCGAGGTCCGACCATCGACAAGGGCAACGTAGCTGACGATCCAGTTCCGAGGACCCTGCGGCACCAACTCGACGACGAAGATCGCATTGTTCGACATGGTGCAGGCGTAGCCCTGGATGTTCGCCGGCAGCTGCCCCTTGTTGCCCTCCTCGCAGCGTTCGATTGTCAGGGCGCCCGCCAAGGCGTCAGTAACGCGCCACAGGTAGTCAAGAACAGGAGGGGAACCGCACACGCTTGCACCCGCCCGGTCGTTGTTGCGTCGGAAGCCGAGCAGTCGGTTCACGGCGCCCTCGTACGTATCGGCGCAGAGTGCGGTGCCCCCGCCGGTGGTCGTGCCGCCACCATCATGCGGTTTGTCCAAGCTGCCGTCCGTTCCGGTCGGCCGGTCGAACCAGCCGCCGGTCAGGGTATCGACGAGGACGAAAATGCCGATGTCGACATCGACGCTGTTGTTGTTGATCGCGACCGTCTGGTTCAGCGCGAACCCCGGCCAGGTCTGCCCCTGGTAGCGCACGTCACCCTCGATCGCCGTGGGTGGTGTAAGCGGGTTGCCGCACATGCAGCGGACCCGGGGGACGCCGTGCCTGTCGACAAGCACGGTGGTGCCAGCTTGGAGAACGGATTGGAAAGAAGTGGCAGTTCCGTCGACGAAGCCGTGATTGGTTACCCGGGTGTCATGGCGCAGCACCACCGGGGTGAGGCCGTGCAAATAGTCGGGGATCTGGTCGCGTGCGATGCCGACGACGGAAGCGAAAGCGGCGGCCTTGTCGGGATTGGCCTGGAGGAACGCGATCTGTTTCTTGCGGTCACAGGACGCCTCGTTCAGTGTGCCGCCGTAAAGGCCGGCGGTGCTTCCGTCGACGGTGCCGACGACGGTCTGGCCTTCGGTGGGTGTCGGCCCCGCGCTGGTCGAAGCCGGGGTGTTAGTCGTCGCTGGCGTGCCGGTACTGGTGGCGGTCGAATCAGTAAAAGGGTGGGCACCGGTCGAGGTCGCAGACTCGAGGAAGAGCTCGCCGGATTGGCGGGAGGAGCGAGTCACGAACAGTGTGATTCCGATGGCGAGTCCGACGACGAGTATCAGTGCAACCGTGTAGAAAAGAACGTTTCGGCGGTGGCGCCGGCGCGACACGGCATCTGCGCGGGCAGACTGCACGGATGGCTCTGCACTGGGAGCGGTTTCCGCGCTGGGAGTGGCGGGCTGGCCCGCCGCCGGCTCAACGGCAGGCACCCCGCCAATTGGGTGCGCACAATTAGGGCAGAAGTGCGCGTCCGGCTCAAGTGGTGCGCCACACGAGGAACAGAAACGACCCGTCACAGAAGTCGAAAGTACGTACCACGACCAAGTGCAAACAGAGGTCAAAGGTCACCACGGTGAGGGTGGCTCCTCCATGACGTGAGTGTGATGAGTCTTTGCCCAATAGGGCTTATATGGTGCAGGCTCGCTGCTCGCAGGACGGGTGGTCAAGGGGGCAGGCGTTCTCGCAGAACGCGGAACCCCGGCTCGCCCTGGCCACGCTGATTGTTTGCACCACGGCAAGGCGGGCTCTGATTGCGCGCCGACGAATCGCGAGGGACTCTTCACGTATCTGCCTTGCACGCTGCAACTCGGGCAGAGCCTCACGGGCGGCGGTGCGGGTTCGGTGGGCTTTTTGCCGGCACGCCGATGAGCAGTAGCGCGCATCGTTGCGGGCAAAGAATGTCTTGTCGCAGATGTCGCAACGCATGAGGGACGCTGCCATGGTTGACCTTCAACCCTGGGGCTGTGACTCGGCGCGAGCCCCGGTCGCTGCCGGGCCACGTCGATCTGCTTCGGCGGTCATCCGCTCGCTGAGTTGAAGCAGCGCGTATTCGCCGATCCCTGACGGGACTTCATACGCGATCTTGTGGACCTCGGCGGCGGATTCACACAGCTGCGCGACTCGTTCAGGCACGTGCATCACCCTGCTCTCTCGTTGTATGTGACAGATGGTCACAGTTAATCGTGACGAGCCGCCAGGGCCTTTAGGCCCTACTCAGGACCGGGCTACGAAACGTCGTAGCGTGGACGGATGGCCAGAACCCGCGACACCGACGCCTGCCCGGGTGCACTGCAGATGCACCAGGCCGCCGACGGCGCGTTGGCGCGGATCCGGCTGCCGGGCGGAATGATCAGCGCCGGGCAGTTGACGGCGCTGGCCGAGGCGTCCGCGGCTTTCGGCTCGGCGACGCTGGAACTGACCGGCCGCGGCAACGGACAGATCCGGGGGATCACCGACACCGAGGCGGTGGCTGAGGCGGTGGCCGCGGCAGGCCTGCTGCCGTCAGCGACTCACGAGCGGGTCCGCAATATCGTCGCGTCGCCGCTGTCCGGCCGGGTTGGCGGTAACGCGTGGCCCGGCGTGCAGGTGAGGGTGATCCCGGCGATGACGGCCGCGCAGGCCGTTGCCAGCCGGGTCGGCGCTCCGCTCGGTCACGACTACGCGGTGATCTCGCTGTCAGACCGGCTCAAGCCGTGGCAGGTGATCACCGACCGGTTGGCCTCGGCCGCCGCGGCCGACATGGTGCTGGCCATCTACAACCCGGCGTCGAAGAGCCGGACCTGGCAGGTCGCCGCGATGCGTGACCTGCTGCTAGAGCATCGCGAACCCGGCACCCCGGTGGTGATCGGCCGGGACGTGTCAGGGCCCACGGAGCGGGTCACGGTTGTGCGCTTGGCGGAGTTGGACCCGGCCGATATCGACATGCGCTGCCTGCTGATCGTCGGATCCTCTCAAACCCAGTGGTACTCCGATGATTCACGCGACCTGGTGTTCACCCCACGCCGCTATCCGTCCTGATTCGCGATAAAACGTCGCGTCACAACGGCCATCTCGCAAAGTGCGGGTCAGTTCCACAGGCAGGTAGCCGATGATCGATTTGCCGAACCGCGCGGCAATTCATCGATAACGTGTGCCACATCCTGGGTTATCCCAACGGGACTCAAGGCGAGACAAGGGAGCACCGCTATGGCCGTCAAACTGATCACCCTTGGCGCAATTGCATCTTTGACGTTTGGGGTTGTCGCGATTTCGGCTGCTGACGCGCCGGATGAAACAGACGTCCCGGGCATGACTTACGACGTGGTCGTGGGTGCGCCATGCTCGAATTTTCACCGATACATCTTCGGGCGCACAGCCAGTGGTCAAGCCGCAGCCTGTGTGTCGTCTTACGGCTCATCGGGGAACTGGGTGCTGTCGTCGCCGCTGCGCGGAGTCCAGGAGATCGGTGCACCGTGCCCGCCCGGACAGGACGCCGCAGCCCAGTCGCCCGATGGGCTGGGACTGATGTGCGTGCTCAACCAAGGGTGGCAGCCGGGTCCATGATCAGCAGCGCGAGACGTGTTGGGCCGCATCGACGACGGTGCCGATTAGCGCCTCCTACATCGTCTCGGCCATCGCGACATGTCCTTCAAAACCGAGCGATGCCGCCATGTTGCGGTACTGGTCGGCGAAGTCGCGGTAGGCCGCCTCGTTGCCGCGGGCCCGGGCCAACAATGCCCGGAGTCGTAGCAACGCCACGTCGTACAGCACAAAACCGGGTTCGACGGGAACGGCAGCCAAGCGGTTGATCTCAGCCGCTGCTTCCATGATGTCGCTTTCGGTCCCGCGCTTTAGCAACGTCTCTACCAGAACGGTGACAGCGGCTCCGCGACAGAGAATGTCACCGGTGGCGAATTCGTGCTCTGACACTGCACGAAGGATCTCGATTGCTTCGTCGCGGTCGCCGTTGCGCGCCTTTTCTTTTGCGTATTCCATGTCGATTATTGGCAGCACGCTCAGATGGAACAGCTTCTCCTCCAGAGCATCACGGGCCACGGCGAGTAGCCGGAAGCCATCAGCGCGTTGCGGACCGTCCAATTGGATCAGCAGCAACCCCCGTAGCAGTCGGGCAGCCGCCAGCGCGTAGTCGTCGCCTCGCTCCTCTGCCCGTTGCAGAGTTTCGGCGGCGTGCTGCAGCATCGTGGCGTCGAAGCGCAGCAGCCCGTGCAAAACCCCGAGGCGGTACAGGTAATGCATCTCGAATACCGGACGCCCGCCAGGGTTGATCTCCCGGTACATTGCCACGGACAGCTCCATCTCGCGCTTCCAGCCTGGCCGACCCAGACAGGCGTGCGCACCGGCGCGCAGCACCTGCGTCAGTATCAACGGCGTTTCAATGATCAGGTCGCCCATATGGGGATCGTCGTCGGCCAGATCTATCACCCGCTGTGACAGGCGTAGGCCGTCCGCTATCTCCCCGTTGCTGAACTTTGGGTTCAACGCTGCCCACAGCAGCGCAACTGTCAACGTCGGGTCACCGATCGAATCCAGCAACGGTTCGAGTTCCGATGCCAATTGCGAAGCTTCCTGATACCGCTCGTTGTCGGAAAGGATGTTTATGTGTCCAGCCACCCCGATGGCAAGGGACACTTTGTCATCGGCGGCGACTGCCATGCTGCGGAGCTCATCGAATCCGGTTTCGGCGGCACCGCCCCCGGCGCGCCAAGCCGTCGCACACAGGCGGGCTCGCGGCCCGATGCGCATCGCGGTACGGCGAGGATCATCGACCGGCAGGCGGTCAGCAACCTGACGTGCCCGCCGCCAACTGATCCACGCCGCCCCGATGTCGCGGTACGCCCGCAACCAGGTGCCCGAGCGCATATGCCAATCGAATGCTTCATGCAGATCGCCGGCCGCCTCCAAATGTTCGGCGATCAGTGGTCCGTTTTCGTCGCTCTGCTCGATGGCTGCGGCAAGCCACCGGTGCAACTCGGCGCGATCCGACCGGAGTTGCGATTCGTAGGCCACTGCACGGATCAGCGGATGCCGGAAGGCGTATTCGGCGCGAGGTGTGAAGACCACCTGATCGATGAGTTCAGCATCGATCAGCGTTGCCACCGAGGCATTCTCGACGAGGCAGTCGAGCAGATCTTCGCCGAATCTCAAGCCAATCACCGCCGCGGCGTTCAACGTGCGTTTGGCCAACGCCTCCAGCCGGTCGATACGTGACGCGATGGCGGCCTGCAAGCTGGCCGGCACCTCGAGCTCGCCGACCTCATCCGCGCAGACGTACGCGCCGCGCTCACCGCGGAGCACGTCCCGGTCGGCGAGATCACTCACGATCTGCTCGGCGAAAAACGGGTTTCCGGACGCCCTTTCGGCGATCCGCTCAGCCAAGCCGCTAACCGAGCGATCCGGCCCGAGCAACTCTGCGATCAACGCGGTAAGTTGCGAGTTATCCAGCGGCGCAAGCGAGATCGTCTGCCCGGCCGGCATTCTGCTTAAGGCGCCACGGTATTCGGGCCGATAGGTGATCAGCACCAATGAACGCGTCCGGGGAATCACCGCCAGGAAGTCGGCAAGCATGGCTTCACTTGCCTGATCGATCCAGTGTGCGTCCTCGATGACATAGACGCGTGGTGTTAGGCGCGACAGCGCAGCGGTATTCAGCAGCGCGGTCAGCCGTCGCCGACGGGCATCAGGCGCGATCTCCGGCAACGCGGCCGCGGGATCGTGGATACCGAGCAGGTCGTCGAGCAGGACCAGGTCGGTGGGATCCGCATCCGGTAACTGCGTTCGCACCAAGGCCCGCGCCGCCTCGTCGCCGACGCCCTCGATACCCAGCACGCCCCGCAGTAACCGGGTGACGGCGTGGAACGCGATCTCGCTGCTGTGGGACTCGCAGTAGGTCGAAAAGACCTGCACGCCAGAATTGTCTGCACGTGCTGTCGTTTCGGCCACGATACGGCTCTTGCCGATGCCCGGCGGCCCGACGACGCCGGCTATGCCGCCGTGTCCCTTGATGGACTGATCCAGCATCGCCGTCAGTGCGGCGAGTTCCCATTCGCGACCCACCAGAGTTGAGGCGTACCGACCCCGTCCTCGCGCCGCGGCAAAGCCGATCAGCATGCGCGCGGGCACCGGATCGGCAGCGCCTTTGATGCGCACCGATTCCGGTTCGCCGAGTACCGCGTTGCTTTCGACAAGCCGCGCGGTGGACTCGCTCAGCATCACACTGCCCGGTGCCGCCACCGACTCCATGCGCTGAGCCATCCCAACGTGAGCTCCCACCGCGGTGTAGCCGAATGGTCCGGAGCTGATCTCACCGGCGATCACCTCACCGGAGTTCAGCCCGACCCGCAAATGCAGTGCGACACCATCTTTGGCCGCCACCTCTACTGCCAGACGTTTTGCTCCTTCCTGAATGTCCGATGCCGCGAGGCAGGCACGAAGGGCGTGGTCTTCGAGGGCTAGCGGCGCCCCGAAGAGCGCCATGATCCCGTCGCCGGTGAATTTGTCGACGGTCCCGCCGTAGCGCTGCACAACGGCTGCCGACCGGCTGACCAGTTGGCTCATGATTTCGCGCAGCCGCTCCGCACCGAGTGCCGATGCGATGTCCATCGAATGCACGACGTCGGCGAACAGCACCGTCACCTGCTTGTATTCGGCAGCACTACCCGACCCGGCGACTGGCGACCCGCACTCGTCGCAGAACTTGGCATCGGACCGCAAGGCAGTGCCGCATGCCGGACATGCCAAGCCCACGCTGCCGATGCTCACGGCCTATATCGTGGCATCGCCCAGGGGCCGCTGCCGGTAAATGCGCTGAGCCAGCCAGTTCAGCGCCTCCTCGACGCTGTCTGCCGTCGCCACGCCGGGCGGCAGCGGCGGGCGACTGACCATCACGACCGGGATATCCAATGTGGCAGCGGCATCCAGCTTGGCCCGGGTCATCTCACCGCCGCTGTTCTTCGTGACCAGTGCGTCGATGCGGTGCTCGCGCAGCAGTGCGCATTCCCCGTCGTAGTGATATGGGCCGCGAGACAGCACCAGCTGGTGGCGATGCGGCACAAGCTCGGGGTTCGGCGCGGTGACGGCCCGAATCAAAAACCACGCATCGCTGTCGGCGAACGCCGTGACACCTGATCTGCCGGTGGTCAGAAACACCCGTGCGAACTGTTGACGGGCGACAACTTCAGCAGCCTCGATATCGGAGGCCACCACGATGGCATCACCTGGGTCCCAGGCCGGGCGGGCCAGCAGGAGGTAGGGCAGCTCCAGCTCGCTGCACGCCTCGACCGCGTGCGCCGTGATGGTAGCAGCGAATGGGTGGGTGGCGTCGACGACGGCGCCAATGTGCTCGTCTTGCAGCCACTTCCGCAGCCCGCCGACCCCGCCGAAGCCGCCGATTCGCACGGCACCGACCGGCAGCGCCGGGTCGGGAACGCGTCCGGCCAACGAGCTGATGACGTCGACCTGAGGGTGCAGCCGCGCGGCCAGGGCGCGCGCCTCGGCGGTGCCGCCGAGCAGCAAGACCCGCGTCAATGCCTGCTCCCCCGGCTGCGTCCGCTGGAATACAGGTAGCTGTCGGAGAATCCCTCGGCGGCCAACACATCGCCGAAGCATGGGCGAGGGCCATTCCCGACGTGGCGCCGCGATACTGTCGTCGAGCAGGTCGAGTTGCCGTGCCGACCCGTAAATGATTGTGGCCCGTCGTAATTCAGCGCGCGATGTCTCCGACAGGCTGGCCATGCCGTCTGCGCCAATACCGACGACAGTGATTGTCATCGCGGCATCCGACGCCAAATGAACTGGGGTAGCAGCCGCATCACCGCGCAAACGGGCCGCAGTACCCACGGGATCCAGACCGTGCGCCTTCCTCTGGCCAGTGCTCGCGCGGTGGCGGCGGCCACCTGCTCGGGCGTGCTGGAAAACGGTGCGGGCGCCATGCCTTGCGTCATGCGGCCGACGACGAACCCTGGGCGGGCGATCAACAATCGCACCCCGGTGCCATGCAGTGCGTCGGCCAGCCCGCTGGCGAACCCGTCCAGGCCCGCCTTCGCCGAGCCGTACACGTAATTGGCCCGGCGCACCCGAACCCCGGCCACCGACGAGAACACCACCAGCGATCCCCGCTCGGCCTGCCGCATCGCGGCGGCCAAATGGGTGAGCAGGCTGACCTGTGCGACGTAGTCGGTGTGCAGAACAGCCACCGCATGCGCCGCGTCGGTCTCGGCGCGGGCTTGGTCGCCGAGAATCCCAAACGCCAGCACCGCGGTGTCGATGGGGCCGTGATCAGCGATGACGGAGGCGACCAGGGGGCCGTGCGAGTCGAGGTCGTCGGCGTCGAACTCCCTGGTGTGCACCTCCGCCGCGCCGGCCGCGAGCAGCGCCGCAACCTGCTCATCGAGCCGGTCCGCGCCCCGCGCGGCGAGTATCACCGTCGCCGCGGGAGCCAGGCGGCGCGCGAGCTCGATACCGATCTCGCTGCGGCCGCCAAGGATCAGCACCGTCGCAGCCCTCGTGTCATCCACGGCTGCGATTATCACCTGCGCTAGCGTGAGCGGTGATGGCGAACACCACTGCCCGGCTGACCAACGACGCGCTGGCGTTTCTCACGGAGCGCCATCTCGCCATGCTGACCACGCTGCGAGCCGACTATTCGCCGCATGTGGTCGCGGTGGGCTTCACCTTCGACCCCAAAACACATATCGCTCGGGTGATCACCACCGGCGGCTCACAGAAGGCGGTCAACGCCGAACGCGGCGGGGTCGCGGTGCTCAGCCAGGTCGATGGAGCCCGCTGGCTGTCACTGGAGGGGCGGGCCAGCGTGAACAAGCAAGTCGACGCCGTGCGCGACGCGGAGTTGCGCTACGCGCAGCGATACCGGACACCTCGGGTCAATCCCCGGCGAGTGGTCATCGAGGTGCAGGTGGAGCGCGTGCTGGGGTCCTCGGATCTGCTTGCTCGCGAAGCGGAGTAGCCCGCTGGGCTGACCGGGTCAATTGTTGCTGCCCGGGAAAGGACTTGTGACCCTCCCGTCGGCGGCCGAAACTTCATACCCTCGATCACAATCCAACGACGACATGAGGGAGTCGCTGTGGCCGATGTGATCGACTCGCACCCAGTGAGCACCGTGTCACAGCTGATCCGCTTACAAGAAGACGTAGACCAACTACTGGCCAGCATGGCCGAGGCGGAATCGGTGTGGTCGCCGTGGCTGGCCGCCGTTGCTCCGGCGAATCAGCGCAGTGCACGCAACCTGGTGCGTTACTGGGGGATCCGGCAATGCGACCTGCGCGATTTGCAAGGACGGCTGGCCGGCTTCGGATTGTCGTCGCTGGGTCGGGCTGAGGCGCATGTCGGGGCAGCCCTGCTGCTCGTGCAGGCGGCCATCGATGCGATGCTCGGCAAGGAATGGCATCGCCCGGGACCCGCGACCGTGGGCATCGACGAGGGCTCCCGGCTGCTTTGCCTGCGCACCCAGGAATTGCTGGGGCCGCACCCGCCCGGCCGGTCGACGCGGATCATGGTTACCTTGCCCTCGGAGGCGGCCACCAACCCGGAGCTGGTTGCCGCCCTGGTGCAACGCGGGATGAACGTCGCGCGGATCAATTGTGCTCACGATGACGCCGCCGCCTGGCGGAACATGGCCCGAAACGTGCGACAAGCCGCGGCAGCGAGCGGGCGAACATGTCTGATCGCCATGGATTTGGCCGGGCCGAAGCTGCGCACCGGCCCACTTGAGCCCGGCCCGCGAGTCGTCAGGCTTCGTCCGGCAAAAGACCTGATGGGCCGTGTCTTAACGCCGGCACATGCCTGGCTCACGTCGGCAGAGGAACCAATGCCGCCACCAGGACCCATGATTACGATTCCGGTGCCGGGAAGCTGGCTGCGCCGTCGCCGCGGCGGAGACGTACTGAAATTGCGCGACACCCGCGGCTCCGCCCGCCGACTGATCCTGGATGCCGATGGGAATGCCACGGAGGCAGGCGGTTTCGTGGCCGAGGTACCCAAAACCGTCTATCTGGTCACGGGTACCTTGCTGCAGGTCGCCGGGGCCGACGATCCCGCCGAAGTCGGCGCGCTTCCTCCCGTGCAGCAGAGCTTGCGACTGCACCGCGGTGATCTTCTCGCGTTGACCAGAGAATGTTCCGCGGCGCCGGTGGGCGGCGGCAATGACGCTCGCATCGGTTGCACCTTGCCAGAGATCTTCGACCATGCACGGGTAGGCGAGATAGTCCTTTTCGACGACGGGCTCATCGGCGGACACATCGTGCGGATAAGTCCCGACGTCTTGACCATCCGCATCGACCACGCTGCCGACAACGGATCCAGGTTGAGTGCCGATAAAGGCATCAACGTCCCCGACACCCTCCTTCCGATTCCGGCACTCACGGCGAAGGATCTCGCCGACCTGGCTGTGGTGGCAGGGCTAGCGGATTTGGTTGAGCTGTCTTTTGTCCGAAAGCCCTCCGACATCGAGCAGCTGCTGGACGAGATGGATCGGCTGGACGCCAACCACCTGGGCATTGTGTTGAAGATCGAAACCCGCGAGAGCTTTGAAAATCTGCCCCAGCTCCTGCTCACCGCCATGCGTCATCCCCGCACGGGGGTCATGATCGCCCGCGGGGACCTAGCCGTGGAATGCGGCTATGACCGGTTGGCCGAACTGCAGGAGGAGATCCTGTGGCTGTGCGAGGCTGCGCATCTGCCGACGATCTGGGCGACTCAGGTCCTTGAGCAACTGGCCAAGACCGGCAAGCCGTCACGCGCAGAGATCAGCGACGCCGCGATGAGCGGGCGCGCCGAATGCGTCATGCTCAACAAGGGCCCGTTCATCCAAGACGCGGTAGTCGCACTCGACGACATTCTCCAGCGGATGGCCGGACACCTTCAGAAGAAGAGTGATCTGCTGCGCTCGCTGCACTCCTGGCACCCGAGCTAGACGAGCGTGGCGCCGGGCGCCCGAATCACCAGCGGCACCGCCGGGAAATAGGCCGCCAACTCCGGTCGTGATTTGGCCAGCGCGGCGGTGCCGTACCCCCGGTGCCGGTAGTCGGGGTGGATCCAGATCCGGACGTGCACCTCATGGCCTTCGAGCTCGCCGAAGACCATGCCGACCTTCTCGTCACCGTCGACCGCGACGAACCAGGCGGCATCTTCGGAATCGAACCGATCCTGCGCCGAACGGATCTCGTCGTCGAGGCCACCAGCCGGGGCGCCGGACCCGTCGCCCTTGGCGCCGATGTCCTGGGTGCGTGCGGCGAAAACAGCGCGGTCGGACGCCGCGGAGAACGGCCGGAGCGCCAAGGTGTCGCCGGAGCTGGCCGGCCGGTCCTTGAACGTGAAGCTCAGGATGTTGTTGAGGTCTTCGAGCTCGGCGGCGATCTTTTTTCTCGAGTCCTTGGTCAGTTGATCGAACGACATGCCGATCACCGCTTCGGCGCCCAGCCGTGAGGTGCCCAGCAGCGCCACGATGCCGTCGACCGCCGACGGCCGGTCATCGGCCTCCACGATCAAATCCAGCACCTCATGTCGACGCTCCAGCGCGGTCATCAGGGCGTTGGTGATCTCTCGGCGGGCGGCGGCGCGGTCGTGATCGGTCATCGCACGAGCCTACAACTAGACCGGCACGACAATCAGCTCGTGCGGACGGTGATTGACCGGCAGCGCACCGTCTTCGCCCACCACCACGATGTCTTCGATACGCGCCCCCCACCGGCCGGGGAAATAGATCCCGGGCTCGACGGAAAACGCCATGCCTGTTTGCAGCGGTATGTCGTTGCCGGCGACGATGTACGGCTCTTCGTGCACCGACAAGCCGATGCCGTGGCCGGTGCGGTGCACGAAATATTCGGCGAGCCCGGCCTCGGCCAGCACGCCACGGGCGGCGGCGTCCACTTGCTCGGCCGTTGCCCCCGGACGCACCGCCTCGACAGCCGCCTGCTGCGCCCGTTGTAGCACTGAATACTGCTGCGCCACTTCGGCACTGGGCTCACCGATGCTGTAGGTACGCGTCGAGTCGGAGTTATAGCCGGGTTCATAGGCGCCGCCGATATCGACGACGACGATGTCGCCGACGCGAAGCTCGCGGTCCGAGTAACTGTGATGCGGGTCGGCGCCATGCGGACCGGAACCGACGATGACGAACGCCACCTCTGAATGTCCTTCGGCGACAATGGCTTCAGAGATATCCGCGGCGACGTCGGCTTCGGTTCGACCGGGAACCAGGAACTCCGGCACCCGGGAATGCACCCGGTCGATGGCCGCGCCGGCTTTGCGCAACGCGTCGATCTCCGATGCGTCCTTGACCATCCGCAGTTCCCGCAGCACGCCGGTGGCCAGCACCGGCACCACACCGAGGACATCGGCAAGCGGCAACAGATGCAGGGCAGGCATCGAATCGGTGACGGCACTCGCGGCGGGTGCGCCACCGATCGCGTCCGCAACCAATTGGTAGGGGTCGTCGCCATCCACCCAATCCCGCACGGCCAGGCCCAGATCCGCGGCAGCGGATTGTTTCAGCGAGGCCAGCTCGAGTCGCGGCACCACCACCGTCGGCTCACCAAACGCCGGCAATATCAGCGCGGTGAGCCGCTCGAAGGTCTGCGCCCGCGAGCCGAGCAGATACCGCAAGTCATAGCCCGGAGTGATCACCAGACCGGCCAGGCCCGCCCCGGCGGTAGCGGCCGCGGCCGCCGCGATCCGGCGGCCGTAGACCTCTGTGTCGAATCGGTGCGAACCCATGGGGTTCACGCTAGCGGTGTTCCGGCTGGCAGGATGGCGGCATGCCCGCGCCGCTGCTGCTGCTTGACGGCGCCAGCATGTGGTTTCGCTCCTACTACGGCGTCCCGTCCTCGATCACCTCCCCCGACGGCCGGCCGGTGAACGCGGTTCGCGGCTTCTTGGATTCGGTGGCCATGCTGGTCACCCGACAGCGGCCCGGCCGCTTGGTGGTGTGCCTGGACTTGGACTGGCGTCCGCAATTCCGGGTGGACCGCATCCCGTCGTACAAGGCGCATCGCGTCGAGGAAGAACACCCCAACGGGCAGCCCGATGTCGAGGAAGTGCCCGACGAGTTGTCTCCGCAAGTCGAGATGATCGAGGAGATCCTCGACGCCTTCGGCATCTGCACCGGCGGCGCAGCGGGTTTCGAAGCCGACGACGTGATCGGCACGCTGGCCGCCCGGGAACGACGTGACCCGGTGATCGTCGTCAGCGGCGACCGCGACCTGTTACAGGTGGTCGGCGACGAGCCGGTACCGGTTAGGGTGCTCTACCTCGGACGCGGCCTGACCAACGCCACGATGATGGGCCCAACGGAGGTGGCCGAGCGCTACGGCGTGCCCGTCGATCGGGCCGGCGCCGGCTACGCCGAGCTGGCGCTGCTGCGCGGCGACCCCTCCGACGGGCTGCCGGGAGTGCCCGGTATCGGCGAAAAGACCGCCGCGACGCTCCTGGCGCAGCACGGCTCGCTGGCGGGGATCCTGGCCGCCGTCGACGACCCCAAGTCGTCGCTGTCCAAAGGCGTGCGGGCCAAGCTGCGCAACGCTGGTGGCTACATCGAGGCCGCCGGCCCGGTGGTGCGGGTGGCCACCGACGCCCCGGTCACGCTGTCGACGAAGACCGACGCCGTGCCGCTGGTCGCGGCCGACCCGAAGCGGACCGCGGAGTTGGCGACCCAACTCGGGGTCGGGTCGCCGATCGCGCGGCTGCAAAAAGCGCTCGACGCGCTGCCGGCGTCGTGACGTAACGACTACTTGGGCCGACCGACCTCGTAGGTGCCCTTGTTGTCCTGGAAGGTCACCGTCACCTGACGCTTGGTGCCGTCGATGCTGACGTCGCAGTCGAAGCTGCTGCCTTTTTTGACCGTCGGGTTCTGACCGTTGTTGCACTTGACGTCTTTGACGTTCTTCGCCCCGTAGCCATTGGTGTCGTCGGTGAGGATTTGCTGCACACCGGCCTCGGCCTTGCTGACGTCCAGCTTGGTGGTCACGAAGAACCCAGGTTGCCAGAAGCCAAGCACCAACACGACAGCGACCACGATGGCGGCAAACACGCCGGCCACCGTGCCGATCACTTTCCGCGACCGCTTCGGGCCGGCTTGCGGCTGGCCGTAGGGCCCCGGGTACTGGCCGTACTGCCCGGGTTGACCGTACGGGCCCGGCTGCTGCCCGTACTGTCCGGGCTGCTGGGGGTACTGTCCGGGCTGCCCGTACTGTCCGGGCGGCACATACTGGCCGGTCTGAGCGCCGTACTGGCCCTGCTGTGGGTAGCCCGTGGGCTGCGGGTAGGGCTGCGACGGCGGATAGTACTGCGTGGGCGGCTGCTGGTACTGGCTGTAGTCAGTCGGTGTGTACGCGGGCGCCTGCCAAGTCGGCTGCTCCCCACCCGTCGGCTGCCAGGTCGGCTCGCCGGACGGCTGCTGCCATGGCGACACGTGCTGGGTCGGATCCTCGCTGGATTGCTGACCTTCACCCTGCGGCGGCTGCCACGGCTTCGTCGGGTCGGGCTCCTGCGGTCCGCTCATCGTGTGTCTGTCCTCTCGGTCCTGGGCGCAGTCGTCGTTTCAGTCGCGATTGCAACCGTAGCTCCGGCTCAGCCTACCCGGCGTCAACTGCTACGACGCCGCGCCGAATCGCGTCGATCGCGCGCTTGGCGGTCGTCCGCAGTTCCGGTTGCGGCGCGGCATTGCGAACCTGGTCCAGCAAATCAAGCACCTGCCGGCACCAGCGCACGAAATCCCCGGGCGACAGCGGTGAACCGCTGCCCTCAGCGTCAGCGGCGGCCAACGCGGCGACCAGGTCCGCGCTGCTGGCCCAGCGGTAGATGGCCGCGACGAAGCCGTCGTCGGGCTCACGACTCAGCGCGATGCGGTGCCGCTGCTCGTCGGCGCGGAGCTCCGCCGACAATCGCCGCGTGCGGTGTAGCGCCTGTCGTAACGGCGCGGTCGGCACCTCCGCGTTTCGCGGCGGGCCCGGGCCATCCGCGCCCCGCGACTCGTACAGCACCGATGAGAGCACGGCGGCCAGCTCTGCGTCGCGCAGACCGGTCCACGCGCCGGTGCGCAGGCATTCGGCCACCAAAAGATCGCTCTCGCTGTAAATCCGGGCCAGCAGCCGTCCGTCGTCGGTCACCGCGGGGTCCCCCTCGGTGGCCCGCATGAACCCGCGCTCGGTGAGCAATCCGACGATCCGGTCGAAGGTGCGGGCCAACGAGTTGGTGGCGGCGGCCACCTTCTTCTCCAGCGCAGCGTTGTCGCGTTCGATGCGCAAATAGCGCTCGGCGAGCCGAACTTGGGCCTCGCGATCGGGTTCGCGGTGGACAGGGTGGCGGCGCATCTGCTCGCGCAGCGCCGCCAACTCGGGGTCGAGATCGCGCCCCTCGGTGCGTCCGCCGCCGCGGCGACCGCCCGCAACCGGCAAACCTTGCGCGGCCGAACGCAACGCCGAAGCCAGATCACGGCGAACCCGCGGCTGCCGGTGTTCGACCCGCTTGGGCAAGGTCATCGAGCCCACCGGCGGCGATGCACCGGAATAGTCGGCCGACGAAATCCGGCCGGCCCAGCGGTGTTCGGTCAACACCAACGGTCGCGGGTCGTCGCTGTCCCGGCTAGGTTCCAGCACGACGGCCAAGCCGCCCCGGCGGCCGTGCGTGATCGTGATGATGTCACCGCGACGCAGCGCTGCTAGCGCGTCGTTGGCCGCCTGCCGGCGGTGCAGTCGCGACGCGCGGGCCTGCGCCCGCTCGTGCTGGCTGATCTGTTCCCGCACCCGGGCGTAGGAGAGAATCGGCGCGCCGCTGCCACCGAACTCGGCTGCCACCTCGTCGAGCATCCGCTGTCCGCGCTCCACGCCGCGGACCAGGCTTACCACCGACCGGTCGGCCTGGTACTGGGCGAACGACCGCTCCAGCAGCCGGTGCGCCTGCTCCGGGCCCACCCGGTTCACCAGGTTGATCGTCATGTTGTAGGACGGGGCAAAAGAACTGCGCAGCGGGAAGGTGCGGGTGGAGGCCAGGCCCGCGACTTCGGCCGGCTCGCTGGTGTCTTCACCGGGGTGCCAGAGCACTACGGCGTGGCCTTCGACGTCGATCCCCCGCCGACCGGCCCGCCCGGTGAGCTGGGTGTACTCGCCGGGCGTCAGCGGGACATGCTGCTCGCCGTTGAATTTCACCAACCGTTCCAGCACCACGGTGCGGGCCGGCATGTTGATGCCGAGCGCCAGCGTCTCGGTGGCGAAGACGGCTTTGATCAACCCAGCGGTGAACAGTTCCTCGACCGTGTGCCGGAACACCGGCAGCAGTCCGGCGTGGTGGGCGGCGATCCCGCGTAACAGCCCTTCTCGCCAGTCGTAGTAGCCCAGCACGGCCAAGTCGGAGTCCTGCAGATCGCCGCAGCGGTGGTCGATCACCTCGGCGATCCGCGCCCGGTCCTCCTCGGTGGTCAGCCGCAACGATGAGCGAAGGCACTGCGCTACCGCGGCGTCGCAACCGGCCCGGGAGAACACGAAGGTGATCGCCGGCAGCAGGCCCTCGGAGTCGAGCATGGCAATCACGTCGGGCCGCGGCGGCGGTCGGTAAGAACTCGGCCGGCCGGACCGTCCCGGACCTCCTCTGCCCGCTTGCCGGCGGGGGCCACGCCAGTCCGAGAGCCGATCGGCTTCGCGGCGATGGGCGATGTGTCGCAACAGATTCGGGTCGACGATCGGCTGCCGCTGGTTGCCCGTGCCGCTGGCCTCATAGTCGAACAAGTCGAAGATGCGCTTACCCACCAGCATGTGCTGCCACAGCGGGACCGGTCGGTGATCGTCGACGACCACCGTCGTGTCGCCGCGCACTGTCTGGATCCAGCCACCGAACTCCTCGGCGTTGCTCACCGTCGCGGACAGGCTGACCAGGCGCACCTCGTCGGGCAGATGCAGGATGACCTCCTCCCACACCGCGCCACGCATCCGGTCGGCGAGGAAATGGACTTCATCCATCACCACATAGGAAAGCCCTTGCAGCAGAGGCGAATCGGCGTAGAGCATGTTGCGCAGCACTTCGGTGGTCATCACGACGACCGGCGCGTTGGCGTTGACCGACAGGTCGCCGGTGAGCAACCCGATCTGGTCTTTGCCGTAGCGGGCCACGAAGTCGCTGTGTTTCTGATTGCTCAGCGCCTTCAGCGGCGTCGTGTAGAAGCATTTACCCCCCGCGGCGAGCGCCAGATGCACCGCGAACTCGCCGACGACGGTCTTACCGGCTCCGGTTGGCGCGCAGACCAAAACACCGTGACCGTTTTCCAGTGCCGCACAGGCCTGCTGCTGAAAGCCGTCGAGTCCGAACGGCAATTCCGCAGCGAACCGGGCTAATTCGCCGGCCGGCAGCCCGTCAGGTGACGTCGTCATGGGGTCCGGCGATGCCCGACGGCGCCGCGACCGCGGAGGGCGGGCCGATCACCGAGGCGTCTTCGTCGGCTGGGGCTGCAGCGGCAGTCAGCGCTTCGCGTTTGGCTTTCCGTTTGTCGTGCACCCGGGCGATCTGGATCGCCAATTCGAGCAATAGCGTCAGCGCCAGTCCCAAAGCGGTCATCGAGAACGGGTCGGAACCCGGCGTGAAAATCGCTGCGAACACGAACATCACGAAGATCAGGCCGCGCCGCCAGGACCGTAGTTTCACGTAGCTCAGCACTCCGACGAAGTTGAGCATCACGATCAGCAGCGGGAACTCGAAGCTGAGACCGAAGACCAGCAGCAGGTTGATCAAAAAGCCGAAATACTTCTCGCCCGACAACGCCGTCACCTGCACGTCGCTGCCGACGGTCAACAGGAAGTGCAGCGCCTTGGACAGCACCAGATACGCCAGCACCGCGCCGGTGATGAACAACGTTGCCGCCGGGATGACGAACGCCACCGCGAACCGGCGCTCTTTGCGGTACAACCCGGGCGTGATGAATGCCCAGAGTTGGTAGAACCACATCGGGCACGCCAGCACGACCCCAGCGGTCAGTGCGACCTTCAGCCGCAGCATGAACTGGTCGAAAGGTGCGGTGGCCAGCAACCGGCAGCCGCCGTCGGCGCTGATATCCGCCCGCGCCGACGGCGGCAGCGAGCAGTACGGGTGCCGAAGCCATTCGCCCAGGCTTTCCATGCCGAACAACGAGTGCGAATACCAGATGAACCCCACCGCAGTGGTGGCCGCGATGGTCGCCAGCGAGATCAGCAGTCGAGTACGCAGTTCGGTGAGATGGTCGACGAGCGACATGGTCCCGTCGGGATTGGTGCGGCTGCGACGAAGTCGGGGATCTAGCCGCCTGAATAAACCGGTGGTGCGCACAGTGTGTAGGCGCTCAGGCGCCGCGGCGGCGAAGCCAGGCTAGGCCGAGCGTCCGTCAGCCGCGGGCGGGTCGACCCGCTCGGACTGCACCGGCTGGGCTGGCGCGGGCGGGGCCACAGGTGTGTTCGGCTTGCCGTCGTTCTGCAGTTCGCGGACCTCGGACTTGAAGATTCGCAACGACTTGCCCAGCGAACGTGCCGCATCGGGGAGCCGCTTGGCGCCGAACAACACGACCAGAAAGACCGCAAGGACTGCCAAGTGGCCCGGAGTAAGAGCGTTCACCTTTAACTACCTCCAGACGTCCCCACGATGCTACCGCAGCGAGCCCGCAACTAGCCGGACCGCGCCGCAGCCCGGTAGGACTCCACTGCGGCCGCGGCGGCGTCGCGCACCCGCGCGGCCAACGATTCGGGCGCCAAGACGCGGACGGCTGAGCCCAGCCCCAGCACCTGGCGGGCCATCCACTCTTCGGAGGCGTAGGTCATCGCCGCCTCGCAGTAACCGTCGCCCAGCTCACGCAGCAGGCGCATCGGGTAGTACTCAAACATCCACGACGCCGCCGGGGCCAGCCGCAACGTCGCCGACGGCAGCGCCGGGTCGGCGTCGAACAGCGAGGTGTCCGGCAGCGCTTGGACCGCGGGTTCCGGCGCCGCTGAGGGCTCGTCGAGCACGATCGCGTCGACGATGCGGTCGAACCGGAACAACCGCACCCCTTCCGCCTCCCGGGACCACGCCTCCAGGTAGCTGTGGTCGCCGACCAGCACCACCCGGATCGGGTCGACGATCCGGGTGGACAAGGTGTCGTGTGAGGCCGCGTAGTAGTCGATGCTCAGCGCCCGGTTGTCATGAACCGCGGCGCGCACGGCGGCGGCGGCCTGGCTCTCGACCGGCGCCGGCTCGTCGAGTGCAGCGACGTCGGCTCCGTGTCCGGCAGCGCCGGCCGCCGCTTCGATTTTGGCGATCGCGCTGCGCGCCGCCCGCGGATCGACCACACCCGGGATGTCGGCCAGCGCCCGCAGCGCCACCAGCAAGCCGGTGGCCTCCGGAGAGGTGAGCTGCAGCGGCGTGTCCATGCCCGCCGAGAACGTCACCTCGATGGTGTCACCCTCGAACGCGAAGTCGATCAGATCGCCCGGGCTGTAGCCGGGTAGGCCGCACAGCCACAGTTGATCGAGGTCCTCCCCCAGCTGCTTGAGGGAAACGCCCAGGTCAGCGGCGGCCTGGGCCCGAGTGACCCGCGGGTTGGCCTGGAAGTACGGCACCATGTTGAGCAGTCGCACCAGGCGCGTGGACACCGGTGTCACGTCTCCTCCTCGCCGGCGTGGGCGCGCAACCGGCTGAGCACCTCGTCGCGCAGGGTGGCAGGTTCCAGCACGACGGCGTCGGCGCCGTAGCCGGCAATATCGCGCGCCAGCCGGTCGGTGGTGCCGATGTCGAGTTCGATGACCTCGCCGTCTCGCCCGGCCAATTGGCGCGGTCCCAGCGACGTCCCGGCGCGCCGCAGCGCGGTAGCCCGCCCGTCGGCGACCCACACCTGAGCCCGCACGCCCGACGGTGCCTCGCCGACCGCCGCTGCCACGATGCTGCGCAGGTCGACGTCCGTCGGCTGGGTGAAGGCGCCAACCGGGCCGATCGGCGTCACCTCATCGCCGATCCGCGACAGCCGAAACGTGCGGGTGGCGGCACGGTCGCGGTCGTGCCCGACGAGATACCAGCGACCTTTCTCGGTCACTACGCCCCATGGCTCGACGGTGCGCACGGTGTACGGCTCGGCGCGTGACGGCCGGTGCGGAAATTGCACGGCCTGCGCGGAGTCGATGGCCGATAGCAACGCTCCGAGAACGTCTTCGGACCCGCGCAGCCCCAGGATCCCGGCAGGCGAGGCAATCGCTACCGGCGCATCGGGGTCGACATCGACGCCGGCGGCGCGCAGCTTGAGTAGCGCACCCTGGGTGGCGGTAATCAGTTCCGGCGATTCCCACAATTGGGTGGCGACAGCCACGGCCGCCGCCTCGTCGGCGGTCAGGTCGACGGCGGGCAGCGCGTACGCCTCCCGGTTGATCCGGTAACCCTCGACCGGATCGAACGACGACACCTTGCCGGTCTCCAGCGGTATGCCGAGGTCGCGCAGTTCGTTCTTGTCCCGCTCGAACATTCGCGAGAACGCTTCGTCGCTGGCGGTGTCCGAATAGCCCGCGACGCTGGACCGAATTTTCTCGGCGGTGATGTAGCCGCGGGTGGACAGCAACGCGATAACGAGGTTCACCAATCGCTCGACTTTCGAGATCGCCACTCGCACTACCCTAATTGCCGCCATCGCCCCCGGAATTGCCCGGCTACATGTGATTGCCCGACTCCTCCTCGGCCCGCTGCGCGGGCTGCATCGTCGTCGGGCTAGATCTGGATTACCCGACTCCTCCTCAGCCCGCTGCGCGGGCTGCATCGTCGTCGGGCTACATGCTGGCGATCAGCCTCTTGACTCGCTCGTCGACCGACCGGAACGGATCCTTGCACAGCACAGTGCGCTGGGCCTGGTCGTTGAGTTTGAGGTGCACCCAGTCGACGGTGAAGTCGCGACCGGCGGCCTGGGCAGCGCTGATGAATTCGCCCCGCAGCCGGGCGCGGGTGGTCTGCGGCGGCTGGTCGACGGCGTCGTCGATTTCTTCGTCGGTGGTGATGCGCGACGCCAAACCCTTACGTTGCAGCAGATCGAAGACGCCGCGGCCGCGCTTGATGTCGTGGTAGGCCAGATCCAGCTGAGCGATCTTCGGGTCCGACAACTCCATCTCGTAGCGGTCTTGGTAGCGCTGGAACAACTTGCGTTTGATCACCCAGTCGATTTCGGTGTCGACCTTGGCGAAGTCCTGGCTTTCCACAGCGTCGAGCTGACGGCCCCACAAGTCGACGACCTGCTCGATCTGCGCATTGGGTTCACGGGTCTGCAGGTGCTCGACGGCGCGCGCGTAGTACTCCCGCTGGATGTCCAGCGCGCTGGCCTGCCGTCCGCCGGCCAGCCGCACCGGGCGCCGACCGGTGACGTCGTGGCTGACCTCGCGGATCGCCCGGATCGGGTTGTCCAGCGAGAAGTCGCGAAACGCCACCCCGGCCTCGATCATCTCCAGCACCAGCGCTGCGGTGCCCACCTTGAGCATGGTGGTGGTTTCGCACATGTTCGAGTCGCCGACGATGACGTGCAGACGACGGTACTTCTCGGCGTCGGCGTGCGGCTCGTCGCGGGTGTTGATGATCGGGCGGCTACGGGTGGTGGCCGACGAGACGCCCTCCCAAATGTGCTCGGCGCGCTGCGACAGGCAGAACGTCGCGGCTTTGGGGGTCTGCAGCACCTTGCCTGCGCCGCAGATCAGCTGGCGGGTCACCAGGAACGGCAGCAGCACATCGGAGATGCGGGAGAACTCACCCGCGCGCACGATCAGGTAGTTCTCGTGGCAGCCGTACGAGTTGCCTGCCGAGTCGGTGTTGTTCTTGAACAGATAGATGTCGCCGCCGATGCCCTCGTCGGCGAGGCGCTGTTCGGCGTCGACCAGCAGGTCTTCCAGCACCCGCTCGCCCGCTCGGTCGTGGGTGACCAGCTGCACCAGGCTGTCGCATTCGGCGGTGGCATATTCCGGATGGCTGCCCACGTCGAGGTACAGCCGTGCGCCGTTACGCAGGAAAACGTTGGAGCTGCGCCCCCAGGAGACCACCCGGCGAAACAGGTAGCGGGCCACCTCGTCCGGCGACAGCCGCCGATGACCGTGGAACGTGCAGGTAACACCGAATTCGGTCTCGATGCCCATAATCCGCCGCTGCACAATTCGAGCGTACTGGTTGGATGCGCAACTGGTGTGGAACCCCCGCCGAGAGTTCAGGACTCGGCGGGGCTGGGCGCCTCGCCGAACCGGCTCAGCGCCAGAGTTGCGGCGACCGCTATGACGAAACCCGCCACCACCATCCAGCTGAAGCCCGCGCGGGTGCGGTCGCCGAGCCACACCACCCCGACGAGCGCAGGACCAACCGTTTCACCCACCACCATCCCGGCGACCGCAGTGGTCACCGATCCGCGGCTCAATGCGGAGGTAAGCACCAAAAATCCGGCGATCCCGCCGGCGACGACCGCATACACGGCGGGGTTGGTGTAAAAGCCCAGTTTGGTCGGATCGATCGGATCGATCAGGCGGACGGCGATTTCGACGACCCCGAAGCCGCCGCCGGCCCCCAGCCCGAGGATGAGTGCGCGGGAGCGGTCGCCCAAACGGCCCGCCGCCGCGCCGGCGACGAACACCACAGCGACCACCACCAGCAGCGCCCAGCCGAGCCCGGCCGGCCCGCGCGCCGAACCCTCGGGCCCGGCGGCAAGGCCGAGCATGGCCAGGCTCGCGCACACCACGCCCACCGCCACCCACTCCACTTTCGACAACCGCACCGACAGCAGCCAGGCGGCCACAATCGCGGTGACCGCAAGCGATGCCGCGATCGCTGCGGCCACAACGTAAATCGGTACCAAGCGCAGGGCCGCCACTTGCAACAGAAAACCAAGACCGTCGAGCCCGATGCCGACAAGGTAGCGCCACTGCCGCAGCGCTCGCAGCAGCAACATCGGGTCGACGCCGGAGTCGCTGCCGGCGTCCACCGAGCGGGTCGCCTCGGCCTGCAGCACCGTCGCCGTGCCGTAGCACACCGAACAACCCAAGGCGAGCAACAAGCCGATCAGCACGGACCCGAGCCTATTTCGACGACTTCTCCGCCGAGCCGTTATCCGATTCGGAGCGGTCGGGTTCGGGCAGCAACCGCTCCAGCGCCGGACCGGTGATTCGCCGGAACGCGCGCCGCGGCCGGCTGACGTCGAGGATGGCGACTTCCAGCATCGACACCCCCAGAGTGGGCTGGTCGCCGCCGTTGGAGCTGCCTGCCCTCAGGGCCCGCAGCGCAATTCCCACCGCATCGGCCAAATCGGCGTTCTCGGCGTAGGACTCCTTGAGCGCGGTGGCAATCGGCTCGGTCGTCCCGCCCATCACCACGAAATGCGGCTCGTCGTTGATCGACCCGTCGTAGGTAATTCGATACAGCTCAGGCGGTTTGGTCTCGCCGTAATGGGCGACCTCAGCCACACACAGCTCGACCTCGTAGGGCTTGGCTTGTTCGGTGAAGATCGTGCCCAGCGTCTGCGCGTAGACGTTGGCCAGCTGGCGACCGGTGACGTCGCGGCGATCGTAGGCGTAACCGCGGGTGTCGGCGAACTGAATCCCGCCGCGGCGCAGATTGTCGAATTCGTTGAACTTGCCGGCGGCGGCGAAGCCGACCCGATCGTAGAGTTCGCTGATCTTTTGCAGCGACCGCGACGGGTTTTCCGCCACGAACAGCACACCACCGGAGTAGGCCAGCGCCACCACGCTGCGGCCCCGCGCGATGCCTTTTCGCGCGAGCTCGCTGCGCTCGCGCATCGCCTGCTCGGGCGAGATAAAGTACGGAAAACTCATGAGTCACTTCCCGCGCGTTCTGCATCGGGACCGAAAGTATCTGCGCGGGAACGCCTTTCGATGACCTCGCGAGCCAGCTCGGCGATGCGCTGTTCAGGAACGTTGGCGGCGCCGTCGGAACCGATGGCGACTGCGGTCGGGTAGATCCCGCGGACCAGATCGGGCCCCCCGGTGGCCGAATCGTCGTCGGCGGCGTCGTAAAGCGCCTCAACCGCGACCCGGAGCGCGGAATCCGCATCGGTCACTTGCGAATACAACTTCTTTATCGACGATTTGGCGAAGATCGAGCCGGAGCCGACCGATTGGTAGCCCTCTTCCTCCATGTTCCAGCCGCCGGCGGCGTCAAACGAGACGATGCGGCCGGCCTTCTCCGGTTCGGGGTCGTGGATGTCGAAACCAGCGAGCAGTGGCAGCGCAACCAGACCTTGCAGCGCGGCGCCGAGATTGCCGCGAACCATGATCGCCAGCCGGTTCACCTTTCCGGCGAAGGTGAGCGGCACACCTTCCAGTTTCTCGTAGTGCTCGAGCTCGACGGCGTAGAGGCGGGCGAACTCGACGGCGATGGCCGCGGTGCCGGCGATCCCGGTCGCGGTGTAGTCGTCGGTGATGTACACCTTCTGCACATCGCGCCCGGCGATCATGTTGCCCTGCGTGGAGCGCCGGTCGCCGGCGATGACGACGCCACCGGGATACTTCAGCGCGACGATGGTCGTTCCATGCGGCAGCTGAGAACTGGGCCCGCCCGGCTCCGCGTTACCGAGGCCCGCGGGCAGCAACTCGGGGGCTTCACGACGCAAAAAGTCCGCGAATGAGGAAAGACCGCCAAAGGCGGTTCCGGGAAGTGCTGAGTGGGTGGCCAGGCGATCGCGAGACGGCCAGGTCACTGGCCGCCCTTTTGGACGTACGCCCGGACGAAGTCTTCGGCGTTCTCTTCTAGAACATCGTCGATCTCGTCGAGCAGGTCGTCGGTCTCCTCGGTCAGCTTCTCGCGACGCTCCTGGCCCGCGGCCGTGCTGGCGGTGAGGTCGTCGTCATCGCCGCCGCCACCGCCCCGCTTGGTCTGCTCCTGAGCCATCGCTGCCTCCTGCATCGTCAATCTGCCATGAATAACACGGCCGTCGGTTTCTCCACCCTACCGGTCGATACCGCTGTTGCCCTGCTTAACGACCCCCACCGCCCGGCTCAGGTGGTCAGTTGTTCCACCAGCTCGACCGCGCTGTTCACCGAATCCAGCAGTGCGCCGACGTGCGCCTTGCTGCCGCGCAGCGGCTCGAGGGTCGGAATGCGCACCAGCGAGTCGCCGCCCAGGTCGAAGATCACCGAGTCCCAGCTGGCGGCGGCGATGTCTGCGCCGAAGCGGCGCAGGCACTCGCCGCGGAAGTAGGCCCGGGTGTCGGTCGGCGGGTTGTCGACCGCGCTGAGCACCTCCTGTTCGCTGACCAGACGCTTCATCGAGCCGCGCGCCACCAGCCGGTTGTAGAGGCCCTTGTCCAGCCGGACGTCGGAGTACTGCAAGTCGACGAGGTGCAGTCGAGGCGCCGACCAGCTCAGATTCTCCCGGTGCCGGAAACCCTCCAGCAGCCGCAGCTTGGCGGGCCAGTCCAGCAGCTCGGCGCACTCCATCGGGTCGCGCTCGAGTTGATCGAGCACGTGCGCCCACGTCTGAACGACGTCGGCCGCCCGCGCGTCGTGGTCGCGGCCGTCGACCAGCTTTGCCACCCGGTCCAGATAAATCCGCTGCAGCGCAAGGCCGGTCAGTTCTCGGCCGTCGGCCAGCGCGACGGTGGCGCGCAGCGAGGGATCGCGGCTGATCGCGTGCACCGCGTGGACCGGCCGGGCCAGCGCCAGGTCGGTCAGGTCGATCCCGTGCGCTGGGCCCTCTTCGATCACGTCGAGCACCAGCGCCGTCGTGCCCAGCTTCAAATACGTCGACGTCTCGGCTAGGTTGGCGTCGCCGATGATGACATGCAGCCGTCGGTAGCGGTCGGCATCCGCGTGCGGCTCGTCGCGAGTGTTGATGATGCCGCGTTTGAGCGTGGTCTCCAGCCCGACCTCGACTTCGATGTAGTCGGAACGCTGAGACAGCTGAAAGCCGGGCTCGTCGCCCGCCGGCCCGATCCCGACCCGCCCCGAACCGGTGATCACCTGACGCGACACCAGGAACGGCGTCAGCCCGGCGATGACAGCCGAGAACGGCGTCTGCCGGCTCATCAGATAGTTCTCGTGCGACCCGTACGAGGCGCCCTTGCCGTCGACATTGTTCTTGTAGAGCTGCAGCTTGGCCGCACCCGGCACGCTGGCCACGTGGCGGGCAGCGGCCTCCATGACCCGCTCGCCTGCCTTGTCCCAGATCACCGCATCCAGCGGGTCGGTGCACTCCGGCGCGGAGTATTCCGGGTGCGCGTGGTCGACGTAGAGCCGCGCGCCGTTGGTCAGGATCATGTTGGCGGCACCGACCTCGTCGGCGTCCACGATCGGCGGCGGCCCGGCCGAGCGGCTCAGGTCGAATCCGCGGGCATCTCGCAGCGGCGATTCCACCTCGTAATCCCAGCGGGTGCGCTTGGCCCGCTGGATGCCGGCGGCGGCCGCATAGGCCAGCACCGCCTGCGTCGAGGTCAGAATCGGGTTGGCGGTCGGGTCCGACGGCGACGAGATGCCGTACTCGACCTCCGTCCCGATAATCCGTTGCATGCTCAAAGCCTAGGCCGGACGGCGATGCGGGCCGCGCGGCGGGGCGAGGGGCGAGCCGGTTAATTCAACATGAACCCGGACCCACAGCGTGAGTCGCCTCTTTGACGCAGGTGGTAGAAGTGATTAACTTCACCCTGATGCCTACCGACGCCCTCCGCGACCCCACGACCGGCCTGTCCGGAAAACGCTACGGCGAAGTCCTTCTGGTAACGCCGGGCGAGGCGGGGCCGCAGGCCACCGTCTACAACAGCTACCCGCTCAACGACTGCCCGGCCGAATTGTGGTCAGCGCTCGACGCGCAGGCCATCGCGACCGAAAACGGTGCTGCCACAGCGCTACTCAATGGACCCCGGTACTGGCTGATGAACTCCATCGAGAAAGTGCAGCAGGGCCCACGGATCATCAAGAACTTCGGCGGGATCGACATGCTGCTACAGGCGACGGTCCTGCTGACCGCGATGAACCCGGCGCCGTACACCGCGAACCAGGTCAACCGCCACACCGTCTTCACCTTCGACGCCGGCGAGGAGGTCTACGAACTGCAAGACCCCGCTTTCCGGCGCTGGGTGATGCAGACCTGGAGCCAGATCGTCGATCCCGAGCTGTCGCGGGCCGATCTGCCCAAACTCGGCGAGCGGCTCAACATGCCAGATGGATGGACCTACCAGACCCGAGTGCTGGACAGCCCACTGCGGATTGACACCACCACCCGCGCCGCGCAGGTTCTGCAGGACGACCTGACCAACAGCTATTCGTTGGTGACCGGCTGAACCGACGGCCTCGAGAACGCATCGCTGTATCCGAAACTTAAGCCGCTGCGACGTCGCCCCGCGTGTTGTGTGCGTGGTTTAAGTGTCGCGGCTACAGGTACTGGCCGAGGTTGGACTCGGTGTCGATAGCGCGTGAGGCACTCGAGCTCTTGCCGGTGACCAGCGTGCGGATGTAGACGATCCGCTCACCCTTCTTGCCCGAAATCCGGGCCCAGTCATCGGGATTCGTGGTGTTGGGCAGGTCCTCGTTCTCGGCGAACTCGTCGACGATCGAGTCGAGCAGATGCTGGATGCGCAGACCGGGCTGCCCGGTCTCCAGCACCGACTTGATCGCGTTCTTCTTCGCGCGGTCGACGACGTTTTGGATCATCGCCCCGGAGTTGAAGTCCTTGAAGTACATGACTTCTTTGTCACCGTTGGCGTAAGTGACTTCCAGGAACCGGTTGTCGTCGATCTCGGCGTACATCCGGTCGACGACCTTCTCGATCATCGCCTTGATGCACGCCGCGCGGTCACCGTCGAACTCGGTGATGTCGTCGGCGTGAACCGGCAGCGTCTCGACAAGGTACTTGGAGAAGATGTCCTGCGCCGACTCGGCATCCGGGCGCTCGATCTTGATCTTGACGTCGAGGCGGCCGGGCCGCAGGATTGCCGGGTCGATCATGTCCTCGCGGTTGGAGGCGCCGATCACGATGACGTTCTCCAGGCCTTCCACACCGTCGATTTCGCTCAGCAGCTGGGGCACCACCGTCGTCTCGACGTCGGAAGACACCCCGGTACCGCGGGTGCGGAAGATCGAGTCCATTTCATCGAAGAACACGATCACCGGCGTGCCTTCAGACGCCTTCTCACGCGCCCGCTGGAAGATCAGCCGGATGTGACGTTCGGTCTCGCCGACGAACTTGTTCAGCAGCTCGGGGCCCTTGATGTTCAAGAAGTACGACTTGGCCTCGCGCGCATCGTCGCCGCGAACCTCGGCCATCTTTTTGGCCAGCGAGTTGGCGACAGCCTTGGCGATCAACGTCTTACCGCAACCGGGCGGGCCGTACAGCAGCACACCTTTGGGCGGGCGCAACGCATACTCCCGGTACAGCTCCTTGTGCAGGAACGGCAGTTCCACGGCGTCGCGAATCTGCTCGATCTGCCGGCCCAGGCCGCCGATGTCGTCGTAGGTGACGTCCGGCACCTCTTCGAGCACCAAATCTTCGACTTCGGCCTTGGGGATGCGTTCGAACGCGTACCCGGCCTTGGTGTCGACCAGAAGCGAGTCACCGGGGCGCAGCTTGCGGGGCCGCTGGTCGTCGTTGAGAGCGTCCGGGTGGCCGTCGGGCAGATCCTCGGCGACCAGTGGATCGGCGAGCCACACGATGCGTTCCTCGTCGGCGTGTCCGACGACCAGGGCCCGGTGCCCGTCGTTGAGAATCTCGCGCAGCGTGGAGATCTCACCGACCGATTCGTAGGTGCCGGCCTCGACGACAGTTAAAGCCTCGTTGAGCCGAACTGTCTGCCCCTTCTTCAAAGACTTGATGTCGATGTTGGGCGAGCAAGTCAAGCGCATCTTGCGCCCGGAGGTGAACACGTCGATGGTGTCGTCCTCGTGCGCGAACAACAGCACGCCGTAGCCGCTCGGCGGCTGACCGAGCCGGTCGACCTCTTCACGCAGTGCCAGCAGCTGCTGTCGGGCCTCCTTGAGCGTTTCCATCAGTTTGGAATTGCGCGCGGCCAGCGAATCGATTCGTGCCTCGAGCTGGTGAATATCTCGGGGGCTGCGCGCGCCGCCTTGTGTTCCGACGGCAGTCTCGAGTTGCTCGCGCAGAATCGCTGCCTCACGCCGAAGCTGTTCCAACTCGGCCGCATCCTCGCTGGACAGGTCTGGCTCGCGAGGGCTACCGAACGTTTCGCGCTCTGACTCACCCATGTTGCGCTCCTTTCCCGCTCCTTCAAGGTGGTGCGGCGGATACCCCAACGCTACCGGCGATTGTCGATTCATGCGGGAACTCGAAATGGGGCACACTGGCATCAGCGTTAACATCATGTTGAGTTGGCCTGATCGAGAGGACTTTTGTGACCGTGAAATCCCTAGCCACGGGCGTGGCGGCCGTTGCCGCAATCGGCGCAGCAGCTGCGGGTGTGACCTGCGCTGCATCTGTTACCGCCACGTTGCCTGCGGTTCAGCCGGTCGTTTTCAGTGCGCCGCTGCCGCTGGCCCCGGTCGGCGCCGACATGCCCACGCCTGACCAGCTCGCCACGGTTCTCAACACGCTGCAGGACCCGAGCGTGCCGTTCGCCAACAAGGGCTACCTCGTCGAAGGTGGCATCCCGGTTCCCGCCTCCCTGGCCGACCACGAACTGCAGAAGGCCGCCGCCAAGGGCAGCCTGCCGCTGACGTTCAACTTCACCAGCATCACGCCCACTGGTCCCGGTGTCGCCGCGGCCACCCTCACTGCGACGGGCCCGCATCTCGCCCCGACATACGAGAACCTCACTTTCGTCGATCAGGGCGGCTGGAAGCTGTCGCATGACTCGGCGATGACGTTGATCCAGTCGGTGCGTTCATCGGGCCACTGACGCGCCCGGATGGGCCGACGTCTCACCGCAGTCCTGAGCGCCGCCACGATTGTGGCGGCGCTTGGTCTCTCGGGGTGTTCGGGCGATGAGCACCGTGGCTCGCCGCGGCCCGAGCCGCCGCCGGCCGCTGCGTCGCGGACACCGACGGTGGCTGCGCAGGTCGCTCCGCTGCCGACGCCCGATACCCTGACCAAGGTGCTTTACCGGCTGGCCGATCCCGCTGTGTCCGGCAGTCAGAAACTCGACCTGGTCCAAGGCGCCACTCCAGACGATGCCGCCGTCCTCGACGAGTTCGCCGCGGCGCTGCTCAACGGCGGCTTTGCTCCGGTGCGGTTCGACGTGCGAGACCTCGCCTGGTCCGACCGGGATCCGGCCGACGTGATGGCCTACGTCAATATCAGCTCACCCAATCCCGGCGGGCCGAGGTTCTCGTATCCGATGGAATTCACGCCGCACCAAGGTGGGTGGCAGCTTTCGGCACGCACCGCCAATGTGCTGCTGGCTTTCCGGACCGCTCCGCCCGCGCCTCCGGCGCCGACACCGGGCCACTGACACCGCGATGTGGATCGGGTGGCTCGAGTTCGATCTGCTGCTCGGTGACGTGCGGTCACTCAAGCAGAAACGTTCGGTGATCCGCCCGGTGGTGGCGGAGTTACAGCGCAAGTTCAGCGTGTCGGCCGCCGAAACGGGCTCCCACGAGCTTTACCGACGGGCAGGCATCGGAGTGGCGATGGCAGCTGCCGACCGGGGCCACGCCGTCGATGTGCTCGACGCAGCGGAACGGCTGGTGGCCGCCCACCCGGAGTTCGAACTGTTGTCAGTGCGCCGTGGGTTGTCGCGCAGCGAGGACTAACCGGGCCTAGCGCTTGCGCCGTAGCGGCGTCGGCGTCACGGTGTTGGGCGCCAGTCGACGCGCGGACACCAGGAAGCCGGTGTGGCCGCGCATGTTGTGTTGCGGGCGCACGGCCAATCCCACGACGTTCCAACCTCTTTGCAACGTCTCCCAAGCTCGTGGCTCGGTCCAGCACTGCTGGTCGCGCAGCGCCTCCACCGTCTTCGACAGCTGAGTCACGGTGGCCAGGTACACGATCAGCACACCGCCGGCGACCAGCACCGCCGACACGGTGTCGAGCACATCCCAGGGCGCCAGCATGTCGAGCACCACCCGGTCGATGCAGCCGGCCGCCAAATCGGCGTCGGCGACATCGGAGATGACCAATTGCCAGTTGGCGGGGGCGCCACCGGCGAACGTCTCCACATTGCGGCGGGCGTGTTCGGCGTGGTCAGCGCGGACCTCGTAGGAGATCACCCGGCCGTCCGGCCCGACCGCACGCAGCAGCGAACAGGTCAGCGCCCCCGAGCCGGCACCGGCCTCCAATACTCGGGCGCCGGGGAAGATGTCGCCTTCGAGGACGATCTGGGCGGCGTCTTTGGGATAGATCAGCTGGGCACCGCGCGGCATCGACATCACGTAATCCACCAGTAGTGGCCGCAGGACCAGGAACGGATCACCGTTGGCCGATTTGACCACGCTGCCTTCCGGCAGTCCGATCACCGCGTCGTGCGCGATCGCGCCGCGATGAGTGTGGAACTCGCCGCCGGGGCTGAGCAGCATCGTGTAATGCCGGCCCTTGACGTCGGTTAGCTGGACACGGTCGCCCGCGGCGAACGGCCCGGTTGCAGACACAGCTGTCTAGCCTGCCAGCAGACGCGCCGGGAAACGTGCGCGGGGTTGTCCGACCTCGCCCCTAGGCTGCGGATATGAGCGCCAGCGACGCGGGCAACACAGGCCGGCCGGTATCGAGACCGGCGCTGTCGCCGTCGCGGGCGGCCGACTTCAAACAATGCCCGCTGCTCTACCGGTTCCGGGCGATCGACCGGCTCCCCGAACCGCCCTCGACGGCACAACTGCGCGGCTCGTTGGTGCATGCCGCTCTGGAACAGCTGTACAACCTGCCCGCGACGCAACGCGATCCGCAGACGGCCGGCACCCTGGTCGGCCCCGCGTGGGAGCAGCTGATCGCCGCGGAACCCGATCTGGCCGCGGCGCTGGCCAGCGATCAACACACCCAGCTCCTCGACGAGGCCCGCGCTTTGCTGTTGGGCTACTACCGGTTGGAAGACCCCACCCGATTCGACCCGCACAGCTGCGAGCACCGCATCGAAGTCGAGCTTGCCGACGGCACATTGCTGCGCGGGATCATCGACCGGATCGACGTCGCCAGCACCGGCGAGTTGCGGGTGGTGGACTACAAGACCGGCAAGGCGCCACCTGAGGCGAAGGCGCTCGCCGAGTTCAAGGCCATGTTCCAGATGAAGTTCTATGCGGTCGCGTTACTGCGCTCGCGCGGTGTGCTGCCGACGCGGCTGCGACTGATCTATCTGGCCGACGGCCAGTTACTGGACTACTCCCCCGACGAAGACGAGCTGGTGCGTTTCGAGAAGACGCTGATGGCGATCTGGCGGGCAATTCAATCTGCCGGTGCGACAGGTGATTTCAGGCCGAGGCCGTCACGGCTGTGCGACTGGTGTGCGCACCACGCGCACTGCCCCGTCTTCGGCGGCACACCACCGCCATACCCGGGTTGGCCGGAGCGTCCCGACGAGGGTGACGCGGACACCGTTCTGCAGCGGGCCGACCCGGCGGCGTAATGCCTACTGCAGCGGCGACATCTCCTGCAGCATCGTCGGTATCAGCTCGCTGACCGTCGGGTGGATGTGCATCGTGCGCGCCAGCGTGCTGTAGGGCGCGTTGGCCGACATCACATCCAGAATCGCGTGGATGGCCTCATCGCCACCCACGCCGAGGATGGCCGCCCCCAAGATCTGCTGCGTTTGAGCATCCACCACGACCTTCATAAAGCCTTGTGTCTCACCCTTTTCCACCGCGCGACCGACCCGGGTCATGGGCCGTTGACCGACCAACGCGGGGCGGCCCGAGGCACGCACCTGCTCGACGGTCATTCCGGCCCGTCCCAGCGGCGGGTCGATGTAGAGGGCATAGGTGGGGATACGGTCGCTGACCCGCCGTGGGTCACCGTCGAGCAGGTTGGCCGCGACGATCTCGAAGTCGTTGTAGGAGGTGTGGGTGAATGCGCCCTTGCCGTTGCAGTCGCCCATCGCCCAGATGTGGTCGACGCTGGTTTTCAACTGGTCATCGACCGTGATGTATCCGCGGTTGTCGGTTTGGACACCGGCGTGCTCGAGACCGAGGTCGTCGGTGTTGGGCCGCCGCCCGACCGCCAGCAGCAGATGGCTGCCGGCTATCGGGTCCGCGCCGGCTTGCGGTGTCAGTTCGAAGCCTTCAATATCGCTGTTCTGCTTGGCAATCCGGATGTCAGCGGCATCGACGACGATATCGATGCCCTCGTTTTGCAGGATCGCCATGATGGTGTCCGAGACGTCGTCGTCTTCGCGAGACGCCAGCCGCGGTCCTTTCTCGACGACGGTCACCCGGGCGCCGAAGCGGCGATACATCTGGGCGAACTCGAGCGCGATGTAGCTGCCGCCGACGATGACGAGATGATCGGGCACGACGTCGAGTTCGAGTACCGACACGTTGGTGAGGAACTCGACATCGTGCAGTCCGGGGATATCGGGCACCACCGCGCGGCCACCGACGTTGAGGAATATCTGCTCGGCTGCCACGACGTCGTCGCCCACCCGCAGCGTGTGCGGGTCCTCGAACCGGGCGTGCCCGCGGATGACGGTGCAGCCGTCCATTCCGCTCAACCAGTCTTCGACACCCTTGCGGTCGCCCAGCATGATCTGGTCTTTGCGCGATTTGACTTTTGCCATGTCCACGCTGACCGCTCCGGTGCCGATGCCGAAATCCCCGCCCCGGCGGGCCAGGTGCGCAGCGTGCGCGCTGGCCACCAAGGTCTTGGTTGGGATGCAGCCGGTATTGACGCAGGTGCCGCCGATCAGCTTGCGCTCTACCACGGCGACGGTGCGGCCGGCGTCAGTCAGCCGGCCCGCCAACGGAGGCCCGGCCTGGCCGGCGCCCACCACGATGGCGTCGAAACGCCTTGTCACAGAGCGGCTGTTACCGCGGCGATCGCGAACCCGCCCAGCACCGCGACCGCGTCCTCGAGCAGGGCGATCGGCAGGTCGCGGCCGTGCGAGGCGACCAGTCGGGTGCGCGCCTGGTAGCCGCCCAGCGTTCCGAGCACGGCGCCGATGATTCCGGCGCCGAGACCGCCCCATTTATAACCCCATACCGTGCCCAGGACCGCACCGGCGAACGCACCCAACAGGATTCGGGCACCGAACGACGGCGGCGCGGTGCGGCTGGGTGCCTTGGGCAGCTTGTCGGCGACGAGTTCACCCACTGCGAGGACGCTGATGATGGCGACCGTCACCGGATGCCCCAGCCAGGAAGCCCACGTCCCGTTGAGGTTGATCCAGTGCAGCACGGCAGCCCACGCGACCACCGCGGGCGCCGTCAGCGAGCGTAACCCGGCGACGATACCGATTCCCAGAGCTAGCAGCAGAACGTAAAAATGCGTCACGGCGACCCTCCTGGGGGCTCGACAACAGAACGCGGCTCTAGCGGGACGCTAACACAGGACGGCCGATTGCACCGGCCCATGCAAGGTCAGAATCGGCAGAACCGGATGTCGGAAGCCAGGATCGCTTTGGCTCCGATGGCCGCCAGCTCATCCATGATTGCGTTGACATCGCGACGCGGCACCAGCGCCCGCACCGCCACCCAATCGGGATCGGCGAGCGGGGCGATCGTCGGTGACTCCAAACCCGGTGTGATCGAGGTGGCTTCGTCGAGCGCCGAGCGCGGGCAGTCGTAGTCCAGCATCAAATACTGCTGACCGAAGACCACACCTTGCACCCGCGCGACCAACTGGTCGCGAGCCGAGGCGTCCGGCCCGCCGTCGGGATCGACCTGTTCGATCAGCACCGCTTCGGAATCGCAAAGTGTTTCACCGAACGCCACCAGGTTGTGCAGGTTCAAGGTGCGGCCCGAACCCACCACGTCGGCGATCGCGTCGGCCACACCGAGTTGCACGGAGATCTCCACCGCCCCGTCCAAGCGGATCACGGTCGCGTCAATACCCCTGGCCGCCAGGTCTTCTCGGACCAGGTTCGGATATGCGGTGGCGATTCGCCGGCCGGCGAGATCATCGATGGTCCAGTTGCGGCCAGCCGGCGCGGCGTACCGAAAGGACGACGACCCGAAGCCGAGCGCCAGTCGTTCGTGCACCGGCGCGCCGGACTCGCGCGCCAGATCCCGTCCGGTTATTCCGAAGTCGAGCTCCCCCGACCCGACGTAGATCGCAATGTCTTTGGGCCGCAGGAAAAAGAACTCGACTTGATTGTGCGGGTCGATGACGGTCAAGTCTTTGGGATCGGTACGACGACGGTAGCCGGCCTCAGCGAGTATCTCGACGGCCGGCTCGCTCAACGCCCCTTTGTTGGGCACCGCCACCCGCAGTCTGGTGGAGCCGTTTCGATGCAGCGCCACCATCACAGCTTCCGATAGACGTCATCGAGCGTCAGCCCGCGGGCGATCATGAGCACCTGGGTCCAGTACAGCAATTGGCTGATCTCCTCGGCGAGCGCGTCGTCGGGTTCATGCTCGGCCGCCAACCACACTTCACCGGCCTCCTCCAGAACCTTCTTGCCCACTGCGTGCACCCCACCGTCCAGTGCGGCGACGGTGCTGCTGCCGGGCGGGCGGGTGCGGGCACGCTCGCCGAGCTCGGCAAACAGATCCTCAAAGGTCTTCACGGGCAGCGATTGTTTCACGTACCGATAAGCAAAGTCACGGCGGTTTCAGGTCGCGGACACTTCGTCGGGCATGTCTTCCAGCGAAACGCCGTTGGTTTCGCGGACCCATCTCCACACGAAAAAGAACGACAGCACCGCACACGTCGTGTAAAAGCCGTACGCGAAGCCCAGCGCGTGACGCAGGGCCGGGAAAGTCACGGTGATCGTCCAGTTGGCCAGCCACTGGCCGCAGGCCGCCAGTCCCAGCGCAGCAGAACGGATGCGGTTGGGGAACATCTCGCCCAGGATCACCCACAGGACGGGACCCCACGAGACGCCGAACGCGATCACGAACAGATCGGCGGCGATTAGCGCGATCACCCCCAACGCGACGGCGAGGTCTGGCCGGTCGTTGACGAACGCGGCACTGGTGAACGCGGCGGTCATCGTCGCCAGCGTCAGCGCCATCCCCGCCGATCCGGCCAACAACAGCGGGCGGCGGCCGATCCGGTCGATCAGTGCGATCGCCACCAACGTGATCAGGACATTGACCCCGGTGGTCACCAGCGCGATGGTGAATCTCGACTTCTCGCCGAATCCCACGCCCTCCCAGAGCACATCGGAGTAATAGAAGATCACGGTGACACCAACGAACTGCTGAAAGACCGCCAGTCCCAACCCGACCCAGACGATGCTGTAGAAACCGCCGGTCGGCTTGCGCAGATCGCGCCAGGACGACGGCTTTTCGTCTTGCAGCGTCGCGGCGATCCGGTTGATGGTGTGCTCAACGTCGCGGTCGCCGAGCAGCCGGCAGAGGACGGCGCGGGCCTCGCGAACCCGTTGTCTGGCAACCAGATAGCGCGGCGATTCCGGAATCGTGAAGATGAGGGCGAAATACGCCAGCGCCGGGATTAGCTCGCCCAGAAACGTCCAGCGCCAAGCGGCAAGTCCTAACCACAGCTGCGCATTCGCGCCCCCGGCGAGATGAACCGGCACCCAGTTCAACGCCAGCGAGCCGAAAATGCCGCACACGATGCCGAGCTGCTGCAGTGAGCCGAGTCGGCCGCGGAAACGCGGCGGCGATATTTCGGCGATGTACGCCGGAGCCGCGACCGACACCACACCGATACCGATCCCGCCCACGGCATGGAAGACGATGAACATCCAAATGCTGCTCGCCAGACCGGTTCCGAGCCCGCAGACGAAAAACGACGTTGCGGCGAGCTTCATCAACGCCAACCGACCCATCCGGTCGGCTATTCGCCCGGCGATCATCGCCCCTGCCGCGGCACCCATCAAGGCCGCGGCCGCGGCGAAACCCAAGGCTGCATTGCCGATGTGGAAGTGGGCCTGCAGCGCCTTGACCGCGCCGTTGGTCACCGAGATGTCGTAGCCGAAAAACAGCCCACCGATCGCAGCCACCGACGCAAACCGGATCGCGGCGAAGAAGGCGACCCGAGCGGCATGGCGGTCGGTGGGGAGGTCTTCGTGCGACGCCAACGGCGCCTGCCCGAGGACGTCATCACTGGCCATGGTGTCGCCCAGTAAACCCTATTCGGTCAGACGTTGAAGTATTTGGCCTCGGGGTGGTGGGCTCAGTCCTCCGGGTTGTACCCGAGGTTGGGGGCGAGCCAGCGCTCGGCTTCCTTCAGGGTCCAGCCCTTGCGCTTCGCGTAGTCGGCGACCTGGTCCTGGGCCAGCCGGCCGATCACGAAGTACTGCGACTGCGGATGCGAGAAGTACCAGCCGCTGACGGCGGCACCGGGCCACATCGCCATGGACTCGGTCAGCTCGATGCCGGTCCGCGCCTTGACGTCCATCAGCTTCCAGAGCGTCACCTTCTCGGTGTGCTCGGGGCAGGCCGGGTAGCCGGGGGCAGGGCGGATTCCCCTGTATTTCTCACCGATGAGTGCCTGGTTGTCCAGCTGCTCGTCAGGCTGGAATCCCCAGAACTCCTTGCGGACCCGTTGGTGCATCCGTTCAGCGAACGCCTCTGCCAGCCGGTCGGCGAGCGACTCCAGCAGAATCGCGCTGTAGTCGTCGTTGGCCGCCTTGAACTCCGCGATCTTGTCCTGGCTGCCGAGCCCCGTGGTGACGGCGAAGGCGCCGACGTAGTCAGCCAGGCCGGTGTCCTTGGGCGCGATGTAGTCGCCCAGTGACCGGTTCGGGATGCCGGGCCGATGCTCGCCCTGCTGGCGCAGGTTATGCAACGTGGTCAGCATCTCGGCACGGGTCTCGTCGGTGTAGACCTCGATGTCGTCGCCGACCGCGTTCGCCGGGAAGAACCCGATCACCCCGTTGGCAGTCAGCCACTTCTCCTTGATCAGGGTGTCGAGCATCTCCTGGGCGTCGTCGTACAGCTTGCGGGCAGCCTCGCCCGAGACCGGATTGTTGAGGATGTCGGGGAACCTGCCCTTCATCTCCCAGGCGTTGAAGAACGGCTGCCAGTCGATGTACTCGCGCAACTCGGCGAGGTCGTAGTCATGAAAATCCCGTACTCCCGCACCTTGAGCGGGCACCGGCGGCGTGTAGCCGTCCCACTCGATCGGCGTCCGGTTCGCGCGGGCCTTCTCCAGCGTCAACATCGGCCGCTCGTTCTTCTGGGCGTGCCGTTCGCGCAGGGCTGCGTAGTCGGTCTCGGTGGCCTCCAGCAGGGCGGGACGTTGCTTGTCGTCGAGGAGCGCGGCAGCGACCGGCACCGAGCGGGAAGCGTCCTTGACCCAGACCACCGGACCGCTGCGACGCGGCGCGACCTTCACGGCCGTGTGGGCGCGCGAGGTGG
The DNA here is from genome assembly GCA_963839345.1 of uncultured Actinomycetota bacterium. Taxonomy (GTDB): domain Bacteria; phylum Actinomycetota; class Actinomycetes; order Mycobacteriales; family Mycobacteriaceae; genus Mycobacterium. Next base: position 761,845 of record CAWIUP010000002.1, on the reverse strand, counting down.
TCGCGCCACCGATCAGCAGCGGGATCTGCAGCCCCTCGCGTTCCATCTCGACGGCGAAGTTGACCATCTCGTCCAGGGACGGGGTGATCAGGCCGGACAGCCCGATGATGTCGGCGTTGTGCTCCTTCGCCGCGTCCAGGATCTTGCTCGCGGGCACCATCACACCGAGGTCGATCACTTCGTAGTTGTTGCATTGCAGGACGACCCCGACGATGTTCTTGCCGATGTCGTGGACGTCGCCCTTCACGGTCGCCATCACGATGGTGCCGTTGGTGTCTTTATTCGCAGAACCTCCAGTGGCACCGGAGGTTTCCTTCTCCGCCTCGATGAACGGCAGCAGGTACGCCACAGCCTTCTTCATCACCCGGGCCGACTTCACGACCTGGGGCAGGAACATCTTGCCCGAGCCGAAGAGGTCACCGACGACGTTCATGCCGTCCATCAGCGGGCCCTCGATCACCTCGATCGGACGACCACCCGCGGCGGCGATCTCGGCGCGCAATTCCTCGGTGTCGGCATCGACGTCGGCGTCGATGCCCTTGACCAGCGCGTGCGTGATCCGCTCGCGGACCGGGAGGCTGCGCCACTCGGCCGCCGCTTGATCCTTTGCCGTCCCGGCGGCTTCTCCCGAGCTGTTGAACCTTTCGGCGATCTCCAGGAGCCTCTCGGCCGCGTCCTCGCGACGGTTCAGCACGACGTCCTCGATGCGGTCCCGCAACTCGGGATCGATCGAGTCGTAGGGCACCAGCGCGCCGGCGTTGACGATGCCCATGTCCAGGCCGGCCTTGATGGCGTGGAACAGGAACACCGCGTGGATCGCCTCGCGGACGGGGTTGTTGCCCCGGAACGAGAACGACACGTTCGAGATACCGCCGGAGATGTGCACCCCGGGCAGGTTCTCCTTGATCCAGGCACAGGCCTCGATGAAGTCGATCCCGTAGGTCGCGTGCTCCTCGATACCGGTCGCCAGCGCGAAGCAGTTCGGATCGAAGATGATGTCCTCGGCCGGGAAGCCGACCTCTTCGGTCAGGATCCGGTAGGCGCGCCCGCAGATCTCCTTGCGGCGCTCCAGATTGTCGGCCTGACCCTGCTCGTCGAAGGCCATCACGACGACGGCGGCACCATACTTGCGGCACAGCCGTGCCTCGCGAATAAACTTCTCCTCGCCCTCCTTCATGGAGATCGAGTTGACGATCGGCTTGCCCTGCACGTTCTTCAGGCCCGCCTCGATGACCTCCCACTTGGAGGAGTCGATCATCACCGGGACGCGGCTGATGTCCGGCTCGGCCGCGATCAGCTTGGTGAACCGGTCCATCGCGGCGACGCCGTCGATCATGCCCTCGTCCATGTTGATGTCGATGACCTGCGCACCGACCTCGACCTGCTGCAGGGCGACCGACAGCGCGGTGTCGTAGTCCTCGGCCTTGATCAGGTTGCGGAACCGGGCGGAGCCGGTGATGTTGGTGCGCTCACCGATGTTCACGAACAGGGAATCGTCGGTGATGTTGAGCGGCTCCAGGCCCGAGAGCCGGGTGGCCACGGAAATGTGCGGCACTTCCCTCGGTCTCAAGCCGTCGACGACCTTGGCGATCTCGGCGATGTGCGGCGGCGCCGTTCCGCAGCAACCACCGACCAGGTTGACCAGACCGGCCTCGGCGAACTCGGCGATGTAGCCAGCCTGACGCTCCGGGGACTCGTCGTACTCACCGAAGGCGTTGGGCAGGCCGGCGTTCGGGTAGCAGGAGACAAAGGTGTCCGCGATCCGCGCCACCTCGGCGATGTAGGGCCTCATCTCCGGGGCGCCCAGGGCGCAGTTGAGGCCGACCGCGATCGGCTTCGCGTGCCTGACCGCGTTCCAGAACGCCTCGGTGACCTGACCGGACAACGTCCGCCCGGAAGCGTCGGTGATGGTGCCCGAGATGATCACCGGCCAGCGGCGTCCGCGCTCCTCGAACAGCGTCTCTACGGCGAACACCGCCGCCTTGGCGTTCAGCGAGTCGAAGATCGTCTCGATGATGAGGAGGTCGACACCACCGTCGACCAGGCCGTTGGCGGCCTCGAGGTACGCGGCGACCAGCTGGTCGTAGGAAATGTTGCGGGCTCCGGGGTCGTTGACGTCCGGCGAGATCGACGCGGTCCGCGTCGTCGGTCCGATGGCGCCGGCGACGTAGCGAGGCTTCTCCGGGGTGCTGTACTCGTCGGCGGCCTGGCGGGCCAGGGCGGCGCCGGCGTAGTTCAGCTCGTAGGCCAGCTCGGCCATGTCGTAGTCGGAGAGCGAGATCGCGTTCGCGTTGAACGTGTTGGTCTCCAGGATGTCGGCGCCAGCCTCGAGGTACTCGCGGTGGATCCCCTCGATGATCTGCGGCTGCGTCAGGGTGAGCAGGTCGTTGTTGCCCTGAAGAGCGGTCGGCCACTCCGTGAATCGGTCGCCGCGGTAGCCGGCCTCGTCCGGCCGGTCCCGCTGGATCGCCGTGCCCATCGCGCCGTCGATCACCATGATCCGCTGGCGCAGAGCAGCGGTCAGTTCGTCGGTGCAGTCGGGGCGGATGTTCGGCTTAAAGGCGTTCACGTACGTTCCTTCCGTAGCGGAAGGCGTCCTTAACTCTGCCGAGCGTGGCGGATACCGGCAGGGAACCGGAACCGTTGCAACGCCTCTCGACCAGACAAGTTTACGTCGTCACCCGACGTCTGGACGCCCAGCTCGACCCGACCCGCTTGGCGATCGCGGTGCCCTGACGCGCCAGCTCGCGGATCTTGTCGGCAATGTCGTAGTTACCAAGGTTAACCAGATTGCAGCCGAACGTATTTCGTGTCGACCGCGTCGGCGCCGGTTGTTCAAGTCGTCGAGGCTCAGGACGGCTGCCTGCAGCTGGGTCCCCATGGCGCCGTCGCCAACAACGACGCGCTGCGACAACGGTTCCAGCAGGTCGGTGTCGTAGCCGGTGTCGGTGGTGGAAGTCATCCGGGCAAGCATAGCCGGTCTATGGAAAATGGCTGGATCCTTGACAGCGCTCGCCGCCCGGGACGCACGATCAGGTCGTACGCTGATTGGCGTGACCTCGCCGGATGTCAGCGCTTCGTTGCCCGAACTGCACAACACGATCGTCGTGGCAGCGTTCGAGGGGTGGAACGACGCCGGCGACGCGGCCAGCGACGCCGTGGAGCACCTGGACGCGATCTGGGAAGCTGACCCGATCGTCGAGATCGATGACGAGGCGTACTACGACTATCAGGTCAATCGCCCGGTGATCCGGCAGGTCGACGGTGTCACGCGCGAACTGGTGTGGCCGTCGATGCGGATCTCGCACTGCCGCCCGCCGGGCTCCGACCGCGACATCGTGTTGATGCACGGCGTCGAGCCGAATATGCGTTGGCGCACGTTCTGCGCTGAGTTGCTGGCTGTCGCCGACAAGCTCAACGTCGACACCGTGGTGATCCTCGGCGCGCTACTGGCCGACACGCCGCACACCCGGCCGGTGCCGGTGTCGGGAGCGGCCTACTCGCCGGAGTCGGCGCGTCGTTTCGGGCTGCAGGAAACCCGCTACGAGGGCCCGACCGGCATCGCCGGGGTGTTCCAGGACGCCTGCGTGGCCGCCGGCATCCCGGCGGTCACCTTCTGGGCGGCGGTTCCGCATTACGTGTCGCAGCCGCCCAACCCGAAGGCGACCGTCGCGCTGCTGCGCCGGGTCGAAGATGTCCTCGACATCGAGGTGCCGCTGGCCGACCTGCCGGCTCAGGCCGAGGAGTGGGAGGAGGCGGTCAGCGAGATGACCGCCGAGGACGACGAGATCGCGGAGTACGTCCAGTCATTGGAGCAGCGCGGGGACGCCGAGGTCGACATGAACGAGGCGCTGGGCAAGATCGACGGCGACGCCCTGGCCGCCGAGTTCGAGCGCTACCTGCGCCGCCGCCGCCCGGGCTTCGGGCGCTAGGGCTTCTCCAGCTTCTGGTTGTACACGCTTGTGGAACGCCCGAGTGCGGCGACTTCGGCGTCCATGCGGGCCAACTCTTCGCCAGTATGTCGGTGAGCCACCGATTCGCCGAGGCCGGTCGACAGAAACGGCTTCAGCCAACGGAAGACGCCCACCCAGCCCGGGCAATACACGCGTTCCTTGCGGCCCTCTATGCCGGCGACGAAGGCCTCGGCGCACTTGTCCACCGACGTCGTCTTGTTCAACGGCCAACGGAATTTCGCCAACTGCTCGCGGAATGTGGGCAGATCGGCTTGGCCGTCGCGAACCAACGCCGTATCGATCCAGGACATGTGGGCCGAACCGACCGCGACACCCAGGTGCGCGACCTCGAGTCGCAACGCATGTGCCAGATGCTCGTTGCCTGCCTTGGACATGTCGTAGGGCGCCATTCCCGGCGCCGCGGTGTAGGCGGCCAGCGAGGAGACGATCAGCACGTAGCCACGGCGCTCGATTATCGACGGCAGCGCGGCACGCACGGTGTGAAATACACCGAGCAAGTTGACGTCCAACACCCGCTTGACCGCGTCGGGGTCCACTTTGAGAACGGAGCCGTAACTGGCGATCCCGGCGTTGGCTACCACGACGTCGATACCGCCGAACTTCTTGACGGCCGCCTCGGCTGCGGCCTGCATGGCGGCAAGATCGCGCACGTCGGCAACCACGGTCAGCACCCGGTCATCGCCGCCGAGTTCGGCGGACACCGCCGCCAATCCGTCCGCGTCCAGGTCGGTCAGCACCAATTTGGCGCCCTTGGCCCGCAGCCGTCGGGCTACCTCGGCCCCGATTCCGTGGGCACCACCGGTGATGAATACGACTTGCGAGTTCACTGACGTCATTGCCGCAACCTACCGCTGCGGCGATTGCAGGTCCACACCCAGCAACGCGTCAACCGCCGTGGCCACCAGCCGGGGTGCCTCGGCATCGTGACCGCCGTACTCGAGCGCGTCGGTGGCCCAACCATCCAGTGCGGCAAGGGCTTTAGGTGTATCCAGATCGTCGGCGAGATAACGGCGCACCCGCGCGATGACGTCGGCGGCGTCCGGCGCGGCGGGCAACGCGATCGCGGTGCGCCACCGATGCAGCCGCGCGTTGGCCGCCGCCAGCACGTCGGGGCCCCAGTCGCGGTCTGCCCGGTAGTGGCCGTCCAGCAGGCCCAATCGGATAGCCGACGGTTCGACGCCCTGAACGCGCAACTGCGACACCAAGACCAGGTTGCCCCGGCTCTTGGACATCTTGTGGCCGTCCAGGCCGATCATGCCCGCGTGCACATAATGACGGGCGAATCGCCGCTCGCCACTGACACATTCGGCATGCGCGGCGGTGAATTCATGATGCGGAAAGATCAGATCGCTGCCACCACCCTGGATATCCAGGCCGCCGCCGATGCGGCTGAGCGCGATCGCCGCGCACTCGACGTGCCAGCCTGGCCGGCCGGGGCCGAACGGCGACGGCCAGCTCGGCTCGCCGGGCCGCGCAGCGCGCCACATCAGCGCGTCGAGTTGGTCGGTCTTCCCCGCGCGGTCCGGGTCGCCGCCGCGCTCGGCGAACAGCGCCAGCATGGTGTCGCGGTCGTACCCGGATTCGTATCCGAATTGCAGCGTGGCGTCGGCGCGGAAGTAGACGTCGGGGTACTCGGGGTCGTCGACGACATACGCCGCGCCCGAGGCCAGCAACTTCTCGACGACCTCGACTACTTCTTCCACGGCCTCCGTCGCCGCCACGTATTCGCGTGGCGGCAGCACCCGCAGCGCGGCCATGTCCTCGCGGAACAGCGAAACCTCACGCGCCGCCAGGTCGCGCCAGTCCAGGCCGTCACGGTTGGCCCGCTCGAACAGCGGATCGTCGACGTCGGTGACGTTCTGCACGTAGTGCACATCGTGTCCGAGGTCCAGCCACAGCCGCTGGATCAGGTCGAAGGCCAGATACGTGGCGGCGTGGCCGAGATGAGTGGCGTCATACGGCGTGATTCCGCACACGTACATGGTGGCCGTCGGTCCCGCGGCCACCGGGCGCACCTGTCGGTCGGAGGTGTCATACAGCCGCAACTCCGGTCCGCGTCCCGGCAGCGGCGGTGGGGGTGCCGAAGGCCAGGACTGCATACCGTTGAGCGTAAAGCGTCGGTTCAGCTCGCCAGCCGGATGGCACCCAGCAGCAGGTCGGCGAGTTCGGGACGACACATCAGAAAGTCGGGCAGATACGGGTCGGGCCGGTTGTACACCAGCTCGGAGCCGTCCAGCCGGGACGCGTGCATGCCCGCGGCCAGGATCACCCCCGCGGGCGCCGCCGAATCCCACTCCCACTGCCCGCCGGCGTGGATGTAGGCGTCGGCGTCGCCTCGCACCAGCGACATCGCCTTGGCTCCGGCCGAGCCGATCCGTACGAACTCCACATCCAGCCGCCGCGCCAGGTGGTACAGCACCGCGGGCGGCCGGTTGGAGCTGGCGGTAATGCGAATCGGCCCGGAATGCGTCACTGCGGGCGCTGCCGGGGCGCTGACGGTGTCGCTGCGGTAGAGCTCGCCCATCGCCGGCAAGGCCACCGCGGCGTCGGTGATCGCACCGTTGGGTCCGCCATGGCGCTGCCACAACGCCACATGCACGGCCCAGTCGTCGCGGCCCTGCCAGGAGAATTCCCGGGTTCCGTCCAGTGGGTCGAGGATCCAGACCCGCTCGGCCCGCAACCGGACCAGGTCGTCGTAAGCCTCCTCCGACAACACCGCGTCAGCCGGGCGCTCGGCGTGCAGCCGCCGCAGCAGCAACGCATTGGCTTGGCTGTCGCCGGCATCGCCGAGCAGCCACGGATGGTCGAAGCCGACGTGCTCGCGCACCGCCAGCAGCAGCTTGCCCGCCTCCTCGGCCAGATCGGCCGCCAGCGCGGCGTCGCTGACGGTCCCGGGGTTCACCGCTCCAGTATCGCCGACAGCCGCCAACGGGCTGCGCGCGTGGGTCAGCGGTTCTGTCCGATCCACGCGTCGGTGAAGACCTGCACCGCGCCGATCTCCCGACCGAGTCGGCCGATGATGAAGTCTTCGACCTGGCCGCCCACCAGCGGCACTTTCACCTGCACGGTCGTGCTGAATTCCAGCCGCGCCCCCGGGGCTGACGGGGCCAACTGCACCTCGCCCAGCGCGGACACCGGCGCCCCCGGGACCGCCACCTCGATCTCGCCGTGTGCCTGACCGTCGCCGGTCGGATACCACGTCTCGGTGCGCCTCATCTGAAAGTCGCCGCGAGCCAACGCAGTGACCACTTTCGGCAGCCGGTCACCGAAGAGGCTGACGGTGAGTACCGCGCTCACCACCCCGTCGGCATCGACTGTCAGCGAGTCCAGCGTGGCGGTGCCGCCATCGAACGCCGCCAGCCTGGCCCGCCAGTATTCTTCGTCGCCGAACGCGGCGAGGATTTCTTTGACGCTGACCGGGGAGTCAAGGGACAGCTCGAATGATCGCGGCATCAAAAAGCGGGCCAGGGAATCGGGCGGTGCCGGTCCGGGCCGGGCATCACCGGGTTGTCCAGCAGCATGCGGGCGCGCAGCCGCAGCGCCGCGATCTCGGCGCTGGTGATGTGTTCGGCCAACCCATCCCCGAGCGGGCCGGCCAGCGCGTCGACCAGTTTGGCCACCGTCTCCACCGTGTGGTCGTCCACCGGCTTGCCGGCCCACCCCCACAGCACCGTGCGTAGCTTGTCCTCGACGTGCAGGCACACCCCGTGGTCGACGCCGTAGATGTTTCCGTCGACACCGCGAAGGACGTGGCCCCCCTTGCGGTCAGCGTTGTTGATCAACACGTCGAATACCGCCATCCGCCAAAGTCGGATGTCGTCGGCGTGAACCAGCGAGACCGGGTCGCCCGCATAGTCATACGCCCGTAGCACCGGCAGATAGCCGGGCGGCAGCCGGTCGGCCGGAACCAGGTCGACCGGGTCTGGTCCGGGCCCAGGATCTGATCCGGGCGCGTCACCGGGTTGGTCTATCCACAGCTGCAGCATGCCCGGACCGGCCGGCCCGTGGCGAATGATGGTGTAGGGCACGATGTTCCAGCCGAGGTGGCTCGATATCAGATAAGCGCCGAGTTCTCGGCCGGCCAGGGTTCCGTCGGGGAAATCCCAAAGCGGCTGCTCACCGGCGACCGGCTTGTACACGCAGTGCACGGTGACGTCATCCAGCGACGATTCGCAGAGGAAGGTGGCGTTGCTCGCCGAGCGAATGCGTCCCAGGACGGTCAGCTCACCGCGTCGCAGGACCTCGCGATCGTCAGTCCTCGGCGTCATCGTCGGGCCCGAGCAACGCGCTGCGCCGGTAGCCGTTCGTGCGCGCACAGATGTGTCCCTCGGGGTCCAGCGGTTCATCGCACAGCGGGCACGGCGGACGGCCCGCAGAGATGACCCGGTTGGAACGGGTGGCGAATTCCCGTGCCGACTCCGGCGTCAGGAACACCCGCACAGCGTCAGGTCCCTCCTCGGTATCGTCGAGCACCACAGATGCGTCGAACTCGGTGTCGCTGACGGCCAGTAGTTCAACCACCACGGTTTGCGCCTCGGAATCCCAGCCCAGACCCATGGTGCCGACCCGAAATTCCGCATCGACCGGTGTGATCAACGGGCTGAGGTCTTCAATCTCGGTGGTCTCCGGTGGGACTGGTGTGCCGAACCTGCGGTTGACCTCCAACAGCAGCGCGTCGATGCGCTCTGCGAGCACGGCCACCTGCTGCTTCTCCAGCACCACCGACACCACCCGGGAGTCGTGCACGGCCTGCAGGTAGAAGGTGCGGTTTCCGGGCTGGCCAACTGTCCCGGCGACGAATCGGTCGGGTGAGCGGAAGACGTGAATCGCGCGAGACATGGCAGTTCCAAAATACCGGCAGTTGCGGCTGAGTCGTAAATCTGAATCAGTCGGTAGACCCGCCGACGACCGCGTCGCCGGGCGGCGACTCACCGTCTGCCGGCGGAGCTGCCGTCAGTGCGGACGTCAGCCGCGGGCCGGTGTGGTTGACGTGCAGCACGAACGGCCGCAGCTGGGTGTAGCGGATCACGCTCATCGATGCCGGGTCGGCAGAAACCCGCTGGAAGCCGTCCAGGTGCAGGCCCAGCGCGTCGGCAACGACCGCCTTGATGACGTCGCCGTGCGTGCAGGCCAGCCACAGCGTGTCGCCGCCGTGCTGCTTCGCCAGCCGTGCGTCGTGGTCACGGACCGCGGCCACGGCGCGCGTCTGCACCTGCGCCAGCCCCTCACCCCCGGGAAAGACCGCCGCGCTGGGATGCGCCTGAACGACGCCCCACAGCGGCTCCTTGACCAGGTCGGCGATTTTGCGGCCGGTCCATTCGCCGTAGTCGACTTCGGCGAACCGGTCATCGGGGACGGGCTCGATGCCCAGCGCTTCGGCGAGCGGCTCGAGTGTGCGCCGGCATCGCAGCAGCGGTGAGCAGACCATTGCCCGCACCGGCAACTCGCCGATCCGGTCAACCAATTCCATGGCTTGCTGACGGCCTTTGTCGTCGAGGTCGACGCCCTCGGAACGGCCGGCCAGCACATGCGCGGTGTTCGACGTGGAGCGGCCGTGCCGCAGCAGGATGACGGTCATACGGCCCGCACCACCCCGGCCGCCAACAGGATCAACACGGCGGCACCGGCGGCCACCCGGTAGCCGACGAACCAGTACATGCTGTGCCGCAACAGGAACCGAAGGAACCACGCCACAGCGGCCAGGCCGACGACGAACGCGATCACAGTGGCCACCAGCAGCTGCGGGCCGGTGGCGCTCATTCCCTCGGACACCGGGTGGAAGGCGTCCGGCAGCGAGAACAATCCGGACGCGAACACCGCCGGAATGGCGAGCAGGAAACCGAATCGGGCGGCCAACTCACGTTCGAGACCGAGAAACAGCCCCGCGCTGATGGTCGCCCCCGATCGGGACACACCTGGGACCAACGCCAGCGTCTGGGCGATGCCAACGACAAGAGCATCACGCCAGGTCAGCTGGTCGACATGCCGGCTTTGCCGCCCGAGACGCTCGGCCAGCGCGATCACCGCCGAGAACACCACCAGCGCTGTGGCTATCACCCACAGGTTGCGCACCCCCGAGCGGATCTCGTCCTTGAAGAACAGGCCCAGCAGGCAAATCGGGATCGTCCCGATGATGACGTACCAACCCAGCCGGTAGTCGGCATCGCGATGTGCGGTGACCAGCAGCCCGTTGAACCAGGCCTTGACGATCCGCACGATGTCGCGGGCGAAATAGACCAACACGGCGATCTCGGTGCCGAGCTGCGTCACTGCGGTGAAGGACGCGCCGGCGTCGCCGGCGAAGAAAATCCGGGACACGATCGCCAGGTGGCCCGATGACGAAACCGGCAAAAACTCCGTCAGGCCTTGCACGACGGCCAAAACGACAACCTGCCACCAGGACATCGCAGGCGCCGCAGTCACGACGACGACCGTACCGGGTGAGCTAGTGGGAGACCTCGGCCAGGGCGACCGCGTCACGCACCACTGCGGCCAGGCTGCGCTCGTCGGTGACGTCGACGTCGACGATGTTGCGCCGCAGGGTGGTGACGACATCTTCGGGCTGCGGAACCGGACCGCTCAGCCGAGGCCGGTACACCTCGACCAGCAGCAACTGACCTTCGATACGAAAAGCGAAGCTGCGGCCATCACCGACCTGCCCGAACCCGCTGGCCAACACCTTGGCCGAGAAAACGCCGACCCACATGTCCTCAAGAGCAAACTCTGGATCGGGCAGTCGGCGGTCGTCGGCGACGCTCATCAGGCGACCCTACCGCGCCGGTGATCCCCGGCTCGCCCGCCGGGGCCGCGTTGCGCCCGCAGATGTTCCCTAGGATGAGACTTCAATCCGGTCACTCCCTCTATACTGGCCACCCCTTAGACCTTCGAGAGTTACCCTGTGCCACCACACTACAAACACGGTGCCCGCAGCATTCGTCAGCAGGCCGCTGGCCTGCTGTTTCTCTTGATATTGGTGGCAGGGTGCTCTTCGAAGACGTTCCAGGAAACCCCACCCACGATCGAACCCGCCCGACCGGCCGAATCACCACCGTTAGCGCAGGGCCCCGCGGGTGTGGTGCGTTCGCTGGACGGTCATCCGCAGGCGGCCATCCTCGACGCCCGCACGGCGCAGCTGGTGATCTTGACTTCCGGGTCGGCCCCCACAGCACCAGCAAGCATCACCGTGATGGGTTCTCAGCAAACCTCATCGCGAGTCGTCGAGTTGCCCGGTCCGGCTACCGGGCTGACTGGTGACGGCGCCGGCAACGCGTATCTGTCCACCCGCGGCGGCTACTTTCTGGTCGATCTGTCGGCCGGACGAGTCACTCGTGTCGGCATAAGCGAGGCACCGAACGTTGAATTCACCGCGATCACCCGCCGCGTCGACGGCACCTTGGCGTTGGGCACTGCTGACGGCTCGGTGTACACGTTGGCGTCCCGCCCGACCGGCGTACCCGACGCCGTCGGCAACCGGACGAAGGTCTTCGCCCACGTTGATTCTCTTGCAGCACAGGGAAACACAGTGGCCGTGCTGGATCGTGGGCAGACATCGGTCACCACGATCGGTGTCGACGGCAAGGTCGGGCAGCAATTACGCGCCGGGCAGGGCGCCACCACGATGGTCGCCGATCCCGCGGGCCGGTTGCTGGTGACCGATACCCGCGGCGGCGAGCTGCTGGTGTTCGGTGTCGACCCGCTGATCCTGCGTCAGGCCTACCCGGTACGGCAGTCCCCGTACGGCGTGGCGGGATCTCGCGAGCTGACCTGGGTGTCGCAGACTTCGGCGAATACGGTCATTGGGTACGATCTGTCGACCGGAATCCCTGTGGAAAAGGTACGGTACCCGACCGTGCGGCAACCCAACACGCTGGCCTTCGACGATGCTGCGGGCACGTTGTATGTGCTGTCGGGTTCCGGCGGGGGCGTCCAGGTCATCGAGCACGCGGCGGCAGGCCCACATTGACAGCGGCACGAGGAAGCCGGTTGCCGGCGGGTTGGGACACCGAGATGTCCGACGAATACGAATGGGTGCCGTTGCGCCTGCCGCCGGAGGTGACCAGGCTCAGCGCCTCCATCCGACTGTCCATCGAAGCGGAATTCCGCGGCTGGGAGCTGACCCGGGTCCGGCTGTATAACGATGGGAGTCGGCGGGTGTTGTTGCGCCGCAAGAAATCTCGCATCAAGGACACCCGGCCCGACCAGCCGGAACTGTGAGGGTGAGCGGCCCGGCTGGCGACGGTCATCAGCTATACGGCATGCTGCGTCGGTTGCTGTTCCTGGTGCCGCCCGAACGCAGCCACGAATTGGTCTTCGCGGCGCTGCGCGGCGTCACCACCGCCGCGCCGCTACGACGAGGCCTGCGCCGGCGGCTGGCGCCAACTGACCCGGTACTGGCCAGCACGGTGTTCGGAGTGCGCTTTCCCGGGCCGCTGGGCCTGGCCGCGGGCTTCGATAAAGACGGCGTCGGGCTCAAGGCGTGGGGCGCGCTGGGATTCGGCTACGCCGAGGTCGGCACCGTCACCGCCCACGCCCAACCAGGCAACCCGCCTCCTCGGCTGTTCCGGCTACCCGCCGACCGCGCCCTGCTCAACCGGCTCGGTTTCAACAACCACGGCGCCGCGCAGCTGGCATCCAGGCTGGCACAGCACAGCGCCGACGTGCCGATCGGCGTCAATATCGGCAAGACCAGATCCACCCCGCCCGAGCAGGCCGCCGACGACTACCGGACCAGCGCCCGATTGCTCGGGCCGCTGGCGGCATACCTGGTGGTCAACGTCAGCTCGCCGAATACCCCCGGGCTGCGCGATCTGCAGGCGGTCGACGCACTGCGCGGCATTCTGTCGGCGGTGCTCGCTGAGACCTCGACGCCCGTGCTGGTGAAGATCGCACCGGATCTCGCCGACTCCGACATCGACGAGATCGCTGACTTGGCAGTCGAATTGGGCCTGGCCGGCATCGTCGCCACCAACACCACGGTGTCGCGCGACGGGCTGAGTACCCCAGGTGTCGATGCACTGGGCAGCGGCGGCATCTCGGGGCCGCCGCTAGCGCAGCGCGCCGCCGAAGTGTTGCGGCGACTCTACGGCCGGGTCGGTGACCGGCTGACACTGATCAGTGTCGGCGGAATCGAGACCGTCGACGACGCCTGGGACCGCATCACGGCCGGGGCATCGTTGTTGCAGGGCTACACCGGCTTCATCTACGGCGGGGGCTTGTGGGCCAAGCACATTCACGACGGCATCGCCCTTCGGCTGCGCGAAGGAGGATTCTCCTCGTTGAGCGAGGCCGTGGGTTCGGCGTCGCGCTGAGGATCAGCGCTGTTCGTAGGTTCCGTAAATGACGGCCCGGGCGATCGCATGCTGGAACAGGTTGAAGCCCAGGTATGCGGGGCTGGCGTCCTCGGTGAGGTCGAGTTTCTCGACATCGACCGCGTGCACGGCGACGTAGTAGCGGTGTGGACCGTGACCCGGGGGCGGGGCGGCGCCGACATAGCGGCGCATGCCGGCGTCGTTGACCAGCGTCAGCGCGCCGCCCGGTAACTCACCGCCATCGCCCGCGCCGTCGGGCAACTCGGTGACCGAGGCGGGCAGGTTGGCCACCGCCCAATGCCAGAACCCGGACAAGGTCGGGGCGTCCGGGTCATAGACGGTCACGGCGAAGCTGCGGGTCTCCGCGGGAAAACCAGACCAGCGCAGTTGCGGGCTGACGTCCTCGCCACCGGCGCCCATGATCCCGCTGATCTGCGGAGTAGCCAGCGGCTGCCCGTTGGTGATCGACGCCGACTCCAGGTGAAACGACGGCAGCTTGGGCAGCGCAGCGTACGGGTCGGGCGGTGCGATCATGATCGATTCCCTCTCGTGTGATCTTGCGGCTAGCAGTGTGTCAAGAAGTGTGCCAGCACCTCGGTGCCGAATCTAAGCGCATCGACGGGTACCCGCTCGTCGATGCCGTGGAACAGTGAAGCGAAATCCAGATCCGGCGGAAGTCGCAACGGGGTGAAGCCAAAGCAACGAATACCTAAGCGCGCGAAGGCCTTTGCATCCGTTCCACCGGAAAGCATGTAGGGCACTGCCCGGGCTTCGGGATCGACGGCGCGCAGCGCAGCGTTCATCACGTCGACCAGATCACCGTCGAAACTCGTCTCATACGACGGCAGGTTGGTAATCCACTCGCGACTCACCTCGGGGCCGATCAGCGCGTCGACCTCCGCCTCGAAGGCCGCCAGCCGGCCGGGAAGCACCCGGCAGTCCACCACGGCCTCCGCTGTCGCCGGTATCACGTTGGCTTTGTAGCCGGCCTTGAGCATGGTGGGGTTGGCCGTGTCACGCAGGGTGGCCTTGACGATGCGGGCGATCGGGCCGAGCTTGTCGATCGCTCCTTCCAGGTCCGGCGAATCGGTGTCGAAGGTATACCCGGTCTCTTCGCCGACGGCGGTGAGGAACTCCACCACGGCGTCGGTCAAGACCAGCGGGAAATTGTGGCGGCCCAGCCGTGCGACCGCCTCGGCGATCCAGATGACCGCGTTGTGCTCATGGGTCATCGATCCGTGTCCGGGCCGGCCGCGCGCCGCCAGCCGCATCCAGTGCAGCCCCTTTTCCGCCGTCTCGATCAAATAGAGCCGACGCTCGCCGCCGTCACGGCGCGGCACCGTCAGCGAGAACCCGCCGACCTCCCCCACCGCTTCGGTCACGCCTTCGAACAGGTCGGGCCGATTGTCGACCAGCCAGTGCGACCCGTACTTGCCGCCGCTTTCCTCGTCGGCGACAAACGCGAACACCAGATCGCGCGGCGGCACAACGCCGGCCCGCCGGAATTGCCGGGCGGTCACGATCATCATGCCGACCATGTCCTTCATGTCGACCGCGCCGCGGCCCCACACGTAGCCGTCCTCGATAGCCCCGGAGAACGGGTGCACGCTCCAGTCGGCCGGCTCTGCGGGCACCACGTCGAGATGCCCGTGGATCAGCAGCGCGCCGCGGGAACTGTCGGCGCCGTCGAGGCGCGCAAACACGTTGGTGCGCCCCGGCGCCCCGGACTCCACGTATTCGACGTGGTAGCCAACCTCCTCCAATTGGGCACCCACCCACTGGGCGCAGTCGGACTCGCCTCTGGTGGTTTTTGGATCGCCGGTGTTGGTGGTGTCGAACCTGATCAGCCTGCTGACAACTTCCACCACGTCGTCCACGGGTGTTTCGGTTGGCACCGTCACAGTCACCTTTCCTACCATTTCCTACCATTTGCGGCCGCCGCGGCCGCGCGGCGTCTCCCGCTCGGCGTACCCGTTTGGGTGCGAGCGGGCCAATCCGATAGCCTTAGCTGCCAATTGATTGGTCTGAGTCCGAGTGGCGGAATGGCAGACGCGCTAGCTTGAGGTGCTAGTGCCCTACTAATGGGCGTGGGGGTTCAAGTCCCCCCTCGGACACCCGCGAACGCCGTTGTCCCGCAAGTTAAATTGCGAAGTTGCGCGGCATCTCGCTATTCGGCTTTCCGCCCAATTGCGGCAGGTGCCTGATCCCATGACCAATCGGCGGCGGCATATCAGTTGGTCAACCGGGCTCGGCACAGTGACACCGGTCGTAAGCTGCGACTTAGCAACCAAGACAGACGACGGTGAGTGGCGACGTATGAATCGAGCCGGTCATTTTCTGCGGCGAACATCCCGACGGACGTTCCGCGACCGTCGGGAAGCCGGCCGTGTGCTGGCCGAGGAGCTGGGGACATACCGCGAAGCGGACGACCTGGTGGTGCTGGGGCTGGCCCGCGGCGGTGTTCCGGTCGGCTGGGAGGTCGCCGCGGCTCTGCACGCGGAGTTCGATGTGTTTCTGGTGCGAAAGCTGGGCGTGCCGCGGTGGTCCGAACTGGCGATGGGCGCGCTGGCCAGCGGCGGCGGCGTCGTCATGAACGACAACGTGGTGTCGAGCCTTCGCATCAGCGACGAGCAGGTGCGCGAGGTCATCGATCGCGAAACGATCGAACTCGACCGGCGGGAGCGTGCCTATCGCGGCGGACGGCCGGTCGCCGACCCGCGCGGCAAAACCGTGATCTTGGTGGACGACGGGATTGCCACCGGGGCGAGCATGCTCGCCGGAGTGCGAGCGCTGCGCGCCGGTAAGCCAAAATCGATCGTCGTCGCTGTGCCGGTCGGGCCGCAGTCAGCCTGCCAGGAGCTGGCGCGGGAAGCTGACGACGTGGTGTGCGCGACCATGCCCAGCGACTTCGAGGCGGTGGGCCAGGTTTTCGTCGACTTCCATCAGGTAACCGACGACGAGGTCCGGGAGCTGCTCGCCACACCACCCTCGGCGGATTGAGGGCTAACGGGCGTTGTGGTCGTCGCTGACGCTGTCCGCCGCGTCCGTTTCGGAGCCTGAATCCGCGGACGGGGAAGCTGCTTCGGCCTCGTCGAGGGTGTCGGCGGGGTAATCAGCGGCCTCTTCGCCACCCGGCTCAGGTTCCTGCGCCGGGCCCGATGTCTTGGCGGCGGTGCCGACCTCGCGTCGCTGTCGTTCGCGGAGCGCGTCGATGATGAGCAGCACCACGCCCAACACACTGGCGCCGATGCAGACCCAGGCCACCAACTCATTGCTGGTGACAACTGCGAACACCAGCGCGGCAAGGCCTATCACAGCTAAGACCAGCGCAATTATCAGCATCGGTTAACCTCCAGCCCACCGGGCAACAGTGCCAAACTGCAGGATAGCGACCGCTGTTGTTGCCGCCGTTGGCCGAGTTAGTTATTACCTCGATTGAACTGGTTAAACCCGGCGGCTTCATTGGTGGCGCTGGAATCGACCGGCGCCGCCGATCCGCGCTGGCCAAGCTCTTCGAGCTGGGATTCCAGGTAGGTCTTAAGCCGGGTGCGGTACTCGCGTTCGAACGTGCGCAGCTGCTCGAGACGACCCTCGAGCACAGTGCGCTGCTGGTTGATCGTGCCCATGATCTCGGAGTGCTTGTGCTCGGCATCGGCCTGCAGCGCGTCAGCCTTCTCCTGGGCCTGACGCAGCTGGGTCTCCGAGCGGGTTTGCGCATCGGCCAGCATCGCGTCGGCACGCTGCCGGGCCTCGGCGACCGTGGTCTCCGCCTCGCGACGTGCGTCGCCGACGATCTGGTCGGCATTGGCCCGGGCGTCGGCCAACAGCTTGTCCGACTCTGCCTGGGCCGTGCTGGTCAGCCGGTCCGCGGTGTCCTGGGCCAAGCTGAGCACCCGGGCCGCCTTCAACGCCTGCTCTTCATTCGCAGCGGCGGCCGCAGGCTGGGGGGCGGGCTGCGGGGCTTTGACGGGCTCAGGCTCGGGCTCGTACAGCGGAATGGCTTGGGTGGCTTGCGCACTCGCGCCGCCGCCGGACCGGGCACTGGCCAGCTCCTGGTCCAGCTCGCTGACCCGCTGACGCAGGTCGGAGTTCTCTTCGATGAGACGGGTGAGCTCGTTTTCTACCAGGTCGAGGAAGGCGTCAACCTCGTCTTCGTTGTAGCCACGCTTGCCGATCGGCGGCTTGCTGAACGCCACATTGTGGACGTCGGCGGGTGTCAGCGGCATTCTTAGCCCCCTTGAGTGTGGACGATCAAACCGACCAGGAAAGTGTAGGTCGGTATGAACGTTGTCGTAGCCATACTGCAACTGCCGCCCATCCTGTCACACCAGACCCGGCGGTTGCCGATTCGCCCGATAAATAAGACCGAATTTCAAAGATTAAGAGGCGAGAAATCAGCGCCTTCGCACCGCAAAATGCGGCGCGCGCAAACCTCGCCGGGGCTTTCAAGCTGTCGCCGGCAGTAACGGGTCCGCGCGGTCAGGCGCGATAGTCCAGCGCCATCGTCATCCCGATGAACGCCACGAGCAGCAGCACCATGATGGACAGATCGAAACGGACGGCACCGACAGTGAGCTGCGGTATCAGCCGGCGCAGCAGCTTCACCGGCGGGTCGGTGACCGACAGGATGATCTCGAGAATGACCACGGTGACGCCCCGGGGGCGCCAGTCCCGGCTAAACGATCGGATGAACTCGACGACGACCCGAGCGATCAGCAACAGCCAGAACAGGAACAGCGCAAAACCGATGATGTGCACAAACAGCGTCAACGAGAGCCCGACCTTAGTGGTGAAGAGGATGTGACTTTGATGACAGCCCCCGCTAGGGCCGGCACGGCAACGCCCAGCTTACCGACTAGAACTGGTCAGACCCACACCCAGCAACCTGCCTGCGAGCCAGGCACGGCCGCCCGGCGACTACTGGTAGGCGTAGAAGCCCGTCTCCGCGATGCGCCGGCGCTCCTCGGGCGAGACGTCGACGTCGGCCGGTGAGAGCAAGAACACTTTGGTCGCGACCTTGTCGAAGGAACCACGCAGCGCGAATGCCAAGCCCGCCGCGAAGTCGACCAGCCGCTTCGCGTCGGCGTTGTCCATCGACACCAGGTCCATGATCACCGGGGTGCCGTCGCGGAACCGCTCCCCGATCGTGCGGGCCTCGCTGTAGTCCTTGGGCCGCAGCGTGGTGATCTTCGACAGCGGGCTGCTCTCGTCGAACAGCATCGCCATCCTGCGCGGATCCATCGCGAGTGCGCCCCGGGTCGAGCCCCGCAACGACCCGAAACGGGGCCGGGCCAGATCGGCGCGGTCGTATTCATGCCCCCGGAACCGGGGCTCGTCGGTGTAGCCGCCGCGATAGCTGCCCGGCGCGTAGTCGCCGGGCTCGCCGCGTGGATCGTCGTAGTCGCGTGCGTCGAAGCGGCCGTATGCGTCGTCAGCGAACCGCTGCCGGGGGTAGCCGCCCCGGGTCGGAGCGTGGTCGTCGTAGTACTCGTCGTCGTAGTCCTCCATCGGAGCCATACCGAAGTAGGCCTTGACCTTGTGCAGTGTGCTCATCGCCTGGACCCCTTCTAGGCTTTGGGTGTTGCGGTGTCTGTGATGAAGATGTGACTGGAGTGACTGATTAGGGTGACGGTAGCGGTCTCCTGCCCAATAACGCGGTACCGACACGCACACAGGTCGAACCATGTTTGATCGCGGCTTCGAGGTCGTCTGACATCCCGGCAGACAATCCCGCTGCATTCGGATGGGCTCGGCGAACCCGCTGGTGCTCGGACTCCAGGCGCGCGAACGCCGTTTCGGGATCCCAGTCCAGCGGCGGGATGCCCATCAGCCCAACGAGTTCCAGAGATTCGGCGGCTTCGACCTGCGCGCAGAGTTCGTCGACGGCCCCCGGGTCGGCAACGTCGACGCCGCCTCGGGACACGTCGCCGTCGAGGCTGATCTGGACGTAAATTCGCAGCGGATTTTCCCGGCGGCCGTCGCTGCGCGCCGCTGCGACGGCGCGGTCGAGCGCCTGCACCACCCGGGTGCTGCTGATCGAATGGGCGGTGTGCGCCCAGCTGGCCAGTGAGCGGGCTTTGTTGCGCTGGATCTGGCCCACCATGTGCCAGTGCAGGCGTGGAACTGTCGATGTGCCGTCCGATGCGCCGCCCAGCAACGTTGCGACTTCGGCTATCTTCGCCGCTGCTTCCTGCTCGCGAGATTCACCGAAAGCGGTACATCCCAATCTCGACAAAATCACCACATCGGTTGCTGGAAAGAATTTGGTGATAGGCAGAAGTTCAATTTCGTCGACTTTGCGGCCGGCCGCTTCCGCGGCTACCGCGAGCCGCGATCGAAGCGCCGCCAAAGCGTCGGCCAATTCCGATTCCCGCTGTGGTCGCGATGTTAGTTTTACCGCCACTCGGCAATCCTGGCTCATTCGATCCATACCACCGACGCCAGCCGCCCGGTCGGGGCGTCTCGACGATGACTGAACAGGCCGACGTCGTCGACCGTGCAGCGCGGGTCGACATCGATGGCAGTCACACCCAAAGTCTTCAGTTGACAGGCGATTCCGGCGCGAAGGTCCAGTCCGGGAGTGCCACTCGAGGTGGTGGTGCGACTGCCCGGCAATGCCGCCTCCACGTCGTCGGCCATGGCCGCGGGAACTTCGTAGTTGCGGCCGCTGACCGCAGGCCCCAGCAGGGCCGATATGTCGGGTTCATGCGCACCCGCGGCCACCATGGCCTCGACCGCGCGAGCCACCACGCCGTCGCGCGCTCCGACCCGACCGGCGTGCACAGCGGCGATGACGCCGGCCCGCGCGTCGGCCAACAGCACCGGCACGCAATCGGCACTCACCACCGCCAAGGCCAGCCGCGGTGCGCTCGTCACCAGCGCGTCGGTCTCCGCGACCGGGGTCTCGCGCGGCCCGTCGACCACCTCGACGCGATCACCGTGGACCTGGTTCATCCACACCACCCGGTTGGCGCCAAGGCCGATCGCGGCGGCCAGCCGCCTTCGATTGGCCGCCACCGCGGCCGGATCATCGCCGACATGGTCACCGAGGTTGAAGCTGTCGAACGGCGGCGCCGAGACCCCGCCGGCGCGCGTCGTGGTCACCCGCCGGATACGAACGCTCACAGACCCAGTATCCGGTTCGCTCAGCACCGACTCGCCCCGACGGCACGTCGCGGCCCCCATCCTCGCGCGCGCTTAGCGCCGCATGAAGGGCGGCACGTCGACATCGTCGTCCTCGCCGCCGATGTCCAAGGTGGCGCCATTGGTGTGCACTGGCACGCTGACCGCGTCGACAGGTTCGAACAACGACGAACTGACCTTGCCGGCCTTGCCCGGCGCAATGCCCTGGCTGCTGCCCGGGCTGCTGCCGACGACCGGCTTTCGGCCGGGCCCGCTCGCGTCGAAGCCGGCCGCGATGACGGTGATCCGCACCTCGTCGCCGAGCGAGTCGTCGATCACGGTGCCGAAAATGATGTTGGCCTCCTGGTGGGCGGCATCCTGCACCAGCGACGCCGCCTCGTTGATCTCGAACAGCCCCAGGTCGCTGCCGCCGGCGATCGACATCAGCACACCCTGTGCGCCTTCCATGGAAGCTTCCAGCAGCGGCGAGTTGATCGCGATCTCGGCCGCCTTGAGCGCGCGACCGTCGCCGCGGGCCGACCCGATGCCCATCAGCGCCGTCCCGGCGCCGGACATGATGCCCTTGACGTCGGCGAAGTCGACGTTGATCAGGCCGGGCGTGGTGATCAGGTCGGTGATGCCCTGCACACCGTTGAGCAGCACCTCGTCGGCGCTGCGGAAGGCGTCCATCAGCGAAACCGCGGCGTCGCCCATCTGCAACAGCCGGTCATTGGGGATCACGATGAGGGTGTCGCAGCTTTCCCGTAGCGACGCGATGCCGTTTTCGGCCTGATTACCCCGGCGCTTGCCCTCGAACGAGAACGGTCGCGTGACGACGCCCACCGTCAACGCGCCCAGCTTGCGGGCGATGGTGGCGACGACGGGTGCTCCACCGGTGCCGGTGCCGCCTCCCTCGCCGGCGGTGACGAACACCATGTCGGCGCCGCGGAGCAGCTCCTCGATCTCGTCCTTGGCGTCTTCGGCGGCCCGGCGTCCCACCTCGGGGTCGGCGCCGGCGCCCAGTCCGCGGGTCGAGTCGCGGCCGACGTCGAGCTTGACATCGGCGTCGCTCATCAGCAGCGCCTGCGCGTCGGTGTTGATCGCAATGAACTCCACACCTTTGAGGCCCTGCTCGATCATCCGGTTGACGGCGTTGACGCCGCCGCCGCCGATCCCCACGACTTTGATGACAGCCAGGTAGTTGTGCGGCGGGGTCATCATGGTGTCTTCCTCCCTGGAGGGATTTGGTCTGTTGCGTAACGACCTGGCAAACCTCAACCTCAACTAAAGGGTTAGAGTTATGTCAAGTTGTTGCGCGCAAACAGAACGGTATGGCCGCCGCGCGCCGGATCCGTGCAGGCGCGCCGAGAAGCGGCGGGCGAATTTCGGCGAGTTTCTGCCGCGTCGGCGCTGCCGCTACTTGACGGTGGGCAGGTCCGGACTGGACACGTCGTAGACC
Organism: uncultured Actinomycetota bacterium; assembly: GCA_963839345.1. Classification (GTDB taxonomy): domain Bacteria; phylum Actinomycetota; class Actinomycetes; order Mycobacteriales; family Mycobacteriaceae; genus Mycobacterium. The sequence goes on along the minus strand of CAWIUP010000002.1, from coordinate 739,982 downwards.
CGGCCGGGCTGGGTCAGCAGGGCGCCCAGCTTCTGGGCTTTCTCCTCGGTGCGATCGTTGGTCCCCCAGATCACCGTGCGACCGTCGGTGAGCGTCAAGGTGATCGACGCGACCGACGGCGCGGCTATCCGGCCCACCTGTGCCACGATTTCGGGTCGCAGCGCGAGTAGCACGGCAAGCGCCGCCTTGGTCGCCGGATCGGTCGGCCCGGGGTTGTCGACGTCGATGTAGGGCAGTGCCGGTGGCGGCGGGGCGGTCGCGAAGTCGACCCCGTCGCGGTCGTAGAGATGGGGGCCGTCGGGAAAGTCCTTGACTACCACCGGAACCCGCTCCACGATCGTGATCCGCAGCGCCGAGGGGTACTGGCGTTGCACCCGCGCACTGGCCACCCGGCGAATGGCCGCCACCTGGTCGGCAACCCGGTCGGTGTTGATCTGCAGCAGCGGTGTTCCAAGCCGGACGTGTGCGACGTCGAGCACCTCGTCGCGAGTCACCGCCCCGATCCCGGTGACGACGATGCTGCGTGCCGACATCACCGGTGTGAAGTAGAGGACCAGTCCGAGCGCAACGGCGAGCGCGGTCAGCGCCAGCGTCACGAGCACCAGCTTCAGCCCCCGGACTGCCCCGCGCGGAACGGGTTTGGCCGTGCCCGCGCCGCCGCCACGGGCCTGCCGTTTGGCTTCCCGGCGCGCCTGCTCGATCGCCGTGGCGCGCTCCTGCGCCGCGCGGCGCTCGGCGCGTTCCCGCCGGGCCCGCCGACGGGGACCCTCGACCACCTCGGGTTCGCCCGTTTCGCCGGCCGCCTCGTCGCCCGATTCGGCGGCGGCGATTGGTTCGGTGACTGTGGTTTCTCCTGGCGGTTCCCCCGCGCTGTCACGACCCGTTTCGGCCGGCACGCCGCCGTCCTGCTCGGTCACCACAACACCCCTGGCCGGCCCGGCGTGCTGCGGTTGGCCCGCACCCGCAGCGCGGTCAGGATCTCGGGCCCGAGCATGGTGACGTCGCCTGCGCCCATGGTGACGACGACATCGCCCGGGCCGGCAGCCTCGGCCACCGCTTCGGCGACCGAGGAGAAATCGGGCAGATACTGCACCGGCACGCTGACATGCTCGGCGACACTCGCCCCGCTCACACCGGCCAGGGGTTGCTCTCGTGCGCCGTAGACGTCGAGCACAAAAACTTGATCCGCAGCGTCGAGCGCGTGACCGAACTCGGCGGCGAAAGCCTTTGTCCGCGAATACAGGTGCGGCTGAAATACCACCAATGACCGGCCGGCGCCGCTCTGCTCCACCAGCGTGCGGACCGCATCGAGGGTGGCGCTGATCTCCGTCGGGTGGTGGGCATAATCGTCGAACACCCGCACCGAGGCCGCGGTGCCGATCAACTCGAAGCGACGTCGCACTCCTTCGAAACCGGCCAGGCCGTCGAGCACACCGTCGGCCGGAGCGCCGATCTCGACCGCGGCGAGCAGTGCGCCCAACGCGTTGAGCGCCATATGCCTGCCGGGCACCGACAGCCGCATCACCCACGGATGAATCTCGCCCTTGAGTTTGATGTGCGCGACCGCCCCGGTGCCCTGCTGCTCCCAGGACAACAGCGTTCCACTCAACTCGCCGGCCGGGCCGTCGGACCCGGCGCCGTACCGAAGCACTCGTATCCCGAGCGCCGCAGTACGTTCCGCCAGGGCGGCCCCGCCCGGGTCGTCGGTACACACCACCAACGCCCCGCCGGGCGCAATCCGCTCCGCGAACGCGTCGAACACTGCGGTGTAGGCATCGGGACTGCCGAAGAAGTCGAGATGGTCCGACTCGATGTTGGTGACCACCGCGACGTTCGGGGTGTACTCCAGCAGCGAGCCGTCGCTCTCGTCGGCCTCGGCGACGAAGCAGTCGCCGCTGCCGTGGTGAGCATTGGTGCCGGCCTCGCCGAGTTCTCCGCCGACGGCAAATGACGGATCTCTTCCGCAGTGCTGCAGGGCCACGATGAGCATCGACGTGGTCGTCGTCTTACCGTGCGTGCCGGTCACCATCAGCGTGGTGCGCCCGGCCATCAGCTTGGCCAGCACGGCGGGTCGGAGCACCACCGGGATGCCGCGGCGGCGGGCCTCGACGAGCTCGGGGTTGGTCTTCGGGATCGCGGCGTGGGTGGTGATCACCGCGGTCGCCCCGCCCGGCAGCAGATCCAGCGATGACGCGTCGTGGCCGATCCGGATCAGCGCCCCGCGGGCGCGCAGTGCGCGTACCCCGCGCGACTCCTTGGCGTCCGACCCCGACACCAGTCCGCCCCGGTCCAGCAGAATGCGGGCGATTCCGGACATGCCCGCTCCCCCGATGCCGACCATGTGGACCCGCTGCAGTTCGGGGGGTAGCGGCGGGTTGTTCACCGTCGACCCCCGCCGGCGAGGCGCTCCTCACGTGTTTGGCGCGCCTGCCTCGCCACTTTTGCGAGGTCCAATGCGACACGAGCGACCTGCTGCGCCGCATCCGGATGACCGATCAACGCGGCGGCTTTCGCCATCGCCGCCAGTCGCGGCGCGTCGTTTAGCAGCGCGGCGACTTGATCGGCCACAAAGTCCGGCGTCAGGTCGCCGTCGGCGACCAGCAGGCCGCCGCCGGCGTTGATCACCGGTAACGCATTGAGCCGCTGTTCGCCGTTGCCGATCGGCAGCGGTACATAGACCGCGGGCAGGCCGACGGCGGTCACTTCGGCGACCGTCATCGCTCCGGACCGGCAGATCGCCAGATCGGCGGCCGCGTAGGCCAGCTCCATCCGGCTCAGGTAGGGCACTGCGACGTACGGCGGGTCGCCAGGTTGCGGGGTGCGCAGCTCGATGGTGTTTTTGGCGCCGTAAGCATGTAGCACGGCCACGCCCGCCGCTGCCAGGTCGCCGGCGGCGGCGGCGACGGCCCGGTTGAGCGAGGCGGCTCCTTGGGATCCGCCGAACACCAACAGCACCCGCGCGTCGTCGGCGAAGCCGAAGTGCGCGCGCGCGGCCGACCGCAGCGCCGCCCGATCAAGCGAGGTGATGGCCGCCCGCACCGGCACCCCGACTACTTCGGCGTTCGGCAGGCCGGGATCCGCCACCGCCGACAGCACCCGCTGGGCGCTGCGGGCGCCGATGCGATTGGCCAGCCCGGCGCTGGCGTTGGCTTCATGGATCACCACCGGCACGCGCCGCCCGCGCCGGCCCCTGCCGCGGGCAGCCAGATAAGCGGGCAGCGACACATAGCCGCCGAAGCCGATCACCACGTCGGCGCCGACCTTGTCCAGCACGGCGCGGGTCTGCCGGACGGCGCGCAACACCCGCAGCGGCAGGCGGACCAGGTCGCCGGTCGGCTTGCGGGGTAACGGCACCGGGGTGATCAGCTCAAGTGCGTAGCCGCGCTCGGGCACCAGCTTGGTCTCCAGACCGCGCGGAGTGCCGAGTGCGGTGATGCGGACCTGCGGATCCAGGGCGACCAGGGCGTCGGCGACCGCCATCGCGGGTTCGACGTGACCGGCCGTACCGCCGCCCGCGAGCACCACCGACAACGAGGAGCCCCCGGTTGGCTCTTTGACCGAGTCGTTCACCCGTAGCGCTGACCTTCCAGTGCACTTCTTGCACGACCATGGCCAGTGCTTGCGGGACGCTGGCCGGTGTTCCGCTGTCCGACTCCATGATGCCTGGAGCGAGGAGTCCGCCGGTCCACCGCGGGCGGTCTGGCCGACCGCGCGGCGCGAGCCGCGGACGCCTTGCGCTGCGGCTTGGCGGGCTGCGGCCGGCTACGCAACCGGTCGCGCAGCGCCTCGACCCGGGTCGGCACATACGGCTCGGGCAGCGGCAACCGCAGCAGCCGGTTCATCCGGTCGTCGCGGCCGGCTCGCAGCGCGGCAACCGCCTCGGGTTCGTGACGAGCCGCATTCGCCATCATGCCGATCATCAAAAGTGTTGTGGCCGTTGATGTTCCACCTGCAGAGATGAGCGGCAGCTGGATACCGGTGACCGGCAGCAAGCCGATCACGTAGCCGACGTTGATGAACGACTGGCCGATGACCCACATCGTGGTGGTCGCGGTCAGCAGCCGCAGGAACGGGTCGGCAGATCGCCGGGCAATCCGCATCCCGGTGTAGGCGAACAGCCCGAACAGTCCGAGCAGACCGAGAGCACCGACCAGGCCGAGTTCCTCACCGATGATCGCGAAGATGAAGTCGTTGTGGGCGTTGGGCAGATAGTTCCACTTGGCCGTACCCTGGCCCAGCCCGTCGCCGAACACCCCACCGTTGGCCAGCGCGAACTTCGCCTGCCTGGCCTGATAACCGGAGTCCTGCGGGTCCTGGCCGGGGTTCAGCCACGAACGCACCCGGTCGGACCGGTAACCCGCGGACACCGCCAGGATCCCCGCCGCCACGATCGCGGCCAACAACGAACTCAAGAACACCCGCAGCGGCAGGCCGGCGTACCAGAACAGGCCCAGCAGGATGATGCCCAGCGACACCGTCTGACCCAGGTCAGGCTGCGCGACGATCAGGGCCAGCGCGATCACCGCCGCCGGCACCAGCGGGATCAGCATCTCTCGCAGCGAGGCCCGCTCCATGCGCCGCGCCGCCAGCAGGTGGGCCCCCCAGATCGCGAAGGCGATCTTGGTCAGCTCCGAGGGCTGCATCGAGAAGCCCGCGATCACGAACCACCCGCGGGAGCCGTTGGCTTCTTTGCCGATTCCCGGGATCAGCACCAACACCAGCATCACGACGGTCAGGGCGAAACCGGAAAACGCCATCCGCCGCATGAACCGCACCGGCAATCGCAGCGCCAGATAGCACGCGACAAGCCCGACGATGGTCCACAGCACCTGACGGCCGAAGATGACCCACGCCGACCCGTCGTCGTCATAGGAACGGACCCCGGACGCCGAGAGCACCATGATCAGCCCCAGCGTGGTCAGCAGCGCGGCCACCGCGATGATCAGGTGAAACGACGTCATGGGCCGGCCCAGCCAGGCGCCGAACCGGGTGCGCGGGCCGGCCGTCGAGGTGACGGCCGGTTTGGCCGGGGCGGCCGAGCTCTCGTCGTGCTCCGCCCCGCTGGCCGGCATGCTGTCCGTCGGCTGCCCGTCCTTGGTTCCCCGGCGTAGCAACCGGGCCAACCTGTTGTTCACGCCTGCTATCCGGCCCTGAAGGACACGGCACGCACGGCGGCCGCGAACGCGTCGCCGCGGTCGGCGTAGCCGGTGAACTGGTCAAATGACGCCCCAGCCGGTGCCAGCAGCACCGTGTCACCGGGGCGGGCCAAGTCTCGGGCGGCAGCGACAGCAGCGTTCATCACGCGAATGCCGACAGTCTCGTCCGACGCAGGAATCACTTTTGTCACATAGGTAACAGGAGACGCAGCAGTCGCATGCATATCAGCATCCTCGCCTGTCACAACCTGGACGACGGGTAAATCCGGCGCGTGTCGTGATAACGCGTCGGCAACCTCTGCCCGGTCCCGGCCGATCAGCACCGCTCCGACCAGCCGCGGAGCGATCCTGGCCACGGTCTCGGATACCGATGCACCCTTGAGCAGACCCCCGGCTATCCACACCACCCGTGGGTAGGCGAGCACCGATGCCTCGGCGGCGTGCGGATTGGTGGCCTTGGAGTCGTCGACGAAGCTGATCTGGTCGACGACGGCGACCACCTCGGCACGGTGCCGGCCCACCCGGAACGTCGCCAGCGCGTCCGCCACCGCCGCTGCGGGCACCCCGACGCTGCGCGCCACGGCGGCGGCGGCCAGCGCGTCGAGCACGCCTACCGGCCCCGGCACCGTGATCGACGACACCGCCGCTAGTACGAGTTCGTCGGAGAAAGCCCGGTCGACGAGCATGCCGTCGCGAACGCCGAGTTCCCCGGCGGCGGGCTCGCCGAGCCGAAAGCCGACGCGCACCGGTGCCGGCGCAGTCGAGAGCAACGCCGCGGCACGCGGGTCGTCCAGTCCGGCCACCGCCACCCGGCCGGTCAGTACCCGTGCCTTGTCGGCGGTGTAGTCGGCGAGGCTGCCATGCCAGTCCAGATGGTCTTCGGCGATGTTGAGCACCACCCCGGCTTCGGGCCGCACCGACGGCGCCCAGTGCAGCTGAAAGCTGGACAGCTCGATGGCCAGCAGGTCGGCGGGCTCCCTCAGCGCATCCAGCACCGGACTGCCGATGTTGCCGCACAACATGCTGGACAGGCCTGCGGCGCTGAGCATGGCATGCAGCATCGACGTGGTGGTCGTCTTGCCGTTGGTACCGGTGACCGCGAGCCAGCGGCGCGGCGGTCCGTAGGAACCGGACGCGTCCAGCCGCCAGGCCAGCTCGACGTCGCCCCAGACCGCTACACCGGCTGCTGCCGCGGCCGCCGGCACCGGCGCGGTCGGCGGGAAACCGGGACTGGTCACCACCAGGGCGTAGTCGGCGATGTGCCGAGCGGCGGTCGAGGAATCCACCGTCGCGGTCCCGGCGTCGGCGAACTGCCGCCGGGTCGCCGGATCGTCGTCGCACAGCGTTGCCGTCACACCCAGCGGTGTCAGCGCCGCGAGCACCGAGCGACCGGTGACGCCGCCACCCGCGACCAGCACCGGCGTGCCGGGCTTCAGGTCGGCTGTCGGACCGCGCTCTGCATCGTCGCCGGCGGAACTCATCTGCGCCGCTCCTCAGCATCGCTTCGCTCTGCATCGTCGGCGGCGCGACTCATCTCAGCGACCGCCGGTTGCGGCCAGCCACTCGCTGTAGAACAGCGCCACTCCCAGCCCGCAGCTGATCGCGGTGAGCAGCCAGAACCGGATGATCACGGTGGTTTCGGCCCAGCCGACGAGCTCGAAGTGGTGATGGAAGGGCGCCATCCGAAAGACTCGGCGACCGGTGGTGCGAAAGGCCAGGACTTGCATGACGACCGAGGTGATCTCGGCGACGAACAGCGAGCCCAGCACCACCGCGAGGATCTCGGTGCGGCTGGTCACCGAAATCCCGGCGATGATGCCACCGAGCGCCAGCGAACCGGTGTCGCCCATGAAGATCTTGGCCGGCGCGGCGTTCCACCACAAAAACCCGATGCACGCGCCCGCCGTCGCGGCCGCGACGATCGCCAGGTCCAGCGGATCGCGCACGTTGTAGCAACCCGGGCCCGGCGTGACGGCACAGGCGTTGCGGTATTGCCAGAAAGTGATCAGCACGTAGGCGGCGCACACCATGGCCATGGCACCGCCGGCCAGCCCGTCGAGGCCGTCGGTGAAATTCACCGCGTTCGACCACGAGTAGACGATGGCCACGCAGAACAGTGCGAAAAGCACGGGACCCAGTGCGACAGTGGTGATTTCACGCACATAGGACAGATTGGCGCTGCCTGGGGTGAGGCCGGCGACGTTGCGGAACTGCATCACCAGCACGCCGAACAGCACAGCGGCGGTGATCTGCCCGACGGTCTTGGCCGTCTTGTTCAGCCCCAGGTTGCGCGAGCGCCGGATCTTGATCAGGTCGTCGACGAACCCGACCCCGCCCAGCGTGGTGGCCAAAAACAGCACCAACAGACCCGAGGCCGACGGTCCCTCGCCGTTGAAGGCCAGCCCGGCCAGATGCGTACCCAGGTAACCCGCCCAGATGCCGGCCAGAATCGCCACCCCACCCATCGACGGCGTTCCGCGCTTGGTCTTGTGGCTCGGCGGACCGTCTTCGCGGATCTCGTGACCGAAGCCCTGCCTGGTGAACAGCCGGATCAGCATCGGGGTCAACAGGATGGACACCGTCAGCGCAATGGCGACGGCAATCAGGATGTCGATCATCGCGAATCGCCCTGGCTGTCGGTGGTGTCGGCAACCAGCGAGTCGGCGAGTGCGCCCAGCCCCGCGGCGTTGGAAGCCTTGACCAGCACCACATCCCCGGGCTGCAGGTCGGCCCATAACAGGGCCAGCGCGGCGTCGGCGTCGGCGACTTGGGCGGCGCGTTCTTCAGCTTCTGAGCCCCATGTCCCTTCCATGACCGCGCCGTGGTGCATGGCGCTCATAGCCCTCCCCATTCCCACGACAACCAGTCGAGACACATCTAAGCGCACCGCAAGCCGGCCGATGCGGTCATGTTCGGATATTGCATCCTCGCCGAGCTCGGCCATTTCACCCAATACCGCCCAACTGCGACGCGGGGCGGCCGCGCCGTCACCGTGGGCGATCCAGGCAAGGGCCTGCAACCCGGCCTGCATCGAATCGGGGTTGGCGTTGTAGGCGTCGTCGATGACGGTGACGCCGTCGGCGCGGGTGCTCACCCGCATCCGGTGCTGCGACACCGGCCCGGCGCCGGCCAGCGCCTCGGCCACCTGCTCGGCGCTGGCGCCACATTCCAGCGCCACCGCGGCCGCGCACAGCGCATTGCTGACCTGGTGGTCACCGTGGACGGCCAGCCTGACGTCGACGGAGCGGTCGGTCGAGTGCAGCGTGAACTGCGGCCTGGCCAGCTCGTCGAGTGTCACCGGGCCGGCCCACAAATCAGCGGGGCCCGCGTCCGTCTGCCGGTGCCGGCTGACCCGTACCACACGGGCCGCGGTCACATCGGCCATCGCCGCCACTGCCGGGTCGTCGACATTGAGGACGACCACTCCGGATCGCGGAACAGCCTGTGGTAGTTCGGATTTCGTCTGTGCAATGGCTTCGCGTGAGCCGAACTCACCCAGATGCGCGGTACCGACGTTGAGCACCACCCCGACGGCCGGCGGCGCGATGGCGGCCAGCTCGGCGATGTTGCCCGGATGGCGCGCCGAAAGCTCCAGGATCAAGTAGTCGGTGTCGCCGGTGGCGCGCAGGACGGTCCACGGGTGGCCCAGTTCGTTGTTGAACGACCCGGGCGGAGCCACCACCTCGCCGAGCGGCTCGAGTACGGCGGCCAGCAAGTCTTTCGTCGAGGTTTTGCCCGAGGAACCGGTGATCCCGACGATCGTCAGCCCACCGGCCACCAGCTCGGCGGCCACCGCCGCGGCCAGTTTGGCCAGCGCGCTCAGCACCGCGGCCCCCGACCCGTCGGCGTCATGCTCCAGGATACCGACGCCGCGGTCTGCTGCCGGCCCGCCGGGTCGAACCACGATCGCGGGCACCCCGACCGGCCGCGCGGCCAGCACCGCGACAGCTCCGGCCGCCACCGCCGACACGGCGTGGTCGTGTCCGTCGGCCCGGGCGCCCGGCAGCGCCAGGAACAACCCGCCGGGAGTGACTCTGCGCGAGTCGAATTCGACAGTCCCGGTGACGTGCAGCTGCGCGGCGTCCGGTGCGGAGATGTCGGCGAGTTCGCCGCCGACGATGTCGGCGATCTGGGCGACGGTGAGGTCGATCATCACGAACGCCGCGCGTCGAGGGCGGCGGCAAGCTCGACCCGGTCGTCGAACGGGTAGGTTTGCCCGCCGCGGGTCTGCCCCGCCTCGTGGCCTTTGCCCGTGATCAGCACCACGTCGCCGGGAGCCGCCCACGCCACAGCGTGGTCGATCGCCGCGCGCCGGTCGCCGATCTCGATGACCCGGGCGGCCCCGCCGGCTTCGGCTGCGCCGGCCAGGATCTCGCGGCGGATTGCCGCCGGATCCTCGCCGCGGGGATTGTCGTCGGTAACTATGACCAGATCGGCCAACTCGGCGGCGATCCGGCCCATCGGCGCGCGTTTTCCCGGGTCGCGGTCACCACCGGCCCCGAACACCACGGCCAGCCGGCCCTCCGGGCGGCGCAGTGAGCGCAGCACCGCCCCCAATGCACCCGGCTTATGCGCGTAGTCGACCAGCGCGAGGAAGTCCTGCCCGCGGTCGATCTGCTCGAGCCGCCCGGGGACGCGGGTATGCCGCAACCCGGTTGACGCCTGTTCCGGAGAAACCCCGAGTATGTCCAGAACTGCTAGTGCGACAAGGCAATTGGCGATGTTGTAGTCGCCGGGCAGGGGGATGCCGACCCGGTGGTGCACGCCGGCGGGGTCGACAGCGGTGAACTCTTGCTCGCCCGCGTCGGCGGTAACGTCTTCGGCGCGCCAGTCCGCGGGCCGGCCCTGTGCGCTGACCGTGATCGCGGCGGCGGCGCGATCGGCCATCTGGCGGCCGGCGTCGTCATCGACGCACACCACCGCGCGGCGGGCATGCAGCGGCGACGAGGGGTCGAACAGGCGCGCCTTGGCCTCGAAGTAGTCCTGCATGGTCGGGTGGAAGTCAAGGTGGTCGCGGGACAAATTGGTGAACGCGCCGACGGCGAATTGGACGCCGTCGACGCGGCCGAGCGTCAGCGCGTGACTGGACACCTCCATCACCACGGTGTCGACACCGCGCTCGGCCATCACCGCGAGCTGGGCCTGTAACGCGGGCGCTTCGGGTGTGGTCAGCACGCTGGCGACGTCGACGCCGTCAATGCGCAGGCCAATCGTGCCGATCAGCCCCAGTGTCCGCCCGGCCGCCCGCAGGCCGGCCTCGAGCAGATAGGTCGTTGTCGTTTTGCCCGACGTCCCCGTGACGCCGACGACGGCGAGGCGCTCGGAGGGGCGACCGTACACAGTGGCGGCGAGCTCGCCGAGAATGCTGCGCGGCTCCGGATGAACCAGCACCGGCACCGCAACGGATCCCCGCGTCTGCTCGGCGATTGCGGCGACGCCGGCGGCGTCGGTGAGCACCGCGACGGCACCGCGTTGGATCGCCTCGCCGAAATGGCGGGCGCCGTGCGTCGACGCACCGGACAGTGCGGCGAACAGGTCACCCGACTGCACGTCCTGGGCCCGCAGCGTCACACCGGTGATTGGCAGGTCGGGAACCGTGCTGCCCTGCGCTGGTACGGCGCCTACTTGAGCGGCCAGCGTCGATAGCGGCACACCCGAGCCGATGGCCGGGCGTAGCCCGACAGGCACCGTGGGCACCGATATCACCTTCCTCCGCTCGCCGATTTTTCAGGCGGCTGCATGGTCATAATCGGCCCTGACCCTACCTATCCGGAGAATTCCGGCGGCGGGTTCCCGGCTGTTGGTCTCAGACGATGCCGCCGCCGACCGCACGCAACTTGTCCGCGTTGTCGCGCTCTGTCGCCGCGAAGTCGATCCCGTCGTTGGTCAGGTCCAGCGCGTGGCCGCCAACCCTGGTCAGCAGCCTGCGGGAGATCTCCAACCAGGTCGTCGTCTTGAGGTCCAGCGCCGCCGCAGAGCTGCCAACCCAGCCCGGCTGGGCGGCCGCTATGCGGTTGTCCGACGACAAATGGGCAGCGGCCAGGTCCTCACCCTGCCCGTTGACGTGCGCTGCCGCGTCCGCCAACGCTTCTGGGTCGACCCGAAGAATTTCGTCAGCCGCCATCGCCACCACCTCGCCGCAAAACCTGACCAGTCTCGGATACCAGCAGTCGGTAACCGCCCGCAAGTCACCCGCCTACATGGCTTGCAATGTCAGCGGCGGTCCGGGATCGGCTGACAGTGGGACGTTTTCGCGCTGCAGCAGCCAGCCGGCGATGTTGTGAAACAGCGGGGCGGCCGAGTGGCCCGGTGTGCCGTCCGCGTTGCGGTCCGGGTTGTCCATCATCACCCCGATGACGTAGCGCGGATCGTCGGTGGTGGCCATACCGGCGAAGGTAATCCAGTAGACGTTGTCGAAGTAGCAGCCGCATGCGGGGTTGATCTGTTGCGCCGTACCGGTTTTGCCGGAAATCTGGTATCCCTCGACTGCGGCCGCCGGGCCGGTGCCCTGCTGGTAGCCCATCGGATCGTGCTGAACGACTGCGCGCAGCATGTTGCGCACCGTCCGCGCCGTTTCCGGCGACACCACCCGAATCCCCTCTGGACGTGGCTCTTCGGTGCGCGTGCCGTCTGGTGCGATGGTCGCCTTGACGATCCGGGGCGGCATCCGCAGCCCGTCGTTGGCGATCGTCTGATACATGCCGGTCATCTGCAGTAGGGTCATCGAAAGGCCCTGGCCGATAGGGAGGTTGGAGAAGGTGCTACCCGACCACTGGTCGAGCGGCGGCACCAGCCCGGCGCTCTCACCGGGCAGCCCGACGTTGGTGCGCTGACCCAGACCGAATTTGCGGAGCATGTCGTAGTAGCGGTCCGGGCCGACGCGCTGGGCCAGCATCAGGGTGCCCACGTTGGACGACTTCCCGAACACGCCGGTGGTGGTGTAGGGCGTCACACCGTGATTCCAGGCGTCGTGCACCGTGACCCCGCCCATGTTGATCGAGCCCGGCACTTGCAACACCTCGTCGGGATTGGTCAGCCCGTACTCGATGACCGAGGACGCGGTCACAACCTTGTTCACCGATCCCGGCTCGAACGGCGAGGTGACCGGGAGGTTGCCCATCTGCTTGTTGCCCTGACGCCCGATGTCCTGAGACGGGTCGAAGGTGTTGTCGTTGGCCATCGCCAGCACTTCGCCGGACTTGGCGTCCAGCACCACTGCCGAGACGTTACGTGCCCCGGACAGGTTCTTGGCCTGCTGCACCTGCTGCTGGACGTAGAACTGGATGTCGTCGTCGAGGGTGAGTTGGACAGTCGAGCCGTTGACGGCCTTGTGTTGATTGCGGTAGCTACCCGGGATCACCACGCCGTCGGAGCCGCGGTCGTAGGTGATCGAGCCGTCCGTGCCGGCCAGCTCGGCGTCCATGGAATCTTCCAAGCCGAGCAAACCATGGCCGTCCCAGTCGATTCCGCCGACGATGTTGGCCGCCAGCGATCCGCCGGGATACTGGCGCAGGTCTTGGCGTTCGGTGCCGACCTCGGGGTATTTGGTGGTGATGGCGGTGGCGATAGCCGGGTCGACCGCGCGGGCCAGATACACGAACGTCTCGTCGCTACGCAGCTTCTTCAGCAACGTGGCGGTGTCCGGCTTGTTGTTCAGCCGCAGCGCCACCTCCTTGGCGATGTCGGACAGACGCTGTTGCGGGTCTGGGGCTTTCGCGTTCTTCTGCTTGGCTTCGGCTAGCTGCTTGTGGATCCTGCGCGGCTGGAAGGTCAGTGCACGGGCCTCGATAGTGAACGCGAGTTGGTCCTTGTTACGGTCGATGAGACTGCCGCGCAACGCTTTTTGAACGTCGGTGACCTTGAGTTGCCCAGCGGCCTCGGCGCGCAGGCCGGCCGCGCGCGGCACCTGCAGGTAGAACAGCTGGGCGGCGGCCACCGCCAGCGCCAGGAAAATGACCACGTTGCCTGCTCGGTGCCGGAATACGAATGACGCGCCGCGGCTGCCGAGTTCCACCGCCTGGCGGGTGCGACGGTCACGCGCGGAGTGTGCCGGCGGGCTCGCATCTTTCTTGGCCGCTACCGATTTCTTCGGCTTTTTGGCTGAGCTGACAGCGCGACGCTGCGTGGGCCGCGGCGATCGGCTGCCCAACCGGTCGGTGCGGCTCACCGTGGGGCGCCGGGTGTTGTGACGGTCAGGGGGCCGAACTGTTCGCCGATGAGCGGCGCAGCCGGCGGCGCTGCGAGGTGCGGCACGCCCACCGGCGGCATGTCGGCCGGCGGCGGTGCAGCGGCCGGCGGAATCGCCGGCGCGACAGCCGGCGCGGGCGCGGCGGGCACAGCCGGCGCCGCGGGCGCGGGCACTGCGGGCACGGGGGCCGCGGCGGGTGGCAACACAGGTGCCGCGGGCGGCAGTTGGGGCGGGCCAGGCGCCGGGGCGTGCTCAGTGCCCAGCGTGGTGGCACCGTCCGGGGTGCGGACCATCATCTGGGGTCCGGGCGCCAGCGGGACGGCCGGCGCGGCGTTGTCCGGCAGGACGCGCGTCGGCACCTCGACCGAACTCGCCGACGGGGCCGCGGGTGCTGCCGGCTTTTCGTCGGGCAGCTTGGTGTTCAGCGGCGGCGGCGGAACTCCCTGGGCGGGCTTGGGTTTGCCGACCACCACCCAGTTGCCCGACGGGTCCTGTATGAGGTGCGCGGTGTCCCTGGTCGGGATCATGCCCAGGCCGCGGGCTGCCTCGGCCAGCGCAGGTGCGGACTCCGCCTCCAGCACATCCCGTTCGAGCGCTTCCTTCTGTTGCTGCAGCAGCTTGTTCTGCTGGCGGGCGCTGCCAAGCTGGTAGGAACGCTCGGCAGAAGCGGTGGACAGCCACAGCGTGAGGCCCAGCCCGGCGCCGAGCGAACCGATCACCAGCACCACGAACGGCACTTTGGCGGCCAGTGTGCGCGGCCGCAGGTCGATCGACGCCAGCCTGTTGAGCAGACGTTCGCGCAGTGGCAGCCGAACGACCTTGGGTTTCTTGGCCTTTCGCGCCTTGGCCCGCGCCTTGGCCTGGCTGGCGTTTTTCGGCCGGGCCGGCCGGTCGACCGGCCGGGAGATCGGGGTGGTCTGCGGCGCGGACCGGGACGTCCGCGGCTCGCGGGCCGGCGCTGACGCTTTCCCGGCCGGCGGACGAGTGCGACGCGCAGGGGCCGGGTCGGCCGGTCGACGCCCAGAGCTCCGGGAAGCGCCGCCCTGCCCGCGCCGACGATCTGCGCCGGCGGGCGGTGGTGTTTCACGCTTGGCTTTCATCAGCCTCCCCTCCTCGCTGCCTGATGCCCCGATTGCCTGCGTTGCAAAGCACGTAGTCTCACCGCGGCGCTCCGCGGGTTCTGCCTGACCTCGGCCTCGCCGGCGCGTTCCGCGCCGCGCGTCAGCGAGGTGAATTGCGGTCCGTGTCCAGGGAGTTCAACCGGCAGATCCGGTGGGGTGCTCGAGGCGGTGGCCGCGGTGAACACTCGTTTGACGATGCGGTCCTCTAGCGACTGGTACGCCAGCACCACGATGCGGCCGTCAACCGCCAGGGCATCCAGTGCGACGGGCAGGGCGTCGCGCAACGCGTCCAGCTCGCCGTTGACCGCGATGCGCAGCGCCTGGAATGTCCGCTTGGCCGGGTGTCCGCCGGTACGCCGGGCCGGCGCCGGAACCGCTTGGTAGACAACCTCTACCAGCTCGCTTGTCGAGGTGAACGGCGTGCGCGCACGGCGTCGGATGATGTGTGCGGCGATGCGGCGCGCGAAGCGCTCCTCGCCGTACCGGCGCAGGATGTCGGTCAGCGCGGCCTCGTCGTAGGTGTTGACGATGTCGGCGGCGGTCAGCGCTGAGGTGGGGTCCATCCGCATGTCCAGCGGCGCGTCGTGGGCGTAGGAGAAACCCCGCTCGCTGCGGTCGAGCTGCATCGATGAGACACCGAGATCGAAGAGTATCCCGTCTACGGATCTCGTTGCGGAATAGCCAGATTCGACCAGAGCGTCGCCGAGCCCGTCATACCGGGTCTGGATCAGCGTGAGCCGCTCAGCAAAACGCGCCAGTCGAGTGCGGGCGATGTCCAGTGCGGTCGGGTCGCGGTCGATGCCGACCAGCCGTAGCCCGGGCAGCTCGGTCAGGAACCGTTCGGCGTGCCCGCCGGCACCGATGGTCGCGTCGACGAGCACGGCCCCAGATCCGTCCGGATGGTGCCGGGTCAGCGCGGGGGTGAGCAGTGCGACGCAGCGGTCGAGCAGCACGGGCACATGACCGAAACCACCAGTGGCGTCAGGCACGACAACACCTTCCCGACCGGCGCAGGGGCGAAGTGCCCCTGCACCGAGGTCCCTGTCCGACGGCACGAACCTGGCGTTGGGGAAGTACGTCAGGGTCGGTTCGGGCAGAGGCCACGGTGCACGGGCACGCGCCTCAGATAATGTCGCCGAGTGCTTCATCGCTGGCTGCGGAGAAGTTCTCTTCGTGGGTCTGTTGGTATTCCTGCCAGGCCTGCGCATCCCAGATCTCGAGGTAGTCAACCGATCCGATGACCACGCAATCCTTGGAGAGGTTTGCATAGCGGCGGTGGTCGGCCGACAACGTGATCCGGCCTTGCGCGTCGGGATGCTGTTCGTCGGTGGCGGCGGCCAGGTTTCGCAGGAACGCTCTCGCCTCCGGGTTGCTTCTGGATGCCTTGCTGGCCCGGCGGGCAAGTTGCTCGAATTCCGCGCGGGGATAAACAGCCAGGCTGTGGTCTTGGCTTTTGGTGACCATCAACCCTCCTGCCAGTGCGTCGCGGAACTTGGCGGGCAACGTCAGCCGCCCTTTGTCGTCGAGCTTGGGTGTGTAGGTGCCGAGAAACATCTGGCCACCTCCACGCCTTTCGACTTCCGCCACCATACCCCACAATCCCCCACTGCGTCCCATTTAACGCCACAAACATCACCGTTTGGTGTCGTTTCAGCAGGTTCTCGGCCACGCAAGCACGCCGGCGCGGGCAGCACCTTGTCAATGATCGCCGGCTCGAATAGCCGCTGAACTGCGGTTACGGGCCAAGTGGGGAGAGAGTGGGTCATCGCAGGCGAGCCGCGTCACGCCGGCGGACCCACATGTCCACGACCCTCACCCGGTCCCAAAGAAAAAGGGCAGCCGACGGCTGCCCTTTGCGTTCCGATTGAAGTTATTCCTCGAAGCGGCGGCGGAACCGGTCTTCCATCCGGCTGGTGAAGGAACCGCCGGCGCCCTTGCTACGGCGCTGACGCGCACCCGCCGCGGGACCGGGACGCTCCCCCCTACCGGACAGCCGTGGGCTGGTGACAGCCAGCACCACACCGCCGAACATCACCACGAAGCCGACGACGGACAGGATCGGGAATGTTCCGATCATGGCGGCCTTAAATGGAATGCCACAGATCAGCATCGCCAGCCCGACCACAAACAGCGCCGCGCCCTGCAGCCGTCGCCGTGCGGTCGGCGCACGCAACCCCCCACCCCGAACACTGGAGGCGAATTTGGGGTCTTCGGCGTAAAGAGCGCTCTCGATCTGGTCGAGCATCCGTTGCTCATGATCGGAGAGTGGCATTCGTCCCTCCTTGCCGAAAAGCTGTACGTAATACCGGTAGCACGTCGATGCCTGCTGCGTAGGCAACTAATAAAGATGATACGAGGTCAATCAGCGCCATACCACCGCTTCGGTTTGCAGATTGTAACCGCCGCCGCATGACGATCCACGCACCGCCGCCGCCCCCGATAATGGGATGGGAGCACGGCACTGGACGACCGACCAGGAGACCCGCGAGTTGGCGACATTCCTCATCAACCTGCCGCCGCACGATATGCAACGGCGTCTGGGGGACGCCTTGGGCGTCTACGTCGACGCAATGCGTTATCCCCCGGGCACGGAGAATCAGCGCGCCGCCATGTGGCTGGAGCACACCCGGCGCCGCGGCTGGCAGGCGGTGGCCGCCGTGGAAGTCGACGCCCCAGCTGGAGCCACGCCGTCGCCGGCCGAGTTGAGCGACGCACCCCTGCTCGGCGTCGCTTACGGCTATTGCGGCGCACCCGACCAGTGGTGGCAGCAGCAAGTCATCGCCGGGCTGCAACGCGGCGGCCTTCCCGGCCCGGAGATCGCCAGGCTCATGACCAGCTACTTCGAGCTGACCGAGTTGCATATTCATCCCCGGGCCCAAGGCCAGGGTCTGGGCGAAGCGTTGGCGCGCAGGCTGCTCGCCGACCGCAGCGAGGCCAACGTGCTGCTGTCGACCCCGGAAATCAACGGCGAAGCCAACCGCGCCTGGCGGTTGTACCGTCGGCTGGGATTCACCGACATCATTCGCGGCTACCACTTCACCGGCGACCCGCGGGCGTTTGCGATCCTCGGTCGCAAGCTCCCGCTGTAGCCGCACGACACGCCGCTGTCGTCTGGCACGATGACCTCGTGCAAGCCAGCGGTATCCAGCTCTTCGCCCGGGGGTTCACTGCGCGTCGTCGTCGACGCCTGGCGGCGTTGGCGATGCTGTTCCTGGTGATACCGGTGCTCGCCGGATGTGTCCGGATCAGGGCGTCGATCACCATCTCCCCCGACGATTTGGTGTCCGGGGAGATCATCGCGGCGGCCAAACCGCGCAACGCTCAGGACGCGGGCCCGCAACTGGATCCCAATCTGCCGTTCAGCCAGAAAGTGGCGATTTCCAAGTACGACCGCGACGGGTATGTGGGTTCGCAGGCGGTGTTCTCCGACTTGACCTTCTCCGAGCTGCCGGAGCTGGCGAATATGAACTCCGACGCCCAGGGCGTGAACCTGTCGCTGCGCAGAGCCGGCGACCTGGTGATCCTGGAGGGGCGGGCGGACCTGACGTCGCTGACCGATGCCGACGCCGACGTCGAGCTGACGGTCGCTTTCCCCGGGTCGGTGACCTCGACTAATGGCGACCGGGTGGACCCGGAGACGGTGCAGTGGAAACTCAAACCGGGCATTGTGAGCCTGATGTCCGCTCAGGCCCGCTACACCGATCCGAGCACCCGCTCGTTCCGCGGGGCATCGCTCTGGCTGGGCCTTACGTCGCTGGTGGTCGCCGGTGTGGTGGGGCTGCTGGCCTGGTACAGCCGCGACCGCTCGCCGCGGTTCGCCGAACCCAGCGACCAGCAGTCCGACTGACCCGCGGCGAGAACAGCTCAGCTCGACGGCGACCAGTAGTCGAGCAGCTCGGTGAACGTCTCGAATGCCGGCGCGGAGTTGCCGTAAGTGGCCTCGAGATGGATGCTCAGCGGAAAGCCCAGGTCGACGACGCCGTCGATTATTCGCTTGTACAGGTCGACCATCAGCTTGCGCTTCTGGGCAGGTTCGGTACCGGCCAGCGTCTTGACGAACGCCTGCTCATCAGCCACCGCGGCGTTGCCCGGATCCTGAATGAGCCAATCGATGAAGCCGACCCGGTTCTCCAACTTCGGCACGAAGCCGAACGACAACAGGATCTCCGGCCGGTGGTCGGTCCGCTTGGCGAACTCGGTCAGAAAACCCACGATCGCGTCGGAGTACAACAGCTGGGTCTGAGCGAACGTCGCACCCTGTTCGCACTTGAAGTTGAACCGGCCCTGTTCGCCCTCCCGGGTGGGAATCAGGATCACACCGCGGTTGTCGACCAGCTCGCGATAGATCGACAGCGCGTCGGTGGGCGCCACACCCGAACCCTCGCCGTCGGCCATCGTGCGGGGAACGCCGACGAACACGATCCCGTCGATGCCGGCACCGACCAGATCACCGAGCCGCTGGCGCAAGGACTGCTCATCCATGAAAGCGGTGACCTGGCTGCACAATCCACGCATTCCCGGCAGCTCCGGTTTGATGATCGACCAGAAGTCCAGCACGTCCAGTTTCGGCTTCATCTCGACGGGCCGGTCATCCTCCTCCTCGATCAACCCAGGCATCATCAAGTGCCCGATCCGCCCGGTGAGCCCGAAATCCGCGGACAGCTGTACCACCTTGCGCGCGTCTTCGATGGCCTGCTCCGCACCACGTTCGACGTTCGTCGGCACCAGCTCGACCGCGATGGTGTTCAAGGTCAACGGGTTACTCCTCAATAAAGCCGGCTGGCGAGCGCGGATCACCCGACAGCATAGGTGACCCGGATCGGGCAAAATCCGCTGGACAGCGCGGCGGCGAATAGACTTGGCGAGCCATGCTCGCCATCGACTCGGAAGGGGTGTCCCGCTGACCGTCGAAGCAGCGGCAACCGTCGAGTTGGCCCAGACCATCACTGCCGTCACCGACCAGTTGCGCAAGTACTTGCGGGACCGCCGCGGTGAAGCCGCCTACATCGGCAGCGACTATGACCGGCTGACAGCCGGCCTGGAAGAGTTCGTGCTCACCGGCGGCAAGCGGCTGCGCCCGGTTTTCGCCTACTGGGGCTGGCGGTCGGTGTCGACCGAAGACGCCGACAACCAAGTGCTGCTGTTGTTCTCCGCGCTGGAACTGCTGCACGCCTCGGCGCTGGTGCATGACGATGTGATCGACGGCTCGGCGACCCGCCGGGGCCGGCCCACCGCGCACATGCAGTTCGCCGCGTTGCACCGCGACCGGCAGTGGCATGGGTCGGCCGAGCAGTTCGGCATGTCGGCGGCCATCCTGCTCGGCGATCTGGCGCTGGCGTGGGCCGACGATATCGTTGCCGGCGTCGAGCTGCCCCCCGATGCGCACAATCGGGTGCGACAAGTCTGGATCGACATCCGCACCGAGCTGCTCGGCGGTCAGTACCTCGATATCGTGGCCGAGGCCAGCGCCGCCGAGTCGATCGCCTCGGCGATGAGCGTCAACACCTACAAGACCGCCTCCTACACGGTGTCGCGCCCGCTGCAGTTGGGGGTCGCCGCGGCTGCCGACAGACCCGACGTGCATGCGCTTTTCCACGACGTCGGCACCGATCTCGGCATCGCCTTTCAGCTGCGCGACGACGTCTTGGGCGTTTTCGGGGATCCGGCGGTCACCGGCAAACCCGCTGGAGACGACCTGCGGTCCGGCAAGCGCACAGTGCTGCTGGCAACGGCAGTGGAACGGGCCGACAAGTCAGATCCGGCCGCCGCCAAGCTGTTACGCGCTTCGATCGGCACCGACTTGACCGACGATCAGGTGAAGGACGTGTGCGAGGCGATCGAGCGGGTCGGCGCGCTGGCCGCAGCCGAGGACCAGATCGACACGCTGACCCGGCGAGCATTGGCCACGTTGGCCGACGCCCCTATTCACCCAGCAGCCAAGTCCGGCTTGTCCGAGATGGCCAAGCTGGCCGCCCACCGGTCCGCCTGACGCGCATGTCCACGCGTGCGCCCACACCGACCGCCGACTCGGCTACCGGCCAGGCCCAACGCTTTTCACGACTACGGGAATTCATCGCTGCGGACGAGGGCCGGCCAGCGCTGCTAGGCTGCCTGGGTGCGGCGTTGATCACCGTGGGTGGTCTGGGCGCCGGCAGCACCAAGCAGCATGACCCCTTACTGGAGTCGCTGCACCTGTCCTGGTTGCGCTTTGGCCACGGGCTGGTGCTGTCTTCGGTGCTGCTGTGGCTGGGCGTCGCGTTGATGCTGATGGCGTGGCTGTGGCTGGGCCGACGGGTTGTCGCCGGCGATGCGAGCGAATACACCATGGTGGCCACCACCGGCTTCTGGCTGGCACCGCTGCTGCTGTCGGTGCCGGTGTTCAGCCGAGACACCTACTCGTATCTGGCCCAGGGCGCACTGCTGCGCGACGGCCTGGACCCGTACGCGGTCGGACCGATCGAAAACCCGAACTCGTTGCTGGACAACGTAAGTCCTATCTGGACCATCACGACGGCCCCGTACGGCCCGGCGTTCATCATGGTCGCCAGGCTGGTCACGATGCTGGTGGGCAATCATGTGATCGCCGGGACCATGTTGCTGCGCCTGTGCATGCTGCCCGGCCTGGCGTTGCTGATCTGGGCAACGCCCCGGCTGGCGCGCCACCTCGACGCCAATGCACCCACCGCGCTGTGGATCTGCGTGCTCAACCCGTTGGTGATCATCCATCTGATGGGCGGAGTGCACAACGAGATGCTGATGGTGGGCCTGATGACCGCCGGCATCGCGCTGACCTTCGAACGTCATCATGTCGCGGGCACCGCGCTGATCGCCGTCGGCGTCGCGGTGAAGGCCACGGCCGGAATCGCGTTGCCGTTTCTGGTCTGGGTGTGGATGCGCCATCTGCGCGACCGACGCGGATACCGACCGCTACTGGCCTTCGCGGCGGCGGGCGCGACGTCCGTGCTGGTCTTCGTCGCGGTGTTCGCGGTGTTATCCAGTGCGGCCGGGGTGGGCCTCGGCTGGCTGACGGCGCTGGCCGGTTCGGTGAAAATCATCAACTGGCTGACGATCCCGACCGCGGCCGCGAACCTGATCCATACCATCGGCGGATTGTTCTTTCCGGTGAATTTCTATGCCGTGCTGCAGGTCACCCGCGCTGCCGGGATCGTGGTCATCGCGCTGTCGCTGCCGTTGCTGTGGTGGCGATTCCGGCACGACGACCGCCAGGCGCTCACCGGGATCGCGTGGGCGATGGTTGTCGTCGTACTGTTCGTTCCCGCCGCGCTGCCGTGGTACTACACCTGGCCGCTGGCGATTATGGCCCCGCTTGCCCAGTCGCGCGCGGCGGTCGCGGCGATCGCCGGATTCTCCACCTGGATCATGGTCATCTTCAAACCCGATGGTGCCCATGGCATGTACTCGTGGATCCACGTCTTGCTGGCAACGGCGTGCGCCTTCGTCGCCTGGTACGCGTTGTCTCGCGCGCCCGCACCGGAGCCGGTCAGTCAGTAGGCCATGGCCTGAGCCCGGCGCAACACTTCGCGCGCCTGGTGGGCGTGCAGCGCGTCGACCGGGCGGGCGTTGCAGATGGCGTCCCGGGTGCCGTCCCGAGTGACCGTCAGCGACGGGTCGGGGGTGAACAGCCAGCGCACGATTTCGGTGTCGTGGTAGCCGCCGTCATGCAGAACCATCAGTAACCCCGCTAGGGGTTTGACCACCTCGCCGGAATCGGTGAAGAAGATCCGCGGCACCAACACATCACCGGCGCGACGTACCGCCACCAAATGGCCTTCGCGTAGGTGCTGGTGCACCTTGGTGACCGTCACGCCGAGCAACTCGGCGACACCGGGAAGATCGTAGGTGGGTTCGTCGGGGTCCAGAACGTCGTCGCCGGCCGGAATCCTGCTCACCGGCTCAGTGTAGGCCGGGCCTGCTGCTTATTTGGGCGCGTAGTGAAGAGATTTCAGGCCGACTTGGTGGCGGCACCTACGATGAACTCCGTGGCTGCAGCGGCGACCGGCGATCCCCTCGAGGGCACGCTGCTCGAAGGGCGGTACCGCGTTGCGACCAAGATCGCCACCGGCGGCACCTCGACGGTGTACCGCGGTCTCGACACCCGTTTGGACCGACCGGTCGCGTTGAAGGTGATGGATTCCCGCTACGCCGGCGACCAGCAATTTCTCACCCGCTTCCAGCTCGAGGCGCGCACGGTCGCCCGACTGAAAGACCCCGGGCTGGTGGCCGTCTACGACCAGGGCCTGGGTGCCCGACACCCGTTCCTGGTGATGGAACTCGTCGAGGGCGGCACCCTGCGCGAGCTGCTGACCGAGCGCGGTCCGATGCCACCGCACGCGGTCGCCGCGGTGCTCGGGCCGGTGCTGGGCGGTCTGGCCGCCGCCCACCGCGCCGGCCTGGTGCACCGCGATGTCAAACCCGAAAACGTGCTGATTTCTGATGAGGGTGACGTCAAGATCGTCGACTTCGGGTTGGTGCGGGCCGTCGCCGCGGCCGGAATCACTTCCACCAGCGTCATTCTCGGCACCGCGGCCTACCTGTCCCCCGAACAGGTCCGGGACGGAAACGCCAGCCCGCGCAGCGACGTCTATGCCGTGGGGATTGTGGCCTACGAGCTGCTGACCGGGCAGACGCCGTTTACTGGCGACTCGGCATTGTCGGTCGCATACCAACGCTTGGATACCGATGTCCCGGCGCCCAGCACGGAGATCGACGGCGTTCCCGGTCAATTCGACGAACTCGTGGGCCGGGCGACCTCGCGGGATCCGGCCGACCGGTACGCAGACGCACAAGAAATGGGCGCCGAACTCGAAGCGATCGTCGAAGAGTTGGCGCTACCGGAGTTTCGGGTGCCCGCGCCGCGCAACTCCGCGCAACACCGCTCAGCCGTACAGCATCGCAGCCAGGTCGACCAACACCAGACCACCGAGCCGCAACAGCCGCCAGTCCGGCGACCGCCGGTGCATCACCCCACCCGTCAGCTGACCCGGGGACCCCAGGACTGGCCCGCTGAGCCCGACGCGCCCAACGATGCCGAATACCAGGCAATATCAGGCCAATTCGCCGGAATCGATCTGGTCGAGTTTGCGCTCGAGCGCCAGCACGCCCGACGTATGGTGCTGATCTGGGTGGCGGTGGTGCTGTCGGTCACCGGGCTGGTTGCCGCCGCGGCATGGACCATCGGCAGCAACCTGAGCGGATTACTCTAGTCGCCGTCGCGGCGAATCTGGTTCAGTCGCGCAACATCTCGGCGACCAGGAACGCCAGCTCCAACGACTGCTGGGTATTCAGCCTGGGATCGCATGCGGTTTCGTAGCGACCGCTCAAATCGGTTTCCGAAATGTCTTGGGCGCCACCCATACACTCGGTGACGTTTTCTCCGGTGATCTCGACGTGGATACCACCGGGGTAGGTGCCCAGCGCCCGGTGCACCTCGAAGAAACCCTGCACCTCGTCGACAATGCGGTCGAAATGCCGCGTCTTGTATCCGGTGGACGACTCGTGGGTGTTGCCGTGCATCGGATCGCACTGCCAGATCACCTGGTGACCGGTGCCCTGCACCTTCTCGATGATCGGCGGCAACAGGTCGCGCACCTTGTTGTTGCCCAGCCGGCTCACCAAGGTCAACCGCCCCGGCTTGTTGTTCGGATCGAGGCGCTCGACGTATTCCACGGCTTGCTCGGGTGTCGTCGTCGGCCCGATCTTGACGCCGATCGGGTTCGCGATCACTTCGGCCAACGCGATGTGCGCGCCGTCGAGTTGCCGGGTCCGGTCACCGATCCACAGGTAGTGCGCCGACAGGTCATACAGTTGCGGCTCGCCGTCCTCCGCATCAGAGAGTCGCAGCATCGCCCGCTCGTAGTCGAGCACCAAAGCCTCGTGGCTGGCGTAGATTTCGGCGGTCTGCAGGTTGCGATCGGCCACCCCGCAGGCGCTCATGAATTTCAGACCACGGTCGATCTCGCTGGCCAGTGCCTCGTAGCGCGCGCCGGCCGGCGAGGTCCGCACGAATTCCCGGTTCCAGTCGTGCACCAGGTGCAGCGACGCCAGCCCTGACGAGGTCAGGGCACGTACCAGGTTCATCGCCGCACCGGCATTCGCGTACGCCCGAACCAGCCGCGACGGGTCGTGCTCGCGCGCCGCGGCATCCGGGGCGAAGCCGTTGATCATGTCGCCGCGGTACGAGCGCAGCCCCAGCGCGTCGACGTCGGAGGACCGGGGCTTGGCGTACTGCCCGGCGATACGGGCCAGCTTGACCACCGGCACGCTGGCGCCATAGGTCAACACCACCGCCATCTGCAGCAAGGTGCGGATATTGCCTTTGATGTGCGGTTCGGTGTTGTCGACGAACGTCTCCGCGCAGTCACCCCCCTGCAGCAGGAACGCCTCACCCCGGGCAACCTGGGCCAGCATGTCCTGCAGCCGAACGACCTCCGACGCCACCGTCACCGGTGGCACACTCTCCAACACCGTTCGCACCGGCTCGACCTGCTCGGGCGTCCAACTCGGCTGCTGTGCGGCGGGCTTGGCCAGCGCGGCATCCAGCCGGGCCCGCAGATCCGCCGGCAACGGCGGCAGCGGCGGCAGCTGCTCGATCGGTACGTCAACGGTCCAGTTCACCCGTCTATGGTAACCGGGCACTGCAGCCCGCTAATCAGGGCGAACGCCGACCGGACAGCCTGGCCCCGGTGGCCGTCGGCTGCGGCTATGGGCCACTCCTCAGCGGGCCGCCTCACGGCCCGCATCGTCGTCGGCCGCGGCTATGGGCCACTCCTCAGCGGGCCGCCTCACGGCCCGCATCGTCGTCGGCCGCGGCTATGGGCCACTCCTCAGCGGGCCGCCTCACGGCCCGCATCGTCGTCGGCCGTGATCAGACGGTATCGCAGCAGCTGGTCACGAGCGTCGACCAGCGCGTCGTGCACATCCGCCGACCGGCGCGGCAGCCGCGGGCGCCCGCGGTCCTCCCACAGCTGGCGCAGCTCCCGGGTGAATCGCGGCATCGCCGGTGGCAGATGGGTCATCGGGCCCCACAACTGGCACAGCACAACGTGGTCGTAGGCGCCGACCCAGGCCCACAGCTCGATCGGCTCGGCGCCGTCGACGTCGAAGAATGTTTCCAGGTCCGAGCGGATCTGGGCGCGCGGGCGCCATAGCTGCGAAGCCGGTGACGGCAGTTTCGGCAACACGTGGGTGCGCACCCAACTCCCGGCCCGCTCGGGGTCGAATTCGGTCGAGACTGCGTAGTATTCGCGGCCGTCCTCGGCGACCACCCCGATCGAGATCAGCTCGATTGAGCGACCGTCGTCGATGAATTCCGTGTCGTAGAAGTACCGCACGCGCGGCAGCCTAGCCCGCCGGTCACCTGATGCCCGCACCGCTGGCCAGGGTCTGCGACGGTTGCGGCGGCGGCGGCGCCGGATGGACTTCGCGGTCCAGTTGCGCATCGACCATACGGTGGTCGGGGCGGCGCGGCGTGCCGGCGATCGTGTACTGCACCCACAGCTTGGCCCGCACGATGGGGCGGCGATGGGTTCGTTCGCGTTGCAGTGCACGCGCCATCTTGTCCAGCTGGCTCATGTAAAACCAGCGGGCCCACGGGGCTTGCGGGCGCGACAGCCGGACCGCTCCGATGAACAGCAGCGGGACGAAGAACATACCGATCAAGCCGGTCCACACCTTGCCCTTGAGCACAACCAGCACCGCCAGCGGCAGCGTCAGGACCATCGCCAAGACCACTCCGGCGCGTAACACCACCGAGTGAGTGGTGTCCTGCCAGAGGCTGAGGAAGAACATCAACGGGTGCAGGCCCAGCACCAGCAGCCCACCCACTGCCATTGCGGCGAACACGGCGTCGACCGACGTGCGCCCGTCTTCCTCCCAGTAAACGTCGGACAGGTGCAGGATCAACGCGTACTCGTCGAGCACCAGCGCGGCGCCGATGCCGAAGACGATGGCGCTCGCAGTTTGTTCGAGTTGGTTTCCGTTGACCGACAGCGCCACCAGCGTCACGCCGGAGACCATCACCAGCAGCACCCCGACCACCACATGGTGGATGTGCTTCGTTCCGATGCGGATGTTGCGGGGCTCCCACCACCGTGGCGGCACGCCGCTGCCCCCGCGGTGGCGGATGTAGCGCACGAAGGTGCGCGTCACGAAGAAGGTGAGGATGAAGGCGACCAGGCAGCACAGCAACGGCAGCCGGCCGTGGCCGATGATGTCGTTGTCGAACCAGCTAAGCACTCTAAAAAACCTACGCGCAGTTGGCCCCGACGGCGCTCCGCAACACCGGCTTGGGCTTCCGCACCGATAGGCTGGTCACCGACATGAGTACATGGCAGTCGCCCGACGTGGGCAGTTGGCGTGGGGCAGCAGCCCCTGATTCTGAGAAACCGCTGCCGGATATCCGGCGAAACACCTGGTGGGCGTTGCTGCAGGTGCTGACCCTGGTCGCGCTGGGCTATGCGGGCTGGCGGCTCGTCGGGCATACCCCGTACCGGATCGACATCGATGTTTACCGGATGGGCGGCCAGGCATGGCTGGATGGCCGTCCGCTCTACTCCGGCGGTGTGCTGTTTCACACACCGATCGGTCTGAATCTCCCGTTCACCTATCCCCCGCTCGCCGCGATCGTGTTCTGTCCCTTCGCCTGGTTGGGCCTGCCGGCCGCCAGTGTGACGATCACGCTGATCACGCTGGCGCTGTTGCTCGTCTCCACGATGATCGTGCTGACCCGACTCGACGTGTGGAGCACCGCACGGGTGGTGCCCGGGCCGGCCTGGTTGCGCCGCTGGTGGCTGGCGGCGCTGATCGTCGCGGCGGCAGTGATCTGGCTGGAGCCCATCAAGTCGAATTTCGCGTTCGGGCAGATCAACGTCGTGCTGATGACGCTGGTGATCGCGGACTGCGTACCGCGCCGCACGCTGTGGCCCCGTGGGCTGCTGCTGGGGTTGGGCATCGCGCTCAAACTCACTCCGGCGGTGTTCTTGCTGTATTTCCTGCTGCGCCGCGACAACCGCGCCATGTTGACCTCGGTAGCGTCCTTCGTGGCGGCGACCGTGGCCGGGTTTGCACTGGCCTGGCGCGACTCCTGGGAGTACTGGACGGACACGGTCCGCAACACCGATCGGATCGGCGCGGCGAGCTTGAACACCAACCAGAACGTCGCCGGGGCGCTGGCACGGTTGGGCCTCAGCGAGCATCAACGCTTCCTGCCGTGGGTGGCCGCGTGCCTGCTCGTGCTCGCCCTGACGGTGTGGGCGGCGCGGCGGGTGCTGCGCGCCGGCGAGCCGCCCTTGGCAGTGATCTGTATCGCGCTGTTCGGGCTGGTGGTTTCGCCGGTGTCCTGGTCACACCATTGGGTGTGGATGCTGCCGACGGTGTTGGTGACGGCCGTGCTGGCCTGGCGGCGACGCAACGCCGCACTGGCCATGGTCAGCGCGGCCGGGCTGGCGCTGATGGTGTGGACACCGATCGATCTGCTGCCCAAGCATCACGAGCTGGCCGCCGCGGGGTGGCGTCAGTTCGCCGGGGTGTCCTACTTGTGGTGGGCGCTGGCAACCATCGTCGCGGCCGGCGCCACGGTCGCTGTCAGCACCGCTAGCGCCACGGCACCACGGGCGTCGACGGCGCCGGCGCCGGTTACAGCCGTCAGCTGACTGCAGCGATGATCCGCTAACCCGCGGCGGTCTCAGGGATGCGCGTGGGTGACTGGTTTGCCGGTCCGGACCCGTTGCTGTTTTTGAGGGTGGCGGCGTAGATGTCGACGTATTCCTGACCGGATAACCCCATCAGCTCGTAGATCACCTCGTCGATGACGGCTCGTTCGATGAAGCGGTTGCCCGCCAGCCCGTCGAAGCGGGAGAAGTCCATCGGCTCGCCGAACCGCACAGTCACCCGGCCGAACCGCCACATCTTGCTGCCGGGGGGGTTGACGACGTTCGTACCGATCATCGCCACCGGTATCACCGGGACTCCGGTCTCCAGTGCCAGACGAGCCAACCCGGTCTTGCCCTTGTACAGCCTGCCGTCGGGCGAGCGGGTGCCCTCGGGATACATGCCGAGCAGCTTGCCCTGGCTCAGTAGCCGCTTGGCGGTGTTCAACGCGGCCTGCGCAGCGTCGGCGTCGCTGCGATCGATGGGCACCTGTCCGGTGGTGCTGTAAAACCAGCGCTGGAACCAACCCTTCAGCCCGGTGCCGGTGAAGTATTCGGCCTTGGCCAGGAACGTGATCCGGCGCCGCACAACCAGCGGCAGATAGAAGCTGTCGGCCACCGCCAGGTGATTACTGGCCAGGATCGCGGGGCCGGACTGCGGGACATGTTCCAGTCCTTCAACTTTCGGCCGGCCGAGGAGGGCAAGCAGCGGGCCCATGAAGATGTACTTGAAAAGCCAGTACCACATGGACCCTCCCATTTGCCCGCGACCGACGTGTTCTGCGCCAAGCGTACCGATCCAGTGTGGACGGGACCACATCGACGCTCGCGACCTGCTTACTCTTCGACGGCAAGCCGGCTGGCGTTAACCCGGACCGCGGCGGCTACTCCTCGACGGTCACGGTGATGGGCTGATACCGGCTCGTCGCACCGGCATCGGCTGGGGTCTCGGCCTCGCCACCGCTCGGCGGACCGTCCGGCGGCGGCGTCGATTCGTCGGCTTGCTCGACGATGGCCCGGATCACCGCCAGCAGCGCGACGCTGTGCTCAGCGATAGCGGTCAGCAACGGGTGTTCCTGCCCCGTTACCACCGCGGCCAACGCGCACACCGGGCACCACACCTGTTGACACTTGCCGGTGCCGGCGCCGTCGCCAAGCGCCCGTGCTGCCGCCAAGCGGACAGCGGGGTCGATGCCGTCGAGAATGCTCTGAGCAAGTTTGCGCAACTCGGGACCGATGTCGGGGTGATCGCCGGGGCGGGTCATCTCGGCCACACCTCCGGATCAGGTTGAAAACGCACGGTCAACTCGCTACCTCGAAGATGTGCGTCCAGCACCGTGCATCGCCGCAGGACGGACGCCAACCGAACTCTGCGCCGCATCCCGCCGGCGCCGACGATCAGATCGTCGCCGACCCGGCCAAGGGTAAGGGCACCGGAATCGATCTGCGGCAACTCTAGCCGCAATCGGTAGACCGACTGCAGTCCGGATCCTGACTCCAGCTCGACGACGGGACGCACCGGCCCCGGCGGTGCCGATCCGTCGCGACGGCGCGCACTGTCCAGCAGTTCGGCCAGCGCTTTGGCGCCGATCGGCTCACCGGCCAGATGCGGGGTGAGCACCAGCGCCACATCGCCGATGGCGGCGTCCAGCTCGGCCAACACAGCGCGCTGCTCACTGATCCGCTCGGAATACCAGTCGAAGGCCGGATGAGCGGGCAGGTTGCGATACTCGTATGAATCGTCCTGCACCAGAATCTGGTTGACGATTAATTCCTCGACGCGCACGCCCATCAACGCCAACGAGCCCAAAGTCCGGACCGCTTCGGCAGCCACCACCCGTTCCGCGGTGAGAACCAGATGCGCACCGACTCGGGTGCCGTCGGTCAGCAGCGCGTTGAGCTTTTCGACGCTGCCGCTGATGCGTTCCAGCAGTTCCACCACCGCCGCCGACCGGGCGTCGTCGGAGGCCGTGGAGAGCCTGCGATGCCGCGGCCAAGCGCGCTCGACATACAGCGCGAAGGTGGCCGGCAAGGTGAGCATCCGCATGGCGTCGGCGGTGGAGGCGCAGTCGACCACGATGTGGTCCCATTGCCCGGCCGCAGCCAATGCGCCGACCTCATGCAGGCCGAGGACTTCCTGAACGCCCGGCAGCGCCGAAAGTTCCTCGGGTGCAATCTCATCCAGCTCTGACTCGGGAAAGCGCCGGCCCAGGGTGTCGACTACCGAGCGCCAGCGAGCCTCCAGCAGCGCCAAGGTGTCCAGCGCCAACGCGTCGAGAAAGCCGCCCCCGACATCGGCCGTTCCGGTTTCGAGATCGGCGAGCACCCGGACGGCCTCACGCCGGCCGGTCGGCGAAACCACGACACCGAGCACGTCACCCAGCGAATGCGCCTGGTCGGTGGATACCAGCAGCACCCGCTGACCGGCACGCGCTTCACGTGCGGCGGTCGCGGCCGCCAAAGTGGACTTACCTACCCCACCTTTGCCGACGAAAAGACTGATCCGGGCAAGAGTGGGCGCTGACGACTCACTCAGCCTCGACTCGTTTCTTCAGATCCTTCAACGCGGTGTCGATCAACCTGCGCTCGGCCTTGCGCTTGAGCAAGCCGATCATCGGAATCGCTATGTCGACCGTGAGCTCGTAGGTGACGTTGGTGCCAGAGCCCTTGGGCGCCAAGCGATACACGCCGTCGAGGGACCTGAGCAGCGAGCTGGAGACCAGCGTCCAGCGCACTGAGCGGCGATCTTTAGGCCACTCGTAGGACAACACCAGGGTGTCCTTGAGGACGCTGGTCTCCAGCACCAGTCGTGCGACCTTCGGATTCCCTTTCGGGTCGGCCTCGAGTACTTCGGCCTCCTTGTATTCCGACACCCAGTCAGGGTACGAACCGATGTCGGCGATCACATCCATGACCGTGCTGGGGTCCGCGTCGATGTAGATCGTCTGCGCCGTCTTCTCCGCCACCTGGTCGCTTCCTTCTCTCCCGTACGCAGTCTCCACCCTGCTGGCGATAACGCCAGTGCACTGCAGAAACGGTACTCCCGGTTGAACTCAGACCTGGTCATGGACCGGAGAAACCCCGACTGGACGGGAGTGCTCCAACGTCGTCTTGACCTCGAAGGCCATTCTCTTGCCGGCGACGCGACGCCGGTGGGTCATTCTGCGCAGGTTCATCTTGGCCAATTGCCAGGCTGCCGCCCCGGACGGCTCAGCATGCAGAAAGTAGTGCAGCACGACGCCGTCCAGTGACGGTTCCAGCCAGACTTCCATGGTCCCGGTCAGCGGCCCGGTCACCGCCCATCGGACTCCCACGGGGCCGCGATCTTCGATGACCTGCAGTCGCAGATCCGGCCACCACCGCCGCCAGCTGGCCGGATCGCCGACGGCGGCGCCGACGCGTGCGGGGTCGGCGGCGACGAACGTCTCGTCGGCAATTTGAACGCTGTGCACGGCCTCTAGCTTCACATATCGCACGGGTAGCCACATAGCCCGTCCCGGCCCGCATCGTCGCCGGAGTAGCGCCATTGTGCGCCTCCTCAGCGGGCCGTCCCGGCCCGCATCGTCGCCGGACTAGTCTGAATCCTGCATCCAGCCCGGTCACCCGGCGGAATAACCCAAGCGAGGTCAGAAGAGTGCGTGAATTCAGTGTTCCCGCCCCGTTCACGGTGGGCGAGCACGACAACATCGTCGCTGCGGTGTTCGAGCACGAGCGCGACGAGCCCGACACGGTAATCTTTCAGCGCCTGGTGGACGGCGCCTGGACCGATGTTACCTGCGCTGCCGCCGCCGCCGAAATCCGCGCGGCCGCATTGGGTTTGATCGCACACGGGGTGCAGGCCGGCGACCGCGTCGTGATTTTCTCGGCCACCCGCTACGAGTGGGCGATCCTCGACCTGGCGATCCTGTCGGCGGGTGCGGTCACCGTGCCGATCTACGAAACATCGTCGGCCGAGCAGGTCCGCTGGGTGCTGAGCGACTCGGGAGCGGTGCTGGCGTTCGCCGAAACCGACGCCCACGCGACGATGATCAACGAGCTCACCGGCGACTTGCCTGAGCTGCGGCGCGTGCTGCAAATCGATGGTTCGGGCGCCAATGCCCTCGATCAACTCCAGCAGGATGGCGCATCGGTCAGCCCGGCCGAGCTGACCGCCCGCCTCGAGGCGTTGCGCAGCCAAGATCCGGCGACGCTGATCTACACCTCGGGCACCACCGGGCGCCCGAAGGGCTGCCAGCTGACCCATTCCAATCTGGTCTACGAGACCCGGGGCGCCAAGGCAGTGCTCCCGACGCTGCTGCGTAAAGGTGAACGGCTGTTGGTTTTCCTGCCGTTGGCGCATGTGTTGGCCCGCGCGCTTACCTTGTCCGCCTTCCACAACAAGGTCATCGTCGGATTCACCAGCGATGTCAAGAATCTGGTGCCGATGTTCGGGGTGTTCAAACCAACGGTCGTGGTGTCGGTGCCGCGGGTATTCGAGAAGGTGTACAACACTGCCGCACAGAACGCCGCCAACGACGGCAGGGGCCGAATCTTCGCGCTCGCGGCGCAGACCGCCGTCGATTGGAGCGAGGCCTGCGATCGCGGTGGCCCCGGTTTGTGGCTGCGGACCAAACACGCGCTGTTCGATCGGCTGGTGTATTACAAGCTGCGCGCGGCGCTGGGCGGTGATTGCCACGCGTCGGTTTCGGGCGGCGCACCCCTGGGTGCGCGGTTGGGGCACTTCTACCGCGGCGTCGGTCTCACCATCTACGAGGGCTACGGGCTGACCGAGACCAGCGCGGCGATCACCGTCAATCAGGTCGGCGCCCTCAAGGTCGGTACCGTCGGGAAACTTTTGCCAGGCAACAGCATTCGTATCGCGGACGACGGCGAGCTGTTGGTGCGAGGCGGCGTGGTGTTCAACGGGTACTGGCACAACGAGCAGGCCACCAACGAAGCGATGGAAGACGGCTGGTTCAAGACCGGTGATCTGGGCGCGTTCGACGATGACGGATTTTTGAGCATCACCGGCCGCAAGAAGGAAATCATCGTCACCGCGGGAGGCAAGAACGTCGCCCCGGCGGTACTGGAGGACCAGTTGCGGGCGCACCCCCTGATCAGCCAGGCGATGGTCGTCGGCGACGCGCGGCCGTTCGTGGGCGCGCTGATCACCATCGACCCCGAGGCGTTCGAGGGCTGGAAGCAGCGCAACACCAAGCCGGCCGAAGCGCCGGTAGGCGACCTCGCTACCGACCCCGACCTGATCGCCGAGGTGGATGCGGCCGTCAAACAGGCCAACATGGTGGTGTCGCATGCGGAGTCGATCCGCAAATTCCGCATCCTGCCAGTCGACTTCACCGAGGACACCGGCGAGCTCACCCCGACGATGAAGGTCAAGCGCAAGGTAGTCGCCGAGAAGTTCGCCCACGACATCGAGGCGATCTACGCCACCGGCTAGCCGCGAATCAGCTCAGACAGACGCGCGGCCAACGCATCCCATCGCCAGTGCGCCATGACCCAATCGCGGCCGGCGGTGCCCATCGCGGCGGCCCGATCCGGGTCAGCGAGCAGTTCGGTGACGGCGTCAGCGATCTGATTCACCGAGCGACCGTCGACTAGTAAACCAGTCTTGTTGTGCCGGACGGTTTCCGGTGCGCCGCCCGAACATCCGGCCACTACCGGAACACCGGTCGCGGAAGCCTCCAGGAATACGATGCCCAACCCCTCGACATCCAGTCCGGCGCCGCGGGTGCGGCACGGCATCGCGAATACGTCGGCCATCGCATGGTAGGCGGGAAGGTCCGCGGCGGGGACTCCGCCGGTGAACGTCACGTGCTCGCTTACCCGAAAGCGGTCGGCCAGTCGGCGCAGCGTCTCCAGATAGGGACCACCGCCGGCGATCACCAACGCCGCCCCATCGACTCGCCGCCGGATTGCCGGCAGCGCCCGGATCAGCATGTCCTGACCTTTACGTGGCACCAGCCGCGACAGGCACACCACCGTCGGCCGCTGCCCGAGGCCGTAGCGGGCCCGTAGCTCGGCGCGGCTTGCCGGGTCCGGCCGGAACCGATCGGTGTCCACCCCGGGCGGCAGGTGCTCCAACGCGGCCTGCGGCCCGAATGCCGAGGCGAACCGTCGGCGGGTGTAGCGGCTGACGAACGTGACGACGTCGCTGTCGTCACCGATGCGGCGCAGCACCGACCGTGCCACCGGAAGCATCGACCAACCCACCTCGTGGCCGTGGGTGCTGGCCAGGACCCGTGTTGCGCCCGCCTGACGGGCGCGCTGGGCCAGCAGCCCCAACGGCGCGGCCGCGCCGAACCACACGGTGTCGATGCCGTACTCCGCGATCAGCCGGCGCATTCGGACGTCGACGGCGGGCACCGGCAGCATCAAGGTTCCGGGGTGACGAACCACCTGATAGCCCGCGGTTCGAGCGTCAAAGACGTTGGCGCCCTTCCACTGCGGCGCGTACACCGTCACACTGTGCTGCCCCGCGGCAGCCAGCCGAGAAACCAGCTCGACCAGATAAGACTGGATGCCGCCGCGCCGAGGCGGAAAGTCGTTGGTTACCAGCAGGACCCGGGACACCTGCGTAGGTTAGCGGGTCAGCCAATGCTGCCAGTCGGCCAGCACACCCGCGGTGTCGACGCCCAGGACGTCGTGTAGGGCGGTGGGTAGATCGGCGTGGCCGGTGCCGCATGCAGCGCGGTAAAGGGCCCGCAGCGTCGCCGGCCCGCGGGTGTCGGCCACAAAGCGGGCGAACCACCATGCCCGGTCGTAGCCATCAGAGCGCTGCAGTCCCGGGTGATCAAGGTCGGCGTCCGACGGCAACGCCGTCGGCGGCGGCGTCCGCTCGGGCAGCGGCGTGGGCGGCCGGCCGACGTAGTCAGCCACACCCTCGGTCAGCCACCGCGGCGCATCCACTGCCGTATCGACGCGCGCTGCGTAATGAAATAGCTCGTGGCTCAACACGATTCGCATTGCCGGCTCACTCATTGCGACCGCACCGGGTGCGAAGACGATCCGCTGGCCGATCGCGATCCGATGGGCGGGATCTACCCGGTCGGCGACGGCCACCGCCGCGATATCGCCCCACTGCGCGGCGGGCCCTCCCCCCGCCGCGGTCTCGAACTGCCGTTGCGACCCGGTGGCTACCACGTCGATATCGCGTGGCCAGTCGGTCCCCCAGAACGCCTCCACCGCGTCGACGGCATGACCGA
Organism: uncultured Actinomycetota bacterium; assembly: GCA_963839345.1. Lineage (GTDB taxonomy): Bacteria > Actinomycetota > Actinomycetes > Mycobacteriales > Mycobacteriaceae > Mycobacterium. The sequence continues at coordinate 704,648 of CAWIUP010000002.1, read as the reverse complement.
TGTTCGCAGCGACGCGGCTCAGCAGGATCTCTGATCGCTGGCCACCGAGACCAGTCATCCGCACGGTACGATCGCCGGCCATCACCTGGCGCGGCGCTACGGTATCGCCTGCCGCGGCTGATGTCGGGTGGCCTGGTTGCGCCGGTGCTGTCCGCCCGGGGCCGAGAACTGCGACGGCGGCGAAGACCAATTCGGCGGCTAGTAGGCAGGCCAGCAGCCCGCGGCGACGGTGCAGAACCCGTCGGTGGTCAGTAACGGCGGGCGTCGTAGATCGGGCCGGAGGAGTTCATCGGCACCACCCGCACCGGCACACCGTAGGTGGACGAATGGACCATCAGGCCGTCACCGATGTAGATGCCGGCATGGGAGGCGTCGGAATAGAAAGTCAACACATCACCGGGCTGCAGGTCCGACAGCGACACGGGCTGTCCGCCGTGGGCCAGCGCCTGGCTGGAGTGCGGCAGCGCAATACCGGCCTGCTGGAACGCCCACATCACCAAGCCGGAGCAGTCGAATCCGCCGGGCGCGGCGCCACCCCAGCTATAGGGCGCACCGACCTGGGTCAACGCGGCCTGGACAGCGATAGCGCCCTGGCCGCTACCAGGTGCGGCGCCGAATCCAGGCCCGGGACCGCCCGGCTGTCCGCCGCCCGGTGGTAAAGCCTCTGGACCAGGACCAGGACCAGGACCGGGACCAGGACCGGGAGCGGCCGCGGCCATGGCCGCTGGCGCCGGCGCGGCCAGCTCGGTGCGCTGGTCGGGACTCAATGCGAGGTACTGCGACTTGACGATGCCGATCTGCAGCTGCAGCCGGCTCTGCTTGGACTGCAGACTCGCGCGCACCGCGGCGGCCTGCTCGGCGGCGGTCTTGGCGTCAGCGGCCGATTTCGCGGATGCCTGCTCGGCTTGGGCGGCCTGCTCGCGGGTGGCGCGGTAGTTGGCCATCTGCGTCCGCATCGCGGTGGACATCACCCGCTGCACGGCCAGTTTGCCGATCAGCTGTTGCGGCGACTCGGCGGTCATGATGGCGTTCAGGCCGTCCGTGCGGCCACCCATGTACATTGCTGCCGCATACTTGTCGATACCGGCCTGGAACGTTGCCAACCGGGACTTCGCCGCGTCCGCGGCGGCCAGGTCGTCATTGTGCTTTTTGTCGGCTTCCCGCTGCGCGGCCAGCTTGTTGTTGAGATCGAGCTGCGCGCTGTGCATGGCCTCGGTGGTTTGTTCGGCCTGCCGCGACAACTCACTGAGCTTTGCCATCGCATCGTTGGCTGGGTCGGCCAGTGCGTTGCTGGCGGCAACTCCGGACAGGGCGGCTGATCCAACTAACGCTGCGATAGCGAAGCGTTTGGCGGCGCGCAAACACGCGTTTCGACCGTACTGCCCCAACCCCAAGACTTTGCACATCCTTAAAACCCGTCGGCCACAGGGCCGCGCCTGCTTTAGGTCTCAGATAGGTTACGAAACGGCATCGGGGTTGTCCAACTCTGGATGATTAAGAAAACAGCAAGATTTGAACGTAACGCCGTTAGGCTACCCCCGGCCGCTGTCGGTGAATTGGAACCAGCCGCAGTCTCGGTGCCAATCCCGCGTCGGCGAGCACCTCCAACGCGGCGCACTCATCCTCCAGCAAAGTTTCCGGTACCCCGAGTATCACGCTGACGACACAGTCCCGGCATCCCGGACCGCGTACTGCGCAGTCGTCACAATCGATGACCACGGGTTCTCCCGCCTCGGGCGGGCCTGTACGCCGCCCGGTCGGGCTCGCTGGTTTGCGCCATCTTGCTGTCCTTCCGGTCTGCTTGGTCGGCCTTGGCGCCACGCTAACCGCAGGCACCGACAAGTTTTCCCGCCGCCGTTTCTGCTGTGACCCGTCTTCTCCCCGCGCGAAACGCCGCGCGCAATCCTGCGCGTGTCGGTGCGACTGCCTAACGTCGCGGCCATGGGCGCGCGCGCCGGCGAGCAGCTGAGCCTTCCCGACATCGACGGGGCTACCGAAATGTCGCTGCGCGAGACCACATTCGTCGTGGTGGACCTGGAGACCACCGGCGGGCGCATGACCGCCGGTGACGGGCCGGCTGCCGACGCCATCACCGAGATCGGTGCGGTCAAAGTGCGCGGTGGCGAGGTGCTGGGCGAGTTCGCCACCCTCGTCGACCCACAGCGCAGCATCCCGCCGCAGATCGTGCAGCTGACCGGCATCACCACGGCGATGGTGTGCGACGCCCCGACCATCGGGGCGGTGTTGCCGATGTTTTTCGAGTTCGCCCACGGCGCGGTGCTGGTGGCCCACAACGCCCGGTTCGATGTCGGGTTTTTGCGCGCCGCCGCCGATCAATGCGGTATCGCATGGCGGCGGCCGCAAGTGCTGTGCACCGTTGCGCTGGCCCGCAGGGTGCTCAGCCGCGAGGAGGCGCCCAGCGTGCGGCTGGCAGCGCTGGCGCGGCTGTTCACGGTGGCCAGCGAGCCCACCCACCGGGCACTCGACGACGCGCGGGCCACCGTCGAGGTGTTGCACGCGCTTATCGAGCGAGTGGGCAATCAAGGTGTGCACACTTACGCCGACCTGCGCTCGTATCTGCCCGACGTGACACCGGCGCAGCGGCGCAAGCGAGTGCTGGCCGAGGGGTTACCGCGCCGGCCCGGGGTCTACCTGTTTCGTGGCCCGGCGGCCGAGGTGCTCTACGTCGGCACCGCAATTGACTTGCGGCGCAGGGTAAGTCAGTACTTCAACGGCTCCGATCAGCGCAGCCGGATCAAGGAGATGGTCACGCTGGCGGCCAGCGTCGAGCATGTCGAGTGCGCACATGCGTTGGAAGCCGGTGTCCGCGAATTACGGATGCTGCACGCCCATGCCCCGCCCTACAACCGCCGGTCGAGGTTCCCGCACCGTTGGTGGTGGGTGGTGCTCAGCGACGAGGCCTTCCCCCGTTTCTCGGTGGTGCGAACGCCGCGCCATGACCGCGCGGTCGGCCCGTTTCGCTCCCGCGCCGACGCCGCCGACACCGCCGCCCTGCTGGCGCGGTTCACCGGTGTGCGCACCTGCACCAAGCGCCTGGCCCGTTCGGCGCTGCACGGACCGGCCTGCCCGCAGCATGAGGTTTCGCCATGTCCGGCTGCTCGGGATGTGACCGCCGGCCAGTACGCCGCAGCGGCCGGTCGGGCGGCAGCGCTGATCGAGGGCCTGGACAACACCGCGTTGGCCGCGGCCGTCCGGCAGGTCGCCGACCTCGCCGAGCGCCAGCGCTACGAGAGCGCCGCCCGACTGCGTGATCACACGGTGGCCGCAGTCGAGGTGCTCTGGCGGGGGCAGCGCCTGCGTGCGCTGGCCGCGCTGCCCGAGCTGGTGGCCGCCGCCCCTGACCGCGACGGCGGCTGGCAGCTCGCCGTCATCCGCCACGGCCAGCTGGCCGCGGCCGGCACGGCGCGGCGCGGGGTGCCGCCGATGCCCGTCGTCGACGCGATCCGGGCGGGCGCGCAGGTGGTCTTGCCGCAGCCCGCCCCGCTGGGCGGGGCGCTGGTGGAGGAGACGGCGCTGATCGTGCGCTGGCTGGGGGCGCCAGGGGTGCGCATCGTGGGCGTCACCACCGGCAGCGACGAAGCAGCGGGTTGGTGTTCACCGTTGGGGTCCGCGGGGCCGTGGGCCCAGTGGGCCTCCTCGGCGCGCTCGGCCCGAGTTGCTGCCGAGCAAGCCGTCACGAGCCGCGACTCAGAGCTGCTGACCGAAGCGCACCCATCGCGCGAGCAGCTGTTCGGCCGCCCCGCTGTCGATCGCCTCGGTAGCGCGGCTCAGCCCGTCTTCCCACGCCGGCAGCCATTCGGCGCTGCTGGATAACCCGGCATGGGCCACGATCGCGCCCGCGGCGTTGAGCACAACGGCGTCACGCACCGGGCCCTTCGCGCCGGCCAGCACCGAGCGCGCTTCCGCTGCGTTGGCCGTCGCGTCGCCGCCCAGTAAGTCGTCCAGATCAGCACGGGCGAACCCGAACCCGGCGGGGTCAAAGGTCAGCTTGTCAACGGTGCCGGCCTGCACCCGCCAGATGGTGCTGGTCGTGGTGGTGGTCAGCTCGTCGAGGCCGTCGTCGCCGTGTACTACCAACACGCTGGACTGGCGCGCAGCGAAAACCCCTGCCATCACCTCGGCCAGGTCGGCGAACGCACAGCCAATCAGCCCGGCTCGTGGTCGTCCCGGGTTGGTAAGTGGCCCAAGCAGATTGAACACCGTCGGTAGGCCGACTTCGCGTCGCACCGCAGACGCATGCCGGTACGACGGATGGAACTGCGGTGCGAAGCAGAACCCGATCCCGACTTCGGCGACACAGCGTGCGACATCGTCGGGATCCAGATCGATGCGAACCCCCAGCGCCTCGAGGGTGTCGGCGCCGCCGGCCAGCGAGGACGCCGCCCGGTTGCCGTGCTTGACCACCGGCACGCCGGCCGCGGCGACCACGATCGCCGCCATGGTGGACAGGTTGACGGTGCTGACGCCGTCGCCGCCGGTGCCGACCACATCGACGGTGTCGGTTCCGATCCGCTCGGTGGGCAGCCGACGTGCGTGCTGCAGCATTACCTCGGCCAGCTCGGTGACCTCAGCGGCCGTCGGGATCTTCATCTTCAGCGCTACGGCGAAGGCCGCGATCTGGGCCGGGGTCGCGGATCCGGTCATGATCTGCTCCATGGCCCAGCCGGCCTGTCCGCGTGGCAGGTTCTGGCCCGCGGTCAAGACGGTGAGGATCCGTGGCCACGACAACGCCTCGTCCGGACGCCGCTGGGATGACCCGAAACCTGACACCGGCACACGCAGATGGTCCCACTCGTGGTCACCAATTGCCGCCCCGGGTGGAGATCAACAACTACAAAGCGTCATACTTGCTGATGTGACGAGTGCGGTAGGGACCTCGGGTACTGCTATCACGGCGCGCGTGCATTCGCTCAATCGCCCCAACATGGTCAGTGTTGGCACCATAGTCTGGCTTTCCAGCGAATTGATGTTCTTTGCTGGGTTGTTCGCGTTCTACTTCACGGCGCGCGCTCAGGCCGGTGGCAACTGGCCGCCTCCGCCGACCGAGTTGAACCTCTACCAAGCCGTGCCGGTCACGCTGGTGCTGATCGCCTCGTCGTTCACCTGCCAGATGGGGGTTTTCGCGGCCGAACGCGGCGACGTGTTCGGGCTGCGTCGCTGGTATTTGCTCACCTTTACGATGGGGCTGTTCTTCGTCCTGGGTCAGGCCTACGAGTACATCCACCTGGTGAGCCACGGAACCACCATTCCCAGCAGCGCATACGGCAGCGTTTTCTACCTGGCCACCGGCTTTCACGGGCTCCACGTCATCGGCGGGCTGATCGCCTTCATCTTCCTGCTGGCCCGCACCACGATGAGCAAGTTCACCCCGGCACAGGCAACCGCGTCGATCGTCGTCTCCTACTACTGGCACTTCGTCGACATCGTCTGGATCGCCCTGTTCGCCACGATTTACTTCATCCGATGACCAGCGCACGTAACGACAGGAGTGCTCGGTTGAGAAGACTGCGGTTGACCCGATCGCTCAGTGACCGGGCGCGGCGTCGCCTGCGTCGCCGCTTGTCCGCGGGACTGCTGCTGCTGATGGCGCTTTCGGCGGCCGGCGGGTTGGCCGCCGTGCTGACCCCCAGCCCACAAGTGGCTGTCGCCGACGAGTCATCCTCGGCGCTGCTACGAACCGGCAAGCAGCTTTTCGACACCTCCTGCGTGACATGTCACGGCGCCAACCTGCAGGGCGTACCCGACCGCGGGCCGAGCCTGATCGGCGTGGGCGAGGCTGCGGTCTACTTCCAGGTATCGAGCGGCCGGATGCCCGCGGTCCGCGGGGAGGCCCAGGCGGCGCGCAAAGACCCGATCTTCGACGGCCCGCAGATCGACGCGCTGGGCGCCTATGTGCAAGCCAACGGCGGCGGGCCCACCGTGACGCGGAACCCGGACGGCAGTGTCGCGATGCAGTCGTTGCGCGGCAACGACATTGGCCGCGGTGGCGACCTGTTCCGGCTCAACTGCTCTTCGTGCCACAACTTCACCGGTAAGGGCGGCGCGCTGTCGTCGGGCAAGTACGCGCCCGACCTGGGACCGGCCAACGAGCAGCAGATCCTCGACGCGATGCTGACCGGTCCACAGAACATGCCGAAGTTCTCCGACCGTCAGCTCTCCTTCGACGCCAAGAAAGACATCATCGCCTACGTGAAAAACGCTGCCGAGGAACGCAGTCCGGGCGGCAACGGCCTGGGCGGCTTCGGGCCGGCCCCCGAGGGCATGGCGATGTGGATCATCGGGATGGTCGCCGTCATCGGGGCGGCACTCTGGATTGGGGCACGATCGTGACCGATGACAGCGGCAGGGGCACCGATGTGCCGGGTCAGCAAGGCGTTCCCGGGCAGCCCACCGACGCGGAACTGGCCACCATGTCGCGCGAAGAACTCGTCCAGCTCGGCGGCCGGCTCGACGGTGTGGAAACCGTCTTCAAGGAGCCGCGCTGGCCGGTAGCCGACACCAAGGCCGAAAAGCGCGCCGAGCGCCTTGTGGCGATCTGGCTGTTGCTGGGTGGATTCTTCGGGTTCGCGCTGCTGCTGGTTTTCTTGTTCTGGCCGTGGGAATACAAGCCGCACGGCGCCCACGGCAACTTGGTGTATTCGCTGACCACCCCGCTCTACGGCCTGACATTCGGAATGTCCGTGTTGTGCATCGCGGTGGGCGCGGTGCTGTTTCAGAAAAAGTTCATCCCCGAAGAGATTTCGATTCAGGATCGCCACGACGGTGGCGGCTCGGGGTCGCCCGAAATCCACCGCAAGACCGTGGTCGCCAACCTGACCGACGCCTTCGAGGGTTCGACGCTTCGGCGCCGCAAACTGATCGGCCTGTCGCTGGGCGTGGGGCTCGGCGCGTTCGGGCTCGGCACCCTGGTGGCGTTTGCCGGCGGCCTGATCAAGAACCCGTGGAAACCGGTGGTGCAGACCGCCGACGGTAAGAAGGCCGTGCTGTGGACCTCGGGCTGGACGCCACGCTTCAAAGGCGAGACCATCTACCTCGCCCGGTCCACCGGCGAACACCTGGGAGCGCCGTTCGTCAAGATGCGCCCCGAAGACATCGACGCCGGCGGCATGGAGACGGTCTTCCCGTGGCGTGAATCCGACGGTGACGGCACCACACCCGAATCACACGAAAAGCTGACGGCCATCATGACCGCGGTCCGCAACCCGGTGATGCTGATCCGCATCAAGCCGGTCGACATGCCGCGGGTGGTCAAACGAAAGAACCAGGAAAGCTTCAACTTTGGCGAGTTGTTCGCCTACACCAAGGTCTGCTCGCATCTGGGCTGCCCGGCGTCGCTCTACGAAGAGCAGTCCTACCGAATTCTTTGCCCATGCCACCAGTCGCAGTTCGACGCGTTGCATTACGCCACACCGATTTTCGGGCCGGCCGCGCGCGCGTTGGCACAGCTGCCGATCACCATTGACGCCGACGGGTATCTAGTCGCCAACGGAGACTTCATCGAGCCTGTCGGACCGGCATTTTGGGAGCGCACAACATCATGAGTCCTATACCCAGTCCCCCGAAAATCGGCGATGTCCTGGCCCGTCAAGGCGAGGACATCGACTCGCGCTATCACCCCTCGGCCGCGGTGCGCCGCCAGCTCAACAAGGTCTTCCCTACGCACTGGTCGTTCCTGCTCGGCGAGATCGCGATGTACAGCTTCATTGTGCTGCTGTTGACCGGCGTTTACCTCACGCTGTTCTTCGACCCCTCGATGAACGACGTCACCTACAACGGCGTCTTTCAGCCACTGCGCGGTGTGGAGATGTCCAAGGCCTACGCGTCCACACTCGACATCAGCTTCGAGGTGCGCGGCGGACTGTTCGTCCGCCAGGTTCACCACTGGGCCGCACTGATGTTCTCCGCTGCCATCATGGTGCACCTGGCCCGGATCTTCTTCACCGGCGCGTTCCGGCGGCCCCGCGAGGCCAACTGGGTCATCGGTTCGCTGCTGTTGATCCTGTCCATGTTCGAGGGCTACTTCGGCTACTCGCTGCCCGACGACCTGCTGTCGGGTATCGGGCTGCGGGCCGCGCTGTCGTCGATCACGCTGGGAATGCCGATAATCGGCTCTTGGCTGCACTGGGCCTTGTTCGGTGGCGACTTCCCCTGCGGCGGCGTGGGCGACGACTGCACCGCGGCGGGCTACATCATCCCCCGCCTGTACGCCTTGCACATTCTGCTGATCCCCGGAATCATGCTGGCGCTGATCGGTGCGCATCTGGCCTTCGTGTGGTTCCAGAAACACACTCAGTTCCCCGGGCCCGGGCGCACCGAGCAGAATGTCGTCGGCGTGCGGGTGATGCCGGTGTTCGCCGTCAAGTCCGGCGCCTTCTTCGCATTGACCACCGGGATTCTCGGCCTGATGGGTGGTCTGCTGCAGATCAACCCCATCTGGAACCTGGGTCCCTACAAGCCATCTCACGTCTCGGCGGGCAGCCAGCCGGACTTCTACATGATGTGGACCGAAGGCTTGGCGCGTATCTGGCCGTCGTGGGAGTTCTACATCGGGCACCACACCATTCCCGCGGTGGTCTGGGTCGGGATCATCATGGGCCTGGTTTTCGTGCTGCTGATCATCTACCCGTTCCTGGAGAAGCGGTTCACCGGCGACTACGCCCACCACAATCTGCTGCAGCGCCCGCGTGATGTGCCGGTGCGCACCGCAATCGGGGCCATGGCGATCGCCTTCTACATGGTGCTGACGCTGAGCGCGATGAACGACATCATCGCGTTCAAATTCCATATCTCGCTGAACGCGACGACCTGGATCGGTCGCATCGGCATGGTCGTGTTGCCGCCGATCGTCTACTTCATCACCTACCGGTGGGCCATCGGCCTGCAGCGCAGCGACCGCGCGGTACTCGAGCACGGCATCGAAACCGGCATCATCAAACGCCTGCCGCACGGTGCCTACATCGAACTGCACCAGCCGCTCGGCCCCGTCGACGACCACGGCCACCCGCTGCCGCTGGAGTACCAGGGCGCTCCGGTGCCGGTCAAGATGAACAAGCTGGGCTCGGCCGGCTCCCCCGGCTCCGGCAGTTTCCTGTTCGCCGACCCCGCCGCCGAAGACGCCGCGCTCTCGCAAGCCCACCACGCCGCCGAACAACGCGCGCTCACCGCGCTGCGGGAGCACCAAGGCGGCAGCAACGGCTCAGCGAACGGCGGGAACGGCCAGCACTGACAGGCTGCTATGCGGCGAGGGTGCGGCGCAGCTGCCGCACCTGGCGCCACGGGACCAACGGCATGACCAGTGTGATGAACCCGGCGATCCCGTAACTGGTCCACGAGAAGGCGTCGTGACCGATCGCCATCAGGTAGGTTGCCGCCGCGACCGCCAGTAGGGCCGCCCCCATGGTGCCCATCAGTGCGGCGGTGCCGCGCAGCCAGACCCGGTCCACGGCCGCCTCCGGCAATGCCGGCCGCAACGCGGTCAATCGTTCGGTGAGGTCCTGCTGGGACAAAGTCCGCGCGGACGTCGTCACCGAACTGATCGGCTGCCCGCTCAGCGTGCGCGCCGGCGTCCGCGCCGATCGCGCCACCGGCCCGTCCCGGGTGGTGCGCCGGGCACGCAAGAGCATCGGGATCGCCGCCAAGATGACCAGCGCGGAGATCACGATGATGCCGTAGAGCACCGACGAGGTGTGCGGGTTGCCTCGTGAATCGTGAAAACCCCGACCGAGGTCCATCAGCGCGACGATGGCTGCCACACTCATCCCCACCAACGCCAGCCAGACGGCAGCGCAGGACCCGACCAGGATCCGATCGGCGGTAGTCGGCTCGAGCTTGCCCCGCGCGCCCCAGATTTGGGAGTACCGGTCGGCCATCAGCAGTTCGTCTGCGGTTGGTCGTTTTCGTTCGCCGACAACACCTTGCCGTCGCTGGTGGTGATCTTGCAATTGAGCTTGCTCAGCCGCAGCAAGCTGGTCGCTTCGACCGAACCGACGTCGGACTGCGAGATCGGCGTCAGCGTGAGCGTCCAGGGGATGTACACGTTGTGCTGGGTCCGTCGCATTCCAGAGGCATCGGTATAAGTGATCGTGATCTGGTCAAACGGCGCCTTCGTGCCGGTCACCGAATAGGTCACCTGCAGAGGTGCGGCCGGCGCGGACGGGGCCGGCGACGCCGGTGCGGGCGCGGGTGCCGGCGCGGGCGCCGGGGCGGGTGGCGGCGGCGCCTCGCTGGTCGGCGGCGGAGGTGGCGGCGGAGCCTCGCTGGTCGGGGGAGGTGGCGGTGGCGGTTCGCTGGTCGGCGGCGGCGGCGCGGGCGGCGGTGTTGTGACGATGATCTCGTCCTGCGGCGGCGGCGTCGAGGTGGTCGCGGTGCCCGGCGTTGCCAGCTTGTTGGTGTCGGTGCGAACGAACAGCAGCGATACCGACGCCACCAGGGCGATCGCTGCGGCAATCGCGGCGACGCCGACGATCCACGGCCAGCGTGGACTAGCGGTTGGTTCGTCGGCTGCCTCGTCGTAGCTCTCGTAGTCGTAGAGGTCCAGGTCGGCGGGCACATACGGGCCGCTGGTGAAGTGCTCGGCCTCCGGAGCCGAGTAGGCGCGGGAATAGATGTCGGTCTGGGCCGTGTGGCTGTCCCCTTCGGCCCCCTCCCGCGTCAACTCTTCACCGAGTTCGTTGCCGCCCGGCTCGAGTTCGCGGTCGCTGTCGCTGGGCTCGACGCCGTGATCCAGTTCTTCGGACTCCGGTCCTGGTGGATTCGGCCCGCTCATGTTTGCCTGTCCTGTTCGACTACTTCACCGCGGCACGCGCTACCAGGGCTGTGTGGCTGAGCGCGCGCTGCAATGTTCCTCATTGTGCCTGGCGAAACCCTACCCAACCGGCACCTGCACGGCATTCTCGGTGAACGGGTCGCGCATCAACTGACGCCCTGATTGTGACCTTGGACGAGCCAGCCGGCGCCGACTAGTGCTTTTCAGGCCCAAGGTAGTACTCGAAGACCAGCCCGGCGGCCGAGCTCAGGATGAAAACCACCCCGGCGCCGATCAACCACGGCAGCCACAACGCGACGCCGACCGCGGCCACCGAGCCCGACAGCGCGATCAGAATCGGCCACCAGCTGTGCGGGCTGAAGAAACCCAGTTCGCCTGCGCCGTCGCTGATCTCAGCGCCCTCGTAGTCCTCGGGGCGGGTATCGAGCCGCCGGGCCACGAAGCGGAAGAACGTCGCGACGATCAGCGCCATCCCGCCGGTCAACGCCAGCGCCGTAGTGCCGGCCCACTCGATTCCGCCGGTGGCGAACAAGGTGGTCAGCACGCCGTACAGCACGGCGCAGAAAACGAAGAACGCGGCCACGAATTCGAACAGCCTGGCTTCGATATGCATGGGGTTCCTACTTACTCGCCTGGGGCGCGCGCTCGCCGCGGCGGGTATCGAACGGGTGCGTGGTAACCGCGAGCGGCGACTGGGCGATCGCCTGCAAAGCCTGGGCATTGGTCTTGCCGGCGATCCGCTGCTGCAGATAAGCCTTGAAGTCGTTGGGCTGCACCACCCGGACCTCGAAGTTCATCATCGAGTGGTACGTCCCGCAGAACTCGGCGCAGTGCCCGACGAATGCCCCGGTCCGGGAGATCTCGGAGACCTGGAAAACGTTGACCGAATGGTTTTCGTGCGGATACGGCATCACGTCACGCTTGAACAGGAATTCCGGCACCCAGAAAGTGTGGATGACGTCAGCCGAAGCCAGCTGGAACTCGATTCGTTTGCCCGCAGGCAGCACCAATACCGGGATTTCGGTGCTGGTGCCGACGGTCTCGACCTTGTCGTAGTTCAAATAGCTGCGGTCTTCCATGCTGATTCCATGGTCCGGACCGGGAATCTCCTCGCCCTGCTTGTTGCGGGCTTCCGACTTGGTGACCACCGCCGCTTTGCGGGCCGCGTCGGCACCGTCGTATTTGATCGTGCCGTCCTTGAAATCGACCTTTTGGTAGCCGAATTTCCAGCCCCACTGGAACGACGTGACGTCGACGACGACGTCCGGGTCGGACGCCAGGTGCAGCATCTTCTCCTGGACCACCACGGTGAAGTAGAACAGCACCGAGATGATCAAAAAAGGTGTGACGGTGAGCACCAGCTCCAGCGGCATGTTGTAGCCGAACTGCCGGGGCAATTCGGTGTCAGTGGCCTTCTTGCGGTGGAAGGCGCTGGACCAGAAAATCAGGCCCCAGACGATGACGCCGACCACCAGGGACGCGATCACTGCGCCGATCCACAGCTGCCGGTTGTAGTCGGCCTCCGGAGTGATGCCGCGCGGCCAGCCCATGCCCAAGACTTCCGACCAACTGCATCCGCTCAGCGTGACCGCAAGCATGCCCAGTAGGCCGGCCAATACCGGCAGCCGAAGCCGACGAGAGCCTGCGGAGCGGCTTGCAAACAAGCCCGGCGAACGGCCTGGTTCGCGAGGTGTCACCGTGGCGCCTCCTGAATCACAAGCTGGACCGACAGAGTCGAATACTACGCAGCGTAGACCACGCGACACAGCCAAGCCGTGGCGGAGTCCCCGGTCCCCGCATTGCGGCATACTTGGCGCGATGTGTGGACTGCTGGCGTTCGTGGGCGCTGCGGCCGGGGCTGATTCTTCGGGCTCTTCGGGCGTGGCCCGTGATACCGCCGAGGCCGTCGCCCACGCATCGCACCTGATGCGCCACCGCGGCCCCGACGAGCCGGGCACCTGGGCCGATCGTGGCGGGACGGTCGTATTCGGTTTCAACCGGCTGTCGATCATCGACATCGCGCATTCGCATCAACCGCTGCGCTGGGGGCCGCCGGAAAGCCCCGACCGGTATGAGTTGGTGTTCAACGGCGAGATCTACAACTACGTGGAGCTGCGTGCCGAGCTTGCCGAGCGTCATGGCGCCGTCTTCGCCACCGACGGCGACGGCGAGGCCATCGTCGCCGCCTACCACCACTGGGGCGCCGACGCCCTGACCCGGCTGCGCGGCATGTTCGCCTTCGCGCTGTGGGACAACGTCGCCGGCGAATTATTCTGCGCTCGCGACCCCTTCGGTATCAAACCGCTGTTCATGGCGACCGGAGCCGGCGGCACCGCGGTAGCCAGCGAGAAAAAGTGCCTGCTGGAGCTCGCCGACCTGATCGGGTTCGACACCGCAATCGACCTGCGCGCGGTCCAGCACTACACGGTGCTGCAGTATGTGCCCGAGCCCGAAACCCTGCACCGCGGCGTACGCCGGCTGGAGTCCGGCTGTTACACGCGGATTCGTCCCGGTACTGCTGCACCGGTGACCACCCGCTACTTTGTGCCGCGCTTTGCCGCGACACCCTTCACCCGCGATACCGAGCAGTCCCGCTACGACGAGATCACCGCGGTGCTCGAAGACTCGGTGGCCAAGCACATGCGCGCCGATGTCACCGTCGGCGCGTTCCTGTCGGGCGGTATCGACTCGACGGCGATCGCAGCGCTGGCCATCCGGCACAACCCGCGGTTGATCACGTTCACCACCGGGTTCGAGCGTGAGGGATTCTCCGAGATCGACGTCGCGGTGGCGTCGGCGGAGGCGATCGGCGCACGGCACATCGCCAAGGTGGTCGCTCCGGACGAGTTCGTCGCCGCGCTGCCCGAAATAGTTTGGTATCTCGACGAGCCGGTGGCCGACCCTGCCCTGGTGCCGCTTTTCTTCGTCGCCCGCGAGGCGCGAAAGCACGTCAAGGTGGTGCTTTCCGGGGAGGGCGCCGACGAGCTTTTTGGCGGGTACACGATCTATCGAGAGCCGTTGTCGCTCAAGCCTTTTGACTACCTGCCAGGACCGCTGCGGCGTTCGGTGGGCAAGATGTCCAAACCGCTTCCGGAGGGCATGCGCGGCAAAAGCCTGTTGCACCGCGGATCGCTGACGCTCGAAGAGCGCTACTACGGCAATGCCCGCAGCTTCTCCGATACGCAGCTGCGTGACGTGCTGCCCGGGTTTTGCGCCGATTGGACGCACACCGACGTGACGGCACCGCTGTACAGCGAATCGTCGGACTGGGACCCGGTGGCTCGCATGCAACACATCGACCTGTTCACCTGGCTGCGCGGCGACATTCTGGTCAAGGCCGACAAGATGACGATGGCCAACTCGCTGGAGCTTCGGGTGCCGTTCCTGGATCCCGAAGTGTTCGCGGTCGCGTCCCGGTTGCCGGTGCAGGCCAAGATCACCCGCACCACGACGAAGTACGCGCTGCGCCGCGCGCTGGAACCCATCGTTCCGCCGCATGTGCTCAATCGGCCGAAACTGGGCTTCCCGGTGCCAATCCGGCATTGGCTGCGCGCCGGCCCGCTGCTGGAGTGGGCCCATGAGCTGGTGAACTCGTCAGCAACCGACCATCTGATCGACCTGTCTGCTGTTCGCCGAATGCTAGATGAACATCGTTGTGGCACGACTGATCACAGCCGCAGGCTGTGGACGCTACTGATCTTCATGCTGTGGCACGCCATCTTCGTCGAGCACAGCGTGGTGCCCCAGATCAGCGAGCCGTCCTACCCGGTGCAGCTGTAGCCAGCGGACCGGTCAGGCCAGTACGGCGGCGATCTCGGCGGCCGCGTCGTCGCCGTAAGCGTCGGCTAACCGAGTCTTGGCGACCGCGTGGTCCCACTTCCACTCCTGAGTCCCGGTCGACTCCAGCACCAGCACCGCGACCAGCGAACCCAGCTGCGCCGAACGCTCCAGGCTCAGACCACCGCTGCGTCCGGTCAGGAAACCGGCCCGGAACGCGTCGCCGACGCCGGTGGGGTCGGTCTGGCTGGTCTCGGGCACCACACCGACGTGGATGGTGGTGCCGTCCCGATCCACGATGTCGACGCCCTTGGCGCCGAGCGTCGTCACCCGCAGGTCGACCTTCTTCACGACGTCGGCCTCCGACCAGCCGGTCTTGGACAGCAACAGCTCCCACTCGTAGTCGTTGGTGAACAAGTAAGCGGCGCCGTCGACGAGCTTGTTGATCTCTTCGCCGGACAGCCGGGGCAGCTGCTGCGAGGGGTCGGCGGCGAAAGCCAGGCCGAGCTTGCGGCACTCCTCGGTGTGCACCACCATCGCGTCCGGATCGTTGGCGCCGATGATGACCAGGTCGGGCTTGCCGATCGACGAGACGACGTCGGCGAGCTTGATCTTGCGGGCCTCCGACATCGCACCGGGGTAGAACGATGCGATCTGGGCCATGTCGAGGTCGGTGGTGCAGACGAACCGCGCCGTGTGGGCGGTGTCGGAGATCAGCACGCTGTCGCAGTTCACGCCGTGGGCCTGTAACCACTTGCGGTAATCGCCGAAATCTTCGCCGGCCGCACCGACCAGCGCGGCGTCACCACCGAGGACTCCGATGGCGTAGGCGATGTTTCCGGCCACACCGCCGCGGTGGATCACCAGGTCGTCGACGAGGAAGCTGAGCGAAACTTTTTGCAGGTGGTCGGCGAGCAGCTGTTCGGAGAACCGGCCCGGAAACCGCATCAGATGGTCGGTTGCAATGGAACCGGTCACCGCGATCGTCACGAAATATCCACCCTTCATTTCCTAAGTTCGGCTAGCAAAGCTTACCCACGGGTCTTGACCGCCGCTGCAGCGCGGGGCGAGGCCCGCTAGCCTCCGTAGGAGAACCTCGCGGCGGCCCAACCTCGTCCAGGGCCGCCCAGCCCGGTACCCGAGGAGGACGCCTGTGCCCGGTCCGTGTTCGCAGAACCACCGACTCGGCGCCGACGGACCGCCGTTCACCGACAGCCATCCCAGCCAGCCCATCCCCAGCCAGTCAGCCTACCCGGGACCGCCGGTGAGCGACCCGGTCGAAGCAGCGCCTCCGGCAGCCGCCTACCCGGGCCTGCTGCCACCGCCGGTGCCCTATCCGAACCGCTCCCGTCGTCGACGGCTGGTGCTTGCCGCCGTGGTGGCGTTGGTTCTGATCGCCGGGCTGATCGCGGCGATCGTGCACGGTACCCACAACGGCCCGACGACTTCGGGCACGTTCTCCGACGCCACCGCCAAAACAGCGATCCAGGGCTACCTGGATGCCCTTGAGCACCGCGATACCCAAACGATCGCGCGCAACACGCTGTGCGGCATCTACGACGCGGTGCGCGACCGACGCACCGATGACGCGCTGGCCAAACTCAGCAGCGACGCGTTCCGCAAGCAGTTCGCCGAAGCCGAAGTGACGTCGATCGACAAGATCGTCTACTGGTCCAACTACCAGGCCCAGGTGTTGTTCAGCATGCGCGTCAAGCCTTCTACCGGCGGCGCGGCACGCAGCCAGGTGCAAGGAATCGCACAGTTGCTCAACCAGCACAACCAGGTGTTGGTCTGCTCCTACGTGCTGCGAACAGCAGGCAGCTACTAGCTACGGCGTCAGTAGAAAGAGTCAGTTGAAGGAATCGCCGCAGGCGCACGAGCCGGTGGCGTTCGGGTTGTCGATGGTAAAGCCCTGCTTCTCGATGGTGTCGACGAAGTCGATGGAGGCGCCCTGCACGTAAGGGGCGCTCATCCGGTCGACAGTCAGGGTCACGCCGCCGAATTCCGCCGTCAAGTCGCCGTCGAGCGAACGGTCGTCGAAGAACAGGTTGTACCGCAGGCCTGCGCAGCCACCCGGCTGGACCGCGATACGCAACGCCAGGTCGTCACGCCCCTCCTGCTCCAGCAGTGACTTCGCCTTGGCTGCCGCGGCGTCGGTCAAGATCACGCCGTGGGTTGTGGTGGCTGACTCGTCCTGAACAGTCATTGCTTCTCCCTGTAAGTGCCGTCACGGCCAAATCGTTCATCGGGTCAGTGGATGGGTTCGCTCGCTCGGGCCGCTGGAGTATCGGGTCACGCTGAGAAAACCCACCTCTTCAAAGGTACACGTAGTGTAACCGCTATACGTGACCTGCGAGAACCTGCGAAAACGGCGTTTTGCCGCTACCGGGGTCCATGCCGGTGTTGCGGCCTTAGCAAACGGACCACCGTTAACGGTGGACACAGTGGTTGAGCGCCGGGCGTCGGCGTGCTGGTGGACACGACGCCGTACGGGCGCGCGGTGGTCAGGGAATCCCTGGTCACCCGCATCGGGTACGCGGGGACCGACATCACCCAGAACATCGTGAGGTTCGTTTCGGAGAACGCGTCACCCAGACCATCGAGCGGCCGCAGGCAATCTGCAAGATCACCGGCCTGCCGACCGCCGCGCCGACGACCACGCGGACCAACAGCACGGCGAAGACGTCGTAGGGCTCGGCAGTACCCAACGACCCAGCGCGCGTGTCCCCAAAGATTAAGTAGTCGGATACTCAGGCGCCGACCTGTGCCGCGGCTGACACTGCTAAACACGTGCTCAGTAATTTCTCAGATATGGAGCCCTGACATGGGTAGCAACAATCGCAACCGCCGGTGGACGGGCGGCGCCGCTGTCGCCGCCGCGCTGATCGGACTAACCAACGCGTCCGTGGCAAAGGCCGACATCGACCCCGACCCGTTCGAGGATCTGTTCGGCACCGCCGGAATCAACAGCTGGACGGTGGGTGCCGACAGCTGGTTGCTGAACGCAGATCCGAGCCTGGCCGCCAGCCTGGGCACCAGCGTCGACGACTTCGAAACCGCCGCCTATGGACTTCTGCAGGGCGTCGACCCGACCAGCGAGCTGGTCTATCAACTCGACCCGAACTCGTTTACCCCGCCCGACGCCGGGTTTCTCTTTGAAACGTGTGTCGTCGCCTGCCCCACTTTTCCTCTCGACTCCACCGGCGACTTCGCCCTCGGCCTGGATTACTCGATCTTCGCCAGTGGCCTCGGGCCGACGCTAGACCCGCTCATCTCGGATTTCACGCAGGCGCTGTACTTCCCCGAGCAGTTCCTCGCCCTCCTGGCGTTCCTATTCGCCTGACATGAGGCGCGAGTTCCCCCTCGGCCTGCACCGCGACCGGCCGTACCGAGCGCCAGCGCGATCATGCCGCGGCTTCCTTGCTCAGTTTGGTGTAGCTGTTGTACGCCGTTCCGAAGCTGTCTTCGGCCAGCGTCTTCAAAGCTGCCTTGTTGTGCCGCTATTCCCGAGTCGCGCGGCGACCTGAGAGGCCAGACCCATCAGCTGATTGGCGGCATCCACCAGAGCCAGCCGCACCGAACCGGCGTAGTCGGCGATCGCGAAGGCAGCCACGATGCCCGCCGATCGCAGCGCCATACCGTCGAGATCGACCTGACCAGCCAGGACCACGATCGGTATCTGCTGTGTTCGCGTCGCCTGGGCCAGCGCGCCGACCACCTTGCCGTGCAACGACTGGTCGTCAAACCGGCCCTCACCGGTAATCACCAGGTCGGCGGCGGCGATGTCGTCGGCCAGGCCGGTGTGCGCGGCGATGATCGACGCACCCGATTCACACCGGCCGCCCAGTGCCAGCAGCGCTGCCCCGATGCCTCCGGCGGCCCCGGCGCCGGCGTGTGCGCTGACCGGCCGCCCGGCGGCGGCGTCCAGCTCAGCGGCCCACTCGGTCAGCCGGGCTTCGAGCGCCGCCACGGTGTCAGGGTCCCCTCCCTTCTGGGGACCGAAGATCGCCGCGGCCCCCCATGGCCCCAGCAGCGGGTACTCGACGTCTGATGCGGCGATCAGCTCCACGCCGGCAAGCCGCCGCCGGCCCGCCTGAAGGCCACCCAGCTCGTCGACGAGGCCGCGGCCGCCGTCGGTGCTGGCGGTGCCGCCCAAGCCGACCACGATTCGCGCGGCCCCCGACTTCAACGCCGCAGCGATGAGCTGGCCAACGCCCCTGCTGTGCGCGGACAGCGCCGTTTGGGCTGTCGGCGGTCCGCCGAGGTGGGCCAATCCGCACGCCTGCGCGCATTCCAGATATGCCGTCGAAGACTCGCGGTCCAGCACCCATTCGGCCTGCACAGCCTCGTCGAGCGGCCCGGACACCTCGAGGAGCTGGCGCTCCCCCAACCTGCTGGCCAGCACGTCAACGAAACCGGGGCCGCCGTCGGATTGCGGCGCGATGGTGAACTGATCGTCGGGGCGCGCCCGGTTCCAGCCCGTCGCGATCGCGGCCGCGGCCTCGACCGCGGTCAGGCTCTCGCCGTAACTATCGGGAGCGACCAGTACTCGCAGAATCGAAGGCACCAGCGGCGCGGCGGGTGCAATACCGCCGACGCCAGCCGCCGACCCGCTCATCTCGACAAGCGTAGGGCCCGCCGCTGCGCGGTGCACCTCGCCCCGTGTCCGGGACAGACCATGTACCAGGCGGTAGCTGATGCGAAGTAACCTGGCGAGCGTGAAACTGCTGGGCCGTAAAAAGGACGGGAACGCCACCAGCGACGACGGCGGCGGGCGGACAACGGCCGCCGAGACATCGCTCTCGTCGGCGGACCTGTCGTCCCGTGGTTCGCAAACCACCGCCCCCAAGGGACGCCCCACACCCCGGCGCAGCACCGCCCGGCGCAAGGGGCCGGTCGCTCCGGCGCCGATGACTGCCGCCGAGGCACGCGCCCGGCGGAAGTCGTTGAAGGGGCCCAAGCTCAGTCGCGAGGAACGCCGCGCCGACAGTGCGGCGCGTCGCGCGCAGATGGCCGAGCGGCGGGAACGCATGATGGCCGGCGACGAGCGCTACCTGCTGGCACGGGATCAGGGCCCGGTGCGCCGGTTCGTCCGCGACGTGGTGGACGCTCGCCGCAACGTGCTCGGGCTGTTCATGCCGTCGGCCCTGACGTTGTTGTTCGTCATGTTCGCCGTTCCGCAACTGCAGCTCTATATTTCGCCGGCGATGACGGTGCTGATGGCGCTCATGCTGCTCGACGGGATCATCCTGGGCCGCAAGGTCGCCAGGCGGGTCGACGAGAAGTTTCCGAACGACACCGAAAGCCGTTGGAAGCTCGCCCTTTACGCCGCCGGTCGGGCCTCCCAAATGCGCCGGATGCGGACGCCGCGCCCCCAGGTCAAGCACGGCGCCCGTGTCGAGTAGCCCTTACCGCAGGAAGCCCCCGCACCGCGACCCGCTGCGCCCGGCTGCGCCGCGCTTGCGATCGCCATGGGGTGCTTGATCTCTCGTGCGAACCCTGGTGCTCGGCGGGATCAAGTCGGGCAAGTCCCGCTGGGCCGAGGCGGCCATCGCCGAGTCGCTGGCACCGGGTGAGCCGGTGCGGTACTTGGCGACCGGCTCGGTGACGGAGACCGACCCCGCCTGGCTGCGACGGGTCGCCGAGCACCGCGATCGCAGGCCCGAGCACTGGTCGACGGTGGAAAGTTCGGAAATCACAACACAATTGCGTCAGTCACCTGCCGCAGCCACCTTGGTCGACGATGTCTGCGGCTGGTTGACCGCCGCGTTGGACCGCCGCGGATGGGAGCACGGCTCGGTGTCAACGGACATCGACGAGATGCTCGCGGCGGTAGCCTTATTCGATTCGCCACTGGTCCTCGTCAGCCATGAGGTCGGATTGGCCATCGTGTCGGCGACGGTGTCCGGGCGCCGGTTCACCGATGAGTTGGGCGCGCTCAACCAGCGACTGGCCGCGCTGTGCGATCGAGTGGTGTTGATGGTGGCCGGGCAGCCACTGCAGATCAAGCCATCCAGGACGTGCTGATGTTTCCGCCGGTAGTGCCGCCCGATACGGCTGCCGCGGCGGCGGCCCGCGCCCGCCAGGACACGCTGACCAAGCCACCGGGCGCACTGGGCCGCCTCGAGGATCTGTCGGTATGGGTCGCCTCGTGTCAAGGCCGTTGTCCTCCAATGCAATTCGAACGGGCCCGGGTGGTGATCTTCGCCGGCGATCACGGGGTTGCGCGATCGGGGGTATCGGCTTACCCGCCGGAGGTCACCGGCCAGATGGTCGCCAACATCGCCGCCGGCGGGGCTGCGATCAATGCGCTGGCCGACGTCGCCGGCGCCACAGTGCGTGTCGCCGACCTAGCGGTGGACGCTGAGCCGCCCTCACCGCAAATCGGCGCGCACAAGGTGCGGCGCGCCAGCGGCGACATCACAGTTGAGGATGCGCTGACCCACCAGGAGACTCTCGACGCGATTGACGCCGGCCGCCAGATCGCCGACCAGGAGGTCGACGCCGGGGCGGACCTTCTCATCGCGGGCGATATGGGTATCGGAAACACTACTGCGGCAACGGTTCTGACCGCCGCACTGACGGGTATCGAGCCGGTCGCAGCGGTCGGCTACGGGACCGGGATAGATGACGCTGGGTGGGCCCGCAAGACGGCGGCGGTGCGCGACGCGCTGTTCCGGGCCGAGCCGGTGTTGTCCGATCCGGTGGCGCTGCTGCAACGCTGCAGCGGCGCTGATCTGGCCGCGATCGCCGGCTTCTGTGCGCAGGCCGCCGTCCGACGTACCCCACTGTTACTGGACGGCCTGGCGGTGACGGCTGCGGCGCTGGTCGCCGAGCGCCTGGCTCCGGGTGCTCGGCTCTGGTGGCAAGCCGGCCACCTGTCGACCGAACCGGCGCACGCGCTGGCTCTGGCTCAGCTCGGACTGGATCCGATCGTCGACCTGGGCATGCGGCTGGGTGAGGGCACCGGCGCGGCGGTGGCGCTGCCGGTGCTGCGGGCCGCGGTGGCCGCGTTGACGTCAATGGCCAGCTTCGCAAGCGCGACCGTCTCCAACCGCGCTGTTTTCCCGTCGTGATCCGCTCGCTGGCAACGGCTTTGGCGTTCGAAACCGTCATCCCGGTGCCCGGGACATCGGACCGGCCGCTGGCCGGCGGTGCGATGACCGCGCTTCCGGTCGTCGGTGCGGCGCTCGGTGGGCTGGCCGCGGCCGTGACCTGGGCCAGCGGGCTGGTGTTCGGCTCGGGCAACCCGCTGACCGGCTTGCTGGCGGTGGCGGCGCTGCTCGCGGCGACCCGTGGCCTGCACATCGACGGCGTGGCCGACACCACCGACGGCCTGGGTTGCTACGGTCCGCCGGAGCGCGCGCTGCAAGTGATGCGCGACGGGTCGACGGGACCGTTCGGGGTGGCCAGCGTGGTGTTGGTGATCGCGCTACAGGGCCTGGCTTTTTCGTCGCTGAGCGCGGCCGCGATCGTGGTCGCCGTTGCCGCCGGCCGGGTAGCCGCCGTGCTGGCCTGCCGCCGGTCGGTGCCGGCGGCACCGGGCAGCACCTTGGGCGCCCGGGTCGCCGGCACCCAGTCCGCGGCGGTGATTGCGGCCTGGGTCATCGTGCTGCTCGCGGCGGCGCTGGCAGCCGGCCGCCAGCCCTGGCAGGGACCGGGAGCGGTGCTGGCCGGGCTCGCCTGCGGCGCTGTGCTGGTCGGGCGCTGTGTGCGCCGTTTCGGCGGCGTCAGCGGTGATGTGCTCGGCGCCGCAATCGAATTGACGACGACGGTGACCGCGGTGCTGCTGGCCGGATTGGTCCGTTTCGGTTGACGGCAGGGTTGGCGCGACGAGTCAGTCGGGCGCGATCGCCAGTCCCGGGCACAACGTTCGATAGCCGATGCCGGGCGACACCCAGTCGCGCCACTGCTTATGGCTCATGTTGGTTGCGAGTTTGTCGCACAACGTCTTTGGTGCGGCCTCGGCAGGCCATAGCCGGGTGGTGTGATCGAGGCTGGCTGAGGCGACCAGGTGTCCGTCGGGGCTGAACGCCACCGTCCATACGCTTTTGGCGTGCCCGGTGAACGGGTCGGCGAGCGGCCGCCCGGTGTCGACGTTCCACAACCGCACGGTGCGGTCTTTGCCGCCGCTGACCAGGTGATGCCCATCGGGGCTGAATGCCACACTCATCACCGAGTCGGTGTGGCCAGTGAGTGGCGCCCCGATCGGCTGGCCGGTATCGGCGTTCCACAGCCGCACCATCTGATCAGCGCCGGCGCTGGCCAACCGGTGCCCGTCGGGACTGAACGCGACGCTAAGCACCTGCTGCCCACCACCTCTGACGGGGTTGCCGATCTGTTGGCCGGTGTCGGGGTCGAAGAAACGGATCATCTGGTCCTGACTGCCGGTGGCCAATCGGTGACCGTCGGGGCCGAACGCCACGCTGAACACGATGCCGCCTGGGTGGTCGCGAGGCGTGAGGGGTTCCCCCACCGGCCGGCCGGTGTCGGCGTCCCACAACCGCACCGTCTCATCGGCACCGGCGCTGGCCAACCGGTGCCCGTCGGGACTGAACGCCACACTCATGACTTCTCCGGTGTGGCCGGCAAGCGGCGCTCCGATCGGCTGGCCGGTGTCGGCATCCCATAACCGCACCGTCTCATCGGCACTGGCGCTGGCCAACCGGTGCCCGTCAGGACTGAACGCCACGCTGGGCACCTCGCCACTGTGGCCGGCAAGCGGCGCACCGAGCGGTTGGCCGGTGTCGGCGTCCCACAACCGCACCACGCCGTCGCCACCGCCGGTGGCCAGCCGGTGGCCGTCAGGGCTGAAGGCCAAACCGCCCATCGCGTCGGGGCCCGCGATGGTTTGACTCAGGTTCCACAGCCGCACCGTCTCGTCCGCACTCGCGCTGGCCAGCCGACGCCCATCGGGACCAAACGCAACGGTGATCACCGAATCGGTATGGCCGGTAAGGGGGTTGCCGATGGGTTTGCCGCTGTCGGCATCCCACAACCACACATTGGCGTCATCACCACCGGTGACCAGCTGATGGCCGTCCGGGCTGAACGCGACGCTGTTTACCGGCCCGGTGTGTCCGGTGAGGGCAGCGCCGGCGGGTTGGCGGCTGTCGGCATCCCACAACCGCGTCGTGCCGTCTTCGCCGCCGCTGGCCAGCCGATGACTGTCCGGGCTGAACGCTACCGACAGCACCCTGCCGGCGTGCCCGGTGAACACTGCGACCGATTGACCCGAGTCGGCATCCCACAGTCGCACCGTGCCGTCATAGCCGCCGCTGGCAATGTGGTGGCCATCGGGGCTATATGCCACGGTGACGACTTTGTCTGTGTTACCGGCGAACCGATCTCCGATCGGCTGGCCGGTGCCGGCGTCCCACAACCGAACCGTGTGATCCCAACTGGCACTGGCCAACCGGTGCCCGTCCGGACTGAACGCCACGCTGATGACGTCGTCGGTGTGACCAGTCAGCGGACTCCCGATCGGCTGGCCGGTGCCGACATCCCACAACCGCACCGTGTGATCCCAACTGGCACTGGCCAACCGGTGCCCGTCCGGGCTGAACGCCACACCGGCCACTGTGCCGGTATGCCCGTTCAACGGGTTGCCGACCGGCTGGCCGGTAGCGGCGTCCCACAGCCGTACGGTGTTGTCGGCGGCGCCGGTTGCCAGCCGCTGCCCGTCCGGGCTCAACGCGGCACTGGTCAAGCTGACGCGGGTGTCGACGATTTTCAGGGTGCTGCTGCGCTGCGCCGCCGTGTGCAAAAGGGCGCCCTCGTCAGGCGCGGCCAATGTCCGTGCGGCCAGCAACTCGTCGAACGTCCTGATATCCCCGCCGGAGGAGGCGCCGGCCAACATGGACTGCGCTTCGGCGTCAAGCCGCAGCGCGATGGCCCCGTTTCGCTGCTGGATCGCGTGTTGGCGTTGACCCGCGGCGATGAACGCCGCGACGACCGCCACCGCCGTGAGCACCGCAAGACCCGCGATCGCTGCCGCGCGCAGCCGGCGGAACCGCCGCTGTTCACGCAGATCATCCCCGGCCAACTGGTCCTTGGGCTTGCCATGAATCGGCGCCGCCAGCGCCGTGATCTTCTCCCGCAACGGCGCCGCATGCGCATCCCACGGCGCATCAGCACTGACGTCAATGAAAAACGGCTCAACCGGCAACACCCCCGGCTCCATCAACACCGGCAACGCCGCATCCGAAACCTGCGGATCAAAACACTGCCGGCCAGGGTCCCACCGCAACCACCCACCAGCCAACACCAGTAACAGCCGCTCGCGACCCCAACGCTGCAACCAATAACTGACTTCCTGATTCACCCAATACGACCCAGCCGCCGCCGGCGACAACACCACCACCAAAAACCGGGCCCGGTCCATCGCCTCGGTGATCTTGCCCCACAAATCCGGGCTGACCTCCAAATTGGTGTCATCACGAAACACCCGCAACGCCCGCAACTGCCCCAACCGCCGCCCGATCTGATGCAAACCCTTCTGAATTCCACTGGCCACCGGCCGATCCCGATGCGTATACGACAAAAACGCGTCATACTCCGCCGGCCGATTCACCCCGCCGGTCACGGGCGCAGGAGCCGGCACGGCATCCGACATCACGGGCCTCCCGAAGAGTCGCCCGTGATGGGTAATCCTTGACACAGCGTTTGATAGCTCATGTCGGCGGACACCCAGTCGTGCCATTGTCTGTGACTCATGTTCGCATTGAGCTTGTCGCACAACATCTTCGGTTCAGCCTGAGCCGGCCACAACCGTATCGTGCGGTCCACGCTGGCGGAGGCAACGCGGCGCCCGTCGGGGCTGTAGGCCACACCTGACACGCTGTTGGCGTGCCCGGTGAACGGCTCAGCGAGGGGCTGGCGGGCGTCGGCATTCCACAACCGCACGGTCAGGTCGGCACCTCCGCTGGCCAGTTTGTGCCCGTCCGGACTGAACGCCACGCTGGTCACTCTGTTGGTGTGCCCCTTGAGCGGATCGCCGATCGGCCGGCCGGCGCCCGCATCCCATAATCGGACCGTGTGATCCCAACTGGCGCTGGCCAACCGGTGCCCGTCGGGACTGAACGCCACGCAGTCCACCGTGTTGGTGTGACCCTTGAGTGGATCGCCGATCGGCCGCCCGGTGTCGGCGTCCCACAACCGCACTGTTTGATCGGCGCCGCCGCTGGCCAACCGATCCCCTTTGGGACTGAACGCCACACTCCAGACGGCATCGGTGTGCCCGGTCAGCGGCGAACCGATCGGTTGCCCGGTGCCGGCGTCCCACAACCGCACCGTGTGGTCCAAACTCGCGCTGGCCAACCGGTGCCCGTCGGGACTGAACGCGACACTGGTCACTACGTCGGCGTGTCCGACAAGCGGCGCCCCGATCGGCTGACCGGTGTCCGCGTCCCACAATCGCACGGTTTTATCAGCGCCGGCGCTGGCCAGTCGATGCCCGTCGGGGCTGAACGCGACGCCGATAACCGAATTGGTGTGCCCGGTGAGCGGCGCCCCGATCGGCTGGCCGGTGTCGGCGTCCCACAACCACACCTCACCGGCCGGTCCTGCACCCGCACTGGCCAATCGGTGCCCGTCGGGGCTGAACACCACACCTTCAAGTTCGTAGGTGTAGCCCGAGAGGATCTGGTCAAGATCCCAGACGCGGATGCTGTGGTCCCGGCCGCCGCTGGCCAGCTGGTGCCCATCCGGGCTGAACGCCAGACTGATTGTCGCATCGGTGTGCCCGGTCAGCGGCGCCCCGATCGGCCGGCTGGTATCGGCATCCCACAACCGCACCGTGGCGTCGGAGCCGACGCTGGCTAATCGGTGGCCGTCGGGACTGAACGCCACACCAAATGCCGCGCCGGCCGCGCGGAGCGGGTCGCCGATCGGCTGACCGGTGACGGTATCCCATTGCTGGACTGTGCCGTCCGCGCTGGCGCTGGCCATCCGGCGCCCGTCGGGGCTGAACACCACCTTGATAATCGCGCCTTTGGATCCGGCTTGGAACGCGCCCATCAACTGCAACGTGTCGGCCCGCCACAACGCGATCATGCCGTCGTAGGTGCCAGTCACAAGTAGGCGTCCGTCCGGACTGAACGCCACGCTGTCTACGTAGCCGGAATATCCGGTGAGGGGACTCCCAATCGGCTCCCCGGTGTCGACATCCCACAACCGCACTGTGCGGTCCCAGCTGCCGCTGGCCAGCCGGTGTCCGTCCGGACTGAACGCGACGGCCTCGACGATGTCGGTGTGACCAGTCAGCGGAGCCCCGATCGGCTGGCCGGTGTCGACGTCCCACAACCGCACGGTGTGGTCCCAGCTGCCGCTGGCCAGCCGGTGCCCGTCCGGGCTGAACGCCACACTGGTCACCTTGTTGGTGTGGCCGGTGAGTGGGGAACCGATCGACTGGCCGGTAGCGGCGTCCCACTGGCGCACGGTGCCTTGGTCGGCACCGGCGGTGGCCTCGGCCGTGGCAATCCGGCGCCCATCGGGACTGAACGCGACGCTTGGCACCTCCGCGCCGGTGTCGACGACTTTGCGGGTGGTGTTGCGCTGCGCCACCGCGTGCAGAAGCGCGCTCTGGTTGCCGACGGCGGGCTTCTGGGCGGCCAGCAGCTCCTGAAATGCCCGGATGTCACCACCGGCGTGAGCGCCGGCCAGGATCGACTGGGCCTCGGCGTCAAGCCGTTCGGCCACCGCCGCGTTGCGCTGCCGAATCGCTTCGCGCTGTTGCGCGACGGCGATGAACGCCGCGACGACCGCCACCACCGTGAGCACCGCAAGACCCGCGATCGCTGCCGCGCGCAGCCGGCGGAACCGCCGCTGTTCACGCAGATCATCCCCGGCCAACTGGTCCTTGGGCTTGCCATGAATCGGCGCCGCCAGCGCCGTGATCTTCTCCCGCAACGGCGCCGCATGCGCATCCCACGGCGCATCAGCACTGACGTCAATGAAAAACGGCTCAACCGGCAACACCCCCGGCTCCATCAACACCGGCAACGCCGCATCCGAAACCTGCGGATCAAAACACTGCCGGCCAGGGTCCCACCGCAACCACCCACCAGCCAACACCAGTAACAGCCGCTCGCGACCCCAACGCTGCAACCAATAACTGACTTCCTGATTCACCCAATACGACCCAGCCGCCGCCGGCGACAACACCACCACCAAAAACCGGGCCCGGTCCATCGCCTCGGTGATCTTGCCCCACAAATCCGGGCTGACCTCCAAATTGGTGTCATCACGAAACACCCGCAACGCCCGCAACTGCCCCAACCGCCGCCCGATCTGATGCAAACCCTTCTGAATTCCACTGGCCACCGGCCGATCCCGATGCGTATACGACAAAAACGCGTCATACTCCGCCGGCCGATTCACCCCGCCGGTCACGGGCGCAGGAGCCGGCACGGCATCCGACATCACGGGCCTCCCGAGCACAAGCCGGTGGCGTTGTCACTTACCCGGCTGACACACCGATGTGTCGGCCCGGCACCAGACAGGCGGCGGCCGCTCAAAACCGTTTGCGACACCCCTGATCCCCTTTGCCGAAGTGAGCGCCACAGCGAGCCAGCTAAGTCTGGCACCCGAAGTCACGCCGTGTCGGATAACCGCCGAATTGCGCTCACCCAGTTACCTCCTCGGACAGTCAGAACATCAGCTGGCACGCGCCGAGAGCAGGTAAGTCGTTGCCCGGCAGCCACTTCCATGGCCGTTGAGCAGACCGTCGGCACTACGGCACCAGGCGGTGCGGGGCGAGGCTAGAATCGCCACCACAATCGGGTCTCGTTTTGCGCTCCGCAAAGGCGAACCGTGGTAGGGGGTCGATGTGGGCCAGTTCGAGACGCTGGCGCAGGCGATTCATGAGCGTTGGCGCCAAGAAGCGATCGCCAAAGGCGAGGCGGCACCGGCATGGCAGGATCTCGACGAATCCCGCAAGAACTCCAGCCGCGATCAGGCGCGTCATATTCCGATTCACTTACGCAGGATTGGCTGCGCCATTGCACCGTTAAGCGACTCGAAGGCAGCAGGTTTCACCTTCACCCAAGCAGAGATCGAGCTGCTTGCCACTGCCGAGCACGAGCGCTGGAACCGTGAACGCATCGCCGACGGCTGGACGCTGGCCGATGAAAAGAATGTCGAACGGAAACAAACTCCATATCTGCTGCCGTGGAAGCAGCTGCAAACGCTTTATCCGGACATCGCCGAATTAGACACTGTGTTCATCAAAGCGATGCCTGCCATCCTCGCTTCGGCGGGCCTGCAGATCATTCGGGAAGCACCCGCATTTGCACCCGATGACTCGCGCTGAAATGCCATTATCTTTATTGCGTCCCGAGCAGGAGGGAAGGTCGAATGCAACGCAGGGTCACGCCTTCCCGCACGTTGCAAACCGCGCTCCTGACCGTTGCGCTGGTATTCCTCGGCTGGCTGTGCATCCTCGCCGCGCGTCCCTCTGCAGCCGATAGGTTGCCGCACTGGTTGCAATGGTTCGGTCGGCCCGGATCGGCAACAACGGTCGCGATCATCAGCGCTGTCCTGGTCGCGCTGTGCGTGATGAGCTTTCGTTCGCGAAGTGCCCGCCGACGGGGCAACGTTCCGGTTCCCGTCGTTGCCGGCCTGGCCGCGACGGGTGCCGTGCTGGGCTTCAGCGCCTATTGGAGTTGCCACGACGCGACGCATCCGGTCTTCTTCCAGCCACTGATCTGGACGGTCTCGTTGGTCAAAGGCGGCGTGGGCGATTTCTACTTAAACGGGCGCATCTGCCCCAGCCCTCCCCCGGACGGTCTGTGGGTTGCGCGGCTCGCGGGGCTGGCTGCGATTTTCTTCGGCCTCGCCGGTGTGGTGATCGCGTTGTTCCGATCGCAGGTGGACCGACTGCGGGCCAACCTCGCCAGTTCGGTCACCGCCGTGATTGGGATCGACGACGAAACTCGATCCATGATCAGTGCGATCGCGGGCACGCTGAACCGCTCGAGCACACTGGTCGTCGTCACCGGCGGTCGCGATGAGCCCGGCGTGCAGGAGGCCAGAATCCACGGCGGCCGGGTGGTAACGGTGGACTTCAACGCCCCGGACGCGCTCCAGTCGCTGTCGCTGTGGCGCAACCTCGATCGGCTCTACCTGATGTCCGCCGATCCGACGACCAGCCAATTGTGGCTGGATACGATCACCCGCAGGCTATCCGCGGTCGGCCACAAGCACCGGCTACCGCTGATCGTTCGGATAGACGATCCATGGCAAGCCGAGGCGTGGCGCGCCCAGCAGCTCGGCGGATCCGACACCCGATGGGCCGCCGATGCCGTTGGCAAATACGAGGTCACCGCTCGCTGGTTACTCGAGAACATCATTGCGATCGGTACCGTCGAGCACGTATTCGTCTGCGGCACATCAGAATTAACGTTGGCTCTGTGCGCGGACCTGACTCGCCGCAAGCTGGAATACGATTACTACTCCGCGCCAGGCGAGTCTGCGCTGCCGGCGTTGAACTTGGTCGGCGCAGACGCCGAGGAGTACCTGCAGGATCATGACTTCCACCGCAGGCAAGTCGGGTTCGTGTCAACCGGACCAACGATCGAAGCAACACCGCAACCACCGACCGTGTCGGCGTTGATGCGCCTCATCGGCGAGAACGACGGGCCGACCAACGCCGTGATATTCGTCGACGACAAAGCGCGTGGACCGTCTACGGCAAGGTCAATAGGAACCCGGCTGGCCGCCCGGTTTCCGACAATGCCCATTTATATCTGGGACAACGACGCCCAGATGGTCGACGACCGCATGCCGATCGTCGGCCGGGTACGGACCTACCGACTGGCGCTCGACATCCCCGACGGACAAGCCCAGGATATTTGGGAACGAGCAGCCAAGCTGATTCATGAGCGTTACGTCGCCAGCATTGGACCCGAACCCAACCCGCCCCCGGCCAGGTTGCCATGGGCAGAGCTTGACGAGTTCTACCGCGGGTCCAATCGACGCCTGGTCCGCAATGCGCTCTGGATGGTGGAGCAGATCGCCGAACACACCTGGAACACGTGGGGCAACCCCCCGCAGCCGCTGTCCTTGCAGGACATGGTCGGACTGACCGCACTGCAACGGCTGGCCCGCATGGGCTTCGATCACGACGCCGCGATGAAGATGGCCAAGGCGGAACACGACGACTGGTGTCGCTACTACCGCCGAAATCACTGGAAATACGGACCGGTCCGCGACGACGCGCACCGAATCCACAACAAACTCGTCGACTGGTCCGTGGTCGAAGCCGACGAAGACATGCGCAACGCCGCGTTCGAGAGTCTGGCGGCGACACTGTGGAGCCTTCGCCAGCTCGGCTATCGGTCACGTCCGGTATGGCAGCCATTCGCCCGGGTCGGGACGGTCACCGCTGAACAGCGGAAAACGCCATGGACGTGGACGTCGAGGTCGGGTCAGATCATGCAGGCCGACGCGGGTGACTGGCACGTCGAGTCGGACGGGGCAACCTGGTCGGTACGCGACGACATCTTCCGAACCAGCTACGAGCATGTCGACGGCAACCAATGGCGAAAGCGCGGAGACGTTTTGGCTCGACCGGCGCAGCCCGGCGAGACGATCGAAACCCTGGAAGGACCCACCACAGCCGCCGACGGCGACTGGGTGGTGCGCGGCGCCGACGGCGAGGAATGGCCGGTTCCGGCCCGCGAATTCACCGAGCGCTATGCCGAAATCGATGCACCGGAACCCGCGACCGCGAACCAAATCTAGGGCTGACCAGCCGGGGCGCTACTCCATCGACACCATCATTTGGGCGCCGTCTGTCAGCGCCGCGTTGAACGCCTCTTGGCTTACCGCGTAGAGATTGAACAGAGCCGACATGCGGGTAGTGGCGTTGTACAGCGTCACCCATCCCCCGTAAATCTGGCCCGTGCCCTGGTTGGTTTGGACGTTAGCGGTGTAGTCGACCTCGAGCAGCTGTTGGAAGTTCTTGCCCCGCAACTGTTGCGGCTCCACGGGGTACTGCGCAACGTTGGTAAACCCCGAACTCTGGATGTTGTGGCTGATCAGGAACGCCGACTCCTGTCCGATGTCCGAGGTGTTCGCGCTACCCGCATTAACGAACAGGCCAGCGCTCTGACTTACATTGACCAGGTCGGCGGACTGCTGACCCTGATGGGTGACGGTCCATCCGGGAGCGACAGTCAGGTTGATTCCGTCAACCAGGTTGACGACGCTGCCGGCTCCGACCGCCAGCGTTGTCGAAACCGACGCCAACCCGATATCACGCCAACGACTTTCGCTGAAACGGCCTGTCGTCGGGTGGATCGACCCGGCCGCTGACGCGCTGTGCGGAGCGATACGCCCGCTGCCACCCTGGCCCGGCGGCGTGGGATGCGTTGTCTTACCGCTCAATACCACCGCGAGGCTGATCACCACAGCGACCACGACGATTACCGCGACGATCGCGAAGACCAACCCGGCGTGCAACCGATGCTCCGCCTGCCCGTCCGCGGGCATAGTCGTTTTGGGTCCGGTATCAGCGAGGATCGCTGCGTGCAGCCCGTCACGAGCAGCGGCCAACCCCGCTCCCGCCAACACGAACGCCGCCAGCGCGGTCAACACGATCCCGCGTGTCCCATACGGCTGCAGTAAGGTGGTCGCCAACTCATAAGCCAGCACCAACGCCAATCCCTCGATCACCCCGGCGACAGGGTTGGCGCCCAGCCGGCGCAACCCCAGCACACCGACCGTGGCCGACGTCGCCAGCACGATCGGCTGCAGAAAGCCCAGCGTCAAAGAAATAAACGCGACATGCGCGGGGTCTCCCGCGGTGGCCTGCACATGCGTGAACGCCCCATGTTGGACCACCAGACTCAGCCCCAACGACGATGCCGCACCACTGAGCGAACATGCCACCACGACATCCATCGGATGCCTGAACGCCGAGCGCGCACTGACCGCCAGCGGGGCGATCACCACCGCCACAAACGCGGCCAGCGGCACCAGCACGCCCAATTGGAGGATGCGGGCAACCGGCGGCAGGTGATACCCGGTTGAACCCACCCCGATCAGCTTGATGAAACGGGTTTCCAGCAGCCCGACTCCCACACCCAACAGCAACGAAAGTCCAAAAGCCACAACGATCACCGTGAGCGGCTCGTCGTGCCACAACCGGTGATCGTGAATGTAGACCAACACTGCCGCCGGCAATGCCACGGCCGTCAACACCAGCGCCACCGGCAACGACCCCAACCCCGAGGCGATCAACGCCGCCAACAACGCCAACGCGACGACATCCCGATACACGTGATGGCGGTCCGGATGCAGATGCGGCATCAACGTTGCGATCACGGCCACTTGGCGACGCGACGCATGCGGGCTCGGATTACTGGGGCTGACCATTTCGCACCTCCGGAGCGAAACTTAGCCTAGCCGCGACATCCAGCCGTGGGTATCGGCGAAAGTTCCGCGCTGAATGCCGGTCAGTGTGTCACGCAGCGCCATGGTCACCTCACCGGATTCGCCATCGCCGATCGTGAATTCGCTGTCGCCGTACTTCACGTGCGAGATCGGGGTGATGACCGCGGCGGTGCCGCAGGCGAACACCTCGGTGATCTCACCGGCAGCGGTCTTCTTCTGCCACTCGTCGATGTCGATCTTGCGTTCCTCGACGGCGAAGCCAGCGTCAGTTGCCAACTGCAGCAATGAATCCCGGGTGATGCCCGGCAACAGCGAGCCGGACAGCTCAGGGGTGACCAAGCGAGCCGATCCCCCGCTGCCGAACACGAAGAAGATGTTCATCCCGCCCATCTCCTCGATGTAACGGCGTTCGACGGCGTCCAGCCACACCACCTGTTCACAGCCGTTATCGGCGGCTTCGGCTTGCGCCACCAACGACGCGGCGTAATTTCCGCCGAACTTCGCTGCGCCGGTGCCGCCCGGGCTGGCGCGCACGTATTGCGTTGATACCCAGACGGTGACCGGCTTGATGCCGTGTTTGAAATACGCACCGGACGGCGAGGCGATGACCAGATAGCGATACTCCTTGGCGGGGCGCACCCCCAGCCCCGGCTCGGTGGCGAAGATGAACGGCCGCAGATACAACGACTCCTCGCCGCCGGCGGGCGGAACCCATGCCTTGTCGACGGCGATCAGTTGTCGCAATGACTCGATGAAGAGTTCGTCGGGTAATTCGGGGATCGCGATTCGCCGCGCCGAGGACCGCATCCGCGCGGCGTTGGCGTCGGCGCGGAACGACACGATCGACCCGTCGGGCCACCGGTAGGCCTTGAGTCCCTCGAAAACTTCCTGCGCGTAATGCAGAACGATCGCCGACGGATCCAGCTCGATCGGGCCGTATCCGACGACCCGCGCATCGTGCCATCCCTGCTCATCGGTGTAATCGATCGACACCATGTGGTCGGTGTGGTGTCTGCCGAAACCAGGGTCGGCCAGTATCGCTTCGCGCGCGGCCTCGCTCATCGGGTTTGCGGTGCGTGAAACCGTGAACTCGAGGACGCCGCCGGTCATCATGCGATTGTATAACCCGGCGCTACCGGGTTTTTGGTTCGACAAACGGTGGGCGCACGACTTCGCATTCAACCGCGCGGCCTCGGACGTCGACGGTGACGTGCTGGCCGTCCTCGACACCTGCGTCGCTGTCGATCAGCGCCAGCGCAATACCGGTTTTCAACGTCGGCGAAAAAGTGCCCGACGTGGTGACTCCGACCTTGGTGTCGCCGTCGAGCACGGTCAGTTCCGGCCGCAGCACCCCGCGGCCCAATGCGCGCAGGCCGCGCAGCAGGCGCCGTGGGCCGGCCTCCTTTTCGGCCAGCAGCGCGTCGCGACCGAAGAATGCATCCTTCTTCCAGCCGATCGCCCAACCGCATCGGGCCTGCAGCGGCGAAATATCGGCGGAAAGCTCGTGACCGTGCAACGGATAACCCATTTCGGTGCGCAGCGTGTCGCGCGCCCCGAGACCGGCCAGCTGTCCGCCGGATCGCGTGACCGCGGCAACCAACGCGTCGAACACCACACCCGCGGATTCCCAGGGGGGCAGCAGCTCGTAGCCTTGCTCCCCGGTGTACCCGCTGCGGCAAACCCGCACCGGCACTTGGGCGAATGTCGCATCGGCGTAACCCATGTAGTCCATCGAAGTCGGCAGCCCCAGTTCAGCGAGTACGTCCGCCGACCGTGGTCCTTGCACAGCCAGGACTGCATAAGTGCGATGCTCGTCGCTGATGGTGAGCCCGGCCGGCGCTGCTTTCGTCAAGGCTGCGACCACCGCCGCGGTGTTGGCGGCGTTGGGCACCAAAAAAATTTCCTCGGGCCCAACGTAATAGGCGATCAGGTCGTCGATGACGCCGCCAGATTCATTGCAGCACAACGTGTATTGCGCTTTTCCCGGCTCGATACGGTTCAGGTCGTTGGTGAGCGCTGCATTGACGAACTCTGCGGCGCCGGGTCCGCGGACCAACGCCTTGCCCAGGTGGCTGACGTCGAACAAGCCGACGGTGGTGCGGGTTGCGGTGTGCTCGCTGACCGTGCCGGCATACGACACCGGCATCAGCCAGCCGCCGAACTCGGCGAAGCTCGCGCCCAGCTCACGATGGCGGTCTTCGAGTGGTCCATGCAGAAGGTGGTCGTCCACGGCACTTCACCCTATATGCGGGCCGCTGTTGATTGCCCGGCTCCTCCTCACACCGCTAACGCGGCGTGCATCGTCGCCGGGCGGACTGGCACACTTGGCCAGGTGGTTGATTCCTTGGATTTCGAGGCCCTTCAGGCGGCCGGAATCGCCAATACGCGCGAGCGAGCCGGCCTGATCGAGTACTTGGCGGGACTCGGTTTCACCGCGGACGAGATGGTCGAGGCCGAGCGTCGCGGTCGCCTGTTCGGCCTGGCCGGCGACGCCCTGCTGTGGTCCGGCCCGCCGATCCACACCTTGCGGACCGCCGCGGATGCGATCGGTGCGGCGTTGCGGGACGTCGAATACGGCTGGGCCATGCTCGGCCTGACCGTCGCAGACCCGGATACGCCGGCGTTGAGTGAGGCCGATGTCGACAGCCTGGCGACCTGGATGGCGATGCGGAAGCAGATGGGCACTGATGCCGCGGATGGCTTCCTGCGGGTCCTCGGTGCCACGGTCGCCCGGTTGGCCGAGGCCATATCGTCGATGATCCGGACGGGCCAGCCCAAGCTGTGGCTGGGCCACACCGGCGACGAACTCACCACCGCCCAGGTCTACGGGACCGTCGCGGAGTTCGTTCCCCGCGTCGGGGCCATGATCGACGCCGTCCACCGCCACCATCTGGTCAGCACCCGCACGTTCATCGAGGGCGTCGTCCAGGGTCCGTCAGCCGGCCTCGTCTGTGGCGTGGGTTTCGCGGATCTGTCTGGCTTCACCGCGCTGACCCAGCGGCTGACACCCGCGGAATTGTCGGCGATGCTCACCGAGTTCGGCGCCACCGTCAGCGACGTGGTGCACGCCGACGGCGGGCGGGTGGTCAAATTCATCGGCGATGCGGTGATGTGGGTGAGCTCGAACCCGGAGCGGTTGGCGAAAGCCGCACTCGACCTCGTCGACCATCCGCGGGCGCGCGAAGCCGGGTTGCAGGTCCGCGCCGGTCTCGGCTACGGCGAGATCCTCGCCATGAACGGTGACTACTTCGGCAACGCGGTCAACCTGGCGGCCCGGCTGGTCGCTGCGGCGTCACCGGGCCAGATACTGGCTGCGCCGCAGGTCCATGACCAACTGCCGGACTGGCCGAGTATCGCCCAGGATCCGTTGACACTCAAGGGTTTCGACGAGCCCGTGATCGCCTACGAGCTCGGCCGCGGCCGATGATCCCACGCTGACCGCCGATCGTTAGGGTTGATGCTCGTGAGCACACCACCCGGTTACCCCGCGCCAGCCGTCACCGTCGCCTCCGCGCTTCCACGCCGCAGCGCGAAATCGGAGGTGTTGATCGTCCCCGTGGCCTCCTCGGGTCCAGAAGGCAGCGAGGATCAGCCGGGTGCCGTTGTTGCCGCCGCCGAGCCGTTCCTGTCGACCGAGGCGGTCGCCGAGATCGAGGCGGGCCTGCGAGCGCTGGCCGCAACCGGCGCCAGCGAACAGGTGAACCGGCTGGTCGTGGGGTCGCTGCCGGTGGCCAGCGTGCTGACAATCGGCCTGGGCAAGCGACGCGACGAGTGGTCTGCCGACGTGATCCGCCGTGCCGCCGGCGCCGCGGCGCGTGCGCTGAATGGCACCGAGGCCGTTGTCACCACGCTGGCCGAGTTGCCCGGCGCCGGCGTCCTGGCTGCCGCTGTGGAGGGGCTGCTACTGGGCAGCTACCGATTCACAGCGTTCCGGACCGACAAGACGGCGCCAAAAGACCCTGGGCTGCGTAACATCACCGTGTTGTCGACGGCCAAGGACGCCAAAGCGCAGGCTGCTCGTGCGACGGCGGTCGCGACCGCCGTCGCCACCGCCCGTGACTTCGTCAACACCCCGCCCAGCCACCTGTTTCCCGCTGAATTCGCCAAGCGGGCAATGGCTTTAGGTGAATCAGTTGGTCTCGAGGTCGAGGTGCTCGACGACAAGGCGCTGCAGAAGCACGGCTACGGCGGGGTGATCGGAGTCGGCAAGGGTTCGTCGCGGCAGCCGCGGCTGGTGCGGCTGACCCATCACGGGTCGCGGCTGGCCAAAAAGTCCAAGCAGGCCAAGAAAGTTGCCCTGGTCGGGAAGGGCATCACTTTCGACACCGGCGGCATCTCGATCAAGCCGGCGGCATCGATGCACTACATGACCTCGGACATGGGCGGCGCCGCGGCGGTCGTTGCGACCGTGACGCTGGCCGCCCAGCTGAAACTTCCGATCGATGTGACCGCCACCGTGCCGATGGCCGAGAACATGCCGTCGGCGACCGCCCAGCGCCCGGGCGACGTGCTGACGCAGTACGGCGGGACCACTGTTGAGGTGCTCAACACCGACGCCGAGGGCCGGCTGATTCTCGCCGACGCGATCGTCCGGGCGTGCGAAGACAATCCGGATTACCTGATCGAGACCTCGACGCTGACCGGTGCGCAGACGGTGGCGCTTGGCGCGCGCACGCCGGGGGTGATGGGCAGTGACGAGTTCCGCGACCGGGTGGCGGCGATTTCGCAACGGGTCGGCGAGAACGGCTGGCCGATGCCGCTACCCGACGAACTCAAGGACGACTTGAAGTCAACGGTGGCCGACCTGGCCAATGTCAGCGGTCAGCGCTTCGCCGGCATGCTGGTGGCCGGTGTGTTTTTGCGTGAATTCGTTGCCGATGGCGTGAATTGGGCGCACATCGACGTCGCCGGGCCGGCGTACAACACCGGCAGCCCCTGGGGTTACACCCCGAAGGGCGGCACCGGTGTTCCGACCCGCACCATGTTCGCGGTACTGGAAGACATCGCCGAAAACGGCTAGCCCTTAAGCATCTGCTGCAGCGCAGCGCTTGCGCGCCGGAATCAAGCCTCGGCGGGCGAGGGCGAACGCGCCGGGAGTTTACTGGTGCACCACGGGCCGGTGGAACCACCTGATTCGCTGCCGCCAGGATTGCGCAGAGGTCAGCGCGAAACCGGCGCCGCACATGCAGCACAACAGCCAGATCAGCCCGGCACTCACGGGGCCTTGCCATGCCGGAATCACCGCCGTGATGATCCGGCTTGTGCAGGCCGCAATACCACTTGCCGAGGCGAGCAGATACAGATTGGCGATGTTTTTCGACCGCGGGTCCTTGCGCAGCACCAGCAGTGCGCGCGACCCGAACACCAGCAGGTAACCAAGCGTTCCGCAAAGCAGAAGCCAGTACATCGTCAGCCAGAAGTCGGTGCGCAGTGTGAAGAAATCGCTCGCATAAACCTCGCTGCCACGGCTCATCGTGAACGTTGCCAGCAACAGCGGGATGCACAGCGTCGCCGGCCGCTCCACGTACTGCTTGAACGACGCCTGCAGCACGTCGTCGTCTTCAAGCCGGCCGACCACGTTGTAGACAATCGCCGAGGCCGCCACGATGTAGCAGTCGTGGCCGATGTAGTTCTGCAGATTCCACTCACCGGTGAGGTTGTGCAGCGCAACGCCGAGCGTCTGCGAGGCCAGCGGGGACATCAGGGCGACCGCGCAGCCCTGCAGGGCGATGTTGAGCGTGGCCGCCACCTCCCACCGGCAATGCCAGGTAACTCGCCGTATCCAGAGGCTCCACGCAATGGATGCGAGGGTAATGGTGATGAGAGCAGTGAGAGCCATAGCGATTCAGCAGGTTAGAGCGGGGGTGCGTCTTGCCGCGGTCGCCATTCCGCGATTTTTGTCGGGTGAGCCGCTGTCTTCACACCACCGTTGCCCGAGGCTTGCGTCATCGAGATGCCGCCTCGAATCTCCTCGGCAAGTGCGGTGATCTCTTCGGGATCGATGAATCGGTAACGGGTGAGCAGCTCGGCGCGGTTGATGCCGAGGTTGGCGGCGGCAACGCGCAGGTTGTCCGCCGTGATCAAGGTTCCCTTGTCCAGCTGGTCGTAGTACGTGGAGCGCGGTAGCTCCATCGCGGTCCAGATCTCTTCTCTGCTGAGGGAACGTCCTGCCAGGTAGGAGAGCACCGTGGCGAGCTCTTTGCCGCTGTCGTCTGGGTACACAAGGGACACGATAATCCAGATTATCGGCTCTCTGATCCAAAACGGGCCAAACTTCGGATCTATTAACCACGCCGAAACCACCGATATCCGACTTTATGGATGTCGAGTCCAATATTTCGGTCATCTGTTTTCGGTTCCCATTCTTCGAGTTTCGAGGAGTTTAACGCGTTTATTCGACGTGCGCCTAAAAATTGCTGACGCGAATCGGCAAAGCGATTGTGGCCGCCGTTCGAACCGCCTCCGCCCTGACTGTGTGCCACCGGCACTGCAGTGACAGGATGGTTTCGGTAATCCGCTTGGGAGCAGCTTCCGGTACACCACAGTTGTGGTAAGCCAGAGGTCGACCCGCGCCCGCTGACCGATCGATCCAGGAGTCGACACAGATGGCCTTCTCAGTGCAGATGCCGGCACTCGGTGAGAGCGTGACTGAGGGAACCGTAACTCGCTGGCTCAAGCAAGAAGGCGACACAGTCGAACTCGACGAGCCTTTGCTGGAGGTATCCACCGACAAGGTCGACACCGAGATTCCGTCGCCGGCTGCGGGCGTGCTGACCAGAATCGTCGCCCACGAGGACGACACCGTCGAGATCGGCGGCGAACTGGCCGTCATCGGGGACGCGGCGGAAAGCGCGGGAGGAGGCGGCGCCGAGCAGCCCGCCGCCCAGGCAGCACCGGAGCCCCCCGCAGCACCCGAGCCACAACCGGAGCCACAAGCCCAACCGGCGCCAGCACCGCATGTCGAGCCGGAGCCGGCGGCCAGCGCACACGACGCGACCGGCTCGTGGCAGCCGGTGCTGATGCCCGAACTCGGCGAATCGGTCGCCGAGGGCACCGTGACCCGCTGGCTGAAGAAGGTCGGCGACCCGGTGGAGGTGGACGAGCCGCTGGTCGAAGTGTCCACCGACAAGGTCGACACCGAGATCCCGTCCCCGGTGGCGGGTACGCTGATCAGCATTACCGCCGAGGAGGACGTCACCGTCTCGGTCGGCGGTGAACTGGCCAGGATCGGCACCGGCGCCACCACAGCCGCGGCACAGCCCGCACCCGAGCCACCAGCCGCGCCGGCACCGCAACCGCAGCCCGCGGCGAAACCCGCGCCGCAGGCCCCACCGGCAACCCCACCCCAACCGGCACCGCAGCCGCAGGCCAAACCCGAACCCGCACCGGCGCCGCAGGCTGGTTCCGCGCCGACAGCCAGCACTCCTTACGTCACTCCGCTGGTCCGAAAGTTGGCTGCCGAGAACAACATTGACCTCAATCAGGTGACTGGAACCGGGGTCGGTGGACGCATCCGCAAACAGGATGTGCTGTCAGCCGCGGCGAAGAGCGCCGCGGAAAAGGAAGGGGCCAAGAAAGTGCCGCCGGCCGCGCCGGCCGCTAGCGCCCCGGCCGCCCCGAAACCGAGCGTCCCGGCGCCGGCGCCCGCACTCGCGCATCTGCGGGGAACCACGCAGAAGGCGACCCGGATCCGGCAGATCACCGCGAAAAAGACCCGGGAATCGCTGCAAGCGACCGCACAGCTCACCCAGACCCACGAGGTCGACATGACCCGGATCGTGTCGCTGCGAGAGAAAGCCAAGGCCGCGTTCGCCGAACGCGAGGGTGTGAACCTGACCTTCCTGCCGTTCATCGCACGCGCCGTGATCGACGCGCTCAAAGCGCACCCGAACATCAATGCCAGCTACGACGAAGACACCAAGGAGATCACCTACTACGACGCCGAGCATCTGGGCTTCGCTGTGGACACCGAGCAGGGCCTGCTCTCCCCCGTCATCCACAATGCCGGTGACCTGTCGCTGGCCGGGTTGGCGCGCGCGATCGCCGACATCGCCTCCCGCGCCCGGTCGGGAGATCTCAAGCCTGACGAACTGTCCGGAGGGACCTTCACGATCACCAACATCGGCAGCCAGGGCGCACTGATGGACACCCCGATCCTGGTGCCGCCGCAGGCGGCCATGCTGGGCACCGGGGCCATCGTCAAACGGCCGCGGGTCGTCGTCGACGACACCGGCAACGAATCCATCGGGGTGCGCTCGATCTGCTACCTCCCGTTGACTTATGACCACAGGCTGATCGACGGCGCTGACGCTGGGCGGTTCCTCTCCACCGTCAAGCACCGGCTCGAAGAAGGCGCATTCGAGGCGGACCTCGGACTCTAGATAGGGCTTGAAGCGTGGCCAAGGTCATCGCGATCGCGGGATCATCCGGGCTGATCGGCTCGGCGCTGGTGACCGCGCTGCGCACGGCGGACCACCGGGTGTTGCGAATCGTCCGCCGCGCGCCGGCGAATGCCGATGAGCTGCATTGGGATCCGGACAGCAGCGAATTCGACGCCGGTGCGCTGCGCGGCGTCGACGCTGTGGTGAATTTGTGTGGCATCAACATCGGGCAGCGGCGCTGGTCAGGGGCGTTCAAACAAAACCTGCGCGATAGCCGCATCACGCCAACCGAAGTGTTGTCCACGGCGGTCGCCGACGCGGGCGTGCGCGTGCTGGTCAATGCCAGCGCAGTCGGCTACTACGGTGACACGAAAGATCGGGTTGTCGTCGAAACCGATTCGGCGGGAACGGGTTTCCTGGCCCAACTGTGTAAAGACTGGGAAGCGGCCACCGCGCCGGCCCAGCAGGCCGGCACTCGTGTGGTGCTGGCCCGCACCGGATTGGTGCTGGCCTCGTCAGGCGGTGCGCTTCGCCGGTTGCGTCCGCTGTTCGCGGTGGGCCTTGGCGCCCGCTTGGGTAATGGCCGCCAGTACATGTCGTGGATCAGTCTCGAAGATGAGGTGCGAGCTTTGCAGGTCGCGATCTCCGACAGCCGAATCTCCGGCCCGGTGAATTTCACCGGGCCGGCACCCGTCACCAATGCCGAGTTCACCGCGGCACTGGGCCGCACGGTCAACCGGCCAACCCCGCTGTTGTTGCCGGGATTCGCGGTGCGCACCGTGCTCGGCGAGTTCGCTGACGAAGGCCTGCTGACCGGCCAACGTGCGATCCCGGCAGTACTCGAAC
This sequence comes from uncultured Actinomycetota bacterium, assembly GCA_963839345.1. Classification (GTDB taxonomy): domain Bacteria; phylum Actinomycetota; class Actinomycetes; order Mycobacteriales; family Mycobacteriaceae; genus Mycobacterium. The sequence goes on along the minus strand of CAWIUP010000002.1, from coordinate 662,462 downwards.
GGGCCGGCTTCGAGTTTCACCACAACACCGTCGGCGAGGCGCTGCGGTACGCGACCGCCCGGCCCGATGTCGCCTAAGCGCGTAGCGTCTGGCGTGTGAGTTCCATTCGTTCGAGCACCGCTCCGGTCGATGTCCAGCAGCTGGGCACTGTCGACTACCGCACTGCGTGGCAGCGGCAGCGCGAGCTGGTCGACGCCCGGGTGGCGGGGGGCGCCGACACGCTGCTGCTGCTCGAGCACCCAGCGGTCTACACCGCCGGACGCCGCACGTCGGCGGCCGAACGCCCGACGGACGGCACGCCGGTCATCGACACCGACCGCGGCGGCAAGATCACCTGGCACGGCCCGGGTCAGCTCGTCGGCTATCCGATCATCACGCTGGCCGAACCGCTCGATGTGGTCAATTACGTTCGGCGCATCGAGGAATCGTTGATCAAGGTTTGCACCGGGCTGGGGTTGGCGGTGGGCCGCGTCGACGGCCGATCTGGCGTCTGGTTGCCGGCCGTCGACGGGAAGCCCGCGCGCAAGGTCGCCGCCATCGGCGTACGGGTATCGCGGGCGACGACGTTGCACGGGTTTGCGCTCAACTGCGACTGCGAGCTGGAGGCGTTCGAGCGGATCATCCCGTGCGGTATCGCCGACGCCGGGGTGACGTCGATATCGGCCGAACTCGGCCGCCGGGTCGGCGTCGACGACGTCAGGTCGGCGGTCGCCGACGCGGTATGCGACGCGCTGGATGGACGGCTCGCGCTGACCCCGCCTCCTCAGGCCGCCGTCGCCCCGCTGCCCGCGTAGCATTTCCGATGTGACCGTCACCCCCGAGGGTCGGAAGTTGCTGCGTCTGGAAGTACGCAACGCGCAAACACCGATCGAGCGGAAACCGCCGTGGATCAGGACCCGGCTCCGGATGGGGCCGGAATACACCGAGCTGAAAAACCTGGTCCGACGCGAGGGTCTGCACACCGTCTGCGAGGAAGCCGGCTGCCCCAACATCTACGAATGTTGGGAAGATCGCGAAGCCACCTTCCTGATCGGCGGCGAGGTGTGCACCCGGCGTTGTGACTTCTGCCAGATCGACACCGGCAAGCCCGTCCCCCTGGACCGCGACGAACCACGGCGGGTGGCCGAGAGCGTGCGGGCGATGAGCCTGCGGTATTCGACTGTCACCGGGGTGGCGCGCGACGACCTGCCCGACGGCGGCGCGTGGCTGTATGCCGAAACCGTCCGCGCCATCAAGGAACTCAACCCGTCCACGGGCGTCGAGCTGTTGATCCCCGACTTCAACGGCGATCCCGACCGGCTGCGGCAAGTGTTCGAGTCTCAACCGGAAGTGTTGGCGCACAACGTCGAAACGGTGCCGCGCGTCTTCAAACGAATTCGCCCGGCTTTCTCCTACCGACGAAGCCTCGGCGTGCTCACCGCGGCGCGGGACTTCGGGTTGGTCACCAAGAGCAACCTCATTCTCGGGCTGGGCGAGACACCTCAGGAGGTGCGGACCGCGCTGGCCGATCTGCAGGAAGCCGGCTGCGACATCGTCACGATCACCCAGTATCTGCGCCCGTCGGCGCGGCATCATCCAGTCGAGCGCTGGGTCACCCCCGACGAATTCGTTGAGTATTCGAACTACGCCGAGCAACTGGGATTCGCCGGAGTGCTGGCCGGGCCGCTGGTGCGGTCGTCATACCGGGCCGGGCGCCTGTACCAGCAGGCCGTGCAGTCTCGCCCGCCCGTATCCTGACACCTATGGCCAAACAGCGTGGTGCCAAGGCGACCAAGGCCGCCAGGGCCGAGGCAAAAGCGGCCCGCAAAGCAGCCGCCAAAGAGCGCCGCAGTCAACTCTGGCAGGCGTTCAACATGCAGCGTCAAGAAGACAAGCGGCTGGTGCCGTACATGATCGCTGCGTTCGTGCTGATCGTGGGCGTATCGGTGGCGGTCGGGGTGTGGAGCGGCGGGTTCACCATGATCACGATGATCCCGCTGGGCGTGGTGCTGGGCGTCTTGGTGGCGTTCATCATTTTCGGCCGGCGTGCGCAACGGTCGGTGTACAGCAAGGCCGAGGGCCAAGCCGGCGCCGCCGCCTGGGCGCTGGACAACCTCCGCGGCAAATGGCGCGTCACCCCCGGCGTGGCGGCGACCGGCCATTTCGACGCCGTGCACCGGGTGATCGGGCGACCCGGCGTCATCCTGGTGGCCGAGGGGTCGCCGGCCCGGCTCAAACCCCTGCTTGCCCAGGAGAAGAAACGCACCGCGCGGCTGATCGGTGATATCCCGATCTACGACATCGTCGTCGGCAACGGTGACGGAGAGGTTCCGTTGGCCAAGCTCGAGCGGCACCTCACCCGGCTGCCGGCCAACATCACCGCCAAGCAGATGGACTCGTTGGAATCGCGGCTGAGCGCGCTGGGCTCTCGGGCGGGGACAGCCGCAATGCCCAAGGGCCCGTTACCCGGCACCGCCAAGATGCGCGGCGTCCAGCGCACCGTGCGTCGCCGATAAGTCCGCGCTCGCGTCAACGCCGCACGACGGCGGTGGCGGTTAGGCGGTCCTGCAGCCCGCGGCCGTCGGCATCGACGAACAGCGGCGGTACGACGAGCGCAATCATCAGCCCGCGCACCGCGGCACGACCCAAACCGACGTGCATCCGTTCGTCGACGGACGCCACCTGAAGCCCGAGCGCAAACTGCCCCGGGGTGAACCCGAACAACCGGATGGCAAGCACTCCCAGCACCAACCAGACGACCAGAACCGCCGACGACAGCAGCCTCGGGGAGATCAGCCCAAGCGTCATACCGAGGGCGGCCAGGCCGTAGGCGAGCAACCAGTCAACGAACAACGCCGCCAGTCGGCGGCCCATCCGGGCCAGCGAACCCGGCCCACCCTCGGGCAGGCCGAGGGTTTCGCCGGGGTAGCGCCTGGGGGGCCCCGACTCAAGTGGCCCCGGACCGGACAGCCAAGATGAGATACTGCGGGCCATCACCCAAGAATAGGGTGAAGCCTGGACAGGCTTCGATGGTAAGCAGTGCTGTCGCGTAACGTCGGCGCAACATAGCGTTGACCCTCGGGCAACATCGCCTCCATAGCGTCTGGTCGGGCGACTAGCCAGGGCCAGTGAAGGAGAGCGCTTTTAAATGACCGCAGTAGATTCGACCGCAAAGGAGAGCGCTTCGGTGTCCGAAAAATCGGCCGATGACATCATCAAACTCGCTAAGGACGAGAAGGTCGAATTCGTCGACGTCCGGTTCTGTGACCTGCCCGGCATCATGCAGCACTTCACAATCCCGATTTCGTTCTTCGACGCCAGCGTCTTCGAGGACGGCCTGGCGTTCGACGGCTCCTCGATTCGTGGGTTCCAGTCGATCCACGAGTCCGACATGCTGCTGCTGCCCGACCCGGACACCGCGCAGATCGACCTGTTCCGCGAAGCCAAGACGCTGAACCTCAACTTCTTCGTGCACGACCCGTTCACCCTCGAGCCGTACTCGCGCGACCCGCGCAACGTCGCTCGCAAGGCGGAGAACTACCTGAAGAGCACCGGCATCGCCGACACCGCATACTTCGGCGCCGAAGCCGAGTTCTACATCTTCGACTCGGTGAGCTTCGACTCGCGCACCAACGGCTCGTTCTACGAGGTGGACGCAATCTCGGGTTGGTGGAACACCGGTGAGCCGACCGAGAGGGACGGCAGCCCCAACCTCGGCTACAAGGTCCGCCCCAAGGGTGGTTATTTCCCGGTCCCGCCCACCGACCACTACGCCGACCTGCGCAACGAGATGCTGCAGAACCTGATCAAGTCCGGCTTCAGCCTGGAGAAGGGCCATCATGAGGTGGGCACCGGCGGCCAGGCCGAGATCAACTACAAGTTCAACACGCTGTTGCACGCGGCCGACGACATGCAGCTCTACAAATACATCGTCAAGAACACCGCGTGGCAGCACGGCAAGACGGTCACCTTCATGCCAAAACCGCTATTCGGTGACAACGGCTCCGGTATGCACACCCACCAGTCGTTGTGGAAGGACGGCAGCCCGCTGATGTACGACGAGACGGGCTACGCCGGTCTGTCGGACACCGCCCGGCACTACATCGGTGGCCTGCTGCACCACGCGCCGTCGCTGCTGGCGTTCACCAACCCGACGGTGAACTCCTACAAGCGGTTGGTGCCCGGCTTCGAGGCCCCGATCAACCTGGTGTACAGCCAGCGCAATCGCTCGGCGTGCGTTCGCATCCCGATCACCGGCAGCAACCCGAAGGCCAAGCGGTTGGAGTTCCGTTGCCCCGACTCATCGGGCAACCCGTACCTGGCGTTCTCGGCGATGCTGATGGCCGGCCTGGACGGCATCAGGAACAAGATCGAGCCGCAGACGCCGGTGGACAAGGACCTCTACGAGCTGCCGCCGGAAGAGGCCGCGGGCATCCCGCAGGCGCCCACCCAGCTGTCCGCGGTGATCGACCGCCTCGAAGCAGACCACGAATACCTCACCGAGGGAGGCGTTTTCACGTCTGACTTGATCGAGACGTGGATCAGCTTCAAGCGCGAGAACGAGATCCTGCCGGTCCAGATCCGGCCGCACCCGTACGAGTTCGCGCTCTACTACGACGTGTGAGCCAGCTAACCCTCTGACCTGCGGCGACGCTACGGAGATCGCTTCCCAGTACGCAGTCGGTACGCAGGAGATTCGCCGGAGCTGTACCGCTGGCTGATAACCTTGCCGACCGCGGTGCGCGTGGACTCGTCGGCATCCGGCCAGAGATGGCCGTACGTGTCGAGCGTCGTGCGCGCACTGGCGTGGCGCATCCGCGCCTGCACGGTCTTAATGTCGGCACCGGAGGCGATCAGCAGCGACGCGAGGCAGTACCGCAGGTCGTGAAAGCTGAACCCGTCCGGCAGCCCGTCGATGGACCACGGCGCACCCGCCACCACCGCGGCAGGCCGTCACGTACCCGATCACCGCAGGGAACCGTTCTGCAAGCCGGTGACCAACGGCACTACCGCACGGTGACTTTCGCTACGTTCGCCGGAAGGGGCCGCAGATCTAACGTCGGCCCATGAGGCGACACAGGCTGGTGGTGGGCCTTGTACTGCTGGTGCTGGCGGTGCTTGCGGCACTGTTGGTACGAGGGCTAGCGGTGGTGGCAGTCGACGAGACCTAAGTTCATCAGCACCCGCTAGCAGTTGTGGCCAATCGGCGCGCCGTCGCGCCGCGATCGCCATCGTCCACGTCAGTATCTGTCACCGCTGCTCGGTGATGTCCGTCCAACAAAGCAGTAGTCGCATACTCAAGCCACCTTCAACGGGCTCCCCCACACTGACCAAACCAAACCAAATCGGGGTCAGGAGTGGCTGATGGCCAAGCTCGGTGAGCATGCGGTGGTTCTCGGCGCGAGCATGGGCGGGCTCCTCGCCGCCAGGGTCCTCGCCGACTTCTATGGCGGTGTCACGGTTGTCGAACGGGATGTTCTCCCCGACGACCCGGCAAACCGGCGGGGCGTTCCGCAGGGCCGCCACGGTCACGCCCTACTGGGACGTGGTTCCCAGGTCCTTGCTGAGCTGTTCCCCGGGTTCCTCGATGAACTCATCGCGGCCGGAGCCCCTGTCCTGGACTTCACGGACCTGTCCAAAGCGTTTTTCTCTTTCGGCGGCCATCACTTCATGAGCAGCGGGGCGTTCGGAGACATCTCGCCCGTATTCATTCCGAGCAGACCGGTGGTGGAGGGTCTTGTTCGGCGACGGTTGCGTGAGACGGCGAAGGTCACGTTCCTGGAGGGTTATGACGTTGTTGATCTGACATCGACGACGGCGCGTGATCGTGTCACCGGCGCGCGGATCCGTTCCCGCGACGGTGACGCTGAACGGGTGTTGACGTCGGATCTGGTCGTTGACGCCACCGGTCGGGGTGCGCGAACACCGGCTTTCTTGGATGCCTTGGGTTATCGGCGCCCGACGGAAGATCAAGTCGCTGTGCGTGTGGTGTATTCCAGTCAGCTGCTGCGGATCCCGCCGGACACACTGAACGAGTTGATCGTCCTCGTCGGAGCGGTCCCGGGCCGGCCCACCGGGATGGCGTTATTCGCTTACGAGAACAGCACCTGGATGTTCACGGTATTCGGGATGGCGGGTCACGAACCGCCGACCGAACCAGCCGAGATGCTCACCTTCGCTGAGGGTTTGGCTCCGGCCCACGTGTTAGCGGCGATCGGTGCCGCCGAGCCGCTCACAGAAGTCTGTCGTTTCCGTTATCCCGAGAGTCGCTGGCGGCGCTACGACAAAATGCAGCGGTTTCCGGCCGGTTTGGTGGTCATCGGCGACGCGATCTGCAGCTTCAATCCGATCTACGGCCAGGGCATGACGGTGGCCGCACTCGAGGCGTTGGCACTCCAGCGTTGTTTACTTCGGGGCGACGATGGCCTGGCACGGCGCTACTTCCGTGCCGCGACGAAACCGATCGGGGTGGCCTGGCAGTTCGCGGTTGGCGGTGATCTCAACCTGCCCGAGGTCGAAGGCCCTAGACCACTGTCGTTGCGCCTCACCAACAGATACGTCGACCGACTTCAGACCGCCGCCGAGTCCGACATCGTTGTCGCCGAACAGTTCCTGAAGGTGACCTCCCTGATCGACGCGCCCAGCCGGCTGCTGCACCCGAAGCTGATGCGTCGTGCCGCAACCGCCAGCCTGCATCGTCGCCAACGTGATTCACAGCCTCAGCAAGCTGGCGTGGCTGACCGAGCTGATGACCGTACGCCGTTATCAGACGTTTTGGCGGATTAGTCATTAAGAACCGCCGCGTCCACGATCAGGGTCACTCACCGCCAGCCTCCGACGGGCCGATTCATACCACGGCCCGTTGGGGCAGCGGTACCATCCGCATGTCGATGCCGGTCGGGACGACCATCGCCGGGTACCGGATCCTGCGACTGCTGGGTTCTGGCGGGATGGCCGAGGTCTACCTTGCTCAGCATCCAAGGTTGCCCCGCCGCGATGCGCTAAAAGTGCTCTCCGAGGCGATAACAGCGGACAGCAACTTCCGTGAGAGGTTTCAGCGCGAAGCCGACCTGGCCGGCGCGCTGTGGCACCCCAACATCGTCGCGGTGCATGATCGCGGCGAATTCGACGGTCACCTCTGGATCGCGATGGACTACGTCGACGGCACCGACGCCGCGCAGCTGGTCAAAGACCGCTACCCGACCGGAATGCCGATAGCGGACGTGTGCGCGATTGTCACCGCTGTCGCCGCCGCCCTCGATTACGCCCACAGCAGGGGCCTGCTGCACCGCGACGTCAAGCCCGCGAACATCCTGCTCACCGAACCTGAGGACGGCAAGCGGCGAATCCTGTTGGCCGACTTCGGCATTGCCCGGCCACTCGCCGATGTCAGTGGCCTTACCGTGACCAACTTCACTGTTGGCACACTCACCTACGCCGCGCCTGAACAGTTGATGGGTGCAGACATCGATGGGCGCGCCGATCAATATGCGCTGGCAGCCACCGCGTTTCACCTTCTCACGGGTGCGCCGCCGTATCAGCATTCCAACCCGGTGGCCGTTATCAGCCGACACCTCACTGCACCATTGCCGAAGCTGAGCGATCGCCGTCCGGAGTTGGCGAACCTCGACGAGGTGTTGGCCCGGGCGCTGGCCAAAGACCCTGCAGACCGGTTCGAACGATGCCGCGACTTCGCCGCGGCCCTCGCCGAGCGGGCCGACGTAGACGCCGACACCATTGCCACGGTCACCGCGCCGATCATCAGGCCTGAGACGCCGAAGACGAAGCGACGCAAGAGATCACGCATTCTCCTCGCAGCGCTGTCGGCAGCGGTGTTGGTTGCCGCCATCGGCGTCCTCGGCTACCTGATGCAGCCCACGAGGAAGACGGCCTCCGCCCCGGCGACCAACGCCACCTCCGCGGCCATAGCCAAGCCGCCACCCCGACCACCGGCACTACTCGACGGCACGTACCGCTTCGACTACGACTATGAAAAGCAAACGATCAACGGCGCCCCATATGCCGTACACACCAGCGATAACACCGGTTGGTGGGCCTTTCACTCATCATGCGGATCCACCGGATGCGTTGCCACCGCGACCCAGCTGGACACCAGCAACCCGCGAGTGGCACGCACCCCGGCCCAGAGGGCCGAATACCGTTTCGTCGACGGTCACTGGCAATCCGCGCCCGTTCAACGCCAACTTGCCCAGCCGCGCTGCCTCGGAGCGGACGGCCAAGTCGTAGCAGGCGCTAATACCGTCATGCTGAGTTGGTCATTGGAGCCGCAACCCGACGGCACGCTTCGGGGCGAAAAGACCGGCACCGCCCTCACCAACGAATGCGGCCTGCAGGGACAGGTGGCCGTGGCCCCCGTCGTGGTGACTCGCGTCGGCGACGTGCCGAGCGGCGTCCCTGTCGCCGATCCGTCGACAGCCGCCGTCGCCGCATCGACCAGCACCGCAGCCCCGCGCGTCGCGGGCCCCGTCCTGGACGGCACTTACCGCCTCGACTTCGATCTGCAAAATCAGACGATCAACGGCACAGTCACCGGTTTGGGCGCCGCGGTGTCCGAGTGGTGGGCCTTTCGTTCGGTGTGTACGCCGGTCGGATGCGCGGCGGCAGGGTCAGAATTGGCCGAATCCAACCAGCAAGAGGGCACGGGAACCACAAGCGTTCTCCATTTTGCCGACGGTCATTGGCAGGGCACGCTGACCCTTCAGGCACCGATGGATTGCGATAGAACCAACAAGCCAGGCCGCGATGACGAGACCCGTCTTTGGTCGTGGGATCCGCAGCCCGACGGCACACTGAAGGGCCTTCAAATCGGCACCATTCTCAGCAATGGGTGTGGCACTCAAGGAACGGTTTACCGGACGCCGTTTGTCGCGACACGCACAGGCGATGTCGCGCCGAGCGTCATCGTGGCCGATCCCGCGTTGTTCGAGGCTCCGACCGCCCCGGCGGCGTCACCGCCCCGCGCAGGCCGGTGATCGGCTGAGCTTATCCGCTGCGCGCCTAAACTTTCGGTTATGGATCGCGGTAGTGGACTGCTCCAGATCGAGGACTGCCTGGACGCCGACGGCGCCGTCGCATTGCCCCCGGGCGCCACGCTGATATCGCTCATCGAGCGCAACATCGCCAACGTCGGCGACGCGACGGCCTACCGCTACCTGGACCACACCGGTGCAGCTGACGTGCACACCGAGGAAGTGACCTGGACCCAGTTCGGGGTCAGGTTGCAAGCCATCGGTGCGCGCGTACAGCAAGCCGCAGGCCGCGGTGAGCGGGTTGCGATCCTCGCACCGCAAGGCATCGACTACGTTGCGGGTTTTTACGCGGCGGTCAAGGCGGGGACGATTGCGGTGCCGCTGTTCGCTCCCGAATTACCCGGGCACGCCGAACGTCTCGATACCGCGCTTCGTGATTCGGAGCCCACGCTCGTCCTCACCACAACGGCGGTGCAAGAGGCGGTCGAAAGCTTCTTGGCCAACCTCCCCCAGCGCCGGCGGCCGCACGTCGTCGTCATCGATCAGATCCCCGACGCCGCGGGCGAACAGTTCGTCCCGACCGAACTCGGCTTGGACGATGTCTCCCACCTGCAGTACACCTCGGGTTCAACGCGGCCCCCGGTCGGCGTGGAAGTCACCCATCGTGCGGTCGGTACCAACCTGGTGCAGATGATCTTGTCGATCGACCTGCTGGATCGAAACACCCACGGCGTCAGTTGGTTACCGCTCTATCACGACATGGGTCTGTCGATGATCGGTTTCCCGGCGGTGTACGGAGGGCATTCCACGCTGATGTCGCCGACGGCGTTCGTCCGTAGGCCGCTGCGGTGGATCCAGGCCTTGTCCGCCGGCTCCCGGGAGGGCCGTGTGGTCACCGCTGCGCCGAATTTCGCCTACGAGTGGACCGCGCAGCGGGGCCTGCCCGCACCGGGTGACGACATCGACCTGAGCAACGTCGTGATGATCATCGGTTCCGAACCGGTCAGCATCGATGCGATTACCACGTTCAATAAAGCGTTTGCGCCCTATGGGTTACCGCGTACCGCGTTCAAACCCTCCTACGGCATCGCCGAGGGAACCCTGTTCGTTGCGACCATCGCACCCGACGCCGAGGCGACGGCGGTGTATTTCGACCGAGAGCAGCTCGGCGCCGGCCATGCGGTACGCGTCTCGGCGGATTCCCCTAATGCGATGGCGCAGGTGTCATGCGGTCAGGTGGCTCGCAGCGAGTGGGCGGTGATCGTCGATCCCAACACCGCGAGCGAACTACCGGACGGAGAGATCGGCGAAATTTGGTTGCAGGGCAACAATATTGGCCGGGGCTACTGGGGGCTGCCCGACGAGACCCAGGTCACCTTCGGTGCCCGACTGGAATCGCGGCTAGGCGTTGGTAGCCACGCCGACGGTTCGACCGTCGAGCGCACCTGGCTGCGCACCGGTGACCTCGGTGTCTATCTCGACGGTGAGCTCTACGTCACGGGCCGCATCGCCGATCTGGTGACCATCGATGGCCGCCACCACTATCCGCAGGACATCGAGGCCACCGTCGCCGAGGCCTCCTCGGTCGTCCGTCGTGGCTATACCGCGGCGTTCACCGTGCCGGCCGACGACAACGGCCAACGGCTGGTGATCGTCGCCGAGCGCGCGGCGGGCACCAGCCGGGTCGATCCGCAACCGGAGATTGACGCGATCAAGCAGGCGGTGTCGCAACGACACCGGCTGCGGGTCGGCGATGTGCTAGTGCTGCCGGCTGGCGCGATCCCCCGCACCACCAGCGGCAAGCTGGCCCGCCGCGCCTGTCGTGCGCAGTACCTCAACGGCGCATTGGGCGTGCACTAGTCGTCGATCTTGACCATGCAGCGCCGACAATGCTAAGCAGGTGCTCAGCATTGTCGCTACGGAAGGGATCAGATGACGCTGGAGACGGTATTGGACGACCTCCGCAAGCGCCACGGCGACGGCGACGTCATTGCGGTCATTGATCCCGCAACCGAGGAGACGATCACCGAGTTCACCGACTGCGGCGCGGAAGCGGTCAACGACGCCGTCGCGCAGGCGAGGGCTTCGTTCGAGTCGGGCGTCTGGTCTGCGCTGCCGGGCCGCGAGCGGGCCAAGATCATGTGGCGCATCGCGGACTTGATCGACGAACACGCCGATGAGTTCGCCCGGCTCGACTCGCTGAACACCGGCATGCCGCTCCTGCAGGCGCAGTTGCAGATGTCCACCTGCTCGGAGTTCTTCCGCTACTACGCCGGTTGGTGTTCGAAGCTCAACGGTGTCGCATACGACGTCAAGACCGACGGCATCGCGACGGACGCCTTCGTCGACATGCACGCCTACACACTCAAAGAACCCTTTTCAGTGGTCGGGCTGATCTTCCCGTGGAACGGCCCGATCTTCAACGCCAGCGCAAAGCTCGCGCCCGCCCTCGCCGCGGGCTGCAGCATGCTCGTGAAACCCGCTGAAGAAACGCCGCTTTCGGCGATCCTGCTGGACAGGCTGGTGCACGAGGCCGGCGTACCCGACGGCGTGGTCAACCTGCTGACCGGCTACGGCCACACCGCGGGTGCCGCGATCACCGCGCATCCCGACGTCGAGAAGGTCGCGTTCACCGGCTCGACCGAGGTCGGCAAGGAAATCGTGCGGGCCTCGGCCGGCAACCTGAAGAAGGTGATGCTCGAACTGGGCGGGAAGTCGCCGGTGCTGATCTTCGACGACGCCGACATGGACAAGGCCATCCTGATGGCGTCGCTGGGCATCTTCGTGCACTCGGGCCAGGGCTGCGTGTGCGGTTCACGGATTTTCGCGCAGCGCAGCGTCTACGACCAGGTCGTGGAAGGCATTGCGCTGATGGCCAATACGTTCAAGCTGGGCGCGCCCAGCGAGGAGGGCTGCGTCAGCGGCCCGCTGATCAGCCAGAAGCAGTTGACCCGAGTCATGGGCTTCATCGATGAGGGCAAGGGCGACGGCGTCGAAGTGGTCACCGGCGGCTACCGCCTGGACCGCAAGGGCTACTTCGTGCATCCGACGGTGCTCACCAACGTCGACCCTGGGATGCGGCTCTACCAGCAGGAGATCTTCGGCCCGGTGGTCAGCATCCTCCCGTTCGACGACGAAGACGAGGCCGTGGCCATGGCCAACGACACCACCTACGGACTGGCGGCCACCGCCTGGACGCAGAATGTCAGCCGGGCCCACCGGATCCTCAAGCGGCTGCAGGCGGGCAGCGTTCAGGTGAACTGCCAGTTGGTCTTTGACCATGACGTGCCGTTCGGCGGCTACAAGCAGTCCGGCTGGGGCCACGAGTTCGGTCGGGAGGGCATCGACGCCTATATGAAGACGAAGTCGGCTTGGATTCAGCTCTGAAGCCCGTATCGTCGGCGCATGACGCGCGATCTCGAAGCACGACTGAATTCGTATTGCCCGAGTGCGCTCGCGGTTTTCCGGGTGGTGTTCGGTCTGCTGTTTCTGTGCGAAGGCCTCTCGACATTGATTGGCTGGCCGGCGCATCACCAAGCGCCGGTGGGCCGGTGGCCCACCTATTACGCGGGTTTGATTGAAGTGATCACCAGCGCGCTGATCATCCCGGGGCTATTCACCCGCGCCGCCGCCTTCGTCGCCTGCGGGCAGATGGCGGTCGCCTACTTCAGCGTGCACCTGCCTCATGGCTTCTTCCCGATCAACAACCACGGCGAGGCCGCGGTGATGTACTGCTTTGTCTTCTTCCTGTTGGTCTTCGCCGGCGGCGGCGCCTATGCGCTAGATGCCCGGCGCGGCAATCGCTTTGTCAGCGTGTCTCGAGTACCGGACCTTGGCACGGGTACTCGAGGCGGTTAGCTTCACGCGCGGCGACATCTGCGCCCAGCTCGCGCTTGACGATATGCAATGCGAGGTCGATTGCCGACGTGACGCCGCCGCACGTGAGCACGTCGCCATCGTCGACGACGCGGGCCTCAGCATGCACGTCGGCGCCGGCCTCGCGCAGGTCGTCGAGGGCACAACGATGGGTGACCGCTGGCCTGCCACGCAACACTCCGCTGGTGGCCAAAAGCATCGCGCCGGTACACACGCCGGCTACTTGGCTGCCGGCCGCGTGCCGTTGGGCTATCGCCTCCGGGAGGACGCCGCGGCGCACCTCAGCCCACGCGCCCGTGGGAGCCTTGGCGGCCCAGCCTCCGCCGGGAACGACGAGCAAGTCGGGTACAGCGCTGAGCACCCCTTGCGGCTTTACCGAAATCCCATGTGCGGTAACGACCTTCGGGCAGTCTCCGATGGTGACCAGATCGACGGCGAAGCCGGCAGAGGCGAGGATCTCAAACGGCGCGACGACATCGAGTTCGTCGAAACCGTCGAATACCAGGATCTCGATTCGCTGCACGGCCTTCCTTCCAGTCCCTGCCCGTGACTCTATGCGGGATTTGTTCCGCGAGTAGCTGGTTGAATCGGCGTTAGAGACTTCGCGTTACCGGATCGTCGCGAAGAACGCGCGGACGTCGTTGACGAACAGATCCGGCTGTTCGAACGCGGCGAAGTGCCCGCCACGCGGCATCTTGGTCCAGTGCGTGATGTTGTACACCGGCTCGCACCATGACCGCACGGCGCCCAGCACCTCCCCGGGGAAGCTGGCAACCCCGGTGGGTAACTCGACCCGATCCATGTTTCCCCAGGCCTTGAAGCTTTCCCAGTACAGGCGGGCCGAAGACGCGCCGGTGCCCGTCACCCAATAGACCATCACGTTGTCGAGAAGCTCGTCTCGGCTGAGCACGTTCTCGGGATGCCCGTCGCAGTCCATCCATGCCCAGAACTTCTCGACGATCCAGGCCAGTTGTCCCACCGGCGAATCGACCAACCCGTAGCCGAGGGTTTGCGGCCGGGTGGACTGCTGTTTGGAATAACCTGTCCCCCACTTCCGGTGCTCGGCCAACGCGGCAAGGGCGCGTTGTTCTTCTTCGGTGGGGTTTTCCAGGGCTGCGCGTGTCGGCCTGCCGATCGGCATGTTGAGGTGGATCGCGACGCAGTGGCCGCGGTTTCGACCTATCTGCGTGGTTACTGCTGCGCCCCAGTCGCCGCCTTGTGCGCCGTACCGGTCGTAGCCCAGCCGCCCCATCAGCGTCTCCCACGCCTCGGCGATCTTCTCTACGCCCCACCCGCTGCGAGCGGGCTTGCCGGAGAACCCGTAGCCGGGAAGAGACGGGCACACCACGTGGAATGCGTCCGCGGCGCGTCCCGAGGGCGGATTCACCAGTGGCTCGATCACCTTCTGGAACTCCACGATCGATCCCGGCCAGCCGTGGTTGATCACCAGTGGCAGCGCGCCGTCATGCGGCGAGCGCTGGTGAATGAAATGGATGTCCAGGCCGTCGATTTCGGTGGTGAACTGGTCGAATCGGTTCAGCGCGGCTTCGCGCGACCGCCAGTCGTAACGGTCAGCCCAGTGATCCGCCAACTCACGGGTGTAAGCCAGGGGTATGCCCTGGCTCCAGTCGTCGACACACTCGGCTTCCGGCCAACGGGTGCGCGCCAGGCGAGTCTGCAGATCCTCGAGAACCTCGGATGGGACATCGATACGAAACGGCTTGAGTTCGGACATAGCGTTCATAGTGCAGGCGGACATCGCCGCCGCACCTGTTGCCCCCCGAATCCGCCTGACGCCGTGGCGTCAGAGCATGCGCCGAGGCGACCTGCCCATGTAGTAGCCGGCCGGGAAGGACATCTCGATCACTCGAAGCTCGTCGTTGGCTTTCGACTCGAGCTCGAGGACCACGCAGCTCTCGTCCAATGCTTTGGATTCGAGGACTGTGTAATGCTGGCCGCCACCGTGGACATCGGTTATCGGGTCACCTGAGCGCAATGCCTCTACCGGCACTAATTCGGGGTTTCCGGGTTCCTCCACCCTTGACACGTTAGGCCAAACGAGCGGGCGACGGAACGCCTTTGTCAGCACCAGCCGCGTCACCCGTCGAGCGCAAGATCCTTGCGGAACTTCTTCATGCCGTCGACCTTCTCGGCCAGGCTGGCGTCCGGTCCGCTGTAGAACATCCACGGCATGGTCAGGATGCCGGTGATGCCGGCATCCTCGGCGCGCTGGTAATCGGCGATGGTGATGGCATCGGTCAGCGGTGTGAGGATGGTGAAATCGTCCATCCCCAAACCCTGTTCAGCTCGCAGTTCACCCAGCCGGGCTGTGGCCGCGATCGCCCGATCGGTGTTGATCAAGTCGCCGATCCAGCCGTCGTGGCGGGCCGCGCGGCGCAGCGCGGTCTCGCTGAGCCCACCGACGTAGACCGGTATCCGTGGCGGTGTCGGTTCCATCTCCAGCCTCGGCGTCTGGTAGAAGTCGCCGTCGAATTCCGTCCAGTTCGGGGACCACAGCGCCTGCATCAGCTCGAGCATTTCGTCGGTGCGTTTACCCCGGCCCGCGAAGGGCTGCTGCATCAAGGCGAACTCGTCGGCACACCAGCCGACACCGACGCCGAGCTCCACCCGCCCATCGGCGAGGTAGGCCGCCGTGCCGATGGCTTTCGCCGCCGAGTAGGGATTGCGCATGGCCGGGATGTAGACGGTGGTGACGAACTTCAGGCGCGTCGTGACCTGGGCCAGCGCGCCGACCAGGACCCACGGATCGGGCCACTCCGTGAAAGGCTGCCAGCGCCGCTGGCCGTCCTTGGTGTACGGGTACGGGGTGCTCAGGGTTTCCAGGTTGACGATGTGGTCGGGGATCCCGATGCCGTCGTAGCCGAGGTCGTCAGCGGCCCTGGCGACCTCCACGATCTCCCGGGTATTCAGATATGCACTGCTGATGTAGAACTTCATTCGGCGTCCCGGGCCCATGCCGGCTTGATGAAGATCCCTTCGGCTTCGACGGTGATTCCTTCGGCGTCGGAAAGATGGCCGGAGACAAACGATTTGACTCCTTCGGTGCGCTCGACGACGGCGTCGGCGCGAAGCCTGCCCAATGGGGTGCCGCGCACAAATCGCACCGTGAGGGTTCCGGTGAACAGCGGCTTGGTCAGGCCCTCACTGGCGGCCTCGCCGAGTACGTGGTCGAGGATCAGGGCGCACACGCCGCCGTGCACCAGTCCGGGCGGCCCCTCGTAGGCGGTGTTGAGGGTGAATTCACTCCAGCAGCGGGTGCCATCGCCGTCATGCTGGATGGTCAGCGGCGGGGCGATCGGGTTGCGCAGGCCGATCACCGCGTTGCCCCAGACGACGGGCCGAGCGCCGACCGCGTAGCGCACCACCTGCGTTTCATCGCGTTGCCTGCTGCGCAAAGTGTCCGTCACCGCCTGAATCGCGGTCTGCGCGGCACGGATGGCGTCGTGGTCGGCCTCGGTGCGGATGGTGGCGTCGATGAGCTCGCGCACTGCATCGGCCAGCGGACCGTATACACCTGCGAGCCGATCATGCTCGTCGGCGCTCATCACCTCGTAAGGTAAATGCACTCCTACCCCGCCTCCTGGCCCTAGTGGCGGGCGTCTGAATCAGCCGGCCTATGCGTCCTTACTAACATCGAGGCGCAGGCCGTAGTGCAGCCGGGGCGGCCTCATTCGCCGAAAACCTTGTGTACAACGGCTTTTGCGCGCCGCGTCAGCCGCAGGTAGTGGTCCAGGAATGCGCCGCCGTCCCCGTTCCTCTCCCAGCCGGCGGCGACCGCGACGGAGTTGAGCTGGCGTCCGGGTCCGGGCAACTGGTCGGACGGCTTGCCCCGAACCAGTACCAGCGCGTTGCGGGCCCGAGTCACCGTCAGCCAGGCCTGCCGCAGCAGCTGCGCGTCCTCGGCGGCGATCAGTCCGGCCGCGGCGATGGCGTCCAGACTTTCCAGCGTGGAGGTGTTGTGCAGAGCCTCGATCTCGTGGGCATACCGCAGCTGGAGCAGCTGTACGGTCCACTCGATATCAGCCAGGCCGCCGCGACCCAGCTTGGTGTGAGTGGTGGGATCCGCGCCGCGGGGTAGCCGTTCGGAATCCACGCGGGCCTTGATGCGCCGGATTTCGAGCACCGCCTCTGCGGACACTCCGCCGGCGGGATAGCGCGTCTTGTCGACCATCCGCAGGAATCGCTCGCCGAGTTCGGCGTCACCGGCGACCGCGTCCGCCCGGAGCAACGCTTGGATTTCCCAGGGCTGCGCCCATTGTTCGTAGTAAGCCTCATACGAGGCCAGCGTGCGGACCAGCGGACCACTGCGGCCCTCGGGCCGCAGGTTGGCGTCGATCTCCAGCGGCGGGTCGGCGCTTGCGGTGCCCAACAGCGCCCGCACCTGCTCGGCCACCGACGCCGACCAGCGCATGGCCTCCGAATCCTCGGCGCCGGCGACCGGTTCGCAGACGAACAGCACGTCGGCGTCGGAGCCGTAACCCAGCTCGCGACCGCCCAGCCGGCCCATCCCGATCACCGCGATGGCAGCCGGGGCGGCACCGCTACCGGGAAGGTTGGCGCGGATCACCGCGGTCAAGGCGGCCTGCAGCACCGCGACCCAGACCGAGGTGAGCGCGGCGCAGACGTCGGTCACCTCGAGCATGCCGAGCAGGTCGGCGGAGGCGACGCGGGCCAGCTCACGGCGGCGCAGCGAGCGCGCGACAGCAATGGCCTTCACCGGGTCGGTTTGTCGGCCCGCCGATGCGACCAACGCGCCGGCCACCGTCTCGGGGTCCACATCGAGCAGCTTCGGCCCCGAATGCCCGTCGCTGTATTGCTGGATGATCTCCGGTGCGCGCATCAGCAGGTCCGGCACGTACGCCGAGGTGCCCAACACGTGCATCAGCCGCTTGGCCACCGCCGGCTTGTCGCGCAGCGTGGACAGATACCAGCGCTGCGCGACCATCGCCTCACTGATCCGGCGGTAAGCCAGCAGCCCGCTATCCGGATCGGGGGCATCGGACAGCCAGTCCAACAGCCTGGGCAGCAGCACCGACTGCACCCGACCGCGACGGCCGCTCTGGTTGATCAGCGCGGACAGGTGGGTCAGCGCGCTCTGCGGCGCGTCGTAGCCGAGTGCGGCCAACTGGCGCTCTGCAGCCTCCGGCGTCATCCCTTGCGAGAACTCCAGGCCCTCAGGCGCAAGCGATTCCAACAGCGGTTGATAGAACAGCTTGGCGTGTAGCCGCGACACCCGCAGGTTGTGGCGTTTCAGCTCTTCGCGCAGCACGCCCAGCGCGTCGTAGCGCCCGTCGGGTCGAATATGCGCCGCACGCGCCAACCAGCGCAGCGCCTCGTCGTCGTCGAAGGCCGGCAGCATGTGGGTGCGTTTGAGCCGCCGCAATTGCAGCCGGTGTTCCAGCAGCCGAAGAAACTCGTAGGAGGCGGTCAGGTTGGCCGTGTCGTCCCTACCGACGTAGCCCCCGGCCCCGAGGGCGGCCAGCGCGTCGACTGTGGAGGCCACGTGCAGCGAGTCGTCGGTGCGACCGTGCACCAGTTGCAGCAGCTGCACCGCGAACTCGACGTCACGCAGCCCGCCGCTGCCGAGTTTGATCTCACGGCTACGGATATCGGCGGGCACCAGCTGCTCCACCCGCCGCCGCATCGCCTGAACCTCGGGCACGAAATCTTCACGCTCGCAAGCGGTCCAGACCATCGGCATCAACGCGGCGACGTACTGCTTACCCAATTCGGCGTCGCCGACGGCCGGCCGCGCTTTCAGCAGCGCCTGAAACTCCCAGGTCTTGGCCCAGCGCTGGTAGTACGCGATATGCGAGTCGAGGGTGCGGACCAGTTCGCCGTGGTTGCCCTCCGGGCGCAGCCCGGCGTCCACCTGGAAGAAGGCCTCCGAAGCCACCCGCATCATCTCGCCCGCCAACCGAGTGGATACCGGGTCGGCGGATTCGGCGACGAAGATCACGTCGACGTCGCTGACGTAGTTCAGTTCGCGCGCCCCGCATTTGCCCATCGCAATGACCGCCAGCCGGGGCGGCGTGGCGTCGCCGCAGACATTGCCCTCGGCCACGGTCAGCGCAGCCGCCAAAGCGGCGTCGGCGATGTCGCTCAAGTGGGCACCGACGGCGCTGAACGACAGCACCTGTTCGTTCTCGACTGTCGGCGCCAGATCCAGAGCGGCCAGCACCATCACCCGGGTGCGGTAGAGGATGCGCAACCGCGACACCACCGAGCCCGGCTCACTCGAGGCTTGAGCGACGCACTCGCCGAAGGCGACCCGCAGCTGCTCGGCCGATGGCAAGGTCACCTTGCCCTGCAGTAGATGCCACGCTTGCGGATGGGCGATCAGGTGGTCCCCCAGCGCGAGCGAAGACCCGAGCACCGCGAACAGCCGACCGCGCAGGCCGCGGTCGGTCGCCAGCGCCGCGTCGAGCTCGGCCCAGTCGTCGCCGAGCGCTTCGACCAGCCGGATCAGCGCGCACAGCGCGGCGTCGCCGTCCGGCGCGCGCGACAAGGACCACAGCAGGTCGCCGTGCGCTTCGGTGTTCCAGCCGAGCTTCGCCAAGTTAGCAGCGGCGCGCGCATCGACCAACCCAAGCCGGCCGACGCTCGGTACTTTCGACCGCTCCGTGACGGGTTGAACCACGACCACGACCGTAGCGCAGATTGCCTGCGACTTGGCTGTGCTATTGCTCCAGCGGGCGCAAGAAAACCTATAACGAAATGTAAGTCTTCAGCTCGTAGGGCGTGACATGGCTGCGGTAGGTGGCCCACTCCCGCCGCTTGTTGCGCAGGAAGAAGTCAAAAACGTGCTCCCCCAAAGCTTCTGCGACCAGCTCGGAACTCTCCATCGCGCGAAGCGCCTCGTCGAGACTGGACGGCAGCTCGCGGTAGCCCATCGCGCGGCGCTCCTCGGGCGTGAGGTCCCAAACATTGTCCTCTGCTTGCGGACCCAGAACATAGCCCTTCTCGACACCGCGCAGGCCGGCAGCCAGTAATACGGCGAACGCCAGGTAAGGGTTGCAGGCCGAGTCAGGGCTGCGCACCTCGATGCGTCGTGAAGAGGTCTTGCTTGGGCTGTACATCGGAATACGGACCAACGCCGACCGGTTCGCCGCTCCCCACGACGCGGCGGTGGGCGCCTCACCACCGAGCACCAGCCGCTTGTAGGAGTTGACCCATTGATTGGTGACCGCACTGATCTCGCTTGCGTGCTCGAGAATCCCGGCGATGAACGACTTGGCGACATCGGAGAGCTGCAACGGATCGTCGGGGCTGTGGAACGCGTTGACCTCGCCTTCGAACAGGCTCATATGGGTGTGCATGGCCGAGCCGGGATACTGCCCAAATGGCTTGGGCATGAACGTCGCCCGCAACCGCTCTTCCAGCGCGACCTCTTTGATGACATAGCGGAACGTCATCACGTTGTCGGCCATCGACAGCGCATCCGCGAAGCGAAGATCGATCTCCTGCTGACCGGGCGCGCCTTCGTGGTGGCTGAACTCCACCGAGATCCCCATGAACTCCAGGGCGTCGATAGCGTGCCGGCGAAAGTCGGAGGCGGTGTGCACTGCCTGGTCGAAGTAGCCGGCGTTGTCAGCCGGAATGGGCGTCGAGCCGTCCTCGGGGCCCGGTTCGAGTAGGAAGAATTCGATCTCCGGGTGCACATAGCAGGAGAAACCGAGGTCGTTAGTTTTGCTCAGCTGACGACGCAGGACGTGGCGGGGGTCAGCCCAGGACGGCGAGCCGTCGGGCATGGTGATGTCGCAGAACATCCGCGCGGAGTGATGGTGGCCAGAGTCGGTGGTCCACGGCAGCACTTGGAAGGTAGACGGGTCGGGATGGGCTACGGTGTCGGATTCGGAGACGCGGGCAAAGCCCTCAATGGAGGATCCGTCGAAGCCGATGCCTTCTTCGAAGGCGCCTTCGAGTTCGGCGGGCGCGATCGCAACCGACTTGAGGGTACCGAGCACATCGGTGAACCAGAGCCGGACGAAACGGATGTCCCTCTCCTCCAGCGTGCGGAGCACGAATTCCTTTTGTCGGTCCATACCCGGAACAATATGCAAAGCCAATTAACTCTGTGTTACTACCGCGCGGAACAGCGCAAGTTTCCAGGCGCGACCCCGTCGACCAGGTAGGCAATCACCGCGCCGTCAACGCATTGGTCACCGTTGAACACCACCGTGTGTTGTGTCCCCTCGTAAGTGATCAGTGACGCGCCGAGCTCGCGGGCCAGGTCCACCCCGGCTTGATAGGGGGTGGCCGGGTCATGGGTGGTAGACACCACGACGACTTTGCCCGGGGCGACCGGCGCTGCCGGCGCCGGCGACGACGTGGCGGGCACCGGCCAAAGCGCGCACAAGTCGCGAGGCGCATACCCGGTGAACTGCCCGTAGGACAGAAATGGCGCAACCTGACGCATCCGGCGGTCGGCGTCGGCCCAGGCCGCCGGATCGGTCGGCTCGGGCGCGTCGACGCAGCGGACCGCGTTGAACGCGTCCTGTGAGTTGTCGTAGTGCCCTTTGTCGTCGCGGTCGTAGTATTCGTCGGCGAGCATCAGCAGGTCGCCGGGGTCGGAGCCACGCTGCAGACCGAGCAGACCGCTGGTCAGGAATTTCCAGAACTGCGGCGTGTAGAGGGCGTTGATGGTGCCCGTGGTCGCGTCGGCGTAACTCAGCCCGCGTGGATCCGACGTGTGGGCGGGTTTGTTCACCAGCGGGTCGATCAGCTGGTGGTAGCGGTTGCCCCATTGGTTCGGATCGGTGCCCAGCGGGCAGTCCGACGAGCGAGCGCAATCCGCCGCGTAATCGTTGAACGCGGTCTGAAACCCGGCCTGCTGGTTGATGTTTTCGTCAATCGGACCGACCGCCGGGTCGATCGCACCGTCGAGCACCATCGCGCGCACGTGGTCACCGAACCGCTCGACATACGCGGTCCCCAACTCCGTGCCGTAGCTGAAGCCGAGATAGTTGATTTGGTCGTCGCCCAGCGCCTGGCGCACTAAATCCATGTCATGTGCGACCGACGCCGTTCCGAGGTTCTCCAGAAACGCCCGGCCGTTGCGGTCGAGGCAGCGTTGGGCCAGCTGCCGATAGACCTGTTCGATGTGTGCCACGCCCGGCGGGCTGTAGTCGACCATCGGTTCGCTGCGGTAGGCGTCGAAGTCCGCGTCGGTCTGGCAGCGCACCAGCGGCGTGGAGTGGCCGACGCCCCGGGGATCGAACCCGACCAGGTCAAAGCGGCGGCTGATTTCGGAGCCCGCCAGCTGCGGTCCCATCGCCGCGACCATGTCAACCGCCGACGCCCCGGGCCCACCCGGATTGACCAGCAGCGCCCCGATCCGAGGACCGGTCGCCGGTATTCGGATGACCGCGAGCTGCGCTTGGCCGCCGCCCGGGTTGTCGTAGTCGATGGGGACTGGGACGGTTGTGCACTGCGCGGTGGGAACGTCGTCGGGGTGATGGAGGAAGCGACCGCAGCTACCCCAGGTCAGCGTCGCATGCGCCGTCGGCGCGATCGGGATGGTCGCAACGGCGGCGACGGTGAGGAGCCCCAAAGAAAGCAGCGCAGAGAACAACCGCCTCATGCGCCCCATGGCTGCCAATCGTCCCACGCATCGGCCACGGGTAGTGATCCCAAAGGTCACACTCTGGTCTCGTTATCTCCTGCGTGTTCTTAGCATTTCGCCCCCTTCGGCGGCACAGTGCCGCTGACGAGGTATGCCGTCGCGTAATCGTCGATACAGCTGTCGCCCTGGAACACCACCGTGTGCTGGGTGCCGTCGTAGGTGAGCAAACTGCCGTGCAACTGGTTGGCCAGGTCGACGCCGGCTTGATATGGCGTCGCCGGATCACGGGTGGTCGACACCACCAGCGTGGGCACCAGGCCGGGAGCCGAGACGGTGTGCGGTTTGCTGGTCGGCGGCACCGGCCAGAACGCGCAGGTACCCAACGGCGCGTCACCGGTGAATTTGCCGTAGCTCATAAACGGGGCAACCTGGCGCGAGCGGCGGTCTTCGTCAATGGCCTTGGCCCGATCCTTGACCGGCAGATCATCGACGCAGTCGATCGCCACCCTGGCGTCAGTGGCGTCGGTGTAGTGACCGTGCTTGTCCCGGCGCATGTACAGGTCGGCCAGCTCAAGCAGGGTGTCGCCACGGTGGTGAGCCAGCTCGGTCAATCCCTGGGTCAAGTGATGCCAGAACGTCGGCGAATACAGCGCCATGATCGTGCCCACGATGGCATCGCTGTAGCTCAGGCCGCGGGGGTCTTTGGTGCGTGCCGGCTTGCCGATCAGCGGGTTGCTCGCGTCGACGAGCGGGTTGACCAGACTGTGGTAGACGTCAACGGCTTTGGCCGGGTTGGTGCCCAGCGGACAGGACGTCGACTTGGCGCAGTCTTTCGCGAAGTCGTTGAATGCGTCCTGAAAACCCTTGGCTTGCCGCAGGTCTGCTTCGATGGAGCTGGTCTTCGGATCCACGGCACCGTCGAGAATCATCGCCCGGACGTTCTTCGGATAGGCCTCGGCGTAAGCGGCGCCGATCCGAGTTCCATACGAGTAGCCCAAGAACGTCAGTTTGCTGTCGCCCAGGGCTTGGCGGATGACGTCCAGATCACGGGCGACATTGACCGTTCCGACGTTCGCCAGAAACTTCTTGCCCATCTTGTCGACGCAACGGCCGACGAACGCCTTGGTCTCCTCCTCGATATGCGCCACCCCCGCCGGGCGGTAGTCGACCTGCGGCTCGGTGCGCAGCCGGTCGTTGTCGGCATCGGAGTTGCACCAGATCGCCGGCCGCGATGCCCCCACCCCACGTGGATCGAATCCGACCAGGTCGAACCGCTCTCGGACCCGTGGCGACAGCGACTGCACCAGACCCATGGCGGCCTCGATACCGGACTCGCCGGGTCCGCCGGGATTGATGATCAGCGAACCGATTTTGTTTCGAGTTGCCGGAAACTTGATCAGCGCCAACGTCGTGGCGTCACCGTCGGGGTGGCGGTAGTCGACGGGTACAGCGAGCTTGCCGCATTGCGCGCCGCCGGGCAGCTTGACAATCGACGAACCGCCGCCGCCGCCAGAGACCCGACACGAACCCCACTCCACTGGCTGACCGATCCTTGGTCCGGCCAGCACCGCACGCCCGGTGACGACATGAGTGCAGCTGGCCACTGTCGCCGCGACCACCGCCATCGCGGTCCAGATCAGCATCGTGCGCGCGATCTTGTCGCCGCGAGGGGTTCCCATGCTAAACATGCTGCCATGCGCCGGCACATGGCTGCCGTTGCCGCACGGGCGACCAGCCGCGCTAGCGGGTCGCCAGCAGCAGTTCTTCCATCCCGACGGCGAAGTCGTCGGCCAGCTCCCACAAGTCCGGCACCAGCTCGGGGCAGGCGATGAGGCCCACGTCCAATTTGCCGTTCAACGACATCACGGTGATGTTCAGTCCCGAGCCGTGGAATATCGGCCCCAGCGGATACATCGCTTTGACCTCGCTGCCCAGCAGATACAACGGCATTTGCGGACCCGGCACGTTGGAAACCACCAGGTTGTGCACCGGCCGGCTCTTGGTGAGCCTGGTGCGCGCATAAGCCCTCATCGCCAGACCGAACACCGCCGGGGCGGCGAACTGCGACCAGTCCTGCAGAAGTGTGGCGTTGATGGCCGAACTATGTTCCTTGGCAACCGAATTCGCTTCAGCGATGGACTTCAGCCGTTCAGCAGGATCGGCGATCTGGGTCTCCAGCTTTGAGAACATTCCCGAAACCTGGTTGCGCCCAGGGCGATCAGATCGCCCGTGCACCGATACCGGGACCATCGCCACCAACGACGAGTCCGGCAGCTCGCCGCGGTCGAGCAGGAATTGCCGCAGCACACCGGACACCAAGGCCATCACCACGTCGTTGACCTTGACGTTGAAGTGACTCTTGACGGTCTTGATGTCCTCGAGATCCAGCTGCGCGTAAGCCACGTTGCGGTGTGCGGTGATGCTGGCATTGAAGGTCGTCGGTGGCGCCGCGAACGGAGCCGTCATCGTCTGGCCGCTACGCGCCCGCAGCACCGTCTTGACCACCGAGGTCGCAGTATCCGTCAGCGCATTGGCCAAGCGCAGCGGCCTGGCCGCGAACTTGACGGCTCCGGTCAACGCGATCTGGATTTGGTTGGCGTCGCCGGCCCCGTCCACCGGTTCTGGTGGCGCTGCGTCGGGTTCGGTGCTGCACAGCTGCGACATCAGATTCGCGCCGGTGATGCCGTCGACGCAGGCGTGATGGACTTTGGTCATCAACGCCAGACGTCCGCCTTGTTGGGCATCGGTGCCCGCGACGCCCTCGATGACCCACATCTCCCACAACGGCCGAGTGCGGTCCAATGGCAAACCGGCGATATGCCCGCAGATCTCGGCCAGCTCCATGCGGCCGCCCGGTGGCGGCAGCCCGATCCGGTGCAGATGCCGACTTACGTCGAAATTGTTGTCGTCCACCCAGACCGGATGATCCAGATTCAGGGGGCTGTCGGCCAGCTTCTCCCGGAACTGCGGCATTGCCTTGATCCGGACCGCCAACTCGTCGCGAAGCCGGTCGAAGGTGTATCCGCCCGGCATCGTCGACGTATCAAGCTCGAGGATCGAACAGACATGCAACGGCTGCGATTGGGTCTCCAGATACAGAAAACTGGCGTCGAGTCCGCTGAGCCGCTGCATTCGCCGATGGTATGTCCGGCACCGCAAGGCGGCGCGGGAATCGACGCGATGGGTAGTCGTGTGAGGAAGTCCACTGGACCGGGTATGCATTTGCACGGCCGCAGGTGGCAGACTGACATGGTCAGACGAACCCGGGGACCCTGTTGGGCCACGAGGATCGACCCGACGACAACTAGGGACAATGATGTCTGAGCACACTGTTTACGGGGCTCACCGCTCTCTGCCCAGCGATACCGCCGCCCCGCCGCGGGCCAGGGTCCGCGTTCAGCACCTGCAGAAGATGAAGGCCGAAGGCCATAAGTGGGCCATGCTTACGGCCTACGACTACTCCACCGCCCGCGTCTTCGATGATGCCGGCATCCCGGTATTGCTGGTTGGCGACTCAGCCGCCAACGTCGTCTACGGCTATGACACCACGGTGCCCATCTCGATCGACGAACTCATCCCGCTGGTTCGCGGCGTGGTGCGGGGTGCACCGCACGCGCTGGTGGTCGCCGACTTGCCGTTCGGCAGCTACGAGGCCGGCCCGACGGCGGCGCTGAGCGCTGCGACCCGGTTCATGAAGGAAGCCGGCGCGCATGCGGTCAAGCTGGAAGGCGGCGAACGCGTCGCTGAGCAGATCGCCGCGCTCACCGCCGCGGGTATCCCGGTGATGGCGCACATCGGCTTCACTCCCCAAAGCGTCAATACCCTAGGCGGTTTCCGGGTGCAAGGCCGCGGCGACGCCGCCGAACAGACCATCGCCGACGCGATCGCCGTTGCCGAGGCCGGCGCGTTTTCGGTGGTGATGGAAATGGTGCCGGCCGAGTTGGCCACCCAGATCACCGGCAAGCTGACCATCCCCACCATTGGGATCGGAGCAGGGCCCAATTGCGACGCCCAAGTGCTGGTCTGGCAGGACATGGCCGGCCTCACCAGCGGCAAGACGGCCAGGTTCGTCAAGCGGTTCGGTGACGTCGGGAGTGAATTGCGCCGCGCCGCAAGCCAATACGCGGACGAGGTCGCCGCGGGGGCATTTCCCGCCGACGAGCACAGCTTCTAGCCACCACTGTTTGCCGGATGCGGCGAAAGGCCCCATAAGCGACGATGCCCGACAATGCCTGACGGGGCCCCAGCCGTATCGCGCTATGTGGAGGTGGAGCGCAAATTCGACGTCGGCGAGTCCACCAGCTCACCATCATTCGCCGGCATAGCGGATGTTCATCGGGTCGAGCAGCTTCCGACGCAGACGCTGGACGCCGTTTACTTCGACACGCCGGCGCGTGATCTGGCGTCCAGACGAATTACGTTGCGGCGCCGCACCGGCGGGGTCGATGCCGGTTGGCACTTGAAGCTGCCGGCCGGACCCGACGCCCGCACTGAGGTTCGCGCGCCACTGGCTACGGCGGACGGCGACGACGAAGACGGTCCCGAAGATGTGCCGACCGAGCTGGTAGACGTCGTTCTGGCAATCGTCCGGGACCGCCCGCTGAGCCCGGTCGCGCGCATAACCACCAGGCGAAATGTTCACCAGCTCTACGGCGCCGACGACGCGGTGCTCGCTGAATTCTGCGACGACCAGGTCACCGCGTCGCGGACCGCCACCGCCGATGCACCCGAAGTCGAGCAGCGATGGCGTGAGTGGGAGCTCGAACTCGCCCAGCCCGAGGCCAACACCGCGCTGATGAACAAGCTGAGCGATCGGCTGCTTGGCGCCGGTGCGACGCCGGCCGGGCACGGCTCCAAGCTGGCACGGGTGCTCGGCACCACGCCGAAAGGCTTGCCTGCGGCCGACCCGGTCCATCAGGCGGTGGCCGAGCAGATCGACGAGCTGTTGGTATGGGATCGCGCCGTGCGCGCCGAGGCCGACGACGCTGTGCATCAGATGCGGGTGACCACCCGCAAGATTCGCAGCCTGCTGCAGGCGTCGCCGGATTCGTTTGTGCTTCCCGACGACACGTCGATCCTCGACGAGTTGCGCGAGCTGGCCAACATATTAGGGGTAGCCCGCGATTCCGAAGTATTGGCCGAGCGTTACCGAAATGCCTTGGACCAGTTGCCGCCCGAGCTGGTTCGCGGACCGATCCGGGAACGATTGATCGAGGGTGCCGAACACCGCTATCAGACCGGGCTACGGCATTCGGTGGTCGCGATGCGCTCCCCGCGATACTTCCGTCTGCTCGACGCCCTGGAAGCGGTGGCCGCGAAAGCTCCACCGCCAGCCGAACATCCGCCCGCGCCGGTAACCGTCGCCGCCGCCGGTAAGAAGGTGCGTAAGGCTGCCAAGGCCGCGGAGCGGGCCGATGACGAGGATCGCGATCACGCGATACACCAAATCCGCAAGCGCGCCAAGCGACTTCGCTACACAGCGACGGCTACGGGCGCGGCGAAGGTGTCGAAGCGGGCGAAAAAGATACAGTCGGTGCTCGGCGATCACCAGGACAGCGTGGTCAGCCGCGAGCACCTGCTGCAGCAGGCCGAGGCGGCGCACGCCGCGGGCGAGGACACCTTCACCTACGGGGTGCTCTACCAGCAGGAGACCGACTTGGCGATCCAACGCCGCGAGCAGCTCGACCCGGTGTTGCGCAAGCTCTATAAAGCAGTGCGCAAGCTGTCGAGCTGAGCCGGCGGGGCGGGCGAGTTGGCCTGTAAGCCGGATTCTGTTCCGCGTTACCTGGGTATCGCGGCGGCGACCATCCATCTGGGCATACCGTCGCCGGCTGCCTCAAGCGGCCTACCCGCAGGCTCGGGCGAGCAACCCTCTGACGCCTGCGCGACCGCACCGTGGTGCGGTCTTCTTGGCCTTGCTTCGGGTGGGGTTTGCCGAGCCATTCCGGTCACCCGGAATGCTGGTGCGCTCTTACCGCACCGTTTCACCCTTGCTACCTGGTAGCGGTCTGCTTTCTGTGGCACTTTCCCGCGAGTCACCTCGGATTGCCGTTAGCAATCACCCTGCTCTGTGAAGTCCGGACTTTCCTCGACTCGGTATACGAGCCGCGGCCGCCCAGCCAACTCGTCCGCGCTAATACGGTACCCGCTGCGCAATGCGGGGGCCAGCCGCTGCCTAGGCAGCATGCAAATCCGAGATTGCTATCCCGACGGCGATTTCCATCTCACTGATTTCCACCCTCACCGGCGCTGTTGGCAGCGGGGGCGCTCCCGATCGGTACTGTGCACCGGTTGGGGTAGTGAATTCCGCTGTATGTCTTGATGTTTCGTCAACGCCCGGTTCTACTCGCCAGCCAGCCACGTCCTTGACGTAATTGCATCGCTCGCATAAGCCGAGCCCATTGCCCGCACTGGTCGCACCGCCACTCGCCCACGGTCGAGCATGGTCACGGTGCCGGATCGGCGCATCGCAGTAGGGGGTGCGACAACGCTGATCCCTGAGCCCGATAAAGGCGGCCAAGCCGCGCGGAAACAACCGCGCCCGGGATTCCATTGCCACCAGCGCCCCAGAGCCCGGGTGGGCGTAGAGCCGGCGCAGCGTGGCCCGCGACCGTCCATCAGTGACTGCACCCGAGATCAACCCGCGGGCGACAGCCGCCGGGATGGGCCCGTAGCCGCCGATATCTGCCGGCGCGTCGCAGCCGCCCAACAGAGTCTCGTCCGATACCACCAAGTTGACCGCGATCGGCGTGGCGGTCGCCGCGCTGCGCCCGGTGACGCGTTCGACCAGCGTGTCGGCCATCACCTGGCCGCGCGACCGACTGTCGGCGCAGGTGTCGGCCTCGCGTCGCAGCGCCGCATACACCGACACACCCTGCGCCACAGGCAATAGCGCGGTCAGGTAGGTCATCGTCTCGGGCGCGGGCCGAATGGTCACCGTGCGCTCGGTTTCGGCTTTGGCGGCCCGATCGACAACCGCATGCGGATCCAGCCGGTAGGCGATGGTCTTGGCCGCCGCCGCGACCCGTGCGTCGCCCATCCCGTCCAGGTTGGCCGGGTCGGCGCACAATTCGGCATCCAGGGCGCGCCGGTCTTCGACGTCCAGGCACGCACTTTCCCGCACGATCAGGGTGGCCCGCCACTCGGTCAACGCCCCAGTCTCCAGCGCCGCCAGAGTATGCGGCATCTCGTAGACCAGGGCTTTGGCGAAGCCGAGGTGCCGGCTACCCCGCGCGGGTGAGTCCCGCCGGGCGAGCGCGACCTCGCTGGCCACCCCGCGTCCGCGCCGCGCGGCCGGCACACCCGCGGCAGCCTCGGCGGCCCGGCGCGCCGCATCCAACGCAGCCGCCGCCCGAGCCTGACCCGCCGCCGCGGCGGACTTGACCCGTTCCAGCTCGGCAATGCGCTCGACCAGCGCCGATTCCTCGGCCTCCGGATCGACCGCCACCAGTGTATCGAACATGTGTTCGATCATACATCGCCTCGGCGACGATTCGGTGCTCACATCGGCGGCATCCTTATCGTCTACAGGACGGACAGCGAAGAAAGGACCGATTCGATGCCGGCGACCCGATGGGAAAAGCGCGTCGACGCCGGCGACTGGAACGCCATCGCCGCTGCCGTGGACGAGTACGGCGGAGCACTGCTGCCCCGGCTATTGACGCCCGCCGAGGCCCGTCGGCTGCGCACGCTGTACACCAAGGACCAACTGTTTCGCTCCACGATCGACATGGCGCCGCGTCGCTACGGCTCGGGACAGTACCGGTATTTCCATGCTCCTTACCCGGAACCGATCGAGTACCTCAAACAGGCGCTCTATCCGCGACTGTTGCCGATCGCCCAGGATTGGTGGGCCAAGCTGGGCCGGGATGCTCCGTGGCCGGACAGCCTCGACGAATGGCTGGACATGTGCCACGCCGCCGGCCAGACCCGATCGACCGCGCTGGTGCTCAAATATGGGACGAACGATTGGAACGCACTGCACCGAGACCTGTACGGGGATCTAGTGTTTCCACTTCAAGTGGTGATCAACCTGAGCGACTCGGAGACCGAGTACACCGGCGGCGAGTTCATGCTCGTAGAACAGCGGCCGCGAGCCCAATCGCGCGGCACCACGACGCAACTGCCGCAAGGCCACGGTTACCTTTTCACCACCCGCGACCGGCCGGTGCCCTCGGCCCGGGGCTGGTCGGCCGCACCGGTGCGCCATGGTCTGTCCGTCGTGCGGTCCGGCGAGCGCTACGCGCTTGGGCTGATCTTCCACGACGCCGCCTGAACGGCGCGACGGATTTGGGCCGCTACGTCGTTGACGTCGCGTCGGGTGCCGAGTCCGGGATTGATGCCGTCTCCTCATCGACCTGCGCTGTGTGGGGAACCGAATCGCGGCCGAGCGCGATCGTGGCAGCCGTCATCGCGGCGACTGCTACCGCCAGTATCAGCGCTCCGACACCGCGGACAGCCAGATGCTCACCGAGTATCACGACACCAAGCAGCACCGCGACGAGGGGCTCACCGACGAGCATGACTGGTACGGATGCCTGCAATGCACCGGCATGGAATGCCGACTGCTGCAACACCGTTACTGCGACGGCCAGCAGTATCAGCAGATAGGGCGCCGGCACTGTCAGCAGTCCAACCCACCCGTACATGGCGAGGTGGTGAACGCTGATTTTCGTCAGAACTGCGATCACGCCCACCAACACAGCGACGGCGCTGGCCAACAGCATGGCACGCGTTCGACCAAAGGTTCGATGAGCCAACGCCACACAGAGGATCACCACTGGGACCGCGCCGCCCAGGGCCACGCTCCACGCGGGCACGGGCGAACGATAGTGGCCTTCGCGCGGCTGTCCCACCAGAACGAAGACGGCGAGAGCCGCAGTCAGCAGCAGCGCCCAATACCAATCGGCTGCAGTCACATGCTGTTTTGAGAACCTCGCGCCCAGCGGCAGAACGAACAACAGTGCCGACACCAGTAATGGCTGCACAAGTAGCAACGATCCGTGCGCCAACGCGATCGCCTGGAACATGTACCCGCCGACTGCGACCAGGGTTCCCGCCCACCATGCGGGCTGGCGAACCCACGACGTCACGATCGCGCTCGAGTGGTTGCGAAGGGCTGCCTCGGCCTGGATCGCGCGCTGCCGGATAACAATTCCCACCGCAGCAAAGAAGGCAGCAAGCAGCGCCGATCCGATCGCCACCACATGATGGGCCGCCCACTCCATGTATGCCTGCCTACCTGATGTCCGCAGTAACTAACTCAGATAACCGGTCTGGTTCACCAGGCGCACCGACGAAGCGCCGTCCGGATAGAACTCGGCAATGCTCAACGAAGCCAGGTCCAGGTGTAGCCGGTAAAGGATGCCTGGCCCGGCGTCGAGGGCTTGGCGCAGCAGCATTTTGATCGGCGTCACGTGCGAAACGACCAGCACCGTGGTACCGCCGTACTCTGCCACGATTCGATCCCGCGCCCGGCAGACCCGCTGGTTCACGTGATCGAAGCTCTCACCGCCCGGCGGCTCGGTGCTGGTGTCGCGCAACCACTGTCGATGCAATTCGGGATCGCGCTCGGCGGCCTCCGCGAACGTCAGGCCTTCCCATACGCCGAAATCGGTCTCAATCAGGTCGTCGTCGACGATCAAGTCCAAGCCCAACGCTTTGGCAGCGGTCGTCGCGGTGTCGTAGCAGCGTTGCAGCGGCGAGGTGATCACTGCCGAGATCCCGCCGCGCTGCGCGAGATACTGGGCCGCCGCGTCCGCCTGCTGCCACCCGAACTCGGTAAGCGACGGGTTGCCGCGTCCTGAGTAGCGCCGCTGCACCGACAGCTGGGTCTGGCCGTGGCGCAGCAACAGCAGCCGGGTCGCGGTACCGCGCGCGCCGGTCCAGCCTGGCGGCGACGGGGTTTCCTGCGTGTGCGCGGTCGGCGCTGAATTATCGCTCTGCGGAAGCTCTTCAGCAGCTGCGGCAGCGTCCATCGCCTCGTTGGCCAGTCGATCGGCGTAGGAGTTCTCTGCTCGCGGAATCCATTTGTAACTGATCTTTTCGAACCGCGACGCGAGAGCGCGGGCCTTGCCGTTGAGTTCGGCCAGTTCGGGATGTTTGACCCGCCAGCGGCCCGACATCTGCTCGACCACCAGCTTGGAATCCATCGACACCGCGACCTCGGTGGCTTGCAGCTTGGCCGCCTCCTCCAAACCGGCAATCAGGCCGCGATATTCGGCGACGTTATTAGTGGCGCGGCCGATGGCTTGCTTGCTCTCCGCCAAAACGATCGACCGGTCCGCTGTCCAGACCACCGACCCATAACCAGCCGGACCCGGGTTGCCACGCGACCCCCCATCGGCTTCGACAATGACCTTCACTGGCTTGCGCCTTTGACTCGCAACAAGATTGCGCCGCATTCAGGACACCGCAGCACATCATCATCGGCGGCCGCCGAAATCCTGGACAACTCGCCACGGTCGATCTCAATCCGGCAGGCCCCGCACCGGCGGCCCTGTAGCGCTCCCGCGCCAGGACCGCCGCCGGCACGCTGTCGCTCGTAAAGCGCTATCAGCTCGGGATCCAACGCCGCGATGAGTTCATCGCGGCGCGTGCAGTGACGACGGCGGGTCTGCTCGATTTCCTCGAGCACGCCGTCAAGAGCCTGCTGCGCGACGGCCAGCTCAGCTTGCAGCTCTTCGATTTTCAACAATTCACCAGCCTGTTGGGCTTGCAGCTGCTCGCGACGTTCCATCACCTCCAACAGCGAGTCCTCCAGACTGGATTGGCGGCGTTGCAGAGTGTCCAGCTCATGCTGCAGTTCCGACAACTGCTTGGCATCGGCGACCGATTGCAGCAGCGAACGGTCCCGGTCCTCGCGTTGGCGCACCGCGTCGATCTCCGACTCGAAGCGGGAAATCTGAGCGTCCAAGTCTTCCAACGCGATCTGCAACGGCCCCAGCCGCTCATTGGCCGCGAGCTGATCCGTCTGCAGTCTCTCGCAATCTTGACGCTCGGCCAGGTGGCCGGCGCGGTGCGTGATCCTGGACAGTTCAGCGTCCAGCTCCGCAATTTCGAGCAACGAGCGCTGCTGCGCGACTGCGGCTTTCATCAGTGGTCACTCCCGCTGTCGTTGTCAACGTTCCATGGATCAGTGCGGACCGGGCACACCTGCACCGAGAGGCCCGTACCGAAAGCCGACCGCAAGACATCGGCCGCTTGTTCGCACCAAGGGTATTCGCTGGCCCAATGTGCAACATCGATCAAGGCCACACCGGAAACGCGGCAGTGCTCGTCGGCGGGGTGATGGCGCAGGTCGGCCGTGACATAGGCCTGCACGCCGGCAGCCGCGGCGGCGTCCAGCAACGAGTCGCCGGCGCCCCCGCATACCGCGACCCGCGACACCGTCAGGTCCGGGTCGCCCGCGGCGCGCACCCCCCACGTCGTTTGCGGCAAACCTGTCCTAACCCGGGATACGAACGCGCTCAACGGCTCTGGCTGGATCAACGAGCCGACCCTGCCCAGCCCGACGCCAGCGGGCGGCGGCGCCAACGCAACGATGTCAAATGCCGGCTCCTCGTATGGATGCGCGGCGCGCATCGCCGCGAGCACCTCGCGCCGTGCCCGCGCGGGTGCGACGACCTCAAGCCGATCCTCGACCACTCGCTCCACCGCACCGACCCTGCCAATGGCCGGAGTAGCTGCGTCACCGGGCAGGAACTGGCCGGTTCCGGTCACGCTCCAACTGCATTGGGAATAGTCGCCGATGCTGCCGGCCCCGGCCGCAAAAACCGCGGCCCGCACCTCCTCCGCGTGCTCCGGCGGCACAAAGATCACCCACTTGTCCACATCAGGCGCTACCGGCGACGGCGCCAGCACCGCCTCGACGGTCAGCCCGAGCGCATGCGCCAACGCGTCCGACACCCCCGGCGACGCCGAGTCGGCGTTGGTGTGTGCGGTGAAAAGCGAACGGCCGGAACGGATCAGGCGGTGCACCAATGCACCCTTGGCGGTACTGGCCGCCACCGTGTCCACGCCCCGCAACAACAGCGGGTGATGGGCCAGCAGCAGACCACCGTCGGGGACCTCGTCGACTACCGCCGCGGTGGCGTCGACGGCGATCGTCACCGAACTCAGCACCTCGTCGGGGTCGCCGCACACCAGGCCCACCGAATCCCACGACTCGGCTAACCCGGGCGGATAGGCCTGGTCCAGCACGTCGATGACATCAGCCACCCGCACGGTCATCGGAGTGCCCCACTCTTTGCCATCTCGGCGATCTCGGCAACGAGCACCGGCCATTCCGGTCGAACCGCGGCCCGCAGATATCGCCCGTCCAGGCCGATGAAAGTGTCGCACCGCCGCACCGCAATCCCCTTGAAGTGCAGACGCTTTCGCATTAAGTCAGCGTCAGCGGCGGTGAACAAGACGAATGGCGCACAGCCATCGACCGGTTCGACACCCGCCGACCGCAGGCCGGACACCATCTCGGTGCGCAACGCCGCCAGCCGCCGGGCGCCCGCTTCGGCTTCGGCCACCGCGTCGGGTGCACAACAGGCCGCGATCGCCGTCAATTGCAGCGTGCCCACCGGCCAGTGGGCCCGCTGAGCGGTCAGCCGAGCCAACAGGTCGGCCGCACCCAATGCGTAGCCCACCCGCAGTCCCACCAGCGACCATGTCTTGGTCAGGCTGCGGAGGACCAGCACATCGGGCAGCGGCACATCGGCCAACGATTCCGGTTCGCCGGGAACCGAATCGGCGAATGCCTCGTCCACCACTACGATCCGGCCGGGTCGCCGCAACGCGAGAATCTGCTCGCGGGTGTGCAGCACCGACGTCGGGTTGGTGGGGTTGCCGACGACGACGAGATCGGCGTCGTCGGGCACCTGCACGCCAGCCAGGCTGAACGGCCGGTCAAGCACGATGTGCTGCACGCAGACACCGGCCGCCCTGAGCGCCACAGCGGGCTCGGTGAACGATGGCGCGATCACCGCCGCCAGCGTCGGGCGCAGATTCGGCAGCAATGCGAATCCCTCGGCGGCTCCGGCCAACAGCGCAACCTCGTCGGGAGCGCGACCGTGACGCAGCGCGACGGCCTGCGTCGCCGCGCGCTCGTCGTCGACGCCGGGGTAATGCGCCAGGTCCGGCAACCTTGCGGCCAGCCGCTGGACCAGCCAGGCCGGCGGTCGGGTCTCCCGGACGTTCACGGCGAAATCGAGCATGCCCGGTTCGGCGGCCTGATCGCCGTGGTAGCGCGCCGCCGCGAGCGGGAAGGCCACGCTCGGATCCAGACTCGCCACGTCTGAAACCCTAACGACCGCCCGCCGAGGCCGGGTATCGGGACACGGTCAGACTGGTTCACGGGCACGTCGCGCCATCTTGGACAATAGGGACGTGACACGCACGGTATCGACCGATCAGCCCCAGCTGGTGATCTTCGACCTCGACGGCACCCTCACCGACTCTGCTGACGGCATCGTGTCCAGCTTTCGCCACGCGCTCGGCCAGATCGGCGCCGCGGTGCCCGAGGGTGACCTGACCAGCCGGATCGTCGGCCCGCCGATGCACCACACCCTGGCCCTAATGGGGCTGGGCGAGCACACCGACGCCGCGATCGCCGCCTACCGCGCCGACTACACCACCCGCGGCTGGGCGATGAACAGCCTCTTCGACGGCATCAGTCACTTGCTGGCCGACCTCCGCGCGGCGGGCGTCCGGCTCGCCGTCGCCACCTCCAAGGCGGAGCCGACCGCACAGCGCATCCTGGCGCATTTCGGGCTCGACCAGCACTTCGAGGTCGTCGCCGGAGCCAGCGTCGACGGCACCCGTGCCAGCAAGGCGGACGTTTTGGCCCACGCGTTGGCGCAACTGCAGCCGCTACCGGAACGCGTGCTCATGGTCGGTGACCGCCGCCACGACGTCGAAGGCGCCGCCGCGCACGGCATCGACGCGGTCGTGGTCGGTTGGGGATACGGCCAGGCCGATTTCGCCGACGCCACCGAAGCGACCAGCGGGACCGTGCATGTCGCTACCGTCGCCGACCTGCGGAGGGCGTTGGGTGTCTGAGTCTGATTGCCCGACTCCTCCTCAGGCCCTGACGGGCCTGCATCGTCAGGCTGAGTCTGATTGCCCGACTCCGCCTCAGGCCCTGACGGGCCTGCATCGTCGTCAGGCTGCCCCAAGGCTGCACATCACGTTCGTGTGCACCGGCAACATCTGCCGGTCGCCGATGGCCGAGAAAATGTTCGCCCACCAGATCTGCCAACGTGGTCTGCACGACGCCGTGCGGGTGACCAGTGCGGGAACCGCGGGCTGGCACATCGGCAAGTGCGCCGACGAGCGGGCCAACCGGGTGCTGCGCGAGCACGGCTACCCCACCGACCATCGCGCTGCGCAAATCGGCATCGACCACATCGAAGCCGACCTGGTGATCGCGCTGGCCCGAAACCACGTGTGGTTGCTTCAGCAACTGGGTGTCGACGCCGACCGAATCCGGATGCTGCGGTCCTTCGACCCCCGCTCCGGTGCTTATGCGCTCGACGTTGACGACCCGTATTACGGCGACCACGACGACTTCGAAGCGGTCTTCACCGCCATCGAGGCTTCCTTGCCGGGTCTGCACAACTGGGTCGACGAGCGACTTGGCCAGAATGGACACCGCTGATGCGTCGGCTGGCCTTCCTGCTGCGGCCAGGCTGGGTGGCGCTGGCAGTGGTGGTGATCGCGTTCACCTACCTGTGTTTCAGCGTGCTCGCGCCTTGGCAGCTGGGAAAGAACACCAAGACGTCGCGAGAGAACGACCAGATCCAGCAATCCCTGACGACCGCGCCTGTGCCGCTGAAAACCCTGTTGCCGCATCAAGATTCATCGGCTCCCGACGCGCAGTGGCGCAGGGTGACGGCGACCGGCCACTATCTGGCGGACAAACAGCTGCTGGTCCGGTTGCGGGTGGC
The DNA here is from genome assembly GCA_963839345.1 of uncultured Actinomycetota bacterium. Classification (GTDB taxonomy): domain Bacteria; phylum Actinomycetota; class Actinomycetes; order Mycobacteriales; family Mycobacteriaceae; genus Mycobacterium. The sequence goes on along the minus strand of CAWIUP010000002.1, from coordinate 625,095 downwards.
CGAAGGGAATCCGGCGCTGGAAGTGCTGGTCCCATTCATCGTCGATGGCGGCCCCAACGTTTTGGTCGACCGCGGCTGGGTGCGGCCTGCGCAGGGTTCGCGAGTGCCGCCGATCCCACCACCTCCGCACGAGACGGTGACGCTCACAGCGCGCCTGCGCGACTCCGAGCAGCCGGTACTCGACAAAGAGTCATTCATCAGTGACGGTGTGCGGCAGGTGTATTCGATAGACATAGGCCAGATAGCGACGCTGACCGGGGTTCCGTTGGCCGGGTCATATCTGCAATTGGTCGACAATCAGCCCGGCGGGCTGGGCGTCATCGGACTCCCCCATCTGGACGCCGGGCCGTTTCTGTCCTACGGCATCCAGTGGATTACCTTCGGCGTCGTCGCACCGATTCTGCTGGGCTACTTCGTCTACGCCGAGATCCGGGCCCGCCGCGCCGAGAAGAGTCAGTCATCACCTTCCGAGCCTTCCGAGCCTTCGGAGCCCGCTCAGAAGCCTGCCCCGGTGACCGTCGAGGACAAGCTCATCGACCGCTACGGACGGCGGCGCTAAGGCTAATTGCGCGGCTCCTCCTCGGCCCGCGGCGCGGGCCGCATCGTCGCCGCGCTGAGGCCCAGGCACAACGCCGCGGCCGCCGCCTGCACCGCCCGGGAAAGCTGCACCGCGCGGCGCAGGTCAGCCACCGACGGCGGGTCGCCGTCGCCGAGGGTCGGCCGGATCTGCAGTTCGTACCGGTACTGCGTGGGCCCACCGAGGCGCACACCCAGGGCCCCGGCGAAGGCCGCTTCGACAACGCCGGCGTTCGGGCTGGGATGGCGGGCGGCGTCACGACGCCAGGCGCGCACCGCACCAGCCGGCGATCCGCCGACGATCGGTGCGCACAGCGCCACCAGAGCCGCGGTCACCCGTGCGCCGACATAGTTTGCTGCGTCATCCAGACGTGCTGCGGCCCAACCGAATCGGGCATAGCGCCGCGAACGGTGGCCGACCATCGAGTCGAGCGTGTTGACGGCGCGGTAGCCGAGGACCGCGGGCACGCCGCCCGCCGTTGCCCACAGCAGCGGCGCGACGTGCGCGTCGGAGGTGTTCTCGGCAACCGATTCGACCGCCGCGCGGGTCAGTCCCGCCGCGTCGAGGCGCGCCGGGTCACGCCCGCACAGCGAGGGCAACAGCCGTCTGGCGCCCTCGACATCGTCGCGGCTCAACAGGTCGCCCATCGCCAGGCCGGTGCGCGCCAGCGAGGTTCCGCCCAGCGCTACCCAGGTGGCGGCCGCGGTCGCGGCGACCGACCACAGCGGGCCGCGCCGCCGGGCATGCCACTGCACGGCGACGCCGAGCAGGCTCACCGCGCCGACCAACACGCCGACATGGGCGGCGCCGCCGATCCGGGTGTCGCGGTAAGTGAGCCGCTCCACCGTCGCTGCCGCGGCGCCGAATCCCGCGACCGGATGACCCGCCTGCGGATCGGCCAGCACGACGTCGGCCAGATAGCCGGCCAGCACACCGATGACGCGGTTGTGCCGCGTCGCCCCAAACACTCCGGCAGCGTCTCACACATGGTCTACTCGGTTGATGGAGCCTTCCGGCGAGCACCAGCCGCAATGAAGCGACGCGCCACCCGGGTCGCTGACCTGCTAAATCCGGCCGCAGTGTTGTTGCCCGCTGCGAATGTGATCATGCAGCTGTCGTTGCCCGGCGTCGGCTATGGGGTACTGGAGAGTCCGGTCGACAGCGGCAACGTCTACAAGCATCCGTTCAAACGGGCGCGTACCACCGGCACGTATCTGGCCGTCGCGACCATCGGCACCGAGTCGGACCGCGAACTCATCCGTGCTGCCGTCGACACCGCGCACCGGCAGGTGCGCTCGACGTCGTCAAGCCCGGTGTCCTACAACGCGTTCGATCCAGCGCTGCAGCTGTGGGTAGCCGCCTGTCTGTACCGCTATTTCGTCGACCAGCACGAATTCCTGTACGGTCCGCTGGACGAGGCCACCGCGGATGCGGTTTATTCGGACGCCAAGCGGCTGGGCACCACGCTTCAAGTGCGCGAAGGCATGTGGCCTCCGGACCGGGTGGCGTTCGACGACTACTGGAAGCGCTCGCTGGAAGACCTGCGCATCGATCCGCCGGTGCGCGACCATCTGCACGGGGTCGCAACGATGGCGTTCCTGCCCCGGCCGCTGCATGCACTTGCCGGATCGTTCAACCTGTTCGCCACGACGGGATTCCTGGCTGCGGAATTCCGCACGCTGATGCGGCTGGACTGGTCAGAGTCTCAGCAGCGCCACTTCGAGTGGCTGCTGGCCGCGCTGCAGCTGGCTGACCGGCTGATCCCGCACCAGGCGTGGATCCTCGGTTATCGCATTTACCTGTGGGACATGCGGTTCCGCGCCCGGCGCGGATGGCGAATCGTCTAGCTGAAGAGGATAACCAGCACAATGGCGGCCATACTCAGCAGCGCCATCACAAACCACGGCTGCAGAAGCAGGGGCCGCTCGCGGGCTTCCTCGGTCTTGGTCGCAAGCGAAGTCGTACGTTCGGGCGTCAGTTGCGAAGTCATGTATCAAGCATGGCTAATTAGTCAACCGAAGTAAATGTGGCGCTCGCCTCATTTGGCAGCGCGATGCGACGTAGATCACACCCACAACCGAGAATCGCCGAGAAGGGACCACCGCATGACTTTTCCGGGACTCAACCATGTCGCGATCACCGTGCGCGACATGGGAATCAGCGGTCCGTGGTATCGCAGGCTGCTCGGCACGGACCCGGTGCTCGACGAGCACACCGACGCCGGATTTCGGCACCTGGTGTGGCTGCTCGACGGGCGCACGCTGTTCGGAATCCACCAACACGAGCGTTCGGCCCCGGACGAGCGATTCAGCGAGTTCCGGGTTGGGCTCGATCACGTCGGCTTCGGCTGCACCGACCGCCGCGAATTGGAGATATGGATGGCCCGACTCAACGACCTCGGCATTGTCCATGGCGGAATCGTCGACGCCGGGTACGGCTCGGGTTTGAGCTTCCGCGACCCGGACGGCATCGCGCTCGAGTTCTTCGCGCCGCCGGGCTGAGTGAGAAAAAAGCATCCCCGAAGCGGATTGGCGGACCAGACCACAGTCCCGGCGCGATGTGTCAGCATTACGACATGAGGGCACGCCGAGTCGCGCATCTAGCTGCCGCTGTGGTGGTGACCACTTGGACGGCGCTGCTGAGCGCATCGGTCAACATTGCCGCCGCGTCCGCAGCCCCCTGCCCCGACGTTGAGGTCACGTTCGCCCGTGCTACCACCGAACCGCCGGGCGTCGGCGTGGTCGGACAAAAATTCATCGATTCACTGCGCTCGCAAGTTGGGGGCCGGTCGCTCGCGGTGTATCCGGTCAACTACCCCGCCTCAGACGATTTCGCGCCATCTGCGAACGCCGGCGCCGTTGACGCGAACGCTCACGTCGAGGCCATGGCCGCCAATTGTCCCAACACCAAATTGGTGCTGGGCGGCTATTCCCAGGGCGCGATTGTGATCGATCTGATCACCATCGCCCAACTGCCGGTATCGGGCTTTGTTCCGGTGTCGCTACCGCAGGACGTGGCCGATCACGTTGCGGCGCTCGCCGTCTTCGGGAATCCGTCGGACCGTTATCTGGGGGCGTCAATCCCCGCTGTCAGCCCCTGGTACGGGGCTAAGGCGATAGACCTGTGTGCGCCCGGCGACCCGGTCTGCACAACAGGCGCAACTTTCACCATGCCGACGCACGACGAGATGTTCTCGCCGGTACATCTTTCCTATGCGAATTCCGCGATGCCCGCCCAAGCCGCGGCTTTCGTCGCAAGTCACCTGTAGCCCGACTGCTGATGCGGGCAGTCGTCATCACCAGGCACGGTCCCCCGTCCGTGCTCAAGGTGCAGGAGCGCCCCGACCCGCTGCCCCCCGCCGCCGGCCAGGTGCGTATTTCGGTGCGCGCGGCGGGAGTGAATTTCGCCGACCATCTGGCTCGCGTCGGGCTGTATCCAGATGCGCCGAAAGTGCCCAGCGTGGTCGGCTACGAGGTCGCCGGGACGATCGCGGCCGTCGGAGACGGCGTTGATCCGGCGCGCATCGGCCAACGCGTCTTGGCCGGAACGCGTTTCGGCGGCTACGCCGAAATCGTAAACGCCTCCGCAGACGACACTGTGGCGTTGCCGGAGTCGATGAGTTTCGAGCAGGGCGCCGCCGTCCCGGTCAACTATGCGACGGCATGGGCGGCGCTGCACGGTTACGGCTCGCTGCGCGCCGGCGAGCGAGTTTTGGTGCATGCCGCGGCCGGCGGCGTCGGCATCGCGGCGGTCCAGCTGGCCAAGGCCGCCGGCGCGGTCGTGCACGGCACGGCATCGCCGGGCAAGCACGACCGGCTCGCCGCACTGGGCGTCGACCGCGCCATCGACTACCGCCGCGACCGGTGGTGGACCGGCCTGGAGCCGTACGACATCGTCTTGGACCCGCTCGGCGGCACCTCGTTGCGCCGGTCGTTCAACCTGCTTCGCCCGGGTGGACGGCTTGTGGCGTACGGCCTCTCGGCGTTGCAACAAGGCGAGAAGCGGTCGCTGCGCCGGGCGGCGCCACAGGCACTGGCGATGTTGCGCGGATTCAGCCTGATCACCCAGATGAGCGAATCGAAGACCGTCATCGGCCTCAACATGCTGCGGTTGTGGGATGACCGCGGCACGCTCGAACCCTGGATAGAGCCGCTGACAACGGCATTGTCGGATGGCACGGCAGCTCCGGTGGTGCACGCCGCCGTGCCGTTCGCCGACGCGCCGGAAGCACATCGAATCCTTGCTGCGCGGGAGAACGTCGGCAAAGTCGTCCTGGTGCCGTGAGTTGGTGGGCGCGGACGGTATCGAACCGCCGACCGCTGGTGTGTAAAACCAGAGCTCTACCACTGAGCTACGCGCCCGTGCGGCGCTAAGATACCGCCCCGACCACTCAGCACCCAAAACGCCGACGGACCGTTCAGCCCGTCAGGGCCGCCAGCGCGTCGGTCCAAAGTCGCTGATCGCGGACTTCACCGGGCTGCTTCATCTCGGCGAACCGAATCGTCCCGGATCGGTCGACGACGAAGGTGCCGCGGTTGGAGTAGCCGGCGTCGTCATTGAACACGCCGTAGGCCTGGCTGACCGCGCCGTGCGGCCAGAAGTCGGAGAGCACCGGGAACAGGAAGCCGCTTTCGGTCGCCCACACCTTGTGGGTGGGCGGCGGGCCCACCGAAATCGTGAGCGTCGCACGGTCGTCATTCTCGAAGTCGGGCAGGCGATCACGCAACTGGCCGAGTTCACCCTCGCAAATTCCGGTGAACGCCAGCGGGAAGAACACCAGCAGCACATTCTTGGCGCCTTCACCGACTCGGTAATCGCTCAGGGTGACCGGCTGGCGGTTCTGGTCGCGCAGCGTGAAGTCTGGTGCGGTAGCGCCGACCGTCAGCATCAACGGCGCCCGGCACGCGACTTCGGCTGCACCAACCGGCTCGCGCTCCAATCCCCCAGGTTGACTGACGACGTAGGCATCAGTCCCGCGGTAGGGGCCGACTCTGCGATCTCCGCAGGTAGCACGTGACCTGGTCGGCCGGTCTTCGGAGTGAGCACCCAGATCACACCGTCGTCTGCCAGCGGCGCGATCGCGTCCATCAAAGTGTCGACCAGATCACCGTCGCCGTCGCGCCACCACAGCAATACGACGTCGACAACTTCATCGGTGTCTTCGTCGAGTAACTCGCCACCGCACGCATCCTCTACGTCGGCGCGGATATCGTCGTCGGTGTCCTCGTCCCAACCCCACTCCTGGACAACCTGTCCTTTATCGATGCCCAATTTGCGGGCGTAGCTCGGGGCGTCATCCGCCGCCACCACCGTGCGACCCTCCCTTTCAGCCTCAAGCCGGTCAGTTCCAAGCGTTCGAACGTCAACGCGCAGCGCGATGGCATTCATCGTCGCATAGCACGTAGCGTTGCACATCCGGCCCACTCATATGGACGCTCGGCACTGCTTGACGGCCTCGGTCTTGGTGTCGTTGAACTGATTGACGCGCTGATTGAATTCCGCCATCCCGGCATGCGAGCGGATCGTGTTCGCCAGGTCGCGGGCCGCGTCGGCATAAGCGTTGAGCGCCTGCTGCAGGTCCTGGGACACCGGGCCACTCGTGTCGTGTTGGACCAAATCGGCGCTGTGGTTAAGCGTATCGACGGCCGGACCTTCGGCCGGTGTGGTGTCGCGGCCCTGGTTGTACGCCGCTACAAAGTCATTCACCTTGTCGACGGCGTCTTTGCTGGTGGTGGCGAACGACTCACACGCACGCACGGCGGCTTGGGTCGTCAGCGACTGCTGACGCCGCGACTCCCGCACGCTTGATGTGACGGCCGATGCCGACACCGATGCGGAGACCGACTCTCGGTAGGCCGGGGCCATTGCGGTGTCGACGGTCGGCGTGCCATCCGTGACGCTGGAACACCCGACGATGCCCGTCAGGATCGTCGCGACGCAGCCGATCGCCCGCGCCCCGGTCCGCAGTCGCCATCCGATCAGCACAACGTGTGACGTTACCGGGTGATCGCTTGAACCAGCTTCGACGGGGACTACGCAGGGCGATCGACAGTGCGGCACGATAGGGAGTAACCGAGAGGGGCCTCGGCACCGACCGACGGCGACATCAGCCAAAAGCAGATGAACCGTCCCATAAGGAGTAGTACGTTGACTACCGAGTTCGTACGCCACGATCTGGCGAAAAACCCAACCGGCGCAAACGAACCCGATCGGGTGCGGGTAATCCGCGAAGGTGTGGCGTCCTACCTGCCGGACATCGACCCGGAGGAGACGGCCGAGTGGCTGGAGTCCTTCGACGAGTTGCTGGAGCGTTCTGGGCCGTCGCGGGCGCGCTACCTGATGTTGCGCCTGCTGGAACGCGCCGGTGAACAGCGGGTCGCGATCCCGGCGCTGACATCCACCGACTACGTCAACACCATCCCTACCGAGCTTGAGCCGTGGTTCCCCGGCGACGAGGACGTCGAGCGCCGCTACCGGGCCTGGATCAGATGGAACGCCGCCATCATGGTGCACCGCGCCCAGCGCCCGGGAGTCGGCGTAGGCGGCCACATTTCGACCTACGCCTCATCTGCGGCGCTCTACGAAGTCGGCTTCAACCACTTCTTCCGCGGGAAATCGCACCCGGGTGGCGGAGACCAGGTGTTCATCCAAGGCCACGCCTCCCCCGGCATTTACGCGCGCGCGTTCCTGGAAGGCAGGCTGACCGCAGACCAGCTCGACGGTTTCCGTCAGGAACACAGCCATCCCGGCGGTGGCCTGCCGTCCTACCCGCATCCGCGGCTGATGCCCGACTTCTGGGAGTTCCCGACGGTGTCGATGGGCCTCGGCCCGATGAACGCGATCTATCAGGCCCGGTTCAACCACTATCTGCATGACCGGGGCATCAAGGACACCTCCGATCAGCACGTGTGGGCGTTCCTCGGTGACGGTGAGATGGACGAGCCGGAAAGCCGTGGCCTGGCCCACGTCGCCGCGCTGGAGGGCCTGGACAACCTGACCTTCGTGGTCAACTGCAACCTGCAGCGCCTCGACGGCCCGGTGCGCGGCAACGGCAAGATCATTCAGGAGCTGGAGTCGTTCTTCCGCGGCGCCGGCTGGAACGTCATCAAAGTGGTGTGGGGTCGCGAGTGGGACGCGCTGCTGCACGCCGACCGTGACGGCGCACTGGTGAACCTGATGAACACCACCTGCGACGGCGACTACCAGACCTACAAGGCCAACGACGGGGCCTATGTGCGCGACCACTTCTTCGGACGCGACCCGCGAACCAAGGCGCTCGTCGAGCACATGACCGATTCCGAGATCTGGAATCTCAAGCGCGGTGGCCACGATTACCGCAAGGTCTACGCCGCTTACCGCGCCGCCGTCGACCACAAAGGGCAGCCGACGGTAATTCTGGCCAAGACCATCAAGGGCTACTCGCTGGGCGCCCACTTCCAGGGCCGCAACGCGACACATCAGATGAAAAAGCTCGCGCTGCAAGATCTTAAGGATTTCCGCGACGCCATACGCATCCCGATCAGCGATGCCCAGCTGGAGCAGGATCCCTACCTGCCCCCGTACTACCACCCCGGCCCGGAGGCCCCGGAGATCCGTTACCTGCTCGATCGGCGCCGCGCGCTGGGCGGCTTCCTGCCCGAACGGCGCACCAAGGCCAAGGCGCTCACCCTGCCGGGCCGCGATACCTACAAGGCGTTGAAGCAGGGTTCGGGCCACCAAGAGGTAGCCACCACCATGGCGACGGTTCGCACCTTCAAAGAGGTATTGCGCGACAAGGAAATTGGGCCCCGCATCGTGCCGATCATCCCCGACGAGGCACGCACGTTCGGCATGGACTCCTGGTTTCCGTCGTTGAAGATCTACAACCGCCTCGGCCAGCTCTACACCGCTGTGGACGCCGATCTGATGCTGGCCTACAAGGAAAGTGAAATCGGCCAGATCCTGCACGAGGGCATCAACGAGGCCGGATCCGTCGCCTCGTTCACCGCGGCCGGCACGTCGTATGCGACGCACAACGAACCGATGATCCCGATCTACATCTTCTATTCGATGTTCGGGTTCCAGCGCACCGGCGATGGCATGTGGGCCGCGGCAGACCAGATGGCGCGCGGCTTCCTGCTCGGGGCCACCGCGGGGCGCACCACATTGACCGGCGAGGGTCTGCAGCACGCCGACGGCCACTCGCTGCTGCTGGCGGCCACCAATCCCGCGGTAATCGCCTATGACCCTGCCTTCGCCTACGAGATCGCCTACATCATCGAAAGCGGGCTGGCCCGCATGTTCGGCGAAAACCCGGAGAACGTCTCCTTCTACATCACCATCTACAACGAGCCGTATGCGCAGCCGCCGGAGCCGGCGAACTTCGACCCCGAAGGCCTGCTGCGGGGCATCTACCGGTACCAGGCGGCCAAGGAGAGTCGCGCAAACACGGCCCACATCCTGGTTTCCGGGGTAGCGATGCCCTCGGCGCTACAAGCCGCCGAGATGCTGGCCGCCGAATGGGACGTCGCCGCCGATGTGTGGTCGGTGACCAGTTGGAGCGAGCTGAACCGCGACGGCATCGCCGTCGAGAAGGCGAGACTGCGCCACTCGGACCGCCCAGCGGGTAAGGCTTACGTCAGCCAGGCCCTTTCGGGATGCTCGGGGCCGATCATCGCCGTGTCGGACTGGATGCGCGCTGTCCCTGAACAGATTCGGCCCTGGGTTCCGGGCACCTACGTCACGCTGGGCACCGACGGGTTCGGCTTTTCCGACACCCGGCCGGCCGCGCGCCGCTACTTCAACACCGACGCCGAATCGCAGGTCGTGGCGGTGCTGGAGGCCCTGGCCCGGGATGGCCGCATCGATCCGTCGGTACCGGTCGCGGCGGCGCGCCAGTACCGGATCGACGACGTGCAGGCGGCGCCGGTGCAGACTTCCGATCCCGGCCCGGGCGCCTAGCCGCCGGTCGCCCGCCGGCGCGACGTCCTCCCGGCTTAGCGGAAACATCCAGAAAACTGGCGTAGCTTTTAGGGGTGAGTAACAAGCAGTTTACGACGCCCCGGACGACGGCGGAGTTGCTGGACAGCGTTCCCGAGTCGCTGTTGCGGCGGTTGAAGCAGCACTCCGGTCGGCTGTCCACCGAGGCGGTGACCGCCATGCAGGAGCGGTTGCCGTTCTTCGCCGAGCTGGAGGCCTCCCAGCGGGCCAGCGTGGCGCTGGTCGTGCAGACCGCCGTCGTGAACTTCGTGGAGTGGATGGCCGACCCCAGCAGCAATGTCGACTACACGGCGCGGGCCTTCGAACTGATGCCGCAGGATCTGACCCGGCGGATCGCATTGCGCCACTCCGTGGACATGGTGCGCTTCACCATGGAGTTCTTCGAAGAGGTCGTCCCGCTGGTGGCCCGCTCAGACGAGCAGTTGACCGCATTGACGGTGGGGGTCCTCAAATACAGTCGCGACCTGGCCTTCAGTGCCGCCACCGCCTACGCCGATGCGGCCGAGGCGCGTGGATCCTGGGACAGCCGAATGGAGGCCAGCGTCGTCGACGCCGTGGTGCGCGGCGACACCGGTCCCGAGCTGCTATCCCGGGCAGCCGCCCTGAACTGGGACACCACCGCCCCGGCGACGGTGGTGGTGGGAACTCCGCCGCCGGGCCGGGAAAACAACGCCAGCCAAGATGTTCGGGATATCGCCGCACGACATGGCCGCGCCGCGCTCACCGACGTGCACGGCACTTATCTGGTGGCGATCGTGTCCGGCCAGCTGACGCCGACCGAGAAGGTCTTCGCGGATCTGCTGGGCGCCTTCTCCGACGGCCCGGTGGTGATCGGGCCGACGGCGCCGATGCTGACCGCGGCCTACCACAGCGCCAGTGAGGCCATCTCCGGGATGAACGCCGTGGCCGGCTGGCGAGGAGCGCCGCGGCCGGTACTGGCGCGCGAACTACTGCCCGAGCGGGCCCTGATGGGCGACGCGTCGGCCATCGCGGCGTTACACACCGACGTGATGCGGCCACTGGGCGACGCGGGCCCGACCCTCACCGAGACTCTCGACGCCTACCTCGACTGCGGCGGCGCGATCGAAGCCTGCGCCCGCAAGTTGTTCGTTCATCCAAATACGGTGCGCTACCGACTGCGGCGTATCGCGGACTTCACTGGCCGTGATCCGACCCAGCCACGCGACGCCTATGTCCTCCGGGTGGCCGCTACCGTCGGTCACCTCGCCTACCAGGCTCAGCAGTCCAGCCTTGCCAACAACATCGTGACGCCCGTCACGCCGCGGGTAGAAAAGGACCTGGTCGTACCCTCGGAGACAATTGCTGCCGGTTGACAGATTGCGGCAAGATATCGAATAAGTCGCATCGCGTGCCTTTTTGTGGAGGTTCCACAAAAACATAAGACAAGGTTCATAATCTGTTACACGGCGCAAAGACCCCTTCACAGTGTTCTCTTAAACACGTGATTGCGTTGCTTGCCCCCGGACAGGGATCGCAGACCCCCGGCATGCTGTCGCCGTGGCTGGAACTACCCGGCGCCGCGGACCAGATGGCGTCCTGGTCGACGGTCAGCGGTCTGGACCTCGCTCGCCTGGGCACCACCGCGTCGGCTGACGAGATCACCGACACTGCCGTCACCCAGCCTCTGGTCGTCGCGGCCACCCTGCTGGCCCACCAGGAGCTGACCAGGCGCGGTGTGCTCGCCGACGCCGGCGATGTCATCGTGGCCGGCCACTCGGTCGGCGAAATCGCCGCCTACGCGATCGCCGGCGTGATTTCCCCCGACGACGCCGTCGCGCTGGCCGCCACCCGCGGTGCGGAGATGGCCAAGGCCTGCGCCGACGAGCCGACCGGTATGTCCGCGGTGCTCGGCGGTGACGAGGCCGATGTGTTGGCCCGCCTGGAAGCACTCGACTTGGTCCCGGCAAACCGCAACGCCGCCGGTCAGATCGTGGCGGCCGGCCGCCTCGGCGCGCTGGAAAAACTTGCCGAAGACCCGCCGGCGAAGGCCCGGGTGCGTGCGCTCGGTGTCGCCGGCGCCTTCCACACTGAATTCATGGCCTCTGCTCTCGACGGCTATGCCGCGGCGGTGCAGAATGTCGCGACCGCGGAACCGACTGCCGTTCTGTTGTCCAACCGCGACGGCCAGCCGGTATCCTGTGCTAGCGACGCGATAGAGAAGCTCGTCGCACAGTTGACTCGTCCGGTCCGCTGGGATCTCTGCAGCGAGACTTTGCGTCAGCGAAATGTCAAGGCGATTGTCGAGTTTCCGCCCGCGGGCGCTCTGAGTGGCATCGCCAAGCGTGAACTTCGTGGAGTACCGACGCGTGCCGTCAAGACTCCCGCAGACCTGGATGGTTTGACAGAGCTGTAAAACCCTTGGGTGCGTAGGCACTCAAAACGACGATGTCGAACCTGTCCGTCCTACAACCGCATACGCACGTCAATTCAGCAGTTACACAACATATTACGAAGGGAACCGAACGTGTCTGTCAGTCAGGAAGAAATCATCGCCGGTATTGCCGAGATCATCGAAGAGGTCACCGGTATCGAGCCCTCGGAGATCACCCCGGAGAAGTCGTTCGTCGACGACCTCGACATCGACTCGCTGTCGATGGTTGAGATCGCGGTGCAGACCGAGGACAAGTACGGCGTCAAGATCCCCGACGAGGACCTCGCCGGGCTCCGCACCGTCGGTGACGTTGTGACCTACATCCAGAAGCTCGAGGAAGAGAACCCCGAGGCCGCTCAGGCGCTGCGCGCCAAGCTCGAGACCGACAACCCGGAGGCGGTCGAGTCGGTTCGCTCCAGGCTGGAAGCCGACCACAAGTGACCAGACCTTCCACTGCTAACGGCGGTTACCCCAATGTTGTGGTAACCGCTGTTGCGGCGACGACCTCGATCGCGCCTGACATCGAGAGCACGTGGAAGGGTTTGCTGGCCGGGGAGAGCGGCATCCGCGTGCTCGAAGACGAGTTCGTGACGAAGTGGGACCTGCCCGTCAAGATCGGTGGGCACCTCAAGGAATCCGTCGACGAGCACATGAGTCGACTGGACCTGCGCCGCATGTCCTACGTCCAGCGGCTGGCCAAGCTGCTCAGCGGTCAGCTCTGGGAAGGCGCGGGTAGCCCCGAGGTCGACCCAGACCGTTTCACGGTGGTTGTCGGCACCGGCCTGGGCGGCGCCGAGCGGATTGTCGAGAGCTACGACCTGATGAACGAGGGCGGCCCCCGCAAGGTGTCGCCGTTGGCCGTACAGATGATCATGCCCAACGGCGCCGCGGCGACGGTAGGGCTGCAGCTCGGGGCCCGTGCCGGGGTGATGACCCCGGTGTCGGCCTGTTCGTCCGGCTCGGAGGCCATCGCCCACGCGTGGCGGCAAATCGTCATGGGTGACGCTGACTTCGCCGTGTGCGGCGGCGTCGAGGGCAACATCGAGGCACTGCCCATCGCGGCGTTCTCGATGATGCGGGCGATGTCGACCCGCAACGACGATCCCGAAGGGGCGTCCCGGCCGTTCGACAAGGACCGTGACGGCTTCGTGTTCGGCGAAGCCGGCGCGATGATGATCATCGAAACCGAAGAGCACGCCAAGGCCCGTGGCGCGAAGCCGCTGGCCCGGTTGATGGGTGCCGGCATCACGTCGGACGCCTTCCACATGGTGGCGCCGGCCGCCGACGGCGTGCGTGCCGGCCGGGCGATGGCCCGCTCGCTGGAGTTGGCGGGTCTGTCCCCCAAGGACATCGACCACATCAACGCGCACGCAACCGCCACACCGATCGGCGACACGGCGGAGGCCAACGCCATCCGGGTCGCCGGATGCGAACAGGCTGCGGTCTACGCGCCCAAGGGGGCGCTGGGTCACTCCATCGGCTCCGTTGGCGCGCTGGAATCGATTCTGACGGTGCTTGCGCTGCGTGATGGCGTTATACCGCCGACACTGAACTATCACACCCCCGATCCCGAGATCGACCTCGACGTCGTCGCGGGCGAGCCACGTTATGGCGATTACCGATACGCCATCAACAACTCTTTCGGCTTCGGCGGACACAACGTAGCGCTGGTCTTCGGGCGGTACTGAGCCTGACAAATAAGAAGGGAACGTTCGTAGTACCAATGAGCAGTTCGTCAAAGCTGGCTACCGGGAACGGTTTTCCCAACGTGGTCGTCACGGGCATTGCCATGACGACTGCTCTGGCGACTGATGTGGAAGCCACATGGAAGTTGCTGCTGGACGGGCAAAGTGGGATCCGGCTCCTCGACGACCCGTTCGTCGAGGAGTTCGACCTGCCCGTTCGCATCGGTGGGCATCTGCTCGAGGAGTTCGACAGTCAGCTGACGCGGGTCGAAGGTCGCCGGCTGTCCTACCTGCAGAAGATGTCCGTGGTGATGGGCCGGCGGGTGTGGGAAAACGCCGGGTCGCCGGAGGTGGACACCAACCGGTTGGCGGTCTCCGTCGGCACCGGGATGGGCTCCAGTGAGGAGCTGATTTTCGCCTACGACGGCATGCGCGATCGTGGTTTGAAGGCGGTCTCTCCGCTGGTCATACAGATGTACATGCCCAACGGCGCGGCCGCCGCGATCGGGCTGGAACGGCACGCCAAGGCCGGGGTGATGACCCCGGTATCGGCTTGCGCGTCCGGTTCAGAGGGCATCGCCCGCGCCTGGCAGCAAATCGTGCTCGGCGAAGCCGACATCGCGATCTGCGGTGGCGTCGAGACCAGGATCGAGGCAGTGCCCATCGCAGGCTTCGCCCAGATGCGCATCGTGTTGTCCACCAGCAACGACGACCCCGCCGGCGCCTGCCGCCCGTTCGACAGAGACCGCAACGGCTTCGTCTTCGGTGAGGCCGCAGCGCTTTTGGTCATCGAAACCGAAGAGCACGCCAAGGCCCGCGGCGCCAACATCCTGGCCCGGATCATGGGTGCCAGCGTCACCTCCGACGGTTTCCATATCGTGGCGCCCGATCCCAACGGCGAACGCGCCGGGCACGCGATGACGCGGGCGATCCAGCTCGCCGGCCTCACCCCCGGCGACATCGACCACGTCAACGCGCACGCCACCGGCACCTCGGTCGGCGATGTCGCCGAGGCCAAGGCCATCAACAATGCGCTGGGCCCACACGGCGGAAACGCAGCGGTGTATGCGCCCAAGTCCGCGCTCGGCCACTCGGTCGGTGCGGTGGGCGCGGTCGAATCGATCTTGACCGTGCTGGCACTGCGCGACCAGGTTGTTCCGGCCACCCGGAACCTGGTGAACCTGGACCCGGAGGTCGACCTCGACGTGGTGGCCGGCACGCCACGGGCGGGCGACTACCAGTACGCCATCAATAATTCGTTCGGATTCGGCGGGCACAACGTCGCGATCACCTTTGGCCGGTACTAACCGAAGCACCACTGATACAGGAGAACTGCGATGACGACCCTGGCCCCTGAGGCTGTTGACGAATCGCTCGATCCGCGCGACCCGCTGCTGCGCCTCAGCAGGTTTTTCGACGACGGCAGCGTGGAGCTGCTGCACGAGCGGGACCGCTCCGGTGTGCTCGCCGCCGGTGGAACCGTAAACGGCTTGCGCACCATCGCTTTTTGCACCGACGGCACCGTGATGGGCGGTGCCATGGGTCTCGAAGGCTGCACACACATCGTCAATGCCTACGACACCGCCATCGAAGAGCAGAGCCCGATCGTGGGCATCTGGCATTCCGGTGGCGCACGACTGGCCGAAGGCGTGCGGGCGCTGCACGCAGTCGGGCTGGTGTTCGAGGCAATGATTCGGGCGTCCGGATACGTTCCGCAGATCTCAGTGGTGGTCGGCTTCGCGGCCGGAGGCGCGGCCTACGGGCCGGCGCTGACCGACGTCGTTGTGATGGCGCCGGACAGCCGGGTGTTCGTCACCGGGCCCGACGTCGTGCGCAGCGTCACCGGCGAAGACGTCGACATGGCGTCGCTGGGCGGCCCGGACACTCACCACAAGAAGTCCGGGGTGTGCCACATCGTCGCCGACGACGAGGCCGATGCATACGAGCGTGGTCGTCGGTTGGTTGGATTGTTCGGCCAGCAAGGGCATTTCGACCGCAGCAAAGCCGAGGCGCATGACACCGACTTGCATGCGTTGTTGCCGGAGTCGCCGCGTCGGGCGTACGACGTGCACCCGCTCGTCGTTGCGTTACTCGATGATGACGCGCCGTTCGACGAGTTCCAGGGAAAGTGGGCGCCGTCGATGGTGGTCGGCCTGGGCCGGTTGTCGGGCCGCACGGTCGGCGTGCTGGCCAACAACCCGTTGCGGCTCGGCGGCTGCCTCAATTCGGAAAGTGCCGAGAAGGCAGCGCGTTTCGTGCGTCTCTGCGACGCGTTCGGCATTCCGCTGATCGTGATCGTCGACGTTCCCGGGTATCTGCCGGGTGTGGACCAGGAATGGGGCGGCGTGGTGCGCCGCGGGGCGAAACTGCTGCACGCCTTCGGTGAGTCCACCGTTCCGCGGGTCACCCTGGTGACCCGAAAGATCTACGGCGGGGCCTACATCGCGATGAACTCGCGTTCGCTGGGCGCCACGAAGGTGTTCGCCTGGCCGGATGCCGAGGTCGCGGTGATGGGCGCCAAGGCAGCCGTCGGGATTCTGCACAAGAAGAAGCTGGCCGCCGCGCCGGACCATGAGCGCGACGCGCTGCACGACGAGCTTGCCGCCGAACACGAGCGGATCGCCGGCGGCGTCGACAATGCCATCGAGATCGGTGTGGTCGACGAGAAGATCGACCCGGCGCACACCCGCAGCAAGCTCACCGAGGCGTTGGCTCAGGCGCCGTCACGGCGCGGGCGCCACAAGAACATTCCGCTGTAAGGCGCTACTTGACCAGGGCGGAGATCAACGCCCTGCCGATTTTCGACTTGGCGCGGCTGCGCCACCGGTACCAGGCATCGCCGACGACGCGTACCTCAGTCGGCCGATCGTCGAGCTTCAGCAGCTTCGCTGCGGTGCGGTGCGCAAAGCGCTCCTTGTCCTCGGGCGAAAGGTCGCACCGTTCCAGGAATTCCATCGCGGCGAAGTTGTCCTGGAACGGATAGTCGACGGAGAACATGAGGTTGTCCAGGCCCAGCATCGCCCGGGCGCAGTCGAACACCGGTACGTCGAAGACCCCACTGCTGGTGATGAATACGTTTTCCCGCAGGTAGTAGCCGATGCTGTTGTGCATCGGCGGGTGCGGCATGTGCAGGTCGTCCAGCAACCACCCGGCCATCGTCACGCCAATGTTGAGCCTGGTGAAGCAGAATGGCAGAAGTTCTCCCATGTGCCCGACGATGACCTTGAGGTTCGGGTGTCGATCGAACACCCCGGCGCAGATCAGCCTCAGCAGATGCGTTCCGGTCTCCACCGGCCAGCCCCAGGTGGGCACCAGCGCGGAATCGAAAGGCGCGTAGTAGCAATCGGTTACCGCCTGCGGCGGGTCGGTGGGATGGATATAGATGGGCACGCCTAAAGATTCGGCCCGGCCGAGCAGTCCCTCGAACGACGGTTCGTCAAGGTAATGCCCGTTGGTGTGGCCGTTGACCAATCCGCCTTTGAAGCCGAGGTCGCGAACGGCGCGCTCCAGTTCGTCGGCGGCGTCAGCCGGTGACTGGGTCGGCAGCATGGCAAAGCCGGCGAACCGGGCCGGGTGTGCGGCGATCGCAGCTGCCAACCAGTCGTTGACTTCCCGGCTGACCGCGACCGCCAACTCAGTCTGCTCATCGGCGAGCAATTGGATGCCGGGCTGGACGTGTGAGAGCACCTGGACGTCGATCCCCGCGGCGTCCATTTGGCGGATACGCTCGGCGCCCACGTCGCTGAGTCGCGCGCGGACAGGCTGGTATTTCCGTTGCAGCGGTTCGGGAAACAAGTCCCAGAGCCGTGGGTGCAGAAACGCCTCTTCCAGCGCCACCACTCGAGAGACCGACGTTGCGTTCGCCATTTGGCTCACCCGGGTTTGGTCGCGGTGACGGCATGGTTGCGGAGTAACGGCAGCCCCCACCAGGCCCGCCAGCCGAGATCTCGTCGCCTGACGTCGGCCATGCCGCATTGCCGCAGCCGGGCGGCATACAGCCGGGTGAAGCCGAGGTCAGCGATGACGACGTGACCGCCGGGGCGCAGCACCCGCACGGCTTCGTCAATCGCCGAGCGCCACGCGTCGCTGCTCGGCAGGTTGTGGATGGCGAGGTTACTCACGACGAGATCGAACGACTCGTCGGGAAACTGAAGGTCGGTCATGTCCCGGGTGTGCAGTTCGACCCGGTCGGCGACCCCCTCGGCGTGGGCGTTCTTCCACGTCGCCTGCAGGGAGTTGCCGGTCTGGTCGGCCCGCCAGATATCCACTCCCACAACCTTTCCACGCGGGACGAATTTGGCCGCGGTCAACAGCACCGCGCCCCGTCCGCAGCCGAGGTCGAGCACCCGTTCGTCGCCCCGCAGGCCGATTCCGGCCAGCAGGCGTGCCCATACTTCGAACTTCCCTCGCCGGCTGAACCGCCAGATGCTGACGCTGGCGCTCAGCAGCAGGACGGCGACCACGGCGGACACCAGCCCGGGTAACGTTCGCCCGGCCGACAGCAGCAGCCCCGCGAAAACCGCTGCGGCAACGCACAACAGCAGATAGCCGACCAATACGACCGGCGCCGGGATCAACCGGTAGTCCCCGTCCACCCCGTACCGCCCCCGCGGGCGGGCGAGATCAGTTGCCAACTCGCTCATCGTGATCGCCTCCGTAGGTCGCCGCCCGGTAGTCGCGGGACAGTCGTTCGAGAATCGGAAGAGCTTTCGCCGCAGCGCGTTTCACGGTGTCACCGCTCGGCGCATCGGTGGGCTCGAAAGCCCGCCGCACAGTGTCGGCGAGCTGATCGGCCTTCTGCTGCAAAGTCAGCGTGATCATCGGCGACAGAAACGGCTCGGCCGCAAAGAAACCGAAGACGAGGGTGGGCAAGGTGTAGTCGAGATCCTCTAGGCGCAGATCCGGCCGCAGCATGGCCTCTGCGGCGAGCACCCCCAGATAGTCGCGGTTGAGACCGAGCTTGCTTTCCTCCAGCCGTTGATGATTCGCCGCGGCAAGAAAAGTGCCGAGGGTATCGGCGTCGCGCGTGTAAAGCGCGCGCAGCACCGGGCGGTTCATCGCCTCGACAAACAGTCGCCGCAGGTAGCGATGCAGCGCAACCTCGGCCGGATCATTGCGCACCGCGTCGACGATCGCGTCCGCCATCGCCGCCGCCTCGCGGGCGCTGACCGCGTGGAACACTTCCTCGCGCGAACGCCAGTGCAGGTAGATCGTGCCCTTACCGACACCGGCGCGACGGGCCAGTTCATCGATGGTCACTCGCCGGTAGCCCCACGACAGCAGCAAGTCGCGGGCGGTATCAAGAATCCGATCGGCCCGTTCCCGTCGATCGACGCCGAGACGTTCCGCCTTCACCCTCGTGACTTTATGACCAAAATACGATTTTGGTCAATAGTCAGCAGCGAGCGAGGATGGCGGAAAGCGCCTGACGAAGCTCGCGCTGGGGGTCGGTCGGTAACCGCTCCGCCCGCCACCCGACGAAATCGTCCGGGCGAACCAGCAGAGCGCCGCCGGGTGCCAGTCCGGTCGCCTGCGCCCAGGTGCCGTCGCAATCGAGCACATCGCCGCTGCTTCCGATCTGGTGAACCGCGATCGGGACACCGAGGGCAGCCGACGCCGCCGCGGCGGCCTCGACCCATGGCGCGCCGTCATCGGTGGTCAGCAGGGTAAAGCTGCCGCCGAGCAGGTCGAGCGTCGAGATCCGCCGACCGCCGTGCTGCACCCAGGCATGCGGCACGCGGGTGCCTGGCTGGCCACGTAATTCGTCAACCAACGTCGCGGCGTCCGGATCAGCTGGTGCGGGCTGGTCGGTCACGATCGCAGCCGAGCGGTACTGGTAACCGATCAGGAGGGAGAACAGCGATGCCTCCTCCTCCGGCGGCAATCCCGGGCCTTGGTCATCCAGATCGATCAACGCGACTGTCGGCCCGGTCAGCGACTGGCGAGCGGCAAACCGCCCGACGGGGTGCCGCTCGGTGTGGTAGGTGGTCAGCAGTGCGGGCTCAGCGCTTCGGTGTAACACCGCAGCCAGCTTCCACGCCAAGTTGTGCGCGCTCTGGATGGCGGTGTTGGCTCCCCCGGCCTTGAATGGCGGCATGGTGTGTCCGCTGTCACCGACGAGAAAGACTCTCCCGCACTGGAATTGGTCCGCTACCTGCTCGTTGGGTTGCCATGCCGCGGCTTCGATGATCTCGACTTCGATCGGCTCACCGATGGCCTTGGTCAACACGTCGCGGCAGTACTGTGGCGTGAATTGCGCTGCCGTCTCCCCTTTGCCCGGGAAGTAGGTGGTGACGAACATGCCGAGGTCGTCCTTGGCTACCAGGAATATGCCGTCCACGTCGGCGTTTTTGACCTGCACGCCATCGCCGTCGCTCAGGTGCGAGACGAACTTCCGCCAGGGTGCGCGAAAGTAGATGAACACGACGAAGATCGGCAGCGCGCCGTATCCCGCGGTGCCGATGCCGAGTGACTTACGGACCGGGCTGTGGACCCCGTCGGCGGCGATCAGATAGTCGGCGCGGACCGTTTCGGACTCGCCGGAATCCAGATCACGCAGCACCGCAGTGACGCCGGTGTCGTCCTGATCGAACGAGCACAATTCCGTCCCGTAGCGCACTTCGCTGTCCCGCCGCCGGGTTTCGGCGAGCAGCATCGGCTCAAGGCTGCTTTGCGGGCAGTACTGTGCCGAAGGCTCGGGACTCAGCCGGTCGAAGCCGCCAAAAATCGCGTCGATGTCAATGGCCAGTTTTTCTTCGGCGCTGTTCAGTGCCGGCTTGACGACCATGTCCGAAACACCGTCGGCGACCGCATGGACCTGGTCGTCGAGGCCCAGGCCACGAAGAACCTCCAGGCTCCGAAAACTCAGGTTGCGAGCCTTCGGGTAAATGAACACGTCACGCCGCTTTTCGACCAGCAGCGAGCGCACCCCGTGTTTGGCCAGCAGAGCCGATGCTGCCAGCCCACCGGCGCCCGCGCCGACGATCAGAACCGGAACATGTGGGACGTCCATGCTGGTCACCGCCCTCCCCGAAGCCAATAATAACAGTAACTACTATATAGTAGCCACTGTCACTTTTCCGCTAGCAGCTCCGCGGCCACATCGGTTACTCGATCCCGGTCTGCGGCGACCAAACCGATCCGGGTGCGACGATCCACGATGTCCTCGGCGGTCAGCGCGCCCTCATGGGTAATGGCGTACTCGAACTCCGCCCTGGTCACGTCGATCCCCTCGGCCACCGGGTCGGCCGGCCGCTCACACCTGGCCGTGGCGATGACGTTGGCCGCCTCGGCGCCGTAACGCAGGACCAGCGACTCGGGCAGGCCAGCCATTGGCGCCACGGTCGACCCCGGATTAGCCGGTGCGCCGACCAACGGCAGATTCCGGGTCCGGCATTCGCCGGCGTCCAAACCCCGCGATTCCACCGCCCGGTCCAGGACATCTTCGGCCATGTGCCGATATTCGGTCAGCTTGCCGCCGACCACGCTGATCATCCCGGCGGGCGACTCGACCACGGCATGGTTGCGCGAGACATCCGCCGTGTGGCCGGCTCCGGTGTCAATCAGCGGCCGCAGCCCGGCATACGCGCCAATCACATCAGCACTGTCCAGCGTGATACTCAGCGCAGTGTTCACGACGTCCAGCAAAAATCGAATCTCGGCCGACGTCGGTTGTGGCACATCAGGAATTGGCCCGGGTGCTTCTTCGTCGGTCAAACCGAGGTAGACCCGGCCCAACTGTTCGGGCATGGCGAACACAAAGCGGTTGAGCTCGCCTGGTATCGGAATCGTCAGCGCCGCTGTGGGATTACCCAGGGCGGCGGCGTCGAAGACGAGGTGGGTGCCGCGGCTGGGACGCAGCTTCAGCGACGGGTCGATTTCACCGGCCCACACCCCGGTGGCGTTGATGACGGCACGCGCAGACAAGTCGAACGTTTCGCCGCTGCGTTGGTCGGTCAGCCGCAGCGAGGTCCCGGTGACCTCGGATGCGGCGGCATAAGTCAGGATTCGGGCACCGTGTTGCGCCGCGGTACGCGCGACGGCAGCGACCAGTCGGGCGTCGTCGATCAGTTGCCCGTCATAGGCGAGCAGGCCCCCGTCGAGTCCGTTGCGCTCAACGGCCGGAGCCATTTCGCTGACCCGCGCCGCGCTGATGCGGCGAGAGCCGGGCAGCGTGGACGCCGGTGTGCCCGCCGTCTTGCGCAACACGTCGCCGGCCAGAAACCCGACTCGTACCAATGCTCGCTCCATTCGGCCCATCGAGGGCAGCAGCGGGACCAGTTGCGGCATAGCCCGAACCAGATGAGGGGCGTTGCGCGTCATCAAGATTCCGCGCTCGACGGCGCTGCGCCTGGCGATGCCGACGTTGCCGCTCGCAAGATAACGCAGCCCGCCGTGCACCAGCTTGGAGCTCCACCGGCTGGTCCCGAATGCGAGATCGTGCTTCTCCACCAACGTGACTCGCAGGCCGCGGGACGCCGCATCCAGGGCGATGCCGGCGCCGGTGATGCCGCCACCGATCACAACGACATCAGTCGGCTCGCCATCGGCCAGCGCAGTCAGGTCGGCAGTGCGGCGGGCTGCGTTGAGGGCAGTCGATTTCATGACAAGTATCCGTTCAACGAGTAGGCGAGTTCGGCGGCCAGCGCATCGGCGTCCAGGATCGGGCGGACGATGTCGGCGGACTGAATCGCCGATTGGGTGATCAGTAGCACCATCGCGGCGAGTCGGCGCGGATCGCCGGGTCGCACGCTGCCGTCACATTGGGCTGCCCGCAGATTGTCAGCGAGCGCGTCGATCAGCATCTGCTGACTGCGGCCAAGCCGCTGGGCGATGTAAACAAGTGCCAGCTCCGATCGCAGCACCGCCATCACCAACTCGTCGTGCCGCAGGTGTTCGGCCACCGCCACCACCCGGTCAACCAGCGCCGCACGACCGCTTCCGCGCGCCGGCACGTCATCCAACGCGGCGGTGATGTGGCTGGTCAGCAACGTAGCCAGCACCGACCGGGTGTCCGGCCAGCGGCGATAAACGGTCGGACGGCTTACCCCTGCCCGTCGCGCAATCTCAGCCAGCGTCACGCGCTCGACCCCGAAATCGACCACGCAGCTAGCGGCCGCGGCCAAGATGCGGTCCTCCACCGGAGCATTACTGATTGACAGCATATGTAATACTGTAACGCATGCCTGATCAGTTGCTGCCCCCGATGAAGTGGAATGCCTGGGGCGACCCGCACGAAGCCAAGCCCCTCTCGGAGGGGATCCGCTCACTTTTGAAGCAAGCCCTGGGCGTGACAGACGCGCCGGCGGCCGAGCTTGCGGCCGATCAGGTAACGCTGCGCCCGTCCGAGTTGGCAGACGGCCACCGCGCAGCTCTGGCCGCCATCGTGGGATCGGACTACTGCCGGGTCGGTGACCCAGACCGACTGCTGCATGCCGGCGGCAAGTCCACCCTGGATCTGCTGCGCCGCAAAGACCCCGGTGTGCAAGGTGCACCGGACGCGGTGTTGCTGCCCGGCACTGACGACGAAGTCGCCGAGATTCTGCAGTACTGCTCGCAGCATGGCATCGCGGTCGTCCCGTTCGGCGGCGGCACCAGCGTGGTCGGTGGACTCGATCCCATCCGCGGCGAATTCAGCGCCGTGGTATCGCTGGACTTGCGGCGCTTCGACCAACTGCTCGCCTTCGACGCAGTGTCCGGCGAGGCCGAATTCGGCGCCGGCGTCACCGGCCCGCAGGCCGAGCAACTGCTTGCGCAGCACGGGTTTTCGCTCGGACATTTTCCACAGAGTTTTGAGTTCGCCACTATGGGCGGTTTTGCGGCGACCCGCTCATCGGGCCAGGGCTCAGCGGGTTACGGCCGGTTCGACGACATGATTCGCGGCCTGCACGTCATCACGCCCGCAGGCGCACTGGATCTGGGCCGCGCCCCGGCCTCGGCGGCCGGCCCGGATCTGCGGCAACTGCTGATCGGGTCGGAGGGTGTCTTCGGCATCATTACCCGGGTGCGGGTTCGGGTGCATCCCGCGCCCGACGTCACCCGCTACGAGGCATGGTCGTTTCCTGACTTCGCCACTGGGACAGCCGCATTGCGCGCCGTCACCCAGACCGGCACCGGCCCGACGGTGGTCCGTCTCTCCGACGAGGCCGAGACGGGCGTCAACCTGGCCACCACCGAAGCGATCGGCGAAAGCCAGATCACCGGCGGTTGCCTGGCGATCACGGTGTTCGAGGGCACCGCGGCGCACGCCGAAAGCAGGCACGCCGAAACTCGGGAGCTGATGACGGCCATGGGCGGCACGTCGCTGGGCGAAGGTCCGGCACGAGCCTGGGAGCATGGCCGGTTCGGTGCGCCGTACCTCCGCGACTCGCTGCTGGCCGCCGGCGCGCTGTGCGAGACGCTCGAGACGGCCACCGACTGGTCCAATATCCCCACGCTGAAAGCCGCCGTCACCGGCGCGCTGACCGCCGCGCTGGCCGAATCCGGGACGCCGGCGCTGGTGTTGTGCCACATTTCGCATGTGTATGCCACCGGTGCGTCGCTGTACTTCACCGTCGTCGCCGGACAACGCGGCAACCCGATCGAACAATGGCGCGCCGCCAAGAGCGCCGTCTGCGATGCGATCGTGGCCGCCGGCGGGACGATCACCCACCACCACGCGGTCGGTGCGGATCACCGGCCGTGGATGCGTGACGAGGTGGGCGATTTGGGTGTGCAGGTGTTGCGGGCGGTCAAAGCGGCCCTGGACCCTGCGGGAATTCTCAATCCCGGCAAGCTGATTCCGTGACCGAGCCGCCGCGACTATGCACGGCGAAGCGATGAGGAGGAGCGCCGCCAGATGACCAGTCGCGAAATCGGTCGCGTGACCTTGCTGACCAATCCGGCATCGGGGTACGGCAACGCACCGCACGCTGCCGAAAAGGCGGTCGAGCGGCTGCAACAGCGTGGCATCGACGTGGTGGCAATCGTCGGCAGCGACGCCGAACACGCACGTCGCCTGCTGCACGACGCGGTCGACAAGGGCACCGACGCGCTGGTGGTCGTCGGCGGTGACGGCGTGATCGCGGACGCGCTACAAGCTCTGGCTTGCACAGACATTCCGCTGGGCATCATTCCCGCCGGCACCGGCAACGACCATGCCCGCGAATTCGGCTTACCCACAAAGGATCCCGTTACCGCGGCCGACATTGTTGCCGACGGCTGGACCGAAACCGTCGACCTGGGCCGGATTCACAACCGCAAAGGTATTACCAAATGGTTCGGCACCGTGGCAGCCGCAGGGTTCGACTCGCTGGTAACCGATCGCGCCAACCGGATGCGTTGGCCGCGCGGTCGGATGCGCTACAACCTGGCGATGCTCGCCGAGTTGTCGCAGCTGAGGCTATTGCCATTCCGGCTGGTCCTCGACGGACGCGACGAGATCGTCACCAACCTCACCCTTGCCGCGTTCGGCAACACCCGCAGCTACGGCGGCGGAATGCTCATCTGCCCCAACGCCGATCCCGCCGACGGCCAACTCGACATCACCATGGTGCACTCGGCGTCCCGTACCCGGTTGATCCGGCTGTTCCCTACCGTCTACAAAGGCAGCCATGTCGGTCTCGACGAAGTGACAACGGCGCGAGCGACATCCGTCGACGTCGAATCACCGGGCATCAATGCCTACGCCGACGGCGAGTATGCCTGCGCGCTGCCCGCCGAGATCTCGGCGGTCTCCGGCGCTCTGCGGATCCTGCGGCCTAACCGACTCCTCGACTGAGCCAGGACACCTCGGCGCCGTCACCGCCGTCGCGATACACCTCGAGCGCGTCATCCCAAGCCGTGCCCAGCGCCGAGTCCAGCTCGGCGGCCAGTGCGTCGGCGCCGTCGGCCATCATCGCTCGCAGCCGCATCTCGCCGATCATCACGTCGCCGTTGGCGCTCATCGCTCCGCTCCACAGCCCCAGCTGTGGCGTGTGACTGAACCGTTGCCCGTCGACGCCGGGACTGGGATCCTCGGTGACTTCGAACCGCAGCACCGACCAGGAGCGCAAGGCATTGGCCAGCCGGGCGCCGGTGCCCACCGGACCGACCCAATTGGTCACCGCGCGCAACTGCCCGGGCATCGCCGGTTGCGGGGTCCACTTCAGGTTGGGCTTGGCGGCCAGCGTCGACGACAACGCCCACTCGACATGCGGACATACCGCAGCGGGCGAGGCGTGGATGTACACCACGCCGGTCGTCACGTCAGCGAACTGGTTCGACGCACGCATCTGTTGCTCCTTCGGCTCCACGAGGGACGTCTTCCCCAACGGCCTGGTGAACCCGACGAGCAGCAATGTGCTGATACTTTTGTGCCTTGCGTGTCTATTGTGCCTCGTGAGACCCCTGTTGCGCTAGTCCACGACGCACTCAGTTATCACCGCGTCGGCCACAGCCGGCCACAGCGGCAGCGCCCACTCATCGAAAACGCGGTCGGTGAGGACCACCAGGGCAAGCTTCGCCGAGGGATCTGCCCAGATAAACGTGCCCGATTGGCCGAAATGGCCGTAGCTGCGGGCCGAGTTCTTCGCGCCGGTCCAATGCGGTGTCTTGGCGTCCTTGATCTCGAAGCCCAGGCCCCAGTCGTTGGGCCGCTGGTGACCGTATCCAGGCAATACTCCGTTCAGACCGGGAAACTGCACGGTGGTGGCCTCGGCATGCATCTGCGCGGACACCGTCGTCGGGCTCAGCAGGTCGCCGGCAAAGGCCGCCAGATCCGCGACCGTCGACGTCGCCCCAAACCCGGCGCCCTGCGCGCCGCCGTCGAGCCGACTGGCCGTCATTCCGAGCGGTTCGAACACCGCCTCAGCGAGGTAGCGACTGAACTCGATCCCGGCCGCCTGCTGCACTGTCTCGGCCAACACCACGAAGCCGTAGTTGGAGTAGATCCGGCGGGCGCCGGGCCTGGCCAACGTCTGACCGGACTGCATCGCCAACCCCGAAGCATGGGCCAGCAGATGCCGAACGGTCGATCCGGGCGGCCCGGCGGCGGTATCCAAGTCCACGGCGCCTTCTTCGATCGCGATCTGCGCGGCCCGCGCCACCAGGAGCTTGGTCACCGACGCCAGCGCGAACTGCCGTGCGGTGTCGCCGTGGCGGGCCAGCACTCCCGAGGGTCGGACAATTGCGGCGGCCGCTGCAGAAACCGGCCAGTCATCGAGCACATCGAGGGCAGCCATCGGGCAACGAGCCTAGCCCGGACAGTAGGTTGTAGCGCATGGGTCAGACAGTGCGCGGCGTGATTTCACGGAAAAAGGGCGAACCAGTCGAGTTGGTGGACATCGTCATCCCCGACCCCGGCCCGGGCGAGGTCGTCGTCGACATCACCGCGTGCGGAGTGTGCCACACCGACCTGACCTATCGCGAAGGCGGCATCACCGACGACTATCCCTTTCTGCTCGGCCATGAGGCGGCGGGCACTGTCGAATCGATCGGGTCGGGCGTGACCGGGGTCGAACCCGGCGACTTCGTCATCCTGAACTGGCGGGCGGTGTGTGGTCAGTGCCGCGCCTGCAAACGTGGCCGCCCGCAGTACTGCTTCGACTCGTTCAACGCCGAGCAGAAGATGACGCTCACCGACGGCACCGAGCTGACACCGGCGCTCGGGATCGGTGCGTTCGCCGACAAGACCCTGGTACACGCCGGCCAATGCACGAAGGTCGACGCGGCCGCCGACCCGGCAGTGGCCGGCCTGCTGGGCTGCGGGGTGATGGCAGGTCTGGGCGCGGCGCTCAACACCGGCGCGGTTACCCGTGACGACACGGTCGCGGTGATCGGTTGCGGCGGCGTGGGCGATGCCGCGATCGCGGGCGCAGCGCTGGTCGGGGCCAGACGGATCATCGCCGTCGACACCGACAACACCAAGCTCGATTGGGCCCGCAAGTTCGGCGCCACCCACACCATCAACGCCCGCGACCTCGATGTGGTCAAGACGGTCCAGGATCTGACCGACGGGGTCGGCGCCGACGTGGTCATCGACGCAGTCGGACGGCCAGAGACGTGGAAGCAGGCATTCTATGCCCGCGACCTTGCGGGAACCGTTGTGCTAGTAGGTGTTCCGACACCCGACATGCGCATCGACATGCCGCTGCTCGACTTCTTCTCGCACGGCGGCGCATTGAAGTCGTCCTGGTACGGCGACTGCCTGCCCGAACGCGACTTCCCCACGCTGATCGAGCTCTACCGGCAGGGCCGGTTGCCGCTGGAGAAGTTCGTCTCCGAACGCATCGGCCTCGGCGACGTCGAGGAGGCGTTCCACAAAATGCACGATGGCAAGGTGCTGCGCTCGGTGGTGATGCTGTAATGGCCGGAATCAAGCACCCCATAGAAAGAGTTGTCACCCATGGCACCTTCGAACTCGACGGTGGCAGTTGGGAAGTCGACAACAACATCTGGATCGTCGGCGACGATTCCGACGTCGTGGTGTTCGACGCCGCGCACACAGCGGCACCCATCGTGGCGGCCGTCGGCGGCCGAAATGTGGTGGCAGTGGTATGCACGCACGGTCACAACGACCATGTGACCGTGGCCCCGGAGCTCGGTGAGACGCTTGACGCGCCGGTGCTGCTGCATCCCGGCGACGACATGCTGTGGCGGATGACCCACCCGGACAAGAACTTCCGTGCGGTGGCCGACGGGGACACCCTCGCAATCGCAGGCACCGAGCTGCGGGCGCTGCACACCCCCGGGCACTCCCCCGGGTCGGTGTGCTGGTACGCCCCCGATCTGAGTGCCGTATTCAGCGGAGACACGCTGTTTTCCGGCGGGCCCGGTGCCACTGGGCGCTCGTTCTCGGACTTCCCCACCATCCTGCAGTCGATCTCGGGTCGCCTCGGCAAACTCCCTGCCGACACCGTGGTCTACACGGGCCATGGCGACACCACCAGCATCGGCGACGAGATCGTGCACTACGACGACTGGGTCGCCCGAGGCCACTAGCGGCCGTCGAGGATCCTGCGCTTCTCGTCCTCGAATTCCTTTTCGGTCAGCGCGCCGGAATCCCGCAGTGCAGCTATGGTTTTGAGCTGCTCGATTTTGACCCCTTCATCGCTCGGTTGCGGCGCGGGCGTCGAAGTCATCACCGGTGAAGCCAACGGCTCAGCGCTGGGCTGCCATGCCGGCAACGTCGTCTGCCGGGTGCGAGCCAGCCAGATCGGGGCCGCTATCGTGCCGATCAGACCGAGGACGAACAGACCGGCGAATACCCCAAGCCGGGCGCCTGATGAGCTGGTGCCACCGTGGCCGAAGGCCAGTTGGGGGTTGATGAATCCATTGACCTGTCCTTCGGTGGTGATTTTGTAGTCGCCTTCGGCGGGAACCTGCATCACCCACACTCGGCGGTGGGCGTCGTTGTTCACTGTTGTTGTGCTGCCGTAGTTTTCAGTCAGTTTCGGCTCGGCGACGCCTGGCGGTGAGTCGATGTCCAAGCCGAGCTGCGGCACCGGTAGCCCACCTCCGGAAACGCTGCCGATGGTCACAGTGTGGAAGTTGACGGTGACCTCGCCGGCGGGGAGATGAAGCGTGCCCGAGCCCGGGATGGGCACCTCGCCGTACGCGTTGAATTTGTCCAGCACGAAGGCATTGAGCGTGAGGGTGAGAACGAACCCGACGACTGATCCGACCATCAGCACGATGGCGAGTGCCAGCGAAATCTTCGCCAGCCGCCTGCTAGACATTCACGCAGTGTGACACTGTGAGCGAAGCGGTGCCGGCGAAACAACGCAACGTTAACGACACCGCTATGCCGCACACTAGGACCGGGCTCGCACCGAGTAAGGAGTGATACATGGCCCCCAATCTGGTCGCCACCGTCCCCGATCTGTCCGGAAAGCTGGCCGTCGTCACCGGATCCAACAGCGGACTGGGCTTCGGATTGGCTCGTCGGCTGTCCGCGGCGGGCGCCGACGTGGTGATGGCGATCCGCAACCGCGCCAAGGGCGAGGCCGCGATCAACGAGATTCGCGCGAATGTCCCGAGCGCGAAGCTGACCATCAAACCCCTCGACCTGTCGTCACTGGCCGGGGTCGCCGCCCTGGGTGAGCAACTCAACGCCGACGGGCGCCCGATTGACATCCTGATCAACAACGCCGGGGTGATGACTCCGCCGAAGCGTGACACCACCGCCGACGGATTCGAATTGCAGTTCGGCTGCAATCATCTCGGGCATTTCGCGCTCACAGCGCACCTGCTGCCGCTACTGCGCGCCGCCGGGCACGCGCGGGTGGTCTCGCTGAGCAGCATGGCCGCCCGCCAAGGCCGTATCCATTTCGATGATCCGCAATTCGAGAAGTCGTACACCCCGATGCAGGCCTACGGCCAATCGAAGCTGGCGGTGCTGATGTTCGCCCGCGAATTGAACCGCCGCAGCAGCCAGGCGGGCTGGGGCATCATCTCCAATGCCGCGCACCCCGGGTTGACCAAGACCAACTTGCAGATCAGCGGCCCATCGCACGGCCGGTCGAAGCCATCGACCATGGAGCAGCTCTACAAACTGTCGTGGCGCCTGACACCGTTTCTGTGGCAGGAGATCGACGAAGGGATCCTTCCGGCGCTGTATGCGGCGACCTCCCCGCAGGCCGAGGGCGGCGCCTACTACGGGCCGCACGGCATCTACGAGGCCGCCGGCGGCGGCGTGACAGCCGCCAAGGTGCCCGCGCGGGCTCGAAACGACGACGATTGCCGGCACTTGTGGGAGATCTCCGAGCGATTAACCGGGGTCAGCTACCCCAAACCGAACTGATCTGCAGGAGAGGTCTTCGTCGGCCTGCTGCTGCAACCGGCGGTACGGATGACCCCGACGCAGTTTGGACGTCACCGCAGTGGGTAGTCGTCGATGCGAATGGTGCCGTCGGCAGGCCGAAAGTCTCGTGATGACGGAGAAGGGTTTATGAGCGACAACCACCAAGACCAGACCAGCAGCGAAGACACCGGCAACGAGCCGAACACCTCCTCTGAAACCCCTGAGTTGAGCGAGGAAGGTAAGGAGAAGGTCCGCCAGATGCGGGAGACCTACAACGACGATCGGCAGACGGCAGTGTTGCCCGGTACCAATAACACCATCACCGGCGTCGCGATCAACGAGTGGCTGGACGACGACGGCAACCCGAAATTCGGCAAGGAAAAGCAGCAAGAACGCCAGGAAAACAGCGAAAACGCCTGACCGATCGGCTACCGGGAGCCCGGCTGCCGATCCGGGAACCCGCGCGGCCCGCGGGGAAATATCGGAAACACCGGCCGCTGTGACCCCTGTGTCGTCGTAGCGGTGGTGGTCGTCGGGCCTGAACTTGTAGTTGTTGTCGTCGTGGGTGCTTGCGTGGTGGTCGTGGTCGTCGGCGCTTCGGTGGTGGTCGATGGCGGTGTGCCGGTGTCCGACTGGGTTGATGACGGCGCGCTGGTCGCGCCAGTGTCGGTCGAGGCCGACGGGCCAGGGCTTTGGTTGGACGGGGCGGTGCTCACGCTGGGTGCGGGGGTGGTCGGCGCGCTGCCGGACGTGTGACGCAGGGCGATCATGACTGTGGCGCCGGCGGCCAGCACCGCAAGCGCGGTGGCGACCATCACCACTGCCGGCCGGCGATACCAGGCGTCGGCGGCCGTGGGCGTCACAGCCACTTGGGTCTCGCGGTCGAAACCGACCGGCGGCGGCGCGGCCGCCAGTCCGGCGGTGCCGCCTTCTTCCGGGTACTCACCGGGACGGATCGGCATGATGCCGGAGTCGTCGTCGGCCTCCGACCAGGCCAGCGGCGGTGCGGGGCTTGGCTCCATGGCGAGATCCGACATCGTCGTGGCATCGGCGACCGCGCCCGCCGCTGTCGGGGCCAGCGCTGTCGCACTGTCGGCCGGGCCGCGTGCAGCCCGTAATGCCGCACCGATAGCGGCCGTCAGATGCGGCCGAGGTGCGGTGATGATCGGCACGCCCAGCTGCTGCGACAGGGTCGTGGTGACCGCTGGGATGCCGGCGCCGCCGCCCACCGATGCGACCGCCACCAGGTCTGCTGCACGAATTCCATTGCGCTGCAACGTCTCGTGGACAACTGTCATGAAGCCGTCCAACGGCTGGCGGATCGCGTCGTCGAGTTCGTCCCGGGTGATCCGGATGTCGCCGCGATATCCCGGCACGTCGGCGGTCAGCGTGGTCGCCGTAGCCGACGACAGTTGTTCCTTCGCCCGGCGGCAGGCGCTCCGCAGTGAAGCCAGCGAGCCGATCGCCGAGGTCGCCGCGGTGTCGAACGAACCGGCCGACGAGAGCTCATCGACGACATGGGTCAGCAGCGCCTGGTCGATCCGGTCGCCGGAGAACTCGCGGTGCCGCACGGCAGGCGCGACTGGCTGGTAGCCGTTGGCGGCGTCGACCAGGGCGAGCGTCGTTCCGGTTCCACCGAAATCGCACACCGCGATGATTCCCTGGCTCGGCACTCCAGGGTTCGCCTGCAACGCGATCAGCGCTGCCGCGGAGTCCGGCAGCAACGCCGGTTGCCCCGCCGACCACTCGGACACCCGGCTCAACGCGACGCGCAGCGCATTCACTGCCGCGGGCCCCCAATGCGCGGGGTAGCTGACCGCGACCGCCTCCGGTAGTGCTCGCCCATCTGTCGCGGCGTAGGCCAGCGACCGCAGCGCGTCGGCGAGCAGCGTCTCGCTGCGGTGCGTCGTGCCGTCGGCCGCCATGATGCCGTCCGGGTCGCCCACCCGGTCGACGAAGTCGGTAATCACCAGCCCGGGCTCGGTGAGCTTCGGGTTCTCTGACGGCACACCGACTTCGGCTGGGCGCTGTTGATACAGGGTCAGCACCGGCCTGCGGGTCACCGCCCGGTCCGCGGTCACCGCCGCCAAGTTGGTGGCCCCTACCGACAGGCCTAACGCCGACCGTCCTACGTCAGCCATATCGTCCAATCCGCGCGCATCGGCCACCAATTTATAGGTCTTCTCGGTGCGGCCGCTTAGCGGATTGTGCCCACCCCCGGGATCAGCGGCAGATCGAGCGGGGTGACCCAGCCCGGCGAGAGTTCGTTGACGGCCGGCACCGCGTTGAGCGCGCGCATCCCGGTGGCCAGACATCCGGCCGCGGCCGCGTCGCGTCCCGAGCCGTCGGTGAACCGAAATGCGGTCTCCTGGGAGATGCTCGGCGTGCCCTCGATGTCAACCCGGTAGACGTCGTCCTTGGTCCCGGCCGGCCAGTCCGGGGCAGCGTCGAGGCCGATGCGGTTCACGTGCTCGAGCTGGATACGGGTCTGGCCCTGGTAGATGCCGTTGATGGTGAACCGGACTGCGGCCACGTGTCCCGGTGGGATGACGCCCTTGGCCGTCTTGCGCTCGTTGGGCGTCACCCACTTGTCCCAGGTCGTGGTGATCTCGTCGAGCATGATGCCGGCGGCGTGCGCGATCATCGGCACGGTGGCACCCCAGGCAAAGACCAGCACATCGCGGTTTTCCAGGATCGGGCGGAATTCGGGCTCGCGTCCGATGCCCATTTCGTTTTCGTAGTCGCCCTCGTAGTTGGTGTAGTCGAGCAGCTCGGATGCCCGGACCGTGCGCACCTCGGCGCACAGGCCCATCAGCGTCATCGGGAACAGGTCGTTGGCGAAGCCCGGGTCGATGCCGGTGGTGAAACACGACGACTCGCCGAACTCGCAGGCCTCGGTGATCGGCTGAATCCAGGTGGGCGGATTCAGATGCATGGTCGGCCAGACCCACGGTGTCATCGACGTCGAGCACACGTCGATCCCGGCCCGCAGGAAGCGGGTGATCAGTGCGATGTTGGCGTCGGCGTGCGCCGCGGTGGGGCCGTAATGCACCAACGCGTCGGGCTCAAGGGCGATCAATGCGTCGACATCGTCGGTGGCGGTGATCCCGACCGGTCCGGCCAGCCCGCAGATCTCGCCGACGTCGCGACCGACTTTCTCCGGATTGCTGACACCGACGCCGACCAACTCGAACAGCGGATGCTTGACGATTTCAGCGATCACCATCTTGCCGACGAAACCGGTACCCCAGATCACTATTCGCTTTGGTTCGTGCTTGGACATCTGCCACCTTCTTCGTCGACGACCCCCGGTTCACCCTAGGCGGGTGCGGTCATCCTTCGGGGCGAACCGGAATGTCATCCGCTCGATCATCCGGTCGCGCAACGTCAAGGTGTGCAGCAGAATCGCAGAAATATGCGCCGCGATAGCCGCCATCAACGCATAGGCAACGACCGAATGCGCTTGCCGCAGTAGCCAAAACAACTGCGCATCGAACGGGGCGATGCGTGGGAGCCGCAGTGAGCCCAATACGACGACCGGTCCCCCGGCGGCCGAAACCATGGCCCAACCGAGCAGTGGCTGGGCCAGCAGCAGCACATACAGCGACACCTCGGACAGCAGCACGATCTTGCGTTCCAGCCGCCCCACCGTCGGCGGCAAAGGCGGAGCGCGGTGGGTCAACCGGTTGACCAGACGCGCCAGCACCACCACCAGGATGGTCACGCCCAGCGTCCGGTGGATCATGACCAGCCCGGCGTATTCGCGCACCGAGTTCACCATCACGAAGCCGATGAACAACGCGCAGAACACCAGCACGGCTGTCAACCAGTGCAGGACCCTGGTCAGCGCCGGATAGCGGCCGGATCCGGCGACGCCTGTCATAAGCCGGTCATAACGTGGTCTCGCCGGTGCGACGCCGATAGGACGCGGCGTAGACGGCCGATCGAGCGGACAGCAGCGGATCTTCGGACGGCTCGATGCCGACCGGCAGCACCAGCGGATCGAAGTTGATGTCGCGCGCATTGCCGCGGGCGTCGATCTGCACCGAGTCGAGCGTGAGCAGCCCGGCGTCGACGCTGCGGCGATCGGCAGGCCAGGGCCGCGTCGCGTCGTGCGTGGGATCGCCCGACGCACCGACGGTCAGCATCAGGCGCCAGCGCAGCGGGCCGGCCCGCGACTGGCGGACCAGCGCATCGAACAAAGCATTCGGCCCCGACGAGGGGGGCAGCGCCTCCTGCAGCGGAGTCAGCGACCACCGCACCGGTGTACGCACGCCGGATTCGTTGACGAAGTAGAAGGCGCTCAACCCCCGGTAGCTGCTGTCGGCGAAGCCGGATGTGGGCGGATGCTGCTTGACGATGTCCATGGCGCGCGCGGTTTCCGGGTGTGCGGCGAGGAAACGGGCCATCGCCGTCGGGTCGGGCTTCCCGGTGCCGGGAACCACGGCTGAAGCGATCAGCCGGTCGTAAAAGCCTTGCGGCGAATTGTCAAGGAACACCGGAAGGTTCAGCGTCGCCATCCGCCACTGCTCTGCGCCCGGGAATCCAAACGCCAGGCCCAGTCCGCGCGCAGTCGACAAAGCATCGGCGGCGTGCGGATTGCCGCCGGCCAACGAAAACCGCCCAGTCACCGGTGTGCGACCCGACGCGAAAACCGCCGCCTTGGACAGCGTCCGGCCGTTGCCGTTGCTGTCGAAGTAGCCGGTGACGGCGACACCTTTGGCATGGTTCTTGCGGAACCCCGGTTGTCGACCGAACACCTTGGCGAAGCCGTCGAGGAAAACCTGCGGCGTCAGCCGTGCGGGGCCGAGCCAATTGTTCGCAGATAGCAGCGCGCCCAGGTCCACCGCCAGGAAGACTCCCACTACGGCCGCACCGCGTAGCACGTCGCGCCGGCTCGGGCGGGCAGGGCCAGGGCGGCCAGAGCCCTCAGAGTGTTCGGTCATCCTTAGCCTCTACGACGCTTATCTGACATCGGTTCAACGACACCCCTACCTGGAGTTGGCTTTTGGGAAAACGCGCGAAAACGTACCCACGCGTTTGCCTGGAGTGACACCATGTCGCGCGGGAGATAATTATGACCAGCCAACTATCACATGCGCCACGCGTTCTTGCAGTGCTGACCGCGCTTGCGACCACGGTCTGGATTTGCGGCGTAGCGAACGCCACCGGCCCGCCACCGAAGGTGACCTATCAGCTGAGCGGCAGCGCCCCGGTGGCCGACTACATCTCGTATCAGACGGCCAGCGGCCAGGCCGTGCAGGCGCACGTGCCGTTGCCGTGGCAGACGCAGTTCGACTCGTTCGGCGGCGAGGTGTTCGTCATCAGCGCGCAGAGTACGGGTTCGATCACCTGCACGATCCTGCTCGACGGCAACGTGGTCAGCCAGGCGACCGCGAACGGGGCACCTGCCCGTACCGTCTGCTCGCACTGACGCGTCGCCCGCGCGGGCGACATCACCGACTGGCGTCAACCGGTCTGCGTGGTTTCGGCGGTGGGTAGACAAGCCGTGCGATGCTCGCCGACAACCACCCGATGGCCCACCCGCCGAAGAACACCGCGAACGTGTGCCGGGTGGCGTCACCGGCCTGGGTCCACACCGCCGCCAGGATGACGGCCCAGACCACAGCGCAGGCGATGCTGTAGCCGATGTAGGTACCGGAATAGCTGCGCAGCAGCCGAATTCGTTCGACCAGGCCGCTTCGGAGCAGTGACATCCGGACTCGCAGCCCAAGCTTGTCATTGCCGTAGGTGTCCTCAAGCATGGCGATCAACTCCTCGCCGTATCGGCGGCGCCAGGACGCCGGATACCAGCGCAGAATGCGGCCGACATCGCGGCGATTCATTGCGCCCACCCCGGCTTTGGCGCGTGCAGTGAAATCCCGAGCCGGCGGGCCCCTTCGGCCGCAATGGCTCCCAGGCTGCGAACCGCGGTAGTCAGTTCGGCCCGGCCGGCGGCAGTCAACCGGTATGGTCGTCGCCGCTCGTCATGGCCTGCCGGTTCGATCAGGCCGTGCTCCTCCAGCGTGGTGATCGCTCCGTACAGCGTTCCCGGGCCCAACGTCACGCCCGAGAACCTCTCGATATCGCGGGCCAGCGCGTAGCCGTGCTTCGGGCCCGAGGCCAGGCTGGTCATGATCAGCACGCCCGGGTCATTTCTTCTGCCCAGCCTCCGGGCCGGTCGGGACGCACGTGCCATACCTGCCAACTCTAGTACGTATGACGTAGTACGCCAAGCGTAGTATTAGGCTCGCGCCTGGGGCCCGCTCAACGATGAGGACGGTCGACATGGGCATTGCGACTCGACTGAACGGCGCGCCGCCGCCGGAGATTCCGCTTGCCGACATCGATTTGGGCACGTGGAAGTTCTGGTCGCTCGACGACGATGTGCGCGACGGCGCGTTCGCGACGCTGCGCCGGGAATCTCCGATTTCGTTCTGGCCCGAGCCCGCCCAGGAAGATTTCGGGGGAGGCGCCGGGCATTGGGCGCTGACCCGACTTGACGACGTGTTCTTCGCCAGCCGTCATCCGGAGGTGTTCAGCTCGAGCCCCAACATCACCATCATGGATCAACCACCGGAGGTCGCCGAGTTCTTCGGCTCGATGATCGTGCTCGACGATCCACGACACCAGCGGTTGCGCTCGATCGTCAGCCGGGCGTTCACCCCGAAGGTGGTGGCGCGGATCGAGGCATCGGTGCGCGAACGGGCGCACCGGCTGGTCGCGGCGATGATCGCGGCTCATCCCGACGGAGAGGGCGACGCGGTCAGCGAGCTGGCCGGGCCGCTGCCGTTGCAGGTCATCTGCGACATGATGGGGATTCCCGAGGATGACCATCACCGGATCTTTCACTGGACCAACGTCATCCTCGGCTTCGGCGATCCTGATCTGGCAACCGATTTCGAGGAGTTCATCCAGGTATCCATGGAGATGGGCGGCTACGCGACCGCACTGGCTGAGGATCGGCTCAGCCATCCTCACGAAGACCTGACCACCAGCCTGGTGCAGGCCGAAGTAGACGGTGAGCGCCTGACCTCAGCCGAGGTCGCGTCGTTCTTCATCCTGCTGGCGGTCGCAGGCAACGAGACGACGCGCAACGCGATCAGCCACGGCTTGCTCGCACTGACGCGTTACCCCGAGCAACGGCGGACGTGGTGGGCGGACTTCGACGGTGTATCGCACACGGCGGTGGAAGAGATCGTGCGGTGGGCGTCGCCGGTGATCTACATGCGCCGCACCCTCACCCGTGACTTCGAGCTGAGCGGGACGAAGATGGCCGCCGGCGAAAAGGCGACGCTGTGGTACTGCTCGGCGAATCGCGACGAGTCGAAGTTCGCCGACCCGTGGACGTTCGATGTAACCCGCGACCCGAATCCGCATGTCGGCTTCGGGGGCGGGGGCGCACACTTCTGCCTGGGCGCCAACCTGGCTCGTCGCGAAATCCGGGTCATGTTCGAGGAACTGCGGCGCGAGATACCCGACGTCGTCGTGACCGAGGAGCCGGCGAGGTTGTTGTCGGCGTTCATCCACGGGATCAAGACGCTCCCGATCGCCTGGACGCCGCCCGGCTGATTCCAGCCCATTCCCGAAGGTGAGAACCGTATAGTCGGCGCAAGCCCGCGGCCGGCAAAGGACGGAGGCAACTCGTGCAGACTTCGAACACGGTGACAGTCGGGGTGGCGCTCACCGCAGCAGCAATCGCGCTCGCGCCCAGTGCGGCCGCCGGCATGCTGATCGGCAACTACGAAGTCGAGACCACCCGGGATCCGGGTCATTCCTGGCTCTGGGAGGTCAGGAAATGCGGGGTTGAGGCTCCGGACTGCGTGCACGTGAACACCACACCGAGACCTAACGGGCAAGCGGTGCCGTGGAACGCTGATGCGCACCTCGCCAATGGTCGCTACACGATGGTGGTCGACGTGCCCGACGGAGTGCGCTGCACCGTCTACTTCTTGCCTTCGCACGACACCTATTCATGGGATGCGGTGACGCTGAACGGTTCCGTGGACTCGACGTTCGACGCCGGCTGCGGCGGCGCACCGGGTGGCACAGTGTCATACCCGTTTACACTCGTAC
Source organism: uncultured Actinomycetota bacterium (assembly GCA_963839345.1). Taxonomy (GTDB): domain Bacteria; phylum Actinomycetota; class Actinomycetes; order Mycobacteriales; family Mycobacteriaceae; genus Mycobacterium. The sequence goes on along the minus strand of CAWIUP010000002.1, from coordinate 586,627 downwards.
GTTACTGAAGCGCCCGCGTCGAGTCCGCGATTTGCCAACCTCGTATGGCAAAATCTGAGACGTGGGTGCACGTTTCGTCGCTAAATTCCTTGCTGTTGCCGTCGTCATGACATGGGCGGTACTTGATGTCCCCAGTCCATCCGCGTCGGCTGAGGGCTGCCCTGACGTGGAAGCGGTATTCGCCCGGGGCACCACCGAGTCACCGGGTGTCGGAGCAATCGGACAGGCGTTTGTCGATTCCCTGCAGTCGAAGGTCGGCTCGAAATCATTCGGGGTGTACGCGGTCAATTACCCTGCCACCACGGATTTTCCGACCGCAGTCGACGGAATCAGGGACGCGGGCAATCACGTCGAATCGATGGCGGCCAACTGTCCCAAAACCAAGATGGTGCTCGGCGGGTATTCCCAGGGCGCGGCTGTGATGGGTTTCGTCACCTCGGCCGCAATACCAGACGGCGTTGACGCGGCCGATGTACCGAAGCCGATGCCGCCTGACGTCGCCAATCATGTCGCCGCGGTCACCCTGTTCGGCACCCCATCACACCGGTTCTTGGACACGGTCGGCGCGCCGCCCATCGTCATCGGTCCGCTCTATCAGCTCAAGACACTGGCGTTGTGCGCCAATGACGATCCGGTCTGTTCGGACGGGGGCGACTGGGCCGCGCATTCGGCCTACGCCGACGACGGGATGGTCGACCAAGCCGCGAATTTCGCCGTAAGCCACCTTTGACAACGAACAGGCCGCGCCCACCGGCAATGCGAAATCCGCGCAGCGAGAACTGGATTGACTGGCCAACGGTCAGCCTCTGACGAAGCCCTCGCGGCGCTGAACTACACGCCGACCGACACCGCCGAGCCGGCGAAGAGCGAACCCCATTCGTCACGGGCGGCCGACTGTGCGTCGGCAGACGTGTGGGCCGAATCATGACCCCCGTCCGCGAGATGCACGAGCGCCCAGGCCATTGCAAATACCGGCATCTTGTGACGTTGTGCCACGCTGAGCAACTCGTGAAAAGCCGTCTCCGAGGAACACCGACGTAAGCCGATGAGAATGCCTTTGGCGGTGTCGAGGATGCGACCACCGTGCGCTTCCGCCGTCATGCTGTAACTACCTCCTATTGAGCATGCGAATATCCAATGGCCGGGTGCGGACATTTCGCGGGCGTGCTCCGCAATGGAGCACTGTGCCATGATTTGCGTAAGCAGCCCGCCGCGCCAGATCACTTTCTAGATCGGTATGCGCCTGTGATCGTCTTGGTATCCAACCAGCGCTGATTGACTTGCGGGCGCGTCGAGTTGACGATAGGGGCGATGAGCTATCACGCCGACGCCCAGCCAGCTCTGAATATCGAGCTGTCCATCGACGAGCATCACGCTCTCAAATCGGCGGTGGCGCGATTGCAGGCTGAGTTCGCCGACATCTTCGATTCCGAGACTTTTGAACGGTTGGTTTACTTTTCGTACGAAAGATTGGCCGCCCAGGCCACCGTGCATGACTTCTTGCCGCTGCTGGCAGAGCGCTTCGCGCGGCAGCAACTGCACGCCTTGGCGAAAATCAATGGAAAATCCCGTGATTACAAGCCGGTCGTGCTGTTCATGTGCAACCACAACGCTGGCCGATCCCAAATGGCCATGGGGTTTTTCAACCACTTCGCCGGCGGAGGCGCTGTGGTGTGGTCCGGTGGTTCCGAGCCGAAAGGCGAAATCAACCCGGCTGCCGTCGCCGTGATGGCCGAGCGCGGCATCGATATCTCCGGCGAATACCCCAAACCGTGGACTGGTGACATCATTCGGGCCGCCGACGTGGTCGTCAGCATGGGTTGCGGCGACGCCGGCCACGTCTTGCCCGGCCGTCGATACGAGGACTGGGCCGTCGATGACCCGGCCGGCAAAGACCTGGCCGCGCTGCGGCCGATCCGCGACGAGATCGAGCGCCTCGTGCGCTGGCTACTCGACGACCTGCGAATTCCCTACCGGCCCTGACCCACAGCGCGCCGTTCGCCAGTACGTAAAGGATGATGTGCTGGTGTTCGGGCTTGTCGTGATCGTCGCGCTTTTCGCCACCGTGATCGTGGGGACGGTCCTGGGCCGGCGCTACCGGGTGGGGCCCCCGGTTCTGCTGATCCTGCTCGGGACGCTGCTGGGTCTCATCCCCGCGTTCGGCGGCGTTCGGCTGGACGGGGAGATCGTGCTGCTGCTGTTCTTGCCCGCGATCCTTTACTGGGAAAGTCTGAACACCAGTTTTCGCGAGATTCGCGCGAATCTGCGCGTCATCGTTTTTCTCAGTGTCGGCCTGGTGATCGTCACCGCGGTAGCGGTGTCCTGGACAGCACGGGCACTCGGGATGGAGTCACACGCGGCGTCGGTCCTCGGTGCCGTGCTCTCCCCCACCGACGCCGCCGCCGTCGCCGGCCTGGCAAAACAGCTACCCCGCCGCACGCTGACCGTGTTGCGGGCAGAAAGCATCATCAACGACGGGACCGCGCTCGTTCTGTTCACCGTCAGCGTCTCCGTTGCGGTCGGCGGTAACCCGGTCAGCCCGGCCGCGTTGAGCGCCCGCTTCGCCGGTTCCTACCTCGGGGGCATCTGCGCCGGGCTGTTGGTCGGGCTCGCTGTGACCCAAGTCCGCCGCCGAATGAATGCGCCGCAAGAGGAAGGCGCGCTGAGCCTGCTGACGCCCTTCGCCGCTTTTTTGCTCGCACAAGCAATCCAGTGCAGTGGCGTGGTCGCAGTCATGGTATCGGCCCTCGTCCTCGCCTACGCCACGCCGCATGTGACCCGGGCTCGCTCCCGCCTGCAGTCCTTCGCATTCTGGGATCTCGCGACGTTCCTCATCAACGGCTCACTGTGGGTGTTCGTCGGCACGCAAATGCCGCACGCGGTGCGCGGTATATCGCACATCGACGGAGGGGTTCGCCATGCGGTGGTACTGGCTCTTGCCGTCACCGGCGTGATCATCGCGAGTCGGTTTGCTTGTAATGAAGCCGTCACCGTATTGCTCCGCACGGTGGACCGGCGGGAGGTGCAACGCACCCGTCGTGTCAGTTGGCGCCACCGCGTCGTATCCAACTGGGCCGGGTTCCGTGGCGCGGTGTCGCTCGCCGCGGCGTTGGCCGTCCCACTGACCACCCACAGCGGTGCCCCGTTTCCGGATCGCAACCTCATCGTCTTCGTCGTTTGCGTCGTGATTGTGGTAACCGTCCTCGTCCAAGGCACCACGCTGCCCAACGTCGTGCGCTGGGCCAGGATGCCCGAAGACGCGAGTCACGCTGACGAATTGCAACTGGCCCGCTGTCGCGGTTCTCAGGCCGCTCTCGAAGCCCTGCCGGTAGTCGCCGGTGAAATCGGCGTCAGCGACGACCTATTGAGGCGTCTGCAAAAGGAATACGAAGAACACGCCGCGCTCGTCGAAGCCGGCGGCGACGCTGAGGGGTCGAGTGAGGTAGCCGAGCGGAACGATCTGCTGCGACGGGTGCGCCTGGGCGTGCTTGACCACAAGCGCCGCGCCATCATCGAGCTGCGCGACCAGAATCGGATCGACGACATCGTGCTGCGCGAGTTGCAGTCGGTGATGGACCTCGAGGAGGTGCGGCTGCTCGATCCCGCCGACACCGAGTGAGGAGCGAAAGGCCTTACCGCGTCGACACCTTGGCGGCGATCTGGTTGGCGATGTCCACGGCTGAGTTCTTCGGGTCGGGACTGCAGGTGTTGACATCGACGATGACGTTGTTCTTGATCGCCAGCGCCCGACCACATGTCCAACCGCCGGCCCGGGCATTTTGTTGCGTCGAAATCGTGCTCAGCGCACCGTTGGCGTCCGATATCGGCCCGACGATCCATTGAGTTCCGGACTGGATGTGGGTGTAGTTGTGGCAGGCCGGCCAACGTAAAGCCGACGCGATCAGGAAGAGGCCGGCTTGTTTGGCGGTCGGGAACAGCACCACCGCCTGCTCGGCGTAATGGGTGAAGTTATCGCCATCGTTGAGCGCCCGGTCACGCACGGCGGTGAACCCGCTGTTGGCGTAGACCTGGGCTTGCGCCGCGCCGTCGATGGCCAAGCATTCCCTGGGCTGCATGGTGGCACTGTCGTCGGACATCGCATCGTGCCTTCTGGTGACCGCCATTGCGTTTGAGCCCATCACCGGGTTGATTTGCTCCGGGGTAAGCAGCAACGCATCAAGCTCCCGCTCTACCACAGGACGCGGAATGAGCGATGTCTTCGTCGTCGTGGATTTGACGCTCGGTTGGTTGCTGCCGGCACCGCAACCGGCGCCGAGAATGCAGATGCCGGCAACCGCGAACGCGGCCGTCAAATGGCGCATCTTTCTTCATCCCCATTCCCGCTGCAACCAAAACCAGTCACCGCGGCCCGACAGCCCTAGGGCTTTGCCGGTCGGAACTGCCGGTCGGAACTCGCATATGCCAGCCTACCGCGCGGTTCGGCGGGTAATGCCGAGGAATTGAGCCAATTTTAGGGTCCGCTCAGTGATTTCGGAATCGGCGACGAATCGTCAAAGGGCTCATAGGCTTAGCGCGCATTGGGTACCGTCAACTTGTGACACTTCGGCGGGAAAGTCCATTTCGCGGGCGACGGCTGCGACTCGATGAGGCGCTGGCGGAACGTGCCCTGATGAGCCCGGCCGGCTACTGGTTCCTGCTGCACCTGGCACCGCGCATCGACAAGATGCTGATTCCGCCGACCCGCGGTCGGCTCAGCTCAATCGGGATCGGCAGGGTGGGTCTGGTTACGACGACCGGCGCGAAGTCCGGGTTGCCGCGCACCCAACCGCTGACGCTCATCGAGGACTCTGACGGGCTTTTCGCCATCGGCTCCAACTATGGCCGCCCGCCGCATCCGGCCTGGAGCGCCAACCTGCTGGCACAGCCGGAATGCACGGTCGAGTTCATGGCTCCGCCCGCGCAGTACCGCGCCGAGTTGCTCACCGGCGACGCCCGCGCCTCGGCATGGGCGAAGGCCACCGACTTCTACGCCGGCTACGAGCGCTACCGCGCCAGCTGCGCACCACGCGAGATCAGGATCTTCCGGCTCCGACCCGCTTGAGACATCCGGCAGGTCTCGCGCCCCTGGGAGTTCATGGCCTGTTCAGCCAACCGTCGATGTCAGATCGTTGACCGCACACGAGCAGCAGTTCTGCTGAGGAGTATGCGTGTCGTTCAGGTAGCGAACTTTTACGGACCTCGCTCCGGCGGCCTTCGCACCGCTGTGGACCGGCTGGGCGCTGAATACTGCGCTGCGGGCCACGAAGTATTTCTGATCGTTCCGGGTCCGCACGATGCGCAGACCCGGCTGTCCACGGGCGTAGTCCGAATCACTGTGCCCGCCAAGCTGATTCCGTTCACCGGTGGCTACCGCGCGGTGCTGCCGGGACCGGTGCGGGCGCTGCTGGAAGCGCTGCGACCGGACACATTGGAGGTTTCTGACCGGCTGACGCTGAGATCACTGGGCCGCTGGGGTCGCGAACACGGTGCCACCACGGTGATGATCTCCCACGAGCGTCTTGATCGCCTTGCGGGCCAAGTGCTTCCGCGCCGAACCGCGCGGGCGTTCGCCGACTTCGCCAACCGGCGCACCGCCGCCAACTACGACACCGTGGTGTGCACCACCGGGTTTGCCCGGGAAGAATTCGATCGCATCGGCGCAACGAATACCGTTACCGTCCCATTGGGCGTGGACCTGGAGACCTTTCACCCGTGCCGGTACTCAGCGCTGGTACGGCAGCGCTGGGCCGCGCCGTCACAGGTCCTCCTGGTGCACTGCGGCCGGTTGTCGGTGGAAAAGCGGGCCGACCGCAGCATCGACGCGGTCGGCGAACTGTGCGCCGCGGGTGTCGATGCCCGACTCGTGGTCGTGGGCGACGGCCCGTTACGCGCCAGGTTGCAACGGCAGGCCGCGCGACTGCCGATCGATTTCACTGGTTTCGTTTCCGATCGGCACGCCGTGGCCGCGCTGCTGGCTTCGGCTGACGTCGCGCTTGCGCCGGGGCCGCACGAAACCTTCGGGCTGGCTGCGCTGGAATCGCTGGCGTGCGGGACGCCGGCCGTGGTTTCCCGCACGTCGGCGCTGGGCGAAATCATCACCGCCGACAGCGGCGCTCTGGCCGATAACGATCCCGCGGCCATCGCACAAGCGGTCAGTGCGATCGTCGGCAGGCCCGAAGAACAACGGCGCGCCTGTGCTCGGCGCCGCGCCGAGATGTTCACCTGGCACCGCGCGGCGGTCGGGATGCTTACCACGCTCGGCGCACCATCAGTCGCCGGCGAGCCGGCGACTGGCGAAAACACCGCGTAGCGCTGCGCGCCTCGGCGGCTAGCCGGGGTTGACCTGTGGACCCGCGTTGGCGGGTCCCACCTGGCCGGTGAGCGGATTGACTTGTACAGTCATCGGCCCGCGTTGTCCCGCCGCGTTTGCTTTTGCGCGCTGTTGCGCTTGAGCGAGCGCGTTGACCATCGGGTTGTCCTTCAGCAGCTGTTTGCGGTCTTCGTCGGAGAGCTCGTAAAACGCCCACAGGCCCCAGGCGGCGGGCCGAACATACAGCGTGACTTTCTGGTGTCGGCGCTTGTTCTGCGTCAGCACGGCCGGAATGGGGACGACCCGATCCAACGTGGCGGAACTGACCAGTTCCTGGGCGATCTTGTCCACATCCACCGTGTCCTGAAGCTCGTAGACCAACGATTGGTGGGGGGTGTGGGATGGGCCCTGGAGGGCCAGGAACCACGCCATCCGGCGTCTCCTTCGCTCGTGGTTATCAGCGCAACTGTAAAGGACGCCGTCGCGTCCGGCCGCCAGAATTCAGCACGCGCTCAACGGCTTCGCCGGTCCACAGGTTCTGCTGCGACTAACTGGGATCCGGGAACGCGACCGGGGCAGCGGGCGCCCCTCGGGCAACCACGACCGGCATCGACGTCGACGCGTTGGTACCCAAGATCGTGTGCACCACTTCGATGAGGTCTTCGACCGGCATCAACTTGCCGGGCATGCAGCCACGCGACGACCACAGCGGGACGGCTTTCATGGCGAGATCCATGTCCCAACCGACATTCATTCCGGTCGCCGCGTCGCCCTCACCACCCCCGCACTCCCCGACGATCAGACAGGTGAAGCCGATATCCGGGTGTTCGGCCCGCCAGGCTTCGACAAGTTGCTCGAGCGCAGCCTTGCTGACGCCGTACGCGCCGAGGCCCGGCCACGGCGGCCCGAACGGGCCTGCGTCGGAAGAGAGGTAGACCGCCTTGCCCGCCGAGGCCGTCAAGTGTGGCACCGCCGCCGCCGTCACCAGCGCCGCACCGACGACATTTGTATCGAAGACGCGCCGCCACGTTTCCGCGTCGGTGTCGACCATCCGGACCAGTGGCCCGATCGCAGGTGTGTAGATCAGGTTGTCGATGCCGCCGAGCGCATCGGCGGCCTCGTTGATAGCCGACCGACACGACTTCTCGTCGGTGACATCGCATTCAATGGCGACCGTGCCCGAGCCAGCTTCCTCGGCGGCAGCTTCGATGCGCGCGCGGCGCCGGGCGAGCAACGCGACCTGAGCACCGCGTTGCGCAAGGCCGACACCGATGCAACGCCCAAGGCCACTTGAGGCGCCGACCACCACTGTCCTTGACATATTTGCCCCTTCTTGTAACGAGCTCGCTGCAGGCACAGCGTATCGGTCACCCCACTTGGCCACTCACTCCCGGCGCTTCCGGGATTCTGGACAGCTACTCCGAATACTCGGTGACCTGGGGGTTTGTGAGTTTAGACACATCTGGGACGGGCTAATCCCGGGTGAAGAGCGAGGACTGGCCTCGCGACCTAACGGAATCCCGGGAGTGTGAAACCTGATGGGCATGACGTCTTTCGCCGTGGCCGGATTGGGGTCCGACGAGCGTGACTACGACACTTGGCTGGCCACCCTGACCCAGGCGTCTGAGCGCCTGGACGCCCTACAGACCGTCGTCGCTGAGCTGTGTGAGCTGTGCGAAAAAGACGATGTCGTCGAAAGCCGACAGGTCATCGAGATGCTGGAAAGCCACGGCGCGATCGGCAAGGCAGCCCATGCGGACACCGATGCCGCCTAGCCCCTAAAAGCTGAGGTAGCGGGCTGCTCACTACGGTGAGCAGGATGAAGTATTTGGACGTCGACGGCATCGGAAGAGTCAGCCGGATCGGGCTGGGCACCTGGCAGTTCGGGTCGCGCGAGTGGGGCTACGGGGATAGTTACGCCTCGGGAGCTGCTGGCGACATCGTTCGTCGCGCCCGCGCCTTAGGAGTCACGTTTTTCGACACCGCCGAGGTGTACGGACTGGGCAAAAGCGAGCGGATCCTCGGTGAGGCGCTCGGTGACGAGCGCAGCGAGGTGGCGGTGGCCAGCAAGATCTTCCCGGTCGCCCCTTTCCCCGCCGTCATCAAACAGCGCGAGCGCGCCAGTGCCCGCCGGCTGCAGCTGGACCGCATCCCCCTCTACCAGATCCACCAGCCCAACCCGGTAGTTCCCGACTCGGTGATCATGCCGGGCATGCGCGACCTGCTCGACAGCGGCGCCATCGGCGCGGCGGGTGTCTCGAACTACTCGCTGTCGCGTTGGCAGAAGGCCGATGCCGCGCTCGGACGACCCGTGATCAGCAACCAGGTGCTCTTCTCTCTCGCCAGGCCAAGCGCGCTGGATGATCTCGTTCCATTCGCCGAGCGCGAGAACCGCATCGTGATCGCCTACAGCCCACTGGCGCAGGGATTACTGGGCGGCAAGTACGGCGTCAACAACCGTCCGGGTGGGGTTCGCGCGACTAACTCGCTCTTCGGCACCGAGAATTTGCGCCGGATCGAGCCGCTGCTGCAGACGTTGCGTGACGTCGCCAAGGAAGTCGACGCCAAACCGGCGCAAGTCGCACTGGCCTGGCTGATCAGCCTGCCCAATGTGGTCGCAATTCCCGGGGCATCGAGCGTCGAACAACTCGAGTTCAACGTCGCCGCCGCTGACATCGAGCTGAACACAGAATCGCGCAACGCGCTCACCGCGGCGGCTCGCAACTTCCGGCCGGTGTCGTGGGGACGATTCCTCACCGAGACGGTCCGAGAGAAGTTGGGCCGTCACTGAGCGCCGCCTGACCCTCTAAAGGATGTAGAGCATCTCCTGATAGGTGGGCAACGGCCAAAGGTCATCGGCCACAATGCCTTCGAGTGCGTCAGCGGCTGCCCGGATCGCCGCCATCGCCGGCAACAACTCGTCCTGTGCATGCTTGGCCTCATCCAGCGCCGATTCCGCCGACTGATCGGACAACGCCGCTTTCAGCGTTGCCAAACCCGCCTCGAGATCAGCGATCGGTGCCGAAACCGCTTCCAGCGCAGCGGTGCTCGGTTCCAGGCCGGCGGCCTTCAACGAGGTGACATTCTGCGCGAGCTCGGTCTGGTAACGAAGGGCGGCCGGCAGGATTATCGTCGCACCGACCTCCATTGCCAGCTTGGCCTCCACGCTGATGGTCAGCGCGTACTGCTCAAGGCGGACCTCATAGCGGCTGTGCAGCTCGCGTTCGGTGAACACCCCGTATTTTCCGAAGAGTTCGACCGCTTCCGGCTTGATCAGCTCCGGAATGGCGTCCAGGCTGGTCTTGAGGTTCGGCAAGCCCCGCTCAGCCGCTTCGATCTGCCACTTTTCCGAGTAGCCGTCGCCGTTGTACACCACGTCGCCGTGTTCGGTGATGACCTCGGTGAGCAGCTTTTGCACCGCTTTGTCGAAGTCCTCGCCATCTGCAACGGCCTTCTCCAAAACGGTGGCCATGTAGTCGAACGAGTCGGCCATGATCGTGTTGAGGATGATCATCGGTACGGCGACCGTCTGCCCGGACCCGGGTGCGCGGAACTCAAACCGGTTGCCGGTGAACGCGAACGGGCTGGTGCGGTTGCGGTCGCCCGCGTCGGTCGGCAGCGGCGGCAAGGTGTCGACACCGATGATCATGGTGCCCTTGCCCTTTGAGGAGGTCGCCGCACCCTTGGCAATCTGCTCGAACACGTCGGCGAGTTGTTCGCCGAGGAAGATCGAGATGATCGCCGGCGGCGCCTCGTTGGCGCCCAGCCGGTGGTCGTTGGTGGCCGACGCGACCGAAACCCGCAGCAGCCCGGCGAATTTGTGCACGGCACGGATCACCGCGGCGCAGAACACCAGGAACTGGGCGTTTTCGTGCGGCGTGTCACCCGGGACCAGCAGGGAGCCCAGCTCGGCGTTGCCCACCGAAAAGTTGACATGCTTGCCGGAACCGTTGACGCCGGCGAACGGCTTCTCGTGGAACAGGCATTCCATGCCGTGTTTCTTGGCAATTGTCTTGAAAATCGTCATCAGCAGCTGCTGGTGATCGGAGGCGATATTGGCCCGCTCGAACATCGGCGCCACCTCGAACTGGCCGGGCGCCACCTCGTTATGCCGGGTCTTGGCGGGGATACCGAGTTTGAACAGCTCCCGCTCGGTGTCCATCATGAAGCCCAGCACCCGCTCGGGAATCGCACCGAAGTAGTGGTCGTCGAACTCTTGCCCCTTCGGCGGCTTGGCGCCGAACAGCGTCCGGCCCGCGTTGATCAGATCCGGCCGGGAAAGGAAGAAATGCCGGTCGACCAGGAAGTACTCCTGCTCGGGTCCGCAGAACGAGACGACGTGATTGAAGTCCTTGTGGCCGAACAACTTCAAGATGCGCTCGGCTTGCGCACCCATGGCCTGCTGGCTGCGCAGCAACGGCGTCTTATAGTCCAGCGCCTCGCCGGTCATCGAGACGAAGATCGTCGGGATGCACAACGTGTTGCCGTTCGGATTCTCCAGGATGTAGGCCGGGCTGGTGACATCCCAGCCGGTGTAACCGCGTGCCTCGAAGGTGCTCCGCAGCCCACCAGAGGGGAAGCTGGACGCGTCAGGCTCGCCCTGGATGAGGGTCTTGCCGGCGAATTCGGCCAACGTCTGCCCGTCGGAGACGGGCTCTAAGAAACTGTCGTGCTTTTCCGCCGTCAGGCCGGTCATCGGGAAGAAGACGTGGGCGTAGTGGGTGGCACCCTTCTCCAGTGCCCAGTCCTTCATGGCGACTGCGACCGCGTCGGCGACCGCGGGGTCGAGCTTGGCGCCTTTGTCGATTGTCGCCACCACCGACTTATAGACAGCCTTCGGCAGCCGGGCCTGCATCTCCGCCTTGGTGAAGACATTCGATCCGAAGATCTCGCCCGGCTCCTCGCCCGGGTCGAAACTGATCGCTGGCGGCACATACGCCTCGACGTTGGTAATTGCCTGTAGGCGCACGGTGTTGCCGCTCAATGGAGTTCCTATCGCTGCGATGCACTGCATCGGATTGTCGGTTGTTTGCTGCGCCGACAATAAGGACCATCGATGGCGGAAATGTTACACAGCTGTCAAACTCTGATGGCGGCGGAATTCTGCAAGCTCAAGGTCGCGACTCCTCCGGGGTCCAGGCCAGCGGCTGGCCGGGCTGACCGGGAAATAGATAGTCGATGAAAGCCGCGGCAGTGGGCTGCGGTTCGTGGTTGGCCAAACCCGGTCGCTCGTTGGCTTCAATGAATGCGTATTCCGAGCCGGTGATGTTCGGCACGAGCAGGTCGATGCCCGTCACCCGGATACCGATCGCGTCAGCGGCAGCCACCGCAACCTGCACAGAGTTCCGGGTTGACGTCGGAGGTGACATCGTGGATGGTGCCGCCTTGGTGCAGGTTGGCGGTGTGGCGAACGCGGAGCCGAGTTCCCTGCGGCAAGACGTCGTCGAGTGTCCACCCGGCTTCCGCGACGGTCGACTCGGTGACCTCGTCGAGCGGGATACGTGACTCGCCGCCGGTGGCCGCAGATCGCCGTCGGCTCTCGGCCGCGATCAGATCACGCACGGTGTGCTCGCCGGTGCCGATGATCTCAGGGGGCAGCCTCAGCGCAGCCGCCACCACCCGGCCGTCGATCACCACCAATCGAAGGTCGCTGCCCGCGACCCGCTGCTCGATGAGCACCTCAGGAAATTGCTCGCGCGCGCGTGCTACCGCTGCGGCGAGCTCGTCCGGACCGTGGTCGGCGAGCACGCCTACGGTGATGCCTTTGCCCTGCTCACCGCGCGTTGGTTTGACGACGACCTCCCCGACCTCCTTCAGGAAGGCATAGTCGTCGTCGCTCGAGGTCGCCAGGCGGGCGCGAGGCACCGTGATGCCGGCCTCGGAGACCAGACGCCGGGTCAAGCGCTTGTCGTCGCACCGGCACATGGCGATAGCGGAGGTGAACTCCGACAACGACTCGCGGGTGATCACGCTGCGGCCACCGTGGGTCAGTCGCATCTCACCGGTCTCGGCGTCCAGGACCTCGACCCAGATACCGCGGCGCATTGCCTCGTCCGCGATGATTCGCGCGTAAGGATTGAGGTCGTCAACCGTCTCCGAGGGCGGGGTGAACAACGGCTCGTTGATCGCGTTCTTGCGTTTGATCGCCAGCACCGGAACGCGGCGAAAACCGAGCTTCTCGTAGAGGCCGATAGCCGCAGCGTTGTCGTGCGCGACGGAAAGGTCGAGGTAGGCGCGGCCCTTACTGCGGAAGTACTCGGCTAAGGCCCGGGTCAGCGCTTCGCCGATGCCGGGCAGTGCGGCAGCCGGGTCAACCGCGAGGGTCCACAAGCTGGATCCGTGCTCCGGGTCGTTGAAGAGCACTTCATGGTCGACACCGGTCACGGTGCCCACCACGGCGTTGTCGTGGTCGCGCACTGCGAGTAGGTAGATCACCGAGTCGGCGTGCAGGTGGTTGTCCCAGATCGTCTCGACCGGTGACGGGACCATTCCGCAGCGCACGAAGACCCGGTTCATCGCGTCGGCATCGGCCGGATCGTTCAGCGTCCGCACGGTCACACCGATCGGCGGCGGAGCCAGGCTTTCCTCGGGTGAGGTCATCGGTGAAGCGCAGTCGATAGGTGTGGCTGGGATCGATGAAAAGCTCGGTCGGGGCTCCGGCGACCACGACGTGGGACTCGCGCGCGTAGATGCAGATGTCGCGGCGCCCGGCCACTTCCCGTCGCAGCGCCTCGGTCAGCGTGGCGGGATCGGCGAAGGTCTGGCCGAAAATCAATCTGACCCCAACCCAATTCGAGCTCGACATCTTTGGCCATCGCGTCCACGAGGTGCGGCGGCGATGCGTCGTGCAGGCCCAGCGTGATTGCCTCGGGATGGTCCTCGGACGGATCGATCGCGGTCACGCCGCCGGACCCGTCCCGCCGAGGCACTGCAGCCACGGCAGTTGCCACGTCATAGCCATGTGTCTACCCAACTCAACAGTTCGTCTATCAGCTTCCCTGTCGTATTCGAGGCCGCAGCACCATCCCCCAGTGTGGCACCGACGGAATCTGCGCGCAGCCCCGGCTTAGCGTTTGAAACGCCCCGCGAACCCGCGCAGCGGCAGATCGGCGCTGGTGAGAAGTCCCGGCGGTGCCGCCACCACCGACTTGATCGAGGCGAGGGCGGGCATGCCGGTCACGGTCATGCCGATCGAGGCGAAATTCGCCGGGTTGGACAGGTCCACGCCCGGCTTGGGGAAAATCATGTGCTTGTTGTAGACGCACGGGTCGCCGGTGATTTGGGTGATGTAGCAGCCTTTGATGTTCCAGTTGGGGTCGGTGTGCGGGGTCATCTGCCACTCCAGATGTGTCTCGACCCGCGGGACGCCGTCCACCATGCCCTGGTACTTGATGTAGTTGCCGCCGAGCGAACCCTTGGGCAGTGTGTACCAGCCGAGGTCCACGTCCTTGGTGCACGCGCCCAGCTCATAGCTGAACCTCACCTCATCGAGCGCCACATCGAAGCAGTCGGCCATCATCAGCACGCTGTCGGCAAAGACGCGGGTGTATTTCTCCAGCTTTGCCGGTATTTCGGGATCATCCACCGGCAGGCCGTAGCCGACCTCGATCCAGGTGTCCTTGGAATGGTGGCACGACACGTCCACCGATTCGATGGTGGTGACGTTCTCGATCTCTGCGACGTCAGCCGAACACACCACGCCCAGAATCTGATTCAGCCCCGGGTTCATTCCGGTGCCGTAGAACGTGGCGCCGCCCTTGTCGCATGCCTCGGCCAGCAGCTGGGTTACCGGCTTGCCCGACGGATGTGGGTGGTTCTTGTCGCGGTGCCACCCGGTGATCCAGTCCGCGGTGGTGACGATATTGATCCCTGCCTCAAGGACTTTGACATAAAGGTCCTCGTCAGGGAACACGCCATGGAAAGTCAGCACATCCGGCTTGGCCGCAATGATCTCCTCGATGCTGCCGGTCGCCTTCACCCCGTTAGGAGCCAGGCCGGCCAGCTCACCGGCGTCCTTGCCGATCTTGTCCGGCGAGTAGCAGTGCACGCCGACGAGTTCCAAGTCGGGCTGGGCGGCAATCCGCTTGATCATCTCCGAGCCGACGTTTCCGGTGGCCACCTGAAACACGCGAATCGGTCGAGCGGTGCGTTCATTCGGTTGCGCCTTTCTGGGTTGCGGCATACACCTCTGCGGCACTGCCGCCAATGCCGTCGGGGTAGAACTGCTTGGCCCACTTGCGAATTGCGGTGAATCCCGCATACTCGGCGGTGGCCAGCGCGGGTGGATCCGAATAGCGCTGATGCCTCCAGATTTCGATGTCCTGCTCGAACTGGCGGATCACTTCCTGCCCGAACTCGCGGGCTTTGGTCTCGGCCCTGGCCGGATCCTTGCTCGGTGTCCGGCCGATGTAGACGATGAATCGGACATCGGAGGTGGACTCGTCGACGGGGGTGATCGCCGAGATGGTGCGGTTGTCGATCATGCCCCAACTCTTGGTCACCGCGATTCCCAGACCGCCGTTGATGGCCTCGACCCGGCTGTCGATGTCCTCGATGTTCTGGTTGTCGTCACCTTCGAAGGTGATGGTGAAGTCGACGAAGGACACCGGTTCGTCAAAGTCGTGGCGGGTGAACACCGGCACGATCGGCGTGTTGTGCACGTACTTGAAATGGGCGAAGTCCACGCCGTTTTCGAGCACGTACTGCGGGTGCATTTCTAGGCCCTGCCGGTACAACCGCTGCTGCGGGTAGTAGTCGGCGGCGTTGCTGCCGTCGTTGAATCCGGCGAATATGTCCGGCGCATCGAAGTAGGGTTCACGGCCCTCGACGTCGTGCCAGATGTAGACCGACTCGTTGCGCTCCACCACCGGGTAGGTGCGGATGCGCCGGCCCCGGTTGGGGCGATCCTGATACGGGATACAAACGTTGCGGCCCTGCCGGCTCCACTGCCAGCCGTGAAACGGACACTGCAGTACCTCGCCGACGACTTTGCCGCCGAAACCCAGGTGCGCGCCGAGATGTTCGCAGTAGGCGTTCATCACGGTGAGCTGGCCGGAGTCCGCTCGCCAGGCGACCATCTCCTGGTCGAAGTACTTCATGGTGTGAACATCGCCGATGCCGATCTCATCGGACCAGGCAATTTGAAACCAGCCGGTCGGCTTCATCGACAACGGCGGTTTGGCCATCGCAACTGTCCTCCTGGGCGAATTCATTATCAGAGTACCCTCTATGAAAAACTTAGTCGAGCCCCTACTATCGATTTCATGACTGGGCGCGTCACCGAGGCCGGCGTGGTGGGCAGACGTCCGAACCGTCGCGGCAACGCAACGCGCGAGAGCATGCTCACGGCCGCGCTGAAGTCGCTAGCCTCAGGCGAGCCGGGCTCGGTGTCGGCGAACCGCATCGCCAAGGACATCGGCGCGACCTGGGGCGCGGTGCAGTATCAGTTCGGCGACACCGATGGGTTCTGGGCAGCCGTCCTTCACCACACCGCCGAGCGCCGCGACGCGACACTGTCCGCATGGGCCAGCGTCGAACCCGAAGCGCCCCTGCGTGAGCGGGTTGGCGCGATCATCGACACCCTCTATCACGGCCTGGCGTCCGATGATTCCCGCGCGATTGAGAATCTGCGGGCGGCACTCCCCCGCGACCACAACGAGCTGGAACGTCTGTATCCGCGCACTGCCGCCGAGCTTTTCTCCTGGGGTAAGAGCTGGCAGGAAACCTGTCAGAATGCCTTCGCTGGTTTGGGGGTCGACCCGCATCGTGTCCGCGAGGTGGCCGCGCTGATCCCCGGTGCTATGCGTGGGCTGGTCTCCGAGCGCCAGCTCGGCTCCTATGCCGACCTCGACGAAGCCCGGCGCGGCCTAACTAATGCTCTGGCAACCTATTTGGAGCAATCCCGTCCCAGCTGATCACACGACGGCGAGCTGCAGACGCTCGCGGCGCCGGACCAGGATGCTGGGTAACCACTCCCCGACGTCGACGGCATCGATCCAGCTCGTGCGCTCGAGCAGCATGCCCAAGACGATGCGGGCTTCCAGACGTGCGAGTGCGGCGCCCACGCAGAAGTGCACGCCCTTGCCGAACGTCAGGTGATCTTTCGCGCTGGCGCGGTCAAGACGAAAATCGTTGGGCTCCTCGAAATGCTCCGGATCGCGATTAGCCGCTCCCCACATCAGCAGTAGACGAGAACCGGCGGGCACCTCGACGCCGGCAAGGGTGGTATCGCGCAGCACGTGCCGGTAGTGACCACGAAACGGCGACTCTAAACGCAACACCTCTTCGATGAAAACGCCCAGCAATTCGGGCTTTTCACGAAGCTCCTGTTGGATCTCGGGGCGATCGGTGAGAATCCACGCCGCGCTGCCGAGCAGCGACGCCGTCGATTCGCCGGCAGCGCTGAAGAGCGTGAGCATTATCCCCAGCGCCGGCGTCTGCTCCAGCTCACCTGATGCGCAGCGGGCAGCCAGGTCAGCGATCAGACCATCTCGAGCAGTGGCGTCTGCTTTTTCGAAGTGCTCCAACACATATGCGGACAGCTCCATTGCGGCCGCCATGGCGGCTGCCAGCTGGTCGGGTGTGACGATCCCGTCGAGCAGCGCGGTGGTGGCGTATCCGAGGCGAATCAGTTTTTCGACATCGCCGTCGGGCAGGCCCAGCAGCCTGGCAACCACCATCATCGGCAGTCGATTAGCCATGGCGCTCATCCACTCGATCTGCCCGTCGCGCAGGTTGTTCTGCCACAACCGATCTGCGGTGGCGGCGGCGAAATTTTCGATGATCCGCACCCGTTTCGCCGACAGGTGCGGCAACAGGATTTTGCGATGCATCGCATGCGCCGGATCATCGGCGGTAGCCAAGGCGTGCGAAGAGTCCGCGAGCGGGATCATGTCGAACGGGGTGACAGTGCCGTCATCGTGGTAGACCATCGTCGCGGTGAGGTTCGAGGAGAAGTCCTCTACCCGTTCGACGGCCTCCTGCACCGCGTCCCAACCGCACACGGCGTAGAACATCGAGTCGCCAATGCGCTGCACCGGCGCCTCTACGCGCATGCGGTCATACAGCGGATACGGATCCTGCAAGGCCCGGGCGCCGAAGAACTGGATCGGCTCATCCAAGACCGTCATAGCTTCAGGCTGAATGCCGCCAGGGCAAGGGTCAACGGCGCGCGGCAAAGTTGAGGAACGGCTGCTGCCCGATCCGCTCGTGGTCGAAATCGACGATGCGGTGCCACCTGCGCGTTACTGTGAGAAAAATCAGCTAAACATTCTCATAATGAGAGAACTATTTCAACGGGCTGCGACCGAGGGAGCTGAGTGGGATGCCACGCCATGACTGGCTGGTTGGGCGGGATCGTCAAAGCGAAGCTGCCGAACGGATCTACGCCGCAGCAGCCGACTTGATTGGCCGACGGGGATACGAAGCCTTCACCATCGAGGCCGTGGCCGCGCAGGTGCACTGCTCGCCCGCGACGATTTACCGTCATGCCGGCGGCAAGGCTGCGATCCGGGACGCCGTCGTCGCAATGCAGGCGGAGCGCATCGTTGGCGCGGCGCGCCAAGCCATCAAAGGTCTCAAAGGCCCCGACCGGGTGGTGACCGCCACCATCGTCGCCCTGCAGGGTCTGCAATCGGATCCGCTGGCCCATCTGATGCAGGCAACGCACGCGACTCCCGTCAGCGAATGGATCACCAGTTCGCCCGCCGTGACCGGGTTCGCCGCGGAAATGCTCGGCCTGGAAAACGAGGATCCGCTGGCCGCGCAGTGGCTGATCCGCGTGTTTCTGGCCCTGTGGTGTTGGCCGCTCAAAGACCCGGCCGCTCAAGAGGCCATGCTGCAACGCTTCCTCGGGCCGCCCTACAGCACTGACTGTTAAACCAAATCGCAGCGTCCGTTCATGTAACATCGCGATCGCTGTTCACCTTGAAATTGATTGCCGCGACAATGGATTCGGCGATAGATTGTCGGTCATGACTGAGAGCATGATTATCGGTGGCGGTGGCGGTGGCGGCTTCATCGGTGGAGGCGGAGGCGGCCGCTAGGCCGAAACACCTTTAGTTCCCCGTTCGGGGCTAAGGCGCGCAAAACTACGGGTATGCAGTCGAGCAGTAACGTGCGTCCGGCCTCCCCGCAAGATGCCTCCGCGTGCCTGGCCATTTACCGCCCGTATGTCGAGACCACAGCAATCAGTTGGGAAATCGAAACCCCGAGCGTAGCCGAGATGGCCTCACGCATCGCCGGGCTGCGCGCCACTCACGAGTGGCTGGTTCTGCAACGCGGGGATCAGATTGCCGGCTTCGCCTACGGGCAGCCGTTGAAACGGCTGGCGACCCTCCAATGGTCGGTCGAGACCGGCATCTATGTCGACATCGGGCATCAGCGCACTGGCGGCGGCCGCGAACTGTACACGCAACTGCTGCGCCGGCTCACCGAACGTGGCTACCGGCAAGCCTTCGCCGGCATCACCCAGCCGAACGAGGCCAGCAACGCTTTTCATCGATCCCTCGGATTTACCGACGCCGGCCTGTACCGACGCGTCGAATGGAAGCACCACCGATGGTACGACGTCGCCTGGATGCAGCTTGATCTGCTCGGGGCCGCCGACCGGGATGAACCGGCCGGCTCGATCAACTGATCCCCGCTGCGCCGGTCGCACCTCACAGCAAGTGCCCAGAATTTAGATGGTGCAATACCAGCTATGACGATCGCTAGTGGACGCCTAGCGGATTTCGTGGTCGACAGGCGCATGTTGGTCACCACGGCGCTGGCACTTCCAATCGGTGCGCTTTCGGCGGCCGCGGCGTGGTGTCTGCTCAAGTTGATCGGGCTGGTGACCAATCTGGTCTTCTACCAACGATGGGCCTACGGCCTGGTGGCGCCGGGAGCGCAGCACCATCCGTGGTGGTTGATCCTGGGCGCGCCCGTCGCCGGCGGTCTGGTGGTCGGCGTGATGGCGCGGTTCGGTTCGGACAAGATTCGCGGCCACGGCATGCCCGAGGCGATTGAGGCCATTCTCACCCGCGGCAGCCGCATCGAACCCAAAGTCGCTGTACTCAAGCCTGTTTCGGCAGCGATCAGTATCGGCACCGGTGGTCCGTTCGGCGCTGAGGGGCCGATCATCATGACCGGTGGAGCGCTGGGTTCGATCCTCGCCCAAACCCTGCACCTTACCGCAGACGAACGAAAGACCCTGCTTGTTGCCGGCGCTGCCGGCGGCATGGCCGCAACTTTCAACGCGCCGCTGGCATCGATTCTGCTGGCCGTGGAGCTGCTGCTATTCGAGTGGCGGCCACGCAGCCTGGTTCCCGTCACTGCGGCAGTCGTCGTCGCCACCGTGGTGCGCGGATTCATCCTCGGCAGCGGCCCTATCTTCCCGGTCGTCACTCACGTCACCGAAATTCGGTGGAATATCGACTTGTTGGCCCTCCTCATCGGTCTGTGCGGCGCCGTGGTCGCCGTCGGTGCAACGCGACTGGTGTATTTCGCCGAAGATGCCTTCGCGCGGTTGCCGTTCCACTGGATGTGGTGGCCGGCAATCGGCGGTGTCGTGATCGGCGTGGGCGGGCTGATCCAGCCCCGGGCTCTGGGCGTCGGCTACGACGTGATCAACGCGCTGCTGACCGGCCAGGCCGGCCTGGACGTGATCGTCGGCATTCTTGTTGTCAAGACCCTGATTTGGTCGCTGTCACTCGGCTCGGGCACCTCCGGTGGTGTGCTGGCCCCGGTGTTCATGATCGGTGGTGCGCTCGGGGCCCTTGTCGGGCAGGGGCTTCCAGATGTGTTCCCGGGGTTCTGGGCGATCCTGGGCCTGGCCGCCGTGGTCGGCGGCGTGCTGGGCTCGCCGCTGACCGGAATCGTGTTCACCCTGGAGCTGACCCACGCCTGGCCGGCGTTGCTTCCTTTGATCATCTCCGCGGTCGCGGCCTACGCGGTGTCGGTGCTGGTGCTCGATCGGTCGGTGCTGACGGAGAAGATCGCCCGGCGTGGACTGCACGTGACCCGTGACTACACCACCGACCCGCTGGAAACCTTCTTCGTCGCCGACGTGATGCACCCTCGGCCGTCCGACGTTCCGGTGGGCGGGACCGTCAGCACCCGCGACACCCTGCGGCATGCCGCGAATGTCCTCGCCGAAGCCGGCGGGCGTCCGCTGCGGGTCGTATCGCCGGACGGCACCGAAGAAGGTCACGTGCGGTGGGACGACTTACTCGCCGCGCGGGCGCACGACCTCACCGAGGACACCGAGCGCGCCCGGCATCTGATTGCCTTTGGGCGTAGGCAGGCCCCACCCGAGCGCTCCACCTCATAGCGGGCCAACCTGCGCAGAACTATCGCTTCTGAGACGATCCGCGCCCCGAATCCAAAAGCAAGCACGCGGCGTATGGTTTTCGTTAAAGAACTGGACCGGACCGTCAAGGGACCGCTAGCGCTGTCGCTCCGGACGGTCAACCCGGCGCAAGCTCCATTGGTGTCCATCTTTCTTCACTCGGTCACCCCGGTCGGTGCCAACGTGCCCGACGCGCGGGTGCAATAGCGAGCCCGGAGGTCGTTGTGCAAGCAGTGGAGATCGCGGAAAAGTTCCCGGCCGTGAACCTCGACTCACCTGCCCTAGAAGCCGCCCGGATGCTCGCCGAGCACAGCCTGCCGGGAATCGTTGTACTAACGGCGGCTGGGCAACTGTATGCCGTGCTGCCTGCCTCGCAAGTCGTGCGCTTCATAGTGCCGAGTTATGTGCAGGCCGATCCCCTGTTGGCTCCCGTGCTCGACGAGTCGACGGCTGATCACGCTGCGGAAAAGTTAGGTGGCAAGACGGTTCGCGAGCTGCTGCCGCGACACCAGCTGACACCGCCGCCCGCCGTCCACGCAGATGACACGATCATCGAAGTGGCCGCGCTCATGGAGAGACAGCGAAGTCCCCTGGTAGCCGTGATGAAGCAAGGCAAGTTGCACGGCGTGATCACGGCGTCGCGGCTCTTAGAGGTGGCACTGACGTGTGGGTTGCCCGATAGCCTGCCCGTTCGGACTGTCGGCACGCACCGATCTCCTGCGTTGTCGCTGTAGGACGTGGCTGCCCGAACGCTGAGTCGACTTGTCTCGACTGATCCATCTGCGTCGTGCCCCTGGCCCGCTTTTTGCGGTTCGCCTTCTCCTTCCGGCGGGCGCGCTTCCTGTCAGCGCGCTTGGACATCAGAGCCGTCCATCGCCTTTAGCCCAGCAGTGACCCGAGGAGGCGAGTACTGAGTTTTTCCAAGCGCGTTCGAGCGCGCGCATTTTCGACGAGCGCTGCGGCGCAGGCGACCTCGAGACCGTCGTAGTAACCGCCGTCGACCACCGGATAGGCAGGCGAACCGAGGGCAGTCAGGATCGCTGCAGCCTCCTCGACCGGTCGGCCGACTTGACCGTATACGGGCAGCAGCCGGGTCTGAAATACGCCGGGATGCACGCTGAGCGCGGTCAACGAAGCGCCGCTGGCCTCGGCCAATGTCCTCGTGTACATCGTCAACGCAAGCTTGGATTGCGCATAGGCGGCCAGCGGCGAGTAGTGGGATCCGCCGCCCGGCTGCTTCCAGAAAATGTTTCCGCCGGGGTGCGTCGCCGAGGACAGGCTGACGACCCGTCCATGAGCGCTTGCGAGCTTGCACATCAGTCTTGTTGTCAGCAGGTAGGCACTCAGATAGTTGACCTGGAAGGTCACCTCGTAACCGTCCTGCGTGCACGAGTGACGTTCGGGCCCCGCCACCGCCGCGTTGTTTACCAACACGTCTAGCGCCGGCAGGGCCAAGGTGAGCATGTCGGCGAGGTCGGCGACCTCGTTCAGGCGGGTGAAGTCGGCGACGACCAGGTGTAGGCGCAGCGGTTCGGCGCCATCTTTCACCAGACGGGTCATCGCCTTCTCGCCACTGTCTTGGTCCGGCGCGTGCAGATATACGGTCGCGCCTTCGTCGACGAACTGGCGAGCCGTCGCGTAACCGATGCCGTCGGTGGCACCCGTGACAAGAACTGTAAGAGGGCTAGAAACAGGTTCGGACATCATGTCTTTCGCAGAGTCAAGGCCGGGGCGCCCGACATCGGACGTACAACCCGGCAGCGGATGGAATGGGATCGGAATGGGGGTGGCTGGATCGGGATCAGCCTGAAGTGGTCGAGCGCGAAACAGCTCTGTCAGGCGGTGATTCGCGTGCGCGACGGCGGTTCGTCGTCCCAGCCCGCACCGTAACGCTCAAGTGCCGAAGGCACGCCGCAGGCAGCTACAGTGTCGTCCACGCGTTCCATAGCACCGGGCAGCAATGCTCGGGGCAATGCAACTGATGAATTCTTGACGGTTCGACCCCATTTCTTCACAGTCTCTTGACGCGCCGGGTGTCGGGCAGGGCCGGGCGAAGGGCAGCGTTCGGTGAGGGTTTCCCTAGTTTGGCTACGCGCCGATCTTGCTGCCGGCAGCCCACTGCTCACGGTCGAAGTGAAAGGCGGTGGAATCCGCACGCCCAAAACCTGCCTGCAAGACGTCTTTACTCGATCTTGACCATGTGTTGAATCTGCTCACCGAAGATCGAGGACATGAGTACGCTTCAAGCCGTGGAGCTGGGGGTTCTGGGGCCTCTTCAGGTCCGACGCGACGGCGCCCCGGTGACAATCCCGGGCGCCAAACCGCGCACGATCCTCACGATGCTCGGGCTGCACGGTGGTTCGGTGCTATCGGCCGAGAAGCTGATCGAGCTCCTCTGGGGCGATGATCCACCGCGCACCGCCGCCAAGGCCCTCCAGACCCACATCTCCTCGCTGCGTCGCACACTGGGCGACGGTTTCGTTTTGACCCAGGGAACGGGCTGGATCCTGAGCGAATCCGAGACTGATGCGTCGCGCTACAAACTGGCCACCAGAATGGGCCGTGATGCCGCGGCGGCTGGCGACACAAGTCAAGCGGTGGCCCGCTTCGATGAGGCGCTGACGCTCTGGCGTGGAATCCCGGAGCTGCCTGATACCCGACGCGGGATATCCGAGAAGACACGCTGGATAGAAGGCCACGCCGCCTTGGTCGAAGATCGGGCCGATGCGCTACTGGCGACGGGTCGGGCCGCGGAGATCATCGGCGAGCTCGAGGCCGCCGTGGCCGACGCACCGCTTCGCGAGAGGCGATGGGGTCAGCTGATGCTCGCCCTCTACCGCGCCGGCAGGCAGGGCGAAGCCCTGGCGGCTTACCAACGGGCGCGGTCGTTATTGGCCGACGAGTTGGGCGTCGACCCTGGGCCGGAGCTTCGGCGGCTGGAAGCCGCGATCGTCGCCCAGGACGCCGCTCTGGATACCCCTGTAGTGCAACATGTTTCGTCGGTAACACGCGCTGTGACCTTCCTGCTGACCGACATTGAGGGATCGACCGCCGCCTGGGAGGCGAACGCCGAAGCCATGGCCGTTGCGCTGGCGCGCCACGACGAGCTCGTCGAACAGGTCGTCACGTCCCGCGGAGGACGTCTGATCAAGACCCGCGGCGAGGGCGACGCCGCGTTCTCGGTTTTCGAGCGGCCGTCGGCGGCCGCGGCCGCCGCTATGGAGCTGCAAGACGCGATCCTCCATGAGCCCTGGGCATTGCTGGAGCCGATGCGTATTCGCGTCGCGCTGCATACCGGAGAGGCGGAGCTTCGCGATGGCGACTACTTCGGTCGGGCCGTCAACCGCGCCGCCCGCCTGCGGTCGTTGGCGACGGGTGGCCAGATCCTGTGTTCGGGTGCGACCGTCGAACTCGTCATCGACTCACTGCCCGACGACGTCGTGCTCGCCGACCTCGGCATGCGGCAGCTCAAAAACCTGGCACGCCCAGAGCACGTCTTCGAACTCCGGGTGCGCACCGCTGTCGACAGTCCGCAGGAACAAACCAGTGATGTGCCCTTCGAACGGCCAAGCCTCCCAGCCGTACTGACCGGCCCCGGCCCGTTCGTCGGACGCGCAAGCGAGCTGGAGCGACTGCTGTCGGCCTGGCAGACCGCGGTCGCGGGCGGCATGCACGCAGTGCTGATTGCGGGCGAACCAGGAGTGGGCAAGACGCGCTTGGCCGGCGAATGGTCCCAGCAGGTCTACCAACAAGGAGCGGTCGTGCTGTACGGCCGCTGCGATGAGGACCTCGGCGCCCCCTATCAACCGTTCGCGGAGGCCCTGCGCTCGCTCGTGCCGTGCATCGGCGAAAAACGGCTGCGCGGACTACGCGGCATCGAAGCGCTCCTTCCACTGGTTCCCGGGCTGACCGATGTCCTGCCCGATCTGGCCCCGCCAACGCGCGCCGACCCCGACACGGAGCGCTACGCACTTTTCGACGCCGTCGTTGCCGTGTTGCAAGTCGCCTCCATCAGCGCACCGGTCGTCCTGATTCTCGACGACCTACACTGGGCAGCCAAACCCACGCTGCTTTTATTGCGGCATCTACTGCGCTTCGGTGACCAAGCGCGGGTGCAGATCGTCGGCACGTATCGCAGCACCGACCTCGACCGCTCCCACCCGCTGGCGGCGATGCTCGCCGACCTACACCGCGATGGTACGGCCGACCGCCTTAACCTCAGCGGACTCGACGACGAAGACGTGACGACCTACGTCGCCGAGGCCGGCTACGACGACGAAGAACTCGCCAACGCATTGGCTTCAGTGACGGGCGGCAATCCCTTCTTCCTCATCGAGGCTTTGCGCCACGTCGATGAAAGTGGCGGCGTTTGGGATCAGAGCACGCTGCCGCAGGGCGTACGAGAAGCCGTGAGCCGCCGACTGTCTCGGCTTCCAGCAGAGACGAACAAGGCCCTTGCCGCAGCCGCGGTCGTCGGGAGCCGGTTCGCCGTGGACCTCGTCGAGCAGGTGGTCGACCAGGATCTGGTTGACGCGTTCGACGAAGCGTGCAAGGCGGGCATCGTCATCGAAGAACCTGGGGGCTACTACCGGTTCAACCACGCCATTGTCCGGCAATCGCTGCTTGCCGAGCTGGCATCCGTGCGACGCATGCGGCTACACCAACGCATCGCAGCGACACTGGAAGCCCAACCCGGGGCCGACGACGAGCGGCTGGCCGAACTGGCGCATCACTACTTTGAATGCGCATGGGCCGGCAATGCGGTCAAGGCCGTCGAGTACTGCCGGCGGGCAGCGGATCAGGCGATGGCACGACTCGCCTACGAAGGCGCCGCCGATCTGTACGACCGGGCTCTGCACGCCATGGAGGAGCTTGACGACGAGTTGCCCGACCGCGACGACCAGGCCGCCGAGCTACTGGTTGCACGGTGTGAGGCTCTGCTCGCCGCAGGTGACGTGGCTTCGGCGGCGGGCGCGGTCTCGCAATTACAAGCAGCGACAGTCGATTCCGCTCAACTAGCAGCTTGGGCGACGTGCTTCGACGGTCAGCTGTCGATGCTGATCCATCCCGAGCGATTGGACGAGGTCGAAGCCGCGTTGGACGCGGCTGCCGAAAAGCTGGCCGGATTAGATGATGCCGCGGGGGAAGCCAAGGCACAGACGGTGCGGGCCACCTGCCTCGCCCGCCTCGGGCGAATCGCCGACTGCGAAATCGCCCTCGACCAAGCACTTACCGCGGCCCGACGTGCGCGTGACCACCGCCGGGTCAATGCGGTGTTGGCGGGCGCGCCGCTCGCCGCGCTGTGGGGTCCCAACCCTGTTCCGCGCGCGGGCGGCCGGTGCCTTGATGTGGTGCGGCTGTTGCGCATCACAACCGATTCACCAGCAGTCGAAGCGACGTCGACTCGATGCCAGGCAGTATTGGAGGCGTTCCGTGGGCGCGCCGCCGCGGCCCGGCGAATGATCGATTCGGCTCGCCGCACCGTGACCGAGCTCGGCCTGCGCCATGCTCTTCTCGAAGTCGAGCAGTTTGCCGGCATTGTCGAACTTGTTGCCGATGATCCTGCTGCCGCCGAGGCGCCGCTGCGTCAGGCCTACAACGGCTTTCGCCGCATGGGCTTGGATGCCGATACCGCCGAGACCGCAGCGCTGTTGGGTCGCACTTGTCTGGCACTCGGACGGGATGCCGAGGCCGACGAATTATGTTCAGAGAGTGAGCGACTCGCTGGCAACGCACTGAAAGCATCGATCGCCTGGCGTACGCTTCGGGCGCAGCTGCTATCACGCCGCGGCGAGCATGCCGAGGCCCGGCGGGTGGCCGAGGTTGCGGTCGGCGTGGCCGAGCGCACCGACGCCTTGGTCGATCACGGCGACGCATGTCTGGCATTGGCAACGGTTTTGAGTGCGGCCGGCGACGCTACGGGGGCGCGAGCCGCCGCCGAGCGAGCCGTCGGATTGTACGAGCGGAAAGGCGCGGGCGCACTCGCTGAAAAGGCCCGCCACATTCTTGGCGAGCGTCCTGCGCCAGCAGCTCCGCCTAAAGCGCCGAGCGTCGAGGCGACCAACGCTTGCGTACAAGCGGGCATCCAGTTGATCGCTGCCGTCCATCGTGAGGCGTGGGACGAAGTGGTGCCGCTGTTCGCACCGTACGTCTCAATCGAGAGTCAGCGAAAGATCGTTGGCTTTCCGCGGACCACCATCCCGTCGAGCAAGTGGCCGGATGACATGCGACTTTTTCTGCGCTCGGGCCTGGTGCGATACCGTCCCGAGGCCATCGCGGTGCGTGGTGAGCGTCTTGCCGTCATGCGACTGGAAGTTGGCACGGCTGACACGAGCCCGGGAGCGCCGCAGGACGAGATGGTCCAGCTAATCGGTCTCGACGAGCAGGGTCGCATCGCGCTGGAAGTCTCGTTCGACATCGAAGATGTCGACGTCGCGATCGCCGAACTCGACGCCGCCTACGCCCGATTCGAGGACGGGCAGCGGAAGTCGCGGCGGCTCGAGAACGCCGCGAGCCGAGCAGATGACCGGTTCAACACGCTCTTCGCCGGCAAGCGTTGGGACGACATCGGCACGCTGCTCACCGACGACATTCGGGTCGAGGACCGGCGTCGCGGACTCCGCCGAGACGGCAACGATCGCGCCACCGAGCTCGCGGAGCTACGGGCGATCGCCGACCTCGGGGTTAAGGACATGGCGTCAGACGTCCTGGCGATCCGCGGAGAGCGCCTCGCACTCGTTCGTACCCTCTACGCGGGCCAAGACAAGCGGCCCGAGGCGTTCCACACTGAGGTACTCCGCATCGCGGAGATCGACGCCGACGAGCGGATCGTGGCGTACGTGGCGTTCGACCTCGACGACGTCGACGCTGCCATCGCCGAGCTTGATGCGCGATACCTCACCGGCGAAGCGGCCGACAACGCGCACACGTGGTCGGCCATCGCAAGCGCCTTCGTAGCGATCAACAGACAGGAACTACCCGAACGGACGCCGAACTGGGTCAACATCGATCGCCGGCACGGAGCAGCGTTCGCGACCGGCGAGATGACCGCCTACATCCACGACCTGTTTAACGACTCGCCGGACATCAAGGTCTACATCGAGGTCGTGCATCGCCTGAGCGACCTCGGAGTCGTCGTCACCCACGCGGCGCGTGGCACCTCGCACCAAGGCTTCGAAGCCGAATGGCGGGAGATCGCGATTTTCACATTCGACGGCGGTCTGCTCAGCCGTTGCGAACTGTTCGACGAGGCCGACCTGGACACCGCGCTCGCGCGATTCGATCAGCTCAACCGACCAGCACCGCGATTGGAAAACGCGGCAAGTCAGGCATACGAGCGCATATGGACGTACTACTCGGCCCGCGACTGGGAGGCGATAACCGAGATAGTGTCGGAACATTTCTCCAGCGACGATCGCCGGCGAGTGGTCAATGCCGGGATCCGACATGGTCGAGGCGCCGATATTCAAGATTTGCAGGCGGCTGCCGATATCGGCTTCACGATAACGATGGTGGATGTCACAGCCACCCGCGGCGACCGCCTCGCCCTCACGCGCGTTCGCGGCTCGGGGCCCGATCCCGAGGCAATTCAGAACGACGCCCCTAACCTCGTCGAGATCGACACCGACGGGCAGATCGCGGCGGTCGTCGTGTTCGACCTTGAAGATATCGACGCGGCCTTCGAGGAACTCGATGCCCGATACCTCGCCGGCGAGGCTGCGGCCCACTCAGACACGTGGTCGGTCATCTCGCAGGCCTACGCCGCACTTAAACGGCGCGCGCTCCCTGCGACCACCCCGGACTGGACAAGCATCGACCATCGCCGATTCGGCACAGTCGAGGCAAATGCATTAACCCCGAACATCCGTGCTTGGTGGGACCTGATGTCGGAATTCAGAATCGACATCGAGACGGTGCACCGGTTGAGCAACCTCGGAGCGGTCGTCACGCACACTCACCACGCGACATCGCATGACGGGCTCGGAATCGAGTCGCGCGAGATCGTCATCCTGATGGTCGAGGGCGGCCTGCTCAGCAGTTGCGAAATCTTCGGCGAGGCAGACCTCGATGCGGCACTCGACCGCTTTGAGGAACTGCAGCCGCATACGCGGCGCCTAGAGAACGCGGCGGCGCGCGTAATCGGGCGTGTTTACCCGTACTACGCAGCCCGCGACTGGGATGCCGTGGCTCAAATGGCGGCCGACAACTACTCCATCGACGATCGCCGGCGGATAGTGAACGTCGGGATCCGACATGGCCGAGATGCCGGGACCGAAGAGTTGCAGGCCACCGCTGACGTCGGGTTCACGATGACGATGATGGGCGCAGTGGCAACCCGTGGCGAGCGCCTCGTCCTCACGCGCGTTCGCGGCGCCGGCCGCGATCCCGAAACGATTCAAAACGATGCCCTCAACGTGGTCGAGATCGACGCCGACGAGAAGGTTTCGGCGGTCGTCGTTTTCGACCTCGAAGACTTCGATGCCGCCATCGCCGAGCTCGAGGCCCGGTACCTCGCCGGCGAAGCTGCCGCCCACGCACACACATGGTCGGCTGTTTTGCGGCCCTACACCGCAATCAACCGGCGAGAAATCTTCGAGACGACACCCGACTGGGTCAGTATCGATCACCGTCGGGGAGCCGCATTCGCGCCCGGTGACGCGAATGCATACGTCCGCGCGTCGCTCGACGACGGCGCGGGCAGCATCTACGTCGAGACTGTGCATCGGCTATCCGACCTCGGAGCGGTTGTCACATGGACGGCGACGGGGACCACGGAGCAGGGCTTCGACGCCGAGTGGCGCGGGATCCACGTTCTAACGGTCGACGGCGACCTGCTCAGCCGCTTCGAGGTCTTCGACGAGGCAGACCTCTACGCCGCACTCGCGCGCTTCGATCAACTCAGCCAGCCGGCACCGCGGCTGGAAAACGCAGCAAGCCGGGTGTGCGAACGCTACTTGGCGCACTTCGCAGCCCGCGACTGGGATGCGCTCGCGGAGGTACTGGCCAACGACATCTCTGTCGACGATCGCCGGCGGGTCGTAAATGCAGGGACCCGACACGGTCGAGATGCCGAGATCGCAAATCTGCGGGCGACCGCCGACGCCGGATTCACGCACATAACGTCCGTCGTCATCGCAGCCCGTGGGGAGCGCCTCATCCTCACGCGCACCGCCGGCCACGATCGCGGGTCCGAGGAGTTCCTGTCGGATGCGCTGGGCGTCCTCGAAATCAGCTCGCACAATCAGATCGCGGCGATCGTCATTTTCGACCTCGACGATTTCGACGCCGCCATTGCCGAGCTCGACGCCCGATACATCGCCGGTGAAGCAGCCGCCTACGCGCGCACGTGGTCGGTGATCACGGGAGCTTTTGACGCGCTCAACGGGCGCGAACTTCCCCCGATGACGCCAGATTGGGTGAACATCGACCACCGGCGAGGGACATCAATCGCGCCCGGCGAAATGCCTGCGTTACTCAACGCCGCGTGGAACGTCACGTCTGACCTGAGCAACTTCATCGAGGCGGTACATCGGCTGGACAACCTCGGAGCGGTCATCACCCACGTGGCGAATGAGACCTCGCAAGAGGGTTTTCACGCCGAGTGGCGGGTGATCAGCCTGTTGGCGCTAGATGGCGACTTGGTCAACCGCTGCGAGGTATTCGACGACGCGGACTTGGATGCGGCGATCACGAGGTTCGACCAACTCAGCCGGCCGATGCCGAGGTTGGAAAACGCCGCAACCCAGGTGTACGAGCGCTTGAATTCGTATTTCGCGGCCCGCGAGTGGGCCGCGATGGCCGAGATCCTGGCCGGCGACGTCTCAACCGACGATCGCCGTCGGGTGGTAAACGCCGGCCTCCGAACCGGCCGGGATGCCGTGATCGCCGAAATCTCGGGATTCGCTGAAATAGGGGTAACGGACGTCGCGGCAGACATTATCGCGACCCGCGGGCGGCACCTTGCCCTGAGTCGTAGCCAATCCTTGGGACGTACACAGCCGGTCGACGCGTTCCAAGCCGAGGCTATTCATGTCATCGAGATCGATGCCGACGAGCGGATTGCGGCGATTGACGTGTTCGACGTCGAAGACATCGAGGCAGCGTTTAAGGAACTCGACGCCCGGTACCTCGCTGGCGAAGCGGCTCCGTACTCGCGTACATGGTGTCTCGTCGCAGCGGCCTATGCGTGCTATAACCGGCGCGAGCTTCCCGCGACGACGCCGGACTGGGTGAACGTCGACCGCCGCCGGATGACCATGTATGCGCCCGGTGACGTCTTCAAATACGTCCAAGGTGGCTGGAATTACATTTCGGACATCAGCTTCCGCATCGAGGCTGTGCATCGGTTGAGCGATCTGGGAGCGGTCGTCACTCAGGCGGGACGTGGGACCTCGCGAGAGGGCTTCGACGCCGAGTGGCGCGAGATCCACCTCATGACGGTCGAAGGCGACCTGTTTAACCGCAGCGAGATGTTCGACGAGGCGGACCTCGATGCGGCACTCGCACGGTTCGAAGAACTGCACCCGCAGACACGGCGGCTGGAAAACGCGGCAAGCCAAGTGACACAGCGCTTCCTGGCACACTTCGCGGCGGGCGACTGGGACGCCATCGCGGAGACGCTGGCCGATGACTTTTGCCAGGACGATCGTCGTCGGGTGGTGGGTGCGGGAGTCCGACATGGTCGAGACGCCGAGATCGCGGACTTGCGGGCGATCGCCGACCATCAGATCACCGAGCTGACGTCGACCGTGATAGCTACCCGTGGGGAGCGCCTCGCTCTACTCCGATGCCGCTTCGCGTTCCGCGATCAAGGGCCCGAGGCATTTGTCGCGGAGTTGCTCGGCCTCGGCGAGATCGACGCCGACGGGCGGATCATCGCGGACGTCTCGTTCGACCTCGACGAATTCGACGCCGCCATCGCTGAGCTCGACGCGCGCTATCTCGCGGGTGAAGCGGCTGCCTACGCGCGCACGTGGTCAGTGATTACTGGGAGCTATGCGGCGATCAACCGACACGAGCAGCCACCGATCACGCCGGACTGGATCACCGTCGACCACCGGCGGGAGACCGCGATGGGGCCCGGCGATTTGATCGCATACATCGGCGCCGGGTCAGACCGGGAGCTAGACAACAACTCTTATGCCGAGAGTGTGCATCGACTAGACAAACTGGGAGCAGTCATCACTTACGCGGCGCGTGAGACTTCGAAGGAGGGCTTCAATGCCGAGTGGCGGGGTCTCGCTGTTTTCACGCTCGAAGGTGACTTGATCAACCGCTGTGAGGTATTCGACGAGGCGGACATCGACTCTGCGCTCGCTCGATTCGATGAGCTCAGCCGGCCGGCGCCGCGGTTGGAAAACACGGCAAGCCAAGCGATCGCGCAGTATGTGGCGCACTTTGCGGCGCGCGACTGGGATGCGCTTGGGAAGCTATTGGCCGACAACATCATTACCGATGACCGCCGACGAGGCGTAAACGCAGGGATCCGACAGGGTCGAGATGCGGAGATCGCAATCCTGCGGGCGACCGCCGACGTAGGGCTGGGTGCGAACGTGACGTCATTCGTCATCGCATCCCGTGGGGAGCGCCTCATCCTCGCGCGCGCCTCGATACGCGAGCCAGGGCCTGAAGAGTTCTTCACGGAAGTGCTAGGCGTCGCCGAAGTCAACTCACACAATCAGATCGCGGCGATCGTCGTGTTCGAGCTCGACGACTTCGACGCTGCCATCGCGGAGCTCGATGCCCGGTACCTAGCGGGCGAAGCGGCACCGTATGCGAAGACGTACAGGATTATCTCGGATGCCTACGCCGCGATGAACCGGCACGAGCTTTTCGCGACGACGCCGGACTGGGTGAACGTCGACCACCGACAACCAGGGATCATCGAGGAGGGTGGCCTCAACGCATCCCTCGAATCACTGTGGCAGCTCATACCCGATGTCTGCTTCCGAGTCGAGGCCGTGCATCGGTTGACTGAGATCGGTGCCGTCTGCAGCCATGTGGCGCAAGGCGTTTCGCATGACGGCTTCGATGCCGAGTGGCGGGGAATCGAAGTCATGACGGTCGATCATCATCTAATCAACCGCTGCGAAATCTTCGATGAGGGAGACCTTGACGCCGCGCTCACCCGCTTCGAAGAGCTGCACCCGCAAAAGCGACGGCTAGGAAATGCAGCGAGCCGAGCAGATGACCGATTCTTTGAGCACACCCGGGCCCGCAACTGGGCGGCGATGGCTGAAATCCTGGCCGACAAAAGTTTTGTCGATGATCGCCGCCGCGTGGTGAACATCGGTGTCTGGGACGGACGCGATGTCTTGATCGCAAATTTTCAAACGCTGGCCGACGCTTTGGCGGACGTAACCTCCACTGTCATCGCGACCCGCGGGGAGCGCCTCGCCCTCACCCGAATCTGTGCCCCAAACCGCGACCCGCAGCAAGGGGATTTCGGCGTCGAAATGCTCGGCATCGCCGAGCTCGACACCGACGATCGGCTCGCGGCGCACGTCTTATTCGACGTCGACGACATCGATGCCGCCTTCGAGGAACTCGATGGGCGGTACCTCGCTGGAGAAGCTGCACCGTATGCACAGACGTGGTCGGTTATCGCAGAAGCCCGCGCCGCGTTCAACCGGCACGAGACGCCCACCATGGCACCAGATCTCGCGAGCATCGACCACCGACGCGGGATTGCATTTTCGCCGGGCGAGTTCATCCCGTACGTGCAGGCCGCGCTCGACGTCGCGCCGGACATCAAGAACCATATTGACGTCGTGCATCGGCTGAGCAATCTCGGTGTCGTCGTCACCCAAGGGACATACGGGACCTCTCAGGAGGGATTCGACGCCGAGTGGCGCGAGATCGTTCTTCTGACGGTCGAGGGCGACCTGATTAACCGCTGCGAGATATTCGACGAGGCAGACCTGGAAGCCGCGCTCGCCCGCTTTGATGAACTGCAGCCTCGGGCACCGCGGCCAGAAAACGCGGCAAGCCAAGTGGAGCAACGCTTCTTGACCTACTTTGCGGCCCGCGACTGGGACGCCATTGCGGAATTGATTGCCGAGGACGCCTGCGTCGATGATCGTCGTCGCGTCGTGAACGCCGGGGTCCGCCACGGTCGAGATGCTGAGATCGCAAGCCAGCGGGCTATCGCCGACGTCGGAGTCACGAACGCAACGTCAACCGTGATCGCGGTCCGCGGCGGACGTCTGTTCCTCGGTCGCCACTGCGTCTGGAGCCTCTGGTCCGGGGCCAAGGCGAATGAGACGCTGTGCATCCTTGAAATCAACGCCGAAAACCAGATCGCGGCGCGCATTCTGTTCGACAACGACGACATCGACTCCGCCTTCGAAGAACTCGACGCGCGGTATCTCGCCGGCGAAGCGGCGGCCCACTCGCACGCGTGGTCCGTTGTCGCAGAGGCTTATGCCGCGTTCAACCGGCACGAACTTCCCGCGGCGGACTGGGTCACCCTCGATCGCCGACGGGTTACCCCGTTCGACTCCAGCACCATGAGCGAGACCCTCCGCGCCATTTGGGACCTCACGCCAGACCTAAACATTCGGATCGAGGCGGTGCATCGTCTCGGGAGTTCCGGGGCGGTCGTCTCCCATACCGGGCATGGAACTTCGGAAGACGGGTTTTACGCCGAGTGGCGCGCGATCGACTTCTTGACCATCGCAGGTGGCCGGATAACCTGTTGCGAAATCTTCGACGAAGCAGATATCGATGCCGCACTCGCTCGATTCGACGAACTGCACCCGCAGACACGCCGACTGGATAACGCGGCAAGTCAAGTAGACGAACGCTTTTGGACCTCCTACGCGGCTCGCGACTGGCGTGCCATGGCGGAGTTGCTCGCCGAGAACGTCTCAACGGACGATCGCCGTCGGGTGGTAAATGCCGGGATGCTACGCGGTCGAGACGATCACATCGAAAGCATGCGAGCCCTCGCTGAGCTCGAAGCGAACATGACGTCTGCCATCATCGCGACCCGGGGCGAGCGCCTCGCCCTCACCCACCTGAACCGTGACCTCAGCCCAGGGGATTTCGGCAGCGAGCTGCTCTACCTCGTCGAGATCGACGCCGACCACCGGATCACGGCGGGCGTCTTCCTCGACTCCGACGACATTGACGCAGCCCTCGGCGAACTCGACGCTCGATACCTCGCCGGCGAAGCGGCCGCCCACACGCAGACATGGACCGCCATGACGCAGGTCCAAGCCGCGTACAACCGACACGAATTCCCCCCGACGACGACGGACTGCGTGAATATCGATCATCGACGGGGTAGAGCGTTCGCGCCCGGCGACGTGATGCCCTACATACGTGCTACCTATGACGTCGCCCCGAACGTCAAGGGTCACATCGAAGCTGTGCACCGGCTGAGCAACCGTGGGGTGGTCATCACAGAGATGGTCACTGGGACCTCACAGGACGGCTTCGCTTTCGAATGGCGCGAGATCGCCCTTTTCGCATTTGAAGGCGACATGGTCTCCCGGTTCGAGATGTTCGACGAGGTAGATCTAGACGCCGCGATCGCGCGATTCGACGACCTGCGCCCGCCCGCGCCGCGGCTGGAAAACGCCGCATGCCGAATGGGAGACCGCTTCCTGGCGCACTTCGCGGCCAGCGAGTGGGACGCCATGGCGGAGATGTTGGCCGACAACCATTTCACCGATGATCGCCGTCGGGTGGTAGGCGCGGGGGTCCGGCACGGTCGAGAAGCCCAGATCGCAGACTTTCGGGCGCTCGCTGGCCTGTTCACCACGACCGTGACGCTGACCGCCATCGCGACCCGCGGGGAGCGCCTTGTTCTCCGACGTGCCCGCTTCTCGGACAACGATCATGGGCCCAAGGCATTTGTAACAGAGTCGCTCACCGTCGGCGAAATCGACGCCGACGAAAAGATCGTCGCGTTCGTCACTTTCGATCTCGACGACATCGACGGTGCCTTTGAAGAGCTTGATGCCCGCTACCTCGCCGGCGAAGCGGCCGCCTACGCGCACACGTGGTCAGTCATCACGCGGGCCTACGCCGCGCTAAACCGGCACGTGGTACCCGCGACGACGCCCGACTGCGTGTACATCGACCACCGGCGCACGATAGCTTCCGCAGGCGACATGGTCCCGTATGTGCACGCCACGTGGAACGTCGTGCCTGACATCAAGATGTACATCAGTGCGGTGCATCGGCTGACCAGCCGCGGAGCGGTTGTCACCTGGACGACGTATGGAACGTCGCAGGAGGGCTTCGACGCCGAGTGGCGAGGGATCAACATTCTGACGGTCGAAGGCGACCTAATCGACCACGGTGAAATCTTCGACGAGACAGACATCGACGCTGCGCTCGCCCAGTTCGACGAGCTCACGCCGTCGGCGCGACAGCTAGAGAACCTGGCAACCCGTGTCTGGCAAGGCTTTCAGGCTTGCTTAGCAGCCGGAGACTGGGCCGCGATGGCGAAGACTGCAACGGAAGACATGGTCAGTGATGATCGCCGTCGGGTAGTTGGCGCGGGAATCCAACGAGGCCGTGATGTAAACCTGGCGAACATAAATGCGACCCTCGACGTCGGAATCGAGAACGTAAAGTCGACGGTTATCGCCATCCGCGGGGAACGCCTCGTACTCGATCGCCTGCATTTCGCCGGGCACGACCAGGCCCCCGAGCCGTTTCACACTGAGATGCTTCGCATTCTCGAACTCGACGCCGACGCGCGGATCTCAGCCGCGGTCTTTCTCGACCTTGACGACATCGACGCCGCCTTCCAAGAGCTCGATGCTCGATACCTTGCCGGCGAAGCGTTTGCCTACACGCACATATGGTCGCTCATGACACAGAACTACGCCGCGCTCAACCGGCACGAGCTACCTGCAACGACGTCCGACTTGGTAAACATCGACCACCGGCGCGGGAGGGCGTTCGAGGCAGGCGACATCATCGAGTACGTCCGTGCAACCTGGGACATCGTGCCGGACGTCAAAATGCATATCGAGGCGGTGCACCGGCTGACGAACATCGGGGCGGTCGTAACACAGGTGGCGAAAGGAACCTCACTAGACGGCTTCGATGCAGAGTGGCGAGAGATCGCGCTTTTCACATTCGAAGGTGACCTGTTTAACCGCTGCGAAATCTTCGACGAGACAGACCTCGACACAGCACTGGCGAGGTTCGACGAGCTCGATCGGCCGGCGCCTTAGTCTGGTAACGCCGCGACGTAGGCTCGCGGACGGATCACCTGATGATCCCCGCCCGCCCTGAGGAATTGGGCCGCTCAGAAGGCCGGGAACCGAACTTTATTTAGAAAACACTGACCGCCATCATGAGCTGCGTCCACAGCGCTTCCAGACTGTTGACCATCGAATCTTGAATAGTGAAGTACTCGGTGGCATACGGCCCGATACCGTCCAGGACGGGCGCACCGGCAGACGCGACTTCCTGCGACGTCAGACCCAGGTACTCGAGGTGGTCGGAGGACATACCGAGATTGTTCATGCCGCCGTCGTAAATTGACCAACCGTCGCCGGACAGCGAATAGACCTCGGTGGGATACAGGCCAGTGGGGGTAACCTGGCCCAATACTTCACCGGCTCCGAAATCGTTGAGAGTCTGAACAACGAGAGGCTGCAGCCACGCTGGCAGGTGGTCCACGTATGAATTCAGAAAGCCCCCTTCAGCGGATGCGCTATCGCCGACCATGACGAAGTTCAGCGCGGTTGAGGGAACGCCATCGTCGTGCAACTGCTGTTCAGCCATGCCCATGACAACCGAGCTTTGTGAGTAGCCGAATACATACAGCGGACCGTCCGCCATGTCGCCGTTGTGATAATCCGTCTCGATAGTGCTTATCAACTGCTTCACGCCATCGTTGACCGCACCGTCCAGGGTGCCGTGCGGTATGACTTCCGGCATGTTGAGTGTGTTCACGGCGCCGCCGTCGAAGCCTGCCGCATCGAGGTAGAGTTTGGTGGCGTCCTGCGCGAACTCCGCATTTTGGACCGGAACAATGATCAGAGCTTCATCGACCAACTTGTAGTCGGCGTGAAGGACATTGTGCGCCGGCGTTAGATAGGCCGCACCCGCAGCAAAAGCCGGTAGGGCAAGAAGTGCGCTGACCACTGTTCTGCTCATTGCTTGTTCTCCGGAATCGTTCGGCGAATGAACATCAGGATCCTCCGCCTTGGTTGGTCAGCCACTGCGCTACCCCGCCGTGACCCGAGCGAAGACCCGCATCGCAACGGGCATATCTCACTCCAGTGCCTTGAGTGATTGAGATTATGGGTGCCGATTCCCGCAGGTGAATGTAACGGCTAGCCGACACAGATCGCAGGACTTTGGACAACGGTGTGCGCGTTAGTCAGGCGCCGAGCCGAGAAACACGTGAACAGTGGTGACATGGGGCGGGCGGGCCCGAACCCGTGACCAAGGGATATGGGTCCGCGGCCGACGTTTCCAGCCGCACACCCCGCCTGGGATTTATCGTCACTTCGTGAGGCGTCGAACGGTGCTGAAGCTACCCCTGCTGCTCGCAGCAGGACCCATGCTGACCCAGCCATCCCGCGCCGCCGCACAGCAAAGCCGTTGGTCGCCTGACCGGGCCAACCGCTGGTATCAGGCGCAAGGGTGGCTCGTCGGCGCCAACTACATCACCTCGAACGCCATCAACCAGCTCGAGATGTTCCAGGCCGACACTTTCGACCCCCGGCGCATCGATACCGAGCTGGGCTGGGCCCAGTCATACGGACTCAACACTGTGCGGGTGTTCCTTCACGATCAGCTCTGGGCTCAAGACCATCGGGGCTTCCAAAACCGTCTCGCGCAATTCGTCGGCATTGCGGCCCGCCACCACATCAAACCAATCTTCGTCTTCTTCGACTCATGTTGGGATCCGTTCCCCAAACCGGGACGGCAGCGCGCTCCGAAGCCTGGGGTCCACAACTCCGGTTGGGTGCAAAGCCCGGGCGCTGAACACCTCGATGACCTCGACTACCGTCGCACTCTGCTCGACTATGTCACGGGCGTGTCGAACCAATTCCGCACGGATGACCGCGTTTTGGGTTGGGACATCTGGAATGAGCCCGACAATCCCGCCCGCGCGTATCGCAATGTCGAGAGGAAAGACAAGCTGGACCGCGTCGCCGACCTACTCTCGCTTGCGTTCGGGTGGGCACGTTCGGTTGATTCGAGTCAACCCTTAACCAGTGGCGTGTGGACCGGCGAGTGGGGGGATCCCCTGCGGCGCAGCGAAATCGCTAACATCCAACTGGACAATTCCGACGTGGTCACCTTCCACAGCTATGACGAACCAGCAGGCTTCGAGGCCCGGATCGCCGAACTGTCCCCGTTGGGGCGACCGATCCTTTGCACGGAGTACCTGGCTCGGACGCTGGGCAGTACCGTTGAAGGGATCCTGCCAGTTGCGAAGCGGCACAACGTTGGTGCGATCAATTGGGGCTTGGTCGCTGGTAAGACCCAAACCTACTATCCATGGGACTCCTGGGAGCACCCATACACGACAGCTCCGAAGCTCTGGTTTCAAGACCTGCTCCAACCCGATGGACGGCCCTACCGGGACAACGAAATTCAAACGATTAGCAAGCTGAGCAAGCTCTAATGTCACCGCGATGACCGCTTGCTACCACCCGTGGAAGGCCGAACGGGTCGGAGGGCTTGCGACGGTTCAGCTAGGCAATTTCGCCCCGTAGTCGGGAAGGTCTGCAAGCGCGCGCCCAAAGCTGGCCTCAACGGCACCGTCGGTCTGCATACCGCGCTCGAACAGCAGCGCCGTTCGGGCCTTGACTTCGGGACGGGCCAGCCCGGTGAGGAACAGCTGGCTGTCCTCCCGCAGGGCGTCGACCGCCGGTAGTGCAATGGCGTTGACGCGTCGCTTCGCGTCAGCGACACCAGCGGACGGGAAGCGGGCGATGCGGTGGGCGAGCGCCGAAACGAACACGGCCAGTTCGCCTTCCGGGAGCACCCTGTTGATCCAGCCATAACGCTCGGCAAGGTCGGCGGAGAAGTCGTCAGCTCCCACCAATGCTTCCAGCGTGCGGCCGCGGCCCATCAGCCGCGTCAGGTGCTGCACGGCGCCGGCGCCCGGGATCGCGCCGAGCCCGACCTCGGGCTGACCGAACACCGCCCGGTCACCTGCGAAGCGCATATCACATGCCAGGACGAATTCGCTGCCCGCGCCGCGAACCCGTCCGGTGATGGCGGCGATCGACACTTGATTCAGCGTGCTGATGCGTCGGTAGAGGGCGCCCAGCGGTGCATCGGGTTCTAGGCGGGCCAGTTCGGGACCCAATTCCGCCGCCCTGGTCATGTCGACGTGGGCGCAGAAGAAGTGCGGGCTGGCGCTATCGAAGACGACCACCGATACGTCGTCGTGGGATTCCAGGTACAGCACCAACGTCACGAGGTCGCGAACCAGCTCCGGCCCGATGAGGTTAAGCGGTGGCTGGCTGAGGGTGGCGTAGAGCACCCCATGGTCGGTGCGGACGTCGAGTGTCTTCACGTCGAGCATGTCTGAATCACCTTTCAAGGCAGGCCGGAAGCTCGGCGCCGGTGTACTCGGCATCAAATGTAGGCGAAAACCCCCAATATCATCGACGGGGTCCTAGGTGATGCCGCAATTTCGTGACGAGGATGTTGAACCAGAGACGGCGACAGGCGGCCCCCAGCAGTGCGCCTGGGTACGGTTGCCTCGATGAACTACGCAGCCGACGACAAAAGCGATGCCAGCATCCTCACCGGCGTCTCCGAAACGGCACTGATGACCCTGAACGGCAGGGCACACCAGGCAGGCCGACCGGACGCGATAATCGATGATCCGATGGCGATCCGGCTCGCCGACGCCATCGATCACGACTTCGACAAGTTCGGTCGCAGGGGCCAGGAGATGGCATTGCGCTCACTGGCCTTCGACCGGTGCGCGATCCACTACCTGACCAAGCATCCGGAAGCCACCGTGGTCGCGCTGGCCGAAGGCCTGCAGACCAGCTTCTGGCGGCTGAGCAGCGCGCTGCCCGATGCTCAATTCCGTTGGGTGACTATCGATTTTCCGCCCATCATCGAACTGCGCCAGCGACTGCTGCCGTCATCGCCCCGAATCACCAACATCGCGCAGTCCGCGCTGGACTACAGCTGGATGGAGGCGGTGGACGCCGACAACGGTGTATTCATCACCGCCGAGGGCCTACTGATGTATCTGCAGCCCGAAGAGGCGATGGGACTGATCACCAAGTGCGCCAAGCGGTTTCCGGGTGGCCAGATGATCTTCGACCTGCCGCCGTTCCTTGTCAAGAAGCTCGCGCCGAAAGGCATGCGAGCGACCCGTCGGTACCGCGTTCCGCCGATGCCGTTCAGCCTGTCGGCGTCTCAACTGGCGGACCTAGTCAACACTGTGCCTGATATCCGGGCGG
Organism: uncultured Actinomycetota bacterium; assembly: GCA_963839345.1. Taxonomy (GTDB): domain Bacteria; phylum Actinomycetota; class Actinomycetes; order Mycobacteriales; family Mycobacteriaceae; genus Mycobacterium. The sequence continues at coordinate 545,571 of CAWIUP010000002.1, read as the reverse complement.
TGCACGACCTGCCGATGCCGAAAGGGCGGGGCCTGTTCTTCCACACGCTCTTTCCCGCGTTCTGGCAGCTGCCGCTGATAAAGCAGTTCCGCGGCGCCTACACGTTGCTGGAATTTGGCTGACCGCCCTCCAGGGCGCCGCAACGGCGCCAGCAACCGGGTCGCCAGAAAGAAAGTGCGGCCATGTCGGGCGTTAAGCGATCAGGTCACCCGCAGCGTGCAGACGGTCGCCATGTTCGCCAACGCGGCCTGCACGAAACGATGAAGTCCGCTGTGGGACAGGGGATCCACAGCAGCAGCGACCCGATCGGCGATCATCTCCTCGATGCACTGCACCGCGCCGGTCGCGACGATCAGGGTCCGCCACCGGTCGAGGTCATCGTCGTTGAGATCCTTGGCGCGCATCAGCTCGACGAGCTGGCGCCGGGTAGCGGCATCGGCCAATTGATAGGCGGCGACGACAACGCTGGTCGCCTTCCGCTCGACGAGGTCGCCTCCGGTGGGCTTACCGGTGACGCTGGTCGACCCGAAAACACCCAAGATGTCGTCACGCAGCTGGAAGGCTTCCCCCACCGCGTCGCCGTAGTGGCCCAGGAACGGCAAGAGGTCCTCGCGACCGGCCATCGCGGCACCGATCTCCAGCGGACGGCGAACGGTGTAGTTGCCGGACTTGCGACGTGCCACATCGAGCACCGCGTCCAGCGTCGGCAGGGCGCGGGCGTCGTTGACCACATCGGCGCACTGGCCCACCGCGAGCTCAATCCGCATCGCATCGTAATGGGGCCACACACGCGCCAGTGCATGCTGGTCAACACCGCTCTCTCGCATCATCTGCTCGGCCCACACCAGACACATATCCGAAAGCAGAATCGCCGCGGACGCGCCAAAGCGGCGCTCGCAACCCGACAACCCCCGGCGACGATGCCACTGCTCGAAGTGGATGTGCGCAGCAGGACGACCCCGGCGCATCGGCGAGTCGTCCATCACGTCGTCTTGCAGCAATGCGAACGCATGCAGCAGCTCGAGTCCCGCACAGGCACGCAAAGCGCGGCGATCCTCTTCGGCTCCGCATAACCAGCCCAGGTACATGAACGTCGGGCGCAGACACTTGCCGCCAGAGATGAACTGCGTCAGGACATCGGCCGCCACATCGATGCCAGTGCTGGCCAAGTGCCGCGCGCCCTGAGTGCCGACGAACTCGGCCACGTCTCCGAGGACGGTCTCGCGCACACTATTCCACCACATCTCGAACCGAGCGTCGCCCGCTTGCAAGGCCCCGCGTCCCGCCGCTGGAACACGCTGAGAAACAAATGAATTGACGTCAAATGCACACACCGATACTCCTTCTCCGAGGGCCGGACGGAACGGCAAGAAGCCACCCGCCCTGCCGTCGATCTCCCGGCGGCTGCCACCACATCGAGTCACCCACCCCAGCCCTCGCCTTCCCGAACGATTGCGCGTGCACGCTCGCCGCTGTTCGTCGCCGCGGCCACAGTGGGCGCTGAATCGACGGCAATCCCCGGCAGTTCTTTCCCGGGTGGCTCCTCGCTGAACCCGATCCGTTCGTGCAGCCGCACCATCGGCTTCGGCGCCCACCAATTCCATTGACCCATGACCTGCATGAACGCCGGCACGAGAGCCATGCGGACCAGCGTGGCGTCGACCAGCACGGCCAGAGTCAGACCGACACCGAACATCCGCATGAACGAAACCTGCGCGGGAATCAGCGCCGCGAATGCGATCGACATGATCAGTGCGGCTGCGGTGATCACCCGGCCCGCGCGGGCCAGGCCGAGGGCTATGCTCTCACTGTTGTCGGCGCGGGTCTGTGGAGAGGCAAGCCAGTACTCCCGTATCCGGGACAGCAGAAACACCTCGTAGTCCATCGACAACCCGAACGCGATACCTAACAGCAACACGGGCAGAGTGACTTCCAACGTCCCCGTCGAGGTCGTGCCGAGCGCGCCGAGACGGCCGTCCTGAAAGATCCACGCCAACGCACCAAACGCCGATGACAGCGATAAAACGTTGAGTACCAATGCTTTTAGTGGCAGTACCACGCTACCGGTAAGCAGAAACAGCAGCACGAAGGTAGTGATCGCAATCAGGCCAGCTACCCATGGCAGCCGCGAGGTGACAGCACCGACGGTGTCGCGGCTGACCTGGGCACCACCCCCCATGAGCACGGCGTGGCCGTCCGGGCCGGGCAACTCGCGCAGGCGATCGAGCTGGGTCTTCGAGCTCTCGGAGAACAATGGCACCGTGCTGCGGACGGTCAAGAATGCGCTGCCCTGAGCTACTCCGGTGGGTGCTGACGGCGGACCGACCCGGTCACCGCTGACGAATGTGCCGGTGGGCGCCGACACCGCCGAGACGTCTTGCACCCGAGACAGATCGGCGGCGTAACGATCGATGTCGGCTACTGCCGCGGCGTCGGCATCGGGAATGACGACATTGATGGTCGTTTCGAAGTTGCTCGGGAAGGCGTTGCGCAGCTGATCGCCCACCTGGTGAGGCGATGCGGTGGTGGGTAGCACGCGGTCGTCGGGGTGTCCCCATCTGACCCCGAGGAAAGGTGCGCCCAGCAACAACAACAGTGCGGCGATCGCCAGCCCGATCGGCACGGGGCGGTGCATCACGAATTTCGTAGAGCGGTACCAGAATTGCTGTTCCACTGGGCGCGTAGCCGGATCCGGACGTTTCAACAAACGTCGTAGCAACCGGCGGACGTCCAGCGCATCGAGCCGGTCAGCGAGCAGCACGATCGCAGCGGGCGTGACAACCACCGCAGCGGCCGCGGCAAACGCCACCGTGGCGATACCGGCGTACCCGAACGACTTCAGGAAGTACACCGGGAACAACACCATGGCCGCCATCGACAGCGCCACCGTCGTCGCCGAAAACAGCACGGTGCGGCCGGCCGTTTCCATCGTGCGCACCAGTGCAGCGTTGCGGTCCTCGCCGGCGGCAATCTCGTCGCGATAGCGGCTGACGATCAGCAGCGTGTAGTCGATGGCCAGCGCCAGGCCCAGCGCGGTGGTCAGGTTCAGCGCGAAGATCGACACGTCCGTGGTGAACGTGATCAGGCGCAGCACGGCCATCGACCCGAGGATCGCCATCACCCCGACGATGAGCGGCAAGGAGGCGGCCAGCAGGCCGCCGAAGACCCAGACCAGCACAAGGAAGCTCAGCGGGATCGCGATCGATTCCATGAGCATGAGGTCGCGCTCGGTTTGCGCGGTGATGTGTGCGTAGACCATCGCCACGCCGCCCGCGCGCACGATGATCCCGTCGCGGTCGTAGGCGACTTGGTCTGCGAGCGCCTTGGCGTATTTCTGCGCGTCGTTCTCGCCGCCCTCGATGACGGCGACGATCAACCCGGTTTTTCCGTCCCTGCCGACCAGCTCTTTCGCGGCCTGCGGCGGCGAGGTCCACGCAGAGCTCACGCCGACGACGTGGGCGGAACGGGTGAGGCGGTCGACGATGTCGGTGGCCACCGCGCGAGCGCTTTCGCCTGTGGCACTGTCAGGCGCGGTGACCGTGATCAGCAGCTGCTGATCACCTTGACCGAATTTCTCAGCGAGCAGACGGGTAGCCCGGGCCGATTCCGATGTGGGGTCCTGAAATCCGCCGGCCGACAGGCTCTTGACCACCGGCAGGCCGAGAATGGCGGCGGCAGCCGTCACCAGAGCTGCGACGACGATGACCCGCTTTGGCGCGGCGATGGCCAGTTGCGCAAGTCGCTGCAGCACGTTTGTGTCCTTCCAAGGAGCCTGTTCGGGATTCCGCCGGTAATCCACCCCAGCGATCAGCCAGTTGCCCGACGGCGCTCTCGCACGGACACAAGAAATGAGCCGCAACTCCGCGACCACAAGCTCGGCGCTGCCAGTTCTGTATCGATCGACAACAGTCGACTCCTTCGAAGTAGCCGGTCCGCCCCCGCTCGCACAAACACACCTCGCTTGCTATCCGGAGCCGATCGCAAGCCGGATGGGTACGAGTCGATCGAAATTTTTTTCCTGGGCGCCGGTTGGCCCCCATCCGCGTCGCTCGCGGCACCGAATTGCTGATGTCGACGACCCTCGGTGGCTGCTGCCTGCACCAAGGAGCCAAGGGCGCCGACGTTGTCAGGGTGGCCTGACGGCGAGCAGAAAGGATTGCAGCGTGTTGAGCCAAGTTCGCACTGTGGTGACTCAGCTCGTCGAATCGGTGTTGTCGGTAGCGGGCATTCGCGTCGGAACCGAAGAACCCAGTTACACGTCCCGGCTGCTGGTCGACGGGGTGGAAATCCGGCGTTACGGCCCGCGCATCGCCGCCGAAACCACCGTCGCCGCCAACGAGGAGGCGGCCCGGAACGCGGGGTTCCGCCGATTGGCGGGCTACATCTTCGGACGCAACCACCAAGACCGCCGAATCGACATGACGGCACCTGTCGCCCAGCAGTTGGACCAGCGCGTCAGCCAGAAGATCGCGATGACGGCACCGGTCGCCCAGTCGTCCGCGGGTAAGCAAGGCTGGATCGTTCGCTTCTACATGCCCGCGGAATGGACCATGGAAAGCTTGCCCACGCCGGACGACGAGCGGGTCCGCATCGTGACTCAGCCCGCCGAAACAGTGGCCGTCCTACGGTTCACCGGCGACCGCAGCCCCCAAGCCGTCGCGGCGCGCACCGGCCAGTTGCTCGAGATACTGCGCCACAACGGAATCGAGCCCGCCGGAAAGCCGATGACGTGGTTCTACGACCCGCCGTGGACCATTCCATTCCGACGTAGAAACGAAGTCGTGATCCCCGTGGAACGATTAGCGGCGGTGTGACAGACCGCGATCCTCGTTGCCACTACGGCGGTCTTCCTACAGCGCGTGGGCCGTCTGATTGCATACCATCGCCGAGAAGACCAGCCGGTTACGCCCCGCGGCGATCGGCTTAGGCATGCAGGCTTTTCGCCGCGCCATCGACGAGGTCGTCGGGAAGGCGGCTGTCGAGGAAGCTGCCAAACTGGATGCTCACCACTGATCTGGCCGATGCTGATAACAGTCGGCGTTCCTGAAGCAGCCGGCGTCTTCACGGCCGACAGTTCTCTTAGCCGCAATCGTTGCGCCTGCCGGTTAACTTCCACGCGGGCCGACCGGCAAGGTCGACCTCCGCGGACTGCGAGAGCTGCTGGGGTGGTTGCGGCGGGGGTTTCTCGGTGACGCGGCGATGCGGATCTCTCACGAGTCGATCTACCGTGACCTGTATATGCGGTCGCGGAAAGTGTTTGATGCCAGCATGTTCCATCGTCTGCGGAGCGAGCGTTCGATCCGACGTCCGCGCGGAAAGAAGCGCTCACACGGCCGCGGCCAGATCCGGAACATGGTCTCCATCCGCGAGCGACCGACCGAGGCCGACACCCGGCAGGTGGCCGGGCACTGGGAGGGCGATCTCGTGTACGGAGCGCGTCCATCGGCGGTGGCCACTCTCGTCGACCGCGCTACCCGCTACGCGATGGTCGTCGCGCTGCCCGACGGCAATAAGGCCGACGCGGTCGCCCGGGCACTGATCGAGCACATGGGCCGGCTGCCGGCACACCTGCGGCGGTCGTTGACCTGGGACCGCGGCAGCGAGATGGCCCACCATGCGGTGATCACCACGGCGCTGTCACTGCCGGTGTTCTTCTGCGACCCGCACCACCCTTGGCAGCGCGGCACCAACGAGAACACCAACCGGCTGCTGCGCCAATATCTGCACAAGAACGCCGACCTGGCCACGTTCACCCAGGATGAGCTCAACGCTGTCGCTGCCAAACTCAACCAACGCCCGCGTCGAGTACTTGGCTGGGCCACCCCGGCTGAAGCATTCGGCACCGCCGAGCCCAAACCGGTACTGTGCGCGCCTGCTTAGCCGGTGCGGTTCTCGGCTGCGATCATGACTAGGTGGCTGCCGGCGGACTTCCCGAGCTCGACGTCGCCCGCGTGCAACGTTGGTGCGCCGGCCAGGTTCCTGAGCACGTTCGCGGCGAGATCCGTATCGAATGCGACATAGCTCGAAGACATCTGACCATTTGCGAGTGCCGACCGCCCTGGCGCGAGGACTTCGGGCCCGACTGGACCCGATTCCCGATCGCCCGGCTGCACTACACCAAGACCACCGGACTATGGACGCTGTACTGGCGTGACCGGAACCAGAAATACCACCGCTACGACCCTGTGGACCCCAGTCCACAAGTCCAGGACTTGCTCGACTATCTCGACGACCAAGCCGATCCTATCTTCTGGGGATAACGACCGACTAACCTGACCCAACCGATGCACTGACCGGTTGAGCTCAAGGTGCATTAAGTGATGCCATAGTCAGCCGATAGCATCAGTTATGCGCTAAGTGATGCTATCTTAAGCATGTGGCATCAGTTAGTGACGGCACCGCCGTCAAGTACGAGACCCTCACTTGGACGACGCAAGTTGAGGCAGGTTATCAGCTGGCCGATTTGAGGGCGGCGCAGCGGCAGGCAGGAAAGTACGAAGCTGCCATACCTGCCGATATCGCCGACCTACAGGTCGCGCTGCCTGCGGGCGTACTTGCCGATGCTGAAGAAGCCAGTCATGAAATCGCCCGGTTCGACGCCGAACTCGGCCACGAGGTTGCGCCCTTCTCGTCGGTACTGCTGAGAACGGAGTCGGCGGCCAGCTCCAACATCGAAAACCTAACCGCCTCGGCACGAGCCATTGCCGAAGCCGAGACGCTAGGCGACACCAGCCGGCGCAACGCAACCATGATCGTCAGCAATACCGAAGCGATGAAAGCCGCGATCGCATTGGCCGATCGAATCGACGAAGACGCAATTCTGGCTATGCACGCCGCGTTAATGCACGCCAGTCATCCGGACATGGCCGGCAAATGGCGCACCGAGCAGGTGTGGATAGGCGGTGGCACGTTTGGCCCACGCGGTGCCGAATTCGTGGCTCCTCATCACGAGCGGATTTACGATGCTATCGAAGACCTGCTTGCATTCGCCCGGCGCAGCGATATCCCGACACTTCCGCAGATCGCGATTGCACACGCACAATTCGAGACCATCCACCCCTTTCCGGACGGTAACGGGCGTACAGGACGGGCGCTGATTCAAGCGATGCTCCGCAGCAAGCGGCTAACCCGTCAAATCACCGTTCCTGTCTCCGCAGGACTGCTGACCAATACCGACGCATATTTCGACGCGCTCGGGTCCTACCGAGAGGGCGACCCCGGCCCGATAGTCGAAAGGCTCTCCGCAGCATCGGTCTTGGCGGTTGTGAACGGTCGACAGTTGGTCGGCGATCTGCGTTCGATACGCGAAAGCTGGAACTCAAAGATCACGGCCCGCCGCGACTCGGCAGTTCACCGCGTCGCGGACCTACTAATCCGACAGCCGGTGTTCAACGCGCGAGTCCTCCAACGTGAACTGGGAATCTCGACTGGGAACGCACGCCGTTACGTGGACCCGCTCACAGCCGCTGGGATCATCATCGAGTTCACCGACCGCACCCGTAACCGAGCCTGGCGCGCCCCTGAGGTTCTAAGCGCGCTCGACGCATTCGCCGTACGCGCCGGACGGCGTCCGCCGACCTCCTAGCGACCTGCACAGTCTGCATAAAGATGACTAACTGATGACTTGATGCAAGCGATCTTGAAAAGACACTTGACGTGGGCCTCTGACGTGGGGTGGGCGGGGCTTGAACCCGCGACCAACGGATTATGAGAACGTCCCACCTGCGGAAATGGGATTTGACGACGTTTTATGATGTGTGCTGTCAAACGATGGTAATCCGAACAGGCGCAACGGAATACACCGCCGAAAGTTGCCGAGGATTGAAGGGGGTCGGTGAGACTCCTGCGGACTGCGTGCGGACTGGCGAAGGGTGCGGCCCGCTGGCTCGCATGCGGGTCTAGTGCGGATGCTGCTGTCATCGGCGACGGTGGGCATCCGTACGGCTGAACACGCCTACGACGGTGACTTGCTGCCGCTCGTCGTCAATTCTGTAGAGAACGCGGTAGGTGCCGCGGCGTGCGCTATAGCGATCATTCAGGGGTGGCCGGAGCTGCTTGCCCACCCGGCGCGGATTATCGAGCAATGGACCGATGATGAACTCATAGGCAGCAAATGCGACCGATTCGGGAAGTTGCTCGGCCAGTTGCTTTTTCGCAGTCGGCGCAATTATCAGCTCATATCGCCGGTCGGTCACGTCCTAGCTCGGCGTGCTTGCATAGCTGCGGTCAGGCTGTCCAGGTTCTCCCCCTCGCCCCGGGCGATCTCAGCCTCGGCCTCGCCAAGGGCACGCAGCGCCGTCGGGTCGGAGAGCACCGCAATCGTTTCCTCAAGTGATTCCAGATCGTCGACGGCAAGAAGGACCGCGGCGGGGCGTCCGTGCACCGTTACCGTGATCCGGTCGTGCTGCTCGCCGACACGGGCCACCAACTCCGACAGATGCGCCTTCACCTCGGCCAGTGAGCTGACTTCAGACATAGTCATAATTATGACCAATTCCTGACACTATGTCCACGGAGGTCTGTGCGTGCGGCTGGTGGGACAAATTTGGTCAAATCAAGCGTTCGACATCGCGGCGGACTTCTTGGCCGACGTGGCCGGCGGCCGGGGCATGTTCTGAACTGGTGATTCTCGGGGTGGCCAGGGCGTGTCCGGCTCCTGTCAGCCTCGGCGCTGGCGAAGGTCCGCAGCTCTGCTCAGCCACGCTCAACTCCCTCATCTAGGGAGTGTCAAGGATCAGCCGAAGCCGCTGTAAAGGATCAACCGAAACACTGTCAGGCATCACCCGGAACCGAGATGTCAAGCATCAGCCCAGGTCATACATTGTTCAAGTGGGGCGGGCGGGACTTGAACCCGCGACCAACGGATTATGAGTCCGCGGCTCTAACCAACTGAGCTACCGCCCCTCGAACTCGCTACGGATATTGCCTACCCGCAGTGGCTCTGCACGACCTTAGAGATTAGTCGCCCCCGCTGATCGCGAACGACGCGTGGTGTGCTGTCGCCCCGCGCAGCATGCCAAGGCTCGCCTTACTTGTATGTAACCGGCTTGCACAGATATATTACCTGCAACTGGCATACACAGATAACGGAGGCACCGTGGCCACGACCATGACCCAGCAGCAGCTTCTGCACGACCTCGAGCCCGTGGCCGAGAAGCTCCTCAACCGCCACCTCTCGAAATTCAAGGACTGGAATCCGCACGACTTCATCCCGTGGTCGGAGGGCAAGAACTTCAAGACCCTGGGCGGTCAGGACTGGGAGCCCGAGCAGTGCGCGCTCTCCGACGTCGCCAGGGTGGCGATGGTGCAGAACCTGCTGACCGAGGACAACCTGCCGAGCTACCACCGCGAGATCGCGATGAACTTCGGCATGGACGGCGCCTGGGGCCAGTGGGTCAAGCGGTGGACCGCCGAAGAAAACCGGCACAGCACCGCGCTGCGCGACTACCTGGTGGTGACCCGCACAGTCGACCCGTTCGACTTGGAGAGACTTCGCATGGAGCAGATGACCCGGGGCTTCAGCCCGGGCCAGAACCAGCAGGGTGACCTGTTCGCCGAGAGCCTGTTCGACTCCGTCGTCTACGTCTCGTTTCAGGAACTGGCCACCCGGGTCTCACACCGCAACACCGGCAAGGCCTGCAACGACACGATCGCCGACCAGCTGATGGCCAGGTTGTCGCACGACGAGAACCTGCACATGATCTTCTACCGCGACATCACCGAAGCCGGCCTGGAGATCGCACCCAACCAGGCGATGAAGTCGATACATCGAGTGCTGCGCAACTTCCAGATGCCCGGGTTCACGGTCCCCGAGTTTCGCCGCAAGGCGGTGATCATCGCTGTGGGCGGCGTCTACGACCCCCGGATCCATCTCAACGAAGTCGTCATGCCGGTGCTGAAGAAGTGGCGCATCTTCGAACGCGGCGATTTCACCGGCGAAGCCGCCGGGATGCGCGACGACCTCGCGGTTCTGGTCAAAGAACTCGAGGCCACCTGTGACAAGTTCGAGGTGTCCAAGCAGCGCTACCTCGATCGCGAGGCCCGCAAGGCTGAGAGCATCACCGCCGCGAAGGCGCTCAAGACCAACGGCACGCTGACCATGAGCCGGCATTAGCGACGGCTGCATGCGGCGGGCCGTTAGGGACGTTCGGCCCTAGGTGCCTACCGTTTGGCTGGGAAGACTGAGCGGGCTATCGAAATGCTGATCACTGGGCCATTTTCCAGCTCCTTGGAGGTAACTCATGACCGCTGAGGCGCCACCTGTCGCCGATCTGGAGGCCCGCCGGCCGTTTCCGCCTCGGCAGGGACCGAAGGGCAGCCTGATCTACAAGGTCATCAGCACCACCGACCACAAAATGATCGGCATCATGTACATGGTCGCCTGCTTCATCTTCTTTTTCATCGCCGGCCTGATGGCCCTGTTGATCCGCCTCGAGCTGGCCAGGCCCGGGCTGCAATTCCTGTCCAACGAGCAGTACAACCAGCTGTTCACCATGCACGGCACGGCCATGTTGCTGTTCTACGCAACCCCGGTCGTCTTCGGGTTCGCCAACTTGGTGCTGCCGCTGCAGATCGGCGCACCTGACGTAGCCTTCCCGCGTCTGAACGCATTGTCGTTCTGGCTGTTCGTTTTTGGAGCGCTCATTGCGTTGAGCGGTTTCATCGTTCCCGGCGGCGCGGCCGATTTTGGGTGGACCGCCTACACGCCGCTGTCGAATGCGGTCCACACTCCCGGTCCCGGCGGTGACCTATGGATTCTGGGGCTGGCCGTCGGTGGTCTGGGCACCATCCTCGGGGGGGTCAACATGATCACCACCGTGGTCTGCATGCGCGCCCCGGGCATGACCATGTTCCGGATGCCGATCTTCACCTGGAACATCCTGGTCACGAGTGTCCTTGTCCTGATGATCTTCCCGCTGCTCACCGCCGCACTGTTCGGCCTGGAGGCCGATCGCCGCATCGGTGCGCACATCTACGATCCGGCCAACGGCGGAGTGATCCTGTTCCAGCACTTGTTCTGGTTCTTCGGCCATCCCGAGGTCTATGTCATCGCGCTGCCGTTCTTCGGCATCATCAGCGAGGTGGTGCCGGTGTTTGCCCGCAAGCCGATCTTCGGCTACACCACGCTGGTCTACGCGACGCTGTCCATTGCCGCGTTGTCGGTCGCGGTGTGGGCACACCACATGTTTGCGACGGGTGCCGTACTCCTTCCTTTCTTTTCGTTCATGACCTTCCTGATCGCGGTGCCGACCGGCATCAAGTTCTTCAACTGGATAGGCACCATGTGGCGGGGCCAGCTGACGTTCGAGACACCGATGCTGTTCGCGCTCGGCTTCATGGTCACGTTCTTGTTCGGCGGCCTGACGGGCGTCATGCTGGCCAGCCCACCGATCGACTTCCACGTCAGCGACAGCTATTTCGTGGTGGCGCATTTCCACTACACCCTGTTCGGCACCATCGTGTTCGCCACCTACGCCGGCGTCTACTTCTGGTTCCCGAAGATGACCGGCCGGCTACTCGACGAGCGGTTGGGAAAGCTGCACTTTTGGCTGACCTTCATCGGCTTTCACACGACATTTTTGGTCCAGCACTGGCTGGGTAATTCAGGGATGCCGCGCCGCTACGCCGACTATCTGCCCACCGATGGATTCCAAACCCTCAACTTCGTCTCCACCATCGGCGCATTCATTCTCGGTGTCTCGGTTCTGCCGTTCGCGTGGAACGTGTTCAGAAGCTGGCGCTACGGCGAACCCGTGACCGTCGACGACCCTTGGGGCCACGGCAACTCGCTGGAGTGGGCCACAAGTTGTCCGCCGCCGCGGCACAACTTCACCGAGCTGCCCCGGATCCGTTCGGAGCGACCGGCATTCGAACTGCACTACCCGCAGATGGTGGAACGGATGCGCGCAGAATCCTATGTCGGCCGTCAAAAAGTCGACGCCGGCTCCGCTTAGCCGCTACGCGCCCAGTCGTGGTTGGTCCGGAACGTTGGTCGCCACCGCCGCATAGGCTTGGGCCAACTCCTCCAGAATCTCCGCTGTCAAACTGTGCTCGGCCTCGTGCTTGTCGAGCACCGCGATGATGGCCCCAAATAGCGACTCGGCAGCGTCGTGCTGCGCTTCCTTTGCTGTTGCCATGGCTTTTCTGGTACCAACCTTGTAGTAGTTGATGGGGTTATCCGACTTGCAACCCGCGGGGCAGCAATAGTCGCACGCGTGTCCAGTTGGACAGACAAACGTCAGGTGAACACCGTCTGACCGTCGGCGTCCAGTAGGTACTGCTCGGTGCCGTGTTCGACCCGCGGCGCATCGCCGGCCAACGCCACCGCGACCTTGTTGCTGGCATTGCGCATCACGTCGAAAGTCAGCTCGACGGCCTCGGCATCGGAGAAGTGCGCACGCACCCCAGCGGCAGTGCTCCTGTCGATCCGGCTCGGCGACCAGATCAGCGCGTCGGCATACCGCAACGCGGCCTTCTGGCGATCGGTCAGCAGCCTCGAGGCTTCGAAGTGCTCGATGTCGCCGTAAAGCGTCTCCGACCCACCGGCATTCAGCGCTGTCGTTTCGCGCAGCGACTTGCACAGCCGGCAGTTGTGTTGAGCCGCGCCGCGCAGCCGGACCACCTCCGACGTCAGCGCATCAAGCTCGCGCAGCCGCGCCACTGCCGGCAGAAAGCCGTTGAACACCGCGTCGGATGGATCGCTGCTGTGATCCCAGGCGATCCGACCATCCGCCCATCCGAGGTACTGCTCGCCGGCGCCGAGCGCTTCCAGCCCGGCCCGCACCCGCGGGACGAAGTCGGCGATGTACATCTGCACGACGACACCAAACGTGCTGTCGCCCATCGCAGACCACAATCCCGAACGCTGCCCGTCGCTGATCATCGAGACGTCGACGCTGAACTGTTCGGCGAAGTCGGCAACGACGGCTTCGGCATCCGAGTCTGGGCCGGTCACCTCGACCTCGGCCGGAAGCGGCGGCAATGCCAGCGCGTCGGCGCACACCCGCCGGATCAGGGCGGCGACTCGGCCGTCGCCGGGCGACAACGCGACCAGGCGGGTCAGCTCGTCGTCACGCATCCCCGCATTATGTCGCCTGGCTCACCGACGACATGTGAAAGTCGGGAATCCGCAGCGACGGCATCGCCGTCCGGGTGACCCAATCGCCCCACTCCCGCGGCAGCGTCACCTCGCTGACACCGGCCTGAGTAGTCCGTCGCAGCAGGTCCAGCGGGCTCTCGTTGAACCGGAAATTGTTCACCGCCGCCGTCACCTCGCCATCCTCGACAAGGTAAACCCCGTCGCGGGTGAGCCCGGTCAGCAGCAACGTGGTGGGGTCGACCTCGCGGATGTACCACAGCGTGGTCAACAGCAGGCCGCGCTCGGTCGCCGAAACCATGTCAGCCAGGCTGGCGCTGCCGCCGGTCATCACCACGTTGTCGGCGGCTACGGCGACCGGCGCCGCGAACTCGGCGGCCTCGGCGCGTGGATAGGCCAGCGCGTTGATCACCCCGTTGCGAATCCAGTCCACCCGCTCGATGTCCATGCCGTTGTCGAAGATCGACACCGTCTCCGACGAACTGGCCGTCGCCACGAACGGCGTGCAACCCAGACCGGGCACCGTCGGATCGGAATACAGCGTCAGCGGCAGATCGGTCAGCCGCTCCCCCACCCGGGTTCCGCCATCGAGAGAGCTCAACGCGGTGCGGCCCTCCTGAGCGCCACGACCGGTCATCGACCAGCCCAGGTAAACCATCATGTCGGCCACTGCCGATGGTGGCAGGAGAGTCTCGTAGCGGCCCGCGGGCAGCTCGACGCTGCGCTTGGCCCAGCCCAGCCGCGTCGACAGCCGCTCCAGCAGCAAATCGGTTGGCACACCGGCGAAATCGGGCGTGCCGACCGCCACCCACGCGCTGGCACCGTCGCGTTTGGCGTTGATCTCCACCGAACCGGTGGGTTGGGTGTAGCGGCGCCGCAGCCCACCCGATGTCGCCAGATACACCGTCTCCAATGCGTGCCGGGCAAAGCCGTAGAGCTGGTCGCTGCCACGGAAGCCGCGGCTCAACCCCCGGGCGAGGTCGGCGAATACCTCGGGGCCGGTACCCGGCGTCGGGGCATCCCAGTCGGCCGGGGTGCCGTTGCCGGCCAGCAGCGGCGCGGCGTCGCGGGCATCCGGCGCCGACACCGCAGCCGCCTGCGATGCCGCCACCAGTCCCTCGATCACCGACGGGTCCACCTCCGATGAGGTAAGCGAACCCACCTGTGCGGTATTACCTTGACGGACAATGGAAATCACCGTCGTGCTGCGGGCAGTGGACACGCCGTTGGTGGTCATCGAACTGTTCGCCCACCGCAGCGACGCCGCGGTCCGGTCGCTGACCAACACGACGGTCTCGTCGGCTCGCCCCCGCCGCGCCGCGGCGTCCAGGGCGATGTCGATCGCCTGCTGCGCGCCGATCATTGGCCGGCCTCGATGCGAGTGTTGAGCACGTTGACGCCGCGGAACAGCGCCGACGGACAGCCATGGCTGACCGCGGCCACCTGGCCGGGCTGGGCTTTGCCGCAGTTGTACGCCCCGCCGAGCCGCCAGGTCGACGGCCCGCCAACGGCTTCCATCGAATTCCAGAAATCGGTCGTGGTGGCCTGATAGGCGACGTCACGAACCTGCCCGTCCAGGCGTCCGTCGCGGATGCGGTAAAACCGCTGGCCGGTGAACTGAAAGTTGTACCGCTGCATATCAATCGACCATGACCGGTCGCCGACGATGTAGATGCCGTCGTCCACCCGAGCGATCAGATCAGCGGTACTGCGGTCTTCGGGACTGGGTTGCAGCGAGACATTGGGCATCCGCTGAATCGGCACATGATGCGGCGAGTCGGCGTACGAGCAGCCGTTGGAGCGCGGCAGGCCCAGCCGCGGCGCGAACACCCGGTCCAGTTGATACCCGACGAAGATGCCGTCGCGCACCAGATCCCAACTCTGGGCCGCCACCCCCTCGTCGTCGTAACCGATACTCGCCAAACCGAATTCGACAGTGCGGTCGGCGGTCACGTTCATCACCGGCGACCCGTAGCGCAGGCTGCCCAGCTTGTCGGGGGTGGCGAACGACGTGCCGGCGTACGCAGACTCGTAGCCGATGGCACGGTCGTATTCTGTTGCGTGGCCTATTGATTCGTGGATCGTCAGCCACAGGTTGGTGGGGTCGATCACCAGGTCGGTCGGGCCGGGCGTGACGCTGGGCGCCTTGATCTTTTCGGCAAGCAGCGACGGCAGCTGCGCCAGCTCGTCGGTCCAATTCCAGATCTCGTCGCCGGCCACCACCTCCCAGCCGCGACCCATCGGCGGCACCAATGTGCGCATCGAGTCAAACCCGCAGCCGCCGGTGTCGATGGTGACCGCCTCCAGGACGGGCATCAGCCGCACCCGCTGTTGAGTGATCGACGATCCGAAGGTGTCGGCGTAGAACGTCTGCTCCTTGACGCTGTTCAAGCCGGCCGATACGTGGTTCACCCCATCGGCGGCGAGTAACCTGCCGGAGTATTCGTGCAGGACGGCGATCTTGTCGGCGGTGGTAATGGTGAACGGGTCGATCCGGTAGCTCGATACCCAGGTGGCGTCGGTGTACACCGGCTCGGGCGCCAGCTCGACGGGGTCGCTATTCAGCGCGGCCAGCGTGGTGGCCACCCCCACCGCGCGTCGCGCGGTGTCCGCGGCGACCGTCGGCGAGAGTTCGGCGTGCGAGGCGAATCCCCAGGTGCCATCGACGACAACCCGGACGGCCAGCCCGAGCTCGCGGGTGAGCACCGCGGTTTCCAGCTCGCCGTCGCGCAGCTGGATGATCTCGGTGGTGATGCGGTGAATCCGCAGGTCGGCGTGGGTGGCCCCGGCCTCGGTGGCCGCCGACAACGCGGCGTCGGCGAGTGCGTGGCGGGGCAGGTCAAGGAAGTCGGCATCGATCCCCCGGTTCGGTTCCACGACACCACCGTAACGACAAGCTTTAATTGCTTCGTGCCTGCGACTCGCAGAACAACCGCGCTGGGTTATGCGCTGCTCGCTCCCAGCCTGTTCGGGGTGGTCACGTTTCTGCTGCTGCCGATCCTGGTGGTGGTATGGCTGAGCCTGCACCGCTGGGACCTGCTCGGCCCGATCGAATATGTCGGAGGCGACAACTGGCGCTCGGTGCTCAGCGATTCGGCATTCGGCAATTCACTGTTGGTGACGCTGATTTTCGTCGCGATCGTGGTCCCGACCCAGACAGTCCTCGGGCTCGCGGTTGCGGCATTGCTGGCGCGCGGTCTGCCGGGCAGCGGATTGTTCCGCACGGTTTACGTGCTGCCGTGGATCTGCGTCCCGCTGGCGATCGCGGTGATGTGGCGCTGGATCCTGGCGCCCACCGACGGCGCGGTCAGCACCCTGCTCGGACATCGCGTCGAATGGCTCACCGATCCCGGTCTGGCGCTGCCGGTGGTGTCGGCGGTGGTCGTGTGGGCCAACGTCGGCTACGTCACGCTGTTCTTCCTGGCCGGCATTCTGGCGATCCCGACCGACGTCCACTCCGCGGCACGCATCGACGGGGCGACGGCCTGGCAGCGGTTCTGGCGCATCACGCTGCCGATGCTGCGGCCCACCATGTTCTTCGTGCTGGTCACCGGAGTCGTCAGTACCGCACAGGTTTTCGACACCGTCTACGCGCTGACCGGCGGCGGGCCGGAAAACCGCACCGACCTCGTCGCGCATCGCATCTACGCTGAGGCGTTCGGGGCAGCGGCGATCGGGCGGGCCGCGGTGATGGCGGTGGTGTTGTTCGTCATCCTGGTCGGCATCACCGTCGTCCAGCATCTGTACTTCAGGCAACGTAGTACATACGAGTTGATCTAGACCCGACTTAGCAGGTCCACGCGGTCTGTCTGCGCTGTCGCTTAGCGCCCTTCCTCGTCTGGATAGGCGGGGACCATCGGACTGCTGCTCAGTGACCTTGGGCACTACTTCTAGCAGGACTCGCGCATTAGCTTTCATCAAGCAGCCGGGGACAAACGACCGGCCAAGTTTGACCGAAAGGTAGGTCGAGAACCATGGTCACCAGGAAGGAAGACCCTTACTACTCGAATACCAAGGGGGCGACGAAGAAGGGCCTCGCGCCCAAGCCGCGTCCGCCGAAACCGGTGAAAACGCCGAAAAGGGGTTAACGACCGGCGCAGTCAGTCATAGGCGGTTGGAGCGACCAGACCATGATGGTCGCGCTCTCACCTATGAACGAAAGCGAGAAGCACCATGGGATCACTGAGGTTCAGGAAGCAGTTCAAAGTCGCACCCGGCGTCAAGTTCAACATTAATAAGAAGTCTGTGGGCCTCACGCTGGGCAGGCGTGGGGCGCATCTGACCTACAACACCAAGGGCCAGAGAACCGCGTCGGTGGGCCTGCCTGGGACTGGTCTGTGGTACCGCGACACCAAAACCTTGGGGTCACGCAGAACCAGGGCGGTGCCGCGTGCCCGTGCCAGGCCCGCGATCAGCACGCCCCCGTCACCGGCCTATGTAGGTCACTTCGATTTCCCACCTTTACCGCTTGGCCTGGACGAAAATACGCAGCGGCAAGCACTCGAAGCGGAAACATTTGTAAGTGCCCACGTGCAAGAGGAAAATGACATCCTCCAATGGATGTCGCAGATGTACGCATGGGCGGGTACCGATCCGGCCCGAAGCAGACAGGCACATGAGCTGATACTTGCCCGTGGCCGCGAATGGGCGCAGAGAGCTAAGGACATGGGGCAGCGCAACAGGTTCGTGCGGTCCTATGCGGACAGCCTTTCAATCGACTTCGATGCTCTCGCAGAGCAGGCACGTCGAACCGATGCCCTTCTAGAGCGCCGACAGAGTGCTCTGTCCTCGCCGAATATGACCATTCTTCTGGTCGCCGCGGCGTTTATCGTCATGATAGTGCTGCTATCCCTTCTGGCGTGACCCATGACGACCTGTCCGAACGGCCACGGGAACCCTGAAGGTCACCACTTCTGCGGAGAGTGTGGGGCTGCACTCGTCGCCAGACCAGTAGACACATCAACAAGGCCCACCACCGGCCACCCGAGTGGCAAACGGGAGCACTACCAGAGCCGTCAGAAGCCGCCTGGCGTTGCTCGGTCAAGAGCCGAGCCGCCGCGAACGAACCCAAATGAGCTGCGGCCAGGCGGTTCGGTGAAGGTGGTTGCGCCGGGCGACGACCACGAAGGACAGATCGGCACGGTTTACGAATTGTTGGACGATGACGCCTGCGTGTGCGTCAAGTTCGGCGGCGACTCCGAGCCCTACGCCTTCGAGCGCGATGAGCTAAAGACGGTGCCCACTCCTAGACACAAGCCCACTGTGGGCAATGCGTCTGGATCACAGCCGAAACAATTCGTGCGGGAACCGCGCCAACAGCCGCCGCCAGGGTGGTATCCGGACCCATCGGCCACTGGGAAGCGGGGCTACTGGGACGCAACCGCATCGAGCACACCCGCGCCAAGCGGGGCAGACAATTCCAACAGCGGCAAGAAAGCGGCGGTTGCGATCGGCGTCTGCGTGCTCGTTGTCATCGGACTTGTAATGTCGATGCAATCCGTCAGTCTCCTGACCGGCTCAGGTCCGGTATGGACAGGGGTTGCCGTCGTGGCAGCTGGCACGGCTCTTGCATTCTTCATGCGTGCTGCGACGTGGGTCCGCGTCGTCGCTGCCCTGATCCTGGCGCTTTCTCTCGCAAACGCCCTCTACATCGAAAATCAGCTGTCCCATAAACGCGACGAGATTACACACGTGTTCGACCATTAGGTCTTTTCCGCACTAAATGGCGACTGGCCCCGACTATGCAGATGCTGTCGTGAGCATCTGTCGGAACCAATCAGCAGCGGAGAGGCCAGCAGCGTTCATCACAGGCGAAACCCGTTGATCCTCACCGACAAACCGGCTCAGCTCACGCATGTAATCTTGCAATCCCTGGGGGTAGTAGCAACTCTCGAACGAACGGAGTTCGTCCGGTAGGGAGGCAGCCAGAGCCTCGGGGGTGTTGGCTCTGCGCCTGGCGGTGGCGTTGTGTCTTCGGGTCATCAGTAGCCCCTGTCCCATCGGGTCTTGGCAGCCTTCCGGGCTGCGTTGCGGCGGCGGGTCTTCGGGTCGTCCTCGTCTTCGTCGTTGTCGGGCAAGCCAAGTCGGCCCAAGAGCGTGGCTAGTAGGCCACGCTGAAACCGAGCCTCGGCCAGCGTCGGCTGGATAACCGGCTGTCCCGCACTGCCCTTAACGGTCAGCGGTGCCTCGTCGGCGTGGTCGTCTAGCTCCGCGATGATGTCGGCTACCCGGCAAGCCTGGGTTAGCACCTGGACCTTGTGAGGTTCCTCGTCCAGGTCGAACACGTCGGTAACCGACCTCCACAGGGCCTTGCCGGCCTTGTCCAAACCTGCTGGTGTACGCATGTTTTCTCGTTCCTTACTGACTCTCGGATTTTCAAAGTCTGCGAATCGCATACGGTCGGGCTGGCGCATAACCGCCCGGTCGAACGCGGGCGGGCAGGGGTAAACCCCCCTGGGGGTAGGCGGGGGCCTGCCCCGACATCCCCGGACCCCAGGGCATGTGCCCTCTCCCGAGGCCCGAGGCAAGCAGGCCGCGCCGAGGGCCTCCCCTGCCCGTGCCCCAGGTGCCCCTGCCACTCCCGGAGAGGGCACACCCCGCCCCAGACCCTGCCCGGAGAGCGAGCCGGGGGCCTGTGCCCTAGTGGGTGGTCAAGGCGACCGAGTGGGGGCCGCCCCTAGTAGGTGCTAGGTGGGGGCCAGTTGCCCTGTGCCACAACGTGGGTGGTCCCGTTAGTGATCCTGCTCAGCCGCCAGGTAGTCGGCATCCCGTGCCAGTCGATGCCGCTCCGCAGACCGCCGATGGTGCATCGACGGTCACCGAAACCGCCTGCAGCAGCTGTGTCGTGCAGGTCCGCAGCACGGTGATGGGCATCGCCGGAGGAAAGACGGACCGCACGCAGACGTTCACGCAACGCCGCCAGATGCTTGGCCGACTCATCAGCAGACCATCAAGTGTGCCGCCGACCACTCGGCCAGGCCCACAGATCAGGCGGGTGTTCCAGCTTTCGGTTGACCCCCCAGGGCATTCACCGGCTGGGCGTGGGCGCGGGCATATTGGGCATCGAGGGCATGCCAGGCATTGGCGACATGCTCGGCATCGACGGCATGCCAGGCATTGGCGACATGCTCGGCATGCTTTGCATCGGCATCTTCATGTCTTTCATGTCCTTCATCATCGACTCGCAACATTCCTTCATCTCGCTTGCCGACATCTCGGCCCTCGTCGTGGAGCCATAGGAACTCGACTGCAGGAAGATGACGTAGATACCAGCGCCGATGATGAAGACGCCAACCGCAATGCCGGTGATGCCAAGGATTGGGTAGAGCCAACGAGTCCAATTCGGCGCGGTCGGAGTGCTCGAAGAGGTGGTGGAGGCGGTATCGGTCATCACTGCTGCCTTTCACGGGGTCGATTGACTGATTATCCGCCGAGTGCCCTCCTATTGCAGAACTCATTACCGAGGCGGTCGCTTGGAACCCCGCCGACTTACCCGCGCCGCTAAAGCGGCTGCACACCAAGCGCCCGGTATGGGGACCTCATAGCGCCACACCGACGGCACACAGCGGTGACGTTTGGCGATTACATGGGGCCAAAAGGCCCTCGTCCAGAAGATACCCCGCCCGGGTATGTTAATGCGTCCGGTCCGCTACCAAAACGAACAGGAAAAAGCATGCTCCCCAAGACGAAACAGATGGCCGCTGTCGGAGCCGCCGTTGCCAGCGTCGGATGGCTGATCGTTGTGAGTCCGGGCGTGGCCTATGCTCAGCCGCCGCGCATTCCCCAGGGAGTCAGCTTCACTTGCCCCGCCGTCGACGGAATCCACTACGTTCAGGACCCCGACGATTCGAATGCGTACTACCTGTGCGTGGATGGGTTGACGAAGGCGCACAACCAGTGTCCACCAGGAATCACATACTTAATCATGGGGACGCCGCCCCATTGTCATTCCAGGAGTCATCCGATGTGAACACGGCCAGGCCAGGGCCAAAAGACCTTTGGTCCAGATACCGCGCTGGCCGGAATGTAATCGGATTGTAAAAAGTAGGACCGCCACCAAATGATAAGGATCGTTATGTTCGCAGGTATGCCGACGCGTCGCCCAATGCTTGCCGTTCTTGCCGCCCTCAGTATCGCCGCCGCTCTGGTCGGCGGCTGCTCGTCGTCTTCTAAAAAGTCCACCGCGCCGCTGCCGGATGCGGCCACGCTGCTCAAGCAGTCCAGCCAGACCACCAAGAACGTCAAGAGCGCCCATCTGGTGGTGTCGGTGAGCGGCAAGATCAAGGGATTGCCGGTCAAGACGCTCACCGGCGACCTCACCATGTCACCTGCCACCGCCGCCAAGGGCGATGCCAAGATCACGGTTTCTGGTTCCGACGTCGACGCTCCGTTCGTCGTTGACAACGGAACCCTGTACGCAGCCCTGACTGCGGGCAAGTGGGATGACTTCGGTCCCGCGGCCAATATCTATGACCCGTCGTTGATCCTGAACCCGAACACCGGTGTGGCCAACCTGTTGGCCAACATCGCCAACCCCAAATCCGATTCACGCGAAACCATTAATGGACAGGACACCATCAAGATCACCGGAACGGCCCCGGCTGACGCGGTGAACAGGCTTGTGCCCCAACTGAATGCCACCCAGCCGTTGCCCGCCACCGTGTGGATCCAGGAAAATGGTGATCATCAGTTGGTAAAGGCCCAGCTAGATCAGAGCGCGGGCAATTCCATCCAGATGACGTTGTCGAACTGGAATACCCCGGTGCAGGTCACCCAGCCGCCGGTGAGCGGATGACAACAACGTACGGTGTCCTGTCGTTTGGCGGGCAGCCAAAAGGCCCCGGCATGATCACCGGGGCCCCTGGCCTTTACTGCGTATTCAGTTTGTTTCCGTTAGGAGTTGGGCTCAGCCAGGGCTAACGTCGTAGATACGGACGATGCCGGCGGGGTTGAGGGTGTCCCAACCGACCCGGCTGATCGCACGGACCCACTGACCATCGTTGGTCACCGAGGGGAACCGCTCGACCGTGGTGCCCTTGCGGACCACCAGCCGTTGCTGAGTCGAATCGATGCCCCACGCCAGGGTGTTGGCGTCAACGTCAACCGAGGTGATGACCGGGAGGCCCGCGATCACCAGACCGTCCTCCACGATGGACAGCAAAGGCTGGTTGCTACCCGAGGTCAGAACCTTCAGGTTGGACAGAGCCTCGGCCACCGAGGGGTCAATCAGCCAGTGAGTCAGCTTGGCCCCGTGAGCTTCTGCCGCGAACCGAGCCGAGACGAACTTATCCAGGTTGGACAGGCTCGCACCCTCGGAGTCCACAGCGGTCGAGCTCTTGGAGAGCAGGCCCGAGTAGCTCTTGCTGGTGGTGTTGGCGAAGAATGCAGTGTCAATCGCCTTGGCGATCTGGTCGGCCAGGGCCGAGGCGATCTGGTCAGCGATAGCCGGGTCCGAGTCGTCGGCCAGCTCGTTGGACAGCAGGGTAAGGCCCGCAGTCTTTTTCGGGGTGATGACGACCTCGGAGGTCGAACCATCAGCCGGGGTGATCTCGTCCAGCTCGTTGTACCAGCCGACCGAGGGGTTGGCGGTGAACAGCGGAAAGCCGACCTTCTGCTTCTCGGTATTGAACGGGGTGGAAGCCTGGGCGGCAACGGACTTGGCCTGCACAACGAGGTTGAGCATGTCGCCGAAGTCCTGGGGCAGCCAGCTTGCGCCCTGACCGCTACGGGTCATAGACATATGTCTGTCTCCTTAGACAGTTGTGGCCCTTGGCGTTTCGATGCCAAGGGCCGGATGGATGATTGACAGAGATTCGGCCACAGGCCGAATCCGGTTGCCTCTCAGAGGCATACTTCAGGCACAGGAGGCCACAGACCTCCCGGTGTGCCCTAATCCTTGAACAGGTCGGCCCATCGGGGCTGACCCTTACCGCTGACCCCGCCCATACCTTGGGAGGGGTCGGTGGCGGGAACCTTCGGATTCTTAGCGAGACCGGGGCGGGACTCGATTACCTGGGCGGCGGCCTCGGCCACGGCCTCGGCGTCCAGCCAACCCCCTGGGGTCAGGAAGTCGGAGAGCTCTCGGCGCGACAGACCGATGTCCTCGGGCTGCGACAGCAGCTCCCCGGCCAGCTTGTGAAGCTGGGCGGTCTGGAGTGACACCAGCCGAGCCGCTAGCTCGTCCCGTTCGGCCCGAGCCTCGTTGCGCTCAACCCGGTAGCGGGCTTCCCGGTTGCTCGGTCGAATCTCATCAGGCGCATTTTCAGGAACCGGCGCCTGCGGCGCTTGGGTATCGGTCTCGGTGGTCTCGGTAACACTGGTCTCCTGGGTCTCGGTGGTGGTCATGCTGCGGTCTCCTGTACCTCTCGGGTGGTCTCGGTATGGGTAAGGCTCTTGCAGCGTTCTGGGAGGCGCTGAGCGGCCAGGGGAGTTATCTCGTGGAGCGTGAACCAAGTGGCTTCGCCGCCGCTCCACCACTTACGCCACGGGCCAGCCGGGGCGGTCCTGAAGATGACCCCGTACTCGGTCGGACCTCCTGGCCCGTCGTTGATCTCGACCACGGTCCCGGTCTTGCCCCGGAATCGGGGCCACGTGCCCTTGGACGGATACCGGACCTCGTCCCGCTCTATGCGGACTCGATCCCCGACCCTGGGGGTCGCGATCTCTGGGGGCAGCGACTCCGTTGCAACCCGGTCTCCTACTGCGATGGTCATGGTCGGTTCTCCTCTTGGGTGGTGCGTTGGGCGTAGAGCATCTGCTGGGCTATCTCGACGGCCCGAGCGGTCAGCTCGGCCCGCTCCTCGGCGGTCATCCGTCGTGGCTCCAGTGGGTGATGACGGCGCCGACTAGCAGGTGGCCGTCGCCTTCGGCCAGCCGGATGGTGGCCTTCTCGGGCACGGTGTAGGTGACCTCTCGGCCACCGCCGTACTCAGCACAGCGGTAGACGGCTTCTTCTAGTGGGTTCATCGATGTCTCCTCTTCGGGGTGGGTACGAAAAGCCCACAGCGTCATTGCCGTGGGCCTTGGGGGTGTTCGGTTGTCAGCGGGTCAGAACGTAGGCTCCCCCCAGGGGTCGGCTGCTGCTCTGGCCCCTACCGTCCGACCGGACGCGGAGGTGACCCAAGCATCGGCTGCCGAAACAGATCCCCCCTGAGCCGAGCTGGCGCTCGGCGGCAGCGAGGCGAAGGGATCCGGAGCAGCACTCGTGCTGCGACGGCGGTACGAAGAGACAGCATCGAAGATGTCTGGCTCTGAAGCGCCGGAAGCCGTGCCGGATTTTTCCGGCTCGGATTCCTCTCCCAGGGGATCTGATCCGGCTCTGATGGCCGGATCTGATACCGGATCTGTTGGTAGGACACTGGTGTCCGGTATTTGTGCGGTAAATGTCCGGTATTCCTGCTCCCGATGTCCGGTGTTCTGACCCTGGATGTCCGGTATTCCGTCTGAATACCGGACATCGGTGTCCGGTGTTTCTCTGCGAGCCTGGGCTAAATACCGGTCAATGGTGTCCGGTGTTCTGAGGTCGAACTCAGACGACAGACCGGATCGACCGGAGCCTTTGCGGACCTCGGTGATCCATTGCTTGTGGACTAGCTCCGGGATGATGCGCCGGACCTGACGGTCAGACTTCCCGGTCTCAGCCGCGAGAGTGGTCTGCTTGGCATAGCACTTCGTGCCGTCCCCTTTGGTGTGGTTGAAGATGGCCACTAGGACCCGGAACTCCGCGTCTGATACGTCAGATTCGGACGCTCTCCTGAGCCAGGTCAGCTTGGAGAACTCAGACATTCGTCCGAGCCCTCAGAGCAGCCAGTTCGGCGTGAAGGTCGCGAATCCGGTCCATCGCCTTATCGAGGTCTTCACGGATCTTGTTCCGCTGAACCCTCGTCTTGGCGCACTCCCGGCGGAGCTGAGCTATATACGTGATCGCGTCGGGGGACAGTGCGTCCATGTCGATTTGCATTGTGTTCCTTACCTGTTCGTGGACGGCTTCTAGCCGTCCGGTTTCTTTGTGGGGTGCCTCTTACGAGGCCATCACCAGCTCAAGCTGGCGAAGTTTGTGGCGTGCTTCTATGCACGACCGCATGTAGCGCCGCTGCCGCTCTCGCCGGCAGTGGGTGCATTCGCCGTGAGACCGGTCCATCGGTCCCCGGTCTGGGTGTCGTTGGCATCGGCGTGATGACGACATGGGTTACTTGCTTCCCGAGCGCCACAGACGCTCATCCGTTGGGAGGACCGCCGCTGACGGTCCATCTATCTACGGCTCGTTGGCCGTGAAAAAGAGCCCGGACCTGGACAGGTCCGAGCGGACGTTGGGGGAGGAACCCCGGCCAGGAGAAATAACCGGGGTTCCGTTCTCCCACCCAGGGAGGTTGGGGGCAGACCACCCGGAGAGGAAGGGCGGCGTGGTCTGCCTGGAGCCCAAAGGCCCCTCCCGGCGGCGCTCACGCCCGAAGCGGAGCTGCCAGCCAAGTTTTCCCTTCTACTAGTACCCCAATACTCCCCTTTTGGTTAGCTCGGCTAATGCAACCCGTACCACTCGCGTGGGTACCGGCGTGCCGGGAACCCGGTGCCGTTCCCGCCTAGACCCTTCGGCCCCGGCAGCGGAGGCAGCACCCGACCGGCTAGCTTCCGGGGCGGGATCGAGGCGTTTAGCAGCTTTATCTCGATTCGGCGCAAATCCTCCGGTGTCCAGTTCGGCTCGTGCGGCGTCGGTTCCAGCCCGCGACGGCGGGCCTTCTCCTTCGCCTTCTGCCACAGATACGCGCACGTCATTTTGCGCTCCTGTTCCGGCCTCGGACGGCAGGTCTGAGCCTGCCGTCCCTTACGCCGAGCCCATCGCTGATCGAGTGCCCACTGCTCGCGGCATGACTGGCAGCCGTTCTGCAACCGGCCCTTGATCACAACTAGCTCGCACGGATCGTGTGGAAGGTCGCAAGGTATCCGGTCCCCGCCGGGGCCTATCCACTCACCGCACCACTTGCAATACCTGACCGTCTCCTCAAGCCACTGAGTCGACGGGTCGACCTGGGTCGAATACCCGCCGGCATCCTGTACGAGCTGGCGGGTTGGTGATGGCGGCTTACGCGGTCCCGGTGGCCGAGAGCCGCCCATCTCGCCGAGCCGGTCCTCCGAGTCGTTTCCATCACTGCCACGCTCGGCCATCCCGGCGAACGCTTCGCCATGTCGGTCGCGCTCGTTCTGGGTCAGCGGTAGTGGGTCGTCCCGGTCGGCTCTGTCCGTTCGTTCCCGATCGTCTAGGAGCCGATTAACCTCCTGCTCAGTCTTTCCCGGTTGCGCTTCCTTCTTCGCCATCAGGTCATCTCCTCGTCATCGTGGCCGTCTCCACTTGCGTGGGTCGCCGGGTAAAGCCTCGTATGTGCCGTCAGCGTTCCGGGCCAGGTATCCGAGCTCCGCCAACTGATCGGCAGCGACTCGCTGATCCTCGGATGGCTGCCGACCATCGGCTATCGCCTTGGCCACCTCGTCGTGGTCGGGGGTTGTCGCCGGGTCGGCGGCGACCCAAGCCAGGAATCTCTCTCGCTCGGTCATCGGTCCAGCTCCCGTATGTCCGGGTGGGGGCTGGCGATGTACCCGCCGTTGGGGTGTTCGATCAGGAGGCCATCCTCGGCCATCCGCTCAATCAGCTCCTCTACCGACATGCCGCACTCGGCGGCAGCATCGGCTATCGACAACAGTTCGTCCTCCATCGAGACCTCCTTGGTTGTGAAACTATTTCCGACCAGCGCGGCGGCGGGTTGCTTCGACCCTCGCCACGAATGCGGGATCTTCGGGCGGCACGGTGCGGCGCTTGCGCTGCCGGAGTATCTCCTCGGCGGTCGGCCCCTCACCCAGCAGCTTGTCGAAGTCCTGGAAGAGGGTGGTGTTGTTGGGGCTGCGGACCATCAGGCTGACGCCCGCGTCGGTAAGCATCGTCCGACGCTCCTCGGGGGTAGCGTCCGGCCAAACCTCCCCGTATGTCTCGTCGGTCTCGACTTCGACCCACCCGGCCCGGACTATCGGCAGCACAGCCAGGTCGTCGCGCTTGGCGATCAGGGCCTTCATCTGCTGCCGGAACGTCTGCTCGTCCTCCGTGGAGTCGTACAACCCGACTAGACGGTCCTCCCGTAGCCGTTCGATGGTCCGGTTGGTCTGGTCCAGCTCGGCGCTGTGATCCGAGCCGTCCCGCCACACGCGGGCCTTCACCTTGCGCTCCGCGTGGGTGTCAAGGAACGCCTGCTCTACCAGTTCTTCGGCACCGGCGGCTATCACCGACACACCGGGGCAGGGTCTCGGGGAGCCCCCGCAAACGTAGTAACGGTGCGTCACACCTCCCGGCGTGGTCTGCGACCGCTGACGCATGTTCTTTCCGCAGACTCCGCACTTCGCTACCCCGAGCAGTGGATTAGTCGAGTGCCGGCGCTTACGCGGCTCCGTTGTGCGCGAGGCAATCTCGGATTGCAGACGCTCCCAGGTCTCGGCTTCGAACGAAGGAGGCCCGACCATGACGGGCTTCCCGTTCTCGTCCAAGACCGGAGTCCCAACCGGACGCTTACGGTTCGGGTTCCGGTTCGGCGCGGTCGTCTTGATCCCCTGGGTGGTCGGGTTCATCAGCATCATGCGGAGGTTGTCTACGGTCCACTTGCTGCCTTTGGTCGGCTTACCAGACCGGGCCGCGTGGTGATCGCGTGGGCTGAGCACTCCCCTTGCGTTGAAATCACTACAGATGCCCGTCCAAGACCCGCCCGCCAAGAACCGGCTAGCGGCCTCGTGTAGAACCCGCTGCGCCTCGGGATCGTGGGCGAGGGCTTTGCCCTTGCCGCTCGGGTGGTCAACGATTTGGAACCCATACGGCGGCAAGCCATATCCCCACCTGTCCGTGTTGCGAAGGTATGCAACCCGGTCCCTCGCACGTTGGATGAACCGCTGGCCCTCGATCTCAGCGAATACCGACGCCAGAATCAGGAACACCTTGGACATAGCCCCGGCGAAAGCGTCCTTGGCGTCCTCGGGGTTGAAGTAGTCGAGCTTGATGCCGTCGTCTACGAGCACGAGGATCTTGCGGTGCTCCTTGCACCACTCCGCGAGGCGGACACAGTCAGCCGCGCTCCGGAAGACCCGGTCGGTCTTGGCGAATATCAGAGCATCCCACTCGTCGGCCTGATCCGTCAGCCAGGCCCGGAGGTCCGGGCGCTCCCAAGGAGATAACTTGATCGCGGACACGTCCAGATCCTCGAATGCGCCGACTACAGTCCAGTCCTGTGACTCGGCGTAAGCCTCGCCCTTCGACCGCTGGGAGATGTGCGAGGTTTTCTCCTCGCCTTGGACGTGGGAAACCCGTGCCCCGACAATGGCCCGCACAGTGCTCATGTACGAAGTATCGCATAGCACCTGTACTTCCGTCGACGGATCAGCTATGACCTCACCTAAGTCGCCCTCGGCGGTACTGGTCTACGCCGGCCTGCTACTGGGTGCGCTGATAACGGTGGCGCCGTTCGCGCTCGGCTTGCTCACCTCATTCACCTCCGCGCATCAGTTTGCGACCGGTACACCGCTGGCGTGGCCGCGGCCGCCGACGCTGGCCAATTACGCCGACCTGGGCGGCGCGGGCTTCGGTCGAGCGCTGGCGGTGACCACGTTGATGACGGCGGTGATCCTCCTTGGGCAGCTGACCTTTTCGGTGCTCGCCGCGTATGCGTTCGCACGCCTGCGGTTTCCCGGCCGGGATGCATTGTTCTGGGTCTACGTCGCGACGTTGATGGTGCCGAGCTCGGTGACGGTGGTACCGCTTTATTTGATGATGGCCCAGCTGGGGATGCGCAACACGTTTTGGGCGTTGGTGTTGCCGTTCATGTTCGGTTCGCCCTACGCGATCTTCCTGCTGCGCCAGTATTTTCGGGCGATACCCGATGACCTGATCAACGCCGCATATCTCGACGGCGCGAACACGCTGGACGTGATCGTGCACGTGGTGCTGCCGTCCAGCCGACCGGTTCTGGTCACGCTGATGCTGATCACCGTTGTGTCGCAATGGCACCACTTCATGTGGCCGCTGGTGATCACCACCGGCGCCAAGTGGCAGGTGCTGACGGTGGCCACTGCTGCGCTGCAATCGCGGTACAACGCGCAATGGACACTGGTGATGGCCGCCACCGCCGTGGCGATCGTGCCACTGCTGGTCTTGTTCGTCATCTTCCAGCGGCACATCGTGCGATCGATCGTCGTCACGGGACTCAAATGAGCCGACCCAGCGTCGAGATTGCGTCTATGGCTGCGCTTTTCGCTGAATTACAACCCTCAGCGCAATCTCGACGTCAGGCCACCCCATGACTCGGCCGCGGTTTTCCACGCTGTTCGCGTCGAGCTTGGTACTCGTCGCTGTGTTGCTGGCCGCGACGGCAGTGCTGTTGGACGTCTCGGCCAGACCCCGCGGCGGCAAGACCGTGGTCACCGTCCGGCTGTGGGATGAGCAGGTCGCCGCGGCGTATCGGCAGTCGTTTGCGGCGTTCACCCGGGCGCATCCCGACATCGACGTGCAAACCCATGTGGTCGCGTATTCCACCTACTTCAACACGCTGCGCACTGACGTCGCCGGCGGCAGCGCCGACGACATCTTTTGGATCTCCAACGCCTATCTCGCCGGATACGCCGACAGCGGCCGGCTCATGGACATCGGCAACAACCTCGGGGCAGGCGCCGCTTCAGCATGGGAACCGTCGGTGGTCGAGCAGTTCACCCGCGGCGGAGTGCTGTGGGCAGTCCCCCAACTGACCGATGCCGGAATCGCGTTGTACTACAACGCCGATCTGCTCGCCGCGGCCGGTGTCGGCCTCGCCGACTTGGCGGCGCTGCGGTGGAGCCCGGATGGCGGCGACACGCTGCGGCCGGTGCTGGCCCGGCTCACCGTCGACGCCGATGGACGCACCGCGGCCACACCGGGTTTCGATGCCGGACGTACCCGGCAGTGGGCTTACAACGCGGCCAACGACGCGCAGGGCATCTACCTCAACTACATCGGGTCGGCCGGCGGCGTGTTTCAAAGCGGTGATCGTTTCGCGTTCGACAACCCCGGTGCGGTCGAGGCGTTCACCTACTTGGTCGGGCTGATCAACTCCGACCACGTCGCACCACCAGCTTCGGAAACCAACGACAACGGCGACTTCTCTCGCAACCAGTTCCTGGCCGGCCGGATGGCACTCTTCCAGTCCGGCACCTACAACCTCGCGGCGGTCGCTGACCAGGCTCGCTTCCGGTGGGGTGTGGCGATGCTGCCCGCCGGCCCCAAAGGCCGGGTCAGTGTCACCAATGGCATTGCCGCAGCAGGCAATTTCGCATCTTCCCATCCCGATGCGGTGCGCCAGGTACTGGCGTGGATGGGCAGTCGCGAGGGCAATCAGTACATCGGCCGCCATGGCAGCGCCATCCCCGCAGTGCGGTCGGCCCAGAAGGTGTACTTCGATTACTGGGCGGCGAAGAACGTCAACGTGCGGCCGTTCTTCACGGTATTGAACGGATCGCGCATCGACGCCCCTGGCGGTGCTGGCTTCGCAGCCGGAAACCAAGTCATCAAGCCCTACTTCGACGAGATGTTCCTGGGCCGCAGCGATGTGCCGACGACCCTGAGCAAAGCCGAGCAAGCGGCCAACGCCGCGGCGCGGCGTTGATCGCCCGCGGCTAACGGCCCAGCGGTACTTCCAGCGCGATTGCCGCGATGCAGATCGCCACGGTGATCGAGAGTGTCAGCCAATCGGCCAGTTTCGGCCGCGGCGGCGCGGCCGAAATCTGGCCGGTGCCGCCGCGCGCAGTGATCGCATCACCCATCTCGTCGGCGCGCCGCAGTGTCACGGTGATGGCGGCGGCAATCAGGTCGATCAACTCCAGAGCCCGACGCTTGCGGCGAGCCCGGCGGGTCAGCGCAACCTGCTTGGGCCGCAACCGGCGGGCGGCGTAGAGCACCCGGAATTCGTCGATCAGCATCGGGAAGGCGCGCAGCGCGAGCGCCAAGGCAACGGCCCACTCGTCGACCGGAATTCGCAACCATCGCAATGGCCGGCCCAAAGTGGCTACCGCCGGTGCTATTTCGGCGACATTGGTAGTCCAGGAGACCATTGCCCCCAGACCCAGCAACACGATCGACAAAGCGGTGATGCGCAGAAAATTCAACAGTCCGCCGAATCCGAGTGAGAGCCCGGCCAATTCGATCACCGGCGAGCCACCCGCGAACGCCGCAGTGATGCCGCCGATGGCCAGCAAGATCAACAGCCAGTGCGGCACCGACGGCAGCGCACCTCGCGGAATCTGCGCGAGGTGGCCCGCTGTCAGCACCAATGCCGCTACCAGGCCTATCGCGATCCATCCGGGATAGAACGTCAGCAGGACCGAAATGCCGAAGACCACCAGCAGTTTGGTCCCGGCCCACAGGTCGTGAACCGCTGACCGGCCGGGCACCGGACGCAGCAGCACCATCGGGCGACTCGACCGGGGGGCCGGCCGTTCACTTGGTGGCGCGGTCATACCAAGCCTCCCGCCGTCGTCGCAGCCGGTTCCAGCACACCGTCTTGCAGATGCAGAATGCGCGGACACAGCTCGTCCAATCCGGCGAAGTCGTGGGAGATGACGACGACGGTCAGCCCCTTTTCGCGGCGCAGTTCCTCGAGTAGCCGTAGCAGACCGCGTTGGGTGGCAGCATCCAGGCCTGCCAGCGGCTCGTCCAGGATCAACGCCCGCGGCGAGCGCGCCAGCAGTGCGGCCAGCACCACCCGGCGCATCTGTCCGCCGCTGAGCTGGTCGATGGGCCGCTTGGCCAACGCGCTGTCCAGTCCTACAACAGCCAGCGCGGTCGCGATGCGGTCATGGTCTTTGGGTGAGAACCCGGCCGCTGAGGCAACTTCCAAATCGACCTGGCTGCGCATCAGCTGGAGCCGCGCCGCCTGGAACGACAGCGCCACCGCGCCGACCTGCTCATGGGTGGGGCGGCCGTCAAGCAGACAGGTTCCGGTGGTCGGTACCGTCAGCCCGGCCATGATCCACGCCAGCGTCGACTTTCCGGAGCCGTTGCCGCCGTGGATAAGTACTCCATCGCCTTGGTGGACTGTGAAGCTGACGTCACGCAGCGCGGCCTTCGCCCACGGGGTTCCGCTGCCGTATTCGTGCCCGACACAGGCGAGTTCGAGCACCGGCGCGCCGGAGTCGTGTGCCATCGCGGCCGTTGCTGCCGGCGCGGCGGTGGTCTCGACCATGTCGGTGTTGTCCCCGGAATCGCTCAGATTGATTGTGCGGTCCGCGGAGTCGGCTTCGTTGTTGTAGTGGGTGATGTGCACGAGCGCCGTTTGGTGCCGTCGTTTCAGGCCGGACAGCACGCCCAACAGCGCTTCCCGCCCCTCCTGGTCGACCATGCTGGTGACCTCGTCAGCGATGAGCAGCGCCGGCTCGCGCGCCAGCGCTGCGGCCACCGCCAGCCGTTGCAGTTCACCGCCCGACAGGCTGCCGGTATCGCGATCTGCGTGCGCGTCGAGACCGACTTCGCGGAGCAATCGGCCGACGTCGATGGTCGTGCCGGGCGGCAGACCCCACACCACGTCGTCAGCCACCCGGGTGCCCAGCACCTGGCTTTCCGGGTGCTGCATCACCACTGCGGTGCCGCCCAGGCGTCCCAGCCCCACCGCGCCCGGGCGTTCGATACTGCCCGACGTCGGCTCCCGGCCGGCCAGCAGCAGCATGAGTGTGGTCTTGCCGGAGCCGTTGGCGCCGGTGACAGCGACGTGTTCGCCGACCTGCACGTCGAGGCTCACTGGCCGCAGTGCGTCGTGATCGGAGCCGGGGTAACGGAATCGCACCTGGTTCAACCGGACTGGCACCGGGGCAATCGGGGCGGTCTCGGCCGGCGCGTCGAGTTTGTGCACATCGGGGATACCGCGCATCCGCTCCAGCACCCGCGACAGCGCCCACCAACCGATCAACGACACGGCCGTGATTCCCAGGATCGACTGGCCCAGCACGAGCCATGGCCAGTAGTGCAGCGCGTCGGCAAAGAAGTGCTTCAGGTCGTCAGCGGGCCGGTCCAACCCGGCCCACGTCAAGACTGCCGCGACGCCGTCCACGTTGGCGCTCATCGCGTCGAAGATCAGGTGGCGTAGCCGCGCCAGCACGGTCAGGGCGACAACGACCGCGGCACCAAACGCGGCGCCGGCGATGGACCCCACAGCGATCACGGTCGGGGTGCCGCGGCGCCGGCGTTTGACGACGCCGGTCAGGCCACCGACGTAGGCACTGTGCACGACGGTCATCAAGCCGCCGAGACCCGCGATCAAAAATGCGATTATCCCGGCGGCGACCGTGGCGGCGATCAAAACGCGGAACCGGTAGCGGTAGGCCAGCAAGCCCATCGGGACGGTGCCCAACAGCGCCAATCCACCGGCGAACGGGACGACAACGGCGATGATCGCGGTCGCTGCGCACAGTGCCGCCATCACCGCCGATTGCGCGAGTTCGCCAGGTCTCAGCGATCCAGCCCTTCGGGGCGTGCTCGCGGGCGGTCTCGCGCTCATTGCATCGATTGTGCCAGGTGTTGGGATAGTTCCCCGGCGTCCACGGCGCGGCGGGTCACATGAGTTTGCTACGAAATTTGCCGGTTCGTGGTCTAGATAGCCTGGCTATGCAACTATGAACGAATGATGACATCCGCTACCGCCGATCGTGGCACGGCCGGGGAGGCCGGTGCCGGTCTGGGCGCGGATCTGCTCGCCGTGGTCGCCCGGCTCAACCGCTATGCCACCCAGCGCATCCAAATGCAGTTGCCGGCCGCGCAGGCCAGGTTGCTGTCGACCATCGAGGCCCACGGGGAAGCCCGGATCTGTGATCTGGCCGCCGTGGACCACTGCTCACAGCCGACGATGACCACCCAGGTCCGGCGGCTCGAAGACGCCGGCCTGGTCGCCCGGACGATCGACCCCAGCGACGCCCGGGCAGTCCGCATCCGGATCACACCTGAGGGCATGCGCACACTCAGCCGCGTGCGATCCGACCGGGCCGCGGCGATCGAGCCGCAGCTGGCAAAACTTGGGGCCGCGGACCGGCAGAAGCTGGTGGAGGCCGTCGTTGTGCTGCGGCGCCTGCTCGAGGATCCGACGCCGCTCCCGCGACCGGGCGGGTCTCGGTAGTAGCTGGTAGCTGGGCCGCTTGGCCAGCGGCGACATCTCGCCAAGGTATTTCGGGGCATTATGGCGGGTAAACGACCGTCACTCGACCCAAGCAGATGGGCCCGGAAGGTGGTGGCTATGCCGACGGAAGCTATCGCTTCCCCCCTGATCGTCTGGTTCGGACACAACAGATTCACCTTTCCCGTCGGCCGGGACGTGACCATAGGCCGCGACAGTCGAGCCGATATCCGCGTCGACGGCGCGGGCACGTCCACGTCGCCCACCCAGGTGGTGGTGCATCACAACGGCAGGCAATGGATTGCCGTCGATCGCGGCGAAGGCGGCATCTACGTCGACGGCGTGCGGATGTCCACAGTTTTCATCCATGACGGCAGGGCAATCACGCTCGGCGATCCGCAGCATGGACCCCGGCTGGTATTCCAGCTCGGCCCTCCGCCGCCTCCGCCTCCGCCGCCTCCGCCGAGGCGTGCGCCGCACCCGGAGATGCGGCCCGCGCCGCCGCCACCCACCGCGATCCATCGCGGACCCGTCCGACCGTCATGGCCTCCCCCTGGTCCGCCCCCACCGCGGCCGGATCGGCCGAAAATGCCGCAGGTTCCGCCGTCGCCGCCTGCCATGCCGATGCCGATGCCGCCGGCCCCTCCTCGCGTCGACCCGCCAACGCGCTCGGAGCAACCGGCACCGCCCACCACCCGCTTTCACCAACCGCCGCCGCCGGTCCCCTGGCCGCCCGCGGCTCGCAAACCGAACGGGTTGGTGGAGGCGCTGACCGGAGCGATGCAGAAACTGCGGCCGCAGCGTCCCCAACCGCGGCCACACGAAGCGGCGCCCACCACCGCTTTGCGCCTCCCTGACACGCCTGAGCCAAAGGCAGCGAAGACATCAGCGGCACAAGCTCCGCCCCCTCGACCGGCGGTCAAGTCAGGTCGACTGGAGGCACGTCACCTGCGGCTCACGGTCGATGGCGAGCAGGTGCTGGCGGACCTGTCCTTCACCGCTGAGCCGGAAACGCTTACCGCGGTCATCGGACACTCGGCGGCGAGCACCGCTGCTCTGGTCGACGTGCTGGGTGGAGCGGTGCAACCGAGTGTCGGCACGGTCCGTTTCGCCGGCCACGACGTGGCGGCAGACGACTTGCGGCCGCGCATCGGAGTCGTGCCGCGCTACGACTTGCTGCATCCCGCGCTGACCATCGACCAGGCATTGGGTTATGCCGCTGAATTGCGCCTGCCGCCTGGCACTTCCGCGGATCACCGCCGCCACAGCGTGCGTCTTGCGCTTGACGAGATGAAGCTGGGTTTGCTGCGCACCGTGCAGGTCGGCAAGCTCACCGACGAACAGCGCAAGCGCGCATCGATAGCCGTGGAACTGCTGACCGAGCCGGCATTTCTTGTCCTCGACGAGCCGACCGCCGGACTCGACGAGGCGGCCGAACGCGAGATGACGGCGACACTGCGCCGACTCGCCGACGGCGGACGTGTCGTTGTGGTGGCAACCGCATCGCCAACAGATATCGACAGCTGCGACCAGGTGGTGCTGCTCACCGGGACTGGCACACCGGCGTTCGCCGGGCCGCCCGCAGAGATCGGCGCGGAACTCGGCACCACCGACTGGACGGAAATCATCTCGCGGGTCACCGCGGACCCGTATCGGGCACACGACGCGTATCTGGCCCGCCAGCCGGAGACTCCGCCCGCCCCCGAATCGATTCCGGTCGAACCGCCTGCCCCGGCAGCGCGCCTGTCACTGTGGCACCAGGTCGTCATCGCCGCCCGCCGACAAGGCTGGCTCACGGTCGGTGATCAGCGGTATTTCATCTTCCTGTCCATCCTGCCGGTGCTGTTCGGCGCGATCTCGCTGCTGGTGCCCGGCAATGCCGGACTAGGCCCGGCGAACCCGTACGGCAGCAGTCCCGACGAGGCCGTCGAGATCCTCTTCGTGCTCACCATCGGCGCTGTGGTCATCGGCACGGCCCTGGGCATCCGCGACCTTTTCGGCGAACAGCGGATCTTCCGCCGCGAACAAGCTCATGGTCTGTCGGCGTCGGCATTGCTGGCCGGCAAGGTCATCGTCTACAGCCTTGTCGCGATCGTTGCGAGCGCCATCACCACCACCGCCGCCGTCGTCGGCAAAGGCACGCCCACTCGCGGCGCCGTGCTGCTCGGCGATACCGCGTTCGGGGCCGCCGTCGAACTGTTCGTCGTGCTGACCGTCACCGCCATCGTCTCGGCGATGGTCGCACTGGCCCTCTCATCACTGGCCAGCTACTCCGAGCAGATTGTCTTGGCGGCCGTGCTGATCGTTCTGCTCTCGGCGGTGTTCGCCGGGGCGATGTTCCCGATCGCCGGCCGGTTCGGGGTGGAGCAAGTCTCTTGGTTGGTACCGGCCCGTTGGGGTTTCGCCGCCTCGGCCTCCACCGTCGACGTGCCCGCGGTCAACCTGCTGGCCGCCGCCGATGACTCGTGGAAACACTCAACTGACCGGTGGCTGTTCGACATGTCGATGCTGGTCGCCTTCGGTGTGGTAGCCACCGGGTCGCTGCGCTGGCGGCTGAGGCGGCCGGCGCGCCGCAGTGATGAACCGAAAGACGTTGTTGCGCAACAAAGACCACAAAGCTAGCGATATCGCGCGGCCGGCCTATCCGATCGCTTCGTTCACCTCGTGCCAGAGCGCTTCGTAGTACTTGGTTGCGGTGCTATAGGGGGCGAATGCGGTCACCGGCGCCCGATGTTCGGCCATCTGCTCGATGATCGACAGTGCCGGGATGGCCGTACTCAAGACCCCCGGCCGCTCGGACGACAAGTGGTTCACGAGGTCGCAGTGCAGCCGCTTGCGCCGGTCCACCATCGAGAAGAACGCACACACCTGCGGCCGTCGACCGTCGAAATCACTGAAGAAACTCAGCAATTGATCGAATGTGCGCACCGACAGCGTGGCCGGGATCATCGGTACCAGCAGGGTGTCGACCGCATGCAGGACGTTCTCCGACAACAACGAGATGCTCGGTGGGCAGTCGAGGAAGACCGCGTCGTACTCGCCGTCGAGCGATCGCAGCAACTGGCGAATCCGGCGGGTCGGCCGCTGCATCTCGTCCAGCTGCAAATCCAGATTGCGATAGCGGAAATCCGCGGGCAGCAAGTCCAGCCCGGCGAAATCAGTGGCCTTGATCGCATCGCTGATCGGTCGCGTGCCATCCACCAACGCGCGGCTGCCGCCCTTGACTTTGGGCCGCACCCGGAACAGGTACGTCGCTGCGCCCTGCGGGTCGAGATCCCACAGCAGGGTGTTGTGTCCGCTGCGGGCGGCCAGGTGCGCGAGATTGACTGCGGCCGAGGTCTTACCGACGCCGCCCTTGATGTTGTAGGTCGCAAAGATCTTCACCAGCGCACCAGTGCCTTCACCTGGGCACGAGTCTCGCGGGCCAGGAACGGCTTCAGCCGGCCCACCAGCGCGGCCCGTGCAGCCAGCTGATGCGCATCGAGCTGCGCAGCCAGCTCCCCCATCGCCAACACGGTCGCCGGCGGCGCGGCGCCCTGTTCCATCATCGCCGCGGCGAATTCGCGGACCGCTTCACGCTGCACCTCGCCATCCTGGAAGTCACCGAGTGTGTCCTGCAGCGCCTTGAGCTCCTTGATCACCGGGCGGTACGGCGCGTCGGCGCACAACGGCCGAAATACCTCGAGCAGATAACGCAATTCCTTGCAGCGCTTACGCAGTTCATGCACCCGCTCACTGGGCGAGTCGGCCTTGATCCGTTTGCCGCGCCGCACGACCGTGGAAAAAGCCCCGTCGATACGCTGGCGGGCCAGCGCCGCGACCGGCGGTCCGCCGTTGCTGTCAGCGCTCACCTGCGCCAGCGCGGTCCGCCAGTCACTCATCAGTTGCTCGAAACGCCGGGACCGCAGCCCGCGCACCAGGCGGCGACGTTCGGTGGCGCGATGTCGGACCAAGAACGAACGGAACGGATCGAGGTCGCCTGGATCGGCTGACGCCAGCCCGGCGGCCATATTGGCGAGCTCGAGCAGATAAACGTCCAGATCACGCACCGGCGTGGTCAGGTCACCAAGCCATTTGAATTCCGGCCGGAATCGTTCGGCGATATTGTCGGGCAGCACATCGCCAGTGAGCTTGAGAATCGAACGGGTGCGCCGCACCCCCACCCGCAGGTCGTGCAGGAATTCGGTATCGGTCGCGGCGATCGTGCCCGCCACGTTGTCATCGATGGCTGCTGCGAACTGCCCGAGCATGTTCGCAATGGCTACCGGCGCAGGCGTTTCCGGACGCAGCCGCGTCGCGCCATCGCGCTCATGGCCGCCGGGATTGCGACTCGCCAGCGCCAGAGCGTCGTCGTAGGGCGTCGTTGTCGCCGCGGTGAGGCCATCGACGCGGGCCATCAGATGGGCAATCCGATCGGCCTCGGCCTCGTAGCCGCGCAACGGATGCACCTGCAACTGGCTGGTGCCGTCGTCGGCGCTTTCGGTCAGCAGGCGGGCAACGGTTTTCTCGTCCGCGTTGAGCACCCGGCTCTCCCGCACGACGCGGCGCACGGTGACGACCGGCAGCAAGGCCCGCAAACCGATGATCGAAGTCAGCGCGTCGCGCAGCCGTCCGGTCGGCAGCTCGTGCAGCAGCGCCGGCCACTTCCGTGGCGGTGGCCCTTGCAGCCGGGTGCCGTCCGGCAACTGCAGGATCGGCGGACCGTCGTCGAGGTATTCAAGGGATATCCCTGCGGAGTGCAGCCGCCAATCGAAGGTATCCAGCCAGGTGTGCGCAACGGTTCGTTCCGGGCCGGCGTCCATGGCGAATTTCGGCTGCAGCGCAGCCTCGACAGCCTCGACGTCAACCGCACCCTGCTTACTGAAGGCGCGGGAAAACGTGCCCATGACGTACCTTCCCTTGGCCGCATGACCGCGACCGCGCGACAGACTATAGCCACCTCGGGTTAACGGAGTGTTCATCTGATCGCCGGCCATCAAAGTGTCGGCTGACCTCGCGGAGCTTACCCCGGCGATGCGATCGTCAGGTTACGGTCGGGAGATGACCACCATTGCCGAACACCTGCGCAACGCGCTGGACGGACGTTGGCGCGATACGAAGAATCAAATGCGAGAGCGGCTGACCGGCGAGGTCTTCCGTCCGCATTACACACCGAACACGGTGATCGCCCGCGCCAAGGTGGCCGAACAAATGCAGATCATGGCCGCCGCCGGAGCAGCCGACGACGGCTTCCGCAAGGAGCACGGCGGAACCGGCGACGTCGGCGCGGCGATCACGATGATTGAGATGCTCGCAATGTCGGACCTGTCCTTGATGGTCAAGGCGGGCGTGCAGTGGGGCCTGTTCGGCGGCGCTGTCGAGAACCTTGGCACCGAGCGCCATCACGAGGCGTATGTGAAGAAGATCATCAACCTCGAGTTGCGCGGCTGTTTCGCGATGACCGAGACCGGCCACGGCAGCGACGTGCAGTCCCTCGAAACGACCGCCACCTACGACGCCACTACCGAGGAATTCGTCATCCACTCCGCGACTCCGACCGCGCGCAAGGACTACATCGGTGGTGCCGCCGAAACCGCCACCATCGCAGCGGTATTCGCCCAACTCATCGCAGGCAAGGACGGCGAGCAGGTCAACCACGGTGTGCATTGCTTCCTGGTGCCGATCCGCGACGCCGACGGCAGCGACCTGCCGGGTGTGACCACGTCGGACTGCCAGTACAAGGGCGGGCTGCCGGGCGTCGACAACGGCCGCATCGTTTTCGACCACGTTCGGGTTCCGCGGGTGAACCTGCTCAACAAGTACGGCGATGTGTCGGCTGACGGCAGCTACAGCTCACCCATCGAAGACCCCAACCGCCGGTTCTTCACCATGATCGGCACCCTGATCCGCGGGCGGATCTGCGTGGGCGGCAGCGCGGGCAACGCGGCGCGCGTGGCATTGGACATCGCTACCCGATATGCGTTGCAGCGCAGACAGTTCAGTGCACCCGACGACGATGGCGAAGTGCTGATCATGGACTACCTGGTGCACCAGCGTCGACTGTTCCCGTTGATCGCGCGGTCATATGCCTTGCAGTTCGCCCAGAACGAGCTGGTGGCCAGATGCCACGATCTGCAGACGGCGGACGCCCCCGACGCCGAGGAGCAGCGGGAGCTGGAGTCGCGGGCAGCCGGGCTGAAGGCGGCCAACACCTGGCACGCCAGCCGCGCCATTCAGGAAGCCCGGGAGGCCTCCGGCGGAGCCGGGTACATGGCCGACAACCGGTTGATTGCGCTGCGCGCCGATACCGATGTGTTCACCACCTTCGAAGGCGACAACCATGTGCTGACTCAGCTGGTGGCCAAGGAGCTGTTGACCGCCTATGCCGATGACGTCAAGAGCATGAGCCCGGTGGAATGGGTGCGGTTCGCGGCCAACTTCGCCGGTGAACGGGTGCTGAAACGTACTGCGGCCGAGACGATCATCCAGACCATCGTGGACGCCCGGCAGGACAACGAAGAAGAAGGCAGCCTGTTCAACCGCGGCACCCAGGTTACGATGTTCGAGGACCGCGAGGAATACCTGATCGCCTCGGTAGCTCGCCGGTTACAGGCCAAATCCAAAGAGATGTCGGCCTTCGATGCGTTCAACGCGGTACAGGATCACGTTCTGCATGCCGCGCATGCCCATATCGATCGGGTGGTGCTGGAGGCGTTCGTTGCCGGGATCGAGGCGTGTGAGGACGAAAAGGCCCGCGAGGTGCTCGGTCTGGTCTGTGACCTGTACGCGTTGTCGGTGATCGAAGATGACAAAGCGTGGTTCGTCGAGCACCGGTATCTGTCCACCGAGCGCGCCAAGGCGGTCACTCGCGGTATCAACGACCGGTGCCGGTTGTTACGGCCCTACGCCGAGACACTGGTCGACGGATTCGGGATCCCCGAGCCGTGCCGATACGCCGAGATGCTGCACCCGGAGAATCTGCCGGGCTGATCTGACTGCCGCGAGTGGGATGAGCGAGCACCACCGGTGACGAGCTTGCCGTCGGCGCCGATCTGTTACTGCACGATGCCCTTGCCGGTGGGACAGCAGGCCGAGTTGCCTCCGCTCAGCGCACGACGCGACTGGGAGGGCCGCGGGTTCGAGGTCAATCGCGGCGTGCAGCGGTGGGATCTCGAGCGGCAGATGCGCCTGGTCGCCGGATCGATCGTGCTTCCTCGGTGCTCGGCGGCGTCGCCGTCCCGCGCCTCAAGGGCCGAGACGGTTCTCTCCCGGCTCGCGAAGCGACCGAGTGCCGATCGTTAAAATCAGTGCAAGTCGAGCGCGGACCTCCACCGACTGCGGGTTCAACGGGTGGCCAGCGCCCCGGCACGATAGGCTCGACCATGTTGACGAGGATCGGCGACGAAGGGTCAGTCAGATGAATCCGAACCCGGACTACGACGCCAGCGACGAGCTGGAGTACGGCATCGCGGCGTACGCATGGCTGCTCCGGGGCGTCTACCCGCCGCCGTCGTATGCCCCCGACCTGGGCAACGCCGGCGCCGGCGGATAGTTCACCTTCGCTGCTGAGTCATTGCGGCGGCGGCACGTAGCTGCCCGCTGAGTTGCGCAACTGCCACAGCTGGGCTGGGCAGTAGATGTTCACCGCGTTCGAGATCAAGTAGTTGGCCGAGTACTCGTCGTTGGGCAGAACGTCATTTTTCACATCGCCGATGACTTGAGCGTAGCTCGCCCCGCCGGTGATCTTGTCGCAAATGCCGTGGGCATAGCTGATGGCATCTGTTGTGTTCGCGAAACTGTATTGCTTGCGCACGGTGGTGTCGTAGATGAACTCAATATCGGGGGCCGGAACGGCAGACGCGAGCGGCATCAAAGAGCTAGCGCCGCCGCAAAATGTCGCGGCGACAATCAGACCGGCCAGCCACATCCCACGCTTCATCGCAGTCCCGCTCATGCTGGTTGCCCGTATACGGCGACCAGCACGCTGCGGTCGAAGCTGTTTTCCGACCACACGCCGATCTGAGTGTTGGCGCAATTCGACATGATCGCCATGTAGTCGGGGCGGTAGTACCAATTACCCATGACGTCAAGGTCATTGATGGCCAACGACTGGTTGATGGCCACGGTTTCGGCGACAGTGCCGTTGTAGCCGGCGCCGCGGGCACGGTCCGCCACCGACGACCCGTCCGACCCGATGTCAGCGTCGAGGCCGCGATTGTTGAGCACATCGACCGTGTGGCGCTGCGCGGCGGACTGTAGCTGCGGATTGATCTTCAGGTTGGTTTTGCAGCCGGCCTGCCTTTTGATGGTGTCGACGTTGGCCACGATGCCGTTGTTAAGCCGGTCGTTGTTGCCGGGAACCCCGGGAGCGGCCGACGCGGCGATCACGCTCGGGGAGACGAGGCCGGCGCCGACCGCCAGCGGTATCGAGATGATCTGCGCACATTGGCGAATGCGCTTGTCAGTCATGGCATCTCATCTCTTTCGGGACTGCTAGCGGATGTTTGCGGCGAGGTCGCCGGACATTGCACCGAGCTGTTGTGCCCAGGTCGGCCAGTCGTTGCCGCCGCCACGGCCCAGGTCGAAGTGGCCGTTCTTGCCGCCGACGTCACGGTAGTGGGAGTAGAACTGTGCGTTGGTGCCCTGGGAGATATCGCCGTAGCCGGCCATCGCGCCCTGATCGGTCGGGGCGCCGCTGCCCGGGCTGTAAATCCAGAGCCGGGCGTCATTGTCGACGAGCTGCTGAATGTTCTGATTGGGTGAATGCCATTTCCAGCGACCCAATTGGGGCAGGCCCCACATATGGTCGCTGTCTGCACCGCCTTGTTTGAGCGCCGCGGTGATCGCTCCGTCCACTCCGGCGCGTTCGGGTGTGAGGAATCCCGATAGCGACCCGGCATATCGGAACCGATCAGGGTGGAACGTGACCAGTGCGGCCGCCGCGTATCCGCCTTGGGAGACACCCACAACGCCGTGCCCGCCGGGCGCCAGGCCCTTGTTGGCAGCGAGCCAGTCTGGCAACTCGGTGGACAAGAACGTCTCCCACTGCTTGCTGCCGTCCTGCTCCCAGTTCGTGTACATGCTATAGGCGCCGCCGGCCGGTGCTACCACCGAAATCCCTTTGCCGGCAAGGGCGCCGAATCCGTTACCCGCCGTCACCCAATTGCTGACATCAGGCGCGGCATTGAACCCGTCCAGCAGGTACGCCGCATGCGGGCCACCAGCCAGGAAGGCCACCGGGATGTCACGCCCCATCGACGGTGACGGCACCAACAGGCTCTCGAAGCCGGCCGCCCTGGTGGTGCCCGTCGAGCCCAAAATCATGCTTCCTGCAAGGCATCCGACCGTCAGCGCGATGGCCGAAAACCGCCGGAAACTCAACGACACACTTTTCATCCTTGCCTCACTTGTCCATCGCTCACACCGGGTCGAACTGCGAAATGAGCCATCGACCGTCGACGTTCTCCAGGCTGACGCGCACACTCGATGTGGTCTGAGTGGGTGCATCGTTGCCGATCGTGGTGGTCTGGTCGACGAAAACCAATACCACCGCGTGCTTTCCGGTCGCCGACACCGAGGCGGCCGCAGGAACGGTGGCCACCGCCGTGATGTGCTGCTGCTTTGCCCCGGGAGCTACGACGTCGTTGACGAGCTGGGTGTATTGCTGGCGGAAGCCGGCAGTGAGCCGCTCGGCGGCAGCCTTCAAGTCGCGGTCCACCGTTTCGGGCTTGTACGACAGGATCGCAACGGTGCTCTCAGAGGCCGCGCGCACCGACGCATCGGCGGCCGCACGCGATTCCCGCGCCGTACCGTCGAGCCATTTCAGATAGCCGAGGCCCAGGGTGATGATCAACGCCAGCGCTGGTAGTGCCACAACCAGCAGACGAGTCCAGGAGAACCGGCTGTCCTGCTCGACCGGTGCTTCCGCAGCGTCGGCTGCGGCTTCTGCGTTTGCTTCGTCAACTTCGAGCAGGTCCGCCTCGTCAGCCGCCTCCGCCTCATCGGCCAGGTCATCGCGCTCAGCCAGGTCGTCGAGCGACGACTCGTCGGCGACCGGGTCACTGTCGTCGGACATCGCGGAGTCCTCCTCCTGCCCTGTCAGTGCAGTTCGACTGGTCACGGTACGAACTCCACATTCGACACCTTGGCGCCATCCCCCGTTTTGTCGACAGTGAGGCGCATCCGCCATCTGCGGGGCTCCTGGTCTGCCGGGGCCCCGGCCATCGACGTCTTTACTGCGATCGCGACGAGCACTTGCGCTTTGTCTTTCGTGTACGAGAGCAGACCCGCCTCGGCGATCGTGCCCTCCGTTTTGGACTGCACTTTCTTGACGACCTCGACGAATGGTTGCGACCGGTTCTGGAATTCGTCGTGAAAGGCGCCGGTGGCCGAATCCAGGACCCGCTTGATGTCGGCATCGACC
Organism: uncultured Actinomycetota bacterium; assembly: GCA_963839345.1. Lineage (GTDB taxonomy): Bacteria > Actinomycetota > Actinomycetes > Mycobacteriales > Mycobacteriaceae > Mycobacterium. The sequence continues at coordinate 500,921 of CAWIUP010000002.1, read as the reverse complement.
TCTGTGTAGTTGATCGTGGTGAGGTTGATCGCGGTCTGCCGCGCGACTTGCAAGTACAGGTTGCGTTGCGCCTGCTCCTGATGGTCTTGATACACGCGGAATCCCAGCCAGCCTCCCAGCCCGACTAGTGCCACGATGATGGCGACACTGACCGCGATCGGTCCCGGGATGCTCGAAAACCACGTCGGCACGCGCTTTTTCGCGCCCTGCTCCATGGCGCGCTGGGCCTCCGACTCGTCGGCTGCGTCGATGTCTTCGGCGTCTTCGGCGTCTTCGACGTCCTCGGCGACGAGCTCAGGGGCGGCGGAGTTGTTTACGAACTCGGCTTCTTCGGCACCATCATGTCCTGCCATGTCTTGCCTTTCGCAGTTGAGGCCAGGTCGGACTCGCTGTAGGCGCGGCCGTCCGGGCCGACGTAGTTTCCGGTGGCCGGATCGTAGGGGATGGCGACCGGCGGCCGTACCGGCGATTCAGGGGGTGGATGCCAGTCCCTGCCCGGCGACGGCGTCGGACCCCCCTTCGGAAATTGCGGCACACTTTGACCGCTCAGCGTCGCGTTGGGATCACCCTTCCAGAACAGACCGTCGTTGAGTGGGACATATTGCTCGTCGCTTTCGCACATCTCGACCGTCGGCGCCCGCTTGCCCGGCTTGGTCTCGCAAGGCGTGTTCCGGACACCTCGGACGTTCATGTCGGAGTTCTGCGGAATGCGGCAGTACAAATCTCCATCAGTGCGGTCAGGATAGTCCTGCCGGACCGGAATACGCTGCTGCTGCACCGGGAGAAATCCAGTGTTGCATGGCGGCGGCAGGTTGAGGTTCAAGTTGAAGTCGAGATAAATGCCTTTGTAGTCCTGTTTGGCGACCCGGTCCGGCACGATGATCGACGACATCACCGCGGTCCCCTGCGGGAAGAGCACCAGCAACTCCTCGAGGTCGTTGCGGTAGGTCAGCGCGATGTTGCCCAGGCTGACTAAGTTGGCCAACAACACGGGCAGCGTGGGCGCCAGCCGGTCGAACAGCGCGGTGCCTTCACCGAGGGCCGGTCCGGCGGTGTTGAGCAGGTCGGCGACCGAATTGTCTTGCGCCTTGAGTTGACTGGTGATCGAGTTCACCCGTCGCGCCCAGGTCGCGATCGAATCCGATGTTCGGACCTGAGAGCTGGCCACCGGCGGAAACTCGTCGATCAGTCGCGAGAACGTGTCGCTGGTCTTGCCGGCATCGATCGCCAACGCGGTGCCACCATCGACGAGCCGGGACAGTTCGGGGCCCAGACCCGCGACGGCCTTTGAGGCCTCGTCGACGACGGTGTGCAGGTTGTCCTGCGGAATCGCCTGCAAGGCCCTGTTCGTGGTATCGAGCAGAGATCCGATGTCGACGGGGATCTGTGTCCTGCCGACCGCGATGACATCGCCGTCGCGCAGTTTCGGCCCGGTGTCACTGGCGGTGCCGGAATGCGGCGTGAGTTCCAGGAACTGCTCACCGATGGCCGAGCGGCTGTGAACCGCGGCGGTCACGTTCGAGGGAATCGCGATGTCGGATTTCAGCGAAAGCACGACGCGAACACCGGTTTCGGTGACGTTGACCGATTTGACGCTGCCGACCTCGCTGCCGCGGTAGTTCACCACCGACGTCGGGTACAACCCACCGGACGCGGGCAGGTCGACCTTCACGGTATATCTGCCAACCCCCAGCAGCGCAGGCACTTTGACGAAGCCCAATGCCATCACCACGACGGAGAGGAGGGTGACCGACGCAAGGATCGCCAACTGTGTCCACACCCGGCGGGACAAGCGCAACGAGCTGGTACGCGACACGCTAGTAACCCCCCCAGTGGTACGGCACGATCAACGGGTTCGCGGCGGTGTATGGGCTGGGCATCTGGCCGATGGTGCGGCCCCATTGCAGTTCGAGTTCGGTGAGGTTCCCCTCCCACTTCGACCCGGTGAAGAAGCCACTGTCCAGGCGGCTCAAGGTCAGGTCGACCACGAGCGAGATGTTGGCGAAATCACCCCGAAACCAGTTGGGCACAGTGCTTTTCACCCAAGGCAGGGTAGACAGGAAATCCAGACCCCGGGTGAGGGCGGGCCCGGCGTTGGCCAACTCCCGCAGGGCCGGTGCGAGGTTACGGAAATTGTCGGTCAGCGATTTTTTGGTTTGATTAATCGTCGAGGCGGCGACGGCGCTGAACTGGCCCACCGAATTGATGGCGTTCACCAACGTCTTTCGGGTATCCGACAGGACGCCCAGCGCTTGCGGGATCGTGGTGAGCGCTTTGTCGACGGTCGGATCTTTCTCCGCCACCTGGCCGACCAATGAGTTCAGACTTTCGATGGCGGTAATGATGTCGTCGGTCTGGGCTTTGGTCTCCGTGACGAAAATGTCCAGTTGGGTCAACAAGCTACGCATCTCTTTTTCGCGTCCGGTCAACGCGGTCGCGAAGGTCCGGGTGATCTCCTGAAGATCCCCCAGCCCACCACCGTTGAGCAGGATCGCCACCGACGCGAGGGTCTGCTCGGTGGTCGGGTAAGTCGCGGCTCTGGAAAGCGGGATCACCGAGCCGTTCTTGAGCTCACCTCTCGGTGCCTCATCGGTCGGGGGCGCCAACTCGATGTGCATGGAGCCCAACAGGCTGGTCTGGCCGACCTTGGCGGTGCTGTTCGCCGGCAGATGGATGTCACCGTTGATTCGCATGGTCACCAGCGCATGCCAGTCCTGCACCTCGATCTTGGTGACGTTGCCGATGTTGACGTCCGCGACCCGTACCCGGGTGTTCGGCTGAATGACGACGACGTCGGGTAGCTGCGCCTGAATGGTGTATGCACCGTCACCCTTGCCCTGGGTGCCCGGCAACGGAAGCGAATTGAGACCCCGCCATCCTGCACATCCCGTCAACAAGCCCGAAATAGCAAGCACTGCAATCACTGTGCGTCTCATGGCGTGCCTTTCGGCGGCACCGGTGCGGCGGCCGGCACCATCAAACCAGGTAGGCCGGCATTGGGGTCGGTAGAGCGGACCGCGGCCGGCGCCGGCGGTATAGCACCCCCCGGCAAAGCTTGGGGCGACGGCGGCGGCGGGCCCGCTGCGTCAACCGGCGGCGCGCCCGGGGCTCCCGGCGGCGGGATGTGCGGATTGAGCTTGTCTTCGCTGTAGGTGATCTCGTTAGGCCGTGCGGCCGCCCCCACAAACGGGTTGAAACCGAGCGGCGGGAAGTTGTATTGCCGGTTCTTCATGATCGGAGACAGATACTGCTCGCACAGCCGCGCCGACTGCTTGGCGCCGACACGACCCGCAGATTCGATTGCACCGCAGAGGAACTGGACGGTATCAGCGAAGTTCACCGGGGCGAGGATCCCGGTCACCGCGCTCTGCGCGGGTTGATAGATGTTCAGGAAGTTCTGGAAAGTGTCGGGCGCAACGTGCAGGGTCTGCTTGATGTCGCGGCGGCTGTCGTTCAATGCCGTGGTGATGGCATTGAGGTGATCGAAGGTTGTGCCGATAGCCTCTCGGTTTTCGGCGACGAAGGGACGCAGATCATTGACCGCACCGTCCAATCCGGCTATCGCCTGGCCCCACTCGTTTGGCGTATTGGTCATCACGGTGGTGATGTTGGCCAAGTTCTTGTTGAACGAGGCCAGCAGCTCGCTGCTGGACGTCAGTGCGGAGACAAAAGTCTCCAGGTTGCGCACCGTGCTGAAAATGTCGGTGCTGTGATCTCCTAGCGCTGAAACCGCTTGGGAGAGCTTGATAAGGGTGTCCCGCGCGGTGTCACCCTCGCCCCGCAGGTTGGCGGCGGTGGTGTTGACGAATTGCCCTAAGGCGCTAGTCCCACCTTCAGTGGTGGGCTGCAGGGAGTCGGTCAGCTTCTCCAACTGCTTGCGCAGGTCGTCCCACTCGACGGGGACCGCGGTCCGCTCCTCCGGAATAGTCGCTCCGTCAGCCAGTTTCGGACCGCCGGAGTAGACCGGGACGAGCTGGATCGCCCGCGAGGTCACCAGCGACGGCGACAGGATCGCCGCACGCACATCGGCGGGCACCGCATACTGCGATTCGACGGTGAAAGTGACCTTGGCCGCGTCGGGCTGCGGGTCGATCTTCTCGATGGTTCCCACCGCAACGCCGAGAATGCGGACTTCGTCGCCGGTATAGATGCCGTTGGTGTTCGGAAAGTAAGCGACATAGGTATTGCGGGTCACCTGCTTCCACCAGGGTGTGACCATCATGCTGATCCCGACGAACAGGAGCACAACCAGGCTGATCGCCGTTCCGATCTGCGTGGCGCGCCGATGGCTCAGAAGCCAAGCGGTGGCTTTGTCCAGTCGAGCGCGGAGTTTCGCGAACGCCATCAGCGACCCCCGTTCGCGGGTACTTCGTTGGGTGCCGGCAAGTACACCGGCGTCTGCTTGGGCGGCGGCTTGAGATCTGCCGGCGGTCCGGGCGGCGGCCCGCCGGGCGGCGGCGCCGGTGGCGGCGGCCGGTACGGGTAGCAGCCTGGGCCGGGCAGCGGAATGCCACCCGGACCGCACGACTGCTGATCCGGGTTGCCGGTGATCGCATCCGGGATCGACCGTCGCGGCTCGCCGCCTTGCCCGGTGCGCGGGTACGGCAACGGCAGCAGCGGCAGACCTGGCTGGCCGTTGCCCGGGTCGGTGAGTTGCGACGGTAGCAGCACGTTGGGGTCGAGCCCCAGATCGGAGAAGGCCGCATCGGTGAACGGCTGCGCGAATTGTCCCGGTACCAGGTTGACTAGTGAGGCCTTGAAGAACGGCCCGGACCCCAGCACTTCACCGAACGTCATCGCATACTTCGGGATGAGATACAACGTGCGCTGCAGCTCCTTCTTGCGGTCGTCCAAGATCGACAACACACCGTTGAGCTTGTCCAGCGCCGGCTTGAGCTGAGTCCGGTTGTCGCCGACAACGGCTGATATCTGCCGGGCCGCCGCGCCGATGTTGGTCATCAGCGTGTCGACCGAATTGCGTTGTGTCAGTAGTTCGGCCAACAACGCGTTGGCATTGATGACGAGGTTGGCGATCTGATCGCTGCGCTTGGCCAGCACCGAGGTGACCTTGTTCGCATTGGCCAGCAGGCTGCGCAGTTTCGCGTCGCGGTTGTCCAGCGTGCTGGAGAACTGCGCCACGCCCTCCAGTGCGGCTTTCAAATCAGGCGGCGTGTCCTTGAAGGTAGTCGCCAGAGTGGTGAGCGCCGACGACAGTTTTGTGGTGTCCAAAGCGCTGATAGTGGTGGTCAAGTCGCCGAGCGCATCCGGTAGGTCATAAGGCGCGCGCGTGCGCTCGATTGGGATGGGGCCTTCGAGCTTGCCGTCCCCACGCGGAGTGATCTCGAGCATCTTGGTGCCGAGGATGGTCTCGGTCTTGATCGACGCTTCGGTTCGGTTGCCCAGTGCGACGTCGTCGTCGACGGTGAAGCTGACCAGCACCTTCGTCCCGTCCAATTTGACGCCGGACACCCTGCCGACGGACAGCCCCGACACTCGCACGTCACTGTCCGGCTTGATTCCACCAGCCTCGGTGAAGTACGCGGAATAGCCAGACTTGCCGGTGAGAAAGGGGATCTTCTCGTAGGAGAAGACCGCAACGACCAAGGCAACCACAATGGCGATACCCACCAAGCCGACCGTGGTCCGGTTACGCTCGGCGAGCGGCTTGATGTTGCGGCGCTTGAACTTCTCTTTCAGCACACTGAAACGGCCCTTGATCGCAGTCATTTTTTCGGTAAGCACCGCCCCGTGACCTGACTCACCAGCTTGACGAACGTGGGCTGTCCGTTTCTGCCGTTGAGCTTGAGGATCACGTCACAGATGTAGAAGCCGAAGTAATCGCCGTACAGGCCGTTGCGCGCGAGCACCTGGTACACATCGGGGAGAGTTCTGACGAGGTCATCGACGTAGTTATGGTCGGACTCGATTTGCCCTGAGACACGGTCCGTTTGGACGACGGTGTCTTTGATCGGCTCGCGCGCCGTCGTCAACAGATCGGCAACCGACCCCGTCGCGGCGTTGATGTAGGCGACGTCCTTTGTGATATCGGTCTTGCGCTCGGACAGTGCTCCGACAAGCTGGGAAAGCTTGTCCAAGCCTTCTGAGAATTGTTTGTCGCGAGCGCCGAAGGTGTGCAACACGGTGTTCAGGTTGGTGATCACCTCGCCGATGAGCTTGTCGCGGTTGGCCAGCGTCGTTGTCAGAGCCGACGTTTCGCCGAGCACCGACGAGATGGTGGCCCCCTCGCCCTGGAATACCCTGAGGATTTGGCCGGACAGTGCATTCACCTGGTCGGGATCCAACGCCCGGAACAACGGTCGGAAACCACCGATGAGAGCGTCGACGTCGAGAGCCGGAGAGGTCCGCGCCAACGGAATCGTCGATCCAGGAGCCAATCTGCGCGGCGGACCGGGCCCATCCTCGAGAGCGAGATACCGGTCGCCGATGAGGTTTTCGTAGCGCACCGCCGCTTTGGTGCCTTCGGTGAGCCTCAGTCCCTTGTCAATGGCGAAGTCGACGTGGACGGTGCCATCCTTGTTCAGTTTGAGGTGACTGACTTTGCCCACTTCGACACCGGCGATGCGGACGAAGTTTCCGCCCTTGAGGCCGGAAACATTGGAAAACTCCGCGCTGTAGGACGTGCGGGTGTCAAACCGGAACTGGCCGAAGACCGTAACCAGAATGAACACAAAAGCAAGCGAGACAACGGTGAACGCCACCACGCGCGCGATGGCGCTGGCGTTGGGTCTCATTGCAGTTCCTTACTTTTCGTCGCGGGTCAGGGCGCCGGCGGCGGCGCGGGCGGGAGCGGTGGCGTCGCGGCGCCGGCGTAATCAGGTGCACCGGACGGCGGTTGTCCGGGGTAGGCCGGTGCCAGGCCCGGCGCCGGACCGCCAGGGTAACGGATCAGCGGTGGCTGGGGCGTTCCCTTGGTGACCGGGAAGTAGTTGTTGTAGCCGGGGAACCCGATCCCGGGGTTAGGCCGGATGTCCAACCCGGTACCGAATCCGGTGTCGGTGACCAGGTATTTGACCGGGAAGTTCGCGCTGACGTCAGGCAGCGAGCCACAACTGGGCCTGCCGCCCGGGCCGCCCTTGGCCTGCACGACCGGCAGGTTGTCGGGATAGCGATAGGGGTCGTCGCCGAAGAGCAGCCCGCCATCGATATTCAGCGATTTGCCGTTGCCCCCCATGGCAGCTCGACCACCGTTCTCCAGGTACCACACCGCGCCCTCGAAGGTGCACTTGTAGGTCGGTGAGTACTTGTTCAGCAGTTCGAAAGTCGGCGCCACCAGGTTGATCGCGCTGACCAGGCTCTGCTCATTGCGGCCGATCGTGTTGATCCCCGCGTTCGAGAAGCCGATTGCATCCAGCAGCACCTCGTTGAGCGCCTTCTGTTGTTTACTGATCGTCACACTGGTCGTCGAGAATGCGTCCAGCGTCGACAGGATATCCTGCGCTGCAACGGAATAGGCTTCGGCGGTCTTACCGAACAACTGCCAGTCCTTCCGGATGGTCTGCTGTTTCGGGTTTACGGCAAGGAGCGCTCTGTTCCCTTCCGTGATCGCCTGACCTATGCGATCGCCCTTGCCGCGAAAAGCGTCGGACAACGCCGAGAGCACGCCGTTCAGCTTTGCCGGGTCGATTGCACGGACTATCGACTGCAAGTTTTCGAAGACGGTGTTGACCTCAACCGTCACGTTGCGGCTGTGTAACACAGCGCCTTTGGCCAGCTGTCGGTAAGTGGCGCCCTGTTCAGGGACGATGAGGTCGACATACTTTGCGCCGAACGCGGTACTGGACTTGATCTCCGCCTCGGTATTGCTTGGCAGATAGTGGAATTCGTTCGGATAGATCTTCAGCTTCAGCTTCGAAAGGTTCGTGCCGGCCGAATCGGCATAAGATTCAACACGGTCTACTTCACCGATCTGGACGCCGCGCAGTTTCACTTTCGCGCCGTCTTCCATGACCAAACCGGCCCGATCTGAGATCACCGTGAGTGGAACAGTCGTCTTCAGCGTTCCCTCGAACGCCATCGCGGTGAGTGTGCTGATCGCCACGATCACCATAACGAGTACCGGTGCCCACCAGATTGGATCGATACCCCGGCGCCGCCGGGACTCTTGGCTCATCCCGTCACCCCGACAAGTGGAAGTTGCCGGACTGCCCGTATACCGACAGCGTGATGGTCAGCAGGATGAAAACTCCGGCGGTGATCGAGGTGCGCACCGCGCGACCGACCGCCTCCCCCACACCCGCCGGTCCGCCGGTGGCGGTGTAGCCGTAGTAAGTGTGAATTGCCATCACCGCGGCCGCCATCGATAGCGCCTCGATGAATGACCAGAGCAGGTCGGTGGGATGCAGAAACGACGAGAAGTAGTGGTCGTATACACCGCGGGACTGCCCGTAGATGATCGTCGTGCCGAACCGGGTGGCCAGAAAAGACATCAGCACGGCGACGGTGTAGATCGGGATGACCGCCAGCACCCCGGCCACGATGCGGGTGGACGCCAGGTAGGTGATCGGCCGAATGGCCATCGACTCCAGCGCATCGATCTCTTCGTTGATCCGCATAGCCCCGAGTTGCGCGGTTGCGCCGGCACCGATGGTGGCGGCCAGCGCCACGCCCGCCGTCGCCGGCGCGATGAACCGGACATTCAGGAACGCTCCCAAAAACCCCGTGAGAGCTTCGATTCCGACGTTGGACAATGTGTTGTAGCCCTGCACGGCGATCAGCGCGCCGGTGGTCAGGGTCAAAAAACCGATGATGACCACGGTGCCTCCGATGACGGCCAGTGCGCCGGTGCCCATGCCCAGGACGGCGATCAACCGCAGTACTTCACCCGGGTAGCGCCGAACCGCATCGACGGTGGAGACGAGCGCGGTGCTGATGAACGCCGTCTGCTCCCCCACACTGCGGACTGAGTCGACCAGCCGACTCGCGAGTTCGGCGCCGGGTATGTATTTCTCGTCTTCCTCGGATCCCGCCCTGCTGCCCGCCCTGGAGGCGAACTTGTCCATGGCGGCGCTTCCCGCCTCGGATTTGGCAGTGCGCGCTCTTCTCCGCCGCGGCTTGCCCGTATTCTTCGCTTCGGTGGTGCTCATGGCGACACCTTCACGCCGAAAGCGGTGGCCAAGATGTTGATCAAGAACAGAGCCATGAAGGCGAACACCACGGTCTCGTTCACGGCGTTGCCCACCGCGATCGGTCCGCCGCCGACGTGCAGGCCCTTGTAGCAGGCGATAAGACCCGCCGAAAGTCCGAAAAGCAAAGCTTTGACCAAGGATACGATGACCTGCGGAAGGCCGGTCAGCAATGTCATCCCAAAGATGAATGCTCCCGGCGTGACGTGCTGCACGTACACCACGAAGAAGTAGCTGCCGGTGAGTCCTACCACAGCAACCGCGGAATACAGCAGCAGCGCAACGAATGTCGCGGCAATCACCCGCGGTACCACCAAGGCCTGGATGGGGTTGACGCCGATGACCTTCATCGCGTCGATCTCTTCACGGATTGTCCGGGCGCCGAGGTCCGCGCACATCGCGGTGGCGCCGGCACCGGACACCACGATCGCGGTCACCACCGGTCCTACCTGGGTGACCGAAGCCAGCGCAGCACCGGCGCCCGACAAGTCACCGGCGCCGACCTCGATCAGGACGATGTTCAGCGTGAAGACGATGAGGACTGTGTAGGGAATCGACAGCACCAGCGTCGGCACGATCGATACCCTCGCGACGAACCAGATCTGGTCGATCAATTCCCGCAGCGCGAACGGCCGCCGGAAGGCGGCGGCGAACGTCTCGCCCGTCATAATGACGAAGTCGCCGATGCCGGTGGCGGGTTTCGACCAGTCAATCCCGGCTACCGTCGGCCCTGGAGTTCTTTGGGGCAACGGCTTATCCGCTCCGCCGAGAGCCGCAGTCGTGTGATGAAGACCACGATTTTATAGGTCGAATAGTTTGCTCGACGGGCTCATGCCAATCCTTCGGACGGGCCGTTCGGCCGGTTGGATTCTCGCTATCAACCTGGAATGACTCGCGGAAGATCATCGAAATTCTGGCGATGACGGCGGCGTTCATCGAGTTTGCTCGTTCTGCCGATAATCGATACGGCTCATCGCGCTCCTCTGCCTGAAGGGGAAAGCTCTGGGTCACCCGGCTATCTGCAGGTATGGACGCATGTGGCCACGCGACGTCGATGCCGCTGGTTGACTGCACACACAGACCACGTCGGAAACTTACGGATGCTACGCCGCTCGCGCGAGGGTTCGAATCAACCAGAAGTAATCTGACCACCGAAATATCGCCCAGTCACCAGCCCCAGTCCCGCCAAACAACCCTTCTACTCAAAGTGAGCCGAAATCGTGGCGCTGACCGGGCACTTGGATCGAGCCGGCGTCAGCCGACGTTGGTACCACCTTCGGCGATCCGGCGCACCGCGTTGAGGAAGACGTCAATCTCCTCGAAAGTGTTGTAGAACGCGAACGACGGGCGAACCGTCGCCTCGAGTCCCAGGCGCCGCAGTGTCGGCTGAGCGCAATGGTGCCCGGCGCGCACTGCGATCCCTTCGGCGTTGAGCGCCTTGCCTACTTCGAGCGGGTCGTGGCCGGCCAGCACGAATGACAGCACGCTGGCCTTCTCGGTTGCGGTGCCCACCAGTCGCACACCCGCAATGTCGGCCAGCCGTGGCGTCGCATACTCCAGCAACGCGTGCTCATAAGCCGCGATGCGCTCGATGCCCAGTCGCTCGACATACCGCAGCGCCTCAGCAAGTCCTACGGCATCGGCGATATTGCCGGTGCCGGCCTCGAACTTGGTCGGTGGCCCCTGATACAGCGAGCGTTCGGTCGTGACGTCGGCGATCATGTGGCCGCCACCCTGCCACGGCGGTGTCTCGGTGAGCGCTTCCTTGGTGCCATACAGCGCGCCGATTCCGGTGGGGCCGTAGATCTTGTGTCCGGAGAACACGAAGAAATCCGCGCCGAGTTCAGCGACGTTGACCGGCATGTGCTGAATCGACTGAGCGCCGTCGATCAGCACCCGGGCGCCGTAGCGGTGACCCAACTCGACGATCTTGTCGACCGGGACCACCGTGCCCAGCGCGTTGGAGACCTGGGTGACGGCCACCAGCTTCGTCTTCGGTCCGAGCAGGTCCTCGAATTCGCTGAGCAGCAGGTTGCCCGCGTCGTCGATCGGCGCCCACTTCAGGATCGCTCCCGTTTTCTGTGAAATCAGTTGCCAGGGAACAATATTGGCGTGGTGTTCAAGGTAGGTGATGACGATCTCGTCGCCCGGTTGCAGGTGCTTGCCGCCCCAGGCATGCGCCACCAGGTTGATCGCCTCGGTGGTGCCGCGCACGAAGACGATGTCGTCGGCCGTTGGCGCGCCGATGAATTCGGCCACCGTGTCGCGAGCCTCCTCATAGGCGTCGGTGGCCCGGGCGGCCAATTCGTGTGCGGCCCGGTGGATGTTGGAGTTTTCGTGGGCGTAGAAATGCGACAGCCGGTCGATGACTGCTTGGGGCTTCTGGGTGGTCGCCGCGTTGTCGAACCAGATCAGCGGCTTTCCGTGGACGGTCTCCTTCAGGATCGGGAAGTCGGCCCGCACGGCGTTGACGTCGAACACCTCGTGCTCGTCGGGCAACTGTGACACTGGGGCCGACGGGTCGGCTGCGGTCAGGAAGTAGTAGTTGTGTTCGTCGCCGGCCGGTGCCTCCGGCGCGGCCGGCACTGCATCAGACCAGCTCAACTCGGGAACCGACGGCGCCTCCGGCAACCAGAACGGTGTTGAGCCGCGCGGGGCCACGGGAACTGTCGGCACCGTTCCGGCCAGCACACCGGGCACCGTCGGGACGATGCCTTCGGTCGGCACCGCGAAGGCGGCCAGGTCGCCGGTCGGCAGATAGGGATCGGCGACGCTGCCGGTCGTCTCGGCGCCCGACGGCGCGGCCGTCGTGTCGGGCACGTTGCCACGCGGGGCCACCGGCACTGTTTGCGGCGGGGTTTCGGGTTCGGGAGACGCCGGAGCTGGGACGTAAATGTCTCCGGCCCCCACCAGCGGGACCGGCGTGGGGTAGAGATCCGCGACGCCGGCCGCGGCCTGCCCGGTGGAGGCGGCCGCTGTCGTGTCGGGCACATTGCCGCGCGGTGCGACCGGCGCCGACTGCGGCGGACTGTCGAATCCCGGGCGGACGCTGGCGGCGTACAGCTGGTTGGCCAGCGCAGCGAGTTCTGCGGCGCTGATGGGCAAGTCGCTTTCGGCGTCTATTGCCCGGTACTCACTTGTACTCATGGACCTGGTCCACGGCGACGTCATTTAGTCCGGCGAGTGTCGTACGCATGGAATTGCCCCACGTCGACGCCGTCGAGCACGGCCAGGGCGTCGTCGGTGAGCACCGCCAACGACGTGTACAGGGTGACCAGGTACCTCGCGATCGCCGACTCGTTGATGCCGGTGAACCGCACCGACAACCCCGGTGCCTGCTCGCCGACCAGGCCGGGCTGGAATAGGCCGACCACACCCTGGCGCTCCTCACCGGTGCGCACCAGGATGAATTTGGTCTTGCCCTTCTCCAGTGGCACCTTGTCCGACGGAATCAGCGGGATGCCGCGCCAGGTGATGAACTGCGCCCCGAACAGGCTCACCACGACGGGCGGCACGCCCCGGTAGGTGGCCTCGCGACCGAACGCGGCGATGCCCTGCGGATGGGTCAAAAAGAAGCTCGGCGTCTTCCAGACCTTGGTGATCAACGCGTCCAGGTCGTCCGGCGTCGGGGCGCCGCCGAGCGTTTGGATCGTCTGCTCCGGAGTCACCTGGGCAAGCAACCCGTATTCGGGGCTGTTGACCAGCTCGGACTCTTGGCGCTCCTTGATCGTCTCGATGGTCAGCCGCAGCTGCTGCGCCACCTGGTCGTGCGGGCTCGAGTACAAGTCGGAGACCCGGGTGTGGATGTCCAGCAGTGTGGAGATCGTCCTCAGCGTGTATTCGCGAGGGCTGGTCTCATAGTCGACGTAGGTCTCCGGCAGCGGTTCCTCGGTTCCGGCGCCCTCTTCGGCGTGAATCGCGACCCGCTCGGGATTGACCACGCGGTTCACCCGGTAGATGCCCGCTTCCACCGGCACCCAGCTGAGCAGATGCAGTAGCCACCGCGGGGTGATCGTCGAGAGTTGCGGAACAGTCTTTGTCGCATTGGCGAGTTGCCGGGCGCCGAGATCGCCCAGTGCCTGGGACTCATTCTGAGCAGACGTCATCGCGGTCCTTCCGTGGGTGGCCGATACTGCAGCGGCGCGGGCAGATCCATCGTCGTCGACAATGGGCGCGTCCGCGCGCTGAGCCTAGGAAAGTGTAAGGGCTGGGCAAAGGGTTTACAGCGGGCTGAGCCGAACAAGCGGACAAGTCCGATGGCCTAGAACTCCGATGGCCTATAGTGGCCCTATGCAACACCCCGCACAGCTGCGCCTTGTCCCGTCGCGCTGCCTCGTCGTGCACTGTTGTTGCTGTTGTTGTCGTTGATTTCCTGACGCTCTCTGACGCTGTAGAAATCCCGCGCCACCCGTTTCCGGGTGATTCCGCCGGTCTGCCGGCGGTTTCACGTCGCGCACATTGACAAAGTCTTTCAGGAAGATCAACCGCCCATGACAGTGTTGTCCATTCCCACCCGTGCTGTGGCACAGGTTGCGAGCCGCCCACGCATCGTGGTCCGGCCGGCCACCGAGCTCAGCCAGCTGACCCGCTACCGCGGCGGCACTTACTCCCACACCGTCGACCGGATCGTCTTCACCGACGGCAGCTGGGCACGCACAGATCTGATCAGGCTCAATCCCAACGTGCCCGCCTATTCCCTGGACTTCACCGGTATCGCGCCGCACCACCCGTCGCGCTACCAACCCGGCAGCTGGTCGGAGCTGCCGCATCTGCTGGCGTCCGGCCATGAAGCCGAGGTCGGCTGGATCCTTACGAACTCCTTCCCAGTCCGCCCCGCCGCCGAGCTCAGCCGGCGGGTGCGCGAGGCCGGCTATCCGATCGGGCCGGCGAACATCAGCGAACACGAGGCGATCGCTGCGACCCAGGCCGCGATCTGGTCGCTGACCAATGGGCTGGCCCTGGACACCCGACCGCTCAATGTTCCGGTCGCGGTGCATCGGGCCGCCGGACCGGTGATCACCTTCGAATTCGATGGCGAACCCCAACTGGGCGGCTACACCGTGCAGACGGCCGCTGACGTGCCCATCGCGTTGAGGTTGCAGAAGTCAGCCAATGGCGTTGCGTGGCAAGACGTTTCCGGATCGCTGCTGACTGTGGACGCTGGCGCGGGCAGCTACCAACGCACCCTGGGCGAGGGCAGCACGCTGTCGACCAGTAGCCACGGCCGCGGCGGACGCGGCTACCGCTACTACCGACTGATCGCAGCCTCAGAGACCGGCACGCCCCGGATCGAGCACGTCACCTTTTGGCTGACCGGCACCCGGCACTACCGCAACGCCGACAAAGTCGTACATCTCTACAACTATCTGCTCGCCGGAGCACGCGAAGCCTTGCCCGATGCCGGCGACTCACCGCTGGTCGATACCCATGCCACCGTTGAATCCGAGCTCGTGGGACCGTTCCAGGTCCGAGTCCCGTTGGCGCTCAACACCACTGACGGCCACACCCTGGTCGACGCCGACGGTTTTCCGATTGGCGGAATAGTCGAACCGGGGCAAGACTTTTACCTACACGCGGTGCCGGGTACGTCGGCTGCGACGTTGACGGCGACGACTGGCGAGAACCTGCCCGCACGAGTGCTGACCGGGGTGGCGCTGGCCGGGACATCGCACCGGTTCACCCCCGTTGCGCTAGCCATTCGCACCGAGATAGCCATAGAGTTCGACATTAGCTGGAAGGCCGACGAGCCCTGGTCCGACATCGTTGGAGACGGATGCAAGTGAGTATCGCCGAGGACGTCACGCAATTGATCGGGCGTACGCCCCTGGTCCGGCTGAACCGGGTCACCGAAGGTGCAGTCGCCGATGTTGTCGCCAAACTGGAGTTCTTCAATCCGGCGAACAGCGTCAAGGACCGCATCGGGGTGTCGATGATCGACGCAGCCGAGGAGGCCGGGCTGATCAAACCGGACACGATCATCGTTGAGCCGACAAGCGGGAACACCGGCATCGCCCTGGCGATGGTGTGCGCCGCGCGCGGCTACCGGTGCGTCTTGACCATGCCGGAGACGATGAGCACCGAGCGACGAATGTTGTTGCGCGCCTTCGGCGCAGAACTCATCTTGACGCCGGGGCCGGAAGGCATGGCGGGTGCGATAGCCAAGGCAGAAGAATTGGCCAAGAACGACCAGCGGTATTTCATCCCGCAGCAGTTCGAGAACCCGGCCAATCCGGCGATCCACCGCAAGACCACCGCCGAGGAGGTCTGGCGCGACACCGACGGCAAGATCGACTTCTTCGTGGCCGGGGTGGGCACCGGCGGCACCATCACCGGTGTCGCCCAGGTCATCAAGGAACGCAAGCCGTCGGTGCAGATCGTGGCCGTAGAGCCGGCCGCCTCACCGGTGCTCTCCGGCGGGCAGAAGGGGCCGCACCCGATTCAGGGCATCGGCGCCGGGTTTATCCCCCCGGTACTCGACATGGATCTGGTCGACGAGGTGATCACCGTCGAGAATGAGGACGCGCTGAACCTGGCCCGGCGGTTGGCGCGCGAGGAGGGGCTGCTGGTCGGCATTTCCTCGGGCGCTGCCGTGGCGGCCGCGCTGGAGGTGGCCCGCCGGCCCGAGAACGCCGGCAAGCTCGTCGTCGTCGTGCTACCGAGCTTCGGAGAGCGGTATTTGAGTACACCGCTTTTCGCCGATCTGGCGGACTAGCCATGCTTGCGGCGATACGGCGTGACATAGCGGCGGCCAGGCAGCGGGATCCGGCCGCTCCGAGCACGCTGGAGGTGATTTTCGCCTACCCGGGCGTGCACGCGATTTGGGGTCACCGGATCAGCCACTGGCTGTGGAACCGCGGCGCACGGCTGGCTGCGCGGACGCTCGCGGAAGTCACCCGCATCCTGACCGGGGTCGACATCCACCCGGGCGCGATCCTGGGCCCCGGCCTGTTCATCGACCACGCGACCGGCGTGGTGATCGGGGAGACGGCAGAAGTCGGCGAAGACGTGATGATCTACCACGGCGTCACGCTCGGCGGTAGCGGCCGCGACACCGGCAAACGACATCCGACGATCGGTGACCGGGTGATCATCGGCGCCGGAGCCAAGGTCCTCGGCGCGATCAAGATCGGCGACGACACCCGGATCGGCGCCAACGCCGTCGTGGTCAAGGAAGTGCCGTCCAGCGCTGTCGTCGTCGGAGTGCCCGGGCAGATCATCAGCCGCATCACACCGCGCGAGGACGACTCGATGATGCCTGATCTGGTCGGGGTGAGCCTGCAGTCGCTGATGACCAGAGTGGCCAAACTGGAAGCCGAGAACGACGGCGGCGTCCAGACCGGTCGCGTCATCCGGCTCCCGGAGGCGGGAGTGTGGCACGGCGAGGACTTCTCCATCTGATCCATCTGAGAACGCCCGGCGAGTTGTCTCAACAGGACAACCGCGCCGATGTGGACGATGATGGATCGATGCGACTGCTTCTCGTGCTGGCCGCCGTCGCCACCGCCGTCGGCCTGGCTGTACCGGCATCGGCCGACCCGCCCCCGCCGAGCGTGCCGGATAACCCCGCTGCTGACGCCACCTTCCTCGACTCGCTGAAAAATGCGGGCATGACCTATAGCAACGGGTCAAGTGCCATCGCCGCTGGCAGGATGGCCTGCGACCTGATGAACGCCGGGCAATCGGAACAGGACGTCGTCAACAAGCTGACCCTGCTCAATCCGGGATTGAACTCCGGCGGCGCGATGAAATTCGCGGCGCTCGCATCGAGCGCTTACTGCCCGGACTACCTCAATAAGTCGAGCACGCCGACCAAGAACCCATCGCCGTTCCCTGGTTTTGGTGGCGGCCGTTAGAGGCCCTGCTCCCCCGCCTGGACTCGAACCAGGAACCCTTCGGTTAACAGCCGAATGCTCTGCCAATTGAGCTACGGAGGACTGCCCTTTTCCGCGCGCCTGGTGGGCGCGGATCGAGGGTGACTCTAGCGTACTGGCGTCCTGCCGCCCAACCGAATCAATCACCCGCCGAGGAGCACCCGCTCGCCGGTATGGGGCAGGATGGACACAAGCGCACCAACGTCTGGAGGGACTGCTTTGATCCGGTATTTCGTCGTGCTCGGACTGGGCTATGTGTTGGGCGCCAAGGCCGGGCGGCGGCGCTACGAGCAGATCGTCGGCACGTACCGCGCCCTGACCAGCAGCCCCGCCGCCAAGTCGATGATCGAAGGGGGACGGCGCAAGATCGCGAATCGGGTCTCACCCGACACGCGGATGGTGACGTTGACCGAGATCGACAACGAGACCAGCGTCGTCGAGCGGCGCAGCGCGCCCTGACGGCGAGAACTCAGGCGGTGAGATCGTCGCCGCTGGCCTGCTGCAGCAGGCTGCGCCGATAGGCCTCCATCGCGACCAGGTCGCCGAACAGTGCGTGGTACTCGTCACCTTGCTCGACCGGCGACATGCGCTGCAGTTTCGATTTGACCTCCGCGATCTGCCGGCCGACCCACACTTCCTGCAGTCGGGCCAGCACCCCGGCGATGTAACGCGGCAACTTGTCGTCGTCGTCGACCCTGATGGCTTCGACACCAAGCTCGCTGATCAGCCCGGCGGCCGCCGGCGACGGGGCTTTTTGGCGCACCGCGTCGAGCCACTCGGCCCCGCCGATGCCGGTACCGGTGCCGCCCGCCGCCTCGATGGCCGTGCACACCGCGGCATAGCCGGGATGGGTGAAGCTCTCCACAGTCAGCGCGTCGAACACCGGCCCGGCCAGCGCCGGGTACTGCAATGCCGACTTGAGCGCCTCGCGCTGCGGCCACAATGTGGGGTCGCGGGGGTCAGGACGAAGGGCAGTGAAGTTGGGCGCGCTGGTATCGGTCTGGGCTGCGACGGCACGGCGGGGCTTGGCACGGCTCTGGCCGGTCGGGTTTTTCGCCTCCTCGCGCACCCGGCCGACAACCTGCGCCACATCCGGCCAGCCGACCCAGCCCGCGAGTTGGCGCGCGTACTCGTCGCGCAGGGTGGGGTCTTTGATCTGGGCGACCATCGGTACGCAACGGCGCAGCGCGGCCACCCGACCCTCGGCGCTGTCCAGGTCAACCTCGCTGAGCGCCGCGCGAATCGCGAACTCGAACAACGGAGTTCGCCGCGCCACCAGATCACGCAGCGCGCCGTCACCGGACGCCAGCCGCAGATCGCAAGGGTCCATACCGTCGGCGGCAACCGCGACGAAGGACTGGCCGGCCAGATGCTGCTCGCCACCGAACGCCTTGAGCGCTGCCGCCCGGCCTGCTTCGTCGCCGTCGAACACATAGATCAGTTCACCGCGAAAGAAGTTGTCGTCCATCATCAATCGGCGCAGCATCGCCAGGTGCTCCTCGCCGAACGCGGTGCCGCAGGAGGCGACCGCCGTCGTCACCCCGGCGAGATGCATCGACATCACGTCGGTGTAGCCCTCGACCACAACGGCCTGATGCCCCTTGGCGATGTCGCGCTTGGCCAGGTCGATACCGAACAGCGCCGATGACTTCTTGTACAGCAACGTCTCCGGGGTGTTGACGTACTTGGCTTCCATCGGATCGTCGTCGAACAGCCGCCGCGCCCCGAACCCGATCACCTCGCCGGCCGAGCTGCGGATCGGCCACAGCAATCTGCGGTGAAACCGGTCGATCGGGCCGCGACGACCTTCCCGCGACAGCCCGGCGGCCTCCAGCTCTTTGAACTCAAAACCCTTGCGCACCAAATGCTTTGTCAACAAATCCCAGCCGGACGGGGCGAATCCGCAGCCGAAGTGCCGGGCCGCGTCGGCATCGAAATTCCGCTCGGTCAGATACTGGCGAGCCGGCTGGGCCTCCGGGGATTCCAACGCCGCCGCGTAGAACGCCAACGCCTCGGCGTTGGCGGCGAGCAGCCGGCTGCGGCTGCCCCGGTCCCGCTGGACGCTGGTGGCCGCGCCGGTGTAGCTGATCGTGTATCCGACTCGGTCGGCCAGCACTTCGACGGCCTCGACGAAGCTGACGTGTTCGATCTTCTGGACGAACGCGTACACGTCGCCACCCTCGCCACAGCCAAAGCAGTGGAAGTGGCCGTGGTTGGGCCGGACGTGGAACGACGGCGACTTCTCGTCGTGGAAGGGGCACAGGCCCTTCAACGAGTCTGCGCCGGCACGACGCAGCTGGACGTAATCGCCGACCACCTCGTCGATGTGGACTCGTTCGCGGATGGCGGCGATATCGCGATCGGGGATACGGCCGGCCATCGGCTCAGTGTAGGCGCGCCGCCCGACGACGATGCCCGAAGCGCAGCGGAGGGAGGAGAAGCCGGGCAATCAGGCCGGCGACGATGCCGCGAGGATCAGCCGTACGCGGTTAACCGGTACCGATCACACCGCAGGCGAAGCGCTTCTCGGCGTCGGGACTGTGCTCCGCGCCGTGCAGCATGAGAGCTGTCTTGCTGCCCGCCAACAGGTCGTCCCTGTTGAACGCGTCGGTGGTGGTCACGAGGTATGCGGCGCCGTCCTTACGCACCTCCAGCGACGTCAGGTCACCGCTCGGCGGTTCCCCGGTGTGGCCCGGTGCCTGATAGTGCATGCCGGCCGACATGAAGTCACCCGGTGGACCGCCCATCGGGTCAACCGAGTTGGGCTCGCACTTGCCGATCGAGTGGATGTGTAAGCCGTGGAATCCCGGCGTGAGGATGCCGTTGGCCGTTGTCTTCACTGTGACGGTGGCATAGCCGTTGGCGAATTCGAAGGTGGCCGTGGCCACCGACCGACCGTCCGCGGTGTGCAGTTGTGCGGTCAAGGTTTGCGCGCCCGGTGCAGCGCTCGTCGAGGAGGACGGCGGAGTGGACGACGCGCTCGACTGCTGATGGGAGCTGCAGGCGCTGAGTACAACGGCAGCCGACAAGGTGGCGGCAACGACATTGGTGTGCGTGGACATAACCCGGAGCCTAGCGCGGCTCGCCGGGCTAGGCGGTCTCGATGCGTTCCAGACGTCCCTCGGTGAAGGAGGCGATCTGGTCGACGATGACCCGCAGCCGCTGACCGTCGTCGGCGGCGCCGTTGAAGGCCGGCGCAAACACCGGGTCGAGGGTTCCCGGCGCCCCGGCCAAGAGCCAATGCGCCACCCGGTGAATTCGCTCCCGTTGGGAGCGTTGACGCTGTTGATGACGAGGATCGGACATGATGAACTGCAGCGCCAGGGTCTTGAGCACCGCAACCTCGGCGCGCACCACTTCGGGGACCTGCAAGTCGGTTTGGTAGCGGGCGAGCCGCCCGGAACCCGCGGCGGCCCTGGTGTCGGCGATCGCCGCCGATGCAAACCTGCCCACCAGCTCGCTGGTCAGCTGCTTGAGCGCAACCGAGGCCGCCAGCGTGCCGTCGTACTTGCCGACCGCGGCGACCACCGGTAGCCCGGACAGCCGATGCGCGGCCGCGGCGAGGTCGTCGGCGGTGATTATGCGCCGCTTCTCCTCATCGCTGCGCTCTGCATCGTCGCCGGCGCGCACCCGGGCGAAGTCGCGCTCCCCCAGCTTCGCCAGCGCGACCGCTTCGTCATCGTCGGCGAGCACCCGTAAGTCGATCCGGCCGGACACGACGCCGTCCTCCACGTCATGCACCGAATAGGCGACATCGTCGGCCCAGTCCATCACTTGGGCTTCCAGACACGCCCGCTGCGCAGGCGCATGTTCGCGCACCCAGGCGGCCGCGTCCCGGTCGAAGTCGTAAAAGCCGAACTTGCGTCGATCCCTACCCCGCGTCCAGGGATACTTGGTGACCGCATCCAACCCGGCGCGGGTCAGATTCAGTCCAACGCTATGTCCTTGCGGATCAAGAACTTTGGGCTCCAAGCTGGTCAGGATCCGGAAGTTCTGCGCATTACCCTCAAAGCCGCCGTGGGCCGCCGCGAACTCGTCAAGCGCCTGCTCGCCGTTGTGCCCGTACGGCGGATGCCCGATGTCGTGGGCCAGACCGGCCATGTCGACCAGGTCGGGATCGCAGCCCAACCCCATCGCCATCCCCCGCCCGATTTGGGCGACCTCCAACGAATGAGTCAGTCGCGTGCGTGGAGTGTCGCTGTCCCTCGGACCGACGACCTGTGTCTTGTCAGCGAGGCGGCGTAGCGCAGCGCTGTGCAGCACCCTGGCGCGATCCCGGGCGAAGTCGGTTCGGTGTTGACCCTCGGTGCCCGGCAAGCCCGCGGTCTTCGGTGCCTCGGGAACCACCCGCTGGCGGTCGAAATCGTCATAAGGGTCTTGCTGACTCATCGAGGCACAGTCTGCCAAAGCGTGCGGCAATACCGCTGAGCGCCTCAGACTCCATCGCAGGGCTAGATTGTCGAGCATGCGCACAGTCCGCTCGCTCGCCATGTTCCTGGCGATGCTGATCACCGCTTTACTGGCGGCGCCGGCCGCCGCCGCCCAGCCGCCCTTCCGACTGGGCGGCTACATCACCGACGACGCCGGGGCGCTGAACGGCTCGGACCGCACCGCGATCCAATCGGCCACCGGCAAGCTCTACTCCGACCGCCGCATTCAACTGTGGGTGGTTTTCGTCGACAACTTCTCCGGGCAATCGGCGGTGAGCTGGGCGCAGAGCACTCGGGCCGCCAGCGACCTGGGCGATTTCGATGCGCTGCTCGCCGTCGCCACCGTCGACCGCGCCTACGCGTTCCTGGTACCCAACCGGGTCAAGACCATCAACTCAAGCCAGGTGGATGACCTGCGGCGCAACCAGATCGAGCCCGCGCTGCGCCGCGGCGACTGGAGCGGTGCGGCGGTCGCGGCGGCCAACGGACTGAACCGCTCGCCGGGGTCAACAAGCTCCGCGCCGCTGCTGATTGGGCTGGGCGTGATCCTTATCGCGGTCGTCGTTTTGTACGTCGCTGTGCGTTACCGGCGCCGTCGGCGACGGGCTGCCGAATTGGCTGCCGCCCGCCGGGTCGACGCCACCGATCCCGACGCGCTGGCGGCGCTGTCGCTGGGCGCGTTAGACGACTTGTCGCGGTGGAAAGTCGTCGACGTGGACAACGCGGTTCGCACCAGCGCCAACGAGCTCGCGCTGACGATCGAGGAGTTCGGCGAACAGCGAACCGAGCCGTTCAACCGTGCGGTGAGCAATGCCAAAGCCGCTCTGGCGCAGGCATTTACCGTGCGCCAACAGCTTGACGACGCGATACCCGAGACGCCCGCGCAGCGGCGCGAGCTGCTGACCCAGGTGATCGTCTCGGCGGCTCGGGCCGACCGCGAATTGGAGTCGCAGCGCGAGGCCTTCGAACAAATGCGTGATCTGGTGGTCAACGCACCATCGCGGCTCGACGGCCTGACTCAGCAGATGGTCGAGCTGACCGCACGCATCGCTCCGGCCGAACAGCGAATGACCGAGCTGCACAACGAATTCGATCCCGCGGCGCTGGCTTCGGTGGCCACCAATGTCACGACCGCCAAGGACCGGCTGGCATTCGCCGACCAAAACCTCACCCGTGCACGTGATTTAGCGGCTAAGCCGGTCAGCGGCGAGCAAAGCGGGCTGGTCGACGCCGTCCAGGCCGCTGAGTCCGCGCTCGGACAGGCCCGAGCGTTGCTCGACGCGGTGGACAGGGCCGCCAACGACATCCGCCACGCGGTCGCCACGCTGCCTTCGCTGATCGCCGACATGCAGGCCGGCATCGAGCACGCCGACACGCAGCTGGACAGCGCGCAGCGAACCAAAGCGGCGCACGTTCGCGAATTGGCCAGCGCCCGGAATGCAGCGAAAAATGCCCTCGACGCTGCCCGCGCCGGCGGTTCGACCGATCCGCTCGGGGCGTTCACCCAACTGACCAAAGCCGACGCCGACTTGGACCGGCTTCTGGCCACCGTCGCCGAAGAGCAGGCCACCGCCGAGCGGCTCAACCGCAGTTTCGAGCAAGCGTTGTTCACGGCGCAGTCGCGGATCCACGCCGTGTCCGATTACATCGACACCCGCCGCGGCAGCATCGGGCCCGAGGCGCGAACCCGCCTCGCCGAGGCCAACCGGCAACTGCAGGCCGCGCACGACAAACGCGAGACCGACATCAGCGAGGCGATCACCTGCGCCAGTACTGCGGCGGCACTGGCCGCTCAGGCTCAGTCACTGGCTGAAAACGATGTCCGATCCGCCCAGCTGGCCTACACCGGCCGCTACGGGGGCGGCGACCACACCGGCGCGATGATGGGCGGAATCATCATCGGCGACATGCTCGGCGGAGCGATGCGCGGCGGCTGGGGCCCGACGTCGTTCGGCGGTTCGTCGGGCTCATCCGGCGGCGGCTTCATGGGCGGCGGCGGACGGTTCTGAAGCGACCTTGCCCCCGAACGGGCAAGGCGCGGCAGCCCACCACGCCCTAGTGTGCTGCCGCGCCAAGCTTTTGCGCGGGATAACTCGCCCGCGTGGCTAGATGATATTGGTCGTGTGATCAATAGCGGATTAAGATGGCGAAAATTTTTCAGCACATTTTCAGGTACGGCTTCTAGCAGGCCCGCAGGCGGGATCCGAGATAGTCGGCCACCGCGTCGATGGCCACCCGATCCTGCGTCATCGCGTCGCGCTCCCGGATGGTCACGGCATGGTCCTCGATCGAGTCGAAATCCAATGTCACGCAGTATGGGGTGCCGATTTCGTCCTGGCGTCGATATCGGCGCCCGATCGCACCGGCGTCGTCGAACTCCACATTCCAGCATTTGCGTAACTCGGCGGCCAGGTCGCGCGCTTTGGGGCTCAGATCGGCATGTCGGGACAGCGGCAGCACGGCGGCTTTGACGGGTGCCAGCCGGGGATCCAGCCGCAAAACGGTGCGCTTGTCCACCCCGCCCTTGGCGTTGGGCGCCTCGTCCTCGTGGTAGGCGTCGATCAAAAACGCCATGAACGACCGGGTCAGCCCGGCCGCCGGTTCGATGACATAAGGCACATACCGGGTGTCGGTGGCCTGGTCGTAGAACGACAGGTCAACACCGGAATGCTTTGCATGCGTCGATAAGTCGAAGTCGGTCCGGTTGGCCACGCCCTCCAGCTCGCCCCACGGGTTGCCGGCGAACCCGAACTTGTACTCGATGTCGACAGTGCGGTCGGAGTAGTGCGACAGCTTCTCCTTGGGGTGCTCGAACAGCCGCAGATTCTCTGGATCGATGCCCAGGCCGACGTACCACTGCAACCGGGTGTCGATCCAGTACTGGTGCCATTCCTTCGCGCTCGCAGGCTCGACGAAGAACTCCATCTCCATCTGCTCGAACTCGCGGGTACGGAAAATGAAGTTGCCCGGGGTGATCTCGTTGCGGAAGCTCTTGCCGATCTGGCCGATACCGAACGGCGGCTTGCGTCGCGCCGTCGTCACCACGTTGGCGAAGTTGACGAAGATCCCCTGCGCGGTTTCCGGCCGCAGGTAGTGCAGGCCCTCCTCGGTTTCGATCGGACCGAGATGGGTCTTGAGCATCATGTTGAACTCGCGCGGCTCGGTCCACTGCCCCTTGGTGCCGCAGTCCGGGCAGACGACCTCGGTCATCGGCACCGAATCGGGATCAGCAATCCCCTTCTTGGCCGCGTAGGCCTCCTGCATGTGATCCTGGCGGTGCCGGTGGTGGCAGCTCAGGCACTCGACCAGCGGGTCGTGGAACACCTCGACGTGCCCGGAGGCCACCCACACTTCGCGCGGCAGGATGATCGACGAGTCCAGGCCGACGACATCGTCGCGACCGGTGACCACCGCGCGCCACCATTGCCGTTTGATGTTTTCCTTGAGCTCCACCCCCAACGGCCCGTAGTCCCATGCCGACTTGGTACCGCCGTAGATTTCGCCGGAGGGATAGACCAGGCCGCGCCGCTTGGCGAGGTTGACGACGGTGTCGATGACGGACGCCACGAGATGAGGACCCCTGTCTTTCGATGCGGAGACGATTGAGCCGGCCATGAGCCGGTGAGCATCCGTAATCGTAGCGATCGATGCCGGGCTCTTTGACATGCGTGATCATGCATGTGACAGTGGAACCAGTATGTCCCCCTCGACCTCAACGGCAGCAGACGGCGACGAAGTGGTCCCCGCCTGGCTGCAAGACCACCAGCACGGCGATGCTGCCGAGCTGCCCGCGCCACCGCAGCGAGAGATTCTCGAAGCCGCCGGTGAGCTGCTGCGCGCGCTGGCCGCGCCGGTGCGGATCGCCATTGTGCTGCAATTGCGCGAGTCCCAGCGCTGCGTGCACGAACTGGTCGATGCGCTGGGCGTTCCGCAGCCGCTGGTCAGCCAGCATCTCAAGATCCTCAAGGCCGCCGGCGTTGTCACCGGTGAGCGGTCAGGCCGCGAGGTGCTCTACCGGCTGGCCGATCACCACCTGGCGCATATCGTGATCGACGCCGTCGCGCATGCCGGCGAGGACAAGCCATGACCGCTCGCACCGGTGAGCGGTCAACTCGGCAGCGGGCTGCCATCGCGTCGCTGCTGGACACGCTCGACGACTTCCGGTCGGCCCAAGAACTGCACGACGAGCTGCGGCGGCGCGGCGAGAACATCGGCCTGACCACCGTGTACCGGACGCTGCAGTCGATGGCCACGGCGGGCATGCTCGACACGTTGCGCACCGACACCGGTGAATCGGTCTACCGGCGCTGCTCGGAACACCATCACCACCATCTGGTGTGCCGCAGCTGCGGCGCGACCATCGAGGTGGGCGACCGCGAGGTCGAGGCGTGGGCGGCTGAGGTGGCGACGAAACACGGTTTCTCCGATGTCAGCCACACCATTGAGATCTTCGGCACCTGCTCGGAGTGCCGCCGCCGAGGTCAACCGGTCAGCGCGTGACGGATCTCGGCGCCCTTGTCGAGCACCATCAGAACAAGTGTGCGCAGCGCGTCGTCGCTCAGGCCACCGCCCGGAAAGTTGTAGCGCAGCATCACGTCTGCCGTTTTGCTCGAGTTGCGTTTGCCGGTCGTTCCGCCGACCTTCTCCACCAGCGTTACCGATCCCAGCAGAGTACTGCGCGCCTGCTCGGCCACGGTGTCGCGAATCTTCTTGGTTAACAGTAGATCCCACGCCACGATCTGGGTCAGCGAGACCAGGTCGAGGTCCTCGGTGATGCTCACGACCCGCAGCGAAGCGATGGTGCCGTCATGACGCACGGTGAGCGCGCCGTCGGATTCCTCGTCGAGGGGTAGGACCTCAGAGAGCACGGTCAACAGACGTTCCTGCAAGGACGGCACTAGCTTGGCCCCCTCTGGATTTGAACCCGGCGACTTGCGTCGTTGAAGTGACCGGCCATCAGGCCGTCCCGAATCGCCGGTGTCGTGATGCGTACTCTTCACAGGCCGCCCAAAGGTCACGGCGGTCGTAGTCGGGCCAGAGCTTGTCCTGGAAGATGTATTCGGCGTATGCCGCTTGCCACAGCATGAAATTGCTGGTCCGCTGCTCGCCCGACGTCCGCAGCAACAGATCCACGTCGGGAATGTCGGGGCGGTGCAGGTGGCTGGCAACGGTCGCCTCGGTGACCCGCTCCGGGTTCAGCCTGCCCGCCGCGGCTTCGCGCGCGATATCCCTTGCGGCCTCGGCAATTTCGGTGCGACCCCCGTAATTGACGCAATAGTTCACCGTGATGACGTCGTTGCGCATCGTCATCTCCTCCGCGATCGCCAACTCGTTGATGACACTTCGCCACAGGCGCGGCCGCGAGCCTACCCAGCGTATCTTCACGCCCATCTCGTTCAGGTTTACCCGCCGGCGTCGCACCACGTCGCGGTTGAAACCCATCAGGAAGCGGACTTCCTCGGCCGATCGCTTCCAGTTCTCCGTGGAGAAGGCGTAGAGGCTGAGCCATTTGATGCCGATTTCGATTGCGCCGCAGACGATGTCGATGACAACCGCCTCACCCATCTTGTGACCTTCGACGCGGGCCAATCCGCGTTGGGTGGCCCAGCGCCCGTTGCCGTCCATCACGATTGCAACGTGGTTGGGCAGCTGGTCTGCGGCGATTCGCGGAGCCACCGCCTTGGAAATGTGTTGGGGGGGCCGGCGTGGGCCGCCGTCGGGCGACGGCGGAAGCGAAGGAAAGACCACCGGCCAGGTGGACTTGTCGGGGAAGGTCGGGTAGTCGTCGGGGGCAGGCGGCAGCTGCGGGAAGTGGGTGACCTTCCTCGTGCGCTCAGCCCTCCGCTCTGAGCGGCTCACCCGGCTCGTCCCCATGGGCCACATCCTGCCTGACCAGAGCTATGTGACGGCCGGCGAGGCTCTGATCGACACCGTCGACCCGGCCTGTCCGCTCGACCAGCGGCAACGTTCGCAGTTGCCGCTCCAGATGCCATTGCAGGTGGGCGGCCACCAATCCGCTGACGTGGTTGCGGGCCGAGTGCGGTGCGGTTTCCGCGGTCTCCCAATCGCCGTCGTGCAGCGCCGACATCAGATCCAGCACGCCCAGCGGCGGTGTCGTCGCACCGGCGGGACGGCAGTACCCGCAGACGCTGCCACCAGCAGCGATGTGAAATGCCCGATGCGGGCCCGGGGTGCCGCAGCGGGCGCATTCGGTCAGCGCCGGGGCCCACCCGGCGATGCTCATGGCCCGCAGCAGATAAGCGTCCAGCACCAGCTCGCGGGGTCGGCGCCCGTCGGCCACCGCCCGCAACGCACCGACGGTGAGTCGGTGCAGTGCCTGGGCCGGTGCTCGTTCCTCACCGGCGAGCCGCTCGGCGGTTTCCAGCATCGCGCACGCGCAGGTGTATCGGCCGTAGTCGCTGACGATGTCGGTGGCAAACGCGTCAAGCGAGACGACCTGCGTGACGATGTCCAGGTTGCGGCCAGGGTGCAACTGCACGTCGATATGCGCGAACGGCTCCAATCGCGCGCCGAATTTGCTGCGGGTGCGGCGCACACCCTTGGCCACCGCGCGGACCAGTCCATGGTCGCGGGTGAGCATGGTGACAATCCGGTCGGCTTCGCCGAGCTTGTGCTGGCGCAGCACCACCGCCCGGTCTCGGTACAGCCGCATGGATACCAGTTTGTCACCGCACTGCGACGAAGCCTCGCACACGCGCCGATAATGTCGGTACCGATGATTGACGCCGCTAACCACCGTTTTCCGACCCTCACCGACCAGCTCTACCAATTGGCCAGCGGTGAGGTCACTTCCGACGAGCTGGTCCGCCGCTCGCTGCACGCCATCAACCTGAGCCAGTCGACCCTGAACGCCTTCCGCGTCGTGCTCACCGAGACGGCGCTGGCCGACGCTGCCGCGGCCGACCGGCGGCGCGCGGCCGGCGACCAGGCACCGCTGCTGGGTGTCCCGATCGCGGTCAAAGACGACGTCGACGTCGCCGGAGTACCAACCGCCTTCGGCTCGTCGGGACACGTTCGGCCCGCCAACCAGGACGCCGAGGTGGTACGCCGGCTCAAGGCTGCCGGTGCGGTGATCGTCGGCAAGACCAACACCTGCGAGCTGGGCCAATGGCCCTTCACCAGCGGACCCGGATTCGGCCACACCCGTAATCCGTGGTCGCGCAAGCACACTCCGGGCGGATCGTCGGGCGGCAGCGCGGCCGCGGTGGCCGCCGGCCTGGTCACCGCCGCGATCGGCTCCGACGGCGCGGGCAGCGTCCGGGTCCCGGCGGCCTGGACCCACCTGGTCGGCATCAAACCGCAACGTGGCCGCATCTCGACGTGGCCGTTACCGGAGCCGTTTAACGGCATCACGGTCAATGGCGTGCTGGCCCGTACCGTCGCCGATGCGGCGCTGGTGCTCGACGCAGCATCCGGCAACGCCGCCGGCGACCTGCACAAGCCGCGGCCGGTGAAGGTGTCCGAGCACGTGGGTACCGCTCCGGGACCGTTGCGGATCGCGCTGTCTACCGGGTTTCCGTTCACCGGGTTTCCGGCCCGGCTGCATCCAGAGATCAGGACGGCCCTGGCGGCGGTGGGCGATCAACTTCGGCTGCTCGGCCACAGCGTGGTTGCGGGCAACCCTGATTACGGACTGCGGCTGTCGTGGAACTTCTTGTCGCGTTCCACTTCCGGGCTGCTCGACTGGGCCGAGCGGTTGGGTGACGGGGTCGAGCTGGACCGGCGCACGCTGTCGAATATGCGGATGGGGCGCCTGCTTTCGCAGTCGATACTGCGTGCCGCCCGCATGCACGAAGCCGCCGATCAGCGCCGGGTGAGCTCAATCTTTCGCATCGTGGACGTTGTGGTGGCGCCGACAACTGCGCAACCGCCGCCGCTGGCGCATGCGTTCGACAAGTTGAGCGGGCTGGGCACCGACCGCTTGATGATCGCCGCCTGCCCGGTGACCTGGCCGTGGAATGTGTTGGGGTGGCCGTCGATCAACGTGCCGGCGGGTTTTACCTCCGAAGGCTTGCCGATCGGTGTGCAGCTGATGGGACCGGCCAACAGCGAGCCCCTGCTCATCTCTTTGGCCGCCGAACTCGAGGCGCTCGGTGGCTGGGCGGGCAAGCAGCCGAAGGTGTGGTGGAACACCGGCATGGAGCCGCCGGTCGCCAGCGGACCGCAACTGCGATAAGAGCCGCTTGCGCCCAGGTGCGTCGAGGTGCGTCGAAGCAGAAGCCAGGGTTGTGGTCGCCGCTGATTTCACAGCCATGGTTTCTGGCTCGCGGCGCTCGGGGTTCAAAAGCCAAGACGGCCAAGTTGTTTGGGGTCGCGCTGCCAATTCTTGGCGACCTTGACGCGCAGGTCGAGGTAGACTTTGCTGCCCAGCAGCTTCTCGATCTGTCCGCGTGCCGCGGTGCCCACATCGCGCAGTCGGGCACCGCTCTTGCCGATCACGATGCCCTTCTGGCTGTCGCGTTCGACATAGAGAACGGCGTGCACGTCGATCAGGTCGTCACGGCCCGCACGCGGCTCGACTTCGTCGATCACGACTGCCAGCGAATGCGGTAGCTCGTCGCGCACGCCCTCCAGGGCGGCCTCCCGGATGAACTCTGCCATCAAAACCTCTTCGGGTTCATCGGTGAGCTCACCGTCGGGGTAGTAGGCCGGCCCGGGCGGCAACGCGGCGGCCAGCACGTCGATCAGCACGTCGATCTGCTCACCGGTGACCGCCGAGACGGGCACGATCTCGGCTTGGCGGCCGTCGGTCAGTCCGACCAGTTCGCCGACCGCGGCCAGCTGCGCGGCCAGCTTGTCCTTGGCTACCTTGTCGATTTTGGTGACGACGGCGACCAGTGTCGTTTTCGGCGCGACGGACCGAATCTGCTCGACAATCCACCGGTCGCCCGGACCGATCGCCTCGTCGGCCGGTATGCACAAACCGATCGCGTCGACTTCTGCATAGGTGTCGCGGACCAAGTCGTTGAGCCGCTTACCCAGTAGCGTCCGCGGCCGATGCAGCCCGGGCGTGTCGACGAGAATCATCTGGAAGCCCTCCCGGTGCACGATGCCGCGAATCGTGTGCCGGGTGGTCTGCGGGCGGCTCGAGGTGATCGCCACCTTCGATCCGACCAGCGCATTGGTCAGCGTCGACTTGCCGGTATTCGGCCGCCCGACCAGACAGACGAAACCGGAACGGAATTCGGTCACGGGGCATCTACTTCCTGACCATCGGACTCAGTACTGCTGACCAACACCGTGCCGATCCGGACTCGTCCGCGATGGTCCGGGCCGCCTTCGGCATGCAACCGCAACCCATGCGATACCACCTCGGCACCGGGCAGTGGGACGCGGCCCAGCTCCAGGGCCAGCAGGCCACCGACCGTGTCGACGTCGAGGTGCTCGTCGAATTCGATGCCGAACAGTTCGCCGACATCTTCGATCGGCAGCCGCGCCGATACCCGGAACCTGTTGTCGCCCAGATCTTCTACCGGTGCAACCTCGGCCGCATCGTACTCGTCGGCGATTTCACCAACGATCTCTTCCAAGACATCCTCGATCGTGACCAACCCGGCTATCGCGCCGTACTCGTCGACCAGCAGCGCCATGTGGTTGCGGTCGCGCTGCATTTCGCGCAGCAGAGCGTCCAGAGGCTTGGAATCCGGCACGAACACGGCGGGGCGCATGACCTGCGCCACGGTGGTGTCCCGGCCGCCACCAGCCGAGTAATACGTTTTCTGGACAATGTCTTTCAGATACACCACGCCGACGATGTCGTCGACGTTTTCGCCGATGACCGGAATGCGGGAATGCCCGCTGCGCACCGCCACCGATATCGCTTGGTCGGCCGATTCGTCGCTTTCGATCCAGATCATCTCGGTGCGCGGCACCATCACCTCGCGGGCTGGTGTGTCACCGAGTTCGAACACCGACTGGATCATCCGGCGCTCGTCGGCGGCGACCACGCCGCGCTGCTGCGCCAGGTCGACGACTTCGCGCAACTCGATCTCGGATGCAAACGGACCGTTGCGGAAGCCCCGACCAGGGGTCAGCATGTTTCCAAGCACCACCAACAGTCGGCTGATTGGAGCCAGCAGGACCGAAATCGCCTGCAGCGGTAAGGCTGCCACTAATGAAATTGTGTAAGCGTTTTGGCGGCCGAGAGTTCGCGGACCGACACCGATGACGACGAAGCTGATCACCACCATGGTCGCGGCGGCGGCGAACAATCCCCAATCGCGGCTGAGGCTTCGGTAGAAATAGGCCGCCAGCAGCACGGTCGCGCTGACCTCACAGATGATCCGCAGCAGCACCACCAAGTTGATGTAGCGGGGCCGGTCGGCCATCACCTTGGCCAGTCGCACGGCGCCCGGCCGCTGATCACGTACCAGTTCGTGGACGCGCGCGAGTGAGACCGTGCTGACCGCGGCATCGGTCGCCGCGAACAAGCTGCCCAGACCGATCAGCAGGATCGCGCCGAGCAGCGGAGCGGAGCCATTCAATTGTCGAAGAACCTTGATTTATCCAGCAACCGCTGGTCTCTTTCGCTCTGTCGTTCGTGGTGGTAGGCCTCGACTTGATCGGCGACCCACTCTTCGAGCAGGCGACCCTGCAGGGCGAACATCTCTTTTTCTTCGTCCGGCTCAGCGTGGTCATAGCCCAGCAGGTGCAGCACACCGTGAATTGTCAACAGGGCCAACTCGTGGCCCAGCGAATGCCCGGCGGCCGCAGCCTGCTCAGCGGCGAATTCAGGGCACAACACGATGTCACCGAGCATCGCCGGTCCCGGCTCCGGAGCATCCGGCCGACCGCCCGGCTCCAGCTCGTCCATCGGGAAGCTCATCACATCGGTCGGCCCGGGCAGATCCATCCAACGCATGTGCAGATCGGCCATCGCGGCGGTGTCCAACAGCACCATCGACAGCTCGGCGGCCGGGTTGACGTCCATTCGCGCGATGACGAACCTTGCGACGCTGATCAATTCGGATTCGGAGACGTCGATTCCCGATTCGTTGGCGACCTCGATACTCACTGGCGCCGCTCCTCCTCATCGCTTAGCTCTGCATCGTCGCCGGCGCGACTCACGGCGCTGTCACCGACGGCTGCGGGTGCTCGACGCCCGCCGCGCCGCCCGGTTCATGGCCAAACCCGGTTCCTCGTGCCGTGCGTAGGCATCCACGATTTCGGACACCAGCCGATGTCGCACCACGTCGACGCTGGTCAACTCCGCGATGTGAATGTCGTCGATGCCGTCGAGGATGTCGACCGCGGCCCGCAGTCCCGACCTGTTGCCGCCCGGCAGGTCGATCTGCGTGACATCGCCGGTGACAACGACTTTCGAGCCGAAACCCAGTCGGGTGAGGAACATTTTCATCTGCTCGGCGGTGGTGTTCTGCGCCTCGTCGAGAATGATGAACGCATCATTAAGAGTTCTCCCCCGCATGTATGCCAGTGGGGCGACCTCAATCACCCCGGAAGCCATCAACTTTGGGATCAGCTCGGGATCCATCATGTCGTGCAGTGCGTCGTAAAGCGGACGTAGGTAAGGGTCGATCTTCTCGCTCAGCGTGCCGGGCAGAAAGCCAAGCCGCTCACCGGCCTCCACCGCCGGCCGGGTCAGGATGATGCGGGTGACCTGTTTGCGCTGCAGCGCATTGACTGCCTTGGCCATCGCCAGGTAGGTCTTGCCCGTCCCCGCCGGACCGATGCCGAAGACGATGGTGTGGGAATCGATGGCGTCGACGTAGCGCTTCTGGTTGAGGGTCTTGGGCCGAATTGTCTTGCCGCGTCGCGACAAGATATCCAGGGTCAGCACCTCGGCCGGCGACTCATTGCCGGTGCCGACAAGCATGGCCACACTGTGGCGCACCACCTCAGGTGTCAACGGTTGACCACCGGCGACGATCGCGACGAGTTCGCTGATCACCCGTTCGGCGAGCGCGACGTCGGCTGGCTCACCGGAGAGGGTCACGGTATTGCCACGCACATGCAGATCTGCGGCCAGAATGCGTTCGAGTGCACGCAGGTTTTCATCGGCGGAACCGAGCAGGCCCACGACCAGGTCGGGCGGAACGTCGATGCTGCTGCGAACGGAAGTCGTCGGTGAATCAGCAGCGTTGGTCTCGCGGGGCGTCACGTGGCTTCTGTTGCCTGCTTTCTGCGGTTTGTTCAGCGGGTTAGCGTGTTGAGTCTACCGCCGCACCGGTACGCCGCGTCGAGATCGACACCAGTGCGGGAAAAACGAGACTAAGACGAGTTAGCGTCAATCTCGAGGCACATAGCGGCCCCGTCAGGCGCCCGCATCATCGTCGGGCGGGTGCCACCGCGGCGTCAGCACGCCCAGCGCACCCAGCGCGACCGCGGCCGCCGTCGACGTACGCAGCACGGTCGGGCCCAGCCGGACCGCCACGGCACCGGCCCCGGTCACCGCGGCGAGTTCGTCGGGAGCGATGCCACCCTCCGGCCCGACTATCAACGTCACCGACTTCGCTTGCGCCAGAGGCAGTTCCGTGAGCTGACCGGTAGCCGATTCGTGCAGGGCCAACGCCGTGCCTCCCGACGCCACCACGTCGCCGATCCGCTGGGTCAGCTCCGCAGTGGACAGCACGCCGTCGACCGACGGGATATGCGCGCGACGGGATTGCTGTGCCGCGGCGCGAGCGACCGCACGCCACCGCCGCAGGCCCTTGTCGGCGCGGACCCCCTCCCAGCGCGCTACACAACGCGCGGCCTGCCAGGCGACCAGCGCGTCGGCGCCTGCTTCGGTAGCCAACTCGATCGCCAGCTCGGAGCGGTCCGCTTTAGGCAGCGCCTGTATGACGGTCACTGGCGGCTGCACCGGCGATACCTGCCAACGGTCCAGCACCCTGGCTCGCAACCCGTCGCGGCCGGTCTGCTCGACCAGACAGCGGGCCAGGCCCCCGATGCCGTCACCGAGAACGAGGTGCTCGCCGCGCCGGATTCGCCGGACGTTAGCAGCGTGGAAGCCCTCGTCCCCCTCGACGACGGCCAGTTCACCGGTCTCGGGCAGCGCGTCGATGTAGAACAGGCCGGGCATCAAAAACTCCGCAGCTGACTAGCGCCCCGTAAAGGTCTCACGCAGCCGGCTGAACAATCCGCCGGTGGCGGCCGCGTGCGTCGACCGGACTTCGGCCACGTCACGGTTGCGGTTGCTCTTGAACTCGCGCAGCAGTTCGGTGTCGCGGTGGTCGAGTCGATCTGGCACCACCACCTCGACGTGCACGTGCAAGTCACCGCGCGCACCGGACCGCAGGTGCGGCATCCCCTGGCCGCGCCGGGTCGTCACCGAACCAGGCTGGGTTCCGGCAGGGATAGTGATTTCGGTCAGGCCGTCGAGGATCGCATCCACGGTCACCGTGCTGCCCAGGGCCGCGTCAACCATCGGCACCGAGATCGTGCAGTGCAAATCGTCGCCGTCGCGCACGAAAATGTCGTGGGGCTGCTCGTGGACCTCGACGTAGAGGTCGCCCGCCGGACCTCCCCCAGGCCCGACCTCGCCTTGAGCAGCGAGCCGGACCCGCATGCCGTTGCCGACGCCGGCGGGGATCTTCACGGTGATCTCGCGGCGAGCCCGCACCCGGCCGTCGCCACCGCATTGGTGGCACGGGTCGAGAATGACTTCGCCGACGCCGCGACAGGTCGGGCACGGTCGTGATGTCATCACCTGGCCGAGCAGCGAGCGCTGAACGGTCTGCACTTCCCCGCGACCACCGCAGGTGTCACAGCTCACCGGCGCCGAATTGCCATTGGTGCCGCGACCCTGGCACCGGTCGCACAGCACCGCGGTGTCGACGGTGACCTGCTTACTGACGCCGGTCGCGCATTCGGTGAGGTCCAGCCGCATCCGCAGCAACGAGTCCGAGCCCGGGCGGACCCGTCCCGTTGGTCCGCGCGAGGTCGAGCCCCCGCCGAAGAACGCCTCGAACACATCGCCCAGGCCACCGAACCCGCCGAATCCGTTACCGGCCGCCGCCGCGTTCTCCAGTGGGTCGCCGCCCATGTCGACGATGCGTCGCCTGTCCGGGTCGGAAAGCACCTCGTAGGCGACGCTGATCTCCTTGAACTTCGCCTGAGCGCCCTCGTCCGGGTTGATGTCGGGATGCAGCTCACGCGCCAGCTTGCGATAGGCGCGTTTGATCTCCGCATCGCTCGCGTTCTGGTTCACGCCGAGCAGGCCGTAATAGTCGCGTGCCACGCCTGACCTTCCTTAGGCTTTTAGGCCTTTTGCGGAGGCCGCGGTCCCACGGCCATCCATAAATTCTCCCAACGGGTGCGCGTTCATCGGGCACCCAGCACTTCGCCGATATACAAAGCAACCGCAGCGACACTAGCGATAGTTCCCGGATAGTCCATCCGAGTGGGCCCGAGCACACCCATACCGCCGTAGACGGTGTCGGTGGTGCCATAAGTAGTGGACACCACCGATGTGCCCATCATCTGCTCGGCCTCGGTTTCGTGCCCGATGCGCACGGTCACTTTGCCTGCCTCCTGCTGTGCGGCCAACAGCCGCAACACCACGACCTGCTCCTCGAGGGCTTCCAGGATCGACCGCAGCGAGCCGCCGAAGTCGGCGGTGTTGCGGGTCAGGTTGGCGGTGCCGCCCAGCAGCAACCGCTCCTCGCTGTGCTCGACAAGGGATTCCAGCAGCACCGTCGCCGAGCGCCCGACCGCGTCGCTGAGGCTCTTCGGCTGCCCACCTCGGCCGTCGAGGTGTGCGGCAAGCTCCGCGACGGCGACCGACGCCGCCGAGAGTCGTTTGCCCTCCAACGCTTGGCCGAGCATTTCACGCAGTTGGGACAGCTCGTGATCGTCGATGACGTCGCCGAGTTCGACGATACGTTGGTCGACTCGGCCGGAGTCGGTGATGACGACCATCAGCAATCGGGCCGGGGTCAGCGCGATCACTTCCAGGTGCCGGACGGTCGACGCCGACAACGTCGGGTACTGCACGATAGCCACCT
The DNA here is from genome assembly GCA_963839345.1 of uncultured Actinomycetota bacterium. Taxonomy (GTDB): domain Bacteria; phylum Actinomycetota; class Actinomycetes; order Mycobacteriales; family Mycobacteriaceae; genus Mycobacterium. The sequence continues at coordinate 464,493 of CAWIUP010000002.1, read as the reverse complement.
GACGGGTCAGCTGAGCCAGCAGCCGCACCGCCCGTCGCAGCACGTCGTCGAGGTCGACGCCGGACTCCAAGAAGCTTTGGATGGCGCGCCGCTCGGCCGTCGACAGCGGTTTGACGTCGTCGAGCCGGTCGACAAATTCGCGGTAACCCTTTTCCGTCGGCACCCGGCCGGAGCTGGTGTGCGGCTGGGTGATGTAACCCTCGGCCTCCAGGACGGCCATATCGTTGCGCACCGTGGCGGACGAGACGCCGAGGTTGTGGCGCTCCACCAGCGACTTCGATCCGATCGGCTCCTTGGTGCTGACGAAGTCGGCGACGATCGCGCGCAACACCTCAAAGCGACGGTCGTCGGCACTTCCCATTCGGATCCACCTTTCCAACTTGGCCCATTTTACGGTCATCACCAGCCGCTATCGCTTCCAGCACCCACAGGAGCGGGCCGTTCCGGCCCGCATCGTCACCGCTGGAGCCAACGGCGCGCCTCCTCAGCGGGCCGTTCCGGCCCGCATCGTCACCGCTGGAGCCAACGGCGCGCCTCCTCAGCGGGCCGTTCCGGCCCGCATCGTCACCGCCGGAGCCAACGGCGCGCCTCCTCAGCGGGCCGTTCCGGCCCGCATCGTCACCGCCGGAGCCAACGGCGCGCCTCCTCAGCGGGCCGTTCCGGCCCGCATCGTCACCGCCGGAGCCAACGGCGCGCCTCCTCAGCGGGCCGTTCCGGCCCGCATCGTCACCGCCACCAACGGCGCGCCTCCTCAGCAGCCTCCCCGCATCGTCACCGCGCTAGCCTGTCCTGCATGCCCACGTCGAGCCGCGGCGACGCGCCGGAGACAATCCGACGATGATCTTCAAGGGCGTGCGAGAGGGAAAGCCGTACCCCGAGCATGGCCTGTCCTACCGGGATTGGTCGCTGATTCCGCCGCGGCAAATCCGCCTCGACGAGATGGTCACCACCACGACAGTGCTGGCGCTGGATCGCCTGCTGTCGGAGGACTCGACGTTCTACGGCGACCTTTTCCCGCACGCGGTGAAGTGGAAGGGCACCGTCTACCTCGAGGACGGCTTGCACCGCGCGGTACGTGCGGCCCTGCGAAATCGCACCGTGCTGCATGCGCGGCTACTCGACTTGGACGCGGTGAGTCCCCAGGGTTAGCGGCGGTCGCCGGCTCGGTCACATTCCTGCGGCGCCAGGTGTCGAGGTAGGTAAGACAGCCCGTAGGACTTTAGGAGGACCACATGCCACGAATCACCGGAATTTCCGACCGCGAAGCCAAGCTCGGCACGAAGATCGCCTACTTCTTCACCAAGCGCCACTTCAAGCAGATGACGGGCGGGGAGACCGCGGCGATGCTCGAGCCGCTGCGGATGTATGCCTATGTTCCCAAGCTGCTCAGTGCAATTGGTCGCCTGGAGCTCGCGGAGTCGAAGATCGATATTCTCAGCCCCCGATATCGCGCGCTCGCCGAATTGAAATCAGCGACAACGGTGCGCTGCGAATACTGCATCGACCTCGGTTCGGCGATCGCGCGCGGGTGGGGGCTTAGCGACGAGGAACTGCTGGCGTTATCCGACTACCGCAACGCCAGCTGCTTCTCCGATCTGGACAAGCTCATCCTCGAGTACGCCACCGCGATCAGCCGCACACCAGTCGAGGTGACCGATGAGTTATTCGCAGCCCTGCGAACCCATTTCGACAATGCTCAACTGGTCGCGCTGACCCACGTCATCACGCTCGGCAATCTGCGGGGGCGGTTCAACATCGCATTGGGCATCGGGGCATCGGGTTTGAGCGACGGGAAGGTTTGTGCACTGCCGGACACCGGTCGACGGTGACCGCAAACGCAGACCTGGCAACACGTTTCCAGGCGGCCCGGCCGCAGCTGGGCGCCCTGGCCTATCGCATGCTGCGTTCGGTCGACGACGCAGAAGATGCCGTGCAGGAGGCCTGGCTGCGCCTTACCCGCGCTGAGCACCGGGAGGCGGGGGAGATCGCTAACCTGGACGCCTGGCTGACCACGGTGGTGGCGCGGATCTGCCTGAACACCTTGCGCACCCGCCGATCACGACCCCGCGAAGAACTCGTAGCCCGGATGCCGGACCCCATTGTCGACGCGGTCGGCGAACCCGATCCCGAGCATCAGGCGATGCTGGCCGATGCGGTGGGGTTGGCGCTGTTCGTGGTGCTGGACACTTTGCCGCCGCCGGAGCGGCTGGCGTTTGTGCTGCACGACGTCTTCGCCGTGCCGTTCGATCAGATTGCGCCGATCGTCGAGCGGTCACCGGAGGCCACCCGCAAGCTGGCCAGCCGGGCGCGGCGCCGCATCCAGGATGCCGCGCCCAGCCCGGACACCGACCTGGTGGCCCAACATGCCGTCGTAGACGCGTTCTTTGCCGCCGGACGTGCCGGCGACTTCGACCGGCTGGTTGCGGTATTGGACCCCGACGTGTCGTTGCGCGGCGACTTCGGCCCCGGCCCGACCGGACTGCGCTCGGTGCAGGGCGCCTCCGCGGTGGCCGGGCTGGCCCGTGGCTACGCGGCCCCGGAACGCGAAGTCCGCCCCGCCCTCGTCAACGGCGCCGCCGGCGCGGTGATCTTCGTCTCCGGCGAGCCGACCGCCGTCATGGGCTTCGTGGTGCGCGGTAAACGCATCGCCGCAATCGACGTGCTGGCCGATCCTGAACGAATCGCACGGATCGACTTGCGACCAGTGACCCGTTAACCGGCGTCAGTTGGTGGCCGTGGCGGCCTGCACCAACGCGATCGCAGCGTCGTGCTGAAATATCCAGTTGCCACCTTCGTTCACGAATGCCACGGGCTTGCTGACCGGACCGGCGAACTTGGGACCCGTGATGGCAACCTCGGCGCTGGCCGCATTGGGACCGGCCGGCTGGATATTTGTCACGTTGAATTGCTCCGGAAAGTTGCCGGCCCGGGAAGCCCGCCTCAGGTCGTGGTCGGCCACATGGCCCTCATCCGGACTGATGCCGCCCTGGACCAAATGTTGCTTGGTCGTGTATGACACGCCGGGATCAGTGAGTTGGTTGCACAGGTCGGCCAACTGGCCCGGGCTCGGCAGGTCCGGGGCGCCCGGCGGCGGGGGGTCCTGGGCAAACGGCACGCCCACCGCGGCGGGGTGCACGTCGAACACGGACGTGGTGCCGGAGGCGACCGACGTCAGGCCGGCCGCCGCGGCGCCGATTGCGGCGACGGCCGCCACCCCGGTGGCGAGCAATTTCACAGTCATCACTGTCCCTTCGCTTCGGACTTCAATATCGGGTGTCATTCTGCTGGTCACGGCGTCGCCTGTGGCGAACGCCGTGACGGGCGTGTCGTATCGCTGGTTGCCTCAACATACCCTGCGGCCCCCGCCGAACCGCCACGTTTAGCCCGCTTGGATTCGCCACTCGGCGGCGTCCTGCTGTTGTCGCCAGGATCCGCCGAAACGCCCTCCCGCGCAGAGTAACTCGTCAACCGGGTCGTCCTCGGCGACCCGGCCATTGTCGACGAAAAGAACCCGGTCGGCATGGGACGGCTACCTGGAGGTCACCGGCCGGGTCAAAGACGTCATCCACCGCGGCGGCGAAACCATCGCCGCGGGAGACCTCGAAGAGCATCTGCGTGCGTATCCGGCGATCTCGTCAGCCGCGACGGTAGCACTACCGGACCCTTACCTCGGCGAAACGATCTGCGCAGCAGTTGTTTTCGCAAAACGTTCGGTGCCGCTATCGGAGTTGAACGACCACCTCGACCAAACGCGGAGTGACCAGGCATGCTCGGCCGGATGTGCTGACCGCGATGACCAGGTTGCCGATGACCGCGGTCGGCAAGGTCGACAAACAGGCGATCACCCGGCAGCTGCAAGCATAGCGGGAGGGCCGGTGGCGTAATGTTAAGCGCGAGCCGTTTCGTTGTCAGCTGTGGTCGCCCGGTGTAGGTGACAGCCCCGGGCAATGTGATTCCTCCGTCGCCTCGCGCTTGCGGGGCGGTCGATACCGACCGTGAAGGAACGCCCGCCCGATGACTTATCCAGTGCGGCAACGGCGCCGAGCCACTCAGGTACGGCTATGCATAGCTCGCCAGTTAGGCCGAGACATCGACGGTGCGTGGTGGCCACGCACAGACCGCATCACCAATGAACTGCCCGGCCTTATTGCGACGCTGATTCCCCTGCTTGGAGACGTCACGTCCATCAACGTCAATTGGCCACCGTTGCAGCGACCGCCCGACTTCAACTGGCCCGGGTGGGAACACAAGCGCCAGCACGTGATGACGCTCGACGGCGGAGAGACTCGCGCCAACCTCCTGATCATCCCGTACGCAACCGAAAGTGCGCTTGCACTGATGGTGCTACGCCGCGCCGCTGACCTGCCGATTGATCCCGCCGACCAAACCAAACCAGCATTCTTGACCGCGGGCTCGATCCTGCAGGCTGCCCTGTACCAGCGCTCCGCGGGCTGTCATTAGTGCCACTGGGCAGTCGTCGCTGGGACCCTAGCTTAGCTAGAGCAGAAAGCCGAAGCATTTGACCTGCGAACTCGACGCGCAGCGTCGAAGCTCTGTAATGCCTTGGGAATCAAGCGTTCTCGAGCCCTTTTCCGTGCGATTGTTCTCGGCACGCAGTCGCTGATGATTGACTGATTTGGACGCGCGGAACACCTTGCCATTGACTAATGTCACCATTTGACGTTGACTGAGTCGCATGACGGACGCTGTGCCGGCTCGTGGATCGCTGCGATCGCGCGGTGCGGCGCTGGTGAGCGCGATGACATTGCGGCAGATCAGCGCGGTGCTGCCGCCCGACCAGGCCTGGGGCCTGTGGCTGTCACGCCAGATCGTGGTGAGCATCATGGATGCGTTCGGACCGCCGCTGGCCGGAACCAGCGTCGAGCCGATTGACGCCGTCCAGGCCGACGGGCGTCGAGTCGTGGGTGAATGGGTGCGTGCGCCCGGCATAACGGCGAGGCAGGGAGCCATTTACTTCGTCCACGGCAGCGGCTACGCGCTGTGCTCAACGCGAACGCACCGGCGGTCGACGGCCTGGCTGTCGCGGCTGACCGGGCTGCCCGTTTTCGCCGTCGATTACCGGCTGGCGCCGCGGCACCGCTTTCCGACCGCAGCCGAAGACGTGCGCGCCGGATGGGATTGGTTGTCCGGCCGGGTACCGCCGGAACAAATTGTGATCGCCGGAGATTCGGCCGGCGGGCACCTCGCGGTGGACCTGCTGTTGCAGCCGGACGTCACCGCGGGCACTGCGGCCGCACTGGTGTTGCTCTCGCCGCTGATCGATCTCACATTCGGGCCGGCCGCCATCCGTGAACGCTCGCGCCCCGACCCCACCATGCGCGCCGTCCACGCTGCCCGCCTGGTCGCGCTGTACAGCGGCGGTGTCGATCCCGCGCACCAACGTCTGGCACTGGACGTCGCCGGCGGTCCGGCGCTGCCGCCGACACTGATCCAGGCCGGCGGCGCCGAGATGCTGGTGGCCGACGCGCGCCGCCTCGCCGCTGACATCCGCGCCGCCGGCGGTGATTGCCTGCTGCAGGTCTGGCCCGACCAGGTGCACGTGTTCCAGGCGCTGCCGCGGCTCTCACCGGAAGCCGGCGAGGCTATGACACATGTCGCGCGTTTCATCGCCGCATTTGTACGGGCAGATGGCTGTGATGGCACGGCAACGAAGGCAGGCTAGGGATGTTCGGACCGTTTGGCAGATCAAAAAAGGTGAGCCACAACGCACTTGCGGTGGTGACGGGCGCGGGCAGCGGGATCGGCGCGGCATTCGCCATCGAACTCGCCCGCCGCGGCGGTCGGGTCGTCTGCAGCGACATCAACGAAGTCGCCGCAGCGAAAACCGCAGGCACGATCACGGACAAAGGCGGTGACGCCGTCGCGATTGCCTGCGACGTTTCCAAATTCGACAACGTCCGCGAACTGGCCGCCCAGTCCGAATCGTGGCTAGGCGCCGCACCCACGCTGGTGATCAACAACGCCGGCGTTGGCTCCGGCGGTTCGCACATCGGTGAACTGCCGCTCGAGGACTGGCACTGGGTGCTGGGCATCAACCTATGGGGCCCCATTCACGGCTGCCACGTGTTTGCCCCGATCCTGCGGTCGGCCGAACCCTCGAACCGCCCGCGGGGCATCATCAACGTCGCGTCCGCCGCCGCCTTCGGCGCGGCGCCCGGCATGGCGGCCTACAACGTCAGCAAGGCCGGCACGCTGTCCCTTTCAGAAACCCTGGCCGCGGAATTATCCGGCAGCGGCGTCAAAGTCACCGTGCTGTGCCCCACCTTTGTCAAGACGAACATCGTCGAGTCCGGCCGCATCCCCGACCAGACAACCCAATTCGCAAACAGGATCATGCGGTGGACCGGGTTCTCGCCGGAGAAGGTCGCACGCATCTGTCTGGACACCCACGATCGCGGCGAGTTGTATTGCATGCCGCAGTTCGAAGCCAAGATCGGCTGGACCATCAAGCGCTTGGCCCCGGGCACCTACACCCGTGGCATGGGCCTGATATCTCGGGTCGCCCCGTTCTGACCGCACCAAGCATGAGGAGGAGTGGCGCACATGAGTATCGACATGGAAGCAATGCTGGCCAAGATCAAGGATCGCCAATGGGCGCTCGCCGACATCGATTGGGCAGCACCCGGCGCCGAAACCATCGACGACGAATTTCGGCCCAAGTTGAAAGCGTTCATGGCCGATCTGTGCTGGATCGAGAATATCGGCGCCCGGGGATTTTCAGCGTTGGCCAAGAAGGCGCCAAGTCCGACGCTCGCCGAGATCTACCGCTATTTCCATGCCGAAGAGCAACGCCACGCCAATGCTGAACTGGCACTGATGAAGCGCTGGGGCATGCTCGACGACGGCGAAATGCCCGAACCCAACGTGAACATCCGGCTGGCCATGCAATGGCTGGACACCTACGCCGACGGTATGTCGCTGGCGATCCTGGGCACCGTCATCCCCATGCTCGAGGTGGCACTCGATGGGGCGCTGCTCAAGTTCCTGCTCGACGAGGTCGACGATCCGGTCTGCCACCAGGTTTTCGAAAAGATCAACAATGACGAATCACGCCACCTCGCAGTGGATTTTGAAGTCCTCGACATGATCGGCCATGCAAAGGCTCGAAAGCTCGCCATCGACTTCGTCGGCAATGTGGCCTCCCCGGGGCTGATCATCGGCGCGTTGATGTATCTGCCGCTGCTCAACCGGGTGCGTAACGAGCTTGACGACATGGGTATGGAGCCCGAGCGGCTCTACAATGCGGTCAAACGGTTCAAGCATCTCGGCGAGCGGGGCGAATACACCTGGCGGGTGCCGACGTATCGAATCCTGAAACGGCATGCCGCGATGGTGGTCAACCCGCGCCACCCGTATCACCTGCTGGCCAATTCCATGGTGTGGCTCTCGGATCGCTACCCCAGGCCACTCCTGCGCCCGGTCCCCAGCTGGTTCAAAGAACTGACCCACGAGCCGGCGGCATGATGGTGGCGAACGAACACACCTATGCCACGCTGATCGTCGGTGCCGGCTTCAGCGGCCTCGGCGCTGCGATCAAGCTGACGCAGGCCAACATCGACGACATCGTCGTCCTGGAGCGCAGTGATCGGGTCGGCGGAACCTGGCGGGATACCGGCTATCCCGGTGCCAGCTGCGACATCCCATCGTTGCTGTACTCGTTTTCGTTCGTCAAGAACCCGAGCTGGTCGCGGGTCTACTCGCCGGCCGCGGAAATCTGCCGTCACCTCGAGGACATGGCGACCCGGTTCGACATCCGGCGCCGCATCCGGTTCGGCCAGGAAGTCACCGGGTTGTCGTTTGACCAGGGCGACGGGGTGTGGACCGCAACCACAGTCGACGGCAAGCGTTTTCGGGCGCGTACCGTCGTGCTGGCGTCTGGGCCACTACCCGACTCCAGCTTCCCCGACATCCGCGGCATCGATTCCTACCGCGGGCACAAGATCCACAGTGCCCGGTGGGACCACGACTACGACTTCACCGGCAAGCGGGTTGCGGTCATCGGCACCGGCGCCAGCGCTGTCCAGATCATCCCCGAACTCGTCAAAAAAGCCGACTTCGTCAAGGTGTTTCAGCGCACCCCAGGCTGGGTGCTGCCGCGCTGGGACATCGGCACTCCGCCCGCGGTGCAAACGGTGTTCAGCAAAGCCCCTGCGGTTCAACAGCTTGCGCGTCAAGCATTGTTCTGGGGTCATGAGGCCAGTGCCACCGCACTGGTGTGGGACACCCCGTTGACCTCGGTGGTGGCCCGACTGAGCCGCTTACACTTGCACCACCAGGTCAAGGACCCTTGGCTGCGTCGCCAGCTGACTCCCGACTTCACCCCCGGCTGCAAACGGATGCTGATTTCCAGCGACTACTATCCCGCTCTGCAACGCGACAACTGCAAGCTCATCGACTGGCCGATAGCGACATTGAGCCCAGTCGGAATCCGCACCAGCGACGGTGTCGAACATCATCTGGACTGCATCGTGTTCGCCACCGGCTATGACGTGCACTTGACCGGTCCGCCGTTTCCGGTCACCGGGCTCGGCGGACGCTCGCTCAGCGCCGAATGGGCCAACGGCGCACAGGCTTACAAGAGCGCCAGCGCACATGGGTATCCGAACCTGTTCTTCATGACCGGCCCCAACTCCGGGCCCGGCCATAATTCGTTGCTGGTCTATATCGAGGGCCAGCTCGACTACGTCGTACGTGGTATCACCACCATCCTCGACAACGACTTGCGTTACCTCGATGTCCGGGCAGACGTCCAACGCCGCTACAACCAGCGCATCCAGCAACGGCTCACCAAAACGACCTGGATGTCCGGTTGCAGCAGTTGGTATCTGACCAAGGACGGTTTCAACGCAGCGATGTACCCCGGGTTCGCCACCCAGTATCTTCGACAGATGCGCAACTTCCGGTTCTCCGACTACCATGCGGTCGCTCGAGCTGCCCGTGCTCGCGTCAGCGCTTCTGCGTCATTGGCCTGAGCGATGGCTCCCGACCGACCGTCACGCGCAGACACCGGCGCGATCGCCAGTGTTTTGGCTAACCTGCGGCGCGCACCCAAACGCGTTCGGCGGCAGTCGCGAGAGGTCATCGAAGACGCGGTGTCGCAGCTGTTCGATGCGGCGGTCCGCCGCCCGCACGGTGCGCCGGGCTCCGGGGAATACCGCATCGACGACCTGGCCCGGCTGGCCGGCACCACGACCCGCAACGTCCGTGTTTATCGCGACCGCAGGTTGTTGCCGCCACCGCTGCGGGTCGGGCGGATCGCGCTGTATAACGACACTCATCTGACCCGGCTGCGGCTGATCACCTCGATGCTCAACCGCGGATACAACATCGCCCATGTCCGCGAGATGCTCAGCGCCTGGGAGGAGGGCAAAAACCTCGGCGACGTGCTCGGCCTGGAAACCGCGATCGCCGGTACCTGGACCACAGAGAAGTCACAGACCATGCCGCTGGCCGAGGCGCGGCGACTCATCAACGATCCCAAGGCGTTTGATCGACTGGTGGGGCTGCAGGTGATCCGCGTCGACGGTTCGCAGGCCACCGTCACCCGGCCCAAACTGATCGAGGCGTTCAACGAGATCAGCGGCTACGGCGTCAGCATGGACAAACTCATCGACCTGCACGAGCACATCGTCCCGCTGGTCGACCAGATCAGCGAGATGCTGGTGCGCGCCGGAGCCGAACACGTCGCCGACCGGATCAAACCGCGCGAAGCACTGCCCGCCGACACCGAGATCGCTGAGCTGATAACCATGCTGGTGCGGTTTCGTACGCAAGCCGTCGCATCCGTCACGGCCACCTTGGCGTCGTCGATCGAATCGACCATCGAGTCAATGGTCAGCAGCATTCTGGCCGATTACTTGGAGCGCTCGCCGGACGCCGAAGTCGGCTAGCGGGCTAAGCGGACGGCGAGCAGACGCAAAAGCTCCCGCGTGCACGGCGTGTCGGGGGACTTTGCGTCTGCTCGCCGCACCCAACGACGGGCAAGCTTTCATCGAGTCGCAGGATGGCGTCCACACTGGCCGCCTTCGGGATGCCGGAGGCGGTGACCGCGGGAAACAGCGTTTCCAGCGCGTCCATTCGGTCCTTGGATGCGTCCAATCGGCCGGTGACCGTCGAGCCGAGGTGCTGGACGCTGCCGCACTCGCGCACCGTCATGGAATCGATGACGGCAGCACTACCTGATTCGACGACCTCGGTGATCTCCGACGAACTGCGCACCGACATGGCTTGCTCGACAATCTCTTTGCTGTCGGATCCCAGATCGTCGCGAGCTTGGCGGTCGCATGCCGTGCCGCGGCCCAGCGCCCTGGTGCCGGCCAACGGTTCGGTGACCACCACGCCGTCGTCGCGCACTGCTGCTACCACTTCCGGGCTATAGCCGATGGCCCGAAACCCACTGAGCCGCAACAAAAACGAGCGTGCAGGTGTGTTGTGCTGTCGCCCCAGCAGATAAGTGGACGGAAAGTCCAGCGCGAAGGGCACATCGACACACCGCGACAGGATCACTTTGCGGTAGCGGCCGGCGGCGATCTCGCCGATGGCGGCAGTTACCCGCGCGCGATAATCGCCTGCGTCGGCGGCGACCACGATGCGGGTGCGGGGCCAGAACACCCGGGCCAACGGAGTCGGCGGCGCGAGACGATCTTGTAGTCCGAACCGGTAACGGCTTTTATTTTTTGTTAGCGACCAGCGACGGCCGTACCACCGGCTCTTTGACGCGATGCGTCACCGATGCCCACGCCGACGGCGAGTAGTGCGTCGTGACTTCCTCGAACCCGTCGATCCGGGAAACGCTCAGCACGCCAGTCTCTTGATTGACGGTGAGCTTGTCGCCCTCGGCCGCGTGGACCTCTTCTCCGTCAAGGAGTCGGATAACGAACACGATGCTGTCCTCTCATCAGAGTGCGGCCTGGCCTGGATTGTATGGTCGGCTCGCTGCCGGACCGGGTCCATTGTGGGCCTGGGACGTGAACGGTTCGAAAACGTGCAATGACAACCAATGACGAGGTCTGCGGCTCAGCCGTCAGCAGGAGGCGAATTCGACCGGCAGCGCCGCCGGGGACCGAAACGCCATTCCCGTGACTTGCGGTGTCGGGGCGTTGGGGTCCAACCGCAGATCCGGCAGCCGGTCCAGTAGCGCGTTGATCGCGACCGCCGCCTCCATCCGGGCCAGGTGCATACCCAAGCAGAGATGCGGGCCGCTGCCGAACGTCAGATGTGCGATGTTCTTGCGGGCCGGATTGAAGCGATCCGGATCCGGGTAGCGCTTCGGATCCCGGTTGGCGGCAGCCACGCTGACGCCCACCTTGGTTCCGGCCGGGATGGCGACCCCATCGAGCTCGCAGTCGCGGGCCGCCACCCGCATCACCGTGGTGATCGGCGGCTCCCAGCGCAGCGCCTCCTCGAACGTGCCATGCAACATGCCGCGATCGGCCCGCAGCGCATCGAGCTGGTCGGGCTCGGTGAGCAGGGCAACCAGCAGGTTGCCCGAGGCGCGGTAGGTCGTCTCCACTCCGGCGGGCAGGATCAGCAGCAGAAACGCGAAGATCTCGTCGTCGGTGAGTCGCACCGCGTCGATCTCGGACTGGGACAGCATGGTGATCAGGTCGTCCTGCGGATGACGTCGCCGCTCGGCCAGGATCTCGGTGAAGTACGCCTTCAACGCCGCCGACGCGGCGAGGCCGCAATCCCAGTTGTAGACGACGTTGAGCAGCTCGATCGAGAGCCGCTGGAAGCGCGGGTAGTCCTGCCGCGGTAAACCCATGATCCGCGCGATGACCTGTACCGGGAACGCGAAAGTGAAGTCGCACGCCAGTTCGGCGCGGCCCCGTGGCGCGAAGCTGTCGATGAGTTCGTGGACCACCACTTCCACCAGCTCAGCGCGCCAGCGGTCGAGTAACGCGGCGCGAAACAACGGAGACACCAAGGCCCGGCTGGCCCGGTGCTCGGCGGCCTCGAGTTCGAGCAGGGTGCGGCCCATCACCGGGCCCATGACTTGAGAGTAGATCGACGACGAGAACGTGTCCGGGTGCGTCAGCACCGTCTGGCACTCGTCGTAGCCGAGAACCGTAACCCCGGCGGGGCCGACGGTTTGGCTCGTTGTTTCGGCGAACGGGCTGCCGACCATCACCCGGTTCCGCGACCGCGCCGCACGTAGCCGCTCGTGCACGTTCTCGACCTGCATGAGTAGGCCGCCCTGCTGTTCGGCAGGGTCGACTTCGTCGACGGCCGGCGTCACGAGGCGGCCACCGTGTGAGTGTCGCGCCCGGACCGCAGTACGGTGCCGGGCAGGGCGCCGGTGGCCACACCGTCACGACACACCTCGACACCGCCGACCAGCACCGAGGAGATGCCGCGGGCGTCGGCCACCAACCGCGGCGCACCGGCGGGCAGGTCGTAACGGGTGCGCTCCGGCCCGTGGTCGACGCTGGACGGATCGAACAACACCAGGTCGGCGTGCCAGCCCGCTGCGATCCGGCCGCGTTCGGCCAGCCCGTAGAGCCGGGCCGGCACATCGGTGAGCAGCCGAACCGCTTCCTCGAGCGTCACCACCTGGTGCTCGCGGACACCGTGGCCGAGCAGCGACGTGGTGTAGATGGCGCCGCACATCATGTCGAGATGCGCGCCGGCATCCGAGCCGCCGATCACGGCATGCGGCGAGCGCCACACTTGGGCGCGCAGCCGCCAGTCGGCGGCGTCGTCACCGAACGGCGGCGGCGTCAGCCCGGTGCGCAGTTCGTCGGCGATCACGATGTCGAGCAGGGTGTCGAACGGTTCGCCCCCGCGGTCGGCGGCCACTTCGCCGACGCTGCGGTCGGTCGCGTCGGCGTTCTCCGGTGCGAACGTCTCGACGACGATCAACCGCTCCCAGTTCGCCAAGCCGCGTAGCATGCCGGCTTCCTTCGACTGGGCGCCGTCGTTGAGCCGGCGGCGTACGTCCGGATCGGCCAGCGCGGCCAACCGCTCGGGCACCGGCAGGTGCATGGTGTCGCGCCAGCCGGGCAGCCCGTCGAGCACGAAGCCGGTGAGGAACGACAGCCGGATCTTCATGGCGTGCGGCAGGGTGAGCGCGACTACCCGCCCGCCGTGTTCGGCGGCGACCTCGGAGGCGCGCAGCTGCCTTTGGTGCCCGGCCGGGTTCGCTGCCGACACACCCAGCAGGTTCCAGTTGAGCGGGCGATCGGCGGCCACCGACATGTCGGTGAGCAGTGCGATCTCGTCGTCGGTAAAGCCTTGCAGGCAACCGGGAATGATCGCCTCAAGCGTGGTGCCCGGGTGCTCGCGGACGCCGGTTGCCAACGCCAGCAGTTCCTCGCGGGATGCGCTGCGTGACGGCACCGGTTGGCCCGAGTCGTCGTTGTGGGTTTGCGACTGTGAGGTGGAGAACCCGAGCGCACCGTCGGCCAAGGCCTCATGCAGCAGCGCGACCATCCGCTCGACTTGCGCGGGGGTCGCCTGACCGCCGACCGCGTCCTCCCCCATCGCCGCCAGTCGAAGCGCCGAATGCCCAACCAGGAAGCCGGCGTTGACCGCGATGCGACCGTCGAACCGTTTCAGCCAGTCGCCGAATGACGACCACTGCCAGTCAAGCCCGGCCCGCAACGCTTCGAGCGGCATACCCTCGACACGCGCGAGCATTCGGGTGAGATAGTCCTGCTGGTCGGCGGCCACCGGCGCCAGGGTGAATCCGCAGTTGCCACCGAAGACCGTGGTAACGCCGTGCTGCACCGACGGACTCGCGGTGGGGTCCCAGAACAGCTGCGCGTCGTAGTGGGTGTGCAGGTCAACGAAACCCGGTGTCAATGTGAGACCTTGCGCATCAACTGTTTTCGCGGACAGTTCGTCGACGTCGCCGATGGCCGTGATGCGCCCGTCGATGATACCAACATCCCCGTGGCGCGCGGGCGCGCCTGTGCCATCGACGATCTGTGCATCACGGATCAGCAGGTCGAGCACGGCCCCCTCCTAGACGTTGGTCAGCCACCCGTCGTCGGGCAGCGGGTGGCGGAAAAGCTCGGCGGCGTTGCGGTGAGTGATCCGCGCGGCATCCTGTTCGGACAGGCCCGCGACATTGCGGGCGACGACCTGCTGGGTGTCCGGCCAGGTCGAATCCGCGTGCGGATAGTCGCTTTCGACCAGAATACGCTGGGCGCCAATCGCATCCAGCGCGCCGAACGCCGACGGGTCGTCGATCGAGCAGAACCAGAAGTTGCGCCGCAGCACCTCGCTGGGTAGCAGATCACCCGTCCAGGATCCGCCATCTCGGCCCGAAGCAGAATGCGCGAGAACATAATCCGCCCGATCCGCCAGCATTGCCGCCCAGCCCAGCCCAGCCTCGGACATAGCGATATTCAATCGCGGGAAGCGGACCGGGATGCCCGACCACAGCATGTCGGCACACGCCACCAGACCATTGGCCGGAAACAACGTCGTGATGGTCTCGAACGGGGTGTCCGGCGCGGGAATCGGCGCCCATTGGGCGGATCCGGTGTGCAGGCACACGACCGTGCCGGTCTCTTCGCAGGCGGCAAAGAACGGATCCCACGCTCTGCTGTGCAAACTAGGAAGCCCACACTGGGCGGGCAGCTCCGGGAAGCTGACCGCCTTGAAACTGCGTGCGGCGTTGCGACACAACTCTTCCGTCGCCAGCTGCGGGTCGGCCAGCCACGGCAGCTGCAACGGGATGATCCGCTCGGGGAAGCTGCCGGCCCACACCTCGAGATGCCAGTCGTTCCAGGCCCGCAACACCGCGAGCCCCAGCTCCGGGTCGTCGCTCTTCCAGAACACGGTCCCAGCGAATCCTGCAATCAGCGACGGAAAATTCAGCGACGCCCAGATCCCGGCCAGGTCCATGTCAGCGATCCGGGCCTTGATGTCCCAGCAGCCGCGGCGCATCTCGTCGAAGCGCGCCGCCTCCATGCTCCACTCCTCGCGCGGCCGCCCGATCACCGCGTTGAGCCCGATGTTCGGGTAGTCGCGGTCCTCATAACGCCACACCTGCCGGCCGTCCTCGGTCTCCACGATCCGCGGCGCCCGACCGGCCAGTGCAGCGGGCAGTCGGCCGTCGAACATGTCAGGTGGCTCGATGACGTGATCGTCGACGGAGATCAGGACGTGCTGACGCTGGCGAGGAGCAGGGTCCGGCAGCAGCGCCATACCTGACGACTATCGTCGGTTTTCAGCGGCTGTCAATGCTATTCACCGGTCGCCCCTGGTGGGAGCGGTTGCGACGAACCTGACCAGTCTTGACGGGCCCGAGCGCGGCTGCGCACGACGATCGCTCCAGGTGGTCAACGAAATCAAGTATTCCGGTACCCATGACAGCCGGTCGCTGTGGCGTGATCATCAGATGATGACCGATACGGCCACGACAGACCAACCGATGCCCGACGTCGACGTCGTCGTAGTCGGCGCAGGACTTGCAGGCCTCTACCTTGCCTATCGCCTCAGCCGGGCCGGATACCGATTGCGCGTATTCGAAGCGGGCGACGACGTCGGCGGCACGTGGTACTGGAACCGGTATCCGGGTGCCCGGGTCGACGTACCCAGCGTCGACTACATGTACAGCTTCGATCCCGACTGGCAGCAGGACTGGCAGTGGTCGGAGAAGTACGCCACCCAGCCGGAGATCCTGCGCTATTTGAACTATGTCGCCGACAAGCACGACCTGCGGCGCCACATCACCTTCTCCACGCGAGTCCAGCGTGCACGCTGGGCCGACGATGCTTCGCTATGGCACGTGAGCACCGACGCCGGGGAAGAGGTCACCTCACGTTTCGTCGTGATGGCCACCGGCTGCCTGTCCATGCCCAAGCCAGCCGAGGTCGACGGACTCGAGCGGTTCGCCGGTGAGGTGTACTTCACCAGCCATTGGCCGCACGAACCAATCGATTTCCGGGACAAGCGGGTGGCGGTGATCGGCACGGGTTCTTCAGGCGTTCAATCGATTCCGGTCATCGCTCAGGAAGCTCGACAGCTGGTGGTGTTCCAGCGCACGCCTAATTTCTCGATCCCGGCGCGCAACGGCCCGTTGCCGCCCGAGAAGCTCGCGCAACTGGCGAATGAGGCGGAATATCGTGCGGCGGCCAAGGTCTCACCCTCCGGCATTCCGATGGAGCGCAGCATCACTCCGACATTCAGCGTCACGGAGACTGAACGCCAAAAACGCTACGAGCGCGCCTGGGAGAGCGGCTTACTGTTCGAGGCGATAAACGTCTACGCCGACGTGCTGAGCAATCCCGCAGCCAATCATGAGTTCGCCGAGTTCGTCCGGAACAAGATCCGCTCCATCGTCGACGATCCACAGACGGCGGCCGATCTGTGCCCAACCGATCACCCCCTCGCGACGAAAAGGCCATGCCTGGATTCGAACTACTACGCCACTTACAACCTCCCGCACGTGCGCCTTGTCAACGTCCGGCAACACCCGATCCGACAAGTCACAGAAACCGGCATCGACACCGCCGACGAGTCGTACCCGCTGGACGCGATCGTCTTCGCCACCGGTTTCGACGCCGTGACAGGTGCGATCACGTCCGTCGACATCAGGGGCCGTGACGACCTGGCGCTGAAGGACAAATGGGCGAACGGGCCACAAACCTACCTCGGGCTCACTACGGTCGGCTTTCCAAACCTGTTTTTCATCACCGGCCCCGGAAGTCCCTCGGTGCTGACCAACATGGTCGTCTCGATCGAACAGCACGTGGACTGGGTGCTCGACTGCCTCGACCATTTGAGCGCATGCGGTTTCGAGGTGATCGAGCCCACCGAAATGGCCGAAGTCGGGTGGACGCAACATGTCAACGACTGCGCCGACATCACCCTCTACCCGGCTGCGAACTCTTGGTACATGGGCGCCAATGTGCCGGGCAAGCCACGGGTTTTTCTGCCCTACTGTGCGGGGTTCGACTTTTACCGCGCCGGCTGCGACGAAGTGGTCGCCCGAGATTATCTGGGCTTCAAGCTGTCTGGTCCCAACGGCTCGCGTTGCAATGACGGAGTGGTGCGCCGGTTGCAACCGGACGTCGAGATGGTCCTCAACACCGTGGCGGCGCTGAATCTGCCGCCGATGGAATCGATGGCCGCACAGGACGCCCGCGCCTTCTTCATGCAGATGTCAATGACGCGACCGCTGGGGCCGGACGTCGGCGAGATCGTCGACGGCGTCTTGCCCGGCGTCACAGGCGATCTGGCGTACCGGCTGTACCGGCCGCCGACCCCAGGGCCACACCCGATCGTCGTGTACTTCCACGGCGGCGGTTACGTTCTGGGCGATGCGGTCTCGGATGATCCGCTCTGCCGGGACCTTTGTGTGCGGAGCGACGCGGTCATCATCTCGGCGGACTACCGCCACGCGCCCGAGCACCGATTCCCCGCGGCGGTCGACGACGCGATGGCCGCAGTGCGGTGGGTCGCCGACAACGCCCGGGCGCTCGGAGGCAGACCCGGGCAGCTCGCGGTGTGCGGCTGGAGCGCGGGCGGTGGGATCGCGGCGGTGGTATGCCGGCTGGCGCGGGACATGGGCAGACCGAACATCGTGGGGCAGGCGTTGTTGACGCCGTTGACGGACGGCGACATGACACGCGAATCCTTCACCGAGAATGCGGACGGCTATGGTCTCACGACGCCGCTGGTCGAGTGGTTCTACGACCACTACATCGACGCGGCGGACCGAAGCGACCCCCGGTTCGCACCGTTACTTGCCGACGACCTTTCCGGCCTGCCGCCGGCGATCGTGGTGACCGCCGAGTTCGATCCCCTGCGCGACGACGGTGCGGCCTACGCCGCCGCGCTCGATGCGGCGGGCGTCCCGACGGAGCTCGTCCGTGCCCGCGGCCACACCCACCAGTCGGTGTCGATGGTCGACGTCGTCATCTCGGGTGCACCGATACGCGCACGGATGGCGGACTCGCTGCGCCGGTTCTTTGTGGCGACGCGCACTCCCGAACCCGCCAGCTGAGGTTCCAGGAGTGCCTGCGACCAATCGACCCTGTCGGGTCAAGGCGCAACACGAGCGCCGTAGCATCCCTATATGAGAAGGACTTTCGTCGTTACATTCGCGTTCGGGTTGATCGTCGCGTTTTTCGGTTTGATCTGGGCGCTCCAGGGGTTCGGAGTGCTTGGTGGCAGCCCGATGAGCAACACCACGACCTGGTCCATCATTGGCCCGATCACCATGCTGATCGGGATCATGATCGCCGTATTCGGCTGGCGGAAACTGTCGTCAAAATAGTGCTTCACGTTTCCGCCACGGCGAAGTCCACCGTGTGCCAGCCGGTGGCGCCGTCGGGGACGGGACTAGCCTGATCCGCGGTTTGGGTCGCTCCGGTGTTGTCGGTGGCCCGCACGGTGATGGTGTGTTGCCCTGGGCTTTTCGCCTGCCAAGGGAAACTCCACAACCGCCACGTCTCATTGGAATAGCTCGCGCCCAGTTCAGCGGGCCGCCAGACGCCATCGTCGATGCGGACCTCCACGGCCCGCACGCCGCGATTCTGTGCCCATGCGACACCACCAAACACCACGGACCCCATCGGTATCTTCTGGCCACCTCTCGGCACGTCGATCCGCGATTCAGTCTTGATGGGTGCCCGCGGCGCCCAGCCCTGCCGCGTCCAGTACGCCCTTGCCCTGTCGAAACGGGTCAGCTCCAACTCAACGACCCACTTGGTGGCTGACACGTACCCGTAGAGCCCGGGTACCACCAGCCGGGCCGGGTAGCCATGCTCGAGCGGCAGCGGCTCACCGTTGAGGCCGACCGCCAGCAGCGCGTTGCGGCCATCGGTGAGCGCCTGCACTGGCGTGCCGGCGGTGAACCCGTCGATTGACGTCGAGAGCACCATATCGGCATCCGCGTGTACACCGGCCGCCGCGAGCAGGTCGGCCATCCGGTAGCCTGTCCAGATTCCTGTCGAAATTAGTTTTCCTCCAACAAGATTCGACACACAAGTTAACGTCGTCACCGTTTCCACGACGTCGAAGCGGGCGAGGTCGTCGAAGCTGTAGGTGGCTTCGCGATCCACCATGCCGTGGATGCGCAGTCGCCAGTCGCCGCGGCTGAGTTGCGGAACAACCAGTGCGGTGTCCACTCGGTAAAAGTCGGCGCTGGCGGTGACAAAGGTCGGTAGCGCAACGCCGTTCGGTTGCACATCAGCAGGTACCGGTGGCGCCGACGTGCGCGGTCGGGGAAGTGCGAAGGTGTTGCGGTCAGCGGCCACCGAATGCAACAACCGCGTAGTTACCGCACCCACCACGCCACTCAGCACTCCGAATCCGAGCAATCCGAACATGACCAACCTGCGCCTGCCGGCATCCGGCGCGTCGTGGTCGGCTCTGTCTTCCGGGCCTTCCGGGCCGGGCCAGAACCGACGGGTGAGCAAGCGTAGGGTCGCCACGCCGCAGGCGGCGCCGGCGACAGTGGGGATCGTGTCGAGTGCCGCGGCACCCTGGCGCGACAGCACCGCGACGCATCCGAGGACGCCCGCCGCGGCGATCACGGCGCTGCCGAGCGGGCGGCGCCGAGTCTCGAGGGTCCCGGCGATTGCGGCGATCGTAGCGATGGCCACGAGCACGACGACGCTCACGAAGAGTTTGTCCAGAGAGCCCAGGGTCTGAATCGCCCACTCTTTGATGGGCCCAGGGGTCAGGTCGACGACCGCTGAGCCGATCGCAGTGCGCGCATCCGCCCGCGCACCGAACGGGATACCCACCAGCTGGGCTACCCCGAGCGAGACGGACGCGGCGGCGACCCCGGCGATCATCCGTTCATTGGACGGGGTGACAGCCATCGAATCACCATACTCGCGGTTTCCCGCAGTGGCCGCAAACACCTTGCCGTGCAGGCGAACCAACGAGACCGGGGAACTTCAGGAGTTGTGCACTGCGGCCGATGACAAAGCCTCGCGACCTGGTCAAGGGCGACAATTCGCTGGGGCTGATATCACCGCCGGAGCGTCGTCTGCTTCGTCTGAATCTTCAGCGCGACAGAGTAATTGCCTGCTCCGGGCAGTTTTGCTCACCAGTGACGGCCTGCGCCTCGAGTTCACCCGAGACGTCCTCGACGAGCACGATACAGTGGCCGACCTCGTCAGCGTCGAAGACGTCGGGCGCCAAGTTGTAGCAGCGCCCATGTCCGGTGCAGCGGTCGGCGTCGACGGCGACGCGGGTCATGCCACCGGGAAGGTCAACGGCAGCGATTCCACCGACCTCAGCGCGGCGGTATACGTCAGCTCGGTACCGGGCTTGATCTCGTAATCGGGTATGCGCCGATGGAATTCGCGCAAGGCCACCCGCAGCTCCATGCGGGCCAGGTGTGAACCCAGGCAGCGGTGCGGGCCGCCGCCGAAGGCGCGGTGCCGGTTCGGGTTGCGGCCGAAGTCCACCAGCTCGGGGTCGGGGAACTCGGCGGGGTCGGTGTTCGCCGCGCCCAATAACGGGCTGACCCGCTCCCCCTTGCCGATCGGGCAGCCACCCACCTCGACGTCTTCCATCGCGACCCGCACGACGCCGGGCACTGGTGTCTCCCAACGCAACAACTCCTCGATGGCGCTCGGCAGGATGTCGGGCTGCTCGACGAGCTGATGACGATGCTCGGGGTGCCGGGCCAGGTACACGAAGAAGCAGTCGAGCGAGTCGGTCACCGTGTCCAGCCCGGCGATCAAGAAAAGGAAGCAGATGTCGAGGATCTCCTCGCGCGTCAGCGGTTCTCCATCGATCCTGGCCGCGATCAGCGAGGACAACACGTCGTCGCGTGGGCTGGCGATGTGGTCGTCGATCGCGCGCTCGAAGTAGTCGTAGATCTGTTGCGCCGCGGGTGCCGTGGCCTCGTGGCGGCGGTCGTATCCAGAGGCGCCCTCCGGGCGGATCACATTGTCCTTCCACTCCAGGAATTGGTCCAAGTCTTCCAGCGGCAGCCCCACCAGCTGCAGAAACACCGTGCACGGCAGGGGCACGGCGAACTCTTCGTGAAAATCGCATTCGCCGCGATCGGCGAAGCGGTCGATCATTTCGTTCACCAGCTCGGTGACGCGTGGCTCCCGTCGGGCCATCTCCCGCGGGGTGAACAGCGGATCGAGGATGCGGCGGTACTTGGCATGCTCGGGTGGGTCGATTTGCAGTGGGATCAGCGGCCGGATGTTGCCCAGATCGACGGCGTCCATGTTCGACGAGAACAGCTCGGTGTGCTTGAGCGCCATCTCGATGTCGGCCAGCCGGCTGAGCACGACCGCCTGCGGCGACCGGAACACCGGGCTCGACTCGCGGAGCGCCTTGTACATCGGCTGCGGTTCCGGGAGGCCCGCCATCGCCTGGTCGACGTATCCTTCGGTGTCTGTCATGTGGTCAGCCTGACACCAAACCCGGAGCGTTGGGTAGAGATCCGCGGTTATTGGGGGGCTGCCTGGCGCACGAACGCCCGCGGCTGGGTGAACGCCCGGATGCCCGCCACCCCGAGTTCACGGCCGAGGCCCGATTGGCCGACGCCGCCGAACGGCAGCCGTGGGTCTTGGGCGGCCATGCCGTGACAGTTGACGCTGACCGTGCCGGCGATCAGTTGATCGGCGACGCGGTCGGCCAGCGCGTCGTCGCCGGTCCAGATCGACGCGGTGAGCCCGAAGTCGCCCGCGTTGGCCGCGGTGATCGCCGCGTCCAGATTCCGATAGCCGAAGATCGGCAGCACCGGCCCGAATTGCTCCTCGGTGGCCAGCGGCGCATCGTCAGCCAGATCCGTCACCACGGTCGGCAGGACGAAATGCCCGTCGGCATCGGTGTCGGCCTCGCGCAGGACGCCGGCGGTCCGGACGGTCGCGCCGCGGGCTGCGGCGTCGGCGACCAGCGCCGCTACCCGGTCGCGTCCCGCGGCGGTGTGCATGGGCCCGAGGGTGACCTCGTCGGCGAGGCCGTCCCCGACTACCTCGCGCCGGCAGCGCGCCAGCACCGCGTCGGCCAGCTCGTCGGCTTTATCGGCCGGCGCGTACAACCGTTTGATCGCCATGCACACCTGACCACAGGTGGTGTAGGTCGCGGCGAAAAGCTGCTCGACGAGCTGGTCGGTAATGGTGATGTCCGGGGCGATGATCGCCGGGTCGTTGCCGCCGAGTTCGAGCAGTATCGGGGTCAGCCGCGGCGCGGCCGCCGCCATCACCGCGCGTCCGGTGGCCACGCCGCCGGTCAGCGAGATGACGTCGATGCCCGGATGGGTGATCAGCGCCTGGGCCAGCTCGCTGCCCGGACCTGCGAGCATGTTCACCACACCGGGTGGCAGCGCCGCGGCGAACGCCGCCCCGAACTGCAGGGCGGCCAGCGGACAGGTCGGCGGCACCTTGACGACGGCGGTGTTGCCTGCAGTCAGCGCTGACGACAGCTTGGTCATGGTCAATGCCAACGGCCAGTTGAACGGCAACACCAGTGCCGCCACCCCGTAGGGCTCATGCTGCAGCCGCGGGTAGGCCGCCTGCGGGTCGATCCGTTCGGGCGCCAGGGCTTCCTCGGCGATCGACCCGAGGATTGCGGCCAACGCCGGAGCGGTGTCGATTTCGAAGCTCGCCTCGGCGAGCACCTTGCCGTGTTCGCGGGTGTAGAGCTGCGCAGCGTCGTTGCCAGCGAGTTCGGCTGCCGCAACAGTGGCGGCCGCGGTGACGGCGGCGACCCGCTCGGCGACGCCGAGTGCGCGCCACCCGGCGGCGGCGCGCCGCGCCGCCTGCACGGCGGCATCGAGCTGATCGAGATCGGCGGCCGGTGCGTAGCCGACGATCTCGGCCGGACGGGCCGGGTTGTGCACCGGGTAACTCGCGGCGGCGCCGGGCTGCGGCTCGCCGCCGATCGTGAGGGTCGCGGATGTTCCCGACGATGTTGCGGTCATCGTGCTGCCTCCTTGACCAGGTGCGCTCGCCCCGCAATGGTAAATCGGTATGACGCAAATCACAGGAGCCTTGCGGTGAAGGCGGCGGTGCTGCGGCAAGTCGGGCAACCGACTGTCGTGGAGGAGCTCGCGCTGCGGCCGCTGGGCCGCCACGAAGTTCGGGTCCGGCTGGCCGCCAGCGGCGTGTGTCACAGCGACCTGTCGTTGCGCAACGGGTCCATACCGACGCTGCTCCCCTGCACGCTCGGTCACGAGGGCGCCGGAGTCGTCACCGACGTGGGCGACGACGTCACCACCGTGCGGCCGGGTCAACACGTCGTGCTGACCTGGCTGGTGGCGTGCCGGTCCTGCCCGCATTGCCTGCGTGGCGAGTCGCAGCTGTGCGTGCATGCCTACGACCATGTTTACGGCGGTTCATACGCCGAGAGCTCCGCCGGTCAGGTGTGGCCGGGAATGGGTGTCGGGTCGCTGGCCGAAGAGACACTGCTACCGGCCGCGGCTGTGGTGCCTGTCGATGAGTCGCTGCCGCTCGCTCATGCCGCGCTGCTGGGCTGCGGTGTCACGACCGGCGTCGGCGCGGTGATGCACACCGCAGTCGTCCGCCCGGGTGAAAGCGTGCTTGTGATCGGTTGCGGTGGTGTGGGTTTGGCTGCCATCCAAGGCGCCCGGATGGCCGGCGCGGCGCCGATCATCGCCGCCGACCAGGTTGCCGCGCAGCTTCCGGCTGCGGTCGAAAACGGTGCGACCGACACGATCGATGCCAGCCAGGTCGACCTGGCCACCGCCGTGCGCGACCTCACGGGTGGCGCGGGAGTCGATCACGGCATCGAAGTCGTGGGCAAGCCCGCCACGATCCGCGCGGCCTACGACGCCACCCGCCGTGGCGGCAAGGTCACCCTGGTAGGAGCCGCGGGGATCGAGGAGTCGGTGACCTTTCCGGCGCTCTCATTGATGGCCGACGGCAAGACAATTCGGGGCAGCGTGTACGGCGCCAGCGACCCGGCGCGCGATATCCCGGTGTTGGCCGACCTGGCCCGCCGCGGTCTGCTCGACATCGAGGCGTTGGTGACGCGGCGTATCGGCCTCGACGACGTCGAGGCGGCGTTCACCGATATGGCCGCAGGCCGGGGTGCCCGCAGCATCGTGTGCTTCTAACGGCTGCGGTTACCGCCTGCCTGCCCGGCGATCCGCGCAACCGCCTGCGCGATCTGCGGAGCAAAGTCCTCTTGTAGAAAATGCTTGCCAGGCAGCAGGATTGGCGTCTCGACGTCTGCGGCGAGCTGGGCTTGCACCCCATAGCGTTGCCACGGCAATGCGGGATCCCGGTTACCCCAGACGATCTGCACGGGGTATGGCACGTTGCGAACGGCGGAAAGGTAACGGCGCTGCTTGTCGGCGGTCAGCTCAAAGCCACGCATGATCTTCAGAAACGCTCCGCCGCTGTCACTTCCGAGAAGCAGCGGAACATAACAGGCGATTTCGGCCGCTGAGACACGCCGACTCACCCCGACATATCGCATCAGCGCGAAAAACATCCCCGGCAGTCGCACCGACGCCAGCCACGCCTCGGCCACTCCCCGGTGAGCGAAGGGCTCCATCATCCACGGCCGGTGAAAGCTTTCGACGGCCACGACGGTGTTGAGCAGGGTTAGGGACCGGACTCGATCCGGGTTGGCAGTAGCGAGCTCGAAGCCGATCGGGCCCCCGATGTCGTGCACCACCAAATGGAATCGATCCAAACCCAGGGCGTCGACCGCGGCCGACAACCACCGACCGAGTCCGGTCCAGCTGTAATCGGCGTCGGCGGGCCGCTCGGCCAGTCCCAAACCCGGCAGGTCGACGGCGATGCCGCGAAGATCGCGTTCAGCGAGCGCAGGAACCAGCTTGCGGTACAGAAAAGCTGAGGCCGGAACACCGTGCACACAGACGACCGGTTCTGCACCGGGCGCTCCAGCGTCGAGCACGAACGAGCCGATACCCGCGGCTGTGAAAAGCCGACCGGAGGAGCGATGAGCCGCCAGTATCTGAGTTGAGGTCGCTGCGGTCATCGTCTGCTACCCCAGCAACATGCGGACGACGCCGTCGGCCAGCAGCCGTCCCCGGTCGGTGAGTATCAGGCGATCACCGTCGGGCGTCAGCAAGCCGTCGTCGACGGCTTGGGTGGCACGCTCGCGCTCAGCGTCGTCCAGCAGGTCCAGCGGGAGGCCTTGGTGCAGTCGAATTTCCAGTAACACGTCCTCGGTGTGTCGCTGCTGAGCAGTTAGCTGCTCGAAACCGGCGACGGGCAACGCCGCACCGTCGAGGATCTGCGCATAAGCGTTGGGGTGCTTAACATTCCACCAGCGCGTCGCACCGACATAACTATGCGCACCGGGACCCGCACCCCACCACTGGCCACCGTCCCAGTAGCCGAGGTTGTGTCGGCACTGCCCGCCCGGACGGCTCCAGTTGGACACTTCGTACCAGTCGAACCCGGCCGCCGATAGCTGCTCGTCGACCAGCTCGTAGCGATGCGCCAATACGTCGTCGTCGGGAGCGGCGATCTCGCCGCGGCGAACCCGTCGTGCCAACGCGGTGCCGTCCTCGACCACCAGTGCGTAGGCCGAGACGTGGTCGACATCGGCACCGACCGCGGCATCCACCGAACGCAGCAGATCGTCGTCGGATTCTCCTGGCGTGCCGTAGATCAGGTCGAGGCTGACGTGTTCGAAGCCCTCCGCCATAGCCTCGCGCGCGGCGGCCACCGCCCGACCCGGCGAGTGCACCCGGTCCAGAGTGGCCAGCACCCGCGGCGCCACCGACTGCATGCCCAGCGATATCCGGGTGTATCCGGCCGAGCGCAGGCCGGCGAACATCTCCGGCCAGGTCGACTCCGGGTTGGCTTCCGTGGTGACCTCGGCATCGGATGCGAGCTCGAAGTTGTCCCGCACCGAATCCAGCACCGTGGCCAAGCGCGCACTGCCCAACAGCGAGGGCGTGCCGCCCCCGACGAACACGGTGTGCACGGTCGGTGCGCCCAGCAGCCGGCCGGCCAGTTCCAGTTCCGACCGCAGCACCAGCAGCCATGCGTCGGGGTTGACCCCACCCAGTTCGGCTGGGGTGTAGGTGTTGAAGTCGCAGTAGCCGCAGCGGGTCACGCAGAACGGCACGTGCACGTAGATTCCGAACGGTCCGCCCGGGCTCAGGTGCAGATCGGGCAGGCCGACCGGCGCAGTACTTGCCGTCATGGCTGCCAATATCCCCGACTCCCGGCATAACCTCCAGCGCTGGCCACCTGGGCGGCGGACCGGTAGGAGTTAGCAGCGGACTCTCGGAATCATTTGCGCTGCGTCTCAGGGTCGCCCCGTAGTTTTGCTCACCGTGAGAGAAATTCCACCCTGGTAGCGACCGTTAGCGACATCCATGGCACAATGGCCGAGTGATCGCCCGCCGCAGCCCGTTCGACATCGCATTGGTGGCGCGTCGGCACATCGATCTCAAGCGTGTCTGCAGCTGTCGCTGTCTGCCTTGATGTCGTAGACCCGCCCACCTGTACTTTCAGCTGGCCACCGGATCTGCGCCGCCGGGACAGCAACCGGTAATTCGCGCGGTCCAAGCCGGCTACTCCACAAAAGGAGATTGCCGAATGACGTCCCCCCGGCCCGGCCTCCCTCGCTCGAAAGGCCGCAGCGAAGGCC
The DNA here is from genome assembly GCA_963839345.1 of uncultured Actinomycetota bacterium. Taxonomy (GTDB): domain Bacteria; phylum Actinomycetota; class Actinomycetes; order Mycobacteriales; family Mycobacteriaceae; genus Mycobacterium. Next base: position 437,940 of record CAWIUP010000002.1, on the reverse strand, counting down.
AATGGGCGCTTGGCGAGCGTGAGCCGCTCAACCCCAACGAACAATTCAAGCTCGATGACGACGCGCTCAACGTGCGCGACCGCATCGTCAACCATTACGCCAAAGCGGGCTTCGACAGCATTGACAAAAACGACCTGCGTGGCCGTTTCCGCTGGATGGGGCTCTACACCCAGCGTGAACAGGGTTACGACGGCAGCTGGACCGGCGACGAGAACGCCGATGTGCTCGAAGCCAAGTACTTCATGATGCGGGTGCGGTGCGACGGCGGGGCGCTGTCAACTGCGGCACTGCGCGCACTCGGCCAGATCTCCACCGAGTTCGCTCGGGACACCGCCGACATCTCCGACCGCGAAAACGTGCAATACCACTGGATCAAGATCGAGGACGTACCCGAGATCTGGGAGCGACTGGCCGCGGTCGGGCTGCAGACCACCGAGGCGTGCGGCGACTGCCCACGGGTGGTGCTGGGCTCGCCGCTGGCCGGTGAGTCGCTCGACGAGGTTCTCGACCCGAGCTGGGCCGTAGACGAGATTGTCCGCCGCTACATCGGTAATCCGGATTTCTCCAACCTCCCCCGCAAGTACAAGACCGCAATATCGGGTCTGCAGGACGTCGCGCACGAAATCAACGACGTCGCGTTCATCGGGGTCAACCATCCTGAGCACGGACCCGGGCTGGATTTGTGGGTCGGCGGCGGTCTGTCCACCAACCCGATGCTGGCCCAACGGGTTGGTGCGTGGGTGCCGCTGGAGGAGGTGCCCGATGTCTGGGAGGCCGTCACATCGCTGTTCCGTGACTACGGCTACCGACGACTGCGGTCCAAGGCCCGGATGAAGTTCCTGATCAAGGACTGGGGCATAGAAAAGTTCCGAGAAGTGCTCGAAACCGAGTATCTCAAACGCAAACTCATCGACGGTCCCGCTCCTGAACCCGTCAAGCACCCGATCGACCATGTTGGCGTGCAGCGGCTGAAGAACGGACTCAACGCCGTCGGGGTGGCACCAATCGCGGGACGGGTTTCGGGCAGCGTCCTGTCCGCGGTGGCCGACCTGGCCGAGCAGGCCGGGTCGCAACGGATCCGGTTCACGCCGTACCAAAAGCTCGTCATTCTGGACGTTGCCGACGACCAGCTTGACGAGCTGACCGCCGGCCTGGACGCGCTGGGGCTGCCGTCAAAGCCGTCGCACTGGCGTCGAAACCTGATGGCTTGCACCGGTATTGAATACTGCAAGCTGTCGTTCGCCGACACGCGCGGCCGTTCCCAAGTGCTGGTGCCCGAGCTGGAGCGCCGGCTCGACGACATCAACGCTCAACTGGACGTGCCGGTGACGGTGAACATCAACGGCTGCCCGAACTCGTGTGCGCGCATCCAGATTGCCGACATCGGCTTCAAGGGCCAGATGGTCGACGACGGCCACGGCGGATCTGTCGAGGGATTCCAAGTGCACCTGGGCGGCAGCCTGGGCCTCGACAGTGGCTTCGGGCGAAAACTGCGCCAGCACAAGGTCACCAGCGCCGAGCTCGGGGACTACATCGACCGGGTAGTGCGCAATTTCATCAAGCAACGCGATGCAGGCGAACGCTTTGCGACATGGGCGCTGCGCGCCGACGAGGCGGATCTGCGATGACTGGGGAGGCGAACGGGTTGGCGGAAGCGGAATTACGCGAATTGGCCGAGCGGGGGGCCGCGGAGTTGGCGGGCGCCGGCGCCTCCGACCTGTTGCGCTGGACCGACGAGCACTTCGGCGGCGTCCGGGGGCCGCGGTCGTCGGCAACCTGTAACTACGTGGTGGCCTCGAATATGCAAGACGCGGTGCTCGTCGATCTGGCGGCCAAGGTGCGCCCCGGCGTGCCAGTGATGTTCTTGGACACCGGCTATCACTTCGTGGAGACGATCGGCACCCGTGACGCGATCGAGGCGGTTTACGACATCAGCGTGCTCAACGTCACACCCGAGCGCACCGTCGCCGAACAGGACAAGCTGCTGGGCAAGGATCTGTTCGCCCGGGAACCCAACGAATGCTGCCGGCTCCGCAAGGTCGCCCCGTTGTCCAAGGCGCTGCGCGGTTACTCCGCTTGGGTCACCGGCCTGCGCCGCGTGGAGGCGCCGACTCGCGCCAACGCCCCGCTGATCAGCTTCGACGAGGCGTTCGGATTGGTGAAGATCAACCCATTGGCCGCGTGGACCGACGACGACATGCAGGCCTACATCGACGACAACGATGTGTTGGTGAATCCGCGTGTCTACGAAGGTTATCCGTCGATCGGCTGTGCTCCATGCACCGCTCAGGTCATCGAGGGTTCCGATCCGCGCAGCGGGCGCTGGCAGGGGCTGTCCAAAACCGAATGCGGGTTGCACGCGTCGTGACGACCCTGGTGCTGGCCGCGCATGGCAGCCAAGATCCACGGTCGGCGGCCAACGCCCGGGCCGTCGCCAATCAAATCCGCTTCATGCGGCCCGGCCTCGGCGTGCGTGTCGGGTTCTGCGAGTTGAATACTCCACGCCTGGTTGACGTCCTCAGGCCAGGTGCGGTGGTCACCCCGTTGTTGCTGGCCGACGCCTACCACGCCCGCATGGACATCCCCCGCCAGATCGGCAGTTGTGGTCTGGCCGTGCGGCAGGCCGACGTCCTCGGCGAGGACGACCGGCTGGTGTCGGTGCTGTACGAGCGGCTAACCGAGTTGGGAGTCAGCAGAGCCGATCCCGGCCTGGGCGTGCTGGTGGCCGCGATCGGCTCGACGCATGCCGCGGCTAACGCGCGCACCGCTCAGGTCGCGGGCATGTTGCTGGCAGGCGCTCGATGGGCCTGCGCCACAACCACCTTCGCGACGGGCCCCGGTCCGTCGGTGGCGGAGGCCGCCGATGAACTGCGGCGCCGTGGTGCCCGCCGCCTGGTGATCGCACCGTGGTTTCTGGCGCCGGGGCGGTTAACCGATCGGGTAGCCCAATGCGCTGCAGCGGAAGGGATTCCGATGGCGGCACCGCTGGGCGCCCACCGGCTGGTGGCCGAGACGGTGCTGGACCGCTTCGAAGAGGCGATAGCCCAGCCTGTCGCCGCGTAGCAGCCCCGGGGCCCGGCATTCATGAGGTGGAGGACAGCTTGTCTTTGTCCTCGACGGGAGCAGCCGTTGCCTCGGCGATGGGCGGCACTCGGGTGGCGCGCACATAGACGGTGTCCCCCTCCTTGAGGCCCAGCGCCTCGGCGTCGCCCCGGGTGATCTGCGCAGTGAACGGTCGGCCGGTGGCTGCGTTGATCAGCTCCACGCGCACCTCAAAACCGAGCATCACCACGCGGTCGATGGTGGCGCGGATGGCACCGGTGGACTCGGCGGTGCCATCGCCGGCGGCGATCTGCATATCGGGTCGGCGGCCGACCCGGATGTCGTGGGGACGAACCAAGGTGCCGTTCAGCGAGGACACTGCGCCCAGAAACGACATCACGAACGCGTTTGCCGGAGTGTCATAGACGTCGGTCGGCGATCCCACTTGCTCGATTCGACCGTCCCTGAGTACGGCAATCCGGTCGGCCACGTCGAGCGCCTCGGCCTGGTCATGGGTGACCAGCACGGTGGTGACATGCACCTCGTCGTGCAGCCTGCGCAGCCAGGCGCGCAGATCCTCGCGGACCTTGGCATCCAGGGCACCGAATGGTTCGTCGAGCAGCAGCACTTGCGGGTCGACCGCGAGCGCGCGCGCCAGCGCCATGCGCTGCCGCTGGCCGCCGGAGAGCTGGTTGGGGTAGCGGGTTTGAAAACCGCTGAGCCCCACGACCTTCAGCAAGTTGTCGACCTTCTCGGCGATTTCGGCCTTGGGTCGGCGACGAATTTTCAACCCGAAGGCCACGTTGTCGCGGACGGTCATGTGTTTGAACGCCGCGTAGTGCTGGAATACGAAGCCGATGTCGCGCCGCTGCGGCGGCACCCGGGTGACATCGCGGCCGTTGATCGTGATGGTCCCGGAGTCCGGCTGGTCGAGTCCGGCGATGGCGCGTAACAGGGTCGACTTGCCCGAGCCGCTGGGTCCCAGCAATGCCGTAAGTGAGCCGGCGGGCACCACGAAGTCAACGTTGTCCAGTGCGACGAAGTCGCCGTAGCGCTTGTTGACGCCCTGTACGACGATCGCGTTTCCCATAACGCAACTCCTCAAGCCTGCTTGGTCGCTCGTTCACGCCGAGCATCGAGAATCACCTGGACGAGTAGGACCACCACCGAGACTGCCATCAGCAGTGTCGAAAGGGCATATGCGCCGTATTCGGCGCCACGGTTGTAGCGGTCGGATACCAGCAGCGTCAGCGTCTGGGACTTTCCCGGCAGGTTCGACGACACCATGATGACCGCACCGTATTCGCCGAGCGTGCGCGCGATGGTCAACACGATCCCGTAGGTCAGCCCCCACCTGATCGAGGGCAGCGTGATCCGCCAAAACGTCTGCCACGAGCTTGAACCCAACGTTGCCGCTGCCTGCTCCTGATCGATGCCCAATTCGTGCAGCACCGGCTCGACCTCTCGCACTACAAAGGGCAACGTGGCGAAGACACTGGCGAGGACGATACCGGGCAACCCGAAAATGATCTTGAAGCCAAAGTCTTTCTCGACGAAGCCCAGCAGCCCCGCGGATCCCCACAGCACGATCAAGGCCACGCCGACAACGACGGGCGAGACCGCGAACGGCAGATCAATGATCGCCTCCAGGACGCCCTTGCCGCGGAACCGGTTGCGCGCCAGCATCAGTGCAGTCAGGATACCGAAGATCACGTTGAGCGGCACCACGATCGCCACCACTAGCACCGACAAGTTCAACGCGGACACCGCCGCCGGCGTACTGACCCAGGCGAAGAACTGGCCGAAACCGGGCGCGAAGGTCCGCCACAAGATCAACCCAACTGGGACGACAAGCAGCACAAAAACGTAGCTCAGCGCAACAAAGCGGATGAGGTAACGCACCCGCGGCGACAGCGTCATACGCCGCTCCTCCTCATCGCTTCGCTCTGCATCGTCGCCGGCGCGGTCATGGCGACAACTCCTCACGCTTGGCCGCACGCGATCCGAGGGTACGCAGGACAAAAAGTACGACAAACGAGATAGCGAGCAGCACAATCGATATCGCAGCAGCGCCGGTACGGTCGTCATTTTCGATCAGGGTCCGGATCCACTGCGAGGACACCTCGGTTTTACCCGGCACCGCCCCACCGATCAGCACCACCGACCCGAACTCGCCGATGGCCCGGGCAAACGTCAGCCCCGCACCGGTCAACAGGACCGGAGTAAGAGCAGGCAGTACGACAGTTGTGAAGATCGTCGCGTTGCCGGCGCCCAGCGACGCGGCCGCCTCCTCTGTCTCGAGATCGATTTCCAGCAGCACCGGCTGGACGGCCCGCACCACGAACGGCAGTGTGACGAACGCCAGGGCCACGCCGACACCCCATTCGGTGTGCTGCAGGTGCAGGCCGACGGGGCTGTGGTTCCCGTAGAGGGCCAGCATCACCAAGCTGGCCACGATCGTGGGCAACGCGAACGGCAGATCGATGATGACGTCGATAAGCCGCTTGCCCGGGAAGTCGTCGCGTACCAGAACCCAGGCGATCAGCAGACCGAAGATCATGTTGAGGACGGTGACGCCCGCGGAGATCGTCAGCGTCACCCGGAAGGATTCCACCGCAGCGTTTGAGGTGACCGCCAGCCAGAACGCCTGCCAGCCGCCACCGACCGATTGCCAGACGATCGCGGCCAACGGCAGCAACACGATGACCGAAAGCCACACCATCGCCACGCCGACCCGCAGTGACGTGCCGCCGCCGCGGGAGCCCTTGCGGCCCGGCCCGCCATCGCCCCGCGTGCGTCCGGTCACTTCCTGTGTTATCGCCGCTGTCATCCGGTGGCCTGCATGTAGATCTTGGTGATGCTGCCGGACTTCTTGTCGAACAGTTGGGCATCCACGGTGTCCCAACCGCCAAGGTCGGCGATTGTCCACAGCTTGGCCGGCATTGGGAACTGACCACGCACGTCGGCTGCGACGGCCGGGTCGACCGGCCGGAATCCCGCTGCTGCCCAAAGCTTCTGGGCCTGTGCGGTGTACTGGAAGTTCTTGAACGCGGTGGCGGCATCCAAGTGAGCGGTGTTGGTCACCACCGCCACCGGGTTCTCGATCTTGAATGTCTGCGGCGGGTTGAGATGGGCGACCGGTTTGCCTTGGCGCTCGGTGGCGATCGCTTCGTTTTCGTAACTGATCAGGACGTCACCGCTGCCTTGGACGAAAACGTCAGTGGCCTCGCGCCCCGACGCCGGGCGCAGTTTGACGTGCTGGCCGACCAGCTTGTTGATGAAGTCAATGCCGGCCTGCGGGTTGTGGCCGCCGCCGCTCTTGACGGCGTACGGGGCGAGCAAATTCCACTTCGCCGAGCCGGAACTCAGCGGACTGGGCGTGATGACCTCCACGCCCGGCTGCAGCAGGTCGTCCCAGTCCCTGATGTTCTTGGGATTGCCCGGCCGCACCACCAGGGTCACCACCGATCCGAACGAGATGCCCTTGGTCGCATCTCTGTTCCAGTCGCTGGAAACCTTGCCGGCTTTGACGAGTCGGGTGATATCAGGTTCGACGGAAAAGTTGACGATGTCGGCAGGTTTGCCGTCGACGACCCCGCGTGACTGGTCACCCGAGGCGCCGTACGAGGTGATCACCTGAACACCCTTGCCTTCTTGTGAGGCGTTGAACGCCGGAATCACCTTGCTCCAGCCCGGTTCTGGCGCCGAATAGGCGACCAGCGTGATGCTCGTGTTCGCATTAGCGGGGCCGCCGCCGCCGACGACGTCGCTGGCTCCACCGTGACACGCCGCGATGACGCTCGCGGCGATGCTCAACCCGACAACGTGGCGCCAACGCACGGCACCCCTGACGTCATCGCGCAATGGTCGGCCTTTCGATGGCGGGATTAACAAATAGCGAGCCCGCCGCTACGGAAAGACGAGGGTCAGCAGTTAGGAGAGTTCCGCCGACACCACACCGCGCGCGGGGAGGTAGTCAGCTACAACAGTGCACGTCAGCGACAGCGCAATCACCCACGGCAATGAGCGCCAAGATATGGCTCTCGCTGTTGCCGGACACCGCGTGCATGGCGGAAGCCTAACAGAATCCGCCGCAGTGCCAGCTCTACCGACGCACGTCAGTGGGTCAGCAGCCAGGCGACTATTACCAGCACCACCAAGATGACCAGCACCAGCGTCACCTGTGATCGCGGCATGCCCGTCCTCGGGGTCATCCGGGTTCTTCGTCATTGTGGCGTACCCGCCTGATCAGCCGGATGCCCCTTGTCCCCTGGCCCAGCATCGCGTCCAACACCAGCGCGACGAGGTAGGCCAGCGCCAGCACGACCGGCATCACCACGATGGTCTGCAAGACGAACCCCAGCCCTGACAGCCACAACTCAACGCCGTCCCACCAACTGAGGAACCCGTTCACCGGCCTCACCCTATTCCGCACGGGCGATGAAGCCAATCGGTGGATGCCCGCTGCGGTAGACGCCGGGCGGGTCGGCACATCATGATGTCGGCATGGTTCTGCACGCGCAGCCTGCCGACGAGGCCGCGGAGAAGGCCGAATCGGCGACGGTTGCCATCGCCGCCCCGGCTGCGTCCTACTCCGGCGGGTCGGCGCGGAACGCATTCCCGCCGATTGCCGACTACGCGTTCTTGTCTGACTGCGAGACGACCTGCCTGATCTCTCCGGCCGGTTCGGTGGAGTGGCTCTGCGTGCCGCGGCCGGATTCGGCGAGTGTGTTCGGCGCAATCCTGGACCGCAGCGCCGGCCATTTCCGGCTCGGGCCGTATGGCGTGTCAGTGCCCTCGGCACGACGCTATCTGCCCGGCAGCCTGATCATGGAAACCACCTGGCAGACCCACACCGGCTGGCTGATCGTGCGGGATGCGCTGGTGATGGGGCCGTGGCATGACATCGATCGACGGTCGCGGACGCATCGGCGCACCCCAATGGACTGGGATGCCGAGCACATCCTGCTGCGCACCATTCGTTGCGTCAGCGGGACCGTCGAACTGCTGATGAGCTGCGAGCCGGCGTTCGATTACCACCGCCTCGGTGCCACCTGGGAATACTCGGCCGACGGCTACGGCGAAACCGTCGCCCGGGCCTCTAAAGATCCCGACGCCCACCCGGCCCTGCGGCTGACCACCAACCTGCGGATCGGTCTGGAGGGCCGAGAGGCGCGGGCGCGCACCCGAATGAAGGAAGGCGACAACGCCTTTGTCGCCTTGAGTTGGTCCCGGCACCCGGCGCCGCAGACCTTCGACGAGGCCGCCGACAAGATGTGGAACACCGCTGAGTGCTGGCGGCAGTGGATCAACATCGGCAACTTCCCCGACCATCCGTGGCGGGCGTATCTGCAACGCAGCGCGCTCACCCTGAAAGGGTTGACGTACTCGCCCACCGGCGCACTGCTGGCTGCCTCTACCACTTCGCTGCCGGAAACACCTCAGGGCGAACGCAACTGGGACTATCGTTATGCGTGGGTGCGCGACTCGACATTCGCTTTATGGGGGCTCTACACCTTGGGCCTCGACCGCGAGGCCGACGACTTCTTCGCGTTCATCGCCGACGTATCCGGCGCCAACAACGGTGAAAGCCAACCGCTACAGGTGATGTACGGCGTCGGCGGCGAACGCCGGCTCGTGGAAGAGGAATTACCTCACCTGTCCGGTTACGACCATGCCAGCCCGGTGCGGATCGGCAACGGCGCCTACAACCAGAACCAGCACGACATTTGGGGCGCCATCCTCGATTCGTTCTACTTGCACGCCAAGTCACGCGAGCAGGTGCCGGACACGCTGTGGCCGGTGCTGAAAAACCAAGTGGAAGAGGCTATCAAGCATTGGCGTGAGCCCGACCGCGGCATCTGGGAGGTACGCGGAGAACCCCAGCACTTCACGTCGTCGAAGATCATGTGCTGGGTGGCGGCTGATCGCGGCGCGAAACTGGCTGAGCGACAGGGTGAAAAACGCTACGCACAGCAATGGCGTGCGATTGCCGAAGAGATCAAAGCCGACATCCTGGAAAAGGGTGTGAACTCTCGGGGCGTGTTCACCCAGCGCTACGGCAGCGACGCGCTGGACGCCTCGCTGCTGCAGGTGGTGTTGACTCGGTTCCTGCCGGCGGACGACCCGCGGCTGCGCGCCACGGTGCTGGCCATCGCCGATGAACTCACCGAACAAGGCTTGGTGCTGCGATACCGCGTCGAGGAGACCGACGACGGACTTGTCGGCGAGGAGGGCACATTCACCATCTGCTCGTTTTGGTTGGTGTCGGCACTGGTCGAAATCGGCGAGGTGAGCCGCGCCAAGCATCTGTGTGAGCGGCTGCTGTCATTCGCCAGTCCGCTGCACCTCTACGCCGAGGAGATCGAGCCGGCCACCGGACGGCATCTGGGAAACTTCCCACAGGCCTTCACGCACCTGGCGTTGATCAATGCTGTGGTGCACGTGATCCGGGCCGAGGAGGAAGCCGACAGCACCGGGGTTTTTCAGCCCGCCAACGCGCCTGTGTAGGGCCGATCAGCTCAAAGCGCTGACTTTGTCCATCATCGCGTGAGCGATGTCGACGGCGCTGGTGTCCGGGTTGGCCGAACCTGGGTCGGAGGGACGTCGATCGCCGAAGAACACCACCTCGACCTCCACCACGCAGTTCAGCCGGACACCGATTGCACGCGCCTGTGGAGTGGGCTGCAGCGCCGGCATGTTTGGCAATACCGCGGTCGCGGTGTTGGTAGCCGCGACAACGGAATCGGTAATGCGGATGTCGCCGATGACGTTCGTGGTGTTTATCGGGCCGGTTTGTTCGGTCGTCGTCGCGCCGCTGCACTGCTGCCACTGTCCCGAGAATTTCGCGAACAGCGCCTCGGCTTGTGCAGCCGTGGACAGTGCGACCACACCTTCCATAACGCTGATCACTTGCGCCGGGTCGCCGTTGTTCCACCAGGACTCGTACGCAAGACTTTTGACGTCGGCCGATTCGTAGATACTTTTCTGCAGCATCGCCGGCCCCGGTCCCGGATATCCCGTCCCATCGACGACAACCATGCAGCCAGCTGCCAGGGGCAGCGAGACCAGGGCGAGCCCGATGCGTCCGATGCGCGCGGTTCGCCGCCGCCGCACGCGGGCGGGCACTGCTGTCGCGGCTGAGCGTCGCACCGCACCAATTCTTCGCCGTGAAACTGCTGCCATGGTCGTGATTGCGTGGAAAACACCGCCGTGGACGCAATCTGGACGCCCAACGAGCTACTTTTTGGCCTTGTCGCCGGCGGCGTCGGTGGACAACGCGGCGACGAACGCCTCTTGCGGCACTTCGACCCGGCCAATGGTCTTCATCCGCTTCTTGCCTTCTTTCTGCTTCTCCAGCAGTTTGCGCTTGCGGGTGATGTCACCGCCGTAGCACTTGGACAACACGTCTTTGCGGATAGCGCGAATGTTTTCTCGGGCAATGATTTTCGACCCGATAGCCGCCTGTACCGGCACCTCGAACTGCTGACGCGGAATGAGCTCTTTGAGTTTGGTGGTCATTTTGTTGCCGTAGGCGAACGCCGAATCCTTGTGCACGATGGCGCTGAACGCGTCGACGGCCTCGCCCTGCAGCAGGATGTCGACCTTGACCAGCTGGGCCTCCTGCTCGCCCGCCTCTTCGTAGTCAAGGCTGGCATAGCCGCGGGTGCGCGACTTCAGCGCGTCGAAGAAGTCGAAGATGATCTCCCCCAACGGCATTGTGTAACGCAGTTCCACCCGCTCGGGCGACAGGTAATCCATCCCGCCAAGTTCGCCGCGGCGCGACTGGCATAATTCCATGATCGTGCCGATGAATTCGCTGGGCGCGATGATGGTGGTCTTGACGATGGGTTCGTAGACGGCGCGCACCTTGCCTTCCGGCCAGTCCGACGGGTTGGTCACAACAATTTCCGCACCGTCTTCTTTGACGACCCGGTAGACCACGTTCGGCGACGTCGAAATCAAATCCAGGTCGAACTCGCGCTCCAAGCGCTCCCTGGTGATCTCCATGTGCAGCAATCCCAGGAAGCCACAACGAAATCCGAAGCCAAGCGCCACTGACGTCTCCGGCTCATAGGTCAGGGCCGCGTCGTTGAGCTGGAGCTTGTCCAGGGCGTCGCGCAGATTCGGGTAGTCAGAGCCGTCGACGGGATACAGCCCCGAGTAGACCATCGGCTTGGGTTCGCGGTAACCGGTCAGCGCCTCGGTGGCGCCGTGCCGCGCGGTCGTCACGGTGTCACCGACCTTGGATTGCCGGACGTCCTTCACCCCGGTGATCAGGTAGCCCACCTCGCCCACACCCAGGCCCTCGCTGGGCTTGGGTTCCGGCGAGACGATGCCGACCTCGAGCAGTTCATGGGTGGCGCCGGTGGACATCATTGCGATGCGCTCGCGCGGGGTGATCTTGCCGTCGATCACGCGGACGTAGGTGACCACGCCGCGGTAGATGTCGTAGACGGAGTCGAAAATCATCGCGCGAGTGGGCGCCTCCGGATCCCCTTGCGGCGGTGGTACCTGCTTGACGACCTCGTCGAGCAGTTCGGGCACCCCTTCGCCGGTCTTGCCTGACACCCGCAGCACCTGGTCGGGTTCACAGCCGATGATGTGCGCGATCTCGGCGGCATACCGCTCGGGGTCGGCGGCGGGCAGGTCGATCTTGTTGAGCACCGGAATGATCGCCAGGTCGCGGTCCAGCGCCAGATAGAGGTTGGCCAACGTCTGCGCCTCGATGCCCTGCGCGGCATCGACCAGCAACACCGCCCCCTCGCAGGCTTCCAGAGCCCGCGATACCTCATAGGTGAAGTCGACGTGGCCTGGCGTATCGATCAAATGCAGAACGTATTCTTTTCCGGCGTCGGGGCCGCTGGTCACCCGCCACGGCAGGCGTACGTTTTGCGCCTTGATGGTGATTCCGCGTTCCCGCTCGATGTCCATCCGGTCGAGGTACTGGGCCCGCATCGAGCGCTCGTCGACCACGCCGGTGAGCTGCAGCATCCGGTCGGCCAGGGTGGATTTGCCGTGGTCGATGTGGGCGATGATGCAGAAGTTCCGAATCTGCGCCGGCGCGGTGAAGGTCTTGTCCGCGAAACTGCTGATGGGAATCTCCTGGTCGACGGGCGGTCAAGCGGCGGTTGCTCGAGCGCTCTGAGCTGCCTACAGGGTATCGAGGCAGCCTTGTCGGGACACAATCGTGGCGGGTCGTCTTATGCTGCGAACATGGCGTCACAGTGGCGGACGTTGCAGCGATTCCAGAAAAACCTGGAGAATCTGGTGTCCTTGGCCTCCCGCGAAGCACCGGAGCTGATCCGGCAGCTGCAACAGTCACCGACGGTGCAGCGGGGCATCAAGATCGCTTTGGATGTGATCGCCGGCAACGCGTCCGAACCGCCGGCCGAGATCACCGCAGGTCGCCCGGTCACCAGGACCAGCGCGCCCACCGCGCATCGGGCCCGCCGGCTGGTCTACTGCCCCAACTTGGACGGTCGGGCCGACCCCGGCGAAATCGTGTGGACGTGGGTGAGCTACGAAGACGACCCCACCCGCGGCAAGGACCGCCCGGTGCTCGTCGTCGGCCGCGACCGCAGCACGCTGCTCGGGTTGATGATGTCCAGTCAGGAGAGGCATGCCGCCGACCGGGACTGGGTGGGAATCGGCGGCGGAAGCTGGGATGACGAGGGCAGACCCAGCTGGGTGCGTCTGGACCGAGTGCTCGACGTCCCCGAAGAGGGCATCCGCCGGGAGGGCGCGATCCTCGAGCGCTCCATCTTCGACGTGGTGGCCGCCAGGCTGAGAAGCGACTACTCCTGGAGCTGAGCGGTCAGCCCTGGGTGATGTAGGACTGGAGCTGCTCGTGCTCGGCCTCCAGCTCCTCCATCCGCGTCTTCACGACGTCGCCGATGCTGACGATGCCGATCAGCTTGCCGTTCTCGACTACCGGCACGTGTCGCACCCGGTTCTCGGTCATCAGCATGCTCAGGCTGTCCACAGTGTCGGCTCTACTACAGGTCGAGACCACCGCCGTCATGATCTTCGAGACCGGCTGCGAGAGCACCGAAGCTCCGTGGGCGTGCAGCTGGCGTACCACGTCACGCTCGGAGACGATGCCGACGACACCTTCTTCAGGTCCGACAACGACCATCGCGCCGATGTTGTGACCGGCGAGCCCGGCCAGTAGCTCGCTCACTGTCGCGTCAGGGTTGGTCGTCACCACCTCGCCACCCTTGTTCCGCAGCACATCTGCAATCCGCATCAAGGCCTCCCGCCGATTGTGATCCGGTTCACACCAGGCTACGGCGAGATTGGGCCTGGTGAAAGCAGCTCGTCAAAATCCGGCCAATGTCGTGGTCACGAGACGGATTTGTGACATACCTGAAACCATGATCGAAATCACACTTCTCGGCACCGGCAGTCCTGTCCCCGACCCGAACCGGGCCGGGCCGGGCACCCTGATCCGGGCCGGCGGGCAGGCTTTCCTGGTGGATTGCGGGCGCGGTGTGTTGCAACGCGCGGCGGCGATCGGCTTGGGCGCCAACGGTCTATCAGCCCTGCTGCTCACCCACTTGCACAGCGACCACATCGCCGACCTCGGCGACGTGCTGATCACCCGCTGGATCACCACGTTCGCGCCCGATCCCGCACCGTTGCCGATCATCGGGCCACCCGGGACCGCCGCAGTGGTCGACGCAACGTTGAAAGCCTTTGGCCCCGACATCAGCTATCGGATCGCTCACCACGACGACCTGACCGCTCCGCCGCCAGTCGAGGTCCACGAATACACCGAGGGCCCGGTGTGGGACCGCGACGGCGTATCGATCCGGGTGGCACCGACCGACCACCGGCCGGTGGCGCCGACGATCGGGTTTCGGATCGAAGCCGACGGCGCCTCGGTGGTGCTGGCGGGTGACACCGTGCCGTGTGAGAGCCTGGACGAACTCGCTACTGGCGCAGATGCCTTGGTGCACACCGTCGTCCGCAAAGAGCTCATCGCTCCGCTGCCGGTACAGCGCATGAAGGACGTTTGTGATTACCACTCGTCGGTGCAGGAGGCGGCCGCCACCGCCAGGCGCGCCGGGGTCGGCATCCTGGTGCTGACCCATTACGTGCCGACTATCGCACCCGGACAGGAGGAGCAGTGGCGGGCGCTGGCCGCCACCGAGTTCGACGGCCGGATCGAGCTCGGCGACGACCTGCACCGTGTGGAGGTGGCACCACGCGGCTGAATTACCGCGTGCGGATATCGTTGTGCCGCTGCGGTAGTCGCGCACCGGCCACGACGAGCCAAGCCAGTGCTGACACCCGTGCGACCGGCAGCATCGGCCCCAACGCCGGCCAGAGCAGAACCAGCGTCGTCGACTCGCAAAGCCCGGCGATCACCAGGCCGGCCCAGGCCAGCGGCCGGGTCAACAGCCCGAGGGTGAGGCTAGGCAGCGCCATGCCGCCGACAAGAAGGCCCAGCGCCACCAGATGTCCGGCGCCACCGATCAGAAACACCAGGAAATACAGCGCCCGCACCAACGCGGTCTCGCCGCTGATCTCCGGCCGTGACAACGTCCACGCCACCAAACCCGTCAGGCCCAACGCGCCGGTGGCCAGGACTCCACCCGCTAACGCGATCGTCGGTGCCGGGGCGGCCGCACCGAGTTGGCGTAATCGGGCATTGGCCGTCGCCGCGTAGACGCCCAGGGGCACCGACGATGCGAACACTGCCGCCGCGATCACCTGTATCGCGCGCGGCTCGGCGCGGACGTAGTGAAGGACCGCGGCGGGAGACCCATAGGGCAGCGGCATCACGCCGCCGAGCGCGACCCCGATCGCCAGACCGCCGAACAGCAGCCCGACGCAGATCGCGGCGACGAGCGCCAACGGCGGCCCGTCATGCTCGCCTGCGGCGTCCACTATGCGAGTCGGGTGATTTCGACGACGACGTCGAGGTCGGTGGCACCCTGTCCGGAGTAGATGCCTTTCAGCGGGGACACGTCGGAGTAGTCCCGGCCGACACCGACACTGATGTACTGCTCGGTGATCTCGCTGTCATTGGTGGGGTCGAGATCCCACCAGCTTCCGGTCCAGGCCTGGAGCCAGGCGTGACTCTGCCCGTCGACCGTGACGCCCACCACCGCGTCAGCGTGGGGATGATGATAGCCCGACACGTAACGGGAGGGAATTCCCATGCTGCGCAATATGATTAGCGACAGGTGCACGAAATCCTGGCAGACGCCTTTGCCCTCGCGTAGCGCATCCAGGCCCGACGAATGGACACCCGTGGTGCCCCGAACGTAGTCCAGTTCGCTGCGTACCCAGTCCGCGGCGGCGGAGACGGCTTCGGTGGGTTCGTGATACTTCGCGATCCGCTTTCCTACGGCCGCAATGCGTTTGCTCGCCGGCGTGGATCGGGTCGGGCCAAGCACCTCATCGAACCGATCCACCACCGATTCGCTGTGCAAGTCGGCCCAGGTGACCTTTTCCGTCGGCGGTTCCGCTCGATCGGTCTCCACGACCGACGAGGCCGTGACGGTCAACTCGGTGTGCGGCGCATGCAGGTCGAATGCCGTCACCGCGGTGCCCCAATAGTCGATGTAGCGGTATGAGCGGGTGGCCGGGACGGTTTCCACACGGTTGAGAACAACGTTTTGCCGGGTGTCCGACCGTGGCGTGAGCCGGGCTTCGTTGTAGGAGGCCGTCGCCGGCGACGGGTAGGCGTATCCGGTTGCGTGCAGCACCCGCAGCCGCCACATCAGCTCTTCCCCTGCCTGGCCGGCAACGGGCCACGATGGGCGGCATCGGACCAGGCGACCCAGGGTACGGCGTGAAAGTACTGCACTGCTAACGCTTCTCCGACGTCGTAGCAAGCCTTCTGCAAGCCGGCGAGCCGCATCTCCAGCGAGTCGAGCAACACCCCCGGTTCGACGAATTCCAGCTCACTGCGGGCCTGCCCGAGCAGTCGTTGGGCTTCCGCGGTGGTACCGACCCGACTGTGCGGATGGTGCAGCAGTTCGTCGAGGTTGTGCTCGGCCATTTTCAACGAGTAGAAAACCGACCGCGGAAACAGCCGGTCGAGCAGGATGAACTCGACGACCCGGTTGGCGTCAAGCACACCGCGGTAGGTCCGCAGATAAGTGTCGTGTGCGCCCGCCGAGCGCAGCACGGTGACCCACGCCGGCGAGGAGGCGCTGTCCCCGACCCGCGACAGCAACATCCGCACGGTCATATCCACCCGCTCGATCGCGCGACCCAGCATCATGAAGCGGTACCCGTCGTCACGGGAAAGCGTCGAATCAGCGAGGCCGGCGAACATCGCGGCGCGGCCCTCGATGAAAGATAAAAATTCATGCGGCCCAAGGCGTTTGGCGGCACGCTCACGTTCACCCAGGGCGTTGAAAGTGGTGTTGAGGCATTCCCAGGTCTCGGTTGACGTCACCTCGCGGGCCGACCTCGCATTCTCCCGCGCCGCCGAGATGGCGTCGACGATGGAGCAGCCGCCCGGGGTGTTGCGGCGAAACGCGACCAAGTCGGTCAATGACCAGACGTCCAACTGGGTCTCCGGCGGCTCAATGTCCAACACCTGCAATAGCACCCGGGACGTGTGGTCGGGGTCGACACTGGAATCCTCCAGCAGTTGGTGAATAGTCACGTCGAGGATGCGCGCGGTGTCGTCGGCTCGCTCGACGTAACGACCAATCCAGTACAGCGCCTCGGCATTGCGGGCCAGCATCAGCGGATCACCGTCCGCTGCTGTTGCTGTTGGACGGGCTGCTGCTCCAGGGTCGAGCGCAGCTGCGACTGTTGCTGCTGCTGGGGAGACTTCTCGGTCTCCGAGTCGCCGGCGGACGCGGTGACCGAGTTTGGCAGCGACCGCACGATCTCGGCGGCGCCCAGCTCGCGGTTGGCCACCGAGGCGCGCGACGCCAGCACCCAGGTGTCCTTAGAGCCGCCGCCCTGACTGGAGTTCACCACCCGCGACCCCTCAACCAGGGCCACCCGGGTCAGCCCGCCGGGCAACACCCACACATCGTCGCCGTCGTTGACCGCGAACGGTCGCAAGTCGACGTAGCGGGGCGTCAGCTTGTCGCCGACCTTTGTCGGGACCGTCGAAAGCTGCATCATCGGCTGGGCGATCCAGCCGCGCGGATCCTCACGGATTTTCCTGCTGATCGCGGTCAACTCCTTGTTGGAGGCTTCCGGACCGAACACGATGCCGTATCCACCGGACCCCTCGACCGGTTTGATCACCAGTTCGCCGACCCGGTCGAGCACCTCTTCGCGTTCCTCGTCCAACCAACACCGGAAGGTGTCCACATTGGCCAGCAACGGTTTCTCGCCGAGGTAGTACTCGATGATCGTCGGCACGTAGGTATAGACGAGTTTGTCGTCCCCCACCCCGTTGCCGACGGCGCTGGAAATCACCACGTTGCCGGCTCGGGCGGCGTTGAGCAGGCCGGCCACGCCCAGCACCGAATCGGGACGGAATTGCATCGGGTCCAAAAACGCGTCGTCGATCCGCCGGTAGATGACGTCGACCTGACGCTCTCCTTCAGTGGTGCGCATGTAGACCTGGTTGTCGCGGCAGAACAGGTCGCGGCCTTCGACCAACTCGACGCCCATCTGACGGGCGAGCAGCGAATGCTCGAAATACGCGGAGTTGGCCACCCCCGGGGTCAGTACGACGACGGTCGGATCGGCCTCGTTGGTGGCCGCCGACTTGCGCAAGGCACGTAGCAGGTGCGCGGCGTAGTCGTCGACGGCGCGCACCCGGTGCGTGGCGAACAGGTTGGGAAAGACCCGCGCCATCGTGCGCCGATTCTCCATCACGTAGGACACCCCCGACGGGGAACGTAGGTTGTCCTCCAATACCCGGAAGTTGCCGCGTTCGTCACGGATCAGGTCGATGCCGGCGACGTGGATGCGCACGCCGTTGGGCGGCACGATGCCGGCGGCCTGGCGGTAGAAGTGCTCGCAGGAGGTCACCAGCCGGCGCGGGATGACTCCGTCGTTCAGGATCTCCTGATCGCCGTAGACGTCATCGAGGTAGCACTCGAGCGCTTTGACCCGTTGGGTGATGCCGCGCTCCAACCGCGTCCACTCGGCGGCCGAGATCACCCGGGGGACCAGGTCCAGCGGAAACGGCCGCTCCTGGCCGGACAGCGAAAACGTGATGCCCTGATCGCTGAATGCGCGGCTCAGCGCCTCGGCGCGGCCCTCGAGATCGGAAGCGTCCGACGGCGCAAGCTCGGCGTAGATGCCTTTATACGGGCCGCGGACATTGCCCTGACTGTCGAACATCTCATCGAAGGCCTCGGCGTAGCTGCTGGCGGTGTTGTAGCCGTCGAAGATGCGCTCGTAGCGCTTGGAGGGCCGCGACTCGCCGCGCGGCTGCCGCCTCGTCTCGACGGGAACGGTTCGAAGGGCCACCGTGTCATGCTGCCTCACTGGCGCCGTTCCTGCAGGCCAAGCGCCTCCGCTTTGGGGGAATGCATGGCGGACTGATACCCTGACTAGTCGCCGCTTAAGCGTTGGAGCGCTGCGGCCAACCGTGACAGCACAAGCCGCTAAAGATTTGCGAAGGAATTGACGCGTGGCCAACATCAAGTCGCAGCAGAAGCGCATCCGGACGAACGAGCGCGCCCGGCTGCGCAACAAGTCGGTGAAGTCGTCGCTGCGCACGGCCGTCCGCGCGTTCCGCGAGGCCGCCGCTGCCGGTGAGAAAGAGAAAGCCGCCGAGCTGCTGGTCTCCACCAGCCGCAAGCTGGACAAGGCGGCCAGCAAGGGCGTGATCCACAAGAACCAGGCGGCGAACAAGAAGTCGGCGCTGGCCCACGCCCTCAACAAGCTCTGAGTTCAGCACCCCGCGTCGCCGGCCCTACCCGATGGTCCGGCTTCTCCTCGGTCCGTCCCGGACCGCATCGTCGCCGGCCCTACCCGATGGTCCGGCTTCTCCTCGGTCCGTCCCGGACCGCATCGTCGCCGGACGCCAGCTCCGCGACTTTCCGCACCGCCGCTTCCAGCGCGTAGTCGGCATCGGCGGCCGCGCCCTTCACGTCGGCATTTAACGCCGCCACCAACTTCATCGCGGTGGCCACCATGTCCGGTGACCAGCGCCGGGCCTGCTTTTGCGCCTTCTGCACCCGCCAAGGCGGCATCCCCACTTCGGCAGCCAGCCGGTAGGGGTCACCGGAGAGTGGACCCACCCGACCGATGGCGTGCACGGCCTCGGCCAACGCGTCAGCCAACACCACATGCGGCTCACCGCGCATCATCGCCCACCGCAGCGCCTCGACAGCCCCTTCGACGTCACCGGTTACCGCCTTATCGGCGATATCGAATCCCTTCACCTCGGCCCTGCCACCGTGATAGCGCCGCACTGCGGCAGCATTCACCTGACCGCCGGTGTCAGCGACCAATTGTGAACAGGCCGAGGCGAGTTCGCGTATGTCGGAACCGACCGCATCCAGCAGCGCGCTGACCGTGTCGTTGTCGGGCTTGACCTTGAGCGCGCGAAATTCGTTGCGCACGAAGTCAAAACGTTCGCTGGCCTTGGTGATCCGCGCGCACGGATACATCTGCGCGCCCAGCGCGCGCAGCTGACCGGCCAGCGACTTGGCACGCCCGCCACCTGAATGCACGACCACCAGCTCGGTACCCGACGGAATGTCCGCGGCGGCATTGGCGATCAATTCCGCGGCTTCCTTGCCTGCTTCACCGGCGGCTTCCAGGACGACAACCCGCTCATCCGCGAACAGCGACGGGCTCAACAATTCGGCCAGCTCGTAGACACCCACCTCGCCGGCTCGCAGCCGGCTTACCGGGACATCGTCGGTGCCGGCCCGCTGGCGCGCCGACCGCAGCACCTCCGCGACGGCGCGCTCGACCAGCAACTCCTCATCTCCTAGCACGAGATGCACTGCCGAAACCTGCTGGCTCACTGTTCGATCGTGTCATGACTGGCCGACAGCCTCGCCGGCCCCCACCAGCAGCCCGGACAACGACCAGGCGAGCAGCCCGACGGCGGCGACCGCCATTCCGGCCCGAAACCATCGCCTGCGCCATAACACCGCAGCCACCGCCGTCGCAGCGCCGACTACCAGGACACCGGAGATCCCGGACGGTACCGGCACGCTGGCGGCAGGCACACCGGCCGCCCAATGCGCGATCCGCAACACCCACCACAGTTCGGGGCCGGTGAACCGGATCAGCAGTTGGGCCGCGGCGGGCCAGAACAGGCACAGCGCGCTCGCCGCGCTGCCCAGCACGGTGATCGGCGCGATCAGCGTCGCCACTGCGAGGTTGGCCGCGGCGCCCAGCAGGCTCACCCGGCCCGAGATGCCGGCGATCAGCGGCGCCGTCACCAACTGCGCGGCACACGCGACGCAGACGGCGTCGGCCAGCGGCTTTGGCCAGCCGGCCGCTACCAGACGCCCCGACCAGACCGGCGCGATGACCACCAGTGCCGCCGTCGCCACCACCGACAGAGCGAGACCCACGTCGACGGCCAACTGCGGCGCGGCAACCATCAGCACCAGCACGGTGGCGGCGAGAGCCGGAATCGCTTGCCGCCGTCGCGAAGACAGCAAACCCACCAGCGCTATCCCGCCCATCACCGCAGCGCGCAGCACGCTGGCTGTCGGTTGGACCACGATGACAAATATCACCAAGGCGACACCGGCCAGCGCCACCGCCGCCCGAGGGCCGATCAGCCGCGACGAGAACAGCACCGCGCCGCACACGATCGTGACGTTGGCTCCGGATACCGCTGTCAGGTGGGTCAAACCTGCGGCACGGAATTCTCGGCTGGTCACCGTGCTGACCGTCGATGTGTCGCCGAGCACCAGCGCGGGCAGCATCGCGGCCTGGTCGGCGGGCAGCACTCGACCGGCGGTGGCCGCGAACGCCGCGCGGACTGCGTGCGCAGCCCGGTACACCGGCCCGGCGCGGCCCATCGTCGGCTCGCCGACCGCGTTGACCACCGCCACGGTCAGGTCGTGTCGGGTCGGGTGGGTGATTCTGGCGCGGAAGCGCACCGGCTGACCGACCATCACGGCGTTGAAGTCGCGTGCCGGCGCGAAAACCACTACCCGGCCGGAGATCTCATCGCCTCCCAACTGTTGCAAGGTGGCACGGAACATCAGCCGGCCGCGACCCACCGACACCGCGCTTTCGCTGGGCGTGACCATCACCTGTGCAGCCGTTCCGAACGCCCCAGTGACCGGGTGGCGAGCAACTGCATTGGCGCGCAACGCGGTCGCGAACCCGAACCCTGCCCCGACAACACCCACGGCAACCACGCCGACGCCGATGGCCCGCATCCGTGGGCTTCGGTGTCCGGCACGCCACAGCAGAATGCCGACGACGCTGCCCGTCGCACACACCGACCCGACCACGCTGCCGATCGGCCACCAGATCCCCGCGGCGGTGACCGCCCAACTGGTCAATGCGGCCGGCACCAAACGGGCATCCAGCCGCGCGGTCGCAGTGTCGACGCCGGCTGAGCGCTGCACCGGTCTCAGACACGAACCAGCGGGCGCAGCTTCTCCAGCCGCGCGGGGCCGATGCCGTCAACCTCGGCCAGCTGATCCACGCTGCTGAACTTGCCGTTGGCATCCCGCCAGGCCACGATCGCAGCCGCCGTCACCGGCCCGACCCCGGGCAGGGCGTCCAATTGCTGCACCGTCGCGGTGTTCAAGTTGACCACCTCATTGGGTGCCGGTTTGGCCGGACGATCCTGATGGGACCCGGCTCCCGGCGCGCCGGGAGCGGTTGAGCCGGAGCTCACCGAACTGCCCAACACGGGCGGCTGCCCTTTGACAGGTGCGATGCCGACAACGATCTGCTCGCCATCGCCTACCTGGCGGGCCATATTGAGCCCGATGGTGTCCGCACCGTCGGTCGTGCCGCCTGCCGCCTTGAGCGCATCAGCGATCCGTGCGCCTGGCGCCAACGTGACCAGCCCCGGCGTGTGAACCAGGCCCACCACGCTGACCACCACGGGTTGGCTCGGCTGGGCCGTCGAACTCGGACTCGGGCCGCGGCTGGCCGACGCCACCGCATCAACTGTCGGCAGCTTCGCCGACATCACCGGCGCGGGCTGATCACGCATCAGCGTGAAGATCGTGACCAACACGGCGACGGCCGCAATCGCGGCTAAAGCGATGGCGCCCGCCCGACCCGGATCGGCGCGCACCCTGGCGAGCCAGCCGACACCATGCTGTTCAGAACCGGCCGGAAGCCACCGCGGCAACAGAGAGTTCGGATCGGTGTCGGCGTCGACGTCGTCGGCATCGCTGTCCGGCTGGGCGCTGAGTCGTCGATGCAGTCGCTCGGCGGGCAGTTCGGTGCGCATGCGCCCGACGGTAGATCCCACGACCCCCGCGGCACGGCCAACGCTGAGCGTGACGACTCCAGCTGTGGACTGACGGCCAACTGTGCAGGGTTTGACGATTAACCAGTCGGGTAGCGACAACGCCCGCATGGACGCATGAACAAGGTTGATCCGGCCAAGGTGACCCAGCAGAGCTTTGATGCCTTGATGAACAGTGACCGCAAAGTCGCTGCAGAATCGTTGAGCACCGGACTCACGGGCGTCAGCAATCGTTCCTGCCCGACTCGGTCAAGCCGCAGCTAACAGAGTGCTCGTGGTGCCGCTCGACCGCGGGTGGAGATGTTTGGCGGCGGTCGAGGCAGACGTTGCAGGCGCTTGCCGCGTCGCTGTGAGGCCAGCCGCCTGACTGGTTGGTTGGGAATGCGGATAACGTGCAGGGCAGGACCGTCGGATCCAACAGAGGAGATCGCCATGCAACTGGCGCTTACGCCGGACGAAGCCGCCTTCCGTGACGAGCTGCGCACGTTCTACACGACGAAGATTCCGGCGGAAATCCGCGAGCGGACCCGTTTGGGCGAAGGACTCAACCGCGATGACATCGCGACCAGCCACAAGATTCTCAATGATCACGGGCTGGCGGTGCCCAACTGGCCCGTCGAATGGGGCGGCAAGGACTGGACGCCCGCTCAGCACCAGATCTGGCTGGACGAGATGCAGCTGGCGTCCGTGCCGGAACCACTGAACTTCAACGCGAAGATGGTCGGACCAGTGATCGCCGAGTTCGGCTCCCAGGAGATCAAGCAACGTTTCCTGCCGCCGACCGCCAGCCTCGACATCTGGTGGTGCCAAGGGTTCTCCGAGCCCGAGGCCGGCTCGGATTTGGCATCGCTGCGTACCACCGCTCTCCGCGACGGCGACAGCTACGTCGTCAACGGGCAGAAGACCTGGACGACGTTGGGCCAATATGCCGACTGGATTTTCTGCCTGGTACGCACCGACCCGCAGGCGCCCAAAAAGCAAGCCGGTATCTCGTTTCTGCTCATCGACTTGGACACTCCCGGCATCACGATGCGGCCGATCAAGTTGATCGACGGCAGCGTCGAGGTCAACGAGGTGTTCTTTGAAGACGTCCGGGTGCCCGCCGATCACCTTGTCGGAGAAGAGAATCAAGGCTGGAGCTACGCAAAATTCCTGCTGGGTAACGAGCGGACCGGCATCGCCGGGGTGGGCCGCACCAAGGTTCGTCTCGCTGAGGTCAAACAGCGTGCCACCGATACCGGCCTGCTGCACGATCCGCTGTTCGCTGCCCGGCTCGCCGAAGCCGAAAACGAGTTGCTGGCATTGGAGCTCACCCAGATGCGGGTCGCGTCCGGTTCGGCAGACGGTAGGCCCAATCCGGCGTCGTCGGTGCTGAAACTGCGCGGTAGCCAGTTGCAGCAGACCGCGACCGAATTGCTCGTCGAAGTGGCCGGCCCGGACGCGCTGCCGTTCGATGCCGGCGACGACATCGCATCACCGGGATGGGCGCAGCACAGCGCACCGCACTACCTCAACTACCGCAAGACATCCATCTACGGCGGCAGCAATGAGGTACAGCGCACCATCATCGCGTCCACCATTCTCGGCTTGTAAGACAGAAACCTGAGGTAGACACATGGACTTTCAGTTGAGCGACGAGCAGGTGCTGCTCCGCGACACCACCCGCGACTTGCTGTCTCGAAGCTACGACCCGGAGAGCCGCAACAAGGTCATCAGCTCCGAGCTGGGCTGGAGCCGTGAGGTTTGGACTCAGCTGGCCGAAACCGGCATCCTCGGGCTGGGATTCGATCCCGATGAGGCGGGACAGATCGAGGTGATCGTCGTGCTGACCGAGGTCGGGCGCCGACTGGCACCCGAACCCGTCGTGCATGCGGCGCTGGGGCCCGGGACGATCATCGCCGAGGTGGGCAGCGATGCCCAGAAGCAGCTGCTCGACGAGGTCGCCGAGGGGCAGCGATTGCTGGCATTTGCCCACCTCGAACCGGGAATGCGCACGGCGTCCACCGGTAACATCACGACAACCGCTGTGCGGCAAGGCGATTCGTGGATACTCAACGGCCGGAAGAACCCGGTGCTCGCTGGCGACTCCGCTGACACGCTGGTGGTCAGCGCAAAGTTGCCCGACGGCGGAGTCGGGTTGTTCCTGGTCGACGGTGCGGCGGTGAGCCGCCACCCGTACCGCACGTTCGACGGCCAGCGCGGCGCCCAGCTGGACTTGGACCAGGCGTCGGGTGAGCCGCTCGGCGATGCGGTGGACGCATCAGCGGCCATCCGCAATGGCCTGGTCCGCATACAGTCCGCAATGTGCGCCGAAGCGGTCGGCGCCATGGAAGAGGCGCTGCGGCTGACAACCGACTACCTCAAGGCACGCAAGCAGTTCGGGGTCACCCTGAACACTTTCCAAACGCTGACTCAGCGCGCCGCCGATATGTACGTGTCGCTGGAACTGGCCCGCAGTATGAACCTCTACGCGGCGATGTCGATCGCCGACGGCAATCTAGACCCGGTGGTGGCGGCACGCGCCAAGCTGCAAATAGGCCAGTCGGGCCGCCATATCGGCCAAGAGGCGATCCAGTTGCACGGCGGCATCGGGATGACGGCGGAATACCCGGTCGGCCACTACGCGGCGCGGCTGACCGCGATTGAGCGCACCCTCGGATCGTCGCAGGACCAGCTGCACGTACTGATCGATCAGGTCGGCGACTACGACGTCGTGACGCTGTAGGTCAAGGAGTCGCGTGGCTGAGTTCTCCGAGGAAGTCGCGGAATTTCTGTCGGCGGGTACCCGCACCGCGATGCTGGGCTATCTCGCCGCCGACGGTCGACCGCTGGTAGCACCGGTCTGGTTCATCGTCGACAACGGCGAGCTGGTGTTCAACACCGGCCGTGAGTCAGCGAAAGGCCGTGCACTGGCCAGGGATTCACGTGTCGTCATCTGTGTCGACGATCCGCATCCGCCCTACTCTTTCGTTCAGGTGCAAGGATTAGCCGCCATACAGGACGGTGCCGAGGACCTGCTCGAGATCGCTACTCGGATCGGTGGGCGCTACATGGGCGCACACCGCGCCAAGGAATTCGGCCAACGCAACGCGGTGCCCGGCGAGTTGGTGGTCCGGGTGCGGCCGACCAAGGTCAACTCGGCCTTCAATATCGCCGACTGACTCGCGGGGCATCAACTCGGCTCTGAGGCTGCAACGGATTCCGCGCCTGCATCGGGAGCTTCAACAGACTCCGAGCCCACCTCAGCGGCCGCATCGGATTCCGCTGCGCCCGAAGGTGAATCCGAATCGGGCAGCTGAGTGGCGAGATACTCTGCGAGTCCGCCGATCGTCGGATAGTCGAACACCGCGGTGGCGTTGATCGTGAACGCGCCACCGAACTGGCTGTACAGCCGGTTGCGCAGCTCGACCGCCATCAGTGAATCCGTGCCCAGGTCCACGAACCGACTGGTCGCGGAGGGCGGTTGCGCGAGCCGCAGGAAGTGCTGCACTTCTCGCTGGAGGAATTCGGTCAGGAAACCGGCCCGCTGGGCCACCGGTACTTCCTGCAGTTGCCGGAGCAACTCACTGTCACCGGTTGTCTCCGCAACCGCACTCGGCAGCACCAGGTCGAGAATCGGTGGGCGAGAACCGCCCAGCATCTTGGCCGCACGCTGCCAGTTGGCTTTGATGACGGTGGCCTGCGCGGTTCCATTGGCGACAACTTCCGCGAGCGCGCTCAGGGCGGCCGAGGGTTCCAGCGGAACCAGGCCTTGCGCACTGATATTGGCGCGCGCGGCCTCCGAAGACGCCATGCCCCCCTTGGCCCACGGACCGAAGTTGACGCCGGTCGCCGGCAAGCCTTGCGCCTGTCGGTCCGCGACCAACCCGTCGAGCAGCGCATTGGCAGTCGAGTAGTTGGCCTGGCCTGGTGAACCGAGCAAGCTCGACACCGACGAGGACACGATGAAGAAGTCGAGATCGTCGTCCTTCGTCAACCGGTCCAAGTAGCAGGCACCGAAAGCCTTGGGTGCCAGCGTCGTCCGGAAACGCTCCGGGGTCTGCTGTGACAGCAGCGCGTCGTCGAGCACACCGGCCAAATGCGCAACTCCAGCCAGCGGCGGCAACTCCGCGCGGATCCGCTCCAGCAGCTTTGCGACCTCGGCCTCGTCGCCGACATCGGCGGCGAAGGTATGAATGCGGCAGCGATAGCGCTCAGTGATGTCCTCGATTACTCGCTGTGCGTCCGCATCGGGCGCGCGCCGGCTGGTCAACACGATGTCACCGGCACCGAGTTGAGCCAGATACGACGCCATGTGCAGGCCGATCGCACCGAGTCCACCGGTGATCAGGTAGCTCCGATCCCCGCGCGGCTGTAGCGGCTTGGGCATTTGCAGCACGATCTTCCCGATATGCCGCGCTTGCTGCATCCGGCGAAACGCCGTCTTTGCCTCCGTCAGCGGGTAGATCTCGGCGGGCAGGGGCGTCCACTCGCCCCTCGCCAACCCGTCCGATACCTCGCTTAGCAAGCCACGAATACGCTCGGGCTCTTCGAAGGTAACCGTGTCCAGCGCGACAATCTCGTAGGCGATATCAGGGCGGGCCGCCGCCATCTGTTCCGGAGTCCAGATGTCTCGCTTGGCGATTTCGGCGAAACGGCCATTCTGGGCGGTGGCCCGTACAGTCGCTTCGACAAACCCCGCGTTGGTCAGGCTGTTGAGGACCACATCGACGCCGGCACCGTCGGTGTCAGCGAGGATTTGGTCGGCGAAATCCGTACTGCGCGAGTCGTAGACATATTCCACACCCAGCTTGCGCAGTGTCGCGCGCTTGTAGGTACTGGCGGTGGCGAAGACGATTGCACCGTGCTGCTGGGCCATCTGGATGGCGGCCAACCCGACACCACCGCTGGCGGCATGGATGAGCACACGGTCACCGGGCTTCAGCTGCGCCCAGTCGAACGCGAGTCGGGCCGTCAGTGCCGCAGCGGGAATGGTCGCAGCGTCGACCGCGCTCACGCGAGCGGGAATCGGCGCCAGCAACTGGGCCGGCACATTGAACCGGCTGGCGAACGCCCCCTGCATGAACCCATAGACGCGTTGGCCGACCTCGAGTCCGGTAACGCCGCCACCCAACTGGGTGACGACGCCGGCGAAGTCGCCGCCGATCGGGCCCGGGTCACCCGGGTAGAGGCCGAGCACATTGAGCACATCCCGGAAGTTCAAACCAGCGGCTTCAACCCGGACCTGCACAAAGCCGTCGTCCGGCGGTGATACTTCTGTCTCGGTCACGCGCAGGTTGTCGATCGCGCCGCGTTCAGTGGGCGCCAGGACGTAATCAGTTGCCCGGGGCACCGCGAGATGACCGCTGCGCGCCCATGGCAGTAACCGGGATGCCAGGAATTTTCCTTGCCGCACAGCGAGCTCAGGTTCCTCGAGGGGTTGGCTTCCTGCGCCCAGAAGTCCGGCCAGCGAGTGCACGGCCTCGGCTGATCCGTCGTAATCGACCAGCTTGCAGTGCAGGGCCGGTTCCTCGTTGATGATGGTGCGCCCGAGGCCCCACAGCGCCGCCTGCACGGGATCGACCCGCTCACCGGATTCCGTCGCCACAGCTCGTTCGGTGATGATCCACAGTCCGCCGGGAAGTTTCGCCGCCCCGTCGGCCTGCAGGGTGTGCACGGCGCTGAGCAGGCGGGCGACCTCGGTCTCCAGCCGCGCGGCAGATTCAGCGCTCGACTCTTCGGCATCCGGTCCGGTGCTGCGCCAGACGATGCCCGAGATCGGCACCCCGCGCTCTTGACCCTGCGCCAACAGCTGTCCCAAGAGCTCCGGATCCATCGTCCGGTCAAATGAGATGCAGCCCGGCAGGTCGGCCGCCAGTTCGTCGAATCCGGCAATCAGCCAGATGCCGTTCACGGCTCCGGCGCCGTCGCCCGACGGCGGCGGCGGCACCTCGTGCCAGCCGAGGGTATACAGCAGCCGGGTGGCATCGCCGCCGAGCCCGCGCAGCAACGCCTCTCGGGGCGCGCGTTTGACCGTGAACTCGCGAATCCCGCCCAGTCGGCGGCCATCCCGATCGACGAAATCGAGATCGAACACCTGGGTTTCGCTGTCGAGGCCGCTGGTGTGCCACTTCGCGCGGCAATAAAACCGCCGAGGCATCTTCTCCCGCAGCTCTACCTGCCCGTAGCGCAACGGCAGGAACAGATCCGCTACGCCGTGTTCGGCCGCGAGCAGCGCCGGGAAAGCCGGGAAGGCGACGCCGGTGCACAAATCCAGCAGCACCGGATGAATCGGCTCGGTTCCGAGATGTTCGGTGAGCTCTTCGCCGACGGTGACATCGCCGATCGCCTCGCCCTCACCGAGCCACATTGACTTCAGGGAACCCGACCAGTTGGGTCCCCACGCCAGCTCCATGTCGGCGAAGGTCTCGAACAGCTGCTGCGGACGCATGCGTTCCATCCGCTCGATTGCCGCGTCGACGGGATCCGTCGGCTCGGGGGTCGGCTCGTCATCAACACCGGAGAGAACGGTGCCATCGGCGTTCAACGACCATTCAGCGTCGCGTACACCGTATTCGCGACTGTGCACCTTGAAGGTCCAGCCGCCACCGTCCTCGAGCGGATGCAAAGCAAGTTGCACCTCGCGAGAACTCTTCTCGGGCAGGATGATCGGCTCATAGAAGAAGACATCCTTCACCCGGGCCGGCGGACCAACGGCGGCCAGGACCATCGCCGCGTACGTCGCACCGGGAACGACAACGGTGCCATAGATGACGTGATCCGACAGCCACGGTTGCGATTTGACGGACAGTCGACTGGTGTACACGGAGTCACCGGAGGCGAGATCCTTTGCAGCGCCCAAGATTCCGGATACGGCAGGACCCTGGCCTTCGATGCCGGTGATGCTGGACGTCTTGGGCCAGAAGCGACGGCGCTGGAACGGATAGGTGGGCAGTTCGAGCCTGCGGCCAGGTTGATGCTGCAGCGCAGCGAAATTGGGCCGATGGCCGCTGACATATGCCGTGGCCAGCGCTTCTGCGATCTGGCGCCGGTCGCCTACGCCCTTGCGAAGCGAAACGATCGCACGCGGCGCGGCCAAATGCTCCGGCCAGACCTGCACTGCAGCCCCGGTCAAAACCGGTTGCGGACCGATCTCCATCAACACCGAGCAGCCCAGCGC
The DNA here is from genome assembly GCA_963839345.1 of uncultured Actinomycetota bacterium. Lineage (GTDB taxonomy): Bacteria > Actinomycetota > Actinomycetes > Mycobacteriales > Mycobacteriaceae > Mycobacterium. The sequence goes on along the minus strand of CAWIUP010000002.1, from coordinate 408,388 downwards.
CGCGACGGTACGCACGCTTTCGGCGAACTGCACCGGCTGGCGGGAATGCCGCCGCCAGTATTGGGCGTCCAACGGGGTTTCCGCAGTCAGCACGGTACCCGTGCGGTTGCAGACCAGTGGCAGCGTCGGCACAGCAAACTGCAACCGCGCAGCGTACGACTCGAATTCGTCGAGCACCGGCTCCAGCAGTTCGGAATGGAAGGCATGACTGGTTTCCAGCCAGCTGCAGCGGATCCCGTCGTCACCAAACTTGGCGACAACCTGTTCGAGATCCGCTCCCGGACCCGACAACACTGTGTTGGGGCCGTTGTAGGCGGCGACCGACACCCGAGGGAATTCGCTGGCGGTTTCCTCGACGTGCTTGGCATCAGTGAACACCGCCACCATCCGCCCACCTTCGGGCAGGCTACCGAACAGTCGGCCGCGCTCGGCCATCAGCCGTGCTCCGTCCTCAAGACTGAAAACCCCGGCCACACATGCCGCCGCGTACTGGCCTACGCTGTGCCCCAGCACCACATCGGGCTCGACGCCCCATGACTGCCACAGCCGGGCCAGACCCATCTCGACGGCGAAAAGCGCTGGTTGCGCAAACGACGTGTGCCGCAACGTTTCTCCGGCCTCGCGGTCGGTGGCGAACAGCACCTCCAGCAACGGGCGCGGCAGTATCTCGTTGACCGCGTCCGCGCAACGCTGCACCGTCTCTGCGAAAACCGGTTCAGCGTCAAACAACTCGCGCGCCATGCCTGGGTACTGGCTGCCCTGCCCGGTGAACAACCACGCCGTCGTCGGCCGGTCAGCGCACTCACCGCGTACCACTCCTGGTCGCAGCCGGTTCTCGGCCAGCTCGGCCAGGCCCTCGCCGGCACTCTGAACCGAATCCACGACCAGCGCGGCCCGGTGTTCAAAATGCGAACGCCCAACCCCGGCCGTGAGGCACACCTCGGCGATGTCGACCTTTGGGTGGGAGTTCAACCAGGCCTCGTATCGCTGTGCCAGCGCCACCAGCGCCTGGGGTGACCGCGCAGACAGTGGCAGCACGTTGACCGACTCATCTTGAGCGTCCGACTCCGATGCCGCCGTGACGTCGCCTGCCGAGTATTCGTCAGCGGTCGCCGATTGTGTTGGCGCCTCCTCGATCAGCACGTGTGCGTTGGTGCCGGTGAACCCGAAGGAGCTCACTCCGGCGCGTCGCAGCCTGCCGTCGGCCTGCCACGGCATCGCCTTGTCCACGACCCGCACCGGCAGCGAGTCCCATGGAATATGGGGCGACGGTGTCTCAAAGTGCAGGCTCTGCGGCAGCACTTCGTGCTGCAGCGACAACACGACCTTGATCAGACCTGCGGCCCCTGCTGCCGACTCGAGGTGCCCGATGTTGGTCTTCACCGATCCGATCAGCAACGGCCGGTCGGCGTCACGAGCGGCACCATAAACAGCCCCCGCCGCCTGCACCTCGATGGGATCGCCCAGCGCGGTGCCCGTCCCGTGTGCCTCAAGGTAGTCAACGTCTCCGCCAACGAGGCCGGCGCGGGCCAGCGCCGCGGCGATAAGCCGTTGCTGTGCACCACCATTGGGCACTGTCAAACCACTAGAAGCGCCGTCTTGATTGACCGCGGTGCCCGGGATGACCGCGCAAACCCGATCGCCGTCGCGCACCGCGTCGCTCAGCCTCTTGAGCACCAGAATTCCGCAGCCTTCACTGCGCACATAGCCGTCCGCGGAGGCGTCGAAGGTCTTGCATCGCCCGACGGGGGAAAGCATCCTCGCGCGTGAGGCGGCGATGATGGTCACCGGACTCAGCAACACGTTCACACCACCGGCCAATGCCATATCGCAGTCGCCGGAGTGCAATGCCTGGCAAGCCTGGTGGACGGCCACCAACGACGAGCTGCACGCGGTATCGACCGCCACCGCCGGTCCTTCCAGGCCGAGCGCGAAGGAAACCCGACCGGAAATGGCATTGAGCGCATTGCCGGTGATGAAGTGGGCTTCGATTTTGTCGATCGAGTCGGCGGACAGCAGATGTGCATACTCATTGGCAGCCACGCCCACGAAGATGCCGGTTCGGCTGCCGCGCAGTGCGGACGGCGCGTACCCAGCCCTTTCGAGGCCCTCCCACGCAGTTTCGAGCATCAGCCGCTGCTGCGGCTCGATCCACAAAGCCTCGCGCGGGGAGATACCGAAGAATTCAGGATCGAATCCGTCGATTTGGTCGAGGAATCCGCCGAAGCGGCTGTACATCTTGCCCGGGGTCTCTGGATCCGGGTCGTAGAACTCGTCGATGTCGAATCGGTCATCGGGGACTTCCCGGATCGCATCGACTCCCCCTGACAACACTCCCCAGAAAGCTTCCGGATCGGGCGCGCCGGGGAAATGGCACGAGACAGCGATGATCGCGATCGGCTCATCCGTGCGCGTCGTGACTGCTGACGCCAGCTGAGCTCCTGACCTGGTGGATGCCTGCTCGCTGAGTCCGAGCACGTCGCCGAGCAAGTAATCCACCACGTTGGACAGACGCGGGTAGTCCATCGCCAGCGTCGCCGGTATTTCCTTACCCACGCCTTGCTCGATGCGGCGCCGCAATTCGACCGCCATCAGCGAATCCATGCCGAGATCGAAGAATCCGGCGTCTTCGCGGATCTCCGCGGGATCGACGCGCGTCACCTCTGCGACCGCGTCGCGCAGGTAATCCGCCATCAGCTTCCTGCGCTGCTGCACGGGAGCGTTGGTAAGCTGCTCGACCAGCCGGGTCTTCCCAGCGATCGTTGCGGACGGCGCCGCGTCGGGCACCTCGCGTTCCAGCTCCGCCAGGAATGATCGCCGCCCCGCCTGCTGGTAGAGCGGCAGGAAGCGGGCCCAATCGATCCGGGCCACTATTCCCTGCGCGGGGCCTTGCACCGACTGCTGCGCGGAAGCCGCCATCAGATCGGCCATGCCTGCCAGTGCATCGGCAGGTGACAATGTCCGGATGCCGCGCTTACTGAGTCGCGCGCGAGACTCCTCGTCGGCCATGCCCGCCGACCACGGACCAAAGTTGACGCTGATCCCGCAGATGCCCTGCTCACGCAGCCGCCAGGCCAGCCCGTCAAGGAAGGCGTTAGCCGCGCCGTAGGCGGTCTGTCCGAATCCTCCCCATACTGAGGCGATCGAGGAGGTGCTCAGGAAGAAGTCCAGCTTCAGATCAGCGGCCGCTTCGCTCAAATGCCAAGCACCCCAGACCTTTCCGGCGAAAACACGATCTATTTCGGCGTCGTCCAGGGTGCTCAGCGGGGTGGTGCCGATCTCGCCTGCGGCATGGATGATGCCGGCCAACGGCGGTAGTTCGGCCTGCACGCTGGCCAGCAGCCGCGCGACGTCGTGCGCATCGGCGACATCGGCCGCGACGACCCGGACTTCGCAGCCGTGCTGTTCGTGTAACGCATCGATGCGCCGTTGCGCGGCATCACTGGGCGAACGCCGGCCGGTCAGTACCAGATGCCGGGCGCCGTGCGCTGCCAGGTATCCGGCGATTTCCAGCCCGATCGAGCCCAGTCCCCCGGTCACCAAATATGTTGCGTCATCTCGCAGTACCAGCGGTGTTGTGCTCGGCTGCCCGACCCGTCGGATCAGCCGGGGCACGTATACGGTTTGATCACGCAGCGCGACTTGATCTTCACCGGGCGGTGCTGCCACCAGCTGGTCGATGAACCGCGACCATTCGTCGACTTCGTTTTCCCTGGCTTCTGACAAGTCCGCCAGCCCGCCCCATAACTGCGGATACTCCAGCGAGGCGGCACGACCGAATCCCCACAGGCAACTCTGATCCGGTGACACAGTGTCCGCGTCTGTTACTCGTTGTGCCCCACGGGTCACCACCCAGATGGGTTGGCGGAGTTCAGCGGCAGCCGCGGCGCGAAAGAGTCGCCTCGTTCCGCCCAAGATGCGGTGTTGCATCCGCAGCAGCGACCGCATCGAGGGCTTGGAGTCCAGGTCCGTGTCGAGGGCCGCGACATGCACGATACGTAGCGTCGGTTCGTCTGCCGCCGCAGCGCGCAACGCGACGACGAGCTGTTCCTCGTCCGCGTCGGACGCCGGCAGCCCGACAACTTGAGGTTGGTGCCCACGCGCGGTCAGCGCGTCGACCAACGGCTGCACCGCACCGGCATCATCGCCAATGAGAAGCCAGGTAGATTCCTCGCCTGCTTGCGCTTCTGAGACTTTGACAGTGGATTTCTCCCAGCGAATCTCATAACGCAGGTCCGCGATCGACTGGGTTGCACGTTGTTGGTTGTGTTGTGCGGCAAGCTTTCTCAGCACATCAACAGTCTGGTGGTCGCCGCTCGGACCATCGAGTAGCGCCGCGAGTTCCTCGATCTGGCCGTCCTCGAGAAGTCGGACGGCTTCGGTACTGGTACCAAGGCGCTGTTGTGGATTGTTGTGCTCCCGATTGTCCCGATACCAGTACTGGCGATGCTCAAACGGATAGGTCGGCAAGTCGAGCTTTCGCGCCGGTCCTGACACAGCGCCGAAGTCGGGCAGGTGGCCCAGGACGTACGCGTCGGCAAGCGCTTCGGCGATCTGGCGCTGGTCGGCGGTGTTTCGACGCAGTGAGGCGATGGCCTGCGGTGTGGTGGCCGGGTCAGGCCACGCCCGCAGGGCCGCGGCCGTGAGCACCGGTTGCGGACCGATTTCCAGCAGTACTTTGCAGCCCAAATCGGCCAGCGTCTGCACGCTTTTGGCGAATTCCACCGGCTGGCGCGCGTGGCGACGCCAATAGTTGCCATCCAGTTTCATGCTCCTACCCAGCGCGGTGCCGGTGCGATTGCACACCAGAAGCCGCTGTGGCGCAACATAACTGAACTGGTCAGCATAAGCTTCAAAGTCGTCGAGAATGGGGTCCAGCAGCGCCGAGTGGAACGCGTGGCTGGTCTCCAGCCGGTCGCACCGGACACCGTCGGCGGTCAGCCGGGCCACCGCCTGGTCCAAATCGTTTGCGGGTCCGGACAGTACGGTGTTGGCCCCGTTGTAGGCGGCAACCGACAGGCTTGGGAACTCGTCGGTCAGGCTCTCGACGCGCTCGGCGGCGGTGAAGACGGCAGCCATCTGACCGCCGGCAGGCAAACTGCCGAAAAGGCGCCCGCGCTCAGCCATCAGCAGCGCGCCGTCCTCGAGGCTGAGCACCCCTGCGACGCAGGCCGCCGAGTACTGGCCGACGCTGTGGCCCAGCACCACGTCGGGGTCGAATCCCCACGACTGCCAGAGCCGGGCCAGGCCCATCTCTACCGCGAACAGGGCGGGCTGGGCGTAGGAGGTCTGCCGCAGCGTCTCTTCGCTGTTCGGGCTGTCCGTGTCGAAAATTACCTCCAACAGCGGCTTTTCGAGAACATCAGCGACCACTGCCGCACACCGGCTCAGTGTCTCGGCGAACACCGGCTCGGTGTCGAACAGCTCCCGGGCCATGCCGGGGTACTGACTGCCTTGACCGGTGAACAGCCATGCCGTCTTCGGCACATGATCGGATACTCCGCGCACCAGGCCAGGTGCCGGGCGGTCGTCCACGAGCGCACCGAGCAACTCACTGACAGATTCCTTCGAATTGACCACCAACGCGGCCCGGTGCTCCAAGTGTGCCCGCCCCGCCCCGGCGGTGAAGCACACGTCCGCCAAGGTGGCCTCGGGGTGCGTGCTCAACCAGTTGCGGTATTGATCGGCGACCTGAACCAGTGCGGCGGGGGTCCGTGCCGATAGCGGAAGAATGCTGAACCGCGGGTCTGCGGGCTGGTCGGCCGGACGTGGCGCCACCGCGACTTGACCCACTTCATCGGGTGCTTCCTCGATGATGACGTGCGCGTTGGTCCCGGAGAAGCCGAAAGAACTGACTCCCGCAATACGGGGCCGCCCGTCGCGTTCCCAGCTGGTGGCGTCCTGCACGACCTGCACCGAAAGCCGGTCCCAGGGAATGTGCGGCGATGGATTGCGAAAGTGCAGGTGCTGCGGCAATACCTCATGTTCGAGCGACAGGATGACCTTGATCACCCCGGCGATTCCCGCGGCTGCTTCCAGGTGCCCGATATTCGTCTTCACCGACCCGATCAGCAGCGGCCGGTTGGCGTCGCGACCGTCGGCGAATGCCGCACCGGCGGCCTGCACTTCGATCGGATCGCCCAGCGACGTCCCGGTTCCGTGCGCTTCCAGATATCCGACGTCGGCGGGTGCGACGCCGGAGCGCTGCAGCGCCTCGGCGATGACGCGCTGCTGGGCGACGCCGTTGGGCACCGTCAAACCACCCGATGCGCCATCCTGGTTGATCGCACTGCCCCGGATGACGGCCCGGATCCGGTCGCCGTCGCGGATCGCGTCATCGAGGCGTTTGACGACGATGACACCACAGCCCTCACCCCGCACATAGCCGTCTGCAGCAGCGTCGAAGGTCTTGCACCGCCCGTCGGGTGCCAGCATGTGCGCGTGCGAAAACGTAATCATGGTCGCCGGGCTGAGCAAGACGTTCGCCCCGCCGGCCAGCGCGAGGTCACATTCCCCCAACCGCAGCGCCTGGCATGCCTGATGGATCGCCACCAATGACGAGCTGCACGCTGTGTCAACGGTGACGGCCGGGCCCTGCAGCCCCAACCGATAGCTGATCCGGCCCGCTCCTGCAGCAGCCGCTGTCCCGATTGCCATATAGGCTTCGATCTCGGGGTAAGTCAGTTCGCCGGACGCCATTCCCAGGTAGTCATGGGTGGACAAACCGACGAAGACACCGGTGTTGGTATTGGCCAAAGCCGACGGCGCGGTACCGGAATGCTCGACCGCCCGCCACGCCGTCTCCAGCAAGAGCCGATGCTGCGGGTCCATCAACCTGGTCTCGCGGACCGACAGCCCGAAAAACGGGGCGTCGAACCCCGTTACGTCATCGACGAATCCCGCCCGACGGGTCACAATCTTCCCGGGCGCATCGGGATCCGGGTCGAAGAACTCGTCGACATCCCACCGGTCTCGGGGCACCTCCGATATCGCGTCCCGGCCTTCGGCCAGCACCTTCCAGAACTCGTCCGCATCGGCGGCACCCGGAAAACGCGCGGCATAGCCGACGATCGCAAAACTCGATGCTGGCTGCTCTTGACCTGGGACGGATACCATGCCGTTGTCTCTCCTGCTTAGGACGCTAAAGATTCGATCGCTGGGGGCGGCCGGTCGCGCACCAGAATCACTACCGCCGCCAGTATTGCAACTGCGGCGGTGCTCCCAGCACCGTATCGCCAGATAGGGCTGGCCGCTTGCGTTTCATGCCGGGAGGCCCCCATGCCAACGTACTGTGAGCTGTCCGCTCACGCCCGCCACAGCGACCGCTGGGAGGGTTATCTTGTTCTCGCTGCCAGCGTGGCCGGACCGGAGTCGCTCAAACCGAGGAGGACGTACTTTTGCGCATCGGGAAAATTACAGTCGGCTCACTCAATGAGTGGACGCTGACACCCGGCTCAGTCACCTCGTGGCACCCGACGGCCACGGCTGCCGAGAAGGTCCGGCAAGCGCCGGTCAGTCCGGTGCCGGTCAGCTACATGCAGGGCCAACATCTCCGTAACTATTGCGAACGGACAGCCGCGGGCCTGAACTTTTCCAGACAAATCATCGCTAGCTGTGAGGCGCCTGGCCAGTGCGATATTCCTGCGATGGATCGTGCCCTTAACGTGTACCTGCGTCGGCATGACACATTCCGCAGTTGGTTCGAGCACACCGGTAACGGAGAGTTCGTCAGACATACCATCAGCGATCCGGCTGATATTGAATTCGCGCCGATCGATCATGGCAACTTAACTGTCGACGAAATACGCGCTCATGTCGTGGCCATACCAAATCCGCTGGAGTGGGGCTGTTTCACCTTTGGGGTTATCCAAAGTGAGAACCACTTCACATTCTTTGCTGCCATGGATCACGTCCACGGGGACGCGACCTTGATCGGTACAACGATGCTGGAAGCCAACGGAATGTATTCGGCGTTGACCGCAAGCGGTAAGCCGCTGGCGCTTCCCGATGCGGGTAGCTTTGACGATTTTTGTCTCCGCGAGCGGGCGTACACGTCAGCGTTGACCGTAGATTCACCTGAGGTACGCGCGTGGATTGACTTCGCCGAGAACAACAATGGCAGCTTCCCCGAATTCCCACTCCCGCTGGGTAATTCGTTGGAATCGACGAGCAGTGACATGGCATCTGAGCTCCTGATGGATGCAGCACAGACGGAGCGATTCGAATCAGCCTGTACGGCGAGCGGCGCGCGCTTCGTCGGCGGCTTGTTCGCGTGCCTCGCCTTGGTGGAGCACGACCTCACTGGTGCTCTCACCTATTACGGACTCACTCCCCGGGATTCCCGGATCGGCACAGACAATTTCATGACCCAGGGTTGGTTTACCGGCTTGATCCCGATCACCGTTCCGATAGCTGCAACCTCTTTCGGCGAGGCCGCGTGGGCAGCGCAGGCTTCTTTCGATTCAGGTCTGGCTATGTCAAAGGTGCCGTATTATCGCGTATTGGAGTTGGCGCCGTGGTTGAGCTGGCCACGGCCGAACTTTCCGGTGTCGAACTTCTTACATGGCGGCGCTGCTCCGCTGAACGCTATTCTCGCAGCAGCTGATTTGGGCCTTGCGAACAATATAGGAATCTACCCGGACGGCCGGTACTCATACCAACTGACCATCTATGTATTTCGGTATGGGGAGGGGACAGTAATGGCGATCTTGCATCCCGATAACCGGGTCGCCCAGAAATCAGTTACCCGCTACATGGCGGCGGTCAGGTCCGTGTGCGCGCGGGTCGCCGACAGCGGGCACTGGGGACGCGTCGCATAGCGTGAAGCAGTTCGAGGTTGAGGCTTTTCTTGAGATGCGCGATTCGTGGGCGGTGGGGGCGATATGCAACGGCTAGCCAATCTGGTGGTGCGGTGGCCCTGGGTAGTCATCGGGACCTGGGTTGCGATCGCGGTCGCACTGTCCTTGACGTGCCCATCCCTCAACGAGATGGCCCAGAAGCATCCGCTCGCGATCCTGCCCAGCGATGCGCCGTCGAGTGTCACCGCGCGAAAGATGACCGAGGCCTTCCACGAATCGAGCTCCGAAGACCTGCTGCTGGTGGTCTTGACCGACGACAAGGGGCTGGGCCCCTCCGACGAAGCCGCCTACCGCAAACTGGTCGACGCGCTGGGTCGAGACACGCGCGATGTCGTGATGTTGCAAGATTTCATCAGCACGCCGCCCCTGCGTCCGATCGTGACCAGCAAGGACAATAAGGTCTGGGTACTCCCGGTGGGCGTTGCCGGCGAGTTGGGCACGCCACGGTCTTACGCCGCTTTCAACCACATCAGCAATATCGTTAAACGCGCCTTGGAACAGGCCCCGGCCGGAGCGCATCTAACCGCGAACCTCACCGGCCCCGCGGCAACCGTCGCCGACCTTACGGTCGCGGGCGATCGGGATCGAATGCCGATTGAGCTGGCGATCGCCATTCTGGTGCTCATCGTCCTGCTGGTGGTCTACCGCAGCGCGGTCACGATGCTGCTGCCGTTGTTGACGATCGGAATATCCCTGGTCATCGCACAGGCGATAGTGGCTGGATACTCCCAACTGACTGCCGCGGGCGTTTCGAACCAGTCCATCGTACTTCTGAGCGCAATCATGGCCGGCGCCGGAACGGACTACGCCGTCTTCCTCATCAGCCGCTATCACGACTACTTTCGGATGGGCGCAGATTTCGATCAGGCGGTAAAGAAGGCCTTGATCTCGACCGGAAAAGTGATCGCCGCATCCGCGGCCACGGTGGGCATCACTTTCCTCCTCATCAGCTTCGCCCGGATGGGGGTGTTCAAAACGGTCGGAATGGCGTCGGCGATTGGGATCGGCGTGGCATTCCTCGCCGCGATGACGTTGCTGCCGGCGATCCTGGTGCTTGCCGGGCCACGCGGCTGGGTCAAGCCACGGCGCGAACTGACCGCAAGGTTCTGGCGTCGTTCCGGCATCCGCATTGTGCGCCGGCCGAGGGTGCATCTGGTCGCCAGCCTGCTGGTTTTGGCCATCCTGGCCAGCTGTGCCCTCTTGGTGCGCTACAACTACGACGATCGCAAGGCGCTGCGGGCCTCTGCTCCGAGCTCCATCGGGTATGCCGCGCTGGACCGCCATTTCCCGGTGAACCAGTCCATTCCGGAGTACATCCTCATCCAGTCACCGCATGATCTACGCACACCGCAGGCCCTCGCGGACCTTGAGCAAATGGCGGATCGAGTCAGCCAACTGCCGAATATCGCTGCGATCAGCGGCATCACCCGGCCCACCGGAAATGTGCCGGAGGAATTCAGAGCCACCTATCAGGCGGGCGCGATCGGCACCTTCTTGGCCGGCGGGTCAACCCTGATCAACGACCGCACCAGTGACCTGAACCGGCTGGTCGACGGGGCCGGCACGCTGGCCGACAACCTCGACGAGGTGCGGGCTCAAGTCAGCCAGCTCGCTGCCAGTGTGCAGAGCTTGAGCGACTCCTTGTCGTCGATGAAAAACCAGTACGGTGGCGATTCGTTAGTGAAGGAGGTCGACACCGCCGCTAAGCTCGTCGACCACGTCAACTCGCTCAGCCATGCCATGGGCTGGAGCGATTCGGTCGGCAGAAACATGTTCGCCTGGATGGGCCCGGTGCTGGCGGCCCTGGAGAATAACCCGATCTGCAGCAGCGATGAGTCCTGCAGCGCCACCCGCGGGGCGTTCGAGCAGCTAGCCGGTGGGCGCAACCAGGAAGACCTCGACGCGATCAATGATCTGGCCGGGCAGCTGCAGTCATTCCCGGACAAAGAGAGCCTGAACGCATCGGCAGACCGCGTGCGCGGCGCCTTGACCAACCTCACCACGGTGATGCACTCCATGGGGATGGACCAACCCGGCGGCCTGCAAACGAACCTGGCCACTATGCAAGATGACGCAAACCAATTCGCCGGCGGAAGCCGGCAAGTGGCGGACGCGGTGACACAACTCGTCGACCAAGTCAAACAGATGGGTGCCGGGCTCAGTGAGGCAGCCACTTTTCTGCTGTCGCTCAAACATGACGCGGCACAACCGGCAATGGCCGGCTTCAACATCCCGGCCCAGTTGCTGCATCTAGATGAGTTCCAGAAGGCCGCCAAGGTATTCATGTCGCCAGACGGCCGCTCGGTGCGGTATTTGGTTCAAACCAAACTCAACCCGTTCAGCACCGAGGCCATGGACCAGGTCAATGCGATCACTCAAACCGCCCGGGGAGCCCAACCGAACACCGCATTGGCGGACGCCAAGATATCGATGGCGGGTTACACCGTCGGCCTGAGGGACACCCGCGACTACTACCAACACGACATCCGGTTCATCATCGCGGTAACCCTCATCGTCGTGCTGCTGACCTTGATCGCGCTGCTCCGTGCGGTCGTCGCGCCACTGTATCTGGTTGCCTCCGTGATCATTTCGTATTTGTCGGCAGTGGGCATCGGCACGCTGGTATTTCAATTCATACTCGGCCAGCAACTACATTGGAGCGTGCCCCCGCTGGCATTCGTGGTACTGGTCGCAGTGGGGGCCGACTACAACATGCTGCTCGTCTCGCGAATGCGTGACGAGTCTCCGCACAGCATGCGTTACGGCATCATTCGCACCCTGGGTTCGACCGGCGGCGTGATCACCGCGGCAGGTTTGATCTTCGCTGCCTCGATGTGCGGTCTGTTGTTCTCCAGCATCGGCACCGTCGTCCAAGGCGGCTTTGTGATCGGTGTGGGAATTTTGCTGGACACCTTCGTGGTGCGCACCATCACGGTCCCCGCCATCGCAGCGCTGGTCGGGCGGGCGAACTGGTGGCCGTCACGACTAGGCGTACGGCGGTCGCTGTCGCGGTCACCGGCCGGACGCGCCGGGTAAAGACGGGGTTAGCGCGCACACCTGATGTATGTGAGACTACGAGATGAAGCCGAGCGGTCAGGAGTAGGGATGAAGAAACTACTCGCAGGGGTTACCACACTGGTAACTGTCAGCGCCACAGGATGTTTCGGCATCGGGACTGCGTCGGCCGATGACACGCCGACTGGCGCGACGCCGGTCCCCGGGGCATCATCTGACGGGATGGCGTACGCGATGGGTGGCGCTCACGTTCTGGGTATCCCCTATGACGAGTACATCCGCCGCGAAGGTGCCGAATGGTTCCCCGGCCTGACGCGTCAGATCGTTCCCTACTCCGCAGGCCAGGTTCAGGGCCACGTGCTGGAACGACTCTTCCCAGGCATCGGCAAGATCGATGAATCCTTGCCGGGCCTGGGCGTGAACGGTCCCAGCGTCGGCGAGTCGGTCGAGGAGGGAGCGGGCAACCTCGATGCGGCGATCCGCAACGGTGGTCACGGTACCGCGATCGGCTTGTCCGAGGGTTCGCTCGTGCTTGACGCCGAGCAGGCTCGCCTCGCAAATGATCCGACCGCTCCACCGCCAGATCAGCTGAGCTTTGCCACGTTTGGCGACCCAGTTGCGCGGCACGCCTTCGGTGAGAGTTTCCTGACCCACACCTTCCCGGTCGGCGCCGTCGCGCCGGCGCTCGACTACCCCATACCACCGCCGGTGGAGAGCCAATACAACACCCAGATGTTCGTCTCCGCCTACGACTCGATCGCCGACTTTCCCGACCGGCCGGACAACTTGTTCGCCCTCGCCAACACGCTCATGGGCCTCGCCACTGGCCACACTGCGGTGGCATTCACCGACCCGAGCATGGTGCCGCCGCAGAACATCAGGTCGACGGTTAACTCCAGAGGTGCGACAACCACGACGATTTTGATCCCGGAAAAGCACCTTCCGCTGGTCATGCCGCTGCACTACATCGGGATCGATGAAGACACGCTGAACAAGCTTGACGCAATACTGATTCCCAGGGTCAACGCGGGGTATTCCCGGAATGACGATCCGTCGACCGCTCCGGTGCAAGTGGACCCGGTGAACGGCTTCGACCCCGCGGCTGTCACTGCACCGGCCAGCCAGGCGACTTTCGGCGGCGCCGCCGACCCCTTTTCGCAAATCCTCAACGGCGCCATGGCCGCGTTGTCTCACGTCGGCAAACGCTGACAACCAGCTGCGTGCCGACGGATTCGACGAGTTAGTACGGACGTAATTTCACGCCTATGTCTTAGTCATCTGTTCTCTCGATGCTGCACGGACGCGCAGGCCTGCGGCCCCATGACGCGGTGTTCACTTTTACCAATTATGAAGACGATTGGCCCCGGCGAGCGCCCACGCCGTGTTTCGCGCCGCGGCTCGAGCAGCCGCCAGGGCCGCCACCGCTTTGGGCGCATCGGCGGCCAAAGCGCTGATCAACCGTGACACGGTGGGATCGGATGGCACCGCACCGAACACGCCCGGCTCGGCCCGCAGCACGCCGATATCGGCCAAACAATCCCCGCCCACCGCCAGCGCGACCGCCAGATCCAGCACGATCTTGCCCGGATCGTGGCTGTTCATCGGCTTGCGCCACGGCGCCAACGCCTCCGACAACACACCGCTTAGCCCGGTTCGCTGCGCAGTGCCCAGCAGCGCCACCGCTCCCGCATGCGACACGACATCCGATCCGCGGCGCTCCACCACCAGCGACGGGTAGCACGACGTAGACTTGCCCACCAGATTGGTGCTCCGATCAGCAGGATGAAAAGGATTTCAGCAAACCCAATTATCCCAGGTCAGAGCACCATTCTTCATCAACGACCCACCCCCACAACGACTTTTCGTGAAAGCCCCGGGCTAGTACTTCCCATCCGTTCCCATTCGTAGGCCAGCTACCGCGAGTACCGTGTCGTCAGCGACGTGAGGAGGGACGCGGGCATGAGCACCGCACCGAACGTACCCGAGCCTCCCGCCCGCAGGCGGCGGATCCTGTTTATCGCGGAAGCAGTGACCCTGGCCCACGTCGTCCGGCCATTGGTCCTGGCGCGGTCGCTCGACCCGAGTCGTTATGAGGTCCACTTCGCCTGCGACCCGCGGTTCAACAAGCTCCTGGGCCCGCTGCCCTTCCCCCACCACCCGATCCACACCATCCCCAGCGAGCGGTTTCTCGGCAACTTGGCTCAGGGCCGTTTCTACACCACGCGGACGTTGCGGAAGTACGTCGAGGAGGATAGGAAGGTGCTGGCCGAGATCACACCGGACGTGGTCGTCGGTGACCTTCGCATTTCGCTCTCCGTCAGCGCCCGACTGGCCAGCATCCCCTATATCGCCATCGCGAACGCCTACTGGAGTCCCTACGCTCGCCGCCGCTTTCCGCTGCCGGACGTGCTGTGGACCCACTTGCTCGGCGTCAGGCTGGTCAAGCTCCTGTACCGCCTGGCACGCCCATTGATCTTCGCCATCCTGTGCATGCCGCTCAACTGGGTCCGCCGGAAGCACGGGTTGCCGAGTCTGGGCTGGAACCTGTGTCGCATTTTCACCGACGGGGACCGCATTCTCTATGCCGACGTGCCGGAGCTGGTGCCGACGTACAACCTGCCGGCCAACCACCAGTATCTCGGCCCGGTCCTTTGGTCGCCCGCCGGGGAGCCGCCGGCGTGGTGGGATTCGCTGCCGACGGACCGGCCGATCGTCTACGCGACTCTCGGCACTTCCGGCGGGAGGAGCCTGTTGCAGGTGGTGTTGAACGCCCTGGCTGACTTGCCGGTGACGGTGATCGCGGCCACCGCGGACCGGAGCGACCTGAAGAACGTGCCGGCCAACACCTTCGTGGCAGACTACCTGCCGGGCGAGGCAGCCGCAGCGCGCTCGGCCGTGGTGGTCTGCAACGGCGGTAGCCTGACGACGCAGCAGGCCTTGGTGGCCGGGGTGCCGGTGGTCGGGATCGCCACTAACATGGACCAGCACCTGAACATGGAGGCCATCGAGCGGGCCGGCGCGGGCATGCTGCTGCGAACTGAGCGGGTCAACAGTCGGTGTGTCGCAGAAGCCGTAGTGCAGGCGCTAAGTCGGTCCGACCACCGACAAGCCGCCCGCCGACTCGCCGAAGCCTTCGCACGAGACTTTGCTCGATTCCCGCGGCACGTGGAGAGTGGGTTGCGCCCCGCGCATCTGATGAGCGGGAGAGATGAAGAACTACACTGTTCTTCCGACGAAATCCATTCTTCCCCATCTCGAGCGAGCTGACCTGTGGAAATAAGGGCGACGACATGGTCGCCTTGATCTCCGAATTGGACATGTTGTCGGCCATACGAGTCCGGCAAAATGGGTGGAGAGACCGGACAACGAGTGGCCTTTTGCCCGTCTGCTAGTGACCGCACACGGCGTTGACCCGCGGAGGAGTTCTCCAGCCGTCCCCCGCCGACGCACTGTATCCGTCTAGAGTTGACAAGCCCATGACAACGTGAGTAGCTACGGCAACACTCGAAATAGACATCGGTCCACTGGCACAACACCACTCGCGTGCACGGCTACCTCGACGACATTCCCCCCACGGAATTCGAGAGCAGGTTCTACGCGCTACAAAACGGAGCGACCAGCCCCTGGTCGAAATCCATAGTCCGAGCCATCAGAACCACGGCGATTCACCGTCTCACCCGGGGCCCACCGCGACGACGCCGAAAGTGGTGTCAACGGCGGCGGCTATCAGCGCGCCGCCCGCGCTTTCCTGACGCGCTGGCCCGACCCGCGGTCATGGGCCACGCTGCCGCTCGCGGCGCGGCTGGCCGCCAGCGGGCAGACCCGCCCGTTCCTGGCGTTTCTGATGGTCACCGGTCGGCTGCACCCCCGTTACGACTACCTGGTGGCACGCAAGCTGGCCAGCCTGTGGCGAGAGATCCCGGCCAGCCCGCTCGCCGGTGTGTGGACCGGTTCGACCGCGCCACAACCGAACTCGGGTACTCGTCGACAGTGCGCCGGGGCATGGCCTCCCAGGTGCTGGTCCGGCTTTTGATCCAGACCGGGCGGCCGATGCGGCAGCTGTCCAACGCTGACCTGGATGCGCTGCGGGACGCGGTGCACGAGCGCGAACGTGGCCACCATCGTCTGCGGCACTATCGGCAGGCGCCGCACGCCACCCGCACGGTGCTGTTCCACCTCGGCGTGCTTGCCCGAGCCCCCACCGGTGCCCGAGGGCCGCCGTCCCCATCCTGTCGCCGTCCGGCTGAGCGGGACCCCGGCCGCGCTGCTGCCCACGTTTTTGGCCTACCTGGAGCGTCGACGAGCAACCTGCGCGGCCGCAACGGTGAGCAACACCGTCTCGCGGCTGGCCCACTTCGGACGCCACCTGGCCTTGGTCGACCCCGGGGCTGGTCACGGTCGCCGACCTGGACCGGCGCCGTCACATCGAGCCCTACCTGACCGCGCTCACCACCGCCACCCGACCCCGCGACGGCGCCCCGATCGCTGTCTCTGAGCGACGCGCCCGCGTCATCACCATCTCCCGATTCCTCGCCGACATTAGCGAGTGGGGCTGGCCGGAGGCGACGACGCGGCGGCTGTTGTTCGCCTCCGACATTCCCCGGCTGCCGCGACCGTTGCCCCGCTACCTGCCCCGGACGCCGACCGGCGATTGACCGCCGCGCTGCGTGAGTCGTCGAACCGGCAGACCGCCGACGCGCTGCTGCTGCAACGCGCGTGTGGGTTGCGCAGCGGCGAGCTGCTCGATCTCGAACTCGACTGTGTGCGCGAGGTTTCCGGGCTCGGCGCGTGGCTGAAGGTGCCGCTGGGCAAACTCGACACCGAACGCATGGTGCCGATCGACGACGACACCGTCGACCTCGTCGACCGGCTCGCCGCCGCCCGAGCAGCCGGGTGCCCACTGCCGCATCCACGCACCGGCCGACCGGCGGAGTTCCTGCTGCTGCGGCACGGTCAGCGGATCTCGGCGACCGGGCTGCGCAACGGACTCCGCCGGGCCGCCGCCACCGCTGGTCTAGACGAGGTGACACCCCATCAACTCAGACATACTTTCGCCACAGCGATGGTAAATGCCGGCTGCTCGCTACAGGCGTTGATGGCCCTGCTAGGCCATCAGAGTGCGCGTATGAGCCTACGCTATGGCCGACTGTTTTACACCACAGTGCGCGCCGACTATCAACCGGCACTCGAGCTGGCCAAGAGCCACCTCGGCCCGGTGCTGCCCGAACAACGAATCACGTTGTCGCTCAACGACATCACTCACGGCGACTGGCGTGACGCGCCGCTGATCAAGGCGCGCCTTGCTGGCGGCTACTGCCTGCGCACCCAGGCTCAAGGCGTCTGCCCTACACCAACATCTGCGAACACTGCCCCAACTTCCGCTGTGACCACGGTTTCCTTGCCGTGCTCGGCGCGCAACGCGCCGACGCCGCCGCCCTGGCCGTCGACGCCGAGCAACGCGGATGGTCCGACGAAGCCACCCGCCACCGCCAGCTCGTCGAACGGCTCGACGCGATCATGAACCAAGCGTCCACGGCATGAGCGATGACAGCGCGCGCCGCGTTGAACGAGCCCTGCCGCGACGTCAAGCGAGACGAGTACAACACGGTCAGGTTGCACGCCTCCCTGCAATATGTCACACCCGACGACGAACACGAAGGGGTCTGCTGCACGAATAGGTGACAACTGAGATGGCTTGCCCTGGTGGGGCTGGCTGGAAGGATGTCACTGTGGCTAGGCCTTATCCCCGTGAGTTCCGTGATGATGTCGTGCGGGTCGCCCGTAACCGCGATGGCGGCGTAACGATCGAGCAGATCGCCGCCGATTTCGGGGTCCACCCGATGACCCTGTCGAAGTGGATGCGCCAGGCTGATATCGACGATGGCACCAAGCCCGGCAGCACGACGAGTGACTCCGCGGAGCTGCGGGAGCTGAGACGGCGGAATCGGTTGTTGGAGCAGGAGAACGAGGTGCTGCGGCGGGCCGCGGCCTATCTGTCGCAGTCCAATCTGCCGGGAAAAGGCTTTACCCGCTCGTGAACGAGCTCGCCGCGGACGGGATCCCCGTCGCGGTGACGTGCCGGGTACTCAAGCTCGCCCGCCAGCCCTACTACCGGTGGCGGGCCAACCCGGTCACCGACGCCGAACGCGCCGAGGCCTACCGGGCCAACGCGCTGTTCGACGCGCATACTGACGACCCCGAGTTCGGGTACCGATTTCTGGCCGAGGAGGCGCGTCAGGCTGGTGAACCGATGGCCGAGCGCACCGCCTGGACTGGCGGATCTGCTCTCAGCAGAGTCTGTGGAGTGTGTTCGGCAAGAAGAAGCGCGGCAAGAACGGCAAAGTGGGCCCACCGGTGCATGGCGATCTAGTCGCCCGTGACTTCACCGCAGATGTACCAAATACGTTGTGGTTGGCTGACATTACCGAACACCCGACTCGCGAGGGCAAGCTCTACCTCTGCGCAATCAAGGACGCATTCTCCAACCGGATCGTCGGGTACTGCATGGACTCGCGGATGAAATCACGGCTGGCGACCACCGCGCTGAATCACGCCGTGGCCCGCCGCGGACAGGTGGCTGGCTGCATTCTGCACACCGACCGCGGATCGCAATTCCGCAGCCGAAAATTCGTGCACGCCCTGGGCCGCCACGGCATGGTCGGCTCCATGGGCCGTGTCGGGGCCGCCGGCGACAACGCGGCCATGGAGAGCTTCTTTAGCCTGCTGCAGAAGAACATCCTGGACCGACGCCGCTGGGACACCGCGAACAACTACGCATCGCGATCGTCACCTGGATCGAGCGCACCTACCACCGTCGCCGCCGCCAGGCTGCTCTCGGACGGTTGACCCCGACCGAATTCGAAGCAATCATGACCACACCGGCCAGTCAGGCCGCGTGAAGGAAACTGTCACCTATCGGTGCAGCAGACCCAAGGACGAGGTGATGCCATACGCGCCAAACGCCGCGACGGACTCGCCAAAGCACGCGAGAACCGCATCGCATACCGTCGAATCAACGACGGTGCAAACCCCGGAGAAAATCAATGAACGCGCCGGCAACTTGGCCGGGTATTTCCAACCGCGAATAGCTCATTAACTCAAACATACCTCACTTCAAAGGAGCCGCATCGATTTCACTTTCAGCATCGGTGAATCCCGGCGCCGATGAGGGCGAGTGCGGTGACGGCGAAGAGCGCCCGAATGGTCTTCACTACTTGCGCCAGAGCACACCACTCCCGTCTATGTCTACGATCTCCGCGGATATTCCATGTTTCGCGCGGTACTCCGTGACAGCTTGCCGACACGCCTTAATCGCATGGTAGTCATCAATGATGCAGAATCCCCTGGGGGACAGTCGCGGGTAGAGCGCTTCGAGCGCTTGTATTGTGGATTCGTAGAGGTCGCCATCAAGTCTCAATACAGCGATGCGATCAATCGGGGCATCGTGCAGCGTGTCCTTGAACCAACCAGGAAGAAAGCGGACCTGGTCATCTAGCAGCCCGTAGCGCTGGAAATTCGCCCTGACCTCCGTTTCGGACACCGCCAGTATGGGCGCAAAGTGGTGCAGCACACTCCCTTTGTCTGCTTTGTAGTTTGCGGAATCCGGGGGTGGTACGCCCGCGAACGAATCGACTAGCCACACGCATCGCGTCTCATCCCCATAGGTTGCCAGAACCGCGCGCATCAGGATGGAAGCCCCCCCGCGCCACACTCCACATTCCACCAGATCTCCGGGGATGTCGTCGGCCAGAACCGCCTCAACGCAACGCTGCAGACTGGTAAGTCTGTGCATGCCGATCATCGTCTCGGCCTCCGCCGGCCAATCTAAGCCCAAGTCGCGCTTGCGCTGACCGAACGGAGTCGTGCGCCTCAGCATGGGGTACAGGGTGTTGAAGGTTTTGAGAACGAGGCGTCGCCCCAGCGGCCACTGCACGGGCATTTGCTCGTTGATCCCGTATCTGGTGAGGTCGCGTCGGATCTTCTCAAGGTACGCAGCTCGGGCGTCGCGATCGGTCACGTTCAAACTGCCCTTATCTTGAATGCCAGTACTGCCGGTGAGCAGCATAAGACCTCCGTCGACGTGGTCCTCTCGTTCGGCCTCTTCGTTACACACCGTCGCTAAGCCCGGGTCTTTCGTAGGGGTGATGTGGTGGCCTGACTGGTTTCGGATTGGCTTGTTGATCTTGAATTTTGTGGTTCGGGTTCGTTGAGGCGCCCGGTCAGCGGGTTCTGTCGGGTTCCAAGGCCCGTGGTTAGATGTCTTTCGGCTCGTGGTGATGGGTTGGTGCTTGGTCAGTCGGGCTGTAGTCGGGTCAGCGCGGTGGTGAGCAGGGCTGCCCAGGGGGCGTGGGCGGCGAGCCGGAGTCTGGTTCGTCGGGCATGTCGGGTGATACGGCCGGCGATCGAAAACAGCCGCAGCCGTAGTCATTTGGGTTCCCAGCGGCGCGCGTCGTTGCCATGCAGTGCCAGCATCTGTAGCCACGCGGTCAGCTCCATGGCCAGTTGCACCAGGGCGCACCAGATCCGGTTTTGGTCGAAGCCGTGCAGTGGAAGGTTGGCCAGCCCGGTGTCTTTGGCGTTGCGGACGCGGTCCTCGCAGCGGGCGCGGAGGCGATGCCGCAGCTCCAGATCGGGTAGTTGCCCGCGGCCGGTGTTGGTCGCGAACGCGGTCAGCCGCAGCCCGTCGCGGTCGGTGAGCCGCAGCTGGGCGCCGGGGTGTGGGCGTTCTTTCCGCACGATCACCCGCATGCTCTGCGGCCAGCCGGACAAGTCGAGCACGCCGGTGGCCTCGGCGACCCACGCCCCGTCACGGACCTGCCCGTCGGCGTTGTAGGCCGGAGTCCAGGCCGCCTCGGGAATCAGATCCAGGGCTGCGGCGGCGGCATCAGACAGGAAGAACCCGACCGAGTACGACAGGCGCCGGGCGTGGAGGTGGTGGACGAACTCGTGGGTGTCGCCCGCGGTGTCGGCACGCACCAGCACTTTGCGCCCGACCCGGTAGCCGGGCCGCCACGATAACTGCGCCAACGCGTCGGCCAGCACCGCCTTGTGATCGGCGGCGGTGTTGGAGCCGGCGTTGCCCGGGCGCAGCAGAATCGCCAGCGGCTCACCCGTGCCGGTCGCGCCGTGATCGACGAACGCGCACAATGGGTGAAACCCATACCCACGCTTGAACGTTGGGGCCGCGGACTCCTTGTCCGAATGCGCGGTGACCAGGGTGGCATCCAGATCGATCACCAATGGGTGCTCGACGTCGATGCCGTGATCCGGCGAGCGATCCCCGGCGAGCGCCCACGCCGTGTTTCGCGCCGCGGCTCGAGCAGCCGCCAGGGCCGCCACCGCTTTGGGCGCATCGGCGGCCAAAGCGCTGATCAACCGTGACACGGTGGGATCGGATGGCACCGCACCGAACACGCCCGGCTCGGCCCGCAGCACGCCGATATCGGCCAAACAATCCCCGCCCACCGCCAGCGCGACCGCCAGATCCAGCACGATCTTGCCCGGATCGTGGCTGCTCATCGGCTTGCGCCACGGCGCCAACGCCTCCGACAACACACCGCTTAGCCCGGTTCGCTGCGCAGTGCCCAGCAGCGCCACCGCTCCCGCATGCGACACGACATCCGATCCGCGGCGCTCCACCACCAGCGACGGGTAGCACGACGTAGACTTGCCCACCAGATTGGTGCTCCGATCAGCAGGATGAAAAGGATTTCAGCAACCCCAATTATCCCAGGTCAGAGCACCATTCTTCATCAACGACCCACCCCCACAACGACTTTTCGTGAAAGCCCCGGGCTAGTACTTGCCGAGCATCGCGTATTTGCAGTACAGCTCAGGTTCGACCCGACAGCCGACCGGGGTTATGGTGTCGCACCGCAACCTCCAGGTGAATCTCGAGCAGCTGATGCGCGGCTTCTTCGCGGACGCCGGCCTGGTAGCCCCACCGGATACCACGATGGTGTCGTGGTTGCCCTTGTACCACGACATGGGCTTGATGCTGGGAGTCTGCGCGCCAATCCTGAACGGCCATCGCGTCGGGCTGACGAGTCCGATGTCTTTCTTGGAAAGGCCGGCCAGATGGGTGCGATCGCTGGCCGGGAATTCTCATGCGTGGTCGGCAGCGCCTAACTTCGCCTTTGACTTGGCCGCCCGAAGAACAACTGACAGTGATCTGGCCGGACTCGACCTCGGCGGGGTGCTGGGCATCATCAGCGGTGCGGAGCGTGTCGAGCCGGCCACATTGCAACGTTTCGCTGATCGGTTTGCGCACTTCAATTTTCGGAGCCGTATGCTGCGTCCTTCATATGGCTTGGCGGAGGCAACCGTCTTCGCGGCGACTGGCACCTGGAGTGATTCATCCGGGGCGGTTCACTTCGACCTCGGGGAGCTGGGCGCGGGCCGCGCGCAGCGGTGTGCGGCCGGGACGGGCACAGCGCTGGTCAAATACAAAGTGCCGCAGTCACCCACGGTGCGGATCGTCGACTGCAAGACAAACCGCGAGTGCCCGCGTGGCTTGGTCGGCGAGCTCTGGATACATGGCGCCAATGTTGCCGACGGCTACTGGCGCAAACCGCCGCAGGAGCAGCGCTGCTTTGGCGCAAAACTTGTCGACCCGTCGCCGGGCACCCTGACGGACCCTGGCTAAAAACCGGCGACCTGGGTTTCCTCTTCGAGGGTGAACTGTTCATTGCCGGCCGAAGCAAGGATCTGCTGATCATCCGTGGACGTAATCACTATCCCGAGGACATTGAGGCGACGGTCCAAGAGATCACAGGTGGTCGGGTCGCGGCGATATCGGTTCCGGTGAACGGTACCGAAAAGCTGGTCATCGTCATCGAAGTCAAGAAGCGAGGTTATTCCAACGAGGAGGCGATGCAACGGCTCGCATGCGTCAAAAGCGACGTCAACTCCGCGATATCCAACAGGCACGGCTTGAACGTCGGGGACCTCGTTCTGGTATCGCCCGGATCGATCCCCACCACGACCAGCGGCAAGATGCGGCGCGCCGCGTGTGTCGAGCAGTATCGCCAGGACCAATTCATCCGATTGGACGCCTAAGTGGGCCGGTGGGCGTACACGTTGGCCGGGTTGAACATAATTGAGTCCACCCGCACCGGCAGAGGAGCCCCCAATGAGCGCAGACCGTCCGTTTCGTGTGATCCAGTGGACGACCGGCAACATCGGGCGGCGATCGCTGCACGCCATCATCGGCAGACCGGACATGGAACTGGTCGGCGTCTACGCCCACGGGCAGGACAAAGTGGGCGTGGACGCCGCCGAGCTCTCCGGCTGGCCGGAGCCGACCGGGGTGCAGGCCACCAATGACATCGACGCGCTGCTGGCACTGCGACCCGACGCGTGTTGCTATAACCCGTTGTGGCCGAGCGTGGACGAGTTGGTCCGACTGCTCGAATCGGGCGTCAACGTATGTACGAGCGCGGCCTGGATCACCGGTGGCAAGCAGACGCCGCAGGACCGGCAACGGATCCTCGACGCCTGCGAGCGGGGCGGATCGACCATCTTCGGCAGCGGCGCGCACCCCGGGATGACGAACCTGATCGGCATGGCGCTCAGCGGGTCCTGCGAATGCGTCGACGAGATCCGCATCACCGAATCGGTGGACTGCTCCACCTACGAGTCCGCGGAAACCCAGACAGCGATGGGTTTCTCGCAGGACCCCGACACACCGGGCCTGGCCGAGAATGTGCGGTGCGAAAGCGAGGTCTTCGCCGAGTCGGCCGCGATGATGGCCGACGCGATCGGCGCCACGCTGGACAAGATCACGTTCGACGTCACGTTCACAGCGGCCACCGCTGACTCGGACTTGGGTTTCATGAAGATCCCCGCCGGAACCGTCGGCAGTGTGTACGGCTACCACCGCGGTTGGGTGGGGAGCCGCAACGTCGTCAGCGTGGGCTTCAACTGGACCATGGGCAATCACGTGGTGCCACCCAAGCCGCTCGAGCATGGCCACGTCATCCAGGTGTTCGGGCTGCCCAACATGCGCACAGTACTTCATTGCCTGCCGCCGAAAGATTGGACTGAGCCCGGGTTCATGGGTCTGGGCATGATCTACACCGCGATGCCGGTGACCAACGCAGTGCCGGCGGTCGTCGCGGCCAGGCCTGGGATCGTGACGCTGGCCGACCTGCCGCCGATCACGGGACGTGTGGCACTGCCGTCATGAAGCCGGACATATCGAGGGACCTAGCGGAACGCTGCCGTGCCCTAGCGTCTAGCATAGTTAGCCGAGCGAAGGGTCTATCGGCAGCGGCGATGGCTGGCGGCCCCTAGCTTCTTCGGCAGAGCCAGGATGCCAGCGGCGGCAGACGGAATGGATCTGTCGCGTGATCTGTTCGCGGAGAAGACTGCGAACGGGCCGGCGGGAGGAGACCGAGTGAAAGCGATTTCGGTTGGCGGTTTGCTCAGACGCTGGTGGATAGCGCTGCTCCTGGTGGTCGTCCTCTCGGTATCCGGGCTCGTCGTGACCCGCCTGCACAAGGTGTTCGGCTCGCAAGACCTCAACGCGAACGCGGGAGCGGGGATCAAGATCGTCCAGTTCAACCCGAAAGTCGTGAAGTACGAGATCGACGGCCCGCCCGGCAGCGTCGCGAACATCAACTACTGGGACGCCGACGCGAACACGCACCAGGTCAACGGGGCACCGCTGCCATGGTCGTACACCATCTCCACCACCCTGCCCGCAGTGAGCGCCAACATCATGGCCCAAACCGACGCCGGCCACATCGGCTGCCGCATCACCGTCGACGGCGTCCTGCGCGAGCATCAGAGCGCAGACGGCCACAACGCCCAGACCTTCTGCCTGGTGAAGTCCGCATGACCGACACCGACACGCCACCGCGGCCACCGAGCGCACCGAATCCGGGCACCGGCATCGGCCTGTCATCCCGCACTTCATCCGCATCTTCGCGATTCCCATCATTCTGGGCTGGGTCGTGTTGACCGTCATGGTCAACGTCGCAGTCCCGAGCCTGGAAATCGTCGGCGAGAACCACTCGGCACCGATGGCACCCCTGGACGCACCGTCGATGAAGGCGATGATGCGGATGGGACACAACTTCAAGGAGTTCGACTCCAACAGCACGGTGATGATCGTGGTGGAAAGCCAGCAGCCTCTCGGCGCCGCTGCGCACCACTACTACGACGACATCGTCCGCAAGCTGCGGCAGGACCCTGCGCACGTCCAGCACATCCAAGACTTCTGGGGAGACCGGTTCACCGCGGCGGGCGCGCAGAGCGCCGACGCCAAGGGCGCCTACGTCCAAGCCAATATCGCCGGTAACCAGGGCACTACGCAGGCGAACAAGTCCGTCGAAGCCGTCCGCAAGGTTGTCGACAACGAACCCGCGCCGCCCGGGGTCAAGGCCTATGTGACCGGTCCGGCGGCACTGTCCGACGACATGCACGTCATCGGCAACGACAGCTTGGCCAAAATCACGCTGTTCACGCTGGCCGCGATCGCGATCATGCTGTTGCTGGTCTACCGCTCGATCGTCACCACGTTGATTCAGCTGTTCATGACGTTCGTCGCGCTGGCGTGTGCACGCGGAATCGTTGCGGTGCTGGGCTATAACAACGCGTTCGGCCTTACCACGTTCGCGGCGAACATCCTGACAATGCTGGCGATTGCCGCCGGTACGGACTACGGAATCTTCCTCATCGGCCGGTATCAGGAGGCGCGCCTGGCCGGCGAAGACCGGGAGACCGCCTATTACACGACATTTCGCGGTGTCGCCCCAGTCGTGCTGGGTTCGGGCCTGACGATCGCCGGCGCGACTTACTGCCTGAGCTTCGCCCGGCTGCCCTGGTTCAACACCATGGGCGCACCGGTGGCCATCGGCATGATCGTCGTGGTGGCCGCCGGCCTGACCCTGGGGCCCGCCGTCGTTTTCATCGGCAGCCGCTTCGGGCTGTTCGAGAAGAAAGGCCAGTCCCGCGGCCGGCTCTGGCGGCGGGTCGGCACCGCGGTGGTGCGTTGGCCCGCACCGATTTTCGCGGTCAGCGCCGCGGTCGTGCTGGTCGGGATGGTTGCGCTGCCGGGGTTCAAGACCAGCTACAACGACCGCCACTACCTGCCCGAATCAGCGCCGTCCAACATCGGGTATGCCGCGGCCGACCGGCACTTCTCCGAAGCCCGAATGAATCCGGACCTGCTGATGATCGAGGCCGATCACGACATGCGCAATCCGGCGGACATGCTGGTGTTGGACAAGGTCGCCAAAAACGAGATCCGCACCGTCGGTATCGCGATGGTCCAAGACATCACCCGACCACTGGGGATTCCCATCCAGCACAGCTCGATTCCGTTCCAGAACAGCATCCAGAGCCAAACGACCATGCAGAACATGGACTTTCTCAAAGACAGAATGAAAGACATTCTGAAGATGGCCGACGAGATGCAAATCATGATCGACGTGACGGAACGCCAGGCAAAGGTCACCCACGATCTGGCGAGCGCCGCTCTTGACAGCGCGAAGACCACGCAGGAAACGTCGGAGATCACCGACACGCTGCGCGACCACATCGCGGATTTCGAGGACTTCTATCGGCCGATCCGCAGCTACTTCTACTGGGAGAAGCACTGCTACGACATTCCGGTCTGCTTCTCGTTCCGATCGTTGTTCGACTCGATCGACGGTTTCGACCAACTCGCGGAGAAGTTCCACGATCTCTCCGGCGACATCACCCGCACCGCGCAGGCCTCCCACGAGTTGGAGCAACTGATCCCGATCATGCTCGAAACCCTGAAAACGACGCATGGTCTCACGCTGACCATGTATCAGACCTTCCACGCGATGATCGACCAGATGGAAGCGATGAGCAACACGTCCATCGTCATGGGCCAAAGCTTCGACAAGTCGCAGAACGACGACTTCTTCTACCTGCCGCCCGAGGCGTTCGGCAACCCGGAATTCATTCGCGGTGTGAAGATGTTCTTCTCCCCCGACGGAAAGTCGGTGCGGTTCTTCATCACTCACCAGGGCGACCCGATGACACCCGAGGGCATCTCCCGGGTCTCCGCGGAGCGAACCGCCGCCCAGGAGGGACTCAAGCAGTCGTCGCTGTCCGACGCCAAGGTGTATCTCGGCGGAACCGCGGCAACGTTCCGCGATATGGCCGACGGTGAGAAGTACGACCTGATGATCGCGGTGGTTTCGGCGCTGACCCTGATCTTCATGATCATGCTGCTGCTCACCCGCAGCGTGGTGGCAGCACTGGTCATCGTCGGGACGGCGAGCAGCTCGATTGCCGCATCCGTTGGACTGTCGGTGCTGATCTGGCAGGACCTGTTCGGCATACACATCCACTGGATCGTCGCGGCGCTTTCGGTCATCATCCTGTTGGCCGTCGGTTCGGACTACAACCTGCTGTTGGTTTCGAGGTTCAAAGAAGAAATTCATGCCGGACTCAAGACCGGATACATCCGGTCGATGGCCGGCACCGGCGCAGTGGTGACATCGGCGGGTCTGGTGTTCGCCTTCACGATGGCCGCGATGCTGGGCAGCGACCTGACCGTGCTGGGTCAATTCGGCTCGACGGTCTGCATCGGCCTGCTGCTCGACACCCTGGTCGTGCGCACGCTGTTCATGCCCTCGCTCGCGACTATGCTGGGCCGCTGGTTCTGGTGGCCGCTGGTTGTCCATCCGCGCGGCGACAACGCTGTCCGAAGGCCAGCTGCCCAGGAGGAGACGACCGCCCCGCTGCCGGTCCTGGCGCATTAACTGACGCAGGGAAACGGCTTGCCCACTAGCTGAAAGATCGTTCATCGCAATCGTTTTCAGGATGGACCGCGTCTATTATGTCATCGGGTCCGGGGGCCGCGGCGTTCCCTCAGCGGCGTCGAGATCGCGAGGTTACGCGATTTGCCGGCTCATATAGTCGGCGACTGCGGTCGGGGTGGGGTGGTCAAAGATCAGGGTGGGTGACAAGGTCAGCCCCGTGGCGGTCTTTAAGTGGTTGCGCAGCTCGACAGCAGTCAGCGAATCAAACCCCAGTTCTTGGAATGCGGTGTCAGGGTCGATTTCCTCAGGGGCGGGGTGGCCCATCACCGCCGCCGCGTGCAAGCACACCGTCTCAACCAGCAGGCTGTGTTGATCGTCGGGGGCCAGCGCGTGTAGACGTTGGGCCAGCGCCGACCTCGATTGGGTGGTATCGACGAAGTCGTCTGCCAAGCGTCGCCGTGGGCGGCCCGCCAGGCCGCTGAACAGCGGCGGCAACTCGCCGCCCAGGGCTCGGGTGTCCAGTGCGGTGCGGTCCAGGCGGGTGGCGACGACGACGGGGTGGTCCACCGCCAACGCTGCGTCAAACAACTCCAGCGCCTGTCCGGCGTTCATCGCCGCCATCCCGTCCCGGTTGATCCGGGCCAGATCGCGGCCGCTCAAATGAGCTGTCATCGCGCTGGAACGCTCCCACAATCCCCACGCCACCGACACCCCCGGCAACCCCGCGGCTTGCCGATGAGCGGCCAATCCGTCCAAAAACGCGTTGGCCGCAGCGTAATTGCCCTGCCCCGCCGCACCCACTGTGCCGGCGATCGAGGAACACAGCACAAACATCGACAACCCCAGATCACGGGTCAACTCGTGCAGGTTCCACGCCGCGTCCACCTTGGCCCGCATCACCGTATCTAGCCGATCTGGCGTCAACGAGGTGATCACTGCGTCATCGAGCACCCCGGCAGCATGGATCACCCCGCGCAACGGCGGGCCGCGCCGAGCCAGCTGCGCCAGCAACTCGGCCACCGCGTGTCGATCAGCCACATCGCAGGCCAGCACTTGTACCCGGGCGCCGGCCCGCGCCAAATCGAGGGTCAGCTCAGCGGTCAACTCGGCGCGACTCCCTCGCCGACTGGCCAACACGACATGTCGCACCCCGTATGCGTCAACGAGATGGCGGGCCAGCTCACCACCAGCCATCCCGGTGCCACCGGTGATCAAAACCGTGCCGTCGGCAAGCTCATCAGCAAGCGACGAGGGCATAGTCAAGACCACTTTGCCGATGTGGCGGGCCTGGCTCATGAAACGGTAGGCCTGCACGGCGCAGCGCACATCCCGGGTGGTCACCGGCAGCGGCTGCAGCACCCCGGTGTCGAACAGCTCCGTCAATTTGTTCAGCATCGCCTCGATGCGCTGCGGGCCAGCCTCGGCCAAGTCGAACGCCCGATAGCCCACAGCGGGATATTGGGTGGCGATCCCCTGCGCGTCGCGGATATCGGTCTTGCCCATCTCGATGAAACGCCCGCCGCGGACCAGTAACCGCAGCGAGGCATCCACGAATTCACCGGCCAGCGAGTTGAGCACCACATCAACCCCGCGGCCCTCGGTGACCGATAGGAACTTCTCTTCGAAGCTGAGCGTACGGGAGTCACCGATGTGGTCATCGTCAAAACCCATGGCGCGCAGCGTGTCCCATTTACCACGGCTGGCGGTGACGAAAACTTCCACCCCCCAGTGCCGAGCCAGCTGCACCGCAGCCATACCCACCCCACCGGTCGCGGCATGGATCAGCACCGATTCCCCGGCACGGATGGCGGCCAAATCCGCCAACCCGTACAACGCCGTCAGAAACGCCACCGGCACACCCGCGGCCTGGGCAAGCGACCAACCCTGCGGCACCTTGGCCAGCAGTTGCCGGTCCACCACGGCCAACGGACCCGTCCCGCTGATCAACCCCATTACCGCGTCACCAACGGCCACACCAGCGACCTCGGGACCGGCCTCGACCACCACGCCGGCGCCTTCTGCACCCAGTACCGGGGCCTGGCCGGGGTACATACCCAAGGCCGCCACCACATCCCGGAAATTGACCCCGACTGCTGCCACCGCCAGCCGCACCTGCCCGGCCTGCAGAGGTGCTTGTGCCTGCGGGCAGGGCCGGATCACCAGATCCTCCAAGGTCCCGCCGCCACCGGTCGACAACCGCCACGCCGGCTCCTCTGCCGGTAACGCCAGCAGCGGCGGGGCCGGGGCCAGCCGGGCGACGTGCACATCACCGGCGCGCACCAGCAGTTGGGATTCCCCGGCGGCGGCGAGCACTGCCGCATCGACCGCCGCGTCAGTGTCGATCAGCACGATACGGCCCGGGTGTTCGGCCTGCGCTGAACGCACCAAACCCCACACCGCCGCGGCGGCCAGATCGCGGACATCCTCACCGGGCAACCCCACCGCACCACGGGTCAACACCACCAACGTGCCCGTTTGACCGCCAGCCAGCCAGCGCTGCAGCACTTGCAGGGCGGCGTGGGTGGCGGCATACACCGAGCCCACCACATCGTCGCCGGCAAACCCGCACTGCCACACCACCACACGCCGAGCACCAGCCCCCTCGGCACCACCGTCGGGGCCCGCGCCCGAACCGCCACCATCGCTGGCCCAAAAGTCCTCCCAGGACACCACCGGGAGCTGCTCCGACCCGTCAATCATGTTGGGCTTCTGCGGTATTGGAGACCACACCACTTCCAGCGGTTCGCAATCGCGGCGGGCGGCGGCCGTGGTCACCGCGGCGTGCAACTGCTCGGCGGTCATCGGGCGGGTCACCAGCGAGCGCACCGTCAACACCGGCGACCCCGCAGCATCGGCCACCTCCACCGACATCGCATCTGTACCCAGCCCGGTCAAGCGGGCCCGCACCCGACCAGTACCGCCCGCATGTAGCGACACCCCCCGCCAGCAGAACGGCAACATCGTTTGAGTGGTGTCGGCGGCAAGCCCCGCGGCGTGCAGGACCGCATCCAACAGGGCTGGATGAATTCCCATCCCGTCGACCTGAA
This sequence comes from uncultured Actinomycetota bacterium, assembly GCA_963839345.1. Taxonomy (GTDB): domain Bacteria; phylum Actinomycetota; class Actinomycetes; order Mycobacteriales; family Mycobacteriaceae; genus Mycobacterium. The sequence goes on along the minus strand of CAWIUP010000002.1, from coordinate 377,725 downwards.
CGCCGGCCTCGGCGGGGGCCGCAGCCTCTGCGAAGAGCTCCGGCCCGCGCCGCCAAATCGCCAGCAGACCCTGAAACGCCGGGCCGTACTCGTAGCCGCGGGCCGCAAGCCGCGCATAGCCATCCGACATGTCCACGCTTTCCGCACCGACCGGCGGCCACACCGACAGATCCGCCGCGGCCTCGGCGGCGGCTACCCCGAGCATGCCCTCGGCGTGCAGCAACCACTCCACAGATTGATCGCGCCGGGAATACACCGACACCGCGCGGCTGCCGGACTCACCAGCGGCCCCGACCACCACCTGCACCTGCACCCCGGCGCCATGCTGCACCACCAGCGGCGTGGCCAGCACCAGCTCGTCGATGACCGCGCACCCAACCTCGTCAGCGGCGCGGATGACCAACTCCACAAAACCTGCCCCGGGAAACAGCACCACTCCGCGCACCAGATGATCGGCCAACCACGGCTGAGCCGCCAGCGACAACCGGCCGGTCAACACCAGCCCACCAGAATCGGGTCGCTCCACCACCGCACCCAACAGCGGGTGCCCGGTCCCCACCACACCCAAGCCGGTCGCATCGGCGGGCTCAGTCGAGGCCTGCGGCGACCAAAACCGCCGCCCCTGGAACGCATAGGTGGGCAGCTCCACCCGCCGTCCGCCCGAGCCGGCGAACACTGCCGGCCAATCCACCCGCACCCCAGTGGAGAACAAGTGACCCGCCGCGCCCATCAGTGCGGCCATTTCCGGGCGGTCTTTGGCCAACACCGAGACCACCTCTGCCGCAGCGGGCGACAGCGACTGTTCGATGGCGGCCGTCAAACCACTACCCGGACCGGCCTCGATGAAGTGGGTGGCACCGTAAGTTTGTAGACGGCGCGCACTGTCGGCGAACCGCACAGGCCGTCGGACATGGTCAACCCAGTACTGCGCCGACCCAAAATCAGAGCCAGACCCGGCCAGCTCGGCCGTCACGTTCGACACGACCCCAATCTGCGGCTCACGCACCTCAATCCGAGCGGCGACCCGCGCGAACTCGTCGAGCATCGGCTCCATCAACGGCGAATGAAACGCGTGCGAAACGGCCAACGGGCGAACTGGCCGGCCCTGCTGAGCCAGCCGCTGCGCGATCGCGCTCACTGCGGGCTGTGCACCGGAGATCACCACCGATTCGGGCGCGTTGATCGCCGCGATCGCCACCCCATCACGCAGCAAAGGCACCACGTCGTGTTCACCGGCGCCTACCGAGACCATGGCTCCGCCCGCCAGCAGGCCCTGCATCAGCCGCCCCCGCGCAGCGACCAACATCGCCGCATCCGCCAGCGTCAACACCCCGGCCACATACGCCGCCGACAACTCCCCCACCGAATGACCCATCACAAAGTCCGGGCCCAACCCCCAGGACCGCAACAATGTGAATAACGCTGTCTCAACTGCGAACAACGCCGGTTGGGCGAACTCGGTGCTGTCGAGCAGACCCTGATCATCACCCCAGACAACTGTGCGCAGCGGCAGGCGCAGATGCCGATCCAACTCGTCGGCCACCGCGTCAAAAGCCTTGGCGAACACCGGCAACTGGCCATACAACTCGCGGCCCATCCCGATCCACTGCGAGCCCTGCCCGGGGAACACCATCACCGTCTTGCCTACCGGCCCCGCCCGACCCGTCACCACGCCCGCACCCGGCTCACCGCGGGCGACGGAGGTCAACCCCGCCATCAACTGCTGGCGATCAGCGCCCACCGCCACCGCTCGATGCTCGAACACCGACCGCTGCGCCAACGACCACCCCACATCGACCGGGTCCAGCCGTTGGTCGGCTTGCACATGGGCCAACAATCGGCCCGCCTGTGCGGTCAATGCTTCAGCCGATCGAGCCGAAACCACCCAGGGCAGCGCCGACAACCCCATCCCGTCGGGTCTATCGGAATTCGTTGCGTCGCCCGCACTTTCGGTTGCATCGACCGGGGCTTGCTCCAAGATCACATGAGCGTTGGTGCCGCTGATCCCAAACGAGGACACGCCTGCCCGGCGCGGATGCCCGTCGGCCTGCCAGCCCCGAGCCTCAGTCAACAGCGACACCGCCCCGCTCGACCAATCCACATACGGGGAAGGAACATCGACGTGCAGCGTCGCCGGCATCACCCCGTAGCGCATCGCCTGCACCATCTTGATCACCCCAGCGATCCCCGCCGCGGCCTGAGTGTGATTCATGTTCGATTTGATCGAGCCCAACCAGAGCGGCCGCGCCGGTGGGCGGTCTTGCCCATAGGTGGCCAACAGCGCCTGCGCTTCGATGGGATCACCCAAAGTGGTGCCCGTGCCGTGGGCCTCCACCACATCCACGTCGGCGGCGGTCAATCCCGCGCTGGCCAACGCCGCCCGGATCACCCGCTGCTGGGCCGGCCCATTGGGTGCGGTCAAGCCGTTCGAGGCGCCATCCTGATTGACTGCGCTACCGCGAACTACCGCCAACACCGAATGTCCGAGACGTCGGGCATCCGACAACCGCTCGAGCACCACCACCCCGGCGCCTTCGCCCCACGCTGTCCCATCAGCTGCGCCGGCAAACGACTTACAACGCCCATCAGCGGCCAACCCCCGCTGCCGACTAAACCCCACGAAAACCGCGGGCGACGAGATCACCGTCGCCCCACCGGCCAGGGCCAGATCGCATTCCCCCGACCGCAACGACTGCACCGCCAAATGCAGGGCTACCAACGAGGACGAACATGCGGTATCCACTGACACCGCCGGACCCTCCAGCCCCAAGAAGTACGCCACCCGCCCCGAGGCCACGCTCGACGCCGAACCGGTCAGTCGATACCCCTCCAAGTCGGTCGCCCCGCTCGAATAGCTTTGCCCGAAGATCCCGGTGAACACTCCGGTCGCGGAGCCCCGCAACGATGTCGGTTCAATCCCGGCGTGCTCCAAGGCCTCCCAGGAGCACTCCAACAACAATCGCTGCTCCGGATCCATCCCCAGTGCCTCACCCGAGGCGATCCCGAAGAACCCGGCATCAAAGTCGGCCACGTCCGCGACAAACCCGCCCAGCCGCGTATAGGTCTTGCCCACGGCGTCTGGATCGGGGTCGAACAACCCCTCCACATCCCAACCCCGATCGGTGGGAAACTCCGACACCACGTCCCGGCCGCCTGCCACGACCTCCCACAGCCCGCGCGCAGAGTCCACCCCGCCCGGAAACCGGCAGCCCATCCCCACCACGACCACCGGCTCATCGGCTTTCGCTGGGGACGGCGGCGCCGCCCGGGGAGCCGACCCAGAGAGTTCAGCCTCCAAATATTGCGCCAGTCCGGTAACCGAGCCGTAGTCCCATCCGAGCGTGTCGGGCAGCCGCAGACCTGTCCCTGCCGCCAACCGATTACGAAGTTCTACCGTCATTTGCGAGTCAAAACCCAGCTCGGCGAAAGTGAGGTCCGGATTTATCGACTGGGGACCGGGCTGGCCCAAGATTTTCGCGGCCTCGGCGCTAACGGCCTCCACCACCAGCCGGTGACGTTCGTCTTGCAAAACGGCCAACCGCTCGTTGAGCGTCACCCCGCCCGGGTTTTCAACATTCCGAATGTCCGATGCCGATGCGTCATCAAGCAACGCTTCGGTGTCCGAAAGGGGTGCCATAGACGGCGAGTCCCAAATTGGTTGTGTTGGGCTCTCCGCGCGGAGCGCACCTCGCAACAATTTTCCGTTCGAGGTTCGGGGAAGTCGTTCAACGACAGCAAACCTGTGCGGCACCTTGAATGCCGACAGTTCGGCAAGCAATCGGCGGTGGATGTCTCGGATAACTGATTGGTCAACGAATTGGCCGCTGGTCGGGACCAGGAACGCCTGCAACGCCGACGCTCCGGTGGACTCTCTTACTGAGACAACCGCGGCTTCGGCCACAGCGTCGTCCTCGACGATGAGTCGCTCAACCTCGGCTGGATTGACGTTGATGCCCCCGACAATTTCGGTATCGTCCGCGCGGCCACGGTACGTAACCCATCCCTCGCCGTCGATGCAAACCCGATCCCGGGTGTCAAGCCAATCCCCGTGCAGCCAAGGATCTGTGCGTCGGTTCCAGTAGCCTGCGGCGATCGACGGTCCTCGGACCCATAGGTCGCCCTCGACGCCTGGTTCGGCGGTCGCGCCATCGGGGGCCACCACTCGAATCTCATACGGTGGAAGAACCTTTCCAAGGGTCCCCAGACGCCATTCGTCGATGCTGTTCGACACGAAGGTCTGCCCGACCTCGGTAGATCCAATTCCGTCAAGAATAGGAATACCGCCGAAGAACTCCGTGAGTCGCTCGGCGAACCCGACCCCCATAGCCTCTCCCGCCGATACCACACAGCGGAGCGAACGAAACGAATCGGGAGAGCATGTCTCGACAACTCTGGCAAAGAAAGTCGGTACGCCGTAAAGTACCGATGGCGCAAACTTCGCACTCAACTCGGCAGCCAGATCCGCACTAACCGGCAACGGATTGATTATCGACGAACCACCCGTTGCCAAGGGAAACCAGACCGAATTACCCAGGCCATACGCGAAATACATGCGTGCGCTGCTAAGCCCGGTGTCCTGCGCAGTGAGCTGCAACGCCTTGCCACACATGGCGGCAACGAATGTGAACACATCGCTGTGCCGATGGATCGCAGCTTTCGGTGGACCCGTAGTGCCAGATGTGTAGGTAGCGTAGGCAAAAGCATCGCTGCTCACCGGCTCGTAGTCGCCCGGCGCGACCCGGCTCGCATCGGACAAGAGCTCTGCGGCTTCTACAACGCCCGACCGCTGAAATCGAGCGCGGAGAGCGCCAGACGTGACGACAAGCGCCGGTTCCGTATCGCGTTCGGCAAACGCGTGGTCTTCGAGATTGAGGTCCGGATTCGCGAGGAACGCCAGAATCCCGCGAGCAAGGCAGGCTAGCAATAGCTCTACCAGCTCCGGCGAATCCGGAAGGCACAACAGGACGCGGTCTCCGGCCGAAAGGCCGCGGTTTTTCAGCACCTGGCCAAGACGTGCGGCGCTGTCATGAATTTGGCCATGTGTCACGACGTGCGGCGCATAGTAGGCGGGCTTGTCGTACCATCCTGCTTCTGATGCCCGCTTCGCCAGTAGCCTTGCGAGGTTCTCATTCCGCATTACTGGATCGCCTCGTTAGCTCGCCGCCGTGACCGCGCTCCGTCGACCCGCGCCGCGCAAAAGACAGCGGAGCCTCGACGGCTTCACTGGCAGGCCCATCACGCAAACGCTCAGCCGGCGGCTGCGTTATGCGCAAAGCGATTTCGATCCGTGGGGATAAGAGCTGTAACCTGACGTTGTCAGCGCTAGAGATTTCTCGGGATCCCCCCGGTAGATGCAAATCGATCTCCAACTCCTTGCATTCGATGTCGTTCGAATCCTGGCAATGATCGGGTTCATCTCACGGCGCATCCTGGAATTCATTCCGAAGAAAATACTCGGTGATGATAATCACTGGTTGCCCCCCGGCAATGACGCGATACCGGCGGGCGACGATTTCCGGTTCCGAACTCTCGTAGCCGGCGAGTGCGATCCAACCGGGCGGCTGTCCTTTCCAGACTTTGGCCGCCTCCTTAAATGATTCGAGGCAACTGGCTGCCATAATCTCACCGATAGGACGCTCCGTCTCGATCAAGCTTGTCGTAATCGCGGGCGGTAACAGGTCGACGGCTATCAGCGACTCCGCGGCGACAAATGGGTGCCCTGAACTCCGGCCCTTGAGTAAGATCCGGCGCCGAAGAACCCGGTCGCCCGGTAATTGCTCCAAATCGGCAATTCCCGACGCCGTGCCGTCCACCTGCTGCTCGACAATCTGCACGGCGATCTCATCATCAGCGACAATGCCGAGGATCCGGGTGAGGGTGCCGTTGCTTGCTATTAGTATGCGAAGGTCACGATTGAACTTTCGAATTTCGTCATCAGGCAGAAAGCGCTCGATCGCATCTCGACCAGCCCGGTGCCCGACGCCGGCTTCCTGGTGAATATCCGCCATCACGCCGGAACGTCCAAGCGTGTGAATTCACAATCCGGGTAACGCCCGACGCACGCTGAACGTCGGGTTTTACCGCTGCGGGTAATCCGAATCGAGCCGCGTGCCGCCGTAACGAGATCCGCAACGCGCAGACCTATCTGTGATGGTCGTATCGCCACTGACCACCTCCCTCTGCCCTCGTGCGGGTCTCGGCACAAAGTTTAAGCAACTGCCCTGCGAATTTCTTGCGGAATCAGCGCCCTCGCGCTGGACCTTGCCCGGGTAACGGCGCCGGCTGGCCGACCAGGGTCACGCTCGGGCGGGCGGCTCCAAGTCCATGGGTACTTCCAAGCACACCGCGAGAGCCCCGGCGCCGACATGCAAAGCGAGGACCGGGCCCAGGTCGGTCACGATCGCTGGCTCACACGCCGGCAGCCGGTCGGCCAGTGCGGCGACCAGGTCAGCCGCGCCGTCGGGGTTGGCGACATGATGCACCGCGATCGCGGCCGGACGCTCTCCGACGATCTCGCACACCCGATCGACCATCGTCGCGACAGCTTTGTTGGCGGTGCGAACCCGTTGCGCCAGAACAAGTTTCCCATCATCGATGCGCAGCAGCGGCTTGAGTGACAGCTTGGTGCCTAGCCAGGCAGCGGCACCACCGATGCGTCCGCTGCGCCGCAAGTTGTCCAGCTGGTGGACGACGATGAACCCGTGATTGCGGCTCACCGCCGCGACCGCAGCTTGCGCGACCGTGTCGAGATCGGCCCCGCCGGTCGCTGCCCGGGCGGCGGCCAATGCGACGAAACCGGTATTCATCGCGGCCGACTTGGAATCGACCACCCGGATCGCCGAGCCGATCTCGGCGGCAGTGGTTTCGGCGGCGCTGAAGGTTCCCGACAGCGCCGCCGAAAGGTGCACCGCCACCACCCCGTCGCCGCCGCTGTCGGTCAGCGCCTGCCGGTATACCTCGCTCAGTTCTGTCGGCGTGGCTGCGGCGGTGGTGGCTTGGCCGTAGTCGTAAATGTCGTCGGGGATGTCGTCCATGCCGTCGCGCAGGTCGCTGTCGCCGAGCAGGATGTGCAAGGGCACCTGCCGAATGCCCCATTGCCGGCGCAGATCGCCAGGAAGGCGCGCCGACGAGTCAGTGACTACCACGACAGGCATAGGAACTCAGCCGCGCTGCGTCCCGCTCGGTACGCCGGCTTCGGCCAGCGCCTTGAGCATCAACTCCGCGACCGCATGGTGAGCTTCGAAGTTCCAGTGGATACCGTCGGGGTTGCCACGGCCGCTCATAACATGTTCGGCGACTGCGGATTTCAGGTCGACCAGTGGGATGTCGTGCTGCTGGGCCCATTGCGTGAGCGCCTCGACGGTACCGGCGCGGCCGTGATGGGCCTTTCCGTAAGTCTCGGCGATATGCACCGACGGCAGCGACGCCACGATCGGGATGCCGGGCCGATTGAAATCAATTGCGCCGCGGGTCTGTTCGAGGTATTCCGCGGACAGGTGCGGTGGCAGCGCGGCTCTTGCCACCGGAGACAGCCGCGGCTGCACCCAACCGTAGCCGTCGCGGACCCAACGCCGCAGCCACGGCGGTCGCACGTAGCGGATGAGTTCACGCAACGCGGTCGGCAACGGCGACGGCAGCGAGTCCATTCCGCCGGTCGCGAAGATCACTGCCCCGGCCCGGGGCAGTGCCGCCCAGGCCCGCGGGTCCTGGGTGGCCGCCCACCACACATCGCGACAGGTCCAGCCGATGCGGCCGATCAGCTCTAGCTCCCAACCTAGCTGCGAGGCAACAATATTGGGCCAAATACGTGGGTCGTCAGCGGGCAGGCCCCCGGTCGGTCCGTAGTAGGCCAGCGAATCGGCAAACACCAGCAGCGCCGGACGCGGCCGTTGCTCAGAGGACATCGCCGGCGACCTGTGCCGAAGCGTTCCACACGTCCATGCGCCACCGAATGCCATCGACGTGCTCGGGGCCGGTCTCCGCATCGGCGGGGTGTCCGGCCAGCTGTGTCCAGCTGGCATTTCCCATGCCGCCCAACACAGGCCAGTTCGCGACCGGCAGCCGCAGCAGCACGGCGGTCAGGGCAGCGATCAGCCCACCGTGGGCAACCAGCACCACCGGCCGCTCCGGCTCCTGGTCGGCACCCCATTCGGGCTCACCGGCGACCAGCTCGGCGATCAACGGCAGGCTGCGTGCGGCCACGTCGACCCTGCTCTCGCCGCCGTGCGGTGCCCAGGCGGCGTCCTCGCGCCAGGCCAGTCGGGCGCCCGGTGCTTTCGCGTCGATCTCGGTGTGCGTCATGCCCTGCCAGTCGCCGAGGTGGGTCTCGCGTAGCCGGTCGTCGACCTGCACCGGCAAGCCCATGCGCTCGCCCAGCGTGACCGCAGTGTCATAGGCGCGTCGAAGATCCGACGACACGATCCGAAGTGGCTGGCGTTTGGCCAACGCCTCGGCCGCGGCGACCGCTTGCACGCGGCCCAACTCACTCAGCTCGGTGTCCAGCTGGCCTTGCATCCGGCTGCCGAGATTGAATGCGGTTTGCCCGTGCCGCAGCATCACCAGGCGGCGTGTCCTCATGACCGGCTCGCAGAGTCGGCCGACAAGTCCACTGCGATCACCGGGCAGTCACCCCAGAGCCGGTCCAGCGCATAGAAATTGCGTTCGTCTTGGTGCTGGATGTGCACAACGATGTCGATGTAGTCCAGCAGAGTCCAGCGGCCTTCGCGGGCACCCTCGCGGCGGGCGGGCTTGTAGCCGGCCCGGCGCATCTTCTCCTCGACCTCGTCGACAATCGCGTTGACTTGCCGTTCGTTGGACGCCGAGGCGATCACGAAGCAGTCGGTGATGATCAGCTGATCCGAAACGTCCAGGACAAGGACATCGTCAGCAAGCTTCGACGCCGCCGCGGACGCGGCGACTCCTGCCATCTCAATCGCCTCCGGGCTGGCCGTCACGTCTGGTCCCCGGGTTTGCGATAGAGCTCGCGCTTGGAGATGTACTGCACGACCCCGTCGGGCATCAGGTACCACAGCGGCCGCGACTCTTGCGCGCGCCGACGACAGTCGGTCGACGAGATTGCCAAGGCCGGGATTTCCACCAATGTCAAGGCGTCGTCGGGCAAGCCCTCGAGAACACCAGCAAGGTGTTCGCGGCCCAGCTCGTAGCCGGGCCGGCTGACGCCGACGAACCGCGCTATGGCGAACAGCTCCTCCAAGTCCTGCCAGGACAGGATCGAGGCCAGCGCGTCGGCGCCGGTGATGAAGTACAGGTCGCAGTCGGGATTGATGGTGCGCAAATCGCGCAAGGTGTCCTTGGTGTAAGTCAGCCCGCCGCGGTCGATGTCGACCCGGCTCACCGAGAAGCGGGGGTTGGCTGCGGTGGCGATCACCGTCATCAGATACCGGTCCTCGCCGGCGCTGACCTGGCGACCCTTCAGCCAGGGCTGACCGGTGGGCACGAAGACCACTTCGTCGAGATCGAACAGATAAGCGACTTCGCTGGCCGCGACCAGGTGGCCGTTGTGGATGGGGTCGAACGTTCCACCCATCACTCCCAGCCGCCGCTTTCGCATGGTTTGCCAGCTTACTGGAGCGGCCCGGTGCGGCTGATTCCCGCGAGCGTCACGTCAGCGTGACGGTTCTCGCCCCGGCGTCACCCCAGCGTGTCCGCCGCAAGCGCTCGGTGCCCAGTCGGGCCGCGTCAGACCGGCAGCAGCTGGTCGATCACCGCAGCCAGCTGCTTGGCTGAGCGGCATTCGTGCATGGTGATCACCTCTTGGTAGCGGGGCACCGCGGAGTCGCCGCTGCCCCACAGGTGTTTGGGCTCAGGGTTGAGCCAGTGCGCATGCCGGCTGGCGGTCACCATGTGGGCCAACACGTCGGTGGCCGGATCACGGTAGTTGGTGCGGCCGTCGCCGAGCACCAGCAACGAACTGCGTGGCGACAGTACGTTGGGATGGGCCTGAATGAACGAGACGAACGCGTTGCCGTAATCACTGTGGCCGTCACGGGTGTAGACACCGGCTTCCCGGGTGATCCGCTGGATCGCCACAGCCAGGTCGGCATCCGGCCCGAACATGTGGGTCACCTCGTCAGCGGTATCGATGAAGGCAAACACCCGTACACGGGAAAACTGTTGGCGCAGTGCGTGCACCAACAACAGGGTGAAGTGGCTGAAGCCGGCGACCGACCCCGATACGTCGCACAACACCACCAGTTCGGGGCGGGCCGGGCGCGGTTTGCGCAGCACCAGGTCGATCGGCACGCCGCCGGTGGACATCGACTTGCGCAACGTCTTGCGCAGGTCGATCGCCCCAGCGCGGGCCCGGCGCCGACGAGCCGCCAACCTGGTCGCCAGAGTCCGGGCCAGCGGCTGCACCACCCGGCGCATCGCCCGCAGCTGTTCGCCTGAGGCACGTAGGAATTCGACGTTCTCGGACAGCTGCGGGATTCCGTACATCTGCACGTGGTCGCGGCCGAGTTGCTCGGCGGTCCGTCGCTTGGTCTCGGCGTCGACCATCTTTCGCAACTGTGTGATCCGTTGGGCGGCAAGCGCTTTAGCGATCTGCTCTTGAGTCGGTGTGGGTTCGTCGCCGTACGGAGCGAGCAGACCGGCCAATAACTTGCCCTCCAGCTCGTCCAACGCCATCGCCTTGAGCGCCTGGTACGACGAGTACGAGGGGCCGCGGCTGGAGTTGTACTTCCCGTAAGCGTCCACGATCTGCGCGATCATCGCCACCAGGCGCTCGTCCATGTCGGCGAGGTCGGCATTGGCGGTGAGCAGATCCAGCAGCATCTGCCGCATCGCCTCGACGTCATCGGCCGGCAATTGGACCTCGGGATCGGCCTCGGCCTCTTCGGCCACCACCGCGCGTGCACCCAGCGCGGCGGGCCACCACAGGTCGAACATCGCGTCATAGGTCTCGCGATGCTCGGGCCTGCGCAACACCGCACAGGCGAGGCCCTCGCGCAGCACCTCGCGGTCCCCGAGCCCAAGGACCGCCATCACTTGGCCGGCGTCCACCGTCTCCGACGGCCCAACCGAAATACCTTGCCCGCGAAGCGCTTCGACGAACCCGACCAGGTGGCCCGGCAAGCCGTGCGGGGCAAGTGGATGGCTGGGGCGAACACGGCGGACGGCCATCAGTGTTTCCCTAGTTCAGCCGGAGCTCGTCGGTGGCGCGCTGCTGATCGGATTGATGTTTGAGCACCACGCCCAAAGTGGCGGCGATGGTCGCATCGTCGATGGTGTCCATGCCGAGCGCCAGCACGGTGCGCCCCCAGTCGATGGTCTCGGCCACCGACGGCAGCTTCTTGAGCTGCATAGCGCGTAGCACCCCGATGATGCGCACCAATTCCTCGGCGATGTGTGCGGGCAGTTCGGGGACGCGGGACAGCAGGATACGGCGTTCCAGCTCTGGGCTGGGGAAGTCGATGTGCAAGAACAGGCAACGACGTTTGAGCGCCTCCGACAGCTCGCGGGTGGCGTTGGAGGTCAGCACCACGAACGGCGCCCGCTCGGCGGTGATGGTGCCCAACTCGGGGACCGTCACCGCGAAGTCGGACAGCACTTCCAGCAGCAGACCCTCGATTTCGATGTCGGCCTTATCGGTTTCGTCGACCAGCAGCACCGTGGGCTCGGTGCGCCGGATCGCGGTGAGCAGCGGCCGGGACAGCAGAAACTCCTCGGTGAACACGTCGGTCTTGGTCTGGTCCCAGTCGCTCGAGCCGGACTGGATACGCAGAATCTGCTTGGCGTGGTTCCACTCGTAGAGGGCGCGGGCCTCGTCGACGCCCTCGTAGCACTGCAGCCGAACCAGACCCGATCCGGTGGCCTGGGCGACGGCCCGGGCCAGTTCGGTCTTGCCGACGCCCGCGGGTCCTTCCACCAGCAGCGGCTTGCCCAGCCGATCGGCGAGGAATACGGCGGTCGCGGTGGCGGTATCGGGCAGATAGCCGGTTTCGGCCAGCCGCCGACCGACGTCCTCGATATCGACGAACAGCGGTGCGGGCCGCGCGGGCACACTCACGTTTGTATTTCTCCTCAGCAATTCAGGCCGGGCGGGTCTGACCGTCTCCCCAGACGATCCACTTGGTCGAGGTCAATTCCGGTAGCCCCATCGGGCCGCGGGCGTGCAGCTTCTGGGTGGAGATGCCGATCTCTGCGCCGAACCCGAACTGCTCACCGTCGGTGAAGCTCGTGGACGCGTTGACCATCACCGCGGCTGCGTCCACCCCTTCGGTAAACCGTTGGGCCGCAGCCATATTGGCGGTCACGATGGCTTCAGTGTGGCCGGTGCCGTATTCGTTGATGTGCGCGATCGCCGCGTCGACACCATCGACGACCGCGACCGCGATCTCCATCGCCAAGTATTCGCGGCGCAAGTTGGCTTCGTCGGGATCGAGGTGCACGGTGACGCCGGCGTCCTGCAGCGCCGCGATCAGCCGCGGCAAGGCCTGTTCGGCGATCGCGGCGTCGACCAGCAGCGTCTCGGCGGCGTTGCAGACGCTGGGCCGACGGGTCTTGGAGTTCAGCAGGATCCGCTCGGCCATCGCGAGGTCGGCGGCATCATGCACGTAGACGTGGCAATTGCCGACACCGGTCTCGATGGTCGGCACCTGCGCGTCACGGACCACCGCGTCGATCAGGCCGGCTCCCCCGCGCGGGATCACCACGTCGACCAGGCCGCGGGCCTGAATCAGATGGGTGACAGTAGAGCGGTCGGCGGCCGAGAGCAGCTGAACGGCGTCGGCGGGCAGGTCTTCGCTCACCAGCGCAGCGCGCAACACCGAGACCAGCGCCTCGTTGGACTTCGCCGCCGAAGCGCTACCGCGCAGCAGCGCGGCGTTGCCGGACTTGAGCGTCAAGCCGAACGCGTCGACGGTGACATTCGGCCGGCCCTCGTAGACCATCCCGACCACGCCCAGCGGCACCCGCTGCTGGCGCAGCGCCAGCCCGTTGGGCAGGGTGTAGCCACGCAGCACCTCTCCGACCGGGTCGGGCAATCCTGCGACCTGGCGCAGGCCGGCGGCGATTCCTTCGACGCGCTTCGGGTCAAGCGCCAACCGGTCGATCATGGCGGTCGGTGTCTCGGCGGACCGTGCAGCGTTCAGATCTTCGGCGTTGGCCGCCAGGATCCGGTCGGTGTTGGCCACAACTGCCCGTGCGGCGACGAGCAGCGCCTGGTCCTTGACGACCGTCGGCAATGAGGCCAGCACCCGGGCGGCGACCCGCGCCCGGCGCGCGGCGTGGTGCACCTGTTGACGCAAGTCGGGAGCCGACGGAGCATGCACACTCATCAACCCAGGGTAGCTAGCTTCCTACGGCCCGTTTGACACGGGCCTATTCGACCTCGGGACGCACGCCCCGCGCACCGGGATCCGCTGGGCGCCGACCCACCACCACACGCTAGATGGCGGCTGAAATCCCTTTGAGCAGCGCTATTCCGGCGTTGTCGGCAATGATGTTCGGCTGACCTTTAGTCCAGTAGGTGTTGGCCAGTACCGCGATGCCGAGCGGCTCCCCGCCTGCACCGCCCATGGTCATACCGATCCAACACGAACAGCCGCCCAGGGACGTCAGACCGTCCTTCCGGACAATCCGCGGCGGGCCGGGCGAAACCTGCCAGGCCAGGCCCATATCCGCAGGTCCCCGTCGGGACTCGCCGCACTGGTTGAGCGACAGCGGCGACGACTGAGTGGTCGACGCCAGCGCTTTGTCCAGCGGAGTAGATCCGTTCGGCGCCCCGAGTTGCGCCAGCAGCCAGGTATGCATATCAGTGGCTGATGCCTTGAGATCCGAAGCCGCGCTGGCGGACACCATCTGACCGCCGTCGGGATACGCCTGGGCCACCGCAGCACCGCCGGGCACGATCGTCACCGTGTCGGGCATCTTCAGCGGTCCAGTGACCTGACGCTGCAGCAGAGCTGAATATGCTTGTGCCGGTGCAGGATTGCCCCCAGCCGCACAGCCATAGGCCGAGACCGTGGCGAAGCCCAACGTGATGAAACCGATGTCTGAATAACGCCAGCAGCTGCCTGGTGGTAGGCCGTTGTGGGTCCGCCAGAAATTCAGCAGCCCGGGCGGCGGCGCCGACGGGCTGGTTTGGAATAGTCCGACGCCGTCCTGGGGACTGCCGGACACGGTGGGCAAACCGGAAGTGTGCTGGGCCAGCATCCGTGGCCCAGCTCCACCAGCCCGAGTTCCTCCCCGGTTGCCAGGAGCAAGAGCTCGCCGAACCGGAAATCAGCAAACGTTTCCGCTGACGCAAATTGAGCCGGTATGCGATAGCAAAAGTGAAACAAATCAGACAAAAGTTTGGTGTACGCTGCGGGCATGACTGCACCAGGCATTCGAGTAGGCCCCGCCAACAGGTCGGCCGTAATGCCCTGCAGCAGAACAACTCCCGGCTGGCTCACCTGCGGAGAGTGGTAGCTCCGCAGTATCAAAAACCGAATCGAGAATCCATTGGTCCGCCGTCGTTTTACCCCGTACTTGGGCGCAGCCGCCGCCGGGGTGTTGAGCGCCGCGTTCCTGCCGATGGCCTGGATCGGCTCGGCCTTCGCCGACAGCTACCAGATCATTCCCGATCCGACTTCCACCGAAGTGATCACCGGCTTTTTCGGCGAACCCGCGACTCCTCCGGCGGTCGCCGGAAGCGTCCAGGGACACCAGGTATTCGAGGTTTTTGACACCACAACCGGTCAGACAGTCGGAACCTTCGACGCCGAGGAAAGCACCCATCCGTCTTTGTATGGCGCCGCCCACGAATTGCTCCTCGTCACCAACGACCTGTCAGGCACGGTGGGCACCGCCGCCGGGGATACGCCGCCGGTCGGCTCGGTGATCGACTTTGCCGCCTACGGCCATGGGTTCGCAACCATTTACTCCGCCCTCGCCTCGGCTGACGGCGACCTGCTCACGAAAACCTTGACGACCCCCTTCGGTACCCAGTCCATGCCGGCTTATTACGACGTCGCCCTGGATCTTCGCAATGACACGTTGAACGCCGCCGCACCAATGCGGCTCACCGACGGCTACTACTTGGCGCCCGCCGCTGGGGCTGTCGAAAATATCACCTCGGTGACCGGGGTGCCGCCCGCCGACATCGCCGTTGCGGGAAATCAGCTGTTCGACATTTACGACGGGACCACCGACCAAGCGACGGGCTCATTCTACGGCTTGATCACCAACACGTCGGATGTCGTGTTCAACTACACCGAGGAAATCCTGGTCACCCAGGACGTCTCGGGCACGGTAGGTACCGCCGCCGGGGACACGCCGCCGATCGGTTCCCTGTACAACGTCTTCTACATTCTCGGTAGCCGCGATTACTACAACCTCTACTCCGTGACGCCGTCGCCGTCGGGCAACGTTGTCTCGGATGTCATCGTGACCCCCTACGGCAATGTCACTATTCCCATCTCTTTTTATGACGCAACCGGGGCGATGACCGTCCACTCGTTCACGGTTCCTACTGACGGCGAGACCATCGTTCCGGTGGGCAGCGAACAGATCGCCGGTGTCAACGGGGTTCCGCCGCTGGACTCAAGCGTCCAGGGATACCAGCAATTCGAGGTCCACGACGCGTCCGGTAACGCGATCGGGACCTTCGATGCCGACGTCACCACCGCCAACGGCTTCTTCGGCAATTCCAGCGAGGCGGTTCTGGTCACCGCCGACTCGGGCCCTGCGGGCACTGCCGCAGGCGATCTTCCGCCGGTCGGCTCGGTGTTCGACGTGAACAGCTACGGATCCGGCTTTGAAACCATCTATTCCGACCTGGTGTCGACGACTGGCGCGCACGTGATCTCGGAGACTTTCGTGACACCGTTCGGCGATTTCGCCCTCCAGCCGACCTACGACCTTGCCGTAAACGCCGCCGACGGCTCGTTCTTCATCCCCAGCTCGCTCGCCGACCTGACGTCCCTTTTCTGAGTCGAAGCGGGCGTTGCGAGTGGCCGGCTACCCGGGTGGGCTGCCGACGCGCTCATCACAACCCGCCCGCGTGGTTTCCTTTCGCCGTTCGTCGATAATGCGGCCGAGCTCTTGCAGCAGCAGAGGCGACCGCGTGACCAGATCTTCGACGTGCTCGCGATCGATCTCCAGCGCGGTCACCTCTTCCAGGGCGTATGCCGTTGAGAGATTTGGTTGACGGGTCAGTGTGGTCAGCCCGAGAAATGAACCTTCTTCCAACACGCTCAGCGACAGCACTGAGCCGTCCTCAGCGGTCATAGTCAGCCGGACACTGCCGCTGATCAAAAATGTCATCGCAGTGGGCACCTCACCGGCTGATTGAACGACTTCGTCGCAGCCGTACCGAACGATTCTCGCGTGCGCGATCAGGGACTGCTGATCGGTGAGGCTCAACCGCAGTGCCGGTGCCACAACAGTTCTCATCGCCATCTGCACCCGGGCCGGCGTGGAGAAGTCATCGTCGGCGCCGTCGAGGTGGAGGTCCGCACGCCGCGCCGCATACCAGACCCATCGCAGGAAAGTCGCGCGCGCGGCGCCGTCATCGGCGGGCGACTTCAACCCGACGCTGACCCGGTACTCGCCAGCACCGACGGCTACCGCGGTCGGTGTGCTGTCGGCCTTGCGTTGCGGCAACCCGCTGGCAAGCCGTATCAGCAGACGTCGCACCCGTTCCGGCGGGTCGGCGGCAGAAAACGTGGTGGTGATCGACAACTGGTGTCCGCCGGGCGGACGGCTGAGATTCGTGAACGAAGTGGCGGCGAGCACCGAGTTCGGTGTGATCTGCAATCCGCGGTCGGTCTGGATATGAACGGCGCGCCAGTTCGCCTCCACGATGCGTCCCCGCGCCGCCGGGGTATCCAGCCAGTCGCCGATTCGGAAGGGCTGCTCGAACAACATGAACAGGCCCGACACAATCTGGCCGACGGAATTCTGCAGCATCAAGCCGATCACCACCGACGTAACGCCGAGCGCGGTGAACAGGCCGGCGACACGCACACCCCAGATGTAGGAGAAGATGACCGCCAGCCCAACGGCGATCAGCAACAGCCGCGTCACGTCCCGAAATATCGTCGGCACCCGCGCGCGCCACGAGCCTTGCGGGGCGCCTTCGAACAGCGTGGCGTTCAGCCCGGACAACAGCAGCACCATCACCAGGAAGCCGAACAGCGTCTCGAGCACCCGCACCGAGTTGAATCGCGCCGAAACCTGCGCCACCTCGACCAACAACAGCAACAAGGCGATCAGCGGCACCAGATAGTTGCGTAGCAGACTGACCGGTCGGGCCAGCGCGCTGTGCCTGCGGACGAGCGCCTGGTGAAATTCGGTGAGAACGATCAGCGTGAGGGGTAGTCCGATGGTCAGCCCGATGGCCCAGTAAAGCCAGTTCGGTTCGCCGTTCATTTACGCTCCGCCAATCGCCAGATCGGCTGCTCCGAGCCGCCGACGGTAATGCTGCCTGCGGGCGTGAACTGCCTGATGTCACGCATCACCTCGTAGACCTCCGAGGTGACATAGATTCCTGACTCCGTTGCACCGCTGGGCATTTGGTGAGCCAAATTGACCGCAGCTCCCCACATGTCATAGATGACACTGGTGCGACCGACAAGTCCGCTGATGACGTTGCCGGTATGCACGCCGGCTCGAATGCCGAGATGGTGGCCCGTGCGGGTATTGAATCGCTCGATGATGCGTTGCATCTCCACCGCGAAGTCGATGGTGCGCGGCACGCTGTCCAGCCGTGGGACATTCAATCCGCAGCTGGCGAGGTATCCGTTGTGCACGGTGCGAACCGGTTCGACGCCAAGGGTTTCCGCTGCCGAGTCGAGTTCCCGGATGAGCTCGTCGATGATACCCACCAGTTCCTCACCTGACAGCTCGTTGGAGATCTCGTCGAGGCCGACGATGTCGGCGAAAATGACCGTGACGTCCTGGTGTTCTTGCGAAATGGTCTGTTCGCCTTCGCGGTAGCGGCGCACGACCGGCTCTGGCATCAGCGACAGCAGCAGGCGGTCGTTTTCCTTGCGCTGCTCGGTGAGCAGTTGTTCCTTCACCTCTAGATTTCGGCTCATCTCGTTGAAAGCCCTCGTGAGGTCACCGACCTCGTCACGCGTTGTCACCGGTATCGTGACGTCGTAATTCCCGGCGCTGATCTCCTGTGCGCCGGCCTGCAGCCGCCGCACCGGCCGCACGAATAACTGCGCAATCAGCATCGCCACCACGCATATGACGAAAACCAAAGCCGCGGTTGTGATTACCAGTGTCCGGGTGAACGACTCTATTCGGGCATTGGCTTCGGCGCTGTCCCTGACCGCCACGATCGACCAGCGCAGATCGGAATTCGGAATGTCTAACGGGGCGTAGGCGGCCAGCTCCTCGTCTCCGAGGTAGCCGGTATCATTGAGCGTCCCACTCTGCCCGTGCTGCGCGGCGCGAACGGCTTCGGTCGTCACCGGCTGGACCAACGTCGTGCCGTGCCACCTGATGGCTTTCTCGACGATGTCGGGTGGGGTGCCTGCCGCCACGGCCTTGCTCTGGTATCGCTTGGGGTCTTGCAGGAATAAGCGTGAATCCGAA
Source organism: uncultured Actinomycetota bacterium (assembly GCA_963839345.1). GTDB lineage: Bacteria > Actinomycetota > Actinomycetes > Mycobacteriales > Mycobacteriaceae > Mycobacterium. The sequence continues at coordinate 359,176 of CAWIUP010000002.1, read as the reverse complement.
CGCATCAACCTGTCCGGGCCGGCCAGATACGTCTCCGCGGTCTGCCCCATGCCGGCGGCTTTCCATTTTTTGTCGGCGGTCATGATCCGGTTGACCTTCGAGATCGGTAACGGCAGCGCCAGCACGCCGTCGGTCTTGCCCGCAGAAGTGATCGGGGACACCAGCCACGCGGTGGGCGCGCCGAGTGCGGGCTGAAACGGCTGGAAGTCGGTGATCCACACGAAGTCCACCGAATCGGCATCCATAGCCTTCTCGTAGGCGCCGCGCAGATTGGACTCGCGGTACGGACCGGTCAGGATATTGGTGCCCAGCACGGGGCCTTTGTTCACGCTGTAGACCAGGTTGCCGCGGGTGTCGATCAGCATCGCGTCCCGGTATTCGAAGCGGGTCGCGATCTCATGAAAGTAGTTGTTGAACCGGGCATTCGCGGCCGACCATGCGCTGCCATCGCCAGCGTCATTCAGCGGGGTTGACGCGCGGTAGGACGGGACGGTGTAGTGGAGTTGCAAATATTTCTGCGCGTTACTCTTGGGCAGCACCGCATCGATACTCAGCTCGGTGCCGGTTTCCTGCTCAGTCGGTTTGATCAGCTTGTCGTTGTAGAAGTTCACCAGCGACTGCTGTTGGCCAGGGTCGATCGGTGCGTCGGCCAGTTGATCAAATCCGGCGGTAAACGCCTGCACTGCTTCGACCGCCGTCGACCCTTTGCTGTAGACGATCAGCGAATTCGTCAGGTCGGCGAACAGCATCTCCATCGCCCGCTTCTGCGCCTCACGCAGCTGGGTCATTCGTTCTGCGGCGATGGGCATCAAGGTGTGGCGGCCGGACACATACTCGACGACGGAAATCACCGCCAATGACGCAAGGCTGGATATCAGCAGCATCACCAAGATCTTGGACTGGATGCTGAACCGAGACAGTGCCCGCCAGTGACCCCTACCCTTGGCGGCCGGGGCCGTCCGGTCCTGCGGTGCCGGATCGGTGGAGCGCCGCGGCGTCAATCGGATTCCTTTCGCTGTCTGATGGCCCTGGTGGTAAAAGCCCAGATCACGCAGCAGCGTAGCGCTAACAGTCTGCTGAAACCGAGTTTGCCGAAAACCGTTATCAACGCGCCGTTTGTGAAACCGGGCACGACTCCATACCGTCGGCGGGATGACACGCGTATGCGTCGTGGGCAGCGTGAATATGGACTTGGGATTCGACGTCGACACACTGCCGTGCCCGGGCGAAACGGTGCTGGCGGCGTCTTTTCGATCGACACCCGGCGGCAAGGGCGCCAACCAGGCGGTGGCGGCGGCACGCGCCGGAGCGCAAGTGCAGTTCGTCGGCGCGGTGGGCGACGACTCGGCGGCGGCGGCACTGCGCGAGCACCTGACCACCAATGCCGTGGGCACCGAGGGACTCGTCACCATGTCCGGTCCCAGCGGCAGCGCAGTCGTCGTGGTCGACTCGGCCGGTGAGAATCTCATCGTCGTCGCACCGGGTGCCAATGGTCGACTGACGTTGGATTCCGCCGCGGTACGCGGGCTCGTCGCCGACTGCGATGTGCTGTTGCTGCAGTTGGAGATTCCGGTTACGACGGCGATAGTAGCTGCGCGGCAAGGGCATTCGGCTGGCGCGACCGTCATCGTCAACGCCTCACCGTCCGGCGGTGATCCAGCCGAGTTAGCCGAACTGGCCGCGGCGACGGATGTCGTGGTGGTCAACGAAGCCGAAGCGGCACACTGGGCTTGGCCCGTCCCGCATCAGGTCATCACGCACGGCGGCCGCGGCGCCAGCTATGCCGGCAACGAAGAAGAATTCACCGTCGCGCCGCCGAGGGTGGAAGTGGTCGACACCTCCGGCGCCGGCGACGTATTCGTCGGCGTGCTGGCCGCCAGCTGGGCAGAAGGCCACGAATACGCGTTGCGCCGGGCCTGTGCGGCGGGCGCGCTGGCCACCATGGTGCCCGGTGCCGGGGACTGCGCACCGTATGCCGAGGCGATCGACGAAGCGACGCTGGCGGACTGATCAAATAGCACGACCGGATGGATCGCGCCGCAAAGGAGAGACGCAATGCCGCCAACCGCAGCAGGCCCGCATGACCCGACAGGCAGCGGCAGCCCACGCCCGCCCGAGGGTGACTGGCTGGGTACGCCCTACTTGACGTTTCGGCGCGAGGGGCCGTTCGCGATCGTGACGCTGGACCGTCCGGAAGCCCGTAACGCGATGACACCGGCGATGTACTTCGGAATCCGCTACGCGGTCTCGCGGGTCAACGCCGACGCGGATCTGGCAGGGACGCTCATCACCGGAACCGGTGACGTGTTCGCGCCCGGCGGCGACCTGGGCGGGGGCGGGGCCGACAACTGGATGCACTGGGGATCGGCGCTGGCGATGGACGTCACACCGTTCGACACGCTGCGCAAATCAGCCAAACCGGTGGTGTCCGCCGTCAACGGCCTGTGCCAGGGCGGCGGGCTGCAGATCGCCATGTGCAGCGACGTCGCGGTCATCAGCGACCGGGCGACCTTCCGGGTTCCCGAGCTTTACCGCGGTATCGCCGATACCTATTACAGCCAGATGTTGGCACGCATCGTGGGGCCGGTGCGCACCCGCGATCTGATGCTGACCGGTCGGACGCTGTCCGCGTCGGAAGCTGTCGATTGGGGCATGGTCGCGCGGATGGTGCCGCACGACGAGCTGATGGCCGCCGCGAAGGAAGTGCTGGCGCAATGTTGCCGTACCGCGCCGGGAGCGCGACGGATCGTCAAATCCAGCCTGGATAACTACCTCGGCCTCTACGACCGCATCGGGATGGAAGCCAGCATCGAAAGCGCCGAGGCCGTCGAGGGATTCGTCGCGTTCAGAGAGCGTCGGTCACCGAGCTGGGTGCATCCCGATCTGCGCGTCGACGGGCGGCTTTGACGATGTCGCCGATGGTTGCGGCCGTCGTCGCGCTGGCGCTGCTGGCGGTGTTCGGTCTGCTTGGATTCCTTTGGCGCGCTTGGCTACAACGTCGGCGAACCGGGTCGACCGGGTTTCGCGGTGTCAGTGGCAAGATGGGCTCGGTCGAATGGGTCGCCGGGGTGGGCTTCGTCATCGCTCTGGTCGTCGCGGTGGTCGGCCCGTTGCTGCAGCTGAGCGGGGCCATCACTCCCCTGCCCGGCCTGCACGTCGAATGGATTCAGATCGGCGGAATCGCGTTGGCGGTACTCGGGATCGTGCTGACGGTCTGGGCGCAGCTCGACATGGGAGACTCCTGGCGCGTCGGTGTGGACGAGAGCGAAACGACCGCGTTAGTGCACACCGGCATGTTCGGGCGGGTGCGCAACCCGATCTACACGGCGATGATCACATTCGACTTCGGGATCGCTTTGGTGACACCGAACTTCGTGAGCATCGCCGGATTGATCCTCGCCGTTACCGCGCTCGAGCTGCAAGTGCGCCAGGTCGAGGAACCGTACCTGCGCGACAAACACGGTGCGGCCTACCGTGACTACACGGCCAGTGTCGGCCGCTTCGTCCCCGGCGTCGGGCTGATCCGCTAACTTGTCCACTGCCGTCAGGACAACGCCGCAGCGAGGTGGCCGAGCAGCGCTTGATAGTCGTCCCGCTCATGACTGACCAAGATGGCATCAGGTTGCGCCAGACCTGACACGGAGCGGACCGACACGTGTCGTCGCAAAGCGGCGAGCCTCGGTGAGGTTCGCCGCCAGGTGGCGCTCTGGGTATGCGGTGCGGCGAAGCGCCGTATTCATCGATCTCGGCTGAGTACGCTGATCAGATGTCGCAACGGGTGTTGCGTGAACGCCTGATCGATCTGGAAGTCCCAGGCGAGGATGTGGCACGCGGTCGGGCGTTGCGAAAGACCGCCCCACGGCGCGCTCTCGCACAGCTGACTGACTCTCCGCGAACGGCCACAGAGATTCTCGTCGCGCAAAACCACAGCCGGCTACCCGAACTTGTTCCGTTACGCTTTGCCCGGATGCTCGCCGACCCGTTCTCGTTCTACCGAGGTTCGGCAGCGGTCATGGCCGCCGACCTCGCCGCCAGCCCGTCGAGCGGAATCGAAATCATGTGCTGCGGTGACGCACACGTATCGAATTTCGGCTTATACGCCGCACCGCACCGATCGATTGTTTTCGACCTCAACGACTTCGATGAGGCCGCTGTGGCACCCGCGGAGTGGGACGTCAAACGCCTGATCACCAGCGCGATCGTCGGAGGCCGCCACGCCGGGTACCCGGCCAAAGCTATCCGCCAGTGCGTCCAACAGGCGTTAGTGGGTTACCAAACCAGCCTGGAGGCGATGCTCGAGGAGATGAACGTTTTGGATCGCTATTACCTGCGGGTGGAACCGGAGCGTTACAGCGGGAAGGTATCCAAAGACCTGCAGGCGGTGATTCAGAAAACGATCTCGCGGGCGCGCACACGAACGTCAGCGCGAGTCTTCAAGCAGATTACGGAGATCGGCCCCGACGGGACCCCGCGCCTAAGAGAAGCACCGCCGCTTCTGCAGCATGTAAACGAGGACGTCGAAGCCCCATTGATTGAGTCAGTTGAGGAGTATTTGGCTGCGGTTCCCGCAGACGTGGCACTACTGCTGTCGCATTTTCGCGTGACCGATATTGCCCTGCGGGTAGTCGGGGTCGGCAGTGTCGGTACCCGGTGTTACTTGGTCATCCTGGTCGGCCCCAACGACACACCGCTAATCCTGCAGATCAAAGAGGCCACTCGATCGGTGCTGGAAGAATACGGCGGCTGGCCCCAGCCGGACACGCTCAGCGCGGCTATCGAGACTAAGGGTCAGGGTGCACGCGTCATCGATGGCCAACAGATTCTGCAAGCAATGTCAGATGTGTTCCTCGGCGCCACACGCAAGGACGGCCGCGACTACTACGTCCGCCAGTTCCACGACATGAAGGGCACGGTCGACACCGAAGGCATGTCGGCGCCTACCTTCGGCGAATACGTCGCTGCATGTGCGGTACTGCTGGCGCGGGCGCATTCGCAGAGCGCGAACGCGTCAATACTGCGGGGGTACGTCGGTACCGGTAAAACCGTGCACGACGCCGTGGCCGAATGGTCGTATGCGTACGCGGACAAGTCACTTGACGACTTTCATCGGTTGCGCGCGGCGGCCGCGGCGGGCGACATCGAGGTTGCCGACGATCCCGCCCGCTAGCGGCAACTACTCTTCGGGAATCTCGCGCTCGATCTCGTCGAGCCAGGCCTGCGCCGACATGTCCGACGGGGCGCGCCAGTCCCCACGGGGCGATAGCGCACCGCCATGCGACACTTTGGGCCCGTTGGGCAGCGCCGACCGCTTGAACTGGCTGAACGAGTAGAAACGCTGCATGAAGACCTGCAGCCAGTGCCGAATCTCCTTGAGCGAATATGACGGTCGTTTGTTCTCCGGGAATCCCGGCGGCCAGTTGCCAGAGTCGGAATCGTTCCAGGCGTGCCATGCCAAGAACGCGATCTTCGACGGACGGAACCCGTAGCGCAGCACATGGAACAGTGAAAAGTCCTGCAACGCAAAAGGTCCGACCTTGGCCTCACTGCTCTGCAGTTCTTCCTCCGCACCGCTGGGAACCAGTTCTGGAGTGATCTCGGTGTCCAGGACCGACTGCAGCACGTCGGTCACCGCTGACTCGAACTGGTCGGAGGAAATGACCCAGCGGATCAGGTGTTGGATCAGTGTTTTGGGCACGCCGCCGTTGACGTTGTAGTGCGACATCTGGTCGCCGACACCGTATGTCGACCAGCCCAGCCCGAGCTCGGACAGGTCACCGGTGCCCAGCACGATCCCGCCGCGCTGGTTGGCCAGCCGGAACAGATAGTCGGTACGCAGACCGGCCTGCACGTTTTCGAAGGTGACGTCGTAAACCTTTTCGCCACGGGAAAACGGATGATCGATTTCCTTGAGCATCAGCTGTGCGGTCTCGGTGATGTCGATTTCAGCGAAGCTGACACCCAGCGCGCGACACAGTTCGACGGCATTGCGTTTGGTCCGATCCCCCGTCGCGAAGCCGGGCAGTGTGAACGCCAGAATGTCGCTGCGGGGCCGTTCTTCTCGGTCCATCGCGTGCGCAGCGACGATCAGTGCGTGCGTCGAGTCGAGCCCACCGGAAATCCCGATCACGAGCTTGGGATAGTTCAACGCCCGCATCCGCTGTTCGAGCCCGGCCACCTGAATGTTGTAGGCCTCGTAGCAGTCTTGCTGCAGCCGGGCGGGATCGGCCGGTACGAATGGAAACCGCTCGATTTCACGCCGCAGCCCGATGTCGCCAGACGGTGGATCGAGGCGAAACTCGATGCGCCGGAACGACTCCGCGACTGCCTGGTGGTGGCGGCGGTTGTCGTCGAATGTCCCCATTCGCAGCCGCTCCGCCCGAATCAGCTCGGTGTCGACGTCGGCGACGCTTCGTCGCTCCCCCTTGGGAAACCGCTCGGTTTGGGCCAGCAGTACACCGTTCTCCCAGATCATGGTCTGACCATCCCAGGCCAGGTCCGTGGTCGATTCGCCCTCCCCCGCGGCGGCGTACACATAGGCGGCCAGGCACCGCGACGATGCCGAGCGGGCCAGTAGACAGCGGTCGTCGGCGCGACCGATCGTGATTGGGCTGCCGGACAAGTTGGCCAGCACCGTCGCGCCCGCCAACGCCGCTTCGGCGCTGGGCGGAACGGGCACGAACATGTCCTCGCAGATTTCGACGTGCAGCACAAAGCTGGGGTGGTCGGATGCGGCGAACAACAGGTCCGGGCCGAACGGCGCTTGCATGCCGGCGATTCGGATGGTGCCGCGCTCATCGTCACCGGGCGCGACCTGACGGCGCTCGTAGAACTCCCGGTACGTGGGCAGATACGACTTGGGCGCCACACCGAGCACCGCACCGCGATGGATGACCACAGCAGTGTTGTAGATGCGGTGCCGGTAGCGCAGCGGGGCGCCGACCACCAGTACCGGCAACAGGTCGCTGGAAGCCGTGACGACATCCAGCACGGCGTCCTCGACGGCGTCGAGCAACACGTCTTGCAGCAGAATATCCTCGATGGAGTACCCGGACAGCGTCAGCTCAGGGAAAACGGCGAGGGCGACACCGTCGTCGTGGCACTGGCGAGCCAACCGCAGAACCGACGCGGCATTGGCCGCCGGGTCGCCGATCGCGGAATGGTGCGTGCACGCCGCGACACGAACAAATCCCTGGCTGTAGGCGTTATAAAAGTCCATTGCCCTCCCATTCTCGCCCAGCCGGTGTCACAACCGCACTATCGGGTATCACCACCGCACCAGCGAAACCGTCGTCCTCGTCCATGTCCGCCGAATTTTCGTCGGCGGCGGACTGCCTCGGCTGGCAGTGGTGCGACCGAATCGGTCGGACGCTTGTCGCTTGAGTGCGAAGATGGCCGCGGAAACTCACGCATCGAGGGAAGTGGACATCGTGCGCCGTAATCGGCTAGTCACGGCTCAGCTCCGGCTGACTGTCGGCATTCTCGGCGCGATGGTGTTCGCGCTGGTCGGCTGCACCCAGTCGACCGGGCCGCCAACTACACAAGGCGTGCATGCCTCACCCACGGTTGCCGCCACACCGTTCGCGTCAAGAACGTTGCCCGCCGCACCGAGCCCGCCCGCGGGCGCGCAGCCGCGGCTGGCATCAGACCCGTCGCAGCTGGCCGACGACCTTGTCGCCGACGAGCAGGCGCTGCGTGACCCGTCGACACCGGCGGATGCGCTGGACGCGGCGGCACAGCGCGAACAGGCGGCCTACCGCGCCATCGGGCGGCATCCCGAGTGGGATGCCATCATTGCGCCGCGGATTCCGCCGCGCTTGCTCGACGTCTACGACCGCAATGTCGATGCCCGTCGACAGCTACAGGCGATGACGCCCACCAGAGACACCCTGCCCCCCTGGCACATCGAGCCACCAGCTCCGGCAGACGAGCTGCTGAGCTACTACCACCAGGCTGAGTCGGAATCCGGGGTCGGCTGGAATTATTTGGCCGCGATCAACCTGATCGAGACACGTTTCGGCAGCATCGTCGGCGCAAGTACCGCCGGCGCGCAAGGACCCATGCAGTTCTTGCCCGCGACATTCGCCGGCTACGGCCAGGGCGGCGATGTCAATTCGCCCCACGACAGCATCTTGGCGGCGGGCCGCTACCTTGCCGCTAACGGTTTCGCCAACGATCGTGACCACGCTATCTACCGGTACAACCACGCGAGCCAATACGTGCGCGCAGTCAACCAGTACGCGGCGCTGCTCGCCGCCGATCCGGCGACATTTGTCGGCTTCTACCGTTGGAACGTGTACTGCTCCACCACTGCGGGTGACGTGTTGCTCCCGGTCGGTTACGCCGCCACGGCACCGATCCCGGTCGGCGACTATCTGGCGACGCACCCGCAGTAACGGCGACCGATCCGTACTCTCGAAGACGTGACAGCCTGTGCGGAATCTCCCGAGCTGATCGCGCTGTTGAGCGGTCGCCGAGTTGCGGTGTTGACCGGTGCGGGGGTTTCCACCGACTCCGGCATCCCGGATTACCGGGGTCCTGACTCGCCACCGAGCAATCCGATGACGATTCGGCAGTTCACCTCCGATCCGGTGTTCCGGCAACGGTACTGGGCCCGCAACCAGGTCGGCTGGCGGCATATGGACGAAACCCTGCCCAACGCCGGGCACCGGGCGCTGGCCGCGCTGGAATGCGACGGCGTAGTGACCGGCGTCATCACCCAAAACGTTGACCTCTTGCACACCAAGGCCGGCAGCCGAAACGTCATCAATCTGCACGGCACCTACGCTCAGGTGATCTGCCTGGACTGCGGCGAGTCGATGACCCGGGCGGCGCTGGGCGACCAACTCGATGCGCTCAACCCGGGATTCATCGAACGCGCCGAAGCTGTCGGTGGTCTGGCGGTTGCTCCGGACGCCGATGCCGTCGTCACCGACACTGCCCACTTCCGCTACCTGGACTGCCCGTCGTGCGACGGCATGCTCAAGCCCGATATTGTTTATTTCGGTGAGAGCGTATCCAAAGCTGTTGTTGAACGAGCATTTTCACTTGTCGGCGGGGCCGACGCGTTGCTGGTGGCCGGATCTTCGTTGACGGTGTTCTCGGGCTACCGGTTCGTGCGCCACGCCGCCGCGCTGGGTATCCCGGTCGCTATCGTCAATCGCGGACCCACCCGGGGCGATGACTTGGCCACCGTCAAGGTTGACGGCGGCTGCTCGGAATTGCTGACGCTGCTGGCCGACGAGCTCGCGGCGGCGTCCGTTCGCTAGCCGCGCAGCCTCAGAAAGTGCAGGGCATGCTGCGGATCGCATGGATGAAGTTGCCGGGCACGTATACCGGTTCGGCTGCTTGGATGTCCGGCAGCTGACGCAGTAGCTCACCGAAGATCGCGCGCAGTTGCGCCCTGCCCACGTGTGCCCCCAGGCAGAAGTGCACCCCGCCGCCGCCGAAGCCGAGATGCGGGTTGGGACTTCGGCTCAGATCCAGACGCTCCGGGTGCTCGAAGACCTCGGTGTCCCAGTTGCCGGATGAATAGAACATCACCACCTTCTCCCCGGTGCGGATGGTTTGCCCGTGGAGCTCGAAATCCTTTGCGGTGGTGCGGCGGAAGGTCATCACCGGGTGGCCCAGCGAATGAACTCCTCGATCGCTCCGCCGATGCGATTGTCGAAATCCTCCAGCAACCAAGCGCGCTGATCGCCGAAGTCGGTGAGCGCCTTCAACCCGTGGCTGATCGTCTGGCGGGTGGTGTCGTTGCCGGCCACGGTGAGCAGCACGAAGAACGCGGCGATGTCGGCGTCGGCCAACCGATCACCGTCCACCTCGGCGTTGACCAGACTGCTGAACAGGTCGTCACCCGGATGCTCGCGGCGCTCTGCAGCGAGCATCCCGGCCACCTGATGCACATACGTCTGCGCCTCGAACAACACCTCCAACGGGTGGCGACCATTGAGGTACTCCGGGTCGCCCGACGAGACCATGGCATCGGCGGCGTGCGCCAAGCGCTGCCGCTCCGATTCGGGGATGCCCACCATGTCCGACAGCGTGCGAATCGGCAGCTCCTTGGCGCAGCGGTCGACGAAATCGGTACCGCTGCCTGCCGCTTTCAGCTCTTCCACGATGGTCTTGGCGTTCGCCTTGATTGAATCTTCGATGCGCCTGACCTGCCGCGGGGTGAACGCGGCGCTGACAAGTTTGCGAAGGAGGGTGTGCCGCGGCGGGTCCATGGCCAAGAAGGACTGCGACGCTTCGAGAAGCTCCACCGGAAAGTTCTCGAACATGACGCCCTTGCCGGACAGGAACACCTCGTTGTTACGGCTGACGTCGGCGATGTCGGCGCGCCTGGTGATCGCCCAATAGCCGGGGTCGTTTGGGTCGTCCATGGTGGCGTCTTCGACCGGTGGATGCCAGCTCACCGGGCGCTCGGCTCGCAGGACGGCAAACGAACGTTCCCGCTCCTGGGCGCTGGTGGACCAAAACGCGCGCGACGACAGGTCGATCGGGTCGTAGGCGCGGGGCGCGGCGGTCGTCGCTGTCATTGGTCTGGCCCTCCATCGGCTATGACTCCAGTCACATATGCAACACCGCCGACGATAAATCTAGACACAATGTCTAGTCAAGCTGTCAAGGCCTCGGTTACGCTCTGACCAGCGGTGCGAAGGAGGAGCCATGCCGTCGGTCACCAGAAAGCCGCAAGCCAAGCGCCAAGAGCGGCGCGAGCACATCGAGCGCCGGCTGCTCGACGCCACCGAACGGTTGATGCGCGACGGGGCGAGCTTCACCGAACTGTCCGTGGACCGGCTGTCTTCGGAGGCGGGGATGTCGCGGGCCAACTTCTACATCTATTTCGAGGACAAGGGCCACCTGCTACGCCGGTTGGCCGGCCAGGTGTTCGCCGATCTCGCCGACAGCGCCGAGCGCTGGTGGGGGGTGGCGTGGCGACATGACCCCGATGACGTCCGCGCCGGGATGGCCGCCCTCATCGCCAGCTACCGGCGCCATCAACCAGTGCTGGTCGCGCTCAACGAGATGGCCGGCTACGACCCGTTGGTCGGAGCGACCTACCGCAATCTGCTGACCGCCATCACCGGGCGATTGACCCGTGTCATCGAGGATGGCCAGGCCGACGGCTCAATCCGCGGCGAGCTGCCAGCGGCGACCGCAGCCAGTGCACTCACCTGGATGGTCGAGCGCGTCTGTCAGCAGAACCTGCCAAACCAGCCACCCACATACGACGCCGAACTGGTCACGACGCTGGCCGAAATTGTTTGGGGTGCTTTGTATCTGAAGCCCATACCAGGCTAAACGGCGACGAGGTCGTCGGCGCGCACTACGGGCCGGCGCAGTTCGGCGGGTAGCTCCGAGGTCGACCGGCCAATCATCGCGGCCAGTTCGGCGGCGTCGTAGGCGACGACGCCGCGGGCCACCAGCGTCGCGTCGGGTGCCGTCAGGTCGACTACGTCACCGCCGTGAAAACTGCCGGACAGACCGGTGATACCCGCGGGCAGCAGTGAGCGGCGTTGGCCCAGAACGGCCCGCACCGCGCCGTCATCCAGGGTCAGCGCACCGGCGGACTCCGCCGCGTAGCGCACCCAGAATCGACGTGCCGACATCCGGTTGGTCCGCGCAGCGAACGCCGTGCCCACTGAGGCGTCTGACAATGCGGTCGCGGCGTCTGCGGCGGCTGCCAGCAGCACCGGCACCCCGGCATCGGCGGCCAGCAACGCCGACGACACCTTGGAAGCCATCCCGCCGGTGCCCAGGTGACTGCTCTGTCCGGCTACCACACCGTCGAGGTCGGCTGGCCCGGAAACCTCAGGGATGAAACGCGATTCGCGGACCTTGCGCGGATCGGAATCGTACAGGCCGTCGATGTCGCTGAGCAGCACCAGCGCGTCGGCACCGACCAGGTGCGCCACCAGTGCCGAGAGCCGATCGTTGTCGCCGAACCGGATTTCGTTGGTGGCCACCGTGTCGTTCTCGTTGACAATCGCCACCGCATGCAGCGCCCGCAGCCGGTCCAGAGTGCGCTGGGCGTTGGTGTGCTGCACCCGCATCGAAATGTCATGCGCTGTCAGCAATACCTGCCCGACGCTGCGCTGGTAGCGAGCGAATGCGGCGCTCCAAGCGTTCACCAGCGCGACCTGCCCGACGCTGGCCGCAGCCTGCTTGGTGGCCAGGTCCGCGGGCCGCCTGGTCAGCCCGAGCGGCTTGATGCCGGCGGCAATCGCCCCCGAGGAGACGATGACGACGTCGGAGCCCGCTTTCATCCGGGCCTCGATGGCGTCGGCCAACTCCGCGAGCCGGCCGGCATCGAACATGCCGGTCGGCGTGGTCAATGCGGTGGTGCCGACCTTGACCACCACGCTTCGCGCGGTGCGGATAGCCTCGCGCGCGGTAATTGTCATGAGCGCGGCTCGTTGCTTTTGCGCCGCTCCTCCGTATCGCCGCGCTCTGCATCGTCGCCGGCGCGGCGCTGGCGGCGCGCCGCCTTGCGCTCGGCGGCGCCCACCCGGTCGGTGCCTTCCAATCGGACGTCGGTGCCGCGCGCAGACATGGTCGTATCGACGCCGGACGGCGTCTGCGGCTCCCAGTCGAACGTGACCTCGCCGATGGTGACCGCGCATCCTGGCCGGGCGCCCAGCCGGGCGAGTTCGTCCTCGACGCCCAGACGTGCCAACCGGTCACCGAGGTAGCCGACCGCTTCGTCGTTGTCGAAATTGGTTTGCGCGATCCAGCGTTCGGGCCGCTTACCGCGGACCATGAAGCCGCCCTGCCCGTCGGATTCCACGGTGAAACCAGACTCGTCGACCGGGATCGGGCGGATCACCGGCCGCCGCGGCACCAGCACCGGCTGTGCGGCGTGATACTGCGACACCATGTCGGCAAGCGCAAATATCAACGGCTGCAACCCTTCCCTGCTGACCGTCGACACCAAGAACACCGGCCAGCCGCGGGCGGCGATCTCGTCACGAACGAACTCGGCGAGCTCGCGCGCCTCCGGCACGTCGATCTTGTTGAGTACCACCGCCCTTGGCCGCTCGACAAGGTCACCCAGCGCCGAGTCACCCTGCAGCGTCGGCGTATACGCCGCCAGCTCGGCTTCCAGCACGTCGATGTCCGACACCGGGTCGCGGCCTAATTCCGCAGTCGCACAATCCACCACGTGTACCAGCACCGCACACCGCTCGATGTGCCGCAGGAAGTCCAGGCCCAGACCGCGGCCCTGCGACGCACCCGGGATCAGGCCCGGCACGTCGGCGACGGTGAAGGTGCGCTCCCCTGCCGAGACCACTCCGAGGTTGGGAGCCAATGTGGTGAAGGGGTAGTCGGCGATCTTCGGTTTGGCCGCCGAGATCGTCGATACCAGGGAGGATTTGCCGGCCGAGGGGAATCCGATCAGCCCGACGTCGGCGACGGTCTTGAGTTCGAGCGTGAGATCGCGGGATTCGCCCTTTTCACCGAGCAGTGCGAAACCCGGCGCTTTGCGGGCCCGCGAGGCCAGCGCGGCGTTACCCAGCCCGCCGCGACCTCCGGCCGCGGCTTCGAAACGGGTACCGTCACCGACCAGATCGGCGAGCAACCGGCCGTCCTCGTCGAGCACGACAGTGCCGTCGGGAACCTTGACTTCCAGATCGGCGCCGGCGGCGCCATCGCGGTTAGCGCCCATGCCCTGCTTGCCCGAAGGCGCGACGATATGCGGCCGGAAGTGGAAGTCGAGCAGGGTGTGCACCTGCGGGTCGACGACCAGCACGACGCTGCCGCCGCGGCCACCGTTGCCACCGTCCGGGCCGCCGAGCGGCTTGAATTTCTCGCGGTGGACTGAGGCGCAACCGTTACCGCCGGAGCCCGCCCGCGTATTGATGACGACGCGGTCGACAAATCGAGGCATCGGAGTTCCTCTTACTGTGGGTGGGTGAAGCTAAAGCAGCTCCACCCTCGCGACGCTCAGTCGGTCGCGCTGGAAGCGGTGACGATACTGACCGTCTTGCGTCCGCGCTTCACGCCGAATTGGACCGCCCCGGCCGCCTTGGCGAACAGCGTGTCGTCGCCGCCCCGGCCGACGTTGATTCCCGGATGGAAATGCGTGCCGCGCTGACGGACGATGATCTCGCCGGCCTTGACAACCTGGCCGCCGAACCGCTTGACGCCCAGGCGCTGGGCGGCGGAATCGCGGCCGTTGCGTGAGCTGGAAGCGCCCTTCTTGTGTGCCATCTGTTCGTCGCCTCCGCTACTTGATGCCGGTGACCTTCAGGACCGTCAGCTGCTGACGGTGACCCTGACGCTTGTGGTAGCCGGTCTTGTTCTTGAACTTGTGGATACGGATCTTGGGACCCTTGGTGTGCTCGAGCACCTCGCCGGTCACCGCGACCTTGGCCAGCGCTGCGGCATCGGTGGTGACGGTAGCGCCGTCGACGACCAAGGCGACCGGCAGCGACACCTTCGCGCCGGGCTCGGAGTCGAGCTTTTCGACCTTGACCACGTCTCCGACTGCGACTTTGTACTGCTTGCCGCCGGTCTTGACGATTGCGTAGGTCGCCATGGTTACGTCTACCTTCTCTTCTGTTCTCTGGCGCGCGCTACCAACGGTGCGCGGGCTGGTCTGGGAGTGCCGGCCAAAACCCTCCTCAGCGGGCCTGGCGACAACTGGTCAAGGGTACTTGACCAGCGGCTAAAGGGTCAAACCGGGCTACCTGCTGTGCGCGGTCAGTTCAGAAGCCCAAGTACCGCTGTTTGTGGCTTACGGCCGTGTCAGCGGGCAACTATGCGCAGGCCGCTGATGATCTGGGGCTCGATTGCGATCACCGTGTCGGCGTGATTCACCCATGGACGAAGCAGTCGTTCATAACGCGCGACGCTGTCGGGATCGGTGAGAGTTTGCGCGTGGCCAGTAACGACCACACTCCAGCCCGTCCGAGTCTCGACGTCAAGGCTGTCGGCTTCATAGGCGACAATCACCCGGCCTTCCGAGCGCGTGGCGCAGGAAACTGCGGAGGTCAGCCGACTGCGGATGACGATCATGCCGTCATCTACCAGGTGGTTGACGGGGCGGATCGCCGGAAGTGCATGCAAGTTGAATACCACTCGCCCATAGTCGACATTGGCCAACAGCAGCATTGCCTCGGCACTGTCCAACTGCTGCGCAGTGGTTGGAAGCTGTGCCAAGCCAAGCCCGCCGTCATAGCCAAATTGATTCACGATTTTAACTATTTCAGCGGCCTAACTTGGGCACCTAGGGCCGGAGGGCCTCAATTCAGCCTGCTGAGGATCAGTCCTCGTGGACCGGCGGGCCGGCCGGTCGTGCCGCGGCCCGGCGCCGGCGGGGTGCTGCAGCGGGCGCGACGACGGCGGACGATTCGTCCTCGGCGTCCTCGGCGTCAAGGTCGTCGAGGTCAAGGTCCTCGTCTTCGTCCTCGTCGTCTTCGTCTTCGTCCTCGTCGTCTTCGTCGTCGAGGTCCTCATCGTCGAGGTCCTCGTCGTCGAGGTCGACCTCGTCGTCATCGGTGTCGTCGTCATCGCTGTCGTCGAACTCGCCGTCTTCCAGGTCTTCTTCGGCGGGCTCACGCGCGACCTGCTCGTGAGTTTGCCTATCGGCTTCGCTGCCTTCCTGCGCGTGCCCCTCGACCGCTTCTTCGACGTCCTCGGCGTGCACAGACTCGTCAGCGTCGTCGGTTTCGTCGTCGTCGCGACCGTTGGCCGCAGCCATCGCCTTGAACATCGGGTGTTCGCCGGGAGTGTGCACCGGTACCTTGGCCACGGCCTGCTCCTCGGGCCGGCTCTTCTTGGAGCGCCGGCCCCGCTTGCCGCCCGACTCGGATTTGCGCGTGGTGGCCGACGCTGAGTCGACGGGATCGGCATGCAGCGTTATTCCGCGGCCCCCACACTGTGGGCAGGTCGTGGAGAACGCCTCGACTAGGCCAGTTCCCAACCGCTTGCGGGTGAGCTGCACCAGACCCAACGAAGTCACTTCGGAGACCTGGTGACGGGTGCGGTCACGAGCCAGCGCCTCGGTCAGCCGGCGCAGCACCAAGTCGCGATTGGACTCCAGCACCATGTCGATGAAGTCGATCACGACTATGCCGCCGATATCGCGCAGTCGCAGTTGGCGGACAATCTCCTCGGCCGCCTCGAGGTTGTTTTTGGTGACGGTCTGTTCCAGGTTGCCGCCGGACCCGGTGAACTTGCCGGTGTTGACGTCGACCACCGTCATCGCCTCGGTCCGATCGATCACCAGCGTGCCGCCCGAGGGCAGCCAGACCTTGCGGTCCATCGCCTTGGCCAGTTGCTCGTCGATGCGGTGCACCGCGAAGACGTCGGGTCCCCCATCGGCAGCGGCCTGGTATTTATTCAGCTTCGAAACAAGCTCAGGTGCAACCGAATTCACGTATTCGTTGATGGTGGTCCACGCATCTTCGCCGGACACGATCAGCTGGGCGAAGTCCTCGTTGAACAGATCACGAATCACCTTGACCAGGACGTCAGGCTCCTCGTAGAGCGCCACTGCGGCCCCTGCCGCTTTCTCCTTGGTCTCCTCGGCCCGCGTCGCGATCTGCGTCCACCGTTCCTGCAGCCGGGTCACGTCGGCGCGAATGTCCTGCTCTTTGACGCCCTCAGAGGCGGTACGAATGATCACCCCGGCGTCTGAGGGCACCACCTCACGCAGGATCTCTTTGAGGCGCTGACGTTCGGTGTCGGGGAGCTTGCGGCTGATGCCGGTCGACGACGCACCCGGCACGTAGACCAGGTAGCGGCCGGCCAGTGACACCTGGGTGGTCAGCCGGGCGCCCTTGTGTCCGACCGGGTCCTTGCTGACTTGCACCACGACGTAGTCGCCGGGCTTGAGAGCCTGCTCGATCTTGCGATTGGACCCGCCCAGGCCGGCGGCTTCCCAGTTGACCTCACCGGCGTAGAGCACGCCGTTGCGCCCGCGACCGATGTCGACGAACGCCGCCTCCATCGACGGCAGCACGTTCTGCACGATGCCCAGATAGATGTTGCCGACCAGGGAAGCAGAAGCGGCCGAGGTCACGAAGTGCTCGACGACGATCCCGTCTTCGAGTACGGCGATCTGGGTGTATCGGGCGCCCGGGTGCGGCGGTTCGGTACGGACCGTGTCCCGCACCACCATCACCCGCTCGACCGCCTCGCGGCGGGCCAGGAATTCGGCTTCGGTCAGGACGGGTGGGCGGCGGCGTCCGGCATCGCGTCCGTCGCGGCGGCGCTGCCGTTTGGCCTCCAGCCGGGTCGAGCCGTCGATGCCTTGGATCTCGCCGCTGCCGGAGGCGGACTTCTCCTTGGTCCGAGGTGCCCGCTCGTGCACCACGGTGTTCGGCGGGTCGTCGGGCAATGGGCCCTGTGGGTCCGCGTCGGTGTCATCGCTGGAGCCGGACTTGCGGCGACGGCGGCGACGGCGACGCTTGGTGGCGCCGTCGCCGGAGCCGTTGTCGTCCTCGGCGGAATCGTCGGCCTCATCGTCGGAGTCGTCGTAGTCCGCATTGTCAGCCAATGCATCGTCCGATTTGTCCGATTTGCCGCCGTCCCCGCCGGCCTCGCCGCCCTGCTCGGCTCCGTTCTGCTCGCCTCGGCCGCGGCCCCGTCCGCGACGCCCACGGCGCCGCCGCCGGTTGGCCGGACGATCCGCCTGATCGTCGTCGGCGTCGAAGTCGTCGTCGTCTTCGTCAGACTCGTCAGACTCGTCGGAGTCGTCGGAGTCGTCTGCAATCGCGTCTCTCTTGACCGGCTGCGGCGCGACGAAGAGCGGCAGGTATTCGGGACGCTCAGCGAGGTCTTTGGGGGTCTCCAGCATCAGCCGGGACTCGGGTTCCTCCGCCGCAGCGGGTGGTTCCGGCTCGGTCGCCACGACCGCCGCGGCGCCGGCAGCAGCAGCCGGTGCGTTGCCCAGCAGGTCGCGCACGCGGACCGCATCGACGCGGTCCACGGTGGAATGGGCGCTACGGATCCGGCCGTCGAGTTCGGCCAGTGCGTCGAGCACCCGTTTGCTGGTCGTCCCGAGCGCTCTGGCCAGCGAATGGACCCTCAGCCGGTCAGGCAGGTCCTCCTGCTGCGACGAGGTTTCTGGAAGCTCTGAGAATGGGCCACCGTCTATCACGTATTCTCCTCAAGCCCCCGGGCGCGTCCTTGCGACGCGGCCACGCGAGGGCTTCGCTATGGGTCCGGCTCACTTCTCCCGGACTTGTAATGGTCTTGCTCCGAGCGGCTCATTTCGAACGCGCTCGGCGCCGGTTGTGAATGATGGCTGGACAGTCGGCGCCGCATCGCGGTTTGCGGTGGTCGCGCTTGTCGAAGTCTTCATTCGGGCGTCGGAAGCCGGTCCGGCAACGTTCACCCGCTACTCAGTATCCCACACCGTCCCAGCGACTCGGACCAAGTGCACCGAACCTCGCAGTTAGGTCCCGGAGAACCAGAGTGCGATCTCCCGCTCAGCCGACTCAGGCGAATCGGAGCCGTGCACCAGGTTGAACTGCGTTTCCAGCCCGAAATCGCCGCGGATGGTGCCGGGCGCAGCCTTCTCGACCGGGTCGGTTGCGCCGGCCAGTTGTCGCACCGCCGCGACCGCACGCGGACCCTCTACGATCGCCGCCACCAACGGTCCCGACGTGATGAACTCCAGCAGCGAGGCGAAAAACGCCTTGCCGTCGTGCTCGGCGTAGTGCTTGCCGGCCAGCTCGTTGTCGATAACGCGCATCTCCAGGGCCGCGACGGTCAGGCCTTTGCGCTCGATGCGGCCGATGATCTCGCCCACCAAGCGCCGCTCGACGCCGTCGGGCTTGATCAACAGCAGGGTCCGCTCAGTCATCAGCGCCGCTCCTCCCCATCGCTCCGCTCTGCATCGTCGCCGGCGCGGTCATCAGCGCCGCTCCTCCCCATCGCTCCGCTCTGCATCGTCGCCGGCGCGGTCATCAGCGCCGCTCCTCCCCATCGCTCCGCTCTGCATCGTCGCCGGCGCGGTCATCAGCGCCGCTCCTCCCCATCGCTCCGCTCTGCATCGTCGCCGGCGCGGTCATCAGCGCCGCTCCTCCCCATCGCTCCGCTCTGCATCGTCGCCGGCGCGGTCATCAGCGCCGCTCCTCCCCATCGCTCCGCTCTGCATCGTCGCCGGCGCGGTCATCACGGCGCACAGCGTACCGAACCGACGACTCGCGCGAACGATCGCAGATCAGTCCGGCGGGCCGTCTTGGCCCGGAAGCAGCCCGCGTCGCTGCCTGCGCAGCACCTCGCCCCGGTAATAAATGATCAGCGCCCAGACCGCGGCGAACAGTATCCCGATGAAACCCACCCCCGGGTAGACCAGGAAGCCCGCGATCAGTATCAGCTGCGCGACAAGGTTCACCCAGATGGCCCATGACCGACCCTGCAGCCCGGCGAGCACGACCAAGACTGCCGCCGAACCCAGCAGGTAGCCCAGTGCGCCAGGCGTCAGCCCGCCACCGACCGCGCTGACCACCGGCAACGCCAGCAGCACGACGATCGCCTCGAGGATCAGCGTTCCGGCGGTCACCCCACGGAAGCTTTTCCATGGGTCGGGCGCCGCGCGATCAGCCGGTGGCGAGGGTGGGCGCGTCATGCCGGATCACGACCGAACAAGGTACGTGCGGCCCCCGCGGTGACCACCGAGCCGGTGATCACAATGCCGGTCCCGGAGAACGCGTCCGCTCCGATTTCCCCTCCGGCGAGGGCGTCGTCGACCAGTGCGGTCGCGGTGTCGATTGCGGCAGGCAGGTTTTCGGCGGTGATCACCCGGTCGGGGCCGTACCACTGCTGCGCGGCCAGTGCCAGCGTCTCGACGTCGAGAGCCCGCGGTGATCCGTTGTGGGTGACCACAATTCGATCAAACACCGGCTCCAACGCCGCGAGGATGCCGCCGACGTCCTTGTCGGCCAGCACGCTGACCACCCCGATGAGGAGCCGAAAATCGAACTCTTCACCCAGCGTCTGCGCGAGCGCCGCCGCGCCGGCCGGATTGTGCGCGGCGTCGATGAACACCGTCGGTGCGCTGCGCATGCGCTCCAATCGACCCGGGCTGGTGGCGGCGGCGAAGCCGGCCCGAACGGCGTCGACATCGAGCTGACGCTGCGCGCCGGCGCCGAAGAACGCCTCCACTGCGGCCAGCGCCACCGCCGCATTGTGGGCCTGATGTTCGCCATGCAGCGGCAGGTAGACGTCGGAGTACACCCCGCCGAGGCCCTGTAGCTGCAGGACCTGGCCGCCGATGGCAACCTGGCGGCCCAGCACCGCGAATTCCGAGTCTTCCCGGGCGACCGCGGCGTCGGCGCGCACCGTTTGCGCCAGCAGCACCTCCATCGCCTCGGGTACCTGGCGGCCGATCACGGCGACGGTGTCGGGTGCTCCGTCGTCGGCTTTGGAGATGATGCCGGCCTTTTCGCCGGCGATCCCGGCGATGTCGCCGCCGAGGTATTCGACGTGGTCGATGCTGATCGGGGTGATGACCGCGACCGGGGCGTCGACCACATTGGTGGCGTCCCAGCGCCCGCCCAGACCTACCTCGATGACCGCGACCTCGATCGGCGCATCGGCGAACGCCGCGAACGCCATCGCGGTGAGCACCTCGAACTTGCTCATCGCCGGGCCGCCGGCCTCCTTCGACTGCCGGTCGATCATCTGGACGAACGGCTCGATCTCCCGATAGGTGGCCACATACTGCGCCGGGCTGATCGGGCGTCCGTCGATCGCTATCCGCTCGACCGCCGACTGCAGGTGTGGGCTGGTGGTCCGCCCGGTGCGCCGGTCCAACGCCGTCAGCAACGCGTCGACCATCCGCGCCACCGAGGTCTTGCCGTTGGTGCCGGCAATGTGAATCGACGGATAGCCCCGTTGAGGCGAGCCGAGCAGGTCCATCAGCGCGGTGATGCGGGTAAGGCTCGGCTCGATTCGGGTTTCCGGCCAGCGCTGGTCGAGCAGATGCTCGACTTGCAACAGGGCCGCGATTTCATCGGGAGTCGGAACCACGCCGGTGGCTTGCGGGTCGGGCGGCTCCAGGGTCACTGGTGTACCGCCCAGGCAGCCCCGGCGTTCAGGCCGGGGAGCAATGCTCGGTGTTGTCGGACCTCGGCGGTAGCTTTCGCCGCGTGGCCGTCGTCCGCTATCGGTACAAGTTGCGCCCTGGTGCGGCCGCGTTGACGGGATTGCACCGAGAATGGGACCGCTGCCGGTGGGTGTGGAATCAAGCGGTTGCACGGCTTAACGAGTCCGGTGAATGGATCTGCGACGCTACGCTTACCGGTTGGCGGCGCGAGCATGATTGGCTGCGGGAGGGTTCGGTGGTGGCCCAGCAGCAGATGCTGCGCAACTTTCGCGCCAAGCGGGCTAAGGGTAAGGGGCGTCGCAAGTTCAAGTCCGCCAAGCGCACTATGCCGAGCCTGAACTACACCAGGCGGGGATTTGCCTTCAAAGACGGCCGGTTGTGTTTGGCTGGCGGCCTGTGCATTCCGGTGGTCTGGTCGCGGGAGTTGCCCTCTGAGCCGAGCAGTGTCCGTGTGTATCGCGACAGCATCGGGCATTGGTACGCCAGCTTCGTGGTCCGCCGCGACGATGCGGCGTCGCCGGTGAGCGAAAGGGCCATCGGCATCGACTGGGGAGTGCGCGCCGTCGCGACGACAACCGACCCGCAATGCGACCTGCCGCATTCGGAATACACGAAGCGTGCGAGCGCAGAGCTGGCCTGCAGGCAGCGAGCAATGGCTCGGCGCAAGCCGGCCCGCGGTCAAGCGGCGTCCCAGGGTTACCTCGCAGCCAAGCGCGCAGTGGCCAAGCTGTACAAGAAGGTTGCCCGGCAGCGGCAGGACGGAGCGCGTAAGTGGGCCAGAAAAGTCGTTGCCAACTACGGAACGTTGGCGGTCGAAGACTTCAAGCCACGGTTTTTGGCTAAGTCGCGTATGGCGCGCAAATCTGCCGACGGCGCCATCGGCGCGAGTAAAGCGGTGTTGATTGAGTATGCCCAGCGGGCAGGCCGAAAGGTGGTGTTGGTGCCGCCCGCCTACACGACGATGACTTGCAGCAGTTGCGGTGCGAGAGCCAAGTCCCGCCTGCTGCTGTCGCAACGGGTTTTCGTCTGCAGATCCTGCGGAATGAGCGAGGATCGCGACCGAAACGCTGCCAGAGTCATTCTGGACAGGGCTGGTCTCAACCCTGCCGGTGCTGAAGCTGTAAGACATTTAGATCTCCTCGAGGTCCGAGTGCATGCCGAGCCGGAAATCCCCGGCCATTAGGACGGGGAGGATGTCAATGCAGCCCGGCCAACCTGGCCATTATCCGGTCGGTTTCCTCGCGGGCCACACGTTGACGCTCTCGTTGCTTGTCGACCACAGCCACCGGCGCCTTGGCCATAAAGTCGGCGTTGCCCAATTTGGCGGTGGTGGAGGCGAGTTCCTTTTGTGCTGCGGCCAAGTCCTTTTCGAGGCGGCGACGTTCGGCCTCGACGTCGATGGTGCTCGAAGTGTCGAGTTCGACGACGACGATACCCCGGCCCAGGCCGATCTCAAGCGACGCCGACGGGCTGAATTCCGGGCCCGGCTCGGTCAGCCACGCCAGCGAGGTGACCGAGCCGATCTGAGTGCTCAGGTCGGCGGTGTCGATACCCGACAGCCGGGCGGGAACTTTCTGCCGGTCCGCCAAACCCTGGTCGCTGCGGAAGCGACGGATCTCGGTCACCAGCTTCTGCATGTCCGTGATCCGTTCCGCGGCAACCCGATCCAGACCGATTCCGGACGGCTTCGGCCAGTCGGCGATCACCAGCGACTCTTGGCCGGTCAAGGCCTGCCACAACGTCTCGGTGATGAACGGGATCACCGGATGCAGCAACCGCAGCAAGGTGTCCAGCACGGCGGCCAGCACCGCAGTGGTGTGGGTGAGGCCGTCAGCGAGCTGCGTCTTGGCGAGTTCGACATACCAGTCGCAGAATTCGTCCCAGGTGAAGTGGTAGAGCGCCTCGCAAGCCCGGCTGAACTCGTAGCCGTCGAAAGCCGAATCAACTTCGGCACGAACCTCTTCCAGCCGTCCCAGGATCCAGCGGTCGGCGTCGGTCAACTCGGTGAGATTCGGCAACGGGGCGAGGCGGGCACCGTTGAGCAACGCGAACCGGGTGGCGTTGAACAGCTTGGTGCCGAAATTGCGCGACGCCCGCACGTGATCCTCACCGACTGAGAGGTCGCCGCCGGGACTGGCCCCGCGCGCCAGGGTGAACCGCAAGGCGTCGGCACCGTAAATGTCAAGCCAGTCCAGCGGATCGATGACGTTGCCCTTGGATTTGCTCATTTTTCGGCCGGACTCGTCCCGGATCAGGCCGTGCAGGAAGACGTCGGTGAACGGCACCTGCGGGGGGCGGTGGCCGTCCTGGGTGATGGCGTCGTCTCCGCCGACAAAGGTGCCGAACATCATCATCCTGGCCACCCAGAAGAACAAGATGTCGTAACCGGTCACCAAAACGCTCGTCGGATAGAACTTCTCCAGCTCCGGGGTTTTCGACGGCCAGCCCAGGGTGGAGAACGGCCACAGCGCCGACGAGAACCAGGTGTCCAGGACGTCGGGGTCCTGCTCCCAGCCTTCCGGCGGTGCCTCGTCCGGTCCGATGCAGACCTGCTCACCGTCGGGTCCGTACCAGATCGGGATCCGGTGGCCCCACCACAACTGGCGCGAGATGCACCAATCGTGCATGTCGTCGACCCAGGCGAACCAGCGCGGCTCCAAGCTGGCAGGGTGAATCACGGTGTCGCCGTTGCGCACTGCGTCACCGGCGGCCTTGGCCAGCGATTCCACCCGGACCCACCACTGCAGGGACAGCCGGGGTTCGATCGGCTCGCCGCTGCGCTCGGAGTGTCCGACGCTGTGCAAATAAGGCCGCTTCTCTTCGACGATTCTGCCCTGTGCCGCAAGGGCTTCGCGCACCGCGACGCGAGCAGCGAAGCGGTCCATTCCGTCGAATTGCGTTCCGGTGTCGGCGATCCGGCCCTTGGTATCCATGATCGAGGGCATCGGCAGCTGGTGCCGCAGCCCGATCTCGAAGTCATTCGGGTCATGGGCAGGCGTGACTTTGACTGCGCCGGTTCCGAATTCAGGGTCGACATGGTCGTCGGCGACGATGATGATCTGCCGCTCCAGGAACGGGTGCGGCAGCGTAGTGCCAACCAGCTTTCGGTAGCGTTCGTCGTCGGGATGAACCGCGATCGCGGTGTCACCCAGCATCGTCTCGACCCGAGTGGTGGCCACCACGATGTGCGGCTGGGAGTCGTCGAGCGAGCCGTACCGGAACGACACCAGTTCGCCTTCGACGTCCTCGTATCGGACCTCGAGATCCGAGATCGCCGTTTCCAGCACCGGCGACCAGTTCACCAGCCGCTCGGCTTGATAGATCAGGCCAGCGTCATAGAGGCGCTTGAAGATGGTGCGCACCGCCCGCGACAGGCCCTCGTCCATGGTGAACCGGTCGCGGCTCCAGTCCACTCCGTCGCCCAGCCGGCGCATCTGGCCGCCGATGGCGCCGCCCGACTCGCGCTTCCAGTCCCATACCTTTTCGACGAACAGCTCGCGGCCGAAATCCTCTTTGGTCTTCCCGTCGAGCGCGAGTTGCTGTTCTACCACGCTCTGCGTCGCGATCCCCGCGTGGTCCATACCCGGCTGCCACAGCACTTCGTAACCCTGCATGCGCTTGCGGCGGGTCAGGGCATCCATCATGGTGTGCTCGAGGGCATGCCCCATGTGCAGGCTGCCGGTCACGTTCGGCGGTGGCAGCACGATCGAGTACGCGGGTTTTGCGCTGGTCGGGTCCGCGGCGAAGTACCCCGCATCCAGCCAACGTTGATAGATCGCGCTTTCGGCCGCGCCAGGATCCCACGTCTTGGGCAGGGCTTCAGCCCGCTCGTTGGCGGCGGGTCGTGGGCTGGCGGTCACCGCTCAATTCTAGAAAGCACCGCGGTGGGCAACGAACACCGCCCGCGTGCGGTGGGTATTCGGCGGTTACTTCTTGCCGCCGAACAAGCCGCCGAGGATCTCGCCTGCCTTGGAACCCAATGCGTTGCCCAGCACGGTGCCCAGCGACTTGTTCCCGCCCATCCCGCCCAGGATACTGCCCAGCACGTCGTTGAGCGCCCCTCCGGAGCCGGCCTCCTTCGCGGGAGCTCCGCCCTTCTGGCCGAGTTGCTTTCCGACATAGGCCAGCACGATCGGCGCCAAGATCGGCAACAGCTGCTTGAGCAGGTCGCTGTTGCCTCCGCCGCCACCGGCTAGCGCGTTGGCGACCTGCGTGACGTCATTGCCGCCGAAGATCTTCGCGATCGCCTGCCGGCCGTCCTGCTCGTCGACCTTGTCGACGTGCACGCCGCCGTCGAGCAGTCCGCTGGCGGCATGGCTGTCGGCGGCGGACTCGATCTTGCTGGCGTGCTCGGGGTCCTGCGCGTTCTCCTGCAGTCCGCCGACCAGCACCGGCACCAACAGCTGAACCGCTTTGTTGACTTCGGCTTCATCGACGCCGATTTTGCTTGCGATGTCGCTCGTGGGGATCTGCGCGAAAAGATCTTCAAGGCCAGACATGGACCCGTCCACCTAACGTTTCTTCGAGGTTTTGGTAGCTGGTGCTGACAGTAGTCGAATTGATCTTGCTCGACAGCAGTTCCGCTCTGCTGATCAACTGAGCCGCTTGACGTCCAGCGACACCCCGGCAGCCGGCAACCGCGCCATCAGCGCGTCGCCCATTGCGGCAGCCGGTGTCAGCACGCCACGCAGGTCCGACAGTTGCTCGCGGTCCATGGCAAGTGCAAGACCGCTCTCGCTCAACAGCACCGAGGTGGCCTTGTATCCGGGGTCACCCTGCTGGGCCATGGTGGCAACGTACCGCGCACCGGTGGTCGTGGTGGTGTACGTCTCGACCCGGTAGTGACCGCGCTCACGGGTGGATTCGTTCGGACCGGAGCCGGGTTTAGGCAGCACCCACTCGACCAGGCGACGCGGCAACAGCCGGAAATAGCGGCTGCCCAATCCGGTCACCGTGTTGCCGACGCCGTTGACGACGGCTGACGCCACCCGGCGCCACGACCGACGACCCGAGACTCATGTGCTCGCTGTACCGGAACTGCCTGCCGTACGCCCATTCCTGTAATGCATTGCTACGCTTGATGATTCGGGTGTTGGTGGGCGCCATCGCGAATCCGGCGGTCCAAAGCCCGGTGAGTTCCGGCGCGATCTGGCGACCACGGTGCCACTGCAGGTCGGGTTGCGCGCCGAGTTCGGGTTCGGAGTCGCGGTCCGGGCTCAGCGTGTAGGGGTCGGCGAACTGACGGCGCGCATCGGGATCACTGGAGGCGGTGCGCAGCACTTCCACGCCTGACGCGATCGTGCCGCCGGACAGCCCGCCGGACATGGAGCGGACGACGAAGTCGGTGCCGGTCAGCTCACCGGCGTCGTCTTCGCGTGCTCGCAGGTACAGCGCGTACACGGTGAGATCCGAAGGAATCGAGTCGAATCCGCACGCATGCACGATGCGGGCACCGGTGTCGACCGCCTGCTTGTGGTAGAGATCGATGCTGTCGCGAACGAACGGCGGCTCACCGGTCAGGTCTGCGTAGTCGGTGCCCGCCGCCGCGCAGGCGGCGACCAGCGGCAGGCCATACCGGGTGTAGGGCCCGACAGTGGTGATCACCACTCGGGTTCTGGCGGCCATCGCATCCAACGTCGACGGCGAGGCGGCGTCCGCCTCCAGCACTGACCAGAACTGGGCTGCCGATCCCAGGGTTTCTCGGACCTTCGCTAACCGTTCGGCCGAGCGCCCGGCAAGCGCGATCCGCGCGCCCCCGCCGGCCCGAGCCAGCTATTCGGCGGTCAGCTTGCCCACGAAGCCAGTCGCCCCGTACAGGACGATGTCGTATTCGCGCGTCGTGCTCACAGCCGCGACGCTACTCCGAGCATCTCGGGCAACTCGGCGCTCTCTCCCAGCACATGCTGGGCCAGGAAGGCGATCACCACCTGATACCAGATTTTCGCGTGCTGTGGCGCCTCCACCCAGTGGTCCTCTGACGGGAAGTACAGGAAGCGGTGCGGGCTGCGGCCATCCTCACCGGCCGGCAGTGCCGAATTGGCGAGCAGCTCGTACCACAGCCTCAGGCCCTCTCCGATCGGCACCCGGTAGTCCAAGGCGGCGTGGATGACCAACATCGGTGTGCGGATCCGCTCGACGAACTGGTGCGGTGAGTTCGCAGCGGTCATCTGCGGCGTCATTTCGCGGCGCCAGTAGTAGGCCAGGTCGGTTGTCGGACTGAACTGGTCCAGCGCCCACAAACTTGCCTGGGTCACGATCGCAGCGAACCGGTTGGTGTGGCCGGCCACCCAGTTGGCCATGTAGCCGCCGAACGAGCCGCCCATCGCGGCCACCCGCGTTGCATCGATGCGCGGGTCAGCGCACGCCGCATCGGTAGCGGCCATCAAATCGTCGAACGGCGGCCCGCCCCAGGCTCCCCAACCGCGCTGGATGAACTCCTGTCCGTAACCGGTCGACAACGCCGGGTCGGGCAGCAGCACCGCGTAGCCCCTGGCGGCCAACAGCCACGGGTTCCACCGCCATGACCAGCTGTTCCAACTGTCCAGCGGCCCACCGTGGATCCACAACAACAGCGGGGCAGGCGCTGCACTCTCCGGCAGCACCAACCATGAGCGCACCGCCAACCCCTCGGTGGTGGCCGCGGTGACATCGGCCAAAGTCCCTGGCAACTCCGGCAAGTCGACGCATGGCAGGACGGTGATCGCGCCATCGGGATCGATCCGCACCGGATGCGGCGGTGCCGCATAGGAGCTGCGCAGGGCGTAGACCACGCCGCCCGGGGCGGCGACGACGTCGGTGTAGGCGAAGTCGTCGTCGGTGACCTGGGTAACCGCCGATGTCGACAGCTCCACGAAAAATACCGGCGCCCGGCCGCCTTGATCCGCTGTGACGACCAGCGAGGTGCCATCGCTCGACCAGGTCAAGGAGTTGGGCCGACGATCCCATGCTTGCGCCACCGACAGCGGTCTATCGCCGAATCGCAAGTATTGCAAAGTTATTCGCGGAGCGCGGTCGGGTGTGGAGATGGTTTCCCGGGTGAACGCGATCGCCATCCCGTCCGGCGAGATCGCGGGATGTTCGAGTTCGGCGTCGGGATCGTCAGCGATCACGCGGCGTTCCCCGGAAGCCAGGTCGACCCGCAGCAGCACCGAGCGCTCGGTGGGTCCTGGCCCGCGGACCCGCCAGGTCGTCACCAGGAATCGGCCGTCGGCACTGACATCGAATCCGGCTTCGCGCAGCGCCGCACCGGGTCCGGGAGTCAGATCACGTGGCCCCATCGCGTCCAACAGATGAGGTTCATCTGGGCCAATGTCCTTGTTCCAGAACCGCGTTGGGTATCCGGAGTGCAGGATCGCGCTCACCTGAGCGGCCTTACGCAGTTCGCGCAGCCGCCGGTCGTCGTCGACGTCGTGCGCCGACGGCAACAGCGGCGCGCAAATGACCGCAGCCTCGGCGTTGCGCGCCGTGCGCACCGTGCTGACGCCACCGGGCATGCTCAGCACTTCGACGGCCTCGCCGCCGGCGGCGGGCAGCCGCCACAGCGACGCCGGCGGTTTGTTGGTGTCAGCGGCGCTCTCGGCGGTAGCGCGCGACGAAGCGAACAGCAGATCGCCATCGGCGGTGAACGCCGGTGCCGACTCACCGTTCGAGCCATGGGTGAGGTGGCGCGCGGGTCGTTCGCCGGCGGGATCGACTTCCCAGATGGCGCTGACGTATTCGGTGCGCTTTTCGTTGAGTTCGGCCACGGTGGTTACCACCCTTGACCCGTCTGCCGACACCGCCAGGCCCGATACCCGTGGCAGTGTGAGGTAGTCGTCGAGGTTGTCGAATGCCGTTGGGCTCATACGTCGTTGGTAACACAGCGCGGCGCTGGCGCGGTAGACGCTGTCCGGTGCGTTCGAGTTTGATTTTCAAACTCAAAGCTGACATGCTGATGCCCATGCCGGCTGTCGCGCTGGCCGAGCTGCCCGGCCGCCCTTGTCCGATCGCCGCCGCCCTGGAATTGGTCGGCGAACGGTGGGCGTTGCTGATCGTTCGCGAGCTCGCGCTGGGCAACAGCCGCTTCGAGGACATCGTCCGGGGCACCGGAGCGCCCAGGGACCGGGTGGCAGCCCGACTCAAGGCGCTGGACGCGGCCGGGGTCATCCAGCGTGTCCGCTATCGCGCAGCGCCACCGCGATACGACTACCAGCTCACGGATTCGGGCCGCGCGCTGCTGCCGGTGTTGGATGCGTTGCTGGTCTGGGGACTTGACCATGCGATCCGTCCGGGCGACCCCGACCGTGACCGCTACCACTGGGCAAAGGCCAAGCAGCCCGCAGGGAGGACACCATGACGGCAAACGAGCCCTGGGGGCCGGAACGCTCCCGCATCGTGACGTGGCACGAGCCCGGTCCCGGCACTGCTCGCGGACTTTCGATGGCCGGGATCGACTATCTCAAGGCGATGATCGCCGGTGAGCTTCCGCCGCCTCCGATCGCCGCACTCATGGGATTCGATCTCGTTGATGCAGAGCCCGGCAGAGTCGTGTTCACTTGCCGACCGGACGGGTCGGTGTACAACCCGAACGGCGGCGTCCACGGCGGGCTGGTTTGCACCCTGCTGGACTCCGTCGCGGGATTAGCCGTGCACAGCACGCTCCCGCCGGCAAGGGCTACACGTCGATCGAAATCAAGGTGAATTACCTCAAGGCGGTGCGCCTGGACACCGGCCCGTTGACCGCGACCGGGACAGTGGTGAAAGCGGGTTCGCGGGTCGGCTTCACCGAAGGAGTCGTCACCGACGCGGCGGGTGCGATCGTAGCGACGGCTACCAGCACCCTGTTGGTGTTCGACCTGTAGCGCGACGCCCTGCCGCGTCGCCACGTTAGGTTCGGGACATGGCGCAGCGAATCGTCGTCGTCGGGGCGGGCATCGCGGGCCTGGCCACCGCGGTCGCGTTGCAACGGCGCGGTCACGACGTCAGCGTCGTCGAGGCGCGCACCGATACCGCGTCAGGCGCCGGCATCAGCATTTGGCCCAACGCGCTGGCTGCGCTGGATCACATCGGCGTGGGTGACGCGGTCCGCCAGGCCGGCGGACGGATCACCGCGGGCGCGGCGCGCTGGCGCGACGGCAGCTGGCTGCGTCGGCCGGCAACCCAGAGATTGGTCGCCGCGCTCGGCGAGCCGTTGGTGGTGGTGCAGCGCTCGGCGCTGCGCGACATCCTGGCCGCGGCGTTGAGACCCAACACCATCGAATACGGAATGGCAGTTTCCGCGGTCGCGACGACCAACGGTGGCGTGCGGGTCGACCTCTCGGACGCCACCGTTCGCGAGGCCAGCGCGGTGGTCGGCGCCGACGGCACCCGCTCGCTGGTGGCCCGCCACCTCAACGGACCACTGACCGACCGCTACGCGGGCTACACCGCCTGGCGCGGGGTCGCGCACTGCGCCATGGACCCGGAGCTGGCCGGCGAGACGCTAGGACCTGGGGTCGAAGTCGGCCACGTGCCAATGGGCTCGGACCGCACCTACTGGTTCGCTACCGAGCGATCACCGGAGGGGTGGGTGTCGCCGGACGGGGAATTGCCGTACCTACGGAGAAAGCTGGCCGGCTGGCCGGAGCCGATTCCCACCGTGCTGACCGCGACAGCGCCCGAGGACGTGTTACGCAATGACCTCTACGACCGCAGTCGTGCCCGGCACTGGTCGTGCGACGCCATGGTGTTGGTGGGCGATGCCGCCCATCCGATGCGGCCGCATTTGGGTCAAGGTGGCTGCCAGGCGCTGGAAGACGCGGCGATCTTGGCAGCTTGTGTTGAGCGTGCCGCCGACTTGCCGACCGCCTTCGCCAGGTTCGCCGCCTTCCGCCGGGCGCGGGTCAACCGGATTGTCCGGGAGTCGGCGTTGCTCGGCCGGGCGGTCAATCTGCGTCCGGCGTTCCTCAGCGTGGCCGCCAGCCGTGCCACCGCGTTGATCCCGGAGGCGCTGCTGACCCGGCATCTGGCGTCGGTGGCGGCGCGGGCCGCGTTTGTGTTGCCCCAGTGAGACGCCTGACGGCGGTGGCTGGCTGTTGCCCGGCCACCGCCGTCAGTTTGGTTGGTTTGGTCAGCCGCGTCGGCCGCAGACCGGCCAGGCACCGATGCCCTGCGAGTGCAGAACGTTCTCGGCCACCCGGATCTGCTCCTCGCGGCTCGCGCCGCTCGGGGATCCTGAGCCACCGTTGGCCCGCCAGGTGCTCGGCGTGAACTGCAGGCCACCGGCATAGCCGTTACCGGTGCTGATCGACCAGTTGCCACCGGACTCGCACGCAGCGATCGCGTCCCAGTTCACGCTGTACCTCTTGATCGGCGCCGGTGCGGGCGCGTCATCGGCGGGTGGAGCCGGCGGTGGGGACGCATCCGGCGCCGGGGGCGCGTCGGGAGCCGGCGGCGGGGGTGCGTCGGGAGCCGGCGGCGGCGGCGCATCCGGGGCGGGACCGGCATCGGGCGCAGGCGGGGCATCCGGAGCGGGCGCGTCCGGTGCAGGCGCGGCATCCGGAGCGGGCGGCGCAGGCGCCGGCACAAACCCGGCGGGCTCGACGGGCGCGCCCTGCGTGTTCGGGTCCCACCGCATGTCATCTGCTGCGAAGGCAACCCCGCTGGACAGGGTGAGCGGGGCCGTGGCGAGCACCCCGGTGATCGCAGCCATGGTGAGCGTCTGGCGGACGTTCTTCAACATCGTTCCTTTCGCGGGTGCGCGCGCCGAAATAAGCCCAGCGGTGTGGGCGGGTGCCTGTCTCCAGGCGGTTTGATGTCTCGGGTCGCGCCGTCTCGTTCGGGCACGACAGCGGGGGCAGGAGCCGCCGGCCGGGCTGCTGCCCGACGGCGACACGGCGGCATCGGCGCCGTCCGCAGCCTCCGCTCACACGCGGATCCGTGGATTCGATTTTTTGGCCATCTCTGGGCCGACACGGACGGTACGAGACTGGATTGCGTTCGTCATCTCGCGACACACCGGTATCTCGAATGAATAACAGGACGATCACGGCGGTGCCAGCGAATTGTCCTCGCAGGTCATGCAAGCATTTTTCGCAGGCGTCAATCCGATGACGCAGGGGAGTAATCGTGAGCCAAATCACGCAATTTTTGTGAATTGCGACACGCATTGGTGGCGGCTGAACCAACCGGTCGGGAGCCCCCGTTCGATCAGGTTTGGCGCCTTGGCGCGCGCCCCGATTGCGGAGTTAGCCAGACTGATCGCAGGCGACATTGACCAGACAGTCTGGCCCGGCAGCCCACTGCCGGGGCTTAACACTCCACAAATCAAGCAGCACAGCAATTTTCATCGACGTAAGCCTCAGCCGGCTTGATCGCTCAAAGTAGGCTGCGCGATCGAGGTGAAATCCTCATCAACGCGGTCATGAAACCCGAAACCGCACGAATATAGTTGTTCCGCAGTTGATTTGGAAGATTCGTCCTCGTCCGGTTCGCCTGTCCATGCAGACCACGGCGGTTCCCAATCCGACCTGGTCGGGGTTTGCCGGACATCGTCCAACGTTCAACTGCGTGACGTGTGCGGCCAGCTCCGCCGATGTCGTCACTCAATCGCTGGATGCCCAAATATCCGCTGCCACAACATGATACGTACGAAAGTTTATATTTGAATGACGTATCAAGTGTTGCCACATCACGGCATCAATTCTTCGAATTTGCCAGAACTCATCACAATTAAAAGTGAGCAAAGCTCAATCGTGCACGAATTACCGATAGAAAATTCTTACAGTAATTAGCCCAAAAACATCGCCAGATTAAATTGACCCGCGCAACAGCGGGTCGGGCACGTCAGCGCCCAGCCTGCAGCAGTATGCGCAGATCGGCCGCCGAGTTGACGTTGGCAAGGGCACGGGACTGCGGCAGCACGATTCGTTGCGCGTCGACCGAATCGACCAACGCGCGCATATTCCGCTGGCCGGCGGCTATCAGCGCATCGACTTGAGCGGCCAGCTCGGTTCGGTATACCGCCGCGAGGTAGTGATCGCGGCCGTCCCACGGCAACACGACGTCGGCGTCCAGTTCGACGGCCCGCTTCTCGAGCAGGTCGATCAAATCAGGGGTCAGTAACGGCATGTCGGTGGCGCACAAGAATGCCCGCTTCGCGCCGGCCTCGGCGGCGGCGCGTAATCCGCGTCCCGTCGCGAGCAGCGGACCGAGCCCGCGGACGTCGTCGCGCACCACACGGGCCGGCAGTTCCGGCAGGCGCTGTCCCGGCGCAGCGACGACGAACACCGGTTGACACCGCTGCGCGACAACGCTGACCACACGCTCGACCATCGTCGTGGACGGTTCGGAACCGTCGTGGGCGCCAAGAAGATCGGCGGGAACCGGCATGCTGGCCTTGTCCCGGCCCATCCGGAGCGACGCTCCCCCAGCCAGCACCACACCGGCCAACGAAGCCGGCTCAGCCGTGGGCGTCACTTCAGTCCACAGTCCAGGTGTCGCGACCGTGCAATAGCGATTGCAACGCGGCGCGATCGGCCGGCTTGGATTCCTGGGCGGCGCGGACCTGGGCCCGGGCTGCGTCGTCGTAAGCTGGCCGATTGACCTGACGGAGAATGCCCATCACGGTGTGCTCGAGGTTCTGCTCGGATAGCCGCGAGAGCGCGAACGCGTAGGCGGAATCGGCGGCGTGCGCATCATGCACGACGATCTCGTCGACGCTGACGTCGGCAGTCTTGGCCACCTCGAGTCCGTACCCGGCCCGCACCACGCAGTATTCGTCGTTGGCGCCGAAGATGACCGGTTCACCGTGGCGAACATTGATCACCCGTTCCTCGGCACCCTCTTTGCGCAGCGCGTCGAACGAGCCGTCGTTGAAAATCGGGCAGTCCTGCAGGATTTCGACGAGCGCCGACCCACGATGCTGCGCCGCGGCACGCAAAACCTCCGACAGGCCGTTGCGGTCGGAGTCCAGCGCGCGGCCGACAAAGCTCGCCTCGGCGCCGAGCGCCAGCGATACCGGGTTGAACGGTTGATCGAGAGAACCCATCGGCGTCGACTTGGTGACCTTGCCGACCTCGGACGTCGGCGAGTACTGACCCTTGGTCAGGCCGTAAATCCGGTTGTTGAACAACAGGACCGTGAGGTTGACGTTGCGGCGCAACGCGTGGATGAGATGGTTGCCGCCAATCGACAGCGCATCGCCGTCGCCGGTGACGACCCAGACCGAGAGGTCCTCACGCGCCAGTGCCAGGCCTGTCGCGATCGCCGGCGCACGGCCGTGAATCGAGTGCAGGCCATAGGCTTCCAGGTAGTACGGGAAGCGGCTCGAGCAGCCGATGCCGCTGACGAAGACGATGTTCTCGCGGCGCAGTCCCAGCTCGGGCAGAAAGTTGCGGATCGTGTTGAGGATGACGTAGTCGCCGCAACCGGGACACCAGCGCACCTCCTGGTCACTGGTGAAGTCTTTGGCCTTCTGCGGCTGGTCGGTGGTAGGCACACCGTGGTGTTTGGACAGTAGATCCGGCAACCCGAGATCCACGCCGATCACGTCAGTCATTTACTCCTGCTCCTGCTCCAACCGTAGCCGCCGCCAGTCTCGCGACCATCGTCTTGTCTTGCTCAATTTCGGCCAGTGTCCCGCCCAACGCGGCGCGGATGACACGCCCGACTTCGTCGGCCAAGAACGAGACGCCCTGAACCTTGGTAACCGACTGCACGTCGACCAAGTACTTGCCGCGCAGCAGCAGCGCCAGCTGACCCAGGTTCATCTCGGGTGCCACCACCTGTGGGTAACGCCGTAGCACCTCACCCAGATTGGCCGGGAATGGTCGGAGATACCGCAGATGCGCATGCGCGACCTTGATGCCGTTGCGTCGTGCACGCCGGCAGGCTTCGCCGATCGGCCCGTAGGAACTGCCCCATCCGATCAGCAGAAGTTCGGCGTCTCCGGTCGGATCATCGACTTCCAGGTCGGGAACAGCGATGCCGTCGATCTTGGCCTGGCGCAACCGCACCATGAGGTCGTGGTTGGCCGGCTCGTAGGAGATGTCGCCCGAACCGTTGGCGGCTTCCAGCCCACCAATGCGGTGTTCCAAACCCGGAGTACCCGGGACGGCGAATTGCCGGGCCAGCGTTTCCGGGTCGCGTGCGTACGGCTGGAACGGCTCGTCAGACTTGGCGAAGACGTGTTTGATTGCCGGCAGCGTGCTGACGTCCGGGATTCGCCACGGCTCCGAGCCGTTCGCAATTGCCCCGTCCGACAGCACGATTACCGGCGTGTGGTACGACACCGCGATGCGTACCGCCTCCAAGGCGGTCTCGAAACAGTCCGACGGCGACCGGGGCGCCAGCACCGCCACCGGCGACTCCCCATTGCGGCCGTACAGCGCCTGTAGCAGGTCGGCCTGCTCGGTCTTGGTCGGAAGGCCGGTCGACGGCCCACCTCGCTGCACATCGATGACCAGCAACGGCAGCTCGGTCATCACGGCGAGTCCAAGCGCTTCGGCCTTCAGTGACAAGCCGGGGCCCGACGTGCTGGTGACTCCGATCGCGCCACCGTAAGAGGCGCCGATCGCGGCGCAGATCCCGCCGATCTCGTCTTCCGCCTGGAAGGTGATCACGTTGAAATTCTTGTGTTTGGAAAGCTCGTGCAAAATGTCCGACGCCGGCGTAATCGGATAACTGCCGAGAACGACCTGAATGTCGGCCAGCTGACCGGCAGTGACGATGCCATAAGCCAGCGCGGTGTTGCCGGAGATCTGCCGGTATTCCCCTGCGGGCAGCTTCGCCGGCGAGACCTCGTAAGTGACGGCGAAGGCCTCGGTGGTTTCCCCGTAATTCCGCCCCGCCTTCAGCGCCAGCACGTTGGCCTCGGCGACGTCGGGCTTGCGGGCGAACTTCTCCCGGATGAATGACTCGCTGGCTTCGATCGGCCGCCCGTACATCCACGACAACAGGCCCAGCGCGAACATGTTCTTGGCGCGCTGGCCGTCTTTCTTCGACGCGCCGATGACCTCCACCGCGCCCAGCGTCAGCGTGGTCATGGGGACGGCCTCGACTTTGTAGTCGGACAGCTCCCCGCTTTCCAGCGGGTTGTCTTGGTAGCCGACTTTGGCCAGGTTGCGCTTGGTGAACTCGTCGGAGTTGGCGATCACCAGCCCGCCAATGGGCAGATCGCTGATGTTGGCTTTCAGTGCCGCCGGGTTCATCGCGACCAACACGTCGGGCCGGTCACCGGCGGTGAGGATGTCGTAGTCAGCGATTTGAATCTGGAACGACGAGACACCCGGCAGCGTGCCCTGCGGCGCACGGATCTCGGCGGGATAGTTCGGTTGGGTCGCCAGGTCGTTACCGAAAAGCGCTGCCTCAGAAGTGAAACGGTCACCGGTGAGTTGCATGCCATCGCCTGAGTCGCCGGCGAAGCGGATGACGACCTTCTCTAGCTTTTCCCGCTTTTGTTGTTCGGGCAGCGCCGCATCGGCTCGGTGTGAACCTGGGTGAGATTCTGACCTGGCTCCGTTGTCGGGACCCACGTCTCCACCTTCCGTCGCTGTTCACCGCACGGGCACGTCGCAGCTACCGTTGCGTATCGTTTTCAGTGATCACCCGGCTGAGTTTTATGTCACTGCCGGTACCGATTATTGCACTATTCTTAGGGATTCACTGACGCCGATCCACACCGCCACGTTACCGCCACTTGGCCAAAATGCGAGGTCAGACACACGCTATCGCCGTATCTCTGGTGAAAGTGTGGTATTCGTCACTTTTGTCGGCGGCCGAAGTCTAAGAATCGAAGTTACGCGCCGGTAACATTTGCTAGCGCCTTCCGTCACCCCCGCCTCCCCCATTTGGGGGAGGCGCCGCGAGCAGCTTTTCCGCTCGTTTCGCGGCGTTTGGGCCGGTTTCGGGCATGGCAGTCCAGTACAGCGCGAAGCCCACGCCGGCGAGCGCACCCAACGCGATGAATGCCGCGTCGTAGCTGGCGACCACCACAATCCAGCCGGCCACGATGTTTGAAAGCGCCGCGCCGACGCCCCACGCTGTGGTCACGGCGCCCAGGCTGAGGTTGAATCGCCCGGTCCCGTGCGTGAGGTCTTGCACGACGAGTGGGAACAGCGCGCCGAAGATCCCGGCGCCGACGCCGTCGAGGACCTGCACGCCGACCAGCCAGTAAGAGTTGTCGGAAAGCGTGTAGAGAAAGCCACGAGCCATCAGCACCGCGAAGCCGGCCAGAAAGATCGGCTTTCGCCCCCAGCTGTCGGCTTTGGCGCCGGCAAGGTACGCCATCGGCACCATCACGACCTGCGCGGCGACGATGCACATCGCCATCAACGCGGTGCCGACGTCGGTGTTCTGCAGTGCCAGCACCTGTCCCACCAGCGGCAGCATGGCGGCATTGGCGAGATGGAACGTGACCATGGCCGCGGCGAAGATCAGCAGTCGGCGGTTGCGCAGCAGCACCGCGAACCCGAACGGCCGCGGGTGGGCCTCACCGGGCGCGTGGTCCATCCCGCGGGCCACGTCATGGTCGATCGCGTCGGGCGGAATGCGCAATGCTGCCAGCACGCTCAGCGCGGCCATGACGGCCAGCACCCAGAACACCACCGTCGGGCCGAAGAAGTAGGCCAGTCCGCCCGTGATCGCGCCGGCCGTCGCGTTGCCGGCGTGATTGAACGATTCGTTGCGGCCGACCCGTCGGGCGAAGGATCTCGTGCCGACCAGGCCCAACGTGATCGCGGCCAGAGCGGGAGCGAAGACCGAGCTGGCAACTCGGTGTCTGCGCGACGATCGCCGCGATGCCGCCGACCCCCACCACGAAGCCGATCGAGGCCTGGTCCCAGTGGTGGGTCAGCAGCAGGTATATCGACAGGTAGGGACCCAGACCGTCCCGAACATCAGCCAGCAGAAAGTTCAGTAGATCCAGCGCTCGTGCGGTGCGCCGCGGAACTGCGTCAGCGGCGTCAGCACTCAACGGTTACCGAATGGCCCAGACAGTTACTAGGCGCTCTTGTCGCGGCGCTCGGTGCGGCTCGGCTTGCGCGGCACGATCGTCGGCAGCACGTTGTCCTGCACGGTCTCCTTGGTGACCACGACCTTGGCAACGTCGTCACGGCTGGGGATGTCGTACATCACCGGCAGCAAGACTTCTTCCATGATCGCGCGCAAGCCGCGGGCCCCGGTGCCACGGTGGATCGCCTGCTCGGCGATCGCTTCCAGCGCGTCCTGAGTGAACTCGAGCTCCACGTTGTCCATCTCGAACAGTCGGGTGTACTGCTTGACCAACGCGTTCTTGGGCTGAGAAAGGATCTTGACCAGCGAGTCCATGTCCAGGTTCGTCACCGAAGCGACCACCGGCAGCCGACCGATGAATTCGGGAATCAGCCCGAATTTGATCAGGTCTTCCGGCATGACCTCGGCGAAATGGTCGGTGGTGTCGATCTCGGCCTTGGAGCGCACCTCAGCTCCGAAACCCAAACCACGTTTGCCGGCCCGGTCGGAGACGATCTTCTCCAGCCCGGCGAACGCACCGGCGACGATGAACAACACGTTGGTGGTGTCGATCTGGATGAACTCCTGGTGCGGGTGCTTGCGACCGCCTTGCGGAGGCACCGACGCCTGGGTGCCCTCCAAGATCTTCAGCAGCGCCTGCTGCACGCCTTCCCCGGAGACATCGC
Source organism: uncultured Actinomycetota bacterium (assembly GCA_963839345.1). Taxonomy (GTDB): domain Bacteria; phylum Actinomycetota; class Actinomycetes; order Mycobacteriales; family Mycobacteriaceae; genus Mycobacterium. Next base: position 320,482 of record CAWIUP010000002.1, on the reverse strand, counting down.
GGGTGATCGACGGGTTCTCGCTCTTGCGGGCGATCTTGTCGACCTCGTCGATGTAGATGATGCCGGTCTCGGCGCGCTTGACGTCGTAGTCGGCAGCCTGAATCAGTTTGAGCAGAATGTTTTCCACGTCCTCACCGACGTAACCGGCTTCGGTCAGCGCGGTGGCGTCGGCGATGGCGAACGGCACATTGAGCATCTTGGCCAGCGTCTGGGCCAGGTAGGTCTTGCCGCAACCGGTCGGTCCCAGCATCAGGATGTTGGACTTGGTCAGCTCGACGGGTTCGCCCGACCGGGAGTCACGCCCTTTCTCACCGGCCTGAATCCGCTTGTAGTGGTTGTAGACAGCGACGGCCAGCGTCCGCTTGGCGGTGTCCTGGCCGATGACGTAGCCCTCCAGGAAGTCGCGGATCTCGGCGGGCTTTGGCAGCTCGTCAAGCTTGACGTCGTCGGCGTCGGCGAGTTCCTCTTCGATGATCTCGTTACATAGATCGATGCACTCATCGCAGATGTATACGCCTGGGCCCGCGATTAGCTTCTTGACCTGCTTTTGACTCTTTCCGCAGAACGAGCACTTCAGGAGGTCACCGCCGTCTCCGATGCGCGCCATGGTGCTGGGGGCCTACTTCCTGTTCACCGTTTGATCGTGCTATGCCGCGTGCTGTATTTTTCCGACGCTACCCGCTTGCTCTACAGCGATGCGACCGTTAGAGCCGAATAGCGTCGGTGATATTTGTCGATGTCTGCTGCGAACATATCGCCTGAGGCGGTCCCACGCTTGCCGGAACGCGCCACCGTGTCCCTGGCGTGTCGCGGCTGTTATGCGGCCGAGAGGCGGACATGCTCGGCGGCCCTAGATTAAGCCTGTGGGATTCGCCGTGCCCGAGGATACCGCGTTAATCGCCGATGGTGGCCTGGCGACCGAACTTGAGGCGCGCGGCCACGATTTGTCGCACGCGTTGTGGTCGGCCCGGCTGCTGGTGGACGCCCCGCAGGAAATCACCGCAGTGCACACGGCTTTCTATCGCGCCGGGGCGATGATCGCGACCACGGCCAGCTACCAGGCGTCCTTTGAGGCCTTCGCGGCCAGCGGAATCAGCCGCGACGACACCGTCCGGTTGCTTCGGCGCAGCGTCGAGTTGGCCATGACTGCGCGCGACGAGGTGGGCGGTGCGGAGCGGGTGGGCGATCGCAAGCGCGGCGAAGCCGGGCGCAGCGAGTCGCCCATCAGAGGGCGTCAGGTGGCGGCGTCGGTGGGCCCGTACGGCGCCGCCCTCGCCGACGGCTCGGAATACCGCGGCCGCTACGGGCTCAGCGTTGCGCAGCTAGCGGATTGGCACCGGCCTCGGCTGGAGGTGCTGGCCGACGCCGGTGCCGATGTGCTGGCCCTGGAAACCATCCCCGACGTCGACGAAGCCGAGGCGCTGGTGAACCTGGTGCGGTCACTCGGGGTGCCGGCCTGGCTCAGCTACACCATCGACGGCACGCACACCCGCGCCGGTCAGCCGCTGACCGATGCCTTCGCCGTGGCGGCCGGGGTGCCCGAGATCGTCGCGGTCGGGGTCAATTGCTGCGAACCCGACGATGTGCTGCCGGCGATCCGGATGGCAGACATCGGCAAACCGGTGATCGTCTATCCCAACAGCGGCGAGCGTTGGGACGGCCGGGCCTGGACGGGGCGCCGCACCTTTTCGGCGGAACTCGCCGTGCAGTGGCTGGCGGCGGGCGCCCGGGTGATCGGCGGCTGCTGCCGGGTGCGGCCGACCGACATCGCGGCAGTGGCGAAAGTGCTTGCGCCGGCCGGGTAGAGCCGAATCGTCAGGCTGTCTGCGCCGACAGCTTCCGGTATTCCAGCACCGTGTCGATGATCCCGTAGTCCTTGGCTTCTTCGGCGGTCAGGATCTTGTCGCGGTCGGTGTCCTTGCGGATCGTCGCGGCGTCCTTGCCGGTGTGGTGGGCCAGCGTGGTCTCCATCAGCGTGCGCATCCGCTCGATCTCGGCGGCCTGGATCTCCAGGTCAGAGAACTGGCCCTGGATCACCCCCGACAACGACGGCTGGTGGATCAGCACCCGCGCGTTGGGCAGCGCCATCCGCTTACCCGGTGAACCGGCGGCCAACAGCACCGCCGCCGCGGACGCGGCCTGCCCCAGACACACCGTCTGGATGTCGGCCCGCACGTACTGCATCGTGTCGTAAATCGCCATCAGCGAGGTGAAGCCGCCACCCGGCGAATTGATGTACATGGTGATGTCGCGGTCGGGGTCGAGGGATTCCAGCACCAGCAACTGCGCCATGATGTCGTTGGCCGACGCGTCGTCGACCTGGACGCCGAGGAAGATGATGCGTTCCTCGAACAGCTTGTTGTACGGGTTGGACTCCTTGATGCCAAAGCTCGAATGCTCGATGAACGACGGCAGGATGTAGCGCGATTGGGGCTGGATGTCGGGGTTCATAGTGATGGGGCTCCGTTGGTCTCGGCGCGGGTGATGATGTGGTCGACGAACCCGTATTCCAGGGCTTCCGGGGCGGTGAACCACCGGTCGCGATCCGAATCCGCCACGATGCGCTCGATCGGCTGGCCGGTGAATTCGGCGTTGAGCCGGAACATCTCTTGTTTGATGACGGCGAACTGCTCGGCCTGGATGGCGATATCGGCAGCGCTACCGGTCACCCCGCCCAGCGGCTGGTGCATCAGGACGCGGCAATGCGGCAACGCGTAACGCTTGCCCTTGGTGCCGGCGGCCAGAAGGAACTGGCCCATCGACGCGGCCATCCCCATCCCATAGGTGGCGATGTCGCACGGCGCCAGCACCATGGTGTCGTAGATCGCCATACCGGCGCTGATCGATCCGCCCGGCGAATTGATGTACAGCGAGATGTCCTTGGAGGAATCTTCGGCTGCGAGCAACAGAATCTGCGCGCAGAGCCGGTTGGCGATGTCGTCATCCACCTGCGATCCCAGGAAGATGATGCGCTCAGAGAGCAAGCGCTCATAGACCGAGTCGACGAGGTTCATACCCTGCGCGCTCGCGCGCATTTCAGTCCCACGGGTCACAGTGGGTTACCTGCTTTCTCGAGTTCCGTATTCACCGACACTAACCAACCGGGGCCGCCGCGCACTCCCCGAAGCGGCCGCGTTCGCTCACAGCGTCAATTCGTGTCGCCCGACGGCTCCTCGGCCGAGGCCGCGGCCTCGGCGTCGTCGCCGATCTCCTCATCATCCCCGTCATCATCCCCGTCGTCGGCTTCGTCGTGCGTGCCGAAGAACTCCGCGGTGTCGACGACGTTTCCGTCGGTGTCGGTAACCGTGGCCGCCTCGACCACCGCGGCGATGGTCAGCCCGCGGCGGACGTCGGCAAACATCGCCGGGAGCTGGTTGTTCTGCTGCATGTAGCCGAGCAACTGTTGAGGTTCGATGCCGTACTGCTGCGACGTCAGCACCAGCCGTTCGGTGAGGTCTCGCTGGCTCACCTGGATGTCGAGGTCGTCGCCCAGCGCGTCGAGCAGCAACTGCGTCTTGATCGCTTTCTCGGCGTTCGTCGCGGGTCTCGGCATCGAACTTCTCGCGCGTTGAGCCCTGCTTTTCCAGCGCTGCGGCGAACTTGGCTTCGTCGTGGTCCAGGCCATGCAGCGCGTTGTGCAGCGTGTTGTCCACCTGCGCCTGGACGATCGCTTCGGGCAGCGGCATGTCGACCTGCTCGAGCAGAGCGTCCAGCGTGGCGACGCGGATCTCCTCCGCCTGCCGGGCGCGCTTGACCCGGCGCACCTGATCGGCCAGGTTGGCGCGCAACTCGTCGATGGTGTCGAATTCGCTTGCCAGTTGGGCGAATTCGTCATCGGGCTCGGGCAGCTCGCGTTCCTTGACCGCGCCGACGGTCACGGTGACCTCAGCCTCTTTCCCGGCGTGCGGACCGGCTGCCATCGTGGTGGTGAACGTCTGGCTTTCCCCGGCTGACAGGCCGACGATCGCATCGTCGAGGCCTTCGATGAGCTGGCCGGAACCGACCTCGTGTGACAGTCCCTTGGTGGCCGCCTCGGGCATGTCTTCACCGTCGATGGTGGCCGACAGGTCGATCGAGACGAAGTCGCCGGTCGCGGCGGGTCGTTCGGCTCCGGTCAGGGTGCCGAACCGGGCACGCAGGGACTGCAGTTCGGCGTCGATGTCCTCGTCGCTGACACTGATCGCGTCCACGCTGATCTTCAGCGCGCTCAGGTCGGGCAGGCGTGATCTCCGGTCGCACGTCGACCTCGGCGGTGAAAACGAGGTCCTGGCCGTACTCCTTCTTGGTGACCTCGATGTTGGGCTGGCCCAGCGGCCGCACGTCGGTGTCGGTGACGGCTTGGCCGTAGCGGCTGGGCAGCGCCTCGTTGACAACCTGGTCGAGCATCGTCTCGCGGCCGAAACGCGCCTCCAGCAGCTTGACCGGCGCCTTGCCGGGACGGAAACCCGGCAGCCGCACCTGCTTGGCCAGCTCTTTGTAGGCCTTTTCGAAGTCGGGTTGCAACTCCGTGAACGGCACCTCAACGTTGATGCGAACCCGGGTCGGGCTCAACTGCTCGACGGTGCTCTTCACAGGTTTGCTCCTTGGTCGTACTGGCGGTGTTCTGTTGGTCTTGTAATGGGCGAGCCCGCTGGCTGTGGCGTGCCGGTCGGGGTGACAGGATTTGAACCTGCGGCCTTCCGCTCCCAAAGCGGATGCGCTACCAAGCTGCGCTACACCCCGCGGTGACCTCGACGATCCTACGGCCAAGCCCCGCGGCGCCAGCAACGACCTCACAACGAAGTAACGGGGCGGCATCATTTGGATTTGATGTCTGCCGCGACGTACAGTCGCGCTCGACTAATGCACGCGGGCGTAGCTCAATGGTAGAGCCCTAGTCTTCCAAACTAGCTACGCGGGTTCGATTCCCGTCGCCCGCTCGAGGCGCGCACTGGGCGCAACGGCGGACTAGGCTAAGGAAGCTGTGCAGGCCGCCGAACCCCGGAGGCCGACGACTGCAGCCGGCGGCCGGTTGGGCCGAGGCCGGCGAGGCTGAGGAGGCCGACAAATTCAGCCCACGGGCGCCGAGGCCGCCGTCGATGTCCACGGCTCATGCGCATCGCGTTTCGAGACAGTACGCGACGCGTTCGAGCAGAATTTTGTGCTGCGCAACGAGGTCGGTGCAGCCGTCGCAGCCTGGGTGGACGACGAGCTGGTGGTCAACCTGTGGGCCGGTACCGCCGATGCGGCGGGCACCCGGCCGTGGCAGGTGGACACGGTGGCCACCGTGCTGTCCGGCACCAAAGGCCTGACCAGCACTTGCGTCCATCAACTTGTCGAGCGCGGCGAACTGGACCTGAATGCGCCGGTAGCCCGCTATTGGCCCGAGTTCGGGCAGGCCGGCAAGGAGGCCATCACCATCGCCATGGTGATGAGCCACCGATCCGGTGTGATCGGGCCGCGCAAGCGGCTGCCCTGGCAGCAGGTCACCGACTGGGATTTGGTTTGCGAACGGCTGGCCGCCGCCGAGCCGTGGTGGGAGCCAGGCACCGCGCAGGGCTACCACATGACCACTTTCGGTTTCATCCTCGGCGAGGTGTTCCGTCGCGTCACCGGTGACACCGTCGGTCAGTACCTGCGCACCGAGATCGCCGAGCCCCTCGGCGCCGAAGTCCACATCGGCTTGTCCCGCGCCGAACAACGCCGGTGCGCCGACCTGGTGGAGAAGCCGCACATCCGCCAGATGCTGGCCGACGTCAACGCACCCGGCTACCCCACCACGCTGGCCGAACACCCCAAGGCCGGCCTGGCCGTGTCGATGGGGTTCGCGCCGGATGACGAGGTCGGATCCAACGACCTCGACTTGTGGCGCGAGGTGGAGTTCCCGGGCACCAACGGGCAGGTCTCAGCGCTGGGACTGGCGACCTTCTACAACGCGCTGGCACAGGAGAAGCTACTCAGCCGCCAGCACATGGATCTGATCCGGGTGTCGCAGGGCGGCTTTGACACGGACCTGGTCCTCGGCCCCCGCGTCGCCGACCACGGGTGGGGTCTGGGTTACATGCTCAACCAGCGCTGCGTCAACGGCCCCAACCCGAGAATCTTCGGCCACGGGGGCCTGGGCGGCTCCTTCGGCTTCGTCGACCTCGAGCACCGAATCGGTTATGCGTACGTGATGAACCGCTACGACGCCACCAAGGCCAATGCCGACCCGCGCAGCGTGGCGCTCAGTGACGAGATTTATGCGGCGCTCGGGGTCAGCAAAGGCTGAGCCTCGGCTGCGGCTGCCCGGCATTCACCTCTGGCAGGTCGGGCACCAGAAGACGTTTCGGCCTTCCAGTTCGGCGGTGCGAATCGTGGTCCCGCACACCCGGCACGGCTCCCCGGCACGGCGGTACACATACGTGCGTGGCCGGCCCGGCCCGTAAGACGGCGCGCCATGGTCATGTTCGGGCCGTATCGCGATGATCTTGCCGCGGCGCAGACCAACCTTCATCAGGTCCACCAAGTCGGTCCATGCCGCATCGAACTCCGCCTCCCCGATCGCCCGCCCGGCCCGGTACGGGTCGATGCCATGACGGAAAAGCAGCTCATTACGGTAAACGTTGCCGACGCCGGCGATAACCGTCTGATCCATCAACAGCGCGCCGATTGGCCTGCGCGACTTGGTAATCCGTGCCCACGGCCACGCCGGATCGGCGTCGCGACGAAGCGGGTCGGGCCCGAGCCGGGACACCACGTCGGCGACCTGCGCCTCGTCGATCAGTTCGCAGACCGTCGGGCCGCGCAAATCGGTGCCGTATTCGGCGCCGACCATCCGCATCCGCACCTGCCCGGTCGGGGCCGGTATCGCAGTATCAGGCGGCCTGGTCCATTCAGTGAACGTCCCGTACAGGCCGAGGTGGACATGCACGATCGAGCCGCCGGCATAGTGGTGGAACAGATGCTTGCCCCATGCGGTGGCGCGTTGCAGTATCCGGCCGTCGACAGCAGACGCCGCCGCTGCGAACCGACCCTGCGGACTAGAGACCGCCACTGGCGCACCGGCATATCGTCGCTGGTGCAGCCGGGCCAGTCGATGCAGAGTATGCCCTTCGGGCACAGCGGCTAGCTAGCGCCGCCAGGCACCGGCGGCGCCTGGTGGGTGCGCTCGTACTCATCGAGGATGTCGATACGCCGTTGGTGGCGTTCGGCTTTCGACCACGGCGTGCTCAGGAACGCGTCAACGAAGGCCAGCGCTTCGGGAACGGTGTGCATGCGGCCGCCGATGCCGATCAGCTGAGCGTTGTTGTGCTCGCGCGCCAATGTTGCGGTCTCAACGCTCCATGCCAGCGCACAGCGGGCTCCCGGAACCTTGTTTGCGGCGATCTGTTCGCCGTTGCCCGATCCGCCCAGAACAATGCCCAAGCTGTCCGGATCGGCAACGGTGCGCGTCGCCGCCGCGATGCAAAACGCGGGGTAGTCGTCGTCCGGGTCATAGCTGAAAGCGCCGCAGTCGATCGGTTCATGCCCGGATTTCTTCAGGTGGTCGATGATCTGCTGCTTGAGCTCATAGCCGGCGTGGTCGGACCCGAGGTAGACGCGCATGCCCGACATTGTGCACGACGCCAACGCGGCATCGTCGCCGCGCTAGCTGAAATCGGGCGCCTCGGTACGGGTCCGCTTGAGCTCCCAGAAGTGCGGGTAGGCGGCGAAAGTCACCGAGGCGTCCCACAGCTTGCCGGCCTCCTCGCCGCGCGGAATCTTCGACAGCACCGGCCCGAAGAACGCCATCCCGTTGACGTGCACGGTCGGTGTGCCGACGTCCTCGCCGACCGCGTCCATCCCGGCGTGGTGGCTCTTGCGCAGGGCGTCGTCGTAGGCGTCGCTGTTGGCGGCGTCGGCCAGCTCGGATGGCAAACCCACCTCGGCGAGCGACTGCTTGATGACGTCGTCCAGGTCTTTGTTGCCTTCGTTGTGAATGCGGGTGCCCATCGCGGTGTACAGCGGCGCGAGCACCTCGGCGCCGTGAGCCTGCTCTGCGGCGATCGCCACCCGCACCGGCCCGAAGGCCTTCGCCAACCGTTCGCGGTATTCGTCAGGCAGACCCTCGCGGTTCTCGTTGAGCACCGCCAGGCTCATCACCCGGAAATTGACCTCGATGTCACGAACCTTCTCCACCTCCAAGATCCAGCGCGAAGTGATCCACGCCCAAGGGCAGAGCGGATCGAACCAGAAATCGGCAACTGACTTCTCGGGCATGGGGGTCCTCTCCTCGAAGGTCGACTAGCCGCTTCGCACAACCCTAGCCGTGGCGATCCTGTTCCCGTCCTGTGCCGATTGCCCGGCAGCCGATTGCCCGGCCAGCGAGCGGCCGGCACCAGCACCCGCTTAAGTTGGACACGTGGCACTTCCGAACCTCACCCGTGACCAAGCCGCCGAACGCGCTGCGCTGATCACCGTCGACAGCTACCGGATCGAGCTGGATCTCACCGACGGCAATGGCGGACCGGGCGAACGCACCTTCCGCTCGGTTACCACCGTGACGTTTGATGCCCTCCCCGGCGCCGACACCGTCATCGACATCGCCGCCGACAAGATTCACCAGGCAACCCTCAACGGCCGCGAACTCGACGTGTCCGGATACGACGAGTCGGTCGGTCTGGCGCTGTCCGGCCTGGCCAAGCACAACGTGGTGGCCTTCGACGCCGACTGCCTGTACTCCAACACCGGTGAGGGCCTGCACCGATTCGTCGACCCGGTCGACAGCGAGGTGTATCTGTACTCGCAGTTCGAAACCGCCGACGCCAAGCGGATGTTCGCCTGCTTCGACCAGCCCGATCTCAAGGCGACGTTCGACTTGTCGGTGACCGCACCACAGCACTGGCAGGTGGTGTCGAACGGCGCCCCGGTCAGCGTCGAGGGCTCGGACAAGAACAAAGTGCACACATTTGCCACCACTCCGCGGATGAGCACTTATCTGGTGGCGCTGATCGCGGGCCCGTACGCGCGCTGGGACGACACCTACAGCGACGAGCACGGCGAGATTCCGCTGGGCATCTTCTGCCGGGCGACGCTCGCCGATTTCATGGACGCCGAGCGGCTGTTCACCCAGACCAAACAAGGATTCGGCTTCTATCACAAGAACTTTGGCGTGCCGTACGCGTTCGGCAAATACGACCAATTGTTCGTCCCTGAGTTCAACGCCGGGGCGATGGAGAACGCCGGCGCGGTCACGTTCCTGGAGGACTACGTGTTCCGCAGCAAGGTCACCCGCGCGTCCTACGAGCGTCGCGCCGAGACGGTGCTGCACGAGATGGCCCACATGTGGTTCGGCGACCTGGTCACCATGCGGTGGTGGGACGACCTGTGGCTCAACGAATCATTCGCCACCTTCGCCTCGGTGTTATGCCAGGCCGAGGCAACCGAATTCACCGAGGCGTGGACGACGTTTGCCAACGCCGAAAAGTCGTGGGCCTACCGCCAGGACCAACTGCCGTCGACACATCCGGTGGCCGCCGACATTCCCGACCTGGCCGCGGTCGAGGTCAACTTCGACGGCATCACCTATGCCAAAGGTGCCAGTGTGCTCAAGCAGCTGGTGGCCTATGTCGGCTTGGAGCACTTCCTGGCAGGGCTGCGCGACTACTTCCGCGCGCACGCGTTCGACAACGCCACCTTCGGCGATCTGCTGAGCGCGCTCGAAAAAGCCTCCGGCCGCGACTTGTCCGACTGGGGCCGCCAGTGGCTGAAGACCACCGGCCTGAACACACTGCGCGCCGATTTCGACGTCGACGGCGACGGGCGGTTCACCCGGTTCGCCGTCACACAGAGCGGTGCGGCGCCCGGTGCGGGCGAGACCCGGGTGCACCGGCTCGCGGTGGGCATCTACGACGACGACGGCAACGGCAAGCTGGTGCGGATCCATCGCGAGGAGCTCGACGTCAGCGGCGATAGCACGGAAGTGCCGGCGCTGGCTGGTGTTCCGCGCGGCCGGTTGGTCCTGGTGAACGACGACGACCTGACCTACTGCTCACTTCGGCTGGACCCTGAATCTCTGCGGACCGCACTGGAACGTATCGCCGACATCGCCGAACCGCTGCCGCGCACGCTGGTGTGGTCGGCAGCCTGGGAGATGACCCGCGACGCCGAGCTGCGGGCCCGCGACTTCGTTTCACTGGTTTGCGGTGGGGTTCAGGCCGAGACCGAAGTCGGGGTGGCGCAGCGGCTGCTGCTGCAGGCGCAGACCGCACTTGGTTCGTATGTCGACCCCGACTGGGCCCGCTCGCAGGGCTGGCCGGCGTTCGCCGACCGGTTGCTGGAGCTGGCCCGCGGCGCGCAGGCGGGCTCAGACCATCAGCTGGCCTTCGTCAACGCGCTGTGCTCATCGGTGCTGTCCACCCGGCATGTCGAGGTGCTGGCCGATCTCCTCGACCATCACCCCGACGACTTGGGACTGCCCGGCCTGTCGATCGACACCGATCTGCGTTGGCGCATCGTCACCGCGCTGGCCGCTGCGGGCGATATCGACGCCGATGGCCCGGAAACGCCGTTCATCGATGCCGAGGTGCAGCGCGACCCGACAGCTGCCGGCAAGCGGCACGGCGCTCAAGCCGCGGCCGCGCGGCCGCAGATGGCCGTCAAGGAGGCGGCGTGGATGACGGTCACCGAAGACGACGCGTTGGCCAACATCACCGCCCGCTCGATCATCGGCGGCTTCGCCAAGCCAGGCCAGGCCGAACTGCTCAAGCCGTTCACCGAGCGCTACTTCACGGCGATACCCGGCGTGTGGGAACGCCGCTCGAGCGAGGTCGCGCAGACAGTGGTGATCGGCTTGTATCCGTCGTGGGATATCAGCGACGACGGCATCGCCGCCGCCGACCGGTTCCTGGCCGACCCCGAGCTGCCTCCGGCGCTGCGACGGCTGGTGCTCGAAGGCCGGGCCGGGATCGAGCGGTCGCTGCGCGCGCGTCGATTCGACGGAGCGGAGCGGCCGGACGGGGAAGGTCGTTAACTCGGCGAGATGCCCGAGCTGGTCACCCGAATCGCGCTGACCAGGCCGTCGATCAGCTGGCCTTCGGCAAACGCCGACGCGGCGGCGGCGACGCCAAGGGGCGCAGACGACTCGACGCCTCGGCCGCGGACCTGCGAGCCGTAGGCGACCTCGATGGCGTGCTGGTCGGGTGAGACGGCAATCAGCACTGCGTTGTCCGGCGTCGGAACGTCGCGCAGGATCTCGCGGGCTCGCGCCGCGGTGTCGTTGCCGAGGTCGCCGATATAGACGGCGAACCGTGCACCCGCGGCCCGCGACCCATAGGTCAGCGCGTCGTCAAGGGCGACCAGTTCGCTGGTGGGAAACGGGTAATGCACCGACAACTCGCCGGGTTCGGTGACCCCGGAGATCCGCCCGCTGGTAGTGATCACCGAGCCGCTCGGCAACTCGGCGGGACTAATGGTTGCAACCTCACCACTTGCCACTGGCGCCACCTCCCACGCTGAACTCCGCTGCCTCGTGGCCAGCATGCGCCCCGTGACCGTTACCGAAAACCTCGTCGGTGGCGGCCCACAAGATCGGGGGATGCGTCCACGGCTCCGACAGCTTGTAGGTCGCCGGATGTGGCCCCTTACCGGACCAGATCAGTGCTACCAGCACGATCACCAGCAACAACGGGATTCCCACGAAGTAAAGGTGGATTTCCATCATGCTCACGACGCAAACCGTATCCCACCAAGGATCGGTACGTCCCAATTGCCCGCCTCTCCCCCTCGCCGCTCCGCGGCTGGGAGGTACCCCCACAGCACGCCGCTTCGCGGCGCGCATCGTCAGCGCGCTAGACCCAACCGCCCGCCTCCTCAGCACGCCGCTTCGCGGCGCGCATCGTCAGCGGGCTTAGGCCGCGCCTTCGCCGAGGTATCGCGCCCAGGCCGGATCGAGTTCCTTGACCGTCGACAGCAGCCGCCAGTGCTGGCCTTTGGGCGGAGTCGGCGCCAAACGCAGCGACCAGCCGAGCTCGATGAGCAACTTGTCACCTTTTCGGTGGTTGCAGGTCGAGCAGCACGCCACGCAGTTCTCCCAGGAATGCTCGCCGCCGCGGCTCCGGGGCACCACATGGTCGACGGTGTCGGCCTTGGCCCCGCAGTACGCACAACAGAATCGGTCGCGGTGCATCAGCGCCGCCCGGGTCATCGGGACGCGGGCCCGATACGGCACTCGAACGTAGGACCGCAGCCGGATCACCGATGGCAGCGCTATCGACCTAGTCGCCGAGTGAATGACGGGTCCGGCGGGGTCTTCGTGCACCACGTCGGCTTTGCCGCAGATCAGCATGATGATCGCGCGACGGACGGGCAACGCGGTCAGCGGCTCGTACGTGGAGTTCAGCAGCAGTACCCGCCGGCGATTCCAGACCGATCCCGTCTCATGCGATACAGCCGCATGGGTCTCGATGCTGGAGACGCTGTGCAGGCATACGCCGATCGCGGCCTCGGTCAGGCTTGCCGCGGCACCGGAACTGCGGTGGCTGCGGCGACTTTTGCGCTGCGCCATACATCCTCCGCCGACCAGTCCACCACGATTCGCCAGCGATCGCACGTCAAATCGGCCAGTGTTGGCTGGTCAATCCGGTGAACAGGGGGTGCCGACTTCTCCGACGACGGGTGACACGCGCCCGACAGTCGGTCACGATGCCCCACAATGGAGGCGATGGAACACGAACAACTTTCCTTTTACGACGCTGTCGGTGGCGCCGAAACCTTCCAGGCGATCGTTTCGCGCTTCTACCAGCTGGTCGCCGAGGACGAGATCCTGCGTCGGGTGTACCCGTTAGATGACCTGGCGGGCGCGGAGGAACGGCTGCGGATGTTTCTCGAGCAGTATTGGGGTGGGCCGCGGACCTACTCCGAACAGCGTGGCCATCCCCGGTTGCGAATGCGGCATGTTCCGTTCCAAATCGGCCCGTTCGAGCGCGACGCCTGGCTGCGGTGTATGCATACCGCGGTTGCGTCGATCGATGCTGACACCCTCGACGACGCCCATCGCAAGGAGTTGCTCGAGTACCTGGAGATGGCCGCGCACTCCCTGGTGAATTCCGCGTTCTGATGAAATCCCAGCAACGTGAGCCGTGGTGGTCGCGCGCGGTGTTTTATCAGGTCTATCCCCGCTCCTTCGCTGACAGCGACGGCGACGGAGTCGGCGACATCGACGGCGTGGCGTCGCAGCTGGACTATCTGGACCGACTCGGTGTCGACGCACTCTGGTTCAGCCCGATCATGGTGTCGCCGATGGCCGACCACGGCTATGACGTGGCGGATCCGCGAGATATCGACCCGTTGTTCGGCGATCTGGCCGCTTTTGAACGACTGATCGCGAAAGCGCACGAACGCGGCATCAAGATCACGATGGATTTGGTGCCCAACCACACCAGCTCGGAGCACCCCTGGTTTCAAGATGCACTGGCAGCCGAACCGGGAAGCGCCCCCCGAAACCGCTACATCTTCCGCGACGGCCGCGGACCCGACGGGGTCGAGCCGCCGAATAACTGGCAGTCCGTGTTCGGCGGGCCGGCTTGGACCCGGGTGATCGAGCCGGACGGAAATCCGGGTCAGTGGTATCTGCATCTCTTCGACGTCGAACAGCCGGACCTCAACTGGGACAACCGGGAGGTCTTCGAAGATCTCGAGAAGACACTGCGGTTCTGGCTGGAACGCGGCGTCGACGGCTTTCGCATCGACGTCGCACACGGCATGGCCAAACCGCCCGGCCTTCCCGACACCGATGTCGAAATGCGGCCCCGGATGCTCAGCGATGGTGATCCACGGTTCAACCATCCCAATGTGCATGCGATTCACCGCGACATCCGCACGGTCATGAACGACTATCCTCACGCGGTGACCATTGGCGAGGTCTGGGTGTTCGACAACGCCAGCTGGGCCGAGTACTTACGCGCCGACGAGCTGCACCTGGGCTTCAATTTCCGCATGGTGCGAGCCAAATTCGACATCGCCGACGTCCATGATGCGATCGAGAACACCCTGGCCGCGGCAGCGCTTGAAAACGCCACTCCCACATGGACGTTGGAAAACCACGACGTCGAACGTGGACCCAGCCGCTACGGCGGCGGCGCCGTCGGACTCGATCGGGCCCGCGCGATGGCGTTGGTGGCACTCGCCCTGCCCGGCGCGGTATTCCTCTACAACGGGCAGGAGTTGGGACTGCCCAATGTCGAGTTGCCCGACGAGGCCTTGCGGGACCCGACGTGGGAACGGTCGGGGCGCACGGTACGCGGGCGCGACGGCTGCCGCATTCCCATACCGTGGCGCGGTGACACTCCCCCGTTCGGGTTCTCCACATCGCCCGACACTTGGCTGCCGATGCCACCGGAGTGGGCGGCCCTGACCGTCGAAAAGCAGCTCAACGAAACCGGCTCGACGTTGTCGTTCTTTCAGCATGCGCTCGAAATACGCCGTAGCCGTCCGGAATTCACCGGCAGCCGGGTTGATTGGCTGCCCGCGCCGCGCGGCGCGTTCGTGTTTGCCCGCGGTGACTTCGGTGCCAGCGGCCTGCGCTGCGCGCTGAACGCCGGCAAGCGGGCACTGCCGCTGCCGGACGGCGAAGTAATTCTGACCAGCGCGCCATTGGTTGCCGGCAAATTGCCGCCCAATGCCGCCGCCTGGCTGGTGTAGGCAGGCTGGTATTGCATGGCAGCCTTCGCGTGGACCGTCATCGGAGCCGGACCGGCGGGTATCGCGGCTGTCGGCAAACTCCTCGATCAGGGAATAGCGCCCGATGACATCGCCTGGATCGACCCCGCGTTCGGCGCCGGCGACCTCGGCGGGAAGTGGCGATCTGTTTCGAGTAACACCCGAGTCGCTTTGTTCCTGAGCTATTTGAACGGCTGTTCCGCATTTCGGTTTTCAGCGGCGCCGCCGATGCCCCTACGGGAAGTGGACCCCGAGGAGACCTGCGCCCTGGCGTTGATCGCCGATCCGCTGGTTTGGATCACCCAACAACTGCGTGAGCGGGTGAGCGCAATTCAGACGACCGCGACCGCGCTCTTCTTGGAAAGAAGACAGTGGCGAATTGAAACACAGCAGCAGGAACTTAACTCCAAAAACATGATCCTGGCCGTTGGAGCAGTTCCCAGAAGGCTGTCCCATCCGCACCTGGATGAGATTCCGGTGGAAGTCGCGCTCGATCCCGAAAAGCTCGCGGGTGAACCTCTGGAAGACGCCACGGTCGCCGTGTTCGGTTCTTCACATTCGTCGATGATCGCGCTGCCGCATCTCTTGCGTCACCCCGTCAAGAAAGTGATCAACTTCTACCGCAGCCCGCTCAGATACGCCGTCTACCTGGATGACTGGATTTTGTTCGACGACTCCGGTCTCAAAGGCCGAGCCGCGGACTGGGCTCGAGAAAATATCGACGGTGTATTTCCGGACCGTCTGGAACGGTGCTGGGTCGCCGGCTCAGACTTCGAAGAAAAGCTTGCCGCGTGCGACCGCGTCGTTTACACGATCGGCTTCGAACGCAGGATCCTGCCCGAGACCAAACAGTGGGGCCAGCTGAATTACAACCCCAACAACGGCATTCTGGCGCCCGGACTGTTCGGCCTCGGCATCGCGTTTCCAGCGCGCGGGACGGACCGGTACGGCTACGTCGAAGATCGGGTGGGCCTTAAGAAATTCATGGATCACCTCGAGTCCGTGCTGCCCTTGTGGTTGCGCTACGCCCCATAGCGAACACCGGATCTTCGATCCGCCGTGTCGATCAGCGCAGCACCAGCGCCGGGTCGCCGCGACGCCGGTACACCGAACCGAACCGCGCGTCGATGCGCAACCAGGCCGGCAACGTCCGGACCCGAACGATCTCGTCGGCGTCAGCAGCTTCGGAGGACTGCGGCAGGAAACCCATTGCGGTCAAAGCGAAAACACACCGCATCGGGATACCGACGCTGACATCGGCTGCGCTGACTCGAATCACCTCCTGGTCGAGCAGCGACACCGGTGGCCCCTGTGCGCTGCTGTGCTCTTTGGCCAGCTGGGCTCCGCGCTGCGCCAACTCCAGCATCAGCCGGGCCGGTACGTCGTCAAGGTGGATGAAACCTGAATCTGGCGGCAACGCGCCCCGCCACGCAGAGTCCATCGGGAAGCCGGGATCGACGTAGCCGGAGTTGTCCATCGCCGCTAGTCCGAGCCCCAATTGGTCTGCGCCGACTGATAAGTCGCCCGGGCGCAGGCTGCCGGCCACCACCCGGCTGGCCAGCACGTCAAAGCCGGTCAGCGCCCAAGCGGTGAATCCCCCGCCTGGGCGGGCACGCAGCCGGATCACGGCGGCGGGGTCGAGCCGCGCGACCCGCTCAACGAACGCGGCCAGGTCCGCGCCGTGGGCGGCCGTGGATTCCGGGCCCAGCCACAAGCCCCGCTCGGCTACCGGAGCCACCGCTGCAGGTATTCCCGATGGCGTGGCAAGAGGCGCACCAGCCGCTGCTCGTCGATGTGGAATGCGGCCAGTTGTGACTCGGCGATCACCGCCGGCTTCGAATGGGGATCGGCGTTGACCGAGCGCACTTCGTAGCCGAGGGTGAAGTCAACCGCTCGCAGGCGTTTCACCCATATGGTCACCTGCAGCGGCGAATCAGCAAGCCGCAGTTGACCTTTGTAGGTAATGCGCACGTCGGCGATCAGCAGACCGATGGTTGTGATATCGGCTCCGAAGGCGTGCGCAAGTAACGGGATTCGGGCCTCTTCGAGAAGCGTGACCATTGTCGCGTGGTTGACGTGCTGATACATGTCGATGTCCGACCAGCGGACCGGAACGGGCGCAACGAATCCCGCTTGCGCTATGCGCCGCGCCTCCACATCGGTTCGCTCTGCATCGTCGCTGGCGGTCACCCCGACGATCCTCGCCCGCTGGTACGCGTCATGCGCCGAATCTGCCGTGCCGCCACCGACAGTGTGGCCAAATCCCGTTGACCGCTCTCGTATATTTCGGTCAGCGTCCGTCGCGCGCGCTCCACCCGTGAGGCGCTGGTGTGCTCCCACTCGGCGATCTTCTCTTCACCGCTCTCTTCCGGTTCACCGACAGCGAGCACGTCAAAACTCAACGACCGCAAGGAGGCGTAAATGTCGTCACGAAGCGCCAAGCGCGCCAACGAGTGCCAGCGGTCGCGTCGTGGTAGGTCAGAAACCGCGGTCAGCAGACCGTCGGTGCCGAGGTGGTCCATCAGCGCGAAATAGGTGTCGGCGACCTCAGCGGGATCGCGGTCGTCGATGTCGGCGATGTCGATGATGTCGAGCAAGCTGTAACGGTACAAACCGGTAGCCACCATGTAGCCGAGGTCCTCGGATGCACCCTGCGCGACGAACTCACCGGCTTCCTTGTCCACGATCGCTTTGTCGTCACCGCGCAGCCACTCCGACATGCGCGGTGTCAGCGCGTCGACCTTTTTGGCGAATCGGTTGATTTCGGCACCGACCGCCAACGGCTGGGGACGGTAGTTGAGCAACCAGCGTCCGGCACGGTCGATCAGCCGACGGGTAT
This sequence comes from uncultured Actinomycetota bacterium, assembly GCA_963839345.1. Taxonomy (GTDB): domain Bacteria; phylum Actinomycetota; class Actinomycetes; order Mycobacteriales; family Mycobacteriaceae; genus Mycobacterium. Next base: position 302,985 of record CAWIUP010000002.1, on the reverse strand, counting down.
CCAACGTCATCCGGTCCGACGCCGCGGTCGGCACGTCGGCCGCGCGGATGCTGTGCCACAGTTGCTCAATGCCGAAGATGGCGTCCGTTGCCGCGTAGGTACGTACCGCATCCACCGCGCTGACACCGACGTCCTCGGCAATCCGGAAGTCATAGCTGATGCCGGCGGTGTCGACCAGATCGTTGACCAGCATCGTGGTCACGATCTCCCGCCGCAGCTGGTGGGAGCGGATCGCCGGACCAAAACGGTCGCGCAGCGGCGACGGGAAGTATCGCGGCAGCCTGCTGGCGAAGACTTCCTGATCCGGCAGATCGGTCCCTAACAGCTCGTCTTTGAGCGTGAGCTTGACGTGCGCCATCAACGTCGCGAGTTCCGGCGACGTGAGCCCCAGGCCACCCTCGAGGCGGCGCGCGATCTCCTTTTCCGTGGGCAGCGCCTCGAGTCCGCGGTTCAGCCCCCGCTCGGTCACCAGATATCTGATCTGGTCGGCATGCACTGGCAACAAGCTGGCGGCATTGGCGCGGCTGGTGCCGATCAAGTCGTTCTGATCGGCGTTATCGGCGAGCACCAATTCGGCGACCTCGTCAGTCATCGACTCGAGTAGTTGGGTGCGTTCGCTGGGGTCGATTTCGCCCGCGATGATCAGGGAGTCAACCAGAATCTTGATGTTGACTTCGTGGTCTGAACAGTCCACGCCGGCGGAGTTGTCCATCGCATCGGTGTTGATCCGGCCTCCGCACAAGTCGAACTCGACTCGGCCACGCGCCGTGATGCCGAGATTGCCGCCCTCGCCGACCACCTTGGCGCGCAACTGGTTCGCGTTGACCCGCACCAAATCGTTGGCACGATCACCGACGTCGGCGTCGGATTCCGCTTCGGCCTTGATGTAGGTTCCGATACCGCCGTTGAACAGCAGATCCACTGGCGCCCGCAGGATCGCGCGTATCAGATTGGGTGGCGCCATCTCGGTGACGTCGTCCTGAATTCCCAGCGCTGTGCGAACTTGGTCGCTGATCGGGATCGTCTTGTGTTCGCGGCTGTACACCCCGCCGCCCTCGCTGATCAGCGACTTGTCATAGTCCTCCCAACTGGAGCGGGGCAGGTCGAACATCCGCCGTCGTTCTTCCCAGGAGGCGGCTGGATCGGGGTCGGGGTCGAGGAAGACATGGCGGTGGTCGAACGCGGCCAGCAGACGAATGTGCTTGGACAGCAACATGCCATTGCCGAACACGTCACCGCTCATATCGCCGATGCCGATCACGGTGAAGTCCTCGGTTTGGGTGTCGGTTCCCATCTCCCGGAAATGCCGCTTGACCGCTTCCCAGGCGCCCTTGGCGGTGATGCCCATCGCCTTGTGGTCATAGCCAACAGAGCCGCCGGATGCGAAGGCGTCGCCCAGCCAGAAGCCGTAGGACCTGGCGACGTCGTTGGCGATGTCGGAAAACGTTGCGGTGCCTTTGTCCGCGGCCACCACCAGGTAGGCGTCGTCATCGTCGCGGCGCACCACCTCGGCGGACGTGCTGACCTTGCCGGTGTGGTGATCGACGTTGTCGGTGACGTCGAGCAATCCCGAGATGAACAGCTTGTAGCAGGCGATGCCTTCGTTTCGGGTGGCCTCGCGGTCAGCTCCGGGGTCGCCGGTGAGCAGTGGCGGCCGTTTGACGACGAAGCCACCTTTGGCGCCGACCGGCACGATGACGGCATTCTTCACCGCCTGGGCCTTGACCAGGCCGAGGATCTCGGTGCGGAAATCCTCCCTACGGTCCGACCAGCGCAAGCCACCGCGCGCCACATAGCCGAATCGCAGATGCACACCTTCGACGCGGGGCGAGTAGACGAAGATCTCGAACTTCGGCCGAGGCAACGGAAGCTCGTCAACCAGCTGCGCATTCAACTTCAGCGACAGCACATTCTGGCTACGGGCCGAACCCTCGCGTGTCACAAAGTAGTTGGTGCGTAGGGTGGCCTGGATCAGCGAGGCGAACGCCCGTAGCACACGGTCGGTGTCCAAGCTCACCAATGCGTCGATGTCCGCGGCAACCGCAGCGGCCGCAGCTTGCGCGTCGCGGCCCTTCGGGGAACCGGATGGCGCCGGATCGAAGAGCGCTTCGAATAGCCTGACCAACGACCTTGCAGTGTGCGGGTTTTCGTTTACCACTGATTCGATGTGGGATTGACTGTACGGAAAACAAGCTTGCCGTAGATATTTGGCGTAGGCGCGCAGCAGCACGACCTGCTGCCAAGTCAGATCGGCGCGCATCACCAGTTCGTTGAACCGGTCGGTCTCGACACGGCCCTCCCAGATCGCGGTTACCGCATCGGCGAAACGTTTTGCGGTCGCTTCGCGTTCAGGACCCGGCGGCGCCAGGGTAATGGTCGGTTGCGGGATGATCTTGAACTGGTAGATCCACACCGGTAGTCCGTCGGGCCGTGTAACGGTGAACGGTCGCTCTTCGAGCACTACCACGCCCATGGATTGCAGCATCGGCAGCAACTGGCTCAACGAGGCCGTTCGCCCGCCCAAATACCAAGTCAGCCGGGCGGCGTCGTCGTAGTTGTGATCGGATAGCACCAGCTTGACCGAATCGTCGGCCAGTTCTGCGAAGATCGCGATGTCATTGATCGCCTCGGTCGGGGTGACGGCCTGCTTGTACGCCTCGGAGAACGCCGCCGCGTAGTGCTCGGCCGCCAGGGGGCCGACGGCGGCGCCGGCCGCCTCGCTGATCAGCAGGTCGGACCAGGTGCGCGCGGCTTCGGTCAGCAACGCCTGGATGCGGGCCCGGTTGGCTTCGGAGGTATCAATCTGCGTGGCGCCGTCGGGAGGCAGCCGGACCATGAAATGCAGCAGCGCCCAGGGGGATTCGGTGACCCGAGCGGTGAACTCGAGGCTGGTGCCGCCGAACTCATGGACCAAGATGTCCTCGATCTGCAAGCGCACCACCGTGGTGTAGCGGTCGCGGGGCAGGTACACCAAGCAGGATACGAAGTACTCGAGCCGGTCAGCGCGCAAGAACAGCAGTGCTCGTCGCGCTGATCCTAGATCAACCACGGACTTGGCCATCGCAAGCAGTTGCTCGGCGCTGAGCGCGAAAAGCTCAGAGCGCGGCACGGTTTGGATGACGTCGAGCACCAACTGCCCCGGATGGCCGGAGTCGAGGTCGGCCATTGCGAGCGCCTCGCGGACCCGGCGGGAAATTATCGGGATCTCCAAGACGTCGGCGTTCATGGCGGCGACGGTGAAGAGCCCAATGAGGCGGTGCTCGAAGACCTCAACGGCACCGTCGTCGACGTTTTCGCGGACCGCAAGGACATACGGGTAGGCGCCGAAGCGCAGGTAGCTGGCGACGTCTGTCTGCGCCAACGCCAGCAGCTCGGTGTCGTCGGTCAGCCGAGGACGAGAACTTTTGCGGCGCCGCAGTACACCAAGGCTGGTAGTCGCTTCATCGCCCGACACGCGTCCGTCGCGCACCGGGCAGCGTTGATAGCCCAGCAGCGTGAAATGTCCGTCGGCCAGCCAGCGCAACAGGGTAGCCACGTCGCCGCTGTCCGACCCCGGGTAGCGGCCGCCCGCATTGGTTTCCACGTCGTGGGCCAAGTCGTTGAGTACGGCGAACATCGCCGCCGAGTCCGCGGCGACCCGGCGCACGTCGGCCAGGACGCCCGGCAGCAGGCGTTCGGCTTCCCGCAGTGCCGTGGAGTCGACCGTGGGCGAAAGCTGTACGTGGATCCAGGTCTCGTCGACAGCGCCGCCGTCCGAGGTCGTCGGCTCGACATTGAGCAGGTCGCCGTTTGCGTTGCGGCGGACCTGAAATACCGGGTTCAAGATCGCCGAATACGCCACCCCAAGCCGGTGCAGCAGCACCGTGACCGAATCCATCAGCATCGCGCCGTTGTCGGTGACCACCTGCAGGGCGGGGCCAAACCCGGCCGGATCGTCCAGCGGATAGATTGCGACGCGGCTTTCCCCGGCCGGCCGATGCCGGCCAAGCCGGTAGTGCGCGGCAAGCAGCGCCGGCATCACCGCCCCAGTGGCAATGGCTGCCGTCGGTTGCCGTGCTCGGGGCTGCGGCGTCGTCGTGGTGCGGACCCTGGTAGGTGTCTGCGTAAGCCTTCGCAATCCAGTCGGGAATGTCCTCGGGCTTAACGAACTTCGTCCAGTCCACCGCACCCTCGACGCTGCTAGCCGCACGATGACCCGTCATGCCGACCGCTCCTACCTCAGCACGCATACCAGCGTTGGTAGGCATGACACTAGTCGCGAGTCAACCTTCGGTGGGTCACCCTGTGCGGACGTGCCGCTTCGGCACCGAGCCGTTCGACTTTGTTCTCCTCGTATGCGCCGAAGTTGCCCTCGAACCAGAACCACTTGGCTTCGTTGTCCTCGTCGCCCTCCCACGCCAGGATGTGGGTGCAGGTCCGGTCGAGGAACCAGCGGTCGTGGGAGATCACCACCGCGCAGCCGGGGAATTTCTCCAGCGCATTCTCCAATGAGCCCAGCGTCTCAACGTCAAGGTCGTTGGTCGGCTCGTCCAGCAGGATCAGGTTGCCGCCCTCCTTGAGGGTCAGCGCCAGATTGAGCCGGTTGCGTTCACCACCGGACAACACACCGGCCGGCTTCTGCTGGTCGGGACCCTTGAAGCCGAACGCCGAGACGTAGGCCCGCGACGGAATCTCGTTCTGACCGACCTGGATGTAATCGAGCCCGTCGGAGACGACTTCCCACACCGTCTTCTTCGGGTCGATGCCGGCGCGCGACTGGTCTACGTAGCTCAGCTTGACGGTCTCGCCCACCTTGACGGTGCCGCTGTCGGGCTGCTCGAGCCCCACGATGGTTTTGAACAGCGTGGTCTTGCCGACGCCGTTGGGACCGATGACCCCGACGATGCCGTTGCGGGGCAGCGTGAACGACAGGTCCTTGATCAGCGTGCGGCCCTCGAACCCCTTGTCGAGGTGCTCGACCTCGACCACCAGGTTGCCCAGCCGGGGGCCGGTAGGGATCTGGATCTCCTCGAAGTCCAGCTTGCGGGTCTTCTCTGCCTCCGCGGCCATCTCCTCGTAGCGCTGCAGCCGGGCCTTGCCTTTGGCCTGGCGAGCCTTGGCGCCCGAGCGCACCCAGGCCAGCTCGTCCTGTAACCGCTTTTGCAGTTTGACGTCCTTGCGGCCCTGCACCGACAGCCGCTCCGCCTTCTTCTCCAGGTAGGTGGAGTAGTTGCCCTCGTAGGGGTAGGCACGGCCGCGGTCGAGTTCGAGGATCCACTGCGCGACATTGTCCAGGAAGTATCGGTCGTGGGTGACCGCCAGAACGGCCCCCGGGTAGGCGGCCAGGTGCTGTTCGAGCCACTGCACGCTCTCGGCGTCCAGGTGGTTGGTCGGCTCGTCGAGCAGCAACAGATCCGGTTTGGACAGCAGCAGCTTGCACAGCGCCACCCGGCGGCGCTCACCGCCGGACAGATGCGTCACCGGCTCGTCCGGCGGCGGGCAGCGCAGGGCGTCCATCGCCTGCTCGAGTTGCGAGTCGAGGTCCCACGCCTCGGCGTGATCGAGCTCCTCCTGCAGCCGGCCCATCTCTTCCATCAGCTCGTCGGAATAGTCGGTGGCCATCAGCTCGGCGACTTCGTTGAAGCGGTCGAGCTTGACTTTGATGTCGCCGAGGCCTTCTTCGACGTTGCCGCGAACGGTCTTTTCCTCGTTCAGCGGCGGCTCCTGTTGCAGGATGCCGACGGTGGCACCGGTGGCCAGGAAGGCTTCACCGTTGTTCGGCTTGTCCAGCCCGGCCATGATCCGCAAGACGCTCGACTTACCTGCCCCATTGGGGCCGACGACACCGATCTTGGCGCCCGGATAGAAGCTCAGCGTGACGTCGTCGAGGATGACTTTGTCGCCGTGCGCCTTGCGGACCTTTTTCATCGTGTAGATGAACTCAGCCATGCAGCAGTGTTGCCTTTCTGGGTGTCGCGAGTTGCTCGCGACCCATCCTAGGCAGCTGCGGTATCTGCGCTGTTAGCCCGGTTCGCATCTTCGGTGTCGGTCGCCTCGGCCACGCTGGCCGCGGCGTCCGTCGCGGACGAGACAATCTTGTCGACCCGCGCGATGCAGCGGGACAGGTCGGGGCCTACGGCGCTGGCGCGCATTTCCAGCGTCGAGCGCCGAATGCCGTCGCGATCCTCGTACTCACTGGTGTGAACGTGTCCCACCACGATGACCGGCGAGCCCTTACGCAACGACGCCCCGACGCCGGACACCAGCCGACCCCAGCAGTTGACGCTGACGAACAGCGAGTTTCCGGCCTCCCATGTGCCGTCGGCGCCGCGCCGCCGCGAATTGCTGGCCACCCGGAACTTCATCACCTCTTGGTCGCCGACTGCGCGGCGTATCGGGTCGTTGACGATGTTGCCGACTACGGTCAGCGGCGTTTCGAACATTGCTCATGCCTTTCTTCGAAGCGACGGCGCCTTGCCGCCGGTGCTGACCGCTATTCACCCCGGCGCAGCCGACATGCAGCGCATCAGCAGCGGCGGGCTGGTCGGTTCTGGGGACGAAGGCGCAGCTGTGGACTAACGCGAGCAGCCACGAATCAGAAGCCATGGTCGCTACCCGCCGGCCATCACAGCCCTCGTGTCTGTTTGGCGAGACCTACCGGTCCCGGCGGGCCAGCTCGGCCAGCATCGCGTTGTAGGCGGCCAGCTCAGCGTCGTCGTCGCGTTCGGCCGCGCGATCCAGTCGCCTGGCGGTCCGCTGGTCGCTACGCGTCCATTGCACAAGCAACGCGATCATCACGACGACCAGCGGTATCTCCCCTGCTGCCCAAGCAATTCCGCCACCGAGTCGCTGATCGCCGAGCAGGTCGGTGTGCCAGCTCAGGTGCAGCGACCGGTAGAAGCTCTCACCGAGCACGGTCTGGGTGCTCATCAGCACTATCCCGAAGAATGCATGCAGCGGCAACGACGCGAAGACCACGGCCAGCTTGGCCAGCGGCGGGATCGGCCGCGGTGTCGGGTCGACGCCGATCACCACCCAATAGAACAGATAGCCGCTCAACAAGAAGTGCACATTCATCGCGACATGACCCGTGTGGCTACCGACCGCGGCGTCGAAAAGACCACCCAGATAAAGCCCGTAAAACCCGGCGATGAACAACACCGTGGCGACCACCGGATTAGTCAGGAACCTGGAGAACCTGCTGTGCAGGGCGGCCAGCAGCCATTCCCGCATACCCGGCGGATCGTCGCGGCCGGCTGCCGGCAGCGCCCGCAACGCCAGGCTGACCGGGCCGCCCAACACCAGCAGGATCGGGACCAGCATCGACAGCAGCATGTGGTCAGCCATGTGCATGCTGAACATCGCCGGCATATACCGGCCCAAACCCGACGAGGTGACCAACAGCAACGCCAGGCAGCCCAGCAACCAAGCCACAATCCGGCCCACGGGCCAGTCATCACCGCGGCGCCGAAGCTGCCACACCCCGGCCAGGTACAGCGCGGCGAACACGATCGCGGCCGTGCCGAAGATGAGGTCGAAGCGCCAGTCGAACAGCACCCGCGCCGGGGTGGGCGGTCCGGCAAAGTCGTAGCCGATTTTCAGGTCGGGAATCGTGGGAATTCCGATCGGCAGTGGCGGCGGCGGTGTGCGGCCCAGGCCGACGGCGATGCCGAACGTGACCCCGAAGATCAGCGCTTCGGTCAACGCGAGCCGGAGCAGGGCGGTCCGCGAACTCGGATCCGCTTGCAGCGCAGCGACTCCGCTGCGGCGTTGCCGCCAGCCGGCGACACCGAGTAGGCAGAGCGCGACGAACTTGGCCAGCACCAGCCGTCCGTAATCGGTGGTGGGCAGGTCCGACGGCAAGACCCGCACCAGAGCGTTCACGATTCCGCTGAGCGCCATCGCGACAAAGCACCATAAGGCGATGGTGGAGAATCGCCGCGCGGCCAGGTCGGCGTGCTGCCCCGCACGGATGACGTGGGCCAGCAGCGCCAGCAGGCCACCGGCCCACAGGCTCGCCGCCACCAGATGGATCAGCAGGCTGTTGGTGGCCAGGTCATGGGAACCGCCCGCCGACGAGTGGCCGGTCAGCCCGAGCGGTATCAGCGTCACCAATGACGCAACCAGCAGCAGCGGCGTCCATGACCAGCGCAGCACCGGCAGACTTGCCAACATCACCGCCGCGGCCAGCAGCGCTGTCAGCCGCCACGCCGTCGCGACGTTGATCAGGCTGGCCAGTGACCACATCGTCGCCGGGTTGAGGTGGGCGGTGATCGGTTGACCGGAGACATCGGAAATCGTCAACGGGACCAGCAGCGCAGCGCATAGCGCCCACACTCCGGCCGCTACCCTGCCGATCCGGACCGCACGGTAGCCGTCGACATCGAGGACGCCGTTCTTCTGCGGCGGAACCAAGAACGCGGCCAGCAGAAACGCCCCCACCGCCACCACGGCCGCGACCTCCCCGACCGCCCGGACGAATGGCAAGCCCAGCGTGGTCACCGGACCCGGGTCGGGTAAGCCGGTTGCGGTCAGCGCCGCCGCCACCGACAGTGCCCCGATCCCGGCTGCGGTGCAGCCGGCCAGCACCGCCACACCGGCGAGCAGCGGCCACACCGCCATGCCGCGCCTAGCGGCCGGGGCACCCGTCATGCATCCAGAGTATGGGCAGGCCGCCGGCCAGCTATGAGCCCTGCCGCCGGTCGCCGCGCGCTTTGGTCTCGCGGGCGACGAACTGGTTGCGGGCGATCTGTGCGACGTGGTCGAAATCCTGAAGAATGGATCGCAATTCGCGGCGAAAGGCGATCCGGCGCTCGATCAAGTCCGGCCCGGGCTTCAGCAGATCCTGATCGGCAGCAACCTGGCGTGCGGTCGCAAACAGCAGCGTCGAGACCGGCTCGCTACTGCGCACCCGACCCTGCGCGGCGTACTGGCGGCCGACACCGAGCGCTAACTTGGTGAGCTCTTTCTCACCGATATCCGTCGGCGCATCGCGCAGCACGTCAGCCACGATCTCGTAAGCCTCGAAGAACACCCGCAGCATCGCGTCCGACATCAGCGGCCGCTTCGCGTACAGCATTGCATCGATCTCGGCGCGGCCGCCGGCAACGTGGGCTTCCCAATCCTCGTGCCACGCCATCTCTTCGGCGATGTTTTGCCGGAACGCGGCCGAGTCGGCAAAGTAGAAGTCAAATTTCAGTAGGTCGCGAAGCCGCATCGCCTGATTCCAGAACGCCTCCAGCCGATTGCCTTCGACGTGACCGGCATGCGCCAGTGCCAGTTCGACGATCGCGGTCTCCAAAAACGCATGGATCACCGAGTTGCGGTAGAACGCTGCGATGTGTTCGTCCTCGGGGGCGATGCGCCACACCGGTTCTCGGCCGCTCTCGATGCGGGTGACCGGATGGCCGTTGGACAGCGCGTCCACGGCCGCCCGGACACCTTCGGGTGTGCGCAGCCGCAGCGCACTGGTGGACATCGGGGTTTGCTTGCGTTCGAGATAGTCCAGTGAGTCCTGCAAGGTGTGGTGCAATTGGCCGAGCGTCAGCGCCACCCCATGGGTGGTCAGCAACAGTGCCGATACCAAACCGGTGGCATTGACCGGGGTCGCTTGCAGAATACGCCATGCAACTTCGAACGACATCTTTTGCAGCGCAAGCCGTTTAGAAGCTTCATCTGCGGCGACCGGACCGTGTGACGGCCCGAGATACTCGCGCATCGAGACGGCTTCGGGGAAACGAACGTAGATCTTGCCGTAGTTACGTTCACCCTGAGCCTTGATGAAGTTGTACAGCCAGCTGAAACCCTCCGGCCGCTTCTCGCCGCCGCGAGCGTACGCGGCGTATTCGGCTGTCTCGTGTAGCTGGTCGAAGCTGATCGAAACCCCTTGCAGCAGAATGTCGTCACTGCGGCCGTCCAGGTAGGCATCGGCCACATAACTCATCAGTCCCAGCTTGGGTGGCAGCATCTTGCCGGTACGCGATCGGGTGCCCTCGATGGACCAGCTCAAGTTGAAGCGCTTTTCCACCACATAGCCGACGTACTCCTTGAGCACGTACTTGTACAGCGCATCGCTGCCGATATTGCGCCGGATGAAGATGACGCCGGCGCGACGCATCAGCGGTCCCATCACCCCGAAAGCAAGGTTGACACCGGCGAAGACATGCACCGGCGGCAGCCGGTTTTCCTGCATCGCCACCGGCATCACTGCGCCGTCGATGTAGGACCGGTGTGAGAACAACAAGACCGCCGGATGGGTTTCCAGCGCGGTGCGCATCGCCGCGACCTGGTACTCGTCGTAGTCGATTTCCCGGTCGAATCCCCGGCTGAGCATCCTGCCCAGAACGGATACCAAGTCGACCGAAACTCGGCTCCACCCGGTGGCGAGCTCGTCGAGCATCTTCCCGGCTTCTTCGACGGTGGCACCGGGAATCTTCGCCAAGCCGGCGCGGAATCGCGCGGACGCCAAGATCTCCGGCCGGACCAGCCGCGGAGACTTGTATTGCGGTCCAAGGATGCGGTATTCGGCGCGTTCCATCGCCAGCAGCGCGCGACGGGTGACGAAATGCGCGAATTCGCGCGGGTTTTCACCAACCGTGATGTCTCGCCATTGCTGGCGAAGCTCGGACACCTTGGCCGATTCACCCGCCACCACCCGGGCGCGCGAGGGATCAGAGCGAAGGATGTGGCGCTGCTGACGCTCGCTGGGCTGGTAGGGATTTCGGCCCGGCAGCAATGCCGCAACTCGGTTCACTGCAGAGGCGTCGGCACGCGGCATCCAGAAGACCCGCACCGGCACGATCGAGCGGTCCTCGTCGGACTCGAGTTGTTCGACCAGCTGGGCGAGCGCCGCCGGTGGCGAATCAGGTGCCGGCAGCGGCAGTACTTCGAGCCTGGTCTCCGGGTGCTGGGCACGTTGCTGGTCCAACCAGGACGCGAGCAGCTCCGCCTCCATCGGCGAGGACGACGACGCCAACACCAGGGTGTCGTCGGTCGTGGTGAAGGTGCCGGCATCGGCGGCCGATCTGGTCATGATCGTCCCTTCGGCCGGGGCCCGCCGGGCTGGGCCTTTTTCGCGGCTTTCGCCGCCGGGGCCTTGACCGCCTTGCTGGTGGCCTTCCGTGGCGTCCTTTTCGCCGCAGCCTTCTTTGGTCGGCGGTACAGGCCGGCTTCGGGTAACTCGTCGACCGGCCAGTCGGCCAACGTGTCCACATACAGTTGGCGGACCTCGGCGATCCGATCCGGCAGCGTCTCAACCGTCCAATCTTTGACCGAGATCGCAGGGAACACAGCGACATCCACCGTTCCCGGGTTCATCGTGGTCGAGTTTCGCGCCGCGATGATCTCGGCGTTGCGGATCACGATCGGGACGATCGGTATGCCCGCCGCCATCGCGATGCGGAACGGCCCCTTCTTGAAATGCCCGACGCTGGTGGTGTCCAGCCTGGTCCCCTCGGGCGCGATCATGATGGAAAGCCCCTGTCTGGCGCGCTCCTCGACTTGGTGCAGTGACTCCACCGCGGCGTGCACGTCATCTCGGTCGACGAAGACGGAGTCCAGCACCTTGCCGAGCGTGCCCATGATCGGGTCGTTCTGCAGTTCTTTCTTGCCGACGGCAACCCAGTTGTCGCGGATCAGCGCGCCGACGATGACCGGATCGGCTTGGTTGCGGTGATTGAAGATGAACACCGCGGGCCGCTCGGCGGTCAGGTTCTCCGCGCCCAGGACATTGAGCTGCACGCCGCTGGCGGCCAAAAGCAGCTGTGACCACGTGGAGGTGAAGAAGTTGACCCCGCGGCGCCGGCTACGGGTCAGCAGTCCGATCCCGACCGCGCCGGCCGCGACCGGGACCACCGAACCGACGCCGGCCAGCGTCCGCAACCGCGAGCTGATTCCCCCGCCGCTGCGGCTGGTGAACCGCAGGATCGGCCAGCCGCGCCTGCGGGCGACCGCGGCCATTTTGCCTTCCGGATTGGTCGGTCGCGGATTGCCGACCAGGTACATCAACGCGACGTCCTCGTCGCCATCGGCGTAGAAATAGCTGTCCTTGAGGTCAATGTCGTTCTCTGCGGCGAACTTCTGGACGGCGGCCGCCTTGCCCGGTCCCCACAGGATCGGCTTCACCACATGTCCGGTGAGAACCCCGTCGTCGTTGGTTTCGAACTTGTTGGTGAGTGTGTTGATGATGCCGAGGAAGCGGGCCACCGGACCGACCTGAATGGTCAGCGCCGACGAACTCAATACCACGGTGTGCTCCCGAGCCAGGTGCGCGCGGACCAGCTCACGCATCTCCGGGTAGATCCGCGACTCGATTCTCTGGAGAAACAGCCGCTCGCCGATCTCTTCCAGATCGCTCAACGCGCGCCCGGCCAACGCCTTGGAGGCCTTACTGATCAGTTCTTCGAACTCGATGCGCCCAAGCTGGTGGTTGAGGCCCGCGGTGACCATGCTGAACAGCTCGCCAACGCCCATGTCGCGTCGGCGCAGCCGCTCCTGGGTGAGGATGACCGCGGTGAAGCCGGCCACCAGCGTGCCGTCCAGGTCGAAGAACGCGCCGACCTGGGGTCCGGGCGGGCTGGCCATGATTTCGGCGACCGAACCCGGCAACCGAAGATCACGCGTCGGCTTCTGCGACTGGCGCTCTACATCGTCGCCGGCGCGAGTCATGACCCCGCCACCGATCGGTGCGCCGAGGCGGACGACTCGGCGGCGAAGGACGCGGGCACCGGATGCAGGTCGGGTTCGCCGGCCAGCGCGAGAATCTCGTCGAAACCTTCCAGCAGGCACCGGGCGAACAATGCCTCGTCCCGCACCGCGGCGCGGTCATAGCGCGCGGTGATGGTGCAGCAACCGCCCCGCGATATCAGCACGACCATCATCGCCACGCCGGGCAGCGGACCAATACCGTACTGCCGCAACACTTTTGCGCCCGCGAGATAGGTGTCGCCGGGAAAGACGGGAACATTGCTGGCCTGCACGTCGGAGCCGACGATCGAGCCGGTCATCGACTCCAACAGTGGCGTCGGCAAGACGCTCAACACCGGTGCGATGGAACCGATGATGTCCATCGCGGGCTCGTCGCGGCGCTGGGTCATCTGCGCGCGGATCTTCTTCATGCGGGCTATCGGATCGGCGGTGCCAATCGGGGCCGCCAGGTTGACACCGGTGAACCGGTTGCCGCCGGCCGGATCAGATTCGGCACGCAAGTTGACCGGCACCGCCATCGGCAGTGTGGAGATCGGCACGCCGAGCGCCTCGTGGTAGCGCCCCAGCGCACCGCACAAACCGGCCAGGTACGCGTCGTTGATCGAGCCTCCGCCCGCCTTGGCCGCCCTGTGCAAGTCGGCGAGCGGGATGTCGAGTGCTTCGCTGCGGGTGGCCAGGCTGCGGCGACGAAGCAGCGGCGACGGTTCGGCAGCCCGGCTCACCACCCGCACCCCCGAGCGCGCATAGTCGACCGCGCCCGCCATCGCGGCTCCGGGATTGAGCACCGCCCGCCCGACCATTGATACGGCTCCTGACAGCGCGCCCAACACCCCGCCGACGACATTGACGGGCAGGTGGTTGAGCCCTTCGCGCATCAAGTCGTTGGCGGAGAGATCTTGCGGAATGGGTTGGGCAGGCGTCGGCTGGGGCGGTGGATCCCGCTCCAGGTCGTAGATGTGGGCGAACATCTCCACACTGCCGACACCGTCGGTGACGGCGTGAGACAGGTGCAGCAGCGTCGCGGCCCTCCCGTCGGGCAGACCCTCGATCAGGGTGGCGGTCCACAACGGTCGAGCGATGTCGAGCGGCGACTGCACCATCACCTCGGCCAGATCGAACACCTGCCGCAGGGAGCCGGGTTCTGCAACATGCATCCTTCGTACGTGGAAGTCCAGGTTGAAGTCGGGATCGACCACCCAGCGTGGCGCGGCCGTCGGCAAGGTCGGCACGACCACCTTCTGCCGGAGCCGCAACACCCGCCGCGACGCATTCTCAAAACGGGTCCGGAAGCGGTCCCAGTCCGGCGTGCTGTCGAGGATTTCCAACGCCATGATGCCCGAGCGGGTACGCGGGTTGGCCTCCCCGCGGTGCAAGAGGTAATCGACTGGCCCCAGCGCCGCCGGCAATCCGGCCGCGTCGACCGTCTCAGCCACCGGCACTCCTCCGTCCTGTCACCGCGCCCGCTGCGCGACGCGTCATATTCTTTGCCACGGCCCAGCCTTGCGCCGCGGGCCACTTCAACGCTAGCCCGGTTCGCGCGGTGGCGGTAGCCGATTGTACGGATCAGAACCCCAGATTAAACGCGTTCCCGATCGCCTGCGAAATAGCCTGGCGGGCTACAAAATTGGAAATGCGCAACGCATTGCGTCGTGCGCAATTCAACTGGCCGGTGTCACCCGCCTGCGCAAAACCGTCGATCGTGAGCGGAGATATTGTGCGTAGACGACGCCAAAAAAGTCGGCGACGGCATCGGCAGCCAGTCGGGACCGGACGGTGGCGAATATGTCAAAGGCGTGGTGGGCGTTGGGAAGCTCTGCGTAGCAGACGGTCGGGGCCCCGGCCGTGCGAAGCGCGGCGCAAAAAGCCTGCGCCTGCACACTGGGAATCACCGAATCATTTTCGCCGTGCAGCACGAAGAACGGCGGCGCGTGGCGGTGCACGTGCGAAATCGGCGATGCCGATTCGAACAATGCAGGCTCGTCGGCGCAGCGGGCTTGCATAACGAAATGCTCGAGAAAAGGCAGCATCATTTCGTGCATTTTCCCGACATCGGTCAAGTCGTAGACGCCGTAATAGGGCGCCGCCGCCTGAACGGTGGTGTCGGCATCCTCGAAGCCGGGCTGCAGTCGCTCGTCGTTAGCGGTGAGCGCGGCCAAGGAGGCTAACTGCCCGCCGGCGGAGCCGCCGGTGACCGCAATGAAGTCAGGGTCGCCGCCGTAGTCGGCGATGTTGGCGCGGACCCAGGCCAGTGCACGTTTGACATCGATGATGTGCGTCGGCCACGCCTTGCCCGGGCTCTTGCTGTAATCGATCGACACGCAGATCCAGCCGAGTTCGGCCATCCGGCCCATCAGCGGATATGCCTGAGGCCGTTTACCGTTGACAGTCCACGCGCCGCCGGGGATCTGCACCAGCACCGGTGCCCGGTCGCCGGCCTTCATGGCCGGATGGCGCCAGATGTCCAGCAGGTGATTGCGACTGTCGGGGCCATAGGCGATGTCCGAGGTCTGGGCCGCGTAACGGCGTCGATGCCCGGCTGCCTGCAACAGGCCGCCGCGGCGGGCGCACGCGGGATCCTCGCTGATCGGGTGACGTGCCTTTTCGCGGTATTGCGGCCCGAAGGCGTCCGCCAGCGAGCCGGTGAGGATCTGGTCGGCCCGCTGCGCCGCCCAGCCTGTCGCAACACGGCCGACCGACAGCGGGGTCACCCCGGACAGGGCGTGCCCGGTGACAACGTGCGGTGGGAATTCGGCTGATAGCCATTCGGCCAGAAAACGGACCACCCAGGGCGAGCCGCGGAGTAGCAGCGTGCCGGTGCGGTAGGCGCCGATCGGCGCCGCTGCAAGCTGCAAACCCTGACGCAGCACTTCGGCGCGCGCGTGCGAATACCGCGCTCTGACATCTATGGCTACGGTCATGCCTGCCACTCCTCGCCGTTGAGCACACGCCGCCGGTAGCGTACGTGTGTGGCGGGCCTCACACTAGCGAATCACGCTTCCTGCCAACGACATTTCTGGCGGCGTTGCGTATCGAGAGTCCACCTGCAGCGCCGTTGGCTACACTGACCTGGGCTTAGTAATCTCCGGCCCCCGTAGCTCAGCTGGACAGAGCACATGACTTCTAATCTTGTGGTCGCAGGTTCGAGTCCTGCCGGGGGCACGTCAGAGGCCGGTTTTTGTGACCGGTCAAGAATCTTCGCCGAGGCGATCAATGTGCTGGCCGACGAGAGTCATCACCAGTGTGTCGAGGCTGATCGCGTCCGAGCCTGACGGCGGTCGGCGCTCGGCGAGAGCTTCGATCAACGCATCCTCGGCCAACTTGCCGTGCTTGTCGTGTTCGTCGGGCTGGCCTCGGCGCTCGATGATCCGCGTCACCCCGTCGCTGTCGCGGTATCGGCACCGCGCCATCCATACGCCGCCGCCGAGATAGTTACGGGTGATCTTTCCGTGCTGCCCGATCCGCAGCGGCGGCCTACCGGCCATCGCGGTCTCCACTGTTGGCGATCAAGTGAAGGATCTGATCACGGTCTGCTTCAAGCGTTTTGACAGATTTCCGAGTCTGCTTCACCAGCTTTAGCCGTTCCTCTCGGAAGGCGTCAGACATCGCGAGGGTCTCTAGCGCCCGCTCGGTTTGATCGAGGTTGTGCCGTTGGATGGCGAGGTATTCGCTGACCTGGTTCAACCTCACCGTCAGCTCAAGGAGCTGTGTCATCGACGGGTCGCGGGTGACTCCCTCGAGGGTGGCACTGGTGGTGCCGGCCGAGTTGGAGTCCTATGATCCGCAGCGTCATTCCAGCCGTGCTGCGTGGCATCTGGCGCGCTGTTATGCGGCCAAAAGGCTGTTCGGCCCTCAGCGGGGCGAGGCGATTGCGTTAGCGGAGATCCGGGCTTCTGTGGGCTGTCCCACCGCTGGTGGTGTGGTGATCGTGAAGCCGCCGAGCTAGCGTTCAGCGGCGCGTGTTGGCCGCATCAGATTGACCGGTGCTCCGTCTGAGGATCTCGCTTCGTGCAGCACGATCTGGGTCGGTTTCGTACCGGGCGGCACGTCGAATGGCAACTTGATAGGAACCTCCTGTCCTGGGTCGATGGCATTGACTACGTTTCCGAATAGGGAAGGGACCATGAAGATCGGCGAATACTGGCGCCCAATGCTGTCCCTCAATTGCTGAGCGGACCACTGGAACATCACTGGCTCTACGCCGATGTTCTTGACGGTTAACGCCACGATCACATACACGCCTTGGGCTCGCTGGTCGCGGAAAGTCCTGGACCTGTTGACTTCGGTGACGGTGAAATCGAACGTGCCGTCACGGACTTTCTGCCCAATCGCCCCTGGGGGCACGGCGGTGTTGATTTGACTGAAGTCGCATGCTTCGACCAGCGCTCCGGCTGCGAACAGCATGAGCAGTGCGGTGAGCCTTCGCAAGCAACCGAAGATCATGCGGCCAAGGGTATTAGGTGTTGCTACTGCGGTATCAGCTTTCTGGTTCGGCTCGTAAACGGCCCGCCCTGGGGAGAGGTTAGGGCGGGCCGATAACGAGCAATTGTCAAGACCTGTGGATCAAGATCTTTGAGCGGCTCGTCGATGAGGCATGTTTCGTCGGTTGTCTACGTCTGAGGTGAGGACGTATGTCCACGTCGCCGCGCTGCGAACCAGCGTGTTGCGAACCAGCAGAACAGCGCGAACCCGATGCTGGAGTAGATCAAGTTGATGACCACGCCCGCCGTTGGATCGAACCCGAGCTGGCGCAACTGGCGGGCTTTGCGGGCGTCGATACCGTGGCTGAGTTCCCATGTGGTTCCCGCGATCGCGGCGAGTTGCCCGGCGAGCACGACGATGATGACCCGGATCACCCAACGCGTGCCACGCAGCACCATCACCGCGACGCCGGTCAAGGCGATCGCGACCGGGATATAGGCCAGCGCTTGACCTGTCTCGCGGTGCGTGAGGGCGAGGACCAACGCGGTGACGGCCAGCCCGACGCCGGCAAGCATGAGCCCGGCCACGCTGATCGCCAGCGGCCGATGGAACGCACGCCCGTCAGCCCCGAACATCGTCTTAGGCGGCTGTGATTTCGGGCTGCTCGTCGGGACGTTCGCCGAGTTTGCCGTCCTTGAATTCCGCTCCGGCGCGGACGAGGGCGACCAGGTGTGGGGCGTTGACCGCGCGCCAGCGGGCCTGGGCGGATTCGATGAGTTTGAATGCCATCGCGACCCCGGCAGCTCGTGAGCCGGGGCCTTTGGTGACGCGGGTCCGCAACCGAACGGTCGCGAAAGTCGACTCGATCGGATTTGTGGTGCGCAGATGCACCCAATGCTCGGCCGGGTAGTCGTAGGACGCGAGCAGCACGTCGAGGTCGTCGCTGATTTTCGCGACCGCTTTGGGCCATTTCGCACCGTAGTCGTTGGCGAACGCTTTGGCGGCTTTGATTGCCTCAGCTTTGTTTTCGGCATTGTAGATCTGCGCCATTGCTTTTTTCGCCCCCGGATGCGCCGACTTCGGCAGCGCCGCAAGAACATTGCCGATCTTGTGCCACCAGCAGCGCTGCTCCTTCGTTTCGGGGAACACGTCGCGGACCGCTTTCCAGAACCCGAGCGCGCCGTCTCCGACCGCCAACACCGGCGCGCGCATCCCGCGCCGGCGGCAATCGCGCAACAGGTCTGCCCACGACTCGCTGCTTTCCCGGAACCCATCGGCCAGCGCCACCAGTTCTTTGCGGCCGTCGGCGCGGACCCCAATCATCACGAGCAAGCACACCTTGTCCTGATCCAGACGGACTTTGAGGTGAACGCCATCGACCCACAGATACACATAGTCGGCCTCGGCCAGCGACCGGTTGGAAAAGGCGCGCGCATCGTCGCGCCACTGCTCGCTGAGGCGGGTGATGGTGGCCGCGGACAGGCCGTCGGCAGTGCCAAGGAACTGCTGAAGCGCCGGGGCGAAATCGCTGGTGGACAATCCGTGCAGATACAGCAGCGGCAGCACCTGCGACACCTGCGGCGACTTGCGAGCCCATGCGGGCAGGATCGACGAGGCGAACCGCACCTGCTTACCGGTCGCAGGGTCAGTGCGCTTGTCGTTAACCCGCGGCTGGCGCACCGCCACCGCGCCCGCCGCCGTAGTCACCTCCCGCTCAACGTGATAACCGTTGCGGACCACCAGACGGTGGCCGTCCCCATCGACCTCGTGGCGGTGGGCCTCAATGTAGCCGGCGACCTCGGCCTGCAGCGCCGCGGCCAGCATCTGCCGGGCGCCATCGCGCACGATCTCATCCAACAGCGACGCGTTACCCGTCGATGCGCCGTTCACGTTGGCCGAACCTGCGGCATGGACTACCTTGAGCAAGGGCGTACCTTCCCGAACCAGCGCGCCAACGCCGGTCCTGATCAGACAAACGGACTTCAGATCATCCTCGGGAAGGTGCACCCAATCGCGTCACCTCGCCGAAGACCAATCCACAGGTTCTGATCATTGCTCGCCGATAACTGATTGGACGTGATCAGCTACTGCATAGTTCCCGCTCGACGTCGCCGAGGTCCAGGCCGTAGGCCACCAGGTACTTCGCCTGATCGGCGAGGGCGTATGGCCCGTACTGGTTGTACCAACGGCTTGTCTCGCGGTATTTGATGAGCGTCAGTCCTTCGGCGCGTGCGCGACGTCGGAGCTGCGATTCTGAGTGCATGGCAGATTCCTTCGGGTCGATTACAGGAGTTCGATCCCGCGCCAAGCCATGCCCTGAGAGTTAGTCCGCGAAGCGAACGAGGACATGCTACCCGATACAGACGTGAGCCGCGTGGCTCGGCTGATGCTTGACATTTCAGTTTCGGGTGATGCCTGACAGTGTTTCGGCTGATCCTTTACAGCGGTTTCGGCTGATCCTTGACACTCCCTAGATGAGGGAGTTGAGCGTGGCTGAGCAGAGGTATCAGGCCGTAGGTCAGCGGCAAAGATCCCAACGGCAGTGTTCTAAACTGCACGACGACTTAGGTAGCGTCGCGAGATCGTGCCCATTGTCACATCAGTAGCGATGTAGCTCGATCAACCGCGCGTCACTGATCCCGAAGTGATGCGCGATCTCGTGGAGCACGACGTGTCTGACCTCGCGGCGTAGACGATCGGCGTCGCCGGCGGCAAGCCGCGTGATCGGCCCGCGGAAGATACTGATCTTGTCGGGAAGCACTCCGCTGTACGTCCGGGTCCTTCGCGGCAGCGGTACACCGTGGTACAGGCCGAGCAGCGGCCGCCCGTCGGGAGGCTCGTCCTCGACGAGGATCGCAACGTTGCTCATCGCCGCACGGAGATCAGCCGGCAAGGAACTCAGCGCGTCGTCAATCGCCTCTTCGAATGGATCGTTGAGACCCGGCTCCCAACGCGCATCCATCTCCGCAACAATGCCAGAATCGGTGCCGGGATAGAGACGGGGAACCCGCTCGGAGCTGGTTTACGTCTGAATAGGTCTCGCTGTGGTCTTCAACCTTGGCACCGGCGCGTGCGTCTTGATCGCCTCAATACCCTTCTCGGCGTTAGCCTTCGAGGTGCTTCGGTTGTCTACCAGCATCTGTGGGTAGCCCAACAAGGGGGCCAGGGGGCCGCGGAGATCCGGGGGAACGGCCCCCTGGCCGTCTCGTCCCCCGACGCACTGGTGGTGGTTACCCGCATGCGCGGCTTGTTATACATGTGCTCAACTGCTCTAGGCACACCGCGGCGCGGCCAAACATGGCGGCGAGCCGTCAAGTCACCTAGTCGCTGAACTGCTCGACGAGCGAATAAAGATTTCAGCCAGTTCTGTACGGCGAACGGGAGATGTGTCGGCGGCCGCAGCACACCTGAGAAAAATACTCCGACCGCCGACTGCCGACCGCCGGCCGCCGGCCGACTCAGCCTCCCACACAAGATTAGAAAAATGTCCGATTAAACATCGGTAGCCCACTGATTCGCGAGCTCGGCGAGCCGTCAAGTCGGCCAAATCGACGAACGAACCGAGCTGAAAGAATCGCTGAGCGGCGCTAGCCGGAGTGGTCCTCCACCGCGGCCCCGGGCGCGTGCGTCTTGATCCCCTCAATGCCCTTCTCCGCGTTGGCCTTAGTCTCATACCCCTGGCTGGCAGCGATGATCTCGCCATTCGGGGCCTTGAGGTGGAACCGGTACTTGCCCGCGTGGTCCTTGCTGATTTCGAACTTGGCCGCCATCTAACCCTGCGTTCACCTGGACGTCAGTTGAAAAATGGACGCCGCGGTATACAACCCATTTGCCAGTTCAATCGAGGAAAGGCTCGACGATGAAGGCAATGGCACCTGCCGCTGTTGTGATCGCCGCGCTGGTATTCGGCGGATGTTCAGTGTCACAGGTGGTGAACACCGGCGGCGACACCAAGTGCAAGGACTTCGTCACGCAGGACGAGAAAAGACAGACCGACGAGGTCAGCAAGATGATCAAGGACAGCACGCTCAAAGACAAGAGCGGGGCTGACCCGACGACTGCCGACATCGGCGCGATGCGTCTGTCGGCCGTTTCTTACTGCCAAACGGTGGGAAAGCCGGATCTTGACAGCAAGATATCTGAGGCGCCGCCGCCACCACAGGACTGACGGTCTGCTGCAGCGCACGAGTGCCGCGGCTGTCGGTCCTGCATCGCGTGCGGCATAGACTGCGCGCACATCGACAGAAGCCGCTGTGGCCCGCGAGGTCTATGTGGCAGATGTCCTCGGATGGTGCGGATGTACCGTCGGCGGCGAACCTCGGAGGTGACCGGTGCCCGACCTAGTCTTGTTCAACGTCGACAACCACGTCGCAGTAATTACCGTCAACGACCCGGACCGACGCAACGCCGTCAACGACGAGATGTCAAAACAGCTGCGAGCCGCTGTGCAAAGGGCCGAAGCCGATTCAGACGTGCACGCCGTCGTGATCACCGGTGCCGGCAAGGCATTCTGCGCGGGTGCGGACCTGTCTGCGTTGGGCAGTGCAGCAGAAGAGGGACTGCTCCGGATCTACGACGGGTTCATGGCCGTCGGCAAGTGCACGCTGCCCACGATCGCCGCTGTCAACGGCGCGGCCGTAGGAGCGGGCCTGAACTTGGCGCTGGCCGCCGACGTCCGCATCGCCGGGCCGAATGCGTTGTTCGATGCGCGTTTTCAGAAGTTGGGCCTGCATCCGGGCGGCGGGGCGACCTGGATGCTGCAGCGCGCGGTCGGACCGCAAGTGGCCCGCGCGGCCTTGCTGTTCGGTATGCGCTTCGACGCCGAATCCGCTGTGCGACACGGGCTGGCGCTCAGCGTGGCCGATGACCCGGTCGCCGCGGCGTTGCAACTCGCGACCGGACCTGCGGCCGCCCCACGCGAGGTCGTGCTTGCGACAAAGGCCACCATGCGCTCGACGGCGAGCCCCGGATCGGTCGATGCCGAACAGCACGAACTCGCCAAGGACATCGAACTCGGCCCGCAGGCCGCGTCGATCCTGTCACCTGAATTCGCCGCCCGGCTGGCGGCGGCGCGCGGCAAGTAAGCCCGACCGCTACAGATCGAGCAGCGCCGTCTCCGGTGACTCGATCAGCCCGCGCAGTTCCCGCAGAAACTTCGCCACGTTCGCGCCATCAGCCACCCGATGGTCGAAGGCACAAGTCAAGGTCATTTGCGGGCAAATGACGATCGTGTCGTTCAAGACCATCGGCCGCGGTTTGAGCGACCCCAGGCCCAGGATCGCCGCCTCTGGATAGTTGATCACCGGCACGCCGCCATCGAGCCCGAGCGCCCCGAAGTTCGAAACGGTGAATGTGGAGCCGGCAAGCTCGGCCGGTTTCAGCGTGCCTGCACGCGCTTCCCGAATCAACCGCGCTACGCACTCAGCGAGTTCGCGCGTGGTCTTATCCTGCGCGTCGGCGATCACCGGGACCAACAGACCGCGGGGAGCGGCGACCGCGAAACCTAGATGAATCGCGTGATGGGAGTGCACCTGCGGGCCGTCTGGGCCGTCAACCCAGGTGGAGTTGAGAATCTTGTTGTGCGTCAATGCGATTACCAGTAACCGCAGAGTCAACAGGAACGGCGTGATGACGTCGTCACGCAGGCGCAGCAGAGCGGTGCAGTCGACCTGCACACTGGCATGCGCATCAGGAATATTACTGCGGGACAGCGTCATTCGCTCTGCCATCTGCGCATGGACTCCGCGCACCGGCAGCACATCGTATGACACTCCCGGCCGCTCGGGGCCGACTCCCGCGGCTGCCAGTACGGCCTCTCGGCTGATCAAGCCGTCCGGGCCAGGTGCCAGATCGTTCAGATCTACCAGCAGCTCGGCGGCCAGCTTGCGGACAGGAGGTTTGGCTTTGAGACGTCGCCGGCTGGTATCGAGTGCGTCGTCGGCACCATATCCGACGAGTACCGGCCTGCGCGTGGACAACTCGCCGTTGGACGGCGGAACTTCCTGCGTCGTGCCCGGACCGGTATCGATACCTACCAGCGGCGAGCCTACGGCCAACACATCACCTTCGGCGCCATGTGTTTCCAGGATGCGGCCCGCATACGGGCTGGGGATTTCGACTTCGGCCTTGGCGGTTTCCACCGAGCACAATGGCTGGTTGAGTTCGACGTCGTCTGCGACCGCGACGCGCCAGCACGACAGCGTCACCTCTTCGAGGCCCTCGCCGAGGTCCGGCACGACGAACACCTTGATGCGACCATGATCGTCGGGTGCGTTCACGGTTGCTCCAGCACGCGCTCGACGCAATCCAATAGTCGATCGGGGCCGGGCAGCCACAGCTTCTCCAGTCGCGCCGGCGGATAGGGGGTGTCGAACCCGCAGGCGCGCAACACCGGTGCCTCGAGTTCGTAGAACAGTTCTTCTTGGATGCGGGCGGCCAGCCCAGCGCCGTAGCCCAGGCTTCGTGGCCCTTCGTGTAGCACCACGCACCGGCCGGTGCGTCGGATCGACGCGGCCACCGTGTCGAAATCCAGTGGCACCAGCGATCGCAGGTCGATGACCTCAAGACTCCAATCACGCTGCTGCGCGGCTATTTCAGCGGCTGACAACGCGGTGCCCACCAGGCCGCCGTAGGTCAGCACGGTGACGTCAGTACCGGCGCGGCACACCGTCGCCTGCCCGATCGGAAGTCCGGGTCGGGTGGTGTCGACGACCTCGCGGCCCCAGTAGCGTCGCTTGGGCTCCAAGAACATCACCGGGTCCTGACACGCGATAGCGTGGCGCAGCAGCCAGTAGGCGTCTGACGGTGTGGACGGGACTACGACCTTCAGGCCCGCGGTGTGCGCCCAGTAGGACTCAGTGGATTCCGAGTGGTGCTCGACGGCACCGATACCGCCGAACGACGGTATCCGGACCGTGACCGCCATGTTGATTTCGCCGCGGGTGCGGGTCCGGTACTTCGCCAGGTGACTGACCACCTGATCGAACGCAGGATAGGAGAACCCGTCGAACTGGATCTCGGGGACCGGCACGAAGCCCCGCAGCGCCAAGCCCACCGCGATGCCGATCACCGCCGACTCGGCCAGCGGGGTATCGAAGCAGCGGCGCGGGCCGAAGGTAGCCGTCAGTCCCTCGGTGACCCGAAAGACGCCACCCAGCGTCGCCACGTCCTCGCCGAAAACCAGCACCCGGTCGTCGGCGGCCATCGCGTCATGCAGGGCGCGGTTGAGCGCCTGAACCATCGTCAGCGGCGTAGCGGTGAACAGTTCCGCGGTCGAGTCGGTCGGCGGTTCGGCGATCTGGGTCATCAGGCCTCCCGGCGGATTTCAGCGCGCAACTGCCGACGTTGCGCTTCGAGACCGGGCGTGATTTCGGCGTACACCGAGGTGAAGACCTCGTCGATGTCGATGTCGGGTGCTGCGAACACCGCATCGCGCAGGTCGGCCCGTAGCCGCTTGCACCGGGCGGCGACCCGGTCTTCCAGCCGCTGCGACCACAGTCCGATGCCGGCCAGATAGGTCCGGTAGCGCGGGATGGGGTCCAGCATCTGCCACCGGTCCAGTTCCTCTTGGCTGCGGTATCGCGTCGGATCGTCCGAAGTGGTGTGTGGGCCAAGCCGATAGGTGATCGCCTCGATCAGCGTCGGTCCTCCGCCGGCTCTGGCCCGGCCGGCGGCTTCGGCCATCACCGCGTAACACGCCAGCACGTCGTTGCCGTCCACCCGGACGCCGGGCATCCCATATCCGATCGCTTTGTGCGCGATCGACGGCGCGGCAGTCTGGCTGTGCAGCGGCACCGAAATCGCCCACTGGTTGTTCTGCACGTAGAACACACACGGTGCTTTGAACACCGCCGCGAAGTTCAGCGCCTCGTGCACATCGCCCTCGCTGGTGGCACCGTCGCCGAGGAAGGCGACCGTCATCGAGTCCTCGCCGAGCCGCTGGGCGGCCATCGCCGCGCCGACGGCATGCAGGGTCTGAGTGCCGATCGGAACCGATATCGGTGCGCAGCACTTCTTGGTGAAATCCAGTCCGCCATGCCATGTTCCGCGCCAGGCGGCACCGACATGGCCGGGTGGGATACCGCGCACGAGGTAGACGCCCAATTCGCGGTATTGCGGAAACAACCAGTCGGTCTTGCGCAGGCAGGCCGCCGCACCGACCTGTGCCGCCTCTTGCCCACAGCAGGACGCGAAAAGTGCTAATTCGCCCTGCCGCTGCAAATTGACGAACTCGGCGTCCACCTCCCGGGTGACCACCATCATCTCGTAGAGCCAGCACAGTGTCTCCACCGGAAGCTCGCGGCTGTATCGGGCTTCTGCCGTTGGTGTCCCATCGGGGGCGACGAGTTGCACCGGCTCGAGATCGACAGTCATCGGCGTCAGAGCAGCTTCAGCCATAGCGCCTCCAACCAACGGCCGACGCAGGTGTTCGGCGGGTCGGAGCAAACCCGAAGAACGCGACTGCTACGAGCTGACGTCAGCCGCCAGCTGCACAATCCGCTCAGCTCGCCGTAACACGGGCGCATCCACCATTATGCCCTCAAATGCGAAGACACCGCGTTCATCCGCGGCTGCGGCAAGAACGTGTCGCGCCCACTGGACCTGGTCGGGCGACGGCGCGTAGCCGGCCCGTATCACCGGTAGCTGGCTGGGATGGATAGCAACTTTCGCGTCGAAGCCCACCGCGACTGCGTCGTCGACCTCGGCCCGCAGCCCGTCGAGATTCTTGATGTCGAGGTAGACCGAATCCAGCGCGAGGCGGCCATGCGCCTTGGCGGCCAGTAACGATTGGGAACGGACGTGGCGGGCCACCTCGCGGTAGGTCCCGTCCGGGTAGCGGTTGGCAGTACCGCCGAGCGCCGCGAACAAATCCTCGGCGCCCCACATCACCGCGACGGCGTTGTGCACCGACACTGTCTCCGTGACCGCGAGGGCGCCCATCGGCGATTCGACCAAGACAATGACGTGTAACGGTGCTAACGCACTAACCTGTTCTGGCGCTTCGCATTTAGGCAACATCACGGTGCCGTAGCCCGTGCTCTTGAGGGTCTCGAGGTCGAGCTGCTGGTCGGCGGTGCCGAACTGGTTGACGCGCACCACGGTCCGCGCCGGGTCCAGTTGGACATCGACGAGCGCCTTGCGGGCAGCAGGCCGGTCGGCGGCGGCGCACCCGTCCTCGAGGTCAAGAATCACGATATCCGCTGCGGCCGCGGCCTTTTCGTAGCGCTCAGGGCGGTCAGCCGGACAGAAAAGCCATGCCGGGCCGGGATTCTGCAGGTCCATCAGTCGCACCCGTCAGTGGCCTCGGTCGGCCGCATCCGCACCATGGTCTTTCGGCTCGCGGTGGCGACCACGTCACCGTGCTGATTTCGCCCGGTATGCGCGAACGTCACGATGCCCTCCCCCGGACGGCTCTTGGATGCCCGCTTGTCGGTGATCACGGTCTCGGCGTAGAGCGTGTCGCCGTGGAACAGCGGCCTGGGAAACGCGATCTCGGAGAAGCCGAGGTTGCCGACGATCGTGCCCTGGGTCAGCTGGGCGACCGACAACCCGACCAGGGTCGACAAGGTGAACATCGAGTTCACCAATCGCTGATTAAACGGCGGCAGCGCGTCGGCAAATGCGGCATCCAGGTGCAGCGCTTGGGTATTCATGGTCAACGTCGTGAACAACACGTTGTCGGCTTCGGTGATGGTGCGCCCCGGGCGATGCAGGTACCGCACGCCGGTCTCGAATTCTTCGAACCACAACCCGCGCTGGATGACCGTCTTGACAGGCTGCTCCTCACTGGTCTCGCTCACAGCCCCGCCTCTCGGGCGATCAGCATCAACTGCACCTCGGTGGTCCCCTCCCCGATCTCCAGGATCTTGCTGTCCCGGTAATGGCGGGCCACGGTGAATTCGTTCATGAACCCATAGCCGCCGTGGATTTGGGTGGCATCACGCGCGTTGTCCATGGCTGCTTCGCTGGCCACCAACTTGGCGATCGCCGCCTGTTTCTTGAACGGCTTGCCGGCCAGCATCAGCGCCGCGGCGTCGTAATAGGCGGTGCGAGCGGTGTGAGCACGCGCCTCCATCCGGGCGATCGTGAATGCGATGGACTGATATCGGCCGATCGGCTGACCGAATGCTTGGCGTTCTTTTGCGTACTTCACGCTCTCGTCCACGCAACCCTGTGCGGCTCCGGTGGACAATGCGGCGATCGCGATGCGGCCCTCGTCGAGGATACGCAGGAAATTGGCATACCCGCGCCCGCGTTCGCCGAGCAGATTCTCCTCAGGCACGCGCACGTCGTCGAAGCTCAGCGGATGGGTGTCCGAGGCGTTCCAGCCCACCTTGTTGTAGGCCGGCTCCGCGGTGAAACCCGACGTGGGTACCGGCACCAAGATCGATGAAATCTCCTTCTTGCCACCCTGTTCGCCGGTCACCGCAGTGACGGTCACCAGCTTGGTGATGTCGGTGCCGGAGTTCGTGATGAATTGCTTGGACCCGTTGATCACCCAATGACCGTCGTCGAGGTGCGCGGTGGTCTTGGTTGCGCCGGCATCGGTGCCGCCGCCGGGCTCAGTCAGTCCGAATGCGCCCAGCGCACGACCACTTGCCAACTGCGGCAGCCATTCCCGCTTCTGTGCGTCGGTGCCGAATCGGTACACCGGCATTGCGCCCAACGAGACACCGGCCTCCAGCGTGATAGCAACGCTCTGGTCGACCTTGCCCAGTTCCTCCAGAGCCAGGCAAAGGGCGAAGTAGTCGCCGCCCATCCCACCGAACTCTTCCGGGAAGGGCAGACCGAACAGGCCCATCTCAGCCATCCCGGCGACCACCTCGTAGGGAAATGAATGCTCGGCGTCGTGGCGGGCGGCCACCGGTGCGACGACGCTCTGGGCGAAGTCACGGACCGTCTTTGCCAATTGTTGGTACTCATCCGGGAGCGTCCCGGTGGACAAAAACTCGGTCATGACGGGTCATCCTCTACTTTTGGTAATACCTGGTGGTTCACGGTAATCCGAGCTAGTCGCTGGCCGACCTTGACTTGGTCGCCGGTGCCCACGAGAAGTTCGACCACACCGTCGACGGGTGCCGCCAGCGCGTGCTCCATCTTCATCGCCTCGACGGTGACCACTACGGTTCCCGCCGCTACGTCGGCCCCCTCGTCCACGCCCACCGCGACGACCGTCCCGGGCATCGGGCTGAGCAGTTCGGCGTCGCCGCTGTGCTCGTCGTCCGGGCGCACCGGTGCTTCGCGAATCTCCTCGAGCACCGCAGTCGCACCGCCGCCGGCCAACCAGATGTTGCTGCCGGCCGTGGCGACGGTGTACTCGCTACGCAGACCGTCCAGTGTCACCGTCAGCCGGTTGTCGGTCAGATCGGTCTGCAGCGACCGAGATTCGCCGTCCTCAATGCTGACTTCGGCAGATCCTGTGGTGCCGGTGATGTGGACGTGGTCGGTGCGTTCACCGGCGCGCAGCCGGACGCTTACCGGCGCTCTAGCCCCCACCCGCCACCCGGATGGCACGTCCCACAGGTCGGCCCCCCGCGCAGGAAAAAGCCGCAACCAGTGAAAGGCGGCCGCAGCGATGAACTGTTCGTCGCCGGGCGCCGCCGCGACGAAATCCCCGGCCTTTCGGTCCAGCAGCCCGGTGTCGAGTCGACCGGCGGCGACGTCGGGATCGGCCAGCAGGAACCGGGCGAACTCGACGTTGGTGACGACACCGAGCACCGCGGTGTCCGCCAGTGCCCGATCGAGGGTGCGCAGCGCGGCCGCTCGATCTGCGCCGTGTGCGACCACTTTCGCCAGCATCGGGTCGTACTCGCTGCCGACGACCATCCCGGCGGACAGACCCGAATCGACGCGCACCCCCGCCGCATCCGGTTCCACCAACGCCAGCACATCGCCGCCAGTGGGCAGGAAGCCGTGCGCAGGGTCTTCGGCGTAGACCCGCGCTTCGATCGCGTGCCCCTGTAAGCCGATATCAGCCTGGCCGACGCTCAGCTTCTCGCCCGCGGCGATCCGGACCTGCCATTCGACCAGATCCCATCCGGTCACCATTTCGGTAACCGGGTGCTCGACTTGAAGCCGGGTATTCATCTCCATGAAAAAGAACTCGTCAGGCCGGTCGGCCGAAACAATGAACTCCACCGTGCCGGCCCCGGTGTAATCCACGCTCCGGGCGGTATCACAGGCGGCCGCACCGATCCGAGCCCGCGTAGCATCGTCCAGCAGCGGCGACGGCGCCTCTTCGATGACCTTCTGGTGGCGCCGCTGCAGGCTGCACTCCCGTTCACCGAGATGTACCACATTGCCGTAGCCGTCGGCCAACACCTGAACTTCGATATGTCTGGGGCGCAACACAAATCGCTCAAGGAATAGCGTATCGTCACCGAACGCCGCCGCCGATTCCCTGCGGGCGCTGACCAACGCGCCGGGCAGGTCGGCCGGCTGCTCGACCATGCGCATGCCCTTGCCGCCGCCGCCGGCAGACGGCTTGACCAGCACCGGGTAGCCGATCTCGTCAGCGGCCGCGATCAGTTCATCGTCGGTGAGTCCCGGCCGTGCGATACCGGGAACCACCGGTACACCGAACGCCGATACGGTGCCCTTGGCGGCGATCTTGTCGCCCATGGTCTGAATCGCCCCC
Source organism: uncultured Actinomycetota bacterium (assembly GCA_963839345.1). Classification (GTDB taxonomy): domain Bacteria; phylum Actinomycetota; class Actinomycetes; order Mycobacteriales; family Mycobacteriaceae; genus Mycobacterium. The sequence goes on along the minus strand of CAWIUP010000002.1, from coordinate 273,245 downwards.
ACCGGCGGACCGATGAACGTCACCCCAGCCGATGCCAGGGCTGCCGCGAAATCAGCGTTCTCCGAGAGAAATCCATAGCCCGGGTGCACCGCTTGCGCGCCGGCGCGAACAGCCGCCGCGACGACCGCGGGAATATTGAGATAGCTGTCGCGCGCGGGCGCCGGCCCGATTGCGATCGCGAGGTCAGCTTCGGCGACATGACGTGCGCCGGCGTCGGCGTCGCTGTAAACAGCCACCGATCGGATACCCATCGCTTTCAGCGTCCGGATCACCCGGACGGCGATCTCACCCCGGTTGGCGACCAAAACGGTATCGAAACCCCGAGAAACCATGTCAGCATTCACATCCGGAAGACGCCGTAGGAGACCGGCTCGACGGGCGCATTCGCCACAACCGAAAGTGTAAGACCCACAACCGTTCTGGTGTCCGCAGGATCGATCACGCCGTCGTCCCAGAGCCGGGCTGTTGAGTAGTACGGATTGCCCTGCTGCTCGTACTGAGCGCGGATCGGCGCCTTGAACGCCTCTTCCTCCTGAGCCGTCATCTCCCCGCGCACCGTCGCCAGCACCGACGCCGCTTGCTCGCCACCCATCACCGAGATTCGGGCGTTCGGCCACATCCATAAGAACCGCGGCGAATACGCCCGTCCGCACATCGAGTAGTTCCCGGCACCGTAGGACCCGCCGATGACCACGGTGAGTTTGGGCACCCGTGCGCAGGCGACCGCGGTCACCATCTTCGCGCCGTGTTTGGCGATACCGCCGGCCTCGTAGTCGCGGCCAACCATAAACCCAGAGATGTTCTGCAAGAACAACAACGGCACCAACCGCTTGTCACACAACTCGATGAAATGTGCTCCCTTGAGCGCGGATTCGCTGAACAGAACACCGTTGTTGGCGACGATCCCGACCGGGTGGCCGTGAATTCGCGCAAAGCCGGTGACCAGCGTGCTGCCGTATTCGGCCTTGAACTCGCCGAATTCGCCTCCGTCGACGAGCCGACTGATGACGTCGTGGACGTCGTAGGGAATCCGCGCATCGACCGGAACGACGTCGTAGAGCTCGGATTGGTCAGCGATCGGGTCCAAGCTCGGCAGCACATCCCAGATCGGCGCTTGGCGTGGACCCAGGGTGGTGACAATGCGCCGGATGATCCGCAACGCGTCTCGGTCGTCATGGGCAAGGTGATCAGTGACACCCGATGTCTTGGAGTGCAGATCACCACCACCGAGCTCCTCGGCGGTGACTACTTCCCCGGTGGCGGCTTTCACCAACGGCGGGCCGCCGAGAAATATGGTGCCCTGGTTGCGGACGATCACCGCCTCGTCACTCATTGCCGGCACGTAAGCGCCACCGGCCGTGCAGGATCCGAGCACAGCAGCGATCTGCGGGATGCCCTCGGCGCTGAGCTTGGCCTGGTTGTAGAAGATCCGGCCGAAGTGCTCGCGGTCGGGAAATACCTCATCTTGGCGGGGCAGGAAGGCGCCGCCGGAATCGACGAGATAGATGCAGGGCAGCCGGTTCTGCCCGGCGATCTCCTGCGCGCGCAGGTGCTTCTTGACCGTAATCGGGTAGTAGGTACCGCCTTTGACCGTTGCGTCGTTGGCCACGATCATGCATTCGCGGCCCGAAACCCTACCGATGCCGGTAATGATGCTTGCGCCGGGGCACTCGTCGTCATACATGCCGTCGGCGGCCAGCGGGGCGATCTCGAGGAATGGACTGCCCGGGTCCAGCAGGCCGTCGACTCGGTCACGGGGCAGCAGTTTGCCGCGGTCGACGTGGCGGGTACGGGCCCGTTCCGGGCCACCCAGGGCAGCCGCGGCCAGCTTGCCGCGCAGCTGGGCGACAAGCGCGCGGTGTGCGTCGCGGTTTTCCGCCGCAGAGGTCATGGATGCACGCCAATTTCGGTTAATGATCACTAACTCGTGATATGTTAGTGGCGATTAACCGAAGTGTCCAGCATGAGTTGCCGCGGGAGGCCGTCATGGCAGTTTCTGCTCCGGCAGACCATGGTGATCGCAGCGGCCACAACCAGGCGCCGAATCGACGCAGTCGACGCAAGTCGGACCGGCGTTTGCAACTGCTGTCGGCCGCTGAGCGGCTGTTCGCCGAGCGCGGATTTCTGGCAGTACGGCTGGAAGACATCGGCGCCGCCGCCGGAGTCAGCGGGCCAGCGATCTACCGACACTTTCCCAACAAGGAGTCGCTGCTGGTCGAGTTGCTGGTCGGCATCAGCACCCACCTGCTTGCCGGCGCGCGAGAGGTCAGATCCCGCGAAGCCGACGCCGCCGGGGCGCTGGATGGCTTGATCGACTTCCATCTCGACTTTGCGCTGAGCGAACCGGATCTCATCCGCATCCAGGATCGCGACCTCGCCCATCTACCGGTCGCCGCCGAACGTCAGGTGCGCCGGGCGCAGCGCCAATATGTGGAGGTCTGGGTCGGCGTGCTGCGCGAGCTCAAGCCGGCGCTCGCCGAGGCCGACGCGCGGCTGATGGCGCACGCCGCGTTCGGTCTGCTCAACTCGACGCCACACAGCCTCAAGCCTGCCGACGGCAAGGCAGTGCGGTCCCGGTCGGTGATGCGGGCGATGACGGTTGCTGCGCTGACCGTTCGCGCTTCCTGACAGTCGCGCGCGATTTTCGCGTGCGCAGCCGGTCGGAGGCTTATTCTCGGCGTCAACCTGCTACGCCCCAGGCTCGATTGCCGGCGATGGATGCCGGCTACGGCTGGCGAGAGGACTTCGATGAGTCCCGACTACGACGTAATCGTGATCGGATCGGGCTTCGGCGGATCTGTTACGGCTCTCCGCCTGAGCGAGAAGGGGTATCGCGTCGGCGTGCTCGAGCAGGGAGCGCGCTGGCGGCCGCAGGACTACCCGCCCGATAGTACGCCTATCCGAAAGACCATGTGGCAGCCCCGTTTCGGCCTCACGGGCCCGCTGCGAATCACCGTTTTGAAGAACGTCGCGATCCAGTCGGCCGTTGGCGTCGGCGGCGGTTCACTGATCTACGGCAACGTTCTCTACGAACCCTTGGAGCAGTTCTACAACGATCCGCAATGGGCCTCGATCACCGACTGGAAGGCCGAATTAGCGCCGTATTACGAGCAGGCCAAACGTATGCTCGGCGTCGCGACAAATCCGAGGTTGACCCCCTCAGATGCCGTCTTCAAGTCGATCGCAGACGATTTGGGTGTTGCCGACACGTTTCACCCGACCCAGGTGGGCGTGTTTTTCGGCGAGCCCGGCAAGACGGTTCCCGACCCGTACTTCGGTGGCATCGGACCAGACCGGGCCGGCTGCATCTTCTGTGGGCGCTGCATAAACGGGTGCTCGCACAATGCCAAGAACACCCTCGAACGAAACTACCTATACCTCGCGGAAAAGGCCGGTGCGCAGGTCCACCCGATGACCACCGTCGTCGACGTCCGTGAATCGCCGGCCGGCGGGTACCAGGTTGAAACCGTTCAGACTGGAAGGTGGGTGCGTAAGCGACACCGCACCTGGAGCGCCGATCAGGTCGTGTTCTCCGCTGCCGCGCTCGGCACGCAAAACCTGCTCCATCGACTGCGGTCCAACGGCTCCTTGCCCCGGATATCGGCGCGGTTGGGTGAGCTGGCGCGGACCAACTCCGAGGTCAGCCTGATCGCGACCTCGCGAACCCGAACGGATCTGGCCCACGGTGTGGCCGGGACGTCGTCGATCCACCCAAATGCGAACACGCACATGGAAGCCTTCCGCCTCGGCAAGGGCAGCAACTGGGGATTCCTCCTCACCACCACCCTGGTCGACGGCGACCGGCACCGTCTCGCCAAATGGCTGCTGACCAACCTGCGCCACCCGGCCGCATTCGCCCGTTCGTTCAATGTTCGCAAAGGCTCCGATCGAACGATATCCCTGCTTGTCATGCAGGATTTGAACAATTCGCTGACCACCTACCTCAGACGCGGCCTCTTCGGCGCGAAGATGACCACCCGGCAGGGAGTGGGCGCGCCGAACCCGAACTGGAATCCGGTCGGCAATGACATCGCCCGACGTGCGGCCGCAAAGATCGACGGTGACCCACGCGCCTATTACTTCGACCTCGTCAACCGCCCGACCACCGCGCATTTCATCGGCGGTTGCGCGATTGGAGATTCGCCGGCAACAGGCGTCGTCGATCCGTACCAGCGGCTGTACGGGTACCCCGGTCTGCACATCATCGATGGGTCGACGATCACGGCCAACCTGGGCGTCAACCCCGCTCTCACCATCACCGCGCTGTCGGAACGGGCGGTCGCGCTCTGGCCGAACAAGGGCGAACCCGACCCTCGTCCTCCCCTCGGCGCCAGCTATCAGCGGATTTCGCCGGTTCGGCCGAGCAGCCCGATCGTGCCCGAAAGCGCACCGGCGGCGCTTCGCCTGTCCGCAATCTGACTCAGCCTGCGAATCCCGCCTGCTGAGCCGATGTCTCGGCGCCGGGCGTGGTGCTGCAGGTACCCTGCACGCATGAGGTGGGCATGAACGATCGACGTCGGTCCGAGCACGCCTATCCAGCTCAAGACGGGACCGAAAAGACCCAACGCATACGTCAGCCGTATCCGCCGTATGCCGACCCGGCCTACAGCGGGCAGTCGTCCTACCCGCCGGGGTACTACCCGGGCTCAGCGTCCAACGCGAACGCAACCCACCCGACCGAGAAGCTGCCCCAGTACTGGCTGGATGGTCAGCCTCCGCCGGATCAGCCGCCAGAAGGGCCCGAGCCTGGGCGGAAAGCACCGCGCTGGCTGTGGATCGCCGCTGCTGCGGCGGTGCTGCTGGTTGCTGCGCTGGTCATCGCCCTGGTGATCGCCAATGGCACGGCGAGGAAGCAAACCGCGGTCCCACCGCTGCCGGTCACGCCGAGTTCGACCAACCCCACGTCAACCGCGCCGCCGTCGCCGTCGGCCAGCACATCCGAACCGACCAGCACCGGATCCACTCCGCCCACCAATGCGGTCGGGATGCAGATGGTGGACTACAACGTCACCGGCGAAGGCCGCGCGATCAGCATCACCTATGTGGACGACGACGGGATGATGCAGACCGAATTCAACGTCGCGTTGCCCTGGAGCAAGCAAATCAGCCTGCCGGCCTCGAGCAGCGCGAAGGCCAACATCACGATCATCAACATCGGCCACGATGTCACCTGTTCGGTGACCGTGGACGGGGCTCAGGTCAGTCAGCGCACCGGCGTTGGCCTGACGGTATGCACCGGATCAAGCTGAGCGTGATTGTCCGGAGTCAACCCGTGGGGGCGAGGCTTCGGCGCGGAACCCGCACCATCAGCAAGCCGAGCAGGCCGACACCCATGACCAGACACAGCCCGCCCATGCCGGCGCGAACGGCGCCGAACACGTCGACGAAGATCGAAAACAGCCACGGGGCTAAGAACGACACCGCACGTCCGGTCATCGTGTAGAGGCCGAAGGCGACGCCTTCCTTGCCGTCTCGGGCCATCCTCAGCAGCAGCGTGCGCGCCGACGACTGCGCCGGCCCGATGAACAGGCAAAGCAGCAGTCCGCAGAGCCAGAACGCGCCAGGACCGGACAGCGCCATCATGGTGAGGCAGACCGCGATGATGCTGGACAGCGATGCGACGATCACCGGCTTGGATCCGATCCGGTCGTCGACATGCCCGCCGACCACCGCCCCGACCGCCGCCACTACGCTCGCGGCCACCCCGAATATCAGCACATCGGCCGGTGAGATCCCATACACACTGACCCCGAGCACGCCGCCGAAGGTGAACACCCCGGCCAGCCCGTCTCGAAACACCGCGCTAGCCACTACGAAATACACCAGGTTGCGATCCCGGCGCCATTCGGCCACCAGCTCCGTCCATAACTTGCGGTAGCCGCCCAGTAGGCCCCGCGCGGGAGTGGCGACCTCACCAACCGACGGCAGCCGGTGCGCGGTCAGCAGCAGCGGCAGCGCGCACATCGCTAACCACCCCGCGGAGATCAGCATCGCCATCCGGACGTTCATCCCGTCGGCAGCAGGCAGATGCAGCAACCCGCGGGTGGGGCCGTCGCCGGATATGAAGCCGAAGTAGACCACCAGCAACAACATGACGCTGCCGGAAAACCCCGCCGCCAAGCCGAAACCGGAGATCCGCCCGGAATTATGCGGCGTCGAAAGCTGACGCAGCATCGCGTTGTAGGGGACGCTGGCCAGATCGCCGCATGCCGCGGCTGCGGCGAGTAAGGCCAACCCCGGCCACAAGTACTCCGGACGCTCACGGATCAGGCTCATCGCGCTCGTCAGCGCGACCGCCAGACCGGTCAGCACGGTCAGGGCCACCCGCCGCCGGTGCGGATCCTCCACCCACACGCCGATCACCGGCGCCAGCAGCGCGATGGTCACCCCGGCGACCGCCAACGCGCGACCCAGCCAACTCGCCGGTGAAGCACCCCCGGGCGAACCCTGACCGACGCTGCCGGTCAGATAAACCGAGAACACGAACGTCACCACGATCGCGCTGAGTCCGGCAGCACCGGTGTCCCACAGTGCCCACGTCAGCACCCGGGATCGCTCCGATCTGCGCGAACCCGATCCCGGGTTGCCCATGCTGCGACTCTATCGGCTTTCGGTGCTTGTCTACGATTGGCGCATGCCAGTACCCGCGCCCAGCCCCGACGCTCGCGCCGTTGTCACCGGAGCCTCCCAAAACATCGGTGAAGCACTGGCCGCCGAGCTGGCCGCCCGCGGCCACAGCCTGATCATCACCGCGCGGCGCGAAGACGTCCTGACCAAACTCGCGGGCCGGTTGACCGACCAATATGGGGTCGCCGTCGAAGTACGCCCAGCCGACCTTGCCGATACGGCTGAACGCGCGAAGCTGGTCGACGAGTTGGCCACTCGCAACATCTCGATTCTGTGCGCCAATGCAGGCACTGCGACCTTTGGTCCGGTCGCCACGCTGGACGCGGCGGTGGAAAAGGCTCAGGTACAGCTGAATGCGGTCGCCGTGCACGATCTCGTGCTTGCGGTGCTCCCAGGGATGATCGAGCGCAAGGCCGGCGGCATCTTGATTTCTGGTTCGGCGGCCGGGAACTCACCGATCCCCTACAACGCGACCTATGCGGCCAGCAAAGCGTTCGTCAACACCTTCAGCGAATCATTGCGCGGGGAACTGCGTAAATCCGGTGTACACGTCACGCTGCTGGCACCGGGCCCGGTGCGCACCGAGCTACCCGACCCCGCCGAAGCATCCATCGTCGAGAAGCTGGTGCCCGACTTCCTGTGGATCTCTACCGAGCACACCGCGCGGATCTCATTGGATGCGTTGGCGCGCAACAAGATGCGCGTGGTGCCGGGCGTGACGTCCAAGGCGATGTCGGTGGCGAGCCAGTACGCGCCGCGCGCTATCGTCGCGCCGATCGTCGGAAGTTTCTACAAGAAGCTGGGCGGCTGACCTATCGACGGCGGCGGCCACTGCCGTTGAACATGCTGCGGATGAGCTGGGTGCCGAGCGCTCGGAGAAAAGTCTGGAAACCTCGGCTGTTGACGAACCGCTTCCACCAGCCTGGCTTCTTCTCAGCCACGGGCGCAGATTTCGAACCGGCCGGCTGATCCGCCGCGGCAGCCTGCTCTTTCCGGGCTTGGATCTTCTCGTATGCGGACTCCCGATCAACGGTTTGACCGTACGTCGCCTGCAACGGGCTGGACTTGGCCGCGGCGCCGATCGCGTCGTCACCGATGGCAGCCATCAGCGAACGCGGCGAGCGCAGCCTGGTCCACGCGACCGGTGTCGGCGCACCCCGCTCAGACAACACGGTGACCACCGCTTCGCCGATGCCCAGCGATGTCAACGCCGAAGCCAGGTCGTAGACATCGGTTTTCGGATAGGTACGAACAGTTCTGCTCAACGCCTTCTGGTCATCGGGAGTGAAGGCGCGCAGCGCGTGTTGGATACGAGCGCCCAGCTGCGACAGCACTTCGTTGGGCACATCGGTGGGCAGCTGGGTGCAGAAGAACACGCCAACGCCCCTGGAGCGGATCAGCTTTACGGTCTGCTCCACCTGTTCCAAGAACGCCTTGGACGCATCGGTGAACAGCAGATGCGCCTCGTCGAAGAAGAACACCAGCTTGGGTTTGTCGACGTCGCCGATCTCGGGCAGCGACTTGAACAGATCGGACAGCACCCACATCAAGAAGGTGGAGAACAGCACCGGGCGCGCCGCCTGGTCGCCCAGTTCCAGCAACGAGATGACTCCTCGGCCTTTGTCGTCAAAACGCAGAAGGTCCTTGGGTTTTAGTTCGGGCTCACCGAAAAAGGTGTCGGCGCCTTCGGCTTCCAGATTGACCAGGGCGCGGAGGATCACACCTGCGGTCGTTGCAGAGACACCGCCCAGTGACTTCAGCTCCGCCTTGCCTTGGTCGCTGGTCAGGAAGCTGATCACCTCCCGCAGATCTTTCAGATCCACCAGCTCGTAGTTCTGCTGTTCGGCCCAATGGAAGATCAACCCAAGCGTTGATTCCTGGGTAGCGTTGAGCCCCAAAACTTTTGACAGCAAAATGGGCCCGAAGCTGGCGATGGTAGCCCGTACCGGAACACCAATACCTTTGGTGCCCAGCGACAAAAAGTCCACCGGGAAGGCGCTCGCCTCCCAGGTCTCGCCGGTTTCCTTGGCGCGCATGTTGATCTTGTCGTTGCTCTGACCGGGCCGCGACAAGCCGGAAAGGTCGCCCTTGACGTCGGCCATCAGCACCGGCACGCCCGCCGCCGAGAGCTGCTCGGCGATCAGCTGCAGCGTCTTGGTCTTGCCGGTGCCGGTCGCTCCGGCCACCAAACCGTGCCGGTTGACGGTGGCCAGCGGGATGCGGATTTGCGCGGCCGGGTCGGCCGTACCGTCGACGACGACGGTGCCCAACTCCAGGGCCTGACCCTCAACGGCGTAGCCGGCTGCGATCTGCTGCGCTGGAGCCGCTGGAGTTCCGGCCGATGCGCTGCGCGGTGTCGACTCGGAGCTCATCGTGACGTCTACCTCTCCGCTTCTGGTCGTAGTACCGACAACGGATGACCTTACTTGCTGGCGCGCCCTGCCGGGGTGGCTGCAGGACTGGCAGCCAACTTTGCTTACTGTGAACGCTGTGCGGGACGAACTGGTGTGGATCGACTGCGAGATGACCGGACTGGATCTGGGCTCGGACAAGTTGATCGAAATCGCCGTCCTGGTCACCGACGCTGACTTGAACGTTCTCGGCGACGGCGTCGACGTGGTGATCCACGCCGACGACGCGGCGTTGTCGTCGATGATCGACGTGGTCACCGAAATGCACACCCGCTCCGGCCTGATCGAAGAGGTGCGCGCGTCCACGGTGGATGTGCCGACCGCAGAGACGATGGTGCTCGACTACATCCGCGAACACGTCAAGCAAGCCAGAACGGCGCCACTGGCCGGTAACTCGATCGCCACCGACCGGGGATTCATCGCCCGCGATATGCCCGCCCTCGACTCGTATCTGCACTACCGGATGATCGATGTGAGCTCGATCAAAGAACTGTGCCGCCGCTGGTACCCGCGCATCTACTACGGCCAGCCGGAAAAAGGGCTGGCGCACCGCGCGCTGGCCGACATCCACGAATCCATCCGCGAGCTGCAGTACTACCGGCGCACCGCGTTCGTGCCGCCGCCCGGGCCTGCCACCAGCGACATCGCCGCGGTGGCCGTCGAGCTTGGGGGTGAGCCGGCCACGCCAGAGGCAATCGATTCGGCCGCCGAGGGCCCGAACAGTTAGTATCGACATCGCCGCCCGTCGCCTCAAGGGTCCGACTGGCGGCAATGGTGGGTGTAGTTCAGCTGGTAGAGCGTCAGGTTGTGATCCTGAATGTCGCGGGTTCGAGTCCCGTCACTCACCCCAACGGGGGCGCACATCTTTGGCGCCCTGGACTCGGCAGACGGTGCCTCGGCGCACGATCACGCTCGATTTCGAAACCTTGTTAGTGCAGTCGCTACTGGTGCCGTGGTGATCACCCGCGGTGTACGGCCTTGCAATTGTGCCGTGTGGAGGACATAAGCTGAACCAACCAAAGGTCGGGAACGGGTCCCGCTGGGAGGCCTACGATGACAAGGTTCGCTCGCCGTCTGGCCGCTGAGGTCGTCGCGGTCGCGTTGGTTCCGATAGCGGCGGTGACGGTCGCGGCGCCGGGAGTCGCCTTTGCGCAATGCGACCCGAACTGGTCGCGCAACGTGTGGACCAACGAATGCAAACCGCCACCGCCACCGCCGGCCTGGTGGACACCCCGGCCGGCATATGCGCCGGAATACGCACCGGCTGACATCCCGCCGCCGCCTCCGCCGCCGCCCTGGGCGCAGCAACTCCACCCGTTATGGGATGAGGGCCACCAGCAATGGGTCTGGACAGGGATCTAGCCTCGTCGACGCAACATCTCGCCGGCATCACGCCTTGGCGTTACCGGCGTGCCACTGATCCCACGGAATGTTCCAGTCGCCAAGACCTTCCGTCCCCGACAGCGACGGGCCGACGGTGTTGAGCACCTCCACGATATCGCCGCGCTTGGTGTGCTCGAAGAACCATTGCGCGTTGCTGGGACTGACATTGAGACAGCCGTGGCTGGTGTTGGTGTGGCCCTGAGCACCCACCGACCACGGCGCCGAATGCACAAAGACACCGCTGTAGGACATCTGGGTGGCGTAATCCACCTCGGTGCGATAACCGTTGGGCGAGTTGACCGGTACGCCGTAGGTCGATGAGTCCATGATCATGTGCGCGAACCGCTCACCGAGGATGTAGGTGCCGCTGGCCGTCGGGGTGCTGTCCTTGCCCATCGAGGTCGGCATGGTCTTGACGACTTCACCGTTGACCCGGACAGTCACCATCTTGGTGGTGTCATCGGCGGTGGCGATGACCTCGTCACCGATGGTGAAGTGGGTGTGCAAGTTGTCCTCGCCGAAAACCCCATCGCCCAGGTTGACGCCGTAAGTGTTGACTGCGACGTTCACGGCGGTGCCTGGCTTCCAGAAATGTTCAGGGCGCCAACGCACTTCACGGTTGTTCAGCCAGTAGAACGCACCTTCGACGGGCGGATCCGTGGTCACCACGATGGCCTTCTCGGCGGCCTCGCGGTTGGCGATGTTCTCGTCGAACCGGATGGCCACCGGCTCGCCGACGCCCACCACCTCGCCGTCGTGCGGCATGGCGTAGGGCATCGTCAGGTCTTGCGGCGATTGGGTCTGGAACGCTATCTGGCGCGTGGCCATGCCACCCAGCCCACGTGCCTTGGCCGACAGCGTGTAGCTCCGGTTGTAGCCCAGCGGCTCGGTGGTCGACCAGCGCACGCCGTCGGGGCTGAGCTGGCCGCCCAGTGACCGCCCGTTCTCGTTGACCACTTCGACGGAGGCCAGCACTCCGTCGTCAACGGTCACCGTCACCGGGCTATCCACCGCCACGCCCACGGCGCCGTCCGTCACCGAAGCGCTCATCTTGGGGACGAGCAGGTCACCGTAGGGCGTGGCCTTGTCCATGATGGCCTTCGGCGCAGGGCTGCGGCCGCCGCTGCTGCAGGCGCCCGCACCGAAAACGGCAAGCGGGACCATCAGCGCGGCCACCCATCGGCGGCACACACGCTGACGCTTCATCGACCGACCTGCCACGTACCTTGCTCCCCTTGCGAACCGCAACCCGGTGTTACTGGCGAGTATTCTAAGCGGTAGACGACTGTTAACAGTGACCAGCGGTTAGTCTTCGACTCGGCGATTTCGTGCGCCGACGGGATGACTGTTATTGTCGCAAACGCAGTCCAGCAGGATCCGGCGCCGTTAGCTCAGTTGGTAGAGCAGCTGACTCTTAATCAGCGGGTCCGGGGTTCGAAACCCTGACGGCGCACCAAAAGACCATTTTTGGGGACGTACCGGCATCGAGGAATACAAAACGACGGCCGTCATGGCATTGCCTCGGCCCACTCGATATGCCCCTCGAAGCCAAGCGTTTTCGCCATGTCGCGGTAGCGATCCCGGAGGTGGACGTAGGAAGCGGCATCGCCGTGAGCCCGCGCCAGGCGCGCCCGCAGCCGCAACAGCCAGATCTCGCGCACAGCGAAACCGCCGTCGGCCTCCGCGGACCGCTCGATTGTGGCCTCCGCCAACCTCTCGATCGCGGCCTCGGCCTCGACTACATCACCCTCGGCCCCGCGATCGAGCAGTGTCTCCACCAGAACACCCGTCGCCGGAATACTCCACCCCAGCAGCCGTCCCTCGCGGAACTGGCCGTCTGCGGCCACGCGCAGGAGCGGTATGGCGCCATCGCGATCTCCACGTTGAGCCTTCTCACGAGCCAAGCAGACCTCGACGATAGGTAACTCGGCCAAGAAGGACCCCCGACGCAAAAACACTTCACCGACCTCCGCCAGGACTTGCCGTCCCCGGTCGCGTTCCGTGTTGGTCCGGCGGTGCACCAGCGCAATGCCCAGCGTCATCCGGGAGATGGCGACGGCGACATCATCACCGGATTGTTCGGCAATTCGCAGGGCATCCTCGATCTCGCCCATCGCGCGATCGTCGGGCCTCAGCATGCCCGGCGGTATTGCCGCGGAGTAGGCATAGGTGACAACGGTGGCGTAGGACATCGGGTCGGTGCTGCGGGCCATGGCGAGGCCGTGCCGCAGGTCGTCGCGCCATCCCGGAAGTCCCAGGCAATAACCGGTCGTTGCCCTCGTCGTAAAGGCAAGCGCTAAGGGAGAGCCGATGATGAAATTGCCTTTTGAGGGATCACCGTCGGCCAGGTCGATAACCATCTGCGACCATCGCAGCGCGTCAGGCCACTCGGCGCACTTAGCTCTGGCGTAGATCGACGCGGCGGACAGGCCCACCGTCAAGGTCGGATCGTCGAGCGACTCGATGAGGGCCATCGCTTCCGATGCCAGCTGCGACGCCTCGTGCAGCCGGGCCTGATGCAAGTGATCCATCACCTGCCCCGACATTGCGATCGCCAGTGACGCCTTGTCCCCGGCCGCGGCGCACAACTCCCGCAATTCCTCAAAGCGGTCGCCTGTCGCATGTTCATGGACTCGCCAGGCGATCCCGCACAACATGGTGCGAGGAGCGATGCGCATGGATGTTCGGTCGGGGTCATCGGCGGGTAGGGCGTCGGCGATCGTCCGGGCACGCTCCCAACTGCGCCATGCCCCGGTGATGTCACGATTGGTCGCCCAAGTCGCGGCCCGCATCTGCCAGCCGTAAGCGGCGTGCCCATCACCGGCCGCCTCCAGATGCTCGGCAATCAAGGCGGCATTTTCATCGCCCTGGCTACGTGATTCGATGGCGGCCGCGACGCGCCGGTGCAGCTCGGCGCGATCCGATTCGAGCTGCAACTCGTAGGCCACCGTGCGGATCGACGGATGGTGAAACACGTATGCCGGTTGCCCGGCGAAGCGGACCTGATCGATGAGCTGCGCGGCCAGCAGATCATCCACGACCGCTTCAACGCCCACCGCGGCCAGCAGGTCCGCATTAAACCGCGCACCGAGCACAGCCGCTGCGCTCAGCGTGCGCTTTGCCATTGGGGCCAGTCGATCGATGCGAGCAGCGATGGCCGCCTGCAGCGTGATCGGCACGCTCACCTCGCCGACCTCCGAGCCCGGGTGGTATGCCCCCGGCTTACCGCGGAGCACGCCGCGCTCGGCCAGTTCGCGCACGATTTCCTCGGCGAAGAACGGATTGCCGGCGGCCCTCCGCGCGATCTTCTGGCTCAGCGCGCCATTCGAGGGATCCGGGCCCAGCAGCTCCGACACCAGTCCCACGGTTTCCGGATCGCTCAGCGGCGCAAGGGCAACACTTTGGGCACCTGCCACTCGGGTCAGCGCGCCCTGATATTCGGGCCGGTAAGTAATCAGCACCAGGGAGGGCGTCTGCAGCATGACTGTAAAGAAATCGGCCAACAGCGACTCACTGACCTCGTCGATCCAGTGGGTGTCCTCGATGACGAAGACCGCTGGGGCCCGGCGGGCCAGCGAGACCGCATTTACCAACATGGTCAGCCGCCGCCGACGAGCTTCCGGATCGATCTTCGGCAGCTCCACATCGGGATCGGCGATGCCCAGCAGGTCGTCGTAGAGCAGCAAGTCCTCAGGCGCCGCGTCGGGTGCCTGCGCCCGGATCTGCGCCCGCGCGGCAGGTGGGTCAAGACTCTCGACGCCGGTGCCTGCGCGCAACAGGCGCGTCACGGCATGGAAGGGGATCTGGCTGGTGTGCGATTCGCAGAAAGCGCTGAACACGTCAACATCATGGGCATCTGCCATTGCCGAAACTTCGCGCACGAGACGGCTTTTGCCTATGCCAGGCGAGCCGACGACGCCGACCACCGCGCCGTGGCCATCGATTGCGCGCTTCAGCAACCCTGCAACGACGGACATTTCCCACTGCCGACCGATCAGATCCGGCTGCGGCAATGGCGGCAAAACAGCTATCGGGTCATCTTCGTCGGCAATGTCGCCGAGGTCGAGGAGCGACAGCAGGGCGGGCATTCCGGCAAGCTCGCTTACCGCATCCCAACATGTCCGGCACTCGTCGAGGTGTGCCTCGAATTCGCGCCTGTCCGTCTCGGACAAAGACCCCAGCACGTAGGCCGCGTCCCAGTGTGCGTACTTGTCGCCGTCTTGTTCGCGCGGTCCAGGGACGGGTCCTCCCTGCCCCGAAACGGTGGTCATGGTGCCACTCCCATCTCCTGCAGCGTTTGCTGCAGCGCTCGCAGCGCGTGATGCAGCCGCGATTTCACGGCGCTTTCGGCGATGCCCAGGTCGGCGCCGATTTGTGCGGTCGTCCAGCCGTGATAATACGCACGTCGAACAAATGCGCGATCCTCAGCACGCAGTCGCGCGAACGCCTCAGCGACCATTGTCCGGTTGGTTTCGGCAATGTCCATAACCAGCCTTCCGGTGCTAACACGAGTGCGGCGCCGTTTTGGTTCAAGACCGGCGCTAGCCGATGGTCACCGCAGAATCGCAAAACCGTGCGCCGCGCGCGGCTCGGTGCCACATGTGCGGCACTCAGTCGCTACGGTCATCCGACCCTCCGCTGCTTCCGGTGCCAAGAGTTTCCAAGATCCTCCCAAGAATAGGGCGCGCCAGACGCCTGACTAGGCCGTTTCTCCGGTCGAGTCAGGCCACGCGTCGCAAGGCATCGAGTCTCCAGCTCGCTCGGACCAAGCTGTTCGGTCGGACTGAACTCCAGCAAATTCGCCAGCGCGGATAATGGCAGGTGTCGCTTATGCGGCACAAATGACACGCACTCCACCGGAATCGACCGCCTGCAACAGGAACGAATCAGGTATGCGAAGCACTGCCGCCCAACGGAACACGGCACACAACCGGACACAGCGGGAAGCAACCAAAACCGCCTGCGCTTAATCAGCGGGTCCGGGGTTCGAAACCCTGACGGCGCACTTCATTCCGATTTTCCGGGAAGTCGGGGCTCCGGCGCGTGGTTTTGTTGCGGCATCGAGCAGGTAGGCGACCTGGGTGTGCACTTTGCCGCGCGTCATTTATACGTGTTGGGGTCATGCTGACCCTGGTGACCGGCACCGACGCGAGCAGCTTCGACTCCATCTGTTGCACGTCACGCGTATGGGATTTGTCACGCGGACGACAAAGACCGTCGTTCAGTCGTCGTCAGTCGACAAGAGGCGGTCGAGTTCGTTCGTGATCTCCTCCTCGCTGCGCCCGAGATCCCTTAGATCGCTTCGGAGGTCGTTCGCCGCTTGCTGCAACGAATCTCGGTATCGCTCGGGGTCGAGCGAATGGAGTGCTACGTAGATTGTTGCCGCTTCCCGGTCTGCGGACAAAGCGCCATGGAAGTCACGCCGCGCCGTCAGCGTCATCCCCAGCGATGTCAGCGACATCGCGAGGTCGGGGCGGAACACGTCCGGGCGCGCCTCGACCAGCCCCCGGTAGATCCCGACGGCCTCGGTGCTGGCAGCCACGGCGTCCTCGTCCCAGCGCAGCTCCGCCAACACATCGCACTGAACAACCAGCGACGTCGCGAGGTCGGGGCGGAACACGTCCGGGCGCGCCTCGACCAGCTCCCGGTAGATCCCGACGGCCTCGGTGATCGCGGCCGCGGCGTCCTCGTACCGGTCCACCTCCGCCAACGCATTGGACTGGTTGGTCAGCGACGCAGCGAGGTCGGGGCGGAACACGTCCGGGCGCGCCTCGACCAGCTCCCGGTAGATCGCGACGGCCTCGGTGATCGCGGCCAACGCGTCCTCGCACCGGCCCAGCGCCGCCAACACATCGCACTGAACGGTCAGCGACGTAGCGAGGCCGGGGCGGAACACGTCCGTGCGCGCCTCGACCAGCCCCCGGTAGATCCCGACGGCCCCGGTGATTGCGGCCAACGCGTCCTCGTACCGACCCAGCGCCGCCAACGCGTTGGACTGAACGGTCAACAACGTAGCGACGCCGGGGCGGGACACGTCCGGGCGCGCCGCAGCCAGTCCCCGGTAGATCCCGACGGCCTCGGTGCTGGCGGCCAGGGCGGCCTCGTACCGGCCCAGCGCCGCCAGCACATCGCACTGAACGGTCAGCGACGTAGCTAGGTCGGGGTGGAACACATCCGGGCGCGCCTCGACCAGCCCCCGCCGGATCGCGATGGCCTCGGTGATCGCCTTCAACGCGTCCTCGTACCGGCCCAGCGCCGCCCACGCGTTGGACTGAACGGTCAGCGACGTAGCTAGGTCGGGGTGGAACACATCCGGGCGCGCCTCGACCAGCCCTCGGTAGATCGCGACGGCCTCGGTGATCGCCTTCAACGCGTCCTCGTACCGGCCCAGCGCCGCCCACGCGTTGGACTGGTTGGTCAGCGACCTGGCCAGGTCGGGGCGGAACTCGTCCGGGCGCGCCTCGACCAGCTCCCGGTAGATCCCGACGGCCTCGGTGATCGTGGCCAACGCGTCGTCGCCCCGGCCCAAATGCGCCAATCGAGTCGACAGGGTGATCAGCGCGCTGGCGAGGCCGGGGTTGAGTGCATCGGGGCGGGCCTGGGCCAGCTCCCGGTGTATGTGGACGGCCTCATCGATTGCGGCCAGTGCGTCTTCGGGCTGTCCTAGATCCGCTTTGGCGTTCGACTGGTTGGCCAGCGCGATCGCGAGGTTGATTCGCAGCGACGGATCCGCACCGGCTTGAGCAGTTCGGATCTGATCCCTCAGCGCATCGACGAACTCCGGCAGTTCAAATCCGCCAACCTCAGTCACACGCCCTCCACAGCAAGCAGGCAATCAGCTATCGATTCTTTCACGAAGTCATATGCGGACCGTTATAGAAGCCGGTGCCGCCTGTCGCGCGGCTTACGGGGCCACACGCCCGCTGCCGTAGCGGAGCAGCCTAGGTCTGCCCCGCAGCAAATTCGCCATTCACGAATGAGGCCAGATGACGGTTATGCGCCGCAAATGACACGCAGTCGTCGGGAGTCGACGCGGCGTGACAGGAACTAAAGGGGTAGGTGAATCATTGCCGCCCAACGGCATAGGGCACCCAACCGGACACAGCGGGAAACAACGAAAATCACCCGCGCTTAATCAGCGGGTCCGGGGTTCGAAACCCCGACGGCGCACCATAATCCGTGTATGACCTCGCCTGATGGTTGACATTTGTCAACCGGGTGATGCCTGACAGTGTTTCGGCTGATCGTTGAAGGCTACTTCGGTTTGATCCTTGATACTCCTTCGAATGAGCGAGTTAAGCGTGGCCGAGCAGAGGTTCCAGCCAGTTCGTATGCGACGGCATCGAATGCGCGCAGCGTGTCCAACATGTGCGGCTCGTGCGAGTGCGGCTGGGTGGATAACTTGGCGGCGACCAGCTCTGCGGCGCGGTTGACGTAGATCATCTGACCACACATGCCCAGGCACATCAGGACGTTGCTGCCCGGGTAGGGGAACCAAATTTGGTTGCGATACATCCCACCAGGCAATTCGGTGTCGTCGGGGCTGGCGGCGAATGCCTGACGCGAATCTTGACCGCCCTCGAAAGTGTCGGCGAGCCACGCCGCCGGCACCACTTGCTGCTCGGTCAACGAAACACCGTCGCGCACGAACAGCGACCCGAACCGGATCATGTCGGTGAGACAGGCGTTGATGCCGCCGTCGAAGAATCCGGTGCCGGTCCGATCGACGCCGATCGTGGCGTCGCATTGGGCGCCGATTCGGCTCCACAACAGTTCTGACATCAGTTCGGGCATCCGCTGGCCGGCGACGACCTCGCAGATCCAGCCGAGTACATCGGTTTCACACGATCGATATTCGAACGGGCCACCATGGGCCGACTTCTGCCGCAAGGTCAACAGGAAGTCGTGCAGCGTGGAGGGGCCGCCCGGACGGCTTCTGGGTGCCCACCCGATCGCCTGGTCGAGCAGATGAATCTCGGCGGCCGGGTCGCGATAATTTTCCGAGAAGGCGATACCCGACCTCATGTCCAGCAGGTGACGCACCGTGGCACCGGCGTAGCCGCAGTTCGCCAAGGCGGGAACGAACGCCGTGACCGGCGCGTCAAGCTCGACCGCACCGCCGCTGTGCAGCGCGCCGACGGCGGCCGCCACCAGCGACTTGCTCACCGAGAACAGCAGGTGCCGGGTCTGGGCTTGCAAACCGCCGAGGTACTCCTCGGCAACCGTCGACCCGCGGTAGGCGACAGCCCACCCGTCGGTGGCGGTGGCGGCCATCACCGCGCCAACGGTGGTGGCCACCCCGTCAGTGCTGGTCACCGGGATCTCGGCCACCGGAGCAGTCGCTGCGGGCAACGCGGCGGTTGGCCCGGTGCCGCGTGAGATCACCGCGGTCGGCACGAAGTCTTCGACGTGCTGGAATGACCAATGCGCATGTGGCGGCGACAGCCAGTTGTCCAGTGAGATACCGGCCGGAACGCTCACGCTCGCGCGACGAGCCGCGAGACGATCGGCGCGGCCGGCGCCAGCGGCGTGGAGACGAACTTCGCTTTCATGCCCTTGACCCAGCGTTGGCAGCGTTCGGTAAGGCGGTAGTCGTCGGTCTGCAGGTGTCCGCGGGTGACGAGCACGCCGAGTTGGGCGCCCTCGGAGCGTAAGTCGCCAGGTGCCGCGACCCGCATGTAGAAGGCCTCGGAGCCGTCGAGCAGTGTGGCCCAGTCGTTGGCGGGCCGCGCAAAGGAGGCGCGACCGTCGTCGTCGATACGCCATACACCGGTGCGTGGGGTCGCGGTGAAAAGCTCGATATCCGTTGAGGTCTCGTTGATTATCACTTGGCTCCACACCTCGTCCTCGCCGTAGCCCCGCTCCCAGCGTGAGTTGATCTCATCGATGTCGAGCTCGTACTCCACATCCATGTACTCGAGCAGGTGGAAGAGGAATAGCGGCATGTCGGCGTAGGCCTCGGTGGTCAGGTTCGTCATGGGGCTGGCGCCGGACAGGCGCGGGTTCACTTCGCCGAGGTAGAGCTCGTCGGAGTCCAGGTCATGGAGCAGATCCACTTCGAAGTAGCCGCGGTATCCCTCGCGGCTCAAAATCTCGCCCAACTTTCCGACCATTTCTCGCGCGGCGCGCGTCTGGTCCGGCGGCAGCACCTCGCGCCAGATGTCATTGCCGCACCAGCTGCCCCGATACGGAGTTAGCTCCGAATAACCGACCAGACTCGTCATCGCGGGGCCGATCGCGGTGCCGTGGCGGGTCACGGCACCCTCGATGCACACCTCGACATTGCGGA
Organism: uncultured Actinomycetota bacterium; assembly: GCA_963839345.1. Lineage (GTDB taxonomy): Bacteria > Actinomycetota > Actinomycetes > Mycobacteriales > Mycobacteriaceae > Mycobacterium. Next base: position 253,535 of record CAWIUP010000002.1, on the reverse strand, counting down.
TCCGCTTCATGACTTTGAATTCCTGCTGCCCGGTCAGGTCGCCGGCATGCTCGTCCCAATCGCGTTGACCATGCACGAAGAACGTGCCGCTGCCGGCGTTGCCGTATGGGATCGAGATGACCAGGTCATCTCCCAATCCGGCGCTCTGGGCGAGCGCCAGCAGCTCGTCGTAGGAGCCGGCCCGTCCCATCACGTGCGGCACGCTTGGTATGCCCGCCTCGTCGGCCAGGCGCGTCATGACCGTCTTGGAGCCCAGCCGATTGCGCAGCTCCACCGAGGGGTGCATGACCTGGAGACCCGCCTGTCGCGCGAGGGCCTGGGTTTCCTCGTCCAGCATCACAAAGCAGGCCTTGCCGCCGGGTCCTCGGCTCGCGATGAACTCGAGCGTCTCGGGATCGGTCAGGAGGTGGTTGCAGACATCCCCCATGGAGTCGAAATCAAGACGGTCGCGCCGTCGGGGCACGAATACGCGCGAATGCACGCCCTCAAACGAGTCAAAGTAGGTCAGGTAGAAAAAGTTTCGTACCCAGCGGTCGATGCCGAGCAGGTTGAACGGGGTCGGCGAGATGAAGTACAGCGGCACGGTGTTGGTGTGAAAGAACGCACGCACGTCCGAGAGGCCGTTGAGCGCGCGGCGCAGCTCGGGCTGCGGCCCGCCGGCGGCCACGATCACGCCCGCCGCGGGGGCAGTGGCGCTGCGGCCAGCGCGACGATGATGAATTGAAATGCCTCCATTCCACAAGTGTGCCGCACGCATGGCCACGCCGAAGTGCGAGTGCGTCAACGTCGGCCTCGTAATTCGGACTAACACCAACGACTGCAGCCGGGGCGAGTAGAGGTCTCCGCTCCTTGGCGATATTCGGCGTTGTGGATTCGCTGGTGCTGCGCGCGCAGTACGATCGCAGAAATTCGGGGTCCGCCCGTTGCCTGGGAGAACTTTGTCATGGCCTTGTTCATCAGTTACTCCAGCCGGGACGCAGCGGCGCTCGCGCCGGTAAGCGCAGCGCTGCACCGGGCGCACATCGAGGCCTGGCTGGATGAGGAACTCACCGGCGGCGAGGCGTGGTGGAACGCGATCCTCGAACAGATCCGCAGCTGTGAGGTGTTCATCGCCGCGCTGTCGAAGAATTACCTGGAGTCCAAACCCTGTCAGGCGGAACTGCGCTACGCCCAAGAACTGAATCGGCCAATCCTGCCGGTGCAGATCGGCCCGCTGGACAGCATGCGGATCAACCCGCTGGCATCGGTGCAGGCTATCGACTACCAGAACCCCAGCATCGACAGCGGCATCGAACTGATCAGCGCCGTGCATGCCCGCAAGGCCAACACAGTGCCGCTGCCGTCACCGCTGCCCGAACCCCCGTCGGTGCCGTTTGCGTATCTGATGCGCCTGAACACCGCTGTAGCGGCCCCCGAACTCACCGCCGCCGAACAAGCCCAACTGTTCTCCGACCTCAGCTCCGGGCTCGACACCGACGGACATGAACCCAGCGCCCGCCGCGACCTGATCCAGCTCTTGATCAGGTTGCGCGACCGCCCCGATATCACGTGGAAAACCCGAACTGATGTCGAGAAGGTGCTGACCTCCATCCAAACCGAGAACATACCCGTCGCAACACGATCGACTGATGCGGCTGCAATGCCATCGGGTAATTTCTCGGCACCACCGCCGCCCGGCTGGACTGCAGCAGCGCCGGCGTATGCCGCCGGCCCCCCACCGTCAGCGGTGGCCAACCAGGCCGCGCCGCCGATTCCGCCGGGGCCGGCTTTCGGGTCTCAGCCGATGGCGATGCCCCCGTATGCGCCGCCGGACACCAACGCCGCACGCCCCCGGAAGTCTCGCAAACGCTGGATCATCGCCGGTGCGGCCGCGGCCGCCGTGGCTGCGGCGGCAACCGTGGTGATCCTGATCATCCCCGGGCCGACCCCGCCGCCGAAACCGCCGACGATAACTGCCGCACAACTGAATTCCGTCTTGCTGAGCTCCAGCCGGATCAACAGCATCATGGGCGCTTCGCACATGCAGGCCGGTGACGTGGTGCAGAAGATGGCCAACGAGTCGGCATCGGTGGTGCCCGCGAATTGCATCGGGGCTCTCTACACGGCCGAAAACGCAACGTACGGCGGCAGTGATTGGTCCGGTGTGAGCGATCAGACGCTACAACAACAATCCACGACACCAAACACCGATGTCGGCCATTTCTATGTGGACCAAACCGCGGTGATCTTCCCGTCAGCCGATAAGGCCAAAGCGTTTTTCAACACCTCGGCGAGCAACTGGAGAAGCTGCGCAGGGCAATCGGTGACGGTGACCAACACAGACAATCAATCCCACTGGAATTTTCGGGATGTCACCCAGACCAACACGAAGATCGTGCAGTCCAGGACGCAAGACGCCGGCGACAACTGGGCCTGCCAGCACGCACTCAGTACGGTGTCGAATTTGGTGGTCGAGGTTGTCGCATGCGGCCTGCAGGTCAACGACCAAGCCAGCCAGATCTCCGACGAGATGATTGCCAACGCGACACACTAGCCGCCGGGTATCGCGAGTGATGAGACGTGTAGACGCCGGTAGAACTCAGGCGTCAACGATCCCTGATCCTGCGGACCACCAACACGATGGTCAATGTGCCGATCCCGGCCAGCGAGACCGCCACCGCGGGCTTCTTGACGAATGCGACCACCCAGACTTTGGCGTCGTCAGCAAGTCGGCGGGGATTGGCCCGCTCGGCCAGTGAATCGACGGTCGACGCGAGCTGGTCGCGGGCCTGGTCGATCTCCTGCTTGATGGTGTCAGGATCCCGCTCAGCCACTCTCGTCCTCCCTGTCATCGGCGCACACCTTGGCCGGGCTCGGTCTAGGTTGGTGCCTGCCGCCTACCCTAAATCAGCCGGTGCCGACCCAGGCGTGCCGGTGAACAGAAAGGGCTCTTCCGTGACCGACACTGCACGCCTCGCACCGGGCGACAAAGCGCCCGCCTTCACCCTGCCTGACGCCGACGGGAAGAAGGTGTCGCTGGCCGATTACAAGGGCCGACGCGTCATCGTCTACTTCTACCCGGCGGCGTCCACCCCCGGCTGCACCAAACAGGCCTGCGACTTTCGCGACAGCCTGACCGAGCTCAACGGCGCCGGCCTCGACGTCGTCGGCATCTCCCCCGACAAGCCGGAGAAGCTGGCCAAATTTCGTGACGCCCAAGGCCTGACCTTTCCGCTGCTGTCCGATCCCGACCGCAAAGTGCTGACGGCCTGGGGCGCCTACGGCGAAAAGCAGATGTACGGCAGGACCGTCCAGGGGGTGATCCGCTCGACGTTCGTCGTCGACGAGAAGGGCAAGATCGCGGTGGCGCAGTACAACGTCAAGGCTGCACATACGGCAACAAAGATCAAGCAGATTCTCGACCAGGCGGCAACCACTGAGTGAAGCCGTCGCTCGTCTCGGGGATCAGGCCCGAGAGGCCCGACGTCCTCCCCGCCAGACTCCGTCGAATCCCGCTCCGATGATTCACGCTCCGATGGAGCACGGCCGACCCTACAGTCGAACGGCGTATCCGCGTTGCCGTCGAACCGTTCGGGAGTGCCGCTGATGACTTGGTGGATTGTGAACTACATCCCGTCATGGGTGCTGCTCACCGGCCTGATCGTGCTCATTGCGGGCGGAGCGGTGCTGCTTCAGAGGTACGTGCGTCGGCGGTTCCCAGTCCTTAAAGGTGACGCGCACAACGACGTCACCAAGTTCGCCTACGGCTTCATCGGATTCGTCTATGCCTTTTTCATCGGATTCGTCGTCTCCTCCATGTGGGGTCAGAACAACGCCGCAGACGGTAACGCACGCGCCGAGGGTGCAGCAGCGGCGCAGATGGCCAGAGACGCAGTCGTTTTCGACAGGGCAGATAAGGACCGCATCCGGCAGAGTCTGCTGACATATGAACATGCCGCCATCGCTGAATGGTCGCACGCCGGGAATAGTCGATCACCAGATGCCGACACCGCCCTGGCCCGCGTATATCAGGCCTACGACGGCGTAGCTGCAAAGACGGGCACCCAGAAGACTCTGCTCGCGACGTCCTTTTCCAACCTCGACAAGATCAGCCAGGCACGCACCGTGCGACTACTCACTGCCCGCGAAGACGCCGGACTCCCCTGGCCGTTCTGGGCGGTCATCTTCGTGACGAGCACTCTGGTCCTCGGCACCGTGATCATCTACGGGGTCGAAAAACCCATCCTGCACTATCCGATGGTGGCCATCGTCGCCGTCATCGTCGCCACCAACCTCTTCCTCGTCGTTGAACTGGCAAACCCCTATGTCGGCGAGGTATCAACAAGTTCGGACCCGTTGAAAGAAGTGGTCGCAGTCCTATCCCAACCCGTCTCATAAACGGCTTTTCAGTCGCGAAGTAGAACGTCAAGGCTGCACATACGACAACATTCATCAAGAAGCTGCTTGGTGCCTCGTAATCACGTGGGCGGGATGATCGCCGTTTCCGAGTTGCTGCGGCCACGCCGTGCCCCAGAGGTAGTTTCCGCGGCAGGCGGAAAAGGCCCATCGGCCCTATAGAACCCCGAAACCAAAGCGCATCCTTGATGCTGAGTCGTTAGAGACTGGTTTCTTTCCTTCGCATCGAATCCTTGAGGAGTGGTCATGGCAGAGGGCACCGAGAAGAAGACGGCGGCGGAACGAGCGTCAGAGCTGACGGAACGAGTAGCAGGCATGTCCGACGAAGTGCTCAAGTCGGTCGAATCCGGACAACGGACCGCCATCGACGCCGTGCGCAAGTTCGTTGGCGCCGTCGATGAGTCGTTGCCCGCGCACAGCGAGGACCATCCATCGAGACGCAATACCATCATCGACGCCGCCCTCGATATGGCGGACAGGCTCGTCGAGACGCAGTACGAATTCATACGAAGCGTCGTCAAAAGTTCGAGCGAGGCGCTGAAAAGGCAGGGCGACGCGAAGCCGGGTACCGATTAGTCGCGCGGCTTGCTCCCCGCTCCGGATCGGTTCGAACGAGGTGGGCACACGGGTGTCCTGAAAGCGGTAACCGAGCGCACCGGAGAAAGAGAAAAGCCACGATGAGTCAACAGTCCGCCGTCAACTCCGTCGGATCTCTCGACGTCAACCGCTACAGCGGTCTGTGGTATGAGATCGGGAGGCTCCCGCTCAGATGGGAGGAGGCCGACGCCTCGGACATCACCGCCGAATACACGCCCGAGGACGACGGAAGCGTGCGTGTCGACAACCGGTGCATCGACAAGCGCGGCGTACCGTCGCAAGCGATCGGCCACGCAACCCCTGTGAACGGTCGGGCGGGACGGTTGGAGGTTTCGTTCCTTCCGGAGTTCCTGCGGTGGATGCCGTTCACGAAAGGCGACTACTGGGTTCTGAAGATCGATGACGCCTACACAGTTGCCCTTGTCGGTACGCCCGACCACAAGAACCTGTGGCTTCTGGCCCGCGAACCTCGCATCGACCGCGGCACGGAAGCGGCCTACCTCGACGAAGCGACCCGGCAGGGGTTCGATCTCGGAAAGTGGATCAGGCCGAGGCAGTCGGGTGGGCGCGTCACAGACGATCTGCTCGGCGGCTGACGCCGAAAACCGGCTCACCGCACCCACGCAGCCCCGAACTCTTCCCCGGGGGTACAACCCGCTTCGGCACGCCCCGATGGTGGCGGAATTGCCAGAGTAGTCAGCAACGAGGCGTATCCGCCGACCTATCAAGGAACCTGTCTTGGCAGCAGTTCGACTGGCTCTCTACAACATCAAGGCCACCGGGCACGTGGCCGAGTCGCGCCGCGACCTGTCGGTCTGAGCCAGCGTCTAGGCGTGGTTGGCCAGGGTGATCGACGCGCTCCTGCGCGGGCCGGTCTGGCCCGCATCGTCACACGGCGAGGTTGGCCAGCAGCAGCGCCTCCGCGGTCGCGGCCCGTTCCAGCACACCCAGGTGCAGGCTCTCGTTCACGCTGTGTGCCTGCGTCGCCGGGTCCTCGACGCCGGTGACCAGGATGGCCGCCTCCGGGAACGCCGCGGCGAACTCCGCGATGAACGGGATCGAGCCGCCCATTCCCATATCGACCGGCTCAGTGCCCCACGCTTGCCGGAACGCCGCCCGCGCGGCCTCGTAGACCGGGCCGCTGGCGTCGATCGCGTAGGGCTGACCGATATCACCGGGCGTCACCGTCACATGTGCTCCCCACGGAGCGTGCTGTTCCAAGTGGGCGCGCAGCGCGCCCAGGTGTGCAGCCGCGTCACCGCCCGGGGCTACCCGCATGCTGACCTTGGCGCGAGCGCGCGGGATCAGCGTGTTCGACGATGTGGCAATGGATGTGGTGTCGATACCTATCACGGTGATCGCTGGCTTGGCCCACAGTCGCTGCGGTACCGAGCCGGAACCGATTTCACTCACTCCGTCCAGCAAGCCCGATTCCGCACGCACCCGTTCGGCGGGGTAATCCACTGCAGCAGCAGTGCTTTCGTGCAGGCCGGCCACCGCGACGTTGCCGTCGTCGTCGTGCAGGCTAGCCAGCAGACGCACCAGTACTGACAGCGCATCAGGAACGACACCGCCCCACAGGCCGGAGTGCAGCCCGTGGTCGAGCGTGGCGACCTCGACCACGCAGTCGGCCAGTCCGCGCAGCGACACCGTCAGCGCGGGGACATCGGTGCTCCAGTTGTCCGAATCGGCGATGACGATCACATCGGCAGCCAACACGTCGCGATGCGCAGCCAGCAGACGGCCCAGCGAGGGTGAGCCGGATTCCTCCTCACCCTCGACGAACACCGTCACCCCCACCGGAGGCTGGCCGCCGTGCGCCCGAAAGGCCGCCAAATGCGTTGCGATGCCGGCCTTGTCGTCGGCGCTGCCGCGCCCATAGAGTCGGCCGTCGCGTTCGGTCGGCTCGAAAGGCGGTGACGTCCACTGGGTGGGCTCGCCTTCGGGCTGCACGTCGTGGTGGGCATAGAGCAGCACAGTGGGCGCTCCGGGCGGCGCGGGATGGCGGGCGATGACGGCCGGTGCGCCACCTTCGCTGACGATCTGTACGTCGTCAAAACCCGCCTGCGACAGCAGATCCGCCGTCGCTTGGGCGCTGCGGTGCACCTGGCTGCGGCGAGCCGGGTCGGCCCACACCGATTCGATGCGCACCAGCGCCTCCAGGTCACGGCGCACCGACGGCAATACCTCGTTGACGCGTTCGACGAGATGATCGCTCATGCCCCGAGGCTAGTCGGCTTCGAGGATGGCGACCGCGGCCGCGGTATCCCCTTCGTGGGTCAGCGAAACATGGATCGTCACATCGGCCAAATGCTTGGCGATGGCTCCGGTCAACCGGACCCGCGGTCGTCCCCACATGTCGGTGACCACCTCGATATCGCGGTGGATGTCCTCGCGAAGCACCGGCCGCTGGGAGAAGCGCGACCCGGACCAGGCCTTGATCACGGCCTCCTTGGCCGCCCAGCGCGCCGCCAGGTGGCGTGCCGCAGACGAACTCTTGTCGGAGGCGTCGCGTCGCTCACCGGGCGTGAAGGTTTCGGCGAACACGGTCCCGGGCTGGTCGACCTGCTCGGCGAATTCAGTGATCGAGACGAGGTCGATCCCCACTCCGACGATTCCCATGGGTTGCGAACTTATCGGACGGTCAACGAAGGTGGTTAAACAAGGTAGACGTCCCCGTCGCCCAACCGCGCATCCGCATCGAGCAACATCGCCGCCTCCTGCCGCTTTTCGGACACCTCATGGTCGAAACGACGGTCCGCGGGCCGCTCGTACATCGGGCGGCCACCGGCTATTGCCGAGGCCAGCCGGCGCTGACCGGCCAGCAGTCGGGCATCCGCACGTCGCTGGTAGTCGGCGCGCTGCCCGGCGTCGAGTGCAGCCAGGAAGGCCTGCGGGTGCACCAGCGCGACCAGACCGGACACGTGGCCGAACCCGAGGCTGGTCACCAGCCCGGCTTTCAGCGGGAATTTGCCGTCCAGCCGCAGGGTGTCGCGTATCCAGACGAAGTGCGCGGAATTGGCCAGCTCGTCGTCGACGCAATCCAGGCTGCGATTGGGCGGGAGCACCCCGTCGCGCAGGATCTGGCACAGCCCCATCATCTGGAAGACCGCCGCGCCGCCCTTGGCATGCCCGGTCAGGCTCTTCTGCGACACGATGAACAACGGCGCGCCCTCGGAGCGGCCGAGCGAATCGGCCAGCCGCTCATGCAGTTCGGTCTCGTTGGGGTCGTTGGCCAATGTCGAGGTGTCGTGTTTGGAGATCACCGCGACATCGTCGGCGTGCACGCCCAGCTTGGCCAGCGAGCGCGCTAACGCGGAATCCTTGCCGCCACGCCCGGCGCCCAGAGCGCCGAGGCCCGGAGCCGGGATCGAGGTGTGCACGCCGTCGGCGAACGACTGCGCAAACGCGACCACCGCGAGCACCGGCAAGCCCATCTTGACCGCGAGATCGCCACGGGCCAGCAGGATGGTGCCGCCGCCCTGGGCTTCGAGGAAGCCAAGCCGGCGCCGGTCGTTGGGCCGGGAGAACTTCGAATCGCTGATGCCCCTGCCGCGCATCATTGCAGTGTCGGCGGTCGCGGCCATGTCACCGAAACCGATGATCGCCTCCAGCGTCAGGTCGTCGAAGCCGCCGGTTACCACCAGCTCGGCCTTACCGAGGCGGATCTTGTCGACACCCTCCTCAACTGAGACCGCCGCGGTGGCGCACGCACCGACCGGGTGGATCATGGCGCCGTAGCTTCCGACATAGCTCTGAATAACATGTGCGGCAACGACGTTCGGCAAAACTTCCTGCAGGATGTCGTTGGGCTTGCTCTTGCCGAGCAAGTTGCCGTGGTACATCGTCTGCATCGACGTCATCCCGCCCATGCCGGTGCCCTGCGTGCTCGCCACCAGCCCTGGGTGCACCCATCGCATCAGCTCGGCCGGCGTGAAACCCGACGACAGGAATGCGTCGACGGTCGCGACGATGTTCCACAACGCCACCCGGTCGATCGAGTTGGCCATGTCCTGGGTGATGCCGAACACGGTCGGGTCGAACCCGGTGGGGATCTGCGCGCCGACCGTCCGCGACAGCTTGGTCTTGCGCGGCACGCGAATCTCGGTGCCCGCCTTGCGGGTGACCTGCCAGTCGCTCGAACCAGGGACCGGCCGGACCACCGTGTGCTCGGGGTCGAACTGCGCGAACCCGCGCGCATCGGCCTCAGATGAGACGACGAACGTGAAGTCCTTCTCCAAGAAGACGCTCACCAGAAGCGGCGAGGCGTGTTCGGGGTCGATTGCGCCGTCGTCGACGAACTCACGGATCCCGACGCGCTCAACCACAGCGTCGTGGTAACGCTCGACGAGGTCGGCCTCGTCGACCAGATCGCCGGATTCGGTGTCATACCAACCCGGTTGAGGGTCGTCCTCCCACTTGATCAGCCCGGTGGTCCAGGCCAGCTCGAGCACCCCGGCGGCCGACAGTTCGTTGTCGACCTCCATCTCGAAGCGGGTGCGCGACGAGCCGTACGGGCCGAGCTCGGCGCCGCCGACGATGACCACCAGATCGGCGGGGTCGACGTCGAGGTCGTCCCATTCCGGCGGCGGCGCCGGGGTGTAACCACGCGGCGGTGACGGCAGTGCGGCGATCGTGCCCTCGGCGTCGGCGTCGTCGTGCCCACCGTCCGCCGCCATCTCCTCGCGGGCCTTGGCGGCCAGCTCAGCCATGTCCAGGTCGACGTCGCCGAGCCCGCCGGTCAGGTCCACCTTCAGCGGCGCATTGGCCGCCGCCGCCTTGGACTCGATGTCGCAGAGCGCCAGTAGCGTGCCGGCCATCTCGTCGGTGGAATACGTTGTCACACCGGCTTCTTCGACAGCGCTGACGATTGCGTCGTTGTGGCCCATCAGCCCGGTTCCGCGGGTCCAGCCGATCAGCGCGTGCGCCAGACTGACCCGGTGCGCCCACGACGACTCGGCGCTCCAGCGGGTCACCACGGCGTCCAGCGCGGACTTGGCTTCACCGTAGGCGCCGTCGCCGCCGAACATGCCGCGGTTGGGCGAGCCGGGCAACACCACGTGCAGCCGCGAGGCGATGTCGCGCTCGGCACCGATTCGCGACAGTCCGCCGATCAGCCGCTGCACCGCCCACAGCAATACCTTCATTTCCATCTCAGAGCGCGAACCGGCCTCGGTCAGGTCGCCGGCGACACGAGGTGCCGCAAACGGGAACAGCAGTGTTGGAGTCTGCGCGTCCTTGATGTGAATTGACTGCGGGCCAAGACTTTCGGTCTGCTCGCTGCCGACCCATTCGGCCAGCGCGTCGATGTCGGAGTAGGACGCCATGTTGGCCGGCACCACCCACAGGGCAGCGCCGTAGCGGGCGTGGTCGCGGTACAGCGTCCGGTAGAAGGCCAGCCGCTCGTCGTCCAGTTTGGACGTCGTCGCGATGACGGTGGCGCCGCCGTCGAGAAGCCGTCCGGCCACCGACGCCGCGATCGAACCCTTCGATGCGCCGGTCACCACGGCGACCTCATCGCTGTAGCGGCCCTTGTCCGGGTTTTCCGCGCCGGCCGCGATCCGGCCGTAAAGCGAGGCGTGGATCTGACGCCCGGCTGCGAGCGCCTTGCCCTGCCACCAGGTCGCCTGGGTCGCCACGACGTGGCCGGCACCCTCGAACCGCTCGGAGAGCCGAGCCCAGTCGGCGTTGGCCTCGTCGTCGTCGATCAGCCAAAGCTTGACCAGGTCTTCGCGGGCGCTGGCCCAGCGGTCGTCGAACAGCACGGCCTTCTTGCCGTCGAACACCGGTGCCACCAACCGCGGCCAGTCCGCTCCCAATTCGGCGGTGACCATGTCGATCAGCTCGGCGTCGGTCGCGGCGGGCGGCACGGTGACCGCCTCGTCCAGCCCCAGCTGGCCCAGCACCAGGCGGGCCGCCGAGGCGAGCACGCCGTCGCGGCCGGTGATCTGTTCGGTGAACTCCCCCAGCGCCGCAGCGTCGACCGTCGCACCGCCGCCGCCGCCGGTTGACGGCAGCGCCACCGCAATTCCGCGGCGCGCGGCCACTGCAGCCACCGCGGCGTCAATGGCCTTGTCGACGGCGGCGGCATCGGCCAGGGCGCCCTCGTGCAGGTCCCCCATCGCGCCACCACGCACGCTGGTGCCTTCGCGGGTCCCCAGCGCGACCTCGACCGTGACGTGCTTGACCCAGCCGTCGCCGAGTTCCCAGGTCTTCTTCACCCGCTCGGCGATGGCTGCGGGCCGCTTGCCGGACGGACCCAGCACCGTCCGCAGCTGGTCGTTGATCGCGTCGGAAAGCACTGGCCCATAAGGCTTATACGTGCGCGCCAGCTTGGTGACCTGCGAGCGAAGGCCGGCCAGGTCGGCCTCGGCGGCGCCGTCGATGGCACCGAGGTTCAGCTCGGAACCCAGGTCGACCAGTAATTGGTTCCGCCGCGACGACGCGCCGTCGGTGATGGACTCGATGGAGTCCAGCTCCTCGATCTGGTCGATGCGCATCTTGGCCGACAGCGCGATCAGCGCAAGGGTGGCGTCGGCTGCGTCGAACGGAATGTCGTCGGGTCGCGGACCACCCGACGGCGCTGCGGCGGGGGCCGGAGCGACCGCTGGCGTGACATCAGCCTGGGGTGCGGCCTCCACCCCGGCTGCGTCGGAATCATCGGCGACCGCCACCTCGTCCTCCGGCTCGGGGTCGGTGTCGGTGGCGAACAGCACCGCGGCGTCGCGCTCGGCATTGAGCACTTCCACTGTGCTGTGGGCATATTCGGGCAACTTGAGGGTGTTGGTGGCCAGTCCGCTGACTGTCGGCGACGATTTCACGCCGATCTCCACGAACCGCTCCACACCCAGGCCGCCCGCAGCCTCTTCGGTGAACAGCAGATCCTGGGTTTCGATCCAGCGCACCGGGCTGGCGAACTGCCAGGCCAGCAGCTCGATGAAAACCGTGCGTGCCATGTCGAAAGGCCGTTCGGCAAGCCAGGTGTCGTAGTCGGCGAGGATCTCGTCGAGCGGTTCGGCCGGGACGAGGTCGCGGATCTCTTGGATGAAGTCGCGGTCGAGGCTGAAGGGGCGCGGCACCAGGTTGGGGATGTAGCGCCCGATGATCACGTCGGGGTTCTTGCCGCGCGGCATGACCCGGTCCAGCGATCGGCGGAATTCGGCGACACCGACCCGAAGCACTTCGGAGTGGAACGGGACATCGATACCGGGCACCAGGATGAACGACCGCCGGCCGCCGGAGAGTTCACGACGCCGCTCCACCTCGGCTTCCAGCTCCTCCAGGCCGCGCACCGTCCCGGCGATCGCGTATTGCGAGCCGCGCAGGTTGAAGTTGACGATCTGCAGGAACTCCCCGGTGCGCTGCGAGATCTCCTCGACGAACGCCGGCACGTCGGCATCGTCGAGGTCGATCTGCGACGGTCGGATCGCCGCCAGCCGGTAGTTGGAGCGGCCCAGCTCGTCGCGGGGCACGATGTCATGCATGTTGGATCCGCGCTGAAACACCGTCTCGAGCAACGCTTCCAGCCCGTAGATGTCGCTTACGCAGGCCAGCGCCGTGTACTCGCCCACGGAGTGGCCACAGGCGATCGCGTCGTCGACGAATGCGCCCTGTTCCCGCATCTCGGCGACCTGGGCGGCCGCCACGGTCGCCATGGCGACCTGGGTGAACTGAGTCAAATACAGCACGCCTTCGGGGTGCTGGTAGTGCACGCCGCTGGCGATCAGGCTGGTCGGGTTGTCGCGCACCACATGCAGGATCGAGAAGCCCAGCGTTTCACGGGTGTACTTGTCGGCGTCGTCCCACACTTTTCGGGCCGCCTTCGAGCGGGCCCGGACTTCCATGCCCATGCCCTTGTGCTGGATGCCTTGACCAGGAAACGCGTAGACGGTCTTTGGCGCAGCCAGCCGTGCCGTCGCCGACATCACCAGATCCGAGCCGATCCGGGCGGCGACCTCCAAAACCTCGGCGCCCTGGTCGATTCCGACTCGATCAACCCGGAAGTCCACCTCATCGCCGGGACGCACCATGCCCAGGAAGCGGGCTGTCCAGCCGACCAGTCGAGCCGGGGGACGGGCCTGGCCGTCGGTGGCGGTCACCACATGTTGCGCTGCTGCCGACAACCACATTCCGTGCACGATCGGCGATTCCAGACCGGCCAGCAGTGCGGCAGACCGGTCGGTGTGAATCGGGTTGTGGTCGCCGGACACCACCGCGAACGGACGCATGTCGACCGGGGCGGGCAGCATGACATCTCGCCGCCGCCGCCGCGGGGTGTCGGTGGCGTTTTCGGAAACCGCGCCACCGGCCCGCACCGGGTCGGTCAGTTCGGCGGCGCCGGTGCGGCCCCGAATTGCGAACCGCTCCTCGAGGGTGGCAAGCACGGTGCGGTCCGCGGCCGCGACCGTCACCGAAATCGGGACCACTCGCCCAACTTCGGTATCGGTGGCCACCGAAGCTGTTGCGGTGACGGTCAATTCGGCCGGCACCTTGGGCAGGGCGCCATGCAGGTGCGCAGCATGGTCCAGGTGCACCAGGCTCAGCAAGCCCTCAACGACCGGAACACCGGCGGCGGTGACCGCAGAGCCGACGGCCGCGAAGACCGCGGGCCAGCAGCGCCCGACCAGCGCGTCGGGCACGGTGGTCAGGGTGGGCGCCAGCGGTTCGCCGAAGATGGCGGTGACTCCGGTGTGGTCGGCCACCCGTTCGGGGTCCCACGGCACAGTCACGGTGGCCGTCCCGTTGTGCACCCGGGGCAGCGCATCTGGACCGTCGACACCGGCGGCAATGGCCAGCACCGAGCGCATCGCCTCGATGGCGTCTTTGGTGCGGACAACAGGGATGCCACCGTCAATTGTGCTGGCGGGCAAGCTGAATCGGATGTCGATCCAGGTGCCTGCGATCGGCACGCTCAGCACCACCTGATCGCCGTCAGTCTGAAGCCGCGCGCCGGTGGATGAATGGGTGGCTCGTGACTCCCGGGAATCTTCGGGTCCGTCGTGCACCTGCCACTCGCCCGGATCGGCGATGCGGTGCACCGGGTTCGTCGCGGCGCGGCCGGCCCACAGCACATCCGGTGCGTCCAGCACGACGGCCAACGGCCCGTGTACGTCGACGCGGCCCTGCCGCCGCGCGATCACCGGCGCGGGCTGCAGCCCGGTCGACAGCACGTCGTCGATCGCGGCCTGCTCGAAGCGGTCCAGCAATTCGCCGACCGGTTCGTCCATCCGGGTGATACCGGCAACGGCGGCAGTGCCGGGAATGATGCACACCGCGTCGGCGTCGTAGCGGGCGTCGTGCGCCTGCCACAGCGAATCGCTGCGCCACCAACGCCTGACGTCTTTGTCGATGACCGGAACGAAGTTGACCGGCTTACCCAGCGTCTTGCACAGCGTGACGAAGAACGGCACATCTGCCGGGTGCGGTTGCACGGTCTCAGCGTCCGGATAGCGGGTCAGCAGAGTCGCGATCGCCGCTTCTGGGTTTTCCAGCAGCGCATCGTCACTGAACAGGGTGTCGATCGGGCCGTGGTCCTGCGGATGCAGCCGCGCCTCGGCTCGTTGCAGCATCTGTTCGAACCGGTCGCGCCAGGTGTCGGCCAGCCACGGGCTGCCCGGTGCGGCGGTGTCGGCGGTGCTGTTGCCGTCGCCGATGGTCAGCTCGACATAACGCTGCAGCCACTGCAGGTAGGTCATCTCATCGACGTCGCCGAAGTACGGCTTGGCGGTGGCGGCCATCGCCGCGATGATCTCGTCGCGGCGCTCCGCGACCGCCTCCGCGTCGCCGGCGACCTCGTCGAGCAGGCGGCCGCAACGCGAAGCGGAGTTGTCGATCTCGTGGATGTCGGCGCCGAGCTGGCTGCGGCTGGAAGCCATGCCGCCCTGGGCCTTTCCAGCGCTGATCCAATGATCGGTGCCCTGCGTTTCGACCAGCATCCGTTTGACCGACGGCGACGTGGTGGATTCCAGCGTGGCCATCGCCGCGGTGCCGACCAGAATGCCGTCGACAGGCATTAACGGGAAGCCGTAAGACTCGGCCCAGCGGCCGGACAAGTATTCGGCGGCCCGCTCGGGGGTGCCGATGCCGCCGCCGACGCAGACGGTGATGTTGGGCCGCGACCGCAATTCTGAGTAGGTGGCCAGCAGCAGATCGTCGAGGTCTTCCCAGGAGTGGTGACCACCGGCGCGCCCGCCCTCGATGTGCATGATGACCGGCTTGGTCGGCACCTCGGTGGCAATGCGGATGACCGAACGAATCTGTTCGACGGTGCCGGGTTTGAACACGACGTGGCTGATCCCGACCTCGTTGAGTTCGTCGATCAGCTCGACGGCCTCTTCCAGCTCGGGAATTCCTGCGCTGACGATCAGGCCGTCAATCGGCGCGCCGGACTGGCGAGCCTTTTGTACCAACCGTTTTCCGCCCACTTGGAGCTTCCACAGATACGGGTCGAGAAACAGCGCGTTGAACTGGTAGGTCCGGCCGGGCTCGAGCAGCCCGGAAAGTTCTTCGATGCGGTCGTTGAAGATCGGCTCGGTGACCTGCCCACCGCCGGCAAGCTCGGCCCAGTGTCCGGCGTTGGCCGCGGCGGCGACGATCTTCGCGTCGACGGTGGTCGGGGTCATGCCGGCCAGCAGGATCGGCGACCGGCCGGTCAGCCGGGTGAACTTGGTCGAGAGTTTGACCCTGCCGTCGGGCAGGCTGACCACAGACGGGGCGTAGCTCGACCAGGGACGAGCCACTTCTGGGACCGCGCCGATCGTGAACAGGTTGCGTTGACCGCCGCGAGTCGCCGCGGGCACGATCCCGACACCGAGGCCGCGGATGACCGGTGCGGTCAGCCGGGTCAGGATGTCGCTTGGTCCCAGATCGAGAATCCAGCGGGCGCCCGCCTCGTGAACCTTCACGACCTCGTCCACCCAGTCGACCGGCCGTACCAAGATGGATTCCGCCAACGCCCGGGCCAATGCGACATCGAGGCCCACCTGTTCGGCCCAGTCGCCGACGATGTCGATGCCGTCGGACAGCCGTGGCGTGTGGAAACCCACCTCGACCTCTACGGGATCAAAGACCGGGGCAAAGACGTCGCCGCCGCGGATCTTGTTCTTGCGGTCGGCCTCCTCCTTCTCCGAGATCTGCTTGCAGTACAGCTCAAAGCGGGACAGCTGCTCTGGGGTGCCGGTGATCACGACCGAGCGCCGGCCGTTGCGGATCGATAAGACGGGCGGCAGCACGGTCCGGACGTCTTGGGAGAACTCCTCGAGCAGCCGGTAGATGCGCTCGGGGTCGGCGTTGCTGACCGACACCATCGGGGGGCGATCGCCGAGCACCGAGATGCCGCGACGGCGAGCGACCAGCGTGCCGGCGGCGCCGATCAGTTGTGCCAGCGCCAGCAGCTCAATGTCGCGCTGTCCCCCGGCTTTCAAAGCCTCCACGGCCAAAACACCCTGCGAGTGCCCGACGACCGCCACCGGCGGGGTGCCTTGGAGGTCCATCCCCTGCCGCGACAGGGTGCGGATCGCCGCGATCTGAGCCAGCAGCACGCCAGGCAACGACACGGCGGCCGAGGTGAGGTGCCGGGCGGATGGAACCGGGTCCTCTGCTGCCAGCGCACGTACCCAGCTCAGCGGCTCGAAGCCGATGGGGCGCACCACGACGAGCTCCTTGGCAACCGGCTCGAGCAGCATGTCCACCTCGCCGACCAGCGTCGCCAACTCCGATTCGATGCCTGCCGACGAGACCAGCTCTTCCAGCGTCTCCAGCCACGCGCCGCCTTGCCCACCGAACGCGACGGCGTAGGCCTCACCTGCACTGAGGCGATCTACCAGAGCATGAGTGCCATGCGCGGTCTCCGCGGTCATCCCGTCGTGGTCCGCCGACACTTCATGGTGCTCGTAGATCGTCACGTGTGCATCTCCCTCAAGCGCTCATCGCCTTGCGTGTCAGAGCCGCGCTGCCCTGCGGATGTCGTCTAAGCCCCGACTGAGCCCCGTCCTACGGCCACGTCTTGACTGACCCGGCTTCGGCGAGCCAACGAGGGGCGTTATCGGCTGCCATAAGAGTGTCATAAGAACCTGGTGGCGTTTCCTGCGCGAATCGGTTACTGGTGAGTTCTACGCGCGGGTAATGGTGCGCTGGGTAACACTCAGCTCAACGGCGGCCGAGGGCCGGTGGAACAAACCTGCTGGATGCAGGTGGTTACGGTTGAGTAGCATCAACAGCGCAGATCAAGGCAGTATTGTTATGTAATCGTTATCTGGAAATTCTGCGCTTCTCCGGACGCGCCAGTCGATGCCGGACGACGCGCCGCCCGGCGAGGGACCAAAACCCAGCCGCCGAACCGGGCCGCAGAAGTTTGCTGGGAACTTACCCGCGAGTCAGCTCAGTCAGACCCACTGACCGAACTGGGGCTTGCAGATGTTGTTGATGTCGACTCCCACGCCGCCGACGTCGCGTTTGTCGATCTCGACTTGGTGCAGATTCGCGGCGGGATGGGTGTAGCCGCGCGGCGAACCCCAGTTGTGCTGCCAGAAGTAGGAGCCCAGGCCGTCCTGCAGCGCCCAGTCAATCGTTTTGGAGTTGGCGTAGACGCCGACTCGTTGGCGGCCCAGGACCGACTCCCACCCGCGTAGGTAGGGCGCGACCTGCTGCTTGTACTGCTCGTAGGACGGGTCGTCATCGATCGAGGCGTAAATGGGGACGCCGGCCGGACCACCGGCGGCGGTGTGCAGCTGCCACCCGCGTTGGGCGTGCGTGACGCCCGCACTTTGACCGCCTAGCCAATCGGCGGAGCTCTGCTTGCCGTACTGGTAGCAGGAGACGATCTTCAGACCGCTCTGACTGAGGTCGCGAGCTTCTGGGAGTTGGATCGGCTTGCCGAGCATCCAGGAGCCGCCGGGCCGACGGTCCGAGACGTAGCGGATGGAGCCCACTGCGCCGGCGGCCTTGATCTGGCTGGCGGGGATCACTCCGGCCGCATAGTCCAGCAAGACGCCCAGACCCTCCGCCGAGGCCGACGGAGCGCACGACGACGTCGCCGCCACACCGAGGCCGATCAGGGCAGGTGTCGCCGCGGCGAATTTCAGCAAGTCGCGCCGAGACATGTGCGCCACGCGTCACAGGATACGACAATTGCTCCAGTTACCACATCAACGCCACTGGTCACATCCGCATCACAGCCGCCGTGCCTTTCGCTCTCGCGGACATTCTGCCGGCCTGCCCGGGCCGGTATGTACGATCCTCCCCATGCCGTTGGTCAGTGGGGCGACGGCCGCCGGGTTCAACATTGTTCGGCTGCTCGGGTGCGGACAGATCGGTGAGCTCTATCTAGCGGAACAGCCTCGGCTGCCGCGCCAGTACGCGCTCAAGATCCTGCCGGCCGACGTGTCAGCCGACCCCGAATATCGCTTCCGGTTCAACCAGGAGTCCGACCGGGCAGCCGCTCTGTGGCATCCGAACATCGTCGGTCTGCACGATCGGGGTGAGTTCGAAGACCGGCTGTGGGTTGCAATGGACTACGTCGACGGGACCGACGCAGCTCACTTGCTGACCGATACCTATCCCGAAGGCATGCCGCCAGACATGGTTATCGAGATCGTGTCCGCGATCGCGGACGCCCTCGATTACGCCCACGAGCAGGGGCTGGTGCATCGCTATGTGAACCCGAGCAACATTCTTATCAGCAATTCGGCATCCGGCAGACGACGGATCTTGCTGACCGGCTTCGGCGTTCCCAGGCCTCCCGGCCAGATCAACACTTTGACTCGGGCGAACCTTGCCATCGGCACCGTGAGCTATGCAGCGCCCGAGCAGCTGATGGATGACTCGGTCGATGGCCAAGCGGACCAATATGCCTTGGCATGCACCGCGTTTCACCTCCTGACCGGGTGGCCGCCATTTGCGCACATGAACCCCGCCGTGGTGGTGAGTAAGCACTTCAACGATGCGACGCCACGGCCGAGTGATGTCAAACCTGAGTTGATTTACTTCGACGCGCCCTTCGCCCGCGCACTCATGAAGGCACCCGCCGAGAGATTCCCGCGATGTCGAGATTTCGCCAAAGCACTCGAGGCGAGGGGCAAACTGAAGTCGATCATCCCGAATGCCAAGGCCGCTTCGCCGCTCACCGCCTCGGGGACCAACAACATGGTGCCGACCGAGCCGGCTGTCCCTCCCGACACTGAGGTTGGCAAGACCGCCGCAACGCCAGAAGCCCTGCCAGAGCCGGAAGTTCACGACGTTGCCGCGCCGCCGGATGTCGAGCCGGAGACCGAAGTCGACGATGCCATCGCACTCGCGGAACCCGATGTGCGGAGCGCTGCGGCCGACGACGCATCGAATGCGTCGCGCCGTCGTCGGCCGCTGCACGCGACAGCGCTCGGCCTTGCCGTCCTGGCAGTGGCGCTGGGAGGCATCTTGGGCGTCATCGCTTTGCGCTCGGCATCTAAGACCGATGACACGCCCGGCAATGTCGATACTTTGTCCCCGGTAACCACCACCCCGCCCGCGCGCCCGGCACCCGCAACGGCCATCCCGCCGCCCATCGTCAAGGCGCCGGCTCCCAGAACGACAACGGCGCGGACGGCCACCGCCTCGCCAGCAGCGACGACCACTCCGACGGCGAGCTCGTCTTCGGTGGCGCAGACGACTGCGCCGCACACGACAACGTCGCATCCGCCGACGACCACCCCGTCCGGCCTGGATTTGCGGCCCGCTGTCGGTATGCCCTGCGGCCCCGAGGGCACAGCAGCGACGTCGAACGCGGGCGCACCCGTCGTTTGCATCAACACACCGGGGGGATCTGCCTGGGAACCCCTCGGTGGGTGACCCGACGCGCTCCAGCAAGGCTGGTTACTTCTTGTAATTGCTAAGTTTATAAAGTTACCGTCAAGGAGATTGTCAGCCCGACGGCGGAGGACCGCGATGGAACGCGACCAGCTCATCGATTTGACCCGACGTGCCGTGAAGCTGGCGCGCGACAAGACCACCGACCTAGCGCCCGCTGAGCATACGGTCCACGCGGGCGACTACACGTCGATCGAGCGTCACCAACGGGACGTCGCGATGCTGATGGCCAGCCCCCAGCTGGTCGGGTATGTGTCCGAGTTGCCTGAGCCGGGAAGCTATTGCACCAAATCGGTGATGGGGCGATCCGTTCTCCTGACGAGGACGTCCACCGGTTCGGTCAAGGCGTTCAACAACGTGTGCTTGCATCGCCAGTCGCAGGTTGTCGCCGGTTGCGGTAAGGCCAAGCGGTTCAGCTGCCCCTATCACGCCTGGACATACGACCTCGGCGGTCGGCTAGTGGGCCTGCCCGGCCGGGAAGGCTTCCCGGGCGTGCAGGTCAAGTCCGACGGCCTGACCGAGCTGCCCGCTGCCGAATTCGCCGGATTCCTCTGGGTGGCACTCGATCCCAGCGCCACCTTGGATATCGCCGCACACCTCGGCCCACTGGCCGAGGAACTCGACTCGTGGGGCATCGGGCGGTGGTCTCCGCTCGGTGAGAAGGTGCTCGATTCGCCGATCAATTGGAAACTGGCCGTCGACACCTTCTCGGAGAATTACCACTTCGCCACCGTTCACCGGGAGACCTTCGCCACGATTGCGCGCAGCAACTGCACGGTATTCGATTCGTTCGGACCGCATCACCGGCTGATCTTTCCGCTGAACTCCATCCTGGAGCTGGAGAGCGTCGCCGAAGACCAGTGGGACCCATTCCAAAACATGGTGGTGATCTATGCGCTGTTTCCCAACATCGTGCTGTCGGTGACCATCGCAAACGGTGAGCTGTTCCGTATCTATCCAGGTGATAGGCCGGGCAGATCCGTTACCGTCCACCAGAATTCGACGCCGCTGGACATCTCCGAGGAATCGGTGGCCGCCGGCGCCCAGGCCGTCTTCGACTACGCCCACGCCACCGTTCGCGACGAAGACTACCGGCTTGTCCAGGGACTACAGGCCAACCTTGAATCCGGCGCTCGCGATCATCTCTTGTTCGGCCGCAACGAACCTGGGCTGCAACACCGCCACATGTCGTGGGCGTCCTGGTCAGCTGTCGACTGATAGCGCCGCGATCAGCGCATCGATGACCTCACGGCAATCCGGGCGATCCGACGCGCGGTCAGCTTGCAATAACTTTCGCGCCTCTGCGCGACGGCCCGAAACGACCGACGGCCGGAGTTGGTCGACGAGGCCCGGCTCCGCGACCGCGGCCAGCACGTCGATCAGCTCCCAATCCCGGTACAGCGCAAGCGAGCGTTCGTAGAACGCGAAGCCGCTGACCGGTTCTCCGCGCAACGTCCCGCGATAGCGATATGGCCCCTCCATGTATTCGATCGGCAGACCATGCGCCGGGGCGGCCACCAGCGGCTCGCCGCTGAGATCCAGTTGCAGTGCGGCACAATGTATCCGGTGACGGTCCGGCATGAACCGGTCACGGGCCAGCGGCGGCAGCAGCGGCCGAATCGCATCCGGCCATCGGACGTAGCTGCTGACCGTGACCTCGACTTCCTCGGCGCACTCCGGCGCGGTTGCCGCGTCGGGATAGCTGACCGTCACACCCGTGAATGGTTGCAACACATTGTGCTCCGTCCGGTCAAACTGTCTCCAGATGCTCAGATCGACGCCGTTGTCCAGGTTGATCGTCCGCCACTCGTGCGAGCGGCCACGCGGGTCTCCCCCGCTCCCGCCGCCGCCGGCATACTTGGGAAACCACTGCCGGTCGACGTGTCCGGCGCTGCCGCTGACGTCTTCAGTCAGTTCGCCCCAGCGCAGCGTTCCACGCATCGCCATCCCGGTCTGGAAATACGAATAGGTGTCGGGCTGTCCGAAGCAGATGATCTTGCCGTTGTAAGCACCCGCGCCGACCGGCACCGGGGCGCGGGTCGGCGTGACGGTCAAATCCAGTTCCATCGACTGACCGGTCTGATCCACACCGCGCAAGCTGACACGGTAGGTGTAAGGCTGCAGTTCGCCGTCGTCGTCGCGGCACGTCTTCCACGCCACCGGCCCGGCGCTGCTCTGGTAGTCGATGTCCAGATGCCCGGCGGCCATGGACAACTTGGGGTGGGCGTCGGGGTGCATGCTGGCCGGCGGCATGTCGTAGTCGGTGTAGGTGCCGTATGTGCCGCTATCGCAATCGAATAGCGACATCGTGTAAAAGTCGGCAACGACTGTCCCGCCCGGGCGGTTCTTGTTGAAGATGGTCAGGAAAGCGAACGAGCGGCCGGTGGTTCCTGTCAGCTCGCCGGCGATGAACCAGGTGTCAGATTCCTGGTCGGGATGTTCGCCTTCGGCCGCAGGGAAATCCAGCGCGCTGTCGTCGGGCACAAGCCGATACGGATAGCGGCGCCAGTCGTCGGTCATGTCATGCCTCGGGAGTTTCTATCGCGTCGTACTTTTCGGCCCCCAGGAACTCGCGCACCTTGTCGATGTGCTCCTCGGCGCCGAGTTCAAGGGTTTCGGCGGCCAGTCCGTAGTCGATTATGGCGATCGCCGCCGCAGCGATGTGCTTGGAAAACGCGCGTTTGGTGGTCTGCAGTGCGCGGGCCGGCTGCGCCGCCAGCCGCGCGGCCAACTGCATCGCCTGGCCCATCAGTGTGTCGGCCGTGGTAACCCGATTGGCCAGGCCCAGATTCACCGCCAACTCGGCCGGAATCCGCTCACCGGTGTAGATGTACTCCTTGGCGCGGATAAGGCTGGTCATATATGGCCACAGCAACGCCCCGCCGTCGCCCGCGGTCAGGCCGATTGAGACGTGTGGATCGCACAGGTAGCTGCGCTCGGACATCAACACCAGATCGCAGCACAGTGCCAGCGATGCGCCCAATCCGACGGCGGGCCCGTTGACCGCCGCGATGACCGGTAGCCGGAAGTTGATCATTGCGTTCAGGATGTCCGACGCCTGCGCCGAGATGTCATACCTGAGGCCAAGGGAGCGATGCTGGGCCTTCAAGAACGCGAAATCGCCGCCGCCGCTGAAGGTTTTGCCGGCACCGGTGAGTACCACGCAGCGGGCTTCTGCGTCGCGCTCGAGGTCGCGCCATACGTCGAGCAGCTTGTGGTGCAGGGCCGCGTCGATAACGTTGTGAGCGTCGGGGCGGTTGATCGTGACGATCCGTACGGCGCCGTCCGTTGTCACCCGAAGTTCGTCGCTCACAGTTCCTGACACAGGCCTTCGCTATCGACCCGAGGCTCATGCCGCGCGCCCTGGCTTTTTTGCTATGTTAGCATCAATAGCGAAGTTGCCGTCGCCTTTTCAGAGTTGGTGCCCCAATGCCGGAGACCCGTGACCACCGCTGCTACGACCAGCTTTTCGTCGGAGGACGCTGGCGTGAGCCGTCCACCCGAGAACGGATAACGGTCACCTCCCCGCATTCCGAAGAGCCGATCGGTGACGTCCCCGCCGCCGCCCCAGCCGACGTCGACGCCGCCGTCGTCGCCGCGCGGCAAGCCTTCGACCACGGCCCGTGGCCCCGGCTGCACCCGAGCGAGCGGATGCGAAAGGTCGAAGAGCTCGCGACCATCTACTCCGGCCACCTCGACGAGATGGCCGACCTGATCACCGACGAGATGGGATCCCCGCGCAGTTTCAGCAGGCTCGGCCAAGCGGCGGCCGCGGCGTCGCTGATGCACCTCGCGTTGGCAGTCGCCCGCGACTTTCCCTGGACCGAGCGCCGCCAAGGGGTGCTCGGCGAAGTGCACCTGCGCCGCGCTCCGGTCGGCGTGGTCGGAGCGATTGTGCCGTGGAATGTGCCGCAATTCCTGATCATGCCCAAGCTGATTCCCGCCCTAATCGCCGGTTGCACCGTCATCGTCAAACCCGCACCCGAAACCCCTTTGGACGCTTTGTGGTTGGCCGAGATGATCGAGCAGCTCGACCTGCCGGAGGGGGTGGTGTCCGTCCTGCCCGGCGGCACGGATGTCGGCGAGGCGCTGGTGCGCCATCCGGGTGTGGACAAGATCGCATTCACCGGGTCGAGTGCGGTGGGACGCCGGATCGCCGCGCTGTGCGGCGAGCAACTCAAGCGGGTCAGCCTGGAACTCGGCGGCAAATCGGCGGCGATCATTCTCGACGATGCCGACATCGACAAGACGGTCAAGGGCCTGAAGAGCGCGAGCCTGATGAACAACGGGCAGGCGTGCGTCGCACAGACCCGCATCCTGGTCAGCGAACGGCGTCACGACGAGGTCGTCGACGCGCTGGCCGCGATGATGTCGGGTCTGCAGGTGGGCGATCCGGCCGATGAAGCGACCGACGTCGGACCCCTGGTGGCTCAACGGCAGCAGCATCGGGTGCAGGACTACATCCGGTCAGGGGTGAAAGAGGGCGCCCGTATCGTCCTTGGCGGCGAGGACGCTCCAAGCGAGCGAGGTTGGTACGTGCAGCCGACCCTGTTCACCGGCGCCACCAATGACATGCGCATCGCGCGCGAGGAGATCTTCGGCCCGGTGCTGAGCGTGCTGACCTACCGCGACGAAGACGACGCGATCCGCATCGCCAACGACAGTGACTACGGTCTGGCAGGGTCGGTGTGGACCGCCGATATCGCACACGGCCTCGAGGTCGCCGCCGGTGTGCGCGCCGGCACCTACGGCATCAACATGTACACCCTCGACATCGGCAGTCCGTTCGGTGGTTTCAAGCAATCGGGCATCGGCCGCGAGTTCGGTCCGGAGGGCCTGCACGAGTACGTCGAGCTGCAGTCGGTGGTGAGCAAAGGGGCGATGCCGCCGCTGGCCGGCTCCTAGGGCGCCGCTGATCTGGCGCCCCCGCACTGTCAGGGGCGATAGCAGCTGACACACCAGCCACACGAGTCTCCCGGGTTTTGGGGTGCTCGATGTGCCCGCCTCGTAGCGACAAATTCACCGGACGCCTTGGGTTTTCGCTACGAGGCGGGCACATCGTCGCATCCTTCTCCACCGAGACAACTGTGCCAAATGTGACTGCCGCGGTCTGGCACGGCCACGTTTTAGTCGACTGGTTCCCAGCCGGGGTTGCGGCCGAGCCGGGCAAGAAGTTTCGACTGCGCATCGGTCTGGTCACTCACCGCGACGGGAGCGTCGAACATGCTCGAAGCGCTCAGCGCCAGTACATCGGTCGGCAATGCTGCGTAGAAGTGCTCGCACCACCGGGCGTCCAGCCGGTCATCGGCGCCGACCGCGCGGGCCAGGTCCCAGGTGTGCACCAGCACGTCGCGGGTCAGGTTCGGCATCATCGTGCGCACATCCGGTAGCGTCGCCGGGTTGCCCCGCAGTTCTCTGATCGCCTTCTCCAGTTGGCTATAGGTCAGCTGCCACCGCAGCTGCGGATCATCGCGCGGACGGGTGGGCTTGAGACCCAGCGGCCGTAACAGCAGCACGTCGTGAAAACCGATGACGTGCTCCAGCACTCCCCTCGCATCCCACGCATCGCAGGGCGACCGGCGATCCCATTTTCGGTTCGCCGCGCGAACCGACTCGCCGAATCGTCGGCAGACCGCCAGATGTCGTTGACCCAAGTCCTCGGCCACCGCAATCACCCGGGTAGTTGCAAGGTGAGCTCGACCGGGCAACACAGCTCACCACGCTGGTTGGTCACCTCGATGTGCACATCGACCAGATAGCGCGCCGTCTCGACGGTGGTGTCGCAGCGCTTGGCGACGACACGGCCGCGCCCCACCATCGTGTCGCCGGCATAGATCGAGCCGGCCAGCCTCATCTTGCGGCGCACCACCCGGCTATCCGGCCCGGCCCAATCAGTCGCAATGCGGTCGGCGAAACCGGCGAGGTGCATGGTGTTGACGAAAATTGTTGGATGGCCCTGGCTTTCAGCGTAGACGGGGTCGAAGTGACCAGGGAAGTAATCCCAGGTTGCTCCGGAGTTCATCACCACCCGCTGGTAACTGATCTCGTCGCGTACCTCGGGCAAATCCACCGGGACGGTGATCCGGCCCCAGTCCACCGGCCCGGTCATGACCCCGCCGCGGGGGTGAAGCGGAACAACGTATTTCGGTTCATGGCCACCACCGCACCGTCTTGGCGGGTGAAAGTGTCCAACGTCTCGACGAAGTGGCCGACACCGAGTTTGGTCCGCTTCTCCGGCGAAACCGACACCAGTTGCTCGACGACGGTGAGCCGGTCCCCCTCGACGATGGGCAGCGGAAATTCGGCCTCGTTGGCCGCGTTGATGAATGTGGTGCCCGGCAACGGCACCTGGAGGGCGATCGCCGACACCGGCGGCCGTTCGGTCGGCTGCCACGGCGGCGGGGTCAGCCACCCCATCAGCAGCGCGGGCGGCGCCAACAACCCTCCCCAGGTGCGCATGGCGAACTCGGCGTCCCAATATGACGGATTGCCGTCGCGTACCGTGGCGGCGAACATCTGGATCCGGGCCGCGCTCACCACGGTCCCCGCAGTCCTGGGCTCGCTCGCCACGCCGACCATCCGCAGGGCGTCCGCATAGGTACCGAACGCCATCCGGTAGCTGATGGGTGTTGTCATCCAGGGAGGCCGCTTCTGTCAGACCGTGAGCGAATGCCCGTTTGACACCGAATCCCATTGCAGCTCACGGGAAGTAAAGTACCAGCCGCCGCGCTCGTAGATGAGTTGGTCCCGATAGGTGCCGGTAGCACGTAAGGTGCTGGCGCCATCGCCGTTGTCGCCGAAGAGCAGTGCGACGCACCACTGGGTCGCGTTGATGCCGTCGACGGTGATTTCGTGATCGACGGTGACCAGCCGTCCCTTGCCGCCGTCGAAAGCAGCGCCCAGATCGGTGAATGTCTCACCGCCGCGGGTGAACTGGGCACCGGAGTGCCGGAACGTCGTGATCCAGCCGTTGCGGTCGCCGTCGGAATAGTACCGGTTGTGCCGTGCGGTCAGGTTCAGGATGGCGTCGCGTCCCGCCGCGCCGTCGAGAACGTACTGCTGCTGGTAGGTCATGGCCATTTCTTCTCTCCCTGTTTCACCGGCTGACGATGTATCCGTGGCGTTCTCGGTCCCATGCGGGCGGGCCGATACCTCGGGCGCGGAGGATATCCTTGCGGACCCGCCCGATGATGGTTTTGGGTAGCTCGCTGACCACCTCTACATATCGCGGCACACAGAAGTACGGCATCCGGGCGCTGCAGAAGTCCAGCAGCTCAGGGTAATCCAGCGCGCAGTCCGGTCGCAGGGTGACGACCAACAGGATGTCGTCCTCACCCAGGTCGCTGGGCACGCCGACCGCCGCCGCTTCGAGCACCGCCGGATGACCCAACACAACAGTCTCGACTTCGACCGACGAAATGTTCTCACCCCGGCGGCGCAGCGAATCTTTCACCCGGTCCACGTACGTCAGGTTCTGGTCGCTGTCCAGCACACCGAGATCCCCGGTGCGGAACCACTCCGGATGCGGGTCGACACCACCTTCGCCGTTCACATAGCCCTCGCTCATGACGTGCGGGTAGCGGGGCCGGCACGCGATCTCCCCGACCGAGCCGTCCCGAACCGGCTCGCCGCCCGGGTCGACGATCCGTACGTCGAAACTGGGATTAGGCCGTCCCGACGTTCCGGGCACGCCTTCCTCGGCAATGCCTTTCACCGCGATCGGAAAGGCCTCGGTCATCCCGTACATAGTGACGATCCGGCAGCCGTAGCGCTTTTCGATCTCGTGATACGCCGAAGCGTCGATCGGCGCCGCGGAAATGAACCGCAGCGGCAACTCCGCATCGCGTGGATCGGGCGGCTGGCGCATGAGCATCGACACCATTGCGCCGGCGCCGGCGAAACCGACAGCGCCGCAGGCGCGCACCTCGTCCCACACCGTCCCGGGGTGAAACCCGGGGGCCAGCACCGTTGTCCCGCCGACGAGCATCGGCGCCAGCACCGCGGGCGCTGCGCTGAGGTGGAACAACGGCATGGCCGTCCACAAGACCTCGCCGGAACCGAACCTCCACGCCGACGCAACCGTTGCGGCCGTGGTGAACAAGTAATGCCAGGTGGTGGCAACCGCTTTGGAAGGCCCGGTCGTGCCCGAGGTGAAGAACAGCGACCCGATATCCCCGACGTCGCCGACGTACTCGCCGACGGTGGCCACAGCTCCGCGATTGAGTACTCTGTCGGGTAAATCAGTCTGCACCACAACGCTACTCAGCGTGGGCAGCTGTTCACGCACCTCGTCGATCCGGGGCTGCCGTGCGGTGTCGGTGATAACCACCTTGGCTCGCGACAATCGGAGCGCGTGCAGCAAGAAGTCGCCCTTGTTGGCCGCATTCACCGCCGCGGTCACCGCGCCGATTCGCCCGGCACCCAACCAGAAATAAATCCAGTCCGGGCACGTCGCGGTGAACAGCGCGACGCAATCGCCCGGTCCGATACCCAAGTCCAGCAGAGCGTTGGCCGCCGCGCAGGACCGCCGCCGCATCTGCTCAAAAGTCACGTCAGCACCGGCGATCGACATCATCGTCCGGTCGGGAAACTGCTGGGCACGCTGATCGAGCACTGCCGCCACGCTGAACCGTTCGACACTGAAATCGGCTGGGCCGATGGGC
Source organism: uncultured Actinomycetota bacterium (assembly GCA_963839345.1). Taxonomy (GTDB): domain Bacteria; phylum Actinomycetota; class Actinomycetes; order Mycobacteriales; family Mycobacteriaceae; genus Mycobacterium. The sequence goes on along the minus strand of CAWIUP010000002.1, from coordinate 225,039 downwards.
TTCCCGTCGCAAGGGGGTGCCGTCCCAGCCGACACGCGGGACATCAGGCTCCTTATCAGGCCTGGGCGGCAGCCGGGTCAGGCTCACCGTCGGGGGTGTAGCCGAAATCGTCGGATGCAGCCTGTTCGCCCGGGTAGAAGCGATGCGCCCAGCGACGAAGGGCCGCATAGTCGTGGGCCTCTTCCGGTGCAAGGTTCGGCTTCTCCAGGTACTTCATGTTCTCCCAGGTGAAGAAGTCTTGTTTGATGACTTCCTGCTGCAGCGCAAGGAACCGCGCAGCGCGGCCGGTGGGCCTGTCGCCGGTGTCGCCCGGCTCGCGAACAGAGGCCTGGGTATAGAAGTAGTCGGTGTAGTCCTCGTCGACCGGAGTCTGCCCGGTGACTTGGACGGTGGCCACCAATTCGCTGGGGAAGCGAACTACGCCCAACCCCAGCGAGTAGTTGTCGTAGATGATCTTGGCGTCGACCGGCCCGTTCGGGGTCAACCAGGTCTGCGCCCGGCCGCCACCGAAGTGGGCGTTGACGGTGGCGTGCAGGTGGTAACCGGCCACCTCGAACGACGCGGTGGTGGCGGGGTTGGCGGCCTTGTGCACGTATTGCACGTGATACGGGTCAGCGGCGTTCTCGATGATCATCTGCGCGTGCACCTTGACGCGGTTGACCATCCGGGTGTGCGGGTGCAGCGGGTAGTACTCGTCGGTCTCCAACTCGGCGAGCACCGGTGGTTGCCAGTATGGCGCCCGGCCGTGCCGCTCGTGCCAGACCAACATGAAGCCGTACCACTCCGTGCTGTGGTAGGTGCGCACGCGGACGTTGTTCTTGCAGCCGATCTTGCTGTACGGGATCAGCGCATTGGTTCCGTCGCCACGCCAACGCCACCCGTGCCAGGGGCAGACGATGTTCTCCCCCTCCACCGTTCCGCCGACACCCATATTCGCGCCCAAATGCTGGCAGTAGGCGTCCAGTACGTTCAGCTGGCCGGACTCGGTGCGAAACAGCACCAGCTCCTGCCCGAAGTAGTGCGCCCGCTTCACCTCGCCGACCGCCAGGTCCGAGGCGAAACCGACGATGAACCACCCGGTCGGAAATCGGTACGGCGAGAGCCCGATGCCGCTCGTCCCGAACTCGCGTTCCGACGGGTCGATGGAGGAGTCCGAAACCGTGTCCGTCACTGCCCTCTCCATTCCCGCGTTCAGCCCATTAGCACGCGGCCGCGCTTCATGCTCGCCGCGCGTGGACGACTCGCGTCTATTTTTACTATTTTAAGCATTGAACGTCAACGCAGGGTGCCGGCCAGCGGTAGTGTTGGGCCCGGCGCCCGAAACTGAATCGAGGTTGCGGATGACAGCTGCGGCAGTCGACTTGTCCGACTTCGCATTGTGGCGCAATGGTTTTCCCGACGCGCTCTTCACCGAGCTTCGGCACACCCGACCGCTGTTCCGGCACGGCTTGACACCCGGAGTCGCCAAGACGGTCAAACGGGATTTCTGGATGGCCACCAAGCATCGGCATGCCGTCCGGCTTCATCGCGATGCCGAGTCGTTCACCGCCGCCGACGGCCCACTCATCCAGCCGGCCGACCTGTTCGCGTCGTATCCGACCATCATCACCCTGGACCCACCGGAACAGTCCAAGCACCGCAAACTCATCTCGAGTGCGTTCACCCCCCGGGCGATCGCCAAGCTCGAAGACGGCATCCGGGCCCGTGCGTCGCGGATGATCGACGAGCTGCTTGCACGCGGCGGCGGCGACTGGATCGAGGACGTCGCCGACGCGCTGCCAATGACCGTCATCGGTGACATCATCGGCATCCCGGAAGAGGATCGACCGCGCATCTTCGACGGCTTCGATCACATCCTGAAGGTCCAGTCGAGTCGGGCTCGTGTAGACGCCGAGCTCTTCGCGACGATTTTTGGCTACGCCATGGAGCTCACCGCCGAGAAACGGCGCAATCCTGCCGACGACATCTGGAGCACAATCGCGTCCGGAGTCATCACCGGTGACGACGGCGAGCAATTCCGTTTGGCCGCCAACGAACTCGAGTTCTTCTTCTTCGTGCTGGCATTCGCCGGCAGCGATACCACCAAGAACGCGTTGGCTATCGGGCTGCAGGCGTTCGTCGCCAACCCTGAGCAGATCGACCGGTATCGCGACGACGAGTCCCTACGGTCCAGCGCCGTCGAGGAGGTGCTGCGCTGGGCGTCACCGGTGGCCTATTGGACACGCACTACCGCCGTCGACGTCGAAATGGACGGTCAGCACATACCCAAGGGTGAGCGGGTGGTCTCGATGCTGCGTTCGGCGAACCGCGACGAGGAGGTGTTCGAGTCACCGTTCACCTTCGACATCGGCCGACAGCCCAATCCGCACGTAGCCTTCGGCGGCGGCGGACCCCACCACTGCCTGGGCGCCATGCTGGCCCGCGCGGAACTGCGTGCCGTCTTCGACGAACTGCTGCTGCGGTGCGACGGCATCGCGCTCGGTCCGGCCGAAGTCTCCTACCCGAACCTGACCACCAACATGTCGATCTACGACGCGATGGCCATAACGTTGACCGAGCGCTGAGCAGCGGAAGTCACTCGACGATTCGCAGCGCGGCCTTCGGGCACTGGTCCACCGCGGCGCGCACATCTATCTCCAGGTGCTCCGGAACTTCGCCCTCCGCGACGTGAACGACGTCGGAGTCGCCGATCACGAAGATGTCCGGTGCCAACGATTCGCAAAATCCGTTGGCCTCACACAATGTTTCGTCGACGATCACTCGCATCAATACACCTTCCCTATAAACCTTTGGGCCGGGTGCCGATTACCCCGGCTGACGCCAGACGCGCGAGGTCTTGATCGGAGAGCCGGCACAAATCGCGGAGCACCTCGCCATTGTGCTCGCCCAACATCGGCGGCGGACGCATGAGCCACCGCTGCTGCCCGTCGAGCGGAGCGAACGGCGGCCGCGGATAGCGGCCGGGGCCGGTCCGCGGATGGTCGAGCGGCTCGAGGAACCCGCGATCATTCAATTGCGGGTTCTCGGTGACCAGTGACGGCGAGACCACCGGAGCAGCGGGAATCCCGACGGCAGCAAGGCTTTCCACCACGCTATCCAGGTCCTGGGCAAGAAACCAGTCCTGCAGTCTGCGGTCGATATCGTCGGCCGCCGCTCGTCGTCCGGCGACGGTGACGAAGCGGTCGTCATCGGTCCAGGACGGGCGGCCCATCAAGTCAACCAGCGCACGCCACTGGTCGTCGTTGCAGACGGTGACGGCGACCCAATTGTCGTCGCCGACGCAGCGGTAAAGATTCTGAAGCGCCCAGCCGTGTCCGCGGTTGCCTTGACGGCTCAGCGTGGCCCCGAATACCTCGGCCTCTATTGGTTGAATTGCGGTGGCGTTCAACACTGTTTCGATCATCGGCAGCTCGACGAGCTGGCCCTCTCCGGTGCGCTCGGCGAAGTTCAGGGCCGCCAACACCGCGAATGCGGCATGGACGCCAGCCAGCGGATCGCAGGCTCCTCTCGGCGGCACTGGCGGCCCGTCGGGCAATCCGGTAACCCAGGCTAGCCCCGCGATCTGCTCCATCGTGGGCGCGAAGCCGACCCGGTCGCGCCAGGGCCCGTCGAGCCCGAAGGCCGGCATCCGGGCCATCACCAGCCGCGGGTTGACCGCCAGCAACGCGTCGGCGGTGAGCCCGAAGTGGTCCATCACCCGCGCGGAGAAGTTCTCGATCACCACGTCGGCGCCGGCGACCAAGTCGGTGAACAGCCGCCGGCCTTCGTCGGACCCCAAATCCAAAGTGACGGAACGCTTGTTGGTGTTCATCGTGTGGAACACCCAGCCGTACTCCCACCAGTCGTCGACATCCTTGCGCATGCCGCCCGAATACCGGATGCCGTCGGGACGCTGAATCGACTCCACCTTGACGATGTCGGCACCGAACGCCGCGAGCAGATGAGTCGCGGCAGGTCCGGCCCAGAATGCGGTCAGGTCGACGACGCGAATGCCCTCGAGCGGCAGCCGAGGCTCTGCTCGTCGCACGTGGTGCGCACGCGCAGGCCAGGGGTTGGTGTCGTTGGCTTCGCCGAGCGACGGCGCGGCCCGCAGGGATGCGGGTCGGCAGCGCGACATCAACCACGGCGTGCGGGGCTGGTGAAAGCCGGCCGGGTTGCGCACGAACACGCCGCGTTCGGTCGCGTATGCGGTGTCCCGGATCGTGGCACCGTTACCCAACGCCGCGATCGGCAGCCGGAACAGCTGGCCGAGTTCCACCACTTCCTCGACGGTGCGTTCGGCCAGCCAGGGACGGATCCGGTCCCGGATGAGGTCGCGGTACTCCCACCGGCCGATTTGAAAGCTCAGCTGCGGAATCTCGGTCAGCTCCGGGCAGTCGACCATCGCCGCGAAGTCAAGCCATTGCTGGCCGGTGACCATGGTGATTCCGACGTAGCCGTCCTTGGCCGGCTCGATCGACGGCACTTCGACCGTGCGGGATACCGGCGGGGCCTGCAGTAGCTGGGAGTGCAGCCATTCGCCGCTTTGCATCAGCGTGATTGCTTCCAGCATGGACAAATCCAGATGTTCACCGCGACCACCACGCTCGACGCGGCGCCGTAGCGCCAGTGCCCCGAATGCGGCGGACACCCCGCCCATGTACTCGCCGAGGTCGCCGCCGATCGCGATCGGTGGGCCGGCCGGATCGCCGCGGAACCCAGTCAAGCCAGACCAGGCCTGCAGGGTGAACTCGGAGGCGGCCCGTTCGGCGTACGGACCCGTCCAGCCGAAGTCGGAGATCGTGACGACCACCGCCTGCGGATTGTCCGCCAGTAACCGCTGCGGATCGATACCCAACGCGGCCGCCTGCGCCCGGGTGGCAGCCACCACGACGATGTCGGCGCCGGCGAGCTCGTCGTGGAAACGCTCGTCAGAGCGCGGGCCGGCGGCAGGCCAGGTCAGGCTGCGCTTGCCGGCGTTGAGGTAGCCGAACAGGGGTGAGTCGGTCCCGTCCGGTATCGGCGAACAGCTGGCGCTGACTCGCCGCAACGGATCGCCTTGTGGCGGTTCGATTTTCCTGACCTCAGCGCCGGCATCGACCAACAGCTTCCCGCAGTAACTGCCTGCGATCCGGTCACTGATCTCGACGACGCGGACGTCGTCCAGCGGCGTCGGTCGGCTGTCATGCTCGCTGCTCAACCTGTATCCGTCTGCATCGTCGGGTTGTTGTCTATGTCATCTTAGTAACTTTGCCGATCATGCTTCCATCACGATTCGACCGGACGCTTGACCAGCGCGGCTATTATGCCATTACTGCTAAGATTGCAGTTATGGAGTTCGCGGGTGCAGCGGCCGTGGCTCCGTCCGGTCATTCCGCTGCTGGAATCCTATGACTGCGCTGGGAATTGGCCCCGAGGCCCGACGTCGATTGTCGGCGCCGCGGATCGCCGAGATCGTCGCCGACGAGTTACGGCGCCAGATCATCGATGGCGAATTGGCCGACGGCGATTTGCTGCCCCGCCAAGAAGTGCTCGTCGAGCAGTTCAATGTCAGCCTGGTATCGCTGCGTGAGGCGCTGCGGATCCTGGAGACCGAAGGGCTGGTATCGGTTCGCCGCGGCAACCGGGGCGGTGCGATTGTGCACGCTCCGGCGAAGACCAGCGCCGCCTACATGCTGGGTCTGCTGTTGCAAAGCGAGTCGGTCGTGGTCGCCGACCTCGGCACGGCGATACTGGAGCTCGAACCTGCCTGCGCGGCATTGGCGGCTCAGCGACCCGACCGCGCCGACACCATCGTCCGCGAGCTCAAAGAGGTCAACGACGCCATGGAAACGCACCTGGAGGACGGACCCGAATTCACCGAAATCGGCCGCAAATTCCACGATCTCATCGTCCGTGGCTGCGGCAACCGCACGATCATCGCCGTCGTCGGCACCCTGGAGACGCTGTGGACCAGCCATGAACAGCAATGGGCCGATGAAAGCGCCGCCAAGGGCACCTACCCGTCGTTGGCCAAGCGTCGGGCCGTGCTCAACACGCATGTGAAGCTGGCCGAAATGATCGAGGCCGGGGACGTCGACCGGGCGCGCCGCATCGCGGCCCGGCACCTTTCTGATACGCAGAGCCATGTGCTGGCCACAGGGCCCGACCAACGGATCTACGCGTTGTCGCCGCAGGCGCTGTCCCGCCCGCGAGACAACCGCCATCTGTAGATCGCGGCAAGCGTGAGAACCGCACTGGTCACCGGCGGCAGCGGCGGTATCGGCAAGGGCTGCGCGCGCAAGCTATCCGAACTGGGTTACGACGTCGTGCTGTCGGCACGACGGGAGGACCCGCTGCGCGCGGCCGCCGAGGAGATCGGAGCGCGCTACATCGCGGCCGATGCGTCTGACGCGAAGGGTTTCTCACAAGCGCTCAGCCCAATGGAGACAATCGATTTGGTCGTGCACGCCGCCGGAACACTCGGCGGGACCTACGCCCGCAAGCAAACATTCGAGCAATGGCAGTCGATCATTTCGGCGAACCTGGATTCCTGCTTTGTGGTGACCGCGGCGGTGCTGCCACGAATGCGTCCGGGGTCGCGACTGGTGTTCATCTCGTCGTCCGCAGCGCACGAACCGATGATGGCGCGGACCGCCTACTCGGCGTCCAAGGCGGGGATGAACGCGTTCGCCCGTGCACTGGCCCTCGAGGTCGACCGTGACGGCATCGCTGTCCATATCGTGACGCCGGGGCCGGTGGAAACCGAGATGCTGCAGGATGTTCCGTTCGAAATGTACGCAATCCAGGTCTCCGATGTAGCCGAGGCCGTAGCGTGGCTGGACACCGTGGACCCGTCAGTGGACCTGCCGGAGATCCGACTGAACGCCGTCCAGCGCGGACCGTTCGCCCGCCAACCCGTCGTGCCCGACGAGGTCCGTCGGCGGGCCGCACAGCACCGCTGATCGGGCGTGCTATCCCGGGAACCCTTTGATCACCGTTTCGCCGAATTCGTGCAGCGATTCCGGGGCGGCGAAATCGGCGAACCAAACATAGAAGCGCTCGACGCCCTGGTCGGCCAGGCGGGCGAAATGTCCGGACAATTCGTCGGCGTCACCACAGACCAGACCCGAACCGAGGTTCCCGAACCGCCGGGTGCTCAACTCCCGTACGGCGGTGGGGTCGCTGTTGCGGCGAACGAAGCCCACCATCTGCTGAATCGACACCCGAGCGGACCCGGTGGTCGGCGCCAACTCAGCTAACCGATCGAGATGGTTGGCCGGTATGTTCCACCAATCCGCGTACTTCCGAACAAGTTTCATCATTCGGCGCCCGGTTCCACCGAGGACCAGCGGGATCCGATGTATCGGGAGTGGTGACTGGCTGCGGTCCGGCGACTCCTCGCGTCCCCAATACTGCATGAGCAACCCCAGATGGTGCTCGAGCTGCTCCGCGCGGGCCACTGGATTTTGTTGGCCGACATCGAATCTGGTGAACTCAGCGGGCCACGAGCCGGAACCCAGGCCGAGTTCGAAGCGACCGTCCGACGCCTCCGACAACGTGACGGCCTGTTTGGCCAGCACGGCCGGATGGCGAAAAGCGTCACAGAGCACCAAATGACCGATCCGCAACCGCTCGGTCTTCGCGGCCACCCAGGTGGCGACGCCCATTGCCTCCCAGATCTTTTCGTCACGCAGTCCGGGCGCCTCGAGGTGGTCGATGAACGCCACCCCGGAGAAGCCGCTCGCCTCAGCGTGGCGCGATCGCTCCACGATGTCGGCGACCGGCATCCTTACTTGCGGCAGGAACAGGTACCACTCGGCCATAGCTGAACACCATACGGAGCCGCCCAGCCTATCGCGCCAGCGATTGACGTCTGTCGCGCTAGTTTACTATTTTTATTATGTTAGGGGCCTTATGGATGTCGGACTGAATTCCGGTCAGCTGGCGCTGCGTGACAGCGTGCGCGACGTCCTGCGCGCCGAGTGCCCGCCCGGAGTCGCCCGGCAGGCGGTAACGGATCCGGAACGCTGGCGCACGGTGTGGAAGACGGTCGTCGACCTCGGCTGGACTGAACTCGCCGTGCCCGCCGACGGCCCCGACGGCTCCTTCGGCCGCACCGATCTCGCCGTTGTTTTGGAGCAGTGCGGTGCGGCCATCGCCCCCATCCCGTTGCTGAGCAGTGTCGGACTGGCCGCAGGTGTCTTGCGGGTCGCCGGCGCCGCGGTAGGCGACGTGCTCAGCGCCATCGGCGGCGGAGTCGTGGCCGCGCTTGCCGTTCACCCGCCCGGGTGCCGGCTGCCGGGTGTCCCGATGACCCTGCAGGGTGGACGCTTACACGGGCGCGCGGTTGCGGTGGCCGGTCTGCCGCGGGCGGAGCTGCTTGTCACCTTGGCCTCATCGGCCGACGGGCCGGTCACCGCCGTCGCCCGCGTCGGCGACGGCGTGTCCGTACAAGCCGTTGAGTGCACCGATCCGGCCCAGCCGGTCGCCGACGTCGAGATCGACACCGAACCCGTCGTTACCGCGCCAGTCGATGTGGAAGCTGCGCTGGCGACACCGTTGGTCGCCGCGGCCGCCGACCTGGTTGGCGTGGCCGACGCCGCACTGTCCCGCGCAATAGAGCATGCGAAATCACGTCAGCAATTCGGCAAGCCGATCGGCGCATTCCAGGGGATCAAGCACGCGTTAGCCGACAACTATGTCGCCCTGGAGCGCGCCCGCAGCCTCACCTACGCGGCGGCAGCGCGCCTCGATGATCCCGCGACGCCGCCCTCGGCCGGCTGGACCGCTGCGGCGCTGGCCAAAGCGGCGGCAGCGGAGGCGGCGGTCGGCTGCGCGCGCACCGGTGTTCAGGTCCACGGCGCTTTGGCGCAGACCTGGGAGCACGACATGCATTTATATCTGCGGTATGCGTGGCAAAGCGCCTCGACGCTGGGAGACAGCCGCGCGCTCTACCACGCAGTGGGACGCCGCTTCGCCGGCGGTGCCGCATGACGCGCTCCTCCGAAGTGGTCGCCGAATACGCAGCCTGGTTGACGGACTTCTTGCCGAACGACTACTACGACCGTTACCGCGAGTATCGCTGGGACCTCGATCTTCGGCGCGATCATCAACGCGCCGCGTTCGAGGCGGGATGGTTGCAGCCGACGTGGCCACGCGAACACGGCGGTCGTTCGTTGGGCCTGGCCGACGCGATGGAGATCCGGCTCGAGGGAGCGATGCGATCGGCACCCAAGCTGCCCAACATCGCCGGGCCCAATGTTGCGGCGCCGGGCATCCGCCAATTCGGCACCCCCGAGCAGATCGAACGTCTGCTGGTCCCGCTGCTGCGCGGCGATGAGTGGTGGGCGCTCGGCATGTCGGAGCCCGAAGCCGGATCAGACTTCGCCGGTCTGCGCACCCGCGCCGTGCGTGACGGCGACACGTTCCGGGTCAAGGGCAGAAAAATCTGGACCACCCAAGCGCACCTGTCCAAGTGGTGCACGCTCTATGCCCGCACCGACCCGGACGCACCGAAACACCGCGGCATTTCCTGCCTCATCCTCGATCTGGAATCCCCCGGGGTAACCATTGAACCCATCCGGATGGCGTCGATCTCTGATGAGACGTTCTGCGAAGTCATCCTCGACGATGTCGAGGTGCCGGTCGCGAACTTGCTGGGACCCTGCAACGGCGGATGGCAGGTCGCATTGTCGTCGCTTGACCACGAGCGCCAGATGATCTGGATCATGAACTGGGTTGAGATCCAACGTGGACTCGATTCCATTCGGGGACCGCAGACAGACGACGACTACGCCTCCGGCGAGGTCTTCACCGAGCTCGGCTCGCTGCTCGCCGACGCCGAGGCGTTGCGGGCAACCGGATACCGCGCGTTGTCCAACGAACTCGCCGACCGCCCCACCCCCGAAGCCGACATCCTCAAACTTCTCGGTTCGCTGACACTGCAGCGGGTTTGGGAACTCGCCGCCGCGGCCGCCGGCCCAACTTCGATCAACGATCCAGATCTGCTCTTCGAACGCCAGGACGCGTTGGCGGCGACCATCTACGGCGGCACATCCGAGATCCAACGCAACATCATCGCCGAGCGACTGCTCGGTTTGCCGAAGGGATGACGATGGACTATGACCTCGGCGCTGACGCAGTCGAACTCAGAAAGCGTCTGCGGGATTTGATTTCCGCGCACATCCCGGAAGGGTTCTTGGGTGCCTGCACCGACGACCCCCGAGACCTCGCGACCACTGAGTCGTTCTGCAAGCTGCTGGCCTCCGACGGTCTGTTGGCCCTGGCCTGGCCGAAAGAGCATGGCGGCGGAGGCGGTTCGATATGGCAGCAGACCGTACTGCGCGAGGAGATGTGGGCCCATCATGAGCCCCGTGGAGCGCAGTACATGGGCATCAACTGGGTCGGCCCCGCGCTGATGCGTTATGGGACCGCCGAGCAGAAAGCCCGACACCTGTCGGCCATCGCCAGCGGAGAAGTGATTTGGTGTCAGGGATTCTCCGAGCCGGAAGCCGGGACCGATCTCGCGTCGCTGCGCACCCGAGCGGTTCGCGACGGCGACAGCTGGCGGGTCACCGGCCAGAAGGTCTGGACGTCGTACGCGCAGATGGCGTCGTGGTGCGTGCTGGCGGCGTGCACCGATCCGAACGCTCCGAAACCCAAGCGGCTCAGCCTATTCCTGGTCCCCATGGACCGGCCCGGTATCACCGTGCGACCGATCCGCTCGATGCTGGGACCCCACCACCTCAACGAGGTATTCCTCGACGGCCTCGAGGTGTTCGCCGACGAGGTCCTCGGCGAAGTGGGCGACGGCTGGCGGGTGATGCGCGAGGCGCTCGCCTTCGAGCGGGTCGGGATCGCCCGGTACGCGCGGTGTGAGTCGCTGCTGGACCGGATGCAGAACGAACTCGGCGACGATTGGGACCAGTTGCCCGAGTCGATCCGGACCCGCTGGGTCCGGGCACTGATCGACTTGCGGGTGGCACGGCTGCTGGCCTATCGCGCGGTGTCGCTCCAGGATGACCCGTCCGCAGGCGCGGCAGCCAGCGCCGCCCGCATCGCGACCACCACCTGCGATCAGCAGGTCGCTGAACTGTTGTTCGATGTACTCGGCCCCACCGCACTGGACAGCGGTACCTCGGCGCGACTACACGGAGCGGTTGAAGACCATTGGCGCTATGCCCAAGCGGCCACCGTGGCGTCGGGAACAATCGAAGTACAACGCATGCTGGTGGCACGCGAAGCTTTAGGAGATCATCGGTGAACACCGCTCTGCCAGAGGACATTACCGAATTCGGCGCTGTCGCCGCCAAACGGTTCTCCCGGTTCGGCGGCCCGCAGACAGCGTTGCGGGCCGAGACCGAAGAACACCTGCGGCACGACGCCCGGTCTGCGCTGGCCGACCTCGGTGCATTCGACCTCGACGTCAGATCCTCCCCAGACGATCTGCTGGCGGCCGCAGTTCTCTGCCAGGCTGCCGGCGCAGCGACACTGCCTTACCCGCTCGTCGAGGAGCTGCTGGCGATCGACGGCGTTCGGCTCGCCTTGGTGAATCCCGAAGCACCGCGCATCGACCACGGCGACCTGCCCGGAGATTGGGTTGCCGCCGACCTCGACGGCACGCGGTACCGCGTGCAAGCGTCGTCGCGAACCGGCGCCAAGCTGGGGCCGTTTCTGGTGCCGGCGGTCTTGACTGAGCCCGACGGCACCGTGCCGGCAGCCGACGTCGACCTGCACCTGACGCTGGGATCCTGGCGGATTCTGGGCGCCATGCAGCAAGCGTTGGAAATCACCCGGCGGCACGTCACCGCGCGGATGCAGTTCGGCAAGCCGCTCGCGGAATTCCAGGCCGTCCGGTTCACGATCGCCGACGCGTCGGTCGCCGTGCGCGGGCTTGACGAACTTGCCAAATACGCGATCAGCCGAACGGAAACAACGGCAGCCCAGGTCCGTTCGGCAGACGCGCTGATACTGCGACTCAAGGCCGCCGACACCGCACGCCAGGTGCTGCGGACCGCGCACCAACTGCTCGGCGCCCTGGGCTTCTGTGACGAGTCCGACGTCAGCGTCCTGGACAGGCACACCCAGCCGCTGATCCGGCTGCCGGTCAGCAGCGAAATGATGGCCTTGCGCTTGGTGCCCGGTGTTCGCGGCGGCCAACTGGAGACACTGTTCTCGCAACCAGTCGCGGCGGAGGCGGTGTGAGCCGCAGATGAGCACCGGAGAACTCGCGGCCGGGGATGTTCCCGGCCAGCAGGACGACGGTATTCCGTCCGGGTTACGACTGCAGCAACTCGCCGAACAACGCGGTGACGAGCCCGCTTTGGATACGCTGGCGCCGGATGGCACCACCCGCAGGCTGACCTTCGCAGAGCTCGACGCCCGGGCCAACCAATGGGGACGGGCCCTTGCGGCTGCCGGCGCTGATTTCGGTTCGCTTGTCGCGCTTGCCATTCCCAATTCCGAGGAACTCGTGCTGGCCGTCCTGGGCTGCTGGAAAATTGGCGCCGTCCCGGTTCCGATGCGCTGGGATCTGCCAGAATGGGAGCGGTCCCGGGTGCTGGCTGTCATCGAGCCGGCCGTCGTCGTCGACGAGCAACACCGGGATGCGCTGGCCGCGCGCGCCGCCGAGCAGTCCGACGAGCCTCTTCCGGTCGTGGTCTCCCCCAATGCCAACGGGATATGCAGCAGCGGTTCCACCGGCCTGCCAAAGGTGATTCTTACTCTGGCGCAGGGGGTTTGGACGGCCGAGTCATCCTTCCCGTTTTTGGCCGCCTGGACACCGACGGCGCAGCCGCAGACCATTCTGGTGCCCGGTCCGATGTATCACACCAACGGGTTCTCGCCGCTCAGCTACCTGCTGGGCGGGGATCGATTGGTGATCCTCGAAAAGTTCGATGCGGCAACCGTTGTCGACGCCATCGAAAAGTATCGAATCACCAATTTCACCGCCACGCCGACCATGCTGGCGCGCATCGCGGCTCTGCCCGATGTCCACCGGCGGGATTTCTCCAGCATCGCCTGGATCTTGCAGGGTGCCGCGGTGATGCCGCATGCGCTGTTGCACACCTGGTTTGATCTGCTCAGTCCCGAACAAATCGTGATGGCCTACGGCATGACCGAAGGCCTCGGAATCACGGCTTTACGCGGCGACGAGTGGCTGGCGCATCCGGGCAGCGTCGGCCGCGGCTTCCGGGACACCGAGGTGCGGATCTTGGATCCGGACGGCACACCCGTGGCGACCGGTGAGCTCGGTGAGATCTATTTACGCTCACCGATGAGCGCCGGGTATCGGTATCTGGGTGGAGCGCCGCTGTTGCCGTCGACGCCTGACGGATTCCGGACCGCCGGCGATGTCGGATATCTGGACGCCGACGGCTACCTCTACATCGCCGATCGCCGCAGCGACATGATCATCACCGGTGGCGCCAATGTCTTTCCCGCGGAAGTGGAATGCGCACTGGCCGAGCATGACGCCATCGCCGACGTCGTCGTCATCGGGCTCACCGATCCCGAGTGGGGTCGCCGAGTGCACGCCGTGGTGCAGCTCGCCGACCCCGCGACGCCGCTGACCGAGCGACAGGTCATCGCCTACGCGAAGACTCGGCTGGCCGCTTACAAGGCGCCCAAGACAGTGGAGTTCGTCGACGATATTCCCCGCACGGCGGCGACCAAAGTCAACCGCTCGGCGATGATCGCCGACCGGGGCGGATAACGCGGCATTTCAGATATTGACTGCCGGTGCGGCTTGTGCCGGGTACACAAGCTGCTACGGAGAAGTGACAGCGAAGAGGCGCCATTCGCCGGGCACGCCGTTGAGCTCGTGAGCGCCGAGACGTCAGGACTTATCGCTCCACCACTGATACAGGCTGGCAATGTCTTGGCCTTTGCCCTCAACGACGGCGAGCCTGAGTTTGGCGTTGTCCGTCCAGATGACCGTCGGATTGCCCTCGACGGAGGTTCCGCACGCGACCTGGCCAGCGCCCTGACTGGAGTTGCGGTAATTCCACGTGCCAGGGGAAGCTCCGTTACCCGGGCAGGACGACGCCACCGTATATCCGCTTGAGCCGGGGCCCTGCTGAAACCCTGTTGCCAAGTCATCGAGGTTTGCATAGAGCAGGAACACGGCGAACGAGGGTCCGCTTGGGTCGCTGCTTGGGTCGCACATCACTCTTTCCAGCGCAGGCGGGTCGACCCCGGGCGGCGACGGCGTTTTCTCTTCGCAATTGGCCGAGGAAAAGCCCTGAGGCAGCATTTCCATCAGCTTGCCCGAGGGCGCTGCGGCGCAATTGCCCGTGGAGAGGAGTACAGCAGCGCCGCTGCACGCGGCGATCGCGATCAACCTGGCGGCGCCAGCGCAAAGAGACATTTCAACCCGACTCCTATGCTTGCGGGGAACAAAGTGGCCGTGGACCAGCAACGACTCCGAGCGCACGGCTTGCGTCGCCGACCTCACTGGCAAACGGTATCGCCACCAGGTCGATCGCGTAGCGGTTCCGCCAGACATGATGCGGTTCGAGTCATTCGGCACCACCGATTTGCGCATGACGAGATGTTCGAGGTGTCCGGTTGCCGGCTCATTGCGGTCAGTCCCATGAATGCGCCCTCGCTGATAGCAGTCGCGATATTCGCCGCCGGCGCTTCCCTGATCCGGCAATCAACTAGAACGTCCTATCTCTACTAGATGCCAACCTTTGACGAGGCATTTGGCGTCCGGATTATGGGCCATGCAAAGCAAGAACTTCACAAGCAATCGGCATTAGGCTGCTCTCTAACAGCATTTGAAGGAGTGCATTATGGCCACCGCCATCGCCCTCAAGAAACTCAGTGCCGGGGCGTTGCTAGCGGGTGGTCTGGCAGTGGCCGGTGTCGGGCCCGCCGCGGGTCTCGCCCAGGCCGACCCATTTGCTGCGCAGCCACACAACTGGTGTCCTGGTCAAGCGCTGCCATTCGCCGGCATGCAATGGGACATGGGTGTATGCCATACCTGGTATGAGGTCCCGTTCGGCCAGGGCAATGTGCGAATGGTTGACCTAAAGGGAAATCCTCTGGAGAGCTTCATTTCGGCAGACATTCCAGCTCCGATCTTCACGCCTGCGCCTTCACCGCCTCCACCGCCGCCGCATCCCTTCTGCACTCCCCGCGGCGCATTGGTCATCATCCCGCCGATCTGCGACGAGATCGGGTACTGACGGCAATTCCTGTCATAGGTCCGCGAACAGCCTTTTTGCGCCATGGCTCGCGTCGTGGCAGAACCTGGACATCCGCTGAGTAATCGAATTTCGCCAACGCGCGGTAACCTCATTCTCACTGCGTGATCACGCGCGACAGAGGAGGCGGGATGGCCAGGGACGACGTAGCCGACGAAGCCGAAGCGACGACGCGTGCTGCCCGCTTCATCAAGACCGCCGTCGAGATATTGCGCGAAACCGGTCGCACTGACTTCACCGTGCAAGAGGTGGTCGCCCGCTCCAAGACCTCATTGCGGGCCTTCTACCAGCACTTCAGCAGCAAGGATGAATTGCTGATCGCCCTGCTGGAGCGGACCATGGCGCAGTCGACGCAAGCGTGGCGCACCGAAACCACCGGGCTGGACAGCACCGCCGCGATCAAGCTGATCATCGACCGGATCAGCGCGGAACCTCAGTCGAGCACCCAGGACAGCCTCAATCGGGCGATGAACCTCTACAACCAGCACCTGGCCGAAACCCGGCCACGTGACTATGCCCGGGTGCTCTCCCCGCTACACGAGCTGATTCGAGACGTCGTACAGCGCGGCATCACCGAAGGGGTTTTCCGGGCCAACCTGGATGTCGGGCCCGCCGCCGCCATCGTCATGCAGACCATCTTGGGCGCCCTCCGACTGCATTGGCTGGGAGCCGAACTGACCGGTGCGCCAATCGACTCGGCACACCTGTACGACTTCTGCATTCGCGCCTTGGGTGCAGACGCGGACGAACAAGTGGCAGCGCCGACGCTCAGTGAGCTGTTCACCCAGATCGGAATACGACCGGGCGCTCACAACGGCGAATTCGCGATGACGATGCCGGTGAGTCCCCAGGTGGTCAACACTTCCGGTGCCCTGCAGGGTGGCCTGATCGCCACACTCGTCGACGTCGCGGGCGGACAGTTCGGGCTGGACTACCTGCAGGACGGCACCACGATGACGACCGCCGACCTATTCGTCCGCTACCTGCGACCAATCCGTGAAGGCTCCGCGTTCGCGGTGCCGCGGATGCTGCGCAGCGGCCGGCGCGCGATGGTGATGCAGGTCGATGTCTATGGCGACGGCGGCGGCGAAGAGGAGCTGCTCGCGACGGCAACGGTGAACTTCGCCGTCATCACCGGGGCGACCCCGAAGCTTCCCGACTGGCCTCCTGCCTGACCCGATTCCCGACCGAATACAGCTTGTTGCGCAGAAGTGGTAACGTCATTACCACTCACTCAGGACCCACACTTCTGCAAGGAGATCGCCATGCCGTCTCGCGAGCTTTCCTTCCCGGTGTTCGACGCCGACAACCACATGTACGAACCGCAGGAAGCGCTGACCAAATTCTTGCCGGACAACCGCAAGAACGTCATCGACTACGTGCAGGTTCGCGGTCGCACCAAGATCGTGGTGCGCGGCCACATCAGCGAGTACATCCCCAACCCGACCTTCGAGAAGGTGGCCCGCCCGGGCGCGCAGGAGGACTACTTCCGCAACGGCGCGCAAGGCAAGACCTACCGCGAGATCCTGGGCGAGCCGATGAAGGCGATCCCCGCCTTCCGTGAACCGGGCCCGCGCCTGGAGGTCATGGACGAGCTCGGTATCGACTACGCCCTGATGTTCCCGACCCTGGCCAGCCTGGTCGAGGAACGCATGAAGGACGACCCGGAGATGACCCACGACGTCATCCACGCGCTCAACCAATGGATGTACGAGACTTGGTCGTTCAATTACAAGGACCGCATCTTCGCCACCCCGGTGATCACCCTGCCCATCGTCGACCGCGCTCTGGAAGAGCTGCAGTGGTGCCTGGAGCGGGGCGCGCGCACCGTGCTGGTCCGGCCGGCGCCGGTGCCGGGCTATCGCGGCAGCCGGTCGTTCGGCCTCGAGGAGTTCGACCCGTTCTGGCAGGCCTGCATCAAAGCCGAGCTGCCGGTGTCGATGCACGCCTCCGACAGCGGCTACTCCGAGTTCGCGAATGTGTGGGAGCCCGGCGACGAATTCCTGCCGTTCAAGCCGACCGCTTTCCGGAGCTTCGCGATGGGCCACCGGCCGATCCTGGACGCGATGGGTGCGCTGGTGTGCCACGGCGCGCTGTCCCGCAACCCTGAATTGCGGATCCTGTCAATCGAAAACGGTGCTGACTGGGTGCCGGACCTGTTCAAGGGCCTCAAGGGCGTTTACAAGAAGATGCCGCAATCGTTCAGCGAGGACCCGATCGAGGCGTTCAAGCGCTGCGTGTACATCACCCCGTTCTGGGAAGACCGGTTCACCGAGATCGTCAAGATGGTGGGCACCGACCGGGTGCTGTTCGGATCCGACTGGCCGCACCCCGAGGGCCTGAAGGATCCGATCTCCTTCGTCGACGAACTGACCGACTTCGACGAAGAGGACGTCGCCAAGATCATGGGCGGCAACCTAATGAAGCTGATGAAGGTGTCCGCGCCGGCCAACGCGTAGCCGGCAGGTTCACCGCTGCTGCGTGGTCAGGCTTCCAGCCTGGCCCGCACAGCGGCCAGCCGTTGCTCCAGCTCGGCCTCGTCGATGAGCCCGCGCAGTACCAGCGAGTGCGCCAGCGCGACCAACCGGTTTTCCGGGTAGGGCAGGCCGGCGTACACCGTTGCCGCCAGCGCGTCCTCCTCGTTACGTCGGTCGACGCTGAGCAACGATGTGCCGCAGCTACTTTGGTCAAGCGCGTCACAGATCCCATCCAGGCTGGTTTTCCACGGCGGCACAGGATTGTCAACACCATACTTTGCCGCCATCCGAGCCCAGACCTGTTTTCTCTCAACGATTTTCGCCAACGGCGCAATCGACGGACTTTCGGCCGGACCCAGGTCTCCTGACGCGCGCACCAGTGACCCCTACGGGTTCGCGGGATGGATGGCCGGGCGGGTCTCGGTCACCGCGTTGGTGGTCACACCGACCTTCGGCAATGCGACACCGATCAGGCAGTCGCGCGTGATGATTTCGACCAGCTGTTCCTCGGTCCAGCCATCGGTTCCCTCCGGACGCACCGGCATCACCATGAAACGGTGCTTCTGGTTCGAATCCTCCACCCGGATTTCGACCTCCTCCGGCAAGTAAAGGCCGAACTCCGCGAGCACTTGGCGCGGCCAGCGCACGATACGACGACGAAAGTTGGGCGTGCGGTACCACTCTGGTGAGTTACCCAGAATCGGACGCGGATAGCAGGAGCACAGCGTGCAGACAATGACGTGGTGCAAGGTTGGCGTGTCTTCGAGTACATGGAAAGCGGTGAAATCGCTCGGTGTCCCGAAACCTGTGGGTTGCAACCAGTCGACGCCAACTTCCTTGCTGGCGGCCAGCGGATCCGAGAGGACGAGTTTTTTGAACTCAGGATCAATCCACGCCCGCGCCACCAGATGCGCGGCAGGGGTTGGGCCGATCTGTTCAGCGAACTCGGTGAAGTGGCGATGCTCCTCGGCGGTGAAAATGCCTTTTTCGATGCACAATTCGCGAAGTGCGATCTCCAGGACTTCGAAGTCGGTGATCTCGTCGACCATGGGCGCGGCGGTGCGTTCGTGGTCGTGATCGTGAGCCGTCATGCTGAGGTCCTTTCAGCCGCCGCGAGCCACCGCTCCGGGATCTCGGTCTGCAGGGTGTCATTGCCGGGGCCGGTATAGCCGTGCCACAACTGGGAAAGGTTGAACCGCACGATGTAGAACCACTCGGGTTTCTGGTCAGGGCCATCCCAGGTCTCGTCCTCGGCGGCAGGGCTTTCGTAGGAGACAACCGCGATCTCCCCCGTCGCGCCGCGAACGTACTCTTGGGTGCGGGTGTACAGCAGCACGGGCAGCTCTCGTACCACAACCCTGTCGCCGACCCTGAACTTCGGCTCGCCGGCTTGTCCGGCAAACACTTGCGGGTCACCCTTGCCGACCGCGTGCGTGTGGTGCCGGTTGCGTTTAACCGTGGCAGGGTCACCTTCGAACTTGGGCTTGGCCTCTAAGGGCTCTCCCCGCAAGCCGGCCGCATACCGCTGCTTGACCTCGGCCATGCGTTCGGCCAATTCACTCAGGCCGATGTGGTGCTTCTCCGCGAGTACGCGCGCGACGGCCAGCAGCCACCGCCCGTAATAGGGCAGGCCGAGATAGATGGTGCGACCCAGGTCGACGTTGCCCATCCGGCGTCGTTCCTCGGACAACCAGATCCCACGCCAGCCGAGAACCTCACACATGACGTAAGTGTTTTCTTCCCACATCTCGTACTGCTTGTTCTCGAACGCGATCGGGGCATCCGGCTCACCACCGACATCATGCGGTGTCTTGGTATAGGCGGTGAACCGGTCGTGATCTATCAGATCGGGCGTGGGTGCGTCCGGAAGTTCCGGGTAGGAAGACTGAAGGCGCGCCACCAGTTCCAGACGTGCCGCTCGGTCCAACGGGGTCGTCATACGAGTCCATTCGTTATCAAGATCTAGCCGTGGCAGTCCTGGTGGATCGCGATATGGGAGCGCCGAAGCCCCGAATACACTTCACTCCTACGGCGCGCATCGCGCAACCGTTAAACGGATTTTCAGATAGCGGTGTCAGGTAATGTCACCGGAATGGAGCGGCGCGTTTTGGAAGCGGTGATTTATGAACGCGAACCGCCGATTGCACGGATCATCCTCAACCGTGTCGACAAGGCCAACACCAAAGACGCAACGCTGGTGCAGGAAGTTGACGAATGCCTGCACGAGGCCGACCGCGACCGCGAGATCAAAGTGGTGATTCTCAAGGCCAACGGTAAGGGGTTCTGCGGCGGGCACGTGGCGCGCTGGGGCCCCGATGAAAACCCCTACCCGGACTTCGGGGACACCTTCGAGGACCTCTACAAGGGCACCGCCGATTTGTTCTTGTGGCCGACGTTGTATCTGTGGGAGTTTCCCAAGCCGACCATCTCGCAGATTCACGGCTATTGCATGGGTGGTGGGATCTATCTAGGCCTGCTGACCGACTTCTGCGTGGCGTCCGACGACGCTTATTTTCAGATGCCACTCGCGCAGAGCCTCGGTGAACCCGGCGGGCACACCATGATCGAGCCGTGGCTGCTGATGAATTGGCATCGCACCATGGACTGGTTGCTGCTGGCGCCGACGCTGTCCGCACAGCAGGCGCTTGAGTGGGGGCTGCTCAACCGAGTGGTTGCGCGCGAGGATCTCGAGGATGTCGTCGAGGAGATGGCACAAAAGATCGCCCAGATCCCGTTGACCACGTTGATGGCGGTGAAAAACAACGTGAAGCGGGCTTGGGAGCTGATGGGCATGCGGGTGCATCTGCAGGTCAGCCACATCTTGACCAACATGGTCGGCGCGGCGTCCGATGTTCAGGCACGACGAGCCGAGCTCATTCAATCGGGCTTGAAGCCAAGAGATTTCGTGGACCGCGACGAGCCGGACCCCAAAGCACCAAAGTGAAGCTAGCCGCACTCTCGCGGCCGAATGTGCGGCTAGCTTCACACTCGGCGGGCATGTGAGGCTAACGGCTCCGTTCGCCGGCAATCTTTCGGCCGGCGGCATGCCGCGCGGCGACGTAGCCAAACACCATCGTGTTCGCGATGCTGCCGCCCGCTCCGAGATAGTTACGGCCCATCACAGTAGCGGTGATGTTGCCCGTCGCGTATAGACCGTCGATCACCCGATCGCTCTCGTCGAGCACCTGCGCGTGCTCGTTGGTGATGACCCCACCGCAGGTACCAACGTCGGCCGGGAACACCCGGGCCGCGTAGAACGGCGCACGGTCGATCGGTCCGAGTGCGGCGTTCGGTTTGTAACCGGGATCGCCGAGACATAGGTTGTACGCCGACTGACCGCGCCCGAAGTCCGGGTCGAGCCCCTTGGCCGCGAACTCATTGAAGCGGACGACCGTCTCCTCCAATGCTTGTGCGGGGACGTCTATCTGGCGTGCCAGGTCAGCGAGGGTGTTACCCCGCACCACGGCTCCCGACTTGATCACCTCTTCCGGCAGCCGACGCTTCTGCAGCGGATTCGCAGACGAGACGTACCGGCCCACATAACCTTCATCGAAAATCTGCCAACACGGCACCGCGTTGTTGGCGTACATCGCCTTGCCGACTTCGACGTAGGAGTTCGACTCATTGCAGAAGCGCCTGCCGGTGCCGTCGACGTAGATGGCCCCGGGTCGCTGCCGCGCCTGGCCGATTGCACGGGCGCGGGGGTCTGCGACGAAAACTGATGGGAGCCACCAGGCTTCATCCAACATGTCCGTCTTCGCGCCTAGCTGCATCGCCGTCTGCAGCACTTCACCGGTGTCGCCCGTATTCGAGAGAGACCACTTTGCCTCGTTGGGCTGGTCGCCGCTGTAGCGGCGGCGCATTTCCGCGTTGCGGCTGAACCCGCCCGCGGCGAGTAGCACTCCTTTGCGCGCTTCTATATTCAGCGACGAGCCGCCGCGAGTGACTCGGGCGCCGACGACCCGACCGTCCTCGACGATCAGATCGTCCATCGCAGTGCCGGTCCACACTGGCGGATCACCCCCGCTGAGGTCGATCAGCACCTTGAGCATCTGACCTATTATTGACGCGCCGTTGGTCAGCATTCTGCGGCGCCGAAGCCGGGCGGCCCAGGTGCGAGTGAACACCGTCATAGCTACGGCGAACGCGCGTGGCGAGCGGTTGAAGTACTGCACTGACCGCAGCTCGTTGGTCTTCACCACGAATCCGCGGTTCCAGTTCTTGTCCATCGTCTCGAGCCTGTCGCTCCAGTCCCCCAACACTGACGCGTCGTATGGGATGCCCTCGACCGAACGTCCGGCTGCGTTGCCGCCCTTGTGATTCGGATAATAGTCGCTGTAGCCCGGGCATCGGACAAGGCGAACGCCCTTGTGCGTGAGCAAGTCGATCATCTCGTAGCCGGCGGTCAGAAACATCTCGCGGCGGGCAACCGACGATGCCTCACCGATGTCGCCGACAACGTCGTCGAAGTACGCCATACCGTCTTGATGCGAATCGGATATTCCGTCGGCAACCATCAAGGGGTTGTTCGGCAACCACACCATGCCGCCCGACATCCCAGTCGCCCCGCCGATGAGATCCTGCTTCTCGATCACCAGCGGCTCGATCCCGGAGTCGAGCGCGGCCAGGGCCGCCGCCATGCCGCCACCACCGCTGCCCGCAATGAGCAGGTCGACGGAGTGATCCCAGCGGGTGCTCATCGTGCCTCCGAGGTGAATCCGAGATCGGCGATCGGCACATCGATGGTGGTGTTGGTCTTCTGGATTGCCGGCACCAACGTCTCATGCGGCAAGCCGGCGAGAAAACCGTCCACGACGCGTTCGAAGTTCGAGATCAGCCCTTCGATCTGATCCGACAGCCGCATGTATTCAAATCCGCGTGAATGCAGCCCTTTTTGCTGTCGCGGCAAGTTCGAGAAGTCCTGAGCCGGGATCGGCGGCCAGCGCGGGTCGTCGGGCGGCATCGGCTCCGGTGGTGTGGGCTTTCCGGCCGAAAGATCTGACGGCAATCGGGTGAGCGACCAGATCTCGAACAGGGTTTCTTCGGGCCCGAGCGGACGAATTCGGTACGACGATGCGCTGCTGTAGGTGGGCAGGATGAAGTGGTGCGGGAAGCAGAACCCGATCGCGTCGGTAATGCCCCGGCGAATCAACTCGTTGAGGTCGGGCATGTCGCTGCCGCGCGCTCGATGCCAGCTCACGACGGCATCGTTAAGTGCGCTGCGCCAGGCCGTCATCGCCTCAGCTGGATCGGTTGGCAGCTCGATGTTCTGCAGGCCCTCAGCGATGCGGATGTCGTTCTCATGGGTCATCCCGCCCATGCCGTCGCCCAGGGTGCGCATGAAGTACAGGCTGCTGGCGACCACCGGGTGCACCGCTGCGGACGGGCTGCCGGCCTCGGCGGACGGCAGCAGTTGCGGATGCGTCTGCGGGACGTGGTATCCCTCCATGAACGCTGCCGTTGCCAGTTTCCAGTTCACCGGCAGCCGGCACGACTGCCACCACTCGACGCGCAGTGATTCGACCTTCCAGGCGTCATAGATCGACGCGAACGGCTCCATCCAGTCCCGCAACCCGGGGGCGTTGTCGTCGAGGTTGATCCACGCGCACCCGCCCCACAGCTCACACCTGACCGACACGAGTTGCAGGTCGTCTGAACACATGTTCTCCTCGGCGAACACCTCGGGACGCAACACAAACGTGTTGCGGCCGTCGATGCCCCAGCACCACCCGTGGAATGGACAGACGAACGTGCGCCGATTTCCGTTGCCCTCCACCAGCTTCACACCGCGATGACGGCAGGCGTTGTGATATGCCCTTACGTGTTGGTCATCCACCCGCACGACGATGATCGACTGGTCGAGAATCACGTACTCGACAAAGTCGCCGGTCTTGGGGATCTCCTCGAGCCGACACGCCATCTGCCACACCCGAGGCCAGAACAGCTCGGCCTCCAGCGCATAGAAGTCCGGGTCGTAGTAGCGCTGCTTGGGAATCCGATCGGCCGCCTGAACCGCCCAGGGCACCGGAAGCGGTTCCCAGTTCACATCAGTTCGTCCAGTGGTTGTTGGGTTGGCCATCTCACTTCCCTTTTCTTAGCTCAACCATTGTGTTGGCTCATAAGATCCGTGATACCCGCCCTTGCCAGTAACGTTCCCGGATGCGCCTTTTGTAGAGCTTTCCGTTCGGGTCCCGCGGCAGCTCCGGGTCGAATTCGACTGTGCGCGGGCACTTGTAGCCGGCGAGGTGTTTTCGGCAGTACTCAATGAGCTCGGCTTCGAGGTCGGGACCCGCCGTGATGCCATCGACCGGTTGCACGACGGCCTTGACCTCTTCACCGAACTCGTCGTTAGGCACACCGAACACCGCCGCGTCGACCAGTTTGGGATGCATAACCAGCAGGTTCTCCGCCTCCTGCGGATAGATGTTCACCCCGCCGGAGACGATCATGAATGTCGATCGGTCGGTCAGGTACAGATATCCGTCGTCGTCGACGTAGCCCATATCTCCCAAGGAGCGCCAGCCGCGGTCGTTGTACACCGACGCGGTTTTGGCAGGGTCCTTGAAGTACTCGAAGTCGGGGCCGCCTTCAAAGTAGAGCTCGCCGGATTGCCCGACGGGAAGCTCCTGTCCGTCCTCGCCGACGACATGGACCGGGGACATTGGTATGCCGACTGAGCCGGGATGAGCAAGCCACTCCTGCGGCCCGATCGTCGTGCCCGCGAATCCCTCGGTCCCGCCGTAATATTCGTGAATAATCGGGCCGAACCACTCCATCATCGCGTGCTTGACATCTACCGGGCACGGCGCTGCCGCGTGGATCACACACGTCAGGCTTGAGACGTCGTATTTCTCCCGAACTGCCTTCGGCAGCTTGAGCATCCGTACGAACATCGTCGGCACGAACTGCGCGTGGGTGACCCGGTGCGTGTCTATCAACCGCAGCACAGCCTCCGCGTCGAACTTACGCATGATGATCGCGGCGGCGCCGACACGGTTTACCGCCATCGTGTAGTTCACCCCGGCGGCGTGATACAGCGGCGCGGGTGACAGGTACACGCTGGCGGGATCCATGCCGTACTTGTGGATCAGCGCCATCTCCAGGACCGACTGTGCCCACGACCCGTTGCCGTCGGTCGGAAGCGGTCGACGCACCGCCTTGGGCCGCCCCGTCGTGCCCGACGAGTACAACATCTCCGACCCGTCCGATGCCGGCGGTCTATGGGCCGCCGTCGCCACGGCGCCGTCGTAGGATTGCCAGCCGGCCAGATTGCCGCCGACCGCGATGTGGACACCGACGGCAGAATTGGCACTGCGCAGATGTGCTGCGAGATCACCCATCGAGGCGTCGACGAACACCGCCTTTGCGTCGGAGTCGTCGATGACGTAGGCAACTTCGTCGGGCGTGAAGTGAGTGTTGACGGCGGTGTAGTAGAGCCCGGAAAGCTGGCAACCCCAAGTGATTTCGAAGAACTCAGGCCGGTTCGGCAGCACCAGGGCGACGCCGTCGCCGCGGCGCAACCCGGCGCTGTGCAGCACCGCGGCGACCCGTTGGCTGCGGGCATACAACTCGCTGAACGACACCCTGTCGCCGTGCGCAATGATAAGGGCCGGCGACTCTGCGGCGCTGATCGCGTGATCGGCGATGTTCACCAAAAACCTCGGTCAGGCTCGAAGAGATTAAGGGGCCGTCGCGCCGTCGGTCGATGCGGCTGCGGCCGCCTGGCGGCGGGCTTGCTCGGACGGCAACACCTTGTCTTTGAACACCGTCTGGATCAGCTCCTGCACGTCCTTGCTGATCGAGGCGAGCGCGACCAGGTCGTTGGAGCTCTGCCAGTGCACCCGCATGCCCATCAGCTCCCAGGCTCGTTTGAGGTTGGCCTTGGTCGCCAGCAGCGTGGTCATCGGCGCCTGGGCGATGTGGCGGGCGATGGCCTCGACACGCGCGTCGAGTTGATCGAGCGGAACGACCTCGTTGACCAGCCCGACCTCGAGCGCTTTTTTGGCGTCGATGACCTCGGCGAGATAGAGGTAGTACGCCGCGCGCCGCCAGTTCATGAACACCCATGGCTCGATGGAACATTCACCCGACGGCATACCGAATCCTTGCAGCGGCGGGTAGGAGAAGTAAGCGTCCTCGGAGGCGATCACGATGTCGGTGGTCAGCCCGTAGTGGGTGCCGCCCCCCACGCAGTAGCCGTGCACTTGCGCGATGGTCGGCTTGGCGAACTCCCACAGGTTCATGACGGGCTTGACGAACAGGTCGGTTTGCGGCTTCCAGGGCGTGCCCATGACTTTGGCGCCCTCGACGAAAGCCGGATAGTCGACGGCGTTGTTGCCGATGGCATGCCCGGAGCAGAAGCCCTTGCCGTTGGCCTTCAGGATCAAAACCTTGATGTCGTAATCACGGTCGGCGTCCAGCAATGCGGCATCGACTTCTTCGGCCATCTTCTGGTCCTGGGCGTTGGCCTTCTCCGGCCAGTTCAGCGTGACCTTGGCGATCGGCCCTTGCTTTTGATAGATGATTCTTTCGCGGGTCTCGTCGAGGTCCATATGTGCTTGCCCTTTCGTTATGGGGTGATGACGCCGATTTCGGCGCCGATGTCGTAGGTGGTGCCGATCTCGCCGGTCCATCGCACGGTGCCCGAGGCTCCGGCTTCGATTTCCTGTTCCACCTTTTCGGTGGCGATCACGTAAATCGGTGTGCCCTCGTCGACACGCTCACCGCCCTCGACGAGGAAGCCGGTCAGCTCGGCTTCCGAGACGGCCACCGAGACCCGCGGGATACGAATGACGAAGTCAGCCATGGATCTTAGCTCTCTCCACGGTGCGCAGTGCGGCTTCGACGATGCGCGCCGCGGACGGATAGACCTGCGCCTCGAGCATGGCCGCGGCGGGGTTGGGGACGAACCTGGCGGCAACCCGTTCGACGGGCGCGACCAGTTCACCGAACAGTTCGGACTGCAGGATCGCAGCGATCTCTGCTCCCGGCCCGGCGAATTGGACTGCGTCGTGGACGATCACGGCTCTCCGGGTCCGGCGGGCGGATTCGACTATCGTCTCGACATCGAGGGGAACGAGAGTGCGCAGATCGACGACTTCCGCGTTCACCCCCTGCTCGGCCAATGTGGCCGCGGCCGTAAGGGCTTCGTGCACGCTGCGACCGTAGCTGATCAGGCTGACGTCGGTGCCGGATCGCTTGATGTCGGCCTGGCCGAGCGGTATGGAGAATCCGGGTTCGACGGGAACGGGTCCTTTTTTGCTTTGCAGTCGAATGGTCTCGACGAACAGGCAGGGATCCTCGTCGAAGATCGCCGCGGTCAGAAGACCTTTGCCGTCACGCGGGGTGGACGGCACGATCACCTTCATCCCGGGGATGTGCATGAACCACGCCTCCAGACTCTGCGAATGCGTGGCGCCGGTGGCCAGACCGGCATACACCTGGGTACGGATGGTGATCGGTGCGGTGGTGCGCCCGCCGGTCATGAATCGCAGTTTGGCGGCATTGTTGATCAGCTGGTCGGCGGCGATGCCGATGAAATCCATGATCATGATCTCGGCCACCGGCAGCAGCCCGTCGATCGCGGCACCGATAGCCGCGCCGACGATCGCTGCTTCGGAGATCGGGGTGTCCAAAACCCGGTCGTGGCCGTACTTCGTCGACAGCCCTGCGGTCGGGCCGGACGCGCCGGGATCGGCGATGTCCTCACCGAGCAGGAACACCCGCTCGTCGGCCTGCAGCGCCTCGTCGAGCGCGAGGTTGAGCGCCTCGCGCATCGTCATCTCTTTTTCTTCCATGCCGCTACACCGGAAACCTGATCGGGGTCGCGTACACGTCTTGATCGAGTTCATCGATCGACGGGTAGTCCGCGCTCATCACGGTTTTCAGCGCAGCTTCCACCGTCGCCGCGGCGTCGTTCTCAATGCTGTCGAGCTCGTCCGCACCGCAAATGCCGGCGTCGGCGAGGTAGTCGCGAAACCTCGGCACCGGGTCGGCGGCCATCGCCGCGGCCAACTGGTCTTTGGGGATATACGGCATCCGGTCGCCGAAGTAGTGGCCGCGGAAGCGGAATGTCACACACTCGATGAAGGTGGGACCGCCGCCGGTGCGGGCCCGTTGCAAGGCGTCGTCGAGCGTAGCCGCGACGGCCAGCGGGTCGTTGCCGTCGACGCGTACGCCCGGCATGCCGTAGCCGGCCGCCCGGTCGGCGACGTGTTCGATCTTCATGGTGTCGGCGGTCGGGGTCATTTCGGCGTACAGATTGTTCTGGCACACAAAGACCGTCGGCAAATCCCATAGCGCGGCCATGTTGGCCGCTTCGTGGAACGAGCCGGTGTTGGTGGCACCGTCGCCGAAGCTGACCACCGTAACGCGATCGAGGCCCTTGCGCTTGGCGGCCATTGCCAGACCTACCGCCACCGGCGGTCCGGCACCGACGATCCCGGTCGAAAGCATCACGCCCTTATCGGGTTTGGCGATGTGCATGGTGCCGCCCTTACCCCGGCTGGCGCCGACGGTGCGGCCCATCATCTCGCCGTAGATCTCCTCCAGCGGCACCCCTTTACCGATCAGATCGTGCAGCCCGCGGTAGGTGGTGACCAGCTGGTCGTCGGCTCGCAGCGACACACCCATCGCCGCGGCGATCGCCTCCTGCCCGCGCGACGGCCAGTACACGCACATGAACTCCCCGGTGCCGATACCCTTCGAGAGCCGGTCGTCGGCCGCCTTCATCAGCACCATCAGCGCGTAGATGCGCTTTTGGGTCTCCGGTGGTAGCTCTGGTGTGGAATTCACTTCGAGTAGGAGCCGATCTCCCGATAGACCTTGGGAATTGGGGGCGTCTCCATGTTGAGCAGCTCCAACGACGACATCTTTCCGCTGGCGCCGAGCTCGCCCAGCCGTTGGACCACCGAGTCGAGGTCATCGCAGTCAAGCTCGTAGATCGCGATGAACGGGCCGTTTCCATCGGTAGGCACGAACCGTCGCGCGGACACGATGCCTTCCACCGAGCAGATCTCCGCCAGATGGGTGTCGTTGTACCAGTTGTGGTAGTCCGCTTCGCGGTCCGCCGACACTGGCATCGTTTCCAGGTAGATGATCCCTTTAGGCATGCGCCCCCTCCTCCTCATCGCTACGCTCTGCATCGTCGTTGGCGGTAGGCATGCGCCCACTCCTCCTCATCGCTACGCTCTGCATCGTCGTTGGCGGTAGGCATTCACCTCTCCATTTCGGTTGCGGCGCAGTTGGGATGATTGAACCTCATGCGCCTGCCCACGGTTTCACCTTGAGAAAACCTCCGCCATCGACGCGCAGTTGCTGCCCGGTGACGTAACGGGCAGCGTCGGA
Source organism: uncultured Actinomycetota bacterium (assembly GCA_963839345.1). Lineage (GTDB taxonomy): Bacteria > Actinomycetota > Actinomycetes > Mycobacteriales > Mycobacteriaceae > Mycobacterium. The sequence goes on along the minus strand of CAWIUP010000002.1, from coordinate 196,046 downwards.
GGCCAAGAACAGCACGGCCTCGCTGATGTCCTCGGGTTCGACGTAGGGAATCGGCATCGCCTGCACGAGCGGAAAAACCGGTTCGGCATCTTCTCGGGTCGGGTTCTTCAGATCGGGCCGGAAGGCCCGGTACATCGGCGCACTGTGCAGCATGTCGGTGTTGACGTTCGTCGGGTGCACCGCGTTCATCCGGATGGAGAACGGTGCCAGCGCCAGCGCAAAGTCGTTGACATAGTGCGCGGCAGCTATTTTCGCGAACGCATAGCCCGCTCCCCCGGGTCCGCCGTCGATGCCCGTGGTGTTCATCGACGACATGAACGCCGCATTGGATCCGATCACAATGATCGAGGCGCCGGCCTGCAGGTGTTTGAGGCTGGCGTGCACGAGGTTCAGTACGCCGAGCAGGTCGACATCCACCGCGTCGGCGAAGGCCTGCGGCGGCAGGCCTGCGGTCAACGGGCAGATGCCGGCGTTCGCGATCACGATGTCGAGGTGGCCCAATTCAGCGACGCCCCGGTCGATCGCCGCGGACAGCGCGGCGCGGTCGCGGACATCGGCGATCTCGGTGAAGGCGCGCTGCCCCTCCTTCTCGACCAGCCGGGCGGTTTCGTCGAGGTCCTCGGGACGGGCCAGCGGGTATTCGTTGGTTTCGATGTCTGCGCACAGGTCCACCGCGATGATGTCGGCGCCCTCGGCGGCAAGCATTCGGGCGTGGGAGCGTCCCTGACCACGCGCGGCTCCGCTAACCACGGCTACCTTGCCTGTCACTCGGCCCATCGCTGGTCCTTTCTCAGCACTTTTGTTGAAGGCGAACCACTCTGGGGCTCATGATTTTTCGCGCAAGTGCCGTGATCTCGGCGGGGGCGCTGACCGGGGCCATCAGTGGGGACCGGACGAGCGTTCGGCTCCATCGCATCTCTCCCACGACGCTGCGTCGTTGCAGTACAGGCTGACAAAAACCTATAGTATCTATACTACCTAAAATAGAAAAGACACCGAAAAGAGTGGTCGCATGTCAGGCGTGCTCAGTGGCGTCCGGGTCGTCGAGCTGGCTTCGTGGACGTACGTGCCTGCCGCCGGTGTCGCCCTGGCGGACTGGGGCGCAGAGGTCATCAAGGTGGAAAGCATCGTCGGCGATCCTGGCCGAGCGCTCGTCGTCGGAGGATTCACCCGGCAAGCGGCGCGTGCCGATACCGACTTCATCCTCGAGCTGAGTAACCGCGGAAAGCGGAGCATCGCACTGGATCTCAAGAGTGAGACCGGTCGGGAGTTTTTCGGGCGACTGCTCGCCGGGGCGGACGTCCTGCTCACCAACTGGCTCCCGGCGGCGCTGGAGCGGGCACGTCTGACGGTCGAAGACATCCGTGCGTTCAACCCGAATATCATCATCGCGCGCGGAACAGGGTTGGGTGTGCGGGGCCCGGATCGCAACCGGGGCGGCTTCGACGCCGCCACTTACCTGGCACGCGGCGGTGTCGCCTACACGCTCACTCCGTTCGGCACCGAGAATCCTGCCGTCCAGGGCCCGGCCTTCGGCGACCTGCAGGCCGGGATCACCCTGGCCGGCGGCGTCTGCGCAGCACTGTTCCACCGCGAGCGGACCGGCGAGCCGACGATCGTGGATTCGTCGCTACTAGCTCAGGCGATGTGGAGCATCGCGCCGTCGATTTCGGTCGCCGATCTGTTCGGCATCGACGGCATACCCGGAGCGCCGCCGGGCTTGGCGATGAACCCTCTGGTCAACCGCTATAAGACCAAGGATGACCGGTGGATCCAAATGGTGTTCCTGCAGCCGGACAAGTTCTGGGCCGACTTCTGTCAACGGATCGGGTTGCCTGAGCTGGCCGCCGACGAGCGCTTCGTCCCGTCGTCGAATCTGGTCGCGAACGCCGCCGAAGCGACCGCCCTGATCGGCGCCAAGTTCGCTGAGCATGACTTGGACCACTGGCGGAAAGCTCTGGCCGATGAACCTGGGGTCTGGGCGCCGCTGGCCACCCCGCGTGAGGCGCTCAACGACCCGCAAAGCAAACCCAACGGCTACCTGATCACCAATGTCGACGACCAGGGCGTCGAGTACGAAATGGTGGCTGCGCCCGTGCAGTTCAATGAGACGCCCCCTGGCCCGACACGGGCGCCCGAACACGGGCAGCACACCGAGGAGATTCTGCTCGAGCTCGGCTTCGACTGGGATGACATCACCGCGGCGAAGGACAGCGGCGCGATCCTGTAGCCTGCCCCTCGAAAGCGATCTTGTGAAGGGGCAGATCATGACTTCGGGCGTCGAGCACTTGGAGTTTCAAGCCGAGGCGCGGCAATTGCTGGACCTGATGGTCCATTCGGTCTATTCCGACAAGGATTCATTTCTGCGGGAGTTGATCTCAAACGCCTCCGATGCGCTGGACAAGCTGCGGATTGAAGCGTTCCGTAACAAGGACCTGGACGTCAACACGTCCGATCTGCACATCGAGATCGAGGCAGACAAGGACGCGCGCACCCTGACCATCCGCGACAACGGCATCGGCATGACTCGTGCCGAGGTCGTCGATTTGATCGGCACGCTGGCCAAATCAGGCACCGCCGAACTGCGTCAGCAGTTGCGCGAAGCCAAGAACGCCACCGTTTCCGAGGAGCTGATCGGCCAGTTCGGTATCGGCTTCTACTCCACCTTCATGGTGGCCGACAAGGTCGAGCTGCTCACACGTAAGGCCGGCGAGAGCGAGGCCACCAAGTGGGAGTCCAGCGGCGACGGCACCTACACCATTGAAACGGTCGACGGTGAAAAAAGGGCTCCGCAGGGAACGTCGGTCACCCTGCACCTCAAGCCCGAAGACGCCGAGGACGCACTGCACGACTACACCTCGGAGTGGAAGATCAGGACGCTGGTCAAGAAGTACTCCGACTTCATCGCCTGGCCCATTCGGATGGACGTCGAAACAAAAACCCCCTCCTCCGAGGACGGTGGCGAGGAGACCGTCACGCTAGAGACCCAGACCCTCAACTCAAGCAAGGCGTTGTGGGCCAGGCCCAAAGACGAGGTCTCCGAAGAGGAATACAAGGAGTTCTACAAGCACATCGCGCACGCCTGGGATGAGCCGCTCGAGGTCATCTCGATGAAGGCCGAGGGCACCTTCGAGTACCAGGCCCTGTTGTTCATCCCGTCGCGCGCACCATTCAACTTGTACGAACCGGGCGCAGATATCGGTGTCCAGCTGTACGTCAAGCGCGTCTTCATCATGGGCGATTGCGACGAGCTGATGCCCAGATATCTGCGATTCATCAAGGGCGTCGTCGACGCCCAGGATCTGTCGCTGAACGTTTCCCGCGAGATGCTGCAGCAGGATCGACAGATCACAGCGATCCGGCGCCGGTTGACCAAGAAGGTGCTTTCGACAATCAAGGAGCTGCAGTCTGAGCGGCCGGAGGACTACCGCACGTTCTGGGCCCAGTTCGGCATGGTCCTCAAAGAAGGCCTGATGCGGGACTTCGACAACCAGGAGACGTTGCTGCAAATCTCCTCGTTCGCCACCACGCACAGCGACGATGAGCTCACCACCCTCGCCGAGTACGTGGAGCGGATGAAGGAGGGCCAGGAGCAGATCTTCTACGCCACCGGCGAGTCACGGGACCAGATCCTCAACTCGCCGCACCTGGAAGCATTCAAGGCCAAGGGCTACGAGGTGCTGCTGCTCACCGACGCCGTCGACGAGATCTGGCTGGGGTCGGTCACCGAATTCGAGGGCAAGCCCCTTCAGTCGGTGGCCAAGGGGGAGGTGGACCTCGATACCGAGGACGAAAAGACAGCCCACGAGGCTGAGCGCAAGGAGCGGGAGAAGGATTTCGCCGACTTGCTGACCTGGCTGAAGGAGACCCTGAGCGACCACGTGAAGGAAGTGCGGCTCTCCACCCGGCTGACCGAGTCGCCGGCCTGCCTCATCACCGACGCCTTCGGAATCACCCCGACGCTCGCGCGCATGTACCGGGCTTCCGGCCAGGACATTCCAGTCGAGAAGCGGACGTTGGAACTCAACCCAAACCATCCACTGGTCACCGGCCTGCAGCAGGCGCACAAAGACCGCGCCGATGACCCGTCAGTTGCTGAAACCGCCGAATTGCTCTATGGCACAGCGCTTCTCGCAGAAGGCGGCACACCCGAGAACCCGGCGCGGTTCGCTGAGTTGCTCGCACACCGGTTGGCCCGCACGATATAGGCGTGCGACGAGCCCATCTGATCCGGCGCCGACTGTGCAGGTTGTGAATGCGTTTCCGGGAATTTGCCGGTCACAACCTGCACAGTGGGCGTAGCAAACGGCGACGTTCATCCCCGATATTCCCTGCGCGGTTAGTTGCCGTGCCGCACCTGGTTGAACGGCACACCGCGGTCGGCGGCGTACTCGCGGGGAAAGTTCAGCACCCGCTCGCCGATGACGTTGCGGGCCAACTCGCTGGTGCCTCCGCCGATGCAGACCGTCTGACGGGACAGGTATCGCAGGCCAGTCTCAAGCCCTTCGCCTTCCGCGCCGACGACTCCGGCCGTCCCGGTGATCGCCAACCCGGCGTCCATCTCCAACGTGACTGTCTCGGCGTGGAAGAGCCGGAGTAGGGTTCCGGCAGCAGGTGGCAGGGTGCCGTCGCGGACGCTGCGGAAGACGTGGTCGCCCAGTTGGTCACTGACCGCCCGGTGTACTAATGCCCGTCCGGCTATCTGTTGTATCCGCTCGTTGTCGGCCTGCCCGATCTTCTCGGCCAACCGCACATAATTGACCGGCGTCGTTCGGCCGCCCTCACTGCCACTGCCGCTGGCGAATTCCGAACTCCCGCCCACCGCGCGGCGCTCGTGGTAGAGCTGGCGCGACGCCACCGACCATCCGTCGTCGACCTTGCCGACGACCGCCTCGTCGCCGACGTCGACGCCGTCGAGGAACTCCTCACAGAACTCCGTTGACCCGTTGAGCTGAGTGATGCGCCGCAACGTGATTCCGGCATGCTTGATCGGCACCAAGAACATGGTCAGGCCGTCGTGCTTGGGCACGTCCCAATTGGTGCGGGCCAGGCACAGACCGTAGTCGGCGGCAAATGCGCTGGTGCTCCAGGTCTTTGCGCCGTTGATCACCCAACGGTTGCCATCCCGCTCGGCCCGGGTGATCACACCGGCGAGATCCGATCCGCCGCTGGGCTCGGACAACAGCTGAACCAGCACCTCGTCACCCCGCAATGCCGCGGCGATGTGCTGGCGCTTCTGTTCTTCGCTGCCGGTGTCGAGCAGCGTCGCGCAGCAGATGGTGAACGTCGGCGTGTTGAGGATCAGCGGCATCTCGTAGCTGAGGCTCTCCTCGTCGAACGCTTTCTGGTACTCGTAGTCCAGACCCAGCCCGCCGTACTCACGGGGAAAGCAGATTCCGGCGAATCCGCCTTCATACAGCCGTTTTTGCAACTCACGAGCCCGCTGCCAGCAGCGCTCCTCGTCGCGATGCGCGGCCGGCGGGTGCGCGGGATCGATCGGCGGCATGTTGTCAGCCAGCCAGGCCCTCGCCCGGGCACGGAACTCCTCGATCGACTCGACGTCGGTGGCTGCCGGCATGTCGGTCCTAGAAAGCTCCGTCATCAAGCAGACCTCGGGGCGCTGTTTCCTGCCTCTTGCCACTGGTACACCCGCAGGTTGTGCTCTTCGGGTGTGCCAAACATGGCTCGGTACAGCGCAACCCGCCGCAAGTACACGTGCAGATCGTGTTCCCAGGTGACGCCGATTCCCCCGTGCATCTGCACACAGCCCTGGACGATTTCCGGTGACATTTCCCCGACGTATGACTTGGCAATGCTGGCCGACAAGCCTGCGTCGGACGAGCGGGCCGACATCGCGGCCACCGCTGCGGCTGTCGTTGCCCGGCATGCCTCCAACCACATCTTCATGTCGGCAAAGCGGTGTTTGAGTGCTTGGTAGGAAGCCAGCGGGCGGCCAAAAGTGTGGCGGTCCAACGCCCACGCGACGGTGAAGTCGAAGACTGTTTGCAGAATGCCGACCACTTCGGCGCATTGCAGCACTTGCGCGACTTGGCTCTGGCGGTCGATGAGTTCGGCGGTCTGCGCGGCGCTGCCGACAGCCGCGCTGGGTTCGACGTGCACACCGTCGAAATGCACGCGGGCGTATTGCTTGACCAGGTCGACCGACTGCTGCGGCTCGATCCGCACCCCGGAGGCGTTGGTAGGCACCAAGAATTGGCGCACGCCGTCGTCGCCTTGTGCCACCACCAGCAGCAGGCCGCTCTGAGCACCGGCCTCCACGCGGTCTTTGACACCGTCGATGCGGTAGTGGGAGCCGGTCGCGGATTCAATCAGGGTGGCGGTCACCGACGGGTGATGCGGCGCCCAACCCTGCCCCGGCTCGTAGACGGCCCAGGAGGCTACGGTTTCACCGGAGATCAACGACTCGATCGTGGCCGCACGGGACTGCCGCTCGGCACAATCCACCAGCCCCGCCAGCACCGTGCTGACCGGATACAGCGGCCCCGGCGCCACCGTTTTGCCGAGTTGCTCGGCGACCATCGCCAGATCGGCGACACCATCGCCCGAAACGCTGCCGCCGCCCAGTTCCTCGGGAACCAGCAAGGCCGTCCAGCCCAGCTCGGCGGCCCGCTGCCACCAGGTCTGGTCGAAGGACACGCCGGCCGCGTGCAGTTCGCGCACCCGGCTCAACGGCACCTCTTTTTGCAGAAAAGCTTGGGTAGTGGAGGCGAAGAGTATCTTTTCGGGGGAATCGACGGCAGTCATGATGTTGGCTGGACCTTCCATGGCCTTCCTTCACCGTTGCGGATGAAGGCTGGGCGTGTCCTGGTCATCCGTGCGATCCGATCCCAGTCGGGTTCACTGGTGCCTCGATGGTAGCAATGAGCAATACAGTAAGAGATACCGGAGTTCAGTCGATAATGACCTCGAGAAGCTGTAGTCGCCGTGGCTGACGCGGGCGAACGGCCGCAGGATTCCGCTGCTGCGAAGGCAGACGCGATCGCGTTGGCCGAGCAAGCCGAGGCCGAAGCCGCCGAGGCGGAGGCGCTGGCTGCGGCGGCGCGGGCCCGGGCCCGGGCCATCAGACTGCGGCGTGAGGCGCAGGCGCAAGCCGAGCCCATTGCCGAGGAGAGCGCCGCGGGCGAAGATGCCGAAGACGGCACGGCGGAGGTGCCCGAAACACCCGAGTCGTCCGATACACCCGAGCCGGAGTCACCCGCGGCGTCGACCGAGCCGACCGGTCTGCGGTTGCGGGTTTCGCGGTGGTCCAGGTTCAGCAAGCCCCTTGCCGTCGCCGCCATCGTCGCGATCTGCGGCCTATTAGCAGCGAGCGGATGGCTGGCCTGGCATCACCACACCGTCGTTGCCGAACGGCAGCGGTCAGCGGCGTTCGTCGCTGCCGCCAGGCAAGGCGTAGTCAACCTGACGTCACTGGACTTCAACAAAGCCAAAGAAGACGTCCAGCGGGTACTTGACAGCGCCACCGGCGAATTCAGAGACGACTTCCAGCGTCGCGCTGACGATTTCGCCTCGGTGGTCAAAGATTCCAAAGCGGTCACTGAAGGATCGGTCGTGGCCAGCGCGGTTGAGTCGATGACCAAGGATTCCGCCGTCGTACTGGTGCTGGCCAACGAACGCATCACCAATGCGGCTGGCGCCAAGGATGATCCGCGGGCTTTTCGGTTCCGCGTTTCAGTCGTCCGAGATGGCGATCAACTGAAAATTTCGAAAGTCGAGTTCGTGCTATGACCCGCGCCGGCGACGATGCAGAGCGAAGCGATGAGGAGGAGCGGCGCATATGACCGCCGACGACAAGACCGAGCAGCACAACGTCGAGGGCCTGCCGGATCTGGAGCCCAGCGACGGGGTGGAGATCGACAAGACGGCAGAAGATGCCGACGAAACCCAGCAGGACGACGACACGACCGCGCCCGAGACGACAACCTCGGCCGGGAGCCGCAGGGGCGCGCTTCGGCAGCGCGTCAAAGTCGTGCCGGTGGTTCTTGTCCTGCTCCTTTTGCTGTCCGGCGCGCTGACGGCGTGGTTGTACGTCGCCCAGTACAGCCGTGATACGCAGACCGACACCGCGGCCGCCCAAAGCGCGATTGACGCCGCCCGCGACGGCACCGTCGCGCTGCTGTCCTATAAGCCGGACACCCTCAACCAGGACTTCGCCGCTGCCAAATCTCACCTCACTGGGGATTTTCTGAACTACTACGACCAGTTCACCAAGCAAGTGGTGACGCCGGCCGCCAAGGAGAAGCAACTGACCACGACGGCTCAGGTGGTCGGTGCCGCGGCGTCCGAACTGCAGCCAAACTCAGCGGTCGTGCTGCTCTTCGTGAACCAGGCCACCGTCAGCAAAGATCGGCCCGACCCGGCGATGGCGTCGAGCAGCGTGCTGGTGTCGTTGACGAAGGTGCACGGCACGTGGCTGATCACCAAGTTCCAGCCGGTGTGAGTCGAAGCTGAACCACCGCCGAGCGTGCACTCACGGCGCAAAAAACGAAGAAATCCCGCCGCCAGTGCACGTTCGGCGCCGAATGGATCTCAGACCGCGAACGAGCGGCGAAGCACCTGTGCGTGCAGCGCGGCGCTCTCCCGGGAGACCACCCACTCCGGCACCACGGAATCGAACCCGTGGAACGTTGCCGCGACGACGTGCAATTCGACGATGTCCAGGTTGGCCGCGGCGTCACGCAGCGCCGGGTCGATGCGGCTTATTCCCCTCGGCTTCGCGCGATCGGTCTCGGTCGTCATGCCCATCAAGGTAAACCTGCGACTCCATGTGGTGAAAGATGCGGTACTTCTCGCCGCGGGCCACCACCAGCCAGGTGATCCAGCTGCTGCCGCTGTGCTCGACGTCGGATTCGCGCCCGGTGAACCTCCATCGACTGAACACCACGCAGCGCGCGAAGCCGTCGGCGAGCTGATCGGCCGACCGCAACTGTGACGACACCGACGCACGCTTGAGCCGCCCGGCGACACGAGCCCAATGCCGCTCGAGTTCGTCGGCGCCGATCAGCGGCATCGCGTACTCGTCGCCGATGTAGACCGGCTGCGGGGTGCTGACTTCCCAGAGGTCGGCGATTCCCACAAAATCGAGGGCCGACCACTTGGCGTCGTATTCACCGACTAGAGCAATCAGCCGGGTGGCTGACTCGGTCACTGCTCAATCGAGACTGACACTGACCGGCGGCTGCTCGCCGGGGAGGGCTTTGACCGTCGCCGGCAGTCCATACAACGCCATCGCGTTGCCGCGCATGATCCGCTCGCGGTGCGCCGCGGGGAATCGGTTGATCGCATAGGTCGGCGAGTCATAACTCCAGTGCGGATAGTCCGTCGAGAACATCAGGTTGTCGCCGAGGTCCATCATTTCCAGATATTCACGGAACGCTCTGACGTCGGCGTCTTCCAGCGGCTGAGTGGTGAACCGGACGTGTTCGCGGACATACTCCGACGGCCGGCGACGGACGTGCGGTAGGTCGGCGCGGCGGGCTTCCCAGATCCGGTCCATCCGCCAAATCACCGGCATCGCCCAGGTGAAGCCACCTTCGATGAACACCACCCGAAGATCGGGGTGCCGGTCGAAGGCGCCGTCGAACACCAGGCTCATCAAATGCGAGACGTACAGCAGCGGCCAGGAGGCGAAGAAATCGTGCCAGTGCGCCGGATTGCCGACGGGGTACAGCGGGATCAGCTCGAACGGCGTCTGCCCCATCAAGTGGGTGGCCACCGGAAGGCCGTTACGCGAAGCGGCCTCATAGAGCGGGTCGAAATGCGGTTTGCCGAAAGGGATTCCGCGGGTTTGCGGCGTCATCAGCACTTGCGCCATGTACCGATGGCCCGCCCACCGCTCAACTTCGCGCGCCGCCTGTTCCGGCGTCTGCGCGCTGACGCTGATCGACCCGCGCCAGCGGCCGTGCCCGTTGTTCCTGTCCAGCCAGACGTCGGCGAGCCAATCGTTGTACGTCGCCTTCAGAACGTGCTCGGCCTGCGGCAACTGCGCGTCACACATCGGTTCCAGCGACGCGATGCTGACTCCGGCGTCAACGAGCAGTTGTTTGGCGGCGTAATCGGGGTCGCTGCCCGCGAACCCGCCACCGGGTGGAGCGGCGTCCAGCCGCAGCGACATCGTCTTGTAGGAGTCCGGGGTGTCGTAGAAATGCGGCACGGGAGTAACCGCATTTCCGGTCGGCCAGATCTTGTCCACCCAGTCCGCGGGTGCGTAGGACTTGAGCACATCGGTCGAGACTGGGAGCGGGTGGACGTCGGTGTCGACGATGGTGACCGCTATTTCTTCTTGTTGGCTGGTCGACGGCTCGACCCGCTCGATCGTGGTCATTACGCACGCTCCTTTACTGCGAGCCCGTAAAGCTCGCTGGCGTTTTGCCACAACACCTTGTCGCATTGTGCAGCGTCGAGACCCTCGGCCGCCACGTCCGGCGGCGAGGTCGACCAGTGTGGGTAGCTCGACCCGTACATCAGCAGGTCGGACTTACCGGAAAACTCCATCCAGCGCTGCATCTGACCGGCGTCGGTTGGCCCGTCGAGGGCCGACGAACAGAACCGGACGTGGGCGGGCAGGTACTCACTGGGGTAGCGATCCACCCATGGCGTCTGGTCGCGCATCGACAACCAGAAGGTGTCCAACCGCCACATCAGCGGGGTGAGGATGTCGTAGCCGCCGTCAGCGAAGACAAACCTCAGGCCGGGGTGTCGGCCGAAGACACCCTCGACGATGAGCGTGGCGAGGTGGACGAAGTAGTTCAACGGCATGAAGGCGGCGTAGCCGGGATAGGTATGCGCATGGCCGGCGAACGTCGGCGGATAGTCGACGCCGTTGCCGCCGTTGATGTGTACGGCCACCGGAAGACCGTGACCGGCGGCGGCCTCCCAGATGGGCTCGAACATCGGCTTGCCATACGGCTCGCGGGACTGCATCGGGACACCGACCTGAACAAGCTTGGGATGTGCGGCGAGTCGCTCGATTTCGGCGACTGCGCCTCTGGGATCCTCGGGGTTGACCCGGATCGTGCCGCGGAAGCGGCCGGTGGCGTCCGGCTCCAGCCATCGATCCAGCAGCCAGTCGTTGACTGCGGCGCAGATTCTGCTGTTGAGCAGATAGTCGGCAATGTTGCCGCGGGTCAACGGATTCAAGATCGCGTACTGCACCCCGGCTTCGTCGAAAAGATGCCGAGCGACGGTTTCCGGGTCAGACCCCGGGTAATGCTCGCCGTACAGGTCGCGGCGGTAGTCGCCGCCAGGAGCTTGATACCACTGCTGTTCGACGTCGGGTATCGATCGCAGTCGGTGGGCGTCCGGGAGATACGACCGGATTTCGGCGTTATAGGCGAAATGCGGCTGAACATTGGTGTCAATGACCGTCGTGCTCATGCAGTCAGAAACACCTCGCCGTCACTGACGTCGACCTGATAGGTGCGGACGCGTCGCCGCGGATCGGCAAGGTTGCAGCCCGTGGTGATGTCGAATTCCCAGTTGTGCCAAGGACACCGAACGATCTGCCCGTCTCGTATGCGCCGCAGCCCGTCCGGCGCGTCAGGGTCGGCTTCGTTGGTTCCCCCGACGTATCCCAGACACAGCGGCGCACCCTCGTGTGAGCAGTAGTTGACGATCGCGTGCAAAGACCCCTGCACGTTGTAGACGCCCACTCCGAACTTCCCGACATCGACCAGCTTCATCGTGCCCGGCGGCAACTCGTCGAGGGAGCAGACCAAGCGGCGTTTGAGCATGGCCGGATCACCACCTCCTGGACGATCGTGCTGGTCAATACTGTTCCAGTTACCGTAGACACCACAAGCCGTTGGGCTTCGTTGCTATTTATATTATGATAGCGATATATCCGGCGGTTGCTCTGAAGGGAGCGCTGAATGACGCTCAGCACCGACCCCGACGGTCAACCCGTCGACCTCGACTTCACCGGTGAAACCAGCCCCTATCCATTCTTCGAATACATGAGGCGCACCGATCCGGTCTGGCACGGTGCTCTGGCGGACCACAGCCAGATGCCCGAGGAACTGCGGCCGGACGACGAGTGGGTCTTGTTCGGCTACGACGGCGTCTTTCAGGCCTTCCGCGATGACCGGATCTTCACCTCCGCCGCCTACGCCAAGACGATCGGACTGGTGATGGGGCACACCATCTTGGCGATGGGCGGCAAAGAACATCACGATCATCGCAGCCTGGTGGCCAAGGCCTTTCGCGCCACCGCCCTGGAACGCTGGGAACCGTCGGTGATCGGGCCGGTGTGCGATCGGCTGATCGACGAAATCAAGAACGACGGGCATGCCGATCTGGTGAAGGCGCTGACCTTCGAATTTCCGACCCGCATCATCTCGACGCTGCTCGGACTGCCCAGTGAAGACCTTGACTTGTTCCGGCGGCTATCGCTGGACCTGATCTCGATTCCGACGGACATCATGGCGGGGTTGAACGCGGCAACGGAGTTGCACGGCTATTTCCTCGGCCAGGTCGAGCAGCGGCGCCGTAAGCCAACCAACGACATCATCGGCGATCTGGTCGCCGCCGAAATCGAGGGCGAGAAGCTCACCGACGAGGCCATCATCTCGTTCCTGCGCCTGCTGTTACCCGCCGGACTGGAGACCACCTATCGCTCGTCAGGCAATCTGCTGTACCTGTTGCTGACCCATCCGCAGCAGTTGGCGATGGTTTACCAGGACCGCTCCCTGATTCCCGGCGCGATCGAAGAAGGCCTGCGCTACGAAACACCGCTGACCATGGTCATGCGCACCACCACCGAAGACGTAGAAATTGGCGGCAAGACCATCCCGTCGGGCGCGCAGATCGACATGTGCATGGGGTCGGCCAACCGCGACGAGAGCCGCTGGACCGATTCCAACACGTTTGACATCTGCCGTCCGCGGCAAGCACACATCGCCTTTGCCGGCGGCATCCACATGTGCCTCGGAATGCACTTGGCCCGGCTGGAAACCCAGGTGATGTTGAACAGTCTGCTCGACCGGGTCGCGGATTTGGCCTTGGCGACTGACGACGGAACCGGAGACGACGCCAGGATCGTCGGCCTCACCTTCCGGTCGCCCAACAAGCTTCCGGTCACCTTTACCCCGGTGTCATGAAAAGCCGAGCGGCAATTCTGCATGACGTCGGCGGACCCTGGTCCATCGAGGAATTCGAGCTAGATCCCCCTCGCGCCGGCGAGGTTCTGGTCCAAATGGCCGCCGCCGGGTTGTGCCACTCCGACGACCACATCCTCAAAGGCGACATGGCAGCGCCCAACGAAGTCCTGCGGGCGATGGGGCTGCCGACGATGTTCCCCACCATCGGCGGCCACGAGGGATCCGGCATCGTGCGCGAAGTCGGCGACGGCGTCACCGATTTCGAGCCCGGCGACCATGTAGTGATGTCGTTCGTCGCTGTCTGTGGCCAATGTCGCTGGTGTGCAACCGGTATGGAGTACCTATGCGATGCCGGTATCGGCACTCTGACGCCGGGGATGCCCACCGACGGCACATTCCGTCATCACCTGGCCGATGGGAAGCCGTTGGGCCATATCTCCAAGATCGGCGCTTTCGCCGAACACACTGTGGTAGCGACGAACTCACTCGTGAAGATCGAGCCGCATCTGCCGCTGCTACCGAGCGCCCTGCTGTCGTGTGCTATTCCGACCGGATACGGCTCGGCCGCCAATCGCGCCGGTGTGCGCGGCGGTGACACCGTCGTCGTCATCGGCGCCGGTGGTATCGGTACGGGCGCGATCCAGGGCGCCCGCATCAACGGCGCCGCACAGATCGTCGCGGTCGATCCGGTTGAATTCAAACAGAAATCAGCTCTGCGGTTCGGCGCCACCCACACTTGCGCAAACGTCGACGAAGCGCTGGATCTGGTCACTGGGCTGACCTACGGCGTGATGGCCGACGGCGTCGTCGTTTCGCCATCGTTGATCGGCGCCGACGACGTCCGCAGCGCGCTGCGTCTGACCCGTAAGGGCGGGACTTGCGTGCTCACCGGCATGACCGCGCAAACAACCCGCGGTATCAAGTTCGACCTGCAGGACTTCATCTTGATGAACAAGAACCTGGCGGGCACCGTGTTCGGCTCATGTAATCCCAAAGCCGACATCTATCGGCTGGCCAAACTTTATGAAACCGGGCAATTGCTGCTCGACGAAATGATCACCAAGCGCTATCGCCTCGATGACATCAACGACGCCTACGCAGACCTGCTCAACGGTGAAATCGTCCGCGGCGTCATCGATTTCGGTGTGGCTTAACTCTTTCCACGCAGGCGCTGCATCTGACCGTATGAATCAATCGGGCTGTGCAAAGCAAGCCCACCGTCAGCATGGACGATCTGGCCTGTCACCCAGGGTAATTCGAGAACGCCGACGATGACACCGCCCACATCGGCGGCTTCCCCGAGACGTCCTAATGCAGTGCGCTCACACAAGCCCTCCACCCAGCCGGGCAGTTGCTCCGGCTCGCCCAGCATCGGAGTCCGGGTGACACCGGGACCGACCGCGTTCACCCGGATGCCGTAATCGCCCCACTCCACTGCCGCGACCTTGACCAGCATGTTCAACCCAGCTTTGGACACGCAGTAGGCTCCCATATCCCGATCGGCCAGCGTTCCGCTGATGCTGGAGACCGCAACGATCGATCCGCCGAGCTGCGCGTCGATCATGGCCTGCGCAGCGGCCCGAATCGTCAGCCAGCTGCCGGTGAGGTTTACCGCCAGCACCCGCTGCCACTGCTCAACCGACTCCGCCAGCAAGGTGCCGGAGCTGCCGATGCCCGCGCAGGCCACCACCCGGGTAGGCACACCATGCTCGCGCACGGTTTGGCTCATCGCCGCCGCTACCGCCTCCGGATCGCTGATGTCGCAATCGATGTCGCCGCCGGCTTGGTCCCACACCACCACGTCGTGGCCCGCCTCACGCAGCCGGCCGGCGACGTCTTGTCCGATACCCGATGCCCCGCCGGTCACCACAGCGGTCATCGCGACGCGGCTCATATGGCGCCGATCAGCTCGACCAGCACCCCGTCTGGTGCGGTGATGACCGCCATCGGGACCATCCCGCCGGTCGGTGCGGGCACGCCGATGCGACGAACGCCGTCGGTGAAACCCAAAGCGGCCAAGCCGGACAGCGTCGCATCGACGTCACGCTGCAAAGACAGCAGGAAGAATCCGTGCCGAGGGCCGGACGCAGGAGGCAGTGCGTCGCCGGCTCCGTCAAAGACCACGAGTTCGACGATGCCGGTGTCGGGAGTCTGCGGATCACCCAGGAATATCGACCGCAGCTGATCCGAGGAAGCGCCGAAGAGCTCGGGCCAGTCACCGCGGAATCTGTGGTCGAACAGCTCGGTGAATCCCAGCCCGTCTCGCCAGAATCGCAATGATCGCTCGACATCGGCGGTGCAGATCGCCGCATGATGAACACCCAGCATAGGCTTGCTCGCTCCCGCATCCTCAGCACGCAAAAGTCACGTTGATGATGCGAGTTTAGGAGTAGGGCCGAGCCCCGGTCGCGGATTCGGCCTTCGGTTCAGGGCTGCAGCTGAAGCTGGATGTCTGCTGTCTCTGGGTCCCGCGGTGGAAAATTGCAGGCCGGCTTATTGCCGGAGAGCTGGATCGTGCCTGCCAGGGTGTTCGGGTCCCACGTGCGGTGCGCAGCGATCGCGTCGTCAACGGTGGTACCGTCCGGACATTCTGCGCCGTCGGTGGTGTCTAACACCCACTGTCCGTTTACGAAATTGGCCTGGCCCAGCGTTGCGCCACCCGGTGTGCGAGCGGCCGTGGCACATCCGTCACCGCAGGGGCTGAAGTACCAGTCGTTGACGACCGGTTGACCGTGGACAGTGAACGGCTGCATGGTTTTTGGGTTTATCTGAGTCTCGGTGTAGTGGGCGTTCGTTTGGAAGTCAGCAGGAAACGGTGCAGGACCGGCCGGTCCCCACGCACCCGCGGGAGCGGCTAGTCCGAGAGCAAGACCCGCGAGAAAGGCGGTGGCGGTGATGCACCGTGCGACAGCCATGACCTTAGTTCCTCCTACGAAGCCGTTAAGGATATCCACTACCGGTGGGTCTATCACGGCAGATCGGCAGGTGGGTAGGTATTTGGCATTTCCGCCCATCGGTGTTTCCAAATCTAGGGCGTGTGTTTGCCTGTTGTTAACCCCGACTCAGTGGAGTTGGTAGCGAACCGGGAGGTGCTTGAGGCCGCCGACGAATGTCGTGGCCACGTACTGCGGAGCGCCGGTCAATTCAATGGATTTCAGCCGCGGCAACAACTCGGCGAAAAAGCTGTTGACCTCCATGCGGGCCAGCGCTGCACCCAGGCAGAAGTGCACACCGTAGCCGAATGCCAAGTGTTTGTTGGGATCGCGGCCAACGTCGAAGCGGAACGGATCGGTGAAGACGTCTTCGTCCCGATTGGCCGACACGTACGACAGTAGCACCGACTCCCCCGCCGCGATCGGAACCCCGCGCACCGTGGTGTCTTCTGCGGCAGTGCGCATGAATTCCTTGACCGGGGTGACCCATCGGATCATCTCGTCAGTGGCCAGTGGCATCAGGTCGGGATTGTCGCGCAACCGCTGCAGCTGGTCGGGATTCTCGACGAGCGCGTGCAGGCCGCCCGAAATGGTTGCGCTGGTGGTGTCGTGGCCGGCGGTAGCGACGATGAGATAATAGGACACCGTGTCGATGTCGGACAGCGGCTCACCGTCGATGCGGGCGTTGGCAATCGCGGACGCGAGGTCCTCGGTCGGGTGTTCACGACGCGCGGCGGTGACGCCGTTGAAATACTGGAACATGTCGAATAGCGCGGGAATCTGATCCCCGTTGGTGCTGCCGCGTTTGAACTCGCTGTCGTCGCTTCCGAACAGCTCCTGGGTCAGCTTGAGCATTCGCGGGAAATCCGACTCGGGAATCCCCAAAAGCGACATGATCACGTAGAGCGGGTAATTGACCGCGACCTCCTGGACGAAATCGCATTCGGGGCCCACCGCCATCATCTTGTCGACGTAATTGCGGGCCAGCTCATCAACGCGAACCTTCAACGCCCGCATGGCCTTTGGACGAAACCAGTCGCCGCCGATTGCCCGCACCACCCGGTGCTGAGGATCGTCGAGGTGGATCAGTGTGCGCACCCCTGCGGCGGCTTGCAGCTCGTCACCCTCCGCCGTCGTCAGGACCGGGCGCGGCCAGTTGGTGAACAGCACGTTGTCGCGTTCGATGTCCATGATGTCGGCATGCTTGGTAATCGCCCAGAACGGCCGGTAATTCGGCACCTCAACCCAGGACACCGGGGCGGCGGCACGCAGATGTGTCAGCGCCGCGTGCAACTTAGGCTCGTCGGCATATGCCATCGGATCGGCCAGGACGTTGGCGGCTTCGTCCATCGTCGGTGTACTCATGGGCGGCTCCTCACTGACGCAACTCGTCTAGTACAGCTGTGATCGTGTTCGTGGAGGCGGTGCGGGGAAACGACGGCATCACTCGATCGATGACGCCGTCGCAGCGGTTTTGCAGCGCAGCGGCGAGTTTGTCGTACGTCGCGACTACCGCGAAGGCGTCCAGGATCTCGTCGTCGATCAATGCGCCCATTGCATCCCATTCGCCCTGCTGTGAAAGTCGATGCAGCTCCGTCGCCACATCGCCCCAGCCGTCTAGCTCAAGGACCTTGCGGTAGGCCGGCGTTGACCCGTAGAAGGCAATCTGCTTGCGGACACCGGCCGCACCGAGTGTCAACTCGGCGTCGTCGTCGCCGGTCACCACGAACACCGGGCACGCTACCTGGAATGCGCTCCGGTCTCGACCAGAACGCTGCAGGCCACGCTGCACCGCCGGGATCGTCACCTCGTGCAAATAGCGCCGGGTCGTGAACGCGTGGGCCAGTACGCCGTCGGCGACTTCACCGCACATCTCAGTCATCGCTTCGCCGACAGCGGCGATGAAGACCTTGGGTGCTGAAAACGGTTGCGGCTCAGGTGTGAACATCGGCGTCATGAGCTTGTGCGTGTAGAACTCGCCCTCGAACCGCAGCTTGGTGCCGTCCTTCCAGGCCGACCAGATCGCGTGCAGCGCCTGCACGAATTCGCGCATCCGGGCCACCGGATGGCTCCACGGCATACTGAAGCGCTTCTCGATGTGCGGCTTGATCTGAGTACCCAGGCCAAGATTAAAGCGGCCCTGCGAATAGCTTTGCAGATCCCAACTGAGGTTCGCGACGATCATGGGGTTGCGCGCGAACGCCACAGCGATACTGGTGCCCAGTTCGAGTCGCGTGGTGTGCTCGGCGGCCAGCAGCAGCGGCAGAAACGGATCGTGGTTGATTTCGCCGGTCCAGCAGGCGTCGTAGCCCTGTTGCTCGAGGGCACCCGCCAACTCCGGTACGCGAGCGAGGTCGGTGAAAATGCCACCGTCGACCTTGAGGCTCGACGCACCCGTGGCGGTCATCCGCGCGTGCTCCGCCGCAGCCGGAAGCGCTCTGACCTCATACTCGAGAAGCTACAGTAAGCAATTCGGTAGGGTCAATGTCGGCTCCGGCGTGGCGGCAAATGCGCTGCGACATCAGCTACTTCGCCACACGTCTTTCATCGCGAGGCGGGCGTTGTCCCACGTCAGGATTCGGCCGTCGGGCACAAACCGCAGAAACACCTGGCTCGCGTAGTAGGCCTGAGCCGCCGCGGGCAAGCTGGCAGGAGGCGGGCGAAACGCCGCGTACTTGGCGTTGACGGCAGCCTCGATCCGCGACATCGCCGTGGCGTCCTCGACGATATCGACACAGCCGGTGAGATGGACGCCGCGCAAGTCCGTGTACCGCTCCCCCGACTCGACCAGGAACGACGCCCGGGGATCGTGGCGGACGCGAGCGATTTTCTTGGTGCCGGCGGGGGTCATCAGCTCGATGCTGCGATCGTCGACCACAAACCACACCGGTAGAGCAATCGGCATACCATCGCGGCGCAAAGTCGTCAGAATTCCGGTATGCGCCGCAGCGACTGTTTCCCATGCCTCGTCAGACGTCAACCGGATCGTCATCGCGCTACCCCATCTTCACCTCGTCATGCAGCCGGTGGCCGCCGCCCTCTCGCAGACGCTACAGTAAGCACTTCAGTACGTAACAGGCGACGAGTGAGGGCATGCCCATGACGAAGTCCCCCGATTGGCAGGAGACGCTCGACGACCTCGACCGTCGCCGTCAGCACACCCGGGCGATGGGCGGCACTGAGCGGCTCGCCAAACACCGCGGCAAGGGAAAGCTCGACGCCCGGGCGCGGATCGACTACCTCCTCGATCCTGGAACGTTCCGCGAACTCGGCACCCTGGTCGGCGGCGAGATCGCCGCCGACGGGATCGTCGTCGGCTCCGGTTTGATCGATGGCTCACCGGTGATGCTGGGCGCCGAAGACTTCACTACGCTGGCCGGCAGCATCGGACCCGGCGGCAACTCCAAGCGCTACCGCATCGCGGAATTGGCGCTGCGCGAGAAGGTTCCGCTGGTGATGTTGCTGGAAGGCGCGGGCTTTCGTCCCGGCGGGGGGCACTATGGGCGCAACCCGACCGACCTACTCGCCCAAGCGCAGTGCTCGGGCCGAGTCCCGACCGTCGCCGCCGTGCTCGGGCCGTCGGCCGGGCACGGCGCACTGGTGGCCCCGGTGTGTGACTTTCGAATCATGAGCTCCCAGGGCGCCATCTTCACTGCCGGGCCTCCCGTCGTCAAAGAGTCCACCGGAGAAGATATTTCGAAGGAAGACCTGGGCGGACCCGACGTCGCCTTACCCAGCGGGGTGATCCACAACGTCGCCGAAGACGACGAAACCGTGCTCGACGACATCCGTCGCTATTTGTCGTATTTCCCGGCGAGCGCATGGTCCTACCCGCCAGCGCTGCCGACTGATGAGACCAGCGAGCCGCGGCAGACACCGGAGCTGCTCAATATCGTTTCCCGCGACAACCGCCGCGTCTACGACATGCGTGCCGTCCTCGACGTCGTCTTCGACCGGCCCGACTGGTTCGAAGTCCAGCCACGGTTCGGCAAGGCGATCATCTGTGCGCTGGCCCATCTCGGCGGCCACCCGGTCGCGGTGGTGGCCAACCAGCCCAAGGTACTGGCCGGCTCCATCGACGCCGACGCCGCCGACAAAGCAGCGCACTTCATCATGGTGGCCGACTCGTTTCACCTGCCGATCGTCTTCCTCGCGGACAACCCCGGGATGCTGCCCGGCAGTCGGTCGGAGCGCACCGGCGTGCTGCGGGCCGGCGCGCGAATGTTCGCCGCACAGACCGCGGCCACCACGTTGAAGCTGCACCTCACCCTGCGCAAGGCGTACGGTTTCGGCTCAATGGTCATGTCGCTGCTGAGTTTCGATAGCCAGGCAGCAACCTTCGCCTATCCCGGCGCGACGATGGGCGCCATGAGCGCCGCGGCACTGAGCCGGGCATCGCATGCCGGCGAGGACCTCACGGCCAAGTTGCGCGACGCCGAGCTGCAAGCGTCCTACCGGTCGGCCGAGCACATGGGTTTCGACGAGCTGATCGATCCCCGCGAAACCCGCGACGCGCTGCTGGCTTCGTTGCAGCGAGGGCTGTCCAGCCGGCAAGCCGCCGCCGAACCAGTGAGCCGGACCGTCATCGTGCCCTGATGTCAAATTGACGAAGAACCTCGACTATGCAGTGCGTGTGCGGCGGAGATCGGCGGTGGGCTCATAAGTCACAAGCTGGAACTCCCGCACGCCAAGGTCCTCAAGTATCTCGCCGGCGACACACGCGTCGTTCTGATCCGGTGAACGCCAGGGCATTAACCCGGTGAGGCCTGTCGCATTGCCGTGACGCAGATAGATCACCGCCCCGTTGCCGTGCGCGACGATTTGGGAGAGCGTCTGTTCTAGCTGGTCTCGGCCGGGTCCGAAAAGGTCACCGATCACCGATTCGACGTGGATGCTCACCAACGGGGCGGGACCACTGTCGAGCGCTCCCAGGACGAGCGCGACGTGCTCACGATCGAACCCGTCGATGAAGCCCACGGCACGAAACGTTCCCATTGCCAACGGTAGCCGCGCGTCACCAATTCGCTCTACCCTGCATGACTCGCGGCGCCGGTAGGCGATCAGATCGGCGATCGTCAAGACCGGAAGCCCATGGGCATGACCGATTTCCAGCAATTCGGGCATGCGGGCCATCTCACCGTCGGAACTGCAGATTTCGCAAATCACGCCGGACGGGGCGAGCCCCGACATCGTGACCAGGTCTATCGCAGCTTCGGTATGTCCAGGCCGCGCGAGGACGCCCCCCTCGGTGTACCCGAGCGGAAAGACATGACCCGGTCGGGTGAAATCCGTTGGCGTGCTTGCGGGATCTATCAACGCACGGATGGTATTCGCCCGGTCGCTGGCAGAAATACCGGTCGTTGTCAGCGTCGCGTGGTCCACCGATACGCGGAATGCCGTGCGGTGGGGATCGGAATTCTGGGCGACCGCAGGGGGAATCTCGAGTGCGTCCAGTGCCTCGGTACGCATGGGGACGCAGATCAATCCCCGACCGAAGGTCGCCATGAAGTTGATAGCCCGCGGCGAGACATGCTCGGCTGCGAGGACGAAGTCGCCCTCGTTTTCCCGATCCGCGTCGTCAACGACAATCACCATCTGTCCGGCAGCTAGCGCATTAACCGCGTCGGGAACGCTGGCCAGACCCGGGCGCTGAGCCGCAACTCTCATGTCGGCCTCCCTGTGCCGCAGGTGAAGGTCAGCTCCTGGATTGCCGGCATCAACAGTCGATTCCGCACAGTCTGGTCGCTGAGTATCCCAGGAGAGTCCCGACGCGGCGCGGTCAGCATTGCCCCTCCAGGTTAGTCAATCGACTAACTCGCACGATACGATGCCGATACTTCAAAGGCAAGACCGCAATCCGACAAATGCCAGCCGCCGAGCAGGTTTATGCGTGCAACACAGGAGAACCAGCGTCAACAACCTGCATCTTCGACGTCCAAGTCATTGGTGCTGTCAAGTCTGCGCTATCGGCCGCCAAATCGGCGAGCCACGTTGAGCGCGCAAGGAGGGGATGACCTTGCCGTCGGTGTCGGTAATGCCGTATTCCATTGCGACTTCAGCGGTGATGAAAGTACCTCCGGACCGTTTCATCACCTCGGGATCGGTGGCCAGTGCGGCGATGACCCTACCTGGGAACTCGGGGGAACAGCCCACTAAAGGATTTGTCGCCATCGCATTCGTCATCTTGGGATTGCGTGCCAGGTTTCGTTGCGCCCGTTCGGTATAAGTGAGACCTTGCCAGAGCGAGAGTGAGGCAACGTTGTAGGGCTCGAGTTCGATGGCCATGTCCCGAGACATCCGATCGACTGCCGCCTTGCACATCCCGAAGATGACGCCGTAGGTATAGGTCACCCCGGTATATCCCGAGATCGCGACGATAAGCCCCGATTGCAGAGGAGTCATGATCTGGCTGGCATGCCAGGCGGCGACGAAGTTCGAGCGGACACCCACATCGACCATTTCCCAGTTGCTAAGCGGCTTTTCCCAGAACGGCTGTGGCTCGGTCAAGTCCTCGGGTATGGCAAACGCATTGTTGACGAGGATGTCGAGCCGGCTTTGCTCGCGCCGGACCCGGCCGAAGAGGGCCGCGACTTGATCGTCGTCTGAATGGTCGACCTGCACGGCAATTCCCTGACCGCCACGCCGATCCACCTCCGCGGCCGTCTCGGTAACCGTGCCCGGAAGCAAGTCGGCGCGTGACGTCACGGTACGCCCGGTGACGTAAACGATTGCGCCCTGGGACCCGAGCGCGACGGCGATACCCTTTCCGATCCCCCGGCTGGCTCCGGTGACGATCGCGACTTTGCCCGCCAGCGTTGTCATTCGGTTTGCCGGCCTTCCTGTTCGTACCGTCGGGTGGCCCAAGTGCAAACTGTAGTCAGCAACAGCGTTGGCTGAGTAGGGATCAGGACGGAATGGCGTGGTTGTCGTGTCCGACCTTGGACGAGCCTCGTTTCCATCCAGTCCATGCATCGCCGATGGGTGACCCTGTATCCCCCAGTCGACCCGATGCTGACCTCGTCAGGGGAGTCGCTCCGCCGATCGCTTGCCTGGAGATCTCGCCGTCGGCGTTTCCGGTCAGGCAAATGACTAAACTCCGGAGCAAGGGGCGAGCGACCTAGCGGAACCAGAGCGCGCCAAGCGAAAGAAAAGACCGATGAGGTCGTCGGTGGCGACGCACCCCCAGCGCGCCCGCTGTGCGCTTAGACCGCTACTCCAAAACTCATCCTGGTCGATCAACTCTGTCGAGTTACATGCTGCCTTCCAGTCGCTTGCGTGCCTGATCGATCTTCGTCAGGGCGTCGCTCATCGACCTCTTCAGCCGTAGGTTTTCCTCCTCGACGGCAATGCTCTTTCGATCCCGCTGCACGACACCGTGCAGGAAGAGCCCGACACAGTAGCGGGTATGCCGATCGACCGCGTCATCGTCCAACGCCACACCGCGAGCGGCCGCGTTTGCCGGTCCGCCGACGACGAGGTCGAGGAATGCTTCCGCGGCATCACCGGCGTGAGGCATTTCGATCCCGTCATGCCCAAGCCGCCGCCGGAATAGATCGGCAAGGTAGGCCAGGGTGGGCTCGGTCCCCTTCTGCACGTTGAAGGCACCGATCTCGGGCATTTGCCCCGAAACGGCATTGGTCAGGCGCAGCAGGCGCTGGCCTCCCGGGCTCAGAACATTGGCCACCAGGATCTGACCAATCCTGAGCAGGGTGTCCTCGAGGTCATCGCTTTCCGCCTCTTGCAGCAGTCCGACGGGCACGATCCATTCCTCGATCGCCCGCGTGAGGGCGGCCTTGAACAGCGTTGTCTTGTCGCCGTAACGGGCGTACACGGTGCGCTTGGCCATGCCGGCGGCAGCGGTGATCGCTTCGATGCTGGTTCGCTCGAAACCGTTCTCCAAGAAGAGGTCCAGTGCGGCGTCGAGCAACTGCTCGTTGCTGAGCGTGGGCCGGCCCGGACGTCGCCTGGCTGAGGCCGCGTCGTGTTCGGAAGCCAAACGGACGGCATCAGGGCGTTCGATCACTTTCCGATTGTCCACGACACCGCCTGTGCATCCTCACCCGACCAAAGATTTTAAACGATTTAGGTGACTTTCTATCATGGATAGTCCTACGATTGAAACGTCCGAGGTAACATTTGATGTTACGGCGGTGCGCTAGGCGGCCAGTAGGTTGCCCTGCACGACAGATGACGAGCAACCGTTCGTGGCGCTCACACGATTGGAACGGACTGGAGAACAACGATGAGAGTAGGAATGCATCTGGGGTATCAGAACCTCCATGGTGCTCCCGATGTGCAGACGTTCATGCAGGAGACCAAGCTGGCCATCGAAGCCGAAGCCATGGGCTTCGACTACGTAGGGCCGGTCGAACACCACTTCACCGATTATGCAGCCTGCCCGGACCCCTTCCAGCTGCTCGCCTACGTCGCGGCCAAGACCAGCACGATCGAGCTCATCACCGCCGCGGTCATCTTGCCCTGGAACAACCCGCTGCGCGTCGTGGAACAGGCCCTCGAGCTCGACATCCTTTCGGAGGGACGGCTGATCCTCGGGATGGGCCGGGGCGCGGCTCGGCGCGAATTCCGGTCCTTCGGCGTCGAATTGGCCGATTCCCGCGAAATGTTTGACGAGGCTGCCGTGATCGTCATGGAGGGCATTGAGACCGGCATCGTCGAGGCCGACACCAAGTGGTACCAGATCCCCCGCACCGAAGTCCGGCCACGGCCGTTCAAGTCGTTCAAGGACCGAACTGTCATGGTGAGCATGTCACCGTCCTCGGTAGAGGTGGCGGCCAATTACGGCCTCAAGACACTTCGCTTCTCACAAGGTGACTGGCGCAACGCTATACCGGAGATCAACCACTACCGTGAAACCTTCCAAAAGCTCCACGGCAAGGCCTCACCGCCGTTCATCATCTCCGACTTCGTCCTCTGCTTCAACGACAAGCAACGGGTCACCGACCTTTGCGACACCTACTTCAGCAGAATGTTCGCCACGGTCGCAAATCACTACGAGTTCATGAGCGACCACTTCAAGGAACTACCCTCCTACTCCACCTACGCCTACATGGGTCAGCGCGCCGCGGAAGCAGGCGGACCCGACAAGGCCTACCGGGACTACATCTCTGGCAACATGATCGGCACACCCGAAGACCTCGTCGAACACCACCGCATTCGCCGGGAAATGGTCGGGGACTACGAAATGCTCGCCAACTTCAGCTACGGCGGTCTGCCCTACGAATTAGTCTACGAACAGTTGAAGCTGTTCGCCGACAAGGTCTTGCCGGACCTGAAAGGCTGACCTGCCCGCACGCCGCTGGCAGGCCGCTCCACGACGCGGTGCGCAATTAGGAGTTACGCGGGCGACTACCTCAAGTGGTATGCCTACCACATCTCATCGGAGACGTCACGCTTTGTCCCACAACGATATACACCCAGACCTCGAAGAGTGGAAGGAACATCGTGAAGGTTAAGGTCGACCCGCAGCGGTGTCAGGGCCACACGCTGTGCGCCATGATCGCCCCAGATATGTTCACTCTCAGTGACCTTGACGGCACCTCATCGGCAGTCTGTGCCGTAGTCCCAGCCGATCAGGAAGAACTGGTCTGGGAGGCGGCGCGGTCGTGCCCGGAGCAAGCCATCATCATCGAGGAAAAGCCAAACGGATCCTCCGAAGTCAATATCGGCCGCGAAAAGGCTAGGGAGTCAACGTCGTGAGCGAAGTTATCGACACCGACAGCGATCAGAAGAAGAAGAACCGCTACCACTATGATCGCCACACCCCAGAATATCGATTCGATTTCGAAACGATCACCGAGGAGATGCACGAGAAGTGCCCGGTGGCATGGTCGGACACCTACGGTGGCCATTGGGTCGCCAGTAGCAGTCAGGCGGTGTTCGAACTGGCACGCTGTCCATACATCTCCAACGACCACGACGTCAACGGCGAACGCCGCGGGTACCAAGGCATCACCATTCCGGCCAAACCGATCCCGCTGCGGGCGGGCATCCTGGAAATGGATCCCCCTGACCACCGCTGGTATCGGGGTGTTCTCAACCCATATCTCTCACCGGCGGCGGTCAAACGCTGGGAGCCGTTCATCGATGAGGTTGTGCGGGCCAGTATCGACGAGAAAATCGAGTCTGGCCGCATGGATTTCGTCGATGACCTCGCCAATGTCACACCGGCGGTGATCACGCTGGCCATGTTGGGCATTCCGCTGAACAAATGGACGCTCTACAGCGAGCCGGCGCACGCTTTGGTGTATACGCCGGAGGACTCCCCGGAGGCACCACGGGTCAGAGAACAGAATCAGGAAATGGCAATGGATCTGCTGGCCAATGTCGCTGCGATTCGCGAGAATCCGCGTCCGGGCATCATCGATGGATTGCTGAAGTTACGTATCGACGGACAGTCGGCGCCCGATATGGAGATTCTGGGGATGCTTACGTTGTTGATCGGTGGCGGGTTCGATACCACCACGGCGTTGACCGCCCATTCCTTGGAGTGGCTGGGGCAAAACCCCGAACAGCGGGAACGCCTGAGCCGCGAGCGCAATAGTCTGCTTGATTCAGCCACCGAAGAGTTCCTCCGCTTCTACACCCCCGCACCGGGTGACGGGCGGACATTCTCCGAGGATTGCGAGATCGGCGGAATACAGTTCAAAGAGGGCGAACGTCTGTTTATCTCCTGGGCCATGGCTAACCGCGACCCGTTGGTGTTCGCCAACCCCAACAAGATCATCTTGGACCGCAAAGGCAATCGCCACTTCGGCTTCGGTCTCGGGATCCACCGCTGCATCGGGTCGAACCTGGGACGGACCGTCTTCAAGGCAATGCTCACCGCGGTGCTCGACCGGATGCCCGACTACCGCTGCGACCCCGAGGGCACGGTGCATTACGAAACTATCGGCGTGATCCAGGGGATGCGACATCTTCCAGCCACTTTCACCCCAGGCCGCCGGGTGGGCCCAGGACTCGAAGAGACCCTGGACAGGCTCCAAAAGATCTGTGAGGAGCAGGAACTGGCCCGGCCGATCACCGAACGCAAAGAGGCCGCACAGGTCGACTGAGCCCGCCAAATGTTATTCGAGTTCGACGCTGATCAGCGACTATGGCAAGACAAGGTGCGCCCCCGGTGTTCATATCCTTGACCCGCTCATCGACCCGATAGCAGCCCGGCCGGATCTCATCCAGACCCTGCGGCTCCAGCCCGTACTCCTTCTTGGGCCGGCCCGCCACTGCATTCAGCGCCACATTCGGGATCACCGTGTCGAGGAATTGCCACATAGCCGAACCGTCGGGGTTGTGCACGAGCCGCGGTGCGTCATCGATGTACTTCTTCGGCAGATGGTTCTTGAACATGTCCGGCGGCTCGACGATGTGGTCATCGACGCTGATCAAAATCATGTCCTCTTTGTTCAAGACCGCTCCTTTCAGGAGACACTGTGGCTTCGTGAAACTCTCGCCATCGAGGACGGTTGCTGATTTCGATTGGGTCCGGGTCGTGAGCCCCAGCGGTATGGCCGGGCTGACCGGTCGTGACCAACCGACACGAAACCTGCGACTGTTGCTTGAGATCGAGACCTTAGTCGTTTGGCTAATATGGAGACTACCTATGCAAGCACGCCATGAGCAACTTTTGTTTCATCAGACGCCACGCCAGACCCGTCGGACCACTTGCCTCGCGAACATTGACATCGGTATGTTCAACCATTAGGCAACTGACTAACTACAAGGGAGCAGATGATGACGGTCGTCGATCAGATCTCGAGCGCTGGCGGGTCGGTGCCGCGGACATCCCTGGCCGACGTGGCCCGCGGGTTCGTGCCCAGGATCCGGAAGTTGGCCCGGGAGATGGAACTGGCGCGCCGCCTGGACGACGCGCTTGTCGAAGAGATGGACGCGGCGGGGCTGTTCTCGGTGATCGTGCCGAAGCGTTGGGGCGGCGCCGGTCTGGGCCCCCACGAGCTCAACGAGGTAGTCGAACTCGTTGCTACTGGGGATGTCTCCACCGCGTGGGTCACGGGCTTCTACAACCTCCATAACTGGTTTTTGTGTCGTTATCCGCTCGAGGTTCAGCAGGAGCTTTTCGCCGGGCGCGCCTCGGTCCGCAGCGCGGCCATCCTGTCGTCGCCGGGCTCTGCCGAGCGGGTAGACGGACGTCTGCGTGTGAGCGGGCGCTGGGGTTACGCGACAGGGATATTGCACGCTTCGCACGCGCTGGTGCCGGTAATGATCGACGGCGAGCTGTTCTGGGTGATTGTGCCGAGCGAGCAGCTCGAGATCTTCGACGACTGGGATGTCGCTGCCATGGCGGCCACCGGTAGCGTGACCATCGAAGCTAAGGGGGCGGTTGTTCCCGAGAGTTGGGCTATGCCATTCGGCAAGATGATGTCGGCCGCCGATCACGAGGGCACGTTCCATGACGAGGACGTCATGCGGCTTCCGTTCTCGGTGTTGACGTTTTCAATTTCATCGCTGTACGTGGGCGCGCTTGACGCTGCGGTGGAGATGGCGCGAGAGCGCCTGCACACCGCGTCGGGCGTGAACAGTCCGCCACGGATCGAACGGCCGCTGGCGCGGGTGCGGTGGGTGAGCGCTTATCAGACGGCACGGATGATGCACCTGCTGCGTGACACCGCCACCGAGGAAGCGATCGAGGTCGCCCGACGCGGCACGCCCCAGACCCTCGAGGAGGAGGCACGCCGGGGTCTGCACGGCGTGACCATCCTGCGAACGGTTCGAGACACGCTACGAGAGCTCGTCGACGGCAACGGGTCCAGCGGCTACCGCTCGGATAACCACCTGCGCAGAACGTCTGCCGATATCGCGATGATTTCTACGCACGCCGTCCATGGCGAGTACGACGTCATGATGGACCGCTACGCGCGTTGGCTCCTGGGAATGGGCTTCGCGCCCGGCGATCCCGGCGCGCGCATGACGTAGCCGGGCACGAGGTGAGTTACGTTGCAGATATGGCATCGACGAGCCCTGGCGACGCACCGGAGCATGACGCACGCACTGCGTTACTGGAAGCCGTAGAAACCTTGATGCTCAGCCACGGCTACGCTGCGGTCACCTCGCGCGGCGTGGCGGCTGAGGCGGGAGTGAACCCGGGCCTGGTCTACTACTACTTCGGGCCGATGGACAACCTCTTTGTGGAGGTCTTCCGGCGAAGCGCGGCGCGCATGCTTGACCGGCAAGCCCAGGCGCTGGCCGCCGAGCAGCCGTTGTGGGCGATCTGGGATCTTATCCGCGACCAAACCAACACAGGTTTGAACCTGGAGTTTCTGGCATTAGGTAATCACCGCAAGGCCGTCCGGGCCGAGATGAAAAAGTTCTCGGTACGGTTTCGCCGCTTGCAGTTCCACGCCTTGTCAACGATCCTCACCAGTTATGGCGTCGACACTAAGGAGTGGCCGGCTGAGGCCGTCATGTTGTTACTGGACGGCGCGGCGCGATTCATGGGCGAGGAGCGCGCCTACGGCCTAACGGCAGGTCACGCCCAGGCGATAGGCGTGGTGGAACGGCTGATCACTCAACTAGAAGGGCCGCGGGCGCGGCGACGGGGGCGTCGATGACGCTGCGGTTCGGCCTTTTGTGGCCGTTCCGGAACCCTGACTGGGCGCGCGTCCCGTGGGACGACTTCTATCGCTCGCACCTCGGCCTCATAATCGCATCGGAGCAGATGGGCTTCGATGACGCCTGGCTCACCGAGCACCATTTCATCGATGACGGCTACTCCCCGTCGCTATTGCCGATCGGCGCCGCTATCGCCGCACGGACGCACCGGATTCGCATTGGGACGTTCCTATTACTGCTCCCGCTGCACAACCCAGTCCGGGTCGCAGAGGACACCGCCACACTGGATCTCATCTCCCGCGGGCGGTTCGATCTTGGTGTGGGGCTCGGGTATCGACTCGGTGAGTTCGACGATCAGGGCATCCCCGCGCGCGAGCGCGCCGGACGGATGCGAGAAAACCTCACGATTGTTCGCCAGCTACTGTCTGGTGACGCCGTCACAATCGAGGGTAAGTACAACAAGTTGCGCGACATCCGAATCTCCCCGCCGGCGCTGCAGCGGCCGCACCCACCAATCTGGGTCGGCGGGACGGCGCCGAAGGCAATCGAGCGCGCAGCAGAATTCGGCTTTCACTTCCTCAGCGGCGGCCCGGGGTCCGTCGACATCTACGACGCGGCGCTGGGCGCCAACGGGCACAACCCGCGTGACTTCAACATCGCTGCGACCCTGCCTACCTACGTTGCGCGTACCCGCGAAGAGGCGTGGGAGATCGCGGCGCGGCCGTTGCACTATATGGCGAGCCGATACGTGGAGTGGACCTCGGAGGCTAATCGCGACGCCAACCCCAGGCAGGCGGCCCTACCATCGGTCGACGAGATCGTCCGTAAGCAGTCGATGGACTTCTTCGGCGAGGCCGCTCTTGTCGGCACCCCGGACGACGTTGCCGCACAGATCGACGACTACCGCTCGAATTGCCGACTGACACATCTGGTGTGCGCGATGCCGCTTCCCGGCATGCCGGCTCATCAGATCCGGGCCGGGATGGAACTATTCGCGCGGGAAGTGATTCCCCACTTCCGTGGCCCCTAGGCGCCGACCGGGTTCTCCGGCGAGGCATAGGGCGTGCAGTCGACCGCCTGGTGCATGGAGATTCGTCCGATCTCGCGGCACGCTGCGGGCACCAAACGATCGGCACGATACTCGGCAACCAATTGATTGCGATTCAGGAGATGAACGCGGGCAGAGCATCCCATCCGCGCAACGCGGGGGACGTCGCCATGCGAGCGTTGGCGGTGTCGATCTCCCAGTCGGGGAAACGCTTCAGGATCTCCTCCAGAGCAATCCGACCCTCCAGGCGCGCCAGCGCTGCACCCAAACAGTAGTGGGCGCCGATACCAAATGACACGTGCTTAGTGTTCTCGCGGTGGATGTCGAAGCGGTCGCCGTCCGGGAAGCGTCGGTCGTCGTGGTTGGCGGATCCGAGGAGAAACAGCATGATGCTTCCCTTGGGCACTATCTGGCGGTAAAACTGCGTGTCTTTGTTGACGTAGCGGGCGAACTGCTGTGCCGGGGATTCCAGGCGCAGGATCTCTTCGATCGCTTTCGGGATCAGCGAGGGATTCTCCGCCAGTTGATGCCGCTGCTCAGGATGATCAGCGAGGACCTTGCCGCCCCAGCAGATGAGGTGGCCCGTCGTCTCGGCACCGGCGGCCGCGAGCAGCGAAGTGTAGGTAAGGACCTCTTCACGCGTCAATCGGCGAGAAGTGCCGCCCTCCTCCTCAAGTTCGGCGTTTAGTAGGTCGGTCATCAGATCGTCGGACGGATGGTCGGCGCGCCAATCGATGTACTCGGCGAAGGCGGAGCCATCGGCGAAGCCCTCCTTGGGTTTCAACTGCTCGCCGGGCTCAGCGCGCAGCGACCGGTCGGTGTCTTGGCGGTGCGAATCCTGCTCTGATTCGGGGATACCGAGCAACATGCCGATCGTCCGCATCGGGACCTGGGTCCCGAGATCGGCCATAAAATCGAAGCGCCCCGATCCGACAACGGCGTCTAGACTACCCGCGCAGAACGCGCGAATCTTCGGCTCCAACTCCGCGATCCTGCCCGGCGTAAACACGCCGTGCAGCACCTTCCGATACCTGGTGTGCACGGGCGGGTCCGTGTAGATGAACATCGCCGGCGGCATCTGAAGGTCCGCGCGGATGAAGTCCAAGATCCCTCCGCGGCCCGAAATGAATGTAGTGTTGTCCAGCAGGATCTGGTCGACGTCGTCGGCCCGGCTGACGGCATAGAAGTCGTGACGTTGGTTGTAGTAGAGGGGGGCCTCTTCCCGCAACCGTCGGTAAACCGGGTATGGGTCTGCGTCGATCACCGGATCGAACGGGTCGTAGTACACATCGCTTCGACTCATTACCGACAAGTTCGGTCTCCTTTGGGCTTTCAAATCAACGCTGGACGCTTGGTCAGTGTGTTCGCGAAACGGTTCTACTCGACTCGCGTTAGTCGATTGCCTAACCGGCAACCATACCTACACGGGCATTTGCAGACAAGACCCGAATCGTTCACTTGACCAGCGGGGAACAAATTGCCGCGGCACGGCCGCGACTGCGCGCTTCGACGGCAGGCAGTCGCGAGCTCCTTTATAAAAGCCGTGTGACGCGCAAGATGCCGCGCGAAGGCCTTCCTGGGATCCGCGGTTCATTCATCGACGATGTGGTCTCGGCTCAATGTGCGAGTCAGCAGTTGATGCCAGGCCGCTTCTGACCGAAATCAGCAAGGGGTGAGACTTCGACAGGCGCAGGCAATGTGTGTGTAACCCTCAGCGGCCGGCGCGATAGGTCGCGACCACGGGCTCGAGCTCGTCAGGCGTCGCGCCGTGCATGATCACCGCATCGGCCCCGTAGTCGAATTCTTTGCGGATGCGAGCTACGCACTGCTCGGCCGACCCGGTCGCTGATGGTTCCAGCCACTCGTCGGGAATCAACGTGGCGATGTGTTCGATCTGCTCAGGGGTGGCCTTGTGATCGATCCCACCGGCCATCGAGGTCACCACGGAGTCCTCGCGAAAGCGTTGCAACACAGCGGGATCCCAGTTGTTTGTCTGTAGCAGCAGATCACCGTACCCTTGAAGATAGGTGGCCAGACGCGCGACCGTCTTCTTCAATCTCAGCTGTTCCGGTAGATGATCACCAACCGTGGCGAAGCATGACCACACCCGCACGCTATCCGGATCGCGGCCCGCTTTTTCCGCGGCTGTTTTGACGGTTTTGACACAGCGCTGCAACGTCTCCGGGGTGAAGTAGGTGTGCAGGATGACGTCGTCGAAAACGCGGCCCCCGAGCGCCAGCGTGTTGGGCCCGAACGCCACCAGCGCCAGTCGGATGTCTTCGTTGAAGTCCGGGTCGAGGAAAAGTATTGGGTACTTGCCCATCGGCCCGTCGTGGTTGAAGATCAGCTCGCCGTGCCACAGCCGGCGCATGACTTGGGCCCAGTCCTCCAGCTGTGCGGTCGTCACCGCCGGTATGCCGAATGCCCCGTAGATCGCAGCGATCCCACGGCCGACGCCCAGGGTGAAACGGCCGCCGGAAAGCCGATGCATGGTGGTCGCCCACGATCCGGTGATCAGCGGATGACGCGTGTTGTGATTGGTTGCGGCGGTGGCGATCTGCATCCGGCTGGTAACCGCGCACGCGGCACCGGTCAGAGACGACGCCTCCTTGACGTTCCAGCGTTCGGAGATGAACGCGGTCCCGAAGCCCAGCTGCTCGCCGCGGCGGGCCTCGTCCATCAACGACGCCGGACCCTCACCACCCGCCCCGGCCAGCAGGTAGTAGCCCAGTTCGTCGAGCGTGCGATCGTTCACTTCCAAACCCCTTGCTTGTAGCCGCAATTCCAGACCTCAGTGATCTTGCCGTCGACGACGCGGAACACCTCGATGCTGGCGACGTTGGTTTCAGTCCCGTCCTTGGTGGCCATTGGCGAGTCGTAGACGATCGCGACGTGCTCGCCGTCGTCGCCGGCGACCACGATATTCAGGTCGAAGCGCAGCCTGTCGAACAGTTGCCACACGTCGGCGACCCGCTGGACCGCCTGCGCGTGCGTCAGCGTGTGCGCCTCGCCGACCTCGTGTCGGATGACGGTGTCGCCGAACAACTCTTCGGCCAGCTTGAGGTTGCGCTCATTCCAGACCACCAGGTTGTACAGCTCGACCACTTCGCGGGCGGTGCGAGCTGCGGGGCTCATTCGAAAGCCTCGGTCGCGTCTGTGTCATCGATCGGCGCCACCGCGCGATCGGTCAGGAATCGCTCGGTGACCCGTTGCACGCGTCGGGAGAACACGTGGCCGACATGGCCGCCGTCGTACCAATACAATTGGCCGCCCCAGCGCTCCTGCAATGCAATCGCCGGTTCACGCATTGCCATGCGGTCATGCCATGCTCCGACGATGAGTCGCCGCTGCGGCGGCGGCCCCGGGTCAACGGCCAGCGGGTCGATCACCGAAGTCAGCTTCGCGACCACCGGAGACTGCAGCAGCTCCCGGTATCCGTCGCGCGCTGAACCCCAACGTCCGAGGTGTCGCGCGATCATCGCGTTAAGCCCCAGAATCGGGGTGTACAGCGCGACCGCGTCGATCTGCCTCTCCAAATGGGAGACCAGCGCGGCCACCGGGGTGCCCATCGAAATCCCTGACACCACAACTGCGTTGGCCTGCGTCTGTGCCCATCGCACGACGGCGCGCACCTCCGATACCGCGCGCATCATGCCCGCGACATTGCCCAGTGGATCCATGTCCGGATAGGCCGGCCAGTGGCCGCGTCGGGGACCGTGACCGGGCTGCACCGGCATCGCCACGTTAAACCCCAGCCCACGATGGACTCGGTCAATCCGCGAAAACAACATGTCGTCGGCGCGGCCCTGACCGGCACCGTGCACCCATATCAGCCACGGCCTCGGACCGTCGCCGTGCCGGAGGAGGTTCACCACCGCCTGCGCCGGGCCGCCGAGGCCGTCGGCTTCCAGTGTCTTCGGCAACGCCGGGTCATGTTCAAACATCATCCGCTCGTAAGCCAGCCCGCCGATGCGCTGCCGTCGTATCTCCTGCACCCGCAACGGTTGTGGGTCGGCATGCGCCTGGTCAATGCCCAGGCCCGACAGTTCCTCGGCCGCCGCTGCGCAATCGCTCAACGGACGCAACGCCGCCGGGCCTCCGCCCAACAGCGAAAACCCGGACAGCACAAGTTCGTCCAGCATGACTTCGCCGAACTGACGCACACCGCGTGGCGAAATCGGGACCCAGCCAGTCGATTCGTTCAGGCCGGCCACCGTCCGCGGCAAGACCATGCTCAATTCGCGAGCCAGGTCGCGGGTGAGGCCCAGACCGCGCGTTGCCAGTGACATGCCGCTCTCCTACGCCAGCTTGAAGCCGGTGTATCCGCCGGCCGCGATCTCATCGCAGTGGCGCCGGTATTCGGGGATTCCGCCGGTATAGCCCATATACATCCGCTTCTTGCCGGGCACGTTGCCGCCGTTGTACCAGGAGTTGCACGACGGGTGGACCAGTACCGTCGGCGCGACGAGCGAGGTGGTGTGGTCGATCCACTCCTGCTGCGCGGTGGGTAGCGCCTCGATGGTGCGAATATCGTTGGCGCGCAGATACGTGATGCAGTCGCTGATCCAGTCCACATGCTGTTCGAGCGCGGCGACGAAGTTGGTGGCCGCGCTCGGGCTGCCGGGGCCCTGGATCGTGAACAGGTTCGGGAAACCGGCGACGGCCAAGCCCAAGTAGGACAGCGGCCCTTCGCCTGCCCAGAATTCACCCAGCGAGAGCCGGTCGCGCCCACGGATGTCGATGCGACTCAGCGCGCCGGTCATCGCGTCGAACCCGGTGGCGTAGACGATCACGTCGAGATCGTAGGAACCGTGCCCAGCGCGGATGCCGGTCGGTGTCACCTCGCGGATCGGCTCCTTGCGCAGGTCGACAAGCGTCACGTTGTCCCGGTTGAAGGTCTCGTAGTAGCCCTGGTCGATGATCGGCCGCTTGCACGCAAACGGGTGGTCCGGCACCAGCGAGGCCGCCGTTTCCGGGTCCTTGACGATCCGCGCTACCGCCTCGCCGTACAACGTGGCGGCCATCCGGTTGGCCTCGATATCGAAGAAGATGTCGCCCCAATTCAGTGCACCCATCACGCCGTCTTCTTCGATGGCCCGCAATTGGTCTTCGCGTGACGCCGATTTCAACGGCGGCTTGGCGAGCATCCCCAGTAGCACCGAGAATGCGCTCAACCGCGCCGCGCCGACTGGATGCGCTCGCTGGGCCGCTCGGATGTCGTCGTATTGCGCCTTGAGTTCGTCCAGCTCGCCGGG
Source organism: uncultured Actinomycetota bacterium (assembly GCA_963839345.1). GTDB lineage: Bacteria > Actinomycetota > Actinomycetes > Mycobacteriales > Mycobacteriaceae > Mycobacterium. The sequence continues at coordinate 160,108 of CAWIUP010000002.1, read as the reverse complement.
CTCGAACCGCCGCACCTGCCACGGCAGCGTGTACGCCGGGGAACGCTGAAACACATAGAGCTGCATGGCTTCCCGGGCCACCACCGGAATGAGCTGTACGCCCGTTGAGCCGGTGCCGATGACGCCGACCCGCTTTCCGGCGAGGTCGACGTTTGCTTTCGGCCAGCGGCTGGTGAAAAACGTCGTTCCGGCGAAGCTGGACATTCCGGGAATGTCGGGTTCCAATGGTGCCGACAAGATCCCGGTGGCGGCCACCACGAACGGGGCTGCGAACTTCGCACCGGCGTCGGTCGATATCACCCACACCGCAGCCGCTTCGTCGAAAGACATCGCCACGACCTTGGTGTCGAACTGGATGTCGCGGCGAAGATCAAGACGGTCGGCGACGAAGTTGAGGTAGTCCTCCACCTCGGGTTGGGCCGGCATCGTCTCCGTCCATACCCATTCCTGCTGGATCTCGTCGGAGAAGCTGTACGAGTATTCAATGCTCTCGATGTCACAGCGAGCGCCGGGATAGCGGTTGTACAACCAAGTCCCGCCGACGTTTTCAGCCATTTCCAGCACGCGGGTGCGCAGCCCGAGCTGCCGAAGCCGATGCAGTGCGTACAGACCGGAGAACCCGGCGCCGATCACCAGCACGTCGAAAGATGCGTCGGCCTCAGTCGCCATCGGACAGGTACTCCGGGACAGGGATATCACCGCTGATCTTCACGATGGTTCGGGTCAGGTGCAGGCCCTTGATCCGCCAGGTGCCGTTCTGCTTCTCGTATGTTTCGTGGTAGTGACCGGCGCCGTGTAATTCTCGGCCATCCCCGAAGATGATCCAGTCCTCCATTGCCCAAATGCCGGTTGCGGTCGTGGATGAGGTGAGGGTGATCTCCGGGGTGTGGCAATGGTGCATGGTGGCGGCGTTCTCCAGACTGGCCAGCACCATTGGCACGAAGTTGTCGACACCCTCCACCGGCGGAGCGGTCATCGGGTCGGCCCCGCCAGTCGAAACCGCCATGTCCAGCCTGACCACCACGTCGGTGGTGAACACGCTGCGCCACCCGTCGACATCCTTAGCGTCGAGAAAGCGGCAGTAGCGCGCCTTCAACTGCCGAATCGCTTCGAGATCGTCAGCCACCCTGTCACGCCTCCTCGGCCGGAAATCAATACTGTAACGTACTTAGTATCATTGCGACGAGTGCACGAGGCGGCCCGTGAAGGTACCGTTCACCTGGAAAGTCACCGGATGGTTCATGGTCGGGTGGTCTCCCGAGTTTCCTGTCGGCGAGGTGCGCCCGCTTCATTATTTCGGCGAGGATCTGGTCGCGTACCGCGACGAGTCGGGTGAGCTGCATGTGCTCGAGGCGCACTGTAAACACCTCGGCGCTCACATCGGCCACGGCGGCAAGGTGGTCGGCGACTGTGTGCAGTGCCCGTTTCACGGGTGGCGCTGGGGCCCGGATGGCACCAACCGACACATCCCCTATCAGCCGGACCGTCCCAACCGGGCACTACGACTGCGGGTGTTTCCGGTCCACGAACAGTATGACTGCGTGTTCATCTGGCACCAGCCGGACGGCAAGGAGCCCCAGTGGGAGATGCCGGACATCTTCCGCAAATTTCCGCAATTCGAAACCGATCCGGCGGCCTACTACCGCGCTTATCCAGAGTTTTCCCGCCGCGCGGAGCGTGAGCCGGTGCATCCGCAGATCGTGGCCGAGAACGCGCCCGACAGTGCCCATTTCGAGTACGTGCACCACGCCACGGTGACGCCCCGGGTGCTGGACTGGAAGATCGTCGGCCATGAATGGCAATTCGTCGCGGGTTGGCCCGATGCAAGCAGCGACAACCCTCAAGATCTCGCGCTGCGCTTCCATAGCCACCTGTTCGGGCTGGGCGGAGCGATCAGCGTGTTCGAGGGTGCGCAGAATCATCGGCTGATTTTCACCTGCACACCGGTCGATGACGAGTGTTCGGACCTGTTCTACTCGATCTGGTGGCCACGACTCCCCGGCGATGCCTCCGAGGTGCCGCGGGGCAAGGTGCGCGATGTCATTGAAAAACAGTTCCTGTCAACGGTGTTCGACGATCTGGAGATCTGGCGCTACCAGAAGTATGTGGAACGCCCCGCGCTGTCCAAGGTCGATGCTAAAGGCTATATGGCACTGCGGAAGTGGGCCACCCAGTTCTACGACGTGCCGACATGATCGATCTGGCTGATCTCGCAGCGCCCGAGCACACCGCGATCGTCGCCCAGGAATGCCAGGGCGCGGTAATCGGGCCGAACGCCGGGCTGAGGGTGCTCGCCGAGGAAGCACGCCGCGTTGCGCTGCCCAACATCACCCGGTTGCTGCCGGCGGCTCGGACAGCAGGTGTGCATGTGGTGCACTGCTTGGTGCAGCGACGACCCGACGGGCTGGGCTCCAACCACAACGCCAAGATCTTCAGCCGGGGCAGCGGCCCCGGAAAAGGCCGAGTCGACATCGCCCCAGGCACCCCCGGAGCCGCCGTATTGCCCGAGTTAGGTCCTGAGCCAACCGATCTGGTGCTGCATAGGTGGCACGGTGTCGGCCCGATGGGCGGCACCGACCTTGACGCGGTGCTACGCAACCTCGAAGTGTCCACCATCGTCGTGGTCGGTGTGTCGCTGAACATCGCGATCCCCAACCTGGTCATGGACGCGGTCAACGCCGCCTATCGCGTCGTCGTGCCGCGCGATGCCGTCGCCGGCGTGCCCGCCGAGTACGGCAAGGCGGTCATCGACAACACGCTGTCCTTGCTCGCGACGATCACCACGACCGACGAGTTGCTCGAGCGTATGGAAGCCGCAATGACCGGCACAGCACGCGAAATTCGGGGCGGTTTTCCGGAGGTCAAGCCGATCGATGCGCCACCTGAGCTGGGCCGGTTCGTCGCGGCACTGCGCCGCCTGCAAGATCTCACGGTCTCGACCAACCCGGAGAGCGCTAAGTGGACGACGGCGGCCGAGCAGGTGGAAAGCGTCTGCGCGTTGCTGGAAGGCCACCAGGTGCCCGAAGGCCGGGCGCCGTCCGGCCGCGTCATCGACCTGCCCGGGCTGGGCCATCCGCTACTGCCACCCTGGTCCGTCACCGCCGCCGGACCGGACGGTGTCACGATGGCCGGGCTGTTCACCCAATCGCATGTGGGCGGTAACAACGCCGTGCACGGCGGCATGATCCCACTGTTCTATGACTGGCACTTCGGGATGATCGTGTCGACTGCGGGATTTTCCCCCAGCCGCACGGCGTACCTGCACGTCGACTACCGCAACATCACCCCGATCGACGAGCCCTTGACCGCCTGCGGCCGGATCGCCGAGATCGACGGCAGGAAAGCATTCGTCACCGCTACCATGGCAGCGGCCGACGGCACGCTGCTCAGCGAAGCTAACGGTTTGATGGTCCGTTTACTTCCGCACCAGCCGTGAGAGGCTCAATGTCTGACACTGCAACACAATTCACCGTGCCCGCTGTCACCGGAGCCGTCGCGGCCGCGATCGGCGACCGCGAGCTGATTATTCAGGGCGAACGACGCTATACCTACGCCGAAATCGTCGAGCGGTCGAACCGTCTGGCTGCCTACCTGCATTCGCGGGGGCTGGGCTGCCGTACCGAGCGCTCAGCACTGGCCGGTCACGAGGTCGGGCAGGATCTCGTCGGCCTGTATGCCTACAACGGAAACGAATTCGTCGAGTCGTTGCTCGGCGCCTTCGCGGCGCGAGTCGCCCCGTTCAACGTCAACTTCCGCTACGTGAAAAGCGAGCTGCAGTATCTGCTCGCGGACTCGGGTGCGACCGCCCTGATCTACCATGCCGCGTTCGCGCCGCGGGTCGCCGAAGTGTTGCCGGACCTGCCGCAGCTGCGTGTGCTTATTCAAATCGCCGACGACTCAGGCAACGATCTGATCTATGGCGCCGTGGACTACGACAGCATTATCAAATCCAAGTCACCCACGCCACCGCCGGTGCAGCACTCGCCCGACGATCTGTACGTGCTTTACACCGGTGGCACAACCGGAATGCCGAAAGGTGTGCTGTGGCGGCAGCACGACATCTTCATGACGTCCTTCGGCGGGCGAAATCTGATGACCGGCGAATGCGTCTCCTCCATCGACGAGATCACCGCACGGGTGGCCGCCGGCCCGGGCACCAAACTTCTCATCCTGCCGCCGCTGATTCATGGCGCCGCCCAGTGGAGCGTGATGACAGCGATCACGACCGGACAGACCCTGGTTTTCCCCACCGTGGTCGATCATCTCGATGCCGACGACGTCGTGCACGCCATCGAGCGGGAGCAGGTGGCCGCGGTGACGGTGGTGGGCGATGCCATGGCCCGGCCGCTGCTCGCCGCCATCGAGAAGGGCATCGCCGACGTGTCGTCGTTGGCGGTGGTAGCCAACGGCGGTGCGCTGTTGACGCCGTATGTCAAAGAGCGCCTGATTCAGGCCCTGCCGAACGCCATGGTGGTGGACGGCGTGGGATCCTCGGAGACCGGCTCACAGATGAGTCACCTATCCACGACCGGGGCGGTGTCCACGGGCACCTTCAACGCCGGGCCGGATACGTTCGTAGCCGCCGAAAGTCTTGGCTCGCTTCTTCAACCGGGCCACGACGGCATGGGCTGGCTTGCTCAGCGCGGTTATGTGCCGCTCGGGTACAAAGGTGACGCCGCTAAAACGGCAGCCACCTTCCCGGTGATCGACGGCGTGCGCTACGCGATTCCGGGTGACCGGGCACGCCATCATGCCGACGGGCGCGTCGAGTTGCTTGGCCGCGATTCGGTGACGATCAACTCCGGCGGCGAGAAGATCTTCGCCGAAGAAGTCGAAACCGCGCTCGCGTCGCATCCCGCAGTGGCCGACGTGGTCGTCACCGGACGGCCCAGCGAGCGGTGGGGCCAGGAGGTCGTCGCCGTCGTCGCGCTCGCCGATGACGCCCGCGCCGATGCCGACGAGCTGACCGAACACGCCGCGAAAACTCTGGCCCGCTACAAACTTCCGAAGGCGGTGGTCTTCCGCGCGGCCATCGAGCGCAGCCCGTCCGGCAAGGCTGATTACCGGTGGGCGCGCGAGCAAGCGGTACAGAGCGGATAGCCATGGCTGACGACGAGGTGCGTGACGCGCTGCAACGCCACTGGGATGCCTCCGACGCCAACGACTTTGCGACGGAGCACGAAATCTACCGGACCGATGCGGTTCTCGAGTATCCGCAATCGGGCGAGCGCATCCGAGGCCGAGCCAACATCCAGGCGTCGCGCGCCGCCCAGCCGAACCTCAAACGGTTCACCGTGCGACGCATGCTCGGCGGCGGCGATTTGTGGGTCAGCGAACTCGTGATGACGTATGACGGGCAACCGTCTTACGTGGTGAGCATCATGGAATTCGAGGCTGGCGAGGTGGTCCGCGAATCGCAGTACTTCGGCGACCCGTTCGAGCCGGGGCCCTCTCGGGCTCAGTGGGTCGAACGAATGGAGTGAGGGGTACCGCTCGGGTCTACGCTCGAAGAGGCACAAGGAAAGGTACGCAATGTTCGCAGCGTTCGGATTCGAAACCCTCGGTGTCGTCGTCGGCGATATGTACTTCGTCGACCCGAACCCGCTCGAAGGCCAGGAAACCCCCGAGCGGGGAGTGAGATTGGAACTTCGCCTCGTCGAACGGGCCGAGCCCCAGGGGTCCATCTACGCCGGCGTCCCGATCTCCTTCACCCGCCCGGTGTGGCGGGTGGACCTTTTCGGATCAACACAGAGCCCACCCGGGACGCTGGACCGGGCCCATCACCATCCGCGTTTCAACGGTTGGGAACCCGCACGCCGGCACTTCGTGCCCGAGCTGTCAGCCGACCCGGTGTCCTGGCTGGCCGATGAGCTGGCGGACCCGGCTGCCGTATTGGCCCGCGCGGGCGTCGACATGGATGAGGTCACCAGAGCCGATTTGACCGGACTCGCCGCGGCGGGCCCGGAGATTGTCGCCGTAGTGCAACGGATGCTCGATGGCGTACAGGACGGCGAATTGGCCCCAGCCCCCGCCGAGCCTGTTGCAGCAGCCCGCACCGGCTGGCTGTAGTCGACTGGATCAACGACCAACCCTCATCGTCGACGGCGGCCGGATCACGAGGCTCTGAAATGGACACCCTTTACGACAAAGTCACCGTCGTCACCGGGGCCGGTAGCGGCATCGGACATGCCATCGGCAACAGCCTGGCTGCGCGCGGCGCGCACATCGTCGCGGTCGACATCAACGCAGACCGACTCGCCACGGTCGCTGAGGAGCTGATGTCCCTCGACGTCGGTGTGCTGCCTTGCGCAGTCGACATCTCTCGACCCGACGCATTCGACGAAGTCCTGGGCAAGACGCTCGACCGGTTCGGTCACGTCGACATCGTCGTCAACAACGTCGGCGTGCTGACCAACGGTCTGCCGCAGGATATTCCGATCAGCGAGTGGCAGCGGATCGTGGACATCAACCTCATGTCGGTGGTGCGTAGCAACGCTGCATTCCTGCCCGTGCTGCTCGGCCAACGCAGCGGGCACGTCGTCAACACCGCATCGTTCGCCGGGCTCTTCACCTACGCCTACGACCGCTTGCCGTACGCGGCGACGAAGGCAGCCATCGTGCAAATCAGCGAAGGTCTGGCGATCTACTTGACGCCCAAGAACATCGGGGTCACCCTGCTATGTCCCGGTCCGGTGCTCACCAATATCGCATCCGACATGCCCACATTCGGTAGCGGCGCACCCCTGCGCACCCCGGGCGATCACTACGATCTTCTGACACCCGAGCCCGTCGGCGAACTCGTCGCCGAGGCAATCCTGAACAACCGCTTCTTTGTACCCACCCACCCCGAAGTCGTCGAGGAACTCCGTCGCCGCGTCGACGACTGGGACGCCTACCTCGACGGCCAGATCGCCCGCGAACCCGACGCACCGAGAGGATGAACCCCGATGACCGACCGCCGTGCCGAGGGACTGGAAGTCTTCAGGGAGTTGATGCCGGGCGTCATGCCTGACAACATCGAAAGCCTCCGCGACAGCGGCTTCGCCCATGAACTCGGTGAATTGAGTCTCGACAACGTCTTCGGATCGCTATGGACGCGACCGGGTCTGGGCCGCCGAGAACGCAGCCTCGTCACACTCGGCGCGCTCATCGCGATGCGTGCTGTTGACGAACTGCGATTGCACATGCCCATTGCTTTGCGCAACGGACTGACGGTTGAGGAAATCGAAGAGGTGGTCTACCACCTGACCGGCTACGCGGGGTTTCCGGCCGCCAACGCCGCGCGCGCTGTCGGACGCGAGGTCCTGCCCCCACCACAACGCGCTCAGTAAGAGGATCCACCGATGAATCCCGTCATCATCGAATGCGCCATCAACGGACTCACATCGAAGGCGACCAACCCCCATGTGCCCATCGAACCGTCGGAGATCGCCTCCGATGCCCTGGCCTGCATGGAGGCAGGTGCTGCAATCATCCACAACCACATCGACCGCTACGGCGTGACCGTGGACCAGGCCGCAGAGCGCTACCTCGAAGCGTGGCGACCCATACTCGCTGCTCGACCCGACGCCCTCCTGTACCCGACCATCCACGTCGGCGAAAGCTCCACAGTCTCCTACGAACACCTCATCCCACTCGCCGCAGCCGGCATGCGGGTCGGGCTCACCGATCCCGGGTCGGTCAACCTCGGCAGCACTGACGCGGACGGCATACCCGCGGGAACATTGGTCTACAGCAACTCATTCCAAACCATCAGCCGGGCCTTCGACATCTGTCGCGAGGCGAAGCTGGGCCCCAGTCTGGCAATCTATGAACCCGGCTTCCTCCGCGCGACCCTCGCGTGGTGGCGAGCGGGCCAACTGCCCAGGGGAGCGATGATCAAGCTCTACTTCTCCACCGATCAGGGCTACCTCGGAGCACCCTTCGGGCTGCCCCCGACAGAACGTGCACTCGACGCTTACCTGGAATTACTTGACGGCTGCGATATTCCATGGGCTGTCTCCGTAGTTGGCGGCGACCTGTGCGCTAACAACGTCGCGAAACTAGCCCTCGAACGCGGCGGACACCTCCACCTCGGACTCGAGTTCTATCGAGGCGAGCGCACTCCGACCAACGTCGAGCTGGTGACCGGGGCTGCAAGCCTTTGCAAACAGCTTGGCCGTCCCGTGGCAACAGCCGACCAAGCTGCGCAAATCCTGGACCTGCCCGCCTAGCTGAGCCGCTCGATGATGGTGGCGTTGGCCATCCCGCCGCCCTCACACATCGTCTGCAACCCGTACCGGCCGCCGCGCTGCTCCAAGGCATTGACCAACGTGGTCATGATGCGAGCACCACTGGCGCCCAACGGGTGACCGATGGCGATGGCACCACCATTGACGTTGGTCTTCGCCAGATCGGCCCCGGTGTCTTTGGCCCATGCCAAGACGACGGGCGCGAACGCCTCGTTGACTTCAAACAGGTCGATGTCGGCCAGCGTCAGACCGGCCCGCTGTAGCACCTTCTCGGTCGCCGGAATCACGCCGGTCAGCATGTAGAGCGGATCCGAGCCCACCACCGTCGCGGTGTGAATCCGGGCCAACGGACGCAGGCCCAGTTTCTTGGCGGCCTCGCTGCTGGTGATCAAGACCGCGGCGCTGCCGTCGGACAGCGGAGAGGAGTTACCGGGTGTGATCTCCCAATTGATTTGCGGGAAGCGGGCTTGAACAGCCGGGTTGAAAAAGGCCGGCTTAAGCCCCGCGAGCGTCTCGACGGTGGTCCCAGGCCGGATGATCTCGTCGGTGCTCAGCCCGGCGATCGGAGCCAACTCGTTGTCGAAGAGCCCGTCTTTGGTGGCCCGCGCGGCCTTTTCGTGGCTGGCGGCGGAGAATTCGTCGAGTTCGGTGCGCGTGAAACCCCACTTCGCGGCGATCAGTTCGGCGCTGATGCCCTGCGGCACCAGCCCTTCGGGATAGCGGCGGGTCATGTCGTCGCCGAATGGGTTGCTGCCCGGCAGAACCGAGCTGCCCATTGGGACGCGGCTCATCGACTCCACGCCGGCGGCAATAACCAGGTCGTAAGCGCCGGAGACGACGCCCTGGGCGGCGAAGCTGATCGCCTGCTGGCTGCTACCGCACTGCCGGTCAACTGTGGTGCCGGGCACCGACTCCGGGAAGCCGGCGCCGAGCAGCGCGTTGCGGGCGATGTTGACCGCCTGGTCGCCTACCTGCGTCACGGCTCCGGCAATGACATCGTCGATCTGGCCGGGTTCCACGCCGGTACGCTGCACCAGCTCCCGGAGGCTGTGCGCCAGCAGGTCTGGGGGCAGCACGCCGTGTAATGCGCCGCCGGCCTTGCCTTTGCCGACCGGTGTGCGCACCGCGCCGACGATGACCGCGTCTCGACCCTGATATGCCATGACTCCTCCTTGAGCCCGATGCTAAGTATCAATGACTATACCCAGTTAACACCTAGGTATACTGAGAGCAACCCAGATCGGAGGTGATTTGCATGACACTTCTGCAGGGCACACTGGCCGACCGCGACGCTTGGTCGGCGGTCGGCGAGTGTGCGATCGAGAAGACCATGGCTGCGGTCGGCACCAAATCCGCGATGCTGATCATGCGCGAGGCGTACTACGGCACTACCCGGTTCGACGACTTCGCCCACCGGGTGGGCATCACGAAAGCCGCTGCCTCGGCGCGACTCGCCGAGTTGGTCGAACTCGGACTGCTGATGCGGCGGCCGTATCGTGAACCGGGCCAGCGCACTCGCGACGAGTATGTGCTCACCGAGGCCGGCAATGATTTCATGCCGGTGGTGTGGGCAATGTTCGAGTGGGGGCGGCGCCACCTGCCCGGCCACAACCGACTGCGCCTCACCCACCTGGGTTGCGGCGCCGAAGCTTCAGTCGAAATCCGTTGCGCTGCCGGTCATCAAGTCCCGCCCGAGGAGCTCGGCATGGAGTTGGTCAGGCGAAATCCGCGCCGCGGTGGTTGATTCGGCGCGTGACGTCGCGCCGATGTGTTGGACCTGATGTGATGGCGCCTGATTGGCATCACCCGCGCCGGGAGACAGAAAGCTCTTGAGGTGCTCGCCGACGTCGTCGGCCGAGAACACGTCGGCGAAGTCCTCCAAGGGGCGGGCCTCGTCGAATAAATCGGAGAGGTCGTGGAAAGTAAGGAACTCAAGGGATTCGGAGAACGTCCCATACGACACCGCCTCGAAAACCACCTCCTTGCGCACCGCCGCCGCGAGATCGATTGCTACCGGGGCAGGAGGCCGACTCTTCAGGATGATCCGGCCGCCGGGACGCAAGACCCGGATGATCTCATCGAAGGCCCGCGCAAGTGGTTGGGTCTCGATGACAAAGTCGTAAGCATCCGTTTCCAGCAGCGCCGACGAGTCAGCCCGATGTATGCCGACGCTTGAAAAGCCGGCCGCCGACAACACCCGCTTGGTTAGCTCCGCGATCCGGTTATCGCCATAAATCAGGCCGCGCTCTTCCTGCTGGATGCCGGATTTCAGCACGGCAAGCGAGGCGCATACCGGTTCGGTGTAGGCGCCTTCGAAGAAAGACAGTGACGACGGTAGATGATGTACCACCTGAGCAGGCACGGCAACGTATTCGGCGAATGCTCCGTGCCGGCCGATTCCGAGAAACTGGTGGTGCGGGCAACATTCCGGCATGCCGCCCGCGCATCGGCGGCACGCTCCACAAGGGACCGCCGGCATCACTACTACCCGGTCTCCGGGCGCAAACCCATGATCGTCGTCCGGCCCGGCCTCGGCGACTACACCCGAGAACTCATGCCCGAGAATTACGGGATCCACGCACGCGAGCTTTCCCCGCGCGACGAAGACGTCGGTGCGGCACACCCCCGCCACCTCGACTCGAATCAGCACCTCCCCCGGACCCGGCTCGGGCACCGGCACCCGACCCACCCGCACGGAATGCCCCTCCTTGACGACCGCCCGCATCTCCGTCAACATGGGCACGCCCTTTCCGTCAGTAGCGTGTACGTATCAAGAGCCCCGGCCCTCTGCCAGCCTGTCGCGCAGACTTTTCGGACGGATATCCGTCCAGTTCTGTTCGATGTATTCCAGACATGCAGCGCGATCCGCTTCGCCGTAAACCACCCGCCAGCCGGCCGGAACGTCGGCGAAGGTCGGCCACAGGCTGTGTTGCTCCTCGTCGTTCACCAAGACGAAAAAGCGCCCGCTCTCGTCATCGAACGGATTGATGCTCACCAGTTCTCCAGACCGTCCAGTCGAAATCAGTGAAATGTTGCAAACCATACCGGAGCGCAGCAAAGTCGCCCTGGCATCTGACAAACTTCGGTACGAACCTGAGGCGATGCCTGAGAAAGCTCAATAAATACTGCGCGGCGGGACGGTTGAGACGGTGGTGACTTCCGGTGCGTGCAGCGACGGCCTAGACCCAGGGCTGTGAGAACTGGGGCTCCAACGGCCTGGCCTCGCCCCCAACCGGCCTTCTTGTCAGGTTCGATGCTCAGCTCGCTTTCCCGTCGCCGCAAGGCGTTTCACGACGCCCGTTAATCGGTGTGGCGATGTTGGTGGATCTACGTATTTACTGCTGTCAGAAGCAAATGCGTGGTCCACAATGGACTCTGACAAGGGAGGGTGTGACTGGAAGATGGTCGACCACCAAACTCCGCTGCCTGAGCTGATAGGGCAGGCATACGAGGCGGTTCGGTCGTTCAACCACCGTACGTTCCGGGCATCGATCACTGCGTCCGAGACACACCGGGTCCTCGGCGAAATGATCGCGCTCAGTGGCGTGCTTCCGCAAGCTCTCGACCAGCTGAGCAGGGGCTTGGGGAGGTCACTGCAGCAGTACGATGTGTGCGACGAAAGCCGTGAGCTCACCACGAGCGTTGAAATGGCAGCCAGCGAGCTCGCCGCTGCCGCCGCCGGGTTGGAGCAGATACGTGCGCAATTGAGCACGGCTCAGAGTGCAATCGAATCGCAGGGCGTCAACACCGGTGATTACCGGACGCGACGCAGAGCGCCACTCGAAGCCGTCAACGCCGTGGCGGGTGCGGCGGACGACCTACCGTGGCACCTGCGGCGGCGGGCCGCCCAGCTGCTAGCCGACGGATACTGCCGCGAGGTCATCGTTCGAGAACTGAGCGAACTGGGATATGAGGAACACGGCACTCAGGCTGAGATGAGCGCGATCACATCGAGCCCCATTTTCGCAGTGGCGGAAGCGGCAGCCGAGAGACGCGACAAATTGGAGTCTTTGCTCGACGCGCTCGCCTACCAGTTCCGCAGAAGCGGCGCGGCGTGCCGAATACCGATCATGGAATTCGCGGATCGCGACAAGTTCTTCGGCCACTACTACTTTGGCAATCGGCCGGTCATAGTGCGGGGGCTGATGGCCGACTGGCCGGCCTTGGCGAAGTGGACACCGGCGTGGCTTGGTGACAACTACAGCGACGTGGACGTTGAAATCACCGCTGGGCGCGATGAAGATTTCTGCTCGGCGGAAAGCTTTGCGGGACAACGCCGGACAATGCCGCTGCGCGATTTTGCGCATGCCGTTTCAACTGTTGTCGGAAACGACTACTACGTCGTGGCGAGAAATAACCTGCTGGCCAACCCCGCCCTGGCCGACCTGCTTGCCGACGTGCACCCGCCGCTCGGCTTCCTCACCAGCGCTGCAGACGCACCGCCGGCAATGTGGCCGCCGCGAATATGGTTGGGGCCGGCTGGCACGGTGACGCCGCTGCATCACGATGAAACAAACGTCTTCTTCGGCCAAGTGTTCGGCACGAAGGTGATTCGCTTGATTCCGCCGTTCGAGATCTCCAATCTCTACAACGATCGAACGTGGTTGAGCGCCATCGATCCCGATGCAGTTGACTTCGAGAAACACCCACGCTTCCGTGGTGTCTGCGTCCTCGAGGCAACGGTTGGCCCAGGCGATTTCCTGTTGATTCCGGTCGGTTGGTGGCACACGGTGCGCTCCCTGTCCCCGAGCATCTCACTGTCATTTCAGAATTTTGCCGTCGACGGGACGCCGGTGAACTGGCGGTTTTACGAACGACCGCTCAGGACGGTTGGTGACTAGAGCAGTCCGAGCACTTGCAAGTCGGTGACGTATTTGATGATGATCGGCGCCGAGACGTGCGGGATGTCCGAATTGTTCTTGTCCGGACCAATTTTCGCTTTTCGCACCGCAGCGCGGAACCGATCAGTCGGCGCGAGTGATCCGCGGATCGGCTCTGCGGGCTGCAAATGATTCGAATTCCGCTTTGGATCGGACACCGGAACGGAATTGTGCAACGGCAACTGCCACAGCACCGAATGCCGACGCTGTCGATCTGGCAGAGCACGCAGGCGAGCCTCGAACCGCCGCAACCACTCCCCAAAGTCGTCGATGCGCTGGATCGGGTAACCGGCCTCGATGAGCCAATCGACGTACTCGTCGAGCCCGATGCCGTCATCGTGCGGGTTGGTCACGTGATAGGTCTGCAAACCCGCTGGAGATGAACCGCCCGCCCGTGCACCCAGCGTGGCGATCGCTTCGGCGACGAACTCGACCGGCAGCCCGTCGAAGTGGGCGCGCTGCCGGTCACCCTCGGCCGGACCATCGGGCAGCCGGTAGAAGGAGCGCGGCGCGATGCCGGTGGCCACCAGGGAGAGCACCAGCCGCGTGAAGTTGTCCGGCACGTTGAGCTGGCCCGTGTAGGTGGTGTCGGCCAGGACCATCCCGCAGCGGAACACCGCAACCGGCAGCTCACACAGGTCGTTGGCCTCGCGTAGGAGCACCTCGCCGGCCCACTTGCTGTTGGTGTAGCCGTTGTCGATTGTTCGGGTGGGGCTGATGACCCGGATGTCGGCGTCCTCGGTGAACACCGACGGCTCGATCTGGTGGCCCACGCCGGCAGTCGACACGTACGTGTAGGGCTTGATCTTCGTGGTGAGCGCGATGCGGATCAGCTCCGTGGTGCCTACGACGTTGGGACCGAACAGCTGGCTGTAGGGCAGCACGTGGTTGACCTGGGCTGCGGGATCGACGATCAGATCGACGGTATTAGCGAGCCGCTGCCAGGTCTGTTGATCCAGGCCGAGGTTGGCTTCGCTCTTGTCGCCGGCGATGACTTCCAGGTGGTTGGCGGCCAGCTGCCGGTAGTGCGCGAGCAGCTTCGGGTCGCCACTGTCGAAGGTCTTGTCCAGCCGGGCCCGCGCGTCCTCCTCGGAGTTGGCTCGCACCAGGCAGATCAGCGTGCCGTCGACCAGCTCCATCCGCTTCAGCCATTCCAAAGCCAGATAACGCCCGAGGAAACCGGTCGCCCCGGTTAGCAGGACCGTCCTTATCTCGGTGCCCGCGCCTGGCAGCGTCGGTGCGGCGAGCAGCGTCGCGGCGTCGATGAACTTGTCGAGCGTGAGATCGCCGGCATGCAGCTGGGTGATATCTGCCTTTCCTGCGGAGCCGTGCACGGACGTGAAGCTGGGTCCTTTGGGCTCGGGTTCTCCCACAGGAAATAGTTCTTCCGACGGGTCGGCGTGTGTGCCCAACTGCTGGCTCAAGCCTCGCACAGACGGCGCGTCGAATAATTTTCGCACCGAAATGTGGGCATCAAGCCTGATGTTGATCGTGGCGATCAGTCGCATGGCGGTCAGTGAATCGCCGCCGAGATCGAAGAACGATTGATCAACGCTGACGCGGCCGAGGCCGAGGATTTGGCCGTAGATATCGGCCAGGATTTCTTCGGTAGGGGTGGCGGGGGCGTGGTAGCGGCCGGCATTGATGTAATCGGGTGCTGGCAGGGCGCGGGTGTCGAGTTTGCCGTTGACGGTCAGTGGCAGCGCCGGCAACGCGACTACTGCTGCCGGAACCATGTACGCCGGCAGCTGCCGAGCCAGGTCGGTGCGCGCGGCGGCGGGGTCGGCGGTACCGGTGATATAGCCGATCAAGCGTTTGTCGCCGGGGCGGTCCTCGCGGGCGATCACGACGGCTTGGTGTACCCCGGCCAACTCGGCCAGTGCGGCGCGTACTTCGCCGAGTTCAATGCGGTATCCGCGGATCTTGACTTGCTCGTCGGCGCGGCCCAGGTAGTGCAGCTGCCCGTCGGCGTTCCATCGCACCAAATCACCGGTGCGATACATCCGCTGCCCCACCCCAAATGGACAGGCCACAAACCGCGATCCGGTCAACCCCGCCCGCCGCCAATACCCATACGCCAGCCCGGCGCCGGCCACGTACAACTCGCCGACCACCCCGGCCGGCACCGGACGCAACCACCCGTCCAGCACGAACAACGCCGCACCGGGTACCGGCGAACCGATTGGCACGGCCCCCGGTTCGGGTGGCAGGGGCGCACTGATCGAGGCATAGATCGTGGTCTCGGTCGGGCCGTAGGCATTGATCATCATCCGCCCGGGTGCCCAGCGCTCCACAAGCTCGGGAGGGCAAGCCTCCCCCGCTACCACCAGCGCCGTCGCCTCCAACTCTCCAGGTTCTAACATTGTTGCCGCGGACGGGGTTTGGGTCAGCACGCTGACGTGTTCAGCAGTCAGCAGCACGCGCAGGTCTTCCGGTGACCGTGCCACCTCTTCGGGCACCACGACCAGCCGCCCGCCATTCAGCAGGGCGCCGAAGATTTCCCACACCGAGACGTCGAAGGCCAGCGAATGCCACTGGCTCCAAACCCCCGCCGTCGGCAGCCGGGCGCCCAGTGATTCCAGCAGCTCAATCACGTTGCGGTGAGCGACAGCCACCCCCTTGGGGATACCGGTCGTGCCCGAGGTGTAGATGAGGTATGCGATGTCATCCGCGGCCCGTGCCGGCAACGCAGTGCTGGGCTGACTTTCCACGGCGGGGTCGTTGACATCGACGACCGGCACGTCGTGGCCGCCCATGCGGTCGGCCAGCTCGGTGGTGGTGATCACCGCGATCGGTGCGGCATCGGTGAGCATGAACGCGATTCGCGCCGTCGGCAACCCCGGGTCGATCGGCAGATACGCCGCCCCCGTCTCGAGCACCGCGACGATCGCCACGATCGCCTCCACCGACCGCGGCAACACCACCCCGACACACTGACCCGCACCCGCCCCATACCCAACCAACCAGTGCGCCAACCGGTTCGCGGCCGCCTTGAGCTCGCGGTAGGTCAGTGAGCGGCTCCCGCAGCTCAGCGCCACCGCCTCGGGAGTGCGGGCCACCTGCGCGGCGAACGCCATCGGGATCGACACCGCCGCGGACGCCGGCCGGGTCAACACCGCCCGATTCCCCCACCCATCCAGCCGGGCATGCTCACTGGCATCCAGCACATCCCTCGACGACAGCGGCCGGGTGGGGTCAGCGGCCATGGCCACCAACACCTTCTGCAACCGCCCCATCAGGGTGTGGATAGCTTGCGGGTCGAACACATCGGTGGCGTACTCGACGCGAAGACCCAACTCAGGTCCGGGAACGGCCATTACCGTCAGCGGGTAGTGGGTGGCTTCGCGGCCGCTGATGCCGGTGACGGCCAACTCCCGGCCGCCCAACGGCGCTGAGGTGTCGATCGGGTAGTTCTCGTAGACGAACAACGTGTCGAACAAGACGCCGTGTCCGGCGATGCGGTGCATCTCGGCCAACGCCAGGTGCTGATGCTCAAGGGTATTGATGTGGGCGGTTTGCAGCTGGCCCAACAGGTCTGCGGTGGTGGTGGTCGCGGTGACGGTAGCGCGAACCGGCACGGTGTTGATCAACAGGCCCACGATGGATTCGGCTCCGGCCAACTCGGCGGGCCGGCCCGAAACCGTGGTTCCAAACGCCACATCAAGCTGGCCAGTCAATCCCATCAGCAGCTGCGCGAATGCGGACTGCAACACGATGTTGACGGTGGTGTGATGTGCACGGGCCAATTCGGTTAGGGCCCAAGTAGTTTCGGCGGGAACGCGACACGACTCCGCGCCCCGGGCGCCCAGCCCCAACCGTTGCCCCGGACCCACCAGGGTGGGAGTGTCAAAGCCGGCCAGCACCTCGCTCCACGCGGCATGAGCGGCCTGGCGATCGCGACCGGTCAACCATTCGACGAAAGCGCGGTACGACGCGGCGAAAGGAAGCCGCTGCCCGTCATAGCTGGCGAAGATTTCGCGCAGCAGCACTTGCCCGGACCAGCCATCGCACACGATGTGATGGCTGGTCAACACCAACCGATACCGCCCGGGTGCACTGCGGAACAACGCTGCACGCCAGGGGCACTGACCGGTCAGGTCGTAGACGGCGGCACGTTCGGCGGCGGATACCTTCTCGATGCGCTCCTCGGCATCGCTTTCGCCGACAAGGTCGATGTAGCGCCACGGCAGCACCGGATCTTTCAGAATAATCTGCAGCGGTTCGTCGAGGCCCTGGTAGACGAATCGAGCTCCCAGGTTGGGGTGACGGTGAAGAACTCCTTCGACGGCCTCGTGCAGACGGTCCGGGTCCAGCTGGCCGGTCAAGGAGATATTGACTTGCACCGCATACAGATCCGCCCCGGCCTGGCCGTCGCTGGTATGAAACAGCAATCCCTGTTGCAGGGGGGTCAGCGGCAAAAGATCGGCGATCGGATAGGCGCGTTGAAGCTCGTCGAGCTGGTGCTGGTTAAGGCGGGCAGGCGCGAAGTCGGATGGGGTGAAGCCGCCGCCGCCGTGTTGGATGTGGGCGCAGATGCCGGTTAGGGCGTCAAACCACAGCTGGCTGAGCCGGCTGATCGTGGCGGTGTCGAATTTCGACGGCGCCCAGGTCCAGCTGGCCTGCAGTTGCGGGCCGGTGTCGGTGTCGACGGTGACCGCGTTGAGCGCCACGGTATGAGTCAGCGGCATCGGCCAGCCCGCGTTGGCCGCATCGGTGAACAACGAACCCGACCCGCACATCCGCCAGCCTTCACCGGCGAGCTCGACGGATCGGCTACGTCCCAGATAGTTGAACCCGATCGGCGGGTCGGGACCACCCAGATCGACCTGGCTGTTGAGGTAGCGCAACAACCCATAGGTGTAGCCCTCGGGAACAGCGCGCAACTGCTCCTTGGCAGCCTTGACCACCGCCCCCAACACCCCCGCCCCGGCGATCACCTGCGGCCACGGCACCCTTTCTAGCCGCAAACACACCGGATACTTCGTGGTGAACCAGCCCACCGTCTGCGACAGGTCGATATCGGCGGCCAACTCCTCATGGCGGCCATGACCCTCCACATCGATGGTGACCGGCCCCCCACGACCGAGGAACTCCACCCACGCCAACCCCAAGGCAATCAACAAAATGTCTTGCACCCCGGCATGAAACGCCGCCGGCACCCGACCCAACACCAGCCGCGTCGTCGCGGTGTCTAACCCCACCAACAGCTGCCCCGCCGTGCAAAACGTATCCACCCCAGGCTCGGGCGCACCCACCACACCCGGCACCTTGGCGATCTGGCGCCACCCCTCGGCCTGCTCGACCACCGCCGCCGAACACGCCAACTCGACAAGCAGCGACGCCCACCGCCGAAACGACGTCCCCCGCACCGGCAACCCCACCGCCGTGCCCGCACGATACTGCCCCCAGACCGCGTTGAGATCATCAACCACGATCGGCCACGACACCGCATCAACAGCCAAATGATGAATCACCAACACCACCTGCGCCGCCGACCTCACCCACACCGCACGCAGCATCACCCCGGCGGCGGGATTCAGCCCTGACCGCGCCGCCACCAACGCCTCATCGGACAACGCGTCGACGGAGTGCAGGCAGGTGCGCGCATCCACCGACCCCGCCGGCCGGGCCACCAACACCCAACCGCCGGCACCGTCATCACCGACGCGCAACCGCAACATCGCATGCCCATCCAGCAAGGCCTGCAACACCGCCACCACATCAGCCTCGATGGCACCCACCGGGGCCTGGATCAGCGCCGTCTGGTTGAACTGCTGCACCGCGCCCCCAAGGCCGGCCAGCCAACGCATGATCGGTGTGGCCACAACCGGCCCCACACCGTCGTCGAATGCATCGCCGTGACTACCGGTGATGCACGCGATACGGGCCAGCCCAGCCACGCTCTGTTCGACGAACACATCCCGCGGCCGACACAACACCCCAACAGCCCGCGCCCGGGCCACCACCTGCATCGACAAAATGCTGTCCCCGCCCAGTTCGAAAAACGAGTCGTCAACCCCGACCCGCTCAAGGCCCAACACCTGGGCGTAAATCCCGGCCAGGATCTCCTCAACTGGGCTGCCCGGGGCGCGATAGCGATCGGTGTCCTGATACCGCGGAGCCGGCAACGCGCGGGTGTCGAGCTTGCCGTTGACCGTCAACGGCAACCCCTCGACCACCACCACCGCAGCCGGCACCATATACCCCGGCAACCGCCTAGCCAACGCCGCGCGCAGATCACCCGGATCCACCGCCCCAACCACATAACCGACCAGACGCTTCTCACCCGGGCGGTCCTCACGGACGATCACGACGGCCTGCTGCACCCCATCGAGTTCAGCCAACACCGCTTGGACCTCACCACACTCAATGCGATACCCGCGGATCTTGACCTGCTCATCAGCCCGGCCCACATACCGCAACTGCCCATCAGGACCCCAACACACCAAATCCCCGGTGCGATACATCCGCGCCCCCCACCCCCCAAACGGACACGCCACAAACCGCGACCCGCTCAACCCCGCCCGACGCCAATACCCCACCCCCACCCCGCCACCAGCCACATACAACTCCCCCACCACCCCCACCGGCACCGGACGCAACCACCCATCCAGCACAAACACCGCCGCCCCAGCCACCGGCGACCCAATCGAAGCCACCCCCGACCCCAGACGCAACGGCGCACTCACCGAAGCCCGCACCGTCGTCTCAGTCGGACCATAAGCGTTGAGCATCACCCGCCCCGGCGCCCACCGATCCACCAGCTCCCCGCCACAACGCTCACCCCCCACCGCCAGCACCGCCACCGAAGCCAACCCCCCCACCGGCAACACCGCCAACGCAGCCGGAGTCGAAGTGAACACACTGACCCGTTGCGCACTTAGCAAGGCGCACAAGTCATCCGGTGAACCAGCCACCTCCTCAACCACCACCACCAGCCGGCCACCGGTCAACAACGCCCCGAAGACCTCCTTGACCGACACATCAAACCCATACGAATGACACTGCGACCACACCCCCGCACCCTGACCCAGATGCGCCCGCTCCTCCAGCGACCCCACCAACTGCGTCACATTGCGATGACTGACCGCCACCCCCTTGGGCACCCCCGTGGTGCCCGACGTGTAAATCAAATAAGCGATATCGTCGGCATCCGGCGCCGGCAGCGGCGTGCCCGGACAACTGTCGATGCCAGGGTCCTCGACATCGATCACCGGCACACCACACCCAGCCAACCGCCCACGCAACTCCCCGGTGCTCACCACCACAACCGGCGCGGCATCAGCGAGCACCAACCCGATCCGCGCATCAGGCAACCCCGGATCGATCGGCACATACGCCGCCCCCGACTTCAGCACCCCCAGGATCGCCACCACCGCCTCCACCGACCGCGACAACACCAACCCCACACACTGACCCGCACCCGCCCCACACCCAACCAACCAGTGCGCCAACCGATTCGCCGCCACCTCAAGCTCCCCATAGCTCAGCGACCGGCCCCCACACGTCACGGCCACCGCCCCCGACATACGAGCCACCACCTCGCCAAACACCACCGGAACCGACACCGACGCGCATGCCGGCCCCGTCAACACCGCCCAATTCCCCCACCCAGCCAACCGCTCACGCTCACCCCCACCAAGCACATCAACCGACGACAACCGCCGAGCAGGATCAGCAACCATCGCCACCAACACCCGCTCCAACCACCCGATCAACGCCCGAATGCTCTGCGCATCAAACACATCGGTGGCGTACTCGACGCGAAGGCCCAGCTCATCTCCCGGTAGGGCTTGCACCGTCAGCGGGTAGTGGTTAGTTTCGCGGGCGCTGACCCCGGTAACAGTCAGCTCGTGGCCGCCCGCCAATGCGTTGGTGTCGATCGGGTAGTTCTCGTAGCCGAACAACGTGTCGAACAGCGCGTCGTGACCGGTGATGCGGTGGATATCGGCCAACGCCAGGTGCTGATGCTCGAGGGTGTTGTTGTGGGCGCGTTGCAACTGATCAAGCAGCTCCGCGGTGGTGGTGGTCGCGGTGACGTGCGCCCGCACCGGCACCGTATTGATGAACAGGCCCACCATCGATTCGGACCCGGCGAGCTCGGCGGGCCGACCCGAGACCGCGGTGCCGAACGCGACGTCGTGGTGGCCGGTCAGCCACATCAGCAGGTGCGCCCAGCCGCCCTGCAGCACGATGTTGACGGTGGTATGGCATGAGCGCGCCAGCGCGCTAACGCTTCTCGTGGTCTCGGCGCGCAGCCGAAACGATTCAACTCCTCGGGGGCCCAGCCCCAATCGTTGCGGCGGGCCGACCAATGTGGGGGTGTCGAAGCCCGCGAGCACCTCGCGCCAGGCCGCGTGGGCTGCATCACGATCGCGACCGGCAAGCCAGGCAACAAAGCTGCGGTACGACCCGACAACCGGCAGCCGTTGCCCGCGATAGCTGGCAAATATCTGCCGCAGCAGGATCGCCAGCGACCAACCGTCAACCACGATGTGGTGATTGGTGAGCACAAACCGGTACCGGTGCTCTGCGGTGCGGATCAAAGCTACTCGAAACGCTGGGTGGTCGGCGAGATCGCAGACTGCGGCACGTTCGGCGGCACACACCCGCTGGATCTGCTCATCATCGGCGACCTCGCCGTCACTGAGGTCCAAGTAGCGCCATCCCGCCGTGGGATTCTGCGGGATGACCTGCACCGGCTCATCGAACCGGTCGCAGAACCGGGCCGCCAGATTCGGATGGTGGTTAACCACGGTGTGCACCGCGTCGCGTAGCCGGAGGGGGTCAAGCACACCGGCGATGGTGAAATCCAGCTGCACGGCGTACAGATCGCCGTCGCTACGCTGCGCGGTGCGGGCATGGAAGATCAGCCCCTGCTGCAGGGGGGTCAACGGCAAAACATCGGCGACCTCGTATAGCTGGTGCAGCTCATCGACCTGCTGCTGACTCAGGCGGGCGGGCGCGAAATCCGAAGGCGTGAACCCGCCGCCGCCGTGGCGCACATGCGCGCAGATCCCGCTTAGGGCGTCAAACCACAGCTGGCTGAGCCGACTGATCGCCGAGCGATCCAGTGCGGATGGCGCCCAGATCCAGCTGGCCTCCAGTCGGGGCCCGGTGTCGGTGTCGACGGTGACCGCGTTGAGCTCCACGGTGTGCATCAACGGCATCGGCACCGCCGCGGCCGAGCCGGTGACCGACCGGCCCTCCCGGCAAAGCCGCCAACGGTCGTGATGGATCACCGGCACGCCCAGCCGCCCCAGGTAGTTGAACCCGATCGGCGGGTCGGGGCCATCTAGATCGACCTGGCTGTTGAGGTAGCGCAGCAACCCGTAGGTGTAGCCGTCGGGAACGGCCCGAAGCTGCTCTTTGGCGTCCTTGACCACGGCGCCCAGCCCGGTCTGTCCGGCTACCACCTGCGCCCAGTCCAGCCCGCGGACGGCCAAGGCCACCGGGTATTTGGTGGTGAACCAGCCCACCGTGTGGGACAGGTCCATATCGGGGGCAAGGTCGTCGTGGCGGCCGTGGCCCTCGACGTCTATGCCGATTGGCTCCTCGGGGTTGCCCAGAAACTGCGCACACGCCAAAGCGAAGGCAATCAACAAAATGTCTTGCACCCCAGCATGAAACGCCGCTGGGACCTCACCGAGCAGCATGCGGGTGGTCTCGACATCCAGCGACGTCGATAGGTGCCCGGCGCCGGCATAGGTATCCACCGCATGTTTCACTCCCGGCAACAGCGCAGGGGCCGACGAGACCTGCCGCCAGGCTACGGCGTGCTTCACCACCGTCGCGGCGTGTGCATGCTCAGCTAGCAGTGAGGCCCACCGGGCAAACGACGTCCCGACTGTCGGCAGGGCCATCGGCTGTGCGCCGCGATGCTGGGTCCAGGCAACGTTGAGGTCCTCCAACAGAATTCGCCAGGACACTCCGTCGATTGCCAGATGGTGAATCACCAACACCACCTGCGCCGCCGACCTCACCCACACCGCACGCAGCATCACCCCGGCGGCGGGATTCAGCCCTGACCGCGCCGCCACCAACGCCTCATCGGACAACGCGTCGACGGAGTGCAGGCAGGTGCGCGCATCCACCGACCCCGCCGGCCGGGCCACCAACACCCAACCGCCGGCACCGTCATCACCGACGCGCAACCGCAACATCGCATGCCCATCCAGCAAGGCCTGCAACACCGCCACCACATCAGCCTCGATGGCACCCACCGGGGCCTGGATCAGCGCCGTCTGGTTGAACTGCTGCACCGCGCCCCCAAGGCCGGCCAGCCAACGCATGATCGGTGTGGCCACAACCGGCCCCACACCGTCGTCGAATGCATCGCCGTGACTACCGGTGATGCACGCGATACGGGCCAGCCCAGCCACGCTCTGTTCGACGAACACATCCCGCGGCCGACACAACACCCCAACAGCCCGCGCCCGGGCCACCACCTGCATCGACAAAATGCTGTCCCCGCCCAGTTCGAAAAACGAGTCGTCAACCCCGACCCGCTCAAGGCCCAACACCTGGGCGTAAATCCCGGCCAGGATCTCCTCAACTGGGCTGCCCGGGGCGCGATAGCGATCGGTGTCCTGATACCGCGGAGCCGGCAACGCGCGGGTGTCGAGCTTGCCGTTGACCGTCAACGGCAACCCCTCGACCACCACCACCGCAGCCGGCACCATATACCCCGGCAACCGCCTAGCCAACGCCGCGCGCAGATCACCCGGATCCACCGCCCCAACCACATAACCGACCAGACGCTTCTCACCCGGGCGGTCCTCACGGACGATCACGACGGCCTGCTGCACCCCATCGAGTTCAGCCAACACCGCTTGGACCTCACCACACTCAATGCGATACCCGCGGATCTTGACCTGCTCATCAGCCCGGCCCACATACCGCAACTGCCCATCAGGACCCCAACACACCAAATCCCCGGTGCGATACATCCGCGCCCCCCACCCCCCAAACGGACACGCCACAAACCGCGACCCGCTCAACCCCGCCCGACGCCAATACCCCACCCCCACCCCGCCACCAGCCACATACAACTCCCCCACCACCCCCACCGGCACCGGACGCAACCACCCATCCAGCACAAAAAACCCCAGATGCGCCAACGGCACCCCGATCGGGCTCACCACGCCAGCAGCGTCGCGCTCGGTGATCTCCCGAAACGAAGCATGCACCGTCGTCTCGGTGGTGCCATACATATTGATCAGCCGCGGACCACCCCGATGCCGGTCAAACCACGCCGAAAGACGCTGCGGCTCAAGCGCTTCACCGGCCAACACCACCGCCTGCAGCTCCAGCCGACCCCCCAGCTCCGGCGCCAGCCCATCAGCGCTTTGCAACGCAGAAAACGCCGACGGGGTCTGACTCAACACACTGACCCGTTCAGCAACCAACAACGCATGAAACTCCGTCGGCGAGCCGACCACCTCATCGGGCACCACCACCAACCGCCCGCCATGCAGCAGGGCGCCGAAGATTTCACACACCGAAACGTCGAACGCCAACGAATGCCACTGCGACCACACCCCCGCACACTCAACCTCGGCGCCCAACGAATCCAGCAGCCCAACCACATTGCGATGACTGATCGCCACCCCCTTGGGGATGCCGGTCGTGCCCGAGGTGTAAATCAAATAAGCGATATCGTCGGCATCCGGCGCCGGCAGCGGCGTGCCCGGACAACTGTCGATGCCAGGGTCCTCGACATCGATCACCGGCACACCACACCCAGCCAACCGCCCACGCAACTCCCCGGTGCTCACCACCACAACCGGCGCGGCATCGGTGAGCATGAACCCCACCCGCGCATCAGGCAACCCCGGATCGATCGGCACATACGCCGCCCCCGACTTCAGCACCCCCAGGATCGCCACCACCGCCTCCACCGACCGCGACAACACCAACCCCACACACTGACCCGCACCCGCCCCACACCCAACCAACCAGTGCGCCAACCGATTCGCCGCCACCTCAAGCTCCCCATAGCTCAGCGACCGGCCCCCACAACTCACCGCCACCGCCCCCGACATACGAGCCACCACCTCGCCAAACACCACCGGAACCGACACCGACACCGACCCCGACCCCGTCAACACCGACTGGTTGCCCCACCCAAACAACCGCCCACGCTCACCCCCACCAACCAACTCCACCAACGACAACCGCCGACCCGGATCAGCAACCATCACCACCAACACCCGCTCCAACCACCCGATCAACACCCGAATACTCTGCGCATCAAACACATCGGTACGAAATTCCACCGCCCCGCCGATCCCGGCGGGCTCACCGGCCTCGCTCCAGCGTTCGGCCAGCGAAAACACCAAATCCATTCGGGCAGCATGGGTCTGGACGGGCATGACGCTGACGTCCAGACCCCGCACGGTCAACTCTGCGATCGGGCTGTTGGTGTTCTGCCAGGCCAACATCACCTGCACCAAGGGGTGATGGCTCAGGCTGCGGGTGGGGTTGAGCTTCTCGACGAGCACCTCAAAGGGCACATCTTGATGTTCGTAAGCGGCCAGGCTGCGCTCTCGCACTTGGGCGAGCAGCTCTTCGAAACTGGGATCACCGGCGATGGTGGTGCGCAGAACTAAGGTATTGACGAAAAAGCCGACCAGCTCATCAAGCGCGGGATTTCCGCGACCGGCGATCGGAAACCCGACCGCCACCTCACTGCTGGCGCTGAGCTTGCACAACAGCACCGCCAAGGCGGCCTGCACCACCATGAAAGAGGTCGCGTTGTGCTCACGAGCCACCCGAGCAAGCCGCTGCTGCAGCGTAGCCGGAAAGTCGACCGCCACACTGGCGCCACGATGGTCGGCAATCAGCGGGTAGGGCCGATCGGTGGGCAACACCAGCCGCTCGGGCACGCCGGCCAAAGCGTCCCGCCAAAACTTCAGCTGCGCGGTGATGCGGCTGCGGCTGTCGGCCAGATCACCCAGCTGCGCACGTTGCCACAGCGTGTAATCGACATACTGCACCGGCAGTGCTGCCCAACCCGGGGCCCGCCCGTTACATCGAGCGCTGTAGGCGGTGGCCAGATCTCGCAACAGCGGAGTGATCGACCAGCCGTCGGCAGCAATATGATGCAGCACGACCACAAGCGCCTGGTCATCGTCGTTGGTGCAGAAAAGCGTTGCCCGCAAAGGGATCTCGATCGCCAGGTCAAATGGGTGACGTGCCGCAGTGTCGATGGCCTCAGCCAGCCGGGTTTCCGACCAGCCGGTGGCATCAACGACCTGCCAGCCTGAGTCGGCCTGCTCGACCGGTACCACCAGCTGCCGGGGTATCCCCTCGACCGCCGCAAACAGCGTGCGCAGGCTTTCATGGCGGCCCACCACATCGGCAAGAGCCACGCCCAGCGCTTCGGCACGGAGGCGGCCGCGCAGCCGCAACGCCACTGCGATGTTGTAGGTCGCCGACGGCCCCTCTAACTGGTGCAGGAACCACAACCGGCTCTGCGCGAACGACAACGGAACCGCCGCCGGCCGCTCACCCACGACCAACGGCTCCAGCCGACCCGCATCTCGGCCGATAAGGGACGCCAATTGGCTAGCCTTCGGCGCCTCAAATACAGCGCGCACCGACAAACCGGCATCCAGGCCGGTGCTGACCGCGGCCACCAGCCGCATGGCAGACAGCGAATCCCCGCCCAGTTCGAAAAACGAGTCGTCAACCCCGACCCGCTCAAGGCCCAACACCTGGGCGTAAATCCCGGCCAGGATCTCCTCAACTGGGCTGCCCGGGGCGCGATAGCGATCGGTGTCCTGATACCGCGGAGCCGGCAACGCGCGGGTGTCGAGCTTGCCGTTGACCGTCAACGGCAACCCCTCGACCACCACCACCGCAGCCGGCACCATATACCCCGGCAACCGCCTAGCCAACGCCGCGCGCAGATCACCCGGATCCACCGCCCCAACCACATAACCGACCAGACGCTTCTCACCCGGGCGGTCCTCACGGACGATCACGACGGCCTGCTGCACCCCATCGAGTTCAGCCAACACCGCTTGGACCTCACCACACTCAATGCGATACCCGCGGATCTTGACCTGCTCATCAGCCCGGCCCACATACCGCAACTGCCCATCAGGACCCCAACACACCAAATCCCCGGTGCGATACATCCGCGCCCCCCACCCCCCAAACGGACACGCCACAAACCGCGACCCGCTCAACCCCGCCCGACGCCAATACCCCACCCCCACCCCGCCACCAGCCACATACAACTCCCCCACCACCCCCACCGGCACCGGACGCAACCACCCATCCAGCACAAAAAACCCCAGATGCGCCAACGGCACCCCGATCGGGCTCACCACGCCAGCAGCGTCGCGCTCGGTGATCTCCCGAAACGAAGCATGCACCGTCGTCTCGGTGGTGCCATACATATTGATCAGCCGCGGACCACCCCGATGCCGGTCAAACCACGCCGAAAGACGCTGCGGCTCAAGCGCTTCACCGGCCAACACCACCGCCTGCAGCTCCAGCCGACCCCCCAGCTCCGGCGCCAGCCCATCAGCGCTTTGCAACGCAGAAAACGCCGACGGGGTCTGACTCAACACACTGACCCGTTCAGCAACCAACAACGCATGAAACTCCGTCGGCGAGCCGACCACCTCATCGGGCACCACCACCAACCGCCCGCCATGCAGCAGGGCGCCGAAGATTTCACACACCGAAACGTCGAACGCCAACGAATGCCACTGCGACCACACCCCCGCACACTCAACCTCGGCGCCCAACGAATCCAGCAGCCCAACCACATTGCGATGACTGATCGCCACCCCCTTGGGGATGCCGGTCGTGCCCGAGGTGTAAATCAAATAAGCGATATCGTCGGCATCCGGCGCCGGCAGCGGCGTGCCCGGACAACTGTCGATGCCAGGGTCCTCGACATCGATCACCGGCACACCACACCCAGCCAACCGCCCACGCAACTCCCCGGTGCTCACCACCACAACCGGCGCGGCATCGGTGAGCATGAACCCCACCCGCGCATCAGGCAACCCCGGATCGATCGGCACATACGCCGCCCCCGACTTCAGCACCCCCAGGATCGCCACCACCGCCTCCACCGACCGCGACAACACCAACCCCACACACTGACCCGCACCCGCCCCACACCCAACCAACCAGTGCGCCAACCGATTCGCCGCCACCTCAAGCTCCCCATAGCTCAGCGACCGGCCCCCACAACTCACCGCCACCGCCCCCGACATACGAGCCACCACCTCGCCAAACACCACCGGAACCGACACCGACACCGACCCCGACCCCGTCAACACCGACTGGTTGCCCCACCCAAACAACCGCCCACGCTCACCCCCACCAACCAACTCCACCAACGACAACCGCCGACCCGGATCAGCAACCATCACCACCAACACCCGCTCCAACCACCCGAGAAGGCTTTGGGCGGTGGGCCCGTCGAAGACGTCGGTGGCGTACTCGACACGAAGACCCAGTTGAGCGCCAGGCGAGGCCTGCACCGTCAGCGGGTAGTGGGTGAATTCCCGGCCGCTGACCCCGGTAACAGTCACCCCGCGGGCGCCCAACGGCGCTGAGGTGTCGATCGGGTAGTTCTCGTAGACGAACAACGTGTCGAACAAGACGCCGTGTCCGGCGATGCGGTGCATCTCGGCCAACCCCAGGTGCTGATGCTCAAGGGTATTGATGTGGGCGGTTTGCAGCTGGCCCAACAGGTCTGCAGAGCTGGTGGCCGCAGTGACGGTAGCGCGAACCGGCACCGTATTGATGAACAAGCCCACCATCGATTCGGCCCCGACCAAATCAGCGGGCCGACCCGAAACCACGGTCCCAAACGCCACATCAAGCTGGCCAGTCAGCCAGACCAGCAGCTGCGCGAACGCGGACTGCAACACGATGTTGACCGTGGTCTGGCATGAGCGGGCCAACTCATTAACCGCCCGTGTGGTCTCGGCGGACACCCGACACGTGACCGCGCCCCGCTCGCCGCTGCCCAAACGATCCCCACCAACGAGGGTCGGCGACTCAAAACCGGCCAACACCTCACCCCACGCCGCCAAAGCGGCCCGGCGATCCCGACCGGCCAGCCAGCTAAGAAAGCTGCGGTAGGACGCCGCGGCGGGCAAGGACCCCCCGTCATAACCAACGAAGATTTCGCGCAGCAACACCTGCCCCGACCAGCCATCGCACACGATGTGATGGCTGGTCAACACCAACCGATACCGCCCGGACTCGTAACCGAACAACACCGCGCGCCAAGGACTTTGACCGACCAGGTCATAGACCGCGCAACGCTCAGCGGCGCACACCCGCTCCAGACACTCCTCGGAATCAGCCTCACCGGCCAACTCGACAAACCGCCACGGCAACACCGGATCGGTCAAAACCACCTGCACCGGCTCATCGAGCCCGTCATGAACGAACCGCGCCCCCAGATGCGGATGCCGAGTCAACACCGCCTGCACGGCCTCACGCAACCGCTGAACGTCAAGCGGACCAGCGATCTCGACGGCGACTTGCACCGCATACAGATCCGCCCCATCCCGGGCATCGCTGGTATGAAACAACAACCCCTGCTGCAACGGGGTCAACGGCAAAACATCGGCAATCGGATAGACACGTTGAAGCGCGTCCAGCTGCTCTTGGGTCAGGCTCATGTCGAGCCGCTTGAGGGTGATGGTTTGAGCGCGAAGTCGGATGGGGTGAAGCCGCCGCCGCCGTGTTGGATGTGGGCGCAGATGCCGGTTAGGGCGTCAAACCACAGCTGGCTGAGCCGGCTGATCGTGGCGGTGTCGAATTTCGACGGCGCCCAGGTCCAGCTGGCCTGCAGTTGCGGGCCGGTGTCGGTGTCGACGGTGACCGCGTTGAGCGCCACGGTATGAGTCAGCGGCATCGGCCAGCCCGCGTTGGCCGCATCGGTGAACAACGAACCCGACCCGCACATCCGCCAGCCTTCACCGGCGAGCTCGACGGATCGGCTACGTCCCAGATAGTTGAACCCGATCGGCGGGTCGGGACCACCCAGATCGACCTGGCTGTTGAGGTAGCGCAACAACCCATAGGTGTAGCCCTCGGGAACAGCGCGCAACTGCTCCTTGGCAGCCTTGACCACCGCCCCCAACACCCCCGCCCCGGCGATCACCTGCGGCCACGGCACCCTTTCTAGCCGCAAACACACCGGATACTTCGTGGTGAACCAGCCCACCGTCTGCGACAGGTCGATATCGGCGGCCAACTCCTCATGGCGGCCATGACCCTCCACATCGATGGTGACCGGCCCCCCACGACCGAGGAACTCCACCCACGCCAACCCCAAGGCAATCAACAAAATGTCTTGCACCCCGGCATGAAACGCCGCCGGCACCCGACCCAACACCAGCCGCGTCGTCGCGGTGTCTAACCCCACCAACAGCTGCCCCGCCGTGCAAAACGTATCCACCCCAGGCTCGGGCGCACCCACCACACCCGGCACCTTGGCGATCTGGCGCCACCCCTCGGCCTGCTCGACCACCGCCGCCGAACACGCCAACTCGACAAGCAGCGACGCCCACCGCCGAAACGACGTCCCCCGCACCGGCAACCCCACCGCCGTGCCCGCACGATACTGCCCCCAGACCGCGTTGAGATCATCAACCACGATCGGCCACGACACCGCATCAACAGCCAAATGATGAATCACCAACACCACCTGCGCCGCCGACCTCACCCACACCGCACGCAGCATCACCCCGGCGGCGGGATTCAGCCCTGACCGCGCCGCCACCAACGCCTCATCGGACAACGCGTCGACGGAGTGCAGGCAGGTGCGCGCATCCACCGACCCCGCCGGCCGGGCCACCAACACCCAACCGCCGGCACCGTCATCACCGACGCGCAACCGCAACATCGCATGCCCATCCAGCAAGGCCTGCAACACCGCCACCACATCAGCCTCGATGGCACCCACCGGGGCCTGGATCAGCGCCGTCTGGTTGAACTGCTGCACCGCGCCCCCAAGGCCGGCCAGCCAACGCATGATCGGTGTGGCCACAACCGGCCCCACACCGTCGTCGAATGCATCGCCGTGACTACCGGTGATGCACGCGATACGGGCCAGCCCAGCCACGCTCTGTTCGACGAACACATCCCGCGGCCGACACAACACCCCAACAGCCCGCGCCCGGGCCACCACCTGCATCGACAAAATGCTGTCCCCGCCCAGTTCGAAAAACGAGTCGTCAACCCCGACCCGCTCAAGGCCCAACACCTGGGCGTAAATCCCGGCCAGGATCTCCTCAACTGGGCTGCCCGGGGCGCGATAGCGATCGGTGTCCTGATACCGCGGAGCCGGCAACGCGCGGGTGTCGAGCTTGCCGTTGACCGTCAACGGCAACCCCTCGACCACCACCACCGCAGCCGGCACCATATACCCCGGCAACCGCCTAGCCAACGCCGCGCGCAGATCACCCGGATCCACCGCCCCAACCACATAACCGACCAGACGCTTCTCACCCGGGCGGTCCTCACGGACGATCACGACGGCCTGCTGCACCCCATCGAGTTCAGCCAACACCGCTTGGACCTCACCACACTCAATGCGATACCCGCGGATCTTGACCTGCTCATCAGCCCGGCCCACATACCGCAACTGCCCATCAGGACCCCAACACACCAAATCCCCGGTGCGATACATCCGCGCCCCCCACCCCCCAAACGGACACGCCACAAACCGCGACCCGCTCAACCCCGCCCGACGCCAATACCCCACCCCCACCCCGCCACCAGCCACATACAACTCCCCCACCACCCCCACCGGCACCGGACGCAACCACCCATCCAGCACAAAAAACCCCAGATGCGCCAACGGCACCCCGATCGGGCTCACCACGCCAGCAGCGTCGCGCTCGGTGATCTCCCGAAACGAAGCATGCACCGTCGTCTCGGTGGTGCCATACATATTGATCAGCCGCGGACCACCCCGATGCCGGTCAAACCACGCCGAAAGACGCTGCGGCTCAAGCGCTTCACCGGCCAACACCACCGCCTGCAGCTCCAGCCGACCCCCCAGCTCCGGCGCCAGCCCATCAGCGCTTTGCAACGCAGAAAACGCCGACGGGGTCTGACTCAACACACTGACCCGTTCAGCAACCAACAACGCATGAAACTCCGTCGGCGAGCCGACCACCTCATCGGGCACCACCACCAACCGCCCGCCATGCAGCAGGGCGCCGAAGATTTCACACACCGAAACGTCGAACGCCAACGAATGCCACTGCGACCACACCCCCGCACACTCAACCTCGGCGCCCAACGAATCCAGCAGCCCAACCACATTGCGATGACTGATCGCCACCCCCTTGGGGATGCCGGTCGTGCCCGAGGTGTAAATCAAATAAGCGATATCGTCGGCATCCGGCGCCGGCAGCGGCGTGCCCGGACAACTGTCGATGCCAGGGTCCTCGACATCGATCACCGGCACACCACACCCAGCCAACCGCCCACGCAACTCCCCGGTGCTCACCACCACAACCGGCGCGGCATCGGTGAGCATGAACCCCACCCGCGCATCAGGCAACCCCGGATCGATCGGCACATACGCCGCCCCCGACTTCAGCACCCCCAGGATCGCCACCACCGCCTCCACCGACCGCGACAACACCAACCCCACACACTGACCCGCACCCGCCCCACACCCAACCAACCAGTGCGCCAACCGATTCGCCGCCACCTCAAGCTCCCCATAGCTCAGCGACCGGCCCCCACAACTCACCGCCACCGCCCCCGACATACGAGCCACCACCTCGCCAAACACCACCGGAACCGACACCGACACCGACCCCGACCCCGTCAACACCGACTGGTTGCCCCACCCAAACAACCGCCCACGCTCACCCCCACCAACCAACTCCACCAACGACAACCGCCGACCCGGATCAGCAACCATCACCACCAACACCCGCTCCAACCACCCGAGAAGGCTTTGGGCGGTGGGCCCGTCGAAGACGTCGGTGGCGTACTCGACACGAAGACCCAGTTGAGCGCCAGGCGAGGCCTGCACCGTCAGCGGGTAGTGGGTGAATTCCCGGCCGCTGACCCCGGTAACAGTCACCCCGCGGGCGCCCAACGGCGCTGAGGTGTCGATCGGGTAGTTCTCGTAGACGAACAACGTGTCGAACAAGACGCCGTGTCCGGCGATGCGGTGCATCTCGGCCAACCCCAGGTGCTGATGCTCAAGGGTATTGATGTGGGCGGTTTGCAGCTGGCCCAACAGGTCTGCAGAGCTGGTGGCCGCAGTGACGGTAGCGCGAACCGGCACCGTATTGATGAACAAGCCCACCATCGATTCGGCCCCGACCAAATCAGCGGGCCGACCCGAAACCACGGTCCCAAACGCCACATCAAGCTGGCCAGTCAGCCAGACCAGCAGCTGCGCGAACGCGGACTGCAACACGATGTTGACCGTGGTCTGGCATGAGCGGGCCAACTCATTAACCGCCCGTGTGGTCTCGGCGGACACCCGACACGTGACCGCGCCCCGCTCGCCGCTGCCCAAACGATCCCCACCAACGAGGGTCGGCGACTCAAAACCGGCCAACACCTCACCCCACGCCGCCAAAGCGGCCCGGCGATCCCGACCGGCCAGCCAGCTAAGAAAGCTGCGGTAGGACGCCGCGGCGGGCAAGGACCCCCCGTCATAACCAACGAAGATTTCGCGCAGCAACACCTGCCCCGACCAGCCATCGCACACGATGTGATGGCTGGTCAACACCAACCGATACCGCCCGGACTCGTAACCGAACAACACCGCGCGCCAAGGACTTTGACCGACCAGGTCATAGACCGCGCAACGCTCAGCGGCGCACACCCGCTCCAGACACTCCTCGGAATCAGCCTCACCGGCCAACTCGACAAACCGCCACGGCAACACCGGATCGGTCAAAACCACCTGCACCGGCTCATCGAGCCCGTCATGAACGAACCGCGCCCCCAGATGCGGATGCCGAGTCAACACCGCCTGCACGGCCTCACGCAACCGCTGAACGTCAAGCGGACCAGCGATCTCGACGGCGACTTGCACCGCATACAGATCCGCCCCATCCCGGGCATCGCTGGTATGAAACAACAACCCCTGCTGCAACGGGGTCAACGGCAAAACATCGGCAATCGGATAGACACGTTGAAGCGCGTCCAGCTGCTCCGCGGTCAAGCGGGTAAGCGGCAAGTCCGGCGAGGCGAAAGTTGATGCCTCCGATCCGATTTCGTCGAATGCTTCGCCGTGACTACCGGTGATGCACGCGATACGGGCCAGCCCAGCCACGCTCTGTTCGACGAACACATCCCGCGGCCGACACAACACCCCAACAGCCCGCGCCCGGGCCACCACCTGCATCGACAAAATGCTGTCCCCGCCCAGTTCGAAAAACGAGTCGTCAACCCCGACCCGCTCAAGGCCCAACACCTGGGCGTAAATCCCGGCCAGGATCTCCTCAACTGGGCTGCCCGGGGCGCGATAGCGATCGGTGTCCTGATACCGCGGAGCCGGCAACGCGCGGGTGTCGAGCTTGCCGTTGACCGTCAACGGCAACCCCTCGACCACCACCACCGCAGCCGGCACCATATACCCCGGCAACCGCCTAGCCAACGCCGCGCGCAGATCACCCGGATCCACCGCCCCAACCACATAACCGACCAGACGCTTCTCACCCGGGCGGTCCTCACGGACGATCACGACGGCCTGCTGCACCCCATCGAGTTCAGCCAACACCGCTTGGACCTCACCACACTCAATGCGATACCCGCGGATCTTGACCTGCTCATCAGCCCGGCCCACATACCGCAACTGCCCATCAGGACCCCAACACACCAAATCCCCGGTGCGATACATCCGCGCCCCCCACCCCCCAAACGGACACGCCACAAACCGCGACCCGCTCAACCCCGCCCGACGCCAATACCCCACCCCCACCCCGCCACCAGCCACATACAACTCCCCCACCACCCCCACCGGCACCGGACGCAACCACCCATCCAGCACAAACACCGCCGCCCCAGCCACCGGCGACCCAATCGAAGCCACCCCCGACCCCAGACGCAACGGCGCACTCACCGAAGCCCGCACCGTCGTCTCAGTCGGACCATAAGCGTTGAGCATCACCCGCCCCGGCGCCCACCGATCCACCAGCTCCCCGCCACAACGCTCACCCCCCACCGCCAGCACCGCCACCGAAGCCAACCCCCCCACCGGCAACACCGCCAACGCAGCCGGAGTCGAAGTGAACACACTGACCCGTTGCGCACTTAGCAAGGCGCACAAGTCATCCGGTGAACCAGCCACCTCCTCAACCACCACCACCAGCCGGCCACCGGTCAACAACGCCCCGAAGACCTCCTTGACCGACACATCAAACCCATACGAATGACACTGCGACCACACCCCCGCACCCTGACCCAGATGCGCCCGCTCCTCCAGCGACCCCACCAACTGCGTCACATTGCGATGACTGACCGCCACCCCCTTGGGCACCCCCGTGGTGCCCGACGTGTAAATCAAATAAGCGATATCGTCGGCATCCGGCGCCGGCAGCGGCGTGCCCGGACAACTGTCGATGCCAGGGTCCTCGACATCGATCACCGGCACACCACACCCAGCCAACCGCCCACGCAACTCCCCGGTGCTCACCACCACAACCGGCGCGGCATCAGCGAGCACCAACCCGATCCGCGCATCAGGCAACCCCGGATCGATCGGCACATACGCCGCCCCCGACTTCAGCACCCCCAGGATCGCCACCACCGCCTCCACCGACCGCGACAACACCAACCCCACACACTGACCCGCACCCGCCCCACACCCAACCAACCAGTGCGCCAACCGATTCGCCGCCACCTCAAGCTCCCCATAGCTCAGCGACCGGCCCCCACACGTCACGGCCACCGCCCCCGACATACGAGCCACCACCTCGCCAAACACCACCGGAACCGACACCGACGCGCATGCCGGCCCCGTCAACACCGCCCAATTCCCCCACCCAGCCAACCGCTCACGCTCACCCCCACCAAGCACATCAACCGACGACAACCGCCGAGCAGGATCAGCAACCATCGCCACCAACACCCGCTCCAACCACCCGATCAACGCCCGAATGCTCTGCGCATCAAACACATCGGTACGAAACTGCACCGCCCCGCCGATCCCGGCGGGCTCACCGGCCTCGCTCCAGCGTTCGGCCAATGAAAACACCAAATCCATTCTGGCAGCATGGATCTGGACCGGTATGACACTGACGTCGAGACCCTGCAGGGTCAACTCCGCGGCCGGGTCGGTGTTCTGCCAGGCCAACATCACCTGCACCAAGGGGTGATGACTCAAGCTGCGGGTGGGGTTGAGCTTCTCGACGAGCACCTCAAAGGGCACATCTTGATGCTCGTAAGCGGCCAGGCTGCGGTGTCGCACCTGCGCCAGCAAATCGGCGAAACTGGGATCACCGGCCACGGTTGTGCGCAACACCAGGGTGTTGACGAAAAAACCCACCAAATCATCCAGCACGGGATCACCACGACCAGCGATCGGAAACCCGACCGCCACCTCACTGCTGGCGCTGAGCTTGCACAACAGCACCGCCAAGGCGGCCTGCACCACCATGAAAGAGGTCGCGTTGTGCTCACGAGCCACCGAAGCCACCCGGCGATGCAACCCGGCCGACCATTCGACCACCACACTGGCGCCACGATGATCGGCCACCAGCGGGTAGGGCCGATCGGTGGGCAACACCACCCGCTCGGGCACCCCGGCCAGAGCCTTTTCCCAAAACCTCAGCTGCGCTGCGATCGGACTCGCGGAATCCTCAAGCTCACCCAGTTGCGCGCGTTGCCACAATGTGTAATCGACATACTGCACTGGCAATTCGGTCCAGCCCGGGGCCTGCGCATCACACCGAGCGTTATAGGCAGCGCTGAGATCACGCAGTAGCGGCGTCAGCGACCACCCGTCAGCGACGATATGGTGCAGGGTCAGCACCAGCGCTTGCTCCCGGTTGTTAACTGCGAAAAGCTGTGCACGAAAAGGAATTTGGGTGGCCAGATCAAACTCATACCGTGCTGCCGCAACCACGGCGTCCTCAAGTTGGGTCGCCGACCAGCCGGCCGCATCGATGACGCACCAGCCAAAGTCCGCCTCATCGCCGGCAACGATGTGCTGCTGCGGCACCCCATCAACAGCCACAAACACGGTGCGCAAACTTTCGTGGCGGCCCACCACATCGGCCAACGCCGCACCCAACGCACCGGCATCAAGGCGGCCACACAACCGCAACACCAACGGCACGTTGTACGTCGCCGACGGCCCCTCCAACTGATGCAAAAACCACAACCGGCGCTGTGCAAACGACAACGGAACCACACCCGGACGAGCAAGCGGCGCCAACGGCTCCAACCGGCTATCAACTCCACCGACATGCTGTACTAGCTGGCGGATCGCCGGTGCATCGAATAGGTGCTGGATCGTGAGGCGTGCATCGAGTGATTCCTGCACCGCGGCGACCACCCGCATCGCCTGCAGAGAATTGCCGCCCAGATCGAAGAACGACTCATCCACCCCGACACGGTCGAGACCCAGGACGTGGGCGTAGACGCCGGCCAGGATCTCCTCGACCGCGCTGGCCGGGGCACGGTAAAGATCGTCATCTTGGTACTCCGGTGTCGGCAAGGCACGGCTGTCGAGCTTGCCGTTGACGGTCAGCGGCAGCTCATCGATGACCACGACCGCAGCCGGCAGCATGTAATCCGGCAACCGCTCAAGCAGGCGGACGCGTAGCTGGGCCGGATTCGCTGTCCCAACAACATAACCCACCAGACGCTTGTCACCGGGACAGTCTTCACGGGCAACCACAACCGCCTGATCCACCCCAGCCAACCCGCTTAAAGCAGCCTGGACCTCACCCAACTCAATCCGAAACCCGCGGATCTTGACCTGCTCATCGGCACGGCCGACATAGCGCAGCTGCCCATCAGCGCCCCAACACACCAGATCCCCAGTGCGATACATCCGCGCCCCCGGGCCGGCGAACGGACACGCCACAAATCGCGAGCCGGTCAATGCAGACCGGCGCCAATACCCAACACCGACCCCGGTGCCGGCTACGTACAACTCGCCGACCACCCCGTCCCGCACCGGACGCAACCATTCATCGAGCACGAACAAGGCCGCCCCCGGCGCTGGCGAACCGATCGGCACCTCCGCTGACCCCGCTGTGAGCGGCGCGCTGATCGACGCGTACACCGTCGTCTCGGTCGGGCCGTAGGCGTTGAGCATCACCCGCCCGGGCGCCCACCGATCCACGACGTCGCGCGGGCAGACCTCCGCAGCGACCACCAACGCCGCCGAGTCCAAACCGTCAGGCGACAACAGCCCTATCGCAGAAGGGGTTTGGCTTAACACGCTGACCTGTTCGGCAATCAATAAGGCGTGGAAGTCTTCCGGTGAGCGGGCCACCGACTCGGGCACTACCACCAGCCGGCCACCGTGCAACAGCGCACTCCAGATCTCCCACACCGAGTAGTCGAAGGCATAGGAGTGACACTGCGTCCACACCTGTCCCGGCGCCAGCTGCAGCCCGACTTCCAGTGAGTCGAACAGCCGAATCACGTTGTGGTGGGTGACCGCCACCCCTTTCGGCACACCGGTAGTGCCCGAGGTGTAAATCAGGTAGGCGATATCGTCGGGGACCGGTGGCGGCAGGCTCGTGCCTGGGTAGGTGCCGGTCCGGGCGTCCTCCACATCAATGACCACCGCGTCATGGCCGTCCAACCGCGCACGCAACCCTCCAGTGGTGATCACGGCAATCGGCGCGGCGTCGGCAAGCATGAACCCGATTCGCGCCATTGGTAGCGCCGGGTCGATCGGCAGATAAGCCGCCCCAGTTTTCAGCACCGCCAGCATCGCCACGATCGCCTCGGTGGAACGGGAAAATAGCAGCGCCACATACGCACCCGGGCCCACGTCATGAGAAGCCAGCAAGTGCGCCAACCGGTTCGCCGCCTCATCGAGCTCGCGGTAGGTCATTGACCGGCCCCCGCAGGTCACCGCGATCGCGTCAGGCGTGCGGGCCGCCTGGGCGGCGAACACAACCGGAATCGACATAGGCGCGGGCGCCAGCCGAGTCAGCACCGCCCGATTACCCGACCCGTCGAGCCGGGCATTTGGGCCATCGTCGTCATCGAGTTGACTTCGTGCTCATCGGCTCTCCTGATTGGTTAGTAGGCCACCAGTCACACGTAAGTTGTCAGGCCCCCGATGCAGCTTCTTACTATCAGATTTTCAGGCAGAACCGAGGAAATCCGCATCTTCAATTTCGCAGATCAACAAGTATGAAGCTTTGGGTTGATCGATCTGCCCCGGAAGCCCTGAACTGGCGCAATCGAGGGTCATCCCGCCCACCGGGCTACCGAGGACGGCTGACCAGAATGTTCTCCAGGAACAAGAACTCGATGCCCGTGCTGAGGAATGTCTGGAGGGCCTCGCCAGGAGTATTCACGATCGGCTGCCCTTTGACGTTGAAGCTCGTATTGAGCACCATTTCCCGACCCGTCGCGCAGCCGACGGCGCGAAGCAATGTGTGGAACGACGCGTTGTCCTTGGCGCTGACGGTCTGTACCCGAGCCGAACCGTTCACATGGGTGACCGCCGGAAG
This sequence comes from uncultured Actinomycetota bacterium, assembly GCA_963839345.1. Classification (GTDB taxonomy): domain Bacteria; phylum Actinomycetota; class Actinomycetes; order Mycobacteriales; family Mycobacteriaceae; genus Mycobacterium. Next base: position 120,322 of record CAWIUP010000002.1, on the reverse strand, counting down.
CTGGGCGCGGTTTTCTTGCCGGACGTCCGCGGTGATGATCATGTACGGCAACTCGGTCATCGGCGGTACGTCGAACCAGCGGTGCACCTGCTCAATCGTCACCGCGGGAGCGAACGGCCGGAACGCTTCTCGCATCTTGACCATCGAGTTGATGCGGTCGCGCATCTCCGGACATCCGGGATCCGCAAGGATGCTGCGGTGCCCCAGGGCACGCGGGCCGAACTCCATCCGACCCCGGTACCAAGCGAGGACGCGACCTTCTCGGATCATTTCAGCCGCCCGCTCGCACGCCGGGTCGAGTCCATCGAACCGCTCCACCTCGATGCGATCGCCCATTTCGGAGATCGCCGATTCGATTGCGTCGTAGGAATGAGCGGGACCAAGAAAAGGAACCGGGAAGCGTCGATTAGGAAGATCCTCGTGATGGAGCGAGGCCCGGTGCAACGCTGCGCCCAACGCAGATCCGTCGTCGCCGGCGGCAGGCTGAACGTAGATCTCATCAAAGAGGCCCGATCGAACCAACTTGCCGTTGGCCGTGCAATTCAGCGCGACACCGCCGGCCAGCGCCAGTTTGCGCAAGCCGGTGTCCCGGGCGAAATGCCCGCAGAGATGCTCCATGGCCCGGTCGAGACTGGCCTGCAAGGCCGCGGCGACGTCCCGGTGATCGTCGGTGATCGGATCGTCGGGCATTCGCGGCGGAATCAAATGTTCCGCGAGATAGCGACGTGTGGCCAGGTGATTCTCCCGCTCGTCGCGCGTCTCGTTCAAAGCGAGCAGGGGAATTCGGATGAAACCGTTGGGACGGAGGTCAATCGCCTCTTCGAAGAACGGACGGAACCGCTCCGGATCGCCGTAAGGCGCCAGGCCCATGATCTTGTATTCGTCAGCGCCGAATTCGAAGCCAAGGTGCAGCGTCACCAGTGAATACAGGATCCCGATCGAGTCAGCGACCGAGATCTCGTGAAGCTTGTCTAGCCGTCCGGCGCTGGCTCGAAAGACGGTTGCGCTAACGACCTCGCCCATGCCGTCGATGGCGACGACCAGACATTGGTCGAACCCTGATGTGAAGTAGGCACTCGCCGCATGAGCCAGGTGATGGCCAACGCGGTGGACTCGATCCGCGGGGAAGCCCGGCAGATATCGCTCGACGAGGCCAACGAGTGCTTCTGGGGAGTAGACGTCGCGGTACAGCTCCGAGGCCACTGCGTCCAGCGAGAAGAGGGCCTGGTAGGGCTGGTAGTCAAACCCGTGCGCCAGTTCATCGACGTCCGCAAGCGCAAGGCCAGCTTCCGAAAGGCAGTATTCGATCGCCCGGACCGGGAATCGCGCGCTGTGTTTTTCCCGATTGAACCGCTCTTCTTCCACGGCGGCGACGATCTGGCCGTCCACGACCAGGGCCGCCGCAGAATCATGCCCCTGCGAAATCCGATACTCGCGTTGGTCGAGCGCGGGCCAGTGGGCTCTCTTGAACGGCATCGCATTCTCAAAGCCACTGATTCCCAAGATATTCATGCCAATTTTCCTGTGTGCAGCATCTCCGGGAACTGGGCTCGTCGTCTGACCTGATCCGTAAATCGTCATTGTGGCGCAACGGACGTTGGTTCGCCAAACCGCACCGCCGGCCACCGCTTGAGCGATGACCGCGTACATCGTCGCTGGCGAAGGTCGATTCCGCTGACCGCATTATGCTCTGAACCTCTGCCGGTCACCCTGAAAAGTTCTATGTTTGTCCGCATCCCGCGCCGTACTCTCTTCTCAAGGGCCAACAATTAGGGGGTCTGGTGGAGCGCCAGTCGCTGACGAACGCTGTCAATGGCCAAGTAGAAGTCCCCGCTGGTGGCCAGTTAAAAGTCCCCACCCCGTGCGGGTGATTCTTAGGCTGGTTGGGCGTTCTCCTTTCGGTGTTGAGCGTCTTTCATGCGGTAGGACTGGCCCTCGGTGATCACCAACGGAACGCAAACGGTCTTGGGTTGACACTGGGCGCGGGCTGGTGACGGTTTGCCTGTTGGGCCTGTTGGGCCGGCTGGGTGGGGTGGTGGCGGGTCGAGTGCGATGCGCAGCCGGATCTGCACGTGCCAGCCGGTGACCCGGACGTCTTCGATGAGTAGGCGCAGCAGCTGTTGTTTTTGGGTGTCGTCGAGGGTGTCGATGACGGCGTGGATGCGGGCGGCGAAGTCGTGCACGCGGCGGCGGAGCTGGTTGTCGCGGGCGAGCGCGGTTCGTTCGTGGGCGAGGCTGGTTCGCTTGTGCTGCAGCTCTTTTCGGCGGGAGGAGACTTCGGTGGCGCGGCGCTGCATTTCGGGGAGTTCGATGAACCCGCCCTGGTAGAGGTCGATGAGGCGGCGCCGTTCGGTGTCGGCGGCGTCGATCTTGCGGTCCAGTCGGGCCAGTTCGGCGGTGAGCAGTTCGTCGTCGGGGATCGGGGTGTGCAGGGTGACCGCTTGTTCGCCGGCCAGCAGCTGCTCGGGGTGGGTAATCGCGGCGCGGATATGGTCGAAGACGAACGTGTCGAGCGCGTCGGCGCGGATGTTGCGTTCGGGACAGCGGTGTTGTTCGCCGCCGGCGCGCAGCGGGTCGTGGTTTCGGCAGTAGTAGTAGCGGTGCCAGGTGCCGTTGCGGCCGCGCATCTTGTGGCAGTTGGTGCCCACACCGCAGACACCGCATTTGACGAGTCCTTTGAGCAGCCACTGGCCGGGTTCGGCGCGGCGCGGGCTCCACTTGGTGTTGTCGGTGGCGACTCGGCCGGCGGCCTGGAACAGCTCGTCGGAGATGATCCGCGGGCAGTCGATGGGGATCCATTCGTCGCGGTCGCGCGGGACCTGCCGGTTGCGGTGGGTGGGGCGCCGGTCGGGCACCGATTCGGTGCGGTTGTAGTAGACCCGGCCGATGTAGGCCTCGTTGCGCAGGAGCCGGCACAGCGTGGAGTGGCCCCAGGTGGGTTTGCCGGTCGGCGATGGCACCCCGTCGGCGTTGAGCCGGCGACAGATCTCGCGCACGGTGATGCCGGCGGCGCGGTCGGTGAAGATCCGCCGCACCACGGCGGCCTCGGGCTCGTAGATTTCGTGGTGCGCTTGGCCGGTGGCGGGGCTGCGGGGAATGCGGCGGTAGCCGTAGGACGCTTTCCAGGTGACGATTTCGCCGGCGCGGGCCCGAAACAGCTTGCCGCGCCGGTATCGTTCGGCGATCTTGGCTTTCTCGTATTCGGCGATGACGCCCTGGACCTGGGTGAGCAGGATGGCCTGCGGGTCGTCGGCGGCCAGCCCCGGGGAGTCGGTGAAGGCGACGGTGACCCCGAAGCGGTCCAGCTCGTCGAGCACCAGCACCTGGTAGGCGTAGGCGCGGGCGAGCCGGTCCGGCGACAGGCACCACACCCGTTCGATGAGGCCCGCCTCGGCGGCATCACGCAACGCGTCCAGGCCGGGCCGGTCCAGTCGGGCGCCGGAATGCCCGTCGTCGACGTACTCGCCGACCAGCTCGTCACCGGCGGCGGCGATGTGTTCACGCAGCAGCTGCCAGCTGCGAGCCGATGGTGCCGCGGTCGGCTTGGCGCTCGGTGGACACCCGCGCATACAGTGCCGCTCTCACCGCAGCCCCCGCAGCGATGTCATGCGCGGCACAATCCCGGCCGGCGTCGAGGTCGAGCAGGAACTCATATCCTGCGGCCAGCGCCGCCACCCGCGGATCCTCGTGCGGTGTCCAGGCCGGGCGGGCGGCGGCGAGGAGTTCGGCGACAAACACCGGCTCGGCGCTCGGCCACGCGATCAGCCCGGCCAGGCCGCGACGGGCGAACCGGGCCGCGGCCAGACTCTCCGGCAGCCGGGCCTGCTCGAGCATGTGCGTGCGCAGTGTTTCGTAGTCGACCTGCGCCGCCTCGTTCGGCGGCCAGAACGACCGGGCGCTCACCGTCCGCGCACCCGCTCGATGGTGCGCCGGTGCAACCGCACCCCGAACCGGTCGGCCACCTGTTCGGCGATCCGGGTCCCCGACCCGGCGTCGGCGCAGATGAAGTCCACGATCTCCGGGCGCAGCTTCACCGGGCCACGCCGGCCGCGCCGCTCGTCGAGCAGCCCCGCCATCCCCGACTGATCGAACGCCGCCGCCACCAGATAGAACGCTGCCCGCGAATAACCGTGTGCCGCAGCAGCTTCCGACACAGGCACGCCGTCGACCAGACGCGCCCGCAGCATCTCGTACTTCACCTGCACCTTGTCGGAGGCCAGAAAGAAACCCGACCCGCCGGTGAACAACGGCGCGAGCACCGCGTCCGGGATTCGGATGCAACAACCCCGCCTCGGTCAACGCCCGAAGCCGTGTCGTGTCGCTCACCGGCCTCACCTCCCGCATCCGAGCCTAAGCCCCGCGACCCGATGTCGTCCATTATTTACTGCCGCGTGTCTGCATCTGACCATCGACAAACGCCGTGAAATAAGCTGTATCACAGTAATACTAGCGAACCATGCGACATTCAACGCTAGATATGCGGTCATTATTACTAGACATCAAACTGACTCCGAACAACCGGCCGCCGCAGTCGACGACGGTGATCAGGATGCACATACAAGCCCAGGGACGGCCTCCGCCGGAGCCAGCACCACCGTCAACTGCAGCTTTGCGTTCCGTTGGTGATGACGACGGTGGCGTGGTGCAGGAGCCGGTCCAGGATGCTGACGGCGGTGGTCTGCTCGGGTAGGAATCGGCCCCATTGTTGGAACGGCCAGTGCGAGCCGATGGCCAGGGATCGGCGTTCGTAGGCGCCGGCGACGAGCCGGAACAGCAGTTGGGTGCCGGTGTCGTCGAGCGGGGCGAAGCCGAGTTCGTCGAGGATGATCAGGTCGACGCGCAGCAGTGATTCGATGATCTTGCCGACGGTGTTGTCGGCCAGGCCGCGGTAGAGGGTTTCGACGAGGTCTGCTGCGGTGAAGTAGCGGACCTTGTGCCCGGCATGGATCGCCGCGACCCCGAGACCGATCAGGGTGTGGGACTTGCCAGTGCCAGCTGGTCCGATGATCGCCAGATTCTGTTGTGCGCGGATCCATTCCAGGCTGGAAAGGTAGTCGAAGGTCTTCGGCTGGATTGAGGAGGCGGCCACGTCGAAGGACTCCAACGTTTTGGCGACTGGGAACCCGGCGGCCTTGAGCCGGTTGACGACGTTGGAGGCATCGCGTGCGGCGAGTTCGGTTTCGACCAGGGTCCGCAGCACTTCTTCGGGGGTCCAGCGTTGGGTCTTGGCTGTCTGCAGGACCTCGGGTGCGGTGCGCCGGATCGCTGCGAGCTTGAGCCGCCGCAACCCGGCGTCGAGATCAGCGGCCAGCTCTGGAACAGAGAGCGGTGCCACGGGTTTGGTCGCCTTGGCCGATGTGGTTGTCATGAACTCACACCGCCGTCAATCACCGGGGTGACCTTGTAGGCATCCAACGAACGCGTCGGGGCGACCGGCAGGTCGAGGATCAACGCATCCCCAGCGGGGCGGGGCTGGGGTGTTCCCGCGCCGGCGGCCAGGATGGAGCGGACATCGGTCGCACGGAACCGCCGGAACGCCACCGCCCGGCGCAACGCCGCCACCAATGCTTGTTCACCATGGGCAGCGCCCAGTGCCAGCAGGATCTCCAGCTCAGCACCCAGGCGGGTGTTGCCGATCGCGGCAGCCCCGACCAGGAACGCTTGGGCGTCGGCACCGAGGTCGCAGAACTGCTTCTCGATGGTCGTTTTCGGGCGTGGCCCGCGGTTGGGTGCCGGTCGTGGCCCGTCGTAGTGGGCATCACTGATCGACGCGGTGCCCGGGGCGCCCAGTTCGTGCTCAGCCACGATCATCCCGGTCGTGGGTTCGACGAGGCAGACCGCCCCGTGATCGACCACCACGGCCACGCTGGCTCCGATCAGCCGGGTGGGCACCGAGTAGCGGGCCGAGGCATACCGGACACACGACAGCCGGTCAACCTTACGCAGCACCGACGGCGCCCCGATCGCCAGACGCAGCGACGGCAATGGTTGCAGGAGTTCACGTTCGACGATGAGTCGCTCGTCGGGGATCGCGCAGATCTCCGAATGCATCAGCGCGTTGACCTCCGTGCACCAGGCGACAGCCGCGGCGTTGGCGGCCCGCACGTCCACAGCGGTGCCGTCGATGGCGGCCTGGGTGAGCAGTGGGACCGCCAGGTCGCGTTGGGCGTAGCCGCACAGATTCTCCACGATGCCCTTCGATTCGGGATCGGATGCATGGCAGAAGTCCGGTGCGAACCCGTAATGGCTCGCCAACCGGACGTATTCGGCCGTGGGAATCACCACATTCGCGACCACGCCGCCCTTGAGGCACGCCATCCGGTCAGCCAGCACCCGGGCCGGGACACCACCGATCGCACCCATCGCTTCGGCGATCAACGCCAGTGTCGTCGACGCTCGTTGATCGGTGGCGAACGCCACGAACCGCCACCGGGAGAACGCCAACACCGCGCAGAACAGGAACAACCCGGGTGCGGCTTGGGCCCAGTCGATCACCAAATACTCACCCGGCGACCACACCGCCGGGCGGCGTCCCCGATGATTCTCACTGCGCCACAACACTTTCGCCTCAGCGACCAGGCGGCGGAAGTTGCGTGCCGACCCCTCGTAGCCAGCGGCCCGAGCGATCGGCAACATCCGCTTGGCCGACATCCGGCCCGCCGACTTCGCGACGCGTTCGGCGACCAGCTCGGCCACCGCGTCGTAGTTACGGGCCCGCTCAGCCCGCGGTGGTGCGGTCTCGCCGGCTTCGAACTTCTCCACGACCCGTTTGACGGTCTTGTGGGTGGTGCCGCACAGCTCGGCGGCGCGTCGGAATGACCCGACTTGTTGATAGGCAGAAATGATGTCCATGCGGTCCCTCGCAGATTTCAATGGAACTCCCCGGTGGTGGCGATGAGTGGTTGGCACCTTCACCGTCACCACCGGGGCCCGCAGTTCCTGATCGACACGACGAACACGGGGCGGGGACTTTTATCTGGCCACCAGTGGGGACCTCCACCTGGCCACCAGTGGGGACTTTTTCATGGCCACGGACAAACGCAGCGTCAGACCTCGACGCCTCGAAACACGATGTTCTTCTCGTGAGCATGCCATTCGGTTCACTGTGCGATCCATCGATTGCCCTGGGGCTGCTGAAGGCTGGTCTTACTCATGTCGGAATAAGCTGTGGTGTAAGGTATTTCACGTTTCCATTCGCAGCGACGATCGGGGGGCAGCTGTATCTCGAGCTCGCCAATGGGAAGCCGAGAACTACGGCGATGGTCGGCGAATGGTTGTTCGCCGACGCGCTGTGGGGACCGGGGCACCTGGACAGCGACGCCTATGTGCAGGAGGTGCTGCGGGAGCGCGGACGCGGCTCGCGCGGCCATCACTTCGCCGTAACTCCCGAGCGCGAGGAGTTCATCGCAAAAGTGCTACGTGCCCGCTCCGCGGTGGCGCCCTTCCTCGATGACTGCGTCGATGAGGTTGTGCGCCGTGCGCCGCGAATTCTTGGTTTTACCAGTGTTTTTCAGCAGCAAATCGCTTCCTTGGCGCTCGCATCGCGGGTTAAGCAAGCTTTACCGCAAACATTCGTGGTTATCGGCGGTGCCAATGTCGAAGGCGTCATGGGTATCGAGTCGGTGCGCCGGTTCGGCTTCCTCGACGCCGTGGTGTCAGGCGAAGCCGATGCGGTGTTCCCGCAGCTGGTGCTCGCTGTCCTAACTGGTCAAGATGTCGGGGACCTACCTGGTGTCGTGACTGGTCGGAGTCTTTCGATGGCCGATCCGGCATCGAACAAGGCGGCCGCGTTTATTGACCTCAATACGCTGCCCTACCCGGACTATGACGACTACTTCGAACAGATGCACTTTGGATCTGATGTCGCTCCAGCGCCGGTTCGGGTGTCGTTTGAGACGTCTCGAGGGTGTTGGTGGGGCGCCAAACACCACTGCACGTTTTGCGGTCTCAACGGCGAAAGCATGACGTTTCGCAGCAAACGGCCGCAACGTGCGCTGGACGAGCTGATCGCGTTGAGTCGACGCTACCCCGGCCGTCCAATCAGTGTCGTCGATAACATCCTCGACACCAGCTACTTCCGGACGTTTCTTCCTCGGCTGCGTGACAGCGACGCATCGCTGAATTTGTTTTACGAGATCAAAGCCAACGTGTCCAAGGATCAACTGCGCGTGTTGCGCGACGCTGGCGTCACCTGTGTGCAACCCGGCATCGAGAGCTTGAGCACCCACGTCCTACAACTGATGCGCAAGGGCGTCACCATGTTGCAAAACATTCAAACGCTCAAGTGGTGCAAAGAATTGGGCATCGATGTGACGTGGAACATCATTTGGGGCTTCCCCGGTGAAACGGCCGACGATTACGAGCAGGTCGCCGCAATCGCGCCCCTGCTGACCCATCTGCAACCGCCAGGTCTGAGGGCGCCGATTCGGCTCGACCGATTCAGCCCCTACTTCCAACAGGCGCAGCATTTCGGCATCACCAACGTCAGACCGCATTTGGCCTACGAGCACCTGTATCAATTGCCGGCGCCGGCGATCGCCAATCTTGCCTACTACTTCCGGTTCGACTACGCCGATGGACGGCAGGCCCAGCACTACACCGCCCACTTGCTCGAGCAACTCGATGTGTGGACCCAGCACTACCCCACGAGCGAGCTTTTATACGTCGACAACGAGAAGCAACTGCTGATGTGGGATCTTCGGCCCGCTACGCGCCGGCCGCTTCGGGTGCTCGACGGCCTGCATCGCGAGGTGCTTCTGGCATGCGACAGGGTGCACGGCATGGCACACCTTGGGATCCTCGCCGAGCAGCACAGCCGCCCGGACGCTCTGTCGGATGTGCTCACCGATCTGATCGACGCGGGCCTGCTGCTCACCGAGGATGGTCACTATCTGACGCTGGCGCTGCCACTCACCAGCTATTCGCCCCCCAAGCGGGTGATTGAGAAGTGTCAGGCGATGCTGGTCGATCTTGGTAAATAGACCGAGGGCATAAGGCAATGACAGTCCTGACGCTTCTGCCGATGTCTGAGGTGGGGCAAGCACAGCGACCGAAATCAGCACCGACGCTTCAAGAAGCGATGGCCGCGGGCTCGCCCATGTAGGCTACTGTAATCTTTACAGTACGATCCTTTAGCGGAGACGGAGAAGCTGTGGAAAGTCGAGTTCAGGACGCTGCCGTCAACGCCGATTTCCCTGCCGACTTCATCCGTGATCCATACCCGTACTTCGCCCAGAAACGCAGCGAGGGCGGCGTGTTCCACGGAACGGTCATCGACTACTCGAAGACCCCCGAATCGCTGCGGCCCAAGAACTCCTTCGCGGCCATGTCGTTCGACGCGGTGAACAAAGCGTTCCGCGACGGCCAGGTCTTCAGCTCCACGTACTACGACAACACCGTCGGTCTGTTCATCGGCCCCACCATTTTGGCGATGGAGGGCAAGAAACACCGCGACCACCGCAACCTGGTGTCGGCAGCGTTCAAGTCCAAGGCGCTTGCGCGCTGGGAACCCACGATCGTGCGGCCGATTTGCAACGAGCTGATCGACGAGTTCATCGACGCCGGCGAAGCCGATCTCGTCCGCAATTTCACGTTCGAGTTCCCCACCCGGGTGATCGCCGCGCTGTTGGGCCTGCCGGCCGAGGACCTGCCAACCTTTCGCCGGCGCGCGGTGCAACTGATCAACTACACCATCAAGTACGAGCGCGCCTTCGAAGCCTCAGCGGCGCTGAAAGATTATTTCCTCAACCAGATCGAGCAACGCAAGGCCAAGCCGACCGACGACATCATCGGGGATCTGGTCACCGCGGAGATCGACGGCGAAAAGCTCAGCGACGAAGCGATTTACTCCTTCCTACGACTGCTGCTGCCGGCCGGGCTGGAAACCACCTACCGGTCGTCGGGCAACCTGCTGTTCTTGTTGCTCAGGCACGCGGACCAGTTCGACGCGGTGCAGGCCAACCACGAGTTGATCGCGCCCGCGATCGAAGAGGCGCTGCGCTTCGAGACACCGCTGACCACCGTGCAACGGTTCGCCACCGAAGACACCGAACTGGAAGGCGTGAAGATTCCCGCACGGTCGGCAGTTGACGTCTGCATCGGCTCAGCCAATCGCGACGAGCGCCGCTGGGAACGCTCTGGGGAGTTCGACATCTTCCGCAAGCAGATGCCGCACATCTCCTTCGCGGCAGGTGAGCACACTTGCTTGGGGCTTCACCTCGCGCGGATGGAGACGCGGGTCGCCTTAGAATGCCTGCTGAATCGGGTGACGAACGTCAGGCTCGTCACCGACGACGACCCGCACATCCACGGTCAGCCCTTCCGGTCGCCGAATGCGCTTCCAGTGACGTTCGACGCCAAGTAGGGTCCCAAAATGGTCAAGGTGATGGAGGGCTTTCGAGTCCTGGAGCTTGCACAGTTCACGTTCGTCCCAGCGGCGGGAGCCATCCTCGCCGACTGGGGTGCCGATGTCCTCAAGATCGAACACCCGGTGCGCGGCGACACCCAGCGCGGCTTTATCAACATGGGCGGCATCCAGGTCAACCCGGACCGCCATCCGCTGATGGAGCACCCGAACCGGGGCAAGCGCAGCGTCGGGGTCGACGTATCCACGCCGGGCGGCCAGGAGGTGATCTACGAACTGGCCAAGACTTCGGACGTCTTCCTGACCAACTACATGCCCGCGCAGCGGCAGAGGCACAAGTTCGATGTGGAGCACATTCGCGCGGTGAACCCGAACATTGTCTATGCCCGCGGCTCGGCCTACGGCGATAAGGGCGCCGAACGCGACGTCGGCGGCTATGACGGGACGGCGTTCTGGACGCGCAGCGGCGTGGGGTACGCGCTGACGCCCGAGGAGTTGGGCGGCGCACTGGGACAAGGCATTCCCGCGTTCGGCGATTCCATCGGCGGCATGTTCATCGCCGGCGGCATCTCGGCCGCGTTGCTGCATCGCGAACGCACCGGTGAAGCCGTCGAGCTCGACGTGTCGCTGCTGAGCACCGCGTGGTGGGCGGCCGGCGCGAGCATGACACAGGGCATGGAGACCGGAGAAGTCATGCGCACGTTTATGCCGGGCTCCGCTGCCGCAATGTCGGTGAACCCGTTCATGGGCAACTACCTGACCTCCGACGGCGGCACGATCAACCTGTGCATCATCAGCCCAACCGGCTTGATCCGCGACACCTTCGAGCACCTCGGCATCCCCGAGGCTGCCGACGACCCGCGCTTCTCCGAGGTGCTTCCGCTGATTCAAAACGCTGCAGCGGCCGCCGAACTGATCGCGAAGGCCTTCGCCACCAAGCCCTTCGACTACTGGCGTCAGCACCTGAAGACGCTGAAGGGGCAATGGGCGCCGTTCCAGAGCCTTCTCGACCTTGCCAATGACGAGCAGGCCATCGCCAACGACATGATCGTCGAGGTCGAACTCGCCAGCGGCGGAGCGCCATTCAAAGTCGTCCGCGGGCCGGTCCAGTTCAACCACGAACCACTGGAGACGACCCGGGCCCCGCAGGCATCAGAGCACACCGAGCTCGTGCTCATGGAGATCGGCATGGACTGGGACCGCATCGAGCAACTCAAGCAAGAGGGAGCCATCGCGTGACGAACGACGTCGCGATAATCGGTGCGGGTCTGCACCCGTTCGGCCGCTTCGAGGGCAAGTCGGCGATGGAGATGGCCGCCGACGCCATTCAGCTTGCGCTCGCCGACGCGGCCGTCGAATGGAAGGACATCCAATTCGCGGTCGGCGGCAGCTGGACGGTGGCCAACCCGGACGCGATTGTCGGCATGGTGGGTCTCACCGGGATTCCGTTCACCGATGTGTTCAACGCGTGCGCGACCGCAGCTAGCGCCACCAAGTTGTGCGCTGACAGTATCCGGTTGGGCGACTATGACATTGGCATCGCGATCGGGATGGACAAGCACCCGCGCGGCGCGTTCACCGAGGACCCCGCGCTGGTCGGGATGCCGAGTTGGTATGCCGAGAACGGTCAATACCTGACCACCCAGTTCTTCGGGATGAAGGCCAACCGCTACCTGCACGACCACGGCATTTCGACCGGAACCCTGGCGAAGGTGGCCGCCAAGAACTTCCGCAACGGGGCTTTGAACCCCAACGCCTTTCGGCGCAAACCGATCTCCGAAGAGGCCATTCTTACTTCGACCGTGCTGAATTATCCGTTGACCCAGTACATGTTCTGCGCTCCCGATGAAGGCGCCGCCGCTGTCGTAATGTGTCGTGCCGACATCGCGCACCGGTTCACCAGCAAACCTGTGTACGTCCGCGCAGTTGAAGTCCGCACCCGCCGCTATGGCGCCTACGAGGTGAACACCACCTACGCACCCGTCGAAGAGGACGTGTCGCCGACCGTCTACGCCGCGAAAGCCGCCTTCGAGAAGGCCGGTGTGGCGCCGCAGGATGTTGACGTTATCCAGTTGCAGGACACCGATGCCGGTGCGGAAGTAATCCACATGGCCGAAGCGGGTTTCTGCGCGGACGGCGAGCAAGAGAAGCTACTCGCCGACGGCGCCACCGAGATCACCGGCGCGATGCCGGTCAACACCGACGGCGGGTTGATCGCCAACGGCGAACCGATCGGGGCGTCAGGGCTGCGGCAGATGCATGAGTTGGTACGCCAACTACGCGGCGAGGCCGGCGACCGCCAAGTTCCCGGAACGCCTCGGGTTGGCTTCGCGCAGGTGTACGGCGCGCCCGGCACCGCAGCCGCAACAGTCCTGACGACCTGACCGCTGTTAGGCTACGAAACCTTCTTGGGCGCCGAATAATTGGGCTTCCCCAGGCCGAGCACATATTGCGCGATCATGTTGCGGAACACCTCGAGGGTACCGCCGTAGATGCCGACCAGAGGCGCGAAGCGGTACACGTACTCGGCGGCGCCGTCGTCGGCCGCGCCATCAGTGCCGTTCGGTAGCGTCGACGCTGTGCCAAGGATGTCCATCAGGTCAGGTGAGATGTCGCGCATCGTCTGGGCCAGCGCTACCCGACCGAAAATGCTCGGCGCGCTCAACGCCGCCTCCATCCGTGCCGCGCTGCGACCCAGCCGGTAGGCGACCGACTGGTCATCAATCAGCCTGCGGCCGTTCGGGTCCCGCTCTGCAACCTTGCCGGCGGCCTTGTCGACGGCATCGGCCATGAAACCGGCCTGGTGCATCATGATCGATACGTCCTGCAATCCGTCCGGCGCCGCGGCAACTGCCCCGTGCTCGGTGTTGAGTGGCTCCCTCAGCACTGTCCAGCCCGCGTTGACCTCGCCGAGCCGGTACTTGTCGTCGACGCGTACGTCGCTGTAGTAGACGATGTTGGTCCGGTCGCCGTCGATGGTACGGATGCCCTGAATCTCGATGCCCGGTGAATCGAGTGGCACCAGAAACATCGTCAAGCTCTTGTGCTTCGGCGCCTCGGGATCAGTGTTGGTGATCAGAAAGACGTACTGGCACTTGTGTGCGCCGGTGGTGAACATCTTGGAGCCATTAATGACCCAGCTCGATCCATCCGCCTCGCGTACCGCGCGTGTCTTGCAGGTCGCGATGTCGGACCCGCCTTCGGGTTCGGTGTAGCCCAGGCACAGCCGGACGTGCCCGCTGAAAATCTTCGGCATCACCTCATCCCGCAGTTCAGGCGACCCGAACTTCGCCACCGAACGGGCCACCATGGCGGTGGTCCCCCAGGTCACCCAAGGCACGTGTGCGCGACGCTTCTCCAGTTCCCAGATTCGGCGGCGTGTCCGGGAGAACCCGCCGTCGGCGTGCGGCTTCCACTCGCGCTCGAGGTAACCAGCGGCGCCCAGCGCCAGATGTACACCTTCGTCAAAGTTGTCGCCGGTTTCCTTGTCCCGGCGCTTGACGTCGTCGGTGACATGGGTCCTCAGGAACTCGCGCGCCTCGTCGAGAAAGGCCTGGTCCTCATCGGAAAGCGTGACCCGGGAGAAATCCATCTATGCGCCCTTTCCTGAACGGCTTTCGCGTTCGGCGACGATCTCGGCGATGTATTTGGCGCTGGCGCCGGGGTCGCCGCCGGCCAGGGCCCACCCGCGGGCCCGCACCAGATACGCGGTCGCGGCCGCCTCCGCCGAGACGCCGAGGCCACCTTGCACATGCACGGCCATGGTCGCGGCCTTGGCCGCCTCCTCGGCCATGAACACAAACGCTGATGGGGCCAACTCCGGGCGCTCGTCGGGCTCGTTGTCCAAGAACCATGCCGCGCGCCGCGCCAGATTGCGGCCGCCCTGCACGGTGATGGCAATGTTGGCGAGTGGATGGGAGATGCCCTGCAACGTCGATATCGGCACACCCAGGGTGTAACGGTTCTTGGCGAATTCCGCTGCGATCGTCATCGTCTCTTCGACCAGGCCGGTCAATGCCGCGGCGGTCAGCACCCGCCATTCATCCAGTGCCCGTTGGTATTGCGTCAAAGCGCTGGATCCGCTGGCGAGCACGACGCGGGTGTCGGCGGCCGCTGGATCGACCCAGGCCATCGGTAGCCGGCCGATGTTGTCCACCTTGGTCGGGCGGGTATCGAAGGTGAGGAGCACCACGGCCCCGTCTCCACTGCCGTCACGGATGATGATCTGGTCGGCGATCGATCCGGTCGGGATCAGCCTGACCCCGCTGAAGCTGTCGTGTTGCGGGTCGAACGCCGCAAGCTGCTTGCCGTTGACGACGTCGGATTCCGCCGAGCCGAGTCTGGCCAGCAACCGCGCGGCGCACACGTGATCGATCCACGGCACCGGTGCCAGCGAGCGCCCGATCTCCTCAGCCACCAACGTCAGGTCGACCAGCGTGGCGCCGTCCCCCCCGGCGGTGTCAGGCAGCGCCATGGTTGTCGCGCCCATCGCACACAGCCGCTCCCACAGGCTTTTGTCGAACCCGGATTCCTCTGCGGCACGGACGGTCTCGATCGGGCAGTGCGTCTTGAAGAAATCTCGGTACGCAGCCTGCAACGCCTGGTGATCTTCGGTCAGGCTGTAGTCGAGCCTGCGCAGTTCGTAGCGGTCCATGATCAGTGCTCCTTCTGGCCCGGAAAGAAGAATTCGTGCGCGTTGTTGTAGAGGTAGTTCTCCAGGACGTCGGCAGGCAGGTCCAGCGATTGAGCTTCGGGAACGACACGGCGCATTTTCAGCACCGGCCAGTCCGAGGCGAAAATCACCTTGTTGCTTCCGCGGGTCCGCATGTAGTGCAGCAGGCTGTCCGGCAGCCGCTTGGGTGACCACGCTGACGTCATCAGGCGCAGGTTGGTGTACTTGATGAGCAACCGGATCGCGATGTCCCACCAGGGATCTGCACCGTGGATCATGCACAGCTTGAGCTCGGGGAACCGCACGCAGACCCGGTCGAGGTGAATCGGGTTCTGCACCTCCCCGGGGATGGGAGGTCCGGGGATGCCGGTGTTGATGCACAGCGGCAGTTCGAGCTCGGCGCATTTGGTGTAGAGCGGGTAGTAGACGGCATCGCTGGGTGGGTATTGGCCATCGCCCCAGAAGCTGGGTCCCACAGCGGCATACGCGACGGGAAGGTCGTTGACCACAGCGCTTAGCTCCCGCAGCGACGGCATCGGTCGCAGCAGGTTGACCCCGCCCATCGCCAGCGCGAACCGATCCGGCTTGGCTTCGACGAATTTCCGCGCGGTGACCGAGGGCTTGGCGAGGTTGTCCATCAGTACGGCCTTACGCACACCGTGGGTATCCATCTCGTCGAGCAACTCCGCCAGGTCGACCGGTGCGAACATCGACTCCGGGCCCTTGAAATAGTCGTCGCGTACCTTCAGCATCCACGTAGGCTGCTTCTCAGTCTCGCCGAAATGCACATTGACCAGGCAATCAATTACCGGACTTGCGTTCATGTCGACATCGGCGCCTTTTCTATCGCTTGACTTTTCGCCCACCGGTAATCGGCCTTGCCGTTGCCCAGGCGGTGGACGTGTTCGACGAAGATAAACTCCTTGGGCGCCTTGAACCGCGCCAGCAGCGATGTGCACTGCGCATGCAGCAGCTCGTGTGCCGCCTCGGCTCCCTCGCGCAGTTCGACCAGAGCGACGATTTCTTCGCCCCAACGCTCGCTGGGGCGGCCCACCACCAGAGCATCGGCGACCACCGGATGCGCGCGCAGGACTTCTTCGACCTCTTCGACGAAAACCTTCTCGCCGCCGGTGTTGACTACCAGCGAATCGCGGCCGTACAAACGCAATGTGCCGTCGTCCTCCAGACTGGCGCGGTCGCCGGATATCACCACCCGCCTGCCGTCGACGTCGGGAAACGTTTTACGGGTGGCGTCCGGATCATCGAAATATCCGAGCGGGATGCGCCCTTCTCTGGCAGCCCAACCGACCTCCTGCTCGCCGGGGGAAAGAAAGTGGCTGTAGTCCTCGGAGAGCACCAGCCCGCCCTCGCGCAGTGTGAAGGTATCGGTTCGGGTGTCGTGGCGGCTGTGCCCGAATCCCATGTTCCCAGTTTCCGATGAGCCATAGCCGTTGATGAGGGTGATGTGCGGCAGCAGGTCCAGCAGCGCCCTCTGGTACTTCAGATTCGTTGCTGCGCCGCCGGTTCCGATTGCGTTCAGTGATGACAAGTCGTACTGGCCGCGCTGCAACTCCTCAACCAGGGGCGCGGCGTAGGCGTCCCCGACCATCGTCATCATGCCGACCTTTTCGCGCTCAGCGGTCTGCCATACCAGTCGCGGATTGAGCTTCTTGCTGGTGTCGTACAGCACGACGCCGGTGCCGGCCATAATTGCCGCGAATGCCGTCCACATGCCGGCGGCGTGCATCAGCGGTGAAACGGCGAACCACGGCGGTCCCGCAGCTCGGCGCACTTTGTCATGGATCTCCTGGGCGGAGGCATGATCGGCCCCCACCATCGACGACACGTAGATGTCTGACTGCCGCCACAGCACGCCCTTGGGGCGACCGGTGGTGCCGCCGGTGCAGATCATCAGCAGGTCATCGGGCGACGCGGTCACGTTGCGGTCGCTATTGCCTTGCACCAGCGCGTCGTCCAACGACACCGCCCCGGGCAGTTCCGGTGCGGCACTTCCATCTTCGACGGACAGCAGCAGATCGGCGCTGTCAGGCGGAAACACGTCGGCGAATCTCGCGCCGAGAGACTTGTGGTAGATGACGGCGCGCGGCCGCACGTAGTCAAGAAGTTCTTGGACTTCACGCGGCGTGTAGTTGTAGTTGACGTTCACCGGGATGGTGCGGGCCTTGAGGCAACCGATGACCATGTCGGGATAGAGGTCGTTGTGCATGACCAGCGCAACGCGGTCCTGCCCGCATTCCCAGTTCTGCAGGCTGGCCCGTTCCCGGTGGGCACCGAAGCCCCTGTCGGCGAGAAAGTTTGCCAGCCGACGGGTGCGGTCGGCCGTTTCGGCGAAGGTGCTGCGGCGGTCACCGCAGATGGTGATCGGCCGATCTGGGACGACCTCGGCGATCGCGTCCAGGACCGCCCCGATGGTCCATTCGGCCACGGCTACGCCGCCGACCCCACCGTGACGCCGAGCAAATCCAACGCGTTGTCGCGCATCACCTTTCGGATATCGGTGTCGCTGAAGCCGGCCAACTCTTGGGTGAACGACACCGGATCCTCCAAGCCTTCGCCATGCGGCCAGTCCGATCCGAACAAAATTTTGTCGACACCGATCACCGAAGCCAACTCCGGCAAGTCATCCTCGTAGTAGGGCGCGATCCAGACGTTGTGGCGCAGCTGCTGCACCGGGTCCTCCGGAAACAGGCTCGGGTGGTTGTTGGCCGCCTTCTTCAGACGCTTGACCAGCCGATGCACGAAATACGAGCCGTTCTCGATGCTGACCGCTTTCAGTTGCGGGTGCCGGGTGAACACGCCGTGCGCGATCATCGAGGCCATCGTGTCGTGAATCGCGCGGTCGTCAACCAGTATCTGATCCAACGGATTTGAGCCGCCGAACGCCTCGAACGTCGACTTGCCGCCCCACATTCCGGCTATCTGCAGGTAGCCGCTGTCACTCAAGTGGAAACCCACCGGAACGCCCGCCTCTGCCAAGCTGGCCCATACCCGGTCGTGTAGCGGGTCGCCCAACGACCGCGGCTTGACCACACCGGGCACCGGGGCCGGCCGCACCAGTATCAGCTTCGCGCCGCGTCCCAACACGAACTCCACCTCTTCGAGGGCCTTATCGGGGTCGGCCAGCGAAATGATCGGCGCAGCGATGATGCGGTGGTCCGGCCGGTCGAAACCCCAGTCCTCGTCCAGCCACAGGTTGAACGCGTGCAGCGAGGCCATCGTCGCCTCGACATCGTGCTTGAGCGCTTCTTCGACACCACAGGCGAACGTCGGCAACATGAACACCGTTTCGATGCCCTGGGTGTCCATGACCTTGATGCGGGCGTCGCGGTTCTGGTATTCCGGATGCGCCTCGAGTCGCTCCACCTTCATCAGCGACGCCGGGTCGACACCGTCCGGAATCTCGCCGCGGAACAGCAGATCCAGACATCCGGGCACGATGATCGGATCGAACGTCGGGTTGGGGATGAAGCGGTTGACCCGGTCTCCGATGATCGCCTGGGTGTGCTTGCCGTCGCTGAATATCTGCACACCCCGTCGCCGGAACTTCTTGTCCAGATGCCGGGTGAAGGCGTCCAGCGGTTCGTAGTAGTGGTTGTCGACGTCGATGGCCTTATAGCCCAAGTTCGCCATGATCATCCTTTCCGGTACCGCAAGAATCATTTGTGGGCATTGTCGAAGCACGCACACCGGCAAAGCTTGGCGCTCGTTTCTCGAGGAAGCTGGTGATTCCTTCGATCACGTCGGGTCGTTGCAGCGACTCGTGCAGCAGGGTTTCGGCCCGGGAACTCGCTTGCACCACCTCGCGCATTGCATCACCGTAGGTCTGTCGTTTGATGATGGCCATGGATGCCGGGGAACAATTTTGTGCGATGTCCTCGGCGTAGTCCATGGCCCGCTTCATCAGCTGTTCGGGCGACACGACCTCTTTGACCAGTCCCAGCGCTGCCGCTTCGTCGGCCAGGAAGGTCCGGCCGCTCAACAACAGATCGAGTGCGACGCCCCATCCCGTCAGCCGCGGAAGTATCCAGGACACACCGTATTCGGCGATCAGACCGCGACGCGCGAACGACGCGGCGAACTTGGCTCCGGCGGCGGCGAACCGCACGTCGCACATCAGCGCCTGCGTCAGGCCGATGCCCACGCAGGATCCGTTGATCGCCGCAACGATTGGCTTGCACAGCGTTGTCAGGTAGTGCGGTTGGCGTTCTCCGACAAGGCTTGTCAGCTTGTCCCGGTCGGTCTTTTCCACCGACTGGGTAATGCTTCCCATCGAACCCAGTTGAGCGCCGGCGCAGAACGCCTTACCGCGACCGGTCAGCACGATCACCCGGACGGCTGGGTCCTCTTCGGCCCGGTCCACTCCGGCGTAAAACGCGGTGGCGATGTCGCCGCCCCAGGTGTTGAGCCGATCCGGCCGGTTCAGCGTCAGGATCGCGACACCGCTCGCGGTCACCTCATAGGTCACCGCCTCGTCCTGGGCGACGACGTCGTCGGTGGGGCTCACCTGATCCTCCTGTCGCCCAATGGCCAGTTACGACACGTACAGCCGCCGACGGCGTGTTTTTGGTGGCCACTCGCGGCTATCGCTGGAAAGCTTATGCCCATACTGTATACCTATCGGTACTGCATTCCACAACGTCGCTAGGCGTCGACGAGCCCGAGGCGCTGATAAGCCTTTTCGATCTGAGCTTTGGCCTCCGGCGGCAACTCTGCCTGCGGCGGCCGGGAATGCGGATAGGCGCCAATCGGCAGGCCGAGTATCGAAGCGGCGTACTTGAACGCGCCACCCCAGTGGGTGAAGTAATCGGCCCGACCTGGATAGCAGGTGAACCACGATCCGAGGTCCATGTCGAACTGGTCTAGGCCTGAGTCACGGCCGAAGTCCATTGCCGCGACGAGCTTGTCGTTACAGATCAGGTCCCAATACTGGGTGAGCAGCGGCCGTTGCGGCGTCTCGAACAGGTAGCCGGCGGTGCCCAGTTGGGCCGGGCAGACGATCCCGTCGCGCAGCCATCCGGCGCGGTACACGGTTTTTTCACACTCCCAGATGACCAGGCCGGGCGCCAGTTCGTGCAACAACCGGCTGTTGGCCGGGCGGAAGGCGCCCTCCTTGGTTGCGCAGACCGCGGGGACCTCGTCGTAGATCCGTGCGCCCTCGGCCGCCGTCAACACGTATCCCGAGGACGGCGAGTTGAACATGCCCAGGGCGATATCGGTGCGCTGACCGATGTAGGAGAAGAACCGCAGCACGCCTTCGCCGCCGTGCGCCTCCATCATCGGGGTCTGGATGTAGGCGATGTCGGCGCCGGCATGCTGCGCGTGCAGCGTCAGCTCCAGGCAGTCCTTGGCCGACATGGCGGCCGTGCACGCCTGCACCACCACATCCGGGTTGGCGGCTCTGCCTTCCTCGATCGCCACCTCCAGCAGGCGCTTTCGCTCGTCGAGCGTCAATGACCAGAACTCCGCGATACCGCTGGTGCACCACAACAGCGGGTGCGCGAGATCGGCTACGCAGTAACGAATCAGCGTGCGATAGGCATCCCAGTCGATATCGTCACCATCGGTGCCGCAAAACGGTGTGTACAGGGAATCGCCGATTCCTCGCAAAGCGCTGCGTGCCCAAGCGCGTGCCTCGCCTGCCGTGGCCATCACCTACTCCTTCCCCGTCAGCGACCGTCAAGTGAAGTCCGAACCGCCGTCGACATTGATATTCGCTCCGGTCATGTACGAGTTGCGTCGCGACGCCAAAAATGCGACTACCGAACCCATTTCGTCCGGGAGCCCGGCTCGTGGCAGGTGGGCCGGATGCCCGAAGTGCTTGGCAATGGCGTCCATCAGTTGATAAGGATCGTCACCGTCGACGCCGACCGACTTGGCCCAGCCGACCAGCGACTCGGAAGCAATGCTGCCCGGCGACACCACGTTGACCATGATCTCGTCTTTGGCCAGCAACAGCGACAAATTCTTGGAGATACTCGTCAGCGCCGCTTTGGCAGCGGTGTATGCCGGCAGGATGACACTCTGGCGCTGTGTCGAGTGCGCCGAGAAGTTGACGATCCGCGCCCACGCCGCCTTCCGAAGTAGCGGAAGGGCCGAACGCACGCAGCGCACCATGCCCATTACGCCGTCGTCGAATGCCTGCGCCCACTGCTCGTCGGTCAAGTCTTCGAAGCTGCCGACCGCGCCGGGGCCGACCGCGTTGATGAGCACATTGAGTTCGCCGCTCCACCGGTCACCGACTTCGGCGAACACATCGTCGACCTGATCGGCGTCGCGAATATCGGCTATCAACCCGAGCGCATCGGGACTGCCGCGATTGGTCAAGTCTTTGGTCGCGCGGTCGAGATCAGCGCGGGACCGGGCGACGACCGCGACTCGGGCGCCGTCGTCGGCCAGGCAGCGCGCGGCGGCCAATCCCATGCCGCGGCCGCCGCCGACAACGACTGCGGTGGCGTTTGTCAGCCCTAAATCCATGGCAAATACCCGGTTAGCCTTCGCTTGCCGCCATGCGTATCAAAAAGCCTACGATAGGGATTACAGTAGCAGACGGGGATGGCGACACGGCAGCGTAACCGCAGATCACCGGGCGACTCCCGGTAGATTCGAGTGCACCGACCGCGAAGCCGGAACGGCTACGCAGGATTGATCTTGATGGAGGTGCCGGCAGTGGCCAAGCAAGCAACCGCCGAAAAGCGTCAACGACGCGAACGGGGGTCCATCAATCCTGACGACATCATCAACGGCGCGTTCGAGCTCGCAGAACAAGTGTCGATCGACAACCTGAGCATGCCGCTGCTCGGCAAGCATCTCGGAGTGGGAGTCACCAGTATTTACTGGTACTTCCGCAAGAAGGACGATCTGCTCAACGCGATGACCGACCGCGCCTTGGGCAAGTACGTGTTCGCCACCCCCTACGTCGAAGCCAGCGACTGGCGCGAGACGCTGCGCAATCACGCCCGCTCGATGCGGAAAACCTTTATGGGCAACCCGATCCTGTGCGATCTGATTTTGATCAGGTCGGCGCTCAGCCCCAGAGCGGCTCGCCTCGGCGTCCAAGAGATCGAGAAGGCGATCGCTGGCCTGGTCGAGGCCGGACTGTCACCGGAAGAGGCCTTCGACACCTACTCCGCGGTCTCGGTGCACGTGCGAGGTTCGGTGGTACTGCACCGCCTCCAGGAGAAGAATCAGGCGACAGAAAACGGGGCGCGCACAATCGAAGACGCGATGGTGATCGATCCTGAAACCACGCCGCTGCTGGCTCGAATGACCGCTAAGGGCCACCACATCGGCGCTCCCGACGACCACAACTTCGAATACGGCTTGGACTGCATCCTCGATCACGCCGCCCAGCTGATCGAGCGCGGGTCGAAGTCGACTGCCCGTCAGAGCAAGTCGACACCATCGCGACCGCGCAAGTCGGCCGCTTCTCGCGGGCGAACCAAGCCTTCGCGATAGTCACACGCGTTACGGTGTTTCAGGCTCCGGCACGTCGAAATGTTCGTCGCGCAACCGGAATGCCTCCTTGGTGCCGTGCTCCGCTCGGGTCTTGACGAAGTTGAACTCCCCCGGCGCGAATTGCAGGTTGGTTCCGTACGCGTGGAATAGGTAGCTGGCCACTTCCTCGCCCTGGTAGGCCTGACTCTGCTCGACGAGCCGGAATGCCTCTTTGGCGATCACCACACCGTCCGCCGGCATTTTTGCGGCCTTCTCCGCCCAGTACCGTGCCCGAGCTGAGACTCGGCCGGGATCGCAAGTGTCAGTGAAGATCCCGAGGTGCTCGATTGCGCCCGCCTCGATGATGTCACCGGTCAACAACAGGCGCCGTGCCAGCACCGGCCCCAACCGGTGGAAGAACATGTGCAGGCTGCCCAACGCCGGCCCGAGGAAGCGGGTGGCCGGCATGCCGATCTTGGTATCCCGGGCGATGACCGAGATGTCTGTCATCAACGCCATCTCGAATCCACCGCCGAGCGCGTATCCGCTGATCTCTCCCACGGTGACCTTGGGAAAGCCCATGAGATTGTGGTAGAAGCCAAACGACTTACGGTCCACGGTGAGTCGGCGGCGCTGACTGGGACGACGTTGCGTCTCTTTGCCGCCTTGCTCGCCGTACCAGCCGTAGGCATTGTTCATGTCCGCCCCGGTGCTGAACACCCCGTCGGCTCCGCGCAGCAGCACCACCGTCAGATCATCGTCCTCGGCTACCCGGTCCAGACACCGCGCGATGGCGTCACGCATGCGGGCGTCGTAGGAGTTCCGCTGTTTTGGATTGTTCAAAGTTATTGTGGCGATCCGTTTTTCTGAATCGACGTCGAACAGAACACGATCATCTGCAGAATCCGAGACGGTCATGCGCCGGACTCCTTCCTGCTCTGCGGCTGGCCGTTATACCGGGCGTACCCGTCCAGTCGCGGACCGATATCCGACATCAGCTTCGCCTCAATCGTTTTGCCAGTACCGAAGGCAAGCGTCTTGCGGCGAGCCGCGCCCAGGTGGTCCTGCGCCAGCCGGACAGCCCTGGCAGGATTGCCATCGCTGATGGCGTCGAGCAGTCGCTGATGGTCACGCAATGCGGCTTGCCTGGTCTTGTTCACCATCGGCGCCGGTTCGGCTGGGTCACTGGAGTCACTCCACACCGAGGACTCGTGCGCAGACCAGATCAGCTCCAGCGAGCCGATCAGCAGGATCATCGGCTCGTTGCCGCAACGGGAGACCAGCGTTTCATGAAACCGGCGGGCATTCGGCACATACTGTGAGATATCGTCGAATTGCGCTATCTGAGAATCGATTTCGTCCTGCAGGTAGGGCACCACTTCGGTCATCCGGTCGTCACGTGCGGCGCACATGCCCGCGCAGATCGGCTCGAGGTGCATCAACGCCTCGCTGACGTCCACCGGCGTCGCCGACCTTGCCTGCAGGACCATGCTGATCATCTGCGCCGTCCGCTCGGCCGTGGGCTGGTGCACGACAGCTCCGCCGACGTTGCCGCGGCGCACCGAGATCAGCCCGTCGGTTTCCAGGATGTGGATCGCCTCCCGCACTGCGGGCGGGCTGACACCGAACTCACCGAACAGGCTCTCCTGCGACGGCAGGACATCGCCCTCTTTGAGGCGGCCGGACAAGATGTCGTCGCGCAGCTTCGAGGCGACGATTTCCGCGACGCGCGGTTGACGAAAGCGCTGCGACACCACGTCAGGACTTCTCGGCTCGCCGCTGGCCGAATCGAAACCCGGTCAACTTTTCCGGTGTCTGAGCCAGCGTATTGACCTCACCGATGCACAACACCTCGTCGTCGAGCAGCAGCCGGGCCGTCGACGTGATGCCCCGGTCTACCTCGGACCGGGCGATGTCGAAACGCAGGTCGGTGAGTACGGGCGTTGGCCGGCGGAAGGTGACGTTGAGTGAGCGGGTCTTGCCGGAGAGTCCCACCAGGCAGTTCTGGTGCTGGATGACGCAGTCGAAGAACACCGCAAGGAAACCACCGTGAACCAGCCCCGGTGGGCCCTCGTAAACCAGCGGAAAGGTGACTCGGCCGGACGCGGTCGTCGCGTCGAGGGAATCGAATCGGTATTCCGGAAAGCAGGGGTTGAACGCGCCGATGTCCGTCGCGTGATCGAGATAGACGCGTCGGCTGCCACTGTCGTCCGGACCGATCCGCGGTGTGCTGTCGGGCGGAACCGCAGCACTCAACTCGCATTCCCAATCGCTGATCTGTGCAACGATCGCGTCCACCGTCGGGTGAGCATGTTCGAACGACAGCAGCAGCGAGCTGAGCCGGCGGATGGCGCCGGCGGCAGCAATGGTCTGGTCAAGTGGCGCTTCGCCGAATCGGGCAGTCCCCGCGGGCGCGGCCCCCGGTCGATGCTCGCCCATACGCCCTCTTCCCAACGCGACTGTTCCGTCGCCGCGCTTTCCTTGCTAAGTTATACAGCGCAGCAATTGTATAGCCTACTGTAGGGGTAACCGTATCGGTAGCGGAAGGGCGGATTCGACGGTGAGTCAAGACCAGGGCTCCACAGTCGCCGACGGCTCGGTCACCGCGAGCCGCGACGGTGCGGTGCTGCGGATCACGATCGACCGGCCGTCGCAGCGCAACTCGTTGAGCCAGAACATGATCGAGACGTTTGTCGCCGCGCTGGCCGATGCCGCCACTGACGACACGCTGCGGGCCATCCACATCCGGGGCGCCGGCGATGACTTTTGCGCGGGCGCCGACTGGGTTGCCACCAACAGCGGCGCCGATCCACGCCCCCGCGCCGGTGACCTCGTTCGCCGCATCCCACACACCGCGCATCGGGTGATCGAACTCGTGCACAGCATCCACTTGCCCGTCGTCTGCAGCGTGCAAGGATTCGCCGCCGGCCTTGGGTGCAACCTTGCGCTGTCCGCCGACTTCACCGTGGCGGCGACCGACGCGGTGTTCTGGGAGCCGTTTGCGGCACGCGGTTTCAGCCCTGATTCCGGTGCCAGCTGGCTGCTCCCCCGCCTGATCGGGCTGACCCGCGCAAAGCAGATGCTGCTGCTCGGCGACAAGGTCAGCGCAACGGACGCCGCGGATTGGGGCCTGATCCACCGGGCCGTCAACCCGGCAGAACTCGACGGCGCCACGGCAGAGCTGCTCGCGCGACTGGCCGCCGGACCCACAGTAGCGCTCGGCCTGGCCAAGCAAGCGCTCCATTACGGCCAGCACGCGACGTTGACTCAGTCCATGACGCAAGAACTCTATGACCTTGAACTCTCCTGTCGAACCAAAGATTTCAAAGAGGGACTGGCAGCATTCCGAGAACGACGCCCACCACAGTTCCATGGCCGATGAAACTCGATAATGAGGAATTGCTGATGTCTGCTAGCTCCGCACGGTCATTCGACACCATCAAGTACGAAATCGATGGGCACAAAGCCACCATCACTCTGAATCGCCCCGATGCCCTCAATGCACTCAGCCCGCATATGATCACCGAGCTGCGCAGCGCTTATCACGAGGCCGAAAACGACGACGCGGTGTGGACTCTCATCGTCACCGGCACTGGACGGGCGTTCTGCACCGGCGCCGACGTCAAGGCGATCCCCGGCGACGGCAAGGTGATCAACGAGGCGCCGTATCTGTCCACCTATGAACAGTGGGAGGCGCCGCAGGAAGGCACCCCGCCGTTCCGCACAATGGCCAAGCCGGTGCTCGCTGCGATCAACGGGATCTGTTGTGGCGCCGGACTGGATTGGGTGACCACTGGCGACATCGTCATTGCGTCCGACCGAGCAACGTTCTTCGACCCGCACGTCAGCATCGGCCTGGTGGCGGCGCGCGAGGTGGTCCGGGTGGCCCGGGTACTACCGCGCTCGATTGCGCTACGGATGGCGTTGATGGGCAAGCATGAGCGGATGAGCGCCCAACGCGCATACGAACTCGGCCTGATCAGCGAGATCGTCGAACACGACCAACTACTGGAACGTGCCCACGAGATCGCCGACATCGTCAACTCCAATGCGCCGCTCGCCGTCCGGGGCACCCGACTGGCCATCCTCAAGGGCCTCGATCTACCGCTGCATGAGGCCGAGGTGCTGGCCGAAGCGTTTCGCGAACGCAACCTGCACACCGAGGATTCCCTCGAAGGGCCAAAGGCGTTCGCCGAGAAGCGCCCACCGGAGTGGCAGTGCCGATGAGCTTTGAGACCATCCAGCTGGAGGTGGATGGCGGCGACCGCGTCGCCACCATCACCTTGAACCGGCCCGACCAGCTCAACGCGTTCAACCGGACCATGTGTGAGGAGATGGCCCGGGCCTGGCGGATCGTCAAGGCCGACGATTCGGTCAATGCCGTAGTACTGCGCGCGGCCGGCAGCCGCGCGTTCAGCGCCGGCCTTGACATCAAGACCCCTTACGGTCAGCCCGAAAACATCTGGAACCACGAGGATCCCGGCGAAGCGCTCAGCCCGAAGTGGCAGAAGATGTGGAAACCGGTGGTCTGTGCCGTGCAGGGTATGTGCACCGCGGGCGCTTTCTACTTCATCAACGAGTCCGATGTGGTCATCTGCTCGACGGATGCGACCTTCTTCGACTCTCACGTGTCGGCCGGGCTGGTTTGTGCGCTGGAGCCGATTGGGCTGATGCGCCGGGTCGGACTGGGTGAAACATTGCGGATCGCGCTGATGGGCAACGACGAACGGGTCAGCGCCGACACCGCTCTTCGGATCGGGCTGGTATCCGAAGTGGTCGCCGGCGAACACTTGTGGGCCCGGGCGCACGAGATCGCCGCGACGATTGCCGCCAAACCGCCGTCGGCGACCCAGGGCACCGTCAAGGCGATCTGGGAATCACTGGACAAGCCCTACCGGGCGGCGCTGGATCAGGGGCTGATCTATACCCGGCTGGGAAATCCGATCGGCACTGCCGAGCTGGCGACCCGCGGCGACCGTCCCAGTGGGCCCGCACCGGATCCGAGAATCCGGTGACGCACCCTCTCAGTCGACGCATCGGCCACGTTCTGGGTCTGGCGCCGGACGCGCCGGCCCTGGAGTACGAAGGTCAATGGCAGTCGTGGGGCGAACTCAGCGAAATGGCCACCCGCATAGGCTCGCTCGTCAGTGGCGGCAACCAGCAAATTGGGATCCTGCTGCGTAATCGTCCGGCGCAGGTGGCCACGCTGCTCGGCGCGCTGCAGTGCGGCGCGACAGTAGTGGCCATCAACCCCGCCCGCGGCGATGAGCGCACCAAAGCCGACGTCGACCAGCTGGAGTTGCCGCTGATCGTCGGCGAGCCCGACGATCTGGCGATGCTGGGCGAGCCGTCCACCGCAACAGTGGTCTCGATCTCAAGGCTTACCGCCGAGCCGAAAGTGGTTGTGGCAGCCGAACCTCGTGCCCACCGCGATGAGCGGCACGGCGTCGCGGTGCGGATGTTGACCAGCGGCACCACCGGACCACCCAAACGCGTGGACCTCACCTACGACATGCTGGCGCACAGCGTGCTGGGTCCGGAAGGCGACCGGCCGCCGGCGCCGACGGAGCTGCGCCGCGGTGTCGCGATTGTCAACTCGCCGCTGGTGCATATCGGTGGGGTGTTCCGGATACTGCAATGTGTCGCCGAGGCGCGGCCCTTCGTGCTGCTGGAGCGATTCGACCTCAGCCGGTGGGCCGAAGCCGTGCGGACGCACCGTCCGCGCGCGGTATCGCTGGTGCCGACCGCACTGCGGATGGTGCTGCACTCCGACCTGAGCCGGGAGGATCTGGCAAGCATCAGCGCCGTCACTTCCGGCACCGCGCCGCTCGCGGCCGAGGACGCCGACGCATTCACCGAAAAGTATGGCATCCCCGTGCTGACTTCCTATGCGGCAACCGAATTCGGTGGTGGCGTGGCGGGCTGGACGTTGCCCGACCATCAGAAGTATTGGCAGGCCAAACGCGGCAGCGTGGGCCGCGCGAACCCCGGCGCTCAACTGCGGGTGGTCGGCGACGACGGCACCCCGCTCGCACCCGACCAAGTCGGACTGCTCGAAGTCAAGCCGGGACAACTGGGGCCGTCATCGAACTGGATGCGCACCACCGACATGGCACGCATCGACGCCGACGGCTTCTTGTGGATCGTCGGCCGAGCCGATCAGGCGATCATCCGCGGCGGATTCAAAGTTCTGCCCGATGACGTTCGCACCGCGCTGGAAAGCCATCCCGCGGTCGCGGGTGCGGCGGTGGTCGGACGGCAGGATGAACGCCTCGGCGAGACGCCGGTCGCGATGGTTGAACTACGCGAGCAAGGAACTGTGGACGCCGGTGCGCTCGCCGACTATCTGCGGACGCGGTTGGCGCGCTACGAAGTTCCCACCGACATCGCGATCGTCGCCGAACTCCCGAGAACGCCGTCGGGCAAGCCCGATCTGAGCGCGATCCGAAGCTTCTTCGCCGATACCGTCTCCGCGGCGCAGAGCGACCATGCCGACTGAATCACCAACCGTCGGCAAAATCCTGCGAGAGCAGGCCCAAGCCAGAGCCGATCACCCGCTGCTGGTGTGCGACGCCGAACGTATCAGCTACGCCGAAGCCGATCGCCGCTCCGCGCAATTGGCTTGCGGACTAGTCGCTCTCGGCGCAGGTAAGGGCAGCCATGTCGGATTGCTCTACCCCAATGGTGTTGCTTTTGTCGTCGGCATGTTGGCGGCGGCGCGGGTCGGGGCCGTCGTCGTGCCGTTTTCGACGTTCGCTACCGCGCGAGAGCTACGCGAGCAACTGGTCGACAGCGACACCGAGATCCTTCTTGCCGCGTCGTCCTACCGCTCCCATGACTACATGCAGCAGCTGACCGACGCGTTGTCCGACGCGGACCTGGAAAATCGGCTACTCGACGCCACCGCACCGCAATTGCGGCACGTGATCTTCGATGTAGGGCGCCTTCATCTGCTTGCCGAGACGGTGGATGCAAAACGTGTGACGGCGATGGAAGATGATGTCGGCGGCTCGGATCCGCTGACAATCGTTTACACGTCGGGCACGACGAGCACGCCCAAGGGAGTGGTGCACACCCACGCCGCACTGCTCAACCATCAGAGAAATCTCAACGCGATCCGCGGCCTGACTCCCACCGACAAGCTATTTTGCAACTCGCCGTTCTTCTGGATCGGGGGATTCGGGTTCGCCTTGCTTGCCACGTTGCTCGCAGGATCGACGCTGGTCTGCTCCAACGCCGAAGATGCCGGCCAGACGCTCGATCTACTCGAGGCCGAAAGACCAACCATCACCAACGGTTTCGCTGCCGGAATCGCGCACCTGACGCGGCACCCGAGCTTCGCCAGCCGAGACCTGTCGTCGATGCGACGCGGCAACCTGTATCCCATCATGGCGCCCGAGGTGCGGCCGGCTGATCCGGAGTTGCGGCACAACATGCTCGGGCTGACCGAGGCCGGCAGCGTGGTCTTGCTCAGCGACGACGAGGGGGACCAATCGGAGCACCGGCGCGGATCGTTCGGCAAGCCGGCACCAGGCGTGGAAACCAAGGTCGTCGATCCCGAAAGCGGAATTTTGGCCGAGGACGGCGCACTGGGAGAGCTGTGCATCCGCGGGCCCTGCCTGATGCAGCGGTACTACAAACGCAGCCGGGAAGAATGCTTCGACGCCGAAGGCTGGTTTCACACCGGCGACCTAGTGGCCACCGACCGCGAGGGATTCGTCTACTACCTCCGCCGCCAGGATTCGATCATCAAGACGGCCGGCGCGAATGTCTCCCCTGCCGAGGTGGAGCAGGCGATCGCCAAAGTCACCGGCGGCGCCGTGGCCCATGTGATCGGCATCCCCGACGCCGCGCGCGGGCAGGTGGTCGCTGCCGTCGTCGCGGTGGAAATCGGCGCCGACTTCGACGAAGACACGCTTCGCCGCGAGCTCGCGGCGGAACTCTCGGTGTACAAGATTCCCAGACGGTTCGCGGCCATGCCGACCGCCGAGATTCCGCTGTTGGCCAGCGGCAAGGTCGATGTGCGGCAATTGAAGAGGGTGCTCGGTGCCTGACACCATCGACCGGCTGGTGAGACTTCGCGCCACCGAGCATGGGGCCAAACCGATGGTCATCGATCCGCTGTCCCAGCTCAGCTATGCCGAACTTGACCGCACTGCCGACGATTTGGCGGCGACGCTGATCGACGCTGGGGTCGTCAAAGGCACCCGCGTAGGGCTGATCATGCCCAACGGAGTCCGCTGGGTGCAGGCCGCGATCGCGGTTACCCGGATCGGCGCAGTGCTTGTTCCGTTGAGCACGCTGTTGCAGCCACGGGAATTAGCGGCGCAATTGCAGACCGCCTCGGTGCAGTTTCTGATCAGCGTGGCGGAGTTCCGGGGCCACCGATACCTCGACGACTTGCAACGCCACCAGCTTTCCGCGCTGCGCGAGGTTTGGTCCGCCGACCGGTTGTTCCAGACAGTCGCAAGCGACGCGGGCCGTCGGATCGTCGACGCGCTGGCAGCGACGGTGACACCGAGCGACACAATGGTCGTCATCTTCACCTCCGGCAGCAGCGGTTCGCCCAAGGGCGTGCTGCACTCGCACGGCAGTGCGCTGGGTGCCGTGGCATCCGGGTTGCCAAGCCGTTGCATCGATTCCGAGACGCGCCTGTATCTGCCGATGCCGTTTTTCTGGGTGGGTGGCCTTGGCGGCGGTGTGCTATCCGCGCTGCTGGCGGGCGCCACTCTGGTCACCGAGGAGATTCCGCAACCGGAAGCCACACTGCGCCTGCTGGAGCGTGAGCGGGTGACGCTGTTTCGAGGCTGGCCCGATCAAGCCCTGGCCCTGGCCCGCCACCCGTGCCGCGGCGAAACGGATTTGTCGGCGCTGCGGCCCGGCAGTCTGGAAGCCCTGCTCCCGCCCGAGCAACGTGCCAGACCCGGTGCCCGGGCGACCCTGTTCGGCATGACCGAAGCTTTCGGGCCTTACTGCGGCTACCCTGCCGACACCGATATGCCGCAGTCCGCCTGGGGTAGCTGCGGCAAGCCGTTCCCCGGCATGGAGGTCCGGATCACCGACCCCGACACCGGGGAGCCGACTGCGGCTGGCAGCGTTGGGATGATCGAGATTCGGGGACCGCACACCTTACGCGGCATATGTCGGTGCAGCCGCGAAGACCTGTTCACCGCCGACGGGTTCTACCCCACCGGTGACCTCGGCCGGCTTGACGACGACGGCTTCCTGTTCTACCACGGCCGATCTGACGACATGTTCAAAATCAGCGGCGCCACGGTGTATCCGACCGAGGTCGAGCAGGCGCTGCGGGAAATCGAGGGTGTGGAGAGTGCCTTCGTCACCGATGTGACGGGCGCACAAGGGCATCAAGTGGGAGCGGTGGTGGTGTGCGACACCGCCACGCACAACGTTGAGCAGCTGCGTGGGTCTGCCCGCAAGCTGCTCAGCTCGTTCAAGGTGCCAACGCGATGGCTGCTGGTCGACTCCGATGACACGATTCCACGCGGTCCGACCGGCAAGGTCGATGCCCGGCGGCTGCGCGAATTGCTAAGGAACATTGGATCGTCCTGAGACGTAAGGGCGACTCATGCTGTGGTGGCTTGTACTCGTGACCGTAGGAGTTGCACACCTGGGCCGTCGAGCTCGTCGACGTAGGGTGCGCGACCGGCCATGCTCATGACCAGCGCCAGGGTTGACCCGGTGACCAGCGAACCGCTGCCCGCGCGAAACGGCCCGTCGTCTGCCTGCAACTGGAGGTCGGCAACGCGGGTACGACTGGCAACGGCGAAGTCGCGTCGGGCGAAGAAACCAGCCACAGGTGTCAGCGCGTCGACGCTCGGTGTCCGCATCAGCCCCAGAGGGTGGCGAATGTCTTGGGCATGCACAACGACCTCGCCGAGGTAGGCCGGGATATGGCCTGAGGGAGCGGTGTTGCTCGTGATGACGGCGCGGAAACGATCGAGTGTCTCGGCGGGAGTGCTACCACGGTGCTCGACCAGCCGCCGCTGGTTGTGCACGGCAGGGCGCAGGCGGGCACCGAGCATGCTGCGCAGCCACTTCCACCGATTCAGGCTCGCCGCAGCGGTCAGGTGCGCGACGACCTCCTCAACGTCCCATCGTCCGCACAAGGTGCCGTGCCGCCACTGCTCTGCGCTCAGCCCTGACAGGTCCTGCGCCAGCGCGGCGCGCTCGGCGTGCGCCAGTGCCCACAGGTGGTCGTGTTGAGTTTCCGCCATATCGCTCTAATCCGTCACATTGGCGTTCACATCGGTGCTGTCACTCGAAGTAGACTCGCACCGCCCGCAAGACTCATCGAACCGCGGCTTGAGAAACCGGCCGATTGAGACCCCGTCCCTCCCTCCGATCGCCGCCATAGCGATAATGCCAAACGACCCAGCCACAGATGCCGCCAATCGAGCTGGGGTCGAAATTGTGCCGATTACACGGACCAGGGCGCTTGACGAGACCCAGCGGCAATCGCAAACCAACAGCACCGGCAGGCGACCACCATGCTCGCGCGGAGTGATATCACATACGCCGTCGAACTGAAGAACGCACTATTCCCGCCAGCCGGAGGCTCAGGAGGCTGCTGAGGCGTGTGAGGTTATCTGCGTCTCAAGGCGTTTCGACCACGCCATGCTCGATGAGGTGGTTGATCAGTGGAGCGGCGCCGGCAGCCAGGTGCTCCGACATGGCTTTGCGGGCCAGCTCGCTGTCGTGTTTGGCCAGCGCCGCCAACACCCGGCGATGGTCTTTGATGGACTGGTGTGGCCAGCCCTCGATGGTGGGGAACACGGATTCCGGTGCATAGCGGGTGATCTGCGACATCAACTGAGCCAGCTTCGGCGACTCGGCGGCAACGTTGATGGCCCGGTGAAACTCGTGATTGAGCCGAACCGTTCGTTCGTCGTCGCCTCCGGCATAGGCTTCCTCCAGCTGGGCCTGGATCGTCTTGAGCTCGCGCAGCTGCTCGTCGTCGATGTTGGTCGCGGCCCGCGCGGCGAGCTCGCCGCCGACGTGCGCCTGCACGTTGGCCACATCGGTGAGATCGCGTCCCGTTACCGGCAGCACCACGAAGCCGCGGCGCGGCTGCTGAGCAAGCAGCCCTTCGGCGCGCAGCTCGAACAACGCCTCCCGCACCGGCGTGACGCTGATCCCTAACTCCGCAGCCAACTGATCCAGGCGGACGTATTCTCCCGCCGAGTACGTGCCATCGAAGATCCGCTTACGTACATAGCGCGCAACGTCTTCCGAGAGCTGCGGGCGCGCGACGAAATCCGGAACGCTCACGGTCAAATCCGATACTCAGCGAGCAGCCGCTTGCTGATAATGGACTTCTGTATCTCGCTGGTCCCCTCGCCGATCAGCAGGAACGGAGCGTCGCGCATCAGCCGTTCGATTTCATACTCCTTGGAGTATCCATACCCGCCGTGGATGCGGAAGCTCTGCTGGGTGACCTCTGAGCAGAATTCGCTGGCCAGATACTTCGCCATGCCCGCGGCGACGTCGTTACGCTCGCCGGAGTCCTTCAGCCGCGCGGCATTGACCATCATCAGATGTGCGGCCTCGACTTTGGTTGCCATTTCCGCGATTTGAAATGCAATCGCCTGATGTTCGGCGATCGGCTTGCCGAAGGTATGCCGTTGCTGGGCGTAACGTACGGCTAGCTCGAACGCGCGGACGGCGACTCCGCAAGCCCTGGCCGATACGTTGACTCGCCCGACCTCGATACCGTCCATCATCTGGTAGAAACCCTGGCCCGGGGTACCGCCCAGGACGTCGTCGGCGCCGGCCACGTATCCGTCGAAGATGAACTCGGTGGTGTCAATACCCTTGTAGCCCAACTTGTCGATCTTGCCCGGTATCACCAGACCGGGTGCCACCTCCCCGAAGCCGGTCGGCTTTTCGATCAGGAATGCGGTCAGATTGCGGTGCGGTGTGTCGGCGCCCTCCTCGGTGCGCACCAACGCCGCCACCAAGGTGGAGCTGCCGCCATTGGTCAGCCACATCTTCTGGCCGTTGATGGTGTAGTTGCCGTCGGCATTGCGGGTGGCGCGGGTGCGGATCGCGGCGACGTCGGAGCCCAACTCCGGTTCGGACATGGAGAACGCGCCGCGAACCTCGCCGGTTGCCATGCGCGGCAGAAAACGCTGCTTCTGCGCGTCGGTGCCGTGCTGGCGCAGCATGTAGGCCACGATGAAGTGGGTGTTGAGCACCCCAGAGATACTCATCCAGCCGCGGGCCAATTCTTCGACGCACAACGCGTAGGTCAAAAGCGACTCGCCCACGCCGCCGTACTCCTGCGGAATCATCAGGCCGAACAGGCCCATCTCCCGCATCTGATCGACGATGGCTTGCGGATAGGTGTCGGTGCGTTCCAGCTCCGGCGCGTTGGGAATGACTTCCTTTTCGACGAATTGCCGCACCGTGGCGATGATCTCGGATTGGAATTCGGTGAGGCCGGTCGTCTCAGCGAGTTTGGTCATGCGGCGCCCATCTCCTTAGTCAGCCGGCGATCGTCTTAGCATCGGTCAGTCGGTCGACATCGGCTGCGCTCATCCCCAGCCGTGACGTGAGCAGGTCGGCGGTGTCGGCGCCGAGCCTGGGCGCCGGTTCGCTAGTCAGGTAGCCGCCGTCGAAGACGGCAGGCATCCCCGGCGCGAGATAGTCGCCGAGCCCGTCTTGGTGCAGTCGGGAGAACAGCGGATTCGCCTTGACACGTTCATCTTCGGCAACCTGCGCGAAAGTCCGGTAACGCTCGAACAATACGCTGGTGGCCGACAGCGCTTCGGTGATCTCCGCGGCGGTGTGGTCGGCGAACCAGGTCGCGAAGAGTCCGCTGAGTACATCGCGGTATCGATAGCGCTCGCCCTCGTCGCTGAAGTCGGCGTCCAGCGATTCGGCAAGCGCCGTCACGGCCGCACCGGTCCCCGATACCTCCACGAGGTCGTGAAAGTGCCGTCTCGTCAGGGTGACGACCATGAACGCGACGCCGTCACGACTGGTGAAGTCTTGACCGTACTGGCCGTAGATCGCGTTGCCCAGGCGTTGACGTTCGGTGCCGTTCACTTGCGGCTCGGTCAACCATCCCAAGTTACCCGCGGTAGCCAGCGCAACATCTTCCAGCGCAATGCTGATTTCGGCGCCGACGCCGGACTGGTCGCGGCGGCGCACCGCGGCGACGACCGCGAGCGCGGCATACAGCCCGCAGCAGACATCCCAGGCCGGCAGCACATGGTTGATCGGGCCGGCCTGGTTCACCGGCCCGGTAACCAGTGGAAAGCCGGTCGCCGCGTTGACCGTATAGTCCACGCCGGTGGAGCCGTCATGGCGGCCGAGCAGTTGGACGTGGATCACGTCGGCGCGCAGGGCGGCGAGTTGTTCATAAGACAACCAGGCCAGTCCCGCAGCGTTGGTCACCACGATCCCGTCACCCTCGACGATCAGCCGCCGGACCAGCTGCTGCCCTTCGGCTGAACGCAAATCGATAGTGGCCGAGCGCTTTCCCTTGTTCAGGCCAGTCCAGTAAATCGATGTCCCGCTCGCGGCCAGCGGCCAGCGCCGAACATCGGACGCACCGCCGATTGGATCGACGCGTATCACCTCGGCGCCCAGTTGGCTCAACGTCAAGCCGCACAACGGCGCTGCGACAAAACTGGAAACTTCGACGACGGTGAGGTCGGCCAACGGCGTGCTCACCGCGAACCAATCCGTTCGAAGACCGCCGCAAGGCCCTGTCCGCCCCCGATACACATGGTTTCCAGTCCATAGCGCGCCTCGCGCCGAGTGAGCTCACGGGCCAGCGTGGCCAACATCCTGCCGCCGGTGGCCCCGACCGGATGACCCAGTGATATCCCCGAGCCGTGCACGTTTGTCCGCTCCCGGTCGGCGGCGCCGAAATTCCACTCCCGCATGACAGCAAGGGCCTGCGCGGCGAACGCCTCGTTGAGTTCGATCAGGTCGATGTCGCTCGGTCGCAAGCCCGCCTTGGCGAGTGCGACCTCGGTCGCCGGTACCGGGCCGATACCCATCACGTTGGGCGCCACCGCGGCGACACCCCACGACACCAGCCGCACCAGCGGCGTCAGACCCAGTTCGGCAGCCTTCTCTGGCGTCGTCACCAGACACATCGACGCCGCATCGTTTTGTCCGCTGGCGTTTCCCGCGGTTACAGTTGCCTGCGGATCATGCTCCAATAGAACGGGTTTGAGCTTGCTCAGCGATTCTACCGTGGTGTCGGCGCGCGGATGCTCGTCGGTGTCGATCAGCTCCTCACCCCAACGGCTGCGGACGGTGACCGGAACGATCTCCTCGGCCAAGATGCCGTCCTTCTGGGCGGCCACCGCCCGCTGGTGCGACGCCACCGCCAGTTCGTCCTGCTCTTGTCGCGGAATGTTGTACTGCCGCCGCAGATTCTCGGCGGTCTCCAACATCCCGCCGGGCACCGGGTAGTGACGGCCGCCGGCGGTCGTTCGGCCGCGGGCCAGCCCGTCATGCACTCGCACTCCGCCGCGGGCACCGCCCCAGCGCATGTCGGTGGAGTAGAAGGCGACGTTGCTCATGCTTTCCGCGCCGCCCGCGACGACGAGATCGTTGTCGCCCGAGCTGACTTGCAGACACGCCTGGATGACCGCCTGCAGGCCCGAGCCGCAACGACGGTCGATCTGCATGCCGGGCACTGTCACCGGCAGCCCGGCGTCGAGCGCGACGACGCGCCCGATCGCCGGCGCCTCGCTGCTGGGATAGCAGTGTCCGACGATGACGTCCTGCACCGATTCGGGCGGGATGCCGGTGCGATTGAGCAGCCCGGTGAGGGCGGCAACGCCAAGGTCAACAGCGGTCTGCGACTTGAACATTCCGCCGTAGCGGCCGATCGGCGTCCGGACCGGTTCACAGATCACGGCTTCGCGAGCGCTCACAGGTGCCTCCCGCCGGTCACTTCGAGCACCGTCCCGGTCATATACGACGACAGATCGGAGGCCAGGAACAACGCGACGCTGGCGACTTCTTCGGGCTCGCCGGCTCGTCCCATCGGCACCTCGGCGACTTTTGCATCCCAAATGCGTTGTGGCATCGCTTCGGTCATCGCCGACCTGATCAGCCCGGGTTGGATCGCGTTCACCCGCACACCGAGGTGGGCGAGTTCCTTCGATGCCGCCTTGGTCATACCCACAATCCCGGCCTTGGCCGCCGAATAGTTGGTCTGGCCGACCATGCCGACCTTCCCGGAGATCGACGACATGTTCACGATCGTCCCGCGCTTGTTCTCCCGCATGACCGCCGCGGCCGCCTTCAGTCCGTTCCAGGTCCCCTTCAGATGCACGGCGATCACCTGATCGAACTGCTCCTCGGTCATCTTGCGCATCGTCGCGTCGCGGGTGATCCCGGCATTGTTGACCATGATGTCCAGCCCGCCGAACCGGTCGACGGCAGCGGCGACCAGCGCCTCGACGTCGGCTCCGGACCTCACATCGCAACGCACCGACGCGGCAATGTCCGCACCACCGAGCTGCTTCGCCGCGACCTCGGTCGCTTCGAGATTCACGTCACCGAGCACGACCCGTGCCCCTTCGGCAACGAACCGCTGCGCGATGGCGAAACCCAATCCTTGAGCGCCACCGGTGATAACCGCGATCTGATCGGTCAACAACGACACCTGATCACCGTCCTCTGTCTCCACCCCGAACCCGGAACATCATCGCACATCATATTTCATATATGATCGTGCCCGGACTGGGCTCCTACCGCTTGCTCGAAAGGAACGCAGACTCATGACCGCGGCCGCCGTCGACGACGAAGACTTCCAGCAGATCCTCGCGCAAACACGTCATTTCGTCCGCACCGTTGTCATCCCGCGGGAACAGGAAATTTTGGCCACCGACCGTGTTCCGGATGACCTACGGCAACAAGCAAGGGACATGGGATTGTTCGGCTACGCGATCCCTCAAGAGTGGGGCGGACTCGGGCTCGACATCACCCAGGACGTCGAGCTGGCGATGGAGCTGGGTTACACCTCGCTGGCGCTTCGTTCGATGTTCGGGACGAACAACGGCATCGCCGGTCAAGTCCTGGTCGGATTCGGCACCGACGAACAGAAGGCCGCCTGGCTGGAAGCGTTGGCGTCGGGAAAGGTCGCCTCGTTCGCGTTGACCGAGACCGGGGCAGGATCGAACCCGGCGGGATTGCGCACCAAAGCCGTTCATGACAACGGGGATTGGGTGATCTCCGGCGAGAAGCGGTTCATCACCAACGCGCCGGTCGCCGATCTGTTCGTGGTCTTCGCCCGGACCCGTCCAGCCGACGAAGCAGGACCGGGCATCGCTGTCTTCTTGGTGCCGGCGGACACAGCCGGTGTGGAGGTTGCGCCGAAGGACGCCAAGATGGGACAGGAGGGTGCCTGGACCGCCGACGTGCGCTTCACCGATGCGCGCGTCCCAGCGGGCGCGCTGGTGGGCGGCAGCGAGGACATCGGCTATCGGGCAGCGATGACGTCCCTGGCACGGGGCCGGATCCACATCGCCGCACTGGCCGTGGGAGCCGCCGGGCGGGCACTGGACGAATCAGTGGCGTATGCGGCGACCGCAACGCAGGGCGGAAGTCCGATCGGCAGCTTCCAGCTGGTGCAGGCGATGCTGGCTGACCAGCAGACCGGCGTGATGGCCGGTCGTGCGCTCGTCCGTGACGCGGCTCGGCTCTGGCACACCGAGCAGGACCGGCGGATCGCGCCCTCGGCGGCGAAGGTGTTCTGCACCGAGATGGCCGGCAAGGTCGCCGATCTGGCCGTCCAAATTCACGGCGGCAGCGGATACATGCGCGAGGTGCCGGTGGAGCGCATCTATCGTGACGTCAGGCTGTTACGACTTTACGAGGGAACCAGTGAGATTCAACGGCTGATCATCGGGTCGAATCTGGTCAAGGCGGCGCAGCGTAAGCAGTGACGTAATATCGTCCGCGTTACAGTGGTGTTTACGATACGGAGCGCGCATGGGTGGCCGACTCGCTGGCAAGGTGGCATTCATCACCGGAGCGGCACGGGGCCAGGGCAGAGCGCATGCTCTCCGGATGGCCCGTGAGGGCGCCGACATCATCGCCGTCGACATAGCGGGCAAGCTTCCGTCCTGCGTGCCCTACGACTCGGCAACTCCGGAAGACCTGGCCGAGACCGCCCGGCTCGTCGAAGCGGTGGACCGTCGGATTATCGCGTCGGAGATCGATATTCGTGACTTCGGCGGTCTGTGCGAGGTGGTGGACGACGCCGTGGCGGCGCTCGGGCGACTCGACATCATCGTCGCCAATGCCGGCATCTCGGCTCCGCAGGCTTGGAACGAGATCACTCCCGAATCGTTCCGGGACGTGATGGACGTCAACGTGACGGGAACATGGAACACGGTGATGGCCGGAGCGCAGAAGATCATCGACGGCGGCCGCGGTGGGTCCATCGTGTTGATCAGCTCCGCCGCGGGCATCAAAATGCAGCCGTTCATGGTGCATTACACCGCCAGCAAGCACGCCGTGACCGGGATGGCTCGCGCGTTCGCTGCCGAGCTGGGCCGGCATTCGATCCGGGTCAACAGCGTGCATCCCGGTCCGGTCAATTCGGAGATGGGAACCGGCGACATGGTCGCTGCGATAGCGCGGGCCACCGAAACCAATCCGCAATTGGCCAACGTGCTCACACCGTTTCTGCCGAATTGGGTTGCCGAGCCCGAAGATATCGCCGACGCGGTGTGCTGGCTGGCCGGCGACGAATCGCGAAACGTCACCGCCGCAGCAATCTCCGTCGATCAGGGCTCAACGCAATACTGATTCGTCCTGCGCGCGCCGGCCGATGAGCTCGAGCGTGTCAAGATCGCGGATCGCCTGGCAGCCGCGAGCCAGCATGGTGAGCACCATGTCGTCACCGCGGTCGGTGGCCGTGGCGAACGCGAACCCCAGAGCCGAGATCAGCAACGCCTGCGGCATCCCGAGTCGATAATCGCGCCAACAGGTTTCGAGATCATAGCCGGTGACTCCGTAGCCGCAGAGCGTCTGGTGATATTCGTCGACGAGGTCTTTCTCGATCGCTGACCGCAGTTCCGGTTTGAGGCTGGTCGCGGTGAAGTAGGACAAATCGCGTGCAGGCAGCCCTACCCCGAGCGTCTGCCAATCCACCACGGTGATGCTGGTGGCGTCGGGAGAGAACAGCATGTTGTCGAGGCGATAGTCACCGTGCAGGAGAGCGAACCGGTCCTGCTCGGCCAGCAGCCAGGGCGTCACCAAATCCATTGTTGCGGTGAAGGTCTCTTGGTCGGCTGCACTCATTCGGTCGCCGAGCTTGTCCAGCGTGATCTCGGCACTCATCCGCGCGACGTCGCCGAGACCTTTGGCCGATGCTTCATCGGGTCGGGCAAAGGCAATTCCCGGGAAATCCAGCCAGACCGGATCGCACCAGCTTGGCCCGTGCAGGCCGGCCAATGCGGTGACGGCCAGCCGCGCCTCCCGTTCACCGCAGCCCGC
Organism: uncultured Actinomycetota bacterium; assembly: GCA_963839345.1. Lineage (GTDB taxonomy): Bacteria > Actinomycetota > Actinomycetes > Mycobacteriales > Mycobacteriaceae > Mycobacterium. The sequence continues at coordinate 79,337 of CAWIUP010000002.1, read as the reverse complement.
GATTTGGTCGCCCTGTGCCGCGGGTGCTTGATCGGCCAGCAGCAGGGCATAGTCCAGGGCTTCGTCGCTGATCTCGCAGTAGAAGCACTGCGGCGTCGGGATCTGCACCCGGCCGGCAACCCCGCTGTAGAAGGCGCATTCGCTGCGGTAGCCGACGGTCACCCGCTCGCGCACTGTGTCGTCCTGAGCGGGGAGTTTGATCACGAAGGTGTCCGGCAAGCTTCCGGCGTCATCGGCATAGGCGACCGACACCCGATACGTCGCGCCGGTCTGACCGGTGCCGATGGCGGCCACGTCCACCTCGGAAGCGTGCACCGGAGTTTCGCGGCTGCTCAGGACCGTCGAGAGCCACTCGCGAGTGACATCGCCCGGGCCCCGGGGAATGGACATAGCGGTGTTCATCCCTTCGCGCGTGCAGGCCGGACCGACTCGACAACTGTAAGCCATACCGCATGAGTTGCATGCAAATGTCGAATACCCCCCGTCAGGCGTCGGGCCCGTCCTAAACTCGCCCCACTTATCTGGCTGCAGGAGTGATCACTTTGAAGATGAATGCCGCAGTTTTGTTCGACTTCAACGCCGAGTGGAGCGTCGAGGAGGTGGACCTTGATGGCCCGCAGGACGGCGAGGTCCTGGTGTCTTTCGCGGCCGCCGGGCTCTGCCACTCGGATCATCATGTCCGCACCGGCGACCTACCCGTGCCGCTGCCCATCGTCGGAGGCCACGAGGGGGCCGGCGTCGTGCAGGAGGTCGGCCCCGGCGTCCGGGACGTGCAGGTCGGCGATCATGTGGTCGCGTCTTTCCTTCCGGCGTGCGGGCGATGCCGTTGGTGTGCAAGCGGCCATCAGAATCTGTGCGACCAGGGCGCCATGCTACTGGGCGGCACCCAGCTCGATGGGACGTATCGGCGCCGGATCGGGGACCGCGAGGTGGGCGCCGCATGCTTCTTGGGCACATTCGCGCAGTACGGCACGGTGCCGGAAAGCTCGATCGTGAAGATCGACGAGGACCTTCCACTGCCACGCGCCTGCCTGCTTGGCTGCGGGGTCACCACCGGGTGGGGATCAGCGGTCAACACCGCCAAGGTGCGCCCAGGCGACACCGTCGTGGTGATCGGCTGCGGCGGCATCGGCAGCGGCGCCATCCAGGGTGCGCGCTTGTCAGGCGCGGAAAAGATTGTGGTGGTCGACATCGCTGAGGGCAAGCGGGACAAGGCTTTTCAATTCGGGGCCACCCACTTCACCACTTCGATGGCCGAAGCGACCGCATTGGTCGGCGACTTGACGCGTGGTGTCATGGCCGACTCGGCCTTGCTCACGGTCGGGCTTGTCGAGGGCCCCATGATCGGTGAGGCGCTGGACATCGTCCGCAAGGGCGGCGCTGTGGTGCTGACGGCGCTGGCAGCGATCACCGATGTGACGGCGACCCTCCCGATGGCGATGTTCACGCTGTTTCAAAAGCGGCTGCTGGGCAGTCTTTACGGCGAGGCCAACCCACGCGCCGATATCCATCGACTGCTCAGCCTCTACCGCGAGGGCAAGCTTCTGCTCGATGAGACGGTGACCGCCGAGTACAAACTCAACGACATCAACGAGGCCTACGACGATATGCTGGCGGGCCGCAATATTCGTGGCGTCATCATCCACGACCATTGAGTCGGAAAACCCTTAGCTGTCAGCCGCCGGTGTCCAGATGCGGGTGGACTCCGAGCGGCCGCGCAACACGGTGTCACCATGTGCGATCCAGTGTCGGCGCTCGGCTGCATCGGCACGATCGATCGCTGCGGCCGAACACACGATCCGCCGGTCCAACGCTTTTGCGAAATCGGCCAGCCGCGCGGCCTCGTTGACTGCGTCGCCAACGACGGTGTATTCATAACGGTTTTCGGCACCGATATTGCCGGCGAAAACCGGGCCGGCCGACACGCCTATCCCGAAGTCGACCACCGGTAGCCGGCGCAGTTGGCTGCGCAAGCTACGGGCGGTGGCCAATGCGGCCGACGCCGCTCCAGCTGCCGGCAGCGGCGCCCCGAAGATGGCCAACGCGGCGTCGCCCTGGAACTTGTTGATCAGGCCGTTGCGCTCGTCGACGGCGCTGACCACAATTCGGAAGAAGTCGTTGAGTACCTCGGCGACCTCGTGCGGGGAACGGCTGGCCGCCAACGTCGTCGAGCCCGCCAGGTCGATGAAAAGGATTGCCGCCTCGGTTACATCGCCGGACAGCGAAGTGCCCTCTTTGATGGCACGTCTGGCCACGTCCACCCCGACGTGACGACCGAACAGGTCCCGTAGCCGGTCGCGTTCGGCGATGCCGGTCACCATTCGATTGAATCCGCTTTGCAGCCGCCCGATTTCAGAGCGCTCGTAGACCCCGACGAAGGTGTCGATATGGCCCTGCTCGACCTGGGCCATCGCGTCGACGACTTCTCGCACCGGGTCGGAAATCGATCGCGACGTCAGGATCATCGTTGGCAGTCCCAACAACACTGCGGCAAGTGTTACCACCAGGATCGGCATCTCCACCGACGCTGTCTTCTGGATGACCCAACCGTACGAACGCATAACGATCAAAGCCACGATCACCGCGCAGGGCAGCCCACAACCCAGCAACCACATGCCGACAAGTCGAGTGAGCACGCGCGGCGCGATCACAACACCTTCGGAGCCTTGGGTCGCGGCAACCAGGATTGGGCGAACAGAGCGCTGGGTGAGCAGAAGGCTTAAGCCTGCCGCTGCACTGCCCCCAAAGACGACCGCCAACACGGTTGCGACCGCAAGCGTGACACCGCCATCATGGTTGAACGCGAGGAAAATCACGCCGCTCGCGGCCCACGTCGCCGCCAAGATCAGCGACTGTCTCCTGACGAGTCTGGTCGCCGCGCGTCGTTGACTCGGATTCGGTTGCTGGCCGCGGACAAACCACCGCAATACCGGTGCGACGATCACTGCCCCGCCCACCGCGACGCTGATGGCACCCAGCACCACCAGGATCACCGCAACGATCATGTTCTGCGTACCGAAGTAGGCATACGTTCCGCCGGCTGTTTGGCCGCGCAGCGGTATCACGATCGCAGCAGCATCGGCGACCGCCAGCAGGTGGGCGCCCGCGAGACCGGCCGCATAGTGGATCGACAACCTGCGGGCGCTCGTTCGCTGACGCGCCTTGGTCACGGAAACAAGGTAACCGAGCGCTGGCGCCGATTGCGTTATGCGCGCTGCGTCCCTACCCGGCGGGATACCCCACGGACTTGATCTCGGTGTACTGGTCGAACCCGGCGACGCCGTTCTGGCGTCCCACCCCGCTGTATTTGTATCCGCCGAATGGTGTATCGGCGCCGTACGGAGCGCCGCCGTTGACGCCCATGAAGCCGGCCCGGATCCGGCGGGCCACCGCCAGCGAATGTTCCAGCGAGCCCGACATCACGTTGCCGGCCAACCCGTACATGCTGTCGTTGGCGATTCGGATCGCGTCCTCCTCGTCGTCGAACGGGATCACGGCCAGCACCGGGCCGAAGATTTCCTCTTGGGCGATCGTCATGGAGTTGTCGACGTCGACGAAAAGCGTTGGCCTGACGAAATATCCCTTGTCGAAGCCGGTGGGCGCGTCGGGGCCGCCGACCAGCGCCGTCGCGCCCTCCTCGACGCCTTTCCTGATGTAACCCATCACCCGGTCGCGCTGCCTCTCCGAGATCACCGGGCCGCACAGCGTTCCCGGATCCTGCGGGTCACCGCACGTGACGTTTTCGTAGATGCTCTTGAGGATCGCCACACCCTCGTCATAGCGGGACCGCGGCAACAGCATCCGGGTCGGGTTCGCACAGCCCTGCCCGGCGTGCATGCACGGCGCAATGCCGATCGCACAAGCCATCCCGAAGTCGGCGTCCTCCAGAACAATGGTGGCCGACTTGCCGCCCAGCTCGAGGAAGAGCCGCTTCATCGTCGCGGCGCCTTTTTCCATGATCCGCTGGCCGACCACTGTCGAGCCGGTGAACGAGATCAGGTCGACCTTCGGCGAAAGCGTGAGCTCCTCGCCGACAAAGTGATCCGACGCGGTGACGACGTTGACGACACCTGCAGGAATGTCGGTCTTCTCGGCGATCAGCCGGCCGAGCCGGGTCGCATTGAACGGGGTGTTGGGCGCCGGCTTGAGCACCACGGTGTTGCCGGTGCCCAGCGCCTGGCCGAGCTTGTTGATGGTGACCTCGAACGGGAAGTTCCACGGCACGATCGCGCCGACCACGCCCACCGGTTCCCGCCAAACCTTGCGGGTGGTCAGCGTTCCGGTCAGGCTGATCACTTTGTCACCGAGGTCGGTCTCCCAGGCGTACTCGTCGATCAGCCTGGCGGGGTACTTCAGTCCGTCTTCCAGTGGGGCGTCCAACTGCGGGCCGAACGTGATGGCCCGCGGAGAGCCGACTTCAAGAATGAGCTCCTCACGCAGCTCTTCCTTCTCCGATTCAATCGCCTCGTGCAGCTGCAGCAGGCAGCGCTTGCGCAGCTCACGGTTGGTGGACCAGTCGGTCTCATCGAAGGCGCGCCGCGCGGCATCGATGGCCCGGTGGATGTCCTCCTTCGACGCGTCAGCAACCTCGCCCAGCGGCTCCTCGGTTGCCGGATTGATGTTGGTGAACGTGCCGGCCTGGCCGTCGACGAGCTGGCCGTCGATCATCATCTTCGGCTCGAAGCGGACCTTTACAGCCTCAGTCATGTCTGTCACTCTCTTCTAACTCATTAGGGACCCTACGGAGAGCCTTACTGGAAACTAGCCGATTGACAAGACGCAACCTGCGCGGGGTTGGCTACTGGGCATCGAACAGGACCGGTAGCGAAGTCGGCGACCGGAAGACTTGCCCGCGGATATGCGGGTCGTTGCCGTCGGGGTCCAGCCGAAGGTTCGGCAGGCGGTCGAGCAGAAGGTTGATAGCCGTGCGCATTTCAAGCCGGGCCAGGTGCATACCCAGGCAGACGTGCACGCCGTGGCCCCAGCCCAGATTCGCCCTGGCCTGCCGGTGAATGTTGAACGTGTCGGGATCGGGATAGCGATCTTCCTGCCGGTTCGCCGAACCCAGCATCGGCATCACCGTCGCCCCGGCCGGGATCTCCACACCGCCGAGCACGGTGTCGCGGGTCGCCACCCGAGTGATGGTCAACAGCGGCGGTTCCCACCGCACACCTTCTTCAATGGCCGCCGGCAGCAGCGACCGGTCGGCGCGGATAGCGTCCAATTGCGGCGGATCCGACAGCAGCCCGAAGAGCAGGCTGCCCAGCGACCGGTAGGTCGTCTCAACGCCGGCGGGCAGCAGCAGTCGCAGGAACGAGAAGATCTCCTCATCCGCGAGCTTTTCCCCGTCGATTTCGGCCGCACCGAGCGCGCTGATCAGGTCGTCCTTCGGCTCGGCCCGGCGGGCCTCGAGTATCGGGGCGAAGTAATCGCACAGAGCAGCCGAGGCAGCCAGCCCGCGTTCCGGGTTCATCAGCCAACTCAGTAGCGATATCGACCACCGCTGGAACTGCGGGTAGTCCTTCTCCGGCAAGCCCAGCAGGCCGGCAATGATCTGGCTCGGATAGTCGAAGGTGAACTCCTTCACCAAATCTGCCTTGCCATTGGCCGCGAAATTGTCGATAAGGCTGTTCGCCACCCGGCCGACCAACTCGTCCTGCCAGCGCGCCAATGACTTCTGCGAGAACGCCTTCGAGACCAACGAACGCAGCCGGCCGTGGACGGGCTCGTCCATACCGAGCATCACGCCTTCCCCCAGCACGGGGCCGAAGGCGGCGATGACGGCCGCCGATGAAAACGTCTCGTTGTCGCGCAGCATCTGCTGAACATCCTCGTGCCGATACACGATGAACATCGGCAGCGATTCCTCGTGCGGAAGCGCTCCAGACGTCTCGAGTCGCTGCACCGGCTCCTCGCGGCGCAGCCGCGCCAGTTCGGTGTAGGGATCACGCACGTCACCGGAGATCGCGTCGTCGAAGGCGCCGAAATCCTCCAGGTCGTCGAAAAGCTGTTCCATAGCTACCCCTCAGTCCCTTTCAGTCCCCTGGCGGCGCCGATCCGCCAACGATGCCAAGCGTTTCAATACCGGCGCCGGAAGTACTTTCGCGCCGAACACCATCGCTTTTTGGGCCAATGTCAACGGATAGGCCCCACCGCGCATCGAGCCTTGTCTGGGTATGCCCAGCACGATCCGGGACATGTGGTGCATACCCGAAGCCGGAAGGAGCCTGTTGGACGCCAACAACATTGAGGCATCCGGGCCCACACCCCGACGACGGAAGGCCCCCCGGTCGCTTAGTGCCTTGATCAGGCCGTCGGTGAACCGCTCGGGAGGCCTAGCGAGACGCATCGCGAAACGCCCGCGGGTGTTCATGGTGTTGTGCAGCCGGGCGTACGGGCCCTCGAAGTTGCGGTCGTCGGTGGTGCCGGCGTCGGTGATGATCTCGGTGTCGTACGTTCCGGCCACCAAGACGGTGACGCCGAGACCGAACGGCGCGATCTCGCACGCCATCGACTCGCCCCACCGCTCCAGCGCTCCCTTGGCGGCCGAGTACGGCGCCGTAGCGGGCTGACCGCGTACCCCGGCCGCGCTGGATACCAGCACGATGCGGCCCTCGCCCGCCGCCCGCATCGACGGCAGCAGGGCCTGGGTGAGCGAGACGGGGCCCAGGACGCTGGTGGCGAACATCCTCTGCCACAACGCCATATCGGTCTCCTCGACCATTCCGGCGGCGGAGATCCCGGCATTGTGTACGAGCGCGTAGGGTGTGCCGACGGCTTCTTCAATTGCCTTGGCCGCCGCGGCGATCGATGCGGTGTCAGTCAGGTCCAACTGCACACCGATCAGCCGGTCGTCGTCTTCAGCTGCGCCGGTCGCATGCCTGAGTAACGGCATCCCGCGGTCGGGCGTTCGCATGGCCGCGACCACGCGCCACCCCTCGCGATACAGCCGCACTGCCGATGCGAACCCCAGTCCGCGGGACGAGCCGGTGATGACAACCGCGCGCGCCTCAGCCATTCGTCCTCGCGGGTTCGCACGCGCCTTGGCCCGGCGGCGGCGGCTCGACGTGTGGCCGTCCGTTCGGCTCGCCGCTCGCCCAGGTTGACCATATGCCGACCGAGTACGGGCCTTGGGCGCCTGCCTTCTCGTAGAACCCTTGCGGGTCATAGACTTTGGCTTCCGGATAGGGCCATGGGCAAGCCACTGAGGTAGCGGCATGGCTGATCTTGATAAGGGCGAACCATCCTCCGTAGGCGAAATACGACACGTTCATGATGGCGAACATCACCAGGAAGGTGCCCAGCACCGGGCGGGAGGGCAGGATCTTCGCTTTCGCGGTCAGCTTCTCGGCCACCGACTTTCCGGTGTCGTCGCGGTAGCAGAGAATCGCCGCCGGGATCATCACGAAGGTCACCGAGAACGACTCCCAGATCAGCGGGAATTGGAATGTCGTGCCGGTGAAAACCGAACCCCACGGAATCACCTGCGAGTAGATGTACATGCCGGCGTGCACGAGCTGAATCTCCAGCCAGGCATCGAAAATGAAGCCGATCACCAGGACGAGCAGGCCCAGGCTGACCAAGGGATGCCGCGACACGAAGGCCGCCGGCCCGTACTTCGCCTGCAGTTTGCGCAGGATCCAGATTCCCGGGAAGTACGGACCGAAGTAGAACATCACGTAGCCGAACACCACGAACGGTTCGACACTCGGCGACAACGACACCAGCGGCCACGACTCCGGCCAGTGGATGAGGTCGGGGTTGTAAACCGCAAACGGCGCCCAGTTCATGATCGGGTCCTGCCAGACGATCAGCGTGGTGCACAGGAACATCAGCATCACCGGACTGCCCGGGTTGCGCCGCCAGCCTCTGATGAACACCACCAGCAGCACGAGCAGCATGATGACGGTGGAGATGTGCAGGAACGTGATGTAGTCCAAGCCGAATATGAATTTCACCGGGCGGGGCCGGCCCTGCACATTCGGGTTGGCGACCCGCGGGTCGAGGGCGACCCGGCAGTTGGCGATGAAGAAGAGCGCGAACGCCGCCAGCGCAGCGCCGGCGACCCATCCGCCCCATTTGCGTCCTTCGCCTCGCTGCGACGATGCCGGCTTTTCCTGCGCGGCAAGCGGTGCGGATTGGTCAGTACTCATCTCGCGTCAGCCTTCCTCTCCGAAGCGATCGACCAGATGCGAATTGACGCCGTCGGCATCCAGAGTTCGGGCCACCAGATAGCCGGCGCCCATCCAGGCCCGCCGGGTCCATTTGCCGAACGACACTCGGGTGCCGGGCGCGCCCGAGGCGGCGGGCATCATCTTCACCCGCTCCAACGCCTCTTTGACTCCGCGCGGACTGAGCGGATGGGCGTCGGTGAACGCACGCACGAGCGTGGCGGCGACGTCGCGGTTGACCACGGGCACGCAATATTCGGGACGGCGTCCGCCGTACTTCTTCGCGTAGCGGTCGAGGAAGTCCTGGCCGATCCGATTTTCTTCGTCGTACTGGTCGACCCCGATCCACCCCATGAACGCGTTCCACATAATCGGGTTCACCCACGCGTTCTGGAAGGCCGTAGTCGTGAATCGCGGCGGGTCCCAATCGACCGCCTCAAGCGCCGGGTTGATGAACACGATCCCGAACCCGAAGCCCAGATGCACGATTGCTTCCGCCTTGGCGTCGTGCAGAGTACGCACGGCTTCATTGATGTCCTGCGCGGTCTGCGCGATCGGCGCTTCGGCAACGATGCGAATACCCTTGCGGCGACACGCGTTACGAAGATTCTTCAAGTAGCTTTCACCGATCAGGTTCTGCTCGACGAGAACTCCGACTGCGGAGAGTCCGCGTTTGGCGACGAGGTCGGCGATAAAGATCGGCTCGTCGGTCATCGAACCCTGCGGGAAGGAGAAGGTCCACTCGCCTAACCAGTCGTCGGTGCCGGTAACGGCGATCGCCGGTACCTTGAACCGCTCTTCGATCGCTTCGCGGGTGGGCACGCAGTTGTCGGTGATGTGTGGTCCAAACACCACCAGACAGCCTTCGTCGACAAGCTCGCCGAACGCGTCGATCACCGCTTTGACGGATCCCTTGGGCAACCCCTCCACCTCGCGGTAGATCATCTGTACGGGCCGGTCCATCAACCCGCTTTCAACGGCTTCTTCGAAGATGAGATCAAAGCACCGCGTGAAATCCGCCAGCATCTCCTCGGGGAAGCCCGGCGGGAGGGTGAAATCCATCAGATACCCGACCTTGATCGGCTCTGCGGTGCTTTCGTAGGACATCTGACCCTCCCGGTGACAACCTCACGCGCTGATCCGCAAACCTAATATTTGTTCAGACCCTAACGCTGGCGATATGCAGCGTCAATCATCAGACGCCCGCGGCGCCCAGATAGATCTCGATCATCTCGCCCAAGGCCTTGCCCACCGCCACGTCGTCCGTGAGCGGCCCAGCGATCGCAGCCCGAGCCGCCTCTGGCATAGGCAGTCCCTCCGCGACCAGCATGCCCGCCGCGATCAGCACCCGGGTCGAGGCGACTTCCCGCAAGCCGCCGGTTTCCAGCCGGCGGATAGCCTGCCCGAAACGCACCAGCTCAGCTGCGGTGGGGTCATCCACGCCCGCCTCGTGTGCAACAATCGTCTCTTCGACATCAGCTGCGGGAAAACCGAATTCGATAGCAACCATCCGCTGACGTGTTGAATCCTTGAGGTCCTTGAGCACGCTTTGATAGCCGGGGTTGTAGGACACCACCAGGCCGAAGCCGGGCGCCGCGTCGAGCGTGACACCGAGTCGCTCGATCGGCAGCTGCCGCCGGTGATCCGCGAGCGGATGCAGCACCACGGTGGTGTCCTGTCGGGCTTCGACGACTTCGTCGAGATAGCAGATCGCTCCCTCACGCACCGCCCGCGTCAGCGGACCGTCCACCCACACCGTCTCATCGCCCTTCAGCAGATACCGACCAACCAAGTCCGCGGTGGTGAGGTCGTCGTGGCAGGCGGCGGTGATCAGCGGCCGGCCGAGGTCGTAGGCCATCGCCTCGACGAAACGGGTCTTGCCGCAACCCGTCGGCCCCTTCAGGACGAGGGCCAGTCCCTGCCGGTATGCCGCCTTGAAGACGGCCTCTTCGCTGCCGATCTGCTGGTAGTAGGGCCGCACCATCTCCGCCTCGGGGGTCGCGCCGTTCCGGCAAGCAAGCCCGGACTCGTTGGCCATAGCATCCCTTCTGATACACCCGGCAATCGAAGCCTAACCGGAACAGATTTTTGTTTCAACGTCATGACACCTTCCGGCGTACCTCCGCCGAAAGCAGGGCCGACCGGAACAGCGGTCCGATCAGACCAGCAAGTTGGTCTGGGCGTGCGATCGTGGCATGCGCGGTACTGCCGAATACTCTGCGAAGCGATTGCACATCTGTTTCCGCGCCGATCGTCAGGCACACACAACCTGTCCCCCGACGGCGGGCCTCGGTCAAGGCGCGACGCGCGTCCGCGGCACCGTAGGGCCGTTCGTAGCCGTGGTCGTATGCAAGTCCGTCGGAAAGCACCACCAATAGCCGCCGCGATGTTCCTCCGCGTTCTTCCAGGACTGTCGAGCCGTGCCGGATGGCCGCACCGAGGCGGGAGTACGCACCGGGTTCGAGACTGTTCAGCCGCTTCATGACCTGGGAGTCGAGCGGGTCGTCAAATCGTTTGACGGGCACCATGCTTACCGCTCGCCGGCCCTGCGAGTAATAGGCGTAGAGCGCAACCCGGTCGCCGAGGTCGTGCAGCGCAACCGCGAGGTTGGCAACTGCCGCACGTTGTTGCTCGTGCACTGTTCGCCCGACCGTTCCGGGCTCGGCCGCCGACCCCGACACGTCGAGGAGGAGCAGCACCGACAAATCACGTCGGCGCCGAAGGCTGTCGAGGTACACCGCCTCATCAGGCACCGACCCCGCCAGCACCTCAACGCGCGCTTCGACCGCGGCGTCGATGTCGATATCGTCACCCTGCGGCTGGCGGTGGCGGCGGTGTAGACCCATGCCAAGCCGGGATAGCGGGCGCCGCAGGCTGATGGCGTCGTCGATCGCATGGGTTGCCGATGCCTTGATCTTCGGCTCGACCTCGCGCACGGTGCACCAGGCGTCGCGGTATCTCTTGCGGGTGACGTCCCATTCCGGATAGGTCACGCCGCCCGCCGCGGTCTTAGCGTCGGCGCCGACTTCCTCACTCGACGTCGAGGCCAGCGATGCCACAGCGCGCACACCGCGATTGGCGGAGTTGGTCCGGTGCGTCGGGGCATCTGCGCCGGGTGGCCCGCCTCCGCTACCCGTCTTGCGCGCCGAAGACAGCATCTTCTTCAACCACTTGCCGATAAAGCCGCCCCCGCCAACCGGACTGGTGAACATGTCGGGATAGTCGGTGTCGTCGATCTCGCCGTCGTCAAGCTCCGCCAGTTCCTTCGCACCGCTGTCGCGACGCGGAACATGTTGAGGACTCTCCGGGTCTTTTTGCCTGGCCGCTCGGGAGCAAGCGGCAAGTACCTTCGCAGCGCGGATCACGCCGAATTCCGGCGGCGGGTCGTCGATCGCTACCCGCCCGCTGGCAACTCTTAGCGAAGTGGCCGGCGAATCGCTGCGGCTCGCGACATCGCGGTTGCCCAAAGACGTCAAGATGCCCGGTAGCAGGTCGCAATTGGTGACTAGTGCGCGGTGGCCCTCGACCGCTAGGTAGCGCCTGGCCAGCCGCGGTTGGCGGACCAGCGAACGGACGACATCGGGGGCCAGGCTGCCGGCCGCAATCATCGAGGCCTGCACCGCAATCGCGTCGAGTTGCGCGCGGGCCGGCGCAGCAGCATCGAGGTAAATCGTGTGACCGTCCGTCCACGAGGGTGCACCCGGTTGCAGTTCGGCGACCGCCACCGCTCGGCCCGCAAGTGCAGATGCGAGCATGCCCAGGGCCTGGCGCCGATCGCCTGCCACGGCCGACCTCCAAGACCTCGTTGACCAAATATCTGTTCCAACGTAAAGTCCGGCTTGGCCACAGTCAATCGCGCGAGGTAAACAAGGAAACGTGGATTTTTCGTACCCACCGGAGGTGGAGCAGGTCCGCAAGGAGCTGCGCGCGTGGCTGGCCGCGAACTTGACCGACGACGTAGTGGCCGCCGGCCGCCGACGAGGTAGGGACGACGCGTCGTTCGAGACACTTCGAGCTTGGAACGCGACGATGGCGGATGCCGGCTGGGCCGCGGTGTCCTGGCCGCAGGAGTACGGCGGTCGCGGCGCAACGGTGCTCGAGCAGCTGGTGTATGCCGAGGAGACAACCCTGGCTCGGGTACCTATGCCGCTCAACGTGATCGGGATGAACAACATCGCGCCCGCGCTCATGCAGTACGGCACCGAAGCGCAGAAGCGCACACTGCTCCCCCGGATGATGCGAGCCGACGATATCTGGTGCCAGGGCATGTCGGAGCCCGAGGCGGGTTCGGATCTCGCCTCGCTGCGGACCCGTGCGGTGCGTGACGGCGATCATTTCGTCGTCAACGGCCAGAAGATCTGGACCTCGCTCGGCTATCGCGCCAACTGGTGTCAGCTCTACGTACGCACGGATCCGGACGCACCGAAGCATAAGGGCATTTCCTGCCTGATTGTCGACATGTCGTTGCCCGGTATCGAAGTCCGACCGCTGGTCACGCTCAGCGGCGAGGCCGACTTCGCGGAAGTGTTCTTCACTGACGTGCGGGTGCCCGCGGATGCGCTGCTCGGCCCGGTGAACGGCGGCTGGCAGATCGCCACAACGACGCTGAGCCACGAGCGCGCCGGCGCGGCGCGCCTCTACACCGAGATGCAGACGCGGCTGGCGGAACTGGTGGCCGACCTCGCCGACGTCCAAGTCGATGGTCGACCGGTACTCGAAGATGCCACGACGTTGCAGCGACTCGGCGAAATCGCCTTGCGTATCAAGTATCTCGAAGTGCTGTGTCAGCGCTCGATCTCGGCAATTCTGCACGGCGGCGACGCATTCGGGTCGGCGAGCCTTGCCAAGACGATCTGGGGTGAGGTCGGACAGCAGATTGCGGCGCTCGCATTCGACCTGCTTGGGTCACACGCCAACGGCCGCCGGTGGGCCGACTATCGCTTGACGTCGCGCTCGCTCACCATCGCAGGCGGCACGACGCAGATCAATAAGAACATCACCGCGCAGCGAGTCCTGGGGCTGCCGCGCTCATGAACCTGGAACTGAGCGACGAGCAGATCGCGTTGCGCGACACCGTACGCCGCTTCCTGGCCGAAAAAGCCTCGATCGCCGAGCATGTCCGCCCGATGCTGGAGGATTCAACCGGCACCACCGAGGCGGTCTGGCGAGGGCTCGCCGATCTAGGGACCACGGGGCTGCTGGTACCAGCGGAATACGGCGGGGCCGGCATGACGATGGTCGAGGCCGGCATCGTGCTCGAGGAGCTCGGCGCTGCACTGCACCCCGGACCGTGGCTGTCGACCGCGGTCGCCGCGACTCGCGCACTGACCCGGCTCGGCGTGGATAGCAGCACGGCGGGACCGCTTTTCAGCGGGATTGCAGACGGCTCCAGCACTGCCGCGGTTGGTCCGCTTGACGGCGTCCGCCCGAGTGCGATCGAAGTAGGCGACGGCGTTGTGCTGCGCGGGGCGATCGACAACGTCTTGGATGTCGCCGCCGCCGAAGTTCTGCTGATCCTGGCTGATGAACAGCACAACACAAGCCTATTCGCGGTCCAAATGCCGACGCCGGGCCTCGCGACCTCGCCGCAAACCGGAATCGACCAGACCCGCAAGCTGTTTCGCGTCACACTCGACGAGACGCCTGCGCAACGCCTCGCCACTGCGTCGCCGGATGCCATCGAGGCGCTCGTCGATGACGTTGTCATCGCCTGGGCCGCCGACGCGCTCGGCGCCGCGCGCGCCGTCTTGCACCTGGCCGTCGAATATGCCAAAGTGCGGCGCCAATTCGGCCAGCCGATCGGCGCGTTCCAGGCCGTCCAGCACCTCTGCGTCGACATGTATGAAACGGTTGAACTGGCGCGCAGCGGCGTGATCCACGCGCTGTGGGCTGCCGACGCCGCAGCGCGGGACGAGCGGCATCTGGCCGCAATGCGCGCAAAAGCCTTCGCCGGCCGGCTGGCCACCGTCGCTGATAACGCCATCCAGGTATTCGGCGGTATCGGCTACACCTGGGAGCACGACGCCCACTTGTATCTCAAACGCTTGCTGAGCTGGAACACATTCCTGGGCGGACCGGACCGCTACCTCGTCGACGTGGGTGCGCAATTCGCCGAATCGGTCCTGCACTGAATTTTCGAAAGGAGTGGCCGTGATCGACTTCACCGGGCAGGTGGCGATCGTCACCGGCGCCGGCCGGGGACTCGGGCGCCTGTACGCGATCGAGTTCGCGCGCCGCGGCGCCGCCGTGGTGGTCAACGACCTCGGCGGTTCCATGTACGGCGATGGCGCCGACGCCAGCGTCGCCGACGGGGTGGTCGAAGAGATCGAGCGCGCCGGCGGTGTCGCCGCGGCGTCACATGATTCGGTGGACAGCCCCGAGGGTGGCGAAGCGATCGTCCGCACCGCTGTCGACCGGTTCGGCCGCCTCGACGCGGTAGTGAGCAACGCGGGCATTTTCAACAGCGTGCCCTTCGAGGACCTGTCGCAAGCCGACTGGCGGAAGATGCTGCGCGTGCACCTGGACGGCGGGTTCTATTTGAGCCAACCGGCTTACCGTGAGATGAAGGCGGCCGGCTACGGGCGATTCGTGTTCATCTCGTCCTCCGGTGGCATGTTCGGACAGCCGCTGGAAGCTCACTACGCGGCTGCTAAGGCGGGCCTCGTTGGGCTGGCCAATGTCATCGCCATTGAAGGAGCCGAACACGGAATCCTCGCCAATACCGTTTTGCCGTTCGGCTTTTCGCGGATGGTTACCGAAACGGTCGGGGATCCCAAAGCGCTTGAGGAGACCGGTTTTCTGAAGGTGATCCTGCCTGAACTGGTCGTGCCCATCGTTGCATTCCTGGCCAGTCGGGCCTGCGAGTTCACCCATCACAACTATTCGGCCTGTGCCGGGCGCTTTTCGCGCGTCTTCGTGGGCCTCGGCGAGGGTTGGCTCGCCGAACCGGGCAGCAACCCGACGGCCGACGACGTCGCGGCACATCTCTCCGAGATCTCAGCCACCGAGCCGTTCAGCGTTCCGGGGTCGATCTTCGAAGAGGTCTTCGCGGTCTGCGAAAGGCTGGGCGTCAACGTGTTTTCGCAATGAACTGCTATGGACATTGAGCAGCTCCTCACCACCACCAGGTCGGCGCGAAAGTCGCTCGACCTGGATGCGCCGGTAGACATCGACGACATCCGCGAATGCCTCCGGATCGGGCTGCAGGCAGCCAACGGCTCCAATCAGCAGCCCTGGCGGTGGCTGGTCATCGCTGATCCGGCGCTGCGACGAGCGCTTGCGCAGCTGTATCGCGACGCCTACCTGCTGCGAGTCGGCGGTCAGATGCTCGGCGATCTGCTGTCGGCAGACAGCCCGGAGGGCCGGCTCATGTCGTCCACCGAGTGGCTGGTCGAGAACTTAGCGAATGTGCCGCTGTTGGTAATCCCTTGCTACCAAGCCTATTTGCCGCGCATCGACGGCGACGAATCCTTCTACCAGGCGACTTTGTACGGCTCGATCTTCCCGGCGGTATGGAACTTCCAGCTGGCGCTCCATGCCCGCGGCTACGGCACCTGCGTCACGACATTGCACCTGCACTATCAGGATGCCGTCCAAGAGCTGCTGCAGATCCCGGAAAGCTACGTGCAAGGCTGCCTGCTGCCAGTCGCCCGCCTGCGCACCGGCCACGCGTTCCGGCCCGCTCGCCGGCGCCCGCTGAACGAGGTCGTGGCCGTCGACCGCTGGAACGGGCCGCCGCTATAGATCGGATTTTCGCAGCAACCTGGTAGCGTTAAACCAAATATTCGGTCACTAATCTCGCAGAGCGGGCCTGGATAGCAAGAACTGATCACGCGACCCGGGTCGGGGCGGGGGCCATGGAGGTGTCGTGGGGCTCCAGCAACCATCCGAGGCTGCAGCCGCTCGCCTAGACTTGCCCGATGCCGATTCGCCTGCGCGGGCTGGCCGAGCCGGACGTTCTCGCATGACGTCGGCCGGCGGCCGCGGCGGCGCTTACGACGACGGCACTCGCCGGACCGAAATCCTGCAGACTGCGGCATCATTGATTGCTTCGTCGGGATTGCGGACGTCGCTGCAGGAGATTGCCGACGCCGCCGGCATTTTGCCGGGAAGCTTGTATCACCACTTCGAATCGAAAGAAGCGATCCTCGTCGAGCTGGTCCGTCGGTATTACGCCGACTTGGACCGCATTGGCGAGATCGCCCACGAAAGATTGGACAAGCCCGACGCGCGCTCTGCCGCCGACGAGATCGTCGAGCTGGGGTCAGCGATCGCGCGTTGCGCGGTACAGCATCGCGCCGCTCTCCAGATGTCGTTCTACGATGCGCCGTATGCAAATCCGGAGCTTGTTGAACTGCTTAAAAAGCCACCTACGGCGGTCCAGCAGGCGATGCTTCAGACGCTGCGCGCCGGAAAGTGGAGCGGTTATATCAGATCCGATATCGACCTTCCGACACTGGCGGACCGTATCTGCCAGACCATGATGCACGTCGGACTCGACATCATTCGGCACACCGCCCCTGCCGACCAGACCGCACTCGTGCTGTGCCGCATCATGTTGCACGGCTTGGCCGCTCGACCGCCCAGTGACAGGGAGTTGGATGGCTCGCCTGCTTTCGCGGCCGCCGAGGCGGCAATCAAGACGTGGAGCGAGGAGAGTGAGTCCGACGCCAACGACAAAGCCGCTCATGTTCGCGCGGTAGCACGAGCCGAGTTCGGCCGGAAAGGTTATGAGGTCACCACGATCAGGGACATCGCTTCCGCGGCGGGGCTGGGTACCGGGACCGTATATCGGCTGATCGGGTCGAAAGACGAACTCCTCGCCTCGATCATGGAGTCGTTCGGCAAGAAAGCCGGCGGCGGATTCGCCAGCGTTCTGCGCACCGACGCCACGCCGGTCGAGAAACTCGATGCGCTGAGTTGGGTCAACATCAACGCGTTGGACCAGTTCCCCGACGAATGGAAGATCCAACTCGCGTGGATGCGCCAGTCGCCGCCAGACACGCCCAACCCGGGCCTGGCGTTCACCATGCGGCTGCGACAGCTGCGCGCACTGTTGTCGCAAGGCATCCAGTCCGGCGATATCCGGATCGAGGATCCGCCATCGCTGGCGATGCTGTCGCGCTGTGTGATGGACATTCTGTGGATGCCGGAGAACATCGTGCGGGCTCAGGGGAAGCATGCCGCGCTGATCAATGCCCGTGACAGTGTTGTGCGCGGCGTCGTCGACCGCGGCGGACGCAAGTAAGAACCGCGATCGACTTCGTCAAACACTGACCGTGGCCGCATCATCCACGCATACTTGCGGGGTGCGCCGTTACGGCCCTGATTTTCTTATCGAACCCCACCCCACCAGCGTTGTTGTACCAAATATCTGTTCCCCGTAAAGTACACCGGAGCCTTTACTGTTGGCGTCCCAAGAGAGGATCGAAATGACTGGTATCGAGCAGTTCCGCTACGACGGCAAGCGGGCGCTGATAGTCGGGGGTGCCACCGGCATGGGCGCCGCGGCGGCGAAAATCGTCGGTGCCCTCGGAGCTGAAGTCATCAACATGGACTACGCGCCGGTCGCCGCCGAACTCGGCCGTGGGATCCAGGTAGACCTTCGGGATCCAGCGTCGATCGACAGCGCACTCGAGCAAGTCGGCGGACCCATCGACGCCCTGTTCTCCGCGGCCGGCATTGCCGACGGTCCAGACCTGATGAAAATCAACTTCATCGGCCACCGGCACGTGATCGACCGGCTGATGAACAACGGCCAATTCAACCGCGGTTCGGCGATCTGCTTCATCTCCTCAGTGGCCGGGATCGGATGGGAAAGCGATCTGCCGCGGCTTCAAGAGTTCTTGGCCACGCCTGACTTCGAGTCGGCGGACGCCTGGGTCAAAGCCCACGAGGCGGACAATTTCGGCCATTACGGCACCAGCAAACAGGCCATCAACGCCTACGTCGCAACGCACGCATTCCCATTCCTGGCGAAGGGCGTGCGCATCAACGCGATCTGCCCCGGCCCAACGGACACTCCCCTGGCGCGGGCCAACGCTGATCTGTGGCTGACCTTCGCACAGGACTATCGAGAGGCCACCGGCGTCGCTACCCACACGCCGGAGCAGATGGGCAACGTGATGGCGTTCCTCAACAGCGACGCGGCCGCCGGAGTCAACGGTGTCACCCTCCTTGTCGACTACGGACACGTCAGCTCATCGAATACCGGGACGTTCGCGGCCGGCAAGCCCATCATCGACTTGCTGATGGGCCGGGTCTCGCTCACGTAGCCGGCCCCGCACATTCACTCCCGCAGACCGCCTCGCGCCTGATAGAAAAAGCGTGCGACGAAGCACGCGTCCACGCGGCCGTCGGAATGGAGGTGCGTGGTGGGAAGCCGGTTCGTGACTGCGGTGGTGACTGCTCTAGTGGTGACGGCATCCTGCGCGGGATGCTTCATGCATTCGGAAAAGGTGACGCAGAAAGCCGCTCGGATCACCGTCGACAACAACACCCGCACCTCGCACGCCGTCACCTGCAATCAAGTTCAGTGGTTATTGACCGCGAACATCACCGCCGCGCCGGCAACTGTCCGGGTGCTGCTCAACCTCGATTCCGAAAAGCCGAAGCCTGAAACAGTCAATTTCGACAACTTCGCGGGCTTCACCGGCGTCGCCGACTCCGGAGCCGGTGAGGCGAAAGCTGTTTTCGCCAATGGCACCTACACCATCACAGGCACGGCCGAAGGATCCAAGCTCAACGATCCACGCGTGTCGATAACGGCGCCATTCAAGATCGAGGTGGGCTGCTGAGCCCGATCACGCATCGTCCGACGGGTCTTGGGCGGGTGGACCGGGAGGCGGTTGCTGCAGCCACCTTCTGAGCCGCAGCAGGCTGTCAACCACGATGCCAATGGCTAACAGGACCAGTATCACCCAGATCGCGGCGGTCACAGCCTCAATGGTGACAGGTCGAAGGTCGGCCTAACGGCGTTGCCGGGCCTTTCACGATATCTGCGCCATCACCCCGGCGGCCTGATCCGGGCACTGCTGGCGGATGGTGATGCCGGTCAGCGCACCGGCGTTTGATGCGCTGTAGCCGCGGGCCTCGAGCGTGGTTTCGATGGTGGCCAGACTCGTGCCACTGCGCAGTGCCGCGCAGATGTCGAAACGGTTATTGATGGTCGCGGCCTGCGCTGGCGCGACGAGAGTCAAAGCGGCGGTCAGCGCCGCGGCGGCGAAGGTCAATGTCCGGAGCATGGTCATTGCGAGCCTCACTAGCTGTCGAGTTCAACGATTCGGATTTAGTGGCCGTCACCGTCTCGCAACGCCGGAGCGACAAAGATGCTGCCCGAGCCGGAGTGATGGTGACCCATTTCACTGGCCGCTCTCCAACAGCGCCGCACGCTCCGAGAAGCAGCGAGCAGCCGCCGTCGGCAAACGCTTTCAACCTCGTCCGAGACGGCAACTTGTTCGTTCCTGACTGAGTTGCTCGTTGGCCCTTTACGCGCGGCGACGTTGGACCGCTCCGCCGGCCCACGCAAGGAAGGGCTAATCGATGCCCGGAAACAATTGCGAAATTGATGCGGTGTCACCTTGCGAATTGGTCGCAAGTGAAATCGGTACAAGCGATACCAATGTTAAAGGAGTTGTTCGAATATTGCGCTCCCGGCGAACCAATATCGCCACCATTTGCGCAGGTCGCCGCTCCGGACCTTGCGTTTCGCGATGCAGCCACGTTTGAAATTGCCGTTACTCGGCTATGCCAGGCAAGTGTGGTGTCACACAGTTAGTGGGTGACCGCTCGAACGACAAGGGAGCTGAGAAGGAGCCCATCGTGAAGTTCACAACCAGCACGTTCAAGACCGCCATCGGTGCCGCCGGAATAGCCGCGGCGAGCCTCGCCGCCGCAGGAACTGCCGCAGCCGCGCCGCCAAACATCCAAGGATTCGGCACCAGCGAGCCGCTGATCGACGGACCGCTGATCACCAATTACACGGTGAGCAACCTGCAGCCGAGCAACGTCGCGATTCCCGGCTACACCCCTAAAGGCACGCTCTATCAGGCAGACGTCACCGCGAGGTCGGACGGCGGCGTCGTCACCCCGATGGTCAACGACTTCATCGCCCGCGGGCCCAATGCGCAGAACTACCGCGTGATCGACAAGGTTGGGGCGCCGAACGGCCTTAACCCGGCGCCGATCGCGCAGGGTAGCGAATCCACCGGAACGTTGTACTTCGACGTGACCGGCGCACCGCCCAACGGCGTCGTCTACAACGACGGAATGCAAGACGTCCTGATGTGGACGTCGAACGTGCCGGGTGCCTCAACGCCTGGTGCACCCGCAACGCCTGGTGCACCCGCAACGCCTGGTGCACCCGCAATGCCTGGTGCACTGCCGAACTCGAGTCCGGCACCGGGTGCACCTCCTGCCCCGGCAACAAGCTAGTCCGGCTGCAATTATCTCCCCGCGCCACGTTGGTGGCGTGGGGAGATTTGCGTATACAGGAATCTGCGATTGACGGACGGTCAGTGCCGACGGTGTGTGCGGGCAGATGCAGTCTGGTTCTGTCCACGGTCACGTAATTCCCCAGGGGTAGCTGTCAGGTAATTCCCCAGGTTCGGGCGCTGCTGGATGTGAGGGTAGCTGGGTTGGCGGTCGGTGTCAGGTGGTGGCGGCTCCGGGTCGTTTCCGGGGCCGGTAGGACGGGCCGTCCATGAGGACTTGGTGGCTGGTGTTGATCAGCCGGTCGAGCAGCGATTCGGCGACGACGGGGTTCGGGAACAGCGGGTACCAGTCTTTGGGTGCCCGGTTGCTGGTCAGGATCAGGGGTTTGGCGGCGATGGCGCGGTCGGAGACCAGGTCGTAGAGGTCGTCGCTTTGGGTGGGGGTGTGCTCGCGCATGGCGAAGTCGTCGACGATGAGGACCAGGGGTCGGGTGTATTCGCGCATGCGTTGGCCGATGGTGCGGTCGGCGTGGCCGCCGGCGAGGTCGGCGAGCATGCGGGAGCATTTGACGAATCGGATGTCGCCGCCGCGTCGGGCGACTTGGTGTCCGAGTGCTTGTGCGACATGGGTTTTCCCGACTCCGACGGGTCCGTAGAGGATGACTGATTCGCCGGCGTCGAGCCAGCGCAGCGCGGACAGGTCGCGCAGCATCGCGGCGGGCAGTTTGGGGCTGACGGTGAAATCGAAGTCCTCGAAGGTGTTGGGTTGTTCGAAGCGGGCGCGGCGTACTCGCCGCGCCAGGGCGGCGGTGTCGCGGCGGGCGATTTCGTCTTCGCAGAGCACCTGCAGGAATTCCAGGTGTCCGAGTTTCCCGTCGCGGGTTTGGGCCAGGCGAGCATCCAGGGTGTCGAGCATGCCGGTGAGTTTGAGGGTCTTGAGCGCGGCGCGAAGGCTGGGATCGTGAATGGTCATGACAAAGGTCCTTTGTTCGATGTGGTTGGCGCAGAATTGAATCGGGTGTGCGGTGGGGTCAGGCGGTGCGCTCGGTGTCGAACGCGTCAGGGCCGCGCAGCATCGCCGGCGGTGCCGCGAGGTGCTGGCGTGGTGGGTCGTCGCTGTGTTCGGTGCCCGCGACGAGGATGCCTTTGACGGTGCGGTAGCCGGGATCCCCGACAGCCAGGGCGCGGGCGCACGCCGCGTCCAGGCGGGCATCGCCGTAGGTGTCGCGTAGCCGGATGATCCCTTGGATAGCTCGCAGTCGGTGAATGGCGTTGACTGCGGATAGTTCGGCGACGATGGCGACCGCGCCGGGCCCGATCTGTTCGGCTTGGGTGCGACACCATGTCACGCTGCGTAGGGTGTGGGCGATCTTGTGCGGTGGATAGTGCTCGAAGTTGGTGGCGCGTCCCGACAGGTGCAGCACGTGGGTCGCCACGACGGTGTCGTTGCAGAAGATCTGCACCACATCCCCGGCGGTGCGCACGGTGGCGTGCTGTCCCATCAGTCGCCACGGCACGGAGTAGAACGCCTTCCCGGATTTGACGTGGCAATCCGGGGCGATCCGCCCGAGCGTGTAGACCACCGATTCAAAAGGTCTGGGCGGCAACGGCATCAGCGTACCCCGCTCCACCGCGGTGAACACCGACGCCGGGGTCTGTCCGTCCAACCCGCGATGCTTGTGCTGTCCGTAAACCTCGATGGCCCAGCGGACCGCCTCGGCCTGCATCTGGATCACGGAGTCGTATTGGCGGCCGGCGAAGAAGGAGTCCCGGATGTAGGGCATCGGCCGCTCGATGCGAGGTTTGTCCTTGGGCTTTCGGGCGCGGGCGGGGTCGATCAGGGTGCCGTAGAACGCGGCGAGTTCGCCGTAGGCGAGGTTGATCTGCGGGTCATACAGGTCCGGGCGTTCCACCCCGGTTTTGAGGTTGTCGCACACCAGCCGCGCTGGAACGCCGCCGAAGAACTCGAACGCCGCGACATGCGAGGCGTTCCAGGACGTTTGGTCCATCCGGAGGACAGGTTGGACGAACAGTGCCCTTGAACACGACAGGATCATCGCGAATACCCACACCGCGACACGGCGGCCAGAGGCTGGGTCCAACCACATGCCGAGCTTGCCGTAGTCGATCTGTGCTTCGCTACCGGGTTCGACCACGCCACGCGGCACCGTCACCTTGCCTTCGAGGCGAGCCTCAGTGAAAGTGGTTGCAATGTAACGCCGTACGGTGGACTCCGATACCTGCACGTGGTGGTCATCGCGCAGCCTTTGCGCAATGGTGGCCACCGTCACCGGCACCGCCAGCTGACCGGCGATCCATTGGTGATGGGCCGCGATCTGCTCCCAGGTCAGCGCCCGCGCCGCCGGATCGACCAACTCAGGGAACCAACGTTGTATTCGGGCCCGCCACAGTTCCTCGTCGAACGGCTCGTCGGGAGTTGGTTGCAGACCCTCAGCCAGTGCCGGGGCCAGGTACTTGCGTATCGTCTTTCGGTCGATGTCCAGTGCCTGATAGATCTGCACCTGGGATCGGCCAGCGTTCCAATGCCGGAACATCTCCACGAAGTCGGTCACGTTCCACGATCTCCTCGCCACCTCAGGCCCCTTCCAGGACCCCGTGGTGGGGCACCTGAACGGAGCGAACCTGAGCAGCACCCCAACCCCCGCCGGACACGCCCCAGGGTGGGGAATTACGTGACGGCAGGTGGGGAATTACGTGACGGACAACCCCTCAAACCTGGGGAATTACGTGACCGCTGACAGTTCACGCACGTCAACAATCCGTTCGGTGAGTTGAACGTGACTTTCGGCGTTTGCGTCGAGCCGAAAGGCCCTTGCCAGATATTGCGCTGAGGCGCAAGGTAATTGAGTCCAACTGCAATTGCTGGAGTTGGCATCTGAAATCCCGGTAAGCATTCCGGCAACGGACGAGATCTGCCGACAGCAAGCACAATAGGGAGATCAAGCCATGGCTGACGAACCTCAAACGAAGACATGAGTGACGCGCCAGGCGTTGGTGAGCCTTCGGGGTATGACACCCGAAATGGCCGGCTGAGTGGCCCGATCAAAGCCCTGGTGTGGATAGGCATCGTCGCCGGAAGCTTGTTCGTCGTCGCGGGAATCTTCTTCTCAGGGTTTCTCCTCAGCTGGAGCGGCGATAACCAGTCGGACGACCTATATGGGGCGAGGTCCAATGGAGCGCTGCGCCCAGATGGGGCCAGGCGCAATGAAGTCCGGGGAGATGATGGGCCCGGTGATCCGATGGGGCCGGGATGCCCGATGATGCAGCAAGGCGGCATGAAGGGTGCCGGTGGCCCAATGGGGCCTGGAATGATGGGACCCGGTTGCCCGATGATGCCGCAAGGCCCCATGATGGGCCCCCATGGTCCCATGGGACCGACCCGATAGTCCGCACACAGCCCCCAGCACCCTATGGAACCGATGTCGTGGCTCATCACACAGTGCGGGCGGAGGGATTCGAACCCTATTCAGCTACCTGCTTTGGGTGTCAAAAGTGGCTCGACGTGCAGAAATACATGACTGTACTTCATTTAAGTTAACTGTCACTGTGGCCAAAATGCGGCCATGGAGCGGTCACGTTATACCCGCACGGGGGTAGTGCCAGATGTCCGAGCAACCGCAACAACCTGAGAAAGTCGCCGAGATCCGTACTAGCGGCATACAACACCTCGACGGCCCTGCCGTCCGGCTACGGTAACCCGTTGATCCCGTTCAGGCCGAACAGCAGCCCGCCGGTGCCGCCCTTGCCCGCGGTGCCCGTCGTCGTGCCGGACCCGCCGTCGCCGCCGTTACCGCCGTTGCCTATCAGGACGGCGTTGCCGCCATTGCCGCCGTTGCCGCCGGGATTCAAGGAGTTGCCGCCGGTGCCCCCGGTGCCGCCGGAGCCGTAGAGGAGGCCGCCGTTGCCGCCGCCCCCGCCATTGCCCCCGGCGCCGAGGCCGAACCCGCCGGTGCCGCCGGTGCCCCCGGAGCCAGCCAGCATGCCGCCGGCCCCGCCGGCGCCGCCGGCTCCGCCAGCCCCGCCCATAAGGGCGCTGCCGCCGCCGGTGCCGCCCATCCCACCGTCGCCGCCGAAACCGAAGAGGAGGCCGCCGTCGCCGCCATTGCCGCCGTTGCCGCCGTCCCCGACCGAAGCGACGACGGCGGCGCCGGTGCCGCCGGTGCCTCCGGTGCCGCCGGAGCCGAAGAGGAGGCCGGCGTTGCCGCCAATGCCGCCGGCCCCGCCGGTGCCAGCAAGGGCGAACCCGCCGATGCCGCCGGCGCCGCCGGAGCCAGCCAGCACGCCGCCGGCCCCGCCAGCGCCACCCATCCCGCCGTGGCCGCCGACGAGCTGTGTGAGCCCGCCGGCGCCGCCGGCGCCGCCGGTACCGAACAGCCCGGCGGCCCCGCCGGCGCCGCCCATCCCGCCATTGCCCGCCCCTTGGTTCCCGCCGGTGCCCCCCGCACCGCCGTGGCCGAACAGCAGCCCGCCGGCCCCGCCGTTACCGCCGGCGGTGCCGGACACCATGCCGCCTGCCCCGGCTCCGCCGGGGCCGCCGTTGCCGATCAGCCCGGCAGCCCCGCCGTCACCGCCGTTCTGACCGAACGCGCCGGCCCCGCCGGCCCCGCCATTGCCTTGCAAGCTGAACAGTCCGGCGTTGCCGCCGGCCCCGCCGGCGCCGGCCGCGTCGGTGGCACCGTTGCCGCCATTACCGAATAAGATCCCACCGCCTTGACCATCGGCCTCGGCCAGCGAGCCGCCCCCGACGCCGTTGGCGCCGTTACAAATCAGACCACACGCCCCGCCGGTCGGGTCGGCGGCCGGATCGGCCTGGGCAAACCAGGTGTTCACCGAGGCATCGACCTGCTGACCCAGGTTGCTGTTGATCCAATCCTGCTCAAGTCCCTGCCAAAATGCTGTCGAGGAATCCGCGGTCGCCGCAGCAGAGCCCGCGTCGGAGACCAGGCTGGTCTGGCCCGAGAACACGGCGTCAAAGCTGCTGGGATTGCCCAGATCGGCCAACAAGGTGTCCCACCCCGCCGGGGTGGCCAAATCAATGAAATCGGTCGGGTTGACCGCGGTCACCGCCGAACTTGCGGCCGAGCCCGCCACCAAATCCAAGATGTCGCCGGACACATCGGCCTTGGCCGCCGGCGCCCCCGCCAACGGGTACAACCCGAACGCAAAAAATGCCCCGGCCGTTGTACTGAGACCAACCACACCACGATGGCGTGCCTTCGCAGTGTGTGACCGACGATTCCGCTTGTTGTGTAGGCCAGCCATTTCCGCCACCCGCTCAGAAGAGGATATTCTCAGACTCCTCTAAGCTAATCCTCATGTATCGAATATGTAACCCCCGAGGGCAAGTTTTCGCAAAAATCTTCTTTCCAATTTCAAGATCATTGCGTCCATGCTGGTCAATGCCCGTTTCGTGCCGTTCCAGCGCGCAACGATGCCCGCCACAGACCCAAATTACGAGCCGTCGCCATTACGCCTCGATGACGAAATGTCAAAGCGCTTTGCATAACTTGTAAATAAACTCGTCAGGGGCCATGAGGCCGGAACCATACGCCAGACCGGCACGTCCAAGACGGTGTGAATGACGCCGAACGCCAAGCTCTACGAGATGAGGGACTCGACCCTGACGACCCCGCGATACGCGCCGGGATCGACCTTGTCAGGTGGGAGCTTATCCAGTTAGGCACCTGAGCGCGGGCGAAGTGACGACGCTTGTCGAGACGCTGCAACGATCGGGCTTAACAGAGCAGCGATTAGCGCAACGTCTCGGCATCAGCGGCGACCACCTTGCGACCCTGTCATCCCGACTATGGAAGAAGACTTTCAGCGAGGAACGCGACCGCAGAGCGGGGCCCGACGCAAACCGACAGAAACGCGGCCAGGCGTCGCGCGCGCTTCAACGGGAACTCGAGAAAGCAATCACCGATGGCGACAATTAGGCGGTACCAAACCGCCAGCGGTATAACGCTTTACCGGGTTCGCTACCGCACACCCGAGCGCGGCGAGACTCAGAAGCGCGGTTTCAAGACCAAGCGCGACGCCGAGCAGTGGGCCAACAGCATCGAAGTCGACAAACTGACCGGACAATTCATCAAGCCGTCCCTAGGGCGCATAACTGTTGCCGAGCTTGCAACCGATTGGCTCGAGCGTAAGAAGCAAGCCACCGCGCCAAGCCATTACCGCATGCTCGAATCAGCTTGGCGCGTCCACGTAGATGCGCGATGGGGTCGGGTCAGCGTGGCGGACATCGACCTCGCCGCCGTCGAGTCGTGGATCGCCAGCCTCGGCGCTAAGGGCGCAGGCGCGACCACAGTTCTGCGAGCGCAAGGTGTGCTGGCGGGCATCCTGGCGGACGCGGTAAAAGCGAAGCGCCTCGCGGCCAATCCAGCCAAGGGCGTCGACAACCTGCCGCGCAAACTTGCGCGCCGCCATGTATATCTGTCGGCCAACGACGTGGAACGGCTGGCCGACGAATCCGGTGATCACCGCGTGCTCGTCCTCGTGCTGGCGTACTGCGGCCTACGGTGGGGCGAGGCGATCGGGCTGCGCCTGCGCGACGTTGAGTTCTTGCGACGGCGGCTCACTGTGCACGAGAACGCGGTCCAGATCGGCACCCGCCATGCAGTCGGGCCGACGAAGGGACGCCAGGCGCGCTCAGTGCCGGTGCCGACGTTTGTACTCGATGAGCTGTCGGTGCAGTGCAACGGCTTGGCGGCCAGCGATCTGGTGTTCCCGGGCCGCGGCGGCTCATACCTTCAACGGCCGAAGTCGTCGACAGGGTGGTTCCAGGCCGCGGTCAAAAAAGCCAAGGTGCAGAAGGTCACGCCGCACGACCTCCGCCATAGATGCGCATCGCTGGCAGTGTCGGCCGGGGTGAACGTGCTTGCGCTGCAACGGATGCTCGGGCATAAATCGGCGAAGGTCACGCTCGACACCTATGCCGATTTATTCGACGACGACCTCGACGCCGTCGCCGACAGCTTGCACGCCCGATACTCCAAGTCACATAACTGTGACTCGCCGAAGTTACTCGCAAGTTGTGGCCAAAATGCGGCCACGGAGCGGCCACAAGGGCAGCTAGCAAACATTAAAACCACTATCTACCAGCGCAAACATCGCCACCGCATCAGTGCGGGCGGAGGGATTCGAACCCTCAAGCTCTTTCGAGCACGGGCACCTAAAACCCGCGCGGTTGCCAGTTTCGCCACGCCCGCGTGCTCAGCGATCGTACCGTTTCCGCAGTAGCCCGATCTGTCGCCGGCCTCCCTTAACTTGGGTTCATCACGTTGGGAGGCGGTACATCATGCGGTCGGCCGAGGAGTTTGAAACCGTGCAGCGGCTCATTGCTGCTGGCGTGAACGACTGCGCGATTGCGCGCCAGACCGGCATTCCGCGATGCACAGTGCGGGACTGGCGACGCCGTCCACAAATTCGGGACCGACCGGTGGGTACCTCCCCATGCGGGGGCCTCCATGACTTCGCTGCATTTCCATCACCGGCGTATAGCTATTTGCTGGGTCTGTACTTGGGCGACGGGTGTGTCTCACGATCTCAGCGGGTGTGGCGTCTGAGGATCGCGCTCGACAAGAAATACCCCCGAATAATCGACCGCTGCCGCGAGGCCATCAACACCCTTATGCCGGGGCAGCATGCAGCGATTGCAAGACAACCGACCGGATGCGTCGTCGTATCCCACTACTCGAAGCACTGGCCCTGCCTTCTGCCTCAACACGGTCCCGGCAGGAAGCACTTGAGGCCGATTCGACTGGAGCCGTGGCAGGAAGTGCTCGTCAAAGAAGCCACCGAGGAGTTCGTTCGCGGGCTGATCGATAGCGACGGCTGCCGGGTGGTCGCGAACGATCGCGGCGTCAGGAGCGTCCGCTACCACTTCTCGAACCGCTCCGATGATATCCGCGGGCTGTTCTGCGCCGCGCTCGATGAACTTGGAATTCCGTGGACACGCCCACGTTGGTTCGAGGTCGCTGTTTACCCGCAAGGCTGCGGTGGCGCGCCTCGATGAGTTCATCGGACCCAAAGCATGATGAGCCAGCACAGACGGCCGCGGAGTACCGTCTAAGCGTGTCCACTACACGTCGTCGGAGACCCGCTCTGATTGCGCTGGTGATTCTCGCGGCCGGCGGCTGCCTGGCCTTGGGCTGGTGGCAGTGGACACGATTCCAATCGACGTCGGGCAGCTTTCAGAATCTCGGCTATGCGCTGCAGTGGCCACTTTTCGCCGGATTCTGCGTGTACGCCTACCGCAAGTTCGTCCGCTACGAGGAGGTCCCGCCGGAGCCGCGAGGCGACCGTACGATGACCGAATTGCCGGATGGCCTGCTGCCCGAGCGGCCCAAACCCGAACAGCACAAGTCCGACGATCCCGCGCTACGCGAGTACAACGCTTACCTGGCCGAGTTGGCCAAGGCAGACAACGAGATACATCAAAAACAGAACAGGACCACCGCATGACCGCACCCCACACGCCCGAAACTCGGCAGGTTACGCCCGTCACGCCCGTCGAAAAGATCCGCACCGCGCTGCTGGGTTACCGCGTCATGGCGTGGACGACGGGTATCTGGCTCATCGCGCTGTGTTACGAGCTGGTGGTCCACTACATCGTCAAGGTGGCGAATCCACCGACCTGGATCGGCGTGGTACACGGCTGGGTTTATTTCGCCTACGTATTGGCGGCTTTCAACTTGGCCGTAAAGGTAAGCTGGCCAGTCGTCAAGACCATCGGCGTCCTGTTAGCTGGAACCATTCCGCTGGTCGGGATCATCGTCGAGCACTTCCAGACTCGAAACGTCAAGGCGCAATTCAACTTATGAGTCTGCTAGCGATCGCAGCGCCGGCAACAATAACGCGAGCGCACGGCCGCGATGCGACATCGCGTCTTTCTCCGCCGAACTCAGCTGCGCCGCGGTGCGGTCCTCGCTGTTCGGAATGAATACGGGGTCGTAGCCAAAGCCCGCGTGGCCGCGCGGCTCTCGCGCGATCACCCCGGGCCACTCGCCGCGGACGACAACTTCGCCTGACTTCGACACCAGCGCGCACGCCGACACGAACGCTGCGCCACGTCGCTCATCGGGCACATCACGCAGCTGCGCCAACAGCAGCGCAGT
Source organism: uncultured Actinomycetota bacterium (assembly GCA_963839345.1). Taxonomy (GTDB): domain Bacteria; phylum Actinomycetota; class Actinomycetes; order Mycobacteriales; family Mycobacteriaceae; genus Mycobacterium. The sequence continues at coordinate 49,595 of CAWIUP010000002.1, read as the reverse complement.
GTTGCCGGCGTCGTCGCCGTGCACACCCGACCACCGCGCCGAGAGCACGCCGGGCATGCCGTTGAGCGCGGCCACCTCCAAGCCGGAATCGTCAGCGACGGTTGGCAGCCCGGTCGCGGCGAAGGCGTCGCGAGCCTTCGCCAATGCGTTGTCTTCAAAGGTCGCACCGGTTTCCGGGGCATCGTCGAACGGCGGCACGTCGTCGAGTGACAGCAACGTCAGGCCCGTCAGCGCGGCCGCATCTAGTACGCGGCGCAGCTCGGCCAATTTCTTGCGGTTGCGGCTGGCGACCAGCAGCTCAGTCATGAGCGCCGCTCCTCTTCACCGCTGCGCTGGCGCATCGTCGCGGCGCGTCAGCTTCCGAACGCCTTCTCACGCGCGGGCCCTTCCGGCAACACACCCGGGTAAGGCAAAGCCAACGCCTCACGCTGTGCCGCAAAGAGCTTGTCGCAGGCCCCCTGCGCCGCGTCGAGCATCTTGTCCAGCGTCGACCGCGGGAACGTCGCACCCTCGCCGGTGCCCTGTACTTCGACCAGAGTCCCGGTGTCGGTGGCGACGACGTTCATGTCGACCTCGGCGCGGGCGTCTTCTTCGTAGGGCAGGTCCACTCGCACCCGGCCGTCGACCACGCCGACGCTGACCGCGGCAATCGCGCACGACAGTGGCCGAGGATCGGACAGCTTGCCGGCCGCGGACAGGTAGGTCACCGCGTCGGCCAGTGCAACGTAAGCCCCCGTGATCGCCGCCGTGCGGGTACCTCCGTCGGCCTGCAACACGTCGCAGTCGACCGCAATAGTGTTCTCCCCCAAGGCGGCCAGGTCGATGCAGGCCCGCAGCGAGCGGCCGACCAGTCGGCTGATCTCTTGAGTGCGCCCAGACAGACGGCCCCTCACCGATTCGCGGTCTCCGCGAGTGTGAGTGGCCGAGGGCAACATTGCGTATTCGGCGGTGAGCCAGCCCAATCCGGACCCTTTGCGCCATCGGGGCACGCCTTCGGTGACGCTGGCCGTGCACAGGACTTTGGTCTGGCCGAATTCGATCACCACCGAACCTGCCGGGTGCGAGGTGAACCCGCGGGTGATGACAACTGGTCGAAGCTCGTCGTCGAGGCGGCCGTCTTCTCGTTTGGACACGCCGCCAACACTAGCGTGCGGCTAGCCGGTCAGGAGCGGCCGACGTTGAACGTCTCGCCGCAGACCACTGCGTGCACCGGGCCACCGAATTCGGCTTTCGCCTCGCTGATCACGTCCTCACGGGAGGTCCATGGCGGGATGTGGGTGAGCAGCAGCTCCCCGACCCCGGCCGCGGTTGCGATCCGCCCGGCCTCGGTGCCCGACAGGTGCAGGTTGGGCGGGCGATCCGGCGAGTGTGTCCAGGACGCTTCGCAGAGGAAGACGTCGGCTTCGCGGGCCAGCTCGATGACCTGGTCACAGATGCCGGTGTCGCCGCTGTAAACGAACGAGGCTCCGTCGCGATTGGTGATCCGCATACCGTACGACTCGGTCGGGTGGCTCACGATCCGCGGCAACACGGTCACCGCGCCCACTTCCACGGCCTGGCCGTCGACCCAATGCCGGAGGTCGAAAATGTCGGAGCAATCGTCGATCTCGCCGCCGTACGGCGACGACGCTGCGCCGACCCGCGACCAGGTATCGCTCGGGCCGTACATCAACGCCTTACCGTCTGGCGGCGACGGGTGATAGCGTCGCCAGACGAACAATCCGGGTAGGTCCAGGCAGTGGTCGGCGTGCAGGTGCGACAACAACACGTGGACCGACCCTGGATCGGCGTGGCGTTGCAACGCACCGAGGACGCCGCCACCGAAATCAATGACCAACGGCGGGGTGTCCGGCGCCCTTAGCAGATAACCCGATGCCGGCGAATCCGGGCCGACGACGCTCCCGGAGCAGCCCAGCACGGTAATTCGCACGGTCACTACTGTGCCATGCCCAGCGCCATGTTGGCGAAAACATCCCAGCTTTGGTTTGGGCGGAAATCAGCTGGGTGCCGCAACGTGGCGATGGATCGGGTGGATGCCGGTGATCGCCGGTCCCAAGAACCGCGCCGCGAGGCTGAGGAACGCCTCGGGGTCGCCGGTGGCTTCGAACACTCGACGCGGAGCCGAGGGGCCGGGGAGATCGGGGTGCGGGTGCAGTAAATCGAGCTCGGTGAGCACCCGCAGCAGCTCCTTCGCGGTCTCCTCGGCGCTGGATACCAGTGTGACGGATTCGCCCATCGCCAGCTGGATCAAACCGGAAAGCAGCGGGTAGTGCGTACAGCCGAGCACCAGGGTGTCGACATCGGCGCGCTGCAACGGCTCGAGGTAGCCCTCGGCCAATCCGAGCACCTGCCGGCCACTGGTAATGCCGCGCTCGACGAAATCGACGAACCGCGGGCAAGCCACCGCGGTGATCTCGGTGTCACGGGCGGCGGCGAACGCGTCCTGATAGGCCCCCGAGGCGACAGTGGCCTGGGTGCCGATTACGCCGATGCGGCCGTTGCGGGTTGTCGCGACGGCGCGACGGACCGCGGGCAGGATCACTTCGACGACGGGTACGTCGTACCGCTCCCGCGCGTCACGCAGGCAGGCCGAGGATGCCGAATTGCACGCGATCACCAAAGCCTTGACTCCGCGGTCGACGAGGTCGTCGCCGATGGCCAGCGCATGCCCGCGGATCTCGGGAATCGTCAGCGGACCGTAAGGACCGTTGCCGGTGTCACCGACGTAGATGATGTCCTCGTCGGGCAGTTGGTCGATGATCGCGCGCGCCACGGTCAACCCGCCGACACCGGAGTCGAACACCCCGATGGGTGCGAGCGCATCACTCATGTCGGCTCACGTTGCTGACCGCCCTGAAGCACGACGCTGTTCCCGAGCTTTGCGTTCCGGGCTGGACAACAGGTAGGCGGCCAGCACCCCGGCGATTGCACCGCAAAGGTGTCCCTGCCAGGACACACCGCCGCAGACGTTGAGCACCGGCACGGCCCCCCATAAGACCCCGCCGTAGGCAAGCATCACCACGATCCCGATGACGATCTGCCAGGCCGAGCGGGTGAAGAACCCGAACACCAGCAAGAAGGTCAGCCAGCCGAAGATCAGCCCCGAGGCGCCGATGTGATCGCTCTCCAGGCCGCAGGACGATCCCCAGTTGCCGATCAGCCAGGTGCCGAAGCCGCCGACGATCCACACGATCGCCGTCGCCCACACAAACCGGGACAGCCCGGCCAGCGTGACCAGAAAACCGAGGACCAGCGCCGGCCCGGTGTTGGCCGCGAGGTGCCCCCAGTTCGCGTGCAGCAGTGGAGCGAACAAAATGCCCCACAGGCCGTCGGCCTCCCGCGGCCGGATGCCGTAGTCATCCAGGTGGTGGTGGTCGAGCTGGTCGAACAACTCAACGATGTAGAGCAGCGCCACGAAGCTGATGATCGTGGCTCCACCGACCACCCACGCGGAGCGCTTCTTCGTCTGTCGCGCCGGTGTGCTCATAGTTGCCCTTCCAAAGCGTCCTCGGCTTCGTCCAAGCTACCGCTCACCAGCACATCACCGAGCGCCTCCGGCGCGTCGCTGGAACGCTCCGGGCAACAGGTCGCGGTAGGTCGGTATTCCGGCCACCGACTCGGCGGCGATCACGCCGACCAGCACCGCACGGGCCAGGCAGTCAGCGGCCGCCGCGCCCACCGCGGTGACCAGCGGCGTCTCCGGCGAGAACGCGGCCGGGGTGTCGGCAGCCGGTGGCACCTCCACGGCGCCGGTGGCCAGGGCAAACACGATGTCGCCGTCCACCGGGGTATGCGCCGGGCGGATGCTGCGAGCGAGCCCGTCGTGAGCGGTGCTGGCTACCTGTCGGCAAGCAGCCGGGCTCAGCGCGGCATCGGTCGCGACCACCGCGACCGCGGTGTTCAGCGAGCTCAGCGGGGATTCCAGCTTCGCCAGCTCAGCGACCTGCTCATCGGGCGGCGCAGTCAGACCCAGCTCGTCGACCAGATAACTCAGCCACGGTAGGCCGGTCGCCTGATCGATGACATTGCCCGCAGAGTTGACCGCGACCAGCGCGCCGACGGTCACCCCCGACGGCAGCGTTGTCGACGCGGTCCCGACCCCGCCCTTCAGCACACCGGCGCACGCCCCCACCCCGGCACCGACCGTGCCCACCGCGGCGGCCCCACCTTCGCCGCCGGCGGCGGCATTACAGGCCGCGTAACCGAACTCGGCCGTCGGCCGATGGCTCCAGTCGCCGACGTCCAGATCGAAGATCACCGCACCCGGCACGATCGGAACCACCCCGCCGGCCATCGCGACGCCGCGGTCGCGCTCCTCCAGCCAGCGCATGATTCCGTCTGCAGCCGCTAATCCGTAGGCACTGCCCCCGGCGATCAGCACCGCGTCCACATAGCGCACGCTGTTGGCCGGATCCAGCAGATCGGTTTCCCGGCTGCCGGGCGCACCGCCGCGGCAATCGACAGCGCCCACGGTGCCGGGCGGTGTCAGGACGACGGTGACGCCGCACGCCCAACCGGCACCCATCGTCGCGTCGGGGTCCAGTCGGTGGTGCTGGCCGACCAGGATGCCCCCGACGTCGGTGATCGAGTTCATCTCGACCCCATCAGCGCCAGAACCAGGTACTCCTGCAAGAAAGTCAGCCACTGATAGACATCGAGATGCGAGGCCATCGGATGGTCATCGGGGAGGCTGTCGGGGCCGTTCGGGCGGATGTCGAGCATGGTGCCCAAGGCCAGACGGATGTCGTTGACGGCCGCGACCCACGCGTTCGCGTCATCTTCGGTCAGCTCGAATCGGCCGCCGTCATCAGGAAGTGTCGCCAATAGATGTTGTGCCGCACCGCGTTTAGTCGCAATGATCTCCGGCTCGTGCAGGCTGCGTAGAGCGGCATTCAGGCTTTCGGTGGCTTCCTTGCCCGAAGGGTCAGTTTCGTCCGGCTTCGAGAAGTCCGGCAGCAGCCGCTGCAGCGTCGCATTGTCCGGAGGTTCGGAGCTACCGGTCCTCATGCCGGTGATCTGCTCGAGTTCGTCTGGCGGCGAGGACGATTCGCGTTCGTCGAGCAACCCGATCATCGAGCCGACCAGGTTCTTGAGCAACGCCGCCTCATGGGAGTCAAGAGCGGACCGGAAATGGGGACCGTCGGCGGTCTCAACCCGCTTCCACTTGCGCACCTGGCGATCTCAGCGGTCCTGCTGCATGGTGGCCCACAACCCGGCCGCATGCAGCTTGGACACGTCGGTCTCCATGGATTCCCGACTGCCCGACGACACCACGGCTTTGCCTTCGTTGTGGACCTGCAACATCAGCTTGGTGGCGTGCGGCTCGCTGTAGCCGAACAGCTTCTGGAACACATACGTCACGTAGTTCATCAAGTTGACCGGATCATCCCACACGATGGTCACCCAGGGAGCGGCCGTGGTCTCGACCGTGTCGGCCTCCCGTTGCCCGGTGGTCCCCGGTTTAGTCGGGGCTGACGCAACCATGCGTTCTAGGATAGCGAGCCGCAGCAATCCACCCGATACGGTTGCGGTGTGGACGACTCCGGTTTCGCCGGGCTGCTGACCGACCGGTACGAGTTGACCATGCTGGCAGCGGCGCTGCGCGATGGCACCGCAGATCGTCGGACCACCTTCGAGCTGTTCGCCCGCCGGCTGCCCGACGGGCGCCGCTACGGGGTGGTGGCCGGGACTGGCCGGTTTCTGGAAGCGCTGCCCGAACTCAGGTTCGACGACATCGCGTGCGAGTCGCTGGCGGAGTTTCTCGACCGGGATACGTTGGCGTACCTGCGCGACTTTCGCTTCGGCGGTGATGTCGACGGCTACACCGAGGGCGAGCTGTACTTTCCTGGGTCGCCGGTCCTTTCGGTGCACGGCAGCTTCGCTGAATGCGTGGTGCTGGAGACGCTGGCGCTGTCAATCTTCAACCACGACACCGCCGTTGCCTCTGCAGCCGCGCGGATGGTCAGCGCAGCCGAGGGCAGACCGTTGATCGAAATGGGCTCACGCCGCACTCATGAGCGCGCCGCAGTCGCCGCTGCGCGCGCCGCCTACCTCGCCGGCTGCGCCGCGTCGTCCAACCTGGAGGCCGGCCGACGCTACGAGGTTCCGACGGAGGGCACCAGCGCCCACGCGTTCACCCTGCTGCACACCGGCCCCGACAAGCCGGACGAGCTGGCCGCGTTCAAAGCACAGGTCGACGCACTCGGTGTGGGCACCACGCTGCTGGTGGACACCTATGACGTGACGGCGGGAGTGGCCAACGCGGTGGCGGCCGCCGGCACCGGATTGGGTGCGGTGCGCATCGACTCCGGGGAGTTGGGCGTGCTGGCCCGTCAGGTCCGCGAGCAACTCGACCAGCTCGGCGCGACGCAGACCCGCATTGTGGTCTCCGGTGACCTGGACGAATTTTCCATCGCCGGACTGCGCGCCGAACCTGTCGACAGCTACGGCGTCGGCACCTCGCTGGTCACCGGCTCCGGCGCACCGACGGCGAACATGATCTACAAGCTGGTCGAAGTCGACGGCATCCCGGTCGAGAAGCGCAGCCCTCGCAAAGAGTCGCGCGGCGGCCGCAAAGAGGCGCTGCGGCTGTGTCGCCCGACCGGAACCATTACCGAGGAGGTCGTGCATCCGGCCGGCCATCCGCCGCCGACCGCTGAGCCGTCCCGGGTGCTGACGATCCCGCTGGTACGCAACGGCGAACCGGTCATCGACCTGGGAAGTGAAGCTTTGGGCGTGGCGCGCAACCTGGTGGCATCGGGCTTGCGAAGCTTGCCGTGGGAAGGTCTGATGTTGTCGCACGGCGATCCGGCGATTCCCACCACGCAAATCCCGGCCCGCCGCCGGCCCATCGACCAACAGGAGTAGCCACGCCCGACGAGTTGCCGGTGTCCGTGCCCGATCTGCTGGCCACCGCGGTGGCGGCGCTGGGCGGCAGTGAACGCAGCGGCCAACTGCAGATGGCCGGCGCGGTCGCCCATGCCTTCGAAACCGGCGAGCACCTGGCGGTGCAGGCAGGAACCGGCACCGGAAAGTCGTTGGCCTACCTCGTTCCGGCGATTGTCCGCGCGGTGTCCGATGACACGCCGGTCGTGGTGTCGACCGCGACAATCGCCCTGCAGCGCCAACTGGTGAATCGTGATCTGCCTCAGCTGGTCGACGCCCTCAGCGATGCGCTACCCCGCGCGCCGCGATACGCGCTGCTGAAGGGTCGCCAGAATTATCTGTGCCTGAACAAAATTCACAACGGATCGGCGGGCGGTTCGGATGACGGCCCACCGGACGAGCTTTTCGAGCCGCAGGCGGTCAGCGCATTGGGCCGCGACGTGCAACGGCTCACCGCCTGGGCAGCGGCGACGGAGTCCGGTGACCGCGACGACGTCAAGCCGGGCGTGGCCGACCGATCCTGGTCGCAGGTCAGCGTGTCCGCGCGGGAATGCCTGGGCATGGCACGCTGCCCGTTCGGCACCGAATGCTTCGCCGAGCGCGCGCGAAGCCGGGCCGGCCAGGCCGATATCGTCGTCACCAACCACGCGCTGCTGGCCATCGACGCCGTCGCGGACTCGGCCGTGCTGCCCGAACACCAGCTGCTGGTCGTCGACGAGGCACACGATCTGGTGGACCGGGTCACCGCGGTGGCCACCGGCGAACTGACGGCAACCGCGCTCGGGGTCGCCTCGCGCCGCATCACCAGGCTGGTCGAACCGGAACTGATGCAGCGGTGGGAAAAGGCGTCCGCCCGGTTCACCGCCGCGATCCAGGACGCCCAGATGACAATGCCAGGGCGCATCGACCATCTCGACGACGAGCTGGCGACTTGCCTCACCGCACTGCGGGATGCCGCCGGTGCGGCGCGTTCGGCGATCGACACGTCGCCGGCCGATACCAAGGCCGCGTCTGCGCGCGCGGAGGCCGTCGCCAGTCTCGTAGAAATCGCCGACACCGCATCGCGGATGCTGACGTCGTTCGCGCCGGCGATCCCCGACCGCACCGACGTGGTGTGGCTGGACCACCAGGAAGACCACCGCGGTGCGACGCGCGCCGCGCTGCGGGTGGCGCCGCTGTCGGTGGCCACGCTGTTGCGCAACCGGTTGTTCGCCGGCTCGACGGCGGTGTTGACGTCGGCGACGCTGACCGTCGGCGGCTCCTTCGACGCGATGGCGACCGCCTGGGGCCTGGCAGATCCGCAGGACGATGCCCAAAAGCGTTGGCGGGGAATCGATGTCGGATCACCGTTTCAACACGTCAAAGCCGGAATCCTCTATGTCGCCGCCCATCTCCCACCGCCGGGCCGCGACGGCACCGGCTCGGCCGAGCAGCTGAATGAGATCGCCGACCTCGTCACCGCGGCGGGCGGGCGAACACTCGGGCTGTTCTCGTCGATGCGGGCGGCCCGCGCCGCCGCCGAGGCCATGGCCGAACGACTTTCGACGCCGGTGTTGTGCCAGGGCGACGACAGCACCGCCGCGCTCGTCGAGCAGTTCAGTGCCGACGCGGCGACGTCGCTGTTCGGCACGCTGTCGCTATGGCAGGGCGTCGACGTGCCCGGTCCGTCGCTGTCGTTGGTCATCATCGACCGCATTCCGTTCCCGCGGCCCGACGATCCGCTGCTGTCCGCGCGGCAGCGTGCGGTTGCCGCACGCGGCGGTAACGGCTTCATGGCCGTTGCGGCCAGCCACGCCGCGTTGCTGCTGGCACAGGGCGCCGGGCGGCTACTGCGTGGCATTGACGACCGAGGCGTGGTCGCGGTGCTCGACTCACGGATGGCCACCGCGCGCTACGGCGGCTACCTGCGCGCCTCTCTGCCGCCGTTCTGGCCGACAACCGATGGCTCGCAGGTACGCCAGGCGCTCGGGCGGCTGCGCAGCGCGGCCGAGGCCCGCTCGGGCTGACCGGCGACCCACATGGTCAGCGAGCCGGAGCAGCCAGCGCGACCAGGCCGAGCTCCGAGCTAGCGGCCAGCATCGGGTGATTCGGCAGCACCCGCACGGTGTAGCCGACGGCGCCTGCCACCGGCAACGGTGTCGTCGTGGAGAAGACGTGCTCGCCGCCGGCCGCGGTGCCGGTGTAGGGCATCTCGACGGTGACCGGGTCGATCAGCGCGTCGCTGGTGTCGACCCTGCCAACCACCGCTTCGACGGTTACCTCGTCGGGCCGCAGCGCGGCCAACTGCACCGTCGCGGTCAGGGTGAGCTTCGACCCGACCACCGGCGTGTCGGGCAGCCCGGTGCTGTCCACGTCGGTGACCTCGATCTGCGGCCATGCCTCGTAGGCTCGCCGGCGGTAGGCGGCCAGCTCGCGGGCCGGGTCGAATGTCGCCTGCCCGTCGCCGTCAAACGTCACGGTCCTGCGCAGCGACTCCGCCGCCGGCAGGTAATAGCCCTCGACGTAGTCGCGCACCATCCGGGAGGCCAGGACTTTCGGACCGAGCGTCTGCAGGGTGTGGCGGACCATCTCGATCCAGCGGCGCGGGACCGAGTGCTCGTCGCGCTCGTAAAAGGTCGGGGCCACCGACTTCTGGAGCAGGTCATAAAGCGCGGCCGCCTCGAGGTCGTCACGGCGGCCGTCATCGGCCACTCCGGACGCCGAGGGTATCGCCCAGCCGTTCTCGCCGTCGTACCACTCGTCCCACCACCCGTCGCGGATGGACAGGTTCAGCCCGCCGTTGAGCGCGCTCTTCATCCCCGACGTGCCGCAAGCCTCCAGCGGGCGCAGCGGGTTGTTCAACCAGACGTCGCAGCCCCAATACAGCAGCCGGGCCATCGACATGTCGTAGTCAGGCAGGAACGCGATTCGATGACGCACCTCGGGCCGGTCGGCGAATTGCACGACCTGCTGGATCAGCGCCTTGCCGCCATCGTCGGCGGGGTGCGACTTACCGGCGACGATCAACTGGATCGGCCGGTGTTCGTCGAGCAGCAGCTGTTCCAGCCGGTCCGGATCGCGCAGCATCAGCGTCAGCCGTTTGTAGGTCGGGACCCGGCGAGCGAACCCGATGGTCAACACGTCCGGATCGAATGCCGTTGCGATCCAGCTTAATTCGGCGTCAGGCGCCCCGCGTTCAAGCCACGATCGACGCAGCCGCGCCCGAACATCCTCGACCAGCAGCGCCCTTAGTTGCGACCGAATCCACCACAAATGACCGGCGTCGACCTCCTTCAATCGCAGCCATACGCCGGGATCACTGAACGAATCCGATCCCGCCAGCTCGCGGCCCAATTCCAACCACTGCGGCGCCGCCCAGGTGCGCGCATGCACACCGTTGGTGATCGAGCCGATCGGCACCTCGTCCGTGTCGAATCCGGGCCACAGCTCGTTGAACATGGCTCGGCTGACCCGGCCGTGCAGGAGCGAAACCCCGTTGGCGCGCTGCGCCAGCCGCAGACCCATGTGGGCCATGTTGAACTTTTCCGGGTCGTCCTCGGCGCCCAGCGCCTGGATCCGGGCCAGCGGCACACCTGGCAGCAGCGGCGACGAGGGCGTGCCGGCGGGCCCCTCGAGATCCGCGAGATTGTCCGCGAAGTACTGCTCCACCAGCTCCATCGGGAACCTGTCGATACCGGCGGGCACGGGGGTGTGCGTGGTGAATACCGTGCTGGAGCGAACGACCGTCAACGCGGTGTCGAAGTCCAGCCCGGCATCGACCAGCTCGCGGATGCGCTCGGCGCCCAGGAATCCGGCGTGGCCTTCGTTCATGTGGAACACCTCGGGCGCCGGCAGCCCTTCGATGGCCGTGAAGGCCCGGATGGCGCGTATCCCGCCGATGCCGGCCAGGATCTCCTGCTGCATGCGATGTTCTTGGTCGCCGCCGTAGAGACGGTCGGTGACCCCACGCAGTTCGTGCTCGTTCTCCGAGATGTCGGAATCCAGCAGCAGCAACGGAACGCGACCGACCTGGGCCACCCAGACCTGTGCATGCAACCGGCCGGAATCTGGCAGCGCCAGCTCAACCAGCGCCGGCGCGCCGGCACCGTCGGTCAGCAGCCGCAGCGGCAGGCCCTGCGGGTCCAGCGCCGGGTAGTTTTCGTGCTGCCAACCGTCGGCGGTCAGCGACTGCCGGAAGTAGCCGGAGCGGTAGTAGAGGCCGACCGCGATCAACGGCAATCCGAGATCCGACGCCGACTTCAGATGATCGCCGGCCAGGATTCCCAGGCCACCGGAGTAGTTGGGCAACACCCCGGCGACCCCGAACTCCATCGAGAAGTAGGCGATGCCGTTGGGCATGGCAGCGCCGTTGTCTTGTTGCTGCTGGTACCACAGCGGGCGGCTCAGATAATCGTCCAGCTCAGCCGCCAGCGCGTCGAGCCGATCCAGGAAACCACCGTCTAGCGCCAACTCATCGAGCCGAGCCGGGCTCACCGCGCCCAGCAGGGCAACCGGATCCTGACCGCATTGCCGCCACAGCGTCGGGTCGATCGTGTCGAAGAGATCTTGCGTCGGCTTGTCCCACGACCACCGCAGGTTGGTCGACAGCTGTTCGAGCGTCCCCAGGCGTTCCGGAAGATGAGCGCGGACCGTGAACCGGCGGAGGGCTTTCACGCGTCATTACCTTACTGACCACAGACCGGGGTTCGCTTCCCGAACCGCGCGTGCATTGCACCCCCCGGTGTGGCCCGACACTACGGTGGGTATTGGGCGCAAAGAGTTTTTCGAGACTTTCGAAAACACCGAGGCTGCGGTTTGGCCGCGCCCGAAACGACAACGGACTAGAGAACCGGAAGGAAGTGTCGGTGCCCGGTCGTGTCGAGATCGATGACGTCGCGCCTGTCGTATCGTGTGGCGCGTATCCGGCAAAAGCTGTGGTCGGCGAGGTAGTTCCGGTCCGTGCGACGGTATGGCGTGAAGGTCATGACGCCGTTGCGGCCACGTTGGTGGTGCGCTACCTCGGCCCGCGCTACCCGCAAGCCGGCGAAACCCGGCGGCTCAAGGCGGTGCAGGCCCCCTTAAAGGCTGCGTCAGTGGCCGAAATCGCCGTTGAGCCGCTCCCCCGGGTGAAGCCGCTGCTGCTTTCGATGACCATGGGCGAGGAACCCTATGTCTTCCACGGTCAGTTCACCCCGGACCGCGTCGGGCTGTGGACGTTTCGAGTGGACGGCTGGGGTGATCCGATCCATACCTGGCGGCACGCTGTCGAGGCCAAGCTGGAGGCCGGCCAGGGCGAGTCCGAACTGTCCAACGACCTGCTGGTCGGAGCACAATTACTCGAGCGCGCCGCGACCGGTGTGCCCCGTAGCCGGCGCGATCCACTACGCGCCGCCGCCGCCGCACTGCAAGCGCCGGGCGATCCGGTCTCCCGGGCCGCGCTGGCGCTGAGCCCCGAAATCGACGAACTCCTGAGGCAATACCCGCTGCGCAAGCTGGTCAGCCGCGGCGAGCAATACGGGGTGTGGGTGGATCGGCCGCTGGCCCGGTTCGGCTCGTGGTACGAGATGTTCCCCCGCTCGACCGGTGGCCGGGACGCCGATGGGAACCCGGTGCACGGCACGTTCGCCACCGCAGCCGCGGCGTTGCCGCGAATCGCGCAGATGGGCTTCGACGTGGTGTACCTGCCGCCGATCCACCCGATCGGCAAGGTCCACCGCAAGGGCCGCAACAACACCGCCACCGCGGTGCCCGGTGACGTCGGATCGCCGTGGGCGATCGGCAGCGACGAGGGTGGCCACGACGCGATCCATCCACAGCTGGGCACGATCGACGACTTCGACAAATTCGTCGCAGCGGTGCACGACTTGGGTATGGAGGTGGCCCTTGATCTGGCGTTGCAATGCGCGCCCGATCACCCGTGGGCCAAGAACCACCGCCAGTGGTTCACCGAACTACCCGACGGCACCATCGCCTACGCGGAGAACCCACCCAAGAAGTATCAGGACATCTACCCGATCAACTTCGACAACGACCCCGCCGGGCTGTACGACGAGGTGCTGCGGGTGGTGCGGCACTGGGTGGATCACGGGGTGAAGGTCTTCCGGGTCGATAATCCGCACACCAAGCCGCCCGACTTCTGGGCATGGCTGATCGGTCAGATCAAAGCAATCGATCCCGACGTACTGTTCCTGTCCGAGGCATTCACTCCGCCGGCCCGCCAGTTCGGGCTGGCCAAGCTGGGCTTCACCCAGTCTTACACCTACTTCACTTGGCGTACGGCCAAGTGGGAGCTCACTCAATTCGGCGAAGAGATCCCGGCGATTGCCGACTTCCGCCGGCCCAACTTATTCGTCAACACCCCAGACATCCTGCATGCCGTCCTGCAACACAACGGCCCGGGCATGTTCGCGATACGCGCGGTGCTGGCGGCAACGATGAGCCCGACATGGGGGGTGTACTCGGGCTATGAGCTCTTCGAGCACCAGGCGGTGTGGGAGGGCAGCGAAGAGTATCTCAATTCCGAGAAGTACGAGTTGCGGCCGCGCGACTTCGCCGGCGCGCTGGCGGCGGGACGATCGCTGGAGCCGTTCATCGCACGGCTGAACAAGATTCGTCGATTGCATCCCGCTTTGCAGCAGCTGCGCAACATCACCTTCCATGCCATCGACAACGACGCATTGCTGGCCTACAGCAAGTTCGACCCGGTCACCGGCGACTGCGTGCTGGTGGTGGTGACGCTCAACGCGTTCGGTCCGGAGGAGGCGACGTTGTGGTTGGACATGGCCGCATTGGGTATGGAGCACTACGAGCGGTTCTGGGTTCGCGACGAGATCACCGGCGAGGAATATCAATGGGGACAAGCCAACTACATACGCATCGATCCTGGTCGCGCACCCGCCCACATCATCAACATGCCGCTCATACCGTCCGAATCCCGCATGGCGCTGCTGCGCCGGAAATGACGTCGCAATGAAGCCCACTGACCAACTCGCCAGGGCCCACCTGGCGCCCGAACCGAGCGACTTGGCCCGGCTGGTGGCCGGTGAGCACCACAATCCGCACGGCATCCTGGGCGCGCACGAGTACGGCGACCACACGGTCATCCGGGCCTTTCGGCCGCACGCCACCGAAGTCGTCGCACTTGTCGGCGAAGACCGGTTTCCGCTGCAGCACATCGACTCCGGATTGTTCGCAGTGGCACTGCCGTTCGTCGACCTGATCGACTATCGCCTCGAGGTCGGTTACGACGGATCGGGCTCGCACACCGTCGCCGACGCGTACCGCTTCCTGCCGACGTTGGGGGAAGTTGATCTGCACCTTTTCGGCGAAGGCCGCCACGAACGGCTGTGGGACGTGCTGGGCGCCCATCCACGTTCGTTCGAAACCGCCGACGGTGTGGTCGAAGGCGTGTCGTTCGCCGTCTGGGCGCCCAATGCCAAGGGCGTCAGCCTGATCGCGCAGTTCAACGGTTGGAACGGCAACGACGCCCCGCTGCGGGTATTGGGATCCTCGGGCGTGTGGGAGTTGTTCTGGCCGGATTTCCCAGCCGATGGCCTCTACAAGTTCCGGGTGCACGGCGCCGACGGCACCGTCACTGACCGGGCCGACCCCATGGCGTTCGCCACCGAGGTGCCACCACACACGGCGTCGCGGGTTTTCGTAAGCGACTATCACTGGGCCGATGACGACTGGATGACAGCGCGGGCCCAACGCAATCCGGTGTTCGAACCGATGAGCACCTACGAAGTCCATCTTGGCTCGTGGCGCCCGGGCCTGTCCTATCGCGACCTTGCCCGCGAGCTGACGGCCTACGTTGTGGCGCAGGGGTTTACCCACATCGAGCTGCTGCCGGTCGCCGAGCACCCGTTCGCCGGATCCTGGGGATACCAGGTCACGTCCTACTACGCCCCGACATCGCGCTTCGGCAGCCCCGACGAATTCCGCGCTCTCGTCGACGCGCTGCACCAGGCCGGCATCGGCGTCATCGTGGACTGGGTCCCGGCCCACTTCCCCAAGGACGCGTGGGCGCTGGGCCGTTTCGACGGCACACCGCTCTACGAGCACTCGGACCCGCGGCGAGGCGAGCAACTCGACTGGGGCACTTACGTCTTCGACTTCGGCCGCGCCGAGGTGCGCAATTTCCTGGTGGCCAATGCGCTGTACTGGCTCGAGCAATTCCACATCGACGGCCTGCGAGTCGACGCCGTCGCGTCGATGCTTTACCTCGACTATTCCCGCCCCGCCGGCGGTTGGACCCCGAACATCTACGGCGGACGGGAGAACCTGGAAGCCGTCCAGTTTTTGCAGGAGATGAACGCCACTGCGCACAAGGCGGCGCCGGGAATCGTCACCATCGCCGAGGAGTCCACGTCGTGGCCAGGCGTGTCGAGGCCGACTAGCGTAGGCGGCCTTGGCTTTTCGATGAAGTGGAACATGGGCTGGATGCACGACACCCTCGACTATCTCAGCCACGATCCGGTGCACCGCAGCTATCACCATCACGAGATCACCTTCTCGATGCTCTACGCGTTCAGCGAGAACTTCGTGCTGCCGATCAGCCACGACGAGGTGGTGCATGGCAAAGGCACGTTGTGGTCGCGGATGCCGGGCAACGACCACGTCAAGGCGGCGGGATTGCGCAGCCTGCTGGCGTACCAGTGGGCGCATCCGGGTAAGCAACTACTGTTCATGGGCCAAGAATTCGGGCAGCGCGCCGAATGGTCGGAGGAGCACGGCTTGGACTGGTTCCAACTCGACGAAAACAGCTTCTCCACCGGGATCTCGAACCTCACCAATGACCTCAACAAGATCTACCGCGGACACCCGGCGCTGTGGAGCCAGGACACCAAGCCGGAAGGCTATTCGTGGATCGACGCGAACGACTCCGCCAACAACGTGCTGAGCTTCCTGCGGTACGGCAGCGACGGCTCGGTGATGGCGTGCGTGTTCAACTTCGCCGGTGCGGAGCACAGTGGCTACCGCCTCGGCCTGCCCAGCGCCGGGCGGTGGCGTGAGGTGCTCAACACCGACGCGACCAACTACAACGGCACCGGGATCGGCAACCTCGGCGGTGTCGAGGCAACCGATGAGCCATGGCACGGCCGCCCGGCATCGGCGGTTTTGGTGCTGCCGCCCACCTCGGCTCTGTGGCTCGAGCCCGAATAGGTAACGCGCGCGGTTTAGTACAGGGCGTTGGCGAGGTTGCGCCGCCCGGTGATGACGTCGGGATCGGCGGGATCAAAGAGCTCGAAGAGCTCGATGAGCCGCGTGCGCACCGAGATTCGCTCGTCACCGGACGTCCGTCGCACCAACGCGACCAGCCGGTCGAAGGCACCTTGCACATCCTGGTTGAGCAGCTGCACGTCGGCCGCGGCGAACGCGGCGTCTATGTCGTCAGGTGCCGCGTCGGCGACGGCGATCGCGTCAGGGTGCTGCGCGGTGGCCCGCATCAGGAAGGCGAGCTGGCGAATCGCGCCCTTCGCTTCGACGTGGTTGGGATCGTCGTCCAGGATGGCCTGATACGAGTCGGAGGCGGCGGCGAAGTCACCGTCTTGGAGCTGCTGGCGCGCCAGTGCGAGCGCGGGGTCGACTTCTTCCCCGGACTCCTCGGAAGTCGTTGCCCCGCCGAGCTTTCCCGCAGTAGCGGAAAGCAGCGAGTCCACCCAGCGGCGTAACTGCTCCGGCGGCTGAATGCCCTGAAAGCTCGAAAGTGGCTGTCCTGCAGCCAACGCCACGACAGTCGGGACAACTTCGACGCCGAATATCTGGGCCACCCGGGGAGCCGTGTCGACGTTGACGCTTGCCAGTGACCACTTGCCGTTGTCGGCGGCGGCCAGTCCGGACAAGATGTCGGCCAATTGGAGGCAGACATCGCTGCGCGGCGACCAGAGTAGGACGACTACCGGCACCTGGTTGGACCGCAGCAGCACCTCTTCTTCGAAGTTGGCTTCGTTGATCTCGGTGCCGACGGACGTCGCCGATCCTGCCGATCCCCCCGCGGCCGCATCGCCCGACGGCGCGCTTTGCTTGAGGGCGGACAAGTCGACCGCGCCGGTCATCGCGGGGCCAATCGGGGGTCGAGGACGGGTCACGTCGTCAAGTCTGGCACGTCATGGTCCGGCCCGATCCACCCGGTTACGGCCTTGAGGCGCTGTTGCGTGGTGGTATGACCAAAATCACATCATGCGGCTGTGCCGCCCGTGCGCCCGATGCCAGCAACTATCGCCCTCGCAGCATCCGAACACAGTTGCGAGGTCCAATCTCCGCTGGAGCCACGCTGTTTGTGCCGGCGGGCTAGCCCGCCCGCAGGATCAGCGCGTCGCCCTGGCCACCTGCCCCGCATAGCGCCGCAACGCCGTATCCCGAGCCCCGACGGGCCAGTTCGAGAGCCGCATGCAACGCGATCCGAGCGCCTGACATGCCGATTGGGTGCCCGATCGCGATCGCACCGCCGTTGACGTTGACGATGTCGGGATCAATGCCAAGTTCTCGCGTGGAAGCCAGTGCCACCGCAGAAAACGCCTCGTTGATCTCCACCACATCGAGTTGGTCCACGGAGATCCCTTCGCGGCTGAGAGCTTTTTTGATCGCGTTGGCGGGCTGCGACTGCAGGGTCGAATCCGGGCCGGCCACCACGCCGTGTGCGCCGATTTCGACCAGCCACGTCAACCCCAGCTCGGCGGCCTTGTCCTTGTTCATAACGACGACGGCGGCTGCGCCGTCGGAAATCTGCGACGCCGATCCGGCAGTGATGGTGCCGTCGGGACGAAACGCCGGCTTCAGCCCGGCCAGCGATTCGGCGGTGGTGTTGGCGCGGATGCCCTCATCCTCGTTGAATTGCAAGGGGTCACCCTTGCGCTGCGGGATGCTCACCGGCACGACTTCGTCGGCGAAGATGCCGTCCTTCCATGCTGCAGCGGCCTTCTGGTGTGACCGCGCAGCGAATTCGTCCTGTTCGGCGCGGGTGAATTTGTCCACGTCGTTGCGCTGCTCGGTCAGCGCGCCCATCGGCTGATCGGTGAACACGTCGTGCAGGCCGTCGTAGGCCATATGGTCCACGACCGTCACGTCGCCGTACTTGTAGCCGGATCGGCTGTCCATCAGCAGGTGCGGCGCCTTGGTCATGGACTCCTGACCGCCGGCCACCACCACGTCGAACTCGCCGGCCCGAATGAGCTGGTCAGCCAGCGCGATGGCGTCGATACCGGACAGACACATCTTGTTGATCGTCATGGCCGGGACATCCCAACCGATACCGGCTGCCACCGCCGCTTGGCGTGCCGGCAACTGACCGGCCCCGGCGGTCAGCACCTGGCCCATGATCACGTATTCGACGGCTGAGGCGGGCACGTTGGCCTTTTCCAGGGCACCGGCGATAGCAATCGCGCCCAGGTCGCTAGCCGAGAAATCCTTCAGCGAACCCATCAACTTGCCGATCGGGGTCCGTGCGCCAGCAACGATCACCGATGTCGTCATAACTACCTCCAGAGCGGGCCTTTAACTGCCGATCCGAGGGATCGGGGGAGCAGAATCTTTCCCGTCAGGTTACCGTTACGTTATGACCACCGACCAAGTTGACGCCCGTCCAGTCCTCGCCACCGCGTTGGTGACGGCGGTCGACCATGTCGGTCTTGCGGTCCCCGACCTCGATGCCGCGATCGCGTGGTACCACGACCACCTGGGCATGATCGTGTTGCACGAGGAAATCAACAACGACCAGGGCATTCGCGAGGCGATGTTGTCGGTGCGCGGGGCCCCGGTCGGCAGCGCACAGGTGCAGTTGATGGCCCCGCTCGACGAGTCCTCGGCGATCGCAAAGTTCCTCGACAAGCGCGGGCCCGGCATCCAACAAATTGCTTACCGGGTCAGCGACCTCGAGGCCCTCACCGGGCGGCTGCACGAGCAGGGCGTCCGCCTGCTTTACGACGCGCCCCGGCGTGGCACAGCGAACTCGCGGATCAACTTCATTCACCCCAAGGACGCCGGTGGCGTCCTGATCGAGTTGGTTGAACCGCACGCCGACTCAGATTCTGCGCACTGATTTCTTCACGACCACTTTCGGGTGGGCGCGCGGTTTGCCCGGTTGATCCAGCACGGCGTGTGCCAGTGCCGCCGATCGTCGACCGCAACCTCGCCGGAATCTGCTAACCACACCACCACATGAGCTGTGCCCGAACGAACTTCGTGATCGCAACCGGGGCAGCGATACGTCTTGACAGCCCGTGCGGCGGCCACAGGCCGCACTTCGTAGTCGTGGCCGTCGGGCCCGGTTTCCACCCGGCGTTCTACCGCCAGCAGCCACCGCCTACTGGGTGAACTGCGCCGCCGAGGCATGGCATCAGTCTAGTGAAACGGCTCAGAACAGCCGGTACTCGTCGGAGTCCATTCCGCGCATCTTGTCGTAATCCAATGTCAGACAACGGATCCCACGATCGACGGCCAACGTTCTTGCCTGCGGCTTGATCTGTTGCGCGGCGAATACCCCACTTACCGGCGCGAGCACGCTGTCGCGGTTGAGCAACTCGAGATAGCGGCTGAGCTGCTCGACACCGTCGATCTCCCCGCGACGCTTGATCTCCACCGCGACCGAGCGGCCCTGTTCGTCGCGGCACAGCAGGTCGACTGGCCCGATCGCCGTCATGTACTCGCGGCGCACCAACGTGTATCCGGCGCCGAGCAGCTCCACGTGCTCGGCGAGCAACGCCTGCAGGTGGGCTTCGACGCCGTCCTTGACCAACCCGGGATCCACCCCTAGGTCATGGCTGGAGTCGTGCTCGACGTCCTCGATCGTGATGCGTAACTGCTCGCCGGCTTTGTTCTGCACTACCCACACCGGTTGTGCGCCGTCGAGCTCCTCGGTGAGCCAACACGGCGGGCTCATCCAGTTCAGCGGCTTGTAGGCGCGGTCATCGGCGTGCACGCTCACCGAGCCATCCGCCTTGACCAGCAGCAGTCGACGGGCCGAGGGCAGATGCGCGGTAAGTCGGCCGAGATAGTCGACCGTGCAGTGGGCGATAACGAGGCGCACCCGACTCACCTTAAGCGCGGACCACCCGACGAATTAGGCTGGCGCCAACATGATGGCCACACGAACGGTCGCGCAACGGCTGGGACGGCTTCTGGAGGCGGTAACCCAGCAGAGCGGTCGGCTCTCGGACACACCCGAGTACGGTTCGTGGCTACTCGGGAGGGTGTCGGAAAGCCAGAGCCGCCGACGGGTACGTATTCAGCTCATCATCACCGTCTTTATCCTCGCGACGAACGTGATCGGCATCGGTGTCACGACCCTGCTGCTGACCATCGCGTTCCCGACCCCAAGCATCTTCAGCGACGCGCCACTGTGGATCACTTTCGCAGTCACGCCGGCCTACATTGCCCTCGCGCTGGCGCTCGGGACCTATCTGATCACCCACCGGCTGATCAACGCTTTGCGCTGGGCGATCGAGGAACGCCACGCCACCCCTGCCGATGAACGGGCCACCTTCCTGGCCCCGCTGTGGCTGGCGCTTGGCGTGCTCGCTTTCTGGGCAAGCGGAGCTGCCTTGATGACGACGCTCTACGGGCTGGCCGACAGCACGTTCATCCCGATCGTGGGTTTCTCGGTGAGCTTCGTTGGCATCCTGGTGGCCACCGCGTCTTATTTGTTCACCGAGTTCGCGCTGCGCCCAGTGGCGGCGCAGGCCCTGGAGGCGGGCCGGGTATCGCGGCGGTTGGCACCGGGCATCATGGGCCGCACCCTGACCGTGTGGCTGCTGAGCTCCGGTGTCCCGGTTCTCGGGATA
The DNA here is from genome assembly GCA_963839345.1 of uncultured Actinomycetota bacterium. Lineage (GTDB taxonomy): Bacteria > Actinomycetota > Actinomycetes > Mycobacteriales > Mycobacteriaceae > Mycobacterium. The sequence continues at coordinate 28,950 of CAWIUP010000002.1, read as the reverse complement.
GCCCTTACCGCGCTCTTCGCTTTGGCGCTGGGCAACCTCAGCGAGACCCAGCTGGCGGTCGCGGTACTGGTGATAGCGACCGCCGCGCTGATCTTCGGCTTTATGTTGATGTGGGTCCTGTCTTGGCTGACTGCCACGCCGGTGCGCGCGGTGCGATCGGCGCTTCGGCGCGTCGAAGAGGGTGACCTGCGGGGCGATCTGGTGGTCTTCGACGGCACAGAGCTCGGCGAGCTGCAGCGCGGCTTCAACGCGATGGTCGACGGCTTACGCGAGCGCGAACGAGTGCGCGACCTGTTCGGCCGTCACGTCGGGCGCGAAGTCGCTGCCGCCGCCGAAAAAGAAAAACCACAGCTCGGCGGCGAAGAACGCTATGTCGCAGTGGTTTTCGTCGATATCGTCGGCTCGACGCAGTTGGTGACCAGCCGCCCTGCCGCGGAAGTCGTGCAACTGCTGAACCGCTTCTTCGCCGTGGTCGTCGAAGAGGTGGACCGGCATTGCGGACTGGTCAACAAGTTCGAGGGCGATGCGGTCCTGGCAGTATTCGGCGCACCCAACCGTCTCGACCGTCCGGAAGACCAGGCGTTGGCCGCAGCGCGCGCCATCGCTACTCGACTCGACAGCGAGGTGCCCGAGTGCCCCGCCGGTATCGGGGTCACCGCCGGCAAGGCCGTCGCGGGGAATGTGGGCGCCAAGGAGCGTTTCGAGTACACGGTGATCGGCGAGCCTGTCAACGAAGCCGCACGACTGTGCGAACTGGCGAAGGACGAACCCGGTCGACTGTTGGCGTCCGCGGACACCGTGAACGCCGCAAGTGAAAACGAACGCGCCCGTTGGTCTTTGGGCGAGACCGTGACGCTGCGCGGCCACGGCCAGCCGACGCGGCTGGCAGCACCCGCGTAGCCGGTCGGCCGAATCCGGGCGGCGCAGCCCATCCGGTCGGCCACCACGATGTCGGTTTTCCGCTAGTAATGTCAGTGGTCGGGTGTAATTGTCGAAACGTGCATGAAGACTTCGACCGGTGCTATCGGGCCGTGCAATCCAAAGACGCCCGCTTCGACGGCTGGTTCGTCACCGCGGTCCTGACCACGGGGATCTATTGCCGCCCCAGCTGTCCGGTCCGGCCGCCGTTCGCCCGCAATGTGCGGTTCTATCCGACCGCGGCGGCCGCACAACGCGCCGGCTTTCGCGCGTGCAAGCGCTGCCGCCCAGATGCGTCGCCGGGATCGCCCGAGTGGAACATCCGCGGCGACTTGATCGCCCGGGCCATGCGGCTGATTGCCGACGGCACGGTCGACCGCGAAGGTGTCACCGGGCTGGCCGCCCGCCTCGGCTACACCACCCGCCAGCTTGAGCGGCTGCTGCAAGCGGAAACCGGAGCCGGGCCGCTTTTCCTGGCCCGCGCGCAGCGTACGCAAACCGCACGGGTATTGATCGAGACAACGAATCTGCCGTTCGGCGATATCGCTTTTGCCGCAGGGTTTTCCAGTATCCGCCAGTTCAACGACACGCTGCGCTCGGTCTGCGACAGCACTCCGACGCAGTTGCGCCAACGCGCCGCCGCGCGGTTCGGGCGCGATGGTGCGTCACCTGGGACGGTGTCGCTGCGCCTGCCCGTGCGGGTTCCGTTCGCCTACGAAGGCGTCTTCGGTCACCTGGCCGCCGGCGTGGTGCCCGGTTGTGAGGAGGTGCGCGACGGCACGTATCGGCGCACCCTGCGGCTGCCGTCCGGCAACGGCATTGTCAGCCTGACACCCGCGCCCGATCATGTCCGTTGTGTGCTGGTGCTCGATGACTTCCGCGACTTGACGACCGCCATCTCCCGTTGCAGGCGGCTCTTAGACCTCGATGCCGATCCGGAGGCGGTGATCGAGGTACTGCAATCTGATCCGGTGTTGGCCCCGGTGGTAGCCAAAGCACCAGGGCAACGCATACCCCGCACCGTCGACGAAGCCGAACTTGCCGTGCGGGCGGTGCTGGGTCAGCAGGTGTCCACCAAGGCCGCGCGGACTCACGCGAGCAGGCTGGTCGTGGCGTATGGCCAGCCGGTTCACGATGCCCACGGCGCGCTGACGCACACCTTTCCATCGGTCGAGCAGCTCGCTGATATCGATCCGACCCATTTGGCAGTGCCAGCGACACGCCGGCGGACCGTGACTGCCCTGATCACCGGCCTGGCCGATGGCAGCGTGGTCCTTGACACCGGCTGTGACTGGAACGCGGCCCGTCAGCAGCTGCTTGCCGTGCCCGGTATTGGGCCGTGGACCGCAGAGGTCATCGCCATGCGTGGCCTGGGTGACCCCGATGCCTTTCCTGCCAGCGACCTCGGATTGCGGTCGGCTGCCGAGCAATTGGGCTTGCCGCCCGCGCAGCGGGCACTGAATGCACGAAGCCGCCAATGGCGCCCCTGGCGCTCGTATGCCACGCAACATCTATGGACCACGCTGGAGCATCCGGTGAACCAATGGCCATCCAAGGAGATCGCATGATCCACTACCGCACCGTTGACAGCCCGATCGGTCCGTTGGCGCTGGCCGGGCGCGGCCAAGTGCTGACGAACCTGCGCATGCTAAACCAAACCTACGAGCCGAACCGCTCTGATTGGGTGCTCGACGAGGGTGCGTTTCCGGATGCGGTCGACCAGCTCCAAGCGTATTTCGCCGGCCAGCGCACCAATTTCGACCTCGAGCTCAGCCTGGCAGGAAGCGAATTCCAGCGGCGGGTCTGGCAGGCCCTGCTGACCATTCCGTATGGGGAAACCCGGTCGTACGGACAGATCGCAGAACAGGTCGGTGCATCAGGTGCCGCTCGCGCGGTGGGATTGGCAAATGGCCGCAATCCGATCGCCATTATCGTTCCTTGCCACCGGGTGATCGGTGCAAGCGGAGGCCTTACCGGATACGGCGGCGGGCTTGATCGGAAGCGTGCGCTGCTTGAAATGGAGAAAAACGTGAAGAGCGGAAATCTGATGCTTTTTAATTGAGTGTTTTTGAATGTAAAAAAGGGCACCTTTGTGGGGTGCCCTTTTTTGTGTGTGTTCGGCGGTGTCCTACTTTTCCACCCGGGTTGGGTAGTATCATCGGCGCTGGCAGGCTTAGCTTCCGGGTTCGGGATGGGTCCGGGCGTTTCCCTGTCGCTGTGGCCGCCGTAACTCTATTCATTTTATTTTGTTGGGGTGTGTTTTGGTGGTGGGGTGCGGTTGAGTGGTGTGTGGGTTTGTGGTTGCGGTGTGTGTGTGTAAGTTTTCGGCCGGTTAGTGCCAGTTCCCTGTGCCCCTTGCGGGGTGTGTAGGTCTGGTCTATCGATCCCGTGGTCTGCGGGGGGCCTTATCCCACTTAATGGGTGAGAAGCCTGGTCTTGGAGGGGGTTTCCCGCTTAGATGCTTTCAGCGGTTATCCTGTCCGAACGTGGCTATCCAGCGGTGCCCCTGGTGGGACAACTGGTGGACCAGAGGTTCGTCCGTCCCGGTCCTCTCGTACTAGGGACAGGTTTCCTCAAGCTTCTGACGCGCGCGGCGGATAGAGACCGAACTGTCTCACGACGTTCTAAACCCAGCTCGCGTGCCGCTTTAATGGGCGAACAGCCCAACCCTTGGGACCTGCTCCAGCCCCAGGATGCGACGAGCCGACATCGAGGTGCCAAACCATCCCGTCGATATGGACTCTTGGGGAAGATCAGCCTGTTATCCCCGGGGTACCTTTTATCCGTTGAGCGACACCCCTTCCACTCGGGGGTGCCGGATCACTAGTCCCGACTTTCGTCCCTGCTTGACGTGTAGGTCTTGCAGTCAAGCTCCCTTGTGCACTTGCACTCGACACCTGATTGCCGTCCAGGTTGAGGGAACCTTTGGGCGCCTCCGTTACATTTTGGGAGGCAACCGCCCCAGTTAAACTACCCGCCAGGCACTGTTCCTGAACCGGATATACGGTTCGAGGTTAGAGGTCCAATACGATCAGAGTGGTATTTCAACAACGACTCCGCAATTACTGGCGTAATTGTTTCACAGTCTCCCACCTATCCTACACAAACCGTACCGAACATCAATACCAAGTTGTAGTGAAGGTCCCGGGGTCTTTTCGTCCTGCCGCGCGTAACGAGCATCTTTACTCGTAGTGCAATTTCGCCGAGTCTATGGTTGAGACAGTTGAGAAGTCGTTACGCCATTCGTGCAGGTCGGAACTTACCCGACAAGGAATTTCGCTACCTTAGGATGGTTATAGTTACCACCGCCGTTTACTGGGGCTTAAATTCTCCGCTTCACCCTTAAGGGGTTAACGGGTCCTCTTAACCTTCCAGCACCGGGCAGGCGTCAGTCCGTATACCTCGTCTTGCGACTTCGCACGGACCTGTGTTTTTAGTAAACAGTCGCTTCTCACTGGTTTCTGCGACCCCCTCCCGCTGCCCCGGGCAAGCCGGTTGACGGTGTGGGGGCCCCCCTTCTCCCGAAGTTACGGGGGTATTTTGCCGAGTTCCTTAACCATAGTTCACTCGTACGCCTCGGTATTCTCTACCTGACCACCTGTGTCGGTTTGGGGTACGGGCCGTGTGTGTGCTCGCTAGAGGCTTTTCTCGGCAGCATAGGATCACCGAATTCACCTCATCCGGCTATGCATCACCTCTCGGAATAGATGAGACCCGGATTTGCCTAGATCTCTTCCTACCGGCTTGCCCCAGTATTACCACTGACTGGTACGGCTACCTTCCTGCGTCACCCCATCGCTTGACTACTACCAACCCGGGTCCCACGCAGCCGGCGAACCGTCGCACCCCCGAAAGGGATTGATCGGCCACCATTTGGGTGGTTAGCAGAATTGATTCATCACGGGCGCGCACACACGGGTACGGGAATATCAACCCGTTGTCCATCGACTACGCCTGTCGGCCTCGCCTTAGGTCCCGACTCACCCTGGGCGGACTGGCCTGGCCCAGGAACCCTTGGTCTTTCGGCGGGCAAGGTTCTCACTTGCCTTATCGCTACTCATGCCTGCATTCTCACTCCCCACACCTCCACCACACCATCACTAGGTGGCTTCACCGGTGAGGGGACGCTCCCCTACCCAACAATTTCTTGTTGCCGCGGCTTCGGCGGTGTGCTTGAGCCCCGCTACATTATCGGCGCACAATCACTTGACCAGTGAGCTATTACGCACTCTTTCAAGGGTGGCTGCTTCTAAGCCAACCTCCTGGTTGTCTCTGCGACTGCACATCCTTTCCCACTTAGCACACGCTTAGGGGCCTTAGCCGGCGATCTGGGCTGTTTCCCTTTCGACGCACGGAGCTTATCCCCCGCCGTCTCACTGCCACACTTTCACTTACCGGCATTCGGAGTTTGGCTGACGTCAGTAACCTAGTAGGGCCCATCGGCCATCCAGTAGCTCTACCTCCGGCAAGAAACATGTAACGCTGCACCTAAATGCATTTCGGGGAGAACCAGCTATCACGGAGTTTGATTGGCCTTTCACCCCTACCCACAACTCATCCCCTCAGTCTTCAACCTAAGTGGGTTCGGGCCTCCACGCGGTCTTACCCGCGCTTCACCCTGGCCATGGGTAGATCACTCCGCTTCGGGTCCAGAACACACCACTACACCCCCAAACGGGGGATACGCCCTATTCAGACTCGCTTTCGCTGCGGCTACCCCACCCGGGTTAACCTCGCGACATGTCCCTGACTCGCAGGCTCATTCTTCAAAAGGCACGCCATCACCCCACCCCCAAAGGAGAGGGCTCTGACGGCTTGTAGGCACACGGTTTCAGGTACTCTTTCACTCCCCTCCCGGGGTACTTTTCACCATTCCCTCACGGTACTAATCCGCTATCGGTCATCGAGAAGTATTCAGGCTTACCGGGTGGTCCCGGCAGATTCACAGCAGATTCCACGGGCCCGCTGCTACTCGGGAAACAACAAAAGGCAGGTGCCGGATTTTCACGTACCGGGCTCTCACCGTCTACGGCAGACCATCCCAGGCCACTTCCGCTAACCACGACACTTTCTCACTGCCCCCCAGCCGGATAGAGCTGAGACTTGCCACTCCCACAACCCCGCACACACAACCCCTACCCGGTATCACATGCATACGGTTTAGCCATCCTCCGCGTTCGCTCGCCACTACTAGCGGAATCACAATTGTTTTCTTCTCCTACGGGTACTGAGATGTTTCACTTCCCCGCGTTCCCCCCCGCCGCCTATACATTCAGCGACGGGTGACACGACATCACTCGTGCCGGGTTTCCCCATTCGGACATCCTCGGATCCACGCTCGGTTGACAGCTCCCCGAGGCATAACGCAGCCTCCCACGTCCTTCATCGGCTCTCGATGCCAAGGCATCCACCATGCGCCCTAACACACTTACAAACACAAAAACCAAAGTGTTTCAAAAATTGCACAAACAAACACGCCACCCCACCAGGGGCAACGCATCCATTCGATGCTCGCAACCACTATCCAATTACCAAACACCACACCCCACCACCAAGCAGGGCGACAACACCCACCGGTGTTGTCTCAGGACCCAATAGTGTGCCCGGCATCAAGCTTTTGTTGTTGTGCACCCGGTTCGGCCCACTACAGACCAGAACCCCTACACGGCTCACACCTTCGGAAGTGAAGATGCTTTTCGTGGTGCTCCTTAGAAAGGAGGTGATCCAGCCGCACCTTCCGGTACGGCTACCTTGTTACGACTTCGTCCCAATCGCCGATCCCACCTTCGACAGCTCCCCCCACAAGGGTTAGGCCACTGGCTTCGGGTGTTACCGACTTTCATGACGTGACGGGCGGTGTGTACAAGGCCCGGGAACGTATTCACCGCAGCGTTGCTGATCTGCGATTACTAGCGACTCCGACTTCACGGGGTCGAGTTGCAGACCCCGATCCGAACTGAGACCGGCTTTAAAGGATTCGCTTAACCTCACGGCATCGCAGCCCTTTGTACCGGCCATTGTAGCATGTGTGAAGCCCTGGACATAAGGGGCATGATGACTTGACGTCATCCCCACCTTCCTCCGAGTTGACCCCGGCAGTCTCTCACGAGTCCCCACCATGACGTGCTGGCAACATGAGACAAGGGTTGCGCTCGTTGCGGGACTTAACCCAACATCTCACGACACGAGCTGACGACAGCCATGCACCACCTGCACACAGGCCACAAGGGAACCGATATCTCTACCGGCGTCCTGTGCATGTCAAACCCAGGTAAGGTTCTTCGCGTTGCATCGAATTAATCCACATGCTCCGCCGCTTGTGCGGGCCCCCGTCAATTCCTTTGAGTTTTAGCCTTGCGGCCGTACTCCCCAGGCGGGGTACTTAATGCGTTAGCTACGGCACGGATCCCAAGGAAGGAAACCCACACCTAGTACCCACCGTTTACGGCGTGGACTACCAGGGTATCTAATCCTGTTCGCTCCCCACGCTTTCGCTCCTCAGCGTCAGTTACTGCCCAGAGACCCGCCTTCGCCACCGGTGTTCCTCCTGATATCTGCGCATTCCACCGCTACACCAGGAATTCCAGTCTCCCCTGCAGTACTCCAGTCTGCCCGTATCGCCCGCACGCTCACAGTTAAGCCGTGAGATTTCACGAACAACGCGACAAACCACCTACGAGCTCTTTACGCCCAGTAATTCCGGACAACGCTCGCACCCTACGTATTACCGCGGCTGCTGGCACGTAGTTGGCCGGTGCTTCTTCTCCACCTACCGTCAACCCACCAAAAGTGAGCCTTCGTCGATGGTGAAAGAGGTTTACAACCCGAAGGCCGTCATCCCCCACGCGGCGTCGCTGCATCAGGCTTGCGCCCATTGTGCAATATTCCCCACTGCTGCCTCCCGTAGGAGTCTGGGCCGTATCTCAGTCCCAGTGTGGCCGGACACCCTCTCAGGCCGGCTACCCGTCGTCGCCTTGGTAGGCCATCACCCCACCAACAAGCTGATAGGCCGCGGGCCCATCCCACACCGTTAAAAACTTTCCACCACAACCCATGCAGGCCGTAGTCCTATCCGGTATTAGACCCAGTTTCCCAAGCTTATCCCGAAGTGCAGGGCAGATCACCCACGTGTTACTCACCCGTTCGCCACTCGAGCACCCCCGAAGGGGCCTTTCCGTTCGACTTGCATGTGTTAAGCACGCCGCCAGCGTTCGTCCTGAGCCAGGATCAAACTCTCCAAACAAAAACCCCCACACAACGTGGGCAGAATTCAAATCAGAGAAACCTGACAAAACAAACAAAACCATGTCCCAACACGGGGCATCAGAACACGGCAAAAAAACAACAACAAAAACAAAAACACCAAACACACTATTGAGTTCTCAAACAACACCCTTTAACAGGCAACCCTGCCACTATACTCCGCGGCACACACACGGTCAACTCGCTACTGCTCCACGTAGGACCGGCGAGAGTCGTTATGCCCCAACTACTCTACGCGCTCGATCTCCGCTCCGAGACTGACCAGATTCTCTACGAACAGCGGATAGCCGCGATCGATGTGAAAAACGTCGTGCACCTCGGTGTCACCGTCGGCAACCAGTCCGGCGAGCACCAAGCCGGCGCCGGCCCGGATGTCCGACGACCACACGGGTGCACTCGACAGTTGCGGCAGGCCGCGCACGACGGCATGGTGCCCGTCGGTACGGGCGTCAGCGCCAAGGCGGATCATCTCCTCGACGAACCGGAACCGGGCCTCGAACACGTTCTCGGTGATCATCGATGTGCCGTCGGCAATCGAAGCCAGGCCGATCGCCATCGGCTGCAGATCCGTAGGAAATCCGGGGAACGGCAGCGTCGCGACATTGACGGCTTTTGGGCGCTCGTACTGCGTTATCCGGAAGCTGTCCTCCGTCTGGGTGACCGTCGCGCCCGCGTCGTGCAGTTTGTGCAGCACGACCTGGAGGTGCGCCGGATCGACCCCGGTGACCGTGATGTCACCGCGGGTCATCGCCGCGGCGATGCCCCAGGTTGCGGCCACAATCCGGTCACCGATGACCCGGTGCTCGGTTGGATACAGTCGCGGCACACCGGTGATCGTCATCGTCGGCGAACCGGAACCTTCGACCTGCGCACCCATCTGGTTCAACATCGTGCACAGGTCAACCACGTCGGGTTCGCGCGCGGCATTGTGAATGGTGGTGACGCCCTCCGCCAGCACCGCAGCCATCAAGATGTTCTCAGTGGCTCCCACTGACGGGAACTCCAACTGAATCTCCGCGCCCCGCAGGGTATCTGCGTGCGCAACGACACAGCCGTGCTCGATATTGCAGACGGCCCCCAATTGCCGCAGACCGGCCTGATGCATATCCAGGGGACGTGACCCGATGGCGTCGCCGCCCGGCAATGCGACTTTGGCCCGCTTGCACCGCCCGACGAGCGGGCCGAGTACGCAGACCGAGGCTCGGAACTGGCGGACCGCGGCGAAGTCGGCGTCGTACTTCGGCTCGTCGGGCGAGGTGATGCGCACAGTGGCGTCGTCCACTTCGACCGTAGCGCCCAGGCCCCTCAGCACCTCCGCCATCAGCGGGACGTCGAGGATGTCAGGACAGTTGGTGATGGTGCTGGTGCCTTCGGCAAGGAGGGCGGCGGCCATCAACTTGAGAACGCTGTTCTTCGCACCGCCAACAGCGACTTCGCCCGACAACCGACTGCCACCGGTCACCACGAATCGCTCAGCCACCCGAGTGAGTTTAGTGAAGCGGTATCGCCCTGTCAGTCAGCACGGCGGTCTGAGCGGTACGGTTTTTAGTTATGGCAGTACACCTGACCCGCATCTATACCCGCACCGGCGACGACGGAACGACAGGGTTGAGCGATTTCTCGCGGGTCTCCAAGAACGACCCGCGGCTGGTGGCGTACGCAGACTGCGACGAAGCCAACTCGGCGATCGGCGCCGCGATCGCGTTGGGAAACCCGAACGAACAGCTGACGGACGTGTTACGGCAAGTCCAGAACGACCTCTTCGATGCCGGCGCGGACCTCTCGACCCCGGTTGAGGAGAAGCCCAAGCATCCTCCGTTGCGCATCACACAGTCATACATCGACCGACTCGAGGCATGGTGTGACGAGTTCAACGAAGGCCTGCCAGCTCTCAACTCCTTTGTCCTGCCCGGCGGGTCGCCGCTCTCGGCGCTGCTGCATGTCGCCCGCACGGCGGTCCGCCGTGCGGAGCGTTCGGCGTGGGCCGCGATCGAACTGCACCCGTCGGATGTCAGCCCGCTACCCGCCAAATATCTGAATCGATTGTCCGACTTGTTGTTTATCTTGTGCAGACTGGCCAACCCCGAAGGCGACGTGCTGTGGCAACCGGGCGGCGGACAGGCCAACCGGCGCGAGAAGTAAACCCGTCGATCAAATGCTGCGGCGGCGTGCCCGTGGACTGGGACGTGATTCCAACCAGGACTGGAAAGCCGTCAATGCGCCTCGGTCCAGAGCGATTTCATAACCCGCCCGACGGTCCTGCGTCGTGTCGCGGAGTTCCAGCACAATGATCTCTTTGGTCATGATGTCGAACTCATCGCCGCGCGGCGAGCGCCGCGAAACGATCTCCACCCCGCGCCTGCTCAGCTGGCGATCCGGCCACAAGCGAAGACTGGACAACCGATAGAAGGCGGCGTCACCGCCCCGGTAGCGGATCACGCCGTGGCGCCAGCCATGTCCCCCGACAGCGGGGATGTCCCGCATAATCGCCGCGGTCCCTCCCTGACGCAGCTTCCACAGGCGATAACTCAAGGCGGCGACGGCAATTGCCAGCACGGCGACGAGCACGACCATGGCAATCATGAGCGTGCTCATCGGCGCGGTCCGCTAGTCGAGCGCGCCGACGGCGCGTAGCCTGGCCCGCCCCCTGGCGGCGACGCGGGGATCGTCTGACTCCGAATCCTCTTTGGCCGCAGCCTCGTTGATCTCCGACTCGAACGCCGCGGATTCAGCGAGGATGCTGACCGACTCCTCGGTCACCGACAGAAAGCCGCCATCCACCGCGATGCGCAGGTCCTTCTCGCCCTCACGTTCGACGCGAACCATGGCGTCGTCGACCAGCTGCGCCACCAGCGGGATATGCCTTGGCATGATACCGATCTCGCCGACGGTGGTGCGGGTGAAGATGAACGTCGCCTGGCCCGACCAGATTTTCCGGTCGACGGCAACGATCTCCACGTTCATCTCGGCCATGTCACACTCGCCCTTCCCCGCTGATCCTTTCCCGCTGGCAGGAATGCATCACAGCTTGGCGCCGAAGCTTTCAGCCTTCTTGGCCAAGTCCTCGAGGCCACCGATCAGGAAGAACGCCTGCTCGGGGATGTGGTCGAACTCGCCCTTGGTGAGCTTGTCGAACGCCTCGATGGTTTCCTTCACCGGAACGGTGGAACCGGGCTGACCGGTGAACTGTTCGGCCGCCATCATATTCTGCGAGAGGAACCGCTCAATGCGGCGCGCCCGGTTGACCTGTTGCTTGTCCTCCTCGGACAGCTCGTCAATACCCAGAATCGCGATGATGTCCTGAAGGTCCTTGTAACGCTGCAGGATCCGAATCACTTCCTGCGCCACCCGGTAGTGCTCATCGCCGACCACCGAGGGGTCCAGGATTGTCGAGCTGGAAGCCAACGGGTCCACCGCAGGGAAGATGCCCTTGGAGAACACATTTCGGGACAGCTCGGTGGTGGCATCCAGGTGGGCGAACGTCGTTGCCGGCGCCGGGTCGGTGTAGTCGTCGGCGGGCACGTACACGGCCTGCATCGAGGTAATGGACCGACCACGCGTCGAGGTGATCCGCTCCTGGAGCTCACCCATTTCGTCGGCCAGCGTAGGCTGATAGCCCACCGCCGAAGGCATCCGGCCGAGCAGTGTGGACACCTCGGATCCTGCCTGGGTGAACCGGAAGATGTTGTCAATGAACAACAAAACATCCTGGCCCTGCTCGTCACGGAAATATTCGGCCATCGTCAGGGCCGACAACGCCACCCGCATACGGGTGCCGGGCGGCTCGTCCATCTGACCGAACACCAGCGCGGTGTCCTTGAGCACATCAGCTTCGGCGAGCTCGACCCACAGGTCGTTGCCCTCGCGGGTACGCTCGCCCACACCGGCGAATACCGACGTACCGCCGAAGTTACGCGCGATGCGGTTGATCATCTCCTGGATCAGAACCGTCTTGCCCACGCCCGCACCGCCGAACAATGCGATCTTGCCACCGCGCACATAGGGCGTCAGCAAGTCGACCACCTTCAGGCCGGTCTCGAGCATCTCGGTGCGCGGTTCCAGCTCGTCGAACGGCGGCGCCTTGCGGTGAATGGGCCAGTGGTCGAAGTCTTTTCCGTACCCGGGATCGTCGAGACAGTCGCCGAGCGCGTTGAATACGTGACCCTTGACACCGTCGCCGACCGGCACCGAAATTGAGTTCCCGGTGTCGATCACCTCGACCCCGCGCACCAGCCCATCGGTGGGCTGCATGGAAATGGTGCGGACCAAGCTGTCGCCGAGGTGCTGTGCTACCTCCAGCGTCAATGTCTTCGCGAGCGTTTCGAACGTGACCTCAGCGTGCAGAGCGTTGAACAACTCCGGCACGGAGCCACGCGGAAACTCGACATCGACGACCGGTCCGGTAATCCGCACCACACGGCCGTTGGTGTCAGTGCCTTTGGAGTTCTGCGACTTCTCAGCCGATTTGGTGGTAGCAGCCATATCCTCTTCGCTTCCTGATGGTGCTTACTTAGCGGCATCGGCAAGCGCGTTTGCGCCACCAACGATTTCGCTGATTTCCTGGGTAATTTGGGCCTGCCGCTCACGGTTGGCCTGAAGGGTGAGGTCCTTGATGAGATCGTCAGCGTTGTCGCTAGCCGACTTCATCGCCCGTTGGCGCGATGCCAGCTCCGATGCGGCGGACTCGAGTAGTGCCGCATACACGCGGGTGGTCAGGTACCGCGGCAGCAGGGACTCGAACAGCGTCGTCGCATCCGGCTCGAATGAGTACAACGTGTGCGGTCCCCTGTCTTCCTCGACGTACTCCACCACCATCGGGGCGATGCGGTGCGCCTCCGCCGACTGCGACATCATCGACTTGAACTCCGTGTAGACGATGTGCAGCTCGTCGACGCCGGGGCCGTTATCCTCACCGTTTTCCTCGGCGCCGACCATGAAGGCCTCAACCAGTGTCTCGGCCACCTTCGATGCATCTTCGTAACTGGGCCGCTCCGAGAAGCCCGTCCACGACTCGCTGACGTTCCAGTTTCGAAATGAGTAGTAGCCCAATGCTTTACGCCCGACGGTATAGAGGACCGGCGTCTTGCCGTCTTCCCGCAGCCGCGAGAAAAGTTCTTCGGCGCGACGAAAGGTGCTGGAGTTGTAGGCACCACAAAGGCCACGGTCGGACGAGACCACCAGCACGCCGGCCCGTTTCGGTTCTGGGCGCTCGACCAGCAAAGGATGGTCCAGTGCGGCTTCCTCGGCCAGGGTGGTGAGCATGTTGGTGATCTCGGTGGCGTAGGGCCGGGCCTCCCCCAGCCGGGCCTGCGCCTTGCCTATACGCGAGGTGGCGATCATCTCCTGTGCCTTGGTGATCTTCTTGATCGACCCAGCGGAGCGGATCCGGCCTCGCAGTTCGCGAAGTGTGGCAGCCATCCTCGATTACTTCTTTTTCTTCTGCTCCGGCGGCGCGGGCTTGTGAACCTGCACCGCTTCTTTCGCCACCTGTTCTTCATCAAGAGCTTCCACGTGCTCGTCGGGCACCACGGAGCCTCCGCCGGTGGCCGCGAAGCCCTTCTTGAAGTCGTTGACGGCGTCGGTCAACTTGCTTTCCGTCTCTTCGCCGAGCTTCTGGGATTCCCGGATGCTGGAAAGGATTCCGTCGTCGGAAGCCCGAAGATGATCGAGGAATTCGGTTTCGAAGCGCCGCACGTCTTCCACGGGAACCGAATCCAGGTGGCCACCAGTACCGAGGAAGATCGCAACCACCTGCTCCTCAACCGGCACTGGCTGGTTCTGTGGCTGCTTGAGCAGCTCAACGAGCCGAGCGCCGCGCTCCAATTGCGCTTTCGAGGTAGCGTCCAAATCCGAGGCAAAGGCCGCGAACGATTCCAGTTCGCGATACTGCGAGAGATCCAAGCGGAGACTTCCTGCCACCTCTTTCATTGCCTTGATCTGTGCCGCACCGCCGACTCGGGACACCGAGACACCGACGTTGATCGCCGGCCGGACGCCCTGGTTGAACAGATCGGACTCCAGGAAGCACTGCCCGTCAGTGATCGAGATGACATTGGTCGGGATGTAGGCCGAGATGTCGTTGGCCTTGGTCTCGATGACGGGCAGGCCGGTCAAGGATCCGCCGCCGAGGTCGTCGGACAGCTTGGCGCAACGCTCCAGCAGCCGTGAGTGCAAGTAGAACACGTCACCGGGGTAGGCTTCGCGACCCGGCGGCCGGCGTAGCAGCAGTGAGATCGCCCGGTAGGCCTCGGCCTGCTTGCTCAGGTCGTCGAACACGATCAGCACATGCTTACCCTGATACATCCAGTGCTGAGCGATGGACGAGCCAGTATATGGGGCAAGCCATTTGAATCCGGCAGAGTCTGATGCGGGCGCGGCGACGATCGTGGTGTAGTCCATCGCACCGCCCTCTTCCAGGGTGTGGCGCACGGCAGCGATCGTGGTGCCCTTCTGCCCGATGGCCACATAGACGCAGCGCACCTGCTTGTCCTCGTCACCGCTCTCCCAGTTCTGCCGCTGGTTGAGGATGGTGTCGACGCACACTGCAGTCTTGCCGGTCTTGCGGTCGCCGATGATCAGCTGACGCTGTCCGCGCCCGATCGGGGTCATCGCGTCGATGGCCTTGATCCCCGTCTGCAGTGGCTCTTTGACGCCTTGACGCTGCACCACCGATGGGGCCTGGAGCTCCAGCGCCCGGCGCTCGTCGGTTTCGATGTCGCCCTGGCCATCGATCGGGTGGCCGAGCGGGTCGACTACGCGGCCGAGGAATGCGTCGCCGACCGGTACCGAAAGCACCTCGCCGGTGCGCTTGACCTGCTGGCCCTCTGCAATGTGCTCGTAGTCACCCAGGATCACCGTGCCGACACTGTGCTCATCCAGGTTGAGCGCCACTCCCAGGACCCCGCCGGGGAATTCGAGAAGCTCTTGGGTCATCACCGATGGCAAGCCCTCGACGTGAGCAATACCGTCGCCGGTATCGACGACCGTGCCGACCTCCTCCCGCGCAGTGTCGGAGGTAAAGGAGCTAACGTATTCGTCGATCGCGCCCTGAATGTCTTCAGCGGAGATCGTCAACTCTGCCATAGCTTTTCGTTCTTCCTGCTTGTTGATTGGGTTGGCTAGGTGGTTTTCAGTCCGGGAGCTGGGTCTGGGCCGCGGCGAGACGAGACGAAAGCGTACCGTCGATGACCTCGTCGCCGACCGAAATTGTGAGCCCGCCCAGCAGTTCGGGGTCGATTTGCGTTTGCAGTTTTACCGGATGGCCGTAAATCCGGCTCAGCACTTGGGTCAGGCGTTCCGCCTGCGCGTCGCTGAGTTCGGCGGCGGCGCTGACCTGTGCGACGACTTCACCGCGGCGGGCGACCGCCACTTCGGCCAGCGTGAGCACCGCCTCCTCCGCCGGTTGCCCCCGCAACAGCTCGACCGTCTTGGAAAGCAGGTCGACCGCGATTGGGTTCAAGTTGGTGCTTGCACTCTCGAGCACCTTGCGCAGCAACCGAACTCGACTGTCGGCGGAGGCTTCGTAGTCGCCGAGCAAAATGGAGAGACGCGGCTGCACGTCGAGGATGCGGGAAAACCGGAAGAGCTGGTCTTCGACGTCGTCGAGCTGGCCGGCTCGCTCAGCACGCATCAACAATGCCTGCCGCGACACCAGCTCGATCGCGTCGATCAGATCGGAGTTAGCCGACCAGCGTTCGGACACTGCGCTTTTGAGCACGTCGAGCGCGGGCTGCCCGACTTTGTCGGATACCAGCCGCTCGGCCAGCCGAACCCGGGGTGCGGATTCCTCGGCCGGCAGGGTGAGGTAACGGGTAACAACTTTCTCGCGATTCAACATCGCCGCGACTGACGTCAGGTCGTCGGCGAGGGTGGAAAGTCCCTTGTCGTCGAGCTCGTTGGCGGTCTCATCGAACAGCTTGGTCAGGCCGGTCAGCGCCACGCGGCTGGCCGAACGCATCTTCTCCGCGATGGGGTACTGGACGTCCGCCTCGGAGGGCGCCATCGCGTCCAGGTCGTCGAGAAAGCGGTCGACTGTTGCGGACTGCTGGGCCGAGTCTGCCACAAAGCCACGCACCAATTCGCCTGCCCGCCGCACGGATTCGGCACCGAGCTCCTGCCGCAGCTGGCGAACGAGCTGTGCACGCAGCAGCTCGACCTGCTTGGTGCCCTGCACCTTGATCCGCTCGACTTCACTATCAGCCTGAGCGCGCATCTGTTCGACGATGCGTTTCGCATCGGTCTGAGCCTCTTCGGTGAGACGCTGCGCTTCCGCCTTGGCGTCCTCTACCGCCTTGCTGTGCGCCCGACTCGCTTCGGCGAGCCGGTCGGCTGCAGCTGCGGCGTCGTCCAACTGTTGGCGCACGGTGTCCTGCCGCTTGGCCATCATCTTGCGCAACGGCGGCACGACATAGCGCCACACCAGGAACACGATGAGAGCGAACCCGACAAACTGCCCGATGAACGTCGACATCTCGCCTACCGCCCCGATCCGGTGGTTGTGACCGAGGTGGTGACCTCGACGCCGAGGATGCGGTTGGCCAGTGTCGTCGATGTGCTCTCCACGCGAGCGCGTAGATCCGCCGCCACCGCGTCCCCCTCCCGCTTGAGTTGCTCGGCGGCGTCCTGCAGCGTCGAGGAAACCTGCTCCTCGGCGCCCGCGCGCAGTTGCTCGAGGTGCTTGCGGCCCTCGGCTCGGGCGTCGTCGCGGGCCGCCGACGCCTTGACCCGAGCTTCGGACATCGCCTTCTCGTAGTCTTCCTCGGCGGCGGCGAACTGCTCGGCCGATTTCTTGTTGTCAGCCAGCGTCTTGGTGACCATGTTCTCGCGCTCTTTCAACACCTTCGAGATCGGCGGCACCACAAAGGTGCCGATCACGCCGAGCACGATCAAGAAGATGATCAGCACAACGAAGAAGGTGCCGTTAGGAATGAGGAAGTTGCTACCGCCTCCCTCAGCCAGGATGGCAGCGCTCATGTCACCCATCTCAGCTGTTACTTGACCGGGGTGGCGAAGACGAACAGCGCCATGAAGGCCAGGTTGATGAAGTACGCGGCCTCGACCAGACCCACCGTGATGAAGAACGGAGTGAACAGCCGGCCTTGCGCCTCGGGCTGCCGGGCGATACCGGCGATCAGCGCGTTACCGGCGACACCGTCACCGATACCGGCGCCGATCGCGCCACCAGCCATGATGAGTCCGCCGCCGATGAGGGCGCCGGCAGCGATTGTGGGGTTCATTACTTATCCTCCTTGATATTTGGTAGGGGTCTACCAGGTCTGTAGTCGGGTTCGGAGCCAGCGGGTTTGGTGCGGTCTTACTCGTGTTCCCCTTCCAGCTCCATCGCTTGACTGAAGTACAGAATTGTCAGCAGCGCGAAGATGAACGCCTGGATGGCGCCAACGAACAAGTCGAATGCCTTCCAAATCGCGTTCGGCGCCCACAAGATATACGGCGGGAAGAGCGCGATCAGCGCGACCAGGATGCCGCCGGCGAACATGTTGCCGAAAAGTCGGAGCGACAGCGAGATCGGTTTGGCCAGTTCTTCAACCACGTTGATCGGCGAGAAGATCGCCCCTACGCCGCGGGGCAGGGTGTCCCACACGTGTCCCTTGAGCACCTTGAGCGGGTACCCGATGGGGCCGCTGCGCCAGATACCGGCGAGGTGGTAGCAGATGAACACGAACAGCGCCAACGCCAGCACATAGTTGATGTCGGAGGCCGGTGGGGCGAACAACTCCTTCGGGGTCCCACCCGAAGAGTGGGTGAACTGCACCGGCAGCACCGACAGCCAGTTCGAGATCAGGATGTAGGTGAACAGCGTGACCGCCAGCGGCAACACAAATGGCGCGATCCGCATGCCGATTGCGGTTTCGATCTGATCACGCATCTGGATGGTGATCGCCTCGAAGAACAACTGCACACCACCTGGTACGCCGGAGGAGGTGACCTTGGCGCGCAGGAAGAATGCCAGCCCGATCACGATGACGGCGGCGATCGCAGACGACGCCACAGTGTCGACGTTGACGGTCAAACCGAACCAGTGCGCGGTTTCGTGGTGACCGACCTCGATGGCGGCATCCGCCAAGAGCGCCTCAGTCATCGCTGTTGCCGTTCCCTTCTACCTCTCTGGCCATCCCGTGCCCGCCGACGTCGGGAGTGCGCAGCTTCTTCCATACCGGCAGTGCGGTCGACACCACCAGCACTACCTGGAATAGCGCAAGGCCAAACACCACACCAAGTCCGGCGGGTCGGAAAACGAATGCGACGGCCAATCCGATCACGGTGATGATCAGCAGCCGGCTGGCCGAGTTCATCGCCATCTTCTTTTTAAGCGGATGAGCGTCCGCTGTGATCGCGGCTACCGAGCGCTGCACGCCGAGGGCGTTGAGCAAACCCAAGAGAAGCCCCACGCCGAAGAAAACGCCGACCATCGGGTGCCGAAGCAAACCCGCGGCGGCGATAGCAACGAGGGTCAGTACAAGCGAGATGACGAGGAGACGAACTGGGCGGAAAGCAACCGAGGGAAACACCAACGGCGCGTCCTGCGCTGGTGTTGTCACTGCTGCACCTCAGTCCTCGTTACGGGGGAGTTGCCGGGTTGATCGTTGCGTGGCCCGTTGAGCGTATCGGAGGGCAATCAACACACTCGCATCACCCAAGGGACAACTCCCCTTTGTCGGTCGTTAGTCGGCACGATCGGATGTGAGTCCGACGGCCGGTGGCCGGCAACCCGCGAGGTTTTTTCGGGTTCTAGCTGCACCGTACCACATTGCGAGCTACCCTACTACTCCTCGTCGTAGACGTCGTCACGACGGCGTAGCAGCGGGATCAACGTGGCGATGGCCGCAATCGCAATCGCGCCCAGCATCACCGCCGCGGTATCGCGCGGGTTGAAGAAGATTGTGCTCGCGGTGCCGAACGCGACTATGCCCACCCACAAGTAGATGATCAACACCACGCGACGATGCGAATGACCGATCTGCAGCAGCCGATGATGCAGGTGCATTTTGTCGGGACTGAACGCGCTACGACCCGCCCGGGTGCGCCGCACGATCGCCAGCAGTAGGTCGAGCATCGGCACGAACATGACCGCCACGACCAACAGGAACGGCGACAGCAGAGCAAACACGTCGCGGGCGCCGTAAGCGTTCTGCGAGATCGGTCCGGCCGCGGTCGTCGACGCAGCGGCCAGCATCAGTCCGATCAGCATCGAACCCGAATCCCCCATGAAAATTTTGGCGGGGTGGAAATTGTGCGGCAAGAAGCCCAGGCACGCCCCGGCCAGCACCACCGAAATCACCGCCGGCGGGTAGAACAGCACATCGCCACCGTGATCGCGCAGCAAGCCGACCGAGAACATGCAAATGGCCAGCGCGGTGATCAGGCCCAGTCCGGCCGCCAGCCCGTCGAGACCGTCAACGAAGTTCATCGCGTTGACGATCGACACGGTCAGAGCCAACGTGAGCAGGATCGAGGAGGCTTGGTCCAACACGATGGTTCCGACGCCACCCAGCGGGATGTAGAGGACGCTCCAGGCAACGCCCATGGTGACCAGCACACTGGCCGCGGTGATCTGACCGGCGAACTTCGTCAGCGCGTCCAGACCCCACCGATCGTCGATCAGGCCGATGCCCATGATCACCGCGCCCGCCACCACCACCGCCGGCATGCCCGAGGAGTACACGAAACCCCGTGCCAGAGCGGGCAGCTGAGCGGCGAGGAAGACCGCAGCGATGACGCCGAGAAACATCGCCAGGCCGCCCATCCGTGGCGTGGGCGTCACGTGCACATCGCGTTCGCGCGGATAGGCGACTGCGCCGAGCCGGGTCGCCAACAGGCGTACCGGTCCCGTCGCAAAGTAGGTGATGATCGCGGCCGTGAGCCCAACGAGCGCCAGTTCGCGCAACGGAACACCGGCCCCACGGTCGGACAGGGCGAGCAGACCGCCGGCCAGGTTGTACTGCACCACGACTGTATTCAATTGCCGGGCGGGTCAGCCGGTCAAACTGGCGGCGTCCGCGCCGAGCACCGCGGCGATGCTTTCGGCGCTGATCGGTCCGGCTCGGAGAATGCGTGGATCCGGCCCGGTGAGGTCCAGGATGGTCGAGGCCGCCTGCTGTGCGGAAGGACCGGCGTCCAGGTAGACGTCGACCAGGTCGCCGAGTTGGTCGCGTGCGTCGTCGGTGTTGACGGCCGGCGGACGGCCGGAGACGTTGGCGCTGGATACCGCCATCGGCCCGACCTCGCGCAGCAATTCAATGGCCACCGGGTGCAGCGGCATCCGCAGCATCACCGTGCCGTGGGCATCGCCGAGGTCCCACTGCAACGACGGCGCTTGGCGGACCACCAGGCTCAGCGCACCCGGCCAGAAAGCGCGGATCAGGTCACGCGTTGCCTGCGGAACCATCAGGGCAAGGCCATCGATGGTGTGCCAGGAGCCGACCAGCACCGGCACCGGCATGTCGCGCCCGCGCCCCTTGGCCGACAGCAATCCGGCCACCGCCGCGCTGTCGAACGCGTCGGCGCCGACCCCGTAGACGGTGTCCGTCGGAAGAACCACCAGCCGGCCGTTCTTGACGGCTCCGGCTGCGGATGCGATTCCGTGTGCTCGCTGCTCGGGATCGGCGCAGTCGAAGACGTCACTCACGAGCGCCGCTCCTCCTCATCGCTTCGCTCTGCATCGTCGCGTCGCGACTCACGAGCGCCGCTCCTCCTCATCGCTTCGCTCTGCATCGTCGCGGCGCGACTCACCGGCGCCGCCGTTTCGCTGTGCCGTCACGAACCTCGACCGTCCAGTCAGATCTGTTCGGGCAACGAGGTCGTCGAAAAGGCCTGTGGCGCTGACTAGTTCGGATGTCAACGATGACGTGGTGTCGTCGTGCTCGACAGCGAAGAAACCGCCCGGACGCAACCAACGACCGGCCAGCTGGGTAACTGCGGTGATCACCGTCATCCCGTCAGGGCCGGCGAACACGGCACTCGGCGGATCATATTGAGATACTTCGGGTTCGAGCTCAACGCCGTCCGGCACGTAGGGCGGGTTGGCTACGACGAGGTCGACTTGACCGTTGAGTTCGGTGAGCAGGCCGGGGTCGGTGGCGTCAGCGCGCACCAATTCGACCGTGCTGCCCAACGAATTCCTGCGCGCGTACTCAAGGGCTGCCTCGGAATCATCGATGCCGAGCACCCGCGCCGCCGGCCAGTGCCGGGCCAGTGCGAGCGCCAGCGCGCCCGACCCGGTACAGACGTCGACAATCACCGGCCGGTCGAAAGTAGCCGGAAGATTCTGCGCGGTCGCCCATTCCAACATGGCTTCGGTTTCCGGACGCGGAATGAAGACCCCTGGCCCGACGAGCAGCGTCAGCGGCCCGAATGCGGCGGTGCCGGTGAGATGCTGTAGCGGCACTCGCCGCGCGCGCGCCGCGATCGCGGCGTGGTAGCGATCGAAGAATGCGTCGTCAGGCGAGTCAATCAGCGGCAGCCGTCCCCGTTCGGAGCCGGTCAGGTGGGCGGCCAACTCCTCGGCGTCGAAGCGTGCGGAGTCGATTCCCGCGTCTGCGAGCAGCGTCGTAGCCGAGTCGATGGCCGACCGCAGCCCGGAGGAAGGCGTCATGCCTGCTGCAGCCGTGACTGCCGGTCGGCGCTGCTGAGCGCGTCGAACAATGCGTCAAGGTCGCCGTCGAGAACCTGGTCGAGATTGTGTGCCTTGTAACCGATGCGGTGGTCGGTGACCCGGTTCTCCGGGAAGTTATAGGTGCGGATGCGTTCGCTGCGATCGACCGTGCGGATCTGGCTGGCCCGATCGGCGGACGCGTCGGCCAGCGCCTGCTCCTCGGCCATTGCCTGCAGTCGGGCGGCGAGCACCTGCAACGCGCGGGTTTTGTTCTGCAGCTGCGACCGTTCATTTTGGCAGGTGACCACAATTCCGGTGGGCAGGTGGGTAATCCGCACCGCGGAGTCGGTGGTGTTGACGCCCTGACCGCCCTTGCCAGACGAGCGGTAGACGTCGATGCGCAAATCCGACTCGTCGATCTGCACCTCGCCGACTTCGTCGGGCTCCGGATAAACCAGCACGCCGGCAGCCGAAGTATGCACCCGGCCTTGGGATTCGGTGACCGGAACGCGCTGCACCCGGTGCACTCCGCCCTCGAACTTCATCCGCGACCACACGCCGTCAGCCGAGTCACCCTTACTGGCGATCGTGAGCGTCGCGTCTTTGTAACCACCCAAGTCCGAGGTGGTTTCATCCAATACCGTCACCGTCCAGCCGTGTCGCTCGGCATAGCGGATGTACATCCTGGCCAGGTCAGCGGCAAAGAGGGCTGATTCTTCGCCGCCCTCACCGGATTTCACCTCGAGCACGATGTCGTCGGCGTCGTGTGGGTCGCGTGGCGACAGCATGTCGGTGAGCTGGGTGTCCAGCTCGGCAGCGCGTGATTCCAGCTCGGTGACTTCATCGACGAACGACGCGTCGTCGGCCGCGAGCTCGCGTGCGGTCTCCAGGTCTCCCCGCACCGACTCGAGCTTGCGATGGGTGGCGATGATCGGTGCCAGCTGCGCGAACCGACGGCCGACTTTGCGCGCGTTGCCAGCATTGCTGTGCAGTTCGGGATCGGCCAGCTGACGCTCAAGCTCGGCATGTTCGGCCAGCAGCACGTCAATCGCCTGCACGCCCTGCGTCATGCTTCTCCTTCCAAAGGTGCCGATCCTTGATAAACGAGCCGACTCCCGACTGCTCTGAACGCAAAACGACGCCCGGCCTGTGCGGTTACCGCAACAGTTCGGGCGTCGCTGTTACTACTGCTCGGCTTTTTGAGCCTTTCCAGCCTCTTTCTCAGCACCGGGCTTGCGCTTGCCGTAGCGCCGCTCGAAACGAGCGACCCGACCGCCGCTGTCGAGAATCTTCTGCTTGCCGGTATAGAACGGGTGGCACTGCGAGCAGACCTCGACCACGATGTGGCCGCTTTCTTTGGTGCTGCGGGTCTGGAAGGTGTTGCCACAACCGCAGACCACGGTGGTCTCGCCGTATGCCGGATGAATATCGGATTTCATGATGTCCTTTTCGATTCGTCGGTCGCCGGGTCGCCCTGGTGAGCTGGTGGAGCGGACGTGAACCGGAACCTGATCTTCAGCTGCTGATTATGCCAGGTCAGCCGCTATGTCCCTAAACGCCTGCATGGGCGGGCGCATTCCCGGCGGAGCTTTCATCGCAGCCAGTCCCCGGCGGCCGGTGCTCGCCGGAGCTAACCAGGGCTGACCTGGTAATTCGCCTGCGCCGCCGCGGCTGGATCGACCACGACGTAGCTGGTCTCGCGCCCGATCCGGGTCCACAACAGGCCACCCTTGGGTGAAGACCCTCGCGAGCTCAGCTCGCGCTTGAGGATCTTGTTGGTGGCGGTGGAGGGCAGAGCATCGGTGATCCAGACATGGCGCGGCCACGCCTTGGGTGAGAGGTCGGCCTGGCCGGCCAAAAACGCGCCGAACTCCGCGGGCGTCAACTCGGCGCCCTCGACCAGCACCAACGCCGCCATCACCTGGTCGCCCACCTGTTCGTCAGGGACCGCGTAGACCGCAACCTGGCTTACCGCCGGCAATCGGTGCAGGATGCGTTCGATGGGCGCGGTCGTCATGTTTTCGCCGTCGACCCGCAGCCAATCGCCGCTGCGCCCGGCGAAGTAGATCCAGCCGTCCGCGTCGCGGTAGGCCAGGTCACCGGACCAGAACATGCCGTGGCGCAGGCGGGCGTCGGTGGCCTCCTGGTCGTTGTAGTAGCCGGCGAACAAACCGGCGCCGGACGTGTTGACCAGCTCGCCGATTGCTTCGTCGGGGTTGATCAGCGCGCCGTCATCGTCGAATCGGGCGACCGCGCACTCGGCGAGCGTGTCGGGGTTGTAGATGCTCACGCCGGGAAAGCCCTGGCCCAACGAGCCCGGCGGACAGCCGTCTTCGCGGGTGATGATGATCGCCCCTTCGGTGGAGCCGAAGCCGTCCCACACCGTGCAATCGAAACGCCGACTGAACTCGGCGATGTCGCGGTCGCTGGCCTCATTGCCAAACGCGACCCGCAGCGGGTTGTCCCGATCGTCGGGCCGCTCGGGCGTGGCCAGCACATACGCCAACGGCTTGCCGACGTAGTTCATGTAAGTAGCGCCGTAGCGCCGTAGGTCGGTCAACAAGCCGGATGCCGAGAACGTCGCAGGCACCATCGCGGCACCGGAGCCGACCGCCACGCTCCAGCCGGCCAGCAGCGCGTTGGAGTGAAACAGCGGCATCGACAGGTAGCAGACGCCGGAGGAATCGACTTCGAACCGTTCGATCAGCGTCGACCCCGCGAAAATGACGGTCACGTGGGTGACCCGGACGGCCTTCGGCTCGCCGCTGGTGCCGGAGGTGAAGATCATCATGAAGGTGTCGCCGGCATCGACTTCGCGATGCGGGCTCAACGGCCCGGCCCCGGCCCGCAAAGCGGACCAGTCGTCGGCGGCGATGTCTATGACGCGGACTCCGGGCAGGTCAAGGCCGTCGAGCAACCCGCGGTGTGCGGGATCGGTGAGCAGTATCTGGCAGTCGGCCCGCAGGATGTCGCGGGCCAGCGCTGCGCCGCGGCGGGTGTCGTTGATACCGCACAACACATAGCCGCCGAGGGCGGCTGCCGCCATCGCGGTGAGCATCTCGGGGGTGTTGCCCAGCAGCGCGCCGACATGCAGGGGCCGGTTGGGGTCGGCGATACCGATCAACGCAGCGGCCGCAGCCGAGGCGTCCGCCAGATGGTCGCGCCAACTCCACACCCGATCGCCGTATTTCACGGCCGGAGTGGAGTCATCAACGCGGGTGCGAAGCAGTTGCTGAACAGTCTCTGCCACGGCTCACCACTTTCCCGTCGGTTCTCGACAGGTCGGCACGTTACCGGCGCAGCTTCGGCCGCCCGGCAGGAAGGCCGGAGTTCGTGACGGCCGCGATGTGCTAATCGGGCTGGCGCCGGTTGGACCGGCTCCTCAGCGGACCGTCACCCGACCCGCATCGTCACCGGTCAGTCGTTGTCCATTCCCGGTGTCGTCTTGGACACCTGGACCAGGAATTCGTAGTTGGTCTTGGTCTTCCGTAGCTGCGACATCAGCAGGTCGATGGCCTGGTGGGAGTCCAGTCCCGACAGCACCCGGCGCAGCTTGTGCACGATCGCGAATTCGTCTGGCGAGAGCAGCAATTCATCCTTACGTGTGCCCGACGGGTTAACGTCGACGGCGGGGAACACCCGGCGTTGGAGATCTTGCGGTCGAGCTTGAGCTCGGCGTTACCGGTGCCCTTGAATTCCTCGAAGATCACTGTGTCACCGGTGGATCCGGTCTCCACCATCGCGGTGGCGATGATGGTCAGCGAGCCGCCCCCCTCGATGTTGCGGGCGGCGCCCAGGAAGGCTTCGGCGGGTAGAGAGCGGTGGAGTCGACACCACCGGACAGGATGCGGCCCGACGCCGGCGACGCGTTGTTGTACGCGCGCCCGAGGCGGGTGATCGAGTCGAGCAGCACGACGACGTCCTTGCCCTGTTCCACCAGGCGCTTGGCGCGCTCGATGGCCAACTCCGCCACCGAGGTGTGGTCTGACGGCGGCCGGTCGAACGTCGAGGCGATCACCTCGCCCTTGACCGAGCGCGCCATATCGGTGACCTCTTCAGGCCGCTCATCGACGAGCACGACCATCAGGTGGCACTCCGGGTTGTTCTTGGTGATCGCGTTGGCGATGGCCTGCAGGATCATGGTCTTGCCCGCCTTGGGCGGCGACACGATCAGCGCACGCTGGCCCTTGCCGATCGGCATGATCAGGTCGATGACCCGGGTGGTCAGCTGATCAGAGCTGGTTTCCAAGCGAAGCCGCTGGTTGGGATACAACGGGGTCAGTTTGGAGAAATCGGGGCGATTCTTGGCGTCCTCGACCGGCCCACCGTTGACGGTGTCCAAGCGCACCAACGGGTTGAACTTCTGCCGCTGGTTGGGCTGTTCGCCGTCCTTGGGGACGCGCACCGCACCGGTCACCGCGTCGCCGCGACGTAAGCCGTTCTTGCGCACCATGTTCATCGAGACGTATACGTCGTGCGGTCCGGCGAGGTACCCGGAAGTGCGCACGAACGCGTAGTTGTCCAAAACGTCGAGGATGCCGGCGACTGGCTGCACCACGTCGTCTTCGCGTAGCTCGGTGTCACCGCCGTCGCCGCCCGACCGTTCACCACGACGCCGGCGTTCCCGGAATCGACGGCCTCTACGGCCGCCGCGCCCGTCATCGTCGTCTTGCTGGTTCGAGCCACCGCGGTTCTGTTGACCACCCGAGCCCTGCTGATCGCCGCCCTTGTCGGAATCCTTCTCGGACTCACGTTCCTCGGACTTGGTGTCTTGTTGGCTTCGGTCGCGAGCGGGCTTGTCGGTGGATTGATCGGCCTTTTCGCCTCGGCTCGACCGCTCGGCGTGGTCGACGGACTGTCGCCCTTCGCTGGAGTCAGCGCGGGCCGTGTCGTCGGCGGTCGCTTCGGTGTGGTTGGCCGTCTCGGTCTTGTGGTTGGGTGACTCGCCGCCGGTACCGCCGTTGGAAGGCGCACCGTTGGCTTGCCGTGGGGCTTTCCCGGATCGCGGCGATCAGTTCGTTCTTACGCATCCCAGAGGTGCCCTTGACGCCGGCCCGATTGGCCAGCGCGCGCAGTTCGGGGAGCACCATGGTGGACAGCGAACCGTCCGACCCGCTGAGGTTGGCGTCCGTCGCCGACCCGGATGCGCCGGGGTCGGCGGAAGTGCCTGAAGTCACGGAGTTGGACAGCTTGTCGTTTTCGGTGCTGTCGCCGGCCGTGACGAGGTCCGTTTCAGTCACGGATTTCCTTTCTTACCCGGCCGATCGAATCAAGCCGGGGTTCGTTTGCATTCAGCCAAATCGCCGAGTGCTGCCAACGATCGACTCTGCAACGGTGATCGCCAGGATTGGCGTTAGAATGGCGAACCATAGTCCACGAGAAGAATTTGGTGTGTTCGTTTCCTAGTGTTAACGCAGGTGCAGAGGCTGCGATTCTGGACGGCTCCGAGGATAACCTGCTTCGATGCCGGAAGCAAGAAGCCCCCAGTGGCGTGGCGCTCGACCTTCGCCGTGGATGGCCACCCCAGAAGTCCAGCGTACTCCATCGCCGGGCGTCATCTCGCTGACGGCAAACCCGTTTGCGGCGCCGTACTCCAAAACCTCCCCAGGTAACTTGGATGCCGTCTTCAACGCGATCACTCCAGGACCAGCGCCGGACAGCGCGGCTACGACGCCATAGCGCCTCAACAGTCGAAGATATTCCGCCGACGCCGGCATTGCGGGCCCGCGATGCGGCTGATGCAGCATATTTCTTCGGTGCGGCCATCAGCAGATCGGGTGGCTCGATGACGCCACTACCAGCAGCGCGGTGCGACTCAGATTGAAACGAGCGTCGTCGTGACTGACCTGCGCGGGAGCAGCGCCCTGCCTCCGCAGTCAACAAGCGTTGCTCGGGAATGGCGGGGAACAGGTGAATGTCGGGATGTAACCGCAGCGGGACCGCCGATAGCTGGGCGGATCGCAGCTGTGGTCGGTCCACGACACCACGGCGCCGCCCAGCACCGCCGCCGCGGCGTTGTCGGGATGCCCTTCGAATTCAGACGCCAACTGAATAGTTGCGCCTCGCCCAATAGAGTAAAATCTGCTTGTGCGACAAGCCCGTTGACTGCTGCAAGGCCGCCGACACCGCCGCGGCAGACGAACCGAACCCCGTGAATGCGGAATGACGTTTCGAGACCGTACTTTCAACCCGGGCGCCCTGAAGCCGGGCGTCTGTAGACCGCACTCGACTGCCCGAACAACCAAATGGCTGGAGCCGAGCGCCAATTCTCCAGCGCCCTCACCGTCAACTCCACCACCAAGCCGGAATCGGTTGTCTCCAGAATGATTTCGTCGTAAAGGCCCAACGCCAGCCCGATGCTGTCGAAGCCCGGACCGAGGTTGGCGCTGGACGCCGCGACGACCGAACTGGCCAGCGGTCCGGCGGGCAGCACCGGGTTCACTTGACCAGTTCCAGTTTCGCGACGACGGCGACGGGATCGACGGGCACCGGCGACACGCTGGGCATGTCTCGCAGCGCGGTGTCGGGATCCTTGAGGCCGTTACCCGTCACGGTGCACACGACGGTTGATCCGGGTGCCACCCAGCCGTCCTCGACCGCCTTGAGCAGCCCCGCGATGCTTGCCGCCGACGCCGGTTCCACGAAGACACCTTCGGTAGCCGCCACCAGGTGATATGCAGCCAGGATCTCGTCGTCGGTGGCGGCCAGGAACCGTCCCTTGGACTGCTGCTGCGCCTCGACGGCCTGCGCCCACGACGCCGGCGAGCCGATGCGGATCGCAGTCGCGATAGTTTCGGGATGGCTTACCGGTTGACCGAATACCAACGGCGCCGCACCGGCCGCCTGGGTGCCCAGCATGCGCGGCAGCTTGTCAATTACTCCGTCGGCTTGATACTCGGTGTAGCCCTTCCAGTATGCCGTGATGTTGCCGGCGTTGCCGACCGGCAGGGCGTGCACGTCCGGTGCGACACCCAGCGCGTCGACGATCTCGAACGCTGCCGTCTTCTGGCCCTCGATGCGCAGCGGGTTGACCGAGTTGACCAATGAGATGGTCGGGAAGTCGGCGACGATCTTGCGGGCGAGTTCCAGGCAGTCGTCGAAGTTGCCGTCGACCTGAATGACCTTGGCGCCATGCATCACGGCCTGTGCCAGCTTGC
>CAWIUP010000001.1:0-112767 GCA_963839345.1 uncultured Actinomycetota bacterium | reverse complement strand
AACACGCCACCATCGCGGCGCATGGAGATATCGCGAAATGGTCAGCGCTATCCGGCATCTGGCACTCCGGTCATCCCTGTGAGGTCCGAGAATGCCGACATATCGTTATCCACATAGTCATCCCCAACCGACCACCCCCGGTCGGCGGCGAGCTTGCGGCAATCCTCTAACTGGCGCGTCACTCCCAACCCGGTGCCCTCCACATCCGCGGAGATGCAGGCATAAATCGCCGGCGTGGCTTTCGCCTACCGATCCTCGAACAGCTGCTATGAGCTGGCATGTCAGCTAACGGTTTTGGGGTGGGCATGTCGCCGGGCCACGGTCAAACGACGGTCAAGAACGGGCGTCATGACTGTATTGATCTGCTAATGACCACCGCTGAACAGGGGTTTCGTGGAGCCGATGACGGGAATCGAACCCGCGTATTCAGCTTGGGAAGCTGATGTTCTGCCATTGAACTACATCGGCGCGGTTGCTTGGGAAGGCTAGCACCCAGGCATCACGTCGTTCATCAACATCGCGAGCGGCAGGCGAGCGGATACGCTCGTCGCGTGCTGCTCTCCGATCGTGACCTCAGGGCCGAAATCGCCGCCGGCCGACTGGGAATTGACCCGTTCGATGACTCGCTGGTCCAGCCGTCCAGTGTTGATGTTCGCCTCGACAGCCTGTTCCGGGTGTTCAACAACACCCGATACACCCACATCGACCCCGCGCAGCAGCAAGACGAGTTGACCAGCCTGGTGGAACCGGTGAACGGAGAACCGTTCGTGCTGCACCCCGGCGAGTTCGTGCTCGGCTCGACGCTGGAACTGTGCACGCTGCCGGAAGACTTGGCGGGTCGGCTGGAGGGCAAATCGTCGCTCGGCCGCCTGGGGTTGCTCACTCACTCGACGGCCGGATTCATCGATCCCGGCTTCAGCGGTCACATCACGCTGGAGCTTTCCAACGTCGCCAACCTGCCGATCACGCTGTGGCCGGGGATGAAGATCGGTCAGCTGTGCATCCTGCGGTTGACCAGTCCAGCCGAGCACCCCTACGGCAGCGCGCGGGCCGGGTCGAAGTATCAGGGTCAGCGCGGACCGACGCCGTCGCGCTCGTACCAGAACTTCATAAGGTCCACTTAACTTCGCCTGTAACGGCGCACAGCCTCCAAGGCGATCATCACTACATAAATGGCGGCCGATGCGGTGCTCTCCTCCGCTTAGACCGTGGGGGCCAGGCGGGGGCCTTGGAGGAGCGATGGACGTCGTACTCGGTATGTCGATGGCACCCACGGCCGTCCGCATGGTGTTGGTGGAAGGCGAGAACGCCGACGGTGTCACGGTTGGCGACGACAATTTCGTCATCGTCGGCGACGACGACGCAGCAACCATCAGCGCAGCAGATCGGGTGATCTCGACGATCGTGAGCACTCGGGAAGGCGCCACCCAAGCCGGTTACGCGCTGGCATCGACGGGTGTGACCTGGACTGACCCGGTGGAGGCTGCCACTCTGCGCGAGGCATTGGCCGCCCGTAAGGTCGAAAACGTCATGTTGGTCTCGGCCTTCATGGCTGCGGCCGCGCTAGCGCAGATGGTGGGCACCGCCACCGGCAATGCGCACACTGCGTTGTTGTTCGTCGAACGCGAGACCGCGACGCTGGCCGTCGTCGACTCCGCCGACGGTTCCATCACCGATGTTCACAAAGGGCGAATCTCCAGCACAGACTCTGTCGCGGAACTGGCCGAATTGCTCGCCGGCCTGGACACGCTGGAGACCCACCCACAGCACGTGTTCGTCGTCGGTTCCGGCGTGGACGTCACCGCGCTCAAGCCACAGTTGGAGGCAATGACCTCGCTTCCGGTGAGCGCACCGGAGGAACCGGAGACGGCGTTGGCCTGGGGCGCTGCACTGGCGTCGGCCAACACACCGCTGTTTGCGTCGTCGACCGCCGCCCTGGCCTGTGCGCAAGATCCTGTCACCGGCGCCATCGATCCCTACGCGGTGTCCCCGGGACACCTTGCGGTACCGAATGTTCCGCCCGGCACCGAACTGGGCGAGGAAGACCTCGCCTATAGCGCCGACCCCGATGAAGAAGCCGAAGCCGAGACCACCGTCCTCGATCTGGCCGACGAGCCTCGCGAGCGCCGGCCGCTTCTGCTCGTCGGCACCATCATGGCGGTGGTCTTTGTTGCCGCCGCCTTAGCGTTGGAGGTTTCGTTGGCGCTCGGTATTCGGCCGAGTGCTGTCGCCTTATTGCCCAGACCGCTGCAAAACCTCCTGGTTCCTACCCCGGCGCCGTCGCCGGCCCCAATTCCGGCCAGCGCCCCGGAACCGTTGATCAATCACGCGGCGGTGCCCGCGGTGACGCCTCGCGCGGTGAACGCCCCCATCGCGGCTCCGCCGCCCGCCGCCCCGGTACTTCCACCGCCTCCGGCTGCGCCGCCGGTTGCCGCTGCGCCGCCAGCGCCAGTTGTTGCGCCCCACTTCCCTGTGCTTGTGCCACTGCCTCTGCCGATTCCCGTCGGTCCGCCGGCCAGCCCCTTCCCGGCAAACCTGCCGGGTTCGCCTCCGTGGTGGCATTTGCCGGGTTCGCCGCCGCCGGGTTCGCTTCCGCCGGGTTCGCTTCCGCCTGGGCATTCGCTGGGTTCGCCACCGCCGGGTTCGCCCCCGCCGGTGCACTGGCCCGGTTCACCTCCGCCCGGGCATTCTCTGGGGTCGCCTCCGCCTGGCCATCTGCCTTGGTCGCCGCCGCCGGTCAGCGTTCCATCGGA
This sequence comes from uncultured Actinomycetota bacterium, assembly GCA_963839345.1. Classification (GTDB taxonomy): domain Bacteria; phylum Actinomycetota; class Actinomycetes; order Mycobacteriales; family Mycobacteriaceae; genus Mycobacterium. The sequence goes on along the minus strand of CAWIUP010000001.1, from coordinate 110,014 downwards.
GCCCGTACCCGTTCATCTGCCGGCTCCGCAGCCGCCGGTACACGTACCTGCGCCACAAAACCCGGTCGAGGTCTCCGGACCGCAGCTACCGATACCAATGCCAGCGCCCGATTCTCCGATCCACATGCCAGCTCCGGAGGCGCCGGTGATGCCGGCCCTGCCGGTACCCGAGGCCCCGATGGGACCCGCAATGCCAGCTCCGGAAGCGCCCCTGGCTCCGGCGATGCCGGCGCATGAAGCTCCACCGGCCATTTCGCAAGGCCCGCAATTCGGTGCGCCGCCTGTGCAAGGTCCGTCCGATGACAGCGCCAGCCACGGCTTCGGCGGATTCGGCGGCAACCACGACAGTGGCGGAGGCCTCGGTGGCTTCGGTGGAGGCGACCACGACAGTGGCGGAGGCCTCGGTGGCTTCGGCGGCTTTGGCGGCGGCCACAGCTTCGGCGGTGGCGGCTTTGGTGGCGGTGGTTTTGGTGGCGGCGGCTTTGGTGGAGGGCCGCTTCGCGGTGGCGGGCCACAGCTTCGGCGGAGGCGGCGGGCACCACTAAAGTTCGGCAGCTATGCGATCGGCGGGTAGTCTCGCCGTATGAAGGGTCAGCGGGGGCGGCCGTTTATTGACCAGAACTTCATAGAGCCCAGCTACGCTCGGATGTAGTAACGCCGCACGTCGGTGCGGCGATCAATCTTGTGGTGGGGAACCCAGCTGACGCGCTGAGCTCTGCCGTTCCTGGACAGCTAGCAAACAACATGGAGGAGTGGTGGAAACCGTACTTGGTGTGTCGATGGCACCCACGACGGTCCGCATGGTGCTGGTTGAGGGCGAGAATGCCGACGGTGCCACCGTCGATGAGGAAAACTTCGCCGTTGCCAACGGCGACGACCCGGCAACCTTCAGCGCACCTGATCAGGTGGTTGCCGCAATTCTGGGCACTCAGGAAGGTGCCAACGACGCCGGCTATCAGCTGTTGTCGACCGGCGTGACATGGAGTGACCAGCAGGAAGCCGCCGAACTGCGTGACGCGCTGGCGGCCCGCAAGGTTGAGAACGTCATGTTGGTTTCGGCGTTTCTGGCCGCGGCGGCGTTGGCTCAGTCCATGGGCAGCGCGACCGGGTATGCCCGCACCGCGCTGCTGTACATCGATCCTGATTCCGCGACGTTGGCAGTGGTGGACACCACGGACGGCTCGATCGCAGATGTGCACCGCGAGCTGCTGCCCGACGACGACGACCAGGCGGTCGCCACGCTGGTCGGGCTGGTTTCTGCTGCGGAGGAGCTAGAAGACCACCCGGAGGGGCTGCTGGTGGTTGGCTCCGGGGTCGACGTCCCGCTGATCAAGCCGGCATTGGAAGCAGCGACGTCGCTTCCCCTTACCGTGCCCGAGCGGCCCGACATGGCGCTGGCCCGGGGCGCGGCACTGGCATCGGCGAGCGCGCCGTTGTTCGCGTCGTCGACCGCTGCGCTGGCCTATGCGCTGGATCCCGGCACCGGTTCGGTGAGCCAGCATGCGCTCGCGCCGGGTTATCTGGCCGTCGCCGAAGCGGCCGCCGGCGGCGAGCCGGGAGCCGACGGCTTGGCCTACAGCGCGGTCGCCGACGACTCAGCCGCCGTTTACACCCAAGAGGGCCCCGACGCCTACGCCGACGCCGACGAGGACGAGGACTTCACGACCGGCATGTACCCCGACTTCGACGCGGCGGCGTTCGGACAGCCGAGTCGCACGCCGTTCTTGGCGGCGATAAGTGTAATAGTCATATTCGTCGTCGGCGTTGTGGCGCTGGTGATTTCGCTGGCGTTCAGTATTCGGCCGTCGGTCAGTTCGCGGCCCAGCCTCAGCCAAAATGTGGTGACACCGGCTCGGCAAATCCCGGCCCCGCTGCCCAAGGCGCAGGTGTCGGCGCCGCCGGCACCGGCACCCGCACCCGCGCCGGCTCCCGTAGCCGCTCCGGCTCCGGTCCACGCAGCAGCTCCGGCCCCGGCGCCCGTTCGGGTGCCGGCTCCGGCGCCCGCGCCGCTGCCGATTCCGATGCCTGCGCCGGCTCCGCCGCCGCTCATACCGCCGCTCATTCCGCGACTCATCGGGCCCCCAGTGCTGGGCCCGCCGGAGAGCCCGTGGGGCGGCGAACACGAGGGTGGTGGCTGGGGCCACGGCGGCGGCGGCTGGGGCCACGGCTTCGGTGGTGGCGGGCACGGCGGCTTCGGTCACGGCCGCGGGTAACTGCGGTCGGATGTGCGATCACCGCGTGGCCGGCGGTAGCAGCCATAGGTAGTGTCGAAGTATCAAGGATCCGGGGGAGTGATCCGCGTCGCTGCCGCCAGCACTTGGGGAAATTCGGCAATCCGCAACGCACTGGCTCGGCGTGGTGATCAGTTCCCAGTCGACCCGGTCAGCAAGCGACCAGCTTTGGAGGAGAAGTGGACACCGTACTTGGCGTGTCGATGGCACCCACTGCGGTCCGCATGGTTCTAGTCGAGGGCGAAAACGCCGACGGCGTCACGGTCGATGAAGAGGGCTTCGACGTCAATTCGGCCGACGCACCTACCGTCAGGGCGGCCGATCAAGTGGTTTCGGCGATCCTTGGCACCCAAGAAGGTGCAGCCGAGAGCGGGTATCAACTGCGGTCGACGGGTGTGACTTGGACCGATCCGGTTGAGGCCGCTGCGCTGCAGGACGCGCTGGCGGCGCGCAAGGTCGAGAACGTCATGCTGGTGTCGTCGTTCTTGGCCGCCGCGGCGCTGGCGCAGGTCGTCGGTAACTCGGTCGGCTATGAGCAGACGGGACTCTTGTTCGTCGAGCCTGACACCGCGACCCTGGCCGTGGTCAACACCGCTGACGGATCGATCACCGACGTGCGCCGCCAGCCTTTGGCGCCCGGCGCTGATCCCACGGCCCAACTGTCCGCGATGGCTTCCAGCGCCGAGACGCTGCAGACTCGTCCGGATGGCCTGTTCGTCGTCGGCTCCGGGGTCGACGTCGCCCCGCTCAAGGCACAGCTGGAGGCGGCTACCGCGCTGACGGTAAATGCGCCCGACGAGCCGGAGACAGCGCTGGCTCGGGGCGCGGCACTGGCCTCAGCCAATGCACCGTTGTTCTCCTCCTCGACCGCCGCACTGGCGTACGCACAAGACCCCGGCACCGGTGCGATCGACCCCTATGCGGTAGCGCCCGGATACTTCGACGTTGCTGCCGACGGGGCTTCCGCTGAGCAAGCTTTGGCCTACAGCGCAGTCCCGGACGACGACGCCGATGCCTTCACTGCGCTGGCAGACGGGGAAGACTTGCCAACCGGGACCTATACCGGCACCACAGCTATTCCCCGAGACCGTGGTCGCAGACCGCTGGTTTTGGTGGCCAGCGCGGTAGCGGCGATCTTCGTGGTAGGCGCTGCGGCATTGGTTGTCGCGTTGGCGATCAGCATGCGGCCGACGGCTGCCGTCCGGCCGGAGCCGGGCCACAATGTGGTCGCCCCGGCGAAGCCGGCTCCCGCCCCGCCGGCAGCTCCGGCTCCGGCTGCTAACCCGGCACCGGCACCGGCTGCTCCCGCGCCCGCTCCTGCCGCGCCGGCTCCAGAACCGGCTGCTCCCGCACCGGCGCCTGCTGCGCCGGCTCCAGAACCGGCTGCTCCTGCGCCGGCGCCTGCTGCTCCCGCTCCGGCTCCGCCGCCGGCTGCGCCGGCTCCTGCTCCGGTTGCGCCGCCTGCCCCGGCCCCCATCCCGATTCCGATTCCTGTTCCGGTGCCGCCGATCCTCAGCCCGCCCCAGCAGGGACCGTGGGGCGGCGAGCACGGCGGCGGCGGCTGGCACCCAGGTGGCGGCGAAGCCCCCGGTGGTGGCGGATACCCCGGCGGTGGCGGATATCCCGGCGGGGGAGGCATCCCCGGCGGTGGCCACGGCGGCTTCGGCGGCGGTGGCGGTGGCGGCTTCGGCCGCGGCGGCTTCGGTATCCCTGGCCTGCACTTCTGAGTCGCCGACAGCAAACTGTTACCTGACGTTCGTCCGCCGCTCAGAACAGCGATGCAATTAGCTCATTGCGGCGACCTACACACGGGTGTATGAGATGCACCGTCTTTGGTACGGGCTATCTGGGTGCCACCCACGCCGCCGGGATGGCCGAACTGGGTCACGAGGTCGTCGGCGTCGACATCGATCCCGGTAAGGTCGCCAAGCTAGCTAGCGGTGACGTACCGTTCTATGAGCCCGGGCTCCGAAAGATGTTGAGCGACAACATCGCAGCTGGCCGACTCCGCTTCACCACCGACTACGACCTGGCTGCCGAGTTCGCTGACGTGCATTTCCTCGGCGTCGGCACTCCGCAGAAGAAGGGCGAATACGGGGCCGACCTAAGCCACGTAAACGCCGTAATCGACACGCTGGCACCACGCCTCACCCGCGCGTCGGTGATCGTCGGCAAGTCGACTGTGCCGGTGGGGACCGCGGCTGAACTCGTTGGACGGGCCCGAGCGGCCGCGCGGCCCGGTGTGGACGTAGAAGTGGCCTGGAACCCGGAATTTCTACGAGAAGGTTTCGCGGTGCACGACACTTTGCAGCCTGATCGCATTGTGCTTGGCGTACAGGATGATTCGACTCGCGCTGAGGCCGCGATCCGTGAGCTGTACGCACCGATCCTGAGCGCCGGGGTGCCGTTTCTGGTGACCGACCTGCAGACCGCAGAGTTGGTCAAGGTTTCCGCGAACGCCTTTTTGGCAACCAAGATCTCGTTTATCAACGCTATCTCTGAGGTATGCGAGGCTGCCGGGGCCGACGTCGCCCTGTTGGCCGATGCGCTTGGGCATGACCCCCGGATCGGGCGCCGATTCCTCAACGCCGGCTTAGGGTTTGGTGGTGGTTGCCTACCCAAAGATATCCGCGCGTTTATGGCCCGCGCCGGTGAGCTGGGTGCCGACCAGGCGCTGACGTTCCTGCGTGAAGTCGACAACATCAACATGCGCCGGCGCACCCGCATGGTCGAACTTGCCAGTGCCGCGTGCGGCGGCTCACTGCTGGGAGCCAACATCGCTGTTCTCGGCGCCGCGTTCAAGCCCGAATCCGACGACGTGCGTGACTCACCGGCGCTCAACGTCGCTGGCCAGTTACAGCTCAACGGTGCCGCAGTCAACGTCTACGACCCCAAAGCGCTGGAGAACGCCCAGCGGCTGTTCCCAACGCTGAATTACGCCGTGTCGGTGGAGGAAGCCTGTGACCGCGCCGACGTGGTGTTGGTACTCACCGAGTGGAAAGAGTTCGTCGACCTTGACCCCGACCAGCTTGCCGACCGGGTACGGGCACGCGTGGTCGTCGACGGCCGCAACTGCCTGGACGTGCGGCGCTGGCAGCAAGCCGGTTGGCGCGTGCACTGCTTGGGACGGCGCGTAGCCTGACCGCGTGGACTACGCGGCAGCACTGCTCGAGCAAAATCGCGCCTTCGGCGAGGTGATCCGCAGCGGTGACCCGTCCACCCCGGTGCCGACCTGCCCCGACTGGACCCTTGCCCAGCTGTTTCGGCACGTCGGTCGCGGTGATCGCTGGGCCGCGCAGATCGTCGCCGATCGGGTCGACCACTATCTCGACCCACGCACAGTCGAGGGGGGCAAGCCGCCGCCCGATCCCGACGACGCGATCACGTGGCTGCACGGCGGGGCGCAGCGGCTGATCGACGCCGTCGAACAAGTCGGCCTGGAGACCCCGGTGTGGACGTTTCTGGGCTCGCGGCCGGCCTACTGGTGGGTGCGGCGCCGGCTGCACGAGGCGACGGTGCATCGCGCAGACGCCGCGCTGGCCCTTGGGCTCGACTATGCGCTGGCACCCGAGTTGGCGGCCGACGCCATCAGCGAATGGCTTGAACGGGTTGCGAGCCAGGCTGGACGCGACGACGTGCCGCTGCCGCTGGAAAACGGCCAAACTGTGCATCTGCACGCGACCGATCCAGGTCTGGGCGCCGCCGGTGAATGGACCATTCGCACCGACGGCGGCCGCATCTCATGGTCACACGGTCACGACAAGGGCGCGGTGGCACTGCGCGGCGGTGTTGTCGACCTGCTGCTGGCCGTCGTACGTCGGATTTCGGTCGCCGACACCGATATCGCGGTGTTGGGTGACGCCGCGATATGGCAGAACTGGCTCGACCACACGCCTTTCTAGACGCGGCGCACGCGGTACGTTGCAGACCATGACCACATCGGAGATTGCCACCGTGCTGGCTTGGCATGACGCGTTGAATGCATCCGACCTCGACACCTTGGTGGCCCTATCCAGTGACGACATCGAAGTCGGTGACGCGCACGGCGCGGCGCAAGGCCACGCCGCGTTGCGCGATTGGGCGGCTGCCCGTCCGCGACGCGCCGAAGTGGGCAGGATTTACGTACATGACGGCGTGGTAGTTGTCGAGCAAAAGACCGGCAGCGCAGACGACTCCGGTGCTAACGTCACTGCCGCGTCGGCGTTTCGTGTCGTCCACGATCACGTCACCTCGGTGTTTCGCCACCACGACCTGGCGTCCGCGTTAGCCGCGACCGAGTTGACCGACGCTGACCTTGTCGACTGAGGAGTAGGACATGCGGGCGATCATCCTGGCCGGCGGCTCGGGGACCCGCCTGTATCCAATCACCATGGGAGTCAGCAAGCAGCTGCTACCCGTGTACGACAAACCGATGATTTACTATCCGCTGTCCACGTTGATGATGGCCGGCATCCGCGATGTCCAGGTGATCACCACGGCCCACGACGCGCCCGCATTCCATCGAGTTCTCGGCGACGGGACGGCATTCGGCATCAACATCAGCTACGCGGTGCAAGACCGTCCGGAGGGTCTGGCCCAGGCCTTTATCATTTGCGCCGACTACGTCGGCAACGGCCCAGTGGCTTTGGCGCTGGGCGACAACATCTTTCACGGACCAGGTCTAGGTACTAACCTCCAGCGCTTCCAATCAATCAGTGGCGGGGCGATTTTCGCCTACTGGGTGGCCAACCCCTCGGCGTATGGTGTCGTCGAATTCAGCGCAGACGGCATCGCATTGTCGCTGGAGGAGAAGCCGGCCACACCCAAATCGCACTTCGCGGTGCCAGGACTGTACTTCTACGACAACGAGGTCGTCGAAATCGCGAAGGGCCTGCGACCGTCGGCGCGGGGCGAATACGAAATCACCGACATCAACAAGACCTACCTCAACCAGGGCCGGCTGAGAGTCGAGGTGCTGGCGCGCGGGTCGGCCTGGCTGGACACCGGGACATTCGACTCACTGCTGGACGCCAGCGACTACGTTCGCACCCTGGAACGTCGGCAAGGCCTGAAGGTCAGCGTCCCCGAGGAAGTGGCCTGGCGGATGGGCTTCATCGACGACGAGCAACTGGCCCGCCGTGGCCAGGAGCTGATCAAATCCGGCTACGGAAGCTACCTGCTGGAGCTGCTGGAGCGGCGCTAAAGGAGCTTGATTTCAGCAAACTCCCAGGAGATCCACGGCCTGTTGAGGTTAACAGCAGGGGTCATCAAGAAATATTCTTGGTGAATAGAAATGACCACCCCGGCGCCGAACCCGAGTCCGCTTCCCAGCTTGGCCATGCTGGCCGCGCTGGTATTGACGGTCGCCGCCATCGGAGCAGTATTTGTTCTCGGCCGCAACCCGAACTTTTTTCGCTCGAGGACAACCACGACCGTTTCACAGGCCGCGTCCGGGGCGCCGGCCGATACGCCGCCGGACTCTACCGACCGGAATGGCCAGTTTCTGTGGCGCCTATCCAGTGAAGGGTTGCAATTACGCCGATCGAACGATGCTGCGATCAACGATGCGCGTCGGGTGTGTACGCGGTTCGCCGGCGGCGAGAGTGAACAAGAGATCGTTCAAGACATGCTGCAGGGATCGCCGGGCATGTCGCTGAACACCGCGTCCAGCTTCGCCGACACCGCTATCAGCGTGTACTGTCCGGACGGCGTTGTGAATAACTCGTGATGTTTCTACGTCACTGGCGATAGCTGGCCAAACTTGTATGCCAAACGGTGTAGGGCGCCCCAAAGTCCAGGCATCTAATGGCTGCGCTGTGTGGTGTAGCGCCCAATATGTGTTAGTAGCCGGGCGGCTTCCCACTCAGCACACCGACACTCGTAATCTACCAGCACGCTGTAGCGCGAAAGGTGAACTGAGTCAGGCGGTTTCACCACGAACGGCGCAGGTGTGGTTTCGGCTGGTGCTGATCCTTGGGGCCTGGCGCGTACCGTGCGTGCCTCCGGCCGAGAGAGATGGCAAACCGCTGGCGGCATCTGCCGCCAGCGTGGCCACTTCTGCGGCTGGAGGTAAGGGATGGACAGGGCGGCGCAGCGCCTGTCCGGTGCGCTGGGGGCCACCGGAGTTCATAACGGCTCCATCTGTGGATAGGTGACGTTGATGGCGTCACCGCGCCGGGTGATCGCCCACTGCTTCAGCACCGACCCCGGTGCTCTCCGGGCCGGATCGAGGGACTGGATCGACGCCCGGAAGTACCAGGCGCGGACCACCGGCCGGGCCTTCTGGTCCCAGCCGACCCAGGCCACGTTGTCGTTGTCGATGACGTGATGCTGGGCCATGCTGAGGCTGCGCCGTTCGGGTATGGTCATGCGCCGATGCCGATGAGCAAGCCGGCGTGACCGCCGCGCTGGGACCACGCGGTCACCGACGTGCCGGGGCCGTATCCGCCGTGCGGCACGCTGTCGCAGAGGTAGACGTAGGAGTCCACCACGAAGTCGATCGCCGTCGTGCTCGCGATCGGGTGGGGCGGCTCCTCTAGCATCACGATGATCTGGTGCTCGCACTCGCCGCTGCGCATCATGCTGCAGACGCTCTCGCCCATGTGAACGGCCTCGCCGACGTTGACGTTCACGAACCCGTCCCGCTGCAGGGCGTCGACGAGCCCGATCTGGTCCTCGTCATCGGCGTGCGCCAGGCCCGCGCCGATCACCAGCCCGGCGGCCCCGAGCATCAATCCGCCCGCGATCAGAGCGGCCAGGCCGCCCTCGGTGCTGTTCGTCATTTGTGTTTCCTTCCCTCGGATCGCGGCCTTGGGTCGCCACCAGGTCTGTTAGCGCAGGTACATCTCTTGCGCCTGCTTGAGGGTTGCGGCGGTACCGATCAGGTTGTCGGTGTGAGGCCTGGATGAGTTCCTGACCCCGCCCCCTCGCAACCCCCCGGGGCCAGCTATGCTGCCTGGCGCGCCAGGCAGCGGTTATGGGTTTTTCTGCGTCCCCGCGGACCTGCTGCTTAAACCACGGGGCAGTAGGACTCGCGTTCGAGTTTGAAACCCGGCGGGGCAGGAGCGGGCCGTAAGTCCCACGTCCCGACGGGGGCTGCTCTGTGGACGCCTTTTGAAGAAGCCCACGAGCCGGCCGGCGATGGCGCCCGCGGCCAAACTCGGCGACAGCCAGACGATGATCTTCATGGATTTCTCCTAGGGGCTGATTCCGTCCGCGAGGAGCTGCGGCGCCGAACCGCGCCTGCCCCCTGCTTGCAGGGGTCCAGCCCAGGACACGGTTCGGCGTGCTTGCAACGGTAGGAAATAAGTGGAGATCATGTCAATGAATCGGAAAAAATTTCCGAGTGATTCCGCTCACAGCTGAAGTTTGCTTATGGCCCCGGGTGCGCAGTTACGCCGGTTGTCGCCCGGTGATCAGCCAGTTTGTGGAACGTGGCCTCGTGGTTGGTGGGAGACTGAGGTGCGCTCGGCTGGGCGGCGCAGGAGGCGGCGATGGCGACGGTGTACGTAGTCACGGTGGGCAGCGGCGACACGTACCACATCGAACGGGTCTACCTCGACCGGGACGAGGCTTACGGGTTCGCGCAGGACTACAACGGTATAGCTCCTGTTGAGCCTGTCCAGGTGGAGGAATGGCAGACCGGTGCCCCGCCGGGGGCCTACGACGGCCCGTACTGGCGGGCGGAGTGGTGGGCGCGTGTCCCGGTCAGCAAGCGCCGAGGTCAGCTGCGGCACACCCGTGACGGCGAACGCTTCGACGACTTCGACATCCGCCAGGAATGGTGGACCGGCGACGCCCTACCCGATGCCAAAGTGTTGCGCCGCGAACTGGCCGGGGTACCCAGGGTGGAGGTGGCAGGCTTGTCGCGGGAAAAGGTTGAGGAACTGTTCTGGGACACGATCACCCAGGTCAGGGCCGATCTGGCGGGAGTGCCACGGAAGTGATTTCCGCTCAGTCATGCAGGAGATGGAAAAAACTGGGCATGTCGACTCGACGTTGCCGCCCGTGGTGCGTCATGATCGTTTCATGGACCAGCATGCGTTGGGACGGCTCGGCCACCACATCGTGAGCAGGCGCGTCGCGCTGGGCTACCGCAACCGCACCGACCTCGCCAATAGCCTCCAGTTCACCGTGCGCACCCTCTCCGACATCGAAAACGGCGTGCGCAAGGCCAGCCCAGGCACCTACGCCATGCTGGAAAACAAGCTCGGCTGGGCACCCGGAAGCATCGACACCATCCTCGCCGGCGGAGAACCCAAAGAGCTGGTGGTCAAGCTGCGCCCCACCCCCACGCCCCGAACCCACGCCTACGCCGCGGAAGCGCTATCCGACCCCATCACCGCCGCCCTCTCACGCGCCTCCACCGAGGAGCTGCTGCTGGAGCTGCGCCGCCGCATCATCCGCCCCCGCGACAGACGCCACGACTCTTGGGACGACTGGGGCGATGGCCTTGACGCGCAAGGCTATTGGCCCGAGGAGGGCTAGAAATCCGGCCCGAGCTGGCCGACGCGCAATGCTTGCGAGTCTCGCGCAGGTTCGCCGGGGTGGCGGGGGTCGGGCGGCTACTGGCGATAGCTGGCCAGGAAGTTCCCCAACCGCTCGATAGCCTGCGCAAGGTCGCGTGACCATGGCAGCGTCACGATCCGCAGGTGATCCGGTGCCGGCCAATTGAATCCGGTGCCCTGTGTGACCAAGATCTTCTCCGCCAGCAGCAGATCCAACACCAGTTGCTCGTCGTCCTGGATTTCGTGCACCTCGGGATCCAGCCTGGGGAACGTGTAGAGCGCACCGGCGGGTTTGACGCACGACACCCCGGGGATCTCGTTGAGCTTGGACCAGGCCACGTCGCGCTGTTCGCGCAGTCGTCCACCCGGCAGCACGAGGTCATCGATGCTTTGGTGACCGCCCAGCGCGACCTGAATCGCATGCTGGGCTGGAACATTCGGGCACAGCCGCATATTGGCCAGCAGGCTGATGCCTTCGATGAAGCTGGTCGCGTGTTCCTTGGGCCCGGTGATGGCCAGCCAGCCGGCTCGGTAACCCGCAACGCGGTAGGCCTTGGAGAGGCCATTGAAGGTCAGGCACAACACGTCCGGAGCGAGTGAGGCCATGCTGATGTGTTTGGCGTCGTCGTAAAGGATCTTGTCGTAGATCTCGTCGGCGAGCAGCAGCAGCTGATGCTTGCGCGCCAAATCGGCCATCTGCGAGAGGATTTCGCGGCCGTAGACCGCGCCGGTTGGATTGTTCGGGTTGATCACGACCAGTGCCTTGGTGCGCTCGGTGATCTTCGACTCCAGGTCGGCGATATCCGGCTGCCAGCCCTGAGTTTCGTCGCACAGGTAATGGACCGGCGTGCCGCCGGCGAGCGAGGTCGACGCCGTCCACAGTGGATAGTCGGGCGCCGGAATCAAAACCTGATCGCCGTTGTCGAGTAGCGCCTGCAACGTCAAGGTGATCAGCTCGGAAACCCCGTTGCCCAGATACACATCGTCGACGTCGAATCGGGGGAAGCCGTCGACGAGTTCGTAGCGGGTGACCACCGCGCGCCGCGCCGACAGAATGCCCTTGGAGTCGGAGTAGCCCTGCGCGTAAGGCAGCGCCTGGATCATGTCACGCATGATCACGTCGGGTGCTTCGAAGCCGAACGGCGCCGGGTTGCCGATGTTGAGCTTGAGGATGCGGTGCCCTTCGGACTCCAGCCGCGCGGCGTGATCGTGCACCGGGCCGCGGATTTCATAAAGAACGTCCTGCAGCTTCGATGACTGCGCGAACGTACGCTGCCGCGGCTGATGACCCGTGGTATGCCAGGGCAGCTGATGCGTAGTCACGTCAACCATGGTGCCATGGTTGTCCAATTATTTATGCCAGAACTGGCCTGATCAGCGCTTTCCTGGCGGACGGGCACCCCGGGCGATGCCTAATCCTTTAACCGGCGCGGCCGGTTCCTTGGTCTCGCCATCCTGGGCTTCAGGCGTCGGCTTGGACTCCGATTCTTCGGTTGACTGCGGCTCCGGCTTCGCCTCGGGCTTCGGCTCGGGGGCGGTGGGTTGTGCAGCGGGAGCGGCCTTTTTAGCTCCGGGCCGTTTGGCTCCGGCCGCGATGCCCAGACCCTTGACCGGGGCGGCCGGGGCCTTGGCTTCCGGAGCTGCCGCTGCGGGTTCGGATTTCGCCTCGGGCTCGCTGGCCGGCGCGGATTGCGCTGGGGCCGAAGCCTTTTTGGCACCCGGGCGCTTAGCGCCGCCAGCGATGCCCAGTCCCTTGACCGGCGCAGCCGGAGCCTTGGCTTCCTCGGTGGCCGGTGCTGATGCGGATTGCGTTGGCGCCGCGGCCTTTTTGGCCCCGGGCCGCTTGGCGCCGCCGGCGATACCCAGTCCGGTGACGGCTTTGGTGGCCTTGTCCTCGGTCGGTGCAGCGGCTTCTTTGGGTGCGGTGGTTTCCGCCTGGGCGGGTTCCTTCGCCGGTGCGGTCGCGGTTGCCGCCGATGCTTTGGGAGCAGCCTTTTCGGCGTGCTGCGGCCGCTTCTTTGGCCGCGGTGCCCTTCTCCGGCAGCTTGACCGCGCCGCGGTCGAGCGACTCGAGTAGCAGCTGGGCTACGTCACGCACGTCGACGCCTTCACGCCCGGCCGCTTCCTGGCGGTCGTTGACGCCGTCGGTCACCATCACCCGGCAGAACGGGCACGCGGTGGCAACGGTTGTCGCCCCGGTAGCCAGCGCCTCGTCGACGCGTTCGTGGTTGATCCGTTTGCCGATGTGCTCTTCCATCCACATCCGCGCGCCGCCGGCGCCGCAGCAGAAGCTGCGGTCGGCGTGCCGTGGCATCTCGGCCAGCTTTGCGCCCGAGGCGCTGATCAGTTCACGCGGCGCCTCGTACACCTTGTTGTGCCGGCCCAGGAAGCACGGGTCGTGATAGGTGATGTCCTCAGAGACCGGGCTGACCGGGACCAGCTTCTTGTCGCGCACCAGCCGGTTGAGCAGCTGGGTGTGGTGCAGCACGGTGTAGTTGCTGCCCAGCTGACGGTATTCGCGGCCCAACGTGTTGAAGCAGTGCGGGCAGGTGACGACGATCTTGCGGTCGACGGTCTCGACCCCCTCGAACAGACCGTCCAGCGTTTCGACGGCCTGCTGGGCGAGCTGCTGGAACAGAAACTCGTTACCCGAGCGGCGCGCCGAGTCGCCGTTGCAGGTTTCGCCGGCGCCGAGCACCAGATACTTCACGCCCGCGATCGCCAACAGTTCGGCGACGGCCTTGGTGGTCTTCTTGGCCTTGTCGTCATACGCGCCGGCGCAGCCCACCCAGAACAGGTATTCGTAGCCGTCGAAGCTGTCCACGTCCTCGCCGTACACCGGGACGTCGAAGTCGACCTCGCTGATCCAGTTGGTGCGGTCGGAGGCGTTCTGGCCCCACGGATTGCCTTTGGTCTCAAGGTTTTTGAACAGCACCCCGAGCTCAGAGGGAAACTCGGACTCCATCATGACCTGGTAGCGGCGCATATCGACGATGTGGTCGATGTGCTCGATGTCCACCGGGCACTGCTCGACGCAGGCGCCGCAGTTCACACATGACCACAGCACATCGGGGTCGATGACGCCGCCCTGCTCGAGCGGTGCCGACCAGCGGCCGGGCCGCCTGCTCGGGTCCGTGCCCGGGTACCCGGCCGAATCCCGACTCCGGCACGTGGTGCCCCTCGTCCTTGACCGTCTCGAGGTCGAGCCCTTCGAGCGGCTCGGCGGTCTTCTCGCCCAACAGGTAGGGGGCCTTGGCCATCCAGTGATCCCGCAGGTCCATGATGACGAGCTTGGGCGACAGCGGCTTGCCGGTGTTCCAGGCCGGGCACTGCGACTGGCATCGCCCGCACTCGGTACACGTCGCGAAATCGAGCATGCCTTTCCAGGTGAAGTCCTCGATCTTGCCGCGGCCGAACTGCGCATCATCCGGCGGATTCTCGAAGTCGATCGGCTTGCCGTCGGACTCAATCGGCAGCAGCGGGCCCAGGCCGTCGGGCAGCCGCTTGAAGATCACGTTGATCGGCGCCAGGAAGATGTGCAGGTGCTTGGAGTGCAAGACGATGATCAGGAACGCCAGCATGACGCCGATGTGCAAAAGCAGCGCCGTTGTTTCGATGATCTCGTTGGCCGGCTGGCCCAGCGGGTGCAGGATCGCGCCGAAGAGGTGCGAGAGGAAAGCGGGCTTGCCGTAGGGCAGGGTGCCGTTGTTGACGGCCGACCCGCGAACGAAGACGTACGTCCAGATGACGTTGAAAATCATGAACAGGACCAGCCAAGCCCCGCCGTTGTGTGACCCGTAGAACCGCGACGCCCGGCCGATTTCGCGCGGATTGCGCATGAGGCGGATGATCGCGAAGGTGGCGATGCCGAGGAAGACGGCCGTGGCGAAGAAGTCCTGCAAAAAGCCCAGCGCGTCCCAGCGACCGATGATCGGGATGTGGAAGTTCGGCTGGAACAGCAACCCGTAGGCCTCGATGTAGACCGTGAGCAGGATGAAGAAGCCCCACATGGTGAAGAAGTGCGCCAGGCCCGGGATCGACCATTTCAGCAGCCGCCGCTGCCCGAACACCTCGGACACCTCGGTCCAAATCCGGCCGCCGACGTCGTCGGTGCGGCCGGAGGCAGGCTGGCCGGACAGGACGAGTTTGGACAGCCAGCCGACCCGACGCAGGGCGAGCAACCCGACGATTGCCGTCATGCCGAGGCCCACTACCAGTCTGATCAGCATCTGCGTCTGCACGGACGTCCCCCAATTCCGAGGTTACTGAGCGGTAACTTCTGCCGTGTTACCGACTAGTAACTTAATAACCAGGCCAGCTCATAGTTACATCCTTCTGGGGTTGACCGCGACCAAGGCTGCCCTAACCTGTCTGCGGCAACGAGGGCTGCTCAACGTTTACGGGCTGACTCCGGGGATGTGGGTGGGTAGCCCAGGTGGCTGTGGGACGTAGCCCCGCCACCAACGACGATGCGGACGTTGCTGCGTCCAGGTTGGACTGGTCTCCGGCGGCGCGGGCTCCAGCGTCGTCTCGGCTGGCGGGACCGTCGTGGTCGGGAGGGTCGACGACGGTGTGGTTGTCGGGGCCGGAGTAGTTGAACGCGACGTGGTTGTCGACGGCCGGGTGGTGGCCGGTGCGTTACCCCCGTTGCCGGTGGCCAAAATGATCAGGCCGTAGACGATGATCCCGATCAAAATCACGACGGCCAGACCCCACAGCGCCAGCACCCACGTTTTGAGATACCAGGGTGACGTTTCGGCGGTACCGAAGGGATCGTGGTTGTTCCCGCCGAGGCTCAAGTCGTGCTCGGAGTAACCGTCGACGTCATATTGTGGTCCGTTGCCCCCCACGTGAGCCGATCCTACCGACGGTCTCGACCTAGGGCATACCGCCATCGTGGTGGTGGTGATGGTGACTGTCATCGGTGCTCGTGCTCGTCGGCGCCGTCGTCGTCTCCACGCCGGTGGTCGGCGGGCTGGTCGGGGTTGTTGTCGGAGCGGGGGCGACTGGCTCGGTCGTCGTTTCGCTGCCCGGTGGAGAGGTGCTAGCCGGCGTTGTCGACGATGTTGCAGGGGACGTGGAGCCCCCGCCGTGCGTCAGCGCGACGATTCCATAGATCACCAGCGCGATCAGGATGGCAGCGAGCGCGCCCAAACCGATCACGGCGCCACGCTTGCGATACCACGGGGTCGACCCGGGTTCGGGCTGCTGCTGGTCGTAGTCGCCGTAGTCGTACTGCCCGGTTGGCGCTTCACTTGGATCGTCTGGAGGTCCCTGAAAACCTGAGTCCGTCACGGGCGCCGATCCTAGCGGTGGTTTCGCCGCCGCGCGTAAAGCTGGCGCGCCTCAGAAGCCGTGCGGGAGCGTAATCGTGGTGTGCGGCAACGGGATCGTCGATGGAACGTGCGGCAAATGGTGGTGATGCTCCGGCGGCGCGGCCGGGGGTGAGGCCGGGGCGGCGGGCGGGGCGTTGCCGGCCGGCGGCCCTTGCTCCTCAGACGACGACGGTGACGGCGGCGGCGTGGTAGACGGCGTTGTTGTCGACGTGGTAGCTGTCGACGAGCGGGTGGTCGTCGTTGACGGCGTGGTCGTCGGCGTCCCGCCACCGCCCCCGCGTGAGAGCTCGATGAGGCCGTAGATGATCAGCACAACCAAGATCGCGACCATCGTCGCCCACACTGCTAATAAGGAACGCTTCCGGTACCACGGCGCCGGCGGCGATTCCGGTTCAGCAGGCGCGGAGTGCTCCGGGGTGTCGTCGAAGCCGGGCTGCTGTAAGCCGGCTGCGCCGTAATCCGCCATCCGGGTGGGCCGATTGCTGGGGTCGTCGTCAGGACCCTGGGAACCGTAGCCTGTCACTCCCCGAGCCTACGGACATCCGACGGATGCGCCGGATTGGGGCGCGGACCTCACAGCTGCCGGTTGACCTCATCGGCGAAAAGCCGCAGGTGTTCGAGGTCGGAGAGGTCGAGCAGCTGCAGGTAAACCCGCTGCACGCCGATGTCCGCAAACGGCCCGAGCCGGTCGACGATCTCGTTCGGCGTGCCCACCAGCGGAGAATTGGACCGCAACTCGTCGAGCTCGCGTCCGATCGCGTCAGCGCGGCGGCCGATCTCCGCCTCGTCACGTCCGGCGCACACCACAAACGCCGCGGAGTACATCATCGAGTCGACGGGCCGGCCGACCGCATCGGCCGCTTCGCGGACCCGCTCGAATTGGGTCTTGACGGTGTCCAGCGAGGCGAACGGCACGTTGAACTCGTCGGCGAAGGTCGCGGCCAACGCCGGTGTCTTGTTGGCGCCCGTCCCGCCGATGATGATCGGTGGATGCGGCCGCTGCACCGGCTTGGGCAGCGCGGGTGAGTCGTTGATCGCGTAGTTAGCCCCCGCGTAGTCGAACGTCTCACCGACCGGCGCGGTCCACAGGCCGGTGATCAACTCGAGCTGCTCGGTGAGCCGGGCGAATCGCTCGTTCAGCGGCGGGAAGGGAATCGCATAGGCGGCATGTTCCCGTTCGAACCAACCGGTACCGATTCCGAATTCGACTCGCCCGTTGCTCATTTCGTCGACTTGGGCGACCGAGATGGCCAATGGGCCGGGATGGCGGAATGTTGCCGACGTGACCAGCGTGCCCAGCCGAATCGACGACGTCTCGCGCGCGATGCCGCCCAACGTCACCCAGGAGTCGGTCGGGCCGGGCAGTCCGTCGCCGCTCATCGCCAGATAGTGATCAGACCGGAAGAACGCGGAAAATCCCAGCGCCTCGGCGGTTTGCGCGACGACTAACTGGTCGGTGTAACTGGCGCCTTGCTGCGGTTCAACGAATACCCGAAAGTCCACGAGCGCCAGACTATGCGGCGCTGGGTCTAAATGACGGACACCGCTGATTTGCGGTGAAACGATGCTGATGTGAGTCCCAGCGGGGATGGTGGCATTGGGCTGACCGCGACGGCACAGGTCTGTGGTGCCTGTGGCGCGCAGTCAAGCCCCACCGCCAAGTTCTGCGGCGAGTGCGGTGCGCGGCTCAAGTGGAGCACCCAGTCGGCTGAGTACAAGCAAGTCACTGTCTTGTTCGCCGATGTGGTGCACTCGATGGACATCGCGGCGGCCGTTGGTGCCGAGCGGCTGCGCGAGATCATGGCCGACCTCGCCGACCGCTGCGCTGCAGTCGTGCGGCAATTCGGCGGCACCGTCGACAAGTTCACCGGCGACGGGATCATGGCGGTATTCGGAGCACCGGTGACGCTGGAGGACCACGCTCTTCGTGCCTGCCTGGCGGCTCTTGGGATCCAAGAAGCGGCGAAGCAACTCGCCGTCGGTGTCCAAGACCGCGATGGTGTGGCGCTGGCGCTACGGGTTGGGCTGAACTCTGGTCAGGTGATCGCCGGTGAAATCGGTTCTGGGGCTTTCGGTTACACCACCGTTGGTGAGCAGGTGGGGATGGCCCAACGGATGGAGGCGGTCGCCCCCCCGGGCGGTGTGATGCTCAGCCTGTCGACGGCCCGATTGGTCGAGCACGCCGTGGTCCTGGGTGATCTGGAGATGGTCGGTATCAAAGGCGCGGCTGATCCCGTCGCAGCGCGTCGGCTGCTGGCTATCGCTGATCATCAGCCTCGACGTCGTAGCGAGCCGACGTTGGTCGGGCGTAGATGGGAACTCAACACCATCGCCGCGATTCTCGACGAAGCGGTCGATGGAGCTGGATGCGTCGTCAATGTGGTGGGACCATCCGGCATTGGCAAGAGCCGCCTGGTCCGCGAGGCCGCCGCGATCGCCGCCGCCCGCGGTATGGAGGTAATGACGATTCACTGCGAGTCCCATGCTCGCGGCATCCCCTTTCACGCATTAGGCCGGCTGCTTCGGGCGGGGACACAGACCACCGATCTCGACGCTGAAGTCGCTCGGGCGCAGATCCGCGAGCGGTTTCGCGAGGCGGATCTGGAAGACCTTGTCCTGCTTGAGGATCTGCTGGGTATTCGCGATGCCGGCGATATGCTGCCCGAGATCGCGGCCGACGCACGGCGCCGACGGTTAACGGCTCTGATCAACTCCGCGTCACTCGATCGCGCCGATCCGGCGTTGTACGTGATCGAGGATGCGCAGTGGATCGATGAGGTCAGCGAATCGATACTGGCCGACTTCTTGACGGTGATTCCGCGAACGCCGTCGGTGTCTCTGATCACCTATCGACCGGAGTACCGCGGAACGTTGACTCGGGTGTCTGGTGCGCAAACCATCGCGCTCCGTCCACTCAGCGATGCGCATGCCGCAGAGTTGGCCGAGGAATTGCTGGGCGCCGATCCTTCGGTGGCGTCGCTGGCGGCGACCGTCGCGGAGCGGGCCGCCGGAAACCCGTTCTTCGCCGAGGAGATGGTCCGCGACCTCGCCGAGCGGGGCGTCCTTGACGGTGAGCTCGGCGCGTACCGGTTGCGCAGTCACACTGTTGACGCAAGCGTGCCCGCCACCCTTCAGGCGACGATCGGTGCACGCATCGACCGACTTGAGCCCGCTGCCAAACGCACGTTGAGCGCCGCTTCCGTCATCGGCACCGTGTTCGACGACGCGGGGCTGAAGGCCTTGGGCGACGACATGGACGTGGCCGCCCTGATGGAAGCGGAACTTGTTGATCAGGTGAGGTATTCGCCGCGCGCCGGGTATGCGTTCCGTCACCCGATGATCCGGTCGGTGGCCTATGAATCGCAGCTGAAATCGGATCGCGCACAACTGCATCGCAGACTGGCCACGGCGATTGAGCAGACTGACGCGAACGCGTCGCTGATCGCTCAGCATTACGAGGCGGCCGGCGATCTGCGTGCGGCGTTCGAATGGCACATGCGCGCCGGGGCGTGGTTGAACAATCGTGACAACACGGCTGCGCACACCAGCTGGCGCAGTGCGCAGTCCGTCGCCGATCAACTGCCGGAGGACGAGCCGGATCGGCTGACGATGCGTATTGCACCGCGAACACTGCTGTGCGCGACAGTAGTTCGCTCGAGTGGCAGCCGCGCTGACACAGGCTTTGACGAACTGCGTGAACTATGCATCGCGGCGGGTGACGAGCGATCATTGGCGATCGGCATGGCCGGGCGAGTGTTGGAGCTATTTTTCAATGCGCGCCGCCGTGAGGCCTCGCAACTCGCAACGGAACACGTTCGGCTGCTCGACTCAATCGGTGATCCGACGTTGACGCTCGCACTGGTCGGAACCGCAGCGTCCATCAAGCACGAGACAGGCGAAATCTCTGACGTCCTGCGGTTGACACAGCGGTCAATCGACTTAGCCGAGGGCGACCCCGCGAAGGGCACATTGACATCGGGTTCACCATTGTCGATCGCTATCGCGCAGCGTGGCCTTGCGCGTTCGTACTTGGGTATCGGCGGCTGGCAAGACGACTTTCGTCAGGCGGTCACCATGGCCAGACCCTTCGAGGCGGTGACTCGTACAGCAGCGATGTTTCACACAGATATCGTTGCCACGATCAACGGAGTGGTCCTCCCTGATGAGACGACGCTGTGCGAAACCGCCGAAAACTTGGCGCTTGCAGAGGAATCCGGTGAGGACGTGGCGCTCGGCCTTGCTCGGGCCAACCGGGGCGTTGCGTTGGTGCACGGCGAAGGCACTTCGCGCGAGCTCGGCGTCGCACTCCTCCGGGAAACACGCGCCACCGCAGTTCAGCGTCGATACTCCATGACGGGGATACAAACAATAGACGTCGTCCTCGCGCAGGAACGGCTGATGTCGGGAGATCTCGGTGGAGCCGTAGAGATCTCGCGGGCAACGGCCGACCACTTGTTCGATGAGGGTGGGTTGGTGTGGGTACCGGCAGTCACCGCGGTGTTGGTAGAGGCACTACTGCGACGCGGCGGTGCCGAGGATGGCGAGGAAGCGCAGGCGGCGATCGAGCGGTTGGTGGCCGCGCCTATGGAACCGGGGCTTGTTCTGCGCGACATCTTCCTGCTGCGGTTGCAAGCGCTGTTGGCCCGTTCGCGGAGCGATGAGGCTGCCTACCGGAACATGCGAGATCGCTACCGCGAGATGGCAACCAGGTTGGGCTTCGAAGGGCATATCAAGTATGCCGAGGCGATGCCATGACGCCGGTTGCTCAGGCTACTCAGAATGTGTCGACGCGCTCGAGGCTGACGAACATGCCGTGCCCGGTGCTGTCGTTGGTGAAGCGGGTGCCGCTTTCGCTGGCCGCGATCGTCCAACCCGACGCTTCGTAGGTGCGGTAGTCGATCGACACGGTGGGAATGTCGCCAAGGTTGCCCACCACCCACTGCACCACACCGTCCGCGGTGACGTTCACACCGTTGGCCGGTTCGCCGTCCTGGATAGGGGGGTTGGTGAACGGCGCCTCGCAGCCGACGGCGTGGGCGTTGATCTGGCAGCGCGTCTGGCCGGATTTCGTCTCGATGAACACGTAGCCGTTTTCGTCGGGTGGCAATGAGATGGGGCCGGCCGGGGGATTGGCGCTCGGCGGCGCCGGTCGGGACGGGGCCGGTGCGGGGACGGATGGTCGGGCTTTCGGGACCGACGGTTCGGTCGCTGCAGCGGCCGGCGAGGCCACCGGATTGCCGTTAATCAGCGAACTGCATCCGCTCAGCAGCGCGGCGCTACTCAGCAGGCTGGCCAGCAGCAGGCCGCTAGCCCTTGCCGCCGTTGCTCTCTCCGAAAACATTTCAACAGCCAGCCTACGGGTGAAGTGACGCATGGAACTGTAGTGACGCGCCCTGGCTACTTTTACATCTGCGCCCAGACAACCTTGGTCTGCAGGTAGGTCTCGATCCCGGCTTTGCCGGATTCGTAGCCCCAACCGGATTGCTTGTATCCGCCGAACGGCATCGAGTGGTCGAACTGCATCTGGCAGTTCAGCCCCACGGTTCCGGCTTTGAGCCGCTTGGCCAGTCGGTGGGCTCGCCCCAGGTCGTTGGTCCAGGCGGTGGCCGCCAGCCCGTAGGTGCTGTCATTGGCCAGCGCGACGGCTTCGTCCTCGTCGTCGAACGGCAGGATGGTGACCACGGGTCCGAAGATCTCCTCCTGGAACAACCGGTTTGTGCACGCGACATTGGTGAGCACGGTCGGGTGGACGAAATACCCCTTGCGGTCGAGTCGATGACCGCCGGTGACGATTTCGACCCCGTCGTTTCTGCCCTGATCGAGGTAGCCCAGGACGCGGGTGAGCTGCTTCTGGCTGATCAGCGGCCCGATCACGCTGCCCTCGTCGTTGGGTCCGCCGAGTTGCAGACGGTTGGCCATTTTCGCGATGCCTGCCACGACCTGGTCGTAGACGCCGCGCTGGGCAAAGATCCGCGACCCGCACACGCAGGCTTGACCGGAGTGGATGAAGGTGCCGAACGCCGCCGTACTGATGGCCGCCTTCAGAGTGGCGTCATCGAAAATCAGTACCGGCGACTTGCCGCCGAGTTCGAGGGTGACCTTGTTGAGGTTGCTGCTTGCCGCGGCGTGCACGATTTCTCGGCCGACCTCGGTCGAGCCGGTGAAGGCCACCTTCTCCACGTCGGGGTGCGCGGTGATCGCCGCACCAGCGGTGTGACCGTAGCCGAGCACCAAGTTCGCAACGCCCTCGGGCACTCCCGCTTCGGCCAGGATCCGATCCAAAACGATTGCTGTCAGCGGGGTTTCCTCAGCGGGCTTGACGACGCTGCTGCACCCCGCTGCCAGTGACGGCGCGAGCTTGGCGCAGAAGTTAAACGCCGGG
This sequence comes from uncultured Actinomycetota bacterium, assembly GCA_963839345.1. Lineage (GTDB taxonomy): Bacteria > Actinomycetota > Actinomycetes > Mycobacteriales > Mycobacteriaceae > Mycobacterium. Next base: position 87,579 of record CAWIUP010000001.1, on the reverse strand, counting down.
CCGTTCCACGGGAAGATCAGCCCCACCACACCGTAGGGTTCCTTCAGCGTGTAGGTATGCATGTGCGAGTCGATGCCGGTGAGGCCGCCGGTGTTCACGTCCCGCGCGATGCCCTCGATCTTGGTGCACCAGCCGGCGTAGTAACGAAAGAACTCGGCAGCGACCCGCACCTGCGCATGCGCCTGAACCGGGGTCATGCCACCGTTGAGCGACTCGAGCTCTTGCAGGATCGCGGCGTTTTGGTCGATCAGCTCGCCTACTCGCCAGAGCACCTTGGCCCGGTCGTAGTCGGGCAGACCGGACCATACCCCCGATTCGGCGGTCGCCCTCGCCCGTGCGACGGCATCGTTCACGGCGTCCGGACCGCAGTCTTTGAACTCGGTGATCTGATCTTCGGTGGAGGGATCGAAGACGCGGATCACGTCACCGGTGCCCGGCCGCTCACGGATCTCGTCCAACACAGCCTGCACCGTCATCGGCTTCCCCTTCTCGCGTCGCTGCGAACTCTCGATACGACAAAATCTATGAAAATAGAGTGCCGTACGAGGCGTACGGTATGCGCTCAACCACGGGATGTCCAGGATTTTCCGGAGAAGCTAATTGCTCTGTGGCTCTTGATTACTGATGGTCAGCGCAGCCACCGCGGGACCGAACATGGTCTGTTTGATCGCGCCCAGCGTGCCGGGTTCCTTGCCGGCCAGTGGGCGAAGAAGGTCGACAGCCGCGGAACTCACCGTGCCCTCTGCCGCGACGGCGTCGACGATGCCAAGGCCTGCGGCGTCGTCGCCACCGAAACGGCGTCCGGTCGTCATCGACGCGACCGCTGCCTGGGGTGTGAGCTTGGCCTGGATCAGCGCGGCCATGCCAGGTGTGAAGGGGATGCGAATATCGGCTTCGGGAAAACAGAAGTAGCCACGGTCAGCGCGCATCACCCGAAAGTCGTGTGCCAGGGCCAGCATTGCCCCGGCACCGAAGGCATGGCCGACCACAGCGGCTGCGGTAGGGACGGGCAGGGTGAGCATCCGGGCCAACATGGCCTGCACGCGTCCGACATACCAACCGGTCTGCTCCCCGTTGGCCGCCAGCCAGTCGAGGTCCAGGCCATTAGAGTAGAACTTGCCACCGCCGGTGGTGATCAGGCCCTGCGCTCCGGCGGCGACGACCTCATCGAGGTGGGCGTTGATCTCGTCGAGAAAGCGTGGTGAGAAACGGTTTTCGTCAGCGCCGAGGTCGAGTATGGCGACCTTCTCATCGTAGTTCAGGCTAATTGCCACGGTCTTTCCCTAATCGTTTAGTAGGGGTTGGTTACTGGTTGTGTCGACCGTGGCGATTCCTGTGTGGTCTGCCGTCGGGTGATGCCTTGTTTTTCCCGGCGTTGGACGCCTTATGAAAGAGCGGCGCGCCTGACGGCAGACCACGGCTTTCGGTGGTGGGATGCCGTTGCTCGAGCCCGCTGCAGGGTCGACCTCCCCAGGGAAGTTCGCGAGCTTCGAGCTCTTCGAAAGAACGAGGCCCTGTGGTGTGCTGGAGTCACGGACGGCTAGTGAGATGACGGACCTTCGAGTCCTGCGATTAGGGCGCCGCGTGACCCCATCGAGGCTCGTGACCGGTTGAATGATCGAAGGAGTGAGAATTTGGACCTCTATTGCGGAATTGACTGGGCCACAGCGCATCACGACGTCGCCATCATCGACGTCGACGGCCGTGTCATGGCACGTGGGCGGGTCGGCAACGACGCGGCCGGCTTTGCGCAGTTGTTGACCCTGTTGGCCGAGGCCGGCGACAGCGCCGAGCATCCGATCCCGGTGGCGATCGAAACCGACCGCGGACTGTGGGTGGCCGCCCTGCGTGAGACCGGCCGAGCGATCTATCCGATCAACCCGCTGGCGGCCTCGCGGTATCGGGCCCGCTATGCAGTCTCGGGCGCCAAATCCGATGCCACCGACGCGGTGCTGTTGGCCAACATCATCCGCACCGACCCCGACGCGCACCGCCGGTTGCCCGCCGATACCGAGTTGGCCCAAACTATCCGGGTGCTGGCCCGCGCCCAGCAAGACGCGGTGTGGGCCCGTCAGCAGATCGGCAACCAGATCCGCGATCTGCTCAAAGACTTCTACCCGGCCGCCCTGGTGGCCTTCGCCGAGCTGCCCAGCGGCGGGCTGGCCCGCGCCGACGCGCGCACCATCCTGGCCGCCGCGCCCACCCCCAGCCAGGCCGCCAAGCTGACCCCGGCGCGGCTGCGCCGACTGCTGATCAAGGCCGGCCGCCGACGCGACCTCGACCGCGACGTCGAGCGGCTGCGCGCGGTGTTCACCGACGCCTACCTGCACCAACCACCCATGGTGGAAAACGCGATGGGCATCCAGCTGGCCGCGCTGCTGCGCCAGTTCGAGGCCGCGGGTGCGGCCGCCGACGAGTTGGCCCAGGCGGCGATCGCCCATTTTGACCAACACCCGGACGCCGCAATCATCACCAGCTTCCCCGGCCTGGGGAACCTGGCCGGCGCCCGGGTGCTCGCCGAGATCGGCGACGACCGCACCCGTTTCGCCGAAGCCCGCGGGTTGAAAGCCTTCGCCGGCTCCGCCCCGATCACCCGCGCCAGCGGAAAGAAAACCGTTGTGACACATCGGCATATCAAAAACCGGCGCCTGGCCGCCGTCGGTTCGATCTGGGCGCTCACGGCGCTGCGGGCCTCGCCCGGCGCCCGACGACACTACGATGCCCGCCGCGCCGCCGGAGACTGGAACCGCCAAGCCCAACGACACCTGTTCAACAAATTCCTCGGCCAGCTCCACCACTGCCTGCAAACCGGCCAGCTCTATGACGAACACCGGGCGTTTCCACCTCCTCTCCCGCTCGCGGCTTGACTTCTAACTACGTGAGATGTCTTTCTTGAGAGGCGGTGGCCCGACATCGAGAACTGCGCGCACCGCCGCGCGCAGATGCTCACGTGCTGTTGCGTTGCCCAGTCGGTCACGGCGCAGCAGGATGGCGGTCGGCAGGTCGACGATGCAGGTGGTGATCGCATCGACGGCACGTGCATCCTTGCGGTCCCAGAGGTTGACCGCGAGCCGGATCATCAAGCCGACCAGCAATCGGTCGAGATCGGTTAGCTCCGTGGCGATCTCGTCGGGCAGATCCGCATCCAACAGCTCTTCGCGGCGCACTGTCAACAGCAGTTTGGAGGAATCCGGATACTGCTCGGCGAAGATCACCGGCGCGTCAGCGGCGGCCACTACGGCCGCAACGGCAGCCCGCGGGCCGGTCGCCGACAGGGCCTGATCGACCAATGTGTTCTGCACGCTGAGGAATCGGCGTCCGGCCCGCACCCACGCGCGGCCCATCAAACCCGAGCGCGACCCGAACGTGTGGTACAGCGCGCCGTTGGAAACGCCGACGGCGGCGCTGATCGCACGGATCGTTACCGCAGCGGGCCCGGATGCCACGGCCAACGACTCGACGGCGTCCAGAACCCGATCCGGCTCGTACACGCGCGGGCGGGGCATGCCGGAATAATAACAGAGCAGTTGCTCTATTACTCCGGCGCCAGGTCCGGGACATCGGTCAGGTGGCTGGCAACCTCTTCGGCGGCGGCCGTCACGCGATCGCGGACCAGAAACCAGCCGCCGATGAGGCCGGGAACGGCGGCGACCAGCGCTGCGATGACCCAGGGGCCCTTCTCCGGGTCGAGCGTCATCAGCACTAGGACGCCAGCGAGGAAAGCCAGCGTGACATAGCCGCTGTAAGGGGCGAGCGGCATCTGGAAGTGCGGCCGCTGCATCGCTCCGGCCTTCGCGTGGGTGTAGAACCGGAGTTGGCAGAGCACGATCGTCGCCCAGGCCGCGAGGACCCCCACGGCGGCGATGTTGAGCACGATTTCGAAGGCCTGGCTGGGCTTGACGGCGTTGAGCGCGACGCCGAACAGCCCGAGGGTGGCGGTCAGCAGGATCCCGCCGTACGGCACACCGTTTTTCGACATCCGTGCGGTGAACCCCGGACCGCTGCCGTTCACCGACATCGACCTCAAGATGCGGCCCGTGGAGTACAGCCCGGCGTTCAAGCTCGAGAATGCGGCGGTGAGCACCACCACGTTCATCAGCGAGCCGGCGCCGCTGAGACCGATCTTGGAGAAGAACGTCACGAACGGGCTCTCGTGTTGTTTGTAGGTGGTGTAGGGCAGCAGCAGCGCCAGCAGAAGGACTGATCCGCAGTAGAAGACCGCGATGCGGGCGATCACCGAGTTGATCGCTCGTGGCATGACCTTCTCCGGTTCCGCGGTTTCCCCGGCTGCGGTGCCGACCAGTTCGACTGCGGCGTAGGCGAATATCACCCCAGAAGTGACCAGAACCAGCGGCAGCAGGCCGGTGGGCAAGAATCCGCCGTGGTCGGCCCACAGGCTGGGCCCGGTGGTCTTGCCGTCGACCTTGAAACGGCCGGCCAGAAACACGATTCCGACGACCAGGAACGTCGTCAGCGCAATAACTTTGATCAGCGCGGCCCAGAATTCGAACTCCCCGAAGGCCTTCACCGAAATCAGGTTCACCGATACCACCGCCACGAGGGCGATCAGCGCGAGGGTCCACTGCGGGACGGCCTGGAACGCGGTCCAGTAGTGGAAGTAGCTCGCGATCGCGGTGCTGTCCACGATGGCCGCCATCGCCCAGTTAAGGAAGTACATCCAGCCCGCGACGAAGGCCGCCTTTTCGCCGTAGAACTCGCGTGCGTAGGAGACGAACGAGCCCGATGCCGGACGATGCAGTACCAGTTCGCCGAGCGCACGCAGGATCAAGAACACGAAGGCGCCGCAGATCCCGTAGATCAGGAACAAGCCGGGCCCAGCGGACGCGAGCCGTGCTCCCGCGCCCATGAACAGCCCGGTTCCGATAGCGCCGCCGATCGCGATCATCTGCATCTGCCGGTTGTGCAGGTCATGGTGATAACCCGCGTCCTCCCGGGCGAGCATCGCCTTCTTACCGGCAGCAGGGTCGGGCGTGCTGGGCAGCGGTGGCATCGAGTTCCTATCGTGACTGGTGGCAACGCTGCGACGCGGGGCACGCCCGATTAACGACTGGTGGCGAAACTATGCCACGCTGTGACGTCGCTCTCAACCGCCGGGGAACAAACTTCTGGGTAAGGCCGTTGACCCAATCAACAACTTGAGTGAATGCGACTCAACCTTGGCTTGACAGCGGTACGCCGCGACGGGCAGTCTTGAGCGAGGTTCACTCAGTAGCGTAGTGCATACCAGTTCGACTATCAGGAAGGATCCACCATGGCTCGTGCGGTCGGTATCGACCTCGGGACCACCAACTCCGTCGTCGCAGTTCTAGAGGGTGGGGAGCCCGTCGTCGTCGCCAACTCCGAGGGCTCGCGGACCACTCCGTCTATCGTCGCGTTTGCGCGCAACGGTGAAGTATTGGTCGGCCAGCCTGCCAAGAACCAGGCGGTGACCAACGTCGACCGCACCATCCGGTCGGTCAAGCGGCACATGGGCACCGATTGGTCCGTTGAGATCGACGGTAAGAAGTACACCGCCCAGGAGATCAGCGCTCGCACTCTGATGAAGCTGAAGCGCGACGCCGAGGCCTACCTCGGTGAGGACATCACCGACGCGGTGATCACCACGCCCGCTTACTTCAACGACGCTCAGCGCCAGGCCACCAAAGAGGCCGGCCAGATCGCCGGCCTGAATGTGCTGCGCATCGTCAACGAGCCGACTGCGGCCGCGCTGGCCTACGGGTTGGACAAGGGCGAGAAGGAGCAACGCATCCTGGTATTCGACCTCGGCGGTGGCACCTTCGACGTGTCGTTGCTGGAGATCGGTGACGGTGTCGTTGAGGTTCGCGCCACCTCGGGTGACAACCACCTCGGCGGTGACGACTGGGACGACCGCATCGTCAGCTGGCTGGTCGACAAGTTCAAGGGCACATCGGGCATCGACCTGACCAAGGACAAGATGGCCATGCAGCGGCTGCGGGAAGCGGCCGAAAAGGCCAAGATCGAGTTGTCGTCGTCGGGCAGCACGTCGATCAACCTGCCCTACATCACCGTTGACGCCGACAAGAACCCGCTGTTCCTCGACGAGCAGCTCACCCGCGCGGAGTTCCAGAAGATCACCCAAGACCTGCTGGACCGTACGCGTAACCCGTTCCAGCAGGTGATCAAGGACGCCGGTATCTCGGTCTCCGAGATCGACCACGTGGTCCTGGTGGGTGGTTCCACTCGGATGCCCGCGGTGACCGAGCTGGTCAAGGAGCTCACCGGCGGCAAGGAGCCCAACAAGGGCGTCAACCCCGACGAGGTTGTTGCCGTGGGTGCTGCCCTGCAGGCCGGCGTGCTGAAGGGTGAGGTGAAAGACGTTCTGCTGCTTGATGTTACGCCGCTGAGCTTGGGTATTGAGACCAAGGGTGGCGTGATGACCAAGCTGATCGAGCGCAACACCACGATCCCGACCAAGCGGTCGGAGACCTTCACCACGGCCGACGACAACCAACCGTCGGTACAGATCCAGGTCTACCAGGGTGAGCGCGAAATCGCTTCGCACAACAAGTTGCTCGGCTCCTTCGAGCTGACCGGCATCCCGCCGGCTCCACGCGGTGTTCCGCAGATCGAGGTCACCTTCGACATCGACGCCAACGGCATCGTGCACGTCACGGCCAAGGACAAGGGCACCGGCAAGGAGAACACGATCAAGATCCAGGAGGGCTCCGGCCTGTCCAAGGAGGAGATCGACCGGATGATCAAGGATGCCGAGGCGCACGCCGAGGAGGACCGCCAGCGTCGCGAAGAGGCTGACGTCCGTAACCAGGCTGAGACGCTGGTCTACCAGACGGAGAAGTTCGTCAAGGAGCAGCGCGAGGCCGAGGGCGGTTCGAACGTTCCCGAGGACACGCTCAACAAGGTCGACGCCGCGGTCGCCGAGGCCAAGACGGCGTTGGGCGGCACCGACATCGGCGCCATCAAGTCCGCGATGGAGAAGCTGGGCCAAGAATCGCAGGCCCTCGGCCAGGCGATCTACGAGGCCACCCAGGCTGCGCAAGCGGCGGGCGGCAGCGGTGAGCCCGGCCCGAGCGGTGCCGATGACGTCGTCGACGCGGAGGTGGTCGACGATGACCGGGAGGCCCAGTGAGCGAACCGAACCCCCACGAACAGGTAACCGTCACCGACAAGCGGCGGATTGATCCCGAGACTGGTGAAGTACGCCACGTGGCTTCCGGAGCCGCCCCCACCGGGGCGGCGCCGGGGGCCGCGGCGATTCCCGTATCGGCGGGCGCCGCAGCGGACAAGGTCGTCGAGCTGACCGCTGATCTGCAGCGGGTGCAAGCCGACTTCGCCAACTACCGCAAGCGGTCGTTGCGCGATCAGGAGGCGACCGCCGAGCGCGCCAAGGCGGCCGTCGTCAGCCAATTACTCGGCGTGCTCGACGATCTCGAACGCGCGCGAAGTCACGGAGACCTGGAGTCCGGCCCGCTGAAGCTGGTCGCCGACAAGTTGCTGAGCGCGCTGACCGGACTTGGGTTGGCGGCGTTCGGCACTGAGGGTGACGACTTCGACCCGGTGCTGCACGAGGCCGTGCAACACGAGGGTGACGGCGCCGAGGGCTCGAAGCCGGTGATCGGCCACGTGATGCGGCAGGGCTACAAACTCGGTGACCAGGTGCTACGGCACGCGTTGGTCGCGGTGGTGGACACCATCGCGGACGACTCTGTTGGCGAGACCACGAAAACCGAGAGTGCCGAGGCCGTCGATAACGACGCGAACGAGGCTGACCACAACGCAGAATCTTAGGGCGACACGACAACTACCGGAAGGCGAAAGGGGGTGACGCGACATGGCCCAACGCGAATGGGTCGAAAAGGACTTCTACAAGGAGCTGGGCGTCTCCTCTGACGCCGGCCAAGACGAGATCAAGCGGGTGGCGCGCAAGCTACTCGCTGAGAACCACCCCGACCGCAACCCCGGCAATAAGGCGGCCGAAGATCGGTACAAGGCCGTCTCGGAGGCCAAGGAAGTATTGACCGATCCGGCCAAGCGCAAAGAGTATGACGAAACCCGTCGGCTCTTCGCCGGGGGCGGATTCGGTCGTCGCTTCAACGGTGGCGACTTCGGCGGTGGCTTCAGCGGGGCGGGCTTCGGCGCTGATGGGGCCGAGTTCAACCTCAATGATCTGTTCGATGCCGCCGGCCGCAGCGGCGGCACCAACATCGGCGACCTGTTCGGCGGTCTGTTCGGGCGGGGCGCTGCGCCGCGCCCCAGCCGTCCGCGCCGCGGCAACGACCTGGAAACCGAAGCCGAGCTGAGCTTCATGGAGGCCACCAAGGGTGTGGCAATGCCGCTGCGGCTGACCAGCCCGGCGCCCTGCACCAACTGCCACGGCAGTGGAGCACGGCCAGGCACCAGCCCGAAGGTGTGCCCCACCTGCAACGGCTCAGGTGTAATCAGCCGCAACCAAGGCGCTTTCGGCTTCTCTGAGCCGTGCACCGACTGCCGCGGCAGCGGGTCGATCATCGAGCACCCCTGCGACGAGTGCAAGGGGACCGGTGTCACCACCCGCACCCGCACCATCAACGTGCGGATTCCACCGGGGGTCGAGGACGGGCAACGCATCCGGCTGGCCGGGCAGGGTGAGGCCGGACTGCGCGGCGCGCCGTCGGGTGACCTCTACGTCACCGTGCATGTGCGGCCAGACAAGGTCTTTGGCCGCGACGGCGATGACCTCACCGTCACCGTCCCAGTCAGCTTCACCGAACTAGCTCTGGGCACAACGCTTTCCGTGCCAACTCTGGAGGGCAAGGTCGGTGTTCGGGTACCCAAGGGCACTGCCGACGGACGTATTCTGCGAGTCCGCGGACGCGGGGTGCCTAAGCGTTCCGGTGGCCAGGGCGACCTGCTCGTCACCGTCAAAGTGGCGGTCCCGCCGAACCTGGACGGCGCGGCGCATGAGGCGCTGGAGGCCTACGCCGTTGCCGAGCGCTCCAGCGGCTTCGATCCGCGCGCTGGATGGGCGGGTAACAGCTGATGTCCAAAAGCGACGACGCGCGGACGTTCTTGATCTCGGTGGCCGCCGAGCTGGCCGGTATGCATGCCCAGACGCTGCGCACCTATGACCGGCTCGGGCTGGTCAGCCCCCGCCGCAGTTCCGGTGGTGGGCGCCGTTATTCGCAGCGTGACGTCGAGCTGTTGCGCGAGGTGCAACGGCTCTCCCAGGACGAGGGCGTCAATCTGGCTGGGATCAAACGCATTATCGAGTTGACCAATCAGGTCGAGGGGCTGCAGTCACGGCTGACCGAGATGGCCGCTGAGGTCGAGGCGCTTCGGGCCAACCAGCGGCGCGACCTCGCCGTGGTGCCCAAGAGCACCGCGGTGGTGGTCTGGAAGCCGCGGCGTTAAGGCGTCTCGCCGCTCTCCGCTCGCCGCCGCTCGCCGCGCGCCGCGAAACAGAAGCCACGGCTGTGGTCTTCGCCGATTCACGACCCTGGCTGCTGTTTCGCGGCATCGGACTAATTCCGCCCCGCGCCGCCGCCACGTCATGCCAGGATCTCGACCATGACGGTCGTACTGGTGCACGGCAACCCGGAGACCGACGCGATCTGGGGGCCGCTCGTCGATGCCCTCGGACGCGACGACGTGGTGCGGCTGTCACCACCGGGATTCGGTGCCCCGCTGCCCGATGGCTTCCCGGCGACCTACCTCGCCTACCGGGACTGGCTCGAAGACGAGCTGGAAGGCCTCAACGAACCGGTCGATGTCGTCGGGCACGACTGGGGCGGCGGGCACGTGGTGAACCTAGTGATGCATCGACCCGAACTGGTGCGCAGCTGGGCCAGCGACGTCGTCGGGTTGTTCGACCCGGATTATGTCTGGCACGACCTGGCCCAGGTCTGGCAGACGCCCGGCGACGGCGAGCAGCTGGTGGACACCATGTTCGGCGGCACGGTCGAGGATCGGACCGAACAGATGGCCGCATTGGGCATTCCCCCGGACATCGCAGGGTCGATCGCCGCGGCCCAGGGGCCGGAGATGGGCCGGGCGATCCTGCTGCTGTACCGCTCGGCCAGCCAACCAGCGATGGCCGAGGCAGGCAGGGCGCTGGAGAACGCCGCCGCCCGGCCAGGACTTTCACTGCTCGCCACGGCGGACCCATACATCGGCTCCGGCGACACCCGCCGCCGGGCAGCCGAGCGGGCTGGTGCTCGCACGGAAGTGCTCGACGGGCTCGGACATTGGTGGATGGTTCAAGATCCGGCTCGTGGCGCAGCGGCCCTCACCCGCTTCTGGGACACTCTCGGCTAGCTGGCGGCAAGCACGAATTGACTATTAACACCACGCCAATAGTGCCTCTTCATGCAGGTGAAGCACTTATTGTGGGCGCATGACGGGCGCCTTGGCATGTGTGGCGTGCGGCGCAGAACTGCAGTCGACCGCGAAATTCTGTAGTGAGTGCGGCGCTGCCGTTTCAGCAGCCTCGAAACCCGCTGAGTACAAGCAGGTGACGGTACTGTTCGCCGACGTCGTGCATTCGATGGACATCGCGGCATCAGTAGGGGCCGAGCGATTGCGCGAGATCATGGCCGAGCTGGTTGAGCGTTCAGCGACCGTGGTCCGGCGCTATGGCGGAACGGTGGATAAGTTCACCGGCGACGGCATCATGGTGGTCTTTGGAGCGCCCGTCGCGTTGGAGGACCATGCGCTGCGCGCCTGCCTGGCGGCGCTGAGCATTCACCAAGAGGTCATGTTGCTGGCGGCCGAGGTCGCGCGCCGTGACGCGGTCGACCTGCAGCTGCGAATCGGGATCAACTCCGGTCAAGTGATCACCGGTGAAATCGGCTCGGGCGCTTTGGGTTACACCGCGATTGGTGAGCAAGTCGGGATGGCCCAGCGAATGGAATCAGTGGCGCCGCCGGGAGGGGTGATGCTCAGCGAATCCACCGCGCGGCTGGTCGAGGGGTCGGCGGTGCTGGCCGACGTCGAGCTTGTCCACATCAAAGGTGCCGATCAGCCGGTGCGGGCCAGGCAGCTGTTGAGCGTGTCGGAACGACATCTCCCCGTCAAACGTGTTGAGTCGCATCTGGTCGGTCGGCACTGGGAAACCAGCGCCGTCGAGGGCCTACTGGAGCGCGCCATCGACGGCCACGGCGCGGTGATCGGTTTGGCGGGACTACCGGGCATCGGCAAGAGCCGTCTGGTGCGCGAGGTCGCCGCGATGGCAGCCGCCCGGAATGTCGATGTGTTCAGCGCCTTCTGCGAGTCGCATGCCAGCGACATCCCTTTCCACGTGGTGGCACAGCTGCTGCGGGCGGCCACTGGGGTGCGCGGTCTGGACGACAGGACCGCCCGCGACAAGGTTCGGGCCCAGGCCGCCGGCGCCGAGGACGAAGATTTGCTGCTCTTCAACGACCTGCTGGGCATCGCCGATCCGGATGTTCCGCTGCCGGCAATCGGTCCTGATGCGCGACGGCGGCGACTGACCGCGCTGGTCAATGCAGCGTCGCTGAGCCGCAGGGCGCCGACGGTCTATGTCATTGAGGATGTGCACTGGATCGATGCGGTCAGCGAGTCAATGCTGGCCGAGTTCCTCGCCGTCGTTCCGCAGACGTCGTCGCTGGTGCTGGTGACCTATCGGCCTGAGTACCGGGGCGTCTTGAGCCATGTGGGTGGTGCTCAGACGATAGCCCTTGCGCCGCTGAATGATTCAGAGACGGCGGCGCTCGCTGCACAGTTGCTCGGCCCCGACCTCTCGGTCAGCGCGCTGGCCGATCTCGTCGCGGGGAGGGCCGCCGGTAATCCATTTTTCGTCGAGGAGATGGTGCGCGACCTGGCTGAGCGGAACGTGCTGCGGGGGTCCCGCGGTGCTTACGCGTCGACTGCAGAGATCGCTGAGATCAGCGTGCCGGCCACCTTGCAAGCGACCATCGCCGCGCGCATCGACCGCCTCGACGCTGGCGCCAAACATACTTTGAGCGCAGCGGCCGTCATCGGTTCAGGGTTCGGCCCGCGCCTGCTGGAAAGGGTAGGGATTGAGCCTGTTGTCGAGGATCTGCTGGCAGCCGATCTCATCGATCAGATTCGATTCACCGGCGAACCTTTGTACGTATTCCACCATCCGCTGATCCGCACAGTGGCCTACGAATCACAACTGAAATCTGATCGTGCCGACCTGCACCGGCGCGTCGCGGCAGCCATCGAATCCTATGAACCGACGGCCGTCGACGACAATGCCGCCTTGATCGCCGAACACCTGGAGGCCGCCGGGGATCTACGGGACGCCTATGGGTGGCACATGCGGGCGGCGGGCTGGGCAACCCACCGCGATATCGCCGCTGCACGAGCGAGCTGGGAGCGCGCCACCCAGATCGCCGACGCCCTCCCCGTCGGCGACCCCAACCGGGCGGCTATGCGCATTGCCCCGCGCACCATGCTGTGTGGGATCGCCTGGCGAGTCCAAATCAACGTTGCCGGCAATCGCTTCGACGAACTGCGTGAGCTGTGCACCGCCGCCGACGATAAGGCGTCACTGGCTATCGCCATGGCAGGCCTGGCGATCGATCACATGTTTCGGGATCGGGTGCGCGAGGGATCGCAGCTGGCGTCCGAAGCCATGGCGCTCATCGAATCCATTGCCGATCCGACCTTCACCGTGGGGCTGGCGCCCTTGGCCGGCTACGTCAAGGCCGAAAGCGCTGAGTGGGCCGACGTGCTGCGCTGGTCAGAGGTGGTGATCGACCTGGCCGAGGGCGACCCGGCCAAAGGCAACTTCATCATCGGGTCTCCGTTATCGGCAGTTACTTTCGGGCGAGGGGTGGCCCGCTATTTCACAGGTCAGCGCGGGTGGCGCGATGACCTGCGTCGCGGCTTGGCGTTGGCCCAGGGCGCCGACCCCACGGTCTACGCCAGAGCCGCCTTCTACGTCTACAGCCCGGGAATCGTGAACGGCGTACTGAGGCCGGATGATAACGCGCTGCATGATATCGAGGATGCCCTACAGAAAGCTGAAAGAGCGGGCGATGACCTATCACTGGCCCAGGTTCGGATGGCATTGGGTATTGCGCTGGTGCATCGTCACAGTCCCGCGGAGCATGAGCGCGGACGGCAGATCCTCGCCGAGGTCAGCGAGGTGTTCACCCGCCGGCAGCACAACTTATGCGATTTGCCGCTCCTCACCGTGCTTTTGGCGCGGGAGATAGCGCGGCGCGGAGATCGCGACGCGGCCTTAGCGCTGATGCGCGATGCCGTCGACCATCTGTTCCGCGACGGGTGGCCAGTCATCCATTGGGTTGCCACCACGGGTGTTCTGGTGCAGACATTGCTGGACGGCGGATCCGACGCTGACGTGGCCGAAGCGGAGGCCGCAATCAACCGCGTGGCCCGCACGCCGACAGAGAGCGTTGGGGTACGCGACATCTGGCTGCTGCAAGTGCAAGCTCTGCTGGCGAGAGCTCAAGGTGACGCCGCAGCATATGAGCAGTATCGGGATCGCTACCGTGACGCGGCGAAAGCGCGTGAATTCGAAGGCCATATCGACTGGGCCCAAGCCATGCCATGACAGCTTCTGGATTACCTTGCGGGTCATGTGGGACCGAGCTTCCCGAGGATGTGAAGTTCTGTCTCGAATGCGGGACTCCGGTATCGATCGCGGCGAGAACTGCTGAGTACAAGCAAGTTACAGTCTTGTTTGCTGATGTGGTGCATTCGATGGATATTGCGGCAGCCGTTGGTAGCGAGCGGTTGCGCGAGATCATGACCGAGTTGGTCGAGTTTTCAGCTACGGTGGTGCGGCGTTATGGCGGCACGGTGGATAAGTTCACCGGCGACGGGATCATGGCGGTGTTTGGCGCGCCGGTGGCGTTGGAGGACCACGCGTTTCGCGCCTGCTTGGCCGCGTTGGCTATCCAAGCAGAGGCGGCAAAGCTGGCCAGCGAAGTCGAAGCGCGTGACGGCATTGCCTTGCAGTTGCGCGTTGGTCTTAATTCGGGTCAGGTGATCGCTGGTGAGATCGGTTCGGGTGCTTTGGGTTACACCGCAGTCGGTGAGCAGGTGGGAATGGCACAGCGAATGGAGTCAATGGCGCCGCCGGAAGGGGTGATGCTTAGCGAGTCCACGGCGCGGTTGGTCGAGAACGCTGCTGTGCTAGGGGATGTCGAGCTCGTCTGCATCAACGGCGCCGATCAACCTGTGCGCGCCCGTCGGCTCCTGGGCATGGGTGAAGGACAGCGTCCGCTGGGGCGTGTCGAGGCGGATCTGGTGGGTCGGCGCTGGGAGATGTCGGCCGTGGAAGGGGTATTGGATCGTGCCGTTGAGGGCCACGGCGCGGTGGTTGGCGTGGTGGGACCGCCTGGTATCGGCAAGAGCCGTCTGGTGCGCGAGGCGGTGGCCGTAGCGACTCGCCGCGGCGTGGAGGTGTTCAGCACTTTCTGTGAGTCGCATACCAGTCAGGTGCCCTTTCATGCGGTGGAGCGGCTGTTGCGCGCGGCCACCGGCGTGGAGGGTTTGGACGGGCGGAGCGCTCGTGAGCGAGTGCGCGATGGTCTTCGAGGGGCGGACCCCGAGGACGTGTTGTTGCTTGATGATTTGCTGGGCATCGGCGATCCGGATGCGGTGTTGCCGGCAATTGATCCTGATGCTCGTCGGCGACGGTTGACGGCGCTGCTGAATACTGCTTCGTTGGCGCGGGAAACGCCCGCGGTCTACATCATTGAGGACGCCCATTGGATCGATGAGGTCAGCGAGTCGCTGTTGGCTGATTTCCTCACCGTGATCCCGCAAACGCCCTCGCTGGTGTTGGTCACTTATCGACCGGAGTACGCGGGGGCGTTGGCTCGGGTGCATGGTGGTCAAACCATTGCGCTTGCGCCGCTGAGTGATTCGGAGACCGCGGCGCTGGTCTCGGGGTTGCTTGGCCCGGACCCCTCCAACGGGGCGCTGCGTCAGATGATCACCGATCGGGCGGCCGGTAATCCGTTTTTCGTTGAGGAGATGGTGCGCGAACTGGCCGAGCGCGGTGTGCTGCACGGACAGGCCGGCGCCTACGTGGCGTCCGCTGATCTCAATGAGGCCAACGTGCCGGCCACCTTGCAGGCGACCATCACTGCGCGCATCGACCGCCTCGACCCGGGGGCCAAACGCACGCTGAGCACAGCAGCGGTCATCGGCTCACGGTTCAGCCGGCGACTGCTGGAAACGCTGGGCGTCGACCCTGTCCTGGAGGACTTGGTGGGCGGCGAACTCATCGACCAAGTGCGGTTCACTCGAGAACCCGAGTACGTGTTTCGCCATCCGTTGATTCGCACGGTGGCCTACGAAGCACAACTCAAATCCGATCGCACCCAGATGCACCGACGGCTTGCCGTCGCGATCGAATCAGGTGACCCGGCGGCAGCCGAGGAAAACGCCGCGCTGATCGCCGAGCATTTGGAGGCCGCCGGTGATCTGCCTGCCGCGTATGGCTGGCATATGCGGGCCGCAACGTGGGCGACCAACCGCGATATTGCTGCGGCGCGGCTGAGTTGGGAGCGCGCCCGAACGATCGCCGATGCATTGCCCGCCGTTGACCCCAACCGGGCAGCCATGCGCATCGCCCCGCGGACCATGTTGTGCGGGACCGCCTATCGAGTCCACGAAAACGTTGCCGGCGCCCGCTTCGAGGAATTGCGGCAGTTGTGTACTGCCCTCGGGGACAAGGCGTCATTGGCCATCGCGATGGCGGGACTGGTGATCGATCACGCGTTCCAGGACCGGATGCGCGAGGCATCGCGCCTCGCATCTGAAGCCATGGCCCTCATTGAGTCGATCGGCGACCCAACCTTGACGGTGGGGTTGTCTTGGCCGGCGATCTACGCCAAGGGTGAAAGTGGTGAGTGGCCTGACGTGCTGCGGTGGTCACAGAGGGTTATCGACCTAGCCGACGGTGAACCGTCGAAAGGCAACTTCACCTTCGGGTCTCCGTTAGCGCTCGCGTTCACGACGCGGGCTATTGCCCGTTATCAACTCGGTCGGCCGGGATGGACAGACGACATGCGGCGGGGCCTGACTATGGCTCGGGGTGCCGACCCCATGTCCTACTCATCGGTCGTCACCTACGTCTACCTCCCGGGCATACCCTTTGGCGTGCTGAGCCCCCACCATCGCGCTATGCGCGAGATCGAGGATGCCTTAAGGATTGCCGAACGATCCGGTGATGATCTCGCGTTGGCCTTCGCCCGATGGACGCTCGGCCTTGCGCTTGTGCATTGCCGAACGGCCGCAGATCGTGGCCACGGCGAGGCGCTCCTGGCGGAAGTCGGCGAAATGTTCGTCCGCGGAAGACATAACCTGGGCGATTTACCGATCGTCAACGTGTACTTGGCGCGTGAGACAGCTCGGCATGGAGATCGCGACGAAGCGATACAGCTCATGCGCACCGCCGTCGTCGACCTGGTGCGCGAGGGACAGTTACTGCTGTGGGGCGTTGCGGCGACGGGTGTTCTGGTAGAGACACTGCTCGATCGGGGGGCCGACGGTGACGTAACCGAAGCCGGGGCCGCGATCGATCGGCTAGCGGCGGCGCCAGCCGATGAGGGCCTCGTGATGCGCGACGTCTGGCTGCTGCGGTTACAAGCCCTACTGGCGCAGGCGGATGGCGATGCAGCCACGTGTGCGCACTTGAAAGATCGCTACCACGACATGGCCAGATCGCTTGGCTTCGAGGGGCATATCGCATGGGCCGAGGAAATGCGATGACCACAGCGGAATTGGCATGCGTGTCATGCGGCAGGGAACTGCGCGCGACGGCAAAGTTCTGCGGCGAGTGCGGTGCGCCAATCGCGCCGGCCACTACGCCGGCGGAGTACAAGCAGGTGACAGTCCTGTTTGCCGATGTGGTGCATTCGATGGATATTGCGGCAGCCGTTGGTAGCGAGCGGTTGCGCGAGATCATGACCGAGTTGGTCGAGTTTTCAGCTACGGTGGTGCGGCGTTATGGCGGCACGGTGGATAAGTTCACCGGCGACGGGATCATGGCGGTGTTCGGGGCGCCGGTGGCGTTGGAGGACCACGCGTTTCGCGCCTGCTTGGCCGCGTTGGCTATCCAAGCAGAGGCGGCAAAGCTGGCCAGCGAAGTCGAAGCGCGTGACGGCATTGCCTTGCAGTTGCGCGTTGGTCTTAACTCGGGTCAGGTGATCGCTGGTGAGATCGGTTCGGGTGCTTTGGGTTACACCGCAGTTGGTGAGCAGGTGGGAATGGCACAGCGAATGGAGTCGGTCGCACCCTCGGGTGGTGTGATGCTCAGTGCTTCAACGGCGCGACTGGTTGAGGGTACTGCCGCCCTCGGTGAATCCGAGCTGGTTGCCATCAAGGGCGCCGACGCGCCGGTGTCAGCCCGTCGGCTCCTGGGCATGGGTGAAGGACAGCGTCCGCTGGGGCGTGTCGAGGCGGATCTGGTGGGTCGGCGCTGGGAGATGTCGGCCGTGGAAGGGGTATTGGATCGTGCCGTTGAGGGCCACGGCGCGGTGGTTGGCGTGGTGGGTCCACCTGGTATCGGCAAGAGCCGTCTGGTGCGCGAGGTGTCGGTGATCGCGGGGCGCCGGGGCGTGGAGGTGTTTTCGACTTTCTGTGAGTCGCATACCAGTCAGGTGCCCTTTCATGCGGTGGAGCGGCTGTTGCGCGCGGCCACCGGCGTGGAGGGTCTGGACGGGCGGAGCGCTCGTGAGCGAGTGCGCGATGGTCTTCGAGGGGCGGACCCCGAGGACGTGTTGTTGCTTGATGATTTGCTGGGCATCGGCGACCCGGATGCGGTGTTGCCGGCAATTGATCCTGATGCTCGTCGGCGACGGTTGACGGCGCTGCTGAATACTGCTTCGTTGGCGCGGGAAACGCCCGCGGTCTACATCATTGAGGACGCCCATTGGATCGATGAGGTCAGCGAGTCGCTGTTGGCTGATTTCCTCACCGTGATCCGGCAAACGCCCTCGCTGGTGTTGGTCACTTATCGACCGGAGTACGCGGGGGCGTTGGCTCGGGTGCATGGTGGTCAAACCATTGCGCTTGCGCCGCTGAGTGATTTGGAGACCGCGGCGCTGGTCTCGGGGTTGCTTGGCCCGGACCCCTCCAACGGGGCGCTGCGTCAGATGATCACCGATCGGGCGGCCGGTAATCCGTTTTTCGTTGAGGAGATGGTGCGCGAACTGGCCGAGCGCGGTGTGCTGCACGGACAGGCCGGCGCCTACGTGTCGACGGCGGATGTTGGTGAGGTCACGGTGCCGGCCACCTTGCAGGCGACCATCGCCGCGCGCATCGACCGCCTCGACGCGAAAGCCAAACGCACGCTGGGTGCGGCGGCGGTGGTCGGCGCGCGATTCACCCTCGACCTGCTGAGCACGCTGGGCGTTGAAGCTGTCGTTGATGATCTGCTGGCCGCTCAGCTCATCGATCAGGTCCGCTTCACCGGGCGACCGCAGTATGTGTTTCACCATCCGTTGATTCGCACGGTGGCCTACCATGCGCAGCTGAAATCTGATCGCGCCGAGCTACACCGACGCGTCGCGGCCGCGATCGAATCAGGTGACCCGGCGGCAGCCGAGGAGAACGCCGCGCTGATCGCCGAGCATTTGGAGGCCGCCGGTGATCTGCCTGCCGCGTATGGCTGGCATATGCGGGCCGCAACGTGGGCGACCAACCGCGATATTGCTGCGGCGCGGCTGAGTTGGGAGCGCGCCCGAACGATCGCCGATGCATTGCCCGCCGTTGACCCCAACCGGGCAGCCATGCGCATCGCCCCGCGGACCATGTTGTGCGGGACGGCCTGGCGAGTCCACGAAAACGTTGCCGACGACCGCTTCGACGAACTTCAGGAGCTGTGCACTGCCGCAGGGGATAAGACGTCGCTGGCGATTGCGATGGTGGGGCTGGTGGCAGAGCGCGCATTCAAGGACCGCATGCGTGACGCATCGCAGATGGCATCTGAAGCCATGGCCCTCATCGAGTCGATCGGCGACCCGACCTTGACGGTGGGGCTGTCCGGCGTGCCCATCTTCGCCAAAACGGAGAGCGCCGAGTACTTTGACGTGCTGCGGTGGTCACAGAGGGTTATCGACCTAGCCGACGGTGACCCGTCCAAAGGCAACTTCATCGTCGGATCTCCATTAGCGATCGCCCTCGCGCAGCGGGCTGATGCCCGATATTCGTTGGGTCGCCCCGGCTGGCGCGACGACGTGGAGCAGGCTCTCGCGATGGCCCGAGGCGCCGACCCGTTGTCCTACGCCACGGTCGTCAGCTATGTCTACTCCGGGGGAATATCTGGTGGCGTATTAATTGCCGACAATCGCGCGGTGCGCGAGAGCGAAGATGCCCTGCGGATTGCCGAACGATCCGGCGACGATTTCGCGTTAGTCTCCGCCCGGATGACGCTGGGTCTCGCGCTGGTGCACCGACAACCGGCAGCGGAGCGTGACAGGGGACAGAAGCTGTTGGCGGAGGTGCGCCAAATGTATCTGCGCTTGCAACTCCACCTCTGCGATTTACCGACTGTCAACATGTACTTGGCGCGTGAGAGGTTTCGGTGTGGAGATCGCGTCGAAGCGATACAGCTCATGCGCACCGCGGCCGACGATCTGTTCCGGGAGGGACGGCTGCTGGGGTGGGGGATGACCGCTACGGGCGTTCTGGTGAGGGCATTGCTGGAGCGCGGGACCGACGGTGACGTGTGCGAAGCCGAGGCTGCGATCCAGCGATTAGCAGCGGCCCCGTCTGACGATAGCCTAGCTGCGCGCGACATCTGGCTGTTGCAGCTGCGGGCGCTGCTGGCGCGGGCGCGCGGCGATGTCGTGGCGTATGCTGATTTCCGGGATCGCTACCGCGACATGGCGGAAACGCTTGGCTTCGAGGGACATATCGCGTGGGCCGAGGAAATGCCATGACGGCGACCGGCTTAGCCTGCGCTGCCTGCGGAATGGAGCTGCCGCAGAACTCG
Organism: uncultured Actinomycetota bacterium; assembly: GCA_963839345.1. GTDB lineage: Bacteria > Actinomycetota > Actinomycetes > Mycobacteriales > Mycobacteriaceae > Mycobacterium. Next base: position 67,637 of record CAWIUP010000001.1, on the reverse strand, counting down.
AAGTTCTGCAATGAGTGCGGCTCTGCCGTTGCTGCGGCAGCGAAACCCGCCGAGTATAAGCAGGTTACGGTGTTGTTCGCCGACGTGGTGCATTCGATGGACATCGCCGCGGCGGTCGGTGCCGAGCGGTTGCGCGAGATCATGACCGAGTTGGTTGAATGTTCAGCCGCGGTTGTGCAGCGCTATGGCGGCACGGTGGACAAGTTCACCGGCGACGGGATCATGGCGGTGTTCGGAGCGCCAGTGGCGTTGGAGGATCACGCAGTTCGTGCCTGCTTGGCGGCTTTGGATATCCAAGCAGAGGCCGGCAAACTCGCCCAGGAAGTTAAAGCACGAGACAACATCGACCTGCAGTTGAGAGTGGGCCTGAATTCCGGGCAGGTGATTGCCGGTGAGATCGGTTCGGGTGCTTTGGGTTACACCGCGGTGGGTGAGCAGGTGGGGATGGCTCAGCGGATGGAGTCGGTGGCGCCACCGGGTGGGGTGATGCTCAGCGAGTCCTCGGCACGGCTGGTCGAGGGCATAGCGGCACTGGGAGAGCTGGAGACAGTGCGCATCAAGGGCGCAGATCTACCGGTTTACGCCAGGCTGCTATTTGGCGTGTCCGAAGGACAGCGCCGGCCCAGACGTGTCGAATCGAATCTGGTCGGTCGGCGGTGGGAATTGTCTGCCGTCGAAGCCCTGTTGGATCGGGCAGTCGACGGGCACGGCGCGGTAGTGGGCGTGGTGGGACCACCTGGTATCGGCAAGAGCCGTCTGGTTCGGGAAATTTCTGCGGTGGCCGCTGCCCGTGATGTCGAGGTGTTCACCGCCTTCTGCGAGTCTCACACCAGCCAAGTCCCCTTCCACGTAGTCGCGCGGCTGCTGCGCGCGGTCACCGGTATCAACGGTCTTGAGTCGGATACAGCACGGGCACGGATACGGACTCAGTTTCTGGACGCGGATCCCGAGGACGTGCTGCTGCTTGATGACCTGCTGGGCATCGCCAACCCAAACGCATCATTACCGGCAATCGATCCCGAGGCTCGTCGGCGCCGGTTGACGGCGCTGCTGAATGGGGCTTCGTTGGCTCGCGAGACGCCCGCGGTCTTCGTTGTCGAGGACGCCCATTGGATCGATGAGGTGAGTGAAGCGCTAATCGCAGATTTTCTCACCGTGATTCCGCAGACGCCCTCGCTGGTCTTACTCACCTACCGACCGGAGTACGAGGGGGCGTTGGCTGGATTGCACGGCGCTCAGACTATCGCCCTTGCACCGCTGAGTGATTCAGAAACCGCGGAGCTGGTCTCAGACCTTGTCGGCCCAGATCCTTCGACTGGCGCTCTGCAACAGACGATCGCCGAGCGCACCGCCGGTAATCCGTTCTTCGCTGAGGAGATCGTGCGCGAACTGGCCGAACGTGACGTGCTGCAGGGACACACCGGCGCCTACGTGTCGACGGCAGATGTTGGTGAGGTCACGGTGCCGGCCACATTGCAGGCGACCATCGCCGCTCGTATCGACCGACTCGATCCCAAAGCGAAGCGCACCTTGAGTGGAGCGGCGGTGATTGGCTCGCGCTTCAGCCGAGTCCTCCTGGAAGAGTTGGGAATTGACCCGGCCCTGCAGGACCTGGTAGCCGGCGAGCTCATCGATCAGGTCCGCTTCACCCGCCAGCCGGAATATGTCTTTCATCATCCGCTCATTCGCGCGGTGGCCTATGAGGCTCAGCTCAAATCGGATCGTGCCGAATTGCACCGGCGGGTTGCGGCCGCAATCGAATCACGTGACCCGGCATCAGCCGAGGAGAACGCCGCCCTGATTGCCGAGCATCTGGAGGCCGCCGGCGACCTGGCTGCCGCCTACCGCTGGCACATGCGCGCGGCGACATGGGCGACCAATCGCGACATCAACGCGGCGCGACTCAGCTGGGAGCGCGCCACGAGGATCGCCGACGCGCTGCCCGCCGAGGACCCTAACCGGGCCGCGATGCGCATCGCGCCTCGCACCATGTTGTGCGGGGCAGGATTTCGACTCCACATCGATGTGGCCGGCGCCCGCTTCGAGGAATTGCGGGAGTTGTGTACTGCCGCCGGAGATAAGGCGTCGCTGGCGATCGGAATGGCAGGGCTGGTGCTCGATCAGGCTTTCCACGACCGGATGCGGGAGGCGTCGCAGCTGGCATCGGAAGCCTGGGCCCTCATCGACTCGATCGGCGATCCGACCTTGACCGTGGGGCTGTCCTTCGGGCCGATCTACGGCAAGCTTGAGAGCGCCGAGTGGTCTGACATGCTGCGGTGGTCACAGGCGGTTATCGACCTGGACGATGGTGACCCGGCCAAAGGCGACTTAATTGTCGCGTCTCCGTTGGCGTTCGCGATTGTGTCGCGGGGTATTGCCCGTTACCAGCTGGGTCAGGCTCGATGGCGCGAGGACCTGCGGCACGGCCTTGCGCTGGCCCGCAGCGCCGACCCTATGTCGCACGCCGGTGTCGTCGCCTGGGTCTACAACTTAGGAATCCCGTGTGGTGTCCTGAGACCGGACGAGGCCGCGATGCATGAGATCGAGGATGCGGTGCGGCATGCCGAACGCTCTGGTGATGAGGTCGCGGCGGCCATCGGACAGATGACACTGGGCGATGCATTGGTGCACCGCCAGACCGATGAGGAGCGTGATCGCGGACAACAGTTACTGGCCGAGGTCAGAGCTGTTTTCCTGCGCAGCGGACACAACCTGGGCGAAGTGCCGCTTGTCAACGTCTATTCGGCGCGCGAGAAGGCCCGGCGTGGAGGTCGCGATGAGGCCATACCGCTCATGCGCGCCGCTGTCGACCATGTGTTCCGGGAGCGACGGCTGTTGCTGTGGAACATTCCACTGACAGGTGTTCTGGTGGAGACACTGCTCGATCGCGGGACCGACATAGACGTGGCCGAAGCACAGGCCGCGATCGAGCGATTAGCGGCCGCGGCTACCGATGAGGGCGTGGTGGTGCGCGACATCTGGCTGCAGCGGCTGCGTGCGCTATTGGCGAAGGCGCACGGTGATGCGGTGGCTTACGCCGACTTTCGGGATCGCTACCGCGATATGGCGAAAACGCTTGAATTCGCAGGCCATATTGACTGGGCCGAGGCCATGCCATGACCGCAACGGGCCTAGCTTGCGCTGCCTGCGGAATCGAGCTGCCGCAGAACTCGAAGTTCTGCAATGAGTGCGGCACTGCCGTTGCTGCGGCAGCGAAACCCGCCGAGTATAAGCAAGTTACAGTCCTGTTCGCCGATGTGGTGCATTCGATGGACATTGCGGCGGCCGTTGGTGCCGAGCGGTTGCGTGAGATCATGACCGAGCTGGTTGAACGTTCAGCCGCGGTGGTGCAGCGTTACGGCGGCACGGTGGACAAGTTCACCGGTGACGGGATCATGGCGGTGTTCGGGGCGCCGGTGACGTTAGAGGATCACGCAATTCGTGCCTGTCTGGCGGCTTTGGATATCCAGGCAGAGGCCGCCAAACTGGCTCAGGAATTCAAAGCGCGGGACAACATCGACCTGCAGTTGCGAGTGGGCCTGAATTCCGGGCAGGTGATTGCCGGTGAGATCGGTTCGGGCGCTTTGGGTTACACCACTATCGGTGAGCAGGTCGGCATGGCCCAGCGGATGGAGTCGGTGGCACCACCATGCGGGGTGATGCTCAGCGCCTCAACAGCGCGTCTTGTTGACGGCACGGCGACTCTCGGCGAACCCGAGCTGGTTTGCATCAAGGGCGCTGATGAACCGGTCTGTGCCAGAAGATTATTGGGCGTGTCCGAAGGTCAGCGACCGCTTAGGCGCGCCGAGTCGAACCTCGTCGGTCGGCGGTGGGAGTTGTACGCTGTCGAAGCCCTGTTGGAGCGGGCAGTCGGCGGACACGGCGCGGTGGTCGGCCTGGTGGGACCACCCGGTATCGGCAAGAGCCGTCTGACACGCGAGGTATCAGCAACTGCACTGCGGCGGGAGATGGAGGTATTCGCGACCTTCTGCGAGTCCCACACCAGCCAAGTCCCCTTTCATGTCGTGACGCGGCTATTGCGGGCGGCCACCGGTGTCGAGGGGCTTGACGGGCGGACCGCTCGCGATCGAGTGCGCGAACGCGTGCCCGACGCAGATCCCGAGGACCTGCTGCTGCTTGATGACCTGCTGGGCATCGCCGATTCAAACGCGGCGTTGCCGGCGATCGATCCCGATGCCCGTCGGCGACGGTTGACCGCACTGTTGAATGCGGCCTTGTTGGCGAGGGAAACACCCGCGGTGTTCGTCGTCGAGGACGCCCACTGGATCGACGAGGTCAGCGAGTCGCTGATCGCCGACTTTCTCACCGTAATCCCGCAGACACCCTCGCTGGTGCTGGTCACCTACCGACCCGAGTACCAAGGGGCGTTGGCGCAGGTGCACGGCGCCCAGACCATCGCCCTTGCGCCGCTGAGTGATTCAGAAACCGCGGCCCTGGTTTCGGAATTGCTCGGGCCCGACCCTGCGGTGGGCGCGCTCGGCCAGACCATTAGCGAGAGAGCGGCCGGCAATCCATTTTTCGTCGAGGAAATCGTGCGCGAACTTGCCGAGCGTGAGGTGCTGCAGGGACAGACCGGCGCGTATGTATCGACGACAGATGCTGGTGAGGTCAAGGTGCCGGCCACCTTGCAGGCGACCATCGCCGCGCGCATCGACCGACTCGATCCCAAAGCGAAACGGACGCTGAACGCCGCCGCGGTGGTGGGTTCCCGGTTTGGGCTCGACCTGCTGTCCACCTTGGGGGTTGAAGCTGTCGTTGATGATCTGCTGGCCGCTCAGCTGATTGATCAGGTCCGGTTCACCCGTCAACCGGAGTTTGTGTTTCATCACCCGCTGATTCGCGCGGTCGCCTATGAGGCTCAGCTGAAATCGGATCGCGCCGAACTGCACCGGCGGGTTGCGGCCGCGATCGAATCACGTGATCCGGCAGCGGCTGAGGAAAATGCCGCCTTGATCGCCGAGCATCTGGAGGCTGCCGGGGATCTGCATGCCGCCTACGGCTGGCACATGCGCGCCGCAACCTGGTCGACCAACCGCGACATCAACGCGGCGCGACAAAGTTGGGAGCACGCCCGAAGAATCGCCGACGCCTTACCCGCCGAGGACCCCAGCCGGACAGCCATGCGCATCGCCCCGCGCACCATGTTGTGCGGGATCGCCTGGCGAGTTCATCTGAATGTTGCCGGGGAGCGCTTCGAGGAATTGCGGCAGTTGTGCACCGCCGCCGGCGACAAGGCGTCGCTGGCCATCGCCATGGCAGGACTGGTGATGGATTACGTATTCCAGGGCCGCGTGCGTGAGGCGTCGCAACTGGCCGCTGAAGCGTGGGACCTCGCCGAGTCGATCGGCGATCCGACCCTGACGGTGGGGCTATCCTTCCAGCTGGTCTACGCCAGGATGGAAAGTGGTGATTGGTCTGACGCGTTGCGGTGGTCACAACGGGTCATCGACCTGGCCGACGGTGATCCGTCGAAAGGCAACTTCATTTTCGGGTCTCCACTAGCGGTTGCCTTTTCGACGCGGGGTATGGCCGGGTATTTCTTGGGTCGTCGTGGATGGCGAGACGATTTGCGGCACGGACTGGCCATGGCCCGCAGCGCCGACCCGATGTCCTACGCCACGGTCGTTGCCTGGGTCTACAACCCGGAGTTACCGATGGGCGTGTTGAGGCCCGATGATCGCGCGATGGGCGAGATCGAGGATGCCCTGGCGATTGCCGAACGATCCAGTGATGACCTCGCGTTGACCTGGGTACGCACGACGCTGGGCCATGCGCTGGTGCACCGCCTACCGGCTGCGGATCGTGACCGCGGAGAGAAGCTGCTGGCCGCGGTCAGCGAGGTGTTGCACAACGTAGGCGAAATACCGATCGTCAATGTGTCGTTGGCTCGTGAAAGGGCTAAGCGCGGGGATCGCGATGAGGCGATAACGCTGATGCGCGGTGCCGTCGATGAACTGGTCCGCGCCGGACAATTGCTGTCGTGGGGCGTTGGTGCGACGGGTGTTCTGGTGGAGACACTGCTCGACCGTGGAGCCGACGGTGACGTGGCGGAAGCCGAGGCTGCGATCGAACGGTTAGCGCTGACACGAGCCGAGGGGTCTCTGGCCATGCGTGACATCTGGCTGCTGCGAATGCGTGCTCTACTGGCGAAGGCGCATGGCGATGCCGCGGCTTACGCCGACTTTCGAGATCGCTACCGCGACATGGCGAAAGTGCTTGGTTACGAGGGTCATATCGACTGGGCCGACGCCATGCCATGACGACAGCGCGGGTAGCCCCCTAAAACGTGTTCACCAGCTTGTGCTGTTCGACCATCTGGCGCGACATCGTGTAGTGGTGGTAGTGCATGGCGCACTTGATCACACAGATGAACAGCAGGCTCGGATCAGGCCGCCGGCGGAGCATGGTTGCCATCCTGCGCCGATAGATCCGGCGCAACTTCGGGTCGGGAACGTTCTTCATCAGCCGTAGGAACAGGCCGGTCGCCAGCACAACCTCCACCGATTGCGACTTCCACTTTCGCCACGGATGTTTGCGCCAGTAGGTATTGCGGGCTCGGGCCCAGCTGAATTGCCTTGTGAGGAAGAGATTTTCGAGTCGCTCGAAGTAAAAGTCGGGTTCGTAGAGCTCGTGCATCAGGCCGATGTACCCGTCGCGCAGCTCGTCGCGAGTCATGCCGAGCGGAATGACGTTGGTGCCGAACGGCTGTTCATCGTCGAGGTCGAGGCGGCCCTCTTCTTTCAATCGAGCGTGCAGCGGCGTCTTCGGGATCGCCGAGAGCATGCCCACCATGGCGTGCATGATGTCGGTCTGGCGTAGGAACTCGTACTGAGCCTTGAAGATCCGGGTGTCGTCGTGATCGAAGCCGACGATCATGCCGCACCAGACTTCGATGCCGGAGTCTTGCACTTTGCGGACGCGGTCGACGATCGACCCTGCTTTCTTGACGTTTTGATACTTCTTTGTCTCGCGCAGCGATTCCTCGTTCGGGCTCTCGATGCCGATGAAGACGGTCTGAATGTTGGCTGCGCCCATCAACTCCATCAGCTCTTCGTCTTCAGCGAGGTTGAGCGACGCCTCGGTGAAGAACGTGAAGGGGTATCCCTCCGCGGCTTGCCACGCGGCAATGTCGCACAGCAACGTCTTCACCGCGACCTTGTTGCCGATCAGGTTGTCGTCGACGATGAAGGCGATTCTGAAGTGTTGCTTGCGCAGCGCTTCCAACTCGGCGATCACCTGCGCGCTCGTCTTCAGCCTCGGCCTGCGACCGAACGTGACGATGATGTCGCAAAACTCGCACTGGAACGGACAGCCGCGGCTGAATTGGACACTGCCGAACAAATAGTCCTTGGCCTGCAGCAGGTCGTAGCGCGGCACCGGCACCTGAGTCATGTCGGTCCGCTCGGCTTGTTCGTAGCGGTGCTGATGTCGCCCCTCGGCCCATTCCTCGAGAAATTGCGGCCAGGTCGTTTCCGCTTCGCCGATGAAGATCGCATCGGCCAGGCCCTCGAAGTAGTCTTCCTGCACGCTCACCCACGGACCCCCGACGATCGTGAAGACATCGCGTGTTTTCAGTTCGCGGAGGATCTCGAGCATTCGAGCACGCTGGACAGTCATGCCGGTGAGGCCCACGATGTCGGCGCGGGCCAGACGGTCGTAGTCGATCGGCTCGACGTTCTCATCGACGATGGTCACGGAATGGCCGGCTGGTGTTAACGCCGCGAGCAGCGGCAGGCAGGCGGTCGGTAGATTGCACTTCTTCCCGAGCAGCGGAAGGGCGTGTTCGAGGCCCCAGTAGGACGCCTCGAACCGAGGGTTGACGAGGACGATGTCAGCCAAGATCGCCTGCTTTGACCAGAGTGCTACGTCACGGCGCTAGCCGGAGGGCGCTTACTGGCGGAAGTCTAACAGCCGACCCGGATCGTGAACTGGGCGACCCCCCAGTCGCCAGGATGCGCAGAACGGTAGCCGCCGCGGCGCAGCGCGTCGGTGGGGGCGGTCATCGGCTCGAAGCACACCACGTCCTCGCCGGGCGGCGCGAAGATCTGCGCTGCCGGGTAACCCTGTTCGAAGTGCACCTCGATACGGCGGCCACCGCCGTACACCGCGAACACGGCGCCTTCGGCAACCTGGTCATAGCCGTCGTCAAAAGTCTTGTCGCCCAACGGTTCAGTGCTGGCCGGTTGCGGCGCCGTTTCGCCGGTGGGCAGGCCTTGCCCGTCGAGCTTCAGGTGCCGCAATGGCGGGGTCTCGATGATCCACTGGTCGCGCGGCACATCCGGCAACTGCAGATACGGGTGAAAGCCGAAACACAGCGGCACGGCCCGGTCCCCGGTCGGGGCCACTGAGGTGCGCACCCGCAAGGCCCGCTCGAATAGCGTGACAGTCAGCGCCAGCCGATGCGGAAACGGAAAGCTGGCCAGCAAGTCCGGATCGGCACTGAAGTCCAATTCGGCGGTCAGCTCGTGGGCCGACTCGTGCGTCACCCGCCAGTGTGGGTATGCGGCGAGGACACCGTGGATCGGTAGCCCATTGGGATCGGCCCGCACCCCGTGCTGGCCGGCTGTTAGCGTGACCGTCGTACCGTCCACCGTATAAGTGTTGGCGCCCAAGCGATTTGCCCACGGATATAGGATCGGGATACCCATCGTCTTGCCGTCGGTGACGTAGGCGTCCAGACCGCGGCGCTGGCCGAGCAGTTGGGCACCCGAGTCGGTGAGTGAGATACCGATCATGCCGGCGTCCGGCACGAACTGCGCTTCCAGATTTGACGACGGATCCCGCAGCGTGACGATGTGCACCCGACGAGACTAGCCCAGGTCAGCTGTACAGCGGGTCGTGCTGGATGCGTTCCGGCGGTGCACCTTTGGCGATCAGCGCGGCCTTGGTGGCGCGCACCATCTCCGGCCCGCCGCAGATCAGGATCTGCCGGTCGCCCCAGCCGCCGTATCTGGTGACGACGTCCATCAGCTTGCCGGTTTGGCGCAGATGCAATCCCCGCGGCGGCGTCACGTCGGGATAGTCGGCGGCCCAGGCGGGGTCGCCGTTGCGCTCGGAGACCGGCGTCACCGACAGCCAGGGATTGTGCGCGGCGATCTGCCACAGGGTGGGCAGGTCGTAGAGCTCGCACGGGTAGCGGGCGCCGAAGAACAGATGCACCCGCGGATTCTCACCCCAGCGGGTGAGGTCCATGACGATCGAGCGCAGCGGCGCCAGCCCGGTGCTGCCCGCCACCATCAACACGTCGCCAGCGTCGCGGTCGACGTGCAACCCACCGTGCGGGCTGGACAGCCGCCACCGGTCGCCCGGTTGCGTCTCGTGCACGATGGCGTTGCTGACCATGCCGCCTGAGACCGCCCGGACATGGAATTCGATGGCGCCGCTGTCATCCGGCGGGATGGCCGGCGTCAGATATCGCCAGCGCCGCGGGCACTGCGGCACCGCGACGTTGACGTACTGCCCGGCGTGATAGGGCATCGGGCGATCCAGCTGCAGCCGAACCACGGCCAGGTCCCGGGATATCCGCAGGTGTTCGAGCACCGTGCCGTCCCACCAGGCCGGCCCCTGCTCGGCGTCCGCCGCGCCGCCCATCACCCCGGTGATCAGGTTCAGCGACTGCTGGGCGGCCGCGTCGACGGCATCGGTCCAGGCCTCGCCCAGCTCGTCGCGCAGGGTCGCATGCAGCGCCTGTCGCAACGTGTCGTAGTGCTCGGGTAGCACCCCGTATTTGCGATGGTCGCGTCCCAGCTGAGCCAAGAACGCCACCGGCGCGTCAGCTCGCTGGGCCACCAGCTCGCCGTAAACCCAGTGCAGCGCATGGGCGAACGTGGCCCGCTGGCGGGCCATATCCGGCGGGAACAGGTCGCGCGGTGAAACGTCGAGAGAAAACCAGCGGCTGTAAAACCGGCCGACGAGCCCGTTTTGGTCGGCCGGATCGATGGCGGCGTGCAGTACCGCCAGCGCATCCCGGTCGTTGAGGCTCACGCTCGACGATTTTAAGCGGGGTTCAGCGCCCCTCAGTACAGCGCGTGAACGCCGTGGTAGAGCACCATCGAACCGATCAACACCAAGATCACGGCAAGCAGCGCGGCATTGTTGCGCTCCATCCAGTCTTTGAGCCGCGCCATCGCATCGTCGAGGCGGTCACCGGCGCCCACGTAGGCCAAGATCGGGACGGCGACCGTTGATGCGGCGACGGCGACGAAGATCGCGGCTGATATCCAGTCGGCGGCCATGCCAAGCCCGCTGCTGCCGATGGCCAAACCGGCTAAGGCGCACATGATCAGCACCTCGAGCCGGATCACCACCAACACCAGCCCCGTGATGACCGCCCTCCGGGGCGTAAGGGTCGCGAAAGACCGCATCCACTTGGGCGACTCGGTGTGGCCGTGCCGGGTCAGCCACCGGTAGATGCCGAACCCGATGAGCGCGACCCCGAGGACAACGCGCAGCCAGGAGGCCCAAGTTGGTGGTTTGTTGTGCAGCCCCTCGAGCGCGCCAGAGGATGCGACGAAGGCCGCGGTCAGCGCCGCTAGGCCTACCAGCCAGCTGCCGAGGAAGGCGAGGCCTGTCGGCCGCGGCCGCGGCGCCTGCAGCACCAGCACTGCCGGGATGACTGAGAACGGTGAGATGGCGATGACCAGCGCCAGCGGAATCAGCGTGGTCAGCAGGGAACCCCAACTTCCTGTCACGGGCAGCATCTTCGCATTGCATGGCGATCAGCGCTGCCTAAGGATCCAGGCCGGCACCCAATGTGTGACGGTTTTGCGCTTCGACCCGTAGGCGATCGGATAAGTCACCAGCCCCCACCAGTCGCCCTGCTCGCAAATACCCCAGCAGGTCAGCCGACCCTCGACGACCTTGTGCAACTGCAGGCCATTCGGGTGATACCGCCCGCTGCGGTGCGGCTCGCGCGGGAAGAGCACGGTCAGGTCAACCAGCACTGTGATCGGCGGCCGCACTACCCGGAACGGGTTGCGGACCGGCTGCCCGTTGTATCCGATCGACGCGAGGTCACCCACTGATCGATCATACGTTCGAATTCGCGTAGTGGTCCGCGTAGATCGTCACCGGCAAATCCCGGACTTTCGGCTCTAGATCGTTGCCACTCGGCGTGCCAAAATTCGGTAGGGTTGAGCGGAACAGACTCAACCTCGACGGCGTTGAACAACGCAACGAGCATTTTTCCGTACCCGAATGGAGACCGGAGTGGACTCTTTTAACCCCACAACCAAGACGCAGGCGGCCCTGACATCGGCCCTGCAGGCGGCCAGCGCCGCCGGCAACCCCGAGATCAGGCCGGCTCATCTGCTGTTGGCACTGCTGACGCAGAACGACGGGATCGCCGCGCCGCTGCTGGAGGCTGTCGGCGTCGAGCCCGCCACCGTCCGCGCCGAAGCTCAGCGCATCCTGGACCAGTTGCCGCAGATCAGCGGCGCCAGCTCGCAACCGCAGCTGTCCCGCGAATCGCTGGCCGCCATCACCACCGCGCAGCACCTGGCCGTCGAGATGGACGACGAATACGTCTCCACCGAGCACCTGATGGTGGGGCTGGCCACCGGCGACTCCGACGTCGCCAAACTGCTGACCGGACACGGTGCCTCGCCGCAGGCGTTGCGCGAGGCGTTCGTCAACGTCCGCGGCAGCGCGCGGGTTACCAGCGCCGACCCCGAGGCCACCTATCAGGCGCTGGAGAAATACTCCACCGACCTGACCGCCCGCGCCCGCGAAGGCAAACTCGACCCGGTCATCGGACGGGACAACGAGATTCGCCGCGTCGTGCAGGTGCTGTCCCGTCGCACCAAGAACAACCCGGTGCTGATCGGCGAGCCCGGCGTCGGCAAGACCGCGATCGTCGAGGGCCTGGCGCAACGCATTGTTGCCGGCGACGTGCCCGAGAGCCTGCGCGACAAGACCGTCATCAGCCTGGACATGGGCTCGATGGTGGCCGGCGCCAAGTACCGCGGCGAATTCGAGGAACGGCTCAAGGCCGTGCTCGACGACATCAAGAACTCCGCCGGGCAGATCATCACCTTCATCGACGAGCTGCACACCATCGTCGGCGCCGGCGCGACCGGCGAGGGCGCGATGGATGCCGGCAACATGATCAAGCCGATGCTGGCCCGCGGTGAGCTGCGGCTGGTCGGCGCCACCACGCTCGACGAGTACCGCAAGTACATCGAAAAGGACGCCGCGCTGGAGCGTCGTTTCCAGCAGGTGTTCGTCGGCGAGCCATCGGTGGAGGACACCGTCGGGATCCTGCGTGGGCTCAAGGACCGCTACGAGGTGCACCACGGGGTGCGCATCACCGACTCCGCGCTGGTCGCCGCTGCCACGCTGTCCGACCGTTACATCACCGCGCGGTTCCTGCCGGACAAGGCGATCGACCTGGTCGATGAGGCCGCCAGCCGGCTGAAGATGGAGATCGACTCCCGTCCCGTCGAGGTCGACGAGGTCGAGCGGCTGGTGCGCCGGCTGGAGATCGAAGAGATGGCGCTGGCCAAGGAAGAGGACGAGGCGTCAAAGGAGCGCCTGGAGAAGCTGCGCTCTGAGCTGGCCGACCAGAAGGAAAAGCTGGCCGAGCTGACCACCAGGTGGCAGAACGAGAAAAGCGCGATCGACGTCGTCCGCGAGCTCAAGGAGCAGCTTGACACGCTGCGCGGCGAGTCCGAGCGCGCCGAGCGCGACGGCGACCTGGCTAAAGCTGCCGAGCTGCGCTACGGGCGTATCCCCGAGATCGAGAAGAAACTCGACGCCGCGCTGCCACACGCCGAGGCACGCGAGAACGTGATGCTCAAAGAGGAAGTCGGTCCCGACGACATCGCCGACGTGGTGTCGGCGTGGACGGGCATCCCGGCCGGGCGGCTGCTGGAAGGCGAGACCGCCAAGCTGCTGCGGATGGAAGACGAGCTGGGCAAGCGCGTCGTCGGACAGAAGAAGGCCGTGCAGGCCGTCTCCGACGCGGTGCGCCGCACCCGGGCCGGGGTCGCCGACCCCAACCGGCCGACGGGATCGTTTTTGTTCCTCGGCCCCACCGGTGTCGGCAAGACCGAGCTGGCCAAGGCGCTGGCCGACTTCCTGTTCGACGACGAGCGGGCGATGGTCCGCATCGACATGAGCGAGTACGGCGAGAAGCACTCGGTGGCCCGGATGGTCGGCGCGCCGCCCGGCTACATCGGCTACGACCAGGGCGGTCAGCTGACTGAGTCGGTCCGTCGCCGGCCGTACACCGTCGTGCTGTTCGACGAGGTCGAAAAGGCCCACCCGGACGTGTTCGACGTGCTGCTGCAGGTCCTCGACGAGGGCCGGCTCACCGACGGCCAAGGCCGTACCGTCGACTTCCGCAACACCATCCTCATCCTGACGTCCAACCTCGGGTCGGGCGGCAACGAGGAGCAGGTGATGGCGGCGGTGCGTGCGGCGTTCAAGCCGGAGTTCATCAACCGGCTCGACGATGTGCTGATCTTCGAGGGCCTGAACCCCGAAGAGCTGGTGCAGATCGTCGACATTCAGCTGGCCCAGCTGGACAAGCGCCTGGCGCAACGGCGGCTGCAGCTGGAGGTCTCGCTGCCGGCCAAGAAATGGCTATCGCAGCGCGGGTTCGACCCGGTCTACGGGGCGCGTCCGTTGCGGCGGTTGGTGCAACACGCCATCGGCGACCAGCTGGCCAAGATGCTGCTGGCCGGCGACGTGCACGACGGGGACACGGTTCCGGTGAACGTCAGCGCCGACGGCGACAGCCTGGTGCTTGGCTGACGGTGGCGACTGTCGGGGCCAAAGCGGTAGCAAACATTAATTCGGTTGTGACCTGCTGGCGTTCTCGGTTGGGGGCTGACAGCAGCTAGGCTACGTGGCGATGGTTCCGCTTTGGTTTACGCTCTCTGCGCTGTGCTTCGTCGGCGCGGCGGTGTTGCTATACGTCGACATCGACCGCCGCCGCGGGCGCGGCCGTCGCCGCAAGTCGTGGGCACGTTCGCACGGATTCGACTACGAGCAGGAATCCACCGAAATCCTCAAGCGCTGGAAGCGCGGAGTGATGTCGACCGTGGGCAGCAATATCCCGGCACGCAACGTCGTGCTGGGCCAGATCCGCGGCGAGGCAGTCTTCATCTTCGACCTCGAGGAAGTCGCCACCGTGATCGCGCTGCACCGCAAGGTTGGCACCAACGTCGTGGTGGACGTGCGGCTCAAAGGGCTCAAAGAACCCCGCGAGAACGACATTTGGCTGTTGGGCGCGATCGGACCGCGGATGGTCTACTCCACGAATCTGGACGCCGCTCGCCGGGCCTGCGATCGCCGCATGGTCACCTTCGCGCACACCGCGCCCGACTGCGCCGAGATCATGTGGAACGAAGAAAACTGGACGCTGGTCAGCATGCCGATCGGCAGTACCCGCGCCCAGTGGGACGAAGGATTGCGCACCGTACGCCAATTCAACGACCTGCTAAGGGTTTTGCCGCCGGTGCCCCAGACTTCCACCCAGCAGTCAGCCGGGCGCCATAAAGCTGCGCCCACCCGTCCGCTGGCCCCGGCCGCCCGCGGCGAATCGGCACCGCGGCACCCAGAAGCCGCTCCCCGTGAGAGTGGGGCAGCACACCGCAGCGCCGCGGGGTCGCCGCCGGCTGCCCGCCAGGAGCCGACCCGCCGAGCACCGGCCGAGCCCGGCGCGCCGACGCGGCGGCCGCCGGCTGGTCGCAATGGCCACCAGGCCAGCAACTACCAGCGCTGATACCTGACGTTTCGGACGTTGGCCGCTTCGCTACGCTGTCGGTCATGCCGCGCCGCGTCGCCCTGATCACCGGCCCGACATCGGGCATCGGCGCGGGCTTCGCGCGCCGCTACGCCGCCGACGGCTACGACCTGGTGCTGGTGTCCCGCGACGTTGATCGGCTCGACGAGCTGGCCGCCGAATTGCGCAACGAGGCTGGGCGTTCCGTCGAGGTGCTGCCGGCCGACCTGGCCGACGCCGCCGATCGCGGCAAGGTCGCCGAGCGGTTGGCCGCCGGCGTCGACGTGTTGGTGAACAACGCCGGGTTCGGCACGTCCGGTGAATTCTGGACCGCCGATCCCGCCTTGCTGCAGTCGCAGCTCGACGTCAATGTCACCGCGGTGATGCAGCTGACTCGGGCCGCGTTGCCGGCGATGATCGACGCCGGTACTGGCACCGTCGTCAACATCGCCAGCGTCGCCGGCCTGCTGTCCGGGCGTGGCTCGACCTATTCGGCGTCCAAGGCGTGGGTGGTGTCGTTCACCGAAGGCCTGGCCGGCGGGCTGAGCGGCACCGGTGTGGGCATCCATGTGGTGTGTCCGGGCTACGTGCACACCGAATTTCATGAACGCGCCAGCATCGACATGACCTCGCTGCCATCGTTCATGTGGCTCGAGGTCGACGACGTAATCCGGGAAAGCCTGGCCGATATCGCCCGGGGCAAAGTGGTCATCATCCCTGGCATGCAATACAAGGCGATCACCACCGCGTCACGGATGGTGCCGCGAAACCTGGCGCGCGCCGCCACCAGAACCTTCGGCCGGGGCCGTGGCCGCACCTGAACGCGCCGAATTGGCTGATCTGGTGCGCCAATTGGCGGTGGTACACGGTCGCGTCACATTGTCGTCGGGCAAGGAAGCGGATTACTACGTCGACCTGCGCCGCGCCACCCTGCACCACCGCGCGGCGCCGTTGATCGGCCGGCTGATCCGCGAACTCACCGACGACTGGGAGTACGCGGCCGTTGGCGGCCTGACCCTGGGCGCTGATCCGGTCGCCACCGCCGTCATGCACGCACCCGGTCGCCCGATCGACGCGTTCGTCGTGCGAAAGTCGGTGAAAACCCATGGCATGCAACGTCTTATCGAGGGACCTGAGATTTCTGGACGACAGGTCTTGGTGGTCGAGGACACCAGCACCACCGGCGCGTCGGCCATCACCGCGGTGCGCGCCGCGCGGGACGCCGGCGCGCAGGTGGTTGGCGTTGTGACCGTGGTCGACCGCGCCACCGGTGCCGCCGAAGCCATCGAAGCCGAGGGCCTGCCGTACCGCAGCGTGCTGGGGCTGGCGGACCTGGGGCTGCGCTAGATCACCGTGCGGACACTCATCGCGATGGTGGCGACGCTGGCGCTAGCTTGCGCGTGTTCGAATTCGCCTGTTCGTCAACAGGTTTACGGCGCGGCCACCGCCCGTCTGGGCGAATCGTTGGCGGTGCTGGGTTGGAACACGTCGATGTCCAACCTGCGCTGGCAAGACGACTATGTGCTGGTCGACGTCGATGCGGCGCCGACGGACCCCGCCAAAGCCCATGCCGATGCCCGCGATGTCCGGTTCGGCCTGTACGGCGCGTTGGCGCACCCCGTCGAGGCCACCGGCATCGGCAGCTGCGACAACCTCAAAAATGTTGTTGTCCAGTCGCTTTCCGCACCGGGGGGCAAGCGGTTGACCGGCACGGTGTGTCTGGGCCCGCTGGCCGACCGCAGCGCGGTGCGCGGGGTGTACCTTTACTCGCCCCGCGACCGGATCGCCGACACCGCGGCGGCCTACCCGGCGGCCTTCCCGGTCGGGGTGCTGCCGACGAAGGAGAGCGACACCGGCCTGGTGGTCAAGACCACCAGCGTGGCCGCGTGGCGGGCCGACGGCACTCAGCTGACCCAGGCCTCGCTCGGCGACCCGGGTGCTTTCACCGGCAACGGGTACATGCTGCTCGGGTTGGATGCCCACACGATCGCGGCGAAGTACCGCGACGACTCCGCAGCGCGCGGCGGGCCGATGATGTTGCTGGCCACCCCGACGCTGCCTGCTCCCGGCCTGAGCCCGGCGTGCTCGGCCTACGGGGCGTCGGTGTTGATCCTGCCGGAAGCATCGCTGGACGCCGTCCATGTCAGCGCGTCGCTGTGCACCGAGGGCGACATCAACCAGGCGCTGCTGTACGCGACCGTCGCGGTGGTGGGCACCCACGCCGGGCTCTGGACCGTGCGATGACTGAGCCCGATTTGCCCCACTCCTCCTCGGGCCGTTCCGGCCCGCATCGTCGCGAGGCTGAGCCCGATTTGCCCCACTCCTCCTCGGGCCGTTGCGGCCCGCATCGTCGCGAGGCTGAGCCCGATTTGCCCCACTCCTCCTCGGGCCGTTGCGGCCCGCATCGTCGCGAGGCTGAGCCCGATTCCCCACTCCTCCTCGGGCCGTTGCGGCCCGCATCGTCGCGAGGCTGAGCCCGATTTGCCCCACTCCTCCTCGGGCCGTTCCGGCCCGCATCGTCGCGAGGCTGAGCCCGATTTGCCCCACTCCTCCTCGGGCCGTTCCGGCCCGCATCGTCGCGAGGCTGAACCCGGTTCGCAGCCCGGACCCACCGAATGGGGTGTTCCGGCAAGCGGAGTCGGTCCCTGGGTGGGACCGCTACCGGACGACCCGCGATACGACCCGGCGCTGCTGCGCGACGGCGACACTCGCAACGTCGTGGACGCCTACCGGTATTGGACGCGTGAGGCGATCGTCGCCGACATCGACAAGCGCCGACATCCGTTGCATGTGGCGATCGAGAACTTCGGCCATGACGCCAATATCGGTGGGGTGGTGCGCACCGCCAACGCGTTCGCCGTCGACACCGTCCACATTGTCGGGCGTCGGCGCTGGAATCGCCGCGGCGCCATGGTCACCGACCGTTACCAACGGCTGCGCCATCACGACCACATCGCCGACCTGCTGGCCTTCGCGGCGGACGCCGGATTGACGGTGGTCGCCGTCGACAATGTGCCCGGCGCAACGCGACTCGAACAGACGACGCTGCCGCGCAACTGCCTGCTGCTGTTCGGCCAAGAAGGCCCCGGCATCAGCGACGACGCCCGGGCCGGCGCTCCGCTGACCGTCTCCATCGCCCATTTCGGCTCGACACGCAGCATCAACGTCTCGGTCGCGGCGGGGATCGCCATGCATACCTGGATCAGCCAACACGGCGACATCGGCCGCGCCTGGTAAGGCGCCGATTGCTCAGTGCCCGGCGGCCGGTTCGAACTCGATTGGCAGAGTGGTTGGTCCAGTCAGGGCGGTGAGCGGTTTCCACGGGGCCGGTCCGGTTCGCCGGGCATTGGGCATATGCCGTGTCATGATCGTCAGGGCTTCGGCGAGTTCGAGCCGCGCGAGGTTGGCGCCAAGGCAGTAATGCATGCCGGCGCCGAACGTCTGCATGGCGGGGGCACCCTCGCGGGTGATGTCGAGTCGGTCAGGGTCGTGGTAGACGGCGGGATCCCGGTTGGCCGAGGCGGTGTTGGCGACGACCAGTGTGCCGGCTGGGATTATGACCCCGGCGAGTTCGACATCCTCGAGGGCGACGCGCAAGGTGCCCCAGGCGATCGGGGAGTGCCGCATGGTTTCCTCGACCGCGTTGGCGGCCAGCTCTGGGTGTTGGCCGAGCAGCGCCCACTGGTCGGGGTGATCGCAGAGCACTTGCACCGAGGCGGCGAGCTGGTTTCGGGTGGTGTCCGTACCGGCGATCAGCAGTCCTACTACCAGCATGCGCAACTCGTCGGCGTTGAGATGATCGCCATCGTGTTCGGCGCGGATCAGCTCGGAGATCAGATCGTCGGTCAGCGCGTCACGGCGGTCAGCGACCATCTCGTCGACGTAGTCGTCGACGGCTTCCCATGCCGCCAGGATGGAGTCCGACTCGCTGGCGACATTCCAGCTGAAGGCCTTGAAGATGTCGTCGGTCCAGTCCGAGAACAGCTCCCAGTCCCGGGCCGGGGCGCCGAGTAGCGCGCAAATGATCGGGATTGGATATTGACGGGCGATGTCGGTCACCACATCGCAGCGCCCGCGGAACCTCTGGCGTTCAACGAGTTCGGTGATGACGTCGATGATCGTGGTGCGCAGCCGTGCGGTGGCTCGAGGCGTGAAGGCCTTCGACACGAGTCGACGCAGGCGGTGGTGCGCATCTCCGTCGAGACTGATCAGACTCGCGGTCATGCGGTCCCATATCGGGCCAGACGTGATGCCTTGGCCGGCAAGGAACATTCCCTTCGGCATACGGAATCGTGGGTCGCGCAGCACTGTACGAACCAGTTCGTAGCGCAAGATTTCCGGGCCATGAGTTCCGATGGCGATCGATGCTCGATTCCGGGCTGCTGCGATGAGTCGCTGCGCCTCTTCGGGATCGTCGAGGTGCTCATAGGCCAGGATGGGCAGCCCCGCGTCGAAGACATTCGGGCAAATTCGGGTAAGCGTTCGGGTGGGCATCGTGTCGACGGTCATGACGACTCCTCGCTCGGAACCAGTGGCGTAGGCGCTAGCAGTTGCTAACCGCGACGTCATCGTTGCTCCGGAAGCACGCAGACACGTCAGTAGACGGATACTGATTTTCGCCTTGCATCGTCCGGACCGCTTTTAGGCTGTCCCAATGCGGTTGACGTGGCCGTTGACCGGCCGCTCGGAGGAACTCCGGCTCATCGAAGCTGCGATTTTCGACCCGGACTCGTCCGGGATCGTGGTGTGCGGGGCCGCCGGGGTCGGGAAGAGCCGAGTCGCACGAGAAGCACTGAAATCGACGGCGTTGAACGGATGCGAAGTCCGCTGGATACTGGGCACGTCCTCAGCGCGGACGATTCCGCTGGGAGCACTCTCCTCCTGGGTGGAACCGGCCGTCAACGACACCCTTGACTTGCTCCGCGGCGCGATCGCCGCGCTGACTTCCTCGTCCCCGGGCAAGACAGTGGTGTTGGGTGTCGATGATGTGGCGCTGCTCGACGATCTGTCGACGTTTGTCGTGCATCAGATCATTGAGCGTCGACTGGCCAAGGTCGTGCTCACCATCCGCGCAGGTGAGTCGATTCCCGCCGGGGTACGGGAGCTATGGAACGGCGGACAGTTCGACCGCCTCGACCTACAACCGTTGTCCGAAGCTGAAATAACCGCGCTGCTGTCGGCAACCTTGGGCGGCCCGCTGGATCCGCACGCCGCCGAGCGGTTGTGGAAGTTGACCCACGGCAACCCGTTGTATCTGCGAAACATCGTCGAGCAGGAGGTTGCCGATCAGCGGATCACCATGCAGGACGAGTATTGGCGCTGGCTCGGTGATCCGGTCCTGCCACCCAGCCTGGTCGAACTGCTCGAAGGACGGATCGGCGGCCTGCCCAGCTCGGTGAGCGATGTGATCGACGCCCTCGCGGTCGGCGAACCCATCGAGCTGGGGTCGCTGACCCGGATAACCGATCCGGCCGCCGTCGAGCAGGCCGACATCCGCGGTCTCATCGCTCTCGACCAAGTGGGCGATCGGGTAGAGGCAAGGTTGGCGCACCCGCTCTACGGCGAGGTCCGCCGCAGCCGGGCAGCCGCCACCCGGCTGCGACGGCTGCGTGGGCTCGTCGCCGCCGAACTGGCCAGATCCGGCGATCATGACGACGTCGGCATGGTTGTCCGCCGCGCAACGCTGACTCTCGACTCGGACCTCGAGCCCAATCCAGACCTGCTTGTCCGAGCGGCCGGCGGCGCGGTCTGGCTCTGGCAGATTCGGCTGGCCGAGCGACTCGCAGATGCGGCAATGCTCGCAGGAGGGGCCGCGGAAGCGAAACTTATTCGCGCCTACGCCCTGTCGTGTACGGGTCGCGGCCGGGAAGCCGACGCTGTGCTCGCCGATATCCGGGCAGACGAGTTGCCCGGGGCACAATACGGGCGGGTGGCCTTTCTGCGGGCCACCAATCGGCTGTTCACCCTCGCCGATCCGGTTGGTGCGAAGACGCTCATCGATGAGGCATCCCGCGCCGCGGGGCCGCAGGCTCGCAGCTGTATCGACGCGTTTCTGACGGTGTACTGGGCAGCGATGGGCAAGCCGCACGCGGCTATCGAGTCAGCAGGCAAATTCGTCTGGACGGAGCTGCCCGACCTCGTCGCCCAACGGGTGACCGCCTGGGCGCTCACCCTTGCGTTCGGAGAAGTGGGTCGCGCCGGCGAAGCCGTTGCCGCGGCAAAGGCCGGTTACCCCGTTCCGATCCGCTCGTTCGTCATCATCACCGACGCGCATATCAGCGCCCTGTTGTTGGCTGGCCAGATCGCCGAGGCTGATGCACCGGCGCAAACGATACGACAGCGCCAGATCGAATTCCAAGCACTCCAGTTCCTCCAAGTTGGCACGGTGGCGGTGGGCCGGGCGGCGCTTGGTGCTGGCCGACTCGACGCAGCGATTGCTCTGCTGACCGAGTCGATAGAAACCGTGCAAACTTCCAGCGACTCCAACGGGTGGGTTTATCGATGCCAGATTCCGCTGACGACGGCGCTCGCGATGCGCGGCTCGACGGATGAGGCGGCGGCCTGGCTCGTCGCCCTCGAAAAGCAGCGCCATCCCAGCGGGCGATACCTCGACTACGAACACGCGCTCGCTAAAGCTTGGGTGGCCGCCGCACAGGGCGCCGTCAGCGAAGCTATCGTGATCGCGCTTGCTGCTGCCGAAACAGCCAGGGGCAATGGTCAATTCGCCGCGGAAGTGATGTGCTTACAGACGGCCACGCAATTCGGGGAGCGGTCCTGCGGGCCTCGATTGCGGGAGCTTGAAGCGATCGTCGAAGGGCCGCGCGCCGGGGTCGCGGCCCGCTTCGCAGAAGCGTTGCATGATGGCGATGGTGCCGAACTCTCACTGGTATCAGTGCGATTCGAGGAGATGGGTGATCTCATCGCTGCTGTCGATGCGGCGGCGCACGCTGCGCTGGCCTACCGGCACCGGGACTTACGCGGGTCGGCGTTGGGATGCTCGGCAAAGGCCGAAGCGTTGGCCGAGCAGTGTGGCGGCGCGCGCACGCCGGCCCTGCGTAAGGCTGTCGAACGATTGCCGCTGACCGACCGCGAACGGGAAATCGTGATGCTCATCGGGGAAGGGCTGTCCAATCGGGACATCGCGACACGGCTGACGTTGTCGGTTCGCACGGTAGAAAGCCACATTTACAAAGCGATGGCCAAGACCGGCACTACCAGCCGTGACGAGCTCGCGGCGCTGTTGCCCCGGCGCCGGGAACGACGTGACGGCAACGGCTCGCGTCAGCTCAGCTGATCAGCCGCCGCGGCCGTATCCAGCCAGACATTCTCGCGGCTGATCAGTCCGTCGCGGAACTCGAAGACGTGCAGCATCCGAAACCTGATCCGCCGTCCGTTGCCTGGAAGGCCAAGCAATGATCCGATGACGGTTCCCGTCATGAGCTGCTCGAGGACCATCGCCTCCTCGGCGAAATACCGGCGCAGAACATCCCAGCTCTCGGCGCGGAAGTTGGCGGTGAGGTAGGCGTAGAAATCGCGCGCCCCGTCCTTGCCGCGGCTGGGACCATTGGGAAATCCGACGATATCGTGCTCAACGTCGTCGGTGTACACAGCCACCGCGGCATCGATATCCCCTTGACCCTCGGCCCTCATGTGGCTGTCCACCAGCCATTGCATCTGGCTGCTGTCCATCGTTGCCTCCCGGGTCAGTGGTATCACGCTGCAACGCCGCGAAAGATCAGTAGTGCGCCACTGACATCGACCGATCGGTCGCGATCCATGATTCCAGTAACGGATCTCGCCGATGGAGGATTCAAATGCCCACCGAAAACCTTGAACTGGTAACCCCCGATGAGGCCCTCGAGCAACTGGCACCGCCGCCCCCGGTCCTGATCACCGAGCAGGAGGTCGCGCTCGGCACGGCGGCAGCTCTGCGGCCACGGCCGACGACCCGGCGCCGGTGGATCGAGGCAGCCCACACTCTGCTGGCAGCTGCGCGGCGAACGCTTGCGCCGCCGGCGCAGGATGACCGCCCGGTACGTCGGGACTACCCGAAGCGCTACGCATTCCTGGAAAACGCCTGCATGGCCCGCGAAATGGGCCGCCTTTAAGGGTCCGGTACATGTGATCCGCCCGGATAGGGGTGGCCACGTCGATCGGCCAACACCGGGACATTGCCTGAGCCTGGTAGGGCAGGATCAGTGCACATGGACCAGGTTTGGGTCAACCGGGCGGTCAGCGCGGAAGCCGCTGTCACCGGACGGCATCTGAAACGGCTGTGGGCGCTGCCCGGCACCCAGCTCGGCGTGGTGGCCTGGCCGCCGGCCCGGCGGGAGCGATGGTTCGGCGGCTGGCATTACTGGTGGCAGGCGCATTTGCTGGAGTGCCTGGTCGACGCGCAGCTGCGCGACCCGCAGCCGGACCGGCGGATCAAGATCAGCCGCCAGATCCGCTCGCACCGGCTGCGTAACAACGGATCCTGGGTCAACAGCTACTACGACGACATGGCGTGGCTGGCGCTGGCCTTGGAGCGGGCCGCCCGGATTGCCGGTGTGGAGCGCAAACGCGCACTGCACAAGCTCAACGACCAACTCGTCAAAGCGTGGGTGCCAGAGGACGGCGGCGGCATCCCGTGGCGCAAGCAAGACCAATTCTTCAACGCCCCGGCCAACGGTCCGGCGGCAATCTTCCTGGCGCGCTACGGCGACCGGCTGCGCCGAGCCCAGCAGATGGCCGACTGGATCGACGAAACGCTGATCGACCCCGACACCCACCTGGTGTTCGACGGCATCAAGGCCGGTTCACTGGTCCGCGCGCAGTACACCTACTGCCAGGGTGTGGTGCTCGGCCTGGAAACCGAGCTGGCCGCGCGCACCCAGGATGAAAGGCACGCGCCGCGAGTGCATCGCCTGGTCGCTGCCGTCGACGAGCATATGGCACCGGCCGGGGTACTGCGCGGCTCCGGCGGTGGGGACGGCGGATTGTTCGCCGGAATCACCGCTCGCTACCTGGCTTTGGTCGCCACCACGTTGCCGGGGGAGTCCGCTGCCGATGCTGCGGCCCGAGAAACCGCCCGCGAAATCGTGCTGTCGTCGGCCCAGTCGGCGTGGGACAACCGACAGTCCGTGCAAGGGCTGCCGCTGTTCGGGCCGTTCTGGGACCGCGCCGCCGAGGTGCCCACGGCCGCCGGGAAACAGGCCGAGTTCGTCGCGGGTGCAGTCGACGGTTCGGAGATAGCCGAGCGTGATCTGTCGGTCCAACTATCCGGTTGGATGCTGATGGAGGCCGCACACGCAGTGACCAACAACGAGAGGACGGTTCATGAGTAAAGTCCACCCCGACGCCGAGTCGGCTCTGCACGGCCTGCTCAAGGATGGCATCACCATCGCTGCCGGCGGGTTCGGTCTCTGCGGCATTCCGGAGAACCTGATCCAGGCGTTGGTGGACAGCGGCGTAAAGGACCTCACCATCGTCGGAAACAACGCCGGCGTAGACGATTTCGGCATGGGCCTGCTGCTGAAGGCACGGCAGGTGAAGAAGGTCGTCGCCTCCTACGTTGGCGAGAACAAGGAATTCGAGCGGCAGGTGCTGGCCGGCGAACTGGACCTTGTTCTCACGCCGCAGGGCACGCTCGCGGAGAAGTTACGCGCCGGCGGGGCGGGCATCCCCGGCTTCTACACCCGCACCGCCTACGGCACCAGCCTTGCCGAAGGCAAAGACACCAGGGTCTTCGACGGCACCGAATACGTTCTGGAGGAAGGCATTCGCGCCGACGTGGCGATCGTCAAGGCGTGGAAGGGGGACAAGGCGGGCAACCTCGTCTACCGCAAGACGGCGCGCAACTTCAACCCGATGATCGCCACCTGCGGCGCGGTGACCGTGGCCGAGGTGGAAGAGCTGGTCGAGGTCGGTGAGCTCGACCCGGACCTGATCCATACTCCCGGCATCTATGTGGACCGCATCATCGAGGGCACCAACTACGAGAAGCGCATCGAGTTCCGCACCACCAGCGGTGGTGCCGCAGTCAAGCACGACAGCCCAATTCGCGAGCTGATGGCCCAGCGCGCCGCCCAGGAACTGCGCGACGGCTACTACGTGAATCTGGGCATCGGCATTCCGACCTTGGTGGCCAACTTCATCCCCGACAACATCAGCGTGACGCTGCAGTCGGAGAACGGCCTGTTGGGCATCGGTTCCTACCCGACCGAAGACGGCGTCGACGCCGATCTCATCAACGCCGGCAAGCAGACCGTCACCAGCCTGCCCGGGTCAAGCTTTTTCAGCAGCGCCGACTCGTTTGCGATGATCCGTGGCGGCCACATCGACCTTTCCATTCTGGGCGGCCTGGAGGTTGCCGAGAACGGCGACCTGGCCAACTGGATGGTGCCAGGCAAAATGGTCAAAGGACCCGGTGGCGCGATGGATCTGGTGTCGGGCGTCAAGCGCGTGATCGCCGTCATGGACCACACCGCCAAAGATGGCAGCCCGAAGATCCTCAAGCAGTGCGCGCTGCCCATCACCGGCAAGGCCGTGGTCGACATGATCATCACCGACCTGTGCGTCTTCGACGTCGACCCGGACCACGGACTCACCCTGACGGAATTACACCCCGGGGTGACCGTCGCCGACGTCCGAGCCAACACCGGCTGCGACTTCACGGTCGCTGTTTGATTGTTCGCGGCCGAAGCTTTTCACACTGCGCTGAGGGTGACGACACGCCGAGCATCGCCGCCTTGAGCGCAGACTCGACGCCCTGAATACAGACTCGAGCTATTCGGGTACCGGCAGACGTTGCTGTTCCTGCTGACGCTCGCGGCGGCGGTTTCGGTAAAGCTTTCCCGCCGAGATGAACGCGGGAATCATCGAGACGAACAAGATCGCCAGGATGATCGTTTCCAGGTTGTGGTGAACGAATTCGTTGTTGCCCAAGAAGTAGCCCAGCAGCGTCGCACCTGCACCCCAAGCGATGCCGCCGACGATGTCGAACCCGAGGAAGACCGGATAGCGCATGTAGGAAACCCCGGCCACCACCGGGGTGAACGTCCGTATGAACGGCATGAAGCGGGCCATGATGATGGCCATCGGGCCGTATTTCTCGAAGAACGCGTGCGACTCGGTCACATGGTGCTGCTTGAAGAAGCGCGAGTCCTCCTTCTTGAACAGCGCTGGGCCGATCCGCCGCCCGATGAAATAGCCGGTCTGATCGCCGAGCACCGCGACCACCGCGACGCTGGCGGCCAACACCTCAATGCTGACCGGTGGGTGCGCGCTGGCGGCCAGCAAGCCGCCGGTGAACAGCAGCGACTCACCAGGCAGCAGTGGGAACAGCAGACCGGTCTCGACGAAGACGATGAGCAGGATGCCTGGTAGCACCGCGTGCCCGAACACGCCGTTGGCGCCCAACCAGTACATCGGGTCGAGCAAATTGGGCATGGCCACTGAGTATGTGTCCAAGGCGGTGTTCACGGTGTTCCAACATACCGGTGAAGCTTGGCCGGGCTGCTAACGGCAATGTGTTGTTGCGATACTTGTGCGACACGGCAGGAAGGAAGTCTCATGCCCATCGCGACGCCAGAGGTCTACGCCGAGATGCTGCGACGTGCCAAGGAGAACTCGTACGCCTTCCCGGCAATCAACTGCACCTCCTCGGAGACCATCAACGCCGCCCTCAAGGGGTTCGCCGACGCAGGCAGCGACGGCATCATCCAGTTCTCGACAGGTGGCGCGGAGTTCGGGTCCGGGCTCGGGGTGAAGAACATGGTCGCCGGCGCGTTGGCATTAGCCGAGTTCGCGCACGTCATCGCCGACCAGTACCCGATCCACGTCGCGCTGCACACCGACCACTGCCCCAAGGACAAGCTGGACACCTACGTGCGCCCACTGCTGGCGATCTCAGCCAAGCGGGTAGCCGACGGCAAGGACCCGCTGTTTCAGTCGCACATGTGGGACGGCTCGGCCGTACCGATCGACGAGAACCTCGTCATCGCCAAGGAGCTGCTCAAGGAGGCCGCCGCCGCCAAGATCATCCTGGAGATCGAGATCGGCGTCGTCGGCGGCGAGGAAGACGGCGTCGCCCACGAAATCAACGACAAGCTGTACACCACACCTGACGACTTCGAGAAGACCATCGAAGCGCTGGGCGCCGGCGAACATGGCAGGTACCTGCTGGCCGCGACGTTCGGCAACGTGCACGGCGTCTACAAGCCGGGCAACGTCAAGCTGCGCCCCGACATCCTGGCCCAGGGGCAGAAGGTGGCAGCGGCCAAGCTCGGGGTGGCCGATGACGCCAAGCCGTTCGACTTCGTGTTCCACGGCGGTTCGGGGTCGGAGAAGTCGGAAATCGAGGAGGCGCTGCGCTACGGGGTGGTGAAGATGAACGTCGACACCGACACCCAGTACGCGTTCACCCGCCCGATCGTCGGGCACATGTTCACCAACTACGACGGTGTGCTCAAGGTCGACGGCGAGGTGGGCAGCAAGAAGGTCTACGACCCACGCAGCTATCTGAAGAAGGCCGAGGCGGGCATGACCGAGCGGGTCATCGAGGCCTGCAACGACCTGCACTGTGCTGGTAAGGCCGTGTCGGCCGGCTGACGATGCAGAGCGCGTAGCGCGATGAGGAGGAGGCCGGCAATCGACTCGGCCTGACTTAGCCCGTGCTGGATTCGCAGATCTTCCACTGGTCGTCGCGGTACTGCAGGTCGAAGCTGCGGGTCGAGCGGACCTGCGGGGCGTAGGCCATGAATGCGGTCACGTTGGCCTCGGCGTGGTTTCCGTTGACGACCACCTGGTCGATGTCGGCGACCACCGGATACTGTTTGGCCGCCGCGACCCGGCGATAGGTGTCGTCCCATTCACGCTGGTCGTAGCTGACGTAGTCGTCGCGCATGCTGCCGCAGGTGATGCCGCGCAGGGTGGTCAGGTCGCCATTCTGCACCGCGACGTCGAAGCTCTGGATAGTGCTGCGGACCTGATCTTCTTGTGAGGCCTTCGATTTTTTGCTGCTGCGGGTCATCAGCACCGTGCCCAGCACCGCGACGGCCGCCAACGCCAGGATGATCAGGATCAGTGCCAGCACCCAACCCCAGCTGCGCTGGGTCGACGGCCGCAGTTTGGCGCCCAGCCGAGGCGGAATCAATTGCGGCATCGCGGTTCTCGGTCCTGCTTCGATCGGTCCGGACGACGGATGACGCGTGTCGAAGATCTCAGTGGCGGGCTCGGTGGCCGCATTGATGATCGCCGTCTCCTTGGCGTCGAAACCCGGGGCGGTGAAGCGGCGCTCACCGCGCGCGCTACGCGGTTGGGCCGCCTCGTGCTCACCCTGTGCCTGCGCCATCACCTCGGTCGCGGGGTCGGCGCGGTAGCTCTCGGTGGCGTCCTCGTCGGAAGCCGCGATCTGTTCGGTGACTTCAGCGTCGGATTCCGCCGGGTCGGTGGCGCCACCTTGCTCGACGGCGTCTGGATCGAACCCCGGCGCATTCGACTTGTGGTCGTGGTCAGGCCCTGAGGGATTCGGCATTAGCGCTGCTGTCCTCTTCGCTGTCGAAATACGTATTGCAGCTTAGCCACTCGGCACCCGGTTTGGTGCGACGGCGTCGCACGGCACAATAGCGGCATGACGCCCATGCGTGATCTTCTGGGACCGGATCCGATCTTGTTGCCCGGCGACACCGACGCCGAGGCCCAGCTGCGGTCTGGCGAGAACCCGACCGTCGTCGCCGCAGCACACCCTTCGGCCTCGGTGGCCTGGGCGGCGCTGGCCGAAGAAGCGCTCGCCGAGGACAAGGCGGTCACCGCCTACGCCTACGCCCGCACCGGCTACCACCGCGGCCTCGATCAGCTGCGCCGCAATGGCTGGAAGGGGTTTGGCCCGGTGCCGTATGCCCATGAGCCGAATCGCGGTTTTCTGCGGTGCGTGGCCGCGCTGGCGCGGGCGGCCGACACCATCGGCGAGACCGACGAGCAGACCCGGTGCCTGGACCTGCTCGACGATTGCGATCCCGCTGCCCGCGCCGCACTCGGGCTCAGCTGAGCCCGTCAGCAACCGACCGAGCAGTCCCCGATACCGCCCGGCGGCTCCACCTGGATGGTGGCGTGGCCTAGTCCGTGCGCGGCGAGGACCGCTCGGGTCGCACCGAGTACCCGGCCTGCGTCGCCGCCGCTGGCCACATGCGCGGTGACCATGTCCTTGCCGGGCGCCAGCGTCCAGACGTGTAGGTCATGCACATTGGTCACGCCGTCGACGGCGCCCAGCGCCGTCCGCAGCTCCTCGACGTCGATGTGGCTGGGCGACGCTTCGGACAGGATGCGCAATGCGCTGGCGGCCAGCGAAAACGCCCGGGGCAGCACCCACAGCGCGACCAGAACCGCGACCACCACGTCGGCGTAGGGCCAATGCGTGGTGATCGTGACCAGACCGGCGATGAGCACACCGACGCTGCCGACCATGTCGGCGATCACCTCCATGTAGGCGCCCTTGACGGCCAGACTCGCCGTCGAGTGCGAGCGCAGCAGCAGCGCTACCGCCACGTTGGTGGCCAGGCCTGCCAGCGCGACGACGATCATCGGTATCCCCGGTACCTCCGGTGCATGGCCGATGCGCGCGATTGCTTCGCGGAGGATGATCGCCGCGACCGCGATGAGCAGCACGGCATTGGCCACCGCAGTGAACACCTCGGCGCGGTGCCAGCCATAGGTGCGGCCCGGCGACGAGCTGCCGCGCCGAGCCAGCACCAGGGCGCACAGCCCCATGAACGTCGCCACCACGTCAGTCAGGATGTGGCCCGCGTCGGCCAGCAGGGCCATCGAGCCGATCACCAGCGCGGTGGTCAGTTCCACGACGAAGAAGCCGCCCAGCATGGCCGTGGCTGCAATCATCTTCGGCACGGGTGTGTCGACGTTGGTGTGCTCGTGGCCGGCGCCCATGGCGCTCAATATATGCGTGGATCTGCATATATTGCAAGAGGTCAGAACCGGCCGCTCCAGAACTGGGTCAGTTGCATGCCGGCATTCGCGAGCCTCCAGGACAGCCCGGAGAGCTCGAAGAACCAATAGACCATCCCGAAAAACCACTGGTTCAGCGGCGGCGCGATGAAGATCAACAGCAACAGCAGCCAGCCATACGCCTTGAACGGCTCCAAAGCCCGCTGGGTCTCCGGGCTCAGGTGCGGTTCCAGTGCGTTGTAGCCGTCCAGACCGGGGATCGGTAGCAGGTTCAGCAGCACCGCGGTGATCTGCAGGAAGCCCAGGAAGGCCACCCCGGCCCAGAACACCGGGTGCAGCGGGTCGAACAACCACCGGGTCAGCCCCAATAACAGGACGGCCAGCAGCAGGTTGGCCGCCGGGCCGGCCAGGCTGACCAGGGTCCGCCGCGCAGGGCTCATGAACGACGTCCGTAGATAAACGGCGGCGCCCGGCAGGCCGATCCCGCCCAGCACGGTGATCAAAATCGGCAATCCCAGCGACAGCAACGGATGGCTGTAGCGCCGCGGGTCCAGATCCAGGTAGCCCCGCACGGCGACGTCACGGTCGCCGAATCGCCAGGCGGTGACGGCGTGACCGAACTCGTGCAGGCACAGCGACACCACCCAGCCGGCGATCACGAGGATGAACACGCCGGCGTAAGCCAGCGCGCCCAGGCTGTCACCGTCCCACCACGCCAGCGCGCCGCCGAACACCGTGACGGCGACGATGGCCAAAAAGATCGGACTCGGCCGTACCGATCGGCGCACGGGCATGTTCACGTGACGAAACTACCGACTACAGCGACGATCCGGCGCCCCGCCCCTCGCGGGGCTCGTCACCGGACCAGTAACCAACCTTCGGTGTTGCGATAAAACGTCGACCGGCGCACCGCCCGGGGCGCCGGCACACCATCGCGAACTACGTCTGCCCTGACGGTGCCCAGCTGCACGGCCCGCCCGGCCAGCCAGTGGCGCGACCGGCCGCCCCAGACGCGCGCCCGCAGGCCCGGCAGGGCCGCCGTCGGCTCGATGTGCACCCCGGCGACGTCACCGTCGAACAGCAAAGCATCGTCGACGACGGCCTCGCCGTGCAGCAGTTGCGCGTCGTCGGCCGGCCGCCAGTGGGCTGCTCCCACAATCGCGGTGCCAGTCTCGTCGCGGATCAGCGGCACCCGCCGAGCCGATCCGCGCCGCGCCCGGCGGGCCGCGCGGCGGCCCGCCGGCACCCGGTAGACCCGGGTGGCGGCGGTGCGCCGCCGCGGCGCATAGCCGACCTCGACGTCGAGTCGTCCGGCCCGCAGCAGCCGGGTCAGCACCGACGCCAGGTCCGCATCAGTCCCGACCACCACCACCCGGCCGGCGCCGCTGATCGCCGCGTCGACATCCGCAGGATCGCCGATGCGGACCGCCGGCAGCCCGGCGAGCGGCCGCGGCACGTTTTGCTCGCCGAACACCAGCACGGCGATGTCGCGGTCGTTCAATTTCCCGCCTTCGCAAACGGCTGAGAGGGGCCTGATTGCTCTCCTCCTCAGCGGGTCCTAGGGAACCCGCATCGTCGCAGGGCTAATGTGGGTCACCGGCTGGACCACAATAAGCGGCAGATACCAGTGGGATGGGAGAACGCCAGCGCCATGCCGGCAATCGTCCTGATCGGCGCCCAATGGGGCGACGAGGGCAAGGGGAAGGCCACCGACCTACTCGGCGGCCGCGCCCAGTGGGTGGTGCGCTACCAAGGCGGCAACAATGCCGGACACACCGTGGTGTTGCCGACCGGTGAGAACTTCGCTCTGCATCTCATCCCGTCGGGAGTGCTGACGCCCGGCGTCACCAACGTCATCGGCAACGGTGTGGTGGTCGATCCCGGCGTGCTGCTCGACGAGCTGAAGGGTCTCGAGGACCGCGGCGTCGACACATCGAAGCTGCTGATCTCCGCCGACGCGCACCTGTTGATGCCCTACCACGTGGCCATCGACAAGGTGACCGAGCGCTACATGGGCAGCAAGAAGATCGGCACCACCGGCCGTGGCATCGGCCCGTGCTACCAGGACAAGATCGCCCGCATCGGCATCCGCGTCGCCGACGTGCTCGACCGCGAGGTGCTGACCCACAAGGTCGAAGCCGCACTGGAACTCAAAAACCAGATCCTGGTCAAGGTCTACAACCGCAAGGCGCTGGATCCGGTGCACGTGGTCGAGGTCCTGCTCGAGCAAGCCGAGGGTTTCCGGCATCGCATCGCCGACGCCAGGCTGCTGCTCAACACCGCGCTGGAAGCCGGCGAGACCGTGTTGCTGGAGGGCTCGCAGGGCACCCTGCTCGACGTCGACCACGGCACGTATCCCTATGTCACGTCGTCGAATCCGACCGCCGGCGGTGCGGCCGTCGGCTCCGGCATCGGTCCGACCCGGATCACCACCGTGCTGGGGATCCTCAAGGCCTACACCACCCGAGTCGGCTCCGGGCCGTTCCCCACCGAATTGTTCGACGCGAACGGCGAATACCTGTCCAAAACCGGTGGTGAGTTCGGCGTGACCACCGGGCGTCGTCGCCGCTGCGGCTGGTTCGACGCCGTTATCGCCCGCTACGCCACCCGGGTCAACGGCATCACTGACTATTTCCTGACCAAGCTGGACGTGTTGTCCAGCCTGGAAACCGTTCCGGTATGCGTCGGCTACACGATCGACGGCAAACGCACCCACGACATGCCGATGACCCAGAGCGATTTGGGCCGTGCCGAGCCCATTTACGAAGAGCTGCCGGGGTGGTGGGAAGACATCTCCGGCGCGCGGACCTTCGATGACCTGCCCGCCAAGGCGCGCGACTACGTGCTGCGGCTGGAAGAGCTTGCCGGAGCCCATGTTTCGTGTATCGGTGTCGGCCCGGGCCGTGATCAGACCATCGTCCGCCGGGACATCTTGGCGGCTCGCCCGTGACCGATTCTTCCCAGAGCCCAGAACACCAACTCGACCCCGATTACGAGCATCACGGCGGCTTTCCGGAATACGGCGCGGCCAGCCCGGGCCCGGGCTTCGGCCGGTTCGTCACTGCCATGCGGGGCTTGCAGAACCTGGCGGTATCCGCCGACCCCAGCGACGACGTCTGGGCGGACGCCGCCGACCGCGCCGAGGCATTATCCGCACTGCTGGCGCCGTTTCACGCCCCCGAGGGGCAGGGCCCGGCCGGCCGGTCGCCGCAGTTGCCGGGAATGGGCAGCCTGCTGATGCCGCCGTGGACGATGAGCAGATTCGACACCGACGGCGTGGAGATGCGCGGCCATTTCTGCCGCTTCCACGTCGGCGGCAACGGCGCGGTGCACGGCGGTGTGCTGCCGCTGCTGTTCGACCACGTCTTCGGGATGGTGGTGCACGCCGCCGGCCGCCCGATCAGCCGGACCGGCTTCCTGCACGTCGACTACCGCAAGATCACCCCGATCGACACCCCGCTGGTGGTCCGCGGACACGTCGCCGCAACCGAGGGCCGCAAGGCGTTTGTCCGCGGCGAACTGCTCGACGGCGACACCCTGCTGGCCGAAGCCAATGGCCTGATGGTCCGGCTGCTGCCCGGTCAGCCGTAGCAGCAGCGTGCAGCACAGTGACCGAAAGAGGAGGTGAACAGGTGGCCGAGGGCTTGACGCCCGACGAGTCGAATCCGAGGCAGCATCCCGAAGCTGGCGTACCGCAGGGCCTCAAGGTGATGTTGCTGGGGTCCGGAGAGTTCAGCCGTGAGATGGCGATCATCTTCCAGCGGCTCGGCGCGGAGGTGATCGCGGTCGAGCGGTATGCCGACGCTCCCGCGCACGGTGTCGCCGACCAGGCACTGGTGGTCAACATGACCGACAGTGACGAGCTCACCGCGATGATCGGACGGCTACAGCCGAACTTCGTGGTGACGGCATCCGACGTGGTCGCCGCCGATGCGTTGACGACCGCGGCCGAAACCGATTTCGCCGAGGTCTTTCCCACCGCCCGCTGCGCCCGGCTCACCGCCGACCGGGAGGGATTGCGCCGGCTGGCCGCCGACGAGCTCGGCCTGCCTACCGCCCCGTTCTGGTTCGCCGGGTCGCTCGACGAGTTGCGCGCGGTGGCCGACCACGCCGGCTACCCGCTGCGAGTGCAACCGGTGGCCACGGTGACCCCCGCGGCGGGCGCGGGCCAGTCGGTGGTCTTGATGCCGGGTGACGTCGAGCCGGCCTGGCAGCGTGCGGTGTCGGCCGGCGGTCGGCTGGCCCACAACCGGGTATTGGCCGAGGCTCTGGTCGAGATCGACTTTCACGTCACCCTGCTCACCGTGCGCAGCGGTGGACCGACCGGCCCGACGGTCGACTTCTGCGCCCCGATCGGGCACGGCGAGGCCATCGGTGACGTGCAGGAATCCTGGCAGCCGCAAGATCTGAGCGCGGCCGCGCTGGATGCTGCCAAGTCGATCGCCGCCCGGATCGTCAACTCGCTGGGCGGGCGCGGCTTGTTCGGTGTGGAGCTGATGGTCCGCGGCGACGAGGTGTACTTCAGCGACGTCACCGCCCGGCCCTTCGAGAGCGG
This sequence comes from uncultured Actinomycetota bacterium, assembly GCA_963839345.1. GTDB lineage: Bacteria > Actinomycetota > Actinomycetes > Mycobacteriales > Mycobacteriaceae > Mycobacterium. Next base: position 33,393 of record CAWIUP010000001.1, on the reverse strand, counting down.
CCTGGTCACCTTGCGCACCCAGCGGCTGTCGGAGTTCGAACTGCAAGCCCGGGCAATCATGGGGTTGTCGACCGACACCATCATGATCTCGCCGGGTGCCGCGGAGGTGATCTACGCCGGCCACGACGGGTCCGGCGCGGCGGCTCCGGGCTCGAAAGCGGCCGGCGTGCTGGCCGGCGCGCTGCGGACGCCAGAGAGCGACGTGCGGGTGTTCGGCCGCCATGAGCCCGGAGAGCGGCGCCCACTGGGCGTGGCCGTCGTGACCGCCTCGGACGTGAGCGCCGCGCGCAGCCGCGCCCGGGAGGTGTCTGCCGCGTTGCGCCGGCTCTGGTAGTCCAACGTCCAGTCAGGTATGCGAGACTCGGGCGGGTGAGCTACGCAGGAGATATCACACCGGAACAGGCTTGGAAGCTGCTCGGCGAGAACCCTGAAGCGGTGCTTGTCGACGTGCGCACCGATGCCGAATGGCGCTTCGTCGGGGTGCCCGATTTGTCCAGCTTGGGCCGCGAGGTCGTCTACGTCGAGTGGAACAGCGCCGACGGCACGCGCAATGACAACTTCGTGGCTGAACTGGCCGACCGACTGCCGCCCGCCGACGAGGACCGGCCGGTGATCTTCCTGTGTCGTTCGGGCCAACGCTCCATCGGCGCCGCCGAAGCCGCCACCGAGGCCGGTATCGCCCCGTCCTACAACGTGCTGGACGGTTTCGAAGGACATCTCGACGCCGACAGCCACCGCGGCGGGGTCGGGTGGCGGGCCATCGGGTTGCCCTGGAAGCAGTCATGACGGACCCGCCTTCCGTACGCACGCCGGAGCCGCTGCCCGAGGGCGTCAGCCAGGCCACCATCGGAGTGCGCGGTGGCATCTTGCGATCGCAGTTCGAAGAGACTTCCGAAGCAATCTTTTTGGCGTCCGGCTACGTCTACGACTCCGCCGCCGCCGCGGAGCAGGCCTTCACCGGTGAGATCGACCGCTACGTCTACTCCCGCTACGGCAACCCCACGGTCAGCATGTTCGAGGAACGTTTGCGCTTGATCGAGGGCGCGCCGGCGGCGTTCGCCACTGCGAGCGGGATGGCGGCGGTTTTCACTTCGCTGGGTGCGCTGCTGGGCGCCGGCGACCGGCTGGTGGCGGCGCGCAGCCTGTTCGGGTCGTGTTTCGTCGTGTGCAGCGAGATCTTGCCGCGCTGGGGTATCGAGACCGTCTTTGTCGACGGCGACGACCTGTCCCAGTGGGAGAAGGCACTTTCGGTTCCAACTCAGGCGGTGTTCTTCGAGACGCCGTCGAACCCGATGCAGTCGCTGGTCGACATTGCCGCGGTGACCGAAATGTCGCACGCGGCCGGTGCTAAAGTCGTGCTGGACAACGTTTTTGCGACTCCGCTGCTGCAGCAGGGCTTTCCGCTCGGCGTCGATGTAGTGGTCTACTCGGGAACCAAACACATTGACGGGCAAGGCCGGACGCTTGGCGGGGCGATCCTGGGCGATAAGGAGTACATCGACGGTCCGGTGCAGAAACTGATGCGGCACACTGGACCGGCGATGAGCCCCTTCAATGCCTGGGTCATGCTCAAAGGCCTTGAGACGCTGGCAATTCGGGTGGATTACCAGAATGCCTCGGCGCAGCGGATCGCGGAGTACCTCGAGGGGCATCCTGCGGTGCGCTGGGTGCGATACCCATTTCTGACGTCGCATCCACAGTACGACCTGGCCAAGCGGCAGATGTCAGGCGGCGGAACCGTCGTCACCTTCGAGCTTGACGTCCCCGACAGCGCAGCCAAGCAACGCGCTTTCGAGGTGCTGGACAAGCTGCAAATCATCAGCATTTCCAACAATCTGGGTGATTCGAAATCTCTTGTCACCCATCCGGCGACGACCACCCACCGGGCGATGGGACCCGAAGGGCGCGCCGCTATCGGCTTGGGTGACGGGGTTGTTCGAATTTCAGTCGGCCTGGAAGGCACCGACGATCTGATCGCCGATATCGACCAGGCGTTGCACTGAGAGCTGGCAGCATTCTCACAGCATTAGCGTCTGTCGGTTACTAACGACGGATGCTAATGCGTTATAGCGTTATTCACCTTGCTGTTCCCAGCCTTTTCCACTGGGTTTGGCTGTCAAGAACCTTTGATGCGATTGTCAAAGTTGTTGGTAAAAGTGTTAAGGCGCGTATGGCAACATAGGACGCCGGCAATGCCGCCAAGGGTCACGCATGACTGCGCCTGGCCAGATATGGAGATTCGAGATTGATTTCGTGCAATCGCCGCCCGCGGACGTCGCCTCATCCGTTGACCGGCGAACTCCACGATTGGACTGTGGCCGTCGACGGACGCGAAGTTGCCTGGCAGAGCTATGCCGGTCCGCTGCGACTTGATGAGACAGACATCGCCATTGCCAGCCGCAAGTTGCTATCGATCGAACCGTGCGACCTGCTCGACATGCTGGACGAGTATGTCGAGTTCGCGTCACCGAATGATGAGCAATCGCGCCTGATCGTGCATTCGACCACGCCGTTCGCGCGCGGATTCGAGACAGACCTCACGGCGATGGTTGAGGGACGGCCGGTCTCGGACCTGACGACATACGTGGAGACTCGCGCGTTATATCTCGCGCGACGCGGCGATCTGGCCGTTGGACGAACTCGCCCATGGCGTCGCGCGATTGCGAAGGAAGGCGTCCGGCGCTTGGCGCTCCCGGATACCGACCACTACTACATGTCTCACGCGCTGCTGCGACGGGCGGTCGATGCCGGGGAGCGCGATCCCGTATTGGCTCGGATCATCGAGTTTCTGCGCCAACGGCCTTCGGCGGTCATGTCTCCGTACGACTTTGAGCCCGAGTTCCAAATATTGGCGATCTGGTTGGCGCAGGCCGCCGGGCTTGAGCGGATTAGGGTTGACGCCAACAACTCTCGTCTCGGAGCGTGGAACGGTAAGCGGATGCTGCATCCGACGGTCGAGTCAGCGCTGCAGCTGAACGGTCGAGTGTCCGACCAACCCGTCCAGCTCATATTGGACCAGGAGCATCGGGCCAGCGGGGCGTTTCAAGCTCTGCGAGCCGCACTTCCGGTGATCCCGGGGTATTCGGTTCCGTGGCAGGAGAACCGCTGCGACTTCAGTCGTGATCTTGTCCGGGCCGGCATGCTTCTCAAGGAACGTTATGCGCTGTCGCACGGTTGTCTGAAGCCATCCGACGGTGGAAATGGCGGCCGTATCGTTGCCGGAATCGAACTCGACGACACTTCGCGTCTGGAGGAGCTCGCGACGAAGGCGTGGGCTCTGGGCGGCGATCAGGTTCTCGAGGCTCAAGTTAGTTACTTCGAGAGACACGTCGGTGGCGAGCAGGTGTTGACCACGCCGTCAGCCCATGTGCGGTCGGGCAAGTTGTTGGACGGGCTCACCCTGCAATTCATGCGCGGTACCTCCTGGAAGGGCAACATCTTTGTGGGCGCGCAAGATTGGGGCGCTCTGGGACTGGACAAGGCCATGTACCCCAAGCTGCGGAAGGCGATGGCCGATCTGACTCGGCGGGTGGGCCTGTTGCACTGTGGTGTCGACTTTGCGATCGGTACGTTGGGCGGCAAGTTCGGCGATGCCGTCGTGGCCGCGGTGCAGGATGTCAATCCGAAGGTGACGGGCGCGTTGTTCTTGCGCGAGTTCATGGCGCGCCATCCCGCGGTCGGTGTCGGGGCGGCGACACGCGTTCTCGTTCCAGAAGCGACGGAGAGTGCGGAGAAGATCCGCTCGCTGTTGTCCGAATTCTCATCGGCAGAACAGCCCTGCGAGGAAATCGCCGTCGTACCCGGACGTTGGGCGATGATCGCGACGTCTGGCCAGACCTCGGCGTTGGCCGGCGCACAGGCCCTGACCCTGGAGCGGATGCTTGCCAGCGGTGCCGGATAACAGCTTTACAAAGTAGCGCGACGCGCTGGACGAATACACCGAACGGCGCCGTGGGCAACTTATCGTCATTTCGTGTACCGCCGTACGGTTCTGAAGCTGCCGCTGCTACTGGCCGCCGGCGCGGCCTTAGCGCAGTCACCTCGGGCAGCTGCGGACCCTCCCCGGGCTTCTGCCGAGTCGACTCGGTGGTCACCTGAGCGTGCTAACAGCTGGTATCAAGCGCAGGGTTGGCCAGTCGGCGCCAACTTCATCACCTCCAACGCCATCAATCAGCTGGAGATGTTTCAGCCCGGCACCTACGACCCTCGGCGCATCGATACCGAACTGGGCTGGGCCCGGTTCCACGGGCTGAACACGGTGCGCGTCTTCCTCCACGATCAGCTGTGGGCGCAGGACGCCCGGGGGTTCCAGACACGTCTGGCGCAGTTTGTCGGCATCGCAGCGCGGTATCGCATCAAGCCGCTGTTTGTACTGTTCGACTCTTGTTGGGATCCGATGCCCCGGCTGGGGCGTCAGCATGCGCCGACTCCTGGGGTGCACAACTCCGGTTGGGTGCAAAGCCCTGGCGCTGAACGGATCGACGACAGTCGCTACACGCGTACTCTGCAGGGCTATGTGACGGGCGTGCTGAGCCAATTCCGCAACGATGACCGGGTTTTGGGTTGGGACCTATGGAATGAACCGGACAATCCCGCAAAGCAGTACAGCAATGTCGAGAGATCCGACAAGCTGGAACGGGTCGCCGAGCTGCTTCCGCAGGTGTTCTCGTGGGCGCGGTCGGTTGATCCGCGCCAACCGCTGACCAGTGGTGTGTGGGATGGCGAGTGGGGAGATCCCGCAAGCCGCAGCACAATCGCCGGCATTCAGCTTGCCAACTCAGACGTGATCACTTTTCACTCCTATGCCGAGCCGTCCACGTTTGAGTCCAGAATCGCCGAGCTCGTGCCGCAAGGACGGCCGATCCTCTGCACCGAGTACATGGCGCGGCCAAAGGGCAGCACTATCGAGAGCATCCTGCCAATTGCCAAACGGCACAACGTTGGTGCCATCAACTGGGGCTTGGTCGCCGGGAAGACTCAAACCTACTTTCCATGGGACTCCTGGGATCACCCGTACGCTGCGGTTCCCAAGGTCTGGTTCCATGATCTGCTGCGACCCGATGGAACGCCTTTCGGGGGCAACGAGTCTCAGATGATCAGAATGCTGACTTCCTCGACAGCCGGCTAGGCCCGAGGTAATCAGTCCTTGTGCTCGACGACTCCCGTCGCATGCTGTGCGCGGTCTTCGTAGGCCCGGCGGGCGGTGGTGTCGAAGTTGAGGAACACCGTGTCGTTGCCCATCTTCTTGTTGAGCCAACGGCGACCCCGGTCCGACAGCAGCTGCGCCACGATAGCGATGAACCGGCCGTTGCCGGGCACCGACACCTGGGTCTTCGGCTTGTCGAGCACCTTGACGATCGCCGCGGCGATGTCGGCGGGCTCTACCGGCTTCTGCGCGGCCGATGGAGACGTGCCGGAGATCAGTTCGGTATTGGTGAACGTCGGCAGCACCGCGGTGACCTTGACGCCGTGGGGGGCGAATTCGTCTGCCATCGCAGTAGACAGGCCCACCACCGCGAATTTGGTTCCGGCGTAGACGACTTGGCCCGGCACCGCCACCATGCCGGCCAGCGACGCGATGTTGATGATGTGCCCGCTGTGCCGCTTGACCATTTCCGGCAGCACCAGCTGGCAGCCGGTGAGCACACCGTAGAAGTTGACCTCGATCGATGAGCGGATCGCCTGCGCGGTTTGCTCGAGGAATGGGCCGACCGGCATGACACCGGCGTTGTTGATCAGCACGTCGACGTGCCCGCCCCCGTCGGCGCGGGCCTTGTCGAGAAACGCCGCGAACGATTCGCGGTCGGTGACGTCCAGTGGGTGGCCCGACACCGAACCGAGGCTGCTCATGGCGGCGACCGCGCTCTCGAGTACGTCGACGTCGCGGTCGCCGATGACCACCCGCGCACCTCGGGCGAGCAGCGCTTTCGCGGTCGCATGGCCGATGCCACGGGCAGCACCGGTGATGACGATGGTCTTACCCCTGATGTTGTCCATGCCGACGAACTTTACAGGTGTCAACTCTGCCGGGGAACCGTGGTGATCCACGGTCGACGCTAGGAGCCGGTGTCGGCTTGGACCGCGACGCCGGGCTGCTGTTGGCCGAGCTCATCGTGACCGACCTCGGGGAGGTTGCTGTCGCGACCATTCGCTGCGCGCTTCGTGGGCTTCTTCTTCGACGGCTTGTCCGCGGTGCGGTGGCCGTTTGCGGGGAGTCCAACCGATGCCGCTACCATCTCGATCGCCTTGTCGGTGTACACGCGATACCCGAAGTTTGGTACATAGCCGTGAATTTCACGTGTGTCGAGATCGCGCATGAACTGCAGTACCTCGCGGCTGAACACCTGGCCGGGCACCAGGACCGGGAACCCCGGCGGGTAAGGCGTTACGAAAGTCGCTGAGACGACATCGCTTCCGGCTTCCAGCCGTTCGTCGATCTGCTCGCCGGTGAGGTATTGGCAGTTGGTGTCGTCATAGGAGAGATAGAACGCGCGACGGACATCGCCCTCGGGTGTGGGCTCGGCTCCGCTGTGGTCAAGGAACACCGGGTGAAAGCCGCCGAAATCGGGAAGGGGTACCGGGCGTTTGGTCAGCCGATACACTGCCTGCTCAAAGTGTTCGCGTTCGCCCAGACTCATCTCGGACACTGCTTGGTCGAGTTCGTTGGCAATGTTGACCAGCACTTCGACCAGGAACGCCACCGAGCTGCGCGTGGTGCCGATATTGGTCATGAACAGCACGCTGTTGCGCGATGTCTTGTTGATCTGAATGCCGTAACGGTCCATCAGCTGTTCGCGTTTGAACGTATCGCCGTCATAACCGGTACGCCCGATCGACAAGGTGATCCGGGAGGGATCGAGCACGAACTCGTCGTCGTCCCAGGCGGCCATCATGTTGCGCAACCCCGACCGCAGCGGTTGGTCGATGGCCGTCGGGCGGAACCGCTCCGGGATCAGATGAGCTGTGCCAAGGCAGTTCATGTACTTGCTGAGGAGAGGATGGTTGTCAATCGCATCGCGCAATTGCATCGCGTTCTCGATTTGGCGCTGCACCAGTTCGGCGCCTTCCAACGCCACCTGCCGACGACCGAGGTCCAACGACGCCAGTATCTGGTAGTTGGGTGAGGTCGAGGTGTGTGCCATGTAGGCCTCGTGGAACGGCACCGCCACTTTCTGGTCGAAATCCTGATCGAAGACATGGATCATCGAGCCCTGCCGCAGCGCCGTGAGCGTCTTGTGCGTCGACTGACTGGCATAGACCCGCACCCGCGCTCTTGCCGGGTCGGGCATCAGCCGACGGTCCAACAAGTCGCTGTCGCTGGGTGTTTCAGCGGCCTGCTCGGCCAGGTAGTTCTCGTAGCGACGCTTGTAGTCGGGGTCCTGCAGCCGCTCACGCAGCGCCTTTGCTGACGCCATCGCGGTGCGGGTCCGATAGACCGGATGGAAGCGGGCGAAGGCAAACCACGCCTCGTCCCACAAGAACACCAGATCTGGCTTGATGGCGAGGCACTCTTCCATCACCCGCTCGACGTCGTAGACGATCCCGTCGAACGTGCAGTTCGTCAGCGACATCATCTTGACCCGGTCGAGTTTGCCGGCGCGTTTGAGCGCCAACAATTTCGACTTGATCTCACGCAGCGGCACCGCACCGTACATCGAATATTCGTTCAGCGGATAAGCTTCCAAATAAACGACATTCGCGCCGGCCAGCATCATCCCGTAGTGATGCGACTGGTGGCAGTTGCGGTCCAGCAACACGATGTCGCCGGGCGCCACCAAGGCCTGGGTGACGACTTTGTTAGCCGTCGACGTTCCGTTGGTGACGAAGTAGGTGTGCCGTGATCCGTAGGTTTGGGCCGCGAGCTGTTGGGATTCCCGCAACGGACCGGTGGGCTCCAACAGTGAGTCGAGACCGCCGCAGGTCGCCGAGGTCTCGGCCATGAACACTTCCAGGCCGTAGAAACCGACCATGTCCTTGATCCAGTGCGAGTTGACGATCGACTTGCCCTGCGAAATCGGTAGGGCGTGAAAGACACCCGTGGGCCGGTGACTGTACTGCTTGAGCGCGCTGAAGAACGGAGTGCGGTAGCGTGCCGCCACGCCCTGCAGGATCGACAGGTGCAGTTCGAGCATGCCTTCGCGGGCGTGAAACACCCTGCGGAAGTAGTGACCGAGGCGTCCGGCGATGTCCTCCACCTCGATCTCGGTCATCAGGTAGAGGTCGAGTTCGGGCCGCAACTTCGCCATCGACGTCGCCAGGATCTGCGCGCGTTCTTCGGGCGAAAGGTGATCGGCCAGGTCGTTCGAGACCCCGGTATCGACGAACTGCGACAGGGTCGACAGGTCGCGAGTCGACTGATGCGAGAAGCGCCGACGGATCACCACCGCCTGCAGGTTGACATTGAGCCGCGCGGCGATCAGAGCCTCGTCTCCGCTGGCCACCACCACGAGTTCGTAGACGAATTCGTCGTCCGGGCGCCGCCACTTGCGTACCTCGTTGCGCAGCGCTCGCTCCTGGGCTTCGGTCATCTTCTCGACGACGAGCACCTCGAAATAGGGCCGGTCGCGCGCTGCTGCCGGCTGATGCTCGAGCTGACGCGGATCCGACGGAAACATGTCGAGCTCGTCGGCACCGGCGTTGTCCACGTCTCCTGAGCGGTACGACTCGGTGGTCAGCGCCCGGTTGATTCGCGCAACCGCTGGGGCGAACTTGTCGTAGCCGCCGCCGGCGAAAAGCCTTTGCACGCGCGCGAATTGCGGCGAGCCGGGGAAGGCCCAATACGGTTCCAGTGTGCTCAGGCGGGCCAGTAATTCCTGGCAGGTCTTCACGCACTTCTCTTTCAAGGCTCCCGCGGTGTCCGGACGCGTCAACCGATCGGCGGTTTCCTCCAATCGGCACCATGAGTCGCTGCGGACCTGCCACAGGCTGTTGTAAGCGCGCAAGTGTTCTGTCATGACGGCCCTTTCGTCGGATCAAGGTTCGCAGACCCAGTCCGCCGGATAGTGACCATTAGACAAATACTGGGCATCCGTCGAGTGCCCTGGGCAGTTATCCACAGTCGGCAGTTCATTAACAGGCCACACGTCTTCTCGATGCCGCGGTCCGACCCACGAGGCATAATCGAAAATATGTTCGAAGTACGACTGCCGAACGTGGAGGCGCTCTGCGGCCTCGACGACGCAGGCCTGGTGGACACAATGCGCGACGCTGCCCGGCTGGAGTCGGCCGCCACTGCCCGTAAGCTCGCCGCCGCGGCGCAGCTCTATCATCGCCGGCTGGCTGAGCAGGACGCCGACGAGCGTGAGCAGTGGTGCATCGACGGTTGGGAGCAGGTGGCCGCCGAAGTTGCCGCCGCGCAGGGGATCAGTCGCGGCCGGGCCGCCGGCCAATTGCGTTACGGCCTGGCACTGATGGAGCACTTGCCGAAACTGGGCGCCTTGTTCGCCGCCGGAGATGTGGACTTCCGGGTGATCTCTGCGGCAGTGTTCCGCACCGAACTGATGACCGACGACGCTGCGTTGACAAAGCTGGACGGCTGGCTGGCCCGCAACGCTCCCCGTTGGAGCCGACGGTCCTACCGGAAGATCGTCGAAGTCATCGACTACTGGATACAGAAGTTGGAGCCGGCCGCGGTGCGGATGGCGCGGGAGACTGAGGAGCGTCGCCACATCGGCATCTCGCCGTTGCATTCCGGGATGGCCGAAATCTGGGGCGACGTTCGGGCACCCGATGCCATCGCTTTTGACCGACGACTAGATGAGCTGGCTGCCACGGTTTGTCCGGCCGATCCACGCACCAAAGCCCAGCGCCGCGCCGACGCTTTGTCTGCCCTGGCGGCGCGAGCCTCAGCGATGCCGTGCGCCTGCGGTTCGGCCGATTGCCCGGCCGCCAAACAGGACGCGACCGTCGGGGATGTCGTGATCCATGTGCTGGCCGAAGCCGCCACAGTCAGCGGCGACTCGACCGTTCCCGGCTACGTCCCGGGCTTTGGCGGCTTGTCCGCGGAGGCGGTGCAACAACTGGCCATGTCGGCGAAGCTGCGGCAGGTGGCCCATCCGAAGAACTCTGCACCCGAGCCGCGGTACCGGCCCTCGGCGGCGTTGGCCGATTTCATCCGATGCCGAGACCTGACCTGTCGGTTCCCTGGCTGCGATCGCCCGGCTGACTACGCCGACATCGATCACACCGTGCCGTGGCCGCTCGGCCCGACTCATCCGTCAAACCTTAAGCTGCTCTGCAGGGTTCACCATTTACTGAAGACCTTCTACAGCGGACCCAACGGTTGGCGAGATCGTCAAGAACCCGACGGTACGGTGGTCTGGACTTCACCGAGCGGCCACACCTACACCACGAAACCTGGTGGGAGCCTGTTCTTTCCCGCGTTAGCGGTGCCGACCGCTGAGCTGATGTTGCCGTCGTGGGCACCGAAGGATACCGCCAACCGCGGACTGATGATGCCGACCCGTCGGCGAACCAGGGCCGCCGACCGCGCCGCGCGCAACAGCTGGGAACGCGGAATCAACGAGGTGCGTATCGCCGCAGAGGCGGCCCGAGAGGCGGCGCGGATCGCGGCCTGTAACGACCCGCCGCCCTTCTAGGCGTTCGGCCTCTGCTACCCGACTCGAATTGCGGATTCGACCTCGTCGGCGGAGAGCTTCTTGGTGCACAAGAACCAGTCTGTGCACTCGATGCCGTCAGTGCTTGCTTCCACGCGTTCGTCGGCGGCGGTGGAGGAGCTGGGTGCCGGAAGGATGACGGGCTCACCAGGTTCCCAATCCGCCGGAGTCGCAACGCCGAAATGGTCCGCGGTCTGCAAGGCCTTGACGACGCGCAACAGCTCGCTGAAGTTGCGTCCAAGGCTGAGCGGATAGTAGATAACGACGCGGATCGTGCCCTCTGGATCGACGACGAAAACCGCACGCACCGCCTTGGTCGAATCCTCGCCGGGCATGATCATCCCGTACTTCTTGGCGACATTCATCGAGACGTCTTCGATTAGCGGAAAAGTAACCTCGACGTCTTTGAGATCCCGGAAGGCGATTTTCTCTTTGATCCTGCGCAGCCAGGCGATGTGGCTGTAAAGCCCGTCGACCGAAAGGCCCAATAGCTGGGTGTTGTAGGCAGCGAACTGCTGCTGCATCGAAGCAAATGTCATGAACTCCGTTGTGCAGACGGGAGTGAAGTCGGCCGGATGAGAAAAGAGGATGACCCATTTACCTCGGTAGTCGGCCGGAAAGTTGACCTCACCCTGCGTAGTGGCGGCGGTGAACGAAGGCGCTGGATCGCCGATACGTGGCATGGGCGTTGTGGCGCAAACCGCTTCGGTTGTGGTCATGGCAAACCATCCTTCCCAACAGACAGGATGCAGCCCGTCGCGTGTTGGCGCATAGGGCCGTTGGTCACTGGGTCATTAATCACCAGCTAAAAATGTTGGGCCGCTTACGTCCTGGCGGCCGCCTTTCGTTCGGCGATCTGGGCACGAACGGTAGCCATGTCGAGCGCCGTTACCTGGCGAATCAGATCGTCCAGCACCGCGGGGGGCATGGCGCCGGCCTGGCTGTAGACGAGCACGCCGTCCCGGAACGCCATGATGGTCGGAATCGATCGGATACCGACCGTCGCAGCCAGCTCTTGTTGCACTTCGGTGTTGACCTTGGCGTGCAAGACGTCGGGGTGGGCTTGGGCGGATTTTTCGAAGACCGGTGCGAAGGCACGGCACGGCCCGCACCAGGGTGCCCAGAAGTCGACCAGCACGATCGGGCTGTGCAGGATCGTTGATTCGAAATCGCTGAGGGTGAGCTCTTTCACGGACATCGTGTGCATCCTTTCGGTGTAGTGGTAATGGGTCTGGCGGCTCAGTCGGTCGAGCCGGATGCCGAGCTCGCTTGAGCGTCGGCGAATTCGCAGAACGCGTCATAGGCACGCGCACCGTAAATAGTGGCCGGCCCGCCGTGCATGAGGAAGGTGACGCCGATGGCTTCTGCGGCCTCCTCTTTGGTGGCTCCAGCGCGGGCCGCGCCTTGGGCATGGGAGGCTATGCAGCCGTCGCAGCCCGCTACGACACCGATGGCCAGCGCGATGAGCTCTTTGGTTTTTCTTTCCAAGGCACCCGGGGCCAGCGCGGCGCCGCTCATCTCGGCGAATCCTTTATAGACGTCGGGGATCATCTTGCGCAGCGCGCGGTGCTTGGGGTTGAGATCGGTCAGTACTTCGTGGTGGGTGTGTTCGCTCATACCCAGTATAATACCAATACCCCTAGGGGTATTCCAGCGTATGGCCGCGCAATACCCCAGGGGGTAAGATGGACTCCAACGGATATGGAGGAAAAATGACTGGTGACGAGGACAGCGTCGCGGCGGTGCTCAACCGGCTGCGACGCGCCCAGGGGCAACTCGCCGGGGTGATCGCGATGATCGAACAGGGTCGTGACTGCAAGGACGTAGTGACCCAGCTCGCCGCGGTGTCCCGTGCGCTCGACCGAGCCGGGTTCAAGATCGTCGCAACCGGCCTTCGGGATTGCATTGCCGGTAGCAGCGCAAACGGTGCGGCACCACTTACCGAAGCCGAGCTGGAGAAGTTGTTCCTGGCCCTGGCTTAAACCCACTGACATCAAAGAGGAGACAAGACCATGACTATCGGATTGGCCACCACGTTGCACACTTCGTTCGAGGAAGCCGTCGAGCGGACCACTCAAGCGCTGGCCGATCAGGGATTCGGTGTGCTGACCACGATCGACGTCAAAGCCACCCTCAAGAAAAAGCTGGGGGAGGACATGGAGGATTACCTGATCCTCGGCGCCTGCAATCCGTCTCTGGCTCATCGCGCGCTCAACGTGGATCGCCAGATCGGCCAGTTGTTGCCGTGCAACGTCGTGGTGCGAACCGACCCCGATGCACCGGGCGACGCGGTCCTTGTGGAGGCAATGGATCCGCAACTCATGGTTCGGGTCGTCGATCAGCCAGGCCTGCGGGACGTCGCCGATCAGGCGACCACCAAGCTGAAAGCCGCCATCAGCGCGCTTGGCCAGCCCGTTGAGGCGAAGTAGCTTGCGAGCCTGAACCGTTACCGGATGGCTTCTGCAGCTTCGCAGTTGCCGCATCCGCGTCCTCGCCCAGTAACAGCGAACGCACCAACCGCCGCGGTCCGAAGGGCCGGAGCATGAAACTGGCCGGACGGGGCCGCACCCGTTGCGGCCACCAGAACCAACGTCCAAGTAGCGCGGCGATCGATGGCGTCATCAACGAGCGCACGATCAGGGTGTCGAACAGCAGGCCCAGGCCGATCGTGCTGCCGGCCTGCCCGATGGAGCGCAGGTCACTGGCAACCATGGACATCATGGTGAAGGCGAACACCAGGCCGGCTGCGGTGACAACTCCGCCTGTTTCGCCCATCGAGCGGATGATGCCGGTCTTCAATCCCGCCGGTATTTCCTCCTGGAACCGCGAGACCAGCAGCAGGTTGTAGTCAGATCCGACGGCCAACAGGATGATCAACCCGAACACCGGCGCGATCCAGTTCAAGTCCAGGCCGAATATGTGCTGCCAGACCAGTACTGACAGCCCGAAGGCAGCGCCCAGCGAAAGCAACACCGTGCCGACGATCACCATGGAGGCCACCAGCGCCCGGGTGATGATCACCATGACAACGAAGATCAGCGTGAGGGCGGCTGTTCCCACGATCAGCAGGTCGAATTGGGAGCCCGACTGGATGTCGCGGTATATCGCCGCCGTCCCGGCGAGGTAGAACCGGGCATCGGTGAGGGCCGTTCCTTTGACCGCTTGATGGGCGGCATTGAGTTCAGGCTTGACCGCGGAAATGCCTGCCGGAGTGGCCGGGTCCGCGTCGTGGGTGATGATGAACCGCGCGGCCTTGCCGTCCGGCGACAGGAAAAGTTTCAGGCCGCGTTGAAAGTCCGCATTCTGGAACGCTTCCGGCGGCAGGTAGAAGTAGTCGCCGCTCCTGGAGGCGTCGAAGGCCTGGCCCATTGCGCTTGCGGTATCGGTCATCTGGGCCATCTGTGTGACCAGACCCGAGAAGCTGCTGTGCATGGTGAGCAGGGTCCCCTGCATGGATTTTGCGACGGCGATGATCGGCGGGAACTGGGCAAGCATCTGCGGCATTATCGCGTCGACGTTGGTCATGTCCTTGATCAGCGTGCTCATGTTCGCGCTGAACTTGTCCACACCATCGAGCGCCTCGAACACCGACCGCGCAGCCCAGCAGGCGGGGATATCGAAACAGTGCTGCTCCCAGTACAAATAGCTACGGAACGGTCTCGCGAAATCGTCGAAATCCGCCAGATGGTCTCGCATCTCGTCAAGCGTGGCCTGCATGTCGTGCATATCGCCGACCATGTGATGAGTCGTAGTACTCATCTGTCCCAGCAGGCCCTGCATCCGCTCCATCGAGCCGATCACGGCACCGAGATCGTCGCTCATCTTCAGCATGTCGGCCGTTCGGTCCCGCATGAAGCGGAGGTTTTCCTGGATCGGAATCGCTTGAGCACTAATCTGGAACGGTATCGATGTGTGCTGGATCGGCCCGCCCAATGGCCGGGTGATGCTCTGCACCATGGCGATTCCCGGTGAGCGAAAGACGTCCTTGGCAATCCTGTCGAGAATGATCATGTCGCCGCTATTACGCATGTCGTGATCACTCTCGATCATGAGAATATCGGGATTCATTGTGGCGGCACTGAAATGGCGCTCCGCGGCGTTGTACCCGACATTCGACGGCAGGTTGCGGGGTATGTAGTAGCGATCGTTGTAACTGACCTTCATGCTCGGCATGATGAGGATGCCGACGATTACGATGACCAGCGAGGCCGCGAATACCGGCGCTGGCCAACGCACCGTAGCGGTGCCGACGCGCCGCCACCCGCGCGTCTTGATCATCCGTCTGGGGTCCAGCAGGCCAAACCGAGTGGCCACGGCGACAACGGCCGGCGCTGCGGTCAGCGCGCCCGCCACGACGACGAGTAAGCCTAAGGCGGAGGGAATGCCGAGTGCCTTGAAGTACGACAGGCGCGCCAAGTGGAGGCAGAATGTAGCCCCGGCGATGGTCAACCCTGAGCCCAAGATGATGTGCGAGGTGCCGCGGAACATCGTGTAGTACGCGGTTTCTCGATCCTGGCCGGCCTGCCGAGCCTCCTGGTAGCGACCGATGAGAAAGATCGCGTAATCCGTGCCCGCCGCGATCGCCAATGAGGACAGCATCGCGACGACGAACGTCGAAAAACCCAGTAAGCCGTAGTTCCCGAGCAGCGCGACAAGCCCTCTGGCCGTGCCCATCTCGAAACCGACCATGACGAGAACCAGAAGCACCGTGCTGACGGACCGATAGGCGATGAACAGCATGATCATGATGACCACGCCCGTCACCCCCATCATCTTGAACATGCTTTTATCCGCGGCCTCGTTCATGTCCGTGGTCAGCGCCGCCGGACCGGTGACGTGGACCTTGAGTCCGTTGGGCGGCGCTGATTTGTCCACGATTTCCCGTACCGCTTTGACCGACTCGTTGCCCTGGGTGCTGCCCTGGTTGCCGGCCAGGTTGAGTTGGACGTACGCGGCTTTGCCGTCGCGGCTCTGGACGCCGGCCGCCGTGAGTGGGTCTCCCCATACGTTCTGAACATGCTGGACATGCTTGCGGTCGGCTTGCAGCTTCTCCACCAAGCCGTCGTAATAGCGGTGCGCCTCCTCGCCGAGTTGGTGGTCACCCTCCAGGACGATCATCGCGATGCTGTCTGAGTCCGACTCGTGGAAGGTTGCGCCGATGCGTTTCGCGGCGATCATCGCCGGCGCATCCTGCGGCGACATGGTCACCGCATGGTTTCGCGCGACCGACTCGATCGGCGGCACAAGCACGTTCAAGGCAACGGTCAGCAGCAGCCAGGCGATGAGTATCGGCACCGCGAACCTGCGGACGAACCGCATGAATCTCGGACGGGCTTGGTTATCGCCGTTGTCGGTGTTCATCCGGCCTTCACCAAACAGGACGTTTGGGCGTGGTGCCCGGCCGACGACCGCTCGTCCTTGAGCACACCGTTGACCGTGATGCGGCACCCGATATTGTCGCTATCGCCTTGTGCGACGACATTCGCGATCACGGCCGGCACCGTCGTCGTGATCGTGAACGTCCACGGCAGGCCGGTGAAGTCCGCCTGTTCCGGCTGAGCGTTCTTGTCCAGGTAGCTAACGCTTCCGGTGGTGTCACCGGGCCCGTAAACCTCGTAGGTCACCTGCTTGACATAGGAGGGCTGGAGCGGTTCGGCGCTGCTGCCGGTCGCGGTGAAGATTTCATCAGAGCCGAAAACGCCGCGGAGCCGACTGACGGCAACACCGCCAAAGGCCACCGCCACCACAACGACGAGCGGTACCCAAACCCGTTTGAGAACGGTCAGCATCGAGGTTTCCTCATCCGTGGCCTCGTCCCTATCGGTAGTAGCTTCGCGCCTGCTCCGCCGGGCTATCCAGGGCCATTGGGCCCTGGGTTAAATGACCTTCGCTGCCAGGACCGCGGCAGAACTACCGCAGAATATACCCTACGGGGTATAGTATAGGCCAGACGCCGGAACGCGGGATCGAGCGCGTCGAGGCTGTCGCTAGATGCCCAGATCCTTCGCGATGATTGTCTTCATGATTTCGGTGGTCCCGCCGTAGATCGTCTGGATTCGGGCGTCGACGAACGCACGCGACACCGGGTATTCCCGCATGTAGCCGTAGCCGCCGTGCAGCTGCAGGCAGCGATCGGCAGTACGCACCTGCAGTTCGGTGGTCCACCATTTCAGCCGGGCGGCCCGGGCCGCGGTCAGCTCAGCGGTCAAGTGCTCGGCGATGCAGTCGTCGAGAAAGGTTCGTGCGACGTCGAGTTCGGTGGCCAGCTCGGCGAGCACGAACTGGGTGTTCTGTAAACCGGAGATGGGGGAGCCGAACGCATTTCGCTGTTTGACGTAGTCGAGAGTCTCGGCCAGTACGCCTTCGGCGGCAGCCACCGCGCCCACCGCCAGCGAAAGCCGCTCCTGCGGAAGGTTGTTCATCAGTTGATAGAAACCGCGGCCTTCCTCCCCGAGCAGGTTTTCAACCGGAACCCGCATATCGGTGAAGCTCAGCTCGCTGGTGTCCTGGGCGTGCAGGCCGATCTTCTCCAGATTGCGGCCGCGATCAAAACCCGGCGTGTTCGCGTCGACTACCAGTAACGACAGCCCCTTGTGCCGATCAGGCCCGGTGCGTACCGCGATGACGAACAAGTCCCCGGTCTGCCCGTTGGAAATAAAGGTTTTCGCGCCGTTGACGACGTAGTGGTCACCGTCACGCACTGCGGTGGTGCGGATCCCGGCCAGGTCGCTGCCCGCGCCCGGTTCGGTCATCGCGATGCCGATGATCGTCTCACCGGTAACCACTCCCGGTAACCAGCGTTGCTGTTGTTCGGGCGTGGTCAGGTCGGTGAGATAGGGCAGCACGATATCGTTTTGCAGCGAGATGGCGACAGCCTCGGCCGCCGCGCCGACACGTTGCAGTTCTTCGACGACGATCGCGTTATAGCGAAAGTCGTCGACACCTGGTCCGCCGAACTCTTCAGGTACCGAAAATGCCAGCAGCCCAAGCCGTCCCGCTTCGGCAAACAATGAGCGATCCAGGCGACCGGCCTGCTCCCAGCGTTCGTGGGCCGGTACCACCGTCTGCTGCACGAAATCATGGACCAGTTCCCGGAACTGATGATGCTCAGACGTGTATTCCAGGCGTGCGCTCATTGGGCTACTCCTGTCAGCGGAAGGCGTCCGTGCCGGTGATCGCCTGGCCCAGGATCAGCTGATGCATCTCCGGTGTGCCCTCGTAGGTGAGCACCGACTCCAGGTTGACCATGTGCCGAATCACCGGGTATTCCAGCGATATGCCGTTGCCGCCCAGAATAGTTCGTGCGGTACGGCAGATCTCGATCGCTTCCCGGGTGTTGTTCAGCTTGCCGAAGCTGACCTGCTCGGGTCGTAGCCCGACGCTGTCCTTGAGCCGGCCAAGCTGCAGCGCGAGCAGCAGGCCCTTGTGCAATTCGACGGCCATGTCGACGAGTTTGGCCTGGGTTAACTGGAATCCAGCGATCGGCCGGCCGAACTGGGTGCGTTGGCCCGCGTAGTCCAACGCTGCCTGCCATGCCGAGCGCGCGGCGCCCATCGAACCCCAGATGATGCCGTAGCGCGCTTCCGACAGGCATGACAGCGGGCCTTTGAGGCCTGTCGCCTCCGGCAGCAGGGCGTCGTCAGCCAGCCGCACGTCGTCGAGCACCAGCTCACTGGTGATCGACGCCCGCAGCGAGAGCTTGTGGTGAATGGTGTTCGCGGAAAATCCCCGAGTCTTGGTGGGAACGATGAATCCGCGGATTCCGTCGTCGGTGACCGCCCAGACGATCGCGACGTCGGCGACCGATCCGTTGGTGATCCACATCTTGCGGCCGTTCAGGACCCAGTCCGATCCGTCGCGCCGGGCCCGGGTTGTCATCGACGCCGGGTCAGATCCGGCGTCGGGTTCGGTCAGCCCGAAGCAGCCGAGGAGTTCGCCTGCGGCCAGGCCCGGCAACCACTGCTGCTTCTGCTCCTCGGAGCCGAACCGCCAGATCGCGAACATCGCCAGCGAACCTTGTACCGACACCATCGATCGGATACCGGAGTCGGCGGCTTCCAGCTCGGTACAGGCCAGCCCGTAGTGCACGGCCGAGGCCCCGCCGCAGCCGTAGCCCTGCAGATGCATGCCGAGCAGGCCCAGCTGGCCGAAGTGTTTGGCGAGCTCACGGACCGGAAGGTCACCGATTTCGAACCATTCCGCGATGTGCGGAATGACATTCTCGGCGCAGAACTGTCGGACGGTATCGCGCACCGCGATCTCGTCATCGGAGAGCGACGCGTCCAGGCTGAGCGGGTCGTGCGGGTTGAAAACCGGAGGTTTGTCGGTGCTCATTAGCTCACCCTAGTCAGCCCCGGTTGCCTGACCCGGACTAGTCGGTCGCCGAAACTTAACTGGTTGCGCAGCGCCCCGGCGAGTCTTCGCAGCTGTTTACGTGTCGGGACCTCCCTGCGGACCCCGGAGGCGAAGAACAGCACCGGCGCGGCGACTTCTTCCGGCTGGGCCAGTCGGCGAAACGGAATTGCCTTGACCAGAGCCTCTTTCAGCTTCTCCAGCTGGGCGGCGAAAGCCAGGACGGTGAACGGTCGTTAAGTTCGGGTGAAGCCACTTGCGCCCCGAGATGCGGTCAACCCCCGCGGAAGGCGGCAGTGATACCGGCGACTCTCGGGCAGGTTGGGCTGTCGAGGTTCAGCGATGACGTCGTAGGGTCGCTGTCATGCGACCACCGCCGGCTCTGAGTTCGCTGGCCGTCGACGTCACCTGCGTGCTGGTGTTCTGTGCCGTCGGGCGGCGCAGTCACGACGAGGGGCTGGACGTGGCCGGCGTCGCCACGACGGCCTGGCCGTTTCTGACCGGAACCGGCGTCGGTTGGCTGGCCGCACGGGCCTGGCGGCGGCCGACGGCCGTGGCCCCGACCGGCGTGGTGGTGTGGCTGTGCACGGTCGCGGTCGGGATGCTGCTGCGCAAGGCCACGTCGGCCGGTGTGGCCACCAGTTTCGTGGTGGTCGCGTCGACGGTCACCGCGTTGCTACTACTCGGCTGGCGAGCGGCGCTGCTCTTGCGGCGCGGCGGAGGGCCGGCGTGACGATGGCTCGAACAGACCACGACACCTGGGATCCGGCCACCAGCGTCGGAACCACCGCGACACTGGTAGCGACGGCCAGGGCCTTGGCGACCAGGGCCGGGTTGATCAACGATCCGTTCGCCGAGCCTCTGGTCCGCGCGACCGGAGTCGACTTCTTCAGCCAGATCGCCAGCGGCGAGCGCGCCATCAGCGATCTCGGTGACGACAACGGATTCGCTTTGCTGACCGACCTTTTCGCGGTCCGCACCCGATTCTTCGACAACTTCCTCACCGATGCTGGCCGGGCCGGTATTCGCCAGGCGGTGATCCTGGCGTCCGGACTGGACGCCCGGCCCTATCGGCTGTGGTGGCCGGCGGGCACCACCGTCTATGAGATCGATCAGCCGCGGGTCATCGACTTCAAGACCCAGACGCTGCGGGGCCTGGGAGCTGCCCCGACCGCGGATCGGCGCGCGGCGGGAGTCGATCTTCGCCGCGATTGGCCCGAGGCGCTGCGGCGGCTCGGCTTCGACGCCAGCAGACCGACCGTGTGGATTGCCGAAGGGCTGTTCATCGGCTTCCTGTCGCCCGTCACGCAGGATCGGTTGCTGGACAATGTCACTGCGTTGAGCGTCGCGGGCAGCAGGGTGGCGGCCGATTACCTGCCGAACCGGAGCCGGCCGTTCGTCAGCCAGGAGCACGCCTTGGCGCAGCGCTGGCGACCGTACGGTTTCGCGGGCGACATGACCGAGCTCACCTATCCCGAGGAGCAGCACGACGCCGCCGAGTCCTTGGCGGCACTGGGCTGGCGAACCTTTGGGACCGACCTCGCGGACCTGTTCACTGCTACCGGGTTGCCGGGTTTGCGTAGTCAGGATTTCGGTGAAGCACCCGTCGCTGGCCGGTACGTCAGCGCGGCGTTGACCTAGCCGGGCCGGAATGTGACGGATAGCGAGGCGTTGGACATCTACGTGACATCCCAATTCAGCCGGTCGACCGCGGCGGCCCAGCTGCGCTTCTTGGCGGTGGAGCAGGACGACCCGCTGGCAGAGCCGCTGTTGGCCGAGCTCGCCCTCGAGTATGCCCAGCGTTACGGCGGCACTCCGGAGACGCACCTGGGTTGGTTGCCTGTCCCGTCTGCTGAGCTTGCGCCGCCTGACGGTGGCTTGTTGATCGGACTACTGGACGGCGCGCCGGTCACCGGCGGAGCGTTCCGGCGGTTCGATGCCGACACCGTGGAATTCAAACGGATCTGGACCGACAGCGGATATCGTCGCCGCGGCTACGCCAAGGCGCTGCTGGCCCAATTGGAGGCGACCGCGGCCAGCAGGGGTTATCGGCGGGTGTATCTGATCACCGGCGATCGCCAACCAGAGGCGGCCGCGCTGTATCGCACCACCGGGTACACCGAGATCGACGCATCGGCATTGCCCTCATGGGGCCCCTTTCGTCCGATCGCTTTTGCCAAGGGCCTGGCATGACCGATCAGCTGCACCTGGGCGTTGCGCTCGATGGCTACGGCTGGCATCGGCGCGCGTGGCAGACCACGCTGCGCGCCGACCCCGCAACGGAATCGGTGCTCAGCGGCCGGTACTGGGCCCAGCTGGCGACCACCGCCGAGCGCGGCTTGCTGGACTTCCTGACCATCGACGACTCCTTGACGCCCCAGCCCGGACGCCGCGAAGAAATCTCTCCGCGGCGGCTGGCGGGCCGCGCGGACGCGGTCCTGGTCGCCGCGCGTATCGCACCGGTCACCCGGCACATCGGGTTGGTGCCGGTGGCCACCGTCACCCACACCGAGCCGTTTCACGTCTCCAAGGCCATCGCCAGCCTGGACTACATCTCGCACGGGCGGGCCGGTTGGCAGCCGCGGGTGAGCACAACCGCACATGAGGTGGCATTGTTCGGGCGGCGCAACGGATCACAGCCTGCCGACGGACTGTTCGACGAGGCTGCCGACGCCGTCGAGGTGGTCCGCCGGCTGTGGGACAGCTGGGAGGACGACGCGGTGATCCGCGACGAGTCCACCGGGCGCTACATCGACCGGAACAAACTGCATTACATCGACTTCGCCGGAGACTACTTCTCGGTCAAGGGGCCCGCGATCACCCCCCGTCCGCCGCAGGGCCAACCGGTGGTGGCGGCGTTGGCTCACGCGCCCCGCATCTATGAATTTGCCGCTGCCAGCAGCGATCTCGTCTTCATCACGCCGACCGACGATGCCTCGCTACAGGCCATCATCGACGAAGTGCATGCGGCCGGGGGTTCCCAGTTGAAGATCTTCGCCGATGTGGTGGTGACGTTCGGCGGTGACTCCGATTTCGGTTCAGACGCGCTCATCTTCGACAGCAGCGCAAAGGATTTGGTCGACCTGCTACTGGGTTGGCAGCGGCTGGGCATCGACGGCGCGCGGCTACGGCCGGCCGTGAACGCCACCGACCTTCCGGTGATCGTCGACCAGGTGGTGCCATTGCTGCAGCACGCCGGGCGGTTTCGCACCGGCTACGGTCAGCATGAAACCTTGCGCCAACGGCTCGGCCTGCCGACCGCGCCCAACCGCTATGCGGCGGTGGCGCCATGACCGGGGTCCCGCTGTCGATTCTGGATCTGGCGCCGATCAGTGCCGGCAGCGACGCCGCGACGGCCCTGCGCAACACCATCGATCTGGCCCAGCGTGCCGAGCAATGGGGGTATCGCCGATTCTGGATCGCCGAACACCACTTCGTCGGCGTCGCCAGCTCGGCGCCGGCTGTGCTGATCGGTCAGATCGCGGCCGCTACCAACACGATTCGGGTCGGCTCGGCCGCGGTCCAGCTCAGTCACACCACGGCCGCCGCGGTGGTGGAGAGCTTCGGCATGCTGGAGGCCTTCTATCCGGGCCGCATTGACCTTGGCGTCGGCCGGGGACAACGACGCGACACCGGGTTCAAGCCGAAGCAGCCGTCGGCCAAAACCCGCCCGCCGCGGCAATGGCGCGAAGTCGACGGTGTGGTGATCCCACTGCCGTTCGACCTGCGCGGGCTGCTCGACAAGGAGCGGGTGCAGGCGACCATGGGAATCCTGCAGCAGCCTGAGGCCGTAGCGCCCGACTTCGCCGAACAACTCGGCGACATCATCGCGATGCTGGACGGCACTTACGAGGTCGAGGGTTTCGACGTGCACGCGGTGCCGGGGGAGCGATCCGGGCTGACGCCGTGGGTCTTCGGCAGCACCAGGGGACAAAGCGCCAGGATGGCCGGCGCGCGCGGGCTGCCGTTCGTGGCGAGCTATCACATCACCCCGGCGACCGCGCTGGAGGCCATCGACGCATACCGGGACACGTTCGTCCCGTCGGCCACGCTGCAGCGGCCCTACGTCGTGGTATCCGCCGACATCGTGGTCGCCGACGACAGCGCCACCGCAAGGCAACTGGCTGCCGGCTACGGACACTGGGTGTATTCCATCCGAACCGGGGTCGGCGCCGTGCCTTACCCGGCTCCCGAGGATTGCCGTCCGCTCGCCGACGAGCAGCTGCCCGTGGTAAAAGACAGGCTGGAGACGCAATTCGTCGGTGATCCGGATGAGGTCGCAGAGCGGCTGTCCGCGCTGCAACGACTGACCGGCGCCGACGAACTCGTCGTCACGTCGGTGACACACCGCCACGAAGACCGGCTGCGCTCACACCAGCTGATCGCGCAGCGCTGGGGGCTCGGCCGATGAACACACGCGAAGGTAAGCACCGCAAGCCAATTCACCTGGCCGCCCACTTCCCGGGGGTCAACAACACCACCGTGTGGACCGATCCCGCCGCGGGCAGCCAGATCGAATTCGACTCGTTCGTGCACTTGGCCCGCACCGCCGAACGCGGGCTGTTCGACTTCTTCTTCCTGGCCGAGGGTCTGCGGCTGCGCGAGCATCGCGGCCGGATCTACGACCTGGACGTGGTGGGCCGGCCGGACACCTTCACCGTGCTGGCGGCGCTGGCCGCCGTCACCGACCGGCTCGGCCTGACCGGCACCATCAATACCACCTTCAACGAACCCTTCGAAGTGGCAAGGCAATTCGCCACGCTAGACCACCTGTCCGATGGCCGCGCGGGCTGGAACATCGTCACCTCGTCGGATGCCTTCACCGGCGAGAACTTCCGGCGCGGCGGCTTCCTCGACCACACCGATCGTTACCGCCGCGCCGAGGAGTTCCTCACCGTGGCGGGCGAATTCTGGGACAGCTGGGCAGCCGACGCCGTGGTGGCCGACGTCGACGCCGGAACCTACATCGATCCCGCCCGCGTCGCGGACCGTCGAGCATCACGGCGCCCAGTTCGACGTGCGCGGGGTGGCGACGCTGCCTGCCGGGCCGCAGGGACACCCGGTACTGTTGCAGGCCGGCGACTCTGACGACGGTCGGGCGTTCGGTGCCCGGCACGCCGACGCGCTCTTCACCCTGCACGGATCGCTGGAGGACGGACAGCGCTACTACGCCGACGTGAAAGGCCGTGCGACCTCCTATGGCCGAAACCCTGATCAGCTCAAGGTCTTTCCGGCGGCGACCTTCGTGCTCGGCGACACCGCGGACGAGGCCGCCGACAAGGCGGTGCACATTCGTCACCAGCAGGTCAGCGGTGCGACGGCGATCGCCATGCTCGAGCAGATCTGGGGCCGTGACCTTTCCGGCTACGACCCTGACGGGCCGCTGCCCGATGTCGATCCGACCGGCGACACCGGCATCACCCAGGGCCGCGTCCGGCACGGCGACCCGGTCGCGGTGGCCCGCAAGTTCCGCGAACGCGCCGAAGCCGAGAACCTGTCGATCCGCGAACTGGTCATCGCCGTCACCAGCCGGCAGCAGTTCGTCGGCACCGCTGCGCACATCGCCGACGAGATCGACCGTTACGTGCAAGCCGACGCTTGCGACGGATTCATTCTGGTGCCGCACCTGACTCCGCATGGGCTGGACGACTTCGTCGACCAAGTAGTGCCGCTGCTGCAGGAGCGCGGCGCGTTCCGCACCGAATACCGCGGCCACACTCTGCGAGAACATCTTGGACTGACTGCAGATGTCTAGCCGGCCATGAATTCGTTGTAGGCCGACTCCAGATCGGGCGACAGCACTGACGTGTTGCACTGGGTCTGAGTGTCACCGATCGGCGCCAGAATGCCCCGCAATTCGACGTATTCCTGCGGATGCGCGGTGAAGTAGCCACGCAGATCTGTCTCTGCCTGCGGACGCGGCTCGTTCTTCGTTGCCGTCACGACCGCATTGGCGCCTGGGTGAGTGCTGAGGTACTGGTTGGCCGATCCCGTCACCGAGCTGACCGTGCTGGCGACTCCGGCAGCACTGCAGTCGGGCGCCGCAGACGCTATCGGCGCCGCAATTGTGGCAGCGGCCAGCCCCCCGAGTAGGGAGCAGCCGACACAGACGCCGACGGCTTGCCGGCGCACGGATATACCATGGAGTTTCATCATTGTTTGTTCCTTCGGGTCATGCTGTGGTTACAGATCCCCCGACCCGCAAACCATAGTACGTGAACGGACACGGTCCCTATCGTGTGCTGAGCGAGGCGAAAGCCACTGTGCGCAAGCGACATCGCTATCCGGCGTGAGGTAAGTCTCGATTCAGGCCGCTTTCGGCGGCGAAATCGTAAAAGTCCTTAAACTCTCGCCTGATCCCTTAACGAATCGTGACGTCGAGCGTGATCGACTTGTGATCGCGCGCTGCGCTCATTGCGCCAACGCGGTGGCCTCATCGGTGGCCTCGCGGATCGGGCCCCGCCACAAGTCGGCATGGCCGGGCACACACTGCATGGATCACTCGAGGACGGCCAGCGCTACTACGCCGACGTGAAAGGCACGTGCGGCGTCGTATGGGACGAAATCCGGATCAGTTCACATTCGCTATCAGCAGGTCAGCGGTGCAACGGCGATCGCGATGCTCGAACATTTGGGGCCCCGACCTTCCGGCTACGACCCGGACGGGCCGCTGCCCGATGGCGATCCGACCGGCGACACCGGCATCACCCAGGGCGGCGTCGGCACGGCGACCCCGTCGCGGTGGCCGCAGTTCCGCGAACGCGCCGAAGCGAGAACCTGTCCATCCGCGAGCTGGTCATCGCCGTCACCAGCCGGAGCAGTTCGTCGGCACCGCCGCGCACATCGCCGACGAGATCGACCGATACGTCAGGCCGACGCCTGCGACGGGTTCATCCTGGTGCCGCATCTGACCCCGCACGGCTGGACGACTTCGTCGACAACGTGGTGCCAGTACTGCAGGAACGTGGCACGTTCCGCACCAAATACACCGGTCACACGCTGCGGGATCACTTAGGTCTGCAGGTCGCACGCTAGCGGTGGTCTTGCCGGATGGTGGGCCAACACAGGTGACCTTGTCCTCTTACCGCATGACTTTGGCCTCTGGGCTGCAGCGCCCGCCGGTTGAACAATTCAATCAACGGACTCTGGAGCCCGTCTCGAATCCGTGAGAAGAGAACTTTTCGATGACCACCAACGTCGGCCTGGACCGCGACAGCCTCGAAATGATGCTGACCTCATTGGACGGCTTCGTCGCCGAGGCGCTGCCGGACGACCGCCGGTTGGACCTCGACCACGAAGACGTCTGCCCGGAGGAAACCGTCCGCGCGATGTGCGGCGAAGACCTCGGCGTGCACTTGGTGTTCATCCCGGAGGAATACGGCGGATTCGGGGGCGGGGCGTTCGACTCCTATCGGGTGTGCGAACGGCTCGCCCGCCTTGACATCGGAATCGCGACTTCGGTGCTGGCCACGTTCCTCGGTAGCGACCCCATCCTGGTCGGCGGGACCTCCGAGCAGCGCAAGGAGTGGCTGGGACGTATCGCGGAACAGGGCATACTGTTCGCATACGCCGCCACCGAGCCTGAGGCCGGAAGCGACCTGGCCGCGCTGACGACGACAGCCACACCGGTAGAGACCGACGGTCAGGTGACCGCCTACCGGCTCAATGGGCGGAAGCAGTGGATCAGCAACGGCTCGATCGCGGATTTCTACTCGGTTCTGGCACGCACGCCGGGCGGCCCGTCATGGTTCGTGGTGGAGAAAGGCACCCCCGGCTTTTCGACGGCACCGCCGGAAGACAAGCACGGTATCCGATTGTCCGACACCGCCGCCCTGTTCCTCGACGATGTGACGGTACCGGCGGAGAACCTGGTGGGCCGGGAGGAGGGCCGCGGGCTCACCCAGGCCCAACAGGTCTTCGGCTATACCCGGGTGATGGTCGCCGCGTTTGGCCTCGGCGGCGGCTGGGCGGCCCTAGACCGGGCGATCGCCTACTCCGCCAACCGGGTACAGGGCGGCGCCCCGCTGTCGACCAAGCAGGGTTTTACCCACAAGCTGATCGTGCCGCATGCGGTGCGGCTGGAGGCGGCGCGTGCATTCACTGAGGAGACCGCCACACGAATCGACAACGGCGAAGGCGCCGGCGGCGCGCTGAACACCGAAGGCGCGATAGCGAAGTACCTGGCCACCGAGGCCGGCAACGCGGCCGCAGAAGCCGCGATCCAGGCGCACGGCGGGTACGGCTACACCCGTCCGTACCTGGTGGAAAAGATCAAACGCGACGTCCGGATCACCACGATCTACGAGGGAACTTCGGAGATCTTGGAGATGACGATCGCTCGCGACCGCTGGCAGCAGCACCTCAAGACATCTGGCGCCTACTACCGCGACGCGGCACGCAGTCTTGACGGCGTAGCTCAAGAATTCGGTGGGCCCACGGCGGCGCTGGCACTGGAATGCCTGGCCGCAGTTATGGAGGCCTGCCGGATCGGCCGGCTGACCCGCAACCAGCATGTTTTGCTGCGGCTGGGTGAACTGATCAGCTACGCCGAGTGTGCGGGCGCACTGGCCCGCCGGGCCGCGGCGTCCGCCGCCGGTGCGTTGCCGGTGAAGTCAGACGCCCGCTTCGACGCCGCCGCATTGGCCGCGGTCAGCCGCGTCTTCGCCCGGGAGGCGGCGCTGAAGGTCGCCGAGGAGGGCTTGCGGTGGGTGGCCGGCGCGGGCTCCGGGTCGGATCTTGCCGCCGCGCTCCCGTTCGATCGGGTCCGGGCGGTGCAGGCCGGCCTGCTCGCTGACATGGACCGGGTGGCGGATGCGCTCTACCGACGGGAGGCCGGATCATCATGACGACCACGATGCAGGAGCCGATCGCGGTGGTGGGCGTAAGCGCGATCATGCCCGACGCGCCCGACGCCGCCACCTTCTGGGCCAACATCAAGGACGGCCGATACAGCATCAGCGACGTCCCGCCCGAACGGTGGGATCCCGAGCTCTACTACGACCCCGACCCGCACGCACCGGACAAGACGTACTCGCGCATCGGCGGGTGGGTCCGCGACTTCTCCTGGGAGCCGCTGGCGTGGCGGCTACCGGTGCCGCCGGCGGTCAGCACCCAGATGGACGGCGGCCAGAAATGGGCCGTGGCGGGCACCCGCTCAGCGCTGCTGGACGCCGGCTGGCCGGACTGGACGGTGGACCCGGAGCGCGTCGCCGTCATCATCGGCAACGCCATCGGCGGCGACAAGCAGCACCGCAGCAACCTGCGGATCCAGTTTCCCAAGTTCGCCCGCGAGCTGTGCGCCGCACCGTCATTCGCGGCACTGCCGGAGCCGGTGCGCGAAGCCGTGCTCGCCGAGACCCGCGCCTCGTTTCTCGCCGGGTTCGAGGAGATCACCGAGGACACCATGCCCGGCGAGCTCGCGAACGTGATCGCCGGGCGGGTCGCGAACCTGTTCAACTTCCGCGGCCCCAACTTCACCACCGACGCGGCCTGCGCCTCCGGGCTGGCCGCTATGTCGGCCGCCATGCGCGGACTGCAGGCCGGCGACTTCGACGCCGCGGTCACGGGCGGCGTCGACCGCAACATGGACGCAACCGGATACGTGAAGTTCTGCAAGATCGGCGCGCTGTCGGCGACCGGCACCCGCCCATTCGACGCCGGTGCCGACGGCTTCGTGATGGGCGAGGGCGCTGCGCTGTTTGTTCTGAAGCGACTGTCCGACGCCGAGCGCGACGGTGACCGCATCTACGCGGTGTTGCTCGGCCTCGCCGGCTCCAGCGACGGGCGCGGCAAAGGGATCACGGCGCCCAACCCGGTAGGGCAGCGGCTGGCCGTGGAGCGGGCCTGGCATGTCTCCGGTGTCGATCCGGCGCTGGCCACCTGCATCGAGGCACATGGCACATCCACCCGCGTCGGCGATGCAACCGAGCTCGCCAGCTTGACCGATGTATTCCGCAAGGCGGGTGCGGCGAACGGCTCGATCGCGCTGGGGTCGGTCAAGTCCAACATCGGCCACCTCAAGGGCGCGGCCGGAGCCGCGGGCCTGTTCAAGACGGTGCTCGGCCTCCACGAGAAGATGCTGACGCCCAGCCTGCACTTCGAGAAGCCCAACGAAAACGTGGACTGGGACGACATCCC
The DNA here is from genome assembly GCA_963839345.1 of uncultured Actinomycetota bacterium. Lineage (GTDB taxonomy): Bacteria > Actinomycetota > Actinomycetes > Mycobacteriales > Mycobacteriaceae > Mycobacterium. The sequence continues at coordinate 4,288 of CAWIUP010000001.1, read as the reverse complement.
GTTCCGGGTCAACACCGAACTTCGCGAGTGGCCCGCGCCCGCGAGCGGCGTGCGCTGCGCCGGGGTGAGCGCCTTCGGGTTCGGCGGCACCAATTTCCACGCCGTGCTCGAGGAGTACGTGCCCGGCCGGCACCGCGCGCAGGATGCCAGCCGATCGTTTCCGGGCGCGACGGTCACAGCTCAGCCGACCGCCGCGACGGGTGGGCGGAAGGCGCCGCTACGTGGAGCGGCCGTGGTCGGCGGCGCAGATGAGGCCGAGGTGGCGGCACAGCTGGAGCAGCTGGCCGCCGAGGCTTCGGGCGGGCGGGCTCCCGCCCCTGCTCCGCCGGACCCCGCGCTGGCCGGTGCGGCCGTTCGGGTCGCCATCGACTACGCCGATGCGGCCGACCTGGCGACCAAGGCGGCGAAGGCGGTGCAGGCACTGCGGGGCGGCGGCAACCCGGCCATGTGGAAGATACTGCGCGCCCAGGGCGTCTTCGTCGGTCGCGGCGCACCGGGCAAGGTCGCGTTCCTCTACACCGGCCAGGGCTCGCAGTACGTGAACATGCTGGCTGACCTGCGCCAGCGCGAGCCGATCGTGGCCGCGACGTTCGACGAGGCCGACCGCGTCATGACACCGCTGCTGGGTAAGCCGCTAACTGATTACGTCTTCGCCGACAGCACCGACGAGGCCACCGCGCAACGGCTGGAACAGCAACTCATGCAGACCGAGATCACCCAGCCGGCGGTGCTGGCAACCGATCTGGCCCTGACCCGGATGCTCGACGCGTACGGCGTTCGGCCGGACATGGTCATGGGCCACAGCCTGGGCGAATACGGCGCCCTGGTGGCCGCGGACGCGCTGTCGTTCCACGCCGCCCTGGAGGCGGTCAGCGCCCGGGGCCAGGGAGATGGCGAGCCTGTCGATTGCCGACAACGGCGCCATGGCGGCGGTGTTCGCCCCACTGGCCGAGATCGACCGGATCGTGGCCGAGACCGACGGGTACGTCGTGGTCGCGAACATCAATAGCAACGGCCAGGCCGTCATCGGCGGTGCCACCGATGCCGTGGACCGCGCCGTCGCGGCTTTCCGCGCCGCCGGCATGAACGCCAACCGAATCCCGGTCAGCCACGCTTTCCACACCGCGATCGTGGCGCCGGTGAGCGAACCGCTGAAGGCCGCACTGCGCCGGCTCGACATGCGGCCGCCGCGTCGGCCCATCGTGTCGAACGTGACCGGTGAGTTCTATCCGGCGGACGCCGACCTCGACACCATGCTCGACCTGCTCGGCCGCCAGGTGGCCTCACCGGTCCGGTTCATCGACGGGCTGCGCACGCTGTACGCGGCGGGTGCCCGCATCTTCGTCGAGGTCGGCCCGAAGAAGGCACTGCACGGCTTTGCCGAGAACGTCCTGGGCGACGATGTGCTCGCCTTGTTCACCAACCACCCGAAAACCGGCGATGTCGCGTCGTTCAACCAGGCGTTGTGCGGGCTGTACGCCGCCGGGCTGGGATTCGCCCCGCTTCCCGCCGCGACCGCGACCGCCGCGGCGACCGCGGTGCCGAGCGGGAGGACAGCCATGACCAGCGAACAGTACGCCGAACTGGGCCGCCTCGTCGTTGACGTCATCGAACACGGTATGGATGCCATCTCCGACACCGCCGCTGCACCGGCATCACGCGCTGCGGCGCCAGCTGCTACCGAACCGGTGGTGATAACCGGCGCAGCGCTCGGTCTGCCCGGTGTCGAGCGAGTCTTCGACGACGAGAACATCGCCCGCATCCTCGACGGCCAGCAGTTCATCGACACCATCCCGCACCCGCTACGCCGTGCGATGGTCGACCGGCACATCACCCGCCTGGTCAAGCGTGAGTCCGGCGGCCCCAGCTTCGAGACGATCGACAACGAGGCCGACGTCATCAAACTGGCCGCCCGCAGCGCGCCACTGGACGTGGTTACCGAGTTCGGGGTCGACGCCGCCCGCGATGCCGCGCTGGACTCGACCACCCGGCTTGCCATCGGAGCCGGCTTCGACGCCCTGCGCGACGCGGGGATCCCGCTGATCATGCACTACAAGACCACGACACTGGGCACCCAATTGCCCGACCGTTGGGGGCTGCCGGATTCGATGCGTGACGACACCGGCGTCATCTTTGCCTCCGCCTTCCCCGGCTACGACAACTTCGCTCAGGACCTCGAGCGCTACTACACCGACCGAGGCCACCGTGATCAACTGCTGGCGCTGGAAGCAGTGCGCGCCCGGCTGAGCAGCGACGAACCGGCCGCGATGGAGGTTGACCGGCGCATCCACGAGCTGCGCCACGCCCTCCAGTCCGACCCGTACGTATTCGACCGGCGTTTCATCTTCCGGTGCCTGTCGATGGGTCACTCGCAGTTCGCCGAGATCATCGGCGCGCGCGGGCCGAATACACAGGTCAACGCCGCGTGCGCGAGCACTACCCAGGCGACCGCGCTCGCCGAGGACTGGATCCGGGCCGGCCGGTGTCGGCGGGTGATCGTGGTGTCCGCCGACGACGTCAGCTCCGACGCGCTGCTGCCGTGGGTGGGATCGGGATTCCTGGCGTCCGGGGCCGCCGCCACCGACGACGTCGTGGAGGAGGCCGCCACACCGTTCGACCGGCGCCGGCACGGGATGATCCTCGGCATGGGGGCGGCGGCTTTCGTGGTGGAATCCGCCGACGCGGCCCGGGAACGCGGGCTGCAGCCGATCTGCGAAGTCCTCAGTACCGTCATCGCGAACAGCGCTTTTCACGGCACCCGGCTCGACGTCGAGCACATCGGCGGCGTCATGGAGAGCCTGCTCGCCCAGGCCGAGGCTCGCGGCGTAGACCGACACGCCATCGCGCCCAGCACCGTGTTCGTGTCCCACGAGACGTACACGCCGGCCCGCGGAGGCAGCGCCGCGGCCGAGATCAATGCGCTGCGCCGGGTGTTCGGGCCAGACGCCGACGCTGTGGTCATCACCAACACCAAGGGCTTCACCGGACACGCGATGGGCGCCGGCGTGGAGGACGTCGTCGCCATCAAGTCGCTGGAGACCGGTCTGGTTCCTCCGGTGCCCAATTACAAAGAGCCGGATCCGGAGCTGGGCCAGCTGAACCTGTCGGTTGGCGGAAGCTATCCGGTGCGGTACGCGCTGAGGCTGGGCGCTGGGTTCGGCTCGCAGATTGCGATGACGCTGATGCGCTGGACCCCGATGCCCGACGGCCGTCATCGCCTGCCGGACGAACTCGGGTATGAGTACCGGATCGTGGACCAGCCTGCCAGGCGGCGCTGGCTGACGACGGTGGCTGGGACTGCCGACGCCGAGCTGGAGGTCGTCCAGCACCGGCTGCGTCTCGTCGACACCGGTGCGCCGGCGCGGACCGCTCCGTCGGCGGTTCCATCGCAGGTGCCGACCGCTCAGTCCGCCCCCGCGGCGCCGGCACCCGCGCCAGCGCCGGCGGCGGCTGCCGCACCCGTCGCGGCCCCAGCGCCGGTTGTGGCCCCGGAACCGGCCCCGGCCGGTGACGAGATCACCGACACCGTGGTGGGCATCGTCTCGCAGCTCACCGGATACCCGCCCGAGCTGCTCGAGTTGGACCTCGACCTGGAGGCCGACCTGGGGGTGGACACCGTCAAGCAGGCCGAGATCTTCGCCGCGATCCGCGAGCATTTCGGTGTCGCGCGTGACGACACCCTGAAGCTGCGCGACTTTCCCACCCTGACCCACGTCATCGGCTGGATCCGCGACAAAACCGGCGCCCCGACGCCGACCGCCGCACCCGCTGAAGCACCGGCGGCGGCCCCCGAACCGGTAGCGGCCGCCGCGCCGGTGCGGCGGCCCCGGCCGGTGACGAGATCACCGACACCGTGGTCGGCACCGTCTCGCAGCTCACCGGATACCCGCCCGAGCTGCTCGAGTTGGACCTCGACCTGGAGGCCGACCTGGGGGTGGACACCGTCAAGCAGGCCGAGATCTTCGCCGCGATCCGCGAGCATTTCGGTGTCGCGCGTGACGACAGCCCTGAAGCTGCGCGACTTTCCCACCCTGACCCACGTCATCGGCTGGATCCGCGACAAAACCGGCGCCCCGACGCCGACCGCCGCACCCGCTGAAGCACCGGCGGCGGCCCCCGAACCGGTAGCGGCCGCCGCGCCGGTGGCGGCCCCGGCCGGTGACGAGATCACCGACACCGTGGTCAGCACCGTCTCGCAGCTCACCGGATACCCGCCCGAGCTGCTCGAGTTGGACCTTGACCTGGAGGCCGACCTGGGGGTGGACACCGTCAAGCAGGCCGAGATCTT